>NZ_CP108120.1:0-2370000 GCF_045160975.1 Streptomyces sp. NBC_00210
ACGCGCCGTCGCTACGCGACGGTTCAATTACCTTGCTCCGCAAGGTAATTGACGCTGCGTCACTCCGTGACGCAGAAATTCGGAAATGCTCCGCATTTCCGAACAGAATTCGCTCCGCGAATTCAGAAAGGCGCAGGTTAGAGGAAGAGGCTTGCTCGCATCGTCGGGTGAATAGCCGTCAATCCAATTTACAAACACACACATCATCAGCCGCGAATTCCGAAAGCTGGCTAGGGGGCGGATCGCCTTTCGCGATATGACCCATACTCAATTCTGCATCGCAGATACTAATTCAGAAATTCATCCTGACCCCCTCTCAGCTTGAAGGGCACTGCCCCACAGCCCCGCTGGGTCCCGCAACTGAACAGGCAGACAACCGGCGAGGACTGAGAGCGCGTCAGGCCAGACCTGACAGTACGAAGAGGCTGAGATCGAGGACGGAGTCATGCTGCGGAGGCGCGCTACGGGGCGGGGCCGTACAAATGAGGGAGTTCGGGGCGAGTCCTCCCCGGGGGGTGTGCCTGCTACGGCAGGACCGACCCCCACGGGAGGAAGAGAGGGACAGGAGGAAGGGGAAGGGGCGGGAGGAGGAGCCGGGGGCGAGGCAGGGCGTACGGGAGGCGGAGAAGGGTGGAGAGACAGGCGAGCAGCTCCACCCCCACGACACGCCCCCACACGGGGCGACACACCCCGCCAGGGACACCCAGCCAGCGCGACGGCCCACGGCCGACGCGCAACCAACCCACAGACCGCGCCCGATCCCCGAGGTGGCCGTCCGACCACACCCGCCCCCCATTCCTTACTCATCCTTCTACCGGTGCGGGACAGTGGCAGCAGAGGGGATGTCAGCACGCCGACCACGCGCTTGCAGGCCGTTGACCTGGGGTAGCTGGGAGGCCGGCCGCCACGGCGCGCAACACCTGACGCAACACCTGACGCAACATCAGGACGCAACATCTACCGCAACATGGGGCGCAACAGGTCTTCCGCCCGACGTCAAAACACACTATTATTTGAAGTCCTGGAGGGCGGCCCCCGGGAACCGCAAGGAACCAACGAAGGGGAAGACGTGGAGATCCAAATCTCTGGCGGGATCGTCCGCCGGGTGCACGGAGGTAAGGATGCACCCATGAACGGCCTTGCAATCCAGGCCCGTACAGTCGCAAACTTCCTGCCCCTGCTGTGCCAGCGCGCGGGAGCGAAGATCGTGCACAACTCCGACGCGAATTACACCGGAATTCGCTTTGACACCAAGGTCGGTCCGGTTGTGCTGGAAATGCCGACGGGTGACGGCTCTTACCGGCTCGTGCACGAATTCATCGAGCCGGACGAGAAAGGGCGCACCGAAGTTGAGATGCGGCGATTCCTGCAGATCTACAAGCCCCGTGGAGTCGCGCACATCACGGCCGAGTTCCTCCGGTCGCGCGGCTTTCTGAAGTAGTCCGCGCGGGGGCACCCCTCCCGGGGTGTCCATTTCCACCCGCTATCACGGAGAGGAAAAGGGAAGCCATGGAGAACACGCGGATTGCAGAGCAGGCCGAGGACGTCGGAGCGCCGCTCACGGAGGCCGAGCAGGACCAGGCCCGTTACGCGCTGCGGCAGCTGGCCCGCAGCGAGAGCGACCCGGACGCCCTGAGGGTGCCGCAAGAGCAGTTGGACATGGTCCGGCCGTTCTTCGAGCTGGGTTGGGCCCTGGGGGTGCGCACCGGTCACACCGGCCCGGCCATGGCCGATGTGCCGGTCGACCGCGCTACAGTCGCGCACGCGTTCGTCATGCTGCTGTCCGGGCGGGTAGCGGATCAACTCGTGATCGCTGTGGCCCGGAGTCTGGACCCGCAGCACGCCGGACCGGTGCTGTGGCAGAAGGTCAGGTATCACGGCAGCCTGACGCAGCGTCACGGTACCTACTGGGTGCAGGCGATCCACGCGCACGCCGACCCGTTCGGAGAGGCCCCCGAGTTGCGCTATGACCTGTGCGAGATGCGCGGTGTCGCGGCGGTGTCGGCGGTCACGAATGCGCGGCGCACGAGCCTTACGCCGCTGCCTGAGTACCGCACGCTGGTCTAAGTGTGCTGGTCAGGGGTGGGTTCACTCACCCTAAAAAAACACTAATATTGGAGTTGTTCGGGGGGCGGCGGCCCCGCCCCCCGAAACCGCAGAATCCAACGTCGAAGGGGAACCGTGAGTATCACCGACGTAAACACCGCGTTCGCTGCCGAGAAGACCGCACAGGTCGAAGCCGTCCGCGAACACGAGCGCGCCTTCCAAGCCCGTGTGGACCGGGGCGAGATCCGCATGATCGGCACCGACCAGTACGAAGTCCTCACCGGCTGGGACCGGGGCGAGACGTTCACCGTCTCCCGCAACACCGAGGGGCAGATCGAACAGATCATCGCCAACCACGGGCTCGACGAGCAGGCGGACGGCACCACCGCCCTGTACGCGTCCTCCCCGGCCTGGCACGGCCTCGGCCAGATCATCCCCGGCGGCACCACGGACATTGACGAGGTACTGCGTCTGTCCGGGCTCGACTTCGACGTCACCACGGTGCCCGCCCTGTACGAGTGGCAGGGTGAGACGCGCGAGCACGCCGACCAACAGCACACCGTCCGCTCCGACAGCGGCGCCGCTCTCGGTGCAGTCGGCTCCCGGTACACACCGATTCAGAACCGGGCGGGGTTCGAGTTCCTCCAGGAACTCGTGAGCCGCTACGACGTGGTGTGGGAGTCCGCCGGACTCCTGCGCGGCGGGAAGCGCGTGTTCATCTCCATCCGCCTCCCGGAGACGGTCACCGTGGACGCCGACGGCATCAACGATGTCGTGGTGCCGTACATCGCCGTGATGAACGACCACTCCGGCAACGGCCAGTTCCAGTGCGTCGTCACCCCGTGGCGCCCTGTCTGCGCCAACACCGAGCGGTTCGCCGTCCGTGACGCCGTCACCCGCTGGGCCGTCCGACACACCGCAGGAGCCACCAGCCAGATCAAGGAAGCCCGCCGCACCCTGGGTCTCTCCTCCCAGTACTTCGAGCGGTTCGCCGACGAAGAGACCGCGCTCGCCCGCACAGACATCGCTATCGCCGACTTCCACCAGGCGATCGCCGACCTGTGGCCCCTCGACGACGACTCATCCAGCCGGAAGCGGACCAACCACGCCGCCCGGTTGGACGCCCTCGACGACGTGTTCCGCACCGAGAGCGAACGCGTCGGACGGACCGCCTACGCGGCCGAGCGCGCCATCACCGGCTACCTCGACCACGTCACCCCCAGGCGCCCGCCGCAGTCCATGACCGAGGAAATCGCACGCGCCACGGCCGTACTCGAAGGCGCCGACGACGAGATCAAGAACAAGGCCCACCGGCGCCTGCTCCAGCTCCGCACCCGCTGAGCCCCGAGATCGGCAGCCTCAGCTGACAGACCCCCGTGCGGGCCGGGAACCTCCCCGAGCCCGGCCCGCACGGGCCAACCTCCCCCAGAGCGCGGAGCGCGCGTTCCCACCCGCTCAGGGAGCGCGGAGCGTGCCCGCCCCGGCCCCTGCCGCGTAGAGGCAGCGCGACGCGTCTGCGGAGCAGACCGCGCGCCAGAAGACACCCGTTGTGCCCAGGGGCGCAGTGCGGCCGGCCTCCGAGGCCCACCGCCCACCGCCCCGCCTCGCAAGGAGCCCTCATGCCTTCACGCCCGGAGCTCACCCACCCCGGCGACGCCGCCATCGAAGCCGCCATGAGCCGCACCCTGACCGCCCTTACCGCCGTGTGCAGGCAGTCGGAGACGGCCAACACACGCTGAACCTCGTGGCCGAGCGGACCGACGACGCGTTCGTCACGAGCCGAGCCGATCTCTCCATCGGCACCGAGCCGCTCCGCCTGGCCGTCCTGGACGAAGACGAGTTCTGCGCCCTGCGCGCACTGCTGATATTCGCGCTGGAGGACAGCTCCATGCGGAGCGCCGTCTTGGTCGCCACCACGGCCTCCGAGCCCAACCCCTGTGCGTGCGGCTGGACCGTACGGACCGGGTGGCTGCACCCCATGGACACGGCCGAGCTCCACGCCGCCGTCTTCCCGTGCCCCGACGTGTCCGCCGTCCTGCGCGAGGCCTACCCCGCCCCGGTCCTGCGCCAGATCCCCGACACCGACGAGGAGAGCCCCCGTGGCTGACAATCCCGCCGTCACCGCAAACGGCTACTTCACCAACACCACTGCGGTCCCCGGCACCCTCCGCACGGTCAACGCCAAGAACACCGGACCGAAGTTCTTCCACCTGCACGGCCGCCGCTACGCCGAATGCCCGTGCGGCAAGGAAGTTTCCCTGACCGAGCGGGACAACCTCCGCCGCCACAAGCCGCCGCAGGAGTAATCCGCAGACGCCGTTCCCGCCCCCCAGCCCGGGGGCGGACGGCCGCACCGGCCAGAGCAGCACTGGCCGAAGACCTGCCGCCCCGACGCCTGCACCCTCCCCTTCGGCGGGCGCGGGGCGGCAGGCCCCCAGCTCGCCCAGTCGACGCCCGAGGAGTCGCAGCCCATGACCGGCCCGAGCCTGACCATCGAGACGCCCGCCGGCCCCGTGCGCGCCACGGCCGGCCCCCGCACGGACGACGCCGTTCGAGCTGGGCGGGGCGATGCGCGGCAGCGTGCACGTCACCGGCACCGGCACCGGCACCGGCACCCATCACCCCCACTACTGGGACCAGTTCACCGCCGTCCGCGCCTGTCTCGGCCCCGTGAGCGCCTTCCAGGTCACCGCCCCCGATGACCGCCCTGCCGCGGCTCTCCCGCAGCCGCACCGGCTACCGGGGCAGCCTGACCCTCTACCGCGACGACTACACCGACCGCCCCCAGGTGACGGTCTACCCGATGGAGTCCGCCGCCGGACACGACCCGTCGGAGAAGACGGCACAGACGCTCACCGCCGTCGTGCGAGCCTGCGCCGACCATGTCGCACAGCGCGACGACCTGCCCGCGATCCTCAACGCCTCCCGGCAGCGCGACACCCCCGCCCTGCTGCGCTTCCTCACCTGGTCAGCCGCCCACGCCCAGGCTGAAGCCGCCCGCTACGAGCGGGAAGCCCGCGCCGCCCACCCCGCGCGGCGCGCCGCCGTGACCGCCTGGTGGACCGTCGCACGATGGTTCCTCGCTTCCCCGCACCCGGTCCTGCTGCTGATGCTGGCCGACCTCCCGTATTCGCAGTTCCCCAACTCGCTGGCCCGCACCGTCGACGTCAAGCAGTGGTGGGGCCCCTACTGCCTCACCGAGGCCGCCCGTGAGCACGAACACGCCCGCCGCGCCCACGACGAGGCCGCCTCACTGCGCGCCCAGCAGCGCGCCCGCCCAAGCGGGCGCCGCCGGGCCCTGGTCAGCGCCAACTGACACCGAGCCGTCGTAGCCAAGCCGAGGAAACCGCAGGTCAGGGGCGCCCCCTCTCGTACCCGGGCCGACCGAAGGAGCCACCGTGCCGGAGCAGTTCACGTTCACCGTCAACTCCGGATCGCTCGGCTACCGCGTCCTGGACCGCCAGGACCGGGGCACCAGCTACGGCGTCGCCTGGTACCAGGCGGAGTGCTGCAAGTGGGTTGCCGAGTATCCCGGCAACCACCCGGGCAGCGGCGGCGGCATCCCCGGCTTCGCCAGCCGCGAGTGGGCCGCGCGCTTCCTGTACCGCTACCGCAAGCCCCAGCCGTCCGGGCGCCCCTGAGCCACCGCCCCTCCCCCAGACACCCACCGCCCCGCCCGACGATGGAGACGATCTGATCATGCGTTGGCTGATGAGCCTCGGTGAGCGCACCCGCCCCGACGAGCCCCGCTTCGCCGAGTGCCCCGGCCCCCGACAAGGCACGCGCCCTGGCCCTGGTCGACGACTTCGGCCACCTCTTCACCATCCTGCGCGAGTGACGGCAGGTGTACGGCGAGGAGCTGACCGCCTGGGCGATGCAGGTGGAGAGCGACGACATCGAGAACCTCCCCGCCGAACTGATCAACGGGTGGGAGTGGGAGGGCGACACCGTCCGCATCGACACCGAACGCGGCGGCTACGTGCGGGTGTCCGACTACCGCGAGGCTCCGGTACGCGCGGGCATCACCACCCGCTCCAGCACCGGCCTCCCGCTGTGGACCACCACGCCCTGACCAGCACGGCAGTCCGTGACCGCGAGCAGTCGCACCGTCCGATACCGCTACCGCAAGCCCCAGCCGTCCGGCCGACCCTGACCGGCCGCCAGACCGCCGCCCGTCACAGAAGGGACCGACCGCACCTTGGCAACCTTCGGTCACATCACCCGCGAGCGCTGCGACCAGTTGGGCCGCGCCCTCACGGCTGCCGGTCTTTCCTGGACAGACAACGGCCGTCAAGACAAGCCCGAGTTCTTGACCTACACCCCCCACCGACGCGCACGGCCGCGAGTGGAGCATCAGCCCGGCCACCTGCAACCAGATCACCCCGTCCCGCCCCGCGAGTATCTGGCAGGCCCAGTGCACCGAGCCGATGCACCGGACTCCGGTCATGTCCGCACGGGCAGTCCTCGACCACATCCGGGGCTTCCCCGCATGACCGGCCCGCTGCGGCCGTGGCGCCCCGAGGACTTCGACGACCAGTGCGAGACGTGCGGCGCGCCTCCAGGCCAGTTGTGCAAGCCGCCGTGCGACACCGGCTACACCGCCGAAGACTTCCGCCGCGACGCCGAGACCCGCGACCAGCCCGCGAGCAGCCCCGCGCCGGGCACGCCCACCAGCCATCCGAAGGAGTGAAGCGGCCGCCATGCCACAGGAGTTGACCACACAGGAGTTGTTGGACGCGTTTGCCGACGAGGTGGCGCAGGAGCTGGGCACGCACTGCCGGACGGACCGGCTCACCGGCTACGAGCGCGGTATGGGAGGACTCATCATCGACGACGACGGCCGCGCCGTGCGCCTGTGCCAGCCCGACGACCGCCGCCCCGACCAGCTGAAGATCTACGCCGCACTGCCGGACGAGACCGAGATGACCGCGCCCTCGATCAGGGTCACGGCCAGCAGCGCCCACCATGTGGCACGCGAGGTCACCCGGCGGCTGTACCCGCTGCACACCGAGGCCGCGCAGCAGGCCGCCGAACGCGCCGCCCAGCAGCAGGCGGAGGAAAGCAGCCGTCGCGCCGTCGCCGAGGCCGTGGCCGGCGCACTCCCCGGGGCCCGGGGCGAGGAGCAGTACCGGCGCACCCGGATCATCTCTGGCAGCACGACACCAGGCCGACCGGGGAGCACGGCCCCGTCCGGGTCGACAGCATCTGTGCAGTCGTCGGCCCCTCCGGGGAGTGGGTGCAGGTCGAAGCATCCGGCCGCCCCGGCTCCGTGACCCCCATGCCGGCCGCGTTCGCCCAGACGTCACGGGAGTGAGAAGAGCAGGTCAGGGGTGGGTTCCCAGGCTCCGCAAGCTCGGCATCCGGCTGGCGGAGACCCGGTCGACCGCTCTGTTCCAACTCGCCACCGAGCTGCCCGCCGCAGTCCTCGCCCGCACCCTCGGCATCGACATCACCGTCGCCGTCAAGTGGCAGCGGGCCGCTGCCGGAGACTGGGGTGCCTACACAGCCGAGATCAGCCGCCGTCCAGAAATCTAGGAGCCCACATGGCACACCGCGCCGAACAATCAGCGCAGCAATCCGAGATCTCACAGGAACGGGCCGCCGAAGCGCAGGAGATCATCGACGGAATCACACGCTGGGCCGCAAACCGCCAGGACATCGTCGGTCTGCTCCTTGTCGGTTCATACGCCCGCAATGCCGCGCGCCCCGACTCCGACATCGACATCGTCCTGCTCACGACGGACCAGACCCAGTACTTCAACAACACCTGGGCCAACGACCTCGCCCTCGGCGGACTCGTGCGAACTCAATCGTGGGGACCCATCACCGAACGACGGTATGCCACGGTCTCAGGTTTGGAAGTTGAGATCGGCATCGGGTCTCCGGAGTGGGCACGGACAGACCGCGTCGACCCTGGCACACGCCGCGTCGTCACTGACGGCGCCCACTCTCTGCATGACCCAGCAGGAGTCCTTGCCTCTCTGATCCAGACCTGCCGACCGTGACCACCCGGACAGGGGCATTCGGACAGTTCCAATACCCGACTCCACCATTAGCGGTCTTCCAGGAGGAGCTGATCAAGTCCTACCGAGCCTTCCTCGACACCCGGCGCGCTGACCGCCCGGCCGCGGAATACCGGGAACCCACCGAGCAGGAGTGGGAGGAGTTCCAGAAGCACTTCGAGTTGCGCAAGGTCGAGCTTGGAACCTGTGGGCGCCCCTACGGCACCCCCTGCCAGCACGAGCATGCCTGCGTCCGGTGTCCGGTGCTCCGCGTCGACCCGCAACAGCGTCGACGACTGGAAGAGATCATCCGAAATCTCGGCGACCGTATCCAAGAGGCCCGCGTCAACGGCTGGCTCGGTGAGGTGCAAGGGCTTCAGATCAGCCTCGAAGCCGCCCGCAACAAGCTCGCTTCGCTGGACCGGCTCTCACGAACCCGTAACCGCACCCCGGTCACCCTGGGCATGCCGATCATCCATGGAGAAGGCCAGTGACCTCGGCGATCTCCTTCGTCGGCTCGCCGTCAGTGCGCCGAGCGCAGACAGTCCAACTCGTCCTCGATCGCCTTGCGCAGTGGGTCATGCTGCGGACCGAGTGCGAACTGATCGTCGGTCCATCTGTCACGGGATAGAGCCACACCGGCTTGCTGACCAAGTCGGTTGGCTCCCACCCGAATCGCGGCCATACGTGCGCATGCAGGAACCCATCGGTGTTGCCCAGGATCTCCAGATTGACCCTCCGGAAGGCTGCGTCCATGCGACGGGATACTCGCTCGACTGCTTCTCCGAGAGTGTCCATGTCGGACAGAAACGACAGCCGCCTGGCCTTGGGCAGTTCCGACAGTCTCTCCACCTTCGGGTCGTCCACCAGGAGCACCGAGTAGCCCGGCAGGAACTGCACATCGCCGATCACTGCGAACCCTGCGTCCAAGCGCCGCAGCACGGCCGGGTTTTCACCTCGCAGAGCACTCCCGATCCGGTCCATTCGCCAGTCATCGACCATGACCAGAACCTATTTGATCGCGACCGCCCGACCCTCGGTCAGCGTCTCGGAGCACCGCGCCCGACCGGCACTTCGTTAGTTCGGAAAAGCTGTTCCTGCTCGATCTGCGTGTTCGCCTCCAAACGCGACGTACTGCTCGCTCTCGGCCGGCGGCCGCGGCTGGCCGCCCTGTACGCCGAGATCGAGCAGGTGCGCGACGACAGCTTCTGCGCCGGCTGGCGAATCACCGATCTGATCCGCCACGCCGAAATCTGCGGGGCGCCCGACCCCGGCATCGTCTGCCCGGACGACGGCCCGGAGTTCACCGCCCTCGAGGTCCACGTGCGCGCAGCGCTGAAGAGGGAGCCCCGCAAGGAACCCAAGCTGGCCCGTGGCAGCGGCCGCGCCATGTGCGACGGCTGCAGCTGACCACCACACCGGCCTTCACCCCCTTGTCGGAGGGATACTCAATGATGATGACGACGACCCAGCGCATCCTCGACCTCGCTGCGGCGGCACCGGCCAGCCTCGGCGAGGACCTGGTGCTGCTCCTGAGCGAGGCGAACGAGCTGTACCAGCAGGGTCTGCAGGATCTGCATCGGAGTGTGGCAGCGCGCCTTGGCGGGCTGGCCACTGCGGAGCTGATGTTCGCCGCGGACACGGCCGGTATGCCCTGTGATGCATCGCAGGACCGCGACGAGGTGATCCTGCTGCTGGCCTTGGCCGAGTGGGAGATGACGCCGGCCGCCATGGCGTACGCGGAGATGGCGGAGGACGCCGCGCGCCGCGGCGTCTGCTTGATCCCTGAGGATTGAGCCGTGAGCGCGGCCGTCCGGGAAAATCCTTGAACCGCGGGCTGGACCCCCAACCGCAACTCCTGCCATTATTTGCGTTGTGGGCCGGGCAGGCCGGCCCACTTCCGACAGGACGGATGGTTCTGCCATGACCTCGCGCCGTGAGCCTCGCCTGGCCGACGCTGCCGAGATCGCGGCTGAACAGGGCCTGACGCCCGCGCGCATCAGCGGCCTCTACACCGAGCGCGCGGAAAACGCGGCCGGCGTGCCCTTTCCCGAGATCGCGGACATGCGCGGCCGCGCCCGCCTGTGGGACCACGCGCAGGTCACCGAGTGGTTCGCCCACCGCACGCCGGCAAGGCTCCAGGAACACACACCGCCCTCCCGCGACCCGCAGGAGTTGCTGAACGCGGCGGATGCCTCGCGGTTCCTCGGCTACAAGAACTCCAACCAGGTCACCACTTTCGTACGCGACCACCCGGGTTACTTCCCCGACCCGGACGTCGTCGAAGAGTTGGGCACCACGGAAAACCCCTACCGCCGGCAGCTGTGGCGCGTGCAGACTCTGCTGGACTGGATGGCCACCCGGCCCGGCCGCGGAAGACGAGCGGGAGCCAAAGCGGTACCGCCCCTGCCCGACGTTCCCGTCGACGGCGATCCCGACGAACTTCTGGGAGCGACGCAGGCGGCCGCCTTGCTGGGGTACAAGAGCGTCGGCTCCTTCTCCAGCAGCCTGTCCCAGGGCAACCTGCCGCTGCTGAAAACCCCGGACGCGCTCGCCGAGAATGCCGGGCGCCAGAACGGGCGCCGACGGTGGACGCGCCGACATATCCTCGAGCAGGCCGCCCAGCGGTCCAAGAAGCAGAACCCGGCGGTGAGCGCACATCCGCCCACCGCCCCATGAACGCGGCAGCCGGTTACGGGCGTTGGTCCCTTGCGGGCCGACTGTCGCACGATGGCCGGCATGGCGTGGCTCGCCACCACGCCCCGCAGCAGCAGATGCTGCTGCGGACCGGCCATCGCCGAACTTCTAGGTGCCGCCCTCCAAGCCTCGTGGTCGGGGTCATGGATGGCGACCACGGTGCAGACCACGAGGCTGATTCGAGTTCGTGACCATGGTCGGGGCTTCATGGTCGGGGATCTGGTCGGGGACCACGGGTTTCCTCATCAGCAACCGAAGGTTCTGACGGAGACCGCCACGGCCCGCGGAAGGAAGACCCCCATGAGCAGCGCTTGGACATGCGACGGCTGCGGCGTCCCCCACATCGACCACGCGTCATGCGAAGCGTGCGGTACGAGCAGCCCGAGCGCCACCGCCGCCGATCTCGCGAGAACTGCCCCGAAGGACGCCCCTGCGGCCCGCGCGGCCCAGGTCGAGGAAGCCGCTCGCGGCAATCACCGGTTGGCTGACCCCCTCGACAGCGTGAGCGATGCCCACCTCGACGACGCCCTCGCGATGCGACGCCTCGCCATCGCGTGACCGGCACATCGAGGGACCCGTGTTCTCATGCGCGCAGCCGCCCATTGCTCAGCACCCAGGCCGCAGGCGTGCGTCGAAAGGATTTCGCATGACCAGCACTCCGGCCACGAGCTTGGCCCCCAGCCCCGCTGAACCCCTGAGCCACCAGGTACTGGCCGCGCTCGCCCAGCACCGCATCGCCACCACCAGCCAGCTGCGCCGGATGCTGCGGCCGGACGGCACACGGCAACTGCTGTCCCGCGTCCTGAACAAGCTCCGCTCCGACAGCTTCGTCGACTGCACGGTACTGCCGGACGCCAACCGCTCACGTACCCACGCCTGGTACCTCACGCAGGAAGGCTCACGCCTGACCCGGGATCTGCCCGTCCTGCGGGGACGGCCGCCCTACCCCATCACCTCGGATACGGCAGCCTCGCTCAAGACCCCGCACACGCTCGCCGTCGTGCGCGCCCACCTGGCCTTTGCCGCAGACGCCCGCCGGCTCGGACACGAGCACGGCCCCTGGGACTGGACCCCTGAGGTGTCTCACTCCATCGGCGAAGGCGAACAGACTACGGCCGACGCCGTCATGTACTACACCACCGCCGAAAGCGAACACCGACGAAAGCTCCGCGCGTTCGCGGAAGCCGATCGCACCACCATGAGCAGCGAGCGGCTGGCCGTGAAGTCGATCGAGTACGCCCGTCTGTTCCAGTACGAAGCCCAGCCCGTCACCCGCCACAGGCCGACCGCCACAGGCCCTGCCTGGCTCCGCTGGTATCCGGTCTTCCCCCGCGTGCTCTTCGTGCTCACCGGCGCCTCCCGAACCAGGCTGGACAATCCGATCAGCGATCTGCAGGCCATGGTCGCCCAGCACCCGCTCGTAACAGCCCTCGCCCGCGAAGTCCGGCTCGGAGCCGCCCTGCTGGAAGACATCGAGCAACACGGCCCCGCCCAAGCCGTCTGGGTGCCACTGGCCGACGGCAAACCCCGCCCATGGACCGAGCTGTGAATCCCCCGCGCGAGCGTTCCGGTCGCCAGCGAATCGAGTCGGGTGCCGGTTCGTGCCATCCAACTCTGTCGACGCTGGTCAGCCCAGCCAGGCAGCTCCATCAGGCGCGTGCGAGCGCAGCCACCCCAAGACCGAAGCGCGACAGACCTCTGCAGCCTTTCCGTGAAGCTGACCCTCCGCGATCCGCGCCGGGGTCGGCGTCACGAAGCCGGTCTCCGCGTCGACTTCCAAAAGGCCGTTGCCGTGCATCAGCAGGGAGCGTGTGTCGTAGAGCAGTTTGTGGGTGCGCTCATCCTCTGAATCCTCGGTCGGTGGCGCTTACTTAGCCACAAAGTCCTGAAACAGCCTGGTCGGGCCCACTCCGACGACTCGATCACATGCCGGACACTTCGGCTGCCCAGGGGGAGTAGTCGTGAGCGCCTCCACCGCTTGGACCAATGATTGGAAGCTCGCGGAGTGCGAGCTGCTGAAGACGATCCTTGCGTGGTGTAGCCAGTAGGCAGCCCGCAGGAGCTTGCGGCGATCGTCAGAAGTGAGCGGGAAGTAGCGACAAGCGCCGCTACATCTACCTCGGGACCGCAACTGCTGCAGCCCTCACCATCTGGCTCCGAAGCTGACTTCTACGCGGCCCAGCAATACAAGCCGTGGTCATGTCCTTCCGTGTCACGAACCAGAGTGCCCAGACTCCCCAGCATCTCGCGGGCCTCAGACCACCACTCAGCTGACGATCAGACCATCCTCAGGAACCGCCGACTCAGCGACGCCCTGCCAGACACCCCGGTGATGACGGAGCGTGTTGCCCGGTCGAAACGGGCCCCCGGTGCGAATATCCCTGCCAGCGATCCGCTCCACTGTTGCTCGCCCTTGAGGGAGACCGCCGGATGCCGAGGGTTAGATCGTTCGTCCGTCTATTTGCCGTGCTCCTGCTGGTGCTGGCGGGGGTGGCCACCACCGGCACCACGCCGGCTCAGGCCGCGACGCAGGACATCACCATCAGCCTCTACCGAGTCGTCGAGCTGTCGTGCGACGAAGGTGCCGGTGAGGCCTGCGGCAACGACTACTATCCGAAATTCGAGATCGACCACCAAGGACTGTTCGACGGCAGGGACACCTACTGCTGCGGACACGGGTCCGACTTCCGGACCAACTGGGTCCGCACGGCCACGGTGGACACCAGCCACAACCCCGTCGACATCCAGATGCAGCTGTGGGACCAGGACGACCTGTCCCAGGACGACCCGATCCGCTGGACGAATTCCGGAAGCGCCGACCTGAACCTCCGGTTCGACCTGAACACCTGCACGTTCACCGGCGGTGGACTCACCTCCCAACAGGGTGCGGACGTGCCGACCCTGGCGGGTGAGAGCGAAGGCAGCGGCGAGGATTCGGCCCGCGGGTACTTCACCATCACCACCCCGTTCTGCGTCGGTCTGGCGGACAGCGTCGACAGCGACGGTGACGGCATCATGAACACGTGGGAAGTCCCAGGCAAGGGACTGGGCTTCGACAAGGACGGGACCCCCGACTTGCCCCTCGGGGACGCGGCGTACGGCGCCGTCCCCTACCGCAAGGACCTGTTCGTCGAAGCGGACTACATGGCCGCGGACAAGCCGCAGCCGGGGGCCCTGACCGACGTCGTGAACGCGTTCGCCAAGGCGCCGGTCGACGAGTACCCCGACCCCGCCGACGCGACCAAGACCAAGTACCGGGGCATCAACCTCCACACCGTGGAAGGCGAGTCCGTGCCGAATGTGGCCCCCCTCCGCTTCGAGAGCGACGGCCCTGGCACCCAGGACGACTTCAACGACCTCAAGAGCGGGAATCCGGTAGGCCCCTGCACCGGGTTCTTCGGCACCCCCGCCGACCGGTCCAGCCCGAACTGCGCGAACATCCTGTTGGCGAAGCGCCAGGTGTACCGCTACATGATCTTCGGCAACAGCTACGTCGAGGCCCCCGGCTCGTCAGGCGACTCGGAGTGGGACCTCACGGGTCCCCCGCGGGGTGGCAACGACTTCATCGTGACGCTCGGCTCCTGGGCAGCCACCTCGTTCACCAGCCTGGGCGGAAAGAAGAACGCCGAGGCCGCCACCTTCATGCACGAGTTCGGACACACGCTGGGCCTGGGCCACGGTGGCGACGACTTCACCAACTGCAAGCCCAACTACCTCAGCGTGATGAACTACACGCTCCAGTTCGCGGACAACGACCCGTCGAGGCCTCTCGACTACAGCAGCACGACCAAGCAGACGGCCCTCGGGACGACACCTGGCACGGTCCTCAACGAGACCGGCCTCAATGAGAACAGCGGGTTGTACGGCACGCCCTCCGATCCCGCTCGAAACACCGTGTACGGGGTCGGCGGCAAACTCCGGGTCGCGCCCGCCACGAGCGGACCCATCGACTGGAACGGGACCAACGGCAACACGGAGACGAACGTCCCCGCCGACATCAACTACATCACGTCCATCGGTCCCAAGAACCAGTTCGGATGCAGCGCCACCAGTCCCAGCCAGACCCTGGACGGTCACGACGACTGGGCCAACATCCAGTACAACCCCCGCCTCAACGCGATGTGGTTCGCCGACGGCGCACGGCCGAACCTGCCGCCGGAGCTGACCGAGGAGACGGTGCTTGCCATGTCACAGAAGGCCGACCTGGCGATCACCAAGTCGGCCGACCGCCCCGACGCAGCCGGCGGGGAAACCGTGAACTACACGACCACCGTGACCGACCTCGGACCCGGTACCGCCACCAACATCGGCGTCACCGACACCCTGCCCGACGGCACCACACAGCAGCGCTCGCTGCCGGACCTGGCCAACGGCGCCGCGACCACCGTCACGCCGGGCTTCACGTATCAAGTGCCGTGCGACACGACCGACGGCACGGTGCTCACCAACCGTGTCACCGTCACGGGAACCGACACCGACGGCGTGCCCGACCCGTACACGGACGACAACACGGCGCAGGCCACCACCACGGTGCACGCGCCGGTGCTGACTGTGGACAAGTCGGCGACGGCCACCGTCAACGCGGGCGAGGCCATCACGTACACGATCACCTACGCGAACACGGGCAGTGGCGACGCCTCGGGCGTCACCGTCACCGATACCCTGCCGGCCGGCGTCTACTACAGCCAGGCGCTCGACCTCGGCACAGGCCCCAGGCCCAGTTCGGTGACTCTCAACGGCGACGGGACCCGTACCCTCGTCTGGAACGTGGGTACGGTGCCGGCCAGGTCCGGCGATCTGAGGATCGTCTTCACAGCACGGCCGACGCTTCTGGCACTGGCGGGTACGACGTACACCGACACCGTGTCCGTGAGCTTCAGGAACGCCGGAGGGGCGTGCACCTTCACGCCGGTCACCGACTCGGCCAGCACCACCATCACCGTCGTGCCGCCCACCCGCAACCCGCTGTCCCAAGGGTTCTGGAAGAACCATCAGGAACTGTGGACCGCCGAGTTCCTGGCCCGCATCCAGGCAACCGACCAGCGATACGACACCGACCGGAACGGAGCCTTGTCGATCAGCGAGGCCGCGGCAGAGTTCAACGACAGCAACGCGCCGAAGAGCGTTCTGAGCAAGCAGCTTCTGGCCGTCTACTTCAACCTGGCCACCAGGCGCATCAACGCCGCCACGGCGATCATGTCAAGGACGGCCCAGTCACTGGGGCTGGACAGCGTGCGCGAGGCAGTGATCTACGCGCAGGAGACCCTGCTTCTCCCGGTGAATCCCAGCACCTCACCGCGCTACAGCAGCATCATCGAAGTACTGACCGACATCAACGCCAACAGGATCGAGGTCTACCAGTGAGAGCCCGGGAGAGCCGCTCTCGCGGCTGATCGAACGCGGCCGACCCAGTCCGGTCGCCGTGGACGATCACAGCCCGGACACCGGCCGTAGTCGGTCACTCGACCATTTCGAGGCGGATCCAAGGCCCCGTACACGCCCGGCGGTTTCTAGGGGTCGTTGCAACACGTGGTCGGTTGTTCAGGCCGCGAGGAGTTTATGCAGGCGCTCGGCTGGGGTTTCCCAGCCGAGCGTTTTGCGTGGCCGGCCGTTGAGCTGGGCGGCGACGACGTCGAGGTGGTCGCGGGTGTGGACGGACAGGTCGGTGCCCTTGGGGAAGTACTGCCGCAGCAGGCCGTTGGTGTTCTCGTTCGATCCGCGCTGCCAGGGACTGGCCGGGTCGCAGAAGTAGACGGGGACGTCGGTAGCGAGCGTGAAGCTCTTGTGGGCGGCCATCTCGCTGCCCTGGTCCCAGGTCAGGGACCGCTTCAGGTGGGCAGGCAGCCGCTGCACGGTCTCTTGGAGGGCGTCGCGGACCTGCTCGGCGCCGCGCCCGTCGGGCAGGTGCAGCAGCATCACGTAGCGGGTGGCTCGCTCGACGAGGGTGCCGATCGCTGAGGCGCTGTCCTTGCCGATGATCAGGTCGCCCTCCCAGTGGCCGGGCACCGCCCGGTCTTCCGCCTCGGCCGGGCGGTCGCTGATCATGACCATCGGGTCGGTGAAGCGGGGCTGGCGGCAGTTGGCCTGCCGGTGGGGCTTGCGGCGGGCGCGGCCACTGCGCAGGGCGCCGGCGAGCTGTCTGCGTAGTTCTCCGCGTCCTTGGACGTAGAGGGCCTGGTAGACGGTTTCGTGGACCACGTGCATCTCCGGCCGGTCGGGGAAGTACCTGCGCAGAGCGTGGCAGATCTGCTCCGGGCTCCACCGTTCGTCCAGGCCGGCCTGGATCGCGGCCCGCAGTTCGGGGTTCTGGCCGATCTTGCCCGGCTTGGGGCGGGGCCGGCGGCCATCGGCGCGGGCCTGGGCGGCGAAGGGCCGGTACTGCCCGTTTCCCGGGTGCCGGTTGCGGCGGATCTCCCGGCTGATGGTTGAGGGGCTGCGTCCCAGTTCGACGGCGATCGCGCGGATCGTGGCCTTCTCCCGCAGCCGGTCGGCGATGTGGATCCGCTCGGCCTCGCGCAGGTACCGCGAGGGTACGGAAGGCGGCACCACCGAACGGATCGGTGGTGCCGCCTTGTTCCCGCCGGACGGGTTGCGTCCGTATCGCCAGCGCTTCCCGGTCCGCCGGTTGATCCCGACGATCCGGCACGCTTCCGTATTGCTTACGCCCTGCTGCACGAGCCGGAAGTATGCCGCCCGCTCACGAGTGAGCTTCTTGCGTCCCTGCGGCTGCCGGTCCTCGCGGATCTCGAAGTCCATCGCACCCCTTGAACTGGGGTGTTGCAACGACTCCTAGAACCCAAGCCCTGCAGCGCGTGTACGGGGCCTTTCCGCGACGGCGAGGGGCAGGGGGCGCCGGCGAAGTGTTCGCGGACCAGGGACGCCACGACCGCGAGGTCCTGGGCGATCAGGGCTTCGAGGAGCGCAACGAAGACCGACAGCCAGGCCGCCCACCAGCGAAAAGGCCCACGCGGCGGACGGCCACCCGGCTACGACGGTTTACTCGGCGCCGCCACCGCAGAAGCTCTCACCATCTGGCTCCGGACATGATCGGCCGGACAAGTTGGCGCGTATCGAGTCGTGATCAATATGCGGGATGTGCCTTCGTGGCACGGTCCGGTCCGATAGACGGTCTTACGTGACGCGAGTGCAACTGACCGATCCGGATTGGGAGTTCATCGAGCCGTACCTGCCGATCGGCGAGTACGGCCCGTACCCCGAGCGACTGCGGCAGCAGTTCGAGGGCGTGATCTGGCGGTTCAAGACGGGCGGGTAGTGGCGGGAGATGCCGACGGAGTTCGGCGCCTGGTCGAACGTCCACAACCGCTTCCGGCAGTGGCGTGACGCCGGCGTCTTCGAGGCCCTGCTGGAGGGCCTGATCACGGAAGCCGCGAAGCGGGGTGAGGTGGACCTGTCCCTGGTCAGCATCGACTCCACCACCGCCCGAGCCCACCACGACGCGGCCGGGATGCACCTCGACGAGGACGTCGTCACCGCCCTGGAGAGAGCCGCGGCCGAGGAGGAGAAGGCCAGGTCAAAGAGGGCGGCCTCGAAGAGCAAAACGGGCAAGAGACCGAAAGTGATCCCGCGCTGGAAGAACGACGACGCATCCGGCGTCGGCGGAAACTCCGGCTGAAGGCCGCCCTCCTCGGACGTTCCAGAGGCGGGCAGACCAGCAAGGTCCACCTCGCCGCCGACCGCAAGTGCCGCCCGCTGGCGTTCATCCTGACCACAGGCCAGGCAGCGGACAGCCCGCAGTTCATCCCCGTCCTGAAGAAGGTACGGGTACGCGGGCCCGTCGGCCGACCCCGCATCCGGCCGGACGCGGTCGCCGGGGACAAGGCGTACTCGTCCCGCGGAAACCGCGCCCACCTGCGCAAACGCCGTATCAAGGCGGTCATCCCGGAGAAGAAGGACCAGGCCGCCAACCGGAAGAAGAAGGGCTCCAGAGGTGGCCGACCCGTCAGCCACGACGCCGATCTCTACAAGGAGCGGAACACCATCGAACGCCTGATCAACAAGCTCAAAGCATGGCGAGGCATCGCCACCCGATACGACTGTGAGGATGTTGGGGTGCCGCTCCGGGCGGTGGCCTGACTCGCGATACGACTGGCCCTGGTGCCTTGAGTTTGATCTGTCGGCCACTGCTCGGGGCGGTACTCGCTGCCGCCGGGCAGGGGACGTGTCCCGATAGGGGCCTTCGCGACAGGCACCGTCACAGTCTTGACCGCCCCCGGCCCGGCGACGGCCACCGGTTCCCGAGGCGATCAGGAGATAGGCGACCTTGACTAGCATCACGCAGTCCACCGCCCCATGTCACGTCGCGGCGGACGCCGAGGACATCCTGCTCGGCGTGGACACGCACAAGGACGTCCACGCCGCAGCCGTCATCACCGTGCTCGGCGCCGCACTGGACGGTCGCAGCTTCCCCGCGACCGCCGATGGCTATCGGCAACTCCTCGACTGGGCAAGGTCATTCGGTGCCTTGCGGCGGGCCGGCGTTGAATGCACCGGCTCATACGGAGCCGCCCTGACCCGTCACCTGCGCGCCGAGGGCATCGTGGTAACCGAGGTCAACCAGCCCGACAAGGCCGCCCGACGCCGCCACGGCAAGACCGACGCCATCGACGCCGAGGCCGCAGCCCGCGCCGTGCTGACCGGACGCGCCACCGCCGCGGCGAAGACCGGCGACGGTCCAGTCGAGATGCTCCGACTGTTCAAGCTGGCGAAGGGGTCCGCGATCAAGTCCAGGACCCAGGCGATCAACCAGCTCAAGAGCGTCCTGGTCTCAGCTGACGCCGCCCTCCGCGAGTCGCTGGCGGGACTGAGCAATCCGCACCTGTTCAAGCAATGCGCAGACCTCGACCCCCAGCACGCGAGAGGGCCGGCCGGGGCCGCCCGCCACACCTTGAGGCTGCTGGCTCGCCGCATTCGGCACCTGACCGAGGAGATCGACGATCTCAACACGCGAATAGCCGAGGCAGTCGAAGTCAGCACGCCGGGCCTGCTGGAAGTCCGTGGCGTCGGCCCGGACAGCGCCGCTGCCCTGCTCATCTCGGCTGGCGACAACCCCGAGCGACTCGTCAGCGAGGCGTCCTTCGCAGCCTTATGCGGCACCAGCCCAGTCGAGGCTTCCTCCGGTAAGACACAGCGCCGCAGGCTGAACCGTGGCGGCGACCGCCAAGCGAACGCCGCCCTCTACCGGCTCGTCCTCAGCCGTCTACGCTGGGACGGCCGCACCCGCGACTACCTGCAACGACGTCTGACCGAGGGCAAGACACGCCGCGAGATCATCCGCTGCCTCAAACGCTACGTCGCACGAGAGATCTACCGACTTCTCGTCCCAGCGAACACTCCGGCTGACCAGACAGGACCTGCCAGCGTCGCTGCTTGACATCCATAGGGGCATCAAGACTCCCGACAGCTACCTCGCCGGTCTCCACCTGGGCGCCTCGATGATCTGGATCAAGGACCTCACCAGGACCACCCGATGATCACGACTCGATACGCGCCCTAGCGTCACATCAGCGACATGCGTTCGATGAGACGGCGACTGGGTTTGATGACAAGGGACAGTAGAGCCCGAGGGCGCAAGACGGCATCCCACGGCCTGACCAGGCCGCCCGGGCACGCCAACTCGCTTGCAGCGGGGCAGGTGACGCAGCAGTCGTCGAAGGACAGCCCCCACGGCACGCGGTTCATAGCCGAGCATCGTTTGTCCTCTCCTCTTGTACGGGGAAGCAGCGTCGCGGCCGCGGGTGGGTCGCGCGGTCTCATGCGTGCTGACCGAGTGGTTCCAGCAGTCCGTCGCCGGGCCCACAGGGCCGGTGCGGCCGCGCCGGCTAGGTACTCGCCGACGTGGACCAGGACGGCCGCGCGTTCGGCGGGCCCGTAGGCGGTGAACCGTTCGGCCATCGGGTCAAAGGCACGCACCTCGCTGTCGGGGCCATTGCAGACGAGGGCGCGCGCGATCTCGGGCAGGCCCAGGCTGAGCGCGTCGCAGCCGCCGGTGCGCACCAGCCGCAGCAGGTCCGCGGTCACCTGTTCCCAGTCGCCGACCTTCGGCCAGCCGGCGCCGCGGTCGAGTTCGCGGGTGAGCGTGGCCAGGGGCACGATCTCGCCCGGGCGGCGGCCGCGGGTGAGGCGGTTGTGGATCTGCGCGCCGTCGGGCTGCCGCACGTGCGGATGGAGCAGGGACGCCGCGGCCACGACGGTCGTGTTGATCTCCTGGGTGCCGCATGGGTAGTAGGGCTCATGCGCGAAGAGCAGGTAGATGCCCTCGGTCTGGGCGGGGCGGGTGGGGTGCGGCTTGGGCATGGGGTCACGCTCCTTGGGGGGCGAGGCGTCGAGCGGGTTGCGGGTTGTGGGCCGGATGTACGGATCGGCGCAGGGCCGGTGAGGATCTGCCGACCGGGCGGAAGTCGGTCGACGGTGTTCCGCGCCGGGTGAACCGGCCTCCGGTCGGCGGGGCTTGATGATCTGGGCGACCTGCGCGGCGAGCTGCAGCATCAGCCGCTCACGGTCGATGAGCTGTATGGAGGCTGCGCGGGTGTCCTGGGTCTGGAGGGGGCCGGCGGCGTCCCACAGGACGTGCTGGCCGATCTCGGCGGCGCGGCGCAGCTCGTAGCGGTCATGGCCGGCGGCGGCCTGGAGGACAAATGTGTGCGCGGCGGTCAGGCGTTGCAAGTACCGGGCAGCGGACGGGTCTCGGAGGATCCGGACATGCTGTTGGGCGCGGACGTCGAGCCGGTCGGGCAGATCCTCGGCGAGCAGCGGAGGCAGCAGCGCCAGGGGCAGGGCGATTCCGGCGGGAACACCGTGGCCGATCGCGTGCAGGGCCGTGGCGCAGCCGATGAGAGCCAGTAGGGCCGCGGTGTAGCGCAGTGACCCGGGGATCGAGGCCGCCAGGCCGATGCGCCGGGCGGGCCGCCGGGTGAGCCAGCGCACCGCCAGACGGTCCGCATGCGTCGCGGTGGGCGGGAGGACACCGATGCGATAGGGCAGTTCGGGCAGGCTGCCATCGGCGGGAACCGTCCGGGCGAGCCATCCCCATCCGGTGCGTTCGTGGACCAGGTAGGGCTCGCCAGCCGTGGTGGAGGCTCCGGTGTCGTCGTACGGGAGATGCCCGGTGTGCAGAGCGAGGTCTCGCTCCGCCTCCCACCGTATGGGGTCGTGGGCGAAGGGCCGCAAGGGGGCGGTGGCGGTGGGCGGTGGGTTGTGCCGGGTGTCCGTCATGATCTGCTTCCTTCGCTCTCGCGGGTCAGCGCGGCATGGCAGGTGGTGCAGCTGCCGTCACCGTCGGGGTGGGCGCGCCGCGGTGTGGGGCCAGGGCACGTCTGGCACAGCGGCCAGCACAGGCAGGCCGGGCAGAGGTCTTCGCCGGGGGCGGTTCCGGGCACGCCGCAGCCGGAGCATTCGACGAGGGCCCGATAGGTCAGGGCCTCGGTCGCGGTGCGGGCGGCAGACGCTGTCGATGACCGCTCGGTGGTCGCCGACGTGAACTGCTGGTCCCACGGGGGCGCGTCGTGGTGGTCCGCTGCGATGGCGGGCGGCGGGTAGGCCTGGGCGGCGCGGAGCCGGGCGGCGATGATCGCACCGACCGAGGTACGCACCGGGGTCGGCAGGGGCCGGTCGGTGATGACATGGCGCAGCTGCGCGGGACTCCAGCCGGCGTCCATCATCACGGTCGCCACGCGGCCCTGATCGGTCAGCGCTTTCCCGGTCAGCAGCAGTTCAGGACGGCTCGCCCCGATCTCCAGCAGCAGCCGGATTCCCGGATGCATCTCGTCTGCCGGAGGCGCCGGTGCCAGGGACGCTGTCGCGTCCGAGGGGCCCGCCCTTCCGCTCGTGCGCGCGGCGTCGCCGCGGTCGCACGGACGGAAGGGGTTGGTCTTCTGCTTGGTGGTTTTCTTACTGATGGTGTTCTTAGTGCCGGGATCAGCCAACCCTGGCTCAGCCAATCCTCGATAACCCGACTCTGGTTGTGAGCTGGGGTTTTGCAGGGCAGGCAGGTCGGTGATGAAGTACAGCGCCTGCCCGAGCGTGCCGTCGGCGTTGCGGTCGCGGTCGCGCAGCAGGAATCCGTGCTTCTCCAGTTCCACCAGGCCGGTGGTCACTGCGTCCACGCGTTCGCGGCCGTGCCGGGCCAGGTTGGCGACGGTTACCTGCCAGCCCTCCCGGTGAGTGCTGATGTAGCCGAAGAGCCCCTTCGCCTTGAAGGAGATCCGGCTGTCGCGGAACAACCCGCTGGCGATCTGCGTGAACTGATCTCCCGCCATCACCCCCCGGCGGATCCCCGCGCCGAACCCGGGTCGCTGCCCGGCTCCTGGAAGGCGGGTGCGGTTGCCGGGTCGGTCAGCGGGACGTCCGGGGCGGCGGGGCGGTCGGTGATGCTGTAAGCGATCTCTCCGAGGGTGCCGTTCGGGCGGCGCAGGCGATCGCGGACCAGGTAGCCGCACTTCTCCAGCTCGTTCAGCCCTGCCCGCACTGCGTCCCGTCCGTCGGGGCCCAGGGCGACGAGTGCGGCGATGGTCACCAGCCAGCCGTTTCGGTGGGTGCTGATGTAGCCGAAGAGCCCCTTCGCCCTGTAGGAAATCCGGCTGTCGCGGAACAACCCGTTGGCGATCTGCGTGAATTGATCAGCCGCCATCACGCCGCGGCGGATCCCGGCCCAGAAGCCGCTCATCGCGCTGGTCCTGGCGCAGGCCGTGTGTGGTGGCCACGGCAGCGCACCGTGCCCACCGGGGTGGGGCGGCCGGTGGGCACGGGTGCGGAGGCGTACGCGAGTTCCATCTCGTCAGCTCACCCGCCGGCCCCGACCAGGCTGACGGCCACCAGCCCCGACCATCGGTCACGATCCGGCAACGCAGCCCTCTAGCTGCGCGTGGTCGGGGTCATGGTCGGGCCGACCACGCGTCCCCAGCACCGGCGCGCCTGTGGTTGCGCAGGCCGATTGCGCAGCCCCGGCCGGGTGGTGCGCAAATCGGTCTGCGCAACCGGTCGAGGTTCGTGCGCAGTCAGGTTGCGGAGTGCGGATGCGCAGTCCGGCCTGCGGCGCCCGTTGTCCTCTTGCGCAGAGCCGGGTGCCGCAATGCGCAGGCGCCTGCCGCGACCCGGGCAGTCCGTCTGCGCAACGGGGTACGGGGCTGGCCGCGGTGTGGCATGTGGGCGTCACTGCGCTCGTCGGACGGGGGGATGTGGCCGACAGGTTGAGCTCCCACCGACCGACGGCCAACCCGTGGTCGGGGCCGTGGTCGGGCCGACCATGACCTCGACCAGGGCTTCGTATCCCCATCGTGACCGTGGTCGGGGTCTCGTGGTCGGTGGTCGGGTCGGGTCGGGGTCGCCGGGTTTCCTCAAGGTCAGCAATCACACACTCTGACCTGGGAGTTTGACCATGTCTCCTGGCAAGCAGGCCTCAGGCAGCGAGACCGCTGCTCCGATGGCGGCGGGCGCCCGGCTGGAGGCGATGCGGCGCCGCGTACGCCTTTTCACGCCTGGCGCTCTGGACCGTCATCGCGGCCGGCCCCGTCGCCCTGGGCGCCGCCATCACCTCCACCCCGACCACGGTCGACACGGCCGCCGAAGCCAAGCCCACCGCCGTGCGCACCACGGCGCACGCCGCCGACCCGGGCGGCTATGCGCAGCTGTTCGTCAGCGCGTGGCTGCGCAGCAGCGCGGACGACACCACGAGTGCGCAGGCGCGGCTTGCGCAGTCGATGGCGCCGGACGTCGAACTGCCCGACCCGGCCGCGGATACGCCCTCGAAGCCTCAGTCCGTGACCGCGGTGCGCAGTGCGCAGCGCGAGGGCGGCACCTGGTCGGTGGCGGTGGCTGCGCAATACGCCGACGGATCGGTGCGGTACTACGCCGTCCCGGTGGCCGCGGACCACGCAGGCGCCTCGTTCACGGTGACCGGTGCGCCCGGCGTGGTCGCCGGCCCGGCCCGGGCCGAGGCGCCGACGCCGCCGTACGGCGTGACCGTCCCGGAGGGTGATCTGTCGTCCGCCGTCGGGGAGTTCCTCGCCGCGTACCTGACGGGTGCCGGGGAAGTGAGTCGCTACCTCGCGCCCGGCGTAAAGTGTCGGCCCTCTCCCCCGCCCCGTACACGACCCTCGCGGTGCAGCAGGTACACGCAATCGAGGAGACGGCGGCCGCCGAGCAGGTGCCGGCCGACGGCACCAAGGTCCGCATCCTCGTCCAGGTGGAAGCCCGGGACGAGGGCGGGCGGTGGCCGCTGGCATACGAAGTCGCGTTGAAGGCCCGCTCCGGCCGGTGGGAAATCGCGGCGCTGGAGTCCGGAACCGCCCAGGCGGGGGGTACCCGGTGAACACGGTGCACAGCCTGATGCTCGCCGGGCAGCTCGACGACCTCGGCGACTCGTGGATCAACATGTTCAAAGACTGGGCGACCAAGGCTCTGCAGGCCGGTCTGGTCTGCCTCGTCGTCATCATCATGATCCAGAAATTCAGCCTCAAAGCCGGGATCGGCGCCTTGCTGCTGATGATCACCGCGCTGGGGCACCGCGCCCCCGCTGCACAATGCCGGAGCGGGGGCGCAATTTGGCGTTACGCCGCGGCGACCAGATCGCGCGCCCGCTCGCTGAAATCAGCGACGAGTCGGTGATTCCCGAACGGCTGCATCCGCCGTTGCAGGTCCTGCACGGCCTCGACGCACCGAGAACTCTTCACCTGTCGCGACAGGGAGAGCGTACGGAGACCGGCGGCGTGTGCCGCCTCCAAGTCCCTGCGCTGCAAGTGCGAGACAGCGAGCGCCGCCTGCGACATCGCACCGCGCCGCGCGCGACGCTGCTTGCGCGCATGGCCGATCGACTGCCGCGCGTGCACCTCCGCCGCGTCCGCCTGCCCCAGGTCTCGGAAGGTGTTGGCGTGTTCACCATGCAGATAGGCAGGGTCGATGAAGGCTGCCCACTCCTGCTCATCTTCCAGCCGAACACGACCGTACGCCGTCTCGGACTGCGCAACCGCGCGTGCTGCTTCGGACTTCTCGCCGAGCTTGGCCAAGGCGCGAGCTTCAAGCGCCCACAGGTCCGCGAGACACGCCGGCGACATGTTCGCACCGAGCCCTGCGCGGCCGGCCTGCGCGAGCCTGCGCCCCTCAGTGGGGTTGCCAAGCAGTGTTGCTTGGTCAGCCATTCCCGCGAGCACATGTGCCCCAAGCGCCCGGTTCTTGGACTCCTCGGCCAGGCGTAGCGACTGGATCAAATACCGCTGCGCGGTTCCGTGCTCGCCGTTGTCGTAGGCCATCCATCCGAGCAGGTACGTCTGCTCGGCGGCAGCCTCGCACAGTGCGTGTCGCACGTCCTCGGTGTGCGTCCGGCGCAGCAGCGGAAACACGTGCTGATTCATGTACTCGGCGAGGATGAGCCGACCCGAGCCGCCGCCCTGTAGTACGTCCATCTTCTGGAACTCGCCGAACATGTTCCGCACTGCGGTCACGTCTTCAAGACGGACGCGAGGGCCCGCTTCGGGCTGCTGGTCAAGGGTGTTGAGAAGCCAGTCACGCGACGGACCCACCGCTGCCACCGCAGCAAAGGGCGCCGCTGCCAAGAATGCTCGACGGTCCACGTCCGCTCTCCCCAAGTCGGCGACGGCTTCCACGGTAACGGCGAAAGACGCGTTGTAGACGAGCGAGCGTTCGGCGGAACCGCTCTCACCGAGCCCAAGGTCGTAGGTCGTGACCCGATAGCCGACTCCCGCCGAGATCACGTCGGCGAGAATCTCAGGCAGTGGTGAGCGAGGCATGTCGCCCTCCAACCACCGCCGCACGGTCGACGCGTTCGGCGAAATGTGAGGCTGCCCCCACGTCTGAGCTGCGGCTTTGACGCGACGCGCCAACTCCGTCCGGCTCAGGCCCGACCACGCAAGCCACGTCGCGAGATCACTGTTCGGCGTCTTCATGTTGAGCCCTTACCCCTCAGCCACGGGCGGTGGTGGAAGTAACACCCTTTGACACCCTCTCCGACGGTACCCCTGCTCTCGGCTCCGCGGTTGCCTAGTTGCTCGAACCAATGGCGCAGGCAAGGGGGTTGCACTCATGCCGAGATCGGTGGCGCAGCGGTTCCCGCGAGCAGGTGGCGCGGTGCCCGAGGCGCGTTCCTTCTTAGGCAGCGTATTGGAGGAGTGGGAGGTTACCGACCGCTCCGAAGACGCTGTGCTTTGCCTCTCCGAGCTTGCGACCAACGCGGTACGCCATGGCGCGCACAGTGACTTCCTTGTCGAGGTCTCCCTCGACGAGGGGTGCCTGCGCGTCGAGGTGCACGACACGGGGACGGGTGACCCCCGTGTCGGTAAGCCGAGTGAAGACGACACCGATGGGCGGGGGCTGCTCATCGTGACGTCGCTGGCGGACGGATGGGGGGTGACGCCGCACGACTCGTGCGGCAAGACCGTATGGACGGAGTTCAAAACGACCGAGGGCGGGATGCAAGTCGGGGTGATCCCATGCTGATGGAGACCGCGACCCCGCCGACCGCCGGATTGCTGGCATCACTTGGTGTCTGGTTCTGGATCGACCTCACCGAGGCTGGTCAGGTTGCCTTCGTGCTGCTCGCCCATCCGCCTGCCCGCCGAGAGAGCGAGTGGCCCGAATCCACTGAGGGCGACATGCGTGGCCTCGCTGCGGCTCTGAGTCTCGCCGATCCTTCGGCTCGACTTCCCGACATCGGTCCCCGACTCGTCGTTCGCGGGCGATCCGCGCTCCTGAGCCTCGACGGTTGCCGGGCTGCACTCCACGTGCCCGTCAGCGCCGAGTGGTCGGGGTTCGCCTCCGCCGGCGCGCCGGTGGCGGTCGCGGTCGGCCTCGATCCCCTGCAACCGAGGACGCCGTTCGCCGCCGTCGGGCCGTACGTATCGGAAGGTGCGCAGCGCGGCCGGCTGTTCCTCGGCAAGACCCGGGCTGAGCTTGCCCGAAGGTTCATCGGGGAAGGCGGCCCGCCCGTCTGACCACCGCGAACCGGCTCTCGCACCACTACTCCCAAAGACCCGACGGCCGCGGACACGGCCGCCGGGCAGCGACGCCAACAGCTGACACATTGCTAGGAGCTGATGACGGCATGCGCGACCTTATCGCCTGCCTCCGGATCTGGTTAGGGCCAGGCATCGCCCGGACGCTACGCGCCACGCACCGGCGGTTATCGAAGCGCGGCAGGCGGCCCGCACCCTCGATTCGGCCTACTTCGGCCATTCCCTCGGCCCCGTCCTACGCCCGCCTACCGCTTCCCGCGCACGTACGCGCCCGACTACTGCCGATCGACGGTCACGCCTGCCACGTACGGCCGTACGTCCCGCCCTACGCTCCGGCGGTGCATCGTGGGTAGCGCCGCCGTACTCGTGCGCTGCGTCAATCACCCCGGGCGTGATCGCCTCGCGGAGTACAAGCCCGGTCAACTTGCAACAGCCGCCCGCCTCGGGCTGTTCGTTCCTCCGACCCTGATCACGAACGTTCCGGAGGACGCCCACAAGTTCGCGGCCGAGCATGAAACCGTGGTCTACAAGCCGGTGCAGGGGGTGCACCTCGCCGGCGAGGACGGGAGAAACCGAACCGTCTGGGTCCGTCCAGTCGCGGCCGACGAGCTCGACGACTCAATCGCCCTGTGCCCTCACCTCTTCCAAGCCTGCGTACCGAAGATCGCCGACATCCGCCTCGCCGCTATCCGCAACGAGCTGTTCGCTACCCGTATCGACATCGACGGCGACCACGTGGATTGGCGCCAGGACCAGCTCCTGATCACCTGCTCTCCCGTTCCCATCCCCCATCAGGTGCGCAAGGCCGTGCACGCCTACACGCACGCCTTTGGGCTCACTTTCGGCGCTTTCGACTTCGCTCTCGACACCGCTGGTCGATGGTGGTTCCTCGAATGCAACCCGAACGGACAGTGGGCGTTCGTCGACGGGCCCACCACCCGCGCAATCACAAGCGCACTGGCCGACACCCTCCAGAAGGGCGCAACTCCATGACCGCTGACACCGCCCCCGCGCTACGCCGCCGCCTCGCCGAGCAGCTCGCAGGCGAGGGTCTGCTGCATGACCCGGAGCCACGCCGCGCCGTCGAGACCGTGCCGCGCGAGACGTTCCTCGGCAGCGCGATCTACAGGCCGAGCGAGCCCCCCGGTACAACCGTATGGACCTCCGCTCGCCGCGACTCTGTGCCGGAAGAGGAGTGGCTGCGCCTCACGTACCAGAACACGACATGGGTAACGCAGATCGACGGCACCCTCGCCGAAGACGCAACCAGCCCCGTGACCGGCGGAACGCCAACGTCGTCCTCGACCTTGCCGGGACTCATCACGTGGATGATCGAGCAGGCCGGAACTGCCCGCGGTAAGCGGGCTCTGATCATCGGGGCGGGCACCGGCCTGTCGACCGCCTACGTCTCGGAGATCCTCGGCGAGGACAAGACCACGGCAATCGAGACCGACCCCGCCGCAGCCGAACGCGCCCGCAAGGCCCTGGCCGAAGCCGGGTACGCCCCGACCCTCATCACCGCCGACGGGCTGAATGGATACCCCGAGGGCGCCCCATACGACATCGTGCTCGCGTTCTGCTCCATGCGGCACATCCCTTAGCTTGTTACTTAACCTCTGGCTTCGAACGGTGCGTCGCACAGGGTCACTCACCTGGGCATTCGCCGGACAGGCGGACGGCCCCCGCATGAGCATGCGTTCCGTCACAGAACCGCACTCATACGAAGGCCGCAGAGGTGAGTCTGCTGCATCACGATGCCCGGCACGAGGCGTTCGACTTCACGTCCCACTTTCGGGAGGACCTCTACTCATGTCTGACCCGGCGCGGTGACACGCTGTTCGAGCTCTGCGACGCGATGCTCTGTGAGGACGGCCCGGTGACCTCGCCGGTCGACCTGACGCTGCTGGCCGAGCACCGGCGTGGGCACGGCGCGATGTACGACTCGCTCAGCCAGGGCCGCATCGACGCGGACAGGCTGCGCAAGGCGTTGGCCATGCTGCCGCAGCCCAAGGCCGCCGACGGGCGTCTGGTTCTGGCCGTCGATGTCTCCGCGTGGCTGCGGCCCGACGCGCCGACCAGCCCGGACCGCCTGTTCTGCCATGTCTACGGACGCTCGGGACGTCCAGCGACCAGTTCATTCCCGGCTGACCGTACTCGTTCGTGGCCGCGCTGGAGACGGGCCGCACGTCGTGGTGCCAGCTGCTCGACGCGGTCCGGCTCGGCCCCGACGACGATGTCGGCGAAGTCACCGCAGCCCAGGTCCGCCGCGTGGTCACCGACCTGATCGACCAAGGCCAGTGGGAAGCCGGTGACGACGACATCCTGGTCGTCTTCGACGCCGGCTATGACGCCCCGCGCATGGCCTACCTCCTCGACGGCCTGCCCGTCGAGGTGCAGGGACGGATGCGTGCGGACCGTGTCATGCGACGGCCGGCACCCTCGCTCAAGGAGTACGCCCTGTCCTATCCCCAGGGTGGGCGACCGCCGAAGCACGGCAAGGAGTTCCGCTTCGCCAGGCCCGATACCTGGGGCGAGCCCGACGCGGCGACCGTGCAGGTCACCGACCGCTACGGCACCGCGAAGGCGATGGCCTGGGACCGTATCCACCCCCGGCTCACCACCCGCAGTGCGTGGATCGACCACGACTGCGGACTCCCCATCATCGAGGGCACCCTCATCCGCCTCCAGGTGGACCACCTGCCCGGCGGGCACGACCCGCTGCCCCTGTGGCTGTGGTCCTCCAAGACCGGCATGACCAGCGAGGACGTCGACCTGCGATGGCAAGCGTTCTTGAGACGCTTCGATCTTGAACATACTTTCCGTTTTGTAAAGCAGACGCTCGGCTGGACCCGCCCCAGGCTCCGTACTCCCGAGGCCGCGGACCGGTGGACGTGGCTCGTGATCGCGGCGCACACCCAGCTCCGGCTCACCCGCGAGGCCGCGTCCGATCTCCGCCGCCCCTGGGAGAAGCCGGCCGAGCCCGCCCGGCTCACCCCGGCCCGCGTCCGCCGGGGGTTCAGGAACCTCCGCCCTCACCTGCAGAGTCCGGCCCGTGCACCCAAACCCTCAACTCCCAGCCCAGGGCGCCCACTTGGCTCGAAGAACCGGCGACCCGCCACCCGTTACGACGTAGGCAAAACGACCAGGCGCCCTGAAAGCATCGCTGAACGTAATCAACTCAAAGTTCACAAACCATAAAAAACAAGCTCAGTGCCTAATGGCGTTTGGACCCGGCAGATACAGCCTTCTTGTGATCGAATGCCGGTATTCGATCACGAGGTGGCGGCCATGGACTTTTCGTTCAGACTTCGCAATGTGACGTGCAAGTCCGTGCTGTCTACCGAGGACAGCGACTGGGGCCGTCAGGACGGTATTCGGCTTGCCCTCCTCGCGTACACCGCGAACGGGTACCACGATTTTCGGATCAGTGGCCGCGAACTTCCGGAGCCGGACCTCGTCGACAACTACCCCTTCGTGCCTGGAAAGACACTCAACCTAGACCTTTTCCCGCCGGTAAAACGCCCCGACTGGACTCTGGACCCCGTTCCCTTCGGCGAGCCGGCGGACGTGGTAAGAATCGCTGTGGTGGGGATCAACGAAGGGTTGCCCTTCGTCGGCGGCGGCGGCGGATTCAGCTCCGTGACACATTCAGGCTTCGAGGAGCTCACCAAGAAGATGGCGGAGACGGCCGCAGCCGGCGCAGCCGGTGCGACGGCCGCGGTTGGTATCGCCGTTGCCTTTGAGCTGCTTAAGGCGGCTCTTGAGGGTATGAACGGGCCGGACTGCCGCGGCGTGGCCTTCGTCTATCAGACCGATCTCAGCCTCAAGAAGCTACTTCAGGATCACCTGCACAATAAGTCCACCAGGCATGTTCTAGGTACGGCCAACGGCAATCAGGCGCTTGGCATCGTCAGCGGCGTCGGAGTGCCGGCTGGCTGCGGTAAACCGAGCTATGAGGTGTCCCTCCAGATCACCCGGGAGGAGCCGCTCTCGCTCGAGGTTCAGGACCACGCAGGCGAGCCGCGGCAGGGGAATATCGAGCGGTTCGAGCCGTCCTACGAGCCGTGCCGGCCCGCAGAGCTCATCTTCATCGTCCCGACGTTCCACGACCGAGAGATCACGTTCATCCCGAGCTTTCACTACGAATCTCTGAAGCCGATGTGGCGCGTCGAGGGCCAGGAGCTCACGAAACAGCAGGACGAGCTGAGGCTCCAAGTAGACGTGCGGCGGCCGGGCGACGAGCACATGACCACGGGCCAGGTCACAGTGAAGTACCGGCGTGAGGAAGTCGGCGGCATCAAGCGGCTGATCCTGTCGACGAATGGCGAGGACGGGGACTATGCGCTGACCGTCGGGCTGTTCCTCAACTTCGAGGGCAACGTCCCCCCTCCGCCCTCCCCCTTTGTGGAGTTCGAGAGTGTGGTCGTCCCGGTAGTCGGGCACCTGGTCACCGGGAACCGTGCCTACGATCAGTATCTGAGCTGCGTGGAGCACCATCGGAAGGTGTTCAAGAAGCTCTTCTATCCGATGCCCAGGCTCAAAATCACCCCCGAGCCTGAAGATCCGTTCGCTGGACTCCTCCAGTTTCAGAATGTCGTGCCCAATCTGGGGCGCGTCATCCGTGGAGAGACCCCACTGGATCAGCTCCAGGCGCAAGTGGATGCGTTCGAAGCCAACCGGCTGGTTTCCCAGACCGCGGTTGTGGAGGGTCGGCACAATCTGATCGCACGATTGATCAATGAGAACCACACGGAGCAGGCCATCTCCCTGGTGGCCGAGACGATCGCGGGCTACCGGCAGTATGCGCGTCTTGCCGGTGCGGACGGCATGCAAGTCGGGCGGTACCTCGCCGAGTTGGGCATCCTTCTGTCGCGCGCAGGCCGAAACGCGGAAGCAGTGGATGCGTTTCAGGCGCTGGTGGATGTGTACCGGGCGTTCACCCCGGAGGAGGCCGACCGGCTCGTCTATCAGATCTCGTTGGTGGAGGGGCAGCACAACCTGATCGCCCGGTTGATCGATGAGAGCCGCACCGAAGAGGCCGTCTCCATGGTGCCCGACACAATTGCAGGCTATCGGCAGTACGCGCGTCTGGCCGGTGCGGACGGAATGCGGGCTGGCCGGGACCTGGCCGAGTTGGCCACCTTGATGGCGAAGCCCGCGCGCCGAAACAGGGAAGCGGTGGATGCGCTGCAGGCGCTGGTGGATGTGTACCGGGCGTTCACCCCGGAGGAGGCCGACCGGCTCGTCTATCAGATCTCGTTGGTGGAGGGGCAGCACAACCTGATCGCCCGGTTGATCGATGAGAGCCGCACCGAAGAGGCCGTCTCCATGGTGCCCGACACAATTGCAGGCTATCGGCAGTACGCACGTCTCTCCGGTGCGGACGGAATGCGGGCCAGCCGGAACCTGGCCGAGTTGGCCGCTCTCATGACGCGCGCGGGACGAAACGCGGAAGCGGAGGCGGCACAACAAGCCGCAGACGAACTACGTCACGACAACGACTGAGGACTGCGCAGGCGGCTGCCTGCAAACCGAGCAGCCGTGCGTGCGTAGGGCGGTGCCCGACCTGGACGACGGCGAGGATTCGCTGCCAGCTACCCCGCGCCGGCGGGGGCTGTGGCAGGGGCGGCAGGATTCGAACCTGCGGCGTGCGGGTTTGGAATCCGCTGCTCTGGCCGGGCTGAGCTACGCCCCTTCGGTGGGCTGAGTTTGGCATCGCCGTAGTCCGGCTCGCCACGGGATTTCGCACCAGGCAACGGCCGCTTGGACTCGCCGCAGGTGTGCCGCGTCTACAGATCGCGCAGCGCGGGACCGTGCCGCTGGCCGCGGTACCAGAACGCGTCTTGGACGGCCAACCGCCACCAGCCCCGCCATGTCCCTGGGCGTGGGGTCCGCGGGCTGGGCAGAGAAAAACGCTCAAGGTCGGTTCGTAGGCGTTCAGGCGGCCATCCCCGTCGGGGTCACGGCATGGAGTGCGCCATCGGGGCCGACCGCGAAGTACGGGTAGCCAGCCCGGTATCGCGGGCGATCTGGTCGGCGGCCTCAGTGAACGACGTACCGATCGAGGAGCGGTTCGTACAGCCGCAGTACACCGTCACGGCGTCGACGGCGAAGGCGTGCTGGTTTTTCCCGCCCGCTGCCGTACGGCGAGGTCTCCTGCGTCAGGCGGCGGACCTCCGCTGCGACCTGCGCGCGGTTGGGCTGGTCGGGATGGCGGCGCTCGTGGTCGTGGGTCGTGTAGCAGCGGAAAGTACTCCAGGTCCTGGGTCCCGGGGAGGTATCGGGGCAGCGTGGGGTCGCAGCGGCGGAAGAACGCGAAGGTGTCGAGCAGAGTCTCGATCACCAGGTGGCCGCCGACGGCGTCGCGGTAGGCGGCGTGGGAGGTGGCCGCAATGTACGCGGCACAGCGACGTCTTGCTGGTGGCGGCCGCTTCCCAGACGTGGGTGGTGTAGAGGGCGAGGCCGTGCATTTTTTGGCGACCCTTGCTGTGCCGCGCGGGATCCGAGACCGGGAACAGGCCGGTCGGCTGTGAAGCCATCGAGGTCTTCTCCAACGTGACTCCGCCGACAGGCGAAGAGGTCAGCTTACCGGGCAGGCGCTGACGGCTTTGCGGGGATTGCCCAGCGGTCTTTCACCGATTGTCGGCGGAGTTTAGTCGATCCGTCTTTCGGCGTCAGGACGCGCCGGTCGAGTTGTTGACGGATTGTCACGGGAACTTCACCCTGCGAGATCTACCTGCATCCACTCCTCCGGGCCACGATGAGCGGCGCCCCCTGCCCGTCAACCCCGGCTCGGGAGTCGATACTCATGCGCACACACGCCCGTCACGGCATCGGCGCCACCCTGGTGGCCATCTCCACCACCGCGCTGACCCTCTTCCGGTACCACCCCCGCGCAAGCCGCTCTGCCCACCTCAGTCAGCGCTTCAACCGCCCGCTCCTACCTGGCCTCCCTTACCGTCACCACCGAGCACTCCCGCACCGGCTACAGCCGTGACCTGTTCCCTCACTGGATCACCATCAGCGGCACCTGCAACACCCGCGAGACCGTCCTCAAGCGCGACGGCTCCAACGTGGTCACCGACTCCGCCTGCGCCGCCACCAGCGGTGGCTGGTACTCCCCCTACGACGGCGCCACCTGGCACGCCGCCTCCGACGTCGACATCGACCACCTCGTCCCCCTCGCCGAAGCCTGGGACTCCGGCGCCGACAACTGGACCACCTCCAAACGGCAGACGCTCGCCAACGACCTCACCCGCCCCCAACTCCTCGCCGTCACCGACAACGTCAACCAGTCCAAAGGCGACCAGGACCCCGCCACCTGGTGGCTCTCCCGCACGACCTACCGCTGCACCTACGCCCGCGCCTGGGTCCAGGTGAAGTACTACTACGGACTCTCAGTCGACTCCGCCGAGAAGAACGCCCTGTCCACGGTCCTCAACAGCTGCTGACGGACTTGGCGGTGCGGTTCCGTCCCGCCGGAAGACATCCGGCGGGACGGAATCGAATCCGCCGCCGGAAACACTGTCGGCGTGCGCAAAGCCGTCGACAGCGTCCACGAGGTCGCCCGCTCCCACGACATCAGCATGGAGCCGCTCACCGAACAGACCATCGACCGCGTGCTGTCCGACCGGCCCACCCCTGCCCACGCCGGTCAGGCATGAACGACGAAGGCCGGTTCAGTCGACCGGCTGTCAGGCACGAGACGCCACGTAGCAGGTGGCCACGGGCTCTGCGCTTGCCTTCCACTCCGCCTCCAGAGGCCAGGACGACCAGTAGTGGTCCCGCGGCACCGCCTCGTCGGTCCAGCGCGACGGAGCGCGGTCGAACGCTTCCCCACATGCGTCCAACGCCCGGTGCTCGGCCGCCTCCCTGCCCGGGTAGCTGCCGTCGCCGAGCGGCGTCTGCGCGAAGACCCGCGCGTCGTGCGGGCCGCTGCAGGTAACCCTCACCACCAGCGCATTTGTGCGTGCGCCTGTGTTGAAGTCGATGCAGTCCCCTGGCTTGGTGTCCTCGTCGGCCATCACGGCCTTCCCCGCGTCCAAGATCATGTCCGACGACGTCGGCATGGCCGGCTTGGCGGACCCATGGGCGGCGAGTGCCAGCTCGGCGTGGATGCCTGTCACCGTGGCCAGCGCGCTTTCGTTGTCTTTCCGCAGGAGCGCCGAGAGGTCGGCCTCGGCCCTGGTGATCCGGCCCTTGGAGTCCACGCTCAGCGTCATAACCACCGGGGCTCGGGTCGGGTCCACCTTCCAGACGGGAGCCAGCTCTTCGCTGAGGTCCGCCGGGAAAAGGAGACCCCATGCCGCATCGAGCCCGAACTCGGTGCGGTAACTGCGGCCGCCACCGGGCGTGCTCCGCTGCGCCGTGGCCTTCGCTGTGGTCACCGTCTCCAGCAGCGTGCCGCTGAGGGCCGCTTCCGTGCCCCGCAGCTTTGCAATCGAGTCGAGCCCCTCCACGTGATCGCCGTTGGCTCCGTACCGCAGCCAGTACTTCGCCGAGGCAGAGCGGTAGTGGACGGTCTGCGGGTCCACGGCGATGACCGCGCTCGAGTCCCTGAGCCCTTCCTCCCTCGCCGTTCCGAGCAGGGCATCCTTGACCCTGTCCGGGAGCGTCCTCGGCAGCGTCCAGTCGCGTTTGCCCGCCCCGCGTTTGCCCGCGAAGTTGAGGCTGCCCACAGTCGTCTGGACCGCATCCCCCCGCTTCGAGGTGAACGTCACCTTCTGCGTGAAGCTCGCGCTGCCCGGGTTCTGGGTCTGCTGGAGCGCCGCGTACGGCTGGGTACCGAGCGGCTTGGAGAACACCGGATGCGGGGACGGCTTCGGATCGTGGTCCGCCGGGCCGCGGGAGCAGGCGGTGAGCAGCAGCAGTACAGCAGCGGCAATGGCACGGAGGGAGGGGCGTCTGATCACCACGGTTCGACAAGTGAAGATCGCCTATGGTTGCCCACCCGAAGGTCACAGAAGGATGAACCAAGGCCGGTCTTCAGCCGGGAGGGAGGACAGGAGGTCATCGCCGCTCGGGCACGGAGCAGCCGGGGCGCAGCGGCGCGATGTACGAAGGCCGCTCGCGGAACATTTGCCTGCCGGACGGCCGCCCACGCCAAGTCGGCTGAAGGAAGGCCGCCGTAGCACCCGCCCTCCTGCTGCGCTGCTGCGCCGTACTACGAGCTGGCCGACGCTATGGCAGCAGGCCCCCGCTGCGAGCGCGGTGTTTTCTCTCCGACCCTCTTTGGGTCGATGGTGCGCGGGTCGACTGCTTCGCCTGGCGCACCTTCCCCCCAGAGACCCTTGGGGTCGTTGTCGCGGTCGTGGGGCAGGAGGAAGAAGACGCGGCAGCGGTAGAGACCAATGTCCTCTGGTACGCCCCCTACGACGGAGCCACCTGGTAACCCGCCTCCGACGTCGACCACCTCGTCCCCCTCGCCGAAGCCTGGGATTCGGGAGCCGACAACTGGACCACCTCCAAGCGGCAGGCGCTCGCCAACGACCTCACTCGACCCCAACTCCTCGCGGTCACCGACAACGTCAACCAAGCCGAAAAGAGCGCCCTGTCCTCGGTCCTCAACGGCTGATGACACCCCCAGCTCGCCAAGCGCAGCGATGCAGCGAGCCGGTCCCCCTGTCACGCATCGTCGGCCAACGACCGAGCTCACTGCTGCTGTTCCGCCCCGCTGGCGCTCCCAGCGGAGCGGACTTCCCCCAGGTCCCGGGGCTGAGCCGCAGGCAAGACATTGGGGGCCACTCCATCAGGCGTCCCCGACGGGGATGGAAGCGACGAGCTGCGAGCAGGAGCCAACTCTGCCGACCGCCACAGGCTGGTGCCTGCGCCGAGTCAGGATGCGCAGGTGATCAGCCGTACGGCCGGGGCCGAGACGAGCTGGGTGTAGGGGACGCCGGGGAGTTGGATGTTGACGAAGCCGCCCTCGATCGCGAAGTCGATGCCCTCGGCGTGGTCGATGGGTCGGTTGTCGGCGTCGGTGAGGGTGTAGCCGGGCACGAGCTCGATCGAGCCCTTGCGCCAGTCGCGGTTCACGCGGGTACCTCCGGGAAGTCCAGGTCGGGCTGGGCGAGGTGGTTGAAGTAGTTGGACAGTGTGTTGAGCGCGATGTGGGCGACGATCTCGGCGAGTTCGGCGTCGTTCACCCCGGCCTGGCGGGCGTCGGCCAGCGCCTGGTCCTCGACTCGGCCGCCGGTACGCATGATCTCGTGAGCGAGCTGCAGTACCGCGTCGGCGTGGGGGTCGGTGTCGTCGGCGGCTTCGCGGGTGCGGATCAGCTGGTCGTCGGTCAGGCCTATCTTCTGGCCGCGCAGGGTGTGGGCGCTGACGCAGTAGGTGCAGTGGTTCTCCTGCGCGACCAGCAGCGCGAGCTGCTCGCGGAGCCGGGCGCCCAGGACGCCCTGGCTGAGGTGATCGCGCATGGCCAGATAACCGGCAAGCGCAGCCGGTCCGTTGGCCAGCGCCGCATAGAGATTGGGCAGGCGGCCCAGTTGGCGGCGGGTCTGCTCGAGAAGCCCCGAGGGGTCTTCAGTGAGCTGGGGCATACGGGACACAGATTCCTCCAGATGGTACCGATCGGTTCCGTCTCATGGGCGAGACGGTACCGATTGGTTCCGTAACCGTCAAGATCGGGATACGCTTGGCCCATGGCCACCCACGCACGCGAACGCCTCCTCGACGCCGCCGAGGAACTCTTCTACGCCGAGGGCATCCGGGCCGTCGGCGTCGAGCGCATCCTGGCCGAGTCCGGAGTCGGCCGGGCCTCCTTCTACCGGCACTTCGCCGGCAAGGACGACCTGGTCGTGGCCGTACTGCAACGACGCGACCAGGCCTGGCGCGCCTGGCTGGCCGAACGAGTGGCTGAGCTCGGCGGAAAGCCCCTGGACGTCTTCGACGCTCTGGCCGAGCGTTTCGCGCGCACCGACTTCCGCGGCTGCGCCTTCATCAACACCATGGCCGAAACCGCCGACGCGGACAGCCCCGCGTATCGGGTCGCGGCCGAGCACAAAGAACGCGTCACGGCATACGTCGCAGGCCTGCTCGCCGAGGGCGGCCACGAGGATGCCGAGGCACTCGCACGACGGTTCGTCCTGCTGATGGACGGGGCAATCGTGACCGCATTGCGGGAGCGCACGACGGTTCCAGCCGCGGAAGCACGCACCGTAGCGGCAGCCATGCTGGGCAACGTAGCGTGACCTGCGCGGGGCGTCGAAACCACCATGAGGTTCCGCGTGACCCAGCAGGACCGCCACTAGCGTGAACGGGTGGTGGGGTCTTCGAAACCGACGTTCTGACCGGCTGATGACCGGGGTGCAGCCGGTTCGGGGCGGTGGCGAACTCCACGCGCAGATCGGGCAGTCCGGCCACGTCGGGGATGTGCCAGGGCTCGGAGCCGTTGGCGAGGTAGCCGTCGGAGAGCAGAAACACCGGGGTGCGGTAGGTCAGCGCGATCCGCGCCGCCTCCAGGGGCCGGGTCGAAGCAGTCGGCCGGGGTGTGCGGGGCGATCACCGGCACCGGGGCCTCGCCGTTGCGGCCGTACATCGCCTGGAGGAGATCCGCCTGCTCGGTCTTGGTCGGCAGGCCGGTCGAGGGGCCGCCGCGCTGGATGTCGACGACCAGGAGGGGGAGTTCGAGTGAGACGGCGAGACCGATGGTCTCCGACTTGAGGGCCACGCCGGCCCGGACGTCGTCGTCACCGCCAGCGATCCGCCGAAGGCGGCACCGAGGGCCGCGCCGATGCGGCGATCTCGTCCTCCGCCTGGAACGTGCGCACACCGAAGTTCTTGTGCCGCGGCAGTTCGTACAGGACGTCCGAGGCCGGGGTGATCGGGTACGAGCCGAGGAACAGCGGCAGCTGCGCGCGCTCGGCGGCGGCCACCACGGCGAGGGCCAGGTTGCCGGAGATGTTGCGGTGGCGGCCCGGGGTGAAGGCGCGCTTCGCCGGGGCGACCTCGTAGGAGACGGCAAACGACTCGGTGGTCTCGCCGTAGTTCCAGCCCACCCGGAAGGCGGTCACGTTGGCCTCGGCCAGCTCCGGCTTCTTGGCGAACTTGGTGCGCAGAAACTTCTCGGTGCCCTCGGTGGGCCGGTGGTACATCCAGGACAGCAGGCCCAGCGCCAACATGTTCTTCGCCCGCTCCGCGTCCTTGCGGGTGAGCCCCGAGTCCTTGAGCGCCTCGACGGTCAGCGTGGTCAGCGCCACCGGGTGCACCCGGTACGCCTCCAGCGTGGCGTCGTCCAGCGGGCTGGTGCTCCAGCCCACCTTCGCGAGGGCGCGCCGCCGGGTGAACTCGTCGGTGTCGACGATGACTTCGGCGCCGCGCGCCAGATCGGCCAGGTTGGCCTTGAGCGCGGCCGGGTTCATCGCGACAAGGACGTCCGGGCCGTCGCCCGGTGTGATGATGTCGTGGTCGGCGAAGTGCAGCTGGAACGACGAGACACCGGGCAGGGTGCCTGCGGGGGCGCGAATCTCGGCGGGGAAGTTCGGCAGCGTCGACAGGTCGTTGCCGAAGCCGACCGTCTCCGCCGTGAACCGGTCTTCGGTCAACTGCGTACCGTCGCCGGAATCTCCGGCGAAGCGGATCACGACCCGGTCGAGCTGTCTGACGGTGGTCGGTGTGCTCACTTGGCGCTCTCCTGCCCGGCGGAGGGGGCGGCCTCGGAAGAGTCGTCGTCTTCGTCCTGCCGCATCAGCTCGGCGAGCTTGAACGCCTCCTCGATGAGCGTCTCGACGATCTTCGACTCGGGGACGGTCCTGACGACCTCGCCCTTGACGAAGATCTGCCCCTTGCCGTTGCCGGAGGCGACACCGAGGTCCGCTTCCCTGGCCTCCCCGGGGCCGTTCACCACGCACCCCATGACGGCCACGCGCAGCGGGATGTCCATGCCCTTCAGACCGGCCGTGACCTCTTCGGCCAGCTTGTACACGTCGACCTGGGCGCGCCCGCAGGACGGGCAGGACACGATCTCCAGACCGCGCTGCTTGAGGTTCAGGGACTCCAGGATCTGGAGGCCGACCTTGACCTCCTCGGCGGGCGGCGCGCTCAAGGAGACGCGGATGGTGTCACCGATGCCCTGGGACAGCAACGCCCCGAACGCGACAGCCGACTTGATGGTGCCCTGGAAGGCGGGGCCCGCCTCCGTCACACCGAGGTGCAGCGGATATTCGCACTGCGCCGCGAGCTGCTTGTACGCCTCGACCATGACGACGGGGTCGTTGTGCTTGACGGAGATCTTGATGTCCCGGAAGTCGTGCTCCTCGAACAGCGACGCCTCCCACAGCGCGCTCTCGACCAGCGCCTCCGGGGTGGCCTTGCCGTACTTCTTCAGCAGCCGGCGGTCGAGCGAACCCGCGTTGACCCCGATACGGACCGGAGTGCCGTGATCCTTCGCGGCCCGCGCGATCTCACGGACTTTGTCGTCGAACTGCTTGATGTTGCCGGGGTTGACGCGCACGGCCGCGCAGCCGGCCTCGATGGCGGCGAACACGTACTTCGGCTGGAAGTGGATGTCCGCGATCACCGGGATCTGCGACTTGCGCGCGATCGTCGACAGGGCGTCGGCGTCGTCCTGGGTGGGGCAGGCGACGCGGACGATCTGGCAGCCGGACGCGGTGAGTTCGGCGATCTGCTGGAGGGTCGCGCCGATGTCGGACGTGCGGGTCGTGGTCATGGACTGGACCGAGACCGGGGCGTCGCCGCCCACGGGTACGGTCCCTACGTGGATCTGACGGCTGGTACGTCGTCGGGCCAGCCTCGGCGGCACCGTCGGCACTCCGAGAGCGACAGGCATGACAGTTCCCCAAGATGGTCGGCCGGTCCGGGCGGACGAGGTTGTGGCTGATGACTGTGTGCCGTTGAGGGCTGTGGAAGTGCTGGAGATAAGGCGCGGCGGCGGGAGCGGGCGCGCCTCGCGGGCAGCTGGGTCACGGGCGGTCGGCGGGGTCGTCACCGTGCGGGTGGGCGCCGACCGCCCGTCGGGGTGCCCGGTGTCAGCCGACGGCGAGGGAGGCGGTGGCTCCCTGCCGGGCCTGCCATCCGGAGGGCAGGGCCTCCAGCAGCGCGTGGGTGAGATGGCGGGGGGTGAGGCCGCTGGCCTCCAGGACGTCGGCCCGTGAGCCGTGGTCAAGGAAGCGCTCCGGGATACCGAAGACGTGCACCGGCAGGCCCGACTTGGCGTCGCTCAGCGCCTGGGCGACGCGCGCCCCGACGCCGCCGACCCGGCCGCTGTCCTCGACCGTGGCGACCAGCAGGTGGTCGAGGGCGAGCCCGGTCAGGTCCTCCGGCCCCCGGATCTCCTCCAGGCGTGGCACGGCGCAACCCTCTTTCTCCAGTGGTGGATTCATCGCACCCCACCGGGTGCGGGCGAGACCTCGCCGGCCAGCGGTGTCTGCGGGACCCGGCCGGTGACCGGGTCGGCCAGCCGGCCGGGCATGGAGAACACGACGTCCTCGGCGATGCCCCGCTGGAGCTCGACCTGGTCGAAGCCGAGTTCGGCGAGCCGGGCGACCAGCCCGTCGACGAGGATCTCGGGGGCGCTGGCCCCGGCGCTGATGCCGACCGACGACACGTCCTTCAGCCAGGCCGCTTCGAGGTGCTGTTCGTCGGGCACCAGATGGGCGGCGGCGCCGTGGTCGCGGGCCACCTCGACCATGCGCAGCGAGTTGCTGGAGTTGTGCGAGCCGACGATCAGGACCAGGTCGTTGTCGCGTGCGAGGTCCTTGACGGCGTTCTGCCGGTTCTGGCTGGCGTAGCAGATGTCGTCGCCGGGGGTGATCAGGTCGGTGAAGCGGGCGCGCAGGGCCTCGACGACGCGCTCGGTCTCGTCGAACGAGAGGGTGGTCTGGGTGAGGACGGCGACCGGGGTGTCGTCGGGCAGGCCGAGGCGCCGTACGTCGTCCTCGGTCTCGATGACGACGATCCGGTCGGGGGCCTCGCCGAGGACGCCCTCGATCTCCTCGTGGCCCTCGTGCCCGACGAGGAGGATGGTGCGGCCGTCGCGGGCGAAGCGCACCGCTTCCTGGTGGACCTTGGAGACCAGCGGGCAGGTGGCGTCGATGACTTCGAGCTGCCGGCCGGCGGCGGCAGAGCGCACTCCGGGGGAGACGCCGTGCGCGGAGAACACGCAGACCGCGCCCTGCGGGACCTCCTCCTCGCTGTCGACGAAGACCGCGCCGCGCTTTTGCAGCTCCGAGACGATGTAGTGGTTGTGCACGATCTCCTTGCGCACGTACACCGGCGCCCCGTGCAGGTCCAGCGCCCGCTCGACGATGCCGATGGCGCGCCGTACGCCCGCGCAGAAGCCGCGCGGCTGGGCCAGGACGACGTTCCCTTCGCTCACGTCGCGTCACCCCCGGCCGGTGCGGGGACGGCGGAGGTCATCCGGCGCGGGGTGCGTGCGTCCAGCCTCAGGCGCAGCCGGCGCGGGTGGTAGACGGTGGCCAGCGGGACCGGGCGGATGTCCATGCCGGGCTCGCAGGTGACCCGCCAGCGGCCGAGGATGGTGGCGAGCCCCAGGGTGGCCTCGGTGCGTGCGTAGAGGTCGCCGATGCACTTGCGGGCGCCGGTGCCGAACGGCACGTAGGCGTGGCGGGAGGCCGGCGCGATACGGTCCGGGAGCCAGCGGTCGGGGTCGAACTTCTTGGGGTTGTCGAAGGCGTCCTCGTACTGGGCGACCGCGGCGGGGCTGAAGACGACGGTGGAGCCGGTGGGCAGCTGTCGGCCCGCGAGTTCGGTCGGGGAGGCGGTGAGGCGGGTGAACAGCCAGGCCGGCGGGTGCAGTCGCAGCGTCTCGGAGATGATCCGGTCGGCCAGGGAGAGGTTCGGCAGGTCGTCCCACTGCGGGGCGCGGCCGTCGAGGACGGTGTCGATCTCGTCGTAGAGCGCGGCCTCGATCTCCGGGTGCTGGGAGAGGAGGTAGAAGACCCAGGTGAGGGTGCCGGCGACGGTCTCGGTGCCGGCCGCCATGACGGTGATGACCTGGTCGTGGATCTCCTTGTCGCCGAGCCGGCCGCCGTCGTCGTCGCGGGAGGCGATCAGCGCGGCGAGCAGGTCGTCGTGCTCGGTGTCGGAGCTGCGGTAGTCGTCGATGAGCTGCTGGGTGGTCTCGTGCAGGAAGTCCAGGTTGCTCTTGTAGCGGCGCTGGGAGGGCAGGGGCAGCCGGCGGATCGAGGCCGGCAGGAACATCTGCCGGAACAGGCCGTTGAGCACGACGTCGAAGGAACGTTCCACCTTGGCCGCCAGCTCGGGGCTGACGGGTGTGGAGTACAGGGTGCGGCCGACCGTGCGCAGGGCCATGCCGTACATCTCCTGGAAGGCGTCGACGACCATGCCGTCCTGCCAGCGCGACGCCGTGTCCTCGATCTCGGCGTGCATGGCCTCGGCGTACCGCTTGAGCTGGCCGCGGGTGAACGCCGACTGCATCAGCCGGCGCTGGCGGCGATGGTCGGCGAACGGGCAGGTGACCAGGCCGTTGCCGGCGATGTCACGGGCGCGGTCGTAGAAGACGCCGCCCTTGTCGAAGGTGCGGTCGTTGGTCAGGACGTGCCGCAGCAGTTCGGGGTGGGTCGGGACGTAGGCCGTGGTGGGGCCGATCTTGATCTCGACCAGGTCGCCGTGGGCTGACAGCGAGGTCATGAAGTTCACGGGGTGACGCATCATCTGGAGGGCGTGTCCCACGACGGGGAGCGCCCCGGGCGCCGCTCCCGCCGAGAAGGTGGTCTGCTCGGTCATTCGATTCTCAACTTCCCGTCTTTACTGATCTGTTGACAGCTGTTCTGGTCCGTTGACAGCTGTGCCGCCGCGACGGCCGGGCGCGGGTGCGTGTTGCTGGTGTGCGGTGCTGCTAGTGGGCGGTGCTGCCGAGCTCCTCCAGGTAGCCCTGGGCACCGGCGGCGAGCGCGAACTCGGCGTCGTAGCGGCCCGAGGAGCGGTGCCAGTCGTGGGAACCGCGGATCACGGTGCGCACGGCGTCGTTGCGGTAGCGCTCCAGGGCCTCGCGCTCGGCCTCGTCGAGCCGGTAGATGTCGCCGACCTGCGGCAGGCAGGACTCCAGCAGGAGGTACTGCTCCAGGCGGACGCGCACCTCGCTCTGGATGTGGGCGACGCTGCGGTCCTTGGACCAGCCGTGCTCCCGGCGCAGGATCATGACCATGTTGTTCTGCTCGCCGCGGGCCTCTTCCTTCTCCAGCGAGGCGATGTCGTTGAGCAGCAGATTGACGTCGACGGCGATCTGGAGCATCGCGGAGAGCACGGCGCTGTCGAAGACCCGGTGCGGCACCTCGAAGCGGCCCGCGCGCTCGGCGAGGTCGACCGTCGGCTGCACCCCGATGGTCTGCCGGCGCACGGCCAGGTACTGGGCGGCGGAGTTGTACGGCGTGTCCCAGAAGCGGCTCTCCGCCTCGTCGACGTAGCCGTCGAAGTAGCTGCGCCAGTGCCGGGCGCTGCGCGCGCACCAGGCGGGTGTCATGCCCTCGCTGGTGCGCCGCCAGATGTCGGCGAAGCCGTGGGCGATGGGGGGCGCGGTGTCGGGGAGGGGGCCGTCCAGCGCCGCCGCGACCGCGTCGGTGAGCTGTTTGGTCTCCTCCGGGTTCTCGCCGCGCGGCCCGTCGAAGAGGTCGTCGAAGAGGAAGAACCACGACATCAGGTCGACGCCCAGGTCCAGGTCGGCGCCGGTGGCGTGGGGGTAGAAGCGGGAGGCCAGGTCGGCGTAGCCGCCGCGCAGATGGCGCTCGGCCGCCGCCTCGGACTTGATCAGCCCGAGCGAGCGCGGCCATACGAGCTGCTCGGCGTCGGCGCGGGCGTGATCAGGGCTCTGCCGGCCCGGCAGGGGTATGTGGAAGTCGACGTCCTGGGGCATGGGGGAATCCTTGGGAGTGGGGTGCGGAGAAGCAGCGGTCATGGTGGTGCGCTGGCGGGAGTGCTGCGCTGATCAGAAGGGGGAATACGGGTACGGGGCCGGCCCGGTCTCAGACCTCGCGGTCGACGACGAACCGCCCGAGCGCGAGGAGTTCGTCCCGCGCGCCGGCGTCCAGCTCGAAACCGCGCAGCGCGTCCTCGGCCAGCGCCATCCGCCGGGCGGCCTCGGCCAGCGCCCAGTCCCGGCCGCCGGCGCCCTCGATCAGCCCGGCCACGCGCCGCAGTTCCTCCTCGTCGGGTTCGCCGGGGGTGGTGAGCCAGGCGGCCAGCTCGTCGCTGAGCGGGCCGTCCTGGTTCAGTGCGTGGCTGACCGGCAGGGACTTCTTGCGGGAGCGCAGATCGGAGTGGACCGACTTGCCGGTGACGGCCGGGTCGCCCCAGATGCCGAGAACGTCGTCGACGAGCTGGAAGGCGACGCCCACCTGGTCGCCGTAGAGCGCCAGCGCGTCCACCGTCGCCTCCGGTGCCCCGGCGAGGACGGCGCCGATCGCGGCGCTCGCCGACAGCAGCGCGCCGGTCTTGCCGGCGGCCATGTCGACGCACTCCTCGACCGTGACGTGCGAGCGCTGTTCGAAGGCCAGGTCCTGGACCTGGCCGCGGATCAGATGCCGGGTGGTGCGCGCCATCAGCCGGGCGGCGGGCGCCGCCGTGGGCAGCCCGGTGTCCAGCAGCACCTCCTGGGCGAGCGCCAGCATCGCGTCACCGGTCAGGATGGCGCTGGAGGGACCCCACAGCTTCCACACCGTGCGCCGGTGGCGGCGCTCCTCGTCGCCGTCCATCAGATCGTCGTGCACCAGGGAGAAGTTGTGCACGAGTTCCACGGCGACGGCGCCGGGCAGGGCGACCTCCGGCGGTGCGCCGACCGCCTCGGCCGACAGCAGCGCGAGCGCCGGCCGTACGGCCTTGCCAGCCTCGGCGCTGGTGGGCGCGCCGCCGGCGGTGATCCAGCCGAAGTGGTAGGCCGCCTGGTGACGTGAGCGGTGGTCGAGCCGGTCGACGGCGGCGCGCAGCGCCGGGGTGATCGTGACCCGGCTGTGGCTGAGGCAGGCGGGGGCGGTGCTCATGCGGCGACCTCCGCGCGCCAGGGGTCGGTCGGCTCGTCGAAGATACTGACGACTTGGCGCATGATGCGCCGTTCGGCCGGGTCGAAGGCCTGCTTGGCGTGGACGGTGCCGAGCTGGTCCCACATGACGATGTCCCCGGGCTGCCAGGTGTGCGCGTAGGTGTACTGGGGCTGGCCCGCGTGCGCCAGCAGTTCGTCGAGCAGCTTGCGGCTGTCGTCGGGGGCGAGGTCCACGATCCGCTTGGTGTTCAGGGTGCTGATGTAGACCGACTGGCGGCCGGTGCGCGGATTGCGGGCGATCAGCGGGTGGATGGTGGAGGTGCCGTCCTCGGGCTGGATCTGCGCGGTGCTCTCGCCGAGGGACACCTCGCCCTGGAGCTCCTCCTCGATGGTCTCCTCGTACCCGGTGCGCAGGGCGTGACGGACCCGGTAGGAGTGCAGGCGCCGGCGCTCCTCGGGCGACAGCGACTCGTACAGGGCGTACATGTCGGTGAAGAGGGTCTCCCCGCCGCCGGAGGACGGCACTTCCACGGCCTCCAGGAAGCCGACCTGGGAGACGCGGGGGCGGAAGGAGTAGTCGGTGTGCCAGCCCATCCACTCGGCGTCGCCGACGCCGATCTTGCGGCCGTCCTCCACCAGGTTGGAGACGATCAGGATCTCGTTGTGGTCGGGGTGGGCTCCGCTGGTCAGACCGGTCTTCGGGATGTACCCGAAGCGGCGGCCGAAGGCCAGGAACTCCTCGTAGGAGGGGGTCTCGTGGCCGCGGAGGACGAGTACGAGATGCGCGTCGAGCGCCGCCCAGATGTCCTCGAACTGGGTCTTGTCCGTGTCGCCGGTGACATGGGCGCCGTGCACGACGGCGCCGAGAGCGGCGCCGGGTATCGGCGTTACGTCCATGGGCGTTGCCGCCTTTCGCAGAAGGGTGGGGGTGGTCAGCGCAGTTCGAGACCGGCGAGGTCGCCCGCCGCGCGCCAGCGCCTGAGGATGTTCACGAACTCCACCGAGCCGCCGCCGTAGCTGGAGTTGAGCAGGGGCAGTCCGCTCGGGTCGCCCTCGTTGTTGTAGAGGCCGGGCGTGCAGTTCTCGAGGAAGTCGATGTCGTTGGTGGCGAGCCGGAGGATCTCCTCGACCCATTCCTTCTCGCCGGCCTCGGAGGCCTCCACGACCTGGTGGCCGCGCTCCTCGACGGACTTGACGATGTGCGCGAGGTGCCGCGTCTGCTCGCCCAGCATGTAGGCGATGTTGACGTGCCGGCCGGCCTGGACCTTGGACAGGATGAAGCAGTTGGGGAAGCCGTTCACCTGGAGTCCGTGCAGGGTGTGCGCCCCGTCCGCCCACTTCTCCGACAGCTTCACGCCGTCGCGGCCGACGATGTCGTAGCCGGCGCGGTCGGTGTACGGGACGGCGAACTCGTGCTCGTAGCCGGTGGCGAAGACCAGGCAGTCGACCGGGTACTCCCGGCCGTTCGCGACCACCCCGGCCGGGGTGAGCCGCTCCACGCCCTGCCCCCGGGTGTCGACCAGGGTCACGTTGGGCCGGTTGAAGGTCTGGAGGTAGCCGTCGTGGAAGCAGGGCCGCTTGCAGTACACGCGGTAGTACGGCTTGAGGGCGGCGGCGGTCGCGGGGTCGGTGACGACGCTGTCGATGCGGGCGCGCAGCTCCTCCATCTTGAGGAAGTCCGCCCGCTCGGCCGCGAGCGCCCGCTCCTTCGGGTCGCCCCCGGTGTCGCCGGTGGGCAGGATCGCGGCGGCCAGCTTGGCCGTGGTCTGGGTCCAGCGGTCCTGGACCAGGTCCTCGTCCTGCGGGACGCCGGAGGTCAGCGCGTGGAAGTTCTCCATCCGGCGCTGCTGCCAGCCCGGTTCGAGGCTGTCCGCCCAGTCGGACGGGGTGGGCCGGTTGCCGCGGACGTCGACCGCGGCCGGGGTGCGCTGGAAGAGGACGAGCTGCTCGGCCCACTCGGCGAGGTGCGGGGCGAGCTGGATGGTCGTCGAGCCGGTGCCGATGACGCCGACCTTCTTGTCCTTCAGTTTGGTCAGGCCGCCGGTGCTGTCGCCGCCGGTGTAATCGAAGTCCCAGCGGCTGGTGTGGAAGGAGTGCCCGGCGAACGTCTCCAGGCCCGGCAGCCCGGGGAGTTTGGGGCGGTGCATCAGACCGATCGACATGGCCACGTACCGGGCCCGGATCAGATCGCCGCGGTCGGTGCTCACCAGCCACTTCCCGGCGGCCTCGTCCCAGCGCAGCTCGGTGACGGTGGTCTGGAAGAGGGCGTCGCGGTAGAGGTCGTACCTGTGGGCGATCTGTTGGAGGTGGGCGAAGATCTCGGGCCCGGTGGAGTACTTCTCGGTGGGTATCGTGCCGATCTCTTCGAGCAGTGGCATGTAGATGTGGCTCTCGACGTCGCACCGGACGCCGGGGAAGCGGTTCCAGTACCAGGTGCCGCCGACGTCGCCGGCCTCGTCGATCAGCCGGATGCGCCCCAGGCCGGTCTCCTTGCGCAGATGGGCGCCGGTCAGCAGGCCGCCGATGCCGGCGCCGACGACGGCGACGTCCACCTCGTCAGTGAGCGGCTCGCGCTCCTGCCGCTCGGTGTAGGGGTCTCGCGCGTAGCGGCTGAAGTCACCGCGCGCGAACTGGTAGGTGCGACCGACGCTGCGCTTGTCGCGTTCCTGCCGGTATTTCTCCCTCACCGCTTCCAGGTCGATGGTCAGTGTTTCATCGCTACGGTCGTCGCTTTCGGTACGGGCCACAGCTCCTCCTCAAGGGAAGGGGGCGGAAGGGAAACATGACGCCATACGTCGTCGAACTGATCGCGCAGCCGCAGCGGGGCGTCGGAGTTGCTGAAGAGATAGAAGCGGTCGGAGCCGAGGGCCTCCCACACGAGTCCGGCGACGTCCTCGGCGCTCACCGAGGTGTCACCGCCCGCGCCGCGCGGGGCCGTCAGGCCTTGGACCATGGGGGTGTCGACCCGGCCGGGACACAGCACCGACACCCGGACCCCGGTGCCCCGCAGATCGGCGCGCAGACTGCGGGCGACCGCGAGGTCGGCGTGCTTGGAGGCGGCGTAGGCGGCGCTGCCCGCGCCGACGACGAAGGCGGACATCGAGGCGGTGTGGATCAGATGGGCGGGCCGGCCGCGCTCCAGCAGCCGGGGGACGAAGGCGCGGGCCACCAGGACGTGCGCCCAGTGGTTCACCTCGAAGACCTGCCGCATCCGCTCCAGCGGCACCTCCCACAGGGGCTGTCCCACGGGGCCGAGGACCCCGGCGTTGTTGCACACCACGTCGATGTCGCCGAGCAGGTCGAACGCCGTGTCCGCGAGCCGTTCGACGGCGTCCGGGTCGGTCAGTTCGGCGGTCACGGCGGTGACCTGAGCGCCCTGTGCGGTGAGTTCGGCGGCCCGGCGGTGCAGTGCGTCGCCTTCGACGTCCGCCATGACCACGCCGGCGCCGGCCCGTGCGAAGCGGGCGCTGAGGGCGAGGCCGATGCCGCTGGCCGCGCCGGTCACCACGGCTGTCCTTGTCTGTAAGTGCACTTGGCTGTCTCCGCTTCTGCGCGCGGGTACGCCGAAGGACGGCGCGCCGTTGCCAGCGAGAAGGTCTGGATCAGATCGCGCCGTTCGAGGGGCGCGGGTGTCAGCTGGGGTCGGGGAGCTTCAGGCTGATCACGAGAACGATCACCGAGGAACACACCAACAGGGCGAGAACAAGCACGGCCGCCGACACCGTCGACAGCGAACCGGCCAGGGAGAGATAGAGGGTTCCGCCGACGGTCGCGCCCAGCGCGGTCGCCATCTGCTGGCTGGTCACCAGCACACCGCTGCCCATGCCGGCCTGCGCGGGGGGTACATCGGCGAGGATCATCCGGAACAGCGTCGGGCCGATCAGCGCCGCGCCTACGCCGAAGAGGGCGATCCCGACGAGCACGAGCGCCAGGGAGGGATGCGGCCAGCCCAGCCAGAGCACCAGCGCCAGCAGCAGCAGGCTCGCGCCCTGGACGACAGCGCCCAGGGTGACGATCCGGCCGCCCAGGGCCGCCGCGATCCTCGCGGTGAACTGCGCCACCACGAAGAACGCCACGGCGAACGGCGCCATCCCCCCGCCGGAGGCGAGCCCGTCGAAGCCGAAGTGACCCTGCGCGATCAGCGCGTAGACGAACAGGAAGGCGCCGAAGCCGGCCGAGAACGGCACCATCGCCGCCAGTCCTCTGCGCATCCCCGGATGGGACAGCACCGACGGGGACAGCAGCGGTGAGCCGCCCCGCGCCTCCAGTCCGCGTTCGGCCCGCACCAGCGCCAGCGCTCCCACCGCGGCGACCAAGAGCAACGACCACAGCCACAGCGGCCAGCCGAGGTCGGGGCCCGCCACGACCACGGCCAGGACACAGACCATGGTGACACCGAACAGCACGGTGCCCAGCGGGTCGAAGCCCGGCTTCGCGTCGGCCCTCGTCGCGGGGACGCGCCGGACGGCCAGCAGCGCGGCCACTCCGATCGGCACATTGATCACGAAGACCATCCGCCAGCCGATCCCGGCGACGTCCAGCGAGACCAGCAGCCCGCCCAGGATCTGCCCGATGACCATGCCGAGGGCCGCGGTCGCGCCGTACATGCCGATCGCACGGGCGCGCGCCTGGCCCTCGGTGACCGCCTGGATCGTCGCCAGCACCTGCGGTACGAGCATGGCGGCGGCGGCACCCTGCAGCAGCCGGGCCGTGACGAGGAACTCGATGGTCGGGGCGAGTCCGCACAGCGCCGAGGTGACGGTGAACGCCGCGAGCCCGTAGGCGTACAGGCGCCGTCTGCCGAAGGCGTCGCCCAGCCGTCCGCCCAGCACCAGGCCGAGGGCGTAGGTGAGGCCGTAGCCGGACACCACCAGCTCCAGTGCGGCGGGGCCGCCGTGGAGGTCGTCACTGATCGAGCTCAGCGCCACATTGACGATGGAGGCGTCCACGATGGACAGGGCGTATCCGGTGAGCACCACCACGAGGGCGATGCCACTGAGCCCCGCGGCGGCCGGTTCCGTGCCGGCTGAGGGCTCCGGTGTCGCGTTGGGCTCCTTCAGAGGGGGGAGGCCCTCGCGTTTCGTCATGCGCTGCCTACCCAGACGTTTGTGGGGGACGGTTGAGGCGGGTACGAGGTAACAACGTCACTCGGTGGTGGTGGGGGTGCCGGTGATCTTCGACAGGATTCCCTTGGAGGCGTCCTTCGCGGACTCCGGCCAGGGGGTCAGGGAGTTGAACCCGCGGTGCGAGGAGGCGGGCTGGATGCGGGTGTCCATCGACATCCGCATGCCGGCCGGGTTCAACGAGACGTTCGGGATGGACTTGTGACACATGAAGGCGTGGAAGATGATCACGTCGCCCGGATCCATGGGCGAGAACAGCAGCTGCTCGTCCGCGCCGAACTCCTCGGCCGGGATACCGCGCACGGCGTGGCCGAAGCGGCGGAAGTTCTCGGTGACGACGTGCTCGCGCGGGCCCTTCTTGTGGCTGCCGTCGGCGACGGCGACGCCGCCTATGCCGCGGGTCGTCGCGAGCAGCGGCATCCAGGCGGTGCGGAAGTCCTTGTTCGGGCCGATGTAGAAACCGTCCTGGTGCAGCGGCGTCAGGAAGCTCGGCTCCGCGGAGCCCGCGGCGGAGGGGTAGTAGCGGATCGTCGTCGACTTGAAGACGAAGACGGGCTCGCCGAAGACCTTCTCCCAGACCTTGAGGGTCGAGGGGTGGTTCCACAGGTCGTCGTACTTGACGTAGTCGTGCATCGCCACCTCGTCGACCGCCTCGAAGGACTCTATGGTGAGGGTGTCGAGCGTGGTGCCGGGGGCGGCGTGGCCGAGTGCGATCAGGCCCTCGAGCATCTGCTCGGCGGCGGTCCGCGCGAGTTCACGGTCCAGAGCGCCGCGCAGATAGAGGTAGCCGTGCTCGTCGTAGAACCGGTCGAGGGCCTCACGGTCGTCGAGAAGAGGCGTGCAGTCGACGTAGTCGCTGAATGTGTCCGTCATGGTCCCTTGTCCTCGTGACTGTGCGTGGGGGGAAGGAGCGTCAAACATCCGGGCGGGGCGACGGCTTCGATCTTGCGGCATATGCCACCTACGACCATGAACGGTGGACGGCTGTGTTTTCGCTCGTGCAATGCCACTTAGAAGGAAACGGGGAGTTCATCGAACCCGCCGGTGATCCGGTGCTCCTGCCAGCGCAGCGACTCCTCGGGTACCGCGAGCTGCAGGTTGGGCAGTCTGCGGAACAGCCGCTCGAACACCGCGGTCAGCTCGATCCGGGCTAGCACGCGGCCGATGCAGTGCCGGGTGCCGTGCCCGAATGCCAGGTGCGACTTGGGCTTGACCCGGGCCAGGTCGAACAGGTCGCTGTCGGGGAACGCCCGGCCGTCAATGTTGGCCGCGCCGATGGCCAACATCACCGCGTCTCCGGTCCGGATCACTGTCTCGCCGACGGTGATGTCGCTGTGCGCGTAGCGGGGTATTAGCGCGTTGGATCCCTTGCCACCAACGCCCAGGCGCAGGATCTCCTCGACCGCGGCCGGCGCGAGTTCGGGATTCTCGGCCAGCAGGGCACGCTGGGCCGGATTGCGCAGCAGCAGCAGGACGCCCAGGTCGATGCGCACAATGGTGGTCTCGTAGCCGAACAACAGCACGGCGTTACCCAATTGGGCAATGTCCGCATCGGACAGTGCGCCGTCTTTCTCGGCGATCAGCTCGGACAGGATGTCGTCGCCCGGCTCGATTCGCTTGCGCGCCACCAGTTCCGTCATGTAGTCGACAACCTGTTGAAAGGTGTTCGCCGAATGCTGGTTGTCGCTCTGGTCGAATGTGCCTCTCGCCCACTGCCCGAAGCGCTCCCGGTCGGCCAACGGCACGCCAAGCAGATCGCAGACCACCATGGTCGGCAACGGAAACGAGAGCGTGTGGTGCAGGTCGACCGGCGCAGTGCCGGCGGCCAACTGGTCGAGCAGGTCGTCCACGTGGTGCTCGATCCGGGTCTTCATCAGGCGCATCCGGCGCGTGGAGAACCGGGGCACAAGCAGCTCGCGCATCTGCGGATGGTTGGTGGCCTCGGTGTCCTAGTCGTCTCCGGCCATCAGCGCCATCATGAAATTCCTGGCCGCGCTCTTGGCCGACTGCTCCGGGTTGGGATTGCTGAGACCGAGTCGGCGGTCGGCGAGTAGTTTCCTCACCTCGCCGTAGCGGGTGACCAGCCAGGCATCTTCACCGGCGGTCCGCACCCCGGTGATCGGCCCCTCCTGCTGCAGTGCGCGCATCTGGGGCGCGATGCCGAGCACGGCTGGGTTGTCGAACGGTAACCTCGGAAGTTCCTTCATTTGGTCTGTCCTCGTGCGTCGTGCATGGGATTCGTCGGGCATCCGGCCACGCCGACGGCATCGGTGGCGTCGGCGTGCGCTGCGCGCCGGTCTACGGGCGCGCCGAAGCGGCGGCCGCCGCTTCGGCGGACGACCGTTGCTGACGTGCGGGTGGTGCAGACGCCGGGTCGGCGAGAAACTACAAAGACGACCCGATGAGCAGTGCCACGTCGATAAGGCGGTTTGAGTAGCCCCACTCGTTGTCGTACCAGCCGACGACCTTGACCTGCGGGCCGGACACCCGGGTGAGCCCGGCGTCGAAGACACAGGAGGCCAGGTCGCCCACGATGTCGGTGCTGACCAGTGGCGCGTCCACGTAGGACAGCAAGCCCTTGTACGGTCCCGAGGCCGCGGCCGCGTACGCCTCCTTCACCTCGTCCACGGTCGTGCCGCGGCGGGTGACGACCGTGAGGTCGGTGACCGAGCCGGTCGGGACGGGCACCCGCAGGGCGAAGGCGTCCAGCCGGCCCGCGAGGTCCGGCAGGACCAGGCCGATGGCCTGGGCGGCGCCACTGGATGTGGGCACGATGTTCAGGGCCGCGGCCCGGGCCCGGCGCAGGTCCTTGTGCGGGGCGTCCTGGAGGTTCTGGTCCTGCGTGTAGGCGTGGACCGTGGTCATCATGCCGGTGTCGATGCCGACGGCGTCGTGCAGCACCTTGGCCAGTACGGCGAGACAGTTGGTGGTGCAGGAGGCATTGGAGACGATGGTGTGGCGCTCGGGATCGTAGGCACCGTCGTTGACGCCCATCACCACCGTGATGTCCTCGCCGCTGGCCGGAGCAGCAATGATGACCTTCTTCGCTCCGCCTTCGACGTGTGAGCGCGCCTTCGCGGCGTCGGTGAAGATGCCGGTGGACTCGATCACGATGTCCACTCCCAGGGCGCCCCAGGGCAGGGCGCCGGGGTCGCGCTCGGCGAGGACCTTGATCGTCCGGTCACCCACGCGGATCGCGCCCGGCTCGGCGGTGATCTCCTCGGGGAAGCGCCCCAGAATTGAGTCATAAGCGAGCAGGTGGGCCATCGTGGGCACGTCGCCCAGGTCGTTGACGGCGACGATCTCCAGCTCCGAAGTCCGCGCGGCCGCCGCGCGGAAGACGTTGCGACCGATGCGCCCGAAGCCGTTGATGCCGATTCGCACAGTCATTGGTGTGTTCCTCACCTAGCGCTCTACAAGTCCAGTGACGCGCCGTTGCGCCGAGGTGCAATGCAAACCGTGCGCCTGGACGAGGCGCCGGCACGCAATCGATCAGGAGCTTATATAAGTCTGCGATACATTTCCAGAGTGACTTCTACTCAGCGGGCCGAAAACAACACCGACTTGGATGTCGGTGACCTCACCAGGGCGATCGAGAACTTCAACCGCTACTACATCCGGCTTCCCGCGGTGCAGAAGCTGTCGTTCACGACACTGTCCGTGCTGGACACACTGGCCGTCAGCGGTCCGAAGCGGCTGACCGAACTCGCCAAAACCGAGCAGATCAGCCAGCCGGGGCTCACTCAGCTGGTCACCCGGCTCGAGCGCGACGGTCTCGTGGAACGCCGCCCCGACCCGGCGGATGGACGCGCCGTCCTCGTCCACATCACCGACAGCGGCCGAAAGATCGGCCAGGCCCGGCACGAGGACCGGGGCCGTCACCTGATCCCGCTGATCGCCCAACTGACGCCCGCGGAACGACAGGCGATCGCCGCGGCTCTTCCCGCCCTGACCCGCCTAGCGGAACTCGGGGCCGAAGCCGGACGGTAGGGCCCGCGCCAGAGCCACGGGGGGCGACGCGGATGCCCATCTCCCGTACATCGGCTACGACTTGGGCGACAGTCAGGAAGTAGGTGTCATAGCGGAGCTCGGCGATGACGGCGAGCTCCTCCTCCAGGCGCTGGAGCGCCGCGGTGTCGCGATCCAGGCAGCGGCGGACCATGCCCGCCTCGCACCGCTCGCGCAGCAGCCGGGATGCCTCCGCCGCTCCCCCGACGGCACCGACGACTTCCGGTTCAGGGAAGCGCGGTGTGCCCATGCCCGTCTCCGGCCGGATGAGGCTGCCCGTAATCGAGCCGATGACTGCCTCGGCGGTGTTGCGGGTCCACTGGTGAAAAGGCAGTATTCCGACCTTGCGCTATTCGCCTGGGGACGATCAAACACGAGTACGTCCGCGACCGCGTCCTCGAAGGCCACGAGGCCTCCCGCAAGCGGGGCAAGACGATCGGCGGCGCCGGTCCGCACTCGCACCACGGCCGGTGCGGGGGCCTTGCCGGCGCTGCCCGACGCGGCTCCCACGATGCCCGGCGGCCGGATTCCCGGGCCATCGTGGAAGACCACGAACACAAGGGGCAGGGGGCACAGTTCACGCCCCACCCGAAGCGGCGGATCAGCCCGGCGTCACCGCGCCCTCCGGCACTCCGAACCACTCCTCCAGCGCCTCCGCCAGCCCGACCGTTGAAGTCGACGCCTGCGCCCCCGTGTCGGCCGCCCAGGCCGTGAAGCCGTCCGGACGGACGAGGACAGCCGCCAGTTCCGGGCGGGACGGGCAGCCGGCCGTCAGAGTGTCGACGCGGCCGGCGTACCCCGCGGCGAGGGCCCGGAGCTCCGGGTCGTCGGTGAGGTCGAGCAGGAGCGCCCGGCCGCCGTGGAGGTGGTCCGCGAGGCGGACGCCGTCGGCGAGTTCGAGGTCCGGGGCGCTGCGGCCGGTCAGCGGGTGCTCGCCCGGCAGCTCGTACCGCACCCCGGCACCGTTGAGCCGCGCGGTGAGGTACGTGGTGCCCACGACCGTCCCCGCCAGGTCGCTGACGATCTCGCGCAGGGCCCGGGACTGCGGGTCCGGGCGCATGGCCGCGACCTGGGACCGGGTCCAGTTCAGGACCCACGCGCCGACCGGGTGCCGCTCGGAGGTGTACGTGTCCAGCAGCCCTTCCGGCGCCCGGCCGCCGATCACCGCGGCGAGCTTCCAGCCGAGGTTCATCGCGTCCCCGATGCCCAGGCTCAGCCCCTGGCTCCCGAACGCGGAGTGCACGTGCGCCGCGTCGCCCGCCAGCAGCACCCGGCCCTTGCGGTACGCGGTGACCTGGCGGGCATGGTCGGTGAAGCGGGTCGCGGTCCGCACCCCGGTGATCGTGACGTCCACGCCGGATACGCGGCGCAGCCGCGCCTGGAGGTCCTCGGTGGTGACCGGCGCCCCCCGGTCGACCGGGGGGCCGTCGAACTCCACCGTGACGACGCGGCCCGGCATCGGCCCGTGGGCGTACACCCCGGTGTCCGTGGCGGTCCAGCCGACCTTCAGGTCCTCGGCGCCGGTCATCTCCACGACCGCCTGATGACAGGTGATCTCCGGGTCCGTACCGGGAAATTCGAACCCCGCGAGCTTGCGGACCGTGCTGCGGCCGCCGTCGCAGCCCACGAGCCAGCCGGCGCGTATCGCCCCGCCGCTCGTCCACACGGTGACTGCCCCGTCGTCCGCGTCGAAGCCGGTCAGCTCCACTCCCCGTCGCACGTCGACACCGAGCTCGTCCGCCCGCCCGCCGAGCAGCCGCTCGATGTCCTGCTGCGCCACGAGACCGATCTCGGCGGCGGGTCCGGCGTCGCCGAAACCCGGCTCCGTACGGTCGACCAGGTCGGCGCGCAGCATGATCCCGGCGAAGTGCCCGACGAACCCGAGCCCTTGGCCTGCAGCCCGGCCTCCGTCCCCGCCGTTCCGCTCGCGCATGAACGCCTGGAAGCGGTCCATCGCCTGCCGCTGCACCTCGGCCAGCGGGGGCAGCATGCCCCGGCGGTAGAGCGCCTCTGCGCTGGGCGTAGTGATCGCCCCGCCCTTGATCGTCGGGTCCACTTCGGTGAGGCGCTCCAGGACGGCCACCCGCGCGCCTCCGAGCCGGAGCTCGCAGGCCAGCATCAGTCCGACCGGGCCGCCTCCGGCCACCACTACGTCATAGTCCATGGCGCCCACTATGACCGAGGGCCAAAAAGGCCCCTTCACCGCCCTGACCAGCCACAACAGGCGCCGCGATGTCAAGGGACCGGCCCCGCGCGACGCGCGCCAGCTGGCCGCGTTCATCGAGCTGCGGGTCCTCAACCCCGAGCGGGTGCACTGGCGGCGCGGCATCCAGGCCGCCAGCGCTACCCCAAGGAACACCGGGACCTGCGCGTGCCGTACGGCTACCGCACCCCGGCCGACTGGCCCCCTGCTGACTTCCCGCTGGGTGTGTGGGTCACCGACTGTCGTCGGCACTATCCCCGGCCGCCTGGACGCCGACCGCGCCGCCCAGCTCCAGCGCCCTGGGCATGGTCTGGTCGCACTTCGACGTCGGCTTCGAAGAGGGCCTGGCCGCTGCCGCCGCCTGGGCCGCCGAGCACGAAGTCGGCCTGGCCGCACCGGTGGACGCCGTCGTCGGCGAGTACCCGGTAGGGCGCTGGCTGAAGAACCAGCGGGCAGCTGGACGCCGTGCCGCCGAGCTCGAACGCTGCCGCGCCGAGGGACTGCCCGAGCCCAGAGCGGCACTGCGCCCCTGTCCCACGAGCGCAGGCAGGCGCTGGAGGACATCGACTCAGGATGGTGCCCGACGTGGAGCATCGACTGGCAGCGCGCCTTCCGCCTTGCTTGGCTCCACACCAAGGCCGGCGGCATGCTGCCCGACAAGGCAGGTGTGGCCATCGCGGACGGTGAGGACCTGGGCAAGTGGGCCGCCGCCCAGCGCGCCGACTTCGCCAAGCTGACCGCGACTCAGCAGTGGATGCTCACCAGCGTGCTGGGCATCAAGGCCGCGCCGGCCAAGCGCACCCGGGCCGAGATGTGGGCCCAGAACCTGGCAGCCGCCCGCCAGTACCACGAACGCGAAGAGCACCTGGAGGTCCCGCGCAGCCACACCGAGCACATCGACGGACAGACCGTGCGACTGGGCGACTAGGTCAGCCAGCAGCGCGTGAAGGCCGCCAAGCTGTCGCCCGAGCGGGTGGCAGAGCTGTCGGCCCAGGGGATGCGCTGGGCGTGACAAGCAACGACGTGACCGTCGCCGCCGCGGTCGACAGCGAGGCCGTCCGTTTCGCTCAACCACAGCCACGCCGAGCAGGCGACGATGCGACCGCTTTTGCGTCGAGCGCACGACACGAAGCCCGCCCAAGTGAGCAAGGGCGGGCTTCGTATCGTGCAGACGGTGGTCAGGCGCGGCGCCTGCCGCGTTCGGGCCACATTTGGATTAGGTACTCTTCACCCGGCTCGCCGTCGCCCTGGACCCCGTCGGGGTCGAGATCCCGGCCCCGGGAGTGGACGCGCATCCGGTACTTACCCGGCCCGGCGTGGGCATGGTTCTCATCCTCGTCCGCGGGGCCGTTGCACCAACCGCCCGGCTCGCAGGCGGGGTTCGACCCGGGCGAACCGGGCAGCGATCCGGCCTATGGCAACCTCGAACGCCTCCCGCCAACGGACGGGATCTATGCTGTGACCTGCGGCCACCGTCTCTTCGTAAGTCCACACAACTCACGATGATCAACGGTGGCCGCACTTGTCTCCGCACCCGCCCCAGCCCAGCGAGATCACGACCTACGAGCGTTGGGTGAGCAACTCCGCAAGGCGGTCAGCGAATTCGGTGAGCCAGTCCAACTGCGGTCCGCTGCGAGCGATGCGGAATCCGTGGCGGCGGCCCCAGAACGCAGCCTGGACGGCATGGAACTGGGCCCAACGCTGGACACGTTCGGGATCGACTTCCGCAGCCTCGGCGAAGACGTCCAGAGTGCGGTGGACCGCCTTGCGCGGGTCGTCCGCCTCAAGGAGCGTCAACGCGCGCGACTTGAGTAGCGTGCCGCCGTCGTAAGCGGGATCTCCTGCATATCCCTTGGGATCGACGGCCAGCCATGGCTCACGGTCGGCACGCAGGATGTTCCTGGCGTGGAGGTCGCCGTGGATGAGGGTGTCCGGCTGGACGTGGCCGAGCTCGCGGACGGTCGCCACGGCGGCGCCCACCACGTTGCGCGACAGTGCGTGCGTCAGCTCCTCAGCGTCCTTGCGCAGCTGCTCCTCCCAGACATTGGCCTGCTCTTTCAGCCGGGGCAGGCCCGGCGGCGCGGGGATGGCCAGCCGGCGGCTGATCCGGCCGGCGACCGTCACAACCTCGTCGCCGTCTTCCACTCCGGCCAGGGTTGACGCCTGGACCCGCTCAAGCAGCATCGCGAACCGCTCGTCGTCGCGCTCGTGCAGCAGGACCGCTCCGCGCCCGCCCCACGCCGCGAAAGCGTCCGGCTCGTGGACATTGCCAGGGTGCGGAAATGACACCTTCAGCACAGCAGTACCTTCGGCCCGCTGCCGCACGGGGATGATTACCCCGACGCCCCCGTGCATGACCTTCCCGTCCGGCACACACTCCCAGCGCCCCAGCAGCTCTTCCACGATCCCGGCCAGTTCGCCGAGCCATGCCGCTCCGGGCTCTCCTTCGCGCTCAATCGTGCTCTGCGCGAACGCCTCTGGTATCTCGATCACCCGGGCACCTTACGCGCCGGTCTGACGCCGCCACCCAAGCCCGAGCCAGCCACTACCGCCCCCAGGCAGTCCCCCGACCATGAAGATCACGATCTACAGCTGGAGTACTAGTACTCCAGCAGGATTTCGCTGTCTGACCTGCGGGTTTCGCTGGGCGGCTGGAGTGTAGCGGGCTGTGGAGTGGTCAGGGGCGGTCTCACGGAGGCCGCCCCTCGAACGTGCGACAACGCCGCAGGTAATGACAGCGGTTGGGAAAGCTCCCCACGTGATCTTCGAGAGTGCTGCCGAGCAGTGGGACCTTGAACTGGACGACCTCTTCGTGACCATCGGTCATCACTTCGGCCGTGTGGAGCTTCGCCGCCGCATGCGTGACTACGTACGCGGACTGCTCGCCCCGGTGGCCCGAAAGAACAGCTGGCAGCTGGCCGAACAGGCAGGCCATGCCACCCCCGACGGTCTGCAGCACCTGCTCGCCGGCGCAAAGTGGGAGCCCGACGACATCCGCGACGACCTGCAGCAATACGTCGCCGACAAGCTCGGTGAGGACGGCGGGGTCCTCATCATCGACGACACCGGCTTCATCAAGAAGGGCACCACCTCCGCCGGGGTTCAGCGCCAATACTCCGGAACCGCCGGCCGCACCGAGAACTGCCAGATCGGTGTCTTCGCCGCCTACGCCTCCGGCCGCGGGCGCGCCTTGGTGGACCGGGAGTTGTATCTGCCCAAGTCCTGGGCCGAGGACCGTGAACGCTGCCGCGCGGCCAAAGTCCCCGACGACCAGGCGTTTGCCACCAAGGGCGAACTGGCCCGGCGCATGGTGCTGCGGGCCCTCGCCTCACCGCTGCCCATCGCCTGGGTCACTGCGGATTCCGCCTACGGCCAGGAGAGTCGCTTCCGTCGGCTGCTGGAGCAGTCGGGCGTCGGCTATGTGCTGGCCGTGCCCAAGTCCCAGTTCACTGTGGGCTGTCCCCGCATCGAGGGCCTGTTCGCACAGGCCCCGGCCGAGGCGTGGGAGAAGATCTCATGCGGAGACGGCGCGAAGGGACCGCGGGTCTACCACTGGGCGGCGGTGCGGCTGCCGGCCGTCGCCGAGTTCGACTACCAGGGCGAGGTCCCCCATCGGATGCGGTGGGCGCTGGCCCGTCGCAGCATCCGCAAGCCCGACGAAGTCGCCTACTACCTCGCCTACGCCCCTTTGGAGACCACCGCCCGGGAACTGGTGCGGATCGCCGGGTCGCGCTGGGCGATCGAGGAGTGTTTCCAGGCCGCGAAGAACGAGTGCGGCTTGGACCAGTACGAAGTCCGCCGTTACGTGGGCTGGTACCGGCACATCACCCTCGCCATGCTCGCGCACGCCTTCCTGGCAGCCACGGCACACCAGGCCAGGGAAAAGGGGGCGGAACCGGTGAGGCAGCCGGGGCCATCGCGCTCACAGTGGCGGAGGTTCGGCGACTCCTGGCAGCTTGTCGTCCCCGGCCCCCGCACCTGCGCGGACGCCGAGGCCGACGCCACGCGATGAGCTGGTCGAACTGGCGCCGACGACGCCAGGCAGTCGCCCGTCGCTGTCATTACCTGCGGCGTTGTCGCACGTTCGAGGGGCGGCCTCCGTGAGACCGCCCCTGACCACTCCACAGCCCGCTACACTCCAGCCGCCCAGCGAAACCCGCAGGTCAGACAGCGAAATCCTGCTGGAGTACTAGGGTTCTGGCATGCCTTTCTCTGCTGCTCCGAAGCAATCCACGTCTGGGGGCGTGTTCTCGTCGCTGCCGCGACAGCGCACACGTCGGCGGCGGCTCGCCACGGCTACCGGAGCTGGTCTCGTCGTGATCGCCGAAAGCATATGGCTTCTGTTGGGCACCGGGCCCAAACCAGGCGACCATGCACCCATGGCCATATGCGCCGTCGACAACAGCACTCTGCGCGCCGACGTAGACGCGGACGGACAACTGGACGAGATCCACGACCCATACGGCGACGGCACCAGCTCAGTGGTCTTCCAGAGAGACGATCACCGCACCACTGTCAGCGTCGGCGATGCCCGCGGGTTTTGGCAGAAGCTGCGAGGCGCATCGAAGGAGGATATGGAGACACGGGGAACCTTCGGCGACTTCGACGGCGACGGGTACCTCGATCTGGCCCTCTTCTACAGTCAGCGCGACGAGGGCGACACTCCGCGGGACAACATGGTGGTGCATGAGGTGCACTACGGGCCTCTCGCCCGCGACCTGAGCAGTGACCGGACCGGCACCATCCGTATGAAGCACTCGACGTTCGTATACGGGGTGCGGGCCACCGACACCAACCACGACGGCCGCGCCGAGCTCCAGGTCTTCCAGTCAGGCGGGGATGGTTCCGTCTCCCGCTATATCGGTCGGCAGTACGGCGGCGGGGTCTCTGTGAGCCATGAGGAGACCGACTTCTACGGGGTGTCGGACTGGCCCGAACTCAAGCTCGGCTGGCTCGACTTCGGTGCCTGCGCAGATCGCTAGTGCTCCAGTGTGCGGACTGCCCTTAGAACTCCTAACGAAATGAGGGGCGCGGAACGCTAGGCTCAGGTGGTCAGAGCGGAGCCGTCTGGCTTGTGCGGGATGACGAGGGGAGCCCGGCTCCCCTCGCGGCTGACGGCACGCGGAGTCTTCCCTACTGGTCGACATCCGCCCGCGCCGCGCAGGCGGCGAAGATCTGGGGAAATGGGCTACGAGTTGAATCCATGTCTCTGGACGCCTGGCGCGACAGCGAACTGACTACTGCCGCCGGTGAGGGACTCTTGATCGGCGTGAACTGGAGCGGACCCCGTCTCGTCGGGTGGAGTTTCACTCCGGTCGAAGTCCTCAGACGGCTCGCGGCGGCCGACAAGCTCTCGCACTCGCTCGGCAGAGCACACAGTCGCCGCCAGCAGATGAGTGCGCATCCGAGGGTGAGGAATGCTTGATGGATGTCGTCGCGGATCTCCCAGCGGATCCGCAGGCGGCGGAACCAGTGCAGATGGGCGAACGCGCGCTCCACGACCCTGCGTTGGGTGTCCAGGCCCGAACCGTGCTCGGTGCCCCGGCGGGCGATCAGTGGCTTCACGCCGAGATCCCAGACCAGACGGCGGTACTTGTCGTGGTCGTAGCCACGGTCGCCCAGCACCACGTCCGGGCGGCACCGGGGCCGGCCTCGCTTGCTCCGCACCGGCGGTACCGCCTGAAGCAGTGGGATCAGCTGGGTGACGTCGTTGCGGTTGCCGCCGGTCAGGGTGGCGGCGAGCGAGATGCCGGTGGCGTCGGTGATCAGGTGATGTTTACTGCCCGTCCTGCCCCGGTCGACGGGACTTCGTCCGGTCTTGGAGCCCCCTTTAACGCCCGGATGTGGGAGCCGTCGACGGCCGCCCGGGAGAAGTCCAGGGCGTTCGCGCGGCGGAGCTCGGCGAGGAGGACCTGATGCAGCCGGGGCCATACCCCGTCCTCGGTCCACTCGGCCAGGCGGCGCCAGCAGGTCACGCCCGAGCCGAAGCCGAGTTCCTGCGGCAGGTGTTACCAGGCAATCCCGGTGTGCAGGACGAACAAGATGCCCTGGAACACCAGCCGGTTCGGATGCCGCTTGCGTCCCGAATGCCGAGTCCGACGCTCAACCTTGGGCAACAGCGGCTCGATCACCACCCACAACTCGTCATCGACGTCCCACGGCTTCGGCCGAGCCACCCTGCACCCCCGGATCACGCATCCCGGAGTGATCCAACCACCTCGAAGATCATTTCGTTAGGAGTTCTAAGTCCAACCCGGGGAGTGCACGATGGCCTTGTCCCAGTCTGACCTGTTGCGGCTGCTGGAGTCACTACGTGCGGCGGATGGAGTCGAGACAATCCGCGCGGTGTGCGAGCGCATTCTGCAGGAACTAATCGAGGCGGAGGCCACCGCCCGGATCGGCGCCGAGTGGAACGAGCACACCGAGTCCCGCACCACCTGGCGCAACGGGCACCGCGAGAAGTCGCTGACCACGCAGGCGGGCGATGTGGAGCTGGCGATCCCGAAGATCCGGGCGGGGAGCTTCTTCCCCTCGCTGCTGGAGCGCCGCCGCCGGATCGACCGGGCCTTGGATGCGGTGGTGATGGAGGCATACGTGCTCGGGGTGTCCACCCGCAGCGTCGATGACCTGGTCAAAGCCCTGGGTGCGGACACCGGCATCTCCAAGAGCGAGGTCTCGCGGATCTGTGCCGGGATGGATGCGGAACTGACGGCTTTCCGTACCCGGCCGCTGGATCACACCCGCTTTCCCTGTCTGTTCTTGGACGCCACCTACGTCAAGGCCCGGGTGAACCATCAGATCGTCTCGCAGGCCGTGGTGATCGCTACCGGTGTCAGCGAGCAGAGCAACCGCGAGGTGGTCGGGGTGATGGTGGATGACAGCGAGAGCGAGGCGTCCTGGACCGCGTTCTTACGCAGCTTGCGCGAGCGGGGGCTTTGCGGGGTGCGGTTGGTGGTTTCCGACAGCCATTCGGGGCCGGTGAAGGCCATCCGCAAGGTCATGTTCGGTGCCGGCTGGCAGCGCTGCCGGGTTCATTTCGTGCGCAACGTCTTCTCGGTAATCGAAAAGGGCACCGGGGAGATGGTCGCCGCGACCATCCGCACCATCTTCGCCCAGCCCACCGCTGAGGCAGTCCGGGCCCAGCTGGATACTGTCGCCGACATGCTCGGCAGACAGTTCCCCAAGGTCAAAACCATGCTGCTGGAGGCGAAGGAGGACCTCACCGCCTTCGCCGACTTCCCCCAGCAGCACTGGAAGAAGATCCAGTCCACCAACCCGCTGGAACGGATCAACCGAGAGATCAAACGCCGCACCGACGTCGTCCAGGTCTTCCCCAACCCCGAGGCCGTCCTACGACTGGCCACCGCAGTGCTGGCCGAAATGCACGACGAATGGATCGCCTTCCCCCGCCGCTACCTCTCCGAAGAGAGCATGGCCACCGTCTACGCCACCGTCGGCACCGAGGCCCTCCCCGGCACTACCGAGGGCTGATCCCCTCCATCACGGCAGGGGGACACGATCGACTAAAACCGCTCATGCGCGATGCCGGACCATGTGCAGCTCACCCGGCCGCGCGGCAACCTGGTCAACTCGCCGGGCTGGTCAGGACACAGTTCGGATAATCGTTGTCCGGATCGCCGACGGCGACCCAGAGCTTCAGGACCTTGCCTTGCCTCAAGGCGTCGTAGGAGTCGGGCTCCCGCTCACCCGTTTCAGGGTGAGCGGCGTCGAAGGTCACACCGACGAAGGTTTGCTTCTTGTTGGAGTCTTGCACCCAGGTGCCTGTTCCGGACCCGGTCAAACCCTCGTCCCAGCGGTAGGCGATGCAGACTTTATCGGCGATGAACGTCCCGTCCGGCTTCAGCGTGAGGGTGCCGCCGTCGGCATCGGTCCACGTGGTCGCAAGTTCGGCCGGCTTCAGAACGACCGCATCGCCTTCGGGCGGCGGCATGACGGTCAACCTGCCGCAGGCCGTCAGGGCGAGGGCCATGGCGAGCAAGATCGGCGCAGTACGACAGGAACGCAACACACTCCACCCCTAGCGGGTTCCGCAGGCCGCGTGCGCGACCGATGGGCTCAAGAACGCACGCCGTACCCTGGCACAGAGTTTGAACACGTTCAAGTCAGTCGTCGGCGGCCACTCTCTTCACGAGGCGTGAGGCGGTACGGCAGCGAAGTACCGCAACCACAACGGCCGATCGCGGTCGGGCCGCGAACAGTCCATGGATCACCTTCTTCGCGAACCGCTTCCTGGCCCGGCGCACGCGACGGTCCATGCCATCACCACTTGACGCGACGGGCACCGCGACAGGTTGCTGACCACCCAGGGCAGAGAACAACTGCTCGCCGCTACACCACACCAGGAGACATGACTCGGCACTTCACACCAGCTCGGCATCGCTGAGCCGCGGGGATGTCCCGACCCTCGGTCGCCATGGGTCGAGCTGCGGCGACGCTTTCAGCAGGTCATCGGTCTTCGCGTAGAGCGCGGTAGCGAGCGTGTCCAAGTCAGTCGTCACACACTGATCTTGGGTACTACTGGCCTTTGCTCACGCAGCTACCCCTTGGAATCAGTCGTCTAGGTCGGCCCCGCACCCGCGGGGATGTTCCGCCCTGGCTCCACCAGTAGGTAGGCACGGGAAGTCAGTTGCACTCGCCAGGGGCGTTCGGTTGCCTGATGCAGTCAGGCCGTGCGGGCGCGGAGGCGGCGCAGCATGCGCGGGTCCTCGAAACCGACTGAGCGGGCGGCGGCGTCGATCGTCGCGCCGTGGCTGATGAAGTGCTGGGCGCGTTCGAGGCGGAGGGTCTGCTGGTAGCGCAGTGGGGTGAGCCCGGTGGCGCGGCTGAAGAGGCGGGTGAGGGTGCGTTCGCTCACGCCGACGGCCGAGGCCAGGGTGGGCAGGGGGAGCGGTTGGTCGAAGCGGGCGTCGATGAGGTCTTGGGCGCGGTGCACGGTGTCGTCGAGGTGGGACCGGTGCCGGAGCATCGCGCTGGACTGGGGCTCGTGGCCGTTGCGGCGAGCGTAGACGACCATTTCCCGGGCCACCTGGGCTGCGATGGCCGGGCCGTGCCGGGTCGCGACCAGGTGCAGGGCCAGATCGATGCCGCTGGCGATGCCGGCCGAGGTGATCACCCGGTCGTCGGTGGTGAACAGGACGTCGCGGACGACCACCGCCCTGGGGTGGCGCAGGGCCAGTTCGTCCTGCACGTCGTGGTGGGTGGTGCAGTGGCGGCCGTCGAGCAGGCCGGCCTGGCCGAGCGCCTCGGCTCCGGCGCAGACGCTGGCCACCGTTCCGCCCCTGGCGTGGTGGTCCCGGAGGACCTGTAGGGAGGCAGCGCCGATGGCGGGGTCGTGGGCCAGGGTGAGTGTCCGCCAGCCGGGCACCACGATCAGATCTTCGGGCCCGAGCTCGGGCCAGTCGAGCCCGGCCACCAGCGGCAGCCCCTGGGCGGTGGAGACCTGTGGCTGCTCGGCGACGTAGGCGAGGGTGTAGGGGTGCCCGAAGTCGGCGGCTGTGGAGAAGACCTGCGCGGGGCCGGCCAGGTCCAGCATATGGACTCCGGGCACCAGGAAGAAGACGATGTGGCTCACGATTCGGTCATCATGCCTGAAGTCCTGCTGCGGCTTCCAGCTGGTCGACCGTTGCGATGGTGGCGAAGCGTCCGGCGAGGGCGTACTCGGTGCGTCGGATGACCTCTTCGGCAGGCAGTGTGCGGGGGTCGGCCAGCAGCTGGGCGACGCTCTGGTCGGCGGGGGCGTCGCGGTGCGGGATGGGATTGGTCGCGGTCGCGTCGATGACAAAGGTGACCTGGTAGCCGAGGTCGCTGGCGACGCGGGTGGTGGTCTCCACGCACTGCTCGGTGCGGATGCCGCAGACGGTGAGCTCGCGGATACCGCGCTCGGTGAGGAGTTGCTGCAGGTTGGTGGTGGTGAAGGCGTTGTGGGAGGTCTTGTGGATCAGTGGGTCCCCATCCGCTCGCTCCAGCTCCTCCATCAGCCGGACATGGCCGAGGGCCGGGTCGAAGACATCGCCGCTGCCGGGTTCGGAGTGCAGTACCCACACGACCAGGTCCTCGGCCTGACGGGAGATCCGGACCAGGCGGTTGACCTGGTTGGCGATCTTCAGGTCGGAGGTGGTTGCCCACAGCGGACGGGCGCGGAAGGACTCCTGGACATCGATGACGATCAGTGCTCGGGTCATGTCCCCAAGCCTGAGCCGCGCGGGCGGGGCGGCGACAGGCAGCATCGGGTCGGGCAGCGGACCGATCCGGTCATCAGTAGCTAAGGCAGTTGAGCAACCACGGCAGGGGCGCGAGGAACTGATCGAGATCGGTAGGCAGCTGCCTGCGCCCTCCCGCTTCGCGCACGCAGTTGATCAAGCCATGCCTCGCGCCTCTGGATAGTGCACTTTTGGGCGTCCGCCGGCAGGTCATCGATGGCGAGGGCTTCGTGGGTGGGTGCCCCAGTGGTAGAGGGTCCAGGCGCGTCGGAGCAGGCAGCGGACGGTGATGATGGTGCTGGCCAGGGCGATGAAGAACTCGAGTGGGGCTCTTCGTGGCTCGGTACAGCGGCGGAGCTTGCCGAAGTTGTTCATCCAGGACTTCGTGCGCTCCACCACCCTCCACCCACCGTCCGCCGGCCTGGATCGAGGTCTTCGCGCCGCGCTCGGCGATCTGACCAAAGATCCCTCGGGCCTCCGGGTCATGGTGGACCATGCCATAGTCGTACCCGGCGTCCAGGCTCAGGCGCGGGTGCTCGGGCAGCGGTCCCAGGGCCGCTGCCGGTTCGGCGAAGTGGTCGAGGGTGGCGGGCAGCCGTGGCGACCGTTCTGATAGGCGTCGGCGCAGCCTGGTTCCTGATCGAAATGCATCACGCCCAAAGCGCCGACGGCCGCCGGTCGGGGGCCAGGAGCCTCTCGGCAGCCGGGCCGACAAGCCCGGCCCAGGTGGAGAACAGCCGCACGTGTGCCCAGTCGCACGCCGCCGCGCCGGCACCGTTCCCGGCCTCCGGGACAAGAGGCTCAAGGCCGCGACCGGCGAGGCGGGCGGCGGCGCGCCCGAACGGGTCGTCGTTCGGCGGGCGGGGAGCCGGTACGCGAGGAGCATGCAGGTTTCCTCCTGCCCGTCCCGCGTCCACGGAAAATTTCGCCTCAGCGCCATCCGATTCCCGCCCTGAGACGTATCTGAGTTGGAAGGAGGGAAGATCATGATCTTCAATAGTCTCAGTCCCGCGAAGCACCGCCGGGACAAGAAGGACAAGACGTCGGACCGCTCGGATTCCACCGGCAAGCGCCGTCGTCGCCGCCGTACCACCACCCATGGTCACAAGTGACCGCAGACAACGGCTGAGCGGGCCCGGGCCCCGGATTTGCCCGGCCCGCTCAAGGCCGTGATCCATGAGGAACGCGTGCCATGACGCATGTCCGGCGGCATGTTCTGCGGCGGCTGCTGTCGGTGACCGATGACCACGATGGGGTTGTCGCCGCCGCGCCTCCGGTCGCCCCGCGTGAGGTGTTCCGGCGTTTTTGGCCCTATACACGCGGTGGTCGGCGCTGGCTTGTCCCCCTGCTCGGCTTCAGCATGATCGGGCCCGTCATCGATGCGGCCGAGATCTGGCTTTTCAAGGTCGTGGTGGACGACGTCCTCGTCCCGCGTGATCTGGGTCCCTTCCCCTGGATAGCCCTTGCATACGTGGGACTCATCGTTTGCTCCGGCCTGCTGGGATTCGCCGACGACGTGCTGTCCACCTGGGTCAGCGAGCGGTTCCTGCTGGACCTGCGGTCGGATGTGTTCCGGCACGTCCAGGGACTGTCGCTCGGGTTTTTCGAGCGACGGCGGCTGGGGGACGTGCTGTCCCGTGTCACCGGCGACGTCGACGCGGTCGAGACGTTCCTCCTGTTAGGGGTGGCGAACGGGCTCTACCACGTCGTCCGCCTGGGCGTCTTCCTCGGCCTGCTGTTCTACCTGCGGTGGGATCTGACTCTCCTCGCACTCGTCATCGTGCCGCTGTTCTGGTGCTCGGCCCGGCGTTTCTCCCGGCTGATCAAAGCCGCGTCACGGGAGCGCAGACGGCGCAGCGGTTCGATCAGTGCGATCGCCGAGGAGTCGCTCGGCAACGCCGCCCTGGTCCAGGCCTACAACCGGCAGGAGTGGGAGGAGGGCCGGTTCGAGCGCGAGAACGTGGGCAGGTTCCGAGCGACGATGGCTTCGGTGCGGATCCGCGCGGCCTACGGGCCGGTCGTCGAAATCATCGAGCTGACCGGGGCGCTGTCGGTGATGGCGCTGGGCACCTGGAAGTTGGCGCAGGGCCAGCTCACACTGGGCGGCCTGCTGGTCTTCCTGGCGCTGCTGAGCAAGCTCTACAGCCCCATCCGCGACCTGTCCGGCCTCACCAATACCTTCTACGCGGCGTCCGCCTCCGCCGAGCGGATCATCGAGTTGCTCGACCAGCGCCCCCAGGTCCTCGAAGGCGCCGCCGCGCGGCGGATCGGACGTGCCCGCGGGCACGTGGAGTTCGACGGCGTCTCCTTTCGCTATCCGGGCACATCCCGGTGGGCCCTGTCCGATGTGTCGTTCCGGGTGGAGTCGGGCGGGACGCTGGCGGTGGTCGGGGCGAGCGGCGCCGGCAAATCCACCGTCGCGAAGCTGCAACTGCGCTTCTACGACCCGGAACACGGGGCGGTCCGCCTCGACGGCACCGATCTGAAGGACCTCCGGCTGTCCGAACTGCGGGAGAACGTCGCGGTGGTACTGCAGGAGACCCTCGTCTTTCACGGCTCCGTGCGCGAGAACATCGCCTACGGCCGCCCGGGGGCGAGCGAGGCGGACATCGTCGCAGCGGCCCGCGCCGCCGACGCGCACGACTTCATCCGGCTCCTCCCGGAGGGTTACGACACCCTGGTGGGCCAGCGCGGCCGCACGCTCTCCGGCGGCCAGCGCCAACGCCTGGCGATCGCCCGCGCGATGATCAGGGACGCACCCGTGCTGCTCCTCGACGAGCCGACCACCGGGCTGGACACACAGTCGGGCTGGCGGATCATGGAACCCCTGGGCCGGCTGATGGCCGGTCGGACCACCATCGTCATCTCCCACAATCTGCTCATGGTCCGCGACGCGACATCGATCGTGGTGCTGGACCACGGCCGGATCGTCGAGCACGGCACACACGAAGACCTGCTCCTGCGCGGCGGAACCTACGCGAAGCTTCACCGGCTGAAGGGCGCAAGGGACACCGTGCCCGTCGGCTCCCCAGAGGTGAGTGCTCTCATGACCAGAGGACTGCCATGAACAAGGCCACAGCACCAAAGGCCGCAGCACGACCGGCTCCGCCGCCCCTGGCGCCCGGAACGAGCCCCGCGCCGGGCTACGAGGTACTGGCGCACCTCGCCCGGACCGGATGGCTCGACCTCTACGACAGCTGGAGCGAGGAACGGGGCTGCCGATGCGTAGTGAAAGTGGTGCGTCCCGACCGACGTCACGAGGGACGGCTACGGGACCGGCTGCTGCAGGAGGGCGACTGGCTCCGGGCCTTCACCCATCCGCACCTGGTGCGCGCCTACGAGACCCTCGACTCGCCCCAGCCGCTCGTCGTGCTGGAAACACTGACCGGCGAAACCCTGTCCCACCTCATCCACCGGCTGCCGCGCGAAACAGCCGCCCAGGACGTGGCCCTCCTCGGCGTGCACCTGTGTTCCGCGGTCCACTACCTCCACGGACAGGGTCTGCTGCACCTGGACCTCAAGCCCTCCAACATCGTCGTCGACTGCGGACACGCCAAAGTGCTCGACCTCAGCGTCGCCCGCCCGCCCGGCACCGCCCCTCCCGGCGTGGGCACCTTCAGCTACCTCGCTCCCGAACAGGCGCGCGGTGGCCCGCTGTCGGCCGCCGCCGACGTGTGGGGCATCGGCGTCACCCTGTACGAGGCCGCAACCGGCGAAGTGCCGTTCGACAGCGGCGAGACCGTGGAGGGAAGCGTGGACGGAAGCGTGGAGGGGGCCGGCGGCGGACCCGGCGGCCAGGACGACTGGTATCCCCAGCTCGAAGAAACAGCGCCGCCGACAGCATCCCGCCGACGCCTGCCGCACGACCTGGCCGCGGCCATCGACAGCTGCCTCCGGCCCGACCCTGCCGCCCGGCCCACGATTCCCGAACTCGCCGCCGCCCTCGACGCAAACCCGCCCCGGCTGCACCGCGCCGGTACACCGCCGCCGGCAGCCCAGTGACGCGGTGGGGGCCGCGAACTCCTGGAGACGACCACGACCCCTGTCGAACAGGTCGCCCGCCGCACCGGCCTGGGCAGCCCCGCGGCCTTCCGTGCCGCCTTCCACCGGTACGTCGGCACCTTCCCCGCGGACTTCCGAGCCACCTTTCATGCGTGATACCCGATTGATCCAGTGCCACCGCGTCTGACCTGTAAGAAGCGCAGAGCCGCGCGAATCCCGACCGCACAGAGACATACAGCACTCACGCCGCAGCCTCCGTCTTTCGGGAGTGTCACCCCCAGTATCCGCCCCTGGTCGTCATCTGCGGGGCGCGACCCCGCGTCATGGCAACGAGCGTGTGAGCCATACCACTTCACCGCTGTCGTCCGTGGAAACGTGATCCCGCTCGAACCCGAGCTTCTCAAGGACACGGAACGACGGTGTGTTCCATGCGCCGACGGTCGACCAGAGCCGTTTCCGCCCGGTCGCTCCAGCGGCATCGAGCACCGCGCTGGCCGCCTCCGTGGCGTAGCCACGCCCATGCACGCGCTGGAACAACTCATACGCGATCTCAGGCTCCTCAACGGCGGAGCGGCCGATGATCAACCCGCAATAGCCGATGAAGTCGCCCTCGTCACGGCGCTGGATGGGCAGCAGGGCGATCCCCGTCGTCGCCGTTGCGGTGAGCTGCTTCGCGATGAGCGTCCCGGTGTGCTCAACCGTGGGCGCCCGTTGCCGCGTTCGGACTGCAGGGCGCGGAGCTCATCGGCGTCCGACTCGGCCCACGGCCGCAGTATCAGCCGCTCGGTCTCAAGGTGGAACGACATCGCCTCGTACCTAGACATGCCCCTACTCTGCCCCACGGATCATCACGAACCACAGCCCGAGCACTTGGCCGCCGACCCGGCCGCGGTGGCGACGGCCGGCGTCGAGCCGGCCCTGGTGAGTCACCACGGTCCACGGTGAGCCGACTCGGATACGCGGTGCGACGCTTGTAGCATTGCAGTATGGCTGTCTCGTCGCAGATGGTGCCGCTGGGTACGCCCGCGCCGGACTTCGCGCTTCCCGATCTGGCCGGCCGGACTGTCCGCCGTGACGACTTTGCCACCGCCCCTGGGCTATTGGTCGCATTTTTGTGCAACCACTGTCCTTACGTTCGCCATGTCGAGGCCGGGATCGGCAGGCTGCTCGCCCGGTACCCGAGCCTGGCTGTGGTGGGCGTGTGCGCCAACGACACCGACGCCTACCCGGACGACCGGCCCGAACGCCTGGCTGAACAGGCCGGGCGGGCGGGCTGGACCTTCCCGTACCTGGTGGATGCCGACCAGACCGTCGCCCGGTCCTACCAGGCCGCCTGCACACCGGATTTCTACCTGTACGACGCCCAGCGCCACCTGGCCTACCGCGGGGCAATGGACGAGTCCACACCGGGGAGCGGCAAGCCGGTCACCGGTGAACTGCTGGACACCGCGATCACTCGCGTCCTGGCCGGTGAGCCGGTCCCTGAGCCCCACCGGCCGAGCATGGGCTGCTCCATCAAATGGCGAGAGTGATCACCTGCTGATCGGATTCGCGAGGGACTGCCTGCCGCCCCACACGGCAGCGATGGCGCGCAAGGTGGCTGAGGCTCTGGAAGTATCGCCGGGCTCACGAAGCTCCTGCGGCCACCGCCGGGCATAGACCACCAGGATTGCCCCGGCGTCGGCGCAGCACGGCCAGGCGCTAGCGAGTGTGGACAGCGAACCTGGCGATGCCGACGCGGCCGGTGCGGGCGAGTGCTTCGACCAGGAGGGCGCTGGGCCAGCGAAGCCACAGGGCCCGTCTTGTTGACGGAGTGTCACGTGGAAGGAGCTCATTCTTCGAAGATCGGGTACATCTCGGCATAGGGGTCTGGTTCCCCGGTCAGGGGGTCCAGTCCGGCGACGAGTCGCCGGCGCTGTTCGCGCCAGCTTACGAACGGTGCAGGACGTCCCCATAGTGACGCGTCGCCAAGCGGACAGTCGTCGAACTCCGCGAGCATCATGCGTGTGAGGAACTTGACCATGCCGCAGTCGAAGATCGCCCATCGGGAGCCCCCGTAGGCTATCTGGCGACGCCATGCCACGACGGGCCATCTGTCCGGGTCCGCATCCGTCATGAGCCAGGCCATCTCGTTGGCGTTGCAGCCGCTTCCCCACGGAAGGACGGCCTCTGCGCCGACCGAGACGCCTGGCACACCGCCCTCCTCCTCCCACAGCTGGCGAAGTCCCGTACTCATGCTTCCGATGTGGCAATTGTGCAGATTAGGGACGTCGACTGACAGTGGCGGGAGGATGACCAGCTGCTCGATATCGCCCACACCGTAGGTGTCCAGAAGCGATATGTAGTCGCTCGGCAGTTTCGTACCCAGCGCGGCTTCCGCTGCCGTCCAGTCAATACGCTCTTCACCCCGGTGCTCCGCAGGAACTATCCGAAGCAAAGCCTCTACATCAGGATGAATGGTCATGGTCCAGGCTCCTTGAGTGCGGCGGCCGCTCACCTTAACCCGCAGGTCTGACGGCAGTTTCTTCGCCCGAGAACAGCCTGACCGCCTCGCCGGTCTCTTCAGGGACTACCAGTCGTGGCTAACGACCCAGGTGTGGTATCAGTTCGAAACGGCGGAGCCGGACCAGGTCAACTGAGACCACATCCAGCATCCACTCGCCCAGGACCATCAACCGAGATTGCCGACATCCCCGCGTCTCAACTCATCCGGTCGCCGCAGGTCACAGGTCTGGGCCGGGGCCAGATCGTTTGAGACGGGACACTCGGGGCCCTGCGGAGTTCAGCCGACGGTGTCCTGCGTCGTGTCGGTCTTGGCCTGGGTGGCCAACTCCTGTACGCGGGAGCCGTACCCACGTGAATCCCAGTACTGGCTGCGGACAACTCCGTCCGTGGTCATCTGCAGCGTCTCCGGGTAACCGAAGCGCTGGATCAGGCTGGCGACGAGGCCCTCAGCAGCCAGCCATGCCTGGCGGCGAGGATCGGGGCAAGAGCGCAGCTCGTGGCGCCGCACCCGGTGCGGGCATAGCACCGGGCGCGTGGCATGCTGCCCGATCACGTACTGAACAGGCCCAGGGGGGCAAATGCACACCCGCACCACAAGTACCACCCTCGTTGTCACTGCGATTCTGGCGCTCGCCGCTTGTACAACAGGAGGCGCAACCGAGAAGGCCGACGCTACGGCCAGCCCGAGCGCCAGCCAGCCGCTGGAGAATCAGGACAAGGCAAACAACGCCCTCGCGCTGGAGAAGGCCGTCCGCTCCTACGTCACCGCCCTCTACCAGCCCGATGTCGCGACTGCGCGTGGGCTGCTGTCGCAGCGCTGCGGGGCAAAGGCCGACAAGAGCCTGTTCAGCAACATCGTGGAAGGCTACGCAGCCGACTTCGGGCATCTCTCTGTGAAGACATTCGCCATCGACCAGATATCCAGCGGTGAAGCGCGCGTCTCCTACACGGTAGGCCTCCCCAACCTTGACACCACCAACGAGCACTGGACTCGCGAGAGCGGAAAGTGGCTGTACGACGGATGCACGACCTGACCTGCCCTGGCCCAACCTGCGGCCAAGGCAGTCCACCTGGTGCGGCCTCACTCATGGTCTCAAGCGCACGGCTGAGGCCCCCCGAACACCCGGAACCCACCAACTGTGAACGCTCACGAAATTCCCCAGGTCCCCGCTTGGCGTGGGCCCATGCCTGTGTCCTGAAGCGGATGTCCTCGAGGTTCTGGCGCCGAGTGCTTGGACTCGGCGGCGGACAATGCCAGGCGCGAGCGTCTGATGCTTGCCGGATGTCGGCACTCGTGAGCCCTCCGGGTGCGAAGGCCGCCGCAGCGATACGGAGTTCGGGCGGCAGAACCGACCACAGCTCGTCCAGCAGATCGATGCGATTGTCAGCGGTCGTCCGGACCTCCATGAACGGGGTGCCGGTGGCCATCTCCTGCCCGTCCGAGTGATAGGTCGTCATGAGCACTCCCTCACCAGGAGCCAGGTCGCTGACGTGCAGGGTGAGCCGGTTGGTGGTTGCGCGGTTCCCGGCGCTGCGCCGGGCGGCTCCGAACCAGGCCTTACCGCCCTCGCGGTTGTCCGCGATCACCGTCAGGCGGGGAGTGAAGATCGGCGGGTCTGGTTCCTCGGTCCATACCGTGAAGCGGCGATGCGCGGTGGCGGGCGACGTGCCGAACGCCGGCGGCAGATGCCGCCAGGCACAGCCGCTGGTCAGCGCGTACACCACTGCCGTGAACACGGCCCGCTCGTCACACGGAGCGGTCCCACCACCTTGCAGACGAGCAGCGAACGACGGCAGCAACGGGGCGGCCAGCTCCCAGAGTTCATCAGGAACCAGACACTTCGATAAATCAGCACCCACGACCGGCATCATGCCGCACGAACATCAAGTCACGTGAGACAACCTCTAAGCCCAATGCCGTTGCGTTAGATCCGAGCGTACGCTGCTGTGGCGGTGTCCGGGGGTGGTGTCGGTGGCCGAGCGTCTGTCGGAGTTATCGGGTCTGGGGCTGTTGACCTGGGTGTATCCGCCGGGGTTGGTGGACCGGGTGGTGGCCGCGTGGGCCGGGTCGAGCAGCGCAGACGGCTGCTCCCGGCACGGCTGGTGTATTTCGTGCTGGGGCTGGCGTTGTTCTCGCCGGCTCCCTATCTGGAGGTTCTGCGGCACCTGGTAGAGGGGCTGCGCGGAGCGGGGCTGTGGGGTAACTGGCACATCCCCGCGAAGTCCTCGCTGTTCAGAGCCCGGGAACGGCTGGGGTCGGAACCTTTGCGGGTGTTGTTCGCGGCCACGGCCCGGCCAATGGCGGAGGCGGCGATACCGGGTGCCTTCTGGCGCGGTCTGAGGCTGGTGGGGGTGGACGGCACCTGCTGGGACGTGGCCGACACCGCCACGAATGAGAAGGAGTTCGGCCGTCCCGGCAACGCCCGCGGACCACACAAGGCGGCGTTCCCGCAGGTGAGAGTGGTCGCGCTGGTCGAGGTCGGCACCCATGCGGTGCTGGACGCGGAGCTGGCGGGCTGCCGCACCGGCGAGGTGACGCTGGTGTCCCGCCTGCCCCGCTCCTGCGGGCCGGACCAACTGGTCCTGGCCGACCGCGAGTTCCTGGGCGTCCCCCTGTGGCGGGCGTTCACCGCCAGTGGCGCGCACCTGTTGTGGCGGGTGCCGGCCAACCGTGTGCTGCCGGTCCAGCAACGGCTGGCGGACGGTTCCTGGCTGTCACGGATCCAGGCGCACAGCGACGGCAAGAAACGGGACCCGGTCCCGGTGCGGGTCATCAGCTACCGCCTTAACGGCGTCCCCGGCGCCGAGCGGGACGGCTATCGCCTGGTCACCGACCTGCTGAACGCGGACGAGTACCCGGCCCGAGAGCTGGCCGCGCTCTACCGCGAACGCTGGGAGATCGAATCCGTACTCGGCGAGATCAAAACCCATCAACGCGGCCCCGGAGTGGTGCTGACCAGCAAGACTCCCGAAGGAGTGCGCCAACAGATCTGGGCGCATCTGCTGGTCCATCACGCCCTGCGCGAGCTGATGTGCAGAACCGCAGCCGCCCGCGGCCTCGATCCCGACCGGCTGTCCTTCACCGACACCCTGCGCGCCGCCCGGCGCAGCGTGACCACCACACCAGGCGTCTTTTCCCCCTGAGCTCCTGGTCAACGCACTCAGGCAACTCCGGGACGATCTTCTGGACCGGCTGCTGCCACCCCGACGGCTCCGCAGCCAGCCCCGCGTCGTCAAACGCAAGATGTCCAACTACCGGCTCAAGCGGGCCGAACACCACACCTGGCCCCAGCCCACCAAAGCGCCAGCCGACGCCGTCGTCGTCGTCCACCCACCCAGATCCTCAGCGCGGTAACACAACAGCATTGCCTCTAAGCCTTGATTGGTGCGGCCGACCACGCGGCCTGCTCGATCTTCGCGCAGTAGGCTGCACGGGCTTCCTCGTCGATCTGCTTCTCGAGTTCGGCGCGCAACCCGGTCCGGCCGTCGAGGCCCTCGCGCAGGATATCGGCGTGCCCGGCATGCCGGATGGACTCGCCGAGGACATGGACCATGATGGCGAACAGGTTCGTGTCCTCCGCCCACCACGGCACGTGGCCGGGGGCGTCGAGGGGAAGCTCGTTGATCGTCGCGTCCGAGTGTTCCCACGTGCGCCGGTAGAACCCGATGATCTGATCGCGGGTCTCGTCCTCGGTCGCCCACAGATCGCTGCCGTTGGAGTCCTGCCACCGGGGCAGCGGTTCCGGGGAAGGGCGGTCGAAGACCTCGCCGAAGTACCTGGCCTCGACGGTGGCCACGTGTTTGACCAGGCCGAGGAGGTTGGTCCCGGTCGCTGTCAAAGGTCTGCGGGCGTCGTATTCGGACAAGCCGTCGAGTTTCCAGAGCAGCGCCTTGCGGTCCCGCCGCAGTCTCCCGTGCAGGTTGTCTTTCGCGAATTCATCGATCATGCGGCATGAGCCTGCCATGGGCTGCTCGTGGTCTCAAGATCCCGTACCTGGTCCGCAACGACTGGCAGAGCCGAGTCCTGGCCATGGCCGCCGCCCTGACCTGCTACAAGAAGCTCGCGAAACTTGCCACGTGAGACAACCTCTTAGAGGTCGTTTTCATCTTGAGTGCTGTGTTCTGGGCTGTTTTGTTCTGTCTCTTGGGGTGTTGCTGGTGGGTCTGCAGGGGCGGCTCTGCTTGGTGAGTCTGGTGGTGTGACGAATGGGGTGGAGGTCTGCTTGCGCCTGTCTCGTTCCAGGACGACCGGGTCTGTCCCGTGCTTCGACGAGGCGGGATGCACGCCTGGGCGCACGCCCCCGGGTGGCGGTATGCCCGAGTCATGACGGAACGTGGCGCGTATCCAAGTGATCTGTCCGATGCCCGCTGGGAGCTGATCGAGCCGGTGCTGTCCGCCTGGCGCTTCGAACGCCGCGGCCGGGGCCCTGGACCTTCGGCCGGCCGCCAAGGCATGACCTGCGCGAGATCATGAACGCGATCCTGTATGTGGACCGCACCGGCTGCCAATGGGCCTATCTCCCGCACGACTTCCCGCCGTATCAGAGTGTCTACGGCTACTTCGCCAGGTGGCAGAAAGACGGGGTGTTCGTCCAGCTCAACGGTCTGCTGAGGGAGTTGGTGCGCCTACAGGAAGGCCGCGAAGCCACCCCGTCCGCCTGCGTGATCGACGCGCAGAGCGTCAAGACTTCGACCAGTGTCCCCGCGAGGAGTCAGGGCATCGACGCGGGCAAAAAGATCGTAGGCCGCAAGCGCAGCATCATTACCGACACCCTCGGCCTGCTGCTGGCAGTCCTGGTCACCGCAGCCGGCGTCCAAGACTCCACGGCCGGCCGCACCCTCCTGGAACAGGCTGCCGCCGACCACCCCGGCCTGCGCAAGGTCTGGGTCGACGGCGGCTACCGCCAGCACTTCGTCGAGCACGCCGCGACCCTCAGCATCGACCTCGAAATCGTCCAACGCACCCCTGGGAGCAGGGGATTCACCCCGATCCCGAAACGGCGGGCGGTGGAGCGGACCTACGGCTGGCTGATGCTCCACCGCCGCCTGGCCCGCGACTACGAAACCCACCCACACCGTTCCGAAGCCATGATCCACCTCGCGATGACCGACCTGATGGCTCGCCGTCTCACCGGAGAGAACACCATCTCCTGGCGAGACCCGACATCAGCACATCAAAGCGGCATCCAGGGATGAAACAGCAGGATGAAACGACCTCTTAGCTCTGCATCGTCCGTAGCAGGGGCCGCTTCCCGCCTCACCCGCTGTGGAAAGATCGTCCCCGCAAGAGCAGTGCACCGACTTCCTGGAGTCGTATCGGAAACACGGCTGCCCGCCCTGCTCTTGGTCATAGAGATGGCGCACCAGCGCCGGCGGGTCCGGACGAGACATCGAGATGACCTAGCGGGCTGCCGGGCGCGGACGTCGTCGTCCAGTCCCTGCCTCGCTCCGGTGATCCGTAACACCTGGACGTCGCTCTGCTTCCGCAACGCAGGGGCCCGGGCAACCGAACATCCCTGGGTCAGGCCAGCTTCGACCGCCGCGGTGGCCGCGGGAGATCCCGGCCCTGCCCCGCCTCCGCCTGTCGGCTCCGCCGCACTCCGATGCGCGACCCGAAGACCCTCATGACGCCACCAGTACGTGCGGTGAGTCATCGCTGTCGTCCCCTCCGGTCGATCAGGACCTGGTACGCCGTACGCCCGTCGGGCCAGTCCTGCCGCGCCTCCACCGATTCCCTGATGATGGGTAAGGCTCAGTCTGCGTGCCGCCGCCAGCGGAGCAAGTCCAGGCCCGTACTTGCTCGCTCTGGACGACCGCAGGCGCACCTCCCGGCGTGGAGGGTGGCAGCAACTTCGCGCAGCCTGCTGCATCAGCCTCGTCAGTCAGCCTCGGGCGGGATCCATGCGGCGGGTACAAGTGCTTGTCCATCGCGTCGGCGCCACCGATGCACGACGTGGTCACTGAAGGCTGGGTCTTCGAGGTCTGCTCCCTGCGCCGCGAGGAGCTTATTACCTCGCCTCATCAGACGCGGCGGCGGCGGAGGCCGCTGTCCGAGATCGGCGTCGGCGGTGTCGTTGAGTTCGGTGTAGCCGACCATCCGGCCGTCGCTTGCCTTGGGTGATCTCAGCGGCGCCGGGTCCACGCCACCTGGGATAACTCCCATGGGTCGAGCACCGGATGGGCGTATCAGTTGTCATGAGCGGGAGCGCAACGTCCCATCGCCCGAGTGCGGTTGCCATCCTGGTCAGGTTGTTGACGGGTTGTCATGGGAACTTCACCCTGCGAGGTCTACCCGCATCAACTCCTCCGGGCCACGATGAGCGGCGCCCCCGCCCGTCAACCCCAGCTCGGGAGTCAATACTCATGCACACACACGCCCGTCACGGCGCCGCTCTGCCCACACCGGTCAGCACTTCCACCGCCCGTTCCTACCTGGCCTCCCTCGCCGTGTCAGCCGAGCACTCCCGCACCGGCTACAGCCGCGACCTGTTCCCCCACTGGATCACCATCAGCGGCACCTGCAACACCCGCGAGACCGTCCTCAAGCGCGACGGCTCCAACGTCGTCACCGACTCCGCCTGCGCCGCCACCAGCGGCAGCTGGTACTCCCCCTACGACGGCGCCACCTGGCACGCCGCCTCCGACGTCGACATCGACCAACTCATCCCCCTCGCCGAGGCCAGGGACTCCGGCGCCGACAACTGGACCACCTCCAAACGGCAGACGCTCGCCAACGACCTCACCCGCCCCCGACTCCTCGCCGTCACCGACAACGTCAACCAGTCCAAGGACGACCAGGACCCCGCCACCTGGTGGCCCTCCCGCACCACCTACCGCTGCACTGGCTTTGTTAGCGAGTTACGAGAGCGCCTGTAGCTCAGCGGCGAGAGCACCCTCTTCCACGGGAGAGTGATGTCGTCGAGTTTTGAAAGCACCTGGATGCTTGCTTCGGGACGATGGTTGTGCTCTGCACGACGAACTCGGCTACATGGAACTCGACCGCCGCGTCGCCGAACTCCTCTTCCAGGTTCTGACCGAGCGGGAGGAAAAGAACAGCGTGGCCATCGCCTCGAACGAATCGTTCTCCGGCTGGACCAAGACCTTCACCGACCCCCGCCTCTGCGCGGCCATCGTCGACCGCCTCACCTTCGGAGGCAACATCATCGAGACGGGCACCGACTCCTACCGCCTCGCCACCACCCGCGCCCGAGCCGAACAACAGGCCTCAGCCGGCTGATCGCCCGCCATACTCCTGGGTGGTGTGATCGCGCCCCACCGACTCATCGGATGGCATACCCGTCCCACAGCGGGCCGCCAGCCAGGTCTAGCACCTCTGCCACGACAGCGGCGAAGACCTTCGCATCCCCGGCGATCGCCTGCGCGGCAGCTTCGGACAACGCACGGTGCACCCCGGGGTCGGCCGCAGCCAGCCGCCGCGACAACCACTTGCCTCCGCCGAGCCAGTGCCCGCCGACCAGCAGGACCAGCTCCGAGGCACGCTGCAGCATGTGCGAGACCAAGTACACCCGCTCTGCAGGGTCCGCGCAGCCACCCAGGTCATCGAGCAAATCGGTCAGGACGTACCGCTGGTAGTCACGCTCATGGTCCGAGAGCGTCGGCGGGCCCGCGGCCCAACGCTTTCGTGCCTCGTCCTGGAGCGAAGCGCCCAGCCCATCCGTGTCTACCAGGAGCATGCCGTCAGCACACATGGCGAGCAGCGGCGAACTCCGCTTCGCGGTCTCCTGGTCGGCGAACCTGTGCCAGACGGCCTCCGTTTGCACGAACAGCTCCACCGGCCAGCCGCGGTACACCAGGTTCTCCCGGCTGAGGGCGGGCGGCCCATCCAAGAGGACCACGATGTCCAGATCAGATGTGGGCGTCCGGCGGTCGGTCAGCACGCTGCCGGCGAGGAAGGCCGCCCGGGCGGCGGGAAATCGGTCCCGAACCAGTTCGCGGGCGGTGAGCACGGGGTCATCCATGATCGCAGCGTATGTGCCGACGTCGGTCCCGTAAGAGGGCGGGTGCACCGCACCACAGTGGGTGCTCCTACTTCTCATCAACTTTCATGCGCTCTACGAACACCGAGTGATGCCGAAATCCACCGACAAGTGCTCTCGCTTCTAACCCATGCAGCCAGCTGCACCCACGCCCGCGCCTGGGTCCAAGTCAAGTACTACTACGGCCTCTCCGTCGACTCCGCCGAGAAGAGCGCCCTGTCCTCGGTCCTCAACGGCTGCTGAAACCCCCAGCTCGCAAAGCGCAGACGCAGCGAGCCGGTCCCCTGTCACGCATCGCCGGCCCACGACCGAGCTCACTGCATCTCTTCCGCCCCGCTGGCGCCCCCAGCGGGGCGGACTCCAGCGAGGGGCGTCCCGGGCAGCGTCGCAGGCAAGACATTGCGGCCACTCCGGCTGGACAGAACCACCTCCGGGGCCGCCGCAAGGGGCGAGCCCTGGCAGTATTACGATCTCGGACACGGACTCTGCTCCTACACCTTCTTCGAGCGGTGCCAGCACCGGATGGCCTGCTCTCGCTGCGACTTCTATCCGCCCAAGGCCTCGACAGAAGCTCAACTCATCGAAGCCAGGGCCGACTTGCAGTGCATGCTCGTGGGCATCCGAACGGGCCGCTGTCGACGACGGCCAGGGCGCCCTGGACGCCCTTCTCGAGCGTCTCGCCGACGTGGCCAGTCCCTTCGGTCCCACTCCGCGAACTGCGCGCCGAGCCCGGCCGGCCTCTGCCGCTGACCATCCGCTCAACCTTCGACCACACCGAACGAAAGCGCTGCTGATATGCGACCTCCCTTGTTCACCGTCGACCTGCCAGGCCCGGGACGGCTGAGCACCATGGCCAAGCCCCGAGGCATGGACTGGCTCGAGGATGAGATGAACGCCCTGAGCTCCGCCGGTGTCGACGTGCTGGTCTGCGCACTCACCCAGCCCGAGCTCAACGAACTCGGTCTCGCCGTGGAAGCCCAGGCGGCCACCGCCGCAGGACTGCAGTTCGTCGCGGTCCCCATCCCCGACCGCACCGTCCCCGAACTCGCCACGGTCCTGCCCACGTTGCACAGCCTCGCCGAACGACTGCGTGAGGGCGCACACGTCGTTACCCACTGCCGCTTCGGCATAGGACGCGCATCCCTCCTCGCCGCATCCCTCCTCATCCTCAACGGCGTCGATCCCGACACCGCCTGGAACCACCTCGAACAGGCCCGGGGACTTTCCGTCCCCGACACCCCCGAACAACGCGAGTGGACAGTGGAGCTCCACAAAGCCGCGCCTGGATCAACTACCGCTAGGTGACTGTTTGGCAACCTGAAGTCCCAGGTCAGAGGCCATCCTGAGGTTGTTGAAAAGCCTGTACATCGCGCACTTCGGCGTGATCGAATAGGGGATGACATCGTTCTGGACCGGCAAACGGGTGCGCTTGCGCGGTATCGAGGCCGACGACTGGACCGCGTTCATGCGCTTCTCTGTGGACGAGGAGCGGTCGGGAGACCTGCTGCATCCACCCCGTTCCGCCGAAAGCTTCCGTGTCTGGGCAAAGGAGCAGGCCGCTGCCAAGTCCGATGGCGACTGCTTCCAGTTGGCAATCGAAGCCATCGACACAGGTGAAATAGTCGGTGCGATCGGCTCGCACCACGCTGATCCACGCGCGGGCTGGTTCGAGTACGGCGTCACGATGGGCGCTGATCATCGGCGCAAAAGCTACGCGGCAGAAGCCGTGGTGATCCTGCTGCGCTTCATGTTCGCCGAGCGGCGCTATCACAAGTGCGGAGCACGGATATTCGCGGACAACGAGGCGTCGCTGGCACTTCATCGTCGGCTCGGTTTCGTTGAGGAGGGCCGCCTCCGCGATCATGTGTTCTTCGCCGGTCGTCACCGCGATCTCGTCATGGTGGGAATGCTCGCTGACGAGTTCGCTCAACTGCATTCGATACCTGTGCATTGCGAAAGTCCACTGGTCGGCCCGGAGGTGCCATGCCCTTGAAGATGAAGTTGACCGCGATAACCCTCGACTGTCCTGATCCGCTGGCTTCAGCGTTCTATCAGTAGGCCACCGGCCTCGAACCCCACCCGAAATCAGACGCCGACTTCGCCGGTCTCAGCCGTGAGGACGGACTCTTCATCGGCTTTCAACGGGTCGACGACTACCGGGCTCCGCGCTGGCCTGACCAAACTGTTCCCTTGCAGTTCCACCTCGACTTCGCGGTCGAGGACCTGGACGAGGCCGAGGCCCGGCTGCTGGAGTTGGGCGCGGGCAAGCCGGATCACCAGCCGGGTGAAGATAGGTGGCGGGTCTTCACCGATCCGGCTGGGCATCCGCATCCCTTCTGCCTGGTCCGAGGCTAATTGGTCTTGCTCGCGGTCTGCTAGCCGGTGGCCTGCGGCCTGTTCGTCCGGCGCGGGGCGGGTTGCTTGCGGGTGAGCCGCCTGGTCATGAGGGTGATGAGTGCCCGGTTCAGGTGAGCCTCGGAATGCTGTGGGAGGCATCGTCGCTCCGCTGGCTACTCGGAAGCTGCTCGACTGACCCGGCCCACCGGCCCCGAGTGCAAGAGCCTGACCGGCAGCAAACAGCTGCTGGGCCAAGCTCGGCGGCGGTTGGTCAACTCCCTTCTGCCTGCAGATCACTGAGTTTCGTCGGTGGCCTGGATGGACGTTACGGCACGCCCGTCTGCCTAGCCTTCATCCCCCACGGGTCGCTCAGGGGTGTCGAGCCATGCCTGGTCGCCTTGCTGGCTGACCGTCAGGCCGAACCTGTGGATGCCCGGTCGTCCCACGGCATCCCACCAGCGGTACGCGGCCTCGACCTCGTCCCACAGCCTGCGGGGACCGCCCCGGTAGACCGTCGAGACCTTCTGGCCGTCGTGGAACAGGACCGCCGCCCAGGAACCGGTCGGACAGCCCGTACAGCCACACACTGCGCTCCTCACCCCGCCGGTCGCCAGCCTGGACACAGTCACCGACCACAAGTCCCGCCACCAGCGTGAACGGATGGCGCAGGGAGTCTTCGAAACCCGCTTCGAGCGCTGTGAGCGTGGTGGTCGAGGTGGCCGCTGCCTTGAGGCCGTCGGGCACGTAGTCGGCGTGGGGTGCCCGCTCCCGCCCCCGCTGCGGTTCGCGAGTCAAGGCGTTCGATCCGTGATCGTCAGAGGCCGCGCCGGCAGCGTCAGGTCGTTGCGCCAAAGGTGGGAGAGTTGGCCGAGCCCGCGGCCCCGCTCGCGGCCACCTGATGGGGAGTCAACTGGCCACGAGGTCGGTGACCGTCAGTGACTCTTTTCGGGTGCGTCACTCATCTCGTTCGGCGGTTCCCGCGACGGCCGGGCCGAGGCCGGCAGGGAGATGGGACACCGCCAAGGCGACAGCATCCTCGACCGTGGCGGTCTCGTCGATGGTGTTGGCGTGCAGGTGCTTCATCACGCGATAGGGACTGCCGTTGTGTGCCGGGACGATGGCAACCTCATTCCGGAAGGGGAATCCGGTGCAGGAGCTGAAGCCAAGCGTCCAGTGGCTGGAGTACACGTAGAGCTGTCGCAACCTCGGATTGGCGTGAGCCGCTTCCACGAGTGTGCCGAACTCAGGGAAATCCGGGGCCTCGGCTGCCTGCTCCCGCATCTTCCGCCACTGCAGCTCCACCACTGCCGCTGGCCCGCGTTCGTGCGCCTCGGCGCGTTCACTGGAGTGCAGAAACGGCAGTTCGGCCCGCAGCTCTCGCAGGCCGCAGCCCTGTCCCCACGCCACACCAGCCCTTACGACATCCGCCAGGTCCGGCGTGGCTCCGGTAACGAGCTCGATGCCCTGGCCCCAGCCCGAGACGCTGAACCAGCGGCTGCTTGCCCCGATGTAGACGGACAGCGGCTTGCGCCCCGGGACCGACGAGGCGATGCCCGCCGTAACGGGGGAGCCTCCTTCGTGGGGAACCACCATGAGGTCGACACCGAGTTCGGCCGCCAGTTGTTCCAGCGCTGCGGTCAGGCTGCCCGCAGCAGCCAGGTCAGGGTACAGGTCAGAGTCCACCTGCACAGTCTGCCCTTACAACGCCCCCGAGAGAACGGCGATCAGGCACAGCGGCAGGGGACGGCGCATACGTCACTCTATGTACCCGTTGCTCGCGATCCGGGGAGCGCAACTGGACGACGGTGGGGGTCGTGAGCGGGGTACCGCTGGCCGTACGTTGAAAAGGATATTGGCCGCTGTCACTCGCCGTCCTGCCTGAGGCAATGAGGCCGAGCCTGTAGTTCGGAGAAGGCCTGCTGTGCACCCTGTGCAACAACGCCGAGGGGACTGCGCCACCGCGCCATCCTTGGTGGTTCCGATACCGAACCCTCCCGCCTGCGCTGATCCTGGGCGGCCTGCACCTCAAGTACGGGAAACCCGCAAGCGCCTCGACCAGGTCCTCGCCGACACCCGGAACTCGGCAGGCCGGGCATAAAGTGGTCCCATAGCTACAACTACTCAGTCCTGCGGTCCGCCTGACGTCGTCCGGTCACCAGTGGCGCGCCCCGCTTCTGACAGGACACGTGCGGGCCTGCGGCCCCGGGCTTCATTGGCACGTTGCTCGGGACCACTCCACGCTGGCAGGATCAGACGTGGATCTGGACGGAGAGAATCCCCTCCTCCAGCTCCCGCACCAGGCTCACAGCCAACATCAGCGCAGTCAGAGCGTTGGCCACTGTGTACTGAGTCGGCCCTGCCGCGTGGACATTCGCATGACGGTTGAATGTCGTGGGGACCGGGTCGTTGTCCCAGAAGCTGTCGCAGGCGTTCACGAACGGGGCGAAGAGGTACGCCTGACGGAACTCGATCACGGTGTCGTCGTCATCGATGTCGGGGAGCCGCGCGTCAACCTCCTTGTAGTTCCAGCGCTTGCCGCCGTTGAGATGGGGCTCTGCCCGCCACACTCCGCGGCACACGGTGTCCCAGACGCTCGCGGCGAGCGCCTGAGCGCCCTGATGCCTGCCGCTGTCCATCATGTCCACACACTCTTCGAGAAGGCGCACCTGGTGCTGAAGGTCGGGGCTGGCGACTTCCGTGAGGACCTGTCGGCAGGAGCCGACGATCGCATCGCGGTTCGCCTCCAGGACGATGGCCCTCGCGGGACCATCCGGCGCGGCGACGAGTGCGCGGATCACGTCGGCCGGGGGAACCCACGTGAGCGGGATGCCGCCCCTCATGACGTCCGTCATCTGCTTGAGATCGAGGTTCCCGTCGCGCCAGTTGCCGGGCAGGAGGGCTGCGAACTTCTGCAGCGCCCTTGTCAGCGGGCCTGCGGCACCAGCGAGTCCGGACCATCGATCTTTGGTGCCAGGTGCGACAGGTCAGGTACATCGATACGAAAAAGCTGCGCGGCGATCTCGGCAAGGCGGGTCAAAGCGGAGTTGATCTCGGGCGTGAACTGCAGAGCCAGATTGTCGAGCCACTCACGAATGGGGACCAGGCTGGATTCGAGGGCCTGCTGACGTCGCGTACGTCGAGGTCGGCGAGCATGGCCATGACGACCGACGGCATCGAGGCCGATGAGGTGGGCACGGTGCCGGGCGCGGTGCCCTGGTGGCGGCCGTCGTCCCACTGGGTGGCGACCGGCACGTCAGCGTCCGCGGCCGCGTACCACGCGGCGGGTTCGGCGTCCCCTTGGGCAAGGAAGTTGGTCGTCCGCGGGTGCATCGCACCGTGGATTCGGCCGTCGGCCGTACTCTTCTCGCTACGCGGGCCTGGTGACGCTGCCCGGGCGGGAGGAGGTAACTATGGGGGATATTGAGGCGGTCCGGGAGGTCCTGGGTGACACCTGGTGGGAGGAGATGCTCGGGCAGTCCGACGACCTGGCCAGGACGGCAGAAGCCCGGTGCCCGGGGGCGGTGGAGCGGCTCGAAGCGCTGCTGCGGGCGTGGGCGATCGGGTTCGCCGCAGTGCGGGCTGATGTCCTCTCGCCGCACCTCGGAGAGTCCCGGCGGGGACTCGGGGCGGATGAGGCCGCGGGATTTCTGGCAGCGCTGGACGCCCAGGTGCTGCACGTGGATTCCGCCGGGTTCGTCGTGCCACAGGCCTTCCGGCCCAAGGCCTCCGGCGGCCGGTACGCCCTGTTCAGCCGCAACGGCTCCGGCCTCGCGCTCAATCTGGAGTATCTGATCCAGCTGGCAGCCGCGGCAGAATTGATCTCGGTCCACAACGTCGCCGGGGCAGATATCTGCTTCGAGCAGGGGGAGTTTGATGCCGTGGTCGAGACCGATGGCGCGCCGGTACTGGCCATGGAGGCCAAGGCCAGGATTCATGGATCCGACGGTCTGTTGGGCCTGCTGGCTTCCCTGCTGAGACTGGGCATGAATAGGCATGCATCTGCCAAACAAAACCACCGGCGCAAATACACGGCACTCTTGAACATCACGGCACGGGGCCCGGTGACCTTGTGGCTGGTTGCCGAGGGCGCGCGCTGGGCCTTCGACGTAACCGCGGCCGACAGCAGCCTGCATCTGGCTCCCCGGCCACTGCCTCCCGCGTCAAGAGTGATGACTCGGCAGAGGCCTCACAGTTAGGCGAGGCGTTACGCCACGCGGTGTTATGTAAGCCGTGACGGTCGCGTCCGACGCCGCGCGGATCGCCGCACCGACGCCATCGCCAACCCGCCCCAAGTTCAGAGGGAATCTCCAGGCTTCAACGCGGGACCTTCAGGTAGCAGAACCCGCGTTTCAGCAGGTCAACGAATTCCCTCGGTTCTTCGTCATCCGATAGGCAGTTGCGCCGCCTTGGCGAGGCTCATCTCTACGAGCGGTCACATTTCCCGAGCGCCGACGCCACAAACGCCCCCTTGTTCGAGCCTGCCAGAGCCCGCACGTTCTCCGGCACGGCTCCGACGCCCAGCATGGCCGCCCACGTGCCCGCCTTGAGGTAGGCCCCCTCTTCCTTTGACACCACGCCCTCCCGCCGCCACCCCCGCTTCTGAAGCCGCTCGACAGCAAGCAGCAAGCTGGCCTCGTCCGGGACCCCCGGCGACAAGGCCATGGTGTCGACCTGGCACTCCTCGTTCCCGGGCATGGCGTTGACGACTCTCAACCCCTCTTCTCCGATTCCTTCGGAGGCGAAGCGGAAGTCGCTCACCACCTGATCCCGGCTCTTCTCCACGACCGGCGACGGCGACGCCGTAGGTGAGGCAGACGCCGATCTGGCAGACGGCGACGACTGGCGCGTGTGCGGCGTAGCTGTCACGGCAGGGCCCCCACAGCCTGCGATCAGCAACGTCGACGCAACAGCGCCAACTGTCATCGAGCGTCTATGGCCTCTCATTGCCCACCCCTTTATGCGGACCTGGTCCTGGGCACCAGGTCAGACGCGGGAGTCTGTCATGGCCCTGCGCTCACTCGCACAGCGGTATCCAGAAGGGCTCTCGCCTCCGCCTCCGAGTTGCCTATCAAGGGCGGCCCTCCTCAAGTGCCGTCCGGCGGAGCCACGTGAGGGATACCGCTAGAAGGTCGGGCCCAGCAGGCCGGGGGCCCAGCGGAGAGTTTGAGGTCACCGCATCCGGCGGGCAGGGTGACGCGCAGCAGGTGGGGTCGAGGGGCCTGCTCATTGCCGCGGATGTCGGTGAGGAGGTACACCGTTCCGTCGTCGGCCCTGGCCAAGCCTGTGACCCTCGTCGTGTTCGGGAGCCCGAGCAGCAGGGTGGGCGTGTGGTCGAGGGCGTCGAGGGCGTCGAGGGCGTACAAGGCTTTCTCGACTCCGTGGCCGGGGCGGCCGGTCGACCCGGCGAGGAGCACGGCCCTGTCGGCGTCGCCGCGGTTCGTGAGGGCCTGGTCCGCTCGCGGGGCGATCTCACCACCAAGATCCACCTGAGCGCGGACGGCTGCTGCTGGCCCCTTCCCTGATCGTCGCGTCGGGGCAGCGGGCCTACTGCACCCAGCTGGAGCCAGTGCTGGAAACGATCCGCGTCCCCCGGCCGGGGCGAGGCAGACCCCACAAGAAGCCGGACAGTCTCGCCGCCCACAGGCCTGTCCACACCCACACCTACTCCAGCGACGGGCTGCGCGAGCTGGAGTCCAGCGGTCCGCTGCATCTGACCACCCTCACCGGCGCCCTGCAGGCCGGCACCGGCGGCACCGACCTGCCCGCAGGCAGTGAGGTCGCCGCCCGCCAGCACACGGTGACCGCCTTCGACGAGGGACGGCCCACCGATGGCACGGTGACGGTGGCCAACCAGCCCACCACCGTCACCGCAGGCGCGCACGTCGACGGCTACCCGGCGGACGCCGACACCCGCAGCTCCAAGACCGGCTACGACTGGGTCAAGGGCCTGCCCACCTCTACCACCGACGACCCGGGAGGCCTGAACCTCACCAAGACCACCTCCTACGACACCCAGGGCCGGGTCGCCAAGACCACGCTGCCCAAGTCGACCGGCACCGACGCCGGCGCCACCCTCAACACCTACTACTCGGCCACCGGAACCGGCGCCTGCAACGGCCGCCCGGAGTGGGCCGACCTGATCTGCTCCACCGGCCCGGCCGGCGCCATCACCGGCGGCGGCGCCAACCCCACCCAGCTGCCCACCAACACGGTCGAGTACGACCGGTTCGGCAGCACGGCGAAGGTCACCGAGACCGCGAATTCGGTGACGCGCACCACCACGACCACCTTCGACAACGCAGGACGGCCCACCACGGTGTCGGTGACCGGCGGGGTCGGTACGGCGGTGCCGGATGTCACCAGCACCTACGACCCGGACAGCGGCGACATCGCCACCGTCACTGCGGGCGGGCAGACCATCACCCACACCACCGACCTGCTCGGACGGGAGATCTCCTACTGCGACGGCGCGGGCAATACCGCGACCACCGAGTACGACAGCCTGGGCCGCCCGACCAAGGTGACCGACTCGGCGCCGTCGACGACCACGTTCACCTACGACACCATCAAGGACCCGCGCGGCGTGGAGACCTCGCGGACCGATTCGGCTGCGGGCACCTTCAGCGGGACCTATGACGCGGACGGTGACCTGGCCACCGAGCAGCTGCCCGGCGGATATACCCTCACCGCTTCCCAGGACGAGACCGGCCAGGAGACCTCCCGCGTCTACACCCGGGACAGTGACGGCACGGTGGTCGCCTCCGACACCGCCGATCACTCCATCCAGGGCCAGACCGTCACCGACACCGACACCGGCGGCCAGACCTACGCCCGTACCTACACCTACGACAACTCCGGCCGCCTGACCCGGGCCGACGACACCACCCCCGACGGGACCTGCACCCGCCGCGGTTACACCTCGGCAACAACACCAACCGCACCGCACTGGCCACATCCACCAGCGCGGCCGGTACGGCCTGCACCTCCACCGGCGCGACCACAACCACCAGCACCTACGACAGCGCCGACCGGCTGGTGAACGCGGGCATCGTCTACGACGCCTTCGGCCGTACCACCACCCAGGCCTCCGGCGCGACCATCGGTTACTACACCAACGACCTCGTCCGGCAGCAGACCACGGTCACCAGCCGCCAGACCTGGACGCTGGACGCCGCCCAGCGCCTCGCCGCCTGGACCACCGAAAGCACCGCGGACGGCGGCGCCACCTGGACGCAGACCGGCGCGAAGACCAACCACTACGGATCCGGCAGCGACAGCCCAGACTGGATCAAGGAGGACACCGCAGGCGTCATCAGCCGCAACGTCCAGGGCAGCAGCGGCGACCTGGACGCCATCACCAGCGCCACGGGTGACACCGTCCTGCAACTGACCAACATCCACGGCGACGTCACCGTCCAGCTCCCCCTGGACACCACCAAGCCTGTCGTCGCCCTCGCCCACGACGAATACGGCAATCCGGAAGCCGGCATCGCCGCCTCCCGCTACGGCTGGATCGGCAGCAAACAACGCTCCAGCGAGACCGTCACCGGCGCCATCCTCATGGGTGTCCGCCTCTACGACCAGGCCCTCGGACGCTTCCTCTCCGTCGACCCAATCGCCGGAGGCAACGCCAACGCCTACGAGTACTGCACTGCCGACCCGGTCAACTGTTACGACCTCGACGGACGATTCGGCTGGGGTAAGTGGATCGACAGGGTAGGCACCGGACTTGCGATAGCCGGCATGTTCGGTTGCGCCGCCTGCTCCGCCATATCTGCGGGGATCTCTCTCGGCCGCGGGATCTATAAGGTCCGCCACGGCGACAGGACTGGTTGGATGGACATAGCCGGAAGCGCCACGTTCGGTGCCGGTAAGGGCTTCCGCTACGCAGGAAGATTCTGGAAGGGCCGCAAAATGGCCCGGTATGCCAAGGGAGTTCGCGGCAGCGGAAGGTACAACAAGCGGATGCGAAGCAGAGCGGCCAAGGCAAACCGCCGATACCACCACCATTACACTCGGCGCGCGGACGGGATCGACCGCTGGTACGGCGGAGCTTCCACGGCCTACGGGCTGTACGGGGAGCATCGCTCCTACCGGCAGCAAGGATGGCGACGATGGCTGCGGTGATCAAGAATCGCGAGCGGATCCTGCGAGCCTGCGAGACCCGCCTGGCCACTCTGGCGTTCCTCGTTTTCGCAAAAGGGGATCGAAAGGAAGCGGCGATCGCAGCCGCTGAAGCCGACAAGGCTGTGTCGGACCTACTCCAGGCGCGGCCCGGAAAGATCCGCCAGCAGGATGCGTGCGGCGTATGGCGTCCGGCTTCTGACGCACTGGCCCTTCGCTCATGGCTGTGGTTCGTGATCGCAGTCCCGCTCGGGGTCGGAAGTCTCTTGCTGATCCCGGGCAGTACAACCGCAGAGCAGTACGTGCGGATTGCGCTCTCGTTGGTCCCTGCAGTGCCCAGCGCGTTGTTCGTATCACGCCAGCTGAGCCACATGCTGGCCCAACGGTCCCTGAGAGCCGAGATGGCCGGACAGAATGTTCTCGTCTGGATCGGCCGCTGGCTCAGTGAAGGCGCCGTTCTCGTCCTCACGGTGGGGATGTGGGCGCTCTGGGTGACGGTCCTCGTCATTTAGTCCCGTCTACTCCTCCACTCAGCAATGCGGGGCGCCAGCTACCTGGCGCCCCGCATTCGGGGGCGGGAACGGTGCCCCGCGCCCAGACGCGATAAGTACCGCGCCCGAGTCGACGTTCGTCCATGATTTCAGAAAGGAACTATATGGCGCGCAGGCTGAATCTTCGCGCTATAGGCATTGTTGCGGCTACATCGACGAGCAAGAAGTTCTGGCGCTCGACACGGTCGAAGAGCTTCGGCAAGCCGCCGGAATCATCAAGGAATTCGCGGCTGCTCCAGTCCTGAATACCTAGCGCTGAACGGAAAACAGTCCACGGTGGGGCGACCGATCCGAGTCCTCGGCGGTCGCACCCACCCGATCCTCGGGAAAGAAATGCGTCGATTCGCAGCGCTGCTGATAACACCAGCCCTCGTGCTCGTGGGGTGCAGCAGCAACGATTCATCCCACCAGTCCCGGCCGGACGGCTGGCACCGGCCGCTTGCCGCCCCCTCGGCGCCGGTGCAAACAAAGGCGGCCGGGCCCGCCGTGGTGCGCACTGATGCCGTATTGCCCACTGTTTCGGGCCAGTTCGGGCGCCCTGCCACGATCTCTGTCCCGAAGGCCACCCCGAGCGGCAAGTTCGTCGTCGCGCTGCAGACGCTGGGACGGGGAATTTCGGCACACCCCGGCGATGTGGCCGTCGTCCGCTACACCGCCAAGGTGTGGCGCACTGGCAAGGCGCTGCCCGGCTCGTACGGCAAGGGGGCCCGGCCGCAGGTGTTCGCCGTCGGGCGCGGCGCGACGCTGCCCGCCCTGGACCGAGCCGTGCAAGGCCAGCGCGCCGGGAGCCGGGTTCTGGTCGTCGCACCCCCGGCGGAGGCGTATGGGACGACCGGTAGCGCGCAGCTCCATGTCACCGGCAAGGACACCGTCGTGTTCGCCGTCGACATCCTGAATGTCATCGGCGCCCACGCCATCGTCCCCGGCGAGCAGCACTCGGTCTCCGATGCGCTGCCCGAGGTGCACATGAACAAGGGCGACGGCACCGCAACACTGACCATCCCCGACCAAGCGGCCCCCAAGGGCCTGGTCGTCCAGCGCCTGGTGGACGGCGCCGGTCCGGTGGTGAAGGCCGGGCAGACTCTGGTCCTGCAGCACTCCTCGGCCGCTTGGGAGCCCGCCCGCGGCAAGGACGAGGTGGACCTCTTCCTCAGCTCCCAGGCGGACGGCGGCCCGCTGCCGGTCGTGATCGGCCGGGGCAACGTCATCGCTGGCTGGGACCGCGCCCTGGTCGGCCAGCGGGTCGGCAGCCGGATCCTCGCGGTCATCCCCGCGAAGCTGGCGTACGGTCTGCATCCCCCGAAAGGTCTGGAGCCCGGCGCCACGGTGATCTCGGTCCTCGACATCCTAGAAGCCGCGTGACACAACGTGGCCTCCGGCTGAAGAGCTCCTCGAAGGAGTGCCGCGAAATGACCCAACTCGCCTCCTGCATCCGAACCTTCGCCCCGCTCTTGGTGCCGGACCCTGGAAATGGCGACGTGCTCGAGCACTGGACCGCCGAGGTCCGCACAGCCGATCTGCCGCATCTGCACGCCTTCACCCGCGGTCTGGAGCGAGACCGTGACGCTGTGCTCGCTGCGTTCACACTCCCGTACAGCAACAGGCCCACCGGGGGTGTCAACACCAAGACCAAGCTGATCGCGCGGCAGGTGCACGGCAGAGCAGGGTTCACCCTCCTCCGCCACCGCATCCTCCTCGGATAGCGCCACCCTCAGTCACCACCGAAAGTGAGACAGGGCCGTTCATTAGACAGACCCGCTCTACGCCCCCTCAGCCCTCGGCACCGCACTCCCACCCGCCAGGCGCTCTGTGCTGCTCATCGACGAGCTCGACAAGAGCGACATCGACCTGCCGAACGACCTGCTGAACGTGATGGAAGAAAGCGAGTTCGCCCTCCCCGAGCCGGAGCAGACAGCCGACCGGCCGGGCCACCACGACGTGCGGACGCACACCGACGACGACCGCCGGGAGCCCGTACCGCACGTCAGGGTGCGCTGCCACGCCCTCCTCGCTTGACGCGGTGGCGCCCTACGGCGATACGGAACCTACTCGGGCGGGATGTCGGGCCGGTTCGCCGCAGCGAGTGCTGCGCGCACGAGTTGGAGATCGACTTTCGGCACGGCGAGGTCCCAGCGCCGGCCGGCCGCGTAAACGACGATCATGCAGAAGCGAGGGTCCCCGGGGTTGAAAGTGCCGGGCCAGGCGTCCCTGCCCGCTTCCTCTACCTCGAACGGCGGATCCAAGGGCACGCCGGAGCCGTAGCCGTTAAAGACCCGATAGCGACGCCAGATGATGGGGCGAGGGGCGTCCAACTGCAGGATCAGGCAACCCGCCTGGAACCGCACGATGCGACGATCTCGGCGGGACAGGGCGCTGACGAGAAGCGGCCGCCCCAGCCGAAGGTCGTCCAGATCATCGTCGGGTCCCCTCGACGGACGGCCGATCATCCACCTCACGGTTTCACCCGGTTCATGGAAGAGGTCGCTGAAGCTCCTCGTCCCTGCCGCGTTGCGTGCCCGTCCTGCCATGGTGCGTCCCCCGGTGTCTCCGGCGCCGACTTCAGTGCGCGTCCCGGCGCCCCTGGGCAGATCTCGCTGTGGCCGGTCCGCCCATTGTCCCGTGGAGCAGGCCCCGGTCGAACCCCCTGCGCAAACTCAGTGCGAGAGTTACCGAAGGCGGTAACGGGGGGCAGCGCGGAGCGAGGTCCCCGAGCGCGGAGCGCACCCGGACCGCCTACACCCGCACCCCACGGCACCGACCCGGCCACGCCCACCCCGGGCCGTAAAGAACGAAGCGCTGCGCCCCAACACGCGCCCGGTCAGCGACAGGACCCCAGTGCGCAGGACCAGCCGAGGGCCGACAGCCCACCACCCGCTCTGAAGCGGGCCGGCCGCTGGCCGACAGGGCGCAGCCCCCTGACGGGGACGGCGGGACGGCCGGCCCGGGCCCCTGCCGGGGCCCAGGAGACAAGGTGCGGGCGCAGCAGACCCGGGGCCGGCCGTTGGCCGGCTGCGGCTGCCCGCTGCCGGGGGCAGCGGGACGGTGAGGGCCGGGGCCCGTTGGGCCTCTTGGATTGGATGAGTGGCGGCCAAGGCGATGCGCGTCCCGGCAATGTCCAGGCCACTGAGCAGAGCGATATCTCATTTGCCCCTCCCGTCGACCAGCAGGACGCGGCCGCGCAAAACGGCGCAGCCAGACCAGCGACAGCACAGCGCACCCCACACAGCGTCTACAGGGCAACGATGCGCGCCTGGTCGCCCCTCAGGGCAGGTCGCGAATGTCGGTGCCAGGAGGTAGCAGAAGACCGGGTGGTGGCACCTGCAGACCGAAGTGAGGCGGGTGGCTGAAGTCGGCGGCCTGGGCGAAATCGACGGTGCCGCCGGTGAAGCGCGCGGGCGGGACCGTGGTGTAGACGGAATGAAGATGGTGCTCACCGAAGTTCACCGTGCTGCCCGTGAAGGTGGCGCCGGTGAAGTCGACGCGGCCGTCGGAGAACTCAGCGTCCTCAAAAAGGATCTCCCCCGCAGCGAAGGCGGCGTCGCGGAAGCCCACCTGAGTGCCAGCGAAACGGGCGCTGTAGAAGGTGACCCAGCCCCCGCTGAACGTGGCGCGGTTGAAGCGGAGGTAACCGCTGCGGAATTCGGCGAGGCGGAAGTAGACGCAGCTGCCTTCGGCGAAGTCGGCCTCGTCGAAGACGATCTGGTCCGCGCCGTGGCCGACGAAGAGCGTGTTGATGAAGATGATATCGCCGCCGGTGAAACGGGCACGACGGAAGTCGGCCTCATCCAGGACAGCTCCGGTGAAGTCGAGGTCGTACCCCTGCCAGGATTCGGGAGAGTCGTCTTTCAGGTGGGCCGCGATGAGTCGCAAGACGGTCAGACGGACCTCCCGCTCGCGCAGCTCGTTCATCCGCGCCTGGACGTAACCCTGGGAGCGGCCGCAAGCGCGCGGCCCGGCGCACCGCCGCCGAATTGCGCGGCTGCGGCCAGGACGGCGATGCGGAGCAGGAGGCGCTGCTCCTGTGGCGCCGTGCCCGCGTTGGGACAGCGCGGGATCATCACCGTCCTGCGCGCCACGACACCCGATTACATCAACGGCCGGCCGAGGACTGCCAGGCCACGGTCTTCCAGATCCGCCCTCTGCTCACCGATCCGCTCTTCAGATCGCTGGTCGTCGACCGGCTCGATGCCGAAGCCGCCCGCTGGTGGCACACCTCCTTCGCCGAAATCCCCAAAGACGCCCTGCCCACCGTGCTGAACCCGCTGGACCGGCTCGCCGCCTCCCCCGTCATCAAAGCCTCCCTCCACTCCCCCACCGGCAGTTACGACATCCGCCATGCCATGGACGACTCCAACGTCGTATGGATCTGCCCGGCCGGCACCGGACCCACCGACCGGCTGCTGGTATCCCTCCTGGTGCGCGACATGCTCCGGGCCGGCCTGTCCCGCCGAGACATCCCCGCCCGCGACCGGGCCCCCTTCCTCCTCTACCTCGACGAGCTGATCTCCCTGGACGGCGCCGCCTCCTCCTCACTCGCCGAAATCACCGAGCAGCTGCGGAAGTTCGGTGTCCGGATGCACGGCATGACACAGCTGCTGCACCGGCTCAGCCCGGACGTGCGCACCGCGCTGCTGCAGAACGCCTCTTCCCTCTCCCCCACGGCCGGCTCGGTGGAGGCGATCCGGCACATCACCGATGAGTGGGGCGGGCAGGTCGACCCCGCAGACGCCACCGAGCTGGACAAGTACTACCACTGGGCGTCCTTCACCGTGGCCGGGAAGCGGGTCGGGCCGCTGATGATCCGCGGCCCGGAACTGAGCGAAGTCTTCGGCGACCTGGCCCGCCCGGGCAAGGTCCGCGCCCTGCTGACGGCCGCGCACACCAACACCGGGGCCCTGCCGCTGGCCTCCCTCACCGCCGTCGCTTCCACCCACGAGATCACCGTCCGGGCGTTCCTGACTCGCCCTGGCCCCGCTGCGGAACAGGGCGCGCAGGGTTCAGGAGGCTCCGGCCCGACCCGGCCCACCGCCCCGTCCGATGACACCGCACTCCAGGAGCAGTACCGATGAACACCGAACTCGACAGCGCAGGCGCCAGTGCCACGGTCAAGGACACCGGGACGGACTCCCAGCCCAGTACGGAGGACGCCGCAGCCCACCGGGCCCTCGCGCTGCTCGCGCAGCACCGGCTGGTCACGACCCCGCAGATGCACCAGATGCTCAGCCCCGGCTCCGTCCGGCAGCTCACCTCCACCGTGCTGAACGCACTGCGGGAGGACAAACTGGCGTCCTACACCGTCCTGCCCAACACCAGCCGCATGCGGGCCTGGTTCCTCACCCCCCGCGGCGCCGGGTGGCCGCCGGCTGGCCGGTGCTGCGCGGCCGCCCTCTGCAGGCACTGGCCAACTCCACAGAGGCCTCACTGCGCGCCGCCCACACCCTGACCGGGGTTCGCGCACATCTCGCGTTCCTCACCGATGCCCGACGGCGCGGGGACGAGTACGGCCCGCTGGACTGGGTGCCCGAGATCGCGCACCGGCTCCCGGACACGGGCGGGGAAGACAAACTGATCGCCGACGCCGTCCTGCACTACACAGCCACCCGTCCGCGCAGGCTGCAGTACCGGGCCTTCGTGGAGGTCGACCGCGCCACCATGTCCTCCGAACGACTCGCCCGCAAACTCATCTCCTACGCCCGCTTCCACGACTACACGCCCCAGCCGGTCGGCCGCCGCGGCACCGTCGCCGACCAGGCCGCGATGCTCGCCTGGCAGCGGTTCTATCCCCGCTTCCCCCGGGTCCTGTTCATCCTGACGGGCGCTCCCACCACCAGCCTCCAGCGCCGGATCGACGACCTGCGGGCGATGGCTGCCGGCCACCCGCTGGTGGCCCAGCTGGCTGGGCAGGTCAATCTCGGCGCTGCCGTCCTTGAGGACCTCGAACAGCACGGGCCGACTTCGGCGGTGTGGACACCGCTGTCCGGGCCCATCGAGCGTCGCTCATGGATGGACCTGTAACGAACGCACCCCGGCCCCGGGGGCGGCCAGGCCGCCCTGACCAGCTATGCCTGGGGCTCTGCCGATTCCTTGTATGAGACGTGGCCGATGGCCCGGTACGCCTGGTCCAGGCCGCGCTCAAGCGCGTTGGAGGCCTCGCCGGCTGCGGCGAGCCCAGCTTGGAAGTCCTGCAGCCTTTCCTCCAGCGACGCGCCCCGGAAGTCGGTTTCCAGGCGGCCGGCTGCTCGCAACCGGTCGATGCCGCCCTCGAGGAGTTCGAACAGTTGCGGCAGTTCATGGGCGCTGCGCGTCAGGCCGCTCAAAAGCTGTATCACATCCTCTTTCAGAAGGTCATGGCGTTGTGAGGCGTGGTCATGATCCGTTCGGCTGGGCGTCGATGGACGGGCAGCCGAACGCCAGCAGGAGGGCTATCAGGCTGCTGTCGCGAGGTAGGGCGTGGGTGGGCGTCACGTACTCCGTCTGCCCCGGCGCATCTTGGCGATGCGGTGCCATAGTCCGCCTCTCTCGGCTGCGGGCGGCAGAGCGCGGGTGAGTTCGGTCACCGCCGCGGTCTCCTCGGTATTCTCACCGAGTCGCGCCGCCAGTGCCATCGCCTGTGCGTGGAGTTCGCGAGCCTCCTCGGTGTGCCCGACGGCGACGAAAGCGAGCCCGAGCTGTGCGAGTGCGTCGCAAAAGGCGTGCTCGTGCGCCCTGAGATCCTCTGCGGCCAGCTGCCTGAAGACGTCCACGCCCTCAGCGGCCCGCAGCACGGCGTCTTCCGGTCGGCCCGCCTCCAACAGCTCAGTACTGAGATGGATCAACAGATCGGCGAAGTACCTCTGGAAGGCCCCCGGGGCCACCTGTGCCTGGCGTCTGCGGATCTCCATGGCTTCCTGCGCCGGGGCCACCGCCTCCGCGTGGCGCCCGAGGTCCGCGAGCGCCCCGCTGAGATTGTGCAGGGCTCCCGCAAGCTCCACATCAGGATCCGTGAGGTCGCCGTCCTTGGTCCAACGGCGACCGATGGTGATGGCCTCCTCGGCGGCCACCCTGCACCTTTCCGGATCGCTTTCCTGATCAGCCAAGTTGGCGAGGGCCCGCCCCAGATCAGACTCGAACTCCGGTTCCTCCTCAGCGAGCCCACGAAATCGCCGGATGGCCTCATGGGTGACGGCCACCGCCTCCGCCTTGCGCCCGGCACGGTTCAGGGTCACGCCGAGGTTGTTCTCCAAGCCGGCCACGATCCGTCGGGAGCCCAGATGCGCAGCGGCGTCCAGGGCCGCCTTCCCCACGGTGACGCCGTCGTCGAAGTACCGCCATTGGTCGAGCCGCTCCGAAAGGCGGAACGCGATGTCCACCACGATCTCGGGGTGGCTCTCCGAAAAAGCCACCGTTGCGGCAGTGAGGTTTGCACGTTCAGCCCTCAGCCAGTCAAGCGCCTCCCTCCTGCTCTGGAACCGCCCGCCGCTCTGCTCCTCAGGTGAGTCCTTCAGCAGCGTGGTCGCGGCTGCGAGGGTGGTCTCATAGTGCTCCAACAGCCGCTCGACCGGCTCAGCGACCACGCCGACGTCGTCCTGCTCCGCCAGCTCCGCCGCGTACAGCCGGATCAGGTCGTGCATCCGCCACCGCCCGGAACCCACTGGCTGCTCTCTCAGCAGTGCCGTACGGGCCAGGCCCGCAAGGAGGCTCCTGGCCGGGCGCCCGATCAGCGCTCCTGCCGAGTCGGTGGCCACATCGGGGCCGGGATTGAAGGCCAGCAGCCGGAAGAGAAGGGCCTGTTCGGGGTCCAAGCGGCGGTAGGAGCCTTCAAAGGCGGCCCGCACAGCCAGCGAGTGGCCGCCGTCGTCGTAGCGCAGATGCTCCAGTCGGCCGCGGGCGTCCTCCAGTTCGGCGGCCAGGGCGGCAGGAGAGAAACCTGGGTCCACGGTCAGTCGGGCCGCGGCGATCTCCAGGGCGAGCGGGAGCCTGCCGCAGAGCCGTACGACCTCGTCCAGCGCTTCCGGCGCGAGCGAGGGCCGGGGGTCGTCCGGGCGGGCGCGGGTGAGGCTGTCGCTGATGAGTTCGCGGGCCGGGCCCGGGGCGAGTTCGCCGAGACTGAGCTGGCGGGCGTGGAGCGCCGCCAGGATGTGCCGGGAGGTCACGAGCACTCGGTGCTCCCTGCGGGCCGGGATGAGCGGTTCGACCTGCGACGCCGTTGAGGCGTTGTCCGCCACCAGCAGCACGCGTCGGCCCTGGTCTGCCATGCGGGCCAGCTCGGAGCGGTAGACGGCTGCCTGTTCGTCGGTCGTGGACGGCAGGTCCTCGTCCCGCACGCCGAGTGCCCGCAGCAGCGCGGCAAGAGCCTGCCCGCCCGTGACCTGGCCCTCGGGGTCGTAACCGCGCAGATTCACGAACAGCACGCCGCCGGGGTACCAGTTGCGTACGACCGCCGCCTCGTGGGCGACATGCAGCGCCAGCGCGGTCTTGCCGATCCCCCCGAGTCCGGAGACGGCGGAGACCACGACGGCCGAGGGGCCCTGCCCTTCGGGATCGAGGAGTTCCAGCAGCTGTGCGGCCTCGGACGTGCGGCCGACGAGGTGGGCCGGTGGGGCCGGAAGCGCGGCCGTTGCCTGCGGTACGGGGCCGGTACCCGTGGTGATGACGTTGTACTGGTCGCCGGCGAACTGCTCCACGCGTCCCGCTCCCTGGACACGCGCATGCTGCTCTGCGCGGTGGATACGCCGCTTCTCCCCCGCCATCCGGCTACCGCCCGCCGGTGTGCTGATCGCCACCGATCTGCGTAATGCGGGCAGTGCCGGACGATTCGGCCTGCTGCTCCACATCACCAGCGGGTGCGGAGGCCGTGCCACCTCGGCTGCCGCCGATCTGTGTGGTCCGTGAGGCCTCCGTCGCCGTCGCCCGCTGGACCACCCGGCCGCCGCCCAGCGTCTCGCGCCCGGCCCACCAGCCGAACGGCGCGCCGACCGCGCCTGCGGCAATCGTTGCGAACGCGGCGGCGACCGCCCAGCGTTCAGCCTCCCCACGCGGCAGCCAGTCGGAGAACACCGATCCGGCCAGCCACAGACCGACTCCGAAGGCCACGACCGACGCCATCACGGCCACTGCCCACCGACCCGTTCGCGCCACAGCGGAACTCCCCTCGTGGTCCCAGTGCTTCAAGGGTTCCAGGCTCAGGCCGCCGTGGGAACACAGCAGGGGCACCAATCCTGAGCGTGCTCAACGCCGGTTTCTGAGCGCGGCGTTGACACCAAAACGGCTGCCCAGCGGGGTCAGAGGGCTCCGCGCTTCCCCAGAAAGGCGACAGACGAGCCGACTATTGGCAGCGCCCCAGGTCAGAGCACGGAAGCATTGTCATGAAGGGCTCAGGCACAGCTCCTCAGGATTCGGTGCGCCTCCAGCGGGTACTCCAGCGGCTTCTCGGCCAACGACTGGGCCAGCTCGGTGTGTGCTTGTGAGGCATCCAGTGCGTACTGCTCAACGGCCTTACGGTCATCAGTCAACGAACAGTCCCTCGTGCGTTGCCCTGGTGGTGGTCGAGAGTGTGGCATCGAGAAGGAGCGGAACGGAGCGGAACGGCAGATCCTGCATCGGTGAGCAGCGGTGTGCGTGGCCGGGTGTGCGGTGGCTGACCGCAGCGGTTTTTCGGCCGACCCGTTCGGCTCACGCACCGGCCATGTCAACGGCGGCGGCATCGCAGGGCAAGGCAGCCTGGACGGTGGAGTCCGCCCGGGAGCCCTTCGCACGTCGACCGGGCGGACCGCTTCGGGCGCGGTCTTCGTAACCGGCCTGCTGCCGATGGCGGCCTACGAGCGCGCGCCAGCAATCACCGCCGAGGCAGCGATCAGCAACACTGCCACGAACGGGTGACGTACCCCGCGGCGCCCGACGCGGATCGGGAAGCAGTCGCAGGCGCTCCACCAGCGACAATCCAGCGGCGCCGTCCAGCGCGGGCGACTTGATCAGGCAGACGATGGCAGACTGGAGGCACATCGAAGCTCCGGTGGTTCAGGGCGACTTGGGAAGGTCACCCCGTTCAACCGGAGCCTCGTTGCGTTCGTGACGGCCCGAACCAGACCCTTGCACCGCCGTGAACTGCGACCCACATGCTCACAGGGACTCTGAAACGACCCTGGGTTCGTGGCCTGGGCTTCAAATCGGACCTGAGCCGTGACGGCTGGATTGTCAGCCGAGGGATGACTCAAAGATGGTGGTGGTGTCGGGGGCGGAGCCCTTCCAGGTCATATGGAGGCGGCCGTTCCACTGCGCGATCGCGGGTCCGGCGGACGTGCCCCTGTGGGGGATGGGGATCTGGCCAGCGAAGTCCTTCCCGTCGAACCACGTGAACCAGAGGCCACCGTCGGTCGCGCCCTTCCACGCGAGGGCGATGAGGTCGTCGTGCACGGTGGCCGCTGGTCCATGGCTGGAACCGATGAGAAGCGGTGTGGGGTCTATTTCGACGGCGTATTGGACGGGCTGCTGCGCCAGCCAGGTGCTGCCAGGCGCGCTGCCCATCGAGCTGAAGAAGACGTTGGTGTCGGTGCCTTTCCAGAAGAGGAAGAGGCGCTTGCGGAAGGCGACCAGGCAGGGGCTGTGGGAGGTTCCGATTTCTCCTGGCCGGATCTCTTGCTGGCCCGCCCAACCTCCCGGGCCGTGTGAGGAGAACCAGATGGAGCCGTTGTCGAATCCCTTCCAGGCCATGAAGATGCGGTCGTTGAACGAGGCGAGGGCGGGACCGCAACTGGTGAGGACTCCTGGGACAGGGCTCTGATTTCCCCAGTCAGGGTCGCTGGGGAGCTTGGTGGCGAACCAGATCTTCTTGTCGTCCTCTGAACCGTCCTTCGAACCCTTCCAAGCCATCATGAGGCCCTGGGCGCCACCTGTGGGGGGAAGCGATGTGAGGGCCGGCCCGTGCGTGGAGGCGAAGCGTGTGATCTTCTGGGGCCCCCAGACATGCTCCTTGACGAGCTCGGAGCACCAGAGGCTACGGTCATCGGGGCCAGCGTCGCTGCCCCGCCACGCCATGAAAAGCTGGTCGGGGAAGGAAGTGGAACTCGTCGCCCCCGCCACGGCGAGGCTTGGCCGGTCGGCTGTGCCGCCGACTGCGGGAAGCTGGTCGGTCCAGTCGTACAGGCTGGAGAGTTCCCGCTTGGACTCGACGTCGATCGTTTTATGCCACTCTCCAGGCGCGGTTTTTGGGGCCATCAAGGATTCTGGGCTCGTCGTATGTCCCAAGCCCAGCGCATGGCCGATCTCATGGAGGGCCACATGTAGAAACCGGGCCTTGTCCCACAACTCGGCGGCGTCGAAATTGATGTCGCCTTCCGGTGGATCCTTGGCAGCACCGATCGTGCCAAGATCCTCACCGAAGTCCTCTACGATCTCTTTGCCGACGAAGCGGAGCCTGAGGTCGCCACCGCTCTCCACTTTGCGGAATTTGAAGAATTGTGACGCCAGCACCGCCTCCCACTGGGCGAACGCGCTGGCGATGATTCCTTCCACCGTGTCGGCCTTCAACACCTTTGCACCGACGCTGTTCAGCGACCAGGTGAGGTTGCCGCGGGTCCATTGTCCGTCGGATGGGAAGAAGGTCAGGGGATGCAGGCCCAGAGCCCCGTAGCCTTCCACGTGATCGGGAACCCCGCAGAATCGACCATCCAGGTGGTCTGCGACTGTGACCAGCTGATTGTCAAAGGTGCGGCCGTCGAGCGGAAGGCTCCACACTGTCCCGTACCGCTGCAGCAGGTCCATGATTGCCGTACCGCCCGCGCCTCCATACCCGAGGCGTTCAAGAACGGACGGCACCCTCCGGAGCGCGGCGACTCGATGGTCGGCAGCCTCGGCCTCCGATCCGGCCGTAGCCGCTTCGTCCGGCCGACCGGCGTCTTGCAGCCGCGTGGTCAGCGAGTGAAGTGTGGAGGCGAGCTGGGTCTGGTGGTCGAGGTTGGTGGGGTCGGTGTCGACCAGGCGCCGCAGGATGGCGACAGCGTCCTGGGTCGGCGTAACAGCCTCGGAGGCGGGCAGATGGCCCGTCAGCTCCACCACGCGGGCGAGGAAAGACGCCAGATTCAAGTTCCCCGGGCTTCCTGCCAGCCGAAGAAAGATCCTGACGCCTTCGCGGGCAGCCGTGAACGCTTCGTCCGGCCGACCGGCGGCCTCCAGCCGCAAGGTCAGCCAGAAGTATGCGAAGGCGAGCTGGGTCTGGTGGTCCAGGTTGCTGGGGTCGGTGTCGACCAGGCGCCGCAGGATGGCGACAGCGTCCTGGGTCGGCGCAACAGCCTCGGAGGCGGGCAGATGGCCCGTCAGCTCCACCACGCGGGCGAGGAAAGACGCCAGATTCAAGTTCCCCGGGCTTCCTGCCAGCCGAAGAAAGATCCTGACGCCTTCGCGGGCAGCCGTGAACGCTTCGTCCGGCCGACCGGCGGCCTCCAGCCGCAAGGTCAGCCAGAAGTATGCGAAGGCGAGCTGGGTCTGGTGGTCCAGGTTGCTGGGGTCGGTGTCGACCAGGCGCCGCAGGATGGCGACAGCGTCCTGGGTCGGCGTAACAGCCTCCGGCGCAGGGAGATGGCCCGCCAGCTCCACCACTTGGGAGAGGAAAACCGCGGGATCCAACTTGCCCGGGCTCCTTGCCAGCCGAAGAAAGATCCTGACGCCTTCGCGGGCAGCCGTGAACGCTTCGTCCGGCCGACCGGCGGCCTTCAGCCGCAAGGCGAGCGCGAAAAGGGCGTAGGCGAACAAAGTGAGCGCGTCGTGGTCCTCGGGTCTGGGAACCTCACCATCCTGAGGGATGGGCAGAGCCCAGTCCGGTACACCGGAGGAAGGACGCACGCGCAGCATGCGGTCGCCGGGACGCCAGACGGCAAGGTCCGCCTTGCCGTCGTGGTCAAAGTCGCTCGGCACCGGAATGTCGCTGTCCTGACCGAACTGAACCACACGCTGCTGGCCCCCGGAATGAGGCTGAATGAACCAGTTTCCTCCAGGGGTTACCCAGAACGCCGTGTCCAGCGTGCCGTCTCCGTCGTAGTCCCCAGGTACGGGTACGTCGGGCATCGCAATGCACCTCGCCGTCTTTCTCATGCCGGGACAGGCCAACAACCTTCCCCCCACCGAGCCTGACGTAATCAAGCTGCGGTGCGTCGGCCTGTGAGGGACGGCCGACAGCGCGAAGGCCCGCGATCGGAGCTCTGATCAGGCATGGGGGCTTGCATGGACTGCGTCGCGTCCGCTGAGAAAGACAACCTTGCCTACCTCACAAAGCCCTACACCTTCCCAAACTGTCACCCCGTAGCAGGAACGGCACTCCGCTGAACGGATAAGCGTCAGCCGGTGAGTACAAGGTTGTGGAAGCGGGCGACGCCGAGCAAGGCGTGATGGACGCCGTCGCCCTCGAGCCAGCGGTCGCGTAAGACCCTCCAGACCTTCCTGTGGGCGAAGTCGTGCTCGACGCGGGGGCGGCCGCGGGTGAGCCAAGGCGCGGTACCTGTCTCCATCGGGCGAGGAGGTGCTCGGGCACCGTCCGGAGGACGGGGGCTGCGGAGCTCCACGGGAGCCGCTGCGGCGCGCCGCCGGCGACACCACCTTGCGTGCGGCCGTGACGACCGGCCCTGAGGAGCCGGAGGAGTCCCCTGAACGACATCACCATCACGCGAGGAGCGGATGAACTCGTGGCTCCAGAGCACGGCGGCGGAGCGGAACGCCCGCCGTTGTCCATGCCGCGAAGCCTCAGGCGCGGATACCTGCCCTCCGGCCAAGATGCAGGTGCTCACTCGGCTCGGAGGCAACGGGCTTGTCTCTCGCTCATTCTCGTCCGTTCGTGTGAGACGAACTGCGCGCCCGCCCGCCGCGGTTCGCGAGTGGACATGCCGGACAGGCGGCAGGTGCAGGCTGCCTGTGCATACCCAATGGGTCAGGTGCGGCAGGTGGTGCATGGGTGCCCTGCCGTTGAGCTTGCGTGCGCGTTGATTGTGCACACCCGAAAGGTCGGGAGCGGCGCACGGTGCATTGGTGCAGTACCGCGAAGTCAGGTGCGCCCGTACGGTGATCGCATCGACCAGGCCGTGCAGTGGCTGCCCCTGGCTGGCTTTATTCACGAGTAGTGGCTCTGGCCCAACTTGTGTGGTGCGGTCACACTCGGTGACGGCCGAGATTGAGTCAGGGGTCTGGCAAGGGCCTGTTGATGCCACTCCTGGTCCTGTGCGCCCTGGTCCAGGGCTCGGCCCACGGCGTTATAGAGCAATCAGACCGGCTGCCGTCTCCTTGAATCCGCAGGCATCGAAATAGAACGACCACAGGTGCTCCTCGAAGTCGACGTGGAGCCATTCGCACTCTGCCGCACGCGCTTCGTGGGCTGCGGTTGCGACTAGCGCGCCGCCAACACCTCTCGCTCGGCGATGCTGTGCGACCACCGTGTCCAGGATGAAGGCATGGACTCCACCGTCCCAGACGACGTTGACGAAGCCGATCAGAGAGCCGTCTTCCCATGCGCAGACCCAGCCAAGACTGTGGCGCTCAAGTCGTTCTCGCCAGTCAGTCTGAGCGACCGGGTGGCCGAAGCCGTCAGCGTGTAGCGCGTTGAGGGCGGCGTTGTCGAAGTCGCCCCGCCACTCGTACTTGATCGTCACTGCTCGATCGTAATGTCCGTGCCAGGTCCAGTGACCGGACTACGGAGCGAGGAGGACTCGCTTGCGTAGGAGGCTGAATCCGGCGCGGCCGAACATCTGGCGCTTGAGCATCTTGATCCGGTTGACATGGCCTTCGACGACGCCTGAGTTCCACGGGAGTGAGAGGCCGGCGATGACGGCATCGAGGTCACGTTCGAGGTGTTGGGCGAAGTGCCGAAGGCTGGGCAGATCGGTGGTGGCGGTGGCCGCTTCGATCCATCTCGGCAGCTGGTCGCCCTGCAGGTTGGTGAGCATGTGACCGAAGGGAGCGCACGTGTTGGGCGAGTGCTGTCAGTTCGGGGCAGTTGACCAAGGCGGCTTTGAGCTGGAGCCGGTCGCCTTCGGGTAGGGCGTCGGGGTGGGTGAGGATCCAGCGAGTGACGGCGCGGGCCGATGGCGGCCGGGGGCCGACCGGTTGGGGCTTGCCGCGAAGACTTCTGCTGACGTAGTCGCGGACGCTGCCGTAACCGCGGGGATAGCCCTGTTCCTTGATCTCCTCCCACAGTTTCCAGGCGTTGGTGCAGCCTTCTTGCCAGCGCTTATCGAGGTAGGGCTTGTAGGCGTCGAGCTTGGTCGCACGGCTTTGCCACTGGCCGGTGAACATCTCCTCCGGGGTCGTGGCGCGGGAGAAGCGCAGGATGGTGTTGAGGGTCATGCCAAGCTGTCGGGCGACGGATCGCTTGCTGTGCCCAGCGGCCAGGAGGGCGTGAATGGTGGCGTGCTTTACGCGGGTGCGTTCGGCGAACCGGTGTCCTGTCGGCCAGGGCGACAACGTGGCCGGCTCCTCCTCCTGCGGAACATCCGGAGCCGGAACAGGACGTAAGCAGCCTCGGTGCCGATGGACGCACTTCTCGGCGGCTTCACCCACGTTGTGCCAGAGATGCCACCGATCGGCGACCTGAATGGCCTGCGGGGCACCGCGGGTAGCGCCTTCGGCGAAGAAGGGGGCTCGGTCGCGGCAGACGATCTCGATGCCGGGCCGCTCGGCGAGCCAGGCCGCGAGCGTGTCCGCCTCCCGGTCAGGCAGGAGGTCGATGGGACGACGTGTTTCGACGTCGACGAGCACAGTTCCGTAGAGGGTGCGGCAATGACGGGATCCGGAAGCGAGGCGATCAGCCTCAGTAGGGTGTTCCTGCTGACCGGGACCTTGAAGGCGTCCGTCATTCGGGCGCCGGCTCGGCCTGCGAGCGCGAGTCCGACCGACACCAGCGCCGATCGCAGCCGCTCGGTCCTTCGCCCGAACCGGCCGATGAGCCCCGGTACTTGCTCGGCGAAGGTCTTGCGTGGGCAGGAATCCTCCCCACAGACGAATCGCCGAACCCGTAGCGACACCACGACGAACTTGCCCGCCGTCGGCAGGTCGCGAGGAAACCGCAGGTAGGAGCCGTGTATTCGACCTGACCAATATCCGCACCCCGGGCAGGTTATCCCGTCGGTGAACGAGGCGTCGTAGGCCCCTCTCCATTCAGACCTGGGGCGACTGTTCTTCACTGGCCTCAGGGAACGCTCTCAGTGCGCCGAGTCAGCGATCTCCCATGGCCAGGAGTAGCCGTTGTAGTGCATGAGTTCGGTGAGCGCCTCGTAGCCCACGGCCGCCGTAACCGCGAAGACGGCCGCCCAGAAAATCTCCGTACGGTGCCGCTTCCAGTATCTCTCAGGCGGTTGGGGCCCGGCGTTCTCGCTGTTGGACGCTAGGTCCAGGTCGTTGGGTCGGCTGGTGAGGTAGTCCCTCCATTCGTAAAACAGGGCCAATGGCCAGGTACCCACGAAGCTGAAAAGCACCCGAATCCAGGTGAACCCGTGTTCCCGGCGCAGCCAGAATGCCTCCAGCACTCCAGAGAGCCACTGACGACGAGCACGCGGCGGGAAGGCGGCCGCCGGAACTGCCAGCACCACTGTTCCCACCAGCGGCAGCAAGGGCGCAGCCCACCGCCGGAGATCTCGTGTCGCCCAAGAAATCAGCGCAATCGTGTCGCCGAGCAGCAGTAACAGCAGCGGACCGAGACCCATTCCAAGGGTCCACGTCCACTTCACACCGATGCTGGAATTGGCCACCGGGGATTGAGGTGATCCCCAGATGTACGAGACCGGCCCGGCCGCTACGGTGCCAGCGAGCGCGAGGCGCGCCATCCTGCTGTCAGAGTCGCGCGTAAACCGCACCACGCTCGAGATCAAACTCACCCTTCCACCCTCCCGAATTCGGGCCCGGAACTGGGCGCGGGCATCGGATGGGAGGCGGGGCGTGGGGACCACCGCGATGAGCGCTCCCGCGCGTCAAGCTCGGCGACGCGCTGGCGGACCGCGCCGAGTTGGTCCGGGTTGATTCGGTAGTAGGTCCGCCGCGGCCGGCCCTTGGTACGCGGCTCGTCGGCTCCCTCCACACGAACCAGTAGCCATTTAGCGGTTACGAGTCGGCGCAGGACGGGGTAGATGCTGCCGGGCCCATAGTTGAGCGCTTCAGCAGCCTGGAGACCGTAAAACTCGAAGTTCCGGTCTGCGAGGTGTTGCTCGCACACATAGCGAGTGACGTCGATCGCCACTCTCGTCCACCTGTTGAACGGTTGCATGCTTTCAAGATGCCAGTATGCAGTACAAGCTAATCGGACTGTGCGGGCCGAGCTCGCGCAGTTGACGCACCACCTCAACCAGCGCCTGCAGCACACCCGCCGCGACCGGCCGTCGTCGAGACCCGGGCGCCGAACGAGCGTGCCCAACGTGACAGACACAGCACATAGCGATCTACCAGGAGGTTTACTTGCCCACCCCTAGATAACCGGGGCACCCTCCTCATCCACGCCGCGGTCACCGTCGACACCGCAGCCCGCCATCTGCCGCTCGTCACCCGCACGTTGCCCGGCTCGCACCGCCTTGTGCAGGGCGCCGTCGTCGCTGTCGCCGAGCTCGCCGACTACCACCCCGACGACGGGTCGTGCACGCCGTGGTCGAGCGCTGGCTCCCACCACTGGGTGATCAGGAACGTGCAGCCCCTGCCGACACCGATCCGAGCCAGCGGCAACAGGAGTCTGTGGACGCCCGGCTGGCGCCTGCTCGAACAGATCGCGGCCGTAGCACCGGGACTCCGCTCCAGGCTCGCCCTGTAGCAGCCCGCATCCCCCGGCGGTCAGTACCGAGCCCCCTTCGTAGCTGATCGCATCCCCCATACGCCCGGCCCGGCGCGACGCGACCTCTTCCGCGCCGGGCGGCCGGCACCTTCCCCCGACGAGAACCACCCTCCCTGAAGGCCCTGTCAGAGAAAGGCTCACGATGACCTTCACCCTCCGTCTCGACGAAATCCTCGGCACCCAACAGGCCGCCGCCGTCCTGGTGAACACCCTGACCGTCGGCATTGTCGAGGCCGACATGTTCCCCCGCGACACGGCACTGCGCTGGGTCTGCGAGCGAGTCACCGATAGCGACCCCGTACTCCTCGCTGCCCCCGGCCAGGTGTGGGTGCGCCGTACGGACACCGACCCTGACGAGGTCCCCGCCCCGCGGCTCGTGATCCGTGACCGCCTGGCCGACCCGCCCCGCGTTGCCGTCGCCGAGCTTGAACCGGCTGCGCCGCCCAGTGTGCAAGACGCCCGCACCCTGATCGACGCAGGCCTGCCCGTCACTGAGCTGACCCTGGGACTCCCGGGCCTGGGGGCCTAGCAATTGGAGTCCTGGGACCAGCACGACATTGGCGCTGCTCCGTCGCCGATCGGCACCGCGAACGACGGCCGTGGCTGAGACCACCACCATGCCGGTCAGCGACACCGCGAGCGGGATGCCCTGCCCGTCGACGAGGACGTGGTGCTTGCTGCCCGGACGTGCGCGGTCGACCGGGCTCGGTCCGCTTTTGGGGCCCAGCCAAGCAGCCCTCACATGGCTGGAGTCGATCACCGCCCGAGACCAGTCCAGCTTCTTCGCGGCCTGCAGCTTCTATGGGCTGTGGCCTCGTCGTTGGTAGGGGGAGGCTGAGCGGGACGAGCCGGCTGGTCTGTTTCTGCTTCCCCGCGTCGAGTTCCGTGGCACGGGTCATGGTGAGGAAGGCGCTGGCAGCCATGGCAAGGGCCTCCCCCGCTACACCACCCTCCCTCGACGGCGGCGCCCCGCTGTGCGCTGCGCTCGGGCGCCTCTAAAAGTGTGGCGAAAGATTGCTCCATGTCCATGGCCCTGCGGGTTGACCATCAGTCTCCCTCCCGTGGGGAATCACGTGGGCTGATGTAACAACACCGGCATCCATAGCGCGGTGTGCCAGGGCGTCCATGGATTTGCCTGCGCCCGTCTTCCGCAACTCCTCCAGCAGTTGCGCGACGCTGGACCGGTGGGTGAGGTGGGCGTGGGCGGCGGGGTCACGGTCCAGCAGCACCGCAATGGCATCGCCTGCCCCCGACTCCCGGAACTCCCCAAGCAGCTGGGCGACGCCGGCTGGGTCGGTGAGGTCGGCGTGGGCGGCGTGGGCGGCGTGGGCGGCGTGGGCGGCGGCACGGTGTGCCAGAGCATCCACGGCTTCGCTAGCCCCCGCCTTCCGCAACTCCCCCAGCAACTGGGCAACGACGCCTGGGGCGGCGTGGGCGGCGGCGCGGAGTGCCAGGCCATCCACGGCTTCGCTAGCCCCCGCCTTCCGCAACTCTCTCAGCAGCTGGACGACGTTGTACGGGCGGGTGAGGTCGGCGTGGGCGGCGGCGCGGTGTGCCAGAGCATCCACGGCTTCGCTAGCCCCCGCCTTCCGCAACTCCTCAAGCAGCTCGACGCCGGCTGGGTCGATGGGGTCGGCTTGGGCGGCGGCGCGGTGTGCCAGGGCATCCACGGCTTCGCTAGCCCCCGCCTTCCGCAACTCCCTCAGCAGTTGCGCGACGATGGACGTGGGGGTGAGGTGGGCGTGGGCGGCGGGGTCACGGTCCAGCAGCACCACAATGGCATCGCCTGCCCCCGACTCCCGGAACTCCCCAAGCAGCTGCGCGACGCTGTACGGGCTGGTGGGGTCGGTGTGGGCGGCAGCGCGGTGTGCCAGGCCATCCACGGCTTCGCTAGCCCCCGCCTTCCGCAACTCCCCCAGCAGCTGGACAACGCTGTACGGGCGGGTGAGGTCGGCGTGGGCCGCGGCACGGTGTGCCAGGCCATCCACGGCTTCGCTAGCCCCCGCCTTCCGCAACTCCCCCAGCAACTGGGCAACGCTGTACGGGCGGGTGAGGTCGGCGTGGGCGGCAGCGCGGTGTGCCAGGCCATCCACGGCTTCGCTAGCCCCCGCCTTCCGCAACTCCCCCAGCAGCTGGACAACGCTGGGCGTGTGGGCGAGGTCGGCGTGGGCGGCGGGGTCACGGAGCAGCAGCACCGCAATGGCATCGCCTGCCCCCGACTCCCGGAACTCCCCAAGCAGCTGGGCGACGCCGGCTGGGTCGGTGAGGTCGGCGTGGGCGGCGGCGCGGAGTGCCAGAGCGTCCACGGCTTCGCCTGCCCCCGCCTCCAGCAACTCCCTCAGCAGCTGGGCAACGACGCCTGGGTGGGTGAGGTCGGCGTGGGCGGCGGGGTCGCGGCCCAGCAGCACCGCAATGGCTTCGCCTTCCCCCGACTTCCGGAACTCCCCAAGCAGCTGGGCGACGCCGGCTGGGTCGGTGAGGTCGGCGTGGGCGGCGGGGTCGCGGCCCAGCAGCACCGCAATGGCTTCGCCTTCCCCCGACTTCCGGAACTCCCCAAGCAGCTGGGCGACGCCGGCTGGGTCGGTGAGGTCGGCGTGGGCGGCGGGGTCGCGGCCCAGCAGCACCGCAATGGCTTCGCCTTCCCCCGACTTCCGGAACTCCCCAAGCAGCTGGGCGACGCCGGCTGGGTCGGTGAGGTCGGCGTGGGCGGCGTGGGCGGCGGCGCGGAGTGCCAGAGCGTCCACGGCTTCGCCTGCCCCCGACTCCCGGAACTCCCCAAGCAGCTGCGCGACGCCGACTGGGTCGGTGAGGTCGGTGGGGTCGGCGTGGGCGGCGGCGCGGAGTGCCAGAGCATCCATGGTTTTGCCTGCGCCCGTCTTCCGCAACTCCTCCAGCAGCTGGGCGACGTTCCACGGGTGGGCGAGGTCGGCGTGGGCGGCGGGGTCACGGTCCAGCAGCACCGCAATGGCTTCGTCTGCCCCCGCCTTCCGCAGCTCCTCAAGTAAATGGGCGACTTTGTGTGGGTGGGTGAGGTCGGCGTGGGCGGCGGCGCGGTGTGCCAGGGCATCCACGGCTTCGCCTGCCCCCGCCTTCCGCAACTCCTCAAGTAAATGGGTGATGCCGACTGGATCGGTGGGGTCGGCGTGGGCGGCGGCGCGGTGCGCCAGGGCATCCACGGCTTCGCTAGCCCCCGCCTCCCGGAACTCCCTCAGCAGCTGCGCGACGCTGTACGGGCTGGTGGGGTCGGCGTGGGCAGCGATCCAGTGGTCGGCATGGTGGTGGGGGTCGAGGCCAGCGGTTGTGAGGCGGTCGAAGAGGGCGGTCGGGGCAGTGGGGTGGCCAGCGAGGATGGCCTTCCGCCAGAGGATGACAGCTTGCCTATACAGGGCTCGGCGCCAGGCGGCGTCGGCGATCTGGTGCAGGTCTTCGGGGTCGGTGGTGTGGTCGAGCAGGGCTTTCCACAGGGAGTGGGTGCCGAGCTGGTCCTCGGTGGCGGGTGTGCTGGTCGAGGTAGTCGGCCGGCTCGTAATGGGGCGGGGTGCCAGATCGGGTGCGCAGGGCGGTCAGCGCGGTCAGGGTGTGCCGGATGTCGGTGCGGCTGCCATCGAGGCGCTTGCCGGTGCTCAGTGCGCCCAGTGCGAGGTCCGCCCAGGCCGGGTCGCCGGTCCGGTGGCGTTTTGTGAGGGCGCCGTCGGCGGCGTCGGCGAGCAGGTCGGCGGGGAGCGGGGTCCGGTGCCCCAATCGGCGCGCGTCGAGGGCGGCGGTGAGTAGTGCGTGTTCGACAGGGGGGAAGTGGGCGCCGGGGCCGTGCAGGTAGGCGGCGAGGAGTTCCGGCCCGCCGCTGAGATGTTGTACGACCCGGCCGTCCGGCGCCCCGGGGTCCAGCGCGTCTGCCAGTCGGCGGTCTTCCCGACGCCGGGCCAGCTCCCGCCACCGGGTCTGGTCTTGGTTCGACAGGTCGGAGTCGACCGGGATGCGGCGGGTGGCCGGGCCAGTGAGCAGGGCTCGGGCGTGACTGTGCGGATCCCCGGGCACTCCGTGCCGGGTGAGGTCGGCCCAGTACGGCTCGTTCCACAGTGTGCCTACCGCCGCCACGCCCGGCCGGTGTTCCAGCAGGCGCAGCACTTCCGCGGCGGTTCGCTCGCTGTCTTGGCCGTACAGGAATCGCTGGGTCTCGTTCAGCCACAGCACCACCCCCGCCGTGACCTGATTGGCCCGCAGGAGGCCGAGCAAGTCCTCAGCGCTGTGCGGGCGCAGCAGGGGGCGGTCGGGGGCGAGCGCAAGGAGCGCCTCGTACAGGGCGCGGGTCTTGCCGGTGGAGGAGTCCCCGGTGAGCACCGCCAGGACCGAAGGGCCTCCAGCCAGCGGCGGGCCCAGTGCCGTCCGTAGTTCACTGTCGTGAGCGCGGAGCAGATAGGGCGTCAGCGTCGGGAGAGTCGGGCCTGGGCTCGCCCCTGTGGCAGGCAGAACGGCCTGGTGCACTTCCAACGCCGCCGCCCCGACCGTCGTCAGGGTCTCCAGGGACCGTCCGCCGTCCGGTTCGTTCTCCGGACTGGATTGGCCGGGGCGTTCTTGAGCCTGCTCGGTGCGGGCAAGTTCCAGCTGCTCGCGCCACCACCACTCGTCCACCGCTTCGCCGGTCCACTTCGACCACAAGGCGACCAGCGCCACCACCAGGTCGACACTGTCCGCCTGGGGCACCTTGAAGCCGTCCGGATCCTGCGGGGCCCAGTCGCTGATTCGCTTGCCGCGGAAGCGCTCCACACCGGGTCGACCAGAGGCCTGCACGTGTGCCTGCACGGTGTTCTGACTGTACGAAGCGTTCTTCTCACGCCGAGCTGTCTCGGCTCGCTCCCGTAACCCCCGCAGCCGCGCGTGCAGCTCCTGGATCTGCGCCCCCACCGGCCCGCCTTCCATCGTACTGTCCCTCACCTGCTGCCCTGCCCGCTGGCCAGCGATGCCCGCAGCGGGCACGGCGGGCACCCGGCTGGCAAGGCGGTGACCAGCAGCGTAGAACCCAGCCCTAGTCAGCGTCCGCGACTTGCGACAGTTCGGGGTGCGCGGAGTCAGAGTCGACTCATCCGCCGGGCCCGGCGACCCACATCCCTCCGTCTACGGGGAGCCCTGTCATGGCCAAGCGCCGCCGCACACGACCCATCACCCCTAAGCCCGTTCCTCGCCCCACCCTGCTGTGGCGGGAGGTCTCGCGCCGCGCCACCCTCGGTCTCGCGGCCGCAGCCGGCCCCGCGGCTCTCGCCCTCATCCAGTGGTGGACTCACACCCACTGACCGGCCTGCGGGCTCTGCTGCACACGCACGCCGTCGGAACCCTCACGTGAAGGCCCGTCCGCCGAGAATCTCGGTGCGCCGGGCTTTCATGCGTTCAAGGCACCCACTGCTCCCCAAGCCCCCCAAGCCTGTCAGTGGGTGGCAGCTACGGTCGCATCATGACCTGACCACACCTCAACCCCCGCAGCACGCAGGGGTTCTGCGGTCACCATCGCCGCCGCCCCTGCCGCCCCCTGCCCAGTGGGAAGCGCAACTCGAGCTCCTACGCTCCATCGCCACGTATGGCCCAGACACCCAGACATGGCACGCCTCGCTCGGCGCCTTGGACGCCCACGCACTGAACACGCTGCAGCGTCTGCGCGAAGCGGCGCCCACACCTTCGGTACCCGAGTGCACCTGGAGTCAGCCCTCGTACCGGACTCTTGGACCGGGGCCGTCTTCGAAGGCGCTGGAGCTGGCTACTGCCGCGCTGGTCCGCGCTGACGCCGGTCGGCCGCTCGGAGAGCTGCCCACTTCCCAGACGAATTCGGTGCGCCGAGTCTGTATCAACTCGCAGCGAGGAACCTCCGGTCGTACGTTGAGTGAGATCCTTTGTGACAGGACGAGGATCAGGCCGGGCTCGTCTCCTGCACGTTGGCGAGCCTGGCCACCTATGTAACGGCGCTGCGTTGGCGGAAGGCGTCAGTGGCAAGGGCCGAGGTCGCACGACAGATGTCGTGTAGAGCCCGTCAGATTGCTTCCTGAGTCGCGGTAGTCGGCCGAGGTCCTCAGCCACCGTGGTAGCCGTGCGTCTCAGGACCTGCCGGTCAGTCAGTGCGGCGCCCCTCGTCGTCGCTCCGGTCCCGCGGGTCCGCCCAGTGGAAGGGACGCTGGTAGCGTTTCGCGGCCAGCCGTAATGATCACGGGGAGGACGGCAGACGTGCGGGAAGTGACGTCCCACAAGGTGAGTAAGCAGCGGACCGCCCGAGCGCTCGAGGACATCCGCAGGCGCACCTTCAGCCGCTGTCACTGGATGCGATACGACCACCTCTCCTTGAAGAGGCTTCAGGAAACGCGCGACGAGCTCCTCGACCACTTCGCCGCGCACACCCTGAAGGACCCCACGCTCGCCGGTGACTCCGCGCGGCTGGTCCTGCGGACCGCGGCCCCTGTCGGACGATGCTCTGGACCCGTGGCAATGCCGGTCGGCTGAGGCGCGTTCGGCACCGGCCGAGCATCCCGCACATGCCTGCGGAGCCGACCTGACCCGGGAGAGCGCCCCCGCCGGGGAACTCGATTCGGCCACTATGGCCGCGCTCGTCCAAGTGCAACGACACCTTGCGGGCTTGCTCGCTGCGGGAGGCCCCGAGAGCACGACGAGCGCGGGGGCGCCGGTCCCCGTCGCCCACTACTTCGCCGATCTGCGCGCGACGGTCGCCATGATCTTCCGGACCTGGCCCGAAGCCCGCCCGTACGCAGGCACATCGTTCCTAGCCGCCGTGCTCGACGCCGAGCATGCTTCCCGCACCGCGCAGGCCCAGCCCCTGCTCAACACCGCCGGGAAGAAGAAGACCTCCAAGCCCTACACCGCGCCGCCGACCGACTCCCTGGCCACGGGCGCGGTTCTGCAGATCGCGACGCGGTTGCTCCGAGCTGCGGATCCCTGCGAAGCGCGAGAGTCGATGACCCCGCTCGTTCACAGACTTCGCGATGCCGACCGTGCGCTCAGCGTCTACTTGTGCCGCGCTGCCTGGATCTCAACGCCCATGAGGACTGCGGTCGGCGACTGCTGAAACGCGGCTGACGTCATGCCCCACGAGCAGTCGGCGCTCTCCACGGTGATGCCGAGTACCTGGGCGACGGGCGGCGGCACGATCTCGCCGGCTGCCAGGCCTTGCAAGTACTGCAGGCCCGTCAGTTCCCCTTTGAAGGCGAAGAGCGGCCCTGGTTCCCTCCAGGACAGGATGGTGGAACGTTCCGTGTCGGTGTTCTGCTGACTCATGCCGCCCCCTTGATCGAAGTCGGACCAAGTGCGCTTCGAATATCGAAGCACTGTCGCAGGCTGGACACTAGCGCTTCGAAATCCGAAGCAGAAGGATTGGCGAAGGTTTCGCGCCTACCCCCGGCGCTCGGCCGAGCCGCGGCAACCTCGTGACCCGGCGGTCCCGCCCCGCCTCCGATCCGAGGCGGGGCGTCAGTCCGCGGAGCCCCTCTCCGGCGCCCCGTCGCCCACGGTGTCCGGATGTGAGACGCGGCTGGCGGACTGGTCGTCGGCGTGGTCCGCCCCTTGCGGGTCGATAATGGCCGCCCAGCGTTCCGCCCAGCGGGCGAGGGGGTTCAGGGCGTGGCGTGCCTCCTGTCCCAGCGGGGTGAGCTCGTAGCGGCTGTCCGGTAGTTGGTGAATCACCTGGGCATCCAGCAGTTCGGTCAGGCGCTGCCGCATCACGCTGGAGGACATGTCGTCGCACCGCTTCTGCAAGGGGCGGAATCCAAGCGGGCCCGCGCGAAGCTCCCACAGGATGCGCAGACTCCACCGTCGCCCGAACAGATCGAGTGCGGCCATGAGGGGGCGGCCGGTGGTCGAGCCGCGAACAGGATTGCCAGGTATGGGTGTTGCCATGTCGGGATGTCCAGCTCTCCAAGGTTGATGCTTCGAATTCCGACACGCTAGCATCGGTGACCGCTTCGGAAATCGAATCGGAGGCGGCTGTTGTGGCACCTGCCCTGCCGACCTGAGTGAGAGGCGTTCCTGAAGGCCCGGGTCGACGGAGGCGAGACCGGCCGGGAGGACCAGTACATGCGCATGGTGCCCCGAGTTCGACGTCGGCGCCGAGTCGCACGGACGGCTCACCCGGAACCTGTTCGTGGCGGGGGGACGGGTGACCGGCACGCGGGAGATCGAGTACAGGATCCACCAGGTCCTGCAAACCGGCCCAGCGGAACTTCAGTGCTGCCTCGTCAGCGGTTGCCGCAACCAAGCCAACGTCCACTCAGAGCTGGAGACCAGATGACCACGACCGAGTTTCCCTCGGCGGCAGCACGGGCCGCCGCCGTTGCCGCCCTGGCCGAGGACGCGTCAGGGAAGGACATCACCACCGAGTGGAGCGTTCCCGAGGACCTGGCGGCCACGGCCGAGATCCGCACCCGGCAAAGCGGCATCGCCGCCGGCCTCCCCGTGGTCGCCGAGGTCTTCGCGCAGGTCGACCCCGAGGTCAAGGTCGAGCCGGCCGTCGCCGACGGCGCCCGACTGGCCGACGGCCAGGTCCTGGTGCACCTATCCGGTTCGGCGCGCAGCCTGATCACCGGGGAGCGTACGGCGCTGAACTTCCTGCAGCGCATGTGCGGCATCGCGACGCTGACCGACCGCTACGTCCAAGCTGTGGCAGGGACCAGGGCGCACATCCTGGACACGCGCAAGACGGCGCCGGGCCTGCGCGCCCTGGACAAGTACGCGGTCACCGCCGGCGGCGGCCACAACCACCGCCTCGATCTCGCGGCGATGGTCCTGCTCAAGGAGAACCACATCGCCGCGGCGGGCGGGGTGACCGCCGCGATCGAGGCGGTCAGGCGCGGGATGGCGCGCACCGGGCAGACCGTGGAGAGCGATGTCGAGGTGCAGACCGTCACACAGGCCGTCGAGGCCCTCGACGCCGGAGCCCGCTGGATCATGCTCGACAACATGCCGGTGGCCGACATCGAGCAGGTCGTGAAGCTCCGGGCCGGGCGGGCCGACGCTTCCCGGATCCTGCTGGAGGCCTCGGGCACCATCCGCCTGGACACAGTTCTCGCCATCGCCGGGACGGGCGTCGACCTCATCTCGGTCGGAGCGTTGACGCACAGCGCGCCCGCACTGGACCTGACCATGCTGCTGACCACCGGCCCGGTGCCATGTCCGAGGTAGCGGTCGTCGACGCGTGTCAGCGAGACGGCGCGGGTGGCAGCCCGACCGCCGTTCTGGATGATGCGCCGTTCACCGACGAGGAGCGATGCCGCATTCCCACGGAGTGGGGAACATCGCACGCCGTCTTCCTCCGCGCGACCGGAATCGAGCGTCGTCAGCCCGCGTACACACTGCGGTTCTTCACCGCCCAGGGCGAACTGCCCGCCTGCGGACACGGCACCGTCGCCGCCCTCGCCGTGCTCGCCGAACGGGAAGGCGGCGACCACGACTACCGCGCCGTCCTGCGTACGGCCCACCGCAGCTTCGACGGTCGGGCAAGCCGAAACGGTGACGGCCTGACGGCGTCGTTCGACCCGGGCCCGGTCAGCCTGCGTAGCGCCGGTGGACCCGAACTGAGGGCAGTCGCAGGCGGCCTCGGACTGACGGAGGACGCGGTCGCCGGCGACGCCTGCGTGGCGTCGAACGGGCGGCCGAGGCTTCTGCTGCCCATCCGATCCCGCGCCGCACTGGCCGAACTCACGCCGAACTTAACCCTGTTGCGCGCAGCCTGTGACCGCTACGGTCTGCTGGGCTGCTACGCCTACTCGCCCCCGGACCGACACGGCCGAGCAGCAGCCCGGATGTTCGCCCCGTCGATCGGCGTCCCCGAGGACATCGCCAACGCCAACAGCACGGCCTGCCTGGCAGCGCATGCTGCCGGGTTCGGCACACACCGCCTCGCTGTCGACATGGGTGACCACCTCGGCAGCCCGTCCACCATCACAGCGACCGTCCACCGCGACCGCACGGGACACCGGATCCGAGTCGGCGGCCAGGCAGCGATCGTGCGCACGGTCATGCGCTGAGGCCCCTGCGCTCACAAGGCGAGGGTGCCGGTGCGCAGCAGGTCCAACTGCTCCTGTGAGAGCCCGGCCAGTTCTGGCGGCATCTGTGGCAAGGGTTATGGGTTGATGGCCGATCACGTCGTACTGGTGCGACTCGTACCTACTTGTCGGCTCCTCTTCGTTCTAGTCCGGGCCGCCGCCCTTCCGGCGAGGCCAGTCATCGACTCGACCGGCTCTGGCTCGTCCTCGCCCGCCGACGCTCACCCGAGACCAATCCGATCGCAGCCCCAGCCGGTTGATCGAAGCCGTCCGAATTCGACGCCGTCTCCGTCGGCTCGCTGACCCACAGCGCGCCGGCCATGGATCCGAGCATGCTTCTGATCATCAATTCCGAACACAGGAGGTACCGTGGCCAAGGGCTACTGGGTCAGCGTCTACCGCACCATCGCAGACCCTGAGAGGCTTGCTGCCTACGACAAGCTGGCCGGTCCAGCCGTCAAGGCCGCGGGCGGGCGGCTGCTCTCCCGCGACAGCCGGGTCGTCGCACACGACGCCGGAATCGCCGAGCGCACCGTCCTGATCGAGTTCGACAGCTTCGAACAGGCGGTCGCCGCACGCGCGAGTGCGGCCTACCAGGAGGCGCTGGCCGTACTTGCTGACGGCGTCGAGCGCGACTTCCGCATCATCGAAGGCCTCGACTGACGACCGATGCCGCGTCAGGGAGGAACACGATGCCGGCTGCGGGGATCACCCCGGCTCGTCAGCGCACCGCACCGTCGCAAAAAGCGTCAGGCCGGTGGCATCGGCGGTGATGTCCGGTCCGGCGACGGTTCCCGGCGGCGCGGCAGCTCGGACGTCGGCCTCGATGTCGGCGGGGGTGCGTTCGACGAGGTTCCAGCGGCCGATGTGGGTCATCAGGGCGGCGTACGGGTTCGGATCGCGATGTTGGAGAAGTAGAACGTGTCTCCGGGGCGGCAAAGGCGGGACAGGGTGGTGCGGATCAGGGCTCGGGCGAGCGTTCTTCGAGGTAGTCGAAGAGGCCTCCGGCCAGGACCAGATCGAAGGGGCCGTGGTCGGCGGCCAGATGGGCGGCGGTGCGCAGGACGTTGCCAGGGGGCCGCGGCGGTCTGGGCGCGGGTCGCGGGCGGCAGGTTTGTGAGGGCGTACTGGAGGGCGTCGGGGTCGACGTCGTTGAGAACCAGGCGGTCGGCGGGGTGCAGGAGAGCCGGGTCGACTCGGCGCAGGTCGGCGGCGCCTCCGGACGCTATCAGCAGGATGCGGCGGCCGGTGGCGCGCGCGGGGGGCCGTGCTCGGAACGTCCGCCGGGTCGCTCCCGAGTGCGGACTCGATGAGCGTGGCCTGGTGGGCGATCTTGTTGCGGTGCTGGTCGGTGAGGGGAGCGTGCAGGAGGCAGTCGTCGAAGTGGTGGCCCCAGGTCAGGGCACGCCTCCGGGCTGACCGCGCAGGATGTACTCGATGATCTCGAAGTCGCCGGCCCGGCCGCGAGCCTGCTCACGGCTCAGCTGGACCATGCCGCCGGCGTGGGCGAACATCTCGGCCAGCGGTGCCATCAACCTTGCCCGCGAGGCCCAGGTCAGCCACGCCACCATGCACCGGGGGCAGAACGTGCTGGCCGAATGGGACGCCCAGGTCGCCTGCCCCGTGCTGCGCATCCCGGGCGAGACTGCCCGCGACGAGTCCATTGCGGTATTACGCAGACAGCTTCGTGAGGCGAAAGCGACGGTGACCGAACTTCAGAGCAAACTCGATGCACTCGCGGCGGTCACCGCGAACCTGTACTACGAGAACCTGGCCCTGAAGAAGCGCGACAACAACCGGAGACTCGCCCCTTTCCCCTCCGCCAGATAGGACTTGTCCACGCGAGCATGCGTCTCGTTGGGGTGACCCCGATATGAGGGGGCAGCCGATGGGTGCAGTGGGGATGAGTCGTGCCGAAGCCGTGGCCTTGCTGACCGGCGGAAACGGCACCGGATCAAGACGGACAAGCGGGATGCCCAGCGGCTGGCGAAGCTGCTTCGGATGGACGAGCTGCCCGTGGTGCGGGTGCCGACGCCGGCCGGGGAGGCCGCCCGCGATCTCGTCCGGGGCCGGGACGATGTCCGCCGGCACCTGGCCCATGCCCGCAACCGGTCTCCAAGCTGTTGCTGCGCCAGGGCGGGTCTGGCGCGGCGGGACGGGCTGGACTTGTGTGCACCACGAGTGGCTGTCCGGCCAGCGGTTCACCGATGCTGACACGCAGTTCGCCTTTGACGAGAGGATGGAGGAGCTCCTGGCGCTGGAGGCGATGCGTGACCGCTTCGACCAGCGCGTCAAGCTGCGGCCGACCGCCCCGAGTGGGCGCCGGTGGTGCATCGGCGCCTGCTGGCGCGGCATCGACACCTTGTCCGCGTTCGGCCTGGCCGTCGAGGTGGTGACTGATACCGGTTAACCGGAGCCAGGATCGGTGCTTACCTCGGGTTGGTGCCCAGCGAGCACTCCTCGGGGCCCAACCGCTTCCAGGGGCCGATCACCAAGACCGGCAACGCCCACGCCCGGCGGTTGCTGGTCGAGGCGTCGTGGCAGCACTACAAACCTTGCAGGAGCGATTCGATGGGCACCTGCGGGTCGGCGAGTCTTCGGGTGTCAACCTGTTGGCCGGAGCGGACGAGGGCCTGGATCGGTTCGGTGACGTCCCAGATGTTGACGTTCATGCCTGCCAGCACCCGGCCGCGTGCGAGCCAGAACGCGATGAACTCGCGTGCGCCGACATCGCCGCGGAAGACGACCTGGTCGTATCCGCCGGGCTCGGCGTATCCGGTGTACTCCATGCCCAGGTCGTACTGGTCGGTGAAGAAGTACGGCACCCGGTCGTAGGCCGCTTCCTGGCCGAGCATCGCCTTGGCAGCGGTCTGTGGCTGGTGCAGCGCGTTGGCCCAGTGCTCCACGCGGATGCGCCGGTCCAGCAGGGGATGGAAGGCGTTGGCGACATCGCCCGCGGCGTAGACGCCCGGTGCGGAGGTGCCCAGCCGCTCGTCGGTGAGAATGCCGTTGTCGATCTGAAGACCCGCGGCCTGGGCGAGCCCGGTGTTGGGGACGATGCCGATGCCGACGATGACCGCGTCCGCATCGATGCGGGTACCGTCGGACAGCCGCACGCCGTCGACGGTACCCGCGCTGCCGGTGAGTTCGGGGACCTGCACGCCGACACGCAGGTCCACCCCATGCTCACGGTGCAGGTCCGCGAAGACCTGGGCGACCTCGCGGCCAAGGACACCCAGCAACGGCAACTCAGCCCTCTCCAGCACGGTGACCTCCACACCGGCGGCGCGGGCCGCGGCAGCGGTCTCCAGGCCGATCCAGCCAGCCCCGACGACCGCCACCCGTGAGGCGGAGGAGAAGGCGTCCTTGATCCGGTCGCTGTCCTCGACCGTGCGCAGATACAGCACCCCGTCCAGGTCCGCACCCGGCACCGGCAGGCGGCGCGGCGAGGAGCCCGTGGCCAGCAACAGCTCGGCGTACCCAAGGCGGCTGCCGTCCGCGAGCGTCACCTCGTGCAGGGCCGGGTCGAGCGCGGTAACCGCCGTCCCCAGGCGCAGGTCGATGTCGTGCTCGGCGTACCACTGGGGCGGGTGGACGTAGATCTGCTCCCGGGCGTCCTTGCCCATCAGGTAGCCCTTCGACAGCGGCGGCCGCTCGTAGGGCCGCTCGCTCTCCTCCCCGATCAGGATCAGCGGGCCGTCGAAGCCCTCCTCGCGCAGCGTCTGCGCGGCCTTGGCCCCGGCCAGACTGGCTCCGACGATCACATACGCGCTGTTGTCGGTCATGATCAGCCCCTGGTCTGCGGTGGACGCGCGGTGCTGAGAGTGTCGGAGAGCTGTTCGGCGAGCCTCTCCCAGCTGGCGTCGAATTTCTCCACGCCCTCGTCCTCAAGGGCCTGTACGACGTCGTCGTAGTCCACGCCGACCGCCCGCAGCCCGTCGAGTACCCGCTGCGCGTCGCTGTAGCCGGAACGCACCGAGTCGGCGGGCACCTGCCCGTGGTCCGCGACCGCGCGCAAGGTGGCCTCGGGCATGGTGTTCACCACGCCTGGGGCCACCAGGTCGACGACATAGCGCGTGTCGGGGTACGCAGGGTCCTTAGCGGACGTCGAGGCCCACAGCGGTCGCTGCGGTCGCGCGCCGGCGCCCCGCAGCGCCTTCCACCGTGACGAGGAGAACACCCGCTCGTAGTGCTGGTAGGCCAGGCGTGCATTGGCGATCGCCGCCCGCCCGCGCAGATCGGCCGCCCGCACGCTGCTGGCCTTGTCCAGCCGCGCGTCGACCTCGGTATCGACGCGCGAGACGAAGAACGAGGCCACCGATCCGATCGCGGACAGCTCCCGGCCCGCGGCGCGGGCTCCTTCCATCCCGTGGAGGAAGGCGTCCATGACCTGGTCGTACCGCGACAGGGAGAAGATCAGCGTGACGTTGATGCTGATCCCCTCGGCCAGGCACGCGGCGATCGCCTCCAGGCCCTGCCGGGCGGCCGGAATCTTGATGAACAGGTTGGGCCGATCGACCAGCCACCACAGCGCCCGCGCTTCCGCGATCGTCGCCGCCGTGTCGTGCGCGAGCCTGGGGTCCACCTCGATCGAGACCCGCCCGTCGACGCCGTTCGTCGCGTCGTAGACCGGGCGCAGCACGTCGCACGCCCACCGCACGTCGAACGTGGTCAGCGCCCGCAGCGCCTCGCCAGCCCCCACTCCGCGCGCCGCCAGGTCGCCGATCTGCCCGTCGTACGCTTCACCGTGTGTGATCGCCTTGGCGAAGATCGTCGGATTGGTGGTCACGCCCACCACATGGTCATGCTCGACCAGTTTCGCCAGGCTCCCGGACACCAGCCTTTCCCGACTCAGGTCATCGAGCCAGATCGAGACTCCCGCTTCGCTCAGTGCGGACAACGGATTCATGGCACTGCCGCTCCTCTCCGCCGTGCGGCCGAGGCTGCGCATGCGATATGTGCTCGATCGGCGCTTGGGCCGGGGCCCACGCCGCGCCAGTCACGGGGCCTGCCGTCCTCATCGAGACCCCTGCCTCCCCCCAGGCTGGACCGGGGCGGGCCCGTCCGCCACCGGTGGCCAGGGGCCCATCGCAGACCGCGGCACGGCCGCCGCGGCCCGGCCGGAAGCCGAAGTACGGCCCGGGTGATCACCATCTGTCCGACCTCCGTCCACCGCACTGGTCAGCATCCTGCTGCCCCTCGTCCCCCCCGCATGGGCACACCCCACACCAGCGCCCCCGACGTCGCGCTGCTCGAACCACCCGGCTTCCTCATGCTCAACTACGGCCCCGGCACCCCCACCGTCACCCTCGCCGCGCACCCCGCCTACGGCACATCGTGGGAGGGTTTCTCACCTGGCCGGTCTGACAACCCGGCCGCCGCCGCTCAGGGCCTTCCACGTGGTTCCGGCATGCAGGACGCGAGCCGAGTAGCGTGGAAACCAGACCAGGAAACCGCGCAAAAAAGACTCGTATCGCAGTCGAAGGCGGAAGGGTCCTTGTGGCCTACCCACATGAAGCGGCGTCCTCCGGCCCGCGCAGTGCGCCGCTTCCGGCGGATTCGGAGCCGGTCGGTAGCGGACCGGATGCGCGCGGACCCCGACTGGCCTCGGTCGTGGTGTTCGTCCACGACCACGACGCATCGGCTGACTTCTACGGGGAGTTGCTGAAAATGAAGGTCACGGTGCGGACCGCCACTGCCGCGCTGCTCGTGAGCCGGAACGGCTTCCAGGTGTACCTACGCGCCGTGGGACCGAAAGCCGCCCACCCGGTAGGCGACGTCGGCGCACAGTACGTGATCTGGACGGCGGACGGCCCCGACGACTTCCATCGGTGCGAGCGCGTGCTCAGAGCCCGGTCCGACCGTGTCGACACCAGGGAAGGTGAGGGCTTGACCGTAGTCGAGGGCCGCGATCCAAGCGGCCTGCCGGTGCTGGTGGCTTATCCGGGACCGGACGAAGTGGCGCGGCTCGAGTTCATCTCTCGTTACTACGTGTGAAGCGGGAGAAAGCGGGAGTACCCAGGTCACGAGGAGGTCCTTCCATGGCTCGCAGGAGGACGGTGCACGTGCGCCGCGTCTACGAGGCTCCGGCGCAGGCCGACGGCGCCAGAGTGCTGGTCGACCGCATCTGGCCCCGGGGAATGACCAAGGAGAAGGCTCACCTCGACGAGTGGTGCAAGCAGGTCGCACCGTCCACGGAGCTGCGCAAGTGGTACAGCCACGACCCCGAACGTTTCGCGGAATTCAGCCGCCGCTACCGGACCGAGCTCAAAGATCCCGAACACGTAGACGCTCTGGCGCACCTGCGCGACCTCGCTCAAGACGGCCCCTTGACGCTACTCACCGCAACCAAGCATCCCGAGATCAGCGAAGCCGAGGTGCTCGCCGAGCTGCTCCGGGGCTGAGGACAGCAAGAGACTTGCAAGCGCCCAGGCTCAAGAACCCAGGTGGGGGCTTTGGGGCTTTGGTGGCCGCTCGCAGGCTTTGAACCTGAGGACCGGAGTAGGTTATGACCACGACGAATCTGCTCGGCATGCTCTCGCCCGCAGACCGCAACCGGCTGTTGGAGTTCTCGGCCGATGTGTCCTTTCCCTTGGGCTCCCGCATCTTCCAGGAGGGCGCCCGGGCCGATCGGTTCTGGATTATCCGCACCGGAATGGTGGGGATCGACGTGCACGTCCCTGGCCGCCGGGCGGCCACCGTCGACACCATTGGCCAGGGTGAACTGCTCGGCTGGTCGTGGCTGATCCCGCCGCACACCTGGCAGCTCGGTGCGGAGGCCCTGAGCCCGGTATATGCGCTGGAATTCGACGCATCGGCGGTGCGCGCACTGTGCGAGGACGATCCGCTGCTGGGACAGGCGATCACCCGCTGTGTCGCTGCAGTGGTCGGGCACCGGCTTGAGTCCACCCGCACACGCCTACTGGATCTGTACGGGCCAGCCGGCAGCGGACCTATGCCCTGACCGGCAACCCCGAGCGCCGTGCAGGAGCATCATGAGTTGGTACGGCACTCACGCAGGAATCGGTCGATAATGAAAAGCGACCCACTACAGCAAGAGCATTCGTCCCATCGTGAGGCTGAATGTGAACAACCAATCACCTTCGATGAACGGTCCGCCCCCCATCGCCGGGCTGGTCGGCGAGGGCCTCCTACCCATCACGGACGAGGTGGAGTGGGCGGCTGTGTCTCCGCGGGAGATCACTTCCGAAGAGTGGCAGCGGTTCGAGGACTATCTGAAGGAGATCTTCCAGGCGCTGGGGCTGGCCGCCGGGTCGGCGGCCACGGCAGATACACCCCGCCGCTTCCTGCGTGCCCTCTTCGACGCCACCAGTGGGTACGAAGGAGACGAGAAGCTGGTCACCGCCTTCGAGACCGAATGCCATGGCGGTTCGGACTGCCGGATCAGCCAGATCGTCGAAGGACCGATCCCGTTCTTCTCACTCTGCGAGCACCACAGCCTGCCCTTCTTCGGCAAGGCGTACGTCGGCTACATCGCGCACGAGCACATCCTCGGACTGTCCAAACTCACCAGGCTGGTGCGGCTGTTCGCCCGCCGCTTCTCGATGCAGGAGCGCATCGGCCGTCAGCTCGCCGAATCGTTGCAGCAGATCCTTCAACCGCACGGCGTCGCGGTCCACTTGGAGGCGGTGCATCTGTGCACGCAGATGCGCGGCGTACGGGAGATCGAGTCCAGCACCCGGACCACCCACTGGCGCGGCACCTACGACGAGGATCCCCAACTGCGTGGCGAATTCTTCACGCTGTGCGGCCAGCGGGGCCTGGCCGGACATGGCTAAGGACAGCACCGCACATCCCACTTCCGGACCGCCTACAAATCTGCCGGAACGACTGGACCTGCTGTACGAGGAGGCCGGGCAGCCCCGTTTCGGTCTGCCTCCGGTGCTCGCCACGGCATACGGCGGTGATCTGGGCTTCACGCTGCCGTGCGTGTACGCGAACTTCGTCGCCTCCATCGACGGAGTGGTCGCCCTCGGCCCCGAATACCCCTCCTCCGGCTCGGTGATCAGCGGACGCAAGCCCGCGGACCGATTCGTCATGGGATTGCTGCGCGCATGCGCCGACGCCGTACTCATCGGAGCTGGCACACTCCGCGCCTCACCCCGCCACCGCTGGACACCCGACCACGTCTGTCCACAAGCCGCCCCCGACTTCGCAGAGCTACGACGCAGCCTGCGACGCGCCACCCAACCGCAACTGGTCGTGGTCACCGCGAGCGGCGACCTCCCCACCGAGCACCCAGCCCTGCAGTCGGGCGCGCTCGTGGCCACCACCCTGGACGGCACCCGCCGACTCGACGGACGCCTGCCGCCAGCGTGCACGGTACTCACCACAAGCGAAGGCTCCACCGTCCGTATGATCGACATACTCGCAGCTCTACACACTCACGGACACACCACGGTGCTCACCGAGGGCGGGCCGCACCTCATCGGCAACCTGCTCGGTGAGGGCTTGCTGGATGAACTGTTCCTCACGACATCCCCGGCACTCGCCGGCCGTGCCGACACCTCCCGCCCCGGGCTGATCGCCGGACTCGAACTGCTGCCAAAGCAACCGGCATGGATGGACCTGATCAGCGCCCGGCGACGGGATTCGCATCTGTTCCTTCGCTACCGACTTCGCCTCTCAGACGCAGGCGTCAGCCTGCGTTCCACGGTGGCCATTTGATGCGACGCCGATTCGGGCACTCAGGTCGTCGGCTGGTTCGCTGTTGTGTAAACATCCGGCATGTGCCGCACCCCTAGCGACGCAGCACGTGCTACGAACCCGTACCTCGGTCGACGAGAACGGCAGCAGCCGACGACTCTGCGACGCCCGACCAGTTCGGCCCCGAAAGGGGGCATCCGTGGGCCGGGCTCGAAGGTCACGAACGAGCAACGGTTCTGGCTGTCCCTGAGACACCAGCCTTGGTTCGAGGTGGATCCTCCATGGGCCTCACCTGGCGTTTGTGAGACAGGAGGGGGCCTGAGACATGCAAGCTGTTCATAACACCGGCGCATTGCGGTTCTTCGGAAGGGACGCACGCGCCCTGGCTCCGCTTGTGCGGCTGCGCGCGCTCGCCCTCTACGGAGTGCAGACGACGGCGGCCGCCGGCCCCAGCCGAATCCGACAGGTTCGCAGATTCCTGCACGCCTGGGACGGTGAACCCGCATGCCACTAGCCCACGAGAGCGCAACAACCCCTCGGGTTGAAGGTGCGAGCTCAGCAGGACTCGCTCCGAGAGAGGGCGAGCTGTGAACGCTGCGGTCGTCTTTCGCGTCCGGCTGCGCCAACGCGGTGGACTCCCCGAACTCATGTCGATTATCGAACGGTTCACATCTGCCATAGAGGCGCTGGCGCCGTCGGCGGCTGTCGCCCAAGTCGTCGTCACCTACGGCTGTTCGGCACGAAACCGGTCGACCTCGCGTTGAGGCTGCTTGTTCAGGCCGCCGCCTGGCACGGGTTCGACACGGTCGCCGCCAGGCGGCCCGTCCTGGACGGCCGCGGCAATGGCGTCAGCCCGCATGGGTTCGAACGGCGTCCTCTACGGTGCGCCTTCCGAGACCGAGGCTTTCCTTGACCCGCCTCCAATCGCGGAGTTGTACGCGATTCGGCGAGCTCAGGCCAAGGACCTTCGGCGTCTACGAGTGCAGCTCTCGGCCGTCCGACCCGAGGTCCGCAGTCAAATCAGGCGAGTCCGTCGCGCCATGCGATTACCTCGAGCTCGGCTCGGACAGCATCTTGCACCGCAATGACCGGTCGCGCCTGAAACTCGAAGGCGGGGAAGGTCGAGCAGAACTTGTGCACACTGAGTGGATCATCGCACTCCACCAGCATGTGTCCACCCCATTCACCCACCCGGATCACAAATGATTCGACGTTGAAGCCCTCAGGTTCCTTCCACTGGCCGAACACTTCAAGGATCCGCTTTTGGGCATTCTCATACTCTGCCGGTGAACCTTGCGCCCGTTCGAACCAGCTGATCATGTACTTCATTCTCACCCTCGTTTCTGTCGCCGACCGTCAGGTTTCTTGGCAGGGGCCTGTAATGACCACGGTAGCCTCGATCGTGCGCAGGTCTGCTCCGCCACGCATCGGGATATCTCCCCATTTCCGTTTCGGCGGTGGCGAGTGGCGGGTGAGCGCCTCCGCAAGAGGGGCGGCGGCGAGGCGCAGACGTGTGCCCCGCGCGAGGCATCGCCCGATCCGGTGAAAGCTCATGTCGCACCATGCGATGGTCGGATGGTTCGGAAATGCTCTATGTGGTGCCCGAGTCCTGGGTCGTTCTCGGCCGGTGCTCACATCGATATCCATGCATCCTTTCCGGCCGAATGGTAGCGCCTAATACTCCAGCCGCAACACTGTTGAGTTAGCGCTTGACCTGGCTTTCAAGCCTTGCTCCATCACTATGATTTCGACTTCGAGGGTGTAGCGCTGTGCCGAGCTGGGGTACTGGGTTGAGTTCTTGCTGTACTTGCTGGTCGGGTTCTTGCGGGTGCGGGCCTTGACCCGCTGTCGGCGACGCGTCGGCAGGAGGTTGTCCAGGATGGCGCGGCCGATCGTCCCCGCCAGCGCGACATCGCCGGGGTGACCCCTGCGGCGTTGGTGACTTGGTCGCGAGCGGCTTCCAGAGCGACGGTGAAGCTGATCCGGTCGGGATCCAGACGCGGCCGGCTGGTGACCGTCGCCGGCGAGCCGCACCAGCGCCTGGTAGACGGTCAGCAGCGCGTACACCTCCTGGTCGATGTCCGTACAGCACGTGGAGCGCAGGACCCGGCCGTCGAGCATCGTGGCCTTGATCGAGAAATAGGTCGTCTCGACCTGCCACCTCTCGTGGTAAAGATCAACCAGCTCACGGGCGGGGTACCGGGCATGGTCCGTCAGGCTGGTCGCCAGGCGCCACTGCTCCCGGCGTACGGTGCCGTCCTGGTACGTCACAGTGATCCACGCCTCGATGATCCGTACTGGCAGCTTCTCCATGCCGAATGTCGACAGGTATGAGCCGTCCGGTAGACGCTTGATGATCAGCGGGATGCGTCGGGCACCGGACCGGCACAGGAACTCGGCTCCGGTGGAGCGGAGTTGAAGCAGGAGAGGCCAGCCGTCGAAGCCCGTGTCCAGTAGCACGAGCATGCCGTGGGTCAGGCGGCCCAGCAGCCGCTCGGCCTATGCGCTCTCTCCCGCGCTCTCCGGGCCGAAGGCGGCACCTAGCACAGCCCGGGTGCCGCATTCGATGAGGACGAGCAGCCGCAGCAGCGGGTAGCCGAACTCCAGGTCCCCGCCCTAGCCTCCCTGTTTCGGTTCGCGTCGGCTGATCTGGGGTGATCCTTGTGCCGGATGTCGCGGGGCTGCCGTCGGTCGTTGGGCATGCCGAGGGCCCGGCGCGATGGCCGGGTGCTCCTGGGTCCTCGGGTCGTGGGTGGTCAGGGGCGGCCTCGTCTGTCAGGTGGCCGGTCGGGGCAGTGCCACCAGGCGGTCGAACGCCGCGGTCAGTTCGTGGCGCCAGGGCCGTTCTCCATCAGCTGCGCGTAAGCCGCGAGCAGGTCACCGTCCCGCTCGTCCTCGGGGACGCCGTCGCGGAACCGGTCCCACGCCTCGGGGTAGAACCGCCCGGCGCCCCGGTAGAGCCAGTCGATCTCGGAGCGGCGGGTCGTCGTCACCGCCGGGATGACCATCTCGCTGACCCGCTCAGGGTGCCGTTGCGCATAGGCCAGGATGAGCGTCGCGCCCCAGGAGCCGCCGTTCAGCAACCACCGCTCGATGCCGAGGTGCTCGCGCAGCCGCTCCATGTCGTCGATCAGGTGCTGCGCGGTGTTCAGACCCATGTCCGCCGCCGGGTCGCTGCCGTGCGGGGTGCTACGACCGCAGTTGCGCTGGTCGAAGCGGATGACGCGGTAGCGCTCGGGATCCCAGGCCCTCGTCGGCCGCTGCGGCGCGCCCGACCCTGGGCCGCCGAGGACGTTCAGGGCAGGCTTGCCTTCAGGGTTGCCAAGCTGTTCGTAGTAGATGCGGTTGCCGTCTCCGGTGTCGAGAAATCCACTGTCGTAAGGACTCGTCGGAGGGTAGAGATCAACCATAACCATCGATCCTACGGAAGCGATCGTAACCGCGCTCCGCAACTGGAAACCGTGGTTCGCCGCCTATGACGACGCCGATCACCACCTGGTGGTCGGCTGCGCATGGTGCAGGACGGTATCGGCAAGGCCATGAACGAAGCCCCCCGGGGGCCGTTGGGGATCCTCAGCCTGTGCGCCGACGAGGGCCGCGATGTGATCCAGGTGCTGGCGGCGCATCCGCGGCACGCCGGGACGTGGTGAAGCTGATCATCGCGGTCGTGGCGCTGGCCGCGGGCGTGCACGACAACCTGGTCGGCGCTGCCCTGCTCACGCCGCTCATTCACGAACCGGACAGAAAGCCGCATACCGCCCTCTCGTATCAGCGGGCGGAGACTTCACGCAGCCATCGCGCATAAAGCATGGTCGCCGACTTTGAACTGGATCTGCGTATCGACCTCGATGAGCTTCCGGTCCTCGGCGACGATCCTCCCGCAGCGTCCTACCGCGTCGAGATTCGAGCAACCCATGGCCAACGATTCCGCGTACGACAAGTTCAAAGACTGGTTCTCAGGATTCCCCGCACGTCACTCAACGGAGAGCTACACAAAGTCGAGAAAGCAGTCGGCCTTCATCTCCTGGTCCCCTGGCGAAGGCCGCTCAGAACCACACCCAAGGGACAGGAACTGATCGACGAAGCGCACCGACTGCTCGAGCTACGTGACGCGCAGCAGCGAGAAAGCGACCTCAACCCCCGCCGTCAGCCGTTGAGTAAGCTGAATCACGCGCAATTTCCAGCCTTCTGACTACTGTCCCCCGCAGAGCTCACTCTGAGGGGTCGAGCTGGCGTGGCAGAGTTTCTCCGTCCGGCGGAGTTTCCATCGGAGGCAATCCCGCCTTGGCTCGAATCATATCGGCTTGCGCGCGGAGCATGTCTGCATCCGCTCGGGTCCGCTCTGCATCAGCTTGCCCTCGAGCCTGCACGTATTTCGAGATTCCTGTAAGCGTCCCGCCTATCAAGGCGCCGATAGCCGTAGCCAGAGAGACGATTGTGGTGACGACGATAGGCGCATCAGAAGGTCCGAGACTGCCGTGATTTTGGAGTTTCTCGAGTATGTCGCGAGTGCCCACCCACGAGAGGAGTAAGAATAGTGCGACTACAACGCACAGAATTGACCAGGGGGCATCCTCGTGAGGAAGGCCTTCCTGTTGTTCATCACATCTTCCTCATTCGGATCCGGGACGCCGGGCTGGGGAGTGACGACGGGCCAGTATCCGGCTTCGTGTTGCTCTACAAGAACGTTTCGGAGTTCAGCGCGGCGGAATTGGTAGACGGCGCCGGACTGGCGCAACACACCTCGCTGGCAGGCGTCGTCAAGGAAAGCGGTCAGTGCCCAGGGCAACCGGCCCGTCAGCGGCAACCACGTACGCGGCATGGCCACCCACTGACCCCACGCGGTCAAAGTGAGACCGCACCCGAACGCGCCCCCGAGCCCAAACTCAAGCCCGGCCAGGAGCCCGGACATGGGCCCAGCCATGAGCCCCATGGCGATCCCGGCCGGGAGCCCGAGCGCGAGCAGCCACACGAGTATCTGGAAGACCGCATTCCTGCGATTCGTCTTCAACAGGTCAGAGGCGCTGACGGCAGAGCTGATCTCGATGGGAGCTTCCAACCAGGCCGTGAGCCCCAACACGAGCCCGGCGCCGAGCCCGATCTCGGGCGCGAACACGAGCCCGCCCATGAGCCCGCCATCGAGCCCCGTCCTCAAGCCCGAGCCAAACGATCAAAGACCTGTCCACCAGCTCCAACACGAGCGCGGCCGGGACCCCCAACCCGAGCCCCAGCAGGAGCCTGGGGACGAACTTGGCACGTCTCTCCCTGATCTGGCCGTGTATGCGTACGCGCGACGGCCAAGCTGGCCCATGCCTGGACACGAGTCCGTACGCGAGTCCGAAGGCGAGCCCGCCGACGAGTCCGTGCAGGAGTCCGACCATGAGCCCCCGCACGATCGCGAACCCGAGCCCGTGCGACGTCGCGACCAGGTCAACGGCCAGGTTTCCGATCCCGGTCGTCACCCCGAAGGCCAGTGCAGCCAGGAACCCGACCACGAGCATCCGCGAAGAACGGCGCATGCTGGTGCCCAGTTGCCACCATGCGAGGTCGTTGGTGTTGAGTTGATGCATGTGCGTGGCGAGGTAGCCGAGCCAGCGCTGGGCCTGTTCGGGCTTCCATCTGCGGCGATGGCCGGTACCGCGGCCAGCCTGTGCGGGGGCGTAGACGGAGGGGATGAAGGCTGATAGGAGATGGTCTCGCAGGGCTCTGGGGGAGGCGAACTGCGTGGCGTCCAGAAGCGCTGCGGGGTTGTGCCCGGAAGCGCCGCTGTAGAGGGTGCGGGCCAGGCCGACCATCAGCGGGGTGGTGAGCACCTCGGCGACGTTCGCCGCACCTGGGCCGCGCGGCTCTTCACGCAGCCGGGCCAGGACGGGTTCCCACATGCTCCCGGCCTCGCCGCGGCTTGTGAGCGGACGACTGGCGTCGGGCAGGTAGTCGGCGTAGTCGTCTACGGTGAGGTCGTCCAGTTCAATGACGGCCGCCCCGGTAAGCACGCGGGTTCCCATCACCGCTGTTCTGTATTCCTCGGTACGGCTCGTGAGCAGCAGTGGCCTGCTGGTTCGGCTGAGCGCTTGGAGTGCCGCATCCTGCAGGCCGCTGGCGATCTCGTCGAAACCGTCGAGAACGGGAAGGATCCTGTCCCCGTCGAGGAGGACGTCGGCCAGTTTCCCTCCGTGCCCCGCTGGAGCCGCCAGGAAGGGGTAGTCACGCATCAGCTGGCTGCGCATCCAGTCGTCCAGTGAGGTGGCGGCCGGATCCCATGACGCCAGACTGAAGATCACCGGTACCCGGTCGCCGGGGGTCCGAACGCTCAGCCAGTCAAGGACGAAGCGCAGGGTCAGGATCGTCTTGCCCGACCCGGCCTTGCCCAGCACCACCAGCCGACGGGACGGGATGGACTCGTATACCTCTACGATCCGGTCGAGTTGACTGTCCAGTGGGAGGGGACCCGGGTCCGTCCCTGGCGAGGTTTGGCGGATCGTGGCCCAGTGATCGAACACATTCCGGTCGGCGCACCCGAAGCGCACGGCGAGCGGGAACGGGTCACCAACCTGCCGCAGCTTCCTCTCGTGACGCCATTGCCCGGAGACCGCGGAGGCGAGTTGCTCGGCCACCTCCCCCAGCCCGGCATGAACCACCCGCCGTCTACGGCGCTCAATGCTCGTACGCATCGGCGAGCCCCGAAACGAACGGCGGGTTGCACAACCTCGTCAGGTGCGGCTGCAAAGCCAACTTGATGCACTGGGGCGAGATGGCGCCCACTGCCGCGCCCGCATCCGACTCCCAGAACCACACTTTCGCCACTTTCGCCCCCGTGGCCGCCCCGGTAAGCACGCGGGTTCCCATCACCGCTGTTCTGTATTCCTCGGTACGGCTCGTGAGCAGCAGTGGCCTGCTGGTTCGGCTGAGCGCTTGGAGTGCCGCATCCTGCAGGCCGCTGGCGATCGAATGGTTGGTGGTGAAACTGACGCTGCTGATGGGGAATACGCGACGGTCCACAGCTCCCGAGGAGAGACAGCATCGAAGCCGCCGCTGCGCTGCGGGGAAGCGACCACGGCCAGCGGCCGTGGAATCGTCGCCACTTGGCCGCGCCCCAGCCTCGCGGTCCGCACGGCGCAGAGTCCACCGTTGCTTTCCTCAAATGCGGGTTCTCTGTGCACACCAGAGGGGGTGAGAGTGGCGGCTGGTGCATCGATGCCAGGTCGCTGACCCTGAATTGCGCGTTGACCGTGCACACCCGAAAGGTCAGTGCGGGCAGATGGTGCATTGGTGCAGTACCGCGAAGTCAAGTGCACCCGTACGGTGATCGCATCGACCAGGCCGTGCAGGGCTGCCCCCTGGCCGGCGCCTGCATGGGCAGCCCCGCTCGGCATCGCGCAGTAGGGGAGGCACCGTGTCAGGAGCAGTCCGCCAGTCAAGGCAGGGCATGATCCGCGGGCGAGACCAGGCAGTTGGCGTCATTGCCCTGACATGCGTGCTTGCCGCCGCGTCGGCGTGCAGCCCGGGCGGCAACGATTCAGCGGGCAAAGTTCTCCAAGGCCCTTCGACCAGCAGCGCTGCGCCGAGCCGGTCAACGACGCCGGCGGACCCCGCCGAGGCGGCGAAGGCTGACGCCATCGACACCTACAAGCGGTACTGGCAGGAGATGGAAAGGCTCTATGTGGACAGCACCGGCAAGGGCGCCAACCTAAAGCCATACGCTGCTGCCGCTGCCCTGATCAACGCCGAGGCAGACGCCAAGAGCATGCACGGCAGAGGCCTGGTCGTCACAGGTGAGGTGGCCGTCGGCAGCCCGACGGTGACCAAGATCGACATCAACCGCAAGATCCCCAACGTCACCCTCTCCAGCTGCCTGGACATATCGCGCTGGCAGGTCATCCACAGCAAGACCAAGAAGCCCGCAGCTCTCCCGACGGAACGCTTGACTAAGTACGTCATCGTGTCCACCATCGAACGCTGGCCGGAAGGGTGGAGGGTCATCAAGGACGAGCCTCAGGAGCAAAATTGCTGAGCCGTCGGGGCACGAGCGGCTGCGGCATTGGCTCTGGCCTTTGGTTCCTCCGCAGGGCAGGCAGCTGCCGGAGGCGGACCGGGCACCGGAGCGAAGTCGTGCGCGATGTACGTATGCGTCGAAGCCGACGCAGTCGGCTCAGCAGGCACCCAGGACGGTGGCAGGACGCCGTCTTCACACGGCGCCGGCGGAGTCGACGCCATCGAACCGAGCTGCACCTTCCAAACAAGATGGCGCTGACCGGCCCCGACAACAACATCAATCCGAGGCCGGGCGGCACGGGTTTGGTGGGGATGCCGGTATGGATGGCCGCCAACCGGGGGCCCGCGACCTGGGGTCCGAACACGGCCAGCGCCTCCGCCGACGGCATCACCGTCACCGCGAGGGCGACCGTGTCGAAGGTCGTCTGGACGATGGGCGACGGCGCCAAGATCACCTGCACGGGTCCCGGCACGGTCTACAACCCGTCGTACGGGCTGAAGGCCTCGCCGGACTGCGGTCACCGCTACACCAGGCCGTCGAATCAGGAGCCGGGTGGCACGTACACGGTCACGGCGACCGCGACGTGGAGCGTCGACTGGCAGGTTGCCAGCGCGGGCGGAGCGAACGGCCAGCTGACCGAGGTGCGCGACTCCGCGGTGGAGCTCACCATCGTCGAGTCCCAGGCCGTCAACTAGCCCGACTGGCCCGCGCGTTCAGGAGGCATCCATTCGTGAGTACCCCCACCACCTCCGCGACCGGGCCGGCCGTGCAGGTACCGGCCCCGGGCACACCGGCTGCGCAGCCGGTGGCGGCACCACGGATGGTGAAGCAGCGGCGCCGCCGCCCCCGGGGGGGGACGGCCTCGGGTGCGGGTTGAGGCGCTGCGGCCGTCAGGACACTCAGGCAGCGGCGGTGCTGGGCGACACTCCGCTCGGCGGCCTCACTCAGGTTGTGCCAGAGGTGCCACCGGTCCGCGACCTGGACCGCCTGCGGCGCTCCGGCAGTGGCGCCTTCAGCGAAGCACGGCGTGCGATCCCGGCAGACGACCTCGACACCGGGCCGCTGAGCGAGCCATGCGGCCAGGCTCGACGCTTCCCGGTCTGGGAGCAGGTCGATCGGGCGGCGGGTTTCGACGTCCACCAGGACAGTCCCGTAGTGCCGGCCCTTGCGGGTGGCGTACTCGTCGACGCCGACCACCCGGGGTGCGGGCACCTCCGGCTCAGGCAGCGCGTCGACCAGGCGCAAGACCGTACTCCGGCTGACGGAAATGCCAAGGACGGCAGCCAGCCGGGCGCCAGCCCGGCCGGCCAGGGCAAGACCGACTGCGGCCAGGGTGGAGCGCAGCCGCTCGGTGCGCTGGCCATACCTGCGGGTGAGGCCGGGTATCTGCTCCACGAAGGTCCGGCGGAGGCACACGGTGTTCCGACACCGGAACCGCCGAACTCGCAACTGAAGCACGACTCTTCGTCCGGCGCTCGGTGCGTCAGCGGGAAACCGCAGGTAGGAGCTGTGAACCCGGGTCGACCAGGCCCCGCACTCCGGACAGGCGGAGCCGACCGTGGTGTATTGCGCGTCGATGCGCACTATCTCGATATTCACGTCTACCGACAGCACCGCGATGTTCGCGATCGACGGGAACAACAGCTCCTTCAGCCGGAGTGCAACCTCATCCACGGCCCGGACTTTCAGCCCAACCGCCGCAGCGACGGCCGATTTTCGGGCGACTTCCGATGCCGCCCCGAGACGCTTAGCCGTCACTCAGAGTGGCCGTTGCCCGGAAGCTGTGCCAGAACCCGAGTACCAACAGCAGTTGTTCACCGGTTTGAGCAGTGTCCGGGGTCGGGTCAGGTGTAAGCCCTTGCCGAGATCCAGGACGGGCAGGAGGGTCGCCGCGACGTCGCACGCCTCGATCTCCCGGGCGCTGGAGCGCCGTAAGTGCCTCCTGCGCGGCCGAACTTGAGGCCGCTCAGGAAGCCAACCATCAGTGGACGCGGACCAGACGCCCCCGCAGCAGCCCTGATCCTCAAGCGGCTCTCCCCGCTCAAGCACCGCAACCTCAACGTGCTGGGCGCAACCAGCTTCACCGCGTTCGTGCCGCGCGAGGGGCTGCGGCCTCTGCGCGACCCGGACGCGGCGAGCTGGACGATGACGGTGGGGACCGCCCGTTGGCGGACGTGTCTGTGGACGGCTTACTTGACGTCGACTCGTCCTACCGGGTCGGGACCGGTCGTCAGTGCCTCGCACGTGGTCTGCCAATTGGAGGCGCCGGGGTGGAGCTGGGTGCGGAGGTAGGCCGCGGTGAGCCGAGCGAGGGCGGCGACTCGCTCGGGGTTCTCGTCCGTGGTCTCGGCGGCGTCGTATCCGGAGATCCCGCCGAGTCCGTGCTCCGCGTCGAACAGGGTGAGCAGGGTCTTGGGGCCGAGGGCGAGGGTGTAGGGGTCGGCGTGCCAGTCCGGCCCCATGTCCGTGAAGTGCCGGGAGTCGTCCTTGTCGCCGGCGACGACCAGCGCGGGTGCGGTCATGGTGGAGAAGTCGACGGCCCCGATGATCGGCCACTGCTCAGCCATGGGCCCGTTGAGGACATCGCCGCCCCTGCCGGGCGCGGCGAGCAGTACGCCCGCCTTGATCCGGGGCTCGACGAGGTGCACCACGTTCCCGGTGTCGGGGTCGGTGAGCCCGGCGCCGAGCAGGAGGGCGGCGGTGAAGCCGCCGAGCGAGTGTCCGGCGATGGCGACCTTGGTGTGGTCGATCCGTCCGGCGAGCTGCGGCACGGCGTTCTCGATCACGTCGAGCCGGTCGAGGATGTGGGTCATGTCCTCGGCGCGGGAGCGCCAGAAGAAGGGTGCGCCGGGGGCGTCGGCGACCAGGTGACTCAGTGTCCTGGAGGTGAGGTGGGTGGGCTGGACGACGACGAATCCGTGTGCCGCCCAGAAGTTGGCGAGCGGCGCGTAGCCGTTCAGCGAGGAGAGGTTGTTCGAGGGGCCGTGGCCGTGGGAGAGGAGGATGACGGGAAGGCTGGTCCCGGTCGCGGGTGCGGAGACACGTACCTGGAGGTCCACGGGACGTCCGGGCACGGACAGGACTACGGGGCTGAAGGACAGGACCGGGACAGGTGCGCCCAAGGCGTCGGCGGTGGTGGATGTGCTCACGATGTGGGTTTCCTTTCGGTGGCGCCTGCCGTCCGCCGGTCTCCTGCGACCGGCGGCCGGACAAGGCGGTCAGGAGCGCCCCGTTTCGGCTAAGCTGAAACGGAACACCGCTCCATTTACTATCTGGAGCGGCGCTCCGTTTTGTCAAGCGGTGTCGAAGGAGAACGTGATGGCCACCGAGAGCCCCGCCGGGGAGCCGCCGTCCCGAAGCAAGCGGGCCGACGCCCAGCGCAACCAGCAGACGGTGCTCACCGCCGCCGCCGAGGTCTTCGTCACCTCCGGCGTCGACGCACCCATCCGCCAGATCGCGGCCCGGGCGGGCGTCGGGATGGCCACGATCTACCGCCACTTCCCGACCCGGGCGGATCTCGTCACCGCCGTCTACCGCCACCAGATCGAGGCATGCGCCGAAGCAGGCCCGGACCTGCTGGCCAGTGCCGACTCGCCGCTCGACGCACTGCGCCAGTGGATCGACCTCTTCGTCGACTTCCTGGTCACCAAGCACGGACTCGCGGACGCCCTGCAGTCCGACAGCGACCGCTTCGCCGCGCTGCACACCTACTTCCTCGACCGCCTGATGCCCGTCTGCGCCCAACTGCTCGAAGCCGCGGTCGACGCCGGCGACATCAGGCCCGGAACGCAGCCCTACGAGCTGATGCGCGGTATCGGCAACCTCTGCATCGGACGCGACAACGACCCCCGCTACGACCCCCGACGCCTGATCGCCCTCCTCATCCAGGGACTCCAGCGACCTCGGGCGTCCTGATGCCCGCGAGCGACATCGCGACCTGGCCCCTCCCCTGACTTCCACGCGATGTGAACGGCCGCCTCTCAACAGCTGGATACACCGGCAAGCAACAGTGCCCCTGAGCTGGCGCTGTCACTTCTCGGTTCTGGCACAGATCTTGGGGAGCGGTCGCGGAGAGCTGTCTCGGTGTTCGATTGCGAGGGGTCCGGTTCACGTGAGACCGCGTACGCCTTGCCGTCCAGCAGGCGGGAGTGACGCTCCATCAGGTCTCCGTTCTTCTCCGCCGCTGTCGGCTGTATCCGGTGACGGTGCTGGTCATGGAGACCGATGCGGTGTTCTTGCCCACAGCAGCTGTCGAGACGCGTGCCTTGCGAGCCAGGAGTTTGCGGAGCTCCACGGTGATCTGCTCGGGGGCTTCTTCGGCCATGAAGTGGCCGCAGTTGACGGTCGTGCTAGCCAGTTCCGGTGCCCATGCGGACCAGAGCGTTTGGGCGTCGAAGCCGAGGAAGGCACCCCAGTCCTGCTGCAGGACGGTGACTGGCATCCGCAGCTGGTTGCCCTCATCGCAGTCGGCCTGGTCGTGGTCGCACCGAGCCGTTCCGAGCGGTACTGGCCCGGCCGAGCCTTCAGCTGGTAGCGTCTGGTTATGACCAGTTGAAGGAGAACTTGAGTCACGGACCAGGGGATGTCAACCGCCCGACCAAAGGAAAAGGGAGCAACAGGTGTCGAGCCGATCGCGTCACTCCGGGAGAGCCTCAAAAATCCGGGCTAGTGCCGCGTCCCCACAGGTTCGCCGGGTAAGCGCTGGCGGGAGTCGATGCCGACCGGACGCCGCGAGACGGCCGACCCACCCACCGCTTCAACGAGATCCGGCCGCCGACAACAGGCGGGGTGCGTGGGACCGGATCGGGGGCGGGTACCCACCTTGGGGAGGTGTCTCCGCCCGTCCTCCCGTGATTCAGCACATCGCTTTCGACCGGCCGTTCGGCGTCGTGGCCTTCGACGGCAGTGGGATGCCGCTGTTCACCGCATGGCAGTCGGCCGCGCCCGGGGGCGCCGATCGGGGAGGCGCGTGATGCTGGTACTGGAACTGCTGGGCCTGCTCGGTATGCCGGTGGTCACCTACTTCGCCGTGGCTCAGCAATGGCGGGGGCGGGTCCTGCTGCCCTCGGTGTTCGTCCTTCTGGGCGTCCTGCTGTACGCCGGCGGCGACATGCACGGCTGGCGGATGGAGTGGTACCTGGTCGACTGGCTCCTGGTCCTGTCGATCCAGCGGGCTCTGCACAGCCCCACGCTCGCCCCGTACTACGAGGCCAAACTGTGGGACCGGATACCGCGCGTCGAGGCCGACCGGAAGCAGATCGCGCAGCATCTGCACGGCTGGCTGAACGATCCCCGTCTGACCCATCCGGGGATGACCCTGAAGCTCGATCTGAGCGGTGACCTGTTGGTCGCGGTGAAGCTGAACGGCCGATGGGGTCGACGCCGCTACACAGCGCTGGATGGATGCCCGCACTGCGTGCTGGAGTCGCTGATCAAAGGGCTGGCAAAAGAGGAGCCGGTCGAGGTGTTCGAGGAGTACCGCACTGGGCTCTCCAGGCGTGAGGGGTGTTCTGTCGACATCTACTACACCGGCTCCTCCTCATACGGAATCGTCATGCAGGTCTTCGACGCCAACCGCCCGCCGCCTCCGGCAGGAGCGGGGTGCGCGCTCCACGCAGGCTGAACCGAGCCGGCCGATCGAAATCGCCGCGCTCATGGGGCAAGCAGCCCGTCGAGAAGGCGGGCATAGGGTGCGCTGGGGGCCGGCGGGTTCGGCCCCGCCGCCTTCCCACGATGTGACGAGGCCCGGGCTCGCGTGCAGGGCGTTGTCCATTTCGACGAGGACGGCAAACCAGCGTCTGGCGGATGCGGTTGGCAGAGTAGGCAGCTCCGACGGAGAAATTGTCAAGACCTGTGGATCTGCTGACGCTGTTCCGTGCCGCCGAACCCTGCGCTCGTGCCACTTCACCTTGAACCGCTAGTAGGACTCCGTTAGGTCGTTCTCGATCTTGGCGCGGTGTGTGTCCTGGCGGGCAGGGCTTGGTGGCATGTGGTGCAGATGCCGGTCCAGCACCTCAGTACGTCCTGGAGGGCGTCGAGGACTTGGTAGAGGGTGAGACCGGTCCGGGCGCTTTTGGGGCCAGGCGCTGTTCGGTGAGGAAGGCATGGGCGGCGGTCACGAGGGTGACGTGGTGGTGCCAGCCCGGCCAGGAACGCCCCTCGAAGTGGTCCAGGCCCAGGCCGTGTTTGAGTTCGCGATAGTCGTGCTCGATGCGCCAGCGGACCTTGGCCAGACGGACCAAGTCGGCGATCGGTGTGTCGGCCGGCAGGTTGGACAGCCAGTAATCGGTCGGCGCCTCGGCGCCGATGGGCCATTCGATCAGCAGCCAGCAGTCGGGCAGGACCCCGTCCCACCAGCCCTGTTCGGCCGAGGCGGCGGCCTTGACAGCGCGCTCGACTGCTTTGCCTGCGGGGCGCACACGCACGGCGGCAAAGCGGGAGCATAACTCCCCTCGCGAGCCGTTCCGCCAGGTGAGAGCGGTGAATGCCTCCTGTCCGAGGCCGGCGGCCAGGGCTGCCACCGACGGTGCGGGCTGCCGGTAGCGGGGCTGGGGCCAGCAGCCGATGGGACCGTTGCGGTCCGGGGCGACGGGTTTCGCATCAAACGGCTGGGCGGTGACATCCGCGCGGACGGCCAGCACGTAGGCGAGTCCGCGGTCGGACAGGGCGGCCCGTAGGTGCGCGTTGGTGCCGTAGGCGGCGTCGGCGACGATGACCGGCGGCGTCATGCCCCAGGAGGCAAGGGTGTCCAGCATGTCCAGGGCCAGCCGCCACTTCTCGCGGTGCGTGACATCGGGCGGGATACGGGTCGTGGACCGGCGGTCGGTGTCGGACGCCCAGTCCTTGGGCAGGAACAGGCGCCATTGCAACGGGCAGGAGGCGGTGTCGGTTGCCGCGTGGACGCTTACCGCGACCTGGCAGTTGGCCTGCTTGCCCAGGGCCCCGCAGTATTGCGGCGCAACGGCGACCGACATCCGGCCGTCCTTGGGCACCGACACATCGTCGATCACCCAGGCCGTCGGGGCGATCTGCGGCAGCATTCGTTCGCAGATCCGCCGTTGCACCGGCACCGGATCCCAGGTGGACTGGTTCACGAACTGCTGCAGGTTCTGCTCGTTGCCGTCCGGCAGCCGCGAGGCCATCGCCTGGATGGACTTGCGGCGACCGTCCAGCATCAGTCCCCGCAGATAGCAGTCGCCCTTGGCCCGCTGGTCCTTGCGCGGCACCGACGCGAATACGTCAGCCACGAATAGCGCCAACTTCGCCCGAACACGGTTCACTTGGTGTGCGTCCACACACACAACATGCTCCCAAACAGGCCCGACCGGAAGACCTAACGGAGTCCTACTAGAGTCCGGATCTGCGGATCCGACGAAGGGGCACGTCTGTGGCCAAGGTCAACATCAGTCTCGATGCCGAGCTGGTGGTGGAAGTGATGGTCCTGGCCGGGGTCGGCTCACCTCAGGACGCCATCGAGGCGGTTGTGCGTGACTACATCGCCCGTGGCCATCGCACAGAAGCGCGCACCGAGTTGAAGGACCAGAGCCTGCACCAGGTCGAGGTGAAACCGCAGGAGCCTCAAGGCTGATGGGGCCTGCTGGCGTGGCGTCACTCAAACTCTGTTGTCACGCATTCACTGTTCGCGGAAATGGACAGAAGCAGCTCAGGCCGCCGCCCGGAATCAGGTGTGGGAGGGGGGCCACAAGCAGGCGCCGATGCTGCGAAGCCGGCGGTCCCCCGCGTTCTGGCAGACCGAAGCTACTCAACGCAGTACGGCCGCCAGCAGGTCGGCGCCCAGCGCAGTCAGATCGGGCAGATTGAGGGTGTAGCGGACGTAACGACCGTTCCGCCGGGCCGTGAGCAGGCCAGCGCGGCGCAGGACGGAGAGGTGGCGGGAAACCTCCGGGGGTGAAAGTTCCCAGGCGTGGGCCAGCTCACCGGTGGTGTGCGGGCCGCGGGCCAGGGTACGCAGCAGCCGCAGCCGTACCGGATGTGCGAGTGCCTCCAGCCGTAGTGTGACCGTTTCCAGCGATACCGGCTCTGATGGACGCGGCTCGGCCACGGGGTACTGCACCACCGGCTGCCACCCGGACGCGTGGACCGCCACCAGGTGCGGGCTGCCGAAGACACTGGGGATGAAGGTGACCCCGGTGCCGTGCGCGGCGGTCGCCTTGTCCTGCAGCTTGTCCACGATGATGCAGTCGCCGCCCGGTGCCAGGGTGACTGCGTCGGAGACCGATGCGAGTGCCGCCCCGATCCCCTGGCGCTTCAGCAGGTCGTTCTTCAGGCGCAGGTCGCTGGCGAGCTGCACGGCGACGCCCGCCCAGGCGGCGTCGAAGAAGGCCTCGGCACACTGTTCGAGGGTGTGGCGCACCCGCGCCCGTACAGCCGCCGGGTCCGCGAGCAGCCGTTCCGCGAAGGCCTCTTGCCGCGCGCCGCGGGCCTGTGCCAGCTCCAGCGCCCGCTCGCGCGCAGTCACGTCAGTGAGCGGCGACGGCGCGGCAAAGTGGACCCGGTTGCCGCCGCACGTGGTGACGAGCGCGGCGGTCACATACGTTTCGTCGTCGATCCGGTCCACGTCGTCCAGCTCCTCGGCGAGGGTCGGCCGAGGTCGGGCGGGGACCAGGAAGTCGGCCTGTGAGGAACGCCAGAGGAACTCCGCCTCCCGCAACCGCTCGGCCAGCTCCGGCCGCAGCCCGGCCCAGACATCCCCGGCCCAGCTGGCGAGCTGCGGATGATGCCCGGGTTCGGCCAGCACGTGCAGCATCGCGGTCAATTCGGCCAGCGGGGAGGCGGCGAACCGCAGTCGCTCGGACGGCAGGCCGCTGATGTCGATCCTCAACGTCACCCCCTCAGCATCCCTGACCGGATGACCGGCGACGGCGTCGGTTGACGGTGTCCGTCAACCGACGTACCCAGCCCGGCGGCCGAACGCACCGTTGACACCATGGCAACCACCACCAAGATCCAGCCCCGCGCCCTCGTCCGTGCCTCCGGAGGCCCCCGCTATCCCGTCGCCCTGGCCCTGGACGCGCTCGGCACCGGCCTGCTGCGGCCCTTTTCTGCTGCTGCTCTACCAGCGGGCATCGGACAGATCACTCGGATACGCACGTCGTCCAGTCATGCCCTGGACGTACCGCCCGACGGCGAGTGCGCCCAGGCGCGCAGTAACACCAGCCGAGGCGGACTCGCGCAACGGTGCGTCCTGGGATGAGACAGGTGCCGGAACGAACACCGCTCGATCGCAGTGGCCTTCGGGGGCTGCACCGAGCCGTCGAACGTAAGGCGGTCATGCCTGCCCGATTCGGTTCCAGCTGCCGGCTTCGGATTGCATCGCCCCGACCCGTTATACCTGCCAGCGATCGAGGACATGCCAAAGCCTGCGGGCCGACCGCGAACGCACGAGGGCCATGGATGCGGAGAAGCGGCCCCGTGCGCGGCTGACCTCGCAGGTGCGCCCCTTGCGGAGGGCCTTCTATCGCTGCGGGGCGATACCCAGCGGCCCTGGACTTCCCCGGCTACGTCTTCGGCCTGGACCGCCCCGCCGACGGCCAGAGCCTGATGCCGGCCATCTCCGAACGCCTCGGCCGCCGGCAACGACGAACAGATCTGAGCCCCGCCGGAGCTCGGTCCTGCCCGGGCGCCACCGGCACCTCGCCGTCGGCGAGTGACGGTCATAGTCGGCCTGGGGCGCGCGGGAGCCCGGAGGGCGCCTGCAGCAGGCTGACGGCCGCCCCAACATCCTGCGTCACGCATTCTGTTCGGGGCCGCCACCAGGGTGTCGCCCGCATGGGCGATCAGCGCCTGGGGGCCATGGAGAGCGCGGCGTAACGGGCGCCAGTGCGGTGCCGGCGCCGCGGGCGTCAGCCGCCCGCCCGGAGCACCGCTGCCACCAGCGGCCCCGCCGACTTGCCTCCGCGCCCGCCCTGTTGGACCACCGCCGCCGCGGCCAGGTCGCCGCGCCATGCGGTGAACCAGCCGTTGGGTTTCTTCTGGCCGTCGACCTCGGCCGAGCCCGTCTTGCCTCCGATGTCTGAGCCCAGGCCGGCCATGGCCTCGGCGGCGGAGCCCGACGTCGCGGTGTAGCTCAGCAGTTCGTGCAGCTGCGTCTGCGCGGACGCCTCCAGCTTGCGCTGGGCCGTCGCGAGCGTGCGGTCGTCGACGTTGGGCGAGACCAGGTACGGCTGCCGGAAGATGCCGGTCTTGGCCGTGGAGATGATGGACGCGACATTGAGCGGGTTCATCCGTACCCCGCCCTGCCCGATGAGCGATGCCGCCATCTGCGCATTGCTCTGCACCGGCACCGCGCCGTCGAAGCTCGACACCCCTGTCGACCAGTTGTTCAGACCCAGCCCGAAGACCTGCTGGGCCTGCTTGGTCAGATCGTCGTCGTCGAGCTTGTCGGCCTGCGTGATGAAGGCGGTGTTGCAGGAGGCCGCGAAGCTCGAACGGAACGTACCGTTCTTGATCTCGAAGTTCTCCACGTTCTGGAACTTCCAGCCGCCGTACGACGCGTACTTGGGGCACGGATGCTGCTTGTCGATCGAGGTGAGGTCCTTCTCCAGCAGCATCGACGCGGTCACGATCTTCATCGTGGAGCCGGGTGCCAGGGACCCCTGGAGCGCCGTGTTGAAGCCATGGCTCGAATTGGCCGCCGCGAGGATCTCGCCCGTCGACGGCTTCATGACGACGACGGACGCTCGCTCGCGTTCGCCCACTTCGTGCTCGGCGGCCGCCTGCGCGGTCGCGCTGAGCGTGGTCCGCAGCGTTCCGGGTATGCCCTTGGACAGCGTCAGCAGCGTCTTGCCGGGAGGCTGGTCCTCGCTCTCCTGCGCGCCCTTCTCCCTCTTCTTCGCGCTGTCCCCGCGGACCACTCGCAGCTCGACCCCCGCCGTACCCCCGGCCTTTCTGCCGTACTTCTCCCGCAGGCCGTCCAGGACGGTGCCGAGCGAGGGGTACTTCGCCGTGGTGAGCTCGGCGCCGTTTCGGTCCAATGCCTTGATCGGCGGGTCCCCGGCCTCGCCCGTGACCAGCGTGTCGTCCTCTTTCAGGTCCGGGTGCACCACCGACGGCTGCCAGCCGACCAGCGGCTTGCCGTCCTCGGCCCGGACGACCGTGAGCGCGGAGTCGTAGCTGAGGGGCTTGCTCTTCCCCTTGTACGAGACCGTAGCCGAGACCCTGAACGTCACCTTCGGCCCGGACGCCTTGCCACGGGTCAGCGTCACCTCGTCGATGTGCGCGTCCTTGCGGTACCCGGACAGCGCGGCCCGCGCCGCCGCTGCCTGGTCTGTGAACGCTGCGGCGTTCGCGGCATCGCCCCGCTGCCAGGCGGTGAGGAACCCGTCGGCCGTGGCCCGGACCTCCGCGGCCGTCACCGGGCGTGCTTTGAGTGTCTTCGCAGCGCCGTCGGCCGTGCTGTCCTCGCCCGCCGCGTCGCCGCTGTACATGCTGTACGCGGCGAACCCCGCACCGCCCACGACCACCGCGACCACCCCGCCGATCACGGCAGGCTTCGTTCTGCTGCGCGCGGCGCGCCTTCTGTTGCCCACAAGTCCTCCGCTGTTCCACACTCCCCAGGCTCCTCACCGAGGCCCCCACCCTAGGGGCGGCGGGCGCAGGGTCAACCACTCAGCCCCCGCCCGCACCACGGCCACCACGATGGGGCCCGCCGCGTCGCCGCCATGGCTGCACTCTAGGTTTGGCGCAGCCGCCCACACGACTTCGGCCGGGTTGAGGTCGGGCGTGTAGGCGGGAAGCGGAATACTGTCAGCCACCGCCCGGCCCGACCCGAACCCGCACCTTCGGCCCTGCCCAGGGCCCGCAGCGGCAAAGCCATCCTCGCTGCTGGTGATCCGGTCGAGCCTTCGAATCCAATGTTCTACGCCGTGCCGGAATCGTCATTCATTCCTGGTAACTCTGCCGCTCGTCGGGGGACACCACGTCATCTCCCTGTTCTACAGGCAACTCCCATTCAGGGGTTACCTTCCAGTCCCTCGGCGGACGCTCTGGCATATACCCCCCGTCCGGCGAGGCGTACCAGCGACCGGTGTGCGGGCGCCTTCGACATGCAAACGAAGCACCATTCAGGCAAGTCACCGGATTGCTCATAGATGCGACGTACCCGTGCGTCGAGCAGTTCTGTTCCACACTCCGTACATCGCCTGAAAGCCGACATGATCTCACGGTACGTGTCTGCCTGTGCCTTAAGCAGGTGGCGTACTGCCTCATCATTGGGTGCCACTGTTCCGAAGCGCAGCGGTAGCAGGCTCCCGTCGGTCATCAGCCGCTCGAGCACCGCCTGGTGTGCCTACAGGTCCCGGCGCTTTTTGTCGGCCCTCCAGGTAGAGAGCAGCGTCATACGGCTCGTGTTCATCGGCGAGGCTCCTGACCGGCGACCGGTCCCCTGACCAGTTGGGGCCCAATCGCGGGCCGTTCGTTCGGCATCTGCCCCACGGAAGGTGTGACGTTACCGACGCTCCCCGCGCAGTTATGAAAGGAACCCGATTGCACAAGGTCGGGTGTTGCCCGTTCCCCCCGTGCGGGCATCCACGCAAGGGGCAGGCCGGGCGTCCCCCCGCGCCTTCCCCTTGCTCTTCCACGTGGTGTGGCAGGAGCGCGGGGCTCGCTACGCCGCCGGAAGCTCCCATGTCACATTGGTTGGCTGCGCCTGCCGGCGCCGCCGCTGTCGGAGAGCGAGTGTGGGTGTGCTGGTTGCGGAGCGGTATCGGCTGGACGAGCCTCTGGGGCACGGTGCCATGGGCGAGGTGTGGCGCGCCACCGACCAGACGCTGGGCCGGCCGGTGGCGGTGAAGCTGCTCCGCGCGGACGAGGGCGACGCGGCGGCGTCCGAGCGGTTCCGGATGGAGGCGCAGACTGCGGCCCGCCTCAGCCACCCCCACGTGGTCAGCATGTACGACTCCGGCTGCCACGACGGCCGGTTGTACCTGGTGATGGAGCTGGTCGATGGCTGGAGCCTGGCCCAGGACCTGGCCGTGCACGGGCTCCTGAATCCCCAGGAGGCCGCCGGGATCGGCGCTCAGATGGCGGCAGGCCTGTCCGCGGCGCACCTTCAAGGCGTGATCCACCGCGACATCAAACCCGGCAACATCATGCTCACCAGCGACCGCATCGTGAAGATCACCGACTTCGGGATCGCGCGCTTCGCCGACGACGCTTCCCACACCCTCACCGCAACCGGCAAGATCCTGGGCAGCGGCTCCTACCTGGCACCCGAACGCGCCGTGGGACGCCCCGCCGTGCCCGCCTCGGACGTCTACGCACTGGGCTGCGTGCTGTACGAACTGCTCACCGGACGCCCCCCGTTCCTCGGCGAGAACACACCGGCCGTCGTCCAGCAGCACGTCAACGCCGCCCCCGTCCCACCCGACCAGCTGCGCCCCGAGATACCGCGATCACTGGCTGACCACCTCCTGCTCCTGCTTGCCAAGGACCCGGCGCAACGCCCGACCGCCGAGCAGGCAGCGGGCTGGCTCGCCGCCTTGGATGGACACTCGGACCAGGCGCCGCCGGCGCCCCAGGCCATCCCTCCGGTCCCCCCAGCCCCGGCGCACCGGCTTCGACCGTCGCGTTCCCGGCCCACCGGCAGCAAGACGCCGTCCAAGGCCGTGATCGGTGTCGCCGGAGCGGTCGCGTTCGCCGTGGCAGCCGTCATTGGCGCTTCTGTGACTTCCGGCGACGGCGATCCTTCCTCTCCTTCCCCGGGCAGCACGGTGCCCTCCACCTCTACGCCTCCCCGTGAGGTTCCTCTCTCGGGCGCCCCGTCGGCCACGCCCTCTCCCGGTCTGTCGTCATCCGCGTTTGATGACGACGAGGACGAAGAAGAGAAGGAAGAGCCTCCGAAGAAGAAGGGCGGACGGAAGGGTGGGAAGGATTGAGGACGCAGACGGACCCGCTTAGCACGGCCCCACCCTCGGACCCCTGACCCACTTCGCCACGCACCCACGCGTGCGTCACATCCCTCGCTGCACGAGCTCGTCAGTGACCAAGCACGACAGATCCCCGTCGCCGCTGGAGACAGTGACTGCGGTGGGAGCAGTGCCAACGGGACGCTGATACGCCGCCCAGTCGGGTCCGCTCTCATTGGGGTTGAGTCCATTCTCGGGACCGACGCCTCGATGACTTCCTCGGTACGCCTGTTCGATGGTGAAGCCGTCACTGGTGGTGTCCGCTTTGTATGCGTCCTGTCCCGCGTTGAGGAGGGCATTGCTGGACACGTACCACACATCGTTTGACGTGTCCGGTGTTGCGGGCGTGGATCTGGAATCCGCACCACTGGTCCCCCGGCTGTGGAGGCGGTGTCTTCGGTGCCTGGCCAATCGAGTCGTAGTACTTGGCCAGGACATTGGCTCTAGACGGCCGCACTTCACGCTTTCCACGGTGACCGACAGGGTGGTCTCGCCTGTGTTGATCGTGAGCGGGTTGCCGACAGTTGCGCCCTGCTGTCCAGGCAGCGTAGGCGGCGCCGAGGTGTGCTCGTGCTGGCCACGGGACTGCCGTGATGGAGGTGGCTTTCATAGGAATGCCTTCCGCCGCCTGGGCCTACGCGCCCGGTGGCTCCGGGCCCGGCTTGGGAGGCGTCACGGCCTAGCCAAAGTCGAAACCGCAGTCGCGGCACTGCATGACACCTCTGCGCACCTTGTTGCCACACACCGGGCAGTAGCGGCTGTGCGGCCTGGTGATGAGCCACACGACACCCAAGATGATGTCGCCGAGACCCCACAGCAGAATGATCAGGCCGACGCCGATGCCGGTCCCGACCCGACCGGCTTGGCAGATGGTCAGCTCGTCGCCGACCAGGCCTTTGCAGCTCTCGCTTGTGGAAGCTCCAGCGATGGCCCAAATCAGCATGATCACGTTGAAGGCGAGGATGACCCACGTGAATACGCGCCAGCGGGGAATCAGATGACGCCGCGCCTTCGGTCCATCGCCGTCGGCAGCAGGCTGCGTGGGTGAGCCGTGGGAGGCCATTAGCGACCCCTCCTCTTGGACGCCCTGTGTGTATTTGCGCAAATTTATCTGTGTGCTTGCCGCTCGAAGCCCCGGCACACCGCCATGATGATCTCCAAGCCGTGCTGGGTGAAAGACACCGGAAGTCGATCCGGACACCGATGCGTGCCGCGACAGGCAGCGCAACCCCCGTCTGGCAGCGTGACTTTTGCCGTGGCCGTCGGCGTTGGTGAGATGACATGTGAACTTGTTCCGGCAACCCCCCGCCGGACTCGTGTGGTTGACGGCCCTGACTCCCGCCCGGCGTCAGGGCCGTCGTCGCATGGGCAGACGAAGGTCACCGCAAGACGGGCCAGGTTCCGGTAAGCCGGTGTACGGCGGTGGCGCCGCCGCGGTCGACGGCTGCCTTGACCGCGGAGTCGTGTACCCGGTTCGAGAAGCCACCGCAGTCCGGACAGACGGCCCCGGCCGCCCAGCCTCTTGCCACCACGTCGACCGTGCCGAAATCGGCCGTTACCGCTTCGACAACCAGGTCGTCGATCCCGTCGAACAGCAGCGAGTCCCAGAACGATACCTCGGCCTGCATGACCAGCACCGTCACCGGCCGCAGCCGCAAACGACGGAGACCTACAGGCACCTGACGGAACGTCACTACCTGCCGTTCGGATGCCGGGCGTACGCGGTCTCACACCCGCTCGGTGTATCGCAATCGAACACTGCGGTGACCCTCCGCGACCGCTCCCCAAGATCTGTGCCAGAACCCGGTTCTCGTGAACAAAGCCACTCGCTGCCGTCCAGGAGTTTGTACACCTGTGGCGGTTGCTGCACCGTCAGCTGCCGGAGGTATACGAGGAAGCACTTGCTGTCGGCGAGCGGCGCCTGTAGTCGCTAAGCCCGCCGCCCAAGGAAGAACGGGGATAGGAGCGGGCGGACAAATGGCCCAGCCCGCTTGCCGGCGCTGCGACAGCTGCGCAGTGCAAGCCAGCCCGCCCCATCGTGGACAGACTCGGTGAGGTCTGGCCAGGTACGCCGAGGCAGGACACCGTACTAGGCGCTGTTTCTCGGATCATGTGCGGAGCCAGATCAGGAGTGCTGCGAGTGTGACGGTGCCGAGGTAGATGTAGGCGCGTTTCTCGTAGCGGGTGGCGACGGCTCGGAAGCCCTTCAACCGGTTGATGGCGCGTTCGACGGTGTTGCGCTTCTTGTAGCGCTCGCTGTCGAAACCGGTGGGCCGGCCGCCTCGGGAACCGCGGTTGCGGCGGTGTTCTTGCTGGTCGAGACGTTCGGGGATGGTGTGCCGGATTCCACGTCGTCGCAGGTAACGACGGTTAATTCGGGACGTGTAGGCCTTGTCCGCCAGGACATGGTCGGGGCGGGTGCGGGGCCGCCCGACTCCGGTGCGAGGCACGGATACCTGCTCCAGCACGCGCTCGAGCTGAGGGCCGTCGCCGTAGTGTCCGGGTGTCAGGACGAGGGCGAGGGGTCGGCATCGTCCCTCCGCGGCGAGGTGGATTTTGGTCGTGAAGCCTCCGCGGGAGCGTCCCAGGCATTCGCCGATCTGACCACCTCCGCCAATCGGGCGGCCAGCTTCCGAAGCACCGGATCGGCCTGGTTCGTCCCCCGGACGGCCCCCTTTTGAACAACCGCGGCCGGCCGAGCCTTCCTTGCGCCGGCGGCGTGCTGGTGGGCCCGCACCGCTGTTGAGTCCACCGAGACGTCCCAGTCGATCCGGCCCGCGGCGTCCTCGGCGGCCTGGACCTTCGACAGCAGCATCTCCCACGTTCCATCCGCGGACCAGCGGCGATGCCGCTTATAGACCGTCTCCCACGGCCCGAACCGTTCCGGAAGATCCCGCCACTGAACACCCGTCCGCACCCGGTAGAGGACCCCGTTGATCACCCGACGGTGATCGCTCCACCGGCCCCCACGAGTACCACCACGAGGTAAGCACGAAGCCAGCCGATCCCATTCCGCATTTGTCAGATCCCCACGGCCCATACCCCGAGCCTGACCCCAACCCCCCGCTCACGTCCCGAGATCCGAGAAACAGTGCCTAGTACTCCAGCAGGATTTCGCTGTCTGACCTGCGGGTTTCGCTGGGCGGCTGGAGTGTAGCGGGCTGTGGAGTGGTCAGGGGCGGTCTCACGGAGGCCGCCCCTCGAACGTGCGACAACGCCGCAGGTAATGACAGCGGTTGGGAAAGCTCCCCACGTGATCTTCGAGAGTGCTGCCGAGCAGTGGGACCTTGAACTGGACGACCTCTTCGTGACCATCGGTCATCACTTCGGCCGTGTGGAGCTTCGCCGCCGCATGCGTGACTACGTACGCGGACTGCTCGCCCCGGTGGCCCGAAAGAACAGCTGGCAGCTGGCCGAACAGGCAGGCCATGCCACCCCCGACGGTCTGCAGCACCTGCTCGCCGGCGCAAAGTGGGAGCCCGACGACATCCGCGACGACCTGCAGCAATACGTCGCCGACAAGCTCGGTGAGGACGGCGGGGTCCTCATCATCGACGACACCGGCTTCATCAAGAAGGGCACCACCTCCGCCGGGGTTCAGCGCCAATACTCCGGAACCGCCGGCCGCACCGAGAACTGCCAGATCGGTGTCTTCGCCGCCTACGCCTCCGGCCGCGGGCGCGCCTTGGTGGACCGGGAGTTGTATCTGCCCAAGTCCTGGGCCGAGGACCGTGAACGCTGCCGCGCGGCCAAAGTCCCCGACGACCAGGCGTTTGCCACCAAGGGCGAACTGGCCCGGCGCATGGTGCTGCGGGCCCTCGCCTCACCGCTGCCCATCGCCTGGGTCACTGCGGATTCCGCCTACGGCCAGGAGAGTCGCTTCCGTCGGCTGCTGGAGCAGTCGGGCGTCGGCTATGTGCTGGCCGTGCCCAAGTCCCAGTTCACTGTGGGCTGTCCCCGCATCGAGGGCCTGTTCGCACAGGCCCCGGCCGAGGCGTGGGAGAAGATCTCATGCGGAGACGGCGCGAAGGGACCGCGGGTCTACCACTGGGCGGCGGTGCGGCTGCCGGCCGTCGCCGAGTTCGACTACCAGGGCGAGGTCCCCCATCGGATGCGGTGGGCGCTGGCCCGTCGCAGCATCCGCAAGCCCGACGAAGTCGCCTACTACCTCGCCTACGCCCCTTTGGAGACCACCGCCCGGGAACTGGTGCGGATCGCCGGGTCGCGCTGGGCGATCGAGGAGTGTTTCCAGGCCGCGAAGAACGAGTGCGGCTTGGACCAGTACGAAGTCCGCCGTTACGTGGGCTGGTACCGGCACATCACCCTCGCCATGCTCGCGCACGCCTTCCTGGCAGCCACGGCACACCAGGCCAGGGAAAAGGGGCGGAACCGGTGAGGCAGCCGGGGCCATCGCGCTCACAGTGGCGGAGGTTCGGCGACTCCTGGCAGCTTGTCGTCCCCGGCCCCCGCACCTGCGCGGACGCCGAGGCCGACGCCACGCGATGAGCTGGTCGAACTGGCGCCGACGACGCCAGGCAGTCGCCCGTCGCTGTCATTACCTGCGGCGTTGTCGCACGTTCGAGGGGCGGCCTCCGTGAGACCGCCCCTGACCACTCCACAGCCCGCTACACTCCAGCCGCCCAGCGAAACCCGCAGGTCAGACAGCGAAATCCTGCTGGAGTACTAGTCGCCCCAGGCCAGGGCACCGCAACCGACTAACTTCGTTGTCAAAGGACAGTGAGACGCAGGCCCGGATCGGATCAACTTCGGTGAGATCGGAGCAGGTCGCATGAGACAGGACACTGGGCGAAGAATCAAACATGTTCGACTGGCGTCACCGCCGCCAGGCCGTGCATCTGCCTACAGGAAAATTACAGCTTTCCTGTAGCCTCGCGGAACGCACGCCGCACCGCTGTCGGACCGCACAAAGGGTTTCAGTAGCTCGAGATCTCTTTCAGTGGCGCCCCGGAGATTGCAGTGCGAGCGATGAGGCCGGACGCGGCAACCACCCGGCTGCACTGGAACGTCCTTGGGACATGACGCACCCGAGTCCCGACCCGCCGAACTGGCCGCACTGTGGTCACGGCGCTGACCCCACGACCGATCCGGTGGGCTGTCCCGGCATCCACGTTCCCGGACACACCGCGTGCCTGGCTCACCTGAACGAGGCCGACCGCTCTGCCTACCTGGCCACCCTGTCTGCCGGCGCCGACATCGACCACCGCAGCACTTCGTTCACCTTCTCTGAAGGTGCTCGGTTCAGCGGGGTGACTTTCTCCGGCGACGCCTGGTTCGGTCGGGCACGGTTCGAGGCCCCGGCACCGTTGGTGACGGGTGGCGGGGAAGACCTCCGCGAGCGCGCTCCAGAAGCCGAGTGTGCCGTCGCCAAAGGCCAAGAGGGCCCTGCTGTCATGCGCCAGCCCTCGTCGACCCCCTGACCTCCTGAACGGATGGCCGCGTGTGAGCACTACCCCAACCGAACTCCCCACCGGGCGTACCCCGGGCCGTACCTGGACGGTGCGGCTGACCGGGCACGCCGACCGGACAGCCACCGTCTCCTGCTCCACGAGCGGCTGCACCATGCCACCGCGGTCGCGGGACGTGGCCGGACTTCGCCGCTTCGCCGCTCTGCACGCCGCTGCCCACGCCAAAGCCGCCCGGGTGCGGGAGAAGGCCTCCTGCCAGTGCTGGGCACATAGTTGCACCGCACACGAAGGCATGCGCGTTCACTGCTCCGGCAGCACTGTGCTCGTTCTGCGGCACGACCCGGCCGTCGCACGCGTGTGGCACCTCGCCGAAGTGTGCGCCGCCTGCGCGAAAGTCATGACCCACACCCGTGTCGTCGGCCTGCCCACACCCACCACCCTGTCGGCCACAGCGGCACCGGAGCGGCGACCAGAGCGCAGTGAGCAGGCCGGGCAGCGCGTTCCAGCACCCGCTGCACCCGCCGCACCTGCTGCGGTGGCGGTCGGGTTCTCCTGCCCGCCCCCACCGGCGGAGACGAGGCTCCGCGCCGTGCTCCGGGGCAAGCCAAGCGCGGCCGGCGACGCGGCACTCCGCACGGCAGTCAACGCCGCTGACAGCCCGAAGGGCCCAGCAGTGACGTCACTTCCGGGCCCTGTCGATGGTGCGCGAGTTGAACGAGCCGCGGTCAGGAGGCTGCCACGGTGGCCTTCTCGGCAGGCCCGGACACGGCGGGTGCCGCATCAGCCTTGGCCGTGTAGTAGACGGTCGAACCCTGCTTGACCCGGTCGACGCGGCTGCGGGCCACCAGACGCTCGGTGGTGGTGCGCACGAGGTTGTCGTTGACGTTCCGGCCGGGGTTCGCGTCGGCGAGGGCCTTCGCGATCTCGCGTGCAGTGCGCGGCTCGCTCTGGCTGCTGAGGTGGGCGTGGATCAGTTCGGTCAGTGCAGGCCCCTTGTCCGCACCCGTATTGGCTTCCTTCGCCCCGCCTGTGGTGGCCGCGGTCTTCTTCGCGGCGACCGTCGTCGCCTTCTTGGTCTCCTTCTTGGCGCCAGTCTTCTTCGCCGGCGCTACTGCGTCGGCGGGCTTCTTCGCGGCTGGCTTCTTCGCGGCTGGCTTCTTCGCAACTGCAGCGGTCTTCTTCGTGGCGCGGCGGGGTGCGGGAACCGCGCCGGTGGTGTCGCCCAGAGCGGCGCTCACGCTCTCCAGCAGGGCGTGATCGGTCTCCAGAGTGGCGAGTTGGGTCTGCAGGGTTTCGATCTCCGCACGGATGCGGTCCTGCTCGGCGGTGTTCTCGGCGAGGTCGGCGGCAACCTTGCCGGCGTACGCGGCCTTGAGGGTGGTGTTCTCCTGCGCGGTCATGTGAGGGCTCCCTGGTGTGCGCGAAGGTGTTGGGTGGGGACTCTAGATCACTTGTCTGTGCAGGTGTAAGGGTTCGGGCAACCCATCACCCCTGCAGACAGGTGTGGGGGCGCGGTGGTGCCACCCGCATGTGTACACCTGCGCCCCGGCCGACGCTCCCGGCCCACGGCACAAACTCCCTCCGTCACCTTGCAGTTGGGGTTCTTCACGGACTTCGTCAACGACGCCGGCCTCCTGCGCGAGACAGGCGCCGGCCGCGAAGGATCCCGGCTCTCGTCACCGAGTGCCGAGGGCCGAGCTCGCCGGCGATGGGCCAGAGTTGGTCGAGCACGAGATCGGTGGCGGACAGGGGGCACCCGGCGACGGTGCGTCCGCGGCTGTTGGCGTTGAGGTAGTGGGCGAGGACGGCGAGGTGGCGCCAGGTGGCTTCGGATGGCAGAGGGTTGTACGGCCGCGCCCTCCAGTTCCCACGACCTTCATCGCCCTCGTGCGACCGGTCGCGTTCAGCGGTTGACTGCCCCGACAAGGACGACGAGTGCGGTGAGGACGGCCGCGAGAGTCATCGCCATCGCAGCCGCGCCCCCGAGGACTCGCCGGTCCGCGGGCCGCTGCTCATGGGCGAGTCTGAGCGCCACCCACGCCGCCTGCGCGAGTACGCCGCCAACGAAGGCGAGCAGCAGCGGCATGATGCCGTCCGGAATGGGCAAAGCGCTCGTCACGAAGGCTCCGGCGACCGGGCTCAAACAGGCCAGCCCGATCCACGGAGCAACGCGCCGCCTCGGTTGCACCCCCAGCAGAGCGGCCAGCACCAGGCCCTCGCTGGCCGCGTGCACGAAGAGCGCCGCCACCACGGCGACCGAGGCGGTCAGCGCCAGGGTCGCCCCCTCCAGGAAGCGGTGCAGAGCGAGCCCTGATGCCGCGCCGATGCCGCCCGCACGACCCGGCTCGCACGGGCAGCCGATACGGACCACGGCACCCATCACCCCGTACGAGGCGAGCGCGGTGACCGGCACCGCCCACAGCGGCACGCCGGCCTCATGGGCCTCCTCCCACGCGTCGGGCAGAAGATCGAGGACCGCAGTGATCAGCAAAATCCCTGACGCGGCGGCCAGCAGAAGCGCCGACCGGCCGGATCCGCGCCGCGCCAGCCAGGCGCCCACCACAGTGGCCACAGCCACCAGGACCACAGCCACCAGCGTTTCGGTGGAGGGCAGCTGCCACCCGGTCCCGTCGTCAGTGTGCGCGCCTGCTGCGTAGAGCACGGAGAGCATGTCCCCTCCCTCCGAGGGGGCGGGCTTGCGTGCGCAGTACCCGGGCGAACCGGCTCCGTACTTCACTATTCCACCGCGCTGCCCATGCGCGAATCGGCACCGCCCACACCAAGCCTGACCTGCCCAAACATCCCCCGTCGTCCGAGCGCGCACGGCACCCGGAGCCGGGCTAGCGTGGAGGGGGAGGACAACCACCTCGATGAGGAGGGATCATGCCTCAGGCCCGCGAGCTGTTCGACACCCTGACCGCCAAGTCCGGGCTCAGCAGCGAAGTCCTTGCCAACGCCGTGGACACCTTGCAGGAATGCGAGGAAGTGGTCGGGGCTTGTTCGATGGTCATGCTGGGCGAGCAGTACGCCGTGCAAATGGCGCCCGCGATCAGCCGGGACCTCGACTGCGCCGACGTCGTAGGCGTGACGCGCCGCCTGCTGACCCGGGGCAGCGGCCCTGACAACAGCCTGATCAGCGCCCAGTTCGAAGCCTGCCTGCTGGCCTGCGAACGCAGCTACGAGATGTGCAGCAAGCACGCCGCCGAGCACGCACACTGCCGGATGTGCTCGGATGCGACCCGCCGCTGCGCCGATATGTGCCGCCAGATCCTCGGCGCACTCCGTGCATAGCTGCCCCGAGCCGAGTCGGAACAACAGGAACTTCAGCAGGCCCCAGTACGTGGTGCGCCGACGCCAGTGCGCTGTGCGGTCCCTCCCAGCTGCCTTTCACACCATACGGGGCGTCACCCAGTCGGAATGAGGAGCCGTTTCGGCGAGGCCCCGTCGCAGCGTTTGCCCAGCCGACGTCGAAACCGGCGTGGCATCCAGGGGACTTTGCATGCCGTCCGCCGCCCGGAACGCCCAGGGGCTGGCATGACAGGCAGTGGCCTCGCCACCGCGGCGGTAACCGCCGCGAGCGCCGGCGCCGACGCTCGCGGCGCACAGCGGTCAGCGGCTGTAGCAGTACGAATCCGAGGAGGCGTCGCCGCCTTGCAGGCGCGTCTGGTGCACGCGCAAGCCCAGGAAGTCCGGGCCGTGCGGGAAGAAGCGGCTGTCCACGGAGAGCCCGCCGTGCGAGGTGTCGGCGTCGAGTTTGACCATCCACGGGTCGATGCCCTCGGGATAGAACTGCGCGTCCCAGGCGCCGTACAAGGAGTTCGTCAGGTAGACGCGCCGCCCGTCGCGACTGAGCTCGACCATCTGCGCTCCGCCGGAAAGCGGAATGTCCGGCTCGGTGGGATGCGGCTGCTGGCTGACTATGCCGCCAAGACGAACGGACGCGGTCTGCCTCGGATGGAATGGGTCGCTCACGTCGTACTGATGCAGATCGCCGGTTCCCCATGCGGATACGTACAGCCACTGGTCGTCCACCGACAGGTCGATGTCGGTGATCAATGGGGGCACGGCGCCGAACGGCTGCAGCGCCGGGGGCAAGTCCTCCGTTTGCGCGGGCTCGGCAGGAATGGTGATCACCTTGTGGACCGCGAAGTCCTCGCCCTCCCGGTTCCACAGCCACACCGACGCCGACAGGTCCTCCACGTTGACCACGGCGTGTGCGAACCCCCACGTTGCCTCGGGGTCGTGCGCGGGACGCAGCTCCAGCACCATCTGGTTCTCATCCCCCAGATCGACACGCTGCAGGTGCCGGCCGGAGTCCAGCTCCCAGAAGTGCAGCGAGTGGCCGTACTGGCGACCCAGCAGCAGTTCGGGGACAAGGCCGTCCTCGAACATCGAGGGGGTGCCCCACTCGCTGGTCACGGCGATGTTCTGACGCAGATGCCACCAGAGGTCGTAGGCGAACCACTGCGGTCCGCGGTCGCTCTCCCAGGAGCGCAGCACTTCGAAGCTTTCGTGGTCCAGCAGCGCGACGCCGCCAGGCCCGTCCGCACCGTCCGCGCCGCCCAGGCACGACAGGAACACTCCGTCGGGGCCACAGTGGAGTGTGTGCGGACGCGAATATCCGGCCTTGGCGGCCAATTCCTCGGGCTCGACCACCTTGACCAGGCGCGGGCGGGCGGGATCGGGGCCGGTGTCGAAGACGTGCAGCCGGGAGGAGCGCAGTCCCGGGACGATGAGGTAGCGCCGCGCAGCGTTGTGATGACCGGCATGCGCCAGCGCGCTCGAGCAGGCATTCCAGCCGAAGTGGTGCAGTTCGTTGCCCAGGCCGGGCAGCTCGGCGTGGGAGGTCACGCGGCCGTATACGGGCGATTCGGGGTCGGTGCCGACGGTGAACAACGCGTCCGCGCGCTGTGCGGTCGGATCGAAACCGACGACATAGGCGAGTTCCTCCGCGGGCGCGGCGACGGCGTCCGCCGGAGTGCGGTACAAGGTGGGGTCACTGTGGTCGTCGCGGTCGTGAGCGTGCTCAGTCGTCCTCATGGCTGTTCCTTACTCCCGAACGGGAGCCTGGATCCTGGGGGACTCCCGACAGGCAGCCGGGCTCACCCGTTCGAGATCGATGTGCAGACGCAGCGGGACAGATATGCCATATAGCGAGCGTTTCACAGCCCCGGAGCCTTGCCAAGGCGGCAGCGCGGCGGCGCGGACCGCCTCAGTGCGCGGCTCGTCTCCGGCACGCCCGAGAGCGGCGGCGAGCGGACACCCGGCCTTCCGGCCGCCTTGCCAGTTGACCGTGTCAGACGCCGCTCGTTGATCCGGCCTGATCGACCGGACAAGGATCTGGCGGGCCCGGCAGTGACAGCTGCGGGGTGCGGCCTCGGTCGGCTTGTCGGTGTGCCAGTAGGTCAGGTGTAGCAGCGCCGGGCGCTGGATCTGATCCGCCGTCGCGACCTTCAGCACGCCCAGCATGCGCAGCACGTCCGCGCGCAACGGGTTCGACGACCCGCCCGGGTTCGTCTCCCTCTTCCCGACCATCAAGAGCGCCTCCCCGTCCTCCGCGCCCGGCCCGGTCGGACGCAGCTGGCCCGCCGGGGCTGGGAGGGCATCCGGCCCTCCCGGAAACCCGATGATCTCCTCCCCCACTGACAACACAGGAGGGAAGAAGAGGGTTGTATCGGATCGGCAGACGCCCCGAACGGCGGTTCGACCAGGGAAGATGCAGGGCTGCCCAGGGTCGGGCACGGAAGTGGGTACGGCAGTGGGTTCGCGAGCGCCGACCGAAGGAGCACCCGATGGCCTGCCCGGCCTGCCGTTCTCCCGGCGGCGCGGGCACGGCTCGCTGGTGCTCGGCACAGTCCGGGCGCGTCGAGCAGCTGCCCGCCAGCCTTTGCTCGGTCACCATCGCGTGTCTCTCCTCGTGCTCAGGCGGTCTCTACCAGCCCCGTGTAGGCCGGGGCTCGCGCCCGAGGCAGCAGGGGCGGCCGAGGGGCCGCTGGCCGCTGCGTGCCCCTCACGCGCGAGCTGGCCGCCATCGTGGACAGCGCCCCCTTGTCCGCGGTCTATTCGCTGCTGGCAGCGAGGCTGGTCAAGGAGAAACGCGGCCCTTCGGCAGCAGGCGCTGGACCTCGAAGGCGCAGACACGGCTGGAGCTGTTCAGGTGGCTGTCGTACTACAACCCGGCGCCGCCGCCACTCCGCCCCCGGCTACCTCGCGCCAGCCGAGTACGAACAGCAATTGATCACGTCACGTACGCTGTCACTCGTCGCGTGAAACCCGGTGTCCACCCCCGGGGATCAACCTCACCCCCGCAGTGGACCGCTGAAGCGCGCACCACTCTACGTTACGGGTACGCTACCGGACGTCGACTGGCCAATTTCCTATGTCTCCCACGGCAGTTCCGGGCCGTATGAGTGGGCCGGAACACCGGGGAAATCCCCGTTCCCTAGGCTCGGTGGGGCCGCATATCGCGTCGATTCCCGCGACCACCTGTGTCCGGCCATGTGCCAGGGGGGAACACCCGAAACCGTGCCCAACAAGCCAACACGCCTGTCCGCCTTCATGGCGCGGGCACTACCACGCACCATCCGCGGCCGACTGCCACTGCTGTTGGCGCTGCCTACGTGCGCCCTCGTGGTGGTCGCCACCGTGGGAACCATTACGCAGTCCTCCCGCTACGGGGAAGCCGGGCGCACCCGCGACCAGGTCGTCCTGGTCCTCGGTGCCCAGGAGTTGGTCCACCAACTGCAGCGGGAGCGCGGGCTGACTGCGGGGCTGCTCGGCGGTGACCAAAGTCTCCGCAGCCGGGTGGATACCCAGCGCAAGGCCTCGGACCAGGCGCGTACCGCGCTCGACCGGCAGCTCGCCGGGAACTCGCCCGGCGTCGGCGCCGCACGTGACGCTCTGGCCCAGTTGGACAGCCTGGCCACCGTACGCGGCGAGGCCGACAGCGGGAGCGTCAGTCGTGCCGAGGCACTCGCCTTTTACACCCACGCCATCACCGCGCTCACCGACGCGGCCTTTCACGGCGGTACGGAGCTGGTAGACCGCCAACTCATGGACAACCTCGCCACATTGCGCAAGCTCGGCGACGGGGCTGAAGCGGCCGCGCTGGAACGCGGCACACTCAACGGGATCCTCGCTGCCGGGTCCTTCAACGATCGCGACTACCGGACCTTCATCACGCTGCTGGGCACCAAGGGCAACGCCCTTGCCGAGGTCCCACGTACCGCGACAGCGGCGCAGACTCACGCGCTGAACGCCGCGCTGCGCAGCCAGTCCGCAGTCGCGGTCGCCCGCATGGAGCAACAGGTACTGACTGCGCACGATGCCAAAAAGCTGCCGGTCACTCCGGCCGACTGGTGGCAGCCCGCCACCGCGTTGGTGGACGGCTTGCACCAGGTGCAGATCCGTGTCGCCGACGACAGCAGCGCTCGCGCAGAGCAGTTGCGCTCGGACGCACTGCGGCAGCTCCTCCTGGAGGCGGTCCTGGCCCTGCTGGCGATCGCCGGGGCGGCGGGGCTGGCCTTGGCGGCGACTCGATCCATCCTGCGGCCGCTGCACGCGCTCACCGAGGAGGCCCACCGGCTCGCCGACCTCACCCTGCCGGAGGCCGTGGCGCGGGTGCGGGAGGCACAGAGCCAGGCAGACCCGGCCGAGCTCGCCGAGGGCTTCGCCGGCTCCGCGCTGGCCGCGCGCGGCGACGAAATCGCCAACGTGGCCAGCGCGCTGGACCGGGTCGCGGACACCGCGCTGCAGCTCGCCGTCGATCAGGCTGTGGTGCAGCGCAACAGTACAGAGTCTCTAGCCAGCCTCGGGCGCCGTAACCAGGAGCTGGTGGGCCGTCAACTGGGCTTCCTCAGTGCACTGGAACGCGCAGAGAACGACCCGGGGATTCTCGCCAACCTCTTCGAGCTGGACCACCTGGCCACCAGGATGCGACGCAACGCCGAGAGCCTGCTGGTTCTGGCCGGGGAACGCAGCCCGCGCCGCTGGGCGGATCCGGTGCCGATGGGCGATGTGCTGCGGTCCGCCCTCGGCGAGGTGGACGACTACCGGCGGGTGCTGCTGCGCCACACCGACCGTGCGCTGCTCGACGGCGGCGCCGTGTCCGAAGTGTCGCACCTCCTAGCGGAGCTGATAGAGAACGCCCTGGCCGCTTCATCCCCCGAGACCGATGTGGAGCTCTACGCCCAGGGGCACGGGGCGGACTATCTGATCGCCGTCGTGGACCACGGCGGTGGGCTCTCCGAACCGGAGCTCGCCACGGCGAACCGTCGCTTGTCCGGACAGGAGAGCTTCCTGGTGGGACGAACCCAGCTGCTCGGCCACTATGTCGTCGGCCGGCTGGCCGTCGGGCTCGGCGCCCAAGTGTGGCTGGCGCCCTCGCCGGTGGCCGGGGTGACCGCCTCCGTCCTCCTGCCCGGCCGGCTGCTGTCCTGGCAGGCCGATCTGGCCGCGGCACGATGAACCCGGCCGAAGATGCATTCGAGACCGGGGAAGTGGTCCGGCCGTTCATCGTGACGCGCGGCCGGACTCGCCCGGTGAGCAATCAACTGCGGCTGGAGACACTGGTGTCGGCGGCGCCCGCGGCGATGACCGCGCCCTTGGACTTCGAGCGCCAAGCGATCGTGGAACTGTGCCAGTACCCACGATCGATAGCCGAGATCGCCGCTCTGCTTCCGGTGCCGGTCGGGGTGGCCCGGGTGCTGGTCGCCGATCTGTCGATGGATTCCTACGTCCGCGTGCACAGTCACCTGTACGGGCACGACGACAGGCCCTCCGTCGCCCTGCTGGAGCGGATCAGGGATGGCCTGCTGCGGTTGTGACGGCAGGCGGGTTCTCGCCCGGCTCGAATGGTCTCGCCCGGTCGCGAACGTACTACCAGGGCACCATGCACGTACAGCATGCCTGCCCGGTGAGAAGGCCAGCGCGGGCAGCCCAGAGCAGGCGCTGCCCGGCGTTGTCGGTGATCAGGGCGGCGGCCTCGTGCAGCGGGCAGGAGGCGTCGCCGTCGCGGTCGGGCTCCACGCCTGATGAGACGCTGTTCGCGGCAATCATCTACGTGCTGGTCAGCGGCTGCGCCTGGCGAGCTCTGCCTCCGTGCTTCGGCATATCGAAGTCGAAGGCCCACCGCCGGTTCCTGATCTGGTCGCGGGCCGACGTCTGGGGCCGGCTGCACGAAGCGGTCCTGCACCAACTCGACGACGCAGGCCTCATCGATGTCTCCCGCGTCGTCCTCGACTCCGCCCACGTACGCGCTAAAAAGGGGGCGAACACACAGGTCCGAGCCCCGTGGACCGAGGCAAGCCGGGTTCCAAGATGCACATCCTGTCGGACGCGAACGGACTGCCCCTTCTCGTCGGTGTCTCCGCCGCCAACGTCCACGACAGCGAAGGGCTGACGGGTGGCCGCGTCGAGGCCGGGGATGGCCTCAAGGCGGCGGGCCGTGACGCTCAGGGAGACCACGATGTGGTCGAGACGGTCCCGCAAACCCAGAGGAAGCACCTGAGGCAGTGCGTCCTTAGGTTCTGTCCGGCGGATCTTGTGACTGTCTGATCGTCGGCTCGTTGTGCTCGGCGTGGGGCGGGGTGATCTGACCAATGACGAGTGGGCCCGGCTTGCACCGCATCTACCCAAGTCCGGGCAGCGCGGCGGCCGGTGGACCAGTCACCGCAAGGTGATCAACGGCATCGTCTTTCGCGAGAGGACCCGTGTCCCATGGCGGGACCTGCCCGCCCGTTTCGGGTCGTGGAAGACCGTCGACGAGCGACACAGACGCTGGTCAGCGGACGGCACGCGGGACCAGATCCTGCGGGCCGTCCAATCCGATGCCGATACCGAAAGCCGGATCGACTGGAGCATGGTGAGCGTGGACTCGACCTCGTGCCGTGCTTACCAGCACGCCGCCGGGGCCCGCAAGAAGGCGCCGCGTGTCCCAAAAAAGATCAACGCCCTGGCAGCACCGCCCCGACGAGGGGCTCGGACGGTCCCGGGGCGGCCTGTCCTGCAAGATCCACCTCGCTGCCGAAGGCGGACGCAGACCGTTGGCCCTGTTGGTCACGCCGGGCCAATGGGGCGACTCCCCTCAGCTGATCCCGGTCCTTGAACGTATCCGCGTCCCGCGCCCAGGCGGCGGACGCCCCCGCACCCGCCCGGACCACCTGAGCGGCGACAAGGCGTACAGCTCCGGCCGCAACCGCGGCTACCTGCGACGACGCCAGATCAAGCACACGATCCCCGAGCCGAAGAACCAGCAGAGCAACCGCAAACGCCGCGGCAGCAAGGGCGGCCGGCCCGTTGGCTTCGACAAGGAGCAGTACAAGCGCCGCAACGAAGTCGAACGGACCATCAACCGGCTCAAGAACTTCCGGGCCGTGGCCACCAGATATGACTGTGAGGATGTTGGGGTGCCGCTCCGGGCGGTGGCCTGACTCGCGATACGACTGGCCCTGGTGCCTTGAGTTTGATCTGTCGGCCACTGCTCGGGGCGGTACTCGCTGCCGCCGGGCAGGGGACGTGTCCCGATAGGGGCCTTCGCGACAGGCACCGTCACAGTCTTGACCGCCCCCGGCCCGGCGACGGCCACCGGTTCCCGAGGCGATCAGGAGATAGGCGACCTTGACTAGCATCACGCAGTCCACCGCCCCATGTCACGTCGCGGCGGACGCCGAGGACATCCTGCTCGGCGTGGACACGCACAAGGACGTCCACGCCGCAGCCGTCATCACCGTGCTCGGCGCCGCACTGGACGGTCGCAGCTTCCCCGCGACCGCCGATGGCTATCGGCAACTCCTCGACTGGGCAAGGTCATTCGGTGCCTTGCGGCGGGCCGGCGTTGAATGCACCGGCTCATACGGAGCCGCCCTGACCCGTCACCTGCGCGCCGAGGGCATCGTGGTAACCGAGGTCAACCAGCCCGACAAGGCCGCCCGACGCCGCCACGGCAAGACCGACGCCATCGACGCCGAGGCCGCAGCCCGCGCCGTGCTGACCGGACGCGCCACCGCCGCGGCGAAGACCGGCGACGGTCCAGTCGAGATGCTCCGACTGTTCAAGCTGGCGAAGGGGTCCGCGATCAAGTCCAGGACCCAGGCGATCAACCAGCTCAAGAGCGTCCTGGTCTCAGCTGACGCCGCCCTCCGCGAGTCGCTGGCGGGACTGAGCAATCCGCACCTGTTCAAGCAATGCGCAGACCTCGACCCCCAGCACGCGAGAGGGCCGGCCGGGGCCGCCCGCCACACCTTGAGGCTGCTGGCTCGCCGCATTCGGCACCTGACCGAGGAGATCGACGATCTCAACACGCGAATAGCCGAGGCAGTCGAAGTCAGCACGCCGGGCCTGCTGGAAGTCCGTGGCGTCGGCCCGGACAGCGCCGCTGCCCTGCTCATCTCGGCTGGCGACAACCCCGAGCGACTCGTCAGCGAGGCGTCCTTCGCAGCCTTATGCGGCACCAGCCCAGTCGAGGCTTCCTCCGGTAAGACACAGCGCCGCAGGCTGAACCGTGGCGGCGACCGCCAAGCGAACGCCGCCCTCTACCGGCTCGTCCTCAGCCGTCTACGCTGGGACGGCCGCACCCGCGACTACCTGCAACGACGTCTGACCGAGGGCAAGACACGCCGCGAGATCATCCGCTGCCTCAAACGCTACGTCGCACGAGAGATCTACCGACTTCTCGTCCCAGCGAACACTCCGGCTGACCAGACAGGACCTGCCAGCGTCGCTGCTTGACATCCATAGGGGCATCAAACTCGCGGTCCGCCACGAAGCGACCGTGCTGGTCCCGGCCATCAACGAGTGGCTGTAACCAGCACGGCTGCACCACTGCCTACAGAGTGATCCAGTAGCGGCGCTTGATGCCCGCGTCGGTGGTGCGGACATCCTCCAAGACGCCACCGTTGCGCTCGATGCTGCGCGCCGATCCGACATTGTCGTCGTCGCAGGTGACGAGGACCCGCCCCAGACCCAACGCACGGGCCTCGAATAGAACCGCCCCGAGGGCCCACGTGGCCAAGCCGCGTCTCCGGGCGGAGGGCCGGATGCTATAGCCGATGTGCCCGCCGACATCGAGCAGAAAGGCGTTCAGATAGTGCCGCAGATCGATGGCTCCCAGATAGCTGTCGCCCTCGACGATCCACCAGTGGGTGGCGTGGACGCGCTCATCTCCCACGGCAACTGACCTGTCCGACTGCTGCTGCAGTTGCTCAACCCACGCCGCGAAAACCTCGGGGCTGTCGAGGCCGGCTTCAGGTGCGAGACGCAAGCCGGTCCCGTCCTGATGGGCACCTGGAGACCACTCGTCACGCGCCGCGAGCCATGAGGACTGGAGCCGACCTGTGGGTGTGATCAGTTCAGGCATGCGGGCGACGATAACACTCGTTCGTCCCCTGTGATCAGGCATTTTGCGCTGCTCCGGGCCCACGACTGCTCGCGCATCACACCCGCATGACGCGTGATCATCCACAACCAAGATCTACTTTCACAACAGGCCCTAAGGCCAATGCCGTTGTTTTAGGTTGCGGGCGTAGGCTGCTTGGCAGTGGGTCCCGGGGGTGGTTCGGGTGGCTGCGAGTGTCTCTGAGTTATCGGGTCTTGGGTTGTTGACCTGGGTGTATCCGCCGGGGTTGGTGGATCGGGTGGTGGCCGCTTGCGGCTGCGCGGAACAACGCAAGCGACTGCTTCCCGCCCGGCTGGTGGTGTATTTCGTGCTGGGGCTCGCGTTGTTCTCTCCGGCTCCGTATCTGGAAGTGATGCGGCACCTGGTGGAGGGTCTGCGAAGCCAGGGACTGCTCGGTGCCTGGCATGTGCCGGCGAAGTCCTCGCTGTTCCGGGCCCGGCAGCGGCTGGGCTCGGAGCCCTTGCGGGTGCTGTTCGCCACGACGGCCAAGCCGATGGCCACCGAGGCGACGCCCGGGGCGTTCTGGCGGGGCCTGCGGCTGCTGGCGGTGGACGGGACCTGCTGGGACGTCGCGGACACCGCGGCCAACGAGGCTGCCTTCGATCGTCCGGGCAGCGGCCGCGGGACGGGCCGGAGTGCGTTTCCGCAGGTGCGGATGGCTGCCCTGGTGGAGCTGGGCAGCCATGCGGTGCTGGACGCGGAACTGGCCGGCTGCCGCACCGGGGAAGTCACCCTGGTGGCCCGTCTGCCGCGGTCGCTCGGCCCGGGCCAACTCGTCCTGGCCGACCGGGAGTTCCTCGGTGTCCCGTTGTGGCAGGCATTCACCGCCACCGGCGCCGACCTGCTCTGGCGGGTGCCCGCCAACCGCGTCCTGCCCGTCACCAGGCAGTTCTGTGACGGGTCGTGGCTGTCACAGATCCGCGCAAGCAGCGACCCTGCCCGGAACGAGCCCATCGTGGTCCGGGTCCTGGCCTACCGGCTCAAGGACCAGCTCGGCGAGGATGCAGCCGGCGGATACCGCCTGGTCACCACCCTGCTGGACGCCCGACGGTATCCGGCCCGGCAACTGGCCGCGCTCTACCGCGAACGCTGGGAGATCGAGTCCGTTTTCGCCGAGATCAAGACTCATCAGCGCGGCGCACGCGTTGTCCTCAGCAGCAAAACGCCCGACGGCGTCCGCCAGCAGATCTGGGCACACCTGCTGGTCCACCACGCCCTGCGCGAGCTCATGCTGAGAACGGCCGCCACCCGTGGCCTGGACCCCGACCGGGTCTCCTTCACCGAAACCCTGCGCTCCGCCCGCCGCAGCGTGACCGTCACGCCCGGCAGCTTTTCCCCCTGACCTCCTGGTCAGAGCCCTGGTGATACTCGAACAGGACCTCCTGGAACGACTCCTGCCCAACAGAGGCTACGCAGCCAGCCCCGCGTCGTGAAACGCAAGATGTCCAACTACCGGCTCAAACGACCTCAACACCATGGCTGGCCCCAGCCCACCCGCACCGGCACACGAGCCGTCCTGATCACCAGACCCCAACCAGCAGATCCGTAAAGCAACGGCATTGGCCCTAGGCGCGCAGGCGTCAGAAGGCGTAAGGCTTGACGCGACCAAGACCCGCCGCGCTCGCCGGCTCTACGCTGCTTCCCTGGTATACGGCCGGAAAAGAGCTGTTCGGGGGAACATCGAGATGGTCGTCAAACTCCTGGTCACTGTCCTCATGCTGCCGGTGGCGCTGTTCGTGACCGCGCTCTTGGAGGCTGTCTGGCTGGGCTGCATTGCCGGTTCGATTGTGCTGGGCCTCCCCATCGTCATCATCGCGGCGATGTTTGGAGGGAGGCTCTCCGACGAGACACTCTCTGGCATGAGCGCCTGGGTCAGGGGTTCAGGTGCGCTCGCTCAGGCCGTTCCCGACCCGCCCGCGTTGCTGAGCAGTCTGTCCACGAGGAGTTCCGGGTAGCCGGTGGCCGGTGGTTCGATGCCGAAGATCGCTCGTAGGTAGAGCGGTGCGATGAGCTGGTCGAGGATCTGTTCGAGGGGCGGGGGGTTCTCGCCGCGGGCCGCGGCCCGCTCACGGATGCGTTCGATGGCGTGGATCCGGCGTTCGAAGTGTTGCGCGCGCTCCCCCTGCGCCTGGGCGCTGCCCGGCATCGACAGGGCGACGGCCCGCACGAGGAGCCGGCCTTCGGGCTTACGGATGCTCGCAACCCCCGCTTCCGCCCATGCGATGAGGTCGCCGCGCAGGGTGCCGGTGTCCGCCAGCGGCCAGTCGCGTTCGAGCCGGGTGACGACCACGTCGGCCAGGAGCGCCTCACGGCTGCCCCAGCGCCGGTAGATGCTGGTGTGGTTGACGCCGGCGCGTTGTGCGATCGCGGGGATGCTGAGGTCGGCTCCTTCCGGGTCGGACAGCAGGTCGATGACCGCCTGATGGACGGCCGAGCGGACCTGCTCGGAGCTCTTACGGATGCGTGGAGTCGGCTGTTTCGAGGTCACCCCCACATCGTAAGCACAAATATTTGCTTCGCGGCGCTCGCCGGGTCTACAGTTCCGCCGTACGCACAAATCTGTGCTTAAGGAGAGTGCGATGAAGCAGCTGCTGTTCCCCAACAACCCCCAGTTCTGGTACGAGACCCTGCGCTCGATGAGCCACATCGCCTACGGCGGTGCCGATTTCGGCGAGGTCGTCTCCACGAGCGAGCGCATCGTCGAGGGTGACTACGACTGCTGGCACACCGAGTGGCTCGCGACGGCCGACCGGGTGGCCGACGAGGCTCAGAAGGCTCTGGACGCCGGTCACACGGTCAGCGCCCGGGACGGGTTCCTGCGGGCCTCGAACTACTACCGGTCGGCCGAGTTCTTCCTGCACGGTCACCCCTGCGACCCGCGCCACGACCACGCCTACGACCGCAGCGTGGCCTGCTTCCAGGCAGCGGCGGCGCTCTACACCCCGCGCATCGAACCGGTCCGCATCCCGTACGAGGACACCACGCTGCCCGGCTACCTCTACCGGGCCGACACCACCGGCACACCCCGGCCGACCCTGATCATGCACAGCGGCTTTGACGGCACCGCCGAGGAACTCCACTTCAGCGGCGCGCTGGCGGCCGTGGAGCGCGGCTACACCGTGCTGACCTTCGACGGCCCCGGACAGCCCGGACCGCGCCACCGCGAGGGGCTGGTCTTCCGCCCCGACTGGGAGAACGTCATCACCCCCGTCGTCGACTTCGCCGAAGCCCTCCCCGAGGTCGACAACAGCCGTATCGCGCTGCTCGGTTCCAGCATGGGTGGCGTGCTCGCCCCCCGGGCGGCGGCCTTCGAACACCGCCTGGCCGCACTGATAGCTGTCGACGGCGTCTACGACCTCGGCCAGATATCCGTCCGCAACATCCCCGGTGACCGCGACGAGGCCGAACGGCTCCTGCGCGCGGACTCCGCCCCCGAACTCGACGCCCGCTTCGAGCAGATCCTGGCCCAGGACGCCACCGCCCGCTGGGCGATCAGCCACGGCATGTACGTCATGGGCGTGGACACCCCCCGGGCCTTCAGCGCCTCCTACCTCGACTACACCCTCCAAGACGGCATCGCCGAACAGATCCAGTGCCCCACCCTCGTCTGCGACGCCGCCGAGGACGAGTTCTTCAAGGGCCAGCCCGAGCAGCTCTACAACCACCTGACCTGCCCCAAGACCCTCATGGTGTTCACCGCCGAGGAAGGCGCCGGCGCCCACTGCCACCCCGGCGCCATGCGCCTGTCCCTGGCCCGGATCTACGACTGGCTCGACGACACCCTCACCACCACCCGCTGAAGAAGCCGGACATCACCGGCAAACCCCGATCACAGCCCCACCCGACCGGCCCTCCCGGACCGCCTCACACTCCCAGGGAATCCAGATGAACCGCACCGGTATCGAAGCCGCCCTCAACGACCTGCTCTTCAACCACGACATCACCCTGGAGGAAGCCGCCGACCGCCACTTCACCCCCGACTACCGGCAGCGCACGGACGGCGAGTGGGCCAACCGCACCGAGTTCCTCGACCACATCAACCACCTGCGCGGCATCGTCGCCGACGGCAAGGTCGAGGTCCACGAAGAGCTGTACGACAACGACAAGTACGCCGACCGGCACACCTGCCACATCACCAAGACCGACGGCACCACCGTCACCATGGAGGTCTACGTCTTCGCCGACCTCGCCCCCGACGGCCGCTTCAACCGGATCGAGGAGACCACCCTCATGCTCAAGGGCTCCGACGCCGACCGCAACATCGGCAGCGCCCGCTGAGAGACCACGCCACGAAGACGGCACACGCCTCGGCAGCGGATCAGCACCATCCGGCGAGCGAGCCCGCCAGGTCCCCGGCTGCGGATCCCGCATACGCGATGGACTTCATCCAGGCGGGATCCGCAGCCGAGTCCGGAACATCATCAGACCCCGTCGGTCCGCCAGCTGCTGAACGTGCCCCGGCACGCCCGGCCGCCAGCGGCCGGGCGGCCAAGTGCGTCGCCGTATCTGCGCCGTGACCGCCTGGTGCCGCGTGTCGTCGCCCGAACACTGAGCTTGTCCTACCTTCCAGGCGCGGGTCTGAGTCGGTCATTCGTAACGGCTCCGATGATGGCCTCGGCACTGTTCCGGGCGCGGATCTTGCGCCTTCTCTGCACTTTGCAAGGCGACGCGGCGGGTGATGTGTGAGCGAGCGTAGGCTGCGCACATGATCGTCCGTTGTGTTCAGATCATCAGCCCGACGAGTGGTGAGGTAGTCAATGATCACCCGGGGATCCGGATCGGCGTGGAGTACCCCGTCCTCGAAGTCATCACCACTGTGCGCAGTGTGCTGCTGCGGATCCCTGAGCGCCTCAACGTCACGGCAGAGCGGGACACTCCTGGCTTGTGGGATGCGGCAATGTTCACCGTTGTCAGCAGCCGGATGCCCGACTGCTGGGTCGCAGAGTTGGGAAGCGGCCAGCTGACGTTGGCACCGAAGGAATGGCAGCGCCCAGGCTTCTGGGACGACTACTTCGATGACGAGCCGTCCGCTGGTGCCGAGTACGAACGTCTGCGGGCGGAGATCCTCTCGCAGGCATGAGCGCGTAGTGATGCTCGCTGGTGGTTGACCTGTCACTCGCATCGAGGACGGCGTATCCGGGGTACCTCGTCTTCAGCTCGACGACGGAGCCGACACGGCACGGTTGCCCGTTCCTCGAGCAGGTTCGCGGTGGAGATCTTGCATACCTATCCTTGAGACTTGGGGCCGTCTTGCTCAACGAGCCAGAGAAGGTGCAGTGCAATTAACAGACCAGCCGGGGCGGCCCAGAAGGTAGGGCTGGGCAGCGCCCTTGGCCACGACTCCTTCCACCCCGACGTCCGCCCATTCCTGCAGCCACAGCTCGGCCTGCTTGTGGTCGGTCGTGGAGGAAGTGAGTGCCCACGGGGACTGCAGCTCATGCTCCTGGAACAGCGACTCAAGCGCCGCGCGCCGCTCCGCAAAGGGCCAGCTGAGCATCTCGGCACCCGCCTGTTCCAGGAGATCGAAGGCGGAAGTGCGCGGGTTCGCTGAATCTTGGAGGCCCAGGTAGGCGAACTCGCACGCGGATGCGACGTGGCCAACCGTCCCTGTACAGGTTCGGGCGGTTCGGGCGGTGATCGAAGCTTGACCTTCGAGTCGGGCGTCGGCGGTCTGACGACACGTGGACGCGTGGCGGGACACCCCGGTCGCCTGCACGCTCGGCGCCCTGGCCGAGTAGCGCGAGGAGATCGACGAACGGCTCCGGCTGTCCTTCCCACCGGACGCCGAGCTCGCCAGGCAGCTCGTGGTGCTCGCCACGGCCGAACAGGGCTGCTACGCGTTCTTCGACCTCACCCCGTATCTGGCCCCCGATGCCCATCAGCTGAGCGTGATGGCGCCCGAGAGCACCGCCGGGATGGTGGCTGATTTGTTCGGAGTCCTCCAGTCTGATCTCTCGTCACGGACGGAGCCTTCGCATATGTGCCTCGCCATCGCGATCCCAGCGTTCGCACCCACGTGGTGGACGGTCGCCGCAGAGCGCGCCGGCTCCTCCCGCGCGGACGCGCAGAACCGGCCGGGCGGTCAGGATGGTTGGGGGACCTCAGTGACGAGGGTGTAGAGCTCGACGATGACGCCGTTCTTGCAGTGGGCGATGTCCATTCCGCTCACGACGGGCGGTTGGCCCGAAGGGCCGTACCGGAAGTCGAGGTGGCCGAGGTCGTCGTTGACCGAGACGGGGCCATCCGGGTAAAAGACCCAGTCCGGGGTCTGCTCCCGCAGCTCCGCGGCGCGGTGCGCGAGAGCATCGCGCCCGCGGACGATGCGGTCGGGCTCGTGCCAGACGACGTCCTCGGCGTAGGTCTCCGCGATGGCCGCTGCGCGGCGTTCGGGGTCGGGTTCGTTGAAGACGTCGAGGAGGTTGCGGCGCATCAGGTCGGCGACGGTGTTGCTCATGGGTGGTTCTCCGGGTCGTGACGTGGCTGGGGGCGGCGGTCAGGCAGGGCGGTTCGGGGGCGGGAACTCCCGGGCCAGCTCATTGCGCGACGTCTCGTCGAGCCGCACCGACGCGACGGTGAGGTTCTCGGCCAGGTGCGTGCGGGTGCGGGTGCCCGGGATGAGCAGGATGTTGGGTGCGAGGTCGAGCAGCCAGGCGAGGGCGAGCTGCGCCGGGGTGGCCGGCAGCCGCTTGCCGAGGTCGGCGAGGACGGGGCTGGTGAGGATCCTGTTCTGAATGCCGCGCGGCCATCCGAGGGGGCAGAAGGGGACGAACGCGATCCCTCTGCTCGTGCACTCCTGGAGTACGTCGAGGGAGCGCTGGTCCGCGAGGTTGAACAGGTTCTGGACGCAAGAGATCTGCGTCTGCTCGGTGGCTCGCAGCAGGTGTTCCCGCGAGATGTTGCTGAGGCCGATGCCGTCGATCAGGCCCTGGTCGCGGGCCCGGGCGAGCTCCGCCAGCTGGGCGTCGAAGCGCTTGCCCGGCGCGGTCGTTCCGTCGACGATGCGGAGGTTCACCGCGGCCAGGCGGTCGACGCCGAGCGTGGCGAGGTTCTCCTCGATGCCCTCGCGCAGCTGGTGCGGTTCGTCGTAGGGCAGGACGGCGCCGTTCTCGTCGCGCCGGGCGGCGACCTTGCTGACGATGGCCAGGTCATCCGGGTAGGGGTGCAGCGCCTCGCGGATCAGTTCGTTGACGACGCCGGGGCCGTAGTACTGGGCGGTGTCGATGTGGTTGACGCCGCCGGCGACCGCGGCGCGCAGCACGCGCAGTGCCTCGTCGCGGTCGCGGGGCGGGCCGAAGACGTTGTCGCCGGCCAGTTGCATCGCGCCGTATCCGATCCGGCGCACCTGCCAGGAGCCGAGTGCGTACGTGCCTGCGGACGCGAGGGGAGGGTTCTGCTGCTCGGGCATGGTGTCTCCAGCCGCTCAGTCGCGCAGCGACTTCATCGCCGTGGACCAGGCCTCGAGCTCGGCGAAGAGCTTGGTGACCGCGGCGTCGTGGTGCTCGGCGGGCTTGAAGAGCGAGAGGTTCTCGAAGTCGGTGAACAGTGAGAAGGCCAGCTGCTGGTTGACATGGGCGAGTTGGATCGCGCTGGCGATGGTGCGCAGGTGCTCGGCGGCGCGGATGCCGCCGACGGTGCCGTAGGAGACGAAGGCGGCGGCCTTGTTGTTCCACTCGGCGTAGGCGAAGTCGATTGCGTTCTTCAGCACGCCGGGGATGGAGTGGTTGTACTCCGGGGTGACGAAGACGTAGCCGTCGAACTGGGCGACCTTGGCGGTCCAGGCTTTGGTGTGCTCGCCCTGGTACTGGCCCATGGACGGCGGCATCGGCTCGTCCATGAAGGGCAGCGGCCAGTCGGCGAGGTCGACCAGTTCGTACTCGGCGGCGGTCCGGGCGCCGGCGCGGTCGATGATCCAGTCGGCGACTGCCTTGCCGTTGCGGCCGGGGCGGGTGCTGCCGAGAATCACGGCGATCTTGAGAGTGCTCATGACGTTCACTCCTTCCGCGGCCGCGCCGTTAGGCGGGGCTGCCGTCGGTGCGGCGGGCGCGGACGGTCGCGGTCAGCCGCAGGTGCCGTCCGGCCATGCCCTTGAGCTTGGTGACACCGTGGGCGTAGCGGTCGACGGTCGCGGTGGCCTCTACGGCGATCTCGGCGCCGTCGACCTCGGCCCTCGCCACGGTGAACGTGACAGGTGCGCGGACGCCATGCGCGGTCAGCAGCCCCGGCAGGGCCCAGGCGCCGGCCTCGTCCAGCTCGGCGCCGGTCGAGGTGAACGCGATGTCGGGGTGGCTGGCGGTGTCCAGCAGCGCCTTGGACAGGACCTGGCGGTCCCGGTTCTTGTTGCCGGTGTCGAAGCTGGCCGCGTCGGCGACGGCGTCCACCCGGCTGCCGGTGAGGGGCTCGGTGAGGCAGACCGTGCCGCCGCGCAGCCGGAAGCTGCCGCGCACGGTACCGAGCCCGAACATGTGCTTGGTGGTGAAGGTGATCTCGGAGTGGGGGACGTCGATGGCGTATCGCCCCGGCGTCGGCGTTGCGGTGGTCATGATGACCTCCTGGATAACTTGATCCTTCAAGTCGAAGTCTAGCCCTCTTAACTTGAATGCTCAAGTGAAGCCTGGGTCGGTTGTTCAGGCGAGGCCGAGCTGGGCGGCGATGACCGTGCCGGAGGGGTAGCAGTCGAAGCGCTTGATCTTGCCGTCGACCAGCTCGAACACGTCGCAGCAGGGGGCGTCCATGCGCTTGCCTGTGGGCGGGACGGTCCCGGCGGGCAGCTCCAGCGGGCCGAGGTGGGTGCCCTGCAGCCTCAGCTGCGCGATCACGACGTCGCCGGTGACGTAGAACCGCTCGAGCTCGCGATGCATGTCGGGAAAGGCCTTGGCGTAGACCTCGACCGTCTTCCCGAGCTCGTCGGCACCGCGGTAGGTGTACGGGATCGACATGTCGGTGAAGGTTCCGTCCTCGGTGAACGCCGCGACCCAGCCGGCGACATCCTGCTCCTCGGCGACCTGGTACGTGCCGCGGATGAGCTTCTCATTGTCGAGCGACATCTCAACTCTCCTCTCGCAATGGCGATGCTTTGTGGATTCACTTTAATATTCAAGTCAATGCCGAGCGCAAGCCCTGCGATGGCATCGAAGTTCCAAGAAGGAGCTATAAGGTCGCTTGACGTGTCAAGTCAGCACGCGGGCGAGTCGATACGCTGCAGGATGCGCTCGGCATCCTGGCCGAGGCGGCGCAGGCGCTCGCCGGAGAGGTTGTCCACGACCAGGTGGCGGACGTAGGCCACGTGCGCCGGAGCGGCCGATTCGAGCTTGCTCATGCCGACGGGCAGGAGGATGGCGTTGGTGAAGCGCCCGTCCGCCGGGTCCGGCTCGCGGCGGACGTAGCCGCGGCTCTCCAGCCGCTTGACCATGTGCGAGAGCCGCGACAGCGACGTGCTGGTGTTCTCGGCGAGCACGCTCATGCGCAGGGTCCACTCGGGGGCCTCGGACAGCATGGCCAGGGCCATGTACTCGACCATGCTCAGGTCGGCGTCGCGCTGCAGCTGCGTGTCGATTGCCCACGGCAGGCGGGTCATCAGGCGGACCACCGACAGCCAGGAGGTCAGCTCGCCGGGGGCGAGCCACAGGTCCGCATGCTCGTCTACCGGCGCCTGGGGCGCCTCGTCCTGGGGGGTCACCCTGGGAGCGTATCAGCCGCGCCATGCGGATGACATGGGTCAGTGTTGGGGCTCCTTGACGGGCGTCATAACTTGAATGCTCATGTTGTGCCGACGTACGCTCAAAGTTGAATGTCGAACATTCTGAATCGAGGGAGGCACCCGATGCCCGGACTGCTGACACCCACGGTCGAGGTACGACGGGCCGGCGAGCGGCAGACGAGCCGACTGTCCTGGCTCGACTCCAAGCACTCGTTCTCACTCGGCACCGGTCGGCCGGATCCGGCCAACACGCACCACGGCCTGCTGCTGGTCAACAACGAAGACCTGGTGCAGCCCGGCACGGGCTTCGAGACGCACCCTCACCGGGACATGGAGATCGTCACCTGGGTGCTCCATGGCTCGCTCGTCCACCAGGACTCAGGCGGCCACTCCGGCGTGATCTACCCCGGCCTCGCCCAGCGGATGAGCGCCGGAACCGGCATCCTGCACTCGGAGAAGAACGACAACCACCAGCTCACCGGCGAACACCCCACCACCCCCGTGCACTTCGTCCAGATGTGGGTGCCGCCCGACGAGGCGGGCGTCACGCCCGGCTACGAACAGCTGGAGATCGACGACGAACTGCTCGGCGGGTCGCTCTTCACCGTGGCCTCGGGCATGGAGCGACACCGGGACGCGACCGCGATCCGGATCCACAACCGGCACGCCGCCCTGCACGCGGCGCGGTTGCGCCCCGAGCAGCAGGTCGCGCTGCCCGAGGCGCCGTTCCTGCACCTCTTCGTCGCGCGCGGATCGGTGGACCTCGAAGGTGTGGGCGTCCTCGCCCAGGGCGACGCAACCCGCTTCACCGCCACCGGTGGACAGGGCGTCGCCGCCGTCGAGCCGGCCGAAATTCTCATCTGGGAGATGCACGCCACCGCCACCGTCTGACGGGCCGACCGAGCGCGGATCGTCGACGAGGACGGATGGTCATCAAGCACCGCGGACCGGTCGACTGGGTGAGGGCGTATCAGGTATTCGCACCGCTGCGCGGCGACGTCCAGGACATCTGAGACATCGGAGCTAGAACTGGTTCAACGTCAACGGAAGGGAAGGCTGAGGATGACCACCGCAATCGTAGGGGTCGGCAACATCGGGAGTGCCGTCGCCCGGCATTTGGTAACCGGGGGCGAGAGCGTCGTCCTGGCGGGGAAGGGCGCGTCGCGCGCGGAGGAGCTCGCCGACGAGCTCGGGCCGCTTGCACGCGCCGCGTCCGTGCAGGACGCGATCACGGGTGCGGACACCGTCGTGTTCGCCATCTGGCTGGATGCCATGAGGGAGCTGATTCCGCAGGTCCGACCGCTGCTTGAGGGCAAGGTCGTGATCGACCCGTCGAACCCGATCGCGTTCGACGACACGGGCCAGGTCCGGCGGTCGCTGCCCGAAGGGCAGTCGGCCGGATCGGTGATCGCCGCCCTGCTGCCTGCGAACGCCCACTACGTGAAGGCGTTCGGCACCCTGGCCGCCGATGTGCTCACGGCAAGCGCGAACCGCTCGCCGCGCCGTGCGGCGCTCTTCTACGCCACCGACGACAGCAGCGCCGCAGTCACGGCCGAGCGGCTGATCCGCGCGGCCGGCTTCGACCCGGTGAAGGCCGGCGGCCTGGCAGACGCCGAACGCATCGAGGCACCCGGAGGCGACCTGCACCAGTTCGGGCTCAACGGCCAAGTCGTCGACCTCGACCAGGCGCGGGCCGAGCTTGACGCCGGCCACCAGTGAAGCCAGACACGAAGGAGCGGAGCAGAGCATGACCGGGGCGGCGTGATCCTCTCAAGCACCCAACCCGGCGCGCCCCACGGGGATGGGCGCGGCCGGGGCCGGGGTCCTGGGTGGTCAGGCGAGCCCTCTACATCGTCCGGGGCGGCGGTCCACTCGACGCTGTTCTGCGCGCGCAAACACCGTGGCCACCCGATTGCCCGTCGCGCTGCGCTGAGTCATCTGCGTCGTAAGTGTTCCTCGTGCCCGGTGCCCGGTGCGCTTGTTGAAGGGTCGGTGAGGGCATTGCGCGCTCCAGGGTGCCGCCGTGTCCGGCCCGCCACCACTGCGGGATCCTGCGGACGGATGAGAAGGAATCACGGCATGCACGCTGGCATCGCCGGTGGCCGACCCTTTCCGTCCGTCGCAGACCCGGCGAATGTCAAACGTTGTCACTTCGTGGCAGCTTCGGGAGCACAGGTCCTACGCCGCGGAGGCACCGCCCTGCCCCTCGGGCGGCTCGAGGCCCCATCCACCACGACCGCACGGCGTCCGCTGCCGCGGTCTGAAGCTGACCTTCACAGCCAACACCGGCTGGCCGCACCGCTCTCCGAGCTACAGACCAGGTAACCCCGCAGCACGAAACCCAGACGGAGTCGACGTGAAGGTAGTCCTGGCGGCGAGCCAGCGGGCATGGAGCGGCGACCGCGCGTTCTCTCGCCCCATTGCCCGCACCTGCGCCGCCGTGGGTGTCCTCTGCCTGGCGCTTGCCGTCGTACGCCCGGCTCCGCTGCCTCTCGGGCTGGCCCTCGTGGTCCTGCTCGGCATGCCCTGGGGCGCGCCGTCACCCGCCATACGGCGAACGACGCGGTCAGGGAGTAGCAGCCGCATCCCGGTCCGGCATCTCAGGCCCTGCCGACAGGCAGAAGACGCAGCTCACGGCCGCGCTGCACGGCCGCATAGCGGTCGGTGACTCCGAGCTTGGCGCAGATGTTGCGAAGGACTCGGGACGCCTGGCCTGCACGTATGGACTTCTCGCTTGAGCTTCCGACTGGCCCGTTGGCCGAGGCCATCGTCTCCTCGGTGCGTGACTCCGAAACCACTTCCGTCTTCAACCACAGCGTGCGGAGTTTCTATTTCGCGCAGCTCCTGGCTGAGCGCGAGGGGTGTCTGGAAGATGCCGCATACGATCGTGACCTGCTGTTCGCCGCAACCCTCCTGCACGATCTGGGTACCGGCAATCTCGCGAAGGGCGAAGCCCGCTTCGAGGTGGAGGGTGCCGACCTGGCGGCAGCTCTGCTGCAGGAACATGGCATTCCCGCAGCGGACATCGACCGCGTCTGGGAGGCCATCGCTCTGCATACCTCCCCTGGCATTGCTGAGCGCCGAGGGCTGCTGAGTTACCTCACTCGCGAAGGTGTGGGGATGGACTTTGGGCGCAATGCGGAGCTGGCCTCTGCATGGCAGGAGGAGATCCACGCCGCCTACACCCGTCTCGACATGGTGCGTTCGTTGGTCGACGCCATCGTGGAACGAGCTGCTCGGTCAGACGCCGCGGCGCCTCGCTACTCCATTGGCGGCGAACTGCTGCGCGAGCGTCAGACCGACGGTGTGACAAGGATGGAGTTGGCGGCCGCCTCATCTCCTTGGGGAGAGTAACCACTCGGCCGGCTAGGGAGCCGACGTTCTCGGAGGCTGGCGCGAGGCGGATGCTCATCAGACAAAGCGCATCGCCTCGCGATCGGCTTCGGAAGTGACTTCGTGTTGAATTCGAGCTCCACGGCCGCCAACCAAGCAGTGCGAGCAGGGCCTTGGTGGCGGCTTCGGATTGGCTTACTGCCGCCAGGCTGCTACGAGGTTCTGTACCGGGTCGCCGCCCTCACGCGCGAGGTAGAGGGCGCGGGAGCTGACCCACAAAACGGTCGGGCCGAGATGTTCCGGGTTGCGCTTGAGCATCGCCTGGAAGAACTCGGCCGGGGTGTCGTGCGTGGCCAGGGCGGCCTCGGCGTCGTCGAGGTATCGGCGGGTCTCGGCGATGAGCCGCTCCGCGTTGTCGTCGAGGTTCTTGTTCTGGTGACTCGCCACGATGCGGCGCGGTTGCAGCGCGGCGACGGTGTCGATGGCTTTGCGCCAGGGGCCGAGGTTGCCGTCGGCTGACTCAGCGAGGTACATGTGCACCCCGTTGTAGATCACGTCGCCGGCCACCACCAGATCGAGGTCCGGCACGTGCAGCACCGCGCTGTCGTCGCTGTCTGCGTGCCCCACTTCGACGATGTTGACGTCGTGTCCTTCGAGGGTGAGGCGGTTGCCGGGCACCGTGACGGCCGTGACGGGGGACGGGGGGATCTGGCCCGGCCAGATCACGTCCCACAGCACCTCCCGGGCATACACGTTGTTGTGCATCTGCGCGATGGCGCCTGCAGTAGTGACCACTTGGGCGCCGAAGCGCTCGGCGAGCATCCCGGCGGTGAACCAGTGGTCGCCGTGCCCGTGGGTGGCGACGATGTGCGTCAGCCGCTTCCCGCTCGCCTCGACCCAGTCCCCGACCTTCTCCGCCTGCTGGCGGGTCAGCGGCGGGTCGGCGAGCACGGCGTCCTGACGTCCATGGATCAGGGTGACCGCGATGGGCTGGAAGACGCGGGGCTGTCCGTTGGGCAGCGCGGGACCGCTCATCGCCAGCGGGTCCGCAACGAACACGTCATAGCCGATGTCGACGTTGGTGTTGGTGTTGGTGGACATGACTTCTCCCGTCAATCAGTGCATGTGGTCAGGTATTTGGTGTGGTCGTCAGTGTTGTTCAGTGGCGGTCGAGGAACTGTGTGACGTCGCTGGCGAACTCCTCGTGGTGCTGGAAGAGGAAGCCGTGCGCCGCGTCCGGGTAGATCTTGATCTCCGAGCCGGGGATGAGCCCGGCCAGCAGGTGGGAGTAGCGCGGGAGGATCATCGGGTCGCTGTCGCCGTTGGCGACGAACACCGGTGCCTGGATCGCGGTCACTCTCTCCAGGAGCGAGAAACTTGGGATGCCCCAGGTGGAGACCGCGTCGTACTGTGCCTGGCGCGTCTGCCACGTGGTGGGCGCATCCAGCTCGGCCCGGGAGAACATCCGCCCCATGGCCTTCTCGCCGGCCAACCGGCTCTCCGACGAGTGGGTGTAGAAGACGTCGAGCACCAATGCGGGAACGACCTCCGGCTCGCCCACCGAGTCGATGACCCACTTCGCCCACCCGTGCATGCCGGGCGCGCCCTGGGGCGCTGCCGAGGCGAGCACGAGACGCCGTACCAGTGCGGGCCGGATCAGGGCGATCTCCTGGGCTACGAAGGAGCCCAGGGAGTAGCCGAGGATGTCGGCCTGTGCCAGGTCCAGGGCGTCGATGAAGGCGATGGCGTCCAGTGCCATCTGCGCGACCGTGCTGGGCGTGGTGCCGCTGGATCCGCCGACGCCGGTGTTGTCGAACGCGATGACGCGCCGGTCCTGGGCCAGGGCGTCGACCAGCGCCGGATCCCAGTAGTCGAGGTTGCCCCGGAAATGCATGAGCAGAACCAGCGGCACCCCGCCCTCTCCGACCTCGCGATACGCGTACTCGATGCCGTTGGCGGCAGGCACCGTCTTGATGGGCGCCTGCGCGTAGGACTGTGTCATAGGAGTGTCCCTTCAGAGCCGGCTCCACGGGAGCCGTGATCGATGCTCGGGCGGGCAGGAGCCGGCAGTGGGCCACTGAGCGCCATCTAGGTATAGCGATCGCTTTACCTGGCGTCGACGCTACCCCCCTCCTCAGCAGATGTAAAGCGTTCGCTATACTTATGGGTATGGGCGCAACGACATCAACCACCGGGGCGGCCCGCGGCGGGCGCGGCGCGCGTGAGCGCATCCTGCAGGCGGCGGGGGAGCTCTTCTACACACGCGGTATCCACGCCACCGGTGTGGCGGCGCTCATCGAGGCTGCCCACGTTTCGCCTCGGACCTTCTATGTGCACTTCCCGACCAAAAACGCGCTGGTGGAGGAGTATCTTCGCCGGTTCGAGTCTGAGAAACCGATCGCCGCCGAAGCAGAGCTGGATCGCGGCGACTTGACCCCGGCTCAGCGAATGTTGGCGATCTTCGCCCCGTTTGAGGGGGACTCGCCGGCGCTCATCCGCGGATGCCCTTTCCACAACGCCGTCGTCGAGGGCGCCGGAGAACTCCCGGAAGTCGCCGACCTGGCGCAGCGACACAAGCAGGCTTTCCGCGATCGCCTCGTGGCCACCGCCGCAGAGGCCGGAGCAGCCGACCCGGAGAGTCTCGGCAGGCAATTCGCCGTGATCTTCGAGGGCGCCAATGCGCTGGCAGCCTCCACCAACGACGCACAGGTGTTCACGGACGCCCGGCGAGCCGCCAAGACGCTACTGGACGCAGCCTTGAGCACCGCGCCCGGAGGGTGAACGTTCCGAGACCGAAGTCCAAGTGGAGAGTAAGTAGCTGCTGCCTTTCCGATCTTGAGCGGTGATGCCGATCTCGAATTTTCCCCAGTGCTGCTCTTCGCCCCAGTTGGTTCACGGAGTGAACCAACTGGGGAATGTGGGGAGCGGAAAGCAGAAGGACTCACCGATCACGCGGTCGGTGAGTCCTTCTGCGCGGGGCGAGTCAGTGGGAGGAGACGAAGCCTTCTGACTGGTCGAGATGGAATGGAGAGCCGGAGCTCTCGGGAGTCCATCCGTTGGCGCGAGCGGTTCGAATGCTGTCAGCAACGTCGGAAGGCAGGACAGGGTTGGCCTGTGTGCCGAACCAGTTGCTTGGGTGTGGCTGGTTGGTCGTGATCACCAGAGTGGTGCCGGGAGTCTCGGCGTGTTCGACCGCATAGGTCAGGGGCGACCAGACCAGTCCCTGGTCGTAGGTGGGCCTTCCGCGAAGCCTCCATCGGTAGGTGGTGCCGTCGACGGTGATGCGCCGCGACCCCTTCTTCACCAGTGCCATGCCCACGTCCTTTCTCAGGGCGAGGGTAGTGAATGGCCACTGACCATGTCCCACGGGTTTCCTGCGCCCGAGTTCAGCCTCTGCGCATCGGAATGACGTCGGGGCTTGCCGCGGGGATGGTGGGACGGGCGGCCTCGGGGGTGGCAAGCAGGGCGACGATGGTGACCGGCTTGTCGCAGTGAGGGCAGTTGCGGGTTGCGGTCGGTGTCAGTGCGGTCGGCTCGGGAGATGGCGGCCCGGTCGGTTCTGTCTCAAAGGTGTCGTTGGCGTCGTCGCGCTCGCGTCGTCGGCGGCGGGCTGCTTCAGCTTTGCACCGTGGTGAACAGTAAGTATGGCGGGTGGCCGCCTGTGGGTTGACCTGGAACTGGGTCCAGCAGATCGGGCAGTCACGGAGTTCAGCCAGCACGTCCGGTCACTCCCTTGCGGAGGTTGTCGGAGTGGGCCTGGTGCGATCGGAGGCGGTAGGACGGGCCGTCGATGCCGACCACAGCGGCCCGGTGCAGGAGGCGGTCGAGCATGGCGGCCGCGACGGTGGCGTCGCCGAAGGCACCGGCCCAGTCGGCGATGCCGACGTTGGTTGTGAGGATCGTGCTCGACTTCAGATACCGCTGGTTGATCACCTGGAAGAGGGCTGAGGCGCCGTCGCCGGGCAGTGGGAGGTAGCCGAGTTCATCGATCACCAGCAGGCGGGGGCCGGCGAAGAAGCGCATGATGCTTGCCCAGCGTCCTTCGAGGGCGGCCTTGTGGCACTTGGCCGCCAGTTCGGCCGCGGTGGTGAAGTAGACGCGGTGGCCGGCATCGACGGCGGAGCGGGCGAGCGCGACGGCCAGCATCGTCTTGCCGACGCCTGGTGGACCGACGAGCAGTACGTTGGAGGCGTTGTCGAGGAACCGCAGGGTGGCCAGGTCGCGGATGAGTTTCTCGTCGACGCCGGGCTGTGCGGCGAAGTCGAAGTCGTTGAGAGTCCAGGGTTCTGGCAGGCAGGCGAACCGCAGCCGGGAGGAGAGTTTGCGGGCTTCGGTCGCCTCGACTTCGATCTCCAGGAGTTTCTCCAGGGCCGTGGTCAGAGTCATTCGCTCGGCTCGTGCCTGGTCCAGCACGCGGGGCAGAGCTTCGGCGGCGTCGTTGAGTTTCAAATAGGACAGGTGGCCTCGCAGTTGCTGGTAGCGGCGTGCCTCACTCATCGGCATGGGGTCACTCACTCTCACGCTCCTGGTCCTCGTGGGTGGGGTCCTGCCGCAGCCGGTCGGCGACGGCGGCGTAGTGGGACAGGTCGATCACGACCCGGTTCGCGACGTCCGATTCGGGCAGCCCGCGAAGCTTCTCGGCTTCGGCCAGGGCCGCGTGTCGGCGTACACGTGAACGTCCCCACCCGCGTACGGATGAAAAGGGACAGTTGTTGATGCGGTGAGACCTGTTGCCCGCCACTCTGCTGCTTGATCGATGTGGGATGGCGGAGGGCGGTTGACGGTGGTCTTGGATCCGCATCGCTGGCTGGAACTGCGGCGTTTCCGTGGCCTGTTGGAGTCCGGGGCGATAAGTCTGTCGGAGATCGCCAGGGAGACGGGGCTGGACAGGAAGACGGTCCGCAAGTACCTCTCTGCACCTGGTCCGGCGACTCCTCCGAGGCGGTCGGCGAACGGGCGGTCACGGGCGAGGGCAATCGACGAGTTCGCGCCGCTGGTCGACTCGATGCTGCGGGCCGAGGTCCTGATGAAAGCGGCGGTCATCCACGAACGGCTTGCCAGCGAGTACGGGTTCACCGGCAACTACCAGCGGACGAAGCTCTACGTCCAGGATGCCCGTCCCAGGATCGCCGAGGAACTCGGCATCACGCCGAAGGAACTGGCGGGCATGCACCGCCGCTTCGAGGTCATCCCGGGCGCCCAGGCCCAGGTGGACTGGGGCGACGAGGGAAGGACCCTCGCCCACATGGGCATCGGCAAGGTCTACTCCTTCCACATGACGCTGTCGTACTCCCGTGACCCGTTCTGCTGCTTCACCACCAGCCAAGACCTGCAGTCGTTCTTCGACTGCCACCGCCGGGCGTTTTCCCACTTCGGCGGGGTGCCCATGACGATCGTTTACGACCGCACCAAGACCGTCGTCCGCCGGCATGTCGCCCCCGGCGAGGCGGTCCCGCTGCATCCGGAGGCGGTCGGCTTCGCCGGCCACTACGACTTCGACATCGATGTCCTGGCCGCCTACCGGCCCACCGGCAAAGGCCGCGTCGAACGCCAGGTGCTGATCGTCCGAGATCACGTGCTGTCCGGCCGGGCTTTCTGCTCCGTCGAGGAGATGGACGCCGCGTTCGCCGCGTGGGTGCCGCTCCGGCGGGCTCAGATCCACAAGACACACCGGGAGGTCATCGGCGAGCGGGCGGCCCGCGACCACGCGGCCCTCAAACCGCTGCCGCCGACCCCCTATCTGGTGGCCGAGCGGCACCTGCGGCCGGTCGGCAAGGACTGCCTGGTCGCCTTCGGCGGCAACCTCTACTCGGTGCCCGCCCGGCGCGTCCGCCCGCGCCAGCTGGTGGAGATCCGGGCCACGAAGTCGCAGGTCATGCTGCACTCCACCGTCCCCGGCACCGACGGCGACACGCTGCTGGCCATGCATGCGCGGGTGGTCGGCCGCGGTGTCCGCGTTGTCGAGGAACAGCACTGGGACGGCCTGCCCACCGGCAAGGGACGCCGAACCACCACCGGCGACATCCCGCCCCGGCCCCGCCCGCAGCCCCGAGGTGAAGAAGCCGGCCCGTTGCAGGCCCTGCTGAACCGGGCCGCCGCCACCCGGATCGAGGTCGGCCGCCGTCCGCTGTCGGTCTATGACGAACTGACCGGCACCCGCCCCTTCACCACCAGCCGACCGACGAAGGAATCCTCTTGAGCGAGCTGACCGGCAACCGCATCCGCACCACGGCCGGCAAGCTCGGCCTGCCCCACCTGGCGGAAACCATCAACGAGTTCACCCGGCGCGCGGACGAGGCGAAGATGGGCTACCTCGACTTCCTCGACCTGGTCCTCTCCGAAGAACTCGCCGTCCGTGACGACCGCCGCTTCCGCACCTGCCTGCGGACCTCAAAGCTGCCGCACCACAAGACGCTCGACGAATACGACTTTTCCTTCCAGCCCGAACTCGACCCGCGCAAGGTCAAGGACTTGGCCACCTTGTCCTTCGTCGAGGCCAAGGCGAACGCGGCCCTGCTCGGTCCGCCCGGGGTCGGCAAGACGCATATCGCCGTCGCTCTCGCGGTCGCGGCCTGCCGGGCCGGCTACTCGATCTACTTCACCAGTCTCGACGACATGGTCCGCAACCTCAAAGCCGCCGAAGCGACGGGCCGGCTGACCAGCAAGCTCGGTTCCTACCTTCGGCCGAGCGTCCTGGTGGTCGATGAGGTCGGCTACCAGCCCCTCGAACGAGCGGAAGCGAACCTGGTCTTCCAGGTCATCTCCAAGCGCTACGAGAAGGGCTCGATCATCCTCACCTCGAACAAGACCTTCAGCGAATGGGGCCAGGTCTTCGGCGACGAAGTCCTCGCCACCGCCATCCTCGACCGCCTCCTGCACCACTGCGAAGTGATCGCCATCAACGGCCCCAGCTACCGACTCAAGAACCGACTCAAGGCCATCGAGCGAGAGAACGAAGTGGCCTGACAGCTGGGGACGTTCATCTGTACGCGGCTGGGGAGCTGAGGCCGTACGCCGACACCGCGGCCGACGGGGGCCGGCGGACTTTGGTGCGGCAGGGCGCCTTGTCGGAGAACGAGGCCAGCACCGCGCGTTCGAGGGCGATGACGTGTCCGGAATCGCGGATGGTCTGCCCGGCCCCGTCCGGCGCCCGCCGGTGCTGGGCGATGATCGCGCGTCCGGCAGTCACGACATGCAGGTCGTCTTCGCCGAGCCGGACCCGGACGGTGACTTGGGCGCCGGTCAGCCCGGGTGGGACGGAGTAGTAGTTCCCGGCGAAGGACACCAGCCCTTGCGGGCTGACGGTCCGGGTCTGTTCCAGCTCGGCGGGGAACGGCCGGGTCGGTAGCTCGAGCAAGGGCTCGGTCTCGGCAAGTTCACCGACGGTTGTGGACGCTCCGTCGATCTTGCGTTTGCGGCTGTCCATCTGCACGGCCAGTTTGTCGATGCCGTTCTGCCCGGCTTCGATGCTGATGCCGTCCGGGACCGTTCGCCACCAGCGTTGTGCCGCCGAGTGGTTGGCCTTCTCCACCACACCCTTGCGGTTGCCGCGACGCGGAGGGCAGATGTCAACGCCGGTCCCGTAGTACTTCGCGACAGCGGCGAAGGTCGGCAGGAGCCGTCCGGTCGGTGGATGACAGACAGTGGACATCCGGTCGAACCGCCACCTGTGAGCGGTCCCGCCCAAGCGCCGCAGCACCGAATCGAGGGCCTGGACCAGATGCGGGAAGGTCTCGGCTTCTGCGAGCACGGCTCGCCATCGTCCGGAATGAGACAGGGCACCGACGAGGAGATGCGCGTGAGCACCGACACCCCATTCCTCGGGCGGGTCGGGCAGTTCCACCCAGTCGAACTGAATCTCCTCGCCCGGCGGATGCGCGATGATCGCGACGTCTCTGCCACTCGAGGCCCGGCACGGTTCGCAGTGCGGACGAGCCTGATACCGCCGCAGAGCCCGAGTGAAAGTGGAGTAGCCGCCCGCATAGCCGAGTTCGACGACCTCCTCGAAGAGCGTCGATGCCCACAAATGAGGGTCGTCGCTCAGCCGCTGGCGGCAGTACTCCAAGAAAGGCATGAACGCGTCCGGCGACTGACGCCGATATCCCGAGACCCGCTCGCCGTTCAGATAGGCGCGGACCGTCTTGCGGTCGTGCCCCAGATGCCGGGCGATCGCAGAGATCGACCAGCCCTGACGACGCAACGCGTGAGCATCCACGTCTTCCTCCCAGCTGAGCATCCAGGCCCCTCGAACAGGCCGAACCCGTCGCGCACCGAGGCTGTCCGAGCCGAGACCGACGCATCCAGACACGCCGAGGAAGATCACGCAATGGGTGGGGAGATCAACTGAGCAGGTTTGGCCAGCTCAAGAGCGACACCTGAGGAGATTCAAGGTTCTGACCGCGATTCCGTGAAGACGGTGATCATGGCGATGTGAGGATGCGTGTTCGGAGGAGAGTGAAGGACGCGCGTCCATACATGCTTCTCTTGAGGAGCTTGACCCGGCAGACGTGGCCTTCTACGACGCCCGAACTCCAGCGGAGCGTGAGGCCAGCCGTGACGGCGTCGAAGTCCTGACGGAGGGAGCCTGCGAAGGACCGCAGGGGCGGGAGGTCGCTCTTCTCGGCGTGCCGGATCCACTCACCGAGCATGTTGCCCCGGCGGTGGCGGACGAGGTCAGTGAACACGCGGGCCAGATCGCAGGCATTGGTGATGTCAGGGCAGGCCAGCCTGACCTGTTCGAGCTGTGCTGTCTCGCGGGTGGAGAGTTGGTCTCTCGCCCGCATGATCAGGCCCGTGATCGTGCGGGGGTTGGGAATGTGAGCGGGGGCGGGGACGGCGACGTTCTTGCGCAGTGAAAGCACGTAGCGTGTGAGAGTCGAGTAGCCCCCGCGGAATCCGCGGTCCACGATCTGCTGGTAGAGCTCGGCCGCGTTGGTGTTGCCCGCGGCGTACTGGGCCTGGAGAAACGGCTTGAAGCGGTCGAGGGGGGAATTGCGCCGGTCCCGGGCTGAGGCGATCAAGGTTTCGAGGTCGGTGTCGCGGTAGCGGCGTGCGGTCTTGCGGTCCAGGCCGAGACGCCGGGCAACTTCACTGAGCGGGTATCCGGTGTCGACCAGGCGGTTGACCTCCTCGTATCGTCGTCGGACCCGATCGATGATCAGCGTGGGCGGCAGCGCGTCAAGCAGCGGCATCCTGGGCGGGTCTCCGGCGACCTCTTCCGCGTATTTCCGCAGGCAGGGACGGTGCTGATGGCACGTCTTCTCCACTGCACGGGACAGGTTCTGCAGCAGGTGCCAGCGATCGGCCACCTCGGTAGCCTGCGGGGCGGCCTCCTTGACCGCCCGGGAATAGGTGCTGGCCCGGTCACGGCAGATGATCTCCGCTCCAGGATGTTCGCGCAGCCAGGCAGAGAAGGTCTCCGATGTGCGGTCGGGCAGCACGTCGACCACGCGGGCGGTCTCGACGTCGACCAGGATCGTGCCGTAGGTCCGGCCCTTGCGGAAGGCGAACTCGTCGACGCCCAGCACCCGGGGGGCCCGTTCCGGGACCAGCGGGGCCTCCAGCAGACCGAGCAGGCGGGTCCGGCCGGCGGCAAGACGTAACTGGCGGCACAGACGCTCGCCCGCGCGGCCGCCCGATTGCTCTGCGATCGCCTTCAACCAGGACTTCAGCCCGACACTCGACCTGCAGTATCGCTCGGTGAGTCCACCGACCTGTTCGGCGAAAGTCTTGCGCGGGCAGGATTTCCCGTCGCAGAAGAACCTGCGAACCGTGAGCCTGACCACCACCTGCCGGGAACCTACGGGCCGCTCGGCGAGGCGACGTTGATACAGACTGTGCACCCGTTTAGCCCGACGCAAGCAGTCCGGACACCTGCCAGGCCGACCCGTGGAGGCAACCTCCACCACAAGCTCGTCGCGTGAGGACTGGATGCCGCTTACCTGCACGCTGACCCCAGGGAACAGGACTTCATCGACCGCCTTGATCACCACAGACCTGGAGACCCAGGTGAAACGATCCCTCGTTCCCACCGCTGACCTGCGGTTTCACGGAATCGCGGTCAGAACCAGATTCAAAGAGCGCCATCAGCGTGGGCGTCAAACGGGAATCTCGATCGGGTGATCGCTAGCTTCTCAGCCAGGGTGAGGCGCGTTCGCGAATCCATGACGCGGCCAAGGTTGTCCAGGTCGCCACGTCTCCCGCGCCTTCGGCCAGGCCGAGACTGTGCGGACCGTGTGCGAACACGTGAACGGCGTGGGGGATGTTGTGGGCTGCAAGCGCGGCAGCAAGTCGGTAGGTGTGTTCGGGAGGGACGTAGCTGTCCTCCGCTGTGTGCCACACGAAGAATGGTGGTGACTCAGGCGTCACCAGCGCGTCCAGAGACGTCGAGTGCCGCAGCGCCGGGCCGGCATCCTCCCCCAGCAGGATCAGTCTGGCGGGGCGGTAGGTCTCGGTCTCCATCGACGTGATCGCATATCCGAGAACCGCGAACTGTACGGCTTCCTGCGCCTCGTTACCGGGTGCGAGCGCCGCAAGGCCGGCCAGGTGGCCGCCCGCGGAGAATCCCATCAGACCGATGCGGTCCGCCCCACTCGCGCGGCGGCGCCGGATCTCGGCACGGAGGGCATGGAGCGGTACTGGGTGTCTGGCGTTGAGCGGATAGCGGAAGACACTCGCCTGCACACCGAGCCCGCTGAGCCAATCGACGATCGGTTCCGCCTCGTGCGGCGCATGCTCGGCGTACCCACCGCCCGGGAGGACGATCACGTGCATTCTTGCCACTGGCGGTCCCTCGCTTGAGCAGCTGCGGCTATTGCGGCGCGGCGGACGCGGCAGCCTGTTTGATGAGGTCGGCCACTGCGGCCGGTTGTGACACGTAGATGGAATGGCTGCCCGCGGCCTCGACGGTGGTCGCGCCGGCTCGTCCGGCCATGGTGCGCTGGGCAGGCGGGGGGATCATCTTGTCGTCGGTGGTGATCAGGTACCAGCTTCGCTTGGTCCGCCAGGCGGCCTCCGTGACCGGCTGGCCGAGGGCGTCCACGCCCCAGGGGACCTGTGAGTTGGCCATGAACGCGGCCAGGTCGGCGGCCAGGTCACCGGCGAACGCTGCGGGGAATTTGTCCCGGTCGAGGAAGAGGAGGCCGTCCTTGGGCGGCAGGATCGGTGGTCCGGGCACGTCGGTGGGGAAGCCGCCGAGGAGCGTGTTGACCGACTCGCCCGCGTCCGGTACGAACGCCGCGATGTACACCAGGGCCGCCACGTTCGGGCTGGTGCCCGCTTCGGTGATGACCGCGCCGCCGTAGGAATGACCGACCAGCACGACCGGGCTGTCCTGCGCGTCGATGATCAGCCGCGCCGCGGCGGCGTCGCCCTGCAGAGACAGGGTCGGGTTCTGCACCACGGCGACGCGGTAGCCGTCGCGGGCGAGCAGGTCGTAGACCGGCCGCCAGCCGGATCCGTCCACGAAACCACCGTGTACTAGAACGATTGCGGCCCTGTCAGCCATGGAACGGTGTCCTTTCGGTGGAGCCGGACGTGCCGACTCACCAAGCAAATCTCGACCGGGCGGCCACCGCACGCTGAGCCCTGCTGGGAGGCCGCTGAAAGACGGACTTCGCTGGCGCCTCCCTCGACATCGCCGCGGCTCGCTACCCGGACTGCGCAACGCCGCCGAAGCTGTCGTCGGCGCCATCACCGGCTCCCGGCAGTTTCCATCCAGTTCAGCTGTCTGCAGGCGGCGGTTGTTCGCTGTCGGCCTGGCTGATTTCGACCAGCCCTGCCCGGGCGATTCGCCGCCAGCGCCATCCGGCCCTTCGGTCGCGCGCGAGGCGGCGCAGGATGTCCGTGAGGTGCGGGTCTTCGAGTTCGGCCAGGGATCGAGCAGCTGTCAGTCGGGTGCGTCCGCCGAGGGATGGGTTGTCGGCCAGGGCACGAAGGACATCCGGGGCTCGGAGGTCTCCGAGCTCGGCCAGTATCGAAGAGACGGCGACGCGGCAGATGGGGTGCAGGCTGGTGTCCTGGGTGAGGCGGTGCGCCAGGTCGGCAGCGCCGGGGTCGTCGAGTTCGAACAGTGTGTGCGCTGCGGTGGCGCGTGCCCGCCTGCTGGCGCTTGTGTCCTCAGCGATGGTGCGCAAGAGGTCATTGGCGCGAGGATCGTTGCGCATCCCCAGAGCCTGCGCTGCAAACAAGCGCGCCGTTTCGATGAAGATGCCCTTGCCCAGGTCGGCGTCGGTGGCCAGGGCGTAGGCGAGGTCCGGTGCGCGTGGATCGCCCTCTTCTGCCATACAGAGCATGGCGGCCGCTCGTCCGAGGGGATGGAGTGTGGTGTCGAGCGCGAGCGCATGGACGGGGTCCGGCGCTGAAGGGTCGCCGAGCGGTATGAGTTGTTCGGCCGCCTGGAGTCGAGGTGATGCCACCAGAAGGAACATGATCCTGTCCGGATTGATGTGCAGGTCAATGAGCAGACCGGCGAACCGCGATTGGTCGAGCGCGCCCAGTACGTGAACGGCTGTTCGCAGGAGCCGACTGGGTGTGCCCTGGGTTGCGAGATCGCGAAGGCCGGTGATCGCCTTGCGGTAGGCATCGTGCGGCAGGGTAGTACCCAGCAGCGACAGCTCGACGATGAACGTCCAGCCGTCCAGGCCCCCTCGGGCTGCCAGTCGATCGAGCTCAGCCGACCGTATGTCCGGGTCTTCTTCCGCCAGGACGTCGAGAAGGAAACCCGCGTAGGAGACCTGTCCTGTCGGCGGCTCCCAGTAGCGCCGGAACCAGAGGCGGGGAGGGATGCCGAGGAGGTAGAAGAACGGCCAGTAGCGTCGGGGCGGAGGGAAGAGGCGTTGGAGGGCTTGGCTGCCGGTCTTCCGGTCGCGCACGTAGTGGCGGGCGGCAAGGTACTCCATCAACGTGTGGTGGAGGAAGACCAGTTCACCGGCTTCGTCGGCGAGTAGACCGCTGCGAGCCAACGCGGTGTGCAGGAAGGAACGCCACTCGTCGTCGAGCACGCCGGGCGGGCAGTGCACGTCGGGATGGGACAGCAGAATGTCTACGGGGGGCATGTTGTTGCCGCCGCTGTACCGCTCGGCTGCGAGATAGCCGATCAGGTCGGCGAGACGGGCGAGAACGGTCTCAGCGTGGTGCACCGCCTGCGAGCCGCAGTTCCTCAAGGGCGCGTGGAGGGCCTTGGAAGCGTGCAGGCCGCCTTGCGTATGCCGGTTCTTATGGAGCAGGTCGACGAATGCACCGTAGAGGCTGCCGCGGCTGGAGGGCAGCGGCGCCTCGGGACGTGTTGCATAGATCTGGCAGAGCATGGCGGTCATCAGGGGGATGCGCGCCAGATCGCGCAGCCCCGTCTCCTTCACTGCGTCCAGAAACCGCTGGGCGACGGACTCTGGTTTGTCCACCCTCATGGTGCGAAACCACCGTGCGGCAACGGTCGGCAGATCGTCGTCGTGGAAGGGCAGCAGATCGAAGAGGGGGAAGTCCACTTCCTTCAGCTCGTCGCTGGGCAGGGGACGGGTGGCGATGATGAACCGGTACAGACCGGCGTGCCTGCCTCCGCTGATCTCCGCAACGCGCTTCAGTACTCTGACCCGCACGGCAGAGTCGGTGACCTCATCCAGTCCATCGATCAGGATCAGCCAGCTTGCCCCTGGCGCGGGTGCAGTGCTGAAGAACGCGACGGGGAGCGCGTCGACCAGCCCTCCCAACTCCCTGTTCACCGCGGTGGCGAGGGCCTTGGCCAGCGGAGCGCCGTCAAGAGCCGCAGCCGAGACGAGCACCGGCACTGCTGGCCTCACCTGCCCGTCCCGTATCCGCGCCGCCTCCTGCACCAGCAGGGACCGCAGCAGACTGGACTTCCCGCCGCCCGGACCGCTCACGACGATGCACGATCCGGCTTGTAGCAGCCGGTCTGCAGGCATGTCGTGTGCCCGGGCCTGCGATGGTTCGGCGCTGTCAGAGCGCACGCTCCGCCGGCTGATCTGCTGAGGCAGATACACCTTCGCCAGTGAGGGCACCGCACCTGGCAGCACACCGGCATAGGGATGGTCCCCGGCGGAGCTGCGGGCGGCCTCCAGATAAGTGTCCAGCCCGGCTGAACGCCCCGTCACCGTCTCACGGCATAACCTCCGGCGGATATCGTCGATACGCGCCGCGTCGATGCGTTTGTTGCGAATCCTCGCCCCGGGCTCTGGCTCAATTACCAGGGCGATGTGCTCGAATCCGAGCCGGCCCTGCATGGCATCGCGGGTGCGGCGCAGCAGTTCGAGATAGAGGGCGTTGACCTCCTTGACTGTGAGGTCGGGATTGAGACTGCCGAGGAAGCGGCAGTTGTACTGCTCAAGATCGACACGCCGGTGCAGAGGACGCACCCTCACCAATGAGAGAAAGGACGCCACCTCCTCCTCATCGGCACCAAGATGCTCAGCGACCCTCTTCCGGCACTGCTCGTCACCGCCGCCCTGCCCGCGGGAGAGCGCCAGCAACACGGCATCCTGCGGATCCAGGACTCCTTCGATCCCAGCGCTGAGCTGGTACGAGATCCCGCAGGACCGGACCGTCAGATGGGTGCGCCACAGGCTTCGAAGAGGACCCTTCTTGATGACCGCGGCCAGCGTCCACGGAGCCGGCGCGTCCTTTGTCTTGATCTGCTGGAAATCCCAGAGCACCTCCGTGGCCCCGCCCTGTTGCGCGGTCGTGGCTACCACGATGTCCTCAATGTGCTCGCACGTCACATGCCGCACCGGCCCCCCGGCCAGCATCTGCAGCACTGACTGCACAGCGACGTGGACCTGGTACTCGTAGCGTTCCAAGGTGACTGAGCCGGAGTCATCTGCCGCCTCGGCATCGATCGGATCAGCCACCCCGCCCCCGCACAAACTGTCCTTCCCTTGCAACGCAGCGTAACGCAGGGAGCCGCCCGCCACCTCTTCTTCGCCACCTGCATCGAGGCCGCCGGCTGGACTCTCCTGGGGCAGGGACCACGACCAGCGCGGAAATGGACACCGAGGTCACCGTCACCACGCGCAAGGTCGCCGACTTCGCCCGCTACCTGCGTGCCCGCGCCGACGGCTGCCAGCGCAGTGGGCGAGCCGCAGGTCACGCTGCTCTGGGTGTTGGCTGGCGCCAAGGCGGCGCGGCGGGACGATACCCCCGAAATCTGCAACCCAGTGGATCGCAGTGACAGCCGAGCGCTCGCCGGCCGTGAAGGGACATCCTGGGGGCAGCAGCGAAGCTGGACCGTCTGTACGGCCTTGATGCTGTCTACCGGGATACCTGAATGTCCGTCACCATATGTTTGGGCGTACGACATTGAGGGGGCAGTGTGGGCAAGCATGAGAAGCCGCCGGCCGATCCCTCCAAGGGCAAACCGCCACCGGGAATCAGTGATGGACAGGTGCCGCCTCCGCGGTCGTCAGACGGCAAGCACAAAAAGTAGAAGTAGGAGTCGTGTCCCCCTTCGGTGAGCAGCGTCGCCGCCTGACTGCCGCGATGGATCAGCGTGGCGCCTGGCCGAACCGGTCGCCATGGATCCGTGAAGCTGTTGATGCCCTGCCCCGTGATCTGTTCGCCCCGGACCGTCTGTGGCGCTGGGACGGCCACACCTACACGCCAGTGGACCGTGAGTTGGACGCTGAAGCGTGGGGGGCCGAGGTGTATGCGGATCCTGACGCGGCGGCCGTCACCCAGGTCACCGAGGGCCGGGCTTCCTCCAGCCTCTCGTGTCAGGCGGTGGTGGTGGACATGCTGGATTCCCTGCTCCTGGAGCCGGGGCAGCGCGTGCTGGAGCTGGGTACCGGTACCGGCTGGAACGCTGCACTGCTCGCTCATCGTGCGGGCCCCCACCGGGTGACCAGCGTGGAAGTCGACCCCGAACTGGCCGCTGCTGCCCGCAAGCGGCTGGAGACGGCGGAAGCCCGGGTAGAAGTCGAAGCCGGCGACGGTACCGCGGGATGGTCCCAGGGCGCGCCGTACGACCGGGTCATCTCGACCTACGCCGTCGACCGTGTGCCATGGGCGTGAGTGGCCCAGACCCGCCCGGGCGGAAGAATCATCACCCCCTGGGGCTGGCTCGGGCACGTGGCACTCACCGTCGCCACGGACGGCCGGTCGGCGACCGGCTGGGTCCAGGGCCTCGCCCAATTCATGCCCGCCCGCGGGACCCACAGCGGACTTGAAGACTTCAGCCAGGTCCGCGGCGGCCACCCCGCCGCCGACGAACGCCCGTGGGAGCGGGATCTGGCCCCCCTGCGCGACGACTGGCACCTCCGGTTCGCACTGCGCGTCGCCCTGCCCGAGGTGCGCATCACCGTGGCCGCCGACGACGACGGGCTCAACGCCTGGCTCCACGACGGCACCACCTCCTGGGCCGCGCTCTCAGCCCTCGGCGACGGCAAAACCCTCACCTACCAGGGCGGTCCGCGCCGCCTGGCCGACGAGCTCGAAAACGCGTGGGACGGATGGTTGGATGCGGGCAACCCGGAGCTGTACGACTACGGCCTGACAGTCGAACCGCACCGCCAGTACGCCTGGACACGCGACGCGCAGACCGGATTGCGATGGCCTCTGGCACCGCAATGAGCGCTCCAGCACAAGTGCCCGTTCCGAATCGTGCCTGCTATTCACGCTGTTGAGCGACGCTCTGCATGACCAGGCACCACAGGCCAGGCTGCTCTCTCACTTCTGCGCCCGCGGCCCGTGTCAGGGCCATGCAGGACCGAACGCGGCGGCTGACCGTGCCAAGGGCCCCAGGAGCGGCCGCCGTTGCCTCAGAGATCGCCCGGACAATTCCTAGTCGTCCACGGCCCCCGGGGCCAGAGCCGGGGCCGGAAACACGAAGCGGGCCTCGGCGCCCGACCACCAGACACCGACGGCGAAGACGGCAGTGGCCTCCAGCAGGGCGGCACGGCCGAGCCCGCCGCAGGGCAGCGGCGTGCAGCCCATGGAGGCGATGAGCCGAGCCACCCGCGTGGCGGCGCCTGGTTCGTCGGTGCAGAACGGCACCGCCAGTGGCGCCCCTTCGAAGGTCGGCCGGTCCAGGGTCCAGATGCTCTCGTGGCACACCCCGAATGCCTTCACCACATGGGCGCCGGGGGCGGCGTCCGCGATGAGCCGGGCGACGGAGGTGGCGCCACCGCCGGTGGTCAGGGCCGGGCCGTCCGGGCCCGGCGCCATCGGAACGGTGCAGTCGATCAACGTTCGCCCGGCCAGCAGGTGAGCCAGTTCCTTGGCCAACTGCGGCGCGGCATCTGCCGGTACGGCAGTCAGTACCACCTCCCCGTGGGCCGCAGCCTCGGCGAGGCTGCCGTGCCCGGAGGCGCCGGTCCGCCGGGCGGTGCGGGAGGCCGCCTCGGTGTCCCGACCGCCCACCCGAACGTCATGGCCGGCCCGTATCCAGGCCGCGCCGAGGGCCGTGGCCATCGCCCCTGTCCCCAGAATGCCGATGCGCATGTGCTTGCTCCTGTCGTCAGTGTCGCGGGATGTGCGGGATGTGCGAGGTGCGACGGAAAGGACGCTAGGCGCGCCGATGCACACCACATGGTGTGCATCGGCCGGGCAGGATGAGCGCATGGTCGACGGAGCGGTAGAGGAAGAGGACCTGGGCGAGGACTTGGGCGGCGACGAGTTCGCCGCGGACTGCCAGGCGAGGGTGGCATTCGAAGTACTGGCGAACCGCTGGGACAGCGTGATCGTGTACATCCTCGGCGAGGGCGGACCCATGAGGCCGCGCGCGCTGATCACCCGCATCGGCGGGATCAGCCCCAAGGTACTCAACGAAGCCCTGCGCCGCCTTGAGTACAACGGCCTGGTCGTACGCCAGGCGTACGCCGAGGCCCCACCGCGCGTCGACTACTCCCTCACCGAGGCGGGCATCGCGCTGCTGGGCCCGATCCGTGCGATGGGCGCGTGGGCGGGACGCTACGCCGAAGCCGTCCTGGCGGCCCAGACCCGCCTCGGACCCCGGGAAGATCGACCGGACAGAACCTAATTGGCTGCCATCCGTGGCTGCAGTGGCCTGGCCGCCCGGCGCCCACGACGACCCGGCCGCCAGATTGGGAAGTGCGACAAAGATCGCTGGGCAAGGCCGCGCAGGCGCGGTCGTCTGCGGCTCGACCTGCACGCACGATCGTCTGGGGCACGATGATTGGGATCTTGCTCTGACTTCCCAACCTGCTGATCAACATCAGTCCCACCGGGACCCGGTCCACCGGGCCCAACACAGCTCCACTGGGAAGCCGTTGAGGGCTTCATTTGGTGATACTCGCTGGGGGGCTTCGGCGTGATGAACAGGCTCCTGTGAACCTTTCAGCCTCGAATGTCGACTGTCTCGGTGAGACGTGGCGCGAGACAGGGAGGTGCGGTGAGCGGGGACCGGTTTCGCGACGGGCTGCTGGTGGTGCGCTGCCAACTCGGGGAGCGGGAAGCGTTCCGCGAGCTGGTGCGTGTCTGGCATGCCCCGTTGTGGCGCTACGTGCGGGGCATGGTCGGCTCGCCGCATCTCGCGGACGATCTTGCCCAGGAGGCGTGGGTCGCCGTGGTGCGCGGGCTGCCGCGGCTGCGGCAGCCGGAGCGGTTCGCCCCGTGGCTGTTCACCATCGCTCGGCGCGCGGTCGTCGACCACCTGCGGCAGGCGTACCAGGCTTCAGAGACGTCCATCGAGGAGGCGGGCGCCGTCGTCGATGACGATGACTCTCTCAGCGGCGTGCTGACCACGATGCAGACAGAAGCTGGCCTCAACGGGCTGCCGCCCCTGGAGCGTGAAGTGCTGATTCTGTTTCACCTTGAGGATCTGCCTCTGTCTGCCTGTGCGGAGGTGCTCGGCGTGCCGCCCGGCACGGTCAAGAGCAGGCTGCACCGCGCGCGACGCATGTTGCGGAGCGTCCTTGCCGAGAGGGGATACGAGGCATGAGCGAGCAGAACCCCGCAGCTCAGCGGGATGTGCCCGAGGAACTCGAGCGTGTGGTGGCTGCGGAAGTCTCAGTGGGCTCCCGGATGCGCCACGTGGCCGTGGGACTGGCGGGAGGGTGTGCGGCGGTACTGATCGCGGTGCTGTGGGTCACCGAGCCGCATCCGCTTCCGGCGCGCACCCAGGCCGCCTTCGCCGGACTGATCGTCATCGGGCTGGCCTGGGTCGCCTTCGCCGGGTGGGTGCTGAGCAGGCGCCGACCGCTGTTCGCCCGGGACCGGGTGCTGGGAGCCTGGCTCTCGCTCGTGGTCACCGTGGTGACCGGCGTGGCCGGGACGGCACTGGCCGCGGCACGCGCTACCACAGTCGAGGTTTTGGCCACTGCCTTGGCCGGTGTCGCCCTCGTCGCCGCAGCAAGCCTCGTCCTGGTCCGGGCGCAGTCCCGCCGTCGCGAGCTGCTGCGGCTGCGGGACGCCCTGCGACAAGAAGCCTCCTGAACCCCCGAAATGCGTCCGTCCGGATTCATCCAGATCGTCAGGGAGACTGCCTTGAACAACAAGATCACCCCAGTCGGCCCGCTGGCCCTCGCCCTACGCCTCTGCGGCGCAAGCAAGCGCACCTTCTTCCTGGTTACCACGCTGGCGTTCACAGCACTGCTGATCGGGATCGGCCTGCTACTGACCTGAGCCTTCGAGCGGGCCCATGCTCTGGCGCCAGATGCCACCGTCGTCATCAGCCCCCCGGGCGCCGCAGAGCACCAACGTGGCGTGTCCCTGGGTCGACAGGGCCGGTATCAGGCCCACGTGGGAGAGGCCGATACCGAACTCGATTTCCAGGCCCGAGACCGTGGAGTAGCGACGCTCGATGATCGGTCCCCAACCCGGGTTCGGATCAGCTTGCGCAGACTGAGTTCCTCGGCCAAGGCGTTGTCGGAGTAACGGGGCTCGTCCGTGGTGAGCAGGGCGATGTCGATGTCGGAGTCGGGTCGCATGGCACCATCCACGCATGACCTGACAAGGAGCAGGCCGACGATGCTTCGGCGGTCTTTGGCCCAGCCCGTGATGCGGTCGATGACCTCGCTGATCTCGGCGATCCGTGTCGGTGACAGCTCGGTCGGGCCACGATGCATCGTATTGCCTCCTGACGGGGTAGCGGTTGCTGACCCCGCCAGCTTCTCTGGCCGCCGCCGTGCTGCCGACGGCCTCCTATCCGGATAAATATCTTGAGCGCCGGCGCAGCAAGGGCGCCTACACGCAGGCCCGGGACATCGACCGGGAGACGCACGCGCTGTGCCGCCGGGTCTACGAGAGCGACCATCCGCGCGTGCTGTTGGCCGCCAACAATCTTGCCGTGTCGCTGTTCCTCGTCGGTGACCGGCTGGGGGCCCGGGGCATCGACCGGGATGTCTGGCTGGCCCGACGTCGGTCAGCGGGCCCACACACCCCGACACCCTCAACTCGGCCAGCAACTACGCCCGCGATCTCCGAGAGACGGGATTGCTGCCGGAGGCGCTCGAGGTGCTCCAGGAGACAGTGCAGGCGTTTCGGGACACGACCGGCAAGCGCCATCCGGCGACCCTGCGGGCCGCCCGCAACCTCTCCGCCGTGGTGCGCCGCTTGGGCCGATACGCAGAGGCCGGGGCGCTCAGCGCCGACATCCACGACGCGTCGATGTCCGTGCTCGGCCCCGACCACCCGGAAACGCTGACCAGCACGATGAACCACGCTACGGACGTGGTCGCGGACGGCGATCTGACCGAGGCGGTGCGGTTGGAGCGGGAGGTCCACGACGAGTTCGTACGTGTCCTCGGCGCCGACCATTACGACGCGATCGGCTGTTCGTCGAACCTGGCGCTCGACCTGCGGGAGGCTGGCGCGGAGGACGAGGCCGGGGCGCTGCACCAGGATGCGCTGCCGCTGTGTCAGCGCGTACCTCGGTGACGAGGTTCGGCTGGACGGTGACGTACCGGAGCTTGTTCCCAGAGCCCCATCCAGCGCTGATCTGCATTCCCGTCCACGGATGCTCGGGCCCGCCGGGGGTCAGCGCGGCCCCCAGCTCGCGCCGGCGCCGCGCGGCGGGGCCCGGACGGGTGCGGCGAGGGCGAGCGGCACGGGGAACTCCACCCGCCAAGGGTGACCCGGCACCGTGAATCAATTGGGGAGGCGCAATGCTCAAGCGCGCACGCTGCGAATCGTCGAGGAAGCATTGAAAGCGGGGACGGCACGCTGCGGCTGATCGTCTTCATGGGAGCGGCCGCCTGCGCCGCACTCACCCTCGGTGATCAGCGCCGGGCCGCGCAACCGGCCGCACAACATTCTGGGCACGCACCGCGTCATGTTCGCCGTCGACGACATCAAGGACACCGTTGCCCGCCTGCGCCCTCACGGCGCCGAACTCGTCGGCGAGATCGCCCGGTTCGAGGACAGCTATCTGCTCTGCTACATCCGCGGCCCGGAGGGCATCATCGTCGGACTGGCCGAGCAACTGCGCTGAGAAGGAGAAACCGAACCATGCAGCCGAAGAGATCATCGAGGTTCTGAACCGCCCGATCAGCCAGGAGCTGCTGGCCCGTGACGTGACCCGCCTGGCCTACGTCGTCAAGGACGGAACCCCGCAACGTGCCGATCGCCTTCACCTGGAACGGGTCGCTGGCGCGACGACGGCGGCCCTCACCCGGTTCACGGGCCACCGCACCCCAGACGTCTGCTCGGCTGCACCTGATCGACGGTCTGCCGTTGCTGCGGCCGGACGGCCGCCAGCCCGGACAGCCGATGAACCCGGTCAGCCTCCAAGTCCATCTGCGGAAGATCGGCGTCCCGCCACAGCGCGGCAGGACCTCCGCGATCCGCCAACTCCTCCTACAGGCCCCGGCTCCCGTCATCGCGAAGGCGCTTGGTTATCACGACAAGACAGCCACCCGCTTGGTCACCGAGGCTGGAGGAACCTGGAGCCGATACGCCCCCGGCGACCACACACGGTGAGGACTTTGCGGCGTGCTGACTCGCTGGAGTGGAAGCGGCCAAGAGCCCAGCCATCGGCCAGGGTGCGGTGGAAGCGTTCGACCTTGAAATTGGTCTGGGGCCGGTAGGGGCGGGTCTTCTTGTGCGTGATCCCCAGCTCGGTGCAGGCCTGTGTCCAGTGCCGGGAGCGGAGGGCCGAGCCGTTGTCGGTGAGGACGCGCTCGACCCTCACGCCGCGGGCGGCGAACCAGTCGACCGCGCGCCGGAGGACCTCGACTGCGGTGGCGGCTTTCTCGTCGACACAGATCTCGGCGTAGGCGACCCGGGAATGGTCGTCGACGACGGTGTGGACGAACGCGGTTCCCAGCCCCGGGCCGCGGTATTTGTTGCGGGGCCTGTCGGGTGTCGCGGCGCGGTTCCTGCGGCCCTGGACGCGCCCGACGTAGCGCCAGCCGCCGCCGTCGGGAACGTTTCCGAGCTTCTTGACGTCGATGTGGAGCATCACGCCGGGGTGATCGTGTTCGTAGCGGCGGACCGGCTCGCCGGTGGCGCGGTCGATGTGCGAGAGCCGGTTGATCCGGCACCGGGTCAGGACCGCGTGGACGGTCGTGGCACACATGCCCAGCCGTCCGGCGATCTGGACCGGGCCCAGACGCTGCTTCCAGCGCAGGTGCACGATCTTGCGGACCTGCGGCTGCGTTGTTCGGGCAGGACTGCGGTGCGGCCGTGAGGACCGGTCGCCCATGGCTTGGGCACTGACCTCGGCGTAACGGTCGGCCCACCGCTTCGCGGTCGGCCAGGACACGTCATAGCGCTCGGCCGCACGGGCGACCGGCCATCAGTCATCGACAATCAGACGCGCCAGGCGAAGACGGGCACGAGGAGTCAGAGCAGCGTTAGCGTGAGACACGAAGGCCTCGTGGTTGGCGGAGCGGTTCCTAGACGGCTCCACTCCACAACCGGAGGCCTTCGTCATCTCACCGATTCAGACCGCGTCGTCGCACGAACTCAAGCAACCTGCCTGGGCAGTACAGCTAGGACCGCGTCGCCCTCCTGCACTCGTCCCCAGAGGACTCGCCCCGCCCGACCGGCGCGCTGCGGTCGTACGGGTCGACCTCCGTGCCGGCCTCGTCCGCCCGGCGGTCCGTGCCGAAGGGCGGGGTGAAGTAGCCCGTGGGGGTGCCGCAGCCGCCGTTGGTCATGTCGTATTTGTACGAGACGATCGAGAACGTGCCCGGCTCGGTGATCACCTTGTCAGGGTCGTCCCAGCTCAGGACCAGCTCGCGCCGGACGATCGTGCGCACGATCTCGTCGTCGCCGCCCGCGTCCGCGCGGGTGACCGGGTAGACGAAGGTGACGTCGGCGGTCACCTGGAGTGCGCCGCGCTCGCCCTCCCGGTAGGTGAGCCGGCCCCGGGTCTTCACGACGTCGCCGACCAGGCGGGTGCGGGAGGGCTGGAAGCGGCTGAAGAGGAGGAGGGGGTCGTTCTTCTCGCTCGGGGTTCGGAAAGCGGTTTTCAGGAGGCCTTGGACGTCCTTCTGGTGCGGGTTGATCAGTGCAATCGCCTTCTCGGGGCGCTCGCCCTGCAGCACCCCGCGGTCCAGGCCGGACGCGACGAGGAAGTCCCGGCTGCGGGCGAGGGCCCGCTCGACCTCGGCCGCGCTCATCCAGCCGACCGCCCCGGCCTTCGGCACGGTGATCCCCGCCGCTCCGCTCGCCCAGCTCGCCGCCGGCGAACCGCGGAACGGCTCCTCCATGGTGGGGCGTTGGGCCGCCTCCGGCGGGGGTGCCTGGGTCGGGCGGGCTGTCTCGGCCGCCAGCGGCGGGGAGTCAGGGTCGTCGCCGGCGAACAGGTTGACTATCCGCCCCGGCGCGAGCGCCACCACGAGCAGCGCCAGCGAGGCCAGCAGTCCGACTACGTACCAGCCCGTGCGCCGCTTGGGCCGCGCGGGCGTGTAGCTGCGCCAGCCCTCCAGGCCGCGGCCGGGCTCCGCGCGCAGCCGCTTCGCCACGTCGCGGGCCCGCGCCGACGGCTCCTTGGGCGAGTCGGCGGCACCCGCCACCGACTCGCGCAGAAACCGCTCCCACTCCTCGTCGGACCTGGACGAGCCGTCCGGCTCCGTACCCGCGCCCATCCCCAACCCCCTGGCAATCAGTAGACCGCGGCCCGCTCCCCTGGGACGCGTCCGCATCATGACACAGAGCGCTGACAGCGAGGCTGGCTGGGCGGACGGTGTGGGCGCGCCACCCTTTCTCAAGTCGCCACATCGCAGCCGCATCAGGCGGTAGGCCTGACCAATCTGTAGTCAGATGCCCGGCCGGCGTAGGCCTCGCACTTGGCGGGAGTGCCACGGGTATTGAGGGCGGAATCGATGCGGATCTTGCCCGAGGGAGGGAACGTGGGGTCGACGTGCAAGTCCTGTGTGACGTCGAACACCAGGTGGGCGGACGACCCCGGAAACCCCGCAGCAGCGAACTTCGGCACCAGCGGTGACGTGCGCGTCCGCGAACTCGCCCGGCGCTGCGACGACATCCTCAAGAGCAGCGCGCCCGGTTGCGTGCTGCCGTACTTCAAGCCGACCTACACCGTCGACACCAACCTCTATCCCGCTGCCGGTGCGTACTACTGGCTGATGCAGGAGAAGATGCCCGCCCACGCCGGCTCGGTGAGGTGGGACTCTCTGCTGCACTACCTCGGCCCGGACACCACGGTCACCAACCCCAGCACCGGCAAGCCGTGGACCTCGGACAACAGCCGAAACAAGGTGTGGGGCAACTGGACCGCGCATCCTTCTGACGCTTCCGTGGGCTCGGTGGACTGCGACGAGTACGCCCTGGCCTCCACCCATGAGAGCGGAGGCTTCCCCGGCGGCGTCAACCAGGTCACCAACGGGGACCAGTGTGCCCAGCTCTTCACCGACAAGATGGGCGACGGCTCGGCCAACTTCGGCCTCCTCGCCGAGACACGTAAGGCTGTGGACGGGCCCAAGGGCACGGTGCGGTGCGGCCGTGCGGCTATTGCGAGCACGCAGAACCAGCAAGCCTTCAAGAGCTTCCCGGCTCCTTCGTGGCGCATGCTGGACGATGACGGATTCTTCGTCTCCAACCCGGGGTTCGAGCATTGCGCGAACGCCAACGCCACCTGCGCCTGGCGCAAGGTCGGCTGAGGCAATCCTGACGACGCGCTGATGGAGGGAGCGGCCGCGGCCGGTCCCGCTTTCGCGTGCTTCATCCTTCGAAGGCGACCCACTGGTCTTCCTGATCGGGGTTGATCATGCTGCCCCATACGAGGGCTCCGTTGATCAGTCCCGGCTTGTCGCGTGTGGCCAGGGAGGGCGTTTCAAGGCTGTCGGCGATTTCTTCCAGGTAGGTGGTCAGTGTGTCGCGTTCGTCTTCGTCGCCCCGGTCTTCGTTGTACCGGCTCCAATGGCCCAGGTAGCCAGTCTCGGTGTCGAGGTAGAGGCCGGAGGTGCGGTCGGTGACGCCGAAGGAGCACACCGGAATCCAGGACGTCTTCCATACTGTGGTCTGGTCGTCGCCTGGTGTCCGGAGGTTGGCGTTGAGGGTTTCTTCGTGCCGTTGGGCATTCATCTGCTGGCGGTGGAAGGCGGTGACGGCGTCCAGGGTCATCAGGGCCTGGTTTCCCAGCAGGAATCCGGCTCCGTTGATGCCGTTGTCGCCCGCAGTCAGGCGCCACAGCGTCTTCAGTTCGTGGGGGATGCGGGCGTCGGTGGCGTCCTGGACGGCCGCGATTTCGTTCTCGGTTGCGCCCTGCCTGAGTGCGGCGTGGGTGGCGGGGGCGTGGTCACGTAGCCAAGTGTCGATGTGCTGCCAGGTGTCGGCGATCTGCCGGGCCTGTGTGTCGTCGGTGCCGGTCATGGGTTGATTCTCCTGTCCGGGGCCGCTGTCGGGCCGGGGGTCGTCTTCCACATCATCGCCGCCCAGGCCGAGTTCATCCGCGAGCTGATCGTCATCGGCACCAACGAGGGCCTGGCCGCAGCCCGCGCCCCGGCAGGATCCGACGGGTGCCGCACCGCCGCAACGGAAGAGATCATCCGCGCATGCCCGCGACCTCCGGCCCGACCCGGCTGCTCACCTCGATCGCGAGGCTGCTGGGCGTCTCGCCAGGCACCCGACATCGCTTCGCGCGCGAACGCTAGAGGTGAGCTGCCGTTGAAATTGGCATGGTGGAGCGGGTCAGGAGAAATGCAGGTGACGACTCGTGAGTCGTGCAGGCACGATGCCCGCATGTCTGCCGAAGTCAGCGGGATGACCGAGTCTCGACCCGGTGCTCGTCTCTGGGGCCCTGACGACGAGGACGTGGTGTGGCACGCCGCCATCGACCTCCCTGCTCAACAACGGCAACGCGTACGACGGCCTCGCCTGCCTCTTCGGTATCCGCAATACCTTCAGCTTCCGTCCCCTGGCCGAAGGCCGCGGCGTTCCAAGCGACGCGTCAGAGGGGCTGAGAACCGAGTACGCCGCCTACGGCAGCTCGACCGACGTACAGGGCACAACGCAGATCACCTGGGCCGAACTCGCCTCCACCGACTGGCAGGAAACAGACAACTCCGGCACACGAAGCCGAGACATGGTCGCCGGAGACTAGTACTCCAGCAGGATTTCGCTGTCTGACCTGCGGGTTTCGCTGGGCGGCTGGAGTGTAGCGGGCTGTGGAGTGGTCAGGGGCGGTCTCACGGAGGCCGCCCCTCGAACGTGCGACAACGCCGCAGGTAATGACAGCGACGGGCGACTGCCTGGCGTCGTCGGCGCCAGTTCGACCAGCTCATCGCGTGGCGTCGGCCTCGGCGTCCGCGCAGGTGCGGGGGCCGGGGACGACAAGCTGCCAGGAGTCGCCGAACCTCCGCCACTGTGAGCGCGATGGCCCCGGCTGCCTCACCGGTTCCGCCCCCTTTTCCCTGGCCTGGTGTGCCGTGGCTGCCAGGAAGGCGTGCGCGAGCATGGCGAGGGTGATGTGCCGGTACCAGCCCACGTAACGGCGGACTTCGTACTGGTCCAAGCCGCACTCGTTCTTCGCGGCCTGGAAACACTCCTCGATCGCCCAGCGCGACCCGGCGATCCGCACCAGTTCCCGGGCGGTGGTCTCCAAAGGGGCGTAGGCGAGGTAGTAGGCGACTTCGTCGGGCTTGCGGATGCTGCGACGGGCCAGCGCCCACCGCATCCGATGGGGGACCTCGCCCTGGTAGTCGAACTCGGCGACGGCCGGCAGCCGCACCGCCGCCCAGTGGTAGACCCGCGGTCCCTTCGCGCCGTCTCCGCATGAGATCTTCTCCCACGCCTCGGCCGGGGCCTGTGCGAACAGGCCCTCGATGCGGGGACAGCCCACAGTGAACTGGGACTTGGGCACGGCCAGCACATAGCCGACGCCCGACTGCTCCAGCAGCCGACGGAAGCGACTCTCCTGGCCGTAGGCGGAATCCGCAGTGACCCAGGCGATGGGCAGCGGTGAGGCGAGGGCCCGCAGCACCATGCGCCGGGCCAGTTCGCCCTTGGTGGCAAACGCCTGGTCGTCGGGGACTTTGGCCGCGCGGCAGCGTTCACGGTCCTCGGCCCAGGACTTGGGCAGATACAACTCCCGGTCCACCAAGGCGCGCCCGCGGCCGGAGGCGTAGGCGGCGAAGACACCGATCTGGCAGTTCTCGGTGCGGCCGGCGGTTCCGGAGTATTGGCGCTGAACCCCGGCGGAGGTGGTGCCCTTCTTGATGAAGCCGGTGTCGTCGATGATGAGGACCCCGCCGTCCTCACCGAGCTTGTCGGCGACGTATTGCTGCAGGTCGTCGCGGATGTCGTCGGGCTCCCACTTTGCGCCGGCGAGCAGGTGCTGCAGACCGTCGGGGGTGGCATGGCCTGCCTGTTCGGCCAGCTGCCAGCTGTTCTTTCGGGCCACCGGGGCGAGCAGTCCGCGTACGTAGTCACGCATGCGGCGGCGAAGCTCCACACGGCCGAAGTGATGACCGATGGTCACGAAGAGGTCGTCCAGTTCAAGGTCCCACTGCTCGGCAGCACTCTCGAAGATCACGTGGGGAGCTTTCCCAACCGCTGTCATTACCTGCGGCGTTGTCGCACGTTCGAGGGGCGGCCTCCGTGAGACCGCCCCTGACCACTCCACAGCCCGCTACACTCCAGCCGCCCAGCGAAACCCGCAGGTCAGACAGCGAAATCCTGCTGGAGTACTAGGCGCAATGCCGTTGTTTTAGGTTGCGGGCGTAGGCTGCTTGGCAGTGGGTCCCGGGGGTGGTTCGGGTGGCTGCGAGTGTCTCTGAGTTATCGGGTCTTGGGTTGTTGACCTGGGTGTATCCGCCGGGGTTGGTGGATCGGGTGGTGGCCGCTTGCGGCTGCGCGGAACAACGCAAGCGACTGCTTCCCGCCCGGCTGGTGGTGTATTTCGTGCTGGGGCTCGCGTTGTTCTCTCCGGCTCCGTATCTGGAAGTGATGCGGCACCTGGTGGAGGGTCTGCGAAGCCAGGGACTGCTCGGTGCCTGGCATGTGCCGGCGAAGTCCTCGCTGTTCCGGGCCCGGCAGCGGCTGGGCTCGGAGCCCTTGCGGGTGCTGTTCGCCACGACGGCCAAGCCGATGGCCACCGAGGCGACGCCCGGGGCGTTCTGGCGGGGCCTGCGGCTGCTGGCGGTGGACGGGACCTGCTGGGACGTCGCGGACACCGCGGCCAACGAGGCTGCCTTCGATCGTCCGGGCAGCGGCCGCGGGACGGGCCGGAGTGCGTTTCCGCAGGTGCGGATGGCTGCCCTGGTGGAGCTGGGCAGCCATGCGGTGCTGGACGCGGAACTGGCCGGCTGCCGCACCGGGGAAGTCACCCTGGTGGCCCGTCTGCCGCGGTCGCTCGGCCCGGGCCAACTCGTCCTGGCCGACCGGGAGTTCCTCGGTGTCCCGTTGTGGCAGGCATTCACCGCCACCGGCGCCGACCTGCTCTGGCGGGTGCCCGCCAACCGCGTCCTGCCCGTCACCAGGCAGTTCTGTGACGGGTCGTGGCTGTCACAGATCCGCGCAAGCAGCGACCCTGCCCGGAACGAGCCCATCGTGGTCCGGGTCCTGGCCTACCGGCTCAAGGACCAGCTCGGCGAGGATGCAGCCGGCGGATACCGCCTGGTCACCACCCTGCTGGACGCCCGACGGTATCCGGCCCGGCAACTGGCCGCGCTCTACCGCGAACGCTGGGAGATCGAGTCCGTTTTCGCCGAGATCAAGACTCATCAGCGCGGCGCACGCGTTGTCCTCAGCAGCAAAACACCCGACGGCGTCCGCCAGCAGATCTGGGCACACCTGCTGGTCCACCACGCCCTGCGCGAGCTCATGCTGAGAACGGCCGCCACCCGTGGCCTGGACCCCGACCGGGTCTCCTTCACCGAAACCCTGCGCTCCGCCCGCCGCAGCGTGACCGTCACGCCCGGCAGCTTTTCCCCTGACCTCCTGGTCAGAGCCCTGGTGATACTCGAACAGGACCTCCTGGAACGACTCCTGCCCAACAGAGGCTACGCAGCCAGCCCCGCGTCGTGAAACGCAAGATGTCCAACTACCGGCTCAAACGACCTCAACACCATGGCTGGCCCCAGCCCACCCGCACCGGCACACGAGCCGTCCTGATCACCAGACCCCAACCAGCAGATCCGTAAAGCAACGGCATTGGGCCTAGACCCACTGGGACCTGTCTGGAGCGTGATGCGAACACCCAGCGAACTCCACGGAGCGGAGAACGTCCGACTTGTCGTCTGGTTCCACTGACCCCAAATCCGCGGCGAAGCATCGCCTGCCCATCGGAGAGCAGTCATGACCGAGCGAAACGTCATGCTCAACGAACTCGCACAGGGTCTGCGCCCGATGTCCCAGGGCAGCGAGTGGTTTGACGCCCTCAGCCCGGAGGAACAGTGCGAGACACTGCGAGACTTGTCCCAGCACTGCATCCAGGCTCGCGCCGTCGCGGAAGACGGTCCGGAGAGTATCCGTCGTGCCGGGCTGCGCCCGACGTACGCCCGCAGTACTGATCACACGCGGCCGGATCGAAATGCAGCTGGGCAGGATCGCCTCCCTCACCCCTCTCGACGAACGCCGCAAGGCATTCCGACTGCTGATCGCCGTGCTCGCGATGGCCGACGGACGGCGCCGCGAGCGCTTCTGCTCCGACGGGTGCGGTCACTGGTGGCACAGACTGTCCGTCGCTGACTGATTCCGCCGGTAGGCACGGCACGGATCCTCGCTTCCGCCGGTCCCGCTGGCGGGGACCGGCGGGAACCGTCTGCTGCCGCTCAGTTCTGGCGGGTGCCCCGGACGATCCGGCCGACGACGGCCGCGGCCTGCTCAGGGTGTCCCTCTAGCCACGCGCCGAGGTGCTCTCGGACGGTGCTGGCGACGCAGGCGCGCACCGCGGCACCACCCAGCGTGCCGTGCGTGGCGCCGAGGAACTCGGGACCGTCCAGCTTCACCGACACGACCGCTGTCAGGCCCTCGCCGATCTGGTCGGTGCCGAGGTCGGGGTCGGTGGCTGTCAGCAGCCGCCGCTGCCGCGCGTACGACGTGACTGCGGCTGCCACCCCGTCATGGAAGCCCATAGTGTGCGTGCCGCCGTCGGGGGTAAGCACGCTGTTGGCGAAGCTCCGGACTCGCTTCTCGCGGGAGCCGCGCCATCGCAGGGCCACCTCCACCGTCCCCGCCATCTGCGGGTCCTCCCGCTCGAAGGCGATGACGTCCGGGTGGACGGGGGCTCCGGCCCGTGCGTCGAGGAAGGCGACGAAGTCCCGTGTCCCGCCGGGGAAGCGGAACCGGGACGGCCGCGATCCGCCTGGGGGGCGTTCGTCGGTCAGCGAGATGCTCAGGCCCTGGTTCAGGAAGGCCAGTTCCCTGAAGCGCTCCGCCAGCACGGCGAACGAGCACTTCGCCGTCCCGAAGATGTCGGTGTCGGGCCAGTAGGTGATGGTGGTCCCGCTTCCGGTCGCCGGCCCTACGGCGGTGGGCGGGGTGAGCGCGACGCCGCGCTTGTACTCCTGGACCCAGCGCACCCCTTCGCGCCCCACCTCGGCCGTCAGGTGGCTCGACAGGGCGTTGGTGACGCAGGGGCCCATGCCGAAGAGGCTCATGGCCGCGGCGTGGCGGCCGCCGAGCCCCGCTCCGGCGTGCGGGCGGGTCAGCAGGGCTTCGAGGCTGGGACCGCCGGTGTCCCCGGCGGCCTCCACGGGGACGCCCGGCCCGTCGTCGGCGACACGCACGCCGCCGTCGGGCGTGAGGGTAACGTCGACGGAGCTGGCGCGGCCGGCCAGGACCTCGTTCACGGCCAGGCCGGCGACCTCGAACACCAGTTGGTGCAGGCCGCGTTCGCCGGTTGAGCCGACGTACATCCCTGGCCGCTTCCGAATGGCTTCCCACCACTCCAGCACCTCGAGGTGGCTGGCGTCATACCTGATGGCATCCTGACTCACGAAGTCCCCCTCCGATGATGTCCAGCAGACCTCACCAGCCTAGGCCGATACCCGGAAAACACCAGGTCAGAGCCGGTACACCGAGAGCGTGGACGGGCAGGTGAGCGCCTGCACGGAGGCAATTGGCCCAGGGGGCGCGCACCGCGGTCAAAGTGCTGCCGGGGCTGGTCGAGGGCCGCGTGTGACCCTGTTCCCGGCGGCCCCGAGGCCTCCAATTCCGGTACGTCACACGCCCGCCCGGAACGCCGCGTCTGTCTGCTTCACCGCCGAACTACTCTGCCGATGGAGCGCTGTCTGCTGTCATGCTCCAGGTGCACTTCGCCATCAACCCCAAGTAATCGCGAGCGCGTACCTCAGCCGGGTGAGCTGCGCGCCGTCGGCTTCTCCTCCGGCTGAGCCGACCCCAGGTAATTCGCGGGCAGTGCGCCGAGCGCCCTGCCCGGGAAGCCTCCCTTCTCTGGGCTCCCTCGCCACCCCGCCCCTACGAGGCGGACCGGCAGACGCGCGACTACGCTAGGTCCTGTCCGGCGGATCATGTTGTCCCGTCTCGCGGAACCTTGACCGATCCCATCGAAGTGCGACTTGCTCAGCCGCTGCTCCGTACGCTGTGCGGCACGGAACCGCGCCTTGTCCTCGGCCATCCGACCGTGACCTCCGACCGCGTCGGCCCGGTCGAAGCTAGCCGCCGAAGCATGTACTGCTGACCGCACGAAGATGCGAAGCTCGTCCGGTGCAATTTGGATCACGGTCCAGATACACAGGCTCGAAGTTCAGAATGTGACAGGAAGCGAGGCATCGGCGGTGGCTTGGGAAGCTCTGATACCGACCGCGGTCGGTGCTGCCGCAACGATCATGGGCGTTGTGGCAGGCGGTGTCCTTGGGAGACGCAGTCAGAGCCAGCAGTGGGTCCGTGACAACCAGACCAAGACCTACTCGACCTTCCTGCAAGAGTTCACCAAGGTCGAGATGGAATTGCGCGATGCATACCTCGAAGACCGTCCTGCCGCCCTCGACTGGGCACCGTGGAACGCTGCCCTGGTGTCGCTCAGTCTGGTCGCCACACGGGAAGTCGCGGCTGCGGCAGCCGAGCTGACCTCCGGCATCGGCCAGTTGGGACTCATGGTCGACCACTCCCCGAAGACGCGGGAGGAGCTGCAAGAGATCGTCTCGGCCCTGGCCGCCGCCCAGCTCGCCTTCGTGAACGCGGCCCGACGCTCACTCCATCCCTCGCAAGACCCTCTCGACTGGCAGCTTGGGGGGCCGCCGGGCTGGCATGAGATCGAGCCCTATCTTCCTGCGTCACGTGCCGGCGAGTCCGCATAAGTTGACGGCTCCTCGGCTCTGGCCGGTGCATTAGGTTCGGAGCCACAGCCGGATCGCGGCGACGGTGACGGTGCCGTGGAAGATGTAGGCCCGCTTGATGCCCCTATGGATGTCAAGCAGCGACGCTGGCAGGTCCTGTCTGGTCAGCCGGAGTGTTCGCTGGGACGAGAAGTCGGTAGATCTCTCGTGCGACGTAGCGTTTGAGGCAGCGGATGATCTCGCGGCGTGTCTTGCCCTCGGTCAGACGTCGTTGCAGGTAGTCGCGGGTGCGGCCGTCCCAGCGTAGACGGCTGAGGACGAGCCGGTAGAGGGCGGCGTTCGCTTGGCGGTCGCCGCCACGGTTCAGCCTGCGGCGCTGTGTCTTACCGGAGGAAGCCTCGACTGGGCTGGTGCCGCATAAGGCTGCGAAGGACGCCTCGCTGACGAGTCGCTCGGGGTTGTCGCCAGCCGAGATGAGCAGGGCAGCGGCGCTGTCCGGGCCGACGCCACGGACTTCCAGCAGGCCCGGCGTGCTGACTTCGACTGCCTCGGCTATTCGCGTGTTGAGATCGTCGATCTCCTCGGTCAGGTGCCGAATGCGGCGAGCCAGCAGCCTCAAGGTGTGGCGGGCGGCCCCGGCCGGCCCTCTCGCGTGCTGGGGGTCGAGGTCTGCGCATTGCTTGAACAGGTGCGGATTGCTCAGTCCCGCCAGCGACTCGCGGAGGGCGGCGTCAGCTGAGACCAGGACGCTCTTGAGCTGGTTGATCGCCTGGGTCCTGGACTTGATCGCGGACCCCTTCGCCAGCTTGAACAGTCGGAGCATCTCGACTGGACCGTCGCCGGTCTTCGCCGCGGCGGTGGCGCGTCCGGTCAGCACGGCGCGGGCTGCGGCCTCGGCGTCGATGGCGTCGGTCTTGCCGTGGCGGCGTCGGGCGGCCTTGTCGGGCTGGTTGACCTCGGTTACCACGATGCCCTCGGCGCGCAGGTGACGGGTCAGGGCGGCTCCGTATGAGCCGGTGCATTCAACGCCGGCCCGCCGCAAGGCACCGAATGACCTTGCCCAGTCGAGGAGTTGCCGATAGCCATCGGCGGTCGCGGGGAAGCTGCGACCGTCCAGTGCGGCGCCGAGCACGGTGATGACGGCTGCGGCGTGGACGTCCTTGTGCGTGTCCACGCCGAGCAGGATGTCCTCGGCGTCCGCCGCGACGTGACATGGGGCGGTGGACTGCGTGATGCTAGTCAAGGTCGCCTATCTCCTGATCGCCTCGGGAACCGGTGGCCGTCGCCGGGCCGGGGGCGGTCAAGACTGTGACGGTGCCTGTCGCGAAGGCCCCTATCGGGACACGTCCCCTGCCCGGCGGCAGCGAGTACCGCCCCGAGCAGTGGCCGACAGATCAAACTCAAGGCACCAGGGCCAGTCGTATCGCGAGTCAGGCCACCGCCCGGAGCGGCACCCCAACATCCTCACAGTCATATCTGGTGGCCACAGCACGGTGGCGTTTGAGGCGATTGATGCCGCACTCGACCGCGTGGCGCTCGCGGTAGTCGGTCTTGTCGAAGCTCGGTGGCCGACCGCCGTGGGAGCCGAGCTTCTTGCGGTTGCGGATCTGGTCCTTCTTCTCCGGGATCGTGCAGCGGATCCCGCGTTGGCGCAGGTAGGAGCGGTTCTTCCGCCAGCGCAGGACCATCTCCAACCACTCCGGCGGGACCGAGGCCACGGTCTCCGGACGCGTTCCGCGCTGCTGGTGCCCGTTGACCAGCGGCTCGGGAATGAAGCCGTTGGCCGCCAGGACCCGGGACATCTTGAAGAACCCGCAGCGTCGTGCACTGGATGCGGGATGGTCGGCGACCAGGTCCTGCAGCAGTTCCAGAGTCACGTCCTTCAGGTGCGGGCTGCCGGCGCTGAGAAGGGCATCGAGCACGGAGGAACGGACCAACTCCGGCTGCGATTTCGGCGAGGTCTCCCAGCGTTCCAGCAGCGTGCAGACCTGCTCCAGCGCGGGATCGACGGCCCCGTGGCCGAAGACGAAGTCGGCCAGCGGGCGCAGTTTGGGCATCTGGATCCGGTGGTGGAGTCGTCGGTGTCCGCCGAAGAGGTAGCCCCAGGCCACCAGGTGGGCCCGGCGCCGGTGACGGATCTCGCCCGTGACGGAGGCGACAAATGCTGTCCAGGTCTGCTCGTCCCAGGCCCAGTAGGCCAGGGAGCGTCGGCCGACTTCCATCAGGAGCATGTTGCGGGCCGAGTCGGTCAGCGCGTTGCCCCACCGAGCCGAGACCGCCTCCAGCGGATCGATCAGCCGGGCCAGAGCGACACGGTTTCGCTCGTGGATCACCTGATGATCCAGCCCGGCCAGGCGGCCGAGAGCCGCCCGTTTCTTCTGCAGTCAGAACTGGGCTCTGAGCAGCGGTTTTGGCGCAGTACTGCGCAAGCGAGGCAGGTGCTGGCCGTTCGGTCGCGCTCACCGGACTGCCGCCAGTGCTGCCAGCAGGTTCTCCCTGTCCTGCTGGATCGATGCGGACGCGCGGTGCAGCCGAGCAGCAAGCTCCCGGCCGGACAGATGGATGTAACGCATGGTGGTCGCCAAGTCTCGGTGGCCGGCGTACTGGGCGATCTGGTCGATGGTTCAGTCGGCGCGGGCCAGATCGGTCAGCCTCAGATGCCGGAAGGTGCGAGTGGACAGCCGTGCGGCACCGGCCCTGCGGGCGATGCCTTCGACGGTCTTTGACCAGGTGGAAGGCCCCAGCGGCTTGCCGTAGTTGCGGTTGGAGGCGGATCGGAAGAGCGGTCCGTCGATACGGCCGAACATGCCGCGTCGTTCGTTGAGGTAGGCCAAGAACAGCTGAGACGAGGTGACGCCGAAGGCGACTTCCCTGGCCCGCTGGAACTTGGTCGTCTCTGCCCGCAGATGGATCAGGCGGTGCGCGTGCCCGAAGTCCCCGACATCGAGTTGGACCAACTCCTCTCGGCGCAAGGCACCGTCATAGGCGAGCGTGACCATGAGCCGGTTGCGTAGTGACTGCTCGGCGCACGCAAAGAGGATCCGCTGCCAGACGTCCTCGTTGGGGATCGAAGGTGCCTGCTCGAGGCGCCGCACGAGCCCCTGCCGAGGAGGACGGCCACGGCGGCTCGACTGCCCTCGACGTACGGGATTCCGTTCACGCAGCCCGTCTTCCACCAGGTACTCGTAGAAGGACCGCACGGCCACCACACGTTGCTGGACGGTCGCGTTCGCCAGTCCCGTCTCCGGATGCAGCGGCGCCTTCGCTGATCGCTGGCGGGGACGGTCGAGCATGTCCCCGATCCAGGCGGCAACCGTGTCCGCACCGGCCAGTACGGGATCTGTGCCTTCAACTGCACAGAACCGCAGGTGGTCCTCGACCGCCCGCCCGTACGCGTCGATCGTGTTGGAAGCCCGACCGATGTTCGCCATGAACTGCAGCCACCGTCGGGCCAGTTGATGTTCAGCGAGAGTGGGGAACTTGCCCCACGGGATGGGGGCCATGACAGCAGGCTAGTAGTTGCGACCGTGCCTACTTGCGCACGTGGAAGCGCAGCATGGTGACCCCGCCCGACTGGACGTTGCTGAACGGTTCCAGGTCGATCCGGTCGAGGCCCGGCGGCGCGAAGCGGACGCCGTCGCCGAGCAGCACCGGCAGCACATACACCAGGATCTCGTCGACGAGGCCGCGCTGCAGGCACTGGGCGGCCACGTCGGCGCCGAGGATCTCCAGGTTCTTGTCGCCGGCGGCGCGGCGTGCCGTGGCCACGGCTTCCTCGATGTCGCAGGTGAGGAAGGTGACGTTGGGGTCCGGCTCGTCGGGCGGGCGGTGGGTGAGGACGAACTGCGCCCCGCCGTCGTAGTCGGTGTTCTCGTCGGACATGCGCTTGCCGACCTCGTACGTGCCCCGGCCGATGAGCATGGCGCCCGTGGCCGCCATGACCTCCGGGAACGTCGCCGACGTCATGTGCTCGAAGATCCAGTCCATCGTGTGGCCGGGACCGGCGATGAACCCGTCGAGGGACATCACCCTGTTCACGACCACTTTGCCGGTGCTCGCATCCGTCATGCGTCTTCTCCAAGCAGGTGGAGGGCCGGGATCGCATCATAGGTCGGTGAGCAACATCTTCTCGGCGGTAGCCACGACCTGGACCTGTCCAATGGCGCCACCGCGGTGTTCATCGACGTGCTGATGCTGGCCGTGTCCGATCTCGCCTCCGAGGACTGGGACTTCCGCTTCGCGGCGCTGCTGACCCTGCAGGACCAGAACGTCATGGGGCGCGGTGCCGTCGGGTTCGACCTGGCGGAGTGCGACTGGGGTGCGACGGAGCGGCAACGCGCCCGCGCGAAGGACTTCGTGCTGCGTGCCACAGCACTCGCGGCGAGCGGACATCGCTGGAGCGAGCTGGGCTACCACCCGCCCCGCGTGCATGACTACCTGCACCGCTTCACGACCATGGTGGAGTCTTGCACCCCGCCCGCCGACAGCAGCGCCGCACGCGGCTTCCCCGGCCCGGACGAGGCCGCGATGGCCTCGTGCGTGCGCCACCGCGTCCTCAGCGCGCTCCCGCTCTGGGACGGCTGCTTCCTCTGCAATCGGCCGCACTACTAGGCACTGTTTCTCGGATCTCGGGACGTGAGCGGGGGGTTGGGGTCAGGCTCGGGGTATGGGCCGTGGGGATCTGACAAATGCGGAATGGGATCGGCTGGCTTCGTGCTTACCTCGTGGTGGTACTCGTGGGGGCCGGTGGAGCGATCACCGTCGGGTGATCAACGGGGTCCTCTACCGGGTGCGGACGGGTGTTCAGTGGCGGGATCTTCCGGAACGGTTCGGGCCGTGGGAGACGGTCTATAAGCGGCATCGCCGCTGGTCCGCGGATGGAACGTGGGAGATGCTGCTGTCGAAGGTCCAGGCCGCCGAGGACGCCGCGGGCCGGATCGACTGGGACGTCTCGGTGGACTCAACAGCGGTGCGGGCCCACCAGCACGCCGCCGGCGCAAGGAAGGCTCGGCCGGCCGCGGTTGTTCAAAGGGGGCCGTCCGGGGGACGAACCAGGCCGATCCGGTGCTTCGGAAGCTGGCCGCCCGATTGGCGGAGGTGGTCAGATCGGCGAATGCCTGGGACGCTCCCGCGGAGGCTTCACGACCAAAATCCACCTCGCCGCGGAGGGACGATGCCGACCCCTCGCCCTCGTCCTGACACCCGGACACTACGGCGACGGCCCTCAGCTCGAGCGCGTGCTGGAGCAGGTATCCGTGCCTCGCACCGGAGTCGGGCGGCCCCGCACCCGCCCCGACCATGTCCTGGCGGACAAGGCCTACACGTCCCGAATTAACCGTCGTTACCTGCGACGACGTGGAATCCGGCACACCATCCCCGAACGTCTCGACCAGCCAGAACACCGCCGCAACCGCGGTTCCCGAGGCGGCCGGCCCACCGGTTTCGACAGCGAGCGCTACAAGAAGCGCAACACCGTCGAACGCGCCATCAACCGGTTGAAGGGCTTCCGAGCCGTCGCCACCCGCTACGAGAAACGCTCCTACATCTACCTCGGCACCGTCACACTCGCAGCACTCCTGATCTGGCTCCGCACATGATCCGAGAAACAGCGCCTAGCCCGGCTCGATTCCACATAAGGCGCGCCATGCCGGCCGACTTCCCGCCGTGGGACCGGGTGTATGCGTTCTTCCGCCGCTGGCGCGACCACGCGCTGGTCAGGGAGTTCCACGACCGGCTACGGACGCGGGTGCGCGAGCGGCTGGGCCGGGATGCCGAGCCGACGGCCGGAGTGATCGACTCGCAGTCCATCAAGGCGGACGCCGTCGTCGGATCGGACAGTCAGGGCTTCGACGGCGGCAAGCTGATCAACGGGCGCAAGCGGCACGTCGTGGTTGACACACTCGGCCTGCTGCTGGGCGTGATGGTTACGAGCGCGGACACCGGCGACCGCGCCGCCGCGCAGGTGCTGCTGAAGCAGGTGGCAGGCGCGCACCACCGCCTCACGCTGGTCTGGGCCGATGCCGGCTACACGGCAGCCTCGTCGAGTACTGCCTGGCCGCTCTCGCGCTGGTCCTGGCGATCGTCAAGCGCAGCGACGACATGCGCGGCTTCGTGGTGCTGCCCAAGCGGTGGATCGTCGAGCGCCTCTTCGCCCACCTGATGCGCACCCGCCGCCTGGCCCGCGACTACGAGCGGCGCACCACCAGCGCCGAAGCGATGGTCTACTGGTCGGTGATCCTGCTCATGACCCGCCGCCTGGCTCGGCCACACTCCTCGCAAGCGTGAACCGGCCCGGCGCAGGCTCGGCCAGCCAGCCGCGGGCCACCAGGCGTTTCGCCTTCCACCGCAGCGCCTCCACCCACGCCGGCACCGCCTCCAGGCCGAACAAGGCAGCCATCTCCTGGCAGGTCAGCGGCCCTTGACCGAGCCGGGACCGGTCCGCGAGCGCGGCGAGGATGCGCTGGTAGTCCACCGGCAGCACCGCCCCGTCCAGGCCCTCACGCCACACCGGCACCTGCGACTTCGGCTTCGCCGCATCCCGGGGCCCCGACTGCTCATCCGCCTCCCGCCGAGCCTCGGCGACCTCCGTATCGGCGGTGGTGTCGCCGTCCGGAGCCAGCACCGTATCGACCCGCCTGCGGGCGATCGCCCACTCCTGCCATTCCTGCTCGGCGGCGGCTAGTTCGGCCTGGATGCGGTCAGCCTCTTCACGCAGCACGTCGACCCGACGGCGAGCGGCAAGCTCGTGCTGTTCCAGTAGCCCAACGACCGACGGCATTCGCGACCTCCCGGGGGAGCAACGACCCAACAAGCCACCACTCCCACGGAATCACCGCTCCTACGCCTGACCAGCGGAAACGCAGCGATCACGTCCGAAAGACAACAGCTTCTGAGGACGGCTGTCAGCGCGACAAGGTGAGAAGGATGTTGGTTGTGGTCAGGCGGCGGCCGGACGGGGTTGGGGTGGCCAACGGCCATGCTGGCTGTAGGGCGGGTTTGCGAGTGAGGCGTCGGGTCATCAGCGTGATGGATGCCCACGTGATGAGCACGCAGCTCAGTGGCTGCGTCTGCTGCCGACATGCCAAGCGGGGGTGTTCAGGGGCGCCGGGGTTGAACGACGGCCCTCAACCCACTCCGGACGGGCCGCAGGTTTCAGCCGCGTGGAGCAGCGCCGCCAAGGCCAGCACCACGGTGACGGCGACTGTGCCGAGCCACACCGCGTACAGCCCCACGGGCCGCGCCCGGCGACGCGAGAGTACCCACGCGATCCACCCGGCCAACGATCCGGCGGCCAGCGCCGCCAAACGCAGAGGGGCACCCCAGTCCCCGAGAGTGGATGCAAGGGCGCATTCCCCGTGCAGTAGCTACCGTCGCTCGTCGACAAGGTCATCGCCAACTGCAACGGGGGCGCGAGCGCCGACGCGGTCCAGGCCACGGCGGCCAGCACCCAGTACAGCACCCGGTGCCAGGACCGCATGGCGCCGACCAGCACCCCGCACATCATCGGCAGCGGCGCCCCCAGTATGGACGCCTCCACCAACAGGGCGCCCACGCGGTACCCGCCGCTGACATCCGGGTCATCAGCCCAGTAGAAGCCAAGGAGCGCCGCTCACACCGCAGCGAAGACCACCAGCGCGGCCAGCGCGTGCGCAGGGACACGGGCCCGGGGCGCATTAGGGAAGGACGCGGGCCAAACGATGTTCCGGAAACGGGCGTCCGCCCCGGAGCCTGGGCCATCCACATTCAGATCACCGTCCATGGCCCCACCGTAAACACGCCCACTGCCAAGCCACGCCCAAAGAGTCCACTCCGAAGCACAATTGAGTAGAACTACCCACTGATTCCCAATGTGCTTATGGCTCGTGACTGGCTGTAGGCGACTCGAGCAGGGCTGGCAGCGCGGAATATCAGGCTGCTCTCGAAGGGGGCCGACAGTCGCGCAGGAGTGCCCACAGGGCGTTCAGGCGGCGGAGTGCGAGGGCAATGAGGGCATGCTTGTGGCACTTCTCCTCGGCTCGTTTTCCGGGCGTAGAACGCATTCGAGGTGGGGCCGCACCGTGCGGCGGCCTGGGCGGGCATGTAGAAGTCCGGCATCAGGCGGCGGTAGTAGCGCCGGGGCCGGTGCACGTTGCCGCTGATCTGTCCGGAGACCTCGGGGACGGGCGCCAGGCCAGCAACTCCGGCGAGTCGGTGGGGGCTGCCGAATGCGTTCATGTCGCCGCCGGTGTGGGCTATGACGCCGGCTTGGTCGCCGGGCCCACACCCGTGACCCCGAGACTGGGGAACTGCACATATCCAGTGCGGCGCAGGCCGCCTGACCGGCCGCCACAGTGAGCGCGGCAGAGGGCAGGGCGTGAAGATCATCCATGACGGCCCACGGTAGCCCGAGCAGGCTCCGACGGTGGCGTCCCGGGCATCTTCACGCCGCACTACATGCCTGCATCAGACAGACCGTCACCAAAGCGAACATAGTTTCACCTCGCCGAGGCCCTGAATGAATACCGCCTACTCTTGTTCGATCAATCTCCGAATACAGAGGTCGAGAAGTTCACGTGAACTCCCTCCGGCACGGAGCAATGTGGTTGTATGCAGTGGCGGTCTGGCTTCGTCCAGTTGGATGAGTACAACCCTTAACGGCACCCCTGACTTCTTCAATTCCAGCGCGAATTCGAGTTCAGAAGGGCACCAGTCACTTGCGTTGTATTTCCTGCTCCAGAGGGCGACGAAGGTATTCGCTTCCTGTATCGAGGCCTCCAACTGGCTGGGTAGCCGGTGCCCGATCTTGACTTGCTCTTCGTCTCTGAATACCACCCGTCCGAGCCTTCTAAGGAGCACCTCCACGTGGTCTGCACTGGCGCAGTCACCCCAGGAGTAGCTAAGGAAGTACGAGTGGACGCTGCGGGTGCTCCTCGCCGCTAGTTTGGTGGCGAAGGAAACAACCCTCTGCGCAGCATCCCTTGTTGGCGTCCTTCCCAGTCGGGGGACTGCCTCGTGGTAGGTGTGCTGTGCGAGGAGGAAGACTTCTGCCGATGATCCCCCGTACTCCCTGATAGCGAGCGTCGGAATGTGATTCGATGCGGCGTAGCTCCCGAGGATGCGTGTGCTGACACCTCCGCCGAGTAAAAGAAGAACGTCAGCCGAGCGCAAAGCGGCGAAATGCGAGACAATCCAACGATGGGGACTGCTTGCATCTGCATAGTTTTCCACCTTGATAATATGCAGATTTTCTGGGGCGTTCGAGAACTCCGGCTCATACCCAGGATTGGATCTGTCGACCGGGAATTGGATCTCGATGTGTCGCTGGGAATCAGGATGATCTCGGCAATACTCCGCATACCCCTCGAAAATATAGGGGTCAATTGTTCGGCGGGATGAACTTCCTATGACGGCTCTGCAATCGTCGGCGGCGAGAGCCCAGCCCAACTGTCTGCCTGCTTCAAACAGAGGTGCATGCTCCGACAGGATCGGTTGATTGACTCCGGGGACATGATCGGGCAACGAGCCCATCACGAATATGCGCATGGCAGAGACTCCGCAGCGTCGTAACATTCAAGTGACCGCAGGACGATGGTCGCAGCTTCGTGGGGTCGGTGGCCACCGCGACGGCGACCCCGAGATCGGGGCCGCTCGATGAGCGAGGTCATCACGGAGGCGACCGCTGTGCCGGAAACGCGTGTTGCGGTGCCTCCGGGCCGAACCTCGCCCGGGAAATCGCCGTTCGCCCTCCCGCCGCATCTGTGATCGCCTCCCGCGACCGTCAGAACACGGCAAGAAGCCTGTCTGACCACGTACTTCCGCCCCTACACCAACACTGACGTAGTCGGCTGCGAACTCGACGGCGCGGTCAACAACGTCATCGCGCTCGCCGTCGCGTGCTGAGGGCGAGCCCCAGCGACTCGCCCCGGTGCTGCATCGCGGTGAGCAGGTAGGCGTAGCCCTGGCCGAGGACGCGGGCGGCCATGACCGAGTCGTAGAGGTAGTCGCGCATCAGGAGCCCGATCTGCTTGTCCCACAGGTGGGCCGGCACGGCTTCCCGCGCGGAGCGGACCAGGCCGGTCGTCGGGTCGGTGGCCGCCGCGCTCACCACTCGGGCTGGATTTCTCAGACGGTGTACGCATATCGGCGTCGTGGAGGGCGTGTTGGTGGCGTGGGTCTGCCCCGTATCCAGCAAGCGCATTGATCATTGGCACCGGAGCGTGATGACCAGTACGTTCGTGTCACCGAAGATTGTGGACTGAGGAACGCAGGGGTGACGGGGGCGGTGAAGGAGCTGGCGGATGCGCGTGCGGTGGCAGGCTTCGTCTTCGTCACGGATGAATCTCCTGTCTATCTGAAGGCGGCAGCGGTTGGGGAGCGGGTGACGCTGCCGTTGTTCAAGCCGCCGTGGATCGTCGTCGATCACACGCCGGAGCGAGTGCTGGTTGCCCGATGGCCGGGGCGGCTTTTCCGCGCGCACGTGGTGTCTCCGGCAACGGATGAGGAGCGTGCCGCGATGGCACGAGCCGCCGATAACCTGCGGTCTGACGCCGGCTACACCCGCGCCATCGCTGTCGACCTGCTGGAGGAGATATCCCCGTCGGTTCTCTTCGGCCCGCAGGGTGACGCAGTGATCCGCGTCATCGAGGCCGTGATCGCCCTGGACGAGGAAGGCGCGCGGAAACTCGCTTCCGCGCGTCATCCCGCAGCCGATCGGGAGTACAGCAAGGCATGGGACCGGTGGCTCGCTGAGCTGCCGAAAGCCGCGCACAACCGGAATCAGGACCACGCGTCGACCCTGCTGATCCCCGGGGCCGGAACCTCGGGATCACCAATCGGACATGGGTTCGCCGTGGTCTGGCACATGCTCAGGAAGAGCGCTCGGCTCCGTGGTCGCGCGGAGTCGTTCGCCGTCGACGAGGACGGCGACGAGGCGGTGTTGGATCCGTGGCGGACGGCCGGTGGTGCGCTACTCGATGCAGCGATGGCGTTTGGCGCGCCGCACCTGGTGGACAGTCACGCCCTCGCGGTGCTGACCAGGGCCTGGAACGTGGTGTTTCCGAGCCTGGATGAAGCGTCTTGACCCCGAGAGGCACAGCGGGAAGCACTGACTGACGCCCCTCCTTTCCTCGGATGAACCCAAGAGCGGAGACCGGTCGGGCTCGGAGTCGAAGTAACAGCCCGTCCAACCCATCGTTACGGGCGGCACGTCGGGGACGGCGGTCGCCGGGCATGCGGGTTGTGGAGCTGAGGCGTACCTCCAATCCCAAAAGTCCCGCAGGATCAGGTAATCGTGTACCGACACCTGTCCCCCGCCCGGAAGCGAAGGGCATGTTCGGAGGCGCCCAGTGGGCCGTACGGCGACTCCTTCGCTGGCAACCGTAGCCGCGGCCTACGAGCACTACGCCCTGCAAGAAACCGTGGACGGCATGTCGCTGGGCAAGATCGGTCGCATCATCGATGCGATGCGTCACGAGCGCTACCGGTTCAGCCCAGTCAAGCGAGTCAACATTCCCAAGAAGAATGGGAAGACCCGGCCGCTTGGACTGCCAACCTGGTCGGAGCTCGTCGGCGAGGTGATGCGTCTCCTTCTGGAGGCGTACTTCGAGCCGCAGTTCTCCGACCGCTCCCACGGGTTCCGACCCAAACGGGGCTGTCACACCGCCTTGACGGAGGTGGGCAATACCTGGACGGGTACGACCTGGTTCATCGAAGGCGATATCTCTGACTGCTTTGGTTCGATCGACCATCAAGTCGTCATCGAGACGTTGGCAGAACGAATTCACGATGGCCGGTTTCTTCGGCTGGTGCGCAACATGCTTGAGGCCGGGTACATGGATGACTGGACCTGGGGAGCCACGCTCAGCGGGGCACCTCAAGGCGGAGTGCTCTCTCCGCTGCTGTCCAATATCTACCTGCACCGACTGGACAGCTTTGTCGAGAAGGTTTTGATTCCGCACTACACCCGAGGGCGAAGCAGGGCGCGCAACCCTGCCTACCTGGAGGTGGTCAACGCGATCGCACGCGCCCGCAGGCGCGGAGACCGGGCCGAGGTCCGGCCACTTCGCAAGCAGCAGCGCAGTATCCCCAGCGTGGATCCGAACGATCCGGGCTTCCGGAGACTGCGCTATCTGCGATACGCCGATGACACCCTTCTTGGGTTCATCGGGCCGAGATCCGAGGCCGAGGAGATCAAACGGCGTCTCGCGGTATTCCTTCGTGAAGAACTCAAGTTGGAATTATCGCCAGAGAAGACACTGATCACCCATGCCCGTAAGGCGCGGCATCGTTCCTCGGATACGAGATCACCGTGCAACACAACGACAGGCAGGCAACCCGAGGCCGGAGGACGGCTAACGGTTCGATTGCTTTACGTGTGCCAGCAAAGGTGATCCGAGAGAAGGCAGTCCCATACCTTAGCCGCGGAAAACCCGCGCACCGGCCCCTACTCCTCAACGACGACGACTACACCATCGTCAACGTCTACGGGGCCGAATACCGGGGCATCGTCCAGTACTACCTTCTGGCCGGCAACGTATGCCGATTGCATCGACTGCGTTGGGCCATGGAAACCTCGTTGCTCAAGACACTGGCAGCGAAGCATCGCTCCACGGTGTCCAAGATGGCGGCCCGCTACAAGGCCAAGATCGAGACACCATATGGGCCCCGCACATGCTTCGAAGCCAGCGTCCCCCGCAGCGCAGGTAGGAAGCCATTGGTCGCACGATTCGGCGGAGTCTCACTGACGCGACAGAAGGCAGCGGTCCTCGCGGACCGTCAAGTGGCCAACCCCCACCCCAGAAAAGAGCTGATTACCCGGCTCTTGAAGGGGAAGTGCGAGCTATGCGGGACGTCGGAAGACGTGCAAGTGCACCACATCCGGAAACTCGCCGACCTCTATAAGGGAAAGCCACCGGCTGAATGGCGTCAGGTCATGGTGAAGAAGCGACGCAAGACTCTGGTTGTCTGCACCGGCTGCCATGACACGATCCACTCAGGAAAGCCAACCAGCAGCGTCACGAAATAGGTCACTGGAGAGCCCGTTACGGGGAAACTCGTACGGCGGGTTCGGAGGGGGGCCGCGCGGAAAGGGCCTGCACATGGCAGGCACCTCGTCGCGCGGCCTACCCAACCAACCGCCTGAAGACCTGACGCGGCCTGGCCACCCGCTACGAGAAGACCGCCACCGTCTTCAAAGCCGGCCTCCACATCGCGGGCATCTTCATCTGGTCAGCGAGATGATCCGGGGGAATCGGCTTCGGGCCTTTCCGCAGAATCGGCGCGCCGGGCGCTTTAAACGCAGGGGCCGGGCGGCCGAGGGCTCGAGGTGGAGCTGCTCGATCGCCTCGATCACGAACCAGGCGAGGTGGTCCTCGGGCAGCCAGTCGCGCAGGTCAGGGGGCTGCAGGGGTGCAGCAGCGCTTGGTCTCGATCGCATGTGAGGATGTTCTGTGGCATGCCCCGATGGCCCAAAACGGCCTGGACAGCAAAGGTTTGTGCGACAGCCACCTCGAGAATCAGGTGCCAGAGTTGTCGACGAACCCCACGATATCGAGATATTCGATTTTGGGCGGGACGCCATAAACCCCCGTCACCTTGTCGACGAGCTCCTCTGTGAAGAAGGCGCGGCCTTTCTCCTCGTCATCCCACACGTAGAAGTTCCTTGCCTGAACGCCGTCTTCGTCGAGCATGAAGCTCTTGAAGCGAAGGCCGGCCATGCCTTCGAACGGTCCTCGGAGTTCGCCGGCAATCTTTGCGATAGTTGAACGATCGAACTTGTCGGTCTGCGCGAAAGTCACGAGCACGCCAATCATCGGGCCTCCTATCGATCGAGTGATACTAGCGGCGGATCCTAGTACACGCGGCCGGAAATTCTGGTCGTCAGGCCGCGAGTCGGAGGTGCGGCTCGCGGTCGGCGATGCGGGCCAGGAGCGCGTCGAGCTTTGCGTGCATTAACGCCTGCCCGAACGGGCGGGCGATTTGGCGGTGCAAGGACACCTGTCTTCCCCCGCGCCCCGGCGGCCGGGCAATAGCCCTGCCTCCCGAGGGCTTGCTGATCCGGAAGAAGCGGCCTAGAGCCTCTCTCACCGATCACGTGCGGTTTCCGGAACTTGCTCAAGCACAGTTGATGTGGTCGGCATCAGGATGCGGAGTGTCCGATCGAATTGAGGAGCTGGAGTTCTTCCTCCGTCAGTCGGAGTGCACCCGCTGCCACATTGTCAACGAGGTGATCTGGGTTGCCCGTCCCGGGGATGGCCAGCACATGGGAACCTTGCTGCAGGATCCAGGCCAGGCGGACCTGCGCGGGTGAGACGCCGTGCGCGCGGGCCACGGCACGGACCTGGTCGTGCTCGGCCCGGACGGCTCCGGACTCGCGTCCCTTACCGGCGATGGAGAAGAAGGGCACGAACGCGATGCCGTGCGCCGCGCATGCCCGGAGCATCTCGTCCCCGCCCGGCGCGTCGAGGCTGTAGCGGTTCTGGACGCAGACCACCGGTGCGATCTCCTGAGCCTGGGCCAGGTGCTTCGGGCGGGCGCCGGAGATGCCGAGGTGACGGACGAGCCCGGCGTCGCGCAGCTGGGCGAAAGCCTCGAAGTGCTCGCTGATGGAGTCCTTCCTGGAGGACGATGACCGCGTTCAGCAGCTTCGGCGCTGCATCAACGACAACACGCTCCCCCTCGACGTCCGCGTCATCGGCAGCCTCGTCCTTCTCATGGGATTGCAGATAACGCGCATCCTCGAACTGACCACCAACGACGTCGCCGTTCAAGAAGCAACGGTTCAGCTGAAGCTCGATGGAACCCTCCTGCAACTGCCTCCCCGGCTGGCTCAACTGGTCCTGAAGCACCTTGAGCACGCCGAGGCCGCCTGGGAGGTCAACCGGGCTGCAAGCACCACCCCATGGCTGTTCGCCGGTCTGAACCCGGCCCGCCCAATCCAGTCGCAGTACATCTACCTGAAGCTCAGGCGACTTGGACTGGGCGGCCTTGCAGGCCGCAACACCGCCCGTCTCGCGCTGGCGGCCGACGTTTCTGCCTCAATCCTTGCCGCCCTCACCGGGACCAGCATCGACAACGCGACGGACTGGGCGAACTTCGTCAAGCGCAACTGGACGGACTACATAGCCAGCCGCAGGAAGGACCGCCCATGAAGCACGCCTCCTTGCATCGCCTGCCTGGACTCAACGCATCCCGGGCAGGCGACGCAACTCGTTGACCTTGATCAGCCGGGCAAGAAGGAGGTACCCCAGGGCTGTCGCGAGCGCCCCGGCAGCCAGTGCGACGGCCGTAGCCCACGTTCCACTTCCCAGGTCCGCGCACGCACGCGCTACGACCCAGCCCAGCCCTGCAGCCGGGCCCGCGGCGCAGAACAGTTTCACGTAGGTGCGACGCAGGCCGCCGTCGTCGATACGGCCCCCGAGCCGCCTGCGCAGCAGGATCGCGGTGAGCGCGAGGCCGGCCACGTAGGAGAGGGTGTAGGCGCCGGCCATGCCGACTACCGCCCACCGGGCGGGCAGCAGCAAATGACAGGCGGTGGCCAGGGCAATGTTCACGCCCGCGATCCAGGCTGCCATGAAGAACGGAGTGCGGGTGTCCTCGAACGCGTAGAAGCCGCGCAACAGTAGGTACTGGGCGGAGAACGGGATGAGCCCAAGCCCGAACGCCTGCAGCATGTAGCCCAACGGGCGGACCGAGTCGGCGTCCGCCGCTCCGTGGGCGAACAGCAGCGACGAGATCTGCGGCCCCAAGGCGAGGAAGAGGAAGGCGGCCGGCACGATGACCACGCCGCTGATCCGCAGCACCCGGGACAGGTCCGCGCGCAGATCCGGGATGCGCGCCTCAGCGACGGCCCGGCTCATACGCGGCAGCAACGCCGTCACCAGGGACACCGTCACGATCGACTGCGGCAGCATCCAGATGGTCTGCGCGTAGGTGTAGGCCGAGTAGCCCGCGCCGGCCTGCGGCAGCTCCTGGTCGGCGGCGTTGGCGACAGCAAGCCCGTGCCTAGCGCTGCGGCCTGCAGCACCTGGCGGATCAGTCCCGTCGCCCGGGACACCACCGTGCCAACAGCCATCAGCAAGGACGAACGAGCCAGCCCGCCCTTGTCCTTCTTCCGCTGGGCGGCATGCCGCCCCCTCTTCTGCTGCTCCTGCGGCATGGTCTGCGCCGCGGAGTTCGCCCCCTCCACCATGCCGTCAACCTATGCCCCAAGGTCTCAGGGCCCCAATTCGCTTCTTTCACACAGCAGTTCAGCGACCCATCGCCGTGACCGTGGCCACAGAAATACGACAGCAACGGAACAAGTGCTCTGCGCCAGTACCTCTGCGCACCCAGGGCTGTTGCAACGAATGCAACGACGGAACCCCGCCCGACCGAGCCACTACACCGCTCCCCCAGTTCCGGTCACGCACCGGCTGGCCGCCTGAACGCACCTCGCCCCGGGCAGCGCGGGCGAGGCCCACAGCAGGTTGCCCGAACGGATCGGTCAGGACCTGGACGTTCATGCCGTGGCGCTTGTGTTTTCCCGGCGCAGTGAGGGGTGTCGAAGGCGATCCGGTCGATCGGACATCAGGGTCCCGTCCAGGATCACGGAGGCCAGGCGGGCCGCAGGCCGCACAGCGTCAGCGAGGCTGTGCGCGAGTGCGGCCAGGACCTCGATCGCCTCTCGTATGTAGCGGTGGGCGGTGGCGATCCCGATCCCGAACCGGCGGCGAGCCGGGAGTAGGTGTCGCCCCAGCGCAGGCGGGCCAAGACCAGTAGGACCTTCCGTCCGGCGGTCAGGCGCCGCCAGTGGGATCCGATCTCGCGGCCCGTGCGCGGCCAGACGGCCGCCAGGTGGCACAGGTGCGCGTTGGAGATCGATCGCCGAAGGGTAGACAGGCATACGACGCTCCTGGACGAGACGGTTGATCTTGGTCGTGAACCCATCTACCAGGAACTTCGCTGTTAGACGCGACCGGCTCCCAACCAGCCTGACCCGTCAGCAGGTTGGAGAAGGCTCACTGAACCGGCGACGACGAAGTCGTTGACCGCCTCGCTCTGCCCGCGTTGGTCGATTCCAGGCCGGAGCCCTTGGGGGCGCTGTCGTCCGCATGGGCCTGTCCGCTCAGCCGGGCTTCTGGTTCCAGTTCCTCCGCGCCTCAAGACGCTACAGCTGTCTCATGATTCCTCCTTGAGGCTGATCCCCGTGACGTTCGTCGGTCCTTGAATTCCCATCACCCGGCGCGGGCGGCTATCGGCAGGGTGGTTGAACGCCACACCCATGGTCTCCCGCTGCGGGGCCACGCCGGAACCTCCTTCGGCGCGGCAGCAGGTCGCGTTCATCTCGACCAACCCACCTATCGACCCTGGGACTTCACATGACAAGACGACGACGGCCTCCCCTCTACAAGCGGCCCACCTCTCTCATAGCGTCCATAGGGCTGGTGGGCTCCTGCGTCACCGTCATAGCGTTCAACGCATCCGCCAACCCGCCGGATCCGAGGGCGACGGACATCCGCGCACTGGCCTACGAGGCGCTCAAGAGCGATCCGGCCACGTCGCACTACGCACGGGGCCAGACATTCAGGACCCGGGCCATCCAGCAGGAAAAAGACGGAGACCGGCATATACGGATGGACCGGTACTACAAGGGCTTGCCGGTAATCGGCGGCGACCTCGTTCTGCACATGGCCGGGGACGGCGGGCTCAAGGGCATCAGCCAGACGCTCGCTTCGGCGCCCGACTTCGACATCCAGCCCGCGCTCTCCGTCGAGAAGGCGTGGACGAGCGCGTTCAAGCACAGCCCCTTGCGGGAACCAGCGCAGGGCGGGAAGGCCACGAAGGGGGTGGCCCGCTCGGGCAAGGACTCGACCCGGCAGGCGCGGGCGGGATCCCGGCTCGTCGTGTGGGCAGGGAAGCAGCAACCCCGGCTTGCCTACGAGAACGTGATCCGCGGAGTCCGCGCCGACAGCACCCCCGCCGAGGTGCACACCTACGTCGACGCGGAGAACGGGAAGGTCCTGGGCACCCGGGATCGGTATATGCAAGAGCAGGGGTCGGGCAACACCCTCTACAGCGGGCAGGTGAAGCTCGAGACGAATCGCGGCCGGCAGGGTGGGTTCGAACTCACGGACGCCACGCGGGGCGGGATGACCACCCTGGACGCCGACAACCAGTGCGCGCCGCAGGACCCGGACCCGAACTGCCGCAGCGATGCGAGCGGCGGGCCAGGTGGGGGTGGCGGGCCAGGTGGGGGTGGCGGCCCGGCCGGCCCTGGTGGTCCGCAGGATCCCGCGGGCGGTGGCGACGGTCCGGGTAACGGCCAGGACCGGAACGGACCCGGCGAAGACAGCGCCGAAGGGGGCGGGACCGTCTTCGGTGCGGGGCCCTTGCCGACGCTGCGAGGGGATACCGAGCGGTACTGCCTGAAGGGAGTGCCAGTCTGCTACGGAGCGGACCAGCAGGACAGGCAGCCTGAGGAGATCCCGTCAACGGGCGGCGGCGACGGCCAAGACGACGGCACCGGCCAGGGACAGGGCGGCGGCGACAATGGCAACCCACTCGGAGTGCCTGGGGCCAAGCCCGTCGTCAGCGACGACAACACCTTCGGGACCGGAAATGCCTCCGACCGCTCCACCGTCGCAGCGGACGTGCACTTCGGAGCTTCCCAGGCATGGGACTACTTCCAGGAGAAATTCGGTCGCAACGGGTTCGGCGGTGACGGGCGAGGCCCCACCCTCTACACGCACTACGGGGACGGTGTCGTCAACGCCTTCGCCGACCCGCAGAGCTTCACAGCGGTCTTCGGGGACGGGGACGGCCAGAACGTCAAACCGCTGACCGAACTCGACGTCGTCGCCCACGAGATGGGCCACCTGGTGACCCTGTCGAACAACGCCTTGTCCGAACAGGGTGAGCCATCGGCGCTCAACGAGTCCACGAGTGACATATTCGGGGCGATGGCCGAGTTTTTCACCAACAGTCCGAACGACCCGCCGGACTTCCTCCTCGGCGAGGACCTGGAGGGCGACGCCCAGCAGAAGCGGTTGCAGCGCTTCATGGACCGCCCTTCCAGGGACGGAAGGTCGCCCGACTGCTTCTCCCCCGGTGTCGGCCAGCTTGACCCGCACGACGGTGGCGGAGTGTCGAACCACTTCTTCTTCCTGCTGGTCAACGGCAGCGGTGAGTCCGAGTTCGGCAACAGCCCGACGTGTGACAACTCCCAGGTGAAGGGAATCGGCAACGAGGCAGCCGAGCAGATCTGGTTCCGGGCCGTGACGACGTACTTCACCTCGAACACCGGCTTCCTGGATGCCAGGGAGGGCACTTTGCAGGCGGCCACCGACCTGTTCGGCCAGGACAGCACAGAGGTCCAGACCGTCGCCGAGGCATGGGACGCGGTGAACGTGAAGTAGCCGAGCGAGTGCGGCTGTGGATCCTGTCGCGCAAGGGGGCGGGGCTACCATCAAGCGAATCGACGGTAGCCCCGCCCCGACCTGCCCGGCACCGGAGGCCCGGGGACTTACTCGTCGCCGCACGCCACTGCCGGGAGAGGCGAGCGGGCCGCGAACCGGGATGGGCCCAGCCCTCGGGCCCCGGCGCGACGGGAAGTCGGCAGGGAGGACGGGACGGGTATGGCAGTCGGCATCAAGAGGATGCGGGCGTTCGCGGCGCAGGACGAACCGCTGCTGGTGGGAGAGAAACCGCCGGCGAGGCGATCCAAGCACCGGCCGCACCGAAACCAGAAGCGACGGACGATCAGTCGGGCCATCGTGATCGATACCGCGCTCGCTGTGGCCGCGCTCGCCTACAGCCTTCTGCAAGCACTGGTGTTCCAGCCGCTCTGGCGTATGGCGCCCTCCGCGCCCGACAACGGGACACCCTCCGGTGCCCTCCTCGTGGCGATCACCGCCGCGGAGATCCTCGCCGCTCTCTCCCTCCTGACCCGACGTCGGCTGCCGTTGGTCCTTGCCGCGGCCTCCATCGCCGATCTATGGCTGGGAGGTTCCGGAATCACCTTTCCCGTCGCGGTCTACACCCTGGTGGTGCGGGGGCGGAACCGCTGGGCGGTGGCGGTCGGCCTTGCCGGGGGCGCGGTGCCCGTCCTGGACTTCCTGCTGATCACCGGTGAACGACCTCCCGTGCCCTTGTTCGTTCAGGAGGCCGCGGTGGGCTACCTGCTCCCGATGCTCGTCGCTCCGACCCTGGCGGCCACCACGGTTCGCACGCACCGGGCCCTCATTCGCAGCCTGCATCGCAGGGCGGAACAACTCCAGCGGGAGCAGGACCTGGCCACGCGGAACGCCCGGCTGGAGGAGCGCGCACGGATCGCCCGGGACATCCATGACGTGGTCGCCCACTATGTGGGGCTCATCGTCATCCAGTCAGGAGCTCTGGAAATCAGTGAGGCCACGGATTCCCCGGCGCACCGAAGCGCCCGTCTTCTCGGCGATCTGGGGCGACGTGCGATGGGTGAACTCCGCGACCTGCTCGACGTGTTGAGGTACGAGGATGTGGACGGGCGGGCAGAGGCATCAGCGGGTTCGCAGGTGCTCAGCACCGAATCATGGCAGAGGGACGTTCAGGCTTTGGTGAACGAAGTACGCCGCGCGGGCGTACTAGCTACGTGGCAAGTCAGCGGAGAGCCCCAGAGAGCCAGCGCGGCGGCGCAGCGGGCCGCCTACCGTGTGATCCAGGAGGGGATCGCGAACGCGGTCCGGCACGCGCCCGGAGCCGAGGTCCGCGTGTCGGTCGCGGTGTCCGCCCAGAGCCTGGACGTCTGTGTCCGCAACGGTCGGCCGCCCGAGTCGGCGGCCGGGTCGACACTGGGCGGTGGCCACGGCCTCATCGGGATACGCGAGAGAGTGTCCCTGTTGGGGGGAACCGTGCGAGCGTCCGCGACGCCGCAAGGCGGGTTCACTCTCGTCGCCCGCATACCGGCCGAAGCCGCCGCCGATGCCGGCGCGGCTGGCATGCCGCGGGCTGCGGAGGAGTTCCCGGAGCCCTGTCCCCCTGGGGAGCTCGATGATCCGGGTGCTGCTGGCGGACGACGAGGCACTGGTACGACAGGGCATCCGCCTCGTGCTCGAATCGGATGACGAGATCACCGTGGTCGCCGAGGCCACCGACGGCTCACAGGCCGTCGACACTGCTCTCAGGCATCACCCGGACCTCGCCCTCGTAGATATCCGCATGCCCGTCATGGACGGACTCGCCGCGGCTCGCGAAATGGTGCTCCTTCCGCAGCCGCCGCGCGTGATCATGCTCACGTCCTATGCCCAGGATGAGTACCTCTTCGCGGCCCTCAAAGGCGGCGCCGACGGCTTCCTGGTCAAGGACGTCTCGCCGCACGACTTGCTGAACGCCGTCAAGGCGGTCGTGGGCGGCGATGCCATCATCTCCCCGTCGATGACCCGCTCGCTGATCCAGCGGTTCACCCCTCCCGAGGCCTCACCGGCCTCCAGCGCGCAGGACCGCTTGCGCGCCCTCCCGGAGGAACAGCGCACGATCCTCGCCCTGATCGCCCAGGGCTTGTCCAATGCCGAGATCGGCGCATGCCGAGGCCTAACGGAATCTCAGGTCAAGGCGCAGGTGAGCCGAATCCTGCGGATGCTCCGCCTGAGCAACCGGGTCCAGGCGGCGATCCTCGCCTATTCGGCGGGCCTGTCACACCAACCCGTGGCGGATTAGCACTCCGGGGACGGTGCATACATCCTCAGCTGCACAGCCAGCACTGGTGTAGTGCGTGCCTGACCGGCAGGACGCACCGGCAGCCGTCGGCACATCGGTGCAGCGCCCGGGGGTCCGTTCTCCGGCCGGTGGTGCCCATCGGGTACAGCGACGGGGTCGGCCCCAACATGGGTCGACCCGACTGACCTGCGCAGATCGCTGCGTCGATAGCGCCGGACCCTAAACGTCGAAGCGGAACATCGGCGCCTCTGCTGTGACCTGCGTCGATGCGACGAGATCGAGAACCCTGCGGCGGAATTCGGGCGGATAGCTGCGGGGCATCACGGCCTCCGAAGGCCGCTGGATTGTCGATTGTCCAGCAACCCGACTCCATCAGAACCGGGGCATACCAAACCCGGAACGGTTCAAAGGGCGACCAGGACCCCGCCACCTGGTGGCCCTCCCGCACCACCTACCGCTGCACCTACGCCCGCGCCTGGGTCCAGGTGAAGTAACTACTACGGACTCTCCGGCGACTCCGCCGAGAAGAGCGCCCTGTCCACGGTCCTCAACGGCTGCTAACGGACACTTGACCTCTCGTCCGCAACGGTGCCCATCCGTCCCGCCGGAAACATCCGGCGGGACGGAACAGACGGAGCGATCGCCGAAGGCAAGCTCAGGCCGGTCTGCAGACGCTGTCCGCCTGAAGGCACCAGGCCCGACGGGGCGGCCCCGTCCGCACCGTTGAAGTAGACCCAGCCGCCGGAGAACACCGCGCCGATGAGCCTCCGGCGGGTGTCGCTTCACTCGTCGAGGACGGCCAGGTCGAGCTGCCGAAGGCGCGCGGGGGCGGCGATCACTTCGTACTCGGTGATCTTTTCGCCCTCGATCGTGAGGGTGAGGACGAGGAGCAGCCGCCCGCGCGGGGCCACGACGATTCCCACGACTCCGTTCACGAGCGCCGGTGCCGCGAAGCGTGACCTCCGCCCGAGGACGACGGTCTCCTCCGCCACCGCCCGCGCGCCGCGGACCTCTGTCGGCGCGCCCGATGGCAGGACGGCAGGGTCGGCCCGGCGCAGGACGTCGGGGGCCAGCACGGCGAGCAGCGCGTTGAGGTCGCCGCTGCGCGCGGCGGCGAGGAAAGCATCGACGACGTGCCGGTGCCGGGCAAGCTCGGTGCGGGGAGCCGCGGGGGTGCCTCGTACCTTGCGGCGTGCGCGGCTGGCGAGCTTCTTCGTGGTGACCGGTGAGCGTTCCACGATGGGCGCGATCTGGTCGAACGGCACGGCGAACATGTCGTGGAGCACGAAGGCGATCCGCTCGGCGGGAACCAGCGTGTCCAGCACCACGAGCAGTGCGCGGCCCACCGAGTCGATGAGCAGCGCTTCGTGTTCGGGGTCACCCTCGTCGTCGGCGTCCCGGATCCGGTCGGGCACCTGCTGTCCGACCGGATCCTCCCGTCGTGACGCACGGGAACGCAGTATGTCGAGGCACACACGGGAAACGACCGTCTGCAGCCATGCGGCCAGGTTCGCGACGCCGGTGACGTCGGCGCGGCTGAGCCGCAGCCAGGATTCCTGGACGGCGTCGTCCGCCTCGTTCAGTGAGCCGAGCATGCGGTAGGCGACCGCTCGCAGGTGTGCGCGATGAGTCTCGAATCGTTCGGCAAGCTGGTCCTGCTCGTGCATCGGTCACCTTCGCTCATCGTGCTCCGTCGACTTATTGACGTACCCCATCAGGCCGAGGTGACCGAGCAGCGTCCATCGGCCGTGTCGAAGGACGGGAATCACACGATGAGCCAGCCCCGCACGACCCAGCCGAATGCCCTCGACCAGCCGCTCCTGCGGCGAGCGGACCTCGGAGACCTCTCGCTGCCCAACCGTGTGGTCATGGCCCCGACCACACGGGCCCGCGCGGCCAACGACCAGCTGGTGCCGACGCCGATGCACGCCGCCTACTACGGCCAGCGGGCGAGCGCCGGGCTGATCATCACCGAGGGGACCTGGGTCAGCGAGCGGGCGATCGGCTTCACGTGCGTCCCCGGCATCTACAGCGAGGAGCAGGTCGCCGCGTGGAGGCGGGTTACCGACGTCGTGCACGCCCTCGGCGGCCGCATCGTGCTGCAGCTGTGGCACACCGGTGCCGCCTCGCACCCCGATCACCTCGGGGGAGAGCTGCCTGCCGGCCCGTCGGCGATCAACCCGCACGAGATGTCCTTCACCCCGAGCGGGTTCAAGGAGACCGTCACCCCCCGGGAGATGACAGGCGCGGACATCCAGAGCACGATCGCGGACTACCATGCCGCCGCCCACAACGCCCGGCGCGCCGGGTTCGACGGGGTCGAGGTCCATGCCGTCGGCGCGTTCCTGATCCCGCAGTTCCTCAACCCGCGGCTGAACCATCGCTCCGACTCCTACGGCGGCGACAGCGCCGGCCGGCGGCGCCTGCTGCTCGAGATCATCGACGCGGTCGCCGCCCCGTGGGACGGACGGCGCGTAGGTGTCCGCCTGTCGCCTTACTGGACCACCGGCGACCGTTTCACCGCCGACGCGTCGACGCTCGCCGACTACGACGAACTCGCAGCCGAGCTGAACGACCACCCCGTGGCGTACCTGCACCTCCTCGGACCAGCCCCCGCCGCACCGGGAGAGTGCCCCGACTTCGGCGCGTTTCGGCGCTACCGGCAGCGGTTCGACGGCCCCCTGATCGCGAACCGCGGCTTCGGCGTCGAGTCCGGGAACGCCGTCATCGAGGCAGGGATCGCCGACGCCGTGTCCTTCGCCACGCACTTCATCGCCAACCCCGACCTTGTCACCCGGTTTGCCATGAGCCGCGACCTGGCAGCCGGCGACCCCGACACGTACTACACCGGCGCGGCCGACGGCTACGTGGACTACCCCGTAAGCGGCTGGCGCGACGAGCCCGCCAGTGCTGTGACCGGATAGGTTCACCCGGCTGTGCGCGGGGGGTGCCCCTATGGGTTTGGTCAAGGTGATGGGGCGGGTTGGGGTTCGTAGAAGGTGCCGTCGCGGAGCATCGCGAGGAGCACGTCGGCTCTGCGTCGGGCGAGGCATAGGAGGGCTTGGGTGTGGTGCTTGCCCCGGCTGATCTTCTTGTCGTAGTAGGACCTGGAGGCCGGGTCGGCCAGGGCCGCGAACGCGGAAAGGAAGAAGTCCCGTTGAGCTGCTTGTTTCCTCGCCGGGATGGTTGTTCACCTCGGATCGACGAACCCGAACTCCGCATCGCCGGGGCGAGACCCGCATTGGCGGCGAGGTGGGCGGCGGTCGGGAAACTGCTTCCGTCGCCGACGTCGATGAGGATCCTGGCTCCGGTCCTGACGCCGATCCCCGGCATCGAGGTCAGGACCTTGGAAAGAGGGTGGGCCTCCAGCAGTTCCTCGATCCGTCCGGCCAGTAGTGTGCGCTGGTCAAGGACGGCGGTCAGCGAACCGGCCAGGCTCGGGACGATCAACGCTGCCGCGTCCGTGCCGGGAACGACCACGGTCTGTTCGTCGAGTGCGGTGAAGATGTCTTCGACCAGTCGCTCGGCCATCCGCGGTGCCTTCGGCCGTAACAGTGTGATCAGTCTGCGGCGCCCGGCCTTGCGGATCTGGGCCGGCAAGCCGAACCGCTCCAACAGCGTGAGCACGGCCGGGTGCTGGACGCGCGGGCCGAGGACTCGCTCCAGGTGGGGATGGATCTGTGTCACCAGCCCCCGCAACCGGTTGCTGATCCGGGTGGCCTCGTCAGCCAGGTCGTCGTCGAACCCGACGATCATCTCCAGCTCGGCGATGGTCTCGTCTTCGAGCTCGACCGTGCGAAGCGTGTGCGGCATGACCGGGGCCGCGTCCGCGATGACGAACGCGTCGCGGGCATCGGTCTTGGCCTCGCCTGGATAGAGGTCGGCGATCCGCCGCATCGTCAGGCCCGGCAGATAGGCGACCGGGCAGCCCATGTCCCGGGCTACCGCGAGCGGCAGGGCTCCGATGGGGGCCGGCTGGTCCACGATCACCAGCACAGTCCCGTGCTTGGCCTGCAGCTTGCCGAAGACCTCGCGAAGCTTGGGTTCGCTGCTGGGTAACCGCTTGTCGAACGCCTTCTTCCCGGCCGGTGACGGTGGTGGCGTGGTGTTCGCCCTTGCCGACGTCCAAGCCAAGGAAGGCACCGATCTCGCTGACATCGATCACGTGCGTCCTCTGATCGTTCCCGCCCGGCCGTCCCACGGCACCGATCGCCACATCCACATTACGAAGAGCCTCCCGACCTGCGAAGAAGCCGGTGGTCATGCCCCCAATCAGCGGTCTTTCGATGCCCCCGGAGCCGGTGGCACCACCCCCCAGGCCATGCGTTCGACAGAGGGAGAAAGTCATGCCAACTCCGGAGGCCGGGCGCCCCATTGCGGGGCAACCAAGAAGGTAATGGGGAGTGACGGGCCAGACCTGAATCCACGGTGCCATACCCGTCCTCGGCGCGCTCGGGCTCCGGGGTGAAGTCGCCGCGAGATGGCTCGACTTCGTTCGCCGAGGGGGCTACACGCCGGCCCCGCAGCAGGGCGAGAACGGCGGCCCTGTACGCGCGTGATCGGTTCCAGACGGCGAAGTAGTCGGTATGCAACTGGTCGAACTCCTCTCCGGCGGCCGGGATTCAATGAGCGTAGGAGCCCAGGAGCACACCGACGAACGTCCCGGCGAGCAGGAACGGGCCGAACGGGATCCTGGTCTTCCGGCCAGCCCGGCCCGCGAGGATGAGGGCGATGCCGTACAGCGCGCCAGCAAGTACCTGGCGAAGGTCCCGATCAGGACGATGGCCCAGCCGTACCGGCCCAGGACCGCGCCCAGGACGAGGGCGAGTTTCACATCGCCGAACCCGAAGCCCTTGCTGATGAGGAGGAGCGCGAAGTAGCCGGCTCCCAGAATGAGGGAGCCGAGCAGCGCCTCCTCGCAGGGCTCTCCCCGCTCCAGTACGACCACATCAACTTCCCGGCTCCTACGCCTTCACCAGCCCCCAACACCGGGTCAGCGCCCTCTACGCGACCCTCAGCAGGAAGTTGAGGACGACGATGCATAGACGCTGAGCGGTCGGCCGGAGCCGGCGGCCGACGGGGGCTGGCCATTCATGGGCCAGAGGGTGCCGATGGGGCGGAGCCGGCGGCCGTCCAGGAGCACGACTTGCAGTGGTTCCGCTCACCTGCGGAACTGAGAGCGGGAGGGGGCAGTCCGTGCCTGCATGGACTGCCCCCTCCCATTGGGTTGTCACTGCAGTCCGCTGTGGGCAGCCATGATCATCTCCATGCCGCGGTCGTCCTCCTGCTGGTCTCGGTCCATCATCTGGTTCATGACGTAGGCCACCGTCATGCGAGAGTCGGGGTCGCTCGCGACCAGCGAGCCGCCCCAGCCGCCCCAGCCGAAGGTGCTGCCGAACTTGCCGAAGCCCACGGTCCAGGACATCGGCGAGTGCAGGACGCGGTCCTCGCCGCGGAACACCTCCTGCCACGCGGGCTCACAGCCCTGGGGGGACAACAGTCGCACCCCGCCGGCCGAACCCTGGTTCGCCAGTACCGACTGGACGAGGGCGACAGACCGAGCGTTGCCGAAGCCGTTCACCGCAGGGATCTGCGCACGGCGCCACGCCACGGAGTTGGCATCCCTGACCCGGACCGCGGCACCGGTGTACTCCCGGCGTGTGCCGTCCGGTCCGGGCGGTGCGCTGGAGGCGTACTCGTCGGTCAGTGACGGCGGCGGGATGAGCGGTGCGACGCGCCTGTCGTGCTCGGCGGAGAGCCCGATGTGGAAGTCCGCGCCCAGCGGCTGGGCCACCTCCTCGGCGAAGAACTCGCCGAGGCTGCGGCCGGTGATGCGGCGGACGATCTCACCGACCAGGAACCCGAAGGTGAGCGCGTGATAGCCGGCGGCCGTTCCGGGTTCCCATTCGGGGGCCTGCGCGGCCAGCCCTGCCGTCACGCTCTGCCAGTCGTAGAGGTCCGCGACCGCCGTCAGCCCGGACAGGTCCGGCAGCCCCGCGGTATGGGACAGCACGTGCCGTACCAGCACGTTCTCCTTGCCGGCCGCGGCGAACTCGGGCCAGTAGGCGGCGACCGGCGCGGACAGATCGAGCTGGCCTCGGTCGGCCAGGATGAGCGCGCACAGGGCGGTCATGTTCTTGGTCGTCGAGTTCACGCCGGTGAGGGTGTCGCGCTCCCAGCTGACAGAGCGGTCCGCATCGGCGTACCCGCCCCAGACGTCGACCACCGGCTCGCCGTCGAGGTAGACAGCGACCGAGGCGCCCACGTCGTCCTTGCCGAGCGAAGCTGCAAGGGCGGCACGGACTGCGGCGAACCGCGGCTCGCATAGTCCCTTAATATCAGTCATGGGCGAAAGCCTCAGGTAACGCAGGGGCTTCCTGCCCAACAATTCCCGCACTGGTTTTGTCGGGCGGGGCAGGATCAAATTTTCTCCAACTCCAGCAAGGCGGCCTGACGGCCGCGCGGTCGGCCCGTCGGTCGACCGGCCGTATCGGTAGTTGTTCCCACAGGGAACGCCCGGGGACCACTCGTCGAGCTTGTGCGTCACGACAGCCCGGCCGGCGCCCGAGACCGCAGCGCCGATGACAGCCGGGGCGCCACGCGCGGCAAACGACTCCGGCTTGGGCTCGGGTGCCGGCCACTGCGGCTCCTGCGGCTGCGGCCGGGTGTGTTGCTACAGGGGAGACACAAGAAGTAAGGACGGATACGCGTGCTGGAGCGGCTGAATCAGGCGCTGAACCACCTGGAGGCCTGCCTCGACCGGGAGGTCGACATGGCTGAGGTGGCCCGGATCGCCGCGGTGTCGGAGTACCACTTCCGGCGGTTGTTCTCCGCCCTCGCCGGGATGCCGCTCCCGGTCTACGTGCGGCGCCGGCGGATGACGCTCGCCGCGGCCGAGGTGCTGGCCGGGGAGCTGACGTTGCTCGATGTCGCGGTGCGGTACGGGTACGGCTCGGGCGAGGCGTTCGCCCGGGCATTCCGGTCGGTGCACGGCATCGGGCCGGGCGAGGCCCGGCGCACGGGTGCGGTGCTCACGGCGCAGCCGCGCATGTCCTTCCGTGTCGTCGTTGAAGGGAGTACGACCATGCGGTACCGGATCGTGGAGAAGGAGTCGTTCCGGGTCGTCGGCAGGAAGGCTCGGGTCCCGCTCGTGCACGAGGGGGTCAACGCGGCCGCCGCGGCGTGCGTGGAAAGCCTGGACGAGCAGGCGATCGTACGGATGAAGGAGCTGGCCGGCCAGGAGCCGGAGGGGATCCTGTCGGCGGCGGTGTACCTGACCGATAGGCGGGAGGAGGGCGCCGAGGCGGACTACTGGATCGGCGTGGCGACCGGCCCCGAGGCAGCCGCCGAGGAGCTCGACGCCCTCGACGTGCCGGCCGGGACCTGGGCGGTCTTCGACAACCACGGGCCCTATCCGAGCGCCCTCCAGGAGCTGTGGCGGGACGTGTTCACGCAGTGGTTCCCCTCGAACCCGTACGCGAGCCGGCCAGGTCCGGAGCTTCTGCGGACGCAGCCGGTGGAGATCGGCGCGGAGACCGACTCCCAGCTGTGGATCCCGGTCGAGCGGAGCAGCGGGAGCGCCGGGCTCGGGGCACCTCCTCGATGACCAGCGGCGGCACGGGACTGTCGCATCAGCTGCTCCCGGGCGTGTTGGTGAGCACCGGGGCGGGTTCATGTGGGGCGTCAGCGCTCTCCACACGGATGCGAGGCGGCCGACCACCGAGCCAATGGGGCAGCCACCAATTCGCCTGCCCCATCAGTGCCATGGCGGCAGGCACGATCACCATCCGTACGATCGTCGCGTCGAGCATGATCGCGGTTGCCAGGCCCAAGCCCATCATCTTGGTGAGCGGTGAGGGATTGGCGACGAAGCCCAAGAACACGACCGTCATGATCAGTGCGGCTGAGGTGATCACACGGCCTGTGGCCGCCATGCCGCGCGCCACCGACTCGACGGTGTCGCCCGTGGCGTCGTACTCCTCACGGACACGCGAGAGCAGGAACACCTCGTAGTCCATGGACAGGCCGAAGAGGACCGCGAAGAAGATCGTCGGCAAGGGCGAGACGATCGGGAATGTGTTCTCCAGGCCGAACAGGTCCTTGAGCCAGCCCCACTGGAAGACAGCGACCACGACGCCATAGGCCCCGCCGATTGACAGCAGGTTCACCATGGCGGCCTTCAGCGGCACTGCGATGGAGCGGAACACCAGCATCAGCAGCAGGAAGGACGCCGCCAGGATTGCGCTGATGAAGACCGGCAGGGTGTCGGAGAGCTGCTGGGTGAGGTCCTCGGTCATGGCGGTCAGGCCGGACACAGCGACGTTGTCGGGGACGAGGTCGCGGACGCGCTGGAGGGTCTCGGAGGTTTCGGCGTCGGCGGGGGCGGTGGTGGGCAGCGTGGGCAGGACGACGATGTCGCCGGCGGGCGACGTCCGTGGCTCGCCGACCATGGCGATGCCGGGGTCGGCAGCGATGCGCCGGGACAGCGCGGGGATCGCCCGGGCGTCCACACCGGGGCTGCGCAGATCGGCGACGATCAGCAGCGGGGCGTTGAAGCCCGGGCCGAAGCCCTCCGCCAGCAGGTCGTAGGCGCGACGGTGGGTGGTGGTGGTCGAGTCGTTGCCCGCGTCGGGGAAGCCCGTCTCCATGCGCAGCGCTGGAGCGGCCAGCGCCAGGAGCGCCACCGTGGCAACGATCAGGTACGGCCATGGCCGCCCCGACACGCGGTGGGCAAAGCGCCACCACGCCGTGTCCTCAGCCCGCTTCACACGGCCGGCCCGCTTCACACGACGCCTGCGGCCCACGAGGCGTCCGGTGTCGATGCGCTCGCCCAGGAGCGAGAGCAGCGCCGGCAGCAGCGTAAGAGCGGTCCCCACCGCGAAGAGCACAACCAGCGAGGTGCTCAGGCCGATCGAGGCCAGGAAGCCCACACCGGTGAGCGCGAGTGCGGCCATCGCGACGACGACGGTGCCGCCGGCGAACAGGACGGCTGCGCCCGACGATCCCATGGCGTTCGCCAGCGCGTTGGGGTTGTCCTGCCCGGCGGCACGGTTCTCGCGGTAGCGGGCCACGATGAACAAGGCGTAGTCGATACCCACACCCAGCCCGATCATGGCACCGATCGTCGGCGCCGCGGTGGAGACGTCCATCGTGTTGGCCAGCAGCACAATGCCGCTCAGACCTGCGGCGACGGCCACCAGAGCGAGGGCGATCGGGATCAGTGCGGCCACGATGGTGCCGAATGCGACGACCAGCACGACCAGCGCAGCCAGCAGGCCGCCTGCCTCCGTACCCGTCGTCTCCGTCTCGGCGTTGATGAAGATGGCATCACCGCCCAGCTCGGCGGCAACGCCGTCCCCGCGTGCAGGTTCTATCGCGTCGGCCAAGGCCTCGAGTTGCTCGGGATCCACGTCCATCGCGGGCACGTCGAAAGTCATCTCGGCGAAACCGATACGCCCGTCGGACGACACGGTGCCGGCAGTGAAGGGATCGGTCACGGTGGCGACGTGCTCGACGTCGGCGATCCGGGCAACGGCTGCGGCGATGGCTGGCTGGTGGCGCTCGAGTCGCTCCCCCTCGGGCGCGGCGAACACGGCCATGGCACTGCCACCGGACGCTTCGGGGAAGCGCCTCTTGAGCAGTTCCATCGCCCTTTCACTCTGACTGCCGGGAGCGACGAGGTCGTCGACGAAGGAGCCTCCGACCGTGCCGGCCAGGGGCAGCACAAAGAGGAGGGCTACCGCCCATGCGGTGATCGTGACCCATGGTCGGCGGGCGCTCGCTGCGCCGATGCGACGGGTGAATCGGTTCATGGTTGCCTGCTCCAGTGAGATGGCTGCCACCCGTGCGTCTGCAGCGCATTGAGGGCAGGAGTGGTGAGCGGTCCCATCGTCGGTGCCGGCACCGGTGCTGTCCCCCGCCGCCGGAGGGGTTCGACGCTCCGGCGCGGGGCGGGGCGAACCAGGCGGCGCCTCCCCCTGGCGGCGGAGGCCCGTGTCCGCCTGCAGGTGGGTGACTGTGCTTCCGACCTGGAATTACGATGGCTCGCCTGGTGCAGCTGATGACTACGCCAGGGCACCGACGCCATTCCGGGAGCGATGATGAACCGCACGGCGCTGCCTTCCGAGACGCTGGGCCGCAGCGCGCCGGGCAGGTTCCGCGGCCCGTTCGTCCGCTGGCCACGGGTCGCGGACGCCGTCCTCGCGATCGCCGTGCTCTTGGCCACGGTGTTCCTGGAGGACGGACCGGGCGATGCGGTCGCCGTCCGCTCGATCACCGACGTCCCACTCCCTGCCCTGCTGCTGTTCGCGGTGGCCGCCGCGGCCCTCTACTGGCGCCGGCGCCGCCCCATCGCGGTCCTGGGTGTCGCCATGGTCGCGTGGGCCCTGACGCTGGGAAGCGGCTACTCCGACCTGGGCGGGTTCGCGATCATCGCGCTGTACAGCACCGGGCGGTACGCCGCAGACGGCTGGCGGGGCCGCGTCGGCGTCGTGGTGGCCGTCGTCGTGGTGATCGTCGACGGCCGCCTCGACCCCGTCCCCTGGGGGGAGATCGGCTTCGGAGCCCTGGTCATGTTCGGGGCCTGGTACGTCGGTCGACGTTTGCGGCTGCGCGCCGAGCGTGCCGCGCAGCTCCGCCAGGAGCAGGCCGCCGAGGCACGGCGGATCGTCGCCGAGGAGCGCACCCACATCGCTCGTGAACTGCACGACGTGGTCGCCCACAGGGTGAGCATGATGACGGTGCAGGCGGGTGCGGCCCGGATGGTGGCCGCCGACGATCCTCAGGCTGCCGTGGAAGCGATGGCAGCGGTGGAAGAAGCCGGGCGCCAGGCGCTGGACGAGTTGCGACATCTGCTGGGAGTGCTGCGGCCGGAGGCGGAGCGCGACGGGCTGGGGCCCCAACCCGGCCTGGCCGATCTTCCCCGGCTCGTGGAACAGGTCCGGGAGGCCGGTCTGGACGTCTCCATCACCGACGGCATCCGGGCTCCCCTTCCGGCCCGCGTGGAACTGTCGGCGTACCGCATCGTCCAAGAGGCGCTGACCAACGTGATCAAGCACAGCGGACCGCGCACGCACACCGAGGTGCACCTGCGCGGCGACAAGGGCGGCATCACCGTCGAGGTGCTCGACAACGGCCGCGGTGCCGCCGTCCAGTCCATGCCGGGCGCATCCCGCGGAAAAGCGGCAGGCCACGGGATCGTCGGCATGCGCGAGAGAGCACTCCTGCTGGGCGGCAGCCTCGAAGCGGGGGCGGGTCCCGATGGTGGATTCCGGGTGGCTGCCCATCTGCCCACCGGGGAGGAGCCCGCGTGAGCATCCGTGTCGTCGTCGTCGACGACCAGGCGCTGGTCCGCAGAGGCTTCGCGATGATTCTGCGGATCCACGACGACATCGAGGTCGTGGCCGAGGCCGGGACCGGGCGCGAGGCGATCGAGGCAGCGCGCCGGCATCGTCCGGACGTGATCCTCATGGACATCCGCATGCCCGAGATGGACGGCCTCGAGGCGACCTCCCGGATTCTGGAGGAGGCGGACTGGGTCGTCCGGGTGTTGATCCTGACCACGTTCGACCCGGACGAGTACGTCTACGAGGCACTGCGCGCCGGCGCAAGCGCCTTCGTGCTCAAGGACACCCCTCCGGAACAACTCGCCACCGCTGTGCGCACCGTGGCCGAAGGCGGGGCGCTGCTCGCGCCATCGATCACTCGGCGCCTCATCGACCGGTTCGCCGAGCACCGCACCGTCAACACGGCAGTTGCCGGCCGCCTGGAGCGACTCACCGACCGGGAGCGCGAGATACTGGTCACCGTCGCTCGGGGGGCCAGCAACTCCGAGATCGCCAAGGAGCACTTCATCGGCGCCGCCACCGTCAAATCGCACGTGTCGAGCATCCTCACCAAGCTCGGTCTGCGCGATCGCATCCAGATCGTGATCTTCGCGTACGAGAGCGGACTCGTCGAAGCCGGCGACCACGACGTGGGGCACTGAAGGGGGCGCGCCCTCGAAGATCCCCTCTGCGCGCCGGACCCGGACTGCCCCTGGTGGCCGCATGCACGGCTGCATGACCACGCGGTCCAGGTCGTGGTCGGCGGCGCGGGCACAGACGCTTGTCGCTTGTGCTGGATTGGAGGATGAGCCGGAAGCGGTGGCTGGGTACGAGTTGCCGCTGATCGTATGGTTCCTGCATGTGCAGAGACGGTGTCCCCCGGCTGCGGCTGTTCGTGGCCGCAGACGACCGCGATTTGGGGCCGCGGCTCTGCCATAGGTGCGGCGGTCCGCTGATGTCGTCGGCGAAGGCGACGGCGGTGTTCTGCTCGTCTATGTGCCGCTCGTGGCACTGGCGGCGGAGGCGGCGGACGCGGGCGAGAACCGAGGCGGTGCAGGCCGGCCGGACGTCCAGTTGCCCGGAGTGCGGGACGTACTGGACGGCCGGAGTCGAACATCCTGCCTCGCCAATGCACTGCTCTCCCCGCTGCTGCAAACGCGCCGGACACCGGCGGCGCACTGGGCGGCGCGCTCGACGCCGCCTCCACCGACCTCGCCGGTCTTGGCGGGACCGGTCTCGCGGCCCGCTCCGCCGCCGAAGCCGAAGCCGGCCTCGGCCACCGGGATGACGGTCACGCCCCCGCGGACGATCGGTTCGCCGAAGACGGCGTTGACCGATGCTCCTTGCCGGCCGAGCGCGCGCCGTGACGGCGCGACCGGTACGCGCGTTTGGCCAGCGCGCTCTCGTCGAGTTGCTCGGGCGTGTCGTAGTTGCGCCAGCCGGTAAGGCGTCCTTCCGGGTTGTACCTGGCTGACAGTCCGGGAGGATCCATGTGATCTCCGTGTTCCCGGACCAACTTCTGAGGCAGCATGACCACTGCTGTGATGCCGCGGGGGGATGACCTGCGGAGCTGGACGCGTATGCCGTGGCGGCCGGAGAGCTGGCCGACGACGAACACACCCATGCGCCGCGCCACCGACACGTCGACTACTGGCGGGTTCAGTAGCCTCTCGTTGGCCTCCTCAAGGTCCTGGGCGGTCATGCCGATGCCGCTGTCCTGGATTTCGACTTTCGCACCGCCGCCGGACTGCAGCTGACTCGTGACGAGCACCTCGGTGTCCGGCGAGGAGAACGCGGCCGCGTTCTCCAGCAGCTCCGCGATGAGGTGAACGATGTCGTTCACTGCCCGGCCGTCGACGTCCGCGGTTACCAGTCCGCGTAGCTGCACACGCTGGTACTGCTCGATCTCACTGGTGGCGGCCCGGAGGACGTCCACGAGCCGGACTGGTGCGCTCCAGCGGCGGCCCGCCTTCTCGCCCGCGAGGACGAGTAGATTCTCCCCATTGCGGCGCATGCGGGTGGCCAGGTGGTCGAGCTTGAAGAGGCTGGCGAGCAGGTCGGGATCCTGCTCGCCGTTCTCCAGATGGTCGATCAGCTCCAGCTGCCGCTCCACCAGGGTCTGGCTGCGCTGCGAGAGGTTGACGAACATCGCGTTGATGCGGCCTCGCAGCTGCGCTTGCTCGAACGCCAGCCGTACGGAGTCGCGATGGACGTCGTCGAAAGCGTGGGCGACACGGCCGATCTCGTCGGCCGAGTTGATGCCCGTGGGCTCGACCTTGATGGCCTCCAGTTGCGCATCGCTGGAGCCCCGCAACAGCTGGACCACCTCGGGCAGGCGGCGTTCCGTGATATCGAGCGCGGAGGCGCGCAGGGTGTGCAGCGGGCCAACAATCGACCGCATGACGACGTGCGTCACACCGAACGTGAGCAGGAGGATCAACAGCACGACGAGCGAGACGATGAGCACTGAGCGCTCGGCCTGATGCTGCTCGCGCGAGCTCTCGTCTTCGACCGATCCGACGAGCCGCTTCTCGACCAGACGCATCAGCTCGAGCTTGCTCGTCATGGTGTCGAACGACTCACCGGCGTCGAGGCGGAGGCGGCTGGTGCCCTGCCGGGCGAGTACCTGTTTCTGGAGCACCTCAGCCCTGTCGACATCCCTTCCGGTGACGGTGCGCTCGTAGAACTGACGCTGCGCCAGCGGCGCACCGGCCCGGAACTCGCGGATCAACGCCTGTTGCTGCCGGCCGGCGAGGGTCATGCCCTGGGCTTCGTTCGAATCGAAGTGTCCCTGGGCCAGCACCCCGCCGAGCAGCGCGCGTTGCCGGGAGGCTGCCTCCGTGGCCCGTGTGAACGTCTCGAGCGCACCGGCCCTCACGGCAAGGGTCTGGTGGGCAATGTCCGGCGTGAGAAGGTCAAGGGCGTCCGTGAGCTCAGCGATCAACGCGGTGTATGCGTTGACCACGGACAGCAAGCGCATTTTCGAGTGGTCTACCGTGTCGCGCAGTGACGCCACCGGCCCGCCCAAGGCGTCGAGCACCGCGAGCCGAGTGGCCAGGACGGGGTTCGTCCCGCGGGGGACATGGACGGCCTCGGCACGGACCCGGGCGAGCGCCGCGTCGACCTGGGGGCGCTGAGTGTCCAGCCGGCTCGTGTCGCCCGTACGCCCGGCCGCAATGTAGAGCGCGGTGAGATCGCGTTCGTCCTCAAGCTCCTCCAACAGCCCCGTGCCCTTGTCGACGAGACGGACGAGCTGACGGACGTTGTCGATGTCCTGGGCGTTCTGCACGGCCGAGCCGATCCGCAGACCGCCGAGTACGAGCGCGGTGATGATCGGGATGAGCACCACAGCCAGCAGCTGGGTGCGCACACTCCAGTTACTCGGGGCGAACGGCTTCTGGTTGCTGCCCCGGTACGGGCGACGCCCTTCACCTGTACGCGCGGGGCCCGGATCGGAATTGCCGGGCTCGGTAGTGCCGTTGTCGGAACCGTTGCCTCTCGCCTGAGGTATCTGCACCGGTTCCGTGCGGTGGCGATGCACCGCGGGTTGTGTTTGCACTTGCCTTCGCACCTTCTCCCCGCCATTGAACGTGCGCGATTGAGGGGCGCGGCGCGCATTGCGGACGCTGCTGTCATCGCGCGAGTGCGCTTGTCGTGACGTCGCTGAATGAGGCCATGGCCTCGTGCGTCCCCTGGCAGGTGCCTGGGGCAGCGAACTACGCGTCGTCTCCGGGCTTTTCGCCATCCGACGTCGTCTGTGCCCGTCGGTGGGTGGGGCCTGGCATCGCCGGCGAGTTCGGCCGGTCCGGCGGCGAGGTCGCTCTCGGCGCCGTGGGCCATCCGGACATGCAAGAGAGGTTGCTGTCCGCGCCCGCCAGCGCCTGACCGACAGGACCACGACCGATCCCGAGTCGCTGCGGCTCGTCCTCATCGCCGTGTAGGAACGAGGGGCAGGCGGTCGAGGACCGGGGACGAAAGCCGGTCGCGGTCGCTCAACCCGTCATAACGCCGCGAGGGCCGTGCCAAAAACCCCTTCGGCGTCGGCCCACCGGTTGGATACCGCCCTCATGACGCCGCCCCTGGGCCTGGCCGCTCGCTCCTCCGCTCGCCCGCCGAGCTGACGGTCGCGAGAGCAGACAGAATGAGCACGGTCGACGCCGCGCCGGGGTCCTCGTGACCGATGGTGCGGGCGCCGAGATAACTCGCGCGGCCTTTCCGGGCCTGCATGCCGACGGTCTGCTTCAGGCCCCGCACGGCGGCGTCGGATGCCACGCGGGTGGCGTTGGTCAGGTCGCCGCCAGTGTCGATGACGGCCTGGTAGGCGCTCACGGCCGGACTGAGGGCGTCGATCATCGTTTTGTCGCCCTCGAGCGCCGCGCCGATCCGCTGGATACCGGTGAGGGCAGCCGCCAACGCCGCCCCAAGTTGTGCCGCGGACACGTCGGGATCCTCGCCCAGGGTCCTTGCGGCCTGCCGGAACCCGGTGCCGTACAGCGGTCCCGAGGCGCCGCCGGTCTTGCTGATGAGTGCCCGGCCGACGGTGGCGAGCACCGCACCGGGGGTGGACGGGTTGGTTTCGTCCAGCATCGCCACCGCCGCCTGCAGGCCGCGGCGCATGTTGATGCCGTGGTCGGCGTCGCCGATAGCGGAGTCGAGGCGGGTCAGATGATCGGCGTTTTCGACCACCAATCGGGCCGCCTCATGGATCCAGGCCCGGAACATGCTCGCGTCCATGGTCATCCTTCTCCCTCATGGTGTCCGTCGCGGTGTCCGAGGCCGCTCAGCGTCCCCAGCGGAGCGCGGGGGTCTCGACGGGGGCATCCCACAGATAGGTGAGCTGCGGCGTGAGTCGGCACACCGTGATCGTGCAACCGGCCATCTCCAGGCTGGTGATGTAGTTGCCGACCAGGTTGCGAGCGATCCATACGCCGTGGCCGGCGAGCCACTCGGCAACCGCGGCATACACCACGTACAGCTCAAGAAGCGGGGTGCCACCCAGGCCGTTGACCATCACGAGCACTTCGCCCGAGAGCGGCATGTCGGCGTGGATGGCGTCCAACGCGACACCGACGATCTCCTTGGCGGAGACGAGCCTGCCGCGGGCGCGACCGGGCTCGCCGTGGATGCCGACGCCCAGCTCGATCTCGTCCTCGCCCAGCTCGAAACCGGGTTTGCCCGACGCGGGCACCGTGCACGACGTAAGCGCCACCCCGAACGAACGGGACCGGTCGTTGACCTCCCGGCCCCAAGCCGCGGCCGAGGCCAGGTCCGCGCCAAGCTCGGCAGCCGCACCGACGATCTTCTCCAAGAACACGGTCGCCCCGGTACCCCGTCGGCCGGCCGTCCACGTACTGTTCTCCACGGCGACATCGTCATTGACCACGACGCCCTCCACACGCACGCCGTCGTCGGCGGCCAAGTCGGCGGCCATCTGGAAGTTCAGCACGTCGCCGGTGTAGTTCTTCACGATGTGCAGCACCCCCGCACCGCCGTCAACGGCCCGCGTGGCGGCGAGGATCTGGTCCGGCACGGGAGATGTGAACACCTCACCGGGACAGGCCGCATCCAGCATCCCGTACCCGACGAACCCGCCGTGCAGCGGCTCGTGTCCGGACCCGCCACCTGATACCAGGCCGACCTTCCCAGCGGTCGGCCCGCCCGCGCGGATGATGTAGCGGTCTGACGTGTTGACCGTCAGTGAGGGGTGCGCGGCGGCCACGCCGATGAGAGCATCGGCAAGCACGTCATCGGGCGAGTTGATGAGCTTCTTCACGGTTCAGGCCCTTCTCGTGGATGAGAACATCAGCAGAAATCCATGAATGGTGTTGATGAGCAGGATTTGTCGTGGCGTCACCTTGGGTGTCACACAGGTTCTTTGACGGCCGGTCCGGTCGGACCTGCCCAGGCTCGACGGATTGCGCCATGTGCACGGCTGGGGTCAGGGCAGCGACGGCAGGCAGCACTGCTCGACGAGTCGCCAGACCTCTTCGGGGGTTTCGCGGGTGAGGGCGATGGCCGCCAGGGAGGCGCAGGTGTCGTGGCGCAGGCGGCGGATGCGGGCGCGTACTTCGTCGAGGGCGGCTGGTGCGACGGAGAGGGTGTCGCAGCCGAGGCCGATGAGGAGGGGGGTGACGAGGGGGTGTGCGGCGGCGTCGCCGCAGACGGAGACGTGGCGGTGGTGGCGGTGGGCGGCGGTGACGACTTGGGCGATGGCGCCCAGGACGGCGGGGTGTGCCGCCATGGCGGGGGTGGCGGTGGGGTCGCGCCGGTCCAGGCCCAGGATCTGGCAGGTGAGGTCGTTGCTGCCGATGGAGAGGAAGGCGGCTTCGCGGGCGAGGTCGTCGGCTGCGGCGACGGCTTCGGGGAGTTCCACCATGATGCCCAGAGGCGGGGCCGGGACACTGGCTTCGTCGGCTGCGACCTGGAGAAGGCGTCGGCAGGCGCGCAGTTCGTCGATGCCGGCGACCATGGGGATCATGATGCGCAGGTCGGTGTCGGCTCCGGCGCTGAGCAGACTGCGGAACTGATCGGCGAAAGCATCGGGTTGGGCGAGCATGAGGGGCAGGCCGCGGCCCAGCCGCTGGCCCTGGCGGACTTTGGCGAGGAACGGCGGGAGTTTGTCGTCGGCGAAATCGAGGGTGCGGGCGGTGACGGTCTGTCCGGCGAGTGCGCGCAGCACCGGGACGAGGGTGGCCGCGTGCTGGTTGCGGGTCGGCCAGGCAGGGTGGTTGAGGAAGGGCAGCTCGGTGCGGAGCAGGCCGACGCCGTCGGCGTTGGCGGCCAGAGCCCCTCGGGCCTCGGCCGGGGTCGCCACGTTGGCCCGCAGCACCACACGGTGGTGGTCCAGTGTCTGGGCGGGCAGGTGGCGCTCTTCGGCGAGGGCAAGGCGGCGGGTGCGGGCGGCGTCCATCGCGTGCAGCGCTCTCGCGCGTTCGTCGTCGTCGGGGTGGGCGACGGCGGTGGCCTGGTCGGTGTCGAGGAGGATTTCCTGCCCGTCCGGCAGGTCGAGCAGGGCGGGGTCGACGGCCAGTAGGAGGGGGATGCCCTGTGAGCGGGCGACGATCGCGGCGTGGGAGTTGGGGCCGCCGGCGACGGAGACGGCGCCGGTCACTGTCTGGCCGGGTTCCAGCAGGTCCGCTGCGCCTATCTCGTGGGCGATCAGGACGAGGGGCCGGTCGGGTGCGGGGCCGGCGTCGCCGTGCAGGTGGGCCAGGACGCGGCGGCCGACTTGCCGTACGTCGGCGGCGCGTTCGGCGAGGGTGGGGTCGTCCAGTGCGGCGATGGTCCGGGCGTAGGTGTCGATGGCCTGCCGGACGGCGATGGCTGCCGGCTGCCCTTGGTGCGCTCGCTTGATCGCCTGTTCGCGCAGATCGTGGTCCTGCGCGATATAGCCGTTGACCTCCATGATGTCGGCCTCTTCGTCCTTGCCCCGTTCACGCAGCGAGTTGGACAGGTCGAGCAGGCGGGCGGCGACGGCGTCGAAGGCTTCGGTGATCTGGCCCGCAGCGTCGCCACTGGTGCGGTGGGGAAGCGCGGTGCGGGTAAGCGGGCGGTCGGTGCGATGGAAGAACCCCAGGGCGACACCGTCTGAGGCAGCCTGACCGGTGTATGCGCGGCGGGTCATCGGGCCTCCACCGTCTCGGCGAGGGCGCGGAAGATCAGGGCCGTGGAGGTGGCTCCCGGGTCCTGATGCCCGATGCTGCGGGCGCCGAGGTAGGAGGCGCGGCCCTTGCGTGCCTGCATGGGGGTGGTCGCGCGCCTGCCCTCTTCGGCAGCGTCGGCGGCGGCCAGGGCCGCGGCGGCGAAGTCGGCTCCGGCGTCGGCGTGTTGCTGGAAGGCGGCCAGCGCGGGGGCGTAGGCGTCGATCATCGTTTTGTCGCCGGGTGCGGCCGCGCCGAGCTTTTGGATGCTTTCCAGGCCGGCGGCGAGTGCGGTGGCGAACTGCTGTGTGTCGGCGGTGGGTGTTTCAAGGGCCTTGCCCATGGCGCGGAAGGCACCGCCGTACAGGGGGCCGGAGGCTCCCCCGACGCGGGAGATGAGGGTGCTGCCCGTTTTGACCAGCACGGCCGCGACGGTGTCCGGCTCGTAGTCGGCCAGGGCCGTGGTGACGGCGAGGAAGCCGCGCTTCATGTTGGTGCCGTGGTCGGCGTCGCCGATGGCCGAGTCGAGCTGGGTGAGGTGGTCCTTGTGCTGGTCCACGGCGGCGGCGATGGCCTGCACCCAGGTGCGGGCGAGGTCGGTGTCCACGGAGTCTCCGTTCATGGTCGGTGGGGGGCGGGTTCACGGTTGGGTGAGCCGGGGGCGGGGGCGGATGCGGGGGCCGGGTGAGCTGGCGCGGGAAGGCGCCCGCCCGGCCCTCGCGTATCGCGCGGCCCCGCCCCCGGCTCGGTTCAGGCGCCCCAGCGCAGGGCGGGGGTGTTCACGGGTGCGTCCCACAGGGACAGCATGTCGGCGTCGGCCTTGCACACGGTGATGGAAGCACCAGCCATGTCCAGGCTGGTGATGTAGTTGCCGACGAGGTTGCGGGCGATGACGATGCCCTTGTCAGTCAGGGCGGCCGCGACCTCGTTGAAGGCCACATACAACTCGATGAGCGGCGTGCCGCCCAGGCCGTTGACCATGACGATGGTCTCGTCCCCGGCGGCCAGCGGCTGATCGGCGAGGATGGCGTCCAGGGCGGTGGCCACGATCTCCTTGGCCGACCGGAGCTTTTCCCTGCTGCGTCCGGGTTCGCCGTGGATGCCGACGCCGACCTCGATCTCGTCCTCGGGCAGGTCGAAGCCGGGCTTGCCCGAAGCGGGGGTGGTGCAGGCGGTCAGCGCGACGGCGAAGGACCGGGAGGCGGCGTTGACCCGCTTGCCCATCTCCGCCACCGCGGCGAGGCCGGCGCCCTGTTCGGCGAGAGCCCCGGCGATCTTCTCGACGAAGACGGTGGCTCCGGTGCCCCGGCGCCCGGCGGTCCAGGTGGAGTCCTGGACCGCGACGTCGTCGTCGACCAGGACGGTCTCGACCGTGATGCCTTCCTCACTGGCCAGTTCGGCGGCCATCTGGAAGTTGAGGACGTCGCCGGTGTAGTTCTTCACGATGAACAGCACGCCCGCACCGCCGTCGACGGCCTGGGCCGCGGCAAGCATCTGACCGGGTACGGGCGAGGTGAACACCTCCCCCGGACAGGCCGCGTCCAGCATGCCCAGGCCCACGAAACCGCCGTGCAGCGGCTCGTGCCCGGAACCACCGCCGGAGATGAGGGCCACCTTGCCCGGCCTGGTGCCGCCTGCCCGGGCGATCACCTTGTTCTCCGCGTCGACCTTCAGATCCCCGTGGGCGGCGGCGATCCCGCCCAGGGCCTCATCCAGCACCGCCTCGGGGGCGTTGATGAGCTTCTTCACGACAGGACTCCTTCGGTGGCGGGCTCAACGACCCGGTTCTCGGCCCCGGTTGCGGCGGCTGCCTTGCGGTGAGCATTGAGAGCGGTGTAAAGGACGCCGGCGGCAACCGCGCCGATCACCTCGGCGGCCAGGTAGACAGGCAGCTGGTCCCAGTGGACCGTGCCGTCGAACAGCTCGCCGGTGATCATCGGGCCGAGCGTCCTGGCCGGGTTGATGGACGCGGCGGTGGCGGGCGCCACCGGAATGATGATCGCGAACACGCCGAGGCCGATGGCCAGACCGGCGAAGCCGCCGGCCGCGCGCCGGTCGATGGCCCCGAAGACGACGAAGGCGAGGATGAACGTGCCGATGGCTTCGGCGAAGAAGGCCTGACCGGCGCCGACACCCGTGCCGTAGGCGGCAATACCGAGGCCGACGTCGACCGCCTTCTTCCCCAGCACCCCGACGATCGCAAGCGCGCCCAGCACCGCCCCGGCCACCTGCGCCGCGATGTAGCCAGGGACGTCCCGCCAGGGCATCTTCTTCGTGGCGGCCAGCGCCAGGGTGATGGCCGGATTGATCTGACAGCCGGAGATATGGCCGATCGCGTAGACCATGGCGATGACTGCCGTGGCGAACGCGAGCGAGATCATTCCCAGCTGCGCCATGGTGAACGGGGCATCACCGCCGACGATGAGCGTGGCGGGGACCGAACCGACGCCGATGAACACCAGCACCGCGGTGCCCAGCATCTCGGCGAGAAGTTTCTGAGGGTAAGTGTTCTCTTCCATGATGGCGCCCAGCGCCGAGCGGCGCGTTGGGCGTCTCACCTCCTCCGCGCGAAGCGGGCTATGAAGGGAGGTGGCCGCCAGGTGGTCAGGGTCGGGCAACCTGGCGGCCGGCTCAGGGGAAACCGGATAACCAGCGGAATCCGGAAGTCGTTCACTATGGATGAACGTTGTTCCGGAAGTTAAGCCCGCGTTTCACGCCTGTCAAGAGGTCCGGCGGCTATCGGGCACCGCGGACACGAAGAAGGCCCCACGGCGACGTGCCGAGGGGCCTGGGCGGAGGGGCAGGTGGCGGGAGCGTGGACGCCGCCGCCGAGCTGCAGGTGGATGCGGAGTGTGCAGGTCAGGCGCCCGCGAGGCTGGTGGGTGCGGGGCGGGCAGGTCAGGGGCCGGCGATGCGTGCGGCCGCCCCTCTGGGGGCGCCCAGGTCGCGGGAGAGGTTACGAGCGGTCTCCCGGACCGCGACCGCAAGCTCCTGAAGTGCCGATTCGGCAAGCAGTCGCTCGACGGGGCCGACGATGCCGAGAGCACCGACCACCTCGCCGGAGCGGTCGAAGACGGGGGCCGCAACGCCCGCGTCACCGATGGCGGACTCCTGGTCCTCGATCGCGTAGCCCGCCCTGAGGACCTCCTTCAGCTGGCTTGCGAGCTCCTCCGGGTCGGTGATGCTGGCACCAGTGAGCACCGCCGGCTCACTCGCGAGCAGCCGCTCCCGCTCGTCAGCCGGAGCGAAGGCCACGATGGCCTTGCCCAGCGCGCAGGTACTCCATGGGATGCCGGCTCCCACCTCGAGGATCTGCACCGCGCCCTCCGGCCGGAAGGCATGGTGCACCACCAGGACGTGGTCACCTGTGAGTACGGCCACCCAGACCGCCTCGTTCGTCCGGTTCGCGAGCTGGTCCGCCCAGGTCAGCGAGCGGGTCCGCAGCTCCTGGGTGTCCAGGTAGGCGTTGCCCAGCTGCACCAGGTCCGGGCCGAGCTGGTACTTCGAGCTGCGCCGGTCCTGTACCACCAGCCCCTCGGCCTCCAGTGTGCGCAGCAGCCCATGCACGGTCGGCTTGGCCACGCCCAGGCGGTCGGCCAGCTCGGTCACGCCCAGCCGGGGCCCGGTGGACGCGAGCTCCCACAGGATCTGCACCGCCCGCTGTACCGCCTGCACCATCGAAAACTTCTCCGTATTCAGTATTGATGAACAGCGTTCCGAGATTTAAAGTAACTGTTCATGAACGCATCTGTCGGCATCGTACTCGTGTCCCACAGCGCCGAGCTCGCCGCAGGCCTTCGCCTGCTGGTGGAGCAGATCGGCTCCGATGATGTCCCCGTCGCCACGGCCGGGGGGACCGTCGAAGGCCGGATCGGCACCAGCTATGACCTCGTTCTCGCCGCGATCCGGGATGCCGATCGCGGAGGCGGCGTCGTCGTACTTCCCGACCTCGGCAGTTCGGTCCTCACCGCCCGCACCGTCCTGGAAGACCATCCCCGCTCCGACGTGCTGATCGTCGACGCGCCCTTCGTCGAGGGGGCTGTCGCAGCCGTGGTCACCGCCGCATCCGGCGCCGACCTGGAGACCGTTTCCAAGGCCGCCAAGGAGGCCCGCAATGTCCCCAAGCTCTGACGCCACCACCACGACCACGGCGAGTCACGAAACCTCCGTCATCCTGCCCGCCAACCTGCACGCCCGTCCCGCAGGCCAACTCGCCCGCGCCGCAGCCCGATTCACCAGTGCCATACAGCTGGAGCACAGTGGCCGGACCGTCAACCCGACCGGCGTCCTCGCCGTGATGGGGCTAGGCGCCACCGCCGGCAGCACCGTGACCGTCCGCGCCGAAGGCCCCGACGCAGAACAGGCCGTCACGGCACTGACCGACATCCTCGCCACCGCCGAATAACCCGGCGCCGGCCCGCACCGAACGAGCCGCCGATTCCGCCATGATGATCCGAGACGAGTGGAGGTGGCCGAGGATGACCACCCCGGCCATGCCCACGTCCGACACCGACGTGGACCCGCCCCCGCGGACCGAGCACATCTGCCCGCTGCCGCACATCCCCGAGGCCGTCTCCGCCGTGCGCCGCCGCGCACGCACGGTCCTGGCCCACTGGGCCCTGCCCACCGAGACAGCCGACGACGCCCTCCTGGTGATCTCCGAACTGATCACCAACGCGATCGCCCACGCACTGCCCCCAGCAGTGCTGCGGCTGTCGATGCCCGTGGTCGGCGGCAGTCGCGGCCTCCGCATCGAGGTCACAGACGCTGGGCCCCTAACCCGGCCGCGCCCATCACCCAACAGCCCGCACCCTGCGGAATATGAGGAGCACGGCCGCGGGACCGGCATCATCGCCGCCCTCTCCATGCGGCACGGCCTATCCCATCACCTCCACAGAATCACCCGATGGGCAGACCTCCACGTAGCGTCTGACTAGAGATCTTCAGTGGCGGTGGTTACGGGGGTGCGAAGTCCAGTCCGGTCTTGGCGATGTAGCCGTCGATGAGGCCGGGCCGGTGCTGCATCCGTTTGAGCCGGGCGAGCCGGGCGCAGTGCGGAGGTTCTGCCGTGTGATGCCGGAGACGATGGCTCACTGCAGCTCCAGCAGTTGAGGCGCGGCGCCCCACGCCACCTGTCGCCTCGGCATGTGCAAACGGCTTGGCCCGCCTGCCCACTGGAGCTCCGGCTGTGGGTCACCGCTGGCTGGTGGCGATGTAGGTGCCGTGCCAGGTGTGATACCGGACCTGTCCGGTGGAGGAGTTGACCGACAGCATGCCGGTGATCTTCCCGGACTGCATGGTGTGCAGGGTGTAGTAGCCGGGGTAGGACTCCGGACCGCCCACGGTCCGTGCGCTGTCGTGGTCGTGGAGCCACGGCTGGGCGATGCACCCACGAACGTGCTGCGGATCTGGCGGGCGTTCGGGCTGCAGCCGTGGCGGACCGAGGACTTCTGGAGGACGTGGGCGGAGATCTCCTGCGCCGCGTAGCACTTGCCTTCGATGTCGGCGCTGGCGGGGAAACGCCACGCCGCCTCGCCCATGCGGCGCTTGACCGATCGTCGGTGCGATCGATGTTGGTGACCGCCTGCCGCTTGGCAACCTCGCCCACCAGTACGTCGCCGCTCTTCGCGAAGCCGACCACGGGCGGGGTGGTACGGGCGCCCTCGGTGTTGGTGATGACCGTCGGCTCGCCGCCCTCCAGCACGCAGACCACCGAGTTCGTCGTTCCCAGGTCGATACCTACTGCGCGCGCCCTGGCCTTCACCTCGTCCAGCCGTCCGCTTCACCAGCTTCACCAGAAGATGCCCACCTGTCCTCTCCCCGTACTCTATTGCGGTCTTTATCTCCCTATTGGACCTATAATGAGTCGTTCTGATCCGCCCTGGTCTGGCGACCCATCGGACTGGTGCTGGATGGATAATCATCGCCCGCCGGGCCGTCGTCCGTCCTGGCCACACCTGGAACCGGTCACCACCGGACAGGGGGTGCACAGCCCATGACGGCCCCCATAGAGGTAACAGGCTCCGCCGCCGAGGCCCAGCCCGAGTCCGTGCTGTTCGGAATGGGCGAGGGGATCGAGGGCCGGTCGCTCGGACAGATCGCCTGGATGCGGTTCAAGCGTGACAAGGTCGCGGTCGCGGGCGGCATCGTCGTTCTCTGCCTGATGGTGCTGGCAGTCTTCGCCAAGGTCATCGAATCCGTCTTCAAGCTTGATCCGAACGCCTTCCACCAGAATCTGATCGACCCGGTGCTGCTCCGGCCCACGGGGGCCTGGGGCGGGATCAGCTGGGACCATCCACTCGGCGTCGAGCCGCAGTTCGGCCGCGACCTGCTCGCGCGGATCATCGAAGGTGCTTGGGTGTCGCTGGCGGTCGCGTTCGGCGCGACGGTGTTGTCGGTGACCCTCGGCACAGTGCTGGGCGTGGCCGCCGGCTACTACGGGGGCTGGGTCGACACCGTGATCAGCCGCCTGATGGACATCTTCCTGGCCTTCCCGCTGCTGCTTTTCGCCATCGCGCTGTCCGCCTCGCTGCAGGGCGGCGCCTTCGGACTGCACGGGCTGACGCTCCATATCAGCGTGCTGATCTTCGTGATCGGTTTCTTCAGCTGGCCCTACATGGGCCGCATCATTCGCGGCCAGACGCTTTCGCTGCGCGAGCGCGAGTTCGTCGACGCAGCACGCACCCTCGGCGCCCGGGGGCCCCACATCCTGTTCAAGCAACTGCTGCCGAATCTCGTCGCACCGATCATCGTCTACTCGACGCTGCTGATCCCGACGAACATCCTCTTCGAGGCCGGTCTGAGCTTCCTCGGCGTCGGCATCCAGCCGCCGCAGGCGTCCTGGGGCGGCATGCTCAACCAGGCCATCAGCCTCTACCAGGCGGATCCGTGGTTCATGCTGATCCCGGGTCTGGCGATCTTCATCACTGTCCTGGCATTCAACCTGCTCGGCGACGGACTCCGGGACGCCCTGGACCCGCGGAGCAAGTGATGCGCGTACCGATTCCCGGCTCAGGCGAGGGGAGCTCGTCATGAGGACATCAAAGACCACAGTCGTTCTTGCGGGAGCCGCAGTCGCGGCGCTGGTCGTGTCGGGGTGCGGCAGTGGCAATGGCGGCGGAACCACAGGGAAAGCCCCCGCCTACAACGCCGGCATCACCGGCGTGGTCAATCCCTCCGACCACAAAGGCGGGACAGTGGTGTACCAGCTCTCGAGCACACCGGACTCGATGGATCCCGGCAACACCTACTACGCCTTCATGTGGGACTTCTCCCGCATCTACGCGCGGGCGCTGACCACCTTCCACCCGGCACCCGGAAAGGCCGGCCTGAAGCTTGTGCCGGACCTCGCGGCAGAGCTCGGCAAGCCCAGTGACAACGGCAAGACCTGGACGTACCACATCCGTCCGGGACTGAAGTTCTCCGACGGCACACCGATCACGACCAAGGACGTCAAGTACGCCATCGAGCGCAGCAACTACGCCCCTGAGGTGATGTCCAACGGGCCCACGTACTTCAACGCGTATCTGGTGGACAACACCCCCAAGTACCAGGGGCCGTACAAGGACAAGACCGGCGACCTGAAGTCCATCGAGACACCCGACGCCACCACCATCGTCTTCCATCTCAGCCAGCCGTTCGCAGACTTCGACTACCTGGTCAGCAATCCGCAGACGGCGCCTGTCCCCCAGGCCAAGGACACCGGCTCGGACTACGTGAAGAACGTGATCTCGTCCGGCTCGTACATGTTCCAGAGCTATCAGGACGGCAAGGGCGCAACGCTGGTGAGGAACCCGCACTGGAGCGCGTCCTCCGACCCGATCCGCAAGCAGCTCCCGGACAAGATCACCGTCCAGTTCAACATCGCCCAGACCACGGTCGACCAGAACCTGATCGCCGGTAACGCGACGCTGGACATCGCGGGCGCCGGCATCGCGGCGCAAAGCCAGGCCGCCGCCCTGAGCAACCCGACCCAGAAGGGACACATCGACGACGCGCAAAGCGGCGCACTCGCCTATGTGGCGATCTCCACCGCCGTGAAGCCGTTCGACAACGTGCACTGCCGCAAGGCGGTGGAGTACGCGGTCGACAAGGTCTCCGCGCAGACCGCGACCGGCGGCGACATCCACGGTGACATCGCCACGACGATCCTGCCGCCCACGGTCTCCGGCCACGTCAAGTACGACCTGTACAAGACCCCTGGCTACAAAGGAGCGAACTCACCGGAGGGCCTCGCCGCGGCCAAGAATGAACTCAGCCAGTGCGGCCACCCGGGCGGCTTCTCCACCAACCTCTCCGCCCGGGCCGACCGGCCCAACGAGATCGCGATCGCCCAGGCCGTCCAGGCCTCGCTGAAGAAGGTCGGGATCAGCGTCGGCATCCAGCAGTACCCGTCGGGCAAGTACTTCACCGACAACGCCGGCGCTCCGGCGTTCGTCCACTCGCACGGTCTCGGGCTGATGATGATGGCGTGGGCCGCCGACTGGCCGACCGGCTACGGCTTCCTCCAGCAGATCATCGACGGCACCGCCATCAAGGCCTCGGGCAACAGCAACCTGTCCGAGCTGAACGATCCCACCATCAACAAGATGCTCGACGACGCCATCGGCAACACCGACAGCACGGCCCGCACCAAGGCGTGGGGTGACATCGACAAGGCCGCGATGGAGCAGGCACCTCTGGTGCCTCTGCTGTACCGCAAGGACCCGCTGTACCGCCCGGACCACGCGACCAACGTGTTCGTCACCGAGGCCTACGGCATGTACGACTACCTGAACGTCGGCGTCAAGTAGTCCGAGACGGAGACGCGGACCGTACCGGAACTTCAGGAGCTGAGGAGGTGAAGGGCGAGGCGCCCGCCGACCGGGCCGAGGTCCGGCCGGCAGGGGCCGCGCCGCCCGACAGTGGGTGCGTACATCATCCGGCGCGTGGCGGCGGCAGTGATCCTGCTGTTCGTCGTGACGGCCATCACCTTCGCGATCTTCTTCCTGGTGCCCCGACTGGCCGGCGAGACCAGCACCCAGCTGGCGGCTCAGTACGTCGGCCGCGACCCCAGTCCTGAGGCGCTGGCCGCCGTCCAGAAGAACCTGGGCTTCGACCAACCGCTGTACACGCAGTACTGGCAGTTCGTGCACGGGATCTTCGCCGGCCGCACGTTCCATTTCGGGCCGGACGCCTCCTACTGCCAGGTGCCGTGCTTCGGTTACTCGTTCAAGAGCCACCTGCCGGTCTGGCCGCAGATCACCGAACGCATCCCCGTGACGCTGTCGCTGGCCGTGGGGGCGGCGATCATCTGGCTGGTCAGCGGTGTGTCGATCGGCGTGCTGTCGGCGCTCAAGCGCGGCTCGATCTTCGACCGGCTCTCCATGGGCATCGCGCTCGCAGGCGTCTCGCTGCCGATCTTCTTCACCGCGCTGGTTTCGCTCGCACTGTTCAGCTACAAGTGGCCGATCTTCCCCAACCTGCACTACGTGCCCTTCGCCTCGGACCCGCTGATGTGGGCGAAGAATCTGGTTCTGCCCTGGGTCACCCTCGCCTTCTTGTACTCGGCGCTGTACGCCCGGCTCACCCGGGCAGGCATGTTGGAGACGATGAGCGAGGACTACATCCGCACCGCACGGGCCAAGGGCCTGAGCGAACGGACGGTGGTCGTCCGGCACGGTCTGCGCTCCGCGCTCACCCCGATCATCACGATCTTCGGCCTGGACATCGGTCTGCTGCTCGGCGGCGCCGTACTGACCGAGACCGCCTTCTCGCTACCTGGAGTCGGGCAGTACGCGGTGCAGGCGATCACCGACAACGACCTGCCGAAGATCATGGCCGTGACCACGCTGGCCGCCTTCTTCATCGTCGTGGCCAACCTCGTGGTGGATGTGCTCTACGTCGCCGTCGACCCCCGGGTGAGGTACTCATGAGCCGCAAACCTCTCGCACAGCCGCCGATGGGGGCGCCCATCGGCGGTGTGGAGGCGGGCCGCGGCGCGCCGCCCGGTACCGGCTTTCTCCAAGTACGCGACCTGCGCATTCACTTCGACACCGACGACGGCCTGGTCAGGGCCGTGGACGGCATCTCCTTCGAGCTGCAGCGCGGCCGGACGCTGGGGATCGTCGGCGAGTCCGGGTCCGGCAAATCGGTGACCTCGCTGGGCATCATGGGCCTGCACCGCACGCTCAAAGCCAAGATCTCCGGCGAGATCTGGCTGGACGGCGAAGAACTCATCTCGGCCCCTCCCGAACGCGTGCAGCACCTGCGGGGCCGCAAGATGGCGATGATCTTCCAGGACCCGCTGACCGCGATGCACCCCTTCTACACAATCGGCGCCCAGATCACCGAGGCCTTCCGGGTGCACCACCCGAAAGCGAGCCGCAAGGAGGCCCGCCTACGGGCGGTGGAGATGCTCGAACGGGTGGGTATCCCGCAGCCCGCCACCCGCGTCGACGACTATCCGCACCAGTTCTCCGGCGGTATGCGCCAACGCGCCATGATCGCCATGGCCCTGGTCAACGACCCCTCGCTGCTGATCGCGGACGAGCCGACAACAGCGCTCGACGTCACCGTCCAGGCGCAGATCCTGGACCTCATCCGCGAGCTCCAGCAGGAGTTCGGTTCCGCAGTGATCATCATCACTCACGACCTGGGGGTAGTGGCCGAGTTGGCCGACGACATCCTGGTGATGTACGCCGGCAAGTGCGTGGAGAAGGGCGAGGTCAAACAGCTGTTCACGGCGCCCGAGCATCCCTACACCTGGGGCCTGCTGGGCTCCATGCCGCGCATGGACCGCGAAATGCAGGCGCGGCTGATCCCGATCGCCGGGAACCCGCCGAGCCTGATCAGGCTGCCGCGGGGATGCGCGTTCCACCCGCGCTGCCCCTTTGCCGACCGCAATGGTGACAAGTCCCGCACGGAGGTCCCGGAGCTGACCGACGCGTCGGGCACCGGCCATCTCGTTGCCTGCCATCTGCCGCCCGAGGACCGGCGCCGGATCTTCGCCGAGGACGTGGCGCCCCGGCTGTGAGGGCGGATCAATGCTGTGAGGCCCGACGAAGGAGGTGGACCCATGGGACCCACCCAGACCACCGATCAGCAGCCCCTGCTGAAAGTTGAGGGGCTGGTGAAGCACTTCCCCATCACCCAGGGCCTGCTGCGCCGTCAGATCGGCGCGGTGCGGGCGGTGGACGGCATCGACTTCAGCGTGCTGCCCGGGGAGACGCTGGGCGTGGTCGGCGAGTCGGGCTGCGGCAAGACCACGACCGGACGGCTGATCATCCGGCTACTCGAGCCCACCGCCGGGAAGATCGAGTTCGAGGGGCGCGACATCACGCACCTGTCCCCGGGCGCGATGCGGCCCTTGCGCAAAGACATCCAGATGATCTTCCAGGACCCGTACTCCTCCCTCAACCCCCGCCACACCGTCGGAACGATCGTCAGCGCGCCCTTCCGGCTACAGAAGGTGGAGACCGAGCACGGCGTGAAAAGCGCCGTCCAGGACCTGCTGGAACGGTGCGGGCTCAGCCCCGAGCACTACAACCGCTACCCGCACGAGTTCTCCGGCGGCCAGCGGCAACGCATCGGCGTGGCCAGGGCGCTGGCGCTCCGGCCGAAGATGATCGTCGCGGACGAGCCGGTCTCGGCACTGGACGTCTCCATCCAGGCTCAGGTGGTCAATCTCCTCGACGACCTGCAGGAAGAACTCGGCCTCACGTACGTGATCATCGCGCACGACCTGTCGGTGATCCGGCACGTCTCCACGCGGGTGGCGGTGATGTACCTAGGGAAGGTGGTGGAGATCGGCGGTAAGGAGTCGCTGTACAGCGGGCCCATGCACCCGTACACGGTGGCGCTGATGTCCGCAGTTCCCGTCCCGGACGCCGAGCGCCGCACGAAGCGAGAGCGGATCCTCCTCACCGGCGATGTGCCCTCGCCGGTGAACCCACCGCCCGCGTGCCGCTTCCACACCCGCTGCTGGAAGGCGCAGGAGATCTGCCGGATGGAGGAGCCGCCGCTGCGAGAGCTCAGGAAGGGACACCTGGTGGCGTGCCACTTCCCTGAGAACCAGTAACGCGTGTTGCAGAAGCAGAAGACGACCGGGATCCGGCCATGGTCAGCAGCGCTGGCCATCCTCCTGTGCCCACAGACTCTCATTCTCAGGGTGTCGGCCAGGTACGGCTTCAAGGATCGCCCCGAAGGCACGGCCTCTAGCGATCATGAAGTTCTCCAAGCTCAGCGATCGCCACGTCGTAGACGCCCTGGTCCACGGCTCAGGTTATGAGCGGATCGCCGGCAACGAGTGCTCGGCCACCACGTCCTGGACCTCGCAGGCTCCGGCGGATCCGCGCACGGCAGCGGGCGGGGCCCCGCACAGTACGCGTGCGGGCCCCGCCCTCGTCCGTGGGCCGCCTCACCTCTATCGCCGTCGCGCCGACGGTCCGTCAGGGCGCCCGGTGATGCTGTGTCAAACCGTGACGTCGGTCTGCCGGGTGCGCCGGATGTGGAGCGCGGACGCGATGACGGCGAGCAGTGCGCCGAGGGCGGCGTACAACCCCAAGACCGACAGCGACTGGCTGCGGGCGTGGCCGGAGAAGTAGATCGTGTTGCGCACCGCCGTAGTGCCGGCCCCCGGCGGCAGCCACTCGCCGATCGCCCGCCAGAACGGCGGCAGAAGCGCGGCGGGGTAGGCACCGCCCGCGCTGGGGTTGCCGAGGACGACGAACAGGACGATGGTCACGCCGATGCCGACGATGCCCCACAGCACCTGGAAGGCGACGGTGGTCGCGGCCGCGGCGAACACGATGAGCGAACCGAGCGCCCACAGCGCGGCGAAGTGACCGGTCAGCGCGCCCAGTACCGTATCGGCGATGATCGCGCCGCCCAGGCCGGAGAGGACGGCGTACACGGCGAGTGTGCCCAGGCGGATGAGGGTGCGGTGCAGGTTCGCCGGGCGGGCGCCGCCGGCCATGCCGAGGATGGCGGCGGCCAGGTAGCCGCCGACGATCCAGCCCAGCACCAGGTAGAAGGACGACATGCCCCGGCCGTCACTGGCGTACGGCGGCCGGATGTCACTCACCGATATATGCCGCTTCTGGGCCTGTTCGACGCTCTGGGCGATCTGCGCGGCGGTGGAGGAGACCGCGGGGCCGCCCGCGGAGGCGACGAGCAGGGTGTCGGTGGTGCCCTTGGGGTTGACGATGACGGCCGCGTCGACGGTGCGGTCGAGGATCTGGGCGCGGGCCTGCCCTTCGCTGCTGACCGTGTGGGCCTCGACGGTGTCGCCCTTCATGGAGTTGAGCTGGTCCACGACCCGGTCGGCCGCCTGGGCGGGCGCGACGACCGCGACCGGTATTCGGTGGGGAGTCGGTGCGTGGAAGGCACCGATGTAGGAGAGGACGAACCCCAGTTGGAGGGCGAGCACGCCCACGACGAGCAGCACTCCGCGCATGCTGACGGCATCGCGCAGCTCGGCCATGAATCCGTGAGGCTTGGTGGCTTGCGGCGTTTCGGAAGCGGCGGCGGGAGGTCCGGAGGTCATCGTGTGGTGTCCTTAGCGGTTCGGTGTTCTGGTGCTCGGTCGTTCGGTGTCCGGCGCTCGTGCCGGTGCCGGGTGATCGGGCGGAACACGCATGCGCGAACGGGGCGGCGCGTTCGGTCGATCCGGCGGCCGGCATCACCTCGGGACCGTCCGCCGCAAGCGGTGCGGTGTCTCGCACAGAGGGCGTTCGCTCACCCCGCCGCGTCGTCGTGTGCGGTTCTCGCAGTGTGCGCGCTGCCCACCGTGAGCAGCCCGGTCAGCAACCGCCTGAGCCACAGGCGGGTGCCTTCCAGGTCCTCGTCGAGGAGCAGTTGCGCCGTGACGCCTTCGTACGCCGTCATCACCGCTCTCGCGGCCCCGTCCGCGTCACCCAGGACCGGCGGCAGGACCCCTTCCGCAGCCGGCCGGGCCAGCTGGTCCGCGATGGTCTGCCGAAGGCGCGCCCGGTGCTGCGAGAGCGTCTGCGCCACGATCGGGTCCCTGGCCGCGTGGCTCAGGAAATCGGTCTTGACCAGCAGCCAGTCGCGGTCCAGAGGCAGCGCCTCGGTCACGCGGTCCACCGCGGCGGACACGTCGAGGCCGACGTCGACGGACAGCGCCTCGGCGACCTGATCGGCGATCAGGTCGGCGCGCTGCTGGTAGAGGGCGAAGAACAGCCCCTCCAGGCTGTCGAAGTTCGAGTAGAAGGCGCCCCTGCTGTACCCGGCGGCCTCACACACCTCTTCGATCGACACCCCGCGGAACCCCTTGGCCGCGAACACCTCGAACGCGGCGTCCAGCAGGTTCGCCCGCGTCCGGACGCGGCGCTTGGTCACGCGCCCGGTCGTGCCGTCCGGGGCCGCGCCCGCACCCCGGCGCCGCCGCGCGGCCGTCCCCTCGGCGTCCATGGTCACGCCCCATCCCCCGTTCGATACGCGAGTGTATCCGATACATCAATGTATCAAACGTGGCGCGGTCCCCGACCGAGCCAGCCGCCCGCGCAACGACTCGCCCAGGTCGCCACGCTCGACGCGTTCGCCGCCAACCGCCGGACCTGCAACTGCACCTGACGGCGCCACACCGGGGGTTGCGCAGCCGCGGGCGCCGCCCAGCTACCCCTCGTCGGCGGGCAAGACACGGCGCGGCGGAGCTGCCCGGCCTTGGCGAAACCGAGCGGTAAGCGCCCAGTTCGGTGCTCGACATGGACGCCTCTCGCCATCTCGTGGGCGACTACCCGGAGTTCCGGGACAACGCACGGCTCGACTGTGGAACAGGCGATCCAGGGTTCGGTACCGGTGGGGTGGCCGCAACGGCGACCGCTACAGCCGTCATGAGGACGGCGGTAGTGCGTCGATTCATGTCTCGCCCCCGGCGTGGTGGAGGGCTTCCGTGTGGCGCAGGGCATGGTCGTGCGCGGCCGCCATTGCCGCCGCGTGCTGGGGGCTGCCCGGGTACACGTTCGGGTCGGTACCGCCCCAGCGGGTCCGGGCGATCAGCGCCGGGCCCCAGAAGCCGACCGTGAGGATGAGTGCAGGGATGAGGGCAAGCAGGACGGAGCCCATGACGGGGCCTCCAAAGGTATGGGCCCCGTCGTGCGGGGCGTGTCAGGCGGCGCCGGCCAGCTCGGGCTGGCCGTGCAGGTATCGCCGAGGCAGTCTCCAAAGGGCCCATCGGAAGATCTTGAAGCCTGACGGCAGCCGGAGCGCTCCGGTGAGGTGCCCTACGCGAGGTAGGGGCGGCCGCCAGCGCGATGACGAGCATGGAGGGCCTGCACAGAGCCGGGCTTGTTGTCCCGTCAGTTTGGCGAAAGCGTGATCTCGCGCTTGAGGATCTTGCCGGTGGCGCTTTTGGGCAGGGCGTCGACGATCCGGACCAAGCGGGGGTACTTGTAGTTGGCGACGCGGGACTTGACGAACTCGCGGAGTGCGTCCGCTCCCGCGTCGCTGCCGGGTTTGAGAGTGACCACGGCGGCGACTTCTTCCCCGTGGGTCGGGTGGGGTACGCCAAGGACGGCGGCCTCGGCCACGGCCGGGTGCTCGTAGAGGACCTCCTCGATCTCCCGCGGGTAGACGTTGAGACCGCCGCGGATGATGAGGTCTTTCTTGCGGTCCACGATCCTCAAGCAGCCGTCGGGGTCGCGGATGCCGATGTCGCCGGTGCGCAGCCAGCCGTCCGGGATGGCCTCGGCGGTGGCCTCGGGCCTGCGCCAGTAACCCTTCATGACGTTGTGCCCGCGGACGGCGATCTCTCCGGCGGTGCCGTCGTCCACCTCCCTGCCCTCCGGGGCGAGCACCCGGATCTCGACACCGAGAATCGGGGTGCCGATGGTGCCTGGACGGCGGGGGCGGCCGGGATGGTTGAAGCAGGCGACCGGGGAGGTCTCGGACAGTCCGTAGCCCTCGAGGACGGTGCAGCCGAAGGCCGCCTCGAAGGCGTGCAGGATCTCCACCGGCAGGGCGGCTCCGCCGGAGACGCACACCCGCAGTGAGGCGGTGTCCGCCTGACCTGCCGCGGCAAGCAGGGCGCCGTACATGGTGGGCACGCCGATGAACGCGGTGACCCCGTCCCGCTCGATGATCTTCAGGGCCTTGGCGGCGTCGAAGCGGGGCAGCAGGGTCAGACAGGCTCCGGCGGCGACGGCGCAGTTGAGTCCGACGACCTGCCCGAAGGCGTGGAAGAGCGGCAGACCGCCGAAGACCACGTCGGTCTCGGTGAGGTGCAACAGCGTGGTGCGGGTGACCTCGGTATTGCGCGCCAGGTTGTCGTGGGTGAGCTCGGCACCCTTGGGCCGGCCCGTCGTACCGGAGGTGTAGAGGATCACTGCCGTGTCGGACGGCTTTCGGGAGGCCACGTCCCACTCCGGGTCCTGGCTCGCCAGGAGCCCACCGAACCCGTCCGCCGGCACCGCGATGTGCGGCGTTCCGGCGGACTCGGCGCCCCGGAGCGCACCGTCGGCCTCGTGCGGTGCGAACAGAAGCGAGGCCTCGGAGTCGCGCAGGTGGTACTCCACCTCGCGCGCCTTCAGCAACGGATTCAGCGGCACCACGACGGCCCCGGCGCGCAGGATTCCGTAGTACAGGACGGCGAACGCGGGCAGGTTCGGCAGCATCAGGCCGACCCGGTCGCCCGCGTGCACCCCGGCGCTGCGCAGGAGGGACGCGGCTCGGGCACTCGCTTCGTCGAGTTCGGCGTACCTCAGGGTGGCACCGTCGAGCCGGACGGCGGGGCGGTCGGGGTGGCGCGCCGCGGAGTCCAACAGGATCGTGGCGAGGTTGGGGTGGGGGCTGGGCACGTGCGTGGCTCCTTCGACGTTCCGGGCCGGCGGCCGGATCACGTTCCGAACTTTCAACGGATCGATTGGTTGTTTCTGGCGTGCTGCTACGTTCCGGGCCGATCGCCGTTTCCGCGGGCCAGGAGCGGAACGAGCACGGCGGCGACGGCCAGGTGCATCAACGCGAGCGTGGCCTTGGCACCGCCGGATGCCTGGACGTATGTCAGGGGCGCGAGCGACACCAGCAACACGGTGCCGGCCACTCGGGTCCAGACGGTCGGGGCCCGGTCGGTCAACCGGTCCAGCCACTTTCGCGTCGCTGAGGCGAGCAGGGAGACGACGAGCGTGCTGCCGGCGACGAGGAGCAGGCCGACGACCTGGGGCGGTCGTCCGTTGCGGGCATCGACGCGAAGTTCGACGCCGAGGCTGCGGGCTGCGGTCCACAGCAGGGCTGTGGCCAGGACGGCGCCGCCGACCGCGCATGCGTGGCGGCGGAGGCTCGGGGTGGCCCGGCGGGTGGATGTGGCGGTCATCATGGCGTTCCTTCGGGGGTGGGGACGGGCTTGCCTGGGCGGGGTCTTTGCGGGCGAAGAGGTACGTGGTGGGGGGTACGCCGGTTCCGGCCGAGGGTTCACCAGGAGGGTGCGAGGGTTCACCAGGAGGGTGATCGAGACGAACGGACCCATGGGGCGTCGCGGCCGCAGGGCAACTTGCTTATTCGCCGTCCAAAATCGGAAGGAGCAGATGTGAGCTGGAGTGCACCGTGTTGACGGCCGCGATGCCGACGGGGGCGTGGCTGAACAGCAGCATGGGCTGGAAGTCCTCGCGGGTGTCGTCGCTGGTGAGGATCAGCCGGATGCGGTGCCCGCGGTGGAAGCGGCGGGCGTTGGCGACCAACGGGATGCGGTAGTCGACCGGCTCCCCCGCAGGGATGGGAACCCGCGTCTTCGTCGGGAGGACGGGCCTGCCCGTCTCACTCGCCGCCTCGTCGACGTGGCGCATGCCGGCGCGCAGCCAGCCCTGGGTGATGTCGGCGGCCTTGCCGTCCGGGCCGACGTCTTGCAGGAGCAGGATCCATGCCGTGTCTGCCCCACTGCTGGTGGCGGTGAGCCGGAGCTCGGGATGGCCGACCATGTCGAGGTCGTCGGGAAGGGGGTCGCTGGTCCAACTCAGCTGCGCGGGCATGGTGTTCGCGCCGTCGGTGGCGTAACTGCGCTCCCCCGGCTGCTCGTCGGCCGTGAGGGAGCCGTCGGCGTTGAGGGCCAGGGCGATGTGGGTGGCCGGCGGGGGCCAGGAGTCGGTGGTTCGCCACTGTTCTGCCCCGGGCAGCCAGTAGCGGACGGCAGGGCCTTCGAGGATGCCGGTGTCCCGGCCCTTGAGCCAGTGGTCGAACCAGGCGAGGGCCTCGATGTGCATGCTCTCCCATGGCCAGGGCAGGCTGTACTCCCCAAGCATGGTCATGCGCACCTGCGGGTTGTCGGCGAGGGCGTCCCAGGCATCGAACAGGCCGGTCAGGTGGAGTGGGACGTTGGACCACTCGCCGCCGAGGTAGACGGGGATGTCGACACCGGCGAGCAGTTCGGTCAGGTCACGCTCGTCCCACCAGGCATCCCGAGTGGGGTGCTCGGTGGCCACCGCGTCCAGCAGGGCATTCCATGGGTGGGGGTCGTGGCGGAAGCGGCTGACCAGCCGCAGGCCGCGGGTCGCCTGGACGCCGTCGGTGTGGCTGAACCGCCGGTGGATGGCAGGGATGGCGAGGAACCGGCGCAGGAGACGGGACAGGCCCTTGCGGTAGAGGCGGTCGCCGTGGGCGGACAGGACGCCCAGCGCATGAATCCAGGGAGTGATGAAGGACTCGCTCAACAGGCCGTTGTGGTAGGCGGCTTCCCGGACCCGGACCGTGACATTGAAGGGGAAGAGAGCCTTGAGGTGTGGCGGGCGCTGGGTGGCGGCCTCCAGCTGGCTCATGGCGTAGTAGCTGATGCCGATCATGCCTACGTTCCCGTCGCACCAAGGCTGCCCGGCGACCCACTCGACCAGGTCGAACAGGTCCTTGCGCTCCTGCTCGTCGAAGAAGGTGTAGGTCCCGCCTGAGCCGACCGTGCCGCGGAGGTTGGCGATGACATGGGCGTAGCCGCGCGGCACCCAGAAGTCGCTGGTGCCGGCCTCGATGACGGCCGCGGGGGCACCCAGGTCCTGGAGCTGACGGGGATAGGGGGCCGCCGCGATGAGCGCGGGGAACCTGCCGTCCGCGTCGGGTCGGTGAATGTCGGCCAGGAGCTGGGTACCGTCGCGGACCGGGACGGGCACATTGTCCTCGCGGGTCGTCCCGTGGAGGGCCAGGGACAGGTTGCGGTACTGACGACCGGTGGTCTGCGGTCCGTTCAGCTGACGCTGACCGGGTTCCAACCCAGCTGCCTTGACCCGAGCCATGACACACTCATTTCCACGTGTACGGAAATTAACGTGCTCACCGTACGCTTGCCGGCTCGCTGCGGGCAAGAGAAATTTCCACACGCCGTGAAAATGGGGCTGGGTGGGGCGCCCGCCTGGCAGTCACTCCCGGCCAGGCGTTCGCTGAGAGCTCGACGCCTGGGGGCGCACATCCAGCGTGGCGGTGCGGGCGGGCAGCCCTGCCGATCTCGTCCCGCGGTGCGCGTTCGCCGCAGTGGGCCTACAGCTCGAACCAGACGCGTTTGCCGCGCGGGAGCAGGACGGCACCCCAGCGGCGGGCGAGGGCGCCGACCAGGGCCAGACCGCACCCGCCCTCGCCCCCGGCGCGGATCAGGGTGGGCAGGCTGGGCGAACCGTCGGTGACGGCGACCAGGGCACCGCGCTCGGCGGGCGAACGGTGATGGGCAGGGTACGGCCGTCGGCCTACTTCATGGCGTTGGTGACCGGCTCGGCCACCAGCAACTCGGCGACGCCGGCCAAGTGCACGAGGCCGAGGGCGGCGAGAGGATTGACGACCAGGTCGCGAGCCCGGGCGGCGGACTGCAGTGGTGGGCGACGTCCGCCCCGCGCAGTCGCTCGCGGTCAGGCGTTCTCCGAGATGTCGTCGCCCAGGGTGCCGGTGAGGTAGTACTGCACAGTCGGCGCGATCAGGCGGATGACCTGCTCCGAAGGCATGTGGGCGATGCGGTCGATCGCCCAGACATAACGCGTCATCGCAAGGCCCACCATCTGCGTGGCGACGAGGTCTGCGCGCAACTTGGCGTCGTCGTCGGGAAGGCTCGCCGACACGACCTGCAGGACAAGAGCGGAGAAGACAGAGCGGAGGCGCTCCATGGCGAAGGGCTCGTGACTTGCGGCGAGGATGATCGAGCGCAGGATCTCCGAGGTGGCCGGGTCATCCCACATGCGCAGCGCCGCCTCTACGAAGGCCCGCCCGCGCTCCTCCAACGGCACCTCGGCGGCCTCGGCAATGCCCTCTCCGAAGGCAACCGGCGGCTCCAGCGCCGCCTTCAGCAGTCCCATCTTGTTGGAGAAGTAGTAGTTCACCAGGGTGGGATCCACATCGGCGGCATGCGCCACCGACCGCAATGAGGTCCCGGCGTAGCCCCGCTCAGCGAAGGACGTGCGTGCCGCCGCCAGGATGCGGTCCGCCTGCGCGCCACGTTCCCCGCGCGGCCCCCTTCCCACCCGTGCCGCCATCTCCCGCCGTCCCCCTTTTGCCCGTTCCGGACTTGCGTGATCGCCTGCCGGTGAAGTTTCAGCATCCACTGAAACAGCTTTCACTGTACCGTGAAATTGCAACCACCTCCCTCTTGCCACCCTGCGACCGCTGCCTCACGGTGATCGCCGAGCCGCGCGGGCTCAGCGCAACAGCTCATCGACGCGCTCAGCATGGAATGGAAGCCGGAGGAGTTCCACGACACCTTCCAGCAACAGGTCGCCAAGCTCATCGAGGCCAAGCGGACCGGTGAGGCGGTCGAAACGGCAGAACCGCCGGCGAAGGCCACGAATGCGGTCGACCTGATGGACGCGTTGCCCTCCAGCGCCGACCGGGCCAAGAGCCCAAGGACCGCGGCGAGGAGAAGTCCGCATCACCGGCGCTCCCCCAGCGCGGATCAAGGACGCCGCCCACAAGCGCAGGGCCGGCCAGACCGCGCAGGCGAAGAAGCAGACAAAGGCTTCGTCATTCGATTCCCTGACCAAGGCGGAGCTCTACCAGCGCGCCACGGACGCAGGTATCGCCGGCCGGTCCTCGATGAACCGCGAGAAGCTCATCAAGGCCCTCCGCGGCGACCGGGGCCGGCGCAAGGCCCACGCATCCTGAAGCTGCGGCCGAGGTTCAAGCGCCGGGAGCACAGCTGAGCTGTGCGGGGCGATGACGGAGCAGCGCCGCCCGCACCGCCCTAGCTGATGACCTCGACGATGATCCTCGAGTCGATCTTCTTGTAGGCCGCGGCCTGCCGGGTCAGAACGGGCAGGCCCGAGCCGAGCGCCAGATGTGCGACATGGGCGGTGGGAAGGTCGGCCGCCCGTTCCTGGGCGATCTGCGCGACGGCCCAGCAGGATGCCTCGTCCAGAGGCCGGAAGACGAAGCAGGGGGCCGCAAGGGCGTCCTGCAGCATCTGAGCGAGCTCACCCAAGGCGCTGCCCGTGAGCCCGTGAGCGAAGGCGACCGCCGGCACGTACAGCGGCTGGATCTCTTGAACCGACCGGAAGACACGCGCCGCCATGTAGATGTTGCCCTGAGCGAGAGCGCTGACAGCGGTGTGGTCGAGGACGTAGCCAGTGCTCACGCGGCGCTCTGCCCCTGCTCGACGCTGGTGAAGCCGTGCCGTGCGTCCGCAGCCCGTACGTCTTCCAAAGCCTGCTCCCACTCGCCGGGGTGCTCAGTTTTGGCCCGGTCGACCAGCCACTGGACGGCGCGCTCTGCACGCTCGGCCCGCTCGAGCTTGGCGGCAACCGCATCCTCGATCCACCCGGACACCGAGGAAGTCGGAGCGGCCTCCGGGCTGCTGGCGGCCAGGATGCTCTCGATCGCCTTGACCTTGTCCTCGTCGATCGTGATGGTGACCTTCTTCTTCGCCATATCAGCACCATACCGATGCCTTACCGGTGGTGTCAGGTGTACCGGTCAGTGCCGGGTTGGCTTCGGGTTACCAGAGCAGCATGCTCGTCGCGCGAATCCGCGAGACGAGGGGCGGCAGGGGACAGAGCGGGGAGCGCATCGCCCGATGCCAGGCGCTCCTCGACCAGGGTCTGGACGACGCGGACGTACGGATGGAGCTGTGGTTCGCGCTGCGGCAGGGCTGAGGTGACCGCGTTCGGGGGCGGACGGTTCTGGCGAGAGCCCACCATTCGCGCCTGGCAAGCCTGTCACTACCTAACCAAGTCCCCCCAGGCTCAACCGTGTTGGAATTTCAGACATGGCCACTCCTGCCGACGGTTCCACGCGACTCGCCCCGGACGAGCCCTCGCGTCGCCTGCGCGCCGAGATCGAGCGGTTGCACGACGAAGCCGCGCAACAGAAAGCACTGGCCCATCGAAGGGCCGAATTCTGGAACAGGGCCCACATCGTGCTGGGTTTCCCCGCGGCTCTGCTCGCCGGCGTGGCGGGCACCGCCGGACTGGCCACGGCGGACGCACGCGTCCCCGCGGCACTGCTCGCCCTGACCTCTGCCGGGTTCGCGGCCGGGGCCGGCTTCCTGCGGAGCGATGCCAGGCGCATTGCCAACAAACGGGCCCGGCAGGCGTGGGCGGACGTGGAGGGCAAGGCAAGCGTGAAGCTGGCGCACGAGCACCTGATCCCCGAAGACCTGCGCGAGCTGCTGGAGAGCCGTCAGGCCGCGCTGGCCGCCTACGACGGTGGCGGCCCTTGGCCGGGCCCGGCATCGGCGCTGCCCGGCTGAACGAGCGCGCCTTACGAGACCCCGGCCAGAGGCCAGGGTGCGGGCCAAGCGCGGTCAGCGTCCAGGCGGCCACTGCGGCGGCGAACCATCCGGGCATGAGCTTGATCCAGTCGAGATCAGCCACGCCCGGGATTGTGGAGGCTCCGGGTCATCCCGGGGGCCGATCCGCGAAGGTGGTGATGGTGGGGTTGGAGGTGCTGGCCGACTGCGGGTGATCAGACGGGCTGGTGTGCGTCAGGCGACATTGAGGGCCTGGCGCGCGGCACTGATGATCCGGTGCGCATCGGCGCCGTACACGGCGGACTCCGCAGCGTACGCCAGGTACGGAGGTAGGTGTTCACGCTGGGCTCGTCCTCGAACCACAGTTCCGAGTGCCACGTCTCGACGATCACGCCGCCTGTCGGTGTCCACGCGCCAGAACTGCCGGATGTCGTCGCCGACGGCACTGTTCCGCCGGGCGTTGTCGAGCAGGTACAGCTGACCGTGGGTGGACGGGTTGTCGACGATGCGGAGGCGCTCGAACCGCTTGCCCAGGGCGGCCTGTTCGCGGCGCTCGGCGCACCATTCGGCGTCCTTGCCCGCCCAGTCCACGGGCTCGCCCCGGGTGAACTGGGCGTAGGTGTCGGTGACCTCGTCGGTCGCGTACCGGCGGCGGGTCTCCACACGCCAGGCGGTGTGCTCGAACTGGTTGAACAACCAGTCGAACTCGTCCCGGCCGAATGATGTTCGGCACGCGGTGAACCTCCTTGGGGGGCGAAGTCGATGTATTGGTGCTGGCCCTCTCAACTGGCCTGCGATCACGCTGAGTTCATGGTCACAGCGCAGCAAGAACCGGACACCACGGATGTCACAGCGGCCGTGGAGGCTCTACGGGAAGCACTGATGGCAGCGAAGATCGTGCTGCCGTCGCTGAGGGCGGACAGGGCGTCGCCCTCACTGAACCTGATCAGGCCGGGTGCGAACAGACGTCGCTATCCGGCTCGCTGACGTCATCCGGCGGGGGTGCGCATGGACGCGTATACGCCCGAGATCCACGATCTCGTGTTCGATGAAGCGACGCGCAAGGTGGGCCAGGTCATGGGCCGTGTGGGTCCGTGCTGGCAGCTCCGTCCGCCCGGCGGCGGACGGGAGTGGGACGCGTCCGGCCCACTGCGGCCCGCTACGGCGGCGGAGAAGCTGTCGGCGTGTGTGGCCCTGGTCAACGCCAGGAGCCGGGGAGAGCTGCCGTGAGCGCGCCAACCGCGACCGACGACCGGACGCTGTCGGCGGAGTGCGCCCTTGCCCGGCAGCCGACCTACGCGGATGTGCACCGCGAGTGCCGCCAGACCGAGGATGTGCCGCTTCCGCACTCGAACGGCATCTTCCTCGTGGCCTGCTGCCGGTGCCCGTGCCACCGCCGGGGCGGTGCGTCGTGAGCGCTCACGTCTGCCATGCCTGCGACGAGGTGATCACGGACCCGGCGGATGCCGACCTGGTCGCTCATGTGCTGGGCAACTCCGGTCCTGGCTGGGAGGTCTACGCCCGCCGTGATCATGTCGATGACGTCGGGATGATCGACCCGGACCTGCTCCGGAGCATGACCCGTATCTGGGACGTCAAGATCGCCGCTAGGGCCTGTCGTCAAATGATCTTCGGCGGTGGATCATGGACGAGTGATACGTCGCCATGAACTGTCTGATGTGGAGCGGGAGTTCGTCCGTCCGCTGCTACCTCGTTCGGAGCGGGGCAGGAAGCGGCTGGACGACCGGAGGTCCTCAACGGGATCGTGTGGAAGTTCCGGACCGGAACGGCATAGCCGACGTGCCCGAGCGGTACGGGTCCTGGGCCACGCTGCACACCCGCTTCCGCAGATGTGCCAAGGACGGCACCTTCGACCGGCTGCTGCAGGCCACGCAGGCGGCCGCGGACGCGGCGGGCGACATCGAGTGGCTGGTGTCGGTCGATTCCACGGTTGTGCGTGCCCACCAGCACGCGGCCGGGGCCTGCGGCATCAATCGCCTCAAGAGACATCGAGCCGTGGCCACCAGGTACGACAAACTCGCGGTTACCTACGAGGCTACCGTCCTCGTTGCCGCCATCAACGAGTGGTTGTGACGTACTGATCCGACGACAACTCGAACACCCGTAGCCGCCGGCCGCAGGTGGGATTGACGGTCTCACGGACCGGATGCATCCCCAGTTTGGTCATGATCCGTTCGGAGGCGTCGTTGCCCACTTGAGTGATGCTGACGATCCGTTCCAGCCCTCGCTCTTCGAACCCGAACCGTACAGCGGCCGCAGCGGCCGCAGCGGCCTCGGTGGCCAAGCCCTGCCCCCAGTGGGAACGTCCCAGCCGCCAGCCGACCTCAACCGCCGGCAGTACCTCCGGCAAGAAGTCGGGCACCGAAAGGCCGGTGAACCCGGCCAGCTCGCCAGTGGACCGGATCTCCACGGCGAACAGGCCGAAGCCCTGTGACTCCCACTCGCTCTCCCACGCCTGGACCCCGCCGCGAGTCTGCTGTTCGTCACGGACGCTGCCGTCACGGATCCACCGCATGACCTCGGGGTCGGCATTGACGGCAGCCATGGGTGCAACGTCTTCCTCGCGCCAGCGACGCAGGATCAAACGGGGAGTCTCAAGCATGACCATCCGATCATTCTGGATCACAAATGGGCTCTCCGCCATCCTCACCAGGCACTTTCGATACACGCCCTAACGCGCCACGCGGTAGCGGAGGTAGACGACTCCCGAGCTGAACGTGCGGGTCTCGACGAGTTCGAGATCCACCCGGCGCTCGCGATGGGGAAAGAACGGAATGCCACCGCCAACCAGCACCGGGTAGACCATGGCCCGGTACTCGTCGATCAGACCCAACGCGGCCGCCTCGGCGGCGAGAGTCGCGCCGCCGATCGCGATGTCGCCCTCCCCCGGCTCGGCTCGCAACCGCTCGATCTCCTCCGCCAGGCCGCCGGAGGCCAGGCGGGCATTGCCCTGCACCGCCGACAGCGTGGTGGAGAACACCACCTTGGGCAGCGGCTTCCAGAGCGCGGTCCACTCGCGATCTGAGTCGTCGAGCGTTGGATCCTGGTCGGCGGTCTCCCAGTACAGCATCGTCTCGTACAGCCGTCGTCCCAACAGGTGGACGCCGACCTGTCGAATCTCGTCGATCCAGAAGCGAAAGACCTCCTCGTCGGGCGCCGTCCAGTCGAAGTCGCCGTCCGGCCCGACGATGTAGCCGTCAAGTGAGACGCCCATCGAATAGGTCACGCTGCGCATCAGAAGTCCTCCTCGGTAACGGGTTCGACAGTACGACCGCCGGACCGCAGGACTCATCGCGGCTCGCGGGATGGGCCAAGGCACCTCACGAGATCATTTCGTTGAAAAACCTCAGTGGCTCCGTGGCGTCCGGCCGCGGAGCCTCCGCAAAAACCCGTTGGCGGACCACGGCGACCACTGCTACTTTTCCGGAGGCCGTGCGAGAGAACGAGGAGGTGGTACCCGTGAACGCAGTATCGACATGGGTGCTCACCTCCGGGGTCACGGTCGGGCGATAGGTCGTCCGGGAGCGCCGTTCTAGAGCCCTCCCGAAAGGCACGACCATGCAATTCACTTCTGAACAGCGCCTCGACGACGGCGTCCTCGAACGCGAATTCACCCTCGGCGAGATCCCCGGCACCCTGTGGACGCCTGGATCCGCACCGGCTCCGCTGATCCTGATGGCCCACAACAACGGCCTGCCCAAGGGGGAATCCCGGCTGGTGGCCCGGGCCCGGCAATCCGCGGCGTACGGCTACGCGGTGGCCGCCATCGACGCCCCCGGGTGCGGTGCCCGGCCCCGTTCCGCCGCCGACGAGCAGGCCCGCGCCGACCTCCGCCGGGCGATGCAGGCCGGCGAGCCGGTCGACGAGATCTTCGAGTCCTTCATCGGCCCGCTGGTCGAAAAGGCGGTCCCGGAATGGCGGACCACCCTGGACGCCCTCCTTGCGCTGCCCGAGATCGGCGGCCCGGTCGGGTACTCGGGGTGGACCGCCGTCGGCATTCGGCTGGCGGTGGTCGAGCCGCGCATCGCGGCCGCCGGCTTCTTCGCCGGGGGTTACGTGCCCCGCGCCCAGCGCGAGGAGGCCCGTCAGGTCACCATTCCGCTGCTGTTCCTGCTGCAGTGGGACGACGAAGGGAACCCCCGGCAACGGGCCCTGGACCTGTTCGACGCCTTCGGCACCAAGGAAAAGACGCTGCACGCCAATCTGGGCGGGCACGTCGGCACCCCGTGGTTCGAGGTGGAGGACGGGGGCCGGTTCTACGACCGGCACCTGAAGTGAGGCCGGGCCGTCAGGCCGGCAGCAGACGGTAGGCGGTGTCGGCCAGGATGCCGCTCATCGAGGACGGGTCCCGGCCCTCCTCGATGGCGGTGTCGGCTACTCGATTTGGCGCGACATCCCGGGCCACCGCCTCAGGCGGGCCACGAAGGGCATCAACCCCTCGGCGGGCCGAGCCGCACCGACCGCGGGCAGAGCGGCTCTGCCCTCAGGTAGCGCACGACGCATCTCCTCCACCAACACCACCTCCAGGAAGACGGCCCCCAACTCCTGGAAATCGCTAAGGGCTTGGAGAAGGCGACGATCGAGGCCTGCTGGCAGGACGGCGGATTCGTCCCGGTAGTCCAGGCTCTGCCTCAGCCGGCGACGTTCCTTATCAGCCCGTCGTTGAGCCCGTTCGTCGCTCAATGCGCGAACGCGCGAGGTGATGAGCATTGCGGAGCAGCTCGCGGACTGCCGCACCGGTCCGCTGGCCCGGATTCACCACCGCGAGCCAGCCAACGGAGCCGTAGACGGGGTGTGCAATCACAGCATCGGTGACGCTGGGGTCGTCGTCGATGGCGGGTTCGCGCGGCGCGTGGCCGGTCCAGTTGATGAACGATTCCTTCCCAGCGGCCATATTGACGCGGAACGTATTCCGGCGGTCCAGGCGCGACCTCTCGTCGCCCGGCTGGTTCTTCGTCACGATCGTCGCGAACGGTTGAGTCGCTTTCGGCATGACGCCCTCAGGAGAGTAGAAGAAGAACGTATCCCCCCAACTGATCTCTGGTGAGCCGTCATCGGGTCCCGGCCTGATGGCCAGGGCTCCATCCAGGCCCTCTACGAAGTAGATGATCTCTTCTATGGTCATGTGCTCAAGCGTTTCATTAAGGTGCTTATGGAGACTTTGAGCCGGAAGACAGAGGAGCGTTGGGTGTCAACTCTCAAGTCGTCGGCCATGCGCACAGTCGATGTCGCGCGACGTGCCGGGTACTCCGTTCAACAGGTGCGCAATCTCGAACGCGACGGTGTCCTGCCGCCAGCGACCCGCTCAGCTGCGCGCTACCGGATCTACGGGGAGATTCACCTTCAGTCCGCCCTTGCCTACCGAGCCCTCGCAGTCGGCACGGGTCCGGTTGAGGCCAAGCGGATCGTTCGTGCCGTGCATGAGTGCCCGACCTCGGAAGTACTTGCACTCCTCGACGCGGCACACGCCCAACTCGACCGGGAGCGTACGGACCTCGAACTCGCCAAGGAGGCTGCCGCGGCGATCTCTGCCGAGCTGGTCGAAGACGTACGCCAATCGGATTCAATGAGCGTCTCCGAACTTGCCGCCGCGCTCGGAGTGCGCCCATCGACGTTGCGGCACTGGGACGCCGAGGGGCTTGCGGTTCCTGACCGGGTTTCCCCGCGAGAATCGCGACGATACTCACCGGCCCAAACTCGGGACGCCCGGATTGTGCACCAGTTACGCAGCGCCGGGTACCGCATCGACCAGCTCCGGGCATTGATGCCGGGCCTGCGGCGCGGGCACCGGTCGGAAGACATCGGAGCCGCGCTGTCGGCCCGAGATGTGAGCATCGCGGCTCGCTCCCGTGCCCTCCTCGACGCCACCGTCGCACTCAGTACAGTCCTCGCCGCCGCCCACCCGCGCATCACCAAGGCCTGGACCGACACGGACACCGCACCACGGCCATCAACCACGGCGCCCGCCTCGGCATCGACGTCCACGTCGTCCAACGCGACCCCGCCGTCAAAGGATTGAAGGTCCTGCCCCGACGCTGGACCGTCGAGCGGCGGCGCGGTTACAGCTCCGCGTGCCTCAGGAACAGCGCGAGGTCGCTGTCACGCACCAGGGGGACCCCTTGCGGGTGCTGGTTGGCCAGGGCAGCAAGCGGAACCGGGGAACGGTAGAGAGCCCGCGTAGCGTCCAAATTGAGCGCGGCCCGGAACCTCCACGGGTGCTGAGCGTCGCCGGTCACCTCGTAGGGCTCGCCCTCGACCTCCGTAACGGCGGCCACTTCCCTCAGCGGAGCTGCGAAGTAGATCCAGATGCGATCCCCAGGCGCCATGTGGCGTCGTCGTGCGAGCCACCACTCCCTGCGAGGAGCGGCCTTGGCAAGCTCCAACACCCGATCCTTGCTGGGGAGGTCCCCGTCCATGGTCGTGTCTGTGGGGTCCAGGATGAACAGCCAGTCTCGCATGCTGCGCCTTCCCTTCCGGTCCGGCAGGTCAGGGCATTTCGTCTGCGACCGGGGGAAGTCCGGCCACGCATCCGGGGCACCATCCGGCGCTCTCGCGCCACGAGCGTTCCTCGTTCTGCGTGGACAGCGCCTTGGCGTGCCGGTGCAGCGTGCAGGCCAGGGCGTAGGTGCTCTCTTCTCTGCGGATAACCTGGGCATGGTCTTCCGGGTGGTCGTAAACGAGTTCCCAGCCGGGGATCACGGACGGGCCGATGGCATCGACGCGGCGGCGTCCGTCGCTGCTGACGTGGGTGGTGCGCTCCATGCCGTCTCCTCTGTGGCGTCCCCGCCTCCCTGCTCCGTGTGGCACCCGGGGGCGGACGGCGTGCATCGGAGAGGTGAATGTACACCTTCGACCCAGGCGCCAACTGCGCTCCGCCGGCGTGGACATCACCCGGCTACGAGTCCCCGCCCTGGGCTTGGGCGCGCTGCTCCCGGCGGTACTCGGCCTCGGCCTGGGCGGTGAGCTCTGCCTCCTCTCGCTTCAACGCCAGGGACTCCACGGCTTCTCTGTAGGCGTAGTTCGGCTCCGGTAGCAGCTCCTCCCGCTGCCACGCCCCGACGCACTCCACCGCGTGGGAAAAGCACGCCGCGCAGCACCCAGGCCCGGGAGCGCGCGCCGCCCCGGTAGGCGTACTCCAACCCGGACTGCCAGGCGTCCAGCACGTCCAACGTCTCGCGCAGCCGGGCGCGTACCGCCTCGTCGCGGATGACGCCGACAGCGATACGCGCAGGGCCGGTGAGGTCTTCCAGCTTCTGGTCCCACGTCTGCCGGGCGGCGGTGAACTCGGCGGACGCCTCGGCGTCCAGCCCGCGCTCCCGCGCGCCGGGCACGTCGCGGATGTGCCGCTGGAGCTTGCCGAAGGTGTCCGCCAGCGTGGCCACGGCGGTGTCCTGCTTGGCCTCCAGTCGTGCCTGGCGGGCCTCCGCCAGCGCCCTGGCCTGCGCCTGGTGCGCGCCGACGTAGGTGGCCGCCGCACCGACCAGGGCGCCGACGAGTCCGGAAACGGGCGAGAGCCAGTCCACAGTCTCAGCCCTTCTTGATCTGCTTGTAGAAGAAGAACGCGGGCTGTTCGGCGGTCGGGAGCACCCACGACCTGCCCAGCGGGTCGGGCAGCGGCTGGCCGTCCGGGAGAACGGTGAAGCCGCGCCGGGTGTAGAACTCGCGGAGCCGCGTGGTCTCCAGGTCTCGGGGAGCGTTGCCCAACCAGATCCGTACGCCCCGCTCCTTCAGCCGGTCCCCCATCGCGCGGACAGCGCAGCACCAGCGGAGCGTACAGGCGGTCGTGCTCCACCTTCGGGATGGCGTTCGGGGCGATGTCGTGGAACGCCCCCTCGAACAGCGCCTGTACCTGCGCCCGTTGGGCGTCGGTCGTTGCCTCGGATATGGCCACTTCGGTGCTCATGCAGCCCACCGTAGGACGCGCGGCCTTATCAACGGCGGTGCGCGGTACGGTGATAGGCCCCTGGGATCGGGTTGTGCGGTTCCGGACGGTAGTGCCGACCGTTCCGCTCGGTAGCCGCGAGCCGGGCCGGTCCGCCATGGACAGCTCAGGGCGGCCCAGTAGCCTTGAGCGGGTGCATGTTGCCTCTCGTTTGTATCGGCGGTTCTGCCGTCTTCCCTCCGTGCTCCAGGGACTCCTCTGGGGTGTCCTCTTCCTGACCCTCCTCAGCTCGGGCTGGGCGCTGTGGAACGGAGGCACGAGCGGTCAGCCGGGAGCGTCGGACGGGAGGGGCTCACCGAGCGTCTACGACCACGGTTACTCGATCACGAAAACCGTGCTGGCCGACAACCAGATCACGCTTCAGATTCCGGGCTTCGGATCAGAGACCGTCCAAGACACCCTGCTCAAGAACTGCCGGGGCATCGTGCAGCGGATCATGGCGGGAGGAAAGGCGCCCACAGGCTTCTACTCGTCGCCCGAGGAGTGGTATCACGGCTGCACCGACTACCTGGCCGAGTGGTTCGCCAAGCGGGACCAGTAACAGCCAGCCCGGGGAGTTGGAGCGGCCGACCCTCCCGGAGGGACCCGAGGTCTGCGTTGGCTCAAGAGCGAGAGACCACGCCACGAGGAGGACCAGGGCGGGGGCCGCGTAGGACGACAACTAGCCCGCTGAATCGCAGCGGGACTACTGCATCGGCTCCCCTACCGTACGGCCCCGCCGGCCAACGCCGTGGGGCAGGTTTCACCGTCCGGACTCCGCCGGCTCGGCACGCGCCTGATGAACCATGCCTCGGGGTACTGGAACACCCAGAACGGGCCGGGCACGATGACAGGCCACAACGCGATGGTGAACCAGGCCGGCTCCGCCAGACGATCCGTTCGATCAACGGCTCGCTGGAGTGCGACGGCAAGAACCCGGCGCATGTCCAGAGCCGGGTGGACAAGTACACGCAGTTCGCGGCGATCCTGGGCGTGCCGACCGGCGGGAAGCTCTCCTGCTGAGGCACTGAACGCTGCCAACCCCCACAAAACGGCCGCGGGCTGGGGAGGGTCACCCTCCCCCGGCCCCCGGTCATGTCACGTCCGGTCGGCGGCGGCAAGCTGTTCCTGGAGCCGGGCGTGGCGGAACTGGTAGACGGCCCCCGCCTGGCGCAGGACGCCCCGCCGATGAGCTTCGCCGAGGAACGCCATGAGCCGCCACGGCAGCCTGCCCGTCCCGCACAGCCACAGGCGGACGACGAGCAGCCAGCCCCAGGCGCTCAGGGCGATGGCCAGCAGGCCGACCGGCAACCAGACGACCATGGGCAGCCCCATGCTGTTCTGACTCATCGGCAGCGACCTGAGCAGGAAGACGCCGAGCGTGGTCCCGAACGCCATCACGACGATGCCCCGCGTGACCGCCGTCGCCCTGTCGCTGCGCAGGCCCGCCAGTGGGCTGGACGCCCGTGCGATGTCGACCGGAGTGGCCAGCCACCGGTGCACCCCGGCCGCGACACCGGTGATCACGCCGATGCTGAGGCCGAATGCCAGTCCGAAGGTCAGCGCGGCTTCGAAAAGGCGACGGGGAGGGACGGCGTACAGCCAGTCCTCGACGCGTGGTGGCAGTTCGTTCTGCAACCCGGTGTCGTCGGCGAAGACTCCGTTGGGCCACGCCGCGCGCACGTTCGTGTAGCTGCCCCGGGAGAGGTGCAGCTCCACGGGGCCGTAGAAAGTCGTGCATTCCGGCTCGTGCGCGCAGTCCCGGACCTCGTCCGCTCCAAACCTCGCGTAACTCGTGCCACCCCACGTGCTGACGACTCCGAGCACCGGTCCGGGAGTACGGACGAACCGCGTCCCGTCCGGGTGCCGGCCGTAGTGCCAGCCACCCGTCGCGAGGGCGTACGCGCCGCCGTCCGCCGTCCGGTGCACGACGGCGCCGGACGGGAAGTCGGCGTTCATGGAAGCCCGTGCACCCAGCGTCGAGGCATGGGCCAGGCCGAACGCGGCCCCCAGACTCAGACCGCCGAGCAGACCGGCGGACAGCGGCCGCAGCAGGGCCGGGCCGAGACGACGTCGTCGCTCCCGCCTGATCACCGGTGCCGCCGCCCGGCCGGTGACGCCCGGCCACACGGCGAGCGCGACGACAAGCCCGGCCAGCGCGCCGATCGCCAAGGACACGGGCTCGGAGACGAATTCGCTCCCGAGCACGAAGGCGACGAAGGCCGCCAGCAGAACGGCTGCCACGCTCAGCACGCCCAGGACGGGAGACCGGAACCTTTGGCGCCGCCCGAGAAGCGGCATGGTGGACGGGCGGACGTCTCCGGCAAGACCGAGAACAGCGAGCATCGTCGCCGTGGCAAGACCAGCGGCCATCGCCGCGGCGACCGGGCCCAGCCGTCCGCCCGCGTTGAAATGGATCGGGTTGAAGTCCCCCCAGGCGAATCCGAGACTGCCGGCGGACCCGACAGCGACCCCCAGGGGTGCGGCGACCGCGACCGACAACACCAGCTCGCGCGGTATCCGCCACCGTCCGGCCGGCTGTCCGGAACGCGCCGCCCGGCCGGGATCCGCCCATGTGCGGCCGCGCGACAGGATCACGTGTCCCGTACAGACCCCGGCAACGAAGGCGAGGGGTGTCGTGGGCTCCCCCAGGCCGACGGCGACCGCCATCGCCACGCATCCCAGGAGCAGCACCGGCCCAAGGCGCCTGAGCAACCACGGCAGTGCCAGCCGCAGTTCCCACCATGCCAGGTCGCGGGTCCGCCGCCGCTCCAGGTGCCGGGCCAGAAAGCGGAGCCAGTGCCCGGCTCGGTCGGCGTCGGGGGCGTCCCCGAAGGCCGCGGGTACGAACGCGTCGAGGAGGTGCTGCTCCAGCGCCTCCGGGCCGCAGAAGCGCCCGCCGTCGAGCAGCTCGATGGGGTCGGCGCGGGTGTCGCCGTACACCGTGCGGGCCATGGCCACCATCAGCGGTGTGCCGAGGACCTGCCGCAGGGCGGCGCCGGACGGGTCCCCGGGGTGTGCGCGCAGCCGCGTAAGGACGGGGTCCCAGCACGTCGAGCGCTGTCCGTCGCTTCCCCTCAACGGGCGGGCGGTACGCACCAGATAGCGGCTCGCCTCATTGAACGACAGCGGCTGGAGCTCGACCACGGCAGCGGAGGTGAAGACGTCCCCCGCCTCCACCACCTCCCCGTACACCTGCGTACGGCAGGTCAGCAACACCGGACTGCCGGGGTCCAGCTCCGCGTTCAGCCGACGCACGGCGTGGGCCCGCAGGGGTGCGGCGAGTTCGTCGAGACCGTCGAGGACCGGCAGGATGCGCTCGGCGGCCAGCAGCTCGCCGCCCCAGGTGGCACCCGGGTACGTCTGCGCGATATGGGCCGCCATCCAGGCGCTGAGGGGCTCGCGGTCCGGCTGCCAGGCGGCGAGCGGGAAGACCACGGGAACGGGCGCGCCGGGCTGCCACCGCTCCAGCGCGTCCAGGGCGTAGCGCACCGCGAGCACGGTCTTGCCGCCGCCCGGCCCGCCGAGAACCACCAGCCGCCGTGACGGCACCCGGTCGACGACGGCGGTGACGTTCTCCAGCCGGTCGCTCAGGTCCGCCGGACCGCCGATGTTCTCCTGATGGTCGGCCAGCCAAGCCTCGGCCCCGGTCCACCGAACGGGCATCGGCTCGGGGTCCTGAAGCCTGCGCAGCCGCCACTCCTCGGTCCACTGCTCCCCGACGGCGTCGGCCAGTTGCCGGGCCAGGCGGTCGAGCCGTTCGTCCGACACGGACCGGCCGTCGCCCGTGGCGCGCTCGCGCATCCGTGAGACGGCCAGTCCGGCCACGGACACGGCGAGGCCGAGTACGGAGGTCAGACCCGAGGTCTCGTAGAGATCGCCGTTCGCACCCGCGACGACGAAGACGAGGCCCGTGACGAGCACGGCCGCAACCCAGGCTCCGCGAATCGTCCAAATCCCGTCCATGCCGCGCCGCCCATACCGCATTGCACGGCCCCCCGTTGCGCCTCGTCCCCGCCCGAAGAATACGCTCAGCGACCGTGTGATCGCGGTACGAATGGGGAACTGGGGACTGTGCGCTCTCTCCCGGCCCGCGGCCACGGTGCGCCGGGCGAACGAGATTCGTCCGCGAACTCGACGTCCCGGACCTGGAGTCCGCGCGCGTCGATCGCAGCAGCACGCAACACTGCCCTGATGGACCTGGCCGCAGAGCTGCCCGCCATGGCCAAGACCGCGCAGCCCGCCGACCAGCCCACCTCCGACAGGGAGAAGTGGCTCACTCCGGGCGTCCGCGGCATCGGCACCGCCGGCTTCCTCGCCGACGTCGGCCACGAGATCCCGGGGCCTGAGGAACACCGGAACGAAAACCGGCGCTGAGCCTCCGTCGCCCCTGGTCGGCGGGCAGCGCTCCTTCGGCGCCGAGTCGGCGTGAAGTTCTTCCACGGATAACACCCCAATATCTGCGGCAGCTTGTTCCGTCACCTCCGGTGACCCTCTCCGGGCCGTACGTGAAGCGGACCTGTTATCTGCGGCAAAGGGGAAGCGGTGCCCACCGTCGTGCAGCTGCCGAGGGGGCGTCTCGCGGTTCTATGGGCGGTCGGTCAGGTCAGGCCGCGGAAGAGCCAGAGCAACAGCTGCAGTCGGCCCATGTGCCAGTTCCCTGGCGCGCAGTGGGTAGATCGGGCCTGGGTTAGTGGCCGGCGGGGGCGGGCGCGATCTGCTGCATGAGACTGAGCATGTCCGGGGCGACCCACTCCTCGGCGATCTGGTCCCCCTCGATTCGGTAGACCTCGATGCTCCGGTAGGCGACCTGCCGGCCCGTTGCCGCGAACTGCTGGAACTCGCCCTGGTGAGTGCCGTGGAAGTGGACCAGCACCGTCACCCTGTCGCCCGTGCCGAACATGTCCTGAACATCGATCTTCAGGTCTGGGAAGGCCTCCAGCATGGCCTGCGCGCCCTGCCGCCAGACCTCCCGGCCGTGCAGCGGGTCGGGCAGGCCGGGGACGTTGGCGATGAAGTCATCCGTCAACAGCTCTACGCACGCGTCGAGGTCACCGCTCTCCAGCGACTGGTATGCCGCGCGCAGCAGGGCCATGTTCTTCTCGGCGGTGGTGGTCATCTCGGTGTCCTTTCCGGGATGGCGCCGCGAGCTCGCCGCCCTCATCGGGGTCACCCCTCGGGCCGTGCGGCACTACCACCATCTCGGGCTGCTGCCCGAACCCGTACGGCGGAGCAACGGCTACCGCGAGTACGGCATCCGGGACGCCGTCCTGCTCGCCCGAATCCGGCGCCTGACCGAGCTCGGCCTCGGCCTCGACGAGGTGCGCGACGTCCTCGCGGACGACGAGGGCCGCGAGCTGGTGGAAGTCCTACAGGAGCTGGACGAAGACCTCGGACGGCAGGAAGCGGTCATCCGGGAGAGACGCCAGCGGCTCGCCGCGCTGCTGGCCGAGGCGCGGGGTGGGCGGCTGGCCGCCGAAGGGCCACTGTCGCCGCAGCTCACCAGGCTGCTGGCGGGCCTCAGCGAGATGCCGGACTCCCCAATGGCCATGACGGACCGGGAGGTCCTGGCCCTCCTTGACACCGTGGTCCCCGAGGCGGAGCGGGTCCGGCTGATGGAGACGCTGCAGGGGATGGAGGAGCACGCGGGCGAGGTGTACGGCCTCCTGGACGCCCTTGCCGGTAAGGAGCCGGACGGCCCCCGGGTGGCCCGTGCCGCCGCCGCGCTGGCGGACCTGCTGCCCGACGACCTAGTCGTGCATTTCTCCGACAAGGCCGGCGGCGCTTTGACAGACGTCATCTTCGCAGACCTGGCACCGGCCCAATCGGCAGCAGTGCGCGGTGCAATCGAACTCGTGAAGCAACGACAGGAAGAACAATCATGAGGACGTCGGAGATCCGGGCGCCCCTGCCCCCGCCCGAAGCCCCCGCGCGCGGGCCGGCCCTGCGGAAGCTGCGCGCCATCGCGGTGCCCGCCCAGCTCGTGCTGGCCGTCTGCCTGATCAGCGGGGTTCCGGTGCCCGACACCGTTCTGCTCGGTGGCAAGCTGCTCCTGCTGGTACTCCTCGGCGCCGAGGCGTACGTCTGGCTGCGGCTACGGCGGCTCGGACTGTCCTGGCGCCAGGCGCTCGCGCAGCTCGTACCCGAGCGCGTGGCGCGGTACGTGGCGCACGAGGCGCGGATCATGGCGAGCCTGGTCCGGTGGGCCGCACGCCGTCCGCACGGTGTCGGCGAGGCCGACGCAGTCTTCCCCCATGCCCGCGACCAGGCCGCCATGATGTACGGCTTCACGTTCGTGTGCGTGGCCGAGACGGTCGCCCTGTCGTACCTGCTCGCCGACTGGCCCGTCATCCACGCCGTCTTTCTGGTCGTCGACGTTTACACCGTCCTGTTCGTCCTCGGCATGCACGCGGCCGCTGTCACCCGGCCGCACGTCCTAGCCGCGGGTGTCCTGCGCGTCCGGCAGGCAGCCCATGTCGACGTGCCGCCGGGCAGGTCGGGAGCCGGAAGGAGTACCGGCCGAGCATGTTGATGTGGTGGCGGACGAACGGCGAGAGGCGGGCGATGTCCTCGTCGCGGACGTCGAAGCCGTCGGCGCGGAGCCGGGTGACGGCGGTGTCCATGTACCGGGTGTTGAACAGCACCAGCGCGTTCAGCACCAGGCCGAGCGCGCCGATCTGGCTTGGCGATCCTCCCGTAGTGCGCGCGGGCGGCCCCTCCCGTGTGCCGACGATCGGAACGTCGCTCTATGGCGCGAATCGTCCTACTGTCGCTCAGCTTCCGCGTACCTTCGGCCGTTCGCTGCGCATACCATTGCTGGGTTGGGGAGCCTCCTACACGTCCTCCCAGGCCATCGAGCTCATCCTCCAGCCGGCAGGCGTCCGGACGAACTGGGTGGTCTTGCGGCCGGAGCCTTCGAACCGCTCGCCGTCGAGGAAACCGGACTTGCGGTATTCGCTGAACCGGTGCGCGATCGACTCGAATATTTCGGTCCGCTCGGCGACTTCCCATTCGGAGAATTCCGTCAGCGTCCCATCGGTGAGGATCTTCTCCCGGGGCTCGACGAACGCGTCGAGGTCGTAGATCACGGGCTCGTCCCCGACGTTGCTGATAATCATTCCTTGTGGGATGAACACCTCACGGACAACGTTGACGTTCGGCCGGCTGCCGCCGGTGTTGGTGAACGCACCGAGGAAAGCGCGCATCAGCTGGTCGAGTTCGGCCTTGACGTCGGACAGCGGTACTCCTCCCACGGGTGGCCACTCTTCGGAGAGGGCCGACCAGATCTCGCTGTCGTGCCGCACGCCCCGGTACGCAGAGCGCTGCCGCAGCACACCATCGCGGGTCATCCCGAGCCGGCGCGCGGCTTTGATACTGCGGGTGTTGCCAGCCGTGGCCCACCATTCGACCCTGCTCATCCCGCGTTCCTTGAAAGCCCAGTCGATCAACGCCCGGCATGCCCGGGTCACCAGCCCTCGGCCTTCCCCGGCCGCCTCCAGCCAGCAGCCGATTTCGCACACTCCGGAGGTGGCGTCGAACTTCGTGAACATGACGCCGCCGACGAGCGTGCCGTCCAGCCAGATCCCATAGATCCGGGCGGTGTCCTTGGCCTGGTTGTCGGCGTAGTGCTGGAGGACGGCCGTGGCGGAGGCGAGGTCGGTGCTGAGCGTCGCCCAGGGTATCCAAGGGTCCACGTTGGGGCGGGCGCGGTCGATATGAGCGAGGAACTCCTGTGCGTGCCAGGGCTCCAGGGGGCGGAGCTGAGCGTTGTCACCGACCGGCAGTGCGAACACGGATACCTCAATCCTCGGGTACGTAACGAGCGTTCGGCACGTAAGGTAGCAGCATGCCGCCCGCACCTGGAGATCGTGAAGCCCGCCGCAAGGACGTGTCCCAAGCGGTCTGGCAAGTTCTCGCCGACAAGGGGTTCAGCGGGCTGACCCTGCGTGCCGTCGCCGCCGCGATGAGCGTCTCGACCGGGATGCTCATGCACTACTTCCCGACCAAGCGGGCCTTGATCGCGCATGCCCTGGACCTGCTGGAGAAGCGCACCGCGGAACGTCCCCGCCGCGAACGTCCCACCGAGGGCCTTGCCACCGTGCGAGCCATGCTGCTGGACATCCTGCCGCTGACTGCGGACGACACCGCCCGCAACCGCATCTGGGTCAGCTCCTGGGACCTGGCCCTCGCCGACGACGGGCTGGCCACGGACCAGGCCGACCGCTATACCCGGCTGCGCTCAGCGATCCGCCCGCATTTCGAAGCCGCCTGCAGCCTGGGCGAGCTCCCCGCAACCGCCGACCCGGAGCAACTCGCCGCCACCGCTGTCGCGTTCACCCACGGACTCGTCGTCCAAGCCCTCTTCGACCCCGGCCGGTTCCCCGAGGATGTACAGATCGCCATGCTCGATGCCTTCCTCGCTTCGATCGCGCTGACCCAGCCTGATGCCGGTGCCGGCAGGCCGGTCCCTGACCAGTAGGGCAGAGCGCCCCCCCCCGGAGCGTCATGCCTGTGCTGGGGCTGCCTCGATCTGCGTGACGCGCGTGCCGGCACATCTGCGGCATGACCATCACCTTTCACCATGAGCAACCCGATGCTGCCCCGGCAGGAGAGCTGGTGCCTCCCAAACTCATCAACATCACCCGTCCGTCGATCGGGGCGCCTCCCAAACCCATCGACAACCGACTTCACTACCGCTCCGGAGCTGCCCGCTTCGATGTGACGGGCGCCCTGGTCTGCCTCGCCGGGATGGTCGTCATCATGTACGCCCGGCGCAGTCACTGACGCACGCGGCGAGAAGGCGTTCCGCAACTTCCAATAGCCGGACTTACCAACATCGTTCATGACGCTCACCCCGCGCTTCCTGGACTGGTGTAGCCGAGGGCTTTGAGGTCGGCGTAGCGCTGCCCGGCCGGCTGCAGGTCGGCCCAGGGGTGAAGCGAAACTCCGGTCTCCTGCGCGATGGTGCGCCGCGGCGCATCGCCCCTGGCTGCTGGCGTTGCTGGTGTGGGGGTGACGTCGGGGCCGCGGAGGCGGTGTACGGCTTCGGGGCCGTGGTCGCGGAGGGCGGCAGCGAGGGCATCGAGGCCCCAGACGATGGAGCCGGTGACCGTGTTGCGGCCGCCGCGGCGCTGGATGGTGCCACGGACCAGGAGCAGCCCGCTGTGGAAGATCGTGCGCGCGCAGGCGCCATGGCTGTCTTCGAATTTTACCGATCGTCGAGCTGACCGGATGGGCTATGAGCTGTGTCGATGCCTCGCGGACATGCCCGTGACGTGTCCTTCGATATGTTCTTGGAGGCTCGCGGAGGCCGAGCTGGGGGTATGCCGAGGAGGATGAACGTGCCTGGTGAGCGGCTCGACTCAGAGTGGGTGCGAGGCTGGTGCGAGCAGACTTCTGCAGAGCTCGGGGCTTTGATGTCGTCGTTCTTGAAGACGCATGGTTTCCCGCCTGGCGAGAACACCGTGCTCCTCGCCACGGACGAGAGCCATGAGGCGACGGACGCACTCGTGGACCTGACGCCGATCCCCTCCGACCTGACCACCCTTTACTGGGTGATTTCCGAAGTCTCCATGCCTGATGTCGAGCACGGATACTTCGTCCACCCTGCCTCGACCGTTGCCGAGCACTTCCGCGAGTACGGATCTGTCCAGATAGACGACGAGCCTCCGGCCATCGTGTTTGCCAGTGATGGTGGTGGCCATCTGTTCGCAGTGGCAGGCAGCGGACGAGTCTGGAGGTCGACCACGGCCTCATGGTTCGACTATTTCGAGGTCGCCGCAGAATCCATCCAGGACTTCCTTAGGCAAATCAGCCGACAGGTCGCCTGGCCAGGCCTGTCGAACTCGGCCTCGTGGCAGGCGAGTTCACTGGCGCCGAAGGCGGTGGCCCAGACGCGGCCGAAGTAGTCCTGTGGCCGGCGAAGGTCGAGTGTAAGAACTCCTCGAGGAGCCCGACCGCCTGAAGTGCCTTCTCCAGGTCGTCGATCGCGCGGGCGGTGGGCTCGAAGTAGTCGTGGAGGAAGTCCCTGGTGACAGGTTCGGTGGCGCGTTCGGCAAAACATGCGCCACTGCTCGCGCTTGCGGTGCCAGGAGACAAGGTCGGCGCCGGAGAGGACGAACTTGTCGCAGTTGCGGCAGTCGAGGTTCCAGGGGCATGCATCGCCGTTCACGACCGGCTGGTAGGTGCAGAAGACGCCTTCGGCCGTTGTGGACTTGCGGGTGAGGTCGATGGCCAGGGCCTCGGCCTGCGCTCGGGTCATAGGCTCGCCGCTGGAAAGGGCAAGTCCGGGCTCAGCTGCCCCGGGCCCCGTGACCCAGATTGCTTGGAGTGCTTCCTCGAGTGCGGATTTTCAGGGTGATGGCTGCCCAGGTGACGAGGGGGCCGGTCATGTCGAGCGGGGCCGTCGAAAATTGCCGTGCCGTGGCGTCGGCGGAGGTGCAGACTCGCCCCATGGCGGAGATGCGGGCGTTCCGGGACGAGGTCAGTGGCTGGGCGGCCGGCGGTCCCGGCGGGCCGGCGAGTGATCTGGCTTTGCGGCTGGGGGTGCGCACTGCGGTGCTGCTGGAAGGGCTGAGTGACCTCGCGGCCGTTGAGAGACGGGCCGCCCGGCGTGGCCGGGACCTGGCCGCCGAGGGGGTGTGCGTGGTGCCGATGGGCGGGGCGATGAACGTTGGCCGCTACGCCGGCCTCCTCGGGCAGCCCGGCCTAGGCCTGCGCCTGGCAGGACTGTGCGACGAGGGCGAGCATCGCTTCTACGAGCGCGGCCTGAAGCGGGCACGGGCGCAGCACCGGGACATCTTCGTGTGCGCGTCGGACCTGGAGGACGAGCTCATCCGCGCGCTGGGCACGGCAAGGGTCGAGGAGGTCGTCGGTGCCGAGGGCGACTTCCGTGCCTGGCAGACCTTCCAGCGCCAGCCCGCACACCAGGGTCGCCCCCGGCAGCAGCAGTTGCGGCGCTTCCTCGGCACGAAGAAAGGCCGCAAGATCCGCTACGGCCGCCTCCTCGTCGAGGCCCTCGACCCCGAACAGGTACCGACCCCGCTCGACGACCTCCTCAAGAGCTTGTGACTTGGTGGACGAGGAGGGTTGTTGTGATGACGGTGGCTGAGCGCGGGTCGTTAATGAGTTGACCGGGTGGCGCCGTATGGGCAAGCTCCAGCCACGACCGGATGAAAGCCTTCTTGCTGGTGGACTGCCCTACCCGATCGAAGGGTTGGGCAGCGGGTCAGCAGATCGGAGATGCCGAGGGATGACTTCTCACCTCCACGCGCTGTGCTTCGACGCGAACGACCCGCTCCGTCTCGCGCGCTTCTGGGCCGGCGTCCTGGGCTGGGAGATGGCTGACGACTCCCACGACGGCATCGCCCTCCTGCCGAGCGATGACACCGGGTTCCGGATCCGGTTTCTCCCGACCCGGGAGCAGAAGGCGGGCCAGAACCTGATGCACTTCGATCTGACGAGCACGTCCCTCGAGGACCAGCAGAAGACGGTGGCGACGTCGCTGGGACTCGGCGCCCGGCACATCGACATCGGTCAACGCCCGGAGGAGGGTCATGTGGTGCTCGCCGACCCTGAGGGCAATGAGTTCTGCATCATCGAGCCGGGCAACAACTTCCTTGCCGACTGCGGATTCATCGGAGCGCTTGCGTGCGACGGTTCGCAGGAGGTCGGGTACTTCTGGAGCGAGGCACTGGGCTGGCCGTTGGTCTGGGACCAGGACCAGGAGACTGCGATCCGCTCGCCGCATGGCGGTTCGAAGATCACGTGGGGCGGTCCGCCGCTGATGCCGAAGGCAGGGAAGAACCGGCTGCATTTCGACCTCGTTCCACCTGTCGACGGTGATCAGCAATCGGAGGTCGACCGTCTCGTCTCCCTGGGGGCGACTCGAATCGACATCATCCAGGGCGAGGTCAGCTGGGTGGTGATGGCCGATCCCGACGGCAATGAGTTCTGTGTCCTGCCCCCCCGATAGCGCGACCAGGTTGCTGAAAACGTTGAGCGCCGAGCTTGGGTCATCGAACTGAAGGAGAACCAAGCTCAGCTCGTGTTGGCCTCCGGTGTGGGTGACGTTCGGTGACAGGTCTCAGGCGGTCTGAAGGGTCCTGGGTGGGGTGACGGGGAGGCGGTCGAGGCTCTTGGCTCCGCGGGTGATGCGGCGGGTCATAAGGGTGATGGCCGCCCAGGTGATCAGGGTCTCGGAGTGCTGGAGGGCCGTTCGTAGTCGCGTGCGGGATCTTAGGCAACAGCTTCTGGCGGCTGGGCAGCCGTCGGCGCCAACTGGTCGAACTCGACTGGAGCCGCGGCCTGGTGCACGACGCGGAGACCCGCACGGCCTTCTTCTGCTTCGACTCCGCGAGCACCGGAAACATGGCCCGGAACGGCGTGTGCCAGGACCAACTGCTCAAGGTGGACACGAAGTTCGATACCGAGAACCTCGACGCCCAGCTCCGGGGCCAGCTGCGGATCGCGGTGGTCCACCACCACCCGTATCCGTATCCCGCGCCGAACGAGACCCCGGGACCGGTCCTCGGACGTGGCCGGTCCGGAAACGGCTGCTCGAGATGACGGACGCGCAGTCCTTCCTGACATGGTGCGCAGGACGGGACATCGGCCTCGTCCTGCACGGTCACCGGCACGTGCCGCGCCTCGTCATCGACGACGTCGCCACCGAGCAGGCGCGCCGGCAGTACCGCCGGATCACCACCGTCGGCTGCGGCACCTCGCGCGGCGCGGGCGGCGCGCCGATGTCGTTCAACGTCATCGAGTGGAACACCGAAAGCCGCTCCTGGAACGTCGACTTCCAGATCTCCCAGCCGGACGGACAGCCCTGGTCAGGAACATGCAGCCCGCGTCCGCCCCGACCAGTCGTGGAAAGTGTTCCGGAACTCCAGCAGACGTGCCCGCGTCGGTTCGGCGCCCGGCCGCCAGCTCCGCGGGATGCACTGAAGCGCTCGCCCCGGAGGTTCCACACCGCCCGGGCGAGGCTTCGTCACCCTGTGACCTGCATAAAGGAGAGGTGGCACAGGTTCTGAGTACGGCCTGTGTCCTCCCCGAGGACCAAGGCGGCTACTCCCCCCAGGGGGATGAGGCGGCGGCGCGTTCCATGCTGGTCACGCCATCGGCGCGGCGTTCACGGAGCATCTCCCCGCCGATCGAGTAGCGGGGCGCCGCGGCGTCCGACCGGGCGGCTCGTTCCACGATCGCGTCGACGAGGGAGCGGACCATGGCCAGTCGGGGATAGGCGGCGTGGATCTGCTTCTCCCAGAGGGTGACGATTTCCGCGTTGCGTCCGAAGTCGATGCCCACGCCCTCGCGGGTGAGGTTGCTCAGCAGGCCGCGGCGCTCGGCGATGCCGGGAGAGGTGTGCAGGGCGATGGCCTCCCACACGCGGTCGATGTCTGTCTCGGGGACCTGGTGGCGTCGCAGTACGTCCGCCGCCAGGTCCGCACCTTCCACCTCGAAGCGGGCTTCGCCCTCGGCGAGGTCGCCGGTGCCCAGGTCGTGCAGGACGGTTGCAGCGAACAGCAGGTCACGGTCGTAGGCAGCGTCCTGCAGGCATCCTTCGTGGGCGGCGAAGAGCTGGGCGAAGAAGAAGCTTCGCATGCTGTGGTTGGCCACCGACGGGGTCTCGGAGGTGCGCACGGTGGAGAGGATGGCCTCGGCCAAAGGGCCGGTCGGCAAGTCGAGCGAGAAGTCCATGACCGCAGGCTACGAATCGCCTCTTCCACCCGACAGTGGCACGCGGGCCATGCATCGCTAGGATTGTGCCATGTCCATCGTTGATGGGCACCGCGTAGCGGTGCTGGCGCTTCCGGGCGTCCTCCCGATCGACCTCGGCATACCGGTGCAGGCTTTCGGGATGGACCCGCACTACCAGGTCACCGTCTGCGCTGATCAGTCAGCGGGGCCGGTCCGCAGCGGCGGGTTCACCGTCGGCACTGCCTTTGGGCTGGAGGCGCTGCGGGACGCCGACACCATCGTGGTCCCCGGCTACGAGAACCCGGAGAGTCCACTTCCGGCCGCGACGCTGTCGGCGATCCGCTCGGCACACGCACGCGCGGCCCGCATGGTGTCCATCTGCACGGGTGCCTTCGCGCTGGCGGCCGCCGGCCTGCTGGACGGGCGCCCCGCAACGACCCACTGGCGGGAAACCGCCGCACTGCAACGTCTCTACCCCCGCATCGACGTCCGGCCCAACCAGCTCTACGTCGACGACGGCGACGTCCTCACCTCCGCGGGAGTGACCGCGGGCGTCGATCTGTGCCTGCATATCATCCGGCGGGACCACGGCGCCGCGGCCGCCAATGCCCGTGCACGGGCCCTCGTCGCCCCGCCCCAGCGCTCCGGCGGCCAAGCGCAGTTCGTTGAGCGCTTCCGGCCGGCCGCCCGCGGTGAGGATCTCGCACCGATCCGCACCTGGATGCTCGACAACCTCGCTCGCCGTCAGAGCCTGGACGAACTGGCCCACCGTGCGCACCTGTCCCGCCGGACGTTCATCCGGCGCTTCCAGCAGGAGACGGACACCTCGCCGATGGCCTGGCTGACCGCTGCCCGCATCGACTGGGCCCGCGAACTCCTGGAGACGACCACGACCCCTGTCGAACAGGTCGCCCGCCTCACCGGCCTGGGCAGCCCCGCGGCCTTCCGTGCCGCCTTCCACCGGTACGTCGGCACCTCCCCCGCGGACTACCGAGCCACCTTTCATGCGTGATACCCGATTGATCCAGTGCCACCGCGTCCGACCTGTGAGAAGCGCAGAGCCGCGCGAATCCCGACCGCTCAGAGACATACAGCACTCACGCCGATACGCCGCACGCGCTACACCGACAGACACCTGGTCGATGAGGTCGACGAACGGCTTCAGGTCGCCGCCTGAGGGATCGTGTTCGGTGTGGCGAGGGACGGTGCTCTCCCGGCCCGGAGACCGGCCGCCGCCCGCGGCCGACAGCGGCTCAAGCTGCACATGCCCCAACCGCCACTCGGCGGCCGGGCAGTGAGCTGCCACTCCGAGCCGCTCCAGCCGGTTCAGCGGGTAGACCAAGGTCCCGTCCGCAGCGCGGCCCCGCCGCTCAGGGTGCGAAGTGCGCGGTGCGGACACGGTGCAGCCACGCCTCCACGGGAGCCTCGTTCGGCTGGTCCGGCAGGACGCTCTTGGTCCCGTCGAACCGCTCCTCGAAGCGCTGCAGGAGGGGAAGCGCCGCCATCGTGTCAGCCGCGACCTGCTCGCCGAAGGCGTGGTAGGCCTCAGGGTCCTCGACGCGGACGTTCAGCCGGCCGGTGGCGTACAGCTCGAAACCCTGGTGGCACAGGCGCATGAGGTGCCGAGCATGCTTTGCCGTCCGCTTGCGGGTGTCCGCCGAAATGGATCCGTCGCCCCGGTCGTACAGCCGCTTGAACTGCTGGGTGGCATAGCCGAGGTAGGCGTCGCGGACGCGCTTGGCGGACAGCAGGGAACTTCGCAGCTCAATGAGTTCGTCACCCAGAGGAGTGCGAACCTCGTAGAGGTGCTCGGGAAGCCAGACGAGTTCCGTGACAGTGGGATTGCCGCGCAGGGCGAGGTGGCACCACTTCGCTGCCTCATGCAGCGTCCGGTCCGGTGCCGTGGTGACGTGGGACTCGGCCGGGCGGTGCAGGCCGTGGAGTGCGGCCGTGTCCACAGCGAACAGACCGAGCCGGTCAACGTCGGATCCCGGCCCGGCCAGTCCGTAGGCGGTGGAACCGACTATCCCTGACAGAAGTATGTTCATGGTGCGGTGTCTCCGGTCAGGACGAGTGCGGGCGGAGCGAACGCTACGGCAACAGCCCAGCACGACTCCACGGGATTTCGGCGCGGCCAACTTCAGCGACCCGCGACAGCACGTAGGTCCATGACCACCGCACGGACGCCGATCATCCCCGGGCGCCGGGCACTCCCGCCGAGGAATGGCCCAGCTCGCCGACTCGATGCCGCGTTTGCACTCGGCACAGATGGACCGGCTCCTCGACAAGTGCACTCAGGGCCGTTGGGCGGACATGCCCACGGCACCGGCATCGAGCATGGTGTCGATGTCGGTGCCGCGGGTGGGGAGTTTCACCAGGACGTGGTGAGACGCCGCCCGGTTACGAGGCCCAGATGTCGTAGATCGGGATGGCGTTCGTGTCGTTGGAGGTCATGCGGGTCAGGCCGAGTGCCTCCTCGATCGTCCGGGTCACGTTGTAGTGGTTGTAGTAGGTGTTCGACGTCGATCCGGCCGCCTTCAGCAGGTTCGGGGAGCCGACGATGATCGTGGGAATGGGGTTGGCGGATGTCCAGTACCTGTCCTCGTCCCAAGTGATGATCAGCAGCGACTTCTGTGTCTTGAACGCGGGGGAGTTCAGGAGCGTCGGCAGGTTGTTCTTCATCCAGTTGTCACCGGCGCTCACGCATGTCTGGATGTTGGGGCTGCAGTTGTTGTGCATGGTGTTGTTGCTGTTGGGTACGAACCACACGTAATTGGGCGTGGTCGACGTGCTCCGGAGGTCGGTCCAGAACTGCGAGATCGGCTTCAGATGGTTCTGGCAGTACGTGGTGTCGTTCCCCACGCCCTTGAAGTAGAGGAACGGCAGGTCATCGGGGTCATACGGGCCGTTGGCCGTAAGGTCGCAGCTGCTGCTCGTGCCCTCGATGTAGCCCTTCCATGTCTTGCCCGCATCCTCGGTGATCGAGCCGAGGTGCTTCGTGTTGGTGCCTCCGACGCTGTGCACGTAGGAGAAGTTGTTGCCCTGGATGCCCACTTGGGCGGCGGCCAGTGCGACGTAGTTGGGGTCGCTCGGGTGCATGAGGCCGTGCGAGTTCGTGAGCGTGATGTTGCCGCAGGCGAGCTGGGACAGGTAGGGCGCGGGCGCCGTGCTGGGAGAGGCGCAGTTGGGCTTGTTGTTGCTCGTGCCGAAGATGTCGCTGGGTGCCTTGTTCTCCATCATGACCATGAAGACGTGGTCCAGCGCCGGAACCGTGCCCGCCGTTGAGGGAGGCGAACCGACATAGAAGTGCACCGGTACGCTGTACAGATCGCCGAGCTTGGGGTCGGTGGCCAGGTCGGTGTTGTATCCGTCGTTGTACAGGTAGTAGGCCACATAGCCCCCGGACGCCAGGCCGCTCGTAGAGAGGGTCACCGTCCCCGAGGCGCCGGTCGCATATTTCCATGCGACGGAACTACCTGATCCGGGCGTGTCGTTCTCCTTGTAGATGCCGATCCAGTTGTTCTTGGGTCCCCACTGGTCCGGCACGCTGTACTTGGCTGTGATGGTTTCCCCGGCCGCGTAGCTGGACTTGTCCAGGCTCAGCGTAGGCCCTACCCAGAAGTGGCGGTTCGCCAGTTGGGAGTAGCCGTTGTTCCACAGGAGGTAGGCCACATACTCCCCCGGAATCAGGGTGGTGCCTGCTGCCTGGTTGCTGTCCCCCTCGGTCGTGCCCGGGGCACCGCTGGCGGCGAAGGTCAGCGTCCCCGAGGAACTGTTGGCATAGGCCCACTTGATCGCGGTGTCCGATCCGGGTGTGTCACCCGCCTTGTAGATGCCCACCCAGTTGTTGTTGTTGGCTGTGGTGGTGTACGTGACGTTGATCGTGTTCCCTTGCATGTATGTCGTCTTGTCAAGGGTGATCGTGTCCGTAGCGGCCGAAGCTGAAGGGACAGCAACGAACGCTACGAGCAACGCCATCGGCGTGATCAACCAACACAGAAGCCTGAACGGTCTGCGTCTACGGGAGCCAGCCATGTCTCCACTCCTCGTGGGGGCCGCGTGCATGACAAATGGGGGGATGTGGCCCCAGGGTGGTTGGCTCACCAGGGGCCTTGGGGGGCGCGGCCTGCCCTCGATTGCGGGCACGTCGCGCGTCTATCACCAGTGCAGGGGTAGCCAGTTCGGGGATGGCGTGCTGGCGGCGTCGAGGCAGATTACGCGAATGTGGCGGTTTCCGCCGCAACGCAACTGCCAACCTGGGTATCGGTCGGCCGTACTCTATTCCCCGGCTCAGGCTGTTTCAATGGGTGCGCTCGAATTCGTATAGCGCAACCAAATGTTAGGCGTGTCTTTACCGAGTTGATCTGGTGCGATGGCAACCGCGCGCACCCCACACGGTGCACGGCTGCTGATCGTTCTGCCCGAAAGGGCGGCTGTGCGGGCGCCGTTCTCGTCGGGCGATGGGTGTCGCCAGGATCGCTCCTGTGGCCGCAGGCCCACCGAACGCCGCCGCTCCGCCGACGTCAAGGTCATCGCCTCGGAGGCGTTCGTCGCAGCAGACTGGCGCCGGAGCGGGGCTGTCATACCGCCACCACCAGGGACCGGTCCCGGGGCTCGCGGCATGAGTTGCCTGTCCCCGCTTGGTCGGACAACGCCCGTTCGTCGGACGCTGCGAGGCTCAGGATGGGATCCTTCCTCCGAATCCGCCGGCTCGCTCCACGCGTTCCGTTCCATCCATTTTCTCTCCCGTTCAATTTCCGTTCCATTCAACGGCGTCGCAGAGAGGCACCCTGCGTCCGGGCCTTCCATTGCACACGCCTACTCCACCCATGAGGCTTTCCGGGCGTGCTGCAGGAGAGGTGATGCCATCGTCTTCGCTCCGGCCCAGCTGGTCGGAACCGCGGCAGTCTCTGACTCCAGGGGCTCGACACAGCGGTTCCCGCACATCACGCTGATTGACCAACGGACGGCCCGCGCCAGAAAGTGATGCCGTTGTACCTCTCTGACAGTCGGAGTTCTCCTCCACCGCCCACCGGCACCGGCGTTGGACGGCGGTCTGCCGTGCCCGGCACCGTGCTGGCGCTCGGGGCCGTCAGCCTGGTCACCGATGTGTCGTCGGAGATGGTCACCGCCATCATGCCGCTGTATCTGGTGACCGGGCTCGGCCTGTCCCCGCTCGGCTTCGGCTTCCTGGACGGGATCTACAACGGGGCCGGCGCGCTGGTACGGCTGCTCGGCGGACACCTCGGCGACCGGGGCGGAAACCGCCACAAGGCCGTAGCCGCCGCGGGATACGGGCTGTCCGCCTTGTGCAAGCCACTGCTCCTGCTCGTCCATACCGGGCCGCTCATCGGTGCCGTGCTGGCGGTGGACCGCACCGGTAAAGGGCTGCGCACCGCCCCCCGGGACGCCATGATCTCGCTGGCCACCGAGCCCGCGCAGCGGGGCAGGGCCTTCGGTGTGCACAGGGCCATGGACACCACCGGGGCGCTGCTCGGACCCCTGATCGCCTTCGCCCTGCTGCGCCTGGCGGTTGACGGCTACGACGCGGTGTTCGCGGTGAGCGGGTGCATTGCCGCACTGGGTGTGCTGATCCTGCTGCTCTTCGTCCCCGGGCACCGGGGGACAGAGCCCGGTACTGCCCGGCCGTCGGGGCAAGAGCGCGGATGGCGGGCCGCGTTGGGGCTGCTGCGCTTGCGTGGACTGCGGCGCCTGACCGGCTGCGCGGTACTGCTGGGGCTGACCACAGTCAGTGACTCCTTCCTGTACTTGCTGATCCAGCGCCGACTCGGTCTTCCCGGGCATCTCCTGCCCCTGCTGCCGCTGGGCACTGCCGCAGCATTTCTGGTGCTCGCCGTGCCGCTGGGCGCGGCCGCCGACCGGATCGGCCGACGTCGGCTCTTTCCCATTGGCCATCTCCTGCTGCTCGTCGGGTACGGATTGCTGCTGGTGCCGCTCTCAGACGGTTGGACTGGGGTCCTGCCGGTGCTCGTGTTGCACGGGGCGTTTTATGCCGCCACGGACGGGGTGCTGGCCGCGGCCGCGGCCGACACCCTCCCTCCGGCCCAGCGCGGCACGGGACTCGCCCTGGTCGGTACGGGCCAGGCACTGGCCCGCTTCACCGGCTCACTCGTTTTCGGTGCCCTCTGGTCCGCCTGGGGCACCGGCATCGCACTTGCCATCGCCACGGGTGCGCTCGCTGTGTGCACGGCGGCCGCGATGGTCGTACTGCGCCTCACCGGCAGCCGGGTGACGACGGAGAGCGCTTCGTGACGCCGTTTCCGAGCCGCCCTGGCTTCTCGCGCACCCGACGCCCCTGGGTGAGCCAACCCTGCGAATGGCCGGTTCGGCCCCATCGGAAAGGCAGTGCCTGATGACCCGCAAGAGCCGCTTTCTCACTTTGCTCACCGCCGTTCTCGTGCTGGGTTCGATCGCCGCCTTCGCCGTGCACCATGCCGCCGAACGGGCCGACCGCCGCGGTCGTCCGCAGCCGGGCGGACCGGCAGTCGCGGACGGCCGGGTGTCGCTGGCCGCGCCTGCGGGCGCGGGACGGCGCATGATCTTCCGCAATACGGCCTACGGCCCACACCGCGACGAACTCGCCTCGGTGCCTGCCGAACGGCCCGACGCACAGCGCGCCACGTCAGGGGTGAAGTGCCTGCGCTTCTTCGCCGCGGGCGGCATCGGGATCTGCCTGCAAAGCGTGCAAGGGCCACTGCGGAACAGCTACCGAGCGGTGGTCCTCGACGAGCGGCTGAGCGAACGGCGCAGCTACCCACTGGCAGGGATCCCCAGCCGGGCCCGGGTCTCGCCGTCAGGGCACCTCGTCGCATGGACGGTCTTCGTCAAGGGGGACTCCTACGGCGGCACCGCCTTCTCCACGCGCACATCCATCCTGGACACCCGCACGTGGAAGCTGCAGGACACCCTGGAGGAGTACGACCTGGAGGTGGACGGTCATGGGTACCGATCCCTCGATGTGAACGTCTGGGGCGTGACCTTCGCCGACGATGACCACTTCTACGCCACGGTGTCCACCCGCGGGCAGACCTATCTGGCGGCAGGCGACATCGCGTCGGACACGCTGACTACTGTGCACAGGAATGTGGAATGCCCCTCGCTCTCTCCGGACGGCACCCGGATCGCCTACAAGAAGCGGGTGCCCGGCCTCCCGGCCGACTCACCCTGGCGGCTGTACGTGCTGGACCTGCGGACCATGACCGAGACCGCAACGGCCGAACACAGCAACATCGACGACCAGGCGGTGTGGGCCGCCGACACAACCCTCGTCTATGCCAGGCCCGGGAAATTCGAGACGGACCTATGGACCGTGCCCGCCGATGGCAGCGGGGCACCAATACAGCTGGCGAGCGCGGCCTTGGCACCGGCTTTCATCGGTTGACCGCCTGAAACCACCTGTCCACCGCCCGGCATCCGGGCCAGCCCCGATTCACCGGACCGCTACGGGTTCCTGACGGCGGGCGCACCAGGTCGTGCACCACGGCACGGCTACCGCGCCAGCCACAGCCGCTATCGAACAGCAAAATCGCCCGCTCTAGGTGCAGGTCAGAGCAGTCCTGAGATGCATTCATCCCCGGCGTGAACGCCGGGGCTTTCTGCGAGAGTCCCGGTAAGTGGTGATTTGAACTCGGCTGGACTGCAAGTCGTTCGGTGTAACTCCCGCGATCATGGCGGATGCATCGATGACCAGTGATGACGTGACCAAGCCGAAGACTGCGAAGGCAGTTGATCCGATGTCGTCGCAGTCAGTGGACGACCGACTGATCGACGAGCTGGTTACACGGGCCCAGGCCGAGGGCCTGCAGCTGACCAGCGAGGGCGGACTGCTGCAGCAGCTGACCAAGGGCTGCTGGAGTACACGCTCGAAGGCGAGTTCACCGAACCGCGCCTGGTCATGCGACAGCGATGTACGGAACCTGTCACAGGGCTGGTACCGCCAGGTGCCGCCGCTTCCCCCAGGCCCCGCCGGGTGGGATGTTTACCGGCCGGAGCAGCCCGCAGCGGGCTGCAGGGGGATCGGGGTGGACACCTTGACGCGTCAACAACACCGCACTGGCAACGGCAGAACCGCCGGAGGGGCTCGGAGAATCGGCAGGACCGGCGGAAACGGCACAACGCGGAGCCACCCGGCGGCGGTGACCGCCATGGCGCTCGCCTTGGCCGTACCAATGACCCTGGGCGCCGCAGGAGACGCGGGGGCGGCGGGAGACCACCCGATCGTCTTCGCCCGATACACCGCGGCAGCACCCGTCGAAGACCTCTACGCGATCTCCCCCAGTGGCGGCAAGCCCGTCAAACTCACCCACACCTCCACCGTCAGCGACGTGATGCCCAGCTGGTCCCCGGACGGCAAGCGGGTGGCCTTCGTCCGCTATGGATCCGCTGGCGCCATCGACGGCATCTGGACGATGAAGACCAAAGGCGGCGACCTGAAGGCCGTCCCCGGCACCAAGGACGCCTCCGACCCGGCATGGTCCCCGGACGGCAAGCGGATCGCCTACGCCAAGCCGGTCGGCACCCAGCGCGAGATCTATGTGGCCGACATCGACGGCACCCCCGCCACCCGGCTCACCCACACCGCGGCGGACGACCTCCATCCGACGTGGTCCCCGGACGGCAAGTACCTGGCGTTCAACCGCGCGGACGCTGGCGGACACAGCCGGGTGATGCGGATCCGGCTGTCCACCCTGGCCCAGACGGCGGTCACCGGGTCCAGCTCCCACGACTGGACGCCCGACTGGTCGCACAGCAACCGGATCGCCTTCAGCCGCGTGGACTCCTCGGGCTTCGCCCACCTTTACCTCATCCGCCCCGACGGCACCGGACTGCACCGCATCACCGCGGCCCGCCTCAACGACAAGTACCCCTCGTGGTCCCCGGACGGCAGCCGCCTGGTCTTTACCAGAGGCGGTGCCGACGACGCGGACCCCGAACACCTCTACCTGGTACGGGCCGACGGGACCGGACTGACCAAGCTCACCAAGACCGACTCCCATGACCTGGAGGCTGACTGGCGCCCGTAAGGCGCCCGTCAGCGGCCGGTAGCCTGCCCGGATTTCGGCGAACGCGTCCTGCTGCTAGTGACCTGAGCCGGGGATTCTTTGGCAGTAGGCGGCGACTGACCTGGGACGCAGGTCCTGACCGAGCCCGTCCTCAAGCCGAGGTCTGCTGACCGGTCCGGTCCTTCAGGTTTCGCTCTTGCAGCAGTCGTGCGGTCTGCTCGGACACGGGTGCGGCCAGCAATGCGGTGACCAGGTCGACCAGTCGACTCGTGAACAGCCGGTCGTCCCTGCGAGGGTGGGCGGCGGCACGGGCGGCGAGTTCGGCGTGGCAGAAGCGCAGGGCGGTGAAGCGGGTGTGGAGCATCGTGGTCGACTCGGGACGCAGCAGAGGCTCCACCAGGCGCCGCCAGGCGTAGATGCTTGACCCCTCGTTCGGCACGACGAGCTCTACCAGGGGCTCGGGCCGGTTGAGCAGTTCGGCCACGATCTGCAGGAACTCGCGGCCGCCGCCGGGATCGGCGAGTTTCGCGGCGGCCGGCAGTACCAGGGCGGCGGCGAGGGACCGAAGATCGACGGTGCCGCTGTCCTCGTACTGCTGCAGCAGCACCTCCCGGCGGGCGTCCACCGAAGGGGTGTGTTTGTCGAGTACGGCCCGCAGCAGACCCGCCCGGTCACCGAAGTGGTACTGCAAGGCCATTGCGTTGCGCTGGCCGGCGGCCCGTTTGATCTCGCTGAGCGAGACGCCGTCGACGCCCTTCGCCGCGAACAGCTGCTCGGCGGCGCGGATGAGTGTGCCGCGGGTGTCGCGGGGCTTCCGGCTCCCGGGCGGCGTTGCCGGTTCGGGCGTCTCATGTGCTGTCACGGATGCCCATCGTAGCGCCATCACGCCAGAGTGATACGGTCGCATTAAATGTTAATTCAAGCACCTTGATGCGCGTGGGAGCCCATCCATGTCTTTGGCCTTCGAGACCGACCCCGACTTCCAGCGGCCACTCGACCGGATCGACGCCACCGGTGCCACCCTGCGCTTGGATGGAGGAATCCAGTGAAGGCACTGACGTTCCACGGCCGCCACGACATTCGCTACGGAGACGTTCCCGACCCGGCCGTAACCAGCCCCACCGACGCGGTCGTCCAGATCACCACGGCCGGTATCTGCGGCAGCGACCTGCACATCTACGGCGGCAACCCCTTCAGCCCGGAGCTGGGCTACACCCCGGGACACGAGTGCGTCGGCGTGGTCGTGGACACCGGCAACCAGGTCACCCGCTTCAAGCCAGGCGACCGGGTCCTGGTTCCTGCCTCGGCCGGCTGCACCCTGTGCAGAGCCTGCGCGACCGGGCTCACCGCCAGGTGCGAGCGCGCCCGGTCCTCGACGGACCTCTGCTATGGAGTGAGCCCGCAGCTTCAGGGCAGTCAGGCCCAGGCTCTGGCGGTGCCCCATGCGGAGGTCAACCTGGTCCACCTGCCCGAAGGCATCTCCGACGAGGCCGCCGTCGTCCTCACGGACAACGCCCCCACGGCCTGGTACGGCTGCCGCCGCGCCCGCATCCAGCCCGGCGAAACGGTCCTGGTCATCGGCCTGGGGCCGGTCGGCCTCATGGCCGCACAATCCGCCTTCGCCATGGGTGCCGCCCGGGTGCTGGGCGCGGACCTGGTCGCGGAGCGCCGGGCCTTCGCCGCCACCCTGGGCGTCGAGCCGGTCGAGGGCGAGGACACCCGGGCGGCCGTACGGGAGATGACCGCGGGCCGCGGGCCGGACGCTGTAGTGGAGGCTGTGGGCTCGGACGCCACCATCCAGCTCGCCCTCAAAGCAGTCCGGCAGGCTGGACGGGTCAGCGTCATTGGGGTCAGCCAGAACAAGGCGTTTCCCATCCACATGGGACTGGCCCAGGTCAAGGAGCTGGAGTTCGCCATCGGGATGTGCTCGGTCCACTACGAACTCCCTGCCCTGATCGCCCTCACCCATGCCGGACGGATCACGCCGGAGGTCGTGGTCTCCCACCGCTTCGCCCTCTCCGAAGGCCCTGCGGCGTACAAGCTGTTCGACAGTCGCGCCGACGGTGTCCGCAAGGTCCTTCTCGACCCTGCCCGCTGATCCGCCTTGGTGCTGCCGCCGCGTCACGCACCTCCGTGCCGGCGCGCGGCCGCGGCGAGCAGCGCCGTGACAGTGTCCTCGCCCCGCCAGGCGCTGGATACCATCAAGAACCTCACCAGTGTGACTGTTGCGACCTGGTCGAAGTCCCTGATGAATGGACTGCTGGAACTGCGGCGCGCTGAACTACACCCCCGACTAGTGTGGTGACCACATACGTTTGCCGGGTCTGGTGACACGTGGCCGACCCGCCGAGTTCGGTGAAGCCGGCTGCGCTTGGGCGTTCGCAGCCCTCACCTCACCCGCGATGAAAGCCATTACGGTCCTTGAGCTTGACCTTGACGCCAGGGTCGAGGCTTAGCCTCCCGACCATGGAAGAGACGAACACCCTTCGCGGCCGGGCAGTGCTCATCACCGGGGGAGGCACCGGGATCGGCCGTGCGACGGCCCAGCAGTTCGCGATGTGCCCGCTCAAGGGAGGCCAACTGGCGGCGGGGCCCACCGCCAAGGCTGGCGGCCCCCTCCGGTCCCCTCCAAGGCGAGGCTGTGCCCGCCTGCGTGACCGTCGCCGCTGCTGGCCTCATGTCCGTTCTGCCCTTGGCTGCCGCCTGTCCGGGACAAGCTCCGGACAGGCGGTGAGCGGGCCGGACAGAGGGCCGCCGTCCCGGACAGAGCCCAGGCCTTGACGAGGTTTCGTCGGCACAGCCAACTGGCTCCTAGCTCAAACGACGGCAAAGGGGACAGACGATGAAGAGTGCAGTGAGACGACGATGGTGGACGGGTGCCGTCTTAGCAGGGTTACTTCCCCTGCTGACCGGGATGACAGCTCCTGGCGTACTGGCGGACGAGACCGGCCCTCCAACCACGCGATCGCAGGCAACCGTCACCTCCGCCCGCGAAGATGGGACTTGGCGGATCGAACCCGTCATGGGCGCGGTGGAAAATGTGGAGAACCTGCGATCCGTTCCGCAGGGCAAGGGCGCGAGTGGTCCTCAACAGCTCGTCCAGGAGGCCAGGGAGCGTAGCGACCATGCCTACGCCGACACTTCAAAGGTGGACTTGACACAGGAGGGCGCCAAGGCAGAGGCTCTGGCACCGCCGAGCCAGCTGGGGCAGAAGCCGCCGTCCAAGAAAACAAAGCAGTGTCTGGCGAAGCAGACGTCGAACACCGTATGGGGGGAAACCTACGATCGCTGGATGTGGTGCCAGAAGTACCGGATCGGCTTCAAGTACTACCTGAAGGTCAACAACCGGGACGTGTACAAGGGCAGCGTCAGCCTGGCCTACAACATGGTCACCGTGGGGCACGGCAAGACCCGCACCGCCCGGACCTACTTCCAGGCCCGGCAGGGGTCGGTGGCGTACGACGACTGGAACCTGGTGGACCGTTACGCCACGGCTCCCTACCTGAACTTCTCCGTCATCGCCGAGTGCATCCAGGACGCCAAGTACTGCCAGACCGTCCGCGGTGCAGCTGAGCACACCTGGGAAGACTGGGATGTCCACAAAGAGTGGAAGTACTGGGACACCTACTCGCACGAGGAAGCCAGCACCGCGAAGGACAAGGTCCTCTTCCACCAGTGGCACCTGCGCTGGAAGGGGGGCGGCAACGGCTACCACGGCCCGGACGGCACGACAGCAGAACGTACGATCCGCTGCGACTCGGCAAACTACTTCCAGAGCTTCGGTGTTCGGTACCCGAAGGCCTGCGTGAACTACGACGTTGTGCCGCGCCTGACCTACCGGATCAGCGACGCCCGAGTCCGTGGCGTGGCCCGTCACATACGAACTGCGCAGAACGAGCCGACGAAGACTTACCCCATCGAGTTCGACCCCAAGGTCATCCCGGGGAAGTTCACCGGTACCCGAGATGACCGAGGTCTGCGCCGTGTACCGGACAACGGTGTGGAATCAAAGGCCAACGAAGACATCAAGAAAACCGCGTGCGAGCGTAAGGCCCCTTACGAGGGCTGGCGCGGCCTGCCCCCGTTCAACACCAAAACGCACGACTGCGACGAGTATCCCTTCGCATCCACCGCGGAAGGTGCGGCGAGCTGGGACTGGGCCTTCTCCGTACGCGCCGTCCCCTACAGCGAGAACAGGGCGGCAGGAGCACTGCTGACCTGGTACTACTTCAGCGATCGCATCCTGTACGGCCAGGATGAGTTCTGGGTGCAGATCCGGGACTGACCGGCTGCCCCGCCGGCTGTTCCCCGCTGAGCGACCCCCGGCCCATCGGGGCACCCGCCCGCCCGAGGAACGCGCGCTCGACGATGCCTCCCAACGGCGGCGGCATCGTCGAGCCGACAACCGATTCCTCGACGAGGCACGAGAGACCGCTGACCCGGTCCGACTGATGCGCTTGTACGGCATCACGTCGCACACCGCGATCCACTACCTCCGCGCCGCCCACCCCGAATGCTTCACCATCGACCCCACCCAGGCGTGAGCCTTACTGACGCCGCTGGCCAAGGACACAGAACTCGTTGCCTTCGGGATCTGCCAATACAACCCACGATTGATCACCCTGGCCAATGTCAACACGCTGCGCGCCATGAGCCACCAGACGAGCCACCTCGGCGTCCCGGTCATCAGGCCTGAAGTCGAGATGCAGTCGGCTCTTAACCTTCTTGCTCTCATCAAGCCGGACGAAATCCAACCCCGGCAGGCGATCCGGCTCCGGGCGGATCTCGAACTCCTCATCAGAGGAGTGGACCACAACCCAACCAAGAGCCTCGGCCCACCACTGCCCCAAGGCCACCGGATCTACCGAGTGAACAATTACCTGTTCCCATTCCAAAGTCATCCGCCTAGCTTAGGGCCTGTCCGGCGGATCATGTGACTACTAGGCTGCGACGATGGAACGCGTAGCCGACGTGCCCGAGTGCTTTGCCCAGTCTGCAGATTGGGACCAGGTGAATGACTACGACAGTTTCGCCGAGGCGTACTCGGCGGAGAACGAGAACAACCTCGTGAACGCGCACTACGAGCGGCCCGCGATGTTGGCCCTCGCCGGAGACGTCGCCGGCCGTAGGATCCTGGACGCCGGCTGCGGCTCGGGCCCCCTGTCCGCTGCACTACGCGACCGCGGTGCAGTCGTCACCGGCATCGACGCCAGCGCCGGGATGCTGGCGTTGGCCAGGCAGCGGCTCGGTGACGACGTAGCCCTGCACGTGGTCGACCTGAGCGACCGCCTGCCGTTCGCCGACGGTGCGTTCGACGACGTGGTCGCGTCGCTGGTGCTGCACTACCTGGAGGACTGGGGGCCGACGCTGGCCGAGTTGCGGCGAGTGCTCAGGCCCGGCGGCCGGCTGATCGCGTCGGTGGACCACCCTTTCGTGGCCTACACGATCCAGGATCCTCGGCCCGACTACTTTGCGACCACCAGCTATACCTTCGACTGGACGTTCAACGGGCAGTCCGTCCCGATGAGGTTCTGGCGCAAGCCATTGCACGCGATGACCGATGCCTTCACCACTGCCGGTTTCCGCCTTGCCGTCATCAGCGAGCCACAGCCCGACCCGGCCGCCCGTGAGCTGTTCCCCGACGACTTCCATGACCTCTCGACCAAAACCACCTTCCTGTTCTTCGTCGTCGAGGTACCGCCGTCGGTTACCGGCTCGGACGACTAGCGCCTGCCGTCGACCGTCGCCACCGCCATCACCGGGCCGCCATGGCCGGTGAGGGAACGCAGCAGCCGATGGTCCACCAGCGAGCCGCTCGCCCAGTCCACGACCCACTCGGAGTGCGGCTCCCCAGGCACATCCGCAGTCGTCACCACGCGGCCAGATCGCCGTCCCCCAGCCGGGCCGCGTCCAACGCCAACAGCTGCCGGCGCTGGGCTGCCCCCATTGTCCGATGCATGCCAGCAGAAGCCCTGTACACCGCCGCGGCGAACCGAGCTCGCGAGTCACCCGCCCGATCCAACACCCTGAACACTTGCCCCGGTTCGGCCGAGACCAGAAGCCCGGGATCCGAATCCCAGTCATCCGCCGCGGCGGATTCACCACCCGGGCCGCCGTCCCGCAGCTCATCAGATTTGACCCGAACCGTATCCGCTCCCACTGACACACCGCCCCGCCCTGACACGTACTGGACACTCGCCCTGACAGCCCACCGCCTTGACGCAGCGATTGTCTGTTGTGACGTCAGCCGCTGGTCGCCGTCATGACGGTGGCCGTCCGTGCTTCCGCCCAGTCCTGCCTGCCGCCCAAGGTGAGGCCGGCGATCGGGGCCGGGACGCGGGACGGTAGGAGCTGCGGCCGGCTCACACTGACAGAAGTGTCTACGGGTGGTTCACGATTCTGCCTACGAAGGTCGCAAGGCGGGCCCGAATCCGACGTTCGGTCATGTGGCAGTCGATGACGAGGTGTTCGACAAGGTCGGCGCGGGTGGCGGCCAGCAGTGCGTGGGCAGTGAAGTCGCTGTCAGTGCTGCCCGGGATCTGCCCCAGCGTCATCATGACTGCAGCCGAGGAAGGCCGCGTAGGGTTCGTCGACGCCGACGACATCGCGGCGGTCGCCGCTCAGGCTCTCACCGGCGAGCGCGCACCCAACACCGATCTGGTGATCACCGGGCCCCAGGCGCTGAGCTACGACGACGTCGCCGACGTCATCACTCACGTCACGGGCAGGAAAGTGACCCATCAGAAGCTCACGTACGAGCAACTGCGCGACCGCCTGGCCGCCGTCATCCCCGAGGAGTTCGCCGCACTGCTCGCCGGAATGGACCGCGACATCGCGTGCGGAGCGGAAGACCGCACCACCGACACCGTCGAGCGGATGACCGGTCACCCGGCCCGGAGCATCCGCGCGTATGCCGAGAAGGAGATGCGGTGAGACGAATGCGGCTCAGGCGCAAGGAGGCTTGACCGGGACCGCCCCCAGGGGCAGACCGGATCCTCGCGGAACTACACAGAGCGGTCACCGCACACGACGCGGGTCAGCTCACGAGGGAACGTGCGATGCGGAACCCCACGTCGTCGACCTGGAAGGTCGGGTGACTGCGGCGCCGCGCGGACGCCCGGCAGCTCCAGTGCTCGTCGAACCAGCCACCGCCACGGAGCACCCGGTAGATGCCGTAGACCTCGGCGTCGTAGATGTCCCAGCACCAGTCCCAGACGTTGCCGAGCATGTCGTAAAAGCCCCACGCATTGGGCCGCTTGCCACCCACCTCGTGGATTCGCTCGTGCGAGTTGCCCCGGTACCAAGCGATCTCGTCGAGCGGTCCGTAATGCGGTCCGGTCGTACCGGCACGGCAGGCGTGCTCCCACTCGGCTTCGGTCGGCAGCCGGTATCCGTCGGCGGATGCGTCCCACTCGATGCCTTCGCCGTCGGCATGGACGTGGTAGGCGGGAGTGAACCCGTCGCGTTGGGACAGGACGTTGCAGAACCGGACCGCGTCCCACCAGGAAACGCCTTCGACGGGCAACCGGTCCCCGTCGGCGGTGCTCGGCCGCAGGCCGGTGATCTCTGCGTACAGCGCCTGGGTGACCGGGGACGCCGCGAGCCGGTAGGGCGCGAGCTCGACCGACCAGCTGCGCTGCGTCCGCCGGTCCGACAGTGTCAACTGCCCTGGCGGGACAGCGATCATCCCGAAATCCGTACTCACGTCCATGGTAGGCAAATCTATCGTCATCCGTCCTGGCCGCGTGCGAGAGCCGCTTGCGCACCGTGAACAGCAGGCCGCGGTCCTACGCACCGCGGCCTGGTGGGCCTTGGCCGTTGCACGCCAGGAACGCCTTCTCGCATCGAGCCACGGCTGGGACGAGCGCCTCCGGGGCCGGCTGACCGGGGCCCGACGCCCGAACCGTCATACCTCGTCCCGCACCGCACACCGGCGCGCACGGCCGGGGCCCCCATCCTTCGCACCGTACAAGGGACGAAGCGCAACGGGCCGCTGCGGCCCGCCGCCAAGGGCGACCACAGCGGCCCCGAAGCTGATCACCCCGTCAGCCGCCACGTCCTGAGCGAGGCTGCCGATCGAGGCACCTGACGTTGCTCATCCCCCGTTGCGCACGCCGAGTTGGGCAAGGAGTTGGACGCCCTGCCCGCTCAGGTCCAGGTGGAGAAGGCGCGTTCGGCGGATGCGTAGTCGCCGTTCCACACCCGGAGCCAGTCGCGCCGCAGGCGCCGAGCCGCCGTCGGTTCAGTCGGAGTCGTGGTGCGCGCGCAACCGAGTGGCCTTCGTGCGCTCGCGGGTGCTCCACTAGGTTGTCCGATACAAAAGATTGCCTCGTTGCACTTTTTTATTGAGTGTGCTTTTTTTGATGCTGTCACCGGTGAGGCGCTGTCCTGATCTGCCCGCCGGAGTCCCGTCTCTGCTCGTCCCCTGCAACCACGGCCGGCGTCCTGCTCGCGATGCTGCCGACGAGTCGGCCCACCGCCCCGAGCCGGATACGGCCCCGGCAGCCGGCTGACCCCCTGTCCTCCTGACTCCGCCCGCCTACTCCTCCAAGAACGGAGCGCCTCATGACCGCGCCCACCACACCCCGCATCGCCATCATCGGCGCCGGCCCGGGCGGCCTGACCTGTGCCCGCATCCTCCAGCGCCACGGGGCCACCGTGACCGTGTACGACCTCGATGCCGACCGCACCTCCCGCAATCAGGGCGGGACCCTCGACATGCAGCCCGGCTCCGGCCAGGTCGCCCTGCGCGCCGCCGGTCTCATGGACGAATTCGCCAAGCACTCCCGCCCCGAAGGACAGCAGATGCGTCTGCTGGGCCGTGACGCCGCCGTCCGCTTCGACGCGCTTCCCTCGGAGGCCGCCGAGGGCGAGGGCAACCCCGAGATAGACCGGGGCCAGTTGCGCGATCTGCTCCTGGACTCCCTCGCCCCGGGCACCGTGCACTGGGGACACCGACTCACGCACGCCGAACCGCTGGGCGACGGCGCCCACCGCCTGCACTTCGCCCACGGCGCGACCGCCGAGACCGGCCTCGTCATCGGCGCCGACGGCGCCTGGTCCCGCGTGCGGCGCCTCCTGTCCGCGGCCCAACCCGGCTACACGGGTGTCACGTTCGTCGAGGCCGGCCTCAACGACGCCGGCACCCGCCACCCGGCCCTGGCCGCCCTGACAGGCGACGGCACCATGATGGCCCTGGACGACAACCACGGCCTGATCGCCCAGCGCAACAGCGACCAGCACATCCGCATCTACATCGGCATGCGGACCCACGAGGACTGGCACCGGCGGGCGGGGGTCGACCTGGCCGACACCGATACGATGCGCGCCCACCTCCTGGAACGCTTCACCGGCTGGAACGAGCAGTTGCTCGGACTGATCACCGCCACCGACACCGGATACATCAACCGGCCCCTGTACGCCCTCCCCGTCCCCCACACCTGGTCCCACGCACCGGGCGTCACCATCCTCGGCGACGCCGCCCACCTCATGTCCCCGTTCTCCGGCATGGGCGCCAATCTCGCCATGCTCGACGCCGCCGACCTCGCCCACGCGATCAACGGCACACCGACCGTCGACGGCGCCGTCCGCACGTACGAAGAGATCATGCTGCCGCGCTCGGTCGAGGCGGCTCGAGGAGCAGCCGAAGGGCTCGACAGCGCCTTCGCGCCCGACTCCGCGCAGCAGGCACTTGCCCACATGAACGAAAGCCACTGACACCCAGCCGTCGGCCGCCGATGGGGGATCCTGAACGGCCGACGGATCGGGCCCGCGGATCGGGCCGGCGCGCCGCTCAGGACGGTCGGCCGGGCAGTCACGCCGGGTGGTGCGGGTGTGCTTGCCCCCGCACCACCACCCGGCTCAGCGGTTTCGTCACCCGGGAAGAGCGTCCGCATGTCCGCCGAGTCCGGCGTCACGGACGGGCTGCGTCACGCACGGACTACGCTGACGCGAAGCGGCTCAGCGCCGGTGCCGGGGCCCGGCGGCGGGCCGCCGAGCGGCGGGAAGGGCGCGGCCGGGGCGGGCGCGGACACGGGCACAAGACCCGCCAATCAGATCCTCAACAGACCTCGCCAGCTATTGCCTACGCATCAACGGGCCAGGTGACTAGGGCCGGCGCCGCGACCTCGTCTTACGACGCGATCGGGGGCGTCGTGGCGCGGGTCAGACGGTGAGAGCGGGCCAGGGGATGTCGGTTTCGACGGCGGCGGTGTAGTCGACGCCGGGGACAGAGAAGCCGTAGAGGCGGCGGACTTCGTCGCTGAACCAGTCGAGGTCGGCGAGTTCGGTGATGCTGTCGCTGGTGGCGGTGCTCCAGCGTTCGGCGACGGCGTTCTGCACGGCGGGGTCGAGTTCCCAGGTGTCGAGGCGGACCCGGCCCTCGTCGTCAAGGTCGAGGGGGCGGGCGCCGGTCAGCTGGTCCCACAGCTCCACCAGTTGACCGATCGGGGCCACCATCGCGTCGCCGAGGACGCCGCGCAGCAACCCGACGTACAGGGCGATGCCGGGGATGGCGGTGGAGGACTGGGTGACGGCAGCTGCGTTGACCGACGTCACGGCCCGGCCGCCCAGGGTCTTGCCGAGGCGCTCGTCCAACGTGCGTGCGGTGGCTTCCAGGTGGGACTTTGCGGCTCCGATGGTGCCCTGCCGGTAGATCGCCGCGGTGAGCGGCGAGCCGATGTAGGACAGGGCGGCGGTGGCGAAGCCGTCGGCCAGCAGGGACCGGTCGTCCAGGAACGTGATCCACCGTTCCCAGTCGGTACCGCCCATCACCGCCACGGTCTGCTCGATGTCGTCGCCCTCGGCCGGCGCGCTGGTGACCTCCTTCACCTCCGGGGCACCGTACTCGTCGAAGACGAGGGTCTTGGTGGTGTACGGCGAGCCGATCGGCTTGAGGACCGAGGCATATACGTTGCCGGTGTCCGGGTCCGTGCGGCGAGGCGCGGCCACCGAGTAGATCAGGAAGTCGAGTCGCCCCCCAAACCGCTCGGCGAGGAGGTCGGCAACCTGCTCCTTCACCGTGTCGCTGAACGCATCGCCATTGAGGAAGACCATGTCCCGCCCGTGCTGTTGGGCGAGCCGGGCGGTGGCGGCGGTGCGATACCAGCCGGCCGTGCCGGTGCGCCGCGCGGGCGCCTTCTCGAAGCACACGCCGATGCCACGGATACCGACACGGGCCAGGCCCGCGATCGTAGCGGCCAGGCCATACCCGGCGGACGAGCCGATGACCAGAGCCACCGGCCCTTCGCCCCCGGCGGTGACCGGGGCGGGAACGGCCTGCCACATCTCGTCCACCAGCTGTCGGCAGCCGCCAGGATGGGAGTCGAGGAACAGGAAGCCCCGGCTCTTGGGCGCAATCACGCGTTCGCTCACGGTGTGGTGTCCCAGGTGTCGTCACGGACAAGGACGCGGCGGCCGCCTCGGCCACCCCGTCTTGCAAGTCTGCGGCCGTGCGGATGAACACGGTGATCTTGACCGGCACAACGATGTCTAGCCGGGCTTGGAGGGTTCCCACTAGCTCTGGCGGGGGAAGCCGGCGGCACCCCAAGTCCCGTCTCGCGGGGTAGGACCGAACCTGCCGACTGGCAAGAATATCTCGTCCTGCAGGGGCGGATCCGGGAGTGCGTGCGGACCCCGTACGAGGTAAGGCCTAAAGGCGCCATGGGATGGTCTGGAAGCCCTGACGCGGCTTATTGCTTGGCCAGCCAGGTCGGCCGGTTTCAGCCATGTGTTCAGAGTCGCCGTAGCGGCGCCCGGACATGCGCGGGCCCGGCCCGGATCGAATGATCCTGGGCCGGGCCGGATTCGTCTGCCGATCAGTTGAACGTGGCGGCGAACATGGCGGGCTCGTAGGAACCTCACTGCTGGTGCACGATCACGGCGAGCCGGTTGGCCGCGTTGATCAGGGCGACCAAGGAGACCAGCGCGGCGATCTGGTCGTCGTCGTAGTGCTTGCGTACCTGGGCCCAGGTCTCGTCGGACACGCCGTGGTGGGCGTCGGCGAGCCGGGTGCCCTCTTCGGCGAGCGCCAGCGCGGCCCGCTCGGCCTCGGTGAACACGGTGGACTCGCGCCAGGCGGCGACCAGGTTGAGCCGGACCGCGGTTTCACCGGCGGCTGCGGCCTCCTTGGTGTGCATGTCGATGCACCAACCGCAGCCGTTGATCTGGCTGGCGCGCAGCGACACCAGCTCCTGCGTGGACTTCGGCAGCGGCGACTGGTGGATCACCAGGCTGGCGCCTGCGAACCGCTTGGCGAATTTGGCGGCGATCTCGTTGTCGAACAGGTTGAATCGGGCGTCCATGACTTCGTCCCCACTCGTGGTGTTGCACTGGACGAACACGAGATGCCTGCGACCCGCTCCTTGTGACGAGGCGGTCGTGTGACGTGCGCCACCGCTCGCGGGTGTCACAAAGCTGCGGGGTCCGGCGTCTTGTGCGCGTGGCAACGTCGAGAGCGAACAGGCAGGAGCAGCCGGTGAAGAGAGAGCACAGCGAGCGCACACAGGACACGGCCGGGCAGCTCGCCGGCAGCGGACGCGCGGACCCCGCCACCGAGGCGTTCGTCGCCCATCGCAACCTGCTGTTCACCGTCGCCTACGAGATGCTCGGCTCGGCCGCCGACGCGGAGGACGTCCTGCAGGAGACCTGGCTGCGGTGGGCTGGTGTCGATCTCGGCACGGTGCGGGATCAGCGTGCGTACCTGGTCCGGATCACCACGCGCCAGGCGCTGAGCCGGCTGCGTACGCTCGGCCGCCGCAGGGAGTCCTACGTCGGCCCCTGGCTTCCCGAGCCGCTGCTCACCGCCCCGGACGTGGCCGAGGACGTCGAGCTGGCCGACAGCGTCTCGATGGCGATGCTCCTGGTGATGGAGACGCTCACGCCGACCGAGCGGGCGGTGTTCGTGCTGCGCGAGGTGTTCGACCTCGGGTACGACGAGATCGCCGAAGCCGTCGACAAGAGCCCGGCCGCGGTCCGCCAGATCGCGCACCGGGCACGGGCACACGTCGCGGCGCGCCGGCCGCGCGGGATCGTTTCCCCGACCGAGACCCGGGACGCGCTCGATGCGTTCCAACGGGCGGCCGAAACGGGCGATCTGCAGAGCCTGCTCGACATCCTCGCGCCGGATGTCGTCTTCCTGGGCGACGGTGGCGGAATCAAGCAGGCCGTCCTGCGGCCCATCGTGGGGGCCGACAAGGTGGCCCGCCTGCTGGCCGCCGGGCTGGGCAGGATCTCCCCAGGGTCGCTGCGGCCAGCACAGGTCAATGCCTACCCGGCGCTGATTCTCCAGCTCAACGGCGCGATCGACACCGTCGTGGCGGTGCGCATCGACGACGGCCTCATCACCGGGCTCTACGCCGTGCGCAATCCCGAGAAACTGTCGCACATGCAGCGGGAGACCGCCCTGCGCCGCTGAGCTCGGGGCCCCCTCGAAAACGAACACAACCGACAGCACCACATGCGCGTCGCTGCCGGCGCAGGCGCAGCCATCGCCCCACCGCACGCTTTCGTATGCATCAACAACCCGAACAGGCAAGCAACTCCCTACTCGTCGCGGCGGTTGGAAGCGACCTCGCCGCCCTGGCCGCAGGCGATGACGGCGCCGACGCCGTAGGACGCCTCCATCACGTTCACGCCCTCCTCGATCTCCCGCTCCAATTCCCGGGCAGCCACCGTCGTTTGCCGCTGGTGACAGCGTTCCTGCCGGCACCCCTACTCGCCGCCGCCGAACTTCCCCACTCGCTTGAGAGCCGGATCAAGTGACGCGAGGAGTACGGATGGTCGGTTTCAAGGCTCTGACCGGAATTCCGTGAATGATCTCGAGGGAGCCTCAGACTCACTGTGTTGCCGCTGGGAGCAGCCCGCTGAGGTCGAGCAGCTCGTGTAGGCGTTCAGCGGGCAGGTTCGGGTTGGCTGCGGCTCCTTCGGCATGCTCCGGAGCGTCGAGGAGCGATGAGATCAGGTCGAGGGGAAGGAGTGGGTTGGCAGCCGCGGCTCGACGAACGCGCGGCTCGGGGTCGGCAAGCAGGTGGACGGGCGGCTGGGCCAGGCTGGTGTCGGCGGCGGCCAGGGCACGGATGTCGGGGTCGTCGTGGTCGAGGAGGTGGTGCAGCCCGGTGCGGGGCAGGCGGGGAAGCGTGAGCAGGTAGGGGCGTTGGCGTGGCGTGGCGATGAAGGCGTCGAGGATGATCTTGGGCGGCGCGAGCGGGTGGTTGTAGGCCAGCAGGTGGCGTACGTCGGCGTCGTGGTCGTCAGCCAGGCGGTGCACCAGCTCCTCGGGCAGCCGGGGGCAGGTCGCGGCAACTTGGCGCAGCAGGGGATGCGTGGATGCGGCGCACGATTCGTACCAGCTCGTCTCCGGCTCGATGAGCATCTCGCCGACAGGGCCGATGCTCTCGGCTGAGTGGCCGATGATCCGATCGATGGCACCACACTCCGGCCAGGCACGCGGGAGTGGTTGCAGCAGGGCTCGGGTCCGCACGGTGTCGTCCGGGTCCTGGGCCAGTTCTGCCAGCAGCGCCGGATCCAGATCAGCTCTGGCGGCGACTCGTTCACGCACGTGGGGATCGGGGTCGCGCGCGAGGCGGGTGACGACATCGCTGGGCGTGTGGGGGTTATGGGCCAGCGCCCACAGGTCGCGCCGGTCCGCGAGGCACCGCTCAGCCACGGTGCGGGAAACTGCATAGTTGACGAGCAGGAGGCCCCGGTGGTGGCAGTCACGCTCCGGCAGGTCCGCTTCCATCGCCGCCGAGTCCAGAATCCGGCTGTGACCGCGCGCGGCCTCGCGCACCGCGGGAGCCGGGTCGGCCAGGAGCGCATCGCGCTGCCTGGGGGTGAGCCACAGCCACAAGCCCGCGGCCTGGGCACGCAGTTCGGGGTTCGGGTGATCGAGCATCCTGCGGCGGAACGACCGCGAGATCTGCCCGGAGAATTCCAGTTCCTGCCTGATCTCGTCTGCGGTGAGCACCTGGCCCTGGCTGTTGTCGTCCTGCGCGGTCAGAAGGGTTTCCAGGACGTCGTCGGGCAGCGCCTCGGCCATGCCCAGGCGGGCGCGAGGGCCTGAGGCAAGGTCCGCACGGACGAGAGCGTCAGAGTCGTTGACCAGTCGGCCACGCTGCTCGGGAGCCGCGCGTCGGTTGCGGGCGAAGCCGCGGCGGACTTCCCGCTCAGGGTGCGTGACCACTGCCTCGACAACGTCTGCGGGAAGGTGGCGATCCTCGCAGAGGATCGTCCAGACGGCGCGTGCCTGCGCGGTCAGTAGACGCAGCAGAACCTCGGACGGCGCACCCGGGTTGGCTGCGACGCCGCGCAACCACAGTTCTGGAAGAACGGGGGAGGACATCGGGACATCGTGGCAGTGATCAAGGCGCCACGTCGACAGGCATCGTCGATCTTGTACGGCTCCAGACCCCTCCATAAAGATCATTCACGGAACTGCGATCAGAGCACCGAAAATGGCTCTGACCGCGTTTTTCGTGAACAGGCGCACTGGCAAGTGGGTGCTGTCCCTCACCCTGTCAGTAGGCTCACGACGTGACGGATCACGGCATTGAGTTCCCGGTCTTCCGACTTCATGTTGTGCCAGCGGTTCTCGCCCTTGCGAGTCCCTCGTGGCAGCGCGATGTCTGGCTGCGGCCGGAGGAGTTCGAGGACCTGGACTACGTGGTCACCGTTCTGTTCGACGACTTCTGCAACGCAGACGATCCCGCGCCGTGGCTGGGCAAGAGCCTGCGGACCGAGGAGGAAGTCGCACTCATGAAAAAGCTGGGCGAGGTCTACTCGACCGTGCAGGAGGAGGTAGGTCGCGGTGCCCCGGACGAGGTCTATCTAGATGCTCCAGCATGGAGCCACGTGATCGCAGTAGCGGGCAGGTTGGCTCAGGTGATGGTCACCAATGACCTCCAAGTTGCGGCTCTCCTGCATGAACAACTCAACCTTCCTCACCATCAGAGGCCCACTGAAGGGGCATCGACGGCTGAGTGAGGATGCGAGTGCGGAGGAGTTCGAACGAGGCCCGGCCATACACGGCTCGCTTGAGCGTCTTCACCCGGTTCACGTGCCCTTCGACAACTCCGGAACTCCAAGGGAGGGTGAGGCCGGCGGTGACGGCGTCGAGGTCCTGGCGGAGGGAGCCGGCGAAGCCCTGCATCGGCTTCGGGGCACCCCGCTCGGCTTGGCGGATCCACTCCAGAAGCAGGAATCCGCGCCGGTGACGGACGAGATCGGCGAACGCGCGGGCGAGGTCGCAGGCCCGGGTAATGTCCGGGCAGGCGAGCCGGACCTCCAGAAGTCGCTTGTCCTGGCTCTCTGTGAGGGTGTCACGGGGCCGCATGATCCATGAAGTGATCTTGCGCGGACTGGGGATGTCGGCCCGGACCGGCTCGGCGGTGCCTGCCCGCAGGGCGGCGAGGTGCTTGCGGACAACCTGGCGACTGTCTCGGTAACCGCGCTCGTGGATCTCCAGGAACAGGCGGGTGCCGCTGACCTGGCCCTGGGTCTCGGTGAAGCGGGCGTTGAGGTATGCCTTGAACGGCTCCAGCACGCCGTTGGGGCGGCGGTCGCTGGCAGAGGCCAGCAGCTCGTCGAGGTCGGTGTCGCGGAAGCGGCGTACGGTCTTGCGGTCGAGGTTCAGACGGCGGCCGATGGCACTGATCGTCCAGCCCTTCTCCACCAGGCGGTGGACGTCCTCGAAGCGGTGCCGTGTGCGCTCGATGATCTGGGTGCGGGGCAGTTCCGGCACCGGCAGTTCCATCGGGACCGGTTCCGGCACGGTCGGCTCCGTCTCCTGCCCTGCGTGTTTGCGCAGGCAGTTGCGGTGCTGGTGGCAGGTCTTCTCCACTGCGGCGGACAGGTTCTGCAGCAGGTGCCAGCGGTCTGCGACTTCGAGGGCGTTGGGGGCGGCTTCCTTGACCGCCTTCGTGTAGGCGGTGGCCCGGTCACGGCAGATGATCTCCGCGCCGGGATGGTCCTTGAACCAGACCGCGAACGTCTCCGAGGTGCGGTTGGGCAGCACGTCCACGACCCGGCCGGCCTCGACGTCGACCAGGACGGTGCCGTAGGTGCAGCCCTTGCGGAAGGCGAACTCGTCGACCCCCAGCACCCGCGGGGCGCGGCTTTGAACCGGCGGCGCCGTCAGCAGCCTGAGCAGCCGTGTCCGGCCCGCGGCCAGCCGCAGGCTCCGGCACAGGCGTGCCGCCGGACGGCCGCCCAGCTCCACCGCGATCGACCGTAGCCACCCCGTCAGTCCGGTGCTCGACCGGCGGTGCCGCTCGGTCAGGCCCGGCACCTGCTCCACGAACGTCTTCCGGGAACACCTCTTCCGGTCGCAGAAGTACCGGCGCACCCGCAGCCGTACCACGACGCGACGTGAGCCCAACGGTCTTTCATCCAAGGTTCGTTGGTAGGTGCTCTGCACGCGTCTCGCCTGCTTCCGGCAGTCCGGGCACCGGCCCGGCCGACCGGTGGACACCGCCTCCACCACCAGGGCGCCGCAGGAGTCGCTGACACGCTCCACTCGCACACCGATTCCGGGAAACAGCACATCCTCAACCGTCTTGCTCGCCACGGCAGGAAACACACTGCCGAAACGATCCCCCGTTCCCGCCGCTGACCTGGCGATTCACGGAACTGCGGACAGAGCCGGTTTCAAGAAACGCCATCACAACCCGGAGGCCCGCCGCACCCAGGCCACGCGTCGTCAACTTCGGGGATCGGCTCACCCTCGCAGTGACTGCGCGCCAACTGGGCTCCGCACTGCCGCACCTGCACCGGACGGCCGGCTGGAAGTCCTTGTTCAGGTTGATGGGATGACTCCAGTCGGCGAACCGCGCGACGACGGACAGCAGCTGAAGTCGACAAACGCAGGCGCCCGTTCTCCCGTCAGTCAGCCCCGCCACGGGAGGACCAGCCCCCAACAGCCCTCACGGAGCCGCAACAATATGTTGCACCATTTCGGGAAGAGTGGCCAACTCCCGCCAGTCCCTGATGGCAGCGGATTGCACTTGTTCGAGCCCATAGGGCAATAAGGCACCCTTACCGTACAGCACGGGCACGACAATGTGACCCTTGGTTCGCGCAAGCTGGATTGCACGAAGATATTCTGACTCAAAGAACCAGGAGCTGGGAGTGTTCGCCGTAATCACCAGGACGGTACTTCGAGAGTCCCCTTGGGCGGTATGGATCAGCCCTGCCCATCGATCCCCAGGCCGCACGCATCGCGTGTCCAAAAAGGTGCGGCCGATCTTCGACAGCTCTGAATGGATCCTTTCGGCGATGTGCCGGTCAGCGGAAGAATACGCAACAAAGAAGTCCCAGTGACCATGATCGACGTCGGCCGGGCGAGAGGCGTTGAACTGTCGCAGATCGGCGACGAGTCGAGACCAGACTTGGTTCTCCAGGTTCATCCCATGGCTGTCACAGGACAACGACATGACGCTCTCATGGAACGAGAGATCGATTGCCTTCTGTAGCCGGCTGATCAGACGAGCAGGTGGCCAACAAATCCCAGCCCCGCCACCTGAAGAGTCCCGGACGATCCTGAGCTGCTGGTAACACTCGGTTCGTGTGGCTGTTGATCGCCCCGCGCCATCGGTAAGTTCAAGGATTCGAAGTACAGCCTCCCGGGACTCTTCGGATTCCAGTTGACCAGCTTCTTCACGCACAGACTGTCTTACTTGCCGAATCAGCTTGAAACGTTTGAGCGGCTCACGGGCTTTATCGATGGTTTCAAGCGCATCCTCCAAGAACTCGGACAGCTCTTTGACGTACTGATAGACGGTCGACCGGATAACGGAGAGAGGGACGATAATGCGTTCCTCAAGCCCTGCCGATGGCCCAAGTACCGTGAAAACGAGGCACGGTATCTGCGACTCCCGCAGTCCGAGATACCGGCGGAGAGCGCCAATCTCGCTCGTGTGGTCTTCCGCGAAGTCCTGTCCGTATAGGCGTGGAGTACCTCTATGCAGCAGTCGCCTGGACGACTCGATCTCAGATTGCCCCTTCCGCCCGGGCCCCCATGTCATATCCCGTCGATACGAGGACCCACTCCAGTAGATTGTGGGTCTACCGCGAGCACCCCAGCCCACGGCTGCGTCCTCCGCCAGATACATCACCGGCTCAAGCCGATCCGGTATGCCGTGCGCGCCAAGCCGCGTCGCCGCGTTCGCCCCGGCGAACACGAAGAGGATGTCCGGTCCGGTCGCGTCGTGCAGCGACGCCCAATAGCGACCTACGTCTTCGTACAGGGATGGCGAGTCGGCCTCACGAGCGAGCATAGTCAACACAAGTTTGTAGCCGACCGCACGAGACCCAGGAAGCATCTGCTCAAAGAATTCAACGATCGGTACCTGAGATTTATACATGCTCCCCCTTGCGCTTCCCCTGCATCCGGCGCCATTCCGCTCGGCAAAAGCACGACCGGCCTGAATCTGTTGCCGTCGACCCCCCGATCGGATAAGCCGAACAAGATCTCGACCACAGAAAAGCTGGATGGCACCACCAACTGGGCGCCGGCCGCTCGACTTTCCCCGTCCCTTGGCAGTGAGTCCTTGACAAATCATGCTACTTCTCTCGACCTGGGCAAGAGGGCATAACCCAGAAGGGTTCCCAATACGTTTCCCACTCCTCCTGGCAAAACATGATCGTGCGGCCTGCACGTCCTGATCGCCTACACCTCGACCAACAGCTCCTGGCTCAACCGGATCGAGGCCCAGTTCACCGCCCTGCGCTACTTCGCACTCGACGGCACCGACCACAGCAGCCACATGGAACAGGGCCGCATGATCCGCCGCTACATCATCTGGCGGAACAAACACGCCGCCGACCAACGCCTACGAGAAGTCCTGGCATTGAGCACGGCCTGCGCGTCACGCAGGGACCTGACCGGACTCCGCGCTGTGAGACCCGCCTCCCCCGCCGCCCGTTGAAGCGACTCCCCCGACAGCCCGGCAAGCGAGGTTCCGCCGAAGCCGACGTAAACTGCCCCGCTCGGAACCAGCATCGCCGCGGCCGCCGCCAGGCACAGCAGGCCGATGCGTAGGTGCTTGCCGAAACCGTAAAGCTGAACGAAGCCAACGGCGTACCGGTCTTCCAGACCGTAGGCGGCGACAACACCGCCCAGCACGGAGGCCGAAGGCTGGGATCGCCAGTCTCACTCCGCGCGACGAGCGCCTCAATCCGATGATTGAGCACCGCCTCGCTCAAGGGCGCTCCTCCGCAAGGAGGACAGGCTCCTCGGACACTGCCACCGTGTCCCCGGGTTCCAAATCCACCGACGAGCCGTCAAGCCGTTGCACCTGCCGCATTTGGGGCCCCGCAGCGGTTTGGGCCGTACCGGAGTCGGTCCAGCGGATGACGGCGTGGTGCCGACTGGCTTGCCCCTCGATGACGAAGGCACATTCCCAGACGTTGGCAGGCTGACCGATCGCGAGTCCGTGGCCGCAGGAGTAACTGCGCGCGTGCGCCAGCCAGCGCTGCAGTTGCTCGACGGCGAGTGCTGCCGATGTGGGTGGTCCACCCTCGGCCTGAAGCACGATGGGGATCCGGGTGCCTCCCCAGCTGTAGAAGTACATTCGTTCCAGGTTGAGATGGCGGGCGTAAAGACCCACCAGGAAGAACCGCACAGCGTATGCCCGGGCTCTGGCCTCGTCGAGCGGACTCTCCAGAGCGATTGAGTAGGTCGTGCCCGTGTTCCACAGTCTCGGCTGGACGCCTGCCCTGTGCAGCAGCCGGTCTACCTCGGTGACCAGTTCGAGCATCGACTCGGGCGGGTCGACCGCGGAGCGCTGATGCAGTTTGATGCCCGCCACGTCACATGCGTCATATCCGCCGAGCACGGCGAAGCGTTGCAGGAATTCGCGTCCTTTCGGCGCCCAGAGTTGCCCCATGCCCGGACAGACGATCGTGGCTCTCGGATCCGCGGCGCGCACGATCCGGCTCGCCCTCTTGGTCATCTCGACGAGGATCTCGACACTGCCGGCGAAGAATCTGCGGTCGTTCCCAAGGACCCACAGCTCGTAGTCCGCGATCCGCCCGCGGTAGCGCTGGGCGACGGCACGGACGAAGTCGTCCCAATCGGCAAGGCTGTCGGGCGGCGCCGCGCGTGTACCGTCGGGATAGGGCGACCGGGGACCGTCAGGACTGGCCCATCGTGGCGTGCCACCAAGCACGAAGAGCACGGGCAGACCGGCTCGCTCGGCTCCGGCGACCTCCCGGTCAAGCGTCGACCAATCGAACTCGCCGCGTTGAGGCTGGATCTGCGACCAGCGGGTCTCACTGTCCCAGAGCCTGACTGCCCCGATTCGGAAGGCGGGCATGGTGCCGGTGGCGCTGTTGAGCGTGACTCCGAACAAGGTGCGCGGCACCGGAGCCTCGGGAAGTGTCCAGGCTGGACCGGCGATGCGCGCGGGACTCGGCTTGGCAGCCTGGCGCGGCGCGCCGGCTCCGGACAGGCCGAGTGTCAGGACCGCGACGATGCAGCTGATCGTGGCCAGCAGTTTCAGCGTTTCCCGCATCCTCCCGACACGCCGTCGGCCTGTGCCGAGCAGTGAATCGGCCGCCTCAGTGGATTGTGGGGGCGTGCCGGCGACGTGCCCCACCGGAGGGTTCTCCTCGGGAGATCCGACGGCATCCGGCTGGTTGCGTGGTGGGACGACGCTCTCGGATCGACCCTGACGGATGGTGCCCGCGTCAGCGGCATGGGCTGCGGACGTGGCTCCCTCCCACAGCCGATAGAGCCTGGCCACATCCTCGCGGGTTGCGCCGCAGCCCTTCGCTATTCGCTCGACTGTTCCGAAATCCGATGGGACGGAAAGGCCGGAACAGAAGCGGTGCACCGTTGACTTGCCGAGATGACATCGTCGGCCGATCGACGCGTAGCTCTGGCCGCTCTCGTCCTTGAGCCGCGTGAGGAGCTCCCCCAGCGTCGCTGCATCCGACCTCCGGGCCATCCGTCCTCCAAGGTCCCCCGATGGTGTCGTGGGCATGCTACTGGCGGCCCCTGGTGGCGTCCCAGGGACACGCATCCGCGCAGGTGGATGCAGCATCGACGTCCCAGCGTCCCAGGAAACGCCGCAATGCTGTTACGGGCCGAGAGCGGCTGTCAGGGTGTGGGTCGGCCAGGATCACCTCCCGGTGCGGGAACGCCGACAGCTGTCCCTGCATGTGGGCCATCGACTGCACTTCCTACTCGGGACGACGACCAATCGCCACACGCAAGGCAGCGGTAACAGTGATTCGGGCCCCTTTCCGGAGAGGGAAGGAGCCAATTCGTAGGGGGTCGGACAAGAATGAGGAATCTTCGAACGCGCCTGGCAAAGCTCGCGGTCGCGGCGGTCGTCGGGGCGTCGGTCGTCGTGGGCGTACCGGGCACCGCCTCTGCGGGCACCTGTACGACACCTGGATGCGGCGGCGAGATCGACAACTCGTCCGGCATGGACGTGCGGATCGCCAACAACTGGTGCTGGGGCGTCTGGCACAGCGACACCTACTACGGCGACAAGCTGCCGTGCGTCGACAATCCGGGTAGCTGGGGGTCTTACCGCGCCGATGTGGAGCTACCTCCGGGCGACAAGTCCCGTAACCACTATTACTACTACGACACCGACTCGGTCCGGGCCTACAAGGGCTGCGTCACCATGTGGAGCGGTTGGGGCAGTGGAAACACGCTCGACCGGCGGGGCAAGAGCAGCATGTGGGTCAAGGTCTACGACTGGGGGCATCTGAATGTCTTCAGCATCCGGTGTGGGTGAACCCGGGTCTTGGTAGCTCCGCCGGCCGGTGGGTCCGGCGTGTCGGCGCGAAAGCGCACACGGCACGCAGGACCCAGCGGTGGGCGCCGTTCGGAAAATCCCCCGGCACTCTGCGCCCCGACCACAGCGAGATCCCATTTGATGGCCATTCAGCACTTCGCCATGAAGGCTTCCCCCAGTCGCGTTACGGCGGTGACGAGGACCGGACAGTCTGCCCAGGACAGCCACCGTGATGCCCCGCGATCGCCCGGTGCGGGTGCCCGGCGGGCTGTCCCTCGCAGCGCACTGCTGCTCAGCATGGTGGTGGCTCTCATCAGCGTGACCACGGGATGCACCGACACCAGCCCGGCCTCTTCTCGCCCGTCCCACGACACAACCCGCGGCAAGCACGTGGTCCCTCTCCCGCTGGACCGCTACCGGCCTTCAGAACAACAACGCCTGCAACTGGCAACTGCACAGCACACGCTGATCGGCAAGTGCACGAGCAGGTACGGCCTGCACTGGGCAGTGCCGAAGCGTGCGGGGCTTCGCTTCGAGGACCCGTATTTCCAGTTCGGTGTCATAGATGAGCAAGACGCAGTCAGATACGGTTTCCACCCTGCGCCGGAGCAGCAGGACGACGACGGTGACCTGGCCCTGGCGCTGCAACTCAACAAGCTGTCGGCGGAGGAACGGGCGGTCGTCGAGGGCTGGAAGGGCATGAAACCGCGCGGCACTGACGGGGCAGCGCCGATCACGGCCTACCGAGACAAGGCGGTGCTTCCGTACGGCTGTCTCGGCGAGGCCGTTCAACTCCTGGAGCACGGCACGCACCAGCTCAATCCGGCATCGGGCGTGGTCGCGGACATGCAGCGGGGGGGCAGCGAGACGATCGCTTCGCTCAGGCTGAGCGAACTGGCTGCCGACGCCGCCTACCAGACACGACGTGGGCTGCCCTACCGGGACCTGGCCGCCAAGTGGTCCTCCTGCATGAAGCGTTCGGGCTTCGACTCCCCTGACCCCGAGAGCGCCCGGGAGGAACCCCGCTGGAACCCCAACACCGCCCCCTCGACCACCGAGATCAGGACGGCCGTGGCTGACGCGAAGTGCCTCGTGGCAACGGACTTTCTGCGCCAGGCGGCCGCGCTGCAAGCCCACGAGGAAGAGAAGATGATCAAGCAGAACACCGCCGAACTGCAAGAAGTCCGTGACAACCTCAACGCACGATTGAAGAACGCCACTGCTCTGCTCAGCTCGCCGTGAGATGAACGCGGGGCACAGGACTCTGCAGCGCGACCCTGCGAGCATCGGATGGCCCGTCCGCACCGGGAGATCAGTCCAACTCCTCGATCACGGCAGGCGCGTACGTATCCGCAGCAGGCGATCCATTCTTGCACCGCGCTGGTCCCGTTCGACTTCCCGGCCGGGCTGTTGGCCGACGACGCGCACCGGGTTGGCCGCTGCGCGGCCAGGCGTCGTGATCGCCGCGCCGCCCTGCATGCCCGTGCATCACCCCGCCACGGTGTGGCGACGGACACGCCACTCAAAGTTGCATTTGGGATTCGCATTATCTAGCGTTGACGTCATGCGGCTGACGAAGGCAACGGACCTGGCGCTTCGCACGGTCATGCGGCTGGCGGTCTCCGGGGCGGAGCTGGGCACCGCACGGCAGATCGCCGAGGAGATGCGGGTGCCCTACACCCACCTCGCAAAGGTGGTCGCCCAGTTGCAGCACCTCGGCGTGGTCGAGACGCGGCGGGGGCGCGGAGGAGGGCTGACGCTCACCCCGTACGGGCGTACCGTCTCGGTCGGGCACCTGGTCCGGGAGTTCGAGGGGGTCGGCGAGGTCGTCGAGTGCGAGGGCGATGCGCCCTGTCCGCTGCGGCAAGCCTGTCGGCTGCGGATGGCCTTGCGTCAGGCCCAAGAGGCGTTCTATGCCTCACTTGATCCGCTGACCCTTGCGGACCTGGTCGAGTCGCCCACCGGCCCCGTGCTGGTGGGGCTCATCGGGCGCGGCTCCGGCCTGCCCGGATAGGATTTCCGCTTCCACGTCCACCTTGCCCCGCCCTGCAGAGGCGGGGTTTTCACGCGCCCGTAAATGCGAATTTCATATACCAGTTTGGAGCGTACATGCTGTCGCAGAAGTCCGCCGAGAGAGTCCGCGCCACCCTGCCCGCGGTCGGCGGAGCCCTTGGCACCCTCACCGAGCTGTTCTACCGGAAGCTTTTCGCCGCACACCCCGAGCTCCTGCACGATCTGTTCAACCGCGCCAACCAGGCTGCCGGTGCCCAGCGGCAGGCTCTGGCCGGTGCCATCGCCGCCTTCGCCACCGTCCTGGTGGAGCAGCCGGACAGCCGCCCGGATGCCATCCTCAACCGGATCGCTCACAAGCACGCCTCACTCGGCGTCAGCCCCGCGCAGTACCGCATCGTGCACACTCACCTGCTCGCCGCCGTCGCGGAGGTCCTCGGCGACGCCGTCACCGAGGAGGTCGCCGCAGCCTGGGACGAGGTCTACTGGTTGATGGCCAACTCCCTGATCGAGATCGAGCGTCGCCTGTACGCGGAGCAGGGCGTGCTGGTCGGAGCGACCTGGCGGCAATGGGAGGTGGTCGCCCGGGACCAGGAGACCGCGGACGTGGCCACCTTCCGGTTGCGGCCCGCCGACGGCCGCCCCGCATCAGCCTTCAAGGCCGGCCAGTACGTCTCGGTCCAGATCGAACTGCCTGACGGGGCACGCCAGATCCGCCAGTACAGCCTGACGAACGGCCCTGGCTGCCCAGAACGCTCCATCACGGTCAAGCGGCTGCACGGCGGCCCCGCCCCGCTCGGCGAAGTCTCCAACCATCTCCACGACCACGTCCACGAAGGCGACCTGATCGCCGTGTCCGCTGCCTACGGTGACGTCGTCCTCGATGACACGACCGCGCCGCTGCTGCTCGCCTCGGCCGGCATCGGCTGCACGCCGATGGTCGCCATGCTGGAGGACCTCGTAAACCGCGGGCACCACGCTCCGGTCATCGCCGTCCACGCCGACCGCTCAACCGCCGACCACGCCCTGCGCGCCGATCAGGAGCGGCTCATCACCAAGCTCGCCGACGGCTCCGCGCACACCTGGTACGAGCAGCCGGAGGGCGACTGGCCCGCCGACCGCACCGGTTTGGTGGACCTGTCCGGCATCGAACTTCCCGACGGCGTCCGCGCCTACCTCTGCGGGCCGCTGCCGTACATGCGGGAAGTGCGCACCCAACTCCTCGAGCGAGGCGTGCCGGCCTCCGCCATCCACTACGAAATCTTCGGCCCCGACCTGTGGCTGGCCCAGGACTGACCACTGCCCGTCGCACTCAACCCCCGGGCACAGTGCTCTCCGGAACCAATGCGCGACACCTTGGCGATGTCGATCGCCGCCACTCGTTCCACCAGGTCTTCGGCTCGGCCGATCTCTTCGGGTTCCGCCACCGGTCCCACCTCACTCCCACGAACATTCCGAAGAGCGGCGGCTGCCCGTGGAGCGGGAGGGGAGCTGGAAGTATTCCTCCCGCTCAGCGCGCAGCTTCTTCGCCCCTGGGCTGCTTCTCGGTTGTCGCGGATCTCGAACTCCATCGCACCCCTTGAACTGGGGTGTTGCAACAACCGACAAGACCCAAGCTCGTGGCCTACAGCCCCGCGAGGGGGCTCAACCGCAGGCGCAGCTTCCTGGAGACGAAGTGCAGGTGGAAGCCGGTGTCCATCTGACCCGCATCGCTCCGGCAGACGACGGAGAGATGGCCCGGCCGGTCCGGGTCGGGCACCGACGCACGGCAGAGGGCGGTGGAGCCGTTGGCCGTGGCGACGATGCTCGCGTAGCCGATGGTGCCTTCCTGATTGGCGATGTCGACGGTGTACTGGCCGACGGCATGGCGCTGTACGGCAACGGCCCCGGTCGTGACCGGGCCCGGGTCGTGGACGGCGCTGTCGGGCAGCACCACACGGGAGTTGGTGGAGATCCAGGGCGCGGTGAAATACGCCTCGCTGACCCCGGACGCTCCCGTCAGGTTGACGCCACGGGTGTATCCGACATGGATTCGGGTGCCGCCCGGAGCCATCTGCCCCGTGACCGCGTCCCGGCAGGTCACCGAGATCTGCCGGACGGGCCCCGCGTCCCCGGGGATCAGCGCCCGCCCCGTCGTTCCGCACACCACGTTCGGGATGCGGCCGGTACCGGCCTCGGCGATGGGGGCAAGGGCGGTAGTGGCGAACGACTCGGGCGCCGTGCCCGGCAAATAGGGCAGGTCGAAGGTGTACAGGCCCGGCGAGGGGTGGGTGTAGGCGACACGCGCGGCACCGCCCGTGTCCTGCGGTTCGGCGACCCGCCAGTCGGAGGACATGGCACCCGGCGCGGTCGCGGCGGTCACCAGCGCTCCGTGTGCCGCGCCGCGGGCGTTGTAGGCGATGGTGAAGCGGCGGTCGGCGGGACGCCCTGCGCTGTCGAAGCAGGCCACGTCGATCTGCAGACCCGGATGACGGCTCGGGGTGATGCCGTCGAAGGGCATGCAGTTGCCATCGGTCATAGCCCGCACATGAAGGCCGGCGGTCGGCACGGTGCCGAGGTCGGGGCCGGAGAAGTAGACGGCGTACCGCCCCGTGGCGTCGTGGCGCACATGCGCCGGCAGGTCGAGGGAGACGCTGCTGTGGAAGGCCAGCAGGGACAGGTCGGTGTACACGCCCGCGGGCTCGTTGCCCGCCACGACGGCGAAGACCGACACGCGCGGAGGGGGCGCCGATCCCGCCGCGGCGGCCGGAGCGGGAAGAGACACGAGCGTGCTCGCCGCGACGCCCGCCGCGACGGCGATGTGCGCCGACGAGCGCCGGAAACTGCTGAAGAAGTGCATCGGTGGATGAATCCTTGTCTGTGCCGTCGAGGGCGGTGGGGTGGCCGGTCCGTCCGTGACGGCCGGCCCGGTGCTGCGCCCCCGACGAATCACGAAGAGTCCGCGGAACGGAAGCGCAGGCACGGCCTGTCAGCGGTGAACCGGATTCCGAAAGCCGCGTGCGTGACCATCGCCGTCCGCGGAAGGCTGCAGGTCACGGCGATGGCCCGGCCACCGGGACGGGCACACTGTTGGACCTGCGGCCACGCGCCGTTTGCCTGGACCCCCGAGTTTCCCCGTCCCGCCTGCGGACCGGCAGAGTATCGACTACTCAGTTTCTTCTTCTTGGTGTCCACACTGATGACCGGATCCCCGGCGCCCATGTGGTCCTTGGCCTGGTCGTTGATGTAACCGAACTGGGCGTCCCGGTCGGGATGCTGAGCGCCCTCGATGGTCTGGCATTCGCCTGGAAAATCTCTGGCTGACCGGAACCCGGCCATGACGGATCTGATCCCCATGCGAAGGAGCACCGCGCCGCCGCCCGGACGGCGGCGACGCTTATGGCAGTTGTCGAAGGACACGGCCGAGTTCACTGCGGGTGGTGATTCCGAGTTTGGTGTAGATCCGGTGGAGGTGATTGTCGACAGTGCGTACCGAGACACCCAGCTGCTCGGCAATGGCGCGGCTGCTGGCCCCCGTGCCGGCCATCAGCGCGATCTCCCATTCACGTCCGGTGAGGGGGGCTATGCCGTCGTCGATTGTCGCGAGAATGGGAGTGGACGCGTTCTCACAGGCAGTGGCAAGAGCCGCGGCGGCCGCTGTCGCGGATGCAGCACGTCGTGGTTGCTGAAGGCGCCGCCAGGCAACAGCGGCGGTGCTCGCCGCCTCCGCGGCCAGCATATGGGCGCCGACGGCTTCCAAAGCGGTCGCGGCGGCCATCAGCGGCTCGGGGGCGCCGTCGGCCAGGGCAGCCGCCAAGGATGCCCGAACGGTTGTGAACGCCCCGTCGCAGACGCTGGCCAGCTCGTCGAGCCGACCTCTGACGGCTTGGGGAGCGCCCAGTCGGGCGAGGTCGGTCAGCAAGCACACCTCCGAGACGACGCTCCCGGACAGACGCGCTTGATCCGCCGCGGCCTCGAGGACTTCTCGTGCCCGGGTCAACTGACCTCGTGCCACATGCAGCCACGCCTCGCCCAGACGGTCCTCCCCGTCCAGGTAGCCGCTGTCGGGGTAGGCCTCGAGTTCCGCCAGCAGTCCTTCGGCCGTCGCGACGTCCTTCAGTACGGCAGCGGAGGCGGCCCACCCAGAGAGATACAGCCGCATGAATCTGAGATGCCGGTGCTTCCGTGCCAGGGTGGCAGCTTCCGCGTACCAGCGGCGCGCGGTCGCCGGACGCCCGGCGAACCACTCCAGGCGACCGAGGTAGAAGGTAAGCCACAGGTACGCCGTCGGCGCCTCGGCGGAGTCCAGCTCGCCGACAGCATGCTCCCCTACCTTGCGGCATTCGCCGAACTCGCCGTTCTCCGTATGGGCCAGCAGCAGGGGAACGAGCTGTGCCGAGGAATGTGACAGCAGGGTGTTCCCGCCGAACTCGAGATGTGCCGCATGAGCATTCCGCGCAAGGGTGACAGCCTCCTCGGTGCGCCCGGTGAAGGCGAGGCCCGTGGCCTTGGCATTCGCGCCCAGGAGCCATCTGTCAAGGTTTTCTTCACCATCTGGATTGTCGGCCAGGGAAGCCAGAAGCCGCAGTGACTCGGCAGGTCGGCCGGAAGTGACCAGCAGACAAGCCTCGTTGAGGAAGAGTTGCTCCCTTCCCGCACGGCTCTTGACCGCCGTCCGAGCGGCGGAGTTGACCTCACGAATGACCTCCGTCCTGACCCCCATCCAGTACAGGTTCAAGCCGCGGGCGGTGACGGCAGCGACCTTTTCTCGCTCGCCGACAGCTTGTTCGTCGGCCTCGGTCAGAACCTCATCCGCCTTCTCGTACTCACCCAGGCGCATCAGCGCCTTGCCCAGCATCAGTAGGCTCTGGGATGTGTGATGCTCGGGTTCGAGAGCTTCCAGCAGCGCTACGGCCTGCTTGTCGTCGCCCGAGTGCATCGCCAGGGCCGCGGCGTGCAGGAGCATGTGCGCATCTGCCGTGCCCGTGGCAGCCAACCGCCAAGCAGTGGTGCGGAGGGCGTCGTCGCATCGACGGCCTCCATACGCGTCCACCCGAGCGGCCTGTCTCAGGAGTAGTTGCTGCCGCCTCAGGGTGGAAAGAGTCGAGCGTACGATCTCGCCATAGAGTGGGTGGGCCAGAGTCACAAAGGTGCGCCTCGACTCCGTGTAGATGCGGATCAGCCCGGCGCGTTCGATGTCCGCGAGGGTCGAGGGGGCGGGGGCGACTGCCTCGGCGTCACAGAGGGACAAGGTCCCGCACAGGGCCAGTGTCTCCAGCACCACGTCGGCGCCCCGCGCCACCGATGTGAGGCGGGAATTGATCAGCTCCCTCAGCCGGTTGGTGACCGCAGGTCTGTCTGCCTCGATCTGCCATGCCTCGCCGTCGTGAGCCAAGCAGCCCTGCTGCACAGCACCGATCACGAGTTCGCGGAGGTACAGCACATTGCCGCGGCTGGTGGTGAACAGCCTCCGAAGCGTGCGTTGGCCCACCGGGCCGCCGAGCACGCCGTGCAGCAGGAGTTCGACCTGCGGCTGCTCCAGCCCTGCAAGGTCCACCCGTGTGATCGAGTCTCCTCGGTACAGTAATGCCGCGACCACCTCTCCTGCGGCCTCCTGCGATCGGACCGTACCGATCAGGAAGATCAGACCGGCGTCCACCAACTGCCCCAGCAAGGTCGCGGACGTGTGGTCGAGCAGATGGAGGTCGTCGATGAGGATGACGACCGGTCCGCGGCCGGGCGAGGCCATTTCGCGGGCGACCGCGTCGAACCCCGCGACGGGATCGGACAGGTCCATCCCGGGCGGGAGGATGTGCGCCACCGCGCCCAGCGGGACAGTAGCGGCTGCCGTGCTGGCCATCGCTCTCAAGGTGCGGTGGCCCTCTCGGGCTGCCCAGTCGAGGCATTCTTCGGCAAGCCGGGACTTCCCCACGCCCGCCGGCCCGCAGATCATCCAGCCGCGGCAGTGCTGGTCGGCCATAAGGGCCTGTCTGAAGGCTTGCAGATATGGGTCCCGGCCGACCAACGGCCAGCGCCCCATGACCGCGTCCCAGCCTCCCGCTCGCCGCATGGGCGGGTTACGGAGCCCGCGAGGTCCACGCTGCGGGACACCACCTGCATACGATCCGGTAGTGGCGTGCTCCATGTCTTCGTCTGTCCTTTCCCCCGAGGGACCCTCTGAGTCCACCGATGAGGCTGTCACTGACAGCCTCATCGGCGACTCCGCGGGCGACCCCTTGCGCAGACGCATGGTCTTCCGTCCTCCCGGAAAGGGCGGGCAAGCGGCCTGCGCTCCACTGTTGCGGACTTCATGCCGGTCCGGGGCCGGGTCTCTGGTCTGGTTCGGACGAGTACGTGCGCGGCATGCACCTCGGTCGGATGGCCGATTTGGGGATGCGAACCGCCCCCTGTGCCGGCATCGCCGGTAACGGCATCAGGCGTGTGACCTGCCGGACCGGCCGTATCTGCACGACGACTCCCGGCCCGCAGAACGCAGCTTCACCGACAGCGGTAGGTGAAGCCCGCCGAGGCCGTGTGCGGCGTCGGGGAGAGGATGTCCACGACGGCGCCGGCCCGCTGCATGCCTCGGCCGTTGAAGGTCCAGCGCAGGACGAGCCGCGCCTCCTGCTGGCGGGCTGAGACGGACTGGGTCAGCTCCCCGGAGACGGTGCCGTCGCTGCGGAGCCAGCGGTAGCGGATCACGCCGGGGGCACCGTTGGTCCTCGCCGTGGCAACCACCTCGGCGGTGCCGTCGCAGCCCAACTCGGCCGGTTCGGCGCGAACGGTCACCTCGGTCACCTCGGTGACGGCCTGCTCTGGTGGAATCCGCAGCCAGAAGAGGACCGCCGTCACGGCAGCGGCGAGCAGGACCGGCAGCACCCACCTGCGTATCCGAACGCCCTTGCGGCGCCGGCGTAGCGGGACGGCCGCAGGGCCACCCCGCCAGACGGCGGTGACAGTTCCGTTGGCCTGCCCCTGGTCGGTCAGGGGCACCGTCGGTGCCTCACCCGCCGTCCCAGGAGGGCTCGAGGGGTACAGACCTGTCTGCCACAACGTCGCGGCTGTGGGGAGGACGTCGTTGCGCGGGGCGGCGGAATCGTCGGAGCCGAGGCTCCAGCCGGTCGCCAGGTACTCAGGGCCGTCGTCGTCGGCCGGGACGTGGGGCGTGGCCGGCCGCCCCGGTCGGCGCAGACGCTGTGTGGGCCGGTCGTGGGAATCCGGCATCGCAGCTCCAGACACGGTGTTCAGCCCAGCTCAGGGAAGTTGATCATGCATGCCAGGGCGCCCGTGTCCTGGTACGGCTCACCCGACCCGGCTCCTGGCGTCGTGGATATCCGCAGGCCCCAGTACCGCGGGCATCTGTCGCTGCGGAAGGTGTGCGTGTAGCGGAGGTCGTAGGAGGTGCGTCCCTTGAGCACAAAGGTCTCCGTGGCGCCGTCCTGTTCTCCAGGAGTGCCACTTTGGTCGCTGTTGTACCAGGTCAGGGTGAGGGTGACCGGGTCGGGGCCGATCGTGGTGACCGTGACCGCGGCATCGGCTGCCCGCTGCGACGACGCCGCCTTGAGCGAGGTGATCTCTGCACCGCTGACCGACGCGGATTGCGCCGTCGGCGTCTGCCCCCCACCACCGGTGGACGTGGTCGCCACCTGCTCTCCCGGAGCGGAAGGATCCGGGGCCGACGCGCCGGACTGCCCGGGCCGGGCCGGCCCGCCGGCGGTGCCCCCTCCGACGGGGGCCCCGTCCGCTCCACCCGAGGGTGACCCGGGTGCGGCGGAGACGGAGGGGGACGCCGAGGAGGGGGCGGATGCCGAAAACTCGGGCGAGGGCCCTGAGGTGCCCGGCGAAGTCACCTCGCCGGGCACCGGCCAGGTCGTGGACCCGGGTGACGACGATGAGGACACCGCCTGCGGTCCCCCGCTCACCGCGACGGCGGTCAGCACCGCCACACCCGTCAGCACGCCCGCGCCGACGAGTACGGGAACGCGCAGGCGACGTCCCGCCCTCGCGCGCCGGCCGGAAGGTACGGCGTCGCCCCCGGCCGGACGCCGGCCGGACCGCTGGACGTCCCGGGCGTCAACCGGTCCGTCAAGCTCGGTGGTGGCGAGCGAGGTTGCCGCTTCCGCGTCCCCTCCGTAGTGAGGCTGCGACAAGCCCACCGCCAGTCCCGCAGCGCAGAGCGCGAGCGCGCGGCGGCCCCGCTCCTCCCAGTCGCCCCCATAGCTCGCGACGGCCACCTCCTCCAGTTCAGAGAGGAAGTCGGCTGCCGAGGCCGGCCGGTCCAGTGGGCTCTTGGCCATACCGCGTTCGATCACGGGCCGAACCGGCTCCGGCACAGAACGGACAGGTATCTCCGCCGACAGATGCTGCACGGCTATCTCGGCCAAGTGCTCACCCCGGAACGGCCGTGCTCCGGTCAGGCACTCGAAGAACGTGGCGGTGGCGGCATAGACGTCCGTGGCCGGGGAGGCCGCCTCGCCCTGCCACTGCTCGGGTGCCATGTACATCGGGGTGCCGGCTCCGCTGGGGGTGCTCCCATCGCGGGCCGCGATCCCGAAATCGACGAGCTTTGAGACGCCTTCGACGGTGACCAGCACGTTTTCGGGCTTGTAGTCGCGGTGCACAATGCCGGCCTCGTGTGCGGCGCAGAGGCCGAGCAGGGAGCCCTTGAGTACCGTCAGAGCGGCTTCCGGGGTGGTGGCTCCCTCCTGTCGGAGCAATGTCCTCAGCGAGGGCCCGTCGATCAGTTCCATCACCAGCGCGGCGCCCTCCTCGCTCTCCACATACCGGTGGAAGCGGGCAACGTGCGGGGAACGCAGGTCCCTGAGAAGTCGCGCCTCGGTGCGGAAAGCCTGGAGAAAGCGGGAGTCACCTGCCAGCCGGGCATCGAGGTACTTGATCGCCACCAGGTCACCGGTGGACTGCTCGACGGCCATCACTACACGTCCGCTGCCGCCGGACCCCAGTTCCCGAGTCTCGACAAAACCGGGGATTGACCAACTGTTCAAGGGACCCTTCTGCCTTTCTTCTCTGTCAGCCCGCGCCGCGGTGGCGCTCAGTCCCGGCGCCGCGAAGGGCGGGGCCGGGAACAGGGCAGCGTGGGTCAGCATGGCCGCCCGGGAGCCGCTGCGCATGAGTGATCGCTACTCACTTCTGCCTGACCGGCCGGGTGGGTAGCCGGCCTTGGGGAGCCTCGGTACAGCGGTCATCGGTTGTGGCCGCGTTGTGCTCCCCCACCGGGAAGCGCCACTGGAGCGAGGAGCGGCCACGCCTGCGGCCGACGCGGACCACGGTGCGTCGTTCGTACGGCGCACTGGAGCGGGCGATGAGATCTCCGCGTTCGGTCGGGCCCGGTGAAGCTGCCGAGGATCCCACCGAACCGGTCGGCGGCGCCGGCCCGGTCAGGGCTGGGGCTGCCGAGCGGCCGCCCAGCTCCACCGCGATCGACCGCAGCCACCCCGTCAGCCCCGACGCTCGAGCTGCGGTGCCGCTCCGTCAGGGGGGCTGCCGCAGCGCCTGTTGCCGGGTCAGCCGTTCAGCCGCTCGACCAGTTCCCGTCGGCTGGTGATGCCGAGCTTGGCGTAGACGCGCTGGAGATGGTTGTCGACCGTGCGGTTCGACACGCTCAGCCGCGCCGCGATGTCCTTGCTTGTCAGACCCCTGGACGCGAGGAGCGCGATCTCCCGTTCGCGGCGGGTGAGCGGCACGGTCGCCACGGCCGGAATGAGAACAGGGGAGAGCGCCCCCTCGCACTGTTCGGCGTTGGCCGCCGAACGCGCGGCAGCGGCGGCGGAACAGCGCGTGTGCCCTGCCTTGTTCCACAGCACCGCCGCAGCGTTCGCTGCTTCGGCCGCCAGCAGGTTTGCTCCCACTGTCTCCAGTTGGTAAGTCACATCGAGCAGCCGTTCCGCATCGTCGGCGGCCAGAGCCGCGACGAACTCGGCACGGGCCGCGTTGAAGGGCCCGTCGCACAGCAGGGCCAGTTCGGCCATCCGGTCCGCGACGTCCTTCGCCCTGCCCATTCTGGCCAGATCGGTGAGCAGGATCACCTCGAACGCCGTTTGGCCTCGCTCCCTGGCATCCCGCACGGCTGATTCAAGCACTTTGCGGGCGAGCTCCAGCTCGCCGCGGGCGGCATGCAGCCATGCGTCCCCGAGCCGTTCCTCGGGTATGTACACCGAACGATCCACACGGGCATGCTCAACCAGCGCCGCTTCCGCCGCGGGGGCATCGCCGAGCAGCGCGGCGGACGCCGCCACACCGCACAGCGCCAGCGTTCGGCCGATCATGGTTCCGGGACGGCTTGCCCGGGCGACTTCGGCGTACCAGCGGCGTGCCGACGCAGGACGTCCCGCAAGCCAGTAGTTCCGGCCCAAGTGGAAGGCCAGCAGCATGCGCTGCGGGCCCGCGGGCACGTCACCGAGCTCGGCGAACGTCCGCGCGGCCAGGGACCGGGCCTCGGCCAGCCGCCCGCTCTCCGTCAGCGCCAGGACCAGTACCGACTTGACCGCTGCATCGTCCGTGGCCATCGCAAACTTGTCGACACTGGTGGCGGCGCACACCGCCACGGCGCGCTCCGCCCAGACGGCCCCCTCCGCCCCTCTGCCGAGGAAGGCGAGCGCAGCTGCCTTCCCCGTCGCGGCCATGAGCCACAGCTGCACGTCGGGGGCCTGTGCCGCGTCGCTCTCCACGTCATCGAGGAGGGCCAGGCTGCCCGCGAAGTCGCCCACGCTGACACGGATGGCGGCCTCGTTGGTCCTGAGCATACGCAGGCCGAACGGGCTGACCACCCGGTCGCGAGCGCAGTCGTTGGCGGCGAGCGCCACCTGGAGGGGTGCTCCTTCACCCCAGATCAGGTTCTGCGTGCGCAAGAGTGCCACCGCCAGTGCTTCCGGCTCGCTCTCTGCCAGGGCGTCGGCGGCGGCAAGGACTGACTTCGCCTGTCCGGTCTTTCCTTCCGCGTGCAGCGCCTTCCCGAGCAGGAGCAGCTCGCCAAGGGTGCGGCCCTCCTCGGGTATGGCGCGCAGAAACTCCAGCGCGCGGGAGTGGTCTCGGGAGTACAGGGCCAGGGCTGCTGCCTGGGCGAGCAGCACGCGTTCGGCGGTGCCCGTGGCCGCCAGGTGATAGGAGGCCAGTTGCATCGCGTCCTCTCTGCGGCGGGCCCCCGTCTTCTCCAGCACAGAGGCCTGGTGCAGCAGAATCTGCCGGCGGCGCACAGCAGTCATGTCGGCCCGGAGTACCTCGCCGTGCAGGGGGTGGGCCAGGCGCAGCGAGGTGCGCCGCTTGTCCTGGAAGGCGGTGACCAGCCCGGAGCGTTCCAGCTCATGGAGGATGTCGGCCCCCGTGTCGGACTCCAGGTGCGCCACGGACAGCGGTTCGCAGAGCGCCAGGGTGTCGAGCACCTGACGGCCCGTTGCGGTGGCGGCCGCGAGCCGGTGCCGGATCAGGTCGGTCAGCTCTTGGGTGACGTGGAGCTTGTCGGTTGCGGCCAGCTCCCAGATCTCCCCGTCGCTGGCGAGGGTTCCGGCAGCGAGCGCGCCCTGTACCAGCTCGCGCAGGAAGAGCGGATTGCCGCCGCTCGCGGCGTACATCTGGTAACTCGACTTCCTGTTGACGGGCCCTTCGAGCACCCGCTGGAGCAGCGTGTCGACCTCCTGCCACTCGAACTGGTCCAGTTCCACCTGGTGCACCGCGTCCCCCCGCCCCAGGGCGGCAACCGCGTCACTGTGGGACTCGCCTGTACGTACCGTGGCCAGCAGGAAGATCACGCGAGCGTCCATCAGCTGCCGCAGCAGAATCGTGGAGGTCGTGTCCAGCAGTTGCAGGTCGTCGATCATCAGCACCACTGGGGAGTGTTGCCCCGATGTGCCCGCCATCAGGCGGCGTACCTTTGCGAAACCCGAGACCGGCTCCGACAGATCGACTCCGTCGGGCAGCAGGTGGGCGATGGCACCGAGCGGCATCTGCGCCGCCGCGGCAGTGGCCATCGCCCTGCCGGTCGGGCGACCGGCCTGCGTCGCCCGGGCAAGGCACTCCTGGGCCAGCCGGGACTTGCCCACTCCGGCGGCGCCGTGGATGAGAAAGCCGGTGTACTCCGGGTCGGCCACCACCTGGTCGAACGCCGCCAGTTGGGGTGCTCGCCCCACCAGCGGCCACTGCCGTGGCAAGGCATTCATGTTCATCGTCGCTCCAACTTGTGGGCATCTTCCTGCGCGCCCCGAGCCAGTATGGGCTCAGCGGCGGGCTCGTTGCCCACCGCTTTTCCCGGCGCCCGGCCGCGGAGCACTTGTCAATTCCTGTGAATAGCTGGGTCGTGGTGGCGGTTTGGTGCCTTGAATCACCGGCCGGTCGGTGAGCGTTCGGCCCGTAGCTGTCAGCCGGCCATCAGGATCTCCACGCCGACCGCCCTGAGCTGCTCGACGACCGCGTCGTGGGGGTCGGCGTCGGTGATCAGTCCGCTGATCTCTTCCCAGGGCAGGACACGGAACCGCGAAGCTGTGCCGATCTTCTCGGAGGAGGCGAGGATGTAGGTGTCCGCCGCGCGTGCGGCCAGCGCACGCTTCATCGCGGCCTCCTCGGCGTCGCCAGTGGTCAGTCCCGCCTCGGGATGCACGCCGGTGACGCCGAGCAGGCAGAGGTCGGCGGAGACGTTCTGCGCGGCCTCGACCGCGGTCGCACCGCAGGCGACCGCCGAGTGCTTGAAGATGCGGCCACCGAGCAGGAAGAGCTCCGCCTGCCGATGGTCGAGCAGTGCCGCGGCAATTGTCGGGCTGTGGGTGATCACGGTGCAGGCCAGGTCCTGCGGGAGTGCGCGGGCGACGGCGAGGGCGGTGGTGCCGCCGTCGAGGATCAGCGCGCCGCCCGGCCGCACCAGCCCGGCGGCCACCGACGCGACCTTCCGCTTGCCGTCCGGGGCCACGGTCTGCCGGGCGGTGTAGTCCGCCGCGGCCGGCGAGACGGGAAGCGCCCCGCCGTAGACCCGCTGGCACAGTCCCTCGGCCGCGAGATCGCGCAGGTCGCGCCGCACGCTGTCCTCGGAGATCCCCAACTCCGCGGCGACGTCCTTGGCGACGATCTTGCCCTCGCGGGCGAGCAGACCCAGCAGGTGGTCACGCCGTTCAGCAGCCAGCATCCACAGTCTCTCCTGTTCTTGCACGTTTCTGCATGTATCGTAGCGCCGCATGAACGACAAGCCAATGCTCATCCTGATCGCCGGGCCCTACCGCTCCGGCACCGGAGGCGACCCGCAGGCCATGGCCGCCAACCTCGCCCGCCTCGAAGCGGCCGCGTGGCCCGTCTTCGCCGCCGGCCACCTCCCCGTGATCGGGGAGTGGGTCGCCCTGCCCGTCCTGCGCTCGGCCGGCGCGGGCCCCACCGACCCCCTCGCCGACCAGGTGCTGTACCCGACCGCCGAGCGCCTGCTCGCGCACTGCGACGCCGTGCTGCGCCTGCCGGGCGACTCCGCCGGAGCCGACCAGGACATCGCCACCGCCCGCCGCCGCGGCCTGCCCGTCTACCACGACCTCGCACAGATCCCGCCCCGCACCCCGCACGGGACCGCGTGAACACCCGCCCCGGCATCGACACCCCAGACCACCGCGGCCGTACCGGCCTCGACCGCGCCGGCCGCGACCTGGACCGCAATCCCGACGTCGTGGTCCGCGACGTCGAGCTCACCTCCCAGGGCTGGCACGTACTGCGCCGCACCACCTTCGACTACCGCCGCCGCGACGGACGTTGGGTCACCCAGCAGCACGAGACCTACGACCGCGGCAACGGCGCGGTCGTCCTGCCCTACGACGCCGAACGCCGCTGCGTCCTGCTCACCCGTCAGTTCCGCTACCCGGCCTACGTCAACGGCCACCCCGACGGCATGCTCGTCGAAGCCGCCGCAGGGCTGCTCGACGCGGACGACCCGCCGGCCGCCGGCCGGCGCGAGAGCACCGAGGAACTCGGCGTCACGCTCGGCCCGCTCACCCACGTCCTCGACGCCTACATGAGCCCCGGCTCCGTCACCGAGCGCCTGCACTTCTTCGCGGCCCCCTACACTGCGGCCGACCGGACCGGAACCGGCGGCGGACTTGAGGAAGACGGCGAAGACATCGAGGTCCTCGAACTGCACTTCGACGAAGCCCTCGCCATGACCCGCGACGGACTCATCACCGACGGCAAGACCATCCTGCTCCTGCAATGGGCGGCCCTGGAGGGACCCTTCGCCCCCGCAGCGGGCGGCCGCTGACTGCGTCGTCCCCTCAAGCACCCCGGCCAGCCCCTCTTCAGGCCAGGGCCGCAAGCGACGTATCACCGAGGCCGAACGGTCTCCCATTTCCGGTTGGGCCGATAACGCTGCGCGACGCCAAGTTGCTTTGGTTTCCATGAATTTGACGGTAAGTGAGTAAAGGCTGCTCATGTTTGTTACCGCTGCGAAGCAATAGTTTGGCGGCAGAAGGCCATCGACGCCTTCGCATATCGACCGACCATCAGATGGAGATTGGCATGAGCAAGCGGTCCGCGCTCTTGAGGAAAGCTCCCGCAGTCGGAGCAGCGGCAGTGGCGATAACCGGTTTGGGGCTGCTCACCGCACCCTCGGCTGCCGCAGCCGAGACTCCCGTCTACCACATGAACTGTACCGCCGGGATCTCCGGCAACCAGGCATGGGGTACGTGCACCGGTACCGGACGATGGGTGGTCCGCGCCGAGTGTGCGTGGAGCCCGTTGTACTCCGTCAGCTCCGGCGGCTGGACGGACGGAACGGTCACCAAATGGACGAGCTCCTGCACCTTCGGTGTGGAATCCGTCCGCATCGTGGAGTACTGAGCCGAGCTCCGGCTCGGCGCCGGCCACACGTGCGCCCCCTTTCGGTTCCTGCGTGCTGGGCGCACGCTGCCGTACCGCAGTCGCCACCGCGTGACAGGCCGCAGGCTTGTCACGCGGTGGCACGTTTGTGCTCTGCCTCCGGCAGCCGTAGGACGTCCCTGGTCGCCGACTGGTTGATGAACGAACTGGGGGGAGGCAGGAACGAGAGGGTGTCCGACCCGGTCGTCACCGATCCGAGGCCGAACACCCTCTCGCTTTGCCCGAGTCACGTTCGGTTACTGTTCATCAAGCGGCGGGAGAAGTGACCAGGTCTGCCACCAAACCACCACCGGTCCAATACGTGGCGGAACCTCGAGCCGTGTCCGGCAAGGACGGCGAGTTGGCCCCTGCCGGAAACGTCACGCACGTCAGTCGACCACCGATTGACGCATCGGAGGCGTAGTCATTCGCCGTCATTACCACCGCCGGGCCAGCTACCGCGACCAGTGACGAGGCACAGCCGGTATCGGCCTATCGTTCCTCGAGCCAGGCGGTGGAGACGCCCCATGTGCAGCCCATTTCCGACTCCTTGGGGCTCACGACGTTCACCCCCGAGGACGCCGGATCTACCCACACCCAGTCGGAGTAATAGGTGAAGCCCCATGAACAACTTGTCACCAGGCGGATGTAACCGGAGTGGAAGCTCGTTTTGGAGTGGCAGTAGCTTCCATAAGCCCGATAACCAGTGGTCGGCCCGTAGGCGTCATGGTAGATCCCACTGCTCTGGCAGGTGTAGTGGTACGTTTCGAGGTACTTCCCGTTGATGTCTGCGGATGCCGACGGTGCGGCGGCCAGACTGAAGCCCAGGGCGAGGGCTACTCCGCCCAGAGCCGTTGCGATCCTTCGTAGGGCGTGCAATGACTACTCCTGTCGCTGGTTTTCCTGTTCGGGTCCGCAGCCCATAGTGTCCTTCTCATCGCCTTCAACTCATGAGCAGGGAATACTCATTTCGCACTGAAATCCGGCTGGGCGCCACTGCGGCCTTGACGGCATCACGGTTCACCAATCGGCATGCTGTGCTCCAAGTCGAGCTGATGCCCTCCGCAGTGGCGATAAGCGATCATCGCCATGAGCTCGATGAACCGGTGGTCGCGGACGTGCGCGGTCATGACGAACTCAAGTCCATGACGGCCCATCTCCATCGCGGACCAGCACCCGGCGGTCACATAGGCCCAGTTGTCACTGCGGGCGCCGGGCCCCACAACGAGACCACTACCGGTCCTCGGCCGGCGCCTGCCGACTGCTGCGCCCGGGAAGCCGCAATGCCAGGAGCGCGCCGATCACGGCCACGGCCGCAAGCGCCACCAACGCGGGCTCCATCGAGAAGGTGGCAGCATCGCCGGCCCGCAGGGGCCCATCGCCGGGTGGCCGGCTTCTCGCCGGATCCGGTGCGGCAAGCGTCATCAGGGTCGCGGCTGCCGCAACCCCCAGCGTCGGGCCGACATTCATCGCGGTCTGCTGGAGCCCGCCGGCCACTCCCGCCGCGTCCACCGACGCTTCGTGCACGATGACGGCGGTCGCGGTGACCATGACGGTGCCGAAGCCGGCGCCCAGTACGAGAAAGCAACTGCCGATCGCCATGGCACTCGAAGCCTGGTCGAGGCGCACCATCAGAAGTACTCCGAAGGCGACGAGTGTCATCCCCGCGACGACCGTCCGGCGAGGTCCGTTTCGGCGCAGCATCACAGCGGAGACAGGCGCGGCAAGGACCATCATCACGGCTCCGGGAAGAGCTCTCAGGCTGCTCCGGAGCGGGTCCAGGGCGAGGACGTACTGCAGGAAGTACGTGCCCAGAAACAGGGCGCCGAACATCGCTGCCGACGCGGACACCAGGACGCCGAGTGCCGAGGTGACGCTTGCGGAGCGCAGCACGCTCGACGGCACCAGGGGGCTTTCGGTCCGCCGCTCGTGCCGGGCGAAGGCGGCACCAGCAGCGGTGACGACGACAAGTCCCAGCGCGGTGGCCGCCGTCCAGCCGGTTTCGGGTATGCGGACGAGGGTGTGCACGAGACCAACCAGACCTATGGCCAGGAGACAGGCTCCAGGCAGGTCGAGCGCGGCGCCCGAGGCACCTCGGGGCTCGGGCACCCTCATGGCCAGCGCGAGCACGCCTGCGGCGAGCGCGGGCAGCACGCCCAGGAGGAAGACCGCGCGCCAGCCGAAAGGGGTGGCCAGGGCGCCGCCGACGAGCGGGCCGGCCGCGGCCGCGACCCCGATGGCACTGGTGCGCAGGGCGATGGGCAAGCCGAGTCGGTCGCGAGGGTATGCGGCCCGCAGCATCCCGAGTGTGGCCGGTTGCAGCAGCGCGCCGAAGACCCCCTGGGCGACCCGCAGGCCGATGACCCAGCCGATGTCGGCCGCCAGGCCCACGCCCGCCGACGTGGCGGCGAAGCCCAGCATGCCGACGGCGAAGACCCGGCGGTGGCCGTACCGGTCACCGAGTCGGCCCGCGAAGACGAGCAGGCTCGCCACGGCGATCAGATATCCGGTGCTGGTCCACTGCACCTGCGCGAACGAGGCATCCAGATCCCGCTGCATGGTGGGCTGGACGACGGTCAGGACGGTTCCGTCGAGGGCGACGATCACGGCTCCGGTGATGCTGCCGGCGAGCGTGAGCTGCTGATGGCGCCTCGTACCGGCCGAGCTCACCGGACTCACCGGACTCACCGGGATTCCGGTCCGAGGTGCGCGTCCAGCGCGGCACGCAGCAGTGTGTCGACGTCGTCGACCCCCGCCGCGACCTGGAGGCTCCCCCATGCCCACAACTGGGCGATGCCGTGCAGGTTCGCCCACAGTGCGCCCGAGACGACGTGCGGCGCAGCATCGGGCCGGATCTGGGCGACGAGGTCCGCAAGAACGGTGAAGAGCGGCAGGCTGGTTTCCCGCAGGCCGAGATAGTTGCTCTCCAGCAGGTCGTGGCGGAACATCAGCTCGAACATGCCGCGGTTGGACAGCGCAAAGTCGAGATAGGCCCGGCCCAGCGTCATGAGCCGGTCACGCGGGCCCGCCTGACTGTCCCTCATGATCTCCGCGCCCCTGGCGGTCAGTTCCAGAAAGCCCTGACGCGCGATGGCGGACAGCAACTCCAGGTGGGTGGGGAAGTAGCGACGTGGGGCGCCGTGCGAGACCCCGGCCTGGCGGGCGATCTCGCGCAGGGTCAGCGCCTGCATCCCCTCCCTGTTCACGAGGTCGACGCCGACTTTCACCAATCGGGTGCGGAGACCCGTGTCCTGCTCATCCATAGACACTGTCTACCAGGCCTTGGTAGACAGTGTCTACTCGCTTACTCCGTCGCTTCGGCCCCGGCACGCCCGTACGGTTGCCGGCCGGAGCGTGTCGTGAGCTCGGCCCACGGGTCCAGGAGCTGCCCGGCGCGGTATCGGCCTCATGACCAGAGCTGTTGGGGGGTGTACGCAATCTCCATGTACTGGTTGTCGGGGACGGCGACGAATCCAGAGCGCGCGTAGAGCCCGTGTGCCGTGTCTGTAGCCAGGAGTACGCGGCGGACGCCAGCTGTCTGCGGGTGTTCCAAGGCAGCCTTGACCAGCGCGTCGCCAATGCCGTGGGCTCTGTGTTCAGGCAGCACGAAGACGTCACAGATCCACGCGAAGGTGGCCTGGTCGGTGACCACTCGCAGGAAGCCGACCTGGCCGCCATCGGGAGCGTAGGCGCCCAGGCACAGGGAGGTCCGCAAGGAGCGAATGAAAGTCTCGCGCGGTATGTTCGTGGCCCATGGCGCGTGGGTCGCCAGGAATCCGTGCACCAGTTCCACATCAATCCGGCCGGGGCTGTCGTCGATCATGTAGTCCAACGGGTTGCTCCTCGCATGGGCGGCGGCTCACCAGGCATCGCCGATGTGATCAAGAATCGCGAAGCTGAAGCCATCGCCGCACGATTTCGCTTGCCAGGCATTCTGCAGCATCGATAACCGGCAGGTCAGCTGGAGCATGGAGGCGGATAGCGCTCAAATCGAGGCATGCGACGACTGCGGTGTCGACACCCAGGCGACGTAGCAGCAAGCCGATCTTGCGCCAGGCCTCGGCGAGCTCTGCCGACCCGGCCGAAGAGCGAGTCAAGCCGAGCAGGCGGTCAACCTCACCCTGCCAACCAACATCCACGACGTCGAAGCCCCGTGCGGCCAGCGCCCCCTGGTAGATCTCCGATTCCACGGTCGGGCGGGCAGCGATCAGGCCGAGTGTCCCCGCAGCGGCAGGCATCGCCTCAGCCGTAAGCGAGACCATGTCGAGCAGAGGAGGCTTCACGGCCTCGGTCAGGCTCGGGAAGTAGACGTGGGCAGTGTTGCAGGCAATCGCCAGAAGATCGGCACCGGTGCGCTCCAGATCCTCCAAACCGACGCGGATCGCAGCCTCCAGGACGTCATGGTCGACAGGGCGATCCTCGTAGAACGGAGCCGGCTGAGAGCAGATCATGATCTTGGGGAACTCGATATCGTCTCGCGCCCCATATTGCCGCTGGCACTCCGTCACCACCATGTCGATGAACGGAGCCGTGGACCGCGGTCCCATGCCCGCAAGGATCCCGATCAAGGGGTGCTCCACTGTTCTCTCCGCTCCGCTTTCATATCGCTACGGCCACCCCGAGAGCGGCAGTCCTCGTCGGCTCACATCCTGCACGGTGCCGTTCTTCCGTCGCCACGCTGAAGCGGCGAACAGCTCGGTACAGCTGCGGGGGCATTCGGGGAGGCTGTAGTGCCGGAGGGCAAACGAGGCATTGGGCCCCGCTCAATTGAGACGTCAGGGACTGGAAACGGAGCGGCAGCCACCGCCCCCAGTCCCCGACCTGCTCAGACCGACGCGGATACGCGACGTTCCGTTCACGCCGCTGAATCAGCCGCACATAGACGGGACTTCCTTCACTGTCCCGCTGATCGCACCGGGAACTGTCATCGATGCGTCGGCGTCTCCCCGCTCCCCCACCGCGCGGGACGGCACATCCCCAACGGGCCGCAGGCCAAGTCCGCGGGGACGGCTCACGGTTGGGTACGCAGGGAGACGCCGTAGGCGGTGAGTACCGGGCCGATGGGCTGGAACAGCGCCACATTGGCGACCGCGGGGGTGAGCTTCTGGCCGCACACCTTGCCGGGGCCGTAGGTCACGCTGGAAGCCGTGAGTCCCGCCGCCAGGTTGCCTGCCAGGACGCTGCCCCCGCTGTCTCCGGGCTCCACGCACAGATTGGTCTGCACCTGACCGGTCTTGGTGCCGGTCGGGGTGGACGCGGTGACATTTGTGGCCGTGACCGTGCCACATGTGAACCCCGTCGTACGCCCAAACTTGCAGACATAGGAACCGGTTGTCACGTTGGTCGAGCCGCGCACGGGGCTGACCATGCCGTCATACCTCCACACACTCGGCTGGGGAACCCAGTCAACCGTGTTGGTGGCGATGATTGCGTGATCCTGGTTGGCATACGTGTAGGTGGTGACTGGGCCCACATACCTGCCATTGCTGTACCAGTGCGCGCTGGCTCCACCGGCCATGCAGTGACCCGCAGTCAGGACATATTGCGCCCGATAGCCGAGGACCGATGGTCCTTGGACATTGAAGCCGGTGGAACAGTGGCTTGAGCTGTTGTAGATGTCGACTCCGCCGTACAGATTGTCTGCCGTGTCACGGAGTCGGCCGTCCTCCCGCTCTACGCGCACCAGTGATCCGGCCTCCGCCGCCACCTTCAGCAGCGCGCTGCTCGCCGCGTCCCGTGTCCCTTGGGGCACGGCGAGGACGACGTGGTTGTTCACCATGTCGATGTACCAGCGGCTGCCGGCCGCCGTGGGACGTCCTCCGGTCGCCCGGTCCAGACGCTGCTCAACTGCTCGCAGTCTCCGCAGGGAATGAGGGACCAGGCGCGGGGTGGCGCCCTGTGCGCGGGCGGTGCGCCCCGCCGCTTCGTCGAGGACATTGGCGTACAGCTTCCCCGTGGCGTGGTCGATCCACGAACCGGCGCCTCGCTCGCCGAGGCTCTTCTCGAGCCGGTGCGCCAGCTCGATCTGCCGCCCCTGCAGGACCAGCCGATTTCGGGCCTGGTCCGGTGACACTCCGAAGTCGCGGGCGAACGCCGTGACCATTGTCGGTTCTATCGTTCCGGATGGTTGCGGGTCGCCCGCTGAGGTCGTTGAAACCGTTGAAGCCGTTGAGGCCGCTGAGACCGCTGAGACCTGCGCCGAAGCCACACCGGCGGGTATGAACAGCAGCGCGGCGAGTACTGATCCGATGGCTGCGAAACGACGACGATTCATCACCATGTCCGTTCATTCAGAGGGGGGTTCATGTTCTCTCTCCGGGAGTCGCCCCGACTGGCCGCCGCACGGCCCATGCCATGAGGGAAGGAAGTCCGGGTGAACGACCCGCTCGTGTCGGTCGAGGTGGGTCTCGGTCTCCATCAGGCGAAGTCTCAGCGGGGGTTCACCGACGGGGCCCTGGCAACGTCAGCCGTCGGCTGCCCGACGGGGGGCGTGTCCGGCTCGGGCATCCGGGTACCGAGGCCCGGCGCCGCGCACCCGTTGCGCGGCTACAGTCGTCCCTTGTTGAGCAGGACGTTCGGCGTGAAGGCGGGGACACCGGTGAGGTGGTCCTTCGTGCCGTTGCCGGTGAGCCAGTCGTGCACGTTCTGCGGAGTGAAGGTCGGGTTGTGGGCCAGGACGATGGCGGCCGCACCCGTGGCGAACGGGGTTGCCATCGACGTTCCGCTCTTCAGCCCGTTAACCCACCGGTTCGTCGGCGTGTTCGGCAGCGTCGACCGGACGTAGTTGCCGGGTGCGTACAGATCGACGCACGGTCCGGACGCGCTGTCCTCCCAGACGCGGTCCGTGCCGCCGATATGGCTGGACGCGCCGACAGTCAAGACGGAGGGAACACCGGCGGGCGACTGCAGGCACGCGTTCTCCCGGTCGTTCCCGGCTGCCGCCGCGACGAAGAACCTGGTGGCGAGTCTGGCAGCGCCGAGATTCACCTCGGGGTCGAATCCACCGCCGAGGGACATGTTCACCACGCCAGGCTGGATTCCGTAGTTGTAGACGTAGTCCATGCCGGCCAGGACCGATTCCGGGCTGGCCTCCCTGCTGCAGCCCTCGGTGACCTTCACCCCGCGGAGATTGATGCGCTTGGCCACACCGTAGGTGTCGGACCCGATGATGCCCGCCACATGTGTGCCGTGCCCTTCGCAGTCGTTCTCTATCACCCCGTCGGCAGCGAAGACATTGATCGCTCTGCCGCCGAATTCCGGATGGTCGGCGTCGATGCCGCTGTCGATGACGTAGGCATACTGCCCCCACGCCTTCTCGTGATACTTGTACTTGTTGTCGAGCGGCAGGTCCGTCTGGTCGATCCGGTCGAGGGCGGACCCGGGGTTGTCCTGTGTGTAGAGGCGGTAGATGGGCGTCCTGACACCGCTGTCCATGGTCCGGAATCGGTGGTTCTCGGAGATCCTCTTGATCTTCTCCGGGTGATCGCGCATCGCCTCGATGTGGTGTGCGTCCGTCTTCACGGAGAATCCGTGATAGACGCCAGTGAAGATGTGACGTGGTGTCAGTCCCAATGATGCGGCGACCCTGTTCGGGTCCTCGTCCTCGCGGACGGCGACGAGGTACACCCCGTCACGACTTCCCTCCTCCGCCTGAACGAGGGGCACTCTTTCCTTCGGGACACCTGCTTCGGACGCTTCGGAGGGAAGCGCCGACGCGGTAATGGCGGCGATTCCGGCCACCGCGACAGCGACAACTCTCTTCATGGCACACAGCCCTTCCGGGTACGAGGAAGGCTCTTCCTCCGCCCGGCACCAGAATCGGGCCCGAGGGCCGGTCCGAGCCTCTTGCCGGAACATACTCACCGGGAGTGCACCCTCGGCCACAGAGCAATCAGTACTTACTCATGCCGCGTGGGCAGCCCGGCACGTCGGACCTGGATCCGGCCACGGTGGAGACCACGGCTGCTCTGGCACGTCACAGCCAACAGGGACGCGATCTGAGGTGGACGGCGCCCAGTTGGTACTCGCAGCTTGGGCGTCCGCTATGCCAGGCCGGGAGCTGTGCCCGAACCGCCTTGGGAGGCTGCACATGAGGCGCTGCTGTGAGCGATCGGCTCGCACTCGTCGCAGGTGCCGTGGGCGTGCGTGGCAACCCGAAAGGTCCTCGTCTAGCCGTGCACGGTGGAGATTGACGTTTCATCAGGCAGTCCGGCAGTCTGTCCGCTATGGATCATGACCAGACCGAGACCTTCAAGACACGATTCGTCCTGTCGGCGGCGGATAGAAGGTGGGTGCGCGATGTGGACTTGCCATTCGCTCCGTTTCCTGGCCTCGGGGTACGTATCGACACCTACGAAGTTCTGAATATCGTTACGGTCATTGTCGACGACCCCGATGGCAGCGTGACTTGCGTCGTGGAGTTCGATGACCAGGAAAATACCGTTACGACTGCGTCCAGAATCGAGTCATTTGGCTTCGCGGAAGGCGACCCTGCGACCCCTCGCGCAAAAAACGCCGCTTCCCCGGTTCGAGTCAGCCTTATCACCTTCGCGAAAGATGCGCAGTGGAGTAAGGAGTGCGACTTGCCCTTCCCGCCCTTTGCGGGCCTCTGCATACGGGTCGGCAGGGACAGGCTGCTCAAGATCTTCACCATTGCGGCCGGAAAAGACCGTGGTGACGAGGTCGAATGCTATGCCGGCTTCGAAGGCGTCGATTCAGACAGCATCACCGAGGATGAATGTGGGGCTCTCGGCCTCGCAAGAGATCACAGGTGAGGTCCGTCAACCGATCGGGCACGGACGAGGTCTGGCTCATGCGGTAACCAGGGGGATCGGCGCCCGGGCCTTGCACAGGAAGCTTCCACGCCCTGCACAGGCTCTCCAGGACCGCTACCAGGCAAACAGAATGCCCGCGATCGCCTGGGCACGGTGGGATGATTTCAGGTAACAGGCCGGCCGTGCAGCGAAATCGGTGTCCTTGAGCGGCAGGGTTTGATCAAGTTCCGTGGGCGTCCGGATTGTTGGTGATGCCCAGGATGGGGAGTGCTCGTTGGGGCTCGTCGCGGATCGCCCGGGTGGTCTTGGCGATGTTGTCGGCTCCGAGGGTTTTCAGCGCGCCGATGGCGAGGTTGCGGAGGGTCGCCATGGCCCGTGGTGCGGTCCCGGCGTGGACGGTGGAGGCGTCCTCGGCGAAGGTGACATCCCTGATGTGGTGCGAGGAGTTCTCCACGCCCCAGTGCCCGCGAATCGCGGCGGCCAGATCGGCGGGACCGGCTTGGTGGGCGTCGAGATTTGTGACGGCGTAGACACTCTCACGGGTCTCACGCCGGCCGGTCTGCTTGCGGCGGCGGTGGATGCGGATGGCCAGGCGGGCGTGGGGAAAGGCGATTCCGCCGAGTTTGTCGGCGATCGAGCAGGTCTTGATTGAGCGGGACTCGCGGCGTCCGTGTCCAGCCCCGGAGGCGGTGTGCTGGACTGCGATGGACTGCCAGGGCAGGGCGGCGAGTTGGGCGTGGACGGTGGGCTGGTTGGTCTTGATCACGGCGATGTAGTGGGCCTTCTTGGTCTCGACCAGCCAGGAGATGTTCGACTTGACCGAGTGCAGGGCGTCGAAGGTGACGACGGTGCCGGTCAGGTCCAGCGGTGCCAGCAGTGGACAGAGGTGTGTGGTTTCGTTCATCTTCGCGCCGACTTCTACCTGGGCAAGGGTCACGACGGTGCCGTGGGTGACCGCGGAGAGCAGATGTCGGCGCGTCGCGGTGAGACGGGCTGATCCCTTGAGTGCCTTGCCGTCGACAGCGATCACACGCGACGGCCCGAACCCGGAGGGCGACGAAGCCTGGGCGGGTTCGGTGGCGGCGCGGTGCCGGTCGGCCAGGTAGGCGCCGACCGCCCGGTCCAGGGCGTCACCGTCAACAGCCCCCAGCACACGGCCGATCGTGGCCGGCGCCGGAGTGCGCCGCCATCTGAGCAGGTGGCGGCGGATCCGGATCGCCGTCAGGAGTGCCGTCGAGGCACGCTGGCCCCACTCGGCGAGTTCGTCGATGCTCCTGGCTCCCGAGACAGCCGCGCAGGCGCACACCAGCATGATCGCTGTGAGTGAGTACCACCGGCCCCGCCGTGCGCGCGGGTCGGGCACCGAGTCGAAGTAGGGGCGCAGGTCGGCGATCCGGCCGCTGTCCAGCGGGCCCAGTTTCACCAGCACGGCAGGTATGGGAGAGGATGCAGCAGCAGGCACGGGCCACCTCATGATCATCTGGCTTAGACACCACAATGATCACGAAGCCCGTGCCTGCCTTGTTATGCGGGGTCTTCGAACTTGAGCGGTGCGCGTCGGATACGCGCTGACTGGTCGTCACAGACTGTGACGACCAGCTCCGAAGCCATGATCCACATCGCGTCGATCGACAACCTTGCCAGACGCATAACGGATGAGACCACACCAACCTGGCGAGGGACCTACTAGGGCAAAAAAGGGTAATATGCCTAGATCAAATGCCCTCTCAGTCGGTTTCACGCAGCGTGACCCGCCCGCCTCCAGCCGATCAAGAAAATGGCGAAACTTCAGGGGCCAAGGAGCCTTTCAAGCTGTACGCGCAGTTCTTGGATGGAGAATGCTGGATCAATGGAGAGGGCTGGATCACCCGAACGCTCCCCGTCCGTCCTGCCGAGCCGGGGCAGCGTGATCACGACAGTTCCGTCGGACCGCAACTCCAAGGTGTATCCCTGACCTGATGGCTCCGGCTGCGGTTCGGTCCGCCCCAGATGCTTCGCCTGGCGTGCTTGAAGCCAGGCGGTGAAGGTCTGGAGTGCTGCGCTCGTCAGAGTGAGCACCGCGACGATGGTGCCGAGGTCTCCGTACGTACGGCCGTCATCGGCGGCACGCGACTGTTTGCGGATGGCGCCCGGTGGCAGGCTCTCGTGCAGTTCGTGGAATTCGACGAGCCATAAACCCTTGATGACCACGAAGGGTTCCCCGGTCTGCACTTGGCCGTCGTGCTCCGGGTTGGTGTCGGTCATGTGTGAGCATCCTTTCGAGGGGTCGGGCGAGGCGGCGTCACACGAGGCTCAGTAGAAGTTCCGGGGAGCGCGTCACCCGGGGTGGGTAGCCATGCGTGTGCCAGCAGGCATCCAGCTGATCGAGCGTCCACTCCAGGTCGAATCCCCTGGAGGCGAACACCTCGGCTACCCGGGAGCGGTCGGGGTCGATACCGGTCGCGAGACCGAGCAGAGCCAAGGAGTTCAGCAGCCGAGCCGAGCCGAGCACAGGGACGAGGCCGTCCTCCAACATCAGCTCCCCACAGTGCTCGGTCGATGCCTGGTCACGTGACGACCACAGCGCCGTGTCCCGCAACAGGGAGTCAGCGACGGGGATGGTCTGCCTCATGGTGCGGTCGAGGAACTGTTTAAGACCATCCATGTGTGTGACCATGGCATTGGCAAAGCCCGACAACTGGCCACCGGCGGCGACAAGTTCGTCGCGATCCTGATGGTGCGTGAGCATCGTCCGCCGCAGATCGGCAGAGGCTTGCCGGTTCATGGTGCAGGAGAGTAGGCGGCTTTGCGCGGTGACGAAGGCGCCCCGGCACAGCAGGTCCCTTCCCGTCATAGCCGTCACGAGCAGAATCTCCAGCCTGGCATCGTACGAACCGGCAGCAGCATGCGGTGTCAGATCCGAAGCCGCCACGACGAAGAGCGGCTTTCCCCGCCATTCGACTTCTGCCCCCGCGCCGTCACCACGTACGCGCAGCGTGACCGGGACGGAAGAGACGGTGAGGTACGGCCGTCTCCTCCATACCCGAAACAGCAGACCCTGGGTGGCTTGCACGACAACCTCACCCAGCAACTTCTGCCGAGGCCCCTCGCCCAGAGACTGCACGGTCTCCATGAAGAGGGGTGTCGCACGTTCACGGCAGCGGGGGTCGGCGAGGATGCCGTCTCCCGTCCCCGGCTCCCCGGTCTGGGTGAACCGCACCAGTGAGTCCTCAAACAACGCCACGTCGTTTGCCGTCACCCGCTCGATGTCGGCAAGCCTGCGAGCCAGATGGTCCACGACGCGGTCGACACTGACGAGTGGATCGCGCTCGGGAGGGGTGAGCAGCACTGTCGCCAGGCCGGGGTCGTCGTAGAAATAGCTGCGCAGATAGGCCAGCACGAGGTCCGTCTCGGTGGCGAGCCGACTGTCCTGGCTGCTGAGGTGCCACCACATGTTCTTGACCGCAAGATAGCCGGGGAGATAGCCCTGTGCACTGGTGCTCAGCGGAGCTGCCAGCAGACTGGCCTTCGACGCCAGGCCGTAGGGGCTGAGCCGGGCGTCACGCAGAACGCCGCCTGCCGCAGCCAGGGTGCTGAACGGCTCGATGATCAGATCGTTCTTGCCCAGGTTGGATGCGCCTTTGAAGTAAAAGGCGAGATCCTTGGCAAGGTGGCTTCCCGCACGGCTGTTCACCCGGGGTACCGCGTCGTGTTCTGCGAAGAGAGCCAACCCTTCGGCGAGTGGCCGCAACAAACGGATGGTGACCTGGAAACGTAGGACATCGTCGAGTATCAACCAAGGGGCATCTACCCGGTCCTCGGCCGTCAGCCAGCCGCCGTTTCGCCCCAGCCCGCCCCGCTCTTCGACCAGGTCACTCAACGCCTCGCCCACCGCGTCGAGTTCTGGAGAGTAGTCCCGCCAAGTGGAGGCGGCACGGCGCAGCAGATACACCTGGGCATTGCTGTCAGCTCGGGCAGCCACAGTGAACAGTGCATTGCCCACACGTGAGTTGAAGCACCAGTGATGGGTGGACTCGTGAACGTACGCGGCCACATCGTGCGACCCGCCGGGTTCTCCCAACCACGGCCGAGGGTCGTCCCGTTCCTCCGCTGTAAGCATCGTGGCGTTGGTGATCAAATCCGTCCACGCACCGTTGTCCATCGAGCAGTGCCGACTCATATCCACAGCATCAGCGTCCCACCAGAGACTGGCACTTGGGAGGGCGCACTGGCGCATCCGTGACACACCAGGGGCGAACACGCATGGCGCTCATGGCAACTCCCCTGCCACTATGACTGTGCGTATCGTGCGAACTCCGGTTTCCTTGAGGTGTCCGTGGAATTGATCGTGCTGGGCGTCGTCCTGTTCCTCATCTGGGCGTGGTACGACGAAAAGAAACGCAAGGAGGCCGAAGCCCTGGCCCAAGCCCAAGCGGAGGCCCAAGCCCAAGCGGAGGCCGCCCGACTTGCCCGCATCAATGATCCCGCCTGGGTGGGAATCGAACTCGCCCGTACGACACGGGAAGGTGACCCTCAGAAGGTCCAGGGATTAATCGAACAATTACCCGCGTGGCCAACACGGAAACCGCTACTCCGTGCGGCTGAATGGCTGGCAGTGCTGACGCATAGCGCCGGTGTTGCGGATGCGGCGGGAGTGGAGAAGGAGTTCACCGACAGATTGCGAGCCCATGTCGAGAGCGCGTTGACCGCGCTCAACGCTGTGATGGTCAAGCTGATCTCGCTCACTCGTCTCGGGCACGAATGGAAGAGACTGGGCAATGAGCCGCGCCGGTCACTAAAGGACGACGCTCAACAGCTAGACAAGATCAGCGTGGCGGCGGCTGCGGTGCACCGTGAGCTGACTGAAGCCATAGCGAGAGGCGGACGGGGAAGCGGCGCCCAGGCCCTCTCAGCGGAGCAGAACCTGCGCGGGCTGGCCAACGCGATCCAGAAGCTCTCTCAGCGTAATCAGTCGTGAACCACGGAGCCGGGGACTAGCTAGGAAGCGAGAGAGAAATGACAGGAGATCAGAGCAACCTTCCGGCGCGGGTCGGGGAGGTATTGGGCATCGCAGAGCGCGCCGTCACCTTCCTCCAGACATTGGAGGAAGGTACAGCCCGGCCCCAGCAGTACGGACCGCAACCCAATGCCGCGATCGCACGGTGGAAAGCATTGGAAGACGAGTTGCGTGCGCAACTCATCCGGGAAACGTGCGACAACGAACTCCTCAGCCTACAGATATCGGATGCCTCCAAGTCCGAGCGGGAGCTGCGGCAGTTGGTGTCCCCCGTGGCCCGAAAGGCCAAGAGCCCGGCCGATCTGCCGCCCGAGGCTCGAGTAGCTTTGCTGAAGGCGCGCCGTCTACGCAAGGACATAGACGCGTGGCAGACCGCGTTGCTGGAATCCGATGAAATCGTTCGCACCTGCAGAGAAGTTGAAGCTTTCATGCGTGAATCCCGAGCTGACCTTGAACGATTCACGGAATCCCTGGAAAGACGACTTCGAATAGCGGAAACCCGAGGTGCGCTGGCCCGCATTGCTGACCAACTCCGAATTCTCGACACGTCGGTACGAAAGGACGGGGCCGCGCACGTACGAGACATCGAGGCCAAGAGGGTAGCTCAATTCAAAGAGGCCATGCGAAATGAGGACATGCAGATGCTGAATTTGCGGGGTCAGAACGCGGATGCGGAGGTAGAGGAGGAGTTGCGGCGGTTGCAGCAGGGGCCGCAGTGACCAGGGCATTGCATGAAGCGGGTTCGCCGGATGTGTCCGCGGGCTCGGCGGGTGGTGACGCAGCGTGTGCGTAGTCGCTGGTTCGTGGCGTTGCGGAATCCGAAAGCGTTGCGGGCGACGAGCTTGATCACGCGGTTGATGCCCTCGCTTTTGGCGTTGCTGTGGCCGGTGTCGATGAACGACGCGATCTCGGGCCACCAGCGGTCGACGGTGGTCGCCAGGGTGCGGACTTCGGGGATGTCGGAGTCCGCGCACCAGGTCAGGAACTTCCAACGGTCCAGGCCGACTTGGTGACGGCTTGCGCCGGTGCGGGCCAGGGCCAGGAGGTTGCGCAGGGACTCCTTGGCGATCCATGCGGTCAGCAGCGTCTGTCCGATCTGCCCCTCGTCGAGCAGGGGATTCCACATCCGTGCGAACTGCTCGTCGGTGAGGTCTTCCCGGTTGCGCAGCAGGCGGCGTCGGGCCTTCCATTCCGGATCGCTGGCCCGTCCGCGCCGCCCGCGCACCTGGGCGGTGGTCCGGCGCCGCACCAGGGAGAGCATCTTGTTGGTGAGCTGGACGACGTGGAAGTGGTCGACGACCACGATGGCGTCCGGAAGACCGGTGTGTACGGCGGCCCGGTAGGTGGCCGACATGTCGATGGCGACATATCGGATGCGCTTCTTCCACTCCAGCGGCGTGGTGGCGAGCCAGGCCAGGACGTCGGCGACGGTGCGGCCCTCGACCTGGCCGAGCAGCCCACCGTTTCCGAGGGCGTCGACGAACCCGGTGTGCCAGCGATCCCGCGTCAGCCGCCACTTGCCGGTGTCGGGGTCCTGTTCCCACTTCGTCTTGCCCCGCCGGGTCTCGTCGATGCCCAACACCCCGACCTCGGGCAGCGGCGCTTGGACGACCTCGTGGGCCACTGTCCGGAAGGCATCCATCACGGTCGGCCAGGACAGATGCAGATCGCGGGTGGCCGGAATGACCGTGGAGCCAGCATCCCGTATCCGACGCCCGGCCGTACTCCGTAGCCTCTCCGTCAGCCGGGCGCCGGCCGGGATCTGCGGGATCTGCTCGGTGAACGACGCGCGAGGACAAGCCGGCTCGCGGCAGAACCAGCGCCGCTTGTGCCAGAAGAACTCCAACCCGCGCTCCCCGTAAGGGAGATCACGGGGCCGGGTGGTGGCGGATCCCTTCACCCGGGATGCGAGGACCCCGCAGGCCGGGCAGGCCCGGGCCGAGACATCCGCCGTGGCCAGGTGGACCCGGCGGCCACCGTCCTCGCACCGCTCGACCCGCATGACGGACACCCCGTCGAGGTCCAGCAGCAACGTCGTATCGTTGACCAAGCCCGTGGCTCCCCAGTGATCATTCTGCGTAGAGAATAGAAATGATCAACCAGGACCACGGGCGCCCTGCATCCAGGGTCGACAACAGCCCCGCTCATCACAGCCTGTGACGAACAGTCAGCACGTATCCGACGCGCACCGCTCAAGTTCGAAGACCCGTTATGCGCCCCAACCGGTCACAACCCGACCAGCCGCACGACCCCGGAACTTGCAACCGCCCTGCAACAGGGCCTCCCGGAACGCTCGGAATGGGGTCGCACCCCCGAGCTACCAGGAGGCCCTGCCTTCATGCGCGTACGGCCGGAAGATCACCCGACCAGGAACTCCGTTCGACCTGCAGGTTTCAAGATCGGTTGAGATGCGGCTTCTCACTGCAAGCGACGCCTCACCGACCTCGACTGAACCCACCACCCCGTTGATCCGTCAGATCACGAAGTACGACTGGAGTACTGGGCCACGAAGAGCACCCTGCGCTACGCCCAGCGCCACCCCGAACTCCTCATCGGTTTCCTGGCCGGAACCGGCCTGGAACTTGTCGCCCCCGCGTCAGCCCGTAGTCAGAGATCAGCATCAGCGGGGGTCTCGTCACGCGATCAGCCGTGGACGGTCTGCTTCACACCGTCCTTGGTGGTGATGTCCACGGACATACGCCACCTCGTACGCTTGCCGACCGTGACGGTGACCGTGTCCGCGAATTTTCTGCCGTGCAAATCCTTCGCCTTGATGCGGGCGCCGAACGTGGCGCTGTCGTCGCAGCCACCGACCTCGGCGCTGAGGCCGGTTCCGCTAGTGACAGTGAGACCGCCAGGTCCGAGACAGTCGTAGCGGACGCCTAGTTCGGCGATCCGGTCAGCAGAAACAGGAAGTTTGACCGTCCCGGGTCCGAGATGGCCCGGCGTCTCCTTTCCGCTGTCAGGACGGTCCGGATCAGACACCAGCACTGATTTCGACGGGCTGCCCACAGGAGCTCGATTTCCCCCTCCCCCACACCCGGCGGCCAGGATGACGATGACTGGCAGTACGGCCAGATGTCTTCTGCGCATCAGCTCTTTCCGTGCCAGGTTTCGCGACCCTTGTAGACCAGCCGCGCTGATCCACTGCGCAGCACCTTGGTGGTGCAGTTGGGCTGCGTCTGGTTGTAGTTCCACTTCGTGTACTTGACCTTCACACCCGCGTGCAGGTAACCGTGCCTCATGTTGTTCGGCACCTTCCACGACCACGTGTAGGTCGAGCTGTTCGTCCACTGCCATGCGAAGTGGTAGTCGAACGACGCCGACGCCTTGACGAAGACCACCTTCGCTTCGCCCGAGATCGATCCGCCCACGGTGGACGTCGTCGTCTTTCCCTTGTGGAAGGTGATGCTGATTGTCGTACCGCTGTCGCCGCCGGAACGGGGTTCCAGGTCCCGGTAGTAATTGTGACTGCCGGAAAAATCGTAGCCCTTGGTCATCGGGCAACTCATGGGCACAGCGGCGGACGCAGGTGTGGAGCTGATGACGGCCAGTGCCGCTGCGACACAGCCTGCCGACATGATTCGCGAAATTCGGCGCACGCGTTCCCCTCGGTTTTCTTTGGTCGACAACGGCCTCTACAGCCGCCGAGGAGAGACCCTAGCGCCAACTCCTACCTCCGTTCGCACGGTTGAGCGAAACCTGAGGTGCGGCGACAGGCGGGACCGGGTCGCCCGTTCGGGTGCTGGTGCCCCAGTACTCCAGTTGCACTTGGCGATCTGACGGATCATCTGGGTGAAGGGTTCAGTCGAGGTCGGTGTGACGTCGCTTGCAGTGAGAAGCCGTGGCGGTCACGCTTTTCGGCTCTGGCTCAATTTCTGGATGCTGTTGGTGATCTTCACGCGGTGAGGTGAAGTCTGCCGGCTGTCCGTGAGTCGATGTTCTCGTGGTGCTGCACTGGTGCTTGAGCGGCCGTACAGGCTGGCTCGGCACCATCATGATCCCCGGCCCCCGGTTCTCCCGCCCCGGTGCTCTGGGAAGCTTCCGAGCCCGCCCCGGGATCGCAAACAGGCACGGATTAGCGCCTGTCTGATGGGTCGTGGTGCGGGAGATGAGCCGCAGGTCAGTGCAGGTCTACCTGGAAGGCGTGACGGTGATCGGCGGGGCAGGTGAAGATGCGCAAGTCTCCCCACCGGCCGACGACAACCCCTGTCTCGTCGTCGCTGGCCACGGTGAACAGGAGCGTCATGGCCGTGCCACAGTCACCGCAGGGAAAGACTGTGGGGTGCGTCAGGTGCCAGGTTGGCCAGCCGCCGAGTTTCCAGCCGGCGAGGCGGGTGATGGCGTCACCGCCGTCGCCGGTCTCGCGGACCAGTTCCTCCAGCCGCGGACGGATTTCTGCAGGCAGCTCGTCACGGAAAGGGAAGTCGGTCACGCGCTCAGCGGTGATGGCGCACGCCTGCGGCAGGTAACCGTCCTCGTTATACCGCGAGGGTGACGGCGGAGTCGTCAATCGACTGATCACGTCAGCGGCCCGACGCCATCGCACCTCAAACACAGGGCTGATGTCGGCCTGCTGGGCCGGAGGATCCCAGTGTTCATTGGGACACCAAAGGATCTGCAAGAGGTCGATGCCGACGGGCCACCAGGGTCCTGGCGCGTCGCGCCGGAAGATCTGTGCGACCGGCACCATGGCCGCGGCAGGCACGCCGACAGGGCTGTTCTGGTCGGGCAACGAGCACTCGGGCCATGGTTCGTCACTCGGCCACAGCAGTGGTCCGCCGATCGAACTGTTCCGGCAGTCCGGCTTTGCCCGCTCGGGATGGAGTATGACTGCGTCGCGCGCGTGGGGAGCGAGTTCGGGAAGCACGGCGAGCAGCGCTTCGATTGTCGGTCTGGGGGTGCGGGTCATCATGCCTCCGGCCAGCGGGTCGTAGATCGCTCGCAGCGTAGAGGCCAGCTGTGACAGCCGTTCCCACTCGCGGATCATGAGCGGAGCCACAGTCGGATCGCGGCAGCGGTGACGGTGCCGTGAAAGAGGTATGCCCGCTTCTCGTACCTGGTCGCTACTGCCCGGAAGCCCTTGAGCGCAAGCATGGTTCGCTCCAGTTCAGGATGAGTACGCCCTCCCCCCTGTCCCCGCCAAGATGGTCGGGCCGGGGTGCGCGGGTGGCCGCGGGGGACGCGGCCGGTCGGCTGCGCCCCGGGCCGGCTGCCTGGCGGAAAGGCGACAGGATCCCGGTCATGCCTGGAAAGTGGCTATGTCGAGGCGGACTGTCACCGGATGTGCCTGCTCCCGTACAGTCCGTGGTGCCAATGCTCCGTTACGGCCACGCACAGCGGTTGACCAGGAGAAGAATCATGGACCCCGAAGCCAGTCTCGACTCCCTTGCGCACGTTCCCGGAACGGGGCGGCCGGTCCCGGAAGCCGAGCTTGGACTCGTGCAGCGGTGGCGTTCGGGGGGAGGTGAACTGGTCGAGCTGCTGTCCCAGGTGCGAGAGCGGTTCGGCAGCATCGCCGCGTTCCGCCTCGGGCCGGCCCCCACCGTTCTCGTCACCGACCCGCAGGCGGTCCAGCACGTGCTCGCCCGGCACCCCGAGCGGTACGTCAAGCGCTCCCACCGCGCCCGTCTGCTGATCGGCGACGGAGTCCTCGCCGCCACCGGCGCGGCGTGGAAGCGCCAACGCCGCTTGTTGCAGTCCCAGTTCACCGGTACCGGGATGCGCCGCTACGAACAGCGGATCACTGAGGCTGCCCGGACCGCCGCCGGGCGCTGGGGCGGGTACGCCCGTACCGGGCAAACCCTCGATGTCGGGCGGGAGATGCGCCGCTTCGCCCTGGACGCCATCTGGCGCTCTCTTACCGGGCACCCCCTCGATGACGGGACCGAGCGCGAACTGGCCGCCGTGGCAGCCGTGGCGGCCGCCCTTCCGACGCTGCCCGCTGATGTCACCGACGCCCAGGACGCCGTTGCCGCCGATCTCGCCCGGATCGATGCGGTCGCCCGGCATGCCATCGAGGCCGCCCGCGGCGGGGCCGTCGGCCCCGACGGCCCGGGCCTGCTACACGTCCTTATCGACGCCGCCAACGAGCGCCCCGAGTACACCGACCGGCTGATCCGCGACGAGCTGGTCACGTTGCTCGTGGCTGGGCACGAGACCACCGCCACCACCCTGACCTGGCTCTACCTGCTCCTCGACCGGTACCCCGCCGCCCGCGAACAAGCTCTCGCCGCAGGCGACGAAGGTTCGGCGCAACGCCGCCAGGCCATCCAGGCTCTGGTCCACGAGACGCTCCGGCTCTACCCGTCCGCCTGGATCCTGCCCCGCCACGCCACCGAGGACGACACCCTCGCCGGCTACACCGTCGAGGCGGGCACCGACATCCTGATCTGCCCGTACCTCACGCACCGCGATCCTGACCTGTGGCCGGACCCGGAGCACTTCGACCCTCGGCGCTTCATCACCCCGGCCGGCCGGCCTGCCCACCCGGGCGCCTACTTCCCCTTCGGCATCGGTCCCCGCGCCTGCCTCGGTCTGCAATTCGCGCTCCGCGAATCGACGGTCCTGCTCGAACACCTGCTGCCAGTCCACACCCTGGCCTTCTCCTCCACCCCCACGAAGGCGGCGTACGGCATCACCGTCCGCCCCGACGGCCCCACCCCCGCGACCTTGGAACCGCCACGCACCTGAAGTGGCCCATGCCGGGAACGGCACGGAGGACGGGCAGCACATCCTCACAGGAGACGGAAAGAGCCCAGCGAGAGGCCGCTACTACGCGTAGTGAATGCCAACGGCATTGCGGATGTGCCAATCCGTTGTCAATGAAGCGGCTTCACTGACAACGGAGTTGCGGATCCTAGAACAGCGGAGTGCCAGCGGAGGGCCAACGGCTGCGCTGTTGACGCCGAGGTAGCCGTTCGCGCCGAGAGGGTCGAGGGAGCCGAGCCAGTGCTCTTCGTTGTCTGCCAGGTACTCGTGCAACGTTCGCCAAGAAGGTGGCGCAGGGCCTGAAGTGTGAGAACCAGCTGTCGTCGTTCATGCGGCCGGACGGCCGCACCGGGAGCACGCCTTGCCGAAGAGCGCGCATGCGACGGGAGCGCAGGATCAGCAGCCAGGTCCGGCCGCAGGGCGTGCGCTGAGGCCGGTCCATATGCGGAGTGTTACGTTCCATTTACCTTGCCGTGGAGAGCGCGGGGGGCTTTGAGCCGGTATCGTCCGCCGCTGCACCGCACGTCTCCCGAGCCTCTACACTCTGCGCCCATGTCTTGGCACCCCCAGCACGACAACGGTGCGTACGGCGCAAGTGGCGCCAATGGCGCGTACGACGCGAACCAGGTGAGCTTCGCGGACGGCGCGCCTGACGTGTACGCCGGGAACGTCCCATACCAGGACGGCGGCGGCACTCAGGGCCTGCCGGTCGTCTACCACCCGTACGGCGACAGGCCCCAGGCCTATGACGGATACGGGGATCCGGCGACGGCGCACGGGTGGCAGGAGCCGGCGGCGACCGGTCACGGGGTTGCGCCCGGCGATGCCTACCGCCACCCGCAGGGCGGGTACGTTGACCGTCACGATGCGTACGAGGGCGGCTTCGGCACCCACGCGGGGGCCCACGGCACCCACGAGACCGACTATGGGGCCTACGGCACCGAGCACGAGCACATATACCGCGACGAAGGACGCACCTACGGCTCCAACGACGACCAGGACGACGCCGGGCACGACGACGGCTCGGTCTTCGTCGATGCATCGGGCCGCCGCAGTCAGCTGATCCGCCGCGCGGCCTTCGCTGTCGCGGCGGTCTGCTTTGTCTTCTTGGCCGTCGTCATCGCCGGATTCTTCAGTTCGGTGCCCTCGGGCGGCTCGCTGCCCTGGAGCCAGGAGCAGAACCAGAAGCACAATCAGGAGCAGGACGGCCCGACGAAAACCACGGACCAGCCCGGCTCGAACGACGGACCCACCGCCGATCCGTCCGTCACGCCCGGGGAGTCAGCGGTCCCGAGCCCTTCGGCGAGCGCCGCCAAGACCGGTGGCGAGACCGAGGAACCCGCCACCGAGGCGCCCACGACCACCGCCGCCTCCACCACGAGCGCGCCGGGCAAGGGGAATTCCGGCGACAACCCAGGCCGCGGCCAGGGATCGACCAGGGGACCCAGGTGAGCCACCCTCAACGCAACACGGGAACGTACCGTTCCAGCGGCAGCAGCCATTCCCCACGCACCAAGCGCTCGGCCCGGTCGTCTGAGGTGACCCGCTCGCAGCAGACGGCACGGCCTGCCAGAACCAACCGGCATGCCCTGCGGCGCGACCCACGCGCCCACTGGTTGCTGCTTCTGCTCACGCTCGCGGTCGCCGCCACTGCGCTGCTGTTCAGCGGTTACGGGCGGCACGAGATAGCGCCCACCGCCGCCCCCGCACATCACTGCACCGCCGCCGCCCCCTCGGAGGTACGCACGGGCGGCCCCGTGCTGAGCGAGGCCGGCGGAAAGCTGCAGAGCGCACACCTGCCCGCCGGGAGGGCAGCCCTGACCTACGACGGCGGTCCTGATCCCGCCTGGACCCCGCGCCTGCTCGACATCCTGGACAAGCATCATGTCAAGGCCACGTTCTTCGTCTCCGGAACCCAGGTGGCCACCCACCCGGACCTCGTGCGCAGGATCCGCGACGAGGGCCACCAGATCGGGTCGCACACCTACACCGACGCCGACCTCGCCCAGGTCTCGGCGACCCGCGCGCGGTTCGAGCTCGCCGTCACTCAGAACACCCTCGCCGGCGCCGCCGGCCTCGGCACCCGCCTGGTGCGGCTGCCGCACACCGGGGACACCGCGTCACTGTGCGCCGACCAATGGACAGCCGGGCGGCGCGCGATCGACGACGGCTACATCCTGGTTGCCGCAGATGCCCTCGACCGGAGCCCGAAGCAGGGTGTGATCCGCCAGTTCACCGGCTCGCGGGAAGCCGTCGACGCCACCGAGAGAATCCTGGCGTCCCCGCCGCACGGCGTGCGGTTCACCACCGTCGGGGCGGCGCTCCGGATGCCCGGCGTCAGCTACCCCGTCTCGGAGGCCACCGAGGCGAAGGGCACCGCCGTTGTGTGGGCCCAGACCCTGTCCCGGGGCTTCGCAGACGCCACGACGTGGCTGCTGGTGGCCGCGGCAGTGATCTCCCTGGGGCGCCTCGTGCTGCTGTTCACGGTCGCCCGTCTGCATGTGCGCCGCAGCCGCGGGAAACGGCGTCGCGGCAACCGGCTGCCGCGGGTCGACGAACCGGTCACCGTGATCGTGCCGGCGTACAACGAGGAGGCCGGCATCGAGGCGACCCTGCGCTCGCTGCTCGCGTCCACGCACCCGTACATCCAGATCATCGTGGTCGACGACGGATCGAGCGACCGCACCTTCGAGATCGCCGAGTCGGTCCGGGAGGAAGATCCGCGGGTGATGGTGGTGCGCCAGCCCAACGCGGGCAAGGCGGCAGCCCTCAACACCGGTCTGTCCTGGGCGCATTTCGACATCCTGGTGATGATCGACGGCGACACGGTCTTCGAGCCAGAGGCGATCCGCAACCTGATACAGCCGCTCGCCGACCCGCGCGTCGGCGCGGTCAGCGGCAACACGAAGGTCGGCAACCGGCAGGGCATACTGGGCCGTTGGCAGCACCTCGAGTACGTCATCGGCTTCAACCTCGACCGCCGTATGTTCGACGTACTCGAATGCATGCCGACCGTGCCGGGAGCCATCGGAGCCTTCCGCCGCCGGGCGCTGATGGACGTCGACGGGGTCAGCGAGGACACCCTTGCCGAGGACACCGATCTGACGATGGCGCTGTGCCGCGCGGGCTGGCGGGTCGTGTACGAGGAGTCGGCGATCGCGTGGACGGAGGCGCCGTCCACCGTCCGGCAGCTCTGGAGGCAGCGCTACCGCTGGTGCTACGGCACTCTCCAGGCGATGTGGAAGCACCGCAGGTCGCTGTTCGAGGCGGGGCAGGCGGGCAAGCTCGGCCGCCGCGGACTGACCTATCTCGCCATATTCCAGACGCTGTTGCCGTTGCTCGCTCCGCTCGTCGACGTGTTCGCTGTGTACGGGCTGCTGTTCCAGAGCGCCGCCAAGGCCGGGGCCGTATGGCTCGGCTTCACGGCCGTGCAGGTGCTCGGCGCCCTGTACGCACTCCGCCTCGACAAGGAGAAGTTCGAACCGCTGTGGACCCTGCCACTGCAGATCTTCGTCTACCGGCAGCTCATGTACCTCGTGGTGGTGCAGTCGGTTGTCACGGCGCTGCTGGGCAGCAGGCTGCGCTGGCACCGGATGCAGCGCACCGGCTCGGCGACGGACGCGCTGCGGCGGCAGCCGGCCTGAAGTGGCAGAGCCCAGGCGGGCGCAGCTACGTGAACCGCAGCGAGCCGCCCCGCCCCCAGCGCCGCCGCGTCGACCGCGACGCGCACTGAGCCAGGTTCAGCATCACGAACGACTCCGCCCATTGGGCGGGGTTGTTACGCGTTCCGGGCACGCCGCCCTGGCAGCCGTATCGCCGGGCATACAAGAGCCCCCGCCGACGGGGGAGGCGGCGGGGGCTGCAATCAGTGTGGCAGGTGCACACCGGCAGCGCGTTCGGTTTGCCGCGATTGTCGCCGCTCGCCTCAGAGGTCGTTAAGTCCGTTTCTAGTAGTGGTCTTGCGCGGTTGGGTGAGGAAGCCTTGGCGTTCGAGGCGGCTGCGGGTGACGTTCATGTCTGGGCCGTCGGTGGGCAGGACAAGTAGTCGTGCCGTTCGCAGACCTTGAATGTCTGGTCGGGGGTGCTGGTTGAAGGCATGCACGATCTGCTGGTAGGCGGTGCCTTGGTTGTGAGGGCCGGACCGTGATCGGATATTCGGTGTTCTGTCCGCCCCATGAGGACACAAGATGGTACGCATGACTTTGGCCACCCCCATACTGCACACCGCTCGCCTGCGACTGCGACCCTTCACCGACGCCGACGCGGACCCCCTGTTCGCGCTGCACAGCAGCACCTACGTGATGCGCTACTGGGACTCCCCGCCGTGGACCGACCGGGCCCGCGCCGAGCGTTTCATCGCGATGTGCCGGACGATGGCGGACGAAGGCACCGGGGCGCGGGTGGCCATCGACCGTGCTTCTGACGGGGCCTTCGTCGGCTGGTGCGTTCTGGCCGAATGGAACCCGGACTACCGCAGCGCGTCGTTGGGCTACTGCCTCGCCGAGGCGATGTGGGGCCACGGCTACGCGACGGAGGCGGCACACGCCCTGCTGCAGTGGGCATTCGACACACTGGACCTGAATCGAATCCAGGCCGAGACCGACACGCGCAACGTGGCATCTGCCCGGGTCCTGGAGAAGATCGGATTCATGCATGAAGGGACATTGCGGGAAGACTGCGTCGTGAACGGCGAAGTGTCCGACTCGTGGGTGTTCGGATTGATCAGGCGAGAGTGGCGGCCGTCGGCTGTGCCGATTCCAGCCCACGCAAAGCGGCGCTAAGCCCGTTTCTGGTAGAGACCGCGGCCGGGTTGAGTGAGGAGCTTGGCGCCTGGATCACGGAAGTGGACGCGTCGTGTGCGACGAGCGCGTCGAACACCTCCTGGCAGTCCGGGCCGGCTACCACAACCCGCGGATCGTACTTGGGAACGGGGCCTTGCACGGGCGCGCTGTCAGCCTGCGGCACGTCCTTCTCCCGTAGCAGGAGTGACTTCAACTGTGCGGTCGTCAGCGGCCGAGGCCCCGAGGGCGACGGCGCCACGAACGCCGACGCCGCATCCGTCCCCGTTCTGTCATCGACCGAATCCTGTGCCGAACACCCGGAGACGACGAACACTCCGGCAGCCACCACCGCATTCGCCAACTTCCAGCACCTCGTCCGCACTCCCACTGCCCCCCTGATCTGCTTCGCCTGAGACGGGCAGACGCTACGGCCCGGAGATACGGTTCGGCTACCCCGACCAGCACACCCCGCCCGTGTCACGCACCCGGGCGGCTCCCGACGACGTCCTTGACTCCGGGTGAACTCAGCTGCGGCTTAGGGGCCGGCTTGCGGTGCTGAGGGAGGTCGGCAGGAAGGTGTGCTCCCGGGATGTGCCCCGACCACGGCGAAATCCCCGGGCGAGGCCGGCAACCTGTCACTCGTTCGTGGGGCGGGGCCGCTGTTCCCGCAAGCCTCCTGTTCCTGGCGCTGGAAAATCCGGCCATGGGGACTGGCAGGCGGACACGGCGGGTTGGCGTGCTCTATCTCGTGTTGGCAGTTGGCGGCATGGCCGGGGCCGTGTGCATTGCCGTCCGTTTCGACCTGCGGGTGGCAGAGACGGTAGCGGCTCTGCTTCCGTCCGTAGGCGGCCTGTACCTGTCTTGGGCAACCTTCCGGGCCGATCGGCGGGAGGCAGCCGACGGGTACGGCGTGGCCCAGATCGCCGATCGGCTGGCAGTGGCCGTGCGGGGCCAGTGGGAGTCGGAGGCCCGGGTGCGGCGGTTGAACGACCCCTACCCGCTCCCGGTCTCCTGGCAGGCAGCCGATCCGCGATTCGGCGAGTCGTGGTCTCTCCTGCGGGAGATGGCCGAGGACTGGCCGTCCGGCCGGTCGGCTCCTCCTTCCGGCTGGGCCACTGGGCCTGCTGAACTGGCCGGGACAGGCGGGGAGATCACCGAGGTGTTCCTGGAACGGGTGCCGACACGCCGCCTTGTGGTCCTCGGTGACCCGGGAAGCGGGAAGACGATGCTGCTGATCCGCTTGTTGTTGGCCTTGGCCGCCGAGCGCACCGAGGGAAGCCCGGTTCCGGTGCTGTTCCCGCTGGCCTCGTGGAATCCTGCGGAGCAGACTCTGGAATTCTGGATGGCGCAACGGCTCGCGCGTGACTACAGCGGTCTTGGCACCCCAGAGGTGGGGCATGCAGAACACCCCGGGCAGGTCAGCCATGCCCGAGCACTACTGGAGCGCCAACTGATCCTGCCGGTCCTGGACGGGTTCGACGAGATTCCCGAACCGTTCCGCGCCATGGCGCTGGATGCGATCAACGCCGCCCTGCCGCTCGGCCAGCCGCTGGTGCTGTCCAGCCGCGTGACGGAGTACGGGGACACGCAGGCCCCGGCCCGCGGGGTACCGGTCAGGCTTTGCGGTGCCGCCGCCGTGGAGCTGCGCGCCGTGGACGCGCCGGACGTCGCCGACTATCTGAAACGGGATGCCGGGGGCCGGCACACAGCGGCGGCTGCCCGCTGGGATCCGGTGATTCGCCTGCTCGGCACCGATGCCCCCGTGGCACGTGCACTGACCACACCACTGATGCTCTTTCTGGCCAGGACGGTGTACAACCCCCGGCCGGGGGAACAAGCCGCTGTCCTCCCCACGCCTGGGGACTTGTGCGATCCGACCCGCTTCCCCGACACCGCAGCTGTCCGGACCCATCTCTTCGACGCGTACGTGCCGGCCGCCTACCGGCCACATCCGCGGTATCCGTGTCGTTGGTCTCCCCAGCAGGCCGAGCAGGCCCTGCGGTTTCTGGCGCGACACCTGCAACACACCCTGGGCGGTACTGCCGACCTGGCCTGGTGGCAGGTGCGCCGTGCGCTGCCGCCCCGTATCGCCCAGGTGGTGACAGGAGTTGTCCTCGGTGTGGTGGCCTGGACCGCCGCCGGCGTGGTGGGCAGGTTCACGGCGCTACTCGCCGGCCTCGACTCCGGGTGGCAGACGGGCCCGCCCGCAGCCGTCGTCGCGGGCCTGGCCGGAGGGATCGCAGGCGGCATCGGCTGCGGCCTCGTCGCAGGGGTGACCGGGGGCATCGCCGAGGGCGTGCCCCAGGTGCTGAGCACTGGGCAGCCAGGATCGCTACCGACCACGTTGGCCTATGGACTCGCCTACGGCTTCGCGGGCGGAATCGTCGGTGCCCTGTCGAGCAGACTCGCGGTTCGGCAGTCCGGGACGCCCTCGGGGCAACCACACTGCCGGATCTGGGACTGGCGCTTGTGCGCCCTCGGCTTCACCGCCGGGGCCGTCCTCTGGTTCGCGTTCCGCCACAACTACGGCCCGACGGCCGCGGCCGTCGGCGCGCTCGTCAACGGTACGGTCTACGCACTGGCCGGCGGAGCCGTCGGCGCTCGGGCAAGCAGCCTGTCCGCACGCCGCCCGAACGCCATCCCGACCGTGCGCACGCTGTGGGCCTGGAACTGGCGGGGCTTTTCGGTGGGCCTCGCCAGCGGCTCCACCATCGGCGTGACCCACTGGGGGGTACTCAGGATCCAGTCGGTCCTCACCGGCACTCCCTCCTACTCCTTCACCACCATGCTCGCTTTCTCATGCGCGTTCGGGCTTGCTGTCGGAATCGCCCACGGCCTCGCCGGCAAACCGGCTGATCTCGCCACCTCGGTCGGACCGGCCGCCCTCCTGAAGCAGGACCGAAGGATCTTCCGCAGGCTGTGGACTGTCGTCGGCCTCGCGGTCGGCGCCGCGTTCCTTCTGTGCTACGGCGTCGAATACGCCGTACAGGGCGGGTTCCCCTACGGTCTGGGCCGGGGGACCACGGGCGGACAGGCGATGGCGATGAGTCCGCCCCACATCATCGACCGCGGTCTCGCCTACGGACTCACCGTCGGCCTCGCGGCGGCGCTCGGCCACAACGCCTGGTGGTACTACACCCTTACCCGCTACCACCTTGCGGCGCGCCGACACCTCCCCCGGGACCTGACCGCCTTCCTCACCGACGCCCATGAACGACGCGGCGTATTGCGCCAGGTGGGAACAGTCCACCAATTCCGCCACATCGACCTGCAGCACCATCTCGCGGCCCCATCGCGTCCGCACGAGCCCGGGGCGTCGCGCCCGCCACTGCCCTGGCCACGATTCCCGCCGTCGCCGGTACGCGAAGGGCATCAGTGAAGGTTTCTCATTTCTATCGACTGACGACCCGAGCCGCTCACCCGGGAACTCGCCGAAGCCGGTGCAGAGGCGGCGGTGACGATCGGCCCGGAAACAGGCGCCGTAGAACGCCCCGAGCTCCTCGTCGGCCGCCATCCGCCACTGTGCGCTGCGGGTGCAAGGGCGCAGCCGGCGCATTGTTCGGGGAATGTACGGGCGGTGGCGCGCCCGCCGGGAGGGCGGCTTGATGTGGTTAGCATCGACGAGGTTGCCGCACGTGAGAGGCAGTGATGACGGAGTCCAGGGGCCTCGTGCTGATCGTCGAGGACGAACGCCACATCGCCGATGTGGAAAGGCTCTACTTGGCCCGCGAGGGCTTCGGTGTCCACGTCGAGACCGACGGGATTGCCGGGCTCGCGGCCGCGAGGCGGATGCACCCGGTGGCGATCGTGCTGGACATCGGTCTGCCGGACATGGACGGCATCGCCCTCTGCCGTGCCCTGCGTGACGTCGGCGACTGGACGCCGGTGCTGCTGGTCACCGCGCGCGGTGAGGAGGCCGACCGGATCCTCGGGCTCGAGTTGGGCGCGGACGACTACCTGACCAAGCCGTTCTCGCCGCGGGAGCTGGTCGCCCGGGTCAAGACCGTGCTGCGCCGGGCGGCCGGGCCGCCGGGTCGGCCGACCGAGAGCGTCGGCCGGCTCAGCGTGGACCCGATCAGCCGCACCGTGCGCTGCGACGGCGAGCTGGTCGAGCTCACCGCCACCGAGTTCAAGTTGCTCGCGTATCTGCTCCAGCACGTGGGGCAGGTCTTCACCCGTGAGCAGCTGCTTGCGCGGGTCTGGGGGTACCCGGGCTACCGCGACACTCGGATGGTCGACGTCTTCGTCTCACAACTGCGCGCCAAGCTCGGCGAGGCGAGCCCGATCCGTACGGTCCGCGGCGTCGGCTACAGCGCGACGGCCTCCAGCGGGTGAACCGCCCCCGCTCCCGTCGTGGGTCGCTCGCACGCAACATCGTGGTCCTGACCACCGTGGTGGCAGCGCTCGCAGTGGCGCTGACCGGGCTGATCGCCTGGCAGACCGCCGAACACGGCGCGGAGCAGCGCGAGCGCGACCAACTGACGTGCCAGGCAACGGTGCTGAGCCGTCTGCCCGCCTTGTCCGAAGCTCTTTTTACCGGCGCCCAGGTACTGGCCGGGCCGAACAGTGTGCAGCTCGCCGTCATCGCCCCGGACGGAACGGTGAGCGGAACCGCTACCCCAGCCGTTGACATGGCCTCGAAATCGGCCCTGCTGGCGGGAGAGCCGGTCTCCACCAACAGCGTCCTGGGCGGCCAGGACGTGCTGCTGGTGGGGCAGTCCGGCGTGCGCGGCGGCGCGATCGTGCTGACCGAGCCCTACACGGTCGTCACCCAGAACACGAACCAGATCCGCCGCAACGTGATTGCGCCGCTGATCGTGGGCATGCTCGGCGCGGCACTGGCCGGAGCGCTCCTGGCCCGCCGCATCGCCCGCCCGCTCGCGGCGGCCGCGCAGATCGCGCACCGGCTCGCCGATGGCGAACGCGGCGTACCGGCCCCGGTCGACGGCCCACGGGAGACCGCGGACATCGGGCGCGCCCTCAATGTCCTGGACGACGCGCTGGCGCACAGCGAGAACCGGCAGCGGGAGTTCCTGCTCTCCGTCTCCCACGAGTTGCGCACCCCGCTGACCGCACTGCAGGGATACGCCGAGGCACTTGCCGACGGCCTGGTCGAGCCGGACCAACTGCCCGAGGTCGGCAGCATCCTGGCCGACGAGACACGCCGCCTGGACCGCTTCCTGGGGGACCTGCTGGACCTGGCCCGGCTGGAGGCGGACGACTTCCGTCTCGACACGGCCCCGACCGACATCTGCGCACTCGTCGCCGGGGCCGCTGCCTTCTGGACCGGCCCCTGCGCACGCCACGGCGTCGACCTACGGCTCGAGCAGTCCGGGCAGCCCGTCGTCGACACGGACGCCTTCCGGGTTCGCCAGCTGATCGACGGCCTGGTGCAGAACGCCCTACGGGTCACGCCCGAGGGCGCACCCCTGGTCCTCGCCGTCCGCGCGGCTGCGGGCGGCGCGGCTGAACTGCAGGTCCGCGACGGTGGGCCTGGTCTGAGCGACGACGACGTACGCATTGCCTTCGACAGCGGCGCCCTCCACGAGCGCTACCGGGGCACCCGCCCGGTCGGCAGCGGCTTGGGCCTGGCCATCGCCCACCGCCTGACCGGCCGTCTCGGTGGCGCCATCGGTGTCGAAGGGCACGGCCCGGAAGGCGGCGCCTGCTTCACCGTCACCCTCCCGCCGTCACCCGACGGCGCTTGAGGACTCGCGAGCCCTCGTCCCGGCGGGCGCACAGCCGCCCGTACATTCCCCGAACATTGCGCCAAAGGCCCCCTTACACGCGCCGCGCAGAGTGAGGCCCCATGAACACTGAATCGGCCCAGGGGCCTGGACTGCTCCACCAAAGCGGGCGCTGGTGTGCCCGGCACGCCTGGCGGGTTGTCGCCCTGTGGGTGGTGCTCCTTGTCGGCCTCGGGCTGGCCAACCACAAGTGGGGCGGCACCTTCGCGGACAGCTTCTCCCTGCCCGGCACCAGTGCCCAGACCGGTGCCGACCTGCTCAAGGCCCACACAACCAGTTCCGGGGGCACAGCCGCCCCGATCGTGATCACGTCCGACCAGGGTTCGGTTGCCAGTCACCGGACCGCGATCGACGCGGCCGTCAATGACCTGGCTCAGCTGCCGAACGTCCTCTCGGTGGCCGACCCGCTCACCACGCCTGGGGCGGTCTCCGCGAACGGCGACATCGCCCAGATGACCGTCCGCTTCAGCAGCAACCCGGCGAGCTTCGACCGCTCCTACCTCGCCCAGGTCGACACCGCCGTCGAGCCACTGCGCACCGACCACGTCACCGTCGAATACGGGGACCCGCTAGGGCAGCTGGCCGCACCCAAATCGGCCGACCGCGCCTCGGAGGCCATCGGTCTGGCTGTCGCCGTGCTCGTGCTGCTGATCGGCTTCGGCAGCGTCGCCGCCACCGGACTGCCGCTGCTGACGGCCGTGCTCGGCCTAGCCGTCGGCCTGGGCGGCCTCGGCCTGCTCGCCTCACACTTCAGCTTCGCGCAGGCGTCACCGACCCTGGCCGCGATGATGGGCCTCGGTGTCGGCATCGACTACGCGCTCTTCCTGGCCACCCGCTACCGAGCCCTGCTGCACTGCGGGATGGAACCCGCTGAGGCGGTCGGGCGGACCGTTGCCACCAGCGGCCGCGCCGTGCTGGTCGCCGCCGCCACGGTCGCCATGGCGCTGGGCGGGCTCTGCGTCTCCGGCATGAGCTTCATCGGCACCCTCGGCGTCGCGGCCGGGCTCAGTGTCGTCGTCGCCGCTGCCGCGTCCGTGACACTGACCCCCGCGCTGCTGGGTCTGCTCGGCCGCCGCATCGACCGCCTTCACGTGCGCACGCCGGTCGCCGAACCCACCGGCGAGTCGGACGTGTGGCACCGCTGGGCCGTCAAGGTCAGCCGGCGCCCCTGGCTCTTCCTGGTCAGCGGCCTGCTCCTGCTCGGCACACTCTCCATTCCGGTCGCGTCCATGCAGCTCGGCCACGTCGACGCCGGAGCACAGTCCACCGGCAAGACCGACCGCCGTGCCTACGACCTGATCACAGAGGGATTCGGCCCCGGCGCCAACGGCCCCCTCACCGTGGTCACCCACCTCGACAGTCGGCAGGTCGCCGGCCAGAGCGAGCGCCAGGACCTCGCCACCACGCTCCAGCACACGCTGGCCGCCGTGCCCGGCGTCGCCTCCGTGACACCCCCGGCCCCCAGCCCCGACCACGACCTGCTCATCACCACCGTCACCCCCACCACCGGCCCGCAGGAACAGGCCACCACCGACTTGATCCACACACTGCAGAACGACACGGTGCCGCAGGCGCTGTCCGGCACCGGTGCCACCGGCTACGTCACCGGCACCACCGCCGCCACGCAGACCTTCACCGACACCCTCGTCGCCCAACTGCCCCTGATCATCGGTGTGGTCGTCGCCGCCGCGTTCCTGCTGCTGCTCACCGTCTTCCGCAGCCTGCTGGTCGCGCTCAAGGCCGCCGTGCTCAACCTGTTCTCCATCGCCGCCTCCTACGGCGTGGTCGTCGCGGTCTTCCAATGGGGCTGGGGCGGCGCGCTGTTCGGCGTCACCGAGAAGGTTCCCGTCGAGTCCTACGTGCCGATGATGATGTTCGCCATCGTCTTCGGGCTCTCCATGGACTACGAGGTCTTCCTGCTCTCCCGGATCCGCGAGACCTGGCTGCACCGAAAGGACAACCACCTGGCCGTCGCCACCGGCCTCGCCGCCACGGCCCGCGTCATCACCTGCGCAGCACTGATCATGACCAGCGTCTTCCTGGCGTTCCTGCTCTCCACGAACGTCGCCGTCAAGATGCTCGCCCTCGGCCTCGGCGTCAGCGTCATCATCGACGCCACCGTGGTCCGCCTGCTCTTGGTGCCCGCGTCCATGTACCTCTTGGGGCGCGCCAACTGGTGGCTACCCGGCTGGCTGGACCGGCTCCTTCCGCATCTCGACCCGGAAGGACCCGCCGCGGCGCCCAACTCCCTGCCCGCACCCGCCCCTGCGCCTGCACCCGCACCCGCACCCGCACCCGCACCCGCCCGAGGAGACCAGCGATGAAGCACCGCCTGACGAAAACCTGGGCAGCCATGCGCGGCCACCTCGTCCTCACGGTCACGACCGCCGTGTTCCTGGTAGCCGCCGTCGCCACAGGCGCGGCCGAGTTCACGGCCCGCAACATGATCCAGAACCGCATCGCCGAAGCAGCACCCTCCCTCGGCGACAACGTGGCGGTCAGCGTGGCCGGCGGCTGGGTCCTGTGGGACCTGGCACACAAGAACATCCCCAGACTCGACATCCGCAGCGACGACGCCCGCCTCGGACCCCTCTCCCAGGTCTCCGTCCACGCACAGCTCGACCACGTCCGCCTCGGCGGCACGGCCACCGTCGAAAGCACCCACGTCCAGGTGACCGCCCGGACGCAGTCCCTCGCCGCCGCGATCCAAGCCGTCGCGCCGTCCGTACCGGTCGCCTCGGTCACCACCGACCCGGCGAAGGGAACCATCCTCGCCGCCGTCGGCCTTGGCGGCGCCGGACAGCTGACGCTGCATCCCGTACTCAAGGACGGGAAGGTCACCCTCGCCGTCGACGGGCTCACCGTGTTCGGCCGCTCAGTCCCCACCAGCCGGCTCGGGATGGGCAACGGCGGCCCTGGATCGGCGCCGGGCGCGCAGAAGGACTACCCGCTCGGACTCAAAGCCACGTCCGTGCACGTCCAGCCGGACGGTCTGCACATCGCCCTGACGGGCGGCCCCAGCACCCTGGCCGACGCCTGACGACCGGATACGCCACACACATCAGCGGGGCTCGCAGCGGTACAGCCGGGCTGTGGGCAGCCCGCCTCGGGCAGCGCGCCGCCGACTCCATTCTCTCTTCCTCAGCCTCCGCCCTGGTCGCCCGGGCCCAACCCGGCCACCAACCACGGCCGCGCGACGGGACTTCGTACGCCTCTCTGACGCTTGGGCCAATCGCCCGGACCTGTGCGAGGGCACTGATGACCGGATACGGCAGGCAGTTGGACCGGCCGCCGCCACCGGAACGGGCGAGGAAGGTCCACCTGCGCCCGCCACGGTGCCGTCGGCGGGTACTCACCCCGACCCACGCCGTCGTACCGGTCTTACCACCACTACCTAGCCCTGCCGTTGGGCTCCTGCCCCGAAGGGCAGTGCACCAAGAGACAATAGTGACAGGGGAATTCGCGCGCATAACCTGGTGATCTCCCCGCCCCGCCGGGGAAACACGGGGAGAAGTGCGCTGCGAAGGACACACGTGAAGATCATCCACAAAACTGCGTTCGCACTCGCCGGCTCCGCCCTGCTGGCCTCCGCCGGCGCCGCCCAGGCCGCACCCGCGGCCGACGGCGCTGAGGCCAAGGCAGCCACCGGCCAGTACAAGATCCTGAAGAACCTGAAGTACCGCGGCCCCGGCGACGCCCCCCTGCGCCAGGGCTACTACAAAAACGGCAAGGGCTTCGGCTGGACGAAGATCAACAAGAAGCACGCCATCACCAAGTACGGCGCGGTCGAATTCATCACCAAGGGCCCCAACCGCAAGCATCAGGGCGGCAAGTCCTACCGGCAGTGGGCCTACGCCGGCAAGTACAAGTGCCGCAACGGCGTCTGCAAGCTCGTCAAGCAGTACAAGGTGCTCGCCGTCGTCAACGAGGACATCCGCCACTCCGGACGGGACCACAAGCCCAAGGGCGTCATCACCGCCTACTGCGAAGGTATCGTCCGCTGCCCGGCCTGGGTAACCATCACCCTCAACAAGCAGAACCAGGGCATCCGCGCCGCCGACACCCCCAACGGCGAATCCCTGCTGTCCGGTTACAAGGAGTTGTCGAAGTCCTACACCGTCAAGGCGAAGACCGCGGCAGTCCCCACGGAGAAGTACCAGGCGGCCCACAAGCCGCTCGCCTCGCCCGCGGCCATCCGCTGACTGGTCCTACACCCTGATGCGTTCGCGCAAACACCCGCGCTACGCTCACCGCGTCCCCGGGGGCACCATTCCCCGGGGACGCGTCCTTTCCTTCCCGGGAGGAACCCATGACCCCAGCCACCCGAGCCTCCTACGGGCCCCTGGACGGCTCTGCGCCCAAGCCCGGGCCGGCAGGCCCCGCCGAGGGGGCGGCGTTCGTCGGCCGCGTCGCCGACATCATCTGCGACCACGGCCGGGCCGGGCTCGAACTGCGCAGCCTCGACATCGCGTCGATGTCGGTCAGCTTCCACCAGAACCTCCCCGACGCCCGTGTGCCGCTCTTCCCCTACGGGGACGCCACCAACCCGGCAGCGCTGCCGGGGTGGGCGCCGGCGGCGTGCTCGCCCGGGTGGGCGCACCTGGCGTTCCTGCTGTGGGAGGTGGCACCGTTCGCCGACAACGGCGCGGGCGGTGTGGCGCTGATGCAGGTGCATGTGGCAGAGGGTGTGCGTGCGTCGGATCTGGTGTTCTCGTTCGCGGGGCGGATTTGGGTGATTGAAGTGGCGTTGGAGGGGCGTCCGGACGGCCTGGAGGATGCGGGGGCACGGGTGGCGGAGCTGTTCGAGACCGGTGAGCACCTGAAGCTGGTTAAGGAGGACCGGGGCGGAATGGTAGTGCTCGGCGAGGTGCTGTAGAAGGTTGGTTGGCTCGCGACCAGGGCCAGCTGCACCGGAGCCGCTTCGCAGGCGCCTCAGCCACCCGCGGTCTCCTTGCCGCCACCTGTCTCCGCGCTCAGCTGGTCGGGGTCAAGAGCGGCTGGGGTCACGCTCCGGCGCGGTCGCCTCCGCGAGCGTCACACTTCGGACAGGCGCCACGGAAAGGCGCCGTGCGGCAGTTCGCATCGTGAGCGCCCTTCACCCGGGCGGTCCCGACTCGAAAGCGTTCACCGCGGGGAGGCACTTCACATGTCTGTGATTTTCTTCGATATCGGGGCGAACCTGGCGGATGCTCACGTGGAACCCGACGGCTCCCTGACACTTCAGCCCCGACCGCGCGTTATGGCAGTGCTCGACGCCCTCCGTGGAGTCCCCAATGGCATCATCTCCAACCCCGGGCAGGGCGACGGTGCCGCCGCACGGGCAGCGGCCGCGCTCCACGAGGCGTTCCCCGGCCGTTTCACGGACGAGGCACTTGTGCACTGGCGTGCCAAGGACAGCCGCAGGATCTTCGATCAGGCGGTCGCGAGTGCAGGGGGAGCGGCGGCCGACGACTGTGTCTTCGTGGGCGAGGACGCCCAGGAGCGCGCGTTCGCACGCGAGGCGGGGATGCGTACGGCGGCCCACCCGGTGTTCGCTCTTGCCGCGATGGAAAACCGTCCTGTGCTGCGGACGCGGATCGAGCTGTCGGACGGCCTGGGCCTGCCCGAGCTGACCGCGGCCGTGAACGAGACCGAGGCCGTTGTCGTGCAGGCCGTCTCCGACCGGCTCGCGCTAACCATGGCGACCACGCAGGGCGCCGAAGCACTCGAGCGCGCCGGTTTCAGGGTGGACCTGCGGGGGCCGGTGGATGACACGGCGGCTTTCCCGATCCGGGACGACCAGCCGGTCTCGGCAGCCGAATCGCTCGCGGACGCCCCTCACGAAGCCCCGTAGGCGGCCGGGCCGACGCAGCACTCGACGGCCGCCTTGTCGGCCCCCGGCAGGCATCCGGCAGGCATCCGGACGTCAACGAAGAAAGTGCACAGTATGGGTACGAACAGCGATGAAGGCCGGAGGAACACCGCCGAAGGCGGACAGAGCGATGACGCCGAGCGCCGAGCGACCGAGAAATTCATCAGCGACCTGCTGGCGCGGGGCGAGGCGGTGTTCGAGGGTGAGGAGCCGACACCGAGTACGACGCACGTCATCAAGCGCGGGGACGACGGACGGCTCACCGTCCGTCGTCTGCGCTTTTTCCACTGACTGCTCAGTCGAAGCACCGCCGGACCAGGGCGAAACCCTCGCCGGTCACGCTCCGCGTGATCTCGTGCGTCTTGAGCCGGGAGGGGCTGTCGTCGACGAACGCCGCATTGGAGCGGTGCTCCTCGGGTACGTGGACGCGGCCGCGGCGGAGGAGGTCCTCGAGGAACGACGTGGCGACCCGCTCGGGGTCGGCGGGCCGCACCGAGCCGCCGGCGGGGTCCGAGCCCGCGATGCCGAACCGTCGTTCCGCCGCGGGGGCGGAGAGGGTGAGGGGCTGAGTGACACCGTACGTCGCCCCGTGGACCGTGACGGCCGTGAGCCCCTCGTCGTCACCACCGCCCGGCGTCGCCTCGGCGATTCCGGCGCCTCGGCGTGCCACCTCCGGCTCGGTGATGGACGCTGCGGCCTCCAGGGAGAGGATGCCGTGACGGATGAACGCCGAGCGCAGGGACTGACCGTACTTGCCGCCGTTCCGGCGCTGCTCCGCGGCGATCATGTGACCGGCGACCTGTGCGTAGTAGGCCGACACCACGGGCGCGGCCACGGCAGCATCCACCAGCAGCTGTCCCGCGATCTCGGCCGCCTTGGCCAGACCGGCCTGGTCCTGCAGGTCCTGCTGCCGGAAGATCCCGGCGACGATCTTGAGGAACGCGCCACTGAACAGCCGGGAGAACGAGTGCGGCTCGCTGGAGAGCATGTTCGCGGGTCCGCTCGGTGGCAGCTGCACCGGGTCGCCGTAGAAGAAACTGTTCGACAGATTACGCAGGCAGTCCGGGTCGACCGCGTTCGGGTGGCCCTGGCGGATCGCCCAGCCCAGTTGCTCGGCCATCCTCGTAACCCGCGAGGACCGTTCGAGGTCGCCCTGTGTCTCGGCCAGTACCGCGATCCGCAGCGATTCCAGCCGGAGTGAGGTCAGCAGCGCGCTGATGTCACCGAACGCCTCGTGCAGGGCAGCCGCCTCTGCGCTCGCCGCGTTGAACAGTTGAGGGCGCAGGGCGTCGAGGATCGCGTGCCCCGTCTCGTGCTCGACGACCTCGGAGCTCTCGCACGCGGCGACGGTGACACCCGCCACCGTGCGGCGGAAGAACCACAGGCCTCTACGGTCGTAGAAGGCGTTGAGGTCGATTCCTGCGTTGAGGTGCGATGTGAGCGCGCGGCCCACCGTCGGATGCCACTGCGTTCCGGTCGGAACGAGCGGACCCCAGGTCTGGCTGGTCCTGCTGAGCGCGTCGGCCGCCACCCAGTAGCGGAAGGCCTCGGTGCCCGGCCCGGCACCGTCCGGCTGCGGCGTGCTTTCCGCGATGGCCGTCGGGAAGGGCTGAGTGTCGAGATGTGGAACGGGATGCGGTACGGGCATGTTGACGTGCGGATGAAATCCGGGGTCGTCCTCGTACACCAGAACCGTCGGGATCGCGGCTTGCTGTTGCTGCACCGTCATGGCGCCTCGCTGAAAGGGGAGAGATTTCGGATGGTGGAATCCACCACAGGGACGAGAGTCCCTCATGGTCAGTACGAGACCCGGGTAGCCCGGTGTCAATCCGAACAGAGGCAGGTAGGGCCGTCTCCGGCCAGCGGTGGCAGCAGACGAGCGGGCGGTCGCTCTTGGCACGTGGCCGGTGCGCACCTGCCACCGGAACCGGCGACAGGATGGCGGCCAGACGGGTGACGGTGAGACTGTCAGCCGCGGCCGGTCAGCAGGACTGCGAGCGGCGTTCCATGCCCGTCGATGATCAAGTGTCGCTTCGACCGCCCGGCCCCGGTCGACCGGCGACTGGCCCTTGTGCTTGTCGACCGGGGCCCGTGAACGACGGAGGCCCGCACGGGTTTTGACCTACCGCTCGTGCGGGCCTTGCGCATGGTCGACGCCCAGGTGGCGGCATCGCGGCGTTGCGACGTCCGGAACACGCTGCATTGCGGGCCGACAGCGCCGCCGTCACCTTGGCGAGCCGGACGGTCAGCCGGGGGCTCGGCCGCTCAACGTCTATCCCGCCCTCCATCGGAACGGTGCCCGCTCGGCCGCGCGCCCCGAGTGCATGTCAGCGGAGGATAGGCACCCCACCTGGATCTGCCGATTACTCCGAGTTATTGATAATCAGCGCGTGCCGACCGGGTGTGACAATCGATCTGCTGCGCGCGGGTCAAGCTCGCCCTTGGGATCGGACGTGGAGTCCCCAACCGGTCGAAGCAAGGAGCGCGTACATGAGTCCTGCCAACAGGACAGGGTCCCGACTGGGACCGCTGCCTCGTCGAGCCAACTGGACCACGGGCTGCGCGATCGCCTCACTCGCGCTGGTCCTGGCGGCCGGGCTGGTCAGTCCGGTCGCGGTCGCGGCTCAGAGCATGGGCGAAGGCGTGAGCGTGTCGAGCGGCCCGGGCGGCGGAGACGACAACTGCAGGGACGGGTCGGACCGCGGTGGCAAGGACAAGTGCAGGAGGGGCCCGACGGGCGCGACCGGTGCGACGGGACCGACAGGTCCTACGGGGCCGACGGGCGGGCCGGGTCCAACAGGTCCTACGGGGCCGACGGGCCCGCAGGGCGGGCCGGGTGCGACGGGTGCGACGGGCGGGCCGGGTCCAACAGGTCCTACGGGGCCGACGGGTGCGACGGGACCGACCGGGGCTACGGGGCCTGCCGGGCCCACGGTCAATGTCGGTGCGAGCATTTTCGCCGCCGAATCTCAGACCATCCCGACCAACGCCGAGACCCAGATCACTTTCAGTGGCGCCGCCTACGACACGGACACGATGTTCGACTCGACGAACTCGACGCTGGAGGTCAACACCGCCGGGCGCTACCTCCTGAAGGGAAGGATTCTCTGGGACTTCACTGCGAATGACGAGGGGCAGCGTCAACTTCGTATCTCCGTCAACGGCAGTGTCGTCGCCTTTGACGGGCAGGACACCGCGGACGCCCCGGTCGGCATGGGCACCTCGCAGGACGTGTCAACGATTGTTCAGCTGAATGTCGGTGACGTGATCTCCCTCAGGGTCTTCCAGACCACCGGAAGTGTCGCCACCTCGACCTGGCTGTTCACAGGAGAGACCAACGTGGCTCCCCAGCTCCAGGCGGAGTGGCTCGCGCCGTAGGCCACGCCCTCGGTCCGACCACATCCCCACACGTCCACCGCGGCCGAGAACCCCTGTCGGAGAAGTCGGGCAGGGGCTCTTCGGTGTCGCGGCGCCGCAGCACCTCCTCGACCGCGGCCCGCTCCGTGGCGGGTCCGAAGCCTCCCTGGCAGACCCTTGTGCGGGTTGCACGTCAGCACCATCCGGTGATCAGAAAGAGACGCCCTGGCCCCAGTGCCGTTGCATTTCGGCATGGTCCTGTTGTGGTGGGTGGATGAGGCGGTGCGCTGCTCGGTCCGGCCGCACGCAGCGACCGCCCGATCCACCAGGTCCGGGCGTGTTCCCACAGGAAGCACAGCAGCGTCCAGAGCGGAACTGACTTGGGATCAATTTCGCGGCCGAACCGCTGATCGAAGGTGCCGGTCTGGCTACGATGAACCCCCGAATTCGCGGTGCGCGACAGGAGGAACACCTGTGCCCGAGATCGATTTACTGCTCGGCCAAATCGTGCCGGCAGTCGCAGCGGCGGTGGGCGCCTACGGCGACTCCGTACTGACCAGGGCCGAGGATGAAGCGGCCGGGGCGACGGTGCGGCTGGGGCAGCGGCTGCTCGACCGGATCCTGCACCGCAGCGCCGACGCCGACCCGGTTCGAGCCGCCGTCACCAACCTGGCGGACGCGGCCCCGAACACGCTGGCCTCGCGGCGCACAGAGTTGAGGGATGCCCTGCAGGAGGTACTGAGGGACACCCCGGAGCTTGCTGCTGAGCTGTCGGCGCTGCTGCGGGAGCGTCCGGCCGTCCAGGCCGGCGGTGCCCACAGCGTCGCCCTCGGCGGAGACAACTCCGGGATCATCTCGACCGGCGAGGGCGCGACGAACACCCTGCACCAGTGAGCGTCGGGCCTGGTCCCCAGGAGCTGGACCCCGCTGTGCATACCCCTGGCCAGCCGGGCGGCGACCGGTCGATCAAGGTCGACGGTGGCAACTCGGGCATCGCGAGCACCGGCGACAACGCGATCAACGTGCTCATCAGCGCCGGAGAGATCTCCGCCGAGGACACGCTGGCCGAGATGGTCGATCGGCTTGTGCAGGCCGTCCGCGCCAGGCGTAGCTCCGTTGAGGACACGCTGGCCGACAAGGCCCATCTCCTCGCGCAGAACGTCAGCGACCGCCTGCAGCGTGAGGAGGAACAACAGCGGTTACGGGATCCGCACCCGTTGCCTGTGCACTGGCAACTGGCACCTCCGAAGGCGCCCGGCCGCCGGGACAGCATCCGCAACGCCCTGGCCGGGGCGACAGCTGTTCCCCCGCTGGACCTGGCCGGTCAGCTGGATGAGATCGCGGCCGTCTACGAGCGGACAGAGTCCGGCTGGCTGATGGTGCTGGGCGGGGCAGGCTCGGGGAAGAGCATCCTGACGCTGCGTTTCGCACTGGCCCGGCTGAAAACGCGCACTCAATCCGACAGAACACCGGTACCGGTGATCTTCAGCCTGGGATCGTGGAATCCCACCACCACCCCACTGCGGGACTGGTTGATCAGCCACTTGGAGCGGGACCAGCCCTTTCTGGCCGGAGCCAGCCCCAACGGATCAACGTGGGCCGCCGCGCTGGTCGGTGCCGGCTACGTCCTACCGATTCTGGACGGGTTCGACGAGATCGCCAACGGCCTGCGCGGACCCGCGCTGAAAGCACTCAACGCGGCCACCCTGCCGCTGCTGGTGACCAGTCGCCACGCCGAACTCGAAGCCGCCGTGAGGGCAACCAAGGTTGTTCCCTGCGCCGTCGGTATCGAATTGACCGACCTCACCCTGGACGACTCCGTCAACTACCTGCTGCGCGCCACCAATACGACCCTCACCAACGGCACGGACACCACCACCCCGACCGGGTGGCAGCACGTCCTGAACGAGTTGCGCTGCCATCCCCACACACAAGCCGGCGCCAATCTCGCCGCCGTGCTGACAACCCCCCTGATGGTCACACTTGCCCGCACCATCTACGAATCCGACCGCAACCCATCGGAGCTGCTGGACATCAAGCAGTTCAGCACCCGAGAAGCCCTTGAAGACCATCTCCTGGACAACTTCATCCCCACCGCCTACTCGCGCTTTCTCAGCAACCCACCCGCGGCAGAACAGCGGCGCTGGGACCCCGAACTCGCCCAGCACTGGCTCGGCTACCTCGCCGCGCACCTGAGACAACTCAAGACACATGACATTGAATGGTGGCGGCTGGGAACGAGCATGAATCTCTCCTCACGGATGCTCGTGGTCGGGGTCACGGTCGGAATTCTGTCGGGGCTCACGGTCGGGCTCGTGTACGGGTCCACGCTCGGGCTCGTGTACGGGCCCGCGTGGTGGCTGAGTGAGGGAGTCGTCGACATTCTTCTGAATGGGCTCGGGATCGGGCTCGCCTTCGGGCTCATGCACGGCTTCGCCACGAAGCTCAAGGCCGGCGGCCCGGTATTTGAGCCGTCGCGCATGCACATACAGATCCGCGGCGGGTCGAAGAGAGTGAAGGAGAGTTTCCTCCCCAGAATTCGGGGCGGACTCGCGGGCGGCCTCGTATTCGGAGTCGTGTTCGGCCTCGGACTCGCGGCCTATTGGGTTCTCCTGGGTTATCCCGCGCTCAATATCGCGCTGGTGTTCTGGACCGGGCTGGTGATCGGGATCGGGCTCGGCCTCGCGGTCGGAATCACGTTCGCGCTCATGGCCGGGCTCGAGGCTGTCATCGAGAGAGAATCCTCAGTCGGCCCGTCGGCGCTGTTGACCACAAACCGCACAACCGTGCTGACCCAACTGCTCGCGGTCGGGCTCGTGATCGGGCTCGGGTACGGGATCACGATCGGGCTCGTGAGCGGATTCGTACTCGGCCTCGCGACCGGGCTCGCGGCCGGGCTAGCGGTCGTGCTCGGGGTCGGCACTTTGACCGCTTGGGGCCGATGGGTGCTCCTGGCCCGCCTCTGGCTACCCCTGACAGGGCGGCTCCCGTGGGCAGTGAACGCTTTCCTGGACGACGCCTACCAGCGAGGCGTGCTGCGCCAGGCCGGCGCGGTCTACCAGCTCCGCCATGCGCGGCTCCGGGATCGCCTGGGCGATGTCTATGAGGAACACCGCAACCAACACCTCGCTTGAACCGCGGTCTGCCGATGTGCAGCGTGTCGGCGAGCTGGGGACATTGCCGACCCCCGGCCGGATAAACCTCACATAGGTCGCGCACTCGCTGGATTCGCGCTTGGTCAGGCCGCGAAGCCGATGTTGGTGACGTATTCGTACTGGCCCCACTGGGAGCCGAGGTCGACGATCTGGTCGACCCAGGCGTCATCGAGCGCCTGGTCGTCGTCCGTGGCCCAGGCCTCGACGATGCGGTCCCAGTGACGGATGTTGAGCGTGCGGTACTCCACTACGCGCTGGCGGGGCCGCGGGACCTGGGACTGGTTGAGTGGGTGGATCTCGACCCGGGTGCCGCGTCCTTGGGCGTTGAGACGGCTGATGAGATAGCGGGCCACATTGTGGCGCCGGACGGTGCTGTAGGCGGCATCGATGCGCTCGAGGTTCTTGCGGGAGGGGCTGCGTTTGCCGTCCAGCCAGGCTTTGAGGGTGCGGTCGGTAACGGTGAGGCCGGCGTCGCGGGCGGCTTGGCGGGCGTGGTCGGAGCGGGTGAGGTAGTGGAGGCGGGCCATCAGGCCGCGTTTTTGGGTGATGGGGGTGGCGATGAAGCCGGCGAGGGCGTCGAGTTGGCGGGCAACGGCCTCGTGGCCTTTGATGCCGCGGGCGCCGTATGCGCCGAAGTGGATGGTGCGCTCGGGCATCCGCTACTTCCCCTCTGCCGCGTCGCCGCTGCCGGCGGCCGCCGGATCGACATCGGTGCCGACGGCGTACACGTCCTTGACCTTGACCTCGCTCACACCACGGCCCTGCGGGAAGACACTCTTCCACTCCCCCAGCACGTGGAGTTCGTCGGTACCCATCGCGCTGACCACGATCAGCCCCTCTTCGTGGGCTCTCAGCGCTTTCATCCAGAGGTTGGCAAAGGCCTGGGAGCGGATGAGGTGCATCCAGTCCGGGCGGTACAGCTCTCGGTTGTAGTTGGACTCCCCCATCGTGGAGACGAACTTCGAGTACATCGCCTTCACGTACTCGAGGGTGACGTCATCCTCCTGCACGATGGCTCGGTCGCGGGCGTCCTTCAGTGTGATGCGGAACTTCTCCAGCAGGTTCTCTGTCGCTCCCGACGTGTAGGACTCGTGGATCTCCGGCGGATCGCACAGCCCGTACTTCGGGCCGGACAGGCGCAGCAGCAGCCGCAGCGTGGGTTCGGTGACCCACAGCGGGCCGGGCTCGTCGCGATTGCCGATCGGGTTGGGGAGCACGTCCTCGTGGTCCCACGCGGGCGGGGTGATCAGATGGACACCGGCGCGGCGGCGATCGTGGTCGAACCCGGTGGAATGCTCCAGCTGCCCGATCGGCAGATGCGTCTTCAAAGCGGACAGATAGGCGCCGTTGACGTCGAGCGCGGTGATCTCATGCCGCCCTGGCGGGAGTTCCGGGCGGGTCCACTTCGGACGTGCCTCCCAGATCTCGTCCGCGCCCTTCGCGGTCTTCTTCCGCAGGATGTCCGGCATGCCGGGGTGGGCGATGATGTCGTACCGGGCACCCTTGCGGGTCTCGTCCAGCAGGATCATCGCGTCCGGGATCGCCCGCTTGATCAGTGCAGCGGTCGCCGCCTCTACGTCCCCGCCGTGCCTTTCCAGCGCGGCGCGGACCGCGTCCCCGATCAGGTCCGGGGTGTCCGCCGTCTGGACCCGGCGGCCGACCGCCACAACAGGCTGCCCGCCCTGGCGTTGCGGCTTCCGGCCGGTCTCCCGTCGCGGGGTCCGGGCGGACGGCGGGGAGGTTTCCGGCTCAGTCGCCGCAGGGGCGGAGGCTGCGGGCGCGGCGCATTCGACAGGATCCAAGTGCTGGGGGAACCCTGCGACCTGGTGCGCAGCGGGCCCACCGCACAGCACACAGGGCAGAGCAGACGGCAGTGCCTCGACATCATCCGGTTCCGTGTCCACCGGGCCCGGATCCGCCGTCGGCTCCGCCGCACAGTCCGTCTCATCTGCGTCCGCCGCGGCCGCCTTGGTGCCCGCGGCCTCGTCGGCCGGGCGGAGCATCTCGCCGGCGCGCTGCAGGAAGTAGGCGTACTTCTCCCGGACTTCACCGCTCGGGTCCCTGCCGGACTCCCAGCCGCCGACGGTCGACGGGCTCACCCCGAGCACCTGGGCCAGCTGCGGGCGGGAGAGCTGCAGCCCCTCGCGCAGCGCCCGCCGTTCCTCCGCAGGCGGGAGCTCCGCCTCCGGGCCGCTCGCATTCAGCAGCGCGTCGATCGCTTCGAAGCCGGTCACTGCTGAGCTCCCTCGCGCGCCCTCGTGGTACCGGCCCGCGGCCGCGGGCCGGGCCTGCGCCGGTCGGCGGGCAGGACCTCACACGCCCGGCTCGGCCCAGCCAGCAGATCCAACACCGGGATACGGAAATGCACGGCCAAGGCGTCGCAGTCGTCCAACGTCCATGCTGTGCGGCCGGCCTGACGCCGCGAGACCTGCGTCTGCTGCAGCCCGAGCGCGACGGCGAGCTCGTTCTGCGAGTCTCCGGTCGCCTGCATCAACGCCGCCACAGTCAGCTGCAGCGTCTCCCTCAACGTCATCCCCATGCGCGAACCTTACCAGTTCAAAGGCCTTTTGGTTCTCAACATGCGAAATTAACATACTTCTGACAGTCCCAGACGAGTAGGAGTAACCATCGGGCAGGGCCGGGTCAATACTCGAGCCGCATCACGCGAGCACGCGTGGCCGAGCACCACCTGGGCGGGGAACGGGCGTGGTCGGTCTTCCTGGCCGCGCATGCCCTGGGCGCCATGCCGGCGCGGGACTCGCCGCCCGCGGCGCCGGGTCCACGACGAGGACCGGGCGGGGGCATGGAGACTCTGCGCCGTCCTCACGCGTCCCACCTGCGTCCGTGGTGCTCCGCGGGCAGAGAAGTAGGCGCAGTCTGGCTACTCCGGCAGTCAGCCGGCGATCGGCGATGGGCGGACGAAGCCGCCACTCAAGTTCGTAAATCCATGCGAGGTCCCTGTGTCCGGACCCCAGGTGCCCCTGCTTCGCGCCGTCGCATGCAAGCCCGCGGACGCTACAGCTGATCGGCCTAGCTTTCACCCTCACGGCTCGCCGGACCGGGCGGTTCATCCTAGCGTCGGGTACCGGAGCCGGTGGCTCCATGGGCTTGGCGATCGATACGAGGAGTACTCATGTTCATCCAGGTCATCCAGGGCCACGTCAGCGACGCCGCGGCGCTGCGGGCGCGGCTCGACCGCTGGCAGGCGGAAATCGCTGCGGGCGCTACCGGCTGGCTCGGCTCCACAGGAGGTGTGACCGGTGACGGCACATTTGTGGGAGTGGTCCGCTTCGAGTCCGCGGAAGCGGCGCAGCGCAACAGCGACCGGCCGGAGCAAAGCGCGTGGTGGTCGGAGACCTCGAAGCTCTTCACCGGGGAGGTCACCTTCCACAACTGTGGTGAAGTCCTGTCGTACCTGCGGGGCGGCTCGGACGACGCGGGCTTCGTCCAGATCATGCAGGGGCGGATCTCCGACCCCGCTCGCTTCCGTGAGATGTACGACGCGACCGACGACGAACGTCTTGCCGCGTTCCGGCCGGACCTGATCGGCGGCACCGTGGGGCTGCACGGCGACGGTGGGTTCACCGAAGCGGTCTACTTCACCTCGGAGAAGGCCGCCCGTGAGGGCGAGCAGAAGGAACCACCGGCCGAGATGAAGGAAGAGTTCGAGCAAATGATGTCCCTCATGCAGGACGTCACCTACTTCGACCTTTCGGAACCCTGGCTCAGGTCTCCGAGTTAGCGATCGCCGGTCGCCTTCGCGTGGTCAAAGGGGCGCTGTGCGGCGCCGCGGGCCGATGACTGGCCCCAAGGAGGAGGCGGGGATGACCGCACCGGCGAGCAAGCGAGTAGCTGCCGGCGGGAAGCCACCTTCGACCGCGCACACGGACTTCTGCGGAGCACGGGAGGCTCTGCTCAGGACCATCGCCAAGTCCGCCGACAAGGCATCTCGACCCGCTGTGTCGGCACGGTCGCCGTCGCAGCGCTGGTGATCTGGCTCCGCTCATAGTCGCCAGGACCACTCCCTGGAACGGGCGAGCTGGTGGGGCCCGCTGCCCGCCCGGGCGCGTGCGTGCGGGCAGGGAAGGAGGGCCTGTGGGCAAGGGTCAGGTCCGGCTGCCCTCTCGCCACGACGCGGCGGCCTGGGCGTATGCGGCAGTAGGGACCGCGGTGATCGTCACCTATCTGGTCACCTCCTCCTCATGGCGATACATGCTGGGCGCGATGATCTCTGCCTCGGTCGTCTTCGCGATCGCTGTGGGAGTGACCAGGAACAAGCCTCCATCGGTCCTTCCCTGGTACCTACTGGCCGCGGGCATGGCACCGTTCGCGGCGGCGGACACGATCTGGGGTCTCTACCAGGTCCGCGGCGTCGAGGTTCCGTTCCCAGGCGTGGCCGACATGCTCTACCTGGGCACCTACCTGTTCTTCACGGCCGGCCTGGTGACGCTGGCCAGGCAGCAGACAGGCCGCCTGCACTGGGCAGGGCTGCTGGACGCGGGAATCGTCACGTTGGGGGCCGGCACGCTGTCATGGGCGTTCATCATCGCGCCCTACCTGCGCAGCGAGCTGTCCGCATGGCCGCTCGCGGTGACCATCGCCTATCCCGTCACCGACCTGGTGCTGTTGTCCATTGCCGCGCGGCTGATGCTCACCACTGGCACGCGCACACCGTCGTTTGTTCTGGTCATCGGTTGGCTGCTGGTCCTGCTCGCTGCCGACGGCCTCTACTACGGAACGCTGGCCACGACCGGGACCGCGATCGCGGAGGACCTGTCCGAAGTGGGGTGGATGGTCTCATCCCTCCTGCTGGGGGTGGCGGCGCTACACTCGTCCGTTGCCCGGCCGACACAGTTGGCGGAAGACCAGGAAAGACTGTCCCGGCGGCGAATGTCGATCCTGATCGCGCTCATCCTGCTGGGGCCATTGATCGTGCTGGCCAATGTCGGTGGCATCCGGGACCAGCCCGTGAACATCACGGTGATCGTCGGCATGATGGCGAGCCTGTCGCTGCTGCTGGTGCTGCGCATCGCGTTCCTGGCCCGGTACGCCCAAGGCAGGGCCACCGAAGCACGGACGCAGGCCCACGCCCTCGCAGCATCACTGCAAGAGCAGGCAGAGCTCCAAGAACAGCTGAGCTATCAGGCTACCCACGACCCGCTGACGGGTCTGGCCAATCGAGCACTGCTGAACGATCGCCTGGAGTTCACTCTCGGCCGGTGCTCCGCCATCTCCGCCACCGGACTGCTGATGCTCGATGTCGACGGCTTCAAGGAGGTCAACGACACGCTGGGGCACCCGGTCGGCGACGAACTGCTGGTTGGCGTCGCACGGCGGCTGACGGCCAGGGTCCGCAAACAGGACATGGTGGCCAGGCTCGGCGGAGACGAATTCGCCCTCCTCGTGGAAGACGTCGATGCGAGCACACTGCACGACTACGCCACGCGGATCCTCGACTCCTTCAAAGACCCATTCACCCTCGCCCGTAGCCATTCAGTCAACGTGACAACAAGCATCGGAGTACGGCGCATCACCGAGCCGACCGCGCCTTCAGAAGCGCTGCGGGACGCTGACGCCGCCCTTTACAGAGCCAAAACCGCAGGCAAGAACCAGGCCGCGTTCTTCGAATCCCCGCACCAGTCTTCCTCCTCCAACGAACAGGAGGGCGTCAAGCGGAGCGGAGGACCTGAAAAGCCCTGAGGTTCGTCACCCCGAGCCTCCAAAACCAGCCTGTCCCGCGCCCACCAACCAGCTCAATCCGGTATCCGATTCGCCCATGCACGCCCGCCTGGACGGGCGTTCGCCACACCTTGGGTCAGAGAATCCTTTGTGGCTGCTGATGCGACTTGATCGGAAAACGAATTCATGAGGACACCAGGCGACGGTGTGCTGCGCTGAGTTGCAGCGGTCGCGGGTCCGGTCGCGACCAAGCGGTAGCGCAGAGGGTGGTCGAGCCCGAAACGGATGTAAGCGGCGCTGCGTTGGTGGAGTTCACTCAGAGGACGTGTCGGGACTAGTCGCAGAACTGCGCCATCGAGCCGTGAAAACCTCTGGCGGGAATGAAAGAATGTGCAGGTACTCCCTTCGGGTGATGCGGCGTCAGGGGGGTTGTGGCAGGTGACTCACCTGGGGTAATAGGTGTACCGGAGCCGCAGGTTCGTCCTTCCTCTTCGAGGTCGGGCGATGGCCAGTCCGTCGTTCGCCCAAGCCGCGTAGTGCGATTGGAGCGAGCGGCAATCACACATGACAGGACCAGTCACCGGTGCGGCACGCTGGAGCGTGGTCAGGAGTTGGCCGTCGCTCGAGCGGTCTCCCTGCCCCCCTCACCCCTATCCCGATGGCCTGAGCCAGGGGCGCCCCAGTCGCGGGCGACCAAGCCCGGGCGCATGTCCTGACCGTGTCGATGTGGTCGATCGGCTGCGTAGGATCCGGGCGCATGCGCGCCACTGTGCTTCCCACCCCGTGCTGTGCCAGGTCCACGGCGGGTGCATCGCTTGCTGAGGAGTGGCGATGCCCTGCCGCTGAGACAGGACACTCCTCCCACCATCGCACGCGTTGCCCTCTCCTGGAGGTACACCCATGCCTATCAGCCCGAACCAGGGATCCACCGGTGGCGGCACCACCGTCACCATCACCGGCACCAACCTCGCCAACGCCAGTGCCGTGAAATTCGGCAGCAAGCAGGCCACCATCACCGCCAACACGCCCACGTCGGTCACGGTCGGCTCCCCGTCCGGGTCCGGCGTGGTCGACGTCACCGTGACCACATCGGGCGGCACCAGCAACCCGCTGTCGTTCTTCTACATCGGCGCCCCGTTCAAGAGCGCGCTGAGCGCCACCTCCGGGGCCACCGCGGGCGGGAACACAGTCACCATCAACGGTACCGGGCTGTCCACCGCCACTGCCGTCAACTTCGGGGCCAACGCCGCGACCCCGACCGTGCTCTCCGACAGCCAGCTCAGCGTTGCCGTCCCGGCCGGGGCCGGGCCCGGAACGGTCGGCGTGAGCGTCACCACGGCCGGCGGCACCAACAACGGCCTGTCCTACACCTACGTGGACCCACCCACGGTCACCACGCTGTCGCCAAACTCCGGATCGACCTCCGGCGGCACCGCAGTGACAATCACCGGCACCAACCTGTCCACCACCGAGTCGATCACCTTCGACGGCGAAACTGCGCCGTTCACCGTGGTCAACAGCACCACCGTGTCCGCAGTCACCCCGCCCGGCACGGCAGGCGCAGTCGACGTCGTCGTCACCACCACCGGCGGCAGCGCGACGGAGGTCGGTGGCTACACCTACGTAGCCCTTCCGGGCATCTGAGTCGGCACTCCCGGCACCCGATTGACCAACGGGCCGGACATTGAAAGAGCCCGGGCGTAGGCATCCACTCGCGCCCGGGCGCTCCCCGCCCGCCGCAGCAGTTGTCGACTGTGTTCGTCCCTTCTTGCAGAGAGGCGTCATGAACACCGCCCAGAACTCCAACACGGCAGCCGCGTCGCCTCCGGCTCTTATGGGACGCCAACCAAGAACCGATTACGGCGGCACGACAGTGACACTGACCGGCACCAACTTGAGCGGAACAAGAGCGGTGAACTTCGGCGCACAGCAGCCGTCTTCACCCGAGTCTCGTTCACCGGCATCTGAATAGTCGCTACCTGCCGGCGGGCTCGGTGAGCGGGGTGGTCGTGCTCGACGCTGACCCATACTCCGCAGACAGCCTGACTCAAACGTCGGCCACGGCAGGGAGGACGTGCCGGGCATGTGTCGATCCACTTCCGCCCTTGATGGCAGCGGCCGGAATGCCCAACCCCGTCGTACTGGGTTTGCCCGCCGCGAGCTCCAACTTGTCTTCAAGCACCGTCCAACTCGCCCAGCCCATCTATGCCTCCGTGCGGCTTTGCCCCCAGTGATGCGTGAAGGAGTACAACCATGGCTGCCCCCACCTTGTCCTCTGTCAGTCCCAGCCAGGGACCCTCTTCCGGGGGGGGCCACCGTCACTCTGTCCGGTACCGGTTTCAGCGGTGCGACAGCCGTCCGGTTCGGCACCAACGCCGCCGTCTCCTTCACCGTCACCGGCAGCACACAGATCATCGCGGTGACTCCCCCCGGCACCGGCGCAGTCAATGTCACCGTCACCACCAGCCAGGGCACGAGCACCCAGACCGTCACCTACACCTACCTGACCGCCCCCGTGCTCTCAGGCCTGGCCCCCAGTCAGGGCTCCACCGCCGGCGGTACCACGGTGATCCTCACCGGCAGCGGATTCAGCAACGCGACAGCGGTGCGTTTCGATGCGACGGCCGCCACATCGTTCACCGTCAACTCTCCCACGCAGATCACCGCCGTGACCCCCGCCCACAGCGCCGGTGCCGCAGCCGTAACGGTCACCGCCCCCGGCGGCACCAGCAACGCCCTGAGCTTCTCCTACGTGGCGGCGCCTTCCGTCACCGGCCTGGCCCCCAGTCAGGGCCCCACCGCCGGCGGTACCACGGTGTCCCTGACCGGCACCAGCCTGTCGGGGGCAACAGCGGTGCGTTTCGATGCGACGGCGGCCACATCATTCACCGTCAACTCTCCCACCCAGATCACCGCCGTGACCCCCGCCCACACAGCCGGTGCCGCAGCCGTCACGGTCACCGCCCCCGGCGGCACCAGCAACCCCGACAATCCCCTCGCCTACTTCTTCTACACCACACCGCCATCGGCGACAGACATCGCGCCCTCTTCCGGAACGGTAGTCGGCGGTACCACGGTGATCCTGACCGGCAGCGGATTCATCAACGCGACAGCCGTGCGTTTCGATGCGACGGCGGCCACATCGTTCACCGTCAACTCTCCTACGCAGATCACCGCCGTGACCCCCGCCCACACAGCCGGTGCCGCAGCCGTCACGGTCACCACCCCCGGCGGGACAAGCAACGCCCTCACTTACGTCTACCTCCAAGCCCCCACCATCACCAGCCTGACTCCCAGCCAGGGACCCACCGGTGGCGGCAGCGCGATCACACTGACCGGAACCAACCTCACCACCACCAGCAGCGTCCAATTCGACGGCACCCCCGCAGCGTTCACCGTGCTCTCCCCCACCCAAGTCACTGCCCTCCCCCCTGCAGGCGCCGCGGGAGCCGTCACCGTAACGGTCACCACTCCCGCCGGTGTCAGCAACGGGCTGACCTACACCCGCATCGCAAGCCCCGCCATCTGACCCGACAACCAGCCTCAGTTGCACCGACACATTGACGGTCCCCAGTTGGTAGTCCCCTGTGGGATCTGTCCATTGAACGGTGCAACCAGGTTGGTCGGGTTACTGGCGGGCTGCTGAAAGGCGGCCGTCGAAGATGCTGTCGAAGGCGTTCAGCGCGGTCTTCCAGCGGCTGGTCCAGCGAGCCTGGCCCTTGAGCGCGGTATGCGGACACGGCGCCTGTCCACCCCGCAGGATCCACGCGGCGGTGCTCCACCCGTGGGCGCTCGGGCCCACGCGGCGGCGCACCCGGATCTGGCCCCGCCGGATCAAATTACAGTCCCCCTGTGCGGTCAAGGCGTGCAGTAGGCGATGGCGGTGATGGAGTATTCCTGCGTGCTGGAGACGTTGTGGAAGTTGACGGTCCAACTGTCGTCGGGGTTGGAGCTTGTGCTTCGGTAACTGTTCACGGGGATGATCTCGTCGCCTGCTAGCCAGCCGCCGGCGATGGCTTTTTGACCGGGCGGGCAGACAGCGACCAAAGCAGTAGTCTCTCCCGGCCCCAGTGTGCTGGGGTCTCCGTATACCGCGGTGATGTTGGCGGTGTTGGAGGGTCCGGTGGGTCCCGTAGGGCCAGTGGGTCCCGTAGGGCCGGTGGGACCCGTAGGACCGGTGGGCCCGTGCCCGGTGGGACCCGTAGGGCCGGTGGGCCCCGGTTCGTCGCATGGCGGTACGGGGCGTGTGACGTGGATATAGCGGGCGGCGACCCAGCCGGAGCGCTTGGCGAGTCTGTACCAGGTGGTGTTTCCGCCCACGTCCTGGCCGTACGCCTTGCACAAGATGCTGATCCCGGCGCCTGCGGAGTACCTGCCCAGTTTGGTGGAGTGGGTCGTGGGCAGGGCACGGATGCTCAGGCCATTCTTGGCCGTGACGGCCCCTCGGACGGTCGTCCGGGGCACGTTCGGCCGTGTGTGCGCGGCAGCAGCCCATGATGGTGCGGCGCTCGTTGGCCTCTGGGCTGCCTCTGCGGGGACCGACAGCTCGCATGCCAGGCCCAGGCTCATCGCTGCCAGGACCAGTGGTGCGACCGCAATCCTTCCCATCACCAACCACCATGCCTTCCGTCGTGCGTCCAACATCAAGGGATCGGTAACGAGGAAAACGTATATACCATCGATAAGCACGTTATGACACGATAAATATGAATAAGCAATTTCCTGGTTCCGTGCACCGCCCTGCGTGAGCCGCGCTTGTCCGCCCGGTACACGGGCGGGTGCATCGAGTTGTTCGACTGGAACTGAAACACTCCCGGCAGCTCGATCCCCTTGGCATGCCCGCCGTCGATCGGTCGTCGGCATTCGGAGGAAGCGAACGGGCTTGCTTCCCGAAGGTTCGGGCAGGTAGGCCGCGATCTTGGGCGCCAGCAACGATGAGACCGCCAACCGTTCCCGCCGCGGGTGCCCGACTGAGCGTTCCCGCCACCGTGGGGGCTCCGAGCTGCACGCCCGGAGCCCCACGTCTTCGGTTGCCTCCCCCTTTCCGCACGGGCGCCGACGTTGCCTGTCAGGCGGTGTTGACCGTGACGTCGTCGACGATGAAGTCGGTTCGGAGGGAGGCGTCCTCGTTGCTGACCAGCTTGATCGTCACTGTGTGTCCCCGGTAGGCGGAGAGGTCGTAGGAGCGGTAGACGTAGCTGCTGTTGGCGTTCACGTTGGACAGGGTTCCCAGCGTGGTGGTGGTGGCGCCGTCGACGACCTGCACCTTGAGCGTGTCATACGCCACCTGGTCGGTCTCGAAGGTGCCGATGCGGCTGTAGTACCCCAACCACGCCTGGTTCACGTTGCTGGGGATGGTGACCTGCTGGGACATCGTCTGCGTTTCGGTCGCTGCATAGCCGCCGAACCAGGCGTAGTTGGAGCCGGTGTTGGCCGGATACGTCGACCAGTTGCCGACGAACGACCCACCCATCGTGGCCGTCCAGTTCCAACCGGCCGTGCCTGTCTGGCCTCCTGACGTGTTGGCCTCGAAGCTGGAGTTCAGCAGGCTGGCCCGGTAGTCGACGGTGTGCCAGTAGACCCAGTTGCGGGTATTGTCCGACGTGTCCAGCCCGGCGCTTGGGCGGTCGTTCTTGAAGTACTCGCCGAAGCTCGACTCCCTGTGATTCAGCAGCAGATTGATCGTGGCCGCCTTTCCACCGTCGACGTTGTTCCACAGGTCGAGCAGGGAGCCGGCCACGCGGCCTTCCACCGCGTCACCGTTGTGCCAGTTGGTGCTGGAGTTCGGCTGGCCGGAGTTGAACCAGGTGGAGTTCATCATGCTGACCGAGGAGCCGTTGGGCCAGATGAACTGGTTGTCGCCCTTGACGCTGCCGGCGACAGCGTTGGCGAACCCCTCGGTCCAGGCGCACTGGGTGGACAGAGCCGTCCAGATCTGGTGCCCGGCGCAGTTCGCGTTGGACCACCACCAGTTGTACAGCTGGTGCATCAGCGCGTGACCGGATTCGTGGACCACGAGGTGCTCGGAGTCGGGGTCATTGTCCCGCAGTCTGATGTAACTGGCGGCTGCGTTGGCCCCGGGGACGTAGTAGCCGCCGTCAGCGTTGCCGGCCCACCATTGGGCTGTGATCTTGCTGCAGTTGCTGGTCTCGTGGGAGGTCCAGCAACCCGTGTTGGAGCCGCGCCACCACCAGGTCAGGTTGAGGGTGTCGAAGGTGTGCCAGGCGCGCATCTGGGCTGCCGCCGGCGCCGTCCAGCCGAAATTCTGGTTGGTGGAGACGTTGTAGGTCGCGGGCGTGGTCGTCGAGTACACCGACCCGCTGCCGTTGGTCACCTGCCAGGCCGCACTCTCCGACCGGAACTCCACGAAGAGCAGGTACATCGAGTCGACCGGCAGGGTGAAGCAGAGGTTGTAGGCGCCGGAGTTGTCGGTCAGGCCGCTGGCGTAGACCTGCTGCGCGGCATTCGCGGTGGTCCGCCCCCACAGCTTCACGGTGAGGTTGCGGCCGCCCAGCCACGTCCCCGCCTGGTTGGTGAAGTTGAAGCCGCCGCTGATGCAGACCTGCTGGCCGGCGACCTGGGCAACGACGCCGGTGCCTCCGCCGGTCTGCGAAACCTTCGCGAACTTCTTGCTTACCGAGGCCGACGTCGAGCGCCGCTCGCCCGAACGTCCCGGGAGCGAGGTGATGTCCACCCCCGACCGCGAGACGCTTTCACCCGGTTTGTTCGTGCCGACGGTGAGCAGCACCGAACCGTGGGCTTCCCGTTCCGGCGACGCCGAGTCGACGTCGGTGAGGTTGGCCTCGATCTGGGCTGGCCCCTCCGCCGTGGCGCGAACGTGCAGGGTGAGGGTCCGCTTGTTCGTGTCGAGGGCCACCACGCCCTTGGCGTCCAGCCAGGGGCCGACCTGCTTGGGCGCGCTCAGTGGGGAACCCTCGGTGATGAGCTGGAGGGTGTCGGGCACACGGACTGCCAGTCGGGCGTGGGCAATTGCGACCTGGGAACGCAGGCTGACCCGCAGGGCGGCCGTCTCACCCTTGGCCGGGAGCTTGTCCAGCTTCACATCGACCGCGACACAACTGGACGGGGTCTCCGACCTGGGGCTGGCCGGGACGTTGAGCGTACATTTCGGGCCCGCGGACTGTGGGACAGCTGTCGCCGTCGACGCGAGCCCACTCGATATGAGGGCGGCCGCCGCGCCAATCGCGACGGCCCATCGTCTGGGTCTGAACCTGGGGATCATTACGAACCTCCGCTGCGAGGGGGGCTCCCGGCTGGGTCGGCCAGGAGGTTGACACAGCATGGAGGCAACGAAGTTGAGTGTGCAATATCACATGACACATAATTTTGTGTTGGTCGACCAGCACCTACTGTGACGACGACCCTCACTGGCCAGCGGTGAGGAGGGGAGGGGGTGGGTCACGAAACCAGCCGCCAACAGGTCCCGGGCGCCACCCGCGATCGCCCTCGTCCGCTGTGTCCTGCGGGTCCGGGGCGGCAAGGCGTCGCCGATCCCGTCCAACTGGTGGCCGACGTACTGGACGAGCTCGGTTCCCGCGCTGTCGTGGTCGCCGACCGGCAGGCCAAGCGTGCGGCACCGCCGGCACAGGCACTCACACAACCGCCAGTCGGCGGGCTGGTCCCGCTCTCCTCGCCGATGACCTGCGCGCCGCGACAGACCATCTCGACGAGGACGTTGGCATCGACGAGAAGACGGCCATCCGCTACGCGGAGTCGGCACGCGTGCTTCTGCATCAGGCTGCCGAGCAGCCATCGCAGTGAAACCCGCTCGACCTGGTTACCTCTTTGAAGAGATCCTTTGGGCATGGAGTTCCTGTGCTACCACCGCGACCGGACCGGCTCCGCAGCGCTGCGCGACGAGATACTGGAAGAGCATTGGTCCTATATGGACCGGTATGCAAAGGAGATGATCGCCCGGGGCCCGACGCTCGCCAGCGACGGCGACACGCCCACCGGAAGCGTGCACATCGTCGATCTGCCCGACCCTGCCGCCGCCCGCGCGTTCGCCTTCGACGAGCCGAACTACCAGGCCGGCGTCTACCGGGACGTGCTGCTGCGACGGTGGCGCAACACGCTGGGACGCACCATGTGGGACTTCCCCGGCGGCCGGACCGGCGGCAACCGGTACCTGGTGCTCGGCCTCGGCACGGGGCAGGCGGCCGACCTCGCGGTGCCGCCCGACCGGGACGAGCTGATCGCCTACGGGCCGCTGCTGTCCGACAACGCCGCCACCTGGCTGGGCACGGCGGCGTTGGTCCGGGCGCCGGACTCGAAGACGGCGCGCACCATCCTGACCCCGGACCGGTACGCCGACATTGAGGTGCACAACTGGCAGTTCGGCGGCCGACGGTGAGGACCGAGGACGTCCGGCCGGCGTCACCACCGAAGCCCTTCGGATCGCTCAGCATCCCAGTGTCTCACCCGAACCCATGGATGCATCGGCCTTACGCACACCGGTGGACCCGCGGGTTCGCGCTGAAAGACCTTCGGTTTCCCTGAACCCCACAGGGTCGCGGCGTGCCGGTAAGAAGGGTGTGCCGAGCAGCCGGAGGGAGTTTCACTCTCCGGCCCTCACCGAGCCGTGCATAACAGTCGCCCGTTACACGGTTCTTGTCGCTCTGATCTTCATGCCAGGAGGGCGCCTCCCGCCCCGTCTTCCTCAGGGCGTCCTTGCTGACCGCCGGATCGAATCGACAGGAACTGCCTACGCCGCGGACGGAGCCACGCATCTGCAGCCACGTCATGATCTCTGGCGGCCACCAGTGCAGCATCACACCCTCACTGGGCGGGAGTGCGTCGGGGTTGTCCTGCCCGTTCACCAGAGGGAGTGGCGCGGTGGCCTGCCTCTTGCTCAGCTCAGGGAGCAGCTACAAGCAACCGTTGTGCGCTCCGGGCACAAGCGCGCGACCCCGCGGCTTGATCGGCTACACCACGAAGGGGGACGCCGTCGCCGGCCGTCACCACCCCGCCCGGAGGGTGACCGGTCTCCGTCGGCGGGGGCGCTGCCCGGCCCGGGACTCGGCCAGGAGCCTGAAATCCGCGGCTCCGCATGGCCGCAAAGCCTCGGGCGGCCGAGCACCGCGAAACGGGATGAATACGATCAACGCGACAGTCTGAGTGGCGCACGCCCGCCGGGACGCGGGTCCGGAGGCCGGGGCCCCGGGAAGCCCGTACGGCGGCCGCCGCGACCCACTTCGCCCCGGTGACATGCAAGGAGCACGTATGACGACGGCGACCCAGTCGGACCCCACCCCCGCCCAGGTCACCATGACCCTGGCCGCAATCGCCGCCACGGCGGCGACCCCGCGCCCATCGGGTGAAACCCTGCAAGAGCAGACCCAGCGCGCCATGCGCGGCGTCACCGCCCAACTGAACAACTCCGCGCTCGCCACGCGCGGCACGTGGCAGTTGATGTGGCTGGCGCTCAGCCCGGACAACGCGAACCTCGCGTACATCGCCAAGAACTCCGACGGCTCGAACCAGTTCGCCGTGGCCATCCGCGGCACGATCGACAATCCGACCGACATCATGGAGGACCTCGACGTCGGCACGGTGGTGCCATTCACCGCCGGCGGAATGGCGAACGTCGCCGTCTCGGCCGGCGCCATGGCCGCGTTCACGCAGATCGCCACCGCGCGCAGCATCACAGGGATGCCCGTCGAGCAGGCACCGGAGGGCCAGCCCGGATGGCCGGACGCCGTCGTCCCTTCGGGCGCGACCCTCACGCAAGCACTCGCCGGCCTCCTCGCGTCCGCACCGTCCAAGCCCCAGCCGACGGTCTACGTGACCGGACACAGCCTCGGCGGCTGCATCGCCACCATGCTGGCCACGTACCTCCAGGCCCAGACCTGGGCGGCGAACAAGCCGCAGTTCGCACTCCTCACCTTCGCCGCCCCCACCGCCGGCCTGAAGAGCTTCGCCGATTACGTCGACTCCCGGCCGTGGAGTCTGAACGAGCGCCACGTCAACGCGTACGACCTGGTCCCGCGGGCCTGGTCCGACCTGCCCGTGGCCAAGAACTGGTACCCGGGCCCGGGCCCGGCGGCCAGCGAAGAGGTGAAGGTTCTGCTGACGGAGATCGACCTGCTCCGGAAGGGCAACGTCTACGTCCAACCCAGCGCCACAAGCCCCAAGACGGTGAACGCGGACTACTCGGCGTACGACAAGGAGCTCGTCAACAAGACCACCGGCGACTTCCTGGGCCAGGTCGCGTTCCAGCACGCCAACTCCACGTACCTGACCCTGCTGGGCGCACCCGTCGTCCCTGCCGGGCCGGTGGTAACCGCGGTGAAACCCACGGCCGGCGAGGGCAGTACGCAGGTCATCCTCACCGGCAGCGGATTCGGCGCGGACAGCGTCGTCGACTTCGGCCCGATCCCGTGCGCCGACGCCGACGTCAAAGTCGACCCGTCCGGTACGCGGATCACCGCGATCGCGCCCGACGGGACCGGCATCGTAGACGTCCGTGTCACCACCAGCCTCGGCACGTCGCCCGCCGTTCCGCTGGGGCAGTTCGCCTATGACAATGGACCCGCGCCCGTGGTGGTCAGCGCAGTATCCCCGCGCAGCGGGAAGGCCGGCACTCAGGTCACCATCAACGGCTCGGGCTTCGCCCAGGGTGCGGCCGTGCGGTTCAAGGACACCGCCGCGAGCTCGGTCACCGTCGCGTCCTCGACGGTGATCACGGCGACGGTGCCGTCCCGGCCACTCGACCCGGCGAAGACGGTGGACGTCACCGTGACGGTCGGCGTGACCACATCGCCTACCGGCCCGGCCGACGAATTCACGTACGCGGGTTGAGCCCTGGGGGCCTGCCGGACCCGCCGAGCGGGTTGGCGGGCCCCGCCGGCCCAGGCTGGACCTGCCGACGCCGGAAGCGGAGGCAGGAGGGGCTGCATCTCCATCGCGAAAGAGCTCGGTCGGCTGCGAGAGATTCGCCCGGGGCTCGTGGAGCTCCGGGAACCGCAGAAGGGCTTGGAGCGACAAGCCCCTGAGTCGCCTGTCGAGCATCGGACAGTCGCGTCCTCGATGGAGCGCGAGCCGTTACGCGCCAGGTGCTCGGTTGGACAGGCGACGGCGCGGCACTGCGCGATCGACCTCTGCCAAGAGAGCGGGAGGGGAGCCGGCGTCGTTGTCGGCCTCGATGAGGACTCAGTCGGCCTGCTACTCCGCGCGAGCGCTTCCCTGTCCGCGGCGGCGTCAGCCCGCCTCAGCGGCGTCGACGGCCAAGGGGGCGAGTTCGTACGGTAGTTGCACGGGTGTACCACAGAAGCAGAGCAGGGCGCCGCCCGGTGCCTCCGGGGCGCCCAGGTCGATCGTCAGGATGGCGTGCAACTCTCTGATCACTGCGTGCACTTGGGTGCCCCTGGCGACGAGAATAGTGACTTCGTCCGGATCCCAGACGGAGATCTCGGGCAGATCGTCGGCGACAGCAATGCGGATGCACACAGGTATCTCCCCAGGGATGCACGACGTCATGAAGTGATCCGCTCCGGGAGGTCAGCGGGTGACTGATGGTACAGCCTACTTATACCGTAGGGGTGTTTGGCATATTGAGTGGCGCTTGACGACCCCTGCTTCAAGGGTGGGGACACCTCGTTTTCCGGGAAACCCCCGTCAGCGTCAGGTCATCCGGCTGACCTGGAGCATCGCTTCGGCGTCCTGGATCAGCGCGCGCTGACGGGCCTCCGGAAGCTGCCGGTAGAGCATCAGCAGCTTGGCCTCCCGCTCGTCCCTGCTGGGACCGGGCACGGGTCGGCCGACAGCCTGGAAGAACTCCCGTGGCGTGGTCTTCAGACCCCAGCGACGGAACACGTCGACCATGGCCCGAAGCTTGTCCGGCTCGACACGGGAGGTTCCGCGGGTGCGGTTCATCCACGCGTTGAGTGTCGGGTACGAGATGCCGGCTTCCGAGGCCAAGTCCTTCTGGGTCTTCCCCGAGGCCTTCGCCAGCAGGCGTTCGAGCAGAGCCGCCAGGTCCTCCCCCTCACGGACGCCGTCATCGCCGGGCCTGGGTTCAGCGGGGTGGTTCTGGTGGCTGGTCACACGTCAGAGGATCGGCCATCAGCATCTACATGCGCAAGTAGATTGCAGATCGAGTGGCCCTGTCTCCCGTTGCGGGGCAGAGAGCATCCCGGCGCGCGCCGCGAATCCCCACGCGCCCGCCCGCAGACCCCCCTTGACGCAATCTACATCTACATGAAGAATGCAGATGGCGCCGCGAACCACAGACAGCCGATGTCCTGCAGCTGCGAAATCTACATCTACATGAATATTGAATATGAGGGCGGCGACCGGACGAGCCCTCATCCACCGTCACCACTCCATGAGGCCAAAGGAGTTCATGCCATGCTCGAACAGGACAACTGCCCGATCGGTCCGCCGGGAGGCCCGGAACCCGCGTTAGTCACGCGGGCCCGCGCCGGTGATCGCGAGGCGTTCGCCGCCCTGTACCGCGAACACCACCGGCTCGTGTACCGCTATCTCTTCTTCCGCACACAGAATCGGCACCTGGCCGAGGACCTCGCCCAGGAAGTCTTCATCCGTGCGCTGCGCCGCATCGACAGCTTCGCATGGCAGGGCTCGGAGTTCGCCGCCTGGCTGCTCACCATCGCCAGGAACCTGCACCTCGACGACGCACGACACAGTCGTACCCGGCTGGAGACGTTGGTCGCCGAATTCCGGGACGCGGGGGAAGGCGACCGGAGCGTCGAATCCACCACCCTGCGGGAGCTGGAGGCGATCGAGGCCCACGAGGCGGTCACCACCGCCCTGCGCACACTCAACCCCTATCAGCGGCACTGTGTGGAGCTGCGTTTCATCTACGGACTGTCGACCGAGGAAACGGCCCATGAGCTGGGCCGGACCGTCGCGGCGGTCAAGACACTCACGTTCCGGGCCATGCAGAGGCTGCGCTTGACGGTTGTGACGGTGGCCGCGTGACCGGGAACCCGGCCCACGTCGTGGCAGCGACGGAGCTGGAGCGTCAAGCGCTTGCCTGGGACGCCGTGTGCCGGCGGGCCGGGCATGTCGCCTTGGCCATCGAGCGGCGGATCGGACGTCACCCGGACTTCCAGGGCGTCCACGCCGAGGGGGACAGCGTGCGCATCGTGCTGCACGTCACGGATCCGGCCCAGTGGGCGCGATGGCGCGCGTACTTCCAGATCACGGACGACGGCCGGCACACAATGCCGTATGCCGTCACCGCGGAGGGCAACCAGGGCGGGGCCCGGCTGTCGGTGGTGGCCTACGAGGTTCCCATCGCGGGACACAAGGCGGCGACCGCATCCGTGACGCGCCCGTTTCGGCTCGGCCGGAACGTGTTCGACCTGGCACTGCCCCAGCGCGACGCCCACGGCGACATCTGGCACTTCCAGGGATACCGTGCGCACGACGGGATGCCGTTGATGTCGCTGGGCGCCCGACCCGAACGGTGCTCGCTCGCGAACGTCGCGACGCTCGTGGGCCCCCTGACTCCAGTCCGCAACGCGGCGCCGTCCGCGGATCCTCCCGCATCGACAAACGCCCGGATCGGCCGGGCCCGATGAGGCTGCCGAACGCACCCGGATCACGGCGGTACGCGCGCCCCTCAAAAAGCCCCGCCTCATCCGACGCAGTGGACCTGACCACCAGGACATGGGAGCTGAGCGCCGCCTGCCGGGACGAGGACGGCGAGCTCTGGTTCTCCCGCAGGACCCTGGTCATGGCCATGGCCATCTGCACCGCCTGCCCGGTGCTGGACGACTGCCGGGCCGCCGTACTGCGACGCGAGGAAGGGCTGCCGAAGCGCGACCGCCGGGGCATCATCGCCGCCCTCACCGGCGCACAGCGACACGCCCTCGAGCACGAGCGGAAAAGGCAGCAGCTGCCCCCGCCCGACCCCAACACAACAGATCGCGGGCCCGGCCGCCCGAGGGAGCCGGCGCCCTGCGGAACACGCGCCGCGTACCAGCGCCACCTGCGCAGGCAGGAGCCCATCGACGACGCATGCCGGGCAGCCAACAACCGTGGCGCCTGCCGCTACCGACAGACCGGCACCACCGAAGGACACTCCGCCGGCTCGTGACCCCCTCCCCCACGACACCATCCGTTCCGGCGCCCCGGGCCCGGCAACAGCGCCGGGCCGGGCCCGCTCGACTCCGGTAGGCAAGCTCGGGAGGCACGTCGGCCGGACAGCGCCCCCTGCCAGTCGACTCGGCAGGGGGCCCGTCCGTGACACGGAACATGCCGAACGAGGTCGGCACGGCCTGTCACAAGGCCGCACCACAAGGACGGCGAACGATTCTGCGGCAGCCCGTGCCGTTCGTGCGCGGCTGGGAAGTGGCTCATGTCTGCACTCCGGAAGCCATGAGTGGTGTTTCCGCCACCGTGGACGCGTTCCTTTCCGCAGCACTCGTGCCGCCGGCACGGCCTGCACCGCAGGTGAGAAACTCGCGGAATTATCCACTCATTGGCGCTAAACACTCTCCTCCACAGGTTCTCCACACGGCATACTCAGGCCCGGCAGCCGAGGGGCGCCTCGCATCATCCGATGTGTGGCAACGTTTTGACAATGCGCGCCCCGTCCTGCTGTGAGCCACCACGCATTGCCGTACTGCCGTCATGAACGCCGGGAAGGCGAGCACACCATAAGAGGCCGTTTCCGGCGGGCAAAATTCCGCTGTCCCGTACCAAGGTGACGAGGCAACGATTCGCGTGCCCGTGGAACGGCTCGACGCACCCATGCGGCACAACGCCGTTCCATGAATGCGGGTGGTGCCGCTGCGCCATGTCACCACCGGGCCAAGAAAGCAATTCCGAGCCGAGTAACGATCCCGCACGCTTTACAGGAGGCTGGTCATGGACAAGGCGCTTCATCGCACCGTTGCGCTCCTGACAACGGTGTTCGGCTTCACGCTGTGCCTCACAGGCCCGGCGAGTGCTACCCCCGCTACCCAGCCGACCGGCTCCGCTGCGGCCGGCACGCTGGTGAGCAAGAACGGCACATCGGTCACCGTCACCGCCGCTGTGGGCCTGGGCAACACCATCTCCGTGTGGCAGGTCGGCGACACGATCCGGGTAAGGGACACCGGTGACACCATCGTCGCTTTCGGCGGGTGCACGGCGCTCAGCGCCACAGAGGCCGTCTGTCCGGGGGCCGGCAGCCTCACCGAGCTCGTCGTCAACGCCGGTGATCAGGCCGACAACGTCACCTCGTCCCTGGCAAGTCCTGGGGTAACCCTCATCGGCGGCGCGGGTGACGACAGCCTCCAGGGCGGCAGCGCCAACGACACCCTGGAAGGCGATGAAGGCTCCGACTTCCTCTCCGGTGGAGGCGGCAACGACACGCTCAACGGCGCCAGCGGCCCGGACCGGATCTTCGGCGGCGCCGGCAACGACTCGATCGAGGGCCGGGCCAGCTCCGACGTCATCAACGCAGGCCCCGGGAACGACGTGGTGAGCGGCGGCAACGGCGGCGACCAGGTGGTCGCGGGCACCGGCAACGACTTCGTGGAGGGCGGCGCCGGCCGGGACAGCATCAACGCCATCGACGACGTCAGCGGCAACGACTACGTCCAAGGGGGCACAGAGGTCGACAGCTGCACGGCCGACCTCGGCGACAGCGTCACAGAGTGCCCGTGACCGGCGAGCGCGAACGGCGCGGAAACAGGCCGGCAGTGCCAGCGACACGACGAAGGAGACGCACAACCATGACAGCCCGACGTATCAGCGTGATCCTTTCGGCCGGAGCGCTCCTCTGCGCTGCGCTGGCCGGCACCTCGGCCTCGGCGGCCCCGCTCACCGCCGAGCCCCGGCACCCCGCGGGCGCCACGGTGGTCGAGATGGTCGGCGGCACCCTGCTCGTCACAGCGGATCAGGGCGTGGCCAATGACATCACCATCCGCCGTCAGGGCAGCGTCGTCCTCGTGTCGGACAACGCGGACGAGGTGCGCGCCCTCGCCCCCTGCGAGACACGGTCGCAGAACACCGCGGCGTGCCCGCTCCCCACAGCGGTGCAGGTCAACGGCCGGGACGCCGATGACGACATCACGGTCTCCCCGAATCTGGATGCTCCCGCCACTCTCTACGGAGGCGACGGCAAGGACCAGCTCAACGGTGGCCCCCGAGCAGATCACCTCGTCGGCGACGACCCGACCGGCGCCTTCGGCCTCACCACAGCGACTCCCGGCAACGACACCATCAACGGCGGGCCCGGGAACGACACCATCTCCGGGCTGGGAGGAAACGACACCATCAACGGCAACGCCGGAAACGACACTCTCAACGGGGACGAGGGCAACGACACGCTCAATGGGAACACCGGAAACGACACCCTGGCCGGAGGAAGCGGCAACGACACACTGAGCGGCGACGAAGGCAACGACACCCTCAACGCCACCGACGGGGTCAACGCCAACGACAGCCTCGACGGCGGTCTCGCCTTCGACAGCTGCAACCGCGACGCCGGCGACTCGATGGTCAACTGCCCCTGACAGCGCTTCCGGTGTGAGTTGGTAGCCGAGAGCGCGGGAACCCGCCGGCCGGGGCGCGGCCCGTCACTCCTCGCCCCGGCCGGCGAGCATCGCACCGAACGAGCACGGGCTGCGGGAGATCATGTCCGGCCGTACCCGCCGCATGATCCCCCGCAGCGCTCACCCCGCAACCACGGCCATCCCGGCCGGGAGCCGGACGCCCGCATTCCGGGCTCGTTCCTGTCCATCAGGTGGTCCGCGGCGACAACAGCCAGTCTCCGGAAGCCCGCGCTGGCCGGTCGGGCACCGTGCCCATGGTGCTGCGGAGCACGGCAACGGTAGGTCCTCAAGATCCTTCTCGGCGTTAACCGCTGTACCGCTGATACTCAACGGCGTTTGATACTCAATCGGACTTGTCGATGAACAACAGATCCGTGGACAGACCTTGGCAACCAGTCGTGAGCGACATGGCCAACTGCGCCCGCATGCCCACACCGTGCGCACGGGCCGAACTGAGCCGCCGCCTCTCGTGGCCTTCCTCCTGGCTCGCAGCCCAGCGAGAGCGATGAGAACCTACAGAACCATCTCAGGTGTGCCGGTGCCGGACGCCGTCCTGCGACTCCACCCACAGTTACGCCAGAAACCCGGCCGCTCAGGGGACCCACTTGTACGTGCCTCCGCCGACCCATCTCACGACCGCGGGATCGTCGAGGTCGGGATGGGGCATCCCAGCCTGGTGCGCAAGCCTGATCACATCCACCATGTTGTAGGCAGGCCCGGCAACCTCCCCGTTGATCTCCACCAGGCGGTACGGAGGGTCGCCCGGCACGACGCCGAGGACGACGATGGGTGCGGAGTGGAACGCCTCTTGAGCATCGTTGGTCATGCTTACAGCGTGTGGCAGGGACGCAACGCGCACATCTCGAGCGGACCAGTGGGTGGGGACTGGCCAGAGCTCGGGCCCGAGGATCTGATCGTGGTGCCCGGCTACCGTGCCGGGACCACGCTGGCCACACCGCCATCCGGCGGAGGCGGCATCGACCGCCGCAGCGCGCGAGGGAATCTATCCGAGGTCGTGCCGCCCAGCAGGTGGTGGACGACAGAGCGCTGAACGGGGGCGGCCGCGGCCTCTCCCCCGTCGCTTCTGTCGCCTCGGTCACCTCGGTCCGCCGCGCGGTCCGGCATGATCCGCGGCCCGGACATGCCCTCGCCGGTATTCGCCAGGAAACACAGCAGCGGGAGGTAGCCGAGCCGCCTACGGTCCCGGCGGCGCGGGAAAGACCGCCCTGGCCGACTGCTCGCGGGGCCAGGGGATCGCCGAACCGGTCGCGCCGGGCGCGGCTACCGTGCGTCAGACACCGTAAACCTTCAGGGGCGCAGCACTAGCAGGGCAAGGGGCACGGCAAGTAGCGCCGCGGCAGCGGTTGTTAACTCTTCAGGTCATTCGTGGACGTTTCCCAGGTTGCCAAAGGCTGACGCAACAGATCAGGCCAAGTACGCCGTGTGCTGCCGCAAAACCGGAAGCTATGCGTGATTGCGCAGACAGGGGGCCGGGCCCGTAGCAAGTGCACTCGTCGACGCCCAGCACACATGCATTCAAAGGGAAACCGATGAATCCGCTCCGTCCGAAATCCGCAGCTGTCCATACGAATGAGCGGACGGGCTCATTTCTTACTATCCCGCGGGCACTTTCCGGACCTACGGTCGCTCTGCTCCGCACAATTGAGGGCGAAATTGCCGCAATGTGCGCACGATTCAACCATTGGGGGTACCACCTATGCGCAGCCTGAGACACGCGCTTCTGCCGCTGGCCACCACCGCGTTACTGGCGTTGGCCGGGGCGGGTCCCGCCTTGGCGGGACCCGCCGACTCCGGTTCCGGACCCGCCGCCGTGCCCGCCGGGGCCGCGACCACCGCCAGTCCCACGGCACGACTCTCCAACGGCACGCCGGTCGATTCGACGGCAGCCGCCGCGCTGTCCCGCTACTGGACGCCTGAGCGGATGAGCAAGGCCATCCCGCTCAACGTGAAGGATGCGCCGCAGGCAGTCCGCGGCAAGGCCGGACCCACCGGCCGGCCGGGATCGACCTCGCCGGCCCGAGCGCGGTCGGACGCCAAGCGGACGCTGGTCAACGAATCCGCAGCGGTGGGCAAGGTGTACTTCACCAATCCCAGCAACGGACTCAACTACGCCTGTTCTGCCAGCGCTCTCAACAGCGCCTCCAAACAGATGCTCATCACAGCAGGGCATTGCGTCCACGGCGGCAGCGGCGGCACGTGGATGACCAACTGGGTCTACGTACCGCGCTACCGCTCGGGCGCCCGCCCGTTCGGCACCTACGCCGCCAAACAGTTCCGCACCTTCAACTCCTGGATCAGCAGCAGCGACCTCGGCCGGGACGTGGCCATGGTGACCACCTGGCCCCTCAACGGCAACAAGATCGTCAACGTCACCGGCGGTCACGGCCTGAGCTGGAACTACTCGCGCAACCAGGCGATGACCGTGATGGGCTACCCGGGCAACCGCGACAACGGCGAGCTCCAATGGGCCTGCCAGGGCACCACGCGCGGAGTGAGCGACGGGCGCATCGAACTTCAGTGTGACTTCGGCCCCGGATCCAGCGGCGGACCGTGGCTGCGGGAGTTCAACGACGCCAACGGCCTGGGGAACGTGAACGGGGCGATGAGTACGATCTCCTCGGGCGGCTGGAACCGGAGTTCCTACTTCGACGACGCGGTCAAGGGCATGTTCGACGCCCAGGGCAGCGTCACCTGACCTCCTGACAAGGAGCGGTCCCATGGGTCACAGTAGCTCGCGCCGATGGGGAGTCGTGGGCGTCCTTTTGGCCGCTGTCGCGGCGACAGTCGCATGGCGTACCGCCACGGCCGACCGGGGCCGCGAGCACCAGCCGGACCCCAGAACCACCGGCAGCGAGGGGCGGCAGAGTCCACAAGAGGTCCAGGACTACTGGACACCGGAACGGACGAAAGGGGGCCGGCCCGCACCTATGCCGGAGGACGACTGAATCCGGCGGATGGCTCAGGCGGGACCGGGGCGGCGCGCTTTCGACGGCGCATCGCCTCGCCTACTCCACCCGTCCCCCGACGGCCGGCAACGCGCACACGATCACCCTCGTTTTATGCCTGGTGGCCCGGGTGGACCGCGACGCGCCGCGGGCCACTCGGGTGCCCTGGGGGCCGGGGCATCCGGTCCTCGGCGCAGGCATTCCGACCCCGGGTCAGGCCTTGTTGTGCGGCGGCCCGGGCGGCGCACCAGACCGGCCAGGGCAGCGGCGAGCGATCCAGACAGCCCCGCACCCCCAGCACGGCAAGAAGCCGGGCCACCTCATCCCGCAGCAACTCCACCCGCTGCCAGGCGGCCAACTCCCGCTGCTCCAGCAACCCCATCACCGGCGGCAACCGGCACCTCCACCGCAGAGACGACACAATGTCGGTGGTGCAGGGCGTCGGCGGCCGGACGCCCTGCACTTACCCGACGCCGGGCTCAGGCCTTGACGGTGCGGTTCGCCAGCGCGGCTTTGGCACCCGGATTCAGGGGCAGCGGCGTGGTCTTGGGAGCGTCGCCGGCGCTGATCTCCTTGGCGGCCGGGTTCACCTGCACCAGATTCGGCTGGTGGTCGAGGAGCACGTTGATGATCTTCCTGGCCAGTTCCGGGTCGAAGCCCTTCTTCACCAGCAGCACGTTGGGCACGACCACGGTCGGGACGTCGGCAGGCTGCTTGTAGGCGGAGGCAGGTATCGCGCCCCGCTGGTAGACGTCGCCGTACTCCTTGCGCAGCGCCGGCAGTTGCGGGGTGATGTCGAGGAAGCGCACCTTGTCGCCCAGTGTGGTGGTGAGGTCAGTGATTCCTGCGGTGGGCACGCCGCCCGACCAGAACAGGCCGTCCACCGTGCCGTCCTTCATGGCGTCGACGGTCTCGGGCAGTTGCAGGCGCTGTGCCCGTACGTCCTTGTTCATGTCGAGCCCGCCTGCGGCGAGGAGACGCTTGGCAATGACCTCGGTGCCGGAGCCGGGCGCTCCGGTGGAGATCCGCTTGCCCTTCATGTCCGCCAGCGACCTGATTCCGGAGTCGGCCCGGACGACCACCTGGGTGTAGTTCGGGTAGAGCCGGGCGAGCGCCTCCACCGGCTGCCGCGTGGTGAAGGAACCGTCGCCGCGGACCGCGTCACCGGCGGTGTCCAGGAGGGAGAAGCCGATGTCGTAGTCGCCCGCGACGACGCCCTGGATGTTCTGCACGGAGCCGCCGGTGGCGGTTGCGGTGGCACGGTAGCCCTCGATGTTGTCCGAGATCAACTTGCCCAGACCGCCCCCGAGTTGGTAGTAGACCCCGGTGGTATTGCCGGTCGCGATCGTGATCCGACCGCCGCCGGCATCCTTGCCCGCCTGGTCGTGCTGCTTTCCGCCGCAACCGGCGGCAGTGAGGACCAGGGCCGCAACCGCGGCGGCAAGGCCCAGGGCACGAGGACGCATGTTCATGGGGTGGAGCTGCCTTTCATCAGAGGAACTTCAGCAATGGCCGCCTCCGCGGCGCAGCGCCTTCGCGCTGCCAGGCGACGGCGGACCACATGGGTGCCGAGCGCGACCGCCGACAGCGCCGAGCCGGCGATCAGCGAGACGGGCTCGAGGTACAGCAGAAGGAGTGCCGCGACGGCGCAGAGGCCACGTTCGACCGGAGTGCTCGGCCCGAGCATCCAGCCGCCGGTGGCGGCCGCGAGCGCGGCGACCGCGAGCGCGGAGACGCAGGTGACCCAGGCGATGTCCGCGAAAGACCCCTGGCCCAGCAGATGCGCGCCATTGTCGGTGAGCACGAACGAGAACGGGATCAAGAACGCGGGCAGGGAATACTTCCAGGTCTCGTTCATCGTCCGCATCGGACTGCCGCCGGTGACGGCCGCGGACGCCGCGGCCGCCAACGCCGTGGGCGGGGTCACCTCGGACAGCACGGCGTAGTAGAAGATGAACATGTACGCCTCTGGCGCAGTGACGCCGAGGGAGGTCATCGCCGGTGCGATGATCACCGCGGAGATGATGAACGACGCGGTCACCGGCACGGCAAGTCCGAGGATCGAGACCGAGACAGCCGCAAAGAGCGCCGTCAGCGTGAGCTTCACGACCGGATCGCTGCCGAGGGCGCCCGCAGCGTCCACGATGATCGACGCGAGGTTCAGGCCGAGCCCGGTCTCGGTGACGACGGCGACGATGATCCCCGCGGCAGCGCACGTGGCGACCACCGGCAGCACCGACCTCGTGCCCTGCGCCAGCGCCTGGTACAGCCGTCGTGGGGTCAACCGGTGGGCAGGGTCGAGGAACGACAGCGCGAACTGCACCGCCGTCGCGTATACCACCGCCTTGAAGGGTGGCAGGTCCGCCGCCATGAAGCCGACGATCAGAAAGAGCGAGAGGAAGTGGTAGCCGAACCTCACCAGCAGCCGCCAAGGCGATCGGCGCTCGTCCTCCACCGTCTCGTTGAGGTTTTTGCGGGCGTCGATCTCGATCGCCAGCAGAATGCCGAGGTAGTACAGGAGCGTCGGCACGGTGGCGTAGATCAGCACCGTGACGTAGCTCTCCCGTAGGTACTCGGCGATGACGAAGGCGGCGGCCCCGAGGGTGGGCGGCGACAGGATCGCCCCGATCCCCGCGGCGGCGAGCACTCCCCCGCCCTTCTCCGGCGAGTAACCGGCCCTGCGCAACAACGGCCACGCCACCGAGCCGAGGCTGACCGCCGTTGCGGTGCCGGAACCGGAGACGGTGCCCATCAGCAGGCCCGCGGCCGTCACGGTCCGGCCAGGTGCGCTGCGGGACCCGCGGAACGCGGCGAAGGACACGTCGATGAAGAACCTCCCGGCGCCCGACAGCTCCAGCACGGTTCCGTAGAGCGTGAACAAGACGATGTAACCGGCCGCCACCTTGAGCGGCATCCCGTAGAACCCGTCGGCGCCCATGAAGAGGTTGGCAAGGATCGCGTCAACGTCGAGGCCCCCGTGCGCCAGCGACCACTCGTACGGGAGCAGACCCCCGTAGTAGGCGTAGAGCAGGAAGCCCGCACAGAACGCCGGCAGCACCCACCCGGTGGTCCGCCGGCACGCCTCGAGGACCAGCAGGAGCAGTACCAGTGCAACGACGGTGTCGAGAACGGTGGGAAGCTGCCGCCGCTCGAGGAACCCGTCGAAGTCGAGGAGCGGATACCCGCAGACCACCACGGCGACCGCGGCCAGCACCCAGTCGACGACCCCCGGATCGTCGCCACGGGGCTCTTCGACACCGGTACCGTGCCGCCCGTCGCCCGGACCCGCCCCCGTCGAGCGACGCCACGGCAGCCGGAAGGCCGCGCTGCGCACGCCCGCGCGGTGCGTCAGGAAACAGAGCGGCAGCGCCACGGCGAGGAAGACGGTGACGTAGTACTGGGAACCCTCTTCCAGCGGAAAGAAGACCGTGCACAGTGCGAAGACCGAAAGCGCGGCGCAGACCGCGGACACCACGGCACTGACAATCGGCGAGAGCCGCCGCATCGGCCGCTCCTGCTCGTACTCGGCAACCAGCTCTTCGACGGTCGGCAGCGGCGGCAACGGCGGGTTCTCTTTTCTGGTGTTCCGGGGACGAGTTCACGGCCACGAAGGCTGGTCTGTGACGCGGGGAGCAATTTCCAGCGATCTTGAGGCGCAGGACCATGCCAGCAGAGCGCCAAACCCGCCGTCTACCGAGGAGTAGGGGATGGCCGTGAACCTTTCGGGCTGGGTCCATAAGGTTTCGGTCACCTCTTCGGGTGAGCGACCTTCAGGGCGTGCCCCCAAACGACGTCGAACGGGACGGACTTGACGGTCCTGAGCGGCCGCCTTGCCGGACGCCGCCCAACTGCCTTAAGCCGGCCGGCGCTGCGAGCGGCCTGCACCCGCTCGGCCTCCTCCCGCAGCCGCTCAGCCGGAGATCACGCCCACCCAGCCCGAACCCGAGGCCGGAGATGACCGTCGCTGATGCCATGCGTCTACACCGTGACCGGGCTTCTCGATGAGTGAAGTTCGTCCGCGCCGCGGATTGAGGGTCGCCGAGGCGTCGCAGCGACAGGATGGGATGGGGCAGCGATCGGGACGGTGAGATTCCCGCAAAGAATCTAGGTGCGAAGTGTCCCAACTTGGGCGGCTCGCGCGACGGAGTCACCGAGAGCACGCCTCGAGGGGCGGCGTGCACGGACCGTCGGCGACGGGAGAGGCGGGAACCTGTGGCGGAGAACGACCACGAAGTCATTGAGCGCTTTCGGATGGGTGACTGGGAGGCCGGGAAGAGCCTGCTGGACCAGTACGCTCCCCGGCTGCTGTCCCAGGCACGCAGCAAGCTGCGTCGATGGCCAGATCTGGCTGAGGATGTCGTCTCTCAGGCATTCTCCGCGCTGGCGCGGTACGACAAGCCGATCGAGCGCCTGGAGCCCTGGCTGAAGAAGGTCGTCGAGAACAGGGCCGTGTCGGAATACCGCCGCTTAGCCACGGAACACCGGAATCTGCTGGAAGCAGGGTCGAAGCCAGAGCTGATCGGCCTGCTTCCAGGGCCCCGGGAGCTGGCGTCAGCGCGGGAGGCCGAGGAGCATCTGGCCACCGTGACGATCTGGGACGACCTCTTGGAAGCGCTGAAGCCGACGGACCAGGACGTCATGTGGCAGACGCTGACCGGGGTGTGGACGGGGGCATCCACCGAGGAGCAAGCCCGGGCCCTGGGAATCAGCACGAGCACATACCGCAAGAAACAGCAGAGGGCGCGGCAGCGAGCACAGGACGCACTACTAGGGCGTGTTTTAGAACTCGCTGATCTGCCTGTTTGGCCGTCCGGAGAGGTCGCGGGCGGCCATCCAGATGGTGAGGTTGCTCGCGATCCGGCCGATGCTGGTTTCGGTGGTGACCTCGTGCTCGCGGTGGGTGGTGTCACGGCGGACGACCTCGTAACCGCCTTCGTCCAGGACGGCGACCGAGGCGAACCAGGCCGGGTCGTCCTCGTCGGGCTGGATGACGACGAAGGTGTTGTCCGTGTCGTTGAGGTCGTCGATCAGCATGAACAGTGCGTCTTCGGACGGGTCGTCGAAGTGGTCGCCGTTCTCGCTGTCGCCGCAGTAGTACCGAGCCCCCATCGGACTGTCTCCCCTCAACATGCTGGGCTGTGACCGCCGTTCAGCATGGCATGCGGGGCCGACACCGTCGGCAGGTCACAGCCATTCGTTGATGGCGGCGACATGGACGGTGGCCTCGAAGCGAACGGCGAGCTTGTCGAACCGCATGGCCACCGCCCGATTGCGCTTGAGCCGGTTGATACCGCATTCGACCGCGTGCCGGGCCTTGTAATCCTCGTGATCGAAGACCGGGGGACGCCCGCCATTCGTCCCACGGCGCTTGCGGTGGCCTGCCTGGTCGGCCGGTTCCGGGATGGTGCAGCGGATCCCGCGCCGACGGAGATAGGCACGGTTGGTGCGCGAGGAATAGGCCTTGTCGCCCCGCACCCGCAGCGGCCGACTGCGGGGACGCCCGAGCCCCAGCCGAGGTACCCGGATGGCTTCCAGGACAGCCACGAACTGTGGGCTGTCACCGCGCTGCCCGGCGGTGACCAGAAGCGATAACGGCCGCTGGCCCTGTTCACAGGCCAGATGAATCTTGGTGGTCCAGCCACCCCGGGACCGGCCCAGGCCGTGGTCGTCGGGCTCGGCCCCCATCCCGCCCGGCGGTTCCTTCTGGGCTTGCCCGTCCCGGCGGGCACCGGCCGCATGCTGATGAGCCCGGCAGATCGTGGAGTCGACGTTCACTTCCCACGTGATCAGCCCGGCGGCATCGGCCCGAGCCTGCAACCCGGTCAGTACCACCGACCAGACACCATCGCGCTGCCAGCGGCGAAAGAGCCCATAGACCGTCTGCCACGGCCCGTACTCCACAGGCAGATCCCGCCACGGGGCACCGGTCCGCACCCGCCACCGGATCCCGTCGATCAACCTCCGCCGACACGCTGAAGGTCTGCCCACCCCCGCGACCGGCAACAACGGTTCCAGCACTGCCCACTGGCCATCTGAGAGATCCCCACGCCCCACACCGAGAGCATCACGGCATGAGGCGTGGCCAGGAGCCCAGTTCTAAAACACGTCCTAGTGCTGCACATGTCGCAGCCGGAGCGCCAGACGTGCCCGGAGCTGCAGGCCATCTTCAAGCCCAGGAGGCGCGCAGGTGTCGGCGGTGACGAGCCCGCCGGAAAGCCGGACGCGGCAGCGGTCTCGGTCACGCCGGATGTGGTGGAGAACGTGCTGCTACATCTCCGGGGCTGCGAGGACGCGTGTAGAGAACATCATGAAGAACTGCGCAAGAGCCAGAAGCTGCCCGCGCTGGGGGCGCTGCTGCCGTCTCCGGAGCTGCGCGACCGGATGCGCAGCATCTGCGATGAGGTGCGGCTGGAGAATCAGGCAAAGACGGAAGGGCAGAAGGACCGGGGTGCCGACAATCCGGACACCTCTGGCGATGCAGGGACCGGCCGCGCCCGCGTGCGGACCCGGGCCGTCCACCAGGACGTGCTCGGCGCGGTTTCCCCGCCCGTGCGTCCGGGGCGGACTTCGCTTGGCCTGACGCGTCGTGTTGCCAAAACGATCGGAGCGGGCGTTGTTGCCGGACTCCTCATCGGTGTAGTCGTCGACAAGGGCGAACCGAACATCGGTCTGCCGTGGCAGGGACTGGTGCCGGGCGTAGGCACCCCCACCGACCCGGGCGACAGCACCGAGGGGGTGCCCGGCAACGATCCGAAACCGCAAGAGGGCGGCGGCACGAGGAACGGCGGCACGGACAACGCCGGCACGGACAACCACAGCACCGACAAACACAGCACGGACAACGGCGGGACGGACAACGCTGGCACGGACAACCACAGCGCCGACAACGGCGGCACCGCCAACCGCGGCACGGACAACCGCGGCACCGACAACCGCGGCACGGACAACGGCGGCACCGACAACCGCGCAACAGACAACGGCGGAACAGACAACGGCGGCACGGACGTCCCGCCAGAGGACCGCACCGGCCCCAGCGTCAGCCTCGCTCAGATCAGCACCAGCGCAGTTGCGCAGCAGGTCGTGGACAATCACGGCTCGCTGATGCAAACCTGCGGCCCGGGGACGCCCGCGACCTACAGCGTGTGGGTGGCCGTGTCGGATCCGTCGGGGGTCGCGTACGTGTCGCTGACCATCAAGCACCCCACTGACGGGACCTACTTCTCGACCGACGGGGTCCTGGACGGCGGCAGCGTCCGATTCGACGTCCCGGCGTACCGGACGGGCCCCAAACCCTTGGAGACAGTGCAGCTGGAGCTGTCCGCGATGGCGAAAGACGTACACGGGAACCGCACCAAGGCCGGCCTCGGATCGCTGCCGTTGTACGAGTGCGGTGAGCCTGGCTGACCTGAGTGCGGCAACGGCATCACAAGCCCGGTCCCGCACAAAGGGACGAGGCCGCCGTACTTGCAGAACCACAGTTGAAGTACGTCCAGACCCACATTGCAACGCCCTGCCGACTCGCAGCAGCACGCCTTCACCGGGCCGGCAGGGCGACTGGGAACTCCAGGAGGAAACATGGCCGCAAGCGACAGTGACACGCCGCCGGGACAAGCAGAGGGATCGACAGCCTGCGCCGACGAGACCAGGCCGCGAGCCCGACGGCCCGCCGTACCTGTTCTTCGGATCGAGCCCCGGCTGTTCTGGGTTGCCGTGCTCAGCCAGGCGGCGGCAAGCGACCAAGACATCTCGCTGTGCTGGCAGCGCCCGGGCGCTGCCAGGCGCACCACGGCGGTGACGTGATGCATGTGCTCGCTGCCGCACTGCCGGAGTTTCTCGGTGCACTCGGTGCCGCATTCGTCTTCGCCGCCGCCAATTGGGCACTCCGGCGTCGGCGTTCATGCTCGGCTCCGCCGACCAGCGCCCACAGTGACAGCGACCGTCCCCAACAGTGACGACCCTCCGAGGCCTCCGGTCTGGGTGCTGGCCGTCCCACTGGCAGCCTTCGCCCCCGGCGCGTTGATGCTCGTCCTGCCGCTGGCCGAGCAGCGGCTCTGTGTTCGGTGCCACCGCAGCCCGCCTGTCTGCGAGCGTGCCACGGGCAGGCGTGCGCAGGTCGTGCCGAGGGTGGGGCCGGATGGGCATGAAGGCCCCGGCCCCGGTGCGGGTCGTCCCCGCAGGAGCGCAGACCGGCCGGGTCTGCCTCGGCTAGCTCGGCATCCGGGTGAAACCCCGCTCGGTCGGCAGCTGCAGCGCGGCCCAAAGGATCGCGGCCTGCTTGCCTGAGCACCGGGGCCGACGCGCTGCACCCGGCAGCCCTCGGTTACCAAGGCCGTTGCAATCCATGCTCGACAACGGACCGGATTGAAATACCGAACGACTCGGTTTAGATTTTACTCAGGCCGCACGAACGCTCTGCGTCCAGCCTTCCGGAAGGGACCTCACGTCATGCGTTACGCCGTTCTCGGCACCGGCATCGTCGGCCGGACTCTCACCGCCAAGCTCGTCTCCCTCGGCCATGAGGTCGTCATCGGGACCCGCGACCCGCAGGCGACCCTCGCCCGCACGGAACCGGACGGTATGGGCAACCCGCCGTTCGCCGCCTGGCACGCCGATCACAGCGACGTGCGGCTTCAGACCTTCGCCGAGGCCGCCGCTTTCGGCGAGACGGTCCTCAACACCACATCAGGCGCCGGCGCGCTCGACGCCCTGCGGGCCGCGGGCGCCGCGAACCTGGCCGGCAAGGTGGTCGTCGACATCGCCAATCCGATGGACTTCTCCCGGGGCATGCCGCCCACCCTGAACCCGGTCAACACGGACAGCCTCGGCGAGCAGGTCCAGCGCGCCTTCCCCGACGCCCGCGTGGTCAAGACTCTCAACACCATGAACTGCTCGATCATGGTCAACCCGGCCTCCGTCCCCGGCGAGCACAACGTCTTCGTCTCAGGCGAAGATGCCGGCGCCAAGGAAGCCGTAACGGAGCTGTTGGCCTCCTTCGGCTGGCCGGCCGGCAGCGTCATCGACCTCGGCGGTATCGAGACCGCCCGCGGCACCGAAATGCTGCTGCCGATCTGGCTGCGGCTGTACGGCGCCCTCGGAAACGCCGCATTCAACTTCCACATCCAGGGCGCTCACAAAAGCGCCTGACCCCGCAGACGGAGCGGGCGCCGCGGCACACATCCCCGTATCCGCCGCGGCCTCCGCCCAACGCCCTACGTCCTACGTCCTACGAACGGGACCGGGCTGAGCAGGCGAGCGCCATGAAGACACAGGCCGCCGGCCGAGAGCTGCGTATGGGCGAACGGAACGGTGCCGTACCGGTCGCCTACCCTTCGATCATGCGCGACACGAAGACCACCAAAGGAGCCGGTAGGCCACGGTCGGCCGAGAAGGACGAGGCGATCCTGCGGGCAGCCCTGGAACTGCTGGCCGCCCAGGGATACGTCCGCATGACGCTGGATCAGGTGGCGACCGCCGCCGGTGTCAGCAAGTCCACCATCCACCTGCGCTGGAAGACGAAGGCCGACCTGCTGACCGCGGCTCTCGCCGGCCTCCGCATGGCAGACGCCCCGCCCGCCTCCGGCGACATCCGCACCGACCTCGTCGACATCCTGAGGGACTTCGCCACCACGGTCGAGCGCGTGAACGGTATGGCACTCATCGGCACGTGCCTGGCCGAGGAGCCCCATACCCCCGAACTCCTCGCCCTGCTGCGCGAACGCACCGTACTCCCCCGCCGCGCCCTGCTGCGGGAGGCACTCGAACAGGCACGGGAGGCCGGGCAGGTCCGCGCCGACGCCGACCTTGAAGCGGCGACCTCCGCGCTCCTCGGGCCGTTCTACGCCGACTACATGGCCGGCCGTGGCGGTCAGCCGGAATGGGCGGAGCAGGCCGTGGACCTGGTCCTCGCCGGACTCCGTCCACGGACTGCGTGACGGGTGAGGGATGAGGGATGAGGGATGAAGGGCGACGGGCGACGCGGGGATTTCGCCAACCGCAGGAAGCGCTGTCGCAGTTGGATCGCACTCTCGCTACGCGTCCGCACCGAGTACAGCCCCCAGCAGGCTCCTGTAAGGCCGCCAGCCGTCATAGTCACACTGTCCGGACCACGGAGAGTCCTGGAACGAATGACGGATCCGGTCAGAGAACAAGCACATGGCCGGTGCGCGGGGCGGTCCGCCCCGACTGGACCTCGTGCCAGACCTTTTCCAGGGCCTCGGGGCCGTGATCGTGGACGACGTCGACCCACCCCTCGACCACGGGGGCGAACCGCTGCCATGCGTCGGCGAAGCGCCGGTTCAGCCCTTCGCGCCCCCACTCGCCGAGGCGCTTGCGCATCTGGTCGGGTGCGAAGAACATGGCCGGTCCGGTCTCGGCGAGTGTGCCGGCCGGCCCGGGCTGCTGGTTGGTGACGCCGACGACCACGTGGTGCACCAGCGCGTCGCCGAGGTGGGCGCGCAGCGTGGCGGTCAGGGCCTCGTCGCCGGCGAAGTCGGCGTACAGGGTGGGTTCGGCCGGGGAGAGTTGGGGGGCGTCCTCGTACGTCAGCACCCGGTCGTAGCAGCCCAGGCTCTCGGTGAAGGCGAGGTTGCGCCGGGACGTCAGGCCCACCACCTCGCAGCCCCGCCCTTGGAGCAGGTAAGCGGCGCCGTAAGCGGTCTTGCTCGACGCGGAGGACAGGACGGCAGTGCGGGCGCCCAGCCAGGCGTTGTCGACGAGCCAGTCGGCCAGCATGAAGGAGGTCCAGAACAGCGGGCGGTAGAGGATCTGGAGGTCCTCGCGGTCCGCCTCGTATGCGAGATCGCCCGAGGTCAGGGCATAGGCGTTGTACGGGGAGGGCAGCGTCGCCCGGTGGGGGCTCGCCTCCCGGAAGCCGCGCTCGTTCACCCGCCCGGGACGCACCAGCAGGTGGCTGCCGGACGGGAAATAGCCGTAGAGGCGGCTGCCGTGCTCGACGCCGTCGACCCGCGATGCGACGACCTCTGCGAAGCCCCAGAGCGGGACGATGCCCCAGCCCGGCCGGGTCGGGAAGAACTCCCAGTAGCGGAAGGAGTCGCCGAGCGCGGCGTAGGTGACGTTGTTGGCGGTGAGGCCGACCCGGTCGACCCGCAGCAGCGCCTCGCCGTCCCGGACCTCCGGGACGGGCGCCTCGGTCAGTTCTGTGGTCGAGAGGTCATCGCGGGCGACGAGCAGGTTCCAGCCCTTGGAAGTGGCAGTGGTGTCCATGGGTCCGGAACGTACTTGAATCCGGATTCGGATTCAATAGTCGGCTAGGATGCGCCTCATGCCCTCCCCTGATCACGCATCGTCCGAGTCCTCAGTCCCCCGGCGCACCCGGCGCGGGATGCGCACCAGGGATGCCCTGGTCGCCGCGGCGCGGCGGATCTTCGAGCGCGACGGCTACCTGGACGCCCGGATCGTCGACATCGCGGCCGAGGCCGGCGTCGCCACCGGGAGCTTCTACACGCACTTCGCCTCCAAGGACGAGGTCTTCGCCGCCGTCCTGGCGGAGTTGCAGGACGAGATGCTGCACGCGGGAGTCAGCAGCGGCAGCGGAAGGGAGCTGCGGCGCGGGGTGGAGGACGCCAACCGCGCCTACCTGGAGTCGTACCGCCGCAACGCGGCGCTGATGGCCGCCATGGAGCAGGCCGCCGCCGTGGACCGGCGATTCCTGCAGCTGCGGTTGCAGCGGTCGCAGGCGTTCATCGACCGCAGCGCCGCAGCGATCACCCGCCTCCAGGAAGCCGGAGTTGCCGATCCGGCGCTCGACCCGGCGGTCACCGCCCGGGCTCTGAGTGCCATGGTGAGCCGCATGGCGTACGTGACCTTCGCCGCCGACCAGCCTGTGCCCTTTGAGGCACTGGTGGAGACCCTCACCCGGCTCTGGATGAACGCGCTGCGCATGCCCCAGGAGTGAAGGTCGGCTCTGGCGTCTCAGCAGTGGTCCGGCGTGTGGCCGACGAACGCACGGTATCTGCCGCGCGGCAGGGAGGTCCTGGAGCATCTGGTCAGGGTTCCTGGGACGAGGGAGTGGTGCTGGTCTCGTCGGGCTGTTGTGTCGGTCCCGGCGGAGGCGTGGACGGAACCACCGTCGGAGCACTCGGACCGGGTTGAGGCGTGGACGGAATCGCCGTCGGTGTACTGGGACCCGGCGACGGCGTGGACGGAACCACCGTCGGCGTACTCGGACCCGGCGAAGGCGTGGGAGTCTGCGTCACGGTCGGCGCGGGCGGGGTGGGCCTGGGAGTCTGCGTCCCGGTCGGCGCGGGCGTGGTGCCGGGCTCGGTGGTGGGGCTCTCAGTCTCGGTCGGTGCCACCAGCTGGAAGTCCTTCACCGGCAGGTTCTTCAAGGCCGCGGCCATGTAGGCGGTCCAGATCCTTGTCGGGTACGAGCCGCCGTTGACGCGGCTGGTGCCCGCGGCGGTGCCGAGAGAGAGCCGGACATGGGACTTGGGATCCTCGGCGAACATGGCCACCGAGGTGGTCAGCTGGGGCGTGTAGCCGACGAACCAAGCGGAGCGGTTGCTGTCCGTGGTGCCGGTCTTGCCTGCGGCGGGTCGGCCCAGGCCGGTGGCCACGTAGCCGGTGCCCTCCGCACTGACGACGCCCTTCAGGACCGAAGTCACCTGGTCGGCGGTGGCCCGGGAGAATGCCCGGATGTCCTTGTGACCTGGAAGGTCGTACGACTTATTGTCCCGGATGAGCTTCTGCACCGACCACGTGGCGATGCGCCGGCCGTGATTGTCGAAGGTCGCGTAGGCCTCGGCCATGTCGAGCGGGCTGGGGGCTGCCACGCCGAGGGCCAGGGCGGGGTTGGCGCTCATGTCGGGGGTGGTGGAGGGGAGGCCCGCGGCGATGGCGGCCCTTCGGACGCCGGCCAGACCCGCGTCGGCGCCCACCTGCGCGTACACCGCGTTCACGGACTTCATCATCGCGCTGCGCAGGCTGATCCGGCCGTAGTCACGATCGTCCTCGTTGGGTGGGCAGTAGTGCAGACCTCGTGGCAGGCCCTGGACGCAGCGGCGGCTGGTGCCGTCGTAGCGGGTGTTGGGGGTGATGGTGCGGCCGTCCTGGGTGGTGGCGTGGTGCTCCAACACGGCGGCGAGGGCGAACGGCTTGAACGTGGAGCCCGCCTGGAGGTCGTGGCGGATGGCGTCGTTGTAGGGCTGCGTGGCGTAGCCCGGCCCGCCGTAGGCAGCGAGGATCTTTCCGGTGGAAGGGTCCACGGACGCGGCGCCGACGCGGATGGCTTTGGCTTTGCCGGTGTCCGGCAGCTGCCGCAGTCCCTTCTTCACCGCCTCGACCATGGCGTCCTGATTCTTCTTTACGAAAGTGGTCGTTATGTGCCAGCCACCCGAGGCGAGTGTGGCGTCATCCATGATCTTGCTGTCGACGAGGTAGCGGCGGGCGATGTCTATGAGGTACCCGGCTTGGCCGCTGACCCCGGGGGTGGGGCGGGGTGCCCTGGGCGTGGGGAAGGCCATCGTGGCACGCTCACCGCTGCTGAGGTAGCCGAGCTCGACCATGCCGTCCAGGACGTAGTTCCAGCGTGCGACGGCCGCGGCGCTGTTCGCCCCGGTCGCTGTGGAGACGTCGTAAATGCTGGGAGCCTTGAGCAGGGCCGCGAGGTAGGCGCTCTGCTGGACGTTCAACTGTGAGGCGCGGACGCCGTAGTACGCCTGTGCGGCGGCCTGGACGCCGTAGGCATTGCGGCCGAAGTAGCTGGTGTTCAGATACCCGGCCATGATGGCTTCCTTGCTCTGCGTCTCATTGACCTTGATCGCGATCACGGCCTCCCTCACCTTCCGGCGGAGGGTCTGTTCTTGGGTGAGGTAGTAGCTCCTCACGTACTGCTGGGTGATCGTCGAGCCGCCCTGCAGGCCCTTGCCCGTGACGGTGCGCCAGGCTCCGCGCAGGATGCCGCGGACGTCCACCCCTTGGTTGGAGTAGAAGGTCCGGTCCTCGGCGGCGACGACAGCATGCTGCACGTCGACCGAGATCTCGGAGAGGGGCACCGCTGCGCGGTTGACCGCGCCGGTACGGCCCAATTCAGCGCCGTCGGCGTAGTAGTAGATGTTGCTCTGGCTCACGGCGGCGGCGTTGGGGCCCGGGACCTGGACGCTCACGTAGAGGGCGGTGAAGGCGGTGATGCACACAAGGAGCACGGTGAGCAGACCACCGAGCATCATCCGCCAGGTGGGGAGCGCCCGGCGCCACCAAGGCATCGCACGGCGCGCCTCCCTGCGCATATGCCGTGCCAGCCTGCGGGCCCGCCTTGTGGTCCGCAGCAGGTCGCGCCAGTTGGCGCCCGATGGGACTGTCGATTCGCTCGGCCCGTCGCTCATGCGTACGCAGCTCCTCTGGCTGGCACGGCCGGGTTCCGCCCTTCGGGAGGCGCACAGGGCCCGGGTGAGGCGTGCCGCTCCGTATGCCCCTAATTGTGCAGCTTCTTCCCTTCTGATGCCGGACCATTCCTGTGAGCCCGAGGGCTGCGCTCGGGGCCGCTGATCGCGATCGGTACGGAGCCGCCGGCGTTGAATGCGCGCGTCCACGCAGGTGCGTACTCACCCCCGTGCCCCGACCGCGCTCACCGTCGAGCGGGTGGATACGGTCGGCGAGTCGCCCGCGCAGGGGCCCGGTCACGCAAGGCCGGTACCACGCACCAGGAGCAGTGCCAGATCCGACGTCGCGACGGCGACCGTCCCGGCGAACGCCGCCTTGCGCCAGTACCGGCCGAGTGCGAGACCGGCGATCCCTGCCAGGGGCGCCGCGGCGAGCGTGGCCACTCCCCAGGTGCCGGCCGGCCACGCAGGTCCGAGTACCAGTACCGCCGATGCTGCCACCAGCGGGACCGGCAGCAGCAGCCGGGTGCCAGTGATGCCGAGCCGGTGCGGCAGGCCCCGTACTCCGCTCTCCAGGTCGTCGCCGATGTCCGGGAGTACGTCGCCGAGGTGGGCCGCGATGCCGAGCAGTGCTCCGGCTGTCATCGCCCACCACGCAGGCCAGGGACGGCCCGGCAGACTCAGGGCGACGACCGCGGGCAGGCTGCCGAATGCGAACACGTACGGAAGCCAGGACAGCGCCGTGGCCTTCAGCCTCAGGTTGTACAGCCATGCCGAGGCCACCGCAGCCAGGTGCACGACGCCGGCGAGCACACCGCAGGCCAGCGACAGTGCCACACACAGCGCGAGTGCCGCGTGCGCCGCCGCCCACACCGCGCTCCGGCTCACCGCACCGTCGGCCACCGGCTTGCCGCGGCGGCCGGCCGCGGCATCGCGTCGGGCGTCGAAGGCGTCGTTGCACCAGCCCACCGAGAGCTGTCCGGCCAGCACGGCCGAGCCCAGCAGCGCACAACGGGCGCTGCCGAGGCCTGCACTGACGGACAGTCCGACAGCGAGGACGGTCACGGCGATCACCGGCCCCGGATGACACGACAGAGCGAGCCCCACCGCGCGGCGGAACGACCAGGCGGCCGCGGCGGACAAGTGCTGGTCCGTAGTGCCCACCGGGCGAGGGTAGGCGGACCGCACCGGATGCGTGTGACCGCCGCACGGGTTATTTGCGGTGTTTCGTCCCTACGCGCGGGCACAGATGGGCCATGACGCCTCCGAAGCGATCACCGGGATGACCCGGATCGCAGCTGTTCACGGCTCCCTCGCTGCGCATCGCCACACCCAACGCGAGGTCACCGACATGGTGGCTCGCATCTGCCTGCCCCCGGGGGCCGACCGCCGTGTCCTTGACCGGATCCACGAGAACGCGCAGGTGCGCACACGGCACGCGGTGCTGCCGCTGGAACGGTATCCCGAGCTCGACGGCCTCGGCGCCGCCAACGACGTCTTCATCCGTGCGGCCACCGATCTGGGCACCGAGGCGGTACGCGGTGCACTACGCACCGCGGGGCTGCGGCCGGCCGATGTGGATCTGCTGATGTTCGCCTCCGTCACCGGAGTGGCCGCCCCCTCCATCGACGCCCGCCTCGTCGGGCGGCTCGGCCTGAGACCCGACGTGAAACGACTGCCCGTATTCGGCCTCGGCTGTGTCGCGGGAGCCGCCGGCCTGGCTCGGCTGCACGACTACCTGCTCGGCTGGCCCGACCATGTGGCCGTACTGCTCTCGGTCGAACTCTGCTCCCTCACCTTCCAGCGCAATGACGCGACTCCCGCCAACCTGGTGGCGACCGGGCTGTTCGGCGACGGCGCAGCCGCCCTGGTCGCCGTCGGCGAGCGACGGGCGACGAAGGCCGGACCCGAAGTGGTGGCGACCCGCAGCCGTATGTACCCGGACACCGATCATGTGATGGGCTGGGACATCCGGAGCTCCGGCTTCAAGGTGGTGCTCGACGCGGCCATCCCCGACGTCGTCCGCCGGTATCTCGCCGACGACGTCCACGGGTTCCTGGAGGAGCACGGCCTCAAGCCCAAGGATGTGGCCCACTGGGTGTGCCATCCCGGCGGCCCCAAGGTGCTGGAGGCTGTCGCCGAGGCCCTCTCGCTGCCCGAAGGCGCTCTCGACGTGACCTGGCGCTCGCTCGCCGAGGTGGGGAACCTGTCGTCGTCCTCCGTCCTGTACGTCCTTCGGGACACGCTGGAGCAGCGGCGGCCCGAACCCGGAACACCCGGCCTGCTGATGGCCATGGGCCCCGGATTCTGCTGCGAACTCGTGCTGCTGCGCTGGTAGATCGGAGGACGTGTGATCTGGTACACCACGCTGGTGCTGGCGGTCGCGGGTGAGCGTTGCGCCGAAATCGCCGTGGCGCTGCGTAACACCCGTTGGAGCCTGGCCCGCGGCGGCAGGGAGAGCGGCAGCGCACACTACCCGGCGATGGTCGCCCTGCACACCGCCCTGCTGGCGGGCTGCCTGGCCGAAGTCTGGCTGGCCGGCCGCCCGTTCCAGCCGCTGCTCGGATGGACCATGCTGGTCGTCGTCGCCGCCGCGCAGGCGCTGCGCTGGTGGTGCATCCGTACGCTCGGACACCGGTGGAACACCCGCGTCATCGTCCTACCGGGCCTGCCCCTGGTCACCGGCGGGCCCTACAGGTGGCTGCGCCACCCCAACTATGTCGCGGTCGCCGCGGAGGGCCTCGCGCTGCCACTGTGCCATGGTGCGTGGGTGACCGCCGTCCTCTTCACCCTGCTGAACGCGACGCTGATGGCTGTACGCATTCGGTGCGAGGACCAGGCGCTCACCGCCGCGGCGGCAGCGGAGGCACGCACGTGATCGACCTCCTGGTGGCGGGCGGCGGCCCGGCGGGTCTGGCGGCGGCGATCCATGCCGCACGGGCGGGAATGGAAGCCGTCGTCGTCGAACCCCGCGCCGCTCCCGTGGACAAGGCCTGCGGTGAGGGCATCATGCCCAGCGGTGTGGCGGCGCTGCGTTCGCTGGGTGTCGAGGTGCCCGGCCACGACCTTCGCGGCATCCGCTACATCGAGGGAACGCGTATTGCGGAGGCGGAATTCAGGGACCGCGCGGGGCTCGGCGTGCGGCGGACCGCTCTGCATGCCGCCCTGCACGAACGGGCTCTGGAACTCGGAGTACGGCTCCTGCCGGGCAAGGTGCGGGAGATCCGCCAGGACCACGAGCGGGTCAGCGCGGCGGGGCTGACGGCGCGTTGGCTCATTGCCGCCGACGGCCTGCACTCCCCGCTTCGCCGCGAGCTCGGCCTGGCCCTTCCCGGGGGTGAGCTGCGTCGCTACGGTGTGCGCCGCCACTTTCGAATCACCCCATGGGCGGACTTCGTCGAAGTCCACTGGTCGCGACACGGAGAGGCGTACGTGACGCCGGTCGGGGACTGCCTGGTGGGGGTCGCCGTACTCAGCGGCGAAAGGCGCTCGCACGACGAGCACCTGACGGCGTTTCCCGCCCTCGCCGCGCTGCTCCGGGGCCGGGGGGTGGGTGCAGTACGCGGTGCCGGGCCGCTGCGCCAACGGGTGCGGAGCCCACGGGCCGGGCGAGTCCTGCTGATCGGTGACGCGGCGGGCTACGTCGACGCTCTGACGGGCGAAGGCATCGCCCTGGCCATGGCGACGGCCGCGGCGGCGATCACATGCCTGGCGGCCGACCGCCCGCAGGACTACCCCGCACACTGGGCCCGGCTGACAAGACGTCACCGGGTGCTCACCGCGGGCCTTGTGCGAGCGGCCCGGCACTCCGGGACGGCCCGCCTGATCGTTCCGGCGGCACACCGCGCGCCGGGGCTCTTCAGAGCGGCGGTGCACGCGCTGCAGTAGATGCGACCGGGCCCCCTCCCGCCCCGCACGGTGGAGGCCGTTCCCACGCCGACGGCGGACTCTCCGGGGCGCCGGGGTGCCGGGCGGATTCTGCGATGCTGACGAGGTGAGACACACACCCTGTGTTCCGCAGTCCATAACCGCCGACTCGCCCCACCCCGGCGTCGGCCCGCTGATGACCCAGTCCTGGCTGGACCTGGCGTTCCTGCACTGGGCCGCCGATCCGGCCGATGTGGTACCGCTCCTGCCGACCGGGACTGTTCCGGCGGCGACGTGGTCTCAGGAACCGGCGCGAACACGAGGATGCTCGAGGAGGTCGGCGCGCTACCGGTCGCCCTGACAATGGCGACGCCGAGATCGTCGGGGTGCGATCTCGCCGGATCCTCAACTTGTTTCGGGTCAGGGCTGAAACAGGGAAACTCCCTCGTCAGCGACGGCCAACGAATGATCTGATGTCCCCATGGCGGGGATGAGGATCACGGTGTGTCTGCCGGCTCAGGCGGCCGACAGGCTGGAAGCGGCGGTCGCGGAGGCGATGGCGCCCTTCGAGATCGACTACACGCGCGGCGACGAGCTGGATATCTGGGACAGCTGGTACATCACCGGCGGCCAGGTAAACGGCGGCGGGTTCAATGTTGTGCCCGGCCATGAGCAGGATCCGCGGCTGCTCCACGAGTACGTCCCGCCCCAGTGGAACGCGACGTACGAGCCGGTCCCCAATGACTTCGGCTGGTGTGCGGGCGGGCCTCGCGAGCTCCTTGACTTCTCCGCTTCGCGTGAGGAGGCGCGGGAGCTGGCCGAGGCGGCGTGGCAGCGGTGGCAGGAGCTGGCGGCCGAACTGCCGCCGGCCGAGCCCTGGCGGGTCTACTACGACCGCCAGGTGGCCCACTTCCGGACGTACTCGATCGACCAGGCCTCGGCCGACTATCGTGCCCAGCCTCTGGTGCAGGCCTTCGACAGCTATCTGGCGACGCTTCCCACCGAGCGCTACTCCTACTGGTTTCTCGGCTTCACCGACCCTGTCGTCGACGTCGGGTGTGCCGCGCGGGAGGAGTTCGTGGAGCAACGGACGTTCGCGGCCCTGCCTGAGCACAATGTCCTTACCCTGGACGGCTGGTGGTACGAGGACGGCGGCCCCGGAATCCACGGCGCCTGCAACAGCCCCGCCGAATGCCCGCACGAGCCGGAACTGCCGGCTGACCAGGAGCGCATCGACGGGTATCTGGCGGGCCTCCCCGGCGACACCCTCCTGATCCACGTGCGCTGCCACGTCTGAAGCGGAGAAGTCGGGCGTGGTCGCCGTCCAAGAACGGGGCAGCCGCGCCGCCTTCGGGATCAGCACTCTGCCGGCCACCTGCAACGGAGCGCGGGTGCAGCGCGAACTGAAGGAGAGGACCGGCAACCTCCGGAAGTGGCGGCGGCGCGGTCCGCGCCGGGAGCGAACGGGCGGGATGCCGCGCACGATCCGCTCATCCGGCGTCCGCCAGCAGCAACCGCTGCCGCTGCGCCCGCTCCGCAAGCTCGTCGAGCACCAGTTCCGCCGCCTGCTCGCCCCACAACTTGCCCACCAGATCCCGGTAGACCGAGAGCCTCGGCAGTTTGCCGTCCATCCGGAAGAGGATGGACAGCGGTCTGCGGCGCCACCAGCGCTGCATCCACTCGATCGGCTGCGTCAGCAGCAGGGCGCCGTAACTGGTCACCGATGTCGGGCTCGCCGCCGCCGTGACCACGCTCTGGGTCAGATTGAGCATGCCGGCCAGGGACACGACCTCGGCGCCCGGACCGCTCGCCTCGTCCAGGAGGACCTGGTAGGTCGTCCGGAGCCGGTTGCGCTCTTTGATGGTGTCCGCCGCGGCCAACTCGGCCTTGAAATCGGCAAAGTACCGACGGTAGCGGGCGAAGTCCTCGCGCACGCGCAGCAGTGCCTCCGGCACCTCGGCCGGTGAAGCCGCGCGGTCCAGTACCAGTGCGCCCACCGGGGGGATGGGGATCGTGGAGATCGCGGCCCACTCGGAGACCACGTCACCCCCGGTCAGGGACTCGTCCAGGGATTCGGCGACCTTCTCGTACAGCCGCATCGGAAGCGAGCGGTACACCTTCTGGAGGCAGCCGGCGGTGAAGGTGCCGCGTTCGAAGTCGGGGAAGTAGTCCAGGCCGTGGGCAGCGGCGACGATCAGATATCCGTTGCTGCGGTAGGCGCGCTCGCTGCCGACCTCACCGGCGCTGTGGAACGCGACGAGCCGGTCGACCTGCGCCACCAGGTCGTCGAGGCTCGCGGGAGGGTCGCCGCCGCCCGCGAGCGGATCCCCGTCGACACGCGCGGCCGAGTCATGCCCGTCCGGCAGGATCGTACGGGACGCCAGCTCGGTGGGCATGCGCAGCAGCAGTCTGCGCAGATCACCGCCCGAGAGCGTGGGGCGTAACGTGCCGTACAGTCCTTCCCGTTCGAGGCGGTCGGTGAGCGGACCGCTGTGCCGGTCCACCGAGTCCAGGGACTCCACCCGGTCCAGCAGGACCAGCGCCTCGCCCAGCGTGCAGAGGTCCATGAGGGACCTGAGACTCAGCGTTCCCGAACTCCTCAGCGCAGCACCGGCGTTGCGCACCAGACTCTGCGTCACCAGCCCGCGGTTTTCCCGTGTGTCGGTCACGGCGTGATTCTATGCTTGCGTGGTGGACATGGTGGACATGGTCGAATTTGACGGCAATGAATTACACCTGGCGCGAGAGCTGATCGCCCGTGGCGAGATGGCGCTTATCACGCATCCGCCCAGCGGTGAACGCACCTCGAGTCGTTGGTCATGGCCCCGCGATGTCGCGGAGTCGATCGGCGAATGCGCCGTGGTCCCGCTCTCCTGCCTCAACGGCACCGCATTCCAGCAGTATCCGCTGGTTGCCGGCCCTAAGGAGAGCATCCGTTTCCTGAGTGCCACGGCCGACCCACTGCCGCCCGAGCCCTTCCCCTACGAATCCGAAGCTCTGCGGACGCACTACCGGGCTTTCCGTGAGCTGTGGCTCAGCGCCCCCGATCCGGAACCGGAGATCAGCTTCTACGAGGGCAAGGGCGGGCTGCGGGTGGTCGCCTTCTACATGCAGCTGGGGGAACGTCTCGCCCAGCTGCATTCCAAGGACATCCTTCACGGCGACGCCCATATGGACAACTGGGGCGTGATCGACGCCACCGTGGTCGTGGGAGACAACCACGCCGTCTTCCTGTTCTGCACGCCCTCACCAGCGCAGTGCGCCACCGACATCCATCCCCTGCTGCCGGCTCTGGACGCCACGAAGTGGCGGGACTTCAAGCTCGGCTATGTCGGCACCTGGAACAAAGGCCAGCGGGTGATCGACCAGATCCAGCTCAGCGACCGCACCGGATGGGCCATGGCGTTCCGCACCAAGCGATATGCCGACAGCATGGAACTGATCCGTCATCAGCTCCAGACCGAGACCGACGGAGGACTGCGCGTGATGCTGCTGGCGAATCTCGCGCTCGCCGCGGGCTGCGCCGGTCTGCACGACGAGGCTATGCGCCACCACGCCGAGGCCGTCGAGCTGGCCGGGACCCAGGCTCCTCACGCGGTCGGCTCCCTTGGCAGCACGGTCCTCGGCGTGCTGCGTATCCAGCAGGGCGACCGGGCCGGTGCCCTGGCCGCGTACGAGGGCGTGTTCCCGGACCCGGAACGTCTCGTCGCCCGGCTCGGGGCGAAGGACGCGCAGATCCCCATCATGAACCTGTGACGGTCGTGAATTGGCTGACGCTAGCGATGAGCTCCCGTGGAGCTCTGTCCAGTCGCTCGTGAGATCCACCCATACCCACGGTTCGTGGTGCCACGAGCGCACTTCGGCGACATCCAACGCGCCCTCGCCACCTCGCAAGCCGAACCCCCTCGGCCCACGGCACAACGCAGGCTTCAGAACGAGGCGGATGTCGATGAAGACCAGCCCCTGCACCTCGCGGCCGCCGTCCTCGGTGATCCCGGCGGCGACGACCACGGCCCGGGAGACGATCTGGTGGTTCACGCGCGCCTTGTGGTGAGCGTCTTGTCGCGGTGGCCGTTGCGCAAGGTGGTGCGGGTGTCGGTGTGCTCGCCGCGCTCAGCGCCGATGCGGGCGGTGGCCTCGGCCTCGATGAGTTCCTGCAGGAGCCGCACCCCGGTCGCCAGCCCCCAGCGGGCAGTGCCGCAGGTCTGTCGGCCTCGTGGTCGGCCGCGCGTCGGCGGCGGGGAGCGGCTGCGGGCTGGATCACGAGGTCCGAGGTGCTCCAGAATGACTTCGCAGTCACCGCACAGCACGTCACGAGAGGAAGCGCCTTCGCATGGCCGGCAACGCAGACATGGTGGCCTTCGTCGAAGCGCGGCTTGCCGAGGAGGAGCAGGTCGCATGGAACGCCGGCGGCGCGAGCTGGAGGTGCCCGGCGGATGTGCCCGGAGAGGTCCACGACAGGACGTCCGGTGTCGCGTTCACGGTGCGAGGAGCCGGCTACGACCGGCACATCGCGCTGCAGGATCCGGCTCGTACGCTGGCCCGCATCGAGACCAATCGCGTCCTGCTCGGCGAGTACGTGGAGGTGGCGGACCGGGACGGCGACCGGCCGGACGACGATTTCGCCTCCGGCCGTGCCGTCGGACTCGGCTTCGCGGTGCGGCAGCTGGCCGCCGAGTACGCCTGGCACCCCGGCTACAAGGCGAAATGGCTCCCCCGGTTCATCCGGTAGCGCTCGACACATGTACGTCTGTGCGCCGTGGCCGACAACCATCACGCTGATTGCGGGGGCGCTCATCACGTCCGGGTGTTCCACCAAACAGGATGCGCGGCCAACGGAGGGAAGCCCACGGGCAACCGCATCAACCCAAGTGGCCGCAACACCCCCGACGATGGCACAGCTGAAGACACTCACCTTCAAGGAGGGCGAGGTGACCAGGCGCGCGAGGGCGGGATAGCGGTACAGGCGCCCGAACCGAAGAGCGAGCAGCGTTCCTTCCCACCGGTATCGCTTCGGCCTGGGCCATCAGCGCGGTGAACACCCGCTCCCACGTGCCGTCGGCGGCCCACATCCGCAGCCGGTTGTAGACGCCCCCTCCAGTTGCCTTACTTCTCGCTGGACCGCGACGGGCTTCGAGCCTGCGCCGCCAACGACCTGCCGCGCGGCACCTACTGCGGCCGCTGCCCGGGATGGCCGGATCGGAGGTTCTCCAAGGTGCGACAAGTCCCGTCGAGTTCGCGCTGGAGACGGGGGGCGGCCTCGGCCAGCGGGGCCGGCTCTCCCGCCTTCGCACGCTGTTCGAGCTCCTCGCAGCAGGCCGCGAGGCTTTCGGCTCCCATGTTGCCAGCAGCGCCTTTGAGGCTGTGCGCCTGCTCTGCGATCTCCGGGGCGTCGTGGCGGTCCATCGCGTGAAAGAGCGCGCTTGTCATGTCGGGGGCCCGCCGCAGGAAGTGGTCCACCAGCCGGTCGACCAGTTCTCGCTCGGCCGGGGCGTCGGCGCCTCGCAGTTCGTCCAGCCGTTGCTCGATGGAGACTCGCAGGCAGTCGTCCTCCGCCGGCAGGTGGGTAGGGCGGACCCAGCGGGTCAGGGCTCGTTCCAGGTCGGCGGCGGCGACGGGTTTGGAAACGGAGTCGTCCATGCCCGCAGCCAAGCAGCGTTCCCGGTCTTCGGGCAGGGTGCTGGCGGTCATCGCGATGACCGGAAGGCGGCTGCCGCTGCCCTCTTCCCGGCGGCGCAGCTCTCGGGTGGCGGCATAGCCGTCCATCCGGGGCATCCGGCAGTCCATCAGCACGGCTTGGTAGGTGTGTTCCTCGGTCATGTGCAGCGCCTGGATGCCGTCGACGGCGATATCGGCGTTGTAGCCGAGGCGGATGAGAATGCCCTGTGACACCATCTGGTTGATCTCGTTGTCCTCTACCAGCAGTAGATGGCCGCGGTGGGCAGGCTGGGAGGCGGTGGGGGCAGGTGTCGCTGCCGCTGCAGCTGCCACGGGCGGTGACTGGGCGGTGAGCTCGACCAGGGCGTCCATGAGTTGGGACTGCTGGACGGGTTTGGGCAGGCTGCGCGCGATCCCGGCCGCGCTGAGTTCAACGGTGGCCAGCGGTACTCCGGAGGAGAGCATAAGCAGCGGTACCCGGGCGAGGACCTGGTCGGAGGTGATCCGGCGGGCGAGTTCCAGACCATCCATGTCGGGCATGTGCATGTCGAGGAGAGCGAGGTCGAAGGGGCGGCCTGCGGCCGCTGCCTCGTGCAGGGTCACCAGGGCCTGGGGGCCGCCCTCGACCGTGGTCGGCTGCATGTGCCATCTGCGCAATTGCGTATCGAGGATCAGCCGGTTCGTCTCGTTGTCGTCGACGGCCAGGACCCGCAGCCCTCGAAGGGTGGCGGGGTGGGATTGTGCCGGGGGTTGCTCGGTGGTGTCGGGTGCGCGCATCGGTACGGTGAACCAGAAGGTGCTGCCTTCGCCGAGCCGGCTGGTGACGCCGATGGAGCCGCCCATGGCGTCGGTGAGCCTGCGGCAGATGGCCAGGCCGAGGCCGGTGCCTCCGTAGCGGCGGGTGGTAGAGGCGTCGGCCTGGGAGAAGGCGTCGAACATCCGCTCCTGGTCAGCCGGTGCGATGCCGATCCCGGTGTCCACCACCTCGAAGTGCAGCCACGGCGACTGCTCCGCAGGTGGCCGTGCGGGGGCCGGGCGGGCGCGTACAAGGACCTCGCCACTTTCGGTGAACTTCACGGCGTTGGAGGCCAGGTTGACCAGGACCTGCCGCAGCCGTCCGGCATCCCCGTGCAACATCACGGGCAGGTCGGGGTCGCAGTCGCTGAGCAGTTCCAGGCCCTCGGCCTGGGTGGTCTGCGCCACGAGCGAGACGACCTCCTCCACGAGCAGCTGGGGACTGAAGGCGACCTCGTCCAGCTCGAGCTGGCCCGCCTCCAGCTTGGGGAAGTCCAGGATGTCGTTGATCAGCGACAGCAGTGACGTGCCGGCGGCCTCGATGCCCTGCGCGTAGCGGCGCTGCTCGGCGTCCAGTTCGGTGGCCAGCAGCAGGTCGCTCAGCCCGATGACGCCGTTCATCGGGGTGCGGATCTCATGGCTCATGGAGGCAACGAACTGCGACTTCGCCCGGGATACCTCCACCGCTTGGTCACGGGCTGCCGCCACGGCTTCCTCGGCCTGCTTGCGCTCGGAGATGTCCCGGATGAAGGCGTTGAAGCAGCGCGCCTGCCCCGACTGCAGCCGCCAGATTGCCAGTTCGACCGGGATTTCGTGCCCGTCGCGGTGCAGAGCACTGATCTCGATCTCACGGCCCGTCATATGAGGCTCCCCGCCGTCCAGCACCCGCTGCAGACCAGCCGTGTGTGCAGCGCGGTATCGCTCAGGAATGATCGTCTCGGCCAGCAGCCGTCCCATCACCTCCCGGCGGGTCCAGCCGAACAGCTCCTCGGCACGCTGATTCCAGTCCAGGACCACGCCCTGGTCATCGATGGACACGAACGCGTCCCGGGCCGTCTCGATGACCGAACGGGCCTGCTCCTGCAGGAGCCGCAGCGCCTCCTCGCGGCGCCGCTGCCCCTCCGCCTCACGGATGAACCCGCGCACCTCGAGCGGTTCACCCCCGGCGTCCCGGACCACCCAGTTCGTCAACTCCGTCCACACCCAGAGCCCGTTGGCGTGCCGCAGGCGCAGACAGACCACCACCCGGCCCAGACGGCGCAGATCCCGCTCTGCGGACTCGAAGTCCTCCATATCGCCCGGGTGTAGCCAGGAGCCCACCGACGTCCCCACGATCTCCTCGACCGGGCTGCCGAGCAACACCTGCCCCGCTGCGGACACCTCCAGGTAGACGCCCTCGATGGTGCGGCGGAAGACCATGTCGGCGGAGTTCTTCACGAGCAGCTGAAACCGCTCCTCGTCTTCTGCCGCATACTGCTTTGGCGTTGGCCGGTCCGGTTCCATCGTCCGCCTCCACACGTCATGTGCCGACCACGAGGTGCGGGGCCGGAACGGCCACCAGATGGGCCAGGCGGCTCCTTCGCTGCGTGGTCGGCCGACTGGTGATCCAGGAGGCGTCCGGTCACGGAGCGCGCACCACCCACCGCGGCACACCCCCGCGGCGGTGACCGAAACCGCCAGTACCGGGGAGACCAGGTGGCGAACCGGGGCGGAGATGGCGACATGGGTGACGATCATCGCCGCCCCGCTGCCAGGCACAGCCACCACTCATCTTTGCGACCGGCTCCCACCCGGCCGTCCTCATCCTGAGCGCCCACCCGCTCACGGGCTTGCGTGACGACGGGGATCAGATGATTCGCTCCAGGGCATCAACGGTCACCTCCAGCGAAGGACAGTCCACCGAAGATCGCAAATCGAGTCACTGACCAACTCGGGAAATGCCATGCCTCCAGTGGCCTTGGACAGGGCATCTCCGCCGGCCTTCCCGCGTCGCTCGGGTGCTTGGTTTGTCAATCCCGCCTGATGAAGGTCCCTGCGCTGGCGTGCCACGTATACGGAAGCGGGGACGACGCGCAGAAGATCGTCGTCAAGGACCCGCAGTGCGCCCCGCCCCGGTGGCCCGCACCGAGAGCACTGCCCGAGCCGACGACTCGCCCGGCGGAAGGGGCTTCGAGGAGGACGGTATCCCTGGCAGGGTGTGGTTGCGTCGGGCCGGAGAGCCAATACTCGGGCACATGGAAGGAAGACAACCGCTCGGTGAGTTCCTGCGGACACGCCGCGCGCAGTTGCTGCCCGAGGACGTGGGGCTGGTGGCGTACGGTGACCGGCGCCGTGTGCCGGGTCTGCGGCGCGAGGAACTGGCCCTGCTGGCCGGGATGAGCGCCTCGTACTACGCGCGGCTGGAACAGGGGCAATCGTCCAACGCCTCCCCGGAGGTCCTCGACGCGCTCGCCCAGGCGCTGCGACTGGACGAGGCCGAGCGCCGGCACCTGCACGACCTGGCCGCCGGCACCCGGCGCCGTTCCGGAGTGCGCCGATCGGTGCCGGAACGGGTGACGCCGGCGGTGGTGCAACTCATGGCCGCGTTGGCGGATGTGCCGACTGTGGTTCTCGGTCGGCGCAGTGACGTTCTGGCCTGGAACCGTGCCGGTCACGCCCTGTTTGCGGGGCATGTCGACCCGGGCAGCCCGGACCGGCCGGCTGACCGCCCGAACATGGCCCGCCTGGTCTTCCTGGACGGCCACACCCGCGCCCTCTACACGGACTGGCCGGCCAAGGCCAAAGCCGTTGTGGGCACTTTGCGCCTCGCACGTGGCCAGCACCCGGATGACCCCGCTCTCGCCGCGCTGATCGGCGAGTTGACGGTCAAGAGTGCCGAATTCGCATCCCTGTGGGCCGATCACCGGGTCAAGGCAGGCGGCGCCGCAGTCTACGAAATGCTGCATCCGCTGGTGGGCAGTATGGAAGTCACTCAGCAGTCCCTGCACACCGAGCTCGGGCAGCACATCGTCGTCGCGACCACCGAGCCCGGTTCGCCCTCCCAGGCTGCCATGACGCTGCTGATGCACAGTGTGCGGACCGACCAGGGCGGCGTTCTGGCGCACTCCAGCAGTCCGGCGTAGTCCGCCGCGGGCACACATAAACCGTTCTGCCCGTGCGAATCAATTCGCTCAATTCACTGTGATCACCCGTATTTCGCGTGTGGATACCGCACGCCCTAAAGCCGTGAAGGAAACATGAAAGAGAGACTGGCAACAATCACCGGCGCGGCCACGGCAATCGCTATGGTCACCCTGGCCGTCTTCACGGCGGGCCCGGCGTCGGCCGGCACCGCATCGGTGACAAAGACCCGGTTTGCCGCGCATTTCGACCTGGCGCAGGGCCAGATGCCAGAGAACATCGCGCTGGAGCCCGACGGCACCGCGTATGTCACCTTCGCGGCCAGTCGGCAGGTGGCGGCTGTCACCCCCGCGGGGAAGACGCGGGTCCTGGCCACCATGCCGGCCCCGGCCGACGGCGGAGTGCACACCCCGGTCCTCGGCTTCGCGCTCACCACCGGCATCGCCCGGGCCCATGACGGGACGCTGTACTTCCTGTATGCGAGCGGCACCGAAGACCTGACCGGCCTGTGGCGACTGCGTCAAGGCGGCACCCCGCACCGCATCGCCGCGCTGCCCGCAGGCGGCCTGCCCAACGGACTGGCGCTGGACGAGCGCAGGGGCCTGCTCTACATCGCCGACTCCGTGCTCGGCACGATCTTCACGGTCCCTGCCGCCGGTGGTGAGCCGGCCACTTGGTCCTCAGCGGCAGAACTCGCTCCCACCGGCTTCCTCGGAGCCAACGGCCTGAAGATCCACGACTGTGCACTGTGGGTGACCAATCTCGACAAGGGCACCGTGCTGCGCATCCCGTTCGGGCCGGGTAACCGGCCCGGCCCGGTCCGGACGAGGGCCACGAACCTCGCCGGCATCGACGACTTCGCCTTCACCGGCAACGGCGACGAGATCCTTGCGGCCCTCAACGCCCCCAACACGGTCGTACGCATCCGGGGCAACGGCACCGTGTCCACCGTCCTGACCGCCGCCGACGGTCTGCAGAACCCGACCTCGGTCGCACTGCGCCGCGGCACCGCCTACGTGCCCAGCGCCGCCTACACCACGGCCACCGATCCCAATCTGCTGCTGGCCCCTGTCCCGCACAACCGCTGATCGACGAACCACACGGAGCGCACGATGAACGAGACCGCGAACGAGATCAAGCTGGGTGACGTCACCGTCACCCGGATCGAGGAGATGCACGGCCCCGTCGGCATGACCCCGCAGCAGTTCTTCCCGGGCTCGCCCGAGCAGGCATGGCGGCGGCACGAGGACATACTCGTCCCGGACCACCTCAACTCCGACGACGGCATCGTCCAGGTCGCGATGCAGACGTGGCTGCTGCGCAGCGAGGGCCGGACCATCCTCGTCGACACCGGGATCGGCAACGACAAGGCCCGCCCGGCTGTCCCGGCGTGGGACCACTTGCTTCTCGACTACCTCGGTAACCTGCAGCGGGCCGGGGTGCGGCCGGAGGACGTCGACCTGGTGGTGAACACCCATCTGCACGTGGACCATGTCGGCTGGAACACCCGCCTGGACGACGGCACTTGGGTCCCGACGTTCCCCAACGCCACCTACCTGATGCCCAAGGCCGACTTCGAGTTCTGGAACCCCGCGAACAACCCGAACATCACCGGTGGCGTCAACGAGAACGTCTTCGAAGACAGCATCGTCCCAGTGCACGCAGCAGGCCAGGTCCGGCTGTGGGAGGGCAGCCACACCATCGACGCGAACCTGTGCCTGGAAGCGGCCCCCGGCCACACCCCGGGATCCAGCGTGCTCAAACTCAACTCCGGCTCCGACCAGGCCTTGTTCGCCGGCGACCTGCTGCACACCCCACTGCAGGTCATGGAACCCGACCACAACAGCTGCTTCTGCGAGGACCCGGCCGGTGCCCGCGCGACCCGTCGCAAGCTGCTCGGCTGGGCCGCCGACACCAACGCGCTCGTACTACCTGCACACTTCAGCGGCCACAGCGCGCTCGAAGTCACACGTGACGCGGACAGTTTCGCCATCAAGCAGTGGGCCCCGCTCCCCCGGTACTGAGAGCCCCGGCACAGCCCGCAGAACCTCACCGGTCGCCCGCTGCCGCGCCCACCCAAGGGCAGCGGGTGACCGGCCGGGCGACGCGCAACACGAAGGGACACAGCATTGGCTCCCGCCGATCCCGTCATCGTCACCACGACCACCGGCTCGGTCCGCGGTCGCCGCACCACCCACGGAACGGCCTTCTTCGGTGTGCCGTACGCCGCTGCGCCCGTTGGGGACCTGCGGTTCGCCCCGCCCCGCCCGCACCAGCGGTGGACACAGGTCCGTGACGCAGCCCGGCGCGGCCCGACAGCGCCGCAGCCCACACGGGACGCGTTCGGCACCTTGGACATGTCGCCGTACTTCGGGCCGGGCTGGCGGTACGGTGCCGACTACCTCACCGCCGACATCTGGGCCCCGGACCGGCAGGGACCGCCGGCACCCGTCATGGTGTTCGTCCACGGCGGCGGCTTCGTCGCCGGCTCGACCAGCGCCCCCCTGTACGACGGGACCGCCTTCGCCCGCGACGGCGTCGTCCTCGTCACCCTGAACTACCGCCTGGGCATCCCCGGCTTCCTGCACCTACCGGACGCCCCCGACAACAGGGGGATGCTCGACGTCCTCGCCGCACTGCGCTGGCTGCAGGACAACATCGCCCGCTTCGGCGGCGATCCGGCCAACGTGACCCTGTTCGGCCAGTCCGCCGGAGCCATCATCGTCGGCGGCATCTTCGCCGACGCAGCCTCTCACGGCCTCATCCGCCGGGCGATCATGCAAAGCGGCAGCGGCACCGGCGCATTCACCCCCGAACAGGCGCGGATCGTCACCGCGGCGGTCGGGCGGCATCTCGGACTCGAACCCACCGCCCACACCCTGGCCGACGTCCCCGACGAGCGACTCGTCGGCCTCGTGCCACACCTGAGCGGCCTGGACCTGCACACGCCGAGTCACCACGACCCGCTGGGCGGCATAACGGCGTTCAGCCTCGTTCTCGAACAACAGCCGGCCGCCGCCGTAGCCACCGGCTGCGGGACGGATGTCGATCTGCTCATCGGCGCCAACCTCGACGAGGGCAGCCTCTATCTCGCCCCGAACGGCGTGCTGCCCGGCAGCACCGACGCCGAAGTCCGGACAACCGCGGCGAGATTCCACCCCTGCCCCGACGAGTTGATCCATGCGTATCGGACCCAGCGGCCGACCGCATTCGCCGCGGAACTGCGCGCCGCCGTGCTCGGTGACGGGCTCTTCGGCACCGGCACCCGGCGGATGGCCGACGCGCACGCGACAGCGGGGGACGCACCGACATTCGTCTACGAGTTCAGCTGGCGGTCCAACGCGCTCGACGGACAGCTCGGCGCGAGCCACACCATGGAGCTGCCGTTCGTCTTCGACTGCCTCGACCTGCCGTCGCTGCACGGCCCCCAAGCACTGCTCGGCACCAGCGAGCCGCCCGCCGGCCTCGCCGCCCGGACGCACCGGGCATGGGTCCGCTTCGCCGCCGACGGCGATCCCGGCTGGCCCCGCTACGAGCCCGGCCGTTACCGCGTGCAGCGGATCGGCGCCGCCTGGGAGCTGACCGAGGACCCGCGCCCCTACGAGACCGAAGCCTGGGCGCGCACCGATCACCACCAACCTGACCGGGCGAAACCCTGAGAAGGTGTCTCTTCCTCCCTGCCCTAACCAGTAGGGCGGTGTCGGTGGATCAGCTTCCTGGTGGCAGGTGCGTCTTGCGTCGGTCATGTTCCTAGCCGGCTTCTGGTGCGCCGTAGGAGAACCTGTACCCGGTGAAGTCGGCGACGTGGACGTATCCGATGCGCTGGTAGAGGGCGTTGCTGGTGGGGTTGGCAGGGTCCGCGAACAGTACGACGTCCGTCGCGCCCGCGGCCAGCGCGGCCCTGCTCACCTCGACCGTCACGGCGCCCGCGTAGCCGCGGCCCCGGAGGTGGGCCGGGGTGTAGACGGGGTCGACCCGGACCATGCCGCCGATCATCGAAGTCGAGCCCGCCATGGAGACGGGATTGCCGTACGGGGTCTCCCAGAACGTGGAGTGCTTGTCCGCGAAACGTGTGTCGGCCCAGGAGCCAGCGTCGATGGCCTCTATGGAGACGTTCTCTCCGACATCGATGCAGAACTCACGGCACCAGCGCACGACTTGCTCATGGTCCTTCTCGCCCGCGACGCGGCCCCGGCCCTCTGGGCGCGGCTGCGGTGGGGTGAGCGTGCCAAGACGGTAAAGATGCGTCCGCCAGAAGGGCACCGGCGCTGCGCCCGTGTGCCGCTGCCATGTCTCGGCGAAAGCGGTGGCGGTGTCGTGGTCCGCGATGACGCCGGAGGGGGAGTGGCCGAGGCCAGCCAGGTGAGCGGCGAGGGTGCCGGCCTGCTCGGCAGAGAGGGGGGTGAGGCTTAGGTAGCCGCGCGGAGTGCGATAAAAGATAGCGCGGACCTTGCCTCCTGCCTCCAGTCGGCCGAAGACGGTGGCTACGGCGGCCCGGTTGCACGCGTTCGCCCGCGCCGGCGCACTGTGTGCGTCCGCCCCGCGTGTTCGCAGTTTCTCGATGTCCGTCAGCGGCGTGTTGTGCAGGGCGGGGCGCGAGCGCAGGAAGTCTCCGGCTCGGGAGAGGAAGTCGTCGACGTCTTCGGTGAGTTGCCAGTCATCCGGGAGCATGCTTCATGATCCCGGATGTACTCAACTCGGGGAGCACTTGCTCAGAGATGCACCTTCGCCACGGCTGGTCCAACGCCTTGTAGCCACGTGACGTAACTGCTCCTGAGCCAGCAGGCCCGAAGAACCGTCGCCCGGCCACCCGTCATGACGTGGGGCAGAGTCCTCGCCACCGGCGAGGCCTACAGCCGCCCCGCCCACCACAAGAAGGGCACCAAGCCCAGGCGAACCGTCACGGAGCGGCCAGATCAGACACCTAAGGGCGAGTAGCTACAGCAGCGATGCCGGAGTCCCGAAGCGTGCGGGCCAGGTTTTCCATCTCGGGAAGCGTTCCTGAGTAGTTACCGTTCAAGACACGGCGCAGCACAGCCTTGGCGTTGATCAGGTCAATGCCTAGCTCAGCCCGCAGCACTCGCATGATGGCGACACTCTTCGCCGACGGACTGGTCACCTGCAGCCTCGCGGATCCATGCTCGGAGAGCATCTGATCCCGCCGTTCGGCAGGCAGGTCGCCACCGCACACGGCTACCGCAAATCCACAGGCGGAACAGGTTGACTCAACGTCCCACCGCAACCGACCGTCCACCAGGGCCTGAACCCCCCAGCACTCCAGCTCCGCACCGCAGTCCTGGCACGCAGTGGAGTACCTGACGGATTCGAAAACCGCCTGCTCCATCCCCACCCCCAACGAAGACGAGGTTAAACGACAAGCTCAGAAGCTGTGAATGAACTGTACTGCGAGTGCGGCGATGGATTCAGGAGTCACCTCGATCCACGGGCGGGTGATGTTGATGGGTTTGGGAGGTGCTGGGTCAATTGCCAGGGCAGCATCATCGACACCGACACCGACACCGGCATCGGCTCCTAGCGACTGGCGCGGGCGCGGGCGCGGGCGCGGGCGCGGGCGCGGGCGGCAGAGCCTGCCCTCGGGTGAGCCCTGCCGCCTGAAAGTCCTAAGTTCCAGCAGGTCAGCGGATGCTGGACGGGATGTCAGGCACCGCAACGGGACGGAGCACCGTTAGGGACTCTTCCTGGCGAACCATCATCGCAAAGGGGAACCTGTCGATTTCCAAGCAGAGATCGACATCGTCTGGGTGGTATCCGCTCCGCAGCCCACCGGCAAGATCGGCCGCAGCACGAGAAGTCCTCGCGCGGTGGAGATACGGGGCCGCCTCGACATCGCCTCCGGCCATACATTGACCAATGTATTCAGCGCAGGCCAGGTCCTCGTCGGCCTGGCCTCCCTCGCCGGTGACAACGAACGTCACCGGACCGGAATCCTTGGTCTGCAGGAACCGCGCGGTCGGGCCGGCCACCACGAAGCTCGCGCACAAGACCAGCGGTGCGTTCGCGACGGCCAGCGCGCCCACGGTTCCTGCCGTCGTCTTCTGCACCAGCGTGCGGCCAGCGAAATCGCATGACCTGAGCAAGCCAGGTGAGTTCACCGCGTCGAAGCCCGCTGCTGGAGCTCCGTCCTTCAAAGCCAGCCAACCCGAGCGGCTCTCCTTCAAGGCAAGTGCCTCACTCTCCGTTGAGGCCAGGACGATCCTCTCGACGCCACGCGAGAAGGCCCAGGCAGCCACGGTGAAGGCGCGCATGACGTCAATGACGACTGCAACACGGGGAACGCCGGTCAACTCTGGGATGCCAAGGAAGTGATGGTCCATCGCACCATTCTGTCGCCCTTGGATCATCCGAAGGGCACGATTGCTCCGGCTGCCGTCGGGGTGACGGTCAGCGAAGCGGTTCTGGTGCCAGCCGGATCCTGTCGGATCGGGTGCGGATGCGCACCGGCCGGGGCGCGGGTTCACGTGGAGGCGGGGGGAAGGGCAGTGCGTTGTTTGACGGGCTTGGTCAGGCGTCTGGTCATGAGGGTGATCGTGGACCAGGCGATGTGCGCCTCGCTGTGCTGGATCAGCCGCTCGTAGTCGCGCCCCGGCGCGACAGTATGCCCACTTCGCCCCAGGCACACCACTACGAGCAGGAAGAGAAACACCTACTGAGCTTGTTCTTTATGGTCTGACCCGGTCACGTTCGGCGATGGTCTCGGGCCGCCTGACCGTTTTGCCCACGTCGTAGTGGGTGGCGGGGTGACGGTTCTTCGAGCCGAGCGGTCTGCCGGGACCGGGCCGGTTGGGTTTCGGTGCACGGGCCGGGCAGGGCAAGTTCGGGCGGAGGTTCCTGAACCCCCGGCGGACACGGGCGGGGTGAGTCGGCCGGGCTCGGCCGGCTTCGCCCAGGGGCGGCGGAGGTCAGCGGCCAGCGGCCGGGCGAGGCGAAGTTGGGTGTGGGCCGCGATGACCAGCCAGGTCCAGCGGTCCGCCGCCTCGGGGGTTCGGAGCTTTGGGCGGGTCCAGCCCAGCGTCTGCTTGATCATCCGGAAAGTGTGTTCCAGGTCGAATCTGCGCAGGAACGCCTGCCAGCGCAGGTCGACGCCCTCGTCCGACAGACCGGTTGCCAACGACCACAGCCCAGACGGGGAGTGGATCGTGGCCGCCGGGCAGGCGGTCGACCTCCAGACGGATCAACGTGCCTTCGATGACGGGGAGTTCGCCGGTGTGGTCGATCCACGCGGAGCGGGTAGTCAGACGAGGATGGATGCGGTCCCAGGCCATCGCGCGTGCGGTGCCGTAGCGGTCGGTGAGCTGCACCGTCGCGGCATCAGGCTCGCCCCAGGTGTCGGGCTTGGCGAAGCGGAATTCCTTGCCGTGCTTCGGCGGGCGCCCGCCTTGCGGCGGCGAGATCCAGGGGACCGGGACGGGCTTGTGCATCACTCGGTCCGTGCGCATCCGCCCCAGGACTTCCACCGGCAGTCCTTCCAGTAGATGGGCCATGCGCGGAGCGTCGTAGGCGGCATCGAAGACGACCAGGATGTCGCGATCACCCGCTTGCCAACGGCTTATGTCGATGAGGTCTTCGACCACCCGGCGGACCTGGGCAGCGGTGACCTCGGCGACGTCGTCGGCCGGCCCCAGCCGCAGCGCGTCCAGGACCTGGCACCACGAGGTCCGGCCCGACTCCAGCACAGCGACGAACGATTAGGGCCAGCCGGGCACGAACTGGTCCGAGGACCGGCCGCTGCGGCCGTAGACGTGGCAGAACAAGCGGTCCGGGCTGGTCGGTGCGTCCGGCCGAAGCCAGTGGGTGACGTCCACCGCCAGGACCAGACGCCCGTCGGCGGCCTCGGGCTGCGGCAGCCCGGCCAGCACCTGCCGCAACTGCGGCACATCCACGTTCCCGCAGTTGAGCGCGTCGTACACCGCGCCGTGCCCGCGCCGGTGCTCGGCCGTCAGTGTGAGGTCCACCGGCGTGGTCACCGGGCCGTCCGCGCACAGCAACGCGTCGGTCAGCTCGAACAGCGTGTCCCCGCGCACGGGCAGGCAGTCGAAGAAGTCGTCCCGGAAGTGTGACGCCACCGCGAGCTTCCCGCCGAACGTCAAGTTGCCGCAGACTCATTCCCCCACGGCCTTTGTACTGATCAAGTGCCTCTGGTCGGAGCACAGGATCAGACGAAGGCCGTGTTCACGTCCCCAGAATCCTCATACGAGCGAGTGCGTTCGAGGCATCGTTCGAGGTCAGACCATAAGGAACAAGCTTAGAGACCACGGTTGCTGTGTGGAGCGTCCGGCGTCAATGACCGCCGTAGGCAGGTCCGTCGTTGATAAGAACAAGCTGAGACGCCCACGATCGCTACGCGCTGCCGCCAGATCGGCGGCCTGCGGGTCGCCTGGGTTGGGAAGCCGTCCTTGTGCGGCTCAGTGGGTAGGGTTGACGAAGTCCAGAGCCTCACGGGCCAGTGCGTCCCAGCTGAGCTCCGAGCCGGGGTCCAGGCTGAGCCACTCGCGCATGAGCCGCCCGTGCCCCGGGTCGAAGCGCTCGCCCTCACCGGCATCCACCAGCTGGTCGACCCGGGCCCGCGGGAGCTTCACCACCAGACGGCCCTGCGCGAGCATCGCGAAAATCTTCCCGCCGCCGACCTTGAGCGCAGCAGCGCCGAACTTTCCCTCCCGTCCCGGCTCGTCGCCAGGGATGGTCACCCCGTCCAGCTCCGCGAACTGCGCGACCAGCTGCTCGTACCGCTTCTCGGGAGAGACTGCCCGCCGTCGCTGCATCGGCTCCTCCACTCATTCCGGCCGGTGCGGGGTCTCCTGCCGACCTCCGACATCTCGGTGTCCGGCAGCCTACTGTTGTGACCAGGCAGACCATAAAGAACAAGCTGAGACAAGCCCGGCCATCGGACAGCTCAACCGCGCTCCAGCGAGGCTCTGAGCAGACGTGATCGCGACGTGATGGCAGCGGCCCTTCGTCGGCGGACGTAAAATGATCGGCGTACGTCCTGCGTGCGCCGGCTGTCGGCTCCGGCTGGTGAGCGCGGGGCAGTGGCCTGACCATCCGGGCCGTTACGGTGATGCCTACGGTCACCTCGGACCGGTCCGGCAGGTGCTCGGTTCAGCGGTGCGGCTGCACGGGTGTGTGTGGTGGCCCTGGCCCGTATCCGCGCCAGGCCGCAGAGGTGCCTGCAGGACATCAAGGCTGGGTCGCCGGCCGGCCGACCGATCCACCCACCCCCCATGGCCCCGTTGGGGCGGACATGGCTGACGAAGTACGCGTTGATCTGCTCGGTGGCTTCCACGTCGCAGTCGGAGACCGCGACGTGGAAGCCGGGGCGTGGCGGCTGCGCAAGGCCAAGAGCGCACTGAAGCTGCTTGCCCTGATGCCGGACCACCGGCTCCACCGGGAACGGCTGTACGACCTGCTGTGGCCGGACCTGGACCAGGCAGCCGCCTCCAACAACCTGCACCAGGTGCTGCATGCCGTACGCCGCGCGTTGGCGACCGCCGGGAGGCCCGGCGATGTCGTCGTCCTGCGAGACGACATGGTCGCACTCGGCCCGGACGGTGGCGTGCGCGTCGACCTCGACGAGCTGGAGAAGGCCGCACGGCGGGCAGCGGCCGACGGCAGGCCATCGGACTACCGTGCCGCACTTGCCCTGGCCGAGCGTGAACTGTTGCCCGAGGACACCTTCGAGCCATGGACGCAGGAGGTGCGTACCGGTGTCGCTGTGCGGCGCACCCGGCTGAGACTGGGCCTTGCCGAAGCGCTCGAGCAGGAGGGCAGCACGGTCGAGGCAATCGAGGTGCTGCAGACCCTGATCGCAGAAGATGCACTGGACGAGCCGGGCCACCGGGCACTGATGCGGGTCCTTGCAGCTGCCGGGCGCCGACGCGAGGCGCTGGCGGTGTACGAGCAACTGCGCGACGCGCTCCGGGCAGACGCCGGGTCCGATCCGGACCCGCAGACCCGCGAGCTCTACCGCACGCTGCTGGTGGGCTCGGTCGAGGAGCCTGTCGAACCCGCCCCCGGTCTCCTGCACCGGAACAACCTGCCAGTGCAGATGACCGCTTTCATCGGCCGGGATCGAGAGATCGCCGAGGTGGAGGAACTGCTCGCGCGCAGTCGGCTGCTGACCCTGACCGGCCCCGGGGGCTGCGGCAAGACCCGGCTCGCACTGGCCGTCGCAGCCCGCCACGTCGGCGCTGTCCGCGACGGTGTGTGGTTCGTCGACCTCGCTGCGCTCACCGACCCCAGGTTCGTTCCTGACGCGGTCGCCGCGGTGCTCGGCATTCAGCTCCCGCCGGGTGACAAGACACAAGCAGCGCTGGTCGCGCAGATCGCCGGGCGGGAACTGCTGCTCGTGCTCGACAACTGCGAGCACCTGGTCGAGTCGTGCGCCGCCCTGGTCTCGGAGGTTCTGGCCCGCTGTGAGGGGGTCGTCGTGCTGGCGACCAGCCGGGAGACGCTCCATGCCTACGGTGAACGCACCTGGCGGGTGCCTTCACTCGGGCTGCCGGACGTGCAACGGCTGCCGCCGCCGGCCGAGCTCGGCCGTTTCGCCTCCGTGCGGCTGTTCGTGGAGCGGGCCGCAGAGGCCGACCCGCATTTTCGGCTGGGCCCGGAAAACGCGGCGGCCGTCGCCCAGATCTGCTTCCGGCTCGACGGGATGCCCCTGGCCCTGGAGCTTGCCGCCGCACGGGTACGCATGCTGGCACCGCAGCAGATCGCCGAGCGGCTCGACGACGCGCTCCCCCTCCTCGGTCAGGGCAGCAGGCACACTGTGACCCGGCAGCAGACACTGTCCGCGACCCTGCAATGGAGTCACCAACTGCTGGACCCCGAGGAACGGCTGCTCTTTCGCAGGCTCGCCGCCTTCGCCGGCGGCTTCTCGCTGGCCGCGGTGGAGGAGGTGTGCACGAGGGACATCGACCCCAAAGCGGTGCTGGACCTGCTCGGCCGACTGGTCGACAAGTCCCTCGTGCTCGTGGAGCGCCGCGGTGACGAAACGAGCTATCGACTTCTGGAAACCATTCGGCAGTACGCCCGGGAACGGCTGCGGGACTCCGGGGAACGTGCGCAGACCGAGACCATGCACCGCGAGTTCTATCTGGCGCTCGCCGAGTCGCACGAACCGGAGCGGACCGCCCGTATCTCCGGCGATCGCGGGACGTCACTCCCCCTCGAAGCCGACCACGACAACCTCCGCGCCGCCCTGAGATCGGCACTCGCCAGCGACCCGGACACCGCGCTACGGCTGGCCGTCGCGTTGCAGCGGTTCTGGGTGGAGCGCGGCTACCTCGCCGAGGGGCGGCGCCGGCTGGACGACGCCCTCGCCCGAGCGTCCGCACCGACCCCCCTGCGTGCCCGGGCTCTCTTCGGGCAGGGTGTGCTCGCGATACGGCTCGGAGACGGCGCCCAGCTGGCCTCCACAGGCGCAGAGATCGTGGCGATCCACCGGCCGCGACAGGACCGAGCAGCGCTGGCGTACGCCTGCTACCAGCAGGCGATCCTGCTGTGGATGCGCGGCACCTGGAACGAGGCACAGGCGGCACTCGACGAGGCATGCGCGCTCGCCGACGGCGAACCGCCGGTTCTCGCCGCCGCCGCGCACCAGCGTGGGATCTGGGCCGTCTGCCGCGGCGAGGGAAGGGCGGCCCGGGACGCCTTCGCGACATGCCTGCGGCTGCTCGCAGACCTGGACGGCGCGGCCCCGCCGTTCTTCCCGGTCATGACACCCGGGTACACGCGTGAGGAGGACCCCGAGGGCAGGATGTCGCTGTTCTTCGAAGAGACTGTGCTCGTCGGACGTCTGGTCGGTGCGGCGCAGGCTCGCGGGTACGCGCTCTCCAACCTCGCGTGGGCCACCCGGCTGGACGGTTATACGGACGAGGCCGCAGCAGCAGCCGAAGAGAGCGTCGACTGCTTCCGCGCGCTCGGTGACCCTCATGGGGAGTCACTGGCCCTCAACGCCCTCGGAAACATCTGCCGCACGCACCGGGATCACGAGAAGGCGCGGGCCTACCTCGACGCCGGCCTGTTGATCAGGCGCCGACTCGGTGACCGCCGCGAGGTCGGGATCACTCTCGGCAACATCGGCCTGCTGGCCATGGCCGTCGGCGATGTCGACAGCGCACGGGCGGCGATCGGCCGAGCCCGCACCGGTTTCGAGGAGACCGGCGACATTCCGGGCGCCATGAACAGTCTGCTCCACCTCGGCCTCGTCGCCCGGGCTGCGGGCGACGCCGCCACGGCCAGGGCACTGCTCACCCGCGCTCTGGATCTCGAACACGTCGCCGGGTCGACGTGCGCCACCGGCTGGGTGGCCGTCATGCTGTCCCGGCTGGCGCGCGAGTCGCGCGACCCGGCCGGAGCCGACGCGGCCACCGCCCGAGCCCTGGGCCTTTTCACGCAGCTGGGCGACACGGCGGGGCTCGAACACCTGTCCCGAGCCGCGTCACGGGCGCAAAGTCGGCGCTAACCCGGTGCTAAGTGACATTTCGTACGTTCCTTGATGTCGGAGCAAATCCCCACATCAAGGAGGCCGACGATGTCGACCCAAACGACGAAGGGTGTCCTCGGCGACGCCACCATCGGTGAGCTGGAGGCGGAACTGCGCGGCACCGTGGTGCGCCCGAGCGACCCGGAGTACGACGAAGCCAGGGCGATCTGGAACGCCGCCCACGACCGGAAGCCCGCTCTGGTGGTGCGCTGCGCCGGGACCGCCGACGTGATCAGGGCAGTAGAGTTCGCGCGCAGCCAGGACCTGCTCGTCGCTGTGCGGGGCGGCGCACACAGCATCGCCGGGTTCTCCACCTGCGACGGCGGAATCGTCATCGACCTGTCCGCCATGAAGGGGGCCCGGGTCGACCCGGTACAGCGCCGGGTCGTCGCACAGCCCGGGCTGACATGGGCGGATCTCGACCGCGAAACACAGGCGTTCGGCCTTGCCGTGACCGGCGGCCTGGTCTCGACGACCGGCATCGCCGGCTTCACCCTGGGCGGCGGTGTGGGCTGGCTGGTCCGCCGTCACGGCCTGAGCAGCGACAATCTGGTCGCGGCCGATGTCGTGACCGCAGATGGCCGTCTCGTGCACGCCAGTGCGGAGGAGAACCCCGACCTGTTCTGGGCGCTCCGCGGCGGTGGCGGCAACTTCGGTGTCGTCACGTCGTTCGAGTACCAACTGCACCCGGTGGGCCCGCAGGTGCTCGCGGGCCTGATCGTCTACCCGCTCGCCGAAGCGCGGCAGGTGATCACCGGGTGGCGTGACCTGACCGCCGAGATGCCCGACGAGCTGACGACGCTGGTCAACCTGACTACAGCGCCGCCACTGCCGTTCCTGCCGGAAGAGGTGCACGGAACCCGGATCGTGGTCATCGCGGGCATGTATGCCGGCGCCATCGAGGACGGCGAAACGGCGGTCCGTCCGCTGCGCACGCTCGGCACCCCGATCGCCGACCTCATGGGCCCGATGCCCTATCTCGCCATGCAGTCACTTCTGGACCCGTTGTGGACGCGCGGAGCGCACAACTACTTCACCTCGGCGTTCATCGAGCCGTCCGACGCGGCGATCGATGCAGTGACGCGCCTGCACCTCACCACTCCGACGCCCTTCAGCGAACTGCACATGCACCATCTCGGCGGCGCCTACGGTCGCGTCCCTGCGGACGGGACCGCCTTCAGCAAGCGTGACGCAAGCGTCCTGTGCAACGTGATCGCGCGCTCCCCCGAGCCGACGGGGTTCGACGAGCACACCGCCTGGGCACGCGAGACACGGGAAGAGATGGCCCGCCACGGCGACGGTGCGATGTACGTCAACTTCACCGGGGACGCGGCTGAGGACAAGGTACGCGCCTCGTATCCGGAAGCAGTCCACGACCGGCTGGTGCAGGTGAAGGACAAGTACGACCCCACCAATCTGTTCCGGCTCAATCAGAACATCCGCCCGTCCCGGGCGAGGTGACTCCCGCCCAAGCCGCCGCACCCGCGGCCTCCCGCGGGTGCGGCGTAACGCGGTCGCGTCAGAGCGGTCTGCCAGGACTCGGGCAACCGACCTGCACGCTGGAAGAGTTCGCTTGCCGGGACGAACATCGTGCCAACCAGAACCGGTACCTGGTGATCCGGATACCCCGCTCAACTCCGTTCCGTGACCAGGAATGCGCATAACGTGATCGATATGGCCTGAACCCTTCTTGAGCCGGCCGGGCAGCGGCAAAAGACTTCTCCTGTGCCAGAGAGGACACGCGCCCCGCAGGGGCTGCGCGTACATCAGTCAGTGCTCACAATCTGAGGAGACGGCCATATGCCCGACGCCGGGCCTCGAAGGACCGCACACCCGATCACTCTGACCGACGGCACTGCCACCCGGACCCGGGAGCTGACCCACTCTGACCTCGGCCCCCTCCAGGCCCTGCACCGCCGTTGCTCGCTGGGCAGCCGCGCCCTGCGCTATCACGCGGGTAAACACGAGCTGTCTCGGGCCGGATGGCGGCTGCTGTCCGACCCGGAGCGCGGCACCACCTTGGTCACCACCACCGCCCAGCACACGGACCGCATCATCGCCATGACCAACGTCATGCGCACCGATCAGCAAGGGGTCGGCGAACTCGCCGTGCTGATCGAGGACGCATGGCAGTCCAAGGGGCTGGGCACCGCACTGGCCGCGCACGCGGCGGATGTGGCCCGCCGGGCCGGCCACCACACCCTGACCGCGTCGGTCGCCGCGGTCAACGCACCAATGCTCCACGTCCTGGAGAGCCTGGATGCGCCGCCCACCCGCGCGACAGGGCCCGTCCTCGACATCCACATACCTCTGTAGCAGACCCGGGGCACCGGTTCGAGCCGGCCTCCACCCGCGCAGCCTCGGTGGCCGACCCGGCAACAACTTGCCCTACCCGAGGTCCTGGGCTGCGCTCCGACTCCGGCGCCGGGCCCTGCCTTTGGACACGCCTCCAGGGCGGGATGCCCTTATCGAGTCGAGCGGGCGCCCGCGCTCTCAACAGCGACGGAAACCAGGCGGCACCGGCTTTGCGCCGAGTGAGCCGCATGACGAGTACGGCGGCACCGCGCAGCCGTTCGCCGGATGCGCGACGGTCTCCCTCGGATGTTGTTCACCCCTCGCTCTCCTGGTCCGGGCCGCCAGTTCACGCCATGCCGGGACATTGGACGGGCCGTAGACCACAGGAGGATGTGCGATGAGACCGTGGCGCCGTACCGCATCAGCGGCAATTGCCTTGAGTGCGTTGTCCCTTGCCCTTTCGGCCGAGCCTGCGTCCGCCGGCCCCGAGGACCAGCCCTTCACCTTCGCGGTGATCGGTGACATGCCGTACGGCGATGCCCAAGCCGCCGAGTTCCCGAAGGTCGTGGCTCAGATCAACGCCGACCCCGACGTTCAGCTCGTCGGCCACCTCGGTGACATCAAGAGCGGCTCGTCCGTCTGCAGTGACGAGTACTTCCACCTCATCAGGTCGCAGTTCGACACGTTCAAGGATCCGTTGGTCTACACCCCCGGCGACAACGAGTGGACCGACTGCCACCGGCCGAGCGCCGGACCGTACAACCCGCTGGAGCGACTGGCCGCGATCCGGGAGGTGTTCTTCCCGCGGCCGGGCTGGACGCTCGGTCAGCACAGCGTCCGTGTGACCTCGGGCGTCGGCACGGGCCACCCCGAGAACGTCACATACAGGCGAGCCGGCGTAGCGTTCGCCGCCGTGCACATCGTGGGCAGCAACAACGGCATGGCGCCGTGGACCGGCAGCACCGCACCCACCCCGGAGCAGGCCGCCGAGGTCAGGGGACGTACGGCCGCGACCGTGCAGTCGATCCATGACACCTTCGACAAGGCCCGGCGCAACCACAACAAGGCGGTCGCCCTGCTCACTCAGGCCGACATGTTCGACCCGACGGTCAAGGATGCCGCGTTCGCCGACTACGACGCCTTCCAGCCGATCGTCCGTACGATCGCCGACGAGTCGGCCCGGTTCAGTGGACCGGTGTACCTGTTCAACGGCGACAGCCACGCCTACAACAGCGACAAGCCGCTGGACACCGGCTCGACGTGGCTTTCCTTCTACGGCATCAAGGCCGCAGCCCCGAACCTCTCCCGCGTCACCGTCGACGGGTCGAGCAACGGCACCAACTACCTGAAGGTGACGGTCCACCCAGGAAGCGAGCAAGTCCTGACCTGGACTCGGGTGCCGTTCGCATTCTGAGGGTTCTTCCGCAGCCTGGCACGTACGCAGCCGACCGGTCCAAGCCCGTCGAGGGCGAACAGCTGAGCGTCGCCGGCTCGCCGCAGGGTCCTACTACTGTCACTTGGGCGCGGCAGCTGCGCCGGCTTGTCTGCCCACTTCGTCGTCGAGCCTGTCGAAGACGATCATCGCCACATCGTCGGCCAGGCGGCCCTCGGTGTGGCGGATCAATCCCTGGTGCAGTTGTTCCAGGAACTCGGACGGGGTGCGGTCGTGCATCGCTTCCATGGCCTCGGGCAGGGCGAAGAATTCGTTGTCCCCATTGCGGGCTTCTATGACGCCGTCGGTGTACAGCAGCAGACGGTCGCCGGGTGCGAACGGATAGCTCTCCGCCTTGGCGGGAGGACCGGTGATGAAGTCTTCCAAGCCAAGCGGCGGCAGTGGTGAGGTCGGCATCAGGGCCTGAACCCTGCCCTCGTTGAGCACCAGCGGAGGCAGATGGCCACGGTTGACCAACTCCACCACGCCTTCGTCCGGCACCTGAGCCACGAGCGCGGTGACGAACGACTCCGCCTCTTCCTCGTCGTCCTGATCGATCCCACGCGGCATGGCGCGCTCCCGTCGCAGCGCAGCCGCGCAGTGGTTGATGACCTCCGCCAGGTCTTCTTCATAGTGCACGGCCTCCCGGAAGGCGCCCAGCACGGCTGCGGCCGAGCGCACAGCGGGAAGCCCCTTGCCTCGGACATCTCCGACGATCATCCGGACCCCGTACCGGGTCTGCACGGCCTCGTACAGATCGCCGCCGATCTGCGCCCCCGTTTCCGCCGCGATATACCTGCTGGCCGCCCGCACCGGGCCGACTCGGTCGGGCACAGGCCGCAGCAGCACCCTCTGTGCCGCCATGGCGATCCGGCGTACCTGGTTGAGCTCCTGCTGCCTGTGGGTATGCACAGCGCTACTGGTCGTGACACTGGCCGCGGACACCAGGAACAGAGCCAGGAAATTGGTATAGACCTGCAGGGTGCCCCAGGCTTGGTTGTAGGTGGCCGTGGCAACGCTTACAGCCAGCGCGAAAGCCGCTGCCGCGAGGGTGCCCTTGGGGCCCATCGCAACCGCGGCCAACGCCGGCGTCGCTGTGAGGAGGGGGCCGGTATACAGGAAGTGTGCAGGCGAGAACTCGATAGCCACCACGAGCAGTGCGATTGCGAACGGCACACACTCCGCGAGTGTGAACAGCACCCGGTTATGACCACCCGCCCCCGGTCGAGGAGCGGAGGGGAAGAGCGACCGCATGGATACAGCCTGCCTCGTTGAAGCGCCATGCTCCACTCGTCGGCACCGTACGTGCTGAGCGCCCACGTCTGCCGACCTGGCCGACACATCTCTCGACCTGACCCAGCTGGAGCTCGCCGTGGCGACGCCTAAAGACGCCTCGGATACGCCTCGGAATGGACGTCCCGAACGGCTACGGGGTGAAGGGTGAAGAGGGAGCGGCCGCAGGGACGGGCTCGTTCGCTGCGGCGCACCCTGCTTCTGGGTGGCTTTCGGAGTCAGCAGGTGATGGCCTTGAGGCCTTTTGACGAGCAGGCGTTCGCCAGGCGGTGACGTCTCGCCCGCCGAGTCGCCATCGCCTTGAAGTCCGCAGCGTCGAGAGCCTTCTTCGCCCCGGGCGCGGCAGCGCTACGGTCTTCGTATTGTGCACAACAAGGTACGGGGACCGAGATGTTGAGCGAGGCGCTGGTCGCGTTGGCGGTGCCGGGGGCACGGCGGGATCCGCTCGGCCGCCTGCCGCCTCATGCTCGTTCGGTCACGAACCAGTCGAGCGCCGCGGTCAGCTCCGCCGGCTTCTCCACCGGCAGTTCGTGGCCGGCGTCCACGATCCGGACCAGCGCGTCGGGGTAGGCCTTCGCCATCCGCAGCATCTGCGCGACGGGCAGCTGGATGTCGTGGTAGCCGTGCACCAACAGGGTGGGCGTGCGGATCTCGCCGACCCGGTCGAGGACGTCAAAGGACCGCATGGCGGCGTAGCACGTCATGACCACCTCCCGCGGCGTGGCCGAGGAGGCCCGGATGTACCCGCGGATCTCCTCGCGCGGGTAGCCGGGGGCAAAAGCCCGCTGGATGTTGGCGGCGACGAACACCTTGAACGGCGCCAGCGTGGATGCCGCCATCAGCAGGCCCCGCCCACGGCTGTAGGTCATCCGGCTGATCGAGTTCACCAGCACCAGGCGCTCGATCCGCTCGGGATGGCCGAGGGCGAGGGTCTGCGCGATCATCCCGCCCATGGAGTGGCCGACGAGCACGAACCGGTCGACCTCGAGGTGGTCGAGGAGGGCGAGGACGTCCACGGCCAGCTCTTCGATCGTCCGCGCGCCCGACCCGCTGCTCTCGCCGTGCCCGCGCAGGTCGAGCCGTATGACCCGCCGCTTCGGCGCGAAGTGCGCCATCTGGTGGTCCCAGCGGTGCCGGTCGGCCGTCCAACCGTGAATGAACACCAGGGGCACGCCGTCACCGTCGCGGGGGCCCTCGTCGTCGTACGTCAGTGCTGCGCCGTCGACAGCGAGAAGCGACATGGGTCGTGTCCTCCTGGGGTGTGGTTCGGGTATGGCCGGGTACTGCCGCCGACCGCCTCGGAAGCAGTCACCGGCGCTTGGCGAGAAAGTCGAGAATGTTCCCGAAACACGTCGAGGGCGGCGCCCCGGGCCAGGAACGTGTCGAGGTGACCGTAGCCGGGAATCTCGGTGCACGCCACGTCCAGTTGCGGTTGGTTGCCGGTTTCAATGAAGCAGCCGCACCCCATGTCGGGCGGGGTCGGTGGATTCGAAGCCGGCCGGCCCGCCTGTTGGCGAACGGTGCGGCGGCGGAGCGCGGCCTTTGTATCGGCGGCACCGAGAGCCCTTTCCATGCCGTAGGCGACGAGCCGACGGGCCGCCGAGCAGGACAGTCGCCACTGCGGGGGAAAACCCCACCGCCGACGTTCGTACAGGCACGATCGATCCTGCGTGCAACGACTGTGATCGTGGATGCATGGAGATCACGCAACAGTCATATCGCCGTTCCGCCCGTTCGTTCGTTTCGAAGACCATGGGCAGGCCCGCCCAGTCGTGCGTCTGGCGGGGGATCACATTGCTGCCGGTGTCGGCTGCCCGGCTCATGCGCACAGTATCGAGAGGGCGCTTCGCCGACGCGCCGGCGGCGCTCCTGGGGATGGGGCTGGGGCTCGTCGCCTGGTTCATCATCCTGATCAGTACACAGGCGGCCGTAAATGGCGCTCTCTACCCGCTCTTGGACGCGCACGATTACCAGAACTCCTGGGGCGGCCCTACCCTGGCGGGTGCCTGGGCGGCCCACGCGGGGCTGACCGTGCCGATTCTCGTGGCTGCCGTATGGCTACTGCGTGGCCTGGTCGCACTCGGCTCCTACGATCAGGAATCGTCCACCGGAGCGAGGTCCCACCGGTGGAGCAGGCCGCTCGCCATCCTCTTGGCCGCAGCAGGAGCGGCGCTGTTCGTGGGATGGCTCAATCAGCTGTGAACCGGACGGTGTGTGGTTCCGGCCCAGATGGCGCGCCGGATTGGGTCTGATCAGGTCACCCCTCCCGGCCCCCGGGTTCCCGGGAAGGGCTACGGCGGCGTTGCCGGAGGGCACTTGCTGCCGAGTGGCTCCACCGAAAGACCCCGCACCCCTCGCCGAAAGATCTGGACCTTACGGTGCGTAACCCTGGCCACGGCCCAGCGCCCACTGATGGGATCGAGCCAGGCGACGCCCCAACACCGCCCAGGGAGAACCCTGCGGCGAAGGGCGGCCCGACGGGGCCCGCCACCACACGATGAAGAGAGCACCATGCCGCACACCCCACCACCCGCAACCGCCGAGAACCCGCCGGTGACGCACCAGGCCCTTCCGGTACCCGCCGACGTACCGGCCGCCACGACCGGATCGGTGCCGCCACAGGCTCCCTGGCCGCCCATGTTGCCCGCGCGGGACGACCGACGCGGCAACAGCGCCGTCATCGTCGTTCTCTCCTGCGCCCTGTTGCTCAGCCTGTGCAGCCTCTACGTCTCCGTCCAGCGCAACATGTACGCAGAGACGACTCCAGCGAACGAGCACTCGGGCGAGTGCCAAATACCCCTCGACAACGAGGAATCCTGGGACGACGCCATCGTGCACCGCACCCGGCCCGGCACCCGCGAGTGAACACCAGCAGCATGCCCAATCGTTCGGCAGGAAGGCTGGTTCGCGGTCTCCTCCTGGTCTTGGCCGGAGTTCTCACGACCGTGACCGCCATCATCATCTGGGCCGTCACCACCGTCGGCGGTGGTCCGGCATTTGTCGCTGCGACCGTCGTCCTGGCGGCACCGTGGGCGATCGTCCACCGGCTGACCACTCGTCCGCTGTCGCATCACTCGAAGGACGAGATCCTTCAGCGCAGTGCCTCCGCCAGTCCCTGACGGCCCTTGATTCCCAGCTTGCCGTAGACATGGGTGAGATGGACCTCCACGGTCCGCAGGCCGACGAAGAGATGCTGGGCGATCTCCCGGTTGGTCATTCCACCCGCCGCGAGATCGGCGACCCTGCGTTCGGTCGGAGTGAGCGCGTCCACACCGTGGAACGTGCGGGTACGGGGCCGGTCGCCGAGGGCACGCAGTTCCCGCAGCGCGCCCTCCGCGACCACACCGGCACTGCACGCATGGGCGACGCTGACCGCCTCCTGCAGGTCCGCACGGCCCTCCGGGATCCTGCCGCAGCGGATGGCCAGGGCCCCGCGGTCCGCCAGCGCCTGCGCGTACCGGAAGCGGGCAAGTGACGTCTCCAGCGTGCGTACCGCTTCGTCGAGCAGCTGAAGGCCCTTTGGCCCGCCGGTGACGATTCCCAGGGCGCGCAGCGCGACACCCGTCATCTCCGCGACGCCCCAGCGCCGGGCGAGCGCCACCTCCTCCTCGGCAAGACGCACGGCCTCCTCGGCGCGGCCCAGCCGGGCGTGCACCAGCGCCGCCTCGGACCGCCAGGGGTAGAAGCCGGGGGCGAGCATGTTGCGGGCCACGGTGCGGGCGCCGCAGGTCAGGAAGTCGGCGAGGCCCTCCTCCAGTCGGCCCTGTTCAGTGCGCAACCAGCCCCGGGCGAGCAGCAGATAGTCGTTGATCCAGTACGGATGGAGCTGCCTGTCCAGCCCGCTGCGCTCCAGCAGGGACTGTGCCTCCTCGATGCGGCCCTGCCGGGTCAGCGCCTCGACGAGGGTCGCGACGGCGAACACCGTGTGGCTGGACCCGAGCGACACCCCCACTTCCAGCAGTGCTTCCAGGGCGGCTTCGGCGTCGGCCTGGCACTCCAGGGTGTGGCCCAGCCGCGCGTTGGCGTTGCCTCGCGTCGCGACGGCATGCGCGTACTGGAAGACCGCGCCCCGGGCCCGCGCCTCGTCGATGGCCGCCTCTGCGTAGTCGTGTGAGAGGTCGGGGCGGCCGGCGGCACCGAGGGCGAGTATCGCGCAGTGGTAGACCACCGACTCGTCGTCTGCCGGCGCCAAGCCGTGGCCCAGCGCCAGGCGGGCCAGCCGGAGCACTTCCTCCGCCTCCTCCCCCACCATCGCTCCACGCAGGCTGAGCAGCGCGGCGAGGGGACGTTCGACGGCGGTTCCGGACGCGTCCGTCATGGCCAGGTCCATCAGCCGCGGATAGGCACGTGCGGCGGAGGCCAGCTCGACCAGGCTGATGAAGAGGAAGTCGATCTCGAGGCGCAGCGCGTACGCCGGGTCGACCGGGCGTATGGCGGCGCTGGTGCGTTCCAGTACGTCCAGGGCGTCGAGAAATCGGTCGACGGCGAACAGTGCGCCGGCCAGCCGGCGGGCGGCTGAGGTCTGCTCGCCGGGCCCCTTGCTGAGCTGGAGGCTGCGGCGCAGCTCGTCTATGGCGGTCGGGACGCTGGACTCGAGCTCCGCCTCGCCCAGCAGGCTGAGAACCGTCGCCCGCTCCTCCTCCGCCAGTGGCTCGCGCAGGGCGCGTCGCAGATAGCGGGCGGCTCGGTCGTGGGCACCGGCATCGCTCGCCTCGACCGCCGCCCGGCGTAGTACCTCGGGCGCCGACGGCTGTCCGGGGGCGCAGTGCAGCAGATGGTGGGCGACCTGCTCGGGCGCGGCGACGCGGCCGAGCAGGAAACGGGCGGCGCCGGCGTGGAGTTCCTGGCGTCGGCTGGGTGGTACGAACTGTTCAGCGGCGTCCGAGAGCAGCGAGGCGGCGATGCCCACGCCCTGCTCGCTCTGGTGCAGGAGCCCGGCACGTACGAGGGTGTGCACGGCGTCCTCGGCGGCGGGCTGCGGCACTGCGGTGACTTCGGCGATCAGTTCCACCGACTGGGGAGACCCGAAGACCGCCACCGCGCCGACCAGGGCTTCACCGTGGGCTACGGTGCCGCGGAGCAACGAGCGGACGGCGGGGGCCAGTTCAGGCAGCAGCGCGCCGAGGGCGACGGAAACGGTCCGCTCACCGGTGGCAGTCCCGGGCTTCGGTTCCGGGGGTGCGGCGGCCAGGATGCCGAGGACGGAACGGAGCAGGAAGTGGTTGCCGCCCGTGGCCTGTTGGCATGCCTCGAGGAACGTCTGGCCGGCGTCGTGTCCGAGGGTCCGGTCGAGCAGTGCTTCCATGGCCTGCGGGGCGAGCGGGGAGAGGTTGATCTGGTCGCGGAAGAGCGGCAGGACGGCGCCGAGCGCGTCCTCGTTCGGTGACTCGCCGGGGCCCAGCGAGGCGATGACGGCGGGCGGAGAGCCGTCGGCGCGGCGCATCAGCCGTCGGAGCAGGCGGAGCGAGGCCGCGTCCGCCCACTGGAGGTCGTCCACGCAGAGCAGGGGTCGGCGCCCGCCCGCGGCAAGCCGGGCGACCACGGCGTCCAGGCTCCGGTGATACGCGCCGTCCTCGGGCGGTTCGCCGGAGGGCCGCGCGGAGGGGATGGCCGGGGCCGATTCGAGCAACTGCCGCAGCACGGCGTGGTCGGTGCGGCTCTCGTCGGGATCGGCCCAGGCGTCGAGCACAGCCCTGTCGTCGGCCCGCGCCTCATCGAGCAGGGCGCGCAGGAGGGCGCTCTTCCCGCTGCCGTAGCCGCCCCGTACAAGGACGAACAGATGGTCACCGTCCGTGACCGCGGGCCCGGCGCCGATCCCGAGCAGGGTCCGCAGTTCCGCGAGATCGGCTTCCCGGCCGATCGAATCGGGGATCGTTCCGGGCGGGCCGGGAGGTGCAACCGGCCTGGTCCCCCCGCTCCCCCGCCCGGATATGGCGGCCGATTGTGCTGCGTACGGCATGGGTATCGCGTGTCCCCCTTCACGGCTCTCCGTCGCTCGGATGCCGCAGACAGATTCTTGCACCGAAGCACGAGGGGACCTACCGAAAGAATCCACACCCTCGCCGAAAGATCTAGACCTTACGGTGCGTAACGCTGGCCGTATCCCGTCGTCCGCTGATGAGATCGGACCGACCTTCGGTGCACGCCGACGTCACAAGCTTCCGGCACCGGCCGTGGAGGGCTTTCGTCACCCCGCGCTCGCCGGCACCCCCCACCGTTCCCCAAGCTCACCAGCACGTACGGAGATCCATGTCCAGCCCGACCGAACCGCTCGAGAAACCGCAGTACGCGGACATACGCGAAACCGAGAGCTTCGCCGAACTTCGCAGCCGTTTCCGGCGTTTCAGCTTTCCGATGACCGGAGCGTTTCTGCTCTTCTATGTGTCCTACGTCGTCCTGTGCACCTATGCACCGCACCTGGTGGCAACCAAGGTGGTGGGGGATGTGAACGTCGCCCTGCTGCTGGGCCTGGCGCAGTTCGCCTCCACCTTCCTCATCGCCTGGCTCTACACCCGTTACGCGAAGGCCCGGCTCGACCCGATCGCCGATTCCCTGCGGTTCGCCGTCCAGCCGGACATCGACCCCCTCGCCCCCGCGCGAGGTGAGGTGTGAACGGCACTGCACTCCTCGGTACCGGCACGCTCGCCGCGTCCAGCACCTCGCAGAACCGCACGATGATCATCGCGTTGTTCCTGCTCTTCGTCGCCGTCACCCTGGGCATCACCGTCTGGGTCGGCAGAAACAACAGGAACGCCACCGACTTCTACGCCGGAGGACGGTCGTTCAGCGGCTTCCAGAACGGTCTTGCCATCTCCGGCGACTACATGTCCGCGGCCTCCTTCCTCGGCATCACCGGATCCATCGCCCTCTTCGGCTACGACGGCTTCCTCTACTCGGTCGGATTCCTGGTCGCCTGGCTCGTGGCCCTGCTGCTCGTTGCCGAACCGCTGCGCAACAGCGGCCGGTTCACCATGGCGGACATCCTCGCGTTCCGACTGCGGCAGCGTCCGGTCCGTACCGCCGCCGGTGTCTCCACCATCGTGGTCTCCATCGTGTACCTGCTCGCCCAGATGGTCGGCGCGGGCTCGCTGGTCGCACTGCTGCTCGGAGTGTCCGGCGACGGCGCCAAGAAGTGGATCATTCTCGGCGTCGGCGCACTGATGATCCTCTACGTCACCGTCGGCGGGATGAAGGGCACCACGTGGGTGCAGATCATCAAGGCCGGCCTGCTCATGGCCGGAGCGCTGCTGCTGACCGTGATGGTGATGAACCGCTTCGGCTGGAACCTCTCCTCACTTCTCGGCTCAGCGGCCGACGCCAGCGGCAAGGGTGACGCCTTCCTCGAGCCGGGACTGAAGTACGGCATCAGCTCACTCACCCGGCTCGACTTCATCAGCCTCGGCCTCGCCCTCGTCCTGGGCACAGCCGGCCTGCCTCACATCCTGGTCCGCTTCTACACCGTGCCCACCGCACGAGCCGCGCGAACGTCGGTGAACTGGGCCATCGCGATCATCGGCATCTTCTATCTCATGACCATCGCGCTCGGTTTCGGCGCGGCGGCGCTGATCGGCCCGGACGCGATCAAGGCGTCCAACCCTGCCGGTACGACCACTGCGCTGATGCTCGCCGAGGAACTCGGCGGCGGCTCGGGGACCAGTACCGGAGCGCTGCTGCTCGCCGTCATCTCGGCGGTCGCCTTCGCGACCATCCTCGCTGTGGTGGCCGGCCTGACATTGGCATCCTCGGCCTCCTTCGCACATGACCTGTACGCCCATGTCATCCGCAAGGGCCAGGCCGGCGAGAAGCAGGAAGTGCGGGTGGCCCGCTGGTCGGCGGTGGCGATCGGAGCTGTCGCGGTGGCCTTGAGCATGCTCGCGGACAAGCTCAACACGGCGGCACTGGTGGCGCTGGCCTTCGCGATCGCGGCATCCGCCAATGTGCCGACCATCGTCTACAGCCTCTTCTGGAAGCGCTTCAACACCACGGGCGCGCTGGCCGGCATCTACGGCGGCCTAGCTTCCTCCCTGCTGCTGGTGATCTTCTCCCCGGTGGTCTCGGGCAAGCCGACGTCCATGATCCCGAGCGCGGACTTCCATATCTTCCCGCTGGAGAACCCGGGACTGATCTCCATTCCGCTCGGCTTCCTGCTCGGGTGGCTCGGCACGGTGCTGTCCCGGCCCGAGGAGCACGGCGCAGAAAAGCACGCGGAGCTGGAGATCCGCTCCCTGACGGGCATTGGCGCGAACTGAGCCCGCCCACCGCCCTTTCTGCGTCCTTGCCGATGCCCTCCATCGTTTCATCTTCCGCAACAGACCATGAGGAACAAGAAATTGAGTAACGAAAGCCTGGCCAACCTGCTCAAGGAAGAACGGCGGTTCGCACCGCCGGCGGAGCTGGCCGCGCACGCCAACGTGACGGCGGAGGCGTACGAGCAGGCCGAGGCGGACAGGCTTGGCTTCTGGGCCGAGCAGGCGAGGCGGCTGACCTGGGCCACCGAACCGACCGAGACCCTTGACTGGACCAACCCGCCGTTCGCGAAGTGGTTCGCCGACGGCACGCTGAACATCGCCTACAACTGCGTGGACCGCCATGTCGAGGCAGGCAACGGCGACCGCATCGCCATCCACTTCGAGGGAGAACCCGGCGACAGCCGCGCCCTCACCTACACCGAACTCAAGGACGAGGTCTCGCGCGCCGCGAACGCCCTGACCGAGCTCGGAGTCCAGGCAGGCGACCGGGTCGCCGTCTACATGCCGATGATCCCCGAGGCCGTCGTCGCCATGCTGGCCTGCGCCCGGATCGGCGCCGCGCACTCGGTCGTCTTCGGCGGCTTCTCCGCCGAAGCACTCGCCACCCGCATCGAGGACGCCGACGCCAAGGTCGTCATCACCGCCGACGGCGGCTACCGACGCGGCAAGGCCACCGCCCTCAAGCCCGCCGTCGACGACGCGATCGAGCGCGTCGACCGGGTCGAACACGTCCTCGTCGTACGCCGTACCGGCCAGGACGTCGCCTTCACCGAGGGCCGCGACGTGTGGTGGCACGAAATCACCGCCCGCCAGCCCGCCGAACACACCCCGCAGGCCTTCGACGCCGAGCACCCGCTGTTCATCCTCTACACCTCCGGCACCACCGGGAAGCCGAAGGGCATCCTGCACACCTCCGGCGGCTACCTCACCCAGGCGGCCTACACCCACCACGCCGTCTTCGACCTCAAACCGGACACCGACGTCTACTGGTGCACCGCCGACATCGGCTGGGTGACCGGCCACTCCTACATCGTCTACGGCCCACTGGCCAACGGCGCCACCCAGGTGATCTACGAAGGCACCCCCGACACCCCGCACCAGGGCCGCTTCTGGGAAATCGTCCAGAAGTACGGCGTCACCATCCTCTACACCGCGCCGACCGCGATCCGCACCTTCATGAAGTGGGGCGACGACATCCCCGCGAAGTTCGACCTGTCCTCACTGCGGGTGCTCGGGTCGGTCGGCGAGCCGATCAACCCCGAGGCATGGATCTGGTACCGCGAGCACATCGGCGCGGGCAAGACCCCGATCGTCGACACCTGGTGGCAGACCGAGACCGGCGCGATGATGATCAGCCCACTGCCCGGCGTCACCGAGACCAAGCCCGGCTCCGCCCAACGCGCCCTGCCCGGCATCTCCGCCACCGTCGTCGACGACGACGCGAACGAGGTCCCGAACGGGCACGGCGGGTACCTCGTACTCACCGAGCCGTGGCCGTCCATGCTCCGCACCATCTGGGGCAACGACCAGCGCTTCATCGAGACGTACTGGTCGCGCTTCGAGGGGAAGTACTTCGCGGGCGACGGCGCGAAGAAGGACGACGACGGCGACATCTGGCTGCTCGGCCGCGTCGACGACGTCATGCTCGTCTCCGGCCACAACATCTCCACCACCGAAGTGGAATCCGCACTCGTCTCCCACCCGAAGGTCGCCGAGGCGGCAGTCGTCGGCGCGGCCGACACCACCACCACCCAGGCCATCGTCGCCTTCGTGATCCTGCGCGGCACCGCCACGGAAGACGAAGGCCTGGTGGAAGAGCTGCGGGCGCATGTCGCCAAGACCCTCGGCCCCATCGCCAAACCCAAGCGCATACTCGCGGTGGCCGAGTTGCCCAAGACCCGCTCCGGCAAAATCATGCGCCGGCTGCTGCGCGATGTCGCCGAGAACCGCCAACTGGGCGACGTCACCACCCTCACCGACTCCTCCGTCATGAACCTCATCCAGTCCAAGCTGCCCACCGCGGCCAACGAGGACTGAGTCCCCGCCAACACCACACAGCGGCGATCCGGAGAAACGGGCCGCCACACAGACCGGATGCCGGGCAGTGACTCCCCCCACCGCCCGGCATCCTGTTGCCCTTTCCGGTCCCGGCCTGTCGTTCGCGCGCCGGCAAGATCCGGAAGACAGGCCCTACACCGCAAGAGCCTCCGCCAGTCCGGCCCGGCCGCTGATACCGAGCTTGTGGTACGCCTTGCTGAGATGGACCTCGACGGTCCGCAGACCGACGAAGAGCCGCGCCGCGATCTCCTTGTTCGTCAGGCCCTCGGCAGCGAGCTCCGCGACCCGGCGCTCCGAGCGGGTCAGTGCCTCCAGCCCGTGTGAGGCGCGGGACTCCGCCCGGTAACCGCCGGCCCGCAATTCCTCCTGGGCGAAGCCGACCACAGCGGTCGCCCCGCACTGCTCGGCGACGCTCACCGCCTGCAGCAGCCAGTTCCGCGCCGCCGAAGGCAGCCCGTTCCGTCGTACCAGCGCCCCGTAGTCGGCGAGCGCCTGCGCGTACGAGAAGCGCGCGGTGGAGGGTTCCAGCAGCCGGATGGACTCACGAAGCATTTCCGCGCCCGGGGAGCCCCCGGTGATGACTCCACGAGCGCGGAGCGCCACCCCGGTGAACTCCGGTATCCCCCACGCCTGGGCGAGAGTGAGCTCTTCCTCGACGAGTGCACTCGCCTGTTCGTGCTCACCGAGGGAAGCGTGGGCCAGCGCGGCCTCGGAACGCCAGGGCAGCACGCCCGGTCCGGCCATCCGGCGGGCCCGGGCACAGGCTCCGGCGTGGAGGAAGTCGGCGAGGCCCTCCCGGGCCCGGCCCTGTGCCATCCTCAGCCGGCCGCGGACCAGCGCGGTGAAGTCATTGGCCCAGTGGCGGTTGAGCCGGCCGGTCAGCCCGTGGTCGGCGAGCAGTTGCTCGGCCTCCTCGGTACGGCCCTGTTTGACCAGTGCGTCCGTCCACATGGCCACGCCGTGACTGGTGGTCGGTCCGGCGCCGACGCCTCTCAGCGACTCGACGGCGGCGCGGGCGTCGGCCTCGCATCCGACAACGTTGCCGACGCGGTAGTTGACCCCGGCGCGCAGCGTGGAGAGGTACGCGGAGCTGAGTGCGGACCCTCCCACGCGGACCGCGTCCATGCTCGCGTTGACGTGGGCGAGGGCGAGATCGGAGCGGCCTGACGCGGCCAGTGCCAGCACCGGGGCGGTGTAGACGAACGATTCGTCGTCCTCGGGGCAGACCCCGTCGCTCAAGGCCTCCTGGGCGTAGGTGACCGCGTCCGCCGGGTTGCCTCCGTCCATGATCGAACGGAGCGAGAGCAATGCGGCGAGCGGCCGCTGTACGAGGGTTCCCCCGGCCTCGGCCAGGTCCATCGCCATCAGCCGGGGCATCGCCGCGGCGGCCGTGGAGGCGCGGCTGAGCTGGGCGTAGACCAGGTCGATCTCCAGGCGCAGGGCGTCCACCGGGCTGGCCGGGCGGATCCGCTCGGCGATGTGCTCCAGCACGTCGAGCCCTTCGCGGTAGCGGTCCAGGGTGAACAGGGCAGCGGACAGCGAGCGTGCCGCCGCTGCCTGTTCGCCGGGCGCGCCGGCGAGATCCAGACTTCGGCGGAGGCTGTGCACCGCACTGGGCACGCAGCGGGCGAGTTCGGCCTCACCGAGCAAGGCGAGCGCCTGGGCCCGAACCGGGTCGGGGAGGGGTTCGCGCAGTGCGCGTCGCAGACAGTCGAGTGCGGCCGCGCGGTCCCCGCGGGCCATCGCTTCGTCGGCGGCGTGGAGCAGGGCGTCGACCGCCCACTGCCGGCCAAGCGGAGCGTTCAGCAGATGAGGGACGACTGTGTCCCAGGCGGCCCCCTGGTCGATCAGGAACTGCGCCGCGCGGGCGTGGAGTTCCTGACGGCGGCTGGGCAGTACTTCATTGGCGACGGCCACGGACAGGACCGGACAACTGAAGGCGACGCCCTCCGCTGCGCGGATCATCACTCCGGTGGCCGTGAGCGTGTGCAGGCTGTCCTCGACAGCGAGCTGAGGCAGTTCGGCGGCGCAGGCGATCAGATCGGCGGCCGGCGGCCGTGGACCGGCCAGCACGGCGGCCGCCTCGGCGGTGGCGACCGCATCGGGTCCGCAGGCCCGCAGCGTGGCCTGAACGGTACGGCCCACCTCGGCGGGTACGTAGCGGGCGAGATCGGCGCCGGTATCGGCGTCCGGCGCCGCTCCATGGGTGCGTATGGACCGGAGCAGGGCATGCAGCAGGGCGGGGATGCCGCCGGTGGCCGTGCGGCAGGCGGTGACGAAGTCCGGTTCGGGCTCAGTCCCGAGCACCCCCTCGGTGAGTTCGCCGACTTCTGCGTCGCCCAGCGGGGTGAGCCAGATGCGGTGCCGGAACAGCGGCAGCAGCGTGCCGATGCAGTGCTCGTCGCCGGACGGGAGCGCCGGACCCATGGTGGCGACCACGGTGATCGGCAGTCCGTCCAGTCGGCGAAGCAGCCTGCCCAGCCACGTGACCGAGGCCGTGTCGGCCCATTGGAGGTCGTCGATTCCCAGCACGACCCGGCGGTCGTCGCGGGTGAGAGCAGCCGCGGCCCGGTACGGAGCCTGGAAGTCGGCGACGGCCGCCTGCACGGTCTCGTCCAGCTTCTCTTCGGCTACGTGCTCCAACAGCTGGTGGACAACACCGAAATCGGTCGGTGTGTCCAGAGAGTCGGCCGTCGCACTGAGGACGAGATGCCCGTCGGCTTTCGCTCGGTGCAGCACCCGGCGGAGCAGGGCGCTCTTGCCCACGCCGCTCCCCCCGCGCACGATCACCGCCGTTGCGGGTGCGGCAGGTCTGGTCAGCTCACCAAGTGTGGCGAGTTCTCGTTGTCGTCCAATCAGCACGGTCGTTGCCCCGTTGTCATGCTTCCCCAACCCACAGCCCTCCGCTGTGGTCAGGGAGGCGACCGTGCCGTCACCGTACCGGGTTTTTGCGCCGAGGATGACGCTCCGTGGTGACGAGCAAGGCTGCGCTCAGCATATTTGCAGGAAAGTTCAAGAGCAGAGGGGTGCCGAGTTACAGCGTGTCGTCGACCCCGGATGAACCGAAAGGGGACCGGGGTGTCCACCGAGGACGTTGACCGAGGTGTCGACCGGGACACCCAAGGGTTTGGCCGGACGGTGGTTCCTGGCTTGCACGGACCTTGCCGACGTTGGTGAAGTGAGATCCATCAACAGCGCTTCCCCGGACAGCTGGAGGGCAACCCCTCGCTGCCGGCAACAGCGCCGCCCCAGGCTGCGGTTCAGGGAATGCCTGCGCATTCGTGCGCATCGCCCCACTGCCGCCACGGTCCAGCCGCTCGGGGCCATTCCAGGGGGAGCAAGCAGCAAATGCGAACGAAAGCAGGTACCGCCATGGGGAGAACGGGGAGCGACGCCAAAGTGAGGAGCGCCGGCATCACCGCTGATACCGACACCGTACGGGCGGGGAAGAGCTCGGACGACGACCTCGGCGGAGTGCGGGAGCTGTTCGACTCCTTCAAGAAGGATGCCAAGGGGTGCATCTCGCGCGTCGAGATCATGGAGCGACTCCGACAGGCGGGCATCACTCCCGAAGACCCGCGCATCAGGGACATCTGGGCCTCGCTGGAAGAGTCGGACGGCGACGGCCAACGGCTGGACCTCGCGCGGTTCACAAAGCTGTGCCAGCGGAACCGACGACTGCTGGCCCGTGCCATCACCGGTGAGCTCGTCATCCCGGACTTTCCCTCCCTGGTGGCCGACATCACCGAGATCTACGAGAGTCTGCTGCCAGACAAGCGCGGCCATGTGGCCGACTACATTCCCCAGCTGAAGCGGGTGCCGCCCGACCAGTTCGCCATCGCGATCTGCACAGTGGACGGCCAGCGGTTCACGATAGGCGACTTCGGCGAGAGCTTTTGCGTGCAGTCGGTGTGCAAACCGATCAACTACTGCCTCACGCTGGAGGGGCACGGTGCCGAGGTGGTCCACCGGCACGTGGGACGGGAGCCGAGCGGACTCGGATTCAACGAACTGTCGGTCAACGGGAACGGTCTCCCCCACAACCCGATGATCAACTCCGGTGCCATCATGAGTTGTTCGCTCATCGAGGCGTCACTCGACATCGCCGACCGCTTCGACTACGTAGCGGACACCTGGCGGCGGCTGTCGGGCGGCAGCCCCGTCGGATTCAACAACGCCGTCTACCTCTCCGAGCGGCAGACGGCCGACCGCAACTTCGCCCTCGGCTACTTCATGCGCGAGCACGGTGCCTTCCCGGCCGGCATCAACCTGATCGAGACCCTGGAGTTCTACTTCCAGTGCTGTTCCGTCGAACTCAACGCCGGTGCCCTGGCTTCCGTGGCCTCCACCCTCGCCAACGGCGGCGTCGTGCCCCTCTCCGGCGACCGGGTCTTCTCGACCGGCACCGTACAGAAGTGCCTCTCCCTCATGTCGTCCTGCGGCATGTACGACTACTCCGGTGAGTTCGCCTTCACCATCGGCCTGCCGGCCAAGAGCGGGGTGTCCGGGGCCCTCATGCTCGTCGTCCCGCAGGTCATGGGGATCGCCATCTGGTCGCCCCGCCTCGACGCACTGGGAAACTCCGTACGGGGCATCGAGTTCTGCAAGCAACTGGTCGCCAAGTACAACTTCCACGTGTACGACTCCCTCGTAGGAGACGACCGGCAGGGCAAGCGCGATCCGCGGCTGCAGAAGAACCAGACGGCGATCGAGGGAACGATCCAGCTCCTGTGGTCGGCGAGCAAGGGCGACGCCGACGGAGTACGTGCCTGTCTGGCGTCGGGAGTCGCGGCCTCCTCCAGTGATTACGACGGCCGTACAGCCCTGCACCTGGCAGCTTCCGAGGGGCATCTCGACGTCGTCACCTATCTGTTGGAGCAGGGCGCCGACCTGGCAGCCACCGACCGGTGGGGCGGGACCCCGCTCACCGACGCGGAGAACGGCCGCCACACCACGGTCATCGAGGCTTTGCGGCGGGCGGCCGATCCCGTCGCGCCATCTCCCCGGGCCAGGAAGCAGACCGCCTGACCTCCACGGATTCCCGGACGAATCCGCACCCACCGAACCACCGACCCGCCGCGCTGCCGGAATCCGCCGGGCTGAAATGCCCCGGCGGATCCGAGCCGGCTGTCACCCACCCACAACGGGACAGGGCCTTCCTGCCCCGGAAATCCAGGAAAGAAAAGAAGCCATGAGTTACCGCGCTGAGTACATCTGGACCGACGGCACCTCGCCGACCGCCAAACTCCGCTCCAAGACGAAGATCCTCGCCCACGGAGACGAGCCGTCGATCTGGGGCTTCGACGGATCCAGCACCAACCAGGCCGAGGGCCACGCCTCGGACCGCGTGCTCGAGCCGGTGTTCTCCTGCCCGGACCCGATCCGCGGCGGCGACAACGTGCTGGTGCTCTGCGAGGTCGTCAACACCGACGGCACCCCGCACGTGTCCAACACCCGCGCCGAACTGACCCCGGTCGCCGAGCGCTTCGCGGCGCAGGCACCCATCTTCGGCATCGAGCAGGAGTACACCTTCTTCGACGGCGCCCGGCCGCTGGGCTTCCCCGAGAGCGGCTTCCCGGCCCCGCAGGGCGGCTACTACTGCGGTGCCGGCGCCGAGGAGATCTTCGGCCGCGAGATAGTCGAGAAGCACCTCGACCGCTGCCTCGCCGCGGGTCTGGGCATCTCCGGCATCAACGCCGAGGTCATGCCCGGCCAGTGGGAGTTCCAGGTCGGCCCGCTGTCGCCGCTCGACGTCGCCGACCAGCTGTGGGTCGCCCGCTGGCTGCTCTACCGCACCGCCGAGGAGTTCGGCGTCTCCGTCACCCTCGACCCCAAGCCGGTCAAGGGCGACTGGAACGGCGCCGGCGCGCACACCAACTTCTCCACCAAGGCGATGCGCGAGGGTTACGACGCGATCATCACCGCCTGCGAGTCGCTGGGCGAGGGCTCCAAGCCCCTCGACCACGTCAAGAACTACGGCGCGGGCATCGACGACCGCCTGACCGGCCTGCATGAAACCGCCCCGTGGGACGAGTACACCTACGGCGTCTCCGACCGCGGCGCCTCGGTCCGCATCCCGTGGCAGGTCGAGCAGGAGGGCAAGGGCTACATCGAGGACCGCCGCCCGAACGCCAACGTCGACCCGTATGTCGTGACCCGCCTGATCGTCGACACCTGCTGCACCGCACTGGAGCGGGCCGGCCAGGTCTGACCTGCCAGTTCCCAACCCACCAGGGCCGCCCCGGCATCACCGCCGGGGCGGCCCCCGGCAGTTGTGGGGCGCGTCCGTCCACGGCTCGCGGCCGGTGCGCGGGGGACTTCCCTGGGCGGGGGACTTCCCTGGGCGGGGCCGCACCGCGGGCCCTTTCACAACCGGCACGGGGCGCCACGGGCGGCGGCACTGTGGCACAGCGAGGTGTGAGACACCCGCACCGCCCGCGTCGGGCTCCGCCTGGACGAGGTTTCCCAAGTGCCTGGGATTCCGGAGCCCGGCTCGCACGGTGGACGTCAGCTGTACGAGCCGGGCTCCGGGCGTGCGAAACGCAGTGGTGCCCGGTACAGCCGTTTCATGGCCGTACCGGGCACCGTCCTGGCTCACCCGAGTCCGAGGGCCGGATGCTTGGGGCTGTGCCGGCTTAGAGAGCGCCGGGTCCGCGTTCGCCGGTGCGGATCACCGGGAACACGGGATCACGGGGAACACATCGGCAACCGCCGTGGTGAGCCTCATGCATTCACCATCGTGCTGTGCGGCTCGGCAGCGATCGACGCCTCCGTGCCGGAGGCAGGAACCGTGGTGTCCTCGGCCGAGTAACCGCCCACGGCGGTGAAGTCGTAGGCGGTCTCGGCGTGGAAGGCCTGGTCGACACCGGAGGTCTCGTCGCCCTCGATCGCCCGGAATCCGATCGTCACTTCGACAGCCTTCGCCAGGATCCAGGTAACGACGAAGGAGAACGCCATCACGGAGAACGCACCGACCGCCTGCTTGCCCAGCTGCGCCAGACCACCCACACCGTCGATGGCCAGGACACCCACGAGCAGGGTGCCGACCAGACCGCCTACCAGGTGGACACCGACGACATCCAGGGAGTCGTCGTAACCCAGCCTGTACTTCAGATTCACCGCCCAGGAGCACAGCACACCCGCCACGACACCGATGAGGATCGCGCCGAAGGCGTTGACGTGTGCGCCGGAGGGGGTGATGGCTACCAGGCCTGCGACCGCGCCGGACGCGGCACCCACCGTGGTGAACGCCCCGTTGCGAATCCGCTCGTACGCCAGCCATCCGAGCATCGCGGCACTCGCGGCGACCTGTGTGTTCAGTGCCATGTTGGCCGCCGTGCCGTTGGCCCCGAGGGCGGAGCCGGCGTTGAATCCGAACCAGCCGAACCACAGCAGACCCGCGCCCAGCATCACCAGGGGCAGGCTGTGCGGGCGCATCTGCTCGCTCCTGAATCCGATCCGCCTGCCCACCACGAGCACCACGGCGAGAGCCCCGACACCCGCGTTGATGTGGACCGCTGCGCCGCCCGCAAAGTCGATCACCCCGAGCTTGAACAGCCAGCCGTCGGCCTGCCACACCCAGTGCGCGACGGGAAAGTACACCAGCGACACCCACAGGGTGATGAAGAGCGCCCAGGCACTGAACTTCACGCGATCGGCCACTGCCCCGCTCATCAACGCCGGGGTGATGACCGCGAACATCAGCTGGAACAGTGCGAAGACGAAGACCGGGATGCCTTCCTTGCCGCCGGTGAGCGTCTCGGCGTTGATTCCCCTGAGGCCGATGTGGTCGAAGTTGCCCAGCAGTCCGCCCCCGAGGTCGTCACCGAAGGCGAGCGAGTACCCGTAGAGCACCCACAGCACGGTGACGATGCCGAGCGGGACAAAGGACATCATGAGCATGTTGAGGGCGCTCTTCACCCTCACCATGCCGCCGTAGAAGAATGCGAGGCCGGGCGTCATCAACATGACGAGCGCGGCACTGATCAATACGAAGGCGGTATCTGCGCCATTCAAAGCCTGTGTCTCCTCGTGGATCGCACCGTCCTGGATCGCTCGGGGACGGTGATGCGTGATTCTTCGGTGGCGTGGGTGTCCGCGCTGAACCGCCGGAGCGCAACTCGTGTGCGACCGGCGGGAGTCGCTATGGCCAGACCGTTGCGACGAGCCCGGCTCTCGTGTCCGCGCAAGTGCCGCAGTCGGTGGCCGGCCTCGTCGCCCCGGTCGCTGAGAGGCGTGCGCGATCGCTGTCCGGCGACTGCGGCATGCCTCTGATGACGCCAGGCCTGAAGCCGCACGTACCGGTCGAGTCCTTCTCCCGCTCGGCGGAAGAGGCGTCGCGACCAGCCGTCGGCCGAACCCCCGAAGCCCTATGTGATCAAGGTCGGCTACGACTTCACAACCCATCACCGCGGCTGAGGGCAAAGACTTCGGTAAGGCTTCGGTATCGCACTCGTAGGGCCCTTCGGTACTGCGAAGGCTCCACCCATCACGTCGGGGTCCGGCGCAGCAAAACCTTTCGGTTCTGTCGCTCGCCGCGGGAACGTCCCGGCCACTGACAGCCGGGCACCGGGCGCCCCTCGTGGACGCGGCCGTGACCGATGTGGAAGCCAACCAGCTGTCCCGGCGGTTGTTGGAGCACTGGGGACCACCGTGAGCGACCGCTTCACGAACCGTGACCGGATCCGGAAGGTCCAGGCACGGTCAGACCCGAGCGGTCTACCGGTGATGGTTGGGGTGCCGCCACAGTTCTTCGGTCAGGGTCTCCCACGGAACGCGCATGTGCCGGTGCTCGGATCCGTACACGACCACAGCACGCGTCTTCGCAACGAACGTCTCCAGGTCGCTGGAGAGCATGGCCAACAAGGCTTTCCCCTCGGGCGAGTTGAGGCTGATGTGCACGCGGGCGGGCCCCGCCTGCCCGGGGGCGGCCGCTTCCCTGTGGACCCTGACGTCTCCCGTACCGGAGGAACGGCGCAGGCCTTCGATGAGAAGTTCTCTGGCGAAGACCCACTCGACCTGAGCACCAGGGCGCTCTCCGAAAACGACGCGCACCGCGTACGGGTCGTCCGAGCGATACGTGAAGGTGGTGGGAACCAACTGGGGGCACGGCGGGCCGTCCACGAGGAGCTGCAGTTGGGTGGTCGCCCGGACGGTCGTCACCCCCCGCTCGGTCTCCACGGTGCAGGCCAGTGGTGCCCGTTGTTCATCCACGGGCAGCCCGACGTCCCTGCCCGTGGCGGGAGCGGGCTCCGGCCGTGGATGTGCCAGGTCGCGTCCTGGGAGCAGGTGCCGGAGCGGATGCGTCCCCTGCGCGACCACAAGAAGCGTGCGTCGTGGCCGGTCGGCCCCCGGCAGCACGTCCGGTCCGAGCACGGTGGTCTGCGGCGGCATGGGAATGCGCCAGGCAAGGCACAACCCCGTCTGCACCGGAACCGGTCGGCCGAAATCCCGGTGGGCATGGAAAAGCGGGAGATCGAGGTACGGCGGGAGACCCAGGTCGCCAAGGCCAAGCCCTGGCGCCTGTGCGCGGGCGCACCAGCGGCACGGCTGTCGCCGCCCACACGGCGGCTTGAGCCACGGGTCGAGACGGCCGTACAGGTCGGCAAAGGGCAGTGGGTGCCATCGGGCAGACTGCTGCACGGTCCGCTCGATCAATCCCGGCCGCGGGCTGCAGCCGCTGAGGCTCGTCGGCGGAACGGTCGTGAGAGACGTCCAGGCTTCGAACTCCCCCAGGCTCTCCCCCACCCCGGGGATGTCCCACAGGACCACCTCCGGAGCGAGATGAGAAAGCTCCAGAGGTGCGATGCAGGCGGCCCGTCGCCATATCCCCGTCATTGTTCTCCACTCGGCCGGGACGACGACCAGGTCGTGCCGTGCCCGGGGAAAGAGCCACCCGGCCACGGCGGAGGCCCCCGCCTCGACCGAGATCGCGGAACCCGCAGAGAGGTGTCCGCACCGTTCGAGGCGCTCGGGCCAGGCATCGGAAGCCCGGTGCGGACAGACCCCGCGCACGAGGTCGTCGGTGCATCCGGCGAGCGCGCGTCCGCCGGAGAGGAGGCGGTCGACGAGCGTCGCCTTCCCCGCCCTCATCGCCCCCGCCATCCCGATGGACACAACGGCGGTGCGGGGATCTGCCGTGGTGCGTTCGCTCACCCGGCAGCGCGTGGCCCCGAGGACGTCAGTCGCCCGGAGCGACTTCGGCGCCGGCTGCGGCGTCTGGTTCTCGAGTCGGGCCTCGAGAAGATCACGGACGCCTCTGGGGGTGTGGGCGCGTACTGCCCTGACCCGGGGCGCTCCCAGACTGGAGGCTGCCAGCAAGGCATCGAAGTCGTCACTCACGCTGGGAGCTCGGTTGAAGTCCATGGCTCCACCTGTCGGCTCAGTCATCCCGTTCCCCCCGTGCCGGGTTCCTGCCACCGCTCTGCAGTGGCGCGGAGCTTGACGCGTACCCGGCTCAAGCGACGTTCCAGGGCCTTCTCGGTCAGTCCCGCCAACGCGGCGGCCTCGCTCTGGCTGCATCCCACGGCCCGCCAGCCGATGCCGATCCGCACTTGCGAGTCGGTCAGCAGGGGGAGGATGCGGTTGATCTCGTCTTGGACGGCGGCTGCGTGGCAGGGATCGGCGGCACGCTGATCGGGAATGCCGACCAACGGATCCGCATCCTCCGGGCCCAGAGGTACGACCCTCATGGCCTGCCGTGTCATGCGCTCCCGGCTCCAGCGGACGTATACCGGCCGGAAAGCGCGCACACAGGCACCGACGTAATACGTCGTCAGCCGCGCACCGCCGTCCGGAGTCCATCTGCCGTTCTCAAGCGCATGCGTGCGGAAGAGCTCCAAACCCGCCAGGACAGTGTCGGTGGCGACCTCGCTGCGGTCGTCCCGGTTCCAGTCGCGGATGATCACGGCATCCGGGACCGGCCTGTGAATCATCCCGGTCTGCCGGAAGATCTCCCCCGTACTGTTCCAGCCGATCATGATGGGCCAGCCGTACTCCATCAGCTGACCTGCGAACTTACGGTAGCGGGGGCCGGTGAAGCCATCGGCGCGCAGCACTTCCACCACCCGGGCATCGCCGGCCAGCCGCTCCGCGCGGGCTGCCGCAGCCTCCGGCTCCACACCGTGGGCCAGCAGATCCTCGATCCGGGCCAGTTCCTGCCCGTGTGGCGGCAGGAGCGGTCCCTCGCTGCCGGCATCCGAGGACGGGCCGGAGCACTGCGGACCGGGGCACCCGGGGGCACCAGCTGTGATCTCACTCGACACACCGGCTCCTTCGCGCAGTTGCGGACCCGTCATCGGGTGCGTGGCACTTGGCTCACGACCTTCTGATAGCTCCGGTGCGCGGATCTCCCCCCGGAAATCTCCCAAGAATCACGCGGGGGCAACGGCGCCCCACGCGGCTACAGCAACAACATCCGGACACGGCCCTCAGCCGCGTCGCCCTGTCAGCAAAAGGAGCTGCCGTGAACGCTCCCCTCCTGGGCCAGCGTGCCGCCGTCATCCTCCTCCTCGGCATCCTCACCGCCCTCGCCGCCGGCGGCCTCACCGCTGCCAAAGGCGGCAACCTCGCCGACGCCACCCTCATCGGCGGCGCCACCTTCACCGCCGCCGTCACCTTCTTCCACACCATCATCGAATAGCACGAACGCGGGCAAAGGACCGGCCGCCCTCGCCCTCAGCTCCGCCGAACCGAGGGCGAGGGCCAACCTGTTCGTACATCGCATGTACGGAGAGCCGCGACGGTAGCTGACCGCCTACGACCGCCGGCGAACACTCTGTATTCGTGCGGTTGCGGTCGCCACAGCCACGGGCCTGCCGTCGGAACCGATGAGCTCACCGGCCAGAAAACACACCTCTTTGCCACGCTGCACGACCCGTCCGCGCCCCAGAAGCCGTCCCGGACGAGCGGGGCGGAGGAACTGAACATGAAGATCGAGAGTCGGCGCGAACTGGCCTTCCGGCAACGTCGCAACCAGCGCCGGACCCAACGTGTCATCGAGCATCGCGGCCAAGAACCCTCCCTGGATGACACCGGCGGGGTTCACGAACTGATCACCCGCCAGAAACGCCACCTCGATAGTCCCCTGCTCCGGATCCACCCCGACCAGCTCCCAGCCGAGAACCACCGCTGCTGGGGGTGGTGGGACCCGCCCCGCCTGCACATCCCAAAAAAAGCCGCGCCTGTGCGTATCCATCTCCATGCACCACATTGAACAGGCCCCCACTGACAGTCCCGAGCAGCGGAAATCCAGTTGGTGGCGCCGAGGTGGCGGCCTACCGTCGGACGCGATGGAAATTCTCTTCCGGAAGCTGCCGGACAACCAGCACGAGATCCTGGTCCGTGACCGCCGCGGACCCGACGTCCGGCTGCACGCGCAGCCGACCGGCCCGACCGTGCCGCACGATCTGGTCCATGCCGCTGTCGAGCAGGCACTCGGCCTGACCGACGGCTTCTGGGGCGCTGTCGCACAGGGCGCGACCTTCCAGGGTTTCGAACTGGTCTCGCCAGGCAGGCACCGTCGCTCGGGTCTCAAAGTTCTGCGCCGCAAGGGTGATGCAGTGATGGCTGCTGAGCTGGCAGTGAACTGGGCCTATCGGGTCTGGAGTGGTCTGCCCGCCGAAGGCCGCGGCATCGGCCGCGGGCCGCTCGACGACGCCGATCTGGCCCGCACCGGCGCTGCTCTGGACGCGGCCGCTGCCCGCTGGGCGGCCGTCGAAGAGGGCGGCTGCCTCACCTGGCACTGGTGAACGCCCAAGGGGAAAACGCAGGCCGGGACAGCCCCGAACCTGGAGATCCTCGCCCAGCACCCGGGTCCCCTTGCCGGCCGAGCGGGACTGGCTGATCGGCACCGCCGAGCGCCCACAAGGTTTCCACAAAGACGGCTCCTAACTTCTCGGCAGGCGCAGGCATCTGGGCCTCGCGCCCGCCAACGGAGGAGACACCGTCATGAGGACCGCCAAGACCGCAGCCCTGGCTCTCACCGCCGTCAGCGCACTGCTCGCTGCAGCAGGCACGGCCTCGGCCGGCGGCGGGACACCGGCGCCGACCGCAACGCCCACGGGGGACGGAGCGCAGGTGCTGTGCAAGCGGATACCGAAAATCGAGAAGCGTCTTGAGCAAGCCCTGGACCGTCTCGGCGGGGACGCGACGCAGCGCGGCTCAATCGCCCGGCTGGAGAAGCGGGTCGAAAACGCAAGGACAGCCGGCCACACCGAGATCGAGACCTACCTCAACGACAAGCTCACCTTCCGCCGCTCCCTCGTTCCCACTCTCGAGAAGCGCCAGAAGGACCTGACCGCGGTCAAGACCTGGTGCAAGGCGAACAACAACGGGAGCGAGAACTGATGCCGTGCCGACGCACCGCCATTGCCGCAGCGGCCACCCTCCTGTTCCTCACCGCCCTCACCGGCTGCGGGCAGGGCGGTGACCGGGAAGGCAACGAAACCACCGACCGCCCCGCGGCCACCAGCCCCGCAGAGGTCAGCGAAATGAAGCGACTCGTGGATGCCGCCGAATCGGCCGCCGCCGCAGCGGAATCCGCGGCGGCAGCAGACGGGCAGGACTGACCGGGTGTTCGTTCCATCGTGCTGTGAACTCGGGGCTGCGTTCGAGGAGTGCTTGGCGAGCCCGGCCGCGCGGGCCAGGCCAGCCTCACCGATTCCTACTACTTGGTTCGCAACATGAGAGCGAGGCGTGTGTTGTCGCCGTAGACGCCCGTCTCGTCACCGCGGATGCCGTACCACTGCTGGAATCTGGCCACGGCCGCTCGGACCTCCTTGTCGTAGCGACCATCGATCGCGCCGCCGTCGTACATGTTCGGGACCTGGAGCAGCCGGACCTGCAGCTCGTATACCCCATGGCCGCTGTCGCCCTGGCGCAGCACGCCCGTGCCCGGGATCTCGGGGAGCCCGGGAGCGGGGTTGTCGGGCACGGGCGGCCGGTCCGGTTGCTCGGAGGGCGCGGACGGGACCGCCGGTCCGGGGTTGTCGATGCCCAGCAGCGAAGCGGCGAGGATCAGTCCGCTCACGGCGCCCAGTCCGAAGACTCCGGCGACACGAGTGTCCCGGCGGTCGGCGAAGCGCCGCCATCCTCGGCTTCTGTTCCTCGCGTGCGCGCGGACGGGTGGCGGTGCGGGTGGCGGTGGCGACTCCGAGGACGGGGCGAGGAGTTGGTCCGAAGGCGGGGCGAGGAGTTGGTCCGAGGGCGGGGCCGGGCGCCCGGGGGTGGCCGGCCGGTTGATGTACGGGCGCGGACCGGTCCGGCTGCGCGCGCCCTCCTGCGGGGGAGGGTAGGTCAGCGGCGGTGCGGCGTACGTCGGGCCTGCGCCACTCGCCATCGGCGGCTTTCCCGCCGGCGGCAGCTTTCCCAATGACGGGGGAGGAACAGGCTCCAGATGCGTGGCGCGCAACCACAGCGGCTCCACCACGACATCCTCCGGAGCGTCGACCTGCCGTACGCCATCGGTCCGCGGCGGCTCCACCACATACGGCTCGACGGTGTGCGGAGGATCCGGATCCAGGCACTCTGGCCCGGGCGCCACCGGCTGTGTCCGTCGGGGTGGAGGCGGGGGCAAGGGGAGAGGCGGGGGCGGACGAGTGACGCCTGGATCCCTGCGTGGTTCGCCGGGTTGTTGCCAGGACGGCGGCGGGGACTCGGGCCGGCCCTGCTGCTCGTCGACCGCGTAGAGGTCGGCGCGTGCGGCGTCCAAGGCGTCCAGCACCGCCTGGAAGGAGTCCTGTATCTCTTGCGCGAGATCAGGACCTGGACCGTGAGCTCGCCGAGGTTCGGTGTCGTTGAATCCCACCGGCAGTCCTCCTCAACCAACGTCCGTGGAATGTCTTGTCGCGGACAGGCCAGCGATGTCTTTCATGGGCGGATACGCACCAAAACGTTGGATGGTGGCCGCCGGGGTGGGTCTGTGACGGAGCGCCGGGCGGGACGGGTCGGGCTTCGCTGGGTCGTTGTGAGGCGATACGCAGCCCGTGCGGCCTTGTCTCAACCTGACCTCCGGGATGTGGCCCACATCTCGTTGATTCCTCGGGGAGTTGACGCCTGCGGCAGCCCGCCGAGCGCCGACGCGGACGCGGACAAAATGAGCAGCGTGCAGTCGCTGGTTACGGAGGCAATCACGACGGCGAATGACTCCAGCGGATGTTCAACGCCAGGAGGTGAACGCAGTCGACTCGGACGAGCCGTGACTGTCGGCTCTGACGCCGAAGCGTAGCGATGACGTGACCAGCCATAATATCAAAGGGAGTTGCGTGCCCCACGTTTCAGCCGCTGGTTGAACGCTGACTCGCTCCGGCCCGTTGACCTCGGTAACCGGTGCCCCACCTGCAGCCGGTGAGTGAGTGAGGTTCGCACATGCCAAGGATCCTTCCGAAAGACACCGAGCGGCGCCTTCCGGCCGCTGTCTGCTGCCCAGCCTGGCCGGCCGACGGCTCCTTCCAGCGAATCACCCACTGAGCGGTCGAACCATGGACTATTGCTTCCCCTGCCGCCGCGCCCTCAACGGCGCCGTGACGTGCCCAGAGTGCGGGGCTTACGACTCCGACATGCCACCGCCGAGCGATCGGAGCGGCGGTGCACCGGCAGTCGACACGGCGGTGCTTGAGGTCCTCTTCAGCGAGGGAGCCGGCTCCTTCGAGCCCCCGGCCCCTGCCTGGTCCCCCGTTGCCTCAGCCGATGCGCCCGCAGCCCGGCGACCCTGTCCGCCGCGACTGAAGAAGTACGGCGGTCGGACTCTTGCCGCGGCCACCTTCGCCATGCTCGGCGGCCTGGCCGCTGCATCGCTGCTGCCTCAGCACTCCGTTGGCTCCCCACGAGCAGCGCCGAGCCCGGAACAGGCATCCCCCGACGAGCCCCATGTCCCCGTCAGCGAATCACCCAGAGCCTCACGTCCACCGGAACGTCCGGCCACGCACCCAGCCAGAGGAAGCGTCCGGGACCGGAACAGTGGTGCGACTGGGCGCCCTCGCCCGACGGCCACTCACCGGGAATCACCGGCCTCCCAAACTCCCTCAGCCCCCACCGGTCCACCCGTGAAAGCCAGGCCGACGCCCCGCCCCTCCCCTGGCCGCCCCAGCCACTCGGCCTCGCCGACGGCGACTCCTTCCGCAAGTCCTACCGGCAGTGTCAGCACCTCGCCCACGAGTAGTCCTGCGCCGAGCACCACGGGTGGGCCGGTGACCGATGTACATGGCGAATGATGGACGGTGCCGTTGCTCCCGGAGCGACGCCGGCGGGGCGGTCGATGGCACGATCACCGCGAGGTGACCGCTGCGAGCGGCCACGAGGACTCCCGCCGCCACAAGCAGCGTCCGTGGTCACAGTTCCACTGTGACCACGGACAGCTCGCGCTTCCACCCGGCACCGCTACGGCCGGGAATGGTCCCGCAGTACGCGCCGGACAGATCCGATGACCTCATCGATACCGCTCGACTGCAGAACCGCTTGCTTCGAGGAGTCCTGCTCGTCCGTGATGCCGACCGTGACACCCATGGACTGCCCGTTGGACACGCTCACTTCCAGCCGACGGCGCAGGACTTTGGCGAAGCGGACCTCGTCGTCCTCGGGGTCACGAGTGTTCAACCGCTCCAGAGACAGATCGTCCGGAGCCGGCGTGGTCCGGGTCGACACCGCCACCACATGGTTGTACTGGTACTCCTCGGTGTCCTCCATGGACAGCCCGCCGCTGAGGAAATCCAGGGTGCAGTGATAGATGGCGAGATGGTGGACCGTCGGGCAGATGACGAGGACCTCGTACTGCTTGAACCGCCACACTCCGTCCTCGCCGATCCCGAAGTCGCTCAGCTTCGGCCCGTACAGCACCAGCGGACGCTTCTTGGGACGTTCAACCATCTTGTCGGCGAGCAGGGCAACGACCGGATCCCAGGACGCCGCGCCGGTCTCCAGATGATCCGCGGTGATGCCGAGGCGGTGCATGGCGCGGACCTCGATCTGCTGCAGGTCGAGGGCCAGTGTCCGGTCCATCTCCCGGTCGGAGGGCTTGGGTTCGGCTTTCGCGTACTCGGCCTTGTAGCGCGCCTTCCGGATGGCGCCCTGGACGAGGGCGTAACCGCCACCTATGAACAGCAGGACGGCCAGGAAGCCCTGGCTGCTGAGCAGGATCAGGCCGAGCAGAACCGCGAGCCCACCGCCGGCGAGCAGCGCCACGGCGATCTGCTGCAGGCTGTCCTTCGGGGTGGGTTGGAAATACTTTTCGATTCTCCGCTTACGCTCGGTCGCCTGATTTCCGGCAAGATTCGAAGACATCAGACAGTACCTTCCACGTGTTCGTTCAAGGCTCGCCAGACACGGCTTTCGCGTGCGGGGACATGTCGGCAGATCAGCTCGGCATGTGAACGGTCGACCTGCTGTGCCATCAGGCGCAGGTTGCCGGGAATCCGAGGGGAGTCCATCCAGGCGTTGGTGCGATCCTCTTCCACGAGTGCCAAGAGGAAGCGGGCATGAGCGGTATGCGGCGATGGACCCAGCGCCTTCAGCGCCGCGGTGATTTGAGAACCGCTGCACATACTCGGACGCTTCCCCCCGAGTATGGCGAGCGCATGGAAGAAACGTGCGTCGGCGGTGGCGGAAGGGCCGAGGGCGCCGAGATCGACACACTGGGTCAGGTGCGCGACCGCCGATTCGTAGAAAACATCCCTCAGGGACCTCTCTCCGCGCCGGAAAAGATCCTCCGCGCGCTCCTGCGCGGAGGGTTCCGGCGAAGCGAGGTATATCGTGTCGGCGTTGTAGATCGTTTCGGCCACTTGTCGGTCCACATTGTGGGTGCCCTTGGCCTTCTGGTTCTTGGAGCCTCCCATGTGACATCACCCGGCAAGGGAGCTGATGATCATGGCGATGGTGGTGGCGATGGAACCGACAGGCAGGCGTGTGGCGATGTCACGGGCCCGCGCCAGCGCACCGACTGCGGCTTCCCGTTCGGGCAGCGAGTCGCGAGCCCGTTCGACTTCGGCACGCAATTCGGCCCAATCGTCCGCGGGGGCACTCTGCTCGTCGATCCGGGCGAGCAGAGCGCCGAGTTGCGCCAAAGCAGTGGAAGTGGTCTCGGGCCCGATATGCAGGGTCTCTCCCTGATAGATGTTCTGGGCGCTCTGTTTGTCGATGTGGAACTCAGCCACCCGTCCCCCCGGACAATCCTGGTGAAATTAACGGCATTTATGGTGCTGATAGTACACAAGCCCAGGGCATCGCTCATCGTCAATCCAGAGATATCCCATTCGGACATTACTTCGACTATCGGTTGATGTAAATGGATCCATTTATGACAACTTTCTGTCCTGGATTGCTCGTCTTTGATCGCGACCAGAAATGGTGAGATAGGGGAGGTGGGACGCGCGGCGCAGGCGTCGGCTGTAGCGCTTGGGTCGGTGCAGGATCCCTCGCGCACAGACGGCCTGCAGGGGGCGGCAACCTCAGATCTAGCGCAAATCTTCCAGGCAGGCGTTGTCGGGAGCAGCCCTCCACTGTCAGGGTCGTCTCCATTCCGCCACCCCCGAGCCGGCAACCCTTGATCCGGAGGCTCCATGCCTATACGTCGTCGTGCCTGTGCTGCTCTCCTGGCGGCCCTGAGCGTTCCGCTCGCCCTGTCCCTGACACCTGTGGAGGCCGCACCCGCGCAACGGCCCCCGGCGAAGGAGCCGGTCGCGACCGGCAGCGGTGGAGCAGTCGCCAGTGTGAACCCGTACGCCTCCCGGGCAGGCCTCGAGATTCTGCGGAAGGGCGGCAACGCCGTTGACGCCGCAGTGGCGACCGCTGCCGCACTCGGTGTCGTCGAGCCCTACTCGGCAGGCGTCGGCGGCGGTGGGTTCTTCGTGTACTACGACGCCAAGACCGGCAAGGTCCACACCATCGACGGGCGGGAGACCGCACCGGCCCGTATGCGGTCGGACTCGTTCATCGACCCGGCCACGGGCGGTCCTGTCCCCTTCAAGGAAGCCGTCAACTCCGGTCTCTCCGTAGGCGTACCAGGAACACCCGCCACCTGGCAGAACGCGCTGGAGGACTGGGGCACGATGCCCCTCAGACGGACACTGGCCCCCGCCACCCGGCTCGCCGACGAGGGCTTCGTCGTGAACAAGGAGTTCCGGGCGCAGACGGCCATGAACGAGGACCGCTTCCGGGACTTCACCTCCACGTCCGACCTGTTCCTTCCGGGCGGCGAACTCCCTGTCGTGGGCTCACGCTTCCGCAACCCCGGCCTCGCGAGCACCTATCGCCTGCTCGCCGAGAAGGGTCTCGCCGGTTTCTACGGCCGCAACATGGCCCGCGAGATAGCCGATACGGTCCAACACCCTCCCGTGGCACCGGACTCGGACACGCGCGTTCGCCCCGGGCTCATGGAGACCAGCGACATCGCCGCCTATCGGACCGTACGGCGCGCGCCCACGCACACCCCCTACCGGGGCCTGGACGTCTACTCCATGGCGCCCGTCTCCTCCGGCGGAACCACCGTCGGCGAGGCTCTGAACATCCTGGAGAACTTCGACCTGTCCGCGGCGACGCCGAGTGACCGTACCCAGGCACTTCACCGCTACCTTGAGGCCAGTCGTATCGCCTTCGCCGACCGCAACCGGTGGGTGGGAGACCCGGCCTTCTCCAAAGTGCCCACACAGGAGCTGCTCTCCAAGGAGTTCGCCAAGGACCGGGCCTGCCTGATCAGTCCGGACTCGGCGCTGACCAGTCCCCTGGCCCCCGCCGACCCGCGCAGCCCCGGTTCCCACTGCACCAAGGGAACCGGACGCGCCGAACCCTACGAAGGGCCCTCCACCACTCATCTGGTGACCGCCGACCGCTGGGGCAATGTGGTCTCGTACACCCTGACCATCGAGCAGACCGGCGGCTCCGCCATCACCGTGCCCGGCCGTGGTTTCCTGCTCAACAACGAGTTGACGGACTTCGATTTCACCCCCTACTCCGCGGAGGTGGACGGCCCGAACCTTCCCGGACCCGGCAAGCGCCCGCGCAGCAGCATGTCGCCCACCATCGTTCTGCAGCACGGCAAGCCCCTGCTTGCGGTCGGCTCACCGGGCGGTGCCACGATCATCACCACCGTCCTCCAGACCCTCGTCAACCGCGTGGACCTGGGCATGACCCTGCCGGAAGCGGTCGCCGCACCGCGCCTCTCGCAACGCAACCGCGCGAACACCGAGGTCGAGCCTGCCTTCCTCGACTCCCCCGCGAGGGCCGAACTGGAAAAGCTCGGCCACAAGTTCGTACTCGCCAGCCAGACATTCACCCCGGCACCGGAGATCGGAGCGGTCGCGGCCCTGGAATTCCTCGACGACGGCGACATCCAGGCCGTTGCGGAAGCGGCACGCCGCGGTGGTGGCTCCGCGATGGTTCTCCGGAAGAACGGCTGACCGCTGGTCTCAACTGATTGCCGATCTGCAGGACGGGGGCCTGCAGATCGGCGTGCCGGGCGCCACGTCGGTGTGCTGCCGACAGATGCCGCACGCTTCAAGCGCGAGAAGAGCCGCTTCGCGTCAGCGTGATCCGTCTTCTTCCATGGCCTGGACTTCCGCCTCAGGGCGGACCGTGGCCGGCGCCGCGAGCGCAGCGCCGGGCGATCGCCGCCCCGTCGCGCAAGGGTGCCGATCTCCCGATCAGGAACGTGGCTGGGCCAGGTACTCCGCGATGCGTTCTCCCCATGTACGGATGCCGGCGCGCGTCCGGGACACATGCAGGTCGGCGTGCGGCAGCAATTGGGCCAGAGTTTCCGCGGTCGACAGGGGGTGGCCCGGGTCATCCGCCCAGGCCAGGATCAAGCCCGGCCGGCGCAGCCCGGCGATTGCCGTGCGGGACGGCAGGTCGGACAGCGCCAGGCCACGCAGGACCGACGGCATCACCTGCTCGGCGGGCGTTGGTGGGAACTCGGGAACGTCGGCTACGACTGCGGGGCGAGGCTGTGTCCCTTTGGCGGCGAGCCAAGCATCCACTCCCTCTCGTTCGATGGTGTCGGCGGATTCCCGGTTGGCTCGCGCATGCGCCTCCCGCGTCGTCCATGCTGTGGGTGGGATGAGCAGGACCAGTCGGGAGAACCGGTCGGGCGCCCGGACAGCGGCGTGCAGCACGCTGCCGCATCCCATCGACGCGCCCATGGCGGCGACGGGCTCGGCGGCATCCAGGTGATCGAGCAGGGCCAGCAGATCGTCGGCAAGCGAGGGATACGTGTAGTCGGTGTCCACGGGCTCGCCGGTGGATCGCCCGTGCGCCCGGGCGTCGTAACGGACCAGGCGATGCCCCGCGTCCAGGACCGGCGCCCAGTCGAACAAGCCCATCCGGTCCTCGGTGGCCTGGCTCACGAACCCGCCGTGTGCGTACACGGCGAGCGGGCCCTCACCGGCGTCGTCGTAGAACAGCTCAGCCCGGCGATGCCAGAAGCGGCCTTCCCTGACGGTGTGCCTGCCCACTGCTCTCATGGCTGCGCGCCTCGTCTCGGCACCTCTGCGCCAATCCTACGACTGCGGAGGACCAGCGACGCTGCCAGGAGTGACGGTCAGGGGCTGGTGGATGTCGCCGCAGAGCCGCCGGACGGCGTTTCAGGCGGCAGCGCCCAGGCGCGGGTGCTCAACGTCCGCACCCTGGCGCGGTTGGTCCGGAACCCGCCACCGGAGCAGGAGTGTGCGAGGCGAAGACTGACGTCGGTGGAGCCACTGTGCTGGACCGCACTCTTTGCCGCTGCCGGCCGGCACGAGTCGGGGAGCACCCAGCAGCAGCGCCTGCGATGAGGAGCGCGAAGGGCTGCACACGCGCATGCTGAATGCGCCCTGTGCCTCGTCTCGTGCGGCCCCATTGCGTCGATCCGAAACACCCGCTCTGTTCCGGTGTCAGCATCGGCGGCTATGAGGCAGTTAATAGCGCCGCCCCCATTCCATCCGGACGTCTGCGACAGCGGCCCCGGTGACTGGAGCCCGATCGCGTCCGCGGGCGCGATGAGCTCGTTCTGCGGTATCTTCGCCGGCTTCGTTTTCGCCGGCATCATCGTCGTGATCGGCGAGAAGAACCCGTCAGGCGGCGATGGCCATGCCTCGCGAGGTCTGAGGCTGTTGCTCCCCTGCTTCTTCGGACTGGCCGCCGCCTCCTACCTGTACGCTCTGGCGACAGGCGAACTGGTGTGTCTGCGCGCCACGACGGAGCAGTTGTTCTCCGGGGCGATTCTCGCGGCTGATGCCGTAGTAGTGATCGTGGCGCTCGCGTGGCTGCTGCCCGCGTACGAACGCAACAAGCACGGCGAAGTCCCCTTCTTTCGTGGGCTCGTCCAGTTCGCGGCGCAGTTCTCCATCTTGATGCTGACCGTATCGTCCGTCGCTTTCAACAACTCCGTTCTCCGGCGGCAGGCTTCGGCGTGGGCGGACGCGGCGATGTGGGTGAGCGGAGCCGCGCTCATGGTGGCGGTCTTTCTCCACTGGTGGAAACCACTACCGGACAACGCGCCGCCGCCCCCTATGGCACCCGACTACTGGCGAGACGAGGCCCTACTCAACGACCGCGTCTCGGTGAGCGCCTGGACAGCTCTCGCGCTCAGCGGACTACTGGCGGTGGCCAGCGGGATCGCGGTCGGCATTCCTCACGAGAACTGGACTGCCATGTCACCGTGGCTGGTCTACACGCTGGGCGAAGCCGCACTGCTGGTTCCGGGCGTCGTCGTGGTAACCGCCATGCGGGCACTCCCAACAGCCTGAGACCGGCCGCGGCGAGGACGGCGTGTTCCTCATCCATGTCGGCGGCAACTGGACTCGCTGCGCGCCCAGAGACTGGGCCCGGGTCCGACTCGCCGCCAAGTGGGATCTGGCCGGAGTACGCGGCGGCCCAGTCCGGGGGTGCACCGAAAGCGCCGATTTGCTGCGGGATACATTGGGCCCGGCCTGCCGCCCCTCTCCCCGCAGCCGCATCGGAGTCGACCTGATGGACCGACGTGAACGCGACGCCGTCCCTCGCCCCCTGGCCGCGACGGCGCCTCATAGGATCCGTCGCCCGGTTCTGTCGCAGTGGTGGACTGATGTGACGTTCCTGCACTGGCCTGCCGACCCGGCCACTGTCGCACCGCTGTTGCCACGCGGCACGCGTCCCGACGTACTCGACGGCACGACGTACGTGGGTCTCGTGCCCTTTCGCATGGAGCGGGTCGCGATCGGCCGCCGCCCGGCGCTCCCCTATCTGGGCACCTTTCCGGAGACGAACGTACGGCTGTACAGCGTGGACGAACTGGGGCGGCGGGGAGTCGTCTTCCTGAGCCTCGACGCGGCCCGCCTGCTGCCGGTCCTCGGCGGTCGGGCCGGATTCCGGCTGCCCTACCTCTGGTCGTCCATGAGCATCACCCGGAACGGCGGCCGCCACCTCACCTACACCGGGCGCAGGCTTCCCCCGCAACGCCCCACGTCCTACCGTATATCTGTCGAGATCGGCTCTGAACTGGAACAACCGGGCGAGCTGGAGACGTTTCTCACCGCGCGCTGGGGGCTGCACGTCGACTGGTACGGACGCACACTCCACCTGCCGAACGCGCACCCCACCTGGCCTCTGCACACCGCCCGCGTCCGCCACCTCGAAGAGGACCTGATACGAGCCGCCGGCCTCCCCGCCCCGCAGGAGCCGCCGTGCAGCGGCTCTACTCCCCTGGCGTACCGGTGGTCTTCGGGGCACCGGTGCCCGCACATCGCACCGAGCCTCAGCTCTCGATCATGCCGAAGGCGCCGGCCGCAAGTCCACCGCGGCCGGACCGGTCGGAGGCCGAGGTGTTGGTCGACAAGCACGAGCGTGACCTCCCGAATGCGGGCGAGTGCCGCAGCGAGATCCTGGACAGGTAGCCGCTCTGCACGCAGTCTCAGCGAACCTGCTCCACTGAGATTCCACTACCACTGCAACCTCGGCGGCACTCAGCAACGAAAAGCGGGGCCGTTCTGATTGGCGAGGTTGTCGTTGGACATCCAGCCGGATGTCTTGGTGCCGGCGATCCGCACGTATGTCCACGCGTGACCGTACGCGTTGACCACGTAGCAGTGGTACCAGAGCTTTGCCCCCGACTGGGCCTGCGCCACGTTCGAGCATGCCGCGTACGGCCCGGTCTTGAGGTGGTAGCTCCCGGTCATGTTGCCGTAGGTACCAGGATGCGGGTCCTGGTGGCTCCATCCGCCGCAGCTCGTTGACACGGAACTGGATGTCGCGGTCGGGCTCGCAGGCGACGACGGGGGCCCACCGGCGCTGGAGCCCGATGCCGTCGGGCGGCCAGTGCTCGTGCTCTCGCGGCCGGACGGCTTCGCAGGGTTCCCGGACGCGCGAGAGGAGGACGCGGAGGGGGGCGCGGCGGACGCGGACAGGGACGGCGACGCTCCCGGGGTCGTCGAGTCGAGTGTTCCGCCGGCGCTGCCGGCCTGGTCCTGCGGAGTGCTGCCCGCGAATCCTGCGTGGTTCCGCGACGCGTCGCCGCTCGAACCCCCCGATCCCACCAGGGCGTACGTCATCCCTCCGCCGGCCAGCACCACTGCCACGACCGCCGCCGCGATGGTGGCCCGGCCGCGACGGCGCGAAGGGAGGGGGGCCGTCCGCGGGCCGTAGCCGGCAGGAGATACGGGCGGTGCGGCCGAGGGCGTCGTGATCGGCAGGTCGCCAGGCACACCGCCCGCTCGTGCCGAAGGGAGCGGCAGGATGCAAAGGGTCCAACCGGGCTTTCTGGTCCGAGAGTTGAAATCCTCTGAACCAGCGAGTAGGTCATCCGTCCCGGACTATTGACTCCAGTTCAGACCCTAGGGATTCTCTTCGGCATGCTGCGTCGGCCGAATACGCCCGTGAGCCGGCGGGTGCTGCGACCGGCCGGTGTCCCTCCTCCACGCGCCAACCGTCGCGCCGCGGCCAACGGCCGGACAGTCCGGCGGCTGTGGCCCAGGTGACGGCCTCAGCGCGTTACCCCCACACCATCCCCTGATGGAAGGCCGTACCGTGACCCCACACACGCACCGCAGGCCCAGACTGATCGCGACCCTGTCGACCTTCCTCGCCCTGGCCACGATGCTCTTCGGCGCGGGGACCGGTTCCTCCGCCGAGGCCGATGTCAACTGGTGGTCCCCCGGGGCCCGGCCCGTTCCCGACTCCCAGATCAACGTCACCGGCGAGCCGTTCACCGGGACCGACGCCCACGGCGAGGTGCGGGGCTTCGTCGACGCGCACGATCACCTGATGTCCAACGAGGCCTTCGGCGGCCGGCTCGTGTGCGGCAAGCCGTTCTCCGAGCAGGGAGTCGCAGACGCCCTCAAGGACTGTCCCGAGCACTACCCGGACGGCTCGCTCGCTCTGTTCGACCTCATCACCAAGGGCGGCGACGGCAAGCACGACCCCAACGGATGGCCGACGTTCAAGGACTGGCCGGCCCCTGACTCCCTGACCCACCAGCAGAACTACTACGCCTGGGTCGAGCGGGCCTGGCGAGGCGGCCAGCGCATCCTGGTCAACGACCTCGTCACCAACGGTGTGATCTGCTCGGTCTCCCCCTTCAAGGACCGCGGATGCGACGAAATGACATCCATCCGCCTGCAGGCGAAGAAGACGTACGAACTGCAGGACTATGTCGACAGAATGTACGGCGGCCCGGGCAAGGGCTGGTTCAGGATCGTCACCGACGCCGCCCAGGCCCGCCAGGTCGTCGAACAGGGCAAGCTGGCCGTCGTCCTGGGCGTAGAAACCTCCGAGCCGTTCGGATGCAAGCAGATACTGGACATCGCGCAGTGCGGCAAGGACGACATCGACCGCGGTCTGGACGAGCTGCACAAACTCGGTGTGCGCAGCATGTTCCTGTGCCACAAGTTCGACAACGCGCTGTGCGGCGTCCGCTTCGACTCCGGCACCCTCGGCACCGCGATCAACGTCGGCCAGTTCCTGTCGACCGGCACGTTCTGGAAGACCGAGAAGTGCACCGGCCCCCAGCATGACAACCCCATCGGCAACGCATCGGCGCGCGAGGAGGAGAAGCTCCCCGCCGGCGTCGCAGTCCCGGCATACGCCGCCGACGCGCAGTGCAACACCCGAGGTCTCACCGAGCTGGGCGAGTACGCAGTACGGGGCATGATGAAGCGCAGCATGATGCTGGAGATCGACCACATGAGCGTCAAGGCCACCGGCCAGGCCTTCGACATCCTCGAGTCTCAGGCATACCCCGGCGTGATCTCCTCGCACAGCTGGATGGACCTGGGCTGGATCGAGCGGGTCTACCGTCTCGGCGGCTTCGTCGCCCAGTACATGAGCGGCGCCGAGGGCTTCACCAACGAGTCGAGGCTCGCCGACGCGCTGCGCGACAAGTACAAGGTCGGTCTCGGCTTCGGCAGCGACATGAACGGCCTCGGCGAGCATTCGCTGGGCCGCGGTACGAACGCGCCGAACCCGGTGAAGTACCCCTTCCGCAGCACCGACGGCGGCTCCGTCATCGACCGGCAGGTCACCGGCGACCGCACCTGGGACATCAACGTCGACGGCACCGCGCACTACGGCATGTTTCCGGACTGGGTCGAGGAGGTCCGCCTCGTCGGCGGCCAGGGCGTGGTCGACGACCTGTTCAAGGGGGCCGAGTCCTACCTGGACACCTGGAAGGCGACCCAGACCCACAAGCCGGGGGTCAACCTCGCCGCGAACGTGCCCGCCACGGCCAGTTCGTCGGAGTGGAACCTGTTCACGAGTTACGCCCCCGACAGGGCCGTGGACGGCGACAAGGGCACCCGCTGGGCCAGTGACTGGAGCGACGACCAGTGGCTCCGAGTCGACCTCGGAAGCCCGAGGCTGATCAATCGGGTCACCCTCGACTGGGAACGCGCCTACGCAGCCGAGTACCGCATCGAAATCTCCACCGACGGCACCAACTGGCGGCCGGTGTGGTCCACCACCGCCGGCAACGGCGGCCTCGACACCGCCGAATTCGCCGGCGTCTCGGCCCGGTACGTACGTATCCACGGGATCAAACGCGGCACCGGCTGGGGCTACTCACTCCACGAAGTCGGCGTCTACAGCAGCTGAACGTCCACAGCAGCTGAAACAATCGGCTCGACCCGCTTCACGGCCCCGGGCACGCACGTGTCCGGGGCCGCTGCCACCGGCATCCGCCGCCGAAGCGAGCATGCCGCAGCCTCGGAAGCACGTCCGCCCCCGGGGAGGTATCAGGCCGGGAAAGGGAAGGCACATGTCACGCAAGCCGTCGGCCGAACGGCGCCGGCAGCTGATCGAAGCAGCCATCCGGGCCATGACCCGCGACGGCGTCGCCAAGACCACAACACGGTCCATCGCCGCCGAAGCAGGCGTCTCCCTGAGCGTTTTCCACTACTGCTTCGACTCCAAGCAGGCCCTGCTCGAGTCCGTGATCACTTCCATCACCGACCACTACATCGCCAGCGTCAGGGAGGCCATCCAGCCCAAAGCCACCCTGCGGGAAACCTTCCTTGCGGGCATCCACGCCTACTTCGACCATGTGGCAGCCAACCCCGGCGAGCACATGCTCACCTACGAACTCACCCAGTACGCCCTGCGCCAGCCGGGATTTGAGCATCTGGCTCGACACCAGTACGAGCAGTACACCCACATCTACACCGAACTCCTCGAGGAACTCGGCCGCACCAGAGGGTACGAACTCCTCGTCCCCGCCCCCGTCCTGGCCCGCTACCTGGCCGCCATGACCGACGGCCTCACCCTCAACTACTTGGTACTCGGCGACAAGGCAGGCGCCATCCAAGTACTGGACACCATCGCCAACCACCTCACCAACCTCGTCAACGAGTAGCCGACAGCCAGGCAGGGCCTATGGCAGAGCGGTGCCGCGGGCTGTCAGCCACAGCTCGTACCACTCGTCGTGAGTGAGGCCGGGTTCCCGCCGGGCGGCGTCGCCGCAGGCGAGGATGCGCTCGGGTCGGGCGCTGCCGATGACCGGCGCGATCTGGGCCGGGTGACGCTGGAGCCACCACAGCACAATGGTTTCCGCTGTCGTGCCCTTCTTCGTGGCCAGAGCAGTGACGAGCTGCGCGGTCGCGTGCTCGGCCGCCGTCTCCTGACGACCCGTGAAGCGTCCCTGAGCGAGCGACCCCCACGCCTGCAGCTGGATGCCGTTGGCCCTGCAGTGCTCGATCGTCCCCAGTGGGAAACTGTTCGTGGCCGCTTCGGGAGTGTTGACGAGGACTCCGGCTTCGAGCCAGTCCCGGCGCTGCAGACTCATCTCCAGCTGGTTGGCGACCAGGGGGACATCGAGGGCGGCCTGGAGGTGGGCGATCTGCGCGGCGCTCATGTTCGACACGCCAAAGCGCCGTACCAGGCCCTGCCGGTGCAGCGAGGTGAGCGCCTGGGCAATCTCCTCCGCACCGGCCAGCGGGTCGGGCCGGTGCAGGAGCAGTACGTCGATGACGTCGGTGCGCAGGCGAGCGAGACTTTCCTCAACGCGCTGGATGATGCTGTGCCCGCGCAGGTCGTAGACGCCGGGCCGGTCGCCGTCCGCGAGGCGGATACCGCACTTGGTCTGCACGGTGATGCGTTCGCGCAGCCCCGGCGTGCGAGCCAGGACTTCACCGAAAACCGCTTCCGCCTTCCCGTGACGGTAGATGTCGGCATGGTCGAACGCGGTGATGCCGATGTCCAGCGCGGCTTTGATCGCGGCCTCGGCATCATCGATGTCCGCCGCACGGTAGGACTGGGTGTCCCAGCTCCCGCCCAGTCCCATGCACCCGTACAGCAGCCGGTCCTCACGCGTGTCTGTCTTCGTCGTCACGCCACCACTTTTCCACGACACTGCCTGCCGTGCCGGTAGCGGGGTGCCATCGCCGGTCGAGGCGAGAATGAGGAACGTCCCGGTAGCGCGAGAACGATCAGCTTGCGCGCAGATACGCCGAGGTGGACACCCGGCCGAGCAAGCTCAGCCGCGAAGTCCCGCTCGCCAGATGCTTGTCCAAGGCGTCCTGCACCCCGGGCCAGGCCTTGTCTCCGTAGTCGTCGAGCACCACGATCCCGCCCGGGGCGACGATCTGCTCGACCCACTCCAGATCGGACCGCACCCCGTCCATGGAGTGATCGCCGTCCACCACGATCACCCCGTACTCCCGGTCGGAAACGGCGGCCCGCACCTCCGGATCACCCGAGAAGCCCTGCTGGATTCGCGCATCGATCACCGAACCGACGCCGCCGAGTGCCAGGTTGGCCCGTACGACGTCCTCGCGCACCGGCGTGCCGGTGGGATCCGCTCCCTGCGGGGCGGCTCCGGGCTGCAGCTGCGCGCCCGCCAGCGGATCGACGATCGTCAGATGCGGTTCGGTCCCGGACCTGTGCAGCATCCGCAGCAGTCCCGCGGCGAACATTCCGTAGAGAGTCCCGATTTCGAGGACGTTGCCGTTCGGCGGGGAGAGCAGCGGCACCGTGGCGAGCTTTCCGCACACATTGGAGGTGGACCCGGCCAGCCTGCCCACGCCGAGTGACTCCAGGGCGATCACCGTGCGATAGGCGACGGTCACATTGCGAAGAGCGTGTTCACTGCCGTCCGCAACGCCCTGGATCTGACGCGCGAGGGTGTCGATCTGGGCTGCGGTGGGCGTCCGGTGGCCGCTTCGGCCCGTCCCGTCCACGAGCAGGCCGAGTCCGTACTGCGGGTTCTGCAGGGCGGCCACCTTCCGGTGGAGAGCGTCGAGATCGGTCTGCAATGCCTGCGTGGCACGCGTCACGTGCTGCTCGATGCGCCGTTCGATCATGGCGACGGCTGGGTTCAAGACCCACTTCGCCAGCCGGTTTTGAAGGAGAGAGGGCATGCCGGGAAGGTACGCCGCAGCGCCGCCTCGCGGGCCACGGCGGGATGCTGCGCAGGTGAAGTCCTGATGTCCTTGCAGCGGCGGAACTGTGACGTCGTCACGACGGAACGCTGCGCTCCAAAGCTGGGCGATGGGCGACACCGGCCAGGTCCTGGTGAGGGCTGCGTACAGCTCCCACCAGGACCCGGTGGCGCGCTAGAAGGTCAGGTTCCAGGCGTCGATCTTGCCGGTGTCCTGGGAGGCGAGGTCACGGACGCGCAGCTTCCACGTGCCCGCGGCCACTTCCGATGAGGCGTTCACGGTGTACGTCTTGGCGACGTTGTCCGTGCCGTCGTTGTTCGGAAAGTCCTCGAGCGTGTAGACCGTGCCGTCGGGGGCCACGAGAGAGAGCACGAGGTCGCCGCGGTAGGTGTGCTTGATGTCCACGCCGACCTTGAGCGTGGCCGGGGCATTGCCGCTGACCCCGGTCACGGTGAGCGGGGACTCCACCGTGGCGTTGTCGGCGATGGCCACGTCCACGGTGTTCTCGAAGTACGCGCCCGGCGGCGTGCCGCCGACGGCCTTCAGCGCGTCGACCTGGCCCTCGCCGAAGAAACTGTTGTTGGCGGTCGTGCCCGTGCAGCGGCTGTCGGAGGGGCAGGCCGTGTCGGTGGCCTGGGCGGCCAGCTTGGCCCGGAGGTCCGCAGGCGTGGAGCCGGGGTTGGTGCTCGCCAGCAGCGCGGCCACACCGGCGACGTGCGGGGAAGCCATCGACGTGCCGTTCATGGTGCCGTACTTGCCGCCCGGCAGGGTCGAGTAGACCCCGGACGCGCCGTCGCCGCCCGGTGCCGCAATGTCGATGATGTTCCGGCCGAGGTTGGAGTACGAGGCCTTGACGTTGCCGTTGCCCATGGCTGCGACGGTCACCACGCCCGGCAGCTCGGTGGGGATGTCGATGCAGGCGTTGGTGATGGTGCGGGTGACGGGGGTCGAGTCGTTCGGGCTCGATGTGTCGGTCCGCTTGTTCGCCAGGTCGTAGTTGGAGTTGCCCGCGGCCGCGACCTGCAGCGAGCCCTTGCTCTCCGCGTACTCCTGGGCACGCCTGACGCCCTCGATGATCGCTGCCTGGTCCACGTTGTCCGGGCAGTTGAACATCCACGGGTCTGTGTAGTAGCTGTTGTTGGTGACCTTGAAGCCGTGGTCGCCGGCCCACATGAAGCCGCAGACGGTGTTCTCGGCGAAGAACATGCTGGTGTTCGGCTCGGCGATCCGGACGGAGGAGATCTTGACGCCCGGGGCCACACCGATGACGCCCTTGCCGTTCTTGGCTGCCGCGATCGTGCCCGCCACATGGGTGCCGTGGTCGCCGACGGGACGCCATGCGCCGGTCCTCGTGTCCGCCTTGCCGTAGGCGCAGGAGACGGAGTCGGCCGCATCGAAGTTGGGTGCGATGTCCTGATGCAGGTCGTCGACGCCGGTGTCGAGGACACCGACCTTGACCGCGGAGGAGCCGGTGGTCACGGCCCATGCCTTGTCGGCATTGATCTGGGTCATGTCCCAGCGGTTGGACTCGGTGAGGGTGGTCGTGGCCTGCCCGGGGGTGGCGGGAATTGCGGGGTTGTACGCGTCGGCCGGAACATTCGAGGTCCGGGTGGCGCCGACCTGCTGGACCCCGCTGACGCCGCGCAGGGTGCCGGCGAACGTCGTGGACGCCGAGTGGGCCACGATCACGCCGATCGCGTCGTAGTGCGCGAACACCGTGCCGCCGTTTGCCGTGACGGCGGTCTGTACGGCCGACGTGTCGCCCGGTGCGGTGATGACCAGGTAGGCCCGGGTACCGGCGGCCCACGAGGCCGTGGGCGACGCGGACGCCGCGGACTCCGCGGGAGTCCCCGACGCGGTCGTCGCTGCCTGGGCGGCCCCGACGGGAGTTACCAACGCCACGGCCGCACCGAGTGCAGCGGTGGCCACGACCGAGCGTCTCAGACGGCCGGATATGAGGGTAAGCAATGCATCCTCCGAGAGCCCGGCGGCGCTGGTGGCGCCGACCGGGCCGAGTGTGGGAAGTGGTGGACGCAAGATGTCAGACAATGGTCCCGGATGGAAAGGTTCCGATCACGCAAGTGCCCATCTGCGACAGGCGATTGGCTCTCGGAGGTCGTCTCGACTGGTGAACGGCGATGCGTGCAGCCGTTGGTGGAAGCAGGTCGAGCCCGGCACCGCTGGGGGTGCCGGGCTCGAATCGAAGGGTCCTACGGGCCCTTGCCTTTGCGGTTCCGTCAGGAGGGCTTCGCCGCGGTCACGGCGGTGACGGTCACCTTGTTGTCACACTCGGCGAAGAGCCCGTCCTCCAGGGCGACTTGGTGGGCCCCCGCCCCCGGCAGACCAACCACCAGCGTCGGGTAGACGACGGGCTCGGAGCCGGACTTGCAGTAGCCGTCCCCCTCGCCCTGAACCTGGACGAAGGTCAGCTTCACCCATGCCTTGCCACCGGGCGCCAGCCGCACCGCAGACGCCGATCCCGTGCGCGTCACCGTCAGGGGAGCGTTCTTCTGCGGGGAACCATTGCCCGCCCCCGCCACCGTCGGGTGGCCCTGCAGGGTGCACGCGTGCCCAGAGGTGTTGGCGAACTCGACGACCGCCGCACCGGTGCCCGTGCCGTCAGGACGAACAGCGGCCTGATACGCGCTCGCCTTCAGCCCCGTCCCCGGACAGGTTCGGGCCTCGTCGCCCGGCGATCCGGACCCCGAACCCGGCGCCGAGGGAGAAGCGCTCGCCGCCGGCTCCGCCGATGTGCCCCCCTCGGCCGGCTTTGAGGCAGCAGAGTCCGGCGCCCCCGAAGAGCCCCCCGCCGCCGTCGGCGACCCGGCCTCCGCTGCATCGCCGCCGCCAGGCTGGCACCCCGTCACCAGCAATGTGGCCGCCGACGCCGCGACCATGGCCATCCCGGCTCTGCGGATGCTGTTTCCGTACTTCATGACGCCCCCGATTGAGAAGTGGACAGGTACCGGCCTCTCGCCGGCACTCGTCACTGCAGACAGCGCCCGCCGACGTCAGGTTTCGGCCATTGATCATCTGTGACACAGCGGTGACAATGCCGGATCAAAGCTACTGCCGCGCGTCCCACCAGCATCGTCACGCCCATCGGCGCGCCTGCGGACGCCGGTCGGACGGCCCCGCCCGGGTGTGGGCGGGGCCGTCATCGGGATCTACCGGGACAGCATCCCGTTGGACACGGCGGCCGGCACAGGGGCGTAGCCGGTGGCCCGGGTGGTGAAGGTTCCCCGGCCCTGGGTCCGACTGCGCAGCCGGGACGCATAGCCGAACAACTCGGCCAGCGGCACGGTCGCGGTGATCACCGCTGTGCCGGCCCGCGCTGCCTGGCCCGAGACCCGGCCACGTCGTGCCGCAAGGTCGCCGAGAACCCCGCCCACCGCGTCGTCGGGCACCGTGGCCGTGACCTCAACCACCGGCTCCAGGAGCGCCATCAGGCTGGCGCGCAGTGCCTCCCGAAGGGCGAGCCGGCCTGCTGTCCGGAACGCCATCTCCGAGGAGTCCTTGGAGTGGGTGGCTCCGTCGGTCAGTGTGACCCTCAGCCCGGTCACCGGGTGACCGCCGAGCGGGCCCTCGGCCAGAGCATCCCGGCAACCGGCCTCCACCGCGCGGATGTACTCCTGCGGTACCCGTCCACCAACGACGGTCGACCGGAACACGAAGTCCCCTGTGTTGCCACCGGTGTTGCCACCGGCGGCGTCGGCCGCAGTCTCCAGAGCCTCCACGTCAAGGACGACGTGGGCGAACTGGCCGGCGCCTCCGTCCTGCTTGACATGCCGGTACACCAGCCCGGACACCCCGCGGGCGACCGTCTCACGGTAGGCCACCTGCGGTCGGCCCACGCCGACATCCAGCCCTTGGGCGCGGCGGATCTTCTCCACCGCGACCTCCAGATGCAGCTCGCCCATCCCCGACAGCACCGTCTGGCCGGTCTCGGGGTCGGTCCGGACCGCCAGTGAAGGATCCTCCTCGACCAGCCGTGCCAACGCCGACGCCAGCCGACCGGTTTCGAGGCTGCTGCGGGCCTCGACCGCCACGGAGACGACCGGATCGGCCACCGTGGCCGATTCGAAGAGCAATGGCGCTGCGGGTGTGCACAGGGTGGCCCCGGCGCGGGCAGCCTTCAGGCCGACCACGGCGACGATGTCCCCGGCCACCGCCCGGTCCACCTCCGCGTGCCGATCGGCCTGCACCCGCAGGATCCGGCCGACCCGCTCGGTGCGGTCCGCGCCTACGTCGAGCACCGCGTCTCCCTTCTGGATCGTTCCTGAATACACGCGCAGGTAGGTCAGCCGCCCCGTAGCGGTTGAATTCACCTTGAAGACCAGTGCAGCGAACGGCGCCGCCGGGTCGGCGACCCGCTCCTGCACCGTGCCACCCAGGGTTCCGCGTACCGCGGGTACGTCCAGAGGCGAGGGGAGGTAGGCCCCGACGGCCTCCAGCAGCGGCTCGATCCCGCAGCTGCGGTAGGCCGATCCGCACAACACCACGACACCCTCACCACTACGGGTCAGGTCGCGCAGTGCTGCGGCCAGAGTCTGTGCGGAGACCGTCGACTCCGCGCAGAACTCCTCCAACACGATCGGATGGAGTTCCGCCACCGCCTCCTCGAGCAGTCGGCGACGGCGGTACGCCTCTTCACGCAGGGCGTCGGGCACCGGGCCCTGTTCGAACGTGTCGCGGCCGGCGCCCCAAACCAGCGAGCGCATACGCAGCAGATCAACCACCCCGGTGAACCCGTCCTCCTGCCCGATTGGCAGCTGGACCACCAACGGGACCGTGTGCAACCGCGTTCGGATCGACTCGACGGCCGCGTCGAGGTCGGCGCCGGCACGGTCCAGCTTGTTGACGAAGGCGATCCGCGGCACTCCGTGCCGGTCGGCCTGTCGCCACACCGACTCGCTCTGCGGTTCGACGCCCGCGACACCGTCGAACACCGCTATCGCGCCGTCAAGCACCCGCAGCGAGCGCTCCACTTCGTCGGAGAAGTCGACGTGGCCCGGTGTGTCGATCAGATTGATCCGGTGACCGTCCCAGTCGCAGCTCACCGCCGCGGCGAAGATGGTGATCCCACGATCGCGCTCCTGTGAGTCGAAGTCGGTGACGGTCGTTCCGTCATGGACCTCACCCCGCTTGTGGGTGGCGCCGGTGAGGTACAGGATCCGTTCGGTGATGGTGGTCTTGCCGGCATCAACGTGGGCGAGGATGCCCAGGTTTCGGACGTCGGCCAGCGGACTGGTGAGATGACGTTGCAGGTTGGTACGCACGGCCCAGGGCCTTTCAGGGGGATCGAGAACAGGGCGGCGCGATTCCCGGACTGAACGGCCTGGAGCCAGACCGGCTGGATCCCCTGATCCAGCGTGATCCCCTGATGCAGCGTCATCCCAGATGCAGCGGTACCGCATCGGGACGTACTCGGCCAGTCGAGCCGACAGGGGTCAGGCGTTCGTCGCGGGCGTCCAGTGGCGGCCGCGCAGCCGACACCGGGCTCAGATAGACGTCAGGATCACGTCGTAACGTGACCGGGGAACGACGACAGCGGTGCGGTATCGCACGGTCTGGCTCCCCTCACTCGTCGAAGCGCGCGTTGTCGATGTTGTTGGCGCGCGAGACGACTGTAGTGAGCCGGGCTGCGCCCCACACCTGGTTTTCCGTCCTCGCGTGGCGCGAATGGGCGTGACTTGACCCGTTCAAGGGAGTTCTGGGGCGCAGGAGACCCATAAGCTGGCCCGAATGATCATCACCGAGCCCGGAGGAGCCTCTGTGACGCCATCCCCGCAGCAACCCGCTACGCGCCCAACCATCCATCGGCGAGGCGCCGTTGTCGCGGCAGGCCTCCCCATCGCCGTCGTGGCGATGCTCGCCACGGCAGCCGGGCCTGCGGCGGCCGCCACGGTGGGCTCGTCCGGTGTTGGGGACCCGTATTTTGTCCTGGCGGGCAACGGCGGCTACAACGTCCGCCATTACGACCTCACCCTCGGATACGACCCGAAAACCCGTCACCTCGAGGGACGGGCGGTCATCACAGCCCGGGCCACTCAGCGGCTGACCCGCTTCGACCTCGACCTGAAAGGGCTGAAGGTCACGAGCGTCACGGTCAACCATGCCAAGGCAGCCTTCCGCCGCGATGGACAGGAACTCGTGGTCACCCCGAGCAACGCCATACGCAAGGACCACGAGTTCCGTACCACCGTCACCTACGCGGGCACTCCCGGGCCCGTCACCGACCCGGACGGCTCCCTGGACGGGTGGATCCCCACCGACGACGGGGCCTTCGTAGCCGGGGAGCCGCAGGGCGCCATGACGTGGTTCCCCGCCAACAACCACCCGAAGGACAAGGCCTCCTACGACTTCGCAGTCACCGTCCCCGAGGGACGCACCGCCGTCGCCAACGGTGTCTTCCGGGGGCAGAAAACAGCCCACGGACGCACCACTTTCCGTTGGCGGCAGACCGAGCCGATGGCCGCATACCTCGCCACGGCGACGGTGGGCACGTTCAAGGTCGAGCAGTACACCGCCCCCGGCGGCATCAAGGTCTTCAACGCCGTCGATCCCCGCGAGGCGGCCGCCTCAGCGCCCGTGCTCAAGAAACTGCCGTCCGTCCTGGCGTGGGAGAGCAAGCTCTTCGGCCCCTACCCCTTCAAGGGCGCGGGAGCCATCGTGGACCGTGCCCCGCAGGCCGGATACGCACTGGAGACCCAGGCACGGCCGCTGTACGACCGGGCGCCGGACCTGAGCACCCTGGTCCACGAGAGCGCGCACCAGTGGTTCGGGGACTCGGTCTCCCTCACCACCTGGAAGGACATCTGGCTCAACGAGGGCTTCGCGACATACGCCGAGTGGCTCTACGAAGAGCAGCACGGCGGCAAGAGCGCACAGAAGACTTTCGACTCGCTGTACGCCGGCCCGGCGAACAGCGAGCTGTGGTCCTTCCCGCCCGCCAACCCCGGGAGCGGAGCGCACATCTTCGATGCGCCCGTCTACTCGCGCGGGGCCATGGCTCTGCACAAGCTGCGTACGACCGTCGGCGACAAGACGTTCTTCCGGATCCTGCGCACATGGGCGGCCGAGCACCGCAACGGGCACGGAACCACAGCGCAGTTCATCCGCCTGTCGGAGCGGCAGTCCGGCAAGGACCTCGACAAGTTGTTCCACACCTGGATCGGCACAAAGGGCAAGCCGTCCCACCCCTGAGCCGCCACCAGCACCACGGGATCTGCAGCGCCCGTCGGATCATCCGCGCAGCGGGTGGTCCGGCGGGTGCTGCTTCGCTTCCGAACTGCGCTGCACGGACAGTCCGTCGAGCACCCGGTCCAGGCCCCAGGTGAACTGTTCGGTGGTGATGAACCCCGCCATCACGTCGGCCGCCGATGCGGTGCGCGGATATCGGTCGGCAGGCACGGCCCGCAAGGCAGCCTGCCGCCGCAGGACACGCTGCTCTTCGGGGAGCACTGGACCGGGGCGGTCCAGCTCGGCGACCTCCAGGGCGATGGATCCCAGGCTGTGCACGATGAGCAGGTGCGAGGCCCTGGCGGCATCGTCGGGGCTGAGCCCGGCATCGGCCAGGATCGCGAGCAGCGTCTCAACGAGCGCAAGGGCGTTGGGGCCGTCCAGGGGCCCCGCGAGAAGCAGGTCGATCGCGCCGGGGCGGGCGATCAGCCGTGCTCTGAGATCGGCGGCCAGCGCGTGGATGCGCTCTCGCCAGGGCAGGTCCCGGTCGTCGAACGCGCCGTGGTCGACCTCGCCGAGGATTCGCTCGGCCAGGGCGCGGACCACACTGGCCTTGTCTGGGAAGTACGTATAGACGGCGTTGGGCGCCACGCCCACCCGGGCGGCGATCCCGCGTACCGACACAGAGTCGGCTCCGCGCGAGGCGAGCAGACTCAGGGCCGCCTCGAGGATCTGCTCCTCGTCGAGGGTCCGTCGCCTGCCCCGGACCCGCCTGACCTCAGCTGTCATATCGCGCTCCGTTTGTCGTGCCATCGATTGACGCTATTTTCTGGACGTCGTACATTAATTGTACGGAGTACAGAAATGAAGTGATTGCGATGCTCGCACACATCTCAGGCCCCACCTCTCCCCGCCTCGCCTGGGCACTCTGGACGGCCGGATTCCTTGCCTTCCCGATTGCCGGCCTGGCCGGCCGGGCAATCGTCGGGCATGTCGACAGCCTGGCTGCGGCACTGGTAGGCGGCGCTGTCACAGGACTCGTCATCGGCGCCGCCCAGGCACTGGTGGCTCACCCCCGGCTCGATCCGCGCCGCTGGATCCCCGCCACCGCCATCGGCATGGGGCTCGGTCTGGGGCTGGGCGCCGCTCTCGTCGGTTACGGCACCTCGCTCCCCGAACTGATCGGCATGGGCGCCGTCACCGGCCTGATCATGGGCGCCGCGCAAGCGTGGGCGCTGCCGAGCGCGGCCCGCCCCCGTTGGGCCTGGGCTGCCGCGATGCCGGCCCTGTGGGCCCTGGCCTGGACCGTCACGACCGTGTCCGGGATCGACGTCGAGGCGCAATACACGATTTTCGGCGTCACCGGCGCGCTGACCTTCTCGGCCCTGTCCGGCTTGCTGCTGTACGGACTACTGCGGCCCCGCACCCACGAGCGGCCGTCCGAGCAGACCGCCCCACGAGTCCTGATCGGGTGACCCAGCGACGGGCGCCCTTGCCGGGGCTGCCCGTCGCCGCGCGGGGGATCCTGGAACGGCACCTGACGTGAGCGGCCCGGACGACGCCGCCGACCGGCTGGTGATCCCAGAGCCTCCTCGAACGCATAAGCAGCCGGCCGCCTGCCGGAACTCCTTCCTTTACGACAGTGGACCGTCGAGGGCCGCCTCACCAAGGCCTGCGGAAAACGCTTCCAGGAGAGAGATGGCACGTGAACGAGGGCACCTCGTAACTAAATGCCGTTTTCGGTTCACCTATACATCGATAGGCAGAAGATATAGACATCTCATGCCATCTCACCTCACCGGATCTCCATGGAACAGTAAATGCAGATATGCCCTGTCGGGTCATGCGCAGGCTTTTTCGTCACCTACTGACTGGCGAAGAAACTGCACTTCAGAGCATGTTGTGGTGACGAAGTGTGTGCACCGAGAAGAAACGCGCAGTAAGTTGCCGGGCGGCCCGTCGGCGTGATTGCATCCTTCGAGTGCGGGAGTCGTAATTATTGGTGCCCGAATTATTGGTGCCCGATTCGGGAATCAGACGACCGTTGAACCGGCCGGGTTTGCTCTACCGTAAACCCGTCCGACACCAGTTCAGGAACCCCATAACATTGAAAGGAAGGGAAAGTCATGCGTCAGGACTTCAGCCCCGCGGTCGAGACCGGCGAGATTTCCGACAGCGAGCTGGACGGCATTTCCGGTGGTATCGCCAGCGCCGGTGCCGAAGCCGCCGGTAACGGCGCCTCCGTGAACGTCGGCGATGTCCTCGGGACTGCCCAGTCCCTCGCGCCCGCCCTGCCCGTTTCGCAGCTCTCCAGCCTCGTCACGGTGCAGACCACCGGCATCTGAAAGCGGCGTCTGCGACAAGGCGTTACGGCCCAGGAGCCTCACTCGACCCACCGGTCCATCGGAAGTCCGGCAGGTTGGCCAGAACCCCGGAACCTCAAGTTCCGGGGTTCGTGCATGGGCTCGCGCTGTCGCACCGGACAGCATCCAGCCGGAGCCGGACCCCTCGCCTCAAACGTCGGCGGGGCTGGACCTCCTGGCCCGGCGGCGGAAGACGAAAGCCGCCGCCACACCTGCGATCAGGCCGAAGAGATGGCCCTGCCAGCTGACCTCGGTGTTGCCCGGGGATATGCCGAGCAGGATCGTGCTGCCCCAGATCGCACCGACCAGCAGGCCCACGCCCACGTCCAGCAGCTTGCGGTCCACAAATCCGCGCATCACCAGATAGCCGAACAGGCCGAAGATCAGACCCGACGCACCCGCCGTGTTCGTGTTGGACGGGGATATCAGCCAGACGCCGAGCCCGTCCACCACGACGATCAACAGTGACACGGCCAGGAAGCGGCGGATGCCGCCGAGCGCGGCGAGGAAGCCGAAGACCAGCAGCGCGATGCTGTTGCCCGCGACGTGCCCGAAGCCGAAGTGGATGAAGGCCGCCGGGATGATGTCGGCCAGCTCGGCCGGCTCGCGCGACACGATTCCGTAGGCGTCGAGCGCATGGCCCGTTACCGCGTCGACCGCTTCGAGCACCCACAGCAGCGCCACCCAGCCGGCCATCAGCTTGGCCGCAGTCACGGCCCGGTCCGACCCGGGCCACTGCGTGACTTCTGTGCCTGCCATCCCATCCCCCTGCGCCGTGCCTATGCGTCCACCCCGGAAACGACCAGCGCACCTTACTCGGTTCCACGTCCGCCCCACCGGACGGGCTCCCTCGGCCTGGGTCGGTTGCAGCATGTCCGGTCGCAGCATGGGACGCCCCGGCCAACTCTCAAGCAGTGCGCGAGCAGGCTCGACCGCGGGATGCGGGAGAGAATCACCAGGTGACCGAACCTTCAGCGGCTCCCGGCCTGGGCGGGCAGACCGTTTGCGGCGACGACATGCGCACGCCGTGGCGCGCCTTCCTGCGGACCGAGACGGGCAGTGCCACGTTCCTGCTGGCCGCGGTGCTGGCGGCGCTTGCCTGGGCGAACATCGGGCCGGCTTCCTACGAAGCCTTCTGGGGCACGCACCTGTCGCTCGAGCTGGGTTCCCGCGGCGTGTCCCTCGACCTGCGCGACTGGGTCAACAACGGTCTGATGACTCTGTTCTTCTTTGTCGTCGGACTCGAAGCACGCCGAGAGTTCGACATGGGAGAGCTGCGGGAACGGCGCCGCGCGACTCTGCCGCTGCTCGTCGGTATCGCCGGCATGCTCGTACCGGTGGCCATCTTTCTCGGCATCAACAGCGGCCACGCCTCGGTGCACGGCTGGGGCGCCGCGATGTCCACGGACACCGCATTCGCCCTGGGCATGCTTGCCCTGCTCGGCTCGCGCCTGCCGGCGGCCCTGCGTGGCTTCCTCCTCACGGTCACCGTCGTCGACGACTTCGTCGCGCTCGGCGTCATCGCAGTCGCCTACAGCGACCGCATCGCCGTGGCCGCCCTGGTGGTTGCGCTGGGCCTCTTCGGCGTCATTGTGCTGCTGCGGGCCTCGGGCGTACGCCCCGGCCCTGTGTACGCAGTGCTCGCCGTCGCGACATGGACGGCGCTGCTGAAGTCCGGCGTCGACCCCGTCGTCACCGGCCTGGCCGTCGGGCTGCTCACCTACGCGTACCCTGCGGCCCGCAGCGACCTGGAGCGCGCGAGCAGCTTGTTCCGGCTGTTCCGTGAACAGCCGACACCGGAGCTCGAGCGCTCGGTACGGCAGGGACTGGCATCGGCCATCTCGCCGAACGAGCGGCTGCAGCGGATGTTCCACCCGTGGACCAGCTATGTGATCGTGCCGCTGTTCGCGCTGGCCAACACGGGCATCCCTATCAGCGCCGAGCGGCTGTCGAGCGCCGTGAACTCACCGGTCACTCTCGGCATCCTGCTCGGCCTCGTGCTGGGCAAGCCGATTGCGGTCCTGGGTACATCGTTGCTGGCGAGCCGGCTCAGCCACGGACGGGTGCGTCCGCCGGTCGGCTGGGGCGCGACGGCGGCCGGCGGCACCATCGCAGGCGTCGGATTCACCGTGTCCCTGCTGATCGCGACCCTCGCCTTCACCGGCGACCAGCTGGAACAGGCGAAGATCGGCATCCTTGGCGCGGTCGTCTGCGCCTTCGCGCTCACCTGGGTGGTCACGGCCGTGATCGGACTGCTGCCGCGCCGCACGCAGATTCGTGCGCTGCTGGGCGCGACGGAGGGCATCGTCGACCTGGCCGCGCCTGTCGACGCCGAACGCGATCACATCCGCGGGCGGTCGGACGCTCCGGTGACGATGGTCGAGTACGGCGACTTCGAATGCCCCTACTGCGGTCGGGCGGAACCGGTCGTCCGCGCTCTTCTCGCCGACTTCGGGGACGTCCGCTACGTCTGGCGGCATCTGCCGTTGACCGATGTCCACCCCCACGCTCAACTGGCCGCAGAAGCGGCCGAAGCCGCGGCCGCGCAGGGCGCGTTCTGGCAAATGCACGACCTCCTCCTCGAACGCCAGGACCCTCTGAAGGCATCCGACCTCGTCCGCTACGCGACGGAGATCGGCCTGGACGCACAGCGTTTCCAGCGCGACCTGCGACAGCGAATCGGCGCCGGGCGGGTGGCGGAGGACGTCGAATCCGCCGACCTCAGTGGCGTGTCCGGGACACCCACCTTCTTCATCAACGGACGGCGCCACCACGGCGCCTACGACATCGCCCACCTCACCGCCGCCGTACGAACGGCCCGTCAGCACGCCGCCGTCCGGCGGTCATAGTTCCGGAACTCCGGCCCCGCACCACGCCCTGCCTCAGACGCCGGCCGCGTACCGCCAGAAGTCCCGCATCAGCGCGGGGAAGGTAGGTCCGCCCATCTCCAGCTGGCTGAGCATGATGGTCACCGCGCCGGTGGACGGTGTGATGTGCGCTGTCGTGCCGGTGCCGCCGACCCATCCGTAGCGTCCCGGCACGCTCCACGGTTCGGCGGCCTCGACATCGACCGCGCCGCCGAAACCCCAGCCCATTCCCTCGAGGAACAAGCCGGCGGACTCACGCTCGGACGGGGTCAGCTGATTGGTGGTCATCTTCCGCACCGACTCGGGCATGAGCACCAGGCGGCCGCCGGCCGTCCCTTCGGCGAGCAGCATCCGGCCGAAGGCGAGCCAGTCGTCGACGGTCGATACCAGCCCGCCGGCGCCGCTCGGGAACGCCGGCGGGCTGCTCCACCGCCCGTCGGCGGCGTCGACCAGCTCAAGGCCGCCCTCGGGATCGGTCCGGTAGTAGCCGGTGAACCGGTCGAGCTTGGCGGCCGGTACCGCGAATGCCGTGTCGGCCATCCCGAGCGGCTCGAACAGCCGCTCCGCCAGGAACTCGGGCAGCGGACGCCCGGTGACCCTGGTGATCAGCACGCCCTGAAGGTCGGAGCTGAGGTTGTACAGCCAGCCGTCCCCCGGCTGGTGCAGCAGCGGAATGCGGGACAGCCTCGACATCCACTCGTCCGGCGCGGGGACGGTCTGCGGCTGCGGAGGTCCCTGCTTCAGCTCGCTGAACAGCGGTGCGACGGCGGGCAGCGAGAAGTCGGACGGAAAGCCGTACCCGGCACGGGAGCTGAGCAGATGGAACACGGTGATCGGCCGGACCGCCGGGACCACGTCGTCCACCGGCGCGGCCGGCGTACGGACGACGCTCGGTGATGCCAGCTCCGGCAGCCACTGCTCGACCGGGTCGTCCAGCGCGATCCGGCCGTCCTCGACCAGCATCATGACGGCCGCGGCGACGATGGGCTTGGTGATCGATGCGATGCGGAAGATCGAGTCCCTGGCCATCGGGGCGGTGCCCTCGACGTCCACGGATCCCACGGCCTCCACCTCGACCCGGTCACCGCGGGCCACCAGGCCCACTGCTCCGGGCACCGAGCCCTTGCTGACGTGCGTCTCCAGAGTGTCGCGCAGCTCGCCCATGGGTCCACCCTCTCAAGTGTGCGGTCTCAGGTAGGACCCCCGCCGCGCCGAAGAATCATCGGGCCGGTGTCGTCGAATCCAGAAAGGCCGAGCCTGAGGCACCCCGGCAGGGCGGCCCCTGCGCCGGGTCAGGTCGGGGGCGGGCTGCTTGTCAGGGCGCGATGTTGTGGTTCAGGCGGAACAGGTTGCCAGGGTCGTAGCGCTGTTTGATCGCCCTCAAGCGGTCGTAGTTCTGCCGGTAGTTGGCCCGGACGCGGTCCTGGTCGTCGTGGTCCATGAAGTTCACATAGCCACCCTCCAGCGAGTGGGGCTCGAGCGCCGCGGCGAAGGCGCGCGCCCAGCCGACGCTTGCCTCGCAGTCGGCGCGGGTGAGGAGGGTCGGGCTGAGTGCGGTGGCGAAGTCGGCGTCCCGGTAGGTGAATGCCGTCTCCTCGGGCCGCACCCTGTGGCACGCCCCGTCGATGGGGAACACCACCGTCGCGCTCTGGATGGTGGGCGTCGTGGCGCCGTATTCGACGTACGCGTCGATGGCTCCGTCCGGCAGGCCATGGCTGAAGGTTCCCTTCCAGTAGTGGAAGAGCCCAGCGGGGAGCAGTTCGTCGAAGAGGGTGTTGACCACCGGATAAGGCATGCGGTCGACGTACTGCCCCAGGATCGGTCCGAGGTCGGCGAGTTGGGCACGGATCCGGTCGTCCTCGTCCTCGGGGCCGCTCCAGCAGGTGACCACTCCGCAGAGCGGCCGCCCGTGCCAGTGCTCGGGCAGGAACGGCACCGGCGGGCCGAGCGCGACGACGAGCAGAGCGCCGAGCTTCTCGTCGGAATCGGCGATCAGTTGCCGGTATCGCCGCATCACGTCGCCGTCGAGCGGGTAGAACGTCGGCCCGCCGAGAATGTCGGCCACGGGGTGCAGCCGGTACTCGAAGGACGCGACGACCCCGAAGTTCCCGCCCCCGCCACGCACCGCCCACAGCAGATCGGAGTTGTGCTCCTGCGTGCAGGTCAGGAAGGATCCGTCGGCCGTGACCAGATCGACCGAGATCAGGTTGTCGCAGGCCAGCCCGCACCGCCGGGCCAGATACCCCATGCCTCCTCCGGTGGTCAGCCCGCCGATACCGGTACTGGACACGACCCCTCCCGTGGTGGCCAGGCCGAAGGCATGCGTGGCGTGGTTGAAATCCGCCCAGGTGCAGCCGCCCTCGGCCCGAGCCGTGGACGCCTCCGGGTCGACCCGGATGCCGCGCATGCGACCGAGGTCGAGCACGACGCCGCCGTCGCAGGTGCCGTAGCCCGGGACGCTGTGGCTGCCGCCGCGCACCGCCAGCAGCAGATTCTGCTCCCGGGCGAAGTCCACGGTGGCGACGATGTCGCCCACGTCGGCTGCCCGGACGATGATCGCCGGCCGCTTGTCGTGCATCGCGTTGTAGACCTTGCGGGCCTCGTCGTAGTCGGCGTCGCCGGGCTGGATGATCTCGCCGCGTACGGCTCCCTGCAGCCGCGCCAGCAGCCTGTCGTCGAGGGCTGATGTGTAGGTGGTCATGGCCGCCACCGGCTTTCCGCGATTCGTGGTTCCTGGGGTTCTCGGGGTTCTCGGGGTTCTCGGGATATTCGGGGAATGGGGACAGCACTGTTGTAGGCACCGGGCCGGGCGACTCTCATCGGCGGAACCGCCCATTTCGCCGAAGCGGGCATGGGCAGAACAGCCCATGGGCCGGATCGCGCACGGGATCACGTACGAGGGATCACGCGCGGCGCGGCCCCGGGATCACGCGAGCCCGTGTGTGTACGCGTACGCCGTGGCGGCCGCTCTCGAGGACACATCGAGCTTGGCGAAGATGTTGTTGAGGTGGCGGGCGACGGTGTGCTCGCTGATCACCAGCTCGGAGGCGATGGACCGGTTGGTTTGGCCTGCGGCCACGAGGCGCAGCACCTGGGCCTCCCGGTCGGTGAGTTCGCCGGGGAGCCGGTGGTGCACAGTGCTGAGCAGAGCCGCCGCCCGCCGCGCATCGGGCACTGCGCCGAGGCGCTCGAAGGCCGCGTGCGCGGCGTGGAGTTCCAGCCGTGCGCCTTCGTCGTCCCCCGCGGCACGGTCGGCGGCGGCGAGAGTCATCCGGACCCGCGCCGCCTCGTACGGAACTCCCAGCTCCAGCCACAGTGACAGCGCCCGGCGCAGCAGCGGCAGCGAATGCCCGAGGTCACGGTCGGCGAATGCCACCGCGCCGCCCGCGGCGGCCGCGATCGCATGCAGCAAGGTGGTCTCGGACTCGCGCCGCTGCTGCCACTCGCGAGCGGTCGACTCCAGTTCGTCCGCCGCCGTACGGGCCTGGTCGAGCTGTCCGAGGGCGAGCGAGGTCTCCACCTGAGCCGCGAGCAGCCGACAGCGCCCGAGGCGGCCGGCTGCGCCCCCGCCACCCCCACCGGCCTCGGCCGCCACCGCGAGCCGCAGGGCAACGGCCGAGGAGTCAGCCCTGCCCTGGGCCAGGCCCAGCAGCGCAAGGCCCGGCTGCGGGTCACGGCCGAGCTCGTGCGCACGGCCGTACGACGCCTCGGCCGCCGCCAGATCGCCGCGCCGTCGCTGGATGTCTCCGGTCAGGTAGAACGCCTCGGCGGCGATCCGGGCCTCGTAGGGCAGCAGCTCCCTGCAGGTCATGGCCGCCTCGGTCTCGGCCCGGGACCATTCACCGCGCAGCTCGAGCACCTCCACCCGGTGGACCCGGCACAGCCCCCGGAAGTTGTTCTCATCGGGCATCGACGCGCACCAGGTCATGGCAGCGTCGGTCCACTCGACGGCTCGTTCCAGGTCGGCGCAGGCCATGCACTTCTGGAGGCCGAGGCAGTAGGTCCACCCGGTGAAGAACGAGCTGAGCTCGCCCGCCATGGCCGAGCACATGGCGTCGTCGAGCAGTTCGAGCCCGCCGACGATCCGCCCCTGGGAAAGTAGTACGCCCGCCTGCGCCTGGGTGCTCATGGCGAGGAGATCCGGGCTGCTGCAGCGCCGCGCAATGTCGGCCATCCGGCGGGCACAGCTCATGGCCTCGTCGAACGCGCCACGCTGCTGTGCCTCCTCTGCCTCGACCCAGGCGAGATAGCACTGCTCGACACACTCGGGCTCGCCGCTGAGGTGCTGCCGCGCCCGGCGCAGCCAGCCGGCGGCCGCGGCCGTACGTCCCGCGAGCTGATACTCGTAGAAGAGCATCCAGGCGCTGAATCCGGCCTGCCGGGCGGCGCCTGCCGCCACATAGCCGGAGTAGGCCTTGGTGCGCGCTGCGATCGACTCCTCGATGCGGCTGGTCCACCAGGCGGCGTCGGCGAGTGCAGCGAAGTCGTCCGGGGTCGTACGGTCGTTGCCGAGGCCGCGCAAGGCGGCGTAGGCATCGGCCCACGCCTCGCGGGCGACGGCATCCCTTGCCTGCTCGCTGTGGGTCATCTGCTCAGCCACCGCGGCTCCCTTCTCGCGCTCCGCGAGCGGCATCCCCCTCACCAGGATAGGAGCGGGCTACCCTCGAGGCCGTTCGACAGGTTCGCAGTCGCTTCGCCCGCCGTCCTGGAAGATCCGGTCCAAGTGATGGTCCAGGACCGCGGCGGCGGTCTCCGGGCCGCGCCGGCCGACCAGGATGCTGGTGCCGAGTCCGGCAGACATGGCGAGCAGGCTGATCGCCTCCAGTCGCGCATCCATACAGGGCCGGGTGAGGTGCGCCTCCTTCGCCTGCAGGAGCAGGTCGGTTACGGCGTCCTCGGCGGCGTCGGGGTTCTTGATGAAGGGCTGGGCGGCGAGCGCCTCGTCCGTCACGGCCAGAACGGCGTACGAGGTATAGACGAGGTGGAAGGTGCGACTCTCTTCGTCGGTCGGCAACGACGCCTTCAGCAGCGCCTCGATCATCGCGCGCGGCCCCGGGTCGTCCCCGGCGGCCCGGACCCGGGCGGCGACCCGCTCGCTGAATCCGCCGGCCAGCTGTTGCAGCCCGTAGAGCAGCAAATTCTCCTTGGTCTGGAAGTAGTACTGCACCAATCGCAGTGACACCCCTGCCTCTGCGGCCACATCGCGCATCCCCACGGCATGCAGCCCGCGCCGCCCGGCGACCCGGACGAGTGCCTCGGCGATCTGGGTGCGCCGTTCATCGTGGTCCACGCGCTTGGGCATCTGCCGTGTCTCCGCTCGTCCGTCCCTCTGCTCCGGGCTCTTGCCAGGCCATGTTGATGGTACGACCGTACCATCAACATGGTACGGTCGTATCACGAAGATCGGATGCCCCCGGAGGTGGCCCAGCGCGCCCGAGACCAGTGCGCCCGCGCCTGGCGGCCTGGTTGGAGCAGCCGGTCCTCGTCGTGCCGGAGCTGCGCACGATGATCAGGTCCGGCGTCCGCCCCACCGCATACGCCGCCCGGCTCCAGTTCCGGTCCCGGTCCCGATCCCGGTCAATGGCGTTTTGTGGTGTCGCTCCGCAACAGCGGGCTCCAGCAAGGAGGTACACATCGTGCGATCACGGCACGCAGACGTGCATCATTCGGGTTCTACGTGGCAACAGCCTTCTCCTCCGGCTGCCTCCAGTGCGCGCAGTGCGCTGGTCGACGAGATCGCGAAACGCCTCCTGACTGTCGGCGAGGGACGCCTATTGGCAGCCATCGACGGTTTCACCGCGGCGGGCAAGACGAGCTTCGGGCACGAACTGGCCGAGAAGATAAGCGGCGAGGGGCGGCAAGTGCTCCGGGCGACCCTCGACGACTTCAAGAAGCCGTGGAAAGACCGGCACCTGTACGACCGGGAATCAGGCGAGGGCTACTACCGCAACGCGTACGACTACGACGTGCTGAAGCGGCTGCTCCTTGAGCCGTGCCGGGCCCAGGAGGCAACGTCCGCCGTCCTGTGCAGCATTGACCCGCTGACCCAGCGCGACCTTTCTGCGGATGCGGTGCCGCTTGCTCCGGACGCGGTGCTGATCGTGGATGGTGTCTTCGCCTTCCGGCCGGAGATCGACGAGTACTGGGACTTCCGGATCTGGCTGGAGATCGACGCGGAGCTGTCCGTTCAGCGAGGCGCCCTGCGGGATCAGGATTGGGCCGGCTCCGAAGCGGAGTCGATTCACCGCAACCGCTATCTGGCGGCGGAACGCATCTATCTGGAGGAAGTCGACCCCGTTGGGAGGGCGGACGTCGTCATCGACAATGCGACGTTCGCCGGCCCGCGCATCGTGCGGTCCTCGTGACCGCCTCGCATGTGACGTTGTAGCTGTTGTGCGCGCCGGCCACGGCGGGGCGTCCCCGCCGTGGCCGGCCACGATCTTGTCGATTGGGCAACGTCCCGGCGGGAGCCTGTCGTTCACGTTCCGGTGACGGCGGTCCCCTGGCATATCGGGCATCTGTCCTTGCCGTCCCACCCGTCCCATCCGAAGACCGCGGGCGAGAGAGGCTTTCCCTCCAACTCATTGCGCACTGCGACCCGATAGGCCCAGACCGTGCCGAGGTAGGGGTGGTAGGCATCGTGGAAGGCGGGTGATGTCAGTGTCGCGCCTGCCGCAACCGCGTGTTGAAGAGCGCGGAGCTGCTCGAACATCGCCTGCCCGGCACTGGCGACGGCGGCGGTCGCGTCGATGAACAGCCGTTCGCGCACTTCGTAGATCGCGGCATCGCTCAGTGCCGCACGGCTGGCCGTGTCCAGGCAGGCTTCGGCGTCGGGGACCTCGGCGATCTGGCGCAACCGAGCGTGGCACGCCCCCGCGGCGGTGATGAACTCGATGTACACCGCGCGCCGCCGGGCCCCAACTCCACGGTCCTCTTCCTGGCGATGGCGCAGGCGATCAGCCAGAACCGTGCCGGAAATGGCGAGAGAGCCACCGCTCACCGCCGCCACGAGCGTCCCCCAGTCCACGTCTTCCCCCAGCAGTGATCACAACGTCAAAGGCTGGAATCTACGCGTGACTTCGCTCGAAGGACAGTGGTCGGGCTCCACGTGGGGCCCGTAACCGGCCGCGCCAACTCCCTGCCCCTGCAAGCCGCTCGCGTCGACCGCACATACCACTGGGGCGCAACGGACGCGGGTTGCGCGGCGCTCGGCCACCCGGTGATCCACCACCGCGAGTTCCGCCTACTCCCCTGCCCCTGAGCCGAGTTGACCAAGTCTCGGGAGTTCGCCGGTAAGCGGACAACGGCGACTTCCATTCGGACAAGAACTGGTCAAAAGGTTGTGAGGTAATTGTCGACACCCCGTCAATTTCTGTCATTCGATGACACGCTCGGCAGCGATCATCCCCCCACAGATCGAGCGACGGAGATCGCATGACCCTCCACAAGAACACCCTGCGCGCCGCTGCCCTCGCGGCCACGGCCGCCATGGTCGTCGTCGGCGTGCAGACCGCTTCCGCGACCACCGCACCCGACCGGGCGGACGGCCCCACCCCCGCCCCGACGGGCGTGTCCGCGCGTGCCGCTGCCATCAAGTCCGCTCAGGCCGAGGCCACTTCGGCCGCCGCGGGGCTCGGACTCGGCGCCAAGGAGAAGCTGGTCGTCCGTGACGTCATCACGGACGCCGACGGCACGGTGCACACCCGCTACGAGCGCACCTATGCCGGACTGCCCGTCCTCGGCGGTGACCTCGTCACGCACACCGCCAAGAACGGCAGTCTCAAGGGCGTGGACAAGGCGAACGACGCACGGATATCGGTGGCGAGCACCGATGCCGTACTCAAAGCCGCGCTCGGCGCCCGCAAGGTGATCTGGGCGGGCGACGGCAAGCCCGTCCTCGCCTTCGAGACGGTCAGGACCGGTGTGCAGAAGGACGGTACGCCCAGCAAGCTGCACATCATCACGGACGCCACCACGGGCAAGAAGCTGCACCAGTACGAGGGGATCGAGACCGGCACCGGCGCCAGCCAGTACAGCGGCGAGGTCCCCCTGTCCACCACCAAGGCCGGCTCCGGCTTCGAGCTCACCGACGGCGAGCGCGGCGGCCACAAGGCGTACGACCTCAACCAGGGCCAGAGCGGCACCGGCAAGCTGTTCACGGACGATGACGACAAGTGGGGCAGCGGCACCAACGACAACCGGCAGACCGCCGGCGTCGACGCGGCCTACGGCGCCGCCACGACCTGGGACTTCTACAAGACCGAGCTCGGCCGCAATGGCATCGCGGGCGACGGCAAAGCCGCGTACTCCCGGGTCCACTACGGTCAGTCGTACGTCAACGCCTTCTGGGACGACAGCTGCTTCTGCATGACGTACGGCGACGGCGAGGGCGACAAGAAGTCCCTCACGGAGCTCGACGTGGCGGGCCACGAGATGAGCCACGGCCTGACCTCCCGTACCGCGGGCCTCGAGTACAGCGGCGAGTCAGGCGGTCTCAACGAGGCGACCAGCGACATCTTCGGCACGTCGGTCGAGTTCTTCGCCAACAACAAGAAGGACGTCGGCGACTACCTCATCGGCGAAGAGATCGACATCAGGGGCGACGGCACGCCGCTGCGTTACATGGACAAGCCCAGCAAGGACGGGCAATCCCTGGACGCCTGGAAGGCCGACGCCGGCAACGCGGACGTCCACCACTCATCCGGCATCGCGAACCACTTCTTCTACCTGCTGTCCGAGGGCAGCGGCAAGAAGACGATCAACGGGGTCGACTACGACTCACCGACCTCGGACGGCTCGACGATCACCGGGATCGGCCGCGAGAAGGCCTACAAGATCTGGTACAAGGCGCTCACCACGTACATGACCTCGACGACCGACTTCAAGGCTGCCCGTGAGGCGACCGTGAAGGCGGCCAACGACCTGTACGGCGCGGACGGCACGGAGGCGAAGACGGTCGCCGCGGCCTGGGGTGCGGTCAACGTGAAGTAACCGCTCCTCGCCCAGCGCTTCGCCGTACGTGCAGATGACCGCCGGGCCCGCGAGCGGGCCCGGCGGCAGTCCTCAGGCGCCGTCCGGCTCCTCCGCCAGCCGCCCCGACGCACCAGCGGGGGCACTGCTCGCCGGGGCACTCTGAGCCGCTACCCCGGCGGGGGCAGGAGCGGGGTCAGCCGCTGCGGCGTCCGCCGGGTCCACACCCGCCACCACGCTGCCGGCCACGCCCGGCTCACTCTCCGGTTCCTTCCGGCCGAGGCCGTTGAGGAGCAGGTTCAGCAGGATCGCGGTGCTCGCGCCGAGCGTGACGCCGCTGTTCAGCAGCGAGGAGAGGTCCGCGTTCATGTGGTCCTTGAACAGCACCGGGACGGTGGAGGGCAGCAGGGCCACGGCCAGCGAGACGCCCACCACAAGGGCGTTCTTCTCCTCCTTGAGATCCACCTTGGCCAGGGTCTGGATACCGGCCAGCGCAACCATCGCGAACATCACGGTCGCGGCGCCACCGAGCACCGGGTGCGGAACCGAGGCGACCGCCGCGGCGGCCTTCGGCAGCATGCCCAGCACGATCATGAAGACACCGGCCGCCACGACCACGAAGCGGCTCTTCACCTTCGTCATCCGCACCAGGCCGACGTTCTCGGCGAAGGCCACGTACGGGAAGGAGTTGAGCACACCGCCCAGGGCGGTCGCGGCGCCATCGGCGCGCAGGGCGCGGGCCACGGTCTCGCCGTCGATCTTCTTGCCGACGATGTCGCCGATGGCGTACGTGTCACCGGTGGTCTCCACCATGGTGATCAGCATGACGATCAGCATCAGCAGGATCGGGAACCACTGGAACTGCGGGGCGCCGAAGTGGAACGGCGTTATGACACCCAGCCAGTTCGCCTTGCCGACGTCCGCGAAGCTCGCGTCGCCCAGCAGGAAGGCGACCGCGGTGCCGGCCACCAGCCCGAGCAGGATGGCGATGCTGGACAGGAACGGCCGGCCGAGCTTCATCAGCACCAGAATGAAGACCATGGTGCCGCCCGCATAGGCGAAGTTCTTCGGATCGCCGAAGTGCGGGCTGCCCACACCGCCCGCCGCGTCGTTCAGCCCCACCGGGATGAGGACCAGCCCGAGGACGGTGATCACCGTGCCGGTGACCACCGGCGGGAAGAGCCTCAGCACCGCCCTGAAGGCCGGAGCGGGGAGCCAGGCGAAGGCGAACGTCGCGAGACCCGCAGTGATCACCGCGCCGTAGATGACCAGCAGTGCGGCCGTGCCGCCGCCGGCGCCGAGACCGATGGCGATCATCGGGGAGACCGCGGTGAAGGTGACTCCTTGGATCAGCGGCAGCCGCGAGCCGATCCGGCCGATGCCGAACGCCTGGATGATCGACGCGATACCGCAGGTGAACAGGTCCGCGTTGATCAGGTAGACGAGCTGTTCGCGGCTGAGCCCGAGGGCCCCGCCAACGATGATGGGGACGATCACGGCACCGGCGTAGAACGCCAGGACGTGCTGGAAACCGTAGAGTGCCAGTTTCGGGAGGGGGAGCACCTCGTCGACCGGGTGCTCGCTCTGCTTTCCGGCAGCGGAAAGCCAAGCGACTCGTGCCATCTCCGCCTTGCCCTTCAAGAGGTAGGTAGTGAGAGGAAGCTCTGGTTATCCCTGGCGCGACGACGATGGCGCACCCTGGTTTCAGCCAGTCGCATGGGGATCGAAGCTTCGCGGTGTCTCCGCCGGCCCTTCGTCCTGTTGAACGCATATCCAACGCCAGACGGTAACTCGGCGAACATCGTAGACTCCTCCAAAGAAGAGCCCGCCTATGGGGGCTCCATCTGGCCAAACCTCCAAGGCCAGGCCGACTGCCCTGGACCTGGACAGCACCAAGTGTCCCTGAGGTGGGGCTACTTCAGGCCACGTGCGTACGTTCACACGAGTGAGATGACGAGCCTTCCCGGGCCCCGGTTGTCCGGCAGAACGGGCACATGGCCGTACCACTGAAGTCAAGAATCCTTGACATGGGGTCTATGACTCCTTACATTCACCCATGTCAAATATCTTTTACATAGGAGCAGGCGTGTCGTTCGAAGAGAAGCGCACGTGGATCATGGCGGTGGTCACGGTCGGGGCCTATGCGACCTACCTCGCCATCATCCTCGGGCGAGCGGGGAGCACCCCCCTCACCGAGGTGCCGTACGTCTCGACACTGCTGTGGACGATCGGCGCCGCGATCGCGGTGTCGATCGTGCTCCACATCGTGATGGCCATCGCCTCGCCCAAGGACGCCGACAAGAAGGACCAGCGCGACAGGGAGATCGGCAGGTTCGGCGAGTACATCGGCCAGTCCTTCGTCGTCATCGGCGGCGTGGCGGCACTCGGCATGGCGATGGCAGAGCTGAACCACTTCTGGATCGCCAACGCGATCTACCTGGCGTTCGTCCTGTCGTCGGTCCTTGGCTGCGTGGCAAAGCTCGTCGCCTACCGCCGAGGCTTTCAGCCGTGGTGAGGCCGACGAGAGTCACCAACTCGATCCGAGCCCTCCGATTCGCGAGCAAGGAGATGACGCAGGCGCAGCTGGCGGATCGCATCGGCGTGACCCGCCAGACCGTCATCGCCATCGAGAAGGGCCGCTACTCGCCCTCCCTCGAGATGGCCTTTCAGATCGCCCGGGTGTTCAACGTCCCGCTCGACACCGTGTTCCAGTACACGGAAATTGAAGGAGAGACACCATGAAGGCCATCGTCCAGGACGTGTACGGCTCAACCGATGTGCTGGAACTCAGGGACATCGACCCGCCGACGGTCGGGGACGGTGACGTGCTTGTACGGGTACACGCGGCCGGCCTCGATGCGGGCGTTTGGCATCTGATGACGGGCCTGCCCTACCTGCTTCGTCTCGGGGGCTTTGGTCTCCGCGCACCCAAGAACGGTGTGCGGGGCCTGGATGTGGCCGGGCGCGTTGAAGCGGTCGGCAGAAAAGTGACCCGGTTCCAGGTGGGTGATGAGGTCTTCGGCGCTTGCGACGGCTCCTTCGCCGAGTACGCGTGCGCTCGGGACGACCGGCTTGCTCCGAAGCCGGAGAACCTCACCTTTGAACAGGCGGCGGCAGTCCCCATCTCCGCTTTCACCGCCCTCCAGGCGGTACGCGACAAGGGGCGGGTTCAGGCAGGGCAGAAGGTCCTCGTCATCGGTGCGGCCGGAGGTGTGGGGACGTTCACGGTGCAGCTGGCCAAGATGTTCGGAGCGGACGTCACGGGCGTGTGCAGTACGACGAAAGCGGATCTGGTCCGTTCGATCGGTGCGGACGACACCATCGACTACACCCGCGAGGACTTCGCGGACGGGACGCGCCGCTATGACGTCATCCTCGACATCGCGGGCAACCGCTCGTTGTCACACCTCCGGCGTGCGCTCGCCCCGGCGGGAACGCTCGTCATCGTCGGCGGCGAGGGAGGACGGTGGCTCGGCGGCACCGACCGCCTGATCCGGGCATTTCTGCTGTCACCGTTCACACGCCAGAAGCTGCTCGGGCTGATCTCGGCGGAGCGCCAGGAGGACCTGCAGCTCCTGAAGGAGCTCATCGAGGCCGGCAAGATCACGCCGGTCATCGACAGAACGTACCCGCTGAGCGAGGTCCCCGAGGCGATCGGGCATCTGCGCAGCGGCCACGTACGCGGCAAGGTCGTCATCACCGTGTGAGGCAGGGCCGCGCATTGGCTCGCCGACCGGGCCTCCCTGCCCAGACGGCCCCGTACTCCCGAAGCTGCCGCGAAGTGACAAGTAGCTGAACGTGATGGCTAGACCGTGGCTGTCTGCTCGTCGTGTATCTCGTAACTTCAACCGAAACGGCGGGGTTGGCGCATGGCGCAGACCCGAGGCCGCAGCCTGTGGACCTGGCCGCTCCGTCACCACCGCCTTCGAGGCAGAGTCGATTTTGCGTACAGGCCCCGAAGATCATTTTGGATGAAGGGAACATTACCCTTCGGGGTGGTTTAGCTTCGGCTTACCAAGCGGTGACCGGGAAACGTGATTGGGGTATTTCTCTGTTCAGGCGCGCCTAGTGTCAGAGGCCTTCTTCCTGGCGATACCACTCTTAACTGTCCGACTGGACCAAGGAGTTCTGAAATGTCAGGAAGGTGCCCTCCACCTGTTGATGCGCGAAAGGCTCTGGATTTCCTGAGGGCGAGTGGTCTGGTTGATCTCTCGCTCCCTCTGGAGCAAGTCGTGGCTCAGATCAGCCAGCTTGATGACGTCGCGGGTTACGTACTCGCATGGGAGAAGTACGTTCTCGTTGTCGCGGCGGCGGATGAACGCGAAGGCGCAGGAAGCTGACTCTGTGCCGTAAGGGCGCAGACGACTGCCGGGAGGCGGAGTATCTGATGGACGTGATGCAACCCGGCCAGTGGTCAGCGGCAAGGCGCGCAGTGGAAACCCGGGCGGTTGCCTGGCTCGCTGCGCGCCGAGCGTTGACCGACCCCAGCTCTGCCCACTCGGACAGGGTTATGTTTACTCGCAAAGCCCTGCTTGAGACCGCGTTTCTGGTCGGGCTCCGCGCCCGGCTCGACCCGGATCCTCTCGACGGTGACTACGCGTTGCTCATGCGGCAAGTCCAAGACATCACTTCCCGCCCGTCATACCGCGAGCTCATCGCCAGAGATGAAGCCGCTCTGCTTCTCTACGCAGGCACGTATGCGGCACTCAGGCTGTGCGGGCATGATGACCCGCAGTTCCGTCACATCATCCAACAAGCCTCTGCAGGCGGATACGCAACAGTATTCGAGCGGATTCCGTACCGGCAGCTCGATCTTCTCCACACACTGGAGATGTGTCAGATCGGGAATTCCCTGCCGACGGTGGACCAGGTTCTTCCACTCACGCTGCTCTGTAATCGCCCGAACGTCACCAAACTCGCAGACCGTGACATCTACGCCATCACGCACACAGTCTTCTACGCCACCGATTTCGGCCTACGGGAACCCCGGTGGCCAGTTGGAACCGGCCTGGGCGAGATCGTGGAACTTCTCGAAGCGCTTCTGGTGCTCACCCGCGCCCGCAAGGACGCGGACCTGGTCGGAGAAGTACTCTGCTGCCTGCTCTGTCTGGGAGTGAAGGAAGCCGACTCAGTGGGCCAGGCGTGGGATTTCCTGGCCTCAGTCCAGGAGAAGGACGGGCGGGTCAACGGACCACCTGGCATCGTTCACACGCAGATCACTGAAGGCGACAGCGATTACCAATCGTGGGCTACTGGATACCACACCACTATCGTCGCAGCGCTGGCCGGGATCCTGCACCGCAGCCCCCGCACATGTAACCCCCAACGTGCAGTAGCGCCGCCCGGACCCTGCACGGTCCCGACCGACACGATCCATCGCGCAGTGGAATGGCTATGCCGTACCAGCGTGCACCACCCCCCTGAGACAGGACTTCCCGCTGCCGCTGCCAGCGCCTACGGAGCCACCGCCATCGGAGACCCACGACTTGCCCGGCCCGCACTCGTCCACTTCGCCACTGAGCTGACAAACGCGGACCAGGGCCTATGGCAGAAACACGGGATGGAAATTGTCGGAGAGTTCGCAGCCGGTCTCCGCACACTCGGCATCACCTGCCCCTCACTCGACAGATTCCTCAAAGCAATCTCAGACATCATCAGCTCTCTCACCGAAGTACCCCCGCAAGCCGCAGCAAACGTGCACCGGCTCACCGGACTTGGCCTGCTCGCCCCCGAACGAGCCACGGCACTCACCGCCCGGAAAACCCCTCAGTCCAATTCCCCAGAGCAAAACGCATCCCTGCTGCCCGGCCTCATCAAAACCTACGACCTGAGCCGCATCGCCAGTGTCGTCCGCGACCTCGTCACAGCCGGATGGGGCGAGCACAGAATCACCCGGGACGCCGTGGCATTCCTCACCGCTCAGCAAAACCCAAACGGCGCATTCGGATACCCAGCCCGCGACGACCTCGCTACCCGCGACCGAGCCCAGCTGTCCTGGACACAGAGCATTGTCACCGCCCTCGCAGAACTCGGGAATTTCAACAGTTGACACTCTTCGTAACGTGGTTGCCGAATGCCGGTACCGTGCCCCGGGAACGCAGGATCCTCATCGGAGATGATGTAGTCGGATCGTCTGCGAGGGAATGGAGAGCGGCGGCGGCATCCAGCCCGAGCAGGATGCCCTCCTTGGCGCGCACCTTCCCCGGGCAACGCATACTGACGGCCGTGCGGTCACTCTGTGACGAGCACGGCCACCCCGGTGATCCGTCCGGCCGCCAGATCCACGAGGGCCCGGTCGGCCTGCCTCATCGGATAGAGCGTGACCCGCACCGTGGGCCGTGTCCGGGCCACTTCGGCGAGGAAGGCACGGCCGTCGTCGCGGGTGTTGGCGGTGACGCTGCGTACGGTCCGCTCCTGGAACAGATGGCGCGCGTAGTCGAGCGGCGGTATGTCGCTCAGGTGGATCCCGGCGATCGCAAGTGTGCCGCCGCGGTCCAGCGCGGCCAATGCCGCCGGCACCAGCGTGCCGACCGGTGCGAACAAGATCGCAGCGTCCAGCGGCTGCGGGAGTTCACCGGCTCCCGCGGACGCCGCCCCCAGCTCCAGCGCCAACTGCTGCGCCTGCGGCGACCGGGTCACGACATGGACCTCGGCACCCCGGGCGATGGCGACTTGGGCGGTCAGATGCGCGGAAGCCCCGAACCCGTAGATGCCGAGCCGTCCGCCGGAGGGGAGTTCGGCTCGCTGCAGTGCCCGGTAGCCGATGATTCCCGCGCAGAGCAGCGGCGCGGCCTCCTCCTCGCTCCACCCTTCCGGCAGGCGGTAGGCGAATCGGGCGTCCACGACGACATGGTCGGCGAATCCGCCGTGGATGTCCCAGCCGGTGTAGCGGGAGTCGGGGCACAGGTTCTCCCGGCCGGTACGGCAGTAGCGGCACTGCCCGCAGGTTCCCGCCAGCCAGGCGGCCCCCGCCCGGTCACCGACGCGGAATTGCTCGACAGCGGGCCCGGTGGCGATCACCTCGCCGACGACCTCGTGGCCCGGCGAACAGCGTGCCTTGCGGGGTGCCAGGTCGCCCTCGGCCAGATGCAGGTCGGTCCGGCACACCCCGCAGGTGCGCACGCGCAACAGCAGCTCGCCCCGGCCGGGCGCCGGCAGCGGGCGCTCCACCAGCCGCAGTGGGCCTGACGTGATCGGACCCGGGCGCTCGACCACCCAGGCGGACGTCGTCGCGGGGATCGGCTGCGCCACCGTCGCCTCCTCTCCGCTCCGGCAGATTGCCTGCTCCCGGCCAGGAGCGTGGAGCTGTGCCCGAACCCAGGATGCCCCCGTACGGGTGCCGGGGCACCCGGATGGGGGCAGCCCGGGCGCCAGGGCCACCACGGGTGACGGGCAGACCTGGACGAGCACGTCCCTACAGCGGAACCACCTCGCGCCGCCGGCGATCGCCGTGATGCAGCTGTGGGAGCAAGGGCTCATCGACCCCGACGCGCCCGCAGGCTAGTGCTCCAGGGCAGAAGCGACGCGTTCCCTCAGTCCTTCGTCGGTCAGATCCCCCGGCTCACGCTGAGCGGGGTCGATCGCGTAGTCCTCCAACGCGTAGAAGACCTCGTCCAGTGCCCTGGTCAACCGCCCTCGCGTCCGCTCGCCGAGCTCCAGCGAACTGCGTCTGGCACCGAGCCATTGCCGTGCAAAATCCGGCCCGGAAACCTCGCCGTGCACCAGCGCTTCCATCAACCGGAGCTGCTCTCCCACATGGCTGTCAGCCGGCACCTGCTTCGCCTGCTCCCAGCTCGCTCTCGCTGCCGGGAACCTCTCGGCGATCGCCGCAGCGGAAGGCATCTCGTGCCGCACCCGGCGTGCGTACCGGTCGAACTCCGCGCATGCACGGTGAAACCCCTCAGGCAACGCAGCCCTCAAGAACGGGGCTGTGCCCGCGACAAGGCCGAACTCCGGGCGGGCCAGCAGGGCGCCGCCGAAGTCCGCCGTGACCAGCAGGACCGCAGCCCCGCTCCGGGCCACCTGGGCCAGCACGTCGTCCTGGAGCGGAGGGACCTGGCCGACAGGCTCTTCGCCGGTCACCCCGTCGACCCCGGTGACGAGGATGTGCCCGGCCGAGACCTCCCGAGTCCCCCGAAGCATGCGCTCGACCGTTCTGCGGCCGATCCCCTTCTGGTCGGGGAGCAGCGGGGCCTGGTGTTTGCCTCCCTCGGCCAGCCAGCTCGCCGAGAAGGAGTCCGGCGTGGCCAGCACCCGGTCGAGGAGTTCGCGTTTCTTCACCGGATTCGAGGCTCCTCTACCAGAGGTGTCCATTGTCGACGATATCCCTGAACTGATTGTCCCCGAGCCTGTACGCGGTCCAGAAACTGCCATCGGTATGGAGCATGACCATCTTCTGCGTATTCGGGTCGATGAACCCTACAGCGGTCCCCTGGCCTCGATAGTCGAAGCGATAGATCTTCGTGTCCGGGGCGACCATATGGTCTCGCATCGTCTGTTGGAACTGCGCCATCGTCTGCCCGTTCCTGTTGCCCGTCACACCGAAGTCAGCTGCGTGCGCGTCGTACTTCTTACTCATCACCTTCTGGTTGGTGAAATCGGCCCGCTGCTCCCAGGCTCCTCGCGCGCAGGGCGACAGTCCGAGCGGATCGCTCCAGGTGTGGGGGTTGTGGACGTAGGTCGCCGGGTTGGGGGCGGGGGCGAGGCCCAGGGGGTCGGGGGTGGTGTACCGGGCCGTCTGGGGGTCGTAGTAGCGGTGATGGTTGTAGTGGAGACCGGTCTCCGGGTCGTAGTACTGGCCCGGAAAGCGCAGCGGGGTGTACGCGGTGGCGTCGGCGTTCCAAGTGGTGGTGCCCCACAGCGTGGGCCGGGTACGCCAGGCGATGCCGCCTTGCTCGTCGACGAGTTCGGTAGGTGTGCCGATCAGGTCGGTGGCGATGGCGAAGAAGCGGGTGTCGATCTCGCGCTGGGTGGCTTCGTCGGTAAGGCGTTCGGTCTGGGCGATGGGCTGCAGGCCCTGGTGATCCCAGGTGAGGGTGACGGGGTGCGGGAGCTGGGCCGGGTTGGTGGTGGTCTGTTCGGCCAGGACGTCCCCGTCCCAGGTGAAGTCCGTCTGTTCGAGGACGGTCCGGCCGTCTGCGGCGAGGCGCTGCTTCGATGTGCGGCGGCCCAGGGCGTCGTAGCGGTAGCGCCAGCGGATGCCGTCGGGGGTGGTGACGTCGGTCAGCCTGCCCTCGGCGTCGTAGCTGTAGCGCCAGATGTCGGGCTTGCGGGAGAGCCTGGTGCGGGTGCGCTGGACGAGACGCCCTGCGGCGTCGTGCTCGTAGCGGTTGGCGCCGGCGCGGGTGATGCGGGTGCCGGCGTAGGCTCGATCGCCCTGCGCGTCGGTGCCGGGGTGGCCCTCGGGCCAGGCGGCTGCGGTCTGGTTGCCGGCCGCGTCATAGGCGTAGGACTCGGTCCAGCCCTGGGCCGTCACGGAGGTGACCCGGCCTCTCCCGTCGAGGGCGAAGCGGTGCGAGCCGCGCAGGTCGTCCTCGACAGCGGTCAGGTTGCCGTCGGCCCGGTAGGTGTAGCTGCGGCGGTTCAGGGTCCGGGTGCCCGCAGTGAAGTGCTGGTCGGTCAGGCGGCCGACGGCATCCCAGGCGGAGGTCATGGAGAGCGCCCGACCCACGTGCCGTGCGAGCTCGCGCCCCGCGGGGTCATAGCTGAACTCCACGCGTCGGGCACCGGCGGTGAGGCTGGTGCAGCGGCCGGCCGCATCGTAGGTGTATGTGGTCTTTGCGCCGCTCGGGGTGATGCGACGGGTGCGGCGCCCCAACGCGTCGTGTGCGTACGAGGTGACGCGGCCGTCCACGAGCTCCGTCCTGACCAGGCCGCGCTGGTCGTACTGGTGGACCAGCTCGCTTTCCGGCCCCGCCGCCTGCACCAGGCGGCCGTCCTGGTCGTACGCATAGGTGGTGATCCGGCCGGCGGCGTCCTTCCGGATCACCTGGCCGAGCGCGTCGTTCTCGTAGCGGATCGCCTCGCCGAGCGGGTTGCTGCGGGTGATGAGCCGGCCTGCCGGGTCGAGTTCGTAAGAGATGGTGCGCTGGTCGAAATCGGTCTCGGAGATCAACCGGCCGACCGGGTCATACGCGTAACTCCACTTCATCCCTTGCGGGTTGGTGACCCCTGTCAGGCGCAGCTCGGCGTCGTGGGCGAACTCGTAGCGTTGGCCGTCCGGCGTGGTGCGGGCGGCCAGCAGGTCGAAGTGTGTGTACTCGAAGCAAGTGGTCCGGCCGGCCGGGTCCGTGTGAGAGGTGCAGTTGCCCTCACCGTCATACGTCCAGGTCTCCACCGACCCGTCCGGGGCGGTGCGGCAGGCGAGTTCGCCCTCGTCCGTCCAGCGCAGGCGGGTGGTCGCGTCATCGGGGCCGGTGATCGCCGTGGGGCGGCCGAAGCTGTCGCGCTCGTAGCGGGTCATGCCGCCGAGCGGGTCCGCGAACTCCAGAGGCAGCCCGGCGGGGTTGCAGCGCACGGTGGTGACGGCGCCGAGGGGGTCGATGACCTCGGAAAGATGGCCGCGGGAGTCGTAGGCGTAGCGAGTGGTGTGGCCGGCCGGGTCGGTGACCGCGGTGCGGTTGCCTCGCTCGTCGAACTCCTGGCGCCAGCGCCCGCCGCCCGGGGTGGTGAACTCCTCAGGCATGCCGAGCGCGTTGTACCGCGTGCTGAGCTCGCTGCCGTCGGGGCGGGTGAGCTTGGTGGGCCGGCCGTCCTCGTCATAGGCGAAGCAGGTGGTGTGCCCGAGCGGGTCGGTGCGGGTCAGCAGCCTTCCGCGGGCGTCGTGAGTGAAGTCAGTGGTGTGGCCCAGCGCGTCGGTGGTGGCGCGCACGTGGCAGCGCTCGTCGATGAGGTAGCGAGTGGTGTGGCCGGCGGGGGTGGTCAGCACCGTGGTGCGGTGGCCGGTGTCCGGGGCGGGATCGCCGTAGCTGATGGTGACCTGTACGTGGCCCGCCTCGCCGCCCTCGCAGATCACCCGGTCCTGGTCGTCGTAGACGTAGTCGTAGCGGCGCTGATTGGAGTCGATCCAAGCCGTGACCCGCTGCCGGTCGTCGTAGTCGAAGGTGAGGGTTCCGCCGGAGGCCTTGGTGACGGTGGTGAGGTTGCCGTCGGTGTAGGCGTAGCGGATCAGGCGCCGGTCCGTGCCGTCCTCGCCCGCGCCGGCCAGCGCCAGCGTGGTGACGCGGCCGTCGGCCACAGTGAGATTGAGTCGGTAGCCGGCCGAGTGCACCAGCGCCAGCGGGGCACCCTCGGCGGCGCGGTCGATGGTGATCGTGTGGCCATTGCGGTCGGACATCTGCGCCAGCCACCCCACGCCGTCGCCGCCCGGCTCGGCGCCGTCCGGCGCGGTGAAGTGGCGGACCACACCCGTGTCGGGGTCGGTGAGTGTGTAGTCGCCGCCTTCGGTGCGCTCGAGCAGACCGCCGGCCGCAGCGTCCGGCCGGGTGGGCACCCCGGGCACGGGGTGCGGATACGGCAGCAGCAGGCCGTCCTCGGTGACATGGATGATGCCGGCTGCGTCGATCGCGAGCCGTTCGTCCACCGTCGATGACCAGGATGGGCCGAAGAAGCGGCCACAGGAGTAGCCGGACTCCACCCGGCGGGTGAAGGCCAGCGGCAGCGCGCCGGGCAGCGTCACATCCGTCTGGGGCAGGAACATCCGCCCTGAGGCAAGGTCGACCGGGTCGGTGGCGGTGGTGATCCGGTTCCCGTCGGGGCGCAGATGGGTTCCGCCCGGGACGTCATCGGCACGCCGCCGGACCTTGTTGGCGTCCGCGAGGTCGTCGGCCACCCGGACGGCCTTGACTCCGGCTCCGGCCCCGTCGGTTGCAACTGTGAGCACCAGATCGGGCACGAGCCGGCCGAGGCCTTCGGCGGGATCCTTCATGAAGTCGGTGACCATCTGCTTGCCCGCGCCCCAAGGGTCGTTGGCAACCGTGACCAGCCCGGCCGCGGTGCTGTTCAGCGACAGCAGATACTCCGCCGGATGCGTGATGTTGTACGGGTCGGTGGGGTTGATGCTGCGTACGAACGACACCAGACCGGCAGTGCCCTTGATCGCTCCGGCGCCGAAGTGGTCCTGCATGATCTGGATCTCGTCCAGACCATCCATCGCCTGATGGCCGTACGAGGGCTTGGCCGGGGCGGCGTCTCGTGCCTCCTGCACCGCCTTACGGGCCGTTGCGGCCTCCTCGTTGCGCTGCCGGCGGGCCTCGTCCAGGATGTCCTGAGCCTCCCTCAGCAGCGCGATACCGGGGTTGGTCGTGCCGGGTTTGGGGGGCAACGAGGACGGGTCACGGGACTCGGCGGGCTGGCCGTTGTAGTGGTCCACCGCCTTGTTGTAGGCGTCGACCCCGGCCCGATACTTCGCCTCGGCCTCCTGACCCTTCTTCCACTTGTCGATCGCGAGCTGCGCCTGGCCCTGCGCCCAGCCGACCGTGTCGGCAAAGATCTCCAGCGCCCCGGAGGCCTTGCGGCAGGCATCGGCCGCCGTGAACCACTTGGGCGGCTCGATCGCCACCGTCTCCCGGAAGGCATCCGCCCCCTGGCCCTTCAGATGGGCCGAGTCCAGCCCCTTGAGCCCCTTGCCGACGCTGGTGAAGGCGCCCTGGAAGTCCCGCAGGTTCTGGGCCGTCTCCCGCAGCTTGTCGGCGCTGCCGTAGATCAGCTTGGTCTTGTCCTCGGTCTGCCCGAGATCCATCTCGTCGACCTCGGCGCCCATCCGGTTCGCCAGCGAGCGGGACTGCTCGCGCACCCAGTCCGCACCGGACTCCCAGCCCACATCCTCCAGCCGGTCGGCGGTCCAGTCTCCGGCATCCTCCACCCGGTCGCCGACCCACTCGGTCGCCCCCTCGACCGCGTCCTCGACGGAATCCGGGGTGATGTCCTTGATGAAATCGCCGATGCCCATCGCTCAGTTCCCCCCGGCCCCCGGCTGCTGTTGCTGCCGCGCGGCGGCCGCCCGCTCTTCGGGCGACGGCCCGAACGTGTCGTCCACCGCCTGGTCGAACTGCTGCTGGTCCACACCCAACAGCTGGTTCAGAATCTCCGACTGACGACCGCCGTTGCCCTCGGTCAGCAGGGCTCGCCCGGTGTCCTTCCAGGTCTGTGCGGCCTCGTCTCCTGCCCGCTCGAACGACTCCGCGCTGTAGTCCGGGTCCAGCGCATCCGGCTTCAGGACCTGCTCCCAGCTCTGCTGGACGACCTCGTTCTCGCTCGCATGCGGATTGCCGACCAACGAGTTCGCGGCGATCTTGAAGGTGCCCTGGAGGTACTGGTCCTCCTCCCACACCAGCCCGGCCGCAAGACCCAGCTCCTTCGCGATGGTGTTGGCGTCCTGAATCAGCGCCCGAACGCCCCACTCCCAGCGCTCACAACAGTCCTCGAAATCCACTGACAGGCCGTGATGCCCGGCCTCCATGCCGGTCATCGCAAGCTCCGAGAACCCCTTGCCCATCACCGAGCCGGTGCCGTTGCCGACATCGCGCAGCTCGGCCACCGCGTCGCGCAGCCCCTGGGTGATCTGCCGGACGCTGTCCGCATCGATCCTCAGGTCCTCCGAGCCGCCGCCCATCAGCCCAGCCCCCCGTGCCGCTCAGCCGCGTCGACGGCGACCGCATTGGGCACGATGCCCACCGTCGGCGGAAACAGCATCGACCCATCCGGATCGGCGACATTGATGGCCACCCCGGCCGGCACACCCATCGCCGGAATGATCTCGTCCAGCAGCCGCGCCCCACGCAGCTCGGCAAACTCCCACGCCCGGCCGGTGGTTCGCCGGTCCCCGGTGTCCCGCGCCCGCGCAAACCGGGCCAGTGCGTCCTCATCCGTGAACCCACAGATCCAGCGCACCCCGCCGAACTCCGCCGTCCACAACCCTCCGCCGTCGACCGGCACAAGAACCAGCGCCCGCCGCAACTCCCCCACCAGCGTCCGCGGATCTCCATCCCCGGCCCGCCGCTCGGCTATCCGTTCCGCAAGCGCCGCTCCCGTACCCACCCTCGGCCTCCTACGTCTCGCCGCTCAACGGCTCGCTCTTCGGCACCGTAGGGCAACACGCACCGGCCGGACCAGACGGTTCCCTGCTGGGTCCTGTCCGGTCGATCAGGCAGGGCAACGCGCGCAGGAAAGGGGCGAGTCCTACGGGAGACTCGTGAAGGACACGACGGGGCCGTCCACCGTATCGGTCGCCTGTACATCAAAGCTCCGGTGCGGAAATGCCCGCCCGAGAGTCAGTCGCCACGAGGTCGCGATCTCCTGGGCCAGCGCAAAAGCGTTGGCCTCGGATTCGGCGTCTTCCTCGATCGCGATGTACTGCCACAGCCTGAATTGGTTCAGGGTGGCTTCGATCGAGGCGACATCCCCGTTCAATGCGCTGCGCCACGTACGAAAATTTTCGGGATCGTACGAACGATCCCACAACACACACCCCTCCACCTCGACGAACTGCGGCAGGAACACGCGAGACAGGGCGATCCATTCGGTCAGCCCTGCGTGCGCGGAGAGGAAGTCCAGGTAATCGAGGTCAGCACGCGTAGCTTTCGCCCAACTCTTGATCCGAGGGTCCTTCATGGGGTCCATCGAGCATCCCTTTGCGCAATTCATCGGGCCTGGCGAGCCTGGGCACTTTATCGCAAGGCAAACCTTCTGTGATGACCACCGAGTTGACGCTGCTCTCGCGGGTCTCCTACCGCGCCCAGGAGATCACCGCGCCCCGGCTGCGCGGCCTGCTCGCCGTCCTGGCGGGCGAGCTGCGCACAGGGTGCAGCAGCGCTTGCTGGTGGCGGAGCTCTGGCCGGACGACCAACCAGAGAACCCCTCGCCGCGGAGCTGGCGGCGGCGCGGGTGCGGGTCATGTCGGTCGGCGAGATCGCCCGCAGGCTCGAGGACCGGTTCGCTCTGCTGCGGGGCGGGGCGCGGGAGGCACCGCAGCGCCACCGCACCCTGCACGCCGTCGTCGAATGGAGCTGGAACCCTGGATCCTGGAGGTCCAGGCTGTGGCCATGACCGCCCATGCGTGGCACGGCCGGCTCGACCTGGTCGAGGAAATCGACGGCGTGGTGGAGGACAGGCTCGGGGCGCTGCTGACGCGCCGCGACGGCCTGTCGGCCCTGGTGAACTTTCCGGTGTGTGGTGCGCTACTGCTCGCGCTCGGCGCGGTTGACCTCGACCCCGGCCGTACGCGGTCGGGGGCGCGGTTTCTCGCCCTGTCGGAGCGTTTCCATCGACCTTGTCGCCGTACGACTTGCGCAGCCCGGTGGCCGCAATGGCCGGTTGGGTCGGGGTGAGGCGTTGGTTCGAAGTCATGCCGCAGAGCTTGTGCGCGGTCACCTTCACCGCGGTTTCACTACGGTTTCAGGCGGTCCGACGCACGAAACCGGACGCACAAAAGACGTACCAGACAGGGGCTGCTCGCCCCACCCCTGCCGAGGCCATCGTCCGAGCCGTTCCGCCGCAACAACGCGGCCGGAGACGGCCCGGGCTCAGCGGGCCAGTGCGTCGCGCGCGGCTTCGCACGCCGCTTCGCGGTCGTGCGGGACGAGGCCGATACGGGTGCGCCGGTCGAGAATGTCGGACTCGTCCAGGGCTCCCTCGTGGCGCACCGCCCACAGCAGTTCGGCTCCGGTGACGGGGTGTCCGGGAACCACGGGCAGAGCCAGAGACGGGTCGGCGAGGCCGAGTGCGTGGACGGCCGGGGCTTCGGATCCATAGCGGCGGACCAGGCGTCGGGGCGCGGCAAGCGTCGCGAGCGTGCCGGGCCGGGCGGCGCCGACAAGGGGGATCGAGGTCGTGCGGCACCGGTCGGCGGTCAGACCGCTCCCGGTGACGGCGGCATCCACTGCGTCCTGGGCCATCCGCCGGTAGGTGGTGAGCTTGCCGCCGACGACCGTGACCACACCCTGGGTTGACGTCACAACGGCGTGCTTGCGGGAGATGTCGGCGGTGCGGCCGGTGCCCGGCGTCGCGGTGCCCGACGTCGTGGTGTCCAGGAGCGGACGCAGCCCGGCGAATGCTCCCACCACCGAATCGCGGCTGACGGACACGTCGAGGGCAGAACCCAGCACGTCGAGAAGAAAGCCGATGTCCGTCTCGGGCACCTCCGGTACGTCCGGGACGGCGCCCTCGATCGGCTCGTCGGTCAGCCCCACGTACACCCGGCCGTCGCCCTGCGGCAGGACGAGTACGAACCGGTTGGACTCCCCGGGGATCGGGATGTGCATCCCGGCGGCGAGGCCGCCGATCTCCTCGGAGCGAAGGACCAGATGCGTGCCGCGGGAGGGACGCAGCCGTACGTCGTCGACGAGGCTGCCTGCCCAGACCCCGGTGGCGTTGATGACCGTGCGGGCACGGATCTGAAGTTCCTCTCCGGTGAGTTCGTCGCGGGCCCTGGCGCCGGAGCCGGTGAGCGAGAGCGCGCGGGTGCGGGTGAGGATGCGGGCGCCGTGCGCGGCCGCTGTGCGGGCTATCGCGGTCACCAGACGTGCGTCGTCGGCGAGTTGGCCGTCCCAGGACAGCAGTCCCCCGCGCAGGCCTGTCGGCCGCAGCGCGGGGACCATGTGCCGCGTCTCCACCGCGGAGAGGGTACGGGGAGCGGGCAGCGTGGCCCGTGAGGTGTGGGCGGAGGCACGCAGCAGGTCGCCGGCCTTGAAACCGGCCCAGGCAAGCGCCGCCTGGCCGCGGGAGACCATGGGGGTGAGCGGCAGGACGAAGGGCTGGGCGCGTACCAGGTGGGGGGCGGTGCGTTCCATCAGGACGCCGCGTTCCACGGCGCTTTCGTGGGCAACGTCGAGCTGGCCTGTGGCGAGGTAGCGCAGTCCGCCGTGGATGAGCTTCGAGCTCCACCGTGAGGTCCCGAAGGCCAGGTCATGGGCGTCGATGGCGGCGACGGTCAGCCCGCGTGAGGCGGCGTCGAGTGCGGCTCCGGCGCCCGTCGCGCCGAGGCCGACGACAAGGACGTCGACGTGGGCGCCGTCGGCGAGTTCGGCGAGTTCGCGGCGTCGGCGTGCCGCGCTGAGCGAGGAGGGGGCAGAAGCACGGCCACTCGAGCGGCTCATGGCGTAAGGGTCCTCTCCAGGAGGGTCCGCAGCTCTTCGAGGAAGGCCGCTTCGGTGAGTTCAGGGTCGGTTTCGTCGGTCATCGTGCGCAGCGAGAGCGTGAAGGACTGGGCGACGAGCAGCAGCGAACGGGCCTGAAGGTCGGGGTTCATGCGGCGGACGGACCCGTCGGTGTGGCCCTCCCGCAGGGCACCGGTGATGAGCCCCAGCAGTGCGTCCTGGCTGGTGCCCCGGTGGTCGAGCACGTAGGGCAGCAGCAGCTCGGGGTCCACGTCGATGATCTTGCGGAAGAGCGGATGGGCGCGAAAGGCGGCGACTCCGGCAACCATTCCGTCGATGAGCCGGGTCCGGGTGGGGACGTCTGGCTCCGGGCCGGTCATCGTGCCCACGGCGAGTGCGATCCACTCCCGGGTCATCACGTCGCCGACCAGGGTCCGTACGTCCGGCCAGCGGCGGTAGAGCGTCATACGGGACACTCCGGCGCGCCGGGCCACGTCGGTCAGGGTGGTGCGGCGTACGCCGACAGCCAGGACACAGTCGCGTGCCGCGTCGAGAACGGCATCTCCGTCCGAACGGTTGTGACGAATGGGCGTCATCTGTCACAGTGTAATCGCAGTGCAGGCCGTACGGCACGGCGACCCGCAAAACCGAGGGTGAGGATCCAAGTGGACATGTTGTGGAGCGGCTGGGGAGACCCAGCCAAGGCGGCCCCGCTGCCCGACACGGTGGTCGGCCTGCTGCGCGACCTGCTCGGCGTCACGCCCAGGCAGAGCGGACCCACGCACATCGGCAGCATCCCCGCCCCCGAATCCCCCCTCACCGACAAGACCCGTCAGGCGCTCGTCGACTGTCTGGGGGACGCCACGCATCTGCGCACCGATGCGGAGACACGCATCCGGCACACCCGGGGCAAGTCCACCCCCGACCTGCTGCGCATCCGGGCCGGCGAGGTCGACGACATTCCGGCGGCCGTCGCACTGCCGGGCAGCCACGACGAGGTACTCGCCCTGCTGCGAGTCTGTGCCGAACACGGCGTGTCCGCCGTGCCGTTCGGAGGCGGGACCTCCGTCGTCGGCGGACTGGCCCCCGAGGCGCAGCGCTGCTTCATCGCGCTGGACCTGCGCCGACTGGACAGTCTGCTCGCGCTCGACGAGGTCTCCCGCACCGCTGTTCTGCAGCCCGGGCTGCGCGCACCCGAGTGCGAGGCGCTCCTCAACGAGCAGGGCTTCACTCTGGGCCACTTCCCGCAGTCGTACGAGTGGGCCTCGATCGGCGGGTTCGCCGCGGCGCGGTCCAGCGGACAGGCCTCGGCCGGATACGGCCGGTTCGACGACATGGTGCTCGGCCTCACCGTGGCCACCCCCGAGGGCACCCTGGAACTGGGGCGCGCGCCCCGATCGGCGGCAGGACCGGATCTGCGCCAGCTGATCCTCGGCTCCGAGGGTGCACTGGGTGTCATCACATCGGTGACCGTACGGATCCGGCCCGTGCCGCAGACCAGGATTTACGAGGGCTGGCGCTTCTCGTCCTTCGAGGCGGGCGCGCTGGCACTGCGCAAGCTCGCCCAGGACGGCCCGCTGCCGACCGTGCTACGGCTGTCGGACGAAACGGAGACCTTCATCGGCCTCGCGCAGCCGGACGCCATCGGCGGATCCGACGCCCCGCAGGCGGCCGGCTGCATGGCAATCGCCGGCTACGAGGGCACCGCTGAGGACACTGCGGACACGCGTGCCCGGGCCCGGAAGGTACTGCTCGCCTGCGGCGGTGAACTCCTCGGTGAGGAACCGGGCGACCGGTGGGCCCACGGCCGCTACAACGCCCCGTATCTGCGCGACGCACTGCTGGACGCCGGCGCCTTCGCCGAGACCCTGGAGACGGCGACGTTCTGGTCCGGCCTGCCGGCTCTGTACGACGCGGTGCGCCAGGCGCTCACCACAACGCTGACCGACGCAGGCACCCCGCCCCTGGTCATGTGCCACATCTCCCATGTGTACGAGAACGGCGCGTCCCTGTACTTCACCGTGGTCTCGGCGCAGGGGGACGATCCGATCGCCCACTGGGCCCCCGTGAAGCGGGCCGCCAACGACGCGATCCTTCTCGCCGGCGGCACCATCAGCCACCATCACGGAGTCGGTACCGACCACCGCGACTGGTACACGCGGGAGATCGGCCCTGTCGGAGTCAACATCCTGCAGGCCGTCAAGAACGAGATCGACCCGGCCGGAGTCCTCAACCCCGGCGTCCTCATCCCCGTCCGCTGACTTGCCCCGTGCCGACCGGAGGCGCATTCATGCGACATTTCACCGCCATCGTCAACCCCACCGCAGGCGGTTCCAGCGGTACGGCGGCCCTGCTCCCGCTGGCCCGCCTTGTGCGGGAGGCCGGGGCGCAGCTCGACACCCAGTACAGCCGCAGCCTGGAGCACGCACGGGAGTTGGCACAGCAGGCCGGCGAGCGTGGGCACGTGGTGCTCGCTGTGGGCGGCGACGGGATTGCCGGCTGTGTCGGCGGGTCGCTGAGTGGCACCGACACTGTGTTCAGCATCGTCCCGGCCGGCCGGGGCAATGACTTTGCCCGCGCGCTCGGACTTCCGTCCGACGCACCCGCCCTGGCCGAACTGCTGCTCAACGCCTCGCCGCGGGCGATCGACACCATCCAGGTCGAATCAGCGGTGCACCCCGGAACATGCGTGCTGGGCAGTGTGTACGCGGGAGTCGACGCGGTGGCCAACCAGTACGCCAACACCGCCCGGCTGCTGAAGGGAGCCGCCTCGTACTACGCGGGCGGCATGCGCGCCGTGCTGACCTGGCGACCTGTCTCCTACCGCATCACCGTGGACGGCGTGCTGCACGAACGGCGCGGTTACACGGTCGTGGCCGCCAACTCCCGCTTCTACGGGTTCGGCCGCCAGATCGCCCCCGACGCACGGCTCGACGACGGGCTGCTGGACGTGGTCGTGATCCGGCATGCACCAAAGCGGCTGTTTTTCACGATCATGAATGAGCTCAAAACAGGGGCGCACGTGCAGCGCCCTGAGGTGGAGATCCTGCGGGGCAAGGAGATTCACATCGAGGCCGATCGCGACATCCCCTACGGCGCGGACGGCGAGATCGAGGCGACGCTGCCGGTAACGGCAAGGGTGCAGCCGGGGGCACTCAAGGTGCTGTGCTGACGGGAAGGCGTGCCTCCTGGACCCGGAACTGCCGGACCGGCCGGTGCCCTTGCAGCCTGGGATGCCTCCGTAGCCGCCAGTCCTTCGGCTAGACCCCGGCGGTCCAGCGCTGGTCGCTGTCTCCGTCGGCGGGGTCGAAGTCGAGCGGACTGCCCTGCGAACTTCCCAGGGGTTCAAGGGCGAAGTCCGGCGCGATCTGTGGGCGTATGGTTCCTGATCCATCGACGACGAAGAGCAGATTGACGCCGTTCTGGCCGTTGACCGAGGCGCAGGACCAGATGCCGACGCCGCGGTCGGTGTCACCGCGCGAGTCCAGGCAGTAGTCGGGATCCGCGTTGCTGCGCAGGAGGCCGATGGAGTCCAGACTCCACTGCTGGGTACGGGCACCGCTGCAGCGGGTGGTGAAGACGTCGGTACGGTTCGCCATCACGCCGTCCACGATGTCCAGGCACAGTCCGGAATCCGCGTTGACGACCTGAGTGAAGCCGCCCCCCGGGACGATCGGCGCCGGCCGGGGCGGAACGCTCTTCGAGGGAGCGGGCGGTTTGGGCGCGGGGGCCGAAGTGGTGGCGCTCGGCGAAGGCGAGGGCTTCTTGGACGGCTCCCGCGTGGGGCTCGCCGACGGGGCAGGCGCAGGAGTGGGCGCGGCCAAGGTGGGCCAGGCTGCCCGGAGCGGGGGCTCCTCCGCCCGGTCACGGGTCGGGCCGGAGTCCTCGGAGGCGGCCGCCAGCAGAGTGCAGGCGACGACGACGCCCGCGAGCGCGACCGCCACAGCGACGAGGACGACGGGCATGGCAAGCCGCCTTGTGCTCCTTCGCGCAATCCCGTCGCTCTGCGGCGACTTCGCGGATGCAGTGAACGCCGGCATGCCCGCCGTCGGCTTCGACCGGTCGGGCCGGGCCGGTACGGCGTCGAGAAGGCCACGCACGGGGCCGCGGGCCACGTAGGCCGCGCCGCCCCACCCGAGCAGGCCCTCGGCAAACACGGCCCGCGGGTTGTCCGCCATCCGCTTCAGCTCCGCGACCAGCCGGGTGCAGCTGGGGCATTCCGCCAGATGGAGCGTCAGATCCTCGCTGCGGCGCCCGTCCCCCGGCCGCGCCGACACCTCGATGAGGCGGCGGAATCCCAGACACTTCCTGTCCCCGCAACGCTCCAGATACGCCCGGACATAGGCCTGTCGCATGGCGTGCTGCGCCTTTTCCCGCAGCTCGGGAACGAAGTTCGGTTCGACGCCGAGGAAGCCGGCGACCGTGGCGTCCGGCTCCTCCTCAACCAGCGCGTACCAGAGGACGCCCCGCGTCAGCTCCGGCAGCTGGTAGAAGCCGGTGAGCATGGCGGACCACTGCTCGAACCGAAGACGCCGGGGCTCCGGCAGCCCCGGCGCGCTGACATCGGCGGTGTCGTCGATCCAAGCGGCGAAATCGCGTTCGAGCCGGTCCATACGGCTGCTGTCGGCCCAGGTGAGGCCCACCCGCTGAACAAGCATCAGCAAATGGTGACGCCAGTTCCCCCGGGGCTCGATGCCCCGGCACGCCTCCTGGGCAGCGAGATCGAAGGTCTGGACGGCCAGCTGGTTCCCGGCGACCTGATTGCGTCCGCAGAGCCGGGCGTAGGTGAGGACAGCGGGCAGATGGCGTCGCTTGAGCTCCTGGACGGCGGGATAGGCGCGCGGGGCACCGGCGCGGATGCGTTCGGTGAGCTCCGCGTCCGACAGGGCGGTGTAGACCGTTGTCTCGTCCGCGGACTCCGGACCGGCCTGGTGGAGCTCTGGCACCCTTTTGACTCCTCACTACGGCGCGACCGTCCCGTCTGTCCAGACAGAAACACGCCGGTTTTACCAGCAGAAAACAAGTGCCCATAGTGGAGCAGCCGGTTCCGCAGGGAAAGGTGTTTCCGCGGGTAAGTCGTCGCCGGAGGCCGGGCGGCCGTTGCCGGCGGCAGCCGCAAAGTATGTGGACAGGGACGCCCACAGCATCGGTAGCATCGGGCGATGAACCATCCTCGACTGATCGCCACCGATCTCGACGGCACGCTCTTGCGCCGCGGCGGCATACTCTCGGAACGCACCTTGCGTGCCCTGCACGGCGCAGTCGACGCCGGCGCTGAAGTCGTCCTCGTCACCGCCCGCCCACCCCGGTTCGTCGACATGCTCGCCGCCGCAACCGACATTGTCGGGACCGCGGTGTGCAGCAACGGTGCCCTTGTCTACGACATCGCATCGCGGACCGTCATCGAGACACGCTCCCTGCCGGTACCCGCCGCCCGCCAGGTGGCCACCGCGCTGTCGGATGCGACCCCGGGCCTCGGCTTCGCTGTGGAGACCGGCCACCAGGTCCTGTACGAGCCGGGGTTCGGGCTGCGCTTTCCCGGAGGCGCCGACACCGAGGTGGCGGTGGCGTCCCTGCTGGACCTGTGGCTGACCGATGTCCCCATCACCAAGCTGCTTGCCTGGTCGGCGCAGCTCGACGCGGACTATCTGCTGGCCCTCGCGGAAGCCTCGGCCGGCGGCGTGGCGCAGTTCACCCACTCGGGCGGCCAGGGTCTGCTGGAGATCAGCGCGCCGGGCGTCAGCAAGGCGGGCACTCTCTCCGCCCTGTGCGCGGCGCGCGGAATCGACTCCTCGGAAGTCGTCGCCTTCGGTGACATGCCGAACGATCTGACCATCCTGCAGTGGGCGGGTACGGGCTATGCCATGGCCAACGCCCACCCGACGGTCCTCTCCGCAGTGCCGCGGCACACCGCCTCCAACGAGGATGACGGTGTGGCCCTCGTCCTCGAACAGCTCTTCAACGAGAGCCCAAATGACCGGCGTACCCGAAGCCGCAGTCACGACCGGTGATCGCGGAGGCCTGCCCGGTCGGCCTTGACTTCGGCCCGGCAACTGGCCTGGCTACTGCGAGAGTTCGTCTCCAGCTTTCCTTGCCGGTCTCCGCGGCGCGTGGAAAGCTGCTGCGGTGAGTACGGATCTTGTCCACTGGCCATCGATCGCCGCCGAGGGCTTTCCCTTCCCCGACGCCGTATCGGCTTTCCGGATCCGCGACGAACTGTCGGCAATGCTGGTGTCTCCCGACCCCGAGGTCCGTGACGAGCACGCCTACACCGCCGCCGCGCGCTGGATTCGGGAAGGGCACCTCGATGAGGTCTTGGCAGACCTCGGTGACACTGCCGCGGACCGTTTCACCCATCCTGAAATTCAGGCCCGAACCTTCGCTCCGCTCGTTCTCCGGTGCGTTCTGACGCGCGGACACGCCGTACCCGGCACCGTGGCGGAGGCGGCCGCGGAGCGCTGGTACGCCGGCTTCTCTGCCTGGTACCCGTCCGAGCGCGACACCCGCGGCTGGGACGACTCCCTCGGTTGGCTGCACGCTGTCGCCCACGGCGCCGACGCGGCTGCGGCGTTCGCCCAGGCCCTGCCTGCCCGCCGCACCGAACTGCTGGAACTGTGCGCGCACCGGATGACAGCCGCGCACGCGGACTACCGCTATGCGCACCTGGAGGACGCGCGCCTTGCCCGCGCACTCAGCCTCATCCTGCTCACTGCGGACCTCACGGCCGAGCAGGCCACCGACTGGCTGAGCGTGGTCGCGGACGCCCTCGACGGTGGAGGCCCGGGCCCCGTACCACCGTGGGCCTGCAACACCTTCGCCACGCTTCAGTCCCTCCATCTCCACCTGAGCCGCGGCCTTGCCGACGGAGGCGTTCCGCCACACGCCCCTGTCGTTGCCGCACGTGTCGCTGCGATCCTCCGCCTGCCTTACAGCTGGCTCGCCTGATGTTCGGCCGCGCCGGGCAACGCAGACTGCCGGGCCCGGGCCCATCGGCCGATGAAAGCGGAACAAAGCAGGCGTAGGCTGGCCAGAACGCCGTATTGCACCGCGAATGAGCGATGGAGGCGCGGCGCATGACCGACCCCTTCGGCTTCCTCAAGATCCCCCGTCGGCCCGTTCCGGCGCGCCCCGTCGAGGAACGGCTGAGCGACTGGAACGAGGTCTACTCGGGGCAGGCGCTGCTTCCTCTCGTCTCCGAACAGGCGGGGCGCTGCATGGACTGCGGCATTCCGTTCTGCCACCACGGCTGCCCGCTGGGGAATCTCATACCCGAGTGGAACGCGTACGCGGCGCGGGGCGACTGGCAGGCCGCGGCCGAGCGGCTGCACGCGACGAACAACTTCCCCGAGTTCACCGGGCGGCTGTGCCCGGCGCCGTGCGAGGACGCCTGCGTACTGACGATCAACGCCGATGCAGTGACGATCAAGAACGTCGAGCAGGCCATCGCCGACCAGATCTGGGAGCGCGGGTACGCGCCACCGCAGCCGCCGGAGCGGCTCAGCGGGAAGACCGTCGCTGTCGTCGGCTCCGGACCCGCGGGACTGGCGGCGGCCCAGCAGCTGACCCGGGCGGGCCACACGGTCGCGGTGTACGAGCGTGCGGACCGCATCGGCGGGCTGCTGCGGTACGGCATCCCCGCGTTCAAGATGGAGAAGCGGCAGCTGGACCGCCGCATCGAGCAGATGCGGGCGGAAGGCACCAAGTTCCGCACGGGTGTGGACGTCGGCGGCGATCTCGACGCCACCGAGCTCAGAAGGCGGCACGACGCGATCGTCGTCGCCGTCGGAGCAATGGAGCAGCGGGAGCTCCCCGTCCCCGGCCGCGAGCTGTACGGCATCCATCAGGCCATGGACTACCTGACCCTCGCCAACCGGGTCAGGGAGGGCGACTACGACTCGTCCCCCGTCACCGCCGAGGGCAAGCACGTGGTGATCGTCGGTGGCGGGGACACCGGCTCGGACTGTCTGGGCACCGCCCTGCGCCAGGGCGCGGTCTCCGTGGTGCAGCTGGACATCAACCCGGAGCCGGGCGACGCCCGGCCGGACACCGAACCCTGGCCCATTTATCCGAAGGTCTACCGGATCTCCCATGCCCATGAAGAGGCCCGTGGGCGGGAGGGCACGGATCCGAGGGTCTTCTCGTCCGCCACCCTCCGCTTCGAAGGTGGCCCGGCCGGACATGTGCGCGCGCTGCACCTGACGGAAGTGGAACCCCAGGCCAGAAAGCCGCGGCCGGACACCGAGCGGGTGATACCGGCGGAGCTGGTCCTGCTCGCCCTCGGGTTCTCCGGTCCCGAACGGGGCACCGGTCTGATGAAGCAGCTCGGGCTCAGGCTGGACGACCGGGGAAACTTCGCGCGGGACGAGGCCTTCGCGGCCGAACCGGTCGAGCAGGCCGGGCAGGCAGGCCGCAGCAGGACGGACGGGGTGTTCGTCGCGGGCGACGCGGGACGCGGACAGTCCCTTGTGGTGTGGGCCATCGCGGAGGGACGGGCCGCCGCGTCGTCGACGGACCGCTATCTGACCGGGTCCACCGTGCTCCCGGCTCCCGTCACCGCGAAGGACCGGCCCCTGGCGGCGTGAGGACCGGGCGCCACCGGCGGGGACCGTGCGGCCGGGCCGCGCCGGTGTCATGCTGCAGAGGAGACACGGAGGCCGCGATGGGGTTCTATGCCGAGCGAATGTTGCCGCGGATCATCAATGTCGCCTGCGGCGTCAAGACAGCCCAACCGCTACGAAGCCGAGTCTGCGCGGGCCTGAAGGGCGACGTCGTCGAGATCGGCTTCGGCACGGGACACAACGTTCCCTTCTATCCGGCCGCCGTCACCCGCGTCGCCGCGGTCGAACCGTCCGATGTCGGATGGAACCTGGCCGCAGAACGCATCAGGGCGACCAGCATCCCCGTGGAGCGCGCCGGTCTGGACGGCCAGGCGCTGCCGTTCGCGGACGACAGTTTCGACGCCGCCCTGTCCACCTGGACGCTCTGCACCATCCCCGACGTCGATACCGCCCTGCGCGAGGTAAGGCGCGTCCTCAAGCCCGGCGGGACCCTGCATTTCATCGAGCACGGCCTGGCCCCGGAAGAGGACGAAAACGTACGCCGCTGGCAACGACGCCTCGAACCGATGGAGAAACGCATCTTCGGCGGGTGCCACCTCACCCGGCCGATCGTCGACATGGTGAAGAACGCGGGATTCACGATCGCTGAGGTCGACGTCTTCTACCAGACGGGCGCCCCGAAGCCGATGGGCGCCGACTCCCTCGGCACCGCCGTGTCTCCCTAGTGACGCGGTGCCCGGGTGGGCAGCACCTATGCTCGCCGCATGATCAATGGTGGCCACGTCATCATCTACAGCCGCGACGCGGAAGCCGACCGAGCCTTCTTCCGGGACGTGCTGAGGTACCCGCACGTGGACGCGGGTGGAGGCTGGCTCATCTTCAAACTCCCGCCGGCCGAGATCGCCATGCACCCCACGGACGGCCCGGAGTCGCACGAGTTCTACCTGATGTGCGACAACGTAGAGGCAACCCTTGAGGAGTTGACCGCGCGAGGGGTGGAGTTCACGCAGCCGATCACCGATGCGGGCTGGGGACTGCTGACCAGAATCCGGCTGCCGGGCGGCGGAGAGATCGGCATGTACGAACCCCGCCATGAACGGGCCACCGATCTTTGACGGTGAGCCCTCGCACCGCCGAAGCGAGTGCCCCGCCCACCGGTCCGACCCCGCACCAACCAGGTAACCCGCACGGGCGTACGCTTCCCGCGCGGGCGACCCAGGTGATTGAACGGAAGCCGCCGGCAGGCCGTACAGATGAGGGCGGCCCCGGCCTCCCGAGCCTGGTCCGCCGTGTCACCAACGGGCTTCGCACGGAAGGACCTTCGGGTTGTGCTTTTCACGCGCTCGCGTCAGCTGCCGGACAAGGACAAGGCACCCACGGAGGACTGTCTGACTTCGGACGGCTCCCCGGATCGCATACCGGGTGACACCGCCGCGGATCAGGACGCCGCCGCAAGTGACGGCACGGCCGTCCACGAGGAAGCCACCGCAGGTGACGCCGACAGTGAGGGCCCGGACGAGAGAGCCCCAGGCGGCGGCTGGCGGGACAAGCACCCGGCCGCGGCGTTGGCCGCGGCGCGGCTGACCACTGCTCTGGCTGCAGTACTCGTGCTCTTCGCCCTCCTCCTGCCGAACCAGCTCACCCACTTCAAGCCCGGCGCCTTCGCGCGCATCCCCGTGGAGGGGATACTCGGCGCCGCCGTGCTGCTCGTCCTGCCGCCGAAGCCGAGGCGGTTGGCGGCGGTGCTCGGCGGGGTGGGCCTCGGCCTGCTGACCATCCTGAACTTCCTGGACATTGGCTTCTACTCGGTTCTCGACCGGCCGTTCGACCTGGTCCTCGACTGGATTCTGTTCGACGACGCCGAGGCGTTCCTCAGGGACTCGGTCGGCCAGGCCGGCGCGATCGGTGCCGTGATCGGGGTCGTGGCCCTCGTCGTCGCCCTGCTCGTCCTCATGACGCTGGCGGTCGTCCGACTGAGCCACCTCATAGTCCGGCACCGCACCATAACGACCCGTACCACCCTGGTGCTCGGGACCGTCTGGATCACCTTCGCGGCGCTCGGCGTGCAGATCTCCGGCGCACCGGTCGCCTCCAGGAACACGGCCCAGTTCGTCCAGGACCGTGCGCACCAGGTCCGTGCGAGCCTGCAGGACAAGGAGTCTTTCCCGAAGGAGATCGCCACCGACGCCTTCCGTGACACCCCGCCCGACCAGTTGCTCACCGGGCTGCGCGGCAAGGACGTCATCTTCGCCTTCATTGAGAGCTACGGCCGCAGTGCGGTCCAGGACCCGAGGATGGCGCCGCAGGTCGGCGCGGTGCTCGCGGACGAGACCAGCCGACTGCGCGCGGCCGGGTTCTCCTCCCGGAGCGCCTTCCTCACCTCACCGACTTTCGGCGGCGGCAGCTGGCTGGCCCACTCCACCTTCATGTCAGGCCTGTGGATCAAGAACCAGCAGCGCTACCGCACCGCCACCTCGAGCGACCGTCTGACCCTCACCGGCGCCTTCAAGCGTGCCAACGCCTGGCGAACGGTCGGCATCATGCCGGGCGTCACCCGGGCCTGGCCGGAGGGGCAGTTCTACGGCCTGGACAACATCTACGACTCCCGGCAGCTCGGCTACAAGGGCCCGAGGTTCAGCTGGGCGCCCGTACCCGACCAGTACAGCCTGTTGACCTTCGAACGCCTGGAGCACGGCAAGCCGGGCCCCAAGCCGTTGATGAGCGAGATCATCCTCGTCTCCAGCCACAATCCCTGGGCACCCCTCCCCAAGATGATCGGCTGGGACAAGGTCGGTGACGGCTCGGTCTACGACGCCATCAGCAAGGAGGGCAAGGACCCCAAGGAGGTGTGGAAGGACCCCAACCAAGTCCGCACCGAGTACCGGCGTTCCATCGAATACTCGGTGACCAGCCTCATCTCCTACGTGGCGAAGTACGGCAATGACAACACCGTGCTCGTCTTCCTCGGCGACCACCAGCCCGCCCCGATCGTCACCGGCGACAACGCCAGCCGGGACGTACCGATCGCGATCGTCGCCCATGACCCGGCCGTGCTGAACCGGATCTCCGGCTGGGGCTGGCAGGAGGGCCTGAAGCCCGGCCCGAATGCTCCGGTCTGGCGGATGGACACCTTCCGCGACCGCTTCCTGACCGCCTACGGCCCGAAGCCCGGCCCCAAGCTGGCCCCGTCTCCGTCCCCGTCCCGGTCAAGGCGGTGACCGCCCGCCTTCGATGCCTCTCCTGACTCGACCTCCCGTAGGTCAGCCGTCAGCGGCTTGAGGTCCGGGCGGAACCCTGTCGGATCAGCCCGGACCTAGGCAGCCGGGCGCCGGTGCCCGCCTGCCAGCGCCGCACAGGCGACCGCCGCGACCACCCCGGCGGCCAGGAAGCCCCGGCTGGACCGCCAGGACAGTACGGACCACCGCGACTGGGCGGACAGCACCGAGCCGGTGCTCAGCCAGGAGCCGGCCGAGATCAGCGAGAGGGCAGAGCCGATCGAGCCGACCGACAGGACGGAGCCGACCGAGCCGACGGACAGAACGGATCCGACCGACCCGATGGAGAGCACCGAGCCCTGCGAGCCGATCGACAGCACAGAGTCCTGGGACCAGAGTGACAGCGGTGAGTCAGCGTGCTTGGACATGCGCCGATCCTAAGATGCGGCGCCCTGCCTTTGCTGCGATCGTGCCAGTGGGGATTGCGCACTCCCGCTTCCGAAGGAGTCCCCGATGGACCTTCACCTGTCGGGCAAGGTGGCCGTCGTGACGGGGGCGAGCAGGGGGATCGGCCTCGCCGTGACCCAGGCGCTGGCCGCCGAGGGGGCGAGGGTGGTCGCTGCCGCCCGCAGCACCACGGACGCTGTGGCGGAACTCGCCGAGCACGCCGAGGTGCAACCGGTGGCGGTGGACCTCAGCACCGCGGATGGTCCCGCCCGCCTGGTCGAGGAGGCCGTCTCCCGGTTCGGCGGCCTGGACGTCCTGGTGAACAACGTCGGCGCGGTCCGGCCCCGCCTGGGCGGCTTCGGCTCCGTCACCGACGAGGACTGGACCTGGGCGCTGACGGTCAACTTCCTGGCGGCGGTCCGCACCACCAGGGCGGCGCTGCCGCATCTGGTCGAGCGCGGGGCGGGCTCGATCGTGACGGTCAGCTCCGTCAACGCATTCCTGCCGGATCCGGCCGTCATCGACTACAGCGCGGCCAAAGCTGCGCTGACCAACTTCTGCAAGTCACTCTCCAAGGAGGTCGGCCCTCAGGGCGTGCGGGTCAACACTGTCAGTCCGGGGCCGGTCGCCACTGCGCTCTGGCTCGGCGACGACGGTGTCGCCGCCACCGTGGCGAAGGCCGCCGGCAGTCGGCCGGAGGAGATCGCCCGAGGCGCGGCCGCCCAGTCGGTGACCGGGCGCTTCACCCGGCCCGAGGAGGTCGCCGACCTCGTCGTGCTGCTGGCGAGCAGCCGCACGGGGAATGTCACCGGTGCCGACTTCGTCATCGACGGCGGGCTCATCACCACGCTCTGACCGGCCCCCGGGGCGCCGGCTCGCTGCCCAAGGCCCGCCGGAAGTCAGCCGTTCACGCTCCGCCTTCCACTGCGTCGCTGAACCAGCAGGCTCCCCAGAGCAGTGCGCCGGTGCAGGACCGCCCGTCCAGCGCGGACCGTGGTGATCAGGCCCGCGCCGCGCAGCGCGGCGGTGTGGGTGGAGGCGGTGGCGTTGCTGACGCGCAGCCGTCGCGCGAGCTCGCTGGTGGTGTGCTCGTCCGCGAGCAGCAGCAGTATGTCGACGCGGGTTCGCCCGAGGACCGCGGCCAGCGCGTCTGTGCCGCCCGCCCCGGTCGGAGCGAGCGGCAGGCCCGTGCCGGCCGGGTAGGTAAGGAACAGGGGGCGGTCGGGCAGGTCGGCGATGAGGGGATGGCCGGTCCAGTGGAAGGTGGGCTGGAGCACCACGCCGCGACCGTTCAGCTTGATGTCCCGTTCCTCGGGGCCTTCGAACTCCCAGACGCCCTCGTGCAGCCGCGTGCCAGGGACAAGGTCGGCGAGTGCGGCGCCGATGCCGTACTCAGCCACGGCCAGGGCATGGCGGGTGAACTCCGTCTGGTGCAGGTCCTGCACCAAGGGCCACACGGGGCGCAGTACTGTCTCGAAGGCCGCATGCTGTGCCCGGCGCAGGAGCTGCCAGGCATCGGCATCGCCCCGGTGCAGATCGCGGATCCACAGTGGAGCCGGGGAGGGGTGCTTGGCGTACACACGCTCGATTTCGGAGCGGACCAGTTCCGGGCGTGAGGCACGGACGGTGTCCAGTCCCTCCTTCAGAGTGTCGCTGAACACGTCGATGAATTTCGGGGCTTCGCCCGCCGGAACCAGGTCCCCCAGCGGCTCGACGGCGGCCGGCAAGGAATGCAGCAACCGGCGTCTCCAGCGACCGAGGAGCAACTCGTCGTCGGGGCGGCACATCCTCATGAGAGCCACGTTCAGCTCCAGCAACGGGGCCGGCCGGGACGCGAACCGGACCCGCGCGAAGTCGCCGGCCGTGAAATGGATCCGGATCACTACTCCCCCTGGTGGCACTGCGCCATCGTTTAGGGCAGTGCCTAAACCCTCGCCTGCACTCCCCGCTGGGCGCCAGCATTTCAGTCACGCCCCGTCATTCATTCAGGGGGCCGCCGAAAGGCGCAAGGACTGAAGTCACAGCGGAATAAGGGGAGTCATGATTCGTAGGACGTTCGGCGAGGGTGAGCGGGTAGGCCGAACCGGGGGGCTCGAGCGAGGACTTGATGTCGCTCCCAGCGGTGAGGGTGTCGCCGGAGTGGACCGGCGGACCGTCACCAAGTCAGCCGTACTGGCCGCCGCGTTGCTGGTCGCGGGCGGCGGGCAGGTCGCGCAGGCACAGGCCGCGGACGACGTCACCCTGCGGTTGCCGGGGCCGACCGGCCCGCACCGGATCGGGGTCACCACCCTCTATCTGGTGGATCGCTCCAGGCGCGACCCGTGGAAGCCCACGATCCCCGTTCGGGAAGTGATGGTCACGGTCTTCTATCCGACCCGCACCGTCCGCGGCTACCCGGTCGCACCACAAATGACCGAGGCCGCCGCGGAGTTGTTCAAGCAGATCGATGTCCCCGTGCACCACTTGCCGACGTCGGGTGTGAACTGGGCAGCCACCAGGGCCCATTCGCACATGGGCGCGCCCGCGCAGGCCGTGCGGCGACCGGTGCTGCTGTACAGCCCGGGCGGCGGCGACCCGCGCACCATGGGCACCGGGCTCGCCGAAGAGCTCGCCGGCCAGGGCTACGTGGTGGTGACCATCGATCACCCGGGGGACGCCGGCGAGGTGGAGTTTCCCGGCACGACGGCATACAGGGACGAGGTTCTCCGCGAGACCGTTTTCAGGAGCGACCCCCGGGCGGATCCGGAGCTCTTCCGTACCGCGATCGACACCCGGATCGCGGACACCCGGTTTGTGCTGGACCAGTTGGCAGTCCTGGCAGCCGGGCGGAATCCGGACGCGGAGGGACGCGCATTGCCGGAGCACCTCGGTCGGGCGCTGGATCTGCGGCGAGTGGGCATCTACGGTCACTCGGCCGGCGGCACCACGGCGGCCGAGACGATGTACGAGGACCGCCGTATCGCCGCGGCGATCAACCTGGAAGGCTATCTGGACTACCCGCCGGACGGGCCCGGCCAGGAAGGGAAGCTGTTCCCGGTCGCCCGGTACGGGGTGGACCGGCCGCTGCTCCTGCTGGGAACCGATGGTTTCCCCCACAAGGAGGCGTTGGAGCGTTCCTGGTCGGCCATGCTCGCCCACCCGCAGGGATGCACCCGCCGGCGGCAGCTCAACAACGCCGCGCACTGGGTGTTCACCGACTACGCCGCAATGGCGCCCCAGTTGCAGGCCGCCGGGCTGATGACCGCCGCCAACCGGATCGAGCTGGTCGGCACGATCGGTCCGGACGCATCGGTGCCCGCGGTGCGCAATCACGTGCTGTCGTTCTTCGACCGGCACCTGCCGTCACACTGACCGGCTGAGGGCTGTCCGGCGGGATGACCGGGACCGTCAGCGTTGGTGATCACCGAATCGCTACGCTGCCCGTATGACTAGGGACTCGGGGCCGGATCCTGCCGGAGCGGACAGGGACGATCAAGGCTGGGCGGCCACACGCGCGTGGGTGGAGAAAGGCTTGGCCGAAGGCGAGCGGATAGAGGCTGTCGAGCGACTGCGCGGCGGATGGACCTCGGAAATGCGGCGGTTGCACATCACCGGGCCGGGCGGCAGACGCGATCTGGTCCTGCGGTCTTTCGCCAAGCCATTCTTCCTGAAGCACGCGGAAGGACTGCTCACCCGTGAGGCGGATGTCCTGACCGTTCTCGGTGCCACGGACATACCGACGGCCGAAGTCCAGGCCGTTGACGCAACCGCAGAGCACTGCGATCACCCCTCCTTGCTGATGTCACTGCTGCCCGGCGAGGTGCGACTGCACGAAGACGGGGCCGGGCAGCGCTCCGAACTCTTGGCCCGGCAGCTGGTACGCATCCACCAAGTGGACCTTGCCGCGCCGAACCGGCCACGCTCCTACCAGGCATGGACCTCGCCCGACCGTGTGCAGCTGCCCGAGGCCACGGACCGCCCCGACCTGTGGCACCGCGCGGTGGACGTCATCCGCCGCGATCCCCCGGACTACCGCGGTTGCTTCCTGCACCGGGACTTCCACCCCGGCAACGTGCTCTTCACCGGCCAGGACGACGAACAGAAGGTCAGCGGCGTCGTCGACTGGGTGGAGACCTCATGGGGCCCGGCCGATCTGGACGTGGCTCACTGCTCCACCGCCCTCGCACTTCTCCATGGTCCCCGCACGGGCATGCTCTTCGCCGACCAGTACATCGCCGCGGGCGGCCAACTGACGAGCGCCCCAGCCGCGCATCTCTACTGGCGGGTGCTGGACGCCCTCGCTTTCGCCCCGGACGCCGAAAAGGTCGCCGGTCCCTGGCGGGAGCTTGGCCGCACCGATTTGACCACCGCCACACTCACCCAACGTTTGGAGGACTATCTGCATGCACTCTTCAATCGTTACGGCTGACCTGTCCTCCGGTAGTCACAGCACCATGCTGCCTCGGCTCCGCTGAGCCAGACGGCGCCCCTCTGGGGCCGGCGAGGTGCCGGAGCTGCGAGCCAAGGTCATCATGGAATTGCCCGGCCGGCCGGAACGCCCGACAGAAGGGGGAACGCGATGGAGCTGTTCCCGCCGATGCCGCTCGCCGAGTGGCGGGACACCAAGGAAACGCTGCACCGCTTCGCGCAAGTCGTCGGCAAAATCCGCCTCGCCTCAAGTGCCCGGCGAAATCACTGGTGGAACGTTCCGTTCCACCTGACCGGACGCGGTATCACCACACGTCCGATGGGGCAGATCGACGGTAATCCGGTCTTCACGATCGACTTCGACTTCGTCGACCATCAACTGGTGCTCGCCACCCTGGACGGCAGATCGACGTCCTTCCCGCTCCTGGGCCAATCCGTGGCGTCCTTCCACGACAAAACCTTGGCCGCGCTGGCCTCACTGGGCGTACGGGCGGAGATCCATGTTCCCAGGCCCTACGACCTGCCCGATACCGCCCGGCCGTTCGCCGAGGACACCGAGCATGCGACCTACGATCCCGTACAGGCCAACCGCTACTGGCAGATCCTCAGCCAGGTGGCGTTGGTACTGGAGGAATTCGCAGTCGGCTATTCGGGTAAGGCCAGCCCGGTACACCACTTCTGGCATTCCTTGGACATCGCCCACAGCCGGTTCTCCGAGCGTCACATCGACCAACCGCCACAGGTCGACCCGGTAACCCGGGAGGCTTACTCCCGAGAGCTCGTCAGCTTCGGATTCTGGTTCGGCGACGACACATTGGGCGAGCCGGCTTTCTACTCCTACACCGCCCCGGAGCCGGCGGAACTGACCAGGGAGCCACTCACGCCGGCGTCGGCACACTGGGTTGCGCGCAATGCCGGCCACCTGGCCGTGCTGCCCTATGCCGCGGCCCGCTCCGAGAGCGATCCTCGTGCCGCCGTGCTCGCCTTCTACGAGAGCGCGTACCAGGCCGGAGCGGGACGCGCGGGCTGGGACATCGCCCGGCTGTCCAGTCCCGGCGGGATCACGGACCCGCGACTGTCGTCCCCGCGCGCCTGATGCCGGCTTGAACATCAGCTCGGCAGCGCGACGAGCCGCAGGCTGATACGCCCGGGCGGCTGACATGGCAGCGGCCGGGCCGCTTTCTCCGTGCCGATCGGGGCAGGTTCCGAATGTGGTCATTCCCGTCTATGACTCGAATCCGGTGCGGCGCACCCCCTGGGTCACCTACGCGCTGATCGTGGCCAACGTGGTGGTGTTCCTGCGCACGCCCGTGGCCGTGTCCTCGATCGTGGGCGACAGCAGCCTCGCGCAGCTGTGCCATCTGCAGGCCTTCCTCGAGCACTGGGGCGCCGTCCCGCGGGAGCTGATCCACAACCGGGTGCCGGACCTGGTCCCGACCGGGACCCCGGCGGTGGGTCCTCAGGGGCCGGGTTGCCTGCTTGGACCGCCCCGTTACGACAAGGCGCCTCCGCTGTCCGTGCTGACCTCGATGTTCCTGCACGGCAGCTGGGTGCACCTGCTGGGCAACATGCTGTTCTTGTGGATCTTCGGCGACAACATCGAGGACCGGTTGGGCCGGGTGCGGTACCTGCTCTTCTACCTGTTCTGCGGGTACGTGGCCGGGTACGGCTTCGCGCTGGCCAACCCCGATTCCGCCGACCCCCTGATCGGGGCGTCCGGCGCAATCGCCGGCGTGCTGGGCGCCTACCTGGTCCTCTACCCGCGGGCCCGGATCTGGGGCCTGGTGGCCTTCCTGTTCTTCTTCCCACTGCGGCTCCCCGCCTGGGCGGTGCTGGGACTGTGGTTCGTCCTGCAGGCGTTCTACTCGGCGGGTTACGGCGTCGCGGAGGTCGGCACCGTTGCCTATCTCGCCCATGTGGCCGGTTTCGTGGTCGGGGCGTTGCTGGCGCTTCCGTTGCGGGCCAATACCCCGCCCCCGCCCGAACCGCGGCGGCTGCACAAAGGGCCTCAGGTACCACCGCGTTGGTGAGCTCACGGCCGGTCGCAGCGTCGGGGGTGCTGATCAAGAAGTCGCAGAGTCAGTGGAGGTGCCGCTGCCAGTCCGCGGGGACCTTGCCCCGCGGGCCCGGGGTCGGCTGGGAGGTCGGATGCGAGGTGGGCGGGGGCAGCTCGAGCCCTTCGTAGTACTGCTCGGTCTCGACGTTCCAGAACCAGCTCTCCCCCGGCTCGAAGCTGGTCAGGAAGGGATGTGCCGCCTCGCGTGCATGCCTCGTACCGTGCTGCGAGGGGGAGGAGTCGCAGCATCCGATGTGCCCGCACTCGGCACAACGCCGCAGATGCAACCACCAGCCCGGTCCGTCGCCCGCCAGGCAGTCCACGCAACCTTCGCCGCTCGGAGTCGCGGTCGGATCGATACCTGGGATCTGTTCGTGTGCCATCTGGCATGCCTCCCTGACGAGGCTTGGGCAGGTCGCCCACGGGGGCCTGCTCGGCGCGCTGAGGTCATCGGCCTCCTTGCATCGTAACCGGCCAGGTGGCACGGGGCGCCTTCAAGCGCCCACTACGGCCGGCGGTGGCTTGTGACTGAGCGTAGTCGGTTCTGGGCGCGCTTCCGTGATTGCTGCGCGGGGCTACGGCGACCACGCCGGCTCAGACATTGCATGACGTGCTCACGTCCGCATGATGACCGGCGACTTGGGCCGCGCCTTGCAGAGACCGGCCAAGACGCCCAGGCCGAGCCCACCATTCGGCTAGACTCCCCAACTCAGCAATTTGGCAAGCTCGTTGTGAAAACATCCGCGTTTCGCACTACGACCGTGCCCACAGGCACCGTCGCGTCGGGCCCCGGTGCCGAATGTTTGCCGTGTCCCGGCCAGAGCCACGGCCCGTAGGCGAGGAGTCCCATGCCCGTGAACGCGCCCGGCGCCGTCGTCGATGTGTCCAATGTCTGCTGGTCGGAACAGATCGCCCCGCTCGGTGAACGCGCTCCCCGGCTGGGGCGTCTCGACGTGCTCTGCGAAGCGTGGCGGCGACGCCGGGGGGCGCAGGCGCCGCTGACGCTGATCGCGGACAATTCGCTGCGCTACCAGATCCCGCGCGAGGAACGACCGCGGCTGGACGCCATGGTGCGCGCCGACGAGGTCCGTCTGGCGCCGACCGCCGATCCCGAACTGCTAACTCTCGCCCGGGACTCGGGGCTGCATGTGATCAGCCGGGACCAGTTCCTCGACCTCAGGCGCACCCACCCCTGGATCCCCTCCGCCGCCGTGCGCTTCCTGGCCTGGCGGCAGGGTCCGAACGGCCTGGAGTTCGTGCACAGCGGCGTACGAGAGGTGCCCGAGCAGCGCAAGTCGCGCGCGGAGGAGGAGAAGGAGCTCATTCGCGGCAGTGGCCTCAACGTACGGCAGAAGGCGCACGTCAAGGTTCTTGAGCAGGACTGGCGCTGCACAGCTGCCTCTTGCCTGCATGCCATGCTCTGGCCCGAACGCCTGCTGCTGTGGCCGGACATCGCCCGCCGTGACGGTACGGCGCTCTGCCCGACCTGCGGCTCACGGCTGGAACCGGTCGGGCTCCGGCCTCCGGTCCGAGTGGTGGTGGCGTCGGAGGAGAGCACGGACGGGCAGATCCTGCGCTTTCCGCTGGCCTCGGACGAGTCCGTGCTCATCGGTCGGGGCTCGTTGCCGCACGGCGTGAACCTCGCCGCCGACGGCCTGCCTCATACCGAGGCCACCCGGCGGGTCAGCCGCAGCCATCTGCTGCTGCGGCTGTCCGGCCACGGTGGCCGGGGGCAGGGCGCCCGCCTCGTCGTCACCGAACTCGGCTCCACCAATGGGACAGTGCTGCGGCCCGCGGGCGGGCACGGTCGGACCCGGGCGCTGGTGCCGGGCGAGGAGACGACCCTCGGGCCGGCCGACACGCTGGTGCTCGCGGACGCGGTACGGCTCAGGCTCTCCGGACGTGAGCACTTTCCCGGGGAACGGGTCCTGCCCTCGCCGTCCGGGCCGGTCGCGGCCACAACCGAGTTCGCGGGTGACGGGTCATCATGATCTGTTGAATTGAAGGCATTTGACATGCGAAAACACCCCTCGTCTGATCGGACTCCGATAGCATGACAACGTGCTGTTAAGCCTGACTGTGGTGGGGGCGACACGTCAGTCCTTCACCAAGACGCTGGCCGTGACGGACGCGGATGCCGCAACGGTGGTGGCCTCTGCATGGGTGCCGGCCGCGCCGCCGGGCCTTCCCACGGCCGAGATTTCCGCCGACCCGCGCCGGCCCGGCCTGGTGTACGTGACCCTTGAGGGCCTGTGGCTGGGCACCCCGGCCGCCCGCGACGAGGCGTTCCACTATCTGGGTGCGCTGGTGCGGGCGCTCGCCGACGCCGCACACCGTGCCGGCGGAGCCCTGCACGCCCCGGGCGTGCGGCTGAGCGGCTCGTCACCGCCCGCCGCCGGCGACCCGCACACCCTGTACGTCACCGACCGGGCCGAACAGGAAGTACTGGTCAACCTGTTACGGCGGCACAGCCCCGCGCTCATCGCGCTCTGCGGGCGCGGCGCGATCGGTACGCTGCCCGACCGGGTCGGCTCGCGCTGGCTGGCCGACTCCCGCGAGCACCTCACCACGCGCTACCTCGCCTCCGCCGACCCCCGGCACCTCGACCACGTACGGGCCGACATCCGCCGCCGGGACGGGATCGCCGATCTGACCCGGATGGACATCGCCCCGCTCGCGGAGAGCGCGGACCGTCCGGCCGCCGTACTCGTGCGCTGCCTGGACGCCCAGCTGTCGTTGACCGACCTTCGGGCCCAGGCCCTGCTGCTGGCCGCTCTCGCGCTGTACGCCCGCCGCAAGGTTCGCTCCGGCAACCGGGAGGGCCCCATCCCGCAGGCCACGCTGGAAAAGAACCGGGCCCGCGCCGTCACACAGGGTCTGCGGGCCCAGTTCCTGCAGGAGAGCGGCCGCGGCGCCAAGCCGGCCGATCCGGTGCCGGCCCGTGAAAGCGTACGGCGGCTCCTCGACGAACTGCTGCTGCCTCTGGGCCGGCTGGAGGCCACGGCCGAAGAACTCGCCCCGCTGCTGGTGCCCGTCGAGGGACCCTCGACGGGGCTCCCGCCGACCCGGAGCCAGGACCTCCTCGCTGCCGCCGCGGGCCGAGGCCCGCATGAACTGGCCGCCACGGCCGACCTGTTGCTGCACGACTCCCGCCCGGGCGGGCTGCTCCTGGAGTCGCTGCGTCAGGAGGCGCCGGGCCGGGTGGAACTGCTGCTCGGGTCCTGGACACAACGCCTGGCGCGGGCCGAGTTGCCGCGTCAGTCCGGCTCCGGTGGACGGCGCAGACAGGGCGGTGAGGACCGCGGTGCCAAGCGCCCGCGCGGAGGCGCCGACCGGGGCGCGGGCTCGGGCGGGAGCGGAAAGGGCCAGGGCGGCAGCGGCAAGGGCCGGGGCGGCGGCGCATCCGGCAGGGCGGGCCAGGACCGGCACGGCTCCTCCCGCCGGGAGCGCACCGGGCAGGACCGCGAACGTTCCCGCCCCCGCCAGGAAGGCGCCGGGTCCGGCCGCCAGGGGGAACACGGCGCGCGTGGCGGCTCCGGTGACCGGGGCGGCACCACCGCGCGCCCCGATCCCCAACGAGGCCAGGGCTCCGGCGGCGCGGCCGCCCAGGAACGCCGTACACCGCGCACCGGAGGAAGCGAGTCGTGACCACAGCGCAGGCCGCATCGGTTCCCTTTCCCGACAGCCAGGTGGATGTCGTCCTCGACCTGCGTCAGTGGCCCACACCCACGGACGGCCAGGAAGCCCTGGTGACGCTCTGGCAGCAGTTGGAGCCCGGGCTGTATGCCAAGCCACTGACCGCCGGCGCACTGCACGTGTGGGAGTCCGACGCCGGACGGATCACGGTGGAGATCGTGCGCGTCGATGCGCAGTCGAGGTGGGCCGCCGAGGACACCCGCTTCGCGATCGCCGCCGTACGACAGCAGTCCGCGCTGGTGTACCGGTGTGCGACATGCGACCGCGCGGGCCGCTCGGGATACGGCTCCTTCCGCTGCCGCAGCTGCGGCGACGCGGGACGCCCGGACCGGATGTGCGTGGATCACGCCGTGGTGCTCGACGGGTCACTGCTCCCGTCGTGCCCGGACCACCGGCCCTCGTGCCGGGGCTGCTCCCGGACGGCCGTGTTCTGGTGTGCGGGCCGTGACTGCCGAGCCTCGGTGGCCTGGTGCGAGCAGCACCGCAAGCGCCACCCCCAGGACCCCGACACGGACTACTGTCCCGACTGCTATCGGCGGGCCTTCCCCGTGTGCGAGGAGCCCGGCTGCTCCGCGGTGGGCACCGCGGAGTGCGACTGGCTGGACACCGCCGGGCACACCTGCGGCCGCCCGGCCTGCACCCGGCACGCGCGCCGCTGGCAGGTTTTCGGATACGAACGCGTCGGCATCGGTCTGTGCCGCGCGCACAGCCAGGTGCGCTCCCTGTCCGCCGACGAGATCCTCTGGCAGATCTGCGGCACCGCGGGGCGCCGGCAGGGGCAGCGGATGCCGTCCCTCGCCGCGTTCGGCCACAATCTGCGCAACGCCGGACACCGCGAACTCGCCCTGGACCACCACTCCATCCGCGCTCGCCTCACCGCCCTGCACGCCAGGATGCGCTCCTCGGGGGCGTCGCCCGCGCTGCGGGCGGTGGAACGTGCGGCGGGCGACTGGGACCGTCAGGTCAAGGAGCGGATCGGTACGGCCGAGCAGGGCGAGGTGCTGGTGGCCCGGCTGCGGGCCATCGTCCGCGAGCTGGACTACCGCTTCGGCGCCGAAATCGCGGACGGCCTGACCCTCGCCGAGTACAAACCCGCACGCCCGCCGGCCTCCGGAGGCGACCTGTGGATCCGCGTGCCCGAGCATCTGACGGGGAAGTTCATCGGCCCGCAGGGGTCCCGTATCAAGGAGTACAAGGCGCGCCTCGGGATGGAGATCAAGCTGGAGGACGGCCGCAGGAGGACGTCGCGATGAATGTGCCGATGCCCAGTCCCGACCGTCACCGGCTGCACTCCGTGCCCGCCGGGGGCCCGCTGACCGGCCAGCGGATCGGTGTCTGTCCGGCCGCCCTGCCGGGAGCGGGACCCATGGGGGTGCCCGCCCTGCTCACGGTGGGCTCCGCGACCGCCCAAGTTCCCGCCGCCGTACGTCTGGTACCGCTCGCGGCCGTCCCCGAGGGCGTCATCGCCGTCAACGAGGACCTCGCCCGCCAGCTCGGCCTCGGCGAGGGCACCGAGCAACCCGCCTGGCGGCTGGACGCCGTGCCCGTGGAGCCGGTGAAGTCGCTGACGCTGGAGTCGTCCGTCGAGGCGCCGTTCGACGTACTGGCCCGCGAGCTCTCCGATGCGGGGCTGCCGGGGATGCTGCTGTGGATTCCTCCCCAGGAGAGCGCCGAGCTGTGGCTCGATGTCCAGGGATCGGCCTCGTACCGGGTCAAGGCTCTGGAGGCGGGCGGGCGGCACGGCGTCCTCGTCGAGATCGGCGAGCGCACCGACGTGGAACTGTTCGTGTCCAGCGCCCGCAATGGCGTGGACATCGTCATCCTCGCCGACTGCTCCGGCTCGATGAGCGTCCCGGACGTCCCCGAGATCAGCGAGGGCAGTTCCTACGGCGGTCACTACGGCGCTGCGCGGCGCCCGCGCATGGACGTGCTGCGCAACGCGCTCAGCGATCTGCTGGCGATGCGGCTGGGCATCAGCGGGCGGGTCTCGCGGTTCGCGATGCTGAAGTTCACCCACACCACGGCGCATGTCTTCCCGCGGGCGGGCGGCATGGCCGAGCTCGACGCGGGCTCGGCCGGGCCGGCGGTCGAGGAGTTCCGCAATGCGGTGGCGCTGCTGCGCCCGGAGGACGCCGGCACCGACATCGGAAACGCCCTCCACGAGGCCGCCAACCTCCTTTACCTGCACGGCAAGCCGGGCAACGAGCGGCTGATCGTCCTCGTCAGCGACGGCGCGCACTGGACCCGCCGCGGCAACGACGGGGTCGGCGAGGTGGTGTACGCGGCCAAGGAGCCGGTGAGCCTGATGGAGCATCTGCACCGCAACACAAAGGTGCGGCTGCATGCAGTCGGGATCAGCACGCTGGCGATGTACCGGCGCTGGATCGCCGACGGCAACCGGGGCGGCGAGGTGTTCGAACCCAACCACGAACTGCTGCAGCAGCTCGTCAGGGTGGGCGGTGGCGACGAGGCGGCGATCGGCGGTTTCGACGTCCTCACCCGGTACTTCTCCGGGCTCGGCGCGGGCATGACGCGACGTGTCGTCGTAGGCGCGGCCCGGCACGCACGTCCGGACGCGCAGCTGCCGCCGCACCTCGCCGAGGCGCTGCACCGGCTCGCCGAGCAGCTGCGCGAGAGCGCGGCGCGCGGCACGGCCCGCGACAGCGAGCCCGACGTGCAGCAACTCGGCTTCCGGCTGCTGGAGTCCGCCGGAAACGCCATCCGCGAGTCCCGGCGTGCCCTCGGCACTCCGCTGTTCCGCCACAAGGCCGCGCAGTTCGCGGTGCACAAGGCCGTCTTCACCCTGGAGACGCGGCCGAGTCCGACCTTCGACCGCGACATGGCCTCCTCGTTCACCCCCGCCCGACTGGCCGCCACTCCCCCGGCACTCAACTCCGCCCTGGCCGCCATCGGCACGCTCCTGGATCAGCTGCGCGCCCCGCAGAACGGGCCGAAAGACGCCGGACGCCGTATCGAATGGGTCGGTGAACTCACCGGCGCCCTGGAGGAGTTGGCGGCAGCACTGGCCACCTTGCCGGACGCGCCGGGCCCTGCCACCGCCCCGGAGGGAAGCGGGTCCGCAGCTGCCTCCGTGCCTGTTGCGCCCGAGCCGAACGGGTACGCACACGACGTACCCGCCGACCACGCCACCCGTCCGGAGGGCGCACCGGCCGGTCACGTCCCGCCGCAGAACGGCTACGACCCCACGTACAGCGGCCCGTATCCCCCGGCCGCCCCCGCGGCGGCCGGGTACCCGCCGACGGCCCCGGACCCCGCCGCGCAGCCGCCCACCGGCACGTCGTCCGTGCTGAGATACCGGGGTGAGGAGTGAGCGACCAGTCCCGCTGGGAGCCCGGCTGGCAGTGCGGTCCACCCGAACGCCCTGATGAGTACACCCTGGTCAGCTATCTGCACACAGGCGGCGAGGGCGAGGTCTGGCGCGCGTCGCGTCGGCACCGCGACGGGGACGAAGGCTTCTGCGCCATCAAGATCCTGCAACCACACGCGACCGACGACCATCCGCAGGGACACTCGGCCTGGCGTGAGCGCTGGGCCGACAGCGTCCACCGGGGCGCCGCGCTGGAGATCCCCGGTCTGGCCACGCCGATCCACTACTTCGTCGGCCCCCTGCCGCACCCTGCGCACCGACGCCCGTCCGGCGAACAGATCCCCTATCTGATCTCACCCTGGCTCGACGGCACCCCCGCCGACCTCTGGGCCGCCTCCTCCACGGCCGACGCGGTCGCTCGGGCCGACGTACTGCGCGCGCTGTGCGTGATCGTGGACCGGCTGCACGACCGCGGCTATGTGCACCGGGACATCTCCGGGGGCAATGTCCTGGTCACCGAGGACGGGCAGGTCCGGCTGATCGACATCACCTTCCTCGCCCCGGTGGAAAGGGGTCTGACCCGGGCCCCGTACACCCCCGGTTACGCCCCGGCCGGCGAGGAACGCCAGAGTCTGCGGCCGGATCCCGCGCGGGACCGCTACTCGGTCGGTGCCTTGGCCCGCACACTGCTGCTGCCCACCCTGGCCCGGCTCGGAAGACACGACGACGCGGTGCGAGTGACCCGTCGTCAACTCCTTGCCGACGGTTATCCGGTGGAGGCCGCTGACTGCTTGGTCCGCGCCCTCGACCCGAATCCGGCACAACGCCCCTCCCCGCTGTCGGCATGGGCCGAGGAGTTGCGTACGGCGCTGTCCACCGCCCGGGACGCCCCCCACGGCTGCGTCGACGTCCTGCGGGGCGGCGTCGGCCACCCCCTGGTGGTCACCGGCGGGCCGTCCGGCATCCGCTATCACGGGCTGCCCGGCCTGCAGTCGCACCATCCACCCGTCGCGACCGGCGCTCCTCGCGCCATCCGCGAGATCGCATGCCTCCTCGACCCCTACGGCCAGCCGGCCATTGCCGCGACCGACAGCCAGGGCGTGCTGTGGCTGGGAACGGCGGCCCGGTGGCGTGAGCTCGCCGGGGACGCCAGGGGCGTCGTCACCCTCACCACTGCTGGGGCACCGCCACTGCTCTGGACCGGCCACCCCTCAGGCGTCCTGATGTACCGCTGGTCTGCCGGCACCGAGCCGCAGGCGGTGTCGGCCGCGGCCCCGTCGGCCCCCACCGTGCTGGCGGCCGCCCGCGACCACAAGGGCCGCCCCTGCGTCCTGGTCGGGCTCCCCGACTCCGTGGAACTGTGGACCTGGCCCGAGTCCGGCCCCGGCGGCCCCCACCGCCGCCCGGTCAGCGATGCCCCCGCCCGCCGCGCCGCCCTCGCCCTCAACACCTGGGGCGAACTGGAAGCCGTCCTGCTGCGCCCGGACGGCCGCCGGGAAACCTGGTGCGACCACTTCGCCGACGGCTGGCTCCACATGGAGGAACCAGCCGGGGCCTCGGCGGACACCGCCGACGTCGCCCTGTTCGGCAACCGCCGCCTGAGCGCGCAGGCCGACGCCACGTTCGACGGCCTCACCGTGACCACTTCCGCCCACGACTTCCCCTCCTGGCAGATACCGGGCCCCGCTCTCCGGGTGAGCCTCACCCAGACCTCCGACGGCCGCCTGCTCACCGTGTACCTCACGGACGATGGGCCACGGACGGTATGGGAGGAGTGGACAGGAGTGCAGGGCACGGTGCAGCGGTTGGAAATCATCGGCGGCTCGTGATCCACCGCCCTGGACCGGGATACTGATCATTCCTGGATCGACTCGCTGACCACGAGGGGCGGACACATGACGGACCATGCGCGGGACAAGGACAGTTGGCACGGTCGCGGCGATGAGCGCGGTGGCGCTGCGCGACGTGCTGACCGATCCGCGACGTGCACCGTCGACACGGCGGGTCCAGCGGGCGCTGTTCGAGACCTCGCGCCAGGCCTGGGACATCTCGGCAGGCGCGGACAAGAGCATGCCGGGCGCGGTGGGCAACGCGGCCACCAACCGGGTCGCCGACCGACCGGCCGGCTGGTACCTGAACCGCGTCCAGCCACGCCTGCCGAGCCCCCGATGACGCGGGAGTCCGCCGACGGTCGGCGCGAAAGCACTCCTTCGTCCGACTGAGCTCGCTGTGCAGTGCGTTCGCCGGCAGGGCTCACGAGCCTTCGCGTTCTCAAGCGCCTCAGAAATGGTCCATACCTATTGACCAGATGGTCTAGTCCTCTTAATCTCGGCGTCACCCTCTTCGATCCGGTCCTGGGGTGCGTGCGCACCCCGGTGGCCCAACACCTCCCACTCCCATGCCAGTTGCGCGGCGCTGAACCACCCTTGCCTGGCAGGTGCAGCGAGACCCCCACCAGGAGGATCCACCGTGCCGTCCCCCACCCGTACGAGAGCATCGCTGCTCGCAGTCGGCGCGGCCGCCGCCGCGCTGCTGGCCGGCTCGCCGACCTACGCGATCGCCGGCGATCTGGGGCGCGGCACGACGGTGGTCGAGCCGGGCACCGGCACGAACCCCAACCCTTTGCCCGAGTCCGCCTGCGGACCCGACCGGTCCGGGCAACCCCGGCACCCGCACCGCGCCGGCGTGGAGCGCGACCACCGAGTACAGCAGCCCCACGACCGTGTCCCACAGGTCGCACAACAGGAAGTCGAAGTGGTGGACGAAGGGCGAGGAACCCGGCACCGCTGGTGAATTGGGTGTCTGGCAGGACCTGGGCGCCTGCTGACCCCCACCCCGACAGCCCGGCGGCGCAAACCCGGCCCTTGCCGCCGCCGGGCCCTCGCACCTCGACGGGACGAGCCGGGGTCGTCCCTCACACCTGCGCCATGCCGCCGTCCGCGAAGAGCTCCACGCCGGTGATGAAACTCGAGGCGTCGCTGGAGAGGAACACCGCGGCCCGGCCCATCTCGCGGGGGTCGGCGATTCGCCCGGTCGGGTTGCCCTCCCCCATGGTCTTGACCACGGCGTCGACCTGATCGGCTCCCTGCGCCATCCCGAGCGCACGCCTGAGGGATTCGGTGTCGACCGCTCCGGGACTGAGGACGTTCATCCGGATGCCTGATCCCTTGATGTCCTGGATCCAGGCCCGGATGAAATTGCGGACTGCGGCCTTCGCGCCGCCGTACATGCTCATCCCGCGCGGAGGCTGGATGGACGCCGTCGACCCGATGATGACGACCGTTCCGCCGGACGGCAGCAGCGGCAGCGCCGGCTGCACGGTGAACATGACGCCCTTCGCGTTGACGTTGAAGGTCCGCTCGAACTGCTCCTCCGTGATCGAGCCGAGCGGGGCGTGATCGCCGATGCCGGCATTGGCAACGACTGCGTCGAGTCGGCCGTACCGCGTCTTGACCTCCTGGTACATCAGCTCCATGTCCGCGAGATTCGTGACGTCAGCCACGATTCCCGAACAGTTCGGGCCGATCGTCGCGACCGCATCGTCCAGTTGCGCCTGCTGGAGGTCCGTGATGACGACGCGTGCGCCGTGCTCCGCGAACTCCTGGGCGATACCCAGGCCGACACCCGACGCGCCGCCCGTGACGACGGCGACCTTTCCTTCGAGCGAGAAACTCATCTTCTTCTCCTGTGAGGTTCTTGGTTTCCCGCGCAGTGGCCCGCTGCGGGGGCTTCTCCTTGCGGGTGCGAATGCGGGCAGTGCATGCCCTACAGTGGAAGTGGAGGCGCCGCCACTTCGTAACCATAAGCGGATGCGCCTCCACTTAGCAAACCGGGACGACAGGAGACCCACCGATGGCCAGAGACACAGGGCGCCCGCTGCGGGCCGACGCGCAGCGGAACCGGGACAAGATCCTCTCCGCCGCGGTGCGCATCTTCGCCGAGCAGGGACTCGACGCTCACCTGGAGCGCATCGCCAAGGAAGCCGGCGTGGGCACAGGCACGCTCTACCGGAACTTCCCGACCCGGGAGATCCTGATCGAGGCCGCCTACCGCAACGAGCTGAGCCGGCTGTGCGACGCTACCCCCGACCTCCTGGCCACGATGGAGCCACGGGAGGCGTTGCGCGCCTGGATGGGGCGCTTCATCGACTACGCGACCGCCAAACTGGGCATGGCCGATGCCCTGCGGGCCCTTGTCGAGTCGGGCGTCAACCCCTATGCCCAGAGCCACGAGTTGATGCTGGCCGCCCTGACCTCTCTCCTGGACGCCGGTGTCAGAGCCGGCACCATCCGGTCGGACATCGGCGCAACCGACATGTTCGCCGCTCTCACCGGCATCGCTCTCGCCTCCGGAAAACCCGAACAGCGCGAGCAGGCCGAACGCCTCCTCGACCTCACCCTGGACGGACTGAGCACCGACCGGCACTGACACCGGCAGGTTGTACGGCAGAAGCAGGTGGGGCAGTCGAGTCAGGGCATCCGCAACTGCAGCATCGCCAGAAGGCGTTGCTGGGGGTGGGAGAGGTCGAGCCCGGTCAGCTCCTGAGCGCGGCGGATCCGGTACCGCAGGGTGTTGCGGTGGATGTGCAGCCGGGCGGCGGCCGTCGGGATGTCCCCGAACGCGTCGAGATAGGCCAGCAGCGACTGCGTGTAGCGGGTGCCGCTGCGCTCGTCCCGCTCGGCGAGTTCGGTCAGCCGCGGATCCCGCAGGTCAGGGCGCTGTGCGAGCGTCGCCAGAATCTCTGCGACCAATACCTCCGCGCGCACCTCGTCCAGCGACGCGACATCCGCAGTCACGGCGCCGCAGGCCATCGCGTCCAGTACCCGGTCCGCCTCCCGCCGGGAGAGGGTGGTGTCCAACAGCTCGGCAACCACCGGTCCGATCGCCGCCCGGAGCGAGACCCCCACATGGCTCTCGGCCGCCTGCAGGATCTCGCGCGACCAGCCGCGCAGCACCGAGGCCGTGATCCCGGCAGGCAGCTCCGGCAGCAGCACATAGATCCGGGTGCCGACCGGCACCACAAGGGCATTGTGGTGCCGGGCCGCCGCGTGCACCGCGATCACGCCGGTGATCTCGGTCCGGGTCAGTTCGGCCAGGCCTTCCCCTTCCTCGCCGCCTCCCCCGCCGCCGGCATGCGCCTGAGAGCGAGGCTTGAGCGCGAAGCCGACCACGGCCGCGGGCAGGCGCGGGTCCAGCCCCAGATGGACGGCCGGCAACTGCGGGCCGCTGGACCCGTCCAGCAGCCCGGCCAGCAGAGTCCGGGTCAGCTGCATGTCGGGTGAGACCTCGCGTCGGAGTCGTATCAGGTGCGGTGCGGCGACCCGGGCGGCGCCGAGCAGCACGTCCTGCGAGCGCGGCGTGAGCGGGCGCGAGCCTTCCTGCACCCAGATGGTCCCCAGCGGCCGCGTTCCGGCCCTGATACCGACCGCGAGCCGCCGCCGGATGCCCAGCTCCGGATGTTCGTCGACGGCGATCACCGTGCCGGACGTGCGCAGATGCTCGAAGACTCCCCACTCGCGCAGCTTGGACAGGTACGCCTCCGGCCCCTGCCAGCCGAGGATGGACAGCCGTCGCAGGGCGTCCACCTCGTCCGAGGAACGCGAATAGGCCAGGACCCGGTGCGCGGTGTCTTCGATGCTGACGATGCCGCCGGTCAGCACCGCCGTGGTCTGCGCCAGCGAGAACAGGTCCCCGCCGGTCTCGTGTTCGGCGGGCGCGGCGCTCTGCCCGCTGCCGAGCACGGCACGGACCAGCGAGTCCAGGCGCTCCCAGCGGGTCTCCTGACGCACCGTCAGCAATGCCACGCCGGCGTCCGCGGCGGCCTCGGCCAGCATCGCCGTCTGCTCCTGACCGGCGGCTCTGACAGCGACGGCGGCCGCCCCGGCAGCGCCGGCGGCGCGCAGCGAGGGCAGTGCGGCTCGGCCGCGCGCGCCGACGGCGAGCAGCAGTTCGCCGGTCCGTGCCTGCGCCGGGTCCTCGGGGTCCTCCAGGTCGAGGATGCCGACCTCGCGCACCTCGACGTCCAGTCCCTTCGGGGCGGCCTGCAGCTCCAGCACCGGCTCGCCCAGCGTGGTGAGCAGCTGCCGCAGGCTGACCCCGGCCTCCGCGGCAGGCGGCAGCTGCGCGGGCGGGGTCGGGAGACCGTCCTGATGCGCCATGCCCCTACCTCTTCAGCCTTGTGCACTCCGTACAACCAATGGCCATCGATGTTAGCCGCGCGAACAAGCACACGGGCGGTCCGTGCCCTTAGCGTTCTCACCACCCGAGAGGCGAGGGAGCACGTACGCGATGCCCGAGAACGAAGCGCCACAGCAGTACTTCGTGGTGATCGGCAGCGACATGGCGCGCAGGGTGTGCGGGCTTCTGCAAGCGGCAGGGCACCTCGTGCGCCACTTCGACCGCCCCACGGACGAGGACCTGCGCCGGGCGCTGCGGCGGGAGGTGGCAGGCGTCGCGGTCCTCCTCGACGACGACGTCGAGTCCCTGCGCTACGCGCTCGCCGTCGAGCACATCCGCCCCCACGTCAAGCTGGTCGTGACGGTCTTCGACCGAACGGTCAGCGAGCAGCTGCTGCGGGTACTCCCGAACTGCCAGGTCACTTCTCCTGCCGATATCGCCGCTCCCGTACTCATGGCCGCCTGCCTCCAGCCCGGTCTGCTGAGCCTGACCCGGACACACGCGGGCCACATCGGCGCCCGGTGGCAGGACGACGCCGTGCGCCAGGAGCCGTGGCAGCCACCGCGCTCGCTGCGATACAGGGCCCGACTGGGCAGGATCCAAGGGCAGCTGCGACCGCACGACGGCAGCTCGCGGATCATGCTGATGGGCCTGGCCGGGCTGCTCACGGTGCTGCTGGCCGACTGGGCCTGGGCCATGGTCTTCCACCACCGCCCGCCCGTCGAGGCGCTGTTCGAGGCGGCGCGGGTCGTATCGGCCGTCGGACCGGCGGCCGCCCATGGCTCTGACACCTATCTGTTGTTCTCCGCCGCCGCGATGCTCGTCACCATCGTCTTCACCGCGGTCTTCACCGCGGGCATGGTCGATCGCCTGCTGGGACCGCGCGCGGTCGGCATCGTGGGCTCGCGTGCGCTGCCCCGGTCCGGCCATGTGGTCGTCGTGGGGCTCGGACAGGTCGGCCTGCGTCTGTGCACCCAGCTGCAGGCCCTGGGCATCGGCGTGATCGCGGTCGAGCGGGACCCGGCAGCGCCGAACCTGCGACTGGCCAGGGCGCTGGGCGTGCCCGTGGTCATCGCCGACGCGACCGACCGGTTCGTGCTGAGCACGCTCGGCCTGCAACAGTCGCAGGCGCTGGCCGCCGTCGCCTCCGACGACCTGGACAACATCGCCGTCTCGGTGGCTGCACTGGCCGTCGCGCCCGAATTGCGCGTGGTCATGCGCGCGGGTGAGCACGAGGCAATAGCGGAGACCCGCTCCCTGTTCAGGATCGGCGACGTGCACGACCTCAACAGCCTGACCGCCGCGTATACGACGGCGAGCCTGAGCGGGCTGCGGCCGCGCGGCGTCGTGACACACGGCAAGCGGTTGCTGGTGCAGCGCGCCGACGGGGACTTCGTGCCGTGGCCGCTCGCAGACCGCTGCGATCACCCGCAGGAAAGCGACGCCCGGGCGGAGATCACCGCCGGCGCGTAACGGCCGGGCTCAGGTCCTGTCCGCGAAAGGTCCCGACAGCCACCGGCTGCCGGGACCTTCGCCGTATCGGCGTGCTCGTGGAGCGGATTGAGCCGCCCATGCACGACAGCCTTTGAGCATTTGTCTGAAGAGGGCTCCGCCGCGCGTGACATCTGTCCATGGTGGCTCGGTCGCGATCACTCCTACCTTCTGCATACCCCGATTCCGCGCGCCGGGTCACCCCCCGGCGTTCCATACCCGCCCCGTGTACGAACAGGCACGACCTGCTGCAGCGGGGTCGGCCTCCCCGGTGGTCGCACACACCGTCGTCCCACCCGTGCTCGGCGCGTGTGCGACCCCTCAGGCCGGTTTTGCCCCCTCTTTCCCTCCGTAAGGACTGAGCATGAGCGCGCAACCCACGAACACCGACGTGGCTTCGCCACCCCGTGAGACCGGTCAGACGCCTCCCTCGGACGGCCTCCGCGCAGGGCTCAAGAACCGACATCTGTCGATGATCGCGATCGGCGGTGTGATCGGCGCCGGCCTGTTCGTCGGTTCCGGCTCCGGCATCGCGGCCGCCGGCCCCGGCATCCTGCTGTCGTACGCCCTGGTCGGCGCCATGGTCGTCTTCGTCATGCGGATGCTCGGCGAGATGGCCGCGGCCCGCCCCACGTCCGGCTCGTTCTCCGCCTACGCCGACCGGGCACTGGGCCGCTGGGCCGGTTTCTCCATCGGCTGGCTGTACTGGTTCTTCTGGGTCGTGGTGCTGGCCGTCGAGGCCACCGCCGGCGCGAAGATCCTCGAGGGCTGGGTACCGGCGGTCCCCCAGTGGGGCTGGGCGCTCATCGTCATGGTGGTCCTCACGGCGACCAACCTGGCCTCGGTGAGCTCCTACGGCGAGTTCGAGTTCTGGTTCGCCGGCATCAAGGTCGTCGCCATCGCCGGCTTCATCGTGATCGGCGGGCTGGCGGTCTTCGGCGTACTGCCCGGCTCCGGCCACGAAGCCGCGGGCCTGGCCAATCTGACCGGCCACGGTGGCTTCCTGCCCCATGGGCCCGGGGCGATCCTCACCGGCATCCTGATGGTCGTCTTCTCGTTCATGGGCAGCGAAATCGTCACCCTCGCCGCCGGTGAGTCCGAGGACCCGCGCCGGGCCGTCACCAAGGCCACCAACAGCGTGATCTGGCGGATCGGCATCTTCTACCTCGGCTCGATCCTGATCGTGGTGTCCCTGCTCAGCTGGGACGACCCGGCGATCACCGAGAAGGGCTCGTACGTCGCCGCGCTCGACACGATCGGCATCCCGCACGCCGGCCAGATCATGAACGTGATCGTGCTCACCGCTGTGCTGTCGTGTCTGAACTCCGGCCTGTACACGGCCTCGCGCATGGCCTTCTCGCTCGGCGAGCGCGGCGACGCACCCAGGGCATTCGCCCGCACGAACAGCCGCGGTGTACCGCAGGCCGCCATTTTGGGATCGGTCGTGTTCGGCTTCGTCGCGGTCTTCTTCAACTACCAGTGGCCCGACACGGTGTTCCTGTTCCTGCTCAACTCCTCGGGTGCGGTCGCGCTGTTCGTCTGGCTCGTCATCTGCTTCACCCAGCTGAAGATGCGCCCAATCCTGCTGCGCGAGTCGCCGGACAAGCTGGTCGTACGGATGTGGCTCTTCCCGTACCTGACGTGGGCGACCATCGCAATGATCTCGTTCGTCCTGGTCTACATGCTCACGGACGACGCCGGACGTGACCAGGTGATCCTCTCCGTACTGGTGGCGGCGCTGGTCGTGGCCATCTCGGTGGTCCGGGACCGACTGCGCGCCGACACCAGGCTCACAAAGCTGTAGCACGCCCCTCGGCGGCTCGGGCTCGTCCTGACAAGGACCTGCCCGAGCCGGCTCGCTCGGCGCCGGGTGACACGGGGCGCTGCGCCTCGCGAGGTCATGTCGGGCGTCGGGACTTCGGATCTCGTAGATTGACAGCATGGGTGGTCCGTCGCCGGAAAGAACTGGCAGGCAGCCGGTGGCATCAGAGCAGATCGAATACGCGGCGCTGTTCGCCGCCACGCCCAGCCCCTATCTGGTACTGGGCACAGACCTCGTGATCGTCGACGTCAACCAGGCATACCTCGAGGCGACCGCGCAGACTCGGGATGATCTGATCGGGCAGTACCTCTTCGACGCCTTCCCGGACAATCCCGCAGACCCCGACGCCGACGGGGTGGAGAACCTCAGCGCCTCACTGCACCGGGTCCTGACCACCCGCAAGCGGGACACGATGGCGCTGCAGAAGTACGACATCCCCATACCGCACAGACTCGGCGAGTTCGAGGAGCGGTGGTGGTCCCCGATCAACACCCCCGTCCTGGGACCGGACGGAAAGGTGACGTTGATCATCCACCGGGTGGAGGACGTGACCGCGTTCGTCCACTCCCGCCGCTCCCGTCACCCGGGGCAGGGCGGCGCGCTGAGCGAGCGTGCGGAGGCGATGGAGGGCGAACTGTACGCCCGGGCGCGTGAGCTGCAGCTGCTGAACGAGGAGCTCCGCAAAGCCCATGCCCGTGAGCGCCAGGTCGCCCTCACCCTGCAGGAAGCCATGCTGCACTCACCGGACCTGGCCCGGCACCAGGACGTGGCGGTGCGCTACCTGCCTGCGACCGGATCACTGAACGTGTGCGGCGACTGGTACGACGTCGCCGACCTGCCCGGAGACGGCTTCGCCGTCGCGGTGGGCGACGTCGTCGGGCACGGCCTGGAGGCAGCCACCGTCATGGGCATGCTCCGCAGCGCCCTGAGCGCCGCCACCCGCGCCGTGGACGGGCCCGCGAAGGCGCTGGAGGTGCTGGGCCTGTACGCGCGCTCCGTCGAAGGAGCGCTGGCCACCACCGCGGTCAATGTCATGATCGACATCAGTAACACCCGGGTCACCTACAGCAGCGCCGGCCACCCACCGCCCGTCCTGCTGCACGCCGACGGCAGCCACGAGCTGCTGGACCAGGCGACCGACCCGCCCCTGGGCGCCCGCCCCGAACATGCGGCCCGCCCGCAGCAGGAACTTCACTGCACCCCGGGCGACACCCTCGTCCTCTACACCGACGGGCTGATCGAACGCCGCGGTGAGGACATTGACACCAGTCTCGCCCGCCTGACCGACGCCCTCGCCCAGTGCAGCCGGCTCAGCCCGGAACACCTGGCCGACGCCCTGCTGGCCCGCCTCGGCGTCAGCGGTGGCGCCCGCGACGACATCGCCCTGGTCGTCGTACGGCTGTGACGCTTTCCTGCGTCAGCCGTCCACCGGCAGACCGCGAGGTTCCTTGATCCGCTTCATGATGATCTGCGAATTGACCTCGGTGACGCCGGACAGAGCGGTCAGCTTCTCGATCCACAGCCGCTCGTACGCGCGCAGATCCGCGACCGCGATACGCAGCACGCATCCCGGGCTGCCGAAGAGCCGGTACGCCTCGATGACGTCGGGGATGTCCTGCAGGCCGGCCTCGAAAGCCTCGACCACCTCACGGTCGCGCTTCACCTCGATGGAAACGAGGACTTCGAAGCTCCGGCCGACCGCCTCCGGGTCGATCACCGCGCGATAGCCCTGGATCACCCCGTCCTGCTCCAGTTGCCGCACCCGGCGCATGCAGGGTGAGGGCGTCAGCCCCACCCGCTGGGCCAGCTCCTGGTTGCTCAGCCGCCCATCGTCCTGGAGCTCACGCAAGATATCGCGGTCGATCTCGTCCATGACGCGATTATCCACCACCTAATGTTACGTACAGGCCAAAATTTGCGATCAAATTGCGGGGCAATCCTTCTATCATTGCGTCAACTGCTCCGGTACCCCCGGGCCAGCCATGGGGCGCAGCCCAGCCGGAGCCACGAGCGAGGCCGGGCCGCGTGCCCCGTCGCATTCGCCGCTCACCTGCGGCACGAACAAGGAGTGGGCACTGTGGGACGGGTCGTCGTCATCAGCACCGGCGGAACGATAGCCAGCCGCTGGCAAGGTTCGGGCTTCGCCGCCGACGCGCATGGCGAGGAAATCATGGCGACCGCCGCGGTGCCCGAGGGCGTCACCATCGAGGTCGTCGATCTGTTCAGCGTGAACAGCCCGCGTCTCACCACCACTCACCAGCTCACCCTGCTCCGCACGGTGCACGAGGTGCTCGCCGACCCCGGCGTGGACGGCATAGTCGTCACCCATGGCACCGACACCATGGAGGAGTCGGCGTTCCTTGTCGACCTTCACCACGACGACCCGCGACCGGTCGTCTTCACCGGCGCCCAGCGTACGCTCGACGCTTCCGACGGCGACGGACCGGGCAACCTCCACGACGCACTGCTGACCGCCACGACGACGCGTGGTCTCGGCGTACTGGTCGCCTTCGACGGCAAGGTGCACTCCGCCCGCGGCACCGTCAAGACACAGACAATCGCCGCCGACGCCTTCGGCGATCCGTCCGGCCCCCGCATCGGCAATGTCGGCTTCGGCCGGATCTCCGTACTGCGCCACCCTCAGCGCCCGGCCGCCCTGGCCCTGCCCGCCGTCCCGGACGCCCTGCCCCGCGTCGACATGGTGATGCACCACTGCGACGCCGACCCGCTGCTGCTCAACGCGGCCTTGAACGCGGGGGCCCAAGGGATCGTCCTGGTGGCCACCGGCGCCGGCAACGCCACCCCCGAGATCGTCGAGGCCGTCGCCGCCGCGACCTCGCGCGGCGTGCTCGTCGCGCTGACCACCCGTGTCCAGGCCGGACCGGTCGCCGAGATCTACACCCACGGCGGCGGGGTCGACCTCGTGGCCGCGGGCGCCGTGCCGACCGGCACACTGCGGGCCGGCCAGGCCCGGATCGCCGTGCTCACCGCACTGCTCGCCGCCACCGACCCCCAGGAGCGGGACCAGGTCCTGCGCCACGTGCTCGGCGAGGCGGTCTCCGCCGGCGCCGACCCGTCGGCGGAACTCGTCTCCGCATAGACCGGGGCCGCTGGTTCTCCTTACCCCCTCCCCCGGATCCAGCGGCCCCCACCACTTCCGGCCGGCTCATCTCGTGCCGCCCCGTACACCCGACAGGAGAGTCCGCACCTCCATGGCCACGCACGACCACCTCCCCGAGGTCCGCGCCGAGCACGATCTGCTCGGTGACCGGGACGTCCCCGCCGACGCCTACTACGGCATCCACACACTGCGTGCGGTGGAGAACTTCCCCATCACCGGCACCCCCATCTCGGCCTACCCGGACCTCATCACCGCCCTCGCGTGTGTCAAGCAGGCGGCGGCCCTCGCCAACCGGGACCTCGGCACGCTGGACGGCCGCAAGGCGGACGCGATCGTGAGCGCCTGTGAGGAGATCCGCGCCGGGGAGCTCCACGGCGAGTTCGTGGTCGACGTGATCCAGGGCGGCGCGGGCACCTCGACGAACATGAACGCCAACGAGGTCGTCGCCAACCGCGCCCTGGAGCTCCTCGGTCACCACAAGGGCGAGTACGCACACCTGCACCCGTTGGAGGACGTCAACGCGGGACAGAGCACCAACGACGTCTACCCGACCGCCGTCAAGATCGCCCTCGACTTCACCGCCCAGCGTCTGCTGGACGCCATGGAGGTGCTCCGCTCCGCCTTCGCCGCGAAGGCGGAGGAGTTCGCGGACGTCCTGAAGATGGGCCGCACCCAGCTGCAGGACGCGGTGCCCATGACCCTGGGCCAGGAGTTCGCCACGTACGCCGTGATGCTGGAGGAGGACCACAAACGCCTCACCGAGGCATGCGCGTTGATCCGCGAGATCAACCTCGGCGGCACCGCCATCGGCACCGGACTCAACGCCCATCCCGAATATGCGGCGCGGGCATCCCGGCATCTTCGCACCATCACCGGACTCCCGCTGACGACCGCGCACGACCTCGTCGAGGCCACTCAGGACGCCGGCGCGTTCGTCCAGCTGTCGGGGGTGCTGAAGCGGATCGCCGTCAAGCTCTCCAAGACGTGCAACGATCTGCGGCTGCTCTCCTGCGGACCGCGCGCCGGCTTCGCCGAGATCAACCTGCCGCCGGTGCAGGCCGGTTCCAGCATCATGCCCGGCAAGGTGAACCCTGTCGTGCCCGAGGTGGTCAACCAGATCGCGTTCGAGGTCATCGGCAACGACATGGCGGTGACCATGGCCGCCGAGGCGGGCCAGCTCCAGCTCAACGCCTTCGAACCGGTCATCGCCCACAGCCTGCTGAAGAGCCTGACTCACCTGCGGGCCGGCTGTCTGACTCTCGCCGAGCGCTGTGTCACCGGCATCACCGCCAACCGGGAGCACCTCGCGCACCTGGTGGCCCACTCCATCGGCCTGGCGACGGCGCTGAACCCGCACATCGGCTACGAGCAGGCCACCGCCGTCGCCCAGGAAGCCCTGCAGACCGGCCGGAGCGTCCATGAACTCGTCCTCGACAAGGGCCTGCTGACCCAGGCCGAGCTTCAGCTCATCCTGCTCCCGAGCAATCTCGTCCGTCCGCATGTCCCCGCGACCACGGTGGGTGCGCTCGGCGGTTGATCCGAGGTCGATCGGGGGGACTGATTCGCGCGGCACCCCCGAGGTCCGCGGGGAGGTTCGTGGCCCTTACTCGCGCATCCCAGCGAGCTCAACCGGCCTGGTTCGCAGTGCCAGTTGCGCGGGGACGACGGCCTTCACCGCCCATGGACGAGACCCACCGCCGGGTGATGGCTGTCCTGACGTTTCTGCGCGGCTGACCCCGGAAGCACTCACTCAGACGTACTCCGACGCGGCGTCCAGCAGCCAGTCCGCCAGATACTCGGCGAAGGACGAACGGACCAGCACCCAGAACCCCGCCTTGAGCTCGTCCCGTGCCACCAGCACGACCTGCGCGCGGGCCAGGGTGGTCTGGGCGCATCGCCCGGGCCCGACGGCACGCGGGTGCAGGTCCAGCGCGCAGCCGTGGGCCAACAGGTCGCGGGCGCGCGGGCCCGCGACGAGCAGGGTGGTGCGTTGGGCGGAGACGTCCGTGATCGCTGCCGGCTCGTCGCCTGCAGCCTGCCGGATCTCGTTCTCCAGAGCCGCACCGGTGCCGGGCGGGCCGACGACGAGCCATTCGTCGGGGCCGAGCCAGAGGGCATAGCGGTCCCCGGCGTGTACGACGCTGTCGGGCTCGAGGGGCAGTTGGAGACCCAGAGCGAGCCCGACGGCGTCGGCAGCGGGCCCCTTGGGATCGAGCCGGACGTTGACCTGGGCGAGGAAAGGCAGTTCGGCCAGGCGCAGGGCGCCGCCCGAGGCGCGGGTGGCGGCGGCGAAGCGGCCGGCGACATGCGCCAGGGGGCTCCGGCGGGTTGCGGTGTCAGCCATCGCGGCGGGCTCCCTCGGGGTCGTAGAGGACGGGACTTGCGACGGTCACCGGGACCAGACGGTCGCCCACAGGGGCATACAGCCGCTCGCCGATGCGGTCCCGGCCGCCCTTGATCAGGGCGAGTGCGAAGGTCCGGCCGAGCGCCGCGCTGTGGTAGCTGGAGGTGACATGGCCGAGCATGGGCACCGGCGGCTCGGGGAGCACGCTGCCGGCGACCAGATGGGTGCCCTCGGGGAGGAAGGATTCCGGGTCCTCCGGGAGCAGGCCGACGAGGTGCTTGCGGTCGGGACGTGTGGTGTCGGCGCGTGCGTAGGAGCGCTTGCCGACGAAATCGGGCTTCTTCTTCGACACCACCCAGCTCATGCCGAGGTCCTGCGGGGTGACCGTGCCGTCGGAGTCCTGACCGATGATCGGATAGCCCTTCTCGGCGCGCAGGACATGCATGGTCTCGGTGCCGTACGGGGTGATGCCGTACGGGCTCCCTGCCGCGTACAGCGCCTCCCACAACGCGCGCGCGTCCCACGGCGACACGTTGATCTCGTAGGCCAGTTCGCCGGAGAAGCTGATCCGGCAGACCCGGGCCGGGATGTCCGCGACCGTCGTGTCGCGCCACGCCATGAAGGGGAAGTCGTCGTTCGCGACCGCCAGTTCGGGGGCGAGGCCGGCCAGCAGCTCGCGGGAGCGGGGGCCGACGAGGGCGACGGTGGCCCACTGCTCGGTGACGGAGGTGCAGTGGACGCGCAGTTCGGGCCACTCGGTCTGCAGCCACTCCTCCATCCAGTCCAGAACCGTGGCCGCGTTGCCGGTCGTGGTGGTGACGAGGAAACGGTCCTGGGCGAGGCGGATGACGGTGCCGTCGTCGAAGATCATGCCGTCGAGGCGGCACATGACGCCGTAGCGGATCATGCCGACCTTGAGGGTGCTCATCATGTTGGTGTAGAGCCGGTCCAGGAAGACGGCGGCGTCCGGCCCCTGCACGTCGATCTTGCCGAGCGTGGAGGCGTCCATGAAGGCGACGCCCTCACGGGCGGCACGGCACTCACGGAGCACGGCGGCCTTCATGTCCTCGCCGTCCTGGGGGTAGTACCAGGGCCGCTTCCACTGACCGACGTTCTCGAAGAGGGCGCCATGGTCGACATGCCAGTCGTGCAGGGCGGTCACGCGGACGGGATCGTGCAGCGCGCCTCGGTCGCGGCCCGCGAGGGTGGCGAAAGCGACGGGCGTGTAGGGAGGGCGGAACGTCGTCGTGCCGAGGGCCGAGATGTCCACGCCCAGCAGGTGGGCGACGGTGCCGCTGGCGAGGACGCCGGAGGTCTTGCCCTGGTCGTTGGCGGTGCCGGCGGTGGTGTAGCGCTTGGTGTGCTCGACCGAGCGCATACCGGCACTGGTCGCACGGGCGAGGTCGTCGACGGTGACATCACGCTGCAGGTCGACGAAGCGGGGCGCGTCGGTGGCACCGGGGACGAGGAAGACGTGCATGGACGGGGAGTGCGGTTCGTCGGCGGCGACCGCCGGGAGCCCGGTCGCGTCGGCCACATAGCCCTCGGCCTCGATCGCGCGGGCACCGGCGTCGGCACCCCCGGCGAGGACGCCGGCCAGATCGAAGACGCCGGCTGCGGAGCCGGCGACCTCGACCGCCTGACCACAGGCGTCGGGGACGAACGTGCCCAGCGTGTCGTCGTAGCGGAGCTTTCCGCCCGCCTGACTGAACAGATGCGCGACGGGGTTCCAGCCGCCGGAGACCAACAGCAGGTCGGCGGCGAACTCACGGCGCCCCGCCGACTCTCCGTACGGAGCGACGGTGACCGCCGAAAGCCGCTGCTCGCCCTCGGTTCCGACCACGGCGTGTCCGGCCAGCACCTCGATCCCGGCGTCCTGGGCGCGGCGCGCCCATTCCCCCGGTTCGGGGCGGGTGTCGACGACGGCCGCGATGTGCACGCCCGCCGCCGCCAGGTCGAGCGCAGCCGCGTAGGCGCTGTCGTTGGTGGTGAAGACGACGACGTGGCGGCCGGGCAGAACGCCGTAACGGTTGGCGTACGTACGGGCCGAGGCCGCCAGCATGACACCGGGGCGGTCGTTGTCGGCGAAGGCCAGCGAGCGCTCGTGGGCTCCGGTGGCCAGGACGACACGGCGGGCACGGATGCGCCAGACCCGCTCGCGGGAGACATGCTCGGGGGCGTCGCCGCCGAGGTGGTTGGTGCGGCGCTCGACGGCGAGGACGTGGTTGTCGTCGTAGTAGCCGAAGACGGTGGTGCGGCGCAGGATGCGGATTTCCGGCGCGGCTTCGAGCAGCGCCTCGGTCTCGGCCGCCCAGTCCAGGAGTTGGCCTGTACCGAGGAGGCTGCCGCCCGGCTCGGGCTGGTCGTCGGCGAGGATGACCCGCGCCCCGCTGCGAGCGGCGGCGGAGGCGGCCGCCAGTCCGGCCGGTCCCGCGCCGACGACGAGCAGGTCGCAGTGGGCGTGGACGGCGTCGTAGCGGGCGGGGTCGGGCTCGGTTGCAAGCCGTCCCTGACCGGGGAGGCTGCTCGCGACGAGCCCGTCGTACAGCTCCACGGCCGTCGCGGGCAGCATCGGCTCGGGGAACGGTTCCTCGATCTGGACGACCGCGTTGGGCTCCTCGACTCCGGCGGAGAAGATGCCGCGCGGGCGGCCGAGCTTGATGCTGGTGCCGGCTTGGATGATGCCGTTGGCGAGGAGGGCGGAGGCGAGGGTGTCGCCGCGGAAGCCTTGGTATGTCGTGCCGTCGAAGGTGAACGTGAGCCGTTCCGCCCGGGCTACGCGACCGCCCGTGGTGAGGCGGAAAGGCTGAGTGCCGGTGCCGATGGCGGGGGCGGGGGCGGGGGTTGACTCCCCCTCCCCGACCCATCCCGTAACCATGGGCTCCGCCGCTGGACCCCTCCCCCTACGCCCTGGCGGGCGTGGGGGGACCCCCACCTCAACCGCCGGAGGGGCTGTAGTTGCCGCCGGACGGGGTGGATTGGAGGCCGCCGGTTCCGGGCGCGGCTCGCCCGCGCGGTACACCGCCAGGATCTCGTTCGTCGCCGTATTGCGCACAGCGTTGAACCAGCGACGGCATCCGGCCGCGTGGCTCCAGCGCTCCGCGAACGGGCCCTTGGGGTTGTCGCGGAAGAAGAGGTAGCGCGCCCACTCCTGGTCGGTCAGGGCGGCGGGGTCCTCGGGATAGGGCACGTGCGCCTGACCGCCGTAGTGGAATTCGGCCTCGTCACGGGGCCCGCACCAGGGGCATGGGATGAGCAGCATCGATTCAAGCTCCTCAGTGGGCCACCGCGGCCGCGCCGTGCTCGTCGACGAGCGCGCCGGTGGTGAATCGGTCGAGCGAGAAGGGGGCGTTGAGCGGGTGGGGGGTGTCGTGGGCAATGGTGTGGGCGTAGACCGAGCCGACGCCCGGTGTGGCCTTGAAACCGCCGGTCCCCCAGCCGCAGTTGAGGTAGAGGTTGTCGACCGGGGTGAGCCCGATGATCGGCGAGGCGTCGGGGCTGACGTCGACGATGCCGCCCCAGGTACGCAGCACATGAGCGCGGGCGAAGATCGGGAAGAGTTCCAGTGCGGCGGACATCTGGTGCTCGATGATGTGGAAGGCGCCGCGCTGGGTGTAGGCGTTGTACGCGTCGATGCCTGCGCCCATCACCAGTTCGCCCTTGTGGGCCTGGCTGACGTACACATGCACGGCGTTGGACATCACGACCGTGGGGTGCACCGGCTCAAGGAGCTCGGAGACCAGCGCCTGCAGCGGGTGGCTCTGCACTGGCACTTCGAAGCCGGCCATGGCGGCCAGCACCGAGGTGTGACCGGCCGAGCAGAGCGCCACCTTGCCGGCGGCGATGGGGCCGAGCGTGGTCTGCACGCCGACGACCCGACCGCCGACGATGTCGATGCCGGTGACTTCGCAGTTCTGGATGATGTCGATGCCGGCTGCGTCGGCGGACCGCGCCAGCCCCCAGGCGACGTGATCGTGCTTGGCGATGCCGGCCCGCGGCTGGTAGGTGCCGCCCATCACCGGATACCGCACGTCGGGCGAGATGTTGACGATGGGGCAGACGTCCTTGACCTGCTGCGGGTCCAGCCATTCGGCGTCGACGCCGTTGAGCCGGTTGGCCTCGACACGGCGCACGCTGTCGCGGACGTCCTGCAGGCTGTGGGCGAGGTTCAGCACACCGCGCTGGGAGAACAGGATCGGGTAGTCGAGTTCGTCCGCCAGCCCTTCCCACAGTTTGAGGGCATGCTCATAGATTCCGGCGCTCTCGTCCCACAGATAGTTGGAACGGATGATCGTGGTGTTGCGGGCCATGTTGCCGCCCGCGAGCCAGCCCTTCTCGAGCACGGCCACATTCGTGATGCCGTGGTTCTTGGCCAGGTAGTGGGCGGTCGCGAGCCCGTGTCCGCCGCCGCCCACGATCACCACGTCGTACGACGGCTTCGGATCGGGCGTGCGCCACAGCCAGTCGGGGTGCTCGGGGAGGTCGGCACCCGGGGTGCGGGGGCTCATCGGGCGTCTCCGATCAGGTGCGGGTAGAGCGGGTGCTTGGCGGCCAGCGCCTGCGTACGGGCGCGGAGCGCGGCGACATCGGGCGCGGGCTGGAGCGCGAGCGCGATCACATCGGCGACCTCCGCGAAGTCCTCTTCGGTGAAGCCGCGGGTGGCCAGAGCCGGTGTGCCGATGCGCAGCCCTGACGTGACCATGGGAGGGCGGGGATCGAAGGGGACGGCGTTGCGGTTGACCGTGATGCCGATGTCGTGGAGCAGGTCTTCCGCCTGCTTGCCGTCCAGTTCCGACTCCCTGAGGTCGACCAGGACCAGATGGACATCGGTGCCGCCGGTCAGCACGCTGACTCCGGCCGCGGCAGCGTCGGGCTGGGTGAGCCGCTGGGCGAGGATGTGGGCACCGGCCAGCGTGCGGGCCTGCCGCTCGGCGAACTCCGGCGATGCGGCGACCTTGAACGACACCGCCTTCGCGGCGATGACATGCTCCAGCGGGCCGCCCTGCATACCGGGGAACACGGCCGAGTTGATCTTCTTGGCGAGGTCGGCCTCATTGGTGAGGATGACGCCCCCGCGCGGGCCGCCGAGCGTCTTGTGGGTGGTCGTGGTGGTGACATGGGCGTGCGGTACCGGATTGGGGTGCAGCCCGGCGGCCACGAGGCCGGCGAAGTGGGCCATGTCGACCATCAGATACGCGCCCACCTCGTCGGCGATCCGCCGGAAGGCCTCGAAGTCCAGCTGCCGGGGATACGCCGACCAGCCCGCGATGATCATCTTGGGGCTGTGCTCCTTGGCGAGCCGCTCTACCTCGTCCATGTCGACCAGGTTGTCGGTCTCGTCCACGTGGTAGGGCACGACATTGAGCATCTTGCCGCTGTAGTTGAGGCGCATGCCGTGAGTGAGGTGCCCGCCGTGCGCGAGGTCGAGGCCGAGGACGGTGTCCCCGGGCTTCAGCAGGGCGAAGAAGACGGCGGTGTTCGCCTGGGCGCCCGAGTGCGGCTGCACATTGGCGAATCCTGCGCCGAAGAGGGACTTGATCCGCTCGATGGCCAGCCGCTCGGTCACATCGACGTGTTCACAGCCGCCGTAGTAGCGGCGGCCCGGGTAGCCCTCGGCGTACTTGTTGGTCAGGACCGAACCCTGGGCCTCCATGACCGCCGAGGGGGCGAAGTTCTCCGACGCGATCATTTCGAGGGTGGACTGCTGGCGGTCCAGCTCCGCGCACACGGCGGCGTGGACCTCGGGGTCCAGCTCGGCGAGCGGCGCGTTCGGCGTGTTCATGCGGCGTTCCTCTCGGCGGCCTCAACGACATTGGCGAGCAGCATTGCCCGCGTCATGGGTCCTACGCCGCCGGGCATGGGCGCGACCCATCCGGCGACTCGGGCGGCATCGGGGTGCACATCGCCGATCAGCCCTTCGTCGGTGCGGGTGATGCCGACGTCGAGGACGGCGGCACCGGGCCGAAGCATCTCGGCGGTGATCAGTCCGGGCGATCCGGCGGCCGCGACGACGATGTCCGCCTCGCGTACGTGCCAGGCGAGCCCCTTGGTCCCGGTGTGGCACAGGGTCACGGTGGCGTTCTCGGACTTACGGGTGAGCAGCAGCCCGATCGGCCGCCCGACCGTGATGCCCCGCCCGATGACGCACACCCGCGCTCCGGCGAGGGGGACGTCGTGCCGGCGCAGGAGTTCCACGATGCCGCGCGGGGTGCAGGGCAGCGGGGCCTCGACGCCGAGCGCAAGGCGGCCGAGGCTCACGGGGTGCAGGCCGTCGGCGTCCTTGGCCGGGTCCATGCGCTCCAGTACCGCGTTGGCGTCGAGGCCCCGCGGCAGCGGCAGTTGGACGATGTAGCCGGTGCAGGCGGGGTCGGCGTTGAGCTCGTCGACGACGGCCTCCACCTGCTCCTGCGTCGCGTCGGCGGGCAGTTCGCGCCGGATGGAGGCGATGCCGGCCTGTTCGCAGTCGCGGTGCTTACCGGCGACGTACGCGTGACTGCCGGGGTCGTCGCCGACCAGTACGGTGCCGAGGCCCGGCGTGATTCCCCGCGCAGCCAGCCTGGCGACGCGCTCGGCGAGTTCGGTGCGGATCGCGGCCGCGGTCCGCTTGCCGTCCAGGATGCGTGCGTTCACATCGCTCCTCTTCATACGGATGGGCGCTCAGCCGCGCAGGCGGGACATGGACGGGTCGAACAGCGGCTCGTCGGCGACGACCGCTTCGACGCGCTGGTCGAAGTAGCCGATCTGCACGGCGGTGCCGGTCGTGGCGAGCTCCGCGGGCAGCCACGCGTAGGCGATGCCCTTGCCGATCGTGTAGCCGTAAGCAGCGCTGGTGACGTAGCCGACGGGGCGGTCGCCGTCGTACACCGGCTCCTTGCCCATGACCACGGCCTGCGGATCGTCGATGGTCAGACAGGTCAGGCGACGCCGCACATCGGCCTTGCGCCGTTCCAGCGCGGCCTTGCCGATGAAGTCGTCCTTGTCGAGCTTGACGGCGAAGCCGACGCCGGCCTCGTAGGGGTCGTGCTCATAGGTCATGTCGGTGCCGAAGGAGCGGTAGCCCTTCTCCAGACGCAGGCTGTTGAAGGCGCCGCGGCCCGCGGCGATGCCGCCGAGGGGCTGGGCGGCCTGCCACAGGGTGTCCCACAGCTTCTGGCCCATGTCGGCGCCTGTGTACAGCTCCCAGCCGCGTTCGCCGACGTACGACAGGCGCATGGCGGTGACGGGGACGGAACCGATGTGGGCGCGCTTGGCGCGGAAGTACTTCAGACCGTCGTTGGAGAAGTCCGCGTCGGCGAGCGGCTGGAGGACCTCGCGGGCCAGCGGGCCCCACAGTCCGATGCAGCAGGTGCCGGCGGTGATGTCGCGCACCTGGACCGACCCGTCCGCCGGCAGGTGCCTGCTGAACCAGTCGAGGTCCAGGTTGCCGTTGGCGCCGACCTGGAAGTGGTCACGGCCGAGGCGGGCAACAGTGATGTCGCTGCGGATGCCGCCGTTTTCGTCGAGGAGCAGGGTGTACGTCACCGAGCCGACCGACTTGTCGACGTTGCTGGTGGCAAGACGCTGGAGGAAGGCGGCGGCGCCGCGACCAGTGACTTCCAGGCGCTTGAGTGCCGTCATGTCGTACATCGCGACGGTCTCGCGCGTGGTCTGCGCCTCGGCGCCGACGATGGGCGACCAGTAGCGCGCCGCCCAGTCGTTCGGGGTGGGAATCGAACGGCCCTCGACGAGCGCAGCGTTGGCTTCGTACCACTGGGGCCGCTCCCAGCCGGTGGCCTCCAGGAAGAGGGCGCCGAGTTCCTGCTGGCGGGCGTAGAAGGGGCTGGTGCGCAGGGGGCGTGGCGCGCCGGCCGGCTGAAGGGGGTGGAGGATGTCGTAGACCTCGACGAAGTTCTGGCAGTCGCGGGCCAGGACGTACTCGGGCGAGAGCTGGTGCGGCTCGAAGCGGTTGACGTCGCACTCGTGCAGATCGAAGGACGAACAGTGTCCGTCCACGAGCCATTCGGCCACCGCGCGGGCGACGCCTGCGGAGTGGGTGACCCACACGGCCTCGGCGACCCAGAAGCCCTTGACGTCCGGTGACTCGCCCAGCAGCGGCAGGCCGTCGGTGGTGAAGGAGAAGAGGCCGTTGATGCCCTCTTCGATCTTGGCGTCGCGCGTCGCGGGCAGCAGTGCCTGCGTCTCGGCCCAGGCGTCGGCGAAGTCGTCCTCGGTGAACTTCATGACGGAGGGCATCTGCTCGGCCTCGCCCACCGAGGCGATGTCGTCCGGGTCGACGGGCATGGGCCGGTGGCCGTAGTAGCCGATGCCGATGCGGTCGAAGCGGTCGCGGTAGTACAGGTCCGCGTCCTGGTGGCGCAGGATCGGCCGGACGGCCTCCTCGGCCTGGCCCTCCAGGGCGGGGACGGGGCCGGTCCAGGCGAGCTGGTGGGCGAGCGGGGTCAGCGGCAGGTTCATGCCGACCATGCGGGCGATCTTCGGGCCCCAGATGCCGGCACAGCACACGACGATGTCGGCGGGGATCTCTCCTCCCCTGGCCTGCGGCATGGGGGACCCCAGGTCGGTGACGACGACCGCGCTGACCTTGCCCTCGCTCTGGACGATGTCGAGGACCTCGTGGCGGGCGAGGAAGCGCACGCCGCGCTCGGTGGCCCGCCGGATCTGCGCCTCGACGGCGAGCACCGCCTTGGCCAGGCCGTCGGTGGGGACGAGGAGGCCGCCGAGGACGCGCTCGCCGTCCACCAGCGGGTGCAGTTCGATGCACTCCTCGGGGCTCAGCAGCCGGGACTCGATGCCCCAGGCGGTGACCCAGCCGTGACGGCGGTGCAGCTCGGTGAGGCGCTCGGGGGTGGTGGCCACCTCGAGCCCCCCGACCTGCAGGAAGCAGGGCTCTCCGTCGACGTCGAGGCTGCAGAACTTCTCGACGGTGTAGCGGGCGAGCTCGGTCATGGTCTTCGAGGAGTTCGTCTGGAAGACCAGCCCCGGTGCGTGGGAGGACGACCCGCCGGTGGCGGGAAGGGGGCCCTGGTCAACGACCGTGATGTCGCTCCAGCCTGCGGAGGCCAGTTCGTCCGCGAGCGCCGCTCCCACGACGCCCGCTCCGATGATGACCACTCGGGGTCCCGCCATCGCCGCACCTCCGCCTTTAAGCAGTTCAGTTGCTGTCAGCGCAACATGCTTCAGGTTGCGCAACTCACGATGCCGGTCACCGAGGTGGGTGTCAAGGGGCCTTCGCCCCTGTAACCGGGGCAAAAAACAGCCGTGCCCGGCGGGCTGTCACGGCAGCCCGCCGGGCACGGCTGTGCGTCCCGGCCCCTCCTACGGATCAGCTCTTCTTGATCCAGGCGTCGACCTTGTCGCGGTTGGCGTCCACCCACTTCTTGGCCGCCGCCTCCGGCGTCATCTTGTCCTCGGCGATGTACTTCGCCACCAGGTTCTGGTCCTCATTGGTCCAGCTGAAGTTCTTCACGAGGTCATAGGCAGGACTGCCCGATCCGGCGAACTTCCTGCTGACGATCTTGTCCAGCTGATACTCGGGATAGTCGCAGGCGACCTTCTCCGCATCGGAGTCACAGCCGGCCGCGTACTTCGGCAGATTCACCTTCACCAGGTCGACCTCCGACAGGAACCACTGCGGCGCGTAGAAGTACCCGATCACCCAGGTCTTCTTCGCCTCGGCCTGCCGGAACGCCTGGATGAGCGCCGCCTCGCTGCCGCCGTAGACAACCTTGTAGTCCAGCTTGAGATTCTTCACCAGCGCGGCGTCGTTCGTGACGAACGACGGGTCGCCGTCGAGGAACTGGCCCTTGGCGCCGGACTCCGACGTCTTGAAGTTGGCGGCGTACTTGTTGAGGTTCTTCCAGTCGGTGATGTCCGGGTGCTCCTTGGCAAGCCACGGCGGCACGAACCAGCCGATGACGCCCTTGTTGCCGGTCGTACCCGCCTGCACGGCGGTCCGCTGGTCGGTGATGTACTTCTTCTTCAGGTCGTCATGGCCCCAGTTCTCCACGACGGCGTCCACCTCGCCGGTGCCGAAGCCCTGCCAGGCGACCTCTTCCTTGAGGTCCTTCTTGGTCACCTGACACTTGAGGTCCTTCTCGGCGACGTACGCGATGACCGCCGCGTTGGCCTCGTATCCGACCCAGGGGTTGACCGCGAGGTTGAACGTGCCGCATTTGCCGGAGCCGCCGCCCGCCTTGTCCGATCCCGACTCGCCGACCTTGGCGCCGCCGCAGCCGGTGAGCGCGGCCAGGCCCAGCGCCAGCCCGGCCGCCACGGCCCGCCGTCTCGCGGGCCGCGACTGCGTGATGAAGTTCCCTGACATGTGCTGCCTCCTGTGCTTTGTGCTCTGGCCGCTGGGTTGTGGCCGGCTCAGCGAGCGCCGGGTCGCGTCGTGCGCCGTGCCGCTGCCTGGGTTATCCGGTCGAACATGACCCCGAGCAGAACAATGGCGAGTCCTGCCGCGAGGCCCTTGCCGTACAACTGGCCCTGGGAGAAACCGGCTACGACGTCGTAGCCCAGGGCGCCCGCACCGACCAGACCGCCCACGACCACCATGGACAGGACGTAGATCAGTCCCTGGTTGGTCGCGAGTGTCAGAGCGCTGCGTGACATGGGGAGCTGCACCTTGGTGATGATCTGCCAGGTGCTGGAGCCGGCTGCCGTGGCAGCCTCCACCGTGGTCTGGGGCACCGCTCGCACCCCGTCCGCGATGATCTTGATCGTCACGGGGGCCGCGAAGACCACCGCGGCGATGATCGCCGTGAAGCGCGTGGCGCCGAACAGCGCCAGGAACGGCACCAGATACACGAACGAGGGCATGGTCTGGCCCGCATCCAGGCTGGGTCTGATCAGCCGGTCGGCCAGCGGGCTGCGGCCCATCCAGACGCCGACCACGACGCCGAGCAGCAGGACGATCAGCGTGGCCACCGCCGTGGAGGCCAGCGTCGTCATACTGTCCGACCACACGCCGGTCGCGACGAGCAGGGCAACGCAGCCGGCCGCAGTGGCACCCGCGCGCCATCCGCCGAGCACGGCGCCGACGGCGACGAGGACCGCGCCGACCAGCCACCACGGGGAGTCGGTGAGCAGCGCCTCGAAGGGGTTGAGCAGCACCGTGGAGATCAGGTCCCTGAATCCGTTGGTCAGCCCGCCGAAGGTGTCCTGCGTCCAGAGGGTGACCGAGTCCGCCGTGCGCGCGATCGCGCTGCCGACTCCGGCGTCGCCGGGGAACTCGGCAGCCCACACATAGGTGTGGGACAGCCACACGCACACCGCGGCCGCCGCGCCGCCGGCCATCAGCAGGGGCCGGCGCCACTTGGTGAACCGGCCGGCGCCGCGCTTCCGTGCTGTCTCCACCCGATCACCCGCCGCGGTCGTCACCCGGTCCAGCACGATGGCCATGACGACGATCGCGAGCCCTGCGTTGAAGGCGACGCCGACGTCCAGCGTCTGCAGCGCCTTGACGACCGTCTTGCCCAGGCCGGGCGCGTCGATCAGGGCGGCGATGGTGACCATGGACAGCGCGGCCATGATCGTCTGGTTCACGCCCATCACGACGGTCCGCTTGGACATGGGCAGCAGCACCTTGGTGAGCGTCTGCCGCCGGGTGGATCCCAGCGATTCGGCGGCCTCGACCGTGGTGGCGGGCACCGAGCGGATGGCGTGCGCGGTGATGCGGATGGCGGGAGGCGCCGCGTAGATGAGCGTGGCGATCGTGGCTGATGCCGGGCCGATGAGGAAGAACAGCGTCAGCGGGGCCAGGTAGACGAAGGTCGGCATCGTCTGCATGAAGTCCAGGAAGGGCGTGATGGCGCGGTTCACCCGGTCGGAGAGCCCGGCCCAGATGCCGAGCGGGATCCCGATGAGCAGGGAGACGAAGACCGCCGACAGGGTCAGGGCCAGGGTGTCCATGCTCTCCTGCCACAGTCCCTGCAGCCCGAAGAAGACGAACCCGGCCACGGCCAGGGCGGCGACGCGTATGTTCCCGAAGGCCCAGGACACGTAGCCGGCGAGGCCGACGACACCCAGCCAGCCGATGACGGGGACCGGACGGTCGCCCTGCGGCTGGGAGATCAGCGACTGGACGAAGGTCACGAGATTGTCGATGACCAGCCGGATCTCATTGAAGAAGTAGAGGAAGAGCGGGTTGCTGTTGCGGTTCGCCCCGATGCTGTCGTTGACCGAGTTGAACCAGCGGTGCAGATCTGTCAGGTCGGCGGCCGCGAGCGCCAGGGTCTGCCGCCCCCGCAGTACGGCGAACAGCACCAGCCAGGCGATCAGGATCGCGGCCACCACGACGCGTCGGCTCACTCGGCGTACGGCCGCGACCGGGGCGGCGGCCGTGTCGGCGGCGACAGCCATCACGCACCGCCTTCCTGTCCGGCAACGACCGCGAGGATCTCCTCGTCGCCCACGATGCCGAGCAGCCGCCCGTCCTCGACGACCTTGACCGGCCTGTCCGCGGCAAGCACCGCCCGCGTCGCCTCGCGCACCACGACGTCCGGCCCCAACTCGGGGCCGTCGAGGGCGTCGTCGGGCTCCGGGGCGCGCATGATCCAGCGCAGGGTCAGGACTTCGGCGCGGGGCACGTCCTTGACGAACTCGCGGACGTAGTCGTCGGCGGGCGCGCCGACCAGTTCGTCACCCGTGCCGCACTGAACCATCTTGCCGTCGCGCATGATGAGGATGCGGTCGCCGAGCTTGAGCGCCTCGGACAGGTCGTGGGTGATGAACACCATGGTCTTGCCGACCTCGTGGTGCAGGCGGATGACCTCGTTCTGCATGTCGCGGCGGATCAGCGGGTCGAGCGCGGAGAACGGCTCGTCGAAGAAGAGCACGTCCGGATCGCCGGCGAGTGCCCGGGCGAGACCGACGCGCTGCTGCATGCCGCCGGAGAGCTGGTCGGGGTAGGAGTTCTCGTATCCGGCCAGGCCCACCAGTTCGACGACTTCCATGGCCCGCTTGGTGCGCTCGGCCTTGCCCATGCCGCGGATCTCCAGGCCGTACGAGACGTTGTCGACGACCCGGCGGTGGGGCAGCAGTCCGAAGTGCTGGAAGACCATGGAGAACTTGCGGCGTCGCAGCTCGCGCAGCCGCCTGACGTCCGCGCCGCGGATGTCCTCACCCTCGAAGTTGACTTCGCCCGCGGTGGGTTCGATCAGCCGGGTGAGACATCGCACCAGCGTGGACTTGCCGGAGCCGGACAGGCCCATGACGACGAAGACCTCGCCGGGCGACACCTCGAAGTTCACATCCCGTACGGCGGCGGTGCATCCCGTGCGGTCCATGAGCTCGCGGCGCGTGAGCCCGCACAGCTCCTCGGAACCAGGCACCTGGTCCGCCTTCGGTCCGAACACCTTCCACAGCCCGCGCACGGAGATGACCGGCGGCCGGTCCTGGTCCTTGGACATGCCGCGCCGCTGCGGCACTTCAGTCTGCGTTGGGGTCACGGTCGACCTCTCTTCGGCGTTCAGCCGCGGAACCAGTGCTGCGGCCGGGGTTGGATGTTCTGCCAGATGTGCTTGGGCTCGCGGTATTCGTCCAGGCCTGTCGGGCCCAGTTCCCGGCCCACGCCCGAGTGCCCGAAGCCACCCCACTCCGCCTGCGGCACATAAGGGTGGTAGTCGTTGATCCACACGGTGCCGTGGCGCAGCCGTCGCGCGACCCGCTGGGCCTTGCCGGCGTCCTGGGTCCATACGGCTCCGGCGAGTCCGTACTCGGTGTCGTTGGCGATGCGTACCGCGTCGTCCTCGTCGCTGAAGCGCTCGACGGTCAGCACGGGGCCGAAGGACTCCTCCTGTACCACGCGCATGTCCTGATGGCACTCGTCGAGCACGGTCGGCGGGTAGTAGTAGCCACCTTCGAGCGCGGGGTCCTCGGGCCGGCTGCCGCCGCAGCGCAGTACGGCGCCCTCGGCGAGGCCCGCCGCGACATACGCCTCGACCTTCTCCCGGTGCTGTGCGGAGACCAGCGGTCCCGTATCGGCCTCGGGATCGAAGGGTCCGCCCAGCCGGATTCGCCCGGCACGGCGCACTACCTCGTCGACGAAGGCGTCGTGGAGCGAATCCTCGACGATCAGGCGGGCGCCGGCCGAGCAGACCTGCCCGGAGTGCAGGAAGACGGCCGTGAGAGCGAAGTCCACCGCGGCCTCGAAATCGGCGTCGGCGAAGACGACGTTGGGGTTCTTGCCACCCAGTTCGAGGGCGACCTTCTTCACGGTCGCGGCGGCCGTGGCCATGATCCTTCGGCCGGTGTCCAGGCCCCCGGTGAAGGAGATCATGTCGACGGCGGGGTCTTCGGCCAGCGGTGCGCCCACCTCGGGACCGGTACCCAGCACAAGGTTGGCCACGCCGGCCGGCAGACCGGCCTCCTCGAGTGCCCGCATCAGCAGGATCGATGTGGAGGGGGTGAGCTCGCTCGGCTTCAGAACGATCGTGTTGCCGGCCACGAGTGCGGGGGCGACCTTCCACGACGCCTGGAGCAGCGGGTAGTTCCACGGGGTGATCAACCCGCACACGCCGACCGGCTCGTAGGTGACGCGGCTGACGGCGTCGTCGCGCCCGGTGTCGATGACCCGGCCGGCGCTGGTGCCCGCGATCCCGCCGTAGTAGCGGAAGCAGGAGACCACATCGGCGATGTCGTACTCGCTCTCCACCAGCCGCTTGCCGGTGTCCAGCGATTCGGCGCGGGCGAACTCCTTGGCGTCGCGCTCGATAAGATCGGCGGTGCGCAGCAGCAGCGCGCCGCGCTCCCGCTCGGGGGTTCGCGGCCAGGCGCCTTGGTCGAAAGCCCGGCGGGCCGCGGCGATGGCGGCCTCACTGTCCGCCCGGGTCCCTTCGGAGACGATCGCCGAAAGCGTCCCATCTGCGGGGCAGCAGATCTCGCGGTGGCCACCGGCCACCGGATCGCACCATTCTCCGTCCAGATACAGGTCTGCCACGAGCGGAGCCCTTCGACCGAAGTTCGTTGCGCATCATGCACCGCATTGCTTGTGGTGGAACACACTGGCCCGAACGTGTGACCCACGTCAAGAGGGCGAGACGGGCGGATTCCACCCCGGGGGTCAGTTGCCCCGACTCTCTTGACCGCGGGCCCCGAGGGACTGACCATGTTGCGTATCACTCACCGTGTTGTGCAATACGCACCAACGGAGGCCGCGAATGTCCCCTCGACCGCAACCTGGCCGTGAATACGTCCTCACGCTCTCGTGCCCGGACCAGGCCGGACTGGTTCACGCCGTGAGCGGCTATCTGGTCAGGAACTCCGGCAACATCCTGGAGAGCCAGCAGTTCGATGATCGACTTCAGGGCCGTTTCTTCATGAGAGTCCACTTCGATGTGTCCGACCCGGACACCGACGTGAAAAATCTGCGTGACCGATTCGGACCCGTCGCCGAGGCCTACCGGATCTCGTGGACGCTGCGGGACGCCTCGACCCCGACCCGTACGCTGATCATGGTGTCCAAGTTCGGCCACTGCCTGAACGACCTGCTCTTCCGTCTGCGCACCGGCGCGCTCAACATCGAAGTACCGGCCATCGTCTCCAACCACGAGGAGTTCGAGGAGCTGGCCGGGACCTACGGCATTCCGTTCCACCACATCCCGGTGACCAGGGCCACCAAGTCCGACGCCGAGGCACGCCTTCTGGAGCTGGTGCGCGACCTGGACATCGATCTGGTGGTGCTCGCCCGCTACATGCAGATCCTCTCCGACGACCTGTGCAAGCAGCTCGAGGGCCGGGCCATCAACATCCACCACTCCTTCCTGCCCAGCTTCAAGGGCGCACGCCCGTACGGACAGGCATACGACCGCGGCGTGAAGCTCGTCGGCGCCACGGCGCACTATGTGACGCCGGACCTGGACGAGGGGCAGATCATCGAGCAGGACGTGGTCCGCGTGGATCACTCGCTCGACCCGGACGAGCTGGTCACGGTCGGACGGGACGTGGAGGCGCAGGTGCTGGCGCATGCGGTGAAGTGGCACAGCGAGAGCCGGGTCATGGTGGACGGGAACCGTACGGTGGTCTTCCGCTGAGCGGTACGCAATCGGGGGGCGGGCTTGTTCCCCTGCCCGCCCTCCCCCGGAGCAGCTCTGGGGGAGGGCGGGGTGGGGGCTAACAACCCCCCAGCCGCTCCAGCATCCGCCGGCGCCACCGCTCCGTCTCCGCGATCTGGTTGAACGTGAACAGGTGCAGACCCGCCACCGCCGCCCCCGGCGCCGTCAGCACGGGCGCACTGCGCCTCAGCAGCCGTTCCGGCGCATAGCCGCCCGGCGTCGCGAAGCGTACGAACCAGGACGCGTGCCGGGCCAGGAAGCGCGTCGACTCCCCCACACCGATCTTCGCCGCCATCGCCAGCAGCTTCGTGCGCTCGACGGGCCCGGCCACACCCACGTGCACCGGCAGCGTCACATCGCGCCGCCGCACCCGCGTCACCCACTCCCCCAGCACACGCGAGTCGAAGCACAAGTTGCTGACGATATACGTGGCATGGGCATGTTTCTCGCGCATCGCCTGGATGGTGATGTCGTCGTCGATGAGCGGATGACTCTCCGGGTAGCCGGTGATGCCGACCCTCGCGAAGGGGCTGCCCAGCTCGCTGAGCCGCCGCAGCACGGGCAGCGCGCCCTCGTACGGGCCGGCGGGAGCATCGGCGTCCCCAGCGGGTACGAAGACGTCGTCCACCCCTGCCTCGCGCAGCCGGTGGACGACCTCCGCCACGTGGGCGCCGTCCCGCAGCAGCCGCGCGGGCACGTGCGGCACGACGCGGTAGCCGTGCGCCGCCAGCCTGGTGGCGAGGTCGAGGGTCGGCTCGAGGCCCTTGACCGGCGACGCGGTGACCGTGACCACCACGTCGCGCGGCACATGGGCGAGCACCTTGTCCTGCGTCGCCTTGGCGGGGAGCACCTCGTAGCGGACCTGGTGCAGCAGTGAACGGAGCACGGTCATCTGGCAGCGTCGCGGTGCCGGTAGTACGTGGCCTTCGACGGCGGCAGCGGGTTCTTGCCGAGGATGAGGTCGGCGGCCTTCTCGGCGATCATCATCACCGGCGCGTAGATGTTCCCGTTGGTGACGTACGGCATCACGGAAGCGTCCACGACGCGCAGCCCCTCCACGCCGTGCACCCGCATGCTCTCCGGGTCGACCACGGCCATCTCGTCGGTGCCCATCTTGCAGGTGCAGGAGGGGTGCAGGGCCGTCTCACCCTCTTTCGCGACCCAGGACAGAATATCCTCGTCGCTCTCCACGGCCGGTCCGGGGGAGATCTCGCCGTCGTTGTACGGGGCGAGCGCGGGCTGGTTGAGGAGCTTGCGGGTCACCCGGATCGCCTCGACCCACTCGCGGCGGTCCTGTTCGGTGGACAGGTAGTTGAAGCGCAGCGCCGGGTGCTCGCGGGGGTCCTTGCTCTTGATCTTCACGGAGCCGATGGCGTCGGAGTACATGGGTCCGACGTGCACCTGGTAGCCGTGCCCGCCCGACGGCGAGGAGCCGTCGTAGCGGACCGCGATGGGCAGGAAGTGGAACATCAGGTTGGGGTAGTCCACGTCCTCGTTGCTGCGGGCGAAGCCGCCTGCCTCGAAGTGGTTGGTCGCGGCCGGGCCCTTGCGGAAAAGCCACTGCAGGCCGATGAACGGGGCTCGCCACTTGGCCATGTACGGCTGCATGGAGACCGGCTGCTTGCAGCCGTACTGGACGTACACCTCGAGGTGGTCCTGGAGGTTCTCGCCGACGCCGGGGAGGTCGTGGACGACGTCGATGCCGAGCGCGCTCAGTTCCTCGGCGTTGCCGACACCGGAGAGCTGCAGCAGCTGCGGGGAGTTGATCGCACCACCGCAGAGGATGACCTCGCCGGCGCGGACCTGCTGGGGCTTGCCGCGGCCGCGCCGGTACTCGACACCGACGGCGCGCTTGCCTTCGAAGATCACGCGGGTGACGAGTGCCCGGGTCTTGACGGTGAGGTTCGGGCGCCGCTTCACGGGCTTGAGGTACGCCTTCGAGGCAGACAGCCGGCGTCCGCGATGAACATTGCGGTCGAAGGGGGCGAAGCCTTCCTGCCGGTAGCCGTTGACGTCGTCGGTGCGGGGGTAGCCGGCTTCCTGGACGGCCTCGAGGAAGGCGGGGAAGAGCGGGCTGGAGGCCGGGCCGCGTTCGAGGACGAGGGGGCCGTCGTGGCCGCGGAACTCGTCGTCGGGGTCGGCCGCCAGACAGTTCTCCATCCGCTGGAAGTACGGCAGACAGTGGGCGTAGTCCCAGGTCTCCATGCCCGGGTCGGCCGCCCACCGCTCGTAGTCCATGGGGTTGCCGCGCTGGAAGATCATGCCGTTGATGCTGCTGGAACCGCCGAGCACCTTGCCGCGGGCGTGGTAGACGCGCCGGCCGCCCATGTGGGGCTCGGGCTCCGATTCGTACTTCCAGTCGTAGAAGCGGCTGCCGATGGGGTAGGTCAGCGCCGCGGGCATGTGAATGAACACATCCCACGGATAGTCGGGCCGGCCGGCCTCCAGCACCAGCACGCGGTTGCCCGGATCAGCGGAGAGCCGGTTCGCCAGTGCGCTGCCGGCCGATCCGCCGCCGACGATGACGAAGTCGTACTGCAGGGGAGCCATGGCTGCCTCGTCTCGATCGCGCCGTTCGATACGCGTGGCATGCTAATACGAGTAGCGCTATACGCACCAGGTTGCGAGCCACGCAACTTATGGCCTCACAGGTTCTCCACGCAGTCGTTGATTACTGCGCGTATAGTTTCGCTGTGAGCAACTACAGTCCAGATACCGAAACGACCGGTTCGCAGACAGGCGGGGTCCAGTCCGTCGACCGCGCCATCAGCGTGCTGGAAATCCTGGCCCAGCACGGTGAAGTGGGCGTCAGCGACGTGGCAGCAGAGATCGAGGTCCACAAATCCACCGCATTCCGCCTGCTCGGCGCGCTGGAGGCGCGCGGCCTGGTGGAACAGGCGGGCGAGCGCGGCAAATACCGCCTCGGCTTCGGCATCGTGCGCCTGGCCGGCGCGGTCACGGGCCGCATCGACATCACTCAGCAGGGCCGCCCCGTCTGTGAGCGCCTCGCAGAGGAGATCGGCGAGACCGTCAACATCGCCGTCATGCAGGAGCACTTCGCGATCAACCTCTTCCAGGTGCGCGGCCCGGCGGCGGTCGCGGCGCACAACTGGGTCGGCCAGCTGACCCCGCTGCACGCCACCTCCAGCGGCAAGATCCTGCTGGCCCACATGCCCGCCAAGGAGCGCGCCGACCTGCTGTCGCAGTCCGGCCTGAAGAAGGTGACCCCGAACACCCTGACCGCGAAGACGAAGCTCGAGAAGAACCTCGCCGACGCCAGAGAACGCGGCTACGCCTGGACCCTGGAGGAACTGGAGATCGGGCTGCACGCCATGGCCGCGCCGATCCGCTCCCGGGACGGAGATGTCATCGCCGCGCTCAGTGCCTCGGGGCCCTCGTACCGGCTGACCGAGGAACGCATGAGCGAGCTGGCCCCGGTCCTGATCCAGGGCGCGGAAGAGATCAGTCACCGGATGGGCTACCTGGGCTGACCCCGCGCGCTCCCCGCCAAGGCGGAGCCGCTGGACCGTGCACGGCCGTCCGGTCGTGCGCCAAGCGCAGGGCGTGGGTCACCGCGGGGATCGCGGCGGCCCAGGTCTTGCCCCTAGCGCCTGTCGTTTGGATCTTGCCACCGGCTGCTCTCGCGGTGCCCTGCCCGCCGTCGTTGCTGCTACTGCGGCTGCTGGGTGCCGAGCCGCTCGAGGATCCAGTCGTGGAACGCGCCGATGTGGTGCTCGCTGGGCACCAGTACGCCGCCCTTGGCGTACAGGCGGGAGCTCATCGCGGGCTGGCAGCGCTCGCAGGCGTCGAAGTCCTGCCGGTTGACCCGGTCGAAGAGCTCCACGGACCGGCTGACGTCCCTGCCGCTGTCCACCACGTCCTTGAGATAGAGCCAGTCGCACTCGACGATCGTGCGGTCGGCGGCGACCGGGTACATCCGGTGGAAGATCACGTGGTCGGGGACGAGATTGATGAATACCTGCGGCCTGACGGTGATCGCGTAGTAGCGGCGGTCCTGCTCCTCCAGGACCCCGGGGATACGGTCCAGGCCTTCGGAGCCGTCCACGGTGAAGCCCTTGATCTCCGCGCCGAACTCGGCGCCGTGGCCGACGTAGTACTGGGCGGCGTAGCCGTCGGCGAACTCCGGCAGGACCTCGGTGAGTTCCGGGTGGATCGTGGCGCAGTGGTAGCACTCCATGAAGTTCTCGATGATGAGCTTCCAGTTCGCCTTGACGTCGTAGACGATCCGTCTGCCGACCTCGAGGTTGTCCATGTCGTAGCGCTCGATCGACTCCACGTCGCCGAGCCGTGCGACGACCTCGCCGACGACCTGTTCCTCGAAGGAGGGCGGGTTCTCCGCCAGACAGACCCAGACATAGCCCAGCCATTCGCGAGTGGCCACACTCGCCAGGCCGTATTCGGTACGGCCGACGTCGGGCATCTTCGTGAGGTTGGGCGCCGCGACGAGTTTGCCCGTCAGGTCGTACGTCCACGCGTGGTACGGGCACTGGAAGGCACGCTTGACCTCGCCGCTCTCCTCCGTGCAGAGCTTGGCGCCGCGGTGCCGGCAGACATTGAAGTAGGCACGGACGGAGTTGTCCCGGGCCCGGGTGATGAGGATGCTCTCGCGACCCACGTCGACGGTCTTGAAGGCGCCGGGCTTGGCCAGGTCGGTGGAGCGTGCGGCGCAGAACCACATCGCCTCGAAGATGTGCTCCTGCTCCTGGGCGAAGATCCCGGGATCTGTGTAATAGGAGCCGGGGAGCGTGGCGATCAGGCTGTCCGGCAGGCTGGTCGAGGTCACAGGGCACTCCTCGCGGGGTGACGTCGTCGGTCGGTCGTGGCGCCGGGGACCAGGAAGTCCGAGCGGCGCTCTGCGGTATGCAATGAATGGCGTGCTGAGCAGTAGCGCGTGAGCCGCACAAGCGGCGTCAGAGGGTGGCGGCAGCGAGCTGCTTGCGCCAGCGGGTGAACAGGCGCGGCTGGTTCATCCCGAGGACCGCGACCGGATGGCCCGACCGCCGGTAGACCGCCAGGAAGCTGCGCTCGTCCGGCAGACCCTCCTCGACCGTCACGCTGTCGGCCCCGGCGGAATGACCGGCGAACTGGATCCGTACGCCGTACTGGTCGGACCAGAAGTACGGAGGCTTGGGCGCCGCCGGCGTTGCCGCACCCCCGGACAGCAGCGTGGCCACGGCCGCGTCGGGCCGCTCCCGTGCTCCGGTCCAGTGCTCGACGCGACGGTGGATCCCGGCGTAAGGGTCGTACCAGGAGGCGCAGTCTCCGACCGCGACCACACCGGCCACGCTGGTGCGACCGTCCACGCCGCACTTGACGCCGTCTTCCAGTTCGACGCCGCTGCCGTCCAGCCACTCGACGCAGGGACGGGCGCCCACGCCTACGACGACGGTGTCGGCCGGGATGCTGCGGCCGTCCTCGAGCAAGACCGCCTCGACGCGGGTCTGGCCGCTCAGCCCCTTGACGCCGACGCCGCACAGCAGGCGCACGCCGTGGTCCGCATGGAGCGTGGAGACAACGCCTCCCATGACCTCACCGAGCGGGCCGGCCAGCGGCGTCCGCGCGGCCTCGACGACCGTCACATCAAGCCCCATGCCGTACGCGGTCGAGGCGACCTCGGCGCCGATGAACCCGCCGCCGATCACCACCAGCCGCCCGCCCAGGGCGAGGTCGGCCCGCAGGGCGCGGGCGTCGTCCAGGGTGCGCAGTGTATGCACCCCGGCGAGGCCCTCGCCGCCCGGCAGCATGCGCGCGGTCGCGCCCGTGGCGATGACGACCCCGTCGGCCCGGACGGACCGGCCGTCGGCGAGCCGCACCGCGCGGTCGCCACGGTCGAATCCCGCGGCTCGCACGCCGAGCAGCCACTCCGCGCGCAGGTCCTCGCCCTCCGCCTCCAGCGCGAGATCCACTTCGCCGATCTTGCCGGCGAGGAACTCCTTGGACAACGGCGGCCTGTCGTACGGACGGTGCGGCTCGTCACCGATCACGACGAGCCGACCGTCGTAGCCCTGTTTGCGCAGTGAGCGTGCGGCCGACAGTCCGGCGAGCGAGGCGCCGACCACGGCCACGGTCCTCACGCGAGACCTCCGGCGAGCCGCGACGCGACGCAGGGGGGCAGATTCGGGGCCGCCGTGGACGGCTGCACGTAGATCATGCCGTCCTCGATCAGGACCTGGTGAGTGCGGACCGGGAGCTTGGCCGGCGGCGAGTCGACGGCTCCGGTACGGAGGTCGAACTTCGAGGCGTGCAGCGGGCATTCGACCTCGCACCCCTCCAGCCAGCCGTCAGCGAGCGACGCATCCTGGTGGGTGCAAGTGTCGTCGATGGCGAAGACCTCGCCGTCATCGGTGTGGAACACCGAGACGGGCGGATCGATGTCGAGCCGGATGGCCTCGCCTCGCGGCAGATCCACGAGACGGCACGCGGGAATCATCATGACACCTCGGTGCATATAGCGAAACGGATTGCGGTAAGCGCAACAACAGTTTGGGGCGCCCCCAAATCCTTGTCAAGGCATCGCCCGGACACTCCGACCCCTTGTTCCCCGTTGCTTTTTACGCAACGCTGTGCGTACTACACAACTTCCCGTCCGGAAGGAACGACGTGGCGATCAGCGTCTTCGACCTGTTCAAAGTAGGTATCGGGCCTTCCAGCTCGCACACCGTGGGGCCGATGAAGGCCGCCCGTCTCTTCGTCACCGCACTGGACGAGGACGGACTGCTGTCCCACACCCACTCGGTACGGGCAGAGCTCTTCGGGTCGCTCGGCGCCACCGGTCACGGTCACGGCAGCGACAAGGCGGTACTCCTCGGCCTGGAGGGCGAGGACCCCGAGACCGTCGACACCGACACCGTGGACGACCGGGTGCGCCGGATCCGCGCGATGGGCCGGCTGCGACTCCTGGGCGTCAGGGAAGTGGACTTCCGCGAGCGCGAGCACCTGGTGCTGCACCGCCGCCGCACCCTTCCCTTCCACCCCAACGGCATGCAGTTCCAGGCCCTGGACCAGGACGGCGGCGAGCTGAGGTCACGTACGTACTACTCGGTGGGCGGCGGCTTCGTCGTCGACGAGAGCGCGACCGGAGCCGACCGGATCAAGCCCGACGACACACCCGTACGCCTGCCCTTCGGCTCCGCGTCCGAACTGCTGCTGCGCGCCTACGAGTCCGGCCAGTCGCTGAGCGGAGTGATGCTCGCCAACGAACTGTCCTGGCGCGGCGAGAGCGAGGTGCGGGCCGGTCTGCTGCGGATCTGGACCGTGATGCAGGAGTGCGTCGAGCGCGGCTGCTCGCGGACGGAGGCCACCCTGCCGGGGGCGCTGAAGGTGCCACGCCGCGCTCCGCAGCTGCTGCGCTCCCTCACCGAGGACGCGCAGCCCGAGGACCCGCTGAAGATCATGGACTGGGTCAATCTCTTCGCCCTGGCCGTGAACGAGGAGAACGCCTCGGGCGGCCGCATCGTGACGGCGCCCACCAACGGAGCGGCCGGGATCGTGCCTGCGGTGCTCCATTACTACACCCGCTTCGTTCCCGGAGCCGACGACGACGGAGTCGTCCGCTTTCTGCTCGCCGCCGGCGCGGTGGGGGCACTGTTCAAGGAGAACGCATCGATCTCCGGGGCGGAGGTGGGCTGCCAGGGCGAGGTCGGGTCCGCCTGCTCCATGGCGGCCGCCGGTCTCGCCGAGGCGCTCGGTGGCACGCCGGAGCAGGTCGAGAACGCGGCCGAGATCGGCATGGAGCACAATCTCGGCCTGACCTGCGATCCGGTCGGAGGCCTGGTCCAGATCCCCTGCATCGAGCGGAACGCGATCGCCTCCGTCAAGGCGATCAATGCGGCACGGATGGCGCTGCACGGCGACGGCAGCCATGTGGTCTCGCTGGACAAGGTCATCAAGACCATGCGCGAGACCGGCGCCGACATGAAGGTGAAGTACAAGGAGACCTCACGCGGAGGCCTCGCGGTCAACGTCATCGAGTGCTGACCGGAGGCCTCCGCGAGTCGGCCTCGGAGGGTCAGTGCCCCCGGTCGATCCACTCCTGCAGATGCGGGGCCTCCGCGGCGATGGTGGTCGTGTCCCCGTGGCCGGTGTGCACGACGGTGTCGCCAGGCAGCGCCAGCAGCCGGTCCCGGATCGACTCGATGATGGTGCCGAAATGACTGTACGAGCGCCCCGTCGCCCCCGGCCCGCCCGCGAAGAGCGTGTCACCGCTGAAGAGTGCCTTCAGGCCCGGCGCGTACAGGCAGACCGCTCCGGGGGCGTGGCCTGGGGTGTGCAGCACCGTCAGCTCGGCACCCGCCACCGTGATGACCTGGCCGTCGGCCAGTTCGGCATCGGGAGCGCGATCCGGGTGGGTCTGTTTCCACAGCGGCAGGTCGTCCGGGTGCAGCAGAATCGGCGCGCCGGTCCGCTCGGCGAGCGCCGGGGCCGCGTCGATGTGGTCGTTGTGGGCGTGCGTGCAGACGATCGCGCGGAGCGTACGGTCCCCGAGCGCGGCCACAATGGCCTCCGCGTCATGCGCGGCGTCGATGACGATGGCCTCCTCGTCGTCGCCGACGATCCACACGTTGTTGTCGACGTCCCAGGTGCCGCCGTCGAGCGAGAAGGTGCCGGAGGTGACCAGGTGATCGATCCTGCAGTTCCGTGGGTTCATCAGAACTGCACCACCGAGCGCAGCACGTCACCGTGGTGCATCCGCTCGAAGGCCTTCTCGACGTCGTCGAGCGCGATGGTCTCGGTCACGAACGCATCGAGATCCAGCCGCCCCTGCAGATGGAGATCGATCAGCATCGGGAAGTCACGGCTCGGGAGGCAGTCCCCGTACCAGGACGACTTGAGCGCGCCACCGCGCCCGAAGACGTCCAGCAGCGGCAGTTCCAGCTTCATCTGCGGGGTCGGCACCCCGACCAGAACGACGGTCCCGGCAAGATCACGGGCGTAGAAGGCCTGTTCGTACGTCTCCGGGCGGCCGACGGCCTCGATGACCACGTCCGCGCCGAAGCCGCCGGTCAGTTCGCGCACCGCCTCCACCGGATCGGTCTCCTTGGAGTTGACGGTGTGGGTGGCGCCGATCTTCTTCGCGGTGGCCAGCTTCCGGTCGTCGATGTCCACTGCGATGATCTTCGCCGCGCCCGCGAGCCGGGATCCGGCGATAGCTGCGTCGCCGACGCCGCCGCAGCCGATGACGGCGACGGAATCGCCGCGCCCGACGCCGCCGGTGTTGATCGCGGCACCGATGCCCGCCATCACACCGCAGCCCAGGAGCCCTGCGACGGCGGCCGAGGCCCGCTCGTCGACCTTGGTGCACTGCCCGGCCGCCACCAGCGTCTTCTCGGCGAAGGCGCCGATACCGAGGGCGGGCGACAGCTCGGTGCCGTCGGCCAGCGTCATCTTCTGCTTGGCGTTGTGCGTGTTGAAGCAGTACCAGGGCCGCCCGCGCAGACAGGACCGGCACTGCCCGCAGACCGCACGCCAATTCAGGATGACGAAGTCGCCGGGTCCGACCTCGGTGACGCCCTCGCCGACCGCCTCGACCCGGCCCGCCGCCTCATGGCCGAGCAGGAAGGGGAAGTCGTCGCTGATGCCGCCCTCGCGGTAGTGCAGATCGGTGTGGCAGACCCCGCAGGCCTCGACATTCACCAGCACCTCCCCCGGGCCGGGATCAGGCACGATGATCGTCTCCAGGCTGACGGGGGCGCCCTTTGCTCGCGCGACAACAGCACGGACCTGGTGAGTCATGGCCACTCCTCGACTGTTACGAACCCATGGGGCAAGCGTTGCTCATTACGGCACGCATCTCACGTGTCGCAACAACAGCATCGTGGAGGCCCGACCCGCGGTCAAGGAGCCGCGCATCAGCCACTGCCGGATTCAGCCGTGCCCACCTCACGTTCACCACCACCGATTCCGCAGAAACCTCGGGGCGCCCCTTCGTTAGGCTCGGTCCGGAATCCTGGGGGTGGCCAATGCAGACAATCGAAGCGCACACCGTGCCGTATGTATTCGCGGACGATTCGGCGAGCAAGTACCTCGATGTGTACCGGCCCGCAGGGCAGCGGACGCCGACGCCATGCGTACTGCTCTGGCACGGGGTCGGTCCCGACGAGCGGGACGTCATGGCCGCACTGGCCGAGCAGATTGCCTCACACGGCAGGACCGTCTTCGTCCCCGACTGGCGCTCGGACGCGCCCGACGGCGGCCGTTCCCATCTCATGGCGTCACTTCGCTACGTACGGGACAACGCCGCGGCCCACGGCGCGGACGCGGGGCACATCGTCGTGGCCGGTTGGTCGGCCGGAGCGGGCGCCGCGATCGCCATGGCCCTGCGCCCGGATCTGACGGACGGACCGCGCCCCGCCGCGGTGGTCGGCATCGCCGGCGGCTACGACCGGCCCGCCCGCAGCACTGCGTCCATTCCCCTTCACGATCTTGCCGCGACGTCCGTGTCGCCGGTGCCCGTCCGACTCGTTCACGGGTCGGCCGACTCGTTCACGGGTCGGCCGACTCCGTGGTCGCCGGCCACCACTCACGTGAGCTCCACCTCGCCCTGCGGGCACGGAACTGGCCTGTGCATCTCGATGAGCCGGATACCGATCATGACGGAGTCATCGGGATGACGTACGACCCGGCGCTCGGCCGCTGCCGGGCCGCGACCGACCCCCGTGCACTCACGACGGGTGCGGAGGTGGCTCGTATCATCGCCACCGCGGCGGAGCCTCATCCGCTGTCCGGGAGCGACGGATCCGGCCCGTCCCGGTAACCCCTCGGCACCATCGCGTGCTATCCCGACGGCCACTGGCCGGCCGGGCGGATGATGCCCAGCAGCAACAACACAAGCTCGTCGACGACCTGATCGAGCGTCGCATCCACCCAGCCGGCCCGCCAGTCGTGCAGGAGGCCGTTCACACTTCCGATGAAGGCTGCCGCGGCCACCCGATAGTCACGAGGCGCGGCCTCACCGCGCTCGACCGCCGCCGCGGCCTCGGCGCAGATGAGATCCACCCAGCGGGAGCGGCGGGCCAGACGCTGCTCCTCCAGCCGCGGGCTGACACCGATGATCTCGACGAACGTGATCCGGATACGGCGTGGGTCGCCGGTGACGTTGGCGGCATAGGCACGGAAGGCCGCCGCGGCGCGGTCTGCGATCGGCAGGCCGTCGACCTCGGCGAGCGCAGCCAGGGCAGCCTCCTCCGCCCAGTCGTTGACCTGCAGGTGCACCGCGGCAAGCACGTCCTCAAGGGTGCGGAACTCCTCATAGAACTGACGGGTGGACAGCCCCGCGGCCTCGCTCAACGCGGCCACGGTCGTGGCACGGTAGCCCGGGCTGTCGCCGAAGAGCTGGAGTCCGGCGTCAAGGAACCGCTGACGCCGCTCGGCCTGCCGTTCCTCGGCGGACCTGCCCGCGTAACGGCCGGTCGGTTGTCTGAGCCTGCCCGCCAATGGCCCTCCCTCGTCGGTCCGCCCCATTTTCTCGTGTCGTGAGCCTTGTGGAGCAACCCGCCTCTCGTTACCTTCCAGTAGCCAATCTGAACGGACGCGTATTCAGATTGGACAACTCGTCACGCTCCAACACGACTTCAGCACCACGCGCACCACTCCCCCTTGCTACGAGGCCCGAGCCGCCCCCCACGGAAGGACCGACGATGTCCCTGCGCACGCTCAGCGCTCTCGCCACCGCCTTCACCATGGCCGTCGCAGGTTCCGTGGCGGCGGCCGCCGCGTCCACCGCGCCTGCCGCGCCCCGGGCAACGCCCGGCACCACCGCCCAGGCAGGTGCCATCGGCCAGGCCGGTGCCGCCGGGCTCAAGGAGGTGATGTTCGTGGGCAACAACTGGGACGGCACCGCCGACGTCATCGCATCCCGCGGCGACTTCGCCAGGATCGGCCGTGTCAACGTCATACCGGACAAGGATCAGCGGCTCGCGGAGATCTCTCTCAACCCGGTCAAGCTCATCTACTTCCTCGGCATCCGCAACGGCCCCGGTGAGGGACACGACCAGTTCGTCGACGACATGTACTCCACGCCCGACGGCTCGGCCATGGTCGTCTCCCGCCCGAGCTTCGCCGACGTCGTGTCGATCGACCTCGCCACCGGCCGGATGAACTGGCGCTTCCCCGTATCCGGATATCGCTCGGACCACATGGCCGTGTCCCCCGACGGCACACGCGTCGCCGTCTCGGCCTCCACCTCCAACACCGTCCATGTGCTCGACATCCGGACCGGCAAGCAGCTCGGATCGTTCAAGACCGGGGACAAGCCGCACGAGAACGTCTTCACCGACGGCGGCAAGTATCTGTGGAACATGTCGATCGGCGAGGTCAACACCGCCCTTGACGATCCAGCGATGGACTGGACGAAGGGTGACCGGCGCATCACCGTCGTCGACGCGACCACCTTCAAACAGGTGAAGGTCATCGACATGCGCCCGCGGCTCGACGCCTTCGGCCGCAAGGACTTGTCGGACGCGGTCCGGCCCGTCACCTTCACCCCGGAGCAGTCCACGCTCTACTTCCAGGTCTCCTACTTCAACGGCTTCCTCGAGTACGACGTCGCCTCCGACCGGATCACCCGGGTGAAGACACTGCCCAAGAACCCCGCGACCAGTGAAGACCGCACCACATGGGTCAACGACTCCCGTCACCATGGCCTGTCGATGAACGCCGCGGGCGACAAGCTGTGCGTCGCCGGGACGATGGACGACTACGCGACGATCGTCGACCGGAGCTCGCTCCAGGAGGGGCCACTGGTGACCGCCTCGAAACCGTACTGGGCGACCGTGAGCGGCGACGGCGCATCCTGCGTCATCTCCGAGAGCGGCGCCGACCGCGTCACCGCGATCGACTTCGCCACCGGCAAGAAGGTCGCGTCAGTAGCGGTCGGCGACCATCCGCAGCGCGTACGCATCGCCCACGTGGCAGCCGACTGGAGCGGCCCCTCCACGGGCTGACCTTCCTTGCAGGGCCAGTTTTGAACACGTTCAACACAAGGGTACGCTGCGGGCATGAGCGAACGAAGTGCCCTCTTGCGGCGCATACGCGTGTGGTTGGCCGCCTTCATCGTCTGCCTGGTGCTGAGCGGGCTGACCGCCTTCCCGCTGGTGCACGAACTGCCCTGGGCGGAGGATCTGTTGAAGTCCGCGGGACTCGACGGCCGGCTCCCGGCGTTCTTCGAGTGGATCCAGCGGGTGCGGGCCGGGCTGGACGCCACCGATGAGGAGTACCCCTTCGTGCTGTACGGCACCGACTGGCTCGCCTTCGCCCATCTCGTCATCGCGGTCGCCTTCTACGGGCCGTATCGTGATCCCGTACGCAACATCTGGGTCATCGAGTTCGGCATGATCGCCTGCGCGGGCATCATCCCGCTCGCCCTGATCTGCGGCCCGATCCGGGGGATCCCCCTGTGGTGGTCGGTCATCGACATGTCGTTCGGGGTCTTCGGAGTGATCCCGCTGTATGTCGTGCGCCGCAAGATCAAACAGCTGGAGGCGCTGACGGAGCGGGCGGACGCGCCGGTGCCGGTCGCTGCCGCCGCATAGTTCAACGTCGCCTGCTGATGGACAGGGAGGCAGAGCGCTCCTCGGTGGCGTACTCACCCGGGCTTGGCTCCAGCGCTCCGGCAGCAGCTACTGCCGGAGCGCCCGTCCATGTCCGCCCTCCGGCTTCAGCAGATCCGCGGCAACTGCTCCCCGATCGGCAGATCCACCACCCGCGTGCCGCCGAGTCCGGTGCGCGCCACCACCATGCCGGGGTGCGCCTCCACGGCTTCGCCGATCACCCTGGCGTCAGCGCCCAGAGGGTGCGAGCGCATGGCGTCCAGGACGGCGTCCGCGTGCCGGCGCGGCACGAAGGCCACCAGCTTGCCCTCGTTGGCGACGTACATCGGGTCCAGCCCCAGGATGGCGCAGGCGTTGGCCACGGGTGGCGGGACGGGGACATTGCGCTCCTGGATGGCGACTCCGGTGCCGGAGGCCACCGCGATCTCGTTCAGGGCGGCTGCCAGACCTCCGCGCGTGGGATCGCGCAGCACATGCAGGTCCGGGGTGACCGCGAGCATGGCTTCCACCAGGCCGCCGAGCGCCGCGCAATCGCTCTCGACCTCCACGCCGAACTCCAGGCCCTCGCGGACGCTCATGATCGCGACACCGTGGACACCGATGTCGCCGCTGACGATCACGACATCGCCCGGGACGACACGCTGCGGGCGCAGATCGACGCCGGTCGGGATGATGCCGATCCCCGCGGTGTTGATGAAGATCCCGTCACCGTGGCCGGCTTCGACCACCTTGGTGTCGCCCGTCACCACCTCGACCCCCGCGGTGCGCGCGGCCGAACCGAGCGCATCCGCCACGCGTGAGACCACCGAGAGCTCGACGCCTTCCTCCAGGATGAACCCGCAGGAGAGATAGGCGGCGCGGGCGCCGCTCATGGCGAGGTCGTTGACCGTGCCGTTGACAGCCAGGTCGCCGATACTGCCGCCGGGGAAGAACAGCGGCCGTACCACGAAGGAGTCGGTGGAGAACGCCAGCCGGACTCCGCCGAGCGGTACCACCGCGGAGTCGCCCAGCTGCCCGAGCACCTCTCCACCGAAGGCCGGCGCGAAAATGTGCTGGACGAGTTCTGCGGAGAGCGCGCCGCCACCGCCGTGTCCCATCACCACACGGCTCTGGTCACGCAAGGGTGCAGGACAGGTCCACTCCATGAGGTCCGGCACCTGCGGCGCGGCGGCCCGCGGTACGGCGTTCTGCGCGGCGGTGCCGTTCAACGGCGCGTTGATCTGCGGTACTTCAGTGGTGTCAGACAACGGGGCTCGCCTCCCGCGATGCGTTCGTAAGGTCCAGCCGCCGGTAGAGGTAGTACGCGGCGCACGCGCCCTCGCTGGAGACCATCGTGGCGCCGAGCGGATTACGGGGCGTGCAGAGCGTGCCGAACGCCTCGCACTCATGAGGCTTCAGCAGACCTTGCAGCACCGCGCCGCTTCGGCACTCGGCCGGTTCCCGGGTCTGGATGCCGGTGACCGAGAAGCGGTACTCGGCGTCGTAGTCCCGGTAGCGCGGGGACAGCCGCCAGCCGCTGTCGGGGATCGTTCCGATGCCGCGCCAGGCGCGGTCGGTGACCTCGAAGACATCCGCCAGCATCGCCTGGGCGGCGAGGTTTCCCTCGGAGCGGACGGCGCGCGGGTAGGCGTTGTCGACGGTGTGTTCACCGCGCTCCAGCTGCCGGACGGTCCGCCGCACGCCCTCGAGGATGTCGAGAGGTTCGAAGCCGGTCACGACGATCGGCACGCGGAACCGTTCGGCCAGCTCCGGGTACTCCGCGACACCCATCACGCTGCACACGTGCCCGGCCGCGAGGAAGGCCTGCACCCGGCAGCTCGGGGACTGCATGATCGCCTCGATCGCCGGGGGCACCCGGACATGGGACACCAGCAGGCTGAAGTTCGAGATGCCCAGCCTGCGCGCCTGATACACCGTCATGGCATTGGGCGGGGCGGTCGTCTCGAATCCGATGCCGAAGAACACCACCTCCCGCCCCGGGTTCTGCTGGGCGATCCTCAGGGCGTCGAGCGGTGAGTAGACGACCCGTACATCGCCGCCTTCGCTGCGGACCTGGAACAGATCGCGCCCCGTACCCGGCACTCGGAGCATGTCGCCGAAGGAGCAGAAGATCACCTCGGGGCGGGAGGCGATCTCCAGCGCCTTGTCGATGACTTCCAGCGGGGTGACGCACACCGGACAGCCCGGCCCATGGATCAGTTCCACCTGCTCAGGGAGCAACTGGTCGATGCCGTGCCGGATGATGGTGTGTGTCTGTCCCCCGCAGACCTCCATCAGTGCCCACGGTCTGGTCACGGTGGAGTGGATGTCGTCGAGCAGGCGACGCGCCAGGTCGGGGTCCTGGAACTCGTCGATGTACTTCACTTCTGTGCCTCCTCGGGTACGTCGATGTCGGCGGGCAGCGGGGATCCGCCGGCTTCCGCCGCCAGTTCCCACGGATCGCCGAATTCCTCCTGGAGCATCCCGAGCGTGGCGAAGAGCTCGAGTGTCTGCTTGGCCGACTCCTCGTCCAGGCGCTGCAGGGCGAACCCCACGTGGACGATGGCGTATTCGCCGACCTGGAGGTCCGGGAGATACTCCAGACACACCTCCTTGACGACGCCGCCGAAATCGACGCTGGCCATACGGGTGCCGTCGCGTTCCTCGATGTCCAGGACTCTCCCGGGTACCGCCAGGCACATGGGCCTCTCCTCGCTGTCGGTGTTTCGTCGCCCGGCCTTGCCGGGACGCGTCGTCAATCGCTGCCTCGGCGCCGGACCTCGGCATGTGAGGCCACCATCAGCTGGCCGAGCGCCAGTCCCCCGTCGTTGGGAGGAACCCGGTGGTGGCGCAGGACGTTGAAGCCGTCCTCGCGCAGCGCCCGTGCGCACGCCGAGGAGAGCAGGGCGTTGGCGAACACACCGCCGGTCAGGGCGACCGTCTCCAGCCCGTGCTGTTCTCGCGCCATGACGCAGAAGTCGCGTACGAGGTCGGTGACCGCTCGGTGGAAACGCGCAGCGATGAGGGCCGAGCCCGTGCCCGTACGTACGTCGTCGACGACTGCTTCCAGGAGGGGTGCAGGGTCGGCGGTCATTGCTCCCCCGGCCCGCGCATCCGAAGGCCGGACGGCGAAGGCGTAGCCGACGCCGTTGTCCCCTGGCGCGGTCAGCGCGGCGGCCTCCAGCTCGATGGCTGCCTGGGCTTCGTAGCCGGACTGATGGCATACGCCCGCCAACGAGGAGACAGCGTCGAAGAGCCGCCCCATACTGGAGGTGGGCACACAGTTGAGATCCCGCTCCAACTGGCGTTCCAGCACCCGGAGTTCGGCGGGTGGACAGGCGGCCGTGCACGGAAGGTCCGGCGACCAGGGGATGCCGGCCGCGCGCAGATGTGCGAGTGCCATGCGGTACGGCCGGCGCACCGCGGCGTCGCCTCCCGGCAGTGGGGCGTTGGCGAGGTGCCCGAAGCGGGTGAACCCGGCGTAGTCCGCCAGCAGGATCTCCCCGCCCCACACCGCCCCGTCGTCACCGTAGCCGGTGCCGTCGAACGCCACCCCGATCACGGGCCGGCCACCGTCCAGTCCGTGCTCGGCCATCGCGGCGGCGATATGGGCGTGATGGTGCTGGACCCGTACGACCGGCCGGGCGGCCGCGTGCCGCGCGGCCCACTGTCCGGAGCGGTAACCGGGGTGCCGGTCGGCCGCAAGAAGCTCGGGTTTCACCCCGGTGATCGACTCCAGCTGCGTTTCGGCGCGCTCGAACGCATGCTGTGTGGAGAGGTCGTCCATGTCTCCGATATGGGCGGACAGCCAGGCCCTGCGACCTTCGGCGAGACAGAAGGCGTTCTTCAGATCGCCCCCGACGGCGAGGGCCGCCCGCACGGGTACGGGCAGTGCGAGGGGCAGGGGGGCGTAGCCGCGGGCGCGGCGGACCGTCAGCAGCTCGCCGTCGCACACCCGCACCACCGAGTCGTCGCACGGCACATGGATCCGGCGGTCATGCGTGAGCCACGCGTCGGCCAGGTGCGCCAGCCGGGCCAGCGCGTCGGCGTCGTCGGTGACGATCGGCTCCCCCGCCACGTTCCCGCTGGTCATCACGAGCAGACGCGGCCCGTCGGTGTCGCCGGGCAGGCCGAGCAGCAGATGGTGCAGCGGGGTGTAAGGGAGCATCACCCCGAGATTGGGGCTTCTCGGGGCGACTTCCTCCGAGGGGCACCAAGGCCCCGGCCCCGGCGGAGCACCGGCACGGCGGCGCAGCAGAACGATGGGCCTGACGTCGCCCGTCAGCAGGCTTCGCTCCTCGGGACCCAGATGCACGAGGTGCTCGATGTCGGCGGTCCCCCTTGCCATCAGGGCGAACGGCTTGTCTCCGCGGGCCTTGCGGCGGCGCAGCGCGGCCACCGCCCGGGAGTTGGCGGCGTCGCAGGCGAGGTGGTAGCCGCCGAGGCCCTTCACGGCGAGGATCGCCCCTTGGGCCAGCAGCCTGCGCGCCTCGGCGACGGGGTCCGCGGCGGATACGGGCCGGGGCGTGCTGCCCGGGTCCGGTGGCGTAACGAGCAGCCGCAGGCGGGGGCCGCAGGCGTGACAGGCGACGGGCTGCGCATGAAAGCGGCGGTCGGCGGGATCGGCGTACTCCCGGGCGCAGTCGGCACACATCGGGAAGTCGGCCATGGTTGTGTGGGAACGGTCGTACGGAAGGCCGCTCACGATGGTGAAGCGCGGACCGCAGTGCGTACAGGTGAGGAATGGGTGCCGGTGGCGCCGGTCGGCAGGATCGGCCAGTTCCGCGAGACAGGCGGCGCAGGTGGCCATGTCCGGGCAGACCAGGGTGCGCGCGGGCCCGTCCGCCGTGGAGCCGGCGATGATGAACCCGTCACCGCCCGCGATGGGGACCTCCCGATGGTCAACAGACTCCACCTGGGCGAGCGGTGGCGCATCCGCGGAGATCCGGTCGCAGAACAGGGATACGGCAGAGGGTGCCCCTTCGACTTCCGCGACAACACCCTCACCGGTGTTGGTCACATGGCCGACCAGGTCCAGCCCGGTGGCGAGTGCGTACAGGAAGGGCCGGAATCCGACGCCTTGCACCACTCCCCGGACGGTGACCCGTCTGCGCTGCACCGCCTCCTCGACGAGGGCGACGCCCGGCTGCGGACCGCTCACGAGCAGGACTGCGCCATGGCGCCCGAGCCCGCCACATCGGTGGGCGCACCGTGTTCGTGGCAATGTTCGGTGCGGGGTTCATTGCGGCGTTCGTGGTGATGGAGACTCTGCTGCCCGGCCATGACAGGCGCGTGGACCGCCCCGCCGTCGGCCACAGCCGTCGCCCGGTCGAGCAACGCGCCGACCCCGTCGCCCCGTCGCGTGGAGGTCAGCAGCACTTCCACCCCCGGGTTGACCTGTGCGACGTTCGCCCGGAAGGCCGCCTCGTCGAACTCGACGGCGCCTGCGATGTCGGTCTTGGTGACCACCACCAGGTGCGCCAGACCGAAGGCGGTGGGGTACTTCAGCGGCTTGTCCTCCCCTTCCGTCACGGAGGCGAGCACGACTCTCAGGGACTCCCCGAGGTCGTACGAGGCCGGACAGACGAGGTTGCCGACGTTCTCCACGAACAGCAGCCGGGTGTCCTCAGGCAGCCACCCGTCCAGGTGCCGGCCCAGCATCCCGGCCTCCAGGTGGCACAGACCGTCGGTCAGAACCTGCTTGACCGGGACTCCTGAACGGGCCAGGCGTACGGCGTCGTTCTCGGTGGCGAGGTCGGCGGTCAGGGCCGCGACCCGTACCCCCCGCGCCCGGGCGAGCAGCAGCTCGCCCTCCAGCAGGGCGGTCTTCCCGCTGCCGGGGCTGGACAGCAGATTGACGACCGTGGTGCCGCGGGCAGCGAGTTCGGCGCGCAGTGCGTCGGCGGTCGCGTCGTTCTTGGCGAGGACCGCCTGTTGCAGATCGACCACACGGCACATGCTTCAGCGCTCCTCGGAGATGTGTTCACGGGTGCGTTCGTGCGCCTGGCCGTCGTCCCAGTGCACGCTGACGATCTGCAGTTCACGGCCGGAGAGCAGTTCGGCACTCGCCTCGCCGCACTCCGGACAGCACAGCTGAGGGGGCATGCCGACCGCCCATTCCTCCGCGCACTGCTTGCAGCGGGCGCGGCCCGGCACGGACTCCGCGACCAGCTCGGCACCTTCCAGCACTGTCCCGGAACAGGCCAGTTCGAAGCAGAAGGAGAGGGCGTCGGGGACCACGCCGGCGAGCTCGCCGACCTGGAGGCGTACGGACCTCACCGCGAGGACACCGCCTGCCTCGGCCGCCGCCTGCTCCACCTGACCGACGACAGCCACCGCGATGGACATCTCGTGCATCGCTCTCCGTCCTGGCACAGGCCGACCGCAATCGACCGCCCTGGGCCCAATGGGCGGCACCCGGCTCATGCGGGGGCGGACCGCCGGGGCCCGTTCGGCACCATTACAGGCGGGGACCCGGCGGCGGGGAGACCGGCACGCCGACGCCGCACGGCTGCGTACACCGTTCGGGGGCAGTCCGCTGCCGTTCTGGACGACGCCGCGCAGGGACGGCAGCGGACCGCTGGGGCGCTCGCGCCTGCTACGTCGACGACCGCGCCGCAGCTGATGTCGACCACGGTCGCGGCCATGGCGCTCGCCCGGTCGGAGGCGTAGAACGCGGCGGTGTCCGGGAGTTCGTCCACACGACACGGATGCGGTCTGTCTCCTCACATCCTGCGGATGCGCAGATAGCGCATGATGTCGGGCAGGAACTGCCTGACGAACACAGCCAAAGCAGTGGCGGTCACCGCGCTCGCAGCCACGGCAGTGGCGGTCCCCGCGGTGTGGTTGACGGTCTTTTTCATGCTGTTCTCCTCATTTCGCGGCCTCGCCGACCGCAGCCCGCGGCGCGGGCGATCCCTGCTTCCCGTCCCGCAGCACGCCCATGATCAGCCGTACGGCCTCCGGCACCGCGGCGGCCACGGGTGGACTGAGGCCGATTCCTTCCTCCACGCAGGCCGGTTCGCATCCCACGACCAGCGTGCGCCGCGGCGGGCTGGCGTCCGTGCCGGAGCACAGGGTCTCCAGGAGGGAAAGGACCGCGTCGGGGGACATCCGGTGACCGTCGAGCAGCGCGTCCTGCGACTCGATACCGCCCGCGGCGTCGGGTTCGATCAGATACACCGTGCCGGGGGCACCGCCACGGGCGGTGGCATCGACCAGGACGAGCGTGTCGTAGCCGTCGAGAAGCTGGTAGGCCAAGTGCAGGCCCCGTACGCCGATGTCCACGACCTCGGCGTGCTCGGGGAGCCGTTCCTCGGCCAGCCTGCGTACGGTCTCGACACCGAAGCCGTCGTCGCCGAGGAAGATGTTTCCCACGCCCGCCACCAGAGTCCGGTCGCTGCTGTGCGGAAGCCGGTTCATGCGTCCTCCAGCGGGGTGACCTCGTCGGGCTGGAAGTACAGGAACCGGCCCTGCTCACGGCGGATGTCGGCGCCTGGATCGCCCTCCACTGTCACGGCCAGGTGCACTGCCCCGTCCACATCGTGCAGCACCGCCTCGACCCTGGCGCTGCGGCCGTGCAGGAACAGGTCCTGGGCGTCGGTGCGCCGCAGACCCGGCCGCAGCAGCACACGGCTGCCCGCGCCCAGCGACCGGCCGTCCACCAGGACCCGGTCGCGCGCCGGGTCGAAGCCGGAATCGCTCGCCGGGTCCCACCACGGAGTGTCCGGCGCCTGAACCGCGTACTGGTCCGGCAAGCTGCCGCGGGCCGGCGGGGGTGCGTCCGCCGCGTCGGGTCCGGTCACCTCCCGCAGCGCGCGCACCGCGCCGTGCAGGCGCTCAAGAACCTCGGGGGGCATCGAGTCGGCGAGGTCGATCACCGCGGCCGCCCGCTCGTCGGTGCCCCGGGCCTCGCGCTTCTCCTCGTCGGTGAGGGCCGCGGTGCGCAGCGCGAGGATCTCGTCGATCTCGGTGGCGTCATAGAGCGCCCCCGGGCTCTCCGGGGCGATCGCGGGGTGGTCCTCCAGGATGATCGGGGAAGACAGCACCAGGTCCGCGCGGCCGGGTTCACCGGCGAGGACCGGCCAGGTGTGCAGATTGCGGCAGGACGCGATCGCTCCCCTGGCCCACTCGGGCGGATCCGTCATCGACAGGAACGACCCGGCGCTGAGGCCCATCAGGAGGTGCGCGGCCACCAGCGAGCGCGGCAGCGCGGCGTCACGGTCCGCGGCCGCGCCGTCCGGCGGGGTCCATGTGCTGGTGTTCTCCAGCACGGCAGTCAGCCGCAACACCCGGTAGGGGCCGTCGAGTTCACGCGCGGACAGCCGCACGGCGCCGCTGATCTCCTCACGACGGCGGATCAGACGGCCTGCGGTCCGGCCGGCCGCGTCGAGGACGGGCTCGGTCTCTTCGCGCGCGAGGCGGGTGAATTCAAACGTGACACCGTCCCCGGTCAGGTCGGCCACGCTGGCGACCACCTCGACGCGTTCTTCGACCCCCTCGTCCCAGGGGACCAGGACGCGGTCCTCGAGATGGAGTTCGGGCACTGTCTCGAAGCCGCCGTCCTGCCGGGCCTGTTGCACGGTCCGGCGCTGGGCGTGCAGGAAACGCACCTCGACCGCCAGCGTCGCGCCCGCCTTCGGTTCCATCAGACATTCGGTGTGCTGGAAGTCGTGCTCCTCGCACTCGGCGCCCCAGGCGGGCGGTACGAGCACCCCGAACTGCCAGCGCAGCCGGTTCTTGGCCGCCGAGGCCCGGTACGGGTACAGCACATAGCCTTCGAAGAGAACAGCGTCCGCCACCTGGCGGGCGACGGCGAACCGGGCTTCCGTCCCGGGCGCGAAGGCAGTTGTCGTCACGGTGCCGTCCTTCCGGTGGCGCGTGGCAGCAACGCGGCGGTCAGGGCACGGCCCTGGGGCGGGTCCGGTGTGCCCGCCTCGGCCAGCAGGGCCTGCACGGCCGCCTCCCAGGAGGGAAGCGCCCGCCGTGAACGGAAGGCGAGCAGCGCGTCCACGGTGTCGCGGGGCAGCCGGATCCAGCCGCAGCCGGGGAAGTGCTGCTCGACCATCTCCTGCCACACCTTCACCGGCATCCGGACGGCCGCCTCCCGGTCCCACGGCACCGGTTCGACGCGGAAGCCGCCCGATCCGGTGAACGCCGTTCCGGAGAAGAGCATGAGCAACGGCACCTCGCCCGCTTCGAGCGCGTTGAAGTACCGGGTGGCTGCGACGTCCATGTCGTAGGTGCAGGGCACGGCGAGGTCGGTCTCCGTCTCTCCGGTGAAGCCGGTGACCATGTGCGAGACCTGGGCGAACTGAACCGGCTGGAGCGTGCTGCCCCAGCGCGAGCGCTCTCCGAAGAGGTCCGCAAGACCGTCGGCCTCCGCGGGCTCGTAGCCGCGCCGGGCGGGCTCGATGCGGATCTGGCAGCGCAGGGCCAGCGCATGCACATGGGCGTTCTCGGACGCGGTGATACGCAGCCGGAAGACGAGGGTCGGACCGGCAGCGTACTGGTCGGCCCGTACGCCGGTGCAGGTGAAGCCGAACTCCGTCATGGCCGGCCCTCCCCCTGCACCGCCCGGGCGCGGCGCCCGACATGCTCGAAGAACGCCTCCAGATCGGCCCGGGCCTCGGCCCCGCCGTCAAAGCCCTGCCACAGCAGCCTCATGCGGCCCACCAGTTCGTAACAGATGTCGATCGGGACCAGATAGCACTCGGCCCGGCCCTGCGTACGGCGCAACAGCAGCGCCTCCACGTCGGGTTCGAGGAGCCCGGCCAGCCGGCTGCCGCCGAGCACGCTCTGCCAGGCGGACGGCTCGAGTTCGCTCTCGGTCGCGCCGGCCGGGCTCGGGTAGAGGGCGACCAGCCGGTCGAGCGCCGCGTTGCGGAAGAAGAAGGCAACGCCGACCGGGATCTGCAGGAGTTCCCACGCGCTGTCGTCCAGGCGATGGTCCGCGTCGGACAGATAGCGGTCCGGAACAGCCCGGAAGCGGCCGCCCGCGGCACCCGGCCGCTCGAACAGGAGGGCACACGAGACGCAGGCACAGGCAAGTGCGCGCTTCTCCGTGTCCACCAGGTGACGGTGGCCGTCTTCAGCCACTGCCACTCCGCACAGCTCGCAGCGTTCCTGCCGGAGCGGACGCTCGGTCAGAAACCGGCGCAGGCCGCGCAGCTCCCCGGCCGGCCCACGAGGCTGCGGCCGGACCAGCGGCGCGCTCACGGCGTCTTCGCCGTGGCCGGTCCGGACGCCGTGCCGGCCGTGCGCGCTGTCCCGATCTGGAGCAGAGCCGGCTCCCGGGAGGCGCCGACCGGCTCCACTTCCACGGCAGTCACCTCGGGCGCGAAACAGGCGAGAGCGTCCTCGACTGCCTGCTGCGCGGCCGCACCGGTGCTCGGGCAGCCGCAGCCCGCACCGCCGGAAGACCGCAGACGCAGTGTTGCGCTGGCGTCGTCGAAGCCCACCACCTCCCAGGCAGGGTCGCCGACCTTGTCCAGGGCACGCGCAATCCGAGTGGCGGTGTCCTCGGGGTGCAGGTCGTGCAGGACCAGCAGGCTCGAGACGAGTTCGTCCGCGAGCAGCCCGGCCAGGGCGCTGCCCGTGGGTCTGCCGGCGGCGGGGGAATCGAGCAGTCGGACGATCCGGGCCAGACCGGCTCCGTAGAAGTCCATCAGGACCCGGACCAGTTCCTCGGCCCCGGCACGCGCCGACTCGTCCGAGGTGGCGGCCAGCCGTTCGAGTACTTCCTCCACGCGCAGTCCGGCCTGCTCCGCGTTCATCACCCCGGCCGCAACGGCGGTCGGCGGCGCGGTGTTGTGGGCTGTCGCGCTCATCCGGCGAGGCCGCTCAGTCCGGTGGGCACGTGCATCGACTTCACGGTCTTTCCGCCGCCGACGTACATGTGAACGCCGCACGGCAGGCAGGGGTCGAAACTGCGCACCGCGCGCATGATGTCGATGCCCTTGAAGTTCTCCGGAGAGTTCTCCTCGAAGATCGGAGTGTTCTGCACGGCGTCCTCGTACGGGCCGGGGGTGCCGTATGTGTCGCGGGTGCTGGCGTTCCACGGGGTCGGCGGGTAGGGGTGGTAGTTGGCGATCTTCCCGTCCCGGATGACCATGTGGTGGGAGAGGACGCCGCGCACGGCCTCGGTGAAGCCGCAGCCGATGGACTCGTCCGGCACCTCGAACTTCTCCCACGTCTGAGTGCGGCCGGCGCGTACTTCGTCGAGGCCCCTCTCGACGCAGTGCAGGGCGATGGCCGCGGCGTAGGCCTGGAAGTAGGTGCGGGCGCGGTTGCGTTCCAGCGCGTTGCTCCAGCGCGGGATCTTCCACTCGAAGGTGGTTTCGGGCTTGGTCATCGTGCGCGGCAGGTTGATGACGACGCTGTGCCCGGTGGCCTTGACGTAGCCGACGTCGACGAGCCCGGACAGCGCCGTGGACCACAGGCGGGCGATGGGGCCGCCTCCGGTGTCCAGCGGCAGGTAGTCCTTGCCGTCGAACCAGCGGGGGGACATCACCCAGCTGTACTTGTCGTTGAAGTCGCGCTTCTGCGGGGCGGGGATGGTGTGCTGGTTCCACGGGTGGCGCGGGTCGACGGGGTTGCCGAGCGGGTCGTGGGTGACGAACTGCTCCTGGCCCTCCCAGTCGTCGTAGTACGAGCTGCCCAGCAGGATGCGGATGCCGAGGTTGATCTCGGTCAGGTCGTTGGTGACGAGCTTGCCGTCGACGATGACGCCGGGGGTGACGAACATCTTCCGTCCCCAGTCGGTCATGTTCGCGTAGGTGAAGTCGCAGTACTCGGGGTCGTTGAGAGCACCCCAGCAGCCGAGCAGCACGCGGCGGCGGCCGACCTCCTCGTACCCGGGCAGGGCCTCGTAGAAGAAGTCGAACAGGTCGTCGTGCAGCGGGACGACGCGCTTCATGAACTCCACGTAGCGCATCAGGCGGGTGAGGTAGTCGGTGAAGAGCTGCACAGAGGCGTTGGTGCCCACGCCGCCCGGGTAGAGCGTGGAGGGATGCACATGGCGGCCCTCCATCAGACAGAACATCTCACGGGTGTAGCGGCTCACTTGGAGGGCTTCGCGGTAGAACTCGCCCTCGATCGGGTTGAGCGACCGCATGATGTCGGCGATCGTGCGGTAGCCGTGCTCCCCGGCATGGGGCGCCTCGGTGCGCTCGGCGAGTTCGAGAACGCCGGGGTTGGTCTCGCGGACCATTTTTTCGCAGTAGTCGACCCCTACCAGGTTCTCCTGGAAGATGTTGTGGTCGAACATGTACTCCGCGGACTCCCCCAGGTTGATGATCAATTCGCCGAGGTGCGGAGGCTTCACCCCGTAGGCCATGTTCTGTGTGTACACCGAACATGTCGCGTGGTTGTCGCCGCAGATCCCACAGATGCGGCTGGTGATGAAGTGCGCGTCACGGGGGTCCTTGCCGCGCATGAAGACGCTGTAGCCACGGAAGACCGACGAGGTGCTGTAGCACTCCGCGACCCGCTTCTGCTTGAAGTCGATCTTTGTGTGGATGCCGAGGCTGCCCACAATCCGAGTGATCGGATCCCAGGACATTTCCACCAGGCCACTGCCGTCGCCGGCCGCCTTCGTCTTCGGTGCCATCGTGTGTGCCGTGCCCTTCTTCAAGCTTCAAGCGGGAGGTCGGATCGCGCGGAGAGGTCTGGTTCGGATTCGGTGGAGGATCACCAGGGCGGCCGGTAACCGGTGGTCAGCTTCTTCCCCGTGTGGCGCCACTTCGGCTCCTTGTCCACGGTCTTGAGGGTCATGGACCGCAGCCTGCGGATCACCGCCCCGTACGCTCCGCTCGCCGCGCTCGAGACCCTGGCGCCGGGCGGTTCGTCCATGAACGGCATGAACTTGTCCGGGAAGCCCGGCATGGTGCAGGCGATGCAGATGCCACCGACGTTCGGGCAGCCGCCGATTCCGCTCATCCAGCCGCGCTTGGGGACGTTGCACTTGACGACGGGGCCCCAGCAGCCGAGCTTGACCAGGCACTTGGGCGAGTCGTAGGTCTCTGCGAACTGCCCCTGCTCGTAGTAGCCCGCGCGGTCGCACCCCTCGTGCACGGTGGCGCCGAACAGCCAGGTCGGCCGGAGCTTGTCGTCCAGGGGGATCATCGGAGCCGCGCCCGCCGCCTGGTAGAGCAGGTAGGTCAGAGTTTCCGAGAAGTTGTCGGGTTGGATCGGGCAGCCGGGCACACACACGATCGGGATGCCGGCCTTGGAGGTCCAGTCCCAGCCCAGGTAGTCGGGCACGCCCATCGCGCCGGTCGGGTTGCCGGCCATGGAGTGGATCCCGCCGTAGGTGGCACACGTGCCGATGGCGACGACGGCCAGCGCCTTGGGCGCGAGCCGGTCGATCCACTCACTGGTGGTGATCGGCTGGCCGGTTTCCGGATTGTCGCCGAAACCGCACCAGTAGCCCTCCTGCTTGATCGCCTCGTTGGGGACGGACCCCTCGATCACCAGGACGAAGGGGTCGATCTCGCCGCGCTCGCCCTTGAAGAACCATTCGATGAAGGTGTCCGCACCCCCGACCGGACCGCATTCGAAGTCGATCAGGGGCCAGTGCACCGCGATCTTCGGCAGGCCGGGCAGCGCGCCGGTGACGATCTCCTCGATGCTCGGCTGCATCGCGGCCGTCAGCGCGACCGAGTCACCGTCGCAGCTCAGTCCGGCGTTGATCCAGAGGATGTGGATGGGCGAAGCGTCGTCGGCGGGCGCCCCGGTGGCGTCCGTGGCGTCGGCTGCGGTCGGCGTGGCTGCATTCATCGGAGCGCCCTCTCATGGAGGTATGAGTTGAAAGTCCGCATTGTGATCCCAGCCTTCTTGCTAGCAGGCATCCGGAGCCGGGGCCGAGTTTTCGGCGTCCGGTCCAGTGACGCGGGCCTCCGGCAGGGGCTGATCCATCGCTCTCCCTCTGGGCGCGGGCACATCCAGGTGCGGCGGCGTACGCAGGGGCTTCTCTTTGAGGACGAAGGCGCGTCGCAAGGCGTGGTACGGAGCGCGCGGATCGGAGAAGGTCGCCAGCATGCGGGCCAGCTCCTCCTCGCGGAAGGCGGCGAGCGGCTTGAGACTCTCCTGGCGGTCCCGTTCCGCCTTCTTCGCAGCGATCCGTGACTGGACCGCGGGCAGCGACGCGAGGTGCCCGGCGAGCAGGCCGACCTCTTCGGTGAAGGCCTGCGGGGTGCACTCGATCAGCCGGTCGACGAGGCCCAGCCGCTGCGCGGCCGTACCGCTCACCGGCAGAGCCTGACTCATCAGACGCTCGGCCACTGCTGAGCCGACTCGGCGCGGCAGGGTGTACGTCCAGTACTCCGAGCCGTACAGGCCCATCAGGCGGTAGTGCGGATTCAGCACGGCGCCCGATCTGCACCACACCTCGTCCGCCGCCAGTGCGAGCATCGCCCCACCCGCGGCGGCATGCCCGCCGACGGCGGAGACCACCAGCCGGTCCGTGGTCGTCAGGACGGCCTCGACCAGGTCGTCGATGGCGTTGATGTTGGCCCAGGACTCCGTACCGGGGTCTTCGGCCGCCTCGATGACGTTGAGGTGGATGCCGTTGGAGAAGACCCGGCTGCCGCCGAGCACCAGCACCGACGTGGGACGCGAGCAGGCCTCCCGATACGCCGCAAGCAGACGACGGCACTGGGTGGTGCTCATCGCGCCGCCGGGGAACGAGAACGAGAGGAAGCCGACGTTGCGCTCTTCCCGGTAGCCGATGTCGGTCCAGGTACGGCGCTGCGCGTCCGGACGCAGGGGCGCGGGACGCTCCGGCAGGGAGGGCAGCCTGCCCGCAAGCGCCTGAACGGCAGGCAGCTTGAACGTCGGGGGCTCCCCGGGCCTGCGCCGGGCCCGTAGCTCGGGGATCCACACGGCGCCGTCCGTTGTCGCCCTGCAGAGCGCTCCGGCTCTGGTGGCCAGCAGTTCGCCGGGTTGCCCGCGCAGCTCGTCCTCGGGGTGGCCCCCGTGCAAGTACCACTCGCCGCCGAGCAGTTCGTCCAGTACGCCGGGCTGCGAGTCGGCTGCGCGCAGCTTGCGGACAATTGCCTCGGTGGGCTCCGACGCCCAGTCGATCCGCCGGACGCTCTGATCGAGATACGGCCGGGCGCGGCCGGTTCCTCCCCCGTTCTCAGCGGTCTGCGCAGCAGGTGCGTACGTCCCGCCGGCGAACCTCTCCACCGCCAGCAGCACGGCCGCCACCGCGGCGTCGGACACCTCGCCGCGGTAGAGGTCGCTCTTGGACAGCGGCGGCATCGGGCAGGCGACCGAGGCCCAGATGTCGCCCTCGTCCATCTCCGCATTGGCCTGCAGGACGGTCACGCCCCACTGGCCGGCGTTCTCGTGGATCGCCCAGTCGAGGGACGAGGGCCCGCGGTCGCCAACGGGTCCCGGGTGGACGACGAGACACGTGTGCGCGGACCACACCTCGCGAGGGATCGCCGTCTTCAGCATCGGCGCGACGACGAGCTGAGGCTCGTGCCGGCGTACGGCGTGCGGCAGGGACTCGTCGTGCAGCACGAGTTCCACCGCCACCGTGTGACCGCGGTCCCCCAGTTCGGCGTGGAGGCGCTGCGTGAGGCTGTTGAACGCGCTGGCGACGAGCAGGATGTGCATGGCGGTCCTCCCAGCGATCAACGTCTCCGGCAGGGACTCCCCCGGCCGCCTGTGATCGTCGAGTACGCCGGACCGGCGATGGCCGACGCGGAGCCGCGGGGTCACCCTAAAGCGGACATGGTGACGGCCACCCGGCGGTCGGGTGCTGCCGCGGGCGCCTGGCTCCACGTGGGCCGGGCAGCGTGTGTCCGGGTGTGAGGCGCGCTCCGGCACCGGTCGTGGTCGGCACGCATGCCCTCCACGTGTCGGGTAGGCACGTCGTATGACTCTTCAGCACCCTGCCGACCGAGGTGGCGACAAACGCGGGTGGTTCGCCGAGCTGGCGGAGCACGCCTCGAACTTCACCAGCTCGCCGGTCTTCTTCGGTGTGTGCCTGGCCATGGTGGCCGCCGCCGCCACCGCGCATGCCGTAAAACTTCCGTCCGAGTGGCTGCTGCTCGCCGGAGATTCGATGACTGCCGTCACCCTGCTGCTCCTGGCTCTGCTCAAGAACGCAGAACGGCGGGCCGAGCGCGCGATCCAGCGAAAGCTCGATGCCATCGCGGCAGTGCTGCTGGAGATGCAGGAAGGGAAATCCGGCCAGGCCTTCGACGACCTCAGGAGCGCGATCCGTATCGAGGATGAGACCTGACGGATAACGGGGGGGGCGCCGGGGCCCGTCCTCCGGTGAGGTGGCGGGCGTACGCCGACTGGCGTGTGCCGGGGAAGGCGCATCATGCGAAGGAAGCTCACCGGGGTCTGCGGGGCAGCGATGGCGGTCGTGTCACTGGCCTCCTGCACGGCGAGCTCCGAGGCCACGGCGACGCCCGGCCACGTGACCGTCGACGTCGAGCGCGGTACCGGGGCGGCGGTGGAGCCGACTGGCCGTGAAGGGATGCAAGGAGCGAGCTGCGACATCCCCTAGGTTCTGCGCCCCCTGACCGGCTGAAGCACCTGGCGGGCCGATGGTGCCGGTGCCGGTGCTGCAAGGTGGTCCTGTAGACGGGCATGGCGGAACTGGTAGACCGCGCCCGCCTGCCGCAGTACGCCTCGCCGGTGCGCGTCATCGAGGAACCGCATCAACCGCCACGGCAGTTGACCCCGCAGAGCCAGCCAGAAGCGGCTGACGAGGAACCAACCCCACGGGCTCGCCGCGAGCCCGGTCTGAAACCTGCCCGCGTACCTGCCGGCGAGTCCCAAGGCAAGGCCCCCGCCAACCCCTGCCACGAGTGCCCACGTGAAACCGACGGAGATCCCGAACCCGTACCGCCCTGTCGTCAGCCCGGCCAGCAGGCCGGACCCGAGAGTCTCCACAACGATGCGGATGGCGCTGACCGATCTGTCAGCCCGCAGGACGGACCGCGAACTTGGTGAACACAAGGCATCCGCCGGAGTGTTCAGCCACATCATGGCCGCAAAGGCGAGGCCGGTGCTGAGCCCCGCCACACAGACCACCTTCCCTGCCGTCTCCAGTCCGCCCCCGAGCCCGGCCCCGAGCCCGTCCGCGACGGCGAAGGCACACAGGGCTCCGGCCCCCATCATGAGGCCGACAGCCAGCCCCGGTACGAGCTTCCTCCCGAACGACCGCAAGCCACCCCGGAGTCTGAGGTTGGCGTACAGGGGATGCGGCGGGGGCACGGCCACCAGGCCTGCGCCGAATCCGCCCGCTACACCCGCCGCGACGCCGACCTCCAGTCCGACCCCGACCCCCACACCGAGCCCCGCGACGAGCCCGCTCATGAGTCCGAGCAGCAGCCCGATCGCCCGGCGTCCGGATGGGGAGAAGACGCGGTGCAGCTGCCACCAGGCCAGATCACGCGTCTGGTGCTGCTGGAGATGGCCGGCGAGGAAGGCCAGCCATCTGCGGGCCGGCTCGGGGGAATACCGCAGGGGGGTCGCACCGAGGCCCTCCACCATCGGCGGCGGGAGGCGGTGGGCGTAGACAGCGGGGACGAACGCCTCCAGGAGATGGCTCTCAATCGCGCACCGGTCGGGGAACCGGGCGGGATCGAGGAGTTCGGCCGGATCGGCGGCCGGGTCGGTGTAGACGGCGCGGAGGAGGGCGGTCAACAGGGGCGACGACAACGCTTCGGCCAGCGGCCCGTCGGACACCTCACGCAGATGGGTCAGCACCGCTGCCCAGCGATTGGCCCCGGCCATGCCGCCGGCGGACAGGAACGTGATCACCTCCTGAACACCGACCGGTTGCAGCTCCACCACAGCCGCGGTGCTCAGCACCGTCCCACCGGTCGCAACGGCAGCCACGTATTCCGCGCTGCGGCAGGTGAGCACCAAGGGGCTTCCGGGAGCGATCCGGTCGATGGCGTCGATCGCCACGGGATGCAGCCCGGCAGGCATCTCGTCCAGGCCGTCGAGCACGGGCACGATGTGCCCGCAGTTGACCAGCCGGGCGGCAGCCTCAGGGCTGAAGACGTCGGCGTTGGCGAGGGCCGGGTAGTCCTCGACCAGCCGCCGGACCACCCACCGGTGCAGATGCTCGATGTGCGGGTCCCACGACGAGAGGGACAGCAGGACCGGCACCGGCCCACCATGTTCGCGCCGTTCCTCCAACAGGCCCAGGGTGAGCAGGATGGCCAGCACGGTCTTGCCTGCCCCCGGATCGCCGAGCAGGACTAGCCGTCGCCTGGGCAACTGCGTGAACAGGGGGACGATGTCGTCGTTCCCGCCGTGCAGCCGCAGTCGCAGTGGACGCCCGCCCACCACGCCGTCGCCGAGCACCGCGGAAGGGCCGGCGGAAACCGGGCGGCCAGTGGTGGACCAGCGCAGGTGCAGCGGCTGCGGCCGGTGCAGCATCCGTATCTCCGCTTCGGCGGCCCACTGACGGTGCACCGTCTGAGCCAACTCCTCGGCCGCACGGCGCAGTCGTGCTTCGTCGTCGGCCTCGGCTCCGCCCCCGGACTGCGTCGCGGCGGCTTGGCGGCTGCGCGCCTCCAGCACGGCTGCCGCGACGGCCGACGCTGCCGCGGCGGGCCAGGCCAGCCACAGGTATGGCTTCACATTGTCCGGGACGGCTCCGGCGGCGACGTTGATGGCGACGGGAAGTATCAGCACGGTGATGAGAGAGAACAGCACTGTTGTGAACTGCGAGGGACGCCACATTTGCCCAAGACCCCGCTTCTAGTGACAGTCGGGGAATGCGCGGGCCCCGGGTGAGAGCGGGCCGCACAAGCGCGGCCGGGGCACGGTCATCGCCCTGCGTCCACCGCATCGCCCCTGCGGCCTCGGAGCCAGTTGCCGCTGAAGGTCGTCGGCACGTGGGATGTGGACTGCCACTTTGCCCCCTTGTCTCGTGCCGCGTCCCAAGGCGCGGCGATTGAGTTCCAGGGGCAACACTCCACGTGATGTGATGGTTGCGGACCGGGATGTTCCCTAGTCCTGCGGGAGTGGCTCGGGTTCGGCGACAATCGTGACGCCATGTGTATCCGTCGGCACTGGTGGTCGTCTTTTCTGTGGGGGGATGCCGCGATGAGGCGTGGGCGGCACGGACTGCTGTCGCGTGCGGAGGAGCTCGGTCGGGTGCGGCAGATCCTTGCCGGTGCCCGGCGGAGCCGAAGCGGGGTTCTGGTGGTGCACGGTGAGCCGGGAATCGGAAAGACCGCCTTGCTGGACCAAGCGGTGGCCGAGGCAGAGGGCATGACAGTGCTACGGGCCACTGGGATCGAAATGGAAGCGGAACTCGCCTTTGCCGGCCTCGGTGAGCTCATTCGCCCCGTGGAGTATCTGGTCGACCGATTGCCGATGCCGCAGGCGCGGGCTCTGCGTATGGCCCTCTCACTGGAAGTGGCGGAGACACCGGACCGGTTGACGTTGGGAGCAGCCACGTTGACGCTCCTCACCGACGCCGCAGCGACAGCACCTGTGCTGGTCGCCGTGGATGACGCGCACTGGCTGGACGAAGCCAGCGCCCAGGCACTGCTCTTCGCAGTCCGGCGTCTGCAGGCCGAGGGTGTCGCCGTGCTCGTCACGGCACGAGATGGCCGACGATCCGTATTCAGCGAGTCGGGCCTGCCGACGCTGCGCCTCCCCGGTCTGGAGCCCGCGGCCGCCGCCGCGCTGGTGCGGCGGGTGGCTGACATGCCCGCTGACGGCGAGCTGTTCAAGCGGCTGTACCGGGAGACCGGGGGCAACCCGCTCGCACTACTGGAAGCTGTGCCTGCGCTGCGCAGCTCCTCGTGGGCCGGGCAGGTTTCGGCGGGCCCCCTGCCGGTTGGTTCGCGACTGACCGCCGCCTATTCCGCGCAGTTGACGGCCCTGCCGGAGCCAAGTCGCCGCGCAGTGACGGTTGCTGCCGCCAGCTACACCGACGATGCCGCGGTCCTGATGGGAGCCCTTCGCGCCCTCGCCCTGGATGCCGACGTCCTGCAGGTGCTCGAAACCGCAGGGCTCATCGAGCTGTCGGGCGGCAAGGTCATGTTCGCGCATCCGCTGTTGCGTGCCAGCGCGTACCACACTGCGGCGCCCGATCAGCGACGCCAGGCCCACCGAGCGTTGGCCGGGGCGCTTACTGACCGGGACGGCGCGGTGGACCGTGACCAGCGGAGCTGGCATGATGCGGCCGCCGCGGTCGGCCCGGACCCGACCGCGGCGGCTGCCGTGGCCGATACGGCCGCGCGGGCCCGCGCCCGTGGTGCCCTGCCTGCCGCGCGCCGGGCCTACGAGCGTGCAGCTGCCTTGGCGCCGTCCCCCGTCGACCAAGCCCGCTATCTGCTGGCCGCCGCCGAAGTGGCCCAGCTTTCCGGTCGAGGCGACCAGGCGTTGATCCTGGCCGAGGCGGCCAACGACACCACGGAAGACCCTGCGATCCTCGCCGAAGCCACTCGCCTGCGCAGCCAAGTAATGCTCCTGCGTCAGCCACCCCGCCGTGTCCACGATCAACTGGCCGAGCTGGCGGCCGGACTCGAGGCGGACCAACCAGCCCAGGCTGTGCCCTTGTTGGTCGCCGCGGCGGGGGCAGCGTGTATGGGGGGCTCGATCCGCAAGGCCCGCGCGACAGCTGAGCGGGCCGCAGCTCTGGCCCGCAACGGCGAGGCCGTTGCCGTCCTTGCTCATTCCGCCGCTGTCCTCCAGGCCCACACGATGATGCTCGCCGGCGAACGCACCGAGGCAGCCGCCGTGTTCAACTCCCGTGAGGAGTTCCTCACTGCCACCGACCCGCTCGCGGTAGGCGTCGAGGTGACGAGCTTTTCCGCAATGGACCTCATGTGGCTCGAGCGGTACTCCGCGGCGCGGACGCTGCTGGAACGGGCTGTGCGGGGCGTGCGGGAGGTCGGGTCCTCCGAACGGCTCGCCCCGTATCTGACGGTTCTTGCCGAGACGCAACTGCGCACAGGCTACTGGGACGACGCCTACGCCTTGGCCCGTGAAGGAGCTGACCTCGCCGGTGAGACCGGACAGCCGGTCCTGCATGCCTACGCGCTCTCCACGCTGGCCCGGATCGAGGCCGCGCGAGGACGAGCCGCGCAGTGCAGCGAGCACGCCCGTCAGTTCCACGGACTCCTCGACAGCCGGGGCGCGGAGCTCGTCAGCCCCTATATCGAAGCTGCACTCGGTCTGCTCGAACTGGGAACCGGCCGGGACTCGGAGGCGGCCGCCCGCCTGAACGACCTCCAGCAGCGGGTCGGTGATCTGGGGCTGCGAGAACCGACGGTGCTCCAGCACCAGCCCGACCTGATCGAAGCCAACCTGGCGGCCGACGACCCTTCTGCCGCCCGTGCAGCGCTGGCCGAACTCCAGAGCCAGGTCCAACGGGCGCCGTCCGCATGGGGACACGCCGTGGCCGCGCGCTGCCGAGGGCTTGTCGCGGACGGCGAAGACACCGCCGAGAATGCATACCGGGAGGCTCTACGACACCACGAGCGCCTGCAGGATCCCTTCGCCAAGGCCCGCACTGAGCTGGCCTACGGGCGCTTCCTGCGCAGAATCAGGAAGCGCCGCGCCGCCCGCCGCCCTCTGGCCGCCGCCCGGCAGGTCTTCGAGCGGCTCCGCGCCGAGCCGTGGACTGCGCTCGCCGAAAGGGAGCTCCGGGCGGCCGGCTTCGGGACGCCCGCCCGACACAGGGGTACACATGCCGAACTGACCGAACAGGAAATGCAGGTCGCAGTGCTTGTCATCAAAGGCCACACCAACCGTGAAGTGGCCGCCGCATTGTTCCTGTCAGTCAAGACGGTCGAGTACCACCTCAGCCACATCTACGCCAAGCTGTCCGTGCGGTCCCGAGTCGAACTCGCCGGTCGCCTGGCCGTCACCGGCGACTGACCAGCGACGTCACACAGGCCCGCCAGTCCGATGAGCACTCCAGGCCGTGCACCCGCCGGTACAGCCGCGAAGTTGGCACAACACGCTGAGAAAACCTCTCGATTGAGTTGAAAGTTCCATTTGGCGTGAGGTAGACGGTTTTGTGCCGCCTCAGAGACTGGCATCACGCTCTGCGTGCATCGATGTTCACCTTACGTACTCCCCGGCCGCCCGGGAACGGGCGAAAGGAGGTCGAACTCGCCCTGGAACGGTCGGAGCGACCGCCCGGATCGGACACCGGGCCGCACTGAGGGATCAGCGCCGCACCGACGGCGCTGACGCAGACCGAATACGTACGGTCCGGCGTCACGCAGCCTCATGACATCCGTCACATCAACTTCACGTACTGAGGCCGTTGGATAGTAGATGACGCCTTGGCGACATAAGAGATTTGTCCGTCTTGAATCGGACATTCCTCACGCGGGGTTTGACGGCATTCGATCCACTCGGCGCTTTCGCCCGTCCATCGGGTGCATAAGGACTTCTGACGGAGCAACGGCACGTGACGGCACGTGCCCCTGAGTCGGACCAGCACGCCTGTGCGCCGATTGCAAGAGCTTCCGCCACTACTAACCGAGGTAGTACTAACGCCCCGTTGCCCTACGCACGCCGTGGTCCTAAGAATGACGGCCCGCAAGGCGTCTCCGCAGCTCAGGCAGGGTCTGTGCAGAGCTGGCCGCTCCAGGGACGCTCCGCGATCAGCAAGTGAGGTCACGCATGAGGAAGCATCGCAGGAAGTCGCGCTACCGGCAGATAACCATCGCTGCCGTCGCCATAGGCGCCGTGGGTGTGCCCTCCGTTGCCATGGCCTGTCTGAACCACCAGGAGAACCGGGGCAGTCAGTCCTACGGCCATTGGAAGGGTGCGCGCTCCGATCACCGGTGGACCGAGGCCCATTGGGGCCCGAAGCCGACTGCGCGAGCAACGCAGAAGCCCACCAGGGCTCCGAGCACTCCGAAAACCACCGCAGCTCCCAGCGCTCCCAAGGCCACTGCCGCTCCGAGCGCTGCGAAAACCACCGCAGCTCCGAGCGCTCCGAAAACCACCGCCCCGGCCTCCGGGATTTCGGCCCGCATCGTGCAACTCGTCAACAGCGAGCGCAGCAAGGTCGGGTGCGCTCCGCTGGTCGTGAACGCGAAGCTGACAAAGGCCGCTCAGGCTCACAGCAAGGACATGGCAGCCCATCAGAACATGTCCCACACCGGCTCCGACGGGTCATCTCCGGGCGACCGGATCCAGGGTGCCGGTTACAGCTGGAGCACCTACGGCGAGAACGTCGCCTACGGCTACACCACACCCGAGAGCGTGATGGCGGGCTGGATGGCCAGCCCCGGCCACAAGCGCAACATCCTTGACTGCTCGTTCAAGGAGATCGGCGTCGGCCTCGCGCAGCCGGGCAGTTACTGGACGCAGGACTTCGCAGCGGCCCGATAGCGAGCACCACGAGTCCGGCCGCCACTGCCGGCTCCGCGGCCGCGGGCATGAACGTCGAGGCGCCCCGGTCCCCGCCGGGACCGGGGCGCCTCCTCGCGCCGCCAGGAACGCAATGCCGGGCGTCAGCCGGTGTAGGCCGCGAAGATCTTCGAGAACTCGTACGGAGCCTGCGGGATGTTCGTGCACATATAGAGGGCGCCCGTGCAGGCGTTGCGGTCGCGTGTCGTCTCCCAGAAGGCGAGCTCTCCAAGGTGCTTGCCCTGGGCGAAGGCGACCAGCTGACGTGCGTCGGCCTGGTCGAAGACGTGTCCGTCGTCGTTCTGGCCGAGCATCGGCGTCACGCCGACCATCGCCCACACCTGGGCGTCGCTCCTGGCCGGGTACAGCGACTTCAGCTGGGTGAAGGTGCTCTGCGCCGCCTGTACCGCGGCGTCGCCGTAGTCGATGCTTCGGTAGTAGTCCATGGCCATGACGTTCACGACGTCCAGGTTCACGCCCGCGTCCCGCGCCGACCTGACCACCGCGAGCCCGTCGGCGGTCAGCCCCTCGGGGAGAACCGGGAGGGTGAGGGAGATCCGCAGGCCGGGGTGAGCCTGCTGAAGGCGCGCCAGGGCCTGGGAACGACGGCTTACCGAGGCCGGGTCGGCGGTGGCCGCCCCTTCGATGTCGAAGTCGGCGTACGTCAGGTTGTAGGCGGTGACGACCGCGTCGTACTCGGCGAAGAGCGCGTCGACCGAGCCGCAGGCCTGGGCCAGTTCGATTCCGCTGGCGCCGCCGAAGGAGATCTTGACATCGCCGCCGCCTGCCCGGATCTCGTCAACCTGGTCCTTGGCCCAGCCGGTCCGCGGGTCATAGGCGTTGAACCACATCGCCTTGCAGCCCGATGCCGTGACGAAAGCCATCGTGAAACTCTTCAGCCCGCTCGCCGAGGCCATCACGGGCATGCTCGGGGTCGGCCACGCGCCCATGTCGACGTACGGCGCGGTGCGTACGCCGCCGGCTGGCGGGATGCCGCCGCCTGTGCTCGTCGTACCGCTGACCGCCGCACTGTAGGCCGAGGTGTTGCCGGCCGCGTCCCTTGCCCGGATGCGGAACGAGTAACTCGTGCCCGACTGCAGGCCGGTTGCGGTGTACGAGGTGCCGGTCGCGGCGACGGGCGTGCCGCCGTCCCGGGAGACCTCATAGCCCGCCACCGTGCCGGAATTGTCCGTGGACGCCGTCCAGCGCACGGTCAGGGACGAGCTGGTCGCCGAGCCGACGCTCACCCCCGACGGCACACTCGGCGCCGTCGTGTCCCCGCCGCCCGAACTGCCGCCACAGGGCGCGCCGTTGAGCTTGCAGTTCGTCGGCGTACCGGTCCCGGTGGACACCCAGCCGAAGCTCGCGCTCGCGCCGGGCGCCAGCGACCCGTTGTACTCACGGTTCTTGAAGGTGTAATGACTGCCGCTCTGGGTGAGCAGCGCATCCCAGTACGAGCCGACCGATGTACCGGCGGGCAGGTCGAACTCGACGGTCCAGCTCGTCAGTTGGGAGCTGCCGCCGTTGGTGATGGTGTACGCGCCCTGGTAGCCGCTGTCCCAGGTCGATGTTTTCGAGAACGCCGCCGTCGGTGTGGCCGCGGCGGCGGGTGGGGCCAGGAACAGGACGAAGGCCCCGATGAGTGTGACGACCAGCGCCAACGATCTTCGCATTGCTGCCTCCCGAGTGGGAACAAGCGCGGATTCGAGCATGCAGACTGGACACAGGCTTGGTCTATACCAAAGCGTCTGGCATGTACGTACCGAACGCGCGACATGACGTCAAGACGAAGCACCGTCACACAGGCAGATGTCGCGCCGCACGCGGGGCGGTGACTTCCTCGCACAGGTGCCCGATGCCCCAACGCGCTTTCCAAACGGCCGAGATGGCCGTCGGCTTCGGGGTCGGAAGCGCAGACCTGACGCTCTATCGTGGAAGCCATGTCCACCCCTGAACTGATCCGCATCGTCTCCCGGGACTCGCCCATGGCGCTCGCCCAGGTGGAGCGCGTGCGCAGCGAGCTGGCCGCCCTCCACCCCGGCATCCGCACCGAGGTCGTCGCGGTCAAGACGACCGGCGACAAGTGGATGGGCGACCTCTCTCAGGTCGAAGGCAAAGGGGCGTTCACCAAGGAGGTCGACGCGGCTCTGCTCGCCGGCGAGGCCGATCTGGCGGTGCACTGCGTCAAGGACGTGCCCGCCGACCGACCCCTGCCGGCCGGTACGACGTTCGCAGCGTTCCTCAAGCGCGACGACATCCGCGATGCCCTCATCCACCCCGAAGGGCTCACCCTTGATCAGCTTCCGGCCGGCACGAGGATCGGTACGTCCTCCGTACGGCGCATCGCCCAGCTCGCCGCCTCCCACCCGCGGCTCACCTGCGTCCCGATGCGCGGCAACGCCAACCGGCGCCTGGACAAGCTCGCCGCCGGCGAGGCCGACGCGCTGCTCCTGGCGGTGTCCGGCCTGGAACGCATCGCCCGTACGGACGTGATCAGCGAGATCCTTACGCCCGAGGTGATGTGCCCGCCGATCGGCGCGGGCATCCTGGCGCTCCAGTGCCGCGAGGGCGACACCGAGCTGATCGACACGGTCAGCGGCCTCGGAGACCCCGACGCCCACCGCGAGGCCACCGCGGAGCGCATGTTCCTCCACGTCCTGCAGGGCCACTGCAACAGCCCGATCGCCGGGTACGCCAAGGCCGAGCGCAATGGCGACCTCTCCCTACGGGCCTGCGTGTTCACCCCCGACGGGAAGACCGTCCTCAACGCACACGAGTGGGCAGGCCCCCTCGACCCGGCCACCCTCGGCACATCTGTCGCGGTCGCGCTCCTGCGCCAGGGTGCACGGGAGCTGATCGACTCCATCGCGCACTGACCGCACACCCGCCCGTCCCGGCGGACTCCGGCCGTCATCGTGTCGCCCTCGCGACGGCCTTCTCCGCACATGGGACAGCGCAGCCGCTGGGGGACGGCTGCGCTGTCACGAGCTGATCCTCCGGTCAGCCGGTTCCGTCAGGGCTTTGTCACGGTGGGATTGATGCCGAGGATCACTGTGCCGATGACGCCCTGGCTGAGCGTGCTGCCGACCAAAGTGATGCCGAGCAGGGTCGACGACCCGCCGTTGCGGTAGATGCCGTCCTGGGAGTTGAGGGTGCGGCGCGCGGTGTTGGTCCGGTACGGGGTGAGGGCGGCGACCTGGGTGTTGTAGTTCTCGGGGAAGTACAGCTGGCCGGTGTGGGAGACGTGCCCGCCCTCGTACGTACCCCCGGAGACGGTGCCGCCGACGTGCGTCTTGAGGTGGATGTGCAGGGCGCGGCCGGCGTACCAGCCGGGGTAGATGGTGGTGAACTCGGCGACGCCGCTGGAGTTCGTGAGCTGCACACCGCGCAGGAAGGTGGTGTCCGGGGTCGACCCGCCGGCGACGTAGCCGGAGTAGATGCCGACCGCGTCGCACTGCCAGATGTCGACGGCGACGTTCGGGATCGGGGCGCAGGTTCTGGTGTCGATCACCGTCGTGCGCAGGGTGAGCGGCACGCCGGCCTTGCCCTCGGTGATGTTCTTGCGGACCGTCTCCAGGTCCAGGTAGTAGGGACCTTCCGTCTGTTCGGGAGTCAGCACGCATGCGGCTTCGAGCTGGGCTGCCGCCGGTGCCGGCGCCTTGCCCTGAGGGCTTGCGCCGTGGGCTTCGGGGGCCACGAGTCCGGCGGCGGCCAGTGACAGGGCGGTGGCGCCGAGTCCGGTGAGGACTGCGCGACGGGATGAGCTCTCGCGGCCGTTGGACGGCTCGCTCTGGGGGTGGGGGGATTCACTCATGACCCGAGAAGATAGGCGTGGCGACATGCCCATGACAAGAACCTCTTTTGGCCACAAACGATTTCCTGACTGTACCGGCATTCGCGGTCGGGGGCAGGGTCTCATGAGCCCCCGGCATGGCGGGCAACGGAGCCGCGTCCGCGTGCGCGCCAAGCAAGACATGGCCGCCCGCGGTCTCGGCCGTCCTGCGCGTGCGGGCCAAGCCTGTTCCGGGATGAGGCGTGGCTGTGCGCCGCACTGCCTACCGGCGCTCCAGCAGTCCTCGGACGAATGCCGCCTGCCCCACGTGCTGCAGGTCGTCGGCCAGGACGCTGATCAGACGGACACCCAGGGTGACCGGCGGGGACCAGGACTCGTCCACGACGCTGTCGAGCGAGGCGTCGTCGAGGCCGCGGACGAACCTCAGGGTCTGCTCGTGGACGGCGTCGTAGTAGCCGAGCAGCAGCTCGGCGGACTGCACCCGTACCGCGGCGACCTGCTTGCTGGAGTGTCCGAACCCTGTCGCTCCCTTGGGGAAGGGCAGCTCGAAACGATCCGCCCAGCCCTGCGAGAACCAGACCTGCTCCACTGCGGCCGCATCGGCCACGTGATCGTCTTGGATGCGCGTCAGATGCCACACGAGCCAGGCGATCGAATTCGCGTCGGCGTCCAGCCGGGCATTCAGGTCATCCGGCGACAGCCCCCCGACCGCGCCATGGACTGCCTCCCGGACGCGCTCGAACGCATCTGCCAGCAAATCTGCGCTGTTCATACACGAATCCTTGGCACGGCGTCCCCAGGTGATCGCGTCACGACACGCATCATTGGGCAACCACTACGCGCTGTCCCCGCAGAGCCGCCAGAATGGCGGAGAGAAGCCTGGTCCGTGGCGGCGGCGTCGCCGAGCCATATTTTCTTCTCGGGCGGGCACGCGGGAAGTACCCGGTTCGGCAGGGGTACGGTCTCGGCCACGACAGTGGACGATAGGAGTGATCGGGTGCTGCGGAAGCCCGCGGCGGAATCGGCACTGGGCAGGGATGGCAGCAGGCGGACGGAGGGCCTGGGATGAGTGCAATCGAGTCATTCCCGGCCGACCCCGCCCGGTCCGGGGACGGCAGGACCGAGCCCGGCGGCCTCTTGGACGTACTGAGCGTCGCCGCCGTGGTGCTGAATGCGGATGGCCGGATCGTGCTGTGGAGCCCGCAGGCCGCGGAGCTGTTCGGATACGCCGCAGACGAGGCACTCGGCCGGAATGCGGGTCGCCTGCTGGTGCACGACAAGCACATGGCACTGGTGCGCCGGTGGTTCACCGAGGTCATGGCGGGCGGAGAGGGCTGGACGGGTGTCTTTCCCGTGCGGCACAAGAACGGCAGCACCATGCTGGTGGAGTTCCGCAATATGCGGTTGGAGGACGACCACAAGGACTTCTACGCCCTGGGCCTGGCCACCGAGCAGACGACGTTGCGGAGCGTGGAGCGAGACCTGGCGCTGTCCACCCGACTGTTCTCCCAGTCCCCCATAGGGCTGGCGGTCGTGGACACCGATCTGCGGTACGTCATGGTCAACCCGGCACTGGAGCGCATCAACGGCCTGCCCGCCGCCGAGCATGTTGGCCGACACGTCCGTGAGGCTCTGCCCTTCTTGGACGCCGAGGCCATCGAGGCCGCCATGCGCGAGGTCCTCGCCACCGGCATTCCGATCCTTGATCGCGAGTCCGTGGCGCGTACCCCGGCCGACCCGGACCGGGAGCACGCCTGGTCGGTCTCGTTCTACCGGCTGGAGTCCTCCAATGGGAAAGTGCTGGGGCTGGCCACCTCCGTCGTGGACATCACCGAGCGGCATGTCGCCACGACCGAGGCTGCCCGGGCCCGGCAGCGCCTCGCGCTCGTCGCCGACGCGTCCATACGCATCGGCACCACCCTCGACCTCGACCAGACTGCCCGTGAACTCGCCGCGGTGTCGGTACCCGAGCTGGCCGACGTAGCCGCGGTGGATGTCCTCGACAGCGTCCTCAACGGACGCTCAGCCACCGTGATACACGAAGGCCCCGCGGTATTCCGTGCTCTCGCCGTGGCCGCCGCGTATTCCACCGATGCCGTACGCGCGGCTGATCAGCCCGGTGAGGTTGCCCAGTACGAGGCCGACCGGCTGGTCACCCACTGCGTGAACACCGGTCGCCCGGTCCGTGTGTCGCGAGTGCAGCACGACGATCTGTCGCGTATCGCTCGCAGTCCCGAAGCCGCCGCGATGCTGGCCGACGCGGGCGTGCACTCCTACCTGGCCGTGCCGTTGATCGCTCGCGGCGAAGTCCTCGGCGCCCTGGACCTGAAGCGCACCCACAACCCGGAGCCTTTCAACGCCGACGATGAGGTGCTGGCCGGCGAACTCGCCGCGCGGGCCGCGGTGTGCATCGACAACGCCCGCTGGTACCGGCAGGTGCGTAACACCGCACTCACCCTCCAGCGCAGCCTCCTCCCCCAGCAGCCGCCGGACCAGCCCGGCCTGGAGATCGCCTACCGCTACCAGCCCGCCGAGGCCGCCAGTGAAGTCGGCGGCGACTGGTTCGATGTCATCCCGCTGACGGGCGACAAGACCGCACTCGTTGTGGGCGACGTCATGGGCAGCGGTATCAGCGCCGCCGCCACCATGGGTCAACTCCGCACCGCCACCCGCACCCTGGCCGAACTCGACCTCGACCCCGCCCAAGTGCAGCGCCACCTCGACCGCATCACCGACCGCATGGGGCAGACCATCACCACCTGCGTCTACGCCGTCTACGACCCTCACCGGAACGAGTGCCTCATCTCCAGCGCCGGACACCTGCCGCCCGCTCTGGTACGGCCCGGCCGGCTCCCCGAACTGCTCGACCTGCCCAGCGGCGCCCCGCTCGGTGTCGGCAACGTCGACTTCAGCACCACCACCGTCGCTCTGCACCCCGGCGACGAACTCGTCCTCTACACCGACGGCCTGGTCGAGACGCGCGACCTGGCCATCGACGAGCGTCTGGACGATCTTCTTGCACTCCTCGGAAAGCCTCAGCGATCCCTGGACGAGACCTGCGACCTGCTTCTGAATGCGCTGCGCCGGCCGGGAGACCACGACGACGTGGCCCTGCTCATCGCCCGGGCCCGGCCCCGTCCCGGAACCGGGGCGACGACGGTGACCTGACCGCCCGCGCGGCTCAAGCCCGAGCGGCGAGCGCCTCGGCGTCAGGCGTCCTTGCGCTCCGAGCCTGCTCCGAGGTCGCGCGGTTGCGGCAGCATGAAGACGGGACCTGTGCCCAGGGCAGCTTCCGGCTTCGGCCTGACCGTCGTCCCGGGCACCGGACGGAGCTGCCAGCGCGCGCTGATGGCAGCGAGAGCCAGGGTCGCCTCGGCCAGTCCGAAGGCGTCACCGATGCATTTGCGGCTGCCTCCGCCGAACGGCACCATCGCGCCACGGGGCACTGATGCTGCCCGTTCAGGAAGCCAGCGATCGGGGTCGAAACGATCGGGCTCGGGGAAGACGTCGGGATTGCGGCCCAGGAGGTAGGGGCTGTACAGGACGCTCGCGCCCGGCTTCAGCCTCTGCCCGGCGAGTTCCGTCTCGACGGTGGCCATCCGGCTGATCAGCCAGGCGGGCGGGTAGAGGCGAAGCGTCTCGGTGACGACGCGCCGGGCGAAGTCCAGGGCGGGCAGGTCGGCGAAGGCGGGCAGTCGGCGGTCGAGGACGCGGTCGGCTTCGTCGTGCAACTGCTTCTCGGCCTCGGGGTATCGACCCAGGAGATGGAAGGCCCATCCCAGGACGCTCGCGGTGGTCTCGGTGCCGGCAATCAGCAAGGTCAGGACCTGGTCGCGGAGTTCGTCATCGGTGAACCGCTCACCGCTCTCCTCGTCCCGGGCACCGACCAGGATCGACAGCAGGTCCCCATGGTCCACCCCCGAACGCCGGCAGCCCTGGACCGTCTCGTCGATGACTGCGCACAGCCTCCTGCGTGCCTGCTCGAAGCGCCTGTTGTCCGGTGTGGGCAGTCTCTCCAGCAGACCGACCGGCGAGGTCATCCGCCGGTAGATGCCCCGCAGGAGGATGGGCAGACAGTGCTGTACGTCGGCAACGGCCCGGCCACCGATGGTGGTCGAGAACAGCGTTCGCGTGGTGACCCGGACCGTCAGCGCATGCAGCGTGGCACCGAAGTCGATGGCACGGCCTTCCTGCCATGAACCGAGCATGCCATCGATCTCTTCGCACATCACGTCTGCGTAGGACGCCATTCGGCCGGGGTGAAAGGCGGGCTGCACCAGCCTGCGCTGCAATCGGTGATCCGCCCACGCCGCGGTGAACAGGCCGTTGCCCACCAGGGGTCGGACCTTGTCGAACAGCGGGCCACCCTTGTCGTAGGTGCGCGGGTTCAGCAGGACCTCGCGTACGAGCTCGGGGTGGCAGACCACGTAGGCACGCTGAGGGCCGAGACGGATCTCGACGAGGTCGCCGTGTGTGGGCAGGGCGGCCAAGAACTCCAGCGGACGACGTCGCAGCGGGATCGCATGGCCGAGAACGGGGAGCCGGCCGGGAGCTTTGCCCTTCGACAACGGCGCAGCCGTGCCGGTCGTCGACGGCTGGGTGCTCGGCCGTACACGTGCGGTGTCTGCCACGCTTCAACTCCTCATCATGAGCGGTGTCGCTGCCTGCGGCCCGCTGCTTCCGACATCCGCATCGGCATCGGTGGTGGGTCGGGTCCGGAATCGGGTGACGGGATCGGTGAGGCTGATCCAGCCCGAGGTGGAGCCGTCCCAGACAAAGCCGTCGCCGAAGTAGCGAGGCGTGAGGTACTCGAACTCCGCACTGCCACCGATCAGATGGTCCAGGCCGTTCAGATACGCACGCATGTCCGCGCGTGTTCCGTGTGGACCGTTCAGCATCTGGTCGCGAGCCGCGATGTAGGCCCGCTCATGGTGATCGACCAGCTCACGAAGGCGGTCGACGCACTGCTGCAGACCGAGTCCCTCGCGCTCGATCAGCACGCGAGCCACCGTCATCCTGTCGTCCTGGGCATGCTCCTTGCGCCATGAGAGCAGGTCGTTAACGGTGATCATCTGCCGCATGCAGTGCGTGTGCACGTCCGCGAGCAGCCGATCGTGTCCGGTCATGTCGACGCCGGCCGCATATTCGGTCATCAACCGGATGAAGTCACAGCCGAAACTGTCCTGACGCACGGTCATACAGGTCTCGTAGTCCGGTACCCGCTCCGTCAGCTTGAAACGGATCTCGGTGACACACCCGCGCAGAAACGCTTCGAGAGCACCGGCGAACCTTCGTATCTGACCGGGAGCGAGCCCGGGGCTGATCCGACGCCACAGCTCCTTGCCCGCCACGCCGAGGGGAAATGTCCCGCTCCCACCGCCGTCACCGTGGAAGTCGTCCATGATTCCGGCGAACACGTCGCGGGCACTGGACTCATCGGCTCCCAGTGCCGAGCGGTCCGAGACAAAGCTGTCAATGACGGTGACGTACTGGTACCAGTCGGCGACATCGAGCGCCCGCTGCTCATCGGCGTACGGCACGGTCAGCGGCCCGTAGAGCCCGTTCCGCTGACGCAGGAAGCACAGCAGGTCCTCCTCACTCACGAAGCAGTCGCCGAGCCGGCTGCGCACCCAGCCGTTCGAACGGAACTCGATCTGCGCTGCCTTGGGGTGGTAGGCCACCGGCAGCAGCCGAGGTAGCTCGGGTAAGAAAAATTCGGTCATAACGCCCTCACGGAAGCGGCGTGGGCGAGTTGGTGAAGGGTGTGCATTGTTGCCTCCAGGAAGGGTGCGTGGTCGAGGGCTTTCGTGGCTCTGCGGCAGCGAGGGGCGATCATCCGCTCCACTACGACCCGGCGTGTTCCGCAATGGCCGGTACGGAGGCGGCCTGCTCCTCCGTCAGGTCGGGACGGCCCACCAGAGCGCGCAGAGGGCGGACTTGGGCGGAGTGGCTCGTAGAACGGCGAGGCCCTTCGTTCGCCCTTGATGCTTCACCTCTCGGCGCCGACAGAAACCGACGATGCCGCCTCTGGCGGACCCTGGCCAACGATGGGGTGCACGGCATGGCGCGCACGGGCTACCGTGCGCCGTTGACTACGCGGATGGTGCCCCGCTAAGCGGCTCCCGCCGCACCACCTCCAGGCGGCGCGGCCTCAGTCCCGCCGCGACCAACTCGTCGCGTGCCCGTGCCGCAACGCCCCCGGCCCCGCACTGACCGGCCAGATCCACACCACGGTGCAGGGGCTCGGCCGCCTGCGAGAGCAGTCCGGCACGGCGCAGCGCGCCGCCGAGCTCGACCAGAGCGACCGCCAGTTCGTACGGCGACGGCGCCAACTCCAGCGTGGTGACGGCACGCTGCAGCAGGGCGATCTCCCCGGGCCCCACCGTCACCCGGGCGAGCACACACAGCGCCTTACCCACTGCGGTTGCCGTACCGAAGCGTTCGGCGCGGCGCAGTGCCTCCTGCGCCAGCTCCAGCGCTCGCCCGGCATCCGTCGTCCTGGCCGCCAGAGCGAGATGCGGCAGCCACGGGCACCACGCCGGATTACGCATACCGCGCAGATCGAGGCGGCGGCCCACCGCGGCCAGCTCCTCAGCGGCCTCCCTGTGCATGCCCCGGGCCAACAGCAGCTCCCCGTGAACGGTCTCGGCGTCGGGAAGCGTCACGGCCGACGGGAACGGCTTGCCGAACCGGCGTTCCACCGCCAGCTCCTGAGCAGCCGCGGTCTCCCCGCGGGCGATCAGGATTTCGATCAGACCCGCCATTGCGTACCACTGCGCATGGATGCCCGCGGGCCCCAGGCGGTCCGCGAGCTGCAGCCCGGCGCGTGCGAACTCCTCGGCATCGGTGAGCCGGCCTTTCCAGAGCCGGATGTACCCGAGCAGGCAGTGGCCGAGCGAGAGGTGCACCCCGCGCCAGCCCTGCTGTTCGTACTCCGCGATGGCTCCCGCGTACAGCTCCTCGGCCCGGTCCGGGCGGTCGCAGTACAGGAAGGTGAGGGCCACCAGCGACGGGACTTCGAAGCCCCACTGCTCGTCCGTCCAGCTCATCCCATCGCGGCCCAGCGCCCGCTCCGCGAACTCCATGGCGGTCGCCGCCGGTTCTCCGCGCACCATCGCGTCCCATGCGCGCAGCCCGTAGAGATAGCGCTCGGTCTTGCTCTGGCCGGACAGCCGACGGGTGAGGTGGCTGAGCCGGCGCGACAGAACCGGGGCCTCCCGGTCGTCAGAGGTGAACGACGACATCATGAAGTGTTCCATGAGCATGCGCAGGCGTACTCGCGAGTCCGTGGCGATGCGGACTTCCTCCATCGCCACCTCCGCCGCCTCCGTGAGCCGGTCGCAGTACGACAGCGCGCGCCCGAGACGGATCACGATGCTCTGCCGCAGTTCGGGCGGCAGATCCGGCTCCTCCAACGCGGCCCGCAAGTGGTTCACCGTCACCGCCGGATCGTGCAGCAGTGCCGGGGCACCGAGTTCGTGCAGAACCGTGGCCCGCAGTCCGGCGGGCGGAGGCTCGCGCAGAGCGCGGCTCAGACAGCGCCGGGCCGCGTCGGGAGCGCCGCGTCGGACATACTCACGGGCCGCGTCGCGCAGTTGCTCCGCCACCCAGGCGTCGCCCTCCGGCTGTGTCTCCAGCAGATGTCGAGCCGCCACGGCCGGGCCCTCGCCCGCCTCGACGAGCTCCCAGGCGGCCTTGCCGTGCAGTGCCACCCGCATCGCGGGCGGGATGGCCCGATAGACCGCCGTCGCGACGAGCGGATGGACGAACTCCGGCTTCATGCTGTACGTCAGAATGCGCTCGGTCCGCAGCGCTTCGGTCGCTTCCGCGGCCTGGGCCGGTCCCAGCGCCGCCAGGGACGCGGCCATGCTGAAGGTCGCCTCCGAGCCAAGGACGGCAACAGCCCAGGCCAGCCGCACCGCGACCGTACCCAGCTGCTCCAGCCGGTCCACCAGGCCGCCGCCCGTGGTCTCGGCCGCAAGGTCCCGCAACGCGCAGGCGTTCTCCTTCCTGGGGGCCAGCTGACGGTCACGTACCTTCGCCGCCAGCTCGACCGTCTCGAAGGGATTGCCGCCGGTGACCAGCCAGGCTTCACGACAGAAGGCGTCGTCGGGCGCGGTGCCCAGGGCATCGCGCATCAGGGCGGCGACCGCGGTCGGCGTCAGCGGCGCCAGGTCCAGCGGACGCACCCGGTTCCGCCCGACCATGCCGTCGAACGCCCTGGCCGCATCGGGCAGTTCCTCCGGACGGTACGCGACGGCCACGAGGATGGGCAGTTCCTCGACCCGTCCGGCAAAGGAGGTCAGCCAGGTCAGGGACTCGGCATCCGCCCAGTGCGCGTCGTCGACAACCACGACCAAGGGACCGCGCCGCACGGCCACTTGAGTGACCACCCAGTCCAGACCGTCCCGCACGCCCTGCGGATCCGGCACCGCGCCCTCGGCGGCCGGACACAGGCCGACGCACGGACCGACGATGCCATACCACTCGCCCAGCACTTCCCGGCGCTCGCTCTCGGAGTACGAGGCCAGCAACGGCTGGAGCAGCTGTCGCGCCACATGGAAGGCCAGATTCTGCTCCTGCTCGCAGCCCCTCGCGAAGAGCGCCTTACAGTCCCGCTCGGCCGCAAGGCGACGTACCTCCGCAAGGAGGGTCGTCTTGCCCGCTCCGGCCGGCCCGGTGAAGGCCAGCAGTCCACCGCAGCGTGCGGAGGGGATCACCGCACCCGTCGTCGAACCGCCGCACACGGCGTCCAACGCCGCCTTGGCAGTGACCAGCTCGGCGTCCCGCTCAAGGGTTCTTGGAACGAACCGCGTCTCGCGCTCGCGCTGCTTGTCGTCCACCGCCCGGGCTACGGCTCGCTCTTTGCCGGACCGATCCGTGACCACCCGTTTTCCTCCCGGGACGGTGAGCATGCACGTCGACGATCTCTCCCTCGCTCCTGACGTAGCGTATCCCCCGAATAGCCGTCAGTGAGAGGACAGTGACGTAGATACATCCCCATGGGTGGTCATGGCACTACAATGTCCGGATTCTCACGGGTGTACCGCCCGAGCGACCGCGGTGGACCCGGCAGCAACGAGGCATCCGCCGTGCCGGGTCCTGCGCCTCAGCCGCACCTACGGCCGTTGTTGATGCAGCTCACCGCGTTCCTCATCAGTGAGTTGAACATCACGTTGATGAAGTCGCCATGGTCCGTAACCGGCTTGTGCAACTGCTCGGGGAAGCTGTCGACGGCGAACACCGAGCCGGGCGAAATCCCGTACGTGATCCGCTGGACCAGCTGCGGGATGGCCCGGAATCCCTCGGGACACGAGCCGTCGGCGCGGGCGAAGGCCACGTGCGTCCGGTGGTTCGCGCTGTCGGTGTTCTTGCCGTCCCAGCAGCTCTGGAACTTGAACGTACGCACCACATTGCTGCCCCGCGGACACAGCGGGTACTTGTCCTTCAACTGCCGGTTCTCGAAGCCGGTGCAGCTCCATGAGGCGTTGGCGTTGGCTGTTCCGTTGGTGAACGCCTTGGCATCGCCGGTGATGATGCGCAGGAACTTGGGCATCGCAGTCACCTTGCTGACCGGGCTGCCACGGAAGGTGAGTTGCACTGAAGCGGGCTGGAGAATGCGTCCGATGTTGCCGTCCTGTCCTCCGCCGGGGAGGTTCGCGTCGGCCTCGATCTTTCCGTTGCGCAGTCGCAGGACCGGCCAGTAGTGGGTGGAGCGGTCTCCGTTGGTGCAGGTCGTCCCGGCGGCGGCCAGGTCGTCATTGGTGGCGAAGGCGTCGGTCTCGAGATTGCCGACGTAGTCGTGCATGTGGTGGGCGCCGTTGCTGACCCCGGGGGCGACGATCACGTTGTCGGGGTTGAAGTGCTTGTTCTCGTTGCGCCCGCAGCGCGACCGGAAGGTGCCGCGGGAGGCATTGCTCTGTAGCCGGGGGTTGGCGACATTGGGCCGAACTGTACGGATGTCCACGAAGTCGGACCTTCGGGGGCCGGCCTGCCCCTGACCGGCTGCGGCCTGACCGCCTGCGGCCGGAGCGGAGGCATTGGGGGCCGGGGCGCTCGGGGTTCCAGTGGGAGACCCGGACGCCGCAAGGGGGGCCACGTCGTCCCGCTTGACCGTGCAGGAGGCCAGCGAGTCCCATCCGTCCGGCCTGTTCGAGGCCCGGTAGATTTCGGCGGCGATACGGTCCAGCGTGCGGCGGCGCTGGGACGACAGCGGGTCAAGCACTCGAGTGCGCACCCAGTCCTGGTCTGCTTTCGCGCCGCCCGCGGCGAGCTGCCCATAGGCAGCCGCGACCTGGCTGTCCAGCTGCGCCAGTTCATGGTCGACGGTGGGCCGCGACTGCTGCGGCACACTCGACAGACCGACTGCGACGTCAGGACAGTTGATCGTCTTCGGCGCCTGTGCCCAGGCGTCCTGGCGCGTGGCATTCGCGGAACCGGCCGAGGCGTTGTTGTCGGTCATCAGGAGAGCCCCGCCTCCCACGGCCATCGCTGCCACTGCGGCGACTGTCACGCCGATCCATCTGGACCGCTTGTGTCTCTGCCTGTACGTCACGGCTCCGCCCCTCATTGTTCGTGGTCGCCTACCGGGGGCTTCATTGCCCCTCGGCAGCGTCGGGCCGTGCCCTCGCACGTTCGGTCCGAGAACACAGCTCAACGCTCAGGGATACGGAAACCGGGGCGGTGTTACTCAGTGATGACAGAAGGACTTTGAAAATCCGCCCATCGCCATCACTTGCCGCTGTTGCGGCTGACGAGCCGGTGGTACCCGTCACCCGTGGACTGGAGCGTCCACTGCTGCGTGTTGGTGCCGTTGTGTCCCCACTGCACGAGCCCCGTGCCGTTCGTCGTGGACGACTGCGGCACTTCGAGCACCTTGCCGCTGTGCAGGCTCGTCAGCCGTGTGTACCCCCTCGGTCGTGGTGGCGATCCAGTGATGGTTCGCGCCGCTGTTGACAGTCCACGCGATGGCCGCGGCGCCGTCGGAGGTCGACGCGCCGCTCACATCGAGCGCACGTCCCGTCGCCCGGTTGACCAACCGGAAAGCGAAGGCCCCGGAATCTCACAGCCTTCATGGCGTCACCCCTCCGGCAATGGAGTGGTGACCTATGACTCGAAACCGCTGTTGCAGTGAACAGCAAGTGCGACCAGGCCGTACTGCTGGCTGGCAACGACACCTGGACCGTCACCGCCACGGCCGGGCCGTCGTCCGCCGGCCGGGCAGGAAGGGACATGCTGTGACCCTGTCTTCCTCGAAGGCCCAACTGGCCTCCCTGCGCGCCGACCTCGAGCGCCGCAACCCGGCACAGCCGGAATTCCATCAGGCGTCAAGGGAAGTGCTGGAGACCCTGGCTCCCGTGCTCGCCGCCCGTCCCGAGTACGCGCAGCCAGGGCTCATCGAACGCCTCTGCGAGCCCGAACGGCAGATCATCTTCCGGGTGCCCTGGCAGGACGATCACGGGAGGGTGCACGTCAACCGGGGATTCAGGGTGGAGTTCAACAGCGCGCTCGGCCCCTACAAGGGCGGCCTGCGCTTCCACCCTTCGGTGAACCTCGGCGTCGTGAAGTTCCTCGGCTTCGAGCAGATCTTCAAGAACGCCCTCACCGGGCTGGCCATCGGCGGCGGCAAGGGCGGCAGCGACTTCGACCCACGAGGCCGTTCGGACGCCGAAGTCATGCGCTTCTGCCAGTCCTTCATGACGGAGCTCCACCGGCACATCGGCGAGCAGACCGACGTTCCGGCCGGCGACATCGGCGTCGGCGGCCGCGAAATCGGCTACCTCTTCGGCCAGTACCGGCGCATCACCAACCGCTGGGAAGCGGGTGTCCTCACCGGCAAGGGCCAGGGGTGGGGCGGCTCGGCGATGCGCACACAGGCGACCGGCTACGGCAGCGTGCTCTTCGCGGCCGAAATGCTGAGTCGGCGAGGTGAGGAGCTCGAGGGCCAGGGGGCCGTGGTCTCCGGCTCGGGCAACGTCGCCGTCCACACCATCGAGAAGCTGACGCGCAGCGGCGCCCATCCCATGACTTGTTCCGACTCCGAAGGCTATGTCGTGGACGAGAAGGGAATCGACCTCGAACTGCTCAGGCAGATCAAGGAGATCGAACGCGCACGCGTCAGCGAGTACGCCAAGCGTCGTGGTGCTTCGGCCCGTTACGTTCCCGGCGGCCGGGTGTGGGAGGTGCCCTGCGACGTGGCCTTCCCGTCGGCCACCCAGAACGAGCTCGACGCCCAGGACGCTCTCGCGCTTGTCCGCAACGGAGTCAAGGCCGTCTCCGAGGGCGCCAACATGCCCACCACTCCGGAGGCGGTTCGCATCCTGCAGGACGCGGGGGTGGCCTTCGGCCCGGGCAAGGCCGCGAATGCGGGCGGCGTCGCCGTCAGCGCCCTGGAGATGCGCCAGAACGCCGCCCGGGACTCCTGGACACCAGGGCGCGTGGAGGACGAACTCGCGGGGATCATGCGCGATATCCATCGCGTGACCTACGAGACCGCCGAGCGCTACGGAGCGCCCGGCGACTATGTGACAGGAGCCAATATCGCGGGGTTCGAGCGCGTCGCGGACGCGATGCTCGCCCAGGGGCTCATCTGAGGGACAGCAGTCCACAGTGGTAGCCGTGCCACCGGGTGCCCGCCGGGCACCCGGCCGGCGATGGCATCCCGGAAGACGGGGAGCCCTGACTCCGGCATCGCCGGCTGCCGGCGCGCCCCGAGAGGCATGGCCGGCCCTCCCGGCAGGCCTCAGTGCACCAGGGAGTAGCTGCGCCACAGCCGTCCGCCGGGCGCGACGGTGTCGGACGTCTCCGTCGGCAGATACGTCGACTCGTCCCCTGAGCAGTCCTGGCCGGGATACAGGATGATGTCGACCAGCGTGTTGTTGGCGACCGCACTCGCACCAGCGGGCCCGAGGCCGTGGCAGCCCTTGACCGGAGGGTTCGACACCATCACATAGCGTTCGTCCGCCGATCCGTAGGAGATGGTGCCCACCGCGGTGCGACCGAGGCCGGAGCAGCCCGAGACGGCGATGGTCAAGAGCGCTGCCCCGGCGACGACGCAGAGGCGCCGGTGATCGGTCACGGACATGGGCGGTCCTCGTCTGTGCGGGATGGTTCTGGTGGCTGCCACCCTGCCGCGTTCCGGGCGGGGCGGCATCCGGTGCGCCGCCGGCCGGGCTACCGAGGACCTTGCGTGCGACACACCGCTGTCGGAGCAAGGTGCCCGACACCCCCGGACGGCCGAGTCACGCTGTGGTCCCCCGAACCGAACGGCGCCCGGGCGATGCCCGGCGGAGCCGACGGGAAGGAGCGGAATGTGAACACCGGCAACGCGTTCGAGGGCTGGGACCTCCACGAGCCGGCCCCGCCGACGCCGAGCACACAGTGCTTCTCGCGCGAGGACGAGTTCAAGGAACCGGTCCGCGCACGTCACTGCCGGCTGTGGAGGAAGCCGATGGCGAGCGCACCCCACCAGGCGATCTGCGAGAGGGACGCGGTGGCCGCCCCGCGGAGCAGCAGTGAGCGGCTGGCGGGGGGCGGCCGTCGAGGGCGGCCAGTCGCCTGTGCAGGGCGCCGGCCTGGACTCCGTTGAGGCGAGAAGTGCGAGCCGGTACGGCCTCGTGTGCGCCGCCGAGTCGCCGTCGTTCTCCTGTGCCTCGTAGGCGGAAAGAGCCAGTGGTGGCGATCGCACAGCGCCGGCTCCCTGTGCCGGCCGCCCCCTGGCCATCCGGGGGATCTCCCCCCTCCGACACGCCGCCCTCCGCGGGCAACGACAAAGGAACCGTTAGGTTCACGGCGACGATGGCGCTGCACGGGGTGACCAGACACCCGGTGACCGCCGGCCGGGAGGTGAATGGTGGGGCGCACGAACGGACAGGCCCGTCCGGTACGGGTGCGCGGCAAAGCTTCGCCGCGAACCGCCGGAAGTCGTGCCGCGCAACGGCTGCGGTGCCTTGCCGCGCTGTCGCTGCTGGCCGGGCTGCTGACGTCCTGCGGCTCAGAGGAATCCGGCGGCCCGGTCCACCTGAACTGGTACAACTTCCCCGACGACTCGGGCGCCCTGGCCACTGCGGCGACCAACTGCAGCCGGGCCTCGGGCGGGCGGTACAGCATCTCGTACAACAAGCTCCCGCGCGCCGCGGACGGCCAGCGTCAGCAGCTCGTCCGCCGGCTCGCCGCCCAGGACAGTGCCATGGACATCCTGGGCCTCGATGTCACCTGGGCCGCGGAGTTCGCCGAGGCCAAGTGGATCCTGCCGTGGACGGGCAGCAACCGCCGCAGGGCCACCGAGGACACCCTCGCAGTGCCGCTGCAAACGGCGACGTGGAAGGGCAGGCTGTACGCCGTCCCTTACAACACCAACACCCAGCTGCTGTGGTACCGAAGCGACCTCGTGCCCAAGCCGCCCAAGACCTGGGCGGAGATGCTGGCCATGGCGCGCGTCCTCGCGAAGCAGGGCAAGCCCCACTTCGTGGAGATCCAGGGCGCCCAGTACGAGGGTCTGACGGTCTGGTTCAACACGCTCGTGGAGAGCGCGGGCGGCTCCATCCTCAACCGGACGGCCACCGCACCCTCGCTCGGCCCGCCCGCGGTCCTGGCGGCCACGATCATGCACGACCTGGCCACATCTCCCGCCGCAGACCCCTCCCTGTCCAACCAGATGGAGGACCAGAACCGGCTGGCCATGGAGTCGGGAACCGCGGCCTTCGAGCTGAACTACCCGTTTGTCTATCCCTCGATGAAGGCGAACAACCCCGAGCTGTTCAAGAGTTTCCGCTGGGCACCGTACCCAGGAGTTGTCCCCGGCCGGCCCTCCAGGCCGACCATCGGCGGCATCGACCTCGCCATCGGCGCCTATTCGAAGCACCCGGGCCTCGCTTTCGAAGCCGCCCTGTGCCTGCGCAATCGTCAGAACCAGATGACCGCGGCGATCGAGGGCGGACTTCCGCCCACCCTGCGCTCGCTCTACTCCGACAAGGCGTTGATCAAGAGCTACCCGTTCGCCGCCGACGTGCTCTCGGCCCTGGAGAACGCGAGCACCCGCCCCCAGACCCCCGCCTACCAGAACGTGTCCATCGCGATCTCGCACACGCTCTCCCCGCCCTCGGCGATCAATCCCCGAAGCGATGTCGATGAAATCGGCAGCCAGATCGAGGACGCCCTCGAGTCCAAGGGGCTGATCCCGTGAACACCCCGACCTCCGCTACGGCTACGGCCCCGGCCCCCGGCACGGCCGAGGCACTGTCCGAGGGCGCACGGCAGGAACGACGGCTGGGCTGGCTGCTGTGCGCGCCTGCGGTGGTCGTCATGCTCGCCGTCACGGCCTACCCCATCGGCTACGCGATCTATCTGTCCCTGCAGCGCTACGACCTGCGCTTCCCGAACCAGGCGAAGTGGGTGGGCCTGAGCAACTACGGGGCCGTACTCTCCTCCGACTTCTGGTGGGAGGCGTTCTGGGTCACGCTGTTCATCACCGCCGTCTCGGTGGCCGTGGAACTCGTCCTCGGCTTCGCGCTGGCCCTGGTCATGCACCGCGCCATCTTCGGCAGAGGGACCGTGCGTACCGCGATCCTCGTCCCGTACGGCATCGTCACGGTCGTCGCTGCCTACTCCTGGCAGTACGCCTGGACCCCGGACACCGGCTACCTCGCCGCGCTGCTTCCGTCGGGTGAAGCCCCGCTGACCGAGCAGTGGCCTGCCATCGGGATCATCATCCTCGCCGAGGTCTGGAAGACCACCCCCTTCATGGCCCTGCTCCTGCTGGCCGGACTCGCCCTGGTGCCGGAGGAGACGCTGCGCGCCGCCATGGTCGACGGTGCGTCCTCCTGGCAGCGCTTTATTCTGGTTACGGTGCCGCTGATGAAGCCGGCCATCCTGGTCGCCCTGCTGTTCCGCACCCTGGACGCCTTCCGGATCTTCGACAACATCTACATCCTGACGTCGGGTGCTCATGGCACAGGATCGGTGTCGATTCTCGGCTACGACAACCTGTTCACGTCACTCAACCTCGGCATCGGATCGGCAATCTCCGTGCTCATCTTCATCTGCGTCGGCGTGATCGCCTTCGCCTTCATCAAACTCTTCGGGGCTGCCGCCCCCGGCGCAGGGGAGGCGGGACGCTGATGGCCAGCGCAGGCAAGAGGCACATCACCGGCTGGGCCATCACCAACATCGTGGTGATCGCCTACGCACTGTTCCCGGTCTGGTGGATCGCGGCTCTGTCGTTCAAGGACCCCAGCACCCTCACCGACGGCAACTTCGTCCCCGACAAGTGGACGTGGGAGAACTACAGCGGCATCTTCGACACCTCGGAGTTCACCCGTGCCCTGATCAACTCGATCGGTATCGCCCTGATCTCCACGGTGATCGCCGTGGTGCTCGGCACCATGGCCGCCTATGCCGTGGCGAGGCTTCGCTTCCCCGGCAAGAAGCTGCTGATCGGTATGTCCCTGTTGATCGCGATGTTCCCGCCGATCTCCCTGGTGTCCCCACTGTTCAACATCGAGCGCATCATCGGGATCTTCGACACCTGGCTGGGGCTGATCATCCCGTACATGACCTTCTCCCTGCCGCTCGCGATCTACACCCTCTCGGCGTTCTTCCGGGAGATCCCCTGGGACCTGGAGAAGGCCGCCAAGGTCGACGGGGCAACTGCCGCCCAGGCCTTCCGGCTGGTGATCGCACCCCTGGCAGCGCCGGGCGTGTTCACGACCGCGATCCTCGTCTTCATCTTCTGCTGGAACGACTTCCTTTTCGCGATCTCCCTGACCTCGACGACCGCGGCCCGCACCGTGCCGGCGGCGCTCGCCTTCTTCACCGGGAGCAGCGCGTTCCAGCAGCCCACCGGTTCGATCGCCGCCGCCGCGGTGGTGATCACCATTCCGATCATCGTCTTCGTGCTGCTGTTCCAGCGGCGCATCGTCGCCGGACTGACGTCCGGGGCCGTCAAGGGCTGACCGGCAGCAGCCGATCGTCAGGACAAGGAGCACCGACCGTGGCCGAGATTGTTCTCGAGGGCATCACCAAGAGGTATCCCGACGGCGCCCTGGCCGTGCGGGACGTCAACCTCACCGTGGCAGACGGGGAGTTCGTCATCCTGGTCGGTCCCTCCGGTTGCGGCAAGTCCACGACCCTCAACATGATCGCCGGGCTGGAGGACATCACCGACGGCACACTGCGCATCGGCGATCAGGTGGTCAACGACAAGGCGCCCAAGGACCGCGACATCGCGATGGTCTTCCAGAGTTACGCCCTCTATCCGCACATGACCGTGCGCGACAACATGGGCTTCGCTCTGCGCCTGGCCAAGGTCGACAAGGCCACCATCAAGAGCAAGGTGGAGGAGGCCGCCCAGATCCTCGACCTGACGGAACACCTTGACCGGAAACCGGCGAACCTCTCAGGTGGCCAGCGACAGCGTGTCGCCATGGGCCGCGCCATCGTCCGCAGTCCCAAGGCGTTCTTGATGGACGAGCCGCTGTCCAACCTCGACGCGAAGCTCCGGGTGCAGATGCGCACCCAGATCTCGCGCCTCCAACAGCGTCTGGCCACCACCACCGTCTACGTGACCCACGACCAGACCGAGGCCATGACCCTCGGGGACCGAGTGGTCGTCATGCGTAGCGGCATCGTCCAGCAGGTCGGCACCCCGCAGCACCTCTACGACGCCCCGCGCAACCTGTTCGTCGCGGGGTTCATCGGCTCACCCGCCATGAACTTCATCCACGCCACGCTGGAGGAGAACAGGCTGCACACCGCCATCGGTGCCCTTCCGGTGAACGACGAGATCCGTCGCAGCCTGGAGCGCCAGAACGCACCGCGCGACCTCATCGTCGGGCTGCGGCCCGAAGCGTTCGAGGACGCCTCGCTTGTGGATCCGGACCGGGAAGGGACGCGGTTCACCGTGACCGTGGAAGTGATCGAGTCCCTCGGCTCGGATGTCTACGCCTACGTCACCGAGGAGGGCTGGGAGCCGACCATGACCTCGGAACTCGAGGAGCTGGCAGCCGACTCCGGCCAGAAGGAGACCGGAGCCGAAGCAAACAAGATCGTCACCCGGCTCGACGCGTCCACGCGCATCACCGAGGGGGGCCGGGCCGAACTGTGGGTGGACACCTCACGCATGCATGTCTTCGACCCGCGCACCGGTGTCAACCTCACCCACCCGGAGAACAACGGCGGCTGAGCCCGAACGGGCCGCAGGCCGAGCGGCCCACGGCGTGCGGCTCATGGCCGCGTTGCCCCCGCCGGGCGACGCGGCCGATCGGGTGCGCGCCGACGGCGGGGTCATCAAGGTCCCGTCGCTCTGTGGACCCCGGCACACGGTTCGGGTGCCTTCGGGCGAATATCTGGCCGGTGGCGTGGCAGGAAGGGCCTCCGGTGGTACGAGCTTGTGGATGTCCAGGCCCACGGATCCGCAGCCCAAAAATCCGGACCCCGGCGCGCCTTCCCCCGGGCGCCGGCACCGGATCCGTACGGCGTCGCGTCAGGCACTGGGCGGCGGCACCCGCCCGCCGACCGGGAACCGAGCGGGTCGGCGGCCACCGCCCCGCTCGCGGCCCGGCGTCGAGCTGCGGGTGTCCCCCACCCTGCGGACGGCTGCCGCGTACGCCTGGCGGATCCTCGTCGTGGGCGCCGTCGTCTACGCCGTCTTCTCGCTGCTGGGCCGGTTCCACGAGGTTGCCGTGGCCGTCTTCCTCGGCATGGTCATCACCGCGATGCTCCGGCCGCTGGCCGACCTCCTGGAACGCGTCATGCCACGCCCGCTCGCCGTCGCCGTGTCCCTGCTCGGCAGCATCGTCGTCGTCCTCGGGGTCCTGGCGCTGGTCGGCCAGGCGGTGGCGGGAGAGCAGGCCGGGCTCGTACGGGAGTTCCGCTCAGGTTTCGGGAGGATCGAACGCTGGCTGGAGGGGCCGCCGCTCCGGCTCAACCCCGGGGCACTCAACGACCTCCAGTCCCGGATCGGGGAGTTCCTGTCCAGCCACCGGGCCACCCTCATCAGTACGGCAATCAGCGGCGCCGGCCGGGTGGTCGAAGTCCTGACCGTGTTCGCCCTGGCCCTGTTCTCCTCGGTCTTCTTCATCCACTCCGGCGACCGGCAGTGGAGCTGGTTCTGCGACCAGCTTCCGCAGGGCGCACGGGAACGGGTGTCGATCGGGGGCAGCGCGGCCTGGCGGACCTTCACGGGCTACACCCACGGCATCGTGCTGGTGGCCGGGACCAACGCGATCCTGGTCGGCGTGGCCCTCTTCGTTCTCGGCGTGCCGCTCGCGGTCCCGCTGGCTCTGCTGGAGTTCTTCGCGGCCTTCATTCCGCTGATCGGCTCGCCCATCGCCCTCGCGGTCGCCGCCGTGGTGGCGCTGGCGGCCAAGGGCCCGCTGATCGCGGCCCTGGTCGTCGCCCTCATCGTGGTCATCGGGCAGATCGAGGGCCATGTGCTGCACCCGATCGTGATGAGCTGGGCCGTTCAGCTGCATCCGGTGGTGGTCGCGCTCACGGTCATCGGCGGCGCCATCGCGGCCGGAGTGGTGGGGGCGGTGGTGGCCGTGCCGTTGGTGTCCGTCCTCTGGTCGGTCCACCAGGCGCTGCGCAAGGCGCGCGAACCGGCCGGAGGTTGACCGGCAGGCTCAGGTCCTGTCCGGCCGATCTTGCCGGGCTGATCCGGCCTGACCCCAAAGACAGGCCCTAGTGGCCGGCGATGAGCTTCACGGCCACGACCCCGGCGCCGATCACGGTGTCCAGAAGGCCTGAGGTCAGGGCACTCAGCGGCCCGTTGCCCATCCTCAGGCCTGTCCGGCAGCCCCACACGAACAGGGTCGCCACTTCCACGCCTGCCGCTGTCATCAGCGCGGTCTCCAGACCCATCACGTCCAGTGCCGACATACCGATCAGCACCAGTGGCCCCACGGCACTCAGCAGCAGCGGACTCGAGACATACAACGCCGTCCGGATTTCCGCGCGGTTCGCGCTGCGCCCGCTCACGGCTCGGTGCGCCTGCTCGTCGGCGACCAGCGTGGCCAGCCAGACCCCGAGCGCTGCCGCCGCCACGGTGAGCGCGGCTTCGAGGTGGTCGGGGTCCTCTGCCTCGGCAAGGGTCACCACGACCGCGGTCAAGGTGATGGTCGCGTAGATCCGTTCCTTGAGCCGCGCGGCCGCGGTGTCGCCGGCGCGGGCTGCCGTGGCGGCCGTGTGCTCGGAGTCGGCCGATCGCGGTTCCGGGTCCGGGGTCGTCATGCCGACATGGGTCCGGGAACGCCGCGCACAGCGCCGTCCAGTTGCGGGTCCATGCGTGCGCCCTTCCGCCGTGAGGCCAGTGTGCGCGAAACACACATTTCTGACGCAAACGGTAGCTGACCGGACACCGAGCCTCACTGCTCGCGCATGCCCCAGGGTGAGCCGTACTCCGTCAGCAGGTCCAGGAATGGCCGGGCGGGCAGAGCCTCGGGGCCGAGGACACCGCTGCCGGACCAGGTGCCGGCGGCGATCAGTTCCAGGGCCACGACGGGGTTGATCGCGGTCTGCCACACGACGGCCTGGCAGCCGTACTCACGCATGGACCACTGGTTGTCGACCACGTGGTAGAGGTAGACCTCGCGCTGGCGGCCGTCCTTGGTGCCCTTGACCCAGGTGCCCGCGCAGGTCTTGCCGTGCATACGCTCCCCGAGGGCTGCCGGGTCCGGCAGGCAGGCGGCGACCACGTCCCGCGGGGAGACATGGACCGTGCCCGATCCGTCCGCCGCGGGCACCGGCACCGGATCGGTGCGGTCGAGGCCCAGCAGATGCAGCGTCTGCAGCGTACGGATGAAGTCCTCGCCGAGGCCGTACTTGAAGGTGACACGGCCCGCGTCCACCCACCGCGGCACCAGCAGGACCTCCTCGTGCTCGACGTTGACGCACTCGACGGGGCCGATCCCCTCGGGGAAGTCGAAGACCTCGGGCTCGCTGAAGGGGGCGGTCGTGAACCAGCCGCGGCCGGCCTCGTAGACGACAGGCGCGTTGAGGCATTCCTCGATGGTGGTCCAGATGCTGAACGAGGGCGCGAAGTCGTAGCCGTCGACCGTGAGGTTCGCCCCGTCGCGGATGCCGATCTCCTCGATCTCGTCGAAGAGTTCGTCGGCCGCGTGACGGGCGAAGACGTCGGACAGCCCGGGTTCGACACCGATGCCGACGAGAGCGAGCCGTCCGGCCTTCTCCCAGTCCGCGGCCTGCTCGAACTGGGCGTCGCCGAGCTTGACGCCGCACAGCTCGTAGGGGCGGTCCGGGTGCGGGTGGGACAGCGACATCGCCATGTCCAGGTAGTGCGCCCCGGCGGCCAGGGCCGCCTGGAACAGCGGCATCACAAAGCGGGGGTCGGTGGCATTGAGCAGGACGTCGCAACGCCGGCTGCGCAGCAGGGAGGTGACGGCCCCCTCATCACTCGCGTCGATCTGCTCGGCGCTGAAGCGGCCGTCCGGTTCCAGGGCCGCGACGGCGGCCTGCGCGCGGGAGAGGTCGTAGTCGGCCACGACCACATGGTCGAAGAAGGACCGGCGGGCAGCGATCCGGGTGATGGCGGTGCCGACGCCGCCGGCTCCCACGAGAAGAACACGCATGGCCAAACTCCGTTTCCCAGACACAGGTGTGCAGGGCGCCGCTTGTGGGCGCGGCGCCTGTCGAATCTGATCCAACGCGCCCCCCACTATTAACGTCAATCATGTTGGCATAAGGTGGTGGAGTCATGGCGGATAACGACGGAAGGAGCGTGTCGTGCCCAAGCCCGTGGTGCCGGAGGAGGCCAGGAGACGGCGGCGTCCTACGAAGAACGGCGCGGTGCTCTCGGAGCAGCTGATCGTGGAGACCGCGCTGCGGATGCTGCGGGAGCACGGGAGCGCGGGGCTGACCGTCCGCCGCCTCGGCACCGCCCTGGGGGCGGACCCGAGCACGCTGTACCGGTACTTCAGCGGCATCGACGACCTGACGCTTGCGGTGGGGAACGTGCTCATCGGGCGCGCACTGGCGGGGTGGGAGAGCACCGGCGACTGGCGCGGGGACCTGCGGGAGCTGGGGCTGCGCATCCACGCCGCGTATGTCGAACATCCGCAGGCGGCAGTGCTGACCGCCAGCCGTGTGACCGGCAAGGCTCACGAGGTGGCGGCCGACGAGACGATCCTGGGTCTGCTGCGCACAGCCGGCTTCCCGGACGCCGAAGCGGTCCGGATCTATCACGCTTTCATCGACCAGAGCTTGGCGTTCGCTGCGCTGGACGCCGCTTCGCTGGCGCTGCCGGCGGCGGCACGCGCGGCGGACGAGGAGGTCTGGCAGGCCACATACGCCCGGCTGCCCGCCGCGACCCATCCGCACATCGCGGCGACCGCGCATCTGCTGGTCGCCCGGATGAACCACAGTGCGTATCCCACCGCGCTGCAGATGCTGCTGGACAGCGCGTCCAGCCGGCTCGGCGAAGCGCAAGGCGGGGACGGCGGCGGGAGCAACTGATCCGCCTCGGCTGCACGCGGGAGAAGGGGCTCTCGTGGGCGCCGCGCACGCCCGTCTCCTCCTGGATGCGTCCCGCCGGGATCCTGCGGGCGTATCGTCTCGGCCGTGACCGGCGCGCACCTCTGGCCGGCTGCTCCGACTCAGGCGAGGACCGCGATGAGGAAGATCATCTTGTCGATGTCGGTGTCCCTCGATGGCTTCATCGAGGGACCGGACCGCGAGATCGACTGGCACATGGTCGACGACGAGCTGCAGCACAGCCGGGCGGGGATCTGGTGCTCAGTGGTGCCGACCTCGCCGCGGCATTCATGCGGCACGACCTGATCGACGAGTACCGCGTCTACGTCCATCCGATCCTCATCGGACGGGGCAAATCCCTGTTCCGGGCATCGGACTCCAAGATCAATCTCCGGCTCGTCGAGACCCGGACCTTCGGCAATGGAGTCGCCCTTCTGCGCTACCGGCGCAGCGGGGCACCTTCGGCGGGCTGACCGTCATGCCGGCTCAAGGCGTACGGCGCGGCAAGCCGCAGGCGCCCGGGCTCGGCTGTCACGAGGAGGCGCTCGTGCCGTCCCCCTCCGGAGGCGGCAGAAAGACGTGCAGCCACCTCTCCGTGTGAGCGACGTGGGTCGCCGCCGCGCTGGCGGCGGCGACAGGGTCCCGATTGGCGATCGCGGTGGCAATCGCCCGGTGCTGCTCATCGCTTGCGCGCTTGATCTCGGCGCTCTCGGGAAGCGTGAACAACTGGTAGGCGCGGGAGCGCGCGCGGAACACGCCGAGCAGGGACTCCAGCGTCGGGTTGCCTCCGATTCGGGCGATCGCCGAGTGGAAGCGGTTGTCGAGCTCGGAGATCTCGGTCGGGTCCTCCGTCGCCTCCATCGCCTCGATGGGTTCGAGGATCGTCTTCAGCGTTTCGGGGGTCGCGCGAGCAGCCGCCTGAGCAGCGATGTGGGATTCCAGCACGCGCCGGATCTCGTACACCTCGAGCAGCCCGCTCAGCGGCAGCAGGTCGACGGTCAACGACAGGCTGCCAATGATGTCTTCGGGCCGCAGCTGGGAGACGAAGGTTCCGGAGCCGTGCCGCGGCTCGACGATACGCAGGGCCACGAGCATCCGCACCGCCTCGCGGAGTGGCCCCCGGGACACACCAAGCTCCTCGCACAACTCGTTCTCGGGCGGAATACGCTCCCCCGCGCCCAGACGACCGGTGGCGATCATGTGTCTGAGGCCGTGAAATGCCTTGTCGACTGCGGACATCGCTTCCTCCCCGGATGACCCGGCAGCACCGCCCGGTCTCGGGACAGTCTACCGAGTCATCAGACAGTGCACGGTGATCAGCAACAAGTCATTAGATGACTTGGAGCGAGAGACGTTTCCGAAGGTGACTTCGCGACCCGATCAGCGACGAAAGACCAGCAGCGGCAGGCGCGCGGCCACACCGCACGCAGCGGCGGACGACACCAAGGGGACAACCTCAACTCTCGTTGTTTGAGCAGGTCATAGTCGGTGACCGATACAGGAAGACTGGTTGATCGCGACCCTTGAGGCTGACACAGCAGCCTGAAGAGGGATGCACGGCTATTGCCCTCGCAGGAGGGGGCGTGCCAGGATGCCGCCCCAAGTCATCATATCTCTTCTGAGAATCGTCTGATGTCGCACGCAGATCTGGAAGATCACGGGAGATCGGGAGTCATGTGAGCGAGTCCCACCTCGGCCCAGCACCGCGCCCGCTGCTCCTCCCGGACGGCCGGGCCGCCGCCCAAGCGTGGTCGCTGGACCCGGCGCAGAGACATCTCAACCACGGGTCGTTCGGGGCCGTTCCCCTCGTCGCACAGGACGAACAGGACCGGTTGCGCCGGGAGATGGAACGGTCCCCGCTGGTGTGGTTCCCGGCGCTCCCCGCGCGGGTCGCGACCGCCAGGGCCGACATCGCCGCGTTCCTGCGCGTCGCCGTGGAGGACCTCGCTCTGGTACCGAACGCGAGTGGCGGCGCGAGCGTCGTCTACGCGAACCTGCCGGTCGGGCGCGGTGGCGAGATCCTGGTGACCGACCACGGCTACGGAGCCGTCACCATGGGGGCTCAGCGCCTCGCGAGGCGCTGCGGCGCCACAGTCCGCACAGTGCGGATTCCCCTCGACGCCGGCGAGGAGCAGGCCTACGAGGCGGTGGTCGCCGAACTCGACGACGCGACGGAACTGATCGTCGTGGACCACATCACCTCGGCCACCGCGCGCCGGATGCCCGTGGAACGGATCGGCTCGGAGGCACGAAGGCGCGGCATCCCACTCCTCGTGGACGGGGCTCACGTACCCGGCCTGATCGACGATCCCCTCTCCGCTGTGGAGTGCGACTTCTGGATCGGCAACCTTCACAAGTTCGGCTGCGCGCCCCGTGGCACGTCGGCTCTGGTCGCCCGCGGCGCGCTGCGCGACAGCCTCTATCCCCTGATCGACTCCTGGGGCGCCGCCGATCCGTTCCCCGAACGCTTTGACACCCAGGGAACGGTGGACGTCACCAGCTACCTGGCGGCGCCGACCGCTCTCGACTTCATCGAGCGCACCTGGGGCTGGAAGACGGCACGTACCTACATGCGGGATCTGGCCGACTACGCGGAGCGGATCGTCGGCGAGGCCTTCGCCGAACTCACCGGTGGAAGCTGCGAGGTCGACGTCGGCATGCCGGTCAACGCCTTGCGGCTGGTGCGTCTCCCCGAAGGCCTGGCCACCAGCCCTGCCGCCGCCGACGCGCTGCGCGACCGGGTGGCACGGGAGTTGGGTGTCGCGGCGGCGTTCACCTGCTTCGACGCAGTCGGCTACATCCGCCTGTCGACGCACGTGTACAACACGGCCGCCGACTTCGAGTACTTCGCCGAGCGCTGCGTCCCGGTGCTCGGCGAATGGGCCCGCACTGCGGACGCCGCGGCGTAAGGAGGTCCGAGCCATGTTCCCACCCGATACCGCTGTGCGGATTCACACCCTCGGATTCACATCTCTGGAGGAGGACAGTTGAGAAGAAGGAAGGCAATAGTCGCCCTCGGCATCGCCGCCGCGATGGTACTGACGGGCTGCTCCACGAGTGCGAGTGACGGGACCGTCACCCTTCAGATGGTGGAGAGCCTGACCAACCCCGCCCGGACGGAGCTCCTGAAGAAACTCGTCGCGGAGTTCCATAAGGAGAACCCGAAGATCAAGGTCAATCTGATCTCGCCGCCGACCGACCAGGCAGATCAGAAGATCCAGCAGATGCTCCAGTCCGGCAGCGGCGTCGACACCCTCGAGGTGCGGGACATCACCGCCGGTCCATGGTCGACCAACGGCTGGCTCTACGACATGGGCAAGGACCTTCAGGGGTGGGGCGGCTGGAAGGACATGACCGCGAACGCCACCAAGGCCGCCAAGAACGCCAAGGGAAACACGTACTTCGTCCCGTACGGCTTCTACGGACTGAGCCTCTTCTACCGCACCGACCTGATCAAGAAGGCCGGAGCCACCAGTCCGCCCGCCAACTGGGACGAACTGCTGGAGCAGGCCGGCGCGATCCAGGACAAGGGCAAGCGCCAGTACGGGTATGCATTCCGGGGCGGAACCAATGCCAACGGCAATGTGACCGCGGCCATCGAGGCGTATGTCGCCGACAAGGTCGACCGAGCGAACGGGTACAAGCTCACCGACGGCAGCACCATCTTCTCCGCACCGGAGGCTCTCGACGCGCTGAACACCTACTTCAAGCTGTTCAAGCAGGCGTCGCCACCGTCGTCGGTCGCCTGGGGATACCCCGAGATGGTCGAGGGCTTCTCGAACGGCTCCACCGCCTTCCTGCTGCAGGACCCCGAAGTGATCGCAACGGTGGGGCAGTCGAAGGCGATCAAGAAGGACCAGTGGACCACCGCTCCCCTGCTCGCCGGTCCCGGCGGAAAGGCCGTCCAGCCGCTGGCGACCGCCGGCTGGGGAATCGCCAAGGGCAGCAAGCACAAGGCGGAGTCCATCAAGCTGATCAAGTTCCTCTCGCAGGGCGAGGCGTCGACCACCTTCAGCAAGGAGAACAGCCTGGTCCCGATCCTCAAGGCGGCGAGCCAGGACGAGTTCTACAAGACCGGTCCGTGGGCCAGCTACGTGACGATGACCGAGAACCCGGACAAGTACATCACCGTCACACAGCCCCGTGACGCGCCGTGGTGGACCGAGTGGTCCCAGAAGGCCGACGCGGAGATCCAGCGGGTGCTGCTCGGCAAGATGACCCCGAAGCAACTGCTCGACAGCTGGGACACGTACTGGACCGAGAAGTGGAAGAGCAAGGGCTGAGGGGAAGGCGGGACGTGACCCGATCGACCTACGAGCAGGTGGAGCGCCCCTCCCTCAAGGGGGGCGCTCGGCCCGCACCGACAACGTCCGGTCAGCGCCGGCGCAAGCCGGCCTTCACCGCACGCCGCGGCCTGGTCATCGCCGCGTATATGGCCCCGGCCGCGCTCTTCGTCGCTGTCTTCATCTACTACCCCATGCTCCGGGGCAGTCAGATGGCCTTCCGCCACTGGAACCTCACGGACCTCACCGACACCTCCTGGGTGGGCTTCGGGAACTTCCAGGCGATCTTCACGGACCCGGCATGGAGCACCGTTCTCAGCAATACCGCGCTGTGGGTGTTCGCCTCCATCGTTCCCCAGTTCGTCATCGGTTTCGCCATCGCGCTGTGGCTGCGCCGCCGTTTCCGCTTCCGCGGGCTGTACCAGGCACTGGTTTTCTTCCCCTGGGCCATATCCGGGTTCCTCATCGGCATTCTGTTCCGCTGGATGTTCAACAGCGAGTTCGGGGTCGTGAACGACCTTCTGGAGAAGGCAGGACTGATCGACGAGCCGATCGCCTGGCTCGCGGATCCGAAAATGGCGATGATCGCCGTCATCGTCGCCAATATCTGGTACGGCGTCACTTTCTTCTCGATCATGATCCTCGCCGCCCTGCAGTCGATCCCCAACGACCTCTACGAGGCAGCCGAACTGGACGGCGCCGGCAAGGTCCGCACGCTCTTCCAGGTCACCATTCCCTACATCCGGATGACGCTGGCGCTGACCGTGCTGCTCCGGGTGATCTGGATCTTCAACTTCCCCGACATCATCTTCGGGATGACCGGCGGCGGCCCGAACAACGAGACGCACATCGTGACCACATGGATGATCACGATTACCCAGCAGGGCGACTACGGAAAGGCGTCCGCGCTCGGTCTCATCGTCGTCGCGGTGCTGTTGGTCTTCTCGGTCTTCTACCTCCTGGCCACGCGCGAGAAGAAGGGAGCACATTCGTGATCAACAAGGAGTCCGTTCCAGGACGTGTCACCAGAGTCTTCTTCCTCTCGCTCTGGCTGGCCGTCACGGTCTTCCCGCTGTACTGGATCACCATCACATCGCTGAAGCGCCCCGGCGACATCTTCACGTTCCCGATCGCCTACTGGCCACGGAACTTCTCCCTGGAGAACTACGCGGGCCTGTTCGGCAATGCGCAGTTCGGTGTCTATCTGACCAACAGTCTGATCGTCGCGACGGCCGCGGGGGTGGTGGCGACCGCGATCTCGATGCTGTCGGCCTATGTGCTGGCCCGTTTCGAGTTCCGGAGCAAGAGCGCGCTGTTGATGGCGGCTCTGATCACGCAGATGATCCCCTCGTTCATCGCGCTGGGACCGCTGTACCTGATGATGACCGAACTGAAACTGGTCGACAACCGGCTCGGTCTCATCCTGGTGTACGTAGGAGTCTGCATCCCCTTCTGCACGGTGATGCTCCGTGGATTCTTCGCGAACATTCCCGACGCGCTGGAGGAGGCCGCCATGATCGACGGCCTCTCACGGTTCGGGGCGCTTTTCCGGGTACTTCTGCCGGTGATGAAGCCGGGCATCATCGCCGCGTTCATCTTCAACTTCGTGAACTGCTGGAACGAGCTCTTCCTTTCGGTCACGCTCATGAACAGCGACGACAACAAAACCGTCCCCACGGCGTTGAACGGCTTCATCTCCAGCTTCAACATCGACTGGGGTTCGATGTCCGCGGCAGCCGTGCTCACGATCGTGCCGACCATGGTGCTCTTCGCCTTCGCCAGCCGCCATATCGTCCAGGGGCTCACCTCGGGTGCGGTCAAGGGGTAGTTGACGCCGAGCCGTCTGCTTCCGGGCGGTCCTGTTCGAAGACCCAGACAGCCACCTGGGCACGGGAGGTGAAGCCGAGTTTGCTCAGTATGTGCTCGATATGGCCCTCCGCCGTGCGCTGGGCGATCACCAGCGTGGCCGCGATCTCCTTGTTGCTCAGCCCCTGCGCGACCAGACGGGCTATCTCGTTCTCCCGACGCGTGAGCGGGGACGGCCGCTCATCCTCTGCGCTCGGTTCCCCCGCAGCAGGGGGCGCCTCGAGCGCATAGCCGAGCACCTCGTCGTAGGAGAGCTGGGAGCCCTTCCGGACGGCGGCACGGAAGGCCGTCGCGCCGAGGGCACGGCTTGTGCGGGACTCGCATTCGTCGTGGTACTTGACGAGGTGCCCGTACCCGGACAGCGGCGCGCCGATCGCCTGCCAGATGGTCCGCAGGCCGCCCAGGAGCCGGGCGGCGCGCTCGTACTGCTCCTCGGTGGCTGCGATCCAGGCCAGCACCTCGAGGTTGACGCCGACTCCCAGCGGATCGTCGAGCGAACGGTTGAACGCCAGGCTCTCCTTCTCGAGCTCGGCGGCGCGACGGGACTCGCCCTGGCGCCAGACCTCGATTCCGAGCGCCATCGTCGTGTAGGCCCTGTGCCAGCCCTCTCCGTAGGCGTCGCACACCCTCAAGGACTCCTCGCCGATGGAGATGGCGCGCGGCGAGTCACCGAGGAACGAGTGGACCATGGAGAGCCGGATCAGCGACAGCGCGAGCCCCACGGGGTCGTCGGTGGCCCGGTGGCGGGCCACCGCCTCCTCGTAGAGCCCGATCGCGGATTCGGCGTCCCCCCGGTACATGGCGATCATGCCGGAGTACAGCGCGGTGTAGCCGGCCACGGACTCGTCCGAGAGCCGTTCCCCGAGCCTCCCGCTCTCCGCGAGCATGGCCGCAGCGGCATCGGTCTCGGACTGGATGACGGCCAGCCAGCTGTTGGTCCACAGCGCTCGGGCCCGGACCTGGCTCGGTTCGGTGCAAACGGCGAGCCCCTCGTCCAGCCAGCGTCGTCCCTCGCCGAGGTAGTAACTGGTGATCCAGTGGTAGAGCAGGTCCGAGGCCATGCTCAGGCCGGTCTCGGCCTCCCCGGGTTCGGCGAAGCTGTACTCCAGGGCGGTGCGCAGGTTGGTGTGCTCCTGGTGGAGCCGCGTGAACCAGGCGACCTGGGACGGACCGAACAACTCGGCGCGCGCATCGCCCGCCAGCCGCCGGTAGTAGTCGCGGTGGCGCCGTTGCGCAGGCACCGCCTCCCCGGCCGCGACGAGCCGCTCCCGGCCGTACTGCCGCAGTGTGTCCAGCAGCCGGTAGCGGACCGTCGAATGGGGCTCCTCCCGCAACAGGACCGACTTGTCGACCAGTCCGGTCACCACGTCGAGGACCTCTTCGCGGCCGATGCCGTCGCCGGAGCAGACCTCCTCGGCCGCCTCCAGGTCGAAGCCGCCGGTGAACACCGAGGCGCGCGACCAGAGCAGCCGCTCCTGATCGGTGCACAGCACGTAACTCCAGTCGATCAGCGCGCGCAGCGTCCGGTGGCGCGGGAGCACCACCCGCGAACCGGCGGTGAGCAGCTGGAACCGGTCGTCCAGCCGCTCCAGCAGCTGTTGTACGGAAAGGGCCCGCAGCCGCACGACGGCAAGCTCGATTCCCAGCGGAATGCCGTCCAGCTGCCGGCAGATCCGTTCCACCGCTTCGCGGTTGTCCTCGGTGACGGCGAAGCCGGGCAGGACGGCGCCCGCCCTCTCGATGAACAGCCGAATGGCATCGCACCGGGACAGCGACTTGATGGACATCCGATGGTTCCCGGGGCTCGGCAGGTCCAGCGTCGGCACGGCCAGGGTGTGCTCGTAGGCGACCCCCAGCACCTGCCGGCTGGTGGCCAGGATCTTCAGGTCGGGGCTGGAGCGCAGCAAGAAGTCGGCCAGCACCGCGCACTGCGGCAGCAGATGCTCGCAGTTGTCCAGGATCACCAGCGTGCGCTTGTCCCGGAGGTGGTCGGTGAGGACGTCCAGCGGTTCCCGGGAGGAGTGGTCACGGATCTCCAGCGCTTCGGCCACGGTCTGGGCGAGCAGCTCGGAATTCTCCAGGGCCGCGAGTTCGACCAGCCACACGCCGTCCGGAAACGCCGGCCTGACCTCGGCTGCGACACGCGACGCCAGCCGCGTCTTGCCCACGCCACCCACTCCTGTGAGCGTCACCAGACGCGAGCCGGACAGCCTTCGTCGGACCTCGGCCACTTCGTGCCGACGCCCCACGAAGCTCGTCACCTCGGCCGGCAGCTTGCCGTCCTGCCGACGTGCCGAGACGCTCGGTGCCACGACAGCCATCGATTCCTCGGATCGGTCCGATCCGCGGAGCACCAATCGTTCGCGACCCGGGCCGACGCCATCCAGCCTATTCCTCCGCGGCTCCGGCCTGCCCGTTCAGCGAAGACCGAGGGAATCCTGCTCCTCCTGCGGTGGGGTGCAACCATGGTGTTATGTCCGCCCACGGCGCCAATGGCACCGGTCCCCGTCTCCGGCGGGGCACCGCCTTCGGCGACGAGTCTTTGCTGATCGGCCGCCGGCAGCAGCTGGCCGAGGCGAAACGGATGCTGTGGCACTCCCGCCTGGTGACACTGACCGGCGTGGGTGGCGTGGGCAAGACCAAGCTGGCAGCAGGAGTTGCCGACGAGGTGCGAAGGGCGTTCCCGGACGGCGTGTGGCTGGTCGAACTCGGCGCGCTGGAGGACGAGGGGCTGCTTCCGGGGACCGTCGCGACGGCGCTCGGGCTGCGGGACCAGTCGGCCCGACACCCGATGGACCTGCTCTGCGACCACCTGAGCGACGCACGCTCCCTGATAGTGCTGGACAACTGCGAGCACATCCTGGACAGCTGCGCGGTGCTCACCGACCGCCTGCTGCGCGCGGCTCCCCGGCTGTGTGTGCTGGCCACCAGCCGCCAGCCCCTGGGGGTGTACGGCGAGTCCGTCCTCCCGGTGCCCGCCCTGGCGGTGCCGGAACCCCGTCGAACGCTCCGCTCAGCGACGGCCACGCACTATGCGGCGGTCAGGCTGTTCGAGCGGCGCGCGGCGGAGGCGTCGCCGGAGTTCACACTCGGCCCCGAAAACCTGGAGACGGTCGTCGAGCTCTGCCGGCGCCTGGACGGCATTCCGCTCGCCATCGAACTGGCCGCGGCGCAACTGAGGGCGTTCACGCCCGACGAGATCCTGTGGCGCCTGAACGAACACCTTGATCTGTCCGAGGATGGCACCACCGCGGAGCTGCCCCGGCACGGGACCTTGCGCGCGTCGATCGACTGGAGCTTCGGTCTGTGTTCTCCCGGTGAGCAGAGGGTGTGGGCGCGCACATCGGTCTTCGCCGGCAGCTGCGGGCTGGAGGCGGTCGAAGCGGTCTGCTCGGGTGACGGCATACCCGAGGAACGCATCCTCGACCTGGTGACGGGGCTGGTCGACAAGTCGGTCCTGGTCCGGGAGGAGCAGGGCAGCGAGGTGCGCTTCCGCCTGCTGGAAACGGTCCGGCAGTACGGCGCGGAGCGCCTGGCCGAGGCCGGGGAGACGCGGGTCCTGCAGTACCGCCACCGGGACTGGTACCAGCAGCTGGTGAACCGCGCGGAGGCGGACTGGCTGAGCCCGCGCCAGGAGACCTGGCTCGCCCGGCTGCAGAGCGAGCACGCCAACCTGCGCACCTCCCTGGATTTCTGTCTCAGTGAGCCCGGCCAGGCACAGGCAGGGCTTCAGATCGCGGCGTCGCTGTGGTTCCACTGGCTGTGCAGCGGGTTCCTCGGCGAGGGCCGCCACTGGCTCGGCAGGGCGCTGGCCCTGGCACCCGAGGACACGGTGGCCCGCGGCAAGGCGCTGTGGGTGGACGGCTGGCTGTCGGTGCTCCGGGGCGACACGGCTTCCGCGCTGCCGCAGCTGGAGGAGTGCCGGGCTCTCGCGCTCCGGCTTCACGACGGCCCCACCCTGGTGCACGCCAAGCAGTTCCTGGGCGGACGCGCGCTGTACGAGGGCGACTTCCCCAGGGCCATCGGTCTTCTGGAGGAAGCCGTGGAGGGCCACCGCGCGGCCGGCGATCGCAATGGCCTGATGACCGCCCTCTATCAGCTCACCATGGCCTGCGCCATGTCCGGCGATCCCCGTGCCGCGGATTTCGGCAAGGACTGCCTGGACCTGTGCAATGAGGCGCACGCTCCCTGGTCCCGCTCCTATGCCCTGTGGGCGCTCGGCCTCCATCTGTGGCGCCAGGGCGAGCCACTGCGTGCGGCAGAACTCCTCCGCGATGCCCTCAGGACCCGCCGGGTCGTCGGCGACGGGTGGGGAATCGCCCTGTGCCTGGAGGCGCTGGCCTGGGCCGCCGCCTCGGCCGGCGAGGCCGAGCGGGGTGCCCGGCTGCTGGGCGCGGCTGAGGTCGAGTGGCGTTCCACGGGGATCTCGCAGTCCGGGTTCCGGCACCTGGCCGCGGGACACAAGAGGACCGAATCCCGTCTCCGCACCGAGCTCGGCGAGCGCAGATACGCCGCGGCAGTACGGCGTGGAGCGAGGATGGGACGCGACGGAGCGGCCGACTGGGCCCTTTATGCGGGGACGGCGCCGCACGCCGAGCGATGACGCCCTCACCCTCCGAAGCCCGCCGGGTCCGCTGGAATGGTTTCAGGTACCCAATCCGGGGATTTATCCCCTCCCCGTCACGCTTGCCGTCGGCACAGGATGGTCGGGTCAAACGAGATCCGCCCCAGCCGGGGCGGAGAATCGAAGGTCCGAGCAATGTGCCAGCACCAGCCATCCTGCCCTTCCTCAACCGCGCCCGACCGTGACGCCGCCCGCCTGGTGGCCTACCACCCCGAGCAGGGCTGGGGCCTCCTCTGCAACGGTGTGACAGTTTTCGAGGACATGGGTGAGCTCCTGCCCGACGGCACTTCCGCGTCAAGCGTTCAGGCTCTGGGGGGCAGGACGGTATGAAACCGTTCACCGCGCCCATGCCCCCGCCAGCGGCTGTCCAGGCTCAGTCGGCCGGGCTCGGCGCCGCCCAGGACGAGCCGGCCCGTACAAGCTCCTGGCTCCTGCCCCCCGAACCGTCCTCCGTGCGTGAAGCACGGCGACTCGCCCGCACCCAGTTGGCTCACTGGGCGCTCCACGAGCAGATCGACGACACGGAGCTGCTCGTCAGCGAGCTGGTCACGAACGCGCTGCGCCACGCGTGGGGGCCGATACGGCTCACCTTCTCCCTGGCCTCCCAGGACGGCGGGCTGCGGTGCGAGATCGAGGACGCGAACCCGGCCGGCCCCCTGAGGCGCCAGGCCCGCGAGCACGACGAAGCAGGGCGGGGGATGCATCTGCTGAGCCTGCTGTCCCGCTGCTGGGGCAGCCACCGCACACGCGCGGGAAAGGTGGTGTGGTTCGAACTTCATGTCTGCGCCGGCCCCGCATAGCGGGCTGGGCCCGACGAGGGAAGGAGGACCTATCGACGCCGCAACACGCACACAACATGATGGCCATCGAAATGGGCCCAGGGGTCAGGGAGACGAGATCCATCGCAGCCTCCCACCCCTGGGCCTGACCATCGCCCTGACGATCGCGTTCAACGAAACGAGGGGCACGCCCGGCTGCACAGCACAGAGATCACCGTGACCGACCGGAACGATCTCCTCACAGAAGGTGACCGCGTCGGTTTCCGCTCGCCCCCGTCGGCGCCTCGGATAGGCTGATGTGTTAGCAATTGCACCCGAAAAGCGCTGCGCCCAAAGTCACTGCGGCGAGGACGCCGCAGTGACAATGCGTCCGCAGCGCTCGGCCGGAAGCCAGGGAGTGGTTGGCAGGCAGTGGCCCCCACGCCCCGGGGTGAGGTCATTGCGTTGGACATACACGAGTCGACGAGCCACGCGCCGGATCACCCCCTGACGGCGATCGGGTACGCGGGGGTGCTCCGCGACCTGCTTCCGATCGCGCTGTGGAGGGCCGATGCGGAAGGGCGCATCGCCGAGTGGTCGCTCGCCGCTCAGGACCTGCTCGGCTACACACCGGAGCAGCTGCTGGGCCGGTCCGGGATCCCGATGCTGGTCCCCAAGCCCAACTGGGAACTGGCCGAGCAACTGACGCGAAAGGTCGCGGCGGGTGAGGCGATTGTCGCGACCCTCCCGGTGCGCCATCGCGACGGGCACCTGGTGCCGATGGAGATGTGGATCTGCCCGGCTGTGGACCGGCAGGGCGGCACCGGTGTCCTGGTCATCGCCGTGGAGACCTCCGCGGTTCTGCGGATGCGGGATTCGCTGGCGGCCCTGGAAGGTCTGTTCACCCAGTCCCCCATCGGTCTGGCCATCCTCGGCCCCGATCTGCGCTTTCTGCGGGTCAACAACGCGCTGGCACGGATGAACGGCGTCTCCGCGGCCGAGCACCTCGGCAAACGCCCGGCCGAGGTGGCGCCCGATGTCAACGCCGCGGCGCTGGAGACGGTGATGCGGCAGTCCCTGGATCTCGGCGAGGCGGTGGTCGACGTACGCCGCACCGGTCGCACCGCAGCCGATCCGGACCACGACCGGACCTGGTCCTGCTCCTACGCTCCGTTGCTCGACAACGCCGGCCACAGGCTCGGACTGATCGCGTCCCTGATCGACATCACCGCCAGCCAGCAGGCACACGTCGACGCCGACCGGGCGCGGCACCGCTTCGCGCTGCTGGCCGAGGCCGGCACGCGGATAGGGACCACCTTGGATCTGCGGCAGACCGCCGAAGAGGTGGTGCAGCTGCTGGTGCCCCAGCTGGCCGACTCGGCCGACGTACAACTGCTGGCAGAGGTGATCGACCCCGATGAGGCCGCCGCATCCACCCACGGCGTGGTGCGTCGTCTGGCGGCCTCCTTCCCGGATCCGGCCGCCCCCACCGCGCACCTGGCGGTGGGCATGACCTTCCAGGTCCCGCTCGGCTCGGTGTACGAGCAGGTCATCGCCGACGGTCGCCCCATGAACCTCTACCTGGCCGACATCCCGGCGCTGATCAACGATCCGGGGGCCGAGCGACTGCGTTCCTACCTCAGTGCCAATGTGGGCTCGGCGCGACTGGTCCCGCTGGTCGCCCGCGGCACAGTGCTCGGTGCCGTGGTGGTGACGCGTATCCGCGGCCGCGAGCCGTTCGACGAGCAGGACTGCGTGCTCATCGACGAGCTGGTCGCCCGAGCGGCGCTGAACATCGACAACGCGCGCATGTACACCAGCCAGCGTGCGGCGGCCCTCACTCTGCAGCGCAGCCTGACGAACAGCGCGCTGCCCGACGTGCGAGACCTGGACCTCACCGGGCGCTACCTCCCCGCCAGCGACCACGAGGTCGGTGGCGACTGGTTCGACGTCATCCCCCTGCCCGAGCGCAGGACCGGGCTGGTCATCGGCGACGTCATGGGGCACGGAATCCACGCGGCGGCCGTCATGGGACAGCTGCGCACGGCGGTGCGCACGCTGGCGCGGCTCGACATCCCCCCGGCCCAGATGCTGCGCTCGCTGGATGTTGTCGTGGCCGACCTGGGCGAGAACGAGATGGCGACGTGCATCTACGCAGTCCACGACCCGGCTGCCGGCGGCTGCCTGATCGCCCGGGCCGGCCATCCGCCCCCGGCCGTGGCCGACGGCCGGGGGACGATCTCATTCCTCCACGGCCCCCCGGGTACTCCCCTGGGCGCGGGCGGGCAGGACTTCCAGACCGAACAGGTGCCGCTGCCCCCCGGAAGTCTGCTGGTGCTCTACACCGACGGACTCATCGAGGCTCGCGACAGGGACATCGACCAGGGCATGCAACAGCTCGCCCAGGCGCTGCGACACCTCGACCATCCGTTGCAGGAGATCTGCGACCGCATTCTCGGCCGACTGCTGCCCTCCACGGCCCAGGACGATGTGGCGGTGCTCCTCGCCAGAACCCGTCGTCCTCCGGGCTAGAAAGAGGAGGTGGTAGCGACAGAGCAGTGCTGCTCATCACACTCATGCCCGAATGCAGAACATGCTGGTCGATGCCGAAGGATCCTGTGGAGAATCCTGGCAGGCTCAAACGGGGAGACCAGGGACCTTCCGACCGAAGGAGGAGAAGACCCTGGACGGCGACGAACGTCGGCGTGCAATTCTCACCGTCGCGCGACGCGACGGTTCTGTGGAAGTCGCTGCCCTCGCGACGGAGTTGGCGGTGTCCCTGGAGACCGTCCGGCGCGATCTGCGGATGCTCGAGGAAAGCGGCCTCGTCCGGCGCAGGCACGGCGGGGCCTACCCCGTCGAGAGCGCCGGATTCGAGACGACACTCGCCTCCCGCACCACCCGGCACGTACCACAGAAGGCCCGCATCGCCGCGGCAGCCGTCGAGTTGCTCGGGGACGCGGAGACCGTCTTCGTCGACGAGGGCTACACCCCACAGCTGATCGCCGAGGCGCTGCCCCAGGACCGGCCGCTGACCGTCGTCACCGCATCGCTCACCACCGCCGGCCTGCTGGCCCCTCGGGAAAACACCCAGGTACTCCTGCTCGGCGGCCGAGTGCGGGGCAACACGCTGGCCACTGTGGACCATTGGGTGACCGACATGCTGGCCGGCCTGGTTATCGACCTTGCCTATGTCGGGGCCAACGGCATCTCCCGTGAGTACGGGCTGACCACCCCCGATCCGGCAGTCGGCCATGTCAAGGCGCAGGCCATGAAGTCGGCCCGGCGGCGGATCTTCTCGGGCATCCACACCAAGTTCGGCGCGGTGAGCTTCAGCCGGTTCGCCGAAGTGCGGGAGTTCGAGGCCATCATCACCGACAGCTCGCTCACGGCTGTGGAGGCCCAGCGCTATGCACTGCTGGGCCCCCAGGTCCTGCGGGTGTGACCCGTGCGCTCAGCTTGAGCTGCCCAACGGGTGGGGTGGCAGATCCTGCGGCATCAGCATCCGCAGGTCGTCCACGCTGGGGGTGCCCACTGTGCCGAGCCGCCGGGCCTGATGAGTGATCATCGTCTCGAGGAGCTGGCGGGCCAGCCGGGCGTTGCCGAAGGATCGGCCCCTGGGCAGGGTGGCGATCCGGGCGCCGAGCGCTTCCAGGGTCTCGGGCACGCACTCGTATCCCGACGCCACGGCATGGCGTTCCACGATCGTGACAAGTTCGTCCGTGGTGTAGTTCTCGAACGCCACATGGCGCGAGAAGCGTGAGGCGAGTCCGGGGTTGGAATCGAGGAAACGCCCCATCTCCTCGCCGTAGCCGGCGACGATGACAACCACCTCGTCGCGGTGGTCCTCCATGAGTTTCAGCAACGTGTCCACGGCTTCCCGGCCGAAGTCCGAGGAGTTGCCCTCGGGGACGAGAGCATAGGCCTCGTCGATGAACAGCACTCCGCCGAGGGCGCTTTGGAAAACGTCCCTCGTGAGCTGCGCGGTGTGACCCACATAGCGGCCCACCAAGTCGGCCCGGGCCACCTCCACCAGCTGCCCCTTGGGCAACACGCCCAGGGCGTGCAGCAGTTGGGCGTAGAGACGCGCCACCGTGGTCTTGCCGGTGCCGGGTGGTCCGGCGAAGACCAGGTGCTGGCTGATACGCGGTGCGGGCAGGCCCGCCGCCTCTCGCTGTCTGGCCGTGGAGAGGAGGTTCACCAGGTCGGTGACCTCCCGTTTGACGGCGGCCAGTCCGATCATGTTGTCCAGTTGGGCCAGCATCTCCTCCCGGCCACCCGCCTGCTGCACTGACGTTGCGGTCTCGTCCGCGACGTCCTCCGGCAGCAACAGCGTCAAGTCGCTCTCGGCCGGATCGGACATGGCGGCCAGCCGGAAGGACTGGCGGTCCACCATCTCCTCGAAGACCCGACGGGCCGCGCGGCCGTTGCCGAATGTGGCGTCGCGGGTCATCCGCTCGTAGTGGGCGGTGAGCGCGGCCGACGTGCCGGGGCCGAGTTCGTATCGGTTGTCGGCGCACAGGCTCTCGGTGATGGTGACCAGTTCCGGGACCGAGTAGTTGGCGAACTCGATGCTCCGGGTGAAGCGAGAGGCCATTCCCGGGTTGGCGGACAGGAAGCCTTCCATCTCCGCGGAGTAGCCGGCGGCCACCACCACGACGTCGTCGCGATGGTCCTCCATCAGTTTGACCAGGGTGTCGATGGCCTCACGGCCGAAGTCCGGGCCGGAACCCTTGGAGTCGGAGACCAGGGTGTACGCCTCGTCGATGAACAGGACTCCGCCGAGGGCCTCGGTAAAGGCCTCCGTCGTTTTGATCGCTGTGCCACCGATGAACTGCGCGACGAGGTCGGCGCGGGACACCTCGACGATATGGCCGGAGCGCAGTACACCGAGTTCGGCGAGGATGCCGCCGTACAGACGGGCGACGGTGGTCTTTCCGGTGCCGGGCGGGCCGGCGAAGATCAGATGCCTGCTCATGGTGGGCACCGGCATCCCCAGCCTGATCCGGCGCTGGGCGAGCTGGTTGAGGTTGACGAGCGTGCGGACCTGGTGTTTCACCGCGTCGAGCCCGATCAGCGACTCCAACTCGTCCAATGGGCCACGGGGTTCGGCCTTGGCGCCCTCGCCGCGGCCCGCGGCACCGCCGACCCCCGCGAGGTCCGCCGCAGCGCCCCAGGCGTCCGGCAAACCGTTGCCCGAGCTGGTCAGATCGGTCACCTCCAGCCGCTCCCCCGGGCTTGTCTGGCGCAGACCGGCTCCCCTGTTGTCGCGTACGGAGCAGCCGGTGACGGTGACCGGTTCGGCGCTGTCGGTCCTGATGCCGTCGCCGAGGCTGCCGGTGATCTCACAGGACCGCAGGTCGGCGCGGGCGCCCGCCGGCACGAGTACGCCATGGGCGCCGGCCGCGCTGATCCGCACGCGGGTCAGGGTCAGTTCGCCGCCGTCGGCGATCACGACCCCGGAGGCCCCGCTGGAGTCGATCTCGCAGTCGCGCACGGTGGCGACCCCCTGCGCCCCGACCAGCAGTGCGACATCGGAGACCGAGCGCAGGACACAGTCGCTGATGTGAGTGTGGCCGCCGTCCGCGACGCGTATGCCTGCTCCCCCGGCGCCCTCCACGGTGCAGGACTCCAGGCGGCCACGTCCGTCGTCGCCGATGTCCACCCCGGTGCCGACCGGGGCGACGATACGGGCGCGCCGGATCAGCGGGTTGGCCTGGGAGCGGACCGTGATGGCGGTGCCCGCGGCGTCGAGCACCTCCAGCCGGTCGAACTCCGCCGCCGACTCCTCCGCGAGCAGCACCGCGCCCGCAGCGTCGGCGCAGTCCCGTACGACCGTGTGGGCGAAGGACGGGGAGCTGCTGCCGGCCACCTGGATGGCGGCGGCCGTGGATCCGGTGAACTCGCAGTCCTCGAAGGTGCCCCGGGAGCGTTCGGTGACGAACAGCCCGTTCCCCTTGGTGCGGGTCGTACGGCAGCGGCGGAGCAGCGGGTCCGCGCCCGCGGAGAGTGCGATTCCTGGACCGGTGGTGGTGGAGACGGTGACATCTTCCAGGACCGGACGGGAAGCGCTGGTGAGATAGACGCCCACCGCGACGTCATGGACGGCGACGCGCAGCACCTGGGTGCTGCTGTTGCCCTCGAGTGCGACGGCGGGCTTGTCGGTGGTCGAGATCTCGCAGTCCTCGACGGTGCCCTGGGCCTCGCCGTTGGCGAGAATTCCGTTGCCGCGCGCGTCACGGATCCGGCAGTTGCGAACCGTCGAGCGTGAGTGCTCGCTGAAGACGACTCCGGACGTACCGAGGTTCTCGATGACGCAGTCCTCGATGACACTGCCGGTGGGGGCGGTGTCGACGATGCCCGCGCCTTCACGGTTGCTGATACGGCAGTTGCGCATCGCCAGCGAGCCGGTCTGCCGGGCCAGGACCGCCGTCCAGCCCGAGCCGGTGACCGTGCAGCCGTCCATGGCCAGTTGGCCGCGCGCTGCGTCGACGACTGCCACGTCCTCGCTGCCGCCGCGCAGGACCAGATCGGTGAGCATCACCGCGTCGGCGACGAGGACGACGGCGGTGCCACGCCGTGGACAGATCTCTACGCTGCCGGGCTCGCCGTCGGCGACGACGGTCACCCGGGTCTTCACGCTGAGGTTCTCGGCGTAGCGGCCGGGGCGCACGCGGATCACTGCTCCGGTGCGTGCCGCGGCCAGCGCCTCACTGATCGTCCGGAAGCTGTCCGGCTGTTCCGGCGAGACCACAAGTACCTGCCGTGACACGGTCGTTCCTCCTTGGTTGCCGACGGGTGGCATCATGTGCCTCATGCGACACGACCGTTACCCGCGTGTTCTGCTTCTCGCGGCGGCTGCCGCCGTACCGACCCTGACCTTGATGCCACCCGCCCAGGCCGTAACTGCCCGGACGGCTCTGCCGGTTGCCCGGGCCGCCGACGACAAGCCCGTGGAACTGCCCGCTCTGCGCGGCCGGATAGGCCCGGACGAGGACTGCACCGGTCCCTCGGCCGTGACCGCCGAGGCCGAGCCCTGGACCCGCAGGGCGCTCGGCCTGTCGCGGTCCTGGCAACTGTCCCGGGGCGCCGGCGTTCCGGTGGCGGTGGTGGACACCGGGGTCGGAACGGCGGTGCCCGCTCTGGCCGGCCGGGTCGAGGCGGCGGACGACGCCGGGCAGGACTGTGTGGGCCACGGAAGTTTCGCAGCAGGTCTGATCGCCGCAGCACCCACGCCCGGGACCGGAGTGACCGGTGTTGCCCCGCAGGCACGGGTGCTCGCCGTGCGCGGCACGGACCTGCGCGGGCGGAGCACAGGAGCGACCGTCGCAGCCGGCATCCGGGCGGCGGTGGACGGGGGCGCCCGCGTGGTCTACGTGGGTCAGGCGCTGCTCGACGGCAGGGCGGAACTGACGGCGGCCGTCGCACACGCCACCGAGCGGGATGTGCTGGTCGTCGCGCCGGCCACGCCGGACACCGCCCCCGTGGACGGCGCGACCCACCGACCCGACACCACGGCACGGCCGTACTTCCCGGCCTTCGTACCGCAGGTCCTCTCGGTCGTCGACCACGGCGCCGACGGCAGCCGTCCGTCCAATGCGCCCGATGCCTTCGCACCGGATCTGTCCGCGCCCGGCGACGCGGTGGTCGGTGGCGGGCCGAAGGGCAGCGGCCACTACATCGGTTCCGGGTCTTCGCTGGCAGCCGCGCACACCGCCGGCGTGGCCGCCCTGGTACGCGGCCGCTATCCGCAGTTGTCCGCCGCCGAGGTCGCCCGCCGGCTGGTCGCCGCCGCCTACCCGGCCGACACTCCCCGTCTCGATCCGTACGCCTCCCTGACCGCGGTCCTCGACGGCAGTCCCGCGAAGGCTCCGCAGGCGGCCGAGGCCCACGTCACTGCGGACGCCCCCAAGAGCCCGCGCACCAAGGCGCTGGCGATCACGGGGGCTGCAGGCATGCTCGGGCTGCTGGTGCTCGGCGCAGTTGCGGTGATTCCCCGTGGCCGGGCCCGCGGCTGGCGTGCCGCGGACCGCTGAGCCGCTCATGACTCCTCCGGTCCGGCGAGGGCCGTCTGGATCTGCACGCTCTTGCGACGCGCGATACGGGTGCCACGTCCGGGCGGCAGGATGCGGCCCTTCACATTGCCGAACACATAGCCTTCGGCCGGCGGGCAGGACAGCAGCAGTCCGGGCGTGTTGACCTCCTGGAGGCGCCGCATCATCGACTCGTTGAGTCCCCGGCCCGCGCCGGCCGCCGAGCGTGCGACGACGAGGTGCAGGCCCACTTCGTAGCCGAGTGCGAGATGGTCGAGGAGCGGGCCGAAGGGCTGGTTCATCGGGTTGCCGCCGACCATGTCGTAGTCGTCGACCAGGATGAACAGCCGGGGGCCCGTCCACCAGTCGCACAGTCGCATGCGGGACGGCGCGATGTCCGGTCCCGGCAGCCGGGTCTGTACGGCCCGCGCCGCGCCGTCGACAAGGTCCTTGAGCGCGTCGATGGAGACCGCGTGCCCGAGCCGGTACTCGTCGGGAATGGCCTCCACCAGCTCACGCCGGTAGTCCACCACCATGATGCGGGCCTCGGCGGGCGTGTATGTGCGCATGATCGCGGCCGCCACCAGCTGCAGGAGGTTGGTCTTTCCGCTCTCGGAGTCGCCGACGACGATCATGTGCGGGTTCTCGGTGAAGTCGTGCCAGACCGTGGACAGCCGGTCCTCCTCCAGTCCCAGCGGGACGCGGAGTTTCCCTTCGGGCGCGGGGAGTTCGGCGGCCGTCAGCTTGGTCGGCAGCATGCGGACGGGCGGGGCGGGCGGACCGGACCAGTGTTCCCGCACGGCGGCGACCATGGCGGCGACGCCTTCGGAGAGGTCGTCGGAGTCCGGCTGTCCGTCGATGCGCGGCAGCGCCGTCAGATAGTGGAGTTTGCCGTCCCGGGTCAGTCCGCGGCCCGGTGTGCGGGGGACGGTCGCCGCCTTGCGGGCGTCGATCCCGGAGTCCATCGCGTCTCCCATGCGCAGCTCCAGATGGGTCCCCGCCTGATCGCGGACGGCGGAGGACAGTTCCACCCAGCGCGCGGTGGTGACGATGAGATGGATGCCGTAGTTCAGACCTCGTGCGGCCAGCGCGTTGAAGGTCTGGATGTGCCGGTCGAAATCCTGACGCACGGTCGACCAGCCGTCGATGACCAGGAACACGTCCCCATGTGCCTCCTGCGGGAACTCCCCCGCGGCGCGGCGGCGCCGGAAGGTGACCATCGAGTCGATTCCCTCTTCCAAAAAGAGCCGCTCCCGCTGCGCGAGCAGTGTGGTGACCTCGGCGATGACCCGGCCCACCCGTTCCTCGTCCAGACGGGCGGCGACGCCGCTCATGTGCGGCAGTCCGGCCAGGCCGGCCAGGGTGCCGCCGCCGAAGTCCAGGCAGTAGAACTGCACTTCGCGCGGTGTGTGAGTGAGGGCGAGCGAGGTGATCAGGGTGCGTACGAGCGTGCTCTTGCCGCTCTGCGGGCCGCCGGCGACGGCGACATGGCCGCCGGAGCCGGACAGATCGACGACGAGTTCGTCGCGGAGCTGGTCGAAAGGCCGGTCCACGATGCCGACCGGGACGCGCAGCGTGCCGCGCCGGGGCCAGTCGGCGGCGGTCAGGCCGTATTCGGGGTGCGGCGTGAGTGGCGGCAGCAACTCGTCCAGCGTCGAGGGCAGATCCAGCGGCGGCAGCCACACCTGGTGGGCCGGCGGGCCGGCCTCCCGCAGCCGCTCCACTGCCACGGACAGCAGCGAATCACCCTCCTCCTCGTCGGGTGCAACCGGCGGGGGCGTGGTCGCCGCCGGGTCGGGCACATTCCTGGGCACCACCCAGCCGGCCGTCCACGGCACCACCTGGCTGGCCACCCGCGCCTGGTTGATCGCCCCGCCGCGCTTGCGGTACGGGCCGGAGACATAGGCCGCGCGAAAGCGGGTGAGCGCCTCGACACCCGTCTTCAGGAAGCCACTTCCGGGCTGGGACGGAAGTTCGTAGGCATCGGGCACACCGAGTACGCCGCGGCTCTCCATCGCGGAGAAGGTGCGCAGCCCCACCCGGTACGACAGATGGCTCTCCAGCTGGTGCATCCGCCCCTCGTCCAGCCGTTGCGAGGCCAGCAGCAGATGGACTCCGAGGCTGCGTCCCAGTCGCCCGATCATGACGAACAGCTCCATGAACTCCCGGTGGGCGGAGAGAAGTTCACTGAATTCGTCGACAACGACGAACAGGCTGGGCAGCGGGTCGAGCGGAGTGCCGGCCGCCCTGGCCTTCTCGTACTCCAGAGCCGATGTGTAGTTTCCGGCGCTGCGCAGCAGTTCCTGACGGCGCATCAACTCACCGTGCAATGCGTCCTGCATACGGGAGACGAGGGCCACCTCGTCGGCGAGGTTGGTGATCACCGCCGAGGTGTGCGGCAGTTCGTCCAGGCCCAGGAAGGTCGCGCCGCCCTTGAAGTCGACCAGGACGAAGTTCAGTGTCTCGGAGGAGTTGGTCAGGGCCAGCGCGAGGACCAGGGTGCGCAGCAGCTCGCTCTTGCCGGAGCCGGTGGCGCCGATGAGCATGCCGTGCGGTCCCGTGCCGCCCTGGGCGGATTCCTTGATGTCCAGTTCCACCGGCACCCCGTCGGCGGCCACAGCGATCGGCACCCGCAGCCGGTCGGCTCCGGTGCGCCGCTGCCACAGTGCGGGCGGGTCGTGCCGGTGGAGGTCGGAGATGCCCAGCAGGGTGGTGAGTTCGACGTTGGTGCTGAGCGGCTCGGCGGACTCGGTGCCGAGTCCCACCCGGTAGGGCGCCAGCAGTTTCGCCAGCGAGGCGGCGCCGACAGTGCCGAGCTTGTCGGGCCTGCCCAGGGCGGTGGTCTGTTCCTTGCGCTCACGGTCGGTACGGATCAGGTGCAGCAGGCCGTCGGAGAGCTCCAGCCGCAGGGTCGCCCGGCCGGGCCGCCAGGTCAGCGAGGAGCCGAGGTCGAGCACCACGGCATTGCGCAGTCCGGGGCCGTCGAGGCGGTGGCCGCCGGGGGCTGCGACTCCGTCCAGCACGATCACGGTGAACGGCTCTTCCCGGCCGGGTACGGCATCGGGGTCGAACGGCGGCCGCTCAGAGAACTCGGCGCCCAGCAGGTCCTCGAGCTCGTTGAACGACGAGACGATCCGGCGCGCCGCGCCCGCCCCGTCGTTCTCCTGCGGATGCAGGCTGTGGGGCAGCCACTTCACCCACTCGTACTCTGCCCGCTGCTCGTCTGCCGCGCAGACGGCGATCCACAGCTCCTCCGGGGAGTGCAGGGCGGCCAGTTGGGCGAGCATCGCGCGCACCATGGCCCGTGTCCGCTCCTCGTCGCCGCGGAACAGGACTCGCGCCCAGGCCCGCAGATAGACGGCGATCGGCTGCTCGGGGACCACGGAGTAGGCGCGGATGAAACTGCGCAGCGCATGTGCGCTCAGCGGCTCCAGATCCTCGACCGGTTTGGTGGACAGCGGGGTCAGCCGCAGGCCGAGTTTCTGGTCTCCGACAGCCACCCGGATCTCGCCGAAGTCGGGATCGGCCGGCCGTCGTTCCCAGAGGCGAGTGGTGCCCACGAGGGACCACAGCGCCGCGGGCTCCGGATGCCGCCAGGCCAGGGCGCGCTGCTGATCGCGCACGCTCGCCCGGACCTTGCGCCGGATCTGGGTCAGATAGCGCAGGTAGTCGCGCCGCTCGGCCTTGAGCCGCTGCTTGCGTTCACCGCTGCGTCGCATGAACTGGCCGACGACCATCGCCGCTGACGCGACGACCATGAGGCCGAGCGCCAGATACATGAATCCGCCGCGGGATCCGGGCCTCATGAACATGAGCATCATCGAGGCGGACATCATCGCCATGGGCAGGTACTGCCACACGGCGGAGCTGTCGGGCAGCATCTCCGGAAGCGTGGGCGGCTCCTGAAGGCTCAGTTCCCCCTCGGGCATGTCCGGACCGGGACGGCGGGCCGGCCTGCGGAACAGCACGACACTCAACGAATGTTCTCCTTCGGCGCGTTGACACTTGACGGCTCACATCGACCCGCCCGGCACAGCGGATGTGGGCGGAATCACTGGTACGGCGAGTAGGCAGGCGTCAGGAAGCACGGCAGAAGGCCGAGAGGCCGAACCGTCGGTTCTCCCGGCCGGGGAAGCGGGCCGGCGGGGAACACGGTGCGGTGCGCCGGGCCCACCGGCGGCTGTGCCGCACCGGGGCCCGTACAGGAGCAGACGTTCAGCAAGTAGTGTGCAGCCGATTCCCGCGCACGTCCAACGATTGATCCATCACGTCGGTCCGTCGGCCCGTTCAGTGGCCGCGGCACATTGAGAATCGTGAGCAATCCATGACAGACAACACAGTCGCAGCGCTGTGCCGCCTCACGGTGCACGCACCCGAGAAGCTGATCGATCTGGCGGTACCCGCCGACATCCCCGTGATCGACCTGCTGCCCACCCTGGTGGAGTACGCGGGTGAGAATCTGGCCGAATTGGGCCTGGAGCACGGAGGCTGGCTGCTCCAACGGCTGGACGGTGAACGCCTCGACGAGGAGAGCAGCCTGGACTCCCTCGGCCTGCGGGACGGCGACACCGTCTACCTGCGGCCGCACACCGACGCGCTGCCGGAAGTACGGCTCGACGATCTGGTCGACGGCATCGCCACCACCATGCAGGACCGCCCCTACAGCTGGACACCACAGATCTCCCGACGACTGCTGCTCGCCTTCGCGGCAGCCGCATCGGCCGCCGCGTTCGTGGTGCTCGCGATACCCGGATTCTCCGCGGACATACGGGCGTTGGGCGCGGCCGCCACCGCGATGCTGCTGCTCGCCGGAGCCGGTTCGGCCAGCCGCGCCGTGGGAGACGCCGGTGCCGGCGCGGCACTGGGCCTGCCCGCAGTGTGCTGCCTGGCGCTGGCGGGGTGGCTGGTGCCGGGAGGTGCGCTGAGCGGCCCGCACGCCCATGAGGTGCTGGGTTCACGGCTGTTGGCGTCCGGCGCGGCAGCCGCGGGTGGCGCGATGCTCGGGGTCGCGGTCGTCGCTTCCTTCGCCGCGCTGTTCGTCGCCGCCGCAGTGATCGCCTCGGCCTGCGCACTCGCCGGCGCACTGATCATCGCGGCGGATCTGGTGCCGGCCCACGCGGCAGGGATGATCGCACTGCTCGCCGTCATCTTCGGCGCCTTCGTACCCAGTCTGTCGTTCCGGCTGGCCGGACTGCGGATGCCCCCGCTCCCGACCAACGCCCAGCAGCTCCAGGAGGGCATCGAACCGCACTCCCCATCGGCCGTCGCCGCCCGTGCCGTGGTCGCCGACGGGTGGATGACGGGCCTGTACGGAGCCACCGGAGCGGTGTGCGCCGCCGCGCTGCTCGGCCTTGCCACCGAACCGGGGCTGGCCGAGATCCTGATGATCGGCGTACTCTCAACTCTCCTGCTCCTGCACAGCCGAGGCCTGGGCAACACCCTGCAACGGCTCGCCCTGCTCGGCCCCGCCGCCGCCGGGGCCGCCCTGCTGGTGTACTCCGCCGTCGTCACGTTCTCACCGACAGGACGACTGCTCCTGGCAGCCTCCCTGCTCTCGGTCACCGCCGCGCTCGCCATCGCCGCCTGGACCGTTCCGGGCCGGCGGCTGGTCCCCTACTGGGGCCGCGCCGCGGAGCTGCTGCACTCGGCCACCGCCATCGCCATGCTGCCCATGGCCCTGTGGGTGCTCGGCGTCTACGGATATCTGCGAGGACTCAACGGCTGACGCCGGGAGAAGGGAACGATGCAGAACAAACGCGACCAGGTACAGGCCCATATGTTCCTCATGGGCCGCCTCACCTCCGGGATGCTGCGCGCGGACCCGGACGCCCCGGAGAGCCCACAGGGACGCACCAACCGGGGTATCGCCCTCGGAGTGGTCTTCGCCGTGCTCGTCTCGGCCGGAGCCTTCGTCTTCGGCCTGCTCTCGCCCGGTACGAAGGGATCCTGGCGGACCTCGGGCGATCTCATCGTCGAGAAGCAGACGGGCTCCCGCTATCTGTACCTCGACGGCCGGCTGCGCCCGGTACGCAACTACGCGTCGGCCCGGCTGCTCGGCGGCGCGGACCTCTCAGCCGCGACCGTCGGCTCGGCATCGCTGAAGGGAACTCCGCACGGCGCACCGGTGGGCATCCTCGGAGCACCCGACTCTCTGCCCGGTGCCGGTCAACTCAGCTCGGATCCCTGGCAGGTGTGCTCCATCCCCACCGCGGACGGCAGGACGGCCGGCACGCTCGCGGTGGGCCGCAAGACCGTGGGCACGCCCCTGAACAAGTACCAGGGAGTGCTGGTTTCCGGACCCGACGGCGCCGACTATCTGCTGTGGGGCGGGAGTCGGCTGCGCCTCGACCGGAGGGCCGGAGCGCCCGAGGCGCTCGGCTACGGCTCCGTCACCCCGGTGAAGGTGTCCGGGGCACTCCTGAGCGCACTCCCCTCCGGCCCCGACCTGACCCCACCGACCACTGCCGGTCTCGGTGAGCCCGCCGCCGAACTGGGCGGCCGTGCCACCAGGGTCGGGCAGGTCTTCAAAGCGTCCGTCCCCGGATCGGGCTCACAGCTGTATCTCCTGCGGCGCGACGGACTGGCCCCGCTGACCTCGACCCTGGCCGCGCTGGTGCTCGGCGATGCCCGCACCCGACAACTGGCCTACGCGGGCGTCTCCCCCACCGTCACCACAATCGGCTCCGACGCGCTCCAGGGCCGGCTGGCCCCTCGTACCGCCGAGTCCGACGGTCCCGGCCGACTGCCGGACGCACCCCCCAAGGCCGTTGTCGTACCCGTGGAGCACGGCCCCTGTGTGCAGATCGCTCCCGACAGCAGGGGCGACAAGGGCCCGAGCACCAGCATCAGTCTCGCCACCCAGCCCTCGCTGGGGCCTGCCGCCCAGCCGGCCGCGGAAGGTGTGTCTGCCGCCTGCCTCCCCGTCGACCGCGTCACCGTGCCGCCGGGCGGCGGAGCACTGATCCAAGCGCTCGGTGCCGGCGGCGGGAAGATCGGCAGCACCGTCTATCTGGTGACGGACACAGGAGTGAAGTACCGGATCGTGACGCCGGACGCGGCCAAGGCGCTCGGCTATGAGAGCGCCGAAGTCCTGGGCCTCCCCTCGCTGTTGCTCGCCATGTTGCCGTCAGGTCCCGACCTGTCCCCACGCGCCGCCGAGCAGGGGCGCAGCAGTGCCACCGCGCCTCGCTGCGACTGGGACGACAAGATCGCGACAAGGTAGCGGCATGCCTTTGAAGCCGTAAAAGCAAACGCCCCGTCCTAGCCTCCGGTCACCGGAACAGCCGGGCTGGTCATGCTCGGCTGTACGCGCCGCCTGGCGCGAGAGGAACCGGTGGCAGGTCGACCACGAGAGGGGCACACGTGTCTGCCAACGGAATGCAGCAGTCGGCCGAGCACGCGACACGGAACGGCGTTCAGGCTCTGGAAATGGCCTTCAGCGGCATCGTCAAGAGCCGTCAGGACGTCGAGGCCACGAAGTTCAATCTGTCCTCCGGCTACCAGGGCAGTGACGGCAGCGCCTTCCAGGGCCTGATCACCGCATGGGAGGAACAGGCCGACGTCATCCTGAAGAACGTCCAGGACATGATCGAGACGCTGAACCAGACGCTCACGGAGCACGGGCTTCAGCAGGGCTCCTCGAACGAGCAGATCAACACCGCGTACAACCAGTCCGAGTCGGTCTTCGACACGCTGACCGGCTGACGGCCCGCAGGCCGCGCGGCCTGCCCGCCCACCCCGTACACCCGCGGCGACCCGAGGACGGCTCCCATGGCAGACAACTTCAGCGACGGATACATCTACGTCGACTACTCGCACATGAACAACGCGGCCGACGACATGGTCCAGCAGACCAAGGCGATCGCGACCACGCTGTCCAATCTGGAAATGGAACTGGGCGAACTCCGCAACACCTGGATCGGTGACGACCGCGATGTCTACACCCAGAAGCAGCAGGCCTGGGACAACGCCGTGAAGGCGATGGAGGACCTCCTCACCAAGCACTCCGCGCTGCTGACCGACGTCTCCGAGAGCTACCGCTACAGCGAGGGCTCCCTCACGCAGATGTGGGGTTCGGTGAAGATCGGCCGCTGACGCCGTCGAGTGGCATACCCCCGGTGCCGCTGCGGACGGTCACCGCGCGCCGGCCGCCCGGTCACCGGGCAGGCCGGCGCGCGAGCAACACCCATCCGAGTACGTTCCCGGCCCCCGGGCCCGGTGAGCCGGAACCTGGAGAGGAAAGAACATGGCGGAGGATCCGAATCCGGCAACGGGCAAGCTGGCCATGGACAAGGCGGGGCTTGAGCTGTTCCTCAGCAACCGCGTTCTGCCCTTCAAGGACGAGATCCGGAAGATCGGGCAGGACGACCCCGACTTCGGGCCCACGATGGCCACACTCCTGGGCGACGGCGACATCGAACCGGGCGACGAGTTCGACTCCTACGGCACCGGAAAGCCCCTGGCCATCGGGTTCATGGCGCTGCCGGACAACCTGGGCGGCAAGGGCAAGGACCTGAACCAGGGCATCGTGAAGGCGGCCGCGTCACTCGTCAAGATCTACAAGGAACAGACGCAGTTGTTCGCGGACATCGAGGAGAACCTCCGCGAGACCATCGACACGCTGCTCAGCGCCCAGGATGCCAATCTGACCAATGTCGACGGCAAGAAGTTCCTCAACATCTTCGAGGACACCGCGGACGACCTGGGCGGCGACCAGGGCGGCGGGAACGGCGGCGGTGGGGACGACAGCGACTCGTAAGGCGCTCGCTCGCCACCACCCGTGATCCATCCCGCTCTCACCAGGAGGCTCCTCCCGTGGTTGTCCACCCCGCGTACTCCACAGACGACTACTGGCATCTCGCGGTCAAGCTGCTTACGGGGTACGAGATGCCTCTGCGGGAATCGCTCTTCGACAAGTTGCTGGGAAACCAGGGCATCCCCTTGATGAAGATCGAGTTCTCCGACTACGACGGCGAACCGTCGAACGCCGTTGTCGAGGCCGCGGACTCCCTGGGGTGGCGGGCCGAGAACTCGGGCTGGCGCATCGAGAACACCGACTTCGTGATCCCGTTCTACTCCGGGAAGCACGGCCCGATCACGACCGCGTCCGTCGGGACCAAGGTCGTCATGAAGAAGGCGCGCATCACCCTCTTGGGAACCACCTCGACGGACGCGCCCCCGGCCGGCGGCGTGGTCCTGGGCAGTGACTTCAAGAGCAACAACGACAAGGAATTCGACGGCCTCAACGCGCACCAAGAGTGGAGCAACAAGGCGCTCTCCCAGTACAGCTACGGTGGCGGAAAGGCTCTCGAGCATCTGTTGGGAGAGGCGCAGTCCACCATCGGATTCTCGTGGAACGACCTCCGGGTGGAGAACAAGAACGCGGTAAATCTCAAATCCTTCGAGGAGGCGGCCGACGCGTTCGACAGGGCGGCTTCCTTCTTCCGGACGCAACACCGACAGCTGGAGGACTGGGAATTCGACCTCGGTGCGGAAGAGGCCTCGTGGAAGGGCCAGGCCGCCGGGGTGTTCCGCGACTTGATCCACGGCCTCGCCCGCAACTACGACAAGTACAGCGATCAGCTCCCCCTCGCCACCGAGGCCGCCTCCCGCTACGGCCAGGACCTCAGGGATTTCCGGCATGCGGTGCATACGGCCGGCCAGAATCTGTACAACGCCTGGAACACCTGGCAGTTGCTCACGGGAAATCCCTTGCGCTGGCTGCACGATGTGCTGCTCGACGTGAGCGAAGACGTGTGGAACAACAACATCAAGAAGGTCCGCTTCAAGGTGACTTCCGCCGGCCGGGCAGGAACAACGGGACACCACGAGGTCAAGTTCGACGGCTTCAGTGGCGGGTACCTCGACTGGGGCGCACTGGAGGACAAGGCCACCTGGAAGAAGATCGGCGAGGAGGCGATCAGGAGATGGCAGCAGTCTGTCGTCGACACCCTGGTAGCCGCGGGCAAGCAAGCCATCGTCGATGTGCAGAATTCTTGGAACGGCCAGACGTTCGCCCCTGTCACCACCGTCAGCACGAACCTGAGTCAGGAATACGCCTCCGACAAGGCCGACAAGGACAAGGCCGACGCGGAGGCCGCTGCTGCGGCGGCGAAGGCCGAGCGTGAAGCGGACAAGGCCGAGGCGGCGGCAGCCGCGGCAGCGGCGAAGGCCGAACACGAAGCCGAGGTCAAACAAGCCAAGGCCGAACGCGAAGCCGAGAAAGCCGAACAAGCAGCAGCCGCAGCAGCGGCAAAAGCCGAACACGAAGCCGAAGTCAAACAAGCCAAGGCCGAACGCGAAGCCGAAAAGGCCGAACAGGAAGCCGAGGCGGCAGCGGCAAAGGCAGAACAGAAGGCCGAGCAGGAGCAGGCGAAGGCCGAACGGGACCAGAAGGAAGCCGAACAGGAAGCCAAGCAGGAACAGAAGGAAGCCGAGCAGGAACAGAAGCAGGCCGAGCAAGAGGCCAAGCAGGAGGAAAAGGAGCGCGAACAGCAGGCCCGGCAGGAGCAACTCCAGGCCGAGCAGGAGCAGAAGCAGGCAAAGCAGGAAGCCAAACAGGAGCAGAAGGAAGCCGAGCAGGAGCAGCAGCAGATCCTCGCCACCAATCTGGCGCGGGCGGAACGGGAGCAGCAGAAGCAGGAACAGGCTCAGAAAGAGCGCGAGCAAGAGGCGAAGCAGGCCGAGCAGGAAGCCAGAGCGGAAGCCAAGCAGCAGGAACTGGAGGCCAAGCAAGAAGAGAAAGAGCGGGAGCAGGAAGCCAAGCAGGAGCAGAAGGAAGCGGAGCAGAAGCAGAAGCAGGCCGAGCAAGAGGCCAAGCAGGAGGAAAAGGAGCGCGAACAGGAGCAGCGCCAGATCAGGACCGAGGCCGAATACCAGGCGAAGCAGGAGGAGCAGGAGGCAAAACAGGAAGCCAAACAGGCCGAGCAGGAAGCCAAGCAGGAGCGCAAGGAAGCGGAGCAGCTGGCCCGGCAGGAGCAACTCCAGGCCGAACAGGAGCAGAAACAGGCAGAGCAGGAAGCCAAGCAGGAGCAGAAGGAAGCCGAGCAGCAAGCCAGGCAGGACCAACTCCAGGCCGAACAGGAACGGAAACAGGCCGAACAGCAATCAAGGCAGGACCAGCTGCAGGCCGAGCAGGAACGGAAGCAGGAGCAGCGGCAGTCCGAGGCCGAGAGCCGCTTCGACCAGCAGCGTCGCGAGGCCCTGACCCCGGGAGGCAGGGAGTGGGAGCTCCCCTTCGGCGGACCGGACTCGGTGCCCGGTTCCGAGGGTGGGCTGACGAGCCTCAATCCCGACGGCACGGTCACCACGAACTTCCCGGACGGGAGCTCCACCACGGTAGACCCGGCGACCGGCGAGACCACCGTGGGGTTGCCCGACGGCACCCGCGAGATCAGCGATCTCGCTCCCGGCGAGTCGCTGCACAACAAGGACGGCAGCTGGACGACGCTCAACCCCGACCACACGCTGACCACGGACTTCCCCGACGGGAGCTCCACCGTCGTCGACCCGGCCAAGGGAACGACGACAACGACGTTCCCCGACGGCACATCCATCACCTCACCGATCGAGCCCGGCCACTCGGTGCCCAGCCACCCGGGCCATCCGAACCAGTCCGGCTCCTCCTCGTACTTCCCCAACTTCGAGGAGGAGTTGTTCGACACGCTGCCGGACTACTCCGACGACCTGGGCTCGCCCCTCGCCCCGGCCGGCCTCGGGGCCACGACACAGGATTCCGACGGCTACGGCGCACCGGGCGGGGGCGGCAGCCCGATGCTGCCCATGGGCACCCGGATCAACGGCTCGACCAGCGGGGGCAACGACGGCGAACGGGTGCGCAACGTGCTGGACGACGGGCAGCAGGTCATCACACGCCGGCGCCCGGCGGCCGGTGCCGGACGTTCCTCGTACGAAGAGGTCGGCGCCGCTCGGCGTGCCGGGGTGGCGACCAGCAGCGCCGGCACGCCTTTCATGCCACCGATGGGAGGGTCGCCGGGCGGTGGCGGTCAGCAGACACAGAGCAGCGACCGCGACAGGGATTCGTGGGTCGCCGAGGACGAGGACGTATGGGGCACGGATGAGGGCGGGGCTCCCGCCGTCCTCGGGAGGGATTGACGTGGCGGAATCAATGCAGGAGCGCCTGGCAGCAGCCATGGCGCAACTCAAGCGGACCCAGGCCGCGGTCGCGCAGGCCGAGGAGAGCATGCGCTCGGCTTCGGCCACGGTGCGCTCGCGGGATCGCTCCGTGGAGGTCACGGTCGGGCCGCAGGGCGAGTTGACACAGATACGGTTCCTGGACGGCAAGTACCGGAACATGGGGTCCGCGCAGCTGTCGGCCGCCGTGCTGGAGGCCGTACGGGAAGGACGCACCCGGATGGCCCGGCTCGTACTCGACACCTTCCAGCCCCTCTCCGAACGTGCCGATGGTCTGCCGGATGTGGCGGGTTCGGGCATCGAGTGGGAGAGGATCTTCGGGCCGCTGTCGGCCACCGCGGCGGACGGCGGCGCCGGCCGTACGGGCGCCGGCCGGTTGCGCGACGAGATCCATGAGGACGCCGTCGACGAATCCAGCCCACGGCCCCCGGGACGCAGCGCCCGCGGCAATGCGGAAGGGCGGTAACGCAATGGTCGCGTCCGACGCCTACGAGGCGGATCCGGGTCGTATCCAGGCGGCGATCGGCGAAATCGAAGCCATCGCCCACCAAGCCCTGGCCATGGTCGGGGAGTTCACGACGGCCATTGAGGCGTACGACGGCTGGGAGGGTGTGGACGACGAGTATGCGATCGAGGTCGGCGCCAAGTTCGACAAGAGCGTGCTCGGTGTCACGGAGACCGGCGAGGCGATCGCCAAGGCAGTCGAATCCATCGTGAACGGGCGTCTCCTGGAGCTCAACGAGATCAGCGGCGCGCAGGGGTTCGCGCAGGAGAACATCGACGCGGCGTTCGCGGCCACCGAGGGCATCGGCGCCGACGGCGGGGGCGGCGGAAAGCACTGACGTGCCGAACGACATCGAGTTCAGTGACGAAGTCAGGGACATGCTGTTCGTCCTCCTGGGCGACCGGCCGTTGCAGGCCAACTCGGACCTGGCGTACGGAAGCAGCGTTCCGTTCCTGGACTTCGCGGACCGGCTCATGGACCTGCGCGACAGGATCACGGACTCCGTGTCCAGCGTTCAGGGAGCTCTGCCACCGCAGGTCGCGGAACAGTATGTCCAGGCGATGTCGACGCTCACCGGCACCAACGGGGTTGACCACTTCGAGGAGTTCATCAAGCAGCTCGATGCCCTGTCCGAGGGACAGGTCGAGCAGTCCAGAAAGATCATGGAGTCCAAGTGGGAGATCATCGCCGAGATCATCCAGCTGTTGATAGAGCTGGCCTTCATCGCGGCGATGGCCTTCTTCACCGGTGGCCTCTCGTTCGGGGAGGCGGCGCTGGCCAAATCCAGGACTCGCTTCACCCTGCTGCTGATTCTGGACCGGCTGCTCAGGAGCACCAATCTGCTGCCTGCCTTCAGTGAGGCGCTGCAGGAGGCGTTCACGACCTTCGCGGTGCGGCTGGCGATGCTGTCGCTCAACACGGGCAACCGCCGGCCGGACGGGATCGACTGGGGTGACATCGGTAAGTCCGCCGCGGCCGGTGCGCTGGCCGGCTTCTTCATCGGCGGCCTGTCGGGCGCGTTCGACAAATTCTTCAAGAATTACTTCAACGACTTCGGCGACAACAAGTGGGCGTGGGGCGGCAGCCAGATGGGGCAGGAGTTCCTGTCCGAAGGCATCGGCGAGACCGGAGCCGAGTTCATCGTCAACGGCGCCTTCGAGGGGAAGTGGGAGTGGAAGTGGGACACCTTCCTCGGCGCCGGGCTCAGCGCGATCTCCGAGTTCGTCGTCATGGGCGGCGTCGGCGCCGGCGGGTTGTTCCTGCACAACAAGTTCTTCGGACCTCAGAACTTCAGCGAGTACAACGAGCTGCCCGATTCGGGTGGTGGCGGGGGCCGTGGCCCGAAGGGCTCGGGCAACGCGACCCCCTTGCCGCTGCCCGCGAACGACCTGGTGAGCGGCGGTATCGACTACGCCAACTCCGGGCCGAACAGCGTGGCGACGCCTCCCCCACCACCCACACCCCTGCCGCCGCGGAACGCCGTGGGCCACGGCTTCGGTGCGGCAGCCCCACAGGCCTTGCATCCGCTGCCGGACAGCCACTTGCCCGCGCCGGGGCCGCTGCCGGGCGCCGACGTCGATTCGACGAACGGAGCGGCGGGCTCCGCGGCGCATCCGGACCCGGTCGGCAACCCGCCACTGTCTCCGTCGGCGAACCGGTCGATTCCTCCGTCCGGTTCGGCCGGGTCGGCGGGATCCGCCACTGAGGGTTCGGCCACCGGCGGGGAGCGCGGGGGTTCTGCTCCGCTCTTTCCGGGCGCGGTCACACCGACAGGCGTCCATCCGCCTCCGGCGGGCAGCACGCTTCCGACGCCGATCGGCAGCCAGACGCCGAGCCCCGGTCCGGCGGCCCAGACCACGCCGCCGATCACGAGCCCGACTCCGAGCTCAACTCGTCCTATCAGCCCCGGTCCGAGTCCGACACCGAGCCCGGTCACCATGCCGGACACCTCCACGGCCCCGAGTTCGACGGAGGGCGATGAGCCGTCCCACTCTCCCGAGAACCTCTCGCTGCCACCCACCACGACACCGCTGAACTCCGCGTCGCCCGCGGGCGGCACGAGCACGCCCGGCACGTCCCTGCCCGCCTCCGCTCCCGCCTCCACTCCCTCCTCCTCCACTCCCGCCGGCTCGTCCACCTCGCCGCCTGACGGGCCGTCGGCGGGACAGCCGGTTCCGGAGGAGCTGCCAGACGAGACTCCGCGGGACATCGAGACCCACACACCCGACCGGCGCGTTGGGCCTGCCACTACTCCCGCCCACACCTCCGCAGACCCCATCCGGCCGCGCACGGAATCGGGGCCGGAGAGCGTCCAGCAGCCCGCCCCCGACAAGCAGACGCAGCCGGCGATGGTCGACCCGGTGCCCGATCCCGTACGCCCAGAACAGTGGAGACCCCGGCGGCTCGACGCGCCCGCGTCGCCCCTGTGGACCGAGCGGTACGACCCGGCGGCCGATCCGCTGGGACCGGACCGTACGTCCCAGACTCTGGCGGGGCACGACACGGTGATCCGTACCTGGATTCGCCGCATTGAGGCGGACGACGGCCGCTGGGTGCGGAACCTGACCCTGGAACTGCCGGTGCGGTTCGGCGACGGATTCCACGCCGATCGACTTCCGCAGTTCGAGCATCACATGCGGGGGCTGCTCGATGAGCACTTGAACCACGGACTGGTGCTGCCACGCTCCGGTGACCAGCTCCACATCGACGTGAACCTCGTCCATGCGCCGGATCATCCAGAGGCGATTGAGCTGAGCGCGACGGACAAGCCGGCCGACTCGGACCAGTTCCACTTCCGGATGTTCTCCGACGACCCGGACCTCGCCCCGTCCGAGTACGACCGGCGCCGGCGGCGCAACGACGCGACCGCGCTGCATGAGCTGATGCACTACACCGGGCTGAAGGACCGGATGCAGGACGGCTCCTCGCTGTTCCGCCGTATCGCCGGCGGGCAGGTCCACCCGGTCGGGATCATGGCCGACCTGGACACCCTGCCCGGCCCGGCCGTGCCGCTCGACTACGTCCAGACCATCGAGGACGTCACCGACTCCGGACCGGTGCTACGCGACCACCCGCGGTCCGCCCCGGCCCCGGCCCCCGTCGTCACCTCCTCCGCCGACCCCGCATCCCTGCTCCCGCCCACCGACCGGTTCCCCGCTCATCCGCCGTCGCAGGGCAAGGGGAGGGATTCGGATTCAACAGTCTCCGAGTCCGCTCCGCACGAGAACACCCACCAGCGGCAGCCGCACGATCCCGCTCCGGTGGTCCCGCAGACCGTCGCAGCCGCCACCCCCGTGCGCCCCGCCGACCTCGAACGGCTGCGTTATCAGCACGAAGCCGAGGCGTACGAGCGCAGGCTCGGCGACTACCTCTCGGAGCATCCGAAGGTCGTCGAGCAGGTCGCAAAGTTCGCCCGCATCCTCTGGGAGAAGACGCCCCCGGCGCTGCGGGGCGGGCTGGGCACCTACCAGAACGTCGTGCCCGGTGCAGTCGGCACCGATCCCCAGCTGCTGGAACAGGTCGCCCACCACGGCAACTTCCGTGAGCAGTCGACTCTGCTGTGGAACGCGCTGCGATACAACGTCTTCGGCATGCTGCTGGGTAGAGCGGTCTCCCAACCGGCGGCGATCACAGAAGAGCGCCGCTGGCGCGGCGATCCGTCCGACGGTCCGTTTTCCCGGCGCGCCCCGCACGAGCTGCGTCCGCCGCTCAGTACCGCCGAGCGGGCGTTCTCCTCGGACGGTGCCACCTGGAAGCCGGGCGAGGAGCAGTCCGGCATCGATCACCGTCCGCCCCGGCCGGTGGCCGGGGACACCCGACCGCTCACTCTGGAGGACTCCCCGCACGCGGCCGCCCAGCGCACCGGGGGCCTGGTCCTGACCGGCACCTCCGGTACCGCCTACAACCTGCTCGACGCCGCCGAGGCGGCCAATGAGCGATGGGACGCGGGCCTGGACCTGCGGTGGATGCGGCTGGCGGCCGTCGGAACGATGCTGTCCAACCGTCATCACACACTCCATGAACTCCTTGCGGCCGCCGAGTTGTGGGCCAACGTGAATGCTCATCCGGACCGCCGCGATCTGGGCTTCGACTACGACGACAACTGGGGTCGCTACGCCCGGCTGTCACCGCTGTCGGAACAGGAGTTGCGGGAGCACGTCGCGGTCGACGGGCGGTTTCCGGACGAGCGGGTCCGGGAGTTCTACGCGGACGCCGGATCGGGGGCCACGCCGGGCTCCGCGGCCCCACGGCTGTCGCGACTGCTGCCGGAGGGCTCGTGGTGGCGTCTGTTCATCGACCCCAATGTGCATGCCGATGCCTTCCGGAGAACCCCCGAGGACGTGGGCGGCCATCTGGACGTCGGGACGTACCCCGGCTACCGGCAGAGCATGACCGCGGCATACCGGGAAGTCCTCGACGGCGGGAGAATCGGACGGGACTGGTCGCGCATCGACGCCGACGCGTACGAGGAACTGCACAACATGGCCACCCGGTATCTCGTACCCGAGGCCGGGCAGAACACGGTGACCACATGGTCGGGCCATGAGGGCGGGAGGACCACGATGCGCGGCACCGGTGCCGACCGCGTCGCGCCTGACATCAAGGACGATCTGCTGCTCGGCCGGCGGCTGCTGTTCGCCGTCGACGAGCCACGGCAGCCCGGGATGCCGAAACCACTGGTGGTCTTCCACCACGGACAGCACGGCGGCCAGGTCTCCATCGACTACACCCCCGGAGAGGCACGTGAGGTGGTGCAGGCCGCGATGGACCGCTATTACGACGAGGTGGCGGTCGCGGCCGGCACCGATGAGAAGCTCCGGGCCATCGCCCGGGTGACCCGGGCCCTGCAGATCCTTCAGCCGTTCACGGATGCCAACAGCCGGGTCAATGTCCATCTGCTCATGCAGAAGTTCCTGCTGGAGCAGGGATTCCGGCCGGCGGTGCTGATGGACTCGCGCTCGCTGTTCCTCGGCGGGTTCACAGTGGAGGAGATCGTCGGGGGTCTCAAGGAAGGCATGGCGCGGTTCGACCGGCATGTCCAGTGGGCCAGGTGGGACGGGTTCAACCAGCCCGAGGGACCGCCGGACACCGATCAGGTGGACCAACTGGCCGCGGTCCTGGGATTGACCGGCGGTCTCCCGGACGAGCGTCGCCTGCAGGTGACGGACACGGTACGGACGGCCCGGGCACTGTTCGGCTCCGAACTGCCCGGCTCCGATGAGCAGGACGCGGCGCGGTTGGCGGCGACCCGGTCGCTGAGCGGGCCGGCCGGGGCACGGTTCCCGCACCGCACCACCCCCCTGGCGATCATCGAGTACACCCGGGAGGTGTTCGGTCTCGACTCCACGGACGACGTGAGCCACGCCGACATCGGCGCGCTCGCCGATGCCGCCATCCAGGCGTCCGCCCTGGGGCGGCCGCTGGACATCGACGTCCTGCGCTCCCTCACGCAGCCGCCACCGGCCAACGAGTCCGGGCCGGATGCGGCATCCGACCGATCGAGCTCCGTATCGCCGGGTGTGGAGCCCGCATGGGAGGCGCTTGCCTACGATCCGCCGTCCGACGGCATCAAGCCGCTGGTGTTCCTGGTCTCGGAGCTGACTGCAAACGTTCCCGTGCGCGACGCCGATGAGCTGGGCATGGCGCTGCTCCCCGCCGTGCAGGGGGAACCGATGGGTTCGGTCCGGTTCGTGCTGCGGGCCGCTGCCCGGTCGTTCAGCAGCGATCCGGTCGAAACCGTCTCGGAGCTGGCGGAAAGCCTGGGCGCTCCGGTGGACCTGCTGTTGGCCGATGCCGACGGCGCCGTACGGCTGCTGCGGTTCGACGACGGTGGTGGCCACGAGAATCTGGGTCCGGTGGCGGAGGCGAACGGCCCGAGGGGCAATCCCGGCGGGTTGCCCGGCGGCACACCGTTGTGGTCGGACCTCACGCAGGGGTCGGCCGATTCGGACGCGACCGCGGCCGAAACGGCGGAGTTCGGGGGCGGCACCCCGGCCCCGGTCAACCGCCCACCGACCGCACAGGACAGCGGATTCCTGCTCACCACCGACGGCAGGCAGCTGCCCGTGGACCAGGTCAGCACCCGCACGATCGTCGGCAAGGACGGTACGGACGGGATCGGCCGTGCCGCACACACCGAGGCCGACATGGCACACCGGGACCAGTCGTTCCCCCACCTCCCGGCGGTGACGCAGTTCGTCGACTTCGATCCGGCCACCGGCACCGAAAGCGCGCTCCAGCCGCTGCCGTTCGGGGGCGAGGCCTATTTCTGGGCCTCCCACGGCAGTCGGCACGGGGTGCAACTGCCCATGAACGACGGCCGGATCGAGGAGGTCCGCGGCGTAGGACCGCTGCTGCGACGCCGCCCCAGCCTCTCCAGGCTCGAACCGCACGTTCCCGTCGTGATGCTGGTCTGCGAGGGTGCCGAACTCCCGGCCGACTCCGACGACTTCCTGACAGACATCTCTCCTGCCCAGGACGCGGCGAACAGCACCGGGCGTGACACCTGGACAGGCACGGCGCGCTTCGGTCTGTTCGGGCCGACCGGAGACCGGCCCGCGCGGCTCTTCAAGGTCGACGACCTGGCGAGCCCCCGTGAGCGCTGGCTCAGATTCCGCCCCGAGCCTGCGCCCGCCGAACTCGACGCGCTGCTCGCGGAATCGGGGCTCGATCCCTCCGCCACCGAGCTGCGCACCCGGGCGCTGAGGTGGGATCGCGTACTGCGCCACGCCTTCGGACCCGACGTCGGTTCGAGCCCGCACTACGGTGCACTCGTACAAGCCCTGGCCTCGCTGGAGAACGAACGCCTCGCCGATCCGGACCGGCCGCACGGCCCGCTGACCCTGGCACTGCTGGAGCAGACGATCCAGCATTGGTACGCGGGCCAGGACGGCGCAGCACCGCACTCCTCGGGCATCGACGCCCAGGTCCGTACGCTGCTGGGGCGGCTGGCGGGGCTGCCCGAAACCTCCTCGCTTCTCTCCGCCCCCGTCACCGCCTCGCCGCGGACGGCGGCTCCCGGCAGCGCCGACAGTTCCGCCGGTCCCCATCCGGCCCTGGGCAGCGCCCTCTCCAGCTTCCTCCAGTCGTCCGAGGCATCGAAGAAGCCGATCGAACGGCAACTGGAGCTGCGTCGGCCGCCCCGCATCGACGGCGAACTGCCCCCACCCGCCCTGCGGCCGCGCACGGTCCACTACTCCGACAAGAGCCGCATGCCCGCGCTCGGCGACTCCGTACACAGCCTGATCCCGAATCTGGCCGACGATGTGGCATCGCGTTCCACGGGGTTCGGTCTCAAGGACTTCACGCTGCGCGGGACCGATCTTGCGCTGAGCGAGATCGCGCGGAAGCTCGACGAGGCGCCCGCGCTGGGCCCCAAAGCGCCGGGTGGCAAGTCCCCCTCGGGCACCGGTCTGCTCGCCGACGTAGCCACCGCGCTGAGCGACGATCTCGACGGCCTGGTCGGAGACGGACGCGACTTCCCGTACACGGACACCAAGGGACATCCCCGGGTGCTCAAGCTCCGGCTGCGGCCGTACGGGCAGTGGGAGAAGTTCTCCGACGTGGGCGAAGGCGGCCCGACCGCTCTGGGCAAGGTGTGGCAGACGGCGTTGACCACGGGTCAGACGCCGAAGGTCAATACCTCCCGCATGTTCAATCCGATGGTGCCGCTGTTCCCGGTGACCAAGCCGGCGCATGTCTTCGCCCGCCTGGGTCTGCGGTTCGGGCAGGGACGCTCACTCGGATACACGCTCACCTCTCAGGTGACGGCCCAGGTGGAGAGCAAGGTGTCCGGGGCGTCCCATGTCCATCTCGACGATATGTACTACGACTTCAGCGTCACCGACGCGGACGGCATCCCGCTCACGCCTGATGGTTCAGCGAACGGCCGGCCCCGGCTGACCGGTTTCGCTGTCCGGTCCGGGCTGGCGCTCCGGCTGCCGGACGCAGCGACCGCGGAGAACAAACCCGGGCGGATCCCCCGCACACTGGAGTTCCGCAGCCAGCCCGATCTTCGGCTGGTCGGCACCGAGAACTACGGACCGGTCGCGCACATCAGGGACTGGGCCGCCGGACAGATCGGGGCCAAGCCGGGCAGCAGCGCCTACGGCGAACTCGACGCATTCTTCTCCGCCCGCAACTTCCAGCGGGTGGCGCCCCTCATGGCCACGGGCCGGATCACCACACCGGCACTGTACGGCGACGGCAAGAACGCCCGCCCGCTCGGTGTGTTCACCGTACGCGCCACCTCGCAGCGCGCACTGCTGCTGACCGACTCCGTCGTGCACGCCCTGCGGAGCCAGGCCCAGCTCACCCAGGCCGACAGCCGCTCGCTGACGAAGAGCAACACGCAGGAGATCTCCCCGACCGTGGGGCCGTTGCTGCAGTGGATGGGCCTGAACGACGCGCGCCTCAATCTGCGGCTGCTGATCGGTATTACGGGGCGGTTCGGGCACACCAGCTCCCGCAGCTCCGCCACCGGTGGTTCCGGCTCCGTACAGGCGACGGGCGTGACGGGAGACAAGGCCGCCACCGGCCTGTATCTGGTGCAGAAGACCATCCGGGTCCAGCGGACCGGGCGGGACCGTGGCGCTCCTGCTCAGCAGAACGGGGACAAGCCGCAGTACGGCGCACAGGAGTTCACCACGTGGAGTCTGGAGCGGATCCCGGGCTCCGAGGCCCGGCGGCTCGCGGGCTGGGACGACGGCACGGCGATGCGCTCCCGCGGCGGGCTTCCCGCCCCGTTTCCGCCGCCCTATCTCACCGTGGACCGGCCGCCCACGCTGGGGGTCGGCCGGGTTGAGCTGTTCACGTTCTCCGACGGGCAGTTCACCCATGACGGACCCGACGGTCCGGACAGCAGCACACTCCTCGACCACTTCACGGATCGCGTGCTGACCGAGGCCTCCCGCGCCTACCCCGATCTGGTCGCCCCGTTCTCCGAGCTGGACCCGGCGAACCCGCGCTGGCGCAACGCCGACCACTTCCAGCTGGCCCTGTCCAACGCCCTGGAGGTGTCCAGGACGCTGGCTCAGACCAGCATGGCGGAGAACCTGGAGGCGTTGACCACGACCGGGCTGCGCATCGATCTGCGCGAGCATGGACGGCTGCACCGCGGCTACCGTTACATCTGGCTCGACGGGGAACTGACGGGACGCCGGTACGAAGGCACCGACATCAGCCGGAAGATCGAGTTCAGTGCGGCGGGCGGGGAGAAACTGGACAGCGAGCTCGGTGTCTCGCACAGCGCGGAGGGCGGCATCCAGGCGCTGATCACGCTGCGCGGGACCAAGACCAACGAGATCGGCGTCTCGAAGCACGCCGGGACACTCACGCTGGGAGGCACCGGGGGCGGGCAGCGGGACGAGAGCAGCGCCTTCGGCCCCTCGGTGGCCAGGGACATCGAGACGGACAGCACCACACCACCCCATCTCTTCAGCTACCAGCTGTCCGTCACAGCCGGCCGGGGCGGATACTGGCGGCTGCCCGCGCTGCTGCGCGGCGCGATATCGGCGGGGCTGCTGGGCACGCAGGCCTTCGTCTTCCGCGAGGGGCACCGGCCCCTGATCGGCGGGCCGACAGGTGCGGGGGCGGGCGGGGCGCTCACCGGCCGGGTGCTGTTGAGTGTGCCGGCCGAGCACTCTTCCGAGGCCGACCCGGACCTCCCGGACGCGGATCACCCGTACCGCGATCTGACCGGTACGGTCCGCGACCGGCCGATGCACGACTCGGACGCATTCCAGTTGGCGACGGGCTCACCCGCGCAGATGCGGGCCGTCGCCGGGCGGATTGCGGCCCCGTACGAGAACCATCCCTTCCAGACCCTGATCGTGCTGGGCCGGCCCGAACTGATCGCGGCGGCGGAAGCGGTGCTGAAGCGGGCCTCGGGCGGCTCCTGGCATCAGACCCAGCAGGGCGCGCCGGGGCATGATGCGGCGCTGACCGTCTTCCAGTCCCCCTATCTGACGGCCAACTCGGATCAGAGCATGGGCCCTTCGGGCTATCGGGTGAGCGGGTTGTGGGCGCCGGGCCCCTACCTCAACCGCAGCGGTGTGCTGGCTCATCGGATGGTGCTGCGCGGCCTGCAGATACTGGCGGGCCCCGCACCGATCGCGGTCGGGCACACCCTGACCGGCGGGACCCAGACGGCGGGGAAGAACACCAAGTCGCTGACGTTCTCGTTCGGCGGCTCGTTCGTCGCGGTCAACACCCATGCCGTTGGGAACGGCGGCGTCTTCGGTATCGGCCCGACGTTCATGCCGTGGACGTACAACAGGGCGATCAGTGAGACGCTCACCCTGTCCGCGTCCGCCGATGTGATCCGCTCCGACAGCGGCCACCAGGTGCTGGTGAGCGGCAACGCCGACCACGAGGTCGCGGCCGCCTCGACCGCGCTGGGCACGATGTCCGCCACCAACTCGCCCCTGGTGCCCCGAGCTCTGGGCGGGGCGGCCGGACGGAAGGTGCTGGTGCCCGGCGGCTGGATCGGTCATCTGCCGGAGAAGAGCGCCCTCGAACTCGGCCTGATCCAGGACGGTTTCGGGCCGGTCCCACGCTACGCGAACCACATCTGGACGCCCCAGGGCTGGCTGCCCACCGGCCGTTTCGGCAGCTATCCGGTCAACGCCCTCAACACCGCGGCCGTGCTGGCCGACTTCGACCGGCAGCTGAGCCGGCTGTTCGCCAGGGATTCCGACCGTGACACCGTACGCAGGCTGGTTTCCGGCCGGGTCGTGCGGGCGTTGCGCGGGGAGATGTCCGGCGCCGGTGCGTCAGTACCCACCCGGATCGGCCGGTGGGGCTGGGACGTCGTGCGGGTGGGCGGCCGCCAGGTGCGGGTTCGGGCAGAACTCCTGCCGGGGGAAAGCCGGTTCGTCGGCATCGACCACAGTGCCGAGTTCAAGGACAGTCTGTCCGCGACCGAGTCGAAGAGCTCCGGCATCAGCCGGACGCGTGGGCCCCAACTCGGCTTGATGACGAGCCAGTTCGGCCAGACCGGAAATCCGGCCGCACCTCTGGTCGGCCCCACGTACAGCGAAACGGGATCCAGCCTCGTGACGAGGTCGGCGAACCGCAGCGAGGCGGCCCGTGAAGCATGGAGCGTGAAGCTGACCGATCCGTACGCCGAGCATGTCACGCCTTACCGGCTGCGGCTGACTCTGGAGGTCGAGGGCGCCCGGGACGACGAGCCGGACGGCAACGCGCCCGCGCCGGCCGGGGGCCGTTCGCGCGGGCCGATCGCGGCGGCCTTCCGGGGCAAGCAGCGGGTGGTGGAGGAGGACGGTGTGGGTGAGTTGCGCACCCACACCTCACTGAGCCTGACCCTGCCCGCCCAGGGCGCCCCGACCCTGCTGGACACCCCCCTCACTCCGCCTGCGCCGGGTCCGGTGCGCCCGGCGCCGCTGCCGGCCTTCACGGGTGACGCCAACTGGCGGTCGGTCAGGCATCCGGACGGAAGCGTCAAGCCGTTCGTCCTGCCGGAAGACGGTTTCGTCATCCGAGATGTGAGCGGCTCGGCGCAGGTGAGGGATGCTGCCCAACGGGCCCTTGCCAAGGCGTACAACATCCGTTTCCGGGACACCGACACCGCACAGACCGCCCCCAAGTGGAGGGGAGACACCCCGCTCACCCGGATCGGCACCGGCTCCGCGCACAACCTGGAGGAGGGCACCACCGGCACGGTGCTGAGCTCCTTCGCCGGCAAGGCTCTGGGGCGCGGTGGGCACGCGGTGCCCGGCCTCATCGAGGACAGCGTGGTCGGCGGCGCCGACGGGCAACTCACCGTGTACTGCAAACCGCATCTGGACCGGGCCCAACTGCTGACCGTGGCCGACGGCGTGAAGATGGAGCACTCCCGGCGGGGCACCACCGAGGGCGCGCAGTCGGTGAGCGGCTCGGAGTCCGCAAGCATCTCGGTCGGCGAGGTGACCGTGGTACCCGCCGGGCGGGCGGGCACCGCCGCCCCGGGCCCCACTGTGCCCGGGCCGAACGCCGCCGGGTCCGACACCCTGCCCGGCGGTCTGGCGAGCAGCGAGAACACGAAGCTCGAAGTCAAGGGCCGGGCCTTCCTGTTCTCCGTTCCGGCGAGCTGGCTGACCGTGGCCTCCGTGCACCGCCACTTCAAGGACGGCCGGATCGGCCGCGCCCTGATCTCGCCCTTTCAGGCGCTGGCGCCGGCCCACTTCGGGAATGCCGGTCAGCAGGCGTACGAGACCGATGCGGCAGTTCTCGCCTGGGTGGCCGAGGACGTCGCACGGGAACTCGGCCTGATCGACGACGCGGTCTTCCCCGAGCGTGCGGGCAAGGCCTGGGACGCCGTCAGGGCCGTGTCAAAGGCGTGGGTCGAAGCGGACAAGGCGTACTGGCTGGCCCGCCGGGAGGCCGGTACGACCCCGTATGCCGAATTCACCGCGGCACAGGGGCAGTTCGAGACCGCAGAAACCGAACACGAGCTGGCCCGGGCCGAGTACGACACCGCGCACGAACCACTCGTCGCCGCGAGCACCACGGCCGAGGCACTGCGGAGCCGGGCGACCACCTTGCGTGAGCAGGCACAGACCGCGCTGCGCCAGGCGGAGGCGGAGGCGGAGCGGATCGACGCGGAGGCACGGGAGGGTGTCGCGGCCGGGCCCGACCCGGACACCGGGCCCGCCGCGCTGGAGGCTCTCGCGGGCCTCGACGAGGCCAGGGACCGGTTCGACCGCGACGGGACGCGGGCAGGCCAGTTGGACGACGAGGCCGACCGTATCGTCGCGGCGGCCCGTGAACAGACCGCACAGCGGCGCGCCGACGCCGTCGCGCGGCGCGACACGGCCCGCACGCAACTGGACGCCGCAGCCGGCGAGCTGCACCGGGCGCAGACGGTGTACGAGGGCCACCAGCAGGAGCTCGCCTCGCTGCTGGCCACGGCGGAACAGCTCGCGGGTCGGTATCACGAGGTGCGGTCCGCCGCCGACCGGCTCACCCGCTGGCACGTGCTCCGTGCGACAGCCGAAGGCCGCGCCACGCTCGGGGACCTGGCCGAGCCCCCCGAGGTCACGTTCACCGATCCCCAGGCCGCCCCAGAGGCACCCACGTACAAGAAGGAGACGGGCGAGAACGGGATCACGACGCTGACCTCCCCGACCGGGGAGCGCCATTCCCTGCTGGACGTGCCGGAGGACGGCGAGTCGTTCTTCCACGCGCTCGCCGAAGGGCTGCGCCATGACAGCCCAGGCGCGGCAACCGCCCTCGCCGGGCCTCCGTCCGCCCTGCGGACCCTGTTCGCCGGGCGGCTGCGTGACCCGGCCAACGCCGATCTGCTGGACTCCGTCGCGCCCGACGAGCGGGACACGTTCTCCCCAGCTGAACTCGCCCAGGCGTCGGTCGACTTGGCGGATGGCACTCCCGAGCGGCGCGAATTCGACGCCATCGGTGTCGTCCCGCACTCCACCGACCTGTCCGCGGACTCCCGGCTGGACCTGGCGACCGCCCAGCTGCTGCGGCCGGGAGCAGCGGCGGACGACACAGGCTGGGACCACGGTGCGGCGGACCTGCTGCCCGCGCTGGCCGCCCGCACATTCGGGGTGCCGGTGACGGTCGTTGATGACGCGGGGCGATTCCAGACCTTCCTGCCCGCGACCGACACCGGGGCGCCGCCCGTCGTGCTGTATCTGGCCGACCGGCACTTCCAGGCCGCGGTACGCGGTCTCGTCCGCGGCGGCGCCGCGAACGCCTCGGCACGTCCGGCCGCGACCCCGGCGGGGCCTGTACGCCCCGCGCACGCCACACCCCCGTGGCAGCCGCCCTCCGACGCGCAGAACACACCGCGGTTCGACGCGGCTTCGGACCATCTCCGCCTCACGGGTCCCGACGGGGCGGTGTACGACCTCGTCGAGGCGCGGGGCGACGGAAACCGCTTCTACACCGCGCTCGCCGCCGCGCTGCCCGCCGGTCCGGCCGCCCCGGGACGGCCCCGCCCGCGAGCCGCGGACGCCATCGCCACGGCGGTCGCCGCTTCGGCGCTGCCGTCGAACGCGCGGCTGGATCCGGGGGCCGTCTTCCGGGCCGGCGATCCCGGCGTGACAGACGCCGGACTGTCCGCCGCGACCCTCGGCACACTGCACGGGAACGGCGGAACGCTGCCGCCGGGCACAGCGCTCGACGAGCAGCAGACCGCGGCGCTCATCCGGTCCCAGCTGCGCTCGGGCCGCCGCTGGGATCCGGCCACCGCCGCGCTGGCGGCCCAGTTGGCCGCCGGAGCGCTCGGTGTGCGCGTCACCCTGGTGCACGAGGACGGAAGCTTCGACAGCCGTCCGGCCGCCACCGGACCGGACGACCTGACCGAGGTGATGCTCTACGAGCGGGGCGGCACCTATCTGACCGTACTGGCGCGTGCGGCGGAGCAGACCACTCCAGCCCAGCCTCAGGACGAGGCACCGCAGGATCCGGCGCCGCAGGATCCGGCACCACAGGACCCGGCACCACAGGACCCGGCACCACAGGACCCGGCACCACAAGACCCGGCACCACAAGACCCGGCACCACAGGCGCCGGAGCCCACCGGGGTGCAGTCGCCCACGCTGACGCTGCAGTCCGGCACGGCCGGACCGACGACTGGCCCGAGCCCGGTGGTCCACATGCAGTCCGATGCCGACGTACTGCTGACCCGGGACGGGCGCAGGGTGCCCGTCGACCAGATCCGTACCCAGCCGGTCACGGGCCCGGGCGGCAACGGCCATGTCGGCCGTTCCGCGCACACCGACGCGGACATGGCCCGCCGTCAGCACACCTTCCCGCATCTCTCCGGCGTGCAGCACTTCGTCTCGGTGGACCCCGTCACCGGCGCCGAAGGCGAGCTGGAGCGGCTCCCGTTCGCGGGTGAGGCCTACCACTGGTTCTCGCACGGCAGCCGCTCCGGAGTCGAAGTGCCGCTCCAGGACGGCAGCACCGCGTCGGTACGCGGCGTCGGCCCGCTCCTGCGGCGACGCCCCAGCCTCAGCCGCCTCGCGCCCGCCGTGCCGGTGGTCATGGTGATGTGCGAAGGAGCGGCCCTGCCGGAGGGGACCGACGACTTCCTGACCGGCATCTCGCCCGCGCAGGAGACCGCCAACGAGACGCGAAGGATCACCTGGGCGAGTACCGGACGCATCGGCGCGCTCGAACCGGACGGCGACCGTCCCGCCCGGCTGTTCACTGTCGACGGACCCGACGCGGCGCGCCGGTTGTGGGTCAAGCACCGACCCGAGCCGACCGGCTCCGAACTCGACGCCCTGCTCGCCGAATCCGGACTCGACCCGGCCGCCGACCAGCCCCGTACCAGGGCGCTGCGCTGGATACGCGCCCTGCGCCACGTCTTCGGGCCCGACATCGACCTGGATCCCCGCCACCTGGAACTGATCCGCTCCCTCGCCGCGCGGGAGAACGCCCGGCTGGCCGACCCCTCCCAGCCCCATGGCCCCCTCACTCGGGACCTGCTGGAATCCACTGGTCTGCCCGCGACGGCGGGCGACGACGACCGTGACGCGCCGCCCCGTCCGCGTCGCGTGCCGGGAGCCGCGCTATCGGCCTTCCTGCAGGCCCCGGAGGAGTCCCCCGACACGTCGGACGACGAGGACGCCGGGCCGCACTCGCCCCCGGTCGAGGAGGCCGCCTTCGGCGCACTGGACCCGGAGCAGGATGCGACAGAGCTGTACGACCTGTACGACCAGTACGCCGAGGACAGTGAGGACTTCGAGGACACCCACGCCTACGAATACAGCGACGACGAGCCGCCGTTCAACCTTCAGCCAGCCTCCCCCGCGCCTACGCCCCCCTCCCAGGACCGGATCGCGCGCCCACTGTTGACCAGGGACTACACGTTTCTCTCCCTGGGGTCCCCGGGCCCGCTGTTTTCGCGGCTGACGAACATGAAGCTGAGATTCTTCCCTTACGGCCCCGCCGACAACGCAAGGGCGTACGGGCTGACACTGCCGACACAGGGCATCGCCGAGGTGTTCGGCGCCGACCACCCGGAGCTCCAGGTGTCGGAGGATCTGAGCCTCGCCGTCGACCACAGGCAGCTGAGCCAGCAGGTCTACGCGACCGAAAAGGCCTTCAAGGCGGCGGTCGTCAAACTGCGGGCGGCGGGCAGAGGCGTCTCCCTGGCACAGGACTTCGACATGTCGATCGTCCTGCGTGCCCCGGACGGCACGGATATGACGCTGTATCAAGTGACGCCCGTCTTCCTCACCCGGTCGGGCCGTTCGGAGGAAGAGGTGTGCCGCGACTTCTGCCAGATGGTGGCCGGCGGCTACCCGCTGTCCCATGTCGTCTTCCGCTCGCCCGACCGAAAGCTGACCGCCATAAGTCGGGCGAACGCCTCCTCCGGGTGGGAGGAGACCGGCACCCACCAGCTGGCTCAGGCGCTGGCCGAGATCGCCGACGGCACGCGGCCGCTCGACGACATCGGGCCGGCATGGGCCGCACACCGCATCCGCGAGGACGACCGGGCGATCGGCGGTGTCGACGGACCGCTGCCCGGTGAGGCCTACGGCAGTGCGCTGAGCCTGACAGAGCCGGACAACTCCCGCCGGGACCGACTGTCACACGCGGCTCACCAGAGCGGCTTCAACGAGTGGGCGTGGGCGGATGTCGGAGAGTCCTACGTGGTGCAGTCGATCAATGCGGTCGATGAAGAGGGGAATCCAAGTCTCGCCCGCAACTACGCCAAGCCTGCCGACGACAGGGGAAGTTACTACGGTTACCACTTCGCTGCCGTGGTGCTCGCGAGCGAGGACGGCCGATCCCAGATCACTCTGGAGAACCACTCAAGGGTCAATCTCACCCGCGAGGCCATCCGCAGAACGGTGCGGCGCAACCTCACCGCCTGCTCGATGGAGCAACTCCTTGCCACCGAGGCCGCGTTGCGTCAACAGCTCGAGGAGTACGCACCGCAGGACCGCACCAGCCCGGAGGCAGCGACCGTCGAAGCCCGGCTGGCTCTGGCGACGGCGCTGGTGGCTGCCCAGCGTGCCGCGGAGAATTGCTTCGGGCTTGCGCAGGGAACGCCGGGGCTCGCAGCGGCGCGGGCGGAGGAGGAGCAGGCCTTGATCCGGGCCGCGTACCGGGTACGCAAGGCGTCCCCCCTGCTGGACGGTTCGGATCAGTGGTACCTGCGGATGGCCGGCAAACGTCCCGGCGAGTCCTTCCACGACCTCAATGCCCAGCTGCTGTCCAGCGAGTCATCGGCCGAGGCCAATCCGCTGACGCTCGTGGTGCTGCACGGCCACAAGCTCCCCCGCCAGGAGACCGTGAGCTTCGCCGCCGGTGACCGCACGGTGGAGCGCGAGCAGATGTTCAAGGTGCGGTCTCTGGCCGACACCATGGCCAGAGTGGGCATATGGAACGCCGGACAGGGCCTTCCCATGCCGGGGTTGACCATCACCGGACAGGACCGCCGGCAACGGCGTCCGTCATTGATGGGACGGCGACCGGAACTGCTGGGACGGGAACAGGCCGAAGCCGTCCGCAAGGCCGTCCGGGACCGGATGAGGGAGACGCTGTCAAGTCACCTCGGTTCGGCGGAGCCACTTCTGACGGACCGCCCCAAGGTCACGGTGGAACAGTTCCTGATCGAGGCGAAATCCGTGACAGGACTTCCCGGCGATCCGGGGACAGAGCGGCGTACGACGATCGAGGTGACCGATCCGCGCGACTTCCCCGCCTCACCCCGGCCGGCCGCTCCGGCCGCCGCGGACTCGGCGGTGCCCGCGCCGCCCGCTCCCGACACGCTCCCGCACCGGCTCACCGAAGTAGCAGGCTCCGGGGACCGCTTCACGGAGGCGCTGACGTACGCCCTGCGGGAGAACGCGCCTCAGCTCTTCGACAGTGGCTCCGCCCTCGCCTCCGCCATGAGCCGCAGTGGACTGGCCGCCGACGCCTCGACGGCGCTGCGCCACTGGGTGAGCACCCACATCACCGCGGCCGACGTGCCCGCCGACATCCCGCTGCTGGATCCCCGTACCAAGCTGTCGTTGAGGGAACTGGATGCCATCGGAGTGCGACTGCCCACGATTCAACGGACGCAGGCGGTCCTCATGGGAGGCTCTCTCACCGTGGCCGAGGCCGGGCTCGACCGAGGGGACACGTTCCGGCTGCTGCTGAGCCGACGAGCGGACTCGTCCGAAGCAGTCCGCTCGGTGGTCGCCACGCTGGTGGCGGATGAACTAGGAATCCGGCTGGCAGTCGTCAGACGGACGGTGGACGGCGGAGAAAGGATCGACTACTTCGGTCCACTGCGCGGCGTCCCGATTCTGCTCTGCACGACGGATGACGGGCCCTTCTTCGCCGCGCTCTGGACCCCTCCCCTGCCTCCGCTCCCGCCGAGCGGCTGACTCCTGCCGACGACCTGACCGACCACCGCAGTGAGGACCGATGACACAGCCAACCACCGAGCCGTCCCGCCCCGAGGGGATGCCCGAGCCGCCACCGGAGATTCTCGCCGCCGCGCGTCACGCGCCCGAGCACTGGCTGCATCTGACCGACCCTGCGTGGTCGGGCGACGGGCCACCGCCCGACTGGGCGGTGGTGGGGCGTTGGCGTACCGGCCGGAATGGCGAGATCGAGGAGTGGGAGGAGAACGAGCTGTACCGCCCCTCACCCGAGGCACTGGACTGGCCACCGCCGCTGGATCCGGTGGACGGCGCTGTACAGCGGACCGTCACCGGGTACGGGCCCGAGGACGAGGTGCCACGCGCGCTCGCCGACTCGGACATCGTGGTGCTGCTCGGCGCGGACGGTACACCGAGGGTGGCCACGACGCCCGACGGAACGATCGCCGTGCCGGTCACCACGCCTGCGTCCGACGGCCGAGCGGCGGAACTGCCCGCGCACAGCGTGGTTTCCGCCGCCGAACTGCTCGACCTGCTGGACCGCCGCCCCGAGTCCACCGAGCTGCTCTACCTCAGCCCGACGGCTCCGGTCAGCCTGGTGGTGGAGGCCGCCGCGCTGCGCCATGCGCTCGGCCGGGCAGCGGGCGGTCCGGCAGCGGCTACCGGCTTGTGAACAGCCAGTTCTGGTCGTCAGTGTCGCTGCAGTAGAACAGCGTCAGGCGCACATCCCGGCGCCGGTCGTTACTGCCTGCGACATCCAGGCACAGACCGCTGCTCGCGTGGTTGCGGATCCAGTAGGTGTTGTTCGCCCTCTTCTGCAGCCACCACAACTGGTTGTCGCCGGTCGTGCGGTTGCACGGGTATTCGGTGATCCGAGTCGTGGCGTGGACGGGCCCGTAGTAGGGCAGGTCGAGACACTGACCGTCCTTCACATTCCGGATGACGTAGAGCTTCGCCCCACCCGGCCCCGACCCACTGCTCGCGGCTTCCAGATTCCACAACTGGTTGTCCTCGGCCGTGCTGTTGCACGTCGACTGGTTGACCGGACCGTCCTGAACACCCTTCCCGAAGGCAGGTATGTCCACACAGGTCTGGTTCTTCCAGTTCTTGATCAGCACCCGGCTGAGGTCCGGGCCCGCAGCGCCGCTCCGGCGCGCCGGCGTCCGCCTGGGCGTGGCCTTGGCCCGGTCGCGCGCTGTGGTCCCGCTGTCCTGCCTCCGGGTGGCGGGGGGCGCCTCCTCCGTTCCCTTGGTCAAGGGCGGAGTGGCCCGTTTGGTGGGTGGCGACGAGGGCTGCGGGACGAACGCGCCGGACCGGTCCGGGCCTTCTTCATCGAGGACGGTGTTCGCCGCATCCGCAACGGCGGCCGACTTCTCTTCGTCGTCCGACGCGGAACCCAAGAGCAGGAGAGGGACGGCGACCAACACGGCTCCGGCGATCGCGGCTCCGGCCAGGACCGGCTTTTTGGGGCCGTTGGACGCGCCGGCCGGATCCGGCCCCTCCGGACGTACACCGCCGGCGGCCGCGACTCCTGCCGCCGCAGGCGAGGCCCCCTCTCCGCGGGTCTCCCCTTCCCGCGTCGTGGCGCCCGGTTCCGGGGCCTGTGACGCTCGTGGGGCCTGTGACGTCGTCGCACCGGACCGCGCCGAGGTCTCACCGGAGACGACGGGGAGAGACCGCGTGCCGCCCGTGTCCGGTACGGACGAAGGCGGGGAGGTCGCTTCCCTGGCCGCGGTCGAGGCCGGGGCGGCGGGCTCGGTGCCGGGCGGCTCCGTGGCGGCCGGCTCGGCGGCGGCCGACCCGGTGCCGGGCGGCTCGGCGGCGGCCGACCGCCCGGAGGACACTTCCCCGGACGACAAGGCTGTCTCGGGCGAGCTCGCGGATTCGCCGGCGCTCTGCTGTTCGGACATGGAGTCTCCTTGTCGGCTACCGGGCCGCCGGGCGAAGGCCACCAGGACGTGGGAGCCGGTGCACGACGGCAAGCCCGGGGGTGGGTGCACCCACTGCACTCGCTCGTCGGTTCTGGGATTCTGGTGTGAGTGGCTGCGCGGCGCGCAATGCCTCTCGGTAGAGCGCCGGGTGGTCCGCTCCGGCCGCGTCGGCGGCCCGCTCGAACCACCCCATCGCGGCATCGTCCTGTCGGTCGCGCGCACAGCGCCGCCCGGCTCGCAGGAAGGCCCGTGCGAGTTCCTCGACCGGCACCACAGGTCCGGCCTTCACCAAGTGGCTTGCGCTGAGGGCAGGATGGCGACCCGGCAGCGCGTCCAGGGCGGTGGCGAGATTCGCGTGCAGCAACTGCCGGCCGGCGGGGGTGAGGGTGGCGAGAACCGCGTCGCGCAGCATGCCGTGGAACCGGTAGCGCCCGGCCTGCCCGCCTGGCTCTTCGTCCTGCCATAGGAGGATCCGCGCCTGGAAGGCGTCGTCGATGAGCTCGAGCAGCTCTTCGCGGGAGAGGCCCTGAAGGTGGGCGAGCACTTCGATGTCCAGGGATTCGCCGCTCACGGCCGCGTTCACGAGCATCGTGCGTACCTGTTCGGGCACGGCATCCAGACGGGTCAGCACCACGCTCTCGACGGCGGCGGGGATCTGCGCGGTGGGGCCCATACGCTCGGCGGCGGGCAACTCGAGCAGTTCGAGCAGCAGGAACGGATTGCCGTCGCTGCGGCGGTGCAGCGCGGTCGCCTCGACGATCGAGTCGGCCTCCCCGGCAGCGGTCAGCAGCTGGGCCACGTCTTCGACGTCCAGCGGCCCGAGATGCAGCCGAGCCGCGCGCTGCCGTGCCAGTTCGGCGAGTAGCCTGCCGGTCTCCGGTTCGTCCGGGGCGCGTACGGCGCACAGCACGGCGAGCCGCTCCTCGCGTAACAGGATGGCGAGCCGGTGCAACAGGCGGAGGCAGGCGGGACAGGTTCCGTCGAGGTCGTCCACCATGCACAACACCGGCCGGGCAGCGAATTCCCGTACCAGTTCGGCGAGGCAGGCGTCTTCGGACGGGTCTTGCGGACGGGACTCGGCGCGGTACTCCCCCGCGTCCTGCGGGCGGGACGCCTGGCTACGGAGCTCGGCGAGCAGTCGGGCGGCGGGGCCGAGGTCGGCAGCTTTCCGGCTGTTGTCGACCGCGGGGCAGCAGCGCAACCGGGCCACGGCGAAGCCTTGTTCTGCCGCGCGTGCCGCGGTCTCCTCGAGTAATCGCGTCTTCCCCGAACCGGCCTCTCCGGTCAGGACGGCCCAGCACACCCGCCCGGCGGCTGCCGCAGTGAGCAGCGCGTCGAGCCGGGCCAACTCCCGGGACCTGCCGACGAGGGGCACTTGGCCGTCGTTCCTCTCGGCACGCGCGGCGCCCGCCGTCCCCTGAGGGGTGGCCGGACGCAGCACGGCGGAATCGTGGCGCAGGATGGCGAGGTGCAGGTCGCGCAGCGCGGGCCCGGGATCGACGCCGAGGTCCTCGGCGAGCGCGATGCGGAATCGCTCGTACTGCTGGAGCGCTTCCGCCGAACGCCCGGTGGCGTACAGCGCCCTCATCAGCAGTGCCCAGGATGCCTCGCGCAATGGTGCGGAAACGGTCAGGGCCTCGGCAAGACCCACCGCTGCCTGAGTCTCTCCTTCCTCCAGGAGGAGGGTCACCCGGAGTTCTTCGGCGAGTTGACGTCCGGCCTGGAGTCTGGCGATCTCCGGTGCGGCAAACGCAAGGTCGGCGGCGTCACGCAGCGCAGGTCCCCGCCACAACTTCAGCGCGTGATCGATCTCCTGACGTGCGTTCGCCGTCCGCCCTGAATTCAGCAGTTCCCTGGCCCTGTTGATCGAGGTTTCGAAAACAACGCTGTCCAGCGAGTCGGGTGGTACCTCCAGGGCGTACCCGGCCGGTCTGCGTACGAGCAGGGTCGCCGGTTCATTACTGGCACGATCTGGCTCAAGTACCGTACGCAGCCTGCTGATATGTGCGTGCACCGACGAAACGGCCCCCGAAGGGCGGCGATCAGCCGGCCACAGGTCCCGGCACAGTTGCTCGACGGAGACAGGCCGGCCGCCCTCGACGAGCAGCCGGGTCAGCAGCACCCGGCGCTTCGGTGGCCCCAGGTCCAGGGCTTTGGCTCCTTGCCACGCCTCGACAGGGCCGAGGAGTCCGAATCGAAGCCCATGGTCCAGCATGTTCGCTGCCCCCCGTTCGTCGAATGCAGTTGAATCCCGATGAACGTTGCGTGACGTCAAGCACGCTGTCCCCCATATCCGCTGGTCGAGCGGCGCCGTCAGGAATCGGATACGCCGCGCACGGAAACGGAATCACTGCGGGCATTGAGAACCGTTGAGGCCGTCACGGCCTGTTCTGCAGCTGCTGTTGCTTCGCGTGTCAGTCTTGCCCGCCCCATTGGATCGATCCCCCTGCATTCATGTCAAGCAATCCAATTCACGTTCTCCACCACACCATTTCGCTTCGGGCAGGAAAGACAATTGACTCCGCGTAAAACAGGCAACGCAAGGCGGCGAAAAGTCCGAAGTAGGCGCGGTAAGCGACGTATTTCCGGGGGCGAACGGGCGGCAAGCGGGCACCGGACCGGGCGATCCGGATCGGGGTCCGCAGCCTCAATTTCCCGCCCGGCGGGCGGCGTTCAGCTGCTGGGGCAGGTGATGCCGGCACGCCGCACACGACGCTTTCCGCTGCGTCCGGAATCATGAAGTACAGGACGCCGTGGCATTTCGGGCCGGTCTCCGGCTGGTGCTGACGGCGAACGCCTCGACGGCCTGAAACCCCGGCTCACCGCTGGCCGCGCGGGACGGCCAGGTCGGTCAGCAGTGCGGCGCCCGGTGCGAGGATCGACCATGTGCCCTGCCAGGTCAGCACGGCGACGGCGGAGGTCGGGAACTTGCCCCGTACGCGCTGCAGTGTGTCGCCGAGCGCCTCGCCGGCAAGCAGCAGGATCAGGTCCTCAAGCCCGGGGTTGTGCCCGATCAGCAGCGACGTCCCGACGTCGTCAGGCACTTCGCGTACGACATCGAGCAGTTCCTCGGCGTCCGCGGCGTAGACGCGCGGCTCGTACCGGACCGGTGGACTGCTGCCCAGTTCCGTGGCGGCCAGTTCCCAGGTCTGGCGGGTGCGAAGGGCGGTGGAGCACAGGACGAGATCGGGCTCACAGTCGGCCGCTGCCAGCCAGTGGCCGGCGGCGGGGGCGTCGCGCAGTCCGCGCGCCGCCAGGGGACGGACATGGTCGGCAACGCCCTCGGGCCTGGCGGCCTTGGCGTGCCGCAGCACGACCAGCCGCCGCAGCGGGCTCATGCCGGCGCTCCGGCGGGGTGCGGGCGGCCGATCGCGCGGGCGAGTTCCAGGCCGAGGACGCGGTCCAGATGGGCGAAGGTCTCGAACTTCGCTCCGGCCGGCACGTCCGTGGCCGCCTCCAGATCCCGCAGCAGCGCGAGTACGTCGGGGGTGCCCAGCCTGTCCTCCAGTGCGCTGCGGACCGGGCGCACGCGGTCGTCGGGCATCGGCTTCGAGGGCTGCTCGGCCCAGTCGGCCACCTCACGCCGCCATCGAGCCAGCGTGCGGCGGGCCTCGTCGAGGGCTTCGGGGCGCAGCGCGGCCGGTTCGTAGTGGGCGTGGGAGAGCAGCAGCAGGCGCACGGCGAGCAGGTCCTGCTCCTCAAGTCCCGCCAGGGATACGGAGGTACGTGCCTCTGCGATCTGCACGGAGGCACCACCTCCGCCCTCGTATGCGCGGTGGGTGAGGTGTACGCCGGGTGCGCCGCCGAGGACGTCGGCGATCTGGTCAGCGGTCCCGTGGGCGTCGGCCGGCCGGATGCCGGCAGCGGCGGCGAAGGGGACCCTCGGGCCGGTCCACCCCATCAGGACCTGCCTGCCGCGCAGCTCGACGACGCGCGCCAGCACGTCAGCGACCAGCAATACGCGCAGGCCGGTGAGGCCGCCGGGCTCGCCGGGCGGTGGCACGTGGGCGCAGATCCGCAGCGGCCCACGGCCTGCCAGTTCGTCAACGATGCGCAGCACACTGTCGAGCCTAGGCGCCCCGACCCCGACTCCGCATCGGGAAGGACACCGGGACAGGCACCGGCTCGGGCCGCAGCGTGTGCCAGCGGTCATGGAGCCGGACCTCCAGCGACCCCTTTACGGATACAGACCCGGCCCCCGCCCGGGGCGACTGTTCCCGAAGCGCATTCACCCCTTCGGCCGATCGGAGTATGGTGCGGGGTGAGTCCAGTTTTCAAACTCACCTCATGGGAGGCCGCGACATGGGCATGACGGCTGCGGGCACTACGGTCAGCGTCGGTCGTTCGTGGTGGTCGTGGGCAGGCGTCCACGGCGGGTATCTGGCGGCGCAGGGCCTGGCGGGAATGCGCACCCTGCTCGGCGAGGCACCCGTGGCGCGGACGCTCACCACACACTTCCTGGCGCCGGTCGACGACCGTCCCCTCCGGGTGGCGGCCACGGTCGAGCGCGCCGGGCGCGGCACCTCGTTTGCGTCGTTCACCGCCGAGCAGGGTGGCGCCGTGGTGCTGCGCGGCTCAGCGGTGTTCGGCACACCGCACCCCGGCCCCGGTTACGACGGCAGCGAGGCCCCCGGCGTGCCCGGAGCCGAGGACTGCGAGGCGCTGGAGCTGCCGGAGCGGCTGGCCGCGTTCGCGCGGCATCTCGAGATACGTCCGGCGACACCGGCCCGGCCACTCGGCGGAGGCGACCGCGCCGAACTGACGGCCTGGATCCGTTTCACCGACGGGCGCAGCCTGGACGCCGAAGCGGTCGTCATCCTGGCGGATGCCCTGCCCCCTGCGCTCTTCGCGCGCTGGACCGCGCCGCGGCCTGTTCCCTCGGCCGAACTGACATTCCACTACGGCGACGCCCTGGACCATGGGCCCGTGGGCGGCTGGGCGCTGGTCCGTATCCGCACCGACCACGCGGGAAGCGGCTGGGCGGTCGACGACAGCACGGTATGGGCGGCGGACGGCCGACTGCTCGGCTCCGGTCGTCAGGCCCGGCGCATCCTGGCCCCGCTCACGTGATCACCGGACGCCGCCCACCCGTGGCACCCCGGACCGTGGCGGCCGGTCATCGCCACTACCCTCGGGGCAGACCGCGATGATCTTCGACGTTCAGCGCGGCCTCTGCCTCCGCGAGCGCCTCCGCGTGGCCGAACAGGCCGGGCATACCGCCCGAGTGCAGGAAGACCGTGCGCTGCCCGGGGACGATGTCGCCGTCCTGGATCGCTGCGATCAGGCCGGCCATCGCGCGACCGGTGTAGACCGGGTCGAGCACGATGCCCTCGGTCCGGGCGGTCTGGATCAGAGCGGCCATGACCGGCTCGGTCAACGCACCGTAGCCGTCGCCGACCTGGTCGAGCCGGAGTCTCAACGTCTCCGGCGCGCAGGGCGTGCCGGACAGGCCGGAGGCCAGCTCGGACACGGTCCGGCCGGGATCGGTGACGGCGCCGCAGTGGACACCGAGCACCCGATCCGCCCCCAGCTGGTCGACGAGGCCGGCCATGGTCCCCCCGGAGCCGACCGCGACCACGACGGTCGCCAAATCGTGGGCCTGGGCGAGGAGTTCACGCCCGCACTCGACATAGCCGCGCGCGCCGACCACGCTGGAACCGCCGAAGGGGATCACGGCCGGGACAGCGCCCCGCAGCCGCAGCTGCGCGGCCACCTGCTCGGCGGTGAAGTGGAGAGCCTCCCTGTCGTCACCACCGGCCCATACGACGGTGGCGCCGAAGAGCCCGTCGAGTGCGAGATTGCCCGAGGTCGACGATCCGGGTGCGCCCGCGAGTACGAGGACCACATCGAGCCCCAGCCGGGCGCCGGCGGCCGCGGTCAGCCGCGCGTGGTTGCTCTGCGGCGCACCGGTCGTCACCAGGACGGTGGCGCCGTCGGCCAGCGCCGTACCGCAGAGCCACTCAAGCTTGCGTACCTTGTTTCCACCGCCGCCGAGGCCGGTGAGGTCGTCGCGTTTGACCCACAGGTCGTCCGTGCCGAGCCCGAGCGCACGGGCCAGCCGTGGCGTGGGTTCGAGCGGGGTCGGCCAGGTGCCGAGCGGTGCTCGCTGCGGGGTACTGCTGTCGTCCGGGGTCATCGTCACCACTCTTGTCCGCCAGGCCGTCGTCGGGGTTCGCGGCCATATTGCCGTGAGGCAGCCGGCTGGTGTGCCATGACACTGCCCGGCCGGGTGCGACGCCGGCGATGCAGCCGGCGAGCGCCTCCTCGAAACGCGCCGCCGAGACCGCGCGCCCGCACGCCCGCGAGGCCGTAGCGTCAGAAGTCGGCGAGGCCGTGCCGTCGACGACCAGCGCCTGACGTGATCAAGGCCGTATCAACGGGCGGAGAACAATTACTCTCCGCGATTCGCGAAAGGAACAGCACGATGCCATTCATCACCGTCGGCTCCGAGAACACGACGAGCATCGAGCTCTACTACGAGGACCACGGCACCGGGCAGCCGGTCGTCCTCATCCATGGCTACCCGCTGGACGGGCACTCGTGGGAGAAGCAGAGCGCCGCCCTGCTCGACGCCGGCTACCGGGTCATCACCTACGACCGCAGAGGGTTCGGCCGCTCCAGCCAGCCCACCACCGGATACGACTACGACACCTTCGCAGCGGACCTCAAGGTCGTCCTCGACACGCTGGAACTCACGGACGTCGTTCTCGTCGGTTTCTCGATGGGCACCGGGGAAGTAGGCCGCTACCTCGGAACGTACGGTTCACAGCGAGTCGCGAAGGCGGCGTTCCTGGCCTCCCTGGAACCCTTCCTGCTCAAGACGGACGACAACCCGACCGGTGTACCGCAGGAGGTGTTCGACGGCATCCTCGCCGCGGTCAAGGCCGACCGCTATGCCTATTTCACGGACTTCTACAAGAACTTCTACAACACCGACGACACCCTCGGAAGCCGCTTGTCCGAAGAGGCCCTGCGCAACAGCTGGAACGTCGCGGCGGGATCGTCCTGGTTCGCCTCCAGCGCCGCCGTGCCGACCTGGATCACGGACTTCCGCGGCGACATCCCGAAGATCGACGTGCCGGCGCTCATCCTGCACGGCACGGCCGACAACATCCTGCCCATCGACGCGACGGGCCGCCCCTTCCACAAGGCCCTTCCCCAGGCGTCCTACGTCGAAGTCGAAGGCGCACCGCACGGCCTTCTGTGGACGCACGGCGAGGAGGTCAACCAGGCTCTGCTCACGTTCCTCGCCGAGTGAGCATCGCCACGCGCGCCGAGCCCTCCCCCTCAGCGGCTGCCCAAGTGCTGGACGAGCTCCATCCCGCGGACGAGTATGAGGCCCTGCCTCAGTAAGCTCACCCGGATGTCCGCGCCGCCCGCGAGTCATACGGCGGCGCGGACCACCGCGAACGCGGATGCGATACGTCCCCCCGGGGATGTGCCCGTCCTGTCCGCGCAGTTGGACCTTGCCCGCCCTCAGGAGGAGACCCAGCAGCCGTGACCGCACACGACGAAGCCATCGGCTCCCACGGCGAGCGCATGATGCAGAAGCAGTTCGGCACCTCCGACCGCGCGGCCGACTTCTACGACCGGCAGATGCATGACTTCCTCACGCCCTCCATGCGGGAGTTCATAGCCCACCAGACCATGATGTTCCTGGCCACGGCCGACGCTCACGGCTCGTGCGACTCCACCTTTCGCGCCGGCCCGCCCGGATTCGTCACCGTGCTGGACGACCGCACGCTGACCTACCCCGAGTACCGCGGCAACGGCGTACTGGCCAGCGTCGGAAACCTCACCGAGAATCCCCGTCTCGGCCTGCTCTTCATGGACTTCACCCGAGACCACATCGGCCTGCACATCAACGGGTCGGCCCAGCTGCGCACCGATGACGAGCAGCGTGCCGAGTATCCCCACTTGCCGATGGACGCAGCACCCGGGCGGCAGCCGCAGCTGTGGATACACGTGACGGTCGACGAGGCGTATGTCCACTGCTCCAAGCACATCCCGCACCTGGAACCCGCCCCGCGGCCGCGCGCCTCGGACGTGCATCGCCCCAAGGACGCCGCGTACTTCACCGAACGAGAGCCGGCTTGCCCCGGAGCGTTTCCCAGCAGTATTGCGTGACGCGTGGGCGCACACTGGGCGGCGTCCACCCGCTACTGAGGGCGGGGTGGCAGACCCGGAGGCACGACCCACGTCGAGGGGGACCGTTTCCTCTCTTCAGATGCCAGGGTGGCGCGGGTATCAGCTTCCCGCAGCTGCGCACACCATGTGCAGCTGTCCTCGCCATGCATACGAGAGGACAGCCAGTACGCGCCCGTGAGCCGCGCATCGGGGACCGGGATCGGATCGTTGTCGTAAACCTCCATGTCACGCCCAACGACGCATCACGGCCAACGGAACTGCGATCCGGGGTCATGTAATTGAACCGTCACTCAGCAAGTGCCCTCGGCAGCTCTCAATTGAGAGATGCGCCAATCAGCTCAACCTGTCATCACACCTGACGGCGACAGAGTGATGCGTGGTGTGCTCGTGATCGGTGAGGACTTCGTGGATCACGTGTCGGGCGATGGCCGCCATCACCGGGTTCGTCTCCCGGTAGTACGAGAGTTCAATGAGCGCGATCGACAGTGCCCAGCCACGGCCTCGGGCCCAGGTCGCGTCATCACTCCCGAGCGCGGCGCGGAAGACCCTCCTCGCGTCGTCGGTCAGCAGGCTCCATGCCACGATCGCGTCGACCGCCGGATCGCCGACGCCCAGGCACCCGAAGTCGATGACGGCGCTGAGCCGTCCACGGACGGTCAGCAGATTCCCGGGCTGCAGGTCTCCATGGATCCAGACCGCGGGGCCGGTCCACCGAGGAGCCCGCAGGGCTGCCTCCCATGCGGCCGTAACCGCCTCGGTGTCGATGATGGTGTGCAGCTTCCCGATCGCGTCGCGCGTCGGAGCATCTCGCATCGCCAGCGGCACACCGCGGTTGGCGGACGGCCCACCAGTGGGATCGATCAGGCGCAACGCGGTCACGAACTCCGCCAGATCCCTTGCCAGCACGCCGGGTTCGGCGACGCGGCCGACGGCCGGGTTCTCGCCGTCGAGCCAGCGGTACACGGACCAGGGCCACGGATAGTCCCCCGTCGGCCTTCCCATCCCCAGCGGGACGGGAATGGCCACCGCAAGCGGCGCGGCAAGCCGCGGCAGCCACAGCTGCTCCATCTCCACATCGCTGACGGCCCACTCGACACGAGGAAGCCGCACCACCATGTCCTCGCCGAGCCGGTACATGGCGTTGGACGTCCCGTGGGAGTCGACCAGCTCGACGGGGAGGTCTGCCCACTGCGGAAACTGCGCTGCAAGCAACCGGCGTACCAGGGACACATCGATGTCGAGCTCGTTGGCATGCATCTTGCCGGCGGGCATGGGTACCTTCCGAAGCGGAGTGAGGGCGCAGCGCGAAACGGGCGATGCGACTGCGCGGAGGGACGATCAGACGGCGCTTACCGGACCGCAGACCGAGCGCGAGCCAACCGCTTGGGGACAGCTCCCGTCAACTCATTTGCCGTCCGCGCCACTCGAGCCGCTGTCGCTTCGTCGCTCGCCCTGCCGAACGCACCGATCGAGGCATGGAAGATGCGGGACGGGACATCCCTGCCGCTTGCGCGAGCAGGTCCGTGGAGGTGCGGCGGTGGCCGAAGCGCCCGTCACCGCCTTCTTCGGATGAAGATGACCAGCAGCGCCACGAGAGCGGCCACGACGAGAGCTCCCGCCGCGCGCTTGGCGACCGGGAGGCCCGCCGTGCGCAAGAGATCGATCGGCTCCGCCTCCTGTGTTCCGGTGCTCGCGACGACCTCGTGCTCCGTCTCAGTGGGCGCGGCCGCAGCCGGTTCCTTGTTGGCCAGTTGCCCGGAGAGGCAGTCCGCGAAGCGGCCGATGAGCTTGTCGCCCACTTCGGCCATGACCCCGCGGCCGAACTGGGCCGGCCGGCCGGTGATTGTCAGATCGGTGAGGACGATGACAGACGTGGCACCGTCGCGATCGGCCAGCGTTGCGGTCACGGTGGCGCTTGCCGTGCCTTGGCCGCGGACTTCCTTGCCCTGGGCGGCAAGGACAATCCGGTGTGCCGACTCGTCCTTCTCCCGGAAGGTCGCGGTGCCGCGGTAGGTCACCGTGACCGGGCCGACCCGCACCTTCACGGCTCCCTCGACCGTCTCGCCGTCGAAGCCCTCGACGGTGGCGCCCGGCATGCACGGGGCGACCCGCTCGATGTCCAGAAGCGCCGGCCACGCCTCGTCGACCGGGACAGGGACGGTGAACGAGTGGTGCAGCTCCATGGTCTCCTCCTCACACCGGCTTCAGATGCGGACTGTGGATCGCTCCGGCGGTCTGGGCCAGCGGGCTGCCGCTGCCGCCCCACCGCAGAGCGACGATTTCCGCGGCGATCGAGACGGCCACCTCCGCGGGCGTACGGGCACCGAGGTCGAGACCGATGGGCGAGCGCAGGCGCGCCAGTTCCGTCTCGCCGATGCCTGCCTCCCGCAGCCGCGCCAGGCGGTCCTCGTGCGTGCGACGGCTGCCCATCACGCCGATGTACACGGCCGGGGAGTCCAGCGCCACCTCGAGCAGCGGAACGTCGAACTTCGGGTCGTGGGTGAGCACACACATCACGGTCCGCTCATCCACCTCCGTGCCGCGCAGATACTTGTGCGGCCAGTCGACCACCACCTCCACCCCGTCCGGGAACCGGCGGGGGTCGGCGAAGACCGGACGTGCGTCGCACACTGTCACCCGGTAGCCGAGGAACGCGCCGATCCGGGCCACCGCGGCAGCGAAGTCGATCGCGCCGAAGACCAGCATCCGCGGCGGCGGCGCGAAGGACTGCAGGAATACGGTGACGTCGTCCTCGCGCCGCTCTCCGTGCGGCCCGTAGTGCCGCCGTCCCGTCGCCCCTTGCGCCAGTTCCCCGCGCGCGTCGGCGGTGACCGCCGCGTCGAGGCCGCTCGATCCCAGGGAGCCGGACACCCTGTCCGGCCATACGGCGAGCGTGGCGCCCCGCGGGGCAGGCCCGTCGATCACCGTCGCCGCCACCACCGGCCGGTGCTCGGCGACCGAATCGGCCACCTCGGCGAAGGAGGTGTCGGCCTCGGGCGACACAGAGCGTACGAGGACAGTGATCTCACCGCCGCAGGTGAGCCCGACGGCGAACGCGTCCTCGTCGCTGAAGCCGAAAGTCTGCAGCTGCGCCTGACCGGTCTCCACGACCTCCTTGGCCAGTTCGAAGACCGCCCCCTCCACACAACCGCCGGAGACGCTGCCGACGACTGCGTCGTCCGGCCCCACCGCCATCGCCGCCCCGGGGCCGCGTGGCGCGCTGCGGCTGACCGCGACAACGGTGGCCAGCCCGAACGGCGTTCCGGATGCGTACCAGCGGCTCAGCACAGGGAAGATCTCACGCATTGAACGCACCGCCTCTCACTACTGCTGCCAGGCGCTCCAGGGCACCCAGGCTGTGCCCCTCGACAAACGCGTCCACGCTGGGCAGCGCCGCCGCCATACCGGCCGCAAGCGGCGCGTAACCCGGGCGCACCTTGCGCGGGTTGGCCCACACCACCCGGTGCGCAAGGCGGTGCAGGCGCCGCATCTGAGCCGCGAGCAGCGCCGGGTCGCCACGCTCCCACCCGTCGGAGAGCAGCACGACCACCGCTCCGCGCGCGACGCCGCGCTGCCCCCACCGGTCGAGGAAGGCGCGGAGCATCTCGCCGAGCCGGGTGCCTCCGCTCCAGTCGGGAACCGCCGACGCGACAGCGGCCAGCGCCATGTCCGGATCACGGTGGGCCATTTCCCGGGTCACCCGGGTCAGGCGGGTGCCGATGGTGAACACCTCGGTCGGGGCAGGAGACTTCGGCCCGTGTGTGGCGGCGTGCGCAAAGCGCAGCAGGGCGTCCGAGTACGGAGCCATCGAGCCGCTCACGTCCAGCAGCAGTACGACGCGGCGCGGCTTGGCGGCGGGGGCACGGTAGCGCAACCGGGCCGGCTCCCCGCCACGGTGCAGCAGCTCACGTACGGTGCGCCTGGGATCGACGCCGCCGCGCCGGGCCGCCCGTAGACGCGGAGTGCGGCGCGGCTCCCCGCTCAACGAGAACGCCGCAAGCAGGCACCGCAGTTGAGCCCGCTCGGCGGCGGACAACTCGGCCATGTCGCGGTGGCGCAGGACCTCCGCGGAGCTCGCCAGAGCGGCCGCCGGCTGCGCCGTGCCGCCATCTTCTTCCGCTCCAGCCAGGGCGGCGTCGGCGGCCCCCAGGCGGAACTGTGGCAGGGGGGCCGGGATCCGACGCACCCGGTCGCCGGGGTGCGGTCGCTGCGCGAAGTACGCGGCGAAGACGCGGTCGTACCGTTCCAGGTCGTCCTGGCTGCCGCAGAGGGTGAGCCTGCCCGCCCAGTAGACGTCGGAGCGCAGCTCGGAACCGAGGATGGCCAACGCGCCCAGGAAGGTCTGCATGCGGTCCGGACCGGTGGCGACTCCGGCCGCGCGCAGTGCCCGGGCAAATCCGACCAGAACCGCGATCGCGTCCACCGCTGGTGCCGCGGGCATGGTGGTCACGCTCCTCGCGCCGCGAGGACCGCGGACAGATCGAGGGACCGGGCCCGTTCCGCGTCCTCGCGGTATTTCAGTACCGAGCCAAGCGTGGCGAACGCCAGCTCCGCATCGAGTTCTGTCGCGCCGAGTGCGTCGAGGGCCTCGGCCCAGTCGATGGTCTCGGCCACTCCGGGCGGCTTGAGCAGATCCTGGTTGCGCAGTGTCTGTACGACGGCGGTCACCTGAGCGGCGAGCCGTTCGGTCACCTGGGGCTGCCGTCTGCGGACGATGGCGAGTTCGCGTTCGAAGCCGGGGTGGTCGAACCAGTGGTACAGGCAGCGCCGTTTCAGCGCATCGTGGACCTCCCGGGTGCGGTTCGAGGTGAGTACCACTGTGGGCGGCGACGAGGTCCCAAGGGTGCCCAGCTCGGGGACGGTGACGCTGTACTCGGAGAGCAGTTCCAGCAGAAAGGCCTCGAACTCGTCGTCGGCCCGGTCGACTTCATCGACAAGGAGCACGCAAGGCTGCGTCTCCAGCGCCTGCAGCAGCGGACGCGCAATGAGGAAGCGCCTGCTGTACAACTCGCTCTCCAGCCGGTCGGCATCGGTGACGCCGGCGGCTTCGGCGGCCCGCAGATGCAGCAGCTGGCGCGGAAAGTCCCAGTCGTACAGGGCTTGGGAGGCATCGATGCCCTCGTAGCACTGGAGACGGATCAGGGGCGCGTCGAGACACCGCGCAAGGGCGGAGGCGAGCGCGGTCTTGCCCGTGCCCGCGTCGCCCTCGCAGAAGATCGGCCGGTGCAGTTTCAGGGCCAGGAAGCAGGCGATGGCGAGACCGTCGTCGACGAGATAGCCGGTCTTCTCCAGTCGAGCTCGCAGCTCGTCCGGCCCTTGTGTCACACCCTCACTCCATCCCGGCCGCAGCCAGCACCGCTCGCCGGGTGAGCACGCGCGCGAGGTGTTCGCGGTACTCGGGCGAGGCCGACAGGTCGGACGCCGGGTGGGTGCCCTCCGCTGCCGCTTCGGCAGCCCGCGCCACCGCTGCCGGGTCGGCGTCCGCCCCGGCGAGCGCCTCTTCGGTTGCGGTCGCGCGCAGGGGCGTCGTCCCCATGTTGGTCAGGGCGACCCGGGATTCGACGAGGTGGCCGTCGTCGCGCCGCACCATCGCTGCGACGCCGACGATCGCCCAGGCCTGTGCGACCTGATTGAACTTCTCGTAGTGGAAACCCCAGCTGTCGCTCAGTGGAATCCGGACCTCGACCAGCACTTCGTCCGGCTGCAGCGCTGTTTGCAGGTAGTCGGTGAAGAATTCGCGTGCCGGGATGGTGCGCCGGCCCTGCGGCCCCATGGCGGTCATCTCGCCGTCCAGGGCGAGCAGCACCGCCGGTAGATCCCCTGCGGGATCGGCGTGGGAGAGCGAGCCGCCGAGCGTGCCGCGGTGGCGTACGGAAGGGTCGGCGACCGTCTCGGTGGCCGCGGCCAGCAGCCCTGCGTGGCGGCGCACCAGCGGGTCGTGGATGACATCGTGATGTGTCGTCATGGACCCGATCACGAGTGCGTCGGAGTCTTTGCGGACACCGCGCAGTTCCGGGATCCGGCCGACGTCGACCAGCAGTTCGGGGAAGGCGAGCCGCAGCCGCAGGATGGGGATCAGGCTCTGCCCGCCGGCCAGGACCTTCGCGTCCTCGCCGCCCTCCGCCAGTGCGCGTACCGCTTCGTCGACCGTCTGCGGCCGTGCGTAGTCGAATGCCGCGGGAATCATGCTGTTCCCTCCTCCGCCCGGGCCGCCGTGACGGCCTGCCAGATCCGCTGCGGCGTGCACGGCATCGCGACGTCCTTCACACCCAGCGGCCGCAGTGCGTCGACGACCGCGTTGACCACGGCCGGTGTGGAGGCGATCGTCCCGGTCTCGCCGACCCCCTTGACGCCGAGCGCGTTGGAGGTCGCCGGGGTCTCGGTGCGGTCGGTGACGAAGTCCGGCAGGTCGACCGCCGAGGGCACCAGATAGTCCGCCATGGTGCCGGACACCAGATTGCCCTCGGTGTCGTACACCGCCTCCTCGTAGAGCGCCTGGGAAATTCCCTGCGCCACGCCACCGTGGATCTGCCCCTGGACGATCATGGGGTTGATCGCCTTGCCGACGTCGTCGACGCAGACGTAACTGCGGATCCGGGCACGGCCGGTCTCGGTGTCGACCTCGATCGCGCACAGGTGGGTGCCGAACGGGAACGAGAAGGTGTCCGGGTCGACCAGGTGCTCGGCGTTGATCGTCGGCTCCATGCCGTCGGGCAGGTCGTGGGACGAGAACGTCGCGAAGGCCACTTCCTGGATGGTCTTCGTCGCCTCGGGCGATCCCTTCACGGAGAAGACCCCGCCGGAGAACTCCAGGTCGGCCTCGCTCGCCTCCAGCAGATGCGCAGCGACCTTGCGGGCCTTGGCCACCACCTTCTGCGCGGCGTGGTGGACGGCGAGTCCGCCCACCACCAGCGAGCGGGAGCCGTATGTGTCCATGCCCTGCGGTACCGCCTTGGTGTCGCCGTGCACCACCTCGATGTCGTCGAAGGGCACGCCGAGCACGTCGGCCGCGATCTGGCTCCAACAGGTCGCGTGCCCCTGTCCGTGCGGGCTGGTGCCGGTGGCGATCTCGACCGTGCCGGTGGGCAGCATGCGGATGCTGGCCGCCTCCCAGCCTCCGGCGACGTAGCGCAGATCGCGCAGGATCCGGCTCGGCGCCAGGCCGCACATCTCGGTGTAGGTGGAGATGCCGATGCCGAGCCGCACCGGGTCGCCTCGTTCGTTCCGCGCGCGCTGCTCGGCCCGCAGGTCGTCGTAGCCGAAGAGGGCGAGCGCCCGGTCGGTGGCCGCCTCGTAGTTGCCGCTGTCGTAGGTGAGCCCCGCGATGGTCGTGTACGGGAACTCGTCGTGGCCGATCCAGTTGCGGCGGCGCAGCTCCATCGGGTCGAGGCCGAGCTCCGCGGCCAGTTCGTCCATGGTCCGCTCGATCGCGAACGTCGCCTCCGGACGGCCCGCGCCACGGTAGGCGTCCGTGGGCGTCTTGGTGGTGAAGACGCCGGTGCACTTGAAGTCGTAGGCGTTCATCTTGTAGATCCCGCAGTACATGAACGCGCCGAGAAGCGGGGTGCCGGGTGTGATCAGCATCAGGTAGGCGCCCATGTCGGCGAGCAGGTCGACCCGCATGCCGAGCACCTTGCCGTCGCTGGTCGCGGCGATCTCGATGTCCTGGATCTGGCCGCGGCCGTGGTGGGTGGCCTGGTAGCCCTCCGACCGGGATTCGGTCCACTTGACCGGCCGGCCGAGCCGCCTGGCCACGGCGAGGGCAACGGCTTCCTCGCCGTATACCTGGAGCTTGGAGCCGAAGCCGCCGCCGACGTCCGGGGCGATGACCCGCAGCCTGTGTTCGGGAATCCCGGTGACCATCGACAGCGTCACCCGGGCCACGTGAGGGACCTGGGTCGATGAGTACAGGGTGTATTCGTTGGACGCTGTGGGCGGAGTGGCGACGACGGCCCTCGGCTCCATAGCGTTCGGGATGAGGCGCTGCTGGGTGTACCGGCGGCGGACCACCAGGTCGGCCCGGGCGCTCTCCGCTTCGTAGTCGCCCGTGGCGAGCGGCCAAGTGTAGCAGCGGTTGGTGCCCTTGTCGGAGTGGACCAGCGGGGAGCCGTCGGCCAGTGCGGCCTCCAGGTCGAGTACGGGAGGCAGTGGCGTGTAGTCGACTTCTACGGCTTCCAGTGCATCGGCCGCCGCGTACCGGTCGCGGGCGATGACGATGGCCACGGGGTCGCCGGCGTGCCTGACCTCGTCGACGGCGATCGGTGGGTGGTCGGGCATGACGATGTCTTCGGTCACCGGCCACACACAGGGCATGGAGCCGAGCTCGTCGGCCAGGTCGCGGCCGCTGAAAGCGGCGATCACGCCAGGGCGCCGGAGCGCGGGCGAGACGTCGACGCGGTCGATGGTGGCGTGTGCCATGGGGCTGCGCAGGATCGCCATGTGCAGCAGGCCCGGGACGGTGATGTTGTCGGTCCAGGTGGTCCGGCCCGTTACGAATCGGGCGTCTTCCTTGCGTATGCGGGAGCGACCGATTTCGGCGGTTCTTCCGGGGGCAGAGAGCTGATCGGTCATACCGGCGCCTCCCGCCCGGCCGGGGCCTTGGGCGTGGCTGTTTCCGTCGCGGCATCGGGCGCGGGGGCGCGGCGGCGCCGCTCCTCGGCGGCCGCGGCGAGGACGGCTCGGACGATGTTCTGGTAGCCGGTGCACCGGCAGAGATTGCCCTCGAGACCGTGGCGGATCTCGTCCGGGGTCGGGTCGGGGTTCTCCTTGAGCAGGTCCCGCGCGGCCATGATCATGCCGGGGGTGCAGTAGCCGCACTGCAGGGCGTGCTGCTGATGGAACGCGGTCTGCAGCGGATCCCATTCTGCGTCGGTGGCGAGCCCTTCGATGGTCGTCACGTCGCAGCCGTCGGCCTGCACGGCAAGCACCGTGCAGCTCTTGACGCTGTCACCGTCGAGGTCGATCGTGCAGGCACCGCAATTGGTGGTGTCACACCCGACGGGGGTACCGGTGAGACCCAGACGGTCGCGCAGATAGTGCACGAGGAGAAGACGGGGCTCCACCTCGTCCTCGTACGCCGTGCCGTCAACCGTCAGCGAGATACGGGTCATGTGCCCTCCCAGAGACACGGGCAGGAGGTATCTGCCATTCCGTCCCGATATACGCAACTTTAGGCCGAGGCATGGGGCCGCGCGAGCCCTCCACCGCCGCCCGATGCGCAACGGGAGCGGCGCCCCATTACGCCCTGGGCTGAGCCCCTTCCCTCCACCCTCGCACCGCGTAATCTGGATTACATGATTACAAGAGAGCAGGAACAGGCGCTGCGCGGCTGGTTCGCCGGGCGGCTGCCGGAGGGACTCTTCGTCGAACTCCTCGACGTCACCGTGGACCGTGAGGAGATCACCGTCATCGGCCGGATCCCGGAACCCGAACTCGGCGCAGAAGCATCCGAGGTGGAACGCGACGCGTCCCTGGACGGGCGCATCTCGGAGTTCCGCGAGCGGACTCGGGATGAGCGCATCGCGGTCGCGCGCGAGGCCGAGAAGCGCTTCGGGCGCAAGGTCTCGTGGGGTGTGGAGTGCGGAGGCAAGCGCGCCATGTACACCACGGTCGCGGCACCCGTGATGACGCGACTGCGACAGCCCGAACGCCAGGCACTCGACACCTTGATCGCGGGCGGCGTTGCCCGAAGCCGAAGCGAAGCGCTTGCCTGGTGCGTGCGTCTGGTGCAGCGCAATGCGGACGAGTGGCTCAGCGACCTACGCGACTCACTCGAGCACGTACAGCAGGTACGGGCACAGGGCCCCGACGCCGGATGACCTCGCCCCCGGCCCGGCCGGAGGCGCGAGTACGGAACTGCGTCGGCGCCCACGCCTCACTCATGACCACGCCTCACTCATGACACGGCGATGACGACCTTGCCCCGGATGTGCTTCTGGGCGAAGTCGAGGACTGCCTGCGCGGCGTCCTCGAACTCGTAACGGGCACCGATCTCGACCTGCAGCCGCCCGTCCGCCGCCCGGGCCGCCAGGTCCTCGAGGTCGCCCGGCTCTGCCTGAAAGGGGCCGATGTACACCGGCGACACGTCGCGGCCCAGGTCGCCGGGCCCGAACAGCGGCGAGACCAGTCGGCCTCCGGATCGGGCCGCCCGCGCCGTGCTCGCGAGCCGCTCGCCCGAGTTGATCAGGTCGACGACGACGTCGACGCCGTCGGGCGCCAGGCGCAGGGTCTCCTCGACCACATCGGCCCTCTTGTAGTCGACGGTCTCCGCGGCACCGAGGCCCCGCAGATACTCCTCGTCCTCCGCGGTCGACGTGGCGATCACCCGGGCCCCGAGCGCGTGCGCCAACTGCACTGCATACAGACCGATTCCGCCAGTGGCCCCGACCACCAGCACGCTCTCGCCCGCCGCGAGGTGGACGGCGCGCAGCAGACAGACCGCCGTGAGCCCCGATTCGGGGATGCCGGCCGCGTGCGCGCTGTCCAGGCCCTCAGGACGCTTGGCCAGCCTGGTGCCGGGTGACGCCACCGTGTACTGGGCCACGGCGCCCGCCTGTCCGGTGAACGCGAGCACCGGATCACCTGGCGCGTATCCGGAAACGCCCTCCCCCACCTCGGCCACGGTGCCTGCCACGTCCATGCCGAGAACCATCGGGTGCTCGACCGGGTACAAGTCCTTCGCCGCGCCGGTGATCAGCGCCAGGTCCAGCGGGTTGAGCGCCGCGGCCTCGACCTTGATCAGCACCTGGCCAGGTCCTGGCGTGGGTGTGGCGTGGTCCGTGACCGCGATCCGGTCCAGCGGCACATGGTCGGCGGCGACGAGGGCTTTCACGGCAACTCCCTGACGTGGCATGAGCGAGCCACCGCGCCAGGGCGGTGGCCAGGGGCGCCCGGGGGTGAGCGCCCCGCTCCCTTCTACGCGCTCGGACCCGCCCGGGCGAGGAGCCCCGCCGTGGGCTCTGCCCGTCCGCCCGATGACCCGAAGATGCGGCGATCGCCACGCCTTCGCGTCATCGCCGACGTCCGCGTCAGCCGATCTCGATCAGCAGGTCACCCGCCTCGACCTGCTGGATCCTGCCGATCGCCAGCCGCTGAACCGTGCCGGCCCGCTGGGCGGTGATGGACGCCTCCATCTTCATCGCCTCGATGGTCGCCACCGTCTGACCCGCAGACACCGAACCGCCCTCCTCCACCTGCAGCGTGACCACCCCGGCGAACGGCGCCGCGACATGGCGGTCGTTGCCCCGCTCGGCCTTCTCGGCCGCCTTGACCTCGGTGGCGACGGACTTGTCCCGCACCGCCACCGGCCGCAGCTGCCCGTTGAGCGTGGCCACCACCGTACGAAAGCCTCGTTCGTCGGCCTCGGAGATGGCTTCCAGTTCCATCAGCAGCGTGACGCCGGGTTCAAGGGTGACCGTGTGCTCGGTCTCCGGTTCCAAGCCGTAGAAGAAGTCCTGCGTACGCAGTACGGAGGTGTCGCCGTACGTCTCACGGTGGGCGTCGAACTCCTTGGTCGGGCCGGGGAACAGCAGCCGGTTCAGCGTCTTCCGGGGTGCGTCCTGCAGACTGCGCCGGTCCTCGGCCGACAGCGTGGGGGCCTTCGCCTGCGCCGGGCGGCCCTGCAACGCGCGGGTGCGGAACGGCTCGGGCCATCCACCGGGCGGGTCGCCCAACTCGCCGCGCAGGAACCCGATCACCGAGTCCGGCACGTCGAACTTGCCGGGGTCGGACTCGAAGTCCGCGGCCTCGACCCCGGCTCCGACCAGATGCAGCGCGAGGTCGCCCACCACCTTCGACGACGGTGTCACCTTCACCAGCCGGCCGAGCATCCGGTCTGCCGCCGCGTAGCAGTCCTCGATCAGCTCGAAGCGATCGCCGAGGCCGAGCGCGATGGCCTGCTGGCGCAGGTTCGACAGCTGTCCGCCGGGGATCTCATGGTGGTAGACCCGCCCGGTGGGCGAGGCAAGGCCGGACTCGAACGGCGCGTAGACCTTGCGCGTCGCCTCCCAGTACGGCTCCAGGTCGCCGACGGCCTGCAGCGACAACCCGGTCGCCCGGTCCGTATGGTCCGTCGCCGCCACCAGTGCCGACAGGGACGGCTGGCTGGTGGTGCCCGCCATCGAGGCGACCGCGGCGTCGACGGCGTCGACCCCCGCGTCGATCGCGGCGATCAGCGTCGCGAGCTGCCCGCCCGCCGTGTCGTGGGTGTGCAGATGCACGGGGAGGTCGAACCGCTCGCGCAGCGCCGTCACCAGCGTCCGGGCGGCGGGCGGGCGCAGCAGCCCGGCCATGTCCTTGATCGCGAGCACGTGCGCGCCCGCTTCGACGATCTGCTCGGCCAGGCGCAGGTAGTAGTCCAGCGTGTAGAGCGTCTCGCCGGGGTCCGACAGGTCCGCGGTGTAGCAGAGCGCGACCTCGGCCAGGGCCGTGCCCGTGGCCCGCACCGCGTCGATCGCCGGGCGCATCTGTGAGACGTCGTTGAGCGCGTCGAAGATCCGGAAGATATCCATCCCGGTCGCTGCGGCCTCGGCGACGAACGCTTCCGTCACTTCCGTCGGATAGGGCGTGTAGCCAACGGTGTTGCGCCCGCGCAGCAGCATCTGTGTGCAGACATTGGGTACCGCCTCCCGGATGGCCGCGAGTCGCTCCCAGGGGTCCTCGGCCAGGAATCGCAGCGCCACGTCGTAGGTCGCGCCGCCCCAGCACTCCAGGCTGAGCAGCTGCGGCGTCGTACGTGCGACATACGGAGCCACCGCCAGCAGATCGCGGGTCCGCACCCGGGTCGCGAGCAGGGACTGGTGCGCGTCACGGAACGTCGTGTCCGTAACGGCGACGGCCGACTGACGGCGCAGTGCGGCGGCGAAAGCTTCCGGTCCGAGGTCCGCGAGGCGCTGCCGGGAGCCGTCGGGCGGCGGCGCGCCCAGTGACGCGGGAGGGAGCTTGTCGATGGGGTCGATGACGTCCGGGCGGGGCCCGTGCGGCCGGTTGACGGTGGTCTCGGCGAGGTAGTGCAGCATGCGGCTGCCGCGGTCGGCCGACGGACGGGCTCTCATCAACTCCGGATGGTCGTCGATGAAGCTGGTCGTGATGCGACCCGCCCGGAATTCGGGGTGATCCAGCACCGCACCGAGGAAGGGCAGGTTGGTGGCCACCCCACGGATGCGGAACTCGGCGATCGCCCGGCGCGCGCGACGGGAGGCGTTGGCGAAGTCGTGCCCGTGGCAGGTGAGCTTGACCAGCATCGAGTCGAAGTGCGCCGACACCTCGGCGCCGGTGTGCACCGTGCCGCCGTCGAGCCGGACGCCGGGCCCGCCCGGAGAGCGGTAGGCGGAGATGACGCCCGTGTCCGGCCGGAAGCCGTTGGCGGGGTCCTCGGTGGTGATGCGGCACTGAAGTGCGGTGCCGGTCAGGACGATGTCGTCCTGGGTCAGGCGCAGTTCGCGCAGCGTCATACCCGCGGCGATGCGCAGTTGCCCGATCACCAGGTCCCGGCCGGTGACCTGCTCGGTCACCGTGTGCTCCACCTGGATGCGCGGGTTCATCTCGATGAAGACGTGGTTGCCGCGCTCGTCGACGAGAAACTCCACGGTGCCCGCGTTCACGTACCCGATGTGGCGGGCGAATGCGACGGCGTCGGCACAGATCCGTTCGCGCAGGCGGGGGTCCAGGTGCGGTGCGGGCGCGATCTCGACGACCTTCTGGTGACGCCGCTGCACCGAGCAGTCCCGCTCGTACAGGTGCACGACATTGCCCTGCGCGTCAGCCAGGATCTGCACCTCGATGTGGCGCGGATTCACCACGGCCTGCTCGAGGAAGACCGTCGCGTCGCCGAACGCGGACTTCGCCTCGCGCATCGCCGCGTCGATCGACTCCCGCAGCTCGGCGGGTTCGGCCACCCGGCGCATGCCCCGTCCGCCGCCACCTGCGACGGCCTTGACGAACAGCGGGAAACCGATGCTGTCGGCGGCCCCGAGCAGCACGTCCACGTCCGTGGAAGGCGCGGACGACTCGAGTACCGGGACGCCGGCCTCCCGCGCCGCCGCGACCGCACGGGACTTGTTCCCCGTCAGGTGCAGTACGGACGCGGGCGGTCCAACGAAGGTGATCCCCGCATCCGCGCAGGCTGCGGCCAGGTCCGGGTTCTCCGACAGAAAGCCGTAGCCGGGGTAGATCGCGTCGGCGCCGGCCTTGCGCGCTGCCTTGATCACCTCATCGACCGAGAGGTACGCCCGTACGGGATGGCCGGGTTCACCGATTTGGTACGCCTCGTCCGCCTTGGCCCGGTGCAGTGAGTTGCGGTCCTCGTAAGGGAACACCGCCACCGTGGAGATGCCGAGCTCGAACGCCGCGCGGAACGCGCGGATGGCGATCTCACCTCGGTTGGCGACCAATACCTTGCGGAACATCAAACTCCCCTGTCGTGTCGCACCGGGCCCTGCCATGGCATCCGGCGTCCTCGTGGACGGTGTCGATGAGTTTGTTGGTCTGTGTGGAGCGTTCGTCACCGTACCCGACGGCCTCTGACCAGGTCGCGGGTGGTGGCCGTGGCGTTGAACACGCTGCCGCACTCCGGGCACTCGGCGGACAGCACAAGGGCCGGACGGCAGGGGGGCGCCGAACCGGTCGTCAGCCTCGCCACGCGGCGCGTGACCGCGGGCACGTACTACGACCGGTTCGCGCCCGTGCCGTCATCACCCGGCGAGGGCCCGCGACGGCGGGATCGCCGGACGGCCGCTCAGGACTCCTCGAAGTAGGCGTCCAGGACCGCGTCGAGCTCTGCCGTCCACTCGTCGATCAGGTTCCTGGCCGAGGCCTCGACCTCGGCGTCGAACCAGCGGCGGGTCGGGAGGTGGACCGTGACGGTGAACCGGCGCCCGAATCGCGGCGACTTGACCTCGACCGCCCCGATCTCGTCCCACCGGAACTCGGCTTCCTGATCGTCCAGCCGGAACCGGACGCCGTCGCGGTCCGCGGTGATCGAGCCGCGCCGGTCGCTGACCTCGAAGACGGGACCGCCTACTTCCACCTCCGCCTTTGTGGCGGAGGCTTCCTCACCGACGGCAGCCGCATCTTCGGCGCCGCCCTGCGGCTGGGAGTCGTCCGGCTCGGAGTCGTGCGCCTCGGCGTCTAGCGGGACGGCCTCGTCGGGCAATCCCTCCTGGTCCTGCTCCGGGTCTGCCTCCTCCGTTCCGGCAGGGCGGGGGAGGCTGAGGCCGGGAATGTACGCCGGGTCCGTCCCAACGGTGCCCTCGAGCTGAATATCTGGATCTATGCGCTGGTCCACGGCGGGCAGTATGGACGACGAAGCTGTGCAAGACCAGTGGACCCTCTGGCGGGCTCACTGTCCGGCCGGCGATCCGGCCGGACAGGGCTCAGGTCCTGTCCGGTTGATCAGGCCGGATCAGTGAGTGAGGGTCCCCCCACGCCCCCAGGGCGTAGGGGGAGGGTCTGGTGCGTGCAGATGCACGGCGGAGGATGGGGGTCCCCCCGCCGAAGGCAGGGGGAGAGCCCACGCGGAGCGTCGGCGACTGACGACAACGCAGCAGATGTGCGTGCCAGGGCACGCGAGCCCGGCAAGATCGGCCGGACAGGGCCTTAGGTCCGGGACGCGAGAACCCGGTGTTCGAAGGCCGTGAACGCCACCTCCTGACGCCATTCCACGCTCGCCTTCGGGCTGGCCGCGAGGAATCGGGCACATCCGGGGCCCGGTTCGCGCTCCCCCGGTCGTTCGGCGCGGCACTCGCGCACCCGGCGGTAGCGACCGGGTGCGTCCCACAGGCTGCGGCCCGGCAGGAAGGCGTACTCGAGTGAGGCGCGGGCCAGCTCCTTCAGGTCGCGGTAGGACAGGTCGTAGGTCTGGGCCGCGCGCAAGTATTCGTCGCTGATGGTGATCCGGGAGACCCCCGCGTCATCCGTGGCGAGCACGACGGGGACGCCACGCTGCCGGTAGAGCGGGAAGGGATGTTCGGGGCCCGACACCCCGAGGATCTGGTCGTTGCTGCTGAGTGGGACCTCGACGGCGACATGGCGCGCGGCCATGGTTGCCAGGAGTTCGTCCCTCCTGTCCTCGTGCCGGATGTCGACGCCGTGCCCGATGCGCTCGGCTCCTGCGATGTTCACGGCCTCCCGGATGTGGAAGGCCAGGTCCTCGGGCTTGACCAGGCCGGGGGCCAGTTCGCCCGCGTGCAGGGTGATGTGCGCCCGGGGGTGGACGCCGTGCAGATAGTTGAGCATCCGCATGTGCAGGCTGTAGTCCCGCAGGGATTCGACCCCGTCCTCGGGCTGGACCAGGTTCACCGCGGCGAACCGCGGGTCACGTTCGGCCAGTTCCATGGCCAGCACCATCTGGGTGAACACCCGCTCGGGGGTTGAGTTCCGCGACACCTGCGAGATGAACAGGAAGGGCACCGCACAGCCCGGGTCCGGATGTGCGCTGTCGCAGTGGGCGACGGCGCGGAACTCCGCAAGTCCCCGGTCGGCTTCCGTCTGGGCCTGCCGCACGACCTGGTCCATCGCGCCGTCGGCGAGCAGCTTGCGGTGCAGCTGGGGCAGATTCGCGTCGTAGCCGACCCGGTCGGCGAGTGCCTTGGCACCCTGACTGTTCGGCGTGATCATCAGCTCTTGGTAGAACTGGTTCTGCCTGGCCACCGTGTTCGAGACGTCGGCCATCACTCTCCCGGGATGTCGCCAGGTCGCCTCGCCGAACTTGCCGAACGTGGCGAAGAAGTGATCGTGCCCGGACTCGGCGCCGGGTGTGAAGTCCTGCATCGACCAGGCACGCAGCACCTGCTGCCGGAAGCCGGCGTCGGTGTTCAACTCGGCGGCGGGCCTGCTGCCCGCCGGGCACGGCGGCGGGAGAGCCCGCTGCGTGTCGTTCTCGATGCAGAGACCGTCCTCGACGGCCAGGTCCATCAGCAGTTCGGTCGATGCGGCGCCGGAGAGATGGCTGTGCAGGTCGCCGCCCTTGGGCAGTCGACGGAAGAACGAGGCGAGTTCCTCCGGCTGGTCATGGATGCTTTCCAGGTAGGCCGCTACGCGGTGCTCGGCGGCCGGTGCCCGGACCGCACCGGCGTCCGCACCGGCGTCCGCACCGGCGGCGGCCGGCGATACGGCGAGCGTCGTCAGCGCGAGGGCAAGCAGCACCGACCGACGACTCCGCACGAGGCCGTGACTCTTGTTGATCATGTCGCCATGGTGGCCAGCCCCATCCCGAAGCACCCCGGTGACAGGCCACGATCACCTGAAAGAACCGGCAGGACGTCGCCATGGCGGCCAGATGAGAGCTCAGCCGATCACAGCCGGAGAGACACCCGATCTCACCAACATCCCCGGCGTGCCGCTCCCGTCGGCCCGGACCGACCAGAGGTCGGCACCGAAGTCGCCGGGCAGCGCGTAGAGGAGCGTACGGCCGTCCAGCCACAGTGCCTGGTCGTCGACGCTTCTCTGCTCGGCGAGCGCAGTCTCCCGGCCGGTGCGCAGGTCCAGGACGTACAGCCGCCAAGGCGCGTCGGTGGGAGCGCCCGGGACGCGCTTCTTGAAGGCGATACGGGCGCCGTCCGGGGAGAGGGAGGGGCACTCGACGTTTTCGTGCAGGGTGCGCAGCGTGCGCCGAGCGAGGTCGCCTTCGACGAGGTACGTATGACCACCGGTGGCGAGAGTCGCGTAGAAGCGGTTGTCGTCCGCGGCGAAGGTGACGCCCCAGAAGTTGGCGTCGGCGGCCTGGTGGCGGCGGCCGTCCATGAGGACGGTGAACCTCTCGAGGTCGGGATGGAGGGTATTGGTGCGCGTGTCGTAGATGGCGGTACGGGTGGAGAACGCGCCGCCCGCGTACGAATCTCCGCTGACGAAGACCGTCCACGCAGCGAGTCGTCCGCTCGGCGATACCCGGGCGCGCGTGGGAATTCCGGGCACCCGGAAGCTCCGGACGGCTCGCAGCTTCGCGTCCAGGAGGACCGCTTCGTGACCGGGGACCACTCCGCCCGTGGCCCGCAGGCAGATGCCGGTGCCGGCCGCCGCGTGGAAGCGCAGGCAGTCGCGGGGCGCGGAGAGACGGGGCCCGGCCGGAGTGCTCAACGGGACGGACGACACGCGATCGCGTTGCGGACCCCAGGCAAGGTTGCGGAAGAGCAGCCTGCCCTGCTGACGCAAGGTCACCGCACCGGCGTGGGCTACCGGTTCGCCGGGACGGGCGCGGTCGCGTTCCGCGGCACGGTCGGCGGCACGCAGAGTGGCGACGGTGGCGACCGCGGCCAGGAGCGCGGCGGCGACGACGAGGACGAGCAGTTTGGAGCGGGTCTTCATGCGCGACTCCGTCGCTGGAAGGCGGCGACTGCGATCAGCGCGAGCGCCAGAGCTGCAGCGGCCACGGTCAGAGCGCCTTCGGGCCCGAGGTACATCCAGCCCGCGCCGAAGAGGAGTGAGCCGCCGAAGCGGGCGAGGGCTTGTGACGACTGCACCAGTGCAAGGCCGCTCGCCGTCAGCTGCGGGGGCAGCAGCGGACCCGTCGCGGCCATCAGCACGCCGTCGGTGGCCGCATAGAACGTGCCGAGCAGGATGAGTACGCACCCGGCTGCCACCAGACCGCCACCCCAGGGCGCAATGAGCAGCAGATAGGCGATGAGCAGCGCCCCGTGCCCCGCGAGGAAGACCCCCGGGCGGCCGATCCGGTCGGCCAGCCGTCCCAGCGGCACCGCCAGCAGCAGGAATCCGGTGGCCGCGCCGACGGGCAGCAGCGGGAAATACGGGGTGGGCAGGTCCAGACGGCGCTGAAGCAGCAGATAGAGGAACGAGTCGCTCACGGTGACCGCGCCGAGCAGCGCGGCGATCAGGCAGAGCCGCGGCAGGCCACGGGTGCGGGCGAGAGCCCGAAGTGCAGTGCGGTTGAGGCGAGTTCGACTCGACGCCGCCCGCTCGGCCTTTTCCGCCGAGGTGTCCCGTACGAAGAGAACGAGCAGCAGTACGCCGAGTGCGGCGAAGCAGAAGCTGACCACGAACACGGCGTCGTAGCCGTCACGTGCGGCCCACAGCACCGCGAAGGCGGCGAGCGGGCCCAACAGCGCCCCCGCGGTGTCCATCGCCCGGTGGACCCCGAAGGCTCGGCCCTGTTCCTCGGGCGGGCAGGACAGGGAGATGAGCGCGTCCCGCGAGGCGGTGCGCAGCCCTTTACCGCTGCGGTCCGCGGCGAGGACGGCACCGATCCCCCAGGGTGTCGTAACGGCGAGCAGGGCGAGTTTGCAGCCGGCGGATATGGCATAGCCGGTACCGGCGACGAGTTTGCGGCGCTGGGCACGGTCGGCGAGATGACCGCCGGCCAGCCGGGACAGGACGGTCGCGCCCTGATAGAGGCCGTCGAGTGCGCCGAAGGCGAGCGGGGACATGCCGAGGCCGACAACGAGATAGAGCGGCAGTACGGCGGTGACCATCTCGGCGGAGACGTCCGTGAGGAGGCTGACGGCACCCAGGGCGATGACATTTCCTGCGACCGCACGGCGGACCCTGGTGCCGCGCGGCGGGCGGGTGCGTACGCCCGCCGTGGTGTCGGCGGCCCGGCTGGCCGACAGATACACAGCGTCTCCCCTTCCGGCCGAGGTCAGAACCAGTTGACCGTGAGGGGGAACGTGGTGCTGGCCGAGGCTCCGGTGGAGTCCGTCGCTGTGGCGGTGACCTGGAGGGTGCCGACCTGCCAGGGCTTTCCGGTGATCCTGCCGGTCGTGGGGTCGATGGAGAGGCCGAACGGCAGCCCGGAAGCGGCTAACCGGAGCGGAGCCGTGCCACCCGAGGCGGTGACCTGGATGCTGCAGCTCTGGTTGAACCTGCACGTCTGCGCACCGGGGTTGGCCACACTCAGGGCACCGCCCGGCGGAGTCCCGTCACCGAACACCTCGGTGACGGGTGTGGCGCTTGCCGCGTTGCCTGCGTGGGCCGTGCCGAAGAGGTCCTCGAAGGTGCGCAGCAGGTTGTAGTGGTTGTACGCGCCGCCGTACTTGCCCTGCTTGACCTTGGCCCCGGAGAAGACCGTGGCGATCTGGTTGGAGCCGAGGTAGTTGTCCTCGTCCCATGTGAGCACCAGCAGGCTGTTGTTGGCCTTTGCCCAATCGGCGTAAGCGCCGAGATTGTTCTTGAGCCAGGAGTCGCCGGTGCCGACCGCACACGAATGCATGTCGTTGCACTGGTTCGGAACGACGAACGACAGATTGGGCAGCTGGGTGAAATCGCTCTTCGGGAACTGCGCCCAGGTCTTGCCGGTGTTGAGGGGCACGTTCTTGAAGGCGAACCAGGGGTTGTGCTTCTGCGCGTACTGGCCGTTGGTGCAGGCGGTGGATCCTTCGCTCGGAAGGTCTTCGTTGTAGGTGGCGAAGGTCTTGCCCGCTGCGATCAGTTCCTGACCGAGGTTGGGGGCGCTCATCGACTGGGGGGTGTAGCAGCCGTCTGAGGTGATCCCCTGAGTGGTACCGGAGAAGAGGTTGAAGTAGTTCGGCTGGCTGGGGTGCGTCAGCGCCTTCATGCCGGTGAGACTTGCTCCGGCGTTGGCGAGCTGGTTGATGTAGGGCGCATTGGCGCTGCCGATGATCTCGCCGTACTGCTTGTTCTCGAAGACGACGACGACCACGTGGTCGTAGCTGGGCAGTGCGGCGGCACTCGCCCGCGGCTCTGCGGCGCGGGAGTCGGCGGCACCGTAGGTGGCGACGAGACAGAGGATGCCGAAGATCCCTGCGGCCGTCACACGCCACTTCCGAAGGCTCCTGCCGCCGCCGGTGTCGGGATTTCGGATCTGTGTCCGATTCACTCGGTGTCTCCCTCCTTCTTCATTCTCACTCCTCGCGGCGGGCCGCGCCCGCCACGCTGATGTTCACGAAGCGCGGCACGCGGTGGCCGCCGGTGCGGAACTCCTCGGCAACGCTGGTACGGATGTCACTCACCCGGTCCTGCGGGAGCAGCACCAGGGCGCTGCGCTCCGGCCGTAGCCCGGGCCACCAGGCGGCCGTCGCGCCCGCCCGCCGGGCGCTCGCCACAGCGCGCCGGATGTCGCCCGGGTCCGGGCTTTCCCCGCGGGTCACCAGCAGCATCAGCCGGGCCCCGTACTCGGCCGGGTCGAAGCGGACGCGGCGCCGGCCGTGCTCGCCGAGCAGCAGTGCCCGGTCGGGGCGGGCGAACAGCACGGCCTCGCGCAGCGCCTCATTGCCGCCGGGCGCGGCGGCCCGCGCGAGGGCGGCGAGCCTGCCGCGCGGCGGGCGCGGTCGGCTGCGTCCGGCGTGCAGGTCGGCGACCGCGAGCGCCACCGCGCACTCCAGCGGTTCGGCGCTCGACAGCCCGGTCGCGGCGCTCAGCGTGGAGTGGATGTGCAGGTCGATACCGCCGCGGCCGTATCCGTGGCGGGCCATGGTCCGCAGGAGGGCGTAGGTGCGGGCTGCCCAGTCGGGGTGGGGCGACGGCGGGCCGCCGAGCGGGAGTTCGCAGCTGTGTGCCGGGTGGGCGAGCGAACTCAGCCGTACGATGCCGTCTTCCCGCGGTGCCGCGGCGGCGGCCACGGGCCAGCCTGCGGCGGCGACGAGATGCGGCGAGCCGAGGTGGAAGGCGTGCGGAGCGCTCCACACCGTGGCCGGCGGCCGATCGTGTGCCGATTCGAGGGCGTAGGCGACCAGCCGGAAGAGCGGGTCGGCCGTGTGGCGGCGGGCGATGTCCAGCATGCCCGTCACCGCGGCCCGGGGGCCGCCTGCGTCCTGCGGGCGATCAGTCGGTAGGCGTTGCCCCCGTCGGTGGCATGGGCCACTGCCGCGCGCATCCTGTCCAGGGCCGCGGCGACGGCGTAGCAGGGCAGCGCCACGCTCTGCACGGCTGCGCGGAAGGCCCGCCGCGGCACGGTGGCATTGCCCGCTCCCCAGGGGGCGTACGGGTTGGGGGCGAGCCGGTTCGCGGTGAGCAGCACGGCGCCGACGAAGTCGCACGCCTGATGGGCCGGGCCGTGCTCCTCGGCCAGGACCGTGAACCCGCGGTCGGCGAGCGCCTGCCGGAGGTTGGCGATCGGGATGAGGTGCTGGTGCTGGGGCTGGAACCAGGGCAGCCAGTACGGGCCGAGGAGCCGGGAGAGCCGTGACTCGGGGTCGGGCAGCTCGATGAGCAGATGCCCGCCGGGCGGCAGCACCTGGGCGGCCGCATCGAGTTCGGCGAGCGGGTCCCGGGTGTGTTCCAGGTAGTGGTACATGCTGACGGTGTCGTAGCGGCTGACGAGTCCGGGGGCGAGCTCGGGGAACTGGCCGCGGTGAGCGGTGCCGATCCAGCCGCGGGCCTCGGCCTCGTGCACGGCGTCCGACATGTCCAGTCCGTCGAAGCGGGTCCCGGGCCAGATGTCGCGCGCGCTGTCGCAGAAGTGGCCGTGGCCGGTTCCCACATCGAGCCAGGCGGCAGGTGTGCCGAACGGTTTCAGCATGGCCGCGCGGCCACGGTACGAGGCGCCCATCGTGCCGAACACATGGGCGGCGCCGCCGACACCGAGCCCGTCGTAGAAGTCGCGGTAGTAGAAGTCGAGGCCGTCGAGGGAGAGGCGGGGGTTCTGGAAGACATGCCCGCAGCCACCGCACTGTTCGAGAGTGAAGTGGCCGGGCTTGCCCTGGAACAGATCAGGCATGTGTACGCGTACGGTGAGTTCGGCCGAGCCGCACCAGGGGCAGTCGGGGCGGCGCGGTTCGAGGAAGCGCTCGGTGCCCTCCTTGAGGTCGGCGGTGTAGGCGGGCCGCAGCGCTGCCAGCGCGGACAGCGTTTCTGCCGAGCTCGGATCGTGGCTCGCCGCGGTGCCCAGGGCGGCGCCGAAGGAGCGCAGTGGGCGCGCGGCGGTGGCGCGCGGCAGGTCCGCCGGGCGCAGCGGGCTGCGCGGGCCGCCGAGGACCAGGGTGGGCTGCAGCCAGTAGAGGGCGAGCGCGGCGGCGCCCCAGCGGCGGTGCTTGACGGCCGCACGGACGAGCAGGACCAGGCCGGCCAGTTGAGCGGCGGCCACCAGACGCGGGGGCAGTCCCTGGGCGCGCAGCTCCGCGACGCGACCGGCGAGGTCGGGGGCATGGGCGGTCAGTCCGGGGGCGATGGCGGTGCCGGTCGCGGCGGTGGCGTACTCCTTCAAACGGCAGAGCAGGGTGTGCAGTTCCGCGGTGTCGAGGCCGGTCCCTGCCTCGGTTCCCGACCTGTCCCGGACGCCGTCCGCGACGAGTACGGCGAGTCCTGCGCCGCGCACCTTGCCCGTGCGGGCAAAGCGGGAGTCCTTGAGTTCGAGATCACGCAGCAGGCCCAGCGCGCGTTCCGTATCGATGCGGCCCGGGAGCAGGTCGAGGAGTTGCAGGCCGGTGCGTTCCGCGTGGGCGACGGCGGCGGTCAGGGTGGCCTTGTCGACCTCGACGCCCTGTCCGGTGATCAGCTGCCAGCCGTCCAGGGACACCCCGTCCGCGGGGGCTGCCGGATCCAGCACGGGTACGGCGGCCAGTCGGCGGCGGGCGCGCACCGTGCCCGCGGTGAGGCCCGCCAGGGCGGCGAGCGCGGCCCACGGTACGCGGCGCTTACGGGACTGTGTCATAGCAGCTTCTCCAACCTGTCGGCCGCGGCCGCGGCACCGCCGGCCGCCGCGAAGGATGCCTGGATACGGCGAGCGGCCCGGCGGTGGTCCGGGCCGTCGAGAACGCCGCTCAGAGCGGCGTGGATGTCGTCCGCGCGGGGGCGGCCGAAGCGCACTCGGATGCCTGCCCCGGCCGCCTCCACTTGCTGCGCGACGATCGGCTGGTCGTCGCGGACCGGCGCGACGACCAGGGGCAGACCGTGCGCGAGTGCCTCGCAGACGGTGTTGTGCCCGCCGTGGCAGACCACGGCGTCGAGGTGTGCCAGCAGCGGGAGTTGGGGGACGTACTCCTGAAGCAGGACATGGTCCGCGCGCACCTCGCCGACCACGTCCGCGGGTGCGGCCACGATCAGCTGGACCTGGTCGGCCAGGCGCTCCGCGGCCCGCAGGACGGCGGTGTAGAAACGGCCGCCCGCCTCGCGGTTGAGGGTGCCGAGCGAGACCAGCACCCGGCGTCGTACGGGATCCAGCCGCCGCCAGGGGAAGGACGAGGCGTCTGCCGGGCGGGAGCCCAGCGCGGGTCCGACGAAGGCGTGGTGATCGGGACCGGCCTCGTCCGCGCCGAGGAGTTCGGGGGTGGAGAACACCACGACCAGGCGGTCCGAGAAGCGCGGGTCCCAGTCCGCGGGCGCGCCGGCCTCGGTCAGGAATCCGGCGATCCGGTCCGTCACCCACTCCCCCACCTTGGGGAAACCGGCGAAGGGCCGGGTGAATTCGGCCGTGGTCGTCGCGGAGGTCACCCACGGCAGTCCGCGCCGCCGGGCGATCACGGCCCCGGCGAGGGCCTGTTGGTCGGCGACGAGCACATCGGGTGCGTACGCATCGACCGCCGCCGCGACTCCGGGCAGCATTGCGTGGGCGAGCGGGATGAGCGCCTCCTCCCACAGAAAGCGCAGGGCGGCGACGCCACGCAGATCTCGCCAGCGGCCGTGCAGTGTGCCGTAGCCCCCGGGTCCGGTGCGGTCGCCGGCCGGGAGGAGGGTGGCGCGTGCGGGCAGCAGAGAAGGCAGGACCTCGGCGGGGCCGGTCCAGGCGACCTGGTGTCCACGCGCGGTGAGTTCGGCGGCGACGGCGACCGTGGGGTTGACGTGCCCGGCGAGCGGCGGGACGACGAACAGCACCCTCATACCGTCACCGCCTCGGGCTGCCGCAGCGCGGCCTCGGCCAGCCGGTCGAGGACCGCCCGGCGGAGCTCGCCGGTGCCGCCCTGCAGGACGTCGTGGCCGAGACCCGGCAGGATGCGGACGGTGCACCGGGGCGCGTGGCGGGCCAGTTCCCGGACGCCGGGGACGAGTTCGGAGTGCTCCCCGCAGACTGCCAGCACCGGACAGCTCACCCGGGCGAAGTCCTCGGCCGTGAACGTCCGTGCCGCCGCGATGTCGTCGATCAGGCTGGTTCGGTTGAGGAGTTCGTCGGCCGTGGCGGTCAGCCGTGCGGCCTTGCGCGCGCCGAGCGAGGCGAGTTCTCTCGGCACCTGGCTGCCTTCGAGACCGAGGGCGGCGACGGAGAGCGTGTCGAGCATGTTCTCGATCCAGGGCCCGTTCAGCGGGGGTTCGATCAGGACGAGCCCGGCGACGAGGTCGGGGCGAGCGAGCGCGGTGTGCAGGGCGAGTGTGCCGCCGTAACTGTTGCCGATGAGGTGTACGGGGCGTTCGTCGAGGTCCATTGCGGTGAGCAGGGCCGTCAGGTCCGCCACCGAGGTGCGGGTGTCGTAGCCGGTGGGCGGGCGCTCGCTGCGACCGTGGCCGCGCAGGTCGTACAGGACGATGTCGTGTCCGGCCCGGGCGGCGGGGACGGCGAGCGTGGCGTAGAAGCTGGAGAGGTTGTCGACGACCAGACCGTGGAGGAAGACGGCCGTCGCGCCCGATCCCGCATCGGCGGCAGGCAGCCGCTGGACATGGAAGCGGAGGGAGTTGGCAATGATCTCGGCCATGGCGGGCTCAGACGGCCGGGGCCGAAGCGGGTGCGGCGGCGATATGCGCCACGAGGTCGCCGACCGTCATGGCGAGGATCTCCTCCATGTCCTTCTCGGCCAGGAGGGCGATCAGGTCCACCGCTGACCCGTAGCGCTTCTGGAGCAGCTCGGCGAGCGCGACGAACTCGATGCTCTCCAGCGCCAGGTCCTCGTTGAAGGTGGTCGCCAGGGTGACCTCGTCCGCGAGGAGGAACTCGTCGCCGACGGTCTCGACGAGCATGCCGGTGATCTCGGCGAGTATCTGTTCGGCGGTGGCATCAGATGCCATGGCTGGCCTCCGTGGGGGTGGGGATGGGGGGTTCGGTCCAGGCGACAACATGGGTGGTGGGACGGTTGTCCGGGCCGGGCGGATCGTCGACCGTGCTGATCCGTACGGTGTGGCTGCGGCCCTGGGGAGAGATCACCCGCAGCCCTGTGGGTCCGGTGTCGCTGACGGTCCACTGCCGCAGTCGTCCCCCCAGGCCGGTGCCCTCGGCCTTGGCGGCGGCTTCCTTGGCGGACCAGAGGGCGGTGAGCGCCTGCGCGAGGTCGAACTCTTCGCGCGCGGCGAGTTGTTCGGCGAGCCGGCGCTCGTCGGCGGTCAGGGCGATGCGGCTCAGCGCCTCCGGGTCCTCGGTGACGGTCTCGATGTCGATGCCGACGGCGTGACGTGGGTGTGCGTACGCCACGGCCAGCCGGTCCTTGTGTGCGAGGGAGAGCCGCAGCCCGGCGGCGCGCGGGCCCTCGGCGCGGGGGCGGCCCGCATCGTCGTTGCCGACCGGGACCTCCGCGGGGAACAGGGGTCCCGCACCGCCGTCCCACAAGAGGTGGCGTACGGCGTCCTTGGCGGCGATCCGCCCCAGCAGCCAGGCCGTGCGAGCCCGCGGCGGTCGCTTCTCGTACACCGCGCGCTCGGCGGCACCCAGATAGCGCCGCATCACCAGCTCCTGCGATGCGGGGTCGGTCCAGCGGCGCCTGGCGAGGCACCAGCCGCCGGGCTGCGGCTCGCCGATACCGCAGATCTCCGGGGTGAACTTCATCGGCCACACCCGCTCGTCGGCGGCGAAACGCCGGTACGTCCAGCCCTCCAGGCGGGCCCACACCGTGCCGTCGTCGGCGGCGAGTTCCACATCGCCCACCACGGAGCCGGGGCGTACGGCGCGGATGCGGGCGGTGGCCCGGAGCAGGGCTCCCTCGCGCGGGGCGGGCCCGTACAGGCTGACCCGTTCCAACGAGGCGGGGAAGACAAGTCGGTCGGCGGGTAGCCGCAACTGCATCCAGTGGCCGAGGAGTTGACCGGCGGCGTCCAGCAGCGCGCCCGGCGCGGGCAGGGCACGCAGCACCCCGCGCACGCCGTCGTCGGCGACGGCGGTCACCGCGTGGACTCCGGCGAACGCGGGGCCGTGGAACATCCACCGGTCGCGGTAGAGGGCCTCGGCGCTGACGGGAGGCGGCCCTTCACGGGTCAGCGCCGAACGGTCGGAGGCGGGAGGGGCCGCATGACGGTCCGCGAGAGTGACGGTGACCATCGCGCAGTCGCCGATCTCCACGCGTACCCGGTCGCCCGCGGGGTCGCAAGTCACATGGAACTCCGCGTCGACGGGAGGCGCGACGGGCAGCCAGCGCAGGGCCCGCACGTCGTCGAAGCCGGTCACGACCCGCCCGGGAGCGGCCTGGCGTGCGGCGTCCGCGGCGAGTTCGAGAAGGGTGGTCATGGGGACGACGGGGAAGCGGTCCGAGGCTTCGGGCCAGCTGTCGGGCTGGAGATAGACGCAGTGGTCACGGACGTAGGGCATGGTCTGAAGGGAGAGCCGTCGCCGGGTGCGGCGGGCAGCTGACGCAGGCGGCTGCGGTGCGGGATTCGCGCGCCAGGCATCGGCGACGGCGCGTGCGGCGTCGTGCGTTTCGTCGAGTACGGCGTCGAGGGCCGACAGGAGTCCCGCTTGACCAGGGGTGGACGCCCGGGGCGAGTGGGGCGGGTGGGCGAGACGGAGCGGGGGCGCGGCGGCTCCCAGGCTGATGAGCGGAGAGCCGAGGTCGAGCCGTACGAGGGCGGGCTCGGGGGCCGTGCGTTCGAGGGCCGCGGGCGCGGGGGCCGCGACAGGCGCAGGCGAGGTGACCGCCGCGTACTCGTCCTCCGCCAGCCGGTCCCAGCGCGGGTTCAGCCCTTCGGTCCACAGGGCCGCGGCCAGCCGGCGCAGCTGGTCAAGACCGCTGCCGCCCCGCCCCGCGCCCGCGGAGACGGCCAGGTGGTCCCGGCCGTGCAGGGTGTCCGACACAAAACCGGGCAGGCTGCCCGGGCCCATCTGTATGAAGGCCCGTACCCCCTCCGCGTACAGCCGTGCCGTCAACTCCCGGAAGCGCACCGGTTCCAGCAGATGGCGCAGCACCACCTCTCGGACGTCCTGCTCGCCGCCGGGGTACGCGGCGACCGTGGTCGCCGACCAGACCGGCACGGTCGGCGGCCGGAGCGGGAGTCTGGCGAACGCGGCGCGGACCTGATCGAGGTAGGGCGCCCACATGGGCGTGTGGAAGCCGGACCGGAAAGGCAGCTCCTGGGTGAGTACGCCCTGTTCGGCAAGGCGGGCCAGCGCCTCGGTCACGGGACGCGGTTCCCCGCACAGCACCGACTGATGGGGGCAGTTGTCGTGGCTGACGGCGACGCGGTCCAGCCCGTGCAGGGCGGCCCGGGCCTGCTGCGCCCCGCAGCCGAGTGCCGCGTACACGAGATCGGGAACGTCGAGATCGCCCGGCCGCAGCGAGTCGAGGAAAGTGTCGACGGCCTGCTGGGGATACATCCCGGCGACCACCATCGCGGTCCACTCCCCCAGGCTGTGTCCGGCCAGCACATCGGCGTGTATGCCCAGTTCGGGCAGTACGCGGGCGAAGAAGCGGCCGACGGCGATGGCGTCCACCGCCCGCTCCACGAGGGTGGCGCCGCCGGCCGGCACGGGCCGGGGCAGACCGAAGCGGTCGGCGACATCATCGACGTACGGCGTGAAGTCCGGCTCCAGGCCCGGAAAGACGAACGCCAGTCGTGCATCGTCCGCGAGCAGCGGGCTCGGCGTGAACCACACACCGCCACGACCGCGCCACGGCCTTCCCCGGGCGACGACCGCCATGGCCAGAGCCCGCCGCTTCGGGGTGAGACCGAGAACGGCGAGGCGGCAGGGCCCCTCTGACGGCAGTGGTGGCGTGGACTCTCCCGAGTCCGCCAACTCCTCGACCAGGCGGCGGCCGAGTTCGCCCGATGTGGCAGCGGCAAGCAGGGTCACAGGAGGTTCGTCGATCGCAGCGGGTCGGCCCGACCCGCGCCTGCCCGGCGGGACGAACGTGCCAGCACCCGGCGCCTCCTCCACCACCACATGCGCGTTGATCCCGCCGAAGCCGAAGGCGTTCACGCCGGCCCGACGCGGCGCGCCCCCGCGCTCCCAGGGTTCCGACTGAGTCACCGGTCGCATCCGCGTCGCGGCGAAGCCCTCGTGCGGTGCTTCGAGATGGAGGGTCGGGGGCAGCGTTCCGTCGTGCACTGCGAGTACGGCCTTGATCAGCCCGGCCATCCCGGAAGCCTGCATGGTGTGGCCGAGCATCGACTTCACGGACCCCATCGCGACGGGTTCCGCGCCTGCCGTGCGCGGACCGAATACGCGGGCCAGGGTGGCAAGTTCGGCCTCGTCGCCGACCGGCGTACCGGTGCCGTGCGCCTCCAGCAGGCCGAGCGCGCCGGGAGCGGCCGGATCGAGCCCGGCCTGCGTCCAGGCCCGGTGCAGGGCACGAACCTGGCCGTCGACCAGGGGGCTCATCAGGCTCGCGGCGCGGCCGTCGCCCGCCACGCCCACGCCGCGTACGACGGCATAGACGCGATCGCCGTCACGCTCGGCGTCCGCCAGGCGCTTGAGCAGGACGACGCCCGTGCCCTCGGACAGCAGCGTGCCGTCGGCGCGGCGGTCGAAAGGGCGGATCTGCTGGCTCGGGCTCAACGCCCGCAGCTGGGTGAAGACGCTCCACAGCGTGGCGATATGGCAGTGGTGCACGGCTCCGGCGACCATCAGGTCGCAGCTGCCGGAGGCCAGCAGGCCGGCCGCCTGCTCGACGGCGAGCAGCGAGGAGGCACAGGCGGCGTCGAGGGTGTAGGCGGGGCCCTGGAAGTCGAGGCGGTTGGCGGCCCGCGCCGCGGTGAAACTGGGTACGAGGCCGATGGACGCCTCCGGCCGTTCGGGGCCCAGCCCTGCCTGGAAGGCTTCACGCACCTGGCTGATGCGCTCCTCGCCCAGTTCGGGGGCGAGTTCGCGCAAGGTCGCGGACAACTGGTGGGCGGTGCGCACGCGCTGGTCGAGGCGGGCGGTGGCGACGCCCATGAACCCGCCGCGGCCGAGGATGACGCCGATCCGGGAGCGGTCGGCGGGCAGCCGCTCCTCGCCCCCGGCATCGGCCACGGCCTCGGCGATGACGCGCAGGGCGAGCAGTTGGTCGGGCTCGGCACCGGCCACGGCGGCGGGCATGATGCCGAAGCAGGTCGGGTCGAAGGCGGCGAGGTCGTCGATGAAGCCGCCGCGCCGGCAGTAGAAGTGGTCGCTGCGGGCAGGTCCTTCGGTGCCGTTCGCGTCGTAGTAGACCTGGGGGTCCCAGCGGCCGGGCGGCACATCGCCGATGGCGTCCGTGCCCGCGACGAGGTTGCGACGGTACGCGGTCAGATCGGCGGCCCCGGGGAAGACGGCGCCCATGCCGATGATGGCGGCGTCGGTCGGACGGGGGCCGGGGTCAGCCATGGTGGGCCTGGGCCGAGGCCCGGCTCTCTTCGGCGAGGAGGACGACCTGGCCGGTGGTGCCGTGCGCCAGTTCGGCGAGGAACGCGGAGGTGCCCGCGGCCGGTTCGAGGAGCGGGATGCCGCGGCTCGCGTACATCCGCTCCAGCTCGGGCGTGACCATGCCACCTGCCTCGGCCGCCCATGGGCCCCAGTCGACGGCGAGGACCCGGCCCGGGAAGCGTCGCGACCAGGCGGGCGTCGTGGCGAGAGTGTCCAGGGCCTCGTTGGCGGCCGCGTAGTCGGCCTGTCCGCGGTTGCCGAAGACACCGGCGACGCTGCCGAAGAGGCAGAGGAAGCCGGGGGCGGGACCGTCACCGTGGTCGGCGGCGGCCTCCGCGAGATGGCGTGCGCCGTCGACCTTGGTGGTGAAGACCCGGGCGAAGGACGCCGGGTCCTTCTCCCGCAGCAGCTTGTCCTCGATGGTTCCGGCGCCGTGCACGATGCCGTCGAGTCGGCCGTGACGCATGCGTACGTCATGGACGACAGCGCGTACGGCATCGAGGTCGGTGACGTCCGCCGCGTGATAGCGCACGGAAGCGGCCGTGCCAGTGAGGGCGGCCAGCGTGCTGCGGATCTCGCGGGCGGCGAGGATGCGGGTCGCGGCCGTCTCGATCTCCGCCGGGGTGCGCAGACCTTGCCGGACGAGGGCCGCGCGCAGGGCGACCCGGTCATGGGCATGGGCGACGGCCGGGTCCTCGGCGTCGTCGGGCGGTGGCGTGCGGCCGATGAGTTCGATGTGGCAGCCGGTGGCTTCGGCGAGGGCGATGGCCGTACGGGCGGTGATGCCGCGGGCGCCGCCGGTCAGCAGCACCACCGCGTCGCGCCCGATCGGGAGCGGGGGTGGCGCTTCACCGAGGGCGAGGGGCGCGGCGACGGTGCGCAGGCTGTTGCGCGTGCCGTTGGTGTACCCAATGGCCACGGGCTCGTCAGCGGCGCACAGTTCGGCGACCAGATGGGCGGCGATCCGCTCGGGGCGGTCCTTGGGGTCGACGTCCACGGCACGCACCGCTGTGGCGGGGTGTTCGATCGCCGCGGCACGGGCGAAGCCGGTGAGACCTGCCCCGGGGATCGGGTCGGCCGTACCCGGCGATGCCTCTGACGACGCGGTACGGCCGAACGCTCCGCCGCGGCCGGTGACGAGCAGCAGCCGGCCGGTGCCCGCCGTCAGGATCGCGCGCAGCGCGCCGAAGTTCTCCGGCAGCACGGGCGCCGGGCCGGGGCGCAGTGCGCTCAGGTCCACCACGCCGTCGGCCCCGGCGGCGTCCGCCAGGCGGGCCGGGTGGAGGGTGCGCACCTCGGCTCCGTGGGACTCCAGTGCGGCGGCGAGGGCGACGGCGACCCCAAGACCGTCGTCGACGACGGCGAACCGCAGGCCGGGCAGCACATCGGCCGGGTCGCGGGTGGTGGGCGGCCCCACGGGGGCGACCTCGACCAGGAGACGGGCGGGGAGCGTTGGGCGCGGCCGATCCTCCCGGGCGGGGAGCGCGGGACGAAGCCCGTCCTCGCGGGTGGGCGGCTCGGTCGTGGGATCGGCGGCCGGCCCGGCGCCCGGTTCCTGCTCCGCCGTCGCGTCGCGCGCCACAATCCACTCGACGATGCCGCTGATGGTCTTCAGCCGGGAGAGTTCCTCGACGGCCGACTCCGCCGGACCGTCCGCACCGCGCGGCAGCCCGATGCGGTCCGCCAGCGCCCCGATGATCTCCACCCGCTTGATGGAGTCCACCGACAGATCGGCCTCCAGGTCGAGGGCCGGGTCGAGCATCTCCCTCGGGTAGCCGGTGCGCAGATGGACGATCTCCAGCACGGCATCCAGGAGCTCGTCGCGCGTGAGGGGGCGGCTCTCGGTCCCCTCGGCGACCGGCCGGGGCGCGAAGACCTCTCGGGCTTCGGGCTCGGGCGCGACCAACGGTGTGCGTGGTGACGCACCGTCGGCCCCCAAGTAGCCCAGCAGCACGTCCCGTTGCGCGGCAACCAGTTCCCGCGCACCACGCAAGTACTCCAGTACGGCGTCCTCCCGCCGGTCAGCGGCCACCGCGGGACGAGCGACCGCCACCCGCCGGGCCGGGCGCAGTCCGCCCGCCACGGGCTGTCCGTCAGCCGTCCGTACGAGATGGCCGTCCACCAGCCATCCGGCACGCCGGGGCGGCTCGGCGGGCAGCGCCGCGGCACGCCCCTTGAACAGCGGCTCCGGGTCGAAGGAGACGCCCGCCGCGGCGAGTTCGGCCAGCGCGGTCACCAGGCGGGTCACGCCGTGTTCGGCCGGGACGTCGAGCGGGACGGCGGTGTGCGGCCGGTCGCCCAGGATCCGGCCGACCAGTCCGGTCAGCACCCGGCCCGGGCCCGCCTCCACAAAGGTCCGCACCCCGGAGGCGTACATCGCCTCGATCTGCTCGGCGAAGCGCACCGGTTCGGCGAGCTGTCGGGCCAGCAACTCCCGTACGCCCACCGGCTCGGCGGGATAGGGACGCGCCGTGGTGTTCGACCAGACCGGAAGCGCGGGCCGGGCCACGGCCGAGGCGGCGAGTTCCGCCGCCAGCGCGTCGGCGGCGCCCGCGACGACTTCGCTGTGAAAGGCACAGGCGACCGGGATGCGCTCGGCCGCGATCCCCGCGTCACGCAGCGCGCCGATCGCGGCATCGACCGCATGCGTGGGCCCTGAGATGACGCACTGGGACGGTGAGTTGTGGTTGGCGACAACGCAGCCGGGTGGCAGTTCGGGCAGGGCCTCGGGGGGCGCGGGCACCGCGGCCATCGCTCCGGGGTCGTCTCCGGCGGCGGTGAGTATCGCCTCCGCCCGGCGGTCGCTCAGCCGCAGGAGGGTGTCGGTGTCGTAGGCGCCGGCGGCCCAGAGGGCGACCAGCTCGCCGTAGGAGTGCCCGGCCGTGCAGTCGGGACGTATGCCGAGCGACGTGAGCAGGAGGTGGGCGGCCGCTCCGGTGATGCCGAGGGCAGGCTGGGCGGTCCGGGTGTCGGTGACGGCGGCGCGCTGGGCGGCCCGCTCCTCCGGTGTGAAGGCGGCGGGCGGGAACATCCTCGTCACGCGGCGAGGGTCCGCTGCGTACAGCATCGTCCGCAGCCGCGGGAAGGCGATGAACAGGTCCCCGAGCATGCCGGGACGCTGGCTGCCCTGCCCCGGGAAGAGGAAAGCGATCCGGCCCAACTCCTCTGCGTCGGTGCGCACATGGATGCCGTCATCGGTGGCGAACTCCCGGGCCCGGTCCAGCTTGGACGCCAGGTCGTCAAGGCTTGTCGCGACGACCGCGACCTGGATCTCGCCCTCCCCGGCCGACGTCTCGCCTGCGAGGTCGCGCAGCGGCCAGGGCCGTCCCGCCGCGTCGTTCTGTTCCAGCCGGGCGGCGAGGCGGTCGATCGCCCGCAGAGCGGCGGGACGGTCCGTGCCCCGGAAGCAGAAGAGCTCGGCGGGCCAGTTGTCCAGCCCGTGCGCGGGCTCGTCCGCATCCCCGTACCCGGCGAGGACGGCGTGGTAGTTGGTGCCTCCGAACCCGAAGGCGCTGACGGCGGCGAGCCGTCGGCCGACGGGCTCGGCCCACGGCCTGGCCTCCGTGTCGAAGCAGAAGGGGCTGGTGTCCGGCTGCCAGTCGGGGTTGGGGCTGGTCAGATGTAGAGTCGGCGGCCGGACGCCGCAGTGCACGGCCCGTGCCGCCTTGATCAGCCCGGCCAGCCCTGCCGCGCATTTCGTATGACCGAGCTGCGACTTGACGGAGCCGAGCGAGCATCCACCGGCGTCCGAGCCCCCGAAGGCCTCGGTGAGGACGGCCAGTTCGGTGCTGTCCCCCACGACGGTGCCTGTGCCGTGCGCCTCCACCAGACCGATCTCGGCGGGCGTGATCCCGGAGCGCCGGTAGGCGCGTTCCAGTGCGCGGCGCTGCCCTTCGGGCCGGGGTGCGGTGAGGCCGAGGGAACGGCCGTCGCTGGAAGCGCCGACGGCCTTCACGACGGCGTAGATGCGGTCGCCGTCACGTTCGGCGTCCGCCAGACGCTTGAGTACCAGGCAGGCGACGCCTTCGCCGAGTGCGATGCCGTCGGCACAGGCGTCGAAGGGGCGGCACCGGCCGGTGGGCGACAGGGCTCGTACGGAGGCGAACATCAGGTAGTCGTTGATGCCGTTGTGCACGTCGGCGCCGCCGCACAGCACCATGTCGCTGTCCCGGTCGCGCAGTTGCTTGCAGGCCAGGTCGAGGGCGGCGAGCGAGGAGGCACAGGCGGCATCGATGGTGCAGTTGGCGCCCCCGAGATCGAGTCGGTTGGCGACACGTCCGGCGATGACGTTCGCGAGGACGCCGGGGAAGGAGTCCTCGGTCAGCCGCGGCAGTTGGGCGTCCAGTTCGGGCGGCAGCTCGCCGAGATAGCCGGGGTGCAGGGCGCGAAAGCCGTAGGCCCCGGCGAGATCCGTACCGGCCTCGGCGCCGAAGACGACCGAGGTGCGGGAGCGGTCGAAGTGCCGCTCCCCCGCGTATCCGGCGTCGGCGAGGGCGCGGGCGGCGATGTCGAGTGCGAGCAACTGCACCGGTTCGATGCTGCCGAGGGAGGCCGGGGCGATGCCGTGGGCGAGCGCGTCGAACGGGGCGGGCGGCAGGAAGCCGCCCCAACGGGACGGAGTCCGCTCCCCCGCCCGTGCCGGATCGGGGTCGTGGTAGGCGGCAGTGTCCCAGCGGTCGGCGGGCACTTCGGTGACGGAGTCGGTACCGGCGACGATGTTCGACCAGTAGCCGGCGAGGTCGTCGGCTCCGGGATAGCGGCAGGCCATGCCGACGACCGCGATGTCGAGCGGAGCCTCCTCCGCCAGGGGTTCGGGTGCCTCGGCCCGCAATTCCTCCAGACGCTTCGCGAGCAGCTGCGTCGCGCCCTCGGTGACCTGGGTGTGCAGGGCGGCGACCGTGGTGGTGGCGGTGCGCGCGGTGGCGATCTGGCCGAGCATGTAGAGGCCTTCGCCGCGCTGTTCCTCCTCGTCCACCGGGGCGGGCCCCGCCGCGGTGTGACGCAGGCCCTTGCTGGCGATCCGCAGCCGCCCGAGGTTGAGCTTCTCCAGCTTCTCCCACACCTCGCTGGGGCTCGCGCCGTCCTGCCTCAGCCGTTCGGCGGTGGCGGTGAAGACATCGGCGTACGCAGTGACGGCGCAGCGTGTGGCATGGCCGGGGGCGGTGTGCAGCAGTGCCGTGGCCCGGCAGTCGATGGCTGTGCGCTGGAAGCCGGGCAGTACGGCTCCGGCGGACACGGCCTCCTCGGTGAACAGATAGGCGGTGCCCATGAGGACGCCGATCCGGGCGCCGCGCTCGGCCAGCGGACCGGCGGCGGCCACCGCCATCGCGGCCGACCGTTCGTCGTGGATGCCCCCGGCGAACAGCAGGTCGAGCTCGGCTGCGTTCGGGCAGGCCAGCAGCCGCTCGATCTGCTCCTCCCAGAGCGGGAAGGCGGCGCGCGGCCCGATGTGCCCGCCGCACTCGAGCCCTTCGAAGACGAACCGCCGCGCCCCCTCGGCGAGAAACTGCTCCAGCAGTCCGGGCGAGGGCACATGCAGATAGGTCCGGGTCCCGGCGGCTTCGAGAGGGGCGGCCTGCGCGGGCCGGCCGCCCGCGATGATCGCGTACGGCGGCCGTACGTCGGCGACGGCGGCGAGCTGTTCGCGGCGCAGCTCGTCGGGGGCGAAGCCGAGCAGTCCGACGCCCCAGTCCCGGCCGGCCAGGCGCTCGGCGGTCTCGGTGAGCAGTTCGCGTACATCATGGCCGTCCATCACGGCGAGGGCGAGAAAGGGCAGCCCGCCCGCGTCGGCCACCGCCCGGGCGAAGGCGGGCCGGTCGCTGACGCGGGTCATGGGCCCTTGGGCAACGGGCAGATGGCCTGCGTCCGGGCGCGGCTGAAGGGGCCGGGCCCGTACCGCAGCTTCGAGATGGCCGGTGACGGCGGCCCGCACGGCCTGTACGACGGAGCCGGTGGTGCGGTGGCGTAAGGAAAGCCGGGCGGCCGTCGCACCGTCCTGTCCGATGGGCAGCGGCTGGGTGTGCAGGCCGCGCGCGCCGAGGAGTTCGGCGAGGTTCCCCTTCGGTGGGGCCAGATCGGGACGGGCATAGACGCGGTGGCCCGCGACAAGGGTGGTTTCGCTGCCGTCCATGGCCCGGATCGCGGCCGCGACCGCGGCGGGCAGAGGCTCGGTGCCCTCGCTGGTGAGCGCGAGCTGCGTGTCGAGTACGACTCCGGCGGCGCCGCCCGCGACGGCCGCGGCCGCGGTGTGCGGGCCGATGCCTCCCGCCGCCAGGACCGGGACGGTCATCTCGGGGTCGGCCAGCAGTCGTTGGAGCAGTACGAACGTGGTCAGCTCGCCGACCCGGCCGCCTGCCTCGTGCCCCTTGGCCACGATCCCGACTGCCCCGGCGGCGACGGCGGCCGTGGCCTCGGCGGGGCTGACGACCTCGGCCCATACCCGGCGCCCGCGCCCCGCGGCCCACTCGCCCGTCCCTGTGCGCCAGTTCTCTTCGGCGAGCAGAACGGTGTCCACCGCGGCGGGCAGTTCGGCCGGGGTGACCCGGCATCCGGCCGGTACGCGTACTCCATAACGCCCTCGCAGCCCGTCCATCGCGGCGCGTGCCCGTTCGCGGTCCCTGCCGAGATCCAGCAGGCCCAGCGCGCCGGCCCGTTCCGCGGCCGCGACCATCGGGGCGTTGGGCTCCTCGAACGGGCTGAGCACGACGACGAGGTCCCGGCCTGAGTACCGGGTCGGCTGCGAGGTCACGGGCTCTCCTTGGTTTCCGAGCAGGGCCGGGCGAGGGAGCGTCGAGCGGTGGTTCACGGCACGGAGGGCCGGCGCTGCGCCACAGCCGGGGCGGGTCGGACCACGGCGGGCTGAGAGGTGTACGGGCACCAGTGAGGCTAATCGGCAGTAACATTGCTTGCCGCGAAGAATCGTTGCGGCGGTCGGCTGGCGCTGTCAAGCACATCCGCCACCCATGCCTCAGAGGTATGGGAGCTCTGCTGACGGTGTATCAACTTCCTTGTGTATACCGGGATTTGTTCATAAGTCGCGGCTCTTACACCCGCAGGGCACTGCGGCTACCGTCCGTCCATGACCCCCACACTCCAGCAGCTGCGCTATCTCGTCGCCGTCGCTGACTGCCACTCGATCACCGCCGCGGCGTACTCGGTCTACATCGCCCAGCCCGCCCTCTCCCGTTCCATCCAGTCCCTGGAACGCGACCTCGGCGTGGAACTCCTGGACCGCAGGAGCCGGGGAGCGACCCTGACCCCCGTGGGCGCCCGGGTCGTACGACTGGCTCGCACCGTCCTCGACGCCGTGGAGGCCATCGAGGACATCCGCCCCCCACGCGGCCGCAGTTCGAACGCCACCACGCTGACCGTCACCGTCACCCCGACACTCTCCCTCGACCTCGCCGCCGACCTCGTGCCTTCCTTCACCGAACGCCACCCCGGCATCGAGGTACGGCTGCTCCAGCACGACAGCCGCGAGGCACTTGTAGGAGCCCTGACCGACGGCGCGGCGGAGCTGGGCCTGGTCGATCTGCCCGTCGACAAGGAGCTGTCGACGCATCATCTGCGGGACCGCGAGGTCGTACTGATCTCGCCGCGCGGCTCCGGGCTCCCCGACCCCGTGCCGTACCGGATGCTGAGCGGCCTGCGGATGGTGCTGCCCACCCCCGGAACCGGTCGGCGCACCGAGCTCGAGGCGATGTTCGGCCGGCTCGGCGTGCGCCCCGTGCCGGTGGTGGAGGCGGACGAGCGGCTGGCCTGGGTCACCAGCGTCACGGACGGGCTCGGTTCACTGATCTGGTACCGGGACATGGTGTTGCGGGCCTTCGGCCACCGCGTCGAGGTCCGTTCCTTCACCCCGCCGCTGCTGCGCGCCGTCGGCATCGTCCACCGACGCCGCCCGCTCAGCCGCCCCGCCCGCGCCTTCCTCTCGCACGCGCGGCACAACGCACCCGTACGTGAACCCGCCAGATGAGATGGACGTCGGCCCGCCGGGGACGGAGAAATTGGAACTGTTTCAGTGTCGAGTGTTGAAGGGCGAAGCATTACCCCATTCGAGTGAGCAGTGCTGCACATTCCGTGTCCTAATGAAAGAGGGGCGAAAAAGCTGCCGAACCCACATACGAACGAGGGCCACGAGGAGGTCGGGCCGCCATGACAGTGGAACAGTTGTCCCGGGCGGAGGCGGAATACCTCACGCAAGTGAAGCGAGCCGGCGAGCGCTACGCGACGCGCACCGCGGAGCGAGCAGGAAACCTTCGGGTGCTCGACGAGAGCGGCATCCTGTACGCCGATTCGCCGGAACGGATCAGTAAGAGGCTGGCGCGTCTGGGCGCCGACCTGGCGATGGCCAAGCAGATTGAACAAACGCCCGCGGAAGCCACCCCCGGCAGCAGTCTGGACCTGGACCCTGACACGACCGGAGCCGATCTGCTGGGGCTGGAGCGCCTGATGGGGCGCAATGACCTTATTGGGGTCGGCTTCCTCGAGGCGGGATTTGTGGCATCCCGCTCTATCGGGCGGGTGACCGTCCGTGGCGGAGGCGGGACTTTCCACGGCACCGGATTTCTGGTGTCCCCCTCGCTGCTGATGACGAACAACCATGTGCTGCACACGGCGGACGAGGCGGCCCGCGGTGTTGTCGAATTCAACTTCCAGGAGGGCCTGGACGGACAGCTGCTCGCGCCCGTGGTGTTCTCTCTGGAGCCGGGGACCTTTTTTGTCACTGACCGTGACCTCGACTTCAGCGTGGCCGCCGTGGCCCAACGCTCCCAGGACGGCCAACCGGTGTCGTCTTTCGGCCGACTGCCGCTCAAGGAGGCCGAGGGAAAGGTCATCCTCGGAGAGATCGTCAACATCGTCCAGCACCCCAACGGCGAGCCCAAGCAGCTAGCGCTGCGTGAGAACAGGGTCGTGGACCTGCTGGAGCTGTTCCTGCACTACGAGACCGACACGGCACCCGGCTCATCGGGGTCGCCGGTCTTCAACGACCAGTGGGAGGTCGTGGCGCTGCATCACGCCGGTGTTCCGCGCACCGACGAGCACGGTCAGCCCCTTGCCGTCGACGGGTCCCGCTGGGAACCGGCCATGGGTGAGCACCGACTGGCCTGGAAGGCCAACGAGGGGGTGCGGATCAGTCGCGTCCTCGGCGCGCTCCGGCAGGCCCCCCTGACCGGCGCCGGCGCCGCACTGCGCGAAGAGCTCTTTGCGGCCGCAGGGGCCCTCCACCCGGTGGAGACGTCGCCGCCGCCGGTGAGCGGGTCAAACGGCGTCGGACCGCAGAGCCTCGCACTTGACGGGGCAGCACAGCAGGCAGCACAGCAGTCGGCACCAGGCGGGACCGTGCACTGGAGCGTTCCGCTGCACATCAGCGTCAGCCTCGATCCGGCCGCACCTCAGGCCCAGGCCCAAGCGCAGGCCCAAGCGCCGGCCCCAGCACAGGCGCAGGTTCCCCAGTCACCGCCCGTGCCGACAGTCGGCCCCCCGCTCGTGCCGGATTCCGGGGTCGGCCGCATCGACGGTCAGTCACCTGCCGAGAACGACCTGGCCGCCGCGCTGGTCAACCTGGCGGCCGCACGTAGCCGCCCGTACTACGACGCGCGTGCGGACGAAACCGCACGCGAGGCCTACTACGCGAACATCCGCGCCGACCGCCCCAGCGGGCTGCGCCACGCGCTCACCGAACTGCTCGAAGCCACCCATGCGCAGCGGCCGGCGTACAAGCCGATGCGTATGGTCTACCCGTGGGTCGACCTGCATCCGGACGAGCAGTTGCGCAGCATCTACTCGGGCAAGGACTTCACGCCCGAAGAGCTCATCCAGGCCGATGCCGCGGTGGAGGCCGCCCGGATCGGACGCTGGCAGGAGTTCCTGCTGCACGAGAGTGCGCCAGGTCCCGCCGCGCTCGAGGCCCAGTTCGACGCCCTGGAGGCGGCGCTGCCGTTCAACTGCGAGCATGTCGTGCCCCAGTCCTGGTTCGCCAAGAAGGAGCCCATGCGCGGGGATCTGCATCACCTCTTCGCCTGCGAGTCGGGGTGCAACAGCTTCCGCGGAAACATCCCGTACTTCGACTTCGCGGACAGCGAGGAAGTCGTCCGGGAGGCCTGCGGGCGGCGTGAGCCGGAGAAGTTCGAGCCGTCGGCCGGCAAGGGTCCGGTCGCCAGGGCGACGCTGTATTTCCTGCTGCGCTACCCCGGGTTCATCGGCGATGAGGCACGCGAGCTCCAGCGGGAGCGCCTGGGCCTTCTGCTGGCCTGGCACAGTGCCAACGAGGTGAGCGAGTACGAGCGGCACCGCAATGCGGCAATAGCCGAGATACAGGGCAATCGCAATCCGTTGATCGATCACCCGGAGTGGGCCGAGCAGATCGACTTCGCCGGCGCCTGGCCGTGACGAGGCCGCTCACCTTGTTTGCTCCACTCACACGGTGAAGGGCCGCTGCTCCAGGAACCGGTCACCGGGTTGGCCGGTCACATAGAAGTTCGGGCTCTGGGTGGCCGGCATGCTGCGCAGAATGTCGCGGTGGAAGGCCCGGTACCCGCCGCGGAACGTCCCGCCGTCCCAGACCTCGAGCAGGGTGCCGGTGAACTTGCCGTTGACCGGACCGTCGGAGGAGAGCTGGTTGTCCTGGCAGCCGGAGATGAGCAGGGCGCTCACTTCCGACTCACGGGTCTTCTTCGGGCCGAGGCCGCGCTGGATCTCCTCGAAGAATTCCTTGTCCCGTTGGTAGATCTCGTACTGCTTGGCGACCGGCATGAGCCGTGAGGTGTTCTCGATCTGGTCCGGGTCGAGCGTCTGGAACTGCTTCTGCATGGCCTCGGGACTGAGGACCTCGCGTACCTCGATGCCGCTGCCGCTGTGGCAGGAGTCGAGGAGCGCAACGATCCGGACGCCCTCCTCGAAGCGGGCGAACTCTCGGTACAGCTCGTCGTCGAGAAACTCGCGGTCGTACAGGACGAGGGTTTCGTCGAACTCGTCCGGTTCGTCGTCGGAGCCGACGGCGTTCGGCACCTGGCCGCCGTGGCCGGAGTAGGTGAACAGCAGGATGTCCCCGCTCTTCAGCCTCTTGGCCGCCTTCCTCAGCTCGGCGGTGACATTCTCGACGGTGCCCTCGGTGGTGAGGACGGTCGTCTCGTCGAACCCGGCCTCGCGGGCCAGGCCGGCCATGTCGCGGGCGTCGTTCTCGCAGGCGACGAGTTCGCCGTCCCAGCCGCCGTATTTGGCTGGGTCGACCTTGTTGAGTCCGACGTGGAGGGAGAGGCCGGTGGCCATGGGGGTTTCTCCTTGCACCTGGGGCGACGGGCATCACCGGGATCCGTTCCGTGCGCTGCCGGCTTCCGAACCCGGCAGCGGCCGCTACCGCCTGAACGGGCCTGTCGGGCGCAGCCGGACGAGCGGCGGGGGGCCGAATGGCGATCGAATCCCCCTGACCCAATACTGACAGTGACCGGCGTCCGTGCGGAGGCGGGAGGCAGTCATGCAACCCAGAGTCGTTTACGTCCATGGAAACGGGAACAAAGTCCGCTCGGAACTACTCAAGTCCCAGTGGGACAGGGCGCTTTTCGGCAGCGACATGGCCGATCTCTCGCGCATGGCCTACTGGGCTCCAGCCCGGTACGACAGGCCCTTGCCCGATTTCCGGCTCGACCCCCTGGATCAGGGGCCGTCGGAAATCGAGGAGACAGTCGCATCCATGGAGTTCGAACCGCCCCAGGAATTCGTGGCGAGAACTCTTGACGAAGCACGGTTCGAGGCCGGTGGCGTCGGGCCCGAGTCCACGCCCGGCGCCGGTGAGCCGAAGGACCCGCTCGTCGACTGGCTGACCGAAATGACCTCTCTCGCGGACACACTCGCCGAGATGGAGGATGCCGGGCCGTCAGACATCCCCCTCGAGGCGCTGCCGCTGCCCGCGACACCGCGCAAGGCCGTGTTCCGGTTGCTCGTCAAGCACACCTTCAAGGACGTGCACGCCTATTTCTTCGGCGGCGCGGGGAAGACGATTCGCGGCGTGGTGCAAGAGGCGCTGGAGGGCCTGGACGGCGCCCCACTTGCGGTGGTCGGCCACAGCCTCGGGTCCATCGTCGCCTACGAAGTACTGGCGGAGCAGGGCCGGGAGGTCGAGCTGTTCGCCACGGTCGGATCGCCGCTGGCGATCACCGAGGTGCAGGACCACCTGGCGAAGCCGCCCGCGGTCCCGGCCGGTGTACGGGCCTGGCGCAATGCCTCGGACCTGCGGGATCTGGTGGCCCTCGACCACACGCTGCGGCCCGAGTACGCGCCGCCGGAACGGGTCACCGACCTGCTGGTGACCAACGACAGCCACAACCATCACGGCATTGCCGAGTATCTGGGAAACCCGAAGGTCAGAGAGCCTTTCCAGCGGATTTTCAGCGACGTTGCATGAGGGCATACCGGGTGCAAACATGACAAGTAGCAGTTGGTCCGGCCCTTGCTCCCCAGGGGCGGCTGGGTAGGTGCGCTATGCCGTTGGCCGAAACGGAATGGGACCTCGTCACCCTCTGGGTACGGGAGTACCTGCTCGACACCACCGATCCGCACGCTCAGCTCGCCCAGTACGGATTCTCCGCGGATTTCATCTCCGCCCTCGCTCTGACGGCGGTCAGTGCGGAGAACGCCCGCGCACTCGTTCAAGCTTCACGCAAAGACATCCAGCGGCAGCTCGCACTTGTCGAGGCCCTCGCCTCGGTCGACCGGTTGTCCGTGCTGCCGGAAATCTCCAAGGCCCTTGAGTTCCGCGACCGCCTGCGCGAGGACTGCCGCGCCCATGCCTCGGAGGACAACTTCCGTACCTGTGTCCTCAAGAACGGGACAGAGGTCTTCATCGACCGTCAGAGCCTGCGGGAAACGCTGCGCCGGTTCGTCGACGACCCCGAGAAGTCCGTGCTGCTGGTCGACGGGGAGCCGGACAGCGGCAGGTCGTACACCTACAACCTCATCCGCCACATCGGGCAGCACCGCGGATTCCGTCCGGCACGAGTCACCCTGTCGCAGACCTCCTCCGCGGACAAGGTCATCCGCCGGATGGCGGAGTTCGTCGCCGACCCCGGCGCGGGACTGTCACCGTTGAACCCCACCGAACTGAACGACCTGCTGCCCTCGATCGACGACGCGGTGCACTGGGTGGTCGGCAGGGCGACAGCCGTCGACGACCGTTTCTGGCTGGTCCTCGACGAGTGCGACAAACTCGCCCCCAGCTCCGACGTGTGGGACTTCATCGGACAACTGGCTCTCGCCATCTACGAGCACGCGGCGGTACGCGGCGACCAGGCTCCCCGCCTGGTGCTCCTCGGCTACGGGCCCGCGATGCGTCAACTGCCGTACGACCTGCGGGGAAGCCTCTGCTGGGACACGGCCCGGGTCGCCGAACCCGCCGATCTGCGCAGCTTCTTCGACCAGTACTTCCACGAATCCCCTCCCGCATTCCTCAAGGCCGGAGCACCCGCGGAGTCGACGATCAGCGAATTCGTCGACGTGGCCGTCCAGGAAGTACTCGAGGCGGCGGAAGCGGCCGCCGGCGGCGAGAGCTACATGCGGAAGATCTGCACGGCAGCGGAGGGGGCGATTCGTGTCTACCGAACCCTCTGAGGCGCGCAGGATCTTCACCGAACGACTGCGCCGGGAACTGCGCGGCGCAGACGACCGCACCCACGTCGTCTCCGACACCCGCGGCGCCTACCGGCAAGCCGCCTGCCTGCTCGCCCACTTCGATCCCATGCTGCTCAGGCTGCCCGGCGAGGAGCGCGCCCACGGCGGCGCGCTCCTTGAGCTCCTCGACGACTGCACGACCATGGGCAGGAAGGACAGGGCCCTGTGGAGCCTCAAGGCCGATGTCCGGGACCGCGTGCTGCGATCTCTCGCCGGCCCGGAAGCAGCCCGGATTGCGCTGGAGTGCAACATCGACCAGTTCCAGGAGGAGGAGTCCGGGCCGGAGCGCAGCGCTCTGGCCCATCTGTCCGGCGAGAGGCCGTCGGCGACGGACCAGAGCGCCGACGAACTGGCCGACACCCTCCAGGCGGTGCTGTGGCTGTCGCGCATACCGGGCATCAGCGGGCTGCCGGACGCCGGTGAACTCCAGCACTCCCTGGAGCGGGCCAGACTCCTGCAGCCCCTCGAACGGCTCGCAGGGGGAACGTTCCAGGGGCGCACCCGCGAACTCGAGGAACTGCGCAACTACATCGACCTGCCCACCGAGGCCGAGGCCGATGCCGCCCGAACGGAACGGGCCGGGCGTAACCCCTCGGTCGGCGTCGACAGCGCACCCGTGCCCCCACTGGTCATCCACGGGCCCGGCGGCATGGGCAAGAGCACCCTTCTCGCCGAGTTCCTCCTCGACAGCGTCCACGGCCACACCGCCGGCTTCCCCTTCGCCTACATCGACTTCGAGCGGCCCACACTCTCGATCCACGAGCCGGTCACCCTCATCGCCGAGGCCGCGCGGCAGCTCGGCATCCAGTACCCCACTCACCGTGCCGAGCTGGACGCCCTGGCGGACGAGTGCCAGCAGGCGGCGCGCAGTCAACGGGAGGGCCAGGACCGTGTGACCCAGCTGCACGAGCTCGCCACCACCCGGTCCGTGCTGGGGCGCAGCTCCTCGCAGGAGTTCCAGCTGCTCGCCACCGAGCGCGAGACCGACCTCATCCGGCGGGTCGCCGACGTCCTGGTCCGCTCCGTGGCGGCAGCGCACCAGAAGATCCCCCCGTTCGTGCTGGTCGTCGACTCGTTCGAGGAGGCCCAGTACCGCGGTTCCCCAGTGGTGGGGAGGATGTGGGCGATCTGCGTCGCGCTCCAGTACGTCTACCCGCGACTGCGCGTCGTCGTCTCCGGGCGGGCTCCCGTCGGCCATCCGGCAGGCGCCATGACACCGCTGGACATCGAACTGCACGAGCTCGATCCGCCGGCAGCCGTCGGTCTTCTGATGTCCTGCGGCGTCAAGGACCCCGATGTGGCACGGGCGTTGGCCGACCGGGTCGGCGGCCATCCGCTGAGTCTGAAACTGGCCGCCCGGGCAGCCACACTCGCCGGAAGCGAAGCCGACCGGATGGGCGAACTGATCCGCAGCCTGCCCGCCCGGCGCCGGCACGTCTTCCGCCGCGTCGACCAGATGCTCGTCCAGGGCATTCTCTACGACCGCATCCTCAACCACATCGCGAACCAGGACGTGCGCCGTCTCGCCCATCCGGGCATGGTGCTGCGGGTCATCACCCCCGACATCATCAAGGACGTCCTCGCCGAGCCGTGCGGCCTGCGGGTGGACACCCTGGACGACGCCCGTCTCCTCTTCGACGAGCTCTCCCGTCTCGACCTGGTCGAACCGGCCGGACCCGAGGCCGTGGCGCACCGCGGTGACGTACGCGCCATCATGCTGCGGCTGCCGGGCAGCGACCGCACCGACGTGATGCGCACCGTCGAACGGCGCGCAGTCGCGTACTACGCCGCGCGGGACGGTCTTGAGGCACGCGCCGAGGAGATCTACCACCGGCTGCGGCTCAACGAGAACCCGCGGTCGGTGGAGGAGCGGTGGCTGCCAGGAGTCGAGCGGTTCCTCGTCGGCGCACAGCAGGAGATGGCCCCCAGAGCAGCCGGCCTGCTCACCGCCAAGCTCGGCGGCGGGGCATCCGACCACGTCATGGCGGGCGCCGACCAGGAGGACTGGGAGCGGATCGCCGCCCGCGAGGTGGAGGATCTGCTGGCGCAGGGCTTCGCCGACGAGGCGTTCGTGCGGCTCGCGGAACGCCGGCCCTGGACACCGTGCAGCCCGCTGCACTCCCTGCTGGCCGAGACCCTGAACCGGCTCGGCAAGCGGGAGGAGGCCCGCAGGGCGACGGCGGACGCCATCGACTCCGCGCAGAGCGCGGGATGCACGGAGCGGCTGCTGGAGCTGCTGTTGCTCTCCGCCCGTCTCTCGCAGGACGCGGGCGACCTTGATTGCGCCGACCGCGATCTGCGCACGGCGGAGGACATCGCGGTCGGCCTCGGGCAGGACCTCGAAGCAATGGGAGCGCTGCTCGCCCGCTCCTGCCTCGCGGCTGACGCCGAGGCCCCGGATCTCGAAGCCGACAACCAGCTCGCCAAGAAGCTGCGGCGGCTGCCCGACGCCGTTCTCGCCGACCAGCCCGTACTCGTACGCGCCGTCGCGTCGCAGGTCTACACGCAGGATCCCGGGGCGCTCGAGCACGCGGTGGAGGTCGTGGGTCTGCCGACGGACGACGCGGCGCTGGAAACCCTCGGCGCGGCGATACGGCATGCGGCCTCCCGCCAACCAGCACTGCTCGGAACGCTGATGGACATCCTCCGCGACGCCGCTGGACCGGCCCGGTCACCGGAAAGAGCCGGCCCGTCCAACACCACCGACATCCTGCGGCTGGCTCGCGACCGCGGCACCCTCGACGTCCTCGCCCGGCGGCTCCTTGCCGTCCATGACGAGGGCGGTGGGATCGCGGCCGGAGTGGCCGCCGCCATGGGCGCGGGAGCCGCCGGTCGTACGACGCAGACACGCGCGCGCCGCGTCGCGATGAAGAACAGCGCACGCGAAGGGAACGGCCCACCACGGCCTGATCAGGCATGAACGCGTACCTCACGCCGGAAGAAATCCTCCAGGTGCGGGACGCCGCCCTCGAGACCGGGCTCGCCGACCCGATGGTCCGGCCGCTGCTGTTCGACGGCATCATGCCCAAGTACCGCGGCACGCTGCCGCTGCTTCCCGCACCCGGACGGCAGGTGCACTCGGACCTCAACGAAATGAATCGGGTCGAGCGGCTGGTGGACGGCTCCGTGCCACTGGAGATCTGGCTGCGCAACGCCGTCGCCCAGACCACCGAGGCCGAACATCTCGCCGTCCTGCAGCGCGCCCTGGACGATGTCGCACGCAGCGCCGGAGGCGAGCCGGACATCGTCGCGGAGCTGCCCGCCCCGGAAATCAAGGAAGAAATAGTCCACCGCGACGACACGGTCCCCTTCGACTTCCTCCGGGGCGGCGACCTGGCCGGATTGGCGGTCGCCCGCATCAAGGTTCCCCCCTACCAGGGCGGCTCCCCGCTCCAGCCGAACGGCTTCCCGCACGCCGGCACCGGCTGGCTCATCGCCCCTGCCCTGCTCATCACCAACCACCACGTGGTCAACGCACGGACCGGCTCGGGCAAGGACCGCCCCGGGGCCGACGCCGAAGACCTGCAACTCCAGGCGCGGCATGCGCACGCGCGGTTCGACTACGACACGGACGACGTGGAGACCGAGGAGGCCACCGTCAGTGAACTCGTCGCCGCGGACAGGGAACTGGACTACGCGATCCTCCGGCTGACCACCGAGCCCTCCCGGCCGGTGCTGAAGCTGGCGAGGCAACCGCTGGCCGTAACCCAGGGTGATTTCGTGGCGGTCAACATCATCCAGCACCCCGGCGGCCGGCCGAAACGTGTCGCCCTGCGCAACAACCTCGTCTACGAAGCCGACGAGCACGATGTGCGCTACTTCACCGACACCCGCGGCGGATCCTCCGGATCGCCCGTCCTCACGGACGACTGGAGGGTGGTCGCACTCCACCGGGGGACGCGGCGCGTGGAGGACGTGATGTTCCAGGGCAGGGCGACGGCCTTCGTCAACGTCGGTACGCAGATGAACAGTGTCATGGGCCATCTCAAGGCCAACAACCCCGACATCCATGCCGAGATCGAGACGGCACAGCACGACTGAGGAGGGCGACATGGGCAATCGCAGCAGGTCACCGGTGGCCACCGACCCCCAGCAGGTCTTCACCGACCTCCGGGAGGTCGCGCAGCGGGTACGGGAGGGACTGTGGCAGGAAGTCCCCGAATCATCGGCGGAACTCCCCGCGGAGGAACAGCCGGGCGGGCAGATATCCCAGTTCGCCCAGCAGGAACGGGACCGTGTGCTGTCGGCGGGCGCGGACGGCCTGGACAAGCTCGCCGAGGGGCGCGCGGACGAGATCAGCGACGACGAAGCCTTCGGGATGGAGGCCATCGTCCTGCTCGAAGGCAGACCCGCCATCCTCATCCAGAACCATGACTTCGCGCCGCAGGAGGGCGACTGGGCGGTCCTCGACGGCCACCGGGCGGCGATCCGCGAGTCGATCGCGCGCGTGGGAAGGGTCGAGGTCTCGGGACACGCCAGCCTGGACTGGCTCGGCACCGCCTTTCTCGTCAGCCCGGACGTCGTCATGACGAACCGTCATGTGGCAGTGGAATTCGCCCGCGCCGACGGCGCCGGGTGGACCTTCCAGCCGGGCATGAACGCGCGGATCGACCTGACCGAGGAGTACGGCGCGCCCCTGGGGGACGGCGGACCGGCGTACCACGTCGATCAGGTACTGGGCATCCACCAGGACGTCGACATGGCCCTGCTGCGGGTCTCCCCCGCCGCGGACGTCCCGGCACTGCCGACTCCGCTCCCGGTGGCCGCGGACGCCCCGGCCGACCTGCCCGGACATCCGGTGTACTGCGTCGGCTATCCGGCGTACGACGGCCGGCGCAACGAACCGGAGTCGATGAGCAGGATCTTCATGGACATCTACAACGTCAAGCGCCTCCAGCCCGGCACCACCACGGAGCTCGCGTCCCAGCAGAACGTCGTGAAGCACGACTGCTCCACCCTGGGCGGAAACAGCGGCTCCCCGGTCTTCGACCTCACCGACCACCGCGTCCTCGGCCTCCACTTCGGCGGCCGTTACGGTCTTGGCAACTACGCCGTACCTCTGTGGCGGATGGTGGACGATCCTCTGCTGCGCCGCGCCGAGGTCAACTTCGTCTGACTGTCCGGGCTGCGGACTCAGCGGTCAGCGCCGCGGATGATGGCCAAGGGAGCGCCGAAGGGATCGGTGAACATGGCCAGGCGGCCCACACCCTCCGCGTCGATCGGCGAGATGAGCGGGGTGGCAGCCTGCCGGGTGGCTTCGGCAAAGGTGGCGTCGACGTCGGTCACTTCGAAGTACGGATGCCACTCTGAACGGGAGCCCGCCGCCAGGTTCTCCTTCGGCAGCTGCATGATGCCGCCCTGCGTGGCCCTCTCGCCGCCGCCCTGGGGAGAGACGACGGTGTACGTGATACCGGCGAGCGGCATGTCCTCGAAGTCCCACGAGAACACGGAGCGATAGAAGTCCTTCGCGGCGGCAGCGTCCGTGGTGTACAGCTCGGTCCAGGACAGCGTGTTCACATCGGTGACCGCTTCCAGGCCCTTCGTGTCGCCGGGCTGCCAGGCGGCGAATTGGGCGCCGGTCGGGTCGGTGTACGCCGCCATCCGGCCTTCCGAGAAGACGTCCATGGGCGGGACGCGGACGGTGCCGCCGGCCTGCTCGACGGCCCTGGTGGTGGCGTCGGCGTCGGCGGTGTGGAAATACGGCGTCCAGGCGGAGGCCGCGCCCTCCTCGGTGAGCGGGCCGATCGCGGCGACCGTCTTCCCGTGCAGCCGCAGGAAGCCGTACTCTCCGGCTTCCGGTCCCATGGTCAGCAACTCCCAGCCGAACAGGGCTCCGTAGAAGGCGGCGGCCGCTTCGACGTCGGGGCTTCCCAGATCGAGCCAGTTCGGCGCGCCCGGGACGTATGTGGTGGTCAGCATCGCGGTTCTCCTCCCGCACGCGAGCGGGGATGACGGTTTGTGGTCAGTCGCCTTCAGCGTGCCAGTCCGCACTGACATCCGCCGTTGCGTGCGTCGCGACACGCCGTGCCCCTGCCGCACCCCGGTCACTGCTGAGGGATCCCGCCACGGGGTGACAAGGGTTTTCCCCGTATCGGGTTCATCTCCGCGTTCCCTACTGTCTGCCGCACCGGCGAATTCCAGCCCCTGACCGTTGGATGTCAGGTGCATGTAAATCGTGGGTTCCGCCGGCGACGGCCCTTGACCAGGGGCCGTCGCGCCGACGGCGGCGTCAGGGCGACCCGGCCCAGGGAACCGCGGATCGCACCCCCACAGCGAACCGCGGTTCCCACGCCGCCTGCCGCCTCCGCACCGTCAGTTGAAAGGGAACACCTTGAACGGTTCCAGACGGAGACTCATATCCGTCGTGGCCGCGAGCGCGACGATCGCCGCCGTCGCCGCCACGTCGTCCGTGGCACTCGCCGCCACCCCGCCGGCCCCCTCGCCGAAGCCCGCTCCGGCTTCGCAGTCCATGACCGGGCTGCCGACCGCAGCGGTCGAGAGGGTCATCGTCACCTACAAGTCCAGGACGTCCGAGGCCACGTCCAACACGGCGGCCAGAAGCGACGCGACGGCCAAGGCCGCGGAGACCGGCGAGAGCCTGTCGTTCGAGCGCCGGCTGGCCGGCGGCGCGGCTCTGGTCGACCTGGGTGGCAAGGCGTCCAAGAAGGACCTCACCGAGGTCCTGGACGCCTTCCGCGCCGACCCGTCGGTCGCGTCCGCGGAGCCCGACATCCGCGCCTACGCAATGGCGGTCACCCCGAACGACACCGAGTACACCAAGCAGTGGGATCTGTTCGAGGCCACCGGCGGCATGAACGTCCCCGGCGCCTGGGACAAGACCACCGGCAGCGGCGTCACCGTCGCCGTCATCGACACCGGCTACGCCGCCCACACGGACCTGGCCGCCAATGTCGTGTCCGGCTACGACTTCATCTCGACCGCAGCGGACGCCCGGGACGGCAACGGCCGGGACAGCGACGCCAAGGACGAGGGCGACTGGAGCGCGACCGACGGCGAGTGCGGCACCGGTTCCAAGGCCAGCAACTCCTCTTGGCACGGCACCCATGTCGCGGGCACGATCGCGGCAACGACGGGCAACAGCAAGGGCGTTGCGGGTATCGCGTACAACGCGAAGATCCAGCCGGTCCGCGTGCTCGGCAAGTGCGGCGGCTCCTCCGCGGACATCGCCGACGCGATCACCTGGGCGTCCGGCGGCACCGTCCCGGGCGTCCCGGCGAACCCGAACCCGGCCAAGGTCATCAACATGAGCCTCGGCGGCGCCAGCGCCACCTGCCCCAGCGTCTACCAGAACGCGATCAACGGCGCGGTGTCGCGCGGCACCACGGTCGTCGTGGCGGCGGGCAACAGCAACGCCAACGCCTCCGGCTTCACCCCGGCCAACTGCTCGGGCGTCATCAACGTGGCGTCCACCTCTCGCGAGGGCAACCGTTCGTTCTACTCGAACTTCGGCTCCATCGTCGATGTCTCGGCTCCCGGCGGCGAGACCCGCCGCGCCACCGACACCCCGGGCACCGTCACCACCCCCGAAAACGGCATCCTCTCCACGCTGAACTCCGGGGCCACCACCCAGTCGACCGAGAACTACAAGCCCTACCAGGGCACTTCGATGGCTGCCCCGCACATCGCCGGGCTCGCCGCGCTGCTCAAGTCGGCCAAGAGCACTCTGACCCCGGCCGAGATCGAGGCCGCGATCAAGAGCAACGCCAGGCCACTGCCGGGCACCTGCACCGGCGGCTGCGGCACCGGCATCGCCGACGCGGCGAAGACCGTGAACGCCGTCACCGGCACCACCGGCGGCACGACGTTCAGCAACACGGCGGACGTGACGATCGCGGACCTCTCGACCGTCAGCTCGTCGATCGCCGTCACCGGCCTCACCGGCAACGCCCCGGCTGCGCTCAAGGTCAACGTGGACATCAAGCACACCTGGCGCGGCGACCTGGTCATCGACCTGATCGCGCCGGACGGCACGGTGCGCAACCTCAAGGCATCGTCGTCGTCCGACAGCGCCGACAACGTGCTCGCGACGTACACGGTCGACGCGTCCAGCGAGGTGGCAGGCGGCACCTGGAAGCTGCAGGTCCGCGATGTGGCATCGGGTGACACCGGCTACATCGACTCCTGGAGTCTCACCTTCTGAACCACCCGAACAACCGCATCACAGCTGGTCAGGGCGCGTTCGCGGCATCTCGCCGCGGGCGCGCCCCGCCGCCTTTCCGGGCGCGCGTGTCCGCATGCCGGACACACAGCCTGGACTGCGGTGGCCTGATTCGTATGCTCTGCTCTCAACGGGCAGAGTCCCGTGCAGGCCACAAGGGGGGTGGTGGGGGTGACAACGGCGGCGCACCGCCCTGCACCGGTCGGGCGGGGAGAGCTACTCACACGCCTCGAACGGGTCCTGCACACCCGCGGGCGCGCCCTGCTCACCGGCCCTGCCGGGGTGGGCAAGACCGAGGTCGCCCTGGCCGCCGCCGCGCGCGCCGAGTCCCGCGGCGAGACCGTACTGTGGCTCGCCACACTCCCCTCCGACCGGGACATACCCGGCGCGGCCGCCGCCGCCCTGGTCGCGACCATTTCGGCCTGCGCGTCCTGGCCCGCGGCCCGGCCCCACGTCGGCCCCGGCAGCTTCGACGTCCTCGGGGGACTGCCCGGACCGCAGCGGACCGCCATCGCCATGCTGTGCCGCGAGGCGCCCGTGCCCGTCGACGGCTGGGACCCCATCGCCCTGCGACTCGCCCTCGCGCAGATTCTGCGGACGCTCGCCGCACACGGCCCCGTCCTGCTCGTCGTCGACGGCGTCCAGCGCATCGACGACAACAGCGCCGACCTGTTGCGGTTCGCCCTCCATCTGGCTCCATCAGCGCTACGGGTCGTCGCCGTCGAGACCCCGGCGGCGTACGGACCCGATCCATCCACCACGAGTACCCCGCCGCAGGACGCTGCCTGCCCGGAGCCCCTGTGGGTGCCGTCCGAGGCCGACATCCTCAACGTAGCGCCGCTGCACGCCGACGAGATCGCCGAACTCCTCATCCACCACCGGCTGCCGTCCCGGATGGCCGGCCGTATCCACAAGGCCAGCGGCGGCAATCCGCGTCTCGCGCTCGCTGTCGGCCGGTCCCTCGCCGACGCCAGGACGCCGGTGCACCACGCCGAGGCACTGTCCCTGTCCGGGCGCGCACGCGATCTCGCACGTCAACTGCTCGGCGCCGCCTCCCCCGGCGTGCGTGACACGCTCCTGCTGGCCGCACTGGCGCTGCGCCCGACGGCTTCGCTGATCCGCCGCACGGGCCGCCCCACGGCCGAGGCCGACCTCGCCGCCGCCGAGCGGGCGAATCTCATCTCACTCACGGAGGACGGGACGGTCGCCTTCACGGCCGGGCTGCTGCCCTCCACGCTGGTGCACGACGCCGGCTGGACCGAGCGCAGCGACGGTCATGCGGCTCTCGCGCGGGTCGTTGACGACCCGGTCGAGGCCGTACGGCACCGGGCGCTGGCCACCGACATCCCCGACGAGCAACTGGCAGCGGAAGTCGCGGTCGCGGCCGACACCGCGCGACGCCGCGGGAACAGCGCACTGGCTGCCGAACTCGCCCTGCTCGCCGCCGAGTCCACGCCCGGCTCGCACAGCGCGCAGCGGCTCGCCCGGCTCGTCGACGCCGCCGAGGAAGCCGCCCGCGCCGCCCGCGCGGACCTTGCGATGCGCGCCGCGACCGATCTCCTCGCCCGCGACGCCGCACCCGCCCTCCGCGTTCGCGCGCGGCTCGCGGTGCTGGACACGGCCGGGCAGGGACTGACCGACCTCGACGAGATCTACGTCCACGCCATGGAGGACTCCGAGGGCGACACGGCGCTGCGAGCGGCCGTCCAGCTGCGGCTGGCGGTAAAGCATGTGCTGGCCGACGGTGATCCCGTACGCTCCCGGGCCGCCGCCGTCGAGTCCGCGGTACTGGCCTCTTCGGTCGGCGACCGTACGACGGCGGCCACGGCGCTGACCGTCCAGGCGCGCATGGACCGCGTCCTCGGCTCGCCGGACGCGGAGGAGGTTCTGGCCGAGGCACGAGCCCTCGAGATGGTCGTGCGGCCGCTGGGTATCCGGAACTCCGCACAGATCCTGACGATCCGCCATGCGCTGTTCGACGACCGGCTCACCGACGCCCGCGACCAGCTCAACGCCCTGCTGCCGCTGGTCGAGCGCCGTGGCCCGGTGGAGGACGCCATCGAGCTGTTCCATACGCTCGCGGAGATCGACGCCCGGCAGGGGCAGTGCGCGGCGTCGCTCGCGCACGCCGGACGGTCACTCGCCCTGACCCTGGAGGCCGGCCTCTCGCCGGGGCCCGCCTGGTACACACTGGCTCTCGCGGAGAGCGCCGGCGGCAGTTTTGCGCGCGCCGCGAGCTACGCCCGGCGCAGTGTCCAGGCATCCGAGGAGGAGGGCGACCATGTCTTCCTCTCCCGCAGTCTGTACGCACTCGGCCGGGTCCAGCTCGTGGCCGGGGATGTGGCCAATGCCCTGGAGACCCTGCGCCGGGTGCAGTCCGGCGAGCGCGCCCAGTCGACCGTCGACCCCTCCATGCTGCGCTGGCACGAGGAGCTGGCCGAGGCGCTGATCGCGAGCGACGCCCCCGAGGAGGCCGCGGCTCTGCTCGCCGATGTACGGCCCGTCGCCGAACGCCTGGGCCGCGCAACGGTGCTGCTCGGCTGCGACCGGGTGTACGCCCTGTATCTGGCGGCGGTCGGAAAGCCCGATGAGGCGGCGGGGCTGCTGACCGAGACCGCCGATCGCTTCGCGGCGGCGGGGCTGCCGTTGGCACGCGGCCGGGCGCTGATCGCGCTCGCCCGGGTCGAACGCCGCCGCCGCAGACGGTCGGCCGCACAGAACGCGCTGCACGCTGCGGCCGCGGTCTTCGAACGGGCGGGGGCGTCGCCCTGGCTGGCACTGGTGACGGAGACACCGTCCCGTACGACCGAACCCGACCCGGCCCGCGGCGGCGCCGTGTCCTCGCTCACGGAGGCGGAGTTGCGGCTCGCGCAGCTGGTCGGCCAGGGGGCCAGCAATCAGGAGGCGGCGGCGAAGCTGTACCTCAGTGTGAAGACGGTCGAGGCACGGCTCACCCGCATCTACCAGAAACTGGACGTCCGTTCGCGCGCCCAGCTGGCAAGCGCCCTCAACGCGTGGCCCGCCCATCGGCCGCCGGCGGACACGACGGACGGCCCGGCGGCGGACTGACGAGCGGCTCCGTCGGATGATCGAGGCTGAAGTCCGGCGTACACCCGAACCGGCTGACAAATGTCATGCCGCACTCAGGACGCAAGGCTCTGCAGGGTGCAGGGTCCTTCCCGCGAAGCTGTTCCCGTCATCCGGAACACAGCGACAACGGAGGAACCCGCATCATGGACAGCAGCAACCGCAGCCCCCTCGTGCAGAGCCTGACGCCGCTGCTCGTCGAGGCGGGCGTGCCGATGGCCGCCTACTACGCCCTCAAGGCGGGCGGGCTGTCCACCTTCGCCGCGCTGGCGATCAGCAGTGTCCTGCCGGCGGTGCGGACCGTGTGGGGTGTCATACGGGAACGGCGCCTCAACCGGTTCGCCGCGCTGATCCTGTTCGTCAATCTGATCAGCCTCGCGCTGTCCACGGTAAGCGGCGACCCGCGCTTGATACTCGCCAAGGACAGCGGCGTCAGCAGTGTGATCGGCCTCTCAATCCTCCTCTCCGCCGCCACCGGCCGCCCGCTGACGACGACCGCGCTCAAGCCGTGGCTGACCAGGAACAGCGGGGAGAAGACCGCCGCATGGGACCGCCTGATGGCCATGGATCCCCGCTTCCGCCGCGGCGAGGCACTGTTCTCCGTGGTCTGGGGCACGGCGCTGCTGGGCGAGTGCGTGGTGCGCATCGTGGGCGCGTACACAGTGCCGGTCGACACGATGGTCGGACTCGGCACGGTGATCCTGCTCGTCGCCATCGCCGCGGCGTTCGTGATTTCCGGAGCGCTCGCGGTCGGCCCGATGGAGAAGCTGATCGACCGCGAGGTCGCCCGGGTCGACGCCGGGCTCACCCCGGTCCCCGCCGGGCAGCATTGACACCCACTAGGTAGCCGGCTGGGCCGCTCTCCCGCCGCCGAGCGGCTCCGCCGCAACCGGTATGCCGGCGCCGAGCAGCCGAAGACCCAACGGGGTCACCGCATGCAGGACGTACTTTCCCTCGCGGCGGCTGGTCACAAGGCCGCCGTCGCGCAGAACGCTGATCTGGTAACTCACGCTCGGCAGCGAAATTCTGACGGCCTCGGCCACCTCGGACGTGGTCCGGGCGCGCCTGTTGGCCACCTCGGTGAGGACCGCCGCCCGGGTGCGGCCGAGCAGCCGAACCACGCCGTTTTCCGTCGCCCGCGCGACGTCGATCGGTACTTTCGGCACCGGATAGACGAGCACCGGGGGCAGCTCGGGGTCCGCGAGGGCGGTCGGCCGGCGCCAGCAGAAGTACGAGGGGACGAGAAGCAGACCGCGCCCCTGAAGATGCAGGTCGCGGTCGACGGGGTAATCCACCTCCAGCACCGGGGAGTTCCACCGCGCCAGCGGGTGCAACCCCTGCAGGAGTGTCTGGGTACCCCCTTCCAGCAGTGCGTGTGCGCGCTGGCTGACATCGTTGCCCACTGCGGTGCGGATGGTGGGCCAGTAGGGTCGCAGCAGTGCCCCGTGATAGGTCGCCAGGGCGCCTGTCAGGGAGTGGAGCCCGACGCGCCCCAGGCCCAGGGAACGGGTCCAGTTCGGGATCGGGCGGGATTCGGCCAGCCGCATCATCTCGTCGTTCAGCTGCCCGCGTGGGGTGCCGCGCACCTGCTCCAGGCCCTCGGCCAGTTCGGCGCCGGTGTTGGGCGGTGTGAGGAAGTCCGGGATGTAGCCGGCAGCGGGGATCAAGGTCCGCAGCAGTTGCAGGGACCGGTGCACGACCGGATCGCTGCGGAGCCTGTGATGGGCGGAGCCACGCCAGTCGCCGAAGTCGAGCCGTCCCTGTCCGGTCTGTAATCGGCAGACACTGCAGACGAGTTCCCACAGTGGATCGGGCTGCGAGGCGATTCGGATGTTCTGGAGGTCATGAGAGGTGAAGTGAATGCGGAGCATGCAGCCTCTTTCACTCGCCGGCCCTGTACGGGACCACGGCCGCCCCCCGTTAAGCGCGGCCATAGGTGGGGACGAGCAGGCGCCCTCGCATGGTTGCCCGCGGTCCTCGGCACCGAAGAAGACAGGCCAGCAGGCGCGTCGGCTCCGAAGGACGGCCGAATGACGCTGACGGTCAGCTCTGCGCGGCAGGCTCGATGTTCTGGTTGGCGTGGAAGAGATTGTTCGGGTCGTAGATCCGCTTGATCTCCGCGAGCCTGTCGTAGTGATCGCGGTAGGTCGCCCTGACCCGGTCCTGGCCCTCGCCAGCGCCGAGGAAGTTCACGTACGAACCGCCCAGCGAGTACGGGTGCAGCTCCTCCCAGTAGTCGACAGCCCACTGCCGGATGATCTCCGCATTGTCCGGATCGGGGTCAATACCGCCGATGACGCCGGACCAGACCGCGTCCCGGTATGCCCACGCGGTGTCGCCCTTGGGGACCCGGCCGGCTGCCCCGTCGACGGGATAGAGGTGCATGGTCGACAGGTCGGTGGGGAGGTTCTCGCCGTACTTGAGGTGCACATCGATGGCTTCGTCGGTGATCCGGTCGAAGAGGTCGCCGCGCCAGTACCACTGCAGTCCGGTCGGGATCAGCTCGTCGAACATGGTCTGCAGCGCGGGGTAGGGCATCGGTGTCGTGAAGTGGAAGGCCGGCCGGCCCGGCTCGCTCACGACCGTGAGGGCATCGTCGAGACGGGCCAGGTCTCCTGTCCAGCACCACACGACGCCGCACATCTTCTGCCCGTGGATCTCTTCCGGGAACGGCGGGCCCGGTGGCACGACGAGCAGCGCGAAGAAGCCGTTCAGGTCGTCGGGCGCCTGTGGCAGGAAGTCGCGGTACCACCGGAGCACCTCGCGGGTCTGGTCGACCGGCCACACGGTGACGCCGACGCCAACGGTGTGCACAGGGTGCATACGGAAGCTGAAGGAGGTGACGATGCCGAAGTTTCCGCCGCCGCCGCGCAGTGCCCAGAACAGGTCGGGATGATCGCTCTCGCTGGCGGTGACAAAGCTGCCGTCGGCGAGCACGACGTCCGCGGCCAGCAGGTTGTCCACCGTCAGTCCGTACTTGCGGGTGAGGTGGCCGTGAGCGCCGCCGAGGGTGAGGCCGCCGACGCCCGTCGTCGACATGATGCCGGCCGGAGTGGCGAGACCGAAGGCGTGGGCGGCGTGGTCGAGATCGCCGAGCTGGCTGCCGCCGCCGGCCCAGGCGACCTTCGATACGGGATCGACGCGCACCCACCGCATGGGCGACAGGTCGATGGTGACGCCGTCGTCCACCAGGCAGAGGCCGGCGCCGCTGTGCCCGCCGCCCCGTACGGCGAGTTCCAGACCGTGGTCGCGGATGAAGTCGACCGCGTTCATGACGTCGGCCGCGTCCGAGCACCGCACCATGGCGGCCGGGCGCCGGTCGATCATTGCGTTGTAGATCTTGCGAGCCTGGTTGTATTCCGGGTCCTGCGGGCCGATGACCGGGCCGCGCAGCGCTGTCCGCATCTCTTGAAGAATGGTGCCGTCCATCGCGTTCTCCCAGGCGAGGCGGGAAGCGCAACCCGCGCGGCCTGATGGCCGTTCCGGCCGCAGCATCAGGTGCCCCGCCGCAGCGGTTCTTCCCCGCCGGCGGGAGCTCGGTCCGGGTACCTTCCACGGGCCGCAGGCGCAGTCGGACGCCGCGGGGCTGATACGTCCAGCGTCCCGCCGACTGGGGGGCATCGCAATTCCTCCACCCTGCCGCGCCACTGACGTAAGGCTCCATATCGGCAATCAGGTGTTACAGATCGACGACCGGCTCGCCACCGTCCAGCGTGGGCCGCCAATACCAACACCGGACGCGCCTTTGGTGGCACCGCCGCCGCAAGTAGCAGCCCCGACAGCGACGAATGGGACGTCAGGCGGTTGCTGCGCGAAGCATTGACGAACCATCGGCACGGCTCTAGCTTCATCGCGTTGCACTTCGTACGTCATATACGAGACGCGATACGCGAGATCTGAGAGCGTGCCATGGCCTTCGCCCCGACTCCGATCCCCTCCCGCACACAGTTCGTACTGGAGGCGATCAAACACGGCATACTCACCGGCAGGCTCAGCCCGGGCCAGGCTCTCGTCGAGACCGAACTCGCCGCGCAGTTCGGGGTGTCGAAGACACCGGTACGGGAAGCGCTCAAGACATTGGCGGGCACCGGCCTGGTCGTCATGAGCCAGTACAAGGGCGCCACCGTGCGGATGGTCGACGCCGACATGGCCCGCGAGGTGTTTGACGTACGGCTGCTGCTGGAGCCGGAGGCGCTGCGGCGCACCGTCACCCGCCGGGCCTCGCTGGAGCCTGCGCAGTCGGCCCTCATCGGCGCGGACGAGGCGGCCGACGCGGCCCAACGCTCGCTGGCCAACCGCGAGTTCCACCGGGCCCTGTATCTGCCGTGCGGCAATCCTCTGCTCGCCCGGATGCTCGACGAGGTGCGTGACCAGGCGGCCCTCGTCTCCGCCGTGGCCTGGGCCGCCGAGCCGTCCTGGGAGCAAGAGGCCGCCCAGCACCGGGAGATTCTGCGGCTCGCGCTGGCCGGGGACGCCGCCGGGGCGGCCCGCGCTCTGCACGAGCACATCGCCGCCTTCGTACAACGGGCGTTTCCTGAAGGAGCAGAACTATGAGCACCCCCGATTTCACGTCGCAGCGGGACGCGCTCGCCGATGTCGTGGCCATCCCGGTCACGCCCTTCACGGCCGACGACACCCTGGACACCGGCACTCACCGCTCGCTGCTGCGGCGCCTTGTCGACGGCGGCGTGCGCACGGTCACTCCGAACGGCAACACCGGGGAGTACTACGCCCTGAGCCCCGAAGAGCGGTGCGCAGTCACGGAGTTGACCATCGACGAGGTGGGTGGGAGGGCCGCGGTTCTGGTCGGTATCGGCCTCGATCTGCCGACCGCCGTCGCAGCCGCCGAGCATGCCCGCGCCGCCGGGGCCTCGATGGTGATGGTGCATCAGCCCGTTCATCCGTACGTCTCGCAGGACGGCTGGACGGACTATCACCGCACGATCGCCGATGCCGTGCCGGAGCTCGGCGTCGTCCCGTACATCCGCAATCCGCAGCTCGACGGTGACCGCCTCGCCGAGCTCGGGGAGTTGTGCCCCAATGTCATCGGGGTGAAGTACGCCGTGCCGGATGCCGCGCGGTTCGCCGCCTTCGCGCGGGACGCCGGTCTGGACCGGTTCGTGTGGGTCGCGGGACTCGCCGAGCTGTATGCCCCGTCCTACTTTGCGAGCGGAGCCACCGGTTTCACCTCGGGTCTCGTCAACGTCTCCCCTGCCGTCTCGCTGAAGCTGCTGGCCGCGCTGCAGAGGGAGGACTACCCGGCGGCCATGGAGATCTGGGAACGGATCCGTCCGTTCGAGGAACTGCGCGCCGCCCAGCAGTCCGCCGACAATGTGACGGTGGTCAAGGAGGCACTCGCCTCGCTCGGCCTGTGCCGGCGCGACATCCGTCCGCCGAGCCGCGTGCTGCCCGAAGTCAATCGCGCGGCGGTCGCCGGACTGGTGGCCGGGTGGGGTGTATGACGCTGCGGCCCGAGCAGTTGCGCAGCCACCAGTGGTACGGCACCGATGGGCTGCGCTCCTTCAGTCACCGGGCGCGCACCCGCCAGCTCGGCTATCTCCCCGAGGAGCACCTGGGCAAACCGGTCATCGCGATCCTCAACACCTGGTCGGACATCAACCCCTGCCATGTCCATCTGCGAGAGCGGGCCCAGGCCGTGAAGCGGGGTGTGTGGCAGGCCGGGGGGTTCCCGCTCGAATTCCCGGTCTCCACGCTCTCCGAGACCTTTCAGAAGCCGACCCCGATGCTCTACCGCAACATGCTGGCGATGGAGACGGAAGAGCTGCTGCGCTCCTACCCCGTCGACGGAGCGGTGCTGATGGGCGGCTGCGACAAGTCCACGCCCGCGCTGCTGATGGGCGCCGCCTCCGTCGACCTGCCCACCGTCTTCGTGCCGGCGGGACCGATGCTGCCGGGCCACTGGCGCGACGAAGTCCTCGGCTCGGGCACGGACATGTGGAAGTACTGGGACGACAGGCGGGCCGGGCTGATCGGCGACTGCGAGATGGCGGAGCTGGAGAGCGGCCTGGCGCGCTCCCCCGGCCACTGCATGACGATGGGCACCGCCGCCACGCTGACCGCCGCGGCCGAGACGCTGGGCGTGACCCTGCCCGGCGCTTCCTCCGTCCCGGCCGTCGACTCCGGTCATGACCGGATGGCCGCGGCCTCCGGGATGCGGATCGTGGAACTCGTACGCCAGGACCTGAGGCTGTCCCGGATTCTCACTCGGGACGCGTACGAGGACGCCGTGACGACCGTGCTCGGCCTGGGCGGGTCCACCAATGCCGTGATCCATCTGATCGCGATGGCAGGACGCTCGGGTGTACGGCTCGCGCTCGACGACTTCGACCGGATCGCCCGTACCGTCCCGGTGCTTGCCAACCTCCGCCCCGGCGGCCGCTATCTGATGGAGGACTTCCACTTCGCGGGCGGGCTGCCGGGATTCCTCTCCCGGATCACCGATCTGCTGCATCTGGACCGGCCCACCGTCGCGCACGGCACGCTGCGCGAACAGCTCGCGGGGGCACTCGTACACAACGACGACGTGATCCGCAGCCGTGACAACGCCCTCGCCGACGAGGGCGGAGTGGCGGTCCTGCGCGGCAACCTCTGCCCCGACGGTGCGGTCATCAAGCACATCGCCGCCGAGCCCCGTCTTCTCAAGCACACCGGACCCGCGGTGGTCTTCCCCGACTACCGGACGATGCAGCGCACCATCAACGACCCGGAGCTCGGCATCACCCCGGACCATGTGCTGGTCCTCCAGGGCGCCGGCCCCAAGGGCGGCCCCGGCATGCCCGAGTACGGCATGCTGCCGATCCCCGACCACCTGCTCAAACAGGGTGTCCGGGACATGGTGCGGATCTCCGACGCCCGGATGAGCGGCACCAGTTACGGCACCTGCGTGCTGCACATCGCCCCCGAGTCGTACGTCGGCGGACCGCTCGCCCTGGTGCGGACCGGAGACCAGATCACCCTCGACGTCGAGGCACGCACCCTCCAACTGGGTGTGTCCGCTGGGGAGTTGGTAGACCGGAGGGCGTCCTGGACGCCGCCGCCCCAGCGGTACGAACGCGGATACGGAGCGCTCTACACCGAGCAGATCACCCAGGCCGACACGGGCTGTGACTTCGAGTTCCTGGCCAGACAGGGCAAGAACCCCGTCCCGTACGCGGGCTGAGCCGCCGGACGGTCGAAACCGGCCACGGTCAGATCAAAGGTTCCCCAACTGAACGCGCGGCCGGGACACCGGTCGCTACCTTCCCCGCATGATCTTGAACCGAGGTGATCACGCCCTTGCCGACCCAGGACGCCGTGCCCTGCTCCGTGCCGCTGTCGCAGGGACCGCAGCAGCCGGTGCCGGTCTCACTCTAGGCGCCGCGCCCGCCACGGCCGCACCGCAGACACCGGACACAGCCACCCGCCCGGCCACCCCTGACGAGGCGCTGCGCGTCTTGGCCGCCGGCAATCGGCGGTGGCGCAGATTTCAGCAGCGGCATCCCCACGAGTCCCCGGCCGTGCGCCGAGCGCTGGTCTCGGGGCAGCACCCCTTCGCCGTCATCCTGGGGTGCATCGACTCCCGCGTACCGCCGGAGCTGGTCTTCGATCAGGGGCTCGGCGATCTGCTGACCGTGCGGTCGGCCGGTGAGGTCCTGGACGAGGCCGTCCTCGGGAGCATCGCGTACGGCGTGCTGGAACTCGCGATACCCCTGATAGTGGTCCTCGGTCACCAGTCGTGCGGTGCGGTCTCCGCCGCCGTCCGTGCGGACGAGACCGGAGAACAGCTCCCCGCGCACATCCAGTATCTGGCAGATCGGATACGCCCGGCCATCGACCACGGCCAGCACGGCGACGCCCGTATCGACTCCACCATCACGCGCAATGTCGGCCTGGTGCGTGCGCGGCTCGCCGCCGAGCCAGACCTCGCGGACAAGGTGGCCTCCAAGGACCTCGCCATCATCGGGGCCAGGTACGAGCTTCACTCACAGCTCGTCCATACGACCCACTGACCGCAGCGCCCCCACCGGGCGCGGGAACCAGTCGTAACGGAAATGTGTCCCTCATGAGGACAAGACGTGGGCTACCGTGCGGCGGTCATAGATGGACGGCTGTGGGCAGTCCCCCGCCGGAAGCCGCAGTGCCGAGGGGGTCGTGATGAACGCATGGGCAGTGCCCGGGTACACCGAGACCCGGGAGTTGGGCTCGGGCGGCAGTGGGCATGTCGTCCTGGCCGTCCATGACGCGACCGGGACGCCGGTGGCCATCAAATACCTCAGCGAGCGGCTGCGGACGGACTCCGCCTTCGTCCAGGACTTCCGGGCGGAGGCCCGGCTCCTCGGCGGGCTGGACTCGCCGCATGTGGTGGGGTTGTACGAGTACGTCGAAGCGCCGCAGGGCGCCGCCATCGTGATGGAGCTGGTCGATGGCATCGCCCTGCGCGCGCTGCTGCGTCAGGAGGGTGCCACCGGTCCGGAGGCGGCGCTGGTCGTGCTCAAGGGGTCGCTGCTGGGACTGGCCGCCGCGCACCGGGCGGGTGTGGTGCACCGTGACTACAAACCGGAGAACGTCCTGGTCGCGGCGGACGGCTCGTCGAAGCTGGTCGACTTCGGCATCGCCGCGGACCGTGGCACGACGCCCGGCGTGGCGGGCACTCCGGCGTACATGGCACCCGAGCAGTGGAACGGTGAGCCCGCTTCGCCGGCGGCCGACGTCTATGCCGCGACCGCGACGTTCTACGAGTGCCTGACGGGCCGCAAACCGTACACCGGTGAGAACTTCGCCGAGCTGGCGCTGCAGCACATCAGCGCACCCGTTCCCGATCAGGACGCTCCGGAGCCGGTGCGACCGCTGATCCGGCGCGGTCTTGCCAAGGAGCCGCAGGAGCGGCCCGACAACGCGGCGGCGTTCGTGGCCGAACTGGAAGACATCGCGCAGGCAGCGTACGGCCCGGACTGGGAGGAACGGGGCCAGCGGAAACTGGCCGCGCTCGCCGCCCTGCTGCCGCTGCTCTTCCCCTCCGCCGGGGGCCAGGCCGCCGGGACCACCGAGCTGGCGACGACCACGCTCGGCGGCGCGGGCGGCTGGGGCGGCAGCTGGAAGCCGGGGCTGCGCGGGATACTGACGGGCGTCGCCGCGGTAGTGGTGGCTGTGATCGTCGCTGTCGCCGCGAACGCCACCGGCGACGGCCCGAAGCAGGCGACGGCTCAGAGCCTCGCCACCACCAGCGCCGTACCGGGCACGGCCACCGATGCGCCCACCGGTCCGTCCGCCTCCGCAAGCCCGTCAGCGTCGGCGAGCGCCTCGGCCAGCGGCTCCCCCTCTCCCTCCGCGAGCGCGAGCGTCACGACGACACCGACGGTGTCCTCGACGCCCCCGTCCCCGCCGGTGCCGTCGTCCTCCGCTCCGCCGACCGACCCCACCCCTTCCACGCCGCCCAGCACGCCTGCGGTGGGTGTGAAGTCCGTGTCCGTCACGAGCTTTCGGCAGACGGGCACCGCGGACGGGGCCGCGACCATCGACGTCGCCACGGACGGGACCGGTCCCGTGACGGTCGTCGTCACCTGGTACACCGGCCAGGCCAAGGGTGAACTGGGCGCGCCGGACGGCTCGGAGACCTTCCAGCGCAGCGGGGCGACGCAGTACACGATCAGCCTCAAGCACACCTTCCAGGGGCAGGGCTGCTACTGGGGCGTACGGGCGACGACGAACCCTGCCGCCGCGAGCGGCAGTTCCTCGCAGCAGATTCTCACCCGGCGGTGCACCATCTCATGAGAGATCCACGAATCCCCCGCGACAGCGACAGCGACAGCGACAGCGACAGCGACAGCGACAGCACACCCGAGCACGAGCACGTGCCGGACCAGATCACCGCGCGCCTGTCCGCCGACCGTGCTCACGCCGAGGCCGAAAGCGACGGGTACAGCGCGACCGCGCTGGGCAGCCACTGGTTCGAGCGGCCGGAGCCGGAGACGCTGCGGCAGCCGGAGTCGGCGACGGAGAAGGCCACACTGGTCCAGGGCGGACAGCCGGCCGACGTCGCACCCGACCGCGTGGAGGGCGATGTCCTCCGCTTCGGCCCGGGAGTGACCGCGGTCGTCGCGGGCCGCGTCCCCCACAACTCCACCGCCGCCGTCTGGCACGGCACACTGGCCGGCCAGTCCGACGGTCCGGAGCAGCCCCGCGAACGCCGCCGCGGCGGACTGCGCCGGTACGCCCTGGCCGGCACCGTACTGCTGGCCGTGCTCATCTTCCTCGCCTGGCAGCGTTACGGACCCGCGCTGGCCGTACAGGACGTGGCCGTGCAGACCTCCGCGGAGGGGCCGGGCTGCGACGGGACGGCAGATGTGGTGGGCGTGGTGAAAACCAACGGAAGGCCGGGCACGGTGACGTACCGGTGGATCCGCAGCGACGGGACCACCTCGGGCCTGCTGCGCGAGAAGCTGACCCGCGGCCAGAAGCAGGCACGCCTGCACCTGCTGTGGACGTTCCACGGCCGCGGCGAGTACCGGGCGGCGGCGGAACTGCGCATTGTCTCGCCCTCCGCGCACACGGCCGCCGCGCAGTTCACCTACCGCTGCGTCTGACCGCCGCCTCAACCGGCGTACGCCAGCCAAATGGCCCATAATGAAGGCTCCCATAATGAAGGCCATTTGAGACCCCATCGAGTGGGCCACTTCAGCTGCACCGCGAGCCTGCGGACGTCCCCCTCAGCCCCTCCCGCCCCCGCCGGTACGCTGATATGCCTATGCCCCACACCCCCCGCACCGCTTCTCACCACCGCAGGCAGACCCTCATCACCGCTCTGGTCGCCTGCGCGGCCGTCGTGGGCCTGGGCGGATGCGCCGCCGAGACCGGGGCACGGGACGGGGGCCCGGCGCCCACATTGTCGCCGCCCACCAGCGCGTCACCGCTGTGGCCGGAGTACGCCCAGCCGCTCACACCCACGCCCACCGGCCCCGACCGTCCGTATCTGAGCATCAAGGGTGTCGAGGTGCCCGCGGCCGGGCTGAAACACATAGCCGTGAAGGAGCTGTTGGAGAAGGACCCCAATGTGCCCCCGCTGGTGCACGCCGCGATGCAGGACTGCCCCGGTCCCGACTGCGGGCTGCGCCGGCCCGTCTACCGGGATCTGACCGGAGACGGGCAGGACGAGCTGGTGGTGGCACTCGATGCGCCGGAGGCCGGGCTCACGCTGATCCAGGTCTACGGGGCCTTCGGCACCGCGGTGCGGCCGGTGCTGATCAGTTGGGGGCCGCTCGGGCTCACCGGCGAGACCTTCGGGCGCGATCTGGTTCTGACCTCGACAGGCAACGACGGCCGCTTCACCACCCGCTACCGGTGGGACGGAAATGTGCTCACCGCAGCCGTACAACAGGACCAGCCCCGCACCGTGGCGAGTCCGTCACCGCTCCCCACGACCAGGACGGACCGATGACCTCTCCCCCCACCCTGCCCGGCAGCGCCGCTGAGGCCCATCTGCTGCTCGTCGAGGACGACGAGGTCATCCGCAACACCGTCCGGATGCTTCTCGAGCGCTACGGCTTCACCGTCTCCACCGCTGCCGACGGACTGTCCGGGCTTGAGATCTTCCGCGAACGCCGCCCGGATCTCCTGCTGCTCGACGTCATGCTCCCGGAGCTCGACGGCATCGGACTGTGCCGCCGTATCCGCGAACTGAGCCTTGCGCCCATCCTCATGATGTCCGCGCGCGGCGACGCCCTCGACGTCGTGTCCGGCCTTGAGGCGGGTGCCGACGACTATGTGGTCAAGCCGTGCGAGAGCGCGGTGCTCGTCGCCCGTATCCGCTCACTGCTGCGTCGCGCCTCCTTCACCCCCTCCCCAGCGGACACGGGCGGCGCCGACAACTCGACCATGACGTTCGGGGATCTGACGATCGACACCCGCGGCATGGAAGTCCATCGGGCGGGACAGCCGCTCGCCCTCACCCCTACAGAGCTGCGGATGCTTCTCGAGTTCGCCGCTTCGCCCGGTGTCGTACTGGAGCGCAGGACGCTGCTCAGCCGCGTGTGGGACCACGCCTGGCACGGCGACACTCGTGTCGTCGATCTGCATGTGCAGCGGCTGCGGGCGAAGATCGGCGCCGAACGGATCGAAACGGTCCGCGGCTTCGGCTACAAGCTGCGGCGCTGACCATGCCGTTGAGATGGCGTATCGCCGCCCTTGTCGCCGCCGCCATCTGCGCGGTCGCTGTCGCCGTCGGCGTTCTTGTCCACCACGCCTCCCGCGACCGGGAGATGTCCCAGGCCCGCGAGGCGGCCCGCACCACCCTCGACCGGGCCGCCATCACCTATACCCGCAGCGGGACGGTGCAGGGCACCGGTGCCGCCCTCGACGCGCCAGGTCTGCCCGCCGGGCTGCGAAACCTCGCGGCCCGCGGCCGGCAGGGGACGCAGTACGCGACGGGTCCCGCCGGTCCGGCCATGTGGGCCGCGCGCCCCGCGGGCGGGCAAGTGCTGTCCGTTCGCATCGACATGACCACCACCCTGCGCGACATCAGCGCACTCGACGCGACCATCGCCTGGGCCGGGGCCCTGACCACCGCGGCTGTGCTGCCGCTCGGTGTGGTCAGCGCGGGGCGGATGAGCCGACGGCTCCGTACGGCCGCGGGGACGGCGCGGCGCATTGCCGACGGAGACCTCGACGCCCGTATCGATGCCCCGGCGCGCCCCAGCGACGAGATCGGCGAAATCTCCACGGCCGTGGACACCATGGCCGCTGCCCTGCAGCAACGCCTGCGCAGCGAGCAGCGGTTCACCGCCGATGTGGCCCACGAACTGCGTACGCCCCTGATGGGCCTGGTCACCGCCGCCGAACTGCTCCCCGAGGGGGACGAAGCGGCCGGGTACGTCCGCAACCGGGTGCGTGTCCTTGCCGCGCTCGTCGAGGACCTGTTGGAGATCTCCCGGCTCGACACCGGGGCGGAGGAGGCCGACCTCTCCCCCTGCCCTCTCGGCCTGCTGGTGAAGGACATCACCGCCCGCACCGGCCTGTCCGTACAACTCGTTTGCGCAGACGGAACGGACGGAGCGGACGGAACAACGACGGTGTGGACCGATCCACGCCGGCTGGAGCGCATTCTCACCAATCTGATCGTCAACGCACACCGGCACGGTCTCGCTCCGGTCACCGTCACGGTGACAGCGGACGGCAGGACCGTATCGGTACGTGACCACGGTGCCGGCTATCCGGACTCGGTGTTGCAGGACGGGCCGCAGCGTTTCCGTACGGGCGCCCGCGAACGCGGCACAGGCCATGGCCTGGGGCTGACCATCGCCCTCGGTCAAGCCGCAGTCATCGGCGCGGCACTGGAGTTCGCCAACGCACCCGGCGGCGGTGCACACGCCACCCTCCATCTCCCGGAACCCGAGCCTCCGATACACGGCTGATACATCTCCGAGGCCCAGCCGATGTCTCCCTTTGCGTTTACGAAGATCTTCGGCGCTGAGGATGGCGCCATGCGCACCAGTTGGAGTCCGAAACGGACGGTGGATCGGCAGAAGGCGAGCGAGATCAGCAGCGAGATCAGCGAGGCGTGGTCGCCCGCAGAGGCGAGAGGGACGGCCCGCCGGGGCCGGTCCGGGCGTCGGGGCCGGCGGAAGACTCCCGCCCCGAAGCGGACCGGAATCCGCCGTTTCCTCAGCTGGCGGAAGGCACTTGCCGCCCTGATCTGCGTCATCGCCCTGCTGATCGGAGGGTTCACCGTCCTCTACGTCGCCATCGACATACCCCAGGCCAATGCACTGGCCAAGGCGCAGAGCAACGTCTTTCTGTTCAGCGACGGCAGCCGCCTCGCCCGCACGGGGGAGATCAACCGGGAGACGGTCCCGCTCAGCAGGGTGCCCGAGGAGGTTCGGCGCGCCTTCGTCGCGGCGGAGAACAAGGACTTCTACAGCGACTCCGGCGTCTCGCTGTCCGGAACCGCCCGCGGCATCGTCAGCACGGTCACCGGCAAGGGCAAGCAGGGCGGTTCGACCATCACGCAGCAGTACGTCAAGAACTACTACCTGAGCCAGGAGCAGACCGTCAGCCGCAAGGTGAAGGAGCTCGTCATCTCCCTCAAGGTCGACCGGCAGTACTCCAAGGACGACATCCTCGCCGGGTACCTCAACAGCAGCTACTACGGACGGCTCGCCTACGGCGTGCAGGCCGCATCGCGTGCCTACTACCACCGGGAGGTCGAGGAGCTGAGCGTCGAACAGGGCGCGTATCTGGCCGCGTTGCTGCAGGCTCCGAGCCAGTACGACTGGGCCATCGCGAGTCCCGAAGGCAAGCAGCTGGTCACGGCGCGCTGGAACTACGTACTCGACAACATGGTGGAGGAGGGCTGGCTGGACAGGGGGAAGCGGCAGGCGATGAAGTTCCCCGTCCCGGCGGCGCCGGCACCGGCGTCCGGGCTCTCCGGTCGGACCGGCTATCTGGTGGATGCCGCCACGCGAGAGCTCATGGCCTCCGGCGTCAGCGAACAGGAGCTGGCCGGCGGTGGCTGGCGCATCACTCTCAACATCGATCCGGACAAGCAGCGAGCGCTGGAGCAGGCGGTCGCCTCGGGGCTCAGCGGTGTGGCGGGGCCTGAACCGGAATCGGGGTCGGGGTCGGAGTCGGAGTCGGAGTCGGGCAAGGTGGCCGGGGCGGCGGCCGCCGACGCCAACCAGCAGGCCGGAGCCGTATCGGTGGACCCGAAGTCCGGCCGTATCGTCGCTCTCTACGGCGGCCGTGACTACCTGCGCCACTACGTCAGCAACGCGACCCGCTCCGACTACCAGGCCGGCCCCACCTTCGAACCCATCGCCATGGCCGCCTCCATGGAGGCCAAGACCAACACCGACGAGGACCCGTCAGACCTGTCAGCAACCGAGGACAACGTCCAGCAGACCGCCAAGGCGCTCGGCATGGACGTGAGTAAGGACGACTTCGCATCGCCGGAGGCGTTGTCGCTGGGGCTGATGGGAGCCAGCCCGATGGAACTGGCCGGCGCCTACGCCTCCTTCCGCCACGACGGCAAGAAGATCACCCCGTCGATCGTGAAGTCCGCGGAGCGGGACGGCGAACGTACCCAGCTGCGCAGTGCGATAGGCGAGCAGGCGATCACCTCCCAGACCGCCGGGTTTGTCACCTCGTACCTGAGTGGGACCCTCGGCCGACGCGACGACCGCGATCCCACGTTCGCGGCCGCTGGAGAGGATGCCAGGACGACGACCTCGGGCCGTACGGACGACCGGAAGGCCGAGTGGTTCGTCGGCTCCGCCGACGACCTCGTCACGGCGATCGGCCGCTTCGGCGAGGACGCGAAGACTCAGAAACAGGTGACCCTCAAGAACATCGGCGAGGGGTACCCCGCACTGATCTGGGGCACCTACACCAAGCAGGCCCTGTACGGAGCGAAGCAGCGCTGACTCGTCTCACGCCCGCGGGCTCGGCTCCTGGACGGCCGAGTCCTCCGGCACCGGGGCCAAGGGGGTGTTCGAGAGCCGGTCCAGCCATTCGGTCATGAGGGCCGTTTCGGCGGTGCTGAGCGCCTCGCCGTGCGCCTGGCGCAGCAGGGTGCTCAACCGGGCTGCCGCGGACGGCACTTGAGCCTGTTCCGCGCCGGTGCCGGGTGCTTCGGCCGCGGTGCCGGTGCCCAGCGCATCCGGTGTGAAGATGGCGGCGTGCACCGAGTCCCGTACCCGCCGCGACAGGCTCGGGTCCGTGAAGGTCGAGGGACGGGCGACAAGCATCAGGGCCACGCCGACGTTGGCCGACATGACGATCTGGGCGGCGAGTTCCGGGGTGAGTCGCAGCTTTCCCTGGGCGGCGACCCGTTCCAGGTCGCGGGTGAGGATCTGATGGGACTCCAGCGCCGCGGCCGGCGGTGTGCGCACCGCGGGAGAGTTCATCAGCCGGTACAGATTCGGGTTCTGCAGGGCGAACTCCACATGGGTGTCCCAGCCCTTGCGCAGGTCCTCGACGGGGTCCGTACCGGGGCTGCGCCTGCGCTTCGTGGCCAGGTACTTGTCGAAGCCGTAGTCGACGACGGCAGACAGCAAACCCTCTTTGTCCCCGAAGTGCCGGTAGAGCGCCGGCGCCCCCACCTGGGCGGCCTCACATACGGCCCGGGTGGACACGTCTCCGTTCTCCGACTGGGCGACCAGGTCGGCCGCCACTTCCAGGATGCGTGTTCGGGTACTCATCGGCTGGACGCTATCAAGCCGGCGTAGCGCTGCTACGGACGGGTGCTCGCCGGGCGCGTCGGGCGCGTCGGGCCGAGCAGGTCCTCGAGTCCGATCCGGGTGAGGAACTGGGCGCGGATTTGGTCGGCAATGTCACTGACCTCTTCGGCCCCGTCGCCCGCGGGGTCTATGTGGACGCGGAAGGGGCGGCTGCCGTGCGGGGTGTCGACGACCTTCACGATGGCGTCGGCGACCAGGGACACGTCGGCATCGGCGGGGGCCAGGGCTGCCAGGCGCTCGGAGACCTGCTCCATGAGGCCGGCATAGCGGGACTCGTAGTCGGGGATCACGGTCTGCTCGGCAGGGTGCCCGCCGGTGGCGAAGTGGTTGGTGCCCGAGGTGAACGCGCCCGGCACGACGATGGACGTCTCGATGTTGAACCGGGCGAGCTCCGCCGCGTAGGAAACGGCGAGTGAATCCATCGCGGCCTTGGCGGCGAAGTAGGGGGCGAGGTAGGGCGGGGTGCCGCCGCGGGTGGAGGTCGATCCGACCCAGAGGACCAGACCGTGCTCCTGGGCGCGCAAATGAGGCAGGGCGGCGCGGTTGACGCGTTGTGTCCCGAGCACGTTGGTGTCGTAGACCGCGGCGAGTTCGGCGGGTGTGAAGGCCTCGGTGGGACCCGTGACCATGTGTCCGGCGTTGTGGACCACCACGTCCAGCGAACCGGCCTCGGCGAGAATGGTGTCCATCGCGGCGTCGGCCGACTCCTGGGAGAGCACATCCAGTTCGACGGTGCGCAGGTCCACATGGTGCTCGGCGGCGTAGGCCCGGGCATCGGCGACGCGGTCGGCGTTGCGCCCTTCGGTGTTGCGCATCCCTGCGTAGACAGTGTGTCCGGCCCGGGCCAGCGCCCGTGCGGCCAGGGCTCCGAACCCGGAACCGGCACCCGTGATGACGATCGTCTTGCCCATGACGCAACTCCTCGGTCTATTGAGCGGAAGGTCTGAGCGGAAGGTCTGAAAGGGGAAGGTCCCTGGGGGAAAGGGTGGGGCGGGCGGGCGCGGATCAGACGATGCCGCCGTTGGCGCGCAGGACCTGGCCGTTGACCCAGCGACCGGGACCGGCGAGGAACGCGACGACCTCGGCGATGTCCTGCGGGGTGCCCAGACGCTCGAGCGGCGCCTGCCCGGCCAGCTTGGCGATGGTCTGCTCGTCCTTGCCGTCCAGGAAGAGAGCGGTGGCAGTCGGTCCGGGAGCCACGGCGTTGACCGTGATGTCCCGCCCGCGCATCTCCCGGGCCAGGATCAGGGTCATGGCCTCGACCGCGCCCTTGGTGGCGGCGTACGCGCTGTATCCGGGCAGCGCCAAGCCCAGTACGGAGCTGGAGAAGTTGATGATCGCCCCGCCGGCCCGCAGTCGGCGCGCGGCCTGCTGGTCGACGACGAACGTCCCGCGGATATTGGTCCGGTGCATGCGGTCCAGGGCGTCGAGGTCGGTGTCGACCAGCGGGGCCAGCGTCATGACACCGGCCGCGTGCACGACCACGTCGACGCCGCCGTACGTGTCCTCGGCGAGGTCGAAGAGAGCCGATACCCCCGCTTCGTCAGCCACGTCGGCGCGAAACGCGATTGCCTGTCCCCCGGCGGCGCCGATGGCCGCCACGGCCGCTTCGGCCTCGGCCTGGTTGCCCGCGTAGTTGATGACGACCGCGAAGCCGTCCGACGCCAGTCGCTCGGCGCTCTCCCGGCCGATGCCGCGGGATCCGCCGGTGACGATCGCGACCCGGCGTGAGGTGGTGGACTGCTCGCTCATGGCATCGCTCCCTGTCCTGGTGGGATGGCGTTCTCCACCCCGACAGAATCAACGCTAACACCATTTCGTTAGCAACGCTACCCACGTCCGTAGCGATGTTACGGCTCGGCCCGCTCGTGGGGGCGGAAATGGACCTGGCCGGGCTCCGGGCCCGGGCAGCACCGCCCGCAGCGGAAGCCTTCGCGATGCCGAGAGAGGCCTGTCGACGCGAAAGTCGGCAAGCCCCCAGCGGTCAACCGGCCGTCCACGACGGCGCGACTAGCACTCGCCGCGCCAGACGACCTTCACGATGCGGGTCCCGGGGGCGGCGTTCCCCTTGTACGTGCCGGGGCCCGGGTTGTAATGCAGGCACACGGTCTCGGTGCCGCCCTCCACGGCGTACGTCATGTTGACGTGATCAGCGCCGGGGTAGCGTACGCCGTTGTTGAATGCGGAGCGGAAGGCGACATTGCCGCTCCAGTTGCCCGCCGCCTTCACCACGAGTGAGCCGGTTTGGTTCTCGCCGCTGTAGGCGCAGAAGTAACCCTTGGGACAGCCGGGCGGGTTGGGCTCGGCCGAAGCGGACGGTGCGGCGGCCATGACTCCGGTGAATGCGGCGGCAGTTGCGAGAATGCCCACGACTTGTTTGCGCACAGTGGCGCTCCTTTGCATAAATTGCGGAAAGGGTGCTCTCACTCCTGGCCCGGAATGGGCAGGAGCCGCATTTCATGCTGGCAGCGGCCACATGACGTCGTCACGCACTTCGATGACGCTTAAAACGTCCCGCGCGAATCAGCGACGGGTGAATCAGCGACGGGCTGCCGGGACAGCTGCCGTTTCAAGGGCGGAGGCGCTGACCACCCGGCTGTGGGTGGTCACTTCGCGGCGTTCGAGCAGCCGCGAGAGGACGGCGAGGGCGAGCGCGGATGCGGCAAGGACGGCGCCGAGCCAGGCGGAGAGCGCATTGCCGAGGTTGAAGGCGCCGATGTTGACGGCGGAGGCCAGCGTGGGCGCGCCCGCTTCCTGGTCCAACACCCGCTTCTGGAGCGGCGGCACGGTCGCGAAGCCCAGCGCGCCGATGAGGAAGATGGTGATCGCGGCAGTGAGCGTGTCGTGGCGGCCTGAGCAGACTTCCCGGCGTGGTCCATACCAAGACCTTGACAGTCACTTAGTTCACTTCTTAAATCACGGAGTGAGCTAAGTGCCTCCACCCCGCCCCGCGTTGCCCCCCACGCCGTTCAGCCCATCTGGTCTGTCATATACATGCCAGACCTGGAAGGGAGAGTCATGGACTCCCCGCGCTCACCGCGACGCCTGCTCCTCTCTGTTCTCTCGGTCCTCGCCCTGGCGACCGTCACCACCGGCCTCACCCAGGGCGCCCCCGCCCCGCCGACAGCCGCGGCCGCGCCGGCCGCCGTGACGTTCGCCGACGAATTCGACGGTCCCGCAGGCTCCGCCGTCGACGGCGGCAAGTGGCAGATCGAGACAGGCGACAACGTCGACAACCACGAGCGGCAGTACTACACGGCGGGCAACCGCAACGCCGCTCTCGACGGCCAGGGTCATCTGGTCATCACCGCCCGCCGCGAGAACCCGGCCAACTACCAGTGCTGGTACGGCAGATGCGAGTACACCTCCGCCCGGCTGAACACGGCAGGCAGATTCACGCAGACGTACGGACATGTCGAGGCCCGTCTGAAGGTGCCGCGCGGCCAGGGCATGTGGCCCGCCTTCTGGATGCTGGGCAATGACATCGGCCAGGTCGGCTGGCCCAATTCGGGCGAGATCGACGTCATGGAGAACGTCGGCTTCGAGCCCTCCACCGTCCATGGCACACTCCACGGCCCGGGATACTCCGGCTCCGGCGGCATCGGCGCCGCGTACTCGCTGCCCGGTGGACAGGCCTTCGCCGACGCGTTCCACACGTTCGCCGTCGACTGGGCCCCGGACTCGGTCACGTGGTCCGTGGACGGCACGGTCTACCAGCGGCGTACGCCCGCCGATCTCGGCGGCCGTACCTGGGTGTTCAACAAGCCGTTCTTCCTGATCCTGAACCTCGCGGTCGGCGGCTACTGGCCCGGCGACCCGGATGGCAGCACCGTCTTCCCCCAGCAGCTTGTCGTCGACCATGTACGGGTCACCACCAGCGACAGCGGGCCGGGCACGGCCGCCGCCATCACGGGCCTCGGCGGCAAGTGCGTCGACATCGCCGGGGCCAACAGCGCCAATGGCACACCCGTACAGCTCTACGACTGCAACGGCACGGCGGCCCAGCGATGGAACGTCGGCAGCGACGGCACCCTCCAGGCCCTCGGCAAATGCCTGGACGTCACCTCCGGCGGAAGGGCCGACGGCACCCCGACCCAACTCTGGGACTGCAACGGCACAGCCGCCCAACGCTGGAACGTCACAGCCGCCCACGACATCGTCAACCCCCAGGCCGACAAATGCCTGGACGCAACCGGCAACAGCTCGGCCAACGGCACCCGCCTGCAGATCTGGACCTGCACCGGAGCCGCCAACCAGAAGTGGACGGTGGCAGGCCGATGAGCCCATGGGCTTCTCGACGCAGCCCCTGGACTTCACCCGCGTCCTGACCGCCGTACAACCGCTGACCCCACCAGCACAGGAGAAATCGTGCTTCGATCGCAGCGCAGGCCCAGAGCGGGCCGTCACACCTTCAAGGCCGGCCGCAGGACCCGGCCCCTCTTGGCCGCCTTCGCCTTGGCGGCCTCGGCCTTCTCGGTCCTGGTCGCAGTGCCGTCCAGCGAGGCCGCGACGCCTCACAACGCAGCCCGGGCAGCCGCGTTGCCGACCGGTTGGGCAACCGTGGTGAACAGAGGCAGTGGCAAGTGCCTGGACGCCCGCTCGGCCGCGACCGCGAACGGCACCGCCGTACAGCAGTACGCCTGCAACAACACCACAGCCCAGCAGTGGAGTTTCACCGCCACCAGCGACGGCTTCGTCCGGATCAACAACCACAATGACCCGGCTCAGGTGGTGGACGTGAGCGACGTGTCCACCGCCGACAACGCGGCCGTGCACCTGTGGACGTACGGCGGCGGCAGCAACCAGCAGTGGCAGGCGGTGGACGAGGGCGGCGGCGCGTACCACTTCGTCAACCGCAACAGCGGGAAGTGCCTGGATGTCCCCTCCGCCTCGACGGCGGACAGCGTCCAGCTCGTGCAGTACACCTGCAACGGCACAGCGGCCCAGCGGTTCCAGGTTGCACCGGTGAGCACCGCTCCCGCCGATGTCGACCTCGGTCCGAACGTGGTCGTCTTCGACCCGTCGATGCCGTCGTCGACCATCCAGAACCGGCTCGACTCGATCTTCCAGCAGCAGGAGACCAACCAGTTCGGCTCCCAGCGCTACGCGGTCATGTTCAAGCCGGGCACCTACAACAACGACGTCAACGTCGGCTTCTACACCCAGGTCCTCGGCCTCGGCCAGTCACCCGACTCGGTGACGATCAACGGCGCGGTGCACGTCGAGGCCGACTGGTTCCCGCCGCAGAACGCCACCCAGAACTTCTGGCGCGGCGCCGAGAACCTCTCGGTGAACCCGTCCGGCGGCACGGACCGATGGGCGGTGTCCCAAGCCGCTCCGTACCGGCGCATGCACGTCCGGGGCAATCTGGCGCTCGACGACGGCGGTTGGGCCAGCGGCGGCTTCATGGCCGACACCAAGGTCGACGGCCAGGTGCGGTCCGGTACCCAACAGCAGTGGCTGACCCGTAACTCCCAGCTCGGCAGCTGGACCGGCGCCAACTGGAACATGGTCTTCGTCGGCAGCCAGGGCGTTCCGGCCACCAGCTTCCCCAGCCCTCCCTACACCACCGTGAACCAGTCACCCACAGTCCGTGAGAAGCCCTTCCTGTATGTGGACGGTGCCGGCGCCTACAAGGTGTTCGTACCGGCTCTGCGGGCCAACTCCTCAGCCACCACCTGGGCAGGGGGCAACGCCGCAGGCACCTCCCTCGGCATGGACCAGTTCTTCGTCGTGAAGCCCGGCGCGAGTGCCGCGCAGATCAACGCCGCGTTGGCGGAGGGCAAGAACCTGCTCGTCACCCCCGGTGTCTACCATCTGAACCAGACCCTGCGGGTGACCCGTCCCGACACGGTGGTCCTCGGGCTCGGCCTCGCCACGTTCGTCCCGGACAACGGCGTCACCGCGATGACGGTCGCGGACGTCGACGGCGTCAAGGTCGCGGGCATCCTCTTCGACGCCGGTACGACCAACTCGCAGACGCTGATGGAGGTCGGCCCGTCCGGCTCCTCCGCGGGACACGCGGCCAACCCGACGTCCCTGCACGATGTCTTCTTCCGCGTCGGCGGCGCCGCGGTGGGCAAGGCGACGACGAGCCTGGTGGTCAACAGTGACAACGTCATCGGCGACCATATGTGGATCTGGCGCGGCGACCACGGCACGGGCATCGGCTGGAACAGCAACACGGCGGACACCGGACTTGTCGTCAACGGCGACAACGTCACCATGTACGGCCTGTTCGTGGAGCACTACCAGAAACATCAGACGCTCTGGAACGGCAACGGCGGGCGCACCTACTTCTACCAGAACGAGATGCCGTACGACCCGCCCAACCAGGCCGCGTGGATGAACGGTTCGACCCAGGGCTATGCCGCGTACAAGGTCGGCAGTCAGGTAACCAGTCATGAGGCATTCGGGCTCGGCAGCTACTGCTTCTTCAATGCGAATCCGAGCGTGACGGCCGAGCATGCCTTCGAAGCTCCGAACAATCCGAATGTGCGCTTCCGGAGCATGGTGACCGTATCGCTCGGCGGCACCGGGACGATCCGTCATGTCATCAATGACCGGGGCGGACCGTCCAGCTCTTCGACGAATGTGGCCAACCTCGTCAGCTATCCCTGACTCCGGCAGTCAAGGCTCGTTTCCTACTGGGCGGCCGCCTCCCTCAAAGCGTCGAGCAGTCCGCGCAATGCGGGCTGTGGCAGCGAGGTCTTCCGCACCGCCGCGTGGATTGTGCGGACCGGTTCGGGTCCCCGGACCTTGCGTGCGACGACTCCGGGACGGCGGTTGCCCAGTGAGATGCGCGGCATCAGGCTGACGCCGCGACGGCACTGAGCACGACGGCCCTGCCGGCCGGTGGGGTGGAGTCCGGTCACATCACCGCGGTCGGTGTGATCGCCGTGGTCATCCTGGGGATCTTCGGGACCGGCTTCACCTTCGCTCTCAATTACCGGCTGATTGCCGATGAAGGCGCCACAAATGCCGCCACCGTCGGCTGTCTGCTGCCTGTGGTCTCCATCGCACTCGGGGCACTCGTGCTCGACAAAGCGCTCGCATTCCGGACCGTCGCGGGGATGGTCGTCGTGCTCGCCGGCGCCGGTCCGGCTCGGTGGCAGAAGCGGACAAATTCTGCATCGCCGCTTGTGACAGCCGGGCAGGCCGTCGGCTCGCGGACCGCGGTGCGCTGACGAGTGGCCGCGGAGCACTCGGCAGCGGCCCGTAGCGCCGAATGTCCGAGGGCCGGCAGGGCCCCGGTCCGCCAGTTGATTCACCCGCTGACCGACCGAACAGTTCATGCAACAATGCGGCCGTCGCTACCCACGGGTAACGAAGCGCTCCGCCAGCATGCCCTGCCCCTGCCCCTGCCCCTGCCCCTGCCCCTGCCCCTGCCGCACCGCACAGGCACGAGGAACCAACGCGATGTCGTACTACTCCACACCACCCTCATATCCCGAGTTCCCCGAGCCACAAGGTCACGCCTTCCACTCCTGGCAGGAGCCCGCGGCCCCGCCCCCGCAGCCGCCGGTCGACCCCCACCGCGACATCCGCGCCCTGAGCGCCGCGTACAAGCGGCTGCGCCGGGTCGCCACCCTGACGGCCCTCGGGTACTTCGTGCTGTTCCTCTTCCTCTCCGCCTGGGCGCCCGGGCTGATGACGAGCAAGATCACCGGCGGCCTCAACATCGCCCTCCTGCTCGGTCTGATCCAGCTCCCGGTGACGCTCGTAGCCGTCGCCGCGTACGAGCGGACCGCGCGCCGGCGGGTGGACCCGCTCACCGAAGCCGTACGTCTCCAGGCCGCCCCGACCACCCAGGGAGCACGCCGATGAACGGATTCGGCTCCGAGACCCAGACCATGTCCTTCGTCGCCTTCATCGCGGTGACCACGGTGACCTTGCTGCTGTGCGTGATGACCGGACCCGACCGCGACGACCTGGAGGAGTTCTACACCGGCTCCCGCTCCCTGTCCCCCATGCAGAGCGGCCTGGCCATCGCCGGCGACTACATCTCCGCCGCGAGTGTGCTGGGCACCATCGGCGTCATATCGCTGCTCGGCCAGGACGGGCTCGTCCTCGCTCTCAGCACCGCGCTCTCCCTCGTGCTGCTGATGTTCCTGCTGGCCGAACCGCTGCGCAACGCCGGCCGGTTCACCATGGGCGACGTACTCACGCGTCGCGCCCCGAGCTCCGCCGTGCGCATCACCGCGTGCGTCGTCACCCTCCTCGCCCTCTTCCCTCTGCTGATCTTCCAGCTGGCGGGCGCGGGCGATCTGCTGGCCTTCGTTCTCGGGATCAACGCCGCAGGCTTCAAGACCGGGTCCATTGTGCTGCTCGGCCTGCTGATGATCATCTACGCGGCCATCGGCGGCATGAAGGGCACCGCCTTCATCCAGATCGTGAAGACCGTCGTGCTGCTCGCCGCGGCCGTCGCCATCGCCGCGCTCGTGCTGAACCGCTTCGACTTCAGCATCCCCTCGCTGCTGGACGCGGCAGCCCGCGGGAGCGGTGCGGGCGACGCGTATCTCGCCCCCGGGCTACAGTTCGGCGGCGACGGGCTCGACATGATCAGCGCCCAGCTGACCGTCGTCCTCGGCGCGGCGTGCCTCCCACACATCACGATGCGTATGTTCAGCTCCCGCAGCACACAAGCCGTGCGGCGCTCCATGTCCTGGGCCGTCTCGACCGTCGTCGTGATGTGTGTGCTCAGTGCCGTGATCGGCTTCGGCGCCGCCGCGATCGTCGGCCGTCAGCAGATCATGCTCGGCGACCCGCAGGGCAAGACCTCGATCCTCATGGTCAGCCGGGCGGTGATGGGCGCCGATGTGTCGGCCTTCGAGACACTGCTGTTCACGGCCATGACCACGGCGATCTTCCTGACGCTGCTCGCCTCCGTCGCCGGCATCACGCTCGCCTGCGCCAACACCCTTGCGCACGACCTCATCACGCACGGTCTGCGCCGCAGGCGGACTTCGCACGACAGGATCGAGATGATGCTGGCCCGTGGGACGGCAGCCGCGATCGGCCTCGCCGCGATCTTCCTCGCGGCTGCCTCCCGGCATGTGAACCTGCAGGCCATGGTCACCCTCTCGTTCTGCCTGGGCGCCTCCGCCATCGCGCCCACGCTGATCTACAGCCTCTTCTGGCGCCAGTACAACCGCAGCGGGCTGCTGAGCACGCTCATCGGCGGCACGGCGAGCGTGCTGATCCTCATCACCGGCACCACGCTCGTCTCGGGTTCCCCTCAAGCGATCTTCCCCGACGACGACTTCACCTGGTTCCCGTACACCACTACGGGCCTGGTCTCCGTCCCCGTCGGATTCCTCGCCGGCTGGCTCGGCACTGTCCTCACCCGGGACACGTCAGCGGCTCTTCGCCGACGGGACGACGAGTACGACGTCGACGCCTCGATCCTGGCCGACGCGGGACGACCGCAAGGATGATCGCCGACGACGCTGTCCGCCCATGCCCACGATCGGAGTCGTTCCATGGCACGCACGTACTCGGTGTCGGACAGCGTCGTCATCGACGCCGACCCTTCGGCGATCTACGCGAAGGTCAGCAATCCGGCTCTGATGGGCCGCTGGAGCCCTGAGAACCTTGGCGCGACGGTGCCCGACGGCGCACAGGAGGCGTACGTGGGCATGGTCTTCGACGGCCACAACAAGCGGGGGCCGATGGGTTGGACCACACGCTGCACGGTGACCGTGGCGGATCCCGGTGAGCGGTTCGCCTTCCGGGTGCGAGGGATAGGCAGGCGCAAGCCTGTACTGCCCGGTCGCATCGCCACCTGGGAGTACCGCTTCGAGCCGGTCGAGGGCGGAACGCGGGTCACGGAGATCTGGACGGACGACCGGCGCGCCTGGCCGGATGCCCTGGCCAACGCGTTCGACAGGCTCGCCACCCGCGGGCAGGTGTTCGCCGACTTCCAGCGCGCGAACATACGCACCACTCTGAGCAACCTCAAGAAGGCGATGGAGACGACGCCCCCCACCTCCTGAGAGGGGCTCCGGTGTCGTGATCAGTCGGTGGAGAGTCCGGCGGCGGAGTCCGCCAGTGCGTCGAGCACCGGCCGGATCAGCGGGTGCGCCTGGGCTCCGCTGCGTACGGCGGCGAAAACTCGGCGGGTCGCGGCCGGGCCCGCCACCGGCCGTACGACGGTGTCCTTCAGCTCCATCCCGCGCAGCGCCGAGCGCGGCACCAGCGCGACCCCCGCGCCGGCCCCGGCCAGGGCGACCACGGCGCGGAAGTCGTCGGACAAGTGCATCAAGCGGGGCTGGAAACCCGCGAGTTCACAGGCGAGAAGGACCATGTCGTGGCACGGGTTGCCGGGATACGGACCGATCCAGTCGCTGTCCGCGAGCTCGGCCAGCTCGACGCGTTCGGCCAGGCCGAGGGGGTGGTCGGCGTGCAACACGGCGTCGAAGGGCTCCGCGTACAGCGGCACGCGGGCGAGGCGCCGGTCGTCCTCGCGGGGCGCGCCCCGGTACTCGACCGCGACGGCCAGATCCGCCTCGCCGTCGAGCACCAGCGGCAGGCTCTCGTCGCCCTCGGCGTCCCGTACGCGTACCCGGATGTCCGGGTGTTTGACCGCGAGAACCCCGATGGCGGGGGCGACGACCTCCGCGATGCCGGTGGCGAAAGCCGCGACCGTGACCTCGCCGGCCGCGCCGCCCGCATAGGCCGCGAGCTCTGCCTCCGCCCGCTCCAGCTGGGCGAGCACGGCATGGGTGTGGGCCAGCAGGATCTCCCCCGCAGCCGTCAGCCGCACCCCCTTGCCGCTGCGGATCAGCAGGGCGTGGCCGGTCTCCTGCTCGAGCGCGTTGAGCTGCTGGGAGACCGCCGAGGGGGTGAGATACAGCGCGGAAGCCGCGGCGGTCACCGTACGGTGGTCCGCCACGGCCCGCAGAATACGCAGCCGCCGGGGGTCGATCACCCCGCCATTGTCGCTCGTGCGTCGACAAACGCCGCCACGGCCCGCTCCACGTCCTCGGTGGAGTGCGCGGCGGAGAGCTGGACCCGGATCCGGGCCTGGCCCATCGGGACGACGGGGTACGAGAAGCCGATCACGTACACACCGCGCTCCAGCAGGAGCTCGGCCATCCGCCCGGCCTCGGCCGCGTCGCCGATCATGACGGGAGCGATGGGGTGGTTGCCGGGCAGGATCTCGAAGCCTGCCTCGGTCATCTTCGTACGGAACAGAGCAGTGTTCGCGTTCAGTCGCTCGCGCAGGTCTCCGGCCGACTCCAGCAGGTCGAGAACCTTGAGGGAGGCGGCGGCGATCACCGGGGCGAGGGAGTTGGAGAAGAGGTACGGGCGAGAGCGCTGGCGCAGCAGGGCGACGATCTCGGCGCGGGCCGCGACATAGCCGCCGGAGGCGCCGCCGAGCGCCTTGCCGAGGGTGCCGGTGATGATGTCGACACGGTCCATGACGCCGTGCAGCTCGGGGGTGCCGCGGCCGCCGGGGCCGACGAAGCCGACGGCGTGCGAGTCGTCGACCATGACCATCGCGTCGTAGCGGTCGGCGAGGTCGCAGATCTCGGCGAGGGGAGCGACGTAGCCGTCCATGGAGAAGACGCCGTCGGTGACGATGAGGCGGCGGCGGGCGTCCTGGGTCTCCTTGAGCTGCTGCTCCAGGTCGGCGAGGTCGCGGTTGGCGTAGCGGTGGCGGCGGGCCTTGGACAGCCGGATGCCGTCGATGATGCTGGCGTGGTTGAGCGCGTCCGAGATGACCGCGTCTTCGGGGCCGAGGATGGTCTCGAAGACGCCGCCGTTGGCGTCGAAGCAGGAGGAGTAGAGGATCGTGTCCTCCTGGCCGAGGAAGGCGGACAGGCGCGCCTCGAGCTCCTTGTGGACGTCCTGGGTGCCGCAGATGAAGCGGACCGAGGCCATGCCGTAGCCCCAGCGGTCCAGTGCTTCCTTGGCAGCGGCGACAACCTCGGGGTGGTCGGCGAGACCGAGGTAGTTGTTCGCGCAGAAGTTGAGCACATCGCCCGTGGCGACGGAGACGGAAGCGCTCTGCGGGGTGCCGATGACCCGCTCGGGCTTGTAGAGACCGGCGGCACGGATCTCGTCGAGGGTGTTGCGCAGGTCGTCGCGGACGGACGCGTACATGGTGGGGCTCCTTACGAAAAGCTCGGACGAGAGGCTCGGACGAGAGGCTCAGACGGTCCAGTCGAGGATGATCTTGCCGCTGCGCGCGGTGGCGGCCTCGTCGAAGGCGGCGTCGAAGTCCTGGTAGCCATAGCTGCCGGTGATCACCGGGCTGAGGTCGAGGCCGCCTTCGAGCAGGACGGTCATCGCGTACCAGGTCTCGAACATCTCGCGGCCGTAGATGCCCTTGACCGTGATCATCGATGTGACGATCTTCGACCAGTCGACGGCGAACTCCTCGGCGGGCAGGCCCAGCATGGCGATGCGGCCGCCATGCGTCATGTTGTCGACCATGTCGCGCATGGCCTCGGGGCGGCCGGACATCTCCAGGCCGATGTCGAAGCCCTCCTTGAGGCCGAGCTGCCGCTGCGCCTCGGCGATGTCGCTCTCGGCGACGTTCAGCGCGAGCGTGGCGCCGGCCTTGCGGGCGATCTCCAGGCGGGACTCGCTGACATCGGTGATCACGACATTGCGCGCCCCCGCGTGCCGGGCGACGGCCGCGGCCATGATGCCGATCGGGCCCGCGCCGGTGATCAGTACGTCCTCGCCGACCAGCGGGAAGGAGAGCGCGGTGTGCACCGCGTTGCCGAACGGGTCGAAGATCGCGGCGATGTCGAGGTCCACCTGCGTTCGGTGCACCCACACATTGGACGCGGGCAGCGCCACATACTCGGCGAACGCTCCGTCCCGGCCTACGCCGAGGCCGATGGTGCTGCGGCAGAGATGACGGCGGCCGGCCAGACAGTTGCGGCACTTGCCGCAGACCAGATGGCCCTCGCCGCTCACTACATCGCCGACCTGGATGTCCTGGACGTCAGCGCCGACGGCGGCGACCTCTCCGACGAACTCGTGGCCGAGCACGCGGGGCGTGCTGACGGCCTGCTGGGCCCAGCCGTCCCAGGATCTGATGTGCAGATCCGTGCCGCAGATCCCGGTGCGCAGCACCTTGATCAGCACATCGCCGGGGCCGGTCTGCGGCTCGGGCACATCCATGAGCCACAGCCCGGGCTCGGCATGCTGCTTGACAAGTGCCTTCATCGGGGCGGCTCCAGGCGTCGTGGTGGGGGCCGAGGCCAGGCGGCTCGACAGCTCCGGTCATCGGACCTGGACCAATCTGCCCAGCCGTGACTGCAGAGTCCATCGAGGATTTCTTAAGCAGGCCAACAGCCCAGCTTCATGCGGGCCGGGCAGGGCAGGCGCGCCGACCGGGATTTTCGGGAGGGAGTGACACCCGGAAGCACCAACACGTTGTACGGCGAACGGGGTGGCCGCCGCTCGCGCTGCGCGGAGCTCCGCTCACCCTTCAACGCTCATCGAAATGATTGCGAGGTGATCTGCCGCTTCGCGATGCTCGAACTCGTTCACCGACGGAAGGACAGGAACACCATGGTGAAGAGGACCAAGGCGATGGCTTCGATCGCTGTCGGCCCGCTCTGTGTCGGACTGCTGATGACCGGTGCGGCCACTGCCCAGGCGTCCGCCCTGGGGCTGCCCTATGGCGTCACTCCGTACGAGAACGTCAACGTCCGTGCCGAAGCGACGACCGCGAGCGCCATCGTGGGCCATGTGAAGGCCGGCGATCCCCGTGGGGCCTCGTGCTGGAAGCACGGCCAGCTGATCAAGGACAACGGTTACTCCAACGACATCTGGGTGCGGCTGGCCGAAGGCTATGTCAGCGCCGTCTACCTCAAGGGCGACGAGCGCGGCGGCCTGCCGGCCTCTGCCGAGTGCTGACCCCGGCACACCGCACGGCGGATTGCGCCTGATCCGGCGGGCCCCTCGCAGCCTTGGATGCCGCATCGCGCCATCCATGGCTGGCGAGTCCGGGCAGCACCCAGTCGAAGTCGTGACCGTCCTCGCAGCAGGTCGGGGTGATGTCGGCATTGACCTCCTGGATGAGATCGGGCCCGAGGCCCACATGACCGGCCCCCGCGACCTCGGTGATGTGCCGGATGTGGTCGACCACTCGGTCCAGGCGCCAGGCCCGTGCCGCTGCCGTCAGTCGATGCGCCGGATGCTCCGGGCACGGCCTCCCTTGCCTCCCGGCTGACGCGGTACCCGTGCGTCGACGAGATTCGGCAGGTCGGTCGCGGATGCGTCGGCTCTGCGGTCGGTCAGGGCGCTGAGCTGTGCACGCAGGCCCTGGTTCTCGATGTACAGCTCGGCGAGCGCCCTGACTTTCGTACGCACGACCCATGGGTCGACCGGCTTGACCAGAAAGTCGGAGACCCCCAGTCCGTACGCACGGGCGGCCAGGTCGTCGTCCCTGCCGAGGCCGGTCATCAGCACGACCGGCAGATTCCGGGTGTGGTCAAGGCGCTTGAGATAGGCGAGCACCTCCAGGCCGTCCATCTGCGGCATCACGACATCGAGGATCACCACCGCGATACCGCCGCGCAGGACGGTCTTCAGCGCCTCGTCCCCGCTGTGCGCCCGTACCACCGGGTGCCCCACGGGCCGTAACAGACTCTCGATCGCGAAGAGATTGTCCTCGCGGTCGTCCACCACCAGGATCTTCAAGGCACAACCCCCATTTGTGCCTCCCTCGACAGTCGGCCACATCAGCGAACGCCGCACGATGCGGCAAAGGCGGCCCCGTCCGTGTCTCCGGCTCCCGCGGGGCTTCGGGTCGTAGGGGCAGTATGAAGCCTCGGGGCGCCTCGAGCACCAGGCGCGAATGCGCCCCTGTTGTCCGGGAACTGAACCGGGCGCTCGGTAACCGCTTCTGTCGGACCATCAGCCTCACAAGCCCCGCAGTGAAGAGGTGAACTCCGTTGACTTCCCGTCAGACCGGAACCGCAGCCGCCGGGTCTGACAACGCTCCGCCGATGCGCGCAGCCGCCTGAGCAGGCCTAGCCTGCGCAGAGGGGGAGGCGGCGCCACCGGCTCAGGTACGACTTCGGATCTGAGCCCCGGCGCCTTTGCGCCCGGACGTGGTGCGGGTCGCAGCGCGCGCGCCCGGCGCAGCGCGTCCGCCAGGTTGACCCGGTGCCAGAGGATCTCGTCCGGATGGTCCGCCAGGAGCAGCCGACCCACCACCTCTCCGGCGGCGGGCGTCTGAGGGCGGCCGGGGGCCAGTTCGGGCCTGAGCACTCGCAGGTACGAGCGCTCGTAGGGATCGGCCGTCACCTCGGCCACCGTGACCGGGTCGAGGACGGACGCGATCACCGCGGCCCGCTCCCAAGGGTCCTGGGTGGCGCGCAGCAGCAGTCCCAGCCGTCTGCCCCGCCAGTTGCGTGCCCGCCTGTCCTCACCTGCATCCAGCATCGTCCGCAGTGCGGGTGGGGTCCGGCCGGCGAGGAGGGCAGGATGAGCGAGCGCGAAATCGCTGAGCTCTTCTGCCAGATAGAGCCAGACGACCGCGCGGTAGCGGTTCAGATAGAACCGGATCGGCGTGAAATGGCCGGTGCGGGCGAGCCGGGTGAAGCGCGCCGAAGTGATCGAGATCAGCCGAGCGCCCTCCACCGTGCCCACGGTGCGCACTCGCTCCCTCAGAGCGTCGGGAAATCCTTCCGCCCCGCGCAGCCGGTCGACCTCTCGTTGGTCGACTCGCGGCGGGCCACCGCTCGCGCCGGGCGTGGTCCGGACATGCCCCAACTGGACAGCGAGATCCAGCTCGCCCCGCTTGAGCTCCAGCGCCTGAGCCGCCCGGCCCAGCGCGAGACTGCGGACTTCCGGACTGTGCGCCGACTCGCCCGTCGTTGCCGGGCTGAGCACCAGGCCGGGCGTCATTGCTTCCGTCACCTTCATGTCGGTCAGGTCCCCCGTGAGTTGTGAATACTCTCGGTGACGACGGTAGCCCGACCCGGTGACTTCTCGCCCGGCCTGTGGATAACCCCCGGACCGGGCTCAGGACCGGACGCCGCCCTGCCGAAATCCCGCAGCTCAGCTGTCAGTTCCGCCCGGCTGCCTGGCCGCAACGCCCAGATGCTCGCCGACCCGGTTGACCATCAGCGTCATCTCGTACGCGACCTGGCCCACATCGGCCTCGGCCGCGCTCAGTACACACAGGCAGCTTCCCTCGCCGGCCGCCGTGACAAAGAGCAGCGCATCGTCGAACTCGACCATGGTCTGGCGCGCCTTGCCCGCACGGAAATGCCGGCCGGACCCACGGGCGAGGGAGTGCAGCCCGGAGGAAACCGCGGCGAGATGTTCCGCGTCCTCCCGCGCCAGCCCCGTGCTCGCCCCCGTCACCAGCCCGTCGTTGGACAGCACCAAGGCATGCCGTATGTACTCGATCCGCTTCGTCAGGTCGTCCAGCAGCCAGTCAAGTCCCTTGTCCAACGGCATGGTCGGTCCTCCCCGCTCGTACGTTCCCCGTGGCCCCGTTTTCCGTAAGCCTTTCGTACGCGGGACGACAGGGCAAGGTGCCGCTAGCCCACCGAATCCAGCAGCCGAGCCGTGTGCATCCGTCCGGCATATTCGACCAGACGTACGAGCACCTCTTTTCCCGAGTCGCGGTCCCGTGCGTCGCACAGCACAACAGGTGTCCCACGTTCCAGATCGAGGGCACGTGATACTTCGTGCGCGCCGTAAGTGCGCGCGCCGGAGAAGCAGTTGACCGCGACGACGAACGGGATCCGGCGGTGCTCGAAATAGTCGACAGCGGGAAAACAGTCCACGAGGCGCCGGGTGTCGGCGAGGACGACGGCCCCGAGAGCCCCCTGTGAAAGCTCGTCCCACAGAAACCAGAAGCGGTCCTGTCCAGGAGTGCCGAAGAGATAGAGGGAGAGCCCCGAGCGGATGGTGATGCGGCCGAAGTCCATGGCGACGGTCGTCGTGGTCCTCTCGTCGACTCCCCCGGTGTCGTCGACCGCACGGCCCACCTGGCTGAGCTGTTCCTCCGTACGCAGCGGCCGTATTTCACTGACCGCACCGACCAGGGTGGTCTTGCCGACGCCGAAGCCGCCGGCGACGAGTATTTTCAGCGCGAGGTCGGTGGTCTCCCCACCAGTGCTTTGAGAGCTCTCGGAAGCCATCGGTCACTTCTCTCGGGAGTGAGCCTCAAGATATCCATCCGCTATTGAAACCGCAGGTCAGAACCATCTTTGAGGTCTCGAGGTCAGCAAATTCTCAGTGTTGGTCCATGCCAGTACGCAAGTCAGCATGGCAAGGGCGGCCCTTCCCCGCGGGAAGGGATCGTATTTAGATCCTTCTGACTGTTCCGTTGCCCATTCGAAGACCATTTCTGTAGCCAAATCGATCCACCTCGCCGGCGCCGGCAGCCATCTCGCCGACCGGGATGGCCACCTCGCCGCACCTCGCCGGCCGGGCGCATATTGGCTGGCGGGCGCAGCCGACGGTGTCCGAGGATCGGGTCATGCCCTACTTCCTGGAGACCGACCGGCTGGCGCTGCGGCCCGTCGCCGAGGCGGACACGGACCAGCTGCTCGCCCTCGACAACGACCCCAAGGTCATGCGCTTCATCAACGGAGGCCGGCCCACCACACCTGAGGCGATCCGCGCCGACTCCCTGCCACGGTTCCTCCATCACTATCCGTGCCTCGACAACCGCGGCTTCTGGGCCGCCGAGGAGCGGACGACCGGCAGTTTCCTGGGTTGGTTCGTCTTCCGGCCGCTCGAGGACCACAGTGCGGCTCTGGTCGAACTGGGCTACCGGCTCGGCCGGGCCGCCTGGGGCCGCGGCTATGCGACGGAGGGAGCACACGCCCTGCTCCGCAAGGGGTTCACGGAACTCGGCGTGCAGCGCGTCACCGCGAACACCATGACCGTCAACGCCCGTTCGCGGCGCGTGATGGAAAAGGTGGGACTGCGCTACGTGCGGACCTTCTTCGACGAGTGGCCGGAGACGATCGAAGGCTCCGAGCTCGGCGATGTCGAGTACTCCCTCACCAGGTCCGCCTGGGAGGCGAAACAGACGAAGCAGGTGACGCGGACGCACCGGCAGACCGGCTGAGACCTCGCCGCGCGGACGTCGCCGACAACACGACGCGCCGCCGGTCGCTACAACGCCCTCAGCCCATCGATCACCTCCCTGAGGATCCTCTCGTCGGGCAACTGGGCGGGCGGCACGGGACGTCTGACCGTGACATGGCCCGCTTCCAGCAGATCGCCGAGCAGCACCCGTACGACACCGACCGGCAGATCGGCGTCGGCCGCGAGTTCGGCGACGGACTGGGTCTCGCAGCGGCACAGGCTGAGCAGTGCGCGGTGTTCGGGGCCCAGCAGGGACTCCTCGGCGACGCCGGGTGCGTCGGCGGCGATGTCGACGAGCGCAATGAGATCGAACCGTACGTTGCCGGGTCCCGGCTTGGTCCGCCCGCCGGTCATCGCGTACGGGCGCACGAGGGGTCCGGCTTCGGCGTCGTACCACTGACTGCCCGGGCTGCCCCGGCCGCCCGGGCTGTCGCCGCTGCCCATGCCGTCTGTCCCGTCGGCCGTGTCCCGTGCGTCGGCTCTGTCTGAACCGTCGGTCATGTCGTCACGTCGCGGTGAGGCGCGCCGGGGTCCGCAGATGCTCGCCGACACGCTTGACGAGGCGGGCCATCTCATAGGCGATCAGGCCTATGTCGGCGATGACGGACGTGAGTACGGCAAGGCAGGAGCCGTCGCCCGCGGCCGCCACGAAGAGGAAGCCGTCGTCCATCTCGACCATGGTCTGGCGCACCCCACCGGCGTGGAAGTGACGGCCGGCCCCCTTGGCAAGGCTGTGGAACCCCGAGGCGACGGCCGCCAGATGCTCGGCGTCCTCGCGGGTCAGCGCCTTCGACGCGCCCACCGGCAGGCCGTCGCCGGACAGCACGACCACGTGCCGTACCTCGCCGACGCGCAGGACGAGGTCGTCCAGCAGCCAGTCGAGGTCGCCGAAGGTATGGCGGGCTGCGGCTGACTCGTACTCGGTCATGCTCTGTCTCCTTCACTGCCGGGGATGGCCTTGCCCGGCGCGGCGCCGCCGCCCCTGGTCCAGCCCTTGCGGTACGCCGTCATGCGGTCCCGCACCTGTTCCGGGGTGCGTTCCGGGGTGTCCTCGGCGGCTGCCCCGTGGTCTTCCGGCTCCTCGGCCAAGGGCTCCGCGCGCAGCTGCGGGACGAGGTGTGTCTGCCTGACCCTGCGCGGGAGTTCGCCGTTCTCGGTCTGTGGCGGGGCGCCGCGCAGGCGCAGGGCGGTGACCCCCGGCGGTGTGGTGGGGAGCTGAGGCTGCGCTGCGAGCACCGGGCGGCGGGCCGGTGCCGGGACGGATGTGCCGTGGGTGCGTGGAGCCGACCGGGGCGGCGCGGTCGACGCCTCGTCCCCCGGGTGGTGAGCGCCCGGGTCATGGGCGCCCGGGGCGTGACCTGCGGCGGAGCCCGCCGGGGCCGTGAGGGCGCCCTGCAGCAGTGCGGTCGGCAGCAGCACCACCGCGGTCGTGCCGCCGTACGGTGACGTACGCAGATTGACCTTGATCTCGCGGCGGAAGGCGAGTCGGCTGACGACGAAGAGGCCGAGCCGGTCGCTGTCAAAGAGATCCAGGGCCTCGGACTCCGCCAGCTTGCGGTTGGCCTCGTCGAGGGCGTCCCTGCCCATGCCGAGTCCGCGGTCCTCGATCTCCAGGGCGTAGCCGTTCCCGACGGGCTCGCCGCTGACGCGCACCTTGGTGTGCGGCGGGGAGAACTGGGCGGCGTTCTCGACCAGTTCGGCCAGCAGATGGGTGACGTCGGCGACCGCGGCGCCCACAACGGCCGCCTCGGGCAGTTGCCGCACCTCCACGCGCGCGTAGTCCTCGATTTCCGAGACGGCGGCTCGTACCACGCTGGTCAGTGGCACGGGCATGCGCCATGCGCGCCCGGGCGCGGCGCCCGACAGGATGATCAGGCTCTCGGCGTGCCGCCGCATACGGGTGGTGAGGTGGTCGAGCCGGAAGAGGTCGCCGAGCTCGTTCGGGTCGTCGGCTCGGCGCTCCATGGTGTCGAGCAGGGTGAGCTGGCGGTGGACCAGGATCTGGCTGCGGCGGGCGAGGTTGACGAAGACGCCCGAGATGCTGCCGGCGAGTTCGGCCCGTTCGACCGCGGCGCTCAGCGCTGCCCGGTGGACTGTTCCGAGGGCCTCGCCGACCTGGCCGATCTCGTCCTCCGCGGGAGGTCCGGGCGGAGCCTCGGCCTGGATGTCGATCTCCTCCCCGGTGCGCAGCCTGCGCATGGCCTGCGGCAGTTGCTGCCGGGCGATCCTGAGTGCGCTGTTGCGCAGGCTGATCAGTTCGACGACGAGGCCGCGGCCGATGCGTACGGAGATCACCAACGAGGCGGCGACCGCGGCGAGTCCGAGCAGTACGGCAGCGCCGGCCGGGGTGAGGAGGCCGTCCGCGACGGGGTCGGCTCGGTCGGCGGCGCTGCGGCGAGCGTCCGTCTCGATGGCACGCATCCCGTCGTCGACGGCCGTGTGTGCCTTGTCCCAGACGGCGGCCGGGACGATCTGGGCGGCCTTGCGGCCGGCGGGGGCGGTGAGCACCTTGTCCTCGGCCGTTCGCAGTTGCCGGTAGGCGCGCTGCGTGGCGAGTTCGCGCCAGGCCGTGCGCTCGGGGCCGCGCAGATCGGCGACGGTCGATTCGGTGAGGCTCCTGCGGGTCGAAACGGCTCCGGTGAACAGCCGCAGACGCTCGGCGGCAAGGGAGTTGCTGAGCTGCGCCGAGCCGAGCAGGGCGTCCTCACGGGCGAGCATTTCGCCGGCCCGGGCGAACTCCAGCAGGACGCGGGCGTCGGAGCCGGGTCCGGCGTCCTGGATGCCGGTCAGCGCCCCGATGACGCCGAAGGCCGCGTGGACAACGGCGTTGTACTGCTCGTACGTCGTGTCCCAGGCGGCGTTGTGGCCGAGCACGGCGGTGCGCAGGGTGCGCAGTTGCTCCGCGCGGGTGACGAACTGGTCGAGACGCCCCGCCACGCCCGCCGGGATGCCGTCGTCCGCGGCGACGGTTGTCCTGTCGTCGATGCGGAGCTTTTTGATGGCCTCTTGTGTTCTTCGGGCCTCCTGCTGGAGTGCGGAAGCGCGTTCGTCGGAGGGGGCCGCCACCTGGCGTACGGCCGCGCGCCGTTCGGCCTGCAGGGCCGTGACTGCGGCGGCGACGGGTTCGCGGATCTGCGTTTCGACGCGCTGCAGCTGGCGCAGCCTTGACACTTCCTGGGCGGTGCTGACCGTGGCGTATCCCCACAGCGCGAGCAGCGAGACAACGGGTACCATCAGCAGCGAGATGATCTTCGCTCGTACGGTTCTGGGGCGCGGCAGCCATCGTCCGCGTACGACGGCGGGGTGCGGCATCTCGTACTCCGGCGGCTGCTGTCCCGTGTGTTCGAGTGCGGGCGGTCCGGCGTGCGCGCGTCGTCCGCGGGCTGTCGGCGCGGGAGCGGGCGGCGGGGCGGGCGGCGGCGGGGACGGCGGTGCGGGGTCGGCGCCCGGGGTCCTGCGGGGTGTGCGCATGGCCTCCTCGTTCCGGTTTCTGGGCTGGCCTGCGGCAGCCGGTCCGGCTAGGCGGTGGCAGTGGTGGCGGGCTTCGCGGGTCCGGTCGCAGGGGGCTGGGCCGGGACGGCATCGGACGGCCGCTCGGCCGAGGTGTACGCGGCGCGCTCGTGCGCCGTCGGGGAGAGCGCGACGAACGCGGAGGTGACGAAGAGGTACGACCCGAGGCCGACGGCGAGGGGGAAGATGAACTGCATCGCCGTGGCCCCGGGCAGCTCGCCTCCGGCGGGGTCGACCCGCACGCTGACCGCGAGCATTCCGGTGTAGTGCATGCTGCTGACCGCGGCGCCCATGACGAGCGAGGCGACGGCTACCGCGATCGGCGACTTGATGTTGAGCGCCGCCCACAGAGCCGCGGTTGCCGCGACCACGGCGATGACCACGGAGAGCACGACGAGCAGCGGGTCGTAGCGCACCGAGCCGTGCAGCCGCAGGGCGGCCATGCCGAGATAGTGCATGCTGGCGACGCCGAGCCCGGTGGTGAGCCCGCCGACCAGGAGTGATCTGACGCGGTCACGGCCGAAGCCGACGCAGAACACTCCCGCGCCGACGACCAGCATGGCGACGAGCAGGCTGAGGATGGTCAGCGGCACGTCGTAGCGGATGTCGGTGCCGCGCACGGCGAAGCCGAGCATCGCGACGAAGTGCATCGTCCAGATGCCGGTGCCGATCGCCGATGCGGCGGTGATCAGCCAGTTGCGGCGGGATCGGCCGCTCGCGCCCAGCGCGCGCACGGTACAGCGCAGTCCGAGGGCGGCGCCGATGACGGCCATCGCGTACGACAGCACAGGTGTCAGCAAACCGAAGGCGGCGTGGTCCAGATGTCCCATGGCTCCGGGACGGTAGACCCGTGGGGGGCGCACGATCGGGGCGCATTTCGAAAGGTGATGGAATATGACAGAGAGATGTTTCTGAACGATCGTGCCGCGCTCGAACGTGTGCACCGTGCGGTCGGCCGAGGTGCTGGGGGATCATGTCCCCATGCCCGACAACCACACCACCGGCGACCACACCACCGACGACCACACGCATGTGCAGGAATTCTTCGGCGCCCGGGCGGCCGACTGGGACAGGCGCTTCCCCGACGACGGTCCGGCCTACGCCGCGGCCGTCGCCGAGCTGAAGCTGCGCCCCGGTGACTCCGTGCTCGACGCGGGCTGCGGCACCGGCCGCGCCCTGCCGCCCCTGCGCTCCGCCGTGGGACCGCGGGGGACCGTCATCGGGGTGGATCTCACTCCCGAGATGCTGACCGAGGCGCTGTGTGCGGGGCGTGGGGAGAGCGGGCAGCTGGTGCTCGCGGATGTGGCCCGGCTGCCGCTGCGGGCCGAGTCACTGGACGCCGTGTTCGCCGCAGGTCTGATCGCCCATCTGCCCGAACCGGGAGAGAATCTACGGGAGTTGGCGCGGGTGGTCCGGCCGGGCGGACAGCTGGCGCTGTTCCATCCCATCGGCAGGGCGGCCCTCGCCGCCCGCCAGGGCCGTCGGATCACCGAGGACGATCTGCGCGCCGAGCCCAACCTCCGCTCCCTGCTGGCCGGTTCGGGCTGGCGGATGGTCTCGTACGTGGACGAGGACGCCCGCTTCCTCGCACTGGCCGTCCGCCGGGACTGAGCCCCCTCAGGGCCGGCCGGCCACGGCCCGTACGAAGTCGGCGGGGTTGTCGAACATGACGTTGTGACCGGCGTCCGGGACCGTCACCACCCGCACGCCGGAGGCCACCAGCTCGTCGTGGCCCGGAAGTTCACCGCTGAGTGCGCCCTGGAGATAGGTGCGCTGGACGGGCAGCTCCATCAGCATCCGCCGCATCGTGGGCCGCGTACCGAGGAAAAGACCCATGGCGCTGCGATGGAGAGCGAGCGGGTCCGCCAGCCGCATGGTCGCCGACCAGCCGGGCCCGACCCGCTCCAGCACACGCGCGAAGCCGCCGCCGTCGACGAACTCCTTCTCGCTGTACGAGGCGATCCCGCTGCTGCCCGCCTTCACCGGCGGGTTCGGATCGAGGTTGGCCTCCGTGACGACCAGCCGGGACACCAGATCCGGGCGGCGGTGGGCCAGCACGATGGCGACCGCGCCGCCCATGCTGTGCCCGACGATCTCGCCACCGCGGACCCCTGCTTCGTCGAGTGCGGCGGCAAGCGCGGACGCGTGGTCCTCCAGCGAGTAGCCGAAGTCCGCCGGACGGTCGCTGAGGCCGTGCCCGGGCAGATCGACAAAGAGCGTGCGGCGGCCGGCCAGTTCGGGGCGTGCGGCGATATGCGCGTGGTACGCCGCTGAGGCCGCGCCGAGCCCGTGTACGTACACCCTCGGCGGGCCGTCACCCGCTGCCTCCGTCCAGCGAATGAGGCTGCCCTGCGCGTCGAATCGTGCGTGTCGCACTGTCGCTCCCCCTGCTTGTCGATGCTCTCTTCGGTTCGATCCCTGCCTGTCGCAGCATACATCGCCACCGAGGTATTACGGACACGATGTACACCGTTGATGCGGCAGAATGCAGACATGCTCGAGCTCGCGATCCTCGGTTTCCTGTACGACACCCCGCTGCACGGCTACGAACTGCGCAAACGCATCACCGCCCTGACCGGGCACGTACGGCCGGTCGCCGAGAGCACGCTGTACCCCGCGATCAAGCGACTGGAGAAGGCGGGCCTGCTGGCGCGCGAGACCATGCCCGGGGCGGTCGCCGCGCCCCGTCATGTCCTCAGCCTCACCGACGAGGGACGGACGGAGCTGTTGCGCCGGCTCGCCGAGCCTGCACAGGGTGAGATCACCGACGAGAACCGGTGGTTCACACTGCTCGCGTTCCTGCGCCACCTGCAGGACGGCGAGGCCCAGGCCTGCGTACTGCGGCGACGGCTGGCCTTCCTGGAGGAGCCCGCCAGCTTCTTCTACGACGGCGAACGGCCGCTGCGGGCCGAGGATCTTGACGACCCCTTCCGTCGCGGCATCCTCACCATCGCCCGCGCCACCAGCGAGGCGGAGCTGACCTGGCTGCGCGCCACGATCCGCTCGCTCGGCGGCGACCGCTGACGCAGCGAGCCGTTTCCCCTTCCGTCGCCGTAGGTCCAACTCCGTTCGAGGATGCAAGACTTGGAAGATCGGCGGCGACCGCCGCCTGGGGAAAGGTGGTCCGGGTGTTCAGCAGACTCCGCAGGCTCCGCAAGTTCCTCGCACACCGCCCCGCGGACGCGCCGCCCGTCCGGCCACCCGCGCGGCAGCACAACATCTTCGAGGCCGCGGCGGTCTATGTGTCGGGGTGCGCGGAGGACGATCAGGAACAGATCGACGAGGCCGCGACCTGGGTGTCCCCGGAGGCGCTGTCCTTCGGGATCAGCGAACTGGCCTGCCGCGCGGTCATAGCCCTCGCCCGCGAGCGGGACGAGTCGCCGCAGTCGGTGGCGCGTAGTCTCCTCGGCCTGCCCGCCGCTTGACATCGGTCAGGGACAGGTCGTCCCGGGCGAGCGCCTGGGCCGGGCTCAGTCCGTGCGCTCGGCGTAGGCGAGCGGCTGCGCGGCAGGGCCGGGCAGACGAAGTGGTGACGGACTGCGGGTATCGCGAGATGCCAGGACCCCGGTGCGGCAAGGGCCGAATCATTTTCGCCACCGCCAGCCCTCGACGACCGGGTTACCCACTGGTTATGGTGCGCCGACGAACGATCGGATGGGGAGGGTGACGTGGCCGGGACGGACGACGCCGTCGACGATGACGCGCTGTATGTGCTGACCGCGGTGCTGCTGACGCCCGCGCAGTTCCCGAGCGTGCTCGGCGACGACTTCCCGGCCGCCTGCGCGGCGCTGGGTCTGGAGCCGTACGCCCAGGGGTACGGCCTCGTGCTCGGGCAGGACTCCGACGGTGCGCGCTGGACGGTGGCGATCGACGATGTGTCGCTCGTTGCCGTCGCCATCGCGTCCTGGGACTGCGGGATGGAGTACGAGCTGTCCCCCAGCGAACGCACGGTGGTCGCCGCGCTCCCCGGCTGGCCGCTGCCCGTCGCGGTCTCCGCGCCCGGTGTGCCCGCGCCGCACGATCCGGCGCCCGAGGAGGGCGACCGGCCGCCGCTGGCGCCGCCCGGCACCGAGGAGTGGGGGCCCGCGCAGCGCCGTCTCGGGGCGGACGAGATCGCACTCCTGTGGGCGGAGTGGCGCCAGCAGATCGGCGACGACGAGGCATCGGCCTCGCCGGACACCCCCGAGGGCGAGCGCAAGGCAGCGCACGAAGGCGTACAGCGGGCGCTCAAGGAAGCGCGCGGCTATGTGGATTCGCCCCCGCCGGTTGGGCGGGTCCGTTCCAGCTTCGCGCCCGGCGGCGCCCGCACCCTGCGCGCCGACGGTCCCGGCTGGTCCATGGTCGCCAGGACCGACGACATCGCCTTTGTGCTGCTGGACGAGGAGCCGCGCGAGGTGCTGCCGGTGGGCCGCGGGCCGCAGCTGCCCGCGCTGCTCGATGCGCTCGACAAGATGGCGGTGCGCCCGGCCTGAGCCGCCTAGGCCGGGGCCCCTCAGGGTTTCGGCGCCGGTCCCGTCAGCAGCGCTGCCAGCACCGTATCCGGATCCGGATGGGCGCGCAGCGCCTCGGCCTCCCCCAGCCATGGCTCCTGCCACGACGTGGTGTGGCCGATACGGTTCACGAGATGGAGGGCGCAGCGGCCCGCCGCCGGTGTGCCGCGTTCCCGCAGCCACCGGACGAAGCCCAGCAGCGCCCCGGGGTCGTTGTCGAGTGCGAAGGTGTGATCGTCGTCCAGGGGCAGCCGCTCGGGCCGGTCCTCGATCAGCCTCAGCAGCCGCTCCCGCAGCGCCGGCGCCGGATCTCCGTTCCGTACGGACGCGAGTGCGGCTGCCCAGAGCAGGCGCGCGGAACGGGCGAACAACCCTGCCTCCTCCAGGATCTCGGCCACTGGATCGGCGAGTGGCAGTGGATCCGAGGCCGCCGGAAACCGGCAGAGCGCGGCGGCACAACCGTCAAGACGCCGTAGCGCCCACGCTCTGGTGTGCGGCTTCTCGTCACGGGTCCGCGCCAGCAGGGTGCGGAGGACCTCGAGAAGGGGCCCGCTCGCCCGCTCGTCTCCGCCCTGCCTGGCCAGATGCGCGACGCCCAACGTCCACACGCAGTCGCTGTGCACGGGCGCCAGAACGGTCGCCGCCAGGGCCGTGTACGCGGTCTTCCGGTCTGCGGCCGACCAGCTGTGCAGGGCCGAGCACACGGCGCGCGCGAGCTCCTCGTCGTCCTCCCCGCAGACGTCGAGGAGATTTGCGAGGAACCGGGTGTACGCGGCGTGCGCCTCGCGCGGGACGGCATCGGACCTCGCCGTGATCACCACATCCCTGACGGCCGGTTCCCGCACGTGGTCCCACAGCCGCTGCACGACGTCCTCGTCGTCGATCGCCCGTAGCAGCGTCCCCGCCATCGCGGCCCGTACGTCCCGGTGCTGTCGCGGCAGGTCCCAGCCCGCCAGCAGCGCCGCGAAGGCTTGGCCGCCGCGGATCGCGCCCAGCGCCCTGGCCACTTCCTTGCGAGTGCCGACCGGGGCGGTCGGCTCCAGCAGGAGGGGAGCGAGCAGGGCGACCGGTTCCCCGTCGGGCAGTGTGTCGAGCAGTCGGCGTACGGAAGCCATGGCGGCGCGGCCGCGTGCGCCACCTGTGCCTGCGTGCCGCAGCAGCACCGGCAGCAGGTCCGTGCGCCCGGTCTCGCCCAGTGCCCCGAGGGCAGCCGCCGACACCGGCTGGGGTGCCTCGTCGGCGAGGGCGAGGAGCAGATCCGGGTCGCGGAGCGCGGCGGCGGCATCCGTCCGGGTGCGCACCGGCGCCCATGTGTCTGCCGCGATCCCTGCCGCCTTGGCGTACCAGGCACGGCGCTGCGAAGGAAGCCAGCGGCCGGTCGTGCCGGGGCGGATCCGAGGTGCCCAGGGTGTGGGCCGTGGCCGGGTCCTGCCCCGCAGTCCCTCCTCACCTGCGGCGGCGAGGGCGCCGTCGAGCAGATCGGTGCGACGCTCCACGAGGGTGTGCAGCACGGCGGGGACGTCGGCGAACGACGGGTCCAGGCGCAGCAGTTCGGCACAGCGGCTCTCGCGCGAGCCGGCCGGGGCGATCCATGCGGCCGCCGCCCTCGCGGCCATGTCCGGATCGGCGTGCTCCTCTGCCGTGCACCGCACCAGTGCGTCGAATGCAGGCAGTTCGGCGAGATGCGGGGCGAGCAGCTCCGCCAGCGGCATGAAGTACTCCGCGCGCGAACGCTGTTCGTCCGTCACGGCGGACCAGGTCTCCCGGGCCGCTTCCGTGTTCAGGCGCAGTGGTACGGGTCCGCCCGTGCGCCGGGGATCGTTGAGTACGTCGCACAGCAGCCGGGCCGTGTACGCGGCCCGGGCGTTCTCGCCGCGCACCGCAGCCGCCTCGGCGGTGCGGCGCAGCCAGCACTCCAGGGCTGCGAGCGTCCGCTCGGTGGTGTCGCGCGACTGGACGGTGGTGAGCGTCGCGTCGCGCAGTACGCCTTCCGCCACCGCGGTCAGCAACCGTGGCGGGGCCCCGGCCAGCTGCTCCAGCGCGAAGCGCCGTACATCGTTCTGATCGTGCCAGGCACGTTCGCAGGAGGCGACGATCCGGGCGTACTCCTGTGGGTCTCCGTGCAGTTCGGCGCAGGCGAGCAGCGCGGGCCAGGCGTGGATGCGGTGGTGCACCCGGTGCTGTTCGGCCTGCTCGCGCAGGATGGGTTCGGCATGGTCGAGGGGCAGGGCGACGGCGTAGCGAGTGACGCTCCTCGGGCTCTCACCGGCGCGCCGCAGCTGAGCGGCGACGAGTTCGATCCGGTCCTCGGTCGCGAGGGCGGCGAGCGACGGCTGGAGGGTGGGCAGGCCGGTCCGCCCGTTGATGCGGGCTTCGACGATCCGGCGGCGTTCGCCCCGCGGCAGCAGGACGAGCAGCGGGTCGCGGGTCGGCCCCTGTCGTCCCAGGCGGTGGGCGCGCGGTCTGTATGCGCAGCAGCGGGTGGCGAGCTCGACGAGATCGTCCGGCGGCAGGGTGCGGACGGCACGCAGGACAGCGCGCGGCAGCGGACCGGCCGCGAGCCTCAGGCATTCGTCCGCGGCGGTGCGCCGTCGAAGGATGTCGAGTACGTCGGCGGGGCGGCGGAGCAGGCTGACCGCGGCCCGGGGGCTGATCAGTTCGGGGGCCCGTTCGAGCAGCAGCAGTCCGGCTGCCGGGTCGCGTTCGGCGACGGCTTCCGTGAGGTGCCTGGTGGCGCGCGGCGAGCTCCCGGGCTGGGCTCCCCGCCCGCTCGCGTGCCCGTGGGCGAGGTGTTCCGCCACGGCCATCGGGGCGGTGCGGGCGAGCGTGCCGAGGACTCCGGACGGGGGCTCACAGGCGGGGAGCCACTGTGCGACCGTCGGCGGTGAGCATGCGGTGAGCAGGTACGCCGCCTCCTGACAGCCGTGCCGTTCGTGCACGCGCGCGACGAGAGAGTCGGCGAGGTCGGTGCGGCGGCTGAGCCTGAGGACCCGGTACGTCTCCTGGCGTACGGCTCTGACCTCGCTCAACGCGAGCTCGGCCAGGGCCTGTTCAGGGACCGGAAGCCGGATCGCCGCCGAGAGCGCACGGCGGCGCAGCAGCGGATCGGCGAGGGCGGCGGCCACCGCTTCGAGATCGCGGCGGGCGACTGCGAGGAAGAGCGCCGTGTGACGCTGGTCCGGGTCGCCTGCGTCCAGTGCGCGCTTGAGTGCGGCATAGGCGTCCGGGGCGAGAGCCCGTGCGTAGCGCGCAAGGGCGCTGGAGCGGGCGGGGAAGGGCAGTGCGTCGAAGTGAGCCGTCAGCCACGCCGGAGTGAGCGGCTCGGGCTGGGGCGGGGTCTGGTGTGTTCGGGGTCCGGCCATCAGCGATCACCGAGAGATCGCGAGGCCCCCCTTCCAGTCATCATGCGCGTCATGGTCACAGCAGAAGGATCACGCGTGCAACAGATTTACCGCCCGCGGATCGTCCGCGGGCGCTGTGTCGTTCAGTGCCGTGCCTTGTAGTGCCGTGCCGTACCGTGCCGGTGATCGACTTCGGCGCCACCCCGGCACGGCCCTCGAGCTGCAGGTCAGCGGCCGATCTCCTTGCGGGAGACACGGCGCAGCCTGCGGCGCTGGCTGGGGTCCAGCATGAAATACGCCACCGCCGGCACTCCGACGACCACCAGCAGCGACAGCCAGAATCCGATCAACGGCATCAGGAGCAGGCCTACGGCCACTCCCCCTATGACGAGTTTCGTACGTGTCGACATTTCGACGCCTCCTCCGCGGCCTGGGCCGCTCCTGCTGTGAGAACGTGCGCGCACGTTCCACGGTTCCACTATGCGCCGGTCCGCAGCGATTCGCCGACCTGTTGCACCCCGGCCGGTCCGAGTGGGCCACGTCACGGTCGCGTCGCCTCCGTCCGGAGTCGGCGGGGAGTACCCTCGGCGACTCCGACCCCAAGTAGTCAAATTTGAGGAATGCGTCATCGCTGTGCAGAGACCCCCGCGGCAACGCCCTCCCCGACCACCGAAGCCCTCACCGAACTCGCTCGCTGCTCGGCCGTCTTCCTGCCCTCAGACCCGCCCCGTACGGGACGCATCGCCTTCTGGCGTACCGACGGCGGCGAACTCTCCCCCGCGCCCGGCTCCACCTCGCCCGGCGCCGTCGAGCCGCTGACCGTGGTCGGCGACGACGCCCGCACCCACGCCGTACGGGCTCTGCTGCTGCCCGTACGAGACGCACTGCCGGTGCTCACCAGGGCACGGGCCGGTGCCGACGCCTCGCCCACGGCCGCCTTCTGGGGCGCGGCGGCGCTCCTCGCCCTTCAACTCGCCGCGCGTGGGCTGCTGTTGCCGGGGCTGACCGCCACCGATCACGACGCCTGGCGGGTCGGGCCGCTGACTCCGGGGGATCTGGAGCGGGTGCGTACGCTCGCGGCCTCGATGCCGCCCACCGCGCACTGCGTGCCGCTCGACGCGAGGGCAGAGCCGCTTCTGCTGCCCGAACCGGAGCGGCTGCTGCGGGCGTTCCTCGACACTGTCGCCGACGGTCTGCCGCGCACACCCGCCGCACCGATCGCCGCGGGCGGCCCCGCCTTCGCCGGGCACGAGCCGCAGCGGCTGCCCGAACAGCGCGCCTGGGCCGCGGACGTCGCCGCCGGCCATGACGCGGGCGTACGTCTGTCCCTGCGCATCGAAGTGCCCGGGCTCGAACAGGCCGAGGGCGACGGTCCGGCGTTCCGCGCCGTCCTGCAACTGCACAGCGTCAGCGATCCGACACTCGTCACCGACGCCGCCGAACTGTGGGCAGGGCGGTCCGATGCGACCTTCGGACCGCGTGCCCGGATGGACGCCCTGCTCGCACTGCGCCGCGCCGCCCGCGCCTGGACGCCGCTCACTCCACTGCTCCACGCCGCAGTGCCGGACGCGATCGAACTCGCCGACGAGGAGGTGACCGAGCTCCTTGGCGAGGCCGCCAGGGCACTTGGGGCGACCGGTGTGCAGGTGCACTGGCCGACGGAGATGGCACGCAAGCTCACCGCGCGCGCCGTGATCGGCCCCCCGCAGGAGTCCGACGGCCCGCAGGTGGACGACTCGGGGCTGCCGTCCTTCCTGTCCGCCGACGCCCTGCTCGCCTTCAACTGGTGGTTCGCGCTGGGCGATCAGAGCCTGACCCGCGAGGAGGTGGACCGCCTCGCCGAGGCCAGTCGGCCCATCGTGCGGCTGCGCGACCAGTGGGTGCTCATCGACCCCGAGGAGGCCCGTCGCGCCCGCGAGAGCCAGGACCGCAAACTGACCCCCGTCGACGCGCTCGGCGTGGTACTCACCGGCTCCACCGAGGTCGACGGCCGCCGCGTCGACGTCGACGCGTCCGGCTGGCTGGCGCGTCTGCACGACCAACTCGCCGATCCCGAGGGCGACCGGCCGGAGATCGGCCAGCCGGCGGCGCTCGCCGCGACCCTGCGCGACTACCAGCTGCGCGGTCTCAACTGGCTGAACCGGATGACCTCGCTCGGCCTCGGCGGCGTGCTCGCCGACGACATGGGCCTGGGCAAGACCATCACGCTCATCTCGCTGCATCTGCACCGCCAGACGGACGAATCGGCCGCGGGCCCCACCCTCGTCGTCGCTCCGGCGTCCCTGATGGGCAACTGGCAGCGCGAGATCGAGCGGTTCGCGCCCGGCACACCCGTACGCCGCTTCCACGGCGCATCGCGCAGCCTCGGCTCCCTCGCCGACGGGGAGTTCGTGCTCACGACGTACGGCACGATGCGACTCGACGCCGAGAAACTGGGCCAGGTGGCGTGGGGCATGGTTGTCGCCGACGAGGCGCAGCACGTCAAGAACCCGTACTCCACCACCGCCAGGCAGCTGCGCACCATCGGCGCGAAGGCGCGCGTCGCGCTCAGCGGCACGCCGGTGGAGAACAACCTCTCCGAGCTGTGGGCGATCCTCGACTGGACCACGCCCGGACTGCTCGGCAGGCTCGGCACCTTCCGTACCCGCTATGCGCAAGCGGTGGAAGGTGGCAACGATCCCGCCGCAGCCCAGCGACTCGCCGCGCTGGTACGGCCGTTCCTGCTGCGCCGGCGCAAGTGCGACCCGGGCATCGCGCCCGAGCTGCCGCCCAAGACCGAAACCGACCGGGCCGTTTCGCTGACCACGGAACAGACCGGGCTGTACGAGGCAGTGGTACGGGAAACCCTCGCTGCGATCTCCGAGGCGGGCGGCATGGAACGGCGCGGTCTGGTCGTGAAGCTGCTGACCGCCCTCAAGCAGATCTGCAACCACCCGGCGCAGTACCTCAAGGAGGAGCGGCCGCGGGTTTCGGGCCGCTCCGGGAAGCTGGAGCTGCTCGACGAGCTGCTCGACACGATCCTTCTCCAGGACGCGAGCGTGCTGATCTTCACTCAGTACGTACAGATGGCGCGGCTGCTCGAACAGCATCTGGCGGCGCGCGGGGTGGGGACGCAGTTCCTGCACGGCGGCACGCCGATCGCCGAGCGAGAGGCGATGGTGCAGCGCTTCCAGGACGGTGAAGTGCCGGTCTTCCTGCTCTCGTTGAAGGCCGCGGGCACCGGACTGAATCTGACCCGCGCCGAACATGTCGTGCATTACGACCGCTGGTGGAACCCGGCCGTCGAGGCGCAGGCCACCGACCGTGCGTACCGCATCGGCCAGCACCGCCCCGTCCAGGTCCACCGGCTGATCGCCGAGGGAACCATCGAGGACCGGATCGCTGACATGCTGGCGCGCAAACGGGAGCTGGCGGACGCGGTCCTCGGCTCCGGCGAAGCCGCGCTGAGCGAACTGACCGAACTGACCGACGCCGAACTGGCGGATCTGGTGGAGCTGCGAGGGAGCGGACGATGAGCGGCGCAGACGAGCGGGATCACGGCCGGGACGACAACGAGCGGACCTTCGCCGCGCTGCCGCCCGCGCGCGGCCGCGGCTTCGCCCAGACCTGGTGGGGCCAGGCCTGGCTCAAGGCTCTCGAGGACACGGCGCTCGACGGCGAGCAGCTGAAGCGGGGCCGACGGCAGGCGCGCGAGGGCGCGGTCGGGGCGGTTTCGGTGCGCCCCGGGCGGATCACCGCCGTCGTACGGGACCGGGACGGCACCGCACAGCGCAGCGATGTGCTGCTGCAGGAGCTGAGCGAGGCCGAGTGGGACGGCTTCCTGGACATGGCGGTCGACCGGGCGGGGCACATCGCGGCCCTGCTGGACCGGGAGATGCCGCCGCATCTGGTGGAGGACGCGGCGGCGGCCGGGGTCGAACTCCTGCCGGGGATCGGCGACTTGGAGCCCGAGTGCACCTGCGGGGCATGGGACCAATGCCTGCACACGGCGGCGCTCTGCTACGAGGTGGCGCGCCTCCTCGATCAGGATCCGTTCGTGCTGCTGCTGATGCGAGGGCGCTCGGAGCACCGTCTCCTCGGTGAGCTGCAGATACGGAGCGTGGCGCGGGCGACCGCGACGGCACCGAAGTCCGAGCCTGCTCGGACGCCAGAAGGCGTGCGGGCCGATGAGGCGTTCGCGGCGCGGGACACCCTGCCGACGCTGCCCGCTCCCCCGCCGCTGCCGGACGAACCGGGGCTGCCGCCCGCTCTGGACACAGAGACCCCTCCGGCGCCCGGACTCGACGCCGCCGCGCTGGAGTTCCTTGCCGCGCAAGCGGCGGCGCGGGCGCATCTCATGCTCGCCGACGCGCTCTCGCCCGCACATCAACAGCAGCCGTCCGAGGTGGTGTTGACAGAGGCCGCGGATGCGGCGCGGCTTGCGGCCGCGGCGCCGGGGCCGACGATCGCCGGACGTCTGGCGACGGGCACCGGCCGCGGGCGCGCCGAGCTCGACCTGGCCGTACGCGCCTGGCACTTCGGCGGTGCCACCGCGCTCGCGGCACTCGAGGAGGAGTGGCTGCCCGAGCCGGAGCTCCTCGCCCGGGCGAGGACGGCCCTCGCCGAGGCTTGGGAGGAGACCGAACGGCCACAGCTGCGTCCACTCGGCTCCGGCCGCTGGACGGTCGTGGGCGCCGATGCGCAGCTTCGCCTCGGGCGGGACGGCCGCTGGTGGCCCTACCGCAAGGAGCGGGGCCGCTGGGCACCGGCCGGCCCCGCCGACCACGATCCGGCAGCGGCACTGGCGGGTGCCCTGGCCGAGACAGGCTGAACAGCCTGGCCACGCATGCGTGATGGCAGTGCGTCAGGCGGTGTTCATCCCGATGCCCCACGGCGTTCGGGAGGAGCGCTCAGCCTGGCCACTGTCACATGATCCGTCGGCCAGGAGGCCCCATGTCCCCGCATGCGCACAAGCAGCGCACCGTACGCCGTTCCTTCGCCGTCGGGCTGCCGATCGCCCTGCTCGCGGCGATCGCCGTGGCCGGGACCGCCATGGGCGTGCCGGGTCACGAGGGCAGCGAGGACGGCGGACAGGAGCGGGCTCCGCGCGTGGTGGGCAGCGCGCTGCTCGGGGACGTGCCGCTGGGCCGGTTCAGCAATGCGCTGCTGCCCGGTTCGGTCGCCGACGACCGGGGGGTCGACCTCGGCGGCATCGGCAGCGACATCTACCCCGCCGGCCGCAAGGGCGAGTTCTGGACGGTGACCGATCGCGGTCCCAACGGCCAGATCAAGGTGGACGGCAAGAAGCGCCGTGCCTTCCCCGTCCCCGGCTTCGATCCCGCGATCGTCAAGGTCCGCGTCGTCGGCGACCGGGTGCAGGTGCTCAAGGCGATCGCGATCACCACACAGTCCGGCAAGGCTGTCACCGGTCTGTCCAACCAGGCCTCGCGGGACGAGGCTCCGTACACGTACGACGCGAAGACCCCGCTCACGTACAACCCGAACGGCCTCGACACCGAGGGCATCGTGCGTGCCGCGGACGGCACCTTCTGGCTCGCCGACGAGTACGGCCCGTCCCTCGTGCATGTCTCCGCACACGGCAAGGTGCTCGCACGCCATGTACCGAAGGGCCTGAAGCTCCAGGGCGCCGACTATCCGGTGGTGGAGTCACTGCCCGGCATTCTGCTCGGGCGCAAGACCAACCGGGGCTTCGAGGGACTGGCCCAGCTCCCCGGCGGCGACCTGGTGCTCGCGGTGCAGAGCCCGCTGTCCGTGCCGGACACGGCCGCGGGCGAGAAGTCCCGCAACGCGCGGCTGCTGCGTTTCTCGCCGAAGAAGCGCGCCGTGACGGCCGAGTACGCCTATCGCTTCGACGCGGTGGACGTCGTCGACCCGGGCGAGGACGACACCTCGGAACTCAAGATCTCCTCGCTCGTGGCCGTCGGCCGCCACGGCCTGCTGGTCCAGGAGCGCACCGACCGGACCTTCCGGCTGCACCGTGTCACGTTGCCGCACGGCGCGGGCATCCTGGGCGGCGCATGGGACGACCCGGCGACCTCCCCCTCGTACGAGCAGCTCGATGACCCCTCGGCGGGGGGTGTGCCGTTGCTCCGCAAGAGCCTGGTGGCCGACTTCGGCAAGGTCGCGGGCGTGCCCGGCAAGATCGAAGGCGTCGCGCTGGTGGGCCGGGACACTCTCGCGCTCATCAACGACAACGACTTCGGCATGACGGACGGCCCCGATGCCTTCGACGCGCAGGGCCGCCTGGTGGACAGCGGCATCGAGACGACGGTGACGTACGTGCGCCTGCCGCGGCCGCTGCACGGCTGACCGAGCGGAGGGGGCATCCGGTGGCTCGCCTCATCACGGGCGGCCGTCATTCGGGTGTGCCGGCCTCGGCGGTCAGCGCACGGACTCGCTCGGTGTGGGGTGCGTGCGCATCGGCGGTGCGGGTGGGCCACTCGCCATAGTGAACAGCATTCATGTGAACGTTGTTCACTATAGTGAGGTCCATGAGCTCCCCGTCAACCCCCCGCCGCACCGAATCCGCCGCCCGGGCGCCGCGAGGCCGCCCCGCGCGACTGGACCGGACACGCACCGTCGAGACCGCCCTGGAACTGCTGGACGATGCCGGGCTCGACGCGCTCACGATGCGGCGGCTGGCCGACGCCATGGGCGTCCAGGCCGGCGCGCTCTACCGGCATTTCGCGACCAAGCAGGACTTGCTGACAGCAATGGCCGAGCGGATGCTCGCCGCCTGTGCGGACCCGCCGCCGGCACAGGAGGACTGGACCGGGCGACTGGCCGATCTGGCCCGCCGGATGCGCACGGCGCTGCTCGGCCACCGCGACGGGGCGCGCGTCTACGCCGGAACCCACTCGACCGGCGAGAACACCCTGGGCTTCGCCGACACCCTCGTCGGCACTCTGCGCACGGCAGGCTTCACTGCCGACGATGCGGCTCGGGCGGCCTACGCGATCGTCCACTTCACGATCGGCCACACCCTCGAAGAACAAGCCGCACTGCCTCACGGGGCGAACGATGCGGCGGCAGACGTCCAGTCCCTGCGGCAGGCACTGGCACAGGGCCACTTCCCCCATCTGACCGCGGCCGCTCACGTGCTCACCAGCACGGACTTCGCAGCCCACTTCGAGTACGGGCTGCGCCTGTTCATCGAGGGATTGCGGGCAGAATCAAGGCGCCCTCGGGAAAGCCCCAGCACATAGGGGCCCGGGGCATCCGTGCGGGGTCCCGCCGGGCACAACTTCCTCTTCCACTAGGGATGTTGAGGCGCATCTGCGTCTTCCGGCGCTCCCGCCGCCGCTCGTACCGTAGAGCCGGCGAGGCTCATTCCAGCCCAATTGGTCACCCGGGAGGGCGAGGCGCCGCCAGCAGGATCCCGAAGACAGGCCCTAGCCCCAATGCCGTTGTTTTAGGTTGCGGGCGTAGGCTGCTTGGCAGTGGGTCCCGGGGGTGGTTCGGGTGGCTGCGAGTGTCTCTGAGTTATCGGGTCTTGGGTTGTTGACCTGGGTGTATCCGCCGGGGTTGGTGGATCGGGTGGTGGCCGCTTGCGGCTGCGCGGAACAACGCAAGCGACTGCTTCCCGCCCGGCTGGTGGTGTATTTCGTGCTGGGGCTCGCGTTGTTCTCTCCGGCTCCGTATCTGGAAGTGATGCGGCACCTGGTGGAGGGTCTGCGAAGCCAGGGACTGCTCGGTGCCTGGCATGTGCCGGCGAAGTCCTCGCTGTTCCGGGCCCGGCAGCGGCTGGGCTCGGAGCCCTTGCGGGTGCTGTTCGCCACGACGGCCAAGCCGATGGCCACCGAGGCGACGCCCGGGGCGTTCTGGCGGGGCCTGCGGCTGCTGGCGGTGGACGGGACCTGCTGGGACGTCGCGGACACCGCGGCCAACGAGGCTGCCTTCGATCGTCCGGGCAGCGGCCGCGGGACGGGCCGGAGTGCGTTTCCGCAGGTGCGGATGGCTGCCCTGGTGGAGCTGGGCAGCCATGCGGTGCTGGACGCGGAACTGGCCGGCTGCCGCACCGGGGAAGTCACCCTGGTGGCCCGTCTGCCGCGGTCGCTCGGCCCGGGCCAACTCGTCCTGGCCGACCGGGAGTTCCTCGGTGTCCCGTTGTGGCAGGCATTCACCGCCACCGGCGCCGACCTGCTCTGGCGGGTGCCCGCCAACCGCGTCCTGCCCGTCACCAGGCAGTTCTGTGACGGGTCGTGGCTGTCACAGATCCGCGCAAGCAGCGACCCTGCCCGGAACGAGCCCATCGTGGTCCGGGTCCTGGCCTACCGGCTCAAGGACCAGCTCGGCGAGGATGCAGCCGGCGGATACCGCCTGGTCACCACCCTGCTGGACGCCCGACGGTATCCGGCCCGGCAACTGGCCGCGCTCTACCGCGAACGCTGGGAGATCGAGTCCGTTTTCGCCGAGATCAAGACTCATCAGCGCGGCGCACGCGTTGTCCTCAGCAGCAAAACACCCGACGGCGTCCGCCAGCAGATCTGGGCACACCTGCTGGTCCACCACGCCCTGCGCGAGCTCATGCTGAGAACGGCCGCCACCCGTGGCCTGGACCCCGACCGGGTCTCCTTCACCGAAACCCTGCGCTCCGCCCGCCGCAGCGTGACCGTCACGCCCGGCAGCTTTCCCCCTGACCTCCTGGTCAGAGCCCTGGTGATACTCGAACAGGACCTCCTGGAACGACTCCTGCCCAACAGAGGCTACGCAGCCAGCCCCGCGTCGTGAAACGCAAGATGTCCAACTACCGGCTCAAACGACCTCAACACCATGACTGGCCCCAGCCCACCCGCACCGGCACACGAGCCGTCCTGATCACCAGACCCCAACCAGCAGATCCGTAAAGCAACGGCATTGGCCCTAGCCCATGCCCGCGACACCAACTGCACCTGCGTCGCCGAGATCCGCCGGGAATGGATTCCGGCAGGGGATGCTCACTTTGGCGGCCTCCGCCGTCACCTGCGTGAGGTCTCCGCCGTACCGCCACGCCCTGACTCCCCCACCAGGAGAGGCTTCCCATGGACCGTAGACGACTGCTCCAGGGCGCCGCCGCCGCAACCACCGCCGGTGTGCTGCTGCCCGCGGCCCGAGCACAGGCCGCCGCCTTCGCGGACACCGACCATCCATCCGCCCACTGGACACCCGCCACCACCGCCAACTACACGGCGTCCAGCCGCCCTTCGGCGTATCCCGTCCAGTATGTGGTCATCCATGTCACGCAGGAGACCTTCGACAGCACGATCGGCATCTTCCAGAACCCGGCCAAGCAGGTGTCCGCGCACTATGTGGTGCGCTCTGCGGACGGCTATGTCGCGCAGTGCGTACGGGAGCGCAACATCGCCTGGCACGCGGGCAATTGGGACTACAACACCCGCAGCGTCGGCATCGAGCACGAGGGCTGGATCGACAGGCCCTCGTACTTCACGCATGCGCTGTACGAACAGTCCGCGGCGCTCACCGCCTCGGTCTGCGACCGTTACGGCATCCCCAAGGACCGGGCGCACATCATCGGCCACAACGAAGTGCCGGGTGCCACCCACACCGACCCGGGACCCCTGTGGGACTGGGTGCGCTACATCCGCCTCGTGAACTTCGCCTGACGCGGGCACGCTTGTCGGGTTTCGCCGCCTGGGCCACGATGGGCGCAGGAGGCCGAGTTGAGCGACACATGGGTGGCTCTTGAGTCCGGCGCGGATCCGACCGAGCGGATCGCCGAGCTGCGCTGGGCGTACGAGGCGTATCTGACGGCGGGACGGGTCGAGCGGCCGGTACGTTCCGTGGTCGCCGAATCCTGGCGGCGCTCGGCCCGTGCGCAGGTCAGCCCGGAGGGCACCGCGGGTGTCGAGCTGGACGCCGAGGCGCTGGCGACGTACCGCGAGAATCATCCGCTGGCGCGGGTGATGCCGCTGGTCAGGGAGTTGATGGGGGCCTACGCCAGCGACGGCGAGCATCTGGTTGCGGTCTGCGACGCGCACGGGCGGCTGCTGTGGGTCGAAGGGCCCGCCGCCACGCGCAGCAAGGCAGGCGGGATGAACTTCGTGCCGGGCGCCCGCTGGGCCGAGACGGTCGCCGGGACGAACGCCCCGGGCACGGCGATCACCGTGGACCGGCCGGTGCAGGTGTTCGCCGCCGAGCACTTCCGGCGGCCCGTGCACGCCTGGACGTGCGCCGCAGCCCCGGTCCACGACCCGGCCACGGGGCGGCTGCTCGGCGCGGTGGACATCACCGGCGGGGACCGGCTGGCGCATCCGCACAGCCTCGCGTTCGTGGGAGCGGTGGCGCGAGCGGCCGAGTCGCAGCTGGCGCTCCTCGCCCCGCCGCCCGCCGCGGACAGTGTGCGGCTGTCGGCGCTGGGCAGGGACGAGGCGCTGCTGGTGACCGGCGGGCGCAAGGTGCGCCTGAGCCGCCGCCACAGCGAAATCCTGGTGCTGCTGGCCCACCGCCCCGAGGGCGTCGGCGGCGACGAGCTGCTGGTCGAGCTGTACGAGGACGAGTCGGTCACCCCGGTCACCCTGCGGGCCGAGCTTTCGCGGCTGCGCGGGCTGCTGGGGCCGGAGCTGCTGCGCTCGCGCCCGTACCGGCTCGCGGTGCCCGTCGACGCGGACTTCGACACGGTGACGCGACGGCTGGCCTCGGGGGCGGCGACCGGGGCGCTGAGCGCCTACGCCGGTCCGCTGCTGCCCACGTCGCAGGCGCCCGCAGTGGTGAGGCTGCGCCGCCGTCTGGAGGATCAGCTGCGGGCGGCGCTGATCGCACGCGGCGATCCGGGACTGCTGGCCGACTGGGCGTACAGCCCCTGGGGAGAGGACGATCTTCCCGTGTGGCGGGCGCTCGCCGCCGCGCTCCCCGTACAGCAGCGCCCGCCCGCGCTCGCGCGCGTACGCGAACTGGACGGCTGGCAGCGGACGTAACAGCAATTCGAACACCCATGCTGTTGATTTTTCCCACCGGCCGGCCAGCTCCCACGCTGCGGACACGGCCCGATCTCCTTACTGTCAATGGGTGGAGCACCACAGGGCATGACCCGGCCGGCCCCGTGCCCGTGCCCGGCCATCCGAACCCGGAGGAGCCCTCATGCCGGAGCTGTTCATCGGCGGTCAGTGGACCGCAGCGGTCGACGGGCAGGTGCGCGACATCCGCTGTCCCGCCGACGGCACCCTCGTCGCGACCGTCGACGAGGCCGGGCCGAAGGACGCCACCGCGGCGATCGCCGCGGCCCGTGACGCCTTCGACAGCGGACCCTGGCCCGGCACCCCGGCCGCCGAGCGCGGCCGGCTGCTGCTGCGCGTCGCCGGGCTGCTGGAGCGCGACAAGGACACACTCGCCCGCGCCGAATCCCTGGACACCGGGAAGCGGCTGGCGGAGAGCGAGTACGACATGGCCGACATCGCGAACTGCTTCCGCTACTTCGGCAATCTGACAGCCGCCGGCGGCCAGGACCGGATCGTCGACACGGGCAACCCCGAAGCGGACAGCCGGGTGGTACACGAGCCGGTCGGCGTGTGCGCGCTGATCACCCCGTGGAACTATCCCCTGCTGCAGACCGCCTGGAAGGTCGCGCCGGCGCTCGGCGCGGGCAATACCTTCGTCCTCAAGCCGAGCGAACTGACCCCGCACACGGCCATCATCCTGATGCGCCTGCTGGCCGAGGCGGGGCTGCCGGACGGGGTCGCCAATCTGATCCTCGGCGCGGGTCCCGCCGTCGGTGCGCCGCTCAGCACGGACCCGCGGGTCGATCTGGTGTCGTTCACCGGCGGGCTCGTCACCGGACGCCGCATCATGGCGGCCGCGGCACCCACCGTGAAGAAGGTCGCCCTGGAACTGGGCGGCAAGAATCCCAACATCGTCTTCGCGGACGCCGACTTCGACACCGCCGTCGACTATGCGCTGCTGGCGGTGTTCCTGCACTCCGGACAGGTCTGCTCGGCCGGTGCGCGGCTGCTGGTCCAGGACGAGCTGCACGACAGGTTCGTCGACGCGGTGGTGGCGCAGGCGAAGCAGATCCGGCTCGGCGGCCCCTTCGACCCGAACGCCCGAGCCGGGCCGCTGATCTCCGCCGCGCACCGCGCCAAGGTCGAGGCCTATGTGGCCACGGGACTCGCCGAGGGTGCGGTGCTGCGCTGCGGCGGCAAGCGGCCCGACGACCCGGCGCTGCGGGACGGCTTCTACTACCTGCCGACGGTGCTGGACGACTGCGCTCCCGGCATGTCCGTGGTACGGGACGAGTCGTTCGGCCCGGTGCTCACCGTCGAGACGTTCCGCGACGAGGAGGAAGCGGTCGCGCTCGCCAATGACACCGTCTACGGGCTGGCCGGGGCGGTCTGGTCGCAGGATGTCGGCCGGTCGCACCGGGTGGCGTCCCGGCTGCGGGCCGGGACCGTATGGATCAACGACTTCCATCCGTACGTACCGCAGGCGGAATGGGGCGGCATGAAGCAGTCCGGCTTCGGCCGTGAACTGGGCCCCACCGGACTCGCGGAGTACCAGGAGGCCAAACACATGTGGCGCAACCTCGACCCACGCCCGCAGAGGTGGTTCGCATGAGCGGCGACACCGGCAGAGACCCGGACGGCACAGGTCCCGCGGGCACCGGCAGAGCGCCGGACCGGGCAGGGCACGCCGACGGGCCCGCGGTGCAGGGCAGCCGCGCCGACGTGCTCATCGCACAGGGCAAGCATGACGACGACGCGCTCGGCGTGCTCGGCTACAAGCCCGAACTCAAGCGCACCCTCGGCAATTTCCACACCTTCGCCGCCGGGATCAGCTACATCTCCATCCTGACCGGCACCTTCCAGCTCTTCTACCTCGGTGTCGCCTTCGGCGGACCCGCGTACTGGTGGTCCTGGCCGATGGTCTTCGTCGGCCAGCTGATGGTGGCCCTGTGCTTCTGCGAGCTCGCCGCCCGCTACCCGGTCGCCGGGTCCGTCTACAACTGGGCCAAGACCATGGGCGGTCCGCACATCGGCTGGCTCGGCGGCTGGATGATGATGACGGCCACCATGGTGACGCTCTCCGCCGTGGCCCTCGCCTATCAGATCACGCTGCCGCAGATCGACGACTGGTTCCAGTTCGTGGGCGACGGCACCGGCAAGACCGATGCGGCTGCCAATGCCGTTCTGCTGGGCACGGTCCTCATCCTGTTCTCCACCCTGGTGAACGCCTTCGGCGTCAAACTCATGGCCACCATCAACTCCACGGGCGTGTTCATCGAACTGATCGCCGCCGTCACCCTCGTCGTCCTCCTCGCCGCCCATATCACCCGCGGCCCCAGCAGCGTCCTGACCCAGACGTATGGCCTCGGCAGCGGCGAAAGTCTCGGCTACTTCGGCGCGTTCCTCGCCGCCTCGCTGGCCTCCGCGTATGTCATGTACGGCTTCGACACGGCGTCGTCGCTCGGCGAGGAGTCGCACGATCCGAGCCGCAACGCGCCGCGCGCGATCCTGCGAGCCCTCGTCGCGTCCTTCATCATCGGCGGCCTGATCCTGCTCTTCGCGCTGATGGCCGTACCCAACCTGTTCGCGAAGCAGCTCGGCACCGAAGGTCTGCAGTACGTGGTGCTGGCAACCCTTGGCTCGACCATCGGGGAGATCGTGCTGTGGTGCGTCGTCGTCGCCATCACCGTCTGCGTACTGGCCGTGCAGGCGGCGGGCATCCGGCTGATGTTCGCGATGGCCCGGGACAACAACCTGCCCGCCGGCTCGCTGCTGGCGCGCGTCAGCCCGCGCTTCAAGACGCCGGTGGTGCCCGCCGTGGTGATCGGTGTGGTGGGCGACGTCATCCTGGTCATCAACATCAACCAGCCGCAGATCTTCTCGGTGATCACCAGCATCGCGGTCATCATGATCTACGTGGCCTATCTGATGGTCACCTTCCCCATGCTGATCCAGCGGCTGCGCGGGAGATGGCAGCCCGCCGAGGGCAAGTTCTCGCTCGGCAAGTTCGGACTGCCCGTCAACATCCTGGCCGTGCTGTGGGGCGTGGCCATGTCCATCAACCTCGCCTGGCCGCGCGCCGAGGTCTACAACGCCACCGGTCCGCAGCACTGGTATCTGCGCTGGGGCGCGTTCCTGTTCATCGGTGTGGTCGGTCTCGGCGGCTTCGCCTACTACTGGTTGGTGCAGCGGCACCGTACGGGAGTGCTCGCCGAACACCGCGCCGTCGTCGCGGACGAGCAGCCACCGGTCGCCTCCTGACTCCCCTTTCGATCCTGGAGACACGATGTCCGCACAGAGCCCCGTCCACGAGTTCGACTATGTGGTGGTCGGCGGCGGTACGGCCGGCGCCGTCATCGCGGCCCGGCTGACCGAGGACCCGGACATCAGCGTCTGCGTGCTGGAGGCGGGGCCGTCCGACGTCGGCGACGACAACGTCCTCCGACTCGACCGGTGGATGGCCCTGCTGGAGTCCTGTTACGACTGGGACTACCCGGTGGAGCCGCAGGAGAACGGCAACAGCTTTATGCGGCACGCCCGTGGCAAGGTGCTCGGCGGCTGCTCGTCGCACAACTCCTGCATCGCCTTCTGGGCGCCTGCCGAGGACCTCGACGACTGGGGCGCGATGGGCTGTACGGGCTGGAGCGCCAAGGACTGTTTCCCGCTCTACAAGCGCCTGGAGAGCAATGACGCGCCGGGCGAGCACCACGGCCGTTCGGGCCCGGTCACCATCCGCACCGTGCCGCCGCACGACCCGTGCGGGGTCGCGCTGCTCGCGGCCTGCGCGGCGGCGGACATCCCCACCACGCCGTTCAACGCCGGCACCACGGTGGTGCGCGGCGCAAACCGGTTCCAGATCAACGCCCGTGAGGACGGCACCCGTTCGTCCGCCTCCGTGTCCTATCTGCATCCGATTCTCGGCAAGCGGGCGAATCTGGAGGTACGCACCGGGCTTCAGGCCAAGCGGCTGCTGTTCGGCGACGGGGGACGCTGCACGGGAGTCGAGTACCTGGAGCCGGACGCCATCCACAGCGGGTCGGTCGCGGCGCGCCGCGAGGTGATCGTCTCCTGCGGCGCCATCGACTCGCCCAAACTGCTGATGCTCTCGGGCATCGGGCCCGCTGCGCATCTGCGGGAGAGCGGGGTCGAGGTGCGCGTCGACTCCCCCGGCGTCGGTTCGCATTTCCAGGACCATCCGGAGGGCGTGATCATGTGGGAGGCGAAGCAGCCCATGGTCGCCTCGTCCACCCAGTGGTGGGAGATCGGCATCTTCGCCGATACGCAGCCGGGCCTGGACCGGCCCGACCTGATGTTCCACTACGGTTCGGTGCCGTTCGACATGAACACCTACCGGCGCGGATTCCCCACCTCCGACAACGCCTTCTGTCTCACGCCGAACGTCACCCGCGCCCGGTCCATGGGCACGGTGCGCCTGCGCACCCGCGACTTCCGGGACAAGCCGAAGGTCGACCCGCGCTACTTCACGCACGAGCACGACATCAGGGTGATGACCCACGGCCTGCGGCTCGCCCGCGAGATCGTCGGGCAGGCGCCGATGGCCGACTGGGCAGGCAAGGAGCTGGCTCCCGGCCCCTCGCTCAAGTCCGACGACGAGTTGTTCTCCTACATCCGCGAGACCCACAACACCGTCTACCACCCGGCGGGCACCGTGCGGATGGGTGCGGTGGACGACGCGGACTCGCCGCTCGATCCGCAGCTGAGGGTCAAGGGAGTCAGCGGGCTGCGGGTGGCCGACGCCTCGATCATGCCGTCCCTGCCCACGGTCAATCCATGCATCACCACGATGATGATCGGTGAGAAGTGCGCCGACATGATCAAGGGGATCTGAGCGCCGGGCTCACCGCAACCTCCTTGCAACGTCCTGGCTCCTAGCCTCGCTGCGAGCGCCGTCCAAAGGCGGGCGGCACCCTCTCCGGGAGGCCATGGAGATGACCCGATACGCAGCGCCGGGCAGCGACGGCGCGATCGTCTCGTACCAGTCCCGCTACGACCACTGGATCGGCGGCGAGTATCTGCCGCCGGCCCGCGGCCAGTACTTCGAGAACCCGAGCCCGGTCAACGGCCGCCCCTTCACCGAGATCGCCCGCGGCACCGCCGAGGACGTCGAGCGCGCCCTGGACGCGGCGCACGCGGCCGCGCCCGGCTGGGGCCGTACCTCGGCGGGCGACCGTGCCACGATCCTGCTGCGGATCGCCGACCGGATGGAAGCCCATCTGGAAGAGCTGGCGGTGGCCGAGAGCTGGGAGAACGGCAAGCCGGTCCGCGAGACGCTGGCCGCCGACATCCCGCTCGCCATCGACCACTTCCGCTACTTCGCCGGCGCCCTTCGAGCCCAGGAGGGTTCGCTGAGCGAGGTCGACGACGACACGATCGCGTACCACTTCCACGAGCCGCTGGGCGTGGTCGGCCAGATCATTCCGTGGAACTTCCCGATCCTGATGGCCACATGGAAGCTGGCACCCGCGCTGGCCGCGGGCAATGCGGTGGTGCTCAAGCCCGCCGAGCAGACCCCGGCCTCGATCCACTTCTGGCTGAGCCTGGTCGCCGATCTGCTGCCGCCGGGAGTCGTCAACATCGTCAACGGCTTCGGCGTGGAGGCGGGCAAGCCGCTCGCCTCCAGCCCGCGCGTCGCGAAGATCGCGTTCACGGGTGAGACCACCACGGGGCGGCTGATCATGCAGTACGCCTCCGAGAACATCAAGCCCGTCACCCTGGAGCTCGGCGGCAAGTCGCCGAACATCTTCTTCGACGACGTCTGGGCTTCCGACGACGAATTGCGCGACAAGGCCCTCGAAGGCTTCACCATGTTCGCCCTCAACCAGGGCGAGGTGTGCACCTGTCCGTCGCGAGCGCTGATCCAGCGGGGGCACTACAGCGAATTCCTGGAGGCGGGCATCGCCCGCACCGAGAAGATCCTCCCGGGCCACCCCCTCGACACCGACACGATGATCGGCGCCCAGGCCTCCAACGACCAGCTGCAGAAGATCCTTTCGTATCTGGACATCGGCCAGCAGGAGGGCGCCAAGGTCCTGACGGGCGGTCAGCGCATCGAGTACGACGGCGAACTGGCGGGCGGCTACTACGTCCAGCCCACGGTCTTCGAGGGCGACAACAGGATGCGGGTCTTCCAGGAGGAGATCTTCGGCCCGGTCGTCGCCGTCACATCCTTCTCGGACTTCGACGACGCGATCAGGACGGCGAACGACACGCTGTACGGGCTCGGGGCGGGCGTATGGACGCGTGACATCAATACGGCCTACCGGGCGGGGCGCGCCATCCAGGCGGGCCGGGTCTGGACGAACTGTTACCACGCATATCCGGCGCATGCGGCGTTCGGCGGCTACAAGCAGTCCGGGATCGGCCGGGAGAACCACAAGATGATGCTCGAGCACTACCAGCAGACGAAGAACCTGCTGGTCAGCTACTCCCCCAAGAAGCTTGGGTTCTTCTAGAGAAGTGAAGTCCACCGTCTGGAGTGAACGTTGCCCTCAGTAGGCAACGTTCACTCCAGACACAGAAGGTAATTCAAATAGCAGCCTTCAATGGTCTTCGGACTATTTCAGATGCTGCTCCCGGACCAGTCACGGACCAAGAAGTCGGAGACCGTTACCCAGCTAATCGTGATGAGGCAGTCTGAAATAACGATTCCACTGCGCGATTCCCACTGCCAGGTCAATGACCATGAGCGCTATACCTGCTTGACACCTCATGTAGCACGTGCGCCAATGCGCCCCCTCAAAGCGCCCCTCTCTGGTGGGACAGTGGAGCCATGGACACAGCTCGGCGCTGGTCATTGGTCGGCGATGCGTGGACGGATTTGACCACCACGGCCACGTCGAGGACCAAGCCTCGCTCACGAGGTGGCATCGGACGCCACGAGAACCCGCACCTGTGCGGAATCCGCTCCACCGAGCCGGTGTATCCAGGAAGCGGACGCGCAACTCCGGGCGCGACCCGAGGGGGCGAAGGGCATGGAACGGCTCACAGGTCTGCTGATGACCGAGCTCCGCGGTGCGGACCCGCGCACCGCCGGAGCAGACGACGTGCCAGAGCCGGTGGCCGTGCCCTCCATGGGGAAAGCCGCCCTCAAAGGTCCCCCGGCTGACCGGTGGTGCGAGGTCGCGGCCGCACTCGCGGCTGGTGAGAGCAAACGGGCTCTCGCGATGCTGGACGAGTGGCCCGACTCCGGCGAGGTTCTGCCCGATGACCGCACCCTGGTCCGGGCACTGCGCGTGGCGGCGCTCCAACTGGAGCACAACTGGCAGCCGGTGGCGGGCGCTGCGTTCCTGACGTCCGAGGCGACTGCCGCGTTGGCCTCCGTCGCACCGAACCTGGAAGCAGCCATCGCCGCCGTCGCTGACCCCCGGCTGCGCCGGTACGCCGAGCTGGCCGGGCAGACGCTGCCTTCCCTGCTCGGCGCGCGGACGATGCTGGGTCACCTTGCCAGCACCGGCGCCGCGCAACGGAACGCTCTGGCACATGGGGCGGACGAACCGTGGGTGCACCGGGACCTGGGCCCGGACGCCGCGCTGGTGCTGCGTTCCTTCGACGTCGGCAACGGGCACGCGGTGCCACCCGTGTACCGGACACTGCTCGCCTCGGACCTGCGCATGCGCGCCGCAGATCCGGCTGGGGCGCGTGAACTGCACGCGGAGGCCCTGCATCGGGCCGGTACCGAGGCCGTCACTGGTGGCCCGGCGTGCGAGGGCTTCGCCGAACTGCTGGCCGGGGACTGGCTGCTGGGGCCGCCGGACGCGGCACAACGCGCCCTGCGGGCACCCGCCCCGCAGGCAGCTGACCTTGACGCGGCGGCTGCGCACTTCGCGCGTGCGGAGGACTCCTATCACCGGGCCTGTTCGCGGCGCGGCCGGGCTGCGGCGGCGCTTCGTCTCGCGCACGTGGCCCGGCTGCGCGGCCGGTCCCGGGAGTGCCGGAGGGCGCTCGACCGCGCTCTGGACCTGGCTCTGGACGCCGGCGACGGTGCCTGTGCCGCGCTCGTACGGGTGCAGCGCGGTCTCGACGCCCTGGCACGTAGGGGGATGGCCGACCTGCCTGAGGCGGACGCCGTCCGGACCTGGGGAGCCTCGGTCGGCAGCGGCTCGTGGGCGCGAGGTCTGCGCGGGATCGCCCTGGAGCACTCCGCCTCGTGGCTCGAAGCGGGGGACCTGGTACGCGGCCGTGGCGCCCTGCTGCTCGCGGATCGGCTCTCCGATGCGGTCGAGGTGCCGGAACGGGCGGACGCTTGGGCCAAGTTGTACCGGTTGGCTGGACACGACCAGGCCGCGCTGTTGCTCACCGACGTCCGGATGGATGCCCTCGGCACCCGCATGCGAGGGCGACCCGCAACGGAACACTTCGGAGACCTGCTCGGCTTCGTGTTCTGCGCCCAGCTCTTCCACCACCACGCCCTCACCCTGGGCGACCCGGGGCTGCTCACGGCGTCGGGCGTCCGTCTGGACCGGGCCCTTAGCGCCGCGCGTGCCCTGCCCGCCGGAGACGGGCAGCTGGCAGCGGCACTGGGGCCACTGGCTGCCGACCTCGCGGAACTGCCCCTGTGGACGGCCCTCCAACAGGCCCGTCGCGACCGCGCCGCCGGACTGCCCGATGAGGCCGATGGGCACGCCGCGTTGGCTTTGGCCGCGGCGGCCCGGACCGGCAACGGCTACGGCACCTGCGCGGCCCTGGTCGAGCTGCGCCGCCTCGACGAGGCCCGCACGCAGGCACGGCGGCTCGACGAGGAGGGGCGGATGACCGCTCTCCAGTCCGCATCGCTGTGGCTGCGGCTCAACGAGCCCGTGGCAGCGGCCAGGGCCGCCCGGGATATCGGCCGCCGCGGCCCCGAACCCGCCGAACCCTGGGGCCTCCCCGCCATTCAGGCGGAGTTACGGCTCCAGCTCGGCGACCTCGATACTGCCCACGATCAGGCCCAACAGGGCGTGCGCGCCTACGAGGAACACCGGGCCCGGCTCGCCCGGGACTCCTTGCGCTCCGCGTCAGCCAACTCCCCGGTGATCCCCGGGCTTTACCACTGCGCCCTGCTTTCCCGACTGCCCCGGACCTCTTGTGTGGGTGCACCGGCCGCCGCCGCGTTCGACTGGGCGGAACGCAGCCGTTCGGGCTTCCTCGACGCGGTGCGCGCCCTCGACTCCGCGACGGGCTACCCGGGGGCTCGTGCCTCCGTGCGCGCGTGGCTGTCAGCCGGGACCCGTTGGTCGGCCCGATACGAGGAGGAGCTGGCGGGGATCCGTGAGGCGTCATCCGCAGCGGATCGCCCGGTGCGTCCTGCCCCCCGACCACCCGGCCCGGCGGCGAACGCGCCGGGCCCGGCCCCCGGCACACAGGCAAAGTCCCGGCTGGCGCGGCTCGCGGCGGCCGAGGCGGATCTGGACGCCGCCGAGGCGGCCGTACGGCGCCTCTCCCCGGCGGCCCTCACCTCCGCGCGGGGCGGTGAACTGCCGGAGGCTGCGCGAATCGCCGCCGCGCTGCCGACGGACACCCTGCTGATCACGCACCACGTCTTCGATGAGGACCTGGTGGGCTGGGCGGTGACCCGCAACGCAGTGCGAGCGGAGCGGTGTCGCCGCTGGGCGGGCGAAGTGACCGCGCTGGCGCGCCGCTTCCACGCGGGGTGCGCGGTCGGCGACAGCGACGGCCCGGCAGCGGCGCACACTCTCACCAAGTGGCTACTGGAACCGTTCGCCGCCGAACTCGACAGGTACCGGCGGGTAGTGGTGGTGCCCGCGCCACGGCTGTCGCTGCTGCCGTTCCACGTGCTGCCCTGGGACGGCGACGTCCTCGGCGCCCGGCACGTCGTCTCCTACCTCCCGGCCGCCTCGCTGCTGGTCCGGCCCCGGCCGCCGCAAGCGCCTTGGCGGCAGGCGCGGGCACTGCTCGTGGGAGCCCCCGCAATGGACCCGCAGACCGGTCTGACACCACTGCCGGGCACGGGCGTCGAGGTCGCCTCGATCGCCCGGCTGTTGCCGCGCGCGGAACTCCTGACCGGCGCACGGGCCACCCGGGGACGGGTGATGGCCGCCGCACCGGAGCATGAAGTACTCCATCTGGCCGCCCACGGCCTGATCGACGACCTCTCTCCCAGCCGTGGCAGGCTCGCGCTGGCCGGCACGGACGAACTGGACATGGCCGACCTCATCGGGTGCACACGAGCGCCCCGGTTATTGGTGCTGTCGGCCTGCAACTCCGGCCGGGGCACCGCCACGGCCGGCGGTGACGTCCTGGGGCTGACCCGGACGGCGATGATCACCGGGGCACAGGGGGCCGTCGTGTCGCTGTGGCCGGTGGGCGACGACACGGGCTGTCTGGTGATGACGGGGATGTACGAGCGGCTCGCCGACGGGACAGCGGCGGACGTGGCTACGGCATTGCACGACGCCCAGCAGGAGGTACGGAGCATGAGCCGCGCCGAACGTGACCACTTGTACGGGAGGTTGGCGGCGGCGGCCGGGGCTCCGCCGTCGGCTGCCGGCACCCGGGACAGCGAAGCGCTCTCCTGCCCAGCCGCCGCCGACCGGGATCCGCGCCACTGGGCACCGTTCGTCTACGTCGGAGCCTAGACCAGCCGCCGGACCATGACAGGCCCGGCAACCCCGATACGCCACCACGTACCCAGGAGGCCAGATGACCCGCCGAGCCCTGCTGATCGGTGCCATGACCTACGGCTTGCAGGGCGTGGACAATGACATCGAACTGATGGAGGACGCCCTCGCCGCGCGCGGCTTCGGCCGGATCACCACGTGCACGGGCAAGGACGCCACCTACCACGGCATGATCAGCGCCCTGGAGCGGCTGTGCCGGGACTCGCAGGAGGGGGACACGGTCGTCGTGTACTACTCCGGGCACGGCTCACTCACCGACGGTGTGCAGTACCTGGTGCCCGTCGACATTGAAGAGAGCACGCAGCAGGATTTCCGGGGCTTGCTGGGCACGGAGCTCACCGAGGTGTTCCGGCGCCTGACGGCGACTACCCGCAACACCACCTGTGTGCTGGACAGCTGCCACGCTGGCGCCTTGGTCCGCGGCCAACTCCGCCTCAAGTCCCGTGCGATGCCCGATATTCCACTGGACGCTGCGCGGGAGCAGGTCGCCAGGGCCGGCGGCGCAGAAGACGGACCCGTAGCGCATCTCGTACGGCTGACGGCCAGTCAGCAATATGGCTCTGCGTTCGAGGGCAAGCCGTTGGACGGAGACCGTGTGCAGGGGCTGTTCACGGACGCCCTGACGGCACTGCTGCGGGACCCTCGGACGGGCGGGCTGCCCTGGGCCGTACTGATGCGGCGAATCCGGGACCGAGTGAAACAGGTTGTGGACCAATGGCCGGACGCGGGTGGAGAGTCGGGGCGGCTACCGTTCTCGCTGGAGGTACCGGACCAGCCGGAACGGCTGCCGCTGGAGCGCGTGGGCGGACGCTTCCGCGTCCCCGGCGGGGCGCTCCTGGGACTGGGTACGGGTGACGTCCTGCGCCTGGTGTTCCCCGACGACAGTCCCGTCCTCCCTGATCCGGTGGAATCGCGGGAGGACCTCACCGTGACCGTCCGCTGTGAAGTCAGCGCGCTGGACGGCGCGGACGCCCTGCTGGACGTACCGCCCGAGCCGGCCGGCCTGCTCACGGCGCAGCTGCCGCCCGGACCGTACGCGGTCCCGTTGCTGCTGCACGACCGGCGACTGGTGCGCCTCGACGCGGCGCTGCCCGAGGAGTTCGCAGAGGCACTGCGCGCCCGCGTGACGGCCTCGCCGCGCCTCGGCATCGAGGCCGGCGCGAGCCGTGCGTTCGCGGTCGTCCTCCCGCACGAGGCAGGCGGAACTGAGGTGTGCACGTCTGACGGGCTTGCCGCACGCGGCCCCCAACCGACCACCGCGGAGGGCGCTCAGTCCACCGCCGACCTCCTGGAGACGCTGGCCCGCGGCGAGCGGCTCCGAGCGCTCGGCGATCCGCCGGACGATGAGCGGCTCGACGCTCCGGTCGAGGTCCGCGTCGAGCGACTTCCTTCCACCGGCGGCGGCGGCTGGGAGCCGCTGCCCGCGCGGGACGCGTCACTGTATCCCGGCGACCGCTACAGGCTCACCGTGACAAACCTGAGCGACCAGGTCCTGTACTCCTGGATCATCGGCGTCGGGCTGAGCGGCCGGTCCGGGCTGATCACCAACGATCAGCCCAGCGGGGTGCGGCTGCGCCCGCGAGGCGCGGAATACGGCAGCACCGTACGGCTGGGACCGGTACGGGTGTTCTGGCCGCACGACGTGCCGAAGTGGGGCCCGCGCCCCGAGACCGTGCACCTGCTCATCGGGAATCGGCCGGTGGACCTCACCCCGCTCGTCGCGCGTGGGGCCCGAGACCTGGTTCGCCAGGATCCCCATCACCCGCTGAGGCACCTCCTCGACGAGCTGTGGGAAGGCGGCCGGGAGTACCGTCGAGACCAAGAGGTGTTGAGTGATGGTGAGTTGCGCTACCGCGTGCTGACTGCCCACGCCCTGACGTACCCCACCTCCCCTGCGGGTGAGGGGTGTTCATGAAATGGCGGGCGTACCATTCTGCTGGCCGAACTGCGGGGCGGGAGGTAGGGCGATGGCGAGCGAGAACGCGCGGAACCGCTTCCCGTCCGGCCCGTGGTCGCACGGCACCTTCCTCTCGGATCTCGCCGCAGGAGCCGCCCCGGAATCCGCCATGGAGGCCCTGCAGTCGGCGGGTACGCCCGTCTCCTACGCACCCCATGAGATCCTGCTCGCCGAGGGCGGGACCGGGACCTTCATCCTGCTCCTCCTCACGGGTGTCACCAAGGTGACGGCCATGGCTCCGAGTGGCGAGACATCCCTGCTCGCGGTGCGCCTCGGCGGCGACTTGGTCGGCGAGTTCGCGGCATTGGACAACCAGCCGCGCGCCGCAACGGTGACCGCTGCGAGCCCTGTAGGAGCCCGGCGGATCTCCCAACGGGCCTTCCTGCGGTGTCTGGACGACCATTCGGCGGTCGCCCTCGCGGTCGGCCGAACCCTGGTCCGCAAGAACCGCTGGTCAGTTCGCCGGCGTAGTGACTTCAGCAGCTGCCCGGTCATCACCCGCGTCGCCCGGGTTCTGGCCGACCTCGCCGAGGACTATGGACGGCCTCGCAGTGACGGCGTCCTGATCACCCCCGAACTCACCCAGGCAGAGCTCGCAGGACTCGTGGGCGCGCGCGAGCGCAGCGTCCACGAGGTGCTCGGCGAACTGGCGGCACAGGGGGTGATCGAGGTCGGTTACCGACGGGTGACGGTGCGCTCGCTGGAGGGGCTGCGCGCGGCCACCGAACCGCCCGACAGACCTAGGTGAACTGGTTCCCGAGCATCCCAGGAGGAGGTACGGATGGACGGTTGGACCACGGATGTGCCGGACGACGTGCTCGCCGCCGTCGATCTCGTCGGCGAGGGTGCCCCGGCGCCCCGCGGCGAGGAAACCACACCCGATGCCACACGTGCGTGCGGGGTCCGACTGGGGCACCCGCTCTCGTTTGCGCTTCCCCCGGACCCCACCGTCCCTGACCACTCCGGCCCCAGCGAGCTGTTGCTGTGCTTCCCCTTCGACCTGGAGGAGCTGTCCGACGGTCGCCGCTACCGCGAGGCGGAGCTCACGGTCCTTCTCAACGACGGTCTACGGGCACTGTCCCTGCACCCGGCCCCAGGCACTCCCATCGCCCGAGTGGAACCGTACGACGTCGATGTGAAGGCGTTCGGGCTCGGCAGCAGCAGGCTCCGCTGGGTCTTCCGGGCACCCGGCGGCGTCGGCGGACTGCGCCCCGACGGCCGGTGGGCGCAGACCCTCGTACGGCTGCCCCCCGGCACAACGGAGGTAACGGGACAACTTCGGCTGCGCGCCGTGATCGAGCGCCCGAGGCTGTTCGGCATGTGGCCCGGCACCCCGGTACACATGCCGCAGGAGGTGCTGTTCCGGCTGTCGACCGAGGACGCTTGGAAGACTGGCCGGCACTTCGCCGGTCCGGGCAACTTCCCGGGTTCCTGGGCTCTCCCACCGTACGGGGAAGCCGACGATGCGGAGGAGGCTCGCTGGACGGCCGGGGCGGACGAGGAGCTACCACCGGGGTTGCGCAGGCTGTGCCTGGCAGTGGACATCGAGAAGTACAGTGCCCGCGACAACGCGGACATGGTCCGTCTGCAGCGAGTCCTGCTGCGCACCCTGCGCACCGCGTGCGCACGCGCCGGGGTGCGGTGGGATGCGTGCGGCCGCCAGGCGTCGGGTGACGGCTACTTGCTGATTCTCGATCCCGCCGTCGACGAGACACGGGTGGTCCCGGACCTGCTGGCGGGACTGGCCGGGGGCCTGGCCTCAGCCAACAGTGCCCCGGCCGTGGCACTCTCCTCTGACGGCGTTACGGGGCTTGCCCCCGCGCGCGCGAAGGACGACTCCGTTCGACCGCTGCGTATGCGGGCAAGTCTGCACCAAGGCATCGTCCACGAGGCGGACAGCGGCTGGGCCGGCTCCGCCGTCGTCGCACTGTTCCGCGTACTGGACTGCGGTCCGCTGCGGCAGGCCCTGACATCGAACACCTCGGACGTCCTCGCGGTCGCCTTCTCCGACAGCCTCTACCAGGACCTGGTCGCCCACGGATACGCCGGTCTGTCGCCCGACGGGTTCCGCCGCGTCGACGTGCACAACGCGGCCAAGGACTTCTCAGCGGTGGCCTGGATCCGACTGGGCCCCGGTGTCTGAGCCCGGCTACGGCTCCAGGCCGCTGTACCTCGGGCCGGCCGGCGTCAATATGCGGATCCGCCGGGCCTCACGTACGGGCCCGGCGGGGTCTGGACAGGACTCAGCGCAGGAGGACGACGATCAGGGTGGCGCCGAGTCCGAGGGCGACAACCCCGGCCGCGAGGGCGAGGCGGCGGGCGAGCCGGACACGTCGCACGCATCCAGCGTGTCCGCCGCGGTCAACGTCCACTCGCTCACCACGAGCAGTGCCCGGCCCAGCAGCCGCAACGCCTTCGCGGCTGCTGGAGCGTGCGGGCCGAGCAGCCGGGGATGCGAACCGAGGAGGCGATGGGTGGTGGCCCGCGAGGGCCACCTGGAGGTTCCTCTCCGAGCGGTAGGGGGTCTCCTCGACGACACGCAAGGCGGTTCCGGTGTCCGGTGGCTTGGCGCCTTCGCTGGCACACACCGGATGAGTGCCGGAATCCGCGGTGAAGAAGGCTCGTACTGATTCGGCGCAGGCTCCGTGGATCCAGTCGAAGAAGTCGTCCGTGGGCTGGGGCGGACGCCCTTCTTCGTCACAGACGACGCCCTCCACGAGCGGAGTGCGACGCGTCCCGTGCAGTGCGTACTCGGTGTTCAATCCGACGTCCGCCCCCCGCAGATGGCCTACCCGGTAGAGCACCCACAGCCTCCTGGTGCCCCGGTCACGGTACTGCCTCAGATAGGCAATGCCCTCGGCCGCCTCCCCCGCCACCACGTCGGACAGCAGGTGATGCAGGTCGCAGGCGACGAGGAAGTCAGGGGCCACGACGATGTGGAACCCGGTGTCGACCGACCGCGTTATCGCGAACGGCCACACCGGGCGGACGCCCGGGTCCCCGCCCTTCTGTGTTCCGGATCGAGGGGTGGTAGGCGGGCCCAGGGGCTCGGCGGAGCCGGTCATCACGACACCTCCCGCAGGACGAGCGATCCCGGATGGGCCGCCTCGAAGTCCGCGAGGACCGAGTCGAACAACGTAATCATGGCGTTCATCGCCTCCTGTCGCGATCGTGCCCTGAGCAGTCGTGCGCGCAGCTGCCGACTGTCCTCCGCCGCCTTCCGCTCGTACCTCCGGTTGCGTTCCGTCACGAACGAGGTGAAGGCGTCGGCCAGCGTCTCCTGGACTGCCGAGAGGGCAGGCGAGTTGGTGACGTTGGCCGTCAGGACGCTGCGCAGCACCGGGAGTTTCTGTGCTGCCACCCGGAACAACCAGGGCCACAGTTCGGTCTGCTGCGGTCCCTCCTCAACGGTCGTCTCCAGCTCTCGTGCGCGGTCGAGTTCGCGGGTGAACAGATCCACGAGGACGGCCATGAGGGGTACTTCCACGTTCATGGGGAGCGGAAAGCGGCCCTGCTTCACCATCGTCCGCCCGTCGGGACCGAGGGTGGCGAAGCCTCGGCCCAGGGAGCTGACGGGGATGAAGCGCAGCGCGCCGCCGTCCGTGCGGCGCGTCCGGTTGACATAGAAGTCGTGAAAGTCGGGGTTCTCCAGCAGTCGGTCGAGGACGGCGCGCACGGTGTGGCCCTCCGCCTCCAGCAGGTCCCACTTGGTAACGAGGAAGTGGGTCACGGCCCGGCTCGCTCCAACGGCGCTGAGCACGGGGATCAGCTCCTCGATCAGCCGTTCGTCTCCGTCCAGGCACCGCATGACCTTCAGGCCGTCCAGCATCACCAGCAGGAACTCGGACTCCTCCACCCGCCGCCAGACAGCGGCGCCGAATTCCGTCGCGGTCGCCGTCGCACTGGTGAGGTGATCGCCCGCGAAGTCGAGGTAGTCCAGGGTGAACGGGCTGTACACCTCGCCCTGTTCGGTGCGGATCGAGCAGGTGAACTTCCATTCCGACGTGTGGGAGAGGAGGTTCGGGTCCGGCCAGCCGTCCGGACTGACGATCTGGGAGTAGATCTGGTTCAGCTTCGTCGACTCGTGCGGCGGGAGTTGAACGAAGAAGCCCACGTCGTCCCGCTGAATGGCAAGGCGGCGGAACAGGCTGGCCAGGTAGACCGTTTTCCCGGAGCCCTGCGGCCCCAGGACGGTGACCGGAATGGATGACATCGCCTCGTACTCCTTGCTGACACGCGTCTGTCGGTGACGGGGAGTCGCCCGGCGGGCAGCTCCCCGCTCCCCCGTGGAGCATCAGTAGAGCTCTGTATCGGCGGACGGATCCCGTAGTGGTGCGGATTTCTGCGGATTCCATCCCGGGAATCCGGCTGGCATCGGGATGCTCGGCCCCCGGCCGTGACGGACCGCGGCGGCAAGCCGGGCCCGGGGTATCCGTAGCCCCGGTGCCGCAAGCAACTCCGAACACATCGAGATGTCGACCCCAATCGTGCGCCTTGGCAAGTGCTGAGCACGCCCGATCGACCGCCGAGGTCGTCCAGAACCGCCTTCAGTCCGCCAGCCATGCCCCAAATACCAGTCTGGGAAACAAGATCCGGGCCATTACCGGACCAAGTCCCCGCCCGCCGCCCCCAGCGGTCCCGTTTTCGCAGTTCGGCGGGCGCAGGTTCGGATTTCGTGACCCCACATCCAGCCTCTGACGGTGACTGACCGTCAGACGTGGTGCAAGAGCACACGTGGGGCTGAGCCTGCGCAGGCAGGGGCTCGACCAGCTGAGTCCCGATCAGCGTGGCTGCTGGTATGTCGACCAGTGCCTCTTCGTGGACGTCCACGAGGACGAGCAGGAGCTCCCGCTTTTTCTCTGCTGGGAACGCCAAGGGCGTCCGATCCGGCCTTGAGCCCGTCGGACGCCCCTTCGCCCAGGGTTGCCGCGTTGCTACGGCGCCATCTCGTACGTCCCGGACAGCGCCTCGACGCGCTCCCAGACGCGGGCCGAGCGGGCGTCGTCGACGACCGGCCGTCGCACCGCGGCCAGCGCCCACTGCTGCTGTTCCTCGGTGGCGGAGTCCTTGCCGTGCAGCTCGACGGAGTGCGCGGAGAAGTCGCGCACCAGGACGGCGAACAGCTCGTCGAGCACGTCCTCGTCCAAGCCGGTCAGGCGCGCCTGCTCCAGGATCAGCTGGCCGTGGACGACGAGCGCGAACAGCTGGCCGACGGCGAGGAGAAGGTCGAGGTCACGGCTCTGCTCCTCGTCCGGGGCGGCGGTGGTGACGAACTCGCACAGGGCGTCGGCCTGTTCCCGGAAGCGGCCGACGTTGGGCACATGGGCATACGCTTCGTAGGCGGTGCGCCAGTCGTGGAAGCGTACGGAGCCCAGTCCGCGGGCCGGTCCCTGCCGGAAGAGGAAGGCGTCGTCGGCCGCGTCGAGCCGGGTCGGGACGGGGGCGTACTCGGCGGGGTTCAGCAGATGGTTGCGCATGAACTTGAGGATCAGCGCGAGGTTGACGTGGACCGTGCCCTCCAGCTTGGGCAACCCACGGATCTCGGCTGCGGCCTGGGCGAAGTAGGTGTCCTTCTCGAAGCCCTTCGCGGCGATGACGTCCCACATCAGGTCGATGACCTTCTCGCCCTCCGTGGTCACCTTCATCTTCGTCATCGGGTTGAACAGCAGGTAGCGGCGGTCGTCGGGGCCGGCGGAGCGGAAGTAGTCGACGGCGCGGTCGCTGAACAGCTTCATTCCGACGAGACGGACGTACGCGTCGCTCAGCTCGCGGCGCACGTGCGGGAAGGCCGTGACGGGGCGGCCGTAGAGGATGCGGTTGTGCGCGTGGGTTACGGCCTCGTACATCGCGTGCTCGCAGATGCCGATCGAGGCGGTGCAGAGATTGAACTTTCCGACATTGACGGTGTTGAGGGCTGCGTCGAAGGCAGCGCGGCCGGTGTGCAGTACGTCCTCGGGGCCGACCGGGTAGTCGGCGAGGCGGAACTCGCTGACGTACTTCGAGGAGTCGACGACGTTCTTCACGAGGTGGTACGCCGGGTGGCGGCTGTCGGCGGCGAAGAAGACGTAACCGTCCGGGCCCTCGACATCGGTGCGGCGGCCGAAGACGGAGACGAGGCCGGCGGCGTTGCCGTTGCCGATGTAGTACTTGGAACCGGTGGCCCGGAAGCCACCCTCACCGTCGGGCTCCAGCAGCATGTCGGTGGAGTAGATGTCGGCGCCGTGGGCCTTCTCGGACAGGCCGAAGGCGAACACCTCACCCTGGGAGAGGAGTTCCGCCGCGCGGGTGCGAGCGGCGGCGTTGTCGCTCTGCCAGACCGGGCCGAGGCCGAGGATGGTGACCTGCCACGCGTACCAGTAGTCGAGCCCGTAGAAGCCGAAAATCTCGTTGAGGGCGGCGATCCGGGCGGTGTCCCACCGCTTGTCCTGCTGCCCCTCGGCGGCGGATGCCGGGGTGAGGAAGGTCGCGAACAGCCCTTCCTTGGCCGAGAACGCGAGGAAGTCCGCCAGCCACGCACGGGAGCGGTAGTCCTCGATCAGCCTGCGCTTGCCACGGTCCTCGAACCAGTCGACGGTGGCACGCAGCAGCCTGCGGGTCTCGGGGTCGAAGTGTGCCGGGTCGTAGGTGCGCGGGTTGAACAGCAGCGGGTCGGCCATGGGTGTTCGCCTTTCCGGCTTGGGATCGGGGGATGGTGGGTTGATGAGTTCGTGCGTGAGCGTGGTGGAGATGGCGGGGGCGGTTCAGCGCTCGGCAGCGAGCCGGTGGAGGGTGGCGAGGACGTCGTCGAGCCAGGCGAGCGTCATCCGTTCGTACGCGATGCCTCCGCGCAGCACGACATGCTGGAGTTCCCGCCCCGGGTCGGGCGTTGCGGAGGCCTGGGCGGCATCTGGTCCCGTGAAGTCACGCAGCTCCCCCGCGAGATAGTGCGCGAGCCGGTCGCTGTGCGCCTGGCGGTGCCGCTCGACCTCGCGGATCAACGCGGCAGGATCGTCGAAGGCCGCGCCACGGATCTTCACGGCGAGGTCGTGCCGGACGCTTTCGGGTTCGATCGGCTCATGCAGCCATTTGGAGAGGGCGGCCCGGCCGAGTGCGGCGACGGAGTACTCCTTCTTGTCCGGCCGGGTCTGCTGCGGCACCTCGCGGACGTCGACCCACCCTTCGCCCTCCATGCGCTTGAGGACGCGGTAGATCTGCTGATGGGTGGCGGTCCAGAAGTGGCCGATGGACCGCTCGAACCGCCGGGCCAACTCATAGCCGGAGCCCGGCTTCTCCAGCAGAGAGACAAGGATCGCGTGTTCGAGCGCCATACCCCGATCCTTCTATGCAACTCGTTGCATAGACAAGCCGTGGCAGCCGGGTGAGACACGACTCACCCGGCGCTCTGTCTGTCAGTTCCCTGCTTGGCCGGAGTCTCGGGCGGAGCCGGCGGGCGCGTCCTGGTCGTCGAGCGGTGGTGTGATGGGCAGGCAGACCTCGAACGTCGTGTCACCGGGCTGTGAGTGCGCTCTGATGTCACCGTGGTGCTTGTTGACCACGATCCGGTAGGAGATGTCGAGCCCCAGGCCTGTTCCCTCGCCGACCGGTTTGGTCGTGAAGAACGGTTCGAAGATCCGCGGGCGGATTTCGGGCGGGATGCCGTGTCCGGTGTCGCGCACCTCGACGATGATGCGGTCAGCCTCGCGCCGGGACGCGAGGGTGAGGGTTCCGGTTCCGTCCATCGCTCCGAGCGCGTTGTCGATGAGGTTCGTCCACACCTGGTTGAGCTCCGCGCCGTACGCCGGGATCGGCGGCAGGCCGCGGTCGTACTGCTTCACCACGTTCACACCGGACGGGATCTTGGCCTGCAGCATCACCAGCGTGGCGTCGAGGAGTTCGTGGACGTCGACCGGCTGCTGGGCGGCGCGGTCGAGCTGCGAGTACTGGCGTGCCGCCTCGACGAGGCCCGAGATTCGGGTGACCGCGTCCTCGATCTCCCCCATCAGCAACTCGGTGTCGATGGTGTAGGCGAGCCAGCGCACCGCCGCTTCCTGATGCTCCTCCCCCAACGCAGCAGTGGCGTCGGACAGCCATGTCGCGTCGATGCCGCCGGCGACGAGCGTCGGCGCGATGTCCCAGCCCTGGCGGATGCCGTGGTCCTCGAGCCAGTCGGCGAGTTCGTCCTCGGCGTCGGACGCCTCGATGGCCGAGAGCGTACGGTCGGCTTTGGCGCGGGTGATGGCCGCGTCCTGCATGGCGACCAGTTGATGCAGCCGGCTGCCGTCGAGGCGGCCGTCGGCGAGGAAGGCGAGCTTGTGGCGCATTCCTGTCACCCGGCTGCGCAGGGAGTCGGTGGCGCGCACGGCCGCTGCCGCTGGGTTGTTGAGTTCGTGGGTGAGGCCCGCGGCCAGGGAGCCGAGCGCAACCAGTCGCTCGCGTTCGGCGAGGATGGTGTTGGTGGCGCGGGTGCCGAAGAAGAGGCCTTCGAGCAGGTGGAGGGCCATGGGGAACCACGTGCGGATGGCCTGGGCGAACTCGTCCGCGGGCAGGACGAACAGCTCGACATCGGTGATGGCTCGCAGTGTGTTGGGGTAGGCCTGGTCCACCCGGTCTCCGAGATAGGCCTGCGTGGCGCCGGCGTAGACGCCGATCTGGTCCGTGCGGCTGACTTCGATGTCGTCGCCGTGAAGGCGGCGCAGGACGGCCACGGTGCCGCCGAGCAGTACGAAAAAGCAGGTCGCGGGCTCGCCTTCGGAGTACACAGGAGTTCCGCCCTGCCGGGTCTCGACCCGGCCACGCTCGGCGAGCCATTCCAGCTGCGTGCTGTCGAGGGTTTCGAAGAGGAACAACCCGCGCAGCTCGGCGGGGGTGAGCTTGGTGCGCTCGCTCTGAGTGTTCATTGCGCCTCCAGGTAGCGGTGTACCAAGGAGACGGCCATGGCACCCTCCCCCACGGCGGAGGCCACACGTTTGACCGACTCGGCGCGTACGTCTCCGGCGGCGAAAACGCCGGGCACGCTGGTTTCGAGGTGGTACGGATCCCGGGACAGCGGCCACCCGGCGGGACGGGCGCCGTCGGACATCAGGTCGGGGCCGGTCAGGACAAATCCCCGCGCGTCGCGGCAGATGACGCCGTCCAGCCATTGGGTGGGCGGTTCGGCTCCGATGAAGACAAAAAGGTACGACGCGTGGACCGTGGTGAGGGCGTCCGTCCTGTTGTCACGCAGGATCAGGCGTTGCAGGTGCTTTTCGCCCTCACTGCCCGCAACTTCGGTGTGCGAGTGGATCTCGATGTTGGCGAGGGCCTCGAGCTGCTGCACCAAGTAGTGGGACATGGACTGGGTCAGGCCGGATCCCCGGATCAGGAGATGGACCTGCTTCGCGTAGCGGGAGAAGTACACCGCTGCCTGGCCCGCGGAGTTCGCTCCGCCCACGATGTAGACGTCCTGGTCCTGGCAACTGGCCGCCTCGAAGGAAGCGGCGCCGTAGTAGACGCCCGCCCCGGTGAAATCCTCCAGTCCCGGACCGTCCAGCCGCCGGTAGGAAACGCCGGTGGCCAGCACGACGGTGTGGGCCCCGATCGATGTCCCGTCGCTGAACCGCAGTACGCGCCCGGCTCCCGCGGCCTCAAGGGACACCACCTCACGTGCGGTGAGGATCTCGGCGCCGAAACGCATGGCCTGGCGGCGGGCGCGGTCCGCCAGCTGCGCACCCGACACTCCATCGGGAAACCCGAGATAGTTCTCGATCCGGCTGCTCTGGCCGGCCTGCCCACCCGTCGCGCTGCGTTCCACCAGTACAGTGCGCAGTCCCTCGGAAGCCGCGTAGACGGCGGCACCGAGCCCGGCGGGGCCCGCACCGATCACGACGACGTCGTAGAAGGCGGCGGCGGGGGTGGTGGTGAGTCCCACGTGCGCGGCGAGTTCGGGTTCGCTCGGCGCCTGCAGTGTCTCGCCGTCGGCAGTGATCACCACAGGCACGTCGCCCGCGGTGAGCCCGGCTGCTTCCAGCAGCCTCATGCCCTCGGGCTCGTCCGCGGCGAGCCAGCGATAGGGGACGAGGTTGCGGGCGAGGAACTCCCTTACGGCGAAGGACGGTGCCGACCAACGGTGGCCCACGATCCGCGTCTCGCCGGCTTCCTCATGGGGCGCTGCCGCCCACAGCTCCAGCAGCCCGTCCAGGACCGGGTAGAGGTTCTCCTCGGGCGGACTCCAGGGCTTGAGCAGATAGTGATCGAGGTCGACGAGGTTGATGGCGTCGATGGCCGCGCCCGTGTCGGCGTAGGCGGTCAGGAGCACACGCCTGGCCAGCGGGAAGAGGTCCATGGCCTCCTCGAGGAACTGCACTCCGTTCATCGTCGGCATGCGGTAGTCGGCGATCATCACGGCAAGCGGATCGCCCCGCAGCTTGACCTCCCGCAGCGCCTCCAGAGCCTCTGCACCGGAGGGTGCGCGGAGCACCCGATACCGGTCGCCGTACCGGCGCCGCAGGTCGCGGGCGATGGCTCGGGACACGCCCGGATCGTCATCGACGGTCAGGATCGTCGGCTTCGCCATGCCCTCCATCTTGCTCTCCACCGAGCACGCACGCGATGAGGGACCGGAAGCAGCCTGTGGGACTCCCTGCGACCAGCCCGGGTAGCGGCGCCGTCGCGGGAACGCTCAGAGGCCGAAGTTGCAGTCATCGGAACGGTAGGGGTCGCAGTCGAGGCAACGCAGAGCCCCGCAACCGTCGCAGCAGACCAACGACTGCCCGCAATGGCATGCGGAGTCGTTCGGGTCCGAGGATCGGGGTGCCTCGGCAGCGTTCCGAACGTCAGTCAAGGGCCTCCTCATCGGCTACTCCCATCACGAGGTACGAGCGTCCGGGGTGCCGGCAAGGAGGCACGGTGTCGGAGCGGCATGGCCCGCTCAGCATCTGGCCTCTGGTGTGCCGTCGGGGAGATCTCGAAAGCCCATAACGCGGAGTTATGCGCTGGCCGACTGGCACTGCGGCGGCGGGACCGACGCGTGGGCGAAGCGGCCGAGGGCGGGGACGGAAGACGGAACCACGGCTTCGGTCAGGCCCGCAGCCTGCAGTTCGAACCAGACCGTCTTTCCCCGGCGAGTCGGACGGACGCCACAGCGGTGGGACAGTTCATGGATCAACTGCATGCCTCGACCGGATTCATCGTCGGCGCCGGCCGCCTTGAGGCAGGGGGCAGCCGGATGCGAATCGGTGACTTCGCACCGAAGCGACGTGCCGCGGACAGTCACACTGAGCAGGATCGGGCCGGCTCCGTAGCGCACCGCGTTGGTAACCAGTTCGCTGACGAGCAGCTCGGCGGTTTCCGATTCCTCAAGGGGCTGTTCGACGAGGATGTCGCGAGTGAAGCTCCGAGCGGCGGCCACGGAGGCCGGGTGGCGATCGAACCACCGAGATCTACTGTCACCTCGGAACGGCCTGGGAACCAGGCGGGTGAGGTGGGTCAGGACGTAGGCCAGGCGGCCGGTCAGCGGACCGTCCACTTCATTGATCGTCATGATGCTGCCGCCCTTTCGCGTCCTGGATGTCCTGGACATCTGTCTCCACAGAACGCCGGCGCCCACTAAGAGATCAACGCGTATGCGCACCCATTAAGTGGAGGGAACGATGGGTAGCGCGTTCCGGTGGTCATGTGGGGCTCTCGAGCAGTGGCCGGGCATGCACGTACGGTGATCACTGTCGGCATGCACTCACGGTGATACCTGACCGCATCGGCGAGGCCACGTCCCCGCGATGGCAAGGGGCCCAGAGGCGGCGGCCTTCCGGGTTCATAACGCTATGTGATGAACAGGCGAGAGCTGCCTGACGCGCTGACCGGGCCGCACCATGTCCCCGAACCGACAGTCAAGCGGATCCTGCTCAGCCGCAATTCCAGGCGGCACCCGGCCTGGACGGGCAGGTACGCTCCACGATCGCCCAGATGATCCGGAGGGCGAACCTCCGATGCCGGCGCGATCCCCGGGCAGGTGAGAGCTCCCCTGAACGAGCTGCCGACCTGCCCTCCGCCACATTGCAACAGCTGCGAAGAGACGGCGAGCCCAGTCCGCGACCCGCCCACCTGTCATCGGTAGCCGCCACGTCGGCTGCCGGAGGTCGCAGCTGCCGGGCCCGAGCCCGGACCACTCCCCCCGGAGGCATAACCTTGCGCTCTTCGACCTGGACGCGACGCCTACTCCCCGCGGCGCCCCTGATCGTCCTGTCCGCCCTGCTCGCTCTGCTTGCCCTGGTCACCGTCCCCGCCGGCCCCGCCCATGCCTTCAACGGGAGCACCTCCACGTGTGCGCTCCAGGGGACGACCGGCTACACCGACGAGGGCCAGCAAACCGACTACACCCGGTTCCAGAACCCGAACGGCACCAAGCGCGTAGGCGTGATCTACGTGGACTTCCCCGACGCCCTCGGGACCACCACGCCTCTCACCCCCTACTACAACCAGATTTCCGGCGCCGCCAACTGGCTGTGGAACGCCTCCAACGGCAAGACCTGGCTGGACCTGCAGGCCCCGTACGGCAACTGGGTGCACATGCCGAAGAACTCCACCGCCTACAACTGGCAGCGCGATTTCTCCTGGGCCACGCACCAGACCTATGTCAAGGACGCACTCACCGGCGCTGCCAGTGCGGGCGTCAACCTCGCCAATTACGACACGTTCTACATCGTGCCGACCAGCACGGCTGCCGCGATCAGTCACTCCCCCACCTTCATCCAGGACCCCAACAACGTGACCTGGGTCTGGAATGGGCCGACGAACAGCTGGGTGGCCATCCACTGGGCGGTGACCTTCGGTCAGGACCTGTGGACCTGGGGCTCCAAGGTCGCCGTCCATGAGACCGGCCACACCTTCGGCCTGCCCGACCTCTACGCCTTCAGCGGCGATCTGCACCAGTACGTCGGCGGTTGGGACATCATGGGCAAAGTCAGCGGCCCGGCCCCGCAGTTCTTCGGCTGGCACGCCTGGAAGTTCGGCTGGATCACCGACAGCCAGGTCTCCTGTCTGTCCACGAATGACACGTACTCCGCCACCCTCAACGGAGTGGAGTACGGGGGCACGGGCTACAAGCTGGCAGTGATCAAGACCAGCGCCACCACCGCCTACGTCGCCGAGTCCCGCAAGGCCGCCAACAACGACTCCAACGCCTGCGCCACCGGCGTGGTCATTTACAAGGTCAACACCTCCACCACCACCGGCAACGGGCCGATCCGCATCGTGACGAACCCCAACGCCGCCGCACCCACCGGGAACTGCTCCACGCTGGACATGCAGACCTGGAAACCCGGCGAGTCGTTCCAGGACGACACCGCCCGCATCCGGATCTACGTGAACAGCTCCGACGCGTACAACGACACCGTCTGGACCTACAAGTGGTGACCGCATAGCACGGGATGCCTCTGGCTCCCGTATCCGCATAACGCGAAGTTATGGGGATACGGGAGCTGTCCGTAAGGACTGGTCCCGTTCAACCTTGTCCCCACTCTGTGAAATGTCACATGGCAAGGGCACCGGGCGCGCCCGACGTCCGGACGCCACCGCAAGGAAGGAACTGAGGAAATGCGCAGACCCACACCCAAGGTCCGGCGGCTCGCCGTCGCCCTGACCGTGCTCATCCCTCTGGCGGCAGCCACGCCAGTGGCGAGTGCGGTCTCCGAGGTCCCGACCACCACCCCCGCCGCCGACTGCGCCCTCCCCGGCAGGACCGGCTGGACCGACGAGGGCCACAACACCGACTACAACCAGTTCCAGCAGCCCATCGGCACCAAGCACGTCCTGATGCTGTTCGTCGACTTCCCCGACGCCCCGGCCACCGATTCCACCACCGGCTACTACGACGAACTCGCCCCGGCTGCCGACTGGATGCACAAGGCCTCCTACGGGCGGGTCAAGCTCGACATCACCCCGGTGAACCGCTGGCTGCGGATGCCGCAGGAATCCACCACCTACGGCTTCGACCGCGGGATCACCTTCGAACAGCACGAGTTGTACGTGCGTCAGGCCGTCCAGGCCGCGGATCCGCACGCCGACTTCTCCCAGTACGACATGGTCTACATCGTCCCGACCAAGGCCGCGAAGGCGGTCAAGTTCTCCCCGACCTACCTGTACGACCCCGCCACCTCCGGCATCGTCGCCGACGGCAAGCGCCTCAAGTGGGGGGTGACGTTCGGACAGGACATGTGGCGCTGGGGCTTCAAGGTCGCCAACCACGAGACCAGCCACATCTTCGGGCTGCCCGACCTGTATGCCTTCACCGGAACCGACTTCCACCGCTACGTGCGCGGCTGGGACCTCATGGGCAACATCGCCGGGCCCGCCCCGGAGCATGTCGGCTGGGAGCGCTGGAAGTTCGGCTGGATCCGCGACGAACAGGTCGACTGCCTGTCCGCGCCCGGCAGCCACGCCGTCCATCTGAAGGCCGTCGAGAAGCCCGGCGGAACCAAGATCGCGGTGATCCGCACGGGCGAGACCACCGCGTACGTCGCCGAGTCCCGCAAGGCTGTCGGCGGCGATGCCAAGGCCTGTTCCACCGGCGTGCTCATCTACAAGGTCGACTCGTCCACCCAGACGGGCGACGGCCCGATCCAGGTCGTCAACGGCAACCCCGAGGCCACACCGCCGTCGGGCTGCGCGCCGCTGGACATGGCCGCGTTCCAACCCGGACAGTCCTTCACCGATCCCGCCACCGGAGTCCGCATCGACGTCGAGAGCAGCAGCGCTCTCCACGACGACATATCGATCACCAAGCAGTAGGGGCGTGCTGCTGCGGTGGAGGGCGACCATGCTGTCTTCGGTCACCATCCGCCGCAGCAGCACCCGGTTCAGTCCAGCAGCCGCACCGAGCGCGGATGGCGTTCGCGCCACCGTGCGTACGCCTCAGTGGCGGCGCAGGTGGCCAGATAGCCTTTGCCGACCCTGCGGAAGATCTCGTCGCCGTGTGCGGCGAGCGGGCCGTCGCGACGCCAGGCAAGCACATGGCGGTACCAGATCGGATTCCCGGCGAGCGGGCGGACCGCGACGCCGGGCACCGCGATGAACGTGGCCTGGCAGAGGCTGACGGCCAGGCCCGCCCGTACGAGCTCGATCAGTTGCCGGCCCTCCGCCTCGTAGGGCGTTTTCGGTTGGCGGTCCGCCAGGGCGAAGACGGACGCCCAGTATTCCCGGGTGCGGTCGGTGTCCGGGTGGGGCACGGCCCAGTCCTCTTCGATGAGCTGGTTCAAGCTCACCTCTTCCTGCTCTGCCAGCGGGTGGGCGGACGGGAGCAGGGCGAAGACGGGCTCGGCGGCCAGTGGGCGCAGTACGACTCCATCGCGTGGCGAGAGCTCCTGGCCAGGGTTGTCACCGAGGACCGCCGCCTCCAGTCGTCCCGCGGCGAGGTCGTCGAGCAGTGGCGACGGGGAGTACTGGCATCGGACCGTCACCTCCGATCGGGGCGTCAACTCCCTTACCGCCACGATGAGATCGGCAAGCAACGGGGCGCCCACCGATCCGAGGCGGACGCGGTCGGTTGTCGTTCGGCAGCGTGCGACGCGGGCGGTGTCGGCCAGCAGGTCGTCGATGCCCGGCAGGATGGCACGTGCTCGCGTGAGCACCAGCTCGCCGAACGTTGTGGGGACGACACCGGCTTTTCCACGGTCGAAGATCGCCCCGCCCAGCATGATCTCGATGCGCCGCAGCTGGGCGCTGAGCCCCGGCTGGGTCATGCGCAGCGACGCGGCGGCGCGGGTGAGACTCCCTGCCTCCGCTATCGAGCAGATCACTCGCAAATGCCGTACCTCGAGATCCATGGCGCGGATGTTATGAACCCGCGGGAGCTCCCGAACAGGGGAGTGACACCCCCAGTCTTATGTGAAATGTCACATGTAATTCACGCAGACGCCCGATGCAAGCGCGAGGACCCTGCGCCCGGGCCGAAACCGAAAGTCTTCTTGATCAACCAGGCCGCGGTCATCTGACGGCCGTCCCAGTCTCGCTTCGCGAGGAGCGGGATTAGCGTGGTGTGTACGAGGTTGCGGGTGTGACGCGGGATGTACGGGCAGCCGCCCGGCCCGTGGCCGCCCAGAACGGCTGGGTGCGTCATGATGGTGAATCTCGATCCCGGCCCGCGCGCCGCGGGCGGCGGAGGTTTCGCCTTTGTGGGCCGTCGACAGGAGTCCGGTCTGCTGCGGGGCGCCCTGCAGCATCCACCCGCAGTGGTGCTGATCGAGGGAGAGGCCGGGGTCGGCAAGTCCCGTCTGGTCAGCGAGGTGACCGGGGACTTGGCCGGCCAGGGCGGGCGAGTCCTGTACGGGTCCTGCCACCCGCTGCGCGAACCCTTTCCCTATGGGCCGGTCATCGACGCCCTGCGCCAGGCCGGGCCCTTCCTTCCGCCGGCCTCCGAGATGTCCCCGCTGGCCGGCGTCCTGGCGCCGCTGCTGCCGGAACTGACCGACCACTTGCCTACCGCCCCCGCCGACGTGCAGGAGACCGGGGCTGAGCGCTACCAGCTGGTACGGGCGGTGCGCGCGGTCCTGGAGGCCTGCGGCACTGCAATCCTGGTCATAGAGGATCTGCACTGGGTGGACGAAGCCACCCGCGAGCTGCTGCTGCTCCTGGCCCGCGACCTGCCACCGCACCTGGGCCTGGTGCTCACCTACCGGCAGGAAGAGCTGCCGCCGCGCGCACCCGTCCTGGGCGCGGCCTATCGCCGCCCGCCGGGCACCAGCGGCGCGGAGATCCACCTGGCTCCGCTGACCAAATCCGACATCCATGACCTGACCGCTGCCGCCCTGGGCCCGCGCGCCACTCACGCACTGGGCCGCATCCTGTTCGAGCGCAGTGCGGGCCTGCCCTTGGTGGTCGAGGAGGACCTGATCACCTTGAGTGAACAGGGACATCGGGGACACCTGAGCGTTGAGGTGGTCGATCCGGTGACCAGGCTCGGCCAAGCGGTGGTGCCTCGAGGACTGCGGGAGGCGGTCACCACACGGGTGCAAGGCCTGTCGGCGCAGGCGGTAGCGGTGGTGGAGGCCGCCGCGGTGCTGGCCGTGCCCACCGCGGAACCCGTACTGACCCAGGTCGCCGATCTCGACCCTGAACAGGGCATGGCAGCCCTGATGGAGGTGCTGGGCGCTGCGGTGCTGCGCGAGAACCAGCCGATGCAGTACGGGTTCCGCCACGCTCTTGCCCAGCAGGCCGTCTACCAGAGCATCCCGGGTCCGCAGCGTCGCCGCCTGCATGAGCGGGCGATCGCGGCCCTGCGCACATTGGACAGCCCCCCGCTGGTGCAGATCGCCCATCACTTCCGCGCCCTGGGCGACCGGGAGGGCTGGCTCGCACAGGCCGAGGCGGCCGCCGCTCAGGCGCTCGCGCTGGGTGACCAGGGCACCGCCGCCGCTCTTCTGCACACCATCCTGGCCGAACCGGGGCTGGATGAGGATGTACGTACTCGCATAGCGCTGGCCCTCAGCCGCACCGCCACCTTCAGCGTCGAGTACACGGCGTCGGTGGCGGTCCTGCAACGAATCCTGTCCGACCCTCAGCTGCCGGCCACAACCCGCGGTGAGATCCGCGTCGGACTCGGCCTCATCCTCACCAGTCAGGCGGGCGACCCGGAAGGCATCCGGGAACTGGAGAGCGCCATCGAGGAGCTGAGCGACCAGCGGCCCGAGACCGCCGCGCACGCGATGAGTCATCTCGCCCTGTGGGCGACGTTCAGAGGGCGGCCCGCTGCAGAAGCACTGGCCTGGATCGAGCGCGCCGAGCGCGCTGTGCAGGCCAGTCCCGATGAGGCGGCGCGGGCCACAGTGCACGCCAACAAGATCGCGGTGCTGGCCCAGATCGGGCATCCGGCGGTCTGGGAGCTGGTCGATCGCCTGCCCCGGGAAGGCAGAGACCTCGCCGTTCTGAGGCAGACCGCCAGGGCGCTGTACAACGCGGCCGACGCCGCGCTGGATCTCGGCCACGACGATCGGGTCGGCGCCCTGCTCGAACAGAGCCAGGAGCTCGCCCACCGCACCGGTGCCCCGCACCTTGACGCCATCTGCCGCATTCTGCGCCAGGAACTCGCCTGGCTCGAGGGCACCTGGGGCGATCTGGAGGCCGCCTACGCATCCTTGTTCGCCCAAGTCCAGGACATCCTGATGCTGGAGGTTGAGGGATCGCTGGTTCTGGGGGCGCTCGCCGAAGCCCGCGGACAGTGGAGCCAGGCTCTGAAGAGGTACACCACCGCGAGAGACGCGAGTGACTACGTGGTCTGGACCGCTGATGCCGCCGCCGGTATCGGCCGGGTCAGGCTTGCCCAGGGTGAGCCCGAGACAGCGTGGGCGATCAGCGCCCCGGCAACAAACAGCCTGCGACACAACGGGCCCTGGCTCAGAGCCTCAGCCGTGGTTCCGGTCGCCGTCGAGGCCGCCCTCGCCACCGCGCGGCCCGAGTCGGCCACGCAGCTGACCAGGGAGTTCGAGCGCGCAATCGAAGGCCAGGACGGGCCCGCCGCCATCGCCCATCTTCACCTCTGCCTCGGACTGTTGCTGCGCGACGACGACCCGGCCCGGGCTCGCGATCACTTCGACCGTGCTCGCGCCACCTTCCAGGGCATCGGCCGCCCCTACCTCACGGCCCAGGCCGCCGAACGCGCCGCCCGCACCCTGATCCCCACCACGCCGCACCGTGCCGCGCAGGACCTGACGGAGATCGACGAGATCTACCGGCACCTGGGGGCCACCTTCGACGCCGCCCGCTGCCAGCGCACTCTGCGCGACCTCGGCGAAGCTCGCCCTCCGGTCGGACGCCGCGGCTACGGCGAGCAGCTCTCCCCCCGCGAGCAGGAAGTTGCCGGCCTCCTCGCCACCGGCGCCACCAACCGCGACATCGCCCAGGCCCTCTTCCTCTCTCCCCGCACCGCGGAACACCATGTGGCCAGCGTCCTCAAGAAACTCGGCGTCACCAGTCGCCACGCGGTCCGAGACGCCCTGGCCACCAACAACCCATGAGCCGCGAGGTACCTCATGCGCGCCGCCGGGCCCCTACCCCTGGCTTCGGCAGGTGCGATAGGCACACGTGGGCTCTGTACTACCTAGCAACTACCCAGTGACTACCTAGCGTTCCATTCCACGGGCGATGTCCCTACCCAGCCATCCCCGGTACGGGCTGCCATCGGTGACCGGACTGTGCTCGTCCGGCCATGGACTCGGCCGCACGCCCTCGGTCTCCTGGAATCACCAGCCACATACATCCGGGGAAATCCCCTTATGACCGGAGAATCCGATGGCGGAGGAGAAATTCATGGGCCTTGACATTATTGAGCCCGGCACAGTCAGGATCGCAGGATACCTTCGGTGCTTTCCCTTCGATGTCTGGGGAATGGAAACGCATCGGATCGCACTTCGCAGGTATGCCCGACAACTCGGACTACCTGAGCCCTCGATCCATCTGGACAACGGCTTGCGCTCCCGAGGGCCGCTGCCGGGCCTGGAAAGGCTTATGGACCTGGTGGCTTGCGGCAGCTTCGACGTGCTGTTGATACCCGGACCGTTCGTCCTGTCCGTACACGATCTCGAGGCCTCCGCAATCGTCGGACGGATCACTGGCTTCGGCTGCAGGGTGCTGGAACTCCCGCCCCTTCACGCCCCGAGGCACTCCGGACCGGAGCCGCCCGGTTCGAGGGCGCTGCCCTCGGCGCCCGGCGCCGAGCGATGACGGCGCCCTCCCCAACACGCTGACCGGCGGGTCGGCAGAGGCTTGCGAGAGACCGGCCGGGACAACGTCCGGGATAACGGTCGGGATAACGGTCGGGTTCCAGCCATTGACCGATCACTCTGGCGCGATGTGAAATGTCACACGCCACATAGCACGCCATGCGGCTTCTGACCCGGCAGAGAGAAGAGCCACGTTCTGAGCCGACTGCCACTCACCGTGTCGCCCGCCGACCGATCCCCGCTGGTCCTCAGACCCGTATCCGATCCCCCAGGCCCTCACACCGACCGTCCGCAATACCTCGCAGAGGAGCGTCCCCCCGTGAAGAGACCCACCATCCCCGCTCTGCCCTCCACCGCCCGCACCACGTCCCGCATCGTGGCGCTGACCTCGCTCCTTACGGTGGCCGCGCTGTCCACCACGGGCTGCAACGGACTGGTCGGCGGCGGCGCCGAGGGTGACGACAAGGGCCCCATCGTGCTCGGCATGGCCATACCGATGTCCGGCAGCAGTGCGGACACCGGCCCGTACATGAAGAACGGTGCGCAGCTCGCGGTCGACGAGATCAACGCCAAGGGCGGCGTCCTCGGCCGAAAGCTGCAGCTGCAGGTGGAGGACGACGCCTGCGACCCGAAGACCGCGGTCGCGGCGGCCAACAAGCTGGTCGCGGCGCACGCGGCCGTCTCGGTCGGCGGCTACTGTTCGGGCGCCACCCTGCCCACGCTGCCGATCTTCGACAAGCGGAACATCCCCATGGTCATTCCGGCGGCCAACTCCAACCAGCTCGTCAGCCAGCACCTCAAGCATGTCTTCCTCATCAACGGCACAGGCAGCCAGCAGGCTGCCGCCGCGGTCGCCTGGCTGAGCAAGGACGGGGCCAAGAAGGTCGCCGTCATGGACGACAACACCAGCTACTCCAAGGACATCGCCGACCTCACCTGGGCCAAGCTGGGCACCACGGGCGCTCCCGCCAAGGCCGTCGAGGAAGCGGTCAACCCGGGTGAGAGCGACTACAGCCCCAATATCACCAGCGTGCTCAAGTCGGCCCCCGACTACATCTACTGGACCGGCTACTACCAGGAGGGCGGTCTGCTGATCCGGCAGTTCCGCCAGGCCGGGTACAAGGGCAAGTTCCTCGTCGGCGACGGCTCGGTCGACCCGAAGCTCGTCAAGATCGCGGGCGCCGAACACGGCGAGGGCGCCTTCGCGACCATGACCCAGACCCCCCAGACCACTCCGGGCGCCGAGAGCTGGATCGCCTCCTACAAGACGAAGTTCGGCGCCGAACCCGGCCCGTACTCCACCCAGTCCTACGACGCCGTTCGGGTCGCCGCCGAGGCCATCAGGAAGGCCGGCAGCACCGACGGCGACAAGGTCACCGCGTCGCTCGAAGCGATGGACGGCTTCAAGATCTTCTCCGGCCCGCTGAAGTTCACCGCCGACCACACGCTGAGCAACGGTGGCTTCGTGATCCTCGCCGTCAAGGACGGGCAGTTCGTCCTGCGGGATTCCCTCAAGTAGCCCGGAGGATTTCGCATGGCACAGCTGATCTGGAACGGGCTGTTCGTCGGCTCGTTCTACGCCTTGGTGGCCCTGGGCTACAGCATGGTCTACGGGATCATCAAGCTGCTCAACTTCGCCCATGGTGACCTTTACATGCTCGGAGCGTTCTCCGGGTTCGCGATGCTCGGCGCGCTGGGCGGCTTCGTCCCCTCAAGTTCGCTGCTCGCACTGTTCGTCGTGCTCGTGCTGACGATGCTGGCGACCGGCCTGGGCGGCGTCGCACTGGAGCGGGTGGCTTACCGGCCGCTGCGCGGGGCGCCGCGTCTCTCGCTGCTCATCACCGCGGTGGGCGCGTCGTTCGCGCTGGAGTACGGCGTCCGCATCGTCGCCGGCCCCAACCCGAGGGTCTATCCGGTACGTCTCGACGGCACCGCCGTGGAGGTGTTCGGTGCCAAGATCACCATTCAGCAGCTCGTACTCATGGCGATCGCCGCCGGGCTGATGGTGGCGCTGAACACCCTTGTCATGCGCAGCCGCCAGGGCCGTGCGATGCGCGCCATCGCGCTCGACCCGAAAGCGTGCCTGCTGATGGGCGTCAACGTCGACGCGGTCATCTCCCGTACCTTCTTCATCGGTTCGGCCTTGGCCGGCGCCGCCGGAGTCATGTCCGGCGCGTACTACGGAAAGATCGACTTCCTGATGGGCTTCATCATCGGGCTCAAGGCGTTCACCGCGGCCGTCATCGGCGGCATCGGCAATATGAAGGGCACCATGCTGGGCGGCCTCGTCCTGGGGCTGCTGGAGTCCTTCGGCACCGACTGGCTCGGAGGCCAGTGGCGCGATGTGTTCGCCTTCGGCTTCCTCATCCTCTTCCTGACCGTGCGGCCGACCGGCCTGCTCGGCGAGCGTGTAACGGAGCGAGTGTGATGACGGCCGTCCAGAACCCACCGGTGAAGCCCGTCAAGGGCCGTGGTCCCTCGCCCGTCACGCGGCTGCTGGAAAGCCGAAGGCTGGGCTGGGCCGGGCTGCTGACCGCCCTGCTCGCCCCGTTCGTCATCGCCACTCCGTACGCGATGAACGTCATGACCAGCGCGGTCATCTTCGTGATGCTCGCCGTCGGTCTGAACATCGTCGTCGGCTACTGCGGTCTGCTCGACCTCGGCTTCGCCGCCTTCCTCGCGGTCGGCGCATACACCGGCGGGGTAATCGCCACGGAGTTGAAGGTCCCGCTCCTGGCCACCGTGCCGGTCGTCATCGTGGTGACGGTGGTGGCCGGAGTGGTGATCGGAGGTCCCACGCTGCGGCTGCGCAGCGACTATCTGGCCATCGTGACCCTCGGCTTCGGGGAGATCATCCGGATCGTCGCGAGCAATCTGGACATCACCGGTGGTCCCTCAGGGATCTACGGCATCCCCGGGCTGCTCGGTGACACGCTCTCCGACCCGGTCGTCTTCTACTACACCGCCGTACTGATCGTCTCGGTCGCGGTGCTGTTCGCCGCGCGGCTCGGCCGCTCCCGTATCGGCCGCGCCTGGCGATTCGTCAGGGAGGACGAGGACGCTGCCGAGGCCAGCGGAATCCATACCTACCGGGTCAAGTTGGCGGCCTATGTCGCGGGTGCGGTCTGGGGCGGACTCGCGGGCGTGCTGTTCGCCGGCCAGCTCTCGGCGATCTCCCCGGCCAGCTTCACCTTCCTGCAGTCCGCCCTTGTCCTGATGGCGGTCGTGCTCGGCGGTATGGGCTCCACGCCCGGCGTCGTGGTCGGCGCCGTGGTCATCAGTCTGCTGCCCGAGCTGCTGCGAGGCCTGGCCGACTACCGCTACTTCGTTTTCGGCGTACTGCTCATCGTCGTGATGCTGCTTCGCCCGCAGGGCCTTTGGCCGCACCGTTCGCGCGAGCCCGACCACACGGCGGCGCGGAGCACGCCCGGCGCACCCGGCGCGCCGGCAAAGGAGGAAGAGTGATTCTCGAAGTAAAGGATCTGCGGCTGGCTTTCGGCGGAGTCCGTGCCGTCGACGGCCTCACCTTCTCCGTCGGTGAGGGCGAGATCGTCTCGATCATCGGCCCCAACGGTGCCGGAAAGACCTCCGCGTTCAACTGCGTGAGCGGGTTCTACCAGCCGACCGGGGGCGTTGTCCGGCTGGCGGGAGAGGACGTGACGGGCCTGCGCCCGTCTGCGGTCGCCGCCCGCGGCCTCGCCCGCACCTTCCAGAACCTGCGGCTGTTCGGCGAACTGTCGGTGCTGGACAACGTACGGGCGGGCACCCATCTGTGGCTGCGGCAGAGCACCCTCGACGCGGTGCTGCACACCCCCCGTTATCGACGCAGCGAGCGCGAGAGCACCGACGAGGCCCACACATGGCTGGACTTCGTCGGGCTCCGCGGCGACCGGGCCGGTCTTGTACGTCACCTTCCGTACGGCGAGCAGCGCCGGGTGGAGATCGCCCGCGCCCTGGCCAGACGGCCGAAGCTGCTGCTGCTCGACGAGCCTGCCGCCGGGCTCAACCACGGCGAGAAGGCCGAGTTGCTCGCCCTCATCCGCCGGATCCGGGAGCTAGGCATGGCGATCGCGCTCATCGAGCACGACATGGGCCTGGTCATGGAGGTGTCAGGGCGGGTGGTCGTGCTGAACTTCGGAAAGGAGATCGCCGACGGTTCGCCGGAGGAGGTACGGCAGGACCCGGCCGTCATCGAGGCCTACCTCGGCCGGGCGGCCGACGACGACGAAGTCCATGCCGCTCGCGCCGGATTCGACGGGAAGGGGGCACACCATGCTTGAGATCTACGGCCTCGACGTCCGATACGGAGGAGTGCAGGCACTGCGGGGGCTCGACCTCAGCGTGGCCGCAGGGGAGACCGTCGCGCTGCTCGGCAACAACGGCGCGGGCAAGACCACCACTCTGTCGGCGGTTTCGGGGCTGGTCCGACCCGCCGCGGGCCGGATCGTGCACGCGGGTGACGACATCACGAGGACCGCTCCGTCGAAGATCGTCGCGCGAGGAGTGGTGCACGTCCCCGAGGGACGGCGGATCTTCAGCACCCTGACCGTGCATGAAAACCTGCTGCTCGGCGGCTATTTGGTGCGCGACGGCGCCGAACTCGCGCGGCGGGTCGAGGAGGTCTACGAACTGCTGCCCCGGCTGGCCGAACGGCGGGCCCAGCACGGCGGGACGCTGTCCGGTGGGGAGCAGCAGATGCTCGCCATCGGCCGGGCCCTTGTCGCCCGCCCCGATCTGCTGATGCTGGACGAACCGTCGATGGGCCTGGCCCCGCTCATGGTCGCCGCGGTGATGGAGGTGATCAGGGACGTCAACCTCGGCGGCACAGCGGTGCTCCTCGTCGAACAGAACGCCACGGCTGCGCTGAAGATCGCACATCGGGGATATGTGATCGAGAACGGGGAGACGGTACTGGAGGGCACAGCGGCCGACCTGTCCGCCGACCCCCGCGTCGTCCAGGCCTATCTGGGCGGGGTTGCGTGACCGGCGACGAGCGGCTCGGATCGGTCACAGGTCAGCGCGGGCGCCCCCGCGGGCCGGCGAGCGGGAACACTTTCGTGCGGCCCGACTGCCCCAAGAACCGCCCTGATTGGGGCTGCGGAGGGATGGCTCGAACGCTGATCATCTGACTGGACGCCCGGTAGCTGTAGCCGGGCGACCGTGAAGGAGGTGAACGTGCGACGACGACCACAGATGAGGAGCGGACCACGCGCCATAGCGCCAGTGGTCGTCGCGGTGCTGCTCTGGGCGGCGGGCGGCGCGCCCCGCAGTGGCCCGTCCGACCCGGCCCTGCTGCGGCACCGGCCGTGGTACGGCGAGGAGCCGATGCCCCATGAACTCTGAGCCGGCCCGACCGGCCGCTCTGCCAACCACCGCGGACTGCCAGTTGCAGGCCGCCGGCTTCGACTGGGACGCCGTCCGCGTGCCGCGCAGCATCGGCATACATGTGCTGGAGATCCTGGGGCACCGCAGCGGTGCCGTGATCGAGGACCCGCGCGAGCCCGCCGTCTACTGGTTCGTTCGCCAGGGTTCGACAGCCGGGTGGGACGTCCCGGAGACCCGTCCCCTCGGCATGACGCAGCATCTGGTTGTGCCGCCCCCGCACCGTGTCCGGGGGCCGGGCCTGCACTGGCGGATCTGCCCCACCGGTGGTCGACTGATCACCGACGTACGGGTGTTGCGGACGGCTCTCGAGGATGCGGTCGGGATGTTCCGTGCCCCTCGAGGGGAGACGGCACGGCTGCTTCCCCGCCAGGGCTGCGCGGAACCCCCTCCAGGTTGAACGGCTTCAGCACGTGCCCGACAGCCGCAAGTGCCACGACGCATCCCCGCCACAGCACCGGCTCGCTCAGCCACATCCCAGGGCTGCCGGGCACTTCTCTCAGCCGCAGGCTGGTAGCCGCAGGGGGCCATACGGCCGGCAGAGGTATCCGCTGCCGGGCACCACCATGGCGCAGGCCTACGCCGCGAGCCTTCCCGATCGCTTCCTTTGCGCTCCACAGCCACAAGAACGCCGCCGCCTGGTCGAGGGCGGGCAAGCCTTCGAGCCATTCGGCCTCGGTCGTGGGGAAGTATCTGCGGCTCAAGGCCGGGGCCGGCAGCGGTCGCACCGTCTCGATGTCGATGCCGATGGGCCCGGCCGGGCTCAACGCGACCGCGACCACGCCGCGCCCATGGCTCACGCTGATGTGAGTGTCCGTCAAAGCTCCGATGAGATAGGGCTGGCCGCCGGGGCGGTGGCCGATCTCGAGATTCCCGATGCCGTTGACACCGAGCATGCCGGAGGCCGACTGCAGGAGCAGCGCACGGGCGGCCTCCCGTTCCTGCCCGCGTGCCGATGAGACGGCCACGATTGCGTGCTGCGATGGGGATGTGCCGCTCTGCCGCATCTGCCCGCAGGGGCCTTCGCCGCGACGGGCTGCGACGTCGGCTGTCAACTGCTCCACTGGCGGGTCTCCGACCGTCCGAGTCCTCTGCCGCGGCCTGTCGGCGAGGCCGGGGCGGGCGTGCCCGCGCCCGGCTGCTCACCCACAGGCTGCGCCACCGTGATGATGCTGGGCGCTCTCGCCGGTGGCGTTTCCTGGTCCGCCACTGAACAAGGGGCCATGGCTGCCGGTTTCGTGGGGCGGTCTACTCCGCCAAGGCCCGCAGACCGAGTGCGACCACATCCACAATCCGATCCATGTCCTCACGGCTGTGTGCGCTGCTGAGGAACCACGGCTCCAGAGGATTGGGATGGAAGTACAGTCCACCGCGCTGACAATGCCCCTGGAAACGTCGGTGTGCGGCGAAATCGATGGCGTCCATCGCCGCGTCGTACGCCTCGAGCCCCGTTTGCGGTCCGCTCAGGACGGCAACGGACATCACCGAGCCTGCGCGAGCTATCCGCACGTGCCGGCCGGCTTCTGCAAAGCTGTCGCGCAGCTTCTTCTCCAGGTGGGAGCAGGATTCCTCGAGGTCTGTGTAGACCGAGGGGCTGCGCTGGATCTTGCCGAGCATGCTGACCACGGCTTGTACAGCGGCATGGTTGCCGCTGTAGACGCCGCCGTGGAAGGCCTCGTTGCGTGCCAGCGGATTCATGATCTCCCGGCTTGCGCCGAAGGCGGCGACGGGGAAGCCACCGCCGAGCACCTTCGAGATGATGCTGATGTCGGGCCGGATGCCCAGGAGTTCCTGAGCGCCGCCGCGCGACACCCGGAAGCCGGTGATGACCTCGTCGAACACAACCAGCGCGCCGTTGTCTGCGGCCAACTGGGCCAGCTGCGCGAGGAAACCGGGTAACGGGTGCACTACACCCGCATTTGCGCAGATGGGTTCGCAGATCACTGCGGCGACCTCGGCACCCCGGTCGGCAAAGAAGCGGGTGAGGGCATCGGTGTCGTTCCAGGGCAGCTGCACGGTGTGCCACAGCGCCTCGGGGTTTGTTCCAGGGGCAGCGTGCAGTTCGGTTCGGCCGTGCTGCCCGGTGCTGCCAGCGGTGATCGCGCCGCGCAGCAACGTGTCGCTCCAGCCGTGGTAGTGGCCCTCGAAGGTCACGACGAGCGTGCGGTCAGTGTGGAAGCGGGCCAGGCGGATCGCGGACGTAATGGCTTCGGTGCCCGAGTTGGCGAAACGGACCTGTTCCACGGAGGGCATCAAGGCGGAGATCAGTTCGCCCGCTTGAGGATCGAGCCGGTGGATGATCCCGGTCATGGCCCCAAGGCGCAGGCGCTCGCTGACGGCGCCCACCACCTCGGCGTCAGCGTAGCCGAACAGGTGAGGGCCGTAGCCCATGTTGACGTCGATGAGTTCGTTGCCCTCTACGTCCCACAGGCGGGCGCCCATGGCGCGGTCAACGACGAGAGGATCTTGGATCCCGAGATTGCGCATGTTGCTGCTGCCTCCGCCGGCGATGACGGCCCGGGCTGCGGCCAACAGGGCGTCGTTGCCGCAGAGGCGGGGAGTGATGGCGTTCATGTCGATGCGTCTCCTGTAGGTGAAAGTGCTGTACGGGTACGGGCTGTTGCGGTGGAACTGACGCCCGGCGCGAAGGCCGGGGCACCGGCCGCGACGTGCACGGATGTCTCGCCGGCCGCAGCGTCAGCTGCTGCCGCCCCGTTGTTCGGCGTAGTGATCGAGGGCGCGATCCACGAGATCGGCGGAGGCTCCCAGGTAGCGAGAAGGGTCGAGCAGGTCATCGATGTCGTCGGCGGAGAACCTTTCCCGGATCTGGGGGACGTCCAAGAGGGCATCGACCAGGGGGCGGTGATCGGTCAGGGCGGTGTGACAGGCCTGGGCGACGGCCGACGCGGCCGAGCCGTCCGGGAAGCATGCGCGCAGGGCGTGGACGAGACGCTCGGTGGTCATCAGCGCGCCGGTCGTCTCCAGATTGCTGCGCATCCGGGCCGGGTCGACAACCATGCGTGCGCACAGATCCGTAGCGGTGTGAGCCGCGCCGCCGACAAGGCGGAGGCTTTCCCGCAGAGGCATCCACTCCGCGTGCCAGGCACCGGCTGGGCGCTCGTCTTCCGCCGCCATGCTCTGCAGCAAGATCGTGGCCAGCGGTGGTACCTGCAGAGCAGCCGTCCGGATGAGGGTGGCCAGGACCGGGTTGCGTTTCTGCGGCATGGCCGAGGAGGCTCCGTGCCCAGGATCGCCTGGCTCGTTGATCTCTGCGGTCTCAGTACGGGCAAGGCTGAGCACATCCGTGGCGATCTTGCCGAGGGATCCGGCGGTCACACTGAGGGCGTGGGCGAGGTCGGCCATCGGGGTACGGCGGGTGTGCCAAGGCAGCAGGGGCGCCGACAGGCCGAGCTCCCGGGCGAAGGTCTCGGTCAGATCCCGCCCGTAGTGCGCGGGCGGTCTCGCAGCATCGGCGCCGTCGAGGGCGCACTCGAGGTAGCCGGCCATGGTTCCGGCCGCGCCGCCCAGCTGGACGGGCAGACTGGCGCGCATGACATCGTCCAACCGCTGGCGGGCATCCAAGAGACCCAGGAGCCAGCCGGCGGTCTTCAGACCGAAGGTGATGGGTGTTGCGTGCTGGGTGAGGGTCCGGCCGGCCATGAGGTCGTCGCGATGAAGGGCTGCAAGCACCGCCACGCTGTCTGCTGCCTGGTCCAGTTCTCGCAGGATCAACGCGATGCCGCGGGCCGAGACCAGCATGGCGGCGGTGTCCAGGATGTCTTGGCTCGTGGAGCCCAGGTGAACGTACTGGGTCGCCGCTGGGCACGCCGCATGCACGGCGGCCGCCAGGTCTTTCACCAGTGGGACCACCGGATTGGCCGCCGCGCGGGCGCGCCGGGCCAGGTCATGCAGGTCCAGGGCGTCCGCACGGGCCGCCGCCGTGATGGCGGCGGCGGCCGACTCCGGTACCGTGCCCAAGCGGGCCTGGGCACGGGCCAGGGCCGCCTCGGCATCCAGCATCGCCTGCAGCCAGGCGAGGTCCGAGACCGCCGCCTCGATCGGTGTTGACGCCCGTACGGGCGTCAACAGACCGCTGTCCTCGGCGCTGTATCTTGCTGCTGCGGCTCTGCTGTAGCAACGGTCGTCGCTCGTTGGCGGGAGGGCTGAGGACATCGTGCACTCCTGTCACATGTCGCCTGGTTCGGCGCGGGGATCCGGTTCAGTGGAGGGCGGTGTTCCGCCGCTGAACCCGAGGGGCACCTCGGGCAGGTTGGCGGCCCATGCCACCGTGTTCGGCCGGGGTGCGCCGGTTGTGCCCCAGGCAGGAGAGCACCGCGCGCGCAACGGCATCCGCGTCCGCCAGGGACACCGAGTTCACGCCTGGCCGCGCCCCGGCGGCGGTGCCCCAGTGGACGCCTTCGGTGGGGACACCGAAGGCGAGCACACCGGGATGTCTGTGCCCGCGGGGGGTCACCAACTGGTAGGGCCTGCATGCCACTTGCAGCCCGCCGGTGTCGTATGTGCTGCCGTCCGCGTCATGGATCCGATACGAGGTGCCCTGCTGCGTCTGCAGGAGATGTCCGAGGAGCGGATCAGCGGTGCGCCGGACGTCCGGCTTGGGCAGTCGCGCCTCGATCAAGGCCTTGGCCCCGCGCAAGGAACCAGGCACGGCCGGCGAGTGGATCGTGAACGTGCCTTGCGTCTCACAGCAGTCAATGGCGGCGGCGGGGCCGACCGGCTCCAGGACGCCGGCGCGGATCAGGGCCGCCATCTCTTCGATCCGCTGGACGGGCGGTCCGATGGACAGAAAGGCATTCAGTGAGGTGAACCACCCGTCGAGGTCCTCGGCGTGCGAGCGGGTGGACAACCCTCCGTGGTCGATGGCCAGCCGGACCTCGTTACGCAGATCGCGCAGCACGTCCAGCGCGGCCTTGGTCGGATCGCCGAGGTTTCCGCCTCGGGCCTGCGCAATATCGGCAGCAAGATGGTCCAGCAGCCAGCCGCGGAAGTCGGCGGCGTCGGTGAAGATGTGGTCGCGGTGCGGAAACGCCGTCTTCTCCCACTCCCAGGTCTCATCAGGGGCAATGTCGAACGCGGCCCGCACGGTCTCCTCCTCCCTGCTGTGCCAGGGCGTCGGCAGGTAGCGGCGGCAGAACTGCTCCGCCACCGCTTCAGACGCGCGCCGCGCGACCAGGCGCGTGTAGTAGACGGTCTCCACCTCCTTGGCGATGAGGGGCCATAACTCGCGTCTGAAGTCGAGTCGCCGGGACGTTCCGTCTGCGCCGCGGAGCCGCTCGGCGAGCGCAGCCGTGAGCACCTGTGGCTCATGTCGACCGCACGGGCCCTTCTCATTGCGCCCGCGGGCCACGTAGGGGATGCCGCGGCGCGATCCGCAGATCATCCGGGGCTCGTGTCCGGACGGCGCATAGGTCAACTGGCCGTCACGCCGCTGGAAGCGGCCGCCGCGGCCCGTGGTCAGCAACGCCATGTAATCGAAGAAGCACAGGCCAAGACCTGAGAGGATGACCTCGTCCCCGGCGGCGATACAGGACAGGTCGGCGTCGGCCGGGTTGCCCGGGGAAAGATAGGTAAGACGGGTGCGCTTGGCGAACTCGGCCCGTGCACGCTCCGCGGCGCTCAGAGACACCGGGGTGTGCCCCTGGGTGAGGACGACCATCCTCAGGCCGCCCAGTACGGTCCCGTCCTCCAAAGTCAGTTGCTGCTCCTGCGAGTCCGAAGCGGTCTTTCCGCCATCACCGTCGAGCCGCAGGGCACGGGTTGAATGGACGACAACGTTCAGGGAGCGCGGCGCCGATGACACCGCCTCCCGGAAGGCCCAGCCCAGGTATGCGCCGTAGAGCCGCCGACTGGGGTACGCATCGGCGTCCAGCCCACGCGCCTCCTGCAGGAAACTCTCATCCAGCGGGACAGCCCCCGGTGCCACGGCAGCCTGCACCCACTCCCACAGACTGGGCCCGGTGACGAGGGGCCCTGCCATCTCAACGGATTCATCTGGATACACGGTGACTTGGGAAGCCACCGTGTTCATCAGCAGCCACTCAGACTGATCCGTGCGCCATACCCGGCCCGGGCCCGGCGGGTAGGGGTCGACCAGATGCACGGTGACGGGTGGTCGTCCGGGACGCCGGGCCAGGTTGGCGCACAGGCGCAGGAAGACACTCAGGCCGCGAGGCCCCATCCCCACGATGGCTATGCTGTCGTGACGCTCGTTCATCTCTACTCCAATGAGGCACACGCCCGCGCAGCCGTGCGCGGGGCCACGGTGTTCGGGACATCCGCGGCCTTGCGGGGTGAAGGGACGTGGTCGGCCGGTGGCCTCCCGCTGCCTTCGGGTCGCCGCTACAGCAGCTTGACGAAGTGCTCGACGATCTCTTCTGCCTGCGCTGCATCGAGGCGTGGATCGCAGGCGCTGGTGTACGGGCCGAGCGGTGCGGACGCAGCGATGTCGCCCAGATCCTGAACGCATTCGGCCACCCGGTTCGGGGTCATCTCGATGTGGAGTCCCGCCGGCCATTCGCGCGCTCGGTGCAGCACGGAAACAAATCCGTCGATCTCTGCCTTCATCGCCACCAGGGACCTGGTCTTCTGGCCGAGCGGTGTGACCACTGTGTTTTCGTGCATCGGATCGCAGAGCCAGGTCACCGGAATGCCCTGCCGAGCGACCGCGGCCACGATGCCGGGAAGCGTCTCGAGGAGAGTCGTTGCCCCCATGCGGACAATCAGTGTGATCTTTCCGGGCTCTTCCGCTGCACCGACCGTGGCGACCAGCCGGGTCACGTCATCCGGTGTGGCGGACGGGCCGATCTTGATTCCCACGGGGTTGCCGATACTTCGGGCAAGGGACACGTGCGCTCCCGCCGGGTGCCGAGTCCGCTCCCCAACCCACCCGAAGTGGGCAGAGCCCGCGTAGCGGAGGCCGTGCTGGCGCTGGACCAGGGGAAGTTCGTAGTCCAGGAGCAGGAACTCGTGCGATGCGTAGACGCGTTCCGCCGTGGGCCTGTGCTGCCATGATGATCTGACCTGTTCCAAGGTTGCCCGCGCGCAGTCGTATGCGGTCAACAGACGCTGTGGGTCGGGGCGACGCGAGTGTGGATCGGGTTGCCGGCCGTTGACGGCATCGCCCCGGTAGCTGGGCACCAGTCCGCCCCCGGGGATTTCCTCCACCGGACTGGACCGCGGCTTGGCGTACTGGCCGGCCAGTCGGCCGATGGTCACAACAGGCAGCGCCGTGGCGGAGCGGCAGCGATCCGCCAGGCGATACAGGAGGTCCAGCTTGCGCTGCACCGCTTCGCTGCCTGACTCGGCGAACAGCTCCGCGCAGTCCCCGCCCTGCAGTACGAGGGCATGCCTCGCCTGGGCCGTCGCCAGGTGGGAGCGCAGCGTCGTCACCTCTGCGCCGGTCACCAGCGGGGGCTTGCGGCGCAGTGTGTTGCGTACCTCCTTCACCTGGTGGGGGTTTGGCCAGGCGGGCTGTTGCTGGGCGGGGGCACTGGTGTCAAACGGGGCGGTGAGCATGGTCGTTGTGGCCTTTCGTGAGGCACAGGGACAGAGAGCGGCCGAGGCTGAAGGTGAATGAGGGGCCGTCGCCGGTGTGCCATGGCGTCTGTTGGCCCGCGGAACAGCGATCTCAGTCGAGTACGGGTTCACTCCCGCGATGGCGCTTGAGCTCACGAAAGCCGTCGACCTGCGTCAGCGTGGTCAGGGCATCCCACGCACGGACCGCATCCAAGCCCTGGGGCACATGCTCCAGCACCGGGCCGAAGAGGGTGACAGTGCGGTCCTGCGCATCGCGCAGCCGCAGCAGCGGCGTCCCGACATCGGCACCGTATGCGGCCCTCGCGGCTTGATGACTGGCCAGAAGTGCCTGGTCGAAAGCGTCCGATCCCGCCCTGTGCATCAGTTCACCGGGCAGCTGTGCCTCGTCCAGCGCGTCCCGCAGGGCGGTGACTCCGCGCTGGACGGGTTTCTGGTGGAACCGGCGCGCCAGCGCCGGATACAGACGAGCCAGCGCCGCCGGCCCGTGTTGCTGTTCGGCGGCAATGCACAGGCGGGCAGGCACCGATCCGTGCCGGGCAAGCAGCCGGTACCGCAGGCTGACGTCGTCCTTCCGCTCGTTCAGGACGGCCAGGCTCATGACCCTCAACCGCAGGTCCAGTGGTCGGTGGCAGTCGACCTCTCCGAGCCAGCGGGCCGTCGCCCAGGCCCACGGGCACACGGGATCACACCACAGGTCGACCCGAGTCGGTTCGGGCAGGCCGTTGCCCGAAGCCACGGACGTGGTTTCTGGGACATCGAGCGCGCCGACAGCCGACGCTGGGAAGTGCCGCGCTTCGCTCATTGTGCGGCTCCGTCCGCAGGTGCGTTCTCAACGCCGGGCGTATCCTCACGGGACGTCAAGGTCGTGCGGAATCGGCACGCCTGGCCGCCTTCGAGCTCACACTCCAGCCGCTCGTCGCGGCATTTCAGCCCGACAGCCTCAAAAAAGCCGGAACGTATCCCCATGCACGGGCAGCGGTACCCGTCCTGCGTTCCCGCCGCGCGGAGCATGCGTTTGGGAAAGACGTCCGAGACAACGGTCTCCCAGGCCATCGGATTGAGCACGGTGTGCTCGACCTGCATATGACCGTCGTCAGGGAACATGACGGCCGGTATCCGGGAGAATTCCTTCAGGAATTCCTCAAGTGACTGCCCTCCGAGACTGATCTCATAGCGTCCAGCGCACCACCTTGCGACGCGTCGGGCCACGAACTTCGCGGCTTCTTCGTTGATTTCATTGGCGGCGTCAGGGCCGAACCTCTTGAGCACACCCTGGTACCAGCGTGCGTCATGGAGCCACCAGAACTGCACGAAGGGTGGTTCAGGGGAAGCTGTCATCTCTGTCTCTCGCCAATCTTGGGACTTCACGCAAAGAGCGCATCAGCACACGCGCACGGCTTGCCGGCGCTCATGATCTATCTCGCCCGAGGGGTCGAAGGCGCGGCCCGACCTCACGCCCGGAGTTGGAACTTGCGCACCTTTCCGGTCGCCCCTACGGGAATCCGCCGGCCGGCGATGCGGATGGTTTTGACGGTCCGGGCTACGGCTGCGTCCAGCATCCCGAGTATGTGCGTCTCGTAGTCCAATTCGGGGTCACACTGAGCCTCGGGGCGGAGCGTCAGCAGAATCTCGGTCTGCGGCTCACCCTCGAAGTCGGAGGCGACCACCGTGCAGTCGAGAAGGTCGGGGCATTGGGCAAGGATCTGCTCTTCGATGAGCGTCGTGTAGATCGGCGTGCCGGTGGCCGCCTGCACGGCATCAGCCGTCCGGTCGACGTGGTAGTAGTAGCCGCCGCCGTCCCGGTAGCCAAGGTCTCCCGTGAGGTAGAACCCGTCGTGGCGCGACAGGTAGCTCCTGGCCGAATCATTCCAGTAGCCGGCGAACAGAGTGGGTGACCGCACGGCCAGCTGGCCGACGCAGCCGTCAGGCACGGGGGATCCGTCGGCCCCCAGAACCCTGACGTCGGCGAATGAGTGGGGAAGGCCGATGCAGCGCTTGTAGTGGTCGGTTCCCGGGCGGTGGATGACGGAGAACTGTGAGTGCCCCATTTCCGAGGATCCGAAGCCGTCGATGAATATCGACCCGTCAACGGTCCGACGCCCGTGGGCCGTTGCCTCCTGATGCTGGCCGAAGCTGATGAGGCGGCGGATGTGAGCCTCGTGCGCGCTGTCTCCGGTGTTCCACCAGGCGTGTACCGAGCGGAGTTGGTCGGGCGAGGGTTGCAGGGCCAGGATCTCCACCCAGGTGCCGGGGAACCCGTAGACCCCGGATGGCCGCCATCGCTCGATGGCCTCGAGGGCACCCTCGCCGCTCTGGGACGACAACTGGAGGTACCGCGATCGGTTGCACAGCGCCGAAAGCACCGCGGCCAGCATGGAATTGTGCATCGGCAGGACGCTGAGCATACGTTCGCTGCCTTGTGCGCGCGGCCGCCTCAGCCAGTGCCGCAATCCGGCGAACAGGCTCGCATGCGTGGAGATGACGGCCTTGGGCATCCCGGTGGTGCCGGAGGAATGCGTGAGCACAACAGGGTCATCGGCTCGGGGCCGATGTGGTGGGATCTCGGTCTCCGGGTGCTCGTCGGCCAGGTCCTCGACGGCGTACAGAGGGGATGCGCCCAGGCTGTGCTGTGACCAAACCGTCCGGTGAGCCCGGTCGGCAAGAATGGCAGTCGGCTTGAGGTGGCGCAGGTAGGCGACGCTGGTGGCCTCGTCAAGGCGGTTGTTGACAAAGGCGGGGATGGCTCCGAGGCGGTTGGCCGCAAAGAACGTCAGGACATAGTCGGGTGCGTGTGCCGAGCAGACGGCGACCACGTCCCTCCTGCCGATGCCGCGAGCGCGCAGCCAGGCCGCGCGGCGCGCGACGCACCGGTCCAGCTCGCCCAGTGACAGGGTCTGCCAGGCAGGGTGCGAGTCGATCCGTGTGTCGAAGGTCAGGGCGGGCTCGTCGCGCCCGACCCCATGGTCCAAGAGCCGTTCGATGACATTGCCGGCGCCCAGATGGGTGTCTGCAGCGAGGACGCCACGGATGCTGCGGGTGCCGCTCATTGTGTCTCCCCAGATGCAGCGTCGGAGTGTGTGTTTACGGTGAGCAGGAGCGCGGTCGCCTCGTACTGCTCGGCGCGGACGTCCAGCGGGTCGTTGAGAATGATCAGGAAGCGGTTGGCGTCACCGTCCTGGGCAAGGTGGGTGGCCAGCTCGATTCCCTCGTCGAGCGGTGGGCCCACCGGGCTGACCGAGATCACCGGCCCGTTCAGTCCCCAGCGAGGGGCAATGTGCCCTATGACGGAGTTCGGGGTGGAGATGCCGAAGATTCTGGGCGGCACCCGCTGTCCGCTGTCCACGGCCGAGGCGAAGGTCCGTGCGGTGGGAATATCCCCGAGGACGCTCACCAGGATGACGGCCGTACAGAAGGCGTCTGCGGCGTCTGCCGGTTGATCATGCATACACGCTTCCGCGGCAGCGGCAGCCGCCGGGCTGAATGTCGAGCCGGTGAATCCGCGCAGGGGTGCAAGTGGCTCGCCCGGTGCGGCGGGCGCGTGTCCTTGACCGAGGAGTCTCAGACCGGCTGCAGTGATGTGACCGGCCGCCGATGCCGAAGGCAGTAACCTCATGGCTGCCCCACCACCAGCGCGGTGTTGGCGCCGCCGAAGGCAGCATTGAGGCTTATGGCGTAGCGAGGGACGGGGGTTGTCCGTGGCCCGCCGAGCACGAGATTGAGTGTGCACTTGTCGTCGGCCTCCAGGAAGCCGGCATTGACGGGCAGCCGTCCTGACCGCAGGGCCAGCACGGTCATGACCAGTTCGAGCATTCCGGCCGCCTCCAGGGCATGGCCGTGGACGGACTTGGTGGAGCTGACCGCCACCCGGGGGGCATGGGCGCCCAGGGCGCGGTGAAGCGCGGCGCTTTCGGCGGCATCGTTGTGCATGGTGCCGGTGCCGTGTGCGTTCACGTAGTCGACTGCCTCAGCCGTAATGCCCGCCCGGGTGAGCGCACTGGTGATGACGCGGGCCATTCCTGCGCCTTCGGGATGAGGGCGGCACATGTGGTAGGCGTCTCCGGTCCGGGCCCAACCCGCGAGGCGGGCCAGCGGCCGGCTGCCGGATCGCCGTGCTGCGGCCTCGGATTCCAGGACGATCGCCCCGACGGCGTCTCCCAGAAGCAGGCCTCGGCGATGGGCGCTGAAAGGCCGGATGTGTCCGTCATCGCTCATTGCCCCGGCGGCGAAGAGGCCGTAGCCGTCCGGGTCGACGAGGTAGCCGCTCGCGACCACCGCGCGGTCGGTATACCCAGAGGCAATGGCGGAGGCGGCCTCTGCCACGGCCGTGCTCGAGGCCGTGCAGGCATTGGTGTAGACGCGCTTGGCGCTCAGCCCGCAACGCTCGGCAAGGGCCAGTGCCGATCCGCGAGCCCCGCCTGTGCCGGGGTCGACGGTGTCCTTGCGGAATTCCTCGTGGTCCTGCTGAACAGCGAGGAACAGCGGTGTGGTGCCGCGTTGCGGAAGCACCAGGCCGGCCATGGAACAGGCCTGGTCAGTCACCGTGGCAAGCTCGTCGAGCAGCGACCCTGCGTCCTCATACACGGCGGCAACCCCGTGTTGATCATTTCTCGTTCCGAAGCGTCGCACGCTCCGGAAGGCCGTCGCACCGACAAAGGCCCGCTGCAGCAGCGGCTCGGTGCCGCGCCCGAAGCCTGAGAGTACGGCCAGGCCCGTCACCAGGACTGGGTGTCGAGGGGTGCCTGGGCTGATTCGGGTCCCGTGCATCATTGCCGTCCGTTCCGGGGGTGACGGGGCGGTGGGCGGTGCGCCTGAGGGCACCGGCGCGGGTGTCGTCATGCCGTCTGCCGTCCTCCGTGCGTGGCCAGAGCCGCAACGAAGGCGCCGGCCGTCATGCCCGCCAGCTCCTCGATTTCGTCGTCGTCGACGTGGATGCCGAAGGCCTCTTCGGTCCGCATCAGGATCTCTGCGAGGCTGAGCGAATCGAGGTCCAGTCCGTCCGGGCCCAGCAGGGTGTCGTCATGGACCTCGTCGATGTCGTAGTTGAGTTCGCTGAGGACATCGACGACGAACTGCAGTGTGAACGTGGCCATGGTGCGGTGTTCTCCTGGTTCGGATAGGTCCGGGAAGGTATCCCGGATGTTTGGTGATCACGGGCGTTCGGTCACTTGCCCGGGCTGATGTCGCTGCCCGTATCCCTGAGGCCTTCTCAGCTCGTCTCGCTGGGCCCTCTGGAACGTGTCACGGCGGTCTGCAGCGTGTGCGGGTCGCGCACCAGCTTGCCGCTCGATGTGCGCGGGAGCTCCGCCAGCAGGTGCAGTGCACGGGGGCGTTTGAAGGCGGCAAGCCGGGATCGCATCTCCCGATGGACGTGGTCCGGACTGGTGCCGGGCTCCACAACCAAGTAGGCGACGATGCGTCTGTCGAACAGTGCCACCGCCTCGCGTACCCCAGGCAGTGCGGCGAGCGTCCGCTCCACCTCCGTCAGGTCGACCTTCAAACCACCGATGGAGATCTGGGAGTCCAGACGGCCGACGATCGTCACAACACCGGTGGACGCATCACGGGTGGCAGCGTCGCGGGTGTGCAGCCACCCCTGCGACCAGGAACCCGTGTGCCCGGCACTGAGGTAGGGGTTCGACGGCGTGCCGATGAGGAGTTCACCCCGCTCGATCCGCACCCGGACACCGGGAGCCGGCGGGCCGACGGCCGGACGATTCCGGCCGAGCACGTCCAGAGCGACAAAGCCGGTCTCGGTTGTTCCGTAGCACTCTCCGAGCCCGATCCCGTAGAGCTCGGTGAAGCGCTGTGCGATCTCGGGGCGGATCCTTTCGCCGCCGGTGACAGCGCGGGCAAGCTGCGGAAGGCGCGGCGATTCGCCCCGGGCGGTGAGCAATTCGAAGTGGAACGGCACCCCGAGCATGGTGGCCGGTTCCGGTCTGCAAGCCACAGCCTCAACAATGGAGGCGGCACTGACGCGCTCCGGCAGGGTGAGCAGGACGCCCGTGCGCAGGCTGTGGAGCAGTCCGCCGACCATCCCGAAGGCATGGGCGATGGAGCTGAGTTGAACTATTCGTTCGCCTCGGCCCGGCATCCCCTCGATGCTGCGATAGCGGTCGATTTCCTCGATGAGACCGGCGACCGTCCGACCGATGATCTTGGCGTTTCCGGTCGATCCGGAACTCAGCTGGATGAGTGCGTGGTTGCTCTGGGCCGGGACGCCCGCCAACGGGTCGTAGCGGGCCGTGACATCCACATAGCCCCGAAGCAGCGCCTTGACTGTTTCGTCGGGCGTTACCGAGACCTGCGGCCTGATCTGATTCATTGCGGCGTCTGTCTCACGCCCGGTCAGCCGGTGGTCGAGAACCGTCACCTGGGCGCCCAAGCGCCAGGCAGCAAGCAGGTGGCCGATGTAGGACAGCGACGGAGGGAGTCGCAGGACCACCGAGCCGCCGCGCTCCAATCCGGCATTCTCCAGACGCTGTTGGAAGCACTGGACCGTGGAGCGCAACGCAGCACGGTCCACAACCTGTCCGAGCTGCAGGACCGGCTCCTCATCCGGTCCTGCAAGCAGCAGCTCATCCACCCATGTGGACGTCTCGGTGTGTTGTGCGTGAGCCCGCCGGGATGCAGGAGTCGCGAAGCTCATTTCTCAGCGGTCCTTTCGGAGGGTGTTCGCGCCACCGGTTACGGACGAGGGCGTGCTCAGGTAGCCCATCGGTCGATGACCCTTCGCTGCAGGTCCTGGGGATAGCAGTGCTCGAAGGAGCTCCGAGGCAGTCGACCTGCGCCAGGCGGCGGCAGGAGGCAGTCGTAGAAGGCCTTTGGACCGCTGGCCTTGGTGCGTTCCGCCTCCGTGTAGCACGCCAGCAGGGGAACGATCAGTCCGGTGCGGACATGGTGTCCCTCGGTGGGGTGCCATCGGGTCGCGAGCGCCCAGGTGAGCTGGCCGGCATCGGTGGGGTCGATATCGTCGTCGAGGATGAACGTCCGATTGAGCCAGACGGAGGCGCGGCACGAACGCAGCGCGTCGGCGATGTGCTCGACCAGGTCACTCGATGTCGCGCCAGGCAGTATCTCCCGCCAGGTGTGCGGCACGGTGATGGCGGTCCAGTGGTTCGCGCTTTCGAGGGAGGACCACACCGTCGTCACCGGCAGTCCCGCTGCGCGCAGATGCGCAAGGAGCTCGGCGGCAAAGGGGATCCCGAAAGCAGTGTGGAACTCATCGACGGGCTGCCCCTCGACGACATGCGGCCAAATCGGGTCATGCCGATGGGTGATGGCCTCGATCGTGTAGCTGGGCTGCCGGCCGCCGCGCTCGGGTATATAGCCGGTGAACTCCCCCATCGGCCCTTCGTCTGCGTCCAGGGTGGGCGACAGATGCCCCTCGATCACGATCTCGGCGTTCGCGGGCACCATCAGGTCCACCGTCTCGCACCGGACGACCTCGACGGGCTCGCCGGTCAGAGTGCCGAGGAAACCTGCTTCTTCCACTCCGTCCGGTAGCGGCATCCCCGTGACGAAAGGGAGGGCCGGGTGCCCACCCTGAACCAGTGCGTAAGGCATCGGCTCGCCGCGGGCCGCCCACTGCTGCCACACCTTGTGCACATGCTGCCCTGGGGAGACCAGTCCCGTCATGCGCGTGCCGTCGACCATCATGATCCGTGCGATCGACCAATTGGTGAAGTCGCCATCGGGTGTGCGGGCGACGATCGCTCCCCAGGTGTTGATGTATCTGCCGCCATCCCCGTCGTGCAGCAAGGGAGTGGGGAAGCCCTCCAGCGATGCCTCCTTGCCGAGAAGAACGTTCTCCTTGCAAGGTCCCGTCCCGACTTCCACCGGGGGAGTCGCTGGACGCATCCTGGACTCGGCGATATGTGCCACGAGCTGCTCGCCGGGAGTGTCCATGGCAAGCCCCAGGCTGAGGGCGACACGGGAGAGAGGGCGCTTCGGATCCGAACTGAGCGCGGCGGGAGCACCAAGGACACGACGTCCCGAGGTTACCCCCTTCAAGGAAGTGAAGAGCGGCGCGGGAGCACGGGTCTCATAACTTCGACGAATGATGGCACCCAGTTCCAGGTGCGGATCCACCTGCCGCCTCACATCCACCACATCGCCACGGTCTCGCAGAGCTGCGATGTATTCACGTAAATCGTTCGGGCGCTGCATCCCAGTTGTCTCCCAAAGTCTTGTAGCCGTTACTAACGGATGACGCCATGCAGTGCCTCAGAACCGTTCCCGTCGGCATGCGGGACTCCGCTCCACCGCGACCCGATTCCGGCATCGATGCCGAATTGGTCAAGAATCCGCATAACTGTATGATCAATGACGTCCGAAATGCCCTTCGGCCGATTGTAAAAAGCCGGCATGGGCGGCAGTATCGTCACACCCAACCGGGACAGCTCCAGCATGTTCTCCAGGTGAACAGGAGAGAGTGGCGTCTCCCGTGGCACCAGCACCAGTTGGCGGCGCTCCTTCAGCGTGACATCGGCGGCACGGCCGATAAGGTCACTTCCATAGCCGACGCGTATCCCTGCCAAGGTCTTCATGCTGCACGGAACGATAGCCATACCGTCCACCGAAAAGGACCCGCTCGATATGGGAGCCGCCTGATCCGCTTGTGCGTAGTGATAGTCAGCCATGCCGATGACGTCCCGCGGAGAATAGTCACTCTCAATTTGGAGAGTGGCTCTCGCCCACTTGGTCATCACCAGGTGTGTCTCCACGTCCGGCCGTTCTTGGAGCACCGCAAGGAGCCTGACGCCGATCTCTACTCCCGTCGCTCCTGTTATCCCTACGATCAGACGTCTTTTGGGGGTTGAACTGCCGAAGTGCAAGCCGCCCGCCGCCGGTTCAGGCACCTCAGTACCCCATCCCAAGGCCGCCGTCGACGGGTATCACCGCTCCGGACACGTATGCTCCGGCCTCGGCGGCCAGCCAGGTGACCACACCGGCCACATCTGTAGCGGTGCCGGCCCGGCCGAGGGGAATTTCCTTGATCACTTCGGCCCGGTGGGACGGCGACAGCGCTGCTGTCATGTCGGTGTCGATCCACCCGGGCGAGACGACATTGGCCGTGATGTTCCGCGGACCGAGCTCGCGTGTAATGGACCGGGCAAGACCAATGAGAGCTGACTTGCTCGCCGCGTAATTCGCCTGGCCAGCTGTGCCCGACGTGGCGGATACGGACGAGATGAAGATCATTCGGCCCCACCGCGCACGCAGCATCCGAGGCGTCGCCCGTCGGGCACAGCGCCAGGCGCCGTACAGGTTGGTATCGACGACTCCGTGAAACTGGTCTTCGCGCATCCGCATCAGAAGCGAGTCGCTCGTCACCCCGGCATTCGAAACAAGGATCTCAACCGGCCCGATGGCTTCCTCGACGGCAGTGAAGGCGCGATCCACATCCTTTGGGTTCGTGACATCGCAGGTGACTCCGAATGCTCCTGCTGGTCCACCACTTCCGCGATGTGTCACAGCGACGCGATACCCGTGCTCGAGGAACTGCCTGGAAATCGCGAGGCCGATCCCCCGATTCCCCCCTGTGACAAGCACTGTCCGAGAGGAGAGGGTGGAGGGAGACAACTGCACAAGGACTCCTGAAGGTCAAGGGCAACGGGGTGTTCGGTGTGCCGTTTACCTGCCCGACTGTCACCGCAATTGTCGAGGCGTTACAAAGGCCCCCGGAACGGCCGAAAGGGCGGCCGCACGAGAGGTCCTGGTGCCCGAAGGGGCGGCGACACGGCTCGTCCCCGCAGGCGTCTGTGCAGCCCTGATTCGGATGCGATTTCACCGGTGGTCCCGCAGCTCATTGCGTACCCGTGATCCGGCACCACGGATTGCCAACTCGTTCCACAACAAGGCTCGATGCCGGCCGGGCGTTCCCGGGCGGCGCGCGGCCTGCGACTGTCGGCCGAGGCAGCAAGAGCCGCCCCTGGGGGTATGTCAACTTGACGGCCCTGTCTCACATTCGGTGGTGACGGAGCGTGGCGTCGGCCTCGTTGACATCACATGCGCGGCTTGGCGAACTGACCGGCGAGAGGGCACCCGGAGCACCGAGCCCTGTGCCGACCATCACCGCCGCGGCAGAACCGTGCTTGCCATGTGATCCAACTCCACGCTTGGGTATGGCAGTTAAGGGGAATAGCCCTTACTTCTCAGGGGGAACAAGGGGGCCTGCTCATGACCGCAGGGGATCCACAGAGCCGTATTCCGGCCTATCCGGGCGTCGAGCGCTTCATCGACGCTTTCGACAAACTGGTGGTACAGCCCCGGCGCAGCCGCAGCAGGGTGCCCGTCGTCCTGCTCAGTGAGCCGGACGGCGGCAATGCGGGACGCCGGATCGTCACGGGGCTCCGCTCGCGGATGCGCGGCCGCAGCGAGGTCCTCGCCCCGCACGCGTACATCCCGCAGATCCCGGACGGGGCCGAGCCGCCACCGCTCGAACTCTTCGAGCATCTGACCCTTCAGCTCGCCGAGACCATGCCGCCCGGCACCGGTGAACTACGGCTGCACAGCTACCGGTTGCTGCGCTCCGTCGTCACCGCGCCCGCCGTCGAGGGGCTCATGGAGCGCCGCCACGCCGAGTTGCGCAACCACTGCTATGCGCAGTACCGCAACTGGTCCCGCACCGCCCAGACCCTGTGGTGGCTCGGCGGCCGCGACCAGGCCAACGGCGGCACGCTGCTCGAGCTGCTGTGGAACTTCGTCGCGGGCCCGCTCTTCCAGCGGCTGCCGCGTGCCTTCTACGGCTGGCGCGCCAACCGCCGCATGCTCGGGCGTGCCCGCAGCCGCAGCTGGTACGCGGAGTGGGTGCGCCGTCAGCACGGCAGCCCGCCCACCGACTTCTTCCGCTCCGCGCTCGATCTCGTACACGGCGAACCCGCCAACGAGCCGGAGCGTATGGACCGAGTGCTCATGCACGCCCTGCTCGCCGACCTGGACCAGGCGTGCCGGACCCGTCTCTTCAACCCCTGGCGGCGACGCCGCGCCTCCCGGTTCGTGCTGCTCTTCGACGAGGCGGGGCCCGCCGACTCGCGCGTACAGCGCTTCCTTCGTGAACTCCGCTCCGCCATGGAGGACTTGCGCTGCACCTCCGTGTTCGCGGTCGCGGGCGGCGTACGCTCGCTCGCCTCGCGCATCCCCGACATCGACGCATCGGGCCTCGCCCACGCCGGCGCCGAGCTGATCAATATCGAGCGGCGCGGGATGACGCCGGGGCAGCCGACCGGCATCGTCGTGCCGGTGGCCGAGGGACCCGAGGACGACCAGGCGGCGGTGTACTGGCTCGGCCGCTGGCCCACGCTGGTGACGCCGTCGCCGCGCTGGGGTCCCGGCGCCGAGGTGGCCGGAGTGCTCGGCGTCGGAACGCTTGCGCTGGCACTCGCCGCGGGCCTCGTCCTCGTACCGGACCTCGGGAGCCGCGACAGGGACGATCCCTGCCAGGGCTCCACCTTCCTCGGTACGGACGGGCATTGTGTCGGCGTTGCCGAAGGCGCGGCCGGCTTCGGTAAGGAGCCCAGTGAGCAGGCCGTACGGGCCGTGCTCCAGCAGATCGAGCGGCAGAACGAGGAGGTCGACAAGGAGCTCGCGGGCCGGCCGGGCAACGACCCGCGCCCCGGTCGCCGCACCGTCGTCTACTTCGGCCCGCTCACCGGCGGCAAGGACGCCGAAGACCCGGTGCGCGGCGGCACCTTGGCGGAGCTGCGCGGCATCGCGCTGGCACAGCAGCACATCAACGCCCAGGCGCTGCGTTCCGGCGAGCGCGTCCCGCTGCGGGTGCTCGCCGCCAACGCGGGTGACCGCTTCAAGGACGCACCCGCGGTCGCCGACCGGATCGTGGAGCTCGCCGCGAGCGATCCGTCCATCGCGGGCGTCGTCGGTTTCGGGCAGAGCCGCCGCAATACGTACAACGCGATACGCACCCTCGACAAGGCCGGCATCCCGATGGTCGGCACCTCGGGCACCGCCGATGAACTCCTTCGCCAGGGCGAGCACTACTACCAGACCGCCCCCACCGATGCGCGGGCCGCCGAGCTGATGGCGGCCTTCGCTTCGAACGCCGGGATGACCACGGGCGGGCAGAAGGCGCGCCGGGTGAGTCTCGTTGCCGACGCCACCGACGCCTACAGCAACAGTCTTGGCGCGTCCTTCCGTGCGTCGTACGGGCCGGGGCGCACCGACGTACTCCTCTACACCCCCACCGACGCACCGGAACCGGGACCGGTGCCGGGTGCGCTCGGCGGGCGGCCCGTGCCCACCGTGGAGGACCTGGCCCGCGAGGTCTGCCGTGCGGTGAGTGAGGAGCCGCGGACGGCGGTGGTGTGGTCGGCGCGGGCCAGCCAGTTCCAGCTGTTCCTGGCCGAGATCGCCCGTATCTCCGGGGACTGCCCGAAGATCAGCGTGCTCGGCGGTGACGACGTCACCAACACGCTGACGGAAGAGCGACGCCCCTGGGACGACTTCAAGGGCCTCACCCTCTTCTACGTTTCGCACGGCTACGCCCCCACGCTGGCGGCACGGAGCCCGGAGGCCGCGGCTTTCCTCGCCGCGTACGACCGCGCGTACGGCGGCGACCACAGCGCCAGGACGAAGGACATGCGCGAGGACGGCCATGTCGCTCTCGCCTGGGACGCGTTGCGCTATCTCGCCGAGGGCATCGACCAGGCCTGGCGCACCACCGGCGGACATGACGACCGCCTCGACCGCGGACTGCTGCAAGGCGTGCTCTACCAGGGCCTGGGCGGCGGGGGCTTCGACGGCGCCACCGGCCGTATCGACGCGCACGGCGCGGCGGGCGGAGGACGGCTGACAGAGGACAAACTGCTTGCGGTGCTGCGGGGCAGCAGCGAGGAGCCGGCGACCGAGCTGCTCTGCGGCACGATCGCGCGCGGCGATGAACGCACGACGTGGGGGCCCAAGGGCAAGGAGCACCCGTGCCCGTAACCGGATGGGCACCCGTGCCCGTTACCGCGTCGGCTCACGCAGGGCCGGGCTCGTGGTGATGCCGTCGGCGCGACTACTCGAACCGCGCGGTGTCGCCCGCCCCTCGGCGTACGATCTCGAGTTCGCCGCCGGAGAAGTCGATGACCGTGGTCGGCTCGGTGCCGCAGTCGCCCGAGTCGACCACGGCGTCCACCACGTGGTCGAGCCGTTCCTTGATCTCCCAGCCCTGTGTCATCGGCTCGTCCTCGTCGGGCAGGAGCAGGGTGCTGGAGAGAAGCGGCTCACCGAGTTCGGCGAGCAGGGCCTGAGCGACGGCATGGTCGGGAATCCGGACTCCGACGGTCTTCTTCTTCGGGTGCAGCAGCTGGCGCGGCACCTCCTTCGTCGCGGGGAGGATGAAGGTGTAACTGCCGGGCGTCGCTGCCTTGATCGCGCGGAACACGTCATTGTCGACGTGCACGAACTGACCCAGCTGCGCGAAGTTCTGGCACACAAGGGTGAAGTGGTGACGATCGTCGAGGTTCCGAATGGACCGGATCCGGCCGATGCCGTCACGACTGCCCAACCGGCATCCCAGTGCGTAACAGGAGTCCGTCGGGTAGGCGACGAGCGCACCGGACCGGATACTGTCAGCCACATTGCTGATGGTGCGCCGCTGAGGATTCTCGGGGTGCACGTCGAAATACTTCGCCATCCGCCGAGTCTAGGTCCTTTCCCGGTCGATCAGGCCGGATCAGTGAGTGGGGGTCCCCCCACGCCCCCAGGGCGTAGGGGGAGGGTCTGGTGCGTGCAGATGCAAGCCGGAGGATGGGGGTCCCCCCGCCGAGGGAGCCCGACGCCGAAGGACTGGAGGAGGTCTTCGGCGGCACCGGTGAGGGCCGCGAGGACAGCCTGCAAGGAGGCGGAGGGGCCGAGGCACACATCAGCGTGCCCCGGCCCTCAGCGGAGGGAAGGCGTCATGCCTCCGGCCACGAGCCCGGCCGGATCGGCGCGGAGGATGGCCTCCTGGGCGAGGCGCAGCGGTGGGCCCGGTTCGATCCCCAGCTCATCCCTGATGATCTTGCGCGCCCTGCGGTACACGCCCAGTGCGTCGCCCTGGCGGCCCACCCGGTACAGGGCGGCCATCAGCTGCCGGTAGAAGGGCTCCCGCAGCGGATGCTGGACCACCAGGCCCTTGAGTTCCTCGATCGCGGCGTAGTGGCGGCCGAGCGCCAGGGCCGACTCGATATTCAGCTCGATGCAGTTGAGCCGTTTTTCCTCCTCGACGGCCGCGAACGAGTTGATCTCCAGAGAACCCGCAATGCCGTCGAGAACAGGCCCCCGCCAGAGAGCGAGGGCCTGTCCAAGATGCTCCGAGGCGCCGAGGTAGTCGGCGGCGAAGTACCGGACTCTGCCGTTCTCGTAGAGCTCGTCGAACAGCCGTACGTCGAGCTGAGCCCTCCCCACATCCAGAATGTAGCCGGGCGATACCGTCATGATCGGCGGCGGCCCGCTTCCGGGTTCACCGAGGAGTTTTCGCAATTGCGAAACATATACGCGCAGGCTCGCGGTCGCGGAGCGCGGCGGGCGCTGCTCCCACAACTCGGCGACCAGTTTGTCTCCCGGTACGGCCTCCCCCGCTCGAACGGTCAGCAGTGCAAGCAGTTTGGCGATCTTCGGTGGCGCAGGCGTCAGGTCGACATCGCCGCGGGTCACCCTCAGCCGGCCGAGCACCTGATAGCGCAGCGGTTGGCCGGATTGTGCGAAGTGCAGGGACACAGAAACCCCCTGAATGCGCGCGACGCATTCAACTAGTTCGAAATCCCCCGTATAATCTCGGATGCCTGACGGAGCACGCTATTTCTATAAACACCATAGCCCTGCGGTAGTTACGTGGTCATTAAATGGAAGATAACAGCCGCAGCGGAGTCCGAATGTCTTATTCCAGCCATTGACTCAGCCGGAATTGAATTGTTGAAATGTTGGCGGCAGAGCGGTAAGAGGCGGCCGGCTCGGGGAATCCCCCCTCGCGGGCCGCCTCTCGTCGGGCCTGTGCGTCACATCAGACGACGGACACCCGCTCAGGGGCGAGTGTCTCGGCCAGCCAGGAGAACAACCGCTCGTGGTACAGGGTCATGGCGCCCGAGTGGCAGTGCGCGCCCCCGCCCTCGTCGGCGGTGAAGACGTGCAGCGACTTGGCGCTGTTCAGCCCCGTGTACACCTTCTTCGCGTGTTCAAGACCGGCGAAGAACATGTCCTCCTCGGCGTCGAGCACGAGCACGGGACAGCGCACATGTCCCACGACCTCGGAGAGGTTGAAAGCGGGCATGCGGCGCAGCAGTTCGGCGGGGGTTTGTACGCCGAACGTCCACAGCGCCTGCCGCAACAGCCAGCGAGTGAAGGTCTGCTGCACGGCGATCCCGTACATGACGGGATTGGCGAACTCGTCGCATCCCTGCTCGACCCACTCCAGCACGAACGGCGGCAGTGCCACCACATCACCGAGCTGCCACACGGCATCGTGCGCCACACATCCGGCCAGCCGGTGCTCGAATGCCGCGGCTCGCACGGCCAGCAGACCGCCGAGGCTGGTACCGACCAGCACGAGGCGTTCAGGGTCCACCCCCGGCTGCGCCAGGGCGAAGTCCACCGCCGGCGTGACCACGTTCTCCCAGTCGGGCCTGAAGGTGAGGCCTTGCTCGCGCAGCACCGAGCCCTGACCGGGGCCCTCGAAACAGAGGCAGTTGTAGCCCCGTGCCAGAGCGGCGGCCGCGACGAAGAAGTAGCCCTCTTCGAGTGTGGAGTCGATCCCGCCGTGGTGGATGAGGGTGGGTCGCGGCCCGGCGGAGTCGTCCGCGCGGTAGAAGTAGCCCGGAAGGGAGCCGTTCTCGTACGGGATCCTGACGGGCTGCGGCGGGCGTTCCATCAGTTCGGCGGCCTGCCCGAAGGTGTCCTGGGAGAGCCGTATCAGTCGGCCGGCCTCGGGGTCGTGTGCCGGGTCGTCGCGCAGGAAGAACTCGGCGGTCCGGTAGTAGTTGTGCGCGCGCAGCAGCGCGGCACGGGCGTCGACGGTTCGCTTCTCGCCGAGTGCCACCGTGCCCATCCGGTGTACGCGCTCGGCCAGGGCGGTCCACTCGCGCCGCCAGGCATCGGTGTCGCCGTTCGGGATGCGCGAGGCGACGGCGATGACCTCGCCGAGCTGTGCGCCGCCGAAGTCGGCGTATCCGGCGGCGCGCAGCGCCTCGTAGTCGAAGGCTGGATCGTCGAAGAGGAATTTCATGGCTGCGGCTCCTGAGAGTGAGGGGGTGGTACAGGGCGGTACGTTGAGCGGGTGCAGGTGCACGTGCGGGTGCGGTGGCTGGTGCGGCTGCGGATGCGGTGGCCGGTGCCGCACGGGACGCCTACCGCGGTTCGGGGTGCGTCCTCGTGCCGTTGAGGAAGGTGTCGACGATCGACTCGGCGAACGCGGCCGACTCCAGTGGCCGCTGCCTCAGGATCAGCCGGGAGAGCATCGGTCCGGTGAGCAGCTCGATGGCCTCGTCCACATCCAGGCCGGGACGCAGCTCTCCGTCGGCGATACCTGCGAGCAGCGCCTGGCGCAGCGCGTCCCGCCGGGCGGCGACCACCGAGTCCTCGAACTGTTCCACCAGTTGCGGGCGGCGCGCTGCCTCGCCGAGCAGTCCGGCGAGCAGGCGGTGCAGGTTGGTGTCCTGACCACGGTGCCGGATCTGGTCGACAAGGGTCACCAGCTTGTCCCGCAGCGGGAGTTCGTCCAGCGGGGGAACGGGAAGGTCGAGACTGCCCAGGGCAGCAAGTACCAGTTCCTCCTTGTTGCGCCAGCGGCGGTAGATGGTGGCGCGGGCGACCCCGGCCCGTTGCGCCACCAGGTCCATGGACAGGGCGCTGAAGCTGCACCCGTCGCCGAGCAGGCCGAGGGTGCTTTCCAGGATCGCCCGGTCCGCAGCGGGATCGCGCTGGCGGCCGCCCCGGGCGGTGCGCCCCCGAGCGGCCGTCGTCCCGGCCCGGCCCCCGGAGCGGGACGACGACCCGGCCCCGGATACGGACATGGGCCGAAGGCCGTCGGGCAAACTGCCCTCGGCCTCCGGCTCAACGTGTGGTGGCATTCATACCTCCGTGGTGTGATTGGTTCTTGCCACTGCCTCCCTGCCCGGACGGGCTTCGCTCGTACGGGCAGGCAGGAGCAGCAGGCTGACGAGGGCGCCGAGAAACGTGACCCCGGCAGCGACAAGAGCGGCAACATGCATGGCGGACACGTAGGAGTCGACGGCCGCGGCAGCCATTCCGGAGCCGCGCGGGCCGAGCGAGGCAGCGACGGCGAGCGTGCTCTCGACCGAGTCCTCGGCCTTGTCGCGGACTCCGCGGGGCAGGGCCGCCAGCTGGTCGGTCACGTTGGAGCGATAGGCAGTGGACAGGACCGAGCCCAGTACGGCGACGCCGAGAGCGCCGCCGACCTGGCGGAACGTGGTGTTGACGGCGGAGCCGGTGCCCGCCCTCTCCCGCGGCAGGGCGGACATGACGGCGGTCGTGGCCGGTGGCATCACACATGCGATGCCGACGCCCAGGACGAACAGGATGGCTTCGAGGACCCATACCTCGGTGTGCTCATCGACGGTGCCCACGGCGAGAAACGCGAGCGTGGTCAGCAGCGTGCCGGTCACGCACACCGGGCGGACCCCGATCCGTTTGGCCGCGAGAGTGGCCGGCGGGGAGAAGGCCAACTGGGCCACGGCCAGGGGAAGCAGGCAGTATCCGGCCTCCAGCGGTGTCCATCCGCGCACGCTCTGCAGATAGAAGACGAGAAAGAAGGTCCCACCGAGCAGCGCGAAGAACACCAGGCCGATGACGGTCACGGCCGCCGAGAAGCGGGGGATGCGGAAGAGGGCGATGTCCAGGGCGGGACGGCGGCTTCGCCGCTCCCACGCGACGAAGGCGGCGAGCACAGTGAGCCCGCCCAGCAAGGGTCCCCACACCTGGGCTTCCGTCCAGTCGTCCGATTCACCGCCCTTGATGACTCCGAACACCAGCAGGGTCAGGCCGACGACGGACAGGGCGACGCCGACCGGGTCGAAGCCGCCGCGCCGTGGGTCTTTGGACTCCGGTACGACGGCGACGGCGGCGACGGTTCCCACCACCACGATCGGGATGTTGATCAGGAAGACGGAGCCCCACCAGAAGTGTTCGAGCAGCGCACCGCCGGCGATGGGTCCGACGGCGACAGCGAGGCCGGCCGCACCGGCCCAAATACCAATGGCCTTGGCGTGCTCGGCGGGCGGGAAGACGTCCATGATGACCGCCAGAGTCGCGGGCATCACCAGCGCGCCGCCGACCCCGAGACCGGCGCGGGCGACGATCAGCTCGTCGGCACTGCCCGCGTAGGCGGACCACAGCGAGCAGCCACCGAAGACGACGAGCCCGGCGAGCAGCGTTCGCTTGCGTCCCCAGCGGTCGGCGAGCACACCGGTGGTGAACAGCAGCGCGGCGAAGACGAGCGTGTAGGAGTCGACCGACCACTGCAGCGCGCTCTGCGAGGCGCCCAGGCCGACGGGTTCGGACTGAGCGAGCGTCTTCAGCGCCACGCTCAGTATGGAGGTGTCGAGGACCACGAGCAGGAGGCTGACGAGCAGCACGCCCAGTACCCACCAGCGGCGGGTGTCGAAGGCGATGGGCGGCTCGACGGTACGGAGTTGGGGTTGCGTCGTCACGGATTCCGCTCCTCGGAAGAAGAGGGTGCTGCGTGAACTGCCGTCTGATGCCGTGCACTTCGACGCTAGGCCCGGTTCACAACCGAGTCAATGGTGTATCGAAACAACCTTGAATCGAAACAACCTTGGCTCGTATCTCGCCATCAGGGTCCGGACTTCGGCCCCACCGCGCACGCGACAACGAAGTGCCCCCCGACGGTGCCGCTTTGGAAGTGCCAGCCCGGTGCGGCCGGACAGCGCCAGAGGGTGGTGCCCCGGCCCACCGACCGCGGCTGGAAGGACACACCCGAGAAGTCCAGTCCCAGCCCGATGCCCAGAGCCTTCGCATACGCCTCCTTGAGCGTCCACAGACGTACGAGCATGCGATTGCGATCGGCGTACGGGAGCAAGCGCAGCGCGGCGAGCTCCTGCGGGTGGCAGACCTTCTCCGGAAGTCCGGGAGTGAGCAGCGACCGGTCGCGCTCCTCCACATCCACGCCGATCCGGCGCCCTCTGGCGACTCCCACCAGCAGCAGACCGGCTGTGTGGCTGATGCCCCCGTCGAAGCCGGCCGGCTCGCGTACGCCGGGGCGACCGCGTGCGCCACGCTCCAGCCTCACGTTCGCCGGGTCGGTGCCACCCGCGGCGGCGACGGCGTGGCGCAACAGCAGCCGGGAGCCGAACAGCCGCGCCCGCGAGACGGGTTCACGCGTCGCCCGATACCTCGGCCAGTCCGCGCCCAGTAGTTCGGGCGAGGGCGCGCACGGGACGGACGCCCAGTCGGCCAGTCGGCCGTGACACACCACGTATCCATGGCGCCGCACGCTCTCGCGGACGGCAGGCCAGTCCCCCGAATCGGGCAGGAGTGGGCCGGCAGAGATGGACACCGCGCCTGGTTCCACCATCGCCACCCTCCCCTCATCTTCCATGGGTTGCGCCTACACCGCGTCACACCAGAGCGGCACCGCGTGCCAACACGTGGCGCACTCAAGTGCGCACCCACTGTTCTAGCGCCTTTGAGCGACGCCGTACGGGAAACGCCGGACCTGCGACGTGCGCATCAAGCACGGCTTTACGCCTCCTTTTCACCGCTCTCCAAAGATGGGCGCAACGGATGGCACTTGGTGCCGTGCGGACTCGTATCCCGTACCGCGGAGCAACCGACAGCGATCGACAGGGGATGAGATGCGCAGGACCTTGACGGACGCCGTACGCGCCGGCGTGGAGCAGTACCCCGAGCGCCTCGCGTTCGTGTACCTGCACGAAGACGACCGGATCATGCGGCCCGAGCGGCTCACCTATGCGGAACTGGACCGCCGCGCCCGCCTCGTGGCCACCCGTCTGCGCGAGGCGTCAAAGAAGGGCGACACAAGCCCGGTACTGCTGCTCTACCCGCCCACACTGGACTTCGTCACCGCGTTCCTCGGCTGCTTCTACGCAGGGCGCACGGCGATCCCCGCGCCACTGCCCGATGAGCCGGGCGAGCGGCTCGCGCGCGTGAGCGGCATCCTGCGCGATGCCTCGGCGGGTGCGGTGCTGACGCTTCCCGAGCACCGTGAGGCTCTCTCCGCATGGCTGGCCGGCGCCGGAGAACAGGAGGTGGCATGTCTCGCGGCCGGTGGTGACTTCGACGGGGATCCCGACGCCTGGTTCCCGCCGCAGGTCCGCGACCAGGAGGTGGCCTTCCTTCAGTACAGCTCGGGCTCCACCAGCACGCCCAAGGGAGTCATGGTCACGCACGCCAATCTGGTTGCCAATCAGGAAGCCATCCGGCGGGCGATGGACACCCAGCAGGGCGTCGTCGCCGGCAGCTGGCTGCCGCTCTACCACGACATGGGCCTGATCGGGATGACCCTGCATCCCCTGTGGATGGGTGGCACGAGCGTCCAGATGTCACCCATCTCCTTCATCAAACAGCCGCACCGCTGGCTGCGCATGATTCACGACTACCGGGTCGAAGGCACCGCTTCGCCCAACTTCGGCTACGAGCTGTGCACTCGCCGGACGACCGAGGAACAGTCCGCCGGGCTCGATCTGTCCAGCCTGCGAGTCGCCCTCAACGGAGCGGAGCCGGTTCGCGCCGACACGATCCGGGCCTTCACCGCCCGCTTCGCGGCCAACGGGCTGCGCCCCGAGGCCATGCTCCCCTGCTACGGCCTGGCCGAGAACACACTGCTGGTCTCCGGAGGCGACACCGCCAGGCAGCATGTCGAACTGACCGTGGACGCCCACTGCCTGGAGCAGGACGAGCTGCAGCCCGCACGGGCCGGTCGGGCGACCAGGACGCTCATCGGCTGCGGCCGCCCCGTGGGCACCGAAGTACTCCTCGTGGACCCGATGACCCTGGAGGTCCTGCCGGAAGCCCGGGTCGGCGAGATATGGCTGCGCGGCACGTCGGTGGCCGCCGGCTACTGGAACCGACCCGAGGAGACCGCCGAGTCCTTCCAGGCGTCAACAGCGGACGGGCGCACCGGGTACTTCCGCACCGGCGACCTCGGCGCCCTGCTCGGCGGGGAGTTGTATGTCACCGGGCGGATCAAGGAGATGCTCATCCACCACGGCCGCAACCTCTACCCGCAGGACATCGAGCATGCCGTCCAGGACTCGGGACCCGCCTTCCGCAAGGGCGGTGGCGCCGTGTTCACCGTCGCCGGCAGCGAGGCCGAACGCGACCACGTGGTCGTGGTGCAGGAAATCCGCCCGCACGCCTACGACGAGCCGGATCTGCCGGGACTCGCCGTGTCGGTACGGGAGTTGGTGAGCCGCCAGTTCCAGCTGCCCGCCGCGAACGTGGTCCTGGTGCGCCCCGGTGTGATCCGCAAGACGACCAGCGGCAAGACACAGCGCACCCTGATGCGGCAGCTCTTCCTCGACGGCGCTCTGCCCGCCCTGCACCAACGCCTGGAACAACCGGTCGCGGCCCTGATCGACGGCGGCGCCGACGACAGCCCGGAGTCCGCCTCGCTTGCCGCCCCCGGCCGCTGAGATCCGAACGTCCCAAGGGAGAGGTACGCCATGCCCATCGCCCCCGAAACCCGCGCCGAGAATCTGGACCTCGTACTGCCGGACCTGACTGCTTCGGAGCTCGAGCAGTGGCTCACCGATCGCGTGGCCTTCCATCTGCACCGGCCCGCCGAAGAGATCGATCCGGACACGCCGCTCGCCGACTACGGCATCGACTCGGTCGCGGCCATCGGCATCTGCGGTGAGATAGAGGCACGCCATCAGCTGTCGGTCTCCGCGACGATCGCCTACGACTTCCCCACGGTCCGGGCGATCAGTACGCACCTCGCCGAACGCCTCAACGGCGAAGCCGGAGCGGCGTCATGACCGAGCGCGAACCGGTCGCGGTCGTCGGCCTCGACTGCCGCTTCCCCGGGGCCCGCGACGCCAAGGAGTTCTGGGAACTCCTCATGGAGGGCCGCGACGGCACCCTTCGCATCCCGGAACAGCGCTGGGACGCGGACCGTTACTACGCGGCGCCCCCGACAGCTCCCACCAGTACGTCCGAGGCCCGGCCGCCCGGCCGCAGCAATACCGTGCGCGGCGGCTTCCTCGACGATCCGGACTCCTTCGACCCCCAGTTCTTCGGCATCGCCCCGCGGGAGGCGGCTGCCATGGACCCGCAGCAGCGGCTGCTGCTGCAGTGCTCCTGGCGCGCCATCGAGGACGCGACGGTCCCGCCCGAGGAGCTGGCCGGCACCAACACCGGAGTGTTCGTCGGAGTCATGGCCAATGAATGGGCGTATCTGCAGCTGTCGGACTACGACAGGATCACCGCCCGCTACGGCTCCGGCAACGGCTACTTCATGGGCGCCAACCGGGTCTCGTACCACCTCGACCTCAAAGGCCCCAGCCTGGCGGTGGACACGGCCTGCTCGTCCTCACTCGTCGCCGTCCATCTCGCGGCCGGCGCGCTGCGCGCGGGCGACTGCGACTACGCGCTGGCGGCGGGCACCAACCTGATCATGACGCCCGTCATCAACATCTTCTACTCCCAGGCGGGCCTCTCGGCGCCCGACGGACGGTGCAAACCCTTCAGCGCCGCGGCCGACGGCATCGGACGGGCCGAGGGCGTCGCGGTCCTCGTACTGCGCCGCCTCAGTGACGCCCTGGCCGACCGCCAACCCGTGTACGCCGTGCTGCGCGGCAGCGGGGTCAACCAGGACGGCCGCAGCAATGGGATCACCGCCCCCAACCGGTGGGCCCAGCAGCAACTCATCGAGAGGGTCTGGCAGTCGGCCGCGGTCACCGCGGACGACATCCACTTCATCGAGGCGCACGGCACCGGCACCCTCCTCGGCGACATGATGGAGGCGCAGGCGCTCGGTCACCTGACCACCGGCCGCAGCGGCGGGAGCATCGCCCTGGGCTCGGTCAAGAGCAACTTCGGCCATGCGGAGGGAGCGGCCGGGATCGCCGGGGTCGTCAAGTCGGTGCTCGCCCTGCAGCACCGGACGGTGCCGCCCAGCCGATTCGCCGAGAACGAGAACCCCAAGCTCCAACTGGCCGAGCGACGGCTGTCGCTGCTCAAGTCCCCGCTGCGGCTTCCGTCGGGCACTGTGCACGCCGCTGTCAGCAGCTTCGGCATGGGCGGCACCAACGCGCACGCGGTCCTGTCCTCCGCGCCTCGTTCGGCACACCCCTCGGGTGGCGGGGCACCGGGGGTGTTCACCGTGTCCGCCCGCTCCGCACGACAGCTGCGCCCCAACCTGCTGGCCCAGGCCGAAGCCCTGGCGCGCGTGCCCGAGGACCGGCTGGCCCAACTGTGCTGGACCAGCAACCGGGTCAAGTCCCGGCTGCCGCACCGCGTGGCCGTCGCCGCCGCGGGCCTGCCCGAGCTGGTGGCCGGGCTGCGCGAGGCGGCGGAGCGCGCCGATGACGGCGGGCCGGCCGGCAGCGCCCGGCGGGGGGCACCCGCGGTGGCGTTCGCCTTCACGGGCCAGGGCGCGCAGCACCCCCGTATGGCCGCTTCCTGGTATGCCTCCTCCCCCGTCTACGCACGGCTGTTCGACGAGATCGACAAGATGCTCGCCGCCCACCTCGGTCTTTCGGTGCGCGACGCGGTGCTGGACGGCGACCCGGGCATCGACCGTACGGGTCTGGCTCAGCCGGCTCTGTTCGCCGTGGAGTACGCGATGGCGGGCACCCTCGTCGAGGCCGGGATCAAACCCTCGTTCGTCATCGGCCACAGCATCGGCGAGTTCGCGGCCGCATGCACGGCCGGTGCGCTCGACGCCTCGGACGCCGCCAGGCTGGTCGCGCGCCGGGGTGCCCTGATGGATGCGCTCCCCGACGGCGGCGGCATGCTCGCCGTATCTCTCGGCCCAGCCGAGGTGCAGCCGCTGCTGGCTGAGCGTGCACAGCTGTGCGTTGCCGCGGTCAACGGGCTCGACAGCACGGTCGTCGCCGGCGATCTCACCGAACTGGAGGCGCTGCGGGCCACATTGGCCGAGCGGAGCATCGCCTCGCGTCCGCTGACCGTCTCGCACGCCTTCCACTCGCCGCTCATGCAGCCCGTCGTGGAGGACTTCCGCCACGAGGCCGATGTGCCGGTGCACCGGCCCACCGTGCCCTTCTTCTCGACCGTGCACGGGCGCCGGCTGGCCGACGACGAGGTCATGGACGCGGACTACTGGGCGCAGCAGATCACCGCGCCGGTACGGTTCGCCGACGCGGCAGCCGGGTTGTTCACCGCCGGAGCCACCCACATCGTGGAAATCGGTCCGCGCGCCGCCCTCACCCCGCTGCTCGCCCGGCTGAAGCCGGCCACCGGTCACCCGGTGAGCTGCCACGCCGCTCACCGCGGACACCGCGCGCCGCAGCACCCGATGCACCAGCTCATCGGGGAGCTGTGGTGCGCCGGACTCACCCCCGACTGGGACGCGCTCTACCAGGAGACAGCCCGGGTGCCGCGCCGACTGCCGCCGTACGTCTTCGACAACACCTTCCGCGCCTGGCGCACCGCCGACGCCCCCGAACTGCCCGTGTCCACACCCCTCTCATTGGACGCGGCAGCCGCGGTACCGCCCACGGCGGATCGCGGAGAATCGTGCCCGCCGGCCCGCCCCGGTGACCCCCCGCACCTCGTGGCTGAGGTGACGCACCGTCTGGTCTGCCGGGTCGGCGGGCACGAACCGTCCCAGGTACACAGCCGTTCCCGCCTGCACGAGGACCTCGGCTTCGACTCGATCCAGGTGATGGAGCTCAAGACCCGCATCGAGAACGAACTCCCGCAGGTCGGCACTCTCCCGATCGAGGAGCTGCTCGCGAGCCTGGAGACAGTGGGCGACCTCACCGGCTATCTGCGCGACCGTCTCCTGACACCGTCCGTACCGGAAGGAACGCGCTCATGACCGTACCCACGGCGCACCTCGCTTCGGTCGGCACCTGTCTGCCGGGAGAACCCGTCGACAACGCGACACTGGCCAAGCTCGTCGGCATCGACGAGCAGTGGGCCGAGATGCTCATCGGCAACATCAGCAGGTACTTCGCCGTCGATCTGGCGACCGGTCACGTGCGGCACAGCCTCACCGACATCGCCACGACCGCCGCGGACCGGGCCCTTGCGCAGGCCGGGCTGGACCCCGGCGACATCGACTGCATCGTCATGGGCACCGCCACCCCGGACCAGCTGATGCCCGCCACCGTGAACCTCGTGGCGGACCGTCTCGGCATCGACAACGTCCCCACCTATCAGCTCCAGTCCGGCTGCGCGGGGGCCATTCAGGCACTCGACGTGGCCCGCACTCTGCTGCTTGCCGGACGCTGTGCGACGGTGCTGGTGATCGGCGGCGATGTGTGTGCCAAACACCTGGAGACCGACTTCGACCCCGGCTCCCGCAGCTCCGCCGAACTCGTCAACTATGTCCTCTTCGGCGACGGCGCCGGTGCCGCCGTGCTCAGTACCGAGTCCTTCGGCCAGCGCATCGAGATCCGCCAGGTGCTCAACCGGCTGGTGGGACTCGGCAAGAAGCCGGGACAGGTCATCGACTGGTTCGGCCTCGCCGACCGGCACACGGACCGGACGGTGGTCTCCGAGGACTACAAGGCCATCGAAGCGGCGGTGCCCGCCCTGGCCTCGCAGATGTTCTGGGAGCTCCTCGCCGACCTGGGCTGGACGCCCGACCAGGTGGACTATCTGCTGCCGCCCCAGCTGTCCGGCCGGATGAGCGACCGGATCTCCGAGGGGATGCCTGCCCCCGGCGCCCGGCGCATCAACGTCGTGCGCACCGTCGGCAACAACGGCAACGCCCTCCCGTTCCTCCAGCTCGCCGAGCTCACCGAGCAATGGCAGGGGCCAGGGCGCGCCGTCACGGTCGCCGTCGAATCGAGCAAGTGGATCAAGTCCGGCATCGCCTTGGAGCGCACATGACCACGACGCAACACACCGATGCCGCCACGACCACCGCTGTCGCCACCGCGGGCGGCAGCGGTGCCTGGCAGGATCCCGCGGCGCTGCGCACGTTGCGCGGCCTGTACGCCAGGGGCAGGCTGGAGGCGGAGTACGGATCCGTCCGCACCCTGCTCGCCCGTATGCCGCAGAGCGATCTGCCGGCGGCGGGCCAGCTGCTGGCCCGCCTCGACCTCGACGCGATCCGCCGGCACGGCCCCGATCTGCCGGTCGTCACCGTCGCCGTCACCGGCCAGTCCACCGTCTCCCCGCTCGTCGCCCCGCTCACCGCCGAACTCGCCCGGCACGGACTGGTGCTGGACCCGGTGGTATCGCCCTACGGCTCGTATCTGCACGACCTGCTGAGTCCCGCGGCACCCGCCGACAGTGCCGGGCAGCCCGCGCTCACGCTGTGCATCCTCGACCCGCACACGGTCTTCGAGGAGGTGTCCGTTCCCTGGACGGTCGATGACGTCGAGGCCGCGGCCCGACGCAGACTGGCGCTCCTTTCCGAGGCCGTACGCACCCACCAGGACAGCGGCCGGGGGCCCTTGGTACTCAACACCGTGCCGTTGCTGCACCGCCATGCGCACCAGCTGGTCGACCTGCGCTCGCGGGCCCGGCTCGGCGCCGTGTGGCGCGATTTCAACAGCGGGTTGCTCGCCCTCGCCCACGAGCATCCCGGGCTGGCCGTCATCGACCTCGACCCCCTGGTGAGCCTGGGCACACCTGCGTACGAGCCGCGCACCGGCCTGTACGCCAAGGCCAGGCTGGCCGAGGGCCTGCTCGCCGACTACGCACGCGAGGTCGGCCATCTCGTCCTGGGCCGCCTGGGCAGAACCCGCAAGTGCCTGGTGCTGGATCTGGACGGCACGCTGTGGGGCGGAGTGCTCGGCGAGGAGGGCCCGGACGGCATCGAGCTCGGCGGCGGGTTCCGCGGGGAGGCGTTCCTGGAGTTCCAGCGAGTGCTTGCCCAGCTCGGCTCGCAGGGCGTGCTGCTCGCCGTCAGCAGCAAGAACGACGCGGGTGCGGTGCGCGAGGCGCTGCGCGACCACCCCGCGATGCGGCTGCGCGAGGACGAGTTCGTCTGCGTGAACGCCAACTGGTCGGCCAAGCACGACAATCTGCGCGACATCGCCGAGCGGCTGGGCCTCGGCCTGGACAGTTTCGTCTTCGTCGACGACAGCCTCTTCGAATGCGGCCTGGTCAGGGAGCAGCTGCCGGAGGTCGCGGTGATCCGCGTCGACGAGGAGCCCGCCCTGCACCCGACCGCGCTGCTCGCCGACGGCTGGTTCAATCTGCACCGGCTCACCGAGGAGGACCGGGAGCGGGCGGGCCGCTACCGTACGGAAACCCGGCGGCAGGAGTTCCGCGAGGACGTCGGCTCCTACCAGGACTATCTGGACGGCCTCGGCATCGAGGTCACCGTACGGCCGGTTTCCCCGGCGGAGATACCGCGCGTCTCCCAACTCACCCTGCGCACCAATCAGTTCCACCTCGCCACCGAGCGCCTGCAGGTGCCGCAGGTGCACGCGTTGGCCGAACAGCCGGGCGCCGACGTGCTCGTGGTGTCCGCCCGCGACCGGTTCGGCGACCACGGCCTGGTCGGGGCGGTGTTTCTGCGCCGCGAGGGCGAGGAACTGCGCATCGACAACTACGTGCTGAGCTGTCGGGTCTTCTCGCGGGGCATCGAGAGCGCGTGCCTGAGCGCGGTGCTCGCACACGCCCGTTCCACCGGCGCCCGCAGCGCGGCCGGCCGCTATCTGCCCACGCCCAGGAACGCCGCCTTCGCCTCCTTCTACACCGATCACGGCTTCGTCCCCGCCGGTCCCGACCCGCAGGACCCCGAGGGCGCGTTCTTCCGGCACGACCTGCGCGACGTCGCCCCCGCCCCCGCCCATCTGCGGCTGCACACCGCCCTCGTAGGAGATCACACATGACCACCGCTATCGCCGACCCCGTTCAGTTCTGCACGCTCCTGGGGGAGGAACTCGGCTTCCACGTCACGCCCGAGGATCTCGACCTTCCGTTGGACGATGTACTCGAGTGGGACTCGGTGCATCTGCTGCGCCTGGTCACTGTCCTGGAGAGCGTCACCGGCCGGCGCATCCCGGTGGCAGAACTGCTGGAGTCCACCACCTTCCGGCAGATGTACGACGTGGTGGCCCGCACATGACAACGGTCACCGCGATGCCGAGCTGCCTCGTCCGGGCACCCCGTGAGGGCGTCCCGCTGCGGCTGTTCTGCTTCCACCACGCGGGCGGGGGCGCCTCGTTCTTCGCCTCGTGGCGCGACCGGGTGCCACCCGAAGTGGACGTAGTACCAGTGCAGTTGCCCGGTCGCGAGTCCCGCTTCCGCGAACGCCGTTTCCGCGATGCCGGGCGGCTGGCCGAGTCCCTTGAACGCGAACTCTCCCCGTGGCTCGACCAGCCGTACGCCGTCTACGGCCACAGCATGGGCGCCCTGGTGGCCTTCGCAGTGGTGGCGGCCCGGATGCGGGGCGGCGGCCGGGCACCACGGACGCTGTACGTCGGCGCCTACGGCGCCCCGCATCTGACTCCCCCGCTGCCGCCGGCCGACCGGTACGCGGACGCGGACCTCGCCCGTTTCCTGGTGGACGTCGGAGGGCTGAACCCGCTGTTCCTCGGCCGGGACGACTGGCTGGGAGCCCTGCTGCCCATCATCCGGGACGACTTGCGCATCTGCGCCAGCCACCGGCGGGCGGGGCTGCCGGATCCGGACGACGAGGGGGCGCGGCTGCCGCTCGACATCCATGCCTTCGCGGGTCAGGACGATCCGCTGGTTGACCCGGGGTCCGTGCGGTCCTGGGAGCGGTACGCCCGGCGCTTTCGGATGTCCACGGTGCCGGGCGGCCATTTCTTCCCGCGCGAACAGCCCGCGCCGTTCTTCGACGTACTCAACCGCTCCCTGGCGGAACTGATCAACGAGCCGGGCCGACAACGCGCGGAACCCGCGTGATCCGGCGGGTGATCTCCTCGGCGTTCTTCTCGTACATCGTGCGCTGGTCCCGGATGCCGGGCATGACCCACAGCGGGCGTGCCGAACCGTCGGCGAAGGCGAGGCCGTCGGTGTCGGGCCGCAGCCCCGTCAGGGTCAGCGCGAACGGTTCGAGGTAGTCGATCTCATTACCGGAGGTGAGCCGGAAGGGGCGGTCGTGGCCGGGATAGATGACATCGGCCAGATCGACGACCCGTTCGATGCTGCGCGTTGCCAGCTCGGCGTCCCAGAAGACCAGGGGGTTGTGGCGGGTCTGGGCGACATAGGCGAAGTGCAGCGCGTCGCCGGTGATGGCACTGCGTCCTGCGTCGGTGTCCACGAGCACCCCGATGCTCCCGGGTGAATGCCCCGGCAGACCGATGGCGGTGACGCCGGGGATGATCTCCTCCCCGTCCGCGATCTCGCGGACGGGGAGCTGTTCGAGCAGCAGTCCGGTCCATGCGGGGGTTGCCCAGTCGTTGGTGTGCGGCGTGTGTGCGTACCGGCGTTCGTCGGCGTGGATCAGCAGGGTCGCGTGCGGGAACAGATCGATGTTCTGTACGTGGTCCCAGTGGGCGTGTGTGAGCACCACGGTGTCGATGTCCGCTGCCGTGAGCTGCCGGGCGGCGAGCGCGTCCCAGAGGTGGGGACGCCGCCCGACGTGCGCGGCGTCGACGAGGATGTTGCGGACCTGTCCCGCGGCGTCGCTTCCCCGGACCAGGAACACTCCGCAGAAGGCGGGATAGCCCTGATCGGTGTCGATGGCGAAGCCGGGCAGGAGAATGTCGATCGTCGGCATGGAACTCCCTTGTCGCTGGCTGGTGTCGGGGGTGCGCCCGCTGTGTCGGTGGCGAGGTCAGTGGTCTTCCACGCCGGGGACGGCAGCGCGGAGTGCTTCGAGGCTCCCGGGGTTCACGAGAGTGGACAGATCTCCGGGCGGGAGGCCGGTGACGCAGTCGCGGATCAGCCGCCGCATCACCTTTCCGGTGCGGGTCCTGGGCAGTTCGGGCAGCGCGACCACGCGGCCGGGCCGGAAGGCGTGCCCGAGCGCGTCGGCCACGCGCTCGCGGATCCGTTCGGCGTCAGCCGCATCCAGCGCCCCGTGCGCGGGCACCACGAAGCACCAGACGACTTCCCCCTTGATGTGGTGCGGGACCCCGACGGCCGCGGCCTCGGCCACTGCCGGGTCCCCGAGGACGGCCTCTTCGACCTCGGCAGGCCCGAGCCGCTTGCCCGCCACCTTGATGATGTCGTCCAACCGGCCGTGCAGGAACCACTCGTCGCCGACGCGGGAGGCGAGATCACCGTGGGACCACCGGCCCGGCCGGCGGCTGAAGTACGTACGGGCGAAACGCTCCGGCGCCCGCCACAACCCGCGGGTCATCCCCGGCCAGGAGTGCCGGACCACGAGCTCCCCCAGCTCTCCCCCGGCGACCTCCTCTCCGTCCGCGTCCACGACGGCGGCATCGATGCCCAGGCAGGGGCCGGCGAAGCTGCAGGGCGACTGGGGCACCGTGGGCGAGGAGCCGAGCAGTGAGCCGCCGACCTCCGTGCCTCCGCTGATGTTGATCACGGGGCAGCGCCTGCCGCCGAGTTCGGCGAAGTACCAGTGCCACGCGTCCTCGGTCCAGGGCTCCCCCGTGGAGCCCAGGATCCTCAGCCGGGAGGTGGCTGCCGGGACCACGCCGCGCGCCATCATCGTCCGCGACAGACTGGGCGAACTGCCGAAGACCGTGACCCGCTGGTCGTCGAGCAGCCGCCACAGCCGGGCGGGGTCGGGATGGTCGATCGCGCCTTCGTACGTCAGGACGGATGCGCCCGCCAGGGTGCAGCCGATGGCGACGAGCGGAAACATGATCCAGCCGGGGTCGGTGACCCAGAAGGCCACATCGTCCGGCCGGACGTCGAGGTTGTAGCGGACCTCCGAGCCCACCTGTAACGGAAAGCCGCCGTGGGTGTGGATCGCGCCCTTGGGCCGTCCCGTGGTGCCGGACGTGTGCATGAGGAGGAAGGGGGCGCTGCCGGGGAGCGAGAGCATCTCGGCGGGCTCCGAGGCGGCCAGCCGGTTCCAGGTCGTGGTCGCCGGACGCGCCGAAGACATCCCTTCGATCGAATCGTCGGCCAACTCTCCTGTGACGACGAGATGGCGTACGGCCGGTACCTTCTCCGCCGCGGTACGGGCGACGGCCGCCATGTCGTACCGGGTGCCGCGCCGTGTCGTGGCGGCAGCCGTGACCAGCACCCGCGCCTCTGCGTCGGCGAGCCGTACGGCAAGCGCCTCGGAGCCGAAGCCGGAGAACATCGGCACCAGTACGGCTCCGATCCGGGCGCAGGCGAAGAGCAGCACAAAGGCTTCGGGACCGGGTGGCAGAAAGCCTGCCACCCGGTCCCCTTCCCCCACCCCGAGGCCGCGCAGTCCGGCGGCGATCCGGGCGCTGAGCTGCGCCACCTCGCCGTAGCCGAGCCGGCCCCCGGTCCCGTCCTCGCGCTCCCAGCGCAGTGCGACGGCGTCGGCCCGCCCTTGCCGCACATGGCGTTCGAGGCAGGAGTCGACGAGGTTGGTGCGCCCGCCCGGGAACCAGCGCGTGGTGGCGATGCCGCCGCGGTCGTCGCAGGTGCGCTGGGGGCGGGTGTGCCAGACGATGCCGATGTCACGGGCGGCCCGCGACCAGTACCACTCCGGATCGGCGACAGAACGGGCGTGCAGTTCGCGATAGCCGTCGATGCCGTGGGCGCGGCAGAACGTGGCGACGTTGCTGTGTTCGGTCAACTCACGGCTCGGGGACCAGACATACTCGCCCATCAGGCACCTGCCGGGTTCTCGATCAGTGCGGCGATGCCCTGACCGCCGCCTATGCACAGGGCGATCACCCCGAACTGCCCGCCGTTTCGGCGCAGTTCATGCGCTGCCTTGAGCAGCAGGATGGTGCCCGTGGCGCCGATCGGATGACCGAGCGCGATCGCCCCGCCGTTCGGGTTCACCCGGTCGGGGTCGAGTTTGAGGTCGTCCATCACGGCGAGGACCTGGGCGGCGAAAGCCTCGTTGAGCTCGATCACCGAGATGTCGTCGAGGGTGAGACCGGCGCGCTGCAGCAGCTTTCCGATGGCTCCGGCAGGCGCGAATCCCATGATCTCCGGTTCCAGGGCCGTGACGACCGTGTCGCGCAGCCAGCACAAGGGGACTGCGCCGGGGGCGAGATCGGCACCGCGCATCAGGACCACGGCGGCGGCACCGTCGTTGAGCCCGGCCGAGTTCCCCGCGGTGACCGTGCCGTCCTCGACGAACGCGGGAGCGAGCGCCGCGAGGGTCACTGCCGTCGTGCCGGGGCGCGGGTGTTCGTCCTGCTCGACCGCGCCGTCCGGAGTGATGATGGGCACGATCTGGCCGGCGAACCGCCCCTCCGCGAGAGCCACGGCGGCCCGGCGCTGACTTTCGGCGGCCCATCGGTCCTGGCGGTGCCGGGAGATGGCGAACCGCCCGGCCACGCATTCCCCGGTCAGGCCCATCGGTCCGTGCCCGAACGGGTCGGTGACGAGCGAGATAGTGCCATCGATCCGGGGCTGCCCGAGGAGTTCGTCGGCCGCCCGCTCGCTGTAGTCGAGCAGCGGCTGGCGGGTCATCGACTCGTTGCCGCCGGCCACCATGGTCTCGGCCTCACCGAGGGCGAGCGTCTGCGCGGCCGACCAGACGGCCTGAAGGCCGGATCCGCACAGCCGGTTGACGTTGTAGGCACGGACCTGGACCGGCAGCCCGGCCGCGAGCGCGGCACGCCGGGCGTTGAACGCGTCCGGCCCCACCTGTCCCACACAGCCCATGACCACTTCGTCAACGGCGTGCAGCTCGACGCGCGCGCGAAGGAGCGCTTCCTGGATCACCAGGGCGCCGAGCTGGTGGGCGGGGACGGAACGCAGCGCGCCCTTGTACCGCCCCACGGGCGTACGAGCTCCCTGGACGACGGCGATGTCGGGCAGCATCAGATCTCACTCCTTCGCTGTTGCACGTATCAAGAGGGCGTCCCGGTCGGGCCGGATGAGCAGCATCGACACCACACCGCCGGCGATCAGCAGCAGGGCCGCGACGTCGAATGCCCGCCCGTAGCCGAGCGCCTCGGTCGGCGCCGCATCGATGATCCGGCCGGTGACGTACGGCGCGAGCAGACTCGAAAGGGCGGCCAGTGCGTAGGACAGGCCCAGGGCGGCGCTGCGTCGTCCGGGCGGACAGATGTCCGCGATGGCCGAGTTGGTCAGCGGCGTCTGCCCGTTGCCGGCGGAGAACGCCACTACCAGCAGCGGCAGCAGGAGCACGGCAGGCCCCACCCGGGTGGTCAGCAGCAGACAGGCCCCGGCGAGCAGCGGCAGCACCGCGCCCACCAGGCCCTGGGCGACGCGGGCGGTGCTGCCTCGGCGCAGCAGCCGCTGGGCGAAGGCCCCGGCCGCGAGGACGAGCACAGCCATCGACAGGGCGGGCAACCCGACGATCCCGCTGATCTCCGCATCGCTGAACCCCGCCTGTTCCTCCAGGAACAGCGGCAGCCAGGCGAAGCCGAGGGCCAGGGTCCACATCACGGTGAAGGCGGAGAACGTGGCCCCGAGCCAGGTCCCGCTGGTGACGATGCGCCGGAACGGCGTCTCACCGGCGGGCGCGCGCGGCGCGGCCCCGAACGGGGCATGGTCGGCAGGGGCATCCTCGACCGGGGCGGGGCCGTCGAGGCGAGCGGCGTAGGGCCCGCTTCCGCCGAGCCGCAGCCAGACGATCACCCACACGATCCCGATCCCGCCGAGCAGACCGAACGCGGCGCGCCACCCCAGGGTGTTGCTGACCAGGATGACGAGCGGGGCTGCCACCACGGTGCCGCCCGCGCCCCCGGCGACGACCACGGCGGAGGGCAGCGATCGCTCTTTCTCCGGAAACCAGGTGAACGCCGTGTAGTTGGCCAGCGGATATCCCGGCCCCTCGCCCGCGCCGAGCACCACTCGGGTGGCGATGAGCGCTCCGAAGCCCGCCGCGGGTAGCAGAATCGGCAGCTGCGCCGCGGCCCAGACCAGCGCGAGCGCGGCAAGCAGCGGCCGGGTGCGGATCCGGTCGCCGAGGAAGCCGACCGCGACGGCCGAGAGGCTGAACAGCAGGTAGAAGCTACTGGCGACGGCCCCGAACTCGGTGGCGGTGAGGCCGAGATCGTCCCTGACCGGATCCGCGGTGAGGCCGAGGACTGCCTTGTCCGCCGCGTTGATCACGATGAAGAGCGCCAGGACGACCAGGACGGTACGGGCGCGCCGACGGGTGGCGACGGCCGCGGCGTCGGGGCGGGCATCGGCGTCGAGTGTCATCCGGCGCCCAGCCGCTCGTCCAGCCAGTCGAAGACCTGTTGATGGAAGCGCAGGGCCGCGCCTTCCTGGCAGTGCTCCCCGGCGCCCTCGGCCGCGGAGAAGCGTATGAGCTCCTTCTGCGAGCGCAGTGCGCCGTGGACTCGTTCGGCTTCGCCCTGGAAGACGAGGTCGTTCTCGGCGTCGAGCACGAGCGTCGGGCAGGCGATGCGCTCGGCGACACCGTCGAGTTGGTACGGGGCGCAGGCGCGCAGGGCTTCGGCCGGCGACTTGGCGCCGAAGACCCACATGCCGTGCTGCAGGAACCACCGGGTCTGGGTGTTCTGGGCCATGGTGAGCTGGAGAGGGGGCCCGGCCACGTCGTCGCGGCCGTCCGCGATCCATTCGCCGAGGAACGGTGGCAAGGCCTTCACGAGGAGTTCGTAGAAGTCGTAGATCCCGTTGTGCAGAACGCAGGCGGTGAAGCGCTGTTCGAAGGCGGCGGCCCGGGCGGCGAGAAGTCCGCCCAGGCTCGTGCCGAAGAGCACCAGCTGCGCGGGATCCACCTCGGGCAGGGTCAGCGCGTGGTCCACCACCGGCGTGACCACCTTCTCCCAGTCGGGCCGGAAGATCAGTCCCTGTTCGCGCCGTACCGACTGCTGGCCGGGCCCTTCGAAGGCGAGCACGTTGTACCCCCGGCGCAGTGCGCCCGCGCCGACCATGAAGTAGAGCTCCTCCAGCGTGGAGTCGTACCCGCCGTGGTGGATCAGGGTCGGACGGGGCTCGCCCGAAGGCCCGGAGAGGAACAGATACCCCGGCAGGGTGGTGCCCTCGTACGGGATCTCCTGGCGCTGCGCCGGGATGTCGAGCAGCTCGGCGGCCCGGGCGAAGGTCGTGCGTGACTGACGGGCGAGGCGAGCCGACTCGGGATCGTTGTCCCGGTCCGCCACGCGGAAGAAGTCGGCGGTCCGGTAGTAGTTCGAGGCACGCAGCAGGGCTTCCCGCGCACTCACCCGGTGGCCGGCATTGAGGGCTTCGACGCCGATCCGGTGCAGCCGTTCCGCGGTGGCCGCCCACTCACGGCACCAGGCCGCCTCGTCCCCCTCCGCGATGTTCTGGCATGTGACCAGCACCTCGCCGAGATCGGCGCCCCCGTATGCGGCATGACCCGCCGTCCGCAGGGCCTGGAAGGAGAACGCCTTGTCGTCGAAAAGGAACTTCACCACGGACCCCCCTCTCCCTAGAACGGAACGGAGCCGTTCCGTCTCGTTGGCCGGAACGTACACCTGGCCATGACGGAACGCAACCGTTCCGTTCCGTGTTAATCTTCGATCATGGACACGAGCAGCGACAGCGATCTCGGTCGCCCCCGCACCGGCGCCGCCCTCCTGCGGGAGTCCGTCACCATGACCATCCGTCAGGCGATGTTCGACGAGCTGGCGGAGGCCGGGTACGCCCGTATGTCCATGGAGGCCGTGACCCGCCGCGCGGGCGTCGGCAAGGCCGCGCTCTACCGCCGCTGGCCCTCCAAGGAAGCGATGGTGGTGGGCCTGGTGTCCGAGGCGGCTGCCGAACACATCCCCACGACCACGGACACGGGGTCACTCCGCGGCGATGTCGAGAGGTTCGTCAAAGAGACCATGGACTCTCTGCGGCATCCTCTTGTGGGCAGGATCATCCCTGATCTGCTGGCCGAATCGGCGCGCAACAGCACCCTGCACGAGGCGCTCCATCTGGCGGTTCTCGCACCCCGCCGCGCCGCGGTCTCGATGCTCCTGCACCGGGCGGCGGACCGTGGCGAACTGCCGCCCGACATCGACGAGGGCCTCGCCATCGACCTGTTCGGCGCTCCTTTGTACTTCCGCATGCTGGCCGTCGGCGGGCCGACCGACGACGCGTACGTCAGCCGGCTCACCAACGCCATAGTGGCGGCGATCTCGGCCAGCCACTGACCCGCGCGGCGGGCGTGCCAAGGGCCTTGGACCGGCGTGCCGGTCCAAGGCCCCTCCGCGCTCCGGGCTACTGTGCCGCCGGCTCCAGGACGAACACGGGGATCTCGCGCTCCGTCTTCTTCTGGTACGCGGCGTAGTCGGGATACGCCTCGACCGCGCGCTTCCACCACACGGCCTTCTCGTCCCCGGTCACCTCACGGGCCGTCATGTCCTGGCGCACCGGGCCGTCCTGCAGTTCGACCTGCGGGTCGGCGACCACGTTGTAGTACCAGACGGGATTCTTGGGCGCGCCGCCGAGCGACGCGACCACCGCATAGGCGCCGTCGTGCTCCACGCGCATCAGCGGCGACTTGCGGATCTTGCCGCTCTTTGCGCCCTTGGTGGTGAGGACGATGACGGGCATACCCCGCAGCGTCGTCCCCTTGGCGCCGCCGGAGCTTTCGTACAGCTCGACCTGGTCACGTACCCACTTCTGCGTGCTCGGCTCGTACTCACCCTCAAGAGGCATGGTTTTCTTCCGTCCCATCGTCGATGACTCGTCGTCGAAGACGCTTGCCCCCTCAACGTGCCGGGGCCAGGGAATCATCCCGCCGGGCGCTGATAGCGGAGCAGCACCGTCCGCGAGTCGAAGGTCCGGGACTCCACTAGCTCGAAGGTCAGTCGGTCCATGGACTCCAGAAACAGCCGCCTGCCGCCGCCGAGGACCACCGGGTGCACGACGATGTGGTACTCGTCGACAAGGCCGAGCTCCGTGAGGGCGGCCGGCAGGATCGAGCCGCCGCTGAGCAGCAGATCTTTGCCCGGGCTCTGCTTGAGGGCCGCGACCTCTTCGGCGAGGTTGCCGCGGATCACCCGGACTTCCCCCTCGGGCTGCGGCAGCGACCTGGAGAAGACGATCTTCGGTGTGCGCCGCCAGACGGGTGCGAAGGCGAGGTCGTGCGGATCGTCCGAGATCGCTTCGGCGTTGGGCCAGAAGCCGGACATCATTTCCCAGACCACACGCCCGTAGAGGAAGGTGTCGACGCGTTCGTGGAGCGCGTCGCCGTACGCAGCGAGCTCGGGTCCCAGTACCGGCCAGTCAAAGGCTCCGCCGGGACCGTCGATGTGTCCGTCGAGCGAGGTGTGAACCCAGTGAATGAGCTTTCGCATGGCCGTTCCTCCTGGTGCGCGGTGCGCCCCCGCGGGCGCCTTCACAGGTATGTCGAACGGGATCGCGCCCAATCGACACACCCGCGGAAGAATCTTCCGCGCGGGGGCTGCAACGGCATTGCAACCTCGCCGGTGCTCTGCTGACCGGATGACACAGTCCCCGCGCGTCGAGCTGACCCCGGCCGCCGCCGAACTGCTGCGGCGGCTGCGGGCCGCCCATGGTCCTTTGATGTTCCACCAGTCGGGCGGCTGCTGCGACGGCAGCGCGCCCATGTGCTACCCGGACGGGGAGTTCCGTACGGGCCAGTCCGACGTCCTGCTCGAGAGCCTGTGGGTGGAGGGCGTCGACGAGGCGGTCTCGTTCTGGATGTCCAGGAGCCAGTACGAGCTGTGGAGCCACACCCGGCTCGTCGTCGATGTCGTCGAGGGCCGGGGCAGCGGCTTCTCGCTGGAGGCGCCGGAGGGCGTGCGATTCCTGATCCGGTCCCATGTGGTCGACGGCTGATCAGCCTCGGTCCGAAGGCGTCGAGCATGCCTGACATGCTGGTGGGCGTGAACGCCCCCACCCGCGGCGCTTGGCTGCGCGCCGGAATCAGCCGGAACGGCGGACCACTGCTGGAGAACGAGCACGTGGTCTGGCTTCAGATCGACGCCTACTACGCGGACAGCCGCGGTTTCGCCGGCGTCACGGCGTACGAAGGCGGCGAGGTCCGTTTCCACCATGACGTCGGGGAGCCCGGCGAGGACGTGGGAAGACTCGAGCCCTCGGGCGCCGGGATGGTCGAGACGGGTGTGAACGCGGACGGAAGTACGTTCCGCGAAGTGTGGGCGCCGCTGGCGGACTGCGAAGGTGCCTGCGGATCCTGGCGGGTGGGGACGGCTCAGATCGTCCGCGTCGGCAGACATGTGGTGCACGTGGACGACGACTGCGGCAGCTATTTCGAGCTGCCCGCAGACGTCACGGCCTGAGGCTGCCGACCACGTTGGCGGTGGCAGCAATTCCTTCCTGGATGGTCGGCGCCATGCTCGTGCTCGCGAGATAGAACCCGAGCAGGGCGCAGACCACCGCGTGGGAGAGCTTCAGCCCACCGTTCCGCAGAAAGATCACTGCGAGAACCGTGAGCAGGAGCACCACCGAGATCGAAATGGCCATCGCCAACCTCCTCCGCCGCGCCGGGATTGCGGCATTCGGCGGTCAGTCTGGCGCAGCCGAGGCCCCGTACGGCCGACTGGCGTGTCCGCCGTACGGGTGCTCTCTGCCCGGGCCTGGCTAATGGCCGCGGGAGCGGAGGAAGCGCTCGAGGCCGGCGAGATCATCCGTGTTGATGTGGTCGACGCGGGCGGCGAGCAACTCGCCCCACAGGGCGTCGCGGTCGGGACCGGCCACGTCAGGGGTGGCCCAGAAGCGGACACGCTGACCGTTGCCGTGGGCCTCGTCGACGATCGCATGCAGCTTCTCCCGCTCGGCGGCGGGGAATTGGCCGGTACCGAGCCAGCTGAAGCTCTGCGTCCAGTTGCTGGAGATCAACGGGATGAACGAGGCGGGGGCGGCACTGCCGAGGTCTTCGAGGCGGCCGTCGTAGAACGCGTACCTCACCCTCTGCGCCTCCATGGGCACGCGGGCGGCGCGGTCGCCGGAGATGACCGGGGTGACGGCGCCGAGGCAGACATGCCCGTACGCGTAGCTGCTCAGCATCCGCCGGTAGTGCCGCAGCTGGCGGTCGAGTTCGAGATACGCGGCGATGCCGTCCGTCTTGATGTCGATCAGCAGCTGGACCGGTCGGTGGTAACCACGGTAGACGGAGCCGTGGTTGGCCCTCACTCGGCCGAGCAGCGGGTCGAGGTAGAGCGAGCGCAGGGTGCGGGCCGGGTCGAGGTCCGCCGGTTCATGGGCGACGAGCAGTTCCCCGTCGACGAGGAAGATGTCGGCCTCCACGCTGGTGAAGCCGTGCGACAGGGCGTCGTGCAGGGGCCGTTCATGCAGATAGTCGTTGTGGGCGTGGGCCCGGCGCAGCGGCCGTGGGCCGCTGCGCCCGCCGTTCTTCTCGGCGGCCTGCGCGTAGGCGGGCACGGCGACACTGCCGGCCAGTGCGGCGGCGATGGTGGTGACGGCTCTGCGACGGGTGGTCAGCACGATGGTGCCTCCGGGCTCTGCGGGTCGGGAGGGACATCGGTGAGTATCCGTCCCGGGCAGCCCAATGGGCAGAGCAGCGCGAAGAGTTCGGCCATCCGTCACTTGCGGCTCAGTCGTGACGGACCGTCAGCGTGCATGACATACAACGGCCGCCGCGCCGGTTCTCGGTGCGGCGGCCGGTGAGCCGGCGAGCGCGGCTAGGGAGCCTGCAGGTCGACCAGTTCGGCCAGGGCCTCCTTGTGGCGGCCGGGCGTGCCGAGCGCGATCTCGTCCGACTTGGCGCGCTTGAGGTACAGATGCGCGGGGTGTTCCCAGGTCATGCCGATGCCGGCGTGCAGTTGGACGCACTCCTCGGCAGCGTGCACGGCGACCCGGGAGGTGTACGCCTGCGCGACGGCCACCGCGAGAGCGGCCTCCGGGCTGTCCGTGGCCAGGGCGTCCGCCGCGTTGCGGGCCGCGGCGCGGGCCGAGACGACCTCCAGCCACAGCTGCGCCATACGGTGCTTCAGCGCCTGGAAGGAGCCGATCGGCCGGTTGAACTGGTGGCGCCCGCGGGTGTGACGGACGGTCTCCTCCAGGCACCACTCGGCGAGTCCGAGCTGCTCGGAGGCGAGGAGCCCGGCACCGGTGAGCAGTCCGCGGCGTACGGCCCGCTCGGCGGCCCCCGCATCTGCCAGGCGGGTGGCGGCCGCCCGGTCGCCGAGGGTGACGGCGGCGAGCGGGCGGGTCAGATCGAGTGGGGTCTGTGCATCCACAGTGACGCTTGTCTTCTCGACCGCGTACAGCCCGTCCGACTTCAGCACCAGCAGCACATCGGCAGCGGCAGCGTCCGCCACCCCCGTGATGGTGGATGCGTCAACCGGAAGCGGGCCGTGCGGCGACGTGGACAGTGGCACAGCGAGCACGGCGGTCCTGCGACCGGTCGCAAGCGCGGTCAGCAGCTCGGCGACCTCCGGCGTCTCGGTGTCGAGACCCAGCAGCGTCTCCGTCGCGATCACCGAGCTGGTGAGGTAAGGCGCGGGGGCGACCGCGCGGCCCAGTTCCTCCAGTACCACCGCGGCCTCGCGGTGGCTCGCACCCTGGCCGCCGAGCTTCTCGGGTACGAGCAGACCGGCAGCGCCCATGTCGGAGGCGAGCGCCTTCCACAGCTCGGCGTCGTACGGCGCGCCGTCCTCGGCGCGCACGAGCACGGACGTCGTATCGCTGCGGTCGGTGAGCAGGGAGCGTACGGCGGCGCGCAGGTCGTCCTCGGCCTCGGAGTACAGCAGGTCAGTCATCGCGCGAGATCCTTCCAGGCGACGTCCTTGTCGTTGCGCGGCTCGGAGGGCAGTCCGAGTACGCGTTCCGCGACGATGTTCAGCAGCACTTCGCTCGTACCGCCCTCGATCGAATTGCCCTTGGAGCGCAGATAGCGGTAGCCGGCGTCCCGCCCGGTGAAGTCGACGAATTCGGGGCGGCTCATGGTCCAGTCGCTGTACAACAGGCCTTCCTCGCCCAGCAGTTCCACCTCCAGACCGCTGATCTCCTGGTTGAGGCGGGCGAAGGCGAGCTTCATGCCGCTGCCCTCGGGTCCGGGCTGGCCCGCGGCGAGCTGCTGGCGCAGCCGTTCCCCGGCGAGGCGCGAGACCTCCGCCTCCACCCACAGCGTCAGCAGCCGCTGGTGCAGGTCGTGGGTGCGCACCTCGGGGCGTTCGCGCCAGGTCGCCGAGATCGGGCCGATCATGCCGCCCTCGCGCGGCAGCCGGCTGCCGCCGATGGAGACACGCTCGTTCATCAAGGTGGTCTGGGCGACCTTCCAGCCCTCGCCGATGTCGCCGAGCCGGTGTGCGTCGGGGATGCGCACATCGGTGAGGAAGACCTCGTTGAACTCCGCCTCGCCGGTGATCTGGCGCAGCGGCCGCACCTCGACGCCGGGGTCGGTCATGTCGCAGATGAAGTACGTGATGCCGCGGTGCTTGGGCAGATCAGGGTCGGTGCGGGCGATGAGGATCGCCCAGCGGGCCACATGGGCGCTGGACGTCCACACCTTCTGCCCGTTGATGACCCAGTCGTCGCCGTCCCTGACGGCGCGGGTGCCGAGCGCGGCGAGGTCCGAGCCCGCGCCCGGTTCGCTGAACAGCTGGCACCACACCTCCTCGCCGACCCACAGCGGCCGCAGGAAGCGCTGCTTCACCTCTTCGGAGCCGTACTTGAGGATCGTCGGCGCGGCCATGCCGAGGCCGATACCGATGCGGCCCGGGTCGTTGTCGGGCGCGCCCGCGGCCGTCAGCTCGGCGTCGACGACGGCCTGCAAGGAGCGCGGGACGTCGAGGCCGCCGAGTCCCTTCGGGTAGTGCACCCAGGCGAGCCCGGCATCGAAGCGTGCCTTGAGGAAGTCGGTACGGTCCGTGTCGGCCGGGGGGTGCGCGGCCAGCAACTCCTCGGTACGGCTGCGCAGTTCGGCGGCGTCCGTCATCGGCTCTCTCCTTCCGGAATGACGACCAGGCGGCCTGTGGTGGTGCCGTCGGCGACCCGCTGGACGGCGTCGGCCGCGTCCTTCATGGCGACGCGTCCACTGATCAGCGGCTTGATGGCGCCCTCGGTGGCGAGTCTGGTCAGCTCTTCGTGGCAGCCGAGGATCGCCGCCGGATCCATCTGGTTGTACAGCCCCCAGTGGAGGCCGACGATCGAGTAGTTCTTCACCAGGGCGTGGTTGAGGCCAGGGCTGGGGATGGTGCCGCTGGCGAAGCCGACGATCACGATCCGGCCCTCGAAGGCGATGCACTTCACGGACTTGGCGTAGGCGTCGCCGCCGACCGGGTCGTAGACGACGTCCGCGCCGCGGCCGCCGGTGGCCGCCTTGACCGCGGCGACGATGTCGTCCTCGCGGCGGTCGATGACGACGTCGCAGCCGAGCTCCCGTGCGGTGCGCGCCTTGTCCGCGCCGCCGACGACGCCGATGACGCGTGCGCCGGCCGCCTTGCCGAGCTGGACGGCCGCGCTGCCGACGCCGCCCGCCGCAGCGTGCACGAGCAGCGTCTCGCCCGCCTGGAGGTGCGCGCGACGGTGCAGCCCGAACCAGCCCGTCTGGTAGCCGATGTGCAGGGCGGCCGCCTCGGCGTCGTCGAGGGCCTCGGGCGCGGGCAGCACCGCTGCGGCGTCAGCGACGACATAGTCGGCGAGTCCGCCGTTCGGCAGCGCGGGGTTGGTGATCACCCGGCGGCCGTCCTCGGTCTCGCCGCAGATCTCCACGCCCGGCGTGAACGGCAGCGGCGGTCGCACCTGGTACTGGCCGCGGCAGAGCAACGCGTCGGGGAAGTTGATGTTCGCGGCTCGGACCTTCAGCAGCAGCTGACCCTCGCCGGGCGTGGGCCGGTCCACCTCTTCGAGCCGCATCACCTCGCCCGGCTCGCCGTTCTGGTGCACTCGCCATGCCTGCATTTCAGGGCCTCCACAAACCGTAGGCAGTACCACGCTGCGACGCATACTAAGCGGTCGCTTGCTCATCGGGAAGACCCCTCTCAGCCGCGCTTGGGTCTCGCCCGCACATGCATCCGCTCGCCCTGCGGGCCGAACAGGCTCAGGAATTCCACCGGCTCCTCGCCCGCGGGGCCGAACCCGTGCGGGACACGCGTGTCGAACTCCGCGGCCTCCCCCGCACCCAGCACCACGTCGTGATCGCCGAGCAGCAGCCGCAGCCGACCGGACAGCACATACAGCCATTCGTACCCCTCGTGCGTCCGCTGCTCGAGCTCGCCGCCGCCGGGCTGCTCCACCACTTTGTACGCCTGGAGGCCGCCCGGCTGGCGGGTGAGCGGCAGCATCGTCCTGCCGTGGCGGACGATCGGCTTCGCCCGCACCCGCGGATCACCGACGGGCGGCGCGCCGACCAGCTCGTCGAGCGGCACCTGATGGGCCCGGGCGATGGGCAGCAGCAGCTCAAGACTGGGCTTCCGGCCGCCCGACTCCAGCCGGGACAGGGTGCTCACGGAGATCCCGGTCACCTCCGAGAGCTGGCCGAGCGTGGCCCCGCGCTCCCGTCTGATCCTGCGCAGCCGCGGTCCCACCTCGTTCAGTACGGCATCGAGCCGTGCGTCCTCATCCATACCTCCATTGCAGAAACGGCAAGGAAGTTTGTCAATCACGCGAGGCCGGGGCGAGAGTCCGGGCATGGACAAGAACGCATACGACGTAGTGGTGGTCGGCGGCGGTACGGCGGGGCTCAGCGCCGCCCTGATCCTCGGCCGCTCCAGGCGGCGGACCCTGGTGGTCGACGCGGGCGAGCCCCGCAACGCCCCGACCGCGCACATGCACGGCTATCTGTCCCGTGACGGCATGAGCCCGGCCACGTTCCTGGAGGTCGGACGGCGCGAAGTCGCTTCGTACGGAGTGGAGTTGGCCGAGGACCGGGTGTCGGGCGCGGTCCCGGACGGCGCGGACGGATTCCATGTGCGGCTCGCGGGCGGACGCACGGTCCATGCGCGGCGGCTGGTCGTGACGACCGGGCTCGTCGACGAGCTGCCGGACATCGCGGGGGTCGCCGAGCGCTGGGGCCGGGATGTGCTGCACTGCCCGTACTGCGACGGCTGGGAGGTCCGGGGCCGCCCGTTCGGGGTGATCGCTTCGCCGGTCGCGGGCGCGCACCAGGCACTGCTCTTGTCGCACTGGTCCAGCGACGTCACGCTCTTCCTGCACACCGTTCAGACCCTGTCGGACGAGGACGGGCGGCGGCTGGCCGCGGCGAACATTGTGGTCGTGACCGGGGAGGTGGCCGGGCTGGCGGTCGAGGCGGACCGCCTGACGGGCGTCCGGATGGCCGACGGCCGGATCATCGAGCGGTCCGTGCTCTTCGTGGCGCCGCGCTTCACTCCCCGGGACGGGCTGCTGACCGCGCTCGGCGCCGAGACGAACGAGACGCCCTTCGGCCCGTACGTCTCGGTCGACGCGACCGGGCGGACCAGCGTGCCCGGGGTGTGGGCGGCGGGCAATGCGGTCGGCCCGGCCGAGCAGGTGGTCAATGCCGCAAGCGCCGGCTACCGGGCCGGGGCGACCATCAACAACGAACTCGTCATGGCTGATCTGGACAGGGCGGCCGCCGCGCTCAGCCGATGACGACGATCCATCGGACCGCTGGCCGCCGTCCCGTCGGTCAGCGGCCGAACAGCTCGAAGGTGACGGCGGGCCGGCCGCCGAAGCGCTCGGCGGCGCCCTGGGCGTATCCGGTGAGGAAGGTCCGGCAGTACTTCTCCGGGTCCTGGTCCGTCAGCGCCTCGATATAGCTGCGGTGCTCCAGCAGCGAGCTGATGGAACGCTCGAGGCCTGCCGTCGCGTCGACCGCGTGGGTGGGCGTGGTGGAGCCCGCAACCGCCACCCAGCGCACCCCGTTCCACGGCTGAAGACCCTGCTCGGAGATGAGCTCGGGAAAGATCCAGCGGTTTCCGGCGTCCGCGGCCGCGTCCAGCGTCGCGCGGCCGACGGCCCGGTGGTCCGGGGTGTTCCAGGCGGTACCGCCCCAGGTGTCACGGTGGTTGAGCGTGATCACCAGCTCGGGGCGGTACCGGCGGATCGCGGCGGCGATGTCCCGGCGCAGCCCGGTGCCGTACTCGACCACGCCGTCCTTGTGGTCGAGGAACTCCACCGTCGACACGCCGACGACCGCCGCGCTCGCCCGCTGCTCCTGCTCGCGCAGCGCGGCGCAGGTGGCCGGTTCGATGGTGTCGATGCCCGCCTCACCGCGGGTGGCGAGGAGGTACGAGACCTCCCGGCCGTCGTCGGTCCATCCTGCGACTGCCGCCGCGCAGCCGTACTCGAGGTCGTCGGGGTGGGCGACGACGGCAAGCGCGCGCTGCCAGTCGTCGGGCATGGGCTGAAGCTGCTCGGTCATCTGCGCAGGATAGAGCGGTGACTGAGTGTCAGGCCTCCCCGCGGGCGAGGGAGAGCAGCCGGTCGAGCACCCGCGGACCGCCCGCGCGCACCCCGTCGTGCTCGTACTCGTCGGTGATCCAGGTGCGCAGTCCGCGGATGGCCCGCGCGGTGTCCAGCGAGTGCTGCGTGTCGACATACATGTCGTCGTGGTAGACGGCGGCGGCGACGGGCACCCCGTTGGCGGCGAGCCGCGCGGGGTCGTACAGCGGAGTCCAGTCGCTGCGGGCGGCGAGGATGTCGGCGGCCTCTTGCAGCGGGCGCAGGGCGGGGTCCACGTCGAAGTGCCAGGGGTGGACGGTCTCGCCGGTGAACAGCAGCGGCTCGTCACCGTTCAGCGCGGCGGCGGCGTCGAACTGCGGGAACTCGGCCCGGACCCGCTCGGCTGCCCACGCGGTCGGCTCGGCGCCCTGGGCGTAGATCGCCTCGTGCAGCACGGCATACAACGGATGTGCCGCGTACGAGAGCGTGGCGCGCACGGACTCCTGGAAGGCATCGGAGAGTTCATGCCCTCCCCCCGTGCGTACGAAGGCGTTCTCGAGAAGATAGTGCAGCTGGTGGCTGCCGTCCCCGCCGCCGAGCAGGATGCCGAGGGACTGGAAGGCTTCGGTGGTGAGTGTGTAGTCGCCGGGCAGCACGGTCTTGTGCTCGGCGAGGTGCGCGGCGATGCGGCGCGCCCGTCGCACATCCTGCGGGTAGCGGTCGTAGTGCGCCTCGACCTTGCGCTGCATACGCGGGTACGCGGCCCGGTAGACGTCGTCCGCGTGGCCGCCGAGGGCGGGCAGACCGCCGGTGATGATCACCGTGCGCAGGCCTTCGGGGGCGGTCGAGAGATAGTGGGTGGCGCAGAATCCGCCGAAGCTCTGACCCAGTACGGTCCAGGGCGCGCCGCCGGTGAGCTGGGGCCTGATGGTCTCGCAGTCGCGCACGATGCTGTCGGCCCGGAAGTGGGCGAGGTGCTCGGACTGTGCCTGTGCTCCGCCCCGCTGGGGCAGGGTCTGGCGGTTCTGCGGGGTCGAGCGACCGGTGCCGCGCTGGTCGAGGAGGAGTACGCGGTACTCCTGAACGGCGCGTCCCAGCCAGGCCTGCTTGCCGTGGAAACGGCGGGCGCCGAAGCCGGGTCCGCCCTCCAGATAGACCAGCCAGGGCAGATCGGCGCCGGCCCGTTCGCTCGCGACGATCTCGCGGCCGTACAGCTCGATCTGCTCCCCCGCCGGGACGGCGTGGTCGAGCGGGACGGTGAAGCGCCGGTCGGTGAGAACGATTCCCGGCTGGCGGTAGCTGGTCACTGCTGCTCCTGTTCTGTACGTCCCCGTCCGCCCATGGGATCACATGGGCGGACGGGGAGCGTACGGAGCCCGGCAACGAACGAATCCGGGCGAGGAACCGGGCAGGATCAGCCGTGCATCGGCCGTGCATCGGCCGTGCATCGGCAGGGCATCGGCAGGGCATCGGCAGGGCAGGGTCAGCCGGTCGGGAAGTCGTCCGGGGTCCTGGTCCGGTCGCGGACCCAGACACCGGCGGGCTTGAGCGGCCCGGTGCCGGTCCAGGGGCCGTTCCTGTCGCAGGTGCCGCCCTTGAAGACGGCGCCGGAGCGTTCGTCGTCGGAGTAGTTCCAGTTGGACCAGCTGATCTTCTTGCTCGCCATCAGATCGAGATACTGCTGGGACCTGCTGAAGTTGTTGCCTCCGTCTCCGGATGCGGTCTGGGTCCCGAACTCCGTGACGAACATGGGGAGTTTGTCGGCGGCTCGGGAGAGGGTGCTCAGGTACTCGGTGCCGTGCGAGGCCGCATAGAAGTGGAAGGTGTACATGATGTTGGTCGCCTTGACCGGGTTGTTCACGATCTCGGTCTCGTCCGCGTCCTCGGAGACACCGAGCGAGGACCAGGCGCGGGTGCCGACGAGGATCGGGGTGTCCGGGTCGTTCTGCCGGATCACCGGGATCAGCTGCTCGGCGTAACTCTTGATCTTCGACCAGCTCACGCCACTGGGCTCATTGGCGATCTCGTACAGCAGGTTGTTCTTGTTGGTGTGCCGCTGCGCGATCTCGGTGAAGAAGGTCTTGGCGCGGGAGAGGTTGTGGTTCGGGTCGCCGGGGCTGAGCATGTGCCAGTCGACGATGGCGTACATACCGCGCGCGGTGGCCTGCTCGATGATCGAGTGGACCAGGTCCGTGAACTTGCGCGGGTTGGTCTCGTAGCCGCCCTCCTGGATGTACATGGAGATGCGCAGTACGTCGGCGTTCCAGTCGGTGGCCAGGGCGTCGAGCGAGCCGGAGGTCACGCACTGGCTGTACCACTGCAGACCGTGGGTGCTCATGCCGCGCAGCTGGACGGGCTTGCCGTACTGGTTGCAGAGCTTGGTGCCGCAGACCTCCAGCTGTCCGTTGATCTCGACGGGGGTCTTGCCGCCGGGGCCGGGTCCCGGCCCGCCCGCGTCGATGGCGAGATGGTCCACGTTGGGACCGCCGTTGGCGGTGGTGGCGGTGGCCCGGATGGTGTTGGCACCGGCCTTGAGACCGGCGGTGACGGTGGTCGTCGCCCAGGAGGTCCAGGCGCCGGTGCCGGGGAAGGCGCGGGCCGGGGCGGTGACGGCGCCGTTGACGGTGATGTCCATCGGCCGGTTGACGGTGGTGCCGTTGGCGTAGCGGATGGTCAGCGACGCGGTGCCGGCCTGGGCTGCGTCGACCGTCCACTCGACATAACTGCCGGTGGTGTTGTTGTAGTTGACGAAGCCGGTGCCGGTGAAGCCCGTGTGGTTGGACTCCACGACACCTTGCGAGATGACCGCGTTCTCGGCCTCGTGGGTGACGGCGGCGGCCGGGGCCGGTGGTGCGGCGATGAGGCCGAGGAGCAGAGCGGTGACGGCTGTGCCGACGCCGCCGAGCGAGCGTAACCAGAACTGAGCCCGTCTCATGGGATCTCCATTGGCTGGGAGGACTGGGGACGGTGGACGACCAACTACGGACAATGAACTGAAAGGAAACTTTCCTAACCGAATGGAATAGCAGCGTCCGCACCGCCCGGCAAGGCTCATCACCACAATCAGCGGCGGCCGCGTCGAGTTCGACTCGGCGGCACACGCGTGAAGTGGCCTTCAGGCAGGGGCAGTCACTGGAGTCGGCTACGGTGCTGGGTGTGGTGATCACCGGAGGGGACTCAGCGGCGCCGGGAACCGCGCTGCTGATTGCGGCCGCGCCGGTCGGCAAGGGGCGTCTCGTCGACGCGAGTTCCGTGCTGCCCGCGCTCGCCGCGGTCCCGCCAAGCGCGCTGACCGGCACACCGGCGGCGACGGTGGTCGAACTCGCCGATCCTCTCGATCCGCAGACCGTCCTCACCCGCATCCGGGCGGCCGCGGCGGCGGAGGGACCGCTGTTCCTGTACATCGCGGGTCAGCTCCAACTGGACCGCAAACAGCGTCTGTTGCACCTCGCACTCGCCCGGACCACGCCGGCGACCATGCGCTATACGGCGCTTCCCTGGCACTGGGTCGCCGCCGAAGCGGCGATCCGGCGTCCCGGCACGACGACGGTGGTCGTCGATCTGGCGGCCGATGCCGAGGCATGGCGGTACGTCGCATCGAAGGGGCTTGCACTCGGTCCCGGCGTCCGGGTCTACGGGCGTGTCGTCCCCGTCACGCAACGGCGGGACGCGGCGATTCCCGACTATCTGAAGGCATACGCGACAATCTGGCGCAGCGGCGCGCGGCCGGCCCTGGCGACACTGCACGAACAGGCGTCGGCACGGGCGGGCACGGAGGAGTCGCTGCTACTGGCGATCGACGCGCCATCGGCGGCGCGGGTCGCGCCGGCGATGGCGGGGCAGGTGACGCCCACCCCCGCGCAGGCCCCTGCACATGCCCAGGCTCGCGCAGCACAAGCCGCGCCCGCGGCCCGGCAAAGCGCGGCCGCCCCGCCGCAGTTCGATACCGCCGTGCAAGCCACTCCCCCGGTCGACGACCCCCACCCCGCGATTCTCGCCGCCGCGCAGGCCGGGCGGCATGCCGAGGCCGCCGCCGCGGCGGCTGCCTGGGAGCAGCAGGAGTTGCGGGTCCACGGGCCCGGCTCCGTGCAGGCCATTCACTGGCTGGAAGTGCGGGCCGATCTCGCCCGGCTGGCCCGCGATCCGCGACTCAGCTGCGAGTTGTGGATGGCTGCCGCCGATGCCCGGCTGGCCCGTCAGCAGTCGTCCGACGATCCCGACGTCGAGGGCGCCGTCGACCGCGCCCATCACCAGTGGGAGCAGATCCGGGATCCCGAGCGGGCGCGGACGCTGGCACCACTGCTCGTCAGGCTGCGGCGCAGCGTTCCGGGTCGGCAGCGCGGGGCGCTTCAGGTGCTGCAACGGCGACTGGAGAGCCTGCACTCGGGCCGTCCGGCGTAGGGATATGGCGCGATTACGCCATATGTACGAACTCTCGTGGAATCCTAACGAGTTCTTGATGCCCCTCCGGCCCCGGTGAGGGTGCTTTTGGGCTGGTGGGGCGGCTTACGCTCGCGCCGTGCTCAATGTGACCGGGATACTCAAGCGGCTGGTTATCGGCCGTGCCAAGCGTAGCGAGGAGCTGGGCGAGACGCTGCTGCCCAAGCGGCTCGCCCTGCCGATCTTCGCTTCCGACCCGCTGTCCTCGGTGGCTTATGCCACCCAGGAGATCCTGCTGGTGCTCACGTTGGGCGGCCTGGCCTATCTGCACTTCACGCCGTATATCGCGGGCGCGGTCGTCACCCTGATGACCGTGGTGGTGCTGTCCTACCGCCAGGTGGTGCACGCCTATCCGAGCGGCGGCGGCTCGTACGAGGTCGCCTCGACCAACCTGGGCCCCTCGGCCGGCCTGGTCGTCGCCGCCTCGCTGCTGGTCGACTACGTGATGACCGTGGCCGTCTCGGTCGCCTCCGGCGTGGACAACATCATCTCGGCGGTGCCCGCCCTGGTCGACTACCGCGTGCTGATGGCGCTCATCTTCGTCGCCGTCCTGACCGCGATGAACCTGCGCGGTGTGCGCGAGTCCGGCCAGGCGTTCGCCGCCCCCACCTATCTGTTCATCGGCGGCGTGCTGATCATGGTCGGCACCGGCCTGTTCCGCTATCTGATGGGGGACGCGCCGGTGGCCGAGTCCGCCGCGTACGGGATCACGCCGCAGCCCGGGGACGCGAACCTGGCGGGTCTCGCCCTGGTGATGCTGGTCCTGCGCGCGTTCTCCAGCGGCTGTACCGCCCTGACCGGTGTGGAGGCGATCTCCAACGGCGTGCCCGCCTTCCGCAAGCCCAAGTCCCAGAACGCCGCCACCACCATGGCCGCAATGGGCATCACCGCCATCACCATGTTCGTCGGCGTCACCACACTCGCAATCATCGCCAAGGTGCACATCACCGACGACGCCTGCAGACTGACCGGCCTGACCGACTGCGCCAACTACACGCAGCGCACCGTCATCGCCCAACTCGCCGCCTCCGTCTTCGGCGGCGAGAACAGCGTCGGCTTCTACTTCATCCAGGCCGCCACCGCCCTGGTGCTCATCCTGGCCGCGAACACCGCCTTCAACGGCTTCCCGCTGCTCGCCTCGATCCTCGCCCAGCACCGCTACCTGCCACGCCAGCTCCACAACCGCGGCGACCGGCTCGCCTTCTCCAACGGCATCCTCGCCCTCGCCATCGTGGCCGGCCTGCTGCTCTGGGCGTACAAAGCCAACGTCACCAGCCTCATCCACCTCTACATCCTGGGCGTGTTCACCTCCTTCACCCTCTCCCAGACCGGCATGGTCCGGCACTGGAACCGCGAACTGCGCACCGAGACCAACCCGGCGCTGCGCCGCCGCCACCAGATCGCCAGGGTCATCAACGCCACCGGCGCGGTCATCACCTGCCTGGTCCTGATCATCGTGCTGGCCACCAAATTCACCCAGGGCGCCTGGCTGGCCGTACTCGCCGCGATCGTGCTGTTCGTGATGATGCGCGGCATCCGCCGCCACTACGACTCCGTCGCCGCCGAACTCGCGGTCACCGACCCACGCGGCGAAATGGTCCGGCCCTCCCGGGTGCTGGCCATCGTGCTCGTGTCCACCATCCACAAACCGACCCTGCGCGCCCTGGCCTACGCCCGCGCCTTCCGACCGGACCACCTGGAAGCTCTCACCGTCGCGGTCGACCGCGACGCGGCACTCGAGCTGCAACGGCAGTGGGGGGCCTACGGCATCGAGGTATCGCTCAAGGTCCTCGACTCGCCCTACCGCGAGATCACCCGGTCGGTCGTCGAGTACGTACGCTCCATCAGGCGCGACAGCCCGAGGGACGTGGTCGCGGTCTTCATCCCCGAGTACGTCGTCGGCCACTGGTGGGAAACCCTGCTGCACAACCAGTCCGCCCTGTGGCTCAAGAGCCGCCTGCTCTTCACCCCGGGCGTCATGGTCATCAGCGTCCCCTGGCAGCTGACCTCCGCCGCGCGAGCGGACCACCCCACCCCGCGCGCACCCGGTTCCGTCCGCCGCGGAGAACCCACCACGGAGCGCAAGAACGGCGAGGTCACCACACATCGATAGCCGGGCCCGGCGCTCCCCCGGCCCGGCCCGGACGCTGCGCCGCCCACATCGACAGGCCGACGGACTGCCGCACCGTCAGGGCTTGCGCAGTACCCCGCCGTACTCGTAGATGCTCTTGTTGTTCTCGGTGGCGCCCAGGTACGGGGCCAGGGGCTGCTGCACCGGGGCGAGTGGTGGCTGGTCGGGGTCCGGGCGCCAGGCAGCCAGATTGACCAGGCCGGGCTCCACCGGCTCCAGCCCGTCGAGAAAGGCGTCGAACTCGGCCGGGGTGCGGGTCTGCCAGGGGATACCACTGCCCGAGATGTGCGTGGACATCTCGGCGCCCCTGGCCGGATCGTCGGCGACGACCTGGGAAAGGCCCAGGTAGCTGCCCGGTGCCGCTCGGTCGATAACAGTGCGCAGGATCCGGCGGGGATCGTCGGCGTCCAGAAGGTGGTGGACCACCGACAGGAACAGCACCGCGACCGGCTCGCGGAAATCGATCAGTCGACGCACTTCGGGGTGGTCGAGCACGGACTGCTGGTCGCGCATGTCAGCCGTGATGACGGTGGTGGACTCGTCGTCGGCCAGCAGCGCCCGGCCGTGTGCGAGCACGATCGGGTCGATGTCGACATAGACGACGCGGGCGTCCGGGGCGAAGCGCTGGGCGACCTGGTGGACATTGTTGTCGGTCGGCAGTCCGCAGCCCATGTCGAGGATCTGACGGATTCCCGCCTCCTGCGTCAGGTAGCGCACCGCGCGGAAGAGGAACTGGCGGTTCTGCCGGGCGATGTCCACGCACTCGGGGAAGCTCGGCAACGTGGACAGGAGGAAGCTCCGGTCGATGTCGTAGTTGTCCTTGCCACCCAGCATCCAGCCGTAGGCTCGTGCCGAGGTCGGCACATCGAAGGGTATCGAGGCTGCCTCGGACCGATTGTCACTCACCACAGCGCGCTCTCCGCCTCTCCCGCATACGTGCGGGCTGCCCAGCTCCGTCGGGGTGAGATTACCCCCGATCCACGACCGGGTGGGCCGATCGCCGATCTTCCCAACACGCGGTTGTGCAACGGGGGTTGGCGCGAGGGCACCGCAGCCGGAGTTCCCTGTTGGGGGCGCGGCGCGTGCGTCGTGTCAGTAGCGCTCGACCATCGGCGGTCCCCAGTACTTGGAACCGGACAGACCGAGCGTCGCGTTGAATGCCGCCCGGTAGTCGCCGTTCACGTCGTGCGCCTCGATGGCGTCCGCCACCGCCTCACGCAGGGCCTTGTCATCCCTGTTCATGCCGATGCCGTAGGGCTCCTCGGTGAACCGCTGGCCGACGACCTTCAGCTTCCCCGGGCGCTGGGCGGCGTATCCCATGAGGATGGCGTCGTCGGTGGTGACGGCATCGACCTTCTCGTCGAGCAGTTTCTGTACGCACTCCGTGTACTTGGCCGTCGCGACGGTCTTGGTGTTGTAGTCGGGCTTCTGGATCTCCCGGAGCGCGGTCGAGCCCTTGACCGAGCAGACCGTCTTGCCCTGCAGCGAGTACGGCCCCCCGATCGTCCTTTCGCCCTTGCGGACCAGGAGGTCGGCGCCCGCGATGAAGTACGGACCGGCGAACCCGACCTTCTTCTTGCGCTCGTCGTTCATCGTGTACGTGCCGACGTACAGGTCGACCTCGCCCCGGGCGATGGTGCTCTCGCGGACGCTGGTGTCGACCGTCTTGAACTCGATCATGTCGGGCGAGAAGCCGAGGTCGGCGGCGATCATCTTCGCGATCTCGATGTCGAAGCCGGACCGCTTGCCGCCCCCCTCCTCGAAGCCGAGGAACGGCTGGTCGTTCTTGGCGCCGATGACGAGCTTGCCGGCCTTCTGGGCCTTCCGCAGGGTCGGGGAGTCGATCTTGACGTTGGTGGCGACCTTGTACGTGGGCAGTGACGGCCGAGCCACGCCGTCCACACCGCCGGTGGGCTTGCCATCGGCGTTGTCGGACGTGCCACCACAGGCGGTTGCAGTGAGGGCGATCGCAAGAACAGCGATCGCCGCGGCCGTGGCGGACTTGTGCGGCTTCATGGTGGGACGTCCTTTGGTTCAGCAGATTCAACAGATTCGGCGGCATGGGGAGCCAAGGGCATCGCCAGGGGGCGTCGCGTGTCAGTTGTACAAGATCTTCAACAGGCAGCCCTCGGTGCGCTCGCTGCGCGGGGGTGCCGGAGAACTCCACGGCGCCTCCTCGAATGGGAGGACAGTAAGGACACAATCCGCTCGGCGTCATTACATCTGAGGAAAACTTGAGCATCACGTTCCGGCCACGAATCGGATATCTCCGGCACGGATCTGGATGACTGCCGGTATATCGCGAAATGTCTCATCCGAGCCGGTGAACTGACGAAATTCGGGGCTTCCTCCGCCAGTCGTACACGCCATCCGTGATCCGAGGCTCCACCATCGATGCCGAAGCCGGAAGTTGCCGTACCAGGGCGGACGGGGAATCGATGTCGCAGGACCAGCAGGAAGCCACGTCGGCAGAGCCAGTCACCAACCGAAGGATCAGTGCGGGCGTCCGGCTCATGGGCTGGCTGACGACCACGGATCACAAGGTCATCGGCAACCTCTACATGGTCACCGCGTTCGGATTCTTTCTGCTGGCCGGGCTGCTGGCCATGCTGATGCGGGCGGAGCTGGCCCGCCCCGGCCTGCAGATCGTCAGCGCCGCGCAGTACAACCAGCTGTTCACCGTGCACGGCACGATCATGATGCTGTTGTTCGCCACGCCGATGTTCGCCGGGTTCGCGAACGCAGTCATGCCGCTGCAGATCGGCTCACCCGACGTCGCTTTCCCCCGCCTCAACGCGCTGACCTACTGGCTCTTTCTCTTCGGCGGGCTGATCGTCGTGTCCGGATTCGTCGTCCCGGGCGGCGCGGCAGCCTTCGGCTGGTTCGCCTATGCCCCGCTGAACAGTGCCGTGTTCTCGCCGGGCCCCGGCGGTGACCTGTGGACCATGGGCCTGGTGCTCTCCGGGCTCAGTACGACACTGGGAGCCGTCAATTTCGTCGCGACCATCGTCTGTCTGCGCGCGCCCGGGATGACGATGTTCCGCATGCCGATCTTCACCTGGAACGTGCTCTTCACGTCCATCCTGGCGTTGCTGGCCTTCCCGGTGCTCACCGCCACACTGCTCGTTCTCGAGGCCGACCGGAAGTTCGGGGCCCTTGTCTTCGACTCGGCCAACGGCGGGGCGTTGCTGTGGCAGCACATGTTCTGGTTCTTCGGCCACCCGGAGGTCTATATCGTCGCGTTGCCGTTCTTCGGTGTGGTGAGCGAGATCATCCCCGTGTTCAGCCGAAAACCCATGTTCGGATACGTCGGCATGGTCGGTGCCACGATCGCCATCACCATGCTCTCGGCGGTCGTGTGGGCCCATCACATGTTCGCCACGGGAGCCGTGCTGCTGCCGTTCTTCGCGGCCATGTCGTTCATCATCGCCGTGCCCACGGGGGTCAAGTTCTTCAACTGGATCGGCACCATGTGGAAGGGCAGCCTCTCGTTCGAGACGCCGATGCTCTGGTCGATGGGATTCCTCGTCACTTTCCTGCTCGGCGGCCTCAGCGGAGTGCTGATCGCCTCACCCCCGTTGGACTTCCACCTCACCGACTCGTACTTCATCGTGGCCCACCTCCACTACGTGCTCTTCGGCACGGTGGTCTTCGCGATGTTCGCCGGGTTCTACTTCTGGTGGCCCAAATGGACGGGGCGCATGCTCGACGAGCGGCTCGGGAAGATCCACTTCTGGACCCTGTTCACCGGCTTCCAGACCACCTTCCTGGTCCAGCACTGGCTGGGAGAGAGCGGAATGCCGCGACGCTATGCCGACTACCTGGCGGCCGACGGCTTCACCCTCCTCAACACCATCTCCTCCATCGGCTCGTTTCTGCTGGGCCTGTCCACGCTGCCGTTCCTGTACAACGTGTGGCGCACCCATCGGTACGCGCCCAGGGTCGAGGTGGATGACCCCTGGGGCTTTGGCCGGTCGCTGGAGTGGGCGACTTCCTGCCCGCCACCGCGTCACAATTTCCGGGCTCTGCCGCGCGTACGATCCGACTCCCCGGTATTCGACCTGAACCACCCCGCCGTGACGGAGAAACCATCCATCGACCGGGGTGGCACCCCACCGGCTACGGACACCCTGGGGGACGCGAGCGCATGAAGACCGAGGCCATCCTCTTCGCCGGGGTCGCGGCGTTCTTTCTGCTGACCGATGTTCTCTACGCCGTATGGTCCAAGGATCCGGCCGGCACGGCGGCGCTCACCGTCGCCTTCCTCATGGCGTCGCTCGTTGCCTTCGTCTTCGCCATGAACTACCGCCGCAAAGGTCTCCGCCCCGAGGACCGCAAGGAGGGAGACGTACGCGAACGGGCTGGGCTGGTGGACTTCTTTCCTCCGCACAGCGCCTGGCCGGTGCAGATCGCGGCCGGTGCGGCCGTACTCGCACTCGGAACGGTCTTCGGACTGTGGCTCTTTCTGATCGGGTTGGGTATGGCGCTGGCGGGAGTGTGCGGAATGGTGTTCCAGTTCGCCTGGCCGGGATGGAGGGTTCCGCCCGGTACGGGAAAGCCAGGGTCTCACTCCTGACGGTCGCCGACCGGCTCCGGTGGCGCCGTTCGCTCGGCGATGACGGACCGCTGCTCGTCCGTGGCAGGCAGATCGACGCGGTCGCCGTAATACCAGCTGCTCAGCGCGGCCCTCAGGCGCCGCCGACGCGGGAGTGGGCCCACTTCGGGCAGTTCCAGGGGCTTGGGGACCTCTCGCATCAAGAGGCGGTAGCGGGCGGCCGGATCGAGGTCGCGATGGCTCTCCCCGAGTTCGCCGTAAGGCGACTGAGTCACCTGACCGCTCTCCTCCCCCTCGGTCAGCAGTCGTCGGTCACGCACCTGAAGAGCGAGACAGAGGCGCTTGGTCACGGCGAAGGCAAGCAGCGGAGCGAGAACGAGTGAGATCCGGAGGATCCAGGTCATGGTGTTGACGGACACACGGAAGGAGAAGGCCAGGACGTCGTTGCCCCCCGCCGCCAGCAGCACGGCGTAGAAAACGACGGCCGCCACGCCGAGTCCCGTGCGGGCCGGACGGTTGCGTGGCCGGTCGCACAGATGGTGTTCGCTGCGGTCGCCCGTCACCCACTTCTCGAAGAAGGGGTAGAGAAACAGGATCGTGAACACGACGCCGGGCAGCGCCACCGCGGGAATGAAGACATTCCACATGATCGTGTGTCCCGCGATGTTGGTCTCCCAGGGCGGCATCAGCCGCATCGCGCCCTCCAGGAAACCGACGTACCAGTCCGGCTGTGCGTCACCGGAGACCTGGTCGCCGCGGTAGGGGCCGTAGTTCCACACGGGGTTGATCTGCGCGAGCCCGCCCATAAGTGTCAGGACGCCGAAGACGATGAGGAAGAACCCGGTGGTCTTCGCGGTGAACTGAGGGAACATCGGCTGGCCGACGGCGTTCTTGTTGGTCTTGCCCTGAGCGGCCCAGTGAGTGTGTTTGAGATACACGATCAGGAAGAGGTGAGCGGCGATCAGGGCCACGAGGAGGCCGGGAACGAGCAGGACGTGGACGATGTACAGGCGGGGGATGATGACCATGCCCGGGAACTGTCCGCCGAAGATCGCCATCTCCAGGTTCGTACCGACGAGCGGGATGGACCCCACGATCGTGGCCGCTGTCCTGAGACCGGTTCCGGACAACAGATCGTCGGGCAGGGAGTAGCCCGCGAAGCCTTCCAGGAGCGCGAGGAGAAACAGCGATACGCCCACGATCCAGTTGCCCTCCCGCGGCTTGCGGAAAGCACCGGTGAACAGGATCCGCAGCATATGGACGGCGATGGCGGCGAGGAAGACCAGCGCCGCCCAGTGGTGGATCTGACGGATCAGCAGGCCTCCGCGCACGGCGAAGCTGATGGTGAGGGTGGTGGTGTAGGCCTGCGTCATCCGCTGGCCCACCAGTGGTTCATAGGGGCCGGTGTACACGGTCTCCACCATGCTCGGGTCGAAGAAGAGCGTGAGATAGATGCCGGTCAGGATGAGCACCACGAAGGAGTACAGGGCCACTTCACCGAGCAGGAAGGACCAATGGTCGGGGAAGGCCTTGCGCAGCAACTGCCTGGCCAGCTCGGCGACGGGCAGCCGGCCGTCCACCGCCGTGAACCCGCGGACGGCCGCATCCTCGGCCCTTGCCTTCAACCGTGCCTTGCGCCTTCGAAGGGGCATGCACCACTCTCCCGACGATCCTGTTCCCATGCGTCCCGTTTGTGCCGGTTCGCGGTACATGGGTAACCCCCGGCGCACGGAATCAATCGCGGCGACGCGCCGGGGCCGGATACGGGCTGCGGCAATCAGGTGCCTGAGTACCGGGCGTGCTGCGCCGTACGGACGGGTCCTCCGTGGCTAGCCGGTCTTCCGGGCCTCGATGAGAAAGCGCTGCGAGTAGGCCACGAACGGTCCGTGGCGCTCCATGAAGACATGGAGCTCGGCCAGACGGTCGCGGTAGGCATCGACCGTAAAGCCCGGGACTGTCCAGATCACCTTGCGGAGGAAGTGGACCACCGCCGCGATGTCGTGGAACTCCATCCGGAGCGCTTCCTGCCGCACGTCGACAACGTCCAGACCCGCCGCTTCCGCACCGGCTGCGGCCGCCATCGGGCTCGCGCCGGCTGTGATCGACAGCGGGCTCGAGGACGGGTGCACGTGGACCGCAGCCTGCGGCCCCATCAGGAAGTCGGCCGGCGGTCAGTTCTCGGCGGCCACCTTGTTCAGCACCGAACCGCTGAAGTCCGCGGCGAGATACCCCGACGAGCTGTATTCATCAATGAGATACACGTTCACTGTCGGCACCGCCTCGAAAACCGGGCCGCGAACGATGACGTAACGCATCGTCGGACGGGAGATACCGAGTTCCTGGTCGGCCTTCTTGATGAGCGCGGGAAGAGTGTCCCAATTGACCTTGCTGACATCGATCGGACCCGAATCGGAGTCGAAGACCGTGCCACCCGGGCCCTCGCTCGCAGCGTAGCCGTTGCGGAAAACGTAGCGGTCGTACTTCTTCCGGCTGCCCTGGACCGGAACTTCGGCGATCGCATAGTCCTTGTACACGGTGAACTCGAAGAACTTCGTGGTCCGCGTCTTGGCTTTCAACGCCTTGATCGCGTCCCGCACCCCGGCAGGTGTGAGCAGGTTCTTGGTCTCCTTGGACGGCGGCAGCGAGACCTTGTCCGGCTGCGGGGTGCCGGTCGCGCCGCCCCTGGCACCGCTGGTGGATGTGGACGTGGCCTTCGGCTTCGCCTTCGCCCCCGCCGAACCATGCTGGTCAGGAATGACGTTCAGCACGATCACCGACACCGCGGTGATCGCAGCGGCGGCGCTCACCGCGACCGCCGTCCTCCTCCACGGTTTCCGCGGCGGCCGGCCAAGCGCATCGGGAACGGTGCCGACGGGCAGCGGAGGGCCGAAGCCGGGCCGGCCGATGTCCGAGGGAGGCGGGCCGTAGGAGCCGTACGGACCGGACTGCACCGGCTGCACCGGCGCTGTGGCCTGCGGTACGGACGGCGCCACGGCCGGTGGCGCAGGCGGCCGGCGGAGGGCATCGCTGCCGGCTTCGGCGAGCATCCGCTCCACCTGCGCCGCGTCGGGACGCGCTGCCACATCTCGTACAAGCAGGGCGTTCAGTACGGGGGTGAGCGCTCCGGACCGCACCGGCGCGGGAATCGGGTCGTCGAGGACCGCGACCAGCGTCGACATGCTCGTGGCGCGCCGCAGGGGATGTCCCCCCTCCAGTGCGACGTAGAGGAGCATGCCGAGGGACCACAGGTCGGAGGCCGGGTTGCCCTCCTCGCCGCGGATGCGCTCGGGGGCGATGTACTCGGGCGAGCCGATGAGGTCGCCCGTAGCCGTCAGGCTGGTGGACTCGCGCAACGCAGCGATGCCGAAGTCCGTCAGGACGGGGCTGCCGTCCGGTCGGAGCAGGACGTTGGCGGGCTTCACATCCCGGTGCTGGATGCCCTCGGCGTGGGCGGCCCGGAGGGCGGCCAGCACACCCCGGCCGACCGTCAGCGCCTCGGGGACGGCCAACGGGCCCTGGCCGAGCCGGTCGTGCAGGGAATGCCCGCGGACCAGCTCCATGACGATCCACGGATAGGGGCTGTCGGCGCTTTCCACGATGTGGTGGATGGTGACCACTTGCGGGTGGGCGAGGCGCGCGAGCGCCCGGGCCTCGCGGAGTACGCGTTCGCTCAGCATGCGCGCGCGGGCGGGGTCCGCATCCTGCATCGCCGGATCCGCGGGGCGCACCTCCTTCAGCGCCACTTCACGGTGCAGCACAATGTCGCGAGCCCGCCACACGGTACCCATGCCGCCACTGCCGAGCCTGTCCAGCAGCTCGAAACGGCCGTCGATGAGCCGTCTGTCGGCCCCCCTGGTGTTCATAGCGGGTCAGCTTACGAGGCGTGGCACCGCCGCCGTCCGGCGGACCTGCCCACGCTCGGTGCCCCACGGCCAGTTCACCCGCGGCACTCATGATTCCTACGCCCGAGCGCGTCCTTTGCGCAGGAATCGGCGCAGCTTCGTCAGCGGCCAGGTGTTGATGACCTCGTCCTTCGTCAGCCATCCACGCTGGGCCGTGCCAACCCCGTAACGCATATAGGGCAGATGCGTGATGGAGTGCGCGTCGGAGTTCACCGCGAACTTCACGCCGTACCGTTTCGCCCGCAGGATGTCTTCGTCGCTCAGGTCCAGGCGCTCCGGATGCGCGTTGATCTCCAGGGCGGTCCCCGTTCGTGCGCATGCTTCGAAGACCGCGTCGAAGTCGGCGTCGATGCCGGGCCGCTTGCCGATCAGCCGGGTGGTCGGATGGCCGATGACGGCAACGTACGGGTTCTCGCAGGCGCGCACCATGCGGCGGGTCAGGGCCTGCCGGCTCTGGTTGAAGTGTGAGTGCACGGAGGCCACGCACAGGTCGAAGCCCTTCAGGAAGTCGTCGGGCCAGTCGACGTCGCCCTCCGGGCCGATGTTGAGTTCCGTGCCGTGCAACAGCCGCATCCCGCGGTGGCTCCGGTCGAGTTCCCGTACGCGCTCACGCTGCGCGAGGATCTTCTCGTCCGTCATACGCTGCATGTACAGGTTCGGCGCGTGGTCGGTGATGGCGTAGTACGCATAGCCGCGGGCGGCAGCGGCCGCGACCATGTCCTCCAAGGAGGCGAGGCCGTCGGTGAGGTCGGTGTGGGTGTGCAGGTCACCTTTGATGTCACCGTCGGCCAGGATGGCGGGGAGTTCGCCGCGCAGTGCGGCCGCGATCTCGCCCCGGTCCTCTCGCAGGGGCGGCGGGATCCACGGCAGGCCGAGCCGGGCGTAGATCTCCTCCTCCGTCTCCGAGGCGATCGTCCTCCCGCTCTCGGCGTCGAAGAGCCCGTACTCGGACAGCTTGAGCTTGCTGCGCACCGCCATCTCGCGGGTGCGGATGTTGTGCGCCTTGGAACCGGTGAAGTACTGCAGTCCTGCTCCCCAGGAAACGGGTGGCAGGACCCGTAGATCCACCTGGAGGCCCTTGGTGGTACGGATGGACGTCTTCTTCTCCCCGTGCGCGACGACCTCGGCCGTGTGCGAAAAGCCGCCGAGCGCCGCCATGAACGGCGCCGACTCTTCCGCCGCCACCAGGATGTCGATGTCCCCGATCGTCTCCCTCATGCGGCGCAGCGAGCCCGCGTAGGTGCACCGTTCACATCCGGGGATCCCGGACAGCTCGGCGACGATCTGCTCGGCGACGTCCATGGCGGCGCCGATCAGGATCCGGCCGTCGCCGGCCTTCTGCATCAGGGAGATGCCGTGGAGTATGTTCTCCTCGGTCTTCTCACCGAAGCCCTTCAGGTCGCGCAACCGCTCCTCGTGGATGGCGTCCAGCAACTGGTCGACGGAGGAGATGTTCAGCTCTTCGTAGAGGACCATCGCCTTCTTGGGCCCGAGTGTGGGGATCGCGATCAGCTCGCGGACGCCCGCGGGGATCGACGTCCTCGTCTCCTCGATGGTGGAGATCTGGCCGGAGCTCAGGTATTCGACGATCTTGTCGGCGATCGACTTGCCGACGTTGGGGATCTCCCGCAGGCCCTTGGCATCGAGCTTCGAGACGTCCGCGTGGTAGCCGCCGATGGCACGGGCGGCCTTCTCGTAGGCACGTGCCTTGAAGGCGTCCCCGCCGCTGATCGCGATGAGGTCGGCGTACTCCTGGAGCAGCGCTTCGACCTCCTCGTTGGCTCGGACCATAACTCCAGGGTGCTCCGATACCCGCGGGCAGGCACGCCTGGGAGCGACCGCGCACTCCTGCCCGGCTCAGGCGAGCATGGCCGTTCGGTCGTCCGGCCCGGGCAGCGCCTGTTCCGTCCAGATGGTCTTGCCCGAGCGGCTGTAGCGCGTCCCCCATCGCTGGACGAGCTGGGCCACGATGAACAGACCTCGCCCGCCTTCGTCGTCGTCCGCGCTGTGGCGCAGGTGCGGGGATGTGTGGCCGGTGTCCGCGACCTCGCACACGAGCGTGCGGTCGTGAATGAGCCGCAGGTACAGCGGGCCTTCGGCATACCTGACGGCGTTGGTGACCAACTCGCTGACGATCAGCTCGGTGGAGAACACCAGTTCCTCGAGCCCCCAGTCGCGCAGCCGGTCGGCGACCAGCTCCCGGGCACGGCCGACCGAGACCGGTTCGGCCGGCAGGTCCCAGGCGGCGACCCGGTGGGCGTCGAGCTCACGGGTGCGCACCAGCAGCAGTGCCGTGTCATCGGTGGTCGTGCCGGCCGGCAGCAGTTCCGAGACGACTCGATCGCACAGGTCCTCCAGGGACCCGTGGTTGTCGGCGAGGACCCTCCCCAGGATTTCCATCCCCTCGTCGATGTCCCGGTCGCGCGACTCCACCAGACCGTCCGTGAAGAGCACCACCAGGCTGCCCACCGGCAGTTCCATCTCGATGGACTCGAACGGCAGCCCGCCCAGCCCCAGTGGCGGGCCGGCCGGCAGATCCGGGAAGGTGACACGGCCGTCGGGGTGGACGACCGCGGGCGGCAGGTGGCCCGCGCGGGCCATGGTGCAGCGCCGCGACACCGGGTCGTAGACCACGTAGAGGCAGGTCGCTCCGGTGGCCACGTCGTCGCTGTCGGCGGATGTGTCACGGACGTCCGCCGAGTCCTGAGCGGACTGCCCCACCAGGTCGTCGAGCCGCTTGAGAAGATCGTCGGGAGGTATGTCCAAGGGGGCGAGCGCCCGTACGGTGGTACGCAACCGGCCCATGGTGGCCGCGGCATGCAGCCCGTGGCCGACCACGTCGCCGACCACCAGTCCGACGCGCGTTCCGGACAGCGGGATGGCGTCGAACCAGTCTCCGCCCACACCGGTCAGGTCGTCGGTGGGTAGGTAGCGATGGGCCAGATCGACCGCCGAGTTCGGCGGCAGGTGCTGTGGGAGCAGCTGGCGCTGGAGGGCGAGGGCCGCGGCGCGTTCGCGGGTGAAGCGGCGGGCGTTGTCGATGCACACTGCTGCCCTGGTGACCAGCTCGTCCGCCAGGGCGACGGCACCGCTGTCGAAGATGCCGGGCCCGCTGCGGCGTACGAAAGTGACGAGCCCCAGGGCGTTGCCACCGGCTCGCAACGGCACGACCAGGGTGTTTTCGTCCAGGACGAGCCCGCCCGAGGCGAGGCTGCGGAGCTGGGGCGAGCCGGTCGGGTACGTCACCGGGCCCGGCGGACGAACCAGCTGCTCCACGGCCGCCGGTGTGCCGTCGGCAGGGGTCGAGGCGGTGCCGTCGGCAGGCGCCGAGCGGGAGGCGGTGCGGATCAGTTGCGTCCCCGCCACGCCGGCGGCGTCCGGCAGCTCCCCTTCCAGTACCGCGGCGGCGATGTCGACCTCGACAGCGTCGGCGAACTCGGGGACCGCCACCCCGGCCAGCTCCTCCGTCGTGATGACGACGTCCAACGTGGTGCCGACCTGACGGCCCGCCTCGACGAGCAGGTTCAGCTGCTGCTGGGCCTGGTAGCGCTCGGTGATGTCGAAGGCGTCCTCGCACACGCCGAAGACATAGCCGTCGGAATCCTGCAGCCGGTAATAGGAGCAGGACCACAGGTGATCCGGCCCCGGGTCGCTGGGCTGCTGTCCGCGGAAGTGCAGGTCGAGGAACGGCTCGCCGGTCTCCAGTACGTGCCGGATGACCGCATCGAGTGTCTCCGGATACCCGGGCGTCACGAATCTGCCCTCGGGGTACAGCTCATCGCCCCGCTTGCCGCGGAACGCGGCGAACGGAAGCCCGATCTCCTCTTCGTATGCCGCGTTGCACCAGGTCAGGTGGAGCTCAGTGTCATGGATCGCGAGGCCGACGGGCGACTGGGTGGCCAGACCGTGCAGCATGGCCAGCTGGGACTCCCACTCGATGAGCCCTTCGCGCTCCGCCGCCACGAGGACACGTTCGGCCACTCCCTCGTCGGACAGCGGACAGACCGCGGTGACGAGCAGCAGGCGGTGGCCGTTCCGGTGGACGGCGACGCATTCGTCACCCTCCTCCAACGGCGAGACGATCGGCAGGGCCGAACGATCGACGGGTGCGGGCGCGGTCGCGGACTCGGTCGCGGTCGCGGGCTTCAGAAATGTGCTCAGCGGCTGCCCGATGATCTCGTGCGGCCGGTAGCCGAGCAGGCGCTGTGCAGCGGGACTCCAGCCAATGACGGTGCCGCGGCTGTCCAGCACAATCGTGGCCGCCCTGGTCACGTCCAGGGGGCCACGGAAATCGCCGTTCCCAGCCGCCTTCCCTGCGCTCATGGCGCCCCACCGGCCCGCTTTCATCACGTCCAGAATCCGCCTGCTACCGGGCCCGCGCAACAGCGGAAACCGCACCTTTGGGCGGTGCGGTCTCCGGATCCTGCGGGTGGTGTCAGAGCCGGATCTTCCAGCTCGTGGAGGACTTCAGCGTCGCGGCGATCTTCGGGTCCCGCACCGAGGGCGTACGGTCCTGCGCGGTGACCGACAACGTGTGCGGGCGCTGATCGATCAGCCGCAGCGCCAGGTCCGACACCCGCACCTGGGTACGGCCCGCGAAGCGCTTCAACTCCCTGCCGTCCAGATACCAGCGGATCCTGAGCTGACGCCCGTCCACGCCGGTCAGCCGGGGTACGGCGGCCTTCGCGGTGTCGCGCAGCCGGAGGGAGCGTTCCGTGGGGGTGACGGGGGTGACGATCTTCGCATGGCGGTAGAAGCCGGCGATCATCGCCTCGACACCGGGCAGGTTGAAGGGCTTGCCGAGGACACGCATCAGGGAACTGTCGGTGGGCCGGTTCAGCCCCTTGACGTAGTAGCCCCCGCCTTCGTACGTGCCGACCGTGCCGCCGTCCGGCGACTCCTCGCCGAGCCAGCGGTACCACTTGGCGCGCTGCCCGGACATGTCCCCGGCGGCCAGCGTGGAGATATTGGAAGTGTCCGGCTCGGCGCCCGTGTACTGCTCGTAGCCCGGGTAGCCGGGGTAGAAGTACTCATCGGCGAGCTTGCCCAACGAGTGGCCCGTCTCGTGGATGGCGACCTGGCCGGACTTGTCGTTGCCCGCCGAGGCGGTCGAGATGCCCTCGTAGCCGAGGGTCGCGCTCGGCTCGTTGTAACCCGCACCGCCGTACTTGGCACTGTTGGCGAGCACGAGCACCAAGTCGGCCTCCGGCGCCTTCGCCACGTACCCGTCGACCTTGGCCTGGTCGATGCACAGCAGCCGCTCGGTGTCGTCGCACCAGAAATACGAGCCCAGGGCGGTGTCCCGGACGACGTCCTTCCCGGGGTCGCCGGAGACGCCGGACTGGTTCGACACCGCGTCGACCGTCCAGACGTTGAAGAGGTTCTGGTAGGTCGTGTACGGCTCGACGGCCGCCACCTCGGCCCATTTCTCCTTGGCGTCGATGTGGAACTGGTCCAGCTCGGCGGCGGTGTAGCCGTCCCCGACGACGACGATGTCCAGCCGGTCGGCGGTGGAGCCGTTGTCTATCAGCTTGGTGACCTCGCCGTCGGCGTCCTCCTCGGCCGCCGAGAGCCGGGAGGGTGTCCGGTCCCGGCCCTTCTGCGGTACGTGCGTATGGCCGGATCCGGCGGCTGTGCCGTGTTCCGGGCCGGGTATCTCGACCTCGACCCCGGCCCCGCTGGGTGGTGCCGGATCCGCGGCCGCGCTGCCGGGTGCGGTGGCCAGTGCGGCCGCGAGCGCAGCGGCCACGCCGACCGCCGCGATAACTCTGCGCCGTGCTGAACGCATGAAGTCCTCCCCCTGATGCGAAGATACGAAAGTTAAGTGAGCGAGTAAGTGCGATGAACTGGAGGCTTAAACTAGGGGGTGGAACAGGACGTGCGCAATCCCTGACGCCCCTGAATACTGGGGAGTTCAAGAACCTGGGGGTCCCATGGATGAACCGGCCGAAATCGGTCGCCGGGTGCAGCAACTGCGTAACCAACGCGGGCTGACACAGCGGCAGTTGGCCGAGCCTTCGTACACGCCCGCGTACGTCTCGACACTGGAGTCCGGCAAGGTCCGGCCCTCCGAGACCGCGCTGCGCTTCCTCGCGGAGCGGCTCGGCACGTCGTTCGAGGAGCTGTCCACCGGACGCCCCGCCCATCTGGCCACCGAGCTGCGGCTCGCCCTCACCGACGCCCAGCAGCAGCTCGCCACCGGCGCCGCCGACGAGGCTGCCGTCAGCTACCGCCGGCTCCTCACCGACGCGGAACACCTCGACCTCACTCCCGAGCAGGCCGAGGCGCTGCTCGGACTCGGCGACTGCGCTCTGGAGACCGGCGAACTGGCCAATGCCGGACGTCACTTCGAGGCGGCGGAGCGGCTACTGGCCGGTGAACCACTGCCCCGCCGCGCCCGCGCGATCCGGGGCCGCGCCATCGCGCACCTCCTGGCCGGAGAGCTGCGCTACGCCTGCTATCTCCTCGAGTCCACCATCGACGAACTCGGCGCGAGCGGCCTGGCCGACCCCGAGGCGCTGGTACTGCTGTACGCCGCCGTCATCGGCCCGTACATCGACATGGGCGCCCACGCCCGCGCGGCGCACGCCGCCGAACTCGCCCTGGCCCTGGCGCCGCAGGTCAACGACCCGGCGCTGGTGGCGAGCATGCACCGGCAGGTGGCGCGTACGTTCCTCGCCGAAGGGCGCACGGCCGACGCCGACGCCTCACTCGCCAAGGCGCAGACGATCTACCGGCAGCTGAGGCTGCGGACCGATCTCGCGCACTGCCACTGGATGCGCGGTTACGTCCAGGCACAGAACGGCGACCTCACGCTTGCGGAGAAGGAGTTGCGCACCGCCCGGGACATGCTGGCCGCCAAGCGCGCCGTGCTCTACACCGCCCAGGTGGAGGTGGAGCTGGCCGATGTGCTGCGGCGGCTCGGGCGGCACGACGAGGCGGCCGAACTGCTCTCGGCGCTACTGGAACTCGGCGACCGGCACGGCGCGGTGCACGCGGGCGGCGCGCACCGGCTGCTCGGGCTGATCGCCGAGGAGCGGGGAGAGGTGGAGGCCGCCGAGGAGCACTACGTCCTGGCGCTGGCCCTGCTGGAGCGCAGCGGGGCCAGCGGTGACCTCGCCGACCTGTGCCGTCTGCTGGGCGACCTGCTGCGCCGCAGCGGCCGGACCGAGGCCGCCCTCGACGCGTACCGCACGGGACTGGGCCACCGGGCAGCTCCCGGCACGACGACCCTGGGACCGGCCCCGGCGGCTCCGTCCTTTCCGCAGCAATGAGAGCGGTCCCGAGCGGCCGGCGCAGCACTCCCGCTCCGCGTCACCCTCCACCGCCACGCAGGTTCACCCGTAACGGGCCACCCCCGCATCGCGCAGGCGGCGGGCCCGTAACACCAGCTCCAGCTTGAAGCGCCGGTCCGGATCGTCCACCTCCTCGCCCAGCAGTTCGCGGATCTGACGTAATCGGTAGCGCACGGTCTGCGGATGGACGCCGAGTCGTGCCGCGACCTCAGGGGCGCCACCACGCGTCTCCAGCCAGGCGAGCAGCGTCTCGACGAGTCGCCGGCTGTGCGCGGGGGCGCACTGGTCGAGCGGCGCCAGGCAGCGACGGGCCAGATCCTCGATCAGCTCCTCGGGCGGCAGCAGGACCAGTGCCTCGGTGTGCTCCGTGCACTGCAGGACCTGACCGGTCGGGAGCAGCCCGCGTTCCATCAGGCGTACGGCGGCACCGGCCCAGTGCAGCGACTTGGCGGCCTCGGCGAGCGGCACCGGCGGTCCCATCGCGCCGGACCAGCCCGTCATCGCGCGCCCCAGGAGTTCCGGCCGGCCGGCTGCGTACGGCTCGGGGACGACCATGCGCGGCTGCTCGTACTCCATGTCCAGCAGCACGTCCTGGCCGACGGCGGGTGCGACGGACTCCGGTGCCGGTCGCAGCAGTACCGCGACCGCGACCTGTTCGGGCAGCGGCCAGCCGATGCGCTCGGCATGTTCGGCGAGGGCGTCGGTGGGGTCCGTGCGGTGCTCGCTGAGCATCAGGCTGATCAACCGCCGCTGCAGCCGCAGCCGTTCGCCGGCCTGGCGGGCGGCGGCTTCGACGTAGCCGCGTACGGACTGTGCGACGAGCCCGTCGAGAAATTCGAATCCCGACTCCACCAGCTCGTACATGGCGGGCGGCGGGATCTCGACCTGCTGACCGATCTCGGCGAGGCGACGCCAGGCAAGCCGCACGCCGAGCCGGTAGATGGCCTGGAGCGAGTCCAGGCTGCGGCCCTGCATCACTTCGCCGCGGCCGAACTCCTGGAAGACCTCGAGCTGAGGCCCGTGCGGCCGGTCATCCTCCACCACGAGGTGCTCCACGAAGTCCTCCAGCGCCCGGCGGATGCCGATCAGCGCCATGGGCTCGCCCGAGTCGTCGACGACGAGCGGCAGGCCGGGGAACTCCTTGCGGATCTCGACCAGGATGACCTGGGCGAGTGCGGGCACCTCGGCCATGGCCAGCGATGCGAATCTGCGTGCCCGCAGGCGGGGTACGTCCCGCCACGCCGTGCGCACGGGCATGGGTTCCTCCCTCGCTGCTGGTCGGCTACGGCTGCGGGGATGCTGTCGGCCGCCCCGTCTCGAAGGAGACGAGAGGCACGTTGGGCTGCTCGGGTGTGGCGTTCAGGGCGGCAACGATGCCGAAGGCTGCCCCCACGGCGAGGGCGGCGGCGGCCATGGTGGTCAGCACGGCGGCGATCAGTCTGTGCATGGTTCAGCGAGCCTTTCGGTCGGAAGGCACCCCGCCCCACGGCTCCGGCTCGGCGATTGCTCAGTCTGCGAGTGTCATTGACACTCCGTCAAGAGGACGCATACGGTCCCGGGCCGTACAGACGCGCACCAACCTGAACCCGTCCTCGCTCCCAGGGAGTGCCCGAATGCGTCGTACCGCTTCGCCGTTGTCGCTGGTCCTGTTGGGTGTCGGCGTCTTTCTGCTCGTACTGGCTGGGCTGCTCGCCCGGTACGTGGAACCGCGCGCCGAACGCACCCCGACCGATGTCGATGTCACCACGGTGTTAACCGGCACCGGCGAATATTTCGACACGAAGAACCTCAGACCCGTCAGGGACAAACCGATCACCATCACCCGGCGCGTGCTGGGCGATGTAGCCGCGAGCGAGCGCAGCGGGCGGGCGGTGTGGGATGTGTCCACGGCCATCGACACGCCGGACACGCTGGCCTTGCGCGACCCGCGCAGGTCCTACCAGTGGACGCTGGAGCGCTGGGTGACCGACCGCCGGACCAACGCTCCGGTGCACTGCTGCGGGGAGACGCCGCAGTTTCAGGGCGAGGCCTATCTCAAGTTCCCCTTCAACGTGCAAAAGCGCGGTTACCTCTGGTGGGACAACACGCTCGGAGCCACTGTCCGGTTGGAGTTCAAGGGCACCAAGAAGGTCGCGGGCTACGAGGGTTACCGGTTCACCGGATCCGTGAAGGACACCCGGACCGGCACCCGCCAGATACCGGGCCGGCTGCTCGGCCTGCCCAAGCAGAGCCAGGTGCATGCCGAGGAGTGGTACGCCAACAAGGGCATCGAGCTCGTCGTCGACCGGCGGACCGGCCGCATCATGAACGCGAGGATCGCACCCCGCAAGACGCTGCGCGCTCCCGGTGCCGATGAGGCGAAGGTGGTCCTGCTGGACAGCGCGGGGCTGGAGTTCACCGCGGACACTCAGCGCGAGACGGTGGCGCTCGCGAAGTCGGACAGCGGCCAACTGCGGGCGCTGGGTGTCACCGCGCCGATCGGTGCGGGAGCGGCCGGACTCGTGCTGGCGGCCGTGGGTCTCGTACTCGTCGTGCGCGGTAGGGAACGCCCAAATCCCTCGTAATGCGCACAATGTGATGGAGCGTCAGCTTCAAAGCAGGCCAAATTTGTCACCACCGTGAGTAGCGGCATCGAACAGCGGGACGGACACTACCAACCCACCCCGCCGCAGACCGCTCGCGCACAACCGCCATCCCCCGACATCCCGCACTCCGAGGCGAGTTGGAGCTCGAATGCCCCAGCACGTACCCCCCACCTTGCGCGCGCCACTCCCCCACCACCTGCCGAAGTCCCCCCAGCACGACCCTCCTTCCGGCCCTCCCCCGCATCCCCGCCGGATTGTCTTCCTCGCCCGCCGCGACCTCGGCAACCCGGCCGCCGGCGGCTCCGAACTGCTCATCGACCGCATCGCCGACGGGCTCACCACTCATGGACACCAGGTCACGCTCCTGTGCGGCGGTCCCGCCGCCCTGCGCGACTACCGCGTGGTCTCGGCCGGCGGGGACGCCGGACACTTCCTGCGCGCACGCCGCGCCTTCGAACGGCAGGTCGGTGGCTGCGACCTGCTCGTCGAGGTGTGCAACGGCATGCCGTACCTCGCCCCGCTGTGGCACCGCGGACCGACACTCTGCCTGGTCAACCATGTCCACACCGACATCTGGACCGAGCGTTTCCCCGGCCCCGCCGCCCGGCTGGGCAAAAGGCTCGAGCGCTGGGCACTGACCCGTGCCCACAGCGGCAACCTGCTGGTCGCCGTCTCACCTTCCACGGCCGACGCGCTCGAGTGCCTCGGCGTCCCGCGCGAGCGGATCCGGCTCGTCCACAACGGTGTCGAGGAGCCGGGCCCGCTCGCTCCCACATCTGCCGAGCCGCTGTTCCTCGCCGTGGGGCGCCTCGTCGAGTACAAGCGGATCGAGCTGCTGCTGCGTCTGTGGGAGAGGGTCAGACCGGTCACCGGCGGTCGGCTGGTCATCGTCGGTGACGGGCCGGAACGGGCCGGGCTGGAAGCCCTCGCCGGGCCCGGCGTCACCTTCACCGGGCGGGTCTCGGAGGCGGAGAAACACCGGCTGCTGTGCGCGGCCTGGGTGCTGCTGCACCCCTCGCTCGTCGAGGGCTGGGGGCTGGTGGTGACCGAGGCCGCGGCCCGGTACACGCCCGCCATCGGCTTCGACGTGCCCGGACTCAGAGACTCGATCGACGACGGCGTCACCGGCGTACTGGCCCGCGGCGAGAGCTCGTTCGCCGCGGCCTGGTGCGCGCTGGCGCTCAGCCCCGAGCGGCGCGAGGCGCTCGGCCGGGCGGCCGGGCAGCGGGCCGCGCACTTTCGCTGGGGCGCCACGGTCCGGCAGTTCCGGGCGGCTGCCTCGGAGGCCGTCCGGGCGGCGGACACGGAGGCCACGCTGCAGTGGAGGTGATTCGGCTGTGAAGGACCCCTCCATCCGCAGGTCCCTCGCTCTCTTCCGGGCGTTCCTGGGCGAGCAGACCGACCCGGAGCGGTGTTACACCCTGCTCGCCCATGACGCGGCCGAGCAGCTCGAGCGGCAGATGCCCCTGCACGACCGGCTGGTGGTGGACGTGGGCGGCGGACGCGGCCACTTCACCGAGGAGTTCCGGCGGCGTGGAGCACGCAGCTACCTCTTCGAGCCCGATCTGCGGGAACTGGGCGCGCGGGGCACCGTCCCCGCGGGCTCGGTGGTCGCCGACGGCTATCTGCTGCCCCTGGCCGACGGCGTCGCCGACATCTGCTTCTCCTCCAACGTGCTGGAACACGTCGCCGACCCGCAGACCTTCCTCAGCGAACTGATCCGCGTCACCCGGCCGGGCGGGCTGATCTACGTCTCGTTCACCAACTGGCTCTCCCCCTGGGGCGGTCACGAATGGGCGCCCTGGCACTACCTGGGCGCGGACCGCGCCCGCCGCCGGTACCTGAGACGGACCGGGCGCCCCGCCAAGCACGCCCTCGGCGAGAACCTCTTCGCGATCCACATCGGTCCGACCCTGCGTCAGGTACGCGCCCGCGAGGACGTGTCCCTCGTAACGGCCCGCTCGCGGTACTGGCCGTTCCTCGCGCAGGCTGTCACCCGCGTTCCGGGCCTGCGCGAGATCGCCACCTGGAACCTCCTCCTCATCCTCCGGCGCCGAACAGAAACGGCATCAGCGATGAACAGCCCACTGCGAGCCACCCGTGGCTGAGACGACGTTGACCCTCCCCCCGAGCCGGCCCGGCCGGCCCCGGCCCACCGCGCCGCCACCCCCGCCGCCGGCCGGCGGGCCACGCCGCAGATCGTGGCTGCTGGCCTTCTGGGCCGCGGTCTTCGTCGCGTTCCTCTCCGTGTCACCGGGCAGGATGACCTTCGAGACCAAGCTCGGGGTGGTCGCCGACCCATGGAAGTTCATCGGCGACCTCGGGGAGCTGTGGCAGAGCCGCGCCGGATTCGGCGGGCTCTCCAACCAGTACGCCGGATACGCCTTCCCGACCCTCCCGTACTACGCACTCACCGACCTCGGGTGCATTCCGGTGTGGCTGGCCGAGCGGCTGTGGCTCTCGCTGATCGTGGCCACCGCGTTCTGGGGCGCCCTGCGGCTTGCCGAGCGCCTGGACATCGGCAGCGCACGGACCCGGCTGCTGGGCGCCGTCGGCTACGCGTTGTGGCCCACCTTCACCATCGTCGTCGGCTCCACATCGGCGGCCGCGCTCCCGGGCGCACTGCTTCCCTGGGTGCTGCTGCCGCTCACCGGCACCCGCAGCCCACGGGTGGCCGCGGCCACGTCCGCGCTGCTGATCCCGTTCATGGGCGGGGTCAACGCGGCATCGACGCTCGCCGCGCTGCTGCCCGTGGGGCTCTATCTGCTCAGCCGCCCGGCAGGTCCCCGCAAGCGCGCCCTGATCGCCTGGTGGATTTCCGGTGTGGTGCTCGCCACCGCCTGGTGGGTGGTCCCGTTGCTGCTGCTCGGCGTCTACGGCAACGACTTCATGCCCTACGTCGAACAGGCCGACACCACCACCGGCACGATGTCGGCCACCGAACTGCTGCGTGGCGCCGGCAACTGGGTCGCCTACCTCCACTTCGGCGAGGCCTGGCTGCCCGCCGGCTGGACCGTGGCGACCGCGTCGGTCACGATCCTCGGCTCGGCGTTCGCCGCCGCCCTGGGGCTCGCGGGCCTGGCCCGGCGCGATCTGCCCGAGCGCCGCTGGCTGTTGCTCACCGTGCTGGCCGTCGTCCTGATCGCGCTGGCCGGATACGGCGGTTCCCTCGGCGCTCCCTTCCACGATCCGGTCCGCGACTGGCTGAACGGAACGCTGCGGCCCTTCAGGAGCGTCTACAAGTTCCAGCCCGGGCTCGCTCTCGCGCTCGCCTTCGGGCTGATGCACCTGGTGTCGACGGCGAGCGAGAGCCGCGGGGCCCGGCCCTTCCCCGCCCGGCGTTACGCCCCCCTCATCGCCGCGCTCCTGGTCCTGCCGGGCCTGGCCTGGCCATATGTGAACGGGACGATCCTGCAGCCCGGCGCCTTCAAGAAGCTGCCCGGCCAGTGGACGCAGGCCGCCCACTGGCTGGAGAACAACTCCCCCGACAGCCGCGCCCTCGTCGTCCCCGCCACCGCCCACGGCCTCTACACCTGGGGCTCTCCCATCGACCAGCCCTTCGACGTGCTCGGCGACTCCCGCTGGGCGCAGCGCGACTTCGTGCCCTTCGGGACGCCCGGCTCGCGCCGTGCGATGGACGCGGTGGAGCAGGCCCTCATGAGCGGCAGTGAAGTGCCCGGCCTGCGCGACTACTTGTCACGCGCCGGCCTCTACTTCGTCGTCGTACGCAACGACCTCGACCCGGACCAGATCGGATACGTCCCGCCGATCACCGTGAAGCGCACCCTGGAAGCCTCCGGGTACCGGCGGGTCGCCGGATTCAATCCGGTACTCACCGGCGGCCGGATCCCCAGCGGCACACCGTTGCAGGTCCAGGGCATCTTCCCGCGGATGCAGGCCGTCGAGATCTACGAGCCCACCGGCAACACCCGGCGGCCAGGACAGGTCGGCCTGCAGGCGGTCGCCGACACCGCGGTGGTCAGCGGCGGCCCCGAAGCGCTGCTGCAGCTGTCCGCCGATCCGCGCCTGCGGGACAGGCCCACCGTGCTCACCGGGGACAACCACCCCGGGCTCGGCACACCCGCCGCGCAGTACGTCGCGGACGGGCTGCGCCGCGCCGACACCCGCTTCGGACTGGTCAACAGCAACACCTCGTACACATACACCGCGGACGAACGGAACCCCACCGGGAGCCTGCAGGACCCGGGCGGGCAACCGCGGCAGATCCTGCCGACGAAGGGCACCGGGCACCAGACGACAGCCGTCCTGCGGGGCGCCGCCTCGGTGACCGCCTCCAGCAGCGGCAACTGGCTGTTCCACCTGCCGCAGTACGACCCGGTGAACGCCCTGGACGGGAACCCGGGGACCGCGTGGGCCGAGGGCAGTGCGGGAAACGCCGCGGGCCAGTGGCTCCGAATCGGCTTCTCCTCGCCCACCGGCATCCCCGCCTCGCTGCAGCTCACCCCGCTGCCCGGCGACGGAATGCGGGCCGCCCCCACACTCGTACGGGTCGAGACCGACCAGGGCTTCGAGGACAGCCCGCTGGCACCGAACGGAGTCCCGCAGCCGGTCAAGGCACCCGCGGGGCAGGCCAAGTGGCTGAAGATCACCGTCCTGGCGGCCCAGTCCCCCAAGGCCGGACTGGGCGGCGCGGGCTTCAGCGAGGTCTCGGTCCCCGGTGTCCAGGTCACCCGGCTGCTCCGGCTTCCCACCGACGCGCACGACAACGAGGCCCGGGGCGAGGTCTTCTCGCTCCATCGCGGCAGCGACCCGGGCGGCCTCTCGCCAGTCTCGGCCGAGGAGGGCCTGCACCGCCGGTTCGGCGTCGGCCGGGGCGGAGATTTCGCGATCACGGCCAAGGCGCTGCCGGTGCCGGGCGAGGCGCTGGACCGGCTCGTCACGGGCGCCGATCCGCGGCAGGGGCGGCGGATCACGGCGACCGCCGACTCGACCAGCCGGCTCGGAAACGGCCTCAGCCCGCGCAATCTCGTGGACGAGGACCTGACCACCGCGTGGATAGCCGGCGACCGGCCGGTCATTCATCTGCGCTGGCCCGGCCGGAAGACCATCGACGAGATCGTCCTCGCGGCCGCGGGCGGACTCTCCACCCGGCCCGAGCAGATACTGATCAGCGCCCCGAACGGCGCCGTGACGGCCGCCGTCGACGAGAACGGCCTGGCCCGCTTCGAGCCGATCACCACGGACCGGCTCGACATCACCATCAGCCGGGCCGCGCCACTGACCGTCCACAACCCCGTTGCCGACAACCCGATGCAATTGCCGGTCGGACTCAGCGAGGTGTACGTTCCGGCACTCGCCGACCTGCGCACACCGCAGCCGGACTCGCGCTCAAGGTTCTCCGTGCCGTGCGGCGAGGGTCCGCCCGTCGCCGTCGACGGCACGCTGCACGCGACGAGCGCGTCGGGAACGGTGCGCGATCTGACCGAGCGCCGGCCCGTCGAGGTCACGCTCTGCCGGGCACCGGACAGCACCCTGCCGCTGGGCCCCGGGCTGCACCAGGTGGAGGCGGGCGACGAAGGTCCCCTCGCGCTCACCGACATCACACTGACCCGCGGCGAGACCCAGGCGTCCGCCGTGAGCCAACAGCGTGCGGCGACCGCAACCGACTGGCGCGGCGACCGGCGGTCCGTCACCGTCGGCGGGGGCGAGGCCGGGTACCTCCAGATGTACGAGAACGCCAACGACGGCTGGAAAGCCACGCTGAACGGCAAGAAGCTCATCCCGTTGCGAATCGACGGCTGGCAGCAGGCCTGGCTGATCCCCGCGGGCGCGGGCGGCACGGTGGAACTCGAGTACGAACCCGTGCTGCTCTACGACGTCGGGATGATCGGCGGCGCGGTGGCGCTGGCGCTGCTGGCGGCTCTCGCACTCATACGCCGCCGGGGCGCAACTCCGGCCTCCGCGGCGACGGCCCCACCGGCGCCCGGATGGGTTCTGGGCTGCGTCGCACTGACTCTCGTGGTCGCGGTCGTGGCGGGTCCCTTCGCTCTGATCGTCCCCGCGCTTGCGGTAGTTGCCCGCCTGCGGCATGCGCTGCTGGTGCCGATCGCACTGGTGGCGATGGCCGGCGCCGGGATCACGACCGCGACCGGGGCGGGCGATCCGGTCTCCGCCGGTCAGGGCGCGTTCAGCCCGACGGCCCAACTGCTGGCGCTCATCGCGCTGTGCGCGGCCGTGGTCACCGTGGACCGGCGGGTACGGGCGACGCCTGGCTCCGCGGCACCGGGCCCGCAGCCCCTGCCTCAGCGAGTGCGGTCGGCAAACGGCCCTGCCGGGCGCCCCGTTCCGGGCCCTGCGCCCCACGCTGAACCACCGGGCAACGCACCGCCTCACGCTGAACCACCCGGCAACGCACCGCCCCACGCCGATCCGCCGGGCAGCGCACCGCTCAACCCGAGGGAGGCTCCGCCGAGATGACCGCCCTGCAACCCGCCCGGCCCGGGCGGCCGCCCGAGCCTGCTCCGGGCCGGATTCCGTTCCCGGTCGTCGACGAGATCTCCCGGCACTGTCTGCGCGAGGAGGAGCCCGAGACCGTACACATAGAGGTGCACCTGCCCCGGCAGCCGGATCCGCAGCGGCTTCGGGCCGCGTTCGGCGAGGCCTTGCTCCGGCACCCGCGGATTCTGGTGCGCGAGGCACCCGGCCCCTGGTACCGACGGCGCTACGAATGGGAGCTGACGGCCATCCCGGACGTGGATCCGGTCGGCTTCCCGGCACCGGGGCCCGGTGCTCTGGAGCGGGCCAGGGCCAGAGCGCTGGCCGAGGCTCCGCCGCTGTCCCTTTCCCCACCCGTCCGGCTGGAGGTGGTCCGGCCGTCGTCGACGGGCAGCTCCTGTGTGCTGCTGTTGACGCTCAACCACACCGCCCTGGACGGGCCCGCCTGTCTGCGCGTACTGGCCACGGCCGCCGAGTTGTACGGCGGCGACGCCGTCCGTCCCACCGCCCCCGTACGCAATCCCGTCGGCTCGACGGGGCGGCCGGGGCCTCCGCCGCCCGGCCGCGCGGGCGGGCCGACCAGGCCCGCACGTGTGGCCCCGGCGACCGATGTCCGGGGAGCCGGCGGAAACGGCCTGCTGCTCGCCGATCTGCCGGTGCCTCGCCGGCCTGCCGGGGCCGGCTACACCGTCAACGACCAACTCCTCGTCGCCACCTGCCTGATGATCGCCCGCTGGAACCGGCTGCACGATGCCCCGCCCCGCCCGATGCGCATCACCATGCCCGTCGACGACCGGCCCCGCGGCGCCGACATGCCCATCGGAAACGGCACCCGCCTCGTGGAAGTCGGGTTCGGGGCGCAGGAGTGCGCGCCGGAGCCCGGCCCCGAGGGTCTCGCCGCCCTGCTGCACCGCACCGCGGAGCGCACGCGCGCCCTGAAGTCGGCACCCCGCCCTCAACTCGGCCATGCCGCCACCCTCCTCACCGCGCCCGCCCTGCCCGTCGGTATGCGGGCCGCCCTGACCCGTGGCATTCGGTGGGCTGCCGCTCCCTGGACCTCGACGACGCTGCTCAGCAACATCGGCCGCATTCCGTACCCGCTGGACTTCGCGGAGGCGGGCCGGGCGGAGGCCGTCTGGTTCTCGGCTCCCGCGTCGATGCCGCGCGGGCTGACCGTGACCACCGCCAGCACGGGAGGACGGCTGCATCTGGCGCTGCGCTGGTCGCGCGCTCTGCTCGACGACGCGGCAGGGCAGCGGCTTTGCGACTTCTTCACGGACGGTCTGGCCGCCATGGCGGCTCTGCCGGCCGTTTCAGGAGGGGACAGGCCATGACGGGAACTCTCCCCGCGGGACTGCGCGAGTTCTACGAGAACCCGGCAGTCCCCGTCGCCTCCGGAGACGAGCGCAGCCGCCGCCAGGCAGTGATGCTGGCCCGGGTACTGCCCCCCGAGTCCGCCCTCGTCGTCGACGTCGGCTGCGGCGACGGCACCGCGGCGGCCACCGCGGGTCCACTGCTTGGCGATCACCGGATCGTCGGTATCGACTGGTCCCAGGACGCGCTGCGCCGGGCCGCGACCCGGATGAACCATGTCGTGCGGGGTGAACTGACCTCGGGCGGCCTGCCGTTGGCCGACGCGAGCGCCGATGCCGTGCTCTTCAGCGAGGTGATCGAGCATCTGGTGGATCCCGACAGTGCCATGGACGAACTGCGCCGCATCCTCAAACCGGGCGGCCATCTGATGCTTTCCACCCCGAACCTGGCCGCCTGGCACAACCGGGTGCTGCTCGCCTTCGGGGTGCAGCCCGTGTTCTCGGAGGTCAGCCTGCGCGGCATTCACGGCCGCCCGGGATCCCAAGTGGTGGGGCATCTACGCCTGTTCACCGCCCGCGCTCTACGGGAATTCCTCACCGCGGCGGGCTTCGAGGTGGTCACCCTGGCGGGCGCGCCCTTCCACGGTGTCCCGCGCCCCCTGCGCCTGGTGGACCGCGCCGCCTGTGCCACACCATCCCTGGCCTCCATCCTCCTGGTGCACGCCAGGCGGGTGTAGCGCCATGTGGTGGGGGGTGGCATCGGCTCTGCTGGCCAACGTCTTCTACAGCACCGGCTTCGTCCTCGAGAAGCGGGCACTGTCAGGCCTGCCGAGACTGAGCACGGGACAACCGGCCCGAGTGGTACGGCTGCTCATCGGCAGCCCGTTGTGGCTCGTCGGTTCGCTCGCGCTCGCCGCCGGCTTCGCGGCACAGCTCGCCGTCTACCGCACCCTTCCCATCGCGGCTGCGCAGGGCATCTTCGTCTCCGGTCTCGTGCTGCTCCTGCTGCTCTCCTCGGTCGTCCTCGGCGAGCGCCCCAGCGGCCGCGAGCGACGCGGCGTGGTCGTGATCACCCTCGCCCTGCTGATGGTCGTGGCCTCCCTGCAGCGCTCCGACGCCGTGGGCGGTCATGCCGCGGCCGGCCGTGTCCTGCTGATCTGCCTGCCCGCCCTCGCAGCGGGGCTGTGGCTCTACCGCTCCGTGGAACGCCGGACCCGCCGCCGCCACCGGCTGCCGACAGCAGGCGTCGAATACGGCGTCGCCGTCGGCCTGTTGTACGGCGTCAGCTCGCTCGCCATCAAGGGTGTCTCCGGCCATCTGACGACCCACGGCATCGGGCACTCGGTCCTCGCCCTGCTGAAGTCCCCCTATCCGTACCTCCTGCTCGTCACCTCGGTGACCGGACTGATCCTGTCCCAGACCGCGCTGCAGCGCTGCCGGGCATCCCTGATCGTGCCCGTGTGCACCACCGTCACCTGTCTGTTCACCGCCGCGCTCGGCACGTTCGCCTTCGGCGAGTCCCTGCCGGAAGACCCGCTGCGGCTTGCGCTGCGGCTCGGCGGCACCGCACTCGCCGTCTCCGTACTGCTGATGCTTCCGCGTCATGACGAACCCCCCACCCCGGCGAAGGAGTTGGCCCATGAAGCCTGACGATCCGCTGCTCCGGATCATCGCCTGCCCGATCGACAAGGGGCAGCTGACGCTGCTCCTGCCCGAGGAGGTCCTCTACAACCCGCGGCTGCGCCGGCGCTATCCGATCATCGACGGGATCCCACAGCTGCTTCCCTCCTCCGGGGCCCGGGTACCCGACGAGGAACACGAGCGGATCCTCAAGCGGATCGGTCCATGACACCTGCCGCCATGTGCTGCTCCAGATATCTGCTTCTGTAGCCGGCACCTCCCGGTTCGCGTCCCGTACCGCGGCCGGAGCGGACACCCCGTGTGTTCGCCCCGGCCACTGCCGTCTCAGGAGGTCACGGCGGGCACCTCGCCCTTGACCTTGCGGGCTGCCGTCACCAGGTTCTCCAGCGAGGCCCGTACCTCGGGCCAGCCGCGGGTCTTCAGGCCGCAGTCGGGGTTGACCCAGAGTCGCTCGGCGGGGATGGCTTCAAGTCCCTTGCGCAGCAGGACGGCCGCCTCGTCCGCACTGGGCACACGCGGGGAGTGGATGTCGTAGACGCCGGGACCGACCTCACGGGGGTAGCCGGCGACGGCGAGTTCCCCCGCGACCTGCATGTGGGAGCGGGCGGCCTCCAGGCTGATGACATCGGCGTCGAGGTCGTCGATGGCCTTCAGGATGTCGCCGAATTCGGCATAGCACATGTGGGTGTGGATCTGGGTGTCCGGCCGAACGCCGCTGGTAGTGAGGCGGAATGCCTCGGTTGCCCAGACGAGGTAGTCCGTGTGGTTGGCGGTACGCAGGGGCAGCGTTTCGCGCAGGGCCGGCTCGTCGACCTGGATGACCGACGTCCCGGCTGCCTCCAGATCGTTCACTTCGTCGCGCAGCGCGAGCGCGACCTGGCGTGCGGTGTCGCCGAGTGGCTGGTCGTCGCGGACGAAGGACCAGGCGAGCATGGTGACGGGGCCGGTGAGCATGCCCTTGACAGGGCGGGCGGTCCCCGACTGGGCGTACGTCGTCCAGCGCACGGTCATCGGCTCGGGGCGGGAGATGTCGCCGGCCAGGATCGGCGGGCGGACGTAGCGGGTTCCGTAGGACTGGACCCAGCCGTGCTGGGTGGCCAGATAGCCGGTGAGCTGCTCGGCGAAGTACTGGACCATGTCATTGCGTTCGGGCTCACCGTGCACCAGGACATCGAGGCCGGCCTTCTCCTGGAAGGAGACGACGTCGCGGATCTCGTCCTTGATCCGCTCCTCGTAGGCGGCGGTGTCGATCCGTCCCGCACGCAGATCGGCGCGGGCCAGGCGCAATTGGGTGGTCTGCGGGAAGGAGCCGATGGTGGTCGTCGGCAGCAGCGGCAGCCCGAGATGGGCACGCTGGGCCGCGGCCCGTTCGGGATACGGCTGGGAGCGGCGGCCGTCGGCGTCGGTGACGGCGGCAGCCCTGGCGCGGACCGCAGGATCGTAGGTGATCGCCGAGCCGGCCCGGGATGCCAGATCGGCACGGTTGGCGGCGAGTTCGGCCGTGACGGCGCCGGTGCCCTGGGCGAGACCCCGGGCCAATGTGACGACCTCGGTGGTCTTCTGGCGGGCGAAGGCGAGCCAGCGGGCGATCTGCGGATCGAGGTCCCGCTCCGCCGCAGTGTCCAGCGGGACGTGCAGCAGGGAGCAGGAGGCGGCGACGTCGACCCGGTCGGCGAGGCCGAGGAGGGTCCCGAGGGTCGCGAGGGACTTCTCGAAGTCGTTGATCCAGATGTTGCGGCCGTTGACGACGCCGGCGACCAGCCGCTTGCCGGGCAGTCCGCCGACAGCGGCGAGGTCGTCGAGGTTGGCGGCGGCGGCTTCGGTGAAGTCGAGGGCGAGGCCTTCGATGGGTGCCTTGGCCAGGACGGGCAGTGCCTCGCCGAGCCGGTCGAAGTAGGAGGCGACCAGCAGTTGGGGCCGGTCGGCGAGGGCGCCGAGATCGCGGTAGGCGCGGGCCGCGGCGTTCAGCTCGGCGGGAGTGCGGTCCTGGACCAGGGCGGGCTCGTCCAGTTGCACCCACTCGGCGCCGGCCGCACGGAGGTCGGTGAGTACCTCGGCGTACACGGGCAGCAGCCGGTCGAGCAGGGTGAGCGGGACGAAGTCTGCGGTGACGCCGGGGGCGGGCTTGGCCAGCAGGAGGTAGGTGATGGGGCCGACCAGGACCGGGCGTGCGGTGTGGCCGAGGGCGAGGGCTTGCTTCAGTTCGGCGAGCTGCTTGGTCGAGTCGGCGGTGAAGAGGGTGTCGGGGCCGAGCTCGGGAACAAGGTAGTGGTAGTTGGTGTCGAACCACTTGGTCATCTCCAGCGGCGCCACGTCCTGGGTGCCGCGAGCCATCGCGAAGTAGCCGTCGAGGGCGTCCGCCGCCGCGGCAGCGCGGTGCCGGGAGGGGATCGCGCCGACCATGACGCTGGTGTCCAGAACGTGGTCGTAGTAGGAGAAGTCTCCGGTCGGGACCTCGTGGATACCGGCGTCGGCCAGCCGGCGCCAGCTGGCGGCGCGCAGTTGGGAGGCGGTCTGCTGGAGTTCGGCGGCGCTGACGCGGCCCTTCCAGTAGCCCTCGATGGCCTTCTTCAGTTCCCGCCCCTGGCCCTGGCGGGGGTAGCCGTGCACGGTGGCCCGTGCTGCCGCGGCTGTGGACTTGCTGGTCATGAGACTCTCCTTCGCGAGCTCTTGGTCAAGCGGCCCGGGACGGGTCGAAGACGCGAAGGGGATGGCAGACCGGGCGAACCACGTGCTTGCTGCCGCGCGTGATCGCCTGATGTGTGCGCCGACCCGCCCTCGAGGTCACCGGGAACTCCGCGCACGAACGGTCGCGCGCGGGGCAACGGGCAGGTCTTCGGACTCGCGGGCACATCTGCCAGGGGCAGACACCTACTTGCCGGCGCTTCCCAGACCCGGCCGGGTCCAGTGCGTATGACGGCGGTCGTTCCCGCTCACCGCTGCGGGGCAGTCCCGGATTTCCACCGGGTTCCCTCTTGCGACGCACCCCGCCTGGCTGACGGGGAGCGAACCAGCTGCCCGGCCAGCCTATGCGGTGTACGGAGTCGCGGACAGCCCCAGGGCCTGTCCCGATGGCCGGATCTGAGACAAGCTCGTCATTGCGGACCGCAGCGGCGAGGCGAAATCATCAGCACATGCCCGCACCGCACAGAGTCGTCATCGTCGCCTTCCCCGGCGTCGAAGTGTTGGACGTCACGGGGCCGGCCGAGGTGTTCTCGGTGGCCTCCCGCGTCGCCGGAGAGGGCCGTCCCGGCTACCAGGTGCAGATCGCGACGGCTGACGGTGGTGATGTACGCACCTCCAGCGGCGTTCGGCTGATGTCCGATCTGACCCTGGAGGAGGTGGACGGCCGGGTGGACACCCTGCTGGTTTCCGGTGCGATCACCCAGGTCGAAGGCAGCGTCGAGGCGGTGGTCGACATGAGGGTCACCGCTTGGCTGCGCCGGGCCGAGCCCCGGGCCCGCCGGATCGGGTCGATCTGTGCCGGCGCGCATCTGATGGCCGCGGCAGGGCTTCTGGACGGCCTTCGGGCCACGACCCACTGGCTCACCGCCGAGCAACTCGCCGCCGAGCACCCGCAGATCAGCGTCGACCCGGATCCGATCTTCATCCGGTCAGGGCGGGTGTGGACCTGCGCGGGTGTCACCTCGGGGATGGACATGGCCCTGGCCATGGTGGCCCAGGACCACGGCCAGGCACTCGCGCTCGCCACCGCCCGCATGATGGTCATGTATGTGAAGCGCTCCGGCGGGCAGAGCCAGTTCAGCGTGCCCCTTTCCGTCCAGGCTCCCGCAGGTGACCGGATTGAGGTGCTGTGCCGGTGGATCGGCGAGCATCTCGACGAGGACCTCTCGGCCGAAGCCCTCGCCGCACGGATGCACCTGAGTCCGCGTCACTTCTCGCGCCTGTTCGGTCGGCGCACCGGAAGCACTCCCGCCGCCTATGTCGAGACCGCCCGGCTTGAGGCAGCCCGCCGACTGCTGGAGGAGACGGACCTGAGCCTGCCGGAGATCGCCACCGCCAGCGGCCTCGGCTCCGTGAAAACCCTGCACCGATCCTTCCAACGCCGGGTTCGGACCACTCCGGCCGAGTACCGCCGCCGCTTCCGTTAGGCGGGCCAGCACACCGACCCACACAGATCGCCGCGCGGCGTCCGGCAGCCCCGGTCGAGTGTCATCTCCCGGACCGGCCCCGGCCGATCACAGCCGTACGCACGACCCCCTGGCTGGGAGCGTCCGCCGACTCGCGGCGAGTACCGCAACTGCCCGAAAGCACACCGGCAACCACCCGATGAAGGACACCATGCCTCACACGAAGGTCATTCCGATCCCGATCCTGGGCAAGCGAGCCATCAACGCATACCTCCTGCTGGGCCGACGTCCCGTCATCGTCGACGCCGGGATGCCCGGGAGCGCCCGCACGATCTACGACCAGGTCGCCCGGCACGGAGTGGATCCCACGGACATCGCGCTGATCGTCATCACGCACGGCCACATCGACCACTTCGGCTCGGCAGCCAAGCTGCACCGGCTCACCGGCGCCCCGGTCGCCGGCCACGTCGCCGACCTTGAACCGTTCCGCACCGGCCGGGCCCGCGAGCCGTACCTGCCGACCGGCCCGATGGGCCGCTTCCTGGACCGGAACAAGAATCTGCACGTCCAGACCGACCCCTTCGAACCGGACGTGCTGGTCCGCGGCGAGACGAACCTCGACGACTTCGGGATCGCGGCCCGCATCATGCCCACCCCCGGACACACCGCCGGCTCGGTCTCCGTCCTCACCGACACCGGTGACCTCGTCGCCGGCGACCTCATAGCCAACTCCTTCATGGGCGTCATCCCCGGAAAACCGGCCAACCCGCCCTTCCACGACGACCCCCTGCGCAACCTCGCCAGCCTGCGCGAGATGCTCGCACTCAACCCCACCCGCCTCCACGTGGGCCACGGAACCGCGCTCGACCCCGACCGTGTACGACGCTGGGCAACCCGGGAACACCAGCGTCTGTCCCGGCTGGCCAACCGCGGACGACTCTCCACTCGCGCGGGAAACCCTGGCGGGCAGACCTGAGCCCCGGCCCAGGCCGATGCGGTGAGGGCAGCCTGACCCGCCTCCCTGGCCACCCAGGCCCAGCGAGCAACGGCAAGGAGCGCCAGACGGCTCACACGTCTTCGCTCACTTCCATCCGGCGGGCGGCTGCCGAGCGGGAGCCCACCAGGAGCAGGCAAAGAACTGCGACTCCGGCGACGGCTCCGGTGAGGATCAGCAGTGGCCGGAGCGGGTTGGCGGAAGCGGCGGGCTGGGTGATGGAGGCGGGCTGCGCCTGGGCCGGTGCCGATGAAGCCGTGGGGGGCGGTGATGAGCCCGCGGAGGGGGAGGGCGGGCGGGTGCTGCTGCGGGGTGTGGCGGCCGGTGCGGCAGCGGGCGTCTTGGCGTGTTGGTGCTGCGCGGCGGGCTCGTGCATGTGCGAGTGAGTGGCCGCGGGGCTCGGCGCAGCGGCCGCCCTCACGACGAGCTGTCCCGTCATGCCGGGGTGGACAGTGCAGAGGTAGCCGTACGTGCCAGGGCTGGTGAAGGTGTGGCTCCAGCTGTCGCCTTTGTCGAGCATCGGGGAGTGGAAGGAGTGCGGGCCGGAGGTGGTCTTCACGTCATGGGGTGCGGTGTCCTGGTTGGTCCAGGTGATGGTGGACCCAGCGGTGACGGTGAGGGTGCGTGGGGTGAACGCGTAGCCGGACATGCGGACTTGGTACTGGCCTGCGGCGTGGGCTGCGGTGGACGGGAGGCCGATGAGGGCTGTTGCCATCAGGAGCATGCCGGTCGGAAAGGCGCGCAGAAGAGCGGTGGTCGTGGGGTGGGCGGTCATGTGAACTCCGCGGCGACGAGCAGACGCAGCCGGTCTGCGGGACGGGTACGAGGCAGCGTGAAACCAGTGGCCGCGCGCAGGCGGCGGTAGGACACCTGGGTGGTGCCGGTGACGAGCAGCCGCTCGGCAGTGCAATCGACGATGCGCAGCGGGAGGCCGGCGGGGACGGGCTTGCCGCGCAGTGTCAGCTCGCCGGGGCAGACGAGACGGGATCCGTCGTCGGCCGGTTCGCCACCGTCGCTTTCGAAGACGAGTACGGAGGGCCGCAGCGGTCCGCCGCTGAGCTCCAGGCGCAGGGCGCAGTGGTCGGTGTCGGCGGGCACGGTCAGGGTTGCGTCGGACGAGGTGAGGCGGCGGCGCAGCGTAACGAACGGGCCGTACCGGGCGGTGAGTTCGACGATGCAGCGGCCGGGACCGGCGGTGTAGGTGCCGGGGCGGGGAAGGCGGCGCGTGCCTTCGCCAGAGTGCGGAACGGGGGGCAGGGGCAAGGTTTCGGTGGTCATCCGGGTACCTCTGTAGGCGGCGGAGGGACAATGGCGGGGTGGTGGGCCGGCCGACTGTGACTCGGCCGGCCCGCCACTCGTCGTACCGGCGTGTTTCTTGGCAGAACCCGGTGACCCTCAGCCGGGCTCGGTGACCCTCAGCAGGACTGTGTGAGGTACTTCTCGGTGGGAGCGAACAGGTGCTCGGCCCACACGGTGTGCGTCTTGACGTACGCGTCGGGGTTGAGGATGTCCTGGATCTGCTGGCCGGGCGACTCCTCCAGGTGGGCTGACTTGACGTGCTGCAGCAGCACGCTCAGCGTCCCGTCCGCGGTGGCGCCACCGCCGTCGACCGCGGGTGTGAGGATCGATTCGAGCCAGACCGTGTGCATCTTGATGTAACTGTCGAGATTCAGCGCGTCCTGGATCTGCTCGCCCGGCGACTCCTCCAGGTGGGCGGACTTGAGGTGCTGAAGGATCGGCACCAGGACCTGCTGGACGCTGTGGCACTGCTCATCGGAACCGCTGCCACCCGTCGAGCCACCGCCGCCCGTCGCACCTCCCGAGTGGCTGCCGCCGGAGTCGGAGCCGCCCGACGTGCCACCGGTGTGGCCACCAGTTGAACCGCCCGTACCGCTCCCGCCGGTCGACCCGCCGCCGGAGGCCGAACCCCCGGAGCCCGAGCCACCCGTGCCCGATCCACCGGAGCTGCCGGAGCTCTTGTCGACGACAGTGATCTGCGCCTTCATGTCCGGGTGCACGGCGCAGTAGTACGAGTACGTGCCGGCCTTGGTGAAGGTGAACGACCAGCTCTCGCCCTTGTCCAGGTTGCCGGAGTCGAACTTCTCCGGGCCGCTGGTGATCGTGACCGTGTGTGGCGCCGAGTCCTCGTTGACCCATTTCACCGTCTGGCCGACGGTGACCGTCAGCTTTGGTTGTGCATAGGCCATGTTCTTGATCACGATGGTGTGATCGGCCGGCTTTGCCGCCGCGGGCTGTGCCGCCTGCGCGGCGGCGGGGGCGGCGGTGTCCGCCACCGGGGTTCCGCTCGCCGACTGCAGCAGCGCCAGACATGTCACGGCGGTGACTGCGGCAGCCAGGCCGCCGATCAGTAGCGCGCGATTACCTCGCCGGGATGGCGCCCTGCGGCGCCGGGTGTCTTCATCCTGCATAGCAGCACGAACTCCTCGCATAGAAAGGGCAGTTGGGACGGTCAGCGACCGGGGGCGGCCGTGACGAGCAGACTCGCCGCAGCGAGGACGGCCAGCACGAGGCCCGTCTCAGCCGCAACCGAGTAGACGAAGGGCCGTACGGTGGTGCGGTCGCCCCGCAGCAGTACGGCGATGTCGAGCCGAGTGCGCACCCAGCTCCGGCTGCGCTGCGCGACGAGCAGCACGGTGGCCAGCAGCGCGACCTTGACCAGCAGCAGCCGCCCGTACGACGTGTCGAACAGCGCCCCGAAGGACCTGAGGACCTGCCAGGACAGCACCACTCCTGCCGCCGCGACAGCCGTCACCGACACCCCCGCGAGCGTGGAGTAACGGTGCACGACCGCGGCCAGCTCGTCCGGTCGGCGCCGCGGCAGTACGCCGGTCAGCAGCAGCACGAGGCCGCCGATCCACAACGAAATGCCCAGCAGGTGCACCAGATCGGCGACGGCACCCCAGCCGGAGTGGGTGCCCTCGGTGCCGTGCCCGGACATGCCGACCGTGCGCAGCAGCCCGAGGCAGACCACGGCTGCGCCCACCCGCCAGCCCGGCGAGCGGGCGGTCCGCTCACCGCCCTGCAGAACGGCGGCCAGTACGACGGTGGCCAGCAGCCAGAGCAGTGCTCGCGCGGCCCGTGCGATCCCCGCCTCTCCGGCCAGCGCATCGGCGTACGTCGCCGGGTCGAGGGCGTCGCCGAGTGACCCCATGGCGGCGTACGCGCCCTGCAGCCCGGTACCGGCCACCGTTGCGGCGAGCCCGCACACCCAGGCGAGGGTGAGGACGGTGCGGGCGCGACGGTCCTCGCTGCCCTGCGGCCAGAGCAACGTAAGGAATCCGAGGCCGCCGACGAACAGCGCGAGGGCGAGGTATTCGACCCAGCGTGCGGCGGTGACGGATTCCCGCAGCATGCGGGAGGGCGCCGGGACAGCATCCTCGTCGCCGGGCCCCGCGGCGACGGCGCGTACCTGGAAGGAGAGTTTGCCTGCGGTGGCGTGGCCGTCGTGTTCGTCGGTGACTCGCCACACCAGGGTCAGCCGCTTGCCCGCGGCGCCCACGGACTTCGGGACGGCCACTGCGACGGCTCGGGGATGCCGGGCGTCGGGCCGGGTGACTGCCAGCTTCCTGCCGCCTGCCGTCACTCGCACTTCCGCCGGATCGACCGGCTCACTGAATGTGAGCTGCACGATGGGTGGGACGTGGTCGAGCCGCGCGCCGTCCTTGGGCGTGGAGGAGGTGAGTTCGGTGTGGGCGGAGGCCGTTGGCGCGCACAGCAGCACAGCGATGAGCACAAGCAGGACGACGCTCGCCCGGCGGATGGTCATGGCGTCGCCTCCACGCCGGCGCTCGGCACGCCAGGGAACACGACGCCGGGCATGAGGCCGGTGCACATGGGCGGAGCGGAGGCCGCCGCCGCGGGCGAGGCCGAAGCTGAAGGGGCGCCCGGCACAAGGAGACTGTCCAGCAACCCCTTCACGGGCGCGACGACACCATTGAGCAGGGGCTGCACGAGGTGCACTTCGCCGTCCTGGCAGGCCTGCGACTCGGACGGCGGGGGACTGGGCCACGACGGCGCGCCGGGACCAGTCGGGTGGCCTGCGTGGCCCCCAGGTTGAGAACTGTGATCGTGCGCGGATCCCCCGTCGGGCTTGTCCGTCACCGGCAACATCCCGCCTACGCCCCCGCCTTGCCACCCACTACCGGTGCCGGGCACGTCTGTTGCGGGGGTATCCGCCTCGGCGGCGCCTGCCGCGGGCGGCGAGACGGACGGCGGCGCCGACGGGTAGGTAGTCGGCGGTGAAGCGCTGTTCACGGCCCCGGCCCCGGGAGCGCCGATGCCGGAGGCGTAGCCAAGGACAACGACCACCGCCGCGACAAGCACACCTGCGACGACCTCGTCACGGTGATCAGCCGGCCATGACGCCCTGGGAATGAAGGGCATGGGCACTCCTGTCGTGGTCACATGAGTTGCGATGCGAAGGAGTGGAGCGGTGCGACGATTCCCCGGCACTACGCGTCAGTTAATCGGGGGTGCAATACCCCTCTCTCAACACCTGTCTTCCCTGTGAGAACGGACAGCTCCACCGAACGCCCCGCATTAGCACCCGTGAAGAAACGGTGAATTCGAACGCGCTTCGGGATTCCCTTTTCGAAATCACCAACTATGCATATGCGCACGATCTTGAGGCCGATACCGCGGTATTTCCAAGGAGGGATCACCCGTCGCCGGCCATGTGCCGCAGATGCCCTCGCGGCACGGGCAGAGGCAGAGGACGACCGGATTGCGCCACCGCGGGGTTGGAGAGGAACCGCAGTCAGCCTTCGGCCCAGGCTTCCTCTTCCTCCCGTGCGGCGTCATAGGCGCGTCGGGCGGCGGCAACCTGTGGCAGGTGCGCCTCGGACCAGCCCACGAGGGTGTCGAAGACGGGCACCAGGGTTCGGCCCAGGTCGCTGATCTCGTATTCCACCCGGGGCGGGATCTCCGCGTGGTAAGTGCGCACGATCATGCCGTCACGTTCCAGCTGACGCACACGCTGGGTGAGGACCTTGGGGGTGATGGTCGACACGAGCCGCTGCAGTTCATTGAAACGCAGCCGCCCATGGTGTTCGAGCACCCACAGGATCGGGGTGGTCCAGCGGCTGAACACCAGGTCAACCACCGGATTGATCGGGCATGCCTGATCCACCGGCTCGGCCATGACCGTCTCCTTACCGCCCGGCCCGCGAACCCGCGGGGCACTATCCCTGAGGTAACCACTATACCGAGGAAAGTAGCCTGGTGGTGTTGCTGAAGACAGCAGCCCGGCACTCCCGCCGAACCGGACCAAGCCCCTTTCCTGGGGCACGGTCTCCTACGGGAAGGAAGGCACCACCATGACGTTCCCGGCACTCCCCGAGCGTGACGGCGACCGGCCCGAGACCGGGCCCGAGGTCCCGCACCTGCAGTTCACCCAGACCAGCCAGCGGCAGATCAAGGAAGAACTGCGGCAGTGGATGGCCACCGCGCTGCCCGGCATCGTCCCGGGCCGCAGCGAGATATCCGTCCCCAGCACCTGGGCGGTGTTCCTCAGCGACGTCGCCCCGGCCGAGGGCGCCCGGCTGTTCCTGCCCCGGGGGAACGCGGAGTTCGCGCACCTGCACGCCGACGGCAGCCTCCACCTGGCTCTGGACCCGGCCGACCACCCCGCGTTCCTGGCCTCCGGGTGGGGCGAGAAGCACCCTCTGTACGACCGCGGCGTCAATGTCGTCATGTTCTACGCCCCCCGCGACCAGGCCGAGCTCGAGGTGGCCAAGAAGGTCATCGCGGCCTCCTACCAGTACGCAACCGGCCGCGCTCTGACCGTCACGACCGCTGCGGCCTGACCTTGCCACCTGCCTGCATGGCGGCGCGCTGAAGGCGCCGCTACCCCAACCGCCCGAGTTTCAAGGAGAATTGACCGTGTCCGCTGTCTCGATCGCCGTTGCCTACCACTCCGGCTACGGCCACACCGCCCAGCTCGCCACCGCCGTCCAGACCGGCGCTGCCTCCGTGGAGGGGAGCGAGGTCCATCTGCTCGACGTCACCGCGCTCACGGACGGGCAGTGGGCGCTCCTGGACGAAGCCGACGCCATCATCTTCGGCTCCCCCACCTACATGGGCACCGCCTCCGGCAGGCACTCATCTACGCCCGCGGCCGCGCGATGACCGCCCAGGCCGCCTGACAACAGCAGCGCGGCCGCGCTCATCGAGGCACACCACGTGAAGTGGCCCCTGACCGGCAGGCAGCCTACTGGCCGGCCTGCCGCATCCCTGCGGAGGAATCCCATGCCCAAGATCAGTACAGGGCGAGCCATGCTGACCCTGACCTCGCTCGCCACGATGAGCCTCGCGTACGTGGCGGACTGGAATGAAACGCACATCTACAACCCCGGCTGGACGCCGCACGCGAAGTTCCACAACGCCCAGACCATGAGCCTCGGCGCTGCGCTCGGCCTGGTGGGTCTGTACGCCCTGTGGATGCGCCGCGGCGCCTGGTCGCACTCCCGGCTCCAACTCGCCGCCGGCGTCGCATCGTTGTACTGGATCACTCAGCTGTCGGCGATCTTCTACCCCGGCACGGCGCTCGTCGACCCGCCGAGGACCTTCGCCCCTCAGCCCGCACTCGCCGCGGCCATATTGGCCCTCAACGCGCTCGCGTACATCGTCGAGCGCCGACGGATCGGGCGCAGCACCAGGCAGACGCGCACGAAAACCGCCCACCTCGGCGCCGCCGGCACCAGCAGTCCCTGACGATGCGAGCGCCGCGATGCCCAGCCCGGTGATCCGGTACTCCACGAACCGGGCCCGCCGGCGGCCCACCGGCTGAAATGTGGAACCGAGTTGTCATCCAGAACTCTAGGGCGACGGCTTGCTGAAGAAGGTGACCGGACGCTGCTGCCGCTCTCCGTCGACGACGATGTCGACGGACTCGTTGTAGAAGGCCACCCGGTCCCTGATGATCCGCACGGCGGGCAGAGGATCGGGATAGCTCCAGGCGATGTCGGGCCGCACGTCGGCGTCGCCCGCCCACGACCAGTAGTCGGTCGCCACACCCTTGTACGGGCAGCGGGTTCGCGCACTGGTTGGGGTGAAGAGATCGAGGCGGACGTCCTCCCGCGGAATGTAGTAGCGGACCGGCAGGTGCGTCTCGAACAGCAGAACCGGCGTACGCGTGTCCGCGACGACGGTGCCCTCGATCTCGACCTGGACGTGCCGGGTGCTGGGCAGCGCGTCCACCCGCTTGTACGGGTCACGCGGGTGCACGAAGATCTCCTCGTCCTCTTCGTACCAGTGGTCGAGCACCTCGCGCCCGAACCATTCGAAGCTGATGTAACCGGCCAGCTCCTTGCTGGGATAGGTCCACGCCGCCGCCTGGACGGTCCGTTCGGCGAGCGCAAGGTCGCAGAAGACCGTCGCTCCCCCGTGACGCCGCGGGTTGGCGGGCCGCTCGGTCCTTCGCAGCAGATCCATCCGGACGTCTTCGGCCGGGAAGGCGTACAGGGGTACGGGACGACCGGGCTCCCACACAAGAATGGGCCGGCGGCTGTCCACGACCGTGACCTCACCCTTCGTCGCACGCACCCACCGCTCACTCGACTCCCAGGTCACGCTGTCGATCGAATCGGGCCGACGGCGTTCGACCGGCAGGCCTTCCGGGCCCCCATGCGGAGTGGTCATCGCTCTCCTCCTCGCTCTGTCAGGTGCCTTTGGAAGCCGGTACCCCCGATGCCGCGGTGCCGCGCAGGCATCCATGTCCACGCTGCTCCGGATCAGAGCTCCCCGCAAACGCCGCCTTCGGCGGAACTGCGGCAGCCAGTCGCTCGTCCAGGGCGCCGATGCCGATGACGGACACGCCGTCGGGCGCGCCGTCCGGCACCAGGACCCGGCGCGGGAGCATCCCGGGGCCGGCCACGGCGGTCCGGCGGTGTCTTCGGTGCGGCACCCGGACTCGCTGCTGGAGCACCACCCGCGTCTCCGTCATACCGGGCGTAGCGGACAGTTACCAGTTGGTAGCACCTTGTTGAACTCCTTTTGTTCCCGCGCTGCGCTTGAAGCCTCCCGTCAGACCAAGGATGATCAGGCACTCCAACGCCCCCTGATGGACGCGGGTGTTCCCTGGCACCACCAACGCCACGGTGCCGCGTCCGGCCATGCCGATCGCAATCCGATGGGTCCTCAGAGCCGGTTTCCGCCTGCCCCGCTTCCTCCGGGCCTGCCGCACTCCCCCTTCATGAGGACCTGATGACACAACACATACCGGAGGCGGTGTTCTGGTGCCTTGCCGTGGTCACGTCGGCCGGACTGTTGCTGCTGGTACGCCAATACCGGATCACCGCCACCCTGCGCCGTCGAGTGACGATCCACGAAGCCGGCCTGCTCGCCCGTGAAGAGGAGGCCCGGCACCTCGCCGAGGTGCGGCTCTCTGCACTGGTCGAGGCGTCCCACGGCACCGCGCCCATGCCCGGACCGCTCGACGCGGATCTCGCCGGGACGCCCTACGGAAAGAACCTGCAGAAGATCGTCGAGCAGTTCACCGGGGCGGCCGAGGCCGCACAGTCCCGGGCGGACAAGGCGGCGAAGGCAACGCTGAAGTCGGCGATGCGCGCCCTGCAGGCCCTGGCCAGCGAGCAGCAGCTGTCGATCTCGGACATGCAGGACCGGCACGACGACCCGGATGTGCTCAAGGACCTCCTGGAGATCGACCACGCCAACTCCCAGTTCGGCCGGAGGGCACAGGCCATCGCCGTGCTCTGCGGCTCATGGCCGGGCCGGCAGCGGGCCGCGTCACCGCTCCTCGACGTCGTACGCGGTGCGACGTCGAGAATCCGGGACTACCGACGCGTCAAGCTGCACTCCCGGGTCGACATGGACGTGGTGAGCCGAGCCGTCGAGCCGGTCGTCCTCGCGGTTGCCGAGCTGCTGGACAACGCGGCGCGGCACTCCCAGCCCAACACCACTGTCGAAGTCGGCATCCAGCCCGCCCACAACGGCGTCAGCATCGTCGTCGACGACGCCGGCGTAGGAATGGAGGTGCGCGAGACCGAGGAAGCCGCGCGGCGCCTGTCCGGCCGGGAGGACATCGACATCAACCGGCTCGGCAACCCGCCGCAGTTCGGCTTCGCCGTCATCGGCGTGCTCGCCGCCCGGTACGGATTCAGCGTCTCTGTCGACACGCAGTCCCCGTACGGCGGTGTGCGGGCCGTACTCTTTCTCCCCAACGCGCTCCTCAACCGGGTTCGTTTCAAGGGCCCGCCGATCCCCTTGGAGCGGGCCGAGACGCCGGACGCCCCCGAGCCGGCCTCCCCCGGCGCACCCGAGGCGGCCTCCCCCGGCGCACCCGAGACCGACGCCGTCGGGAACGCAGCAGCCCAACCGAGTTCCGCCAAGGCACCTGCCCGGCCCCGGCCGTCCGCCGAATCGTCGCCCTTCCCCGACACTGAGGCAGCGCAGTCGTCCACGGCGGGAGGCCTGCCCAAGCGCCGCCGACACACGCCGCAGCACCAGGCGGCCGACGCCCCCGCGGACCAGGCCCGCTCCGATTCCGCACTGGTCCGCCCCGCCGCCGAGACCGCCTCCCGCATGAGCGCGTTCGCCCGCGGCACCCGCTCCGGCCGCGATACCTCCCCCGACAGCGAAGGGAACACCCAGGAATGACCGGCCATATGACCAATGAACTCGGATGGATGCTCGACGAGGTCCTGAAGGTCCCGGAAGCCCGGCACGCGATCCTGCTCTCCGCAGACGGCATGCTCCGCGCCCACTCCCAGGGCATCAAGCGCGAAGACGCCGAACGGCAGGCCGCGGCATTGTCCGGACTGCAGTCGATCAGCCGTAGTACCTCCGAGTTCTGCGCACCGGAGACCTCGCCGTGGCAGCAGACACTGGTCGAGTTCGTCGACGGATACGTCTTCCTGGTGGCTGCCGGCGCGGGCGCCTATCTCGCGGTCTCCGCCGGCCAGGAGGTCGACATGGAGGCCGTCACCTACAGCATGCACAAGCTGGTCGACCGGCTGGGCAAGGAGCTGACCAGTCCACCACGACAGAACTCCGTACCCGGCAGGCCAGACGGCTCAGGTACGGCATGACCCCGCCACGCCCCCGGCGTGACAGAGGACTCGTACGGCCGTACGTCGTCACGGACGGCCGCGCCCATCCGACGCGCAACACACTGGACCTGGTGACGCTGGTGACGGCGGTGAACAACCGTCCCCTGACCGGGCTGAGCCCGGAGAAGCTCGGTGTCATGAAACTGTGCCGCGGCGGAGCGCTGTCGGTCGCCGAAGTGGCCGGCCACCTCGCTCTGCCGATGAGCGTCACCAAGGTTCTGCTCAGCGACCTCATCGACAGCGGCCATCTCACCGTCCGGCCTCCCGTTCCCAAGGCACAACTGCCCGACGCCCAACTCCTGCAGGAGGTTCTGGATGGGCTCCGCTCCCGTTTCTGACCCGGTCTACGTCGCGGACACCGTCACGACCGCAGTCAAGATCCTCGTGGTCGGCCACTTCGCAGTCGGCAAGACCACGTTCGTCGGCACACTCTCCGAGATCCGGCCGCTGCGCACCGAGGAAACGATGACGCAGGCCGGCGAACTCGTCGACGACCTTGCGGGGATCCCCGACAAGACCACGACGACCGTGGCCATGGACTTCGGCCGCCTCACGCTCAGTGAGTCCCTGGTGCTGTATCTCTTCGGCGCCCCCGGGCAGAAGCGCTTCACCCAGCTGTGGAAGGACATGCTGGTCGGAGCGCTCGGCGCACTGGTGCTGACGGACACCCGAAGGCTCGACCAGTCCTTCGACATCATGGGTCTGTTGGAAGAGCACGACATGCCCTATGCGGTCGCCGTCAACCAGTTCGACGGCGCGCCGGTCTTCCCCGAGGAGGAGATCCGCGAGGCTCTCGACCTGCTCCCGGAAACCCCCCTGATCACATGCGATGCGCGGGAAGCCACCTCCTCCGCCGAAGCTCTGATCTCCCTCATCGAGTACCTCCAGACCCGCACCCCTCAGGAGCAAGGATGACGACGCCCCGGCCCGTGCGTGATGACGCGGTACCTCCTCCCGGCTGCCCGGCACACGCCGGTGCGCGTTCGGTTGAGCAGTTGTACGGCCCCGAGTTCGCCGCCGACCCCATGGCGTCGTACGCCCGACTGCGCGCCCACGGCTCCGTCGCGACCGTGGACATAGCACCCGGCGTAAGCGCCTGGCTGGTCACCGGCTACGAGACCGCTCTGGAGGTGCTGCGCAGTCCGGAGCGCTTCTCCAAGGACCCGCGCCGCTGGCGGGCTCTCGCCGACGGGACGGTGCCGGCAGACAGCCCGGTCGTACCGATGATGATGTACCGGCCGAACGCTCTGTGGACCGACGGGGACGAGCACAGTCGGCTGCGCGGCGCCATCACCGACAGCCTCGGCCGCGTGGACCCCGACGCGCTCAGGGGGTACGTGGAGCACAGCGCAGACACCCTCATCGACCGGATCGGGCCCAAGGGGCGGGCGGATCTGCTCAACGAGTACGGTGCCGTCCTGCCGTTGCTGGTCTTCAACCAGCTCTTCGGCTGCCCGCCCGACACCGGGGACAAGCTGGTCGAGGGCATGTCCGGGATCTTCGACGCCAACGCCGACTCCGAGAAGGCGAACGCGTTGCTGACCGAGGGCGTCGCCGAGCTGGTAGCACTCAAGCGCCGACAGCCGGGGCCGGACGTGACGTCCTGGCTGATGGCCCATCCCGCGCAGCTCACCGACGAGGAGATGATGCATCAGCTGGTGCTCCTCATGGGCGCAGGCACCGAGCCCCAGCAGAACCTGATCTGCAACGGACTGCGGCTGCTGCTGTCCGACGACCGGTTCGCCGGTGATCTCGCAGGCGGCAGCGTGCCCGTCGAGGACGCCATCGACGAGGTGCTGTGGACCGACCCGCCGCTGGCGAACTACACCATCCACTATCCGCTCCACGACTTGGAGCTCGACGGAACCCTCGTCTGCGAGGGTGAACCCATTCTGATCAGCCTGGCCGCCGCGAACACCGACCCCTCCCTCGCCGGCGACCGCCGGACCGGCAACCGCGCACACCTGGCGTGGAGCGCGGGACCGCACACCTGTCCCGCGAAGAGCCCCGCCCGGTTGATCGCGGCGGTCGCCCTGGAGAAGCTCCTCGACCGGCTCCCCGACATTGAACTGGCAATTGCCGTCGAGGAGTTGGAGTGGCGGCAGGGACCCTTCCACCGGGCTCTGGCCGCCTTGCCGGTCCGCTTCCCGCCGATCAGTCCCGCCGACCTGCCTTCCGGAAGCAGCGAGTGGAACACGAACCCGGTCCTGTCGTCCGCGATCCCTCCGGCGCCGACATCCACGGCGAGCGAACCCGGATCGGCGAACGTGGCTGGGCAGCGCTGGTGGAGCTCCCTGGCAAGGTGGTGGCACGGGCGATAAGTCACCCAACCCTGCTGAAGGGAGACATCAGGACCACGTTGTACGTGACCGGGATAGGAGGACAGCAGTGCGCGCGAGGCGACTGTCGTGAACCGGTCGGGCCGAGCACCGGATTTCCGATCCACCGCTCGCCATCGCAATCAGTGCCCATAACCCCAAGTCAACGTACTCGTCCGCGCGGTTTCAGGGGCACCGGCGGGAGTTCGGGAGCCGGCAGCGGAGCGCCGTCGTACCCCTTCACCTCACCGAACCGAGCCCCCTCCATCCACGCTTTCCGAGCCTCATCGATTTCCTGATGGGAACGGCCCACGAAGTTCCACCACATGACGATCTCCTCCTCGAACGGCTCGCCGCCGAGGAGCATCAGGCCGGCGTCGGACTCGGCGCGCAGCGGGAGTTCGGTGCGGCCGCAGCCGAGGTAGAGCATCGACCCCGGCAGTACGGGCACGCCGTCCACATGGGCTTCGCCGGACATCGCGAGCACGGCGTACTCGAAGTCGCGGTCGAGCGGCAGGCTCGTTTCGGTTCCGCGGGCAAGCGCCAGGTCGGCGCCCACGATCGGGCTGTAGGTCGTGCCGGGCGAGGCCGCGCCGTCGAGCTCACCCAGGATGACGGTGGCCGTCAGACCGGGCGCGGCCACGGTCGGCAGCCCGGCATGGTGCTGGAAGTGCGGCTCGACGGCGCGGTGTGCGTCTGGGAGCGCTACCCACAGCTGGGCTCCGTGGAGGAAGCGTGCGTGCGGCTTCGGGCTCTCCTCGGAGTGGCTGATCGCCTGACCTGAGGTCATCAGGCCGAGTTCGCGCGGCCGGATGGTCGCCAGGCTGCCGGTGCTGTCGCGGTGCAGCACCTCGCCCTCGTGGAGCCAGCTGACGGTCTGGAGCCCCATGTGCGGGTGCGGCGGGACCTGCATTCCGGGCTCGTCGGCGATGTCGTCAGGGCCGTAGTGATCGACAAAGGCCCAGGCGCCGACCATCCGGCGGCCCAGGTTGGGCAGCAGACGGCGGACCACGGTGGACTCGCCGAGCTGGACCCGGCGGGGGCTGAGGAGTTCACGGACGGGCTCGGCGACGACAAAGCCACGACCGCCGCAGACGGAGAGGGCGGCCTGACGATCGAGATTGCTCATGCTGTCAAAGTACTCGTTCGAGTCGTGGGTGCCCCCGAGAAGCGCTCGCCACCCCACCGAGCGCCTGTCCTGTGGTGGAGGAAGAGGAAAGCTCCGACAGCGGCCGGGGCCAGGCCCAGGGCGGTCGTGGCGCGTGTGAAGGCGGCGGTCCGCCCGGCCCCTCCGCTTTCGCAATGATGGTGGAATTTTCAACCATCGTCGGATGTTGGCCGGGATGCGACCGCCACACAGGCGTCCGAGAGGAGAGCAAGTGAACGACACCTACTACGAGTACGGCACCGCCGCCGACCGATGGGACCGCGCGCAGCTGTTCTTCGACGCCAAGGAGTACGTGACCGCCGCCCGGATTCTCGGCGGTCTGGTCGAAGAGGAGCCGGAGCAAATCGCGCCCCGCCTGTTGCTCGCCCGCGCCTACTACCACTCGGCCCGGCTGAGCAAGGCCGAAACCGAGCTGCGGGCCGTGCTGGAGCTCAGCCCGGTGGAACACTATGCGCGGCTGATGCTGGGCCGCACGCTGGAGCGCCAGGGGCGGGACGAGGACGCCGCACCGCATCTGCGCATGGCTGCGGCGATGTCCGGGGACCAGGCCACCAAAGCCCACTAAGGCGGGAGTCATGCGAGCAGCCAGGCGATCAGCGACAGCGACCCCATCGACAGCAGTGTGGACAGGAGTACTGCATCCCTGGCGAGCTCCGTGTTCAGCCGGTACTCGGACGCGAAGATGAAGGCGTTCTGTGCTGTGGGCAGCCCGGCGCACAGCACCACGGCGAACAGCTCGCGCCCGCCCAGGCCGAAGGCCCAGCGCGCGAGCGCATAGGCGAGCAGCGGCTGTACGGCGATCTTCAGTGCCACCAGCACACGCCGTTCGCTGCGGCCGGTCGCGTCGTCGCTCCGTGCCCCGGTGTTCAGTGACATGCCGAGTGCGAACAACGCGGCGGGGACGGCCGCGCCTGCGAGCATCTGGACCGGAGCGGTCAGTTCGGAAGGCAGCCGCCAGCCCGCCGCCGAGACCGTCACACCGGCCGCGGACGCCGCGATGATGGGGTTGCGCAGCGGCAGTTGCGCAATCCGGCTCCATCTGTCGCGCGCTCCGCGCCGTACATCGAGATCTATCAGCACCAGGATCAGCGGCGTGATGAACAGCGTCTGGAACAGTGCCGCGGCGATGACGAACGACGCGTCGCCCAGGACATGTACGGCGATGGGGATGCCCAGATTGGCCGAGTTGACGTACGCCCCCGCCATCGCCCCGATGGCCCGGTCGGCCTGACGGCGGCGGAAGACCAGGCGGCCCAGCAGCAGGCCCAGCGCGAACACAATGAGCAGGCTGGCCGCGAACACCGCCACGCCGGGGCCGGCCAGCTCGGACACCCGCGCTCGGGACAGGGTCAGGAACAGCAGCGCCGGCATGGCGAACGCGAAGGCGAACCGCCCCAGCACACCCTGCGCCTGGCTGCCGAGCACATTGAACCGACCGGCCGCCCAACCGACACCGGTGATCGCCCAGATGGGCAGGAAGCCGGAGAGCACGTTCACCGCGTCAGCATGCCCGACGGCGATCACCGCGCCGCAGCCGCCCCCGGCGGCCCTCGGAGGGGACGGCTCAGCTGCGGTGGCTGACGACGTTGACGACCCGCCCGTTGGGGTCGCGTACGAAGAAGCGGCGTACGCCCCACTCTTCGTCCCGCAGCGAGTGCACGATCTCCGCGCCCCGTTCGAGCATTGCCGCGTACACCGCGTCGACGTCGTCCACCTCGATGCTCAGGTCGGCCTCGACCGGCGCGGTCGCGTCGTGGGTGGCGAGAGTGATCTGGGCGGTGGGGTTGTCCGGGGATGCCAGGGTGATGACCCAGCCGTGGTTCATGACCTCCTCGAGACCGATGAGGCCGTAGAAGTCCCGGCTCTCTGCCATGGACTTCGTACGGATGTCGGGCACAACCCGGCGTACGGACATCGGCTCTTCCTCCCCGTCACGGTCGGCGCGTCCGGAAGGACACCCCCTAACCCCCCTAACCCCTGTATGCCTCCAGCAGCCTCAGCCACACCTCGCTGATCGTCGGAAACGCAGGCACCGCATGCCACAGCCGGTCGATCGGCACCTCGCCCGCGACCGCCACCGTGGCCGAGTGCAGCAACTCGCCGACGCCCGGGCCCACAAAAGTGACCCCCAGCAGGATCTCGCGGTCCAGGTCGACCACCATCCGGGCACGTCCGCGGTAGCCGTCCGCGTACAGGCTCGAGCCCGCGACCGAGGCCAGGTCGTAGTCGACGGCGCGGACCCGGTGGCCGGCCGCCTCGGCCTCGGCGAGCGAGAGGCCGACGGCCGCGGCCTCCGGGTCGGTGAAGACGACCTGCGGGACGGCCGAGTGATCGGCGGTCGCGGCGTGCGCGCCCCAGCGGTCGGACTCCAGCAGCGGCACATGCTGCGCCCTGGCCACGATCGCCGCGCCCGCAATCCGGGCCTGGTACTTGCCCTGGTGGGTGAGGAGTGCGCGGTGGTTGACGTCGCCCACCGCGTACAGCCAGCGACTGCCGTCGACCAGGCAGCTGTCGTCGACGGGCAGCCAGCTGCCCGGCCGCATGCCCACCGTCTCCAGGCCGAGGCCGTCGGTGCGCGGGGCGCGGCCGGTGGCGAAAAGGACCTCGTCGGCCTCGATCCGCTCACCGCCGTCCAGCACCAGCGTGACCGGACCCGTGCCGCCGGTGCGCTCGACGGAAGCGACGGCTGTGTGCGTACGGACCTGGGCACCGGCCTCGGTCAGCGCTTCGATGACGTGCTCGCCGACGAAGGATTCCATCCTGGGCAGCACTCCCCCGCCGCGAACCAGCAGGGTGACCTTCGAGCCGAGTGCCTGCCAGGCGGTGGCCATCTCCACGCCGACCACACCGCCGCCGACGACCGCAAGCCGGCCCGGCACCTTCTGTGCGCTGGTGGCCTCGCGGCTCGTCCACGCCTTTGCGCCGGCCAGGCCGGGGATGTCGGGCAGCACGGCACGGCTGCCGGTGCACACGACGACGGCGTGCCGGGCGGTGAGCACATGGCGCTCGCCCTCGGGGCCGTCGACGACAACCTTCTTCGCACCCTGCAGCCTGCCCTGCCCGCGGTAGAGGCGTGCGCCGGTCGAGTCCATCCAGCCGACCTGGCCGTCGTCCTTCCAGTGGGAGACCTGATAGTCGCGGTAACTCAGCACGGCCTCCGCGTCGAGCGGCCCCTGCGCCGCGTCGCGAAGACCGGCCACACGGCGGGCGTCGGCCCGGGCGATCGCAGGACGCAGCAGTGCCTTGCTCGGGATGCATGCCCAGTACGAACACTCACCCCCGACCAGTTCGGTCTCCACGACCGCTGTGCTCAGACCGGCCGCCCTGACCCGGTCTACCACGTTCTCCCCTACCGGGCCTGCGCCCAGCACCACTACGTCGTACTCCACAGCTTCCGTCATAAAGTCAGTCTGGTGCCGGGTGTGCGTCCTGGCCACATGGGCAGGGGCAGGAATAGCACGGCCCCGGGCACCGTTGTCGGGGGCGAGTCCGTCGGACAGCAGGAAGAGGTAGCACGTCATGAGCACTGTTGAGCTCACCAAGGAAAACTTCGATCAGGTCGTGACCGACAACGACTTCGTCCTGATCGACTTCTGGGCTTCCTGGTGCGGCCCGTGCCGGCAGTTCGCCCCGGTCTACGAGGGTGCTGCCGAGCGCCACCCCGACCTGGTGTTCGCGAAGGTCGACACGGAGGCTCAGCAGGAGCTTGCCGCTGCGTTCGAGATCCGCTCCATTCCCACGCTGATGATCGTCCGTGACAATGTCGCGGTCTTTGCCCAGCCGGGAGCGCTGCCGGAGGCAGCGCTCGAGGACGTGATCGGGCAGGCGCGCGCGCTGGACATGGACGAGGTCCGCAAGTCGATCGCGGCGGCCGAGGGCGCCGCCGGGGCGGAGGCCTCGACCGACGCCTGACGGACCGACGCCTGACAGTCCGAGGCCCGACGGAGGCTTGTCAGGGGCCGAAGGCCGGCCGGCAGTGCGCCGGCCGGCCCCTCGCCCCAGGGCCACCGTGGGCCCGTCGCCGGTCGCCCCCCGCGAGCCAGGCGCCCGTAGGCCCACCGCCCGTAAGCCAACCGCCCGTCGGCTCGCGCCCGTAAGCCCCGCGTCCGCCTGCCCAACGCCCGTCGGCTCAGCGCTCCAGGACGAGCGCGATCCCCTGTCCGACACCGATGCAGAGCGCGGCCACGCCGGTTCCCGAACCCGCCGCCGCCAGCTGGTGGGCGACCGAGCCGGCCAGCCGGGCCCCCGACGCGCCGAGCGGGTGGCCGATGGCGATGGCCCCGCCACGCGGGTTGACCAGGGACGGGTCCAGGTCGGGCCACTCCGCGAGGCAGCCGAGCGACTGGGCGGCGAAGGCCTCGTTGAGCTCGAACGTGGTCAGGTCGGCGAACGACCTGTCCGCCTTGGCCAGCGCTCGCTGAACCGCGTCCACCGGCCCAAGACCGAAGAGGTGCGGCTCAATGCCGGTGACCGCCGAGGCGCGGATCCGGGCCAGCGGCTCGCGGCCGGTGGCCCGCAGCCCCTCCTCGTCGACGAGGAGCAGCGCGGCTGCCCCGTCGTTGAGAGGTGAGGAGTTGCCCGCCGTCACCGTGCCGTCCTTACGGAAGGACGGCTTCAGCTTGGCGAGCGCCTCCATCGAGGTGGCGTCGCGGATGCACTCGTCACGCGCCGGCTCCACTCCCTCGTAGCCGACGATCTCACTGTCGTAGAGCCCCTTGCCCCAGGCCGCAGCGGCCTTCTGGTGACTCGCGAGGGCGAAGGCGTCCTGCCGCTCGCGGGTGATGCCGTGCTTCTCTGCGATCAGTTCGGCGCTCTCGCCGAGCTGGATCGTCCACTCGGCGGGCATGCGCGGGTTCGTCATGCGCCAGCCCAGCGTCGTCGAGTACAGCTGCTGGTGGCCGGCGGGAAAGGCACGCTCGGGCTTCTGCAGCACCCACGGGGCCCGGGACATCGACTCGACACCGCCCGCGATCGCGATCGACGCGTCGCCGAGCGCGACGGCGCGGGCCGCCTGGATGACCGCTTCGAGGCCGGAGCCGCACAGCCGGTTGACGGTGACGCCGGGGACGGTGACGGGCAGACCGGCGAGCAGAACGGCCATCCGCGCGACATCACGGTTGTCCTCACCCGCGCCGTTGGCGTCACCGAAGACCACATCGTCGATACGGGCGGGGTCGAGCTCCGGAGTGCGTTCCACGAGCGCCCTGACGACATGCGCGGCGAGGTCGTCGGGGCGTACGGAGGAGAGCGCGCCCCCGAACTTGCCGATCGGGGTGCGGACGGCGTCGACGATGTAGACGTCGCGGATGCTCATCGAAACTCTCCCAAGGCTGGCCGAGCGTATAAGGTTGTTCGCCTGATGAACTTTGGTTCATCATTGGCCCCGCCCGAGTCTCTGCCGGGCGCGGGTCGCTGTCAACGGCCCCCACCCAACGGCCCACGTCGACGGACCGAGGAGCTCGCCGATGTCCATCGCCGCACCGCCCACCGCCACGGTCGGCCCGCTGGAGCGCGGTCTTTCCGTACTGTGCGCCCTGTCCGCGCCGGACGCGGACGAGCGGATGCGGCACAGCGATCTCGTACGGGCCACCGGGCTCGCCCGGGCGACCGTCGATCGGGTCGTCTCCACTCTCGCCCGGCTCGGTCTGGTACGCAGCGACGGGCGCGAGGTGTGGCCCGCACCCCGGCTGATGGAGCTGAGCGGTGCCTACCTCGCGGCCAGCGGGATACCGGCGGCGCTGGGACCGGCGGTGGACCGGCTCGCGGACGAGTTCGACGAGTCGGTGTCGGTCGCGGTGCCGGACGGGGACGGCGTGCGCTTCGTCGTACAGGCCGCCCGGCGGCGCCATATGAATCTCACCTTCCGGATCGGCGATCTGGTGCCCGCCGACCGGTGTGCACCGGGCACGCTGTTCACCGGAGGCCAGGACTGGGCGGGCGACGACCAGCTGATCGAGCCGGGACTGGTGGCGGTCGCCGTGCCGCTGCGCGATCCGGCGCGGCGGACGGTGTGCGCGGTCAGTGTGGCCAGCCACACCAGCCGGCACACCGTGCAATCCCTTGCCGAAGCGGTACTCCCCCGGCTGCTGCAGCGGCGCGGCACGCTGGAGTCCGCGCTCGCCGCACCCCGTGCCACGGCACCCTCGTCCGCCCCCGTACGGGACACCTCGCCGGCCGAGAAGCGCGAACTGGGGCCGGACTATCTGCAGTCGCTGGCCCGCGGGCTCGCGGTACTGCGCGCGCTGGGAGCCGACCGCGGCGAAGGGATGCCGCTCACGGCCGTCGCCGAGGCGACGGGACTGGCGCGCGCGACGGCAAGGCGCTCGCTGCTGACGCTGGAGCAGCTGGGGTATGTCGGCTGCGCCGGGCGGCAGTTCAGGCTGCGGCCGCGCGTGCTCGAACTCGGCTGTGCGCGCCTGTCCGGTCTCGGGCTGACCGATGTCGCCCAGCCGCACCTGGCCGATCTGGTGCGGCGGGTCCATGAGTCGGCGTCCCTGGCGGTGCTCGACGGCGCCGACATCCGCTATGTGGCGCGCGTGCCGACCGTACGGATCATGAGCATCGACATCACGGTCGGTACACGCTTCCCGGCGTACGCGACCGCGATGGGGCGGGTGCTGCTCGCCGGACTCACGCCCGGGGAGCGGCCCGCCGTCGACGGCCGGCTGCCCGCGCTCACCGGACACACGGTGACCTCGGCCGATGAGCTCACCGCGCTGCTCGACAAGGTGGCGGCCGATGACCATGCGCTGGTCGACCAGGAGCTGGAGGAGGGGCTGCGCTCCCTGGCCGTCCCGGTGCGGGACGGCCGGGGCCGGGTGGTGGCCGCAGTGAATGTGGCGCAGCACGCGGGGCGCGGCACACCCGAGGAGATGCGCCGGGCGATGCTGCCCGAGCTGCGTCAGGCGGCTCGGCTCATCGAGGCCGACCTGGCCGCGCTGGAGCCACGCTGAAGCCGCCTCGCCGAGGCCCGGACGAGTGCGGTGTCAGCGGTCTGCCGGGTCGACGACTCTCGCCGAGAGTCCGTAGTCCAGCTCCACCCCGTCGACCAGCAGTGCCTCGACCGTACGCGTCGTGGGGTCGATGTCCGCCACCAAGCCCTCGCCCGAGTAGCGCGGGTAGCCGGAGGACCCGCGCTCGCCCATGGCCTCGACGACGGCGGAGCGGATGGCGCTTGCGGCCAGGGAGGCGACATCGCTGTCCTTGACATGCTCGGGCACCAGCAGGATCTCGAAGCGCTGCGGATCTGTGCTCATGCAAGCGACGCTAGACACGCACGGCGCGGCCCGCATGTCGTCATCGTGCCGACCCCGCCGAAGCTGTGTCGGTTCGGTTCGGTCAGCTGGACTCGCGGTGGACGGCCCGCGCCCCCATCAGGTCGTGCCGCTCCTGCTCGGCGCCGGGGTCGCGCACGACTCGGTCGACGAGTTCGGCCAGCCGCCGACCGGTCACCATGTCGATCTGCACCGTGCTCAGCCGGGGCCGCAGCAGCCTGCCGAGCAGCAGATCGTCGGCCCCCACCACGGCCGTCTCGCCCGGGACATCGATGTCGGCGTCCTGGAGGGCGCGCATGAGGAGCATGGCGTACTCGTCGTTGTACGCGTAGACGGCGTCGAGCCCGAGCCTGCGCCAGTCGGCGGCGAGGGCGGCGGCCGACTCCTCGGCGTACGACAACTGCAGGGGTTCGATCCGGGCTCCGGTGTCCGCCGCGGCCCGCCGGGCTCCCTCGAGACGGGGGCCGGCGAAGAGCCCCGGGCCCGGCTCCCGCGGCATGACGACGCCGATCGCGCGCCTGCCGCGTTCTACCAGATGGGCCACCGCGCAGTCGCCGATCTCGCGCTGGTCCATGACGAGGGAGTGCGCGCCCTCGATACGGCGCGGACCGAGCGTTATGACGGCCTTCGCGCCGGAGCGCTTGAGGACCCCGACGCCGTGCGGCGCGAGCGCGACCTCGCCGAGCGAGACGACCGCGACAGGGCGCAGTTCGGCCCAGGCACGGGCCGCCTCGTCGCCGTCGAGGCCGAGGCTGCCGTACTGCACGACTGTGTAGTCGAGCCGGCGCAGCGCCCGCTGGAACTCGTTGAAGAAGCGGCTGTAGAGCGGCCCGCCCGGGGCATCGGCCGTGGGCAGCAACACCATCCGGGAGTGTCCGGCGCGCAGGCTGCGGGCCGCTGCGTGAGGGACATAGCCGAGCTCCTCGGCAGCGTCGCGGACACGCCGGCGGGTGGGCTCGCTGATCCGGACGGCAGAAGTGTTGTTGAGCACGTACGAAACGGTGGCCCGGGAAACTCCGGCGAGCCGGGCGACGTCTGCACTGGTCGGAACGGGGCGTTCAGCGGACTGCTTTGGTGTCTGGCTCATCGCCCTCGGCATCCTTCCAGAACCGTTCGGCACCAAGTCCGACGGATGGCCGGAAACGAGTGCCACACGGCGTTTGCACGAGTCAATCGGTGCGTCCCACCTTCCCTTGTCGCACCCGCTCCTTCAGCCCGTCCTCGGTGTCCTGCTCACCCTTCGGGCCGGGAACATCGACCCGGCGGCGAGGGCCGCCAACTTCGGCTGGATCTCCGGTATCTCGGCCGTTTTCGCCACGCTCCGGTGGCCGATGCCCTCCCGGTCCGGGTGACGATGGTGGCACCGAAGGCGCAAAACGCCGCGAGCGATATGGGCGCGCTGGGCGCACCCGACCCGTACGGTTCGCTGAATACTCCCGCATGCTCCCGCGTATCGGAATCACCACACCGGAAGGGCTCCAACGTGCAGCTGCACACCACCACTTGGGGTGGGGGCGACCGCGTCGCGCTCCTGATCCACGGCATCATGGCCGACCACCGCACCTGGCGCAGGGTCGGGCCGGCCCTCGCCGAGCTCGGCTACCGCGTGCTCGCAGTCGACCTGCGCGGTCATGGCGCGAGCGGCCGGGCCGGCAGCTACACCCCGCAGGACTACGCGGACGACATCATCGAGACCCTCCCGGCCGGCGCCCAGCTGGCCGTCGGGCACTCGCTGGGCGGACTGACGCTCTCGCTGGCCGTGCGGCAACTCGCGCCACAGCGCGCGGTGTACGCCGACCCGGCCTGGTATCTGCCGGACGGGGCAGGCGGCTTCAGACCGCAGTGGTTCACCCGCGCGAAGTCCTTCACGCGAGAACGGATCGAGGAGATGAATCCGCGCTGGGAGGCCGAGGACGTCGAGATCGAACTGGACAGTGTGCGGCTGTGGGACGAGGCGACGGCGTACGGCCTGATGGATGCCGCCGGCACGGATCTGCTGCCGGCCAAGCCGTTCGTCCCCTCTCTGGTGACGCTCGCCGACCCGAGCTCCCTCGTCTCCCGGGAGCGGGCTGAGCTGTTGCAGGAACGCGGCTTCGAGGTCCGCAGCGTCGCGGGCGCGGGCCACACCATCCACCGTGACGACTTCGACGGCTTCATGGCCTCGCTGGAGGACTGGATCTGACGGCCGGCCGGGGCGCGCCAGGAGGTCGTCGCCCAGCAGTCGGCCGAGAAGTGGCCGGAGATCGTCGAGGGCACGGTTTCCTCGGTGAACGGCGCGGCTCCGCCCGCGCCGCGCGCGGAGACGGTCCTGGAGAAGATCCCGGTGGTGGACGGGCCGAAGGAATGAGTCCGGGCACCCGCCCCGCGGCAGCGATCGCACAGGTCCTACCGTGGGGCGGGTGACGAGCCTCCCTGACGCATTCGACGAGCCTTCCGACCTGCCCGGGCGCAGTGGCCCTGCGGCCACGACCGAGGCGGAGCCCGCCGAGGTGGGCCCGGTCCGCACCTCGTACGCTCCCGCCCGCGACGGCGATCCCGACCCGGGCGAGATCGTCTGGACGTGGGTGCCGTTCGAGGAGAACGACGGGCGGGGCAAGGACCGTCCGGTCCTGGTGGTGGCCCGTGAGGAGGCCGGGACGCTGCTGGCCGTACAGCTTTCCAGCAAGCGCCACGACCGGGACCGTGAGTGGGTGGCCATCGGCGTCGGCCCGTGGGACCGCGCGGGCCGCGAGTCCTGGGTCGACCTGGACCGGGTCCTTCGGGTGCACGAGGACGGCATGCGCCGTGAGGCGTGCGCACTGGACCGGCCGCGGTTCGACCGGGTCGTGCAGCGGCTGCGGGAGCGCTACGGCTGGAGCTGACCCGCCGCTACCGCTGGAGCTGACCCGCGAAAGTGCTCCGGAAGGCGCCGAGCGTGCTTGCAGCGGCCGTACGGTCCAGTACCGCGAAGACGACATGCTCGAAGTGACCGGCGAACCGGCCGTCCCCGGTGAGCAGGGCGTGGAACGCGCCCGCGACCGCCGCGGGGTCGTTTCGGAAGACCCCGCAGCCCCAGGCCCCCAGCACAATCCGCCGGTAGCCGCACTCGGCCGCCGTCTCCAGCACCCTCTCGGCCCGCGCGGCGAGGGCGGCCGGGATGCGGTGCGCCTGCTCGGGGCTGCGGCTGGTGATCACCCCGGCGTTCGGCGCGGGCGAGGTCAGGAATCCCACGGTGTACGGCGCATCGAGCAGCCGGCCACGGTCGTCGCGGAAGACCGGGACACCCGGGGAGTGAATGACCCGGTCGGTGTAGAACGGGCTGCGGTCGGCGCGGTGGTGCTCGTAGAACCCGGGGGCGCGCAGCAGCGTGGCATAGAGCGCGGAGGCGCGGCACAGAGCCTCCTCCTGGGCCTGTGCGCCGTTGAGATAGCCCCCGCCGGGGTTTCGCGCCGATGCGAAGTTCAAAACGGCTACGGGTGAGCTGTCCGCCGCGGTCAGCCGGTGCGCCGCCTGGGTGCTGCTCTCGCCCGTGACCTCGAAGGACGTCGAACGGTTTGTATCCAAAGCGACCACTACGGCCTCGGGTCCGTACATCCGGGTGCCCGCCAGCGCGGCGGCCAGCTCCCGCCCGATCTCGACCCTGCGACCGTCGCCGGCCAGGTAGTGACCCGCTTCGACGATCTCTTCGGTCTGTTTTGCGATCCCCCGCAGTCGTGCGCTCATGGGGGACATCGTCCCGACGGGCCGCCGCCGCGGCAATCAAATTTCTTACGTCCCGCTGACACCGCACGGGCACTCTTGTGCGAACCGGCGGGCGTGGCTTTAGGTTGGCAGAGAGGCGTCGACAGGAGACCCGATCATGCATCCACCCGATGCCGGCGACTACGGCCGGCCGATCGACCTGGAAGAAGCGGAGGATCTGCTTCGATGTATTTGCTTCAAGACCGGCCCGCCCCGAGCCGTCGGTGTGGAGGTCGAATGGCTCATTCATGAGCTGGAGCGGCCCGAGCGCCCCGTCCCCGCCGACCGCATCGCGGCGGCCCACGAACAGGTACGTACCCTACAACTGAATTCGGTTCTGACCTTCGAACCGGGCGGCCAGCTGGAGCTCAGTTCTCCCCCCGCCGCCTCCCTGATGGAGTGCATCGACTCCACCGCCGCCGATCTGGACGCCGTACGCGCCGCGCTCCGCCCGGCAGGCCTCACTCTCACCGGACTCGGCCTCGACCCCTGGCATCCTCCGCGCCGACTGCTCCACGAACCCCGTTATGACGCCATGGAGGCGTATTTCGACCGGACAGGTCCGTCCGGCCGCGCCATGATGTGCACCTCGGCCTCGATACAGGTGTGTCTCGACGCGGGCGAGGCGGAGCCGGGGCCCCTCGGATACGGCAGACGCTGGCAGCTGGCGCATCTGCTGGGCGCGGTGCTGATGGCCGCGTTCGCCAACTCGCCGGCCCAGCAAGGGAGTCACACCGGCTGGCGGTCGACGCGGCAGGCCGTGTGGGCCGCGCTGGATGCCGTACGTCCCCTGTCGCCACCCCTGGACGAGGAACCGCGCGCCGCCTGGACCGCCCATGCTCTGGACGCGCCGGTGATGTGCGTACGGACGCACGAGGGACCATGGACGCTGCCGGACGGTCTCACCTTCCGCGAGTGGCTGCGCCACCGCGCGCCCAGGCCGCCGACCCGGGACGATCTCGACTACCACCTGACCACCCTCTTTCCGCCCGTACGACCACGTGGCCACCTTGAACTGCGCATGATCGACGCCCAGTCCGGCGAGGACGGCTGGCTGGTGCCGCTCGCGGTCACCGCCGCGCTGTTCGACGACGCCGAGGCGGCGGAGACGGTCTACCGAGCCGTCAAACCGCTCGCGGAGTACGGCGGTTCGCTGCCCGCTCCGCGCAATCCGCTGTGGGCCAACGCCGCCCGGCACGGGCTCGCCGACCCCGAACTGCACGCGGCCGCTGTGACCGCATTCGCCGTCGCCCTGGAGGCGCTCCCCCGGATCGGCGCGTCCGACGCCGTACGGGACGCCGTCGCCGCATTCAATGAGCGCCATGTCCTGCGGGGCCGATGCCCCGCCGACGATCTGCGCATCCCCTCCCTGGGGAGTCTCGGGAAGGAACCGATCGCATGACCGAAGAACTCCGGCGCCGCGCCCTGGATGCGCTGACCGCCGCCCGAGCCCGTACGGCCACGCTCACCTCGTGCGTCGACGACCACGAGCTGACCGCCCAGCACTCACCGCTGATGTCCCCGCTGGTCTGGGACCTGGCGCACATCGGCAACCAGGAGGAGCAGTGGCTGCTGCGCACCGTCGGCGGGCGTGCGGCGCTGCGGCCCGAGATCGACTCCGTCTACGACGCCTTCGAGCATCCGCGCGCCCTGCGGCCCACGCTGCCGCTGCTCGCCCCTGCCGAGGCACGGATCTACGCATCCGACGTACGCGGCAGAGTCCTCGACATCCTTGAGCGCACCCCTCTGGAGGGTCGCCGCCTCGTCGATTCCGCCTTCGCCTTCGGGATGATCGCCCAGCACGAGCAGCAGCACGACGAGACGATGCTCATCACCCATCAGCTGCGCAGGGGTCCCGCGGCCCTCAACGCGCCCGAGCCCCCGGCGGGCAGCGCCCACGGTCTGCCCCTCGAAGTCCTGGTCCCCGGCGGCCCGTTCACCATGGGCACATCGACCGAGCCGTGGGCGCTGGACAACGAACGGCCCGCACACCAGCGGGTCGTACCGGCCTTCTTCATCGACACACTGCCGGTGACCTGCGGCGCGTACCAGGCCTTCATCGACGACGGCGGCTATACGGAGCCCCGCTGGTGGGCGGCCGAGGGCTGGGACCAGATCCGGCAGCACGACATCGGCGCGCCGCTGTTCTGGCGGCGGGACGGCGGCCAGTGGCTGCGCCGCCGCTTCGGGGTGAGTGAGCCGGTGCCCGCGGACGAGCCGGTGCTGCATGTGAGCTGGTACGAGGCCGATGCGTACGCGCGCTGGGCGGGACGGCGGCTGCCCACCGAGGCGGAGTGGGAGAAGGCGGCCCGGCACGATCCGCACTCGGGCCGCTCGCGCCGCTTCCCGTGGGGCGACGAGGATCCGGCGCCGTCGCACGCCAACCTCGGCCAGCGCCATCTGCGGCCCGCCCCGGCCGGCAGCTATCCGGAAGGTGAATCGCCGCTCGGAGTACGGCAGTTGATCGGCGATGTGTGGGAGTGGACAGCGAGCGACTTCCTTCCCTACCCGGGCTTCGCCGCCTTCCCCTACCGCGAGTACTCCGAGGTGTTCTTCGGCAGCGCCCACAAGGTGCTGCGCGGAGGTTCCTTCGCCGTCGACGCGGTGGCCTGCCGCGGCACCTTCCGCAACTGGGACCTTCCGGTGCGCCGCCAGATCTTCTCCGGCTTCCGCACCGCACGGGACGCGACCCCCGCGGAGGCGTCATGAGTGCGCCGGCCCGGCAGCCCGCCCGAAGGAGCGTTCGCTGATGTGCCGCCATATCGCCTACCTCGGGCCCGCACTGCCGCTCGGGCAGCTGCTGGCCGAGCCCGCCCACGGTCTGTACCGCCAATCCTGGGCTCCGCGCAGGCAGCGGTACGGAACGGTCAACGCCGACGGTTTCGGCGTCGGCTGGTACGCCGATGGCGACCCGGTGCCGGCCAGATACCGGCGCCCGGGCCCCATCTGGGCCGATCTCTCCTTCGCGGATCTCGCCCGGGTCGTCCGCAGCGGGGCGATACTCGCCGCCGTCCGCGACGCCACCGTCGCGGGCGCGGACGACGAGGCGGCGGCCGCGCCGTTCGCCTCCGGGCCCTGGCTGTTCAGCCACAACGGCGCGGTCAGGGGCTGGCCCGGCACACTGGCCCCGCTCGCGCTGTCACTGCCCGCCACCGAGCTGCTCTCTCTGGAGGCGCGCTGCGACTCCGCGCTGGTGTGGGCGCTGGTGCTGCACCGGCTGCGCGACGGCGACGAGCTGGGCCAGGCGCTGGCCGACACGGTCCGCGAGGTCGCCGAGGCCGCGCCGGACTCCCGGCTCAATCTGCTCCTCACCGACGGCGAGACGATCACCGCGACGGCGTGGGGCGACACCCTCTGGTATCTCGCCGAGCCCGGCCGCCGCACCGTGGTGGCCTCGGAGCCCTATGACGACGATCCGCACTGGCGCGAAGTCCCCGACCACACCCTGCTGGCGGCGACCCGCACCGACGTCCTGCTGACCCCGCTCAAGGAGCCGACTGCGTGAGCCCGTTCCTGCTGACCCGAACCCTGCCCGAGGATGCCACGGACGCCGCTCTGCGCGCGGACGTGCTGCACGGGCTGACCCGTACGCCCAAGGAACTGCCGCCCAAGTGGTTCTACGACGCCCGGGGCAGTGAGCTCTTCGAGGAGATCACCAGGCTCCCCGAGTACTACCCGACCCGCGCCGAGCGGGAGATCCTGATCGCCCGCGCCGCCGAGATCGCCGCGGCGAGCGGTGCGCGCACCCTGGTGGAGCTGGGCTCGGGATCCTCCGAGAAGACCCGGCATCTGCTGGACGCGCTGCCCGGGCTGCACACCTATGTGCCGGTCGATGTGAGCGAGAGCGCCCTGACCGGCGCGGCAAAGGCGCTGCTCGAAGAGCGGCCCTCGCTCAATATCCATGCCCTGATCGCCGATTTCACCCGCGGTCTCGCCCTTCCGGGCACCCCGGGGCCGCGTCTTGTCGCGTTCCTCGGCGGCACGATCGGCAATCTGCTGCCCGACGAGCGCGCGGCGTTCCTGAGGTCCGTGCGTTCGCTGATGAACCCCGGCGACTCGCTGCTGCTGGGGACGGATCTGGTGAAGGACGAAGAGGTCCTGGTGCGGGCGTACGACGACGCGGCCGGGGTGACGGCCGCGTTCAACAAGAACGTTCTCTCGGTCCTCGCCCGGGAGCTGGGCGCGGACGTCGACCCCGACGACTTCGATCATGTGGCGCTCTGGGACCCGGAGGAGGAGTGGATCGAGATGCGGCTGCGGGCACGCTCCGCCCTGACGGTGAAGATCCCCGAGCTGGATCTCGCGGTGCCCTTCGAAGCGGGCGAGGAGATGCGTACGGAGGTGTCGGCGAAGTTCCGTCAGGAGGGCGTCCGCAGTGAACTGGCGGACGCCGAGCTGGAGTTGACGAACTGGTGGACGGACACGGAGGGCAGATTCGCGCTCTGTCTGGCGACGGCCAGCTGAGCGGCACGGGCCAGTGAGCGGCGGTCGGGGAAGCTCGACGCGGGGATGGCCGGCAGCAGCCGGATCTCCGCGGTGAGCCCGCCGGCCGCCGCGACCCGCCACAGCGACGCGCCGAGCGAGTCGTCGCCCACGAACGCGGCGGCGCCGGTGGGCAGATAGCTGATACGTACGGGCTGGACGGCGGCCCCCGCGTCCAGCGCGGCCTGGAAGACGGCGGGCCTGAAGCGGCCCTGGGCCCGGCCGCACCAGGTCGAGCCTTCGGGGAAGGCGATGACGCGCGCTCCGCCGGCCAGCGCGGCCGCCATCTCGCGCACGGTGCCGGGCAGCGTTCGCAGCCTGTCGCGCTCCAGGAAGAGGGTGCCGCCTCGGGCGGCGAGCGGCCCGAGCAGCGGCCAGCGCCGGACCTCACTCTTGGCCAGCATCCGTCCTGGCAGGGCTGCCGCGATCAGCGGTATGTCCAGCCAGGAGATGTGGTTGGCGACGACCAGAGCGGCCCGGGGGCCGAGCGGGCGACCGGTGATCCGTACGCGTACCCCGAAGGCGCGTACCACCGTACGCGCCCAGCGGCGGGTCAGCAGGTCCCGGACCCGGGCGCCGAAGAGGGCTCCGAGCAGCGCGGCCGCCGGTGCGAGGAGCACACCCGCGAGCACCACCAGCGTCCCGGCCAGCAGCCGGGCGAGTGCCCGGAGCTTGCCGGCCGCAGGTCCGTGGTGGGTGGCGCAGCCCGGCGGGGTGCAGGGCGCGCTGGGCAGCCAGACGCTCATCGAACGGGGGCGAGGGAGAGGAAGTGCCGCAGATAGCGGGGGTTGGTGCGGCGCAGCGACAGCAGCACATAGAGGTCCGCGACGCCGAAGTCGGGGTCGTGGGCGGGGGCACCGCAGACCCAGGCGCCGAGCCGCAGATAGCCGCGCAGCAGGGCGGGGAGTTCGGTGCGGCCTTCGGGACGGGTCACGCTGTCGGGGTTCCAGAGCTTGTGGGGGGCGACCCAGTATTCCTCGGGGGCAAGGTTCTTGGCCTTCACGGTGTCCCAGGTGGCGGCCGCGAGGGTGCCGCCGTCGGCGAGCGGGATCGAGCAGCAGCCGGCCAGCCAGTTGTGGCCGGTACGGGTCATGTAGCGGGCGAGCCCGGCCCAGATGAGGGCGATGACGGCGCCGTTGCGGTGCAGCGGGTGTACACAGGAGCGGCCGACCTCGACGAGGTCGTCGCGGATCGGGGCGAGCCTGGCCAGGTCGAACTCGGTCTCGGAGTAGAGGCGGCCGGCCGCCCGGGCGCGCTCCGGCGGCAGCAGCCGGTAGGTGCCGACGACGTCGCCGGTCTCGGCCTCGCGCACCAGCAGGTGGTCGCAGTACGCGTCGAAGGCGTCGATGTCCAGACCCGGCTCGGGCCCTTCGAGACGGGCGCCCATTTCACCGGCGAACACCTGGTGGCGCAGACGCTGCGCGGCGCGTACGTCCTGCTGGTCCCGGGCGAGGGAGACCACATAGCGGGGTGGCTCGCCCTCGGCGAGCGGCGCGGGCGCGGGCGCGGGCAGGGGGACGGAAAGCTGGGCTGGGGCGGGGACGACAGCTGGCGATGCGGGCATGACGCTCTCCTGTGCCGGACGGAAGGGGAAGGACCGCCGGGTGCGGCAGCCCGGCTCCTTACTTCTTCCGTGGTCGGCTGGATTCGACATGACAGCCCGGCGGAGAGTGGATGTGCGAAGGCTTAATGCCGGGGAATGCGGTGCCATGGATACGGCACGGAGGGTAAGGGCGGCTCAGTGCGGCGCCAGCGCCGCGGTGATGCGCTCGGACGCCGTGCGTGCCGCGCGTCCGGGGTCCTGCCCCTGCAGTACGGCCGTCATATAGGGCTTGATCGGGTTGTCGGCCTCGACATCGGCCCACTGCGGCGAGTTGGGCGTCGCCCTGCCCCGCGCGGCGCCCGCGGCCATGGCCGCCGTGCTCTCGTCGCCGCCGATGACGCCGGCGAGGGTGGACTTGTTGGGGACGTAGTGCATCGTACGGGCGAGGTCGGTCTGCCACTTTCTGCCCGCGAGCGCCTTGACCACCTCGATCGCGGCGGCCCGCTCGCGCGCGTGCTTGGGCACGATCAGATCGGAACCGCCGGTGAAGACGGCGCCGGGTGCGGTGGCCGTCTTGCCCGGTACGGGGAAGAAGCCGAGTCTGCCCTTGAGGGCGGGGTTGGTCTTCTCGATGACAGTGGCCGCGCTCGGCACGGCGATCATCTGGGCGACCTTGCCCTTGGCGAAGACCTCGGCCTGCGGCGGTGTCTCCTCGTCGCCGTCCCTCGGCCCGTCGCCGTGCGACTGAAGCTTCTTGTAGAAGGCCATGCCGCGCAGGGCGGCGGAGGTGTCCAACGTGCCCTGCCAGCCGGCCGCCTGCTCGACGGCCAGCTGTCCGCCCTCGTCCCAGATGAACCCGGCGAGGGTGTACCAGTCCTGACCGGAGAGGTAGATGCCCTGGTTGCCGCCGTGGTTGAGCTTCTCGGAGTCTTCGAGCCACTCGGCGCGGGTTCTGGGGGGCCGATTGATCCCGGCGGCGGCGAAGAGGTCCTTGTTGTAGATGACGATGCGGTTGGCCGCGTACCAGGGAATGCCGTACTGCGAGCCGTTGATGCTGCCGGGATCGGCGAGACCGGGCAGCCACTCCTCGTTGCCGAGGTCCCGTACCGATTCGAGGGTGAGGTCGTGCAGGGCGTCGCTCTCGGCGTACTGGGCGACCTGGGTGTTGCCCACCTCGATGACGTCCGGCGCCTTCTTGCTGTTCAGTGCGTCGGTGACCTTCTTGCCGATGCCCGTCCACTCCTGGAAGGTGAACTTCAGCCTTACGGAAGGGTTGTCCTTCTCGTATGCGCTGGTGAAGCGCTTGAGGAAGTCGTCGGAGACGCTGTCCTTCATCAGCCAGATGCTGACGGTGCGCTTCTGCGGTCCGGCGCCCGGGACGATTGCGCAGCCACCGAGCAGGAACGCGGACACGAGCGCGAGCGAGCAACCCAGGGAGCGGTTCTTCACGGAGGTCACCTTCGGCGTGGGAGCACGGGAGCGTGAACCCGACGTGGGGGAAGCGCGCTCCGCGCTCGCACGGGTGTGACTGGAGTTTGGTATGTACCAAAGGGCCGGTCAACCCCTCGAAGGTGCCGCGGACCGAGACCGACGGGCGGACACGTGCCCGGCATCCGCCCATCGGCGCAGGGTCACTGGCCGCCGGGCACCGTGTCCTCGAAGCGCGTCCCGGCCGCCCGGTAGGCGGCCACCTTGGCGATGACCTGCGCGGGCGCCAGCACCTTGTCCTTCACATGCAGGACGTAGTCGACCTTCTGGTGGTACGCACGGGCCGTGGTGCTGCCCTGTCCGGCGAGGTCGATCAGCCACTGGTTGAAGTTGATGGACATGGGCCGCTCGGGAAGGTAGCGGGCGCCATGTCGGGCGAACCGCCGGCCGTCGATGTAGTACGTGATGCGGCTGTTGTCGATGGTGAGGACGAGGTCGTGCCAGCCGGCATAGCTCGCCCGGACCTCGGAGTGCTGGTTGACCGCCTCCCAGGGGTCGGGCCGGTAGGTCTCCCACGAGGTGGTGTAGAGGATGTTGGCCGGCTCGCCCCAACCGCCGTTGGGCAGATACTCGAAGTCGTACTCGGCGTAGTCGTCCGCCATCGGGGCGGTGAGGTCGTTGATGGTGAAGAACGCCTGGACGAGGTGGTCGCCGTCGGGTCCCGAGATGGGCGCGTCGGAGAACTTCACCCGGGCCGCGTAGGTGCCGTTCTTGAACTTCATGGCCTTGGTGAGGACTTCGGCGTGCTTGGTGGACTCGCCGGTGCCTGCTGTGGAGGTCTCGAGGTTCATGACCGAGTTGGTCCCCTCCGCGGCGAAGGTGACGTTCTGCGGGGCCCAGGTCGCGCCGGGCACGCCGGGGCCGCCGGAGTTGGAGCGAATGTTCCAGCCGTGGGCCCCGATCGCCGGGTCGGTGTACGAGGTGTAGTTGAAGTCGTCGAAGAGCGTGGCTCCGACGGCGACCTGCTCCGAGGCGGCAGCGGTGGGCAGCGCGGTCAACGCCGCGCAGCCGAGGCCCATCGCCGCTGCGGCGGCGATGGTGACGCGAATGCGCCGGGGGCTGTGACTCATGAGGTTTCCTCTCCGGACGGTTGGTGCGTGGGGGGCGCCCCTGTGTCCTTTGACCGCTCCGCCGGTCATCCCGGCGGCGGCCCGGGTGCAGCCGTCGGCCTCGGCGGCCTCCTCCAGCTCCACGCGGATGGCGGCCAGGAAACTGCGCAGGGTCACGACGGTGAACCGTAGCGTGATCATGAAGGACAAGGGTGAACATGGTCGGCCGGTCGGGCATGTCGGTGTCACGGGCGATGACGCGCATGTCACCTCGTCAGATAATTGACCAATTGGTCAACTGACCAATGCCGTGGCTAGAAGGTGGCATGGACCAATGTTGCCGTCAAGAGCCTTGAAAACATGGGCTGTTCAAGGAGTCACCGAGGAGGACCCCGCCCTGGGTGCCCTTTACCATCTGACCAGTTGTCGATGGCGCGGAGGAGGGAGGCCGGATCGAGGGAGAGCGCCGGAATCACCCAGGAACTCAAACCGCGCGGTGGGCGCGAGCGACGAGCGCAGGGCAGCCTCAGCCCGGCAGCGACGGCGGCAACGTGCCGGCGTCGAAGGGTGGTTGGAGCAGTTCCGCACCCGCCGGGACCAGGCGCAGCGTGCGCTCCGTCCATGCCGAGACGGCCAGGGCGGGGACCTGCAGCAGTGCGTTCCCTTCGGGTGCGGACAGCAGCAGATAGACGAAGTCGCAGGTACGCGGTGTCCTTCCCGGCCAGATCTTGACATCGCCCTCCCCCGTCGGGTGGAAGAGCCCTTCGATGAGCAGATCGCGGGCGAAGCACCAGTCGACGGGATCGTCGGTGTCGGTGTGGAAGGCGAGATGGACGGCGTACGGATCCTCGGTGCGGTAGACCAGCCGCGCGGCCACAGGAACCGTTCGCCCGGCCTGCAGGACGAACTGGCAGACCACTTCACGCTCGACCGTCCTGTGCCCGCTGCCTCTCGGCCGACGCCCTCGCTGCCGCACCGACCCTCTCCTCACCCCTGAGTGTGCTCTCTGACGGAAAGTGAACGAAAGAGCGCGGGGCGTGGGTAGGGTCCGTGATCCAGCGGTTCGCTTATGCCGCTTAAACACGCTGAAGGGGCGACCGGGCCGGATGACCGAGGGGAATGAGCAACTGAGGCGGGCTGTCACGGAGTCCGGGTACTCCTATGCCCAACTGGCCAGAGAGATGAGGGCGGTGGCCGGGCTCAGCGGGGTGAGGCTGCGTACGAACTCGTCCGCCGTCGCGCACTGGGTCGCGGGCACCCGGCCCCAGCCGAACGCCGCCCGCATTCTGGCCGAGACCCTGTCCCGGAAACTGGGGCGACTGGTCACCGCCGAACAACTCGGTCTGATACCCACGCCGGAGACGGACAGTCAGTTACTCGGACTTGACATGGCACAGGATCCGGTCGATGCCCTCACCCGGCTGGGACGTGCCGACATCGAGCGCCGCGACTGGATCAGCTCGGCCGCCTACTCCGTCCCCGCCGCCGCTCTTCCCGCGGCAGCGGCCACCGTGCCGCGGCCGCGCGACCCCGCGGCAGTCCGGCTCTCGGGCACCGCGGGCGCGGGCGAGATCCAGGCGGTGCGGGAGATGACCACGCTCTTCACCGCCATCGACGAACGGCACGGAGGACAGCACGGCCGCTCCGCCGTCGTGCAGTATCTGGTCTCCGACGTGGCCACCCTGTGCCGTACGCGCTTCCGGACCGAGGCACACAAGCAGCAGATGCTGTCGGCCGCCGCATGCGTGGCGTACCTGGCCGGGTGGAAGGCGTACGACGCGGGCGAGGCGGGGCTCGCCCAGCGCTACTACCTCCAGGCCTTCAAGCTCACCCGGGAAGCCGGCAACGATCTGCACACGGCCTTCATTCTGCGAGTCCTGGCCCACCACGGCATGGAGACGGGGTGCGGCGAGCACACACTGGACCTCATCGACACCGCCCTGCAGCTGGTGACGGGACGCACCGACCCGGCCTCCGAATCGCTGTACGTCGTCACTCGTGCGCGCGCCCTCGCCATGGCGGGGCGAGGCCGGGAGGCCGTCGCCGAAGCCGCCCGCGCTGCCCGGCTGGTGGCCGGTGCCGACCAGCACGAGATGCCGTACTGGGCCGCGCTGTGGGGGCCGGCCGATGCCTGCGTGGGCACCCACACGGCCAAGACCGCTGAACTACTCGGCGACTTCGGCATCGCCGAGCGCCACTTCTCCCAGGCCGTCTGGAACAGCTCGGGCTCCAGACACCAGCGCATCACCGCACTGAGCATCGCGCACGCGGGTTCCATGCAGTGCCGGCAAGGGCATGTGGAGCGGGCCTGCGCCACCTGGGGCGAGGCACTGGAGCACATGGACGGGATGCGTTCCGCTCGCATCACACGGGCAGTGCGGAACATGCGCCGGGACCTGGCGCCCTTCACGCGCCGCAGATCCAGGCCCGCCGTGGAATTCGACGAACGTGCCCGACTGTGGCTGGCAGGAGAACACGCATGACGCAATCGAGCTCGCACGACGTCAAGGACACGGCACCGGCACCGCGGCCCTCGATGGCGCGCGTCGCCGCGGCCGGTTCAGTCGGAACCGTCATCGAGTACTACGACTTCTTCATCTACGGGAGCGCTGCGGCCCTCGTCTTCGGACCGGTCTACTTCCCGAACTTCTCGCCCGCCGCGGGCACCCTGGCCGCGTTCGCCACCTTCGCCACCGGATTCCTCGCCCGCCCGGTGGGTTCCCTGCTCTTCGGACACATCGGCGACCGGCACGGTCGGCGCACGGTCCTGCTCATTTCCGTTCTCACCACCGGACTTGCGACCGTCTCCATCGGCTTGCTGCCCGGTTTCGGAACCCTCGGCATAGCGGCCCCCCTCCTGCTGACGCTGCTGCGTATCGTCCAGGGTCTGGGCCTGGGCGGTGAGTGGAGCGCGGCCGTACTCCTGGCTTCCGAGCACGCACCGCCCGGGCGCCGCGGCCTGTGGGCCGGTTTCCCGCAGACCGGACCCACCGTCGGCTTCGTGCTCGCCAACGGCGTCATGCTTTCCATGACCGCGACGCTGACGAACGAGCAGTTCCGTACGTGGGGCTGGCGTGTCCCCTTCCTCTGTGCGGGCGTGCTGACGCTCGTCGGCTACGTCCTGCGCTCGAAGGTCGACGAGACACCTGCCTTCCTCGACCTCACCGCTCGCCGCACTCTGGTCCGGGCGCCCATGGCCCCGCTGATGCGCCACCACTGGCGGCGCGTGCTGCTGGTGGCCGGTGCCGTCACCGCCGCCTACGCCGTCAACTACGCGGCCACCACCTGGGCCCTGTCCCAGGCCACCGGACGGCTGGGCCTGGACCCGACCGACATGCTGCTGTGCCTGATGGGGGCGATGGCGGTGATGGGGGTTGCCACCCCGCTGGCCGCGGTACTCGGCGACCGGTACGGGCGGCGCAGGCTCAGCCTGCTGGGGTGCGGCGCGATGGCGCTGGGCATCGTGCCGTATCTGGTGATGCTGCAGACCGGGCGCGTGGGGATGATCCTCGCGGGCACCTCGATGATTCTGCTCGCCGTGATCACGATGCTCGGGGTGCAGGGCGCCTACATTCCCGAGCTGTTCGAGCCGCAACTGCGCTGTACCGGGACGGCCTTCGCCTACAACATCGGCGCGGTGCTGGGCGGCGCGCTGACCCCGCTGGTCGCGACCCGGCTCACCACGACAGCCGCCGGACTGCCGTGGCCGGTCGCCTTCTATCTGCTGGCCCTGTGTGCGCTGAGCATCTTCTGCTTCGTGCTGTTGCCCGACACCCGGACCGAACAGGAACCCTTTCCTGCTCGCTGACCGCCGACCTGACCTTGGGACCTTCGCCGGTCCGCAGCCCGTATCCTCTGGGGCCAATGGCTGAGGGGGAGGACCCAGATGGACGATGGCCGGTCTCCTAAAGCGGCGCTCAAGCGGGAGCGGGTCCGCGCGCATCTGTTGGCCCTCGTCGAGGAGCGCCGTCCCGGCGACGCCATACCTTCCGAGCGCACGCTCAGCACCGAACTGGGTGTCTCCCGGCCGACCCTGCGCGCGGCGGTCGACGAACTCGTCGCCACCGGACGGCTCGTACGCGAGCACGGCCGCGGCATGTTCGTCGCCCCGGCCAAGGTCACCCAGGAGCTGGTCGCCGAGAGCCACCCGGCCGCGCCCCAGCCGGCTCCCGGCGCGTGGACGAGCCAGGTTCTCGAGTTCCGTACCGTGACCGCCGGCGCCCGCATCGGCCGTCGGCTGAAGGTCTCGCCCGCCGCCGAGCTGGTGCATGTGGCACGGCTGCGGTTCGTCGACGGCGCGCCCATTGCGCTGGAGTATCTGCACATCCCCGCCGAGCTGGTGCCCTCGCTCACCCCGGAGCAGCTGGAGGCGGGCTTCTACCTGCATCTGCGCGAGGAGCGCAAGGTGGTGATCGCCCAGGCGGTGCAGTCGATCGAACCGACCGTGCTGAGCGAGGACGAGGCCGGGCTGCTCGGTGTGCCGGTCCTCTCCCCCGCTCTGCTGTTCGACCGCGTCACCTGCGACAGCGCCGGCCGGCCCGTGGAGTACGTGCGGTCCCTGTACCGCGGCGACCGGTACCGCATCGTCTCCCGGCTGGCGCTCGGGCCCGCCTCCGACGACCGTCCCGCCCCCGACGCCTCGCGCGCCACGTCCTGGTGGGGCACGGTGGAGTGAACGCACTGAGAGGAGCGCGGCACACATGACGAATCACACCTACCGGGTCACCGAGATCGTCGGCACCTCGCCGGACGGCATCGACCAGGCCATCCGTAACGGCATCAGCCGTGCGAACCAGACCCTCCGGGGACTCGACTGGTTCGAGATGACCGAGGTCCGCGGCCAGATCGTCGATGGGCAGATCCAGCACTGGCAGGTCGGTATCAAGGTCGGCTTCCGCCTCGAGGAGGGCTGACCGACCGACGCGCCGGAGACCGGGACGGCCGATCAGGTGCGGCCCTCCCGCTCCTGCGCGGCCTTCATCGTCTCGGTCGCGGTCGCCCAGGTGGCCCGTACGACCGGGAATCCGGCCCGCGCCGCCTCGTCGCACACCAGCTCGTCGTCGTCCACGAACATCCGGATCTCCCGGTCGCGGCCCAGCCGCCGCAGGATCTCCAGCTTGGTGGCGCGCGCGGGCCTGCGGTCGTCGTTGCGCCGCATGAACACCTTGCCGTCCGGCAGGCCCTGCTCGGCGAGCCACGCCAGGGTGTCCCTGCGGCACCGCTCGGGCCTGCCCGTGAGGTAGACGACCTCGCACCCCTCGGCCGCCTCCAGGCACATCTCGATGCCCTTCGCCAGCGGCGGGTCCTCGGGAGCCGCCGCGAAGAAGGCGTTCCAGTCGCGCGGTCTGCGCTCCAGGAAGTGCTGCCGGTGCCCGGAGTCGGCGAGCGTTCCGTCCAGATCGAATACGGCCAGTGGCCCGGTGTTTCGCGTCACGGCCCCAGCGTAGGGAATCCTCGCGCGGCGCAGACGTTGAATCCTGCGTGAGCGCATTGATCGAGTCGACCCGGATCTCCGTACTGGACCGCTCCCGCATCCGCGAAGGCCAGGACGGTCCGCAGGCACTGCGCGACACGGTACGGCTCGCGCAGGAGCTGGAGGCGCTCGGCTACCACCGCTTCTGGGTCTCGGAGCACCACAGCGTGCCCGGCGTCGCGGGTTCCGCGCCGACCGTCCTCGCGGCCGCCGTCGCCGCCGCGACATCGACGATCCGGGTCGGCACGGGCGGCGTGATGCTGCCCAACCACCAACCGCTCGTCGTGGCCGAGCAGTTCGGGGTCCTCGAGTCGCTCTTCCCCGGCCGGATCGACATGGGGCTCGGCCGCTCGGTGGGCTTCACGGACGGCATACGCACGGCACTCGGCCGGACCAAGAAGGACGCCGAGGACTTCGCCGGGCAGCTGACCGAGCTGCTCGGCTGGTTCGACGGCGAGCAGTCCGCGCATCCGCAGGTACATGCGCGCCCCGCCGAGGGCCTGCGGGTCCCGCCGTATGTCCTCGCCGTCGGCGAGGGTGCGGACATCGCCGCCGGGGCCGGTCTGCCGCTGGTGATCGGCGATATCCGGGGCCGTGACCGGATGCTTGCGGCCATCGACCGCTACCGCGCGGGTTTCCGGCCGTCGGCCTGGTCCGAGGTGCCGTATGTCGTCGTGTCGGGCACGGTCGCGGTGGCAGAGACGCAGGAGGAGGCGCGCCGCCTGCTGATGAGCGAGGCCTGGTCCATGGCGTACTCCCGCACGCACGGGGTGTTCCCGCCGCTCGCCCCGCCGGAGCGCATCGAGGCGCTGTCGATGACGGCCAAGGAGCGCGGGTTCTACGAGTCCGGGCTGCGCGGCCATATCGCGGGCACCGAGGAGCAGGTCACCCACGCGCTGGAGACGGTCGTCAAGGACAGCGGGGCCGACGAGGTGCTGGTCACGACGAGTACCTACAACCGTGGCGCGCTGCTGGAATCCTTCCGCCGGCTGGCGGGGATCGCCTCCCTTGCAGACGCAACCACCGTGCAGAGCCGGAACACCGGCTGACCCGCGCGGACTGGTCATCGAGTCTCGGCGGCGGCGACGAGGGCGGCCGGATCGTCGCCGCGAGCGACCCGGCGGAGGTGGCGCGGGCGGGCGGCAGCCGCACCGCGCCCTGTCTCTCGCGGTCCTTGACCCCAGCGACCTGAGTCCCGGCTAGGCCGCCGTGTCGAAGGTGTAGTAACGCGTGTGGTCCAGCATGTCCGCGGGGGTCACGTCGTTCCAGGGGCGCATCGTGTCGTTGAGGTCCACGACATTGGCCGTGCCTGCGGCCGGGAGGTACGGCGAGCCGGGGTGGCGTGCCTGCCAGTCGGCCCAGAGCTTGTCTATGAAGGCGTGGTGCAGCCAGAACACCGGGTCGTTCGGGGAGACGCCGGTGGCCATCTGACCGCCGACCCAGACGTGCACCCGGTTGTGCAGATTGACGCCGCGCCAGCCCTCCAGGTGGTTGCGGAAGCTGTTCGACGCGCTGTTCCACGGCGGGGCGTCATAGGTGGTCATGGCGAGTACGGAGTCGACCTCGGCCCGGGTCGGCAGCTGCCGTCCGCCGGCGCCCAGGTCCCGGCGCAGAAAGCCGCGTCCGTCCACGCGGACGTTCACCGGCCACCTGCCGGCGGCGAAGGCGAACTGGCCCTCCATCACCTGGCCGTCCCTGCTGCGGCCGGTGCCGCCGAGGAAGTCGGCCGCCCAGAGCGAGGATGCCGCGGTGCGGTCCGCGGTCCAGTCCCAGTACGGGAGCGCCACCGAAGGGTCGACGGCCTGAAGCGCCTGCTCGAACTGGATGAGGAATCGGCGGTGCCAGGGCAGGAACGAGGGCGAACGGTGCCCGACGCGGTCCCCGTTGTCGGTGTCGCTCATGATGAAGGCGTTGTGGGTGGTGACGAAGGTGTCGTACTGCCCATTGCGCTTGAGCGCGAGCAGCGCGTCGACGAAGCTCCGCTTCTCGGTGGCGGTGAGCTGGGCCTGGTTCTTGCGTACGGTCATGGCGGTGCTCCCGGATCAGGCGACGGCGAGGGGGACGAGCTGGGCGCCCTGGAGTTCCAGTACGGCGGCGCGGGCCACTGCGCGGGGCGTGGCGAACGTCTCGTAGTGGTTGACGACGCTGATCCAGGTGCCGTCGGCGTTGCGCATGACGTGCAGTTCCTCGCCGTCTATGCGGACCGTGTAGCCGCCTCCGTGCCCGCCATGTCCGCCATGTCCGCCGTGTCCCTCGTGTCCGCCGTGGCCGCCGCCCGGCGAAGGCGCGCCCTGTATACGACGGCCCTGGTAGACCTCGTCGAAGGACGCAGGATCACCTGCGGTGGGCACAGTCCGCACGGCAGCGGCGGCGGTGCCCGCTACGGCGAGAGCGGCGGCCGCTCCTGCGGCCGCGCCCAGGGCGCGTCGGCGGGTGATTTCTGGCATGGCAAAACCCCCAGGGATTGCAGTGGTTCGGTCGGTCACCGGCGTGGTCAATCGCCGTGACCCGGCCATGCCTACCGGCTGACCCGAGTCCCGCTGAAATCTCCGGGTATTGGTTGGCTACTAAGCGGACATGTCAAGATATGCAGTGCAGAGTTGAACAAAGTTGATCTTGCTGTCCACGCGCCCGCACGCTGCCAGAAGCGTAAATCCTCCGGCGAATGTGGCAGTTGTGTGAATACTTTGTTGCTGGGGGCAGGCAGGCGTGGTCGGCCTCACACCCGAAAGCTGACCGGAACCCCGCCTCAGCGACGTGCCTTCCGGGTGGCCCGCAGCCACTCCTTGTTCATCGCCGCGATCGACGGGAGCGGGATGCCCTTCGGGCAGGCGGTGGCGCATTCGCCCGTCAGCGTGCAGCCGCCGAAGCCCTCCTCGTCCATCGTCGCGACCATGTCGAGCACCCGGCTCTCGCGCTCCGGTGCGCCCTGCGGCAGCACTTTGAGGTGGTTGATCTTCGCCGAGGTGAACAGCATCGCCGAGCCGTTGGGGCAGGCCGCGACGCAGGCGCCGCAGCCGATGCATTCCGCGTGCTCGAAGGCGAAGTCGGCGTCCGGCTTCGGGACGGGCGTCGCGTGCGCCTCGGGGGCGGCGCCGGTCGGGGCGGTGATGTAGCCACCCGCCTGAATGATCCGGTCGAAGGCGGACCGGTCCACGACGAGGTCCTTGACCACTGGGAACGCGGCGGCCCGCCACGGCTCCACGTCGATGGTGTCGCCGTCCTGGAAGGAGCGCATATGGAGCTGGCAGGTGGTGGTGCGCTCTGGGCCGTGCGCGTCGCCGTTGATGACCAGGCTGCACGCGCCGCAGATCCCTTCACGGCAGTCGTGGTCGAAGGCGACCGGGTCCTCACCGCGCAGGATGAGCTCCTCGTTGAGGGTGTCGAGCATCTCCAGGAAGGACATGTCGCGGGAGATTCCGTCCACCTCGTAGGTGGACATGGCACCGTCGGCGTCGGCGTTCTTCTGCCGCCAGACGCGCAGGTTGAGCTTCATGCGTAGCTCCGCTGAGTGGGGTGGACGTACTCGAAGACGAGGTCTTCCTTGTGCAGGACGGGAGCCGACTGCGTACCCGCGAACTCCCAGGCGGCGGCGTACGAGAACTCCTCGTCCCGGCGCGCGGCCTCGCCGTCCGGGGTCTGGGACTCCTCGCGGAAGTGGCCGCCGCAGGACTCGGACCGGTGCAGCGCGTCGAGGCACATCAGCTCGGCGAGCTCCAGATAGTCGACGATGCGGTTCGCCTTCTCCAGCGACTGGTTGAACTCCTCACCGGTGCCCGGCACCTTGATGCGGCGCCAGAACTCCTCGCGAAGCTGCGGGATGCGGCCGAGCGCCTTGCGCAGGCCCTCGTCCGTGCGCGCCATGCCGCAGAACTCCCACATGAGCTCGCCGAGTTCACGGTGGAAGGAGTCGGGGGTGCGGTCGCCGTCGACTGCGAGCAACAGGTTCAGCCGGTCCTCGGTCTCGGCGAGCACTTCCGCCACCGCCGGGTGCGAGGCATCGACGCTCTCGCCCATCGGGTTTCGCGCCAGGTAGTCGTTGATCGTGGACGGCAGCACGAAGTACCCGTCCGCCAGGCCCTGCATCAGCGCCGAGGCACCCAGCCGGTTCGCGCCGTGGTCCGAGAAGTTGGCCTCGCCGATGGCGAAGAGGCCCGGGACGGTGGTCTGCAGGTCGTAGTCGACCCAGAGTCCGCCCATCGTGTAGTGCACGGCGGGATAGATCCGCATGGGCACCTCGTACGGATTCTCCGCGGTGATCCGCTCGTACATCTCGAAGAGGTTGCCGTACTTCTCCTCGACCTTCGCCCGGCCCATCCGGGAGATCGCGTCGGCGAAGTCCAGGTACACACCCTGCCCGCCGGGGCCCACGCCGCGGCCCTCGTCACAGACGTTCTTCGCGGCGCGCGAGGCGATGTCGCGCGGGACGAGATTGCCGAAGGAGGGATAGATCCGCTCCAGGTAGTAGTCGCGCTCGTCCTCGGGGATCTCGCTCGGCGGCCGCGCGTCCCCGCGCGCCTTCGGCACCCAGATGCGTCCGTCGTTGCGCAGCGACTCGCTCATCAGGGTCAGCTTGGGCTGATGGTCTCCGGTGCGCGGGATGCAGGTGGGGTGGATCTGGGTGAAGCAGGGGTTGGCGAAGTAGGCGCCGCGCCGGTGGGCGCGCCAGATGGCGGTGGCATTGCTGTTCATGGCGTTCGTCGACAGATAGAAGACATTGCCGTAGCCGCCCGTGGCCAGGACCACGGCGTCGGCGAAGTACGTGGAGATCTCCCCGCTGATCAGATCGCGGGCGACGATGCCGCGGGCCCGCCCGTCAACGACGATCAGATCGAGCATCTCGGTGCGGGCGTGCAGGGTCACCGTGCCCGCGGCGATCTGACGGGAAAGCGCCTGGTAGGCACCGAGCAGCAGTTGCTGTCCCGTCTGGCCGCGGGCGTAGAAGGTCCGTGACACCTGGACGCCGCCGAAGGAACGGGTGTCGAGCAGTCCGCCGTACTCGCGGGCGAACGGAACGCCCTGGGCCACGCACTGGTCGATGATCTCAACCGAGATCTGGGCGAGCCGGTGGACGTTGGACTCACGGGCGCGGAAGTCGCCGCCCTTGACGGTGTCGTAGAACAGCCGGTGGATCGAGTCGCCGTCGTTGCGGTAGTTCTTCGCGGCGTTGATCCCGCCCTGGGCGGCAATGGAGTGCGCCCGGCGCGGCGAGTCCTGGTAGCAGAACTGCTCGACGTGGTAGCCCTGTTCGGCCAGTGTCGCGCCCGCCGCGCCGCCCGCGAGTCCCGTGCCGACGACGATGACGGTGTGCTTGCGGCGGTTGGCCGGGTTGACCAGCTTGGCCTCGAAGCGCCGGCGGTCCCAGCGCTCGGCGATGGGCCCGTCGGGGGCCGTCGTATCGGCGATCGGCGCGCCGGTCTCGTAGTGCTGGTAGCTCATGTCAGCTCACCACTTTGGTCATGACGGCGACGGGTACGGAGATGAAGCCCGCGGTCAGTACGAACGCGAGGGCGTTGGCGACGGTCTTGAGCACACGGTCGCGGGTGGCGTTGCCGACGCCGAGGGTCTGGGCGGCGCTCCAGAAGCCGTGCCGGATGTGCAGTCCGACGGCGAGCATCGCGACGATGTAGATGACATTGCCGTACCAGGTGGAGAAGGTCGCCACGACGTTCTCGTACGGATGGCCGGGTTGGGCGTTCTCGTTGACCGTCAGCGTCGTCAGGTCGAGCAGATGCCAGACGATGAACAGCGCCACGATGACACCGCCCCAGCGCATGGTGCGGGTGGCGTAGCTCGCGCGGCGCCGCTTGTGTACGTACCGGGTGGGCCTGGCCCGCAGGTCCCGCCTGCTCAGCTGGTACGCCGAGACGGCGTGCGCCACGACGGCGGCGAGCAGCACCACGCGGACGATCCACAGGCCCCACTCGTAGTGCAGGACCGGCTCACCCATGGTGCGCAGCCAGTGGCCGTAGCCGTTGAACTCTTCCGGTCCGAAGAAGACCTTGAGGTTGCCCATCACATGCGCGAGCAGATAGCCGAGCATGATCAGGCCGCTCACTGCCATGACCGTCTTCTTGCCGACCGTCGATCCCCAGAAGGTGCGCGTGGGGGACGGTTTTCCGTCCGCGGACCGATCCGAGGACCGGTCCGACGATTTTCGATCCGTCCGCGTTGCCAGAGCCATGCCAGGAACGCTAGGGCCAGGGACCTCCAGAGGTCCAAGACATGATCTGGTTCATATCCATAGGCATGACCTATCGTGGTTCCCATGCAGTTCCAGCAGCTTCTCTACTTCGTGGCGGTCGCCGAGACCCGGCACTTCACCCATGCCGCCGAGCGCGTCCATGTCTCCCAGCCCTCGCTCTCCCAGCAGATCCGGGCGCTGGAGAAGGAGCTCGGAGCCGACCTCTTCAGCCGCGCCCGCGGCAATATCGCCCTGACCGACGCGGGCGAGGCGCTCCTCCCGCTGGCCCGCCGGATCCTCGCCGACGCCGATACCGCACGGCACGAGGTGCAGGAGCTGGTACAGCTGCGCCGCGGCCGGGTCAGGCTCGGCGCGACACCGAGCCTGTGCACCGGTCTACTCCCCGACGTGCTGCGCGCCTTCCACCGGCTGCACCCCGGAATCCAGCTGCTGATCGAGGAGGGCGGATCACACGATCTCGTACGGGAGTTGGCCCGGGGCGCCCTCGATCTGGCCCTGATCGTGCTGCCGCTGCCACCCGCTTCGCCCGCGCTGACCACCGTCGAACTGCTGCGGGAGGATCTGGTGGTGGTGTCCTCGGCCGCGGCGAAGGCCCCCAGGGGGCCGGTGCGGATCGCCGATCTGCGCGACGAGCCACTGGTGATGTTCCGGCACGGCTACGACCTGCGCGAGCTGACGGTCGCCGCGTGCCGGGCCGAGGGCTTCGAGCCGAGCTTCACCGTGGAGGGCGGCGAGATGGACGCGGTGCTCGGCTTCGTACGGGCGGGGCTCGGCGTCGCGGTGGTGCCACGGATGGTCGCGGACCGGGCGGGGCGCGATCTGCGGACGACCGCGCTGGCCCAGCCGGGCCTGCGGCGCACGATCGCGCTCGCGCACCGCAGCGATGTGGCTCCGCCGCGGGCGGCGCGTGAGCTCCAGCAGGTGCTGCTCGCCTCACGGACGGCGGTGCCGTAGTACGGGTTGCGCGGCCTTCGGCCGCGCTGTCCTCGATCTCCCCCGGACTTCGTCCGGGGGAACCCTCAGACGGGCTGAAAATTCAGCCCGTCCGGCGATTGGGGAGCAGGTCCGGGGTGGCGCCCCGGGCCCGGGACAGCTACACCGCGTCCGCCAGGGACAGGGCGTGCAGTTTGTCCGGCGGGCCCGGGCGGGCGTAGTACCAGCCCTGGGCCGTGTCGCAGCCCAGCTCCCGCAGCTGTTCCGCCTGGGCGCCCGTCTCCACCCCCTCGACCGTCACGGCCAGTTGGAGGCTGTGCGCGAGTGAGACGATTCCTTCGACGATCTTCAGATCGACGGGGTCGGCCGGATGCCGCTGCATGCCCTGGGTGAAGGAGCGGTCCAGCTTGAGGACGCTCACCGGCAGCCGGCGCAGATTGGCGAGGTTCGAGTAGCCCGTGCCGAAGTCGTCGAGCGCGATGTCCACGCCCATCTCGGCGAGTTGGCGCAGCGGCTTGAGCAGATCCTCGTCGGCGCCGATCAGCGCGGACTCGGTCACCTCGAGGCAGAGCGCACCCGGTGCGAGGCCGGAGCGCTCAAGCACGTCGACCGTCTCGGCCACCAGCCCAGGGTGGTGCAGCTGGGTGGGCGAGAGGTTGACATTGATCCGCAGGGGACCGCCGTCGGAGTGGCGTTCCTGCCAGTATCTCGCCTGGCGTACGGCCTCCTGGAGCACCCAGCGACCCAGTGGCACGATCAGTCCGGTGTGCTCGGCAAGCGGAATGAACTGATCCGGCCCGAGCACGCCATGCTGCGGATGGCACCAGCGCACCAGCGCCTCGGCCCCGTGCACGCTTCCGTCACCCAGATGCACCAGCGGCTGGTACTCGATGAAGAACTCACCGCGCTCCAGCGCCGCCGGGAGCGCGGTGGTCAGGCCGTGCCGGGTGATAGCGCGGGCGTCCGCCTCCGGGTCTGCCAGCTCGAAGCGGTTGCCGCCCGCGGACTTGGCCCGGTACATCGTGATGTCGGCGCTGCGCAGCACCTCGGCGGTGGTGCGCTCACCCGCCGGGCCCTCCACGATGCCGATGCTCCCGCGGACCGTGAACTCGCGGCCGTCGACGCTGATGGGCGAGGCGAGCGCGGCGAGGATTCGGGTCGCGAGATCGTCGACCTCGCGCTGGGTCTCGGGCCCGGTGGTCAGCGCGACGAACTCGTCGCCGCCGATGCGCGCCACCATCTCGCCCGGCGCGGTGGCGCAGCTCTGCAGCCGGTCCGCCACCTCCACCAGCAGCCGGTCCCCCGTCGCATGGCCCAGGCTGTCGTTGATCGCCTTGAAGCCGTCGAGGTCGAGATAGCAGAGCCCGAAGCGTGAGCCCTCGCCGCCGGAGAGTGCCTTCTCCAGCCGCTCGAAGAACAGCGTCCGGTTGGGCAGCCCGGTCAGGGCGTCGTGCGTGGCCTCGTAGCGCAGCCGCAGATTGAGCAGCCGACGCTCCGTGGTGTCCTCCATCAGCGCCAGCTGGTACTGCGGCCGGCCTTCGGCGTCCCGCAGCAGAGAGACCGTCAGATTGGTCCAGAGCACGGTGCCGTCATTGCGGAAGAACGGCTTCTCGACCCGGAAGTGCTCGCGCTCCCCGCGCACCAGCTCACGGTAGAGCTGCCAGACATGGGGCCGGTCCTCGGGATGGGACCACTCGGTCACCTTCCGGCCACGCACATGGTGCTCAAGGCCGCCGAACATCCGCGTCAGGGTCTCGTTGACCTCCAGCACATTGCCTTCGAGGTCGGCGATGCCGATGCCGATCGCGGCCCCCTCGAACACCGCACGGAAGCGGGCCTCGGTGGCGTGCAGCGCCTGCACCGCGTCGCTGCGGGCCAGCAGCGAGGAGCGGGCGATGGCCTCCTGCTCGGCCAGCGTGCGCTCGCGCAGCCCCTGCGCGAAGCCAGCGGCCAGCGCGTGCTGCAGCCGGGCACAGCGAGCCCGGCTCTCCTCGGCCGTCGGCTCGGGATCACCGCTGCCGCAGTACAGCACCAGATACGCGTCGATGACGCCCAGCGTGCGGCTGAGCGCTTCCGCGTCGGTGCAGTGGGCCTGGACGAGGGCGGTTCCGACGCGATGAGCCGCCTGCGGCTCGAAGGGACGCGCATGCAGCGCCGCGCTCAGCGTCCGGGCCATCGGCAGCAGATGCTCTTCGAGCTCGGGCCTGGTCAGCGAGGTGGCCGTCACCGGAAAGATCGCCCGGCTCCAGATCGTCGCGAATCTGCGGAGTCTGTCCTCCAGGCCATCCGGGTCCGCCGCGGTACCCGGCGCCTGCGACGACGCCTTCACGCCTTGCGCCCCACCCCGGCGAAGCCCGAGAAGGCATATGGGTCCTCCTGCTCGGCGGGAGTGCCGGGCCGCCAGTGCGGCATGGGCACCAGACCGGGCTCGATCATCTCGTACCCCTCGAAGAACCGCGCGATCTCCTCGCGCGAGCGCATGATCAGCGGGTTGCGTATGTTCCGGTAGACGCCGACGGCGCCGCCCGCCTGCTCCTCCGACACCGGGACTCCTTCGTACGAGGCGTGGGTGACGACGAGGAGGCTGCCGGGGGCCAGCGCGTCCCGCAGCTCCGCTACGGCGGCCTGCGGGTCGTCCTCGTGCTCGACGAAGTGGAGCACAGCGACGAGGAGTAGCGCCACCGGCCGCTCCAGATCCAGCAGTCCGGTCACTTCGGGGCTGTCGAGTATCTGCCGGGGCTTGCGCAGATCGGCGGAGACGACGGCCGTCTGCTCATTGCCCTCCAGTACCGACCGGCTGTGCGCGACGGCGACCGGGTCGTGGTCGACGTAGACGATACGGGAGTCGGCGCTGGCCCCGAGAGCCACTTCATGGACATTGCCGAAGGTCGGAATGCCGGATCCGATGTCGAGGAACTGGGTGACGCCCTCGCTCACCGCATAATTCACGGCCCGACGCATGAAGGCGCGGTTCGCCTGCATGATCTTGGGGAGGCCCGGCATGAACTCCATCGCCTTGCGCGCCGCTTCCCGGTCCACTTCGAAATTGTGCGAGCCGCCCAGGTAGTAGTCGTAAATGCGGGACACGCTCGGCACCGATATGTCAATGCCCTGCGGGGCCCAGGCGGGACGCTCCATCGATGTCTCCAACAAGTCGCCACGGGGGAGTTCGGCCATGTCCATGGCCAGTGTTCGAGCCGAGGCTACTGATCGCCCGCCAAGAGAGCGAGCCCAAACGGAAATTAGCGGTCCGTTCTTGGTCACACGCCGGCACTCGCCAGAGGCACATAACAACCGGCCCGCCATCACGCAGGGGGCGTGAGACGGGCCGGCCGGGCCGGAGGCGCAGCGTGGGGACTACTTGGGCGCTCCGACCAGCTTGCCCTGGGGAGAAACGGCGTACCAAGTGCCGCCAACGCCCTGGCCGTTGGTGTCACCAGGCTTGGCGTCGCCCGCGAAGGTGTAGATCGGCCAGCAGTCGATGGACTGCTGCTTGATTCCGTCGGGACGGTTGAAGGTGACGAAGCCCTTCTTGATGATTCCCTCGGTGTCGTTCTTCTCGACGGGGGCGACAACCGGCCACTTCTTGAGGCAATCGCCGACGCAGGCCGACTTCATGGGCCAGGCGGAGTCTTTCTTGAACCGGTAGACGGTCATGCCGTTCTTGTCGACGATGATCTCGCCGAGCTTGGGGTCCTTGCGGACCGAGAGTCCCGCGAGGTCCGCCTGCTCGCCACCGGCCTCCTCGCCACCGTCGCCGTAGTCGGAGCCCGAGCCGGAGCCCGCCCCTTCACCGCCGGCCGCCTTCTTGCCGTCGGGGGCGGCGGCATACCAAGTGCCGCCCACACCCTGGCCCTTGGCGTCGCCCGGCTTGGCGTCCTGCGCGTAGCGGTACATCGGCCAGCCACCGATGGTGAGCTGCTTGGTGCCGTCGGCCCGGGTCACCTCGCCGATCAGCGATGCGTCGGTGCCGGGCGCTGCCGAGGCGCCGCCCGCTGCCACGACGGGCCACTTCTTCGCGCACTCGCCTTCGCAATTCGACTTCGGCGGGCTGGCGGTGTCCTTGTCGAAGCGGTAGAGAGTGAAGCCGGCGCTGTCGGTGACGACCTTTCCGAGTTCCTTGCTGTCCCAGACGGCCAGCTGTCCGGCCGGCTTCGCGGCCACACCCTGGGCGCTGGCCGCCCCGGCGCCCGTTCCGTAGCCGGAGCCATAACCGCTGTCCGCCGGGTTGGCCGCGCCGACCGCCTGACCATTGGGGGTCTCGTTGCCCTTCTCCTGACCGCACGCCGTCGTCAGCGCGAGTACGGCCGCCGCAGTCACCGCGAGCGAGGCGTTACGCCAGGTGTTCATTTCCACTCCCGTTGTCATCGAGCCTGTTGCGACGCCTGGGTGCGCCGTTCATGGCCCTAGGTACGGACACGGAGGCGCGATGTGTTCAACGCGCTCGAAAAATTCTTCTGAGTCGCGAACGCGAACCATCGAAATCCCGCTGTCACCAGGGGAATTCACCCCAAGACGGAATGGCTGGATCTCATCCGCCCCACTGGCTCCGCCAGTCACTCGCGGCGCGGTGGGCGACGCACTCGGAGGGCGGTGAGCGAGGCGCCCGCGGCGCCGTGCGCGGCACACTCGGAGGGCGGTGAGCGAGGCGCCCGCGGCGCCGTGCGCGGCACACTCGGAGCGCGATGAGCGACGCGCCCCGCGGCGCCGTGGGCCAGGTTGTGGGACGCCGGTCCGCACCAGCAGCCACCCGTTCGGCCGAGGGCCCGCGGCCCCCGTGGCAGGGCCGAATAACCCGGAGGCCCCGAGGCCCCAGCTCGCCCCGTCCCCTTCTCATCCTGCGGCGGACATGACGTCGTGACGCGCCCCGCAGTCCGCCGCACGGGGGACACCTATACCCCATTCGCCGGACAGGGATCGCGGGCCATAACCGACTCTCTTAGCGTTTCGATCATCGAGGTGCATTCCCCGCCATTTGTGGAAATCGGTTCCGCAGCTGCCCCTCGGAGACCCGGAGGATTGACCATGCGCGCGATACGTGTCGCATCCGCCGCTCTGCTGGGAGTGGCCTCACTCGCCCTGACCGCCCCCACCGCGACGGCCGCCGACGACAAAGGGACCTCGCCCATCTTCACCATCACCCCGTCGACCGTCTCGCCGGGCGGGCGCGTCACCCTGTCCGCCAGCGGGTGCAACACCACGGCTACAGCCGCCTCCGGGGTGTTCGACACCGTCAGCATCAGCCCCGGCAGCTCCGCCGGCGCAACGGTCGATCTCGACGCCAGGCCTGGCGCCCAGTACTCGGTCCAGTTCAACTGCCCCGGGCAGGGGACGGGGTCGTTCAATCTCACCATCACCGGTGGCAGGTCCACCCCCACCACCCGCTCCACCGTCACGCCCCAGGGCGTCAGGGGTGGGCTCGGCGGCAGTGTCGGGAGCATGAACCCCGCGGAGATCGCCGGCGGCTCCGCGCTGGTGGTGGCCGCGGCCACCGCCACCTTCTTCGTCATTCGCAGGCGCTCGCACAGCCGCCAGCACTGACCACGCCCCCGCACAGACGCCGCGAACGCCCGTAGCCCCGAGTCCTGACCCGGACTCGGGGCTACGGGCGGTTCCGGCCGACCGGGAGGTTCGGCCGGTCAGGCCTTTCCGCTGACCGAACGGCGACGGCGTGCGACAAACAGCGTGCCGCCGACGGCCGCCGTGACGACCAGGCCCGCTCCGATCGCCATCTCGGTGGAGCTGGGTCCCACCGAGCCGCCGAGGCCGCCGAGCGCGCCACGGCCCGCGAGCACGGTGAACTGAGCGGTCGCCACCCGCTGGTTGTTGTTGCCCCGACCGTCGCCACCCTGGTTGTTGTTTCCCCGACCGTCGCCGCCCAGGTTGTTGTTGCCCCGACCGTCGCCGCCCAGGTTGTTGTTGCCCCGACCGTCGCCACCCTGGTTGTTGTTGCCCCGACCGTCGCCACCCTGGTTGTTGTTCCCTCGACCGTCGCCACCCTGGTTGTTGTCGCCTCGACCGTCACCGCCCAGGTTGTTGTCGCCCAGGTCGTTGTCGCCGCGGCCGTCGCCACCCTGGTTGTTGTCGCCCCGGGCGTCCTCACCCTGGCTGCCGTTCCCCCGGCCATCGCCACCCTGGTTGCCGTTCTGGTTGTTGCTGCACCTGACCGCCAGGTTGTACTGACCCGGCGCAGCATCGTCGTGGATCCGCGCGATGGCGGTCGAGATGCCATTGCGGTTTGAGGAGAGATTGGTCGTGGGGAAGGCGTTGGACGTGACCGTGCCACCGCGGTTGCAGCCCCGGACGGTGATCGTCAAGGTGCTGCCCTGGTGGACGGCTTGCGGACTGACGGTGACGCTGGTCGGGCCGATGTCCTGACGGTCGCCGCCCGCGGCGGCCAGCGGGGCAGAGAGCCCGACGGCCGCGCAGGCGGCCGCGGCCGCTGCGAGAGCGCGTGAAGCACGCATCGTAGAACCTCCTGAGGAAGACGCCCCAAAGCGGCGCTCCGGGAGATTCGACGAGTACGTCTTCCATGACGAACCCTCACTGGACCCAACATTCCGCGCATTTCGGCGCTGGTCCACCCCGGTGAGGCGACACGCCGGACGATCTGACGGAGTCGCAGGTCACAGACCGTCAGAAGTTTTATCCGCTGATTACTCGAATGGGGCAGCACCGCTCGCGCCCGCCACCCGTTCGCCCTTCCCTCCTCGCCGCACCCGCGAGGCTCACTTAGCGTGCCAACAGGTGCCGGACGAATAGGGAGAATCATGGGCGAGTACTACAGCGGCTCGAAGTCGAGGAAACGCTCGCCCTGGGGCGTACTGGCCCTTGCCATGCTCAGCGGCATGGCGCTGATGCGCAACGGTGCCGATGTCACCCTGGGCCCGCCCCAGCCGGCTGCGGCTGCCGCACTGAGCCGCGGTGAGACGTTCACTCCCCTCGTCCCCCCGCTGTCCCTGCCCTACGCTCCGGCCGAACGCGTGCGGATTCCCGCGATCAGGGTCGACGCCCCGGTCATGAACGTCGGGCTGGACCACGACGGCTGGATCGCGGCCCCGCCGCCCCAGGACCCCAATATCGCCGGCTGGTACCAGAACGGCATCGCCCCCGGCCAGCGCGGCACCGCGGTCCTCGTCGGCCATGTCGACAACCTGTCCGGTCCTGCCGTCTTCTACGGCCTCGGCTCCATCGAGAAGGGGGAGCACATCGAGGTGAGCCGCTTCGACGGCAAGACCGCGATCTTCGAGGTCTACGGTGTCGAGGTGTTCTCCAAGCAGGACTTCCCCGGCGCCCGCGTCTACGGCGACACCGGCTTCGCCGAACTGCGTGTGATCACCTGCGGCGGCGGTTACACGAAGTCCAACGGCTACTCGGGCAACGTCGTCGTCTTCGCCCGGATGGTCAAGACCGCCTGATTCAGGGCCTGTTGAACAGCCGAAGAGCAGGCCTCCAGAGCAGCGCCGCAGCCGCCGCAGCCGCAGGCACAGGCGCCGCGTGGCTCATCGGCGCGGAACGGTGAAGCGATACCCGGACTCGAGCAGCTGAGGGAGATACCTGCGCAGTGCCGCGACGCTCTGCGAGCGGTCGCCGCCCGCGTCGTGCGAGAGAACGACGACACCGGGCGCCGCACCCTCCAGCACCCGGCCGACGATGGGCTGCACGCCGGGCTCGGTCCAGTCGAGCGTGTCGAGTGTCCAGGCCAGCGGCTCCATGCCGAGCTCCGCGCCGATCTCGAAGGAAAGCCTGTTCCACGCTCCGTACGGGGCCCGGTACCAGAGCGGCGGAGCGCCCAGCGCCTGCTCGATGACCTCGCTCGTACGGCCCAGCTCGTCGCGGATCCCGGACGGCGGGAGCTTGGTGATCAGCGGGTGCGACCACGAGTGATTGCCGACCACATGCCCGTCGTCGGCCATCTGCCGGAGCAGATCGCGGTTGTCGGTGGCCATCTCGCCGCACACGAAGAAGACGGCGGGCACCTTGTACTCGCGCAGGGTGCTCAGGATGCCTGGCGTATAGCGGCGGTCGGGCCCGTCGTCGAAGGTGAGGACCATCGTGCGGCCGACCCCCGACAGACGGTCGAAGGGCCGTCGGCGCACCGGCGGCAGGGCTCGGCGGTATCGCTGCGGTGTGGCCGCCGTCATGGGCTGCAGCCTGTAGGCGGAGGCCTTGACCGGAGGACCCGCGGCGGCCCGGGGACCTCCGGCCGCGCCGGCGACGCCCCCCTCGCCGGGGAGGGCCGCCTTGCCGGGGTGTGCCGCCTTGCCGGGGACGGCCGCCTTGCCGGGGGTCGCTTCCCGGTCGGTGAAGAGCAGCCCCGCGGTGGCGGCCGCGCCGAAGCAGGCGGCGATACGGAGCACCGACCGGCGACCTGGCATCTGATCCTTTTTCATGACTAACTGCTCGCACGGCCGTTGTCCCGGACACCTCTTCAACACCGTTTTCGCACGCGAAAGTACCCGATAGGAGCAGTGGGAGCGGTGCAGGCGCGGGGCCTCAGGTGCGGCGGACCAGCGGGAAGGGCAGCGTCTCGCGGATGGTGAGACCAGTGAGGAACATGACGAGCCGGTCGACCCCGATGCCGAGACCGCCGGTAGGGGGCATCGCGTACTCCAGCGCGTCGAGGAAGTCCTCGTCGAGCTCCATGGCCTCCGGGTCGCCGCCCGCGGCGAGCAGGGACTGGGCGGTGAGTCTGCGCCGCTGCTCCACCGGGTCGGTCAACTCCGAGTAGGCGGTGCCAAGTTCGGTTCCGAACGCGACCAGGTCCCAGCGTTCGGCGAGGCGCGGGTCGCGACGGTGCTGGCGGGTGAGCGGTGAGACGTCGGTCGGGAAGTCCTTGTAGAAGGTGGGCATCTTGGTCCGCTCCTCGACCAGGCGCTCGTACATCTCCAGGACCACGTCGCCACGGGTGTCCTCGGGGATGTGCGGTACACCTGCCCGGTCGCAGAGCCTGCGGAGCTCGGCCTCGTCGGTGTCGGCGTCGATCTCCTCGCCGAGCGCCTCCGAGACCGCGCCGTACACCGTCCTGACCGGCCACGGGCCGGAGATGTCGTGCTCGACGAGCCTGCCGTCCGGGCCTGCCTTGTGCGCGATCGGGGAACCGAAGGCCGCGGTGGCCGCGCCCTGGATCAGCTCACGGGTCAGATCGAGCATCACGTCGTAGTCGGCGAATGCCTGATAGGCCTCCAGCATCGTGAACTCGGGGTTGTGCTTGTAGGAGACGCCCTCGTTGCGGAAGGTGCGGCCCATCTCGAAGACCTTCTCCATACCGCCCACGCACAGTCGCTTCAGATACAGCTCGGGCGCGATACGCAGATAGAGGTCGAGGTCGTAGGCGTTGATATGGGTCGTGAAGGGGCGGGCGTTGGCGCCCCCGTGGATCTGTTGCAGCATCGGCGTCTCGACCTCGAGATAGCCGCGCTCCAGCAGGCCCCCTCGCAGCGCCTGGACGGCGGTGGAGCGGTGGCGTACGACATCGCGGGCGCCGGGGCTCGCCACCAGATCGAGATAGCGGCGGCGCACCCGGGCCTCGGGATCGGCGAGGCCGCGCCGCTTGTCGGGCAAGGGGCGCAGACACTTGCCGGTCAGCTGCCACTCAGTGACGAAGACCGACAGTTCGCCCTTGTCGCTGGTGCCGATCTCGCCGGTGGCGGTGATGTGGTCGCCGAAGTCGACGTCGCGGGTGAAGCCCTTCAGTACGTCCGGGCCGCAGTCGTCGCGGGTGAGGGCGAGCTGGAGATCGCCGGACCAGTCGCGCAGCACGGCGAAGACGACGCCGCCGAGGTCTCGTACGACCATCACGCGACCCGCGACCGTGGCCTTCCGACCGGTGCGGGTGCCGGGTGCGGGTGCCGGGTTCGCCGCGCGGATCTCGGCGAGCGTATGGGTGCGCCGGGCGATGCCCACGGGGTACGGGTCGGTGCCGTCCGCGCGCAGGCGGTCCAGTTTGCGGTGGCGGATGCGTACCTGCTCGGGCAGCCGCTGCTCGCCCGCCGCGACGCCGGTGCCGGGACCGGCCAGGCCGAGCGCGTCGATGGCCGGCAGCCCTGCGGTGGTGACGGGGCTGGTGACGCCGTTCACCCGCCCCCTGCCCCAGAGCTTGCGCAGGCTCGGTACGGAGACGAAACCCTCGGCGATGCCGGACGCGAGTCCCACGCGGGCGAGCGAGCCGGCGTCCGCGAAGCAGAGGAAGCGCGGATACCACTCGGGCTGGTACTTCACGTTGGACCGGTAGAGGGCCTCCAGCTGCCACCACTTGGAGAAGAAGAGGAGCAGCCTGCGCCACATCCGCAGCACGGGGCCGGCGCCGATGCGGGCGCCCTCCTCGAAGGCGGACCGGAAGACGGCGAAGTTGAGGGAGATGCGCCGTACGCCGAGCCTGGGTGCGTGGGCGCAGAGTTCGGCGACCATGAACTCCATGACGCCGTTGGGGGCGGTGCGGTCACGGCGCATCAGGTCGAGTGAGACGCCGTCCCTGCCCCAGGGCACGAAGGAGAGCAGGGCGATCAGATCCCCGTCCCCGTCGAAGGCCTCCACGAGCAGGCAGTCCCCGTCGGCGGGGTCGCCGAGGCGGTCGAGGGCCATGGAGAAGCCCCGTTCGGTCTCGGTGTCGCGCCAGGCGTCGGCCTTGCCGACGATGCGCCGCATCTCGTCCTCGGACAGCGCGGAGTGCCGGCGGATCTGAACACCTGCGCCGGTCCGCTTGACCCGGTTCACGGCCTGGCGGGTGACCCGCATGTCGCGGCCGTCCAGGTCGAAGCGGCCCACCTGCAGGATCGCCTCGTCGCCGAGCTGGATCGCCCCGAGCCCGGACCGCGCGAAGGCTCTGGCGCCGTCCTCGGACGCGCCCATCACCGCCGGGGCCCAGGCGTAACGCTTGGCGACGTCCAGCCAGGCCCTGATGGCGGGGGTCCAGGCCGCCCGGTCACCCACCGGATCCCCGCTGGCCAGAGCGACGCCGGCCTCGACCCGGTAGGTGACGGCGGCCGTCCCGCTCGGTGAGAAGACGACGGCCTTGTCGCGGCGGGTGGCGAAGTAGCCGAGCGAATCCTGGGAGCCGTACGCACCGAGCAGGGCGCGGATGCGGGGCTCCTCGTCGCCGTGCAGGGCCGCCTCCATGCGCTGCGAGCGAAAGAGCGTGGCTGCCGCGCAGAGCAGGGCGATCGCGCCGAAGAGACCGAGCAGGAAGAAGAGGAAGCGGGACGGGCGGCCGTCGAACTCGTCGCTGGAGATCAGTCCGCCGAGCACCCGGTTGGCGGCCCACAGCAGACGCTGATTGTGCGGCAGTCCGCCGGGGAACAACTCCACGAGACCCCACCCGACCAGGATCCCGGCGGCGAGCCCGAGCACCAGGACAAGGAGCGCGCGGCGCAGCGCCCCGCGCCGGGTCCGGGCGTAGAACTCCCCGCGCGCCGCGACGAGCACCGCCGCCGCGGCCAGGCACAGCACCAGATTGGGGATCCAGATCCAGTCGTAGTCGAAGACCAGCACCAGTACGTCCGTGAGCAGCAGCAGGGCCAGATAGCTGATGACCAGCCACCACGCGGCCTTCTTGCGAGCGCCGATGGCCGCGGCGAGCAGCAGCAGAAAGACGGCGTAGGCGAGGTTCGCACTCACCGGAACGGTGACGCGGTCCAGGAAGAGAGCGACGGGCCGCAGCAGGGGCCGCAGGGGCGGGATGAGCGCGAGGATGATGCAGAACACTCCGAGTGCGGCGAAGAACATCGCGAAAGCGCCGGGCACTCTGCTCAGCAAGTGGCCACGGACGGGAGTGGCCTCCTCCAAGGTGACACTCATGGTCTGCACTCTAGGGAGACCACCGGCGGGCCGCCTGTCGAGAGCGGATAGCCTCGACGATGTGACAGAGCAGCGGCCCCAGCAGTTCGAACGCGGCACCGACGGCCCCAAAGTGATCGTCGTCGGCCTGGACGGTTCCGACTCCTCCCTGCGGGCGGCGGCGTACGCCGGTGGGCTGGCCCGTCGGCAGAACGCCCTGCTCGCCATCGTCTACGTCCAGCCGGTGATGGCTGCGGGCGCGGCCATGGGTGCCCCGGTCGCGGACACGACCGGGGAGATCGCCGAGAGTCTGGTGGCCGAGATCCGTTCCGCCGCCGAACGGGTCAGGGGGATCTGGGACGTCCGCTGGGAGTTCCACACCTTCCGGGGTGATCCGTACGGCGGGCTGGTCACCGCGGCCGACGAGCTGAAGGCGGACGCCGTGGTGGTCGGGGCCTCGGAGTCTGCGGGACACCGGATCATCGGTTCGGTGGCGGTCCGGCTGGTGAAGGCGGGGCGCTGGCCGGTGACGGTCGTTCCGTAGCAGGGCCGGCGCGCTTCATGGACGCAGCAGCCTGTTCCGGTCGCCTCCGGCTGCCCGTTCACCGCACCATTCGTCGCTCCGTGCGACCGCTCGCCGAAGACAGCGGTGTGCCGTCTGTCCCTTCGCGCCCGGATGCGTTCATATACGCCACGTGCAGTGACCTCAGCGCGAAAGGGTGTTGGCAATGGCGACCGCGACCGCATCCGCCTCCACGACGACCGACGAGCAAGCCATGGCGGAGCTGCAGCGTGAACACGGCCCCGCGCTGCTCAGCTTTCTGCTCGGTCTGACATACGGGGACCAGCAACGCGCCGAGGACCTGCTGCAGGAGACGCTCGTACGGGCCTGGCAGCACCCCGAGGCCTTCGAGGGCCCCTACGAGTCGATGCGGCCGTGGCTCTTCACGGTCGGGCGGCGGCTCGCGATCGACGCCCGCCGCTCGCGGCTGGCGCGCCCGACGGAGATCGGCGACGGGGTGCTGGCGACGACCCCGGACCCGGCGGACATCACCGAGACGGCCGTCGCGGCGCTCGACGTGCGGGCCGCGGTCGAGTCGCTGAGCCCCGAGCACCGCGCGGTGCTGGTGCAGATCTACTTCTACGGGCTGAGCGTGAACGAGGCGGCTCAGGCGCTCGGCATACCGGCGGGGACGGTCAAGTCGCGTTCGTACTACGCGCTGCGTGCGCTCGCCCGCTGCCTGCCGGGTTACGCACGGCCCCGGGCTTCGGCAACGGCCTGAGCCGTTCCGACCGCCGTCCGAGGCGCATCGGCGACCGCCCTGAACCGTGTCGGCCGCCGCTCCGAGGCGCATCGGCGACCGCCCCGAACCGTTCCGACCGCCGTCCGAGGCTCATCGGTGACCACCCCGAACCGATCCGGCCGTCGGCCGCAGTCCGCCGTACCGCTTGTCGCGTCCGTTCGACCGCTCGTCGCCGCCCTCGTCGTCCCATACGGCCGCTCAGCGCCGAACAGCCCCGTATCCGCCAGCTGGCGGATAACTCCGCGGGCCCGCCCCGCCACCCTCTGGGAGTCGGTACAGCCTGGCCGACTCGGCGAACGGGCCGTCAGAAGGAGAGTTACGGTGACCACCACTCTGAACCAGCGGACCGGCGCCAACGCGACCGCGCCCCGTACCGGCGAGAGCGCCCTCGCCGAGCTGCAGCGTGAGCACGGCAGAGCCCTGTTCGGCTTTCTCCTCGGACTCAGCTACGGGGACCGCCAGCGGGCCGAGGATCTGGTGCAGGAGACCCTGGTGCGCGCATGGCGACATCCAGAGGCGTTGGAGACCGACCATGAGTCGATGCGCCCATGGCTGTTCACCGTGGGCCGCCGACTCGCGATCGACGCGCGCCGGGCCCGGCAGGCCCGCCCCACCGAGGTGGCCGCGGACAGCGTGGCCCAGACCCCCCTCGCCGACGACCACTCGGAGACGTCCTCCACCACGCTCGATGTGCGCGATGCCGTCAGGACGCTGAGCCGTGAGCACCGCGAGGTGCTGGTGCAGATCTACTTCCGGGGGCTGTCGGTGGCCGAGGCCTCCGAGGCGCTCGGCATCCCCCCGGGCACGGTCAAATCCCGCACGTATTACGCGCTGCGCGCCCTCCGCAAGGTGCTGCCCGGCTACGGCGCGAAGGCCTTCTGACCCGGCTCACTGCCCCGCGGTCTGCAGCGCGGCCTCCCTCGCCACCTCGGTACGCGAGCGCAGCTGCAACTTGCCGAGGATGTGGGACACATGGGTCTGGACGGTCCGTCGGGACAGGAACAGATCCGTCGCGATCTCCGGGTTCGAGCGCCCCTGCGCGACCAGCAGCGCGACCTTCAGCTCGGCGGGCGTGAGCGACTCCCAGCCGCTGGTTGCCCTGCGGCGTGTGGTGCGGCTGCCTCTGCGTACCCCCAGCGTGCGCAGCCGGGCCTCGGCCCTCGCGATGTCCCACCGGGCGCCGAGACCCTCGTACGCATCGACTGCCCGGTCAAGACTGACGCGCGACGCCGCGAGGTCGCCGTGCCAGGCCCGTGCCACCGCCAGGTCCTCCAGCGTCGTCCCCAGCAGGAGCGGCCACGAGCCGCCCTCGTAGTACGAAACGGCCTGCGCGATGACCGCCGGATCCTGGGCGAACAGTCCACGGCAGCGGATCGCCGCGATCCTTGGACCGGGGTACTCGGGCGCCTCGGCCGCCTCCGCCTCGCAGGCCGCCACCGCGGCCTCGGCGCTCGCGGCATCCCCCGACTCCAGAGCGAGCCGGACCACTTCGGGCAGCAGCCGGTGCCGCTCATGGACCATGTCGGCCGCGTACTCGGGTGACAGCACGGGCAGCAGCACCCGCAGTGCGTCCCCCGGACGGCCGTCACGCTCCGCAAGGAGCGACCGGGCCAGCAGAAGGTGGGAGGCCTCGCGCCGCACGACCGTGCCGAGGGCGAGGGCGTCCGGCTCCACCCGCTCCAGATGCGCGACCGCCGCTGCACGCTGGTCGCGGTGACCGAGGATCAGGGCGTGCATCCCGTGGACGATCACCGGCACCCAGGGGTCCGAAACCTTCAGCTCCGCGGCCCGCTCCAGATGTCCGGCCGCCCGGTCCCAGCACCCGCGCCGGAAATGCAGACCGGCGCGGCGCGCCTCGATCCCGACGAGCCGGCCCGTGGAGCCCGTGCGCCGGGCCAGCGTCCCCGCCTCGTCAAGGGCCTCCTCCGCCTGCTCCACGTCGTCGAGCCGGTCGTACCCCTCCGCGGCGTTCACGAGCATCAGCAGCCGGATGTCGGCGGCGTCCGGGACCTGTCTGGCCCTGGCGATGCCTCGCGCCGCGTGGCCGAGGCTGTCCCGCTCCCGGCCGAGCCGGTAGTACACATAGGCCATCGCATGCCGTGCCTCGGCCTCGGCGAGCGGGTCACCGAGCCGTTCGGCCGCCGCGACGGCCTCCTCCCCCTCGGCGCGTGCCTCGTCCAGCCGGTCCAGATCCGCATGGCAGAGCACCCGGCACGCCACGAGCCGGATGCGCCAGTGGGCACAGAGCCCCGGCTCGGCCAGTGCCTCCTCGGTGGCCTTCAGCGCCTGAGCCGTTTCTCCCTGCACCATCAGCGCCGAGGTGAGCGTGAACCCGAGCACCGCACGACGCACGGGGTCCTCCACCCGGTCGCGCAGGGTGCGTACGAGTCCGGCCGACTCCGGGCGGCGCAGCAACGTCGCCGCCTCGGCCAGCCGGTCCTCGAGTACCGGACGGTCGGCGTCGCTGGGCCAGCCCTGCTCGATGGCCCGCTCTATCAGCTCCGCGGCGAGCTGGGGCGACTGGGCGTTGAGGGTCCCGGCGTTCTCCACGAGCCAGCGCACCGCCCACCCCGTCATCGGCCCCGACATCCCACCCAACTGCGCGGCGACGACGGGCGGGGCCGCTCCGGCGTCGGCGAGTGCCCGCGCGGTGTCCAGATGCAGCGCCGAGCGCACCGAGCCGGGGATGCCGGCGTACAGCGCTTCACGGACCAGCTCATGGCGGAACCGCAGCCGGTCCCCCGTGTCGCTCAGCAGTCCTGCGGCGATCGATTCCCCGAGGTCTGCCAGCAGCTCGCGGTTCGTCCGTCCAAGGGCTACGGCCAACTGCCCGGCGTCGAACTCCACCCCGAACAGGGCCGCCTGACGCAGCGTCTCGTACGAGGACGGGGTCAGGAAGCCGATCGTGTCCGCCAGGGAGCGCAAAGCGCCGGCTCCCCCGTCGTGCGCGCCGATTTCGGCGCGCCCGTCGGTGATGTCGAGGGCTCCTTCGGCGAGCAGACCCGTCACCAACTCCTCGACATAGCGCGGGTTTCCGCCCGCAAGCCCGACCCGTCCGCGCAGCCGGGGCCCCGGGGCCGCGCCGACAAGGCTCTCCACCAGCCGGTCGGCCTCCTCCGGCGTGAGCGGGCCGAGGCGAAGGGGCAGGGTGCCGCGCTCCACCAACCCGGCCCGCAGTCGGTCGAGTTCACGCCGTATGGGCACTGGCCGGCACGAGGCCACCAGGAGCAGCGGCAGCCGCGGTGCGGCCGTGGTGAGGCGCTGCCAGGTCAGCAGACTCGCGTCGTCGGCCCATTGCAGATCGTCGAGTACGAGAACGAGCGGCCCCTCGGCGCAGCGCTCCTCGACGACGGACAGCAGCCGGTCCATGGCGGCCAGCAGGGACGCCTCGGCCGTCGGTGTGTCGGCGTCCTCGCCGTTCAGCAGCCCGACGATCTCGGCGCGCCCGGGGTCCGCGGCGGCGTCGTCCCCGTACAGGCAGTCGAGAACCGTCCGGAGCGGGTAGCCCTGCCACAGTTCGTCGCCGCTGCCGTGCCGTACGCGACAGCCGAGCCCGACCGCCGCCGACAGCGCTTCCGTCAGCAGCCGGGTCCTGCCGGCACCCGGCTCGCCCTCGACCAGCGCCGAGCCGCCGCGCCCTGCCGTTGCCTCGTCGAGCAGTCCGCGCAATGCGCCGACATGTTCTTCCCGACCGACCAGCACGGCGGCCACCACCCCGTCCCCGCCGACACGCCACGGGGGCGGAGTCTGACCGCCCAGCCGTCGTGAACGCGCACTGTTCCGCATTATCGCGCCCAGGATCGCTCGTCCACAGGCGGCCGCGGGCCAGTCACCCGCGCCCCGGATGTCCCTGCGGTGTCCTTGTCCCCCTCGGGCCACGGCCAAGGGGCGACAGTATGCGAAACCTCACGCTCAAGTTGAGTAAAGAGGGGCCGCGAGCCGTGTCTCTCGGTGGAGGCTCGTGCTCGAGTCGTCGTCCACGTCGGCACACGAAGTCGTCCGGGAGGAAGGTGGGAAACGTGCAGCCCGAAAGTTCGAACGGCACCAGCGGTGGCAGGCTGGCAGTCCCCATGGCGTGGCTCTGCGCCGAGTACATCGCCGACGAGATGCTCCGCACGGGCGCACTCGTGGAGCAGGGTTCGCTCGAGTACCGCGCAGGCCGGCAGACCCTGGCGCTCACCATCTATCTGTGCGACGGCGCGGACGAACTCGCGGGCATCCGCGCGGTCTCCCGGATCGACGAGTGGCTCTCCTTCACCTCCTACGGCCATCCCTGGCCGGAGTGGGCCGAGGAGCGGCTCGCCGCCCGGCAGGAGCGGGAGCGCGACCTGGGCGAAGGGGCCGATCCGGACCTGGCCCTGGCGCTCGACGCCTGGAGATGGCTGCGGCAGACCGAACTGCTCGCCGCCGACCTGGGCGAGAGCGAGCCCTGGCATCCGGCGGGCCCGATGGACGTGCCCGTCGACGAGTGCGCGCAGATATGGACGCCGGCCTGGCAACTCGGTCTCCCGCTGAGCCATCTGGCCATCCATCTCTTCTGAGGGACGGCCCCCACAAGCCCTAGGCGGCATCGAACTGTCTGGCCCCGCGGCTGAGCAGCCGGACGGCGCGCGTCGCCCGGCGGTGCACCTCGGCCACCGGAATGCCGAGCGCGGCCGCCGCCTCGCCGGGGGTGCTGCGGAGCAGGTGAAGCTCACGGACCACCGCGCGGTCGCCCGGATCGAGCGCGCCGAGCAGACTGCGCAGATCGTCACGGTTGGCTGCCACTGGCGGCTGCAGGGTGCTCATTCTTCGTAACTCCCCGTCGTGGATGCGACCCTCGTTGGTGCGAATCGCCCACTGATACGAACTGAGGGGCGAGACGACTCAAAGGCCCCGAAAAATCTCAGTCCGCGGACCGGTGGCCGGCCGAGGAGTGCACGCCCGACCGGTATTTGGGGACACGGATCGTGATCTTCATGCCGGCGCCGACGCCCGTCTCGATGACGAGCCCGTGATCGTTTCCGTACACCTGGCGCAGCCGTTCGTCGACATTGGACAGGCCGATGCCGGCAGAGCCGGTGCGCTCCCCGGCGAGGATCCCCCGCAGCACGGCCGGGTCCATGCCCACACCGTCGTCCTCGATGGTCACCATCGCCTCGGCTCCGGCGTCCCGCGCCGCTATCGTGACGCGGCACTCCTTCCTGGAGTCCTCAAGACCGTGTTTGACGGCATTCTCGACGAGCGGCTGCAGACAAAGGAAGGGCAGCGTCACCGGCAGCACCTCCGGAGCGACCTGCAAGGTCACCTTCAGCCGGTCGCCGAAGCGGGCCCCGGCGAGCGCCAGGTACTGCTCGATGGAGCGCAGTTCGTCGGCGAGGTTGGTGAAGTCGCCGTGCCTGCGGAAGGAGTAGCGGGTGAAGTCGGCGAATTCCAGCAGCAGTTCGCGAGCCCGCTCGGGGTCGGTGCGGACGAAGGACGCGATCGCGGCGAGCGAGTTGAAGATGAAGTGCGGCGATATCTGGGCGCGCAGGGCACGGATCTCGGCCTCGATCAGCCGGGTGCGGGAGCGGTCGAGCTCGGCCAGTTCCAGTTGTACGGAGACCCAGCGGGCCACCTCGGTCGCGGCACGCACCAGAACGGCCGACTCGCGCGAACCGTAGGCGACGAGCGCGCCGAGCACCCCCTCCTCGCCGGTGAGCGGGGCGATCACGGCCCAGCGCAGCGGGCACTCCAGGTCCTCGCACTCGGTGTGCACGCTCTTGCTGCGTCCGGAGTCCAGCACGTCGGCGACGCGCACCATCACACGCTGTTCGTGGTGGTCGGCGCCGCGCCCGTCCCAGGCGAGCACCGCATCGCGGTCGGTGAGGCAGAGCGCCTCGGTGCCGAGCAGGGAGCGCAGCCGCCGGGCGGCCTTGCGTGCGGTGTCCTCGGTGAGGCCGGCTCGCAGCGGGGGCGCGGCGAGGGATGCGGTGTGCAGGGTGTGGAAGGTGGCCCGTTCGACGGGTGTGCCCAGGTCGAGGTCGCCTCTGGCTGCGCGCCGTGCCGTCAGCCTGCCGAGCGCGACACCGGCAACGAGCAAGAGGGCGCCGGCGGCGGCCAGTGCCGCCATTCCCGTCCCGGTCATCGTTCCGCTCCTTCGGCCTGGGGCCGGCCGACGAGGTCTTCCGGCAGATGCAGTCGCGCGAGGATCGCGGCGGCGCCGGCGGGTATGTGGCGCGGGGTGGCCAGCGAGACCAGCACCATGGTCAGAAAGCCGAGGGGCACCGACCATACGGCGGGCCAGGCCATCAGGGTGTGCACCCAGCCCTGGGGCGGGAGCCCCGCGCGGGTGGCCAGCACGGCGGTGAGGGCGGACCCGCCGCCGATGACGAGCCCGGCGGCGGCGCCGGGCGGGGTGAGCCGTCGCCACCAGATGCCGAGGACGAGCAGCGGGCAGAACGAGGACGCGGAGACGGCGAACGCCAGGCCCACCGCGTCCGCGACCGGCACATTGGTGGCCACGACGCTCAGGGCGAGCGGCGCCGCCATGGCGAGGAGGGTCGCGAGGCGGAAGTACCGTACGCCGCGCGAGGGCAGCACATCCTGCGTGATGACGCCGGCGACGGACATGGTCAGTCCGGACGCGGTGGACAGGAACGCTGCGAAGGCGCCGCCAGCCAGCAGCGCCCCGAGCAGATCCCCCGCTATTCCGCCGACGATCCGCTCGGGCAGCACCAGCACGGCCGCATCCGCGGCGCCGGTGAGGGCGAGTTCGGGTGCGTAGATCCGCCCGAGCGCGCCATAGACGGGCGGCAGCAGATAGAAGGCGCCGATCAGGCCCAGGACGACGAGGGTGGTGCGCCGGGCGGCGCGCCCGTTGGGGCTGGTGTAGAAGCGGACGGCGACATGCGGAAGACCCATCGTGCCGAGGAAGGTGGCGAGGATCAGTCCGTACGTCGCATACAGGTGGTAGCCGTCCCGGCCGCCGGACAGCGGCTGGGACCAGCTGGCCGGATCGGCCTGGGACGAGGCCCGCTCCGGCACATGGGCGCCCGGCGGGAGGCCGAGGGTCGTGCCCGACCCGATGCGGTGGGTACCCTTGTCGAGGGTGGTCGTGCGGTTCTCGTACGCGGTTTGGTCGATGTTGCCGGTGACCGTCAGCGTCAACGGCTCGTCGAGGTCGACCCGGACGGTGTCGTCGATGCGTACGTCGGTGTGTTCACGCAGCACGGTCGGCGCGTCGAAGCGGGCGCGGGGTGTGCCGTCGCCGACCCAGGCCGCGACGAGGAAGAGCGCGGGCACCAGCAGCGCGGTGAGCTTGAGCCAGTACTGGAAGGCCTGCACAAAAGTGATGCTCCGCATCCCGCCCGCCGCGACGGCTCCCGTGACGACAAAGGCCACGACAAGGCCGCCCACCCAGTCGGGCGCGCCGGTGAGGATCTCCAGGGTCAGGCCCGCACCCTGCAGTTGGGGCAGCAGATAGAGCCAGCCGATACCGACGACGAAGAGGCTTGCGAGCCTGCGCACGGCTGCGGACTCCAGCCGGGCCTCGGCGAAGTCGGACAGGGTGTACGCCCCCGAGCGGCGCAGCGGAGCGGCGACGAGCACCAGCAGAACGAGATAGCCGGCCGTGTAGCCGACCGGGTACCAGAGCATGTCCGGGCCCTGGAGCAGCACCAGCCCGGCTATGCCGAGGAAGGAGGCTGCGGAGAGGTACTCGCCGCTGATGGCGGCGGCGTTGAGGCCGGGTTTGACGGTGCGCGATGCGACGTAGAAGTCGGAGGTGGTACGGGATATGCGCAGACCGAGCGCGCCGATGAGCACGGTGGCGAGCACCACGACGGTGACGGCGGTCACCGCGTAGGTCTGGTTCACTGGGCCTTCCCCGAGAGCACGGGTCAGCGTCCTTCGACGAGCCTGGTGAAGTCCTGTTCATTGCGCTCGGCCCGGCGTACGTACCAGCGGGCGGTCAGCCACATCACCGGGTATACGGCTACGCCGAGGGCCGCCCAGACGAACGGCTCCGGCGAGGAGAGAGAGCTGTTGAAGGCGGCAGGGAGCGCGAAGAGCAGCGGCAGCGAACCGACGAGCAGGGCGAGCGCCCCCAGTGCGTACAGCGCGGCCCGCAGCTGGCTGCGCATCAGGGAACGCACATAGGTGGCGCCGAGTGTCGTCTGCTCGCTGATCTCGGAGCGGGCGGGCGCGTGCCCCGGCGCACGCCTCGCGCCGCGCGGCACACCGGTGACCACCTCACGGCGGGGGTGTTGCTCTGCAGACATCGTCGTCCGCTCCAGCGTCTGTCGGCGAACACTCGGGAGATGTGGAGTCTACGCAGGAGCGATTACCTACGGTAGATACCGATCAGTACCCCGTGCGCTTCAGCAACCCGGGGCGTCCCAGTACCCAGTGCGCTGAGCGCAGTCGCTCAGCGCGATCTCCAGCTCGACATACGACTCCTCGGCCCTGCGGAAGGCGACTTCGAGGGCGGCCTCGGCGCGCGGGCCGACGAGTCCCTGTGCAGATTCCTGGATCTCGTACAGCACATCCGCCCAGCGCCCGGCGGCGCTCTTCACCGTGGCGAGCAGGGCCTCGAGGTCACGAGCGCTGGACACCCGGGTCGCCGGCAGGCTCCGCAGCTCCGCCAGCAGTGCTTCGATGTCGGACATCAGGCCCCTTCTCCCGCACCAAGACTAGGTCGCGGTCAAGGGCGGCCGGCGCCGAATCCGGATCCGGTTCGGTCAGCGGACGACGCCCGTCGCCCGGCGGCTGCGGTGGGGCGACGAGCGGCCGCGTACGGCCGTCGAACGGTCGAGCGAGGTCCAGCGCGGCGGCTCAGCCCCTGGCGGTCGGGGTACCTCCCGTGCCCTTGGGGCTGCGCGGGAACATCAGCAGTTCGCGCAGCTGGCGCGCATGGCGCCGGCTGACCGCGAGCTCTGCGGCGCCGACCCTGACGGTGGTCGTCCCGGCGTCCAGGCGCAGTTCGTCGATGCGGGCGATGGCGACGAGATGGCTGCGGTGGATGCGAACGAAGCCACGCGATGCCCAGCGCTCCTCCAAGGTGGACAGCGGGATGCGCACCAGATGGCTGCCGTCGTCGGTGTGCAGCCGGGCGTAGTCGCCCTGGGCCTCGACATAGGCGATGTCGTCGATTTGTACGAACCGGGTGACTCCGCCCAGTTCGACCGGTATCTGCTCGGCGCTGCCGATCGTCTCCGGCGGGGCCTGGTGTGCCACGGGGGGCGCGGCGGTGTACGGGACGGGCCCGGCGGGGCCGGCCGGTTCGGGCTGCCGTGCCTCGCGCGCCGTGACGACCAGGTCGCGCACCCGGCGTACGGCTTCGGCCAGCCGTTCCCTGCGCACCGGCTTGAGCACATAGTCGACGGCCTTGAGGTCGAAGGCCTGGACGGCGAAGCCCTCGTGGGCGGTGACGAACACGATCAGCGGCGGCCGGGCGAATCCCGCGAGCAGTCTGGCGACGTCGAGACCAGTGAGCCCGGCCATGTGGATATCGAGGAAGACCACGTCTATGGCGTCTTCGCCGTCCGGGCCCGCGTCGAGCGCCCGGGTGATGCGGCGCAGCGCCTCGGTGGCGTCCGTGGCTCCTTCGGCGCTCCTGATGCGGGAGTCGGAGCGCAGAAGGTAGAGGAGCTCTTCGAGGGCTGGTTTCTCGTCGTCGACAGCCAGTACGCGCAGCATGCTGCGGAGTTTAGGCCCTGTCCGGCCGACCTTGCCGGGCTCGCGTGCCCTGGCACGGCACTCCCCCGTAGCCCTTCGGGCACGGGAGGTACCCCCACGCTGCGTTGTCGTCAGTCGCCGAGGCCGTCGAGCAGATCGTCCTCGGAGAACAGCGCCAGCAGCGCGGGTGCATCGGCCATGTCGAGGTAGGCGGTCCGGCAGGGGTCGCAGAGCTGCAGATGGATGGAGACCCGGGCGTCCTCGGCCGGGCCGAGGGCACCGAGGACGTACGCGCCGAGCAGTAGTTCCACATGGGCGCTGTCGGGGTGCGGCACGGTCATGCTGGTACCCGTCTCTCCACCTGTCATGCACACATTCTGCCTGTCACCGTGCCGCACGGTCCGAGCCGCCCCGGCGGTTGCGTTCGCCGCGTATTGAGTTGAGCACAGCGCGCACCTGGTCCGTACTCCTGGGCAACAGACCACAACACACGCAACGCAGCACCGTACGGGGCGAAGAGACGAATCGAGGACGCCATGAGCATGCAGCAGCGGCATCAGGACGTGGCCGCCTATGCACTGGGCGTCCTGGAGCCCGCGGACACCTTCCGGTTCGAGGAGCATCTCGCCGAGTGCGTGATGTGTACGGTACGCCTCTCCGACTTCACCTCCGTCGCCGCCGCCGTGGCCGAACTCGCGGGACCCGAGCGGGTCGAGGCCCGGCCGGGACCGCGGCTGCTCGACCGGCTGACCGACGAGGTCGCGGTGTTCCGGCAGCGGAGCCGCAGGCGCCGGCTGCGGCTGGTCGCGGCGGCCGCAGCGCTGATCGTCGCCCTGCCCGCGGCGGCAGTGGCGCTGCGGAGCGGCGGCGCGGTTGCCCCCAAAGGCCAGCGGGTCGTGGCGACGGACGCCAGGACAGGTATCACCGTGGCCGCGGCGGTGCAGAAGAGGGTCTGGGGCACGGCGGTCGCGATGCGCCTCACGCATCTACCCGGACCGCGCACCTGTCGGCTGGTCGCCGTGGGGAAGGACGGCATCGAACACCCGGTGCTCACCTGGTCGGTGCCGGATGGCGGCTACGGGATGCCGGGGTCGGGCGGTCATGAGGAGCCGCTGGACATCGAGGGGGGAACGGACGTGCCGACCGGCGAGATCGGCCGCTGGGAGGTCCGCACGCAGGACGGACAGCCACTGGTCTCCCTCAAGGGGTAGCACCTCGGGGGTACCTCAGGACGGCGCTACTTCAACAGCCGCGAGAGCCTGCGGTCGGCGAGCGGTTTGCCGCCCGTCTGGCAGGTGGGGCAGTACTGCAGCGAGGAGTCGCTGAAGGAGACCTCGCGGATGGTGTCACCGCAGACCGGGCACGGCTGACCCGTGCGGCCGTGGACGCGCAGGCCGCTCTTCTTCTCGGCCTTGAGCCGCCCGGCGGCGACTCCGCGCGAGCGCTCGACGGCCTCGCTCAGTGTGGCGCGCAGGGCCTCGTACAGGGCGGTGGTCTCGTCCTCGTCGAGATTCTGGACGGGCTTGAACGGCGACATCTTCGCGGCATGCAGAATCTCGTCGCTGTACGCGTTGCCTATTCCGGCGATCAGGCTCTGGTCCCGCAGCGCGCCCTTGATCTGCCGCCGTTCCCCCGCGAGCAGCGCGGCGAAGGCGTCGCGGTCGAAGGAGTCGGCGAGCGGATCCGGGCCGAGACGGGCGATGCCTGGCACCTCGGCCGGGTCGTGTACGAGATGAACGGCCAGCCGCTTGGTGGTGCCCGCCTCGGTGAGGTCGAAGCCGCTGCCCGACGCGAGGACGGTACGAAGCGCGAGCGGTCCCTTGCCGGGGCGCGGCGGCGCGGCCGGGAATTCGTCCTTCCACTGGAGCCAGCCCGCCCGCGCGAGATGGGCGACCAGATGGAGGCCGCCCGCGCTGATGTCGAGCCACTTACCGTGCCGGTCCACGGCGGTGACCTCGGCGCCCTCGACGGCGGTGAGCGGTGGGTCGTACGTCTTCAGGACGCTGATCGCCAGCGGCAGGACACGGACGATCTCCTGTCCCACCAGATGGCCGTCGAGGAACTCTCTCAGCGCTTCGACTTCGGGCAGCTCCGGCATGCATCCAGGGTGCCGCAGGCTCCCGGCTCCCGCAGTTTCGGGGTCCGCAGACGCGGCTTCAGAGCCCGTAGACGCGGCTCGCGGTGGTCTCGAAGACGGCGCGGCGTTCCTCGTCGCTCAGCCGGTGGGTGAGCGCGCGGGCGGCCGCGAGGACCTCGGCGTAGCTCGCGGCGAGCCGGCACACGGGCCAGTCGGAGCCGAACATCAGCCGGCCCGGGCCGAAGGAGTCGAGCACCATATCGGCGTACGGGCTCAGATCGGGTGTGGTCCAGGTCGACCAGGCCGCCTCGGTGACCATCCCGGAGAGTTTGCATACGGTGTTCGGCCGGGCCGCGAGTGCGCGGACGTCGCTCGCCCAGGGCTCCAGCTCCCCGGACGCGATGGGCGGCTTGCCGAGATGGTCGAGTACGAAGGTGAGCTCGGGCAGCCGGACCGCCGCCTCGGCCGCCGCGGGCAGCTGGTGCGGCTGGACCACGAGGTCGTAGACGAGTCCGGCGGCGGCAACGGCCGCAAGGCCGCGCCGTACGTCGGGGCGCAGCAGCCAGGCGGGGTCGGGCTCCCCCTGGACCTGGTGGCGGATGCCGACGAGCCGGTCCCCGCCCGGGAGTTCACGCAGCGACGCGAGGGTGTCGGCCACATCGGGCGCGGTGAGGTCGGTCCAGCCGACGACGCCCGCGACGAGGTCGCTGCCGTTGGCGAGAGCGAGGAATTCGGGTGTCTCGTCGGCGACGGTGACCGTCTGGACGAGGACGGTGGCGCCCACGCCCGCCGCGCGGGTCTCGGCGGCGACGTCGTCGAGCGAGAAGGTGCGGGCGATGGGGGCCATCTCGGGGCCGGTGATCCACTCCTGGTCCCGTACGGAGAGGTCCCACACATGGTGGTGGGCATCGATGATCGCCATCGGCTCACAGCTCCCAGACGAGTGGCAGTCCGGCCTCGGCGCCGTCGGCAGAGTAGTCGTGTACGACGTCGAGCAGTTCGGCCATGCGGGCCTGCCAGGCGATATTGACGGGGAGCCCTTCCAGCGCGGCGAGCAGCCGGGCGTAGTCAGTGCAGTCGAGGAGGTGGAAGAGGTCGGTGCCGCTTCGCCAGATGGTCCAGGAGGTGGCTCCCGCGGCGCGGATCGCGGCGGTCAGCTCCTCGGGGACCTCGCGGTGCGCCGCCTCGTACTCGGCGATGCGGTCGGCGCGGACCTTGGTGTGCAGGGCGACTCTCATCGGGGGTCCCCGTCCTTCGGCAGCAGTCCTTCGGCACGCAGTTCGTCCCAGAGCGCCGGCGGGACGTCGAGGGCGAGCATGTCCGCCGCGTCCAGCACTTCGTCGGCGGAGCGGGTGCCGACCAGGACACCCGCGACGGCCGGATGCGCGAGGGGATAGTGCAGGGCCGCGGCCCGCAGCGGTACGCCGTGCCGTTCGGCGATCGACTTGAGGCGCTGTGCGCGCTGCAGGATGTCGCCGGGCGCGGCCGTGTAGTCGTAGGTGGCGCCGGGGCGCGGGTCGGCGAGCAGTCCGGAGTTGAAGACCCCGCCGACGACGACGCTCTTACCGCGGGCGGCGGCCTCGGGCAGCAGCTCGGCGAGGGCGCTCTGGTCGAGCAGGGTGTAGCGGCCGGCACACAGGACGGCGTCGACGTCGGTGTCGCGAAGGAAACGCGTGAGCATCGGGGCCTGGTTCATACCGGCGCCTATCGCACCGACGACGCCTTCCGCGCGCATGCGTTCCAGGGCCGGATAGCCGTGGCGGAAGGCGGCTTCCTCGTGCTCGTCCGGATCGTGCAGATAGACGATGTCGATCCGGTCGAGGCCGAGCCGGACCAGACTCTCCTCGATGCTGCGGCGTACGCCGTCCGCGCTGAAGTCCCATACGCGACGGTGGTCGGCTGGCACGGCGAAGCCGTCTGCTAGGTCGTCTCGGTCGGCCGGGCAGGGTTCGAGCAGCCTTCCGACCTTGGTTGAGAGGGTGTACGCATCGCGGGGCCGGGTGCGCAGCGCCTCGCCCAGTCGGCGTTCGGACAGGCCGAGGCCGTAGTGGGGTGCGGTGTCGAAGGTGCGGATGCCGGCGGCCCAGGCGGCGTCGACCGCGGCGGCGGCCGCGGCGGGCTCGACAGCAGTGTACAGATTGCCGATTCCCGCCGCCCCGAAGGACAGCTCGGTGATCTCGACCGCGCTGCGTCCGAGCGTGCTCCATCGCATCCGCTGGTGCCCCTTCGCCGTGGCGTTCGCCGATCACGACGAATATTCATCGGATCACTTGGGGCGTCAACACCCTTAACCTGACCTGCTCGCCCTGCTGCGGGAGGCGGCCCATCCCACATCACACGGCCGCTTCGCGCTGCGGGCCGTCGCCTGTACATCCCGGCCAGATCGTGCGCCGGGTCAAAACTGTCCGATCTATTGGCTCAGGACCAGGAGTTCTTCGAGCTCCTCCCCCACACTCCGCGCGAGCTTGTCGAGGTCGGGCACGGCCTTGCCGTCGGCGACCAGGCCCACATGCACCTGCCCGCCGTATGTCGACATAGCGATCGCCAGCGACTGCCCGCGGGCCAGCGGCGCCATCGGGTAGATCTCGCGGAGCGGGCAGCCGCCCAGCGACAGCGCCGAGCGCGGCAACGGCACGCTCGTCACCAGGATGTCGAAGAGCACCCGGGCCGCGCCGCCCGCCAGCGGCGCGCCGAACCGGTGCGCCAGCGGTGGCAGTTGATCGGCGAGTACGGCGAGCGCCCCGGCCCCGCGCGACGGTCCTGCCGCCTTGTTGCGGTCCATCGCGGTGCGTACGGCGTCGAGCCGGGAGCGCGGGTCGGGGTCGCGGACGGGCAGTTCGAGCAGATACGCGGAGAACTTGTTGCCCGATCCGGACGAGCTGCCGGGCCTGCGCCGGGAGACGGGCACCAGGGCGCGCGGGTCGGCCGCGGGCAGCTGCTCCCCGCGCCCCTCCAGCCACCTGCGCAGCCCGCCCGCGACGGTGCCTAGCAGCACGTCGTTGGCGGTGCCGCCCACCGCCTTGCGTACGCGGTGCACGTCCTCCAGGTCGAGCACGGCCGTGGCGAGCCGCCTGGTGCCGCTCGACCCGGCCGAGAGCGCGGGCACTCCGCGCGGGTCGAGTCGGCTGGCGCGTACGACCGAGGCCCCGACGTCGAGGGCCCGGCCCAGCTCCTCGATGCGCCCCCGGGCGAAGCCGGCCATCTGCCCCGGCCCGGGGAGCCAGGAGCGCTGCGGCACGGGCCTTGCCCTGCGGGCCCCGATCCTGCGGGCATCGGCGATCTGGTCGAAGATTCCGGCCCCGATCGCGACCGCGCGCATTCCGTCCGCCAGCGCGTGGTGAAGCTTGACCAGCACCGCGAGCGGGCCGCCCGGCTCCCCGGTCAGCAGATACATCTCCCAGGGTGGCAGGCCCCGTTCGAGCGGCCGCTCCATCAGCTCACCCGCGATGGCGACCGCCTCGGCGGTGAAGGAGCCGTCCGGGAGGCGGACATGGTGGACATGGCGTCGTACGTCGAAGTCCTTGGCCACGGACCAGGCGGCTCCGCCGACCGGCAGCCAGACGTCCCTCACCCGCATCCGCAGCCTGCGGATCGCGGCGGCGCGCGTGGCGAGCAGTTCGAGGACGGAATCGCCGCTCTTGGCCCCGGGAGCCGGGGCGAAGAGGGCGAGGGCGCCGAGGTGCATCGGGTGACCGGCGGACTCGAGGTGCCAGAACGCCAGATCGAGTGGTGCGAGGAGCTCGCTGCTCAAAGGGTCCTCTTGTCCTAGAAGGTTGAACTAGAAGGCCAGGGATGCATAGTCAATCGCCTTCGGTCGGTTACGTTCAAGTACGATCACTTCACGCACAGTTAACAACAGGTAATAATCAGTTGGTCGACCTCTCCGGGACGATGAATTCGCACCACACGGCCTTGCCGCCGCCTCTCGAATCCACACCCCAGGACTCCGCCAGCCGGTCCACCAGCATCAGTCCGCGGCCCGAGACCCCCGAGTCACCCGCTTCACGCCTGCGCGGCAGCGCACTGGAGCGGTCCTCCACATCCACCCGGAGCCGCCGCTCGGAGCCCGCAAGGACCCGGATGGTCACGATCGCGCCCCCGTCGGTGTGCATCAGCGCATTGGTGACCAGCTCGTCGGCCACCAGCTCGATCTCGTCCGAGCGCTCACGCGCGCCCCAGGCCCGTACCGCGGCCTTGACCATGTGCCGGGCCGAGCGCAGCGCCTCCGGGTCGTTCTGGGCAACGTGCTGCTGCAGCCGTCCGCCGGACTGCGGCGTGTACGCCCCCTTGCGACGCAGCAGCAGCAGCGCCACATCGTCGTCCCCGGCCCGCTCGTCCACCACCTCGCACAGCCGGTCGGCGAGCAACTGCAGATCGCGCGGGCCGCTGCGCACCAGCGCGGCCAGCAGCTGCATCCCGTCGTCGAGGTCGGCGCCGGGCTGCTCGACCAGTCCGTCGGTGTACAGCAGGAGAGTCTGGCCGGGGTCCAACTCCACAGTGCTGACGGGGTATTCCAGCTGGTCGAACTCCGCAGAGAGCCCCAGTGGCAGCCCGCCCTCGACAGGCACCCGGCGGCAGCTGCCGTCGGTGTCCCGGATCAGCGGGTCGATATGCCCGGCCCGCACCACCTGGACCACCCCGGTCGTCAGGTCCGCCTCCGCATAGGTGCAGGTCGCGAACCGCTCGGTGTCCAGCTCATGAAGGAAGACGGAGGCGCGCGCCATCACGGTGGCCGGGGTGTGCCCCTCGGCCGCGTAGGCACGCAGCACGATCCGCAGCTGCCCCATCACCGCGGCGGCGTCCGTGTCATGCCCCTGTACGTCGCCGATGACCGCGCCGACCCGGCCGCCGGGCAGCGCGATGATGTCGTACCAGTCGCCGCCGATGTCCCGGCCGATCCGCGCGGAGCGATAGCGCACCGCGATCTGCGCCCCGGGCACATCGGGGATCCGGCGCGGCAGCATCGCCTGCTGCAGCCCCTCGGCAAGGTCGTGCTCCTGCTCGTAGAGCACGGCGCGCTGGAGGCTCTGCGCGATGCTGCTGCCGAGCGCGACCAGCAGATTGCGCTCGTCGGAGCTGAAGCCGGTCCTGTCGCCGTACAGCAGGCCGAGGGCTCCGATGGGGCGGCCCTGGGCGATCAGCGGCAGATAGGCGGCCGAGGTGATGTGGAGGTCTTCGATGTGCGGCCACAGCCGCGGATACGACTCGGCGAAGTCACGCTCCGACTCGATGAAGCGGGGGGTCAGCGTGCGCACCACCTCGCTCATCGGGTACTCCTCGTCGACCCGGGTGTAGCGGGTGCCGGGCACGAAGGAGCCCTCGGGCCCTTCGGCCACCAGATGGATCCGGCCCGCCTCCAGGAGTCCCATGACCAGGCTGGTCGCGCCGAAGTGCTCCAGGCCGTGGGAGTCCTTCAGCACGTCGATGACGTCCTGGACGGTCCTGGCGTGGGCGAGAGCCGCGGTGGTGCTCTCGACGACGCTGGTCTGCCCGCGACGCACGGCGTCGGCCTCGATGCGGGCGGTGGAGTCGGACAGTTCCTCGGTGGCGTCGCGGACGACGCCGATGATGCGCACGGGGCGGCCGGTGTCGTCGCGGCGGACGCAGCCCTGGGTGTGGGTCCAGCGCAGGCTTCCGTCGCGGGTGCGGATGCGGAAATACGCGCCGTAGTGGTCGCTGCCGTTCTTCAGGGCACGCGAGACCAGGGCGTCCAGCCGGGCGGCCTCGTCCGGCGGCAGCCTGAAGGCCAGGCTCTCCGGGTGGCCGTCGTATTCGCCGGGGCGCACATCGAACACGTCGAGACCGGGCTGGTCCAGGTGCATCAGCCCGCTGACCAGGTCCCAGTCGAAGCTGCCCATGCGGTTGAGGGTCAGCCTCATATCCGGGTCGGCCGGCCAGTCGTCGGGAAGCGACAGGGCACCCGCTGCCCGATCAACCATGGGGCCACTCTGCCATCATTTGTCGGATTCTTCGACCGGTCCGGGGGCCTGCTCAGCCCTGGAACGTGACCGGCTCGGCCGGCTCCTCGGTGGGCACGAACAGGTCCGGCTGGGACGGTGCGATTCCACTGTCGGAGGGCATATCGGGGCTGACCGGCGGGGCCAGCTCCTCGCTCGGGACGTCCGGGGCAATGGGCGGGCTGACCGGCTCACTCGGGGCATACGGAGCGACAGGCGGGCTGATCGGCTCACTCGGGGCGTACGGAGCGACAGGCGGACCGACCGGCTCACTCTGCCCGGTCGAGTCGCCCGGCTGTGTCGAGTCGCCCGGCCCGGTCAGCTCGGACGGCGGCGGATAGGTGTAGATGTCGTCCGGATTCACGGGCGGCAGCACATCGGGCCGCTTGTCCTTTTCGCCGTCGGTCCCGCTTTTCCGCTCGATCCAGGTGTTGTTGACGATGTCGACGATCACGAGGCTGTCGACCATCTGGACGGTGGGCTTGATGACGACGACCCGGTCGGGCTGGTAGCCGACCCACGACCGGCCCGTCTGCAGCACCGCACCCTTGACCGCGACCGGCGGCTTCAGCGGGTTTCCGCCGGCACACCGCACACGCGGCGCGCCGTACTGGTCCACGAGCACCGAGGTCCCCGCCTGCAGCACGGACTGGTGGCTGGTGGCCGTGCCACGGCTGTAACCATGGCTGGTGGCGCGTGTGTCGGCGCGCAGGACGACGGGCGTGAGCCCGCGCAGGAAGTCCGGGATCTCCGCCTGGGAGATGCCCGCCGACCGGGCGAACGCGCGGGCCTTGGCCTGGTCCGCAGCGAGGAATCGCACCTGCTGCTCCACGTCGCAGCTGGCCACCGACTGCGTGCCGCCGTAGAGGCCGGGCGTCGCGCCCGATACGGTGCGCAGCATCTGCCCCCTGGCGGGGGGACCCGGCGAGCTCGACGGCGCGGGCGGTTCGGGCGAGGGCGCGGCGGTGGACGTGACCGTCGACGGGGTGTACGGGTCCGGCCCCGGGCCCGCCACGGGCTGGAGGAAGACCTCCTCCGAGTCCGCTGTCGCGCTGCTGTCGCCGTCGCATCCGGAGACCAGCAGCGAGAAGGACAGCGTGACGGACAGCGCGGCGACCGCGGCGTACCGACGACGAACGTGACGGCCAAGGAACCGGCGACGAATGGGTGTACGCACGAAGATCTCCCGCCTCTGCACCCAGATGTATCCCTCAAGTTCTGCCGGATTCCCCCAACGCCCGCGACTTGAACGCGTTCAAGTAACCCTCTAGTCTCGACCACGAGGAATTGAACGCGTTCAAGTCTGGGGTGGGGCGCTGATGTCCGTACTGGTCAACCTGATCGTGATGCTCGGCATGCTGGTGGTCGTGCCCGCAGGGCTGCGCCTGATGGACTCCGTCCGGCTGGCGCCCATTCGGCGCATCTGGCTTGTGTTCGCCGTCCCGGGTTCGGTCGCTCTCTGGCTGCCGCGCTCGACGGCTGCGACGGTGCTCGCGGCGGTGTACACACTCGGCACACTGGCCCTCGCCGCGCAGGCCCCACGCCGGCTGAACCGCACCCGCTCGCTCGCACCGGCCGAAATCGCCGTGCTCACCGCGCTGGTGACCCCGTCGGTCGCCGGTGTGGCACTGGTCGCGGAGCGCTCGGGGCACGAGCTCTTCGGCTTCAGCCTGCCGATCCTGGCGCTGACCGTGCCGCACTTTCACTTCGCCGGGTTCGCCGCCGCGCTCGTGGCGGGGCTTGTGTGCCGTACGTCGGCGGCTCCTGCCGGGCGCTTCGCGGCGCTGAGCGTCCCGATCGGCACCCTCCTCGTCCTGGCCGGCTACTTCCTGGACGACTGGGCCGAACTGCTCGGCGCGCTCGTGCTGACCGCGGGCATGTGGGCCGTCGCACTGCTGACCTGGCGCGATGTACGCACCGGTGGGCGGGACCGGTTCACCCGCGCCCTGCTGGCCGTATCGGCCGCCGTGTTGGTCGCCACGATGCTGCTCGCGCTGAACTGGGCACTTGGCGAAGCAACCGGACTTCCCCACCCCACGTTGACCTGGATGGCCGCGACCCACGGCCTCGGCAACGCCCTCGGATTCGCACTCTGCTCCATGCTTGCCTGGCGACGACTCAAGGAGACGGCCGCATGAACAACGCCGACCGCACGACCGACCGCTTCACCGACCGCACGCTGAGCTACCCCGAGGTGGGGGCCACCCGGCTCGGACCGCTGCCCGACGGCTATCAGCACCTCCACCACACCACCCGGATCGGACGGGGCCGCGCCGTCTTCGACGCGGCAGCCGCGGTGGTCACCGACTGGCGGATGCACCGCGGCTCGGGGGTCCGGCTACTCAGCACGGCGGTGCGGGCCGAGCCCGGTGCCCGGGTCGAGATCTCGCTCGGGGTCGGCCCCCTGCGCTTCACCGCCCGGTGCCAGGTGATCTGGGCGACGTACGAGAGGGACCGGGCGGGATTCGGATACGGCACCGTGACCGGACACCCCGAGTGCGGCGAGGAGTCGTTCGTGGTCGACATCCGCGACGACGGCTCGGTGTGGTTCACCGTCATGGCCTTCAGCCGTCCGGCGTGCTGGTACACCCGGCTTGCGGGTCCGCTCGTACCCGTGATGCAGAAGGGGTACGCCAAGCGGCTCGGTCGTACGGTGCGACGGCTCGCCGCGGCCGATACTGAAGGTAATGGAGTGGTTCAGTGACAGTGACTACTGGCTGAGCCGGCTGGTCTTCCAGCGGGCTCTGGCCGCGGTGTATCTGGTCGCCTTTCTCACCGCCGCCCTGCAGTTCCGGGCGCTCATCGGCGAGCGAGGCATGCTGCCGGTGCCCGCGTACGTACGCCGGGTGCCGATGCGCAGTGCGCCGAGCCTGTTCCAACTGCGCTACTCCGACCGACTCTTCGCGCTCTGCGCCTGGGCAGGCTGTCTGCTCGCCGCGGCACTGGTGGCGGGCGCCGCCGACCATATTCCGCTCGGGGCCACGATGGCGTGGTGGGCGGTGCTGTGGGCGCTGTATCTGTCGATCGTGAATGTCGGTCAGACCTGGTACAGCTTCGGCTGGGAATCGCTGCTCCTGGAAGCGGGCTTTCTCGCCATCTTCCTCGGCAATGAGCGCACGGCACCACCGGTCCTCGTGCTGTGGCTGCTGCGCTGGGTGCTGTTCCGGGTGGAGTTCGGCGCGGGGCTGATCAAACTCCGCGGCGACGAGTGCTGGCGCAACCTCACCTGCCTGTACTACCACCATGAGACACAGCCGATGCCGGGCCCGCTGAGCTGGTTCTTCCACCATCTCCCGCGGCCCTTCCACCGGGTCGAGGTGGCAGCCAACCATGTGACCCAACTCGTCGTCCCCGTCCTGCTGTTCACCCCGCAGCCGGTCGCGAGCGTGGCCGCCGGGATGATTGTGCTGACCCAGCTGTGGCTCGTGCTGTCCGGCAACTTCGCCTGGCTGAACTGGGTGACGATCACGCTCGCGCTCCCGGCCATGGACGGCTCGATCTTCGCTCGTCCGCCCGCGCTGCCCGCTCCCCCGGTCTGGTACGAGGTCGTGGTGATCGCCGTCAGCGCGCTGCTCCTCGGCCTCAGCTACCGTCCGGCGCGCAATCTGCTCTCCCGGCGGCAGCAGATGAACCGCTCCTACGACCCGTTCCACCTGGTCAACGCCTACGGCGCGTTCGGCACGGTCGGGCGGGTGCGCCATGAGGTCATCGTCGAGGGCACGGACGAGACACTGCTCCACCAAGGCACTGTCTGGCGGGAGTACGGCTTCAAGGGCAAGCCCGGCGACGTGCGCAGACTGCCGCGCCAGTTCGCCCCCTACCATCTGCGGCTCGACTGGCTGATGTGGTTCGCCGCGCTCTCCCCGGGCTATGCGGCCTCCTGGTTCGGACCGTTCGTGGAGCGGCTGCTCGACGGCGACCGGGACACTCTGCGGCTGCTCGCCCGCAATCCGTTCCCGGACGCCCCGCCCGCGTACATCCGCGCCAGGCTGTACCGCTACCGGTACACGACCTGGCGCGAACTGCGGGACACCGGCGCCTGGTGGCACCGGACCTATGTGCGCGAGTTCCTCAGGCCGACCAGGCTACTTTGAACACCCAGACGTGCTTGCCCGCGCTGCGGGCGGCCGGCGGCACGTCGACGACCAGCTTGCCGCCGGTCGTGCGCCAGCTCAGCGGCCGCCCGTGGCCGAGCATGGTCACCTTGTCGCCGGGCCGGATCGGCACCGGGGCCTCGACGGTCAGCGTGCTGCCCGGCGCTACCAGCGAGTGAATGTAGAAGGCCTTGTTCGGACGGATGGTGAAACGCAGATCCTCGCCGAGCTGCGGCATCCGCGACCAGTACGTACTGCCGTAGATCGCCTCGCCGTTGACCTTCAGCCAGTCCCCCGTCTCGCGCAGTCTGCGCTCCATGATCTCGGGGATGGTGCCGTCGGCGCGCGGGCCGATGTCAAGGAGGAAGTTGCCGTTCTTGGAGACGATGTCGACGAGACAGTGCACCACTTCCTCCGCCGTCATATAGCGGTCGTCGGGCGTGGCCGCGTTGTACCCGTAGCTGAAGGGGTCCAGGCCCCGGCTGGACTCCCACTTGTCGGTGACGACCGAGTCGTACGTCGTGTACTCGGGCGTCGTGAAGTCGTGCGGTCCGATCCCCGAGCGGTTGTTGACGGTCACCTCGACGGGCCGGGGCCGGTTCTTGGCATGGTTGAAGTACTCCGCGAGGACGCGGTGGCTGTCGTTCGCGCCGCCGATGTCGCACCAGAGGACCTCGGGGTCGTACCCGTGGATCAGCTCCAGCATCTGCGGGACCTGCAGATCCTTGATGTAGTCACCGGGCCGGTGGCCGGTGTAGGGCACGGGTTCCAGGGTGTACGGATTGCGCGGCGCGTGTCCCATCCAGGGGTGGTCCGGGTTGAACCACTCGGGCATCGAGAAGTACAGCCCGCGGTGGAGCTCGGGGGTGTAGCGGCGGGAGGCGTCGAAGAGTTCTCTGATGAGGTCCCGCTTCGGGCCCAGCTTCACCGAGTTGCGGTCGCTGACCTTGGTGTCCCAGAGCGCGAAGCCCTCATGGTGCTTGGAGGTCAGGACGTGGTACTGCGCTCCGGCGTCGCGGAACAGCTCGACCCAGGAGCGTGGATTGAAGCGTTCGGCCCTGAAGCGCGGGATGAAGTCGTCGTAGGCGAAGGACTCTCCGTACGTCTGGCGGTGATAGGCGTACGTCGGGTTGTCCGGATCCTGCATATGGTTCCAGTACCACTCGGCGTACTGCTTGCCGACCGGCGCCCATGCGGGCACGGAGTAGACGCCCCAGTGGATGAAGATCCCGAACTTCGCGTCCTGGAACCAGTACGGCGCGCGGTGGGTGTTGAGCGAGGCGTCGGTGGGCTGGTAGTCGGCCACACCGAGGGTGAGCGGGCTGCGGGCGGCCGCCGCCTGCTGGCCGCGGCCGCGCGCGACGACCGTGCCGTCCTGAGTGGTGCCCGGTGCGGTGCCGGGCCTGCGGCGGATGCCGATGCGGACCCGTGCCTGGTCGCCGGGGGCGAGCCGGGCGACGGCGGCGGGAGCGACCGTGCGGGCCCCGGGCACGTCCACGGAGAGGGTGAGCCCGTCGGAGGCGAGGATGCCGACGGTGCCGGCGTTGACCACGGTGGCCTCGACGCTCTGTGCGCCCGAGTCGAGCAGTGAGCTCGTGGAGTGCGCGTCGCGCAGTGCCAATGCCCGTCCTTCGGCGGCAGGTTGGAGGGTGAGGGCGAAGACGTGGAGCGAGGACTTGTTCGGCTGGGCGGGGTTGGTGACGGGCAGAGTGAGCGCCATGGCCTCCTTGGTGGCGTCCATGGCCAGTTCGGCGGTGGCGATGACGACCTGGTGCGGGTCCTTCTGCCCGGCCGGGTTGTAGCGATAGGGGGCCGTGAGGCGTCCGCTGCCGGAGTACCAGTCGGGGCCACCGAGCGCCGCCTGCTGGGTGGTGCCGTCCGCGTAGTGGACGGTGGCCTTGCCCGATGCCGCGCCATAGCTGCCGGCGAGAAGGAACAGAGCGGAGAGATAGCGGCCCTTGGGGAGGTCGATGCGCTGTCCGAGGGCGACGATGTTGTTCTTGGCACCCGCCGTGGCAGTGGGGAAGAGATAGGCAATGCCGTCGATCTCCAGCCGCCCGGAGGGGAGTTCCTCGCCGGGGAAGCTGTAGCCGGAACCGTCGAAGTTGCCGCCGCGGGCGTCGAGGGTGTCGATGCCGTCGTTGTCGAACCAGCGCTCCAGCGGCACGGGCACGGCGGCGGGGACCGTGCCCCAGTCGCCGCCCTCGCGGACGATGTGCGTTGCTGCTCGCGGGCTCGCATCGGCCGTGGCCGGGGTGATGAGGGCAGCGCCGACTGCCGCCCCCGCCGTCATTCCGAGTACATGGCGCCTGGGAAGTTCGGTCATGAGCTCCGATGATTGAAGCGTGACGGAGCACTGTCAATAGAAATGTCCGACCCAGCAGGCGATCGACTCCCAGAGCCATCGGATGAATCCCCGACAAGTCCTCGAGCAACTCCGCCAGTTGCAGTTTCGGGGCGGAGGCACGACCGGCGGGGTCCCGCCTACCGGGAGCGGCCGCAGCGGTACGAGTACCGGCTCATCCCGCGCGGACTCACCTTGGGGGGCGCGGGCAGCTCGTAGACCGTTCGTACCCCCTGCCGCTGCGGCAGGGGGTACGGGACGAAGCGATCCGCTCAGTCGATACTGGGCAGGATGTGCGGCTCGGCGAGGTCGTCCTCGTAGCCCGCCAGCCGGATCGGGGCCGACCGGGCCCAGACTTCGAGACTGCCGAGTTCGTCGGCCCGGCCGGTCCGATCGCCGCTGCTGTCTGGCGGTCGCTTCTCGTGCTTCTTCACATCTGGTGTCACCGCGCACTCCTCTGTGTCGCGTAACTGGGACAAGGGCAGTTCGGTCGCGGTGGCGCCGTTCTCGGGCGGGACCGCAGCCCGGTTGAAGGCTTGTCCCAGGACGGCCAAGGGGTTTTCGTGGATCCCTTGGTGGCGTCCGTTAATCCAAGAGTACCCATATGAGCAGGGCCCTGCTCGATGGGGCCTGTAAATCTCCTGTAAACCAACTCAATTCCGGCCAACGATCTTTCCTTGCGCGGAGCTTCACGGGACCGTACGCGGATGAGTTCCGGTCGCGCACAAGACCGCCTCGATGGCAGGACCGCCTTGGTCACGGGGGCATCACGCAGCATGGCTCCGGCCGCCGCCGAAGCGGCGGCCGGAGCAGGGGCGAAGGCCGTCGTCATGGCCCGGACCCGGATGGAGTAACAGCGGCGGTGGCCGGGCTGCGGAACGCGGGCGCGCGGGCAGCGGACTGCGTCGCCCACCCCGCCCAGTGGCGGGAGGCGTTCGCAGTGAATGGGGAGGCCGCGCTGCGGAGGACTACCAGTTCGCCGGAGCGTAGTCCTTGAGGAAGCAGCCGTAGAGGTCCTCGCCGTCCTCGCCGCGCACGATGGGGTCGTAGACCCGGGCCGCGCCGTCGACCAGGTCGAGCGGGGCGTGGAAGCCCTCGTCGGCGAGGCGCATCTTGTCGGGATGCGGGCGCTCGTCGGTGATCCAGCCGGTGTCGACGGCAGTCATCAAAATGCCGTCGGTCTCGAACATCTCCTGGGCGCTGGTACGGGTGAGCATGTTCAGCGCGGCCTTGGCCATATTGGTGTGCGGGTGGCCCGCGCCCTTGTAGCCGCGACTGAAGACGCCCTCCATGGCGGAGACGTTCACCACATAGGTGCGCTTGGCCGCGGCGGCGGCCATCGCCGGGCGGAGCCGGCTGATCAGGATGAAGGGCGCGGTGGAGTTGCACAGCTGCACTTCGAGCAGCTCGACCGGGTCCACCTCGGAGACGGTCTGGATCCAGCTGTTGGTGTCGTGCAGATCGGGGACCAGGCCGCCGGCGTCGATGGCGGTGCCCGCCGCGATGCGCTCCAGCGAGGCGGAACCGCTGACCAGTGCGAGGTCGGTGACGTCCTGGGCGCTCAGACCGTCACCGGCGGCGGAGGGCAGTGCGGCGACCGAGTCCACGGCGCCGCTGCCGAAGGTGCCGATGACCTGGGCGGGCGGCAGTGCGCCCGCGGGCAGCGGCGCGGACTCGGCGGCGACCAGCTCGCTGTAGGCCCCCGGGGAACGGCGTACCGTCTGCGCGGCGTTGTTGATCAGGATGTCCAGCGGACCCTCGGCGGCCACCGAGTCGGCGAGGGCGACGACCTGCGCGGGGTCGCGCAGGTCGATGCCGACGATCTTCAGGCGGTGGATCCACTCGTCGCTGTCCGACATCGCCTTGAAGCGGCGGATCGCGTCGTTCGGGAAACGGGTGGTGATGGTGGTGTGGGCACCGTCCCGCAGCAGCCGCAGCGCGATATACATGCCGATCTTGGCCCGGCCGCCGGTGAGCAGGGCGCGCTTGCCGCTCAGGTCGGTGCGGGCGTCGCGGCGGGCGCGGTTCTCGACCGCGCACTTCTGGCACAGCTGGTGGTAGAAGGCGTCCACCTCGACATAGCGGGTCTTGCAGATGTAGCAGGACCGGGGGCGCTGCAGTATCCCCGCGATCTCGCCGATGACCGACGAGGACGGCAGCAGGCCTTCGGTCTCGTCGTCGATCCGCTCGGCGGAGCCGGTCGCGGTGGCCTCGGTGACCGACTTGTCATGGGCGGTCTTGGCGGCCCGGCGCTCCTGGCGTCGGCGCTGCTTCACGGTGCGGTAGATGCCGGCGGTGGCCCTGCGTACCGTGATCGCGTCGGGGTGGTCGACGTCCAGTTTGTCGAGTTCGTCCAGCACGCTGAGGCAGACGGCCAGGCGCTCCGGGTCGATGCCCGGGCCGTACACCGGGCTGTCCTCTGTCACCGTCATTGCCTTGTCGTTCCTCGATCACTCGCGCGCTGTGGGTTTCAAAAGCGCAACTTTACTGAGCAAATGGGTGACGGCAAAATCTCGTGACCGGGGGCTTCGGCCCACGCACCCGAGCCCCCGGTTGTTCCCGCACCGGCCTCATGCGAACAGGCCGGTCAGCCACCTCCGCCAGGCATCCTCGTTCTTCCCCGCGTCCGCGTCAGCGGCGAAGTCGTGCACGCTGACCCCGACCGGCGCCCCGAAGTGGTTGCGGCCGAAGATGCGGTACATCGCCTCTTCGGTACGCAGCCCGATGAAGTACGGGTTGCGGTAGTCGAGGACCGCATCGACCGGTCCGCCACCCGGCACCTCGACGCGCACCGTGTCGCCCTGGGCGGCGTCGTCCGCAAGACCGAGCCCGCGGCTGACGACCTCGAGCCCGCCCGGGGCGTTGGACGCGGCGGGGGCGTCCAGCGTCGCGAACGTGGCGGCGCGGCCTGTGAAGTGCAAGAGGTACTGCCGCAGGGTGTGCAGATAGAAGTCCGTGTGCTTGTTGGCTCCGTCGTACTGGTTGTCCCAGTCTTCGACGAGGATGCCGCTGTGCACATAGCGCACGTAGCAGCCGCCGCCCTCGCGCGGTTCGATGACATGCTCAAGCTGGTTGAAGGTCTGCTGGGGCATGCCCTCCACATTCTCGGTGCGGGCGGTCAGGTGCCGCGGCGGGTCCCAGGCGGTGAGAGTGCCGCCAAAGGGTGCGGCGCCGCCCTCCTTCGGTTCGTACTCCATCGGCCAGAGCCAGCCGCCCGTGCCGGTGGTGATCGCGTCCCACACTTCCTCGGGGCTTGCGTCGACCTCGAACTCCCGGACGATCTCGAACTCCTTGGACATGACGACTCCTGATGCTCAGGCGCTCTGGGGCGCGTAGACGATGTACTGGACGCCGGAACCGAACGTCTTGAACGTGACGACCTCGAGAGGGGTCTGGGGGGCGAGCTTCCTCATGGCGACTCCTCGATGGCTTCCGGCGCCTTCTCCGGGGTTTTCACGGTGGGATGGAGGGCCACGACGATGCGGTGGTCACGGCCGCCCTGCGCGTTCTCGTCGTGGTACTTGGCGATCAGCGCGCCGACGCCCTGTGTCAGCTCCTCGACGAAGGCCGCCCGGTCGGCGGCGGAGGCGAACCGCACCTCCCCGTCGAGTGCATACGTCGCCAGGCGCTTTCGGGCCTTGACGGCACCCGTGATGAGGGTGCCGACGTCGCCGACCAGGCGGGCGGCGAGCGCGAGCAGCCAGCGCGCGGAGAGCTGGTCGCGGAAGCCGGCCGGGTCGGGCTGCACCGCCGCCAGGGCGAGTGGGGAGATCACGTACGAAGCCGCGGTTGCCCGCATCAGCCGCTCGGTGACATTGCCCTTTCTGCGCTCGCCGGCCAGCTCGATCAGGCCGTGCCGCTCCAACGCCTTGAGGTGGTAATTCACCTTCTGCCGGGGCAGCCCGACCCGGCCGGCCAGCATGGCCGCCGACGCCGGACCGGCGGCGAGCTCGGCCAGCAGCCGGGAGCGCGTGGGGTCCAGCGAGACGGCGGCAGCCGCCGAGTCCTCGATCACGGTCACGTCCAACATGGCTTCACCCTCCCACCGAAAACTTTTCTTGTCCAGACTCATTTTTGTGTCGGCACCTCGAGTGGCCGGATCTCATGACTGACGCAGGAAGGTTTCCTTTGGCCTAGACCTCTGAAGGTCAATCCGGGACCGGGAAACCGCTCCCACTCCCCCGACCTGCGCGCCTGACTCCGGGGCACAAGCGGCTCGAGCGACCACAAGGGCGACAAAGCCGCCGATCCGGCACTTGGCGCGGCACGGGCGGTGCATCCGTTTTGCGCCAGGTTTCACAATGCCCTCACAGGTTCGCCAGATTGCGCCCCAATATGTGATCCGACAGAGAGCGGGACACGGGGCGTCATCGCACGCGCCGAGCACCGCTGGGGGGCAAGGGCATGCCGGACTCCGGTCCGGCATGCCCTTCCGGGGAGGAACAGATACATGAAGCGCAGCGTCCACACGGCTGCCTTGTCCACTACCAGCGCATTACTGCTGGCCTTGGCCGCACCGGCCGCGGGAGCCGCCGCGGCCCCGGCACCACGTATCGATCTGAAGGTCCTGCTGGTGGACGACGGGGGCCCGGCAACCGCCGCCATCGCCGCCGAACTCGACGGCTCGGGAACGCCGTACACCCTGCTCGATCTCCATCAGGCGGGCCGCGCGGTGATCGACGCGGGCTTCCTCGCCGATACCGTGGGCGGGCGCCCGCGCGCCAAGTACCAGGCCGTGGTGCTGCCCAACGACAACCCCTTCGGGGCAGGCTCCGCGGAAATGGCCGCGCTCGCCTCGTACGAGAAGAGCTTCTCGATCCCGCAGGTCGACGCATACACCTACGCGCGTCCCGAAGTGGGCCTGAACTACCCGGTCCATGGCGGATACAGCGGCTCGCTGGACGGCGCGCGGGCCGAGGTGACGCCCGCCGGCAAGGCGGGCCCCTTCGGCTATCTGGACGGGCCGGTCCCCTTCGAGGACAACTCCCCCGACGTGGGCGAAAGTTACGCGTTCATCGCACAGCCCGTCGCGGGCGCCGACTTCACCAGCTATGTGGAGGCGCCGCTGCCCGGCTCGCAGCAGCGCGGCTCCATCGTCGGCGAGTACCGCCACGACGGCCGCCGCGAACTCGTCGTCACCTTCGTCTACAACCAGTACCAGCAGCAGTTCCGGCTGCTCGCCCGCGGCATCGTGAACTGGCTGACCCAGGGCGTCCAGATCGGCGCCGCCCGCAACTACTTCTCGGTCCACATCGACGACGTCTTCGGCGCCGACGACCGCTGGGACACCGTGCTCAACTGCACACCGGGTGACGTGGACTGCCCGCCCGGCCAGGGCACACCCGACCCGATCCGGATGACAGCAGCGGACGCGCAGTACGCCACGCAGTGGTCCGCGTCGAAGGGCTTCACCCTCGACATGGTCTTCAACGGCGGCGGCAGCGAGCTGTTCAAGGAGGAGAACGGGGGCACCGACGCGCTCGCCCAGCAGCTGACCGCCGACAGGAACGCCTACCGGTGGGTCAACCACACCTACAACCACCCCTTCCTCGGCTGTGTTCAGGAGGTCAGCGTCGTCCCCTGGACCTGCGCCAAGAACATCGACGGCTCCACCAAGTACGTCAGCCGCGCCACGATCTCCGCCCAGATCGGGGACAACCGCTCCTGGGGCCAGCGGGCCGGACTCCCGCTGCAGAACGACGAACTCGTCACCGGTGAGCACTCCGGGCTGCGCATCCTCCCGCAGCAGCCCGACGACAACCCCAACCTCGCCCCCGCACTCTCCGACAACGCGGTCGCCTGGCTCGGCTCGGACAACTCCCGCGAGCGCGTCCAGCGGCACGCGGGCCCGGCCCTCACGGTGCCCCGCTACCCGATGAACGTCTTCTACAACGCGGGCCGCACCTCCGAGCAGATCGACGAGTACAACTGGATCTACACCCGGAGATCCGACGGCGGCAGCGGTATCTGCGAGACCGCCGCCAACTCCACCTGCCTGCCGGAGCCACTGGACACCGAGACCGGGTACGCGGACTACGTGGTGCCGCTGGAGGCCCGTATCGGTCTCGGCCATGTGCTGGCCAACGACCCGCGGCCGCACTTCATCCACCAGTCCAACCTGGCCGAGGACCGGATCGCCTATCCGGTGCTGAACCGCATTCTCGACGACTACACGGCGCTGTACGCGGACAGCACCCCACTGGTCAATCTGCGCCAGCGCGAGATCGGCGCCGAACTGCGCGACCGGGCCGCCTGGAACGCCGCGGTCGCCGCGGGCAAGGTGACCGCGTACCGCATCGGCGACACCGTCACCGTTCAGGCACCCAACGGGGTCGACGTGACCGCCACCATGCCGGCCGGCACCCGGCAGAACCAGCTCCTCGGCACCTCCGAGTTCGGCAGCCCGTACGCGGGTGCGGTCTCCGGATGGACCGAGCCGGGGCTGCTGCAGAACCGGGTCACGCTCACCCTGCCGGGCGCGACACTCACCGCGGCCCGCACGGTGAAGGCCGCGCCGGTCCAGGAGTCCGCGCCTCGGCTTCCGCTGCCCGCGGGCGTGCGCAAGCACGTCCCGTACGGCGCGACCGGCTGACGACCGACGCAGCCGCGGTCCCGGGGCGCTGTCCCCGCCCCGGGACCGCGCGTTCGACGCGCCCCCGCTCGTCCGGCGGGTGAGGCGCCCCTTCCTTCTCGCGCTCCGGGGGAGCAGTTCCACATGGCCGAGCTCAAAGGCGCGCCGCGATCCGGCGCGCCCCTGGTCACCCTCCTCACTGAAGGCACCTATCCGCACAGCCACGGCGGCGTGAGCGTGTGGTGCGACCAACTCGTGGGCGGAATGCCCGACTTCGAATTCCAGGTCATCGCGGTGACCGGCACCGGCCGGGAATCCCTGGCCTGGGAGCTGCCCGCCCATGTCGCCGAGCCCGTCAGCGTCCCGATGTGGGGCCCGGACCCGACCGGCGCCGCGCCGCGCGGACGCCGGATGCGGCAGCTGATGGCCACCTACGAAAAGTTCCTGACGGCACTTGTCGACCCGGCGGCCGAGGAGTCGTTCTCTCCCGCGCTGTACGAACTGGCACGGGCGGCCCGCGAGGGCGTGCTCGCGCCCGCGCTGCGCACCGACCGGGCGGTGCACACCCTGGTGGGCGTCTGGAACCGGCCGGGCCTGCCCGTCCACGCGGCCCGGCCGACCCTGCACGATGCGCTCACCGCCACCGATCTGCTGGAGCACGCGCTACGGCCGCTCTCGGCCGCGCCGCCCGAGCGTGGAGTCGCGCACGCGGTCAGCGGCGGACTCGCGGCACTGCCCGGTCTGGTCGCCAGTCGGCTGCACGGCGTACCGCTGCTGCTCACCGAGCACGGCGTGTATCTGCGCGAGCGCTACCTCGGCTACCGCACCGGGCCCTACCGCTGGCCGGTGAAGGCGCTGCTGCTGGGCTTCTTCCGGCTGCTCGCCGAGGAGACGTACCGCGTGGCCGCCCTGATCACTCCCGGCAATCGCTACAACCGGCTGTGGGAGGAGCGCGGCGGGGCGGACCCGGAGCTCATCCGCACGGTCTACAACGGCGTCGACCCGACGGCGTTCCCGCCCGCGGGTCCCGAACCGGGGACACCCACGCTCAGCTGGGCGGGCCGGGTCGACCCGATAAAGGACCTGGAGACGCTGATCCGTGCCTTCGCGCTCGTACGCAGGGAGATACCCGAGGCCCGACTGCGGCTCTTCGGCGGCACACCGCGCGGCGGCGAGGCCTACCGGGAGCGCTGCGAAGCGCTCGCCGCGGAGCTGGGGCACGGCGACGCCGTCGTCTTCGAGGGGCGGGTGGACGACATACGTGACGCGTACGCGGCGGGGAACGTGGTGATGCTGTCCAGCATCAGCGAGGGCTTCCCGTTCACCCTGATAGAGGCGATGTCCTGCGGGCGCGCCACCGTCTCCACCGATGTCGGCGGGGTGCGCGAGGCCGTCGGCGACAGCGGTCTTGTGGTGCCGCCGCGGGAGCCGCAAGCGATGGCCCGGGCGGCCCTGGAGCTGCTGGGCGATCCGCAGCGGCGGGCCGCGATGGGCGAGGCGGCGCGGCTGCGGGTGATCGAGCAGTTCACGCTCCGCCAGACCGTCGACACCTTCCGCTCGATCTACCTCGAACTCGCCCTGCGCGCCCATGAGTTGGCGCCCGCGGCCTGGCCCGCGGGGGTGCTCGCATGAGCGGCCCGTTACGCCTCCTGCCGGGGGACGGCGACAGCCTTCCTGTCATACCCAGGCCGCGCACGCGGACCCGTGCGCGGCCGAGCTGGGCAGAAGACCCGATCGATGAGCTCGCCGAGCGTCTGGTGGAGCAGGTCGCAGTCGCAGTCCACCCGTACGAGGTGGCGGCGCTGCTGGAGTCGGACGGCCTGACGGGCGATCAGATCACCGCCCGCTACGGGCGTCCGGATCTGTTCACGCTTGCCGAGGATCTTCATGCCCGGGTACCACGCCACTATCCGGAGCCGCCGCCCGCGCCCGACCCCTGGCGGCCCGACCATCTGCGCTGTGCGCTGCGCGGTCTGGTCTTCGCCCTGCCGGGTCTCGCCTATGTGCTGGGCGCCGGGCTGTGGCACGGCACCGCGGACGTCTCGGGGCTGATCGCCTCTGCTCTTGCGGCCTGGGCGTGGAACCAGGCGCTCAGCCACCGCGCGTATCTGCGGCTGGCGGCCGGAGGGAAGGCCGCCGCCGGGCGGACCCTGCGCATCGGCGCGCCGGCCGGTGCGCTCGGCGCCGCGGCCACCGGGCTTGTGGTGTCGGGGCCGGGCATGGGCGCGGCCTTCGCGGCCGGGCAGTCCTGCTATCTCGGCGCGGCGAGCGTCCTGCTGGTCCTCGGCCGCGAACGGGTGCTGCTGCTCACCCTGTTGCCCGTCGCCGCGGGGGCCGGGGCCGTGCAGCTGTGGCAGCTTCCGGCAGCGCTCGCACCGGTGCTGCTGTCGGCGACGGTGATGCTCGCGGTCGTTGCCGCCGGGCATGCCATACACGCCGCGCTGCGCTCCGCGCCCGAGGCCGCCGGCACCACGCCCAAGCTGCTGCGCTCCCTGCCGTACGGACTGTTCGGCCTGGCCGCGGGCGCGCTGGCGGCGCTTGCCGGGGCCGACGAGCCGCGCTCCGTCGTCGTCCTCACGCTCAGCATGGGCTTCGCCGAGTGGCTGCTCTACCGCTACCGCTCGCTCGCGCTGGCCGCGTTGCGCGAGAGCACCAGCGGCCGCGGCTTCGTACTGCGTGCCGGGCGGGCCCTGGCGTACTGCCTGAGCGCGTATCTGGCGGTCCTCGCTCTCGGCTCGCTGATCGCCGGGGTCCGGCCCGCTCCTCTGCTGGGTCTTGGGGCCGTGCTCTGGACCGCGCTGCTCCTGCAGGCGTTCTCGCTGGCCTGGCTGCCGGCCGCCGTCACGCTCGCGGCCGCGGCCGCGCAGGCCTCGGCGTCACTGGCTTCTCTTCCGCTCGGACCGGCCCAACTGAGCTGCTGTACCGCGGCGGCGGCCGTTCTGATCGCCGCGGCCTGTCGGCTGCTCGGCCGGCCCACCGCCCACCGCTGAATCCACGCACCACTGAATCCAGCGCCACCGAGTCCACCACACCACTGAATCCACCGCACCACCGAATCCACCCACCTCGCCACCGACCAACAGGAGCAACTGACATGACATCGAACGGGCTTGTCGCCATCACCGGCGCCGAGGGGTTCATCGGATCGCATCTCACCGAGGCGCTCGTCGACGCCGGTTTCCGGGTCCGCGCCATGGCCCAGTACAACTCCTTCTCCTCCTACGGATGGCTGGAGACGCTCTCCGCCGAGACCCTCGACCAGGTCGAGATCGTTCTCGGCGACGTCCGCGACGCCGGCTCGGTGCATCAGCTCGTCGAGGGAGCCGAGGCCGTGTACCACCTGGCCGCCCTGATCGCGATCCCGTACTCCTACCAGGCCCCGCACAGCTATGTGGACACCAATGTCACCGGCACCCTCAATGTGCTCGAGGTGGTGCGCAAGCTGGGGATCCCGCGCCTGGTGCACACCTCGACCAGCGAGACGTACGGCAGCGCGCAGACCGTGCCGATCACCGAGGACCACCCCATCAACACCCAGTCCCCGTACGCCGCTTCGAAGGCGGGCGGCGACCGGCTGGCCGACAGCTACCACGCCAGCTTCGGCACACCGGTGGTCACGCTGCGCCCGTTCAACACCTTCGGGCCGCGTCAGTCGATGCGGGCGGTCATCCCGACCGTGATCGGCCAGGTCGCGGCGGGCGAGCGGGTCATCACCCTCGGGGACCTGCGCCCCACTCGCGACTTCCTCTACGTGAAGGACACCGCCCGTGCCTTCCTCGCCGTCGGCACCGCGCCCGCCGAGGCCGTTGTCGGCCGCACCTTCAACGCCGGTACCGGCGGTGAGATCTCGGTCGGCGAACTGACTCGGCTCATCGGCAAGTTGATGGACACCGACGTGGAAGTGCGCGAGGACGAGGAGCGTATCCGGCCGGCCGGCTCCGAGGTGATGCGCCTCGTGGCCGACGCCACCCGGCTGCGCGAGGCGACCGGCTGGAAGCCCGAGCACGATCTGGAGCAGGGGCTCGTACGCACCATCGGGTTCTTCCGGGACCCGGTGAACCTGGCCCGCTACAAGACCGGCATCTACAACATCTGACCGCATACGCCACCGACAGGGCGCCAGGCAGAGAGCGCCACTCGCAAAGACACTGACAGGGGAGTCTTCATGCACGCAGTGATCCTGGCCGGAGGCAAGGGCGTCCGGCTCCGCCCGTACACCACAGCACTGCCCAAGCCACTGGTGCCGATCGGCGACCAGCACGCGATCCTGGAGATCGTGCTGCGCCAGCTGGCCACGGCCGGCTTCACCAGCGCGACCATCGCCATCGGTCATCTCGGACACATCATCCGCGCCTACGTCGGCAACGGCTCGCAGTGGGGGCTGCGGGTCGGCTACTCCACCGAGGAGAGCCCCCTCGGCACGATGGGCCCGCTGCTCACCCTGCTGGACCGGCTGCCCGAGAACTTCCTCGTCATGAACGGTGACATCCTCACCGACCTCGACTACGGGGACGTCGTCAGACAGCACAGCGCGTCCGGCGCGCCGCTCACCGTCGCCACGTACGCCCGCAAGGTCTCCATCGACTTCGGGGTGCTCACCACCGAGTCCGGGCGGGTCGTCGGTTTCGCCGAGAAGCCGAGCATGGACTACCGCGTCTCGATGGGCGTGTACGGACTCAGCCGGGACACGCTCGCCGGGTACACGCCCGGGCTGCCGCTCGGCTTCGACGAGCTGATGCTGGATCTGCTGCGGTCGCAGAACCCGCCGCACACCTACGAGTTCGACGGGTACTGGCTCGACATCGGCCGGCCCGACGACTACGACCGGGCGAACGCCGAGTTCACCACCCACCGCGGCCTTCTCCTCAAGGGAGCGTGAGGAGTTCCGTGCGCATCCTCCTCCTGGGCTCCACCGGATTCCTGGGCGGGCACACCGCCGAGCAGCTGCGCGCCCTGCTGGGCGTGCGGCTGCTCGTCGGCGGCCGGTCCGCGGACGCCGATGTGCTGCTCGATCTCACCGCCGGTCCGGGCGTCATCGCGGACGCGCTGCACGCGGCCGCGCCGTCCGTCGTCGTCAACTGCGCCGGTCTGGTGGCCGGCAGCGCGGTGCAGCTGACGGACGTCAACGCGCGTGGCCCCGCCGCGCTCTGCGAGGCGCTGCGGGATGCGGCGCCGGAGGCCCGGCTCGTCCATCTCGGCTCCGCCGCCGAGTACGGGCCGACCACGCCCGGCGAACCCGTCGCCGAGTCGGCCGCGACCAGGCCGCTCGGCCCGTACGGAGCCACCAAGCTCGCCGGCACGGTCGCCGTCACCGCCTCGGGGCTGGACGCCGTCGTGCTGCGCGTCTTCAACCCCGTGGGTCCGGGCGCACCGGCCGCGGGTCTGCCCGGCCGGCTCGCCGCGGAGCTGCGGCGAGCCGGTGAGGCGGGCGAGGCCGTGCGCGTCGGCGATCTCTCGGCGCACCGCGACTTCGTCGACGCGCGTGATGTGGCGGACGCGGCCGTGCGGGCGGCGACCGCCGACCGCCCGCTGCCACCGGTGCTCAACATCGGCAGCGGCCGGGCCACTTCGGTGCGCGAACTGGCCCACGGGCTGGTCCGGACGTCCGGCTTCCGCGGCCGCCTGGAGGAGACGGGCACCGGCTCCGCGCGCTCGTCGGCGGTCTCCTGGCAGTGCGCGGACATCACGTCGGCGACGGATGCGCTCGGCTGGCGCCCGAAGCGGACGCTGGACGACTCGCTGTACGACCTGTGGGCGTCGTCGACTCCGGCGGGGGCGAGCCGTTGAGGACGCCTGCGGCGAGCTTGGGGCTCCGCCCCAGAACCTCCCCCTACGCCCTGCGGACGTGGTGGGACCCCCACCCCTCGATCGCCGGCGGGGCTCAACTTGAGCCCGTCCGGCGATCGAGGACCGGGGGTCTGGGGGCGGAGCCCCCAGTTCGGGAAGGCGCCGCATGACCCTCCTCGTCCCCATGTACGTCCACCCCACCGTCGACCCCGCCGCCTGGCACGCTATCGTCACTTCCGCGCCCCGTATCTACGGCGTCGTGCTCAACATCGACGACGGCCCCGGAACCGCCCCCGACCCCGCGTTCGTCGCCGCCGCCCGCGCGTTGCGGGCGGCCGGCGTGCGGGTGCTCGGGTATGCGGACACCGATTACGGGCGGCGGCCCGCCCGGGTGGTCGCGCAGGACTTCGAGCGGCATCGCGACTGGTACGGCGCGGACGGGTTCTTCCTCGATCAGGTCGCCCCGGACGCGGCCGGGCTGCGTCACTACCGGCGGCTCACCAGGGCGGCCCGGGCCCGCGGCGGACGGACCGTCGTGCTCAATCCGGGCGCCCATCCCGCCCCGGGATACGCCGCGCTCTGCGATCTGCTGATCACCTTCGAGGGCGACTGGGACGCTTACTGCGCCGCCCCGGCCGCCCCGCCGTGGACCAAGGACCACCCGCCGACCCGGTTCTGCCATCTGGTGCACGGTGTTCCCGCCAGGCTCTCGCGGCTCGCGGCCCGCACCGCGGAACTGCGCGGTGCCGCGGTGCACTGCGCCGTACCCGGCCATGGCCCGAATCCCTGGTCGGCGCTGCCACCCGCCCTTCGGAAGGCACCATGAAACGTCCCCAGGCCGCCGGGCGACGGCGGCTCGGCCTGCTCGCCGTCACCATGACGCTGGCGGTGCTCGCCGCCTGCTCAGCGCCGTCGCCTGACCAGTCCCCGCGCCCCCGGCGCTGGCAGCCGCGGCCGGGCACCGCCTGGCAGTGGCAGCTGGACGGACGGGTCGACGCCGGCGTCGACGTGCCCGTGTACGACATCGACGGCTTCGAGAGCGACGCGGCGACCGTGCGCAGACTCCACCGGGACGGCCGCAAGGTCATCTGCTATGTCAACGCGGGCGCCTGGGAGTCCTTCCGCCCCGACCACGGGGAGTTTCCCGCCTCCGTACGCGGCAGGGCCAACGGCTGGGAGGGAGAGCGCTGGCTGGACATCCGGCGGCTCGACATCCTGCGCCCGCTGATGGCCAAGCGCATGGACCTCTGCCGCGAGCGCGGCTTCGACGCGGTGGAGCCGGATCTGCTGGACGCCTACCTCAACAGAACCGGCTTCCCGCTGACCGCCGCCCACCAGCTCACGTACAACCGCATGATCGCGGAGCTCGCGCATGATCGGGGCATGTCGGTGGGGCTGAAGAACGATCTGCCCCAAGTCCCCCAGCTGGTACGGGATTTCGACTTCGCCGTGAACGAGGAGTGCGCGCAGTACGACGACTGCGCCCAGTTGACGCCCTTCGTGAAGGCCGGTAAGGCGGTCTTCCATGTGGAGTACGCGCTGCCCGTCGACAAGTTCTGCGAGCGCACCCGTCGACTGGGGCTCAGCTCCATGCGCAAGAAGCTCAACCTGGGGGTGTGGCGGCAGCCCTGCTGAGCCTGAGCCATGCTGAGCCGAGGCGGCGCCCAGAAGGCGGGCTCAAGAGACGGGCTCAGGAGGCGGCGAGCACCGCCTGGACCGTCTTGCCGCCGCCCGGTCCGCCACGCACAGTGAAGTGCTGGGAGAGCTCCCGCACCATCACGATGCCCCGCCCGCACTCGTCCGTCTCCAGCGGCGAACACAGCCGTGGTGGTATCGGGCTGGCGTCCTCCACCTCGACGGTGACCAGCCCGGGATCGACGCACAGCCGCAGCCGGCAGCTGCCATGACCGTGCCGAGTGGCATTGGTGACCAGCTCGGACACGACCAGGGCCGCGTCCTCCACCTGATCGCCCGACACCTTCTCGCCGCAGCCGCGGGTCAGGAAGGTCGTCGTCAGATGCCGCGCCCAACGGGCGGATGTCTCCGCCTGCGGCAATAGATATGTGGCGCATGCGGCGCGCCTGCGGGAGCGCCTCTGCGCACGCATCCCCATCACTCCCCGTTCCTGCATAGACATTCATCGACGGCCGTATTCGGCCAGAAGAACCGAACGGGGCGGGCCGTCTGCGGTCGAAGAACAACGACAGGCCCCTCTCCCCTGGTAATGCCCTCCCCGCGTGATCGGCAATCAGCCGTCCACGGCACTCTTTGAAGCGGGCGGCCGCCCGAAGGCGTGGTCGTGATCGCGCAGACCTTGCTCGGGAGGCGTCGCCGGATGGTGTGACGCCTCGTCGCCACCACCTCGCGTGACGAATCACAGCACCGGCTGTCCCTTGCCCAGCGCGATGACCCCGTTCTTGGAAACGGTGTAGAGCTCCTGGTCACGCCCGGGATTGACGCCGATGGTCGCGCCCGGCGGGACGTCCACGTTCTTGTCGAGAATCGAGCCGCGCACCACCGCGCCACGGCCTATGCGCACGTTGTCGTGGAGGACCGAGCCCTGCACCACCGCGCCCTCGGCGACGACCACGCCCGGCGAGAGGACGGACCGGGTGACCTGGCCGCGGACGATGCAGCCGGGGCTGACGATCGACTCACTCGCGATGCCCGCGCCGATGCAGCGGGCCGGCGGCAGCTGCCCGGAGTGGGTGTAGAGAGGCCAGCTGCGATTGTCGAGGTCGAAGACGGGCCGGTCGGGGATCAGATCCATATGGGCTTCGTAGTACGTGTCGAGCGTGCCCACATCGCGCCAGTAGCCGTGCTCACGCGTGCTTTCGCCGGGCACATGGTTGTCATCGAAGTCGTAGAGCTGCGCGACACCCCGATCGGTGAGCATCGGCAGGATCGAGCCGCCCATGTCATGCACCGAGCGCTCGTCCTCCGCGTCCCGGTGCAGGGCGTCGATGAGGACCTTGGTGGTGAAGAGGTAGTTGCCCATGGAGGCGAAGACCCGGCCGGGATCGCCCGGCAGCCCGGGAGGGTCGGCGGGCTTCTCCAGGAACCTCTCGACCCGGGCGCCGTCGGAGGCCGGGGTGATGATCCCGAAGGAGGAGGCTTCGGAGCGCGGCACCTTGATCCCGGCCACCGTGACGCCCGCTCCGCTGTCGATGTGCCGCTTCAGCATCTGCCGGGGATCCATCCGGTAGACGTGGTCCGCGCCGAACACCGCGATGTAGTCGGGCTGTTCGTCGTGGACGAGGTTGAGGGACTGCAGGATCGCGTCGGCGCTGCCGAGATACCAGCGGCGGCCGAGCCGCTGCTGGGCGGGGACGGGTGTGACGTAGTTGCCGAGGAGACTCGACATCCGCCAGGTGGTGGTCACATGGCGGTCCAGCGAGTGCGACTTGTACTGCGTCAGCACACAGATGCGCAGGATGTCACCGTTGACCAGGCTGGAGAGCACGAAGTCGACGAGCCGGTACATGCCGCCGAAGGTCACCGCCGGTTTGGCCCGGTCGGCAGTGAGCGGCATCAGCCGCTTGCCCTCCCCGCCGGCCAGTACGATCCCGAGCACCGAAGGTCCACCACGCATCGCCGCCCCTCTCTGCATGCCGTGCCTGTCATCCCTGTTTGAGCAACTCCTCGTACACCTCGTAGGTCCGGCGGGCGACCTGGTCCCAGCCGAACTCACGCACTGCCCGCTCGCGTCCGGCGGCGCCCATCCTGGCGGCCTCGGCGGCGTCGTCGACGACCCGGTTCACCGACTCGGTGATGCCCTGCTCGAAGTCCTCCGGATGACGGGCGTCGTACGGCACGAGCAGTCCCGTGCGTCCGTCGTCCACGACCTCGGGGATGCCGCCGACCGCGGATGCGACAACGGCCGTGCCGCAGGCCATGGCCTCCAGATTGACGATGCCCAGCGGCTCGTAGACCGAGGGGCAGACGAACACCGCGGCGTGGCTGAGCAGTTGGACGACCTGGGGGCGCGGCAGCATTTCGGGTATCCAGTGCACTCCGTCCCGTACCCGGTCCAGCTCCTCGAAGAGCTCACGGAATTCGCGGCCTGTCTCCGGGGTGTCCGGGGCGCCCGCGCAGAGCACCAGCTGGATGTCCGGGTCGAAGGAGCGGGCCGCGCGCAGCAGATGCGGGACGCCCTTCTGGCGGGTGATGCGGCCGACGAAGAGGGCGAAGGGGCGGTACGGGTCGATGCCGATCCGCTCCAGTGCGGCCGTGTCGTGGTCGGGGCGGTACAGGCCCGTGTCGATGCCGTTGTGGATGACATGCACCCGGGCCGGGTCGATGGCCGGATAGCAGCCGAGGATGTCCGTGCGCATGCCGTGGGAGACGGCGATCACGGCGTCCGCGGCCTCGATGGCCGTGCGCTCGGCCCAACAGGAGAGGGCGTAGCCGCCGCCGAGCTGCTCGGCCTTCCAGGGGCGCAGCGGCTCCAGGGAGTGCGCGGTCATCACATGCGGAACGCCGTGGAGGAGCCCCCCGAGATGGCCGGCGAGGTTGGCGTACCAGGTGTGGGAGTGGACCAGTTCGCGGCCCTGCAGCTCGGCGGCCATCGCCAGGTCCACGGAGAAGGTGCGCAGCGCGTCGTTGGCGTGCTCGAGTCCGGCCAGGGCCTGGTGGCGCAGTACGCCCTCGGCCGCGCCTTCGCCCCAGCAGTGGACCTCGAGATCGGCGAGAGCCCGTAACTCCCGGGCGAGGAACTCGACATGGACCCCGGCGCCGCCGTAGACGTCGGGCGGATACTCGCGCGTGAGCAGTCCCACCTTCACTGAGACTCCCCTCGCCAAAACGGTCGGTTCAGCGCCGATGGCCTGGTGTCGGCCGGGATCCGGCCGCGGCGAAGCCGCTGTCCGGCGCGGTGTTCCCGCAACGACACAGCACCTCATGATGGTCACTCAGATGAGGCCTGCGGGGAAGACCGCGGTCAGGATCACTCGACGGACCGCTGCGGCAAGAGGGGGGGCAGGATCACTGGGCCTACCGCTGCGGCGGACTGTCGAAGACGCAGTCGCCGCAGAGCCCGCCGCCCGGGCAGCGGTAGTAGAGACAGCAGCTGCGCCGACGCATCGCCGGGCCCTCCACGGTGCCGGACAGATCGGGGTGTGCGAAGAGCTCGGCGGCGAGTGCCGTGGCCCGCCCGGCCACCTCCGGCCGGCCGGCGCGCCGGGCCCAGGCGCGCAGCTCACGCACTGCTCCGGCGAGTGCGGAGCCCGCGTTGCCCCACAGCAGCTGCGGCGAGATCCGGGTGTCACTCATCAGCGCATCCGCAAGCGGCACGAGATGGCCGTACTGCACCGTCTCGCGGACGGCGGCAGCGGTGGCGGGCAGCGGGCGGGAGCCGTCCAGGCACAGGTCGTCGGGCGCGCTTCGCGACGGATCCCAGTGCAGCCGCACGGGATCGAGGTCGGGCAGCTGCCCGAGGAGCGCGGCACTGCCGAGTGCGACCGACCAGAGCCGGGCGGTGAAGCCCAGATGCGCGATGGATGCGGCGACCCGTCGTTCCGGGGTGCGCAGCCGGGCGGCAACCGTGTCGACACGGGCGGTGAGCAAGGCCGTGTCGCCCCCGTACAGACGTGCCAGGGGAACATGCCCGACGTCCGGCGCCCCGGTCCGCAGGGCGAAGAAACCGCCCACCGACGCCACCTCGTCCAGGTCCACACCCGCGCTCCCGTCCCCTGCCGTCGCCCGTGTCCGCACCGGGTCACCGTATCGATCAGGCGGATCCCCTAGCCCGACCCCGACCTGCTCGCCCGCCGTGAGGGGGACTTTTGACCTACGCTCGTACTACGTCGGCAGTACGTCCAAGTGCCTGCTCAAGGACGACGACGTAGACGCAGAAGAGGGAGATCGTGGACTCTATGAGTTCCCTCGCGCCGGCCGTGGTGCTGTCACTGGTCTCCGCGGTCGCATATGCGGCCGGGGCAATCATGCAAGAGCATGTCGCTGCCTCCACCTCGGCCCGCCCCTATGCGCCGCTGCATCACGCCGCGTGGTGGGTCGCCGTCGCGCTCAACGGCCTCGGCGCGGTGCTCCATGTGCTGGCGCTCGCGTACGGGCCGCTGAGCCTGGTCCAGCCGCTCGGCGCGCTGACGATCGTCTTCGCCCTGCCGATGGCCGCGCTGTTCGTACGGCGCCGGGCGGGCGCCGCCGCCTGGCGCGGCGCTCTCATGGCGACGGTCGGGCTCGCGGGGCTGCTCGCGCTGACCGGCACGGCCACTTCCCACTCGCTGGACGGCGGACAACGCGCGGTGCTGGCCGGCGCGACCTTCGGCGGTGTGGCGCTGCTCTTCCTGGTCGCCCAGACCGTGCACCGGCCGATCATCCGCAGTGTGCTGCTGGCAGCGTCGGCGGGAGTGGGCTTCGGCATCGCCTCGGTGTTCACCAAGACCGTCGCGGTGGACTGGTCGTGGTCCGCGCCGACGGCCCAGTGGCCGAGCCTGCTGGTGATCGCGGTGCTGGCATGCGGCGGCCTGCTGCTCTCGCAGGCCTCGTACCGCGGCGCGGGCCTGGCGGCCCCGCTGGCCACCGTCACGGTCGTCAACCCGGTGGTGGCGGCCGCGGTCGGCATCACGATGTTCGGTGAGACCTTCCGCTACGGGCTGACCGGCACTGTGTTCGCGCTGGGCTTCGGTGCCCTGGCGGCGGGCGGGCTGATCCTGCTGACGACCGAGCGCCTGGACGCGGCGCGCGCGGAGGCACAGGCGCAGCTGCACGCCGAGGCGGAGGCGGAGGCGCACATGCGCCCCTCGCAGCAGCCGGTGCACCCTGCGGAACCGGGGGAAGCCCGAGCGGAACACCCGTCATCGGACGGGGACCACGCCGACCCGCAGGAACGTGTCTCAGAGCGAGACGCCACCCGACCTGAGGTAGGCGACGGGATCGATGTCGGTCCCGTATCCGGGGCCGGTGCGCACCTCGAAATGGAGATGCGGTCCCGAGCTGTTTCCGGTCGATCCTGAGCGGGCGATCCGCTGACCGCTGCTGACCTGCTGCCCGGAGCGCACGGTGAGCGCCGACAGATGCGCGTACTGGCTGTATTTGCCGTCCGCGTGGCGGATGACGACCTGATAGCCGTACGCACCGCCCCAGCCGGCCGAGACGACGCGGCCGGCGGCGACGGCCTTCACGGAAGTGCCGGTGGGGACCGGGAAGTCGACGCCGGTGTGGTAGCCGCTGGCCCAGGAGGAACCGGCCTTGCCGTAGGGGGTGCCGGTGCTCGCCTCGACGGGGGCGCTGAGTCCGGTCCTGTGCGCGGGCTTGGTGGCGTGCACCTGCTTGGCGGGCTTCGTGGGCGTCTGCTGTTTCGGAGGCTGGTGCTTGGGCGTCTGCTGCTTCGGAGGCTGGTGCTTGGGAGGCTGGTGCTTCGGGGCCTGGTGCTTCGGGGCCTGGTGCGGCTTCGGCTGGGCCGCGGGCCGCGGCTTGACCCCCGGCTGCTGCCTGGCCGGGGCCTCGATGCGCAGGATCAGCCGCTGGCCCGGGTGGATCAGGTCCGGGTCGCTGCCGACGACCGCGCGGTTCTGCGCGTACAGCTGCTGCCAGCCGCCCCTGACCTGCTCGGAGTCCGCGATCTTGGAGAGAGAGTCACCGCGGGCCACGGTGTAGCCCTCGCGGTGCGTCGGCACGGTGGTCGGGGTCGCCTTGCGGAGTGCGGCGGGCTTCGGCTTGCTCTCCGGTGCTGATCGCCGGGCGGGCGCGATCTCGGGAGCGTCCCCGCCGCGGGTGAGCCCCGCGCGGGCCGAGCACAGTGGCCAGGCCCTCGGCCCCTGCCCCTTGAGGACCTTCTCGGCGATGGCTATCTGCTGGTCCCTGCTGGCCAGATCGGCACGGGGGGCGTACTGCCTGCCGCCGTACGCCTCCCAGGTGGACTGGCTGAACTGGAGACCGCCGTAGTAGCCGTTGCCGGTGTTGATCTTCCAGTTGTTGGTCGACTCGCAGGCCGCGACCTTCTCCCAGACGTCCACGGAGGCCGCATGCGTCGTGCCCGCGCCGATGAGCGGCAGGGCCATGCCCGCGCCGCCCGCGGTGACCGTCAGAGAAGCCCGGTTGATACGGCTCGGCTGGTATCGGCGGTGCCGCCCGGTTGCGCCCATGGTGAGACTCCCCCACTGACATGTTGGTCACGCATGCAGTTCACGTCGCAAGCGGTCAACTTAGGGGCTTGACACGGACCATGACAAGGGTTCAGGAACGGCGCAGGGGCGCAGGGCGGCTGCCTCCGCGAGCCAGGAAGTCGGCCAGCGGGAGCGTGGCGGCGCCGACGGTGACCGCGTCCGGGCCGAGCCGTCCCAGCTCGATGGCGGTGCGGTCGGCGGGGTACCGCAGTGCGTACTCCCCTGCGTAGCGGCGCACTTCGGGGAGCAGACGGGGCCCGATGAGCAGTCCGGCCCAGCCGCCGATGAGGATGCGTTCGGGACGGAAGAGGTTGATCAGATCGGCGACGGCCGCGCCCAGATACTCGGCGGTGTCGTCGAGAATGGAGAGCGCCACCGGGTCGGGTTCGGGGCCGTCCGGACCCGGGAATGCCGCGGCCAGCAGGGCGGCCAGCGCGGTCTCGTCGTCCGCATCGGCAGGGAGCGGTCCTCCTGCCTCCTTCCAGCGCTCGCGCAGGGCCTCCGCGCCCGCGTACGCCTCCAGGCAGCCGAGGGAGCCACAGCGGCAGCGCCGCCCCCGGATCCGTACCGTCGTATGTCCCCACTCCAGGGCGCTGCTGCGGGCGTTCTCGTCGGGGGTGGCGGCGTGTACGACGCAGGCGCCGACTCCCGAGCCGATCAGGGCGACGGCGGCCTCGCGGGCGCCGCGGCCGCCACCGAACCACATCTCGGCCTGGCCCAGGGTCTTCGCGCCGTTGTCGATGAACAGCGGTACGCCCAAAGGCAGTTCGACGGATTCGCGGAGCAGCTTCTCGAAGGGGACGGCACTCCAGCCGATCGTCTGGCCGTGCACGATTGCGCCGGCGGTGCCGTCATCGGAGCCCTGCTCGATGATGCCGGGGACTCCGACCCCGACGCCGAGCAGTCGCGCCGGGTCGGCATCCGCCTCCCGCAGGACGTCGGCGACGCCGGTGCGGACATGGGCTACGACGCGCTCCACGTCGTAGCCGTGCTGGGCCAGCAGCCGTTCGGTGCGGGCGAGTTCGGTGAGCGACAGATCGAAGAGCTCGACGCGTACGCGTGTCTCGCCGATGTCGATGCCGATCAGCAGGCCGCTGCCGGGCGCGACGCGCAGCAGGGTGCGCGGCCGGCCGCCGTCGGAGTCGACCACCCCGGCTTCCTCGAGCACCCCTTCGGCGATCAGTTCGGAGACGACATTGCTGATGGAACCTGAACTCAGCCCGGTGGCCGGTCCGAGCTCCTGACGGCTCAGCGGGCCTTCGAAATACAACCGTTGCAGTACCCGAGCACGGTTGCCTCGTCGCAGGTCACGCACTGTCCGTTTGTTGCGCTCCGCCATGGCGCTCCTTCCCTCGACGCAACATACCCCGGTCGGGGACCTTGACGCGACCTTCTCTCACCTCTTAAATCACGATCTAAATTAAGTCATGGAGGCCGTTCGGGAACCGAACGCAGCCATCCCCGGAAAGGGGCCACCTCTCATGCGCACAGTCAGAGCCGCAGCAGCCGTCGCCGTCGTCACCGCGCTCGCCGCCACCACCGGATGTGGAGGAGGCACCGCCACCGACGGGGGTGGCAGCAACGAATCGCCCAAGACGCTCACCTACTGGGCCTCCAACCAGGGCCCCAGCATCGAGGCCGACAAGAAGATCCTCACCCCCGAGCTGAAGAAGTTCGAGGAGCAGACGGGCATCAAGGTCAAACTCGAGGTGATCCCCTGGTCCGATCTGCTCAACCGGATCCTGGCCGCCACCACCTCCGGACAGGGCCCCGACGTCTTCAACATAGGCAACACCTGGTCCGCCTCCCTCCAGGCGAGTGGAGCACTGCTGCCCTGGGACCAGAAGAACTTCGACGCGATCGGCGGCCGGGACCGCTTCGTCTCCTCCGCGGTCGCATCGGCCGGGGCCGAGGGCAAGGACCCCGCGGCCGTCCCGCTGTATTCGCTCGCGTACGCGCTCTACTACAACAAGAAGATGTTCGCCGAGGCGGGCATCGCACAGCCGCCGGCCACCTGGGACCAGCTCGTCACGGACGGCAAGAAGCTCTCCAGGAACGGGAAGTGGGCGCTGGGCGCCGAAGGCGGCAACCTGGCGAACAACATCCATCAGGTCTTCGTACTCGGAAAGCAGCACGGCGCCGACTTCTTCGACTCCTCCGGCAAGCCCACCTTCACCTCCGACGGCGCGGTCGCCGCGGTGAAGCAGTACGTCGACTTCATGGCCAAGGACAAGATCGTCGCGCCGGGCAACGCCGAGTACGCCCAGAACCAGTCGCTCCAGGACTTCGCGCGCGGCAAGACGGCCATGGTGCTGTGGCAGGCCGCCGCATCGACCTTCGCCGCCCAGGGCATGAAGCCCGCGGACTGGGGCGTCGCTGCGGTACCGGTCCCGGCGGGCGCTCCCGGCACCGGCAAGAACACCAACTCCATGGTCGCCGGGATCAATATGGCCGTCTTCAAGAACACCAAGAACATCGACGGCGCCAAGAAGTTCGTCAAGTTCATGACGAGCGACGCGGAGCAGAAGCTCCTCAACAAGACATACGGATCGATCCCGCCGGTCAAGGCCGCGCAGCAGGATCCGGCGTTCGCCGCCCCCGAGTTGAAGGTGCTCCGCGACACGCTCGCCACCAGCGCCGCGCCGCTGCCCCAGGTGCCCGCCGAGTCGCAGTTCGAGACGGCCGTCGGCACCGCCGTCAAGGAGCTGTGGGCCGAAGCCGCCGCCGGACGGCCGGTGACGACCGAGTCCGTCAAGGCGCGTCTGGCCAAGGCCCAGCAGCAGATGCAGCAGTGAGGCCCGCCCGATGACAGCCACCATGACTGAAGGCCGCACGGACCGGGCGGACGGCGGCGAGAACGTGGGCAAGGGGGCCCGCCGCGGCAGACTGCCACGCGTCCCGGCCCGGATCCGCCGCGGCGGCCTGCCCTATCTCCTGCTGCTGCCCGCCGTCGTGCTCGAACTGCTCGTCCATCTGATCCCGATGGTCATGGGCATCGTGATGAGCTTCCGCCGGCTCACCCAGTTCTACATCCGCAACTGGAGCGAGGCCCCGTGGGCGGCGCTCGACAACTACCAGGTCGCCGTGGACTTCGATGCCCCGATCGGCCAGGCGCTGCTCCATTCGTTCCTCGTCACCTGTGCCTTCACCACCCTGGCCGTCGGTCTGTCCTGGCTGTTCGGCGTCGCCGCGGCGATCACGATGCAGGACAGCTTCCGCGGCCGGGGCTTTCTGCGGGCCGTCTTCCTCACTCCGTACGCGCTGCCCGTGTACGCGGCCGTCATCACCTGGGCGTTCATGTTCCAGCGCGACAACGGCATGATCAACCATGTACTGCACGACCAGCTCGGCCTCACCGACCGGCCCTCCTTCTGGCTGATCGGCGACAACAGCTTCATCGCGCTGGTCGTGGTGGCGGTGTGGAAGTCCTGGCCGTTCGCCTTCCTGATTGTGACGGCGGGTCTCCAGAACATCCCGCGTGAGCTGTACGAGGCCGCGGCGATCGACGGCGCGGGCATCTGGCAGCAGATCCGCAAGATCACCCTGCCGTCGCTGCGCCCGGTCAACCAGGTGCTGGTGCTCGTGCTGTTCCTGTGGACGTTCAACGACTTCAACACGCCGTATGTGCTGTTCGGCAGGGCCGCGCCGGAGGCCGCCGACCTGATCTCGATCCATATCTACCAGTCGTCGTTCGTCACCTGGAATTTCGGATCGGGCTCCGCGATGTCCGTACTGCTGCTGCTCTTCCTGCTGTCGGTCACCGCCGTCTATCTGCTGCTCACCTCACGGAGAAGGAGGAGCGCCGATGCCTAGGCCGGCCCTCTCGCCGAGCGCACCGCCGCGGTCCTTCGTCCGGACACGCCGCATCGTCCTGACGTTTCTGACGGCGTTCGCGCTGCTGCCTGTCTATGTGATGCTCAGCAGCTCGCTCAAGCCTTTGCAGGACGTCTCGGGGAAGTTCCGGTGGTTTCCGTCCGGGCTGACGATCCGGCCGTACATCGACATCTGGCACACCGTGCCGCTCGCCCGCTACTTCCTCAACTCGCTGATCGTGGCGGGGGCGGCGACCGTGCTGTCAGTGGTGATCGCGGTGTTCGCCGCCTACGCGGTGAGCCGCTACCGCTTCCGCGGCAAGCGGGTCTTCACGATCACCGTGCTCTCGACGCAGATGTTCCCCGGAATCCTCTTCCTGCTCCCGCTGTTCCTGATCTTCGTCAATATCGGCAACAGCACCGGCATCGCCCTGTACGGCTCGCGCGGCGGACTGATCCTCACCTATCTGACGTTCTCGCTCCCGTTCTCCATCTGGATGCTGATCGGCTACTTCGACTCGATCCCCCGGGATCTGGACGAGGCGGCGATGGTCGACGGCTGCGGAGCGCTCGGCGCGCTCGTACGGGTCGTGGTGCCGGCAGCCGTGCCGGGCATCGTCGCCGTGGCCGTCTACGCGTTCATGACCGCCTGGGGAGAAGTGCTGTTCGCCTCCGTCATGACGAACGACACCACCCGCACACTCTCCGTCGGGCTCCAGGGCTACGCCACCCAGAACGACACCTACTGGAACCAGGTCATGGCCGCATCGCTCGTCGTCAGCGTGCCCGTCGTCGCCGGGTTCCTGCTTCTCCAGCGCTATCTCGTCGCCGGCCTCACCGCGGGCGCCGTCAAGTGAACCGCCCAGTGACCCCCCGCACCCCTGCAGAAAGGCAGTCCGTGAACGACCTCAACGCCCTCCCGGCCGACTTCACTTGGGGCGTCGCCACCGCCGCGTACCAGATCGAGGGAGCCGTGGCCGAGGACGGCCGCACCCCGTCGATCTGGGACACCTACTCCCACACCCCCGGCGCCGTCGCGGGTGGCGACACCGGCGACGTGGCGTGCGACCACTACCACCGCTGGCCCGAGGACATCTCGCTGATGAAGCAACTGGGCGTCGGGGCCTACCGGTTCTCGATCGCCTGGCCGCGCGTCGTGCCCGGCGGCGACGGGCCGGTGAACAGGGCGGGACTCGACTTCTACGACCGGCTCGTGGACGGCCTGCTGGATGCGGGCATCGCACCGTTCGCGACGCTCTACCACTGGGACCTGCCGCAGGTCCTGCAGGACCGGGGTGGCTGGCCCGCGCGGGACACGGCCGAGCACTTCGCCTCGTACGCCTCGGCCGTCACCGAGCGCCTCGGCGACCGGGTCAAGGACTGGGCGACCCTCAACGAGCCACTGTGCTCGGCGTGGATCGGCCATCTGGAGGGCCGGATGGCGCCGGGGCTCACCGATCTGCGGGCCGCGGTACACGCCTCGTACCATCTGCACCTCGGTCACGGTCTGGCCGTGCAGGCGATCCGCGCGTCCTCGTCCGACGCCCGCGTCGGCATCGTCAACAACCTCAGCCCGATCGAGCCGGCGACCGAACGCGAGGAGGACCACGCGGCCGCGGTCCGCGCCGACGGCCACACCAACCGCTGGTGGCTGGACCCGGTCCACGGCCGCGGCTATCCGCAGGACATGCTCGATCTGTACGGCGTCGAACTGCCCGAGCACGCGGGCGACTTGGAGACCATCGCGGCGCCGCTGGACTGGCTGGGGCTGAACTATTACTTCCGCCAGATCGTCACGGCCGACCCGACCGGGTCCGTGCCGTACGCCAAGCAGATCTATCTGCCGGGCGCCCGCCACACGGCCATGGACTGGGAGGTCCACGCGGACGGCCTGGAGCAACTGCTGCTGCGGCTGACCGAGGAGTACGGCGCGCAGCGCATCCTGGTCACCGAGAACGGCTCGGCCTATCCGGACGTCGTACGGGCCGACGGGACGATCGACGACCCGGAACGGGTGCGGTACCTGGAGGAACATCTGGCGGCATGCGGCCGCGCGGCGCGCAGGGGCGCGCCGGTCGCCGGGTACTTCGCGTGGTCGCTGATGGACAACTTCGAGTGGGCTTACGGCTACGACAAGCGGTTCGGCCTGGTGCATGTCGACTACCCGACGCAGCGGCGCACGATCAAGGGGAGCGGATACCGGTACGCGGACATCATTCGGGCGGCGACGCGGAGGGCACGCAGGGCGGCCTGATCGCGCGTTGACGTACTCGTAGCCCCCGGCTCTAGTCCTGATCTGGCGTCTCCGCTCCGGTCTTCAGGTCGTCGATGAGCGCCTCGGCGGCCTCGCGCGCCGGTTCGGTGAACGGCATGGCCTTGCTGTTCCTGGCGTGGGCGCGCAGGGCGTTGGCGCAGAAGAGGAGCTGCGCCAACTTCCCCGATCGCGTTTGCAGGTCGGCACCGAACTCCGCCTGGACCCTGTCTGCGAGATCAGGAGCGCCGAGAGAGAAGCCCCAGAGCGTGGCCGCGTCGAGGCCGCGCGGACCCGCTCCCCAGTCCTCCCAGTCCAGCAGCCAGCAGCGGGGGGCGGTGAGGTTCCCCCAGTGCAGATCCGCGTGAGCCGTGGTCCATTCGTCGATCGTGGTGTCCACGTCGGTGCCGAAGACCTCTGTGATGCGGCGGGTGAAGTGCGCCTGCCGCATGCCCACACGCACTGTCTTGTGGGCGGCGAGCGCGTCCAGGGACTCCTTGAGTGTCTGCCACCAGGAGTGCGGGAGCTCGGGGGCAGAGGTGACGCTGCCGGACATGGACACGATGGCGTCCGGCACGAGGGTCATCTCGTCGGCGCGCCACACGACGTCTCTGCGGGTATCCCACCACCGAAGAGCCTCAAGGAGGTCGGGCTTCGAGACGCCCTGTACAGCGGCCGCCGCTTCAAGGCCGGCCCATGAAGGACTGTCGGCCCTGTCCGGCGGCCTCCATTCCACGCGCAGCCAGGTCTCACGGTCCGTGCGGAATCCGGCAGTGCCGCCGTGATTGCCGTAGACGCCGGCCGGTCGGTCGAGACGGACGTCGAGCCTGCGCTCAATGTGATCGAGAACGTCGTCGTGCAGGTGCGTACGCAGATCGACGAGCGATGCACTCATGCCTCTCTCCTCACTCGACCGTCCTACCGACGCCACAGAAGCCGCGGTCCACTCTGGCACGCAGCAATCCCCGATACTCGGTGATCACGTCCTCGCTTTCTTCCAGGCACGCTGCGGTGAGCACCTCCCGAAGGTGGTCAATACGGCTGGTGCCAACCGCGACGCGTCCGACCCGGGGGAGAAGGAAGGCAGTGCGAAACGCGGCCTGGAGGTTCGAGCATTCCTGGTCGGGAGCAAGGAACGTACGCGCGTTGACGTTGTCCCATACGGCGTCCTGGGTGCTGCCCCCAAAAGGTGCCATCCCCCATCGCCCCTCCACACCGAGGCCGAATCCTGCTGCCAGCGCCTCGCTTGCCACGAGCGTGGACTCGTCGACGAGTAGGCCGGCCCGCACCATGAGGGCCGATGGTGCGGGCGCGCCGTTCACAGCCCCCAGAAGGGCGATCGGATTCCACGAGGCGATACCCCATGCCAGGCACAGTCCGCTCTCCACCGCCTGTTCAAGGGCATCGCAGGCTTCGGTCAGGGCCGCGCTCGCAGCCTGCGGTGGAAGCCCGACGAGGCTGTGTTCAGGGTTGTGGAGAAACACCAGGTCCGGCGACCGACCGAGATCCTGGGCCGTCTCCTCCAGCGCCGTACGGAGTCTGCGGGGAGCGAGGGAGTGCTCTGCCCGGTGTATGCCGGAGAAGAAGCCAACCTTGGTCGAGATGTGGAACTGGGGCAGCAGGTCTCCCGCGACGTCCGCCAGCGTCCGGTGGGCGGTGAAGTTCCGATAGTTGTAGCCGGTGTCGAGCGCTCGGACGCCGAGGATCAGCGCTCCTTCTAGGAGTTGGCGGTCGTAACCAGACCTGTAAAGCCCGAGGACAACTCCGGGGTCAGTTCGGCACACAGTTCCTCCTCGATCAGAATGTCGGCCAGCTGCTCCACATCCACGCCGGTCTCGTCCGCCGCCTGGGCCAGGCCTACCGGGGTGCCGCTCAACAGCAGCCGCAGCGCGGGTAGGGCCTTGGCCGCGAGCGTGAGCTGCTTGCCTGCAGCTGGGCTCGTTGTTCGGCGCCGAGTCGCGGTACATCGGTACGGGGCGCGAGGCCCCCCGTACCTCCCAGCTCTTCTCGCCCGCGACCTGGACGATCACCACGTCGTGGTCGTCCCAGTGCAGGGAGAAGCCGGATGCCTCCTGGGTGGTCAGGTAGGCGTTGACCTGGACCAGCTCACGCGACCACCACTGCAACGCCCGGCAGGTGGCCTCCAGCGTCGGGTCGAAGAAATCCACCTCGTCCAGAACGAGGGTGCACCCGGCCCGCATCAGGTCCCGCAGACGGCGCATGTCCGCCATCCTGATGGCCTGGCCGCGCCGGGTCACCGCGTCGTGGAAGTACCGGTTGGGATGCAGCTCCGAGCCGTCCTGGAAGACTCGGAATTGTGGGGTGTTCAGGCCCCTGCGCATCACGAGGTCGAGCAACTTGTGCGGTGTGAGGAGCCGGCCCAGCAGGGCGCCGTCGTCGATGCTGCCGAGGGCGAATCCGGTGCTGAGCGCACTCGGACCGGCCCAACCGAGCGCCTTCTCTATCTCCCGTACGAATCGGTGGTCCATGGAATCCTCCGTGAGGGCGTGAGGGTACAGAGGGAGGGCCGGGACCCTGGACGAGATGTACAGGGCCCCGGCGTATGCGGTGGCGATCACGCCTCGGGGTGATTCAGCCCGTCGCGGTTGTCACCGTCGTCGCCCGCCGAGGTTCCGGTGGGGTCGGACTCGGCCGCCTGCGCGGCGAACCGGTCCTGGACAGTGACCAGGTTCTTTACCGCGATGAGGAGGTCTCCGTTCGGTTCCATGACGCTCTCCTTCTTCTTTCTCGTTCGTACGGGATCCCGCCCTGCCCCTGTCCGGTGTCGGGCACGGGGGCCGGACGAGGGGCAGGGCGGTCTGACACGGCCCGCCGGTCGATGCGCAGGCGGACCGAACCGCCTTCGGGGAAAGGCGGCGTTCTTGGGCGTCCATGCCGTCAAAGCGCGTTCGGACGGCGGGGCGCAGGCTAGAAGTCGGCGGGCAGATCAGGTGTAGTCGTCGGGGCAGGAAAGTGAGCTGCTTGCTGTCCCACGTGGTCCTGATGGACGACAAGGGCCAGGCCACCGGCAGCGACCAATGAGCCGAAGGCCAGATCGCGGCGAGGATGGTGCCCATGGGGTCTCGGCCGTCGTACGAGGCGGTGGATAGCGCTCCATGCCGCCTCTGATGTGCGCACAGCCGCTGGGAAGTGTTCATGTTGTCTCCGGGAATGGCGCACGGAGAGGAGCGGCGGCGTCTTCGACGGCCGCGCGCAGAGCTTGCACGTCAGTGATCAGTTGGCCGTCGACCGGACAGATGCGCCAGTGCGGACCGGGCCCCTGCACCCGGTGAGGTGGCGGAACGACCACGTGCTGGGTCATGCCGAGCGGTCTCGTGTCAGGTAGGTCCCAGGCGGCGGCCGCGCCCGTCTGCACGAACCAGTACAGCGCGGGCTCGTGCGGGTCCTCGATAACGGCGCCGCTGCGGGTCCCCAGGATCTCCAGCGCCCGTAAGCCGACACTGCGAGGCACACGGACGGCATCCCACCGGTAGCCGGCGGCTTGCAATTCGTAGCCTGCCGCGGTTTGCATGGTGGGTGGACGTGGGATCTCGTGGGGCATGACGCACCGACTCCTCGCCGAGCATTGAGGCTTGGATCTGGAAGGTGCCATCGTGGCGAGGCCGCTGGCCTCATTCGAGGACTTTGATGGGTCATCAAAAGGACTTCTAGAGGGCTTCGTTGGGCCCCGATGGGTGATTTCACGCCGCGATGAGGACGTGGCGTGGGACTCTCAGGCGAGAGTTCTTCCCCGGAGGTGGTTCATGTCCCGTCCCACAGGCAACACTCGACTCAAGGCGGCCCGCGTAGCCGCCGGATACAACTCCCAGCAAGCCCTCGCGGACGCCTTCACCCGGACGGCTCCGCAGCTCGGCATCCGGGGACTGGCCGTCGGCGTCCGGCAAGTCCGGCGCTGGGAATCCGCCGCCCCGCCGTGGCCGCAGCCCGATGTGCGTCGCGTCCTAACCAACCTGCTGGGCCAAAGCATGGAGGAGTTGGGTTTCGCCCCACCCTGGGGCCCCGAAGGCTCTCAAGCAGAGACCACCCGGCGGGGCCCAAGTGTCGCTCCCCTGACCAACCACCGCCTGGCCGCTGTCCCCGCCCAGTCCGTAGCCGTGATCCAACCGACCAGCATCGCCCGGGACTTCGAGGCGGTGACCCGATCCCATCGCCACTTGTACTGGTCCGTGGCACCGGCCACCCTCCACCCAGCGGTGCTGGAGCACGCCCGCCTCGGCTGCGCACTCCTGCCCGAGACCGCCAACCCAGGTCGCCGCACGCTCGCAGCAGCACTCGCAGAGTCCTATCTGCTCGCCGGGCGCATCGAGTTCTTCGATTTGCGTCAGCCTGACCAGGCCAGCGACACCCTCCTGCGCGCCCTGCAGGCCGCAGGCGAAGCGGATGACCCACTACTCGGCTCGGCGATCCTGGCACACACCGCTTTCATCCCCGGCTGGGCCGGAGAACACGAGGCGGCGGTCGAGGGCATGGTGGCCGCCCGGACCTACGCGCGCCGCGGCCCCGCATCCGCCGAGTTCTGGGCCTGGCTGGACGCTGTCGAGGCGGAATGCGAAACCCGTTGCGGCAACACCCGTACTGCGCTCCACCTGATAGACCACGCCGAAGACACCCTCGCCACAGGCTCGGAACACGCCACGCCCGCTTGGATGGATTGGTTCAGCCCCGCCCGGTTGGCCGCCTTCAAAGGCAATACGCAGCTGAAGGCCGGCCACCTCCCGCAGGCGCGCGCGACCCTCGTCCAAGTCCTCGAAGCACTGCCACCCAAGTCCGACAAGCAGCGCACCGTAGTCTTCGGCGACCTGGCCGCTGTGGAGGCTGCAGGCAGCCGCCCGGAGGAGGCATGCGGCTACGCCTTCCAGGCGCTCGACCAGCTCGCCATCACTTGGTACGCGACCGGCATGGACCGCGTACGCGAGGTCCGACGCACGCTCACCCCATGGCAGAACGAGCAGTGCGTCCGCGACCTCGACGACCGGCTCTACGACTGGGGGACGACCGTCAGCGCTCTCCAGCGTTGAACTTGGCGACCTTCTCCGGCAGCTCTGCGAGCGAGTCGATCCGCATCGTTGTGATCGCGTCGGCGTCCGGCTCACACTGCTGAATGGTTCCCCACGGCCCGCGCCGGATCAGGGCCGTGAGAAGGCCCGCCTGGACGGCTGGGCGGATGTCGTTGTCGAGCCGGTCCCCGACGTACAAGATCTCGCCCGGCTCGGCAGGCGTCGCCTTGATGACGTGCTCGAAGAATTTCCGATCCGGCTTCGACGCCCCCCAATCGTCACTGGTGGCGATCATGTCCGCAGGCAGGTCCAGCCCCCGCAGCAGCCCGCCGGCCCGCACAGTCTGATTCCCCGCGATGCCCACCCACAGCCCAGCCTCCCGCAGCCCCGCCAGCGTCGGCCGCACGTCGGAGTACAGGTCCTCCTCACCGAACCACTCCGGCTTGCCTGCCGCGGCGCGCTTCTCACGCTCCTCGGTCAGGTCGAAGCCAGGCTCGAACTCCTGGAAAGTCTCGCGGTAGTCCCGGCCTTGAGCGATGACCGCCCCGAACATGGCTGCGAAGGTGTGTCGAGGCACACCGAGCCAATCCGCCCACGTCCCGTACTCGCGGGTCTCATCCACCAGACACTCACCGACGTCGAACACCACAGCGCGAATCATGCTCGGCAGAGTAGCCCCGGTACGAGATCTTGTGGACAGGACCGACAACGGGCAGCGGTACTTGGTCCAGCACTCGCCCGGCAGCGGCAAGGCCAACTCCATCTCGTGGCTGGCCCACCAACTGGTGGCGGTACGACACAACGGCGCGGTCGCGTTCGACTCGATCATCGTCGTGGCAGACCGGGTGACTCGACACCCGGATCCGGAAGTCGATGAGACAGTTCTCCCAAGTGGGCTCGTTGGTGGCGCCTGCAGCTTCGTCCAGCAGCCTGAGAGAGTCGATCGAAGCCGGGCGCGCTCTGCCTCGACCCGCACCACGCTGCGGGGCGGGCGGGCGCCGGTGCGGTGTTCGAGGAGGCGGGCGTCGGCGGGCCGGGCGCGATGTCGGTGCAGCCGCCTAGTGTCCGCCGCCGCCGGGCTCGAACCCGGCCAGCATCTGCTCCAGCGCCGCCTGGTCCGGCCCCACGAACGGCGCCGCCCCGGCCGCCGAGCCCAGCGTGTCGATCATCGGCCCGGCAATCCCCGGGGCCGGTGGCAGATGCGTGGAGAGGATGAGCTCGGGCTCCCTGTCCCGCAGCGGCTGGAAGCTGCCGAGGAACTTCTGGACGTCCACGTTCTGCACCCACGGACTGTCGACCGTGGCCCACAGCAGCTGCGCGGCCCGCAGATCCTCCACGCCGACCGCACCGACGTCATCGGCTTGTGCCAGTTCGGCGCTGGGCATCGGTCCCCCGAAGCAGTCGGAGCTGAAGCACACCCCCGACCGGTCGTCGAAGAAGCCGACCGTGGCCGGGTTGTCGAAGAGCGGCGGCCGGAACCCCGTGAGGGTACGGTCACCGACATCCAGGGCCTGCCCCGGGTTGAGCAGGTACAGGCGATCGAGCGGCAGCGGCCGCTCACAGGACATGATCCCCACGGCCACGAACGTGGTCACGACACGCGCCTTGGGCGCCGCGGCCAGCAGGTCGAAGATCCCGCCCGTGTGATCCCGGTCCGGGTGCGTGAGCCAGATCCATCGCACATCGGCGGGATCCAGCACGGACCCGACCGTCTCCAGGAAGTTCCGGTCGGGCAGCCCGAGGCCGGTGTCGATGACGACGGGCTGGGAGGCGAGCAGCACGAAGGCGTTCACCGGGATGTGCCCGATCCCCGGGACCTCGAGACTGTCACTCAGGACGCTGATGTCCGGGCGGACCTTGTGAACGGGCATGCCACATCTCCAGGCCCCCCTGGGTCGGGATCGCGCTGGCTGCATATTCATCGTCGGCCTTTCCCAAGGCCGCCGCATCCGGGCACGGCGCCCGGGCACGCACAGTGAAAACGCGTGCGCCGCGGGCCAACGGATTGAGGTTCTATCCGCCCTGGTGCCCGTCGGAGCGGAAGGTGCGGCGGTGGGCCGCAGGGCCGACCCCGCGGCGGGCGCCGAAGTGGTGGCGCAGGGTGTCCGCGCTGCCGAAGCCGGCGCGGGTGGCTACCGCGTCGACCGGCAGGTCGGTGGTCTCCAGCAGTTCCTCGGCAAGCTGCAGCCGTTGGTCGAGCAGCCACCGGTGGGCCGTGGTCCCCGTTACCGCCTTGAATCGCCTGGCGAATGTCCGCGTCGACATTGCCGCCCGCGCGGCCAGACTCTCCGCGGTCATCGGATGGTCGAGGTGCGCCTGCATCCAGTCGATCAGGCCGGACAGTTCATAGTTGGTGCGGACCTCAGGGACGGGCATCTCGATGAACTGCGCCTGCCCGCCGGATCGATGAGCCGGCACGACCATGCGACGGGCCAGGGCGTTGGCTGTCGCGGCGCCGTGCTCGCGGCGCACCACATGGAGGCAGGCGTCGATTCCGGCAGCCGCTCCGGCGCTGGTCAGGATGGGACCGTCTTCGACGTACAGGACCTCACGGTCGACCCGCACCTTTGGATATCGCGCGGCGAGCAGGTCGGTGAACTGCCAGTGGGTTGCGGCTCGTCGGCCGTCGAGCAGGCCCGCCTCGGCGAGCAGGAACGCGCCTGTGCATACGGAGAGAACCTTCGAGCCCCGGGCGACCGCGGTCCGCAGCGCCTCCAGCAGTTGCGGCGGCCCGGCTTGGTCCAGCTGCGGCCAGGCAGGAATGGTGATGAGGTCCGCGGCCGCCAACCGCTCAAGACCGTGGTCGACCTGTAGGGAGAATCCGGACGTGCTCCTGACCGCGCCCGGGGAGGGCGCGCACACGGCGAAGTCGTAGACCGGCAGGTCGTCGCCCGCGCGGTCCAGGCCGAATACCTGACAGACCACGCCCAGCTCGAAGGCTGCGGCCTGCTCTCCGACCACGGCAGCCACGTTGCGGATCACGTCACCATCATGGCAGAAAGTCATGGCAGAAAGTTCCCGGACCATGGCAATCATGCCACTGTCCGCCATGGCCAGGGCTCGCCAGGCTGTACTCATGGCATTCAGCGAACACACCCGCAGCGGGCCGGACAATCTGCTCGCCGCGCCCTTTCCCCTTCCCGGGACGCGGCGCGCCGCAGTCGCCGTCGCTGCGCCGGACCCGGGGCCACAGCAGTGGGCAGGCGCGCCGAGCGCAACCTTCGACGTTGACGGGTCCGTCGTCCTGGCCTACCGGGTGCGTGCCGAGCAGGACTTCAATGTCGTCGCCCGCTCCGTGGACGGCGAGCGGTTCACCACCGTGGGCATCCTGACCGCGGACCGCTTGGGCGCCGCCATGGTCGAGCGCCCGGCCCTGGTGCGTACCGGCTCAGGCGTGTGGCGGCTCTACGTCAGCTGTGCCACACCCGGCACCAAGCACTGGTGGATCGGCGTTGTCGAAGCCGGCGATCCGGAGGGATTGGCCGAGGCGGAGATGCGCCCTGTATTCGAGGGCGACAAGGAAACGGCCGTCAAGGATCCGGTGATCCGCTACGACGGCGAGCACTGGCACGCATGGATCTGCTGCCACCCCCTCGACGAGCCGGGCGAAGAGGACCGCATGACGACGGCGTACGCCACCAGCGACGACGGATTGCGGTGGCAGTGGCACGGCACAGCGCTGACCGGCCGCCCCTGTGAGTGGGATGCACGGGGCGCGCGGCTGACCAGCATCCTGGCCGACGGCCGCGCCAGCTATGACGGGCGGGCCACGGAGCAGGAGAACTGGTTCGAGCGGACCGGACTGGCGGCGCCGGCCGGCGCCGCCGAAGGACCGCTGATCGTGCCGCTGGAGAACTCGCCGGTCGTGGACGTCCGCTACCTCGACATCCTCACGCTGCCCGGCGGCGGCTACCGGATCTACTACGAGGCGCGACTGCCCGACGAAAGCCATGAGCTGCGGACCGAACTGATTCCCCCCACCGCCGCGGGCTGACGAAGCCGACCCCGGTCCGTGGCGATGTCGGGATCAGCCGGTCGCGGCCTCGTCGATGCGCCGCCGGAGGCGACGCATCCCGCGCAGCCACCGATCCGTGTCGGTCGCCCGGAACGCGTAGTGGTCCTGTACTTCCGGGTGCGGAAGGATGAGGAACCGCCCGTCCGCCAGCCCCTCCATGACCTTGTCGGCGACTTGCTCAGGTTCGAGGACCGTGCCGCCGAGCACCGCCTTGGCGGCACCGTCGGTCTTCTCGTACATCTCGGTGCGAACGCCCAGCGGGCACACGACCTGGACCGTCAGGCCCTTCTCGCCGTACGTGGCCGAGAGCCACTCGGCAAAGGCCAGCGCGCCGTGCTTGGACACCGAGTACGGCGCCGATTCGAGGTGGGTGAGCAGGCCGGCGGCGGAGACCGTGGCCAGGAAGTGACCGCGCCCGCGTTCCAGCCAGGGCCCGATCAGCTGGCGCGCCACCCGCACGTGTCCCATGACGTTCACCTGCCAGGCCTGGTCCCACACGTCCTCCGGGGCGTGCTCCCCGCCGCCGGGCTCGATGCCCGCGTTCGCGCAGAACAGGTCGATGTCGCCGAGGTGGGCGCGCGCCGCCGCCACCAGGGCGGCAACGCTCTCCTCGGCGCCGGCGTCGCCCGGTACGGCGAGCCCGCCGACCTCGGCGGCGACCCGGGCGGCCGCCGCGCTGTCCAGATCGTTGACCACGAGCCGGGCGCCCTCGGCGGCGAACCGGCGGGCGAGCGCCGCGCCGATTCCCGACCCGGCCCCCGTGACGACCACACCAGCGTCTTTGAGGTCCATGGCTGCCGGCTGCCTCACTCGTCCGCGACCTTGAGCACGAGCTTGCCGAAGTTCTCACCGCGGAACAGCCGCAGCAGGGTCTCGGGGAACGCCGCGACTCCGCCGGACACCACGTCCTCCTTCGACAGCAGCCGTCCCGCGGCCAGCCACTCGGCGAGCTGCGCGACGCCCTCGCCGTAACGGTCCGCATAGTCGAAGACGACCATGCCCGTCATGGAGGCGCGGTTGACCAGCAGCGACATGTAGTTGCTCGGTCCCTTGACCGGCTCGGTGTTGTTGTACTGGGAGATCGCGCCGCAGATGACGATCCGGGCGCCGCGCGCCAGCCTGGTCAGCACCGCGTCCAGGATGTCACCGCCGACGTTGTCGAAGTAGACGTCCACGCCGTCGGGGGCATGCGTGCGCAGCGCCTTCCGTACGTCCTCGGTCTGGTAGTCGATCGCGGCGTCGAACCCGAACTCCTCAACCACCGAACGGCACTTGCGCTCTCCGCCGGCGATGCCGATGACGCGGCAGCCCAGGATCTTGGCGACCTGGCCGACCACGTTGCCGACCGCTCCGGCCGCTCCGGAGATCACGACGGTCTGCCCCGGCTTCGGGCGTCCGATGTCGAGCAGACCGAAGTAGGCCGTCATGCCGGACATGCCGAGAGTGCCGAGATACACGGGCAGCGGCGCCAGCGCCGGGTCGACCTTCGTGACACCGCGCCCGTCGGACACGCAGTACTCCTGGACACCGAACGAGCCCGACACGTGGTCCCCGATCGCGAAATCGGGGTGCCGGGAGGCGATGACCCGGCCCACCGCGCCGGCCCGCATCACCTCGCCGATCTCGACCGGCCGGATGTACGACTTGCCCGCGTTCATCCAGCCGCGCATCGCCGGGTCGATCGACAGGTAGAGCACCTGCACCTGCAGCTCGCCGTCGCCCGGCTCGCCGACCGCCTCCTCGACATGCTCCCAGTCGGTGGGGCGGGGCTGCCCCACGGGGCGTGCGGCCAGGCGCAGTTGATGGTTGGTGCGGCTCATCTCCGCGGCTCCTCGGCTGTGGTGGGCGAATCCGGCACGCGGGGCGAGGTCGCTGCCGGGTGCCAGGGCGGCTACGACGTACCAACTGGTCGGTACGCGCCTCGTGAGGCTAAGTGCTGCCATGCCAGGAGGCAAGTGGCCCCGGCAGCGGCGCGAGTGGTTCACATCACATCACCGGCGGACAGCCCGGCGCCGACGTCGCGGGACGCGGCCACCACCCGGCGTCACGAACCACCGTCGGTCCGCGCCGTCACGAACCGTCTCGAGCCGCCGTCACAAACCGCCGTCGGTCCGGGCAGGTGCACTCCACACGTCGAGCACTGGGCCGCTGCCCGAGTGGGAACCGACAGCGCCGATCCGCGTCCAACCCCAGCTCTGGAACGCGCTGCGCGCAGGGACGTTCGCCGGCTCGACGAGCACGGTCACCAGAGCCGTGTCGGAGCGCTCGAGGAGCCGGCGCACGAGCGCGGTGGCGACACCGCAGCGCCGTTGCGCCGGAACGACCATCAGCTCGGCGAGGACCCAGCCCTGCCCCGAGGCGGTGAGTTCCTCGAGCTCACGCGGCAGCTCTCCCCGGAACCCCTGCCACCAGCCACCCTCCCGGTCGAGCCGGAACCCGTAGGCGCACCCGGCAAGCCGCGACGCGCCGGTCACCACCATGTCGAAGCCGGGGGCCTGCACGTCCTCGGCGAAGCGCCGCAGGAATATCTGCCGGTCGTGGAACTCCTCCCCGGAGAAGCCGTGGTAGGCCTCCACGTACACATCCGCCACGCCCTCCCGCTGCTGCTCGGCCTGCCACCGGGTGAGACGCCGCACAAACACCTCAAGCATGCATTCCTCCCCTGCCGGCCCCGGCTTCGGCATCCCCGGCGCCGGGCGGCCGCCGTCCGGCCTCCATCGTGAGCGGCGCGACCCCCGCAGGGGAACCACCACGATCGTCTCGATATGGCCGATTCGGTGTACTTGCCGCCGGCCTCGCGGGAGGTAACAGCTCGGAGACCGGCCTCGGCCGGCCGGGCAACGGTCGCCCCGCCGGAGAGATCCGGCGGGGCGAGCGGTCACGCGTGGGCCGGTGCCGTCGGCTCGGTCCCCGTCTGGGTGACGACCGATGCCGCCACCTGTGCCGCGAACTCCAGCATGCTCGCCGCACGGTCCGGGCTCAGCCCGCGATCCCAGCCGCCCGACGTGCCCAGCCAGGTGAGGGCGCCCGCCATGAAGGCGTCCCCGGCGCCGATGGTGTTGACCACCTGGACCGGGACGGCCGGTACGGAGACGGGCGGGCCGGCCGGGGTGTACGCCACGGCGCCCCCGGCACCCCGCGTCATCACCACCAGGCGGCCTCCCGCGGCCAGTCGGCGGCAGGTCTCGTCCGGGTCCGTGTCCGGCCACAGCCGCAGCAGGTCCTCGTCGCTCGCCTTGACGACATGCGCCAGTTCGCACAGTTCACGCAGCAGACCGAGGCTGCGGCCGCCCTCGATCGTACGGTCCTGCCGCACATTGGGGTCCACCACCAGGAGGGAGTGCCGGGCTGCGGCCTGCGCGGTCAGCGCGACGGCCTGCGCCGCCGGTTCGACGACCGCGGCAAGGCCTCCGACGTAGACCGCGTCGTAGCGTCCGGCCTCCGCGGTCCGCTCCGGCAGTCGGAACGTCGCCGTGTCCTGGAGGTGGAAGTGGTAGCCGGTCCCCTTCTCCCCCGGGTCGGCGACCGCCACCGCCGTGGGGAGCTCGGAGCGGGCGCAGAGGGTGAGGTCCACGCCCGCGTCTCCCAGCCGCCGCTCGATGGCCCGCGCGAAGCCGTCGCCGCCGAGGGCTCCGGCGAAGGCGACGGGCATGCCGAGGCGAGCCAGGCCTACCGCGACGTTGGCAGGGGCGCCGCCGGGCTGGACGCGCAGGATCTCCGGTTCGCCCGGCACGGGGACGAGATCGATGAGCGCCTCGCCCAGGACCAGGACTCCGGCCGGCCCGCCGCTCACGGCTCCACCACGATCTTGCGGCCCTGCCCCGCCTTGAACCGGTCGATGGCCTGCGGGTACTGCTCCAGCGGCAGCCGGTCGCTGATGAAGACGGACGGATCGAGCACTCCGCTCGCGAAGAGCGCGGCGGCCCGCTCATAGCTGTGCAGCACGGCCATGGAGCCGGTGATGGTGATCTCCTGGTTGTAGATCCGGTACGGCTCGATGACCGCGGTCGTCGCGTAGTCGGCGACCCCGAACTGAAGGAAGGTGCCTCCCTTGGCGACCCGGCCGAGACCGTCCTGGATTGCGGCGGCGTTGCCGGTCGCATCGATGACGAAATCCCAGCCGCCCGGCTGGTCCAGCTCCTGAGCGGTGGCTGCCGAGCGGGAGCAGCCGAGCAGAGAGGCCGTGGCGAGGCGGTCGGGATTGACGTCGAGTACGTCCACGCCCGCGGCGCCGGTGCGCTTGGCGAGCTCCAGCATCATCAGGCCCATGGTCCCCGAGCCGTAGATCAGCACACTGGCGCCGAGGGTGCTGCTGTTCAGCACGTCGTATCCGCGGACCGCGCACGACAGCGGTTCGATCAGGGCCGCGTCCTTGACGTCGATGTGGTCGGGCAGCCGTACGCAATTGGCGACGGGCGCGACGGCGAACTCGGCGGCGCCGCCGGGCACGGTGACGCCGATGGCGGCCCACCGGTCGCACAGGTTGCCACGTCCTGCCCGGCAGTAGCGGCATTCGTGGCAGTGCAGGGACGGGTCGACGGCGACCTTGTCGCCGACGGTCAGTTCGGTGACGTCGCTCCCGACGCCCACGACTTCGCCGGCGAACTCATGGCCGGGCAGGATCGGCAGCGTGGGTGCGAACTCGCCCTGCAGAATGTGCAGATCGGTGCCGCACAGACCGCACGAGGCCACGGAGACGACGACATCGCGGGGCCCCGGGGTGGGGTCGTCAACCGTCGTGACCAGGACCTTGCCGGGGGCTTCGACGATCGCTGCCCTCATTTAACAGCTCCAAGAGAGAGGCCCTGGACGAGCTTGTCCTGGGCGGCGTATCCGGCGGCGAGCACCGGCAGGGACACAACGACGGACGCCGCACACAGTTGGGCGAGGAACAGGCCCTGGCTGGTGACGAATCCGGTCAGATAGACGGGTGCGGTCTGGGCGACCACGCCGGTGAGCACGCGGGCGAAGAGCAGCTCGTTCCAGCTGAAGATGAAGCAGATCAGGGCGGTGGCCGCGATCCCGGGGGCGGCCACCGGCGCGACCACCCGGGCCAGGACCGTGGGCAGCCGGGCGCCGTCGACCTGCGCGGCTTCAATGATCGAGACCGGTACGTCCGCGAGGAAGGACTGCATCATCCACACCGCGATCGGCAGATTCATCGAGGTGTAGAGGATGACGAGAAGCCAGATGTTGTCCAGCATTCCGGCGTTCTTCGCGAAGAGGTAGACGGGCAGGAGCCCAGCGACGACCGGAAGCATTTTGGTGGACAGGAAGAAGAACATCACGTCCGTCCACTTGCGTACGCGCCGGATGGAGAGCGCGTACGCCGCCGGGAGGGCGAGGACGAGCACCAGCAGCGTGGAGAACGCCGAGGCGGTCAGGGAGTTGATCAGCGACGGCCAGGGGCTCGGCCCGCCGCCCGCGCCGAAGAACTCCCGGTAGCCGGCCAGGGTCAGCGGTGCGCCGAGCATGGGTGGATTGGTCGCCGCGTCCGCCTCGGAGTGCAGTGACGTCAGCAGCATCCATGCGGCGGGCAGACAGAACCCGATGCCCGCCACCCACGCGAGCAGGCCCAGCGCTGCCGAGCGGCGCCTGGCCCGGCGCGCGGCGGGTGGCAGCGGTTCCGGCGGCAGTTTCGAAGCAGCCGGGGCAGCTGTGGTCGCGGTCATGCGCGGTTCGCCTCCTCACGGAAGAGGGACGAGACCACCCGGAGCGCGAATGTCGCGATGATCATCGTGCCGATCACGACGACGACTCCCGCGGCGGACGCCAGTCCGTACTCGTGGGCTTGGTAGAAGGTCTGGTAGATCGTGTACGGGAGGTTGGCGGTGCCGAGCCCACCGGAGGTGATCGTGAACACGGCATCGAAGTTCTGCACGATGTACACGGAGCCGAGCAGTACGCCCAGTTCGAGATAGCGGCGCAGATGCGGCAGCGTGAGATAGCGGAAGGACTGCCAGGCGCCGGCTCCGTCGAGGCGCGCGGCCTCCATCATGTCGGCGGGCCTGCTCTGCAGCCCCGCGAGCAGGATCAGCATCATGAACGGCGTCCACTGCCAGACGAGCGCGGCTTCGACGGCGATGAGCGGCATGCCGGATATCCAGTCCGGCTGGGCGGGGGTGTCGTCGCCGAAGAGTCCGGCGACCCAGGTCCAGGCCCCGTTGAGCAGCCCGTACTCCGGGTTGTAGAGCGCGTGCTTCCACAGCAGCGCCGCGGAGACCGGGACGATCAGGAAGGGCGTGATCAGCAGGGTGCGCACCATGCCGCGGCCGAAGAAGGTGCGGTCGAGGAGCAGGGCGAGCAGCAGCCCGAGCACCACGGTGGCGACGACGACGCTCGCGGTGAGCAGGACGGTGGTGAAGACCGAGTCGCGCAGCTCCGGGTCGGTGACCACGGAGGTGTAGTTGGACAGTCCGGCGAAGCTGCGCGCGTCGGGGTTGAGGGAGTTCCAGTCGAAGAGCGAGATCACCAGCGTTACCACGAACGGCAGTTGGGTGACCGCGATCAGGAAGACGAGGGCCGGCAGGAGCGGAGCCCGGGTGGCCCAGGCCCGTACGCCCCCCTTCCGCTGCTTCGACTGCCGCGCCTGCTTCGACCCGACCTGAGGGTTCAGCGGCTGTGTGGTGACGGAGGCACTCACTGCTGCTCCTTGCCGACCTTCTCGGCCAGCTTCTGGGAGGCCGCGAGGGCCTGGTCGACGGACTGGCGGCCGGCGATGGCCGCGCTGATCTCCTGCGAGACCTTGGTGCCGAGATCGGTGAACTCGGGGATGCCGACGAACTGGATCCCGGCCGCGGGGCGCGGCTGGGTGCCGGGGTTCTGCGGGTTGGCGCCGGCGATGGCCTTCTCGGTGATGTCCGCGAAGGCAGCAGCGGCCTTGCGGTACTCCGGGTTGGTATAGGTCGAGGCCCGCTTGCCCGCGGGCACATTGGCCCAGCCGCTCTTCTGGCCGACCAGTGCCTCGTACTTCTTGCTGGACGCCCAGGAGATGAACTTCCACGCGCTGTCGGACTTCTTGGACGCCTTCTGCATGCCCCAGGCCCAGGTGTAGAGCCAGCCGGAGCTCTTGGTCTTCTCCACCGGCGCCGGTACGTAACCGATCTTGCCCTTCACCGGGGACCCGGCGGCCTCCAGGGAGCCGGCTCCGGCCGTGGCGTCGTACCACATCGCGGTCTTGCCCTGGGTCATGTTGTTGAGGCACTCGGCGTACCCGGACTGGGCCGCTCCCGCCTCACCGTGCCCCCGCACCAGGTCGACATAGAACTGGGTGGCCTTCTTGAACTCCGGGGACGTGAGCTGCGCCTGCCAGTCCTGGGTGAACCAGGTGCCGCCCATGGTGTTGACGACGGTGGTGAGCGGGGCGATGACCTCGCCCCAGCCGGGGAGTCCGCGCAGACAGATGCCTTTCATCCCGCTCTCCGCGCCGTCCGCCTTGGCCGCGAGATCGGCCACCTGCTGCCAGGTGGGCTGCGCGGGCATCGTCAGCCCCTTCTTGGCGAAGACGTCCTTGCGGTACATGAGGAAGGACGACTCGCCGTAGAACGGCTCGGCGTAGAGCTTTCCGTCCTTCGCGGTGAGCGATTCCTGCAGCGGCTTGAGGATGTCCTTCTGGTCGAAGGCGGAGTCCTTCTTCGCATACTCGTCGAGCTCGTGCAGCCAGCCGTTCTTGGCGTAGAAGGGCACCTCGAAGTTGCTGATGGTGGCCACGTCGTACTGGCCTGCCTGGTTGGAGAAGTCCTGACTGATCTTGTCGCGGACGTCGTTCTCCGGGAGCACGGTGAAGTTGACCTTGATGCCGGTCTCCTTGGTGAAGTTGTCCGCGGTCAGCTTCTGCAACTCGACCATCTGCGGGTTGTTCACCATGAGTACGTTCACCGACTCCGCCTCGGAGGAGGAGGCGCCCGCTCCGCTGCACCCCGCGAGCAGGGCCATGGCGGCCGTGCCCGCCCCCGCACTCAGGCGGATTCCACGTCGTCGTCGCTGAAGGGCCATGATCTTCTCCTGATCGGTCGTAACGGCTCGGTAATCGGTGGTTCAAGACATGACGGCTCTGCCCCCGGCCGGGCGGCCGGGGATCAAAGAACTTATGGGGTAAGGCAGTTGTGCGGCGCCGGCGAGCTCAGACGCGGATGACCTGCGGGCCGAGGAGGGAGTAGCGATGCGCCTCCGCCGATGGCAGGCCCGCGTCCGTGACGATGGCCTCGAAGTCGCCCACGTCGGCGAAACGGCAGAAGCTCACCGCGCCGAACTTGGTATGGATTCCGGCGAAGATCCGGCGGCGTGCACTGCGCATGGCCTGTGCCTTGACCTCACTGACCGCCGGGTCGGGTGTGGTCAGGCCGTGTTCACGTGAGATGCCGTTCGCGCCGACGTACGCCAGATCGATGACGAAGTCGGAGAGCATCCGGGTGGCCCAGTGGTCGACCGTGGCCATGGTCCCGCCGCGGACGCGTCCACCGAGCAGCAGTACGGCGGTCTTCTCGGCGTCCGCGAGAACGGTCGCCACCGCGAGAGAGGCGGTGACCACGGTCAGCGGCCGGTCCCTCGGCAGCGCTTCGGCGACGAGCTGCGGGGTGAAGCCCTCGTCGACGAAGACGGTCTCCGCGTCGCCGAGCAGATCGGCGGCGGCCGTAGCGATCCGTGATTTCTGCGGCACATGACGGGTGGTCCGTACCGCGAGCGTGGTCTCGAATCCGGCGGACTCGACTGGATAGGCCCCGCCGTGCGTACGCCGCACCAGGCCGTGCTCCTCCAGGGTGTGCAGATCCCGCCTGATGGTTTCCTTTGCCACCCGGAACTCGTCGGCCAGCCGGTTGACGTCGACCGACCCGTCCCGCCGGGCCGTCTCGAGAATTCCCCGTCGGCGTTCCTCGGTGTCCACGACACACTTCCCTGCTTCTGCTGGTGCTGCGGGCCTGGCGTCCGTTCGGGCCCATGCGTCGTTTGTACAAGGAGTCAACCCCGCTCGACCAGGCTCTTCGCAAGATCTGCTGTGCCCGTATCTGCCCGTTTCGCCTCAGCCGTCGCCGCTGGTCGGGCGCCATCGACCCGGAATCGCGGTGGGCGTCACTGCCCGCTTTGCACCCGGCGGGCGTCCGAACCATGCCCGCGGGCGGACACTTGAGCAGCGGCGCACTGCGGCCGACCCGGAATGCCGACCCTTCGCCGACCTGTCGCTGCCGCGTCGCCGGCCGGGGGTGCCGACCCGTGGCCGACCCGGAATGCGGAACAATCCGGAGGGCTTGAGGATCAATGAATGGCTGGCTCCGCCCGTACGTATGCGTGGGGGCGGAGATGGATTTTCCGACGGACATCCAGGAGCACACGTATGAGTGGAACAGCCCAGATCGGTGTCACGGGACTCGCGGTGATGGGCCGCAATCTCGCCCGTAACTTCGCCCGCAACGGCTTCACGGTCGCCGTGCACAACCGCACGGCGGCCCGGACGCGGGCGCTGGTCGAGGAGTTCGGTCACGAGGGCACGTTCGTGCCCGCCGAGTCGGCCGAGGAGTTCGTCGCGGCCCTGGAGCGCCCGCGCCGCCTGATCATCATGGTCAAGGCGGGCGATCCGACCGACGCCGTGATCCAGGAGTTCGCACCGCTGCTGGAGGAGGGCGACGTCATCATCGACGGTGGCAACGCCCACTTCGCCGACACCCGGCGCCGTGAGAAGGAGCTGCGGGAGCGCGGCATCCACTTTGTGGGCGCGGGTATCTCGGGCGGCGAGGAGGGCGCGCTGCACGGGCCGAGCATCATGCCCGGCGGCTCGGCCGAGTCGTACGCCTCGCTCGCGCCGCTGCTGGAGAAGATCGCCGCCAAGGCTCCCGACGGCACGCCGACCGTCGCGCACATCGGCCCGGACGGCGCCGGCCACTTTGTGAAGATGGTGCACAACGGCATCGAGTACGCCGACATGCAGCTGATCGCCGAGGCGTACCACCTTCTCCGCGCGGTCGCCGGCTACTCCCCGGCCCAGATCGCGGAGACCTTCCGCACCTGGAACACCGGGCGTCTCGACTCGTATCTGATCGAGATCACGGCGGAGGTCCTGGCCCACACGGACGCGGCGACCGGTAAGCCCTTTGTCGACATCGTCGAGGACCAGGCCGAGCAGAAGGGCACGGGCCGCTGGACCGTGCAGATCGCCCTCGATCTGGGCGTGCCGGTCTCCGGCATCGCGGAGGCGGTCTTCGCCCGCTCGCTGTCGGGCCACGCGGAGTTGCGGGAGGCATCCCGCACGCTGCCCGGTCCGACGGCGCAGCCGCTGAGCGAGGCCGAGGCCGGTCGCTTCGCCGACCAGGTCGAGCAGGCGCTGTACGCGTCCAAGATCGTTTCGTACACGCAGGGCTTCCACCAGATCCAGGCAGGCAGCGACGCATACGACTGGGGCATCGACCTCGGCTCGGTGGCCGCGATCTGGCGGGCGGGCTGCATCATCAGGGCGGCGTTCCTGGACCGCATCCGCGGCGCGTACGACGCGCAGCGCGACCTGCCGAGCCTGCTGTCCGACAAGCAGTTCGCGGCGGAGATCGGCACGGCACAGGACGACTGGCGCGAGGTGATCGCGGCAGCCGCCCGGCAGGGCGTCCCCACGCCGGGCTTCTCGGCGGCCCTTGCGTACTACGACGCCCTGCGCGCCGAGCGGCTGCCCGCGGCGCTCACCCAGGGGCAGCGCGACTTCTTCGGCGCCCACACCTACCGGCGGACCGACCGCGAGGGTTCGTTCCACACCCTCTGGGGCGGCGACCGCTCGGAGGTCCGCACCGACTGATCATGATCCGGCCGGTCAGCTCGCCGGCCCCGGCTGGGGCTCCGGCTCCGGTACGGGGTCGGGGCCCGGCGGCCTCGGAATGGGGTCGGGCGCGGGTCCCGGCGGGGGCGACGGAGTGGGTACCGGTCCGGGCAGCGGCCCCGGATCGGGTCCCGGCGGTCCCGGCGTCGGGATCGACGAAGGCGGTACGGGCGGATGGGTCATGCCTGACCTCCAGACGTTCAAAGTCGTGCGTTCCCAATGTCTCGCCCCGCGGGTGCCCACGCGCGCCGGGGTCTACGCCTCATGATCCGGACTGAGTGGCCCGAGCGGCGGCTCGCAGCCCGGCCCTGGGGCTGGAAAGGACGGGGACAGGCGTTCGCGTACGGTCTGCCGCATCCGTCATCGACGCCTGCGCCAGCACGATGACATCCGCGTCGCGAACCGCGTCGACCGCGGCCGCGACCACATCCAGATAGCCCTCGCGGTCCCCCGCCTCAAAGCGCTCCCAGGCGCCCTCGACATGCTGGGTGCGCAGCTCGACGGCACGGCCCGCCGCTTCCTCGCGGATCAGCGCGACGGTCGGCTCCAGGGTGCTGCGCACGGTCGCCACCACCACGATCCGGTCCGCCGCGGCGGCCGTGGCGGCCATCGGCCGGTCGACCCGGAGCACCGGCACGCCCAGGCTTTCGGCGCAGGCCTCGGCGACGCCGCCGATCGTGGAACAGGTGCACAGGACGACGCTCGCACCCTCGGCGACGGCACTGGTCAGTACCGTCGCGACGGCGGGCGCGACCGCTGCCGGACCCTCTTGGCCGGCCCGGATGAGCAGGTCCTCGTGGACGAGGTGGCGCAGTTCAAGACCTGGGTGGTCCTGATCCCGCAGGGCCTCGAAGACGGGGATGTGGGCGGGTGAGGTGTGCAGCAGCGCCAGCATGGCCCGAAGGCTAGGCCATGTCCCGGCGTGGCCTGATGGCGCGGCCGCGATCACCAGAGCTGCGGGTTCGCCCTCAGCTGTGCCTCCGCCGCCGCGACCAGCTCGGCCGGTGGCTCAGGAGCCTCGTCGGGATGCCGCTGGGCCCACTTGGCCGCGTACGGACACAGCGGCACGACGGGGACGCCCTCGCGTGCCGCCATCTCGTAGAACTCCCGCACCAGCGCGCCCGCGATGCCCTGGCCCTCGTACTCCGGCCCCACCACGGTGTGCACAGCCACCAGGGCGGCCGGAGTCGCGTCTAGGGTGAAGTAGACAATGTGGCCGGCCGGCTGACCGTCCGCGTACGCCTGGAGAAGCCCCTTCGGCCGGTTGTCGCGGATCTCGCGTGCTGCCATGGCGGCTATCTCCTTCGGGGCGCTGGGCGGGTCACACGACGGCGTGCGGACTGCGTTGCGTATCGCCGCCGGGTACGGGCGCGGAGGCGTCCGAGCCGAGCGCGACGATCCTGTTCTGCGCGTCGACATGGACGACACTCGGCACCAGTGTGCGCGCCTCCGCGTCATCGACCTGGGCATAGCTGATCAGGATCACCAGGTCGCCGGGGTGCACCAGGTGGGCGGCCGCGCCGTTGATGCCGATGACGCCGGAGCCGCGCTCGCCCTCGATGACGTACGTTTCCAGCCGGGCGCCGTTGGTGATGTCGACGATGTGGACGAGTTCGCCGGGAAGCAGATCGGCGGCCTCCATCAGCGCGGCGTCGACGGTGACGGATCCGACGTAGTGCAGATCGGCCTGGGTGACGGTGGCCCGGTGGATCTTGGACTTGAACATGGTGCGCAACATCGAAGCACTCCCGGATCTTGGCTCTCGGCCTGCGTTCTTGCAGGTCAGAGGCTGTTTTCACGCCCTACTGTCTGTCGCATCCTCGGGCAGCCACGGTGATGTTCTTCACGGCTCATGCTGACCGACTGCTGATTCCCTGCGCAGCGTCAGGCAGATGCAGAGGCGCTGTTGGCAGCCTTCCACCCCGCCGTACGCGGACCGCACCAGCTTACGCAACCGCTCTCCCTGCCGGGAGCCGGGACTGGACGCAAGGCCGCCTCACCAGAGGCGGGCCGCAGCCGCGAGTGCTGAGGAGCCAGTTGGGTGCAACCGGTGCGCCGACCCGTGGAACACCCTGGCGAGCCTGTTTGTCAGCAACCGCCCACGTCTATGGATTGTGTTGCTAATTCGGTCGATGCCTTGCTGTCCGAGTCTTGGCCCCAGAAGTCGTCCGAGTCGGGCAGAACGGCGGTTGCAGAAGACATACGGCAACAAACGATCACTGCCCAAGCGCCTTCTGAAGGAGTCGAACACGATGCCCACACGTTCGCGACGGCGTGTCGCGCTCGCCGCCACCACCGCAGCGCTGATTGCCGCTGCTCCGTTGGTGTTTGCCGAGCCGGCCTTCGCCCAGTACCCACCATGTCCTCCCCTTCAGGTCAGCGATGACACCGTGGCCCCTGGTGATGAGCTCACCTTCTCCGCGACCTGCTTCGAGCCGGAGGAGGAGGTTGACGCCAACCTCGTCCCCGATGGTGCTGCCACCACCCAAGGGGGCGCATCAACGGCCGCACTCAGGACATCGCCGTCGTTCGTGCAGCCCATCGCGGCGCCGACGGCGGAGGGCGGCCACGGGGGCGGAGACGGCGGCGGCGACCGGGGCACGGTGTACCTCGGCACCTACACCGCCTACGCCAACGGCGGTGTGGACGGCACGGTGACCATCCCAGAGCACACTCGACCCGGCCACTACCGCTTCACGCTCGAAGGCGAGTCATCCGGAATTACGCAGTCCGCGCCGCTGACTGTGACCGGCGACGGCAACGGACGGCCCGGCGACGGGGACGGCCACGGACGGCCCGGCCACGGGGACGACCACGGACGCCCCGGCCACGGACACCACCCCGGCTCAGGCCATGGCAACGGATCCGGTCATGACCCCGACCCCTCGGAGCTTGCGACGACCGGTTCCTCGGACGCAACGGTGGCGCTGCTCAGCGCGGCGGGCGGCCTGGTGCTTCTCGGTGGCGGATCACTGGTGATCGTCAGGCGGCGGCGCAGTCACACTGAACGCGGCTGAGCGGCCGGCGGATGACGTGGATGACCCGCAAACTCCGGGACAGCGCGGTTGTGTCCCACTTCACCGGCCTGGTGCGACGGAATCACCGTCGCACCAGGCCGCTGATGTGGGCAACGGCAGCCACTCTCCTCGCCGGTTCGTGCTGGGTGGTGGTCACAGGCCTGTATGCCCGTAGCGAGCTGCTCGCGGCCCAAGGCGACCTGGAAACGCTGCGGAACGCGGCTACAGCGCCACCCTCGTCGGTCTCGACGACGGGGGACGCCACGGGCCGCCGGGCGCGCGCCGAAGCAGTGGCCCGGTCCGCTGCGGCACACGCGGACCGGGCGCATCGACTCACCACCGGACCTGCATGGTCCGTGGCCGCATCTCTGCCGGTCCTCGGAGGCCCGCTCGAGACAGTCCGTGGTACGGCCAAGGTCGTCGACCGGCTGACCGGCGAGGTTCTGCCTGCCGTCGTACGCACCGCCGGCAACCTCACCGACGCCGCAGGCGCCGATGGCGGCCACCTGGACCTCTCCGAACTGCGCAGAGCCGCCCCGGCTCTCGAGCGCGCCTCCCGTGAGGTGGCCGCGACTCGTGCGGAGGCCCGCAAGCTGCCCAGCCGCACCTGGCTGCCCGCCGTGGACCGGGTCCGGGACCAACTCGTCATCCGACTGGACCGGATGGCGCCCGCTGTGGAGAACGCCGCCACCGGCGCCCGTCTTCTGCCGGCGATGCTGGGGGCAGAAGGTCCGCGGCGTTACTTCGTAGTGTTCCAGAACCCCGCGGAGTCGCGTGGAACCGGGGGAATGCCTGGTGCTCATGCCACGCTGACAGCCGACCGGGGCAAGTTCGCCTTGACGCAGTTCGGACACGATACCGAAATGCTGGACCCTCGCCCCAAGGTGGACCTCGGTGCCGAGTTCGCCGCCATGTACGCGCACTACGACGCGGTGGACACGTGGCCCAACTCCAATATGAGCCCGCACTTCCCCTACGCCGCGCGTATCTGGTCGGCCACCTGGCTCGACAAGAGCCGTGAGCGTGTCGACGGCGTGCTCTCCCTGGATCCGGGCGCCCTGGCCCGGCTGCTCGCCGCGTCCGGGCCCACGCGCACGACCGCCGGCACGGTCGTCGCCGCGGACAACGTGGTGGATCTCAGCGAGCGCACCAACTACATGACGTATCCGGACCCGCACAAACGCAAGGCTTTCCTGCTGGACGTGGCCCGCGCCGCTGCCGGGCAGTTGCTGACGGCCGCCGACGATCCCCAGCGGCGGCCTGCGCTTCTCCTCGGCCTGTATGAGGTGCTGAGCAACGGGCAGATGAAGGTCTGGAGCGCCCACGGCGACGAGCAGCGGGAGCTGGAATCACGCCCGGTCGGCGGGTCCTTGCCGCAGAGTCCGGAGCCCTATGCCGGGCTGGTGGTCAACAATGCCGCCGGCACCAAGCTGGACTACTACCTCGACCGCACCCTGGACTGGTACACCGGCCGCTGCACCGCCATCGGCCGCGAGGTCACCGTCAAGGCGGTCCTCGCCAACCGTGCACCGTCCTCAGGACTTCCCACGTATGTCACCGACCGTCTGGACAAGCCCCCGTACGCAACGCACAGGGGTGACAATCGCCTCCTCGTCTCCTACTACGCGACCGCCGGGGCGAAACTGACCAAGGTGACCGTCGACGGGCACACGGCTCTCATGACACCGGGCGTCGAGCGCGGACATCCGGTGTACACGCTCGACGTTGAGCTACCTGCAGGCAGCAGCCGCACGGTGATGCTCCACCTGCTGGAGCCTCGCTCCGACCGCGCACCCACCGTGCTGAACCAGCAACTCCCGCGCCCGCTGCAGGCGACGGTTCACCCGCCCTCTGAGTGCCACGGAGATTCCGCCGGTCCGGATCGAGGGCGGAGCCGGTGACCGGCGCTGCTCGCCCAGCGAGTCGAGGAATGGTATTGAGCCGCGCTAGGGCAGTATCACTTTTCGGGTCATGACGTGAATACGGAGTATCCGGCCGTGTGGCGCCATAAGGGTCAAGCTCATCAGTCCCCACGCGGTTGCTGCACAACAAACAGTCAACCGCCGCAAACGAGCTGAGGGATGGTCCGGAACCTGCCATTCGGTGTCCCAGCCCGAGGCGCCGCTACCGGAATGGAGCAGACAATTGCCCACGACAGTCCATGGCATGGTCAAGATGGCCTGGGAACACCCTGCCAACCGCGGGCGCCGAGCTCAGGCTCTTGCTTCCATGGCCGGGTGGCAGATCTGGAAGCGACTGGTCGGACGTCCACTAGACCTGTCGGTGTACGGAAACATGTCGTTCCGGGCCTACCGCAACAGTACGCAGCCGGGCCGTTTCATCTACTTCGGTGGGCTCCCGGACTACGAAGAGATGACGTTTATGAAGCGCTTTTTGCGACCAGGGGACGGCTTCATCGACGGCGGCGCCAACGAGGGAATGTTCACTCTGCTCGCGGCCCAGCTCGTGGGGCCGAGCGGGGCTGTGCACGCGTTCGAGGCTGTGCCCGAGTTCGCGAAACGACTGCGGGAAAACGTCGACGCCAATTCGCTGGAATGCGTGACCGTTCACAATATGGCAATCGGGTCTGAGCCGGGCAGGGTGTCGTTCGCCCTCAGAGGCGAGGGCTCCCGTATCCAGACGACCGCGGACCAGGGCACCAGCATGAAGGTGAGGCTCGGCCGCCTTGACGACACCCTGCCGGAGCGGACTTTCGCGATGGGCAAACTCGATGTCGAGGGCTCGGAACATCATGCGCTCACCGGCGCCGCACGGTTGATCGCCCGAGGCCAGCCGGCCGTGTGGATGCTGGAGCTCGTCGACAAGTTCCTTCAGCGCTTCGGGTCCTCTGTCCGTCAGACCCGGGAATGGCTCAATGACAACGGCTACGACATGGTGCTCTACGACCCGGACAGCAACAAGCTGGTGCCGGCACCGGACCCGTTCCGTCCGACCCCCGACGTTCTCGCTGTGAGCCGCCAACGCCGACAGGAGGTAGAGGCGCGCCTTGCGGGTGCATGGTGACGCGGAGGAGGACGGCCCCGCATCACGGCCTGTCCGCGGCGACCGGTCACGGACGAGCTGCCAAGATCTCGTGGTTCATCACGCGGTGACGCGCACGTGGCGCGGCTCGTACTTTTCTGAGACACAGCGGGGCTGACCGCGGGCGGCGCAATGTGTCGCGATGCGGCGCTGATGTTCGGTCAACCTTCCACGCCGCGGCGGCCGCCGACGGCACCCGTGCGGGCCCGCAGTTGAGATGGAACATGGGATGGAGCAGACACTGCGATGCACATTCTGCGGCTGAGCTACCGAGTCCCCCCCATGCCGGGTGGACTGGAACGCCATGTCGAATGCCTGACGCGCGAACAGGTGGGCCTCGGGCACCGGATCACCATGGTCTTCCGGCACGGAACGGCGGTGCCGACCGGGGCCACACAATTGTCCCTGCGCCCAGCCGCCCGGTCACGGGTGCTGGCCCCGCTGTCCGACAGGGCCGCGTTCGCGGCGCAGGCCGCCGCGACGCTCCGGCATCTGTGCCTGGGTACGCATTCACACGACGTGGACGTACTGCATCTGCACGGTGACCATGTCGAGGCCACGTGGCTGGGTCCCGTGTGCCGACGTCTCGGCATCCCGCTGCTCCTGACCGTCCACGGGAGACTCGCCGATCGACGACAGCGACTGGCCCGATCTGCGTTCCGGCACGTGGACGCCTTCATCGCACTGGGGTCGGGTACCGCGGCCGACCTCGTGGCGCGCGGGGTGAGTGAACGACGCATCCTCACCATGTCCAGTGGCCTTGAGCTGTCCCGTATGCCGTCCGCCCCTGATGCCCGCGATCGTGAATGCGGCTTGATCGTCAGCGTCGGTGCACTGGACCCGGTGAAGAACCACAGCCTGCTCATCGATGCCTTCCACGAACTGGCCCGCAGCAGGCCAGGGCTGCGCCTGGTGATTGCGGGCGACGGCCCGGAGCGGGACCGGCTGAGCAGACTCGCGGGGCAAGGCCCGGGAGTGGAACTGGCCGGTCCGCTGTCCCGGCAGGAGGTCTACCAACTGCTCCGCCGGGCCGAGGTGTTCGTTATGGCTTCGCGCCGACTCCCCGGAAAGGGCGAGGGCGTACCCACGGCGGCACTGGAGGCGCTGGCCCTGGGCACGCCCGTCGTCGTGTCGTCGGAAACCTTGCTCGATCCGGTGGTCACCGACCGTGAGGCCTGCCGGGTCTTCCGGTCTGAATCGAAACCCGATTTGGTACGGGTGCTGGGAGGCGTGCTCGACGACGAATGCGTCCGGAACAGAATGAGCGAACTCGGTCTGCGTGCGTCCGCGGTGCTGGACTGGCCTCTGATCGCAAAGCGAGTCGATGATTGGTACCAAGTGGCGCTCGACCACCGGCATGCCACGATACGGGCGCGGCTCACGGGTGCGATGTGACTCCGAGTCGGAATCTGGACGTTGGAGCGGCCAAACCCGGCCGGGGCAATCTCCTGGGCGTCCGGGACTTCCGAGTACACCCGATCCTGTCCCTTCGCAGGTGGTCGGGGGCCGGAGTCACTGCGCACCAACTCTCCGAAAGAGGTCGGCCAGGGCGTCAATGTTGGTGTCGAAGCCGTAGGCCGCAAGGACGAACCGGCGTACCGAAGCCAGCTGTTCGGCGCTGGGCGGGGATGCCAGCACTTGACGTACCCCTGCGGCGATCGATGCGGCATCGGGCGCCACCACGGTCACGCTGTCCCAGTCCGCCGCCGCTGTCGGAATCCCGCCGACCGAGGTGGCGACGACTGGCACTCCTGCTGCTGTGGCCTCCAGCAGAGTCCTGGGCAGTCCTTCGTCCCTCGAGGAGATGACGAAGAGATCGGCGCAGGACAACTCCGATCGGACCTCGTCCACGCCCGCTGCGCCGAGGAACTCCACATGGTCCGCCAGCCCCAGCCGGTCGGCCTGGTCGGCGAGACCGGCCCGCAGCGGCCCGTCTCCCACGATGCGCAGCCGAAGCGCGGGCAGCGTTGGGACGAGCTCGGCCATGGCTGCTAGCAGCAGGTCGTAGCCCTTCGACGACACGAGCCGACCAACCGTCAGAAGGTGGGGTGACTCGGCGGCCAGCGGCGGCCGGGCGCGCTCGAGCGGTTGCTCCCAGACCGGCATCAATCGCGGCGGGACCAGGACCGAAGAAACTCCGTGCCTGTCCAGCGCATCAAGCATCGACTGGGCGACCACTCTGCACGCGGTGGCTCGTCGGGCGAAGAAGAAGACGGCGCGCCGCAGTACCGCGCGGCGCCAGCGGCCCAGCGAGGCGACCGGAAGTGCGAGCAGGTCCCCGTGGATGTCCATAAGCCATGGGCGCCGGACCAGGCGGGCAATGACCCACGCGGACAGCCACCCCCATGGTTCCGCGCCGTTGACAACAACGACCTCGCCCTTACGCACGGCGGACCGCGCGAGGCGCACGCCGATGCGCACCGAGCCGACCGCCCAGAGCAGTGATCGCGGACCGGTGCGGCGCGGCCGCCGGAGGACGTCCATCGCTCCCCGTCGGCACTCCAGTTGAGGCCCTGCCCAGACGCACCGGGTGCGACCGAGACGGTCTGCCAGCGCCGTCCAGGTGCGGAAGTCCGCGGAGTCGTCGACGTCGGCCTGCCGATGGCCCGAAACGGTCACGACCGTGAGCTGGGACGGGTTCGTGACAGCGGCTGCGGGCGCCTGGTGGGTGGTCATGAGGCACTGAGCCGGTAGGTGGACAACAGAGGCGGAAGCTCGGCGGGGGCGAGGCGAGACCAGGCGTCGATGGCTGAGAGGCAGGGTACGAAGGGATCGGCGCCCTGGTCGTAGGCCGGGTGCTCGTAGTCGAAGAACCGCACCGCGATCCCCTGCTCGGCAAAGGCGTCCAGGTCCAGGTAGTCACGTCCGGAAGGGCCCGCGAGGTACTCGTCGGCGCCCACTGCCCTGCACAGATTGACGATCAGTTCACCCTTGGCGCCGGTGACGTCGAGCTCGGAGGAACGGACCGTCGGCACCTTCACGTCGAACTGCGACAGCAGCCAGTCCGCGATGTCGAGGTTGAGGGCATCCAGAGAACTGCCGGGATCGGCCGAATCGATCGCCGACAGCACAGGGTCGATCCGGTCGGCGCTCCGGCTTCCCGACACCGCCTGTGTCAGGCGTCCCCGATAGCGCCGGCGCCAGGAGGGCACGTCACCAACCCGCACATCCCGGATCCGGGTCCCGAAGGGGGCGTTCACGGGGACTGTCAGCCAGGTGGGGCGGCCGTTCACGAGGACCCGGTTGCGATTCTGGAAGTAGTTCTTCCGGTACGGTACCGAGTCGAGAACGATCCACAGCTCTGACGCGGCGACCTTGGACAGGAGGCCGAGCCAGGGCAGGTGTTCGGGCTGGTGAATCGTGACCCTCACGCGACTACTCCTTCCAGCCGTGACACCTCAAACGCCTCCCCGTACCGGGGGAGGCATCTCGTAGCAGCGATAATCGGATTGCTGCAGAGCATCACGTCTTCCTCTCGGGGAACACCCGCGGACAGGGAGCGGCGTCGGTCACGAGGGCAGCACTGCCGTCCGGCGCGGGGCCGGTGATGCGAAACCCACTCGTTCGCACAGAGCGAGTGCTGGCCGGTTACGCAGACCACAGGTGCGCTGGCCGTTCCGGGTCGGCAAATCAGCGTTGCATGGCGAAGCACGACTACCGCACTGACGAGCCGCTGCCGGCGGCGTGTGCACCCCGATGGCGGACAACCTGTACGGCGGAGTGAAGGACCCGCCGAACCGCTGCCGCTGACACCGGCACATACCCAGACTGGCGCGGCGTGTCTCCACTGCACGAACTTTCCCAAACGATACATATGGATGAGGAATTCGGCTTTGAAACTCTGACGTTGGCGATGTGCGCCCAGTGAGCGCCGACAAGCGTGCCGAAGTCGCCTCGTCATGGACGAGTGGACACTCAGTAATTCTTGCGAAGGCGGACTGAACATGGACGTCATGGTGCTCGACCGCGAGGCGGTTGCGCCGAAGGTGAGCGGTGTTGTCCGGGCGTACCCGTCCATCTGGCGTGGGACCGTGGTCGACATCGGCTGCAGGACACGAGATCTCGAGAAGGCACTGGCGCTCGAAGGGTACGAGGCGCGTTACATCGGCGTGGACGTAGACCCTCAGGCTGAGGTGGTCGCCGATCTCGGTAGGCGGCTCCCATTTGAGGACAAGTCCGTTGACGTCATCACCGCCCTCGATGTTCTGGAACACACGGATGACATTCACCACGCCTTCTCGGAGCTCTGCAGAGTTGCACGGGAGCACATCGTTATCACCCTCCCCAATTGCTACGAAGTGCGTATCCGCGTACGACACCTGCGCGGCAAGCCCATCTCGGGAAAGTACGGGCTTCCCATCCAACGGCCGAACGACCGGCACCGCTGGTTCTTCTCGCTGGACGAAGCGCGCACCTTTGTCGGCGAGGTCAGCCACAAGAATGGTTGGAAGGTGGCGGACGAGCGAGCACTTGTCGGCTCCAGGGTGGAACTTATTCGCTCCGCCGTGCACCGCTGGCCCAACCTTCTCTCCCCGACATACCTGGCACTACTGCGGCCGGTTGGGGGATGAGGTGCCCGACCACGCGACCGGTAAGCGGGGCTGACTGCCGTGACGTGGGCTCAAACTGCACGAGTATTGAGGCGGTGTCCACGAACCCGTCAGCGGGGGATGGAAACTGTCGGCCGATCTACTAGCCACTGACACCAGACGGCCCACGATGCGGTCATTTCGCACCGCGGAGGCAACCAATTGATGCCGATCCCGTCTTGGAAGACTCCCCTGACCATCGCCGGTGTAATGGCTTCGGTACCTCTTACCGCGCTGGCTGCTGCCAGCCCCGGCCATGCTCTCGTGATCCTCCTCCTCACAGGAGCAGCGCTCTTCGTCATCACTGCTGGGCCTGGACTGATCGTCCTGGTCACGACGATTGTCTCTGTGATCCATCCGACTGCGTGGCCAGAGTTGGGCGAGCTGTGGGGAGGCACGTTCCACTACGGGGATGCGGCGCTCGTGGTGGTCTGTTTTGCCGCACTGCTTCGGTGCACGTCTGCGCCTCGTGCACCTGTGTTGAAGGTCTTGACCGCGTTTCTCCTCTTCGGAGTGGCACGAAGTGCCACGGGGCATGGTCTCGAGAATACGCTGAGTTTCCTTCGAGTTATGGAGCCGGTCATCGCGGGGGCTGTGGTGAGCCTGTCATTGCCCCGAGAGTTCGACCTGTGGCGCTCGGCCCGTTGGGGATTGCTCGGAGCACTGGCCACAGTGCCCCTCTTCGGCAACACCGTCGACCGCTGGTACGGATTGCCCGGTGGTTCCAACGAGGTGGGATTGGTAGCCGCCGTATTGGTGATTATCGGTGCGGCGGAGTCGAACAAGATCGCCAGGACGCTGTTCGTCGCGAGTGGCCTGGTCGGGCTGTTCGGGGCACGAGGAATTGGGGCCTCAGTGGGCGCTTTGGCCGGGCTGGCCGTGCTTGCTCTTGGCCGGAGCAAGCGAGTGCAGAATTTGGGTGCACGGCGAGGCGTCAATCTTCTGGTCTTCGCCTGTGCGGTGGCAGCTGCTTTTCTGCTCATCCCGGTGGTCCGCCCGGACATGCAGCTGACTGTCCAGATCCACAAGCTGCAGGCTGATTCCTTCTGGGGTGCCTTCGAGGCGACGAACCAGATGGTGGGCGGTGGTTGGTCACAGGTGGACCCCACGGCACTCATGGACACGTACCGGTATACGCATCTAGAAGGCCTGCACAACGTGTACCTGGATATCGCTGTCTACCTGGGCATCATCGGATCGGGCATGTTCCTCATGCTGCTGTGGCACACGTGGCGTCCCCGCGACCTGGTAACACGCGCGGTTCTTGTCGCGACGGTCGTATGGTTCAACACCACTGGCGCCTTTCCCTGCGCAGGCTGGGGGGTTCTCGGTCTGGCGGTCGCGGCCTCGACGTGCCGGATCCCAGGCCTTGGACGGGGAAAGTCCACAGTTCCGACGCCACTTTCCCATCACCTTCAGCGTCGACCACCGTCGGCAGAAAATAGTCGCCAGCATGCACGGACATGACGCTGTACGCCGGGTCGATGCCGACGCTGCCGCTCTTCACCCAATCGGTTTGTGGACCTGCGCCGTCGGCACGCTCACGTGGGGCATGGTTGCGACGAGGACCCGCAGCACAAGAAACCAGCAGGCCGTGCTCAGCGCCAGCAGGCACAGGGAGCCCCACGCAAAGGCCAACGTCATGCGCGCCGGGCCTGCCCAGAGCTGAGTCACGGTGACGATCATTCCCACTTGGCAGACGCCCTCGGCGGCCACGAAGGCCAGCCGGACGCCGGGAAACCCCAGAGCCGTGGGCAGCACCTTGCCCCAGATCACCGTGCCGCGCAGCGCGGCGCCGGCCAGAAACACGACCGCAGCCGTCGACAGCAGCATGTACTCGGCGCCGTACACCAGGCCCAGGAGCAGACCGGTGAGAGGCGCCGCAACCAGCACGGCGAGCGCTCCGATCGCTCCGGTCAGCGCGCTGGAGCGCAGGGCGTCGCTCATCACGGCGGTACGGCGCCCATGTGCTCCGGCATGGGCCAGTCGCGGATAGAGCTGTGCCGCCACCGGGCTGACGAAGCTCACGAAGAAGCGGGCCATCGAGGTGGCCACCTTCAGGTACGTCACCAGCGCGGGCCCGCCGAGAAGTCCGGCGAGCAGTGAGACGCCGCTCTCCGAGCCCACCGAGACCGATCCGGTTACCGAGGTCTTCACCAGGAAGGGCACCAGGCCCGGCGGCGTCGCCATGGGGTCGGCGACCGGCGGACCGTATGCTGCGCGCAGCCATCGGCAGGCACCGGCGGTGAGCACGACCGTGGACACCAGCCCCGTGACCACGGTTGCGGCCAAGTAGCCGACCGGGCCAGCGGTCAGCAGAGCCGTCAGCGTCACCAGACAGCCGAAGACGGCGAGTACCACACGGAACGCGCCGAGCCGGGACAGCTCGTCGGCGAGAGCGAAGCCGGCCGAGGCGCTGCCCGAAGGAGTGGCCACGCCCGCGCCCAGCACGGCGGGCACGAGCAGCGTGAGCAGTTCGGTGGGGATCCATCCGATGACAGCGGCGACCACCGCCACCACAACGCCCACGAAGGTGGCCAGCAGTCCCACCGCGATGTCCAGCCGCAGAAGCCGGTGGTACAGCCGGGTCGCGCGGCCGGGGCCGCGCAGCCGCTCGGCCGGGACGAACCGCTGCTGTGCCTCCTCGAAGCGCGGATCCCACAGCAGGAACCAGACTGCTGCCACGGACTGGACGAAGAACACTTGACCCGCGTCCGTGACGCCGACCAGCCGGACCAGCGCGGCGGTGGTGGCGAACGAGAGCGCAGCCTCCACCTGGCCCGCGGCGGTGAGTGAGCCGAAGGTCCTCAGATGGCGTTGCCAGGGCCGGCGCTTTCCGTCCGGCGTGCAGCGGTCGCGCTTCGTGAAGTCCCTTGGGGACGTGGGCTGGTTCGCGGGCGATGACGGGACTCCGCTCACCTGCCGCTGCGACTCGTTCACAGTACCTCGACGAGCGCCGGACGCCTGAGGCGCAGCTCGGCGTACTCCTGATCGACGACGATCGGCTTCCGCCGGCCACTACACGTGCTTTGACACACCTTCAGCACCCCGGATACATACGCATATACCAGGCCCCATTGACACATGCCCCTCCGCTCAGCCCTCGACCTCCGAGCCTGTGTCTGTCATGCATCACCCTGATTCAGCAACGCGTGATTGTGCCCGATTGTCGGACAACACCGCGGTGGCGATCCGTTCCACCGACTCCGCGATCCGCTTCATGCACTCCCGTGCCTCCGCCGGACTCGCACCGAGCGGATCGGACACGTCGTCATCAGCCGCGTCCGCGGGGGCGGAACCGCGCCGAGCTGCCGCACCCTCGACGAGCGCGACGAACCTGGCAGCCGGATCCACCACACCGGCGGCGTCCTCGGCCCTCACCAGCCGAGCGAATTCGCGCAGACTGAAGGCCCGGGACAGCGCCCGCACCGGGGACAGCCGTACGGCCGCCTCGCGATGCTCCGTCGCGGCCCCCAGCACCAGATCCGAGCTCCCGACCAGCGCGGCTGTCAGTCGGCGGGCGACCATCCCGGACGGGTCCCCGCCCCATTCGGCGAGAAGGGAAGCAGCCGTCGCCGCCATCGGCGTGCCCGGCACGGCCTCTGTGCCCGCGCTGCTCACGTGGATCGTCTCCCGCGCCGCGGCCAGCCGCTCTCTCAGCAGGCATTCGGCGAGGGGCGACCGATAGAGATTGCCGGTGCACACCATGAGTACCCGAAATCGGGACGGGCACGATGTGGCGTTCACGAGAGCACCGCTTCCAGCCGGGACACCTCGTACGCCTCGCCGTACCGGGCGCGCATCTCGTAACCCCGGTAACGCGACCGGGCCTCAACGCCCTCGATCCACTGCTCGCCATACTTTTCGAGCTCCGACCGGTGGCAGCGCAGTGCCTGCAGCTTCTGCTCGATGGTGTCGTCGATGCTCACGTAGAGCTGAGGACGGAAACCTACGTAACTGCGTCCGGACGGTGTGATCGGTTCATACATGAGCACCGAGTTGTAGTACCTGCTCGCCGCGATGGTGGCGAGAGCGGTGTTCGCGTGGGACCGGTGAGTGTCGAACGGCCAATGGGTGAATACCATCGTCGGGCGGAAGTCATCGATGATCTCGTTGATCGCCTCCACCACGGTCGAGTGGTTCTCCACGTCCTTCGCGGGGAATTGCAGGATCTCGAGTTCCTTGACCCCGAGCGTCGCGGCTGCTTCGTAACCTTCTTCCTTCGCGACGTCGGCATCCCGGAAGTGGCTTCCGCTGTAGCTCGTGTACTCCGAGGAGCTCATCACGAGGAAGCGCACCTGCGCCCCAGTCTGTACCAGCCTGGCAGCAGTGCCGCCGGCCGCGAGCTCGATGTCGTCGAGATGAGCCCCCACGAACAGGCTGCGCTCGAACATTGGATTGCTGCAGAACATCAGCTCTTCCTCCCGGGAAACGCCGGCCGCCACAGCGACCGCGACAGCCAGGCAGCCGAACCGGAGCCCTGGGCCCCGAGGCAGCGGAGCGTTGCGCCAAGAGCCGCGGCGACGGGCTCTGTGTCGAAGACCGCGGCCCGCTCTACGAGTTCGGATCGCGCCGCTCCGGCGACCGGCAGACGCACGGCCGCTACCGCCAGTGCGGCCATCCGCACGAGGTCGCCGTCAGGTGCGACGTAGCTGTCACGCAACTCGCCCATGATGTCCGAACATCCGCCGACGTCGAATGACACACAGGGAACCCCGAGCGCCATGGCCTCGAGCAGGACACGAGGGAAACCCTCTTGACGGGAGGGGACGACCAGACAGTGTGATTGCGCCATCGCCCATGCGGCGACGTCGTTCGGTACCCGACCGGCCATCAGCAGAGGCTCGGTGGCGAGCAGCGGACTCAGCGGACCGTCTCCCAGGACCAGCAATTCCGCGTCGGCCAGCTCCTTGCGGATTTCCGCCAGCAGATCCGGCAGGCGGTCCGCGCCGCGGATCGGGTCGAGGCCGTGCACGTAGATGAACCGGTGGGGGGACGAGAGCCATCGCTGGACGACCGGCTGCGAAGCCAGCTCGGGCTCGGAGACGGCTTGGGTTCGCCACGCTTCGACATTGACGTCGTTGCTGGCGAGCAGGATCCGGTCCTGGTCGATACCGTAGCGGTCGGCGTACTGGTCGAGGAGGCGCGGCGGGCCGGTGACGACCGCGTCGACCGCCCGGCGCAGCACGAAGGCATGGATGAGGCGCCCTGCGCGCTTGCGCACGCCGAGGCGGGATCCCGGGAGGAAGCCGACGCCGCCCGACGACCACAACGCCACGCGCCATCCACCCCCGAGCCGCCCGGCCAGCCACAGCAGAGCCGCCAACTTCCAGTGGATACGAACGAAGATGACATCGACCCCCTCCCGCCGTGCCCGTGCCACGAGGCGGGCGAAGGCGCGTGCCCAGCTGAGGTTCAGCCGCAGCGGTGGCAGGTCCACGGGGTCGCCGTACCGTACGGCGGTCGTCCGGCTGATACGTGACAGGGCATCGACGAGGCCCGGGACGTGCGCGGCGTGACCGCTTCGCATGCCCGAAGTAGTGAAGACGTACCACATGCGCAGCGTCTCGACGGGGGCCAGCGCGTCGGTGGAGAGCAGCAACTTACCGGCCGGTGTGGTTTCGCTGACTCGGAAACCCGCGCGGGTGTAGATCGCGAGGGCCCGCTGGTTTCGCCGGTCGCAGTTGATCGTTACCACTCCCGACGACTGAGCGAACAACCGGGCGAGCATCCAGGAGGCGATCCCGGTGCTCCAGTGGTCGGGATCCACGGCCACGCGGTGTACGTGTACCCCGTCCGGCCGGCTGGAGGCGACGAGGAAACCGACCGGCTTTCCCGATGCCACGGCAACGAGGCTCAGTTCCTTCTTGCCGGGCAGCGGGCGGGTGAAAGCTTCGAGATCCCAGGGCGCGTCGTCGTAATGGGCGCTCGCCTGGTGCACGCGTCGTTCCAGTTCGACGAGTGGACCGAGCAGATCGTTCGTCAAGTCCCTCAGGCTGCACGGCCCTTGCCCGTGCCGACCGGTTGACACCATCCCCGCTGTGCCTTGCATCTGAGGTCTCCGGGTCGGTAGTGGTTCGCTCGCCAGATTGACACGGCGCAACGTGGTGGCATGCCCGGCGAGCCGCCCACGGGCGCCGGTACACCCCGACGGCGTAGACGCTCCGCCCCGCCTGCGTGCGACGTGTGAGGGCAGATCAGCCGCGGCGCGCATCCGTCGTCAGATTCGCGTAGAGCTCGTGGAACCAGTCGGCGGTCCCCGAGATATCCACCTTGGCGGCATCTGCGAGTGCCCCAGCGGCGAGGACCGGATAGACCTCGGGACGCATGGCCTGCAGGATGCCGTCGGCGAGGGCTTCCGGCGAACCCGGCCGGGTGAGGATTCCGTTGCGGTTGTTGTGGATCAGCTCGGGGATGCCTCCGACTGCAGTGGACACCACCGGTACGCCGGCCGCAATCGCCTCCATGACCACGACCGGCATCCCCTCGCTGTGCGAGCTGAGGAGCAGGACGTCCGCAGCCGCCACCAGGCGATTGGCCTGGGGTACCCGGCCCAGGAAGCGGACCCGGCTGCGAAGTCCTCGCCTGTCGATCTCGGCCAGGACCTGCCCCCGCAGGGGACCGTCCCCGGCGAGTGCGAACAGCGCGTCAGGTCGGCTGGCGAGTACCCGAGAAGCCGCGTCGATCAGCAGGAGATGGTTCTTGACAGGCCTCAGATTGGCCACACAGGCGAGAACGAAGGCGTCCGTGGGGATTGAGAACTCCTGCCGTACCTGGCCCGCCCGCTCGGCCCAGTAACGCTGCTTGCCAACGTCAACGCCGTGGACCCGCGTACAGACGCGGCGGGCGCCGCGCACATTTCGCGACCTGGCGACCTGTGGCGAGACCGCCACCATCAGGTCCTCGAGACCTCGGGTAGGACGGTCCAGCAGCATGGCCAATCGAGTGGCGTGCTCCTGATGGACTGTCGAGATCAGCGAAGGCCTGGGCCGCATGAGGCGGACGAAGGGCCGCAGTACCGCGGCGAGCGAGGGCGAGTGCACATTGACCACGTCGGGTGCAAGACGCCGGACCGCGCGGACCAGCCTGGCATAGCGAAGCCACCGCGGGCAGTTGCGCAGGTCAACGACCGTCACTCCGGCGCCCCGGAGAACGTCCACCAGTTCGTCGGTCGCCGCTTGCATGAAGACCACGCTGTATGCCAGCCCAGCCCGCGGTGTCTGACGAAGGCGCTCGACCAGGAGCACCTCGGCTCCGCCGATGTCAAGCGTCTTGATCACCTCGCAGACCCTCGTTCCGGTCAACGCGATGCCCTTCCCGACCGTGGCTGTCCGTGCGTCGCCAGGCATTTTTTCCTCAACGCATTGTTTACGGTGCGGACTTGATGACCGGTCTGATCCATCCTGGGCCTCTCGAATCCGGTCTGGGGAATTCCTCGTGATCCTAGATTCGAGCACGCCCGCGGACGGAGCAATCCAGGTGCGACCAACGGTGAGTCAGCTGGAGAATCACCCGCTTGCCGGAACTGCACTTTCCCGCGCTACGAGAGTATCGAGCGAATACCGGCCTCTCGGCGATCCATCCATGACCTCTCGGGTTGATTTTGCGACGGTTGCCCAAAGCAGCGGATACACACGTCGCGCCCTTGACAGATCCTGGAGTGTGCTCGGCCTAATATCTGCGCATGTCGACCGCCACGTACCGAACCCCGGGTTCCGGCATTCCACGCCTACGCGTGCTGAGCGTCATTGCCAGAATGAATATCGGGGGTCCGGCCGTCCAGATGTCGGCCATCATGCGGGGGATGAATCCCGAGCGATTCGACCATCACCTGATCACCGGACATGTGGGTCCGAATGAGGCGGACTATCTGGACCAGCGGGCACCCGACCTGCCGGTCCATCGGCTCGAGCGACTGGGACGGTCCGTGCGGCCCACGGACGATGTGCGCAGCCTGCTCGAACTGGCGGCAGCCATGCGCCGGTTCAGGCCCCATATCGTCCACACGCACACAGCGAAAGCGGGCGCACTCGGGCGGGCAGCCGCCGTGCTGGCGCGTGTCCCCTCAAGGGTGCACACCTTCCACGGCCATCTCCTGCATGGTTATTTCTCTCCGGCGAAGACTCGGGTCCTGGTGCAGACCGAGCGCAGGCTGGCAGCCCTCACTGATCGGTTGGTTGCCGTGGGCAGCCGGGTGCGGGACGACCTCGTCGCCGCCGGCATCGGAAAGGCGAGCCAATACACGGTCACGCCGCCCGGCACCAGGCTTGCAACCGCACCAGAGCCAGCCGAAGCCCGGCGGCAGCTCGGACTCCCGCAGGGCTGCCCCGTAGTCGCCTATGTCGGTCGGATTACCGGAATCAAACGCCCCGACCGCTTTCTCGCCGTGGCCCGCGAAGTGCGCCGCACCGTGCCCGCAGCGCACTTCGTGGTGTGTGGATCGGGCGACTTCCAGCCGGATCCGGAGGCAGTCGCCGATCTCGGTGACTCGCTCCACCTGCTGGGCTGGCGCGCTGATGTGGAGACCGTCTACGCGGCGGCCGACCTGGTATTGCTGACCTCGGACAACGAAGGCATGCCCGTCAGTCTGATCGAGGCCGGCCTGGCGGGGCTGCCTGCGGTGGCCACCGATGTCGGCAGCGTCGCGGAGGTCGTACAAGACGGAACGACGGGGCTCCTGGCAGGACCGTCGTCAGGTGAGCTCGCTCGCCACACGGTGACTCTTCTGTGCGACGGGAAACTGCGCCAAGCGATGGGGGCACAAGCCCGTACGTTCACCACCCAGCACTTCGGCGCGGAACGTCTGGTGGCCGACACGGAGGCTCTCTACACCTCCATCGCCGTCGCCCGCGGCTGGTGGACCGAATCCCGTTCGAAAGGTGAGCACTGTTGAACGTCCTAGTCACCGGAGGTGCCGGCTTCATCGGTGCCAACCTTTGCCGAGAGCTGGCATCCCGTCCGACCGTGGGCAAGGTCATCGCTCTGGATGATCTGAGCACAGGTTCCGCAGCCAACCTGGCGGGAGTCGACACGGAGCTGATCGAGGGCAGCATTCTCGACCCCGAGCTCCTCGACGGCGTCGTGTCGGGAGTGGATGCTGTCGTCCACCTCGCGGCCCGCCCGTCCGTACCCCGGTCTCTGGCGGACCCCGTCGCCAGTCACCGCGTCAACGCGACCGGGACGGTGTATGTCCTCGAGGCATGCCGACGCCATCACGTCCCCGTGGTCGCCGCCTCGTCCTCCTCGGTCTACGGAGCCGTCCCCGTGCTGCCCAAACACGAGGAGCTGCCCACCCGGCCCATGAGCCCCTACGCCGCAAGCAAGCTCGCCACCGAGTCGTACGTCCTCGCCTACGGTGCCTCGTTCGGCCTCCCGGTCCTGGCGTTCCGGTTCTTCAACGTCTACGGGCCGTTGCAGTCGGCCGGGCACGCCTATGCCGCCGTGGTACCGGCCGTCATCGATGCCCTGCTGCGCGGCACGCCCGTGAGAATCTTCGGCGACGGACTGCAGACGCGGGACTTCACCTACATCGGAACCGTCGTCAGGGTGCTGGCCGACGCTGTCCTGCGCAAGGTCACGTGCCCTGGTCCGGTCAACCTGGCCTTCGGTACGCGGGTGCCCGTCATCGACCTCACCCGGCAGCTTGCGGACATCATCGGGTCACCCGCCGACATCCGGCACGAGGCGGCGAGGCCGGGAGACGTCCGCCACTCCCAGGCCTCGGGCGGCGTCCTGCGCGAACTCTTCCCGGATGTCGCCCAAGTGCCCCTGGAGCAGGGGCTGGCCGAGACCGTGCGCTGGTTCCGTACCCTGCCCGAGTACGAGGCGCCGGCAGCTGCCGAGTCCCTCCCGGTCGAAGTGGGCTGACCACGGCTCTGAGGGGAGCCCCGGCGACGCGTCGGGGCTCCCCTCAACTCTGTCCTCTCTCTCTTACGTGTACACGGGGACTCTCAGCAGCAGTCCCCACGCCACCGCAGTCACCGCGGTCACCACGACGACCGCGGCCAGCGCGGCGCTCTGCGGGAACACCCTGAACATGACGAGCACCGCTGTCAGGCACGACATGGCCGCGAAACCGCCGATGACAACGGTCACCTGGCGGACGGTCAGCCCGAGGCTCCGCAGCCGGTGGGCGATGTGATCCCTGCCGCCCTGCAGCAGAGGTCTGCCCTCCCTGCGGCGGGCGACCATGACCAGTCCGGTGTCCGCGGTGACGACCAGCGTGATGAGCAACAGACTGGTGTACTCGTAAAGGGCGGCGGTGTCCTTGTGCAGGACTACCGCGGCCGAGGACACCACAAAGCCCACGAAGAGCGAGCCCGCGTCACCGAGAAAGATCCGCGCAGGATGCCAGTTGTGGAACAGGAAGCCCGCGCTGGCTCCGGCGACGGCAGCCATGACCGCGGCAATGCCGACCAGCCCGATGGAGAGGGCGGCACAGCACAGGAATCCCGCGGTGACGGCGGTCACGGTGGACACCACCCCGTCCATGTTGTCGAGCAGGTTGAACGCGTTGGTGGTGAAGAGGATCCAGGCGACCGCGATCACCACGTCGAACCATGAACCGAAGAGCACGGGATGGCCGCACCACAGCACCACCACCAAGGCTGCCGCGGCCTCGACACACAGACGCAGGCGAATGCTGAGCGGACGCAGGTCGTCGCCGAGGCCCAGCACGGCGATGAGCGAGGCGCTTGCGAGCAGGACGACGACTGTGACGTCGGTCCCCTTCACAGCGACTGTCGCCACCCACGCCGCGACAACGGTGGCGATCGCGACCGCGATGCCGCCGAGATAGGGAGTGGGATGTACATGGGCTTTGCGTGCGCTCGGCTGGTCGGTGTAACCGCGCCGCAGGGCCAGGCGTCGCAGGGGCTCGGTCAGCAGGGCGGCGATGAAGAGTGCCCCCACACCCGCGCCTGCCGACACCAGCCAAGGGCTCAGACCGGACATGGGCCCACCAGCGCCGTGCGGCCCTTGGGGTCGCCTGTTCCTCCCTTCGCCGAGCCGTCGGCGGCAGCCCCGAGTGCCTGCCTCCGCACGTCGCTCCGGGCGTCTTCGACCGCGTCGTCCAAAACGTCGTCGAGGTTCCGTTGCGGCTTCCAGCCGGTGAAGTTCCTGAGTTTCGTGGTGTCGGGAACCCGGCGCTCCATGTCCTCGAACTCCGGTCCGTAGACCTCGCTGTACGAGACACGGTGTACCGGCGAGCTGCTCTTGGCGCACGTGATGATCCGCCGCGCCAGATCCAGCACGCTGATCTCCTCGTCGCTCCCGATGTTGAAGGTCTGGCCTACGGCGTCCGGCAGGTCGATCAGCAACATGAGCGCTTCGACCACGTCTGCTACATGGAGAAAGCAGCGGCTCTGCTGTCCTGTGCCGTAGACGGTGAGGGGCTCTCCGCGAACTGCCTGACGGGCGAATCTCGGGATGACCATGCCGTACGCGGGACTCTGCCGAGGGCCGACGGTGTTGAAGAACCGCACGATGGTGGACTGCAGTCCGTACTCCCGGCGGTAGAGCTCGGCAAGGATCTCATCGACCGCCTTGGCAGTGCTGTAGGACCACCGTGGGACGGAGGTGCTGCCGAGGATGCGGTCGGATGTCTCGCTCAGCGGTCCGGACGAGTTCTTGCCGTAGATCTCCGACGTGCTGGCGACAATTACTCTTCGGCCGTGGCGGTGAGCGGAACCGAGGACCGCTTCGGTGCCCTTGGTGTTGGTGGTGAAGGAATTCAGCGGCTGTTCCACGATGAGTTTCACACCTACGGCCGCCGCCAGATGCACCACGACATCACATTCACTCACCAACTTGTCGACGAGCGATGTGTCCAGCACGGAGCCGTGGACGAACTGGAAGTGGCCCGCCTCGCGCGCGCGTACCAGGTTTGCCAGGCTTCCCGTGCTGAGGTCGTCAAGTGCAACGACCGGCTCACCGTGCGCCAGAAGTGCATCGACGAGATGGGAGCCGATGAAGCCGGCTCCTCCGGTGACCAGGTATTTCGGACGTTCCATCACGCCGTCACTCCCTGTTTGCGGGTGGGCGTTGCCAGGGGCAAGTGCCCGGCAACGCACGGCAACGATAGCCAGGGAAGACGCAAAAAGAATGAATTGAATCCCGCAATTAGTCCATTCGCCCCTCTTGGCTACCCACATGCCCCCATTCGCCTGGCGAGTGTTCACTCGGGAGACGGACAGCAAGCCGCGTCGAGCGAGCGTGGGGCATATCCCAGCGAAGCATTCTGCATGGCCAGCTGAGAGGAGTCCGATCGTGCCGACGGCAACAAAGAAGGTGGTGGTGGTCGGCCAGGGATATGTGGGCCTTCCACTCGCCGTTCGTGCGGTGGAAGCCGGGCGCAACGTCGTTGGTCTCGATGTGGACGAGATGCGCGTCAAGCGCCTTGCCGGCGGCGAATCGTTCGCCGCGGACGTGACGTCGCCCCGCCTACTGGCCGCCCTCAACTCGGGCCGCTATGCCCTGAGTACCGATTACGCGGATGCGGCGGGCTTCGACGTCTGCGTCATCACGGTGCCCACGCCCCTGAAGGACGGTGCCCCCGACCTGAGTTTCGTGGAGAGCGCCGCGCAGGAAGTCGCCCAGTACCTCCGGCCGAACGCCACGGTGATCCTGGAGTCGACGACGTATCCCTGCACGACGGAGCACGTGGTGTGCCCGATTCTGGAGGCGGGCAGCGGACTTCAGGCGGGCAAGGACTTCTTCCTCGGATACAGCCCGGAAAGAATCGACCCGGGAAACCCGACCTGGCGGCTCGAGAACACCCCCAAGGTGGTCTCCGGCATGGACGACGAATCCCTGAGGCATGTCGAACTCTTCTACGACGACATCGTGGACCGTACCGTCCCGGTCAGCTCACCACGCACGGCCGAGTTGACCAAGCTGTTGGAGAACACGTTCCGCCATGTCAACATCGCCCTCGTCAACGAGCTCGCGATGTTCTGCAAACCGCTCGGCATCGACATCTGGGAAGTGATCGATGCGGCGTCGACCAAGCCTTTCGGCTTCATGCGCTTTCTGCCCGGGCCCGGCGTGGGCGGACATTGCCTGCCCATTGACCCCTCCTACCTCTCGTGGCAGGTCAAGCAGCAGCTGCGGCACGACTTCCGATTCGTGGCACTGGCCAACGACATCAACAGTCATATGCCCGACCATGTGGTACTGCGCGTTGCCAGGGGGCTCAACGCCCGGCGCAAGCCGGTCAACGGCAGCCAGGTTCTGGTCCTCGGGCTCGCCTACAAGAGGAACACCGGCGACATCCGTGAGTCCCCTTCCGTCGCGGTCGCCCTCGGACTCCGGCACATGGGCGCTCACGTCCTCGCCGTGGAACCGCATGTCGACCCTGGTCAGCTGCCCGGGGACATTCTGTGCGTCGAACTCACGGAGGAACAGGTCGCGGCAGCTGATGCCGTGGTCATTGCCACCGACCACGACTCCTTCGACTACGCAATGGTGGAGCGTGTCGCCGACTACGTATTTGACGCCTGCAATCGCTGCCGCGTGGAAACAGTTGAGCGTCTCTGAGAGACGCCGGTGCACTCCATTGGGGTGCGAAAAGTCGAGTGCACATGCCATGCGCCCTAAATCTCTCAGCCTGCCTCCTAGGCTGACTGCCCACTCAACCGCTCCGACTGGGGAATGACGTTGGATCTGCGCGACTACCTACGAGTCCTTTCCCGTCGATGGCGGGTCATCGCCCTCGTGACTGTGCTGGGGACAGTGGCGGGCGTCCTGGCGAGTGTCCTCGTCACTCCGGAGTACCGGGCGACGACCACGCTGTTCGTGTCCCTCCAGGCCGACGCCGACACGTCCCAGCTCAATCAGGGCAACTCGTTCGCCCAGGCCAGAGTCCAGTCCTACGCCGGCGTGGCCCAGAGCCCCGAGGTGACCGGACCGGTCCTGGAATACCTCCGGCTCGACATGACGTCTGCCCAGCTGGCTGACCGGATCGAGGCCGAAGCGCCGCTCAACACGGTTCTGGTCCACCTGACCGTCACCGACACCCATGCGGCACGAGCCGCCCGGATCAGCAACGCGGTCGCTCGCCGCTTTGCCTACGTGATCAGGAAGCTGGAGAGCCCCGAGGAGAGCAGCCTCCCGTCCCCGGTACGGCTGACCGTGACACACCCTGCCACCGTGCCGACCGCGCCCTCGTCCCCGAACACCCCCGTCAATGTTGCCCTGGGTCTGGCGGTGGGCCTGCTGCTCGGGCTGGGGCTGGGTGTCGCGCTGGAGACGGTGGACACGTCCATGCGTGATTCCAAAGCCCTCGCCGAGTGCCTGGCAGGTGCCGGTGGGCCTCCGGTGCTGTCCAGCATCGTGCAGGACCCACGAGCGGCACGGCAACCGGTCTCCCTGCGCGACGACATGCACAGTCCGCGTGCGGAGGGCTTCCGGAAGCTTCGTGTCAATCTGCAGTTCGCGGAGGTGGATCAGCGGCCGAAGGTGATCGCCGTCACCAGTCCGCTGCCGCGGGAGGGCAAAAGCAGTGTGTCGGTCAACCTGGCCGCCACCCTGGCCGAGGAAGGGGCAAAGGTATGTCTGATCGACTGCGACCTGCGCCGGCCTTCGATTGCTCCGGCCCTCGGCCTGGTCAGGGACGCCGGGCTCACCACAGCTCTGGTGGGCCAGGCCGAACTGCATGAGGTACTGCAGTCGGCCGGTACGTTCTCGGTGCTCGCCAGTGGCAGGGTCCCTCCCAATCCGACACAGCTCCTCGGCAGCACCTATTTCGCCTCCCTGCTGCGCACCCTTGCCGGGCAGTTCGACCATGTCGTGGTGGACACGGCTCCGGTCCTTCCCTTCGCCGACACCACAGCGATGGCACCCGCCATCGACGGCTACCTGCTCGTGGCGCGCGCCGGGCGGACAAGCCGGAGCCAGGTCATCGACGCCCTGCGCATCCTCGAACGCGTCAATGTCCCCGTGCTGGGTGCCGTCTTGAACGCCGCTCCGGCACGAGGAGAGGGCGACGCACACGCCTATGCGTACACGTACCGGCCGAAGCAGGACACGACAGCCCGGTTCTCTGCGCTCGTGTCGTCGCGGCTGGCGGCGGTGGTTCCCGGTCGAGGTCCGGCCGACAAGCAGCACGCGGCGCGGGTGCCGTCCAAGACACGATCGTAGAACCGGCGGCGTGAGGTCATGCGTGGTGCAATGGCGGTCCCCGTCGTGGTCGTGGCCCTGGTCGGTGGAATGCTCGTCACCTCGTGTGAGACGGGGGGCTCAGCCGGGGAGCTCGGCCGGGGCACGGATGGGCGGGCTGCGGCAGGGATCGAGCAGTTGCGGGCCGAGGTCGTCGAGACCCTGCCCCATGACCCGACGGCCTTCACCCAGGGCTTGGAGATGACCGACGGCGGCGTGCTGTACGAGAGCACGGGCGTGGTCGGACAGTCCTCGGTCCAGGCTGGACCCCTCGACGGTTTTCCGGCGGTCCGCACCGAGTTGGCCGAGCCGCTGTTCGGCGAGGGGATCACCGTCGTGGGGGCGACCTTGTGGCAGCTCACCTGGAAGAACGGCCTGGCCGTCGAACGGGACGCAAGGACGCTGACCGAGTTGCGCCGGGTCCCTTACCGGGACGAAGGCTGGGGCCTGTGCCACCAGCGGCTTCGCGACCGGCTGGTGACGAGCGACGGCTCCTCCCGGCTCACTTTCCGCGACCCCCGAACGCTGGTGAGAACAGGGGAGGTTACCGTCACCGCCCACGGGCAGCCGGTGAGCCGGCTGAATGAGCTGGACTGCATCGGCGACGTCGTGTACGCCAACGTCTGGCCGTCGGACCGGATCATGCGCATTGATACGAACACCGGAGCGGTCACGGGGGAGGTAGACGCCACGGGCCTCCTCACGTCACAGGAGGCTGCCCGAGCAGATGTACTGAACGGTATCGCGGCCATTCCCGGCACCGGTCAGTTCCTGATCACCGGCAAGTGGTGGCCCAAGATGTTCCGGGTCGCCTTCGTTCCCAGGTGAGCGACTCTGCGGCCCGTTGTACGGGGGACGGGGGAGGCCTGATCCACTGGCCGGAACCGTGCGGTACATTTTGCGCGCCCTTGACCGGCAGCAACTTTCAGACACGGAGACCAGCCCCCCATGAGCGACATCGTCAACGGACTTGGCCGCGCGAGCGCGTACGGCGCCCTCGGTGTGGTCCTCCTGATCCTCGGCATCCTCCTTATAGACCTGCTGACGCCCGGCAAGCTCGGCAAGCAGATATGGGAGGACCGCAACCGCAATGCCGCGCTGTTGCTCAGCTCGGCGCTGCTGGGGATCGGCGGCATCGTGTTCACGTCGATCTGGACGACGTACGACAACTTCGGCAAGGGTCTTGCCTCCACTGCCGCGTTCGGTCTGCTGGGTCTGGTGATGATGGCGGTGGCGTTCCTGGTGGTGGACCTGGTTACGCCGGGCAAGCTCGGGGCGACGCTGGTCGAGGCGGAGCCACACCCGGCGGTGTGGGTGACCGCGTCCTGCAATCTCGCGGTGTCGGCCATCGTCTCGGCGTCCATCGCCTGAGTACGACGATCTGGCTGGACACACGCCGCCACCAGCAAGGCAGTTGATACCGTCGAGGTTCGCCCGGAGCCCCCGGGCGGGGCTTTCGGGGGGATTGATGAAGCCGCGTCTGGTCTTCGTACACGGCATCGGCGGTCCACGCGATGCAGCCGCCGAACTCGACTCCTGGCTGCGCGCACTGGCCGACGGTGCCCGCGCCGCGGGCCATGCGCGGCGGGTCCTCGATCTGGTGCAGGGCTGGGCGGCGGAGACGCGATTCGCTTACTACGGCGATCTGTTCGGCGTCGCCGAGGCGCAGGGGTCGTCGGACACGGACGACGAAGCCGACCTGGTCGGCGAGTTGCTGTTGGAGGCCCTCGACGAGCGGTTGGCCGAGCCGGTGGCGGACGACGAGATCCGCATGCTCCGCCACGCCCGCGCCCAACTCGCCCCTGAGGGCGCCTCGCAGGGCCTGGGCGAGGCCGCCCGCCAGGTGCTCAACGCCGCCAACACCCTGCTGTCGGTGCCCGGTCTGCGCACCTTCGGCGGCTGGGCCAGCGCGGGGCTGATGGTCGGCCAGCTGCGTCAGGTCGCCCGCTATCTGCGCCGCGGCGAGCCGGATGCGGAGGGCCTGACCCTCGACGCCCGGATCCGCCACCGCGTCGAGCAGGCTCTGGACCCCGCCGGACCCACCATCGTCGTTGCGCACTCCCTCGGCACTGTCGTATCGCTGGAGACCCTGCACACGCACGGGGAACGCGTACCGCTGCTCGTCACCCTCGGTTCGCCGCTGGGTATGCGCAGGGCAGTGCAGCCCAAGGTGCATCCGCAGCCGTTGCAGGTACCCGGCTCGGTCGAGAGGTGGCTCAACTTCTGGGACCGGGACGATCTCGTCGCCGGAAGGCCGCTGCTGGAGAAGTTCGTACGCCCCAACGACCGGTCCGTACTGCCTCTCAGCAGGCGCATCGACTCGGACGGCGTGTGGGTGCACCCTGCCACCAAATATCTCGCACAGCCGGCCGTCGCCGGACCGGTCGTCGAGGCGATCGAGGCAGCCACGACCCCATGACAGCCACAACTCCCCGCCGCCACACCCGCTTCCGTCTCCCACAGCCATCTGCCGCAGGACCGGGAGCGTGCACGCGCGCTCGGGCTGCCTGTTCCGGAGCCGGGCGAGTGGGTCAGCTATCGCACGCCATAGCCCACAGGTGGTGCATGGCGTACGAACGCCATGGCCGCCAGGCTTCGGTGTCCCCCATCGTCGCCTCCCCCGCCAGGAGCACATCCGGATCGCCAAGGGCCCGCATCCGGATGTAGCCCGCCGTCCTTTGTCCGATGCCCGGCAGCGCGAGCAACTGCCGTTCGGCCTCGTCCCGGTCCGCGCCCGGATCGAGCACCACCGAGCCGTCCGCCAGCGCGGCGCTCAGCGTACGCAGTTCGCCGGGCTCTGCCTCCGCCAAGTCCTCCACACGCGGGAAGAGATGCGTCAGCCCGCCGCTCGGCTCGGTCAGCCGCTCCCCGTACGCCGCGACCAACGCGTCGCCAAGCTCCCGTCGGCCCAGCACCGCCCGCACCGCGAGCTCGTGCGGATCGGCCGCGCCCGGCGCTCGCATGCCCGGGCGGGCCGCGACCAGGGGGGCCAGTGCCGGGTCCGTGCCGAGGCGTTCGGCGACCGCGCACGGGTCGGCGTCCAGGTCGAAGAGGCGGCGCATCCGCTGGGTGGCCGTGGTCAGATCGCGCAGGCAGACCAGGTGCAGGCGGCACTCCAACCAGCCTCCCCCAGCCTTCGGCCGGGGGGACCCCCAGCCCGGCTGTTCGTCCATCTCGGCGACGCCGGGGCCGCCCGGCAGCCGGAGCGTGCGCCGGTAGACGCGGGAGCCTCGCTCTCCGACGACCTCCTCGATGCCCGTGATGGTGCGAGCCGCAAGGTAGTCGAAGACTTCCACGGACGCGTACGGGCCGCGATAGGCCAGCCGCAGCGGGACCCCCGCGGCGCCGCCGCCCGTCGAGCCGACCGGGCCGACCGGGCCGAAGCGCGAGCCGCGTCCGGGGCGGGCGGAGCGGAGTTCGCTGGGGGTGGCAGCGTAGATCTCGCGGATCGTGTCGTTGAACTGCCGTACGCTCGCGAACCCCGCCGCGAACGCGATCTCCGCCACCTGCAGAGTGGTCGTCTGCAGCAGTACGCGCGCGGTGTGGCCGCGCTGGGCCCGAGCCAGGGCGATGGGGCCCGCGCCGAGTTCGGCGTTCAGCTGCCGCTGGACCTGGCGGGCGCTGTAGCCCAGTCTGCCGGCGAGGCCCGCGACACCCTCCCGGTCCACGATCCCGTCACCGATCAGCCGCATGGCACGGCCCACGACGTCGGCGCGGGCGTTCCACTCGGCGGAGCCCGGCACGGCATCCGGGCGGCAGCGGCGGCAGGCCCGGAAACCCGCGCCCTGGGCGGCCGCGGCGGTCCGGTAGAACCTCACGTTCTGCCGCTTGGGGGTGATCGCGGGGCAACTGGGCCGGCAGTAGATCCCGGTGGTGGAGACGGCGAAGAAGAACACGCCGTCGAACCGCGCGTCCCTGCTGCTCACTGCTTCGTACCTGCTGTCCTCGATCGTCATGGGGCCAGTATGGGCACCCTCCCGAGGCCGGGGCTGGCGGAAATCGGACACGACGTTTCCACCGGCGGCGAAGGCTAGTACGCCGTGATGACCAGCGGGCCGCCGTGCGCGGACGCCCGGCTGATCCAGTCCGCGCCCAGGTACAGCGACCGGCCCGGTACGGCAGTACGCAGCAGGCGCTGCCGGTGCAGCACCCGCCCGTCCTGGCTGACGACGAGTACGGGCAGGGCGAGCCGCCCGGTCGTACGCAGCGCGAACCGGCCCCGCATCGGCGGGGGCCCGGCGGGGTCGATGCGGTTCGGCGCCGCCCAGCGCAGCGGGTCTTCCACCTGCACGGTCAGCACGCGACCTGGCCACGGTTCGCCCGCGAGATGGCGCAACACCTGTTCGGCCGCGTGCCGGCCCTCTTCCGCGGCGATCTGGGCCGCCTCCACGCCGTGCAGCAGATTGCCCGCGGCGAAGACCCCGGGCTCGGCCGTGCGCAACGCGGTGTCGACCGCGGGTCCACGGGTGCCGGGGTCGAGTGGGACACCGCCGCGCCGGGCGAGCTCATGGTCGGGGATCCAGTCGCCGGTGAAGACGATCGTGTCGCAGCGGAGTGTGGTGGTTCTGCCGTCCCTGTGCCGCAGCCCGGCGCCGGTCAGGCGGCCTCGGCCGAACAGCTGCGTCACCGTCGCCTCGGTGAGCAGCGGGACGCGTCGCCGCGGTGACACCCAAGGAGCGCGCGGCTGATCGGTGACCACCGCGACGACGTCGGCTCCGGCCGCCCCCAGGGTCCGCACCGCCGAGTACGCGACGGGCTCCGCGCCGACGACGACGGCACGGCTGCCGACCGGCTGTCCGTACAGATGGACGGCCTGCTGCAGCTCGCCCGTGGTGAGTACGCCCTGCGGCCGGGTGCCCGGCACAAGGCGGGCGCTGCGCGGGCGTTCGCGCGCCCCGGTGGCGAGGACGACGGCCCGTGCGCCGATTCGCTCCAGGCCGTCCGGGCCGGTGGTGTCCAGGGTGCGGGGGCCCGCCCAGCCGGTAACGGTGACGCCGGTGCGCAGATCCGCTCCGGCGCGCACGGCGTCGTCGACGACGTGGCGGGCGTACTGCGGGCCGCTCATGGGACGCCGCAGGTCGCGCAGCCCGAAGCCACCGAAGCCACCGAGGTGGCAGTGCCGCGGGATGCCGCCCGCCTCTTGCTCCCGCTCCAGGATCTCGACCCGGCCCGCGCCCGCCGCGGCGAGCCGGGCGGCGGCGGCGAGGCCCGCCGGTCCAGCGCCTACGACCAGTACGTCGACCGCTCGCGTCACCCGGTTCATCGTCGCTCCTCGAACAGCGCGCGCACCGTCGGCCCGCAGTAGAAACCCTGGCAGCGGCCGCCGCGCGCCCTGGTGCGGCGCCGCAGTCCGTCGAGGGAACCCGGTGGGACCGTACTGTCCAGCGCATCGCGAATCTCACCGCGGGAGACGCGTTCGCAGTGGCAGACGAGCGTGCCGTACTCGGGGTCGGCGGCGATGAGATCGGCACGCTGGTAGGGACGGGGGAACGCCTCGCCGATGTTCGGCATGCGTACGGGCTCCAGTTCGCGGGCGGGCCCCAGGTCGAGTCCGGCGTCGGCGAGCAGGTCGGTGACATGGGCGGCGATGGCCATGGAGGCGGTCAGACCGGTGGAGCGGATGCCGCCGACGGCGACGTACCGCTGCCGTGCGTGCGCCCGGATGCTGTAGTCGTCGTGCTCGGTGGCCGGGCGCAGGCCCGCGTAGACGGCGGTGACCTCCTCCTCGACCAGTTCGGGCATGATCCGTCGGCCCTTCTCCAGCAGGAAGTCGAGCCCCTCGGCCGTAGATCCGGTTGCCTGCTTGTCGTCGAGGTCCTCCGCGGTCGGGCCGAGCATCACATTGCCGTACACCGTCGGTGACACCAGTACGCCCTTGCCGAGCGCGGTCGGCACCGGGAGCAGGATGTGGTGGACCAGGTCGCGGGCGAGTTTGTCGAAGACGATCAGCTGGCCGCGGCGCGGGGTGACGGTGAAGTCCCGGTGGCCGAGCTGCCGGTCGAGTTCGTCGGCGTACAGACCGGCGGCGTTGACGAGATACCGGGTGCGCAACAGGCCGCGCTCGGTTACCAGTTCATGGTGGGTGCCACTGCTGACGCTCTCCACCCGGCAGTTCAGATGCAGGCCGGCGCCGGCGCGCACGGCCTGGGTCGCATACGCGAGGGTCGTGGTCCAGGGGCAGATGATGCTCTCGCCGGGGACGTCGAGTGCACCGAGTGCGCCGGACCCCAGGTGCGGCTCGCGCCGCCGTACCTCGTCCGCGCCGATCAGCCGGGCGTCGTGGTAACCGTTGCGCTCGGCCTTGGCGGCGAGGGCGGGGAGCGCTGCGAGCTGCTCCTCGTTCCAGGCGACGAGGAGCGCGCCGAGCGGTTCGAGGGGGATGCCGTTCTCGGCGGCGTAGGCGGCGAGTCGCCGCCGGCCGTCGCGTACGAGGCGGGACTCGAGCGTGCCGGGGACGGCGTCGAAACCTGTGTGCAGGATCGCCGTGTTGGCTTTGGAGGTGCCGTTGCCGACGTCGTCGCTCGCGTCGACGAGGGCGGTGCGGAGGTGGTGACGGGCGAGTTCGCGGGCGATGGCCGAGCCCACGACGCCGGCGCCGACGACGATCACATCGTGCATCGTGTCCGGCAACTGCCCGGCACTCGTGACGGTCATGGTGCTCCCCGCCTCACCCGTCGGCCGGAGGGGTACGGTCGTCGGCCGCGGGCGTACTCGCCGGGGGTGCAGGCGTACGGTCGAGGAGCGCGGCCACCTCACGGCGGAAGCCCGCGAGTCGCTCGGCGGCCTCGGCGGCGCCGATCCGCGGCTCGTAGACGGCTGACGGCTGCCAGGCGGGTACCGCCTGCTCGGCCGTCAGACCCGGATCGATGCCGAGCCGTGCGACGGCGCCTACGCCGAGAGCGGTGGCATCGGGCAACGCCGATACTTCGACGGGCAGTTGGAGAAGGTCGGCCTGGGTCTGCATCAGCAGCGCCGAGCGCGTCAGACCGCCGTCGACACGCAGACCGCTGAGCGGTGTGCCGAGGTCGGCGGCGACCGCGTCGGTGAGCTCGGCGACCTGCGCGGCGATGCCTTCGCACAGCGCGCGGACGAGGTGCCCTGGCCCGGTGTCCAGGCCGAGGCCGGTGAGCGAGCCACGCAGGTCTCCGCGCCACCAGGGCGCTGCCAGTCCGGCGAGCGCCGGTACGAAGGTGACGCCGCCGCTGTGGGGCACGGCGGAGCCGACCGGGTCGAGATCGGCGGCGCCCGAGATCACTCCGAGGTCGGTGAGCCAGCGCACGGCCGAGGCTGCCGTGTAGACCTGTCCGTCGAGGCAGTAGCTGGTGCGTCCGCCGAGCCGCCAGGCGACGCAGCTGACAAGGCCGCTGCTCGTACGGCGCGGGCGCGGCCCGGTCTGGGCGAGCAGGAAGGCCCCCGTGCCATATGTGCATTTGGCGGTGCCGGGTTCGGTGACACTCTGGGCGAGCAGCGCGGCCTGCTGGTCGACGAGGAGCCCGGTCAGGGGTACGGGGGCGCCGAAGGCGTTGGTGATGCCGACCGGGCCGTCCGCGTCGACGACCTCCGGCATCCGCTCGTCGGCGAGGCCAAAGATGCCGAGTGCTTCGGGCGACCAGGCGACTCGGTCGAGGTCGAGGAGCTGGGTGCGCCCGGCCGTCGCGGCGTCGGTGACGAACGCACCGGTCAGGCGGTGGATCAGCCAGGCGTCGCTCGTGGTGACAACACCGTCCCGGGTGAGTTCGCGGCGGATCCACGCCATCTTGGGCGCGGCGAAGTAGGGGTCGAGGGGCAGTCCGGTCAGCCGCGTCAAGTCGTCGGCATGCTGGGCGAGTTCGGCGCAGAGGGGCTCGGACCGCCGGTCCTGCCAGACGATCGCGTCGGTCAGCGGTTCGCCGCTCACAGGGTCCCATGCGAGCACCGTCTCGCCCTGGTTGGCGAGGCCCATGGCGGCTACGGGCTCTCCGGCGTCGGCGATGGCCCGGCGTCCCGCGTCGATGACCGAGCTCAGGAGCGCCGCGGGGTCGACCTCCACGCTCCCGCCGGAGCTGTAGCGGGGGTTCACCGGCGCGGAGCCGGTACCGATCACGCCCCGCTCGGGGCAGATGACCAGCGCTTTCGTACCGGAGGTGCCCTGGTCGACGGCAAGCACCGGGCCCGTCATCGGCCACCCCGCTCTTCGATAGTAAGGAACCTTGATCATTGACGGAAGGAAGCGTGGTGCAGAGCGCGTCCGCCGTCAAGAGCCACCCTCGCCGATGAACGTCTTCATGTAGCTGACACACAATCAACACCTTGCTGCTACACCATGGTTGAGTAAGATCACCGCAAAGCTCCGCCCCACCCGCCCCCGCCGTACCAAGAGGTTTCATGACAACCGCAACGCGACCGGACTGATGTCCCAAGACGCTTTCCGACCGGTGTACCACCCGGCGGGTCATGACAGTGAACTGCGCTCCGCCATGGAGGACTTACGCACCGGCCGCTGGCTGTCGATGCGGAATCTTCTGACCGCCACCTCCGACTGGGCACTGTGGACCCAGCGCACCCAGGTGCTTGCGGCGGTGGCCGCGGGATCGGACGCCGTGCAGGCCTGGCGCGCCGAGGAACCCCGCTCCCTCGCCGCGACCGTGATGCACTGCCGGGTCACCGTGGAGCGTGTACTGCGCGCCCACCGCGAAGGGCACCGGCGCACTCAGGAGCTGTGGCACGAGGCGTGGGAGGCCTGCCGGATCGCCGCGCACCAGGCTCCCGAGGACCCGGTGCCGTGGGTGTGTCTGCTGGCGCTGGCCCAGCTCGACGAGAAGCAGCGGATGGACGAGCACCGGGTGGCACCGCCGGGGCCGATGCTGTTCCCCGGCCCGTGGGGGCTGCTCGCGGAGGCCGACAAGCGCGATCCGCACAACCGCGAGGCGTACCACCGGATGCTCCAGTTCGTGTACGCCCGCAAGTCCGGCGGCCATCTGTCGGAGGCGGTCAACTATGCGCAGTGGGCGTCGTCTTCGGCGCCCGGCGGCTCGGCGCTGCGGGCCCTCCCGCTCTATGTCCGGGTGGAGCGCTACCGCCGCGAGAAGGGCCATGAGAAGGCGCTGGATCTGCACTGGGTGACGGACGACGCGGCCCGGGACGCCGAGCGCGCGCTGCACTTCTGGTTCGACCTCGTGGACCCGGCCGGGAGTTCTCTGCTGGATCTTAATCATCTGGCGCACGCGCTGTGGGGCGCGCATCGATTCACCGACGCGGCCCGGGTGTTCGAGGCGCTCGGTCCGTACTACACCGCGCCGCCGTGGGCGTACCGCACGCACAGCCCCGGCAATCCCGGCCTTGCGGAAGAGGTGTTCCTCCGCGCCCGCAGCCGCTGCCTCGCCGCCGCGCGCGACGCGGTCCCCGACCCCTGACGCGCGTCCCCCGCTCCCCCTGCCCCAGCGCGTTCGAGTACCTGCACCTCCCCCGTCCCTGTCCGCTCAGTGCATCTCCCTTTCCCCCGGAGGTACTTCGATGTCCATGTCCCCGCCCAAGTGGCCGAGTCCGGACCAGACTCCGCCACCCAAGGACGAGGAGGAGCGACTGCGGGAACTCGGCTATCAGCCGGTTCTGGCGCGCCGCATGGGAGGCTTCGGCAACTTCGCCATCAGCTTCTCCGTCATCTCGATCCTGTCCGGCTGCATGACGCTGTACGGCTTCGGCCTGAACACCGGCGGCCCGGCGGTGATGCTCTGGGGCTGGGCGGGTGTCGGTCTGTTCGTCCTGTGCGTCGGCATGGCGCTGGCCGAGGTCACGAGCGCGTACCCGACATCCGGCGCGCTGTACTACATGGCCGACCGGCTCGGCGGCCGCAAGTGGGGCTGGTACACCGGCTGGCTCAATCTCCTGGGCCTGCTGGGCGCGATCGCCGGCATCGACTACGGCGCCGCGCTGTTCACCGGGGCCTTTCTGAATCTGCAGTGGGGATTCACTCCCACCCCCGGCTCCACAATGATCATTTTCATGTGCATTCTGCTGCTGCACGCCGTACTGAATCTGTTCGGCGTCCGCCTGGTCAGTCTGCTGAACTCGGTCAGCGTGTGGTGGCACCTGGGAGGCGTCGCGCTGATCGTCGGCGCGCTGGCCGTCGTGCCGTCCAGCCACCAGTCCCCCGAGTTCGTCTTCACCGAGTTCGTCAACGGCACCGGCTGGGACAGCCCCATCTATGTGGCCGCGATCGGTCTGCTGCTCGCGCAGTACACCTTCTCCGGCTACGACGCCTCGGCGCATCTGTCGGAGGAGACGTCCAACGCCTCCGTCTCGGCCTCCCGCGGCATCGTGCGCTCCATCTGGGTCTCCTGGATCGCCGGTTTCGCCCTGCTGGCGGGGCTTACCTTCGCCATCCAGGACTACGCGGGCACGCAGGAGAGCGCCACGGGCGTGCCGCCGGCCCAGATCCTGCTCGACGCGCTCGGCGAGGGCGGCGCAAAGGCACTGCTGCTTGTCGTGATCGTGGCGCAGCTGTTCTGCGGCAACGCCGAAGTGGCGGCGGCCAGCCGGATGGTGTTTGCGTTCAGCCGTGACAACGCGCTGCCCGGCTCGGCGCTGTGGCGGAAGGTGAGCGGCCGCACCCAGACTCCGGTCAACGCGGTATGGCTGTCGGTGGTCTTCGCCTGTCTGCTGGCCGTGCCGTCGCTGTACTCCGTGACGGCCTACGGCGCGGTGACCGCCATCAATGTCATCGGCATCACGCCCGCGTACGCGATCCCGATCTATCTGAAGCTGCGCGCCGGCAGTCGCTTCGAGCCCGGCCCCTGGAGTCTGGGCCGCTGGAGCAGGCCGATCGGCTGGATCGCGGTGGTGTGGGTGGCCATTGTGACGGTGCTGTTCTGCCTGCCGCAGTCGAACCCGGTCACCGTCGACTCGATGAACTACGCGTCGATCGCGCTGGTCGCGGTGCTGGTCCTGGCCACCGTGTGGTGGTTCGTGGCGCGCCGTTCGTACAGCACACCGCAGGCGTACGGCTCCGCCCGTGAGCAGGCGGAGATCGCGGACCAGATCGTCTGAGACGCACCTCGACGAACAGTATTGGGGCCCGTCCGCCGGACCGGCCCCGCTACTGTTCGTCGTGTCCGGCGCACAGCGCAGTTCATCACCGAACGCACCGACGAACCACGTGCCTCCCGCGCGACATTCCACCGCCAGGACCAGCAGGCTGAGGGAAGCCACCGCGAGTACGCATCCCACCACGACTCGTAGCCCCCGACGGGCGTAACCCGCTGAACAGCGGCTCACAGCAGGCAGTGCTCATGCCGGGGCCGCAGCAGATGACTCCGGGGGCTTCTGGAGAGACGCTGGAGGCATGTCCGCATACCCGCCGATCGTCGTGCACCGCATCTCCCCGTCGGGTGGCCGTCGGGTGACCGTGCGCGACCAGATCATGGGCCTCGCCCACTCCGACAACGACCTGATGGAATTCCTCCGCCGGGCCGGGCTGCCCGACTCCGCCACGCTCCTCGACGACCCGACCTGGATCGAGTGGGTGGGCGACCGGCGGCACGAGTACGACCCGCTGGAGATCGTGCCCTGAACACCTGTGCCCCGGCGTAGAGTTCGGTCGATCGACTGTGACGGGCGGGGGGCACGATGAGCAGAGCTCGTGCAGTGCGGAGTGCGGGTGGGTGCGCGGTACTGGCCGTGGTGGTCGCCGGCTGTACGGCGCCCGCACCGGATGTCGACCCCAGGCTGAGGAAGGCCGTCCAGCCGGTCGTGCACGAAGCACTGGTCGCGGGTCTGCAGAAGGAGGGCGGCATGCTGGCCGACTCCTCACTGGCGGCCGGGGCCCACTGGTTCTGCGCGGAGAAGGTCGTCGAGATCCGCGAGACGCACGACGGGGCTCTGAGGGTCGGTCTCGACGCGATCTGCGCCGAGCTGGCCTCCCGGGACCGGGCCCTCGTACAGGGAACGGGCGTGCGAGCCCCCTGGGTGATGGAGCTGACCAGGGACGGCAGGGGCGGCTACCGCGTCCGCCGCCAGGACTGCCCGCCGGACGGTGCGGGATACGACGAGTGGATCGGCCGCTCCTTCTCCGAGGGCGGCGCTCAGGTGGTGCGGCACGTCGATTGGGACGGCACGGCCACGATCGAGGCGACGGCGCGGGCACAGTTCCGACTGCCGGCGGACGCACCGGTGACAATGCTGTAGAGCGCCGTTGTCAGTGCCGCGCGAGATGCTTGACGGTCCGACACCTTCCCAAGGGGGAAAGCGCTATGACCGATCCCGAGCTGGCCGCGGCGCAGGCCTACGTACGACTGCTGCACACCACCCGGGCCGTCCTCGACGATCCGGAGCACCCGCCCCTTCCCCTGCCGCTGCTCGCCGCCCCGATCGCCGAGGCGGACGAGGCGCTGCGCGCCGCCGGCCTGGCGGGGAACGAGGCCGACTTCTTCGATCTGGTGAGCAGGCTCCAACCAGCGCTGCGCGAGGACCGTCCGGTGCCCTGAGTCCGGTTCGGCCGGGCGGCGGTGGAGCTGCGCCTCTGCCCGATCAACCCGTTCGGCCGGATGAGGCCGAGGGGAGGTTCCGCCGGTCACGGGCCACGGGTCACGGGCCACGGGTCACGGGTCACGGGCCACGGGCCACGGGCCACGGGTCACGGGTCACGGGTCACGGGTCACGGGTCACGGGTCACGGGTCACGGGTCAGGGTCGCCGGTCGACCGGTTCTCACCGGCCAGGCTTCGACACCGGTCGCGCCTGCGCCCCAGCGGCCCGGGCCGCAATGATCCGCCAGGGCTGACGGCGCGGGTGGGCTGCACCCGGGACGCATGCCCCGTGCGCAGCCCACCTGCGTGACCGTGCGTGACACTTACCGTCCGGACGGCCTCTGCATCCGTTCGGCGGCCCGCTCCGCGGTCTCGTGGGCCTTGCCCGACATCTGCTCGCCGCGGCCCTCCACCTGCATGCTCCGGTCACCCATGGCCTTGCCAGTGGTTTCCTTCATCTTGCCCTTGGCCTGCTTGGCCTTCGCCTTTGCCTTACCCATGACGGTTCCTTCCGTGATTGGGGTTGATCGGCGTAACCACCTTGCGCCCGTTGCCCTGAGTACGCAAACGGACACATAGCGCAACAATGAGTTGTGGTCCCTACGTCTCGTCTCCCGGAGCTTCGCGTCGCTCAAGCGGCCGGGTGGCCGGCCCGTGCAGGACCGCACCGTCCGTGGCGAAGCGGGAGCCGTGGCAGGGGCATTCCCAGACCCGGTCGAGATCGTTGAAGTGCACCAGGCAGCCGAGGTGCGTACAGCGCGCGGACAGGGCCTCGACGTGCCCCGACTCGTCGCGGTACACGGCACGCCGCTTTCCTTCGAGCCGAACGACCGCTCCACTGCCCGGTGGGATGTCCTGCACCGAGTCGACATGGCTGGTGTGCAGTCGGTCGCCGACGAAGTGGTGGGCAACCGCCGTCTGGAACCTGGCCAGTTCCCCCGTTTCCCGCATCGCGGGCAGCCTTCGCGGATCGTACAAGTCGGTCCAGGCAGGCCGGGGTCCACCCGCGATGTGAGCCGCGAGCAGACGCCCGGCCAGTACACCGTTGCTCATGCCCCAGCCGCCGAATCCGGTTGCCACATAGACATGTTGGCTGCCGGGGTGGGCATGGCCGATGTACGGCAGATGGTCGCTGGAGTCATTGTCCTGCGCCGACCACTGATAGGCCCGCTCCGCCGCCGCGTACCCCGGCAGCCGCTGGCGCGCCCAGGCCTCGAGGCGAGCGAACCGTTCCCCAACCCGGCCTGCCCCGGGCTCGAACGATTCCCCGGTGACGATCAGCAGCCGCCGTCCGTCGTCGTACGGTGCACTGCGCAGGGACCGGACCCGGTCCTCCGGGCTCAGATACATGCCTGTCGGGGCGGCGTCGGCCGGCACCGGTGCAGCGATCACCAGTTCGCGACGCGGCTTCAGCCGGGTGAAGAGCAGCGTGCGGTCGAAGACCGGATAGTGCGTCGCGACGACGGCGTCACGTGCCTCGACCGCCGCGCCGTTCTCGGTCGACAGACGGCAGTGGGCGCCGTCGCGGAGTCCGGTGACACGGGTGCGCTCGTGAATGCGTCCGCCCGCACCGGTGATCTTGTCGGCCAGGGCGAGCAGGAACTTCCTCGGGTGAAACTGGACTTGCCCCGCTACGCGCACCGCGCCGGCCACCGGGAAGGGAAGCTCGGTGTCGGTCACGAAGGACGCGTCGAGCCCAGCCCGCCGGGCGGCCTCCGCCTCGGCCCTGACCTCGCCGGCCCGCTCCGGGTCCGTTACGTACGTATAGGCGGGGGCGCGCTCCAGCTCGGCGTCGATGTCCAGGTCGGCGCAGAGGGCTGCCGTGCGGTCGACCGCATCCTGCTGCGAGAGCGCGTACAGCGCGGCGGCGTCGGCACCGTGCTCTGCCTCGAGGCGGGCGTACGCCAGACCGTGCAGAGCGGTCAGCTTGGCGGTGGTGTACCCGCTCACACCGGCGGCGATCCGGTCGGCCTCCAGGACTACGACGTCCAGGCCGGCCAGGACCAGTTCCCAGGCGGTGCACAGACCGGCGATGCCTCCGCCGACGACGGCGACGTCCACGGTCAGATCCGCACCGAGGGGCGGACTGGCGGTGCCTGGGGCGGTGGCCATCCAGTACGACTCGTCGACAGTCGGGCGTTCCGCAACCATGTCTCCTCGGCTCTCTCGTGCTGGAGGGACGGGGTCAGGCTCCCTCTCGCAGCCGCGGCAGTACGTCGGCGGTGGGCAGGCTCCGGCCCACAGTTCGCCGGGCGATGGAGGCTGTCGACCGCGCGGGCAACCTCTGGCCGCCGGCTCAACGGGTAACCACTGGCCGCCGGCTCAAACGTGCCGGCTCCCGGCTGCCGCCGTACAAAAGCAGCGGCTGATGGCCTGGCATGAGCACAGACCATCAGCCGCGTACGTTCCGCAGGCAGCTACTCCGGGAGCATGTCCCCACTGCGCATGCTGCGCTCCTGCTCGCTCTGCTCCCGCAGCTTCCGGGCCTTGTCCTGGAGCCGCTGACGCTCCTGCGGGTCGCTCGCGCGCTCCGCGGCTTCCGTCAGCTCCTGGGCCTTCCGACGCATCTGCTGCGCGCGGCCACCGGGTTCACCTGCAACGCTCATCGTCACTCCTTGGACGTTGGGAAGAGCGGACTTCCTCAGCGAACCAGCGCCACGACACGCCCGCATCTCGAACGGTCACGCACTGCGACCACGGGGCCCCGATGGCCGCCCGACCACTGCGGGCGCCCGTCGGTCCCAACTGACGCGGACCCAGGTCCTGTCCGGTCGATCAGAGCCCGGCAAGATCGGCCGGACAGGGCCCAGAGGATTCAACGGCCCCAAGAAACACGGCAGAGGCCGTGCCGGATTCCTCCGACACGGCCTGAGACCTACGACTTCGAAAAGTCGGGACGACAGGATTTGAACCTGCGACCCCTTGACCCCCAGTCAAGTGCGCTACCAAGCTGCGCCACGTCCCGATGCGCTTCCATCCGGTTTCCCGGCCGAGCGCGCAAGAGAACACTACCTCACTCCACGGAGCCGCCGGTCACAGCGCCGGGCACCGTCGCGGCCCCACGCGGCGATCTGCTCGCAGCGGCCTACGACTCGACGGGTCCGGACGAATTCCAGCCCGGCGCAGTCGCCTTCAGCCGCAAGTCCTCGGGAACGACTTCCTTCCCGCAGTGCCGGCAGCTGTGGACCAGGTCGAGTTCCTCGCCGCAGGAGTGACCGAATACCGCGGGCGGCTCCGGGACGAGCCATCGGTCGCCCCATTCGCGCAGTGTGGTCAGTACGACCAGCAGGTCCCGCCCTGCCTCGGTCAAGTGGTACTCGAAGCGGGGCGGGTGCTCGCTGTACTGCCGCCTGGTCAGCACGCCGATGGACTCCAGATGACGCAGGCGCGCGGTGAGGACGTCACGGGGAGCGCCGGTGTTACGGGCAATCGCGGCGAAGCGGCGATTGCCGAAGCTGATCTCCCTGACCGCCAGCAGTGACCATTTCTCGCCGATGGCCTGGAGCGATGCCGCGATCGAGCACGGCCTGCCGCGGGAGTCCAGGGGCCGGGTGGGGAGCGTGCCGCCCTCCGTGGTGCGTGCCTTCATGCCCACTAGGTTGCCACATCCAACTCACTCCCTCTAGCATCCCGATCTGAGCAGTCAGTTTGAATTCCAAACCATTGCGCGTTGCATCCGAACGGAGCCGCTGAGTGAAGAGCACGGCCGATCAGACCTTCCCCGTCCAGGACGAGGCGGCGGGCGCCGGCTTCCGTCTCGTCTTCGCCGTCGTCGCCGCAGGCGTCGCCATGTCGAACCTCGACCTCTTCGTCGTCAATGTGGCGATCCCCAACATCAGCAGCCACTTCGACCATGCCTCGCTGTCCTCGCTGTCCTGGGTGCTCAACGCGTACGCCGTGGTCTTCGCCGCGCTGCTCGTCCCCGCGGGCAGCTTCGCCGACCGGGCCCGGCCGCGCCGCGCGTATCTGCTCGGCGTCTGTCTCTTCACGCTGGCCTCTGCGCTGTGCGCGCTCGCGCCGAACGTGTGGCTCCTGGTGGCGGCGCGGGTCGCCCAGTCGGCCGGGGCCGCGCTGCTGATCCCGGCCTCGCTGGGGATTCTGCTGGCCGCGGCCCCGCCCGAGCAGCGCGGCTCGGCGGTACGCAACTGGGCCGCCCTCAGCGGACTCGCCGCCGCGCTCGGCCCGGTCATCGGCGGGGCGCTCGCGCAGGCCGACTGGCGCTGGATCTTTCTGATAAACCTGCCGGTCGGCATCGCCACCGTGATCGTGGGCCGACGTGTGATCCCGGTCGGAGCGCGGCAGGGGGCAGGCGGCCGCGGCGATCTGATCGGTGCGGCACTCCTCACCGCCGGAATCGGCGCGGTCGCGCTCGGTCTGGTCAAGGCCCCTGACTGGGGCTGGACTTCGGGCTCCGTGGCGATCACGCTGACGGCCGCTGCCCTGCTGCTCGCCCTGTTCGTGTGGCGCTCGGCGAAGCACCCGGCGCCGGTTCTCCCGCTGCATCTGCTGCGGCTGCCCGCCATGGGTCCCGCTCTGCTGGCGAATCTCCTCTTCGCTGTGGCCTTCGCCGCGATGTTGCTCTCGGTGGCGTTGTGGTGCCAGAGCGTCTGGCACTTCTCCGCGCTGCAGACCGGTCTGGCGATCAGCCCCGGCCCGCTCATGGTGCCGCTGCTGTCCAGGTACGCGGGCATGCTGGTCCAGCGTCTGGGTGCGGCCGCCGTGGCCGCCGCCGGCTGTGCGCTGTTCGCGGTCGGCCTGATCTGGTGGACCACGACCCTGGGCATGGAGGACCACGACTATGTACTCGGGCTGCTGCCCGGCATGGTGCTCACCGGCGTCGGCGTGTGCTTCACACTGCCCACGCTGGTCGGCGAGGCCGTCACCAGGGTGCCGCCGGCGAACTTCTCCACGGGTTCGGGTGTGGTGACGATGGCTCGCCAGACCGGCGGTGTGGTGGGCGTCGCTGGCCTCGTCGCCGTGCTCGGCAAGACGCACGGCGCGGCCGCGATGGACGCCTTCCGCCATGGCTGGATCTTCACTCTGGTGGCCGCGGTCGCGGCCGGGGCGGCCTGCTGTCTGCTGCTGCCCCATACGAAGCCCGCCGCCCGCGCCGACGCCTGAGGAGTGGCCCCGGGTCCCGGCCGGCGCGGTGCGGGGGAGAATCGAGGCGTGGACAAAGCACGCAGGGACCGCGACGACAAGGCACGCAGGGACCGCGACACCGAAGGGCGCGCACGCAACGCACGTCCGCGCGACGGGCTGGGGCGACCGCTTCCGTACGGAACACCGGGAGTGGAGCGCCAGCCCGAAGGTGTGCTGCGCACCCCGGGCCAGACACTGACGGAGGCGCAGCGGCTGCTGGACGCGGGCATGCCCTTCCATGCGCACGAGGTGTTCGAGGACGCGTGGAAGTCCGGGCCGGAGGCGGAGCGCGAGCTGTGGCGCGGCCTCGCCCAGCTCGCGGTGGGGCTCACCCACGCCGCCCGCGGCAACACCTCGGGCGGCGCCCGCCTGCTGCTGCGGGGCGCGGACCGGATCACGGGTTACCAGGATCCGTACGCCATCGATGTGGCCGGTCTTACGTCCTGGGCGCACGAGCTCGCGGCACGGCTGGAGCGCCCGGTGGACGCGGGCGCCGAGGCGCCCCGGCTAACGCGTTAGCAGGACGACTTCCAAAGTGCGCGGGCCGTGGACGCCTTCCACCCGGTCGAGTTCGATGTCGCTCGTAGCCGAGGGCCCGGAGACCCAGGTCAGCGGGCGGGTCGGGTCGAGTCGCGGCATCGCCTGCGGTACGGCGGCGACGACCTGCTCGGGGGCGCGCACGACGCAGATGTGCAGATCCGGAACGAGAGTGAGGGCCCGTCGCCCCTGCCCCGGGCCCGCGTCGAGGACGATCGTGCCGGTCTCGGCGATCGCGAGGGCGCAGCCCGTCACCACGGCGTCGATGGCGTCGAGTTCGTACGGAGTCAGTGGACCGGCGTCCGTGCGCTGCTCGACGTCGGTATCGCTGAGCCAGCCGCCGGGCAGTCCGTCCGGCACGGCGATCGACCGCACGCCGTGGTCGTCCAGCAACTCCCGGAGCAGAGCGGGTAGTTCGGGCTCGGTGGCACGGTGCACGAGCGCCCGGTAATCGGCGAGGTTCTCGTGCAGCAGATCGAGGATCGCGGCCGGATCGCCGGAGTTGTGACTCTCCAGATAGTCGCGGGCGGCTTCCGGCGCAGCGGGCGCGTCGGCGACGGCGGCGCGGATCCGGGCGAGGATGCGCTCGCGGGACGTGGCACTCATCGGCGGTTCTTCTTCCACCAGTCACGGAAGGATTGGGCGGGCATCTCGGGCAGCTCCCGGTCGGCGGTCCAGGCCCCTGCTCCCGGCAGCCTCTTCGGATGCAGCCTGCGGGTGCCGGAGGCTGCCCTCTCCCCCGCGGCGAGTGCGTCAGGGTGGTCGAGGACCCACCCCGCCGCCTTGATCGCGGCCTTCTCCAGGCGATGTCCTCTGCCGCCGCGGTCCGCGACCTTCTCCCGCAGATGGACAAGGACTTCGGGAATGTCGATGGCGACCGGGCACACCTCGTAGCAGGCGCCGCACAGCGATGACGCATACGGCAGGGAGGCATCGATCTCGCTCTCGATGCCGCGCAGCTGGGGGCTCAGGATCGCGCCGATCGGGCCCGGGTAGACCGATCCGTACGCATGGCCGCCCGCCCGCTCGTACACCGGGCAGACATTGAGGCAGGCGGAGCAGCGGATGCAGCGCAGCGCCTGGCGGCCGACCTCGTCGGCCAGCGCCGCGGTGCGGCCGTTGTCGAGCAGGACCAGATGGAAGTCCCGCGGTCCGTCCGCGTCGGCCGTGCCGGTCCACATGGAGGTGTACGGGTTCATGCGCTCGGCGGTCGAGGAGCGCGGCAGCGTCTGCAGGAAGACTTCCAGATCGCGCCAGGTGGGCACCACCTTCTCGATGCCGACGACGGAGATCAGCGTTTCGGGGAGGGTCAGACACATACGGCCGTTGCCCTCGGACTCGACGACGACGAGGGTGCCGGTCTCGGCGACCATGAAGTTGGCGCCGGAGACGCCGACCTTGGCCCGCAGGAACTTCTCGCGGAGGTGAAGGCGGGCGGCCTCGGCGAGTTCGGCAGGGCTGTCGGTCAGCCCGTCCGGGGCGGCCCGGCCCCAACTCCCCATTTCCTTGCGGAAGATGTCACGGATCTCACCGCGGTTGCGATGGATGGCGGGCACCAGGATGTGCGAAGGGCGGTCGTGGCCGAGCTGCACGATCAGCTCCGCGAGGTCGGTTTCGTACGCGGAGATCCCCTCCGCCGCCAGCGCCTCGTTGAGGCCGATCTCCTGGGTCGCCATCGACTTGACCTTGACGACCTCGCTCTCGCCGGTCGCCTTCACCAGCTCGGCGACGATGCGGTTGGCCTCGTCGGCGTCGGCGGCCCAGTGGACCGTGCCCCCTGCCCTGGTGACGGCGGACTCCAACTGTTCCAGATAGCGGTCGAGATGACGCAGCGTGTCGTCCTTGATCTGCTTGCCGGCCTCGCGCAGCTCCGCCCAGTCGGCGAGTTCCGCCACCGCCTTCGCACGCTTGTCGCGGATGGTGTGGGTCGCGTGCCGGAGGTTCGCGCGCAGCGTCACATCGTGGACGGCTTCCTTGGCGGCCTCGGGGAAGGACGGCATGCCGAGATACGTACCGCTGGTACCGCTCACAGCAGGGGCTCCTCTTCGGTGCTCGCGAGGATGTCGGCGATGTGCAGGGCGCGCTGCGGTGCGTCCTGGCGGCGCAGGATGCCGTCGATGTGCATCAGACAGGAGTTGTCGGCGCCGCACAGCACGTCGGCTCCGGTGGACCGGGCGTTACGGACCTTGTCACGGCCCATGGCGGCGGAGACGGCGGGGTTCTTGACGGCGAAGGTGCCGCCGAAGCCGCAGCACTCCTCGGCACCGGGCAGCTCGCGCAGCTGAAGGCCCTTCACCGCTTCGAGCAGCCTGCGCGGCCGCTCCCCCAGCCGCAGTGTGCGCAGCCCGTGGCAGGAGGGGTGGTAGGTGACGGTGTGCGGAAAATACGCGCCGACGTCGGTGACGCCGAGTACGTCAACGAGGAACTGAGTGAGTTCGTACGTCCGGGTGGGAAGTGCCGTCTCGCCGAGCTTCGGATACTGCTCGCGCACCATGGCCGCGCACGACCCGGAGGGGGTAACGACGTACTCGTATCCCTCGAAGGCGCGTGCCGTCCGGCGCACCAGCGGTTCGGTCTCGCGCCGGTAGCCGGTGTTGAACTGCGGCTGTCCGCAGCAGGTCTGTGCGGCGGGGAAGTCCACCTGAACGCCGAGCCGCTCCAGAAGTCTGACGGTCGCGATGCCCGTGGCCGGATACACCGCGTCGTTGACGCAGGTGACGAAGAGTGCGACACGCATGGTCGGAGGATATGCCCCGACCGGCGGCCTCGGTAGGTCCCGCGATCGGCGGGATGCCGGCTACCCCGCATACTCGGCAGGGTGAGAAAGATCTATGTGATCGGCATCGGGGCGGGCGACCCCGATCATCTGACCCTGCAGGCAGTCAAGGCGCTGAACAAGGCGGATGCGTTCTTCATCCTCGACAAGGGCGAGGAGAAGTCGGATCTGGCACGGCTGCGACAGGACATTCTCGACGCACATGTGCAGGGCGGGTCGTACCGTCTGATCGTGGCGCGCGACCCGGAGCGGGACAGGGAAACATCGGACTACTCACCTGCTGTCGACGACTGGCGCAGTCGCCGGGCCGATCTGTACGAACGGTTCATCGCCGAGGATCTTGCCGAGGACGAGTGCGGCGCGTTCCTGGTCTGGGGCGATCCGGCGCTGTACGACTCCACACTCGCGATCCTTGAGGAGATCCTCGAACGGGGCACGGTCGCCTTCGATCACGAGGTGGTGCCCGGAATCAGCAGCGTCTCGGCGCTGCTGGCCAAGCACCGCACCGGTCTGAACCGGGTGGGCCGGCCGGTCCAGATCACCACGGGGCGGCGGCTGGCAGAGGGGTGGCCCCAGGGTGTGGACGACGTGGTCGTGATGCTGGACGCACGGCAGGCGTTCACCCGCCATCTCGACCAGGATCTGTTCATCTACTGGGGCGCGTACGTGGGCACCGAGGACGAGATCCTGGTGTCGGGGCGGCTTGCCGAGGTGTCCGGCCGGATCGAGGAGCTGCGGGCCGAGGCCCGCGCCCGCAAGGGCTGGATCATGGACACGTATCTGCTGCGGCGAGGCTGAGACGCTGCTTTGCCCACGGGTCGCGTACCTGGCCGGGATGTCGGGTCATCACCAGAGCACCGGCATCTTCCGGCCGGAACAGGCCGGCTCACCAGACCAGATGGAGCGCTTCGGGCGAACGGTGGATCAGGGTCGGCCGCATCACGGGCGGCGGCCTGTCCTCGTCGAGCCGCAGTCCGGGCAGCCTGCGGGCGAACAGTCCGATGGTCAGGCGCAGTTGCTCGCGCGCCAGCTGCGAGCCGGGGCAGCCGTGCGTCCCATGACCGAAGGCCACATGCCGGCGGGAGAGCGGCCGGGTGACGTCGAAGACCTCCGGCCGGTCGTAGCGGCCCTCGTCGCGGTTGGCCGATCCGTACGCGACGAACACGGTTGCCCCGGCGGGCAGTTCGGTACCGGAGATGGTGACGGGGCGGGTGGTGGTCCGGCGGAAGCCCTGGACCGCGGAGTCGTGCCTGGCGGCTTCCTCGACGGCAGCCGGTATCAACTCCGGGTCGGCACAGATCAGTTCCCACTGCCGCCGGTCGCGCAGTAGATGCAGCAGTGTCGTGCCGATCAGCGCGGTGGTGGTCAGATGCCCGGCGATCAGGAGGTTCTGTAAGTTCGAGACGAGCTCGTGGCGCTGGTCGAGCGTGAGCTCCCCGCTGCCGGGCGCCAGCGCTGCGACCATGCCGGAGCAGAGGTCGTCGCGCGGGTTCTCCCGCCGGTCGCGTATGTATGTGTCGAGAAGCTTGTGCAGTGCGACGACGTCCTCGGCGGCGCGGACTTGAGAGTCGGGATCGAGGGGGCGGAACAGCAGCTCTTCGGCGCGGTAGCCGCCGTGCACCGCCGCCGGGACGTCCTCGGGGTCGAAGCCGATCAGCCGGCCGATGACCTGCCCGGGGAGCTTTCGCGCGTACGCCGCCATCAGTTCGACGCGGCCGTCAGCGGCGAAGCCGTCGACGAGCGACTCGGCGCGCCCGGCGGCGTACGGGACCAGCTCGGCGATCCGCCCGGCGGACAGACCGCGGTTGAGCGGCGCGCGGTGACGCTGATGGGCCGGGCCGTCGGTGGAGACGACGGTGGGCCGCTTTCCGTACCCCTTGGCCAGCACCTCCAGAGCCTGTGGCGAGGGCATGACGTCGGGGAGCAGCGCCCGTACGGAGGAGAACTCCTCGGGCCGCCCGAGGACTTCGCGTACATCGGAGTCGCGCGCGACGAGCCAGGCGTCGAGCTCGGGAACGAAGGTCAGGCCCTCGGTCCGGCGCGCCTGCGCGTAGAGCGGATAGGGATCGCGTTGCAGCTCGTCGAGCCTGGCGTGATCTTTGCTCGTCACGCGGCGCCTCCAGGTGGCTCCGGGTCGGAAGGACTCAGCACGGTGGGCACGCTTGTTCGTCGGGCCATCGTGCCGCAGCGCCGCCGCGTCGGGAAGAGCCCCTCGGCGGCCGGGCGAGTTCGCGGCATGCTGCCGGCGCGGCGCTTCGGAACGGCCCGCGGAATGCTCGTTGTGCAGCTGGCGGCCCGAACCTGTGATCACGCGTCCGGGCCGATGTCCTCTCGATGATCGCCGACCCGGGGCGGCAGCTCCTGCTCGGTCCAGACGGTCTTGCCCTCGTGCGCGTGCCGTGTGCCCCAGCGCGCCGTCAACTGGGCGACGAGAAGCAGCCCCCGGCCGCCCTCGTCGGTGCTCCGGGCACGTCGTAGATGTGGGGAGGTGCTACTGGAGTCGGTCACCTCACAGATGAGGCGGTGGTGATGGAGGAGTCGCAGGGTCACCGGGCCGCCGGCGTAGCGGTAGGCGTTGGTGACGAGTTCGCTGACGATCAACTCGGTGGTGAAGGCCAACTCGTCCAGCCCCCACTCGGCGAGCTGTGCGGCGGTCAGCCCCCGGGCGCGGGCCGGGGCGGTGGGTTCCGCGGGCAGCTCCCAGGTGGCGACCTGCTCCGGTGCCAGGGTGCGGGTCCGGGCCAGCAGGAGGGCCACGTCATCGACGGGCCGTGTGGGCAGCAGGGCGTCGATCGCGGCCTGGCAGATCTCCTCCAACGGCCGGTCCCGTCCGCCCAGCGCGGTGCACAGGCGGGACAGTCCGGCCTCGACGTCGTGTTCATCGGTGTCGATCAGGCCGTTGGTGTAGAGGGCCATGACAGAACCTTCGGGCAGCTCCAGTTCCGCGCTTTCGAACGGCAGCCCGCCCAGTCCCAGCGGTGGTCCGGCAGGGAGTTCGGGGAACCTTACGTTTCCGTCCGGTGTCACCACGACCGGCGGGGGGTGGCCCGCGCGAGCCATCGAGCAGAGCCGGCTCACCGGGTCGTACACGGCATAGAGACAGGTGGCGCCGACGATCTGTTCCCCGGGGGAGTCCGCGTCGCCGGGCTCCTGTTCGCCGGCCAGCCGCATCACGAGGTCGTCGAGATGGGAGAGCACCTCGTCCGGTTCGAGATCGAGGTCGGCCAGCGTGTGCACGGCGGTACGCAACCGGCCCATCGTCGCCGCGGCGTTGATGCCGTGACCGACGACATCACCGACGACCAGGGCCACGCGGGCTCCGGACAGCGGGATGACATCGAACCAGTCGCCACCGACCCCTGCGGCGCCGCCGGCCGGCAGATAGCGGTGGGCGACGGAGACCGCGGGGTGCTCGGGAAATTCGCGTGGCAGCAGGCGGCGTTGCAGTGCCAGGGCGGTGCGGTGCTGCTGGGTGTAGCGGCGGGCATTGTCGATGGACAGCGCGGCGCGCGCGGCGAATTCATTCGCCAGCGTGAGGTCGTCGTCCTCGAACGGTTCGGGAAGCCGGTAGCGCCACAGGCTCAGGAGTCCCAGGGCGAGGCCGCGGGCGGTCAGGGGAACCACCATCAGCGAATGGACGCCACGGGCAACCGCCTTCACCGCCCGGTCCGGGTCCAGGCTCGATGCGGGGTCCATCGGTTCGAACTCGGCCACCAGAACAGGGCGCCGGTCGGCCAGAGATCGCGCCTGTGGTGTGTCCGCGGCGAACGATCTGAGTGTGCCCACCGGGAACAGCAGCTGTTCCTCGCTCCCCGGGATGCTCTTGAGCGCTGCCCTACGGAGGGGACCGGTTGCGTCCGGGATGAGCTCCTCACCGAGGCTGACCGACTCGAGAAGATCGACCGTCACACAGTCGGCAAGGTTGGGGACGGCGACTTCGACCAGTTCGTTCGCGGTGGTCTGCACGTCCAGCGTGGTCCCGATGAGGGCACTCGCCTCATTGAGCATGGCCAGCCGACGCCGGGCACGGTGCCGGTCGGTGACATCCTCGACCAGCTGCGTCACGCCCAGTTTCCGTCCGGTGGAATCCTCCAGACGGAACGCGGACACGGCGACGAACCGCTCCCGGCCAGGGTCGCTCTGCAGGCGGGACGAGAGCTCCGTGAAGATCATCGGCTCCCCGGTGTCCAGCACCTCCCGCAGCCGGGCCTCGATCGTCTCCGCGTCCTGCCGGACCAGGTAGTCGCTGGTACGCGTGCCACGCATCCGCTCGACCGGAAAGCCGCCGATGCGGGCTATCGCCCTGTTGACCCGCAGGAGCCGCAGCTCCGGATCGTGGATGGAGAGGCCGATCGGCGACCGCCGGAACAGTCCGTCCATGACCGACCGGTCGATCTCCCACTGGGCGACTTCCTCCGCGGGCGCAGCCACCAGGAACCACTCGTCCGCGCGGTCGGCCCGCATGACACGACGCGCCCGGACGCCGAATCCGAGCCGTCGGCCGTAGCGGTGCCGAACAGGCAGGATCCCGAACCAGCCGCTGTCCGTGATGCAGGCCGCAGCGGCCTCCCGTACGACGTCGCGATCCCGGGGGTCCACAAGCAGGTCGACGGCAGGCCGGCCGAGCACCTCGTCCTCCGGGTAGCCCAGCAGTTCACGGGCGCGGTTGCTCCAGCCGACCACCCAGCCACGGTGGTCCAGCACCACGGTGACAGCGCGAGCCACCGAGAACGGGTCCTCCGGGCTCTCGCTGATCAAAGTCACGGACGAGATCATCCCTTTAATGCTCCATCGGGTCCGATGGACGCGCATGCGCTGGTCCAGCCCCATCACCGCGGGCGGCGGAAGCGACTGCAATCCACTCGATCCCCGACCGTACCCGGGATAGGTGAGGGGCTGTGTCGGATTGCTCCGACACAGCCCCTCACCTGCGACTTCGAAAAGTCGGGACGGCAGGATGTGAACCTGCGACCCCCTGACCCCCGAGGTCGCCGTCAATCCTGATTGGCCGGCTCCCGGAAGAGGAAGTGCGGCGGACAATGGAATAGGCGTGGTCCCGGATATGACCTGCGGCGCGGCCGGTACTGCGGCGTTTCGCTGTACGTCCCGGCCTCTCTCTCCGACGCGACGCCGAAACTGCCAGAAAGGCGGTCGCCATGACCAGCTTCACTCACCGCATCGCCGCCCTGTTCCGGATCAAGGCGAACAAGGCGCTGGACAAGGCCGAGGACCCGCGCGAGGTCGGGGACCACTCCCGCGAACAGCAGACGATCACACCCTCCGGCCTGGTACTGCCCGACGAGGGCACCAGCCTCACGCACGTGCAGGCACTGCTCTGCCACGAGGGCCCGGTCCCGGGGTGATGGCGATGCCCAGCCGCTTTGAGCCCGACCGGCAGCTGACCGCCCGCATGGTGGTCACGATGTTCCTGCTCGGGTTGCTGTACGTGGCGTTCATCGCCACGCTGATCGTGCTGCTCAAGTCCGTCGTCCTGGTGGTCGTCATTGCCGCCGGGCTGTTGGGTGCGCAGTACTGGTACTCCGACCGGATCGCCCTGTACGCCATGCACGGCCGCCTCGTCACAGCCGAGGAGCAGCCTCAATTGCACGGCGTCATCGACCGGCTGTGTGCCACCGCGGACATGCCCAAACCGCGGGTGGCCATCTCCGACATGGACCTGCCCAACGCGTTCGCCACCGGCCGCAATGCCGACCACGCCGTCGTCTGCGTCACCACCGGACTGCTGCGCCGCCTGGAAACGGAGGAACTCGAAGGCGTCCTCGCCCACGAGCTCTCCCACGTCGCACACCGCGATGTCGCGGTGATCACCATCGCCTCGTTCCTGGGCGTGATCGCGGGACTCATCGTCCGCTTCGCCTTCTACTCCCAGCTGTTCGGCGGACGTAACCGCGACCAGAACACCGCCGCGGTGCTCGCGATCGTCATGGCGGTCTCCGCCCTGGTCTATGCCATCAGCTTCCTGCTGATCCGGGCGCTGTCCCGCTACCGTGAACTGGCCGCCGACCGCGCCGCAGCCATGCTGACCGGTAAGCCCTCCGCCCTGGCCTCGGCGCTGACCAAAGTCAGCGGCGACATCGCCCGTATCCCCACCGAGGATCTGCGCACCGCCCAGGCGTTCAACGCATTCTTCTTCACGCCCGCCCTCGGCCCCGGCACAGCGGTGGCCAACCTGTTCTCCACCCACCCAAGCCTGGAACGCCGCCTCGAGGCGCTCGCAGAGATCTCCACCGAGCTGGGCGAACCAGGCAGCAGGGCGTCATGAGCATGGGAAGGAGCTGAGCCCCCATGGGTTTGCTGGACGTCCTGTTCGGACGGAGCAAGCCGGTCAAGCCAGACCTGGACCAGCTCTTCGGCCTGCCATCGGCAGCGATCACCCTCCAGGCCGCCGTCGGCTTCACCCCGGCCGGCCTGGGCTCGGTGTGCTTCGCCTCCATCGAGGGCGGGGCGTTCGCACAAGTCCAGCAGGAGGTACGAGCTCTCCTGGACGCAGACACCGAACGGGGCGGCGCACCGGTGGAGTTCAGCCGTGACGCCTACGGGTACTCCTGGCTGGTGTCACGCCGCGACCCCGACAACCTGCCCGCCCTGGTCAACGACCTGCACGCGGTGAACACCGCACTGCAGGACAGCGGCTTCGGACCGCAGCTCCTCTGCTCCCTGGTCACCTTCCAGGACGCCGAACTGCGCCGTCTCGGACTGGTCTACCTCTACAAACGCGGCACCTTCTACCCATTCGCTCCGCTGCCTGGCCAGAAGCGCGACAACCCGCTGGAACTCCAGGTCAAGGCCACGGTCAAGGACGACCTGCGCATGGAAGAGGACCTGAGCCGCTGGTTCCCGCTGTGGGGCGCCCCCGGCCTGTGAACGGCGGGAACCTGTCCGACCGGGGGAAGGCCACATCACCCCCTTCGGCATTCAGGTGAGCTTGCGCCACGGCTGGCGGTACCGCTCTGGCGAGCGCCATCGAGGGCGGTGAACCTGAATGGAGCGGCCGATCACCGGTCGCGCCCAGACCACGGCATCCCCCGTCGGAAAGGTCCGCCCGGCATGTCACTCACCTATCCGCACCGGGGCCACGCCGCCCTCAGAGTGGGCGGAGCCTGCGTCCTGCTCGCCCTGGCCGGCTGCTCGAACGGCGGCAACGGCAGCAGCAATGTCACCACCCCCGCCACCACCAGCGCCTCATCAGCCCCGAGCACCTCCAACGCCGGCGCGGCGCACATCACGATCAAGAACTTCACCTTCAGCCCGGCGAATCTTCAGGTGCGTCCCGGGACGAAGGTCATCGTCGAGAACCAGGACTCGGTCACGCACACCCTGACCGCCACCGGGGACAAGGCATTCAACACCGGCGACATCGATCCCGGCGAAACAGCCACCTTCATGGCTCCGTCCACATCCGGCAGCTATGCCTACATCTGCACCATCCACCCGAACATGAAAGGCACCCTCACCGTGAGCTGACGCCGGGACTCGATGCAAAATGGCGATCTTGGCCGTTCGGTCCCCGACCGTACCCAGGAAGCGTGAGAGGCCGTGTCGGACTGCTCCGATACGGCCTCTCACCTGCGACTTCGAAAAGTCGGGACGACAGGATTTGAGACCGTGGGACGGCGAAGCCCCGGCCGGTGAATTAGCGTGTGGCCTTTGGCGGACCCGCTAGTTGACCGGGAGTCCTGACATGACCAGTAAGTTCACCGATCTTGCGATCGACTGTGCCGATCCCAACGGTCTCGCCCGGTTCTGGTGCTCGGTCCTTGACTACGAGATACAAGACGAAGACGACGGAATTGTCACAATTGGCTCCCCTATGGTGCCTGAAGGCAAGAACCACCTTGGCCCAGTGCCACCGACGTTGACATTCGCGCACGTGCCCGAGGGCAAGAGTGTCAAGAACAGGCTCCACCTCGACGTCAACCCAACCGACAGGGAGCAGGACGAAGAGGTCCGTCGCCTGCTCGACCTGGGTGCTCGACACGCCGACGTCGGCCAAGGCGAGGAGAGCTGGGTCGTACTTGCCGACCCAGAGGGGAACGAGTTCTGCGTACTTGCGGGCCGCCGCCCCTGATCGGAGGCCGCTGCTGCTCGCCCCGATCGCGCAGCGTCCGGCCGAGGTGTGCGGAGCCCGCCGGAACCCGGACGTGGATTTGGTGGTGCTCGGCCGACCTTGATCAACAGCGCTTGTGAGAAGTCGTGATTCGACGACCCCTGAAAACGATCAAGGGCCTTGTCTCACCGAAGTGAAACAAGGCCCTGACCTGGGCTCGAAGCCCTCTTGCACCGTCGGGACGACAGGATTTGAACCTGCGACCCCTTGACCCCCAGTCAAGTGCGCTACCAAGCTGCGCCACGTCCCGGTGCCAGTCTGACCTGGGGTTTCCCCCGGCCGAACGCGCATGAGAACAATACCGCACTCGGGGCGATGGTCACGAACCGCTTTCCGCGCCCCGGCCCCCAGGTGATCTCAATCAATCGGGCGGCTCCACGGCAGACACCCTGACATTCACTGTGCGCCGCCACTTCGCTACGAGCAGTGCCGCGCGCCCCCGCCCGGGACCGCCGAGGCGCCCGGGCCCGGTACGAAGCCGGTCGGCCGGCGCTTCAGTCGACGCGGTCAGTCCGACTGCGGATCCGCCAAGTCCGGGTGCGCGTCGAGCAGCCTCCGTGGGGCCGCCTGGCGCCAGGAGTCGAGCAGGATCGCATACAGCTCCTCCTCGTCCTCCAGCGCCGCCAACCGCACCCGTAGCCACGCATAGTTGTCGTCGTGTCCCGCCCGCATGAAGAACTTCTCCGGTTCGGACGCGATCAGCTCCTCCCGGTCCTCCTTCGGGCACTTCACCCCCATCGCCTTGTCGTCGTCATCGAGCGAGGCGAAGATCTTCCCCCCGTTCTCCAGGCGGAACGTGGGCATGCCCCAGGCGAGCTTCTCCAGCGCGCCGGGCAGGGAGAGCGCGAGTCTGCGTACGTCGTCGGCGGTGGCCATGTGAAGACCGTACGACCCGGCACTGACACTCACCCCGCCGTTGCCACATCGGGCGCTTCCGACCCATTGACCCCGCGTAACCGCCGCTCCTCGCGTGTGACGCACAGGTGCCTGCCCACGTCGCCGGGACTGGGGGTCGAGGTGGACGAGTCGATGGTGCGTGAGCCGGCCATCGATGTGGCGGAACACCGGGGCCGGGCTTGACAGCGCCGGGGCTAGGCGAGCACGCCGGTGTGCGCTCCCCTTGTGCGCCTTGTGCGCCGGTCATCGCCTCCGTGCGCCCTCCGAGCCGCTGAACGCGTCCATCCTCGCAGCCCACTTGCGCTCCTTGCGGTCAGGATCCGCGCCGTATCGGTTCTTCCCGTGTTCCTGAATGTCACGGCTGTGAACGTCTGAGACCTGCTCGTGTCCCTCAGTGCCATATGCCCACTAAACCTTTGCCGTTGGCATGTGGCAGAAAGAGGTGCAGTGGGAATGCCGTACGGCAGGACCGAACGGGCCTGCGCCACGCGAAACACATCCTGAATCAAACGTCAAGGGTCTGCGTTTTGGCCAAAGTTGGCAACGATCTTGTGCCGCCCGAAAACGATCAACACCATGATGTGGTCGGCCTGTTCGGGACGGGACCACTGCCGATGCACCACCTGCTCGAACAACTGGACGAGCAGGCGTTTCGCAGAGGAGGACTCGCGATGGACGGATACTTCGCCGGTCGACTGCATCATCAACTACGCCAGCGCGTGCGCGACTTCGCCGAGAGGGAGGTACGGCCTCGGATTCCCGCGATGGAGGCCTCCCGCTCGGTCCACCGGGAGCTGTCCCGGCTGATAGCCCGGCAGGGCTGGCTCGGCGCCACCATCAGCAAGGACCACGGTGGCATGGAGGTCGGGCACCTTGCCAAGACCATCATCATCGAGGAGCTGTCCCGCGTCAGCGGGGCCATGGGCGCAATGGTGCAGGCCTCGCAGCTGGGCGTGGCCAAGATTGTCCATTTCGGCAGCGACGAGCAGAAGAAGACCTGGCTCCCTTCGATCGCCGCCGGCGACTGCCTGCCGACCATCGCCGTCACCGAGCCCGAGTCGGGCGGCCATGTGCTGGGGATGAGCGCCACCGCCGTACGTGACGGCGACGATTACATACTCAATGGCCGAAAAGTGTATGTAGGCAACAGCCATGTAGGTGATCTGCATGGCGTGGTGGCGAGAACGGGTCCCGGATCCCGGGGGCTCACGGCCTTCTTGGTGGAATCGGACCGACCGGGGTTCGGCATCGGCGAGGAACAGCCCTCGATGGGCCTGCACGGCTTCAGCTTCGGCGAGCTGCACTTCCACAACTGCCGCGTCCCCGCGCCGAACCGGCTCGGAGAGGAGGGTGACGGACTGGCCGTGGCGTATTCCTCCAGCGTGCTCTATGGACGCGCCAACCTCACCGCCGTATCGCTCGGCATCCACAAGGCGATCCTGGAGGAGACCACGCGCTTCTGCGCGGAGCGGTATCGCTACGGCAAGCCGCTCCACGAACTGCCGTCCATCAAGCTGAAGCTGGGGAAGCTGCAGTCGCGGCTGATGACGGCCCGGCTCGCCGCATACCACGCCGTGCATCTGCTCGACGAGGGCCTGCCGTGCGATGCGGAGCTGATGAACGCCAAGCTGGTCAATGTCGAGTCCGCGATCGACTCCGCACGGGCCGCGATGGAGATCCATGCCGCGGCCGGGCTGTTCACCGACCGCCCCATCGAACGCTATCTGCGTGACGCACTGCATATGTTCGCCCCGGCCGGCACTTCCGACATCCAGTTGCTGCGCCTTGCGGAGGTGGCGCTGGGTACGGCGAAGGGCGAGTGGTCTCAGCAGCTGTCCGAAGAGGTGAGGCTGCAGCCGGCGGTTTGACCTCTGGGGCCCGGCCCGGACCCTCCCCCTGCGCCCTGCGGGCGTGGGGGCCCGGAGGCGTCCGGAGGGCCCGGCTCCACGCCCCGCGAGCACGGAGAGACCCCCGGCGGGCGTCCGGGGGACTTCCCGGCGGGCGTCCGGGGGACTTCCCGGCGGGCGTCCGGGGGACTTGACTCACCGCGGGCGTGGCGCCCCAGCGGGGCCCGGGGGCTAGATTCCGCCGTCCTCGCGGCGGTGGATCTGGTCGATCAGCTCCGCCGCCAGCGACTTGATGGTCTCAAGACCCGCCCGCCCCCAGGGCCGCGGCTCAGTGTCCACGACACAGATCGTGCCCAGCGCGATCCCCGTACGGTCGATCAGCGGCGCCCCCAGGTAGGAGCGGATGCCGATCTCGTCGACGACCGGGTTCCCCGCGAACCGCGGATAGTCGCAGACATCCTCGAGGACCAGCGCCTTGCGCCGTACCACCACATGCGGGCAGTAGCCGTGGTCGCGCGCCATGAAGCGGCTGACCCCGCCACTGCCCGCGGCGGCCGCGTTGAGATCGGAGCCGGTGTGCGTACCCCCCGGGGTGTGCAGCCCGGCGAAGAACTGCCGGTTCTCGTCTATGAAGTTGACCATGGAGAAGGGTGCGCCGGTCACCTCGGCCAGCTTGCGCGCGAACTCGTCGAAGGCGGGGTCCGGCCGGTCCCCGAAACCGAGCTGGCGCAGCCGCCGCACCCGCACGGGCGCTTCCCGGTCGACGGGAGTCAGCAAGAGATGGCCGGTCGGGTCGTACGTCATGTCGGAGCTCCGTAGCTCGGTGCCGGAGTCGGCACCGGGGTGGTGGTGAGCAGATGCTGGACGAGGGTGACCAGGGTCTTGATCCCCGAGCTGGCGATCCGCGCGTCGCAGAGCACGACCGGCACCTCCGGCTTGAGGTCGATGGCGGCCCGCACCTCGTCCGCTTCATAGCGGTACGAGCCGTCGAACTCATTGACGGCGACAACGAATCCGATGCCGCGGCGCTCGAAGAAGTCCACCGCGGAGAAGGAGTCTTCGAGCCGGCGGGTGTCGGCGAGGACGATGGCCCCGAGCGCGCCCGCGGAGAGCTCGTCCCACATGAACCAGAAGCGTTCCTGGCCCGGTGTGCCGAAGAGATAGAGCACATGGCTCGCGTCCAGCGTGATCCGGCCGAAGTCCATGGCGACCGTGGTGGTGGTCTTGGACTCGATGCCGTCCAGTCTGTCCGTCGCCGCGCTGACCTGGGTCAGCAATTCCTCCGTGCTCAGCGGCTCGATCTCGCTGACCGCTCCCACAAAGGTCGTCTTGCCCACCCCGAACCCGCCCGCTATCAGGATTTTCAGCGCGGTGGGGAAGAGCTCGTCGGGATCAGAGCCGACGTCGTAGGCCATCGAGCACCGCCTCCAGCAAAGAACGGTCGGTGGAAATGTCGTGGCTGCGGGGCGCCCGCGCGGTAACCGCCCCGCAGTCCACAAGATCGGAGAGCAGCACCTTGGTGACGACCGCCGGCAACCTGAGGTGCGCCGAGATCTCGGCGACCGAGGTCGGGCCGTCGCACAGGCCCAACGCCACTGTGTGTTCGGGGCCGAGCTGAGTCTGCGGTGAGGCCCCGGTGGCCATCACTAAGGAGAGCAGGTCCAGCGCGGCCGTCGGACGGGTGCGGCCGCCGCTCACCGTGTACGGCCGGATGAGCCGGCCGGCCGCGTCGTCGAGCAACGGCCCGTCAGTGGGGGACGGCACCTTCATGGCCTCGTGACGCTCGGCGCTCCCGCCGAGTGTCTGGCCGGCGTGATCAGATATGGCCGTACGCTCTTGACCAGCATCGCCATCTCGTAGCCGAGGACCGCGGCGTCCGCCTCGCGTCCGGCGAGCACGGCGAGGCAGGTGCCGGATCCTGCCGTGGAGACGAACAGCAGGGTGGAGTCGAGCTCCACCACCACCTGGCGCACCTCTCCGCCGTCGCCGAAGCGCGCTCCGGCGCTACGCCCCAGGGAGTAGAGGCCCGAGGCCAGAGCCGCCATATGGTCGGCACTGTCGGCATCCAGGCCATGCACGGATTTCACCAGCCCGTCGGAGGAGAGCAGTACCGCGTTACGGGTGTACGGCACACGCTGGACCAGGCCGCCGAGCAGCCAGTCGAGGTCCGAGACATGGCCGTTCGGCACGTCGCTCGCCATGGTGCATCTACTCCTTGGGGGTGTTGTCGTGGCGCTGCGGTTCGGGCTGCGCTGCGGGGTCCGCGAGAGACTGGGCCTCGGCCAGTCCGATGCCTCGCTGGAAGGCCGCGATCAGGCCGGGGTCATGGACCGCTTGGTCGTCGTCCTTGCGGGGAGCAGGGGCGTCCCGCAGCTGTGGGACAAGGTGTTCCTGACTGCGGCGCTTGGGCAGTTGGGGGCGCCCCATAGTGCCGCGGACCATGCCTTCCGCGGGCGGCCCGTCCGTGGTGTGAGACGGCTGGGCGGGCGAACTCTGTTGTGATACCGCCGAGTTGGCGCCCGGGACGGCGGCCGAGGGGTTGGCGCGCTCGACATGCTCTCCGCGTACGGGGAGGGGGTCGGTGCCGAGATTGGCGTGCACCGGCTGCCGCTGCACCTGTGGTTGGGGCTGCGGCTGCGGCGGCTGGGGAAGCGGAACGCGCGGCGGTGAGTGCGGCTGCTGCGGGACCGAGGGCTGCGCCGCGGTCGCCCGGGCGGCGGCCGTCCGTCCCCTGGGGGTCCCCGCGGCCTCGGTCGCCATGGCTGGGGCGGTCTGCGCAGCCGCTTCCGGCTCGGAGCCCAGGAGACCCTGCGGCAGTACGAGAATGGCCTGCACGCCGCCGTAGATGTTGGACTGCAGCCGGACCGCGATGCCGTGCCTGCGGGCCAGCGCCGAGACGACGAAGAGGCCGATCCGCCCGTCCTGCAGCAGATGGGCGACATTGACCTGATCGGGGTCGGTGAGCAGAGCGTTCATCTTGTTCTGCTCACCGAGCGGCATGCCCAGGCCACGGTCCTCGACCTCCACGGCGAGTCCGGCCGTGACATGCGAGGCGCGCAGCAGCACCTGTGTGTGCGGTGCGGAGAACAGCGTGGCGTTCTCGACCAGTTCGGCGAGGAGGTGGATCACATCGGCGACTGCGTGGCCGCGCAGGGTGCCGTCGATCGGCGGCACCAGCTTGACCCTGGGGTACTGCTCCACCTCGGCGATGGCGGAACGGAGCACTTCGGTCATGGTGACCGGGTTGGACCACTGCCGCCTGGAGATGGCGCCGCCGAGGACGGCGAGGTTCTCCGCGTGCCGGCGGATGCGGGTGGCCAGGTGGTCGACATGGAAGAGGCCCTTGAGCAGCTCGGGGTCCTCGACCTCGTTCTCCAGTTCGTCGAGGAGCTGGATCTCGCGGTGGACCAGCGACTGGAGCCGCCGGGCCAGATTGACGAAGACTTCGACCTTCTGTTCGTTGCCGACGCTGCTGGAGAGCCGGGACGCCTGTACGACCGCTGTCACCGCGGCCTCGTACGATCGGTCCAGTTCATGGGTCAGCAGAGCGAATTCGTCCCCGTCCAACGGGGATGTGGTCGGCGGCGCTGTGCGGGCCGGCGGGCCTTCTCCGCGCCTGAGCTGCTCGACCACGGCCGGCAGATCGGTCTGCACGCGCGCGGTGGTGCGGCGTAAGGCGGCACAGCGGTCGAGTACGGACCTGGCCATCCGGTCCGCGCCCAGCGCCGCCGCGGCAATGGCGGCGATGGAAAGCACTGCGCTTCCGGTCAGCACCGCCCAGAGAGCGGCGGAGGGACGTGGATTGGCGATGCGGAGGATGAAGAGCACCGCGGCGGCGCCGCTGAGCGCGGCGACGACCGCGGGCAGCACTGCGGTGCGCAGGAGTTGAGGGCGTATACGGGCTTCCGGCGACGACGGCACGGGTTGCGACCTTCCCGCTGACGACAGGGAGCGGGCGCCTGGCCGGCCGTGGCGCCCGCCCTCGCGGCGGTCCGGCCGCGCGGCGGGTGCGCGTAGTTGAGACATCAGCGTCCTTGGTACGTGGGGCCCCAGGAATCGGCGTACTGCAAGTGGGCAGCTGGCAGCTTCGGTTCATCAGCCGGGCCGGGCATCACAAAATGAGCCCATGGCTGATCACCAGCCACACACAGTAGTCGCCAAGCAGGCACGTGCGGTGGGCAGTTGACAAACTTGCTCGCCAATCATCCCGCCCTGGTATGAGGATTCGCACGACAGGCCGACACCACGGCCCGCCCCCTGCCGGCGTGTCGTCGGCATGTCACCTGGCGGCAGGGGGCGGTCGCCGCCGGCTCAGGCGGTGGGCGCCACCTCGGGGCTGCCGGTGCCCGCGGCCGTGGCCCAGCCCTCTGCGGGAGCGGTCGCCACCTCACGCCACCACAGCTCGGACGGAACGCTCTCGGCGGTCGGCTCGAACGGCTGGCCCGGTCGCGGCAGAGCGATGCGCGCGCCCGCGCCGGCTGCCGCCGAGACCGTGCCCTCGCCGGGCTCGGCCCACGGATGGGGCGCGAGGTTGAAGGTCCCCCAGTGGATCGGCAGCATCGCGCCGGACGGCCGGCCGCCCTGGAGATCCAGGTGGGCACGCATGCCCTCGGCCGGTGTCATATGAATGTCCGGCCAGTATTCGCTGTACGCACCGATCTGGATCATCGTGGCGTCGAAGGGGCCGTGCTCGGCGCCGATGTCCTTGAAGCCCGGGAAGTATCCGGTGTCGCCGCTGTGGTAAATGCGGTGCTCGGGTCCGGCGACGGCCCAGGAGGCCCAGAGCGTGTGCTGCTGGTTGCGCAGCCCGCGACCGCAGAAGTGCCGGGCGGGGGTGGCGGTCAGCCGCATGCCGGCCACCTCAGTCGAGTCGTTCCAGTCCAGCTCGCGCAGCCGGTCGGCGGACACACCCCAGCGCTCGAGGTGTGCGCCGACGCCCAGCGGCACCGCAAAGACCGTGTCGGTCGAGGCCAGCGCCTTGATGGTGGGCAGATCCAGGTGGTCGTAGTGGTCGTGGGAGATCACCACGACATCGACCGGGCCCAGGGCGGCGACGGGTACGGGCACGGGGTGCAGCCGCTTGGGGCCGGCGAAGGAGTAGGGCGAGCAGCGCTCGCCCCAGACCGGGTCGAAGAGCACGCGGCGCCCGTCGATCTCGGCCAGGACGCTGGAGTGCCCCATCCAGGTGAGCCGCAGCCCGGAGGCGGGCGGCTTGGCCAGGTCGGCGAGGGTGGTGGCATGCACGGGCACCACGCCGATCGGCGAGCGGCGGGCCCGTGCCTCCTTGCGGAAGTAGATCTTGGCGAACTCGATCATGGAGCTGCCGGACGGTCTGGTCCTGGCTCCCACCGGGTTCTGGAAGCTGCCGTCGGAGAAGTTCGGCGAGCGAAGGATCCGCTCCCACCGCTCTCCGGCCGGATCCGCCCCGAATGCGGCGGGGCGCAGCGAGCGCAGCCGGGATCTCAGCGGGTGGGAAGAACCAGTGCCGGTCACGGCACCTCCAGAGGTTGAGGTCTTTTCATTATGAGCAGAGGGTCCGACAGAGCGGGATCGGGGCGGCCGGGCGCAGCCTGCTTGATCCACTCAGCCGCGCGGCTGGCCATAGGCCCGTTCGACATGCAGGCGCAGCACGAGGCGCTTGTCGCGGACCATCGCCTGCCGGTAGTCGTCCCAGTCGGGGTGCTCGCCCTGGACGTCGCGGTAGAGGGTGATCAGCTCCTCGACGGTGGCGTCGTGCGGGTCGGCGGCGACCGGGGTGAGCTCGGCCGTGCCGTCGACGGCCGTCCACGCCCAGCGGTCGGCGCTGGTGACGTGATAGGCGGCACGCGGGTCACGCCGCAGGTTCCGGGTCTTGGCCCGGTCGTCCGTGATCGACACCCGGATGATCCGCTCGTCCGGGTAGTACCGGTGATTCACATTGGAGAGCTGTGGCCGGCCGTCCCGCTTGAGAGTGACCAGCACCCCGCCGCCCTGCTCGGCGACCAGCTTGAGCAAGGCTTCCTGCGCATCCGGCTGTGCGTCGGTTTCCGTCATGCCTCCAGGAACGCCTGGCCGGGTGCGGGTGTTCCTGGAGGTTCGGGAGGTGGGGCGCGCGCGTTTACTGACGATCATGTTGACAGGGCGGCTCACCGCTCCGGATACTGAACGAAGGTTCAGTTAACCACCTTCGTCGCGCCCTGGAGGCAGCATGTCCGAGCTCCCCACCGAGACCTGGGCGGCGGTCCAGACGCTCGGCGGATGGGGGTACTCGCGCGAGTTCCCGGTGGAGCAGTGGATGCGGGACGCCAAGCTGGAGGAGATCGAGGAAGGCACCTCGCACATCATGCGGCTGATCATCTCGAGGAGCATGTGACATGGGGCCAGCGGCTGTGACGGGCGGCGAAGCCGTCGTACGAGCGCTGTCGGTGCACGGCGTCACCCATGCCTTCGGGATTCCCGGCACACACAACCTGGAGATCTACCGCCATCTCGCCGCCCATGGCATCGCCCATATGACACCGCGCCACGAGCAGGGCGCGGGGTACGCGGCCGATGCGTACGCCCGGGTCAGCGGGCGGCCCGGGGTCGCGATCACCACCACGGGGCCCGCGCTGCTGAACATCGCGGCGGCCGTCGGCCAGGCCTACTCCGACAGCGTTCCCCTGCTCGTCGTGTCGCCCGGGATGCCGCTGCGCCATCCGCGCCAGTCGACCGGACTACTGCACGAGATGCGCAGCCAGAGCGAGGCGCTGCGGGGTGTCGCGGCCTTCAGCCACCGGGTGTCGACGGTCGACGAGATAGGTGCGGCGGTCGCCCGGGCGTTCACGTTCTTCAGCACCGGGCGGCCGCGCCCGGTCCACATCGAGGTCCCGCTCGATCTGCTGGAAGCCACGTCGACGGCGGTGGAGGCACGGATCGCCCCACCGGTCGCACCGCCTCTGCCCTCACCCGGCGAGCTCGGGCATGCCGTCGAGGCCCTGCGCACGGCGCGCCGGCCAGCGCTCGTGCTGGGCGGCGGCGCACGCGGGGCCGGCGCCGAACTGCTCGCCCTGGCCGAGGAGTTGGCCGCTCCCGTGGTCACCACCGCCAACGGCAAGGGGATCGTGGACGAGTCCCACCCCCTGTCACTGGGCGTCTCGCTGCACAGCTCGGCCGTCCAGAAGTGGCTGGCCTGGCGCGATGTGGTGCTGGCCGTGGGCACGGAGCTGGCCGAGTCGGATCTGTGGTCACCACCGCCGCCGCTGGGCGGCACGCTGGTGCGGGTCGACGTGGACCCGGCGCAGATGTACGCGGGTGTGCCGGCCGACGTGGCGCTGGTGGGCGACGCACAGCAGGTCCTGGGCTCACTGCTGGCCGCGCTCCGGGACGCCGGCTCCGGCCCGGTCACCCCACTGAGCGTCGCGCCGCCTGCCACCGAGCTGCATCTCGTACGCACCAACGGGAGCCCCGACGACCGCACCGGCCGCTCCGACGGCGGGACGCCGGGCAGCGTGCAGCTACGACTGGCCCCGAACGCAGCGGGAAGCGCCGCCGAGCAGGTCGCCGAGCTGCGCCTCGCGCGCGACGCCGAGACCAAGGACCGGGACGCGCGCTGGCTGCCGTACCTCCGGGCGATCCGCGCCGTCCTCGACGCCGACGCCGTCATCACCTCCGACAGCGCCCAGTGCTGCTACTACGGGGCGCTCCCACATCTGCCGGTCGGTCCCGGCGCGCGCTATCTGCACCCCACCGGCTTCGGCACGCTCGGCTATGCGCTGCCCGCCGCGATCGGCGCGAAGACCGCGTGTCCCGGCCGGCAGGTGGTCGCGCTCAGCGGGGACGGCGGGCTGCAGTTCTGCGTGCAGGAGCTCGCCACCGCCGCCCAGCTCCAACTGCCGCTGCCCGTCGTCGTGTTCGACAACGGCGGCTACGGCGAGATCCGCGACGAGATGGCCGCGCGCGGCGACGCCCCGGCCGGCGTCGATCTCGCGCCCGTCGATCTGTCCGCCCTCGCCCGCGCCTACGGCGGGCACGGCGAGCGCGTCACCACCCCCGAAGCGCTCGCCTCGGCTCTCACCAGGGCCCTCGCCACCCCCGGCCCCACCGTGATCACCGTTCCCGAGGAGACCGCCCGATGACCACTCCCCTGCTGTCGCTCACCTGGACCGACCATGTCACCGGCCGCCAGGGCCACTTGGTGATCGACCGGCTGGTGCGCGGGGTCTCCAGCGGAGGTCTGCGGATGCGCGAGGGCTGCACGCTGGAGGAGGTGGCCGGTCTGGCCCGTGGGATGACCATGAAGGAGGCCCTGCACTACAACCCCGACGGCCGGTACATCCCGCTCGGCGGTGCGAAGGGCGGCATCGACTGCGACCCGCAGGATCCGCGGGCGCACGGGATCCTGGTCCGTTATCTGCGCGCCGTGCGTCCCTACATCGAGTCGATGTGGACCACCGGCGAGGACCTCGGCCTCACCCAGGACATCGTCGACCGCGCGGCCGCCCAGGCCGGCCTTGTCTCCTCCATCCAGGCCGTCTACCGGCTGCTCGACGACGAGACGACGGCGCGCCGGCGGCTCGCGGACGCCTTCGGTGTCGAAGTCGACGGCATTGGGCTCGACGAGCTCGTCGGGGGCTGCGGAGTCGCCGAGTCGGTGCTGGTCGCGCTCGACCGGGCGGGTGTGGGGTACGCGGGAACGCGTGTCAGCGTGCAGGGACTTGGCACGATGGGCGGCGCGACCGCGCGCTTCCTCGCCCGGGCCGGACTGAAGATCGTCGCCGTCGCCGACATCAAGGGCACGGTCGCCAGTCCGGACGGCCTCGACGTCGAGGCGCTGCTGGCGGCGCGTGACTCGTTCGGCACGATCGACCGTACGGCGCTGCGGCCGCAGGACCTGGAGCTGCCGGGCGACGCCTGGCTGTCCGTCGACGCGGAGGTGCTGGTGCCGGCCGCCGTCTCGTACGCGGTGGACACCGCCAACCAGGCGCAGATCACGGCCCGCTGGATCGTCGAGGCGGCCAACATGCCGGTGCTGCCGGACGCGGAGGAACTGCTCGCACGGCGAGGCATCACCGTACTGCCGGATGTCGTGGTCAACTCCGGTACGAACGCCTGGTGGTGGTGGACCCTGTTCGGGGACATCGAGGCAGATGCGGACGAGGCGTTTGCGCACACCCGTCGCTCGATGCGGGCGCTGGTCGACCAGATGCTCACGCGCGCGCAGGCGGACGGGACGACTCCGCGGGCCGCGGCGCATGCGATCGTCGCCGACCGGCTGCCGGTCATCGCCGAGCACTTCGGCTGGTACGGATGACGGCTTCGCTCGACGCCCTGTGCGCCCTGACGGGGAGGGCCCGCCGCACGGTCCCCTCGACCGGTACCAGCGCGGTGGAGGAACACGAACTGGCGGAGCTGGTGAAGGCGAACGGGGCGCGGCTGCTCGACCCCAACTGCATGGGCGTCGTCGATACGACCAGTGAACTGCGGCTCAGCTGGGGCGAGTTCCCGGCGGGCGGGGTCGGCCTGGTCTCGCAGAGCGGCAACCTCGCGCTGGAGATCGGCCGCCTGCTGGCGCTTGCCGGGCAGGGATTCTCCCACTTCGTCTCCCTCGGCAACCAGCGGGACTGCCCACGGTGTGCGGACGGCGTCCAAGATCGGCTGTGTAGGGTGAGAAGGTGGCAAGAGTCCGGTTGAACGTGGCAGAGCGGCGCGAGGAGCTGCTCAGTGCTGCCGTCGAGCAGATCGAGGAACGCGGAGTGGCGGCGGTGCGCATCGCCGACGTCGCCTCGGCGCTCGGGGTGAGCAATGCCCTGGTCCTCTACCACTTCTCGACCAAGGAGAAGCTCGTCGCGGCCGCTTTCGCCCACGCCGCCGACGGCGATCTCGCCCATCTGCGCAAACTGCTGGGCCGGCGCACCTCCGCGCTGCGCCGCCTGCGGGCAGCGGTCCGCTGGTACGCGCCGACGGGCACGGCCAAGGGCTGGCGGCTGTGGATCGAGGGCTGGGCGGCCGCGCTGCGCGAGCCCGCGCTGCGGGAGGTGGCCCGCGATCTCGACCAGCAGTGGAAGGCCGCTTTGACGGAAGTCATCGCGGAAGGCGCCGCGGCGGGCGAGTTCCCCTGCGAGGACCCGGCGGCAACGGCCTGGCGGCTGACGGCGTTTCTGGACGGGCTCGCCGTGCAGATGACCTCGTACGCGGGCTCGCTCTCGCGCGCCGCGATGCTGGAGTGGACCGACGAAGCGCTCGCCCGTGAGCTGGGTGTGGAGCGCGAAGCCCTGACCGCCGCCGCACGCTGAACCCCGAGCGGTCATACTGGGCAACTGTGTCGCACCAGTCGCAGCAACAGCAGACCGATCAACTCCCTTACAACGCACACGATGTACTGGTCGTCGGTGGCAGCGGCGTGGACACGGTCGTCCGCGTGGAATCGCTGCCCGTCCCGCTCGCGGACTCCGTCGGCGTCGGCCCGATCCGCGAATGGCCCGGCCACACCGGCGGCAATGTGGCCCTGGGCTGCCGGGCACTCGGACTGAATGTCACCCTGCTCGACTACGTCGGCGACGACTGGCCGGGTCGGCAGGTCCGGGAACGGCTCGCGGCCGGCGGGGTGGCCTTCGAGCCGCTGCTCTCCCCGGCCGGGACCCGGCGCGCGGTCAATCTCGTCGACCCCGCCGGCCGCCGGATGTCCTTCTACGACGGCCGCGATCCGGCGGACCTGCGGATGCCACGCGAGGTCTACCTCCCCCATCTGCGGCGGGCCCGCCATGTCCATCTCTCGATCGTGAACTTCGCCCGGTTCCTCTACGACGACATCGAGGAGCTGGGCACCCCGGTCTCCACCGATCTGCACGACTGGGACGGACTGGCCGACCACCAACGGGAGTTCGCGCTCCGCTCGGACCTGGTCTTCCTCAGCGCGGCGGGCGCGGGTGAGCGGATCGCGTCGGTGATGCGCGAGATCCTGCGCGACGGACGGGCCCAGGCGGTGATAGCGACGGCGGGCGCCGGGGGCTCGTATCTCCTCACCCGTGAGGGCGGCAGCACACCGCGCCCCGTCCCCGGGGCGGTGCCGCCGGCTCCGGTGGTGGACTCCAACGGTGCGGGCGACGCGTATGTCTGCGGCTTCCTCTACGGGCGGCTGGCAGGCCGGGACCTGGAGGACTGCGCCCGGCTCGGCGCGCTGGCGGGCGCCCATGCCTGTACGGGCGAGGGCAGCACGGCGCTGATCAGCGCGGCTGAACTCCACTCGGACCGAGTCTGAAGAGCGGCCGGGGTCGCGGGTGCGTCACGGCACCCGCACCCGGCACCGCTACAGAGGCAGCAGATTGGGGCGCTTGGCCTCGACATGGTCGCCGGAGCTCTCGCCGCGCAGTCGCCGCCCGATCCATGGCACCAGATGCGTGCGCGCCCACTGGATGTCGTCCCGGCGCACCTCGAGCGGGCCGCGCGGCGGCTGCGGCGGCCACGGCTGGTCCGGGTCGGCGGGCACTTCGATGCCGAGCACCTGGGCGGCGCGCAGCGCGACCCTGGTGTGTCCCTCGGGCGACAGATGCAGCCGGTCGGCGTCCCAAGCCCGCCTGTCCTGCACGGACTTGAGCGACCAGAGGTCCAGTACGGGGCAGTCGTATCGGTCGGCGATGGCCCGGACATGCGCGGTGTACGTGGCGATCTTGCCGCGCAGATGGCGCAGCACCGGCACGTCGCGCGTGTCGAAGCCGGTGGTCACCATGACCGTGCCGACAGCTCCGGTGAGCTCGGCGACGGCCCGCTCGAAGCGCTCGGCCACGTCGTCTGGGTCGGTGCCCGGCCGGATGATGTCATTGCCGCCGGCGCAGAACGTCACGAGATCCGGGGCGAGTTCCTTCGCCCTCGGCACCTGTTCCGCCACGATCTGGTCGAGGAGACGGCCGCGTACGGCGAGATTGGCGTACCTGAAGGCGTGTTCCGGCATCCGGTCGCCGAGCAGGACCGCGAACCGGTCCGCCCAGCCGACGTACGTCCCGTCGGGGCCCGGGTCTCCGACGCCCTCGGTGAAGCTGTCACCGATAGCCGCGTACGACCCGAATGCGCCACTGTTCTTGTCTCTCGAATCGTCTGCCACGAGTCCATATCTTTCCCTTACGGGTGTGACTTACGCGACCGTAAGGAGGGGTTGACGAGGGGTGATCTATGCCACCGGTCAAGTTTCGCCCAACCCGGAATACGCCGAATCCCCTCGCGCCGCTGGGGGATTCGGCGCGAGGGGATCGGCTGGACCGGTGGATCAGATCGAGACACCGTGCTGGCGCAGGTACGCCAGCGGGTCGACGTCCGAGCCGTAGTTCGGGCCGGTACGGATCTCGAAGTGCAGGTGCGGACCGGTGGAGTTGCCGGTGGAGCCGGACAGACCGATCTGCTGGCCGCCGCTCACGCTCTGGCCGGCGGAGACGGCGAGCGAGGAGAGGTGGCCGTACTGCGAGTAGCTGCCGTCGCCGTGCTGGATGACGACCTCGTTGCCGTACGCGCCGCCCCAGCCCGCGGAGACCACGGTGCCCGGACCGACGGCCTTGACGGTGGTGCCGGTGGAGGCGGCGAAGTCGACACCGGTGTGGTAGCCGCTGGACCACATGGAGCCGGCGAGGTGGTACGGAGTGATCACGGTCGCGCCGCTGACCGGTGCCGTGAAGCCGGAGCCGCTGGTCTGCGAGGCGCTCGCCGAGTCACCGGAGGAGGACTGCACGGAGGCCTTCGAGGCGGAGTCCTGAGCGTCGGAGGAGGACTTCGCCTTGCGCTCAGGGCGCGGCTTCGACTCGTCGTGAGCCTTCGCCTTCGACTTCCCGCCGAGGGTGAGCTTGAGGCCCGGGTGGATCAGCGAGGGGTTGTCGCCGACCTGCTTGCGGTTGTCCTCGTACAGCTTCTTCCAGCCGCCGCGGACATGGTGCTCGTCGGCGATCTTGGAGAGATAGTCACCGGCGACGACGCGGTAGGTGGTGAGGGCGGCCTGCTTCTTGGCCACCGGGGCCGCGGCGGCGGTCGTCGGCACCTGCGAGGTGGCGGCGGTCACCGCCGTGTGGGAGGTCGCTGCGGGCGCGGTCTGGCCGGCCGCATGGGCGCCGGCGGCGCCCATCAGCGGAAGGGCGATGGCGGCGCCACCCGTACCGGCGGCGACGACTCCGCGGGTGATCGGGCTGGTCCTGGGACGGCGGTGCTTACCCTTTCCGGGCATGGCGCATTCCTCTCCGGCGCCTGCGAGGTGAGCTGTCGGGTTCGGGCTGGAGATGCCCGGTCGCGCAAAATGCACGACTTAACCCCAAGCCGTCCCGGATGTCCGGAATCGGCATACTTCCTGGGTCCCCCGCTCCTGCCACGCGTGGGTGGGTTTCGAATTCCGGGCGGCGGCAGGATTAGGCGGTCCGTCCGGATTGACGGTGACGCTAAACGAGCCGGATCAAAAGGAACAAGCCACTGCTTTCGCCGATCATGGGCCACCGCGGCATCAAGGGGAAATTTCCCGTCACCCTCCGTGGACCCGGGAACCGCAACTCTCCGACCGGTAAGGGATTTCACACCCCGCACGCCGCCACAGACCGTCACGAATATGATCCTGCTCACGCGTCGTGACCCATCTCCTTTACAGTCGGGGCACGTTATATCTAATCGTCCAATTCGGACAGAAGCGTCATTTAATGACGATGGCTCTCACTTACGTCCACATTCCCGCCTTTTTGGCCGGAGGAATTCCACCGCGCTACCTCTGGCCAGTCCCGCCGCGAGTCGCCTCAGCGGCGGCGCAGCCTGATCACGGTGGCGTCCAGGTCGCCCTTCAGTCCGGTGTGCAGTCCGTGGTGCAGCAGCACGGCCCCGCGGTGTACGGCGCCGGTGTCCACGCACTCGTAGCCGGCCGCCGGGTCGATGCCGCGCAGCCGCAGCCGCGGCGGCTGCTCTCCGTAGTGCTGAGCCTGCAGCCAGGCGAGTACGACGGTCTCGTCGCCGCGGACGTACTGCACGGCGCTGAGCCCGCCCTCGGGCGGCTTGAGCCGGTACAGCTCGCCGTGCTGCACCAGCGGCCGGATCTGCTTGTAGAGCTCCACCCAGCCACGCGCCTCGGCAAGCTCCTCCTCGCTCCACTCGGTGAGGTCACCGCCGACCCCGAGCACACCGGCCATCGCGCTGACGAAGCGGAGGCGGAGCGTGCTGACGCGGCCGTTGAGCTGGACATTGGGGCTGTCGGTGACCCAGGCCGCCATGACCCGCGCGGGGTGCAGCTGGGTGAAGCCCTGCTGGATCGCGAGCCGGTCCAGCGGATCGGTGTTGTCCGAGGTCCACACCTGGTCGGTGCGGGAGAGGATCCCGAGGTCGATCCGGCCGCCGCCGCCCGAGCAGGACTCGAAAGCGACGGACGGATGCGCGGCGCGCAGCCGGTCGAGAAGTGCGTACAGCGCGTGCACATGCTCGACCCACAGCCTCTGCGGGTACGGTTCGCCGGGCCAGCCCGCGTCCGTGAAGCAGCGGTTGAAGTCCCATTTCACATAGTCGACGGGCGCGCTCGAGAGCAGCCCGTCCAGCTGGTCCCAGAGGTACTCCTGTACGTCCTCGCGGGCGAGGTTCAGCACAAGCTGGTTGCGGAACTCGGTCCTGACGCGGCCGGGGTGGTGCTGTACCCAGTCGGGGTGCGCGCGGTAGAGATCGCTGTCCGCGTTGACCATCTCCGGCTCGACCCAGATCCCGAACTGCATCCCCAGCGCGTGCACTTCGTCGGCGAGCGGCCCCAGTCCACGGGGAAAGCGTTCGGCGTTGGGGGTCCAGTCGCCGAGTCCTGCGCGGTCGCTGGTGCGCTGCCCGAACCAGGCGTCGTCCACGACGAACAGCTCGATGCCCATGGCGGCGGCCCGCTGGGCGAGCTCGCGCTGCTGCTGCTCGGAGATGTCGAAGCCGGTGGCTTCCCAGGAGTTGTAGAGGACCGGGCGGTCCCTCGCTGCGTCGGGGACGATGTGCGCCAGCTGCCAGGCGTGCCAGGCGCGGCTGGCTCCGCCGAATCCGCCGTCGCTGAACAGCCCGGCGAAGACGGGCGAGGTGTACGACGCGCCGGGTGCGAGCCGCAGCAGTCCTGAGTCGTCGTAGCCCGCGCCGCCGGTGATCTGCACCAGTCCGTCGGGCAGCTGCTGTACGCAGATCCGCCACGATCCGGACCAGCCGAGCGCGCAGCCGTAGACCTCACCCTGCTCCTCGGTGGCCCCTTCCGCATCGAGTGCGACCCACGGCAGGTGCTGGTGCCCGGTGTGGCCGCGGCGGCTGCTCAGCACCTTCTCGCCATAGGTGAGCTCGGAGCGCACGAGCAGCGACTCGGCCGCCCAGCGGCCGTGCAGTTGGCTGAGCCGCCAGCGCTCGCGCTGCGGCAGCGTCCAGACGGCGGCGTCGGCCCGCAGCAGCTCCAGGCCGGGCCCCTCACCCATATGAGTGACGGTCACCCAGCGCTCGATGACATCGGAGTCGTCACGCATGCGGTGGTGGAGTGTGAGGCCGAGGCCGTGCACGGCGTCGCTGAAGCGGAGCCGCAGTTCGTCGCCGTCCAGAGCGGCGTCGGCGAAGGTCCACTCGGTGCCGCGCACCTCGGGTGTCCGGACGGAGAGCGCCGGGCGGACGAAGCGCGGACCGCCTTCGACCGGGTATTCCTCGTGCCCGTCGAGCTGAGACTCGAACGGCCAGTACGGGGGCGGGCCCTGGGCCGCGAGTGCCTCCGCGTCGGCGGTCGAGATCCGCGGCCCCCAGTGGATATGGACCAGTTCGTCATCATCGGTCAGGTGCAGTGCATAACTGCTCGCGGGTCCGGAGAGGACCCATGTACGACCCTTGCCAACACACTCGATCATCCCGACCCCTCAGATCCTCACAGGTCCGCACAGGCCCGCACATCATCCGACGGGAGGCTCCGCCTGTGCAACGCTCTTGCGGAGACGGCCGAGATGATTGCCTGATGAACCAGTGTCGTATCGTCGGGATCGCGCCCTCGTCGGCGACCAGCGCCGACGGCAGTGACTTCAGGAGCCCTTGGTGACGCAGCAGCTGCCGCAGGTCCCGTCGACAGAGCCCCCACTGTCCGGAGTGCGCAACTTCAGGGACGTGGGCGGCCTGCCGACCGTGGACGGCCGGCAGATACGGGCCGGACGGCTCTTCCGCAGCGGCCACCTGGCGCACGCGACCGAGACCGACGCCTCGTTCCTCGCCACGCTGGGCCTGCACACGATCTTCGACTTCCGCAACGCGGCCGACATGCGCCTCGAGGGCCCGGACGTCGAGCTGCCCGGCGTACGGAATGTGAATCTGCCACTCAGCGACCCGGCGGACGGCGCCGAGTTCTGGCGGATGGTCCGGGACGGCAACCTCGACCAGCTGCGGTCGATCCTCGCGGACGGCAAGGCGGCCGGGAGGATGTCGGCCTCGTACCGGACGATGATCAAGCACCGCACCGCCGAGCACAGCCAGGTGCTGCACGCGCTCGCCGCCGACAGTGTCCCCGCCCTGATGCACTGTGCGGCGGGCAAGGACCGCGCCGGTCTGTCCATCGCCATCTCGCTGCTGGCGGTCGGCGTCGAGCGGGACGCCATCGAGGCGGACTACCTCAAGTCCAATGACCCGCACCGCCGCTATGTGGTCCGCCGCAGCGACAACTCGCCGGCGGGGATGTCGCCTGAGGTCATGGAGCTGCTGAGGCCGCTCTTCGACGCGCGCGCCGAGTACCTTGACGCGGCCTTCGAGACGATCGAGCAGACCTGGGGCGGCACCGAGCGGTATCTCAGCGAGGGCCTGAAGGTGAGCCCCGAGACGCGGGACCGGCTGCGCGAGCGGCTGCTCAGCGAGGCGTGAGCCGCCGCGGCGGGGGACCTCCTACCCGTTGCCGCCGAGCGTGAACAGCAGGTAGAGGAAGGCGGCGAACAGATGGCCCGCCACCAGATAGGCGAAGAGCCGGATCACCAGCCCCCGGGGAAACTTCCCCTCTTCGTTGTGCTTGGACATGGCAGGCCTCTCAGGTGTGTCAGGAATGCGGATGGATGTCCGGGCTCTGCAGCAGGGTGTGGACGAACAGCAGCTCGGCCCCCTCGGGGGTGGCTGCCGCGATGCGGTGCGGGGTCATGGAGTCGAAGTGCGCGCTGTCACCGGGGCTCAGCTCGTGCACCGTTTCGCCCAGACCCAGCCGCACCCGCCCGTCGAGGACGTACAGCCACTCCTCGCCCGGATGCACCCGGACGAGATTGCCCTGGGTGCCGTACGGCACCACCAGCCGCAGAGCCTGCATGGCCCGGCCGGGCCCGCCGGTCTGGTGGTAGGTCCAGCCCTCGGCGACCGTCGGTTCACGGCTCCCGGCGCGAATGATCGGCTCACGATCCGGGACCGTCTCGCCGAGCAGCTCGGCAACGGTCGTACCGTAGATGCGGGCGAGCGCGAGCAGCATCGGCAGCGAAGGCTGGCGGTGGCCGGTCTCGAGACGGGACAGGTGGGCGGGGGAAAGCCCCGCACGCCGCGCGGCCGCTTCCAGGGTGAGACCGCGCCGGCGGCGCAGATCGCGCAGCCGTGGTGCGACTTCGGGCAGCGTGGTGTCCGCCGCCACTTCGGGAGGGGTGGTCATATGCCCATTGCGCCAGGAACCTGCCTCTGAGGCAAATTTCTTGTCCCAGAGGCAAAAGCGGCAAGGTCAGCGGTTGGCGACGGCCTGCTTCACCAGCGTCTTGCCGAAGTCCCACATCAGCCCGCCACCGCCGTGGGCGTCGTCCATCACGGCCGTGAAGGCAGCCACGAACCGCTCCACCTCCCGCTCGCCGATGGTCAGCGGCGGAATCAACTTGATCACTTCCAGATGATCGCCGGAGACCTGGGTGAGGATCCGGTGCTTCTGCAGCAGCGGCACCACGACCATCTGCGCGAAGAGCCCCTTGCGGGCCGCCTGCAGCATGGTCCAGCGGCTGCGCAGCCTGATCGAGTCCGGTCGCCCGAACTCGATGCCGATCATCAGGCCACGCCCGCGCACCTCGTGCAGCAGCTCATAGCCGTCGACGAGCGCGGCAAGACGTGACCTCAGCAGCTCGCCGGTCACACGGGCGTTGGCGACGACCTGCTCGTCCTCGATCACCGAGAGCACGGCGAGCCCCGCGGCCATCGCCTGGGCGTTGGAGCCGAAGCTCGCCGAGTGCACCAGCACCCGGTCCATCGACGAGTAGACCTTCTTGAAGATCCAGTCCTTGCCGAGGGTCGCTCCGACCGGGACATAGCCGCCCGACAGCGCCTTCGCCACGCAGAGAAGATCCGGCTCGACTCCTTCCTCGTGCTGGTAGGCGTAGAAGTCGCCGGTCCTGCCGAGTCCGGTCTGCACCTCGTCGGCGATCAGCAGCGCCTTGTGCCTGTGCAGCAGCTCCTGTGCCGCGTACAGGAATCCGGGCGGCGTCTCGTGCACGCCCTTGCCCTGGATGGGCTCCACGACGAAGCCCGCCACATCGCCGCGCCCCAGCTCCCGCTCCAGTGCGGCGAGATCGCCCATCGCGATCGCCGTGTCGGGCAGCAGCGGGGCGAATCCGTCCCGGAACCCGGACTCCCCGTTGACCGACAGGGACCCGGTGGTCAGCCCGTGGAAGGCGTGCGAGCAGTAGAGGATCCTCGGCTTCCCGGTCGCGTACCGGGCGAACTTCAGAGCCGTCTCGACCGCCTCCGTACCGCTGTTCCCGAAGAACACCCGGTCCAGGTGCGGACTGTGCGCCAGCAGCTTCTCGGCGAGCAGGCCGGGCAGCGGCTGGCAGTCGAAGCGGGTGAGGTCGGCGAGCGAGGCGTCCAGGACGTCGTGCAGCGCCTTGCGTACGACGGGGTGGTGCCGGCCGAGCCCCATCACGCCGAAGCCCGCGAGCATGTCGAGGTAGTCGTTGCCCTCGGCGTCCCAGAAGTACGCGCCCTCGGCCCGCTCGTACACCTTGTCGAAGCCGATGGTGTGCAGCATGCGCGGCAACTGGTGGTTGAGATGTCGGGCATGCAGCTCATAGCGCTCGGCTCCGCGCTCCGCGAGGAGTCTCGCCAGATCGAAGCCCTTGAGCGGCTCGGTCATTCCTCAGCTCTCCTTGACTGGCTCTGCCTGACGAGACCGGCCGGCCGGCTCTCCCTGACGGGACTGGGTCTCCTTGACCGCCATGGCGGCACTGATCCGTCCCGCGATCTCCACCGGTGTGAGCCCGATGTCGGCCAGCACCTCGGCGCGCTTGGCGTGCGCGAGAAACTGCTCCGGGATCCCGAAGGTGCGCAGCGGCACATCCACTTCCGCGTCGCGCAGCGCCTGCCCGACGGCAGAACCGACACCGCCGTTACGACTGTTGTCCTCCACCACGGCCACCAGACGGTGGTTCGCGGCGAGCGGTGCGAGCTGTTCGTCGACGGGCTTGACCCAGCGCGGGTCGACGACGGTGCAGCCGATGCCGCGCCCCCGCAGCAGCTCCACCGCCTGCAGACAGACGGGCGCGAGGGCTCCCACCGATACCAGCAGCACATCGGCGTCCTCGGCCCGGTGCAGCACGTCCATCCCGCCGATCCGCGTGATCGCCTCGACCGGCTCGCCCACCGACTCCTTCGGGAAGCGCAGCACGGTCGGCGCGTCGTCCACCTCGACGGCCTCGCGCAGCTCTTCGCGCAGCCGGTCGGCGTCGCGCGGCGCGGCGATCCGCAGCCCCGGCACGACCTGCAATATCGACATGTCCCACATGCCGTTGTGGGAGGGCCCGTCGACGCCGGTGACCCCGGCACGGTCGAGCACGAAGGTCACTCCGCACCTGTGCAGGGCCACATCCATCAGCAGCTGGTCGAAGGCGCGGTTGAGGAAGGTGGCGTACACGGCGACGACCGGGTGCAGCCCGCCGGTGGCGAGCCCGGCCGCGGAGACGGTGGCGTGCTGCTCGGCGATGCCGACGTCCCACACCCGGTCGGGGAAGCGCTCGGCGAACCGGGTCAGGCCCACGGGGTGCAGCATCGCGGCGGTGATCGCCACGACGTCCGGCCGCTCGGCCCCTATCTCCGCGATCTCGTCCCCGAACACGGAGGTCCAGGAGGGCCCGTCGGCGGGCGTGAGCGGCTCGCAGGTCAGCGGGTCCATCACGCCGACCGTGTGGAAGCGGTCGGCCTCGTCCTCCAGGGCGGGCTGGTAGCCGCGTCCCTTCTCGGTCAGACAGTGCACGAGGACGGGCCCGTGAAAGCGCTTCGCACGGCGCAGCGCGGACTCGACGGCGGCGATGTCGTGCCCGTCGATCGGCCCCACGTACTTCAGTCCCAGATCCTCGAACATCCCTTGCGGCGCGAACGCGTCCTTGAACCCCTTCTTCGCGCCGTGCAGCGATTCGTACAGCGGCTTCCCGACGACGGGGGTTTGCTGCAGGACGTCCTTGCCCCACGCCAGGACGCGCTCGTAGCCATCGGTCGTACGGAGCGTGGCGAGGTGGTTGGCGAGGCCGCCGATCGTCGGCGCGTAGGAGCGCTCGTTGTCGTTCACGACGATGATCAGCGGGCGGTCCTTCGCCGCGGCGATGTTGTTGAGCGCCTCCCAGGCCATGCCGCCGGTGAGGGCGCCGTCCCCGATGACCGCGACGACATGGTGGCTGCTGCCCAGCACCTGATGGGCCTTGGCCAGTCCGTCCGCCCAGCCGAGCACGGTCGAGGCGTGGGAGTTCTCGATGACGTCGTGCTCGGACTCCTCGCGCGAGGGGTAGCCCGAGAGCCCGCCCTTGCCGCGCAGCTTGGAGAAGTCCTGCCGGCCGGTGAGCAGTTTGTGTACGTAACTCTGGTGCCCGGTGTCCCACAGGATGCGGTCGGCGGGCGAGTCGAAAACTCGATGCAGGGCGACGGTCAGCTCCACAACACCGAGGTTGGGGCCCAGATGGCCCCCTGTCCTGGCCACCGCATGGACCAGGAACTCTCTTATCTCCTCGGCGAGTTCTTCGAGTTCCGCATCAGTCAGCGCCTTGAGATCGTGCGGCCCCCGGATGCTCTCAAGAATCGTCACGGTCGGACCCCCTTCACATCCTGTTCAGCTCACGGTGACGGCGGGCGACCCCGAGGCCACCCCTTCGCCCTCCATGGATTCGGCGATTTTCATCGCCTCTTCGATGAGGGTCTCGACGATCTTCGACTCGGGCACGGTCTTGATGACCTCACCCTTGACGAAGATCTGGCCCTTCCCATTGCCCGACGCCACGCCGAGGTCCGCCTCACGGGCCTCGCCGGGGCCGTTGACGACACAACCCATGACGGCGACGCGCAGCGGCACCTCCATCCCCTCGAGGCCGGCCGTGACCTGGTCGGCGAGCTTGTACACATCGACCTGGGCGCGGCCGCAGGAGGGGCAGGAGACGATCTCCAGGCGGCGCTGGCGCAGATTCAGCGATTCCAGGATCTGGATGCCGACCTTGACCTCCTCCGCCGGCGGGGCGGACAGCGAGACGCGGATGGTGTCGCCGATGCCCTCGCTGAGCAGGGCGCCGAAGGCGACGGCCGACTTGATCGTGCCCTGGAAGGCGGGTCCCGCCTCCGTCACCCCCAGATGCAGCGGATAGTCGCTGGCCGCGGCCAGTTGCCGGTAGGCGTTCACCATGACCACCGGGTCGTTGTGCTTGACCGAGATCTTGATGTCGCGGAAACCGTGCTCCTCGAAGAGGGACGCCTCCCACAGCGCGGACTCGACCAGCGCCTCCGGCGTCGCCTTGCCGTACTTCTGCAGCAGTCGGCGGTCCAGCGAACCGGCGTTCACCCCGATCCGGATCGGAATGCCCGCATCCGAGGCGGCTCGGGCGATCTCTTTCACCTTGTCGTCGAACTGCTTGATGTTGCCCGGGTTCACGCGCACCGCCGCGCAGCCCGCGTCGATCGCCGCGAAGACGTACTTCGGCTGGAAGTGAATGTCCGCGATCACCGGGATCTGCGACTTCCTCGCGATCGTGGCCAGCGCATCCGCGTCGTCCTGGGTCGGACAGGCCACTCGTACGATCTGGCAGCCCGAAGCGGTCAGCTCGGCGATCTGCTGCAGCGTCGCCCCGATGTCCGAGGTACGCGTCGTCGTCATCGACTGCACCGACACCGGCGCGTCCCCGCCGACGGCCACCGGCCCGACCTGGATGCGCCGCGAGGTGCGGCGCATCGCGATCGGCCGGGCCGGCAGCTCGGGGAGCCCCAGTGCGACAGGCTCTCCTGCAGACATCACGTCACCCGCGGTTTCCCGAGACGGTCTCGCGTGCCGCCCTGAGGGACTCCTTGAGGGAGCCCATCGTGGCGAGGACGGCGGTGGGCTCATAGCCGCAGTGCGCCATGCAGTTGGCGCACCGCGGGTCCTTGCCGCGGCCGTACTTGCTCCAGTCGGTCTCCTCGATCAGCTCCCGGTAGGTGGGAACGTATCCGTCGGCCATCAGATAGCAGGGGCGCTGCCAGCCGAAGAGCGAGTAGTTGGGGATCGCCCACGCCGTGCAGGGGAAGTCGGCCTTGCCCTCCAGGAAGTCGAGGAAGAGCGGCGAGTGGTTGAGCCGCCAGCGCCGCCGGTTGCCGCCCGCGAAGGACTTCTTGAACAGCTCGCGGGTCTGCTCGACGCCGAGGAAGTGCTCCTGGTCGGGCGCTTTCTCGTAGGCGTACGCGGGCGAGATCATCATCTCGTCCACCTTGAGGTCGTCATTGAGGTAATTGAGCACCTCGATGACGGTCTGCGGGGTGTCGGTGTTGAAGAAGGTCGAATTGGTGGTGACCCGGAAGCCGCGCCGCTTGGCCTCCTTGATCGCCTCTACGGCCTCGTCGAAAACCCCTTCCTTGGCAACCGATTCATCGTGTCGCTCGCGCAGTCCGTCGATGTGCACGGCGAAAGCGAAGTACGGAGAGGGTGTGAAGTTCTCGATCTTCTTCCGCAGCAGCATCGCATTGGTGCAGAGGAAGACGTACTTCTTCTTCTGCACCAATTGCCGCACGATTTCGTCGATCTGAGGATGCATCAGAGGCTCGCCGCCCGCGATGGAGACCATCGGCGCCCCGGACTCGAGTACCGCGCCGACCGCCTGCGCGACCGGCATGCGCTGCTTCAGAATTCCGGCCGGATGCTGGATCTTCCCGCAGCCCTCGCACTTCAGATTGCAGGCGAAGAGCGGCTCCAGCTCGACGATGAGCGGGAACTTCTCACGCTTGCGGAGCTTCTGTTCAATGAGATACGTCCCGACCCTGATGGTCTGACGAAGCGGCATGGCCATCTAGCTCACCTCCTGGGGAGCAGCAACGAACGGTGCCATTCGAAGAAAGCGGGAAGGATGGCACGAAGAACACGGAAAGCAGATATTCCACCGCGGACCGTGCCAATCCGGACCAGTTCATGCTCTGGAGCGTCCACGACCACCCGGACGGCCGCAACCGGGCGCGGCCCGGTGCTCAGAGCGCTGCGCAGCGTCGCCGCGGATTCCATGTCCACCGCGATCGCGCCGGTGGCCAGCAGCTCGGCCCGCTCGTGACCGCGCACGACATGGTCGGAGCCGGTCAGCGGTCCGGTGTGCACCCTGCGTCCGGGCACTGCCCTGGCGACCGCCTTGACCAGCAGTTCCGTGTCCGTGCAGACCGTGCGGCCGGCCGCGTGGCGGGTCTCGTCGGCCACGACGAGGTCGCCCGGGTGCATGCCCGGGGAGAGCCCTGCGCAGAAGCCGGACGCGACGACGGCGGCGTCCAGCAGCTGCTCCGCGCCGAGCGCGGCGCGCACGGCCCTCTCCGCGCTCTGTGGGCCCATGCCGGTGCGGAGCACGGTCACCCGACCACGAGCGCCGCTGCGGTCACCGCTGCGCAGGGCGAGCTTTTCGATGCCGAGCGCACAGGCGATCAGCAGCGGCGCGGCGGAGCCTGAGGGCTCCGGGGAACCGTCCATCAGCCCCCCTCACGGGTGTCCGTGCGGTCGAACGTGCGGCCGACTGTGCGTTCGAAGGGATCCCCGTTCACGTAGCGGCCGAGCGCCGTGAGCGGAAAGACCTGCCGGTAGAGGTGGTAGTTGATCGAGAAGTCCCAGGGGAAGCCGGTGCCGGTGAAGTGCGGCTCGTCCCAGGACCCGTCGGCCGCTTGAGTCTCGGCGAGCCGGACGACGCCCCGCTCGACCGCGTTGCTCTCGCGCTCCCCCGCCGCGAGGAGTGCGAGCAGCGCCCAGGCGGTCTGGGAGGCGGTGGACTCGCCGTGCCCGATCCACTGCTGCTCCCGGTAGGAGCGCAGGTCCTCGCCCCAGCCTCCGTCGTCGTTCTGGACGGATTCGAGCCAGCGGACGGCCCGGCGGATCGCCGGGTGCGATACGGGCAGCCCGGCCGCGGTCAGCGCGGGCACCACCGCCCCTGTTCCGTATACGTAGTTGACGCCCCAGCGGCCGAACCAGGCTCCGCTCGGCTCCTGTTCGGCGAGCAGCCACTCGATGCCGCGCCGGGTACGGGGGTGGTCGGCCTTGCCCTCGACGGCCAGCATCTCGACGACATGTGCCGTGACATCCGCCGACGGCGGGTCGATCACCTCGCCGAAGTCGCAGAACGGCAGCCGGTTGGGGAACGCGCTGGTGTTGTCGGCGTCGAACGCGGCCCAGGCGCCGTTCCTGGACTGCATACCCAGCGTCCAGCGTCCGCCCCGGCCGATCGCCGCGTCGACCCGCTTCGGATCGGGGTGCCGCACCCGCCGCAGGGCGAGGATGACCTCGGCCGTGTCGTCGATGTCCGGGTAGTTGTCGTTGTGGAACTCGAAGGCCCAGCCGCCGGGGGCGAGCCCGGGCCTGCGTACGGCCCAGTCACCGGGCCGTACGATCTCCTCGCACAGCATCCAGTCCGCGGCCTTGACCAGCGCCGGATGATCGGGGGCAAGACCGGCGTCGGCGAGTGCGACGGTGGCGAGGCAGGTGTCCCAGACAGGCGACTGACAGGCTTCGATCATGCGTGCCCCGTCGTCGCGCCAGATGGCGAACCGGTCCAGCGATTCGAGACCCGCTCGCATGACGGGGTGATCGAGGTCGTAGCCGAGCAGATGCAGCGCGATGACGGAGTACACGGCGGGCGGCTGGATGCCGCCCCAGCAGCCGTCGTTCTCCTGGCGCTCGATGATCCAGCGCGCCGCGGCGTTCATCGCGACCCGGCGCAGCCGGCGCGGCGCGACCTTGTGGTACGCGTGCAGGACCCTGTCGGCGCGCTGGAAGAAGCCGTCCCAACTTGCGGCAGACGCAAGGGGCTTGGACGGGCTCGGTACCCGGGCATCGGTGTGCAGCTCGTCGAGTGCGAACGGCGCGGGCCGTACCGGACGCTTCGCCGAGACGACGGTCAGCGGCACGATCGTCTGCCGCGCCCAGCAGCCGAAGTCGTAGATGTTGAGCGGGAACCACTTGGGCAGGAAGATCAGTTCGGGCGGCAGCTCGGGGAGATCGTCCCACTTCCACCAGCCGAAGAGCGCCAGCCAGATCCGGGTGAACACCCGGCTCGCGGCGATCCCGCCGCGCTGCCTGATCCAGGCGGAGGCGCGCGCCATGTGCGCCTCGTCCGGCCGGTCGCCGGCCAGCCGCAGCGCCACATACGCCTCGACGGTGGTGGAGAGTTCGCCGGGGCCGCCGTAGAAAGTGCCCCAGGTGCCGTCCTCGCGCTGCTCGCCCCGGATGAAACGCGCGGCCGCCTCGGTTGTCAGGGCGTCCTGGATACCGAGGAACTGACGGAGCAGCAGATCCTCGGCGTCCATCGTCACATTGGTCTCGAGGTCGCCCTTCCACCAGCCCTGGGCATCCTGCCGGCCCAGCAGATACTCGACGGAGCGTTCCGCGGCCCGCCCGGCGGCCTGGAAAACGTCGCTCGTGGCGGGAGTTGTGTCGGTTGTTTCAGTGGCCGCGGCTGCACCGGACCCCGCGGGCCCGATGCTTCCGTCGGTCGTCGCTGTCATGGCTTCCCCTTCGGTGCAGTGGTTCTCTGCTGTGCTGGGGTCTCCGTCGGCCGGCACCCGGTTGCCCGGGCACCGGCCGGCGACTGCTTGGGGGCCTGGGGGCTAGCCCCCAGAGGGCGCGCATATCAGGGTGATGGCGATCATCTCTTTCGTACGACGACGAAGTCCGCGAGTGCGATCAGCTGTGCCCGCACCTGCTGCGGCATATCGACACCGCTGAGCGCCTCGATCGCGACGGTGTGCTGCCTGCGGGCCTCCTGGGAGGTCCACTCGCGGCCGCCCGCCTCCTCGATCAGGGCCGCCCTGGTGGCGAATTCCTCCTCGGAGAAACTGTCGAAGTCATTGCTCTTGGCGTCGGCCGCGAGCAGCTCCCCGAGGCGCCGTGAGGCCGGTCCCCCCGCGGCGAGCGCGGCGACCACCGGAAGGGACTTCTTGCGCTGGCGCAGATCGCTCCAGGTCTGCTTGCCGGTGCTCACCGGGTCGCCCCAGATGCCCAGCAGATCGTCCACCGCCTGGAAGGCGAGCCCGAGGTGGTAGCCGTACGCCTCCAGCGTGTCGGCCGTGCGGTCGTCCGCCCCGCCGAGCACCGCACCGATGGAGACGGCACAGGCCAGCAGCGCGCCGGTCTTGTTGCCCTCCATCTCCAGGCACTCCTCGACGCTGACCCGCTCGCGGTGCTCGTACGAGATGTCCTGCGCCTGGCCGTCGATGAGCTTGCGGGTCGCGGTGGTCAGCCGACGTGTCGCACGGCCGGCCTCGACGGTACCGAGTTCGAGCAGGATCTCGTTGGCGAGGGCGAACAGGGCGTCGCCGACGAGGATCGCCTGAGCGGGTCCGTGCACCTTCCACACGGTGTCGCGGTGGCGGCGCTGCTCGTCGCCGTCCATCAGGTCGTCGTGCAGCAGCGAGAAGTTGTGCACCAGCTCCACGGCCACGGCACCGGGGACGCCGACCTCGGGCGCGGCTCCGGCCGCCTCGGCGGACAGCAGCGCGAGTGCGGGACGTACAGCCTTGCCGCCGTCCCCGTCCGCGGGCCGCCCCTGCGCGTCGATCCAGCCGAAGTGGTACGCGGCCACGGTGTTCATGGGTGGTGCGAGCCGGTCCACGGCGGCACGCAGCACCGGCGTCGACATCGTCCGCCCGCGCTCCAGCAGCGCGGCGATGTCCACTCCCGCTGCGGTGTCTTCAGCCGGGTTGGCCGAGTGCACAGTCGGCACGGTCTCTCCTCTTGTTCCAGTACTCAAGCTCATGCCGCCTCCTTGAGCGGATGTTCATGGGGGCGGCCGAGAGCCAAGAGCGCGGCGCCCGCGGCGCTGAAGCCGCTGCGTACGGCGCTCTCCATGGTCGCGGGCCAGCCGGTGGCCGTCCACGCGCCCGCAAGGTACAGGCCCGGCGCGCGGGTGCGTGCGCCGGGGCGCAGCCTGCCGACGCCCGGGCTCGGGGCGAAGGTCGCCGTCCGCTCCCGGGTGACGAAGAAGTCGCGTACCGAGGCGCCTCGCGCGGCAGGCAGCAGCCGCTCCAGCTCAGGCAGATACCGCTCGCGCAGTTCGGCCACGGGGGCGTCGATCTCGTCCTCGGCCGCGGACTGGGACAGCGCCAGATACTGGCCGTCCGCGAGCCCGGAGGCCTCGGTGCGGTCGAAGACCCACTGGACCGGGGTGCCCAGTGCGGCGAAGAAGGGCTGCCGCAGCACCTTGCGGTCGTAGAGGACATGGATGTTGAGGATCGGCGCGGTGCCGATGTCGAGCAGCCGGTCGGGGTCCTCCAGGGCCCCCTCCGGCAACAGGGCATGGGCCTCGCGCTGCGGTACGGCGAGTACGACGGTGTCGGCCTCCAGCAGCTCGCCGTCCATCGCGACGTGCCAACGCCCCAGCTCCGCACGGGAGATGCCGCGGACCTTGGTGGAGAGCTCGGTGCGTACACCGGCCGAGTCGAGGGCCTTACTGGCCAGCGTGTCGTGCAGCTCTCCGAGCGGCACGCGGGCCCAGCCGATGTCGGCGGCGCCGGGCGCGGAGAGCAGTCCGGTCTTGAAGACCATCGCGGCGAGCCCCATGGAGGCGTTCGGCGCGGTGGCGTTCAGGGTCGCCACGCCGACCAGGTCCCACAGTGCCTCGATGGCACGCTGCGACTGGCCGTGGCGGCCGAGCCAGGTCCCGAAGTCGATGCCGTCCAGCGCCGGGTCGGCCGGGTCGAGCTTGCCGAGCGCGAGTGCGGCGCGCCCGACGCCGGCCCGCTCGGCGAGCGAGAGGTGCGGATAGCCGGCCAGGCTGGCCGCCAGGTGCAGCGGCACGGGCAGCGCGGTGCGGCGCAGCCGGCCAAGACGCGGGCCCTTCTTACGTGCCACGTCCAGTACTGGCACGTCGAGCCGGTCCTGGAGCGGGGCGAGATGCGCGCCCCCGACCCGCTCGAGGAACCAGCGGTACGCGGTGCAGCAGCGCAGATACACATGCTGGCCGTTGTCGACGGTGAGGTCACCGCGGCGGAAGGAGAAGGCGAGGCCGCCCAGTCGCGGGCGGCCTTCGACCAGGGTGACGGCGACTCCCGCTTCAGCGAGTTGCAGTGCCGCGGTGATTCCGGCGAGTCCCCCGCCGACCACCACCGCGTGCCGGGATCGCAGGTCGTCGTCCATCATGCGACCTCCCCTCGGGCCGTTGCAGTCTGGGACGCCGCACCGGACCGGAGGGTTGCGCACCGGTTGTGCGCGTACCACCGCATCAGACACGTCCCCGGAGCGTCTGCCGGGTGACATGCCGGGCGTCGAGCCCGGACAGGCCGCGCACCGCGACGTATGCCTTCTCCCGTCCCGGCAGGGAGACGCGGCCGCGCAGCACCGCCTCGGGGTCGCGTTCGATGCGGTCCAGCAGGCGGCGGTAGATGCCGGCCATGGCGGCGACGCAGGCACCGCTGCGCCGGTCGAGCATGGGCAGCAGGCGATAGCCCTCGGCGAAGAGGGTCCGGGCGCGCCGTACTTCGAAGTGGACAAGCCCGGCGAAGTCGGAGCCGGGCGGCGGGGTGGCGCTGTGGAAGCCGGTGGAACAGCCGAACTTGGCCAGGTCGTCGCCGGGCAGATAGGTGCGTCCGTTGCCCGCGTCCTCCCGAACGTCCCTGAGGATGTTGGTGAGTTGGAGCGCGAGCCCCAGCGTGTCGGCGTACTCGGAGGCGCGCTCGGTCCCGCGCGCGCCGGGCTGGGTGCCGAACACGCCGAGCGAGAGCCGCCCGATCGCACCCGCGACGCACCGGCAGTAGACCTTGAGGTCGTCCCAGGTCTCGTAGCTCTCGCCGCGCACATCCATCAGGACGCCGTTGATGAGCTCGTCGAGCCCGCCGAGCGGAAGCGGGAACCGGCGCGCCGCGTCCGTGAGGGCGACCGCGACGGGGTCGGTGTCGTCGTCGGCGATCTGGCCCGTGCGGATCCGCCCGAGCACCTCCCGGGTCCCCTCGAGGCGGTCGCGCTTGGCTTCCGGCGTGAGCGTGCCGTCGCCGATGTCGTCGACGCGACGCGAGAACGCGTACAGCGCCGACATGGCCCCCCGCTTGTCGGCCGGCAGCAGCCTGATCCCGTAGGCGAAATTACGCGCCTGCTGCCCGGTGACGGCCTCGCAGTAGCTGTACGCAGCCTGCACCGGAGCGGACATCTCCGTCGGTCCCTCCATGGTCCGGCTCACCCCTCTCTACGCGCTCTTCGCAAGACAGCTCCCACTTCACGCAGCAGATTCGCCTTGGCGGGCTTGGGCGGTCCGGGCAGAACGTCGTGGTCCGCGGCCGCGATCGCAGTGAGGGCGGCGCGCCCCCCGGCCACGAATCCGGCGAGCAGCAGCTGCAGCCTGCCGTGCACGCTGCCCACCAGCGAGGTGCCGTGATCGAGCAGCTGCCGGGCGCGTTCCGCCTCGAAGGCGATCAGCGCGCGGACGGATGCGCTGCCGGTGCTCGCCGCCAGGTCGTGCTCCGTTACATGGAACCGCTGCATGTCCTCGGCGGGCAGATAGACCCGGTCGCGTCCCAGGTCCTCACTCACGTCCTGGAGATGCTCGACGATCTGGAGCGCGGTGCACACCTCGTCGGAGCGGCGGACGCGCTCGGGGCTGGTGGTCCCGGTGATCTGCAGCACCAGCCGGCCGACCGGGTTGGCGGAGAGCTCGCAGTACGCGACGAGCTCGTCGTAGGTCTGGTAACGCCGCACCAGCTGGTCCTGGCGGTTGGCCTCGATCAGGCCGATGAAGGGCTCCGGAGTGAGCGAGCAGCGGCGCACGGTCGGCTGCAGGGCGCGCAGCAGCGGGTGGCGCGGCATGTCGTTGTCGGAGCCGGCGAAAACGCGGTGCAGGTCGGCCTCGAAGGCGTCGAGCATCGCGAGCCGGTCGTCGGCCGCTGCCGGGTCGACGCCCAGGTGGCGGGCGTCCGCGCCGCCGGGTGCGAGGTCGCCGTCGCCGATGTCGTCGACCAGGCGGGCGTAGCCGTACACCGCCATCAGGTCGTCGCGCCACGCGCGCGGCAGAAAGAAGGGGGCCACGGGAAAGTTCTCGTCCGCGGCCTTGTCGAGTGTGGCGCGCGCGGATGTCGTTGTGACGCGCGGGGGGGCATCGGGGCGCGCCTGCCGGGTGCCCGTCATCCGGGACTGCCCGCTGCGGGGACGGCGAAAGCCTCGCGGGCCTGGAGATTTTCCGTCATTGCCGTCACATCTCCCGTTCTACACTGCCGATCCAATCCATCCTATTTCGGACACGCCGCCGGTCCTCCCGACTGCGGGAGAGGGCCCGGGGAGACCGCCTGGCGGACGGGATGCCGAGGGGGTATCGCCCCACTTGCCGCGATTCAGCACTGGTACAGCTTACGTTGTACAACGCGTAGTGATACGTCGGGGTGTTGCGCGCATTACAAGAACACTCCAATCGTGGCCAACCTTCCTCCAGGGCCCGGGAATTGACCTTCACTTGACGATCCGGGCGTTCTTGTCGGCTCACGGCGAGCGCGCCGCTGCCCTTCCAGAGACGCAGAAGACCCCCGCCGGGATGCAGCGACGGGGGCCTTTCTTCGGGAGAATTCCCGGATCTTCGCGATCCGGCTACTTACCCGTTTCCTTCTCGTACGCCTTGAGCACCTCGTCGGTCGGGCCGTCCATCAGCAGCTCGCCCTTCTCCAGCCACAGGACGCGGTCGCAGGTGTCCCTGATCGAACCGAGGCTGTGACTGACCAGGAAGACCGTGCCCGCCTCCTTGCGCAGCTCACGGATGCGCTCCTCGGAACGTCTTTGGAACTTGCGGTCGCCGGTGGCCAGCGCCTCGTCGATCATCAGGACGTCGTGGTCCTTGGCCGCGGCGATCGCGAACCGCAGCCTGGCGCCCATGCCGGAGGAGTACGTACGCATGGGGAGGGTGATGAAGTCACCCTTCTCGTTGATACCGGAGAAGTCGACGATGTCCTGGTAGCGGTCGCGGACCTCCTCGCGGGTCATGCCCATGGCCAGACCACCGAGGATGACATTGCGTTCGCCGGTCAGATCGCCCATCAGCGCCGCGTTCACACCGAGCAGGGAGGGCTGGCCGTCGGTGTAGACCTTGCCGCTCTCCGTCGGCAGCAGGCCGGCTATGGCCCGCAGCAGGGTCGACTTTCCGGAGCCGTTGGTGCCGATCAGGCCGATCGCCTCGCCGCGGTAGGCGGTGAAGGAGACGCCCCGTACGGCATGCACCTTGCGCACACCGCGCGACTCGCCCTTGTCCCGCCGCAGGATGCGGCTCAGCGCGGCGGTGGCGCTGCCCTTGCCGCCGCTGCTGCCGTGCACCCGGTAGACGATGTGCACATCGTCGGCGATGACGGTCGGGACACGTCCCGGAATCTTGTCTTCAGCCACGGCCGTACCGTTCCTCAGCCTTCCAGAAGTACACGAACCCCAAGACGCCGAACAGGATCGCCCAGCCGATCGCGAACGCCCAGACGTGCGGCGGCAGGTTCTCGGATCCATAACCGTCGATGAGCGCGAAACGGATGAGATCCATATAGATGGCCGCCGGGTTCCACTGCAGCACATCGGCGATCCAAGACGGCTTGCCCTTGAGCATCACCGGGATGGAGAACATCACACCGGACGCGTACATCCAGGTCCGCATGATGAACGGCATCAGCTGGGCAAGGTCGGGGGTGTTGCTGCCCAGCCTCGCCATCATCAGCGCAAGGCCGGTGTTGAACACGAACTGGAGGGCCAGCGCCGGAATGATCAGCAGCCAGGACAGCGACGGATAGCTGCCGAAGGCGATCGCGATCACGAACAGCACGATCATCGAGAACAGCAGCTGCTGGAGCTGCTGGAGCGCGAAGGAGATCGGCAGGGAGGCCCGCGGGAAGTGCAGCGCCCGTACGAGCCCGAGATTGCCCGAGATCGCCCGGACGCCCGCCATCACCGAACTCTGAGTGAAGGTGAAGACGAACACACCCGTCACCAGGAACGGAATGAAGACCTCGTTGGAGATCCCCTTCTTCGTCCCCAGGATCAGCGCGAAGATCAGGTAGTAGACGAGCGCGTTGAGCAGTGGGGTCGCCACCTGCCACAGCTGGCCCAGCTTCGCCTGGGCGTACTGGGCCGTCAGCTTGGCCTGCGAGAAGGCCAGGATGAAGTGGCGCCGGCTCCACAGCTGCCTGATGTACTCGACGAGCCCCGGTCGGGCACCGCTCACCGACAGGCCGTACTTGGCGGCGAGATCCGCCGAGGACACGCCGTCGTCGGGAGACGGCGGGGCGGTCATTACGATCACACCACCGTCATGGGTTGTGTCAGTCACAAGTTGAAACTTTCGTGTTCAAGATGCGCGGCAGTTCGGGGCGCGGCTTCGTACCTCGCCGGGTCCCGAGGTACGTCCGATGGTCTCAGAACCGAGCTTGTCAGATGACCGGAGGTCGGCCCAGTCGGGTGAGCCGCCATACCGTACGCCACTTCATGGGCCGACGGGGACCGCACGGCGTCTGCCAGCCCTCCTTGAAGCCGGAGAACCAGGCCTTCAGGGCCGGCAGCGAGGGACGGCGCAGGAGCGTGAGGAGCACCCAGACACCGAGGTAGACGGGGACCAGGGGTGCGGGCAGATTCCGGCGGGCGAGCCAGACCCGGTTGCGGGCCACCATCCGGTGGTAGACCGCGTGCCGGGACGGGGGCATCGTCGGGTGGAACAGCACCATGTCCGAGCGGTAGTCGATCGCCCAGCCCGCGTCCAGCGCCCGCCAGGCGAGGTCCGTCTCCTCATGGGCGTAGAAGAACTCGTCGGGCAGCGCGCCGACCTCGGCGAGGACCTTCGTCCGCACGGCGTTGGCGCCGCCGAGAAACGTTGTCACGCGCGAGGAGCGCATCGGGTCGGAGGCGCGCAGCCGCGGGACGTGACGGCGCTGGGTGAGCCCGGTCTCAGGGTCGGCGATACGGAAGCTGACGATGCCCAGCTTCGGATCGGCCTCGAAGGCCTTGCGCACCAGCTCGCCGGTGTCGCTGTTGGGCAGCAGGCCGTCGTCGTCGAGGAAGAGCAGTGCGTCGACATCGGAGCCCGAGGGGCCGAAGGCCTCGATGCCGACATTACGGCCGCCCGGAATGCCCAGATTGTCGGGCAGGTCCACGGTGCGTACACCCTCGGGGACATCGATCACTGGGGCGCCGTTGCCGACCACGACCACGTCGATCGGGTCGCCGTCCTGCTTGGCGACCGAATCGAGGAGGGCGCGCAGATCGTCGGGGCGGTTGCCCATCGTGATGATGACCGCGCCGAGCTTCATCGGCCTCGCGGGTCCGGGGGTCGTCCCCCGGGAGAACACAGTCACTTGAGCCTGCTCGAAGCCAGGATGGACACCAGATGAAGCAGCGTCTGGAGCAGCGCGATGCCGGCAAGCACGGCGACGCCGAGGCGCGTGAAGAACAGGTCGCCCTGGACCTCGTCCAGCACGGCGAGCACCAGGATGAGCAGGGACGCCTCGATGCCGAGGACGAGCCGGTGGAACTTCAGCGCGGCGGCGGCCCGGCGGGCCAGTGCCATGCCGGACGAGCGCGGCTCGGCCGCCGCCTCCTTGACCGGCGGCAGCCCGCCCTGATGCCGGGCGACCCCGACCAGGTCGGTCTCGGCCTTGATCAGGATCGCGCCGAGAGCGGCGAGGGTGCCGAGGAAGGCCCACAGCCAGTCGATCGGCCCGGGGCCCCACAGGTCGGCGGCGCGCAGGCCGAAGCCGACCAGGACCGCCGCGTCGCACAGGTAGGCACCGACGCGGTCCAGGTACACGCCGGAGAGCGAGAACTGCTTCTTCCAGCGGGCGACCTCGCCGTCGACGCAGTCGAGCAGCAGATAGAGCTGGACCGCCACGACGCCGAGTACGGCGCCCCAGATGCCCGGCACGAGCAGCGCCGGGGCCGCGAGGACACCGCAGATGGTCATCAGGTACGTCAGCTGGTTCGGCGTGACGTCGGTGGTGACCAGACGGCGGGTGATGCGCAACGAGATCTCGCGCATGTACAGGCGGCCGCCCCAGTGCTCGCCGCTTCGCCGGTCCTTCACTCCCGCCGGGTGAACGACCGGACGGAGTTCAGCTACTGATGGTCTTGGCATAGTCGGCGTACGCGTCCCTGATCTGATCGGTGGTGAGGTCAAGGTGCTCGAGGATGGTGAAGCGGCCCGGACGGGTCTGCGGTGCGTACTCCACGGCCTCGACGAACTCGTCGACGGAGAACCCGATTTCCTCGGGCAGCACCGGCAGGCCGTGTCTGCGCAGCACCTCCGCGAAGAGTCCCGCCTTGTCGCGGGCCCCCCGCAGATGCATGGCGAAGGCTGCCCCAAGGCCGACCTGCTCGCCGTGGCTGGCGGCCCGCTGAGGGTGGAGCAGGTCGAAGGCGTGGCTGATCTCGTGGCAGGCGCCGGACGCGGGCCGGGTGTCCCCGCTGATCGAGATCGCGATGCCGGTCAGCACGAGGGACTCGGCGAGCACGGTGAGGAAATCGTCGTCGCCGACGCCTCCGGGGTGTCGCAGTACGGCTTCGCCGGCCGTGCGGGCCATCGCGGCCGCGAGCCCGTCCACCGGCTCCGCGTTGACCTGGTGGGACAGCTCCCAGTCCGCGATCGACGAGAGGTTGGAGATCGCCTCGCCGATGCCGGAACGTACGAAACGGACCGGGGCCTCACGGATCACATCGAGGTCGATGACGATCGCGATCGGGTTCGGGACACCGTAGGAGCCACGGCCGTTGTCGTTGTCCAGCGTTGCGACGGGTGAGCACAGACCGTCGTGCGAGAGGTTCGTGGCGACGGCCACCATCGGCAGCCCGACCCGCGCCGCGGCGTACTTCGCGACATCGATGATCTTGCCGCCGCCGAGGCCGACCACGGCGTCGAAGCGCTTGCCCTTGATGTCGTCGGCGAGCTTGACCGCGGAGTCGATGTTGCCGTCGGCGATCTCGAACCAGGTGGCGCCCGGGAGCACCGGTGAAAGCCGCTCGCGCAACGCCTGGCCGGAGCCGCCGCTGATCGCGATCGCCAGCTTGCCGGAACCGGAGATCCGCTGGTCGGCTAGCAGGCCGGCCAGGTCGTCGAGCGCGCCGGCGTTGATGTCGACGACGACCGGGGACGGGATGAGTCGGGTCAGTACAGGCACGCGATCTCACGGCCCTTCGCGAGGTCGTCGTGGTTGTCGATCTCGACCCACTTCACGTCCCCGATGGGAGCCACGTCCACGGTGAAGCCGCGGTTGACGAGCTCCTGGTAGCCGTCCTCGTAGTACAGGTCGGGATCGCGCTCGAAGGTGGCCTTCAGCGCGTCCGCGAGCGCGTCGGCGGCCTCGGGCTCTATGAGGGTGACGCCGATGTACTCGCCGGTGGCGGTGGCCGGGTCCATCAGCTTGGTGATCCGCTGGACACCCTTGTCGCCGTCCGTGATCACCTTCATCTCCTCGTCGGCGAGCTGCTTCACCGTGTCGAGGGCGAGGATGATCTTCTGGCCGTTGCCGCGGGCGTCGAGCAGGGTCCGCTCTACGGAGACCGGGTGGACGGTGTCGCCGTTGGCGAGGATCACACCCTGACCCAGGACGTCACGGGCGCACCACAGGGAGTAGGCGTTGTTCCACTCCTCGGCCTTGTCGTTGTCGACGAGGGTGAGCTTCAGGCCGTACTTCGCCTCGAGGGCGGCCTTGCGCTCGTAGACGGCCTCCTTGCGGTAGCCGACGACGATCGCGGCCTCGGTGAGCCCGATCTCGGCGAAGTTCCCGAGGGTGAGGTCGAGGACGGTGGTGTCCCCGTCAACCGGCACGAGGGCCTTCGGAAGCGTGTCGGTGTAAGGGCGAAGACGCCGTCCGGCACCGGCTGCCAGTACGAGGCCGATCATGCGGGTTCTCCTTCGTCATGTACGGCGGGTGCTGCGGAGGACACCCAGAAGCGGATGCTCTCCACCAGCACCACGAGTGCGACGGCCACGGCGAGGGCCGTCAGCGCGGTGGTGAAGTCCGTGTCGGTGACCAGGGCGGCCAGCAGTGCCACTGCCAGAACCCGCCCCTCGTGCCCGCCGATCGCCCGCACCAGCCAGTGCGGGGGCGCGCCGGTACCGCCGCGGATGCGGTACACCGTGTCGTAGTGATGGTAGGCGACGGCCGCCACCAGGCCGAAGGCCGCGGGCAAGGCCCCGTTCACCTCGGCACGGGCGGCGAGCGCCAGGACGGTGCCGTATTCGGCGGCCCGGAACACCGGCGGGACGAGCCAGTCGAGGGCGCCCTTGAGGGGGCGGGCGACCGCGAGGCCGGAGGTGGCGGCGTACACGACGGCGGCGAGGACCGGCCAGACGGAGCCGTAGTCCGAGAGTGCCGCGGCAGCCACCAGGACCGCGCCGCCCGCCAGCGCGATCGCGGGCGGCAGCAGCGCGGGGAGCTTCTGCGCGGCCGCCTTGAACCGGCGCGCGAGGCTTTCGGCCAGCGGGCCGGAGTCGGCGAGATCCGCGAGCGCCTGAGCGGCACGGTCCGTCCTGCGGGCCTTGCGGGTCAGCGAGCGCAGGACGCGACCCGCCGTGGTGTACGTCGCGGCGAAGGCACAGCCGATCAGCAGGGCGTAGAAGACGATCCGGGGCGTGGTCACGGCCGTCAGCACGGCGATCATGGCCCAGCGCTCGCCGATGGGCAGCACGATCATCCGGCGCACCCAGACCGTCCAGCCGACGCTGTCGAGCTTGTCGGAGAGGGCGGCGGTGGGGCTTGTGTTGGAGACCGCGTCGTGGTTCGCCTCGTTGAAGGAGAAGTCCACGACATGGCGGCAGGTCTGCAGCACCATCGCGCCCAGTGCCAGCGCCCATACGTCGTCGCCACTGCGGGCGGCGCCGAGGGCGAGGCCCGCGTAGTACGCGTACTCCTTGGCGCGGTCGAAGGTCGCGTCCAGCCAGGCGCCCATCGTCGAGTACTGCAGCGAATAGCGGGCGAGCTGTCCGTCGGTGCAGTCCAGGACGAAGGAGAAGAGCAGCAGCAGGCCCGCCGCGATGTAACCGGCGCGGGTGCCGGTGGCAGCGGCGGCTGCCGCTATCAGCGCGGTGAGCAGTGAGGCGGTGGTGACCTGGTTGGGGGTCAGCCCGCGGCGGGCACACCAGCGGGCGATATAGCGGGAGTACGGGCTGATGCAGAAGGTCGTGAAGAAGCCGTCGCGGGCCTTCACGGCGGAGCGCAGCCGTACGGCCTCGTCGTCGACCGCCTCGACGGCCTGCCGGGCCTCGTTACGGGCCTGGGGGTCACCGGGCACGCTCGCGACGAGCGATCCCAGCTCGGGCCGGTGCACGGCGGTGCCGTCGGCGTCGAGGGCAGCGGCCAGCGCGTCGGGCACCACGGCCGTCCCTGCGGCACCGGGCCGCACCACGGCCTGGACAGCGGACAGGGCGTCGTCCGACGCGCCATTGGACGGTGTGGGTCCGGTCACGTCGCTGCCCGCCGTGGTCGCGAGGGCCCGGGTCAGCGCGGACCGCGCCGCAGGCTGCACCGTCAGCGCGCCCGTGACCGCGGCGGCGGGAAAGCGGGGGTCCGTCAGCGCGAGCCGCAGGGCGTGGACGTGCCCGACGAAATGCGGGTCGACGACGGCTACGCGGTCGGCGCCCGGCACGGTGGCGATCAGCGCCGAGACTTCCTCGGCGCGGGAGGCGGCCCGTACGTCGAAGCCCAGCGACCGCAGATCGCCCTCGAGCGACGATCCGGGTACCGGCGGACCGGTGAGGATGGCGGTCGACAGACGAACTCACTCCTTGGAGCTGAGGGTGCGGGTGCGCGGCGGCTCGGTCCGTATACGGGCGGCGGCTCGTCGGCAGAGGCTATCGGATGTACGGAAGCGGGAGTTCACTGGCCGTTTACGCCCCGCTCGGCATGGCCGCAGGCCCCGCGGGGCCTGCGGAGATCATCATCGTCGATCGGTACCTCGCCCCACAAACTCGGTACCTCGCCCCACAAACCAAGGTCGCCCAGCGCATAGGCTGGCGGGCATGACTTGGCTGATCACAGGTGGAGCGGGGTACATCGGCGCGCATGTGGCGCGGGCCATGACGGCGGCCGGCGAGCGGGTCGTGGTGCTCGACGACATATCGTCGGGCGTCGCCGAGCGGCTGCCGAAGGAGATCACGCTCGTGCGCGGGGCGATCCTGGACCGGGAGCTGCTCGACCGCACGCTCGCGGAGCACGGGGTGAGCGGAGTCGTACATCTCGCGGCGAAGAAGCAGGTCGGGGAGTCCGTCGAGCAGCCGCTGCGCTACTACCGGGAGAATGTGCACGGTCTGACGGTGCTGCTGGAGGCGGTCGTCGCGGCCGGTGTGCGGCGCTTCCTGTTCTCCTCGTCGGCGGCGGTGTACGGGGTACCCGAGATGGAGCTGATCCCCGAGTCCGCTCCGTGCGAGCCGATCAATCCGTACGGCGAGACCAAGCTGGCGGGCGAGTGGCTGGTACGGGCCACGGGCCGGGCGCACAACCTGTCCACGGCCTGTCTGCGCTACTTCAATGTGGCGGGCGCCGGCGAGCCGGAGCTGGCCGACACCGGAGTGTTCAACATCATCCCGATGTTCTTCGACCGGATCAGCCGCGGTGAGGCCCCGCGGATCTTCGGCGCCGACTATCCGACCCCGGACGGCACGTGCATCCGGGACTACATCCATATCGCGGATCTGGCCGATGCCCATCTCGCCGTGGCCCGCAGGCTCGCCGAGCAGGACGGTGCCGGGGATCTGACGGTCAACATCGGCCGCGGGGTCGGTGTCTCGGTGCGCGAGCTCGCCGATCTGGTGGCGGAGATCACGGGGTACGGCGAGGAGCCGGTGATCGAGTCGCGCCGTCCCGGCGATGCCGCAAAGGCCGTCGCCTCGGTCGATCTGATCGCCAAGGAGCTGGGCTGGACGGCCTCGCGCGGGGTGCGCGAGATGGTCGAGTCGGCCTGGCAGGGCTGGTGTCTGCGGCATCCTGGAGCCGACGTGAACTGATCTTGTCATCGTCCTGACCTGCGGGTCGTTTCCGCAGGTCAGGCGATATGACAACGGTGTTCAGTGCCGTGTTGCCCGATACCCCCCACCCGTAGTTGACTGAGGTCTCGGCAGTCACTTCCGACGACCAGGAGGCGTCCCTCATGGGGGCTGGGCACGACCACGGGCATTCGCACGGCGGACCGCCGCCGACCGCCACCGCGGCCGCCGCCTACACGGGACGGCTGCGCATCGCGCTGTCCATCACGCTGGGCGTGATGGTCGTGGAGATCGTCGGCGGCGTCCTGTCCGACTCGCTCGCCCTGATCGCCGACGCCGCCCATATGGCCACGGACGGCGTGGGTCTTGCGATGGCGCTGCTGGCGATCCACTTCGCCGGCCGGCCCGCCGTCGGAAACCGCACCTTCGGCTATGCGCGCGCCGAGATCCTGGCCGCGCTCGCCAACTGTCTGCTCCTGCTCGTTGTCGGCGGCTATCTGCTGTACGAGGCTGTGCAGCGCTTCATCACTCCCGCCGAGACCCGGGGCTGGCTGACGATCGCGTTCGCCCTGGTCGGTCTGATCGCCAATATGGTCTCGCTCTCGCTGCTGGTGCGCGGCCAGCAGGACAGCCTCAATGTGCGCGGGGCCTATCTGGAGGTGCTCGCGGACGCCCTCGGCTCGTTCACCGTGCTGGTCTCGGCAGGCATCATCCTCGCCACCGGCTGGCTGCCGGCCGACCCCATCGCGTCCCTGATCATCGGCCTGATGATCGTGCCGCGCACCTTCAAGCTGCTGCGCGAGACGCTCAACGTCCTGCTGGAGGCGGCCCCGAAGGGGGTCGACATGGGCGAGGTGCGCGCGCACATAGTCGCGCTGCCGGGCGTGGAGGGCGTACACGATCTGCACGCCTGGACGATCACCTCCGGGATGCCGGTGCTCTCCGCGCATGTGGTGGTCAGCCAGGACGTACTGGACGCCGTCGGGCACGAGAAGATGCTGCACGATCTGCAGGGGTGCCTGGGGGACCACTTCGATGTGGAGCACTGCACGTTCCAGCTGGAGCCGGTCGGCCATGCGGAACACGAGGCCAAGCTCTGTCACTGAATGCGGTTTGGTGACACACCGACAGGCACGATCATCTATCCGGCGGCCTTCGGCGTCCGAGGCGCGGGAGCGGACATGCCGGGGTTATTGCCGAAGTGCGGACAAGCCGCTTTTGTACGGCAGACTGGGCAGGCCCCGCAGGGCCGAGGAACGATGCGAAGGATGGTTATGCCGACCTCACCAGCCACCACAGAGAACAGCTCGTCGAACGGCAGCCCCCAAGCGCCCCCAGCGATCCTGCTCGAGCTGGTCGACGAGCACGGCAACACCATCGGCACGGCGGAAAAGCTGGCCGCGCATCAGGCGCCGGGTCAGCTGCACCGGGCGTTCTCCGTGTTCCTCTTCGACGAGCACGGGCGGCTGCTGCTGCAGCGCCGGGCGCTCGGCAAGTACCACTCCCCCGGCGTCTGGTCGAACACCTGCTGCGGCCATCCCTACCCCGGCGAGGCCCCCTTTGCGGCGGCCGCGCGGCGTACGCACGAGGAGCTCGGCATCTCACCCTCGCTGCTCGCCGAGGCGGGCACGGTCCGCTACAACCACCCGGACCCGGGTTCGGGCCTGGTGGAGCAGGAGTACAACCACCTCTTCGTGGGTCTGGTGCAGGCTCCGCTGCGGCCGGACGCGGAGGAGGTCGGCGAGACGGCGTTCGTCACGCCGAAGGAGCTGGCCGACCGGCATGCGCAGGCACCGTTCTCGGCGTGGTTCATGACCGTGCTGGACGCGGCGCGTCCGGCGATCAGAGAGCTCACGGGGCCGTCCGGCGGCTGGTGAAACGGCTGGGGGAAACGACTGGGGAAGCGCTGGGAGGAGCTGCCCGGTGCGGCGCTCTACAGGGTCGCGGTGCCGTCGGTCGGCCGCAGTGGCAACGCGGCCCAGATGATCTTTCCACCGCTCGTGGTGTGCTCGACGTCGCAGGTCCCGCCGGCCTCAAAGGTGATCTCCCGTACGAGCAGCAACCCGCGGCCGCCGGTCTGCGCGTAATCCGCCTCCAGCGCCTTGGGACGGTAGGGGTGGTTGTCCTCCACGGACACCCGGACCCACTCCGCGCCGATGGCCACCTCCACCGCGATCTCGGGCGAGAGCAGGGCCGCGTGCCGCACGGCATTGGTGACCAGCTCGGAGACGATCAGCAGCAGCCCCTGAACGAGGTCGTCATGGACGGGCACGCCCTGACGATTCAGCAGATCCCGTACGGCATGCCGGGCCTGTGGGACGGACATGTCGACCGCGGGAGCGGTGAATCGCCACACACCCTCGTACGACAGTGGCCGGGCCGGGACGCTCCCGCGGCTCTCCATAGTCCGGCACCACCCTTGGCTCGACCCCACTGACCATCGAGTAATAAGTGTTGGGAGCCGGTTGGTCCGTACCGCGCCGCTGACCAGAAATCAGCGCATATCGACGCCTTCTGACCGCCTATGCATGCCCGCGTCAGTTGCGGGCCCCTTCTTGATCGTAGGTTCGACCGCGGCGGATAGCATCCGGCGTATGGAGCCGCAGCTGGAGCATTCGGTCGCAGACGGGATCGCCACCGTCGTCATCAGCAACCCCGCCAAGCGCAACGCCATGACGGCGGACATGTGGCGAGCGCTGCCCGGGCTGCTCGCGGAGCTGGCTACGGACCGCGAGGTGCGGGCGCTGGTGCTGACGGGCGCGGGCGGGACGTTCTGCGCCGGGGCCGACATCTCCACGCTGCGTGAGCCAGGCGACGAGCAGCAGTCGCTCGCGGTACACGCCGAGGAGGCCCTGGCGGCCTTCCCCAAGCCGACGCTCGCGGCCGTGCGCGGCTACTGCGTGGGAGGCGGCAGCCAACTGGCAGCGGCCTGCGATCTGCGGTTCGCCGCCGAGGGCGCGCTCTTCGGCGTCACTCCGGCGAAGCTCGGGATCGTGTATCCGGCGTCGTCGACCCGGCGGCTGGTCTCGCTGGTGGGCCCCGCGGCCGCCAAGTACCTGCTCTTCTCGGGCGAACTGATCGACACGGAGCGGGCGCTGCGCACGGGCCTGGTGGACGAGGTGCTGCCCGTGGGTGAACTGGACAAGCGGGTGGCCGAGTTCACCCGGGTGCTGGTGTCGCGCTCACTGCTCACACAGGCGGCCGCCAAGGAGTTCGCGACGGGCCGGAAAGACCGCGACGCGCACTGGGCGGAGCAGGCGCGCGGCAGCGGCGACACCGCGGAGGGTGTCGCCGCCTTCCTGGAGCGGCGCGCGCCGCGATTCACCTGGTCCGTGTGACCGTAGTCCCACCTTCTTCATGGTCGCCACGTCGCTGGAATTCGAGTGTTCCGCGGGGAAGGAGCGCCGCAGCTACCGCACCGCAGCGAGCTGGGGCCAATACGCACCCAAACGAGCGCGCGAGTATGGCCTCGGCGTTTGCGGAGCCTTCTGGCGTGGCGTTTCAGGACCAGCTACCGGATCCTCCTCCGACTCCCACGAGAGTAGAGGGCGTCGCGGCCTGGAAGTTGCCCAGGAGGTTGCTGTCGCCGTCGAACCAGTTGATGTTCACGTAAGCCACTGTGGCGTTGTACTGGCAGGAGACGGTGTTGTTGTAGAGCGCGTCGATGTCATCCGTGTAGACCATCCCAGGAGCTGATTCTGTGTCGTCGCCGGGACGAGCGATACGGTTTCCGTTTCCTCTCCAGATTCCTCCCCTGAAGGTCTTCCCGCCGGTAATGGCTACCTCGAATTTCGTCCAGGGCAGGGGTGCACCCCAGGTGGTGAGAGTGGCAGGGTAACCGGTCTGGGAGGACAACAGAGCTTCGACTGTGGCGTCGATCTTGCGCTGGTCCATAGCGCCGTGCATGGAGGTCGCGAAATCGTGGGCAACGATCTCGGGGCTCACTGTCCTATGCGTCTTCTGTTCCGTCATGTGACCCTCCTGATATTGCGCCAGAATCCTTGGCGCTGACGTTCAAAAGGGACTCCCACAAGGCCATACTCTGCTGCCCGCAAGAGGACTCAAGCGACGCGTGAGTATGGCCTCGGTGTTTGCGGAGCCTTCTGGCGTGGGGTTTCAGGACCAGCTACCGGTTCCTCCTCCGACTCCCAGGAGAGTAGAGAGCGCGCCGGCTTGGAAGTTGCCCAGGAGGTTGCTGTCGCCGTCGAAGAAATTGACGTTCACGTAAACCGCTGTGGCGTTGTACTGGAAGGAGACGGTGTTGTTGTAGAGCGCGTCGATGTCATCCGTGTAGATGTCTCCCCACAGGCCACCGCCACCGGCGCTACCGATACCGCCTGCGTTGCCAGTGAAGCTCTCCCCGTTGGTGACTGTGATCCCCCACCTTGTGTAAAAGATGAGACTGGCGACCTCTCCCTGCGCCGGGTACGCCGTCGAGGGAGTCTGCAGAGCCTTGACTACGGCGTCGATCTTGCGCTGGTCCATAGCGCCGTGCATAGAGGTCGCGAAATCGTGGGCAACGATCTCGGGGCTCACTGTCCTATGCGTCTTCTGTTCCGTCATGTGACACTCCTGGATGCAGTTCTGGGATGAGTGCCGCCGCTGCGGAGGCACTTTTTTCAGGCTAGGCTGCTGAATCCGCGTGGCGCGCGGCACACTGGGCCGAACGGGTGATGCCCATTACGGCTCGTAACTGCTGCGGTATTGCAGACGCATATAAGCCATGCGCCCTGTGGACTTGCCGCCGATGAGCGGGAGCAGCGCAGCGCTTCTGCTCCCACGACCTGGACCAGTGGGAGATGTGGTGGTGAATACTGCTTACATCTCCCTGAGCAGCCGCCTGCCGTGAAGGCGGATTCCATTTGTCGTCGCAACACGTAGTTACTGACGTGTGGTGGCGAGTAGGTTGTGCAGGCGCTCGGCTGAGGTTTTCCAGCCGAGCCAACTCAACAGCCGCCCACGCCTCCGTCCGCCGCCCGGCCGTTTTCTTCCCGCCCGTGCGACGGACCGAGGGAAACGGCCCCGCTGGGCCGGGTGGAGCAGTGGGCTGGCGGGGCCGCGAGCCCGTTTCGAGACTGAGCCCCATGAATCACCGACAAGAATCCCTCGGGTCGCGCGCCCGGTTGCTGGCCGCCCTCGTGGCGGGACTGCTCCTGCTGGCGGGCGCACCGAGCGCGTTCCCGCTCTCCCGCGACGGCGCGAGCGTCCCCGCCGCCGGCTGCGTCTCCACAGCGGCCGCGTACCGGGCCTCGTGGGAGGCGCGCGAGGTCCGGTGCGTGGCGCCGTCCCTCTTCGGGACCACGCACGCCCGGGGCCAGACCTCCCTCTACCCGAGCGGCTTCCGCTATGCCTGGGCCGGCTCCAGCACCAACCTGGAGCAGTACCTGAAGCTGCGCGCGCGGTACGGCGACCAGCCGGCCAAGGTCGGCATCGGGGTCCTGTCCTACGTCGGCTACCCGGGACTGGACGACTGGTCGACGCCGACCGATCTGGAGGTCTACACGCTGCCGTCCGGCGTCCGTGCGCAGGTGCCGGCCTTCGAGACCTGGTTCCGGCTGCTCGACGAGGAGTTCGGTACGACGGGGGCGTACCCGCTCGCGGCCCAGCGCGACCTGGTCGTCGCATACTCCCGGCTGGACCGGGGCGAGGACGCCGTCGGGGCGTTCGAGGAGGTCACCGGCTGCCGCCGCGACGCACTGCTCGCGGGTGAGGCTCCCTCGGCGGGGATCGGCTGCGACCGCTCCTTCCTCGGCGCGCTGGCGGCTGCCGGCCCGTCCCCGTACGACGGCGGCGACTCCCGGACGTGCTTCGCGAACTTCCAGACGCGCTACCAGGGCCACCGGGACGCCTCGGCGCTGCGGGGCGCGCTGTTCCAGTGCCAGGACGCCGGGTTCCTCAACACCGGTGTTGGGCTGGGGTACAACACGTACGCCAATCCGTTCGTATGTCGGCCCGCCGACCGGCAGAGCGTGCCGGAGAGGTACACCGGCCGCGAGTTCATCCTGCCGAACGCCCCCTTCAGCGCCCTGCCGAGCCATGTCGCCATCCCGCTGGACCTGGGGACACCGGGTCGGCGCGGCTTTCTGCACGCGGGTTACTGCTAGGCCCTGTCGGCAGCGGCTCGGGGGCGTCGGCGAGGTGCCGTCCGGGACGAGGGTGAGCCCGCTGCGGCTCCGTCGAGTGAGGCGGTGCGAACCGGGTACGCCGCCGGGTCGCCGACGGCCTTGGCGGCACCCGCGAAGACCTCCACCGGGCCCGTCACATCAAGGCTCTGCACGCCGTCGAAGAGGACAACGAGCACAGATCGCTCTGTCATGACGTCCATCCTTCGCGGGGCGAGATATGTCCGCAATGACGAGTACCCCTCCTTTCCTGCCACGGGGACCCGGGGGTTCACTGCGTACCGACCAGTCGGTAACGTGCCGTGCATGAGCTCTCTGCCCGCGCGCGCCGGCCGCCGCTGTCACAACGCCCTCAACCCGTTTCACTCGACGGTCTACTTCTCGCCCGACTTCGCGAAGGAGCTCGCCAAGATCGGCATCGAGGACGCGAACGCCGCCTACTTCGCCGGGCGGGGCGCCGCGATGGGCGCGGTAGGAGCGGGGACGGTCGCCGCGGCCTTCTACAACTTCAACCACGAGCTGATCGCCCGGCATCTGCCCGCCGTCTGGGACATCGCATCGCCCGAGGCCGTCCTCGAGGCCCGGCTGCGTGCCGTGGACAGCACGCTGCGGCGGCTGCTGGGCGAAGAGATGATCGCCTCCAAGGAGCTGGCGGAGGCGGCACAGCTCGCACTGCGCGCCGCCGAGGCGTGCACCCGGCACGCCCGGCCGCTGTATGCCGCGCATGCCGATCTGCCGGTCCCGGACGAGCCGCATCTGGCGTACTGGCACGCCGCGACCCTGCTGCGCGAGCACCGCGGCGACGGCCATCTCGCCGCGCTGCTCCTGGCCGGGCTCGACCCGCTGGAGGCGCTGGTGAGCCATACCGCGACGGGCAAGGGCATGGCCGTGCGCTGGATTCTGGCCACGCGCGGCTGGCGGCGCGCCGACTGGGAGGCCGCCCAGGGACGGCTGCGCGAGCGTGGAGTGCTGGGCGCCGAGGGCGAGTTGACCGAGGAGGGCATACGGCTGCGGGCGGAGGTCGAAGAGCACACGGACCGTACCGACCTCGCTCCGTACGCGCATCTCGGGGCCGACGGCGTCGAGCGGCTGACCGAGCTCGGGCGCGGGTTCCTGCTGGCCGCGGTGGCCGCCGGCGCGTTCCCCGCGGACCTCAGCGGCAAGGGCTGACGTTTACCCGGGTCGGCCGCGGCAACCCGGAAGGCGACAGGCACCGACTCCGGAGGCACCCATGTTCGCGGCCATCGCCGCCTACAGCGGTCGACCGGCTCCGCGATCGCCACCCTGGTGACGCTGCCGCTGCGTGCCCTGGCGCGGCTCTTCGGCGGAGCCTCACGCGGGGGCGGCCGCGCCCGCCGCGTCTGAAGCGCCACGCGACACAGCCCCCGCCCACCCGGCACAATGCACTCTCAAGCACAGCCAGCACGAGAAGGCGAGTCGGGGAACCGTGACCACGTCCATCGAAGGCAGGATCGCCGAGGAGCTCGGCGTACGCGAGCGGCAGGTGAAGGCGGCCGTCGAGCTGCTCGACGGCGGGTCGACCGTGCCGTTCATCGCGCGCTACCGCAAGGAAGCGACCGAGATGCTCGACGACGCGCAGCTGCGCACGCTCGAGGAGCGGCTGCGCTACCTGCGCGAGCTGGAGGAGCGGCGGACCGCGATCCTGGAGTCCGTACGCGAACAGGGGAAGCTGGACGCGGCCCTGGAGGCGCAGATCCGGGGCGCCGACACCAAGGCGCGCCTCGAGGACATCTATCTGCCGTTCAAGCCCAAGCGGCGCACCAAGGCGCAGATCGCGCGCGAGGCCGGTCTTGAGCCGCTCGCCGAGGGGCTGCTCGGCGATCCGTCGGTCGAGCCGCTCGCGGCCGCCGCGGCCTTCGTCGACGCCGACAAGGGCGTCGCGGACGCCGCCGCCGCTCTGGACGGCGCGCGAGCCATCCTGACGGAGCGTTTCTCCGAGGACGCCGATCTGATCGGGGAGCTGCGCGAGCGGATGTGGACGCGCGGGCGGCTGGCGGCGAAGGTGCGCGAGGGCAAGGAGGAGGCGGGCGCCAAGTTCGCCGACTACTTCGACTTCGCGGAGCCGTTCAAGGAGCTGCCGTCGCACCGGGTGCTGGCCATGTTCCGGGGCGAGAAGGAGGAGATCCTCGACCTGGTGCTCGAGCCGGAGGAGGCCACGGACGGCCCTTCGTCGTACGAGGGTCTGGTCGCCGCGCGCTTCGGCATCGCGAACCGCGGCCGGGCGGGCGACAAGTGGCTCGCCGACACCGTGCGTTGGGCCTGGCGGACCCGGATCCTGGTGCATCTGGGCATCGACCTGCGGCTGCGGCTGCGCACGGCGGCCGAGGACGAGGCGGTGCGGGTCTTCGCCGCGAACCTGCGGGATCTGCTGCTGGCCGCCCCGGCAGGCACCCGGGCGACACTGGGGCTCGACCCCGGTTTCCGTACGGGTGTGAAGCTCGCCGTCGTGGATGCGACCGGCAAGGTCGTCGCGACCGATGTCATCCATCCGCACGTCCCGGCGAACAGGTGGGACGAGTCGCTGGCCAAGCTGGGGCGGCTCGCCAAGGAACACTCCGTCGATCTGATCGCGATCGGCAACGGCACGGCGTCCCGTGAGACGGACAAGCTCGCCGGTGAACTGTGCGCCAAGCACCCGGAGCTGGGCCTCACCAAGGTGATGGTCTCGGAGGCGGGCGCCTCGGTGTACTCCGCGTCCGCGTTCGCCTCGCAGGAGCTGCCCGACATGGATGTGTCGCTGCGCGGCGCCGTCTCCATCGCGCGCCGCCTCCAGGACCCGCTGGCCGAGCTGGTCAAGATCGACCCCAAGTCGATCGGTGTCGGCCAGTACCAGCACGACCTGTCCGAGGTGAAGCTCTCGCGCTCGCTGGACGCGGTCGTCGAGGACTGCGTGAACGGCGTCGGCGTCGACGTCAACACCGCGTCCGCGCCGCTGCTTTCACGTGTGTCGGGCATCGGCACCGGGCTGGCCGAGAACATCGTGGCGCACCGCGACTCGAACGGCCCCTTCCGCTCCCGCAAGGCGCTCAAGGACGTCGCCCGGCTCGGCCCGAAGGCGTACGAGCAGTGCGCCGGCTTCCTGCGGATCAGGGGTGGTGACGACCCGCTGGACGCCTCCAGCGTGCACCCGGAGGCGTATCCCGTGGTGCGGCGCATGGTGAAGACGGCGGGCGGCGAGGTCGCCTCGCTGATCGGGAACGCCTCGACGCTGCGCTCGCTCAGGCCCGCGGACTATGTGGACGAGAGTTTCGGTCTGCCGACCGTGACGGACATCCTGCGGGAGCTGGAGAAACCGGGGCGCGACCCGCGGCCGGCGTTCAAGACGGCCACCTTCAAGGAGGGCGTGGAGAAGATCGGCGACCTGGCGTCCGGGATGGTCCTCGAAGGTGTGGTGACCAATGTGGCGGCGTTCGGGGCGTTCGTGGACGTCGGCGTCCACCAGGACGGTCTGGTACATGTCTCGGCCATGTCGAAGACCTTCGTCAAGGACCCGCGGGACGTGGTGAAGCCGGGCGACGTGGTGAAGGTGAAGGTCCTCGACGTCGACATTCCGCGCAAGCGGATCTCGCTGACGCTGCGGCTGGAGGACGAGGCGGCCCCGAAGTCGGGCGGCGGCCCCGGGCAGCGGGAGCGCGGGGACCGCGGTGGGCGTCCGCCGCAGCAGCGCCGCCAGCAGGGCGGCCGCGGGGACCGTGGCTCAGATCGCCAGGGACCGCCGCCGGCGAACAGTGCGATGGCGGACGCGCTGCGGCGGGCGGGGCTTGCGGATCCGGACCGGCGTCGCTGACACAGCTGGGAGTGCACTCGGGGCCCTGTCGCCGTTCGGCGGCGGGGCCCCGTGCGTGTGCTGCTGTTCAGCAGGCGATCACAGTTCGGTGACCTTGCCCGCGGCCACCTCGATACGGCGCGTGGTGCGGACCGCGTCGAGCATCCGGCGGTCGTGCGTGACCAGCAGCAGCGTGCCGGTGTACGAGTCGAGCGCCGACTCCAGCTGTTCGATCGCGGGCAGATCGAGGTGGTTCGTCGGCTCGTCCAGTACGAGGAGATTGACGCCACGCCCCTGGAGCAGCGCCAGTGCGGCGCGGGTGCGCTCGCCGGGCGAGAGCGTGGTGGCAGGGCGCAGCACGTGATCCGCCTTCAGGCCGAACTTGGCGAGCAGGGTGCGCACTTCGGCGGGTTCGGTCTCGGGGACGGCCGCGCAGAAGGCGTCGAGCAGCGACTCGGTGCCGTAGAACAGGCCCCGGGCCTGGTCGACCTCGCCGACCACGACGCCCGAGCCGAGCGAGGCGTGGCCCGCGTCCAGCGGAAGGCGGCCCAGCAGGGCGGCGAGCAGGGTGGACTTGCCCGCTCCGTTGGCGCCGGTGATGGCGACCCGGTCGGCCCAGTCGATCTGGAGGGAGGCCGGTCCGAAGGAGAAGTCGCCGCGCCTGACCTCGGCGCCGCGCAGGGTCGCGACGACCGAGCCGGAGCGTGGCGCGGACGCGATCTCCATCCGCAGCTCCCACTCCTTGCGGGGCTCATCGACCACATCGAGGCGCTCGATCATGCGCTGTGTCTGGCGGGCCTTCGCCGCCTGCTTCTCGCTCGCCTCGCTGCGGAACTTGCGGCCGAGCTTGTCGCTGTCCGTCGCCTTGCGGCGGGCGTTCTTGACGCCCTTGTCCATCCAGGACCGCTGCATCTGGGCGCGGCCCTCGAGCGACGCCCTCTTGTCGGCGTACTCGTCGAAGTCCTCGCGGGCGTGCCGGCGGGCGGTCTCGCGCTCCTCCAGATACGCCGCGTAACCGCCCCCGTACAGGGTGATCTGCTGCTGCGTAAGATCGAGTTCGAGGACCTTGGTGACGGTGCGGGTCAGGAACTCACGGTCGTGGCTGACGACGACCGTCCCGGCGCGCAGACCCTGTACGAAGGTCTCCAGGCGGTCGAGGCCGTCCAGGTCGAGGTCGTTGGTCGGCTCGTCCAGCAGGAAGACGTCGTAGCGGGACAGCAGCAGCGAGGCGAGCCCGGCGCGGGCCGCCTGACCGCCGGAGAGCGCGGTCATCGGCAGGTCCAGTCCGATGGTCAGGCCGAGCGAGTCGGCGACCTCGTCGGCGCGTTCGTCCAGGTCCGCGCCGCCGAGGGCGAGCCAGCGCTCCAAGCTGTCGGCGTAGGCGTCGTCGGCGCCGGGCGCGCCGTCGACGAGCGCCTGGGTCGCCTCGTCCATGGCGCGCTGGGCGGCGGCGACACCGGTCCTGCGGGCGAGGAAGTCCCGTACGGTCTCGCCCGGGCGGCGCTCCGGCTCCTGCGGGAGATGGCCGACGGTGGCGGTGGGCGGGGAGAGCCTGAGCTCGCCCTGCTCGGGCCGGTCGAGTCCGGCGAGCAGGCGCAGCAGGGTCGATTTGCCCGCGCCGTTGACACCGACGAGGCCGATCACATCGCCGGGCGCGACGACGAGGTCGAGCCCGGAGAAGAGCGAGCGGTCACCGTGTCCGGCGGCGAGGTCCTTGGCGACGAGGGTTGCAGTCATCAGATGCCCGATCCTAACGAAGGCATCTCTCGCCTCGCTCGGCCCGCCGGGCCGCCCGCGGGCCGAGGAGCTGAGGCATGTCCCCTCTTCGGAGCCGCACGCAGGGCGCGCGGCGATGCTGCCCGCGCCATGGGACGTGATCAAGCCCTTTGCGGGTGCACCACCGGTGCCACCCGCACGCTCCCCGTTGTCCGCGCCACCAGGAACGATGTCCCCTTCACCGCCCGCCGGTCAAGCGGAATCAGGTGTTCCCCCGGCTCCAGCATCGCGTCGAACACCTCCCGCGTGTGCGTCCGGGACAGCCGGTCCAGGCGGTACGCGACCAGCTCGACCCGGCAGGACGAGGCGACCTCCACGTACGCAGCACCGTCGGACACCGTCAGGCGGGTCAGCCTGCGGAGCTCCAACGGGGTCCAGTCCAGGGCATGTTCTATCTGCGCGACCAGCAGCGGGATGATCGGGGCCAGCCCCTCCACGTACGCCACCTTCGCACCCGCCGCCTCGAAAGCCCCGCGCACGGCCGCGCGTTCCGCCTCTCCCACGGCATGTCCGAAGGCCACCGCGCCATACATACGCAGCTCGTCCGCGGGGACTTGGGACGCGTCGTGCGTGATGTCCGCGCCGATGCCGATCATGCGCAGGGCCGCGGCCAGCTTGGCCAGTACGGCGACGCGCGCACCGATCAGCAGGACCCGGCGGCGGACGGGCGCCGCGTCCTCGCCGTCTGCCAGCAGGCCTTCCAGCTCCGCCCGGTACGCGTCGCCACGGAAGCGGAACGGCCCTATCCCCTGGTAGCCGTTGAGCTCCAGATCCGCCGTCTCGGAGGTCTGCCAGGCGAAGTCACGCCAGACGACATCCTCCCCGTCCCGCTCGATGACGGCCGTCACCGCGCCGCATTCGATGCCTTCGCACTCGGGACAGCCGTAAATCACACAGCGCCCGTCCGCCAGCGGGGCAGGGGCGTCGAGCAGCAGCGTGCGCACCTGGGCGGTGAAGATCGCCGGAGGTATGTCGGAGGCGAGCGGTGAGACGGCGTCCAGGTCACAGAGCTGGAAGAGCAGCGGCCGCCCGTCGACGACGAAGTCCATGAAGTCCCGGTGCACTTGATGGACACCATCCGCGAGGACTGCCCCGGCCCGCATCGCCGGCGCCAGCCCGAAGGTCGCGTATAAAGCAGACATGTCCTGAGTATTCCCACCTGTGACCTGTTCCGAGCGTGGCACACGCCGATGAGCTACGGTCCCGCCATGAGCGGCGATGTGATCGTGGTGGGCGGCGGAGTCATCGGACTGACTACTGCGATCGTCCTGGCGGAAAGCGGCCGTGACGTTCAGCTGTGGACGCGGGACGCGGCGGACGGCACCACGTCCGCGGTGGCGGGCGCCCTGTGGTGGCCGTACCGCATCGAGCCCAAGGAGCGGGTCGGCGACTGGTCGCTCGCCTCACTGCGGATGTACGAGCAGCTCGCCGAGAACGCCGACGAGAGTGGTGTACGCCTGGTCCCGGGTATCCAGGCCGGCGAACGGCTGTCCGCTCTCGGCCCCTGGGCCGACCAGGTCGAGGGACTGCGCGCGGCCCGCGCGGATGAGCTGCCCGAGGGATACAAGGCAGGGCTCTGGGCCCGGATCCCGCTGATCGACATGCCCGTACATCTGGGCTGGCTGCGGCGGCGCCTCGAATCCGCGGGCGGCACGCTGCACACCCGGACGATCCGTTCCTTCGCCGAGGCCGCGGACCGGGCGCGGGTCGTGGTCAACTGCACCGGTCTTGGCGCGCGCGAGCTGGCCGCGGACGACCAGCTGGTGCCGGTTCGCGGGCAGTTGGTGCTGGTGGAGAACCCGGGGATCGAGGAGTGGTTCACCGCGGTCGACCAGGCGTCGGCCGAGACGACGTACTTCTTCCCGCAGCCCGGGCGGCTGATTCTGGGCGGCACGGCGGAGGAGGGCGACCGGCGGCTCGCGCCGAATCCGGCGACGGCCGAGGAGATCGTGGCGCGCTGTGCGGCGATCCGTCCGGAGATCGCGGAGGCGCGGATCCTCGGACACCGGGCCGGGCTGCGTCCGGTCAGGGCGGCCGGCGTGCGGATCGAGTCGGAGCCACTGCCGGGCGGCGGGCTGCTGATCCACAACTACGGCCACGGCGGCGCGGGAGTGACGGTCGCCTGGGGCTGCGCGCAGGCGGCGGCCGCCCTGGCCGGCTAGGTTCCCCGGCTCCGGACCCCAGTCGCCGGACGGGCTCCAGGTGAGCCCGTCCGGCGGCTGAGGACGGCTCCGGCCTCAACAGGCGGTGACCGCTTGCCCCGATGTGAGGTGGTACGTGGCACGGGCATCGAGCAGCAGCGGGATCAGTTCGCGCTGGGACTGCCGCAAGGGTACGAACGCCCCGTCCGCGTCCGGCCTCGATCGGACTCCGTGCAGGGCCAGTTCATCCTTGACGTCCGCGTATTGCGCCGCGTCGAGGCGGTAACCGCAGGGTGGATCCTCCAGGGTCTGCTCCGGCGTCGCCGGTTCGTTGTCGGCGCCACCCAGATAGACCGGGCCGCGGTCCTTGAACCCGGCCAGCCGGGCGGCGGTCGTCGCGGCCTCGATCCGGCCGCGCCGCTCGTCGGTGAAGGCCAAAAGGCCGTCCAGCGCGGCGAGTTGGCTGTCCACCCGGCGTCGGTTGTTCAGCGCGGGGTCGGCCTTCTCCTCGTCCGTCAGGGGGTCGACCCGGCTCTCGATGAGCAGACCGAGCGCGTTCTTGACGCCCGAGGCATTGCGCAGGATGCGCTCCTGGCCGTCGCCGGCGGTCTGTTTGATGGGGTCGCCGGTGACCGGGTCGGTCCAGATTCCATAGGTGCCCGTGGTGTAGCCGCCGTCGTGCGCGGCCGGGCGTACATAGCCCGCGGACAGTGTCTGCGACTCCCGGTGGATCGCGGCGTCGGTGTTGAGATTGCGCGGCCAGAGGTCGAACAGGTCCTTGTCGTAGTAGGGCGGCGTTGCACCGTACTCGTGCAAGTCGTAGATGACGTCCGGTCGTTGGTCGCGGATGACGGCGGCAAGCGCCCGTGCCTCGGCCGTCTGCAGCGCGATGTGGTCGCGGTTGATGTCCACGCCGTCGGAGTTGGTCCGGGTGTCGGCAGCCCGGCCGTCCGGGTTGGCGGTGGGGACGACGAGGATCCTGGTCCGGGACAGCAGCCTGCGCGTGTCACGGTCCTTCGCGTACCCGAGATCCCGGATCGTGGTCAGACAGGCATCGCGGCCCGAGGGCTCGTCGCCGTGCTGGGTGCAGACCAGCAGCACCGTGGTGGCGGCGTGCTCGGCGCCGATGTGTACGAGCTGGAGCGGCCGCCCCTGCTTGGTCGTCCCGATCCGGCCGACCGAGACCCGGTCGCTGCCTCGGTCGACGGCGGCGAGGAACGACTGCTCTTCGGGCTGACTGGTCCAGCGCGCGCCGTTGCTGGTCTCGAAGCCGGTGCGCGGCAGGCCGTGCGCCGCCTGGGCCGGCACCGTGACGAGCGGCACGGCGAGCGCCGCGGCCGTGGCGGTGAGGACGAGAGCGCGGATACGGAGCATCATCGGATGCCGCCTGAGGGGATCGGTCGGATCGGACGGGGTTCGGCCACACCGCTGAGTCGAGAGGCGCCCGGGGCGATGGACGCGGCGGACCCGGCGGACCCGGCGGTGGCACGTACGAAGGCGGGGGCGCCACCGACGATCGGCAGCCTCGCCGAGGTCCGGGCCAGATCGAGGGTGAGCGTCGGCGTGCTTGCGGGCGCTTCGATCAGATCCCGGTCCGTACCGGCGACGATCAGGGCGAGCCGGTGCCCGGCCGGGACGATGTGATCGCTCGCGTGCAGATCGAGGGTGATGGTGTACGACGTACCGGGGGTCAGCGGGCGGCCCTTGGCATCGGAGGCGTAGTTGCCGAGATCGGCCCACCCGCGGCTGAAGACCGTGTAGCCGACGGCGGCCGTGCGCGCCTTGGTCTCCTTGAAGCAGGGGCTGTCGCCCTGCGTGGCCGCTCCCCAGCAGGTCCGCTCCGTGAGCGTGGCGATGCCTTCGCCGGCGGCCGCGTAGTCGCGGATGGTGTCGGGCCCGAGGTCGACGAGGACCGCGGAGAGATGGGCGCTCGTCGTGGAGGGGGTGGCGGTGACCGTCACCGTGGAGGAGCCGGACAGACGCAGCTCGCGGCCCAGCGGCTTGGTGACGAAACCCGCCTTCGCGGGTGTTGAACTGTCGATCTGCGCAGCCCAGTCGGTCTCGTCCTGCGTACGGTCGTCGGTGAAGGTCTCGGTCGTGCCGGGGCCGGCCGGCTTCAGCCCGAGGGCGCCGACGCCCGCCACGGCGCCCTTGTCCGGGTGGAGGCTGGTGGTCGTGGTGGCCCGGGGCGGCCAGACACGGTCGGTGGACCACTGGTCGGGGGCGCGCTCGATGTCGGCCATCGGCTCACGCTCGATGCCGTTGTCGTAGCCGAGAAGGTAGTGGTCGAACCAGCGGTGCAGGGTCGGCACCCATGCGGTCCGGCGGAAGTCGAACGGATCGACGTGTCCGGTCTGGGAGAGCCAGACCTTGCGCTCCACGCCGCCCGCGGCGAGGGCGTCCCACCACTGACCGAAGTGCTTGGTGCGGACGTTGAGGTCCTGCATGCCGTGCACGGCGAAGACGCTGGCCCGGACCCGCTCCGCGGTGCGCACATAGTCGCGCTCGCTCCACAGCCCGGTCAGATCGCCGGTGCGCGGGGCCTGGTCCACCAGCCTCTTCTGGACGGCCTGGCAGCGGGCGCGGGCTTCGGTGCTCTCGACGTAGTCGGAGAGCCATTCGGGTCCCGAGTCGTACAGCGGGGCGCCCTTGGCGAAGTAGTAGTCGTACCAGGAGGAGATGGCCGCGATCGGGACGATCGTCTTGAGCCCCTCGACTCCGGTGGCGGCGACGCCGTTGGCGATCGTGCCGTCGTAGCTCTTGCCGATCATCCCGGTGTCGCCGTTGGTCCAGCCGGCCTGGGCGCGCTCGCCGCCGGTGCGGGTGGTGTAGCCGCGGGCGCGGCCGTTCAGCCAGTCGACGACGGCTTTGGCCGACTGGACGTCGGAGCGGCCGCCAACGTCGACACAGCCGTCGGAACGATTGGTTCCGGCCAGGTCGACCGCGACGAAGGCATAGCCGCGCGGGACGAAGAAGTTGTCGTAGAAGAGCGGGAACTGGACAACGTTGCCGTTCGCGTCGTACGTCTTCTTCTGGCTCTCGTTGCCGCGCCCGCAGCAGGAGTAGTACGGACTGGCGTCCATGATCACGGGGATCTTGCGGCCCTGCTGGGCGGGCTCGCGCGGCCGGACGATGTCGACGGCTACGCGGTCGGTCCTTCCGTCACCGTCGCCGTCGAGACGGGTGTCCACCCAGACGGACTCGCGGATCGCGTTCTCGTACGAGTAGACGGGCTTGCTCTCCCGTAAGGGCTTGCTCTCCTCTACGGGCACACTCTGTGCGCTCGTCGGGGACAGGGTCATGGCCATCAGGGCGGCCGAGGCCGCCACCACCAGCGATCTGCACGTCCAGCGGGAGCTCCGCGCGCGTTTCGGCATGGGCGGAAGGTACTCCGGCCAACTCCCCTGCAACAGAGGGCAATCAGGGCATCAAAGTGACGAGAGGGATACCCGGGTTCATGTCGGCCGAATGGCGATCACATGAAAGGCCGAACGGCGCTCCTGACTGCGGGCGCCGGGCCTGAATAGGGTTCAAGAGATCATCGACCCCCACGACTTGGAGCATCCGTGCACCGCAGACTCATCGTCCCGAGCGCGCTCGCGGCCTCACTGCTGCTGGCGATCCCGGCATCGGCCGCCGACGCCTCGCCGGGCGCCCCGGGCATTGGCGACACCTACTACCCGGCCAGCGGAAACGGCGGATACGACGTATCCCACTACGACCTGAGGCTGAAGTACCAGCCCGCCACCGATCTGCTCGAAGGCACGGCGACGATCCTGGCCACCGCCACGCAGAACCTGAGCCGTTTCAACCTCGACTTCGGTCTTGACGTCGACGAGGTGCGGGTCAACAACAAGAAGGCGCAGTTCAAGAAGGAGGGTGACCAGGAGCTGGTCATCACTCCCGCCACGCCGCTGGAGAAGGGCAAGCCCGTCTCGGTGGTCGTCCGCTACGCGGGCAAGCCCTCCGAGCTGAACATCGGCGGGTACACCGCCTGGCACCGCACTCCGGACGGCGGAGTCGCCGCCCAGGAGCCGGACTCGGCCGTGTGGTGGTTCCCGAGCAACGACCACCCGCTGGACAAGGCGACGTACGACATCTCGGTCCTGGTGCCCGACGGGACCCAGGCGATCAGCAACGGTGTCCTGCAGTCGCAGAGTTCGAGGCTGGGCTGGACGCGCTACAACTGGCGCTCCAACAAGCCGCAGGCGTCGTATCTCGCCACGCTCGCCGTCGGGAAGTTCGACATCACCACCGACAAGACGGCCGGCGGGCTGCCGATCCTCAACGCGTACAGCAAGGACCTCGGCGACAACGCGGGGGCGGCGCGGGCGAGCGTCGAGCGGACCGGTGAGGTCGCCGAGTGGCTGACCGGGGTCTTCGGCCCGTACCCCTTCAACGCTCTGGGTGGCTATGTCCCCAATGTGACGAGCGGCTACGCGCTGGAGACCCAGACCCGTCCGTTCTACAGCCCGCGGCAGTTCGCGAACGGCGCGAATGTCTCCGTGGTCGTCCATGAACTGGCCCACCAGTGGTACGGCGACAGCGTCTCCGTCGACGGCTGGAAGGACATCTGGGTCAACGAGGGCTTTGCCCGCTACAGCCAGTGGCTCTGGTCCGAGAAGGAGGGCGAGGGCACCGCGCAGGAGCTCGCGGACTGGGTCTACGCCCAGCACCCGGCCGATGACGCCTTCTGGACGGTCAAGCCCGGCGACCCGGGCCCGGACAAGCAGTTCGACATCGCCATCTACGACCGGGGTGCGCTGGCACTCCAGGCGCTGCGGGGCGAGGTCGGCGACGAGGACTTCTTCGCGATCCTCAAGGGCTGGCCGGCCGAGCACGCCTATGGCAACGCCAAGGTCGGCGACTTCGTGAAGTACGCCGAGAAGGTCTCCGGCAAGCCGCTCGCCGGGCTCTTGGACACCTGGCTCTACCAGCCGTCGAAGCCGGGCGCTCCGGCCGCGGCGGGCGCCAGGATCGCGAAGGCCGACGGCAAGCACTCCCGGCCGAAGTCGTGGCAGAAGATCGCCGCCACGAACACGATTCACGAGCACGAGCACGACCACCGCTGAGCCGCGGCACTGAGCTGCAGCACTGCGCCGCAGCCGCGAGGCGCGATCGTGAGGCGCCGCCGCCCCGGCCGGGGCGGCGGCGCTCCCGGTCCGGGGCAGGTCCGGGGCAGGTCCGGGGCAGGTCCGGGGCAGGTCCGGGGCAGGTCCAGTGCAGGCCCCGGGACGAGCCCCTGGCCGGGCCGGGGTGGGAGCGCTCTCAGCAGCTGGTCGGGACCGGATATCCTGTACGCCCGACGCGGCTGAATGAACCCAGACGAGGAGCACCCGCCTTGCCCGAGCAGACCACCGGGTCCCGCCCCACGCTGGAAGCCGTCGCCGCCCGCGCGGGCGTCTCCCGGGCCACGGCCTCCCGGGTCGTCAACGGCGGCGCCGGGGTCCGCGCCCCCCTCGTCGACAAGGTGCGCCGGGCGGTCGAGGAGCTCGGATACGTACCCAACCAAGCGGCCCGCACCCTGGTCACCCGCCGCAACGGCGCGGTCGCAGTGATCATCGCCGAGCCGGAGTTCAGGATCTTCTCGGACCCGTTCTTCGAGCAGCAGGTGCGCGGCATCAGCCGCGAGCTGACGGCGTACGACTCCCAACTGGTGCTCCTGTGGGTGGAGGGGCCCGGCGACCACGACCGGATCGCCCGCTATCTCGGCGGCGGCCATGTCGACGGCGCACTGGCCTTCTCGCTGCACAACGACGACGAGCTGCCCGCCATCATCCGCCGGGTCAAGGTCCCGACCGTGTTCGGCGGCCGCCCCGGCTGGCCCGGCGCCGCCGCCGAGTTGGCCGTCCCCTATGTGGACTGCGACAACCGTGGCGGCGCCCGGGAGGCCGTACGGCATCTGGTCTCGCTCGGCAGAGAGCGCATTGCGCACATCGCGGGGCCGCGCGACCAGACCTCCGCGACGGACCGGATCGACGGCTACCGCGACGTCCTGCTGGACGCCGACCCCGAGCTGATACGCCAGGGCGACTTCACGGCGGAGAGCGGCGCCCGCGCGATGGCCGAGCTGCTCGACCGCCGCCCCGATCTGGACGCCGTCTTCGCCGCCAACGACCTGATGGCCTCGGGGGCACTGCGGACGCTGCGCGAGCGCGGGCGACGCGTGCCCCACGAAGTGGCGGTGGTCGGCTTCGACGACATGGCATCGGTCGTCGAGTCGACCGATCCACCGCTGACGACGATCCGTCAGGACATAGAGGGAATGGGCCGGTTGATGGTCCGGCTGCTGATGCGCGTGCTGAACGATGACGAGCCGGACTCGGGCGCCCCCGCCTCGGTGATCACCCCGACCACACTGGTACGACGGGCCTCGGCCTGATGTCCGAAGCCCGCCGCCCTGTGGGGTGCCGGCTATCCGCAGGGAATCATCCGAAGGGAATCACCAGCACGGACTTGTCCGTGCCCGTCTGGAGCCGGGACGTACCGTTGCCGATGGCGCTCCACACCTCCAGACGTACGGTGCCGCCCTTGAGGTCGCCGAGACTTCCGGTCGCCGCCTTCAGGCCGCGTGACTGCGCGTACTCCTCCCAGCCCGCCACCGGATCGGTCGCGAAGTACTGATAGGTCTCGGTCCGGTCGAAGGTGCCGTCACCCGTGAAGTCGTAGCTGATACGGGCCTGCTGGCCGAGCCCGACCGTGCTGCCCGCATCCAGCTGGAGTCGGAAGGCGGTGGCCGCGCCCGGCGTGAGCGTGCCGTTGACCTGCTTGATCTCGTAGACGAGCGGCTGGTGCGGAGTGCCGTCGTAGTTGGCGCCGCCCGCCGAGGCGATGGTGTCGCTGCCCGCCGTACCGCCCGTCGCCGTGGTCAGCACCCCTCCCGTGCGGAGCTGGAAGGTGTTGCCCGTCGGCGGCTCGGGATCGGGATCCGGGTCCGGGTCGCCTCCCCCGGTGCCGGTTCCGGTCGCCGTGGAGCGCGCGGGGACGGTGAGCGTCTTGCCGTCGGAGAAGGTGACCGTGCGGGCGGTGGTGCCGTAGTTGTGCGCGGCGTACGTCCGTACCGTGCCCTTGGCGAACACCGCGGAGGTGGGGATGTCACCGGTCACCGTCGCGTCCGGGGCGCCGAGCGCGTCGAGGGTGCCGATCCAGTGGTACGTATGCGCCTTGGACTCGCCCTGCTCGGGGGTGTAGCCCGCGTTGCCCGCATCCCACTTGGCCTTCGCGCCCGCCGGGTCCGTAAGCGACTGGAACTCCCAGAGGATGTCGCGCCATTCGACGGCCGGGCCGCCGTTCTCCCGTTCCATCTCGGCGATATTGCGGGCGATGGCGGCCTTCTGGCCGCCCAGGTGGAGTGAACCACCCGTCACCGGAAGGACGTTGATGCCGTGGATCTCCTCGGGGTTGGCGGTCCACCAGGTCGCGTACGCGGCGCCGCTGCCCCACACCATGCCGGCCGTGTCATGGCCGAAGGAGGACGGGAAGACCTGCTGGTCGGCGTCGAACCAGTACTGGGCGATCGCCTCGGACTCGGTGGCGAGCAGATACGTCCCGAGGTCGCGCAGCGCGGTGTCGCCGGTGGCCGAGCCCCACAGCACAAGTCCCGCGCTGAGGTTGATGGACTCCGACGAGGACTCCTGGTTGTTGCCTGCGGCGAAGCCCTGGTGTCCGGAGGCCCAGCTGTGGCCGGCGTAGACGTCGAAGCCGCGCAGGAAGGGGAAGGCGGTGTCGGTGCGGCTGGGGTTGGCCGTGTCCCGCACCAGGGTCTTGACCATCCCGCCCCAGGCGGAGTCGGCGGCCCAGTTCTGGTCGTACTGGGCGACGATCGCGGCCGCGTAGACGTAGTAACTGTAGTGGAAGTGGTGGTCGTTGAGCTCGGTGTCGCTGCCGTACGAGGCCGGGTAGCCGGTGAGGGTCTTCCAGTCCTTGTCGTACGAGAACTCGTTCGCGCCGCCCGCCGTGAACCAGTCCTGGAGCTTGCCCTTGATCAGGCCGAGCAGTTTGTCGCGGGTCGCACTCTCACCGATCTGGTCGGCGACCGGCACCAGCTGGGCGAGCCGGCCGAGCGCCTTTCCGGTCCAGTAGGTGTCCGTGTAGCCGGAGAAGGGGTCGGGGTCGTTCGCGACCTGGTCGAGGTAGCCCTTCAGCCGGGCCTTGTCGACGGCGTCCGTCCTCGGCAGCCCGGGGAGCACGGCGGACGCCTTCTGGCTGGTGGTGAAGGAGACCGCCTCGCGCACCTTCATGGTGCCGCGCGGTGAGACGTAGGTGTAGGAGGTGAGCGGGTCGGCGGTGTGCAGCCACTGGTGGCGGTAGAGCGCCTGGAGCGTGCCGCGCTCGGTGCCTTCCTTGGCCTCGGTGGTCAGGGTGTAGGTCGCCCTGACTGCTCCGCCGCTGTAGCTCCAGGTCGCCTTGGAGCCGGTGACGAAGCTGTACGCGTACTTCGTGTACGTCGCGAGCGCGTCGGTGGAGGGCAGCACGGCGAGTGAGAAGTAGTCCTTGGCGCCGAGTCCCGCGGTGATGGTGGAGCCGGAGACCGTCCAGTCGCTGCCGCTGGGTGCGAAGAGCGCGTAGTGGTGGCCCGCGACGGTGATGCCGAGGACATTGCCCTGGTCGGCGAAGACGGCGGGCGCGGCGGCGGTGGTGATCTGGGCGGCCGCGCCGGAGCCCTTGGCGTACACGAAGGGCAGGCCGTGGCCGATGGTGGTGCGCAGCGTGCGGGTGCCGTCCGACCAGTAGGGGGTGACGGTCCAGTCGGACCAGTCGTCGGCCTTGGTGTCCGGGGAGTTGAGCCCGGTCAGGCCGAGGGTGAGGTCGCGCTTGTGGGCGTACTCGTACTGGCGGCCCTCGCCGACGATCGCGGGGGGCGTCGGGTAGCCGACCTCGAGGCCGCCGGCCGTTGCCTGGTAGGTGAGGGGGTGGCCGTACATGGGGGTGGAGTACGGGTTGTCGCCGTACCGCTGGAAGGCGAGGGACGACCACCAGTCGTTGGTGGGGACGGGCCGGTCCTTCGCGGCGGCGGTGGTCTTGGGGGTGACCGGTGCGCCGGTGTTGGTCGTGGGGCCCGACGTCCCTGCGGGGCGGGTGTCGGAGTAACTGCCGGACCCTACGGGGACGGTGGCGGCCGCCGCCTCGGTGGCGGCCGGGCCGAGGCCGATGGCGGCCAGGGCGGTGACCAGGATCAGCGCGGCAGCTGGTCTGGTGCGGTGGGCTGGCATGGACGGCACCTCGAAGTCATTGCGGGAAAGACGGGAAGGGGCTCTGAGAGCGCTCTCAGATGCCGTTGAACGTAAAACTCCTGAAACACACGTGTCAATACGTGGGACAGCGGCAGTAGTTGCCCCCGAGTCCAAGCCGTTATGTGTTCGAGTCTTGACGGGATGAGCCCCTGCGGGGCACGCTCCAGACGCATATCTGAGAGCGCTCTCAAGCACTCTCGCTCCACCGAAGCCAAGGGAGGCTTCCCATGCCCATCGCCCGAGCCGCCAAGAGGGCCGCTGTCCGCCTGGGTGCGGTCGCGCTCGCCGGGGCACTGCTCGCCGCCTGTGGATCCGGTTCGTCGGACGGCACGTCCGACAGCGCGGGCGGAAAGGTCACGCTCACCGTGGACCTCTTCGGATCCTTCGGCTACAAGGAGGCCGGGCTCTACGCGGAGTACGAGAAGCTCCACTCGAACATCAAGATCAAGCAGAGCGACACCGAGGACGAGCAGGACTACTGGAAGTCGCTGCAGACCCGGCTCGCGGGCGGCGGCGGCCTCGCCGATGTGCAGGGCATCGAGGTGGGCCGGATCGCCGCCGTCACCCAGCAGCAGGCCGACAAGTTCGAGGACCTGAAGCAGTACGGCGCGGACAAGCTCAAGGACCAGTTCGCCGAGGCCAAGTGGGCTGCGGCCACCGGCAAGGACGGCCAGATCCTGGGCCTGGGCACGGACGTCGGCCCGGAGGCCATGTGCTACCGCACCGACCTCTTCAAGCAGGCGGGCCTGCCCACCGACCGCACCCAGCTGGCCGCCAAGTGGTCCACCTGGGACGGCTATCTCGCACTCGGCGAGGAGTACAAGAAGAAGGCGCCCGCCAAGAGTGCCTGGGTGGACAGCGTCGGCAGCCTCTACGCGATCATGGTCGGCCAGCAGAAGGAGCGGTACTACGACGCCTCCGGGAAGCTGATCTACGAGGACAATCCCGCGATCAAGGCCGCCTGGGACGCCTCCACGAAGGCCGCCGGGGCGGGTCTGAGCGCCAAGCTCGACCAGTGGTCCCCGCAGTGGAACCAGGCGTTCTCGGCCGGTTCCTTCGCCACCATGCCCTGTCCCGCCTGGATGCTCGGCTACATCAAGGGCCAGGCCGGTGATGCGGGCAAGGGCAAGTGGGACGTCGCCAAGCTGCCCGAGGGAGCGGGGAACTGGGGCGGCTCGTATCTCTCGATCCCGCGTGCGGCCAAGCACAAGAAGGAGGCGTACGAGCTGATCCAGTGGCTCACCGCCCCCGAGCAGCAAGCCAAGCTCTTCACCAAGCAGGGCAACTTCCCCTCGTCGACCGGCGCCATCGCCAAGGTCGCGGCCGCCAAGGACCCGTACTTCTCGAACGCCCCGATCGGCCAGATCTTCGGCGACGCGGCCAAGGCGGCTCCGATCCAGGTTCTCGGCGTGCACGACAAGAGCGTCGCGGACCAGATCACCAACGCGCTGAGCGAGGTGGAGCGCAAGGGCACCTCACCCGACAAGGCCTGGTCGACCGCGAAGAAGAACGTGGCGAACGCGACCGGCTGACGCGGCGGCGCCGGGAGGTGCGGGCGCCCGGCGGCTGCTTCTCGCCGCCGCCCCAAGCCGTTCGCATCTCCAGGGCCGCACGGCTCCGGAGGCCGGTCCTCGACACCCGGCCGGACCGGCCTCCGGCTTCCATTTCTGCCCCACCCGCCCGCCTTGAGTGGGGGGTGCGGGCAACCCCACGCTCCCGGCGGGGCGGCAGCTTCGCGCCGCCGGGAGCGGAGCCCCTGCAACGACTCCTGAAGGGCCGCACCGTGACCCTCACCGCCACCGCGAAGCCGGTCGCCCCGCAGCCGGCGGCCCGGCCATCGGCCGCGCTCCGGACCTGGCGCACGCTCTCGCCGTACGCCTATATCGCCCCGTTCTTCACGCTCTTCGCCGCCTTCGGGCTCTTCCCGCTGATCTACACGGCGTTCGTCTCGCTCTACCGGGTCGAGCTGCAGACGCCCGGCGAGATGGAGTGGCGGGGCCTTGGCAACTACACCGCGCTCTTCGGCGACGAGATCTTCTGGACCGCGCTGCGCAACACCTTCACCATCGGGGTGCTGTCCACCGTCCCCCAGCTGATAATGGCGCTGGGCCTGGCCCATCTGCTCAACTACCGGCTGCGCGGCCGGACTTTTCTGCGTACGGCGATGCTGCTGCCGTACGCGACCTCCGTCGCCGCCGCGACACTGGTCTTCGCCCAGCTCTTCGGCCGCGACTTCGGTCTCATCAACTACGTCCTGGGTCTGGTCGGCTTCGATCCGGTCGACTGGCAGGCGGGCACAGTCAGTTCGCAGATCGCCGTCTCGACCATCGTCATCTGGCGCTGGACCGGCTACAACGCACTGATCTATCTGGCGGGCATGCAGTCCATCCCGAGCGAGCTGTACGAGGCCGCCGAGATGGACGGGGCCTCGCGCTGGCGGCAGTTCATCCATGTGACGCTGCCGGGGCTGCGTCCCACCATCCTGTTCACGGTCGTCGTCTCGACGATCGGCGCCACTCAGCTCTTCGGCGAACCGCTGCTGTTCGAGGGGTCCATCTCCGGCGGTATCTCGCACCAGTACCAGACGCTCGGCCTCTATATGTACGAGCAGGGCTGGGGCTTCTTCCATCTGGGCCGGGCCGCCGCCATCGCCTGGGTGATGTTCCTGCTGATCCTGGTGCTGGTCGGGGTCAACGCCCTGATCGCGCGCCGCCGTTCCCGCAAGGAGGCCGGCCGATGACCGCGCTCGCCGCCCCGCCGACCGAGCCGCCCGTCGCGGGCGCACCGCCCACGCCGTCGCGCCCCAGGAGAAGCCGGGCCGGGCGCACGATGCAAGGCGGCAGACTCGCGTACGCACTGCTGATCCTCGCCGTGCTGATTTCGGCGTTCCCGTTCTACTGGACGATCGTCGCCGCCAGCCGCTCCAACGCCGATCTGGCGAAGGTGCCGCCGACGCTGCTGCCCGGGTCGAATCTGATCCACAACTTCGGGGCGGTGATGGAGGAGGCCGACATCGGCAAGGCCCTCCTCAACTCCTTCATCGTCTCCGGATCGATCACCGTCGGCACAGTGCTGTGCTGCACGCTCGCCGGTTTCGCCTTCGCCAAACTGCGCTTCCGCGGCCGCGGGGCGCTGCTGGCTGTCACGGTGGGCACGATGATGATCCCGCCACAGCTCGGCGTGATCCCACTGTTCATGCTGATTGCCGAACTGCAGTGGGTGAACCAGCTGCAGGCCGTGATCCTGCCGGGTCTTGTGTCGGCCTTCGGCGTGTTCTTCATGCGGCAGTACCTGGTCCAGTCGCTGCCCGACGAGCTGATCGAGGCGGCCAGGGTGGACGGCGCGTCGACCGCGCGGATCTTCTGGTCGATCGTGGTGCCCATCGCCCGGCCCGGTATGGCGGTGCTCGGCATGCTGACCTTCATGGCCGCGTGGAACGACTTCTTCTGGCCGATCGTCGCGCTCTCGTCACAGGAACCGACCGTGCAGGTCGCGCTGCGTCAGCTGGGCGGCGGCTATGTCCACGACCAGTCCGTGATCATGGCCGGCACGCTGCTAGGCACTCTCCCCGTACTGATCGTCTTCGGACTGCTCGGCCGGCAGATCGTCGGCGGCATCATGCAGGGCGCCGTCAAGGGCTGATCTCTCCCCCGCAGGTCCATCTCACTTTCTGGGAGTTCTTTTCTCATGACCGCTGTCGACGCAGGCCCCGAGACGACGACGGAGCTTCGTTTCCCGGCCGGTTTCCGCTGGGGCACCGCCACCGCCGCGTACCAGATCGAGGGCGCGGCCAAGGAGGACGGCCGCACGCCGTCCATCTGGGACACCTTCAGCCGCACGCCGGGCAAGGTCCGCAACGGTGACACCGGCGACATAGCCGCGGACCACTACCACCGGATGCACGAGGACGTCGCGCTGATGAAGCAGCTCGGCGTCACCGACTACCGGTTCTCCATCGCCTGGCCGCGGGTCCAGCCGACCGGGCGCGGTCCCGCCGTGCAAAAGGGCCTCGACTTCTACCGCCGGCTCACCGACGAGCTCCTTGCGGCGGACATCCGGCCGGTCGCCACGCTCTACCACTGGGACCTTCCGCAGGAACTGGAGGACGCGGGCGGCTGGCCCCAGCGCGAGACAGCGCAGCGGTTCGGCGACTACGCCGGGATCATGGCGGAAGCCCTGGGGGACCGGGTGGCGACCTGGACCACCCTGAACGAGCCGTGGTGCGCGGCGTTTCTCGGCTACGGCTCCGGGGTGCACGCCCCGGGCCGTACCAGCGCGAGCGCATCGCTGCGCGCGGCTCATCACTTCAATCTGGCGCACGGCTGGGCAGCGCAGCTGCTGCACGCCGCCCTGCCCCATGCCTCGGAGATCTCGCTCACGCTCAATCTGCACGCGGTGCGTCCGCTCACCAACTCCGAGGCGGACGTGGACGCGGCGCGCCGGATCGACGCCGTCGGGAACCGGATCTTCCTGGAGCCGGTCTTCCACGGCCGGCTGCCGGAGGATCTGGTCCGCGACACGGCTGCGGTGACCGACTGGTCCTTCGTCCAGGACGGAGATCTGGAGGTCACCTCCACGCCGATCGACTCGCTGGGCATCAACTACTACTCCCCCACCGTCGTGGGCGCCGGCTCGTCGGCTGCGCCGTCTCCGTGGGCCGGGGCGGAGGAGCATGTGCGCTTCCTGCCCGCGCCGGGACCGCGCACCGCGATGGACTGGCCGGTCGACGCCGACGGGCTGTACGAACTGCTGACCCGGCTGCGCGACGATCTGCCGGGCGTGCCGCTGGTGATCACCGAGAACGGTGCCGCGTACGACGACTACGCCGACCCGTCCGGCGATGTCCACGACCCCGAGCGGGTGGACTATCTGCGGGCGCATCTCACCGCGGTGCACCGGGCGATCGCCGACGGCGCGGATGTCCGCGGCTACTTCCTCTGGTCGCTGCTGGACAACTTCGAATGGGCGTACGGCTACAGCAAGCGGTTCGGCATCGTCCATGTCGACTTCGCGACGCAGCGCCGCACGGTCAAGGACAGCGCCCGCTGGTACGCGGACGTCATCGCACGGGGCGGTCTGGGCGGCTGAGCCGGGAGGCCGCCTGGGGTTGCGGTGGGCGGCCGCTACCGGTTGAGCCGGGCGGTCGCTACCGGTTGAGCCGGGCGGCCCGCCGCGCCTCGCGCGCCATGGGGAGGTAGCGCAGTCGCTCGGGAAGTACGGGAACCACGACCCGAACGACCCGGGCGAATCTGCACAGCGCGCGCTCCTGCGCGTCCGTCCACTCCAGGCCGATCGCATCACGCGCATCGGGCGGCAGCAGCCCGACGGTGATGAACCTGCGGAAGCGGGCGAAGGGCGGCAGCAGCACCGGCCACACCGCCTTGAGCAGGAGTGAGACGGGCGGCGGCCCGAAGTCCGGCGGCGGCAGCGGCCGGTCGGCGGCGGTCAGTTCGCGAACGACGACCGTCTTCTCCACCTCGTCGGCGAGCATCATGCGGTAGTACGGCCAGAACTCCTCGACACTGAGGGGCATGTCCCGGTCCTGGATACCGAGGACCCTGCCGACCTGGAGCCACTCGGCGTACAGCTGCCGTTCCTGCGCGTCGGTCAGCGGGCGCACCAGATAGCGCAGGGCGTGCCGGTAGACGGGGAAGCCGGTGGCGTGGACCCAGGCGTAGCAGTCGGGGTCGAGCGCGCGGTACCGGCGGCCATGGGCGTCGATGCCGTGGATGCCCCGGTGGAGTTCGCGCAGCCGGCGCCCTTCGTCGGCCGCCGCGTCGCCGCCGTACACCCAGAGCTGGAGCGAGCGCAGGGAGCGTTCTCCGCGGCCCCACGGGTCGGTGCGGAAGACGGAGTGCTCGTCGACGCCCGCGCCGACCGCGGGGTGGGCGACCTGCAGGGTGAGGGCGGCGGGGAGCATCAGCAGCCCTCGGATGTCACCGACGAGCGTCCACAGCACACCACCGGGAGGTGGCGGCGCGGGGTCTGCCGCGGTCCTGGTCACAGCGATCAGTGTACGTCCACTTTGTCCTACCCGCGGCGGACCCTCGGTGGGGTGCCTCAGTCGGAGCTGTGGGCGCCGTCCGCCCAGGCGCCGAGCGGCTCACCGAGGATCCGTTCGGCCAGCGCTGCGGCCCAGGCGTCCGCGTCGGCCCGCAACTCCTCCTCCGCCGCGGCCCGTTCCGCCTCGATGGCCGCGGCTCCGGCGGCCACGATCCGCTGGCGCTCGCGCAGCCCTTCCGCGCGGGCTGCCACGATCAGCGCCATGCCCTCCTCGTGCGCCCGCTGGCGGGTGCGCGCGGCGTCGTGGCGGGCCGCGGCGAGCGCGGCCTCGTAGTCGGCCCGGACCTCCTTCGCCTGTACACGCAGCTGCTCGGCATGCTCGGCGACTCCGTGAATCTTTTCGTCGCGCTCCCGAAGGATGCGCTCCGCGCGCGGCAGCACCCGCCGCGACAGCACGGCGAAGGCAAGAGCGAACGCCAGGAACCCGACAAGTAGTCCGTATCCGCTGGGATTGAGCGGGCCGATGTCCATCGGTATCAGGTGATCGTTCATGGTGGGGACCTACCCGGCCGTCCGAATGAGGAACCGGCCCGCGGCACACAGGAGTTGGTGTGATCGTGCGGCTGTGGAAAGAAAGTGGACTCCTGGTCATTACCAGGTGGTAACTGCTGCTGATTTGATGTGCGTCGCCGGTCGTACCCCCCACCTCACTCGGGAGACTTTGTGCCGCACTCCGCGCTCCGCCGCATCCCTGGCGCAGCCCTGTCCACCGCGCTCGCCGCAGCCGTCCTCACCGGGACCGCTCCGGCCGCCTCCGCCACCCCGGAGGCCGCGACGCCGTCGCTGAAGGTATTGACGTACAACACCTTCCTCTTCAGCAAGACGCTGTACCCCAACTGGGGCCAGGACCACCGGGCCGCGACGATCCCCGCGACCTCGTTCTTCCAGGGCAACGACGTCGTCGTGGTCCAGGAGGCCTTCGACAACTCCTCGTCGGACGCACTGAAGCAGAAGGCCGCCGCCCAGTACCCGTACCAGACCCCGGTGATGGGGCGGAGCAAGGACGGCTGGGACGCCACGGGCGGTTCGTACTCGGCCACCACCCCCGAGGACGGCGGGGTCGCACTGCTCAGCAAATGGCCGATCCTGCGGAAGGAGCAGTACGTCTACAAGGACGCCTGCGGCGCGGACTGGTGGTCCAACAAGGGCTTTGTCTATGCCGTGTTGAACGTGAACGGCGCGAAGGTCCATATGGTCGGCACGCACGCGCAGTCGACCGACCCCGGCTGCGGCGCTGGGGAGGCCGCGCAGATGCGCAGCCGCCAGTTCAAGGCGATCGACGCCTTCCTCGACGCCAAGAACATCCCGGCGTCCGAACAGGTCCTGGTCGCGGGCGACTTCAATGTCGACTCGCGGACGCCTGAGTACGCGACGATGCTCGCCGACGCCGGCCTCGTGGGAGCCGATGCCCGCACCGGACACCCGTACTCCTTCGACACGAAGGAGAACTCGATCGCCTCCTATCGCTATCCGAACGACCCGCGCGAGGACCTCGACTACGTCCTGCACCGCTCCGGGCACGCGAAGCCGGCGGGCTGGACGAATGAGGTGATCAAGGAGCAGAGCGCGCCCTGGACGGTCTCCAGCTGGGGCACCAAGTACACGTACACCAACCTCTCCGACCACTATCCGCTGATCGCGTCCGGGCAGTAGTCGCAAGCCCTTCGCAGCTGGTCAGGGGCCGCTCTTCGGTAGTGGCTGCAAGGGATTCGGTGTGCCACGGTGGTGGCCATGACGGGTCACGGGCACGTCCATGGTCACCACCACCAGCACCACACCCACGACCACACCCACGTCCGTATCGACGCCGCGCTCGAAGGATCTGCGCAGGGGTTGCGGACGCTGTGGTTCTCCTTCGGCGTGCTCGCGGCCACGACCGCCGTGCAGGCGGTTATCGCGGCCGCCTCGGGCTCGGTGGCACTGCTCGGCGACACCGTCCACAACGCCGCCGACGCGCTCACCGCGCTGCCGCTCGCGCTCGCCTTCGTCCTCGGCCGGCGGGCAGCGACCCGCCGCTATACCTACGGCTTCGGCCGGGCGGAGGATCTGGCGGGCGTCTTCGTGGTGCTGGTGATCGCCGCGTCCGCGGTCTTCGCCGGGTACGAGGCGCTGCGCAGGCTGTTCGAGCCGCAGGACGTCAGCCATCTGACGGCGGTCGCCGCAGCCGGTCTGGTGGGTTTCACCGGAAACGAGTGGGTGGCAAGGGCCCGGATCCGTACCGGCCGCAGAATCGGATCGGCCGCGCTGGTGGCCGACGGACTGCACGCCCGGAGTGACGGCTTCACCTCACTGGCCGTACTGGTGGGCGCGGGCGGAGCTGCACTCGGATGGCGGTGGGCCGATCCGCTGATCGGGCTCGCGATCACGGCGGCGATCACGCTGGTGCTGCGCGCCGCGACGCGCGAGATCTGGCACCGGCTGATGGACGCGGTGGACCCGGCGCTGGTCGACGAGGCGGAGTACGCGCTCTCCCGTGTCGAGGGCGTACGCGCCGTGGGGAACGTACGAATGCGCTGGCTCGGGCACGATCTGCGCGCCGAGACCTCGATCATCGTCGACCCCGCGCTGACGGTGGTGCAGGCGCATGCGGTTGCCCTCGCGGCCGAGCACGCGCTGCTGCGCGGCGTCCGGCGGCTGACCGCGGCCACCGTCCAGGTCCATCCCTGACTCCCCCGAACGGGTGGGTCGTTCGGCGTTCTCCTGCCCTGGTGTGCATGGCAGGGATTTGGCATATTCAAGGCCGCATTTCGTACTTGTCCGTTTGAGACTGCTTCTCGGAAGTCCACTGCGGATTCGTACGAAGGAGAAGCCCCTATGAGACGCACGCTCCGCGCGCGCATCTTCCTTTCCGTCATCCTTGCCCTGCCCGCCGTCGGCCTGGGCTCCGGCACCGCCGGGGCCGTACCGGATCCGGTGCCGGGTGTCACGGCATCGCCGACGCAGTACAGCCTCGACAAGACGATCGAACACAGCCTCGGCGACCGGAGCGCCGGTTCGTATCTCGACGCCACGACGGGCGAACTGGTGGTCACCGTCACCGACGCCGCCGCAGCCGACGAGGTGCGGGCCGAGGGCGCACGCGCCCAACTCGTCGAACACAGCACGGCACAGCTCGAATCCGCCATGAGCACGCTCGAAGCCCAGGCGAAGATCACCGGCACCTCGTGGGGCATCGACCCCCGGGTCAACCAGGTCGTGATCGAGGCCGACCAGTCGGTCTCCGCGTCCTCCATGACGCAGCTGCAGAACGTGGCCGCCGGTCTCGGCGACGCGGTAACGATCAAGCGCGTGCCCGGAGTCTTCGCGAGGGAAGTGGTCGGCGGCGACGCGATCTACGGCGGTGGCTACCGCTGCTCGGCGGCCTTCAATGTCTCGAAGGGCACGAACCGCTACTTCCTGACGGCCGGTCACTGCACCAACCTGGCCGCCACCTGGTACGCGACGCCAGGCGGCCCGTCCATCGGGGGCCGGGTGGGCACCAGCTTCCCGACCAACGACTACGGCATCGTCCGGTACAGAGTCGGCCCCCAGCCCGCCGGGGTCGTCAACCTGTACAACGGCACCTACCAGGACATCACCTCCGCCGCCGACCCGATCGTCGGCCAGGCCATCAAGAAGAGCGGCTCCACGACCAGGGTGACCAGTGGCACCGTCACCGCGGTGAACGTCACCGTGAACTACGGCGACGGCCCGGTCTACGGCATGGTCCGCACCACGGTCTGCTCGGCAGGCGGCGACAGCGGCGGCGCGCACTTCGCCGGTTCCACCGCCCTGGGCATCCACTCGGGCAGCTCCGGCTGCAGGGGCACCAGTGGCACGGCGATCTTCCAGCCGGTGCGGGAAGCGCTCAGCGCGTACGGCGTGGCCGTGTACTGATCCGGGCTGCGCACGACGCGGCGACGAGGGCGTGCCCACACAGGTGGGGACGCCCTCGTCGGCTGTTCAAGCCGTGCGGCGCCCCCTTGTGGGCCACCCGAAGGTCGCCCCGAAGGTCGCCACGAAGGTCGCCACGAAGGTCGCCACGGACGCTTTCACAACAGTGGTGAGACAGCAATACTGTTGCACTGCACGACGATCAGGAACGGGGCACGGGAAGCGAGGCGCACAGATGGCGACCGAGACCGAGGAGCCGACGCTCACCGTCGACGAGCTGGCCGCGCGTGCCGGGGTCACCGTGCGCACCATCCGCTTCTACAGCACGCGCGGGCTGCTGCCGCCCCCGGCCATCGGACCGCGCCGCGTCGGTCACTACGGCCCGAGTCATCTCTCCCGCCTCGCCCTCATCGAGGAGCTCCAGTTCCAGGGCATGACGCTCGCCGCGATCGAGCGCTATCTGGAGCAGCTGCCCCAGGATCTGAGCGCGCACGACCTCGCGATCCACCGTGCGCTGGTGGCCTCCTGGGCGCCGGACTCGGCCGAGGAGGCGACCCGCTCGGAACTGGAACGCCGCGCCGGCCGGGCGCTCACCGAAGGGGACATCGACCGGCTCGCGGCGATGGGCGTCCTGGAGCGCGCTGCCACCGCAGACGGACACGAGGGCGGGTACCGGCTCGACCCCGGACTGCTGCGGCTCGGTGTGCAGCTCCTCGATGTGCCGATCGCCCACGAGACGATCCTCGCGGCCCGCACTGTCCTGCTGGAGCACACCCGCTCGGCTGCCCACGAGCTCACCCGGCTGTTCCGGGACGAGGTCTGGGACCCGTACCGCGAGCGGGAGTCGGACCCGGAGCAGGTGGCGGCGATGAAGTCGCTGTCCGCCCATATGCAGCCGATGGTGGTGCAGGCGCTGGTGACGGCCTTCCAGCGCTCACTCAAGGAAGAGCTGCGGGCCGCGTTCGGCCAGGAGAGCCAGAGCCTGAAGGGCTGAGGCCTCGAAGCCGAGCGCGGCCCGCGGTCACACCGTCATGCGTCCGCGAAGACCTCGCCGCGCTCCGCCTTGCCGACCAGCAGCGCCGGCGGCTCAAAGCGCTCGCCGTACCGCTCGGCGAGCTCCCGCGCGCGTGCCACGAAGCCGGAAAGACCGCCCTCGTAGCCGTTGATGTACTGGAGCACGCCGCCCGTCCAGGCCGGGAAGCCGATGCCCATGATGGAGCCGATGTTGGCGTCGGCGACCGAGGTCAGCACGTTCTCCTCCAGGCAGCGGACCGAGTCCAGCGCCTCGGAGAAGAGCATCCGCTCCACCATGTCGGTGAACGGGACGTCCACGTCCTGCTTCGCGAAGTGCTCGCGCAGCCCCGGCCACAGCCCGGTCCGCCTGCCGTCGTCGCCGTAGTCGTAGAAGCCCGCCCCGCCGCTGCGGCCGGTGCGTCCGAACTCGTCGACCATCCGGTCGATCACCGTGTCGGCCGGGTGCCCGGCCCAGCTGCCGCCCGCCTCCTCGACCGCGCGCCTCGTCTCATTGCGGATCTTCCGCGGCAGGGTGAGCGTCAGCTCGTCCATCAGCGAGAGCACCTTGGCCGGGTAGCCGGCCTGCGCCGCGGCCTGCTCGACCGACACGGGGTCAACGCCCTCGCCGACCATCGCCACGCCTTCGTTGATGAACTGGCCGATGACACGCGAGGTGAAGAAGCCACGCGAGTCGTTGACGACGATCGGGGTCTTGTTGATCCGGCGAACCAGGTCGAAGGCGCGGGCCAGCGCCTCGTCGCCGGTGCGCTCCCCCTTGATGATCTCGACCAGGGGCATCTTGTCGACGGGCGAGAAGAAGTGCAGCCCGATGAAGTCGTCCGGCCGCGACACGCCTTCGGCAAGCACCGTGATGGGCAGGGTCGAGGTGTTGGAGCAGAGCAGCGCGTCCGGCTCGACGATGTCCTGGATCTCCTCGAACACCTTGTGCTTGAGCGCGGTGTCCTCGAAGACCGCCTCGATCACGGCGTCGCAGCCCGCGAGATCGGCGGGGTCGGAGGTCGGCGTGATGCGCGCCAGCAGTGCCTCGCGCTTGGCCTCGGTGGTACGGCCCCGGCTCAGGGCCTTGTCGAGCAGCTTCGCGGAGTACGCCTTGCCCTTGTCGGCGGCCTCCTGGGACACGTCCTTGAGTACGACGTCGATGCCGGCCCGGGCACAGGAGTACGCGATGCCCGCGCCCATCATCCCGGCGCCGAGGACGGCGACCTTGCGGACCTCTCGCTGCTCGATGCCCGCCGGCCGGTTGGCGCCGGAGTTGACGGCCTGCAGGTCGAAGAAGAACGCCTGGATCATGTTCTTGGCGATCCGGCCGGTGACCAGCTCGGTGAAGTACCGGGCCTCGATGGTCTGCGCCGTCTCGAAGTCCACCTGGGAGCCCTCGACGGCCGCCGCGAGGATGTTGCGCGGGGCGGGATAGGGGGCGCCCGCGGTCTGCTTCTTCAGATTCGCGGGGAAGGCAGGAAGGTTGGCGGCGAAGCGCGGGTTGGAAGGCGTGCCGCCGGGGATCTTGTAGCCCTTGACGTCCCAGGGCTGCTGGGACTCGGGGTGGGCGTCGATGAAGGCGCGCGCCTTGGCGAGCATCTCGTCGGTGGTGGCGGCCACCTCATGGACCAGGCCGTTCTCCAGGGCGCGCTGCGGCGCGTACTGCGTGCCCTGCAGAAGGACCTTCAGCAGCGCGTCCGCGATGCCCATCAGCCGTACGGTGCGGGTGACGCCGCCGCCCGCCGGCAGCAGCCCGAGGGTGACCTCGGGCAGGCCGATCCTTGAGCCGGGCGCGTCGAGGGCGATGCGGTGGTGACAGGCGAGGGCGATCTCGTAACCGCCGCCCAGTGCCGCGCCGTTGATCGCCGCGACGACGGGCTTGCCCAGGGTCTCGATGGTGCGCAGCGCGCGCTTGATGTCCATGCCGGTGTCGAAGACCTGCTGGGCGTTCTCGGGACCGACCTTGATCATGTCCTTGAGGTCGCCACCCGCGAAGAAGGTCTTCTTGGCGGAGGTGAAGATGATGCCGCGGATGGAGTCCTGCTCGGCCTCCGCGCGCTCGGCGATCGCCGCGATGGAGTCCTTGAAGGCCTGGTTCATCGTGTTGGCGGACTGGTTGGGGTCGTCGAGGACGAGGGTGACGACGCCGGTGTCGTCCTGCTCCCAGCGGATGGTGGTGCTCTCGGTCATGTGCGAAGTCTCCTGGAGTGTGGTGAGCGCGCGGGCGGACCTGTCGGGCGCCGACGGTCGGGCACGCGCGTCCGCGCGGCTGCGCTTCGGCCGACGGGCTCGCGCACCTCGGATGTGCGTGCCCCGGGGGTGTGCGCGCGGCGCTACACGCGCTCGACGATCGTGGCGATGCCCATGCCTCCGCCGACGCAGAGCGTGACGAGGCCGTACCGCTTGTCCTGGCGCTCCAGTTCGTCGATGACGGTGCCGAGGATCATCGCGCCCGTCGCGCCGAGCGGGTGGCCCAGGGCGATCGCGCCACCGTTGACGTTGATCTTCTCCAGCGGGAGGTCGAGGTCGCGGGCGAAGCGCAGCACGACTCCGGCGAACGCCTCGTTGATCTCCACCAGGTCGATGTCGTCGATCGTCAGACCGGCCTTGGCGAGCGCCTTGCGTGTGGCGGGCGCGGGTCCGGTGAGCATGATGGTCGGTTCGGAGCCGGAGACAGCGGCAGACACGATCCGGGCGCGCGGGGTGAGGCCGTACCGCTCGCCGACCTCCTTCGTACCGATTGCGACGAGCGCCGCTCCGTCGACGATGCCCGAGGAGTTGCCCGCGTGGTGGACGTGGTCGATCTTCTCCACCCAGTGGTACTTCTGCAGCGCCACGGCGTCGAAGCCGCCCATGTCGCCAATGCCCGCGAAGGAGGGCTTCAGCGCGGCGAGGGAGTCCGCGGTGGTGCCGGGGCGCATGTGCTCGTCGTGGTCGAGGACGACCAGGCCGTTGCGGTCGCGCACCGGGACGACGGAACGCTCGAAACGGCCGTCCTTCCAGGCCGCGGCCGCCCGCTCCTGCGAGACCGCGGCGTACTCGTCGACGTCACGGCGGGAGAAGCCCTCGATGGTGGCGATGAGGTCGGCACCGATGCCCTGCGGGACGAAGCCGGTCGCGAAGTTGGTCATCGGGTCGGCGAACCAGGCGCCGCCGTCGGAGGCCATCGGCACGCGTGACATGGACTCGACGCCGCCGGCGAGCACCAGGTCCTCCCAGCCGGAACGGACCTTCATCGCGGCCATGTTGACCGCCTCGAGACCGGAGGCACAGAAGCGGTTCTCCTGTACACCGGCGACGGTGTCCGGCAGCCCCGCCGCGATGGCGGAGATACGTGCGATGTCGGAGCCCTGGTCGCCGACCGGGCCGACGACGCCGAGCACGATGTCGTCGATCGCCGCCGGGTCGAGGCCGGGGAAGCGGCTGCGGAGTTCGTGGATCAGACCGACGACGAGGTCGATCGGCTTGGTGCCGTGCAGGGCGCCGTTCGCCTTGCCACGACCGCGCGGGGTGCGGATCGCCTCGTACACATACGCTTCGGTGCTCACTGGTCAAGAGCCTTTCGCTGAGGGTTAGCCGAGCAGAGAACGACCGATGATCTCCTTCATGATCTCGGTCGTACCGCCGTAGATGGTCTGGATCCGGCCGTCGGTGAAAGCCCTGGCGACGCGGTATTCGGTCATATAGCCATAGCCGCCGTGCAATTGCAGACAGCGGTCGGCGACACGCTTTTGCAGTTCGGTGGCCCACCATTTGGCCATCGACGCGTGTACGGCATCGAGTTCCCCGTTCGAGTGATCCACGATGCAGCGGTCGAGGAACGCACGGGTGACGGCGCATTCGGTGGCCATTTCGGCGATCTCGAAGCGAATGTGCTGAAGCCTCGCGAGCGGCCGCCCGAATGCCTCGCGCTCCTTGACGTACGCCGTCGTGATCTCCAGCAGATACTCGGCGGCGGCGATACCGGCGACCGCGATACCCATGCGCTCCTGCGCGAGATTGGTCATCAGATGGATGAAGCCGCCGCCCGGTTCGCCGAGCAGATTCTCCTTCGGGACGCGTACGTCGTTGAAGAACAGCTCGGCCGTGTCCTGGGACTTCTGGCCGATCTTGTCGAGATTGCGGCCGCGCTCGAAGCCCTCCATGCCGCGCTCGACGACCAGCAGGGAAAGTCCCTTCGCCCCGCCCTCGGGGGTGGTCTTGGCGACGACGATCACGAGGTCGGCGAGGATTCCGTTGGAGATGAAGGTCTTGGAGCCGTTCAGCAGCCAGTGATCGCCCCGGTCCTCGGCGCTCGTCCGTATGCCCTGGAGGTCGGAGCCCGCGCCCGGCTCGGTCATCGCGATGGCGGTGATGATCTCGCCGCTGCAGAATCCCGGGAGCCAGCGCCGCTTCTGCTCGTCGGTGGCCAGCGAGGTCAGATACGGACCGATGATGTCGTTGTGCAGCCCGAGCGCGAGTCCGGCCACGCCCGCCCGGGTGAACTCCTCGGCCAGGACGGCGCTGTAGCGGAAGTCGGCGTTCCCTCCGCCTCCGTACTCCTCGGGCACGGCGAGTCCGAGCAGCCCCTGCTTGCCCGCGGCCAGCCAGGCGTCCCGCGAGACGATGCCGTCCTTCTCCCACTGTTCGTAGTGCGGGAGGACCTCCTTGGCGAGGAAGGTGCGGACGGTCTCCCGGAACGCGTCGTGTTCCGCATGGAAGATCTGGCGCTTCAACGGTCCTCCTTGGTGAGCCCGGGCACGTCCCAGTCGAGCGCCACGTCGTCGGTGTCGGCACCCGGCTGGGCGGGGCTTCGGTACACGGACCCGGGCGTGGCGGAGAAGCGGGGCGCGGGCGCGGGCTGGGTGAGTCCGCCGTGGTCGACGAACGTTCCGCGGGCCGCGAGATGCGGGTGCGAGGGGGCTTCCCGCAGCGAGAGCACCGGCGCGACACAGGCGTCGGAGCCCTCGAAGACGGCTGTCCACTCCTCGCGCGTCCTGGTCCTGAAGCGGGCGGCGACGGCGGCCCGCAGCTCGCCCCAGCGCGCGAAGTCCTTACGGGCCGGGGCCTCGTCCTTGATGCCGAGCAGCTCGATGAACTCGTTGTAGAACTGCTGCTCAAGCGCCCCGACCGCCATGTACTGGCCGTCCGCGGTCTCGTAGTTGCCGTAGAACGGGCAGCCGCCGTCGAGCAGATTCGCGCCGCGCCGGTCCTGCCAGCCGCCGGCCGCCATCATCCCGTGGATCATGGTGGCGAGATGGGCGGCACCGTCGACGATGGCCGCGTCCACGACCTGGCCGGAGCCGCCCTCGGTGCGGGCGTGCTGCAGGGCCGCGAGCACTCCGACGACGAGATAGAGCGAGCCGCCCGCGTAGTCGCCGACGAGATTGGCCGGGACAGCGGGCGGCTCGTCGGGCTTGCCGATCATGCCGAGCGTGCCGGTGACGGCGATGTACGCGATGTCGTGCCCGGCGCGCTGGGCGAGCGGCCCGTCCTGGCCCCAGCCGGTCATCCGTCCGTACACCAGGCGCGGATTGCGCGCGTGGCACTCCTGCGGTCCGACGCCGAGTCGTTCGGCGACGCCGGGGCGGTAGCCCTCGATCAGTACGTCGGCCCGCTCGACCAGGTCGAGCACCTGGCCGGGGCCGTCGTCCGCCTTGAGGTCGATGAGCACGGAGCGTTTGTTGCGGTTGGTGAGGTCGTACGCCGGGTCGATCGCCAGACCTGCGCCGCCGGGCCGGTCGACCCGGACGACATCGGCGCCGAGGTCGGCCAGGAGCATCGCGGCGAACGGGCCGGGCCCGATGCCCGCCAGTTCGACCACGCGTACCCCGGCCAGCGGGCCGTTACCCATCGCTGCCATCAAGCCCCCAGCGCCGCACTGTGACACAACTGATGTAACACCAGTGATGGTAAGAACACGTTCCACCCGGCACAAGGGTCCTGGCCGAGCAAGCGCTTAGAATTGGGCGCAGCTTACCGTTTGATTCCCGGCGAAATCGGCTCTTTCCGGCCAGCACCGGAGGCGTGGCGGGCTCAGGTCGCCCTCGCGCGCCCGGCCGACGCCGGGCACGCTAGCCTCAGCCACCGACATGACCTCGGGGGCAACGGCGGAGGGGCCATTGAACAGGCAGAACGGGACTGATCGCGCACAGCGCCCGTACGACATCGTGCTCTTCGGAGCGACCGGATTCGTCGGCGCGCTCACCGCGGAGTACCTCGCGGCGCACGCCCCCGAGGGATGCCGCTGGGCCGTCGCGGGCCGCAGCCGCCAGAAGCTGGAACGACTGCGCGAGCACCTCGCCGCCGGGCATCCCGACTGCGCAGAACTCCCGCTGATCGAGGCGGACGCGGACGATCCCGAGTCGCTGCGCCGACTCGCCGAGTCCGCCCGTGTGGTGGCCACCACGGTCGGGCCCTACGTCTGGTACGGCGAGCCGCTGGTCGCCGCCTGCGCGGAAGCCGGCACCGACTATCTGGACCTGACCGGTGAGCCCGAGTTCGTGGATCTGATGTACGTGCGGCATGACGCGCGGGCGCGGGAGACCCGGGCGCGGCTCGTCCACGCCTGCGGTTTCGACTCCGTCCCGCACGACCTGGGTGCGTATTTCACCGTCCAGCAGCTGCCGGAGGACGTGCCGCTGCGGGTCGACGGGTTCGTACGCTCCAACGCGACCTTCTCCGGCGGGACGTTCGCCTCCGCGCTCACCGCGATGGGTCGCGGCCGACAGATGCTGAAAGCGGCGCACGAGCGGCGGCTGCACGAGCCGCGGCTGGTGGGACGGCGGGCGCGGGCTCCGCTCGGCGGGCCGCGGTTCAGCCGCGAGACCGGGACCTGGGCGCTGCCGCTGCCGACGGTCGACCCGCAGATCGTGGCGCGCTCGGCGCGTGCGCTGCCCCGGTACGGTCCGGACTTCCGCTACCGGCACTATGCGGCGGTGGAGACGCTGCCGATGGCGGCGGGCGGTGTGGCGGCGATGGGCGCGCTCTTCGGGCTGGCCCAACTGCCTCCCGCCCGACGCTGGTTGTCGGACCGGATCAAGCCGGGTGAGGGTCCGGACGAGCGGCGCCGGGCGAAGAGCTGGTTCTCGGTCCGTTTTGTGGGCGAGGGGGGTGGCCGCACGGTGTTCACGGAGGTGTCGGGTGGCGATCCGGGCTACGACGAGACGGCGAAGATGCTCGCGGAGTCGGCGCTGTCGCTGGCCTTCGACCAACTGCCCGACACCTCGGGTCAGGTCACTACGGCGGTGGCGATGGGGGATGCGCTGCTGGCGCGGCTTCAGGCGGCCGGGATCCGTTTCCGGGTGGCGGCCACCCGCTGAAGGCGCCGAGGCAGTCAGCCCCGCAGCGCGGAGAAGACCATCGAACCCACCCAGGCGAAGCCTGCCAGTGCGGACAGAATGAGCACGATCGTCACGGTGCGCTCAACGGGGCGGGTGGTGGATTCGGCGGCGCTGTTCGTGGTGTGAGTCGTCATGCGCAGGAGCATGCCGATCACGGCCGGTTCCTGACATCCGCTCAGATACTCAGTTTCCCGGCACGGGTACCTGAGTACGGGCCACCACGAGTGCACGTCGGCAGAGCCGGTCGGCGAGGCGGGTGCTCTCGGGGAGCCGGTAGCGGGAGGCGAGATGGAGCGTGTGCGCGCAGGCGTTGTCCAGGGTGGCGCGATGGCCGACCGAGACGAAGACCGGCTTGACGCCGTCCTGGGTACGCACCGCCCGGCCGACCTCCTCGCCGTCGTCGGCGCGAAGCGAGGCGAAGTCCCCTCGGCGTGGGCCGAGTTCGCCGTAGCTGAAGACGAAGGGGTTCTTGGCGACGCCGATCACCGGCCGCCCCGTCAGTACGCCGAGATGGCTGGCGAGCCCGAAGCGTCGCGGGTGAGCCAGCCCGTAGCCGTCGCAGACGACGAGAGAGGGGTCCGTGGCGAGGGATTCCAGGACGGCGAGCACGGTCGGGATCTCCCGGAAGGCCAGCAGTCCCGGGACATAGGGGAAGGCGACCCGGCCGATCGCGGTGGCCTCCTCGACGACGGTGAGCGTCGCGGCGTCCAGCACGACGGCCGCCGCGGCGACGATGTCGCGCTCGTCGTCGTACGCCACATCGACGCCGGTCACCAGACCGGTGGCGGGCGGCGGCCCGGGCTCGTCGAGGATGACGCGGGTGCGCAGTTCGTCCTGGACGGAAAGGGCCGCGGCCTCGTCGGCGGGCCAGTCCGCGGGCATGTCGATGATCTTCATGGTGACGCCCAGCCTAGGTCCTGTCCGGTCGATCAGGCCGGATCAGTGAGTGGGGGCCCCCACGCCTCCAGGGCGTAGGGGGAGGGTCTGGTGCGTGCAGATGCAAGGCGGAGGAAGAAGCCCACGCGATGGGGGCACCTCCCGTGCCCGAAGGGCTACGGGGGAGTAGGCGACTGACGACAACGCAGCAGATGTGCGTGCCAGGGCACGCGAGCCCGGCAAGATCGGCCGGACAGGACCTGAGCCCCGGACCGCTCGGCCCGAGGACTCCCGTGTCGCGTAGCCTGGCGATCATGTTCGTACTGGAATTGACCTACACCGCGCCCGTCGAGCGCGTCGACGAGCTCCTCGATGCGCATGTGGCCTGGCTGGACGCGCTCTACGAGGAGGGCGTGTTCATCGCCTCGGGCCGCAAGAACCCGCGCGACGGCGGCGTGATTCTGGCCGTCGGGGACGACCGCGCGACGATCGAGAAGATCGCGGCGGCCGACCCCTTCACGGTCGGCGGCGTGTGCGAGTACCGGATCACGGAGTTCATCGCGACCAAGACCGCGCCCGAACTGGCTCCGTACCGCCAGCAGTTGCCCTCCTAGAACGATCGCGAGAAGCGGCTCACAACTCCAGCCGCGCGACGCGGCCCTTCTCGCCCGAGGCCCAGCAGCCGAAGTCGGGCGTGCAGTCGACCGTGTCGAACGAGCCGGTGTCGACGGTGCGCCAGCTGCGGCCGCCGTCCAGCGTCAGATCGGTTCCGGTCGGGCCCACGGCCAGCGCGCCGGACCTGCTGTGCGGCAGCCAGGCCACGCCGGAACGGTAGGCGGGCGGCGGGGTCTTCGACTGCTGCCAGTTGCGACCACCGTCCGAGCTGACCGCTCCGGCGAGCGGAGACGCCTGGTCGCCGCGGTAGTCGCCGCCGACGGCGATGCCGTGGGCACGGTCGCGGAAGGCGAGCGCGAAGACCCCGCGTGCCGGATCCCCTGACGGAATGGTCGATTCGGCGACGGTCCAGTTCAGACCCCGGTCGGCGGAGTGCAGTACCCGTGCCGTGGCGCCTCCGCCGGTGGCCAGCCAGACGTCCTTCGGCCCGGAGCTGACCAGGCACTGGCCGCTGGCGGCGAAGGCCGCCTCGCCCGGCAGCGCCGCGGGCATCCCGGCGTTCGGCAGCACCTTCCACGACTTGCCGCCGTCGCCGGTCGACAGGATGCGGTACGCGCCGTCCACCGGGTCGCTCATCGCGAGGCCGTGGCGGCTGTCGAAGAAGGTAAGGCAGTCGTAGAAGGCTTTCGGGTCGGTGTTGCGGAAGGACTCGGTCCAGCTCGCTCCACCGTCGTCCGTGCGGAAGACCCGGGACGCCTCGCCCTCCCCGATGGCCAGCACCACCGCGCGCCGGCTGTCGAACGCCTCGACGTCACGGAACTCCAGCTCTCCCGCGCCGGGCGGGGAGACATTGCGCCAGCTGCGGCCGCCGTCCGCCGTGCGCAGCACCGTTCCCTTGGAGCCCGCGACCCAGGCGACCTTGCGGCTGACGGCCGCGAGGCCCCGGAACCGTACGTCTGCGCCCGTGTTCTTGAGGCTCCAGCTCGGCCCCTTCGAGCCGGCCGCGTCCCCGCCCGCCGCGTCCCCGCCTGCCGCGTTGCCGCTCCTCTGCTGGGCTGCCTGCGCCGGTGCGGCCAGCACCGCGGCCACCGCCGCCGCGCACAGTCCCACCGACACCATTCGTCTCGTCTTCCCCTTGGACGTCATGGCGCTGGAAGCTAGCCCACGGGCCATATCCCGTCCAGGGTGCGCCGGGCGGTGACGCACGTCACTCGCTCACCCGATGCACGGATTGAGTCAATCCGACGTCTCTCCCGGTGTAAGGGAGGCGTTAGCGAGCCGCGCACGAAGGAGCAGGCCTTGTCCACCGTCATCGAGCACGCCGTGCAGGCCCGGCTGGTCGCCGCGTCGCCCCAGATGGAGTCCGTCGCGGCGACACTGCGGTACGACCGCGAGGATCCCTTCGCCGTACGCATGGCCTTCCCGCCCCCGGCGACGCTGGAGGGCAACGAGGTGTCGTGGGCGTTCTCGCGTGAGCTGCTCGCGGCGGGCATCGACGCGCCGGCCGGCGTCGGCGACGTGCGCGTCAGGCCGTTCGGCTTCGACCGTACGGTGGTGGAGTTCCACGCTCCGGAGGGCGTCGCCATGGTGCATGTCCGCACCAGCGAGCTGCGCCGCTTCCTCAAGCGGGTGCAGGGCATGGTTCCCCGCGGCCGTGAGCACCTCTACCTGGATCTCGACCACAATCTGGCCGAGCTGCTGCGCGACGCCTGCTGACTCCGGGGCAGAGGGGCCGCCGTGACCCGCAGGATCCGACATCTCCGTGCCGTCGGGTGCCGCGTCAACTGCCGCCCATGGCCCCGGTGGCGGGCGCCGACGTCGCCGCGACGGCCATCGTGTCCCGCACCTCCTGGATGATCTTCTTCAGGGCGGGCGCGGCCGCGGCGCTGCGTTCCGTCAGTGCCTCGATGCGGGCCTTGTGGCGCCCCCGCTCCCTGCTGTCGGCGAGCGTGCGCAGTTCCGCCGCGGCCCCGAGCGCGACAAGGGCCGCGTCCTGGTCCGAGATGTCGGCCACCGCCGCCGGGCCGACCAGGACGGTCCGCGTGTCCTCGCGCATCGACTTCACGACATCGACGCGGTCGAGTTCGTAGTGCGCGGACGGGAAGAGACCGAGTACCCGCCTGCGCCGCCTGCGCAGATAGCCGGCCGCGGTGAGCTGAGAGCGGACGGCGTCGAGGGTGTACGCGGAGTGGAACGTCAGCCAGCGCCGCCACTTGCGGGGCCTGGACTCCTCGATCAGCTCAAGAAGTCTGTCGAGGGGCAGGTCACCGGTGCGGTTGTCACCGATGGGCCGCACCACGTCGTCGTCGTCCGTGAGCATGCCGCGCTGCGCGAGCTCGGCGAGTGCCCCGGCCCGTACGAGAAGGGCGAGGTGGGGGGCGCCGATGAGCGTCATGCGCTCGGTGTCCCACGACAGGAGGTAGAGCCGCGCGGCGAGCGAGAGCGATCCATTGGGCACAGCGCTCACGATAATTCGTTGACGGCGACCGGGCCCGCTCGTACGGTGTACAGCAGTCCTGTTGTCGTTGATTGGAGAAGGACGTTGCTCGTCTGAGGTCATGAGACACCGTGCGCCACAGCTTCCTTGAGCATGCTGTGCGCGCCGCGTGCGACCTCGGCGTTTCCAGCCGTCCTCCCCGACCGGGACCTTCTGTGCTCCCGGCGGCCGTCGTACGCATCAGCGGTGTCTCCACCCGTTGCCCTTGCCTCTTTTCACGCAACCGGGAGACCCGTATGTCTACTGCCTCTTCTCACATCACCTGCTCCTCACTCTCCTTCGCCTGGCCGGACGGCACCGGCGTCTTCGACGACTTCCAGCTGGCGGTCGGCCCGGGCCGCACCGGGCTGATCGGCCTCAACGGCTCCGGAAAGTCAACCCTGTTGAAGCTGATCGCCGGCGAGCTGACGCCGACGGGCGGAGCGGTCCGCATCGCGGGCGAGGTCGGCGCTCTGCCGCAGAACCTGGTGCTCGACACCGCTCTGCGGGTGGACGAGGTCCTCGGCATCGCGGCCACCCGCGCCGCGCTGCACGCCATCGAGGCGGGCGACCCCGGCGAGCAGCACTTCGCGGCGGTCGGCGACGACTGGGACGTCGAGGAGCGCGCCCACGCCACCCTCGATCAGCTCGGGCTCGGCCACATCGGGCTGGAGCGCACCATCGGCGAGGTGTCCGGCGGTGAGGGCGTTCTGCTGCGGCTCGCGGCTCTGCTGCTGGCCCGGCCGGATGTGCTGCTGCTGGACGAGCCGACGAACAATCTGGATCTGTACGCGCGCCGGCGGCTGTACGACGCGGTCGCCGCCTGGTCCGGAGTGCTGGTCGTGGTCAGCCACGACCGTGAACTGCTCGAACTGGTCGACCAGATCGCCGATCTGCGGGACGGCGAGGTCACCTGGTACGGCGGCAACTTCTCCGCGTACGAGGAGGCGCTCGCCGTCGAGCAGGAGGCCGCCGAGCGGCTGGTGCGCGTCGCCGAGGCCGACGTACAGCGGCAGAAGCGCGAACTGGCCGATGCCCACCTGAAGTTGGCCAAGCGTGTGCGCTACGGCCAGAAGATGTACGACATCAAGCGGGAGCCGCGCGCCGTCATGAAGATGCGCAAGCGCACCGCCCAGGTCTCGGCGGGCAAGCACCGCATCATGCACACGGAGAAGCTCGCGGAGGCGAAGGAGCGCCTCGACGAGGCCGTGGACGCGGTCCGCGACGACGACGAGATCCGCATCGAGCTGCCGTTCACCAAGGTCCATCCGGGCCGGGGCGTACTGCGGCTGAGCGAGCTGCGACTGCGCTACGGAGCCGGGGTGAAGGGAGAGTTCGAGGTGCGCGGTCCCGAGCGGATCGCACTGGTCGGAAGAAATGGCGCGGGCAAGACGACACTGCTGCGGACGATCACCGGCGAGCTGGATCCGGTCTCGGGCGAGGCGGTCGCCGAAGTGCCGCTGCGCTTTCTGCCGCAGCGGCTCGATGTGCTCGACGACGCGCTGAGCATCGTCGAGAACGTGGCGCGGTTCGCGCCCGACGCCACCAACAACCGGATCCGGGCGCGGCTCGCCCGTTTCCTCTTCCGGGGCGCGCGGGCCGATCAGCCGGCCGGGACCCTGTCGGGCGGTGAGCGGTTCCGGGCGGCGCTCGCGGCGCTGCTGCTCGCCGAACCGGCGCCGCAGCTGCTGATGCTCGACGAGCCGACCAACAATCTGGACATGGCCAGTGTGCGGAAGCTGACCGAGGCCCTGGAGTCGTACGAGGGAGCGCTGATCGTGGCGAGTCACGATGTGCCGTTCCTGGAGTCGATCGGCATCACGCGCTGGCTGCTGCTGGACGGCGAGCTGCGTGACATCACGGCGGACGAGGTGCGGGAGGGCGGGCTGCCGATGGCGTGAGGATCACAGCGGGTACTGCGGAGTAAGTACGCAGGGCCCGAGGGCTGGACTGGGACCCGGGGCGGCGGGTCATGATGGGCCGAACAGACCCGTGACTCCCCTGGAGAACCCCTCGTGCCGAGCAAGAAAGCCCTGATCCGCCGCCCCAGCCCGCGCCTTGCCGAGGGGCTTGTCACCCATATCGAGCGCTCCCCCGTCGACGCCGAGCTGGCCTTGGAGCAGTGGGAGACGTACGCGACGACTCTGCGCGAGCACGGCTGGGAGACCGTCGAGGCGGAGCCGGCCGACGACTGCCCGGACGGTGTGTTCATCGAGGACACGGTGGTGGTGTTCCGCAATGTCGCGCTGATCGCCCGGCCGGGGGCCGAGTCCCGCAGGCCGGAGACGGCGGCCGTGGAGGAGACCCTGGCCCGGCTCGGCTGCTCGGTGAACTGGGTGTGGGAGCCGGGCACCCTCGACGGCGGCGACGTCCTCAAGATCGGCGACACGATCTACGTCGGCCGCGGCGGCCGTACGAACGCCGCGGGCGTCCAGCAGCTGCGCGCCGCCTTCGAGCCGCTGGGCGCCCGGGTCGTGGCCGTGCCGGTGACGAAGGTGCTGCATCTGAAGTCGGCCGTCACCGCGCTGCCGGACTCCACCGTCATCGGCTACCCGCCGCTGGTCGACATCCCGTCCGTCTTCCCCCGCCATCTCCCGGTGCCGGAGGAGTCCGGCTCCCACGTGGTGCTGCTCGGCGGCGGAAAACTGCTGATGGCGGCGAGTGCGCCGAAGACGGCCGAACTGTTCACGGACCTCGGCTACGAACCGGTCCCGGTGGACATCAGCGAGTTCGAGAAGCTCGAAGGCTGCGTGACCTGCCTCTCGGTCCGTCTCCGTGACCTGTACGCATAACGGAACGTAACCGGACATCAGCCATCCGGGCTTGGCCCATGGCTTACTGCGGCTTTAACCTACGGTCTCGTAACCTACGAATACGTAGGTAACTCTCCCGTCCCCCTGGAGCACCCGTGACGATCACCTCTCCCCACCTCGGCAGTTCGGAAGCGTGGACTGACGCCCGACTGCTGTTCGCGCTGGAGGAGGTGGTGGAGAAGGAACTCAACCGCCATCTCAAGGTCGCCAAGGACTGGATGCCGCACGAGTACGTCCCGTTCACCGACGGCCGCAACTTCCCCGGCCACTTCGAGGACGGCCTGGCCTGGGAGCCCGAGCAGTCCAAGGTCACCGACATCGGCAAGATCGCGCTGGTGGTGAACCTGCTGACCGAGGACAACCTCCCCAGCTACCACCACGAGATCGCCTCGCTCTTCGGCCGCGACGGCGCCTGGGGCACCTGGGTGCACCGCTGGACCGCGGAGGAGGGCCGGCACGGCATCGTGATGCGCGACTACCTGCTCACCTCGCGCGCGGTCGACCCGGACAAGCTGGAGCAGTTCCGGATGGCGCACATGGCGGAGGGCTTCGAGTCCGACAACCGCCACTCGATGCTGCACTCGGTGGCGTACGTCGCCTTCCAGGAGCTCGCCACCCGCGTCTCGCACCGCAACACCGGCCATCAGTCGGGCGACCCCGTCTGTGACCGGATGCTGGCGCGGATCGCGACCGACGAGAACCTGCACATGGTCTTCTACCGGAACCTGCTGGGCGCGGCCTTCGAGATCGCCCCCGATCTGACGATGCAGGCCGTGCGGGACGTCGTCGTCAACTTCCGGATGCCGGGACACGGCATGCCGGGCTTCGAGCGCGCGGCCGCGCAGATGGCGATCGGCGAGATCTACAACATGCGGATCCACCACGACGATGTGCTGCAGCCCGTGCTGCGCTTCCTGAAGGTCCTGGAGATAGACGGGCTCGGCCCGGAGGGCCTGAAGGCGCAGGAGGAGCTCGGGCTGTACATGGGCGGGCTGAACTCCGAGGCGACCAAGTTCGACGAGAAGCTCGCGGCCCGTAAGGCGCGGATGGCGGCGCGGGCGGCGGGCTGATCCGCGGCCGGCAGGCATGGGGCGGGCTGAACCGCCCGGCAGGTCGGCGGGCGGCGGGCTGATCCGCCCAGCAGGAATGGGGCGGGAGGCTGAACCGCCCGGCGACCCCCAGCAGGCGCATCGCCGCATCGTCCGGCGACCCGGCGGGCGGGCACGCCATGCCCTCCGGCGACCTCATGCGCTGAGGCCGCCGGCCCGGGGCGAGGGCCGAGCCATCCGCCCGGCACCGGCTATTCGTACGCTGTCACCCTCCCCAGGGCCGCATCGCGCACGTCCGCGTCCGCATGGCGGCGCAGCGTCCGCAGCTGGGCCCGCCACGGCCCGGTCCATGACGTGCGCCCGCCGCCGGCCGAGGTGAGCGTCACGGCGAGGAGTCCTTCCGTGCGGCCGCCCGCCTCGGTGAGCCGCCGGGCGGCGCCGAGCAGCGTCCCGGGATCGCCGGGCCGGTCGGTGCCTCCGAGCCTCCTGTCCAGCACGTCCGTGGTGCGTACGACGAGGGCGGAGCGGCCCTCGTGCAGCCGGACGAGCCGGGCGAAGGCGGCATACAGCACCGCCGGTGCGGCGTCCAGGTCGAGCGATTCCACCAGCAGCGTCGCGGCCTGTGGCACAAAGGCGTCGTGGCCCGCGAGCAGCTCGGCAGCGGCCGTCAGCACCGGTCGTACCGTGCGGGGCCGCGACACGGTCTGCCGCGAGAGCCGCGTCACGAGGTATTCGATCCTGCGGCGCGCGGGCCGGTCCCGGTCCACGCCCGCGTCGGCCGTCTCCTGCTCTTCGGCAGTGACCAGCTGCTCCTCTGCCGTGACCAGCGCCTGGAGCGCCCGCTCCACGGCACGGCCCGCCTCCGGCCCGGAGGCCGCGGCGGAGGCCAGTCCGTCGGCCGCGGCATACCAGGACTGCCGGTCGGCCAGGTCGGTGATCGCGGCCACCAGGACCGCGGAGGCGTCCGGCGACCAGGGCACCCAACGCGCGAGCGCCGCATACGCGAGGGTGGCGAGCTCCCTGTCCCCGGTGTCGCACACATCCCGCACCAGACGGGCGTAGCGAGGCCTGTCCGGCTCCGGGAGATCCATCGGCAGCACCCTGAGCACGGCGGTGCGCGCCGCCGTGTCGCCCGACGCGGCGTCGTTCAGCAGCTGCCAGGTCCGTTCGTCGCGGAGCAGCGGGGCGGCGAAGGCCACGCACGCGGCCCGCACATCGCGGTGCTGGTCCTTCATGGCATGCGCGTCCGCCAGCAGCCCCGCCGCCTCCGGCAGCGGCAGCCGGGTGGCGGCCAGTCGTACGGCCTCCTTGCGGCTGGTCACCTTGGCGGCGCCCGATGCCAGTACGCCACCCAGCAGTGCGCCGAGCACTGACGGCTTCGCGTACCGGGAGGCGCGGGTGGCCGCGTAGACGGCGACGCGTGCCCGGTCGCCGCCCGCGTGGCCGAGGAGTTCGGGCAGCGCATCAGCGGGCCGGTCGGTCCATGCCAGTGCGGCGAGGGCCGCCTCCGAGAGCACCACGTCGGACGACCCCGTCCAGCGGCGCACGATCTCCCCGCCCAGGGCGGGGATACGCGCCGCGGCCGCGAGGGCGGACGCCCGCGCGTGCAAGGGGAGCGAGTCATCGCGCACCGCACGCTCCAACTGGCGTGCGGCGGACAGCTGTTGACAGGCGGTCCAGCGATGGACGTCGGCACCCACCGGCACGGTCCAGTGGGTGCCCTTGGTGAGGAAACGCCCGTACGGTGGGGACTCGCTCAGGAGCGGGTCGAGCAGGTCGGTGCGGTGCGAGGTCAACACCCGTACGACAGCGGGGAGTACGGCGGCCGACGCCTCGTGGTTGAGCAGGAGCTCCACCCGCCGGTCTCGTTCGGCGGACGGTTCGAGCCAGAGCCCGACGGCTGTCTGCGCGGTGCTGTTGCTGCCGAACCGGACGGCCTGCCAGAGGAGGTCCTGCAGGTCCGGCATGCCGGCCGCGCGCCGGCCGACCGCGCGGGTGAGCGCGAAGGCGAGAGAGAAGTCGGCCTTCTCCGCGCCCGCCTCGATCCAGGGGTGCAGCGCCTCGAAGACCGTGTGCTCCTGGCCATGGCGCAGGGTGCGGTCCAGTCGGCCGAGATCTGCGCCGCCGGTGCTGCCCGATATGCGTACCAGGGTGCGCAGCGCCCAGTTCACCAACTGCCGTCGGCCGGCGGCGGCATGTTCGCGCAGTACGGCGAGCGCGAGGCGGCTCAGCGCCTGACGCGTGTCCGGGGACGAGTCGCGGGCCGCCACGGCATCGGTGGCCACGCGGTCGAGATCCGGCTCCGCCTCGTCGGTGAAGAGCACGGGCGGGGTGTCGGCGAGCGCGCGCATCGCCGCCGAGCGCACCGGATCCTGTTCGTTGCGAAGCCGCGCCATCTCGCCCAGTACGGCGGTGACGGCGTCGGGTTCGCCGGAGCGGCCGGCGTTGCGGATCAGCAGCGGCCAGGCCTCCGCGCGGTCCTCCGCCGACGCGCGGTGCGTGGCCGCGATCAACTGCTCGCGCGCCTGCGCTACAGGCAGATAGGACTCGGCGAGCAGCACCGAACTCCAGCCCGCTCCACTCTCCTTGGCCCGGTCCGCCATCCGGCGCGCCTCGCCGGCAACGTAGTTGCGCGGCAGTACGTCGAGCAGCTCGGCGTTCACGGCCTGGGCCTCGCGCCCGCGACCGGCGAGCACGGCCTCGTAGAAGGCACCGCGGCGGCCCGGCGGGTGGGCGGCGATCAGCCGGGCGAACTCGTCGTGGTTCGCGGCCACGACGGTGCCGAGATCGACGAGGAGGCTCTCGGGGGTGCTCCGGGCGAGGTGTCGCAGGACAGCGGGGCGCAGTGTGGTGCTGCGGCGGATCGCGTGCCCCTCGGGGGCGAGCAGCATCCGCACGACACGGGCGGGGTCCGCCTTCGCCAGTGCCCCGGTCTTCGCGCGCAGCGGAAAGGGCAGAGCCCCGGGTCCAAGGCGCTCGAACAGGTCGAGGACACGCAGGGGTTCGGCGCCCGTGACGGCGGCGACGGCACCGGCGTACCGCTGCCACCAGCCGTCGCGCAGCGCCTCCGGCAACGCCGAGAGCTCACGCTCCGCCACGTCGAGGAGGGTGCCGGGATGGCGGGTGGCGAGCCCGCGCCAACCGCGTACGGCATGGAACAGGGCGGGCAGCAGCCGTTCGACGGTCGCAGCCCCGCAGCCGGGCAGCAGGCGGGCCGCCTCCACATCGCCCCAGGTCTCCCGGATCCCGTCGACGACCCGGTCGGCGAGCGCGGAGCGGCGCTCGCGGACCATCGCGCGCAGCAGCTGCTTGCGTACTGCGGTGGGGGCGTCGTCGAGGGCGGCGACAAAGGCGTGGTCGGGCACACCGAGGCTCGCGGCGACCCTCAGGGCCTGGGCGCGGACGAAGGAGTGCGGGTCCGCGAGCCGGGCGCCGATCCACTCGGCATCCCCGCCCACTGCGGCCGCGACGACGGCGAGCCCGCGCTCATAGGGGCCCCGCCCGTCGAGCTCGGCGAGCAGCGGACGCAGCTCCGCGCGCTCCATCTCCCGTGTCCGCGCGGCGAGTTCGCGCATGCGCCGGGGATACGGGAGGGGCTCGAGCACATCCAGGAGGAGGTCCGCCTGGTAGCGGGGGGTGTGGGCCATGCGGGGAATTGTGCCTGCTGACGCGCTGCGAACCGCAGTGAATGCCCCACCCGGCATGATCGACCGGCACAGAACGCACAGGCCGCCCGGCAGCTGGCGCGGCCCGGGCCCCAGCGGCCCGGGCCGGTCCGGTCCGGTACGACGGCTCAGGACACGTCGGTCGTCTTGGGCACGTCCCCCCGGGTCGTGTTGAGGTCGATGACGGAAAACGCCGCACCCTGCGGGTCGCTCAGCGCGGCGAACCGTCCGAACGGGGTGTCCATCGGCCCGAAGCGCAGCACTCCACCACGTTCGGTCGCCTTCGCCACCGCCGCGTCGCAGTCCTCGACTCCGAAGTAGACGTTGAGGTACGGCGGTACCTCGGGCGGGAACTCGTCCCCCATCTTCATCCGCCCCAGGACCGTCTCGCCGCCGAGGGCGAAGAGCTTGTAGTCGACCGCGTCGTCGTCCATCCGCTGCACGCCGTAGGGGAAGACAGCGGGCCAGAAGGCGTCCGACTTCTCGGGCTCCCGGGTGAAGATCTCGGCCCAGCTGAACGCGCCGGGCTCGCTCTTCTTCTCGAAGCCTTCGTGGGTGCCCGCCTGCCAGACGCCGAAAACGACACCGCTGGGGTCGCGGGCGAGCAGCATCGAACCGAAGTCACCGACCTGCATCGGCTCCATCAGAACCTCGCCCCCGTTGTCACGGATCTTCCCGGCGGCGGCGGCGACATCCTGCGACGCGAGGTAAAGACACCAGGCGGACGGGCCTTCCTGGCCGGGCATCGGCGGCACGACGGCGGCCACGGCCTTACCGTCCGAGTACGCCTGTGTGTAGTTGCCGTACTCCGACGACGCCTCACCGAAGGTCCACCCCAGCACGTCACCGTAGAAGGTCTTGGCACCCTCGACATCGCTGAACATCGCGTCGGCCCAGCACGGTGTGCCCTCAGGTTGTGCGGCCATGACAACGACTCTCTCTCCTGCTCGATGAATGGTCCGTCTTCACGCTAGCCAGCCGACCGCCAACCCGCGCGCCGAGCGGGAGGCGGCGGGAAGCGGCTTGGCTTCGGCATCGCCGGGCTCACCCGTGTGAGGGACACGATTTATCCAGGTATGGCGATGATCTGCAAGTGTGGTCCGTCATGGATCGTGATCTTCAGGTGGACACCGACCAGTTGGGCCGTTTCTCGCGTGCGCTGGGCCGCACGCTGACGTCGCTCGCGGAGGCGAGACAGGCGCTGGAGCACGTACGGGCGGACCAGGTGGGCACGCGGGAGCTGGACGAGGCGTGCGACGGCTTCCAGCGGCGCTGGACGTACGGCGCGGAGCAGCTGGGCGCACGGATCCAGGCGGTGCACGACGGTGTGAAGCTGAGCCACGAGGGCTACGCGCAGATCAGCAAGGCGATCGAATCTGCCTTCAGGGCGGTGGACGGGCGTGCCTGAGTACCCGCATCTGGGCTGGGACCCGGCGCCGGGGAGCCCGTCGGCGATCGCCGCGCTCCAGAAGAAGCTCAGCACATCGGCGACGGCACTGGGCACGGCGCACCGCCTGGTGGACGAGCTGTTGGGCGAGAGCACGTACTGGCGCGGCGAGGCGGCGGAGGCGTTTCGCGGGGCGCTGGACGGAGATCTGCCACGGCACCTGAAGAACGCGCACAGGTCGGTGTCGAAGGCAGCGTCGAAGCTGCGGGTGTGGCACGACGACCTGGTGGGCTACCAGGCGACGGCGAGACGGTACGACACCAGGGCGAAGCTGGACGCGGCGGCGCTGACGAGGGCGGAGTCCCACGAGGAGCACGTCCGCTCGGCGCCGGACCTGCCGGAGGCGGAGCTGAGGACGGCGGGCGAGGCGGTGACGCGGGCGCGGGAGGCGCTGGAGTCGGTGCGGAGGCTGGCGCGGGAGCTGGAGGAGACGCACAGGGTGGGGGCGGGGCGGGTGGCGAGGGCGCTGAATGAGGCGACGGAGCGGTTGGCGCCACCGGAACCGGGTGCGTTTGACAGGGTCCTGAGGTGGCTGGACGAGGATCTCGGCGACTTCCTGTCGGACGTCTCTGCTGCCGTCGGCTTCGCAGCGATGGTCGTCGGGCCATTCTGCCCAGCCGTCGGCTTGGCGCTGCTGTTCGTGGCGACCGGTGCCAGCATCGGTGCCCTTGCGCACCACCTGACGGATTCGAGGGTTCAGAAATCGCTCAAAGATGGCTTCACAAAAGGCGATTTCGATGCCAGCTTCTGGGATAGCGCCGTGACAGTGACCGGGGATGCACTCGGGTCGGTGCCCGGCGTGGCAGCAATCGCCCAGGGGGCGAAGTCGGCTTCCGCCGCCGCTCAGGCGGCTACTGCCGTCGCAGACTCCGGCCGTCTCGCTGCCGTCCGTGCCGGATCAGAGGCGTTCACCAGCGCGGCAAAAAATGCGATGGATGGGATGCGCCAAGTGGAGAACCCCCTCACCGGGTGGGCTTTGCGGAGCACCCACCCGGTGGTCCATGAGTCAGTGGCGTACACCCTCTCGGGGACCGGCGCTGCGACGGCCATCAGTCACTTCACACCACTGGATGACAACGAAACCGCCGCAAACAGCGCAACGGTAGTAGACGGTGCCCGCGCAGTGCTCGATGACGGCCCCAGCTCAGCAGCGAAGGCCGCTCATGCATGGGCATCGCTGGCTCACTAAATAGGAACGTAAGGCAATGGTCATGCCCAGTGTTTCGATGACGCCGACGCCCCCGATGTGGTTTCGGCTGCCGCCCGGCTACCTCACGCTCGATGCAATCGCCCTCGACGAGATGGAAGCGGTGGTCTCCGCTGTTCTCGCGCCAATCCTTGAGAGTGCAGCGCCAGTTGACCGCTGCCTTCTCGACGCCCGGACCCTGGTGAACCTCTTCGACGCGATGCACGAAGGCGGGAGTATCCACACATCGATCGGAGTGCATCCCGACGGAGAGAATGGCGCCTGCGTCTCGTTCTTCTCCCTGTCCGTGAAGGTCACCGCGTCACGCACAGCAGGGCTGGCCGTGGCCCAGAGTGCGCTCGCTCTCTCGAACTCCCCTCACTGGAGTTCAAATACTGGGAGACTCATCAAGCTGCCAATCAATCTCCCGGCCGCACTGCTGGCCGGTACGTTGGCTGCTCCACCGCGCGCCCTACTGGAAAGCGCGGGCATCAGCGCAGCTCCCTCTGAGATCTTCCAGGCTCGACTCACAGTCCCGTATCCGACGGGTGTGCACATCGGCGTAGCCGATCTCACCAGCGCGGCAACCCGCCATGCGGATGCTTACACCGACATCCTCGAAGGCATCGCTCAAACGATCACTTTCGCCGCGCCTGCTGCCCCAGCGGAGCCCACTCAACGACCTTCCCGCATTCTGGAGCTGCTCACGTGAGATCACAGCCGCCCGGGCTTCCCCTGGCCAAAACCGCATTCGATCACCCGCCCACCGTGGTGGGTCATCGGCACCTCGTCAGAAAGCGCTGCGCCTGGCTGATTGCCATGCTGTGCCTGGCTGCAGCGACTGCCTACATGGGCGTCGCGCATCCACCATCGGACGTCATCGGGCTTGTCCTGCTCAGCCTCATCCTTTATCCCATGGCCTTGGTCGTCACCTTCTTGGCGCTTCGCCGAACGCGCAGGATCACAAGCATCCTCAAGACATACCCCTGGCGGACATACCCCTGTGAGTATCCGCACCGCTCCACAGAGAGCCCGAAAGTCATCATGATCAGGTTCGCCGAGAACTACACGCCGGTCCTGCGCTTCACACCGTTCTCAGTGCACCTCGCGCAGAAACAGAACCCGCAGCCCGACACCATCTGGTTCGCCGGCGACCCCCGCTACGGCGGCGTCGTCTCCCCCGTCGGCGGGCACTTCCCCGTTCGCGTCGTCCCCGAGGCCATGGGTGAGGCCGTCCCCAGCGGCACCCCCGAGGACGATGCCCTGGCGGAGCTGGCCGGTCTCGTCAAGAGTGGCCGCGTCCACACCACATAGCGCCGGCCCCCGTCGGCTTCAGCCCTGCGCCCGCTTCAGCCGGTACCGCTCCTTCTCCGACAGCCCGCCCCACACCCCAAATCTCTCGTCGTTGTCCAGCGCATACTCCAGGCATGCCACCCGTCCCTCGCACGCCCCGCACAGCTGCTTCGCCTCCCGCGTCGACGAGCCCGGTGCCGGGAAGAAGAATTCCGGGCCCGCCTGGGCGCACAGCGCGGTCTCCTGCCAGGAGAGTTCTTGGTCGGTGATGGTGTTGATCGGCATGCGGCACACATTTCCCCGTGCCGATAAACGCCGGGTCAATGAAGCATCAACGTCCCCACGCCCACCACCCGCGACCGGCACCCCCGACCGCACACCCGAACCGCATCAGCCCCCCTCCTGCACCCCCTGCATCAGCGCGAAGCGCCCGCCCGCCGGGTCCGCCAGTTTGGCGAAGCGGCCCACGCCCTCCATGTCGACGGGGGGCATCCTGACCTTGCCGCCCAGTTCCGCGGCCTTCACCACCGACGCGTCGCAGTCCTCGACCTCGAAGTACGGCAGCCAGTACGGCCCTTCCGTCTCCACCGGGTCCGCGGCCAGCGGGACGATGCCGCCGAACATCGCCTCCGCGCCCGCTCCCGCCGGGTTCACCATCGTGTACGAGCCTGTGCCGTCCGGGAACGGCATCGTCGATGTCTCCCAGCCGAAGACACCGCTGTAGAAGCGAAGACCCGCGCCGGGATCGGAGGTGTACAGCTCGGCCCAGCACAGCGAGCGAGCGTCGTTCACCACGTCCAGGCCCTTGACCTGGCCCGGCTGCCACGTCGCGAACGCCGCGCCCGCCGGGTCGGTGAAGACCGCCATGCGACCCAGTTCGAAGACGTCCATCGGTTCGAAGACAACCGAGCCGCCGCCCTGCACGACCGCCTTGGCCGTGGCGTCGGCGTCGGGCGACTGGAAGTAGAGGGTCCAGCCAGGCCCGCCCTGTTCGGGAGTGACCGTCATCCCGCCTGCGACCGTCTTGCCGTCCAGCTGGAACATGCCGTAGCCGCCGGCTTCGGGGCCCGCGGACTGAAAGGTCCAGCCGAACAGGCCGCCGTAAAAGGTGCTCGCTGCCTCGATGTCGGGCGTGCCGAGGTCGATCCAGTTCGGGGTGCCCGTGACAAAACGGGTGGTGAGCATGGTGCGCTCCTTCTGGGGAATCCCGTTGTCCTGTCGTGTTGAGTCTGCGCCCGATCCCGACCCACCGCACCGGTACGCCCCGGTACGGGCAGCCCCCTCGCTGGTCGGATCACCTGGCCTCCTGCGTGAAGCGACCGAGCAGTGCGTCCAGGCCTGCGGCCAGTCCCTGCGGCCCGCCGTGCTCGGCGAGTGCCGGGGCGGCCTCGCGGAGTCTGGGAAGCTCCTGGACCGGCATGCGGTGCAGCCCGAGCCGGAATGCCGGATCGGACTCATCGGGGTTGTCCACCATGGCGCGCAGCTCCACGAAGATGTAGCCGAGCACCCAGCTGGTGAAGGCCCGGAAGGCCAGCGAGGCCTCGTTCTCGTCGAGGCCGGCCTGATCGAGCAGGGCCAGCACGTGCTCGTGGTCCTTGAGGACCGCCAGCGGGCGCCGGGCCAGCGGGACCGCCAGCATGCGGGTGGCCAGCAGCGGCACCACCTGCGGGTGGGCCAGCGCGACCTGGTACGTCGCCTGGGCGATGCGGTGCAGCTCGGCGCGCCATTCGGGCCCCTCGGCGAAGGGGTCCACGGCAGTGGCCGCCGCGTCGGCGCCACCGACGACGGCGGTGGCGGCAGGGGCAGGGGCAGGAGCGGTGGCTGGGGCGGCCAGGTACTCCTCCAGCTCGATGAAGAGGGCCTCGACCAGGCCGTCCAGGAGTGCGTCCTTGCTGGGGGCGTACCGGTACAGGGCCATGGCCTCCACGCCGAGCTCGGCTCCCACCCTGCGCATGCTCAGCGCCGAGAGCCCCTCGCGGTCGACCAGCCCCAGAGCAGTGGCCAGGACGCGTTCCCGGCTCAGCTTGCCGTAACGGCCGCGATCCCCGGACCGCTGCCCGTTCTCCTTCCGGCCCCGCTCGGGCCCCTTGTCCCTCTTCACGATGTCTGCCTCCAGTCGCCGGGGCGAGCCGCCTCGGCCTCTCCCTTGACCGTAGGCCCAAAAGGGATGAAAGTGTATGTATACGACGTAAATATATGGCGTCAGTTCATTTCATAAGGATACCGGCGCCCATTCGGTCCCGGCTGGCCCCTTGGCCGGGCAGCGGAGGCCTCCCCTTCGCCCCACCCCGCTCAAGGAGAGAACTCATGCCCGCCCCTTCAACGGTTCTGGTCACCGGCGGCGCCGGATTCATCGGCAGCCACACCTGCGTCGAGCTCCTCGACCACGGCTACGAGGTCATCGTGGTCGACAACTACTCCACCAGCTCACCCCTGGCCTGCCTGCGCATCCAGCGAGTCGCAGGCCGCGCACTGGGAGGCGTGTACGCGGTCGATCTGCGTGACCGGCGGGCGCTCTCGACCGTGTTCCGCGAGCACCCTGTGGATACCGTGGTGCACCTCGCCGGAAAGCGGTCCGTCGACGAGTCCGTGCGGGCACCGATCGAGTACTACGACGTGAACGTCGGCGCCACCACATCCCTGCTGAACGTCATGCAGGGCCACGGTGTGCACCAGTTGGTCTTCTGTTCGTCGTGCTCCATCTACGGCGAGGCCCGCAACGGTCCGCACGCCGAGAGCGACCCGGCCCGTCCGGCGAACCCTGCCGCGGCGTCGAAATGGGTCTGCGAGCAGATGCTCGCCGACGTGTGCCGGATCCGCCCGGAGTTCACCGTGCTGGCGCTGCGCTATTTCAATCCGGTCGGCGCGCATCCCAGCGGCCTGCTGGGCGAGGACCCCCGCGGCGAGCCCGCCAATCTGATGTCCCGGCTGGCCCGGGTGGCGGCCGGCAGGCGCGGGCGCCTGAGGATCTTCGGCGGCGATTACGACACCGCGGACGGCACCGGGGTCCGCGACTACATCCACGTCATGGACCTCGCCGAGGCCCATCGGAGCGCACTGGAGCATCTGGCCGACCGGACGGGGATGCGCGTCTTCAACCTCGGCGGCGGAACGGGCACCTCCGTCCTCGAGCTCCTGAACGCGTTCGGCGAGGCCTGCGGCAGGCCCGTCCCGTACGAGGTCGTGGACCGCCGCCCCGGCGATGTGACCGAACTCGTCGCCGACGCCAGCGCGGCGGCGAGGGAGTGGGGATGGCGTCCCACCAGGGATGTTGCCGCGATGTGCCGCGACGCATGGCGCTTCCAGCAGTTCAATCCGTCCGGATACACGGCCGGCACCCCTTGACTTAATGCCTGTAAGGGTAAATCGTATGTATACGACGTAAACGTACATAGCAGATATACAGCCACACATAGCGCCATCCATACCGATTCGATCCCGGAGACATCATGACCACGAACCAGACTCAGCTCCCCGCCACCGCCCAGACCCAGCCCCCCGCCATCGCCCCGGCGCCGACCCCCGCCGCGCACCCCGCCCGGCGAGCCACCGACACTCACCCGATGCGACGCGCCGAGGACAGGCTGCCGCCGCGTGGGTCCGTGAGCCTGGTGGTTCCGGCGCGCAACGAGGCACGCAACATCCCCTGGGTCTTCGAGCAGATTCCGGACTGCGTGGACGAGGTCATCCTGGTCGACGGCGACTCGAGTGACGCCACGGTCTCCATGGCGACCCACTGCCTGCCCACGGTCCGCAGCGTCGAGCAGAGCGGCCCGGGCAAAGGAAACGCCCTGCGCACCGGATTCCTCGCGGCGACCGGCGACTACGTGGTGATGATGGATGCCGACGGCAGCATGTCGCCCGGCGAGATCCCGCACTACCTGCACTTCCTCGAGAACGGCTTCGACTTCGTCAAGGGCTCCCGGTTCGTCGCGGGCGGCGGCTCCCTGGACATCACCCGCTTCAGGCGACTGGGCAACCACGTGCTGCTGGCAGCGGTCAACAAGCTCTACGACGCCTCGCTGACCGACCTGTGCTACGGGTTCTGCGCCTTCCGGCGCAGCTTCCTGGACCAGCTGGACCTGCACGCCGCCGGCTTCGAGATCGAGGCCGAGATGATCGTGCACGCGCTGCGTTGCGGACTGCGGATCGCCGAGGTCCCGAGCCTCGAACTGCCCCGCCGCAGCGGTCGTTCCAACCTGCACGCCATCTCCGACGGCCGCCGGGTGCTGCGCACCCTCCTCTCCGAGCGACCCGGCGCACAGTCCGCGCCGGCAGGACGGAGCACATGATGAGCGCCACCGGCCGACTCTTCCTCGCCCCCCGCGCCACAGTCCCCGTCCCCGTGGCCCCGTCCTATTCCCCGGTCAGGGTCGTCGACATCGATCTGGCCGAGCCGGGAGAGTTCCATCCGCCCGGCAGCCGTGAGCAGATCCGTCCCGAGGGCAGGGTTCTGGCCCTGGTGCGGCTGCACGGCCACCCGCTGGGGATGGTCTCCGCGACCGGCACCAGCCCCGCCGAGCTGTGGCGGTCCCTGGCCAATGCGGCCCACCGGGAGCTCACCACCGCTGTCGCCGGGCACTTGGCAGCCGACCGGCCGACCGCTCCGTCCGGAGTTTCCTCCCAGCCGTGGCGCGAACCGGCCGTCCTGCCCTGCCAGGCCGCCGGGCTGCGCGTCCTCGACGAGGCCCCCTTCATCAGCGTCATCGTCGCCACCCACGACCGGCCCCAGCTGCTGCGACAGTGCCTGGACTCGCTCCTGCTGATGGAGTACCCGCGGTTCGAGGTGATCGTGGTGGACAACGCCCCGACGGACGCGTCCGCCGAGCACCTGGTCAAGGAGGCCTACGGCCGACGGGTCCGCTACTTCCGGGAGCCCGTGGCCGGTCTGGCCCGCGCACACAACCGGGGACTGGCCCTGGCGCACGGCAGGATCGCCGCGTTCACGGACGACGACACGCTCGTCGACGCCCGCTGGCTGACCGAGCTCGCCACAGCCTTCTCCCGGGACCGCCGGATCGGCTGTGTCACCGGCCTCATCGTGCCCGCCGAACTGAGGACCGGAGCCCAGGCCGCGCTGGAGCGGCACGGTGGATTCGCCAAGGGGTACACCCCTCGCACCTGGTCGCTGCAGGAGCCGCCGGGCGACCCCCTGTTTCCGTTCACTGCCGGACGCTTCGGCTCCGGGACCAATATGGCCTTCCGTACGGACATGCTCCGCGCTCTCGGGGGCTTCGACCCGGCCACCGGCACCGGTACCCCGGCTCACGGCGGCGACGACCTGCTCGCCTTCTTCCGGGTTCTGGTCGGCGGCCGCACCCTCGCCTATCAGCCGGGCGCCATCGTCTGGCATCGCCACCGCCGTACCGAGAACGCCCTGAAGGCGCAGGCCTTCGGGTACGGAGCCGGGCTCGGGGCCTATCTGACCGGAGCGCTCGCCCACGAGCCCCGGATGGTGCCCGCCCTGCTGCGCAGGCTCCCCGGCGGCATCCGGTACGCGACGACCAAGGCACGCGGCCGGACGGAACCGGGCGACGGATGGTCCCGGCAGCTCGCCCTCCTGGAGATGCGAGGCCTGCTGTACGGGCCGCTGGGCTATCTGCGCAGCCGCTGGCTCAACCGCGCGGCCGCGACGGCGGCGACGGAGACTGAGAAGTAGCTGTGTACGCATCACGTGCCCTCAGGGCATCCGAGCCGGCGGGAACGGCCACCACGCCCCCCGCCACCGCCGGGAGGCCGTCATGAGCACCGTACCGAGCCTGTCTGTCGTCATCTGCGCCTACACCCTCGACCGGTGGGAGGACATCCGGGCCGCGATCGGCTCGGTTCGTGCCCAGGAGCGCGGGGCGGACGAGATCGTACTGGTGATCGACCACTGCCAGGAACTGTACGAGCAGGCCACCGCCTCGCTGCCCGGCGTCCGGGTGGTGCCCAACCGCGAGCGCAAGGGCCTCTCCGGTGCACGTAACACCGGGGTGGCGGCGGCCCTGGGCGACGTAGTGGCCTTCCTCGACGACGACGCGGCCGCAGATCCGGACTGGACCGACCGCATGCTGGAACGCTACGAGGACCCCCGGGTCGTGGGTGTCGGCGGGCTCGTCCGGCCGTGGTGGGTCACACGCCGGCCGGTGTGGTTCCCGCCGGAATTCGACTGGGTGGTCGGCTGCTCGTACCGGGGGCTGCCCGTGCGGACCGCCCCGGTACGGAACTTCATCGGCGCCAACATGTCCTTCCGCAGGGCCGAGGTGGTCTCGGCCGGCGGCTTCCGCACCGACCTCGGACGGGTCGGAACCCGGCCCCTGGGCTGCGAGGAGACGGAGCTGTGTCTGCGGATCGCGGCTCGCCGTCCCGACGCCGTACTGCTCTACGAGCCTGGTGCCGCGGTACGTCACCGGGTCCCCGGGACGCGTACCACCTGGGCGTACTTCAGGTCACGCTGCTATGCGGAAGGGCTCTCCAAGGCACTGGTCGCCCGGCACAGCGGCAGCAGGGCCGCCCTGTCCAGCGAGCGCACCTATCTGAGATCGACCATCCCCCGGGCCTTCGCCCGGGCCCTGCGGCCGGGCCGTCCCGACGCCCTGCGCACGCTCGCGGCGCTGTCCGCGGGTGTCTGCGCCACCGTCGCCGGCTATGCCGTCGGCCGGATCCACTCCCTGTCGTCCGGCTCCGCTCCGCACCGCCCGCCGCCGCCCCTGGGCGGATCGCCCATGGACGGTGCACCGACTCCCGTCGGCAGGAGCCGTCCGTGAACCCGGTTCCTGTCTTCCTCTACCACTCGGTGACTCTCGACCCGCCGTCGTGGATCGCGCCGCTCACCGTGAACCCTCGTACCCTCGCCGGACATCTCGACCTGATAGCCGACAGCGGCCTCGAGGTGATCCCGCTGCGGCGACTCGTAGCGGCATTGCACGGCGGCCCCCCGCTGCCGGCCCGGTCCGCCGTGCTGACCTTCGACGACGGATACATCGACTTCTACTCGACGGTGGCTCCGCTGCTCGCCGAGCGGGGACTGCCCGCCACCCTGTACATCACCACGGGCGCGCTGCACGCGCCGGGCCGGCCGGCCGACGGCAGTCTGTTCCCGCCCGCGCCGATGCTGAGTTGGGGCCAGGTCGAGGAACTGGACGAGCTCGGCGTCGAGATCGGCGGTCACACCAGGACGCATCCGCAGCTCGACACGCTGCCCGGGCCCCGGCTGAGGGACGAGGTGGTCGGCTGCAAGCGCCAACTGGAGGATGCCCTCGGCCACCCGGTCACCGCGTTCGCGTATCCGCACGGTTACTCGAGCCCAGCGGTGTGCCGCCTGGTTCAGGAGGCGGGCTGGACATCGGCCGCCGCCGTCCGCAATGCCTTCAGCTCACACAGGGACGATCCACTGAGGATCGCCCGGCTGATGGTGCACGCCGACACCGGCCGGGAACGTTTCAGGCGGTGGACCGAAGGGTCCGAGGCCCGCGTGGCGCCGTTCCCCGAGGGATTCCGGACCAGGGGTTGGCGCGCGTACCGCCGTCTCCGGGTGGGGCTGAACCGGCCGTTCCAGGCGCTTCCGGCAGCCTGACGGTGCCTGCCGGGCCCCGCTCCGGCCCTCAGTGCTGCCACACGCGCACCCAGTCCACGTGCATCCGCGCCGAAACGACCGAGGGGGGTGGCGGTTTGGGAACCCCGACGGCCAGATTGAGCAGCACCTCCATGGGGACGTGCGGGATCCGGTCCGCAGCGGTCACCCGGAACCTCTTGACACCGTCCACGTACCAGGTCAACTCGTCGCGCTCCCAGAGGAGTCCGAACACGTGGTAGCCGTCGGGGAAGTTGACCGGCCCGTAGGTTCCCCGCTCCCGCTGCTCGCCCGCCCGGTTCACCCAGTGCACATACATGTTGGTCTCGTCGGTGTTTCCGAGGAACTCCATGATGTCCAGCTCGGGAGGCGTCCGCCGGGACGCCGGCATCATCCAGAAGGCCGGGAACATGCCCGCCTCGGCGGGGATGCGGATCGCCGCTTCGAAGTAGCCGTAGGTAAAGGTCCGCCGGGGACGGCCGTCCCAGTGGTCACGCCCGGTGGAGATCATGCCGGATGTCCACGGGTAGGTCTTGCCGTCACTCCCCCGGGTGCTGCGGCGCTCGGCGCTGAGGGTCAGTGCGCCTTCGCCCACCGACACCTGGCTCGGGAGATACCACTCCAACTCGTCGTTCCCGCTGTTGGTGCACCCGCCCTTGTTCCAGTCGTAGCAGGTGACCCAGCGATCGGTGTCGAGTTTCGAGCCGTTGAAGTCGTCATGGAAGACCAGCCGCCACGAGCCCGCGGCAGGCGGACGCGGGGACGTGCTGTCGCTGCCGCAGGCCGCGGTCAGCATCAGCAGGCCCGCAGCCACCGCCCGCCAGGCCCGCCCGGCCCGCCAGGCCATGTGTGCAGCCACCGGTTTCACCGGATTCCGGCCGATACCGCGGCGGCAGTCTGCCGGGCTGCGAACCCGGTCCCGCAGACGAAGCGCAGGACCGGCCCGAAGGTGGGTGCCGCGGCCAGTCCGGTGAAGTAGAGGCCGGGCACCGAGGACTCGAAGCCGGCCGACAGCCGCGGTGCACCGCCGAACGTTCGTACCGCCTGACGAAGGGTGGGCTCCAGGAACCCGAGCCGGTCCACGTCCACCCGGTAACCCGTGGCCACCAGGAGATGGTCGACGCGCAGCGGCTCGATTCCGCCGCCCGGGTCCGCCAACTCCAGGCGCACCGTCCCGTCCTCGGGCACCGCGGAGTGCACCGTGCGCCCGCACAGCATCGGGAAGCGGCCGTCCACGCGCTCCCGCAGCCACCAGGCACCGGACGGCCCCAGCACGGTGTGCAGCAGGCGGAGCCGCACCGATGTCGGCAGGTGGCGGTAGGCGGCGGCGCCACGGCTGACGGCCAGCAGCGACCAGCCGGGGCCGAGCGCGGAGCCGGGTTTGCGCAGCCGGACGGACCGGGAACGGGTGCCGGGGCGGTCCGTTTGCGGAGGGTCACCGAAGACGACGGCCGGGGCACGGGCGACCACGGTGGGGCGGGCACCCGCCTCGTACAGCAGTGCGGCGCTCTCCAGCGCCGACTGCCCAGCACCCAGCACGGCCACCCGCTGTCCCGCGAAGCCGGTCAGATCCCGGTGCTCGCAGGTGTGGGAGGTCAGGCCCGTCGCGGTGAGGCGGCGCAGCTGAGTCGGTTCATGGGCGAACGGGACCAGTCCCGTGGAAACAACCACGGCTGAGGCAAGGAACTCCTCCCCGGAGTCCAAAGTGATGCCGAACCCGCCGTCGACGGCCCGCACACCGTGCACCATCGACCGCTCCAGTTCGGGTACGCGGCGCTCCTGGAACCATCGCCCGTAGCCGATGAATTCCTCGATCGGGATCGGATACAGATCGCCCACCGGGGCCTTGCCCTCGGCCGCACGGAAATCCGCGAGCCCGTACCCGGGCTGCGGCGCGGAAATCGACGATGCCGCCGGTACGGACTTGAGATACATGCCCTTGGGCATATGGGTGTGCCAGCCCTCCATCGGCTCGCCGAAAATTCTCAGGGGCACTCGTGCCGCGCTCAGCCGGGCGGCGGTGGCCAGGCCGTACGGGCCGGCGCCGATGACGACGACCGGAGCCCGCTCCCGGGGAGCCCCGGTCGCTTCCGTGGCCGCCCGGTGGTGCCGGGCGGCCGAGCGGGAATTCGGGGGCATACCTGTACCTCTCGTTCGCGGAAGGTTCACTCGTTCGGCTCAGCGGCTCCCGCGGTGGCTCGTCGGCGCGCGGACCGCAGTACGCCGGGTCCCGGCATCAGTGCCAGGACAGAGGTGAGGACTGCGAGCGCCAGCAGAGCCCGCGTGAACGTGAACGTGCGGCTGAGGAAGAACGCCTCCGCCACGAGCACCGCCAGCGACAGGCTGAGCACCACGCTCAGCACGGCGGGCTCCAGGACCGTGGCCCAGCCGGGGCCTCGGCGCGCCGCTGATCGCCGCGGCCATACAGCCGCCAGTCCCGGGCAGACAACCAGGAAGACGGCCGTGACGACGACGCGCAGCGGATTCCCCGTCGGCAGCGCGGTGACCGCGAGGGCCAGCCACCCGGACGCGGCGATCCCCCAACGCATGGCAGTCATCGGCGGATCGTCTCCCTCGGAGCCACGTACCGGTAAACCACCGCGTCATCGTTGTGGTAGACGCGAACGAAGCCCGCCGCCCCCGACAGAGCCGACTCCACTCGTTTCACGGTGTCGGCGGGCAGGTCCCCGGTGAGATAGACGTCCTTGGTCTGCGCCTGGCTGAGGATGATGTACGCGGGCTGCCTCGCGGTGGCCCCGTAGACGAACCCCTTCACGCCGTCCAGCGGGTCTTGCACCAGCCGCCGTTTGTCCTCGACCGCCTGCTGGGCCAGGAGCACCCGTTCGTGCTGGTCATAGTGCATGAACAGGCCTGGCACGGCGGAGGTGAGCGTCACGATCTTCGAACCCGCCGGAGCGTGGGAGGTCACATAGCGGGCGGCGGCGACTTCCTGGAGCGTGAACTGGTTCACCGACTCCTTGCCGTAGTAGCCGAAGACCAGGCCGCCGAGCATGGCCAGCAGCAGGGGGTAGACGGTGAGCATCCGACGGCGCGGCTGAGTACCCCGGTGCAGCAGGAGGGCGGCGATCATGAATGCGGCGGCGGGCAGCGCGAACAGGTAGGCCCGGAAGATCATCTCCCCGCCGTACGGGTTCGCGAGCAGGACCGGCAAGGGGGCGAGCACAAGGAGTGGGAGTCCGGTGCGGCGCGTCCACGGTCGGCGCACGAAGGCGATCACAGCCAGCAGCAGGACGGCACCGGACAGGCCCCGGTCGACCCAGGACAGCAGGATCTGCCCCGGAGCGGCGGAGCCCCAGGTGGCCAGGGACGAGGCGATGTTGGCGTCGGGCTGGGAGAGGGCGTCCAGGATGCTGCCGAAGTGTGTGGAGATGTACGGCCGTGCCACGGTGGCGTCCCAGGCGGCCGTGAACACGACCGCCCCCGCCAGGACCGGCAGCACCACCCGCCGGTTGCGGCGCGGCAGCGACAGCAGCACCAGCGCGCTGATCAGCATCAGCGGGGTGAGCGGGTGGGAGGACACGATCGCGGCCACGATCACCAGCACCAGGAGCAGTAGTCCCGGTGGCCAGGCTCCCCGTCGGTGCCTGCTCGGACGAGGGAGCGCGGAGGACGGCAGCTGCCGCAGGATCAGGGCGATCACTGTCGCGAACAGCAGGAAGTCGAAGGCCTGCGGCGCGAAGTAGTCCTGCCCCACCCAGGAACAGGAGTAGAAGATCCAGGCCGCACCCCAGATGAGCCTGCGGTCACGGGCGACCGCCCGGTACATCAGCAGCAGCGGACCGAGCAGCAGGGCGTTGACGAACGCCGGGGCCCAGGCCGCGTAACCGATGGCGGACTCGAGACCGGTGGCTCGCAGGAACAGCGCGTTGAGCTGGAAGAAGCCCGGCCACTCGTTGTAGATGTCGAGCGTGTCGGCGTTCGGCACATCGCCGCCGTGCCGCAGCATCGCGTCGATGACCGCCACGTGCTTCCAGGCCCAGGAATAGCGCAGGGTCGGATAGAGCAGGGTGGGGGTGGCATGGATGACCGCGATCAGCCCCAGGACGTAGGCCGCGTACCAGCTGTTGCCGGTCCGCCGCTCGCCGAGCGCGAGACAGAAACCCAGGGTGAGCAGGGCCACTGCGACCCAGAAGAGCACCGGCAGCACCTGCAGCAGGCCGAGGTCGCGCATCCGGTCGAGGTCGACATTGCGCAGCGACAGCAGCCACAGGGCGAGCGCGATGGGCAGCACCGCCCGGATCACCCAGCGGCGGGTGGCGGCTCGCCGTGTACGGGATTCGTCGGTCGTGGACGTGCCGGGCGGCGCCTCTTCGCCTTCCTTGGGCGGCGTGGAGGCGCCCGTCAGCGTCGGGTGGGTCGGGTGCGTCGGGCGCGTCGGGTGCTCGCTCATCGGGACGCCTCCTTGAGGACGGGCGCGACGGTTTCGGTCACCCACCAGCGGCTCCGCCCGAACTGCGGCGACTTCCGCACATTGCCCGCCACATGCCACAGCCACGTCAGCAGCGGCAGTACCGCCGGGTCGCCGCCGCCGTCAGGATCCACGCCGGCGGCCCTGAGCAGTGCGCGGTCCGCGGCCGGCAGCCCACCGGCACGGACGGCATCGGCAACCAGCCTCCCCAGCGGGCGGCCGCTGCGCGCCGCCCGGACCGCCAGGATGAACATGCATGCGTCGATCTCCGACGGGCCGTCCATCCGCGCGTTGCCCCAGTCGTACACACCGGTGACCCGGTCGCGCTCGTCGCTCAGCAGCACATTGCCCGGGTGGAAGTCCCCATGCGTCCAGGCCTGCGTCATGACGGCTTTGGCGAGACCCTCGTGCAGGCGCCGGCGCAGCGCCTCAAGTCCCGCCGCTCCCGCACCCGCCCGGCACCATCCGATCTCCGTGGAAAGGATCTCCAGCTGCGGTTCGGCCCATTCGCCGGACCGTTCGGCGGCCGGCTGCACAACTCCGGTCGCACGCCGCAGGTCCGCCAGAAATGAGAGGGCGGCGGTGACCGTTCGGTGCAGATCCTGCGGTCGGCCCCGGACCAGGCGCTCGGCGGGTACGCCCGCAAGCCGCCCCTGGGCGAGCATCCGGCCGGGCCCGCCGGGCAGATAGCCGACGGCCTGCGGCAGCAGCTGCCGCCAGGGGTCGAGCCGGTCGTCCGCGGCCAGCTCCCGCAGAACGTCCCATTCACGGGCGAGGGCGGCGGCAGCCCGTTCGTTCCTGGGGTGTTTGACCACGACGGTCAGGTTGCCCCGCCGCAAGCCGAACACCAGCAGATTGGTCTGGGGCCAGGTGGGGCGCCGGACCACAGTGACCTCGCGGGGATGCATCCCGCGCACCAGGCGTTGCGCCCGCAGACGGTCGGTCAATGTGCCGAGAACACGTGGAGTACGCAGCGGCAGTAGCCCGAGCAGCGGATCCCACAGCGCACGGGCGCTCCGGTGACGCGGAGTATTCGGGGAATTCATGGAGTCCGCGAACTGCTCGGCCGGAGGTCCCGGCGCCGTCCCGGGCGCTTTCGTGAAGGTCGGGACACGGTTCACGATCAAACCTCCGGGGGTGGCTGCCCACGAGCGCGACCCGTGCCGCGCACAACCTGCCGATCCGATAGGGCCAGTTGGCGGTGCTCCTCTCCACAGCCCGGTGGTTCACCGGCCGCTCGGCTGCCGACGGCCGACCTTCGGACGGATCTCATTCACCATAAGGCCAGTCATCCACAATAAGCGACATATGGCATTAATTCTGACATCATCCCTGATGGCGGCCCCAGCGGTCAGTGGTAACGGTCCGTCACAAGGACAGCGAAGTGCAGATCCACGTCCTGCGGAGTGAGAGGTCACGAGTGATGGGCGCGAGGCCCTTCCCCGACGGTCGGCCGGGGCGTAAGCGGTGCAGGGCTGTCGCACCTGCGGCCGTCGCGACGACGCTGCCGCCCTCCGAAACACACTGCATCAGCGAACTCTCCGATTCCACGCAGGGCGTGAACCTCGGCTCGCGCACCTTCAAGTGCCGACGCCGACGCGGCACATGGGTGAACTCCGGCGTGGACGCCCACCGCCTGCCCGCAGTGGGTCACCGCACAGCGGCCCGCCCCGTCGACGTCCCAGAGACCATGGCTGATCTCCATGGCGGAGGGGACGCCGGATGAACGCCGGACCACCCCTCGACCGTGCGATGCCCGCTCTCCTCACCAAGATCGGCAGATATCCCCTGCACCACGGCGGCGTCGGCGTGGTGCGCACCATCGGGCGGCTGGGTATCCCGGTCCACGCCGTCGTCGAAGACAGGTTCACTCCGGTGGCGCTCTCACGCCATGTCACCCGCAGGTTCGTCTGGCCGACGACCGGCCTGGAGGAACCGCGGCTGCTGGTCGATGCCCTGCTGTCGATCGGCCGGGCCATCGGCTCGCGCTGCATGCCCGTACCGACCGACGACGAAGCCGCCATCCTGCTGGCCGAGCACTCCGAACGACTGGCGGAGTGCTTTCTGCTCCCCCCGGTGCCCTCGGGTCTGCCGCGGCTGCTGGCCGACAAGGCGAGCCTGCACAGGATGTGCGAGGAGCTCGGCGTGCCCTCCCCGCGCACATGGGCGCCGACAGACCGCGACGAACTGGTGGAGGCAGGGCGTGAGCTGGGCTTTCCGCTGGTGCTCAAGAACCTCGAGGCGTGGAGCAGGCTGCGCAACCCGGCCGTGAGCGGCACCACCGTGGTCCGCGACGAGCGGGAGCTGCTGGCCCGGTATCCGGCAGGCGCGCTGCCCCCGGTCCTGATGCAGGAGTACATCCCCCGGGAACACGCGGAGGACTGGATCACCCACCTCTACTGCGGTGCGGGCGGCACACCGCGCGTCGTCTTCACCGGCCTGAAGCTGCGCTCTTGGCCGCCGTACGCGGGGGTGACCACCAGGGCGGTCGCCCTGCGCAATTCCTGTCTGGCGGAGCTGGCCGCGGGGCTGTGCCGCCGGATCAGCTACAGCGGGCCGGCCGACCTCGACTGGCGTTACGACCGTCGAGACGGGCGTTACAAGCTGGTGGATTTCAACCCGCGCGCCGGTGCGCAGTTCCGGCTGTTCCAGAACACCGACGGAATCGACGTGGTACGGGCGATGCACCTGGACCTGACGGGCCGTGACGTGCCGGACAGCCCGCAGGACGAAAACCGGGATTTCGTCGCCGGTCAACTCGATCTGCCGTCGGCGGCGGTCTGGCTGCGGGATGAGCACAGGCTGCCGCCCGGTCTGTTTTCGCGGCGGCGTACGGAACGGGCGTGGCTGTGCCGGGACGATCCGCTGCCCGCCGCGGCCGACGCGATCCGGTTCGCAGGCGTTGTGGCCCACCGCCTCGGCCATTCCCTGCGCACCCGGGGCGATGGACACCCAGCGGCGCCCCTCACGTGAAGCGGATGCCAGGCACCTGAAGCCGATGCCAGGCACGGCCCGGATCCGGCGCGCCCTGGCGCGAGCGCGCGGTGGGTCGCGGGAGTTGCCGTCGGCTCGTCCACAGCGAGCCGTCCGATCGCCATCGGCCGTGCAGCGACATACTGTGACAAATGATCCTTTGTGAGCCGATCGGACGGAGGGTCCGTGGAAGATGCCTTCCCTCGCGCTGATGTGTGGGGGTCCCGGCTGCGCGGCCTCCTCCCCCTTCGCCCCCGGGGTCTGCTCACCCGGCCCGCCGACCTGCTGACGGCCCGCCATCTGGCGAACCAACTGCGCGCTGACCGCGCCGGATTCCGCGACCTGCACCGGCTGCAGCGGACGGTCTCCGATCTGCTGGTGTTCGAGCTGGAGGACGAGAAGCGGCCGCTGGTGGTCAAGCATCCCCGCAGCAGTCGAGCTGCCGCGTCACTCGCCCGGGGGTGTGCGGCCGTGCGGGATCTGACTTTCGACGACCGTCTGGACGAGTGGCGGCGGCTGCTGCCTCCGGTGGAAGTGTGCCGCCTCGGCGGGCGGCTTCCCCTGGTGGCGGAAGGCCGGCTGCCGGGTGTCGAAGGCGACGAGCTGCTGCGGCGCTCTCCACACCTCACTCGGCAAGTGACGGCCTCCGCGCTCCGGGCGGCCTGCGAGCTGCACCGGGCGACCGGCCGGCAGGAGTGCGTCACGTCCCGCATCGGGCACTGGGTCGACCCCCAGCTCGCCATCCTGACCGAAGAGATCCCGTGGTGCCGCCGGGGCCGCGGCGCAGCCGCCACGGAGGCACTGAGAGAGCGCCTCCGCAGCGGTCTGACCGGGCACACCTTGACGGTTGCGTGGACCCACGGGGACTTCCATCCGGGAAACATCCTGTTGAACGGGAAGCACGGGACGCTCACCGGGGTGATCGACTGGGCGAACGCCCGTGCGGAGGGCCCTTGCGCCATCGATGCCTACACATTCGTCCTGACCCTCCGGCACCAGCGCGGCGGGCGGGAGTTGGGGCAGATCGTGGCCGATGTCGTGCGGCGCGGCTCCCTGCTGCCCGAGGACCGTCGCCTCCTCGCCGAAGCAGATGTTCCGCCCCCGGACGAAGGCCTCGACGAAGACGTGCTGCCACTGCTGACCTGGCTGTGGCATGTGGCGGGAAACGCGGAGAAGTCAGCGCGCTACGGACGCAGCCATCACTGGGTCGCGGGCAATGTGGTGCCGGTGCTCAAGGAGGTGGCGCGACGGTAGCGGCCCACGCCCGGCGACTCGAACGCGGCCTCCTGCAAGCGTCGCGTCAAAGAGGCCGTGCGCCACTTGTCCGTTTAACCTCGGTGAAGAGGCCAGGGTCTCCGCCCTGTCCCGGGCTTCTTGTCCCGTCCCCTCACGCCCGGCAGGAGGAGTCATGAACTCAGCCGTCGCGCACCCGGTGGCCAGAGAGTCGGGCCCCGTGCGGGTGACCAGCCCCGCTCCGCGGGCTGTCTGGCGGCAGCTGGCCTCTGCGGACGAGAACGCCCTGGCCAGCCAGACTCCGACGTGGCTCGATTGCATCTGTGCGACGGGACCCTATGAGGACGCCAGCCGACTGTACGAATTCGAGGGTGGGCGCCGGCTCGTCGTACCGCTGGCGCGTCGGCGAGGGTGGCCGGCAAGGCTGGTCGGGGAGGACTCCTGGCCGTCCGACTGGGGTATCGGCGGGCCGTTGGTCTCCCCCGGGACGCCCGACGAGACGGAGGCTCGCGTCGTCTTCGACGACCTCGCGCGGCGCCCGGCGCTCCGGGTCGGCGTCCGGTTCGGGCCCGACGCCGACCCGCTGTGGGCACGGGCGGCGCCGCAGAGCTTCCGGGCGGAGGAACACATGACGCAGGTGCTGGACCTGGAAGGCGGCTTCGGTACCGTCTGGGACCGGCGCTTCCACGGGCGTGTCCGACGGGCAGTGCGCCGAGCGGAGCGGTCGGCGATCAAGGTGGAGGTCGACCGCACGGGCCGGCTGGTGCCGGCCTTCTACCACCTGTACGAACAGTCGATGGTGCGCTGGGCCCGGCAGCAGCACGAGCCGCTGGCGCTTGCCCGATGGCGGCAGACCCGGAGCTTCCCGCGGCAGCGGCTGGAGGCTGTTTCCGATCGGTTCGGTGAATCGTGCGCGATCTACCTGGCATGGTGCGCCGGCGAGCCCGCCGCGGCGATTGTCGTCCTCCGTCACGGCCACCACGCGAAGTACTGGCGCGGTGCGATGAACAAGGATCTCGCCCACCCGGTCCGGGCGAACTTCCTGCTCCACCGCCTCGCCGTCGAGGACGCCTGCGAGGCGGGCTGCAGGTACTACCACCTGGGGGACTCCCGGCCGGGGTCCTCGCTGGCCCACTTCAAGGACGGCTTCGGGGCCGAAAGCCGCTCGACCCCCGCCTTCCGCCGCGAGCGGCTTCCGGTCTCGGCCGCCGATCGCCGGCTGCGGAGCGCCGTCAAGCGCCTGATCCACTTCGAGGACGCTTAGGGGCCCAGGGAGCGGGTGTCGCGCAGCGTGCAGGGCCGACCCCCCTGGGTGGCAGAGTGCCCGTCCTCGATCTAGCCTGAGGGGAACGACGATTGTTGGAAAGCCACGCTATCCCTGGCCGCCAGATGGACTCTCCGGTAACGCAGTTCCCCTGTGCGGATCACCCGTCGCCTCCTCGTCCGGGCTGCGCACAGACTGGAGTCGCCTTGCGCCGTCGGCCGGACCGGATGCCCGACAACTGGCGGGCACGGTGAGCCCGGTGCGGCAGTCCAAGGACCACCTGCTGCGCACCGGCCACGTGCTGACGTTCAACTCACTGCTGACAGCCGCTCTCGGGGCGGGGTACTGGGCGTTGGCAGCTCGCTGGTACGACCCCGGTGCGGTGGGCCGCAACTACTCGGCAGTGTCCGCGATGATGCTGCTGGCCGGGGTGGGCCAGCTCAACCTGACCAATGTGCTGCTCCGGTTCGTGCCCACCGCGGGGAACCGCACCCAGCTGCTGGTCTCCAGGGCCTATCTGGGCGCTTGTGTCTTCTCCGTGTTCCTTGCAGGGATGTTTCTCTTCCTGGTGCCCTGGATCTCTCCGGGGCTGCAGTTCCTGCGCGAGCCGCTGCTCGGGGGATGCTTCGTCCTGGCGACTGCGGCGTACGCGGTCTTCGTCATCCAGGACGGTGTGCTGACCGGCCTGCGACGTCCGGACTGGGTGGTGTGGGAGAACGCCGTGTTCGCGGTGGGGAAGATCGTGTTCGTCGGGGTGCTGGCCGCCGTCTTGAAGTCGACCGGAATCCTGCTGTCCTGGGCCCTCGCCGTGGTGCTCGCCGTCATCCTCACCAACGGCTTCCTGTACGCAAGGGCCTTCCCCCGGCACGCCCGCACCCCGCCGGACGAGCGGGCCGACACGGCCAGACCGACGCCGAAATACGTCGCGGCGGACTACGTGGCAGCGCTCTTCTGGCTCGGCGCGACCGCCTTGCTCCCGATCATCGTTCTCAACCGGTGCGGACCCGACCAGGCCGCCTACTTCTCGCTGGCCTGGCTCGCCGGGTTCACGCTGTACCAACTGAACGCGAGCATGGGCGAGTCGCTCATCGTCGAGGCGGCGAACGACCCGGCTCAACTGCTCAGGCAGTGCCGCCGGGTGCTGCGACACACCGGGATGCTGCAGATCGTGGGAGCACTGGTGCTCTGTGCGGCCGCGCCACTCGTGCTGCGCGTGTTCGGCACCGACTACGCCGAGAACGGGGCGGGTCTGCTCCGTCTGGTGGCTCTGTCGGCGCTTCCCAACCTGGTCGTCATTACGGCCGTGAGCGCCTGCCGGGCCCAACGCCGGATGGGCATGCTGATCGGAATCCTGGCCGTCGTCTGCTCGCTGGCCACCGGGCTGAGCCTGGTGCTGCTGGCGCCCCTGGGCATTGCAGGGGTTGGAGCCGGGTGGCTCATCGCCCAAAGTGTGGTGGCCGCGTGGCTCTGGTGGCGGAAGCCGCTGTGGCTGCCCGTACAGGGCCGGGTGCCACTGTTGATGGGCCAAGGCCCGGCCGGACCGTCCTGAAGCGCGGTCAGCTCCGCCGGATGGTGAGACGGGCCTCGACGGCCCCGCGGATCCGGTCCAGCTGGTCCTGGACCCGGGTGAGCGGCAGCCGCTCGAGCCGGTACTCGGTGATGCGTCGCTCGCGGCCGCCGAGATTGGCCTTGAACCGCTCCAGCGAAGCCACCCCGCCGGATTCGCCCATCTCGTAGTAGCGGCAGCCGACATCACAGGCCTGCTCGACCGAGCGGAGCTGCAGGAGCTGGTTCACACGCAGCGGACCCGCCGTCCGCATGTCGCTGAAGCCGCGCCAGTAGACGCAGACCGATCCGTACAGCAGAACGATCGTGCCGGCCACCGGTTCCCCGTCGAGGGTGGCGACCAGGATTCGGCAGACACCCGGGAGGGAAGCGGCAACCGCCTGAAATTTGGCGAGCGGCTCCGCACGCTTGCCACGGTTTCGGACGACGGCCGGGGGCAGATGCCGTTCCCGCGCGCGCCGTTCGAGCCAACGCAAGTAGAGCTCGTAGAAGGCGGCCACCAGCTCGGGCGAGTGGCCGCTGTCGATGACCAGGCCGGCCCGCTCGGCCTTGCGTTCCGCGGAACGCAGGCGAGCTCGCGTGTTCCTGGACCATCGCTTCGTCCACAAGACGTCCATGCCGCCGTCGAGGTCAAGCACATGGATGGTCCGCGGGACGGAGACGACCCCCGGCGCCGGGCCCGGCCACGCTTCTGCTGTGGTGAAGGCAGGGCGGAGGCTGGTGCGCAGTGCCCCGTCGGAGAGAAGGTCGGCGAGAACCATGTCGACTTCGTGAGGGTGCACTCCGCCAGGCGCCAGAATGCCGCCCGTTCCCCATCCTGGAGGGAAGGACGACTGCACCGCGAGCCCGCCGGGCCGGGCCGGCCGGCGAACCATGGGCAGGACGAGCTGCCGGCCCTCACCGTTCAGGTAGAGCCGGCTGGCGTCCTGCCATCCGCCGACGGTGCAGATGCAGTCCAGCCATTCGGGCATGTGGAATGCCATGGCCCCCGGGTCGGCGGCGAGCACCTGCGCCCAGGTCGCTCGTGGAACCGGGCTCACGGCCTGTACCACCTGGCCACCGATGTGGACGTCCCACTCTCTGGACTCATGTTCCTGTCGGTGGCTCACGGATGGCCTCCTCACGACCCCGCGCACTGCCGCGCGCAGCCGGAGGGACACCAAGGTTCAGTGTTCCGGCGAGCGGCGCGGGAGCGCACGGAGCGTTGGCTCAGGTCTCCTGCTACCACGATCCATTGTCCGAGCGCCCGCAGAGCCACGCAACGCGACGCGAGCGCCGCGGCCTCAGCAACACCCGGCCCCGCGGAGCCGAACGGATCAGCCTGCAGCCACGAACGGCGCAACCAGCTGCCGGCGGCGCCTCTCGTCGGCTTCACGTGCCCTGCCCGCGTCCCGCGGCCCAGCGGTTCACCGTGAGGGATCCGTCCAGGCCTGCGCCCGCCAGAGCGAGCCTGGCCAGCCGGGCAGGCATCCCGCTGCGGCCGGACTCCGGTACCGCGAGCAGTGCCGTCATGGCTCTGTCGTCGGGAGCCAGGCGCGGCGGTCGGCAGGCTGGGCAGTGACCGGGCCGGTGGCCCAGCAACCGCCCGACGGCTTCGGCGAGCCCGGCCTGGCAGGGCCGCCGAAGAACCTCAATCCCCGCTGCTCGCACAGCCCGGTCGGCGTTGCTCGGTGCATAACCGGCTTGCGCCGATCTCAGCATCGGGATGTCCGTGAAGCTGTCGCCGACAGCGAGCGCCGGCCGCGCTCCAGGGGCGCCGAGCAGATCCATCAGGCCGTGCAGCCCCGAAGCCTTGTCGACACCCTCGGGCACAAAATCGGTCTGCATGTCTCCCTGGACCACGTAGAACCGATCGGCGATCCCCGGCCGGGCCATGAGACCGCGGACTGTGCTCATGTCCAGTGCCCTACGGCGGGCGCCTGTCCCCCGGTACGCCCGTACGCACCACCGGTACAGCGGGTCCACGGTCACCGACGGCACAGCGGACAGCAGGGCGGTCAGGGCGCCGTCCTGTTCGGCCACGAGACCGGCCGAGCGGCCCGTCGCCGCGTCGTACGCCACGGCCCCGTACTCAGCGACCCCTCCGGACAGACCGTAGGCCCGGCACCGGTCCCGTACCTCGGGGAGGGAGCGTCCGGTAGCGAGCAACACCCGGTATCCATGGGCGCGAAGCGCACGGAGGGCGAGCATCCCGGCCGGTGTGGAGACCGGGAAACCCGACAGGCTCGTCTCCAGCACGCCGTCCACGTCCAGGACGCACCACGGCCCGTCGGCCCCGGTACCCACATCCTGGAGGAAGAGACCTGCGAGGTACTGCTGCACAGCCCGGGACTGGGCCCGCCGCGCATCGGCCTCGGTCATACCGATGTCGACACCCGCGTGTGCGAGTCTCTCCGCGTTCCAGCCGTGCGTCACCTTGTACAGACACCACCGAGAGGGCGGGACACGGCTCCCGGTCAGTTTCTCGTAGCGGGCCAGCAGCCGGTCCTCGTCGTCGGGCAGCGACAGCGCCGCGCCTGCCAGGTCGTACGCCGCGTCGTAGGCGGCCAGGTCCAGGTGGCTGAAGTGTCCTTCGTGGAAGTCGACCTTGATCCATCCGCCGGCGCCTTCCCGCCAGTGCCCGTAGGAGGTCCGGCCGTCCACGAGACAGGGCGCCGGCGAGCGGAGCAGAGCGCGCAGCAGGGGATCGATCAGAAGCGGGCGGAGCGGGTCGGCCAGCTGTCCGCACCTGTCGGCGAGCACCCGGGCGCCCACCTCCCACACCGGCTGACGTCCCCTGAGGAACGGGCTACGGTCGGCAGCCACGGCCAGGCTCTGCCGACGCTGCATGACGTACTCGACAACCGCGTCCGGCGGCACCCGACCGGTGGGCCCGGCAGCCGCCGTGTCCTCGGGTTCGTCAGCCAGGCGTTCGCGCAGCAGCACCCCGTCGTGGAACCCGTAGACATGAGGAACCACGCTGCCCAGTTGCTCGGCGACTGCGACGGCGTGCCGCCCGAAGTAGCCGGTCCCCGCAGCTTCCGCGACCATCTCCAGTCGCTGCTCACCAGAACCGGTGCGCACACGCGCGCTGAGCGGCACCGCCACCCGGGACCAGCGGGACGGGAGGCCCGGCTCGCCCAGCGACAGCTCCAACACCTCATGGTCCGGCAGCAGTTGCTCCAGGGTGCGGCGCATCGACTCCTCGCGCATACGCGTGCGCACGTGCCAGTCCGCACCGGGGAGCACCACACTGGGGTGACCGGCAATCGGATCCGGAACCGCGCCGCTGCCGAAGACGGCGAACATCATCACGACACGTTCGGCAGGAACCCCCGCCCGGGCGAGCTGTCCGGCGACAGCAGCCAGACTCCCACCCGTGGTCGGCGGGTCGTCGCACAGCAGCACCAGGGCTCGGCTGCGTCCCACCGAGCGGAGAAACTCCGCGTTGCCCCGCAGCGGTGGTTCCCCCGGCCGGATGGTCCTTACCCGTACATGCCGGTATCCCGCTTCGCGCAGGGCGGCTCCGGTCAGCGGAGCAAGGTAACTCCCTGATGTGCGAAGACCCAGAACCAGGAGCTGACGGCCACGTTCGGGATACCTCTGCGCGAAACGTGCGGCGAGTTCCACGACATCGCGGGGGTGCTGGTCGAAGCTGCGGAAGCAGGAAGGAGGCCGCAGCACGCTGCCCTCCAGGAGGGCCGCGATCCGTCGGGGCACCCCGGCCCGGTGGCGGCGAAGCAGCCGTTCCGCACGCACAACGCACTCGGAGGAACCAGCGCCGATACCAGGCTCCGGCTCGGCGATCACAGCGTCTGCGAGCGCATCGGCGAGATCCTCGACCGTCGCCAGCCACGCTCTCAGTTCACGGGCCGCCGGCGACGCGGCGGCGACCGAGAGCAGCCCGCCCACGCCCTGGCGCAGTGCGGCCGCAGCGGATCCGCGCGCGTCGAGCTTCCGCACCACCCGATTGGGCAGCCAAGAGGTCCCTTGCAGATGATCCTGGCCCACCTGAACGATGCCGGCCGCGCTCAGAAAGGCATCCAGCACATCGCCACGGTCCGCCGCAGCCCTCAGCCGGCTGTGCAGTTCCGGCACGGTCGCGTGCAGGTCCGGCACATATGCCTGCGGGTCCGGCGCCCTCTGCCGGGGGCCGGACCCGCTCACAGCCACGACGCCTTGGCCCCGGAAGGTGAGGCCAACGCCTGCCGGAGCACGGAATCAGCACCTGTGAAACCCATCAGGACCTCGACCACTCCTCCCGGGGTGCTCGCGCAACTGCCCGGGAATCGACTGGACGTGCACCAACCGGCCACAGGCGGCAGTGCCTTCTGAGTTTCATGCTAGGGCCGTGCCCTCGCCCCTGCGACCGCTGAGCCCCGGGGTCAGGTACCCGACCCCGGGGCGCGCCTTGGTGAGGCCTTTGGCGGTCAGTGCTGCCAGACCCTCACATAGTCGGTCATCATGTCGGCCGGGGTCACGGTCGGACCGCCGTGCTCGGTGCTGACGCCGTTGTTGAGGATCACGTACATCGGCGACGAGGTGATGCCGGTCGTGATCTGGCCGACCTGCTTGCCGTCGTAGTAGTACGTGACGACTCCGGACTTCCACTCGGCTCCGTACGTGTGCCATCCGGTGAAGTCACCGGGGGCGCAGCCGCCCGGGCCGCCCGACGGGGAGTGGAAGTGGTAGCAGGCCTTGCCGCCGCCGAGACCCTCCATGACATCCATTTCACCGTCTTCCGGCCAGTTCTGTCCGTCTGTCCAGAAGGCGGGCCAGTTGGCGATCACTCCAGGGGACGCCGCAGGGGTGTAGATCCTGGCCTCGAAGGCACCATAGGTGAACTGCGCCTTGCCGTTGCTCTCGACCAGGCCTGAGCGGTAGGCGTAGGTCTTGCCGTCGGATGCGGTGGTCGCCTGCTTCTCGGCCTTGAGGTGCAGCGAGCCGCCGCTGACGCTCACCTGGGACGGGGCGTAGGCGGCCAGCTCGGCGGAGTTGACCGGCTTCGTGGTGCAGGTGGGGCAGCCCAGCCAGTTCGGGTTCCACTTCGAACCGTCGAGGCTCGTGCCGTTGAACTCGTCGCCGAACACCTGGCGCCAGGTGCCCGGGATGCCGATCGGCGCAGCGCTGGTCGTCGACGTCGTCTGGCTGGGGGACGGCGCCGCCGAGGTGGACGTGCTGGGGCTTGAGCTCGGAGTGGGACTGGATGTGGCAGTCGAGGTCGGGGCCGGGCTCGGCGACGCGGTGGCCGAAGGCGTCGAACCGGTCTCCGGCGTGGAGGTGCCGCCGGAGAAGGTCTTCACCGGGGACAGGTTGTGCCACGTGTTGTTGTACTTGTACGCGACGAAGGCGGTGTACGTGCCGGCGGGGAAGGTGCGGCTGCCGGAGGTGAAGGTCGTCTGCGCGGGGCTCAGCGTGGGCGCAGTCGCCCCGGGGAAGTCGTAGTGGGAGCCGCTTGCGGACCGTACGGCGACGGTCAGGGCCTGCACCTTGATCGTACTAGCGGAATGGACCTTCGCGGTCGCCTTCAGCTGACCACTCGACGCCGCCGAAAGGGACAGTGAGTCGACGACCACCCCGGTCGACGGCTGCGACTGGCCGGCCCATGCGGCGCTGCCCGCGGCAACGATGCCGAAGGAAAGCGCTAGGGCGGAAACCTTAGTCCGGGCGGTCAGTTTTCGGCGGTGCTTTGAATTTCTGAGCATGAATGGGTGACCTTTCGCCCCCCGACGGCAATAGGCCTGCCATTGCAACTGCGCAAGAGCGGGCTGAACGGTCATGGACTCTGCGCGAGCAGAATCCGGCACGCAACTGCCGTCCTTGTCCTGACACCCATATCGAGCGATCTACACACCCTCAGGAGTTATGGCGCGGGGCCGAGTTGACGAGACTCAGCGCCTTTTATGTGATATCCGCCATAGCGCATTACATTTCCCCCAAATAGGACGAACGGGGCAGGCGAACTCGCCCTTTGATATCGAAAGCGATGCATCACGACGCCACCGCGGGCCATGGCGCGCCCCCGCGAAAATTGATCACGCAGAAAGGGGCTCGACGCCGGGAATCGGGCCGCTCCGGACCTCCGGTCGCCGCTTGCTCAAGGCGGACATATGATCAAAAAACCTGACGAATAGGCCGACATTGCCGAACAGGATGACGGTGCAGCGCCCCGTGTCCGTGGTGGGAGGAGGCGGTTCTCATTGACCCGGGTCCAGCGCCTGATGGCCGGATACGTCGTACTCGTGATCCCGCCCACCGTCGTCTATCTGACGATGCCCAGCCGACACGACGTCAGCTGGGCCGTGATCGGTCTCCTGAGCGTCTGCGCCATTCTCGTGGGCATCCGGATCAACCGTCCGGCCCACCGTTGGCCATGGCTGGTGCTGGCCGCCGCCAACTTCACCTTCACCGCGGGCGACACGACGTACAACGTGCTCAACACGTTCTTCCACCAACAGAATCCATTTCCGTCGCTGGCCGACGTCTTCTATCTGGCGACCTATCCGCTGTTCGCCATCGGGCTGTTCGGATTCATCCGGTACCGCACCACTGGGCGGGATCTCGCGAGCCTGCTGGACGCGTTGATCCTGACCTCCGGGCTGGCGCTGCTCTCCTGGGTCTTCCTCATCACGCCCAACGCCCAGGCCGCCGACATGACATGGATTCAACGAGCGATCTCGATCGCCTATCCGCTCGGTGACGTACTGATGCTGGCGATGCTCGCGCGGCTGCTCACGCCCGGTGTTCTGCGGGGCCCCGCGATCCAGCTCCTCACCGTGGGCACGATCGGCATCCTCGTCTCCGATGTCCTGTACGGACTGCTGCAGCTCAAGGGGGCCTGGCAGGTCGGCACCCCGATGGACCTGGGCTGGGTGGTGTTCTTCACCGCCTGGGGGCTGGCGGCGCTGCATCCGTCCATGGTGAAACTGACGGAACGGATGCCCGAGCGGCAGCCCGGGATCCACGTCGGGCGGCTCGCCGTACTCGCGCTGGCCTCGTTGATCGCCCCCGCGATGCTCCTGTACGAGTCCCTGCGCGGGAACATCCACGACGCGGCTGTCATCGCGGTGTTCTCCGCCGTTCTCTTCATGCTCGTACTCGGCCGGCTGTCGGGCCTCGTGGCAGTTCACTTGAAGGCCGTGAGCCGCGAACGGGGCCTGCGGGTGGCCGCCGCGTCGCTGGTGGCCGCGGCCAGCGTGAAGGAGATCGCAATTTCGATCCAGGGAGCGTCGGAAGTACTCTTCGGAACGGGGACCCGTCACGAGGCCGTGCTGCTGACCACCGATCCCGGCGAGACCAGGCTCCACACCGTACGCACCAAGTCGCGCGCCTGGAACTGGCACATCAGCTGGACGGACGAGACAGCGAACGCGTGGCTGCCCCGGTTTCTCGCCCGTGAGACTCAGGTCGTACGCGTCGACGACCTCGGAGCGTCCGCGGCGGCCGAGTTGGGGGAGGACCTGCCGAGCGCGCTGCTGTGTCCGCTGTCCCTCAGGGACCGTCCGTCCGGTGACGCGCTGGTCGGCGCTCTCGTCATCACCGGTACGGAGCACAGCCTGGCGGAACGGTGGGGCGCGTTCGAGACCCTGGCCTCACAGGCCGCGCTGGCGGTGGAGCGCGTGGCCCTCGGCCAGGAGGTCAACCGCCGCAACAGCGAGGCGTACTTCCGCACCCTCGTGCACAACGCCTCGGACGTGATCCTGATCCTCGACGACGACAACACCGTCAAATACGCGAGCCCGTCCGCCGAGGGGATGTTCAGCCGCACTCCTCTGAAGGGGGTAGGGCTCACCGAACTCGTCGCGCCCCAGGACAGCGACCGTGCGATGCGCTCCCTGGAGCGGATGCGCGCCGAGGACGACCAGGACAGCCGCGACGACTGGCAAGTCGTCAAGCACGGCGGCGGGCGCATCGATGTGGAGGCCAGATGCAGTAATCTGCGGCACGACCAGACCGTGCACGGACTGGTCCTCACGCTGCGGGACGTCACCGAGCAGCGGCAGTTGGAACGCGAACTTACGCATCGTGCCTTTCACGACTCGCTGACCGGTCTGCCCAACCGGGTGCTCCTGCTGGAGCGGATCGACCGCGCGCTGCTGCGCGGACGCCGGGATTCCACCGTCACCTGCGTACTGTTCGTCGACCTCGACGACTTCAAGGTGGTCAACGACACCAGGGGCCACTCGGTCGGGGACGAACTCCTGATCGCCGTGGCGCGGCGGTTGTCCGGGACGCTGCGGGCCAGTGACACGGCGGCGCGTCTTGGAGGTGACGAGTTCGCCGTACTCATGGAGGGTGGCAAGGACCCTGCGGTCGCGGAGGTGCTCGCCGCACAGATCATCCAGAGCCTCACCCAGCCGTTCCGGCTATCGGGCGGAATGATCAGCCTCTCGGCCAGCGTCGGCATAGCCAGCGCACGCGACAGCGCCAATGCGGAAGACCTCCTGGGCCACGCCGACCTGGCCCTGTACGCGGCGAAGACGGCCGGGAAGCGGCAGTGGCGCCGCTATCAGGCGCGGCTGCACGCCGGAATGCTGGAGCGGCACGAACTCCAGGCAAGCCTCGAGAGCGCGATCGCCGCCGAGTCGTTCCATGTGCGCTATCAGCCCATCGTGGAGATCGCCAGCGGCGATGTCGCCGGCTTCGAAGCGCTGGTCCGCTGGCCGCACGACAGGCGCGGCCTGGTGCCCCCCGGTCAGTTCATCGCACTCGCCGAGGAGACCGGGCACATCATGCCGCTCGGCGCCTGGGTACTGGAGCGCGCCGCCACCCATGTCGCCCACTGGCAACAGGTGGTGCCACGGCCGGACCCGCTGAACATCAACGTGAACGTCTCCGCCCGCCAGTTCCGGGACCCGGGCTTCCTCGACCAGGTGCGCCACGTCCTCGACACGTCCGGCCTGGCGCCCGGTTCGCTGGTGCTGGAGCTGACGGAGACCGTCCTGATGCACCGCGACGATCAGATCCGTTCGGTGATGAGGACGCTGAAGGATCTCGGCGTGGGAATGGCGATCGACGACTTCGGCACCGGCTTCTCGTCGCTCAGTTATCTCCGGGAATTCCCGATCGACATACTCAAGGTCGACAAGTCCTTCATCGACGACGTCGGCGTCGACGACCAGCAAGTCGCTCTGGTCGAGGGCATTGTGCGCATCGCCGACACACTCGGTCTTCAGGTCATAGCCGAAGGTATCGAAGAGGTGGAGCAGCGCGACCGGCTGGCAGCAATGGGCTGCCGGTTCGGACAGGGATACCTCTTCGCCCGACCGATGACAGCGGACCAGGGGGAACAACTCCTGCGCAGCTCCGAGGAACACCGCGCACCACGCCTGGTCAACAGCACCGCCAAGAATTCGCCGATGCGCCGCCGCAGCACGGCCCGGGTGGGCCCGAAACCGTCGTCCGCAGGAGGGGGGACGGTGGAGGAGAGTTCCGCGCGGACGTCACTGGAACCCGGCGGCGCGCGACGCGACCCACGCTGGGGAGAGCTCGAACACCTGCGGCAGTCCAGCCCGATGTGCGATGCGGTCATCGACGAGGTGCGCGGCCGGCACATTCGCTGCGGCGATCACTGGCTGATCGACTTCGCGTCGTGCAACTACCTGGGCTTCGACCTCGAGCCCGAGATCATGGAGGCGGTCGAGCCACAGATACAGGCTTGGGGCACCCACCCCAGCTGGTCGCGGCTGATCGGCAGCCCCCGGCTCTATCCGGAGATCGAGGAACGGCTCACCGAACTGCTCGACGCGCCGGACACCCTGCTCCTGCCGACCATCACCCTCATCCACTCCTCCGTGATCCCGGTGCTCGCGGGGGAGGGACACGTTTTCGTCGAAGCACGAGCACACCGCACGGTCTACGACGGGTGCCTGGTGGCCCGCGGGCAAGGCGCCAAAGTGAAGCGGTTCCACGTCGACCGGCCCGACGAACTCGACGCTCTGCTGCGCGCCGTGCCGGCCGATTCCACCCGGCTGGTGTGCCTGGACGGCGTCGACAGCATGACAGGGAACGTGCCCAACCTGTTGGAGCTGGCGGGCGTCTGCCGGGCGCGGGACGCAGTGCTGTACATCGACGACGCGCACGGCTTCGGGATCGTCGGCGAACGCCGGGCCGACGAGTCCTCCCCGTACGGCGCACGGGGCAACTGCGTCGTCCGTCATCTCGGCGAGACGTACGACGGCATCGTGCTGGTGGGCGGATTCTCCAAGGCGTACTCCTCGCTGCTGGCGTTCCTCGCCCTTCCGACCTGGCTGAAGAATCACCTCAAGGTGGCAGCAGCGCCCTACCTCTACTCCGGCCCCTCCCCCACGGCCTCGCTCGCCACCGCGCTCGCCGGCCTCGACCTCAACGACCGGCGCGGCGACGCCATCCGCGGCGATCTTTACCGCAAGACGATGCGCGTCCTGGACCATTTGGGTGCCCTGGGGGTCTGGACGCCCAACGCGAGCGGGCTGCCCATCATCGAGATCCCCCTCGCCGACGGCGCAGACATGGACGCGGCCGCGACGTTCCTGTGGGACCGCGGGATCTACGTCACGCTGGCGGCCTATCCGCTGGTCCCGCGCGACAAGGTGGGTGTCCGCATCCAGATCACGGCCAAGAACACCGATGACGACATCGGCCGGCTCAACCAGACGCTTACGGCTTTCGCCGAGCGGTTCGAACTGCGGCTGCGGCGCTGAACTCCTGGCTCTCAATGCTCAGTGGTTGTGGCCGCCCGTCTTCGCGTCCCCGTCCGGGTTCGCGCCCGCGCCCGGATCCGCGTCCGCGTCCGGGTTCGCGCCCGCCGGGTGGTGCGGCTCGTAACCCGGAATCGTGCCGTCCGGCTTCGCCACCAGAAACAGCCCAGCCATGCCCATGTCGGAGTGGCTCTGGACATGGCAGTGGTACATCCACGCCCCGGCGCCCACCTGCTCGCCCGCGACGACCTGGAAGCCGAAGGAGTCCGCCGGGCCCGTGATCTTGTTGTCAAGCACGTCGACAAAGTCCTCGACCAGCTGCTCGCCGACGGTGTGATCGACCAGCGCGAGCACAAGAAGATCTACCGGGCGGCCAAGCAGTCCGGCATCGGCACGCCGGGCCAGCACACCGGCTACCGCGATCTGTTCGACGGCACACAGGCCTCGTTCGGCAAGTGGCAGCACGTGGGCGGCGGTTCGTTCGGGCTGGGCCCCGACGGGTCGATGACCAGCGGCACCACCAGAGGCGGCCTCGGCATGCTGTGGTTCCCGCAGCGGCAGTACGGGGACTTCTCGCTGAAGCTGCAGTGGCGCGACGACACGCCGGGCAGCACCAACGCCAACAGCGGTGTCTTCGTGCGCTTCCCGTATGTCCACGACAATCCGGAGGAGCCGCGCCCCGAGTGGGTCGCCATCAAGTACGGCCATGAGGTGCAGGTCCTGGACCGGCCGGACGGCGACATGTACAAGACCGGCTCGGTCTACGGCTTCGACCGGGTCGGACTCGGCGGTGCGGGTGTGACGCCGAAGGGCACCTGGAACGACTACGAGATCCGGGTGGTCGGCCAGCACTACTCGGTCTACCGCAACGGCGTCCTGATCAATGAGTTCGACAATGCGGGCGGCCAGCAGTTCGTACCGCCGCGCGCCGACGACCCGGGCACGGACGGCCGTCGGTACGCGTCGGGCTACATCGGCCTCCAGGTCCATGGCACGACGGATGTGATCTCGTACCGCAATATCCGGGTGAAGGAGCTGTAGTACGAAACCGGGGGCCCGGCGGGGCGTGCTCAGGCGTCGTCGTGCCGGGCCCTGCTCGGCTGGACCCGCTTCGGCTCGCCCGGCATCTTCGGATACTCCGGCGGATACGGCAGATCACCGAGGCCGTGTTCCGCCTCGTCCCGGCGGGCCAGCTCCAGCAGGCTCTCCAGGCTGAAGCGGTGGTCGTCCATGTCCGAGTGGACATCGCCCAGCTCGGCGTACCGGGTGGTCATCGTCTTGATGTCGAAGTCCTGCGGCACCGCGTCGTCGATCTCGTCCCAGCGCAGTGGCGCGGAGACCGGGGCGTGCGGGCGGGGACGTACGGAGTAGGCGGAGGCGATGGTGCGGTCCCGGGCCGTCTGGTTGTAGTCGACGAAGATCCGCTTGCCGCGCTCCTCCTTCCACCACTTGATGGTGACCCGGTCCGGCATGCGGCGCTCCAGCTGCCGGCCGACGGCGATCGCGGCGCGCCGGACCTGGGTGAAGGTCCAGTGCGGTTCGATCGGTACGAAGACATGGATCCCGCGTCCGCCGGATGTCTTGGGCCAGCCGCGCAGCCCTGCCTCGTCCAGGACTGCCCGCAGTTCATGGGCGGCGTGCACGGCGTCCGCGTAGTCCGTACCGGGCTGCGGGTCGAGGTCGATGCGCAGCTCGTCGGGGTGGTCGGTGTCGTCGCGGCGTACGGGCCAGGGGTGGAAGGTGACGGCTCCGAGGTTGGCGGCCCACAGCACGGCGGCGGGTTCCGTCGGGCACATCTCGTCCGCGGACCGGCCGCTGGGAAAGGTGATGTGGGCGGTCGGAATCCAGTCGGGGAGGTATTTGGGGGCGCGTTTCTGGAAGAAGGACTCGCCGGTCACTCCGTCGGGGTAGCGCTCCAGGGTGGTGGGCCGGTTCCGCAGAGCACGGGTGATGCCGTCGCCGACAGCGAGGTAGTAGCGGACCATGTCCAGCTTGGTGTAGCCGCGCTCGGGGAAGTAGACCTTGTCGGGATTGGACACGCGTACGGTTCGCTCGCCCACTTCCAGTTCCATCGCTCCGGCCATGCCCGTCAGCGTAGGCCGTGCCGAGATTCATCGCATATTGGACAATCGGCGTATGGATCTGCCCGTGATGCCGCCCGTGAAGCCCATGCTGGCCAAGCCCGTGAAGAAGATCCCGCCGGGTATGCAGTACGAGGCCAAATGGGACGGCTTCCGGGCGATCGTCCACCGGGACGGCGACGAGCTGGTGATCGGCTCCAGGACCGGCAAGCCGCTCACCCGCTACTTCCCCGAGCTGGCCGCCGATCTGCTGGCCAATCTCCCCGAGCGCTGTGTCGTCGACGGCGAGATCGTCATCGCCCACGAGGGACGGCTGGACTTCGACCGGCTCACCGAGCGCATCCACCCGGCCGAGTCCCGGGTGAGGCTGCTCGCCGAGCAGACCCCCGCGAGCTTTGTCGCCTTCGATCTGCTCGCCATCGGTGACGAGGCTCTGCTGGACGCCCCGCTCTCGGTCAGGCGCACCACGCTGGCCGCCGCACTGGAGAACGCCGCTCCGCCCGTGCACCTCGCGCCCGCCACCACCGACGCCGCGCTGGCGCAGGAGTGGTTCGAGCGGTACGAGGGCGCCGGGCTCGACGGGATCATCGCCAAGCCACTGGACCTGCCCTACCGACCGGACGCCCGGCTGATGTTCAAGATCAAGCACGAACGCACGGCGGACACGGTCGTGGCCGGCTACCGCTTCCACAAGAGCGGCCCCATCGTCGGCTCACTCCTCCTCGGGCTGTACGACGACTCGGGCGCGCTCCAGCACGTCGGCGTCTGCGCCGCGTTCTCGATGAAGCGCCGCGAGGAGCTGATCGAGGAGCTCGAGCCGCTGCTGATGGACCCTCCGGACGGCCACCCCTGGGCGGCGTGGGCCGAGGAGAGCGCCCATGAGAGCGCCCGGCTGCCCGGAGCGCTGAGCCGCTGGACGGGCAAGAAGGACCTGTCGTGGGTGGCGCTGCGGCCGGAGCGGGTGATCGAGGTCGCGTACGACCACATGGAGAGCGACAGATTCCGGCACACGGCGCAGTTCCGCCGCTGGCGGCCGGACCGCGTCCCCGGGGACTGCACCTACGCGCAGCTGGAGGAACCTGTCCGGTATGACCTGGCCGAGGTGTTTTCCGCCCCCGGTCAGTGAGCACGGGCCCCGCCACTCCCCGTGGTCGCTTTTGCGACGAACGATGATCGATTGGGGTGTCTGGTACGCCTTCGCGTATGGTATGTCGGCGGTGCTGCCGGAGGCGGTCGGCCGGGCGGGTCGCGCAGTGGGGGTCGGCTCCTGATCGCGGCTCGAGGGCGGGGAGTTGACGGGATCTCAGCACCTTCGTGGAACTCGACTTGCTTCCGCGTAATGGGAATCAACGGGTGACCCGAAACGGTTGCCGCACAGAGACATCCCCGCCGTCGAATCCGGAAGCGTGTCCGGTACGTATGAAGGGGTGAGCCGCCGACCTCCGGCGCTCGACAGAGAAGAAGAAGGACTACACGTGACCGCGTCGCCCCTCATTCCGGTACCGATCCCCGATCGCGTCGCCGCGCTGATCGGTTCCTGCATGCCGATCGACATTCTGCAGGCGGAGATCGACGCCGAGTGCGCGGCACGCGAGGTGAACCGGTTCCGTGCCCCGCTGTGCACCGAGGACCGGGCCGACCGTGAGCACGCCCTTTCCACGCTGGCAATGGCCAACAAGATCCTGGCCGCCTACAACCCGCGACTGATCATCAAGCCGTCGCGCGCCCACTGACCCGGGATCCGCTCGGCCCCGGCCCGGGAGCCCTGGTCATTCCAGGAAGACCCCGTCCACATAGACCCATGCGCCGTTCTGGCGCTCGAAGCGGCTGCGCTCGTGCAGCGCGCCGCGCTTTCCGTGGTGCCGGAAGCGGGCCCGGAAGGTGACCGTGCCGGAGGAGTGGAAAGGGCTGCCGTCCGTGGTGTCCAGGATCTCCAGCCGCGTCCAGTGCATTCCCGGGTCGAGTTCGAGGTGCCGCGGCCTGGTGGAGGGGTGCCAGGTACGCAGCAGATACGCCTCGTTCCCGGCGACGAAGGCGCTGTAGCGGGAGCGCATCAGCAGCTCGGCGGTGGGGGCGGCCGACTCGCCCGAGTGGTAGCGGCCGCAGCACTCGCCATAGGCGGCGGCCAGCCCGCACGGGCAGGGCGAGGTGTCGGAGAGGGCGGGGGCCTTGCCGCGGGAGCGGGAGCTGCGTCGGGACATGGTTCCATTTTCCAGCCATTGAACGAATGGGCCCACGTATGGCTTCCGGGTCATGGGCGATCTCCGTATGCTCCTGCGCCGAGCGCGATAGTTACCGTCGGTAAGGGGGAGGGATCCGGTGGGCAGCACACGACGCACCTTCATGGCAGGAGCGGGGGCCGCCGCAGTCGGCGGCACGGCGGCTCTGGCCGCGACAGGCACCGCGGCGGCAGCCGGGCGCACGACGGGGGACAATCCCCGGGCCGCCCCGTCGGTCGCCGTGCTCGGCGGCGGGGTGGCCGGCCTCACCGCCGCCCACGAGCTGGCCGAACGCGGATTCCAGATCACGGTCTACGAGCGCAGAGCGCTGGGCGGCAAGGCCCGCAGCATGGACGTCCCGAACAGCGCGAAGGGCGGCCGCAGGCCACTGCCCGCCGAACACGGCTTCCGCTTCATTCCCGGCATCTACCACAACCTGCCGGACACGATGAGGCGCATTCCCTTCCCCGGAAACGCCAACGGGGTCTGGGACAACCTGGTGGCGCCGCCGGAGATGTCGTTCGCGCGTACCGGCCGCGAGGACTTACGGATCCCACTCCCCTGGCCGGGTCACAAGCCCGCGGACCTGACACTCGACGAGATCCGCCGTGCGCTGACCGCCATGCTGGAGACGCTCCACGGCATACCGGCCCATGAAACGGCGTACTTCGTCAACCGCGGGCTGGTCTTCCTCACCAGCTGCGCCGAGCGGCGCGACGAGGCCTGGGAGAGAACGCCCTGGTGGGAGTTCATCCGGGCCGAGCAGATGAGTTACGACTACCAGCGCATCCTGGCCGTCGGCCTCACCCGGAACATCGTCGCCACGAAGGCCGAGGAGGCCAGCACCCGTACGGTCGCCACACTCCTCGAGGCCTTCGTCTTCAACGCGCTGGGCCGGGGCGCCGACGGGCCGCTCGACCGGATACTCAACGCCCCCACCAACGAGGCCTGGATAGACCCCTGGGTGGACCATCTGAAGAAGCTCGGTGTGGACTTCCGGGTCGGCTGGACGGTACGGGAAGTGAAGTACGCCGCCGGCAAGGTGTCGGCCGCGGTGATCGAGGACCCTCAGGGGGTGCGCCGTTCGGTGGCCGCCGATCACTACATCTCCGCGATGCCGGTGGAGCACGCGCGGCGGACCTGGGGAGCCGATCTGCGTGCGGCAGACCCCCAACTGGCCCGCTGCGACAAGCTGGAGACGGACTGGATGACGGGCATCCAGTTCTATCTGACCGAGAAGGCGCCGCTGCTGCACGGCCACCTCAACTGCATCGACTCCCCCTGGTCCCTGACAGCCATTCAGCAGGCCGGGCACTGGCCGTCCCGGAACTTCCCCGTCGACTACGGCGACGGGGTGGCAGTGGACTGCCTGTCCGTGGACATCTCCGAGTGGGACAGGCCCGGGATTCTGTACGGGAAGACGGCCAAGCAGTGCACCCGTACCGAGGTCGCGAGGGAGGTGTGGGCGCAGCTGAAGGCCGCCGTCAACGACACCGGCCGCACGGTACTCAAGGACAGCGCGCTGCACTCCTGGTTCCTGGACCCGGGCGTGGACGGGCTCGGCACGCCCGACCCGACCAATGAGGACGAGCTGCTGATCCACCCGGTCGGCACGTTCCACAACCGTCCGCAGGCCGCCACCCGGATCCCCAACTTCTTTCTGGCGGGCGACTACGTGGCCGTGGACATCGATCTGGCGACGATGGAGGGGGCGAATGCGTCAGCCCGCGCGGCCGTCAACGCCCTCTTGGACAGGACAGGTTCGACCGCCGCACGGTGCACCGTACAGAAGCTCTTCAGCGCTCCGGAGATCGAGCTGCTGAAGCGCCATGACCGTGCGCGGTACCGGCTGGGGCTGCGGAACGCGTTCGACGTGGGGTGAGCTGAGCGTCATGCGGCTCCGTGCGGGTTCGATGGTTTGATCCACCCCAGCGATCGCTCGACGGCCCGCTGCCAGTTGTCGTATTCCGATTCGCGCCGTGCGGAGTCCATGTCGGGCAGCCATTGCGCCGCCCGGTGCCAGTTGCCGCGCAGGACTTCCAGGTCCGACCAGTAGCCGACGGCCAGCCCGGCGGCGTAGGCGGCGCCCAGCGAGACGGTCTCGGCGACCATGGGCCGCACCACGGGCACGTCGAGAACGTCGGCCAGGATCTGCATGAGCAGGTTGTCGGATGTCATGCCGCCGTCGACCTTGAGCTCATTCAGGGTCAGCGAGGAGTCGGCGTTCATGGCGTCGACGACCTCACGCGTCTGCCAGCCGGTGGCTTCCAGCACAGCTCGGGCCAGGTGCCCCTTGGTGATGTAGGAGGTGAGGCCGACGATGACACCGCGTGCGTCGCTGCGCCAGTGGGGCGCGAAGAGACCGGAGAACGCCGGGACGATGTAGCAGCCGCCGTTGTCCTCGACGGTGCGCGCGAGGGTCTCGATCTCCGGCGCGCTGCTGATCAGTCCCAGACGGTCACGGAACCACTGGACCAGCGAGCCTGTGACGGCGATCGGGCCCTCCAGCGCGTAGACCGCGGGCTGATCGGCGATCTTGTACGCAACGGTGGTGAGAAGCCCGTTCCGGGACCGTACGACGTCGGTGCCGGTGTTGAGCAGCAGGAAGCTGCCGGTCCCGTAGGTGCACTTCGCTTCGCCCGGGGAGAAGCAGGTCTGCCCGAAGAGTGCGGCCTGCTGATCGCCGAGCGCGGCCGTGATGGGCATGCCCGGGAGGACCGAGCGGTCCTCACCGTAGCTTTCCGCCGAGGACCGGATCTCGGGCAGCATGGCGCGGGGGACCCCGAAGAACCCCAGCAGTTCCTCGTCCCAGGTGAGCGTGCGCATGTTCATGAGCATCGTGCGACTGGCGTTGGTGACATCAGTGATGTGCTGACCGCCGGCAGGCCCGCCGGTGAGGTTCCAGATCAGCCAGGTCTCCATCGTGCCGAACAGCACCTCGCCGTTCCGGGCTCGCTGTTCCAGCCCTGCGACGTGGTCGAACAGCCAGCGGATCCGTGGCGCGGAAAAGTAGGTCGAGGGCGGCAGGCAGCAGCGTTCCTGGAAGAACTCGTCGCCGGGGTGGTTTCTCAGGTCCTCGACGAGCCGGGCGGTGCGGGTGTCCTGCCAGACGATCGCTCTCCCCAGCGGGGTGCCTGTCCGCCGGTCCCAGAGCACCGTCGTCTCGCGCTGGTTCGTGATGCCCAGGGCAGAGACTTCTTTGACGGAGACGTCGACGCCGGACAGGGCCTCGGGCACGACGCGCCGCAGATTGCGCCAGATCTCGAGGGCGTCGTGCTCGACCCAGCCGGGCCTCGGGAAATACTGCTGGTGCTCGCGCTGGGCCACCGACACCAATCGCCCACGGTGGTCGAACAGGATGCAACGGGTGGAGGTGGTGCCCTGGTCTATGGACATCACATACCGTTCAACCATGATCCGGACCGCCTTCCGATGCGTCCACGATGTGGTGGTGGGACTTACCAGCGGGCCGCCCCCAGGTCTCTGGAGATCGCCCGTGCGGCCTCACGGAGCAGGGTGATCAGGGCCGGCTGAGGCCTGCCCTTGGCATCGCAGATCCGCTCGACCGGGCCGGATACGCCCATGGCTCCCACCACGAGGCCGCCGTGCCCCCGGATGGGCGCGGCGACGCCGGCCTCACCCATGCTCATCTCCTGGACCTCGGCTGCCCATCCGTCCTCCCGGATCTCGGCGAGTGCTGGGGTGAGCTCCTCCGGGTCGACCAGGGTGTGCCGGGTGTACGCCTCCAGTCCGGCGTCCAGCGCCGACTCCACGGTCGCGGTGCCGAAGGCCAGCAGGACCTTGCCGAGCGAGGAGGCGTGCAGCGGCAGCAGCGCGCCCACGTCCAGGGTCTGGAGCGTGTCGTCCGGCCGGAAGACGTGGTGGACGATGAGCACCCTGCCTTCCAGGGGTGTGCCCAGGCGGACTGCCTCCCCACTGCGGGCGGCCAGAGCGTCGGCCCAGTTGATGGAGCGCGACCGCAGCTCGTTGACGTCGAGGTAACTGGTGCCGAGGTGGAGCAGCGCCGCCCCGAGCTGGTACTTTCCCGTCGCCGCGTCCTGCTCTACGAAATCCACGTGCTGCAGGGTGCGCAGAATGCCGTGGGCGGTGCCCTTCGCGAGCCCGAGCGACGCGGCCACCTCGCTCAGTCCGAGCCGACGAGGGCCGCCGGCGAGCAGGCGCAGGATTGCCGCCGCCCGTTCGATGGACTGGACTGGGCCGGCCATAAGGCGATTCTAAGTCCGTCTTTACCGGTCTTGGTGCCGAATAATGCCGTAATTTCTCAGGATCCAGGGCTCACGTTCGATAATGCCGACCGCTGTTCATTGACCGGGCTCGTATCACTCTCTAGCGTGCGTTGAGGTCGGCATCCCGCCGACAGCACTGGCCGAGGAGGGGTACATGACGGCTCAGCTCAATACAGTGGCTCGCGAGGCAGTCGATCATGTCTCTCCCGTGCCGCATTCCCCGAGGGCTGTCTCGGTCGTACGCGGACGTGTCCGCGCGGTGCTCGCCGAGTGGGGCCTTGCCCCGGACGTCACCATGGATGCGCTCCTGGTGGTCTCTGAGCTGCTGACCAATGCGCTCCTCCATGCCCTGCCACCGGCAACGCTGCGGTTGTCGTGGGTCCACGTCGACGAACGCAGAGCCCTGCGCGTCGAAGTCACCGACGCGGGACGCGCCCTCCCGGTCAGGCAGTCGGCCGACCCGGACGAGCACGGCCGGGGAATCGCCATAGTCGCCGCCCTGTCGGCCCGGTGCGGCATACACGTCCACACCGGTGGGGTCACCCACTGGGCTGATCTCTTCGTGGCGTAGCCCTCAGTGGCGGCTGTGGCTGCGCGGATAGGCGAAACCCACCTGGATCTCGTCGATCTGCGGCTGCTTGTGGATCCGCGGCACGGTCTCCTTCGCCCAGGTGGTGTCGGCGTCCAGCCTGAGGTGGAGACGTCCTTCCGGACCGGCGCGGAGAAGTCCTTACGGACCTGTGACGGCACGGCGTGCGACCGCGATCAGCGGGGTTCCGGGTCGTAGCGTCGCGGGTATGCGTGTACTTGTCACAGGAGGCGCGGGCTTCATCGGCTCGCAGGTCGTCACGGCGCTCGCCGCCCGCGGCCATGACCCGGTCGTGCTCGACGCCCTGCTCCCGGCGGCCCATCCGGAACCCCCGCCGCTGCCGGACGCCGAATGGATCCTCGGGGACGTACGGGACCGGACGCTGCTGGCCCGGGCGGTGCGCGGTGTGGACGCGGTCTGCCATCAGGCCGCGATGGTCGGGCTCGGCAAGGGCTTTGCGGACGCACCCGAGTACGTCGGCTGCAACGACCTGGGCACGGCGGTGCTCCTTGCAGCGATGGCCGAGGCGGGCGTCCCCGATCTGGTGCTCGCCGGTTCCATGGTCGTCTACGGCGAGGGCCGCTACGACTGCCGGCTGCACGGCCGGGTGCGGCCGGGCCCGCGCGCCGCCGCCGACCTGGCGTCCGGACGCTTCGAGCCGCTGTGCCCCGAGTGCGGCGCGGAGTTGGCGCCGGGCATGGTGGGCGAGGACGCGCCGATGGACCCGCGCAATGTGTACGCGACGACGAAACTTGCCCAGGAGCACCTGGCCGCGGCGTGGGCCAGGGCGACGGGCGGCCGGGCGGTGGCCCTGCGCTACCACAATGTGTACGGGCCGGGGATGCCCCGCGACACCCCGTACGCGGGTGTCGCCTCCTTCTTCCGTTCCGCGCTGCAACGGGGCGAGCCACCGCGGGTCTTCGAGGACGGGCGGCAGCGGCGGGACTTCGTGCACGTACGGGATGTCGCGGACGCGAACGCGCTCGCGCTGGAAGCGGTGCGCGGCCGCGAGCCGGGCGTGCTCACCGCGTACAACACGGGCAGCGGGACACCGCACACCGTCGGCGAGATGGCGGACGCGCTCGCCTCGGCCCACGGCGGTCCGGCGCCGGTGGTCACCGGGGAATTCCGGCTCGGCGATGTCCGGCACATCACCGCGGATTCGCAGCGGCTGCGGGCGGAGCTGGGCTGGAAGGCCCGGGTCGGCTTCACCGAGGGCATGGCCCAGTTCGCGGCGAGCGAGCTGCGGGGTGCGGCGTCATGAGGGTGGATGTGGTTCTGCCCTGTCTGGACGAGGCCGAGGCGCTGCCGTGGGTGCTGGAGCGGATCCCGCCGGGCTGGCGCGCGATCGTCGTGGACAACGGCTCGACGGACGGCTCGGCCGTGATCGCCCGCGCACTTGGCGCGAGCGTGGTGCACGAGGAGCGGCGCGGCTTCGGGGCGGCCTGCCATGCGGGGCTGCTCGCCGCGGAGGCGGAGTATGTGTGCTTCTGCGACTGTGACGCCTCGCTGGACCCGGGACTGCTCACCGGATTCGTACGCCAACTGGCGGACGGTGACAGCGACTTGGTACTGGGACGGCGGCGCCCGCAGGGCCGGGGCGCCTGGCCGCCGCACGCCCGCGCGGGGAATCTGGCGCTGGCGCGGATGCTGCGCCGGCGCACGGGCCTGCGGCTGCGCGACCTGGGACCGCTGCGTGCGGCGCGCCGCGAGGACCTGCTGGCCCTGGACCTGACGGACCGGCGCAGCGGCTACCCGCTCCAGATGGTGGTCCGCGCGGCGGACGCGGACTGGCGGGTGACCGAGGTGGACGTCCCGTATCTGCCGAGATCGGGAAGGTCGAAGGTGACGGGCACATGGCGGGGCACCTGGCAGGCGGTCAGGGACATGCGGACGGTGCTGTCGGAACAGCCGATGAGCGCGGTTGCGGGTGGGGTGCGATGACGGCGCGACACGACCCCGGCACGCTGGTCGTCATCGCCAAGGCACCCGTCGCCGGGCGGGTCAAGACACGGCTCTGTCCCGCCTACTCGCCCGCGGAGGCCGCCCGGCTCGCCGAGGCCGCGCTCCGGGACACCCTGGACGTCGTGCTCGACACTCCCGTACGGCGCCGGGTTCTTGTGCTCGACGGTGTGCCCGGCGACTGGCTGCCGGGCGGGTTCGAGGTCGTGCCGCAGTGTGCCGGAGAGCTCGATGCGCGGCTGGCCCATGCCTTCGGGCTCTGTACGGGGCCGACGCTGCTGGTCGGGATGGACACTCCGCAGATCACCGCTGAACTCCTCACCAGAGGCCTGGAGTTGGCTCCGGGAGAGGCCTCCTTCGGACCGGCCGTCGACGGCGGGTTCTGGGCGCTCGGGATGGCCGAGCCCGATCCCGGGCTGTTGCGGGGAGTGCCGATGTCCGTGCCCGAGACCGGGGCCGTACAGCGGCACCGGCTGGACCGGGCCGGGCTGACCGTGCGCGATCTGCCGCTCCTGCGTGATGTCGACACCGCGGCGGACGCCCGCCTGGTCGCGGCCGAGGCGCCGGGCACCAGGTTCGCCGTGGCGCTGGCCGCGCTCGCCGGGACAGGGGTGCGATGACCGCGCCCGCCTGGCAGGCAGATCCGTACACCGACGCACTGCGCACCGGCCGTGGCCCGCTGTTTCTGCGCCGCGGCGACGGCTGGCTGCTGCCCCTGGAGGTCGAGCGCTGGTGTGCCGCGCCGGACGCCGCGGACCTGACCGTGCTCGGGCGCTGCCGGGGCGCGGTGCTCGACATCGGCTGCGGTCCCGGCAGGCTGGTCGCCGCGCTCGCCGCGCTGGGCAGGCCGACGCTCGGCATCGATGTGAGCCCCGAAGCGGTGGCCCGCACCCTGCGCACGGGCGGCAGCGCGCTGCACCGTTCGGTCTTCGATCCGCTTCCCCGTGAGGGAAGTTGGGGCACCGCTCTGCTCATCGACGGCAACATAGGCATCGGCGGGGACCCGCACGCCCTGCTTGCCCGCGTAGGACACCTGGTCGCCGAGGACGGTCTGCTGCTCGCCGAGACGGCTCCGCTCGACGTGGACGAACGCGTGCAGGTGCGCGTCTTCGACGGCGGACGTGCGCAGGGCTCGGCCTTCCCCTGGGCCCGCGTCGGCACTCCCGCGCTGCTCGACTACGCGCGATCCACGGGCTGGGAGGTCCCGGAGGCCGAGCGCTGGACGGTGGCCGGACGCACCTTCGTGGCGCTGCGCCGGGCCTGATTCCCAACACGTGCCCAGAAGGTGTTCGGGGCGCGCCGCCGCGGCGTGGTGAAGACGGGCGGCTGACCGGCCGGTACCGGCTGCGCCTCCTGGTCGACGTCGCCCTGCCACAGCAGCACCCCGCGCCGCCGCTCCCACCGCGCCGCCCGTTCGGCCCGCATCAGCGGGTCGACGGCCCAGAAGAGGTTGAAGACCGCGGCCAGCGGTTCGAACGCGGCGAGCACCGTGGCCACCACGATCCAGAAGCCGAACATCGTGCCGTAGAACTTCAGCAGCGTCCGCCGGCTCTGTGCCGGAGCGGACAGCACGGTGGCGGAATCCGCGATCGGGACGGCCGCGCGGAACAGCGGAAGGTCGCCTTCCTTCAGCAGCCTGGTCGTGGAGAGCAGGCCCCACACGATCCCCCACCCCAGCATCGCGAGGGGAAACCACCAGCCCGGAAGTCTGACGGGGCCGTTCACGGCGATGCCCACCGCCAGCGCGATCAGCCCGGTCACGACGCACACCGAGGCGTACGCCAACTGCTTGTGGACGAATCTGACCATGGCCGCGTCCCCCGTGCTCGACCCGCCTGCCCGACCTGCCCGACTGTCCGCCGGAAACGGGCACTCATCTGCCACTATGCCCGCGGCCCGGCGGAGATCGACCTCCCCGCCGAGCCGTTCGCCAAAAGTTCAGCGGCGCGGCACTCTGCGCAACAGCCGCCGCGCGAGAAGCAGTACGGCGGTGAGCACCGCCACGGCCGCCAGGACGAGCAGCCAGTTGCGCAGGTAGTCCAGCGGCAGCGCCGACGGGTTCGTCGGCCGCCCGGGCCGCAGCAGCACCGGCAGGGCGACCATCGTCAGACACCCGGCCACCACCAGCGCGCCGCGCACCGTGCCCCTGGCGGGGACGGCGGCGAGCAGCAGGCCGATGCCGAGCACCAGCGGCGCGATGATCCCGTCGTTCAGGACGATCGCGCCCGCCAGCCACAGCGCCACGTCCTTGATCTGGCCACCGGTCGCCAGCAACGTCGCGCCGACGGCCATGAGGACGATGCCCAGTGCGCCCGTCACCATCCGCATCACATGACCTCCATCCTGGTGACCCATTTGGTCTGCAGCACGCCAGGGCGGTTCGGGGCGATGATGCGCGCCGGGAAGCCGTGGTCCAGCGAGAGCACCTGGCCGTTGAGGCGCAGGGCGAGCAGGGTGAGGGGATCGCCGGCGTAGTCGCTGCCCATCTCCATCACGCGGTACGCACCACGCTTCTCCAGCGACACCACCCGTACCGCCGATCCGGGGCGCGCTCCGGCCCGCTCCAGCAGGTCCCGTACGCGTACGCCGGTCCAGTCTGCCGACTTGCTCCAGCCCTCCACGCAGGCGATCGGCAGGGTCACCGTGTGCTGGGGCAGCGCGGTGAGCTCGTCGAGGGTGAGTTGGTACGAGTCTTTGCCGAGCACCGTCAGCCGCCAGTGGACGGTGCTCACGCCCGCAAGGCCCGCGGCGGCCGCCGTGCGGTTCACGGGCAGTTGCTGCGGTCCGTGGTCGGGGTGGCGGGGCGCGAGCAGGTCGAAGCGCTTCAACGGGGTGAACGACTGGCCGACGGTCGTCAACGTGACCGCGCCGACCGCGGCCGCGACGCCGGTGAGCAGGGAGCGCCTGTCCGGACCGTCGGCCGCCGGGAGTTCGAGCGTGCCGGGCGAGCGTCTGCTCCAATGCGCCCTGATCTCGGGGTACTTGACCGCGATGTGCAGGACGACCGCGCCGACGAGCAGCCAGGCGACGGCGAAGTGCACCGGCACGAAGGAGAACGGCCACGGGTACCACTGCACGGTGTTGAGCAGGCCGCTGAAGAGCTGGAAGACGGCTGCGGCGACGAGCACCGCCACGGAGAGCCGCTCCAGCGCATGCCGCACGGACCGCATCGGCGGCCACAAGAAGAGCCGGGGATAGACCGTCCACAGCTTCGCGAGCAGCAGCGGGATCGCCGCGATCCCGCTCGCCACATGCAGGCCCTGCGTCAGCCGGTAGCCCCACGTGGGACGGCTCGGCAGTACGTCCGCCAGCCAGCCCGGCGGGTGCTGCAGATAGTGGCTGGTCAGGCCGGTGACGAAGCAGACGGCGATCGCTGCGCCCAGCCAGCGGCCGAGCGAGGTGGCCGTGCGGGCGTCGTGCAGCCTGCCCGAGAATGTGGGCGGGGCGAGGGCGGGCAGTCGAGGCAGCCGGGGCAGTCGAGGCGGCCGGGGCACTCTCATTGCCTTGGGCACTCGGATCGATCGCGGCGGTCGGAGCTTCATGTCTCCATCAGACCTCCGCAAGGGCCCCCGCGGACGGTTGTGACACCTTACGGAATGCGGACGTCAGCGGGCGGCGCGCGTCCCGTCCCGGCTCCGGCTGCCACGCTGGGCATGTGATCAACCCGCGTACCCTCGCCGCCGGAGCCCTGCTGGCGGGCCTCACCGCCGTACTCGCCCTGACCATCTGCAAGGACGGCTACTTCACCGATCCCACCGGGCTCACCTGGTGGTACGCCGCCTGCTGGGCGCTGTTCGCGGCGGCCGCCCTCGCCGTGCGCAAGGCCCCGGTGCGGCACGCCGTGGTCCTGATCGTCGCGGGCAGTGTCGCCGTCGCCGCGACCGGGCTGCTCGCTCCCCCGCGCACCAGCACCGACTCGTACCGCTACGCCTGGGACGGCAGGGTGCAGGCGGCCGGGATCTCGCCGTACGACCACGCCCCCGCCGATCCGGCGCTCGCCGGGCTGCGCGACGGCTGGCTGTTCCCCACCGGGACAGGCTGCACGGGTCCGGACCGGGCGCCCGTCCCCGGCCCCGCGGGCGAGGCGCACTGCACCCGGATCAACCGGCCGCAGGTGCACACCATCTACCCGCCGGTGGCGGAGGGGTACTTTCTGCTCGTCCACGAACTCTCGCCGGACGGCGTGCGGCACAAGGCGCTGCAGACGGGCGGCGCGCTGCTGTCCCTCGCCACCACCGCGGCGCTGCTGCTCGTCCTGCGCAGACGCGGCGATCCGCGCCGTGCGGCGTACTGGGCGTGGTGTCCGCTCGTGCCCATCGAGGCCGTGAACAACGCGCACGCCGATGTACTCGGCGCGCTGCTTGCGGTCGTGGGCCTGGCTGTACTGGTGCGGCGCCGTCGCATCGCGGGCGGGGCACTGCTCGGCGCGGCGATCGTCACCAAGCTGCTGCCCGCCGTGGTGCTGCCGGGCGCGCTGTCCGGCGTGCGGCGGGTGCGCGATGCCGCGGCCGTGCTGCTGCCCGCGGCAGCCGTGGTGGCGCTGAGCTATCTGCCGTACGTCCTCGCCTCCGACAGCTCGGTCCTCGGTTTCCTCGGTGGCTATATGGAGGAGGAGGGTTACGACGACCCCTCGGCCAGCAACCGCTTCGCGCTGCTGCGGCTGGTGCTCCCGGACGGCTTGGCGCCGGGTGCCGCGGTCCTCGTCCTGCTGGCCGTCACCGTCCACGTCATGTGGCGCGGCGATCCCGAACGCCCGTGGAACGGCGCGCTGTTGGTGACCGGTACGGCATTCCTGCTGCTGACCCCGGGCTACTCCTGGTACGCCCTGCTGCTGGTCGCCCTGGTGGCGCTCGACGGGCGGTGGGAGTGGCTGGCGGTCGCGGTCGCGGGAGCCGCGAAGTACGTCGGCGTGTACATGGGCGTCAAGCCGGACGGGCTGGGCACCACGGTGTACGCGGTCGCAGCCATCGTGGCGCTCGCCGGCTGCGTACTGCGCCGCGGTCAGGTCCGGCAGCCCAGGAGCGCGACGAGCGGGCTCGGCAGTCACATCGGGCGCTCCTGAGCTACTGACCAACCGCCGAGTCAGGGCAACTGGCGCCCCATCTTCGCCGACTGCCGATTGTGCTCCTTGGTGTCCCACCACTCTTCCAACAGGGTGTGGACCAGATACACGAGTTGCCCGAGTCGGTCAGGGTCGGGGGCGGGGGAGGCAAAAACATCCACCATGGACTTGTCGTCCCACGGCAGAGTGAACACCCAACGCTCGTCCCGGTGACCTTGACGCACCGCAGTGAACCGGTATGTCAATGTCACGCTACGGTCCGAGTGATGATCGACCGACAGATCTGAGATGTCGAATGTGATCTGCCCGTCACCTGTGGTGTATGAGCGAGCCAAAGCACGCTCAGCCGGTGTCTGTGCCGGCATGCACTCCACCCGCCCTTTCACCTCATCCAGTGGGGCACAAGTCCCCGTGCACGGCGACTAACACTTTGCGGCGGCGACAGTGTTGACCTTGTACGCGGTGAGGAGGTCATTCCTCGCAGCGGGGGTGCCGATGATGGTGCGGAACTTCTCGACGCTGGGGCACTGGTTGGTGTAGGTGGAGAAGCCGCCGCGACCGTTGGGCTTCCCGGACCAGATGGCAGCGCTTATCTTCCTGTCCATCGTACGGTCCCAGCCATGACGCGCCTTGATGTGCTTCCAGCCCCACGTCGCGGTGCCGCAGCGCAGTGTGTACTTGCCGGGCCCGCGGTAGTACGTCCGAACGACGTAATTGCGGCTGTGGCTCCGGCACGTGGCGTCGATGCTGTCGGCGGCGACCCCAGCGGCCGAAGGGGTCGCGGCGGTCGCAGAACCGGCCGTCGGGATTACCAGAGCCGATGTGGCGACGGCAGTGACTAACGCTGCCTTGACGGTGCGGGATGCGTTGAGACGCATGAGTTTCCCCCTTTGAAGTATTCCCCGTGGTCGGCGGGGCATGGTGTGCCAGACCTCGTCCCCGAGGTCGTGGAGATCACCACACCACCACGCCTTCCGGTACGTGGTCAAGCAAGTTGTGCTCGGTGTCTCCCAAGCCGTCCGCCGGGAACCTCATGGCCAACTCGGCTGTCTTTACGGCCCATTGGGCACCGCCCTACGCTCCGTGCCCATGACCACACCCGGCATACGCTTACGTAGAGCAGCCGCGCTCGCCACCGCGGGCGCGCTGCTCACCACCGGCCTGCTGGCCGCCACCCCCGCGGCTGCGGCCGACACCTCCGTCACCGAGGCCGCCAAGGTGGTGCCCGTCCAGACCACAGGACCCGCCGACAAACGCTTCAACATCATCGTCCTCGGCGACGGCTACACCGCCGAGGAGATGCCGGCCTTCCGCGCCGACGTCGACAAGCATCTCAATGTGCTCTGGTCCACCGAACCCTTCGCCTCGTACCGTTCCTACGTCAACGTCTGGGCGGTGGAGGTCCCTTCGGCCGAGTCCGGCGTGGACTGCGACCCGGGACTGGATTCACCCCGCCGTGACACCGCCCTGGGCATGGGCTTCTGGGGCGGCTGCGAGGCGAACAGCGTGCAGCGGCTGCTCACCGTCGACAGCACCTCGGCGACCGCTCTCGCCGATCTCGTCCCCGGCTCCACGAGCGCCAACCGGCAGATCGTGGCGCTGGCCAACAGCGACACGTACGGCGGCGCGGGCGGCACCTTCGCCACGGCGTCCGGCGGCAATGCGCTCTCCTCGCTGATCACTCCGCACGAGATCGGCCACTCGCTGGGCAAACTCCAGGACGAGTACGACTACTACGCGCGCGGCGTCCCAGGAGGCGCGTACGAGGAGGGAGAGCCCTCCTCCGTCCACCACACCCTGCTCACCGAGGAGCAGATGAAGCAGCAGCGGGCCAAGTGGTGGCGCTGGCTGGGTGAGAAGAGCGAGTCGGGCGGGGTCATCGGCCGCTTCGAGGGCGGGATGTACAGCACCAAGGGTGTCTGGCGGCCCAGCAAGCACTCGATCATGAAGACCCTCGGCTACGCCTTCGACCAGGTCGGGCGCGAGGTCATGGTCCAGAAGATCTCCGCCAAGGTGAATCTCGTACAGGACCACACCCCCAACACCGCGGCCATCGGCGACGACCGCACCGTGTGGGTGGACACCCTGCATCCGGTGGGCGGAGAGCTCGATCTCGCATGGCGGCTCGACGGCCGTCCGCTGCGCGTCGCCGACGGCGCCCGCACGCTGGATCTGCGCCGGCTCCAACTCTCCCCCGGCACGCACTCGCTGACGGCGACCATCACCGATCCCACGCCGTTCGTGCGTGACCCCGCCATCCGTGCGTCGGCCGCACTGACGCGGACCGTCTCCTGGAGTGTGGACACGGCCCTCAGGACCCCTCGGGAGCCGGTCCGGGCCGCGTTCACCAGTCACACCGACACCAAGGCCCCGCTGGGCGCGGCGTCGGTCGTGTACGCCGACACCACCCACCCCGTCGACCGGACCCTGGCGGTCCGCTGGACGCTCGACGGACGGCCGGTGGCGAACCCCGGTAACGACCGCGATCTCGATCTGGGCGCGCTGCGGCTGCGTCCCGGCGCCCACACCCTTGCGGCCCGGATCGCGGGCTCCGGGCCCACGCTGACCTGGACGGTCGACGCGACACCGGCAACAGGTGCGTACGCGCTGTCGAAGCCGCTGCGCACGGTGGAACGGCCGGGCAGGCCGGTGGAGTACGTCTACGACGGGCCGTTCACGATGAAGCTGACGGCACGCGACGACCAGGGCGGCTCCGTGGTCTCGCAGTTCCGGGTCGACGGCGACGGCTGGCAGACGTACTACGGCTGGCCGACCGACGCGGACGCACCGTTCCGCTTCACCCCCGGCGGCACGCTCATCGACAACCTCGTCTACGGCAAGCTCGGCAGGACGCGCGCGGTGCCGTGGGACGACGCCTCACCCGACTTCGGGACCCACACGATCGAGTACCGGACGATCGACTCGGCCGGCAATGTCTCGGCGCCGAAGTCCTTCCTGGCGACGCTGCTCCCGGCGCCGGCCGCGACGGGCTGACCACGGCCCGCCGGAACCGGATCGCCGCTCGCGGTCTGCATCCCGCGCCCGGCCGGGCGCGGGATCAGGCCGCGTCCGCCGAACCCTCGGGCAGCAGGAAGTCCGCCTGCCCGGACTTGGCCCCCTCGATGAACGCCGCGATCTCGTTGGGGGTGTAGATCAGCGCGGGGCCGTCCGGGTCCGCGGACTGACGTACGGCGATCCGGCCGTCGGCAAGCTTCATGGTCTCGAAGCAGTTTCCGCCGTTGCCGCCGCTCCACGGCTTGCGCCAGCCCTCGTCGCCCAGTTCGGCGGCCGGCATGCCGTTGTAGATGTGGTCCATTCACAGCTCCTTGCGGAGACCTTTGAGGATCTCCTTCGTGCGTTGTGCAGTCGCGGCCTGAGCCGCCATGCGGTCCAGAACCTCCAGATGCGAGGCGACCTCGGGACGCGCGTCGAGATAGACGGCGCCGGTCAGATACTCGCTGTAGACCATGTCCGGGAGTTCGGGGACGGCGAACCGGAACAGCACGAACGGCCCATAGGTGCCGGGGTGGTGTCCGGTCGCGAACTCCGCGATCTGCAGGGTGACATGGGGCAGCTGCGCGCCTTCGAGCAGTTTGTCGATCTGTGCTCGCATGACGCCCGGGCCGCCGACGGGCCGGCGGAAGACCGTCTCGTCCATGATCACCCAGAACTTGGGTGCGTCGGGGCTGGTGAGCAGGGCCTGGCGTTCCATCCGCAGCGCCACATGGCGGTCGATGTCGGCCGGATCGGTCTGTCCGACGGCTCCGCCGAGCATGATCGCCCGGGCGTAGTCCTCGGTCTGCAGCAGACCTGGCACAAAGTGCGGCTCATACGCACGGATGAGGCCGGCCGCGCCCTCCAGGCTGACGTACATGCTGAACCAGCCCGGCAGGACGTCGTGAAAGCGCTGCCACCAGCCGGGCTTATTGGCCTCTTCAGCCAGCTCGATAAAACCGCGGGCCTCCTCGTCGGCGATCCCGTACGCATTCAGCAGCAGCTGAACATAAGGGATCTTCAGCGCAACCTCGGCGGTTTCCATCCGGCGGATGGTGCCTGCGGCCACGCGAAGCACCCGTGCCGCTTCTTCGCGTCTGAGTCCGGCTCGCTCCCGCAGATCCTGCAAGCGCTTACCCAGAACTACTTGACCCACGGTGGGGGCGGACCGCGGTTCACTCACTTCGAGACCTCCCCACGTGCTGTTGCGAGCAGTGTGCCACGCGCCTGCCTCAATGAATACGACCACTCTGGATTTTTCAGAGTGACCCTTGCCAAGGTGTCCATTGCGGCGGGACAGTGTCGTTGTGAACCGTGACGCGCTCACTGCCCAGCTCGTGGACCCATGCTCGGGGGCCGACCACCACCGGTATGGCTTCGAGTTGCCTGCGCGCGCCGAATTCGTCGCCCGAGCCAGAACGCTCGTGCGCGAGCGGCTCCGCTGCTGGCGCATAGGCGGGGATCTGCACGACACGGCGATGCTCGTCGTCTCCGAGCTGGTCACCAACGCAGTTGTACACACCGACGGCCACCTGGTGGCCTGCGAACTCCTCAACGGCGCCGAGCACTTGCGCATCACCGTGCAGGACCAGGGCTCCTCGCCCGCGGAACCTCATGTGTGCCACGGCATCGAGGAGGAACGCGGTCGCGGGCTGCTGCTGGTCGAGGCGGTGAGCAGCGCCTGGGGCGCGCACCACGCGAAGCAGGGCTCGGGCCGCATCGTCTGGGCGGAGCTGCAGCGCTCGGACGCTGTGTACGGAGCGGGATTTCGAGCGGGCTTTCCCTACGGGCCGGAGAGGCCGTGCTGAAGCACCTGGCGGTGTTCCTCGCACGGAGCGGCCGCCACGACAGCGAGACCCGGATGACCCGGCTCGCCCTCCCGCCCCCGCTGTCGGCCGATCTGGGCTGCGACGCCGTGGGCGTGCCCGCACGATTCGGCATCCGGCTGCTCGGGCTGCTGCCGCGCAACGGCTGCGTCTTCGCCGACGCCGACTGGTGGTGGTGGATCGTGCCCGCGGGCTCCGACCAGGAGCTGACCTGGCCGCTGCCGTCGCACTACGCCCGCGGGGCGCACGTACCGGCGACCAGGCCCCGGCTGATCCGCCGGCCCGACGACACCAGCCCCTACACAGCGCCGATACCGCTCTATCTGATGGCCTGCCAGCTCACCGGAACCACTCCCCTGTGGCCGGCGGGCGTCGGCAGTGCGCGCGGCGCGTGAGCTGGCCGGGGTTCAGCCCGAGCACCCTCCACGAGGACCGGGCGGCTAGTCTTCCGAGCATGTCAGAAGCCAATTCGAGCCCTGAGCGGCAGGGGCTCACACCACGTCAGGCACGCCACGTACGGATTGCTCTCTCCGCGGTCATCATGATCGCCGTAGGGGTCACTCTCGTACTGCGGCTCGGCAGCACCCACTCGGTGCTGACCATGGGCTTCTACGGCTTCGCGCTGATCCTCTCCGGCAGCGCGCTGGTCCTCAGCCGGCAGGGGCGCACTCGGGTGGCCACCGCGGTGCTGGGTGTCTGTGTCGCGCTGGCCCTCGTGGCGGAATGGGCAATCGATTCGATGCGCTGAGTCGGGCGGAACGCGAACGGGGAAAGGTCAGGCCCCCGCCCGGGGGATAGGCGGGGGCCTGGTCTTGGGGGTTGATCAGCTGCTGATCGGGGACACCGGTCAGTAGCGGTAGTGGTCGGACTTGTACGGGCCCTCGACCTCGACGCCGATGTAGGAGGCCTGCTCCGGGCGCAGGGTCGTCAGCTTCACGCCGAGCGAGTCGAGGTGGAGCCGGGCGACCTTCTCGTCCAGGTGCTTGGGCAGCACATAGACGTCGGTCGGGTACTCCTCGGGCTTGGTGAACAGCTCGATCTGGGCCAGCGTCTGGTCCGCGAAGCTGTTCGACATCACGAACGAGGGGTGACCGGTCGCGTTGCCCAGGTTCAGCAGACGGCCCTCGGAGAGCACGATCAGGACCTTGCCGTCGGGGAAGGTCCAGGTGTGCACCTGCGGCTTGACCTCGTCCTTGACGATGCCCGGGATCTGCGCCAGGCCGGCCATGTCGATCTCATTGTCGAAGTGGCCGATGTTGCCCACGATCGCCTGGTGCTTCATCTTGGCCATGTCCGCGGCCATGATGATGTCCTTGTTGCCGGTGGTCGTGACGAAGATGTCGGCCTTGTCGACGATCTCGTCGAGCGTGGTGACCTGGTAGCCGTCCATCGCCGCCTGCAGCGCGCAGATCGGGTCGATCTCGGTGACGATCACCCGTGCGCCCTGGCCGCGCAGGGACTCCGCGCAGCCCTTGCCCACATCGCCGTAGCCGCAGACGACGGCGGTCTTGCCACCGATCAGCACGTCGGTGGCACGGTTGATGCCGTCGATCAGCGAGTGGCGGCAGCCGTACTTGTTGTCGAACTTCGACTTGGTGACAGCGTCGTTCACGTTGATCGCCGGGAACAGCAGCGTGCCGTCACGGTGCATCTCGTACAGCCGGTGCACACCCGTCGTGGTCTCCTCCGTCACACCACGGATCTCCGAGGCCAGTTCGGACCACTTGATGGTGGAGCGGTTCAGCAGCTGGAGGACGATACGGAATTCCTCGTTGTCCGCCGTGGAGGGGTCGGGAACCTTGCCCGCCTTCTCGAACTCCACGCCCTTGTGCACCAGGAGTGTGGCGTCGCCGCCGTCGTCCAGGATCATGTTCGGGCCGGGATGGCCCGGCCAGGTCAGCGCCTGCTCCGTGCACCACCAGTACTCCTCCAGCGTCTCGCCCTTCCAGGCGAAGACCGGGATCCCGGCTGCAGCAATCGCCGCGGCGGCGTGGTCCTGGGTGGAGAAGATGTTGCAGGACACCCAGCGCACCTCGGCACCCAGGGCGACCAGGGTCTCGATCAGCACGGCCGTCTGCACGGTCATGTGCAGCGAACCGGTGATCCGGGCGCCGGCCAGCGGCTTGGTGGCGGCGTACTCCTTGCGGATCGACATCAGACCGGGCATCTCATGCTCGGCGAGAGTGATCTCCTTGCGACCGAACTCCGCGAGGGAAAGGTCGGCCACCTTGAAGTCAGTGGCGGACTGAGAGGGCATGGGTACTCCTCGTCTTCGTGACGCCCCGGTGTATCTCCACCGTCGCAGGCGATCGGTTCAGGGTGATGTAGTGCAGTCCCGGAGCGCCTTCGTCGAGCAGCCGCTCCGCCATCGCGATCGCATGGTCGACACCGATCCGATGAGCTTCCTGCGGCTTGTCCCGGGCGGCGAACAGCCGTCTGGCCAGGTCGTCCGGAAAGGCCGCGTTGCTGAGTTCGGCGAAGCGCCTGATCTGCCGGTAGTCGGTGGCCGGCATGATCTCGGGGATGATCGGGGTGTCGCACCCCGCCGCCGCGGCCCGATCGCGCAGCCGCAGGTAGTACTCCACGTCGAAGAACATCTGGGTGATCGCGTAGTCGGCGCCCGCGCGGCACTTGGCCGCGAAGTGCCTGATGTCGCTGTCCCAGTCCGGGGAGCGGGGGTGGCGCTCGGGGAAGGCCGCGACGCCGACACTGAAGTCCCCCAGTTCCCTGATGAGTTCGACGAGTTCGATGGCGTACGTCAGTCCCTGCGGATGCGACACCCAGGCGCCCTGCGGATCGCCGGGCGGGTCGCCGCGCAGGGCGAGTACGTCGCGGATGCCGGCGTCCGCGTACTGGCCGATGATGTGCCGCAGTTCGGCCACCGAGTGCCCGACGGCCGTCAGATGGGCGACCGGGCGCAGAGTGGTCTGTGCGGCGATCCTCTTCGTCACGGCGACGGTACGGTCCCGGGAGGATCCCCCCGCTCCGTACGTCACCGAGACGAAGGCCGGCGACAGGGATTCGATACGGCGGATCGCGTCCCAAAGGCGCTCTTCGCCGGCGTCGGTCTTGGGCGGGAAGAACTCGAAGGAGTACGACCGCTCCCCCGCCGCGAGCACATCGCGCAGAGTCCTCACAGCCGGGCCCTTCCCGCGTTGAAGTACTGGGCTTCGGGGTGGTGCAGGACGATCGCGTCGGTGGACTGCTCGGGGTGGAGCTGGAACTCCTCCGACAGCTGGACCCCGATCCGCTCGGGTTCAAGGAGCGACGCGATCTTGGCTCGATCCTCCAGATCCGGGCACGCACCGTAACCGAGCGAGAACCGCGCACCGCGGTACTTCAGCGCGAACATGTCCTCCATGTCGGTGGGGTCCTCGCCGGCGAAGCCGAGTTCGGCGCGCACCCGGGCGTGCCAGTACTCGGCCAGCGCCTCCGCCAACTGCACCGAGAGCCCGTGCAGTTCGAGATAGTCGCGATAGGCGTTGGTCTCGAACAGCTCGGCCGTCGCCCCGCCTATGCGGTTGCCGACCGTGACGATCTGCAGACCCACCACGTCGGTTTCGCCGGACTCCTCGGGGCGGAAGAAGTCGGCGAGGCAGAGGCGGCGGCCACGGCGCTGGCGGGGGAAGGAGAAGCGGGTGCGCTCGGAGCCGTCCTCGTTGAGCAGGATCAGGTCGTCGCCCTTGGACACGCAGGGGAAGTAGCCGTAGACCACGGCGGCTTCCAGCAGGCCCTGGGTGTGCAGCTGGTCCAGCCAGCCGCGCAGCCGCGGCCGTCCCTCCCTGTCCACCAGCTCCTCGTAGGTCGGGCCGTCACCGGCCCGTGTCTGCTTCAGTCCCCACTGGCCCTTGAACAGCGCACCCTCGTCCAGCCAGGACGCGTACTCCTTGAGCTGGATGCCCTTGATCACCCGGGTGCCCCAGAACGGCGGCCCGGGAATCGGATTGTCGATCGCCACATCGGAACGGGCCGCGCCCTCGGGCTCGGCGACCTCAAGGACGGGGGTCTCACGCCTGGCCACCCGGCGCTGCTTGAGCTCGGGAAGGACAGCCCCCGGAACGCCGCGCTTCACGGCGATCAGGGCATCCATCAGACGCAGGCCCTCGAAGGCGTCGCGGGCGTAGCGGACCTCGCCCTCGTAGATCTCGTGCAGGTCCTGCTCGACATACGCCCGGGTCAGCGCCGCACCGCCCAGGATGACCGGGTAGTCCGCGGCCATCTTGCGCTGGTTGAGCTCCTCCAGGTTCTCCTTCATGATCACCGTGGACTTCACCAGCAGACCCGACATCCCGATCACATCGGCCCGGTGCTCCTCGGCCGCCTCCAGGATCGCCGATACCGGCTGCTTGATGCCCAGATTCACCACGTTGTAGCCATTGTTGGACAGGATGATGTCGACCAGGTTCTTGCCGATGTCATGAACGTCACCACGCACCGTGGCCAGCACGATCGTGCCCTTGCCCGACCCACCCGACGATGAATCAGTCGACTTCTCCATGTGCGGCTCCAGATAGGCCACCGCGTTCTTCATGACCTCGGCCGACTGCAGCACGAACGGAAGCTGCATCTGCCCCGAACCGAACAGCTCACCGACCACCTTCATGCCCTCGAGCAGGGTGTCGTTGACGATCTCCAGAGCGGGACGTGTGGCCAGGGCTTCGTCCAGATCCCCTTCGAGGCCGTTCTTCTCGCCGTCGATGATGCGCCGCTTGAGGCGCTCCTCCAGCGGCAGGGCGAGCAGTTCCTGCGCCTTGCCCGCCTTCATCGACTTGGTGTCGACGCCCTCGAAGAGTTCGAGGAACTTCTGGAGCGGGTCATAGCCTTCGGCACGCCGGTCGTGGATCAGATCGAGAGCGACCTGGACATGCGCTTCCTCCAGCCGGGCTATCGGCAGGATCTTGGACGCGTGCACGATCGCCGAGTCCAGACCGGACTTCACACACTCGTCCAGGAACACGGAGTTCAATACGATCCGGGCGGCCGGATTCAGACCGAAGGAGATGTTCGACAGGCCCAGCGTGGTCTGCACATCGGGGCGGCGCCGCTTCAACTCACGTATGGCCTCAATGGTGTTGATGCCGTCCTTGCGGGACTCCTCCTGACCCGTGCAGATCGTGAACGTCAACGTGTCGATGAGGATGTCCGACTCGTGGATTCCCCAGTTCTCCGTGAGGTCCGCGATGATCCGCTCGGCGATGGCGACCTTGTTCTCGACCGTACGGGCCTGGCCCTCCTCATCGATCGTCAGCGCCATCAGCGCGGCGCCGTGCTCACGGGCCAGGGCGGTCACCTTCGCGAACCGCGACTCGGGACCGTCCCCGTCCTCGTAGTTCACGGAGTTGATGACCGCGCGGCCGCCGAGCTTCTCCAACCCGGCCCGGATGACGTCGACTTCGGTGGAGTCCAGCACGATCGGCAGAGTCGACGCGGTGGCGAAACGCCCGGCGAGTTCCTTCATGTCGGCGACGCCGTCACGCCCCACGTAGTCGACGCACAGGTCGAGCATGTGCGCGCCCTCGCGGATCTGGTCCCGGGCCATCTCCACACAGTCGTCCCAGCGGCCGTCCAGCATGGCCTCACGGAACTTCTTCGATCCATTCGCGTTCGTCCGCTCACCGATCGCGAGATACGACGTGTCCTGGCGGAACGGCACCGTCTGATACAGCGACGCCGCACCGGGCTCCGGACGCGGCTCGCGCTCGGTCGGCGTCAGATCGCGTACGCGCTCCACGACCTGGCGCAGATGCTCCGGCGTCGTACCGCAGCAGCCGCCGACCAGCGAAAGACCGTGCTCGCGTACGAACGCCTCATGGGCATCGGCCAGTTCGGCGGGGCTGAGCGGGTAGTGGGCGCCGTCCTTGCCCAGCACCGGCAGGCCGGCGTTGGGCATGGCCGACACCCTGGTCCGCGCATGGCGGGCCAGGTAGCGCAGGTGTTCATTCATTTCGGCCGGGCCGGTCGCACAGTTCAGCCCGATCATGTCGATGCCCAGCGGCTCCAGCGCGGTCAGCGCCGCGCCGATCTCCGAGCCCAGCAGCATCGTCCCGGTCGTCTCGACCGTCACCGAGCACAGCAGCGGAAGGTTCACTCCCGTGCGGTCCAGGGCCCGGCGGGCGCCCAGGATCGCTGCCTTGGTCTGCAGCAGATCCTGCGTCGTCTCCACCAGGAGCGCATCCGCGCCGCCCGCGATCATGCCCTCGGCGTTCTGCTGATAGGCATCGCGCAGCGTGACGTACGGGGCGTGGCCCAGGGTCGGCAGCTTGGTACCGGGCCCCATCGAGCCCAGCACCCAACGCTGCTGACCTGTCGACGCGGTGAACTCGTCGGCGACCTCACGCGCGATCCGCGCGCCCGCCTCCGACAGCTCGTACACCCGCTCGGGGATGTCGTACTCCCCCAGCGCCGCGAAATTCGCACCGAACGTATTCGTCTCGACGCAGTCCACGCCGACCTCGAAATAGGCCTCGTGGACCGCCCGCACGATGTCCGGACGCGTCACATTCAGTATCTCGTTGCAGCCCTCGAGATCCTCGAAGTCCTCCATCGACGGATCCTGCGCCTGAAGCATGGTGCCCATGGCCCCGTCCGCCACCACCACACGGGTGGCAAAGGCCTCGCGCAGGGCGTCGGCACGGGTTCCGCTCATCCCAGTGCCGCCACGTGCGGAGCCAGCTCGGCGGCGGCTTCTTCTCCGTAGGTGCCATTGATGCGTGCCAGCAGCTCGCCGCCGTTCAGCTCGGCCGGCTGCGGGCCCGTGGTCTCCAGCACGGTCGTGGCCAGTGCGCTGCCCAGATGGGCCGCGCTCTCAAGGCCCAGGCCCCAGGCGGTCGCCGCGAGGAAGCCCGCCCGGAAGGCGTCGCCGGCGCCGGTCGGCTCAAGGGCGCCGTTCGGCGGCACCGCCGACACCTCGACGGGCCGCAGCCCGGCGCGTGCGATGTGGACGCCGTCCGCGCCCCGGGTGGTGACCCAGGTGCCGACCCGGCCCAGGATCTGCTGTTCGGTCCAGCCGGTCTTCTCCTGGATGAGCACGCTCTCGTACTCATTGGTGAACAGATAGGCGGGGTGGGCGAGCAGTTCGCGCACATCGTCACGTTGCAGGAAGGCGAGTTGCTGGGACGGGTCGGCGGCGAAGGCCAGTCCCAGGCTGTTGCACTCACGGGTGTGGCGGATCATCGCGCCGGGGTCATTCGGCGAGATCACCACCAGGTCAAGACCGCCGGCCCGTTCCCGCACCGGGGCCAGCTCGATGGTGCGGGCTTCGCTCATGGCTCCGGGATAGAAGGAGCCGATCTGGTTGTTGTCTGCGTCGGTCGTGCACACGAAGCGCGCGGTGTGCAGCGTCTCGCTGATGTGCACCGAGTCGGTGTCGACGCCGTTCTCCTTGAGCCAGATCTGGTAGTCGGCGAAGTCCGCGCCCACCGCTCCGACGAGATAGGGGCCGATGCCCAGCCGTCCGAGGCCGAAGGCGATGTTCGCGGCGACGCCGCCGCGCCGGATGTCCAGCTCTTCGACGAGGAAGGAGAGCGAGACCTTGTCGAGGCTGCCGGCGATCAGCTGCTCGGTGAACCGGCCGGGAAAGACCATCAGGTGGTCCGTTGCGATCGAACCAGTTACGGCTATGCGCACGGTCACTGCTCCTTGGCTCGTATGGCTCGGTTGGCTCGGTTGGGCTCAGTCGGCGATGGCTGCCTGGCGCAGCTTCTCCGCGCGGTCGGTGGACTCCCAGGTGAAGTCGGGGAGGTCGCGGCCGAAGTGGCCGTACGCGGCGGTCTGGGCGTAGATGGGACGCAGCAGGTCGAGGTCGCGGATGATCGCCGCCGGACGCAGGTCGAAGACCTGGTCGATGGCCCGCTGGATGTCCGGCACGGGCACGGTCTCGGTGCCGAAGGTCTCCACGAAGAGACCGACCGGGTCCGCCTTGCCGATCGCGTAGGCGACCTGGACCTCGCAGCGGTGTGCGAGACCGGCGGCGACCACGTTCTTGGCGACCCAGCGCATCGCGTAGGCGGCGCTGCGGTCCACCTTGGACGGGTCCTTGCCGGAGAAGGCGCCGCCGCCGTGGCGGGACATGCCGCCGTAGGTGTCGATGATGATCTTGCGGCCGGTCAGGCCGGCGTCGCCGACCGGGCCGCCGATCTCGAACCGGCCGGTCGGGTTGACCAGCAGCCGGTAGCCCTCGGTGCGCAGCTGCACGCCGTCCTCGATGAGCTCCTGGAGCACGGGGCGTACGACGCAGTCGCGGATGTCCGGGATCAGCAGCGAGTCCAGGTCGATGCCGGGCGCGTGCTGCGAGGAGACGACCACGGTGTCGAGACGGACGGCCGCGTCGCCGTCGTACTCGATGGTGACCTGGGTCTTGCCGTCGGGCCGCAGGTAGGGGACGGTGCCGTTCTTGCGGACCTCGGTGAGGCGCTTGGCGAGCCGGTGGGCGAGCGTGATCGGCAGGGGCATCAGCTCGGGCGTCTCGTCGGAGGCGTAGCCGAACATCAGGCCCTGGTCGCCGGCGCCCTGCTCGCTCAGCTCGTCACCTCCTTCACCTGCGGCGGACCCCTCGACGCGCTTCTCGTAGGCGGTGTTGACGCCCTGGGCGATGTCGGGCGACTGGGCACCGATGGAGACCGAGACGCCGCAGGAGGCGCCGTCGAATCCCTTCGCCGACGAGTCGTAGCCGATCTTGAGCACGGTCTCCCTGACCAGGCTCTGGATGTCGGCGTACGCATTGGTGGTGACCTCTCCGGCCAGGTGGACCTGGCCGGTGGTGATCAGCGTTTCGACGGCGACGCGCGACTTCGGGTCCTGCGCCAGCAGCGCATCGAGGACCGCGTCGCTGATCTGGTCAGCGATCTTGTCGGGGTGGCCCTCGGTCACTGACTCCGAGGTGAACAGGCGAAGGGACACGAATCCTCCAATTGCCGGGCGTGGTAGGCGCGTTGACGTGCTGTCCATGGGTGTCGCAGGTGCCGCACTGCGGTCAGGCTGCGCTCCGTCCCTGCAAGGGGGCTCGAAGGCGGCTAAACGAAGCTATTCGGCTGTCGGCTGGGCGCTGCGGGATCCGAACCACTCGATCCAGTTCATCGCGAAGAAGACATCGCCGGAGATCTTCAGCCGTCCGCTGATGAAGGCGTCCGTGCCCTTCAACTCCCCGGTGGCCAGGGCGAGGAGGTCTTGCATGTCCACCCCGATGGTCGCGTTCGGAGTGCCGGCGTCGCGGGCCGATGTGCAGTGGCCGTCGGTGACCGTGACATAGCGGTGCCGCACCCCTGAAGGGGTGTTGACCTCGTAGTGGAAGATACCGCCGCGGCCTCTGGTGCGTTCGGGGCGGAAGCAGGCACGGAACCAGACGAACACCAGGTCGAGCATCCGGTCGTCGTCGTGGAGAGGGAGCTCGCCGACGAGTTCACCGGATGCCTCCGCGACCTCGGCGATGTCCCTCAGCCGCAGGTGCCGTTCATCCTCGTCGGTCACGGCCGGCCCCCCTTCCCCTTGGTGGCGGCGGTGGTGTGCTCGATGAGTACGGAGGCGTCCTTGTCGCCGTCGCCCGCGGCAACCGCGGCGGCGAAGCTTTCCCGCACCGTGTCGAGTACGGGCAGGCGCACTCCGGCCAGAGCCGCGTCATCGATGGCCAGGCGCAGGTCCTTCTCCATCAGGGTGGAGCGGAAGAAGGCGGGCTCGTAGCTGGACTTGCGCATCAGCTCGGCGCGGAACCGCATCACGATGGAGCTGAATCCGCTGCCGGCGATGGCACCGAGGAGGCTGTCCCGGTCGAGTCCCGCCTCCACTCCGTAGGCGACGGCTTCGGCGAGCGAGGCGACCTGGGCCCCCAGCAGCAGATTGAAGATGAGCTTGATGGTGGCCGCGGTGCCCGGCGCGCCCAGGTGGACGACCTCGCTGCCGATGGTGTCGAGCAGCGGGCGGACCTCGTCGATGTCCGCCTGCTCGCCGCTGGTGTATACGCGCAGCTTGCCCTCGCGGGCCTGGAAGGGGTTGCCGACGACACAGGCCTCCACCCGGCGCAGCCCGGCGGCCGACAGCCTGGCGGCGGACTCCTTCGCATAGTCCGGGGAGACGGTGGAGGTGTCGATGACGACGGCGCCGGGGGCGAGTACGGGCACGATCTGCCCGAACAGCACGTCCTCGACGGCCGGTTCGTCGCTCAGGCTGAGCACGACGACGGACGCTCCCGCCGCCGCTTCGGCCGCGCTCGCGGCAACCGCGGCGCCCGCCTGGGCCAGCGGCGTGGTCTTGGCGACGGTGCGGTTGAAGACGGTGAGCGCCCGGCCGGAGTCGATGAGGCTGTGCGCCATCCCGGCGCCCATGTTGCCGAGGCCGATGAACGCCACCCGGTCCGCGGCGGGGGCCGTCGTCCGCTGTGCCGGCACTTCGGCGACGGGCGGCGCGGGCGGCAGGTCGTACACCGTCTGCGTCACCGTCATATGGCCGCCGCTGCGGTACGGCTGGAGCCTGCGCCGGTGCTCCACATGCGCCTCGCTGAGCTCGAAGGCGCGGAAGGTGGGCTCGTCCTGCCAGTCGGTGATGACGTAGTAGACGCGCTCCTCCTCGACCGAGCGCACCAGCGTCTGCCCTCGGTTGGCGGGCTGCCTGGCGATGACCGAGGCAACCTCCCACCACACCTTCTCGAACTCCTCCTGCACGCCCGGGAGGATCTCCATCCGCAGGATCACGCGGAACGGTGGATTGCCGGCCATGATGTCTGCCTCCAAGCGCAAGGTCCCTTGAGCACGATGAAGGGCCTGTCTTCCGGATCTTGCCGGGCTCGCGTGCCGTGGCACGCGCTTCCGACGCCGCTCACTGATCCGGCCTGACCCGAACGACAGGCCCTGAGCGCCACGGTCTCCGCCGCCGCTCAATGCCCGATCGAGGGCTGCTCCGGCCCGCGCGAGGGGCACGGCCGATCCCCGCTCAAGAGGACTTCGAGGCCGGTGCCAAAACATGGCCCGGGCACGCCACGACCCCGCCCGTCCGGTAACCGAGAAAGGAGTTCGTCTGTGACGACTCACGCTTCCCTCACGGACACGTCCAGCCCTGAGGCGCTGATCCGGATCGGCACCGCCTTCTGCACCGCCAAGATCCTGCTGAGCGCGCTTGAACTGGACCTCTTCTCCACCCTCGCCGCCGGACCCGCCACCAAGGACGAACTGGCCTCGTCGGCGGGCCTGCACCCGCGCGGCTCGGAAGACTTCATCGCCGCTCTGGTCACCCTGGGTCTTGTCGAGGTGGAGGACGGCCGCTACCGCAACAGCCCGGCCGCCGACAAGTTCCTCGACCGCAACAAGCGCAGCTACGCGGGCGGGTTCCTGGAGCGCGCCAACTCGATGCTGTACCCGGCGTGGGAGAACCTCACCGCGGCGCTGCAGACCGGAGAGCCCCAGGTCAAGGGCAAGGAGGGGGACATCGTCGGGCAGATGGGCGACGACCCCGACCATCTGCGCCAGTTCCTCACCATGATGGACTCGCTCAACAGCCTGGTCGCCCCGAGGCTCGCCGCCGCCTTCGACTTCTCGGCGTACGAGACCTTCGTCGACGTCGGCGGCGCCCGCGGCAATCTGTCCGCACTGCTTCTCGAGGCGCACCCGAAGCCGAAGGCGACCGTCTTCGATCTGCCGCACATGGGCTGGGCCTTCGACGAGCACATGGAGAAGCTGGGCACCAGGGACCGCATCAGCTTCGTCGGCGGCAACTTCTTCGTCGACCAGCTGCCCGAGGGCGATGTGCTGATCATGGGGCACGTCCTGCACAACTGGAACGCCGAGGAGCGCCAGGGCCTGATCGCCAAGGCGTACCAGGCGGTGCGTCCCGGTGGCGCGCTGCTGGTGTACGACCGCATGGTCGCCGACCAGCCGACCGATCTGGTCAATCTGCTGATCAGCCTGGACATGCTGCTGGTCACCCACACCGGCTCGGAGTACAGCACGGCCGACTGTGCCGCGTGGATGCGCGCGGCCGGCTTCTCGCGCACCGAGTCCAAGGTGCTGAGCAACACCGACTCGCTCGTCATCGCCCACAAGGACGAGTGACACGCGATGCGACTCGGGATCAATCTCGTTCCCCAGGGCTGCGCGGAGACGGCGCAGGAAGCCGAACGGCTCGGCTTCGACGTCGCCGCGGCGCCCGAGGGGTTCCGCTCGGACGCGGTCTCCGTGCTGGGCTGGGTGGCCGCGCGGACCAGCCGTATCGGTCTGCTCTCCACGGTCATCCAGATCCCGGCGCGCACTCCGGTGAGCATGGCGCTGACCGCGGCGACGCTGGACGGACTGTCCGGTGGCCGGTTCCGGCTCGGGCTGGGGATCTCCAACTCCCATGTGACGGAGGGCTGGCACGGCACGCCGTTCGCCAAGCCGCTCGCCCGCACGAGGGAGTACGTGGAGATCGTGCGGCGCACGCTGGCGCGGGACGAAGTCACCTACGCCGGCAAGCACTTCGCGCTGCCGATGCCGGGCGGCACCGGCGGTGCGTTCCGGCTCACCACCGAGCCCGCGCATCCGCGGCTGCCGGTGTACCTGGCCGCGGTCGGCCCGCGCAGCCTGCAGCTGACCGGCGAGATCGCGGACGGCTGGGTGGGGGTGTTCTGCTCCCCCGAGCTCGCCGAGGAAGCGCTGATCGAGCTGCGTACGGGACGTCAGCGGGCGGGACTTGACCTGGAGGGTTTCGACGCCTTCGTGTCCGCCCCGATGGCGGTCGGCTCGGACGTACGGTCCGCGGCCGAGGCCATCAGCCACTATGTCGCCCGCTTTATGAGCCTCGGCGACAAGGACAGCAACTTCTACTACCGGCTGGCCGTGCGGATGGGCCATGAGAAGGCCGCCGACGAGGTCCAGGAGCGGTTCACGGCCGGGGACGCGCGCGGTGCCGCCGCGGCCGTGCCGGTCGAATTCATCGACAGCACCTCGCTGTTGGGGCCGCCCGCGCGGATCGCCCGCCGGATGTCCGACTTCGCCGCCGCGGGCGTCACCACCCTCGGGATCTCGCCGTACGCGCCGACGCTGGAGGGCCAGTTGTCCCTGGTGCGCGCGGCGGCCGAGGCGCACCGGCAGGCAGGTCTCGGCGACTGACGAGAGCAACGCACCGGAAGGGGCGAGCGACACATGCGGGTGCTGTTCACGAGCTGGGCATGGCCGACCCACTACTACCAGATGGTGCCGCTGGCCTGGGCGCTGCGGGCGGCCGGTCATGAGGTGCGGGCGGCCAGCGCGCCCGCGCTGAGCGCGACGATCGCCGCGTCCGGGGTGTCCGCCGTGGCGGTCGGGGACGACAGCGTCGACGCGGTCGCCCGGATCCGCGACTACATACCCGGGCGGGCGCCCGTGTCGGCCGGCCGGCCGACACGTGCCAAGGGGCCGCGGGCGGTGTCGCTCTTTGCCGATCTGGCCTCGGCGATGGCGGACGATCTGGTCGCGTACGGCCGCGCCTGGCGGCCGGACCTCATTGTTTTCGAACCCACCGCGTATGCGGGGCCATTGGCGGCGACGGTGCTCGGGATTCCGTCCGTGCGCTTTCCCTGGGGTGCGGATCTGATGCACCGCGCGGGGGCCGTGGAGCTGGAGCGCGAGGTCATGGCCCCGCTCTGCGAGCGCTTCGGCCTCGACGGCGTCGATCTGCTGGGCAGCCTGACGCTCGATCCCTGCCCGGCAGCCATGCAGGTGCCGGCGGTCGAGGCGGCGCGGCCGATCACGCGGCAGCCGGTCCGCCCGGTGCCGTACAACGGTTCCGGGTCGCTGCCCGTGCCGCTGCCCCCGGTCGAGCGCCGCAGGCCGCGCGTCTGCGTGACCTGGGGCACGACGGTCGGACGGCTGGACGGGGAGATGTATCTCGCGCCGCGGATCGTCGCCGCGCTCGACTCGCTCGACGTCGGGATCGTGGTCGCGGTGGCCCGGGAGCAGCGCCATCTGCTGGGTGCCGTGCCCGAGCGGGTAAAGGTGCTGAACTCGGTGCCGCTGCACGCCGTACTGCCGCACTGCGACGCGGTGGTGGCGCACGGCGGCGCGGGCACGATCCTCACCTCGCTCGCCGCCGGGCTGCCGCAGCTGGTGGTTCCCCAGCTCATCGACCACACTTTCAACGCCCAGCGGTTCACGGCCACCGGGGCGGGGCTGAGCCTCGCCAAGGACGAGGCCGAGCCGGAGCGGATCCGTACGGCCGTGCGCGAACTGCTTCAGGAGCCCGCGTACCGCAAGGCCGCGCAGGAAGTGCGCCACGAGATCCAGCAGCGTCCGGCGCCCGCCCATGTGGTCGACGTCCTCACCGGGCTCGCGGCAGCGGGCTCGGCCACCACCGACCCGGCCGAAGGAGGCCGCTGATGCTGATCGGTGTGGGACTCCCCTCCACCGTCCCCGGCGCCCGCCGGGAGGAGATCATCGACTGGGCGCGCCAGGCCGAGCAGTTCGGCTTCTCGACGCTCGGCGTACTCGACCGCCTGGTGTACGACAACTACGAGCCGCTGATCGCGCTCGCGGCGGCCGCCGCGGTGACCGACCGGATCAAGCTGGCGACGACCGTGCTGACCCCGCCGTACCGCAACAACACCCCTCTGCTGGCCAAGCAACTGGCCTCGCTCGACCGCCTCTCCGGGGGGCGGCTGACGCTGGGGGTGGCGGCGGGCAACCGCGAGGACGACTTCGCGGTGTCGGGCGTCCCGCACTCCGCGCGCGGTCCCGTGCTCGACTCCCTGCTGGTGGATCTGCGCCGGATCTGGGGCGGCGACGGCCTGGGCCTCGACCGTCCGGTCGGCCCGACGCCGACGACGCTGCCGCCGGTGCTCATCGGCGGCACGTCCGACGCGGCGTTCCGGCGCGCGGCGCAGTACGGCCGCGGCTGGATCGCCGGCGGCAGCTCCCCCTCCGGCTATCGGGCCAACGCCGTGCAGGTAAAAGCGGCTTGGGCGAAGGCCGGCCGGATGGACCGGCCGCATCTGGTGACACTGCTCTACTTCTCGCTGGGCACGGCTGCCACCGACCGGGCGAAGGAGTATCTGCTGGACTACTACGCCTTCAGCGGGCGCGCCGAGTCGATCGTGGGCATGGCGTTCACCGATGCGGACCGGCTGCGGCGGGCGGTGAAGGAGTACGAGGAGGCGGGCTGCGACGAGATCGTCTTCATGCCCTGCGGCAGCGACACCGGCCAGCTGGAACTCCTCGCCGACGCAGTGCTCTGAAGGAGCTGACGACGAATGACACCGGTACTCCGCTCCCGTACGGCGCTTGTGACGGGCGCCAATCGGGGGCTCGGCCTCGCGGTCAGCGCCCTGCTGCACGCCCGGGGGTTTCGGGTGGTGCTCGGCGGACGCGACGAGGAGGCGGTGACGGCCGCCGCAGATTCGCTCGGCGAGGGCGCGGCGGCCGTCGTCCTCGATGTGTCGGACGACGCCTCGGTCAAGAGCGCGGCCGAACGGGTGGGGCGCGTCGACGTCCTGGTGAACAACGCGGGGACCTTCTTGGACCGCGGAGACGCGCCGTCCGCAGTGCCCCTCTCGCTGGTGGAAGCCACGCTCTCGGTGAACGTGCTGGGCGCCTGGCGGGTCTCCCAGGCATTTCTGCCCGGGATGGTGGAGCACGGCTGGGGACGCGTCGTGATGGTCTCCAGCGGTACGGGCTCCTTCACCAACGGGCTCTTCCCGCAGGCTCCGGCGTACTCGGTCTCCAAGGCCGCGCTCAACGCGGTGACGGTGCTGCTTGCCAAGGAGACGGCGGGCACGGGGGTGCTGGTGAACGCGGTGAACCCCGGCTTGGTCCGCACCCGGATGCGTCCCGAGGCCGAGCGGTCCGCCGAGGACGCGGCAGGGGACATCGCGTATGCGGCGACGCTGCCGGACGGGGCGCCGAGCGGGGTGTTCTTCCGCAGCGGGGCGGTTGTTGGCTGGTGAGCGGCGGGGCTTCCTGCCGGCGCTGCACGTACTTGTCGCCCTGCCGCTCTACGCCAACGGCGATATGCACGGGTGGCTCATGGCGTGGCACCTCCTCGACTGGGTCGTGATCCTGGTGGTGCTGGGGCTGGTGCACCGCCCCGAGCCCGCGTACGTCTACTTCGATCAACGGGCGGGCGTGAGGATGGACATCACTCCCCGATCCTCTGCCGGCGTGACGACGAGTGTCAGGGGCTGCCCAGCGTGCGGCGCTGGTGGGCGAGGTGTCGGAGGCGGGCGGCCGTGACATGCTGCCGCAGTTGGGTGTCGAGGCGCTCGCGGGTGAGCAGGTCCGCTGCCCACCATTTGTCCCGGGCCTCCGGGCGCGCGCCGAGGCGGAGGCGCTGGCAGCGGCAGGGCCTGTAGCGCGAGCGGTCGTAGTAGTCGGGACCGGTACTGGGATCCCACTGTGCCAGTAGGACACTGACGGCTGTTTCCTTGTAGTGCTCGGCCAGTTCCCGCACCCGGTCGGCGTGCGTCAGCAGCTCCAGTTCCCAGCACATCGCGCAGTGCCCGCACCAGGGCACCGACCCCTCGTTGGTGCGAATCACGTCGCCGATGGCGTCGGCCAGCGATGGGGGCAGGCAGCCGCTGGTCCCGAGGTGGGCAAGCTGTCCAAGGCTCCTGACGGAGTGGGGTGCCACCCAGGCCGCATTGATGTGCCCCGCGGCCAGGACTTGGTCCTCGCCATCGGGGTGCTGGGCGAGCAGGCGGACGTCGAACAACGCCCTTTCCTCCCCGTCGGCTCCGAATCCCGCGTCAGGCGGGTCGATTGCCCAGCTGAGGTGGTACTCCAGGGCGCCGGCGGCAGGGGGAATGTCCAACGGACAGTGGACGACGCGCGGTTGCTCCGTCTGCACCAGGGGCGTGACGTCCGCCGGCCGATCCTCCGAGGAGGCGGTACGGCGTCGCATTGAGGTGATCCGGGCGCAGAACAGGCGCAACCGCAGGACGACACCGGACGCCGGATCGAGATCAGCCGGGGGCTCCGCCACGATCACGGCGTGCCCTTCGAGAACTCCGGCTCGCACCTCCGGCGCGAAACGCAGGGTGAGCCCGCCGGATTCGGCATCGCGCACCGGAAGCACGCCCCCTTCGAACAAGTCACATCGTCCCGGATGACGTTACGGTGGCTCACTCCACTCAGAAAGGGGACCCCACCCATGACCCCCGATGGACTCTTCGACGACATCGCTGCCGACCTCGCGCCGCTCGGCGCCGTCGCAGGTGCGATGTTCGGCAAACGCGCCCTCAAAGCCCACGGCAAGGCCTTCGCCTGCCTCAAAGGCGACCACCTTGCCTTCAAACTCGGCGAGGGCACCCCCACCCATGCCGAAGCCCTCGCCCTCCCTCAAGCTGAACTCTTCGATCCGTCCGGCAACCACCGCCCCTTCAAGGACTGGGTCTCCGTTCCTCACGCCCACGCCGCACAGTGGCCGAACCTGGCCGAAGCCGCGCTGAACAACCTCACCTCATGACCCGGCCGTCCGCGCCCGGCAACAGCTTCCACAGGGTGCCGGTCCGGCGGTCGCGCCAATAGCGGGCACGGGCGACTCGTCCGGGGCGGAGCCCAAGGTCGGCCTAGACGCCCAGTCCCCGGCGCAGCCGGCCCGACGCCAGCCCCAACGCCGTGCCCACCACCGCGGCCAGCCCCGCCATCACCAGGAAGTACCCCGGCCCCGGCAGGTTGTCCTCCGAGAAGCGCACCGCCTGGCCGCCGACGCCCGCGCCCAGCGCCGCCGCCAGCCAGAAGACGCCGATCATCTGGCTGATGAACGTCGCCGGAGCCACCTTCGTCGTCACGCTCATCCCCACCGGGGCGAACGACATCTCACCGCAGGCCTGCAGCAGATAGGCAACCAGCAGCCACAGCGGCGAGACATCGTTACCGCCCGACGCCGCGACGGTGGCCAGTGCCATCACGACCAGGCTCGACCCCATGAAGCCGAGCCCGCAGGCGAGCTTCGCCGGGGCGCCGACGCGGTCCCCGAGCCGCACCCACAGCCGGGCGAAGACCGGCGCCACCGCGATCATGAACAGCGGTACGGCGGACTGGAACCAGCTCGCGGGAATGGTGAAGTCGCCGATCGTGCGGTCGGTCGACGCCTTGGCGAAGAGACTGAAGACCGAGCCGCCCTGGACAAAGATCATCCAGAAGATCGCGGCCGCCAGGAAGACCCAGATGTACGCCTTCACGCGCCCGCGTTCCTCGGTCGTCACCTCACGGCTGCGCAGCAGATAGGTGAAACAGGCGATGGTCGACCCGATCGCGAACAGCCCTGCCAGCATCAGCACATGACGCAGCTTCAGGGTGCCCGCTACCGCGTCCGCCCCGAGGATCAGGCCCACGACCGCGAGGATCACCAGTGCGCCGCGCAGTACCCGCCGGCGCTCCGCCGCACCGGCCCGGCGGGTCGGCTCATTGCCCACGTCCCCGAAGTGTGCGCTGCCGCGGACGTACTGCAGGACACCGATCGCCATGCCGAGCGCCGCGACGCCGAAGCCCAGGTGCCAGTTGACCAGTTCGCCCAGCCCCCCGGTCACCAGCGGTGCGACCACCGCGCTGATCTGGATGCTCATATAGAAGATGGAGAAGCCCGCGTCCCGCTCGGCGTGCGCGTCGCGCGGATAGAAGGCGGCGAGCATGCTGGCCAGGTTCGGCTTCAGCAGGCCGGTGCCCACGGCCAGCAGCCCGAGGCCGCCGTAGAACGTCGGCACGGTCGGCACCGCCATGAAGCAGTGGCCGAGCGCAATGGTGATGCCGCCGTACAGTACGGCCCTGCGGGCGCCGAGGATCCGGTCGCCGATCCAGCCGCCAGGCAGCGAGGCCATGAAGACGGTGGAGAGATAAACCCCGAACAGGGCTGCCGCGGTGCTGTTGCCGAGGCCGAGGCCGCCGTCCGCCTTCGGCTCGGAGGCGTACAGGAAGAGCAGCGCGGCCATGCCGTAGAAGCTGAAGCGCTCCCACATGTCGGTGCCGAACAGAGTGATGAACCAGCGGGGCCAGCCGAGGAAGGTGCGCCGGCTCTTCGACGGGCGGGGCGGCTGCGGCTCCTGCTTCTTGGCCACCGGAGCCGTGGCATCCGTAGTCATCCGTCCTCCTCATACGCGTATGTACGCGCAGGCTGACAGGGCTTGCTTGAAACGGACTCGATGTCGCCGCACGCATCGAGCCGGGCTCCATCGCGGGTCGAAGGGGGGCTGTCACGATCCGCCTGACGCAGTGCGTCCGCCCCCCTGCGAGCACCCTGCAAGCCCCCGGCAAGCACCGTGCAGGACCTCCTGCAACCGATCGAAGCAGCCAGAACCACAAAGGAGTCACGCGATGACCGCTGAGGATCCTCCGCGCACCTTTCCGCTCCCGGCGCCCGATCCGCTGGAGCCGGCGCCGGAGTTCGCGAAGCTGCGCGAGTCGGAGCCCGTCGCGCCGCTGACGCTGCCCACGGGCCACCGGGCGTGGGTGGTGACCCGCTACGAGGACGTACGTCATGTGCTCGCGGACCCCCGGTTCAGCAAGGCCGCGCTGACCGAGCCGGACGCGCCGCGGCTGCTGCCGGTCGCCAAGGGCTCGAAGTCCATCTTCGTGATGGACCCGCCGGAGCACACCCGGCTGCGCAAGCTGGTCACCAAGGCGTTCACCGCGCGACGGATCGAGCAGCTGCGCCCGGCGGTGCGGCAGACCGCCGACCGGCTGATCGAATCCATGGCCGCCGAGGGAGCACCCGCCGATCTGATCGGGCATCTGGCTCAGCCGCTGCCGATCACGGTTATCTGTGAGCTGCTCGGTGTGCCGTACGACGACCATGAGCGGTTCCGGGAATGGACGGATGTGATGCTCAGCGTCTCCGCGGCCTCCCACGAGACCGTGATGGAGGCGCGCATCAGCCTCAACACCTATCTTTCGGAGCTGATCGAGGCGAAGAAGGCCGATCCCGCGGACGATCTGCTCACCGTACTGATCGACGCCCGGGAGGAGGGCGACCGGCTCTCCGAGGAGGAGCTGCTCGCCTTCGGGCACACCCTGCTGGTCGCGGGCTATCACGCGACGACCGGCGAGATAGTCGGCGCCCTGATCACACTGCTGCGCAAGCCGGATCTGTGGGAACGGCTGCTCGGGGACCGGGAGTTGGTGCCCAGCGCGGTCGAGGAGCTGTTCCGCTACTCGCTGGCGGGCGGCGGCGCCGGCGCGATGCGGATCGCCACCGAGGACATGGAGCTGGGCGGCGCGCTGATCCGCGCGGGCGAGGCGGTGCTGCCCGCGATCACCTCGGCGAACCGCGACGAGACGGTCTTCGAGCAGGCCGCCGACGTCGACATCGCCCGCGAGCACAACCCGCATCTGACCTTCGGGCACGGGCTGCACCACTGCCTGGGCGCGCAGCTGGGCCGGATCGAGCTGCAGGAGGCGCTGGGCGCACTGCTCGACCGGCTGCCGGGGCTGCGGCTCGCGGTGCCGGCCGAGGAGTTCGAGTGGGTGCGGGGCATGGCGTTCAAGCGGCCGCAGACGATGCCTGTGACCTGGTGACGGCAGGCGCGCATACGACGGTGCCCCTGGCCTCAAAAGGCCTGGGGCACCGTCGTATGTGTCGAAGACGCCTCAGAAGTCGAGGGCCAGGTCGTACGCGGACAGCCACTCGTTGATGTGCAGGGCCATGTCGACCTCGATACGGGTGAGCTTGCCGGCCGCCGTCTGGTCCCGCCGTACGTCCTCGACGACCGTCGGGTTGAGCAGCGGCAGCACCGGGGCGTCGCCGGCGGCCAGCAGCTTGCCGAACTGCTCCTGGACGTAGGTGTCGTAGGCGGTGTCGTTGGAGATCGGATAGCCGGTCTTGGGGCGGTGCAGGATGGATTCGGGCAGCAGATCCTTGACCGCCGCACGCAGCAGGCTCTTCCACTGGCCGTCGAAGGTCTTGAACTCGCGCGGCGCGTTGAAGACGTACTCCTGCAGCCGGTGGTCGCAGAACGGCACCCGCACCTCCAGGCCGAGCGCCATGCTGAGCCGGTCCTTGCGGTCCAGCAGGGTGCGCATGAAGCGGGTGAGGAAGAAGTAGGTGCACTCGCGGAACTGCTTGTCGCGGCCGCTCTCACCGGGCAGGTTCGGCATGCCCGAGACGGCCTGGCGGTACTGGTCCGCCTGGTAGGAGGGGACGTCCAGATGGGCCGACAGCGGCCCGAACAGCGCGGGCAGCCCGAGGTTGTGGGCGAGGGTCCACGGCAGGGTGCCGGGCCGGCCGTACTCGGGGTGGTGGAACCACGGGTAGCCGCCGAAGAGTTCGTCGGCCGACTCCCCCGTCAGCGCCACGGTGGACTGTCCGCGGATCGCGCGGAAGAGCAGATAGAGCGAGATGTCCATGCTGCCGGGGCCCGCTATGAGGACCGGCCAGTCCATGGCCCGCACGACCGCGCGCCGCACCGACGCCTCGATCATGTCGTCGTTGCCGAGCACAATGTGGTTGTGGTCGGCGCCGACGTGCTCGACGACCTCGTGGACGTACGGGGAGTCGGGCGTCGGGTGGGTGAGGTCGGGTTCGAAGTTGTCGAGATAGCCCGCGAAGTCGACCGCGAAGGAGCGGACCTTTCCGCTGCCGTCCTGTCGCTTGGCGATCGCGGCGAGAGCGGTGAGGGTGCTGGAGTCGAGGCCGCCGGAGAGCATGGTGCACAGCGGCACATCGCTGACGATCTGCCGGGTGACGATGTCCTCGAGCAGCTCGCGGACCGTACTGATGGTGGTCGGGAGGTCGTCCTCGTGCTCGTGGGCCTCCAGCTTCCAGTACCTGCTCAGGGTCGATCCGCCGCGGCCGACCTTGAGGACGTATCCGGGTGTCAGCTCGGGCATGTCACGGATGGCGCCCACGCCCGGTGCCTTGGTGCCCGCGAGGATCTCCCGCAGGCCGTCGGCGTCCACGGTGCGGCTGGCGAGCCGGTTGGCGAGGATGGCCTTGGGCTCGGAGCCGAAGAGGACGCCGCCGCCGGGCAGCTGCTGGTAGTAGAGGGGTTTGATGCCCACCCGGTCGCGTACGAGGAGCAGTTCCTCGCTGCGCGCGTCCCAGATGGCGAAGGCGTACATGCCGTTGAGGCGCTCGACGAAGTCCGCGCCCCACTGCAGATAGGCGCGCAGCACGACTTCGGTGTCGCTGCGGGTGCGGAACCGGTGGCCGAGGCCGACCAGTTCCTCCCGCAGCTCCTGGAAGTTGTAGACCTCACCGCTGTAGGTGAGGCTGGCGAGTACCTGCCCGTTCTCCTCGGCCACCATGGGCTGGCGGCCGCCCTCGAGGTCGATGATGGACAGCCGCCGGTGGCCGAGGGCAGCGTGCTCGGTGATCCAGACGTCACCCGCGTCCGGTCCCCGCAGTGCCATCGTGTCGGTCATCGCCTTTACGGCGGCGACCTCTTGGCGCAGATCACGTGTGAAGTCCACCCACCCGGCGATGCCGCACATTCAGTGTCTCCTCAGTCGATCGGTCGTTCAGTCGTCGATGCCGAAGCGTGTGCCGCTGACCTTGGCCTTCACGGTCAGCAGGACCTTGCCGTCCGCGTCGACGGCGGTGCCGGACCCCTCCGAGACGAAGGTCGTCGGCGAGGTCAGCTTCCCTTCGTGCCGGATCCTGACCTCGTACTGGAAGGCGCCGAGGCCGTTGGTCCACAGATGGCGCAGTACGAAGACGAATCTGTTCTCGCCGGCCCTGCGCCAGACGCCGAGCCCGGTGTGCGAGGCGTTGATGGTCTGTACGACGAGCTGTCCGTCGCTGCCGAAGGAGAAGTGCGCGCGCTCGATCTCGCCGGGCCGCTGGTCGATGCTCACCTGGACCGCCCACACGCCCGCCGGGCCGCCGGCGCCTGCGTGCGCGGAGGCCTCGGCGGCCGGTGCGGCGACGGCGGCCGTCAGGCCTGCTGCCGTCACCGCACCGGTGCCTGTGAGCAGCCGGCGGCGAGTGGTCGACGGTCTGCCGGACATGGTTACTCCTCGTTCGGTACGACGGGCCGACCGGTGCTCTGGTCGGTGACGGAAATGGCCTCCGCCGGGCAGGCCTCGACGACCTCGATCAACTCACCGTCCGGGTCGACGAGTTCGGCGACGGGACGGGTGCGCAGCTTGTCGTCAACGGTGAAGTAGCGCGGGGCCTGCGCGGTGCAGATGCCGCTGCGCTTGCACGCACGGTCCACCGCGATGCGCCACTGGGGCGGGGTCTGCGTGGTCATCGTCCGCCCGCCTTCACCAGGTGACCGGAAGGTTCGCCAGCGCCCGGGCGGTGAGACCTGTCTTCCAGGTCAGCCACTCCACCGGCACGGCGAGCCGGAGGGTGTCCGGCACCTTCTCGATCAGTGTCCGCAGGGCGATCTGCATCTCGAGCCGGGCGAGCTGGGCGCCGAGGCAGTGGTGCACGCCGTAGCCGAAGGACAGATGGACGTTGGGGGTGCGCTCCACATCGAACCGGTCGGGGTCGGCGAAGATCTCTTCGTCGTGGTTGGCCGATCCGAGTGCGGCGATGACCGCCTCGCCCGTACGGACGGTCACTCCGCCGATCTCCACGTCCTCGGTGGCGACCCTGAGCTGGGTGCCGGTGAAGACGAAGGGGTTGTGACGCAGCAGCTCCTCGACCGCGCCGGGCACCAACTCCGGCTTCTTCCTGAGCAGTTCCAGCTGCTCGGGGTGCTGGAGCAGGGTGAACAGGGCGATGCCGAGCGAGTTGGACGTGGACTGGTGCCCGACCGTCATCAGGATCATCGCGAAGTCGAGGAGTTCCTCCTCGGACAGCGACTGTCCCTCGTCACGGGCGTGCACCAGCACACCGAGCAGATCGTCCGTCGGCTCCTGCCGACGGGCCTCGATCAGGCCCCGCAGGTAGCCGACGATATTGCCGCGGGCCTCGCCGACTTCCTCCCGGGTGTGTCCGCCGAGGCTGAAGATGACCTCGCTCCAGGCGTGCAGCCGGTCGCAGTCCTCGTAGGGAACTCCGAGGAGCTCGAAGATGACCTTGATCGGCAGGCTGAGCGCGAAGCACGACATCAGGTCGACCGGGTGCGGCGCTACCAGCACCAGGCCGGCCTGCTCGTCGGCGAGCTGCTGGATCCGCGGGCGCAGTGACTCGACCCGGCGGGCGGTGAAGGCCTGCATCACCAGCCGCCGCAGCCGGGAGTGGTCGGGCGGGTCCATGCCCAGGATGGTCTTGGGCCCGGGGCTGGTGTTGCCCATCCGCGGTGCCCCGGGCGCCTCCGCCGCGGCCCGGCTCAGGCGCGGGTCGACCAGCGCCTGGCGCACATCCGCGTACCGGGTCAGCAGCCACGCCTTGTCACCGGTCGGCAGGGTCACCCGGCTCACCGGAGCCTTCTCGCGCAGGCGGGAGAACTCCTCCGGGGGCTCGAAACCCTCGGGCGCCGGGAACGGGAACGTGAGGAGTTCTTCGTCGATCGACATCGCTACCCCTTCTCTGTATGCGAAGCGCCGCGGCGGCCGCCGTGAGGCGGCCGTTACGCGGCGTCCCTCACTTCTTGCGGCCGACCAGGAGGATGTCGTTGGTGGCCAGGAGCTTCGCGGTGACCTCGGCGAAGCCGGCCTCGTCGAACCACTTCTTGGCGTCGTCGACGTGGTACTCGGAACCGCCGTGGGTGACCACGAGCATCGTCAGGCTGGTCAGCAGGTTGTTCAGCGGGCTGAGCTCGTCGTCCAGCATGGGGTCGTAGACGAGCAGGAAGCCGCCCGGCTTCAGACCGGCGAACGCGCTCTTGATCAGCTGCTGGCGGCGCTCGGGGGACCAGTCCTCCAGGACGTGTCCGATGATGACGACGTCGGCCGTGGGAACCGGGTCCGCGAAGAAGTCGCCGCCGTGGAAGGCGATCTTGTCCTTGAGGCCGAGTCCGCCGATGTGGTCCTCGTACGCCGGCTGCACGGTCGGCAGGTCGAAGACGGTGCCGGTCAGGTGCGGGTGGGCGTCGATGATGGTGGCGAGGAGGTTGCCGCGCGCGCCGCCGACGTCGGTGACGGTCTTGACGGAGCTCCAGTCGAACTCCTTGGCGAGCTCGGGGCCGACGGCCCAGTTGAGCGCGTCCATCATGGCGACGAAGTCGCGCATCTGCTCTTCGCTCTTGTACAGGTGCTTGAACATGTTGTCGTCGCCGTGGCCCTCGATCTGCGACTCACCGGTCTTCAGGGACTCGGTGAAGCCGCCCCACGCCGGGTACAGGACGGCGTTCGAGCGGTCGAGGAAGCGGCCGACGTAGGTGCGCTTGCCCTTGACGAGGTGGGTTTCGGACGCCTCGCTGTTGCCGTACTTGCCGTCCTTGCGCTCCAGGAGCCCGAGGCGGACCAGCGCGTTGAGGAACTCGCGGGAGCCTCGGGAGTGCAGGCCCAGCCGCTCGCGGATCTCCCCCTCGGTCGCAGGCCCGGTCTCGCTCAGCTTGGTGAAGAGCTCGAGTTCGGTGGCCGTCAGAAGGACCTTGGCGCTTCCGAAGGCCATACCCAGTCCGACGATGTCTTGGAGGCTCAGCGAACCCTGCTTTTCGGGTGTGCTTGTCATGCGCCAGGTCCTTTCCCGGTGTGACGGAGAGACGTGTCTGCGCCGTGGCCTCCCGCTACGCCGGGAAGGCGCGGTGAGAGCCGGGAGCACTATTGGTGCCGCGCCTCGAAGACACCTGGAGACCGGACAGAACCCCGCGCATCCAGGTCCTGTCCGGCCTGATCGGCCGGACAGGGCCTGGCTGGTCCGGTTTGGGGGCCAATGCCGGGTCGACCGATCCTTGAGTGGATCTCCAGCGCACTGCTGTAGCCATGAATCAGCTCCGTGCCCGGGAACGGCCGGGGCTGGACCTGTTGCCGAGCCGGCCGCGGCCGGGAAGACGGAGCATGGCATGGAGTTGGGACTGACCGGCAAGGTCGTGCTGCTCACCGGGGGCAGCGGCGGCATCGGCCGCCCTCTGGCGCGCTCCTTCGGCCGCGAGGGTGCCCGGGTGGCGCTCAGCTATCTGCGGCGTGCGGACGCCGCCAAGGAAGTGGCGGCGTCGATCGAGGAGGCCGGCGGCGAGGCGCTGCCGGTCCAGCTCGATCTGACGGACCGTCAATCCATTGACTCGGCGGTCGGCCAGGTGGTCGACAGATGGGGCGCGATCGACATTCTGGTGGTCAACGCCTCGGCGACCGGCGGCCCGAACCCGAAGCCCGTGGGCTTCGAGGAGATCTCCGCCGACACCTGGCTGCCGCTGCTGCGCTCCGAGATTGAGGGCGCCTTCCACACTGTCCAGTCGGTGCTGCCCACGATGAAGTCCGGCGGTTGGGGCCGCATCGTGTTCATGTCGGCGAGCATCGTGCACCGGGGCCGCAAGGGCGAAGAGGCGTACACCGCGAGCAAGGCGGCGCTGCACGGGCTCAGCCGCACCCTGGCCACCGAGCTCTTCACCGACAACATCTTCAGCAATGTCGTGGCCCCCGGGCCCACGGTCACCGAGGGGCTGCTCGGCAAGCTTCCCGACAGCCTCAAGGAGCGCATCGCGGACGTCACTCCCGAACAGGCCAAGCGCCTGCTCAACGAGGGCATGCCGCACCTGCGGTTCTCCACCGTCGACGACGTCAACAACACGGTGCTGTTCCTTGCCTCCGCGGCCAACGGAAACATCACCGGGAATGTGATCAACGTCGACGGCGGCCACTGATCGCCGCGGCGCGAGCCGTTCACGACCGCTCCGTTGGACAGTGCCGCTCGTCCGCACATCCCGTGCCGACGAGAGGCGACAGGAGGTCACGAGTGACGTTCTCCCCGCTCGGCGCGCTGCGCCGGCTCAACCCCTTCCACTGGTCCGCCGGTCTGGTCATCCGCGGCATGGCGGAGCTGCGTATCGCCGATCACCTCGGCGAGAAGCCGCGTACGGCGTCCGAACTGGCCGCGGCGATCGGCGCGCACGAGGAGAGCCTCACCCGCTTTCTGCGGGTGTGCGAGTTGCATGAACTGATCGCCCCTGTTGCCCCGGACCGCTGGCAGCTGACCGAGGCGGGTGAACTGCTGCGCTCCGACATCCCGTCGCTGCGGGGCTTCTCCATTGCGGTCAACGCACCCGGAATGACCCGCCCTTGGGAGCGGATCGCCGACGTGGTGCGTACCGGCGAGCCCGCCACGCGGGCGGTGTGGGGTCTGGATCACTGGGAGTACTACGCCGCCAACCCCGATGAGGCGCGCAGCTATGCCGAGACCTCGGCCTCGCTGTCCCTGGAGGCCGCGGACGCGCTGGTGGCCAGTTACGACTTCACCGGCGCGCGGACGATCGTCGACATCGGCGGCAGCCCGGGCACCGTGCTGGCACGGCTGCTGAAGGAGGTCCCGGCCGCCCGCGGGGTGCTGCTGGACCTCGACTGGGCGGTGCCGTACGCCGACGAGACGCTGACGCTGGCCGGCAGTGCCGACCGGGCCGAGGTGGTCGCCGGTGACTTCCTGCGCGAGGTACCGGCCGGCGGCTCGCACTATCTGCTCAAGAACGTGCTGTGCGATCTCGACGACACGGGCGCCGCACGGCTGCTGTCCAACTGTTTCGAGGCGGCGCCGGCGGGGAGCCGGCTGCTGCTCCTGGACTGGGAGTACACCGAGCACTCCTCGCACGTCCACGCCAATGACGTGGAGTTCATGGTGCTGACCGGGGGCCGTGCCCGCACTCCGGCGCAGTACGAGGAGCTGCTGGCAAAGGCCGGGTTCGGCCCGGCCAGGCGGCTTCCCCTGGCCGGCCATGAGCGGGCCCCCATCGTTTTGCTCGAATCCGTCCGCCCCTGAGGCCGGAGGAGAATCAGAGGTGGTATGTGATGACCAGTGATGTGACGGCAAATCAGGTGCCTGCCTGCGAGGGCGCTCCAGTGATAGGTCCGCCGGCCGCCCAGCATGTCGCCGAACTCGGCTGGGGCATGTGGGCGAGCGCCGCTGTCCAGGCCGCGGCCCAACTGGGCCTGGCCGACGCCGTGGACGACAAACCGATCACGGTCGAGGAGCTGGCGACGGCCGTCGGCGCCGACGCGTCGGCGCTCACCAGGCTGATGCGGGCGCTGGTCGGCTTCGGCATCTTCCGTCAGGAGGGACCCGGCAGGTACTCGCACAGCGAGGCCTCGCGCGCGATGCGCTCGGACGCCCCGGCGTCGCTGACCGACATCATGCTGACCGGCGGCAGCTGGGGCTGGGCAATGTGGGGCAAGCTCGCCGAGAGCGTCCGCAGCGGCAAGTGCGCCTTCCAGGAGACGTACGGCAAGGACCTGTTCACCTATTTCCACGAGGACGACAACGCGGCGGGCGAACAGTGCCTGCGCGGGTACGCGGCGCAGTCCCAGGCGATGAACCCGGGGGTCGTCAAGGCGCTCGATCTGAGCGGGGTTGCGACCTTCTGCGATGTCGGCGGCGGTCACGGCAGCCTGGTGCGGAGCCTGTTGGAGGGCAATCCGCACGTGAACGCGGTGCTGTACGACCGGCCGCACGCCATCGACGCCGCGCTGCCGGAACTGCGCGAGGGCGGTTCGCTCGGCGACCGCTGCGAGCTGGTGATCGGCGACTGCTTCGAGCGGGTACCGGCGGCGGACGTCCATCTGATCCGCCAGGTGCTGCACATGTGGGAGGACGACGCCTGCAACACGGTGCTGCGCAACTGCGTGGAGGCCGGGCACTCCGGTGGCCGGGTCGTACTCCTCGAACAGCTGGTCGCGGATCCGCCGGAGACGCCCTGGGACGCCCTGATGGACCTGCACATGCTGCTGGTGATGGGTGGCTGGGAACGTACCGCCGACGAGTACCGCGTCATGTTCGAGCGGGCCGGGATGGAGTTCACCGGGGTCACTCCCACGGGCACTCCGCTGCGACTGATCGAGGGCAGGATCCCGTAGTGAACGGCTTATTCGGGTTCCAGGAGCGCAAAGCGTTGGCCGGTGCACCCCTCGGGGCGCACCGGCCGCCTTGCGCTGGTCATTTCCTCGGCCTGCCGGCGGCCCGCAGCTTCGCGGTCTGCTCCTGGGTGACCGGGGCGGCGGCGCGCATGAACTCGACGACGGTCCTCAGCTCGTCGTCACCGAACTTCCCGCTCAGCTCGACGAGTGAGGTCGCAAGGCCTTCGAAGAGCGGGAAAATCTGGGCCTCGAGGTTGGGCAGCGGGGTCACGATGACCCGCCTGCGGTCCTTGGGGTCCTTGTCTCTGCGTACAAATCCGGCCCCTTCCAGCCGGTCGATCACTCCGGTGATCGCGCCGGTGGTGACGCCGTTCTCCTCGGCGAGCCCGCCCGCGCTCATGGGGCCTCGCTGGACGAGGGCGCCCAGGCAGTTCAGATCGAGCACGCTCATGCCGAGTCGGTCCGCCACCGCCTGGTGGAAGAGCACCGAGCGGGACACCAGGTTGCGAAGTTCCCGGTCGACTTCCCGAACGAGCTCCTCACGGCCCTCGCTTGACATGTGTCCCGCCTTCCGTATCATCTAGCTAAGTCATTATCTTAGCGACTAAGACAATCACTCCGAGAGAGTTTTAGCCGCTGACCTACCGGCCCAGTCTAGACCCGGCCGGGTTCCCCACCGGACGCAGTGAAGATCACCGAAAGGTCGCATCATGTCCGAGTCCCCAGCCGTACAGGCAACCGCCGTCGGGGCTGATCCACAGCGCAAGAAGGCGCTCATCGTGGTGCTCTTCGCGGCGTTCATGGATCTCCTCGACTCCACGATCGTCAACATCGCGATCCCGCCGATCCAGCGTGACCTGGGCGCCAGCTACTCGGCCGTCCAGTGGGTCGTCGCCGCATACCTGCTCTCCTTCGCCGTGCTGCTCATCCTGGGCGGCCGGCTCGGCGACATGTTCGGCCGCAAGAAGCTCTTCCTGCTCGGCGTCGCCGCGTTCACGCTGACGTCGGCGCTGTGCGGGATGGCGCAGAGCCCGGAGATGCTGATCACCTCGCGTGCCCTGCAGGGCGCGTCCGCGGCGATGATGGTGCCGCAGGTGCTCTCCATCATCACCGCGACCTTCCCGCCGAAGGAGCGGGGTGCCGCACTGGGCGCGTTCGGCGGCGTGGCGGGGCTCGCCACCGTGGGCGGACCGATCGTCGGAGCCGTGCTGATCAACGCCGACTTCTTCGACCTGGGCTGGCGGGTCATCTTCCTGCTGAACATCCCGGTCGGGATCGCGCTGCTGGCCGCCGCCTCCGCGGTGGTGCGCGACTCCAGGTCCCCGCACCCGATCAAGCTGGACGTCGTCGGCACCATCCTGGTCAGCCTCGGCCTGTTGCTGCTGCTGTTCCCGCTGGTGCAGGGCCGTGAAGCCGGCTGGCCGGCCTGGGCGTTCGTCTCGCTGGTCGCCTCGGTGCCGGTGCTGGTGATCTTCGCCGTGCACCAGAAGCGGCGGCACGCCTCCAGCGGTTCGGCGCTGATCCTGCCGGGCCTGTTCAAGAGCCGCTCGTTCTCCGCGGGTCTGCTGGCCAACGTCGTCTTCTTCGCCGTGGTCATCGGGCACTTCCTGATCTTCATCATCTTCTTGCAGACGGGCCTCGGGTTCTCCACGCTGCGAGCGGGTCTGACCGGTCTGCCGTGGTCCTTCGGTGTCAGCTTCGGCGCCGCGTTCTCGGCCACCGTGCTCACTGCCAAGCTGGGCCGCAAGGTCCTGGTCATCGGCGCGGTCCTGCTCGCCGCCGGCCTGGGCGGCATCTCAGCGACCGTCGAGTGGCGCGGCGACCAGATCGGTTCCTGGTGGCTGCTGCCCACCCTGCTCGTCGGCGGTCTCGGAATGGGCATGATCATCGCCCCCATCCTGGACTTCATCCTCTCCGACGTGCCGCCGGAGCACTCCGGCGCGGGTTCCGGTGTGGTCAACGCCGTCCAGCAGGTGGGTGGAGCCATCGGCATCGCCGTCATCGGCGCGATCTTCCTCGGCTTCCTCGGCGGGGCCGCGGACGGCGCGACCAAGGACGTCACACCGCAGCTGCGGGCCGGGCTCGAGAAGGCCGCCGTGGCGCCGGGCCAGCAGGGCGAGATCACCGCTTCCTTCGCCGAGTGCTTCGCGGACCGCACCTCGGCCGCGGACCCGACCGACACACCCAAGAGCTGCGAGGCCCTCAACTCCGTGCAGAGCGCGGGCGCCCAGGCCGCGATCGGCGATGCCGCGCAGGACGCACGGCGGATCGCCTTCAGCACCGCCCTGCAGCGCACGATCCTCGCGCAGATCGGCCTTGTCGCCGTCGTCTTCCTGCTGATCTTCCTGCTGCCGCGCAAGGCGCAGCACCACGAGGAGACGTTCGAGGACGAGACCGAGGCAGCCGCGGCCGGGCAGGTCCCGGGCCAGACCGCGCCGGCCACTGCGCCCTCGCCGCAGAGCACGTCCTGACCAACCCTCACCCCCCGCCGGGGGCCCCGCGGCACCGTCCGCGGGGTCCCCGCCCACCCCCGTCGAGGAGGTCCACCCAATGTCGGAACAGAACACGGAACAGGTGCAGGTGCTCATCGTCGGCGGCGCTGTCGTCGGCCTTTCCACCGCACTGTTCCTCGCCCGCAAGGGCATTCGCACCCTGCTCGTCGAGCGCCACCCGAGCGCCCTGCTGCACCCGCGGGCCCGGGTGATCAACCCCCGTACCGTCGAGGTCTACCGCTCGGCCGGCCTCGAGGACGCGATCTTCGCCGACCGCTCCCTCACCTCCGACCTCAGCGTCAAGCTCATGGTCCGCGCCGAGAACCTTGCGGGGCCGGAGATCTTCTCCGCCCCCATGCAGGACGAGGCCCCGGAGCTCACCTCCGCGGTCACGCCGGTCACCTGGTGCTCCATCGACCAGGACAAGCTGGAGCGCATCGTGGCGGCGCGCGCCGCCGACGAGGGCGCCGACATCCGCTGGTCCACCGAGCTGGTGTCGTTCGAGCAGTCCGATGAGCGGGTCACCGCCGTCGTCCGCGACACGGTCACCGGCGAGGAGCGAACCGTCCACGCCGACTACCTGGTGGGTGCGGACGGCGCGGGCAGTCCCGTACGCAACCAGCTGGGCATCGCCGCCGAGGGCCCCGGCACCCTGGTGCACACCGTCAGCGTCGTCTTCAAGGCCGATCTGACCGGGCCGCTGCGCGGCCGCGATCTCGGACTCGGCTACTTCGACCAGCCTGACAGCGGCACGCTGTTGATGCCGCTCGACGGTTCCCGCTGGGTCTTCTACACCCCGTACCACCCCGAGCGGGGCGAGCGGCTGGAGGACTTCGACGAGGCCCGCTGCATCGAGGCCATCCGCGCCGCGGTCGGCGTGCCCGATCTCCATGTCGAGGGCCTGGAGGTGCAGATCGAGAAGACCGGCGAGAAGATCCTCGGCTTCGAGATCGCCGCCCAACTGGCCGAACGTTACCGCCAGGGCCGGGTCTTCCTGGTCGGGGACGCCGCCCACTCCATGCCGCCCACCGGGGCGTTCGGCGCCAGCACCGGAATCCAGGACGCGCACAACCTCACCTGGAAACTGGCCGCCGTGCTCGACCGCACCGCGGGTCAGGGGCTGCTCGACACGTACGAGGCGGAGCGCAGGCCCGTCGCCCGCTTCACCATCGACTACGCGCTGGCCGAACTGCAGGGCCGCTCGGCCACCGACGGCCATGAGGACGGCCAGGAAGTCAGCTACGCCGCGGCCATCCTCGGCTACCGCTACAAAGCCGGCGCTCTGCTGCCCGAGAAGGGCGACGAGCAGGCGCCGCCCGCGATCGACCCGCGCCGTCTCGGCCGCCCCGGGACACGCGCCCCGCACCTGGCGCTGCGCAAGGACGGCAAGGAGCTGTCCGTACTGGACCTCTTCGGCGAATCGCTGGTGCTGCTCACCGGACCCGAGGCGACCGGCTGGGAGCACGCGGCAGGACCCGCCGCCCAGCGGCTCGGCGTCGACATCGACGTACACCGAGTCGGCAACGGCATCGCGCCCGCCGACCCGGAGGACTCCTGGACCGCAGCCTACGCCGTCGGCAACGACGGGGCGGTGCTGGTGCGTCCGGACGGATTTGTGGCCTGGCGCAGCGACGGCGCTGCCGCCGAGCCGCAGCAGGAACTCGAACAGGTCCTGGGCCACGTGCTCGACCGGCTCGTGTGAAGCAAGACGTGTGAAGAGAGAGAAGGAGTTGATCCATCATGGCCAAGGACCAGGAACAGCAGTTCAGCGAGGCTCTGGGGTCGGTGACGACCGGGCTGCTGAAGTTCGTCGGAGGGGCGTCGGAACTGACCCTCGCCGCCGAGGAGAAGAACAGCGAGGATCTCTACCGCGGACGCTTCTCCGGGCTGGTCCCCGAAGTGCACGCCGCCGCCGGTGTGGTGACGGTGCGCTACCCGCGCCGCCTGCACCCGTTCTCCATCCGCCGGCACAACGGGCAGCTGACGGTCAATGCGTCGGTGCCCTGGGCGGTCGAGATCGACGGCGGCGCCGGGCGGGTCACGGCCGATCTGTCCTCGCTCGAACTGACCAGGCTCGACCTCGGCGGCGGGGCCAGCCATGTCTCGATCGTCCTGCCGCGGCCCAGTGGCACGGTACGTATCCGGATCGGGGGCGGGGCCAGCAATGTCACGTTCCGCCGGCCGCAGGACGTGCCCGCCCGGGTCAAGGTCACCGGCGGCGCCTCCCATCTGACCCTGGACAACCAGCACCTGGACGCCGTCGGCGGCGGACTGGAGCTGGCCGTCCCGGAGTTCGAGGCGGCTGAGAACCGGTACGACATCGAGGTCGTCGGGGGCGCCAGCTCCCTGACCATCGACCGCCCCTAACACCAGGGACTCAGGCGCTCAGGCGGTCCGGGATACTCCCGGACCGCTTCGACGCGACCGCCCTCGACCGGAGTACTGACATGTATGTGACCCTTTCGAGGCTGGATTTCATCCTGGGCCTCGTCCTGTTCCCCGCGTGGCTCGCCGCGGCGTTACTGGTGCGACGCCAGGCAGGCCGTCCCACGGCCGGCCGGGCGCGTCGCACCGCTCGTATCGCTCTCGTGCTGCTCTCCCTCGCCCTGATCGCCACCGTCGCGCGGCTGGTCGGGTTCATCCAACTCGCCAATCTGGACTGGGTGTTCGTCGAGGACCGGCGCGCGATCAGCACCCTGGCGCTGCTGCTTCCCGGTGCTCTCGCCACCCTGGTACTGACCCTGCCCCGGGTGGTGTCCGCCGCGAGAAGGCGGCCGGCCGACCGGGATGCTGCCCCCTCGGAAGCGGAGCGCGCGCAGGCGGCTTCCGTACGCACCGTGCTGCCGCCGCAGATCACCGCGGTCGGCGCGCTGGGCGGCTTCTTCGAGAAGTTCCTTCCGCCGCACCGCTCGACGGTGCTGAATCTGGCGGTGGGCCTCGGCGTTCTGGTGCTGGCCGGCGTGCTGCTCACGGTCCGCGCCCGCGCCCGGGTCCGCCGGTTCTCCCGGGGTGCCGCGCCCGTGCGGCGTTCGGCCGGGCGCACCTGGGGTGTGCGGCTGGGCACCACGGTCGTCGCGCTCGGCGCCGCGTTCGGCCTGGTCACCTTCGGTATCAACGACAGCAGGCTGCCGGGCACCTTCTCGATGATGCAGGGCGAGCCCGACTACGGCGGCGGCCCGGCGGGCGGCCACAGCCATATGGCGGGCGGGCCCCATCTGCACGGCGGGACCGGCACCACCGCGGCCGTCAGCGTCGACTCGCTCAAGGGCCCGCGCGAGGGCAAGCCGGACCGTGTCTTCAACCTCACCGCGCAGGAGAAGCAGGTCAAGCTCGCTTCGGGCAGGACCTTCACCGCATGGACGTACAACGGGCAGATACCCGGCCCTGAACTGCGGGTGAAACAGGGCGAGTTGGTGGAGATCAAACTCACCAACCGGCTGTCGGGGAAGACCCCGGTCACCATCCACTGGCACGGCCTGGACATCCCCAACGGCGAGGACGGGGTAGCGGGCGCCACCCAGGACGCGGTGCAGCCCGGCCAGTCGTACACCTACCGGTTCCGCGTCGAGGAGTCGGGCACCCGCTGGTACCACTCCCACCAGCAGGCCTCCGAGCAGGTCAAGCGGGGTCTTTTCGGTCCACTGGTGATCGAGCCGGCCAAGCAGGCCCGTTCCGTCAACAAGGCCGACAAGGATGTGACGGTCGTCGCGCACGACTGGGAGACCCCCGGCGGCAGCTACCCCGCGTTCGGCAACTCCGACGTGCTGGAGCGGCGCACGGCCAAGGCGGGCGAGAAGGTACGGCTGCGGCTGGTCAACAGCAGCAATCTGACCAAGACCTTCGCGCTGACCGGCGTACCGTTCAAGGTCACCGCGCTGGACGGCACCGACATCAACAAGCCCGGTGAGATCAAGGACGAGCTGCTGGTGGTGGGCGGCGCCCAGCGGATGGACGTGGAGTTCACCATGCCCCTCTCGCCGGTCCGGCTGACGGACGCGGCGGCGAAGGACGCGGGGATCATCTACTCCCCCGACGGCAAGGGCGACATCGAACCGAAGCTGGACGGGCCCGAGTTCGACCTCACGAAGTACGGCGAGGCGACCGGCACGCCCTTCGACGCCGGCAGCAAGAGCGAGCGCAGCTTCAAGCTGACATTCGACGACTGGCTGGGCTTCTACAACGGGAAGTTCGGCCTGCGCCAGACCATCAACGGCAAGGTGTTCCCGGACGCGCCGATGCTGATGGTCAAGGAGGGCGACCTCGTCCGCACGAAGTTCATCAACCGCGGCGAGGAGGACCACCCGATCCATCTGCACGGCCACCACATGCTGGTGCTGAGCAAGGACGGCAAGAAGACGACGGGCAGCCCCGTCTGGCTGGACACGATCAATGTCCGGCCGGGCGACCAGTGGGAGGTCGCCTTCAAGGCCGACAACCCGGGCATCTGGATGGACCACTGCCACAACTTCGTCCACACCGGTCTCGGCATGGTGATGCATCTGGCGTACGAGGGCGTCACCACCCCGTACTCCGTCGGTGGCAAGGCGCACAACCGGCCAGAATGACGTGACGCACGAGGAAGGCCCGGCCCTCGAAGGGGCCGGGCCTTTTGCGCAGCTGCGTTCAGCGGCGCTCGTCGAGGAACGACGTGTTGTGCTTGCCGTCGCGGAAGACCGGGTCCGCCAGCACGTCCCGCAGCAGCGGGATCGTGGTGTGCACCCCAGGACCCACGACCCGGAACTCCGCGAGCGCCCGGTCCATCCGGTCCAGTGCCTGGCCGCGCTCCGGTGCCCAGGTGATCACCTTGGCGAGCAGCGAGTCGTACTGGGACGGCACCCGCCAGCCGGCATAGCCATGGGTGTCGACCCGTACGAACGGGCCGCCCGGCGGGACGAACTCGTCCAGCATGCCCGGACAGGGTGCGAAATTGCGGGCCGGGTCCTCCGCGTTGACGCGGCACTCGACGGCCGTGCCCCGCGGGACCAGGTCCTCCTGCTTGAAGGCCAGCGTCTCCCCCGCCGCGACATGGATCTGTTCGCGTACGAGATCGACACCGAACACGGCCTCGGTCACCGGGTGTTCCACCTGGATGCGGCAGTTCATCTCCATGAAGGAGAAGCCCTCGTCGTGGACGAGGAACTCGAAGGTGCCCGCGCCGGTGTAGCCGACGGCGCGGGCGCCGCGCACCGCCGCCTTCGCCATGGCCTCGGAAAGGCCCGGGTGCAGCCCGGGCGCCGGGCTCTCCTCGATGAGCTTCTGGTGCCGGCGCTGTACGGAGCAGTCGCGCTCGCCGAGGTGCAGCACTTTGCCGTGACCGTCCGCCAGCACCTGGACCTCGATATGGCGGGCGCTGTCGCAGAAGCGCTCCAGATACACCCGGTTGTCGCCGAAGACGGCCTGCGCGGTCGCGCGGGTCTGCCGGTAGGCGGGCAGCAGGTCGCAGGACTGGCGTACGACGGTCATGCCGCGGCCGCCGCCGCCCGCCGCGGCCTTGATGATCAGCGGGAAGCCGATGCGGCCCGCGAGGTCGGTGGCCTCGGCCGCGCTGTCGACCGTGCCCGGGCTGCCGGGCAGGACGGGCAGCCCGGCGTCCGTCATCAGTGCCCGCGCCACCGCCTTGTCGCCGAGCCGGGACAGGACTTCGGGCCGCGGGCCGATGAAGACCAGGCCGTTGTCGGCGCAGATCTCGGCGAAGTCCGGGTCCTCGGAGAGGAAACCGTAGCCGGGGTGCACCGCGTCGGCGCCGGTGCGCAGCGCGGCCTCGATCACCGCGGGGGCTGACAGATAGCTCTTGCGGGGCATGCCAGGGCCGATCTGCACGGCGGCGTCCGCCGCGCGCACATGGGCGCTGTCCTTGTCGGCGGTGGAGTGGACCGCCACCGTGCGGATGCCCATCTCGCGGCATGTCCTGATGACCCGCAGGGCGATCTCGCCCCGGTTCGCCACCAGAACCGTGTCCAGGGCCACGGTCAGTCCTCCTTGTCGGTGCCGGTGAAGGCCTCGGGGTCGAGGAGGACCAGGGGCTGTCCGTACTCGACGGGCTCCCCGTCCTGGACCAGCACCTCGACGATCCGCCCCGGCCTGGTGGCCTCCAGCGGGTTCATCAGCTTCATCGCCTCGATGATGCCGAGCTGTTGGCCGGCCTCGACGTGGTCGCCGACCTGGACGAACGGCGGGGAGCCCGGGGACGGCGCCGCGTAGAACGTGCCGACCAGCGGCGCGCATTCGCGGAAGCCGTCGAGTGCCTCCTCGTCCTCCTCGCGGGGCGGGGCCGCGGTGGCTCGCGGGCCGGGGGGCGTTTCGCCCTCCTCCCACTCGACCTCCACGCTCGCTGCGCCCAGCGCCACCCGTACCCGGCGCGGGTGGCTCGGCCCGACCCGTACGACCTCCGCGATGCTGCGGCAGATGTCGGTGAGGGCCAGTCCACTGGTGTCGTAGTCCAGTCCGGCGAGCGGGCCGCCGGACCCGCTGCGCACGCTGTCCTTGGTGACTTCGTTCATCGGTCTCTCTCCGTAGAACCTGCCGTTGCGGTTGCACCTGTTGATGTCTGCAGATGCGCGCCGTCCGCCAGCCCGAAGGCGCGGAAGCGGGCGCGCCGTGCGGCGCTGGAGGTGGTCGTGCCGCGCAGTTCGCGCAGCGCCACGACGACCGCCCGGCGTACCGCGTCACTCATCACCGTGGTGTCGGTGTGGCCGCCGCCCTCGGGCTCCGGTATCACGCCGTCGACGACGCCGAGGCGCAGCAACGAAGCGGCGTCCAGGGCGAGTTCGTCGGCGGCCACCGCGGCCTCGGCGGCGTTCTTCCAGAGAATCGCGGCGCAGCCCTCCGGGCTGATCACCGAGTAGGTCGCATTGGCGCACACCAGCACGCGGTCGGCGACGCCGAGTGCCAGCGCGCCTCCGCTGCCGCCCTCGCCCGTCACCACGGCCACCACGGGGATGGTCAGCGAGCCCATCAGCCGCAGATTCTCCGCGATGGCGTTGGACTGGCCGCTCTCCTCGGCCGTCAGCCCCGGATAGGCGCCGGGGGTGTCGATGAGAGTGATCACCGGCATGCCGAGTTTGGACGCGAGCCGCATCAGCCGGGCGGCCTTGCGGTATCCGGCGGGCGAGGGCATGCCGAAGTTGCGGCTGACGAGTTCGGCGGTGGTGTGGCCCTTCTGGTGTCCGATCACCATGACCGGGAGCCCGTCGAGCCGGCCGATTCCGCCGACGATGGCCGCGCACTCCTCGCCCGCGCGGTCGCCGTGCAGTTCGACGAAGCCGTCCAGCCAGTAGCCGATGTGCTCGAGGGCGGTGGGCCGGCCGGCCTCACGGGCGAGCTGTACGCACTCCCAGGCGGGCAGTTGGTCGAGCAGCTGACTGTCGCGGACCACCGGGTCCTCCTCGCCGGCGCCCCAGCTCGGTCCCGGGACCTCCGTGGCCGCAAGGAGCCGGCTGAGCCGGGCGCGCAGTTCGGTGCGCTGCCAGACGTCGTCCACCAGGCCGTGATCCAGGAGGAATTCCGCGGTCTGGAAGCCGGGCGGCAGCTTCTGCCGGATGGTCTGCTCGATCACCCGGGGGCCGGCGAAGCCCATCCGCGCGCCGGGCTCGGCGACCACCACGTCGGAGAGCGTCGCGAAGGAGGCGGCGACTCCGCCGTAGGTGGGGTCGGTGACCAGGGTGATGGTGAGCAGGCCCGCCTCGTCGAGTTCCGCGAGCGCGTTGCTGGTCTTGGCCATCTGCATCAGCGACAGCGCGCCTTCCTGCATCCGCGCCCCGCCGGAGGCGGTGACGATGAGCAGGGGCGTACGGTCCTTCAGTGCGGTCTCGGCGGCGGTGGTGATCGCCTCCCCGGCGGCGACGCCGAGGCTGCCGCCGAAGAACCGGAAGTCCATGACGGCGGCGACGAGCGGCCGCCCGTCGATCCGGCCGCGCACCACCAGCACCGAGTCCTGCTGGCCGGTCTTGCGGCGGGCCTGGTCGAGACGTTCTCCGTACGGCCGCTGGTCCACGAAGTCCAGCGGGTTGATGAGGGTTTCGGGCACCCGGACGGGCTGTGCCGTGCCCCCGTCGAAGAGCTGCCGGATCCGGCTGGGCGCATCCAGCCGGGCGTGCGCACCGCATTCGGGGCAGACCTGCAGCAGGCGTATATAGCGTTTTCCGTAGACCAGGGAGCGGCACTGGGAACAGGTCACCCAGGCCGCCGGCTCACTCTCGGCGGCAGTCCTGGCCGGTCGTGCGGTGGTGGTCATCGGAGCTTGCCCTTCATTAGGACGCATCGACTCAGTAGGACGCATCGACCTCGTAGATGCCGAACGGCACGGCGAGCCGGGTGTCGCGGTAGGGGCGCAGGGGCGCGGTGTCCTCGCGGTGCCCGGCGCCCTCCTCCCAGCGCTGGAATGCGGCCAGATCGGCCCAGCGGCTCACGACGATCAGCGCGGTGGGGTCGGCCGGGGAGCGCAGCAGCTCGTTGCCGAGCATCCCCGGGACCTGGGCCAGTCGCTTGCTGACCAGGTGGTACGCCTCGCGCACCGCCTGGAGCTGCTCCTCGTCGTGGGCCGCCTGGTAGACCAGCACCCTGACTTCACCGGGCATCGGCGGACGCCTTGCCTTCGATGTGCGTGACGACGTTCATGGTGTGGAACTCGCCGCCACGGCGGTAGGGGTGGAGCTTCGCGCGGTGTTCCAGATGGGCCGGGCTCTCCTCGAACGCGCGGAAGCGCGGCTCGTCCACCCAGTCGCTGATGATGTAGTAACTGCTCTGTGCGTCGGTGGCCTTGGAGAGCCACTGACCCAGGTTGGCGGGGTGTCCGGTCACCGCGTCGGTGCCCGCGAGCCACTCCCGCTCGAACTCCTCCTCCAGGCCGGGCTCGATGTCCATGCGCAGCAGTACGCGGAACACGGTGGAGGCCATCAGGAGATTCCTCCGTCCACGCTGATCGTCGCGCCGGTGACATAGCGGGCCAGGTCGCTGGTGAGCCAGAGGATCGCGCCCGCGACCTCGTCCGGCGTGCCGAGCCGGCCGAGCGCGGTCTTCGCGCTGTACCGCTCGATCATCAGCTTCTGCTGGTCCTCGGGCAGGGCGTACAGGTTCTCGGTCTCGACGACGCCCAGCGCGACGATGTTGAAGCGGATACCGCGACCGCCGAACTCCTTGGCCAGGGACCGGTTCAGACCGGCGAGCGCCGCCTTGGTGGCGGTGTAGTGGGAGCGCAGAGGTATGCCCGCGTCGACGGCCTTCGAGCCGATGCTGATCACCGAGGAGCCCGCGCCGAGCAGCGGCAGTGCGGTCTGGATGACGAGGTGGGAGCCGGTGAGGTTGGTGTCGACGATGCGCCGCCACTCCGCCAGCGACAGATCCTCGTACGGGATGTGGCTGATGGCGCCCGCGTTGTTGACCACCAGGTCGAGGTGTCCGTAGTGGGTACGGGCGTGCTCGATCAGGGCCGTGACATCCGCGGGGTCGGCGACGTCGGCCCGCACCACATGGTGCGCTCCGCCGGTCTCCTTGAGTTCGTTCTCCAGCGACGTCACGGCTTCGCTCTCCTGCCGGTAGCAGGTGAGCACATCGACGCCGGCCTGTGCCAGTGCCCGTACGATGCCCCGGCCCACCCCTCGGGTGCCGCCGGTGACCAGGGCCTTTTTGCCCCTGAGGCCGAGATCCATGATTTTCCTCCGTAAGCGTCGAATGGCGTCAGAGCAGCAGGGCGAGCGCGGAGCAGTTGACGAAGAGGGCGATCACGGTGATCACACTGCGCCGCAGATTCCAGGCGCCCCAGTTCCAGCGCGGGTCATTGGCCTCGAAGTCGTCCGGCAGATTGTCCGGATCGAGGGTCTGCACCCACTTGTTGACGGGGACGTTCTTGGTGAGCGAGATCGTGACCGTGACCGCCGCGAGCACGGCCCCGACGATGAACAGGACGCGGACCGCGGCATCAGGGGCGAGCACTGCCAGTACGACGTCGCCGATCAGCGTGCCGAGCAGGCACAGCGGCATCGCCGGGTCGTAGCGGGTGGCGAAGAAGGCGTGGGCGTGCACATAGCGGTCGGCCGGGAGCGCCGCGAGCAGCGGCCAGCCGCCCAGCTGTGTGCCGAACAGCACCCCGGCCGCCAGGCCGTTGAGCAGCACGACGACGGGGACCAGGAAGGCGAGCACCTGTGTCCTCCTAGCCCGCCGCCTCGGCCCGGCTTGCGGCCGCGGCCTCGACCTTCTGCTTGATGAGGTTCATCTGGACGGCGGTGTTGCGGTTGAGGTACTCCGTCATCCCCTCGTCGCTCGCCGGGGCCTCGGGCTTCATATGGAAGTCCTGCACCCAGCGCATGCGCACGCCGGCCTTCTCCTGGGTGTACTCCCAGTAGATGCGCATGAATTCGAACGGCCCGGTCTCGACGCGGTGCGCGTGCACGGTCCTGGCCTCGGCGTCGGGGATGCGACGGGAGACCCAGCTCCACACATTGCCGTCCTCGTCCGGGTGCATGGTGAGGCGGAAGGTGATCTCGCCCTCCTTCTCCTGAAGCACCTCCGCCGAGGCGTACTCACTGAACAGCTGCGGCCAGCCCTTCAGGTCGTTCGTGATGTCCCAGACCAGCTCCATGGGCGCGTCGATCACAATGCTGTTGTCGGTGTGGCCCGCCATGGCGGCCTCCTCCCGGTAGTCGGTGTGGCGTGTGTCGGTCGGCCGGTGTGTCAGTCCGCCCGCCCGAGGACCAGCGCGGCGTTGAAGCCGCCGTGGCCGCGGGCGACGACGAGCGCGGTGTGCAGCTCCTGTCGGCGCGGTTCACCGAGCACCAGGTCGATCTCGATGCCGGGCGCCGGGGCGGTGGGCCCCACGGTGTGCGGGACGATCCGGTCGCGCAGGGCGAGCAGTGCGGTGGCGACGTCGAGTGCGGCTCCGCCGCCGTACAGCCGCCCGGTCAGTGTCTTGGGTGCGGTCACCGGGACGCCGCGCGGGCCGAAGACCGCGGCGAGCGCCTCGGCCTCGGCGAGGTCCTCGGTGGGCACGCCGAACGCGTCTGCGAAGACGACGTCCACGTCGCCGGGTTCGAGCTCCGCGTCCGCGAGCGCGGCGGTGATCGTACGGCGCAGCGACGGCGGGCGCTCCGATCCCGGCGGAGGGTCGAAGCCGGCCGCATAGCCGAGCACCCGGCCGTAGATCTGCTGCGCGCCGCGGGCCTCGGCGGCCTCCGCGCTCTCGACGAGCAGCATCGCGCCGCCCTCGCCGGGCAGATAGCCCGATGCCTCGGAGTCGAACGGCAGATAGGCGCGGGCCGGGTCCTGCACGGTGGACAGCCGGCCCGTCGAGAGCTGGGCGGTCAGTCCGTACGGGCACAGCGACGCGTCGGTCCCGCCGGTCACCACGAGCCGCGAGCCGCCCCGGATCAGCCGCCTGGCCTGGCCGATGGCGTCCAGACCGCCGGCCTGTTCGCTGCAGATCACTCCGCAGGGGCCGCGCAGTCCGTGCCGGATGGAGACCTGGCCGGTCGTCGCCGCGTAGAACCAGGCGATCGACTGATAGGCGCCGACCCAGTCCGGGGCGTGCTGGTAGAGGTTCTCCATCTCGTGCTGGCCGAACTCGGTGCCGCCCGACGAGCTCGCGGTCACCACGGCCAGTTCGTACTCGGGCAGTTCGGCCGGGTGCACATCGGCGTCGTTGATCGCCGCCTCGGCCGCGGCGAGCCCCAGATGGGTCCAGCGGTCGGTCTGCTGGATCAGCCGGCTGGGCACCTGCTCCTTGGTGACGAAGCTGGGCACCTCGCCCGCGAGCCGTACCGGGTAGGTCGACGGGTCGAAGCGGCTGATCCGTCCGATGGCCGTCTTCCCGGCGAGTACGGCGGCCCAGTGGGCCTCGGCGGAGAGCCCGGTCGGCGCGACGACACCGAGGCCGGTGACGACCGGTGCCTGTGCAGCGGTGGTACTCACCGTCTAGCTCCTCCCGTTTCGGACCACACCCGGGCGGGCCAGCAGCATCGCGCTCTGGAAGCCGCCGAAGCCGCTGCCGACGCTGAGCACCACGTCCATCCGGTGCTCGCGAGCGGTCACCGGCACATAGTCCAGATCGCACTCGGGGTCGGAGGTGTGCAGATTGGCGGTGGGCGGCACCACCTGGCGGTCGAGCGCCAGGGCGCAGGCGGCGACCTCGATGGAGCCGATGGCGCCCAGCGAGTGGCCCACCATCGACTTGATCGAGCTGACCGGGACGTCGTAGGCGTGCTCGCCGAGCGAGCGCTTGAAGGCGGCGGTCTCGTGCCGGTCGTTCTGCTTGGTGCCGGAGCCGTGGGCGTTGATGTAGTCCACGGCGGTGGGGGCGAGCCTGGCCTGGTCGAGCGCCACTTGGATCGCCTCGGCCATCTCCCGGCCGTTCGCCTTCAGGCCCGTCATGTGGAAGGCGTTGCTGCGGCTGGCGAAGCCGACGAGCTCGCCGTAGATCCGGGCGCCGCGCCGTTCGGCGGCCTCCTTCTCCTCCAGGACCAGCACGGCCGAGCCCTCGGCGAGGACGAAGCCGTCCCGGTTCTGATCGAACGGCCGCGAGGCGTGCTCGGGGTCGTCGTTGCTGGGCGAGGTGGCCTTGATGGCATCGAAACAGGCCGAGGTGATCGGCGAGAGCGGTGCGTCGGTGGCGCCCGCGAGCACCACGTCGGCGGAACCCTCCTCGATCAGCTGCGCGCCGTGGCCGATGGAGTCGAGACCTGAGGTGCAGCCGGTGGAGATCAGCGCGACGGGCCCCTCGGCGCCCACCTCCCACGCCACTTCCACCGCGAGAGTGCTGGGCACCATGTAGCCGTACAGATGCGGCACGCCATAGGTGTGGTCCACCAGCCAGTGCTTGCCGGCGTCGCTGAGCAGAACGTACTCCTCCTCAAGCCCGGTGGTGCAGCCGACGGCGCTGCCGATGCTGACGCCGATCCGCTCGGGCGGCGTGTTCGCGAAGTCGTAGCCGCTGTCGTCGACCGCCTCGCGCGCGCTGAACACCGCGAACTGCGCGGCCCGGTCCATCCGTCGTACCTGGCGCGGGGACAGGCCGGCCTCGACCGGGTCGAAGTCGGCCTCGGCGGCCACCTGGGACCGGAAGGACGAGGGGTCGAAGAGCGATATGCGGCGGGTCGCGGTGCGGCCGGCGGACAGCAGGTCCCAGAAGGCCTCCCGGCCCACCCCGCCGGGCGCCACCACCCCGATGCCGGTGATGACGGCCTTGCGGCTCACGCGGCACCGCCCACCTGCGGATTGGGCTCCTGCGGCCGCTGGACCTCCTCGATGTCCACGTGTCCCAGTTCGGGACGCGGGGCCAGCGGGGAGAGATGGAAGGCCGCGTGAGCGGTCTCCTTACCCGTGTTGACAAGTCGATGACGTACTCCGATGGGCACCAGCAGCGAGTCGCCCGGGCCGAGGCTGACCGGCGTACCGTCCAGCGTCATCTCCAGCTCGCCGGTGACGACGTGCAGGAACTCCTCGGAGTACGGGTGGTAGTGCGTGGTGATGAAGTCGCCCGGTTCCAGGCTCAGCACTCCGCCGAAACCGGAGGTGCACCCCACGGTCTTGGGGCTGAGCGTCGTCCGGATATCGCCGCCGCGCCGAGTGTTGTGCTCGACTTCATCGGCGTGAACCCGGACGGTCCGCGTGATCTCGGTGGTCACTGCCCGCCTCCTCAACAGCCTCTTCTTCAGCGCCAGCACGTTCTCAGCCGTGCCTAGAAGGCGGCTCGAACACGCGTTGACGGAAAAACCACCCGATGAGCGGCTTGGAATCGGCCGGGAGAGTGGTGTACCGGCGCTCAAGTACATGGCGAGTGGGATGCGGCGTATTGGCGAGGCAAGACTTCGCCCATCTGAAGGAGCTGGCATGCCGTTCGCCGCGATCACGTATGACATCAAGGCCGGTTACGAGAAGGAGATCAGCGAGATCTTCGGCAATTTCCGCCGGGTGGGCTCCCCCGTCGTCAAGGGCGCGGGGGGCGGCGAGACGGCGCGCATTCTCGCCACCGCCGTCTTCATCCGCGACGACACCATGGTCCGCGTCATCGAGTACGAGGGCGACCTCGACGCCATCGCGCGGCACATGGCCACCCAGCCCGGCGTCAAGGAGGTCGAGGAGAAGCTCGCCCCCTATCTGACCCGGCCCCGGGACACCGGCACGGTCGAGGGCTTCGTGGCCACCTTCAAGCGGTCCCTGCTCACCTGTATGGCCCAGATGTCCGTACGCGACGCGGCGGCGGCACAGTCGGCGAACTGAGGGAGAATTCGTGCTCAACCGCAGACAGTTACTGAGAAGAGGCGCGGCCGTGGGGCTGCTGGTCGCCGCACCCGCCGGGCTGATCGTCGCTGGACGGCCCAGCAGGGCAGAGGCGGCCACCGCCCCGTTCACCGTCCCGCTGGCGGTGCCGAAACGGCTGCGGCCGACCCGGCTGCCCGGCCACGACCTGTACCGGCTTCAGACGCGGGAAGGGGATGCGACGATCCTGCCGGGCACCCGCACGCGGATCCGCGGTTTCAACGGCGTGCTCGCGCCGCTGATCGTGGCCCACCGGGACCGTCCCGTCCTGGTCGAGCTGAGCAATGAGCTGGCCGACCCGTTCGCGCTGCATCTGCACGGCGGACATGTGCCGGTGCGCTCCGACGGCCACCCCAAGGACCAGATCCGACCGGGCGGCCGGCGCAGCTACTACTACCCCAACACCCAGCGGGCCTCGACGCTGTGGATGCACGACCACACCCACCACGCGCACGCGGAGAACATCTACCGCGGTCTGTCGGCGACCTATCTGCTCACCGACCGATTCGAGGAGGCACTGCCGCTCCCGAAGGGGCAGTACGACGTGGTGCTGCAGCTGCGTGACGCGAAGTTCGACGACAACGGCGCATTCGTCTACGACATGCACAAGCCGGAGGACCGGCCGACGATCCTCGTCAACGGGCGCCCCAAGCCGTACTTCGAGGTGGCGGCCCGCAAGTACCGGCTGCGTCTGGTGAACACCGCCAATGAGCGGGGCTTCTTCCTCCGCCTCAACGACGGCACCCAGGGCGGCGCGGAGCTGGTGCAGATCGCGACGGACGGCGGCCTGCTGCCTGCCCCGGCGCCCACCGGTGCGCTGGCGCTGTGGCCGGGCGAGCGGAACGAGATCGTCGTCGACTTCTCCCGCTACCCGGTCGGCACCAAGCTGGTGCTGGAGAACCTGGCCGCCTTCGAGGGGGAGACCCCGGAGGTGATGCGGTTCGACGTGGTGCGTACGGCACCCGACGCGAGCTCCGTGCCGGCCACGCTGCGCCCGGTGCCGGACCTGGGAACAGCGCAGGTGCGGCGGGAGTTCCACGTCGCCTTCGACCCGGCGAGCGGCCAGCACCTCATCAACGGCAAGCCGTTCGACATCAACCGGATCGACATCCGTCCCCGGCTGGACGTCACCGAGGTGTGGACGATCCGCAACTCCGACACCCTGGGTATTCCGCACTCGCTCCACCCGCATCTGGAGCACTTCCGGGTGGTGAGCCGGGACGGCCGGGCACCGGCGCCGGGCGAGGCGGGCCTGAAAGACACCATCACGGTGATGGCCGGCCAGTCCGCGGAGATCATGCTGCGGTTCACGGACTACACCGGCCCGTACATGTACCACTGCCACATGCTGGGCCATCAGATGATGGGCATGATGGGCCAGATGGAGATCGTGAAGTAAGGAAGCAGGCCCGGTACGGCAGCCCCCGGTGGGGACTTCCGTACCGGGCCTTGTGGTGTCAGAGGGCGGTGACCGCCGCCGCGTTGAGCGCCAGGGCGAGGACCGCAAGCAGGGTACGAAGGAGATGCCAGCGCCGCCACAGCGGGCGCGGGTCCTCCCAGTCGGCGGGCAGCTCGTCCGGGTTCTCCACGGACTTGACCCGCCGGTTGATCGGCACATTGCACAGGTGGGACACGGCGGAAACACCCAGCAGCAGCACCGCGGCGGCGGCGAACAGCGCCTGGGCCGCGCCGTCGTCGGCGGTCAGGGCGAGGACCGCGGCGAGCAGCGTGGAGGTGAGGACGACGACCGGCATGGTCGGGTCCCAGTTGCGGCCCAGCAGTTTGTGCGCGTACACATAAGTGCCCGTTTCCATCGCGAAGAGCGCGGGAAGCACGCTGAGCGCGACGGCGAACAGCACCCCCGCGGTGACACCACTGCCGAGGAGAACAGCTATCCCCAGCACCTCGGTCATGGCGCTCAGGCCCCGGCCGGGTGGGAGTCGACGGTGAGCTGGGCGATGGAGCGCATGGTGGCGTTGCGGAAGTACGCCGCGAAGGCCGCCGGCGAGCTGGTGTCCCGCTCCTCGGCCAGATACGGCTGCAGCTTCTCCTCCAGGATGTGCACGCCCTGCTGCGTGGCCATGTGCCGGCCGACGGCCGCGAAGTCGCCCTCGTAGTGGATGACGCGGACCATCACGTCGTCCTTGATGAAGACGCCGGTGCCCAGCAGACGCCCGGCGGCCGAGCCGTCCGCACCCTTGAAGTCGGGGGTGTCGACGCGGGTGAACTTGGCGAATATCTCGGCGATCTCGTCCTCGTGGCCGGGCTTGACCCGGTAGGTGATCGCTGCGTACGGCATCAGATTCCTCCATCGACGGTGATCGTGGCACCGGAGACGTAGCGGGAGGCGTCCCCCGCCAGGAACAGCACCGTCCCGGCCACGTCCTCGGGCCGGCCGAGCCGGCCCAGGGCGGTCATCGCGGCGATCCGCTCCCGCAGGTGCGGCGGCAGATCTCCGCCGGTCTCGCTCTCGGTGACGCCCGGGGCCACGGTGTTGACCCGGATGCCGCGCGGCCCGAGCTCCTTGCACAGCGCCCGTCCGAAGCCGACGAGGGCCGCCTTGGAGGCCGAGTAGTGGGCACTGAACGGCCGGCCGCGCAGGGCGACCGAGGCACCGATGTTGATGACGGACGCGCCCTCGGAGAGCAGGTCGAGCACTGCCTGGGTGACCAGATACGCCGAGGTGACGTTGTGGTCGAACAGCCGCTGCCACTCCGCCGCTTCGAGATCGCCGAACTTCGCGTGCCCGTCGATGCCGACGTTGTTCACCAGTACGTCGAGCCCGCCGAGCTGCTCCTCGCAGGCCCCGGCGAGCTTCCTGGCGCCGTCAGCGGTGGTGACGTCCGCCCGCACGGTCAGATGGCCGGCGCCCAGCTCGCCCAGGTCCCGCGCGAGCGACTGGGCGGCCTCGCCGTCCTTGCTGTGTCCCGCCACCACCTGTGCCCCGGCACGGGCGAAGGCCAGAGCCGACGCCCGTCCGATGCCGCGGGTGCCGCCGGTGATGAGCACGCGCTTGCCGGCCAGACCCGAGGTGAGGGCATCTTCCGTGCTCATGCCGCCTCGGGGAGGTTGGCATTGATCATCTTGAGCAGGAGGCGCGGGGTCTCGGCCTCCACCACGGCGTCGTCGGAGAGGTCGACGCCGCGCTCGCGCTTGATGACTCCGGTCACCTGGAGCAGCGCGAGGGAGTCGTAGCCGAGGTCGATGAACGGGACGTCCAGCACCGCGTCGCTGTCGAGGTCGATGCCCTCGGACTCACCGGCGCATTCGCGAAGCTTGTCGGCGAGCTCCGGCAGGGTGAATTCGCTCACTGGATTCGCCCTCCTTCCTTGGTCCAGATGTAGAAGGACTGCGCCATCGCGTCCTTGGGCTCCTGCCAGTTCGGGTCGTACGGCGAAACGCACTCGGCGAGCCGGGTGTTGATGTCGTCGTAGAGCGGGTGGCTGCGAGCCTGGTACAGCCGCGGGCTGATGTCCTCGTCCGCCTCGACCAGATGGAAATAGAGATCGTGGAAGGTGAACAGCGACCGCCTCGTCACACCGATCATGTGGGGCAGCTCGCTCGAGTCCGACTCCTCGAAGATCTTGGCGATGTCGCCGGCCTTGCCCGGCTCCATCCGAGCCACTATGAGCGTCCGGTGTGCCACCGTCGGCCTCCTTCGTGGAATGTGCTGAGAAGCCCTGCGGTTGGCGGGCTCGTCCCAACCGTGACAGGCAGCGCTGGAGCTCTGCTCGATCCACCGTCCAACTTGACCTGCCGGTCGAGGAATTCATCGAGGTCGACGATGCGCAGGCGGTCCACGCCCGGGCTGCGCCACGCCACGTCGTCGCGGATCGGCCGCGTGCGGTCGTGGAAGTAGACGGCTTCCAGCCCTCCGCCGGGGGTGGTGGCGAGGAGCGGATTGGCGACCAGGAAGTCACGTACCCCCTCGGTGTCCCGCGCAACACGCAACCGCATCCGCAGATGTCGTACGGGGACGGGGGCGACGGCCATTTCGGCGCCGAGCCGCATTTTCTGCTGGACGATGCCGCGGCTGAGGAAGGGGGCGCCGCCACCGAGGTCCACTGTCGAGACGCCGTGCCGTGCGGCCCATTCGAAGACGAAGAACTGCAGCGCGGTCAGGGCGCCGGCCAGCCGGAGGGCATGGTCACCGTCGAGGATGCCGACGAGCCGGTAGGTCAGAGTCCGGCGGCGCGCGTCCCAGCGACAGAGGGTTCCGGCGATCCGCTCGCCGTCCGGCCCGCCCGCCCGGATGAAGAACAGATGCCCCTGTTTGAACAGGCACTCCCGGGCCACGGTCAGCGGCTCGCTCACGGCATCCGCGCCGTGCCGCGCCCGGACCGTGGGAACGTGCATCCTGCGGTGGAAGAACTCCACGTCCTCGGCCGCCTCGGAGTGCTCCCACGTCCACAGCTCCTTGCGGCGGTTGCGGTTGAAGCGCTGCCGCTCGCGTCGGCATCTGCCACCCAGAGTCGTCTCGAGGTCTTCGCGTATCCGTACGATCTGATGGACCCTGGGCGGCAGTTGCAGCGTGCGGGCCGAGGGCAGAGCGGCGAGTCTGCGGGCGGAGGCGGCGAAGAGTTCGAGATCGGCGCCGGTGGCCCTTGGGCTGTTTCCCGCGTCGGAGTCCGGGTGACGCGCCACCTGGGCGAGCATTCCCTTGCCGATCTCGTACGGGCCTGTGTACGTGAGGCGCAGCCCGCCTGCGGTGTGCACGGGTCCGGTGTGCACGGGTCGGCCCGGGAACGCGGCCCGCAGCTCTCCGTCGAGCAGGAGGCGCAGCCGGGCGACGTATGGCTGCGGGCTGTGCCGCCAGCCGTAGTCGACGCGGGCGCGGAGCGTGCGGATCATGAAGTGCTCCCATCCGGTGCGGTCAGGACGAGGGAGGAGTTGTTTCCGGCGAAGCCCAAGCTGTTGACGAGGACGCTGCGGGGCGCGTCGTTCAACTGCTCGGCGGCCGTGAGCAGTCGCAGGGTCCGGCCGGTGGACTCGGCAGAGCCGAGACCGGGCGTGCCGGGGGCACCGCCGGTACGCAGACAGCCGAGGGCGGCGGCGATGCCGGGGGCGGACGATGCGTGCATGAGGTGGCCGATGCCGCCCTTGTGGCCGCTGACGGGGACGGCGTCCCAGCCGCGCTCGGCCCCTATGGCATCCAGCGCGGCGAGCTCGACGGTGTCGCCCTGGACGGTGCCGGTGGCGTGGGCGTGGATGTATTGGACGCTGTCGAGCCCGGCATCGTCGAGTGCGGCGCTGATGCAGTCGGCGATGGCTCCCTCGTCCGAGGCGGCAGGGCTACGGCCGTTCACACGGGCGGCGGCGCCGGCGAGCACGGCGAGGGGCCGCACTCCACGGCCCCGGGCCGCGTCCGCTGTCTCCAGCACGAGCGCCCCCGCGCCCTCACCGAGGCTGGTGCCGTCCCGCGCCACGTCGAAGGGCCGGGCGCCGGTGGGGCTGAGGGCGCCGGTGATGGCCATGCCGGCGTATTCGTAGCCGTTGAGTACGGAGGTGCCGACGACGAGGGCGGTGGTGCCGCAGCCGGAGCGGAGCCAGGTGCGGGCGTAGTCGAGGGCGAAGGAGAGGGAGGCGCAGGCCTGGGAGAGGTAGACGGTCTCTGCGCCGGGGCCGATGCCGGGGAGGTCGTCGGCACGCGGTCCGGAGAGGTCATGGCTCCCCCAGCGGGGCGCGCTGCCCGGGTCGGCGTGGGGGGTCTGTCCCACGAGTACGACGAGGGCGCGGGGGGCAGGGCCGGGTGCGGCGGATTTTGCCCCCACCCCGCCCTCCCCCAGAGCTTCGCCTGGGAGGTACCCCCATCCCGTATCTGGGGCTCCGCCCCGGACCCCGCGCCTCAATCGCCGGCGGGGCTTGATATGCCCGGGCATATCAAGCCCGTCCGGCGATTGAGGACACGCCCGCAGGGCGTAGGGGGCGGGCCTGGGGCTTGCCCCCAGTTCGGGAAGGGGCGGGGTGGGGAACAGGCCCGCCGCAGGCGCCCCCGCGCCACCGGGGCCGAAGAGCGCGGCTTGGCTCAGGGCCTCCGCCGCCGCGGCCCGCGCGAGCCGGCTGCGCCGCGACGTGCCAGGGGGCGCCACCGCGTCGACCACCCCCGTCACCGTGTGCGCAAAGCCCTCCGCCGCCAGTGCGGGATGCGGGCGCAGGGCGCAGGAACCCGCCAGCAGGCCGGCCCAGTACGCGTCGACTCCCCAGCCGTACGCAGTGATCAGGCCCATCCCGGTGATCACGACAGACATCAGCGCTGTCCTCCCGACGTCGCGGCCAGCCTCCGCAAGCGCTGGCGGTCGGCCTTGCCGCCCGGCAGCCTCGGCAGGGCACCTACCCGGATGAAGCGCGGTCGCAGCAGCGGCGGCAGGCCCTGGTAGCAGCGGGTGCGCAGGGCCTTCTCGCTCGGCGGGCGGTGCGGGTCCGCCGCCTCCACGAAGGCGAACACCGCGTCGCCGTGCGCCTTTTGCGTGGGGACGCCCACCACCACCGCGTCCGCGACCTGTTCGTCCGCGCGCAGCACGTCCTCGATCGTGGCCGGCGCATGGTTCTCGCCGAGGACGATGATGATGTCCTTCAGCCTGCCCAGCACCCGCAGGAATCCGTCGGCGTCGAGCGCGCCGGTGTCCCCGGTGCGCAGCCAGCCGTCGCCGGGCAGCGCGTCCCGGGTGGCGTCCGGGCGGCCGAGGTACCCGGTCAGCAACCCCGGCCCGCGTACCAGCACTTCGCCGGTGCCCGGAGCGATCCGTACATCCGTGCCGGCCAGCGGTCTGCCGACCGTGCCGGTGCGGCAGTGCGCGGCCGAGGAGAGAGCCACATTGGGGCCCGCCTCGGTCAGTCCGTAGCCGTCGTGCACCGGAGCCCCGACGACGTCGAGGAAGTGGGCGCAGACGGTGCCCGGCAGCACCGCCCCACCGCACCCGCGCACCTTCAACCGGGCGAGCGCCGCCCGCAGTACGGGATCGGCCTCCGCGGCCCTGGCGAGCAGCGTGTAGAGGAACGGCACCCCGTCCACCGATGTCGTACGGCGTCCCTTCACATCCGCGGAAACCGCCTCCGGGCGCAGCAGGGTGTGCACATTGAGCTCCCCGCCCAGGCGCCGCCAGATCCCGAACACACTGAATCCGTAGGCATGGTTGAGCGGAAGCGGCAGCAGCAGTGCGTCGTCACCGTCGATCCCGAGGTGGCGGGCGGTCGCCTCGGCCTGGTAGTCGAGGGCGGACCTGGAGAGCTCGACCGCCTTGGCCGCGCCGGAGCTGCCGGAGGTCCAGAACACCGCGCCGGTGTCCGGGGCGATCTCCGGGGCGATCTCCGGGGCGATCTGAGACGCGTCCCGCGGCACGGTGGCCAGGATGGCGGGGGCGAGCTCCGACCCGTTGGGCGAGGCGACCGCGCCGACCTGCGGCGGCCAGTTCTGTGCGGCGGCGGAGTGGCCGCGCAGGAACAGCGGCACGCGCAGCCGTTCCGCGGCCAGGGCGGTGACGATCACGGCGGGGCCGGTCGTCGCGTCGACACCGACCGCGCGGCCTCCCGCCGGGCCGAGTTCACGGCGCAGGTCCCGAACCGTGTGCTCGACCGCGGTGCGCAACGCCGTGGGTGTGATGAGGTCCCCGTCGATGACGAGCGGGCCGGGCACGGCGTTCATGACGCGTCTCCCGGGGCTTGCCCCCCGGCCAGGAACAACCTCCTGATCCCGGGCGGCACATCGTCGTCGGGCACCCTGATCCGGACCAGCGCGATACGGCCGGACGCCGCCGCCTCCCGGGCCCGCCGAAGCGCGGCCGGGATCTCGTCGACGCCGTCCGGCGACTCGGCCTGACCGCCGAGTCCGCATACGACGTCGTCCACGGGCAGCGGCCGGGCGAAACGCGTGAGTCCCGCGGGCGCGCCCAGTTCCTGGCGGAGCAGCCGGGGCCAGCCGTAGCCCTGGTTGTCGAAGACGACCAGGACGATGCCCAGGCCGAGTTCCGCGGCGGTGGGCAGCGCGTCCAGGCCCATCTCGACCCCGCCGTCGCCGCACACCACCACGGTGGGGCGGCCCTCTGCGGCGAGCGCGACCCCGGGCGCGGCACCGGCGCCGAAGCCGAGCATCGTCTGTTCGCCGGGGACCACGGTCCGCCCGCGCGGGCCGACCTGGTGGACGGGCCAGTGGTACGACCAGATGTCGTTCATGCCGTTGTCGTGGACGGTGGTGGCGTCGGGGAAGAGCTCGGCGAGCGCGTGCAGCGCGGTGCGGGCAGGAGATCCGGCGCGGTCGCCGTCGGCGGACCAGCTCAGCCACGCGGTACGGCGGGCACGTGCCACGGTCCGCAGCCAGTCGGTGCGTTCCGGGCTCGGCTCCGGCAGCAGAGGGGTGAGCCGGGCGAGGGTCGCCTCCCCGTCGCCGAGCAGCGCGGCCACGGGCTCGGCCGCTCCCCCGCCGAATGCGGCCGGGTCGCAGTCGATCTGGACGAGCCGCACCGATTCAAGGGTGTCCCAGCCCATGCGGGCGGTCTCCTCGATGCGGCTGCCGACGGCGAGCACGGTGTCCGCGCCGCACTGGACGGAGTCCAGTGGAGGTGTGGCGTACAGACCGACCGAGCCGCACACCATTGGATGGTTCTCGGGCACGGTGCCGCGGCCCGCCGCCGTCGTCATCACGGGGGCTCCCCAGCGCTCGGCCAGTGCGAGGGCGGCGGGTCCGGCCGCAGCCGCTCGTGCGCCGCCGCCGAGGAGGAGCAGTGGGCGTTCGGCCGCGGCCAGGAGCCGTGCGGCGCGGCGCAGTTCGGGCTCTTCCGGAACGGACCGCAGTCGGCGTACCGGTCCGTTGGCGGCAGGACCGTCGGCGGGGACGACGGCCGGGACGGCTGCTTCAATTGCCTCCTGGGCGACCTCCACGACGCTCACTCCGGGCCGCCCGTTCAGCGACATATGTACGGCCCTGCGCAGCGCCCAGGTCAGCGTTCCCGCGTCCTGGACCCGCAGATACGTGCTGGTGAACGCGGTGGCCAGGGCCGCCTGGTCGACATCCTGGAAGCCACCGCGGCCAAGGCCGTCGGCGGGTATGCGGGTGGTCACCACGACGATCGGGGCGCAGACCGAGTCGGCCTCGATCAGGGCGGTGACCGCGTCGCCGAACGGCGGTCCGGCACCGAGGGCGAGCACGACGGGCCGACTGGTGACCACCGCATGTCCGATCGCCATGCAGGCCCCGGCGCGGTGGCCTCGTACGCCTACCGCACGCAGCTTGGGGTGTGCGTCGGCCGCGTCCAGCAGCCCGGGTTCGTCGGTGGGCAGGCCGAAGACGGTCTCGCAGCCCGCTTCGGCGAGGCAGTCGGCGGCCTGCTGCCACGCGGAGGGAATGCCGCTCATGTGCCGCCCACCTCCTCCCCGCGGGCTGCGCGCAGCAGCACGCTGTCGAAGGCGCCGGCATCGAGGCCTTCGGTCACGGCGTGTACGCCGCTGGTGCCGACGCCGCCCGGGCCGATGAGCGCCGCGACCGCCAACACGGTTGTCTGTCCGGCCAGTTGGCCGTGTACGACCTCGCAGACCACCGCGGCCGGCACGCTGCCGCTGCCGACGGCCGCCGTCGCCCAGCCCAGCGCCGACGCCCCGGCGCCGCCGGGCGTCACCAGCGCGTAGCACGGCGCCGCCCACCGCTGCTCGATAGTGAAGCGGCCGAGCAGCAGCGAGGGCTCCAACGCGAGGGACACCGACGGCCGCAGTCGCCTCGTGGTGTCCTCGCATTTGGCGACGAACTCGGCGACGGCACTCAGGCAGTGGTCGGTCGCGGCAAGAACGATGGGTGCGTCCCTCGGTGGCGGAGCATGCTCCGCGACCAGCGCGCCGAGGACGCGCGTGACCAGCTGTACGGTCCCCGGCCCCGGCCGCCCGGCGCCCGCGACCAGCGTCCGCGCGAACCCTGCCACCCCACTGTCCGGCCGCGTCGCGACGCTCACCGCAGCGGCCCGGTGATGACCGACTGCCGCAGTCCGGCCTCCGCCGACAGCAACAGCGGCCGGCCGATCAGCCGCCCGTCGCGCCGGATGCTGCTGGCGTGCACGCCGTACCCGCCGAAGGGCTGGTTGCCGTTCTCGGCGTCCAGGGTGGTGGCGTTGCGGCTGATCACGCCGGTGCCCAGGGTCTCTCCCGTCAGCCGCGGCTCGCCCAGCGCGGATACGTACATGCCCCGCTCCAGCTCCTGGGGGCTGCGCGCCCATTCGCGGAGCATCTCCGGGTCCTCGTAGGGCACGATGCAGAAGATGGGTGAGAAGAGCTCCGGCGGATGGAAGTCCACGCCCTCCGGGAAGACCAGCAGCGATGGCTCGACCAGCATCCGGTCCGGATCCACTTCGCCACCGCTGACCAGATGGTCGGCATGCTCGGACAGGAACTGCGCCGCGCCTTCCACGGCGTCTTCGTAGGCCAGCGGGGTCAGCACGGTGTCCGGCCAGCTGCGCGCGCCGATGGTCAGCACGGACAGTTCGGCGCGCAGCTGCTCGACAACGGCGTCGAGGCGCAGCCGGTGCACGAAGATGACGTCCGGGCACAGGCAGTCCTGACCGGAGTTGTAGAGCCGGGCGCGCAGAATGGCCCTGCAGGCGGCGCCCGGATCGGTGCGCGGGCCCACGACCAGGGGGTTGGGGCCCGAGCCCATCACCAGGAACAGCGGCCGGTCGCCGACGGACTTCATGACGTCGTAGGCATTGGAGGGCTGACCGGTGAAGACCACCGCGTCGGACTCCGAGCAGATCGGCTTGAACTGCCGCTGGGAGACGTCGACCACCTTGATCCGCTGGGCAAGATCCGGGTCGAGACGGCTGCTGATCAGCTTGTGCACGGCATAGGCGGTGTTCCTGATCCGGGCCGAGGGGCGGATGACCACCTCGTCGCAGTAGAGGGCCGGAATCAGGCCGAACAGGGCATATGAGTAGAGGACGTTGTTCGACGGCAGGAACACGGAGAGCCGGGAGAGCTGGGGCGGGCAGTTGCGGGCCAGCTCCCAGGGCGCGCCGGTCAACGCCGCTACGGACCGCAGTAGTTCATCGCGCGCACTGCTGTAGGTAGCGACCTTTGTGAGCAGCGACAGCACCTCGTCGCGGGAGGTCAGCAGGGCAGAGGCCGACCTCATCGCCTTCTCGTGCGCGGCTTCGAGGTTGGGCCAGGTACGGGTGAACGACTCCAGAACTGGCATGGACGGATGGCTCATCGAGCTGTCTCCTCGCGGCACTGGGGTGTCGGGCGGGGCCGACGGAACCGGTGGCAGCCGAAGGCCTCCAGGAGTTCTCGAGACCGTCCGACTATTCTTCCTGCCGCCACGTGGCATTGGAGCCCGGAACTCGGCCCGGTGCAGCGATAAATGACAGCGTAAGCAGACCTACGAATGCGTGTCCAGCAGAAACCGAAGAGAGAATTCCGGGCCTGGAATTCTCTTCATAGAAATACCCGCGCGCTCAGCCTCGACTCGAAGACTCCTGGAATAAAGGAGGCCGATCATGACCAGCACCGTTCCTCCCTCAGCCGCCACCGTGCACCCCTGGTTCCGGGAGGAGGGACGGCCCGACCCGTCCGACCTGCGGCGGCTGTCCGGCGCCGGCATATCCGAGCTGCTGCGCCGGGAGATGGCCGGACTGAGCGTCTCGCTTCCCGGCCCGGCGCTTCCCGCGCAGCCGTTCGTCCTGCCGCGCCGCTCCTACGAGGAGCTGTTCGACGTCAGCCGGGTGCTGCTGTCACTGGTGCGCCGGGCCGTGCTGGCCCAGGGCGGCAGCTGGCCCGCCCGCGCCGTGGCGCTCGGCGCCGACCCCGACGACTATCCCCTGCTGTCGGGCCAGGACAACACCGAGACCGAGTACTGCGCCATGATGGCCCGCCCGGACCTGGTCATCGGCGAACAGGGCCCGCAGCTGCTGGAGTTCAACGTCAGCGGGACCTTCGGCGGGCCCAGCGAGACCCATGCGCTCGCCGCGGTCTGGCAGCAGACCCACCAGGAGGCGGGCAGGACGCCGTTCACGGGATCCGATCCGCTCATCGCCCGGGTCCGCGCCTATGAGGACGTGTGTGCCCGGCGTCAGCTGCCGAAGGCGGTCGCCGTCGTCGGCAGTCTGGGTGATCTGCTCGAAGACTCCGACATCCGCTTCCATGAACTCGCGCTCGAGCAGTTCCGGCGCCGCGGCTTCACCGCCGACTTCTTCGAACCGCACCAGCTCCCCGACGCGCTCGGCCGGCCGGGAGCCCTGCGCTATCCGCTCGGCCTGCGCGACTTCGCCCTGCCCGACTGGCGCGAGCGAGGCATCAGCCTGGATCCCGTCCATCAGTCACAGCGCTCGGGCTTCCTGCTGCTGCCGCCGCAGAGCAGCGGTCTGCTGGCGAACAAGAAGGCATTGGCGCTGGTCTCCGAGGGGCGCCCCTGGATGACCCGCGCCGAGCGCCGCATTGTCGAGCGTCACCTGCCGTGGACCCGCATCACCATCCCCGGCCGCACCGGCTGGCGGGAGGGCGAACACGAGCTGCCCGCACTGCTCCTGCGCGAGCGCGAACGATTCGTGCTCAAGCGGGCCATCGGCCAGATGGGGCGCGAGGTCCTGGTCGGCCGCCACACCTCGGAGCAGAGCTGGGAGGCGGCTGTCAGCAGCGCGTTCGAGGCGGGAGACAGCGTCGTGCAGGAGTATGTCGAGCCCGTCTCCTGCCCGTTGGAGATGACCGACGGCAAGCAGACCTGGACCACGCAGGTCTCGCCCGTACTCAGCCCCATGCTCTTCAACGGCAGGGCGGGCGGCTGCTGGGCCCGGTTCCTGCCGGACGGTGGGTCCGGCGCCGAGGGAAAGGTGAGCGTCGGTGAGTACAACGCCACCGAGAACGCCGTCCTCACCTGGGCCTGAGATGCGGGGGTCGCAGCGCAACTGGCCGCTTCTCAGACTGGCCCTGTCCTTGTTCACCCTGCGGCTCGGCGCCACCATGACGGCCGTCGGACTGCCCCTGCTGGTGCTCGAGCGGTACGGCTCCGGCCTTCAGGCGGCGCTCACGCTCGCCCTGGAGCTGCTGCCGAACGTGCTGTTCGGGGCGGTGGTCGGCGACCTCGTGGACCGCGGGGACCCGCGCCGCTATGCCATGGGAGGTGCCCTCGGCGGGGCGCTGGTGGTCCCGCTGCTGGCGGCCGCGAACGACTTGTGGCAGGTCCAGCTGCTGGCCATCGCCTCCGGCGTTGCCTACGCCTTCGGGGTGCCCGCCCGGATGTCGCTGCGCACGGTCGCCGTCCCCAAGGGGGCGGAGCTGCGCGGGAACGCGCTGCTGGTGTCGGCGCAGCGGGTGCCGAATCTGATCGGCCCGGCGGTCGCCGGTGTGCTGGTCCCCTTCGGGCTTTCCCTGCTGTTTCTCACGGACGCGGCCTTCGCTCTGATCGCGGCCGTGCTGCTGATCGGGATGCCCGCTCCCCCGCCCGTGCCGCTGGACGACCGGACTTCGGCCGCTTCTGCGCCGCCGGGCCGTGCGGCGCTGGTGGCCGTCACCCTGCGCCGGATGTTCGTCGACAACGTACGGGAGCTGACCCGGCTCGTCACCAAGGACCGTTTCCTGGCGGTGATGACGCTCACCTCCTTCACCTACATGTTCGGCTTTGGAATCAGCAAACTCTTTCTCCCGCTGTACGCACTCCACCATTACTCACAAATCCCGGGGATGTTCGGCTATCTGTCCGCGGGAATCGGGCTCGGGGCATCGCTCGGCGGATTCCTCGCCGCCATGTTCGGGCGATTTCGGCAGGGCGCCGTCTATATGACGGTGAATGTGATCGAGGGAGTCTGCTGGCTGCTGCTTCCGCTGCTTCACCACCCGGCCCCGGCGATCGGGGTGCTGGTGCTCGCGGGCGCCTTCGAGGCGGTGGGCACGGTCGTCTTCTACGCCGAGGTGCAGAGCCGACTCGCGGCCCGGATGACCGGCCGCTACTTCGCGCTGCTCGTCCCGCTGTGCGATGCCTGCCTGGTGCTGGGCGTCTGGGCCTCGGGAGCGCTCACCGGCTTCGGCGAGCCGAGCCTGGCCGCACTGATCGCCGTCGTCATCGCCGGCCCCGCGCTGATGCTCGCGCCCGGGCTGCTGAGCGGCAGGGCGGCCAGTCCGAAGCGGGAGCCCGCCGCTGCCGTCATCGCCGAGGAGCGATAACCGATGGATGCCGAGCCGTACGGGTTGCAGCGGGAGATGCTGCTGCGCGCGCAGTTCGGGCCCGACGGGCATCCGACGAGCCATCGCTATCCCCCCGTCCATGAACTCCTGCTGATGCGCGGCCCGTTGGACACGTCGCTGCTGGCCCGTGCCGTACGGCAGGCGACGGAGGGAGTGGATGTGCTGCGCGGGCGGCTGCGCCTACGCGGCGGCGGTACGGTGCGCTGGGTGCCGGACGGCAGCCGCCCGCCCGCCCGTCTCGAGGAGCTTGAGCCGGGTCCGGCGCGCCAGGTGATCCGGGCCGGGCTGCGGGCAGCCGCCGAGGCGTCGTTCCACCTCCAGGAGGATCCGGCCGCGCGTTTTCTGCTGGCCCGGACCGGTCCGGACGAGCATCTCCTGCTGATCGCCCTCGACCACTCCTGCGCGGACGGGCGCACGCTGGTACTTGTCCTGCGGCATCTCCTGCATCGGTACGCGGCGCTGGCGGGAGAGCCTGCCGTCGCTCCTGCCCCGTTCCCCGCATTCCTCTCCTTTGCCCGGCAGTTCGACGCGTCGTCCGCCGAGCGGTCGGCGGCCCGGGCCTACTGGCAGGAAGCACTGGGCCGGGCCGCGGACCGACGCCGGCGGCCGCGCTTCCCCGGCGCCAAGGACAGCGAGGTCACGTCCTACAGCACCGATGCCGCTGCCCAACTCGCCCTCGATGACGGGGACCTCGCGGTGCTCAACCGGCTCGCCCAGTCGGCGGGCAGCGACCGCCACCGGCTGCTGCTCGCCGTGACCCAGCTGGTCGTCTCCGCCTGGAGCGAGGATGCCGAGCCGCCGTTCGTGCCCCTCAACTACTTCCGCAACGGCCGGCACCGGCGCGGCTGGCTCAACGTCCCGGGTCCCCTCGCCGAACATGCCGTCACCGTTCCACCGGCTCAGGAGGCTCAGGAGACATGGCTGCTCGGCGAGTGGCTGGAGGCCTTCGTACGCGCCAACGCCGCATCGCCCCCTTTCTACGGACTCTCGCTGCGGGAACTGGAGACGCCCGAAAGCGACGCCCAACGCATCGCCGTATTCAACTTCCTTCCGCCGCTGGGCCGGCTGTCCGCCGCCGGGCTGCGGATCCTGCCCTGCCCACCCGAACTGGCCGCCGCAATGGAGCCCGAGGACCAGTCGGCCCGCTTCGCCCTGCGCGTCCGGCTGCTCCAGGACATGGACGCACCGCTGATCCTCCGTATCGAGCACGACCCGCGCGTCCTCGCGGACGGCACACCGTTCCTCGACGCCGCCGTCGGCCTGGTGCGGACCGCGGCCGCCCGGCCCGGCCTGCCGCTCGCCGAGGCGTACCGGCGGATCCGGCAGCACTGGACATGACATGACAGCGCCGGCCACCGACGTGCGCCGTCGAGACCCACCGCTTCCCTCACACAGCAGAATCAGGAGTCAGCCGGACATGAACAGCAGCGAGACATCCGAGGAGCTTCAGCGCGCCGGAACGACGACGGTCCCCGCCCTGTCCCGGTACTGGGAGACGGTGGGCCGGGCCGTGCAGGTCATGCATGAAAACCGGTCCCTGCCCGGCGACTTCACCCCCGGCGCGCAGCTTCCGCCGCTCGACGACGCCATGCTGCGCTACCTCGAAGCCTCCGAGGCCGCCGTCGTCGATCTCCCCGACTACCGGGACACCCGGATGCGGCTGCTGGATCTGCGCCGCAATCCCGGCACCCGTACCACCAAGACCTTCGCGTCCCTGCTGATGGTGGCCAGGGCCGTGGCGTACATACGACGTACCGGGGAGCCCGTCACCCTGCTCACTCCGTCGTCGGGCAACAAGGCGACCGCGCTGCGCGACGCCGTCCTGCGCGCCCACCGGGCCGGGCTCGCGGACCGGGACCACCTGCGGATCGTCAGCGTCGTACCGGAGCGCGCCCGCACCAAGTTGTGGGACTCGCCGCTCAGTTCCGACCCCGAACTGCGCCGCCGCAACCCCGTGCTGAGCTACTCCGGCGCGAACCCCTCGGCCGTCAAGGAGCTCGCCCGCGACTTCCACGACAATTACGCCGACCTGTTGCGCACGCGGTACGGCAGCGCCCTGTGGTACACCCTCGACATCGGCAACTACCAGGCCGCGGACACGGTCAGGGCCCTGATGGAGGAGGAGCTGCTGCCCCCGCCGCCGGTCGGCGGGCGGGTGCACGCACACGCCGTGTCCAGCGCGTTCGGCCTCCTCGGCCATCACTACGGAACCTCGTTCACCGGCGGCGGCGAGCACCGCATGCCGCCGCACTACTTCCTCGTACAGCACATGAACACCCCCGACATGGTGCTGGACCTGCTGCACGGCGACTTCTCCCGCGAACGGATGCCCCGCTACGCCCTGGACCCGGCCACCGGGCTCTACCACCAGAGCACCGACCCCCACTTCCCGCGCACCACCCACCATCCCGACGAGGTCATCGACCCGACGTTCTACACACGTACGCCCAAGACCAGCCGGACGATGTCGCGGCTGATCCGGGAGAACGGCGGCGGGGGCGTCGTCGTCTCGCTGCACGAGTGCCTGGCCCGGTATCCGCAGATCCGCGAGATGCTGCGGCCGGCCGGCGTCGAGCTTCCGCACGACCCTCGCGGGCTGCGCGAGTGGTCCCTGGTCATGGTCTTCACCGGGGTGCTGGAAGCAATCGACCGGGGGCTGCTGACCGAGCCGGAGGTACTGGTCCACGGCTCGGGGTCGTACGGGGACACGGACTTCACACCGATACCGGCTCAGCGGCTCCACCACGCGGACGACCCGGCCGGGCTGCTGCCGATTGTCAGCCGCGCCATGGGACCCGCGTCGATGCACCGGGGACGGCGGCCATGAGGGGCACCCCATCGGCGTTTGCCCGTCCCCCGGGCACCGAGGAGGCCGGCCAGTGATCCGGCGACAGGACCCCGCCACGCTCGTGGTCGTCGGCACGGGCTCCCTCGCCCGTGCCGTCTGCGTCGCGCTCGCCCGCACCCCCGCCGCCCAGGGGCCGAGCCAGGTCCATGTGCTGGGCCGGGACAGCAGACGGGCCGCCTCCGTCTGCTATCCGGCCCGGGCCGAGGCGGCGCTGTGCCGGGTACCGCGCCGCTTCACCCCTGGTGAGCTGGACGCGGACGACGCGGTGCTGCGAGAGCGGCTGGCGGCGCTGCGGCCCGGCACGGTGCTGGTGTGTGCGTCCTGGCATTCGCCGTGGGAGCGCGACCGTACGCCGTCCGCCTGGACGCGGCTGCTCGACCGCTGCGGTTTCGCCGCGACGCTGCCCCTGCAGGCCGCGGTCGCGCTGCGGGTCGGCCGGGCGCTCCAACAGGTCCACCCCCGAGCCCAGTTGGTCAACGCCTGCTATCCGGACGCGGTCAATCCGCTGCTGTACCGGCTCGGTCTGCCGGTCGTGTGCGGAGTGGGCAACGGCGCTCTGGTGACGGCGTCGGTCCAGGCCGCGCTCGGTCCCGCCGCCCGGCGCGGGCTGCGGGTCCTTGCCCACCACCGTCATCTGCACCGGCCCGACCACCCCGACGACGAGGCCAGGGTCTGGCTCGGCAACCATGAACTGGGCGGTGTCGGAGAGCTCCTGGCCCAGCAGCGCGGTGTGCCGCGCGAGGCGCTCAACCCGGTCACCGCGCACACGGTGGCCCGCCTGCTCACGGCGCTGCACGGCGGCCCGGAGCTGCGTGCCGCCGTGCCGGGGCCGCAGGGGCTGCCCGGCGGCTATCCGGCCCGGGTCACCCGCCGCCGGATCGAACTCGATCTGCCGTACGGGCTCTCGCTGTCCGACGCCGTCGCCTACAACGAACGGCTCACCTACGCCGAAGGCGTACGCATCGACCCGGACGGTGATGTGCACTTCGCCCCCTGTGTCCAGGAGGCACTCCGGCCCCATCTGCCGCAGCTGTGCGAGGGGTTCAGCGGCCGGGAGACCGCCCGGGCCGCCGCGCAGATGTGGCAGGCGGCCCGCGCGCTGCGCCGCCGGGAGGATCCGGCCGATGCGGTGTGCGCGCAGGGCACCGCCCACGCCCATGGCGAGGAGGGGGCCGATGAGCCCCGGCCGTGGAACGGGACGTGACCCCGGCGGCGCACGTGCCTGCGCACCACCGGGGCCCAAGAGCGCGGGCCTCAGCGCTCAGCGCGCGCGCAGAGCGCGTTCGACGCCCATTCCGGCGCCCACGCCCACGCCCACCCGCACCGGCTCGGACGGGATCTCCAGTTCGAGTGCGGACTCCAGCATCGCCCGCTGAAGGTGCTGCAGCCGGGGCGAGGGGTCGAGGCCGAGCTCCTGGGAGAGCACCGAGCGAAGGCGCTGGTACACCTCAAGGGCGTTGCCGCGCCGGCCGGAGCGGTAGAGCGCCAGCATCAGCTGGCCCTGCGTGTCCTCGTGCATCGGATGCTGAGCGGCCAGACCCGAGAGCTCACCCACCAGTTCATGGTGGCGGCCGAGCCGCAGATCCGCCTCGATGCGCTGGTTGAGGATACTCAGGCGCGACTCCTCGAGACGGGTGGCCTCGATCTCCAGGAGGGCTCCGCACTGTACGTCGACGAGCGCGGGACCGCGCCACAGGGCGAGCGCCCTGCGGAAGGAGTCGGAGGCCACCGAGCAATTGCCGCTCTCCAGGGCGCGATGCCCGGTGCCGGCAAGCCGTTCGTACTCACTGACATCGACCACGCCGCCCTGAGTGTCGAGCAGATAGCCGCCCGACTCGGTGACGAGGATGCTCTTGGCGCCGTTCGGCAGCTCCGGCCTGCGGGACCCGCCGATTGCGGCGGCAATCAGATTGCGCAGCTGAAGTATGTAGGTCTGCAAGGTGGTCTGGACGCTGCGCGGCGGTGCTTCGCCCCACAGCTCCTCCACCAGCGAGCCCACCGAGACCACTTGGTCCGGGTGCATGGCGAGCAGGGCAAGGACCTTGCGTGGTTTGACTGCAGTGGGGACAACGGAAACCCCCGACTGGACGACCCGGCACGGCCCCAGCACGCTGATGTCCATATCCGCTACTCCCTTCGAGGCGATCAGGCTCGAGCGATCGGGTGTGGTGTGGCAAGACGGCGCAGTTCTGACGCGAGCAGGGTGGGCAGCTCGGCGTCACGGACGAAGAAGTGGCCGCCGGGGACCGTCCGCAGGTCGAAGGCGGCGCTCGTGTAGCGGCTCCATGCGGCGACCACCCGGTCGGTTGCGACCTTGTCCTCGGCACCCGCGTAGGCGTACAGGGGGCAGGGCAGCGGTTCGCCCGAGCCCTCCCGCAGGCTGCGGGCGAGCTGGAGGTCGTCGCGCATGGTGGAGAGCAGGATGCTCAGCCACTTGGGCCGCTCGAAGAGATAGGGCGGCAGGGTGCCGTACCGCGCGAGGGCGGCCAGCAGTCTGTCGTCGGGCAGATCCGACTGCTCGACGAGCGGGGTTGGCAGATGGGGCGCGGCGCAGGCGCCGACGCCGACCAGGACGGGCGGCCGGTGTCCGGCCCGGGCGCGCCGGAGCGCGAACCGGTAGGCCACCAGGGCGCCGAGGCTGTGCCCGTAGAAGGCATGCGGGGCATCCAGCAGCGGGCCCAGATGCGTGTCGAGTTCGCCGAGCAGCTGCTCGGAGTCGACGATGCGCGGCTCCCGCAGTCTGGTCTCGCGACCCGGCAGCCGTACCGGCAGCACCTGTACGTCCGCTGCGAATCGCGCGCGCCAGCGCGCGAAGGTGAGCGCTCCGGCCCCCGCGTGATGGAAGCAGAAGAGCCGGAGCGCCGTCTGGGGCATTTCCGTAATTCCGGGCGAGACCGCTAAGTAGTGGTTCACGCCGCCTCCTCACACCGCACCGTTTCTCGATTACGCGGGCCCCGATCCTCACGACCGGCACTGGAAGGCCGCTTGATCGGAGCTGGAGCGAGAGGGAGCGGTGGTGCCGGGTGCGGTGTCAGCCGGTGAGCTCGCCGTCACTGCCCAGGCGTACGGGGCCGCTCCATACCTCCATGGCTTCCTCACCTCGGAGGACTGCCTGATGAAGCCGCTGTATACGGGGAGAGGGCTCAAGGCCCAGTTCCTCGACCAGGGTTTCCCGAAGGCGCTTGTAGGCGATCAGCGCATCGGAGGAACGGCCGTCCGCGCAATAGGCGAGCATCTGCAGCGCCCGCAGACTCTCGTGGAGTGGGTGGCGTTCGCACAACGCGCACAGCTCGCCCAGCACTTCGCGGTGACGGCCGAGCCGCAGATCGGCGCCGATACGCCGCTCCAGGGCTCCGAGCCGGCTCTCCTTCAGCCGGGTCACCTCGATGCCGAGGTGCCGGCCATGGGGTACGTCGGCCAGTGCGGGCCCGCGCCACAGCTCCAGTGCCGCGGTCAGATGTCCCGACGCCGCGGCCATGTCGCCGACCTCGTAGGCGGTGTGGCCCGCTCCGGTGAGCCGGTCGAACTCCAGGGCGTCGATGTCGACCGGGTCCGCGTCGAGCAGATAGCCGCCGTGTCGCGTCACCAGCACGTTCTTGTCCCAGACTCCTGTGGTCTCGGGGATCGCGGAGCGCAGTCTGCGGCGCAGCTGCAGGATGTACGTCTGCAGCGTCGTCGGGGCACTGCGCGGCGGTCCCGCGCCCCAGAGCTCCTCCATGAGGACCGGTACGGGCACGATGTGCTGCGCGTTCAGGGCGAGCAGGGCGAGGATCTGCCGCGGCTTGGAGGCACTTGGAAGTACGGACACTCCCGCGGCCTCGCCGCGGAGAGTTCCCAGCACTTCGACGCGTACGGTGCGCCCCCGGTTCGGCATGGCCTTTTCCTTACCCCGTCGGACAACCCCTCGTCGGCGAAAGGCTGTTTCCGGGAGAGTCCCACGCAGCACAGGGGCAGGAACAGTGAGCTGCTCACAAGCCGTGTATGGAGATCACCTGGATCGGGCCTATGAAATCTTCACATCCAGGGTGATGACGTCTCCACTGTTCGGTTCCAGTCACCCGACATCACACTGCTTTCGTATGCGCAGCCGAACATCCGCACGGGACATGAATCGCCCGGCACCGTTCACATCACGATGGGAGCACCATGATGTCTGGTTACGCGCCCAGCGGAACCGCAGCTCAAGAGGCCTGCAACGGATCTGTGGAGCACGACTGGCGTTTCGCCGAACTCGTCGCCCGCAGCTTTTTGCAACCGGAACTGGCCCTGCGGTACGCGCTGGAGCCGCGCAATGTTCTCGCCGAATTCGGCATTCCGATGACAGCGGGGAGCGCCATACCCGCACTGCCCGCGGAGGCCGACACGGAAGTCACGATCATCAACCTCAGCTCCTCCGGGGAACTGGACCCCGCACACTCAGTTCGCGGGGCGGTACGTTCCTGCATCTGCTTCACGGAGCAGCCCTACCCGCCTGGGCCGGCCGTCCGACAGGGCGCCGTCGGCACCCTGCCCGTGTGAGCTGCACATGGATTCCCTATGGCCACGGATCGGGTTCAGGAGACATCTCACCACCGCCGTCATACCGGGCGAGGCGACCTATCTGGTCTCCGAACAGGGTGTCACCGCGATCGAGGGCGACGCAGTAGCAGCCATCGCTCCTCTACTGGACGGCAGCCGGGACCTGCCCGCCCTTGTGCGGGACACCCAGGGACTGCTGTCGCCCACCGAACTCGGCAGTCTCCTGGGGAAGCTGACGCAGGCGAATCTGGTCACCGGGTATGCCGCGCCGCAGACCGAATCGACGGACCAGGACGCATCGGCGTACTGGGAAGCCGCCGGTCTGGAGGCGACGCTTGCCGGAGGAGCGCTGACCGAGGGCCGGGTCCGATTGCTGGACCTGGGTGACGTCGGCGGACCGACCGCCCGGGACGCCTTTTTCACCGCCGGGGTCGCGCTGAGCGGCCCCGGCGGCTGTGATCTGACGGTCGTCCTGTGCGACGACTATCTCCTGCCTCAGCTACGCGACATCGACGAGGAACAGCGCCGCAGCGGACGTCCGTGGCTGCTCGCCAAACCACATGGCGTCGAACCATGGATCGGGCCGGTGTTCCAGCCGGGCGACGGGGCCTGCTGGAGCTGTATGGCCTATCGGCTCAACCACCACCGCCAGCCGGAACAGCTTGTCGGGCAGGCGCTCGGCATGTCGTCGCCGCCGGCGCCACCACGCGCGACCATCGCCGCGAGCCGCTCGCTGGCCCTGCAGGCGATCGCCGTGGAAGCCGCCAAGTGGGTTGCCGGATACCGCGACAAGAGCCAGAAGGCCATACGAGTTCTGGACACTCTTCAGCTCGCCATCCGGGCACATCCGGTCGGTCAGCGGCCGCAATGCCCCGAATGCGGCGACCCGCGGCTCGTCGGGGACCGCGTGCAGCAGCCCATCACCCTCACATCGCGGCCCAAGAAGACCTTCAGCGGAAACGGCCACCGGGCCCTGACGGCCGAACAGGTCATGGAACGCTACGAGCACCTGGTCGGCAGGGTCACCGGAGTGGTCAGCTCGCTGCACCGCGCGCCCGGCGGTCCCGACTTCCTCAACGCGTACCACTCAGGGCCCAATCCGGCGTGGACCGCGCGCAGTCTCGCGGCATTCCGCTCCGGGTTGCGCAGCCAGAGCGGTGGCAAGGGGGTCACCGCGCTGGATGCGAAGGTCGGCGCGCTCTGCGAGGCGGTGGAACGCTACTCCGCAACGCAGCACGGGGACGAGCCGAGGATCCGCGCCAGTCTCAGGGAGCTGGCCGGGGAGGCGATCCACCCCAATGAGTGCCAGCTGTACCACGAGCGGCAGTACACGGGCCGACTGCAGTGGAACGCCGTACAGCCGCCGTTCCAGTACATCTGCGACCCGTTCGACGAGAAGGCGGCCGTCGACTGGACACCGGTCTGGTCGGTCACCCACGGCAGGCACCGGATGCTGCCGACCGGGATGCTCTACTTCGCCCCACCGCCCGCCAAGGGTCCCTGCTTCACCGTGGCCGATTCCAATGGCAATGCCGCGGGCAGCAGCCTCGAAGACGCCATCCTGCAAGGCTTTTTCGAGCTCGTCGAGCGGGACTCGGTCGCGCTGTGGTGGTACAACCGCACCGCACAGCCCGCGGTGGACCTGGAATCGTTCCCCGATCCGTGGATCGACACGATGCGCGCCGAGTACTCCTTGCTCAAACGGGAGTTCTGGGTGCTTGACCTCACCACCGACCTGGGCATTCCGTCGATGGCCGCGATCTCGCGCCGGACCGACAAGCCGGAGGAGGACATCATGTTCGGCTTCGGCTGCCACTTCGATCCCGATATCGCACTCCGGCGCGCGCTCACCGAGATGAACCAGCTGCTGCCCGCCGTACTGGAGGCGCCTGCCGAGGACGACTATGCCCTCCTCGACTGGTGCACCCGCCGCACACTTGCCAACCAGCCCTATCTGGGCCCCGATCCGAAGGTCCCGGCGAAGCGCCGTACCGAGTACGGCTACACACTGCGCCCGGACCTCCTGGACGACGTCCGGGCCGCGGAGCAACTGGTCCGCGCGCACGGCATGGAGCTGCTGGTCCTCGATCAGACCCGGCCGGATCTGGGGCTCCCGGCGGTCAAGGTTCTGGTACCCGGATTGCGCCACTTCTGGACACGCTTCGGCCCCGGCCGGCTCTATGACGTACCCGTGCGTCTGGGGCGGCGCACCACGCCGATTCCCTATGAGGAGCTCAATCCGATACCGCTGTTTGTCTAGTAATGACAGTCACGGCCCCGTTGCACTCGCCTAGGATCTGAAACCACGCTTCGCGGTGCAACGGGGGTCACATGCTTGACGTGAATCGAACCCAGGAGAGACAACACTTGCACAGCGCAGACCACCGCGATCCAGCCATGTACGGTCGCGATGGCGGGGACGCGGGACTGGCTCCCAAGATCGCCCTGGGCATCCTGCTGGTTGCTCTCGGCGGCGTGCTGGCCGCTGCGACCCTGCATCTGCTCACCGTGCAGCAGAGCTTGTTCCAACTCGTCGCGGGCGCGCTGGCCCTGCTCGGGATGTTCGCGTGCCAGGTGGTGCTCTCGGCACCCCGACGGGTTCGGCTCAGGCGCAGACAGCAGTACTGGATCCTGGTCATCCAACTGGCGCTGAGCTACCCGCCGATCCTGCTGATGGGCACCGCCTGGGTGGGGATCACCGGCTTTCTCACCGGATCACTGCTGCTCGTCCTGCGCTCGCCGTGGTCGTGGGTGTGCGCCGGACTCACCGTCGTGACCACCATGGGCCTGACGACGACCTGGTCCGGCAAGACCTACCTCGACGTCACGTACATCGGCGTCTCCACCATCACGACCGCGAGTCTGGTCTACGGACTGACCTCGCTCTCCGAGATGGTGCTCAAACTGCGCAGCGCGCAGCAGGAGATCGCCCGGCTCGCCGTGGAGCAGGAGCGGCTGCGGTTCGCCCGCGATCTGCACGATCTGCTGGGATACAGCCTCTCGGCGATCACGCTGCGCAGCGAGCTCACGCTGCGGCTGGTCGACCAGCATCCGGCGCGGGCACGGGAAGAGCTCTCGACGGTGCTGGAGATCTCCCGCCAGGCGCTCGCCGACACCCGGCAGGTCGCCCGCAGCTACCGGGACATGTCCTTCCCCGGTGAACTGGCCTCCGCGCGCTCGGTGTTCGGCGCTGCCGGCATCGACATCGAGGTGGACTCCACGCTCGCGGACCTGCCGGACCAGGTGGGCACGGTCCTCGCGACCGTGCTGCGGGAAGGGATCACCAACATCCTGCGACACAGCACGGTGCGGCACTGCCGTATCGAGGCCAGGAGCGCGGGCGACGGTGCGGTGCTGCTGCGGGTGAAGAACGACGGGGTGCGATCCGGTGCCGACGAGCCGTCCTCGTACGACGGCAGCGGAATCGGGAATCTCTCCGCCCGCGTCGGCGCGATCGGCGGCCAACTCACCGCCGGTGTGCGGGAGGACGGCTGCTTCCATCTTGAGGCGAGGGTGCCGCTGGACTGCGGGGGGACCCGCCGGGTGCCCAGGCCACGGCTGCTGGTGGACCAGCGGCTCCGCGAGTCGGAGGACGGTACGCGCAGCGCCGTGTGAGCGTTCTCAAGGGGGCGGGGCGCTCAGAGCCAGCCCTGTTCCCGGGCGATGCGGATGGCGTCGACGCGGTTGCGCGCGCCCAGTTTGGTGACGACCGTCGTCAGATAGTTCCGTACGGTCCCCACGGTCAGATAGAGCCGTCCGGCGATGTCGGGGGCCTCTGCCCCGTCCGCGGCCATCCGCAGCACCTCGGTCTCCCGGGCAGTGAGCGGATTGTCCCGGGCCGCCCACGCGTCGAGCGCCAGCTGCGGGTCGATCACCCGCTCTCCGACAGCAACCCGTCGTATCGCGTCGGCGAGTTGGCTCGGCGGCGCGTCCTTGAGGATGAACCCCGAGACCTGGGCCTCCAGCGCCCGGCGCAGATTGCCGGGACGGCCGAGCCCGGTCAGGATCAAGGTCCGGCACGACGGGTGCTTCGCATGCACCTCGGCGGCGGCGGACAGACCGTCCATGCCCGGTAAATCGATGTCGAGCACCGCGACATGAGGATCGTGCTGCAGCACGGCGGGCACAATGTCCCGGCCCGCACCGACTTCCGCCACTATCTGAATGTCGGGCTCGAGATTGAGCAGAGCAACCAATGCTCCCCGAACCATGTGCATGTCCTCAGCGAGGACCACTCTGATCATGTGCGATGGTTCACGCAGCACTCGGCCTCCCCCAGCCTGCCGTCAGCGAAGGCCGACAATACCTCCCCGACCCGTTCTGAACACCAGCTCGAGCACATCCCGAGTCCCAGGTCGGACGGTGTGGTCATGCCTCAGGACTCCGCCGTGCGCAGCTACCCGCCTCCTCGCCGCTCGGCGACCGACATCCCCGACGAGTATGCGCAGCTGCGCAGTGAAGCTCCGGCGGCCGACGTCGTGATGCCCAGCGGTGACGGAGCGTATCTGTTCAGCCGGTACGACGATGTACGTACCGTGCTCTCCGACGCCCGGTGCAGCAGAGCGGCAACGGTGCTTCCCGAGTCGCCCAAGCTCACGGCCGTCCCGTTCGACGCGGGCGGCCTGTTCACCATGGACCCGCCCGACCACACCCGGCTGCGCTCCCTGGTCTCGAGTGCCTTCACGGCGCGCCGTGTTGACCTGCTGCGGCCGCGCATCCAGGAGCTGGCGGACGGGCTGCTGGAGCAGATGGCCGAGCAGGGCGGTCCGGTCGACTTCAACGAGGCCTTCGCCTTTCCGTATCCCGTCGCCGTGATCTGTGAGTTGCTGGGTGTGCCCTTCGAGGACCGCGAGCTCTTCCGGGGCTGGTCGGACGCGATCCTGTCACTCACCGCACACACCCCCGAGCAGATGCTGGAGCGCAAGCTCGCGCTCGTCGCGTATCTCCAGCACCTTGTCGAGGAGAAGCGGCGGCGGCCGGGCGACGATCTGCTGAGCGCGCTCGTTCTGGTACGGGACGAGGACGGGCCGCTGACCGAGCACGAGTTGATCACCTTGGCGATGACACTGCTGATCGCCGGGCACGAGACGACGGTGGGCGTGCTCGGCGCCTCGGTGTTCACGCTGCTGCGGCACGACGGTGGCATGCGCCTGGTGCCCGAGGCACCGGAGGCGCTGGCCACGCTCGTGGAGGAGCTGCTGCGCATCAACCCCATCGGGGACGGCGGTCCGCTCCGGGTCACCACGGCCGAGATCGAGGTGGCGGGCAGGACGGTGCCGGCGGGCAGCGCGGTGATCGGGGCGATCTGCTCCGCCAACCGGGACGAGCACCGCTTCCCCGATGCGGACCGCTTCGACCCGGGTCGCCGCGGCGCCCCGCATCTGGCCTTCGGGCACGGTCCGCACTACTGCCTGGGCGCGCCGCTGGCGCGGGCCGAGCTGCAGATCGCGCTGTCCTCGCTGGCTCGCCGCTTCCCCCGACTGCGGCTCGATGCGCCGGTGGACGAGGTGCGGATGCACACCGGGCTGCTGGTCAACCGGCTCACGTCGCTGCCGGTGAACTGGGGCTGAGACAGCGGCAGTTCAGTACCGGGTGCCGTCGGGCCTGCGCGGCCCGTACCCGAAGGCGCGGTCGACACCGAGATGGCCGAGCCAGCCGAGCCCGGCCACCGCGGTGCGCCGGCTGCGCGTGAGAGCCGCGAGAGTGAGCAGTGCGGCGGGTACGGCGGGCGAGTGCAGAACGTTGTAGGGGCGTACGGCGTGACTCGGCAGGCGCTCGAACGTGGGGGCGGCCCCGATGCCGTAGAGCAGGGCGATGTCGGGGAGCACGGCGGTCGTCCACAGCACCCGGCTGCGCCCTCCGCCGACCCGCGCGCCCGCGACGAGCGCGGCGACGCCGACGAGGCCGCTGAGGGTGCGGCCCGCGGGGGCGCGGTAGCTCCAGCCGGAGCGTTGCCCAACTGGGGCTCCGCCCCAGACCCTCCCCCTACGCCCTGCGGACGTGGGGAGATCCCCACGCCTCAATCGCCGGTGGGGCTCAAAGATGGCGCCGTTCATACGGTCAGCCGTCCTCTCCTGCTCAGCAGGCGCTGCGTCCCGCCCACCGCGGCCAGCAGCCCTCTGCCCACCGGACGCGCCCCCACCGTACGAAGCGCCGCACGCAGCAGCGCGACCCGCACCCGGGCAAGCTGCGCCGGCGCACCGTGTTCGTCGTCGAGCAGCAGTACCTCCCGCCGGGCCGTGCGCCGGCTTAGCAGCGCCGCCGTCTCGGTGAGCGGCACGATGTCGTCCCGCAGCGCCGCCGCGTACGTCACGGGGATGTCGAGACGCCCCAACTCCTGTTCACCCAGGGCCCATTCACGTACGGCGTCGAAGACATCCCCCGGCTTGCAGCCGATCAGATGCGCCAGCGTGAGCACCGTCGTGTCCGGGACACCCCGCTGCCAGTCACGGTCCAGAAAGAAGTGGCGCAGCGGGGCGCCCACCGTGGCGACCCCGCGCACGCGCTCGTCGACGAGGGCCGCACGCAGTGCCAGATGGCCGCCGAAGCTCAACGCGACGGCGCAGGTTCGCCGGACATCCGCCCGGTCCGCGACCGTGTCGAGCAGCACGCTGAGCATGCGATGGCTGTCTGCCCGGTACGGCAGTGTGTTCTCCCCGACTCCGGGCATCTCGGTGACCGCCAGGGCCACGCCGAGCGCGTCGGCACGGGCCAGGATCGGGCCCCATTGCTCCTTGACACTGACGATGCCGCCCATGACGACGATCAGCGGACGCGGCTCGGTCTTCGACAGTCCGGCCGTCCAGCAGGCGAACCTGCCCTCGGGCAGACAGATGTCGATACGGTCGAGACCCGCCCGGCCCCGCCGCCACTGGTCGAACGACTGGACGCACAGCAGTTGCGCGCGACGGCGTACGACATCGTCGGCCGCGGCGTACGGGAAGCGAGCGAGCCCGTAGTGGCGGCAGGCCTCCAGCTGTCTGTCGCGGCCCGCCAGCACGTCGCCCGCGCGGCTCCAGACGGCGGGCCAGGAGTCGTGGCCCGAGCCGTGCACGGTTCTCACCCCGGCGAGCAGCTCGCGGCAGTGGGCGGGGGCGAGTCCCTGCGCGCGGGCGTGCAGCAGCACATAGCGCCGCAGCTCGGCGAGCCCGGGTCCCGGCAGTGTGTCGGTCATGTCCGCTGCTCCGTCCTGGCGGGCGTGGCGGCGGGCCCGGGTCGCTGACCGGGGAAGTAGGCGGGGGCCAGCACCCGGCGCTGCAGCGCGGGGCTGGCGTTCAGGACGCGGTAGACGGTCCGCCGCAGCGCCGCCGCCGGAGCGGCGGCGAGGCCGAACATCCGCTCCTGGCGCAGCTGCAGTCCCCGGGAGCGCCGCACCGCGGGTTCCCTCTCCTGCTGGAAGGCGGCCACCGCGGCACCGAGCGCCGCCTGGCGTCCGCTGCGGGGGGCTTCGAGTGCGCCGGCGAGCAGCGGGGCAAGGGCGACCGCGTCCGCCAGGGCGTGGTTGACGCCCTGCCCGAGGATCGGCGAGAGGGTGTGCGCGGCGTCGCCGATGAGCACGACTCCGGGGGCCGACCAGCGTCGTACATCGGTGGTGAAGATGTCCAGGAGATGGGTGTCGGACCAGCCGAGGATGGCCTCGGCCGCCTCCCGCTCCAGTTCCGGCGCGAGCTCGGCGAGCCGCGCGTGCAGCTGCCCGATGTCGCCCGAACGCAGCTCGCGCAGGCCGCCCTTGGGGATGTTGAGGCCGACCCGCAGGGTGCCGTCGGTGCTGGGCAGGAAGAGCCCGTGCCGGCCGGCGCTGATCCGCACCCGGTAGGCACGCCGGTCCCAGGCCGCCGGGAACGGCAGCTTCAGCCAGATCACGTCCCGCTCCAGCGGGGTGCGTTCGGCACTGTGGTCGAGTCCCGCGAGGCGGCGTACGGAGCTGTAGCGGCCGTCCGCTCCGACGGTCACATCGGCTCGTATCTCCTCGGTCCCGTCGGCTGTCTTGGCGCGCACCCCGCGGACCGCGCCGGCATCCACCAGCAGCCCGATCGCGGAGGCCGGTTCGAGCACGGTGCAGCCGCCGCGTTCGTCGGCCGCCCGCGTCAGTGCGGACAGCAGCACCGGCTGCGCCAGCTCCACCGGAAAGCGGTAGGCGTACGGGAAGCTCTCGAAGCGCACGTCGAGGACCCGCGAACCGCCGTCGGCGATCTCGAGCCGGTGCACCTCATGGGTGTGCCCGCGCACCCGCTCCAGCACATCGAGCCCGGCCAGCAGCCGTACCCCGTCCGGCGACACCGACTCGCCGCGGAACGCACGCCCGCCGCCCGCGCGCTGCTCCAGCAGCACCACCCGGCGGCCCAGGCGCACCAGCGCGAGGGCGAGCGCGCGGCCGCCGGGGCCGCCGCCCACCACACAGACCTCTGTCCTGATCGTCATGGCTGCGTCTCGTCCTGTCCGGTGGCCACCAGAGCCGCCATCAGTCCCGCGTCGAGCATGGTGGAGGCGGCGGTGTCACTGGTGTCGCCGAAGCCCGCGTCGAACAGGGCGACGCTGACCGTGTACCGGCGGTCCACCAAGCAGGTGTGGAAGGTCCATTCGTCGCCGGTCCCGCGCGATCCGTCCGGCCGAAGGACCTGCACCTTGCGCTCCTGCGGCCCGAAGCCGAACTCGGTGAAGCGGAATCGCATGCCCTGCCCGATCGCCTTGCTGTACGCCTCCTTGAGCGTCCACAGCCGCACCAGCGCGCCGTTGCGCCGCTCGTCGGCAATCTGCGCGAGGGCCTCGCGCTCGTGCGGCGTACACACCTGGTTCTCGGTGCCGAGCCCGAGCATCGGCCGGTCCTTGAGTTCGGCGTCGACCCCGATCCAGCCCCGCCGGGTCAGCCCGACGAGCAGCAGCGTCTCGGTGTGGCTGAGGCTGATGTCGATCTGGTCGAGGCCGCGCAGATACGGGCGTCCGCCCGGTTTGTAGGCGAGCTCGACGGACTGCGGCGACGCCTCGATGACCGCGCAGGCGACATGCTTGAGCAGCAGCCTGGACGCCACGAAACGGGACCGGATCTGATAGTGCGTCATGGCGGCGAAGCGCGCGTAGTCGCGGCCGAGCAGCGGGCGCAGCTCCGGTGCGTCCAGGTCGGCGGGGAGCCAGTCGTCGAGCTGGGCGTGGACCACGACGCTGCCGTACTCCCGTACCGCGTCACGGACTTGCTCCCAGGGGCCCTCGGGGCCGGTCACCCGCACGGGCCGTGCGAATCCCTGCTCCGTCGCGGGGTTCGCCACGGGTCCCGGAAAGATCACCATGCCAGCCCTCCAGCCGCTTCACCACTCCATCGAGTACGTCCGCCGCGGCAGCTCCGTCGAGCACTCTGTGATCGAAGGTCAGCCCCAGACGCATGACCGGCGCCGCCGCGATGCGGCCGCCACGCACCACGGCACGGTCGGCCACCCGTCCCGCGCAGAAGGTGACCGCCGTGCCGCCGTAGGAGTGAAATACATCCACAGCGCGGTGCCCGAGCGAGCTCACCGCGAAGGTCCCGAGCCGCTGGGCCCTGGCGCCCGGAGTGCGTACTCCGAGCCGGAAGGCCAACTCCCCGACGGGCGGCGGCAGCTGGTTGAGCAGCCGCACCGCCGCGGCGCCCGGTAGGTCGTGCGGGTCGCTCTCGCGGCACAGGTCCACCAAATCCTGGATCTCCGTAAGGGTCGCCACGTCCATGCGCGGCAGTACGGCGGTGAGCGCCACGCGCTCGCCGCTTTCGGTCGTGCGGTCGAGTGCGAGCTTGGCCGCCACGTCGGGCAGCGGCGCGGTGCGCGGCCACAGCACGCCGCGCGCCATCGCGCGGGCCTCGGGGTGCCGGGCGACGATCCGCCCGGCGGCGTACAGCAGATAGCTCACGACCGAGTACCGCCGGCCTGCTGCGCGCTCGGCGCTGCGGTGCTCCTCGACACGGGTCATGTCGACGTCGGCGCCGAGATGGACGGGGGTCGCCGCCCGCGCCCAGTTCAGGAAGTGGCGCGTATGGCGCCTGGCCCGGTCCCGGGAGAGGCTCATGCGGTCACCGCTGCCGTCCAGATCTCCCCGAGGCTTCGCGCCTGCAGCATCTCGGCAACCGCTATCGGCCTGCCCAGCTCCCGTTCGAGCAGGGCGACCAGGCGCAGCAGATGGACCGAGTCCCAGCAGGCGAGTTCGGCCAGATCGCGTCCGGCGTCCTCGGGTGCCAGATCGGTGCCCAGATGTTCGTTGGCCAGAGAGATCAGATCGACGACGGTGTGCATGACTCCACCTCCTGGGCCGTGCTGTCGGCCAGTCGCAGCCGCAGCCGCACATGGGACGGCACGGGCGGCAGTTGCTCCAGGTCGTGCCGGTAGCGGGTCTCGCCATCGGTCTCGACTGTGGTCTCGAAGCCGTGCGCCGGGTAGTACGCGCGCTGGGCCTCGTTGGCGGCGGTCTGCCGCCACCGGGCATGTACGGCGGGCAGGGCGGCGGCGCTCGCGGCGCCCAGCAGCCCGGCCAGTACGGCGTCCTCGATGCCGCGGCCCAGCACCCGGCAGCTGACGACCATGTTCTCCAGCCGCAGTCCCGCGCCGTCCCGGCGGGCGAACACCGCGCCGACCACGCCGTCGTCGCCGAAGCGGTCGGCCGCGCGTACCGCGAGCACCAGCGCGTCCGGGTCCTGGGCCAGGCTCTGGATCCGGGTGCTCGTCAGCCGCGCTCCAGTGAGGTTGAACCGGTTGGTGCGCAGGCTCAACTGGGCGATCCTGGCGGTCTCATGGCTGCCCGCGGGACCGACGTCGACCTCGATGCCGAGGCCCGTCAGGAAGCTCTGGTAGTCCTTCGCCTGTGCGCGCCGCCTCTCGCGCTGTTCGCGTTCCCGGTAGCGCGCGGCCCGACCGCGGTCCTCCTCGGTGACGGAGGGGACATCGAACCAGCCGTCGGCCAGCAGGTGTTCGGTGTGCCGGGCCGGCTCGTCGTCCAGGGGTACGACTGCTGCTCCGGGCGCCCCGGCCCGTACGACCTCGCGCTCGAAGGCGCTGTCGTCGGCGAAGACGACGGCGGATGCCGGGATGCCGAGGCCGGCCGCGATCTTGTGGATCCCGTCGGCCTTGGAGCCCCAGTCGGCGACGACGGCGACGAAGTCGTCGCTGCTCAGCGGCCAGTCGGGGTGAGCGGCGAGGGCACGGGAAACCGGTTCAGGATCGTTTTTGCTGCACACGGCGAGCAGTACGCCCTGCGAGCCGAGCTGCTCGATCGTCCGCCTGAAGAGGCCGAACGCGCCCGCGCGCAGGGAGTCCGCCGCGCGCACCCGCTCCGGGCCGTCCTCGGCGAGGGCGCCGTCCCACAGGGTGCCGTCGAGGTCGAGGACGAGGCATTTCTTGGCGTCGCCGCGCAGTGCTCTGGCGAGGTGCGCGGCCTCGCGGGCGTATCCGGCCAGCAGCTCGGCAGTGCAGTGGGCGTCGGCGTACGCGCCGAGGCGCGGATCGTCGGCGCGCACTCCCGCGGCGGTCAGCGGCTCCAGGTCGAGTACGGCCACTCCCGCCGCCGGGTCGGACATCCGCAGCAGATCCGCGTTGAACTCCCGCCAGATCGCGCCCAGTTCGGCGCGCTGGGCGAGTCCGGTCAGCTGGTGGGCGAAGCGTCGCAGCAGCGGGACGGTGTTCAGTACGAGGAACGAGGACTCCGGTGCGTGCGCCGCGTGGCCGGCGGCGAGTTCGGCCAGCAGCAGCCGCTGCCGTTCTGCTTCGAGTGCCACCTCGTACGGCTGCCAGGGCGGCCGTACCCGGTCCCAGACCGTCAGCGGGTCCAGGACGCACAGTGTGAGGTCGGGCCGGTGCGCATACAGTTCGGAAGCGGGGTCGGCCAGGTCCTGGACATAGCCGCCGCTGCCGGCCGCGTAGGGGATCAGCAGCAGTCCGTGCCGGGCGAGTTCGGCGGTGAGCGCGGGCAGGAGTCCGGCGGTGCTGGAGCGCCCGGTCACCGCGATGCGAACGGTGGGCGTCGACGGGTGGGCGGCCAGCACATCGGCGGGGTCGAGACGGGCGAGCAGCCGTCCGGCGTGGTCGAGCGCGTCGCCGTGGAGCCGGGCGAGCATCGCGGACAGGGCCGGGTATGCGCCGGCGAGCCGGCCCGCCGCATGCAGCGCCCGTAGCTCCTGCCGCGCCTCCTCCTGCTGTGCTTCGCCTCGCGCGCTCATTCCGTCGCCTCCACTGCGAAGCCGGCCTTGATCCACTTGCTCGACTCGATCGCGATGCCGACGGCGCGGCCTGCCGCCCCCAGCCGCGGCAGCAGCCGCTCCAACTGGAAGAAGACCAGCGCGTTTCCGTTGTTTCCGGTGTCCGCGACACAGGAGACCTCCTCCCACTCGAGGCCCTGCCGCAGCCCCCTCGTGATGCGCTCGGTCATCCGGCCGCCGAGCTGAGGCGGCAGGACATGACCGAGCGATCCGGCGGGCCAGCCAAGCCTGTCGAGCAGGGTGTCGAGCACCTCCTGGGCCATCACGGGGACCTGGGCCTCGACGGCCTTGTAGTCCTCCGTCACGGCGGGCAGCTCGCTGTGGCGATCGGCAAGACCGAACCACTCGACCCGCTGTCCCGGCGCGCGGCCGAGTCCGCCGAGCCAGTGTTCGGCCCGGGCCAGCACTGCCCGGGCGGCGCCCGGCTGGCGGCTGAGTGCGGCGGCTCCCGCTCCGTCGCCGAAGAGTACATAGTTGACCAGCTGCGACGGCGGCAGCTCCCGGAAGTCCTGGCGCAGGTCGAGGTGCTTGCTGCAGACGTCGCCGCCGATCACCAGGCCCACCGGACGCTCGCCGCGTGCTCCGCCCGCGAGCAGCGTCGAGGCGAGCGCCAGCGCCTGTACGGCTCCGGAGCAGCCGGACTGGAGCTGGTACACGGGCACGCCGTCGATGCCGAGCCGGTCGGCCACCAGCGCGGCCGTGGTCGGCATCAGCGCGTCGGGGGTCGCGGTTGCCACAACGACGAAGGCCACATCGTCGGGATCCGCTCCCGCGTCCGCGAGCGCCCGGTCGGCGGCGTCGGTGCACAGGTCCTCCAGCGTCCAGCGGACGTTGCCGCCGTCGAGGTCCCGTGCGAAGTACCGGGTTCTGGTGCCGATGAATGTCTCGACCCACTCGGGCGCGATGCCGAGCCGCCGGGACAGTTTGACGTTGTCGACGGGCTCACCCGGCAGGGCGGTGCCGACCCCGGCCAGCCCGATGGGCCCGCCGCGGCCCGCGGGCCAGGTCATGGGGCCACCGCCGCGTTGAGCTGCTCGCTCAGATAGCCGATCAGGGACTCGACGCTGACCAGGCTGGAGAGCATCTCCGGCATGGACAGTTCGCCGACCTCCGGAAAGCGCACCTCCAGCCGGTACTTGAGCTCCATGAGCATTACGGAGTCGAAGCCGAGGTCGTCGTAGAAGCGCAGGGTGTCGTCGAGTTCGTCGTGGCGGCCGCCGCGGACCTTGACGACGGCCTCGCGCACTCCCCGGCGCACCCGGTCGGGGTCGGGCGCGGCGGCGGGCACGCCGGGCGGCTGCGGTGCGGCGGCGGTGCCGGTGGGCTGCTGGTGCCAGGAGCGCCACTGGGTGGAGAAGGCATGTGCCGGCATGCGCACCGCCCGTTTCTCTGCGTCGGGGTAGAAGGTGTCCCAGGCGGGGTCGAGTCCGTCCTGGTGCAGCCGGGCGAGGAGTTCGCCGACCTCCCGCGGCCCGGAGCCCTCGCCCCGGCAGACGCCGAGGGCGGGGATGTCGCGGGCCGGGCCGATCCGCCGCAGCAGATTGCTGAGCACCGGTTTGGGGCCGATCTCGACGACATGGGTGGGCGGCCGCTCGCTCAGCGAGGTGACGGCGTCCTCGAACCGTACGGTCGCGGAGATGTGGTCCGTCCAGTAGGCGGCGTCCAGTTCCTCGCCGGGCGCCAGCAGCCTGCCCCGTACCGTGGAGTGGAAGGGCAGCCGGGGCCGTCCGCCGGGGATGCGGGACGCGACCCGCTCGAAGCGGCCCAGCATGGGTGCCATCAGCGGGGAGTGGAAGGCATGCGAGACCTTGAGCGGGGTGCAGGCGAGGCCGCGCTCCTCGAGGCGGTTGCGGATGCGGGCGAGGGCGTCGAGGTCGCCGGAGAGCACAGTGGCGCCGGGCCCGTTGAGCGCGCCGATGCCGACGTCTGTCTCGTCCTCGACGAGAGCGGCGGCCTCAGCGGGGCGGGCCCTGGTCGCCAGCATGCCGCCGCCTTCCGGCAGTTGCTGCATAAAGGCGCCGCGTACGGCGACGAGCCTGGCCGCGTCCGCCAGGTCCAGGGCCTCGGCGACGACGGCTGCGGCGAACTCGCCGATGCTGTGCCCGATGACGGCGGCGGGCCGCACTCCGAGCTCCATCAGCGTGCGGGCGAGTGCGTACTGCACGGCGAACAGTGCGGGCTGGGTGGTGCCGGTACGGTGCACGACGGGGTCCCCGGCGAGGATCACCTCGTGGACCGGGGTCACGGTGTAGGGCTGGAGCGCCTTGGACGCCTCTTCCAGGAAGGTGCGGTAGACGGCCGACCCCTCGTACAGTCCGGCGGTCATCCGCGGGTACTGGGAGCCCTGTCCGGTGAACGCGAAGGCCAGCCCGGGCTCTTCGGCCGCCGCCGGATATTCGGTCTCCAGCTCCGCGCCCGCGAACAGCCGGGAGGCGAGCTCTTCGGTGCTGTCGGCGACGGTGGCGAAGCGGTACGGCAGGGCGGCCCGGGACCGGTTGCTGGTCCAGCACAGTCGGGCGAGCTCGTCGCCGGTGCGGCCGGCGACGTCCACGGCCTGAAGACGCAGATTGCGGCGCAGGGCCGTGGGGGTGTCGGCGGACAGCGTGAACACCCCGGCGCGCGGGCCTGCTGCGGCGGACGCCTCGGTCACCGGGGCGGTTTCGAGGACGACATGGGCGTTGGTGCCACCCATGCCGAAGCTGGAGACGCCCGCCCGGCATCCGTCGGCGGGCAGTTCGAGCGGCTCGGTGATCAGTTCCATGGAGCGGCGGGCAAGACCGAGCCGAGGGTTCTCCGCGCCGTACGAAGGGCTGCCGGGCACAACACCGTGGCGCAGTGCCAGTACGGTCTTGATCAGTCCCGCCATCCCGGCTGCGCCCTCGGTGTGGCCGATCGCGCCCTTGACCGCGCCGATCGCGAGCGGCCACTCCCGTACGCCTTGCGGGTCGCGGAACACATCGCCGAGCGAAAGGACTTCGATCTGGTCGCCCAGCGGGGTGCCGGTGCCGTGTGCCTCGACGAAGCGGATGTGCTGGGGGGCGACCTGGGCCCGCCGGCACGCGGTCGCGATCACCTCGCGCTGGGAGGCGCGGTGCGGGGCCATGATGCCGTTGCTGCGGCCGTCCTGGTTGACGGCGCTGCCGAGGATCACCGCGTGGACGGGGTCGCCGTCCCGTACCGCGTCGTCGAGCAGCCGCAGAGCCACCACGCCGACACCCTCACCGCGGCCGATGCCGTCCGCGGCCGCCGAGAAGGGCTTGCACCGGCCGTCGGGCGCGGCGAGTCCGGCCTGGGCGTAGATCTCGTCGAGCACCGAACCCGCCACGATGTTGACGCCGCCCGCGAGCGCGAGGTCGCACTCCCCCGCGCGCAGGGCCGTGCACGCCAGATGCACGGCGACCAGGGAGGAGGAGCACGCGGTGTCCACGGTGAGGCTGGGGCCGCGCAGATCGAGCTGGTAGGCGATGCGGTTGGCGAGCATGGAGCGGCCGCTGCCGGTGCCGGTGCGCGGGGTGATCCCCTCGGGCGCGGCGAGGCTGAGCCGCAGCCAGTCGTCGGACATGGAGCCGACAAAGGTGCCCACCGAGCCGCCCGCGAGCCGGGTCGGCGACATTCCGGCGTCCTCGACGGCCCGCCAGGAACATTCGAGGAGCAGCCGCTGCTGCGGGTCCATCGCGCTCGCCTCGGCCGTGGGGACGCCGAAGAAGGAGCGGTCGAAGGCGTCGGCATCGGCCAGAAAGCCGCCGGGCACGTCATAGGGGCCGCGTGAGGCGGGACGTTCGCCGATCGCCACGGCCCGGCTCATCAGCAGCCGCCAGTACGCGTCCGGCCCTGGCGCGCCGGGGAATCTGCAGTCCAGACCCACCACCGCGACCGGGTGCCGGGACGGGCCCGATGGACGGCCCATGGTCATACCTCCCGATGCTCGCCGCCGGCCTTGGTGAACTCCTCGGCGAGGTGGTGGGCGAGATCGTCGGCCGTGGGGTGGTCCCAGGCGACGGTCGGTTCCAGGAAGAGCCCGAACTCCTCCTCGATGTCTCCGTAGAGGCTGAGCGCCGCCACCGAGTCCAGCCCGTACTCCGCGAAGGGTGTGTGTGCGCCGATCTCGTCGGCGGGGCGCTGGAGGTACTCGCTGAGCCGGTTGATCAGCCAGCGCCGGAAGTCCCGTTCGTCGAACTCGGCCACGGGCTTGGTCGACCAGGGGCCCGGGGCGTCTGGCCCGGTGGAATGCAGCACCATCTGATGCTCCTCAGCAACGTGTCTGTGGTCAGCCGGCGATCGGGGTGTCGTACAGGTCGTAACTGCGGGCTTCGTGATAGCGGTTCAGCACCTCGTCGAGCAGCTGGTCCTCCCAGCCGTCCGGAAGTTTGGGGAGCGGGTGGCCGAGCCGCTTCACCAGGCGGGTCAGCGCGGCGGCGAGCCAGGCGGGCGAGGCGAGGAACGCGTCGTCCTGCGGCTCCTGGTGCAGCCATACGCCCAGGCAGGCGGCGCCCGCCAGGAGCAGCGTGTAGCGGTCGGCGATGGCGTACGCCTTGGGACTGGCCAGTACGGTGCGGTCCTTGGGCGACATGTCGCTGCACTCCGCCTGCAGGCTGCGCAGCTCGTCCTCCAGCGCCGTGGCCAGCGCGGTGAGCGCCTCGGCGTACTGGCCGGCCCGGGATCCCGCCGCGCCGGCGATGGCCTCGGCCGCGCCCTCCAGCGAACCGACGAGCGCGTCGCTGCTCGCGACGAGGACCAGCCGGGCGGGGTCGAGCGGCGGCAGCCCGTCGCGGACCCGGAAAAGCCCCTCGGGCGCGGGCTTCCCGGAGAACCAGGAGGTGCGGGCAAGACGCGGCAGCTGCGGAATGATCGTGGCCTGGCAGGCCGCTGTGCCCGCGTGGCCGAGGCTGATCATCGGCAGGTCCCGGACATGTTTCTGGAAGGCGCCGTAAGCTCCGTCGCGTACATAGAAGTTGGCGCCGAGGACGATGGACAGGTCGTAGGCGGTCTCAGTGAGCAGTTTGGGCAGCAGATACTTCACGGCGGCCGCGTAGACGCTGGTGGCCTCGGGGACCAGATGCACGGCCCGGGTCGCGGCGAGCGCCAGGCAGTCGCTGATCAGCAGATCGGTGAAGGCTCCGACGATGGTGGCGCGGGCGTGCGGGATCTCCAGTACGGAGCGGTGGTAGAGCTTGCGGTCCAGCGCGAACGACACGGCCGTGCGCAGCGCGGTGTCGCCGCCGCCGAGGATCATGGACGGCAGCACGCTGCGGGTGATCTGGAAGGAGCGCAGGGCCAGTTCGACGCCGTCGCCCAGCTTGCCGACGAGCGCGTCCCCGGGCAGCGGGCAGTCGGTGAACTCGACGCCCGCGTTCCGGCAGCCGCGTACGCCGACCGTCTCGTACCGCGGCAGATAGCTGTAGCGGTCGGCGGGAACGACGCTCTTGTCGACGAGCAGCACGGAGTGACTGCGGCTGCCGACGGTGTCCTCGGTGCGGCTGAACAGGACCAGTGCCTCGGCCCGTTCGACGTTGTTGATGACGTGTTTGGCGCCCGACATCACAAATCCGTCGTCGGTCGGCGTGGCGCGGAACTCGTTGCGTACGAAGTCATTGCCGTGGGCGAGTTCGTGGTACGCGATGGCCAGCCGGCCGCCGCCGAGGAGGAGATCGGCGACCCGCCGCTGCTGTTCGGGGGTGCCCGCCGCCCAGACGGCTGTCGCCGCGAGGAAGGTGGTGGCCCCGTAGCCGAGCCCGAGGCTGGCGTCCCGGCGGAAGACGCCGCGCAGCACCCGGCCGAGGGTGTCGATGCGGTCGAGGCGGCCGCCGAGCTCGGTGGGCACGAACTCCGCATTGAGCCGGAAGCCGGCGAGGGCTTCTTCGGCCTCGGCGAGCAGTTCGCCGCGTTCGTCGGCGGCGAGGAGCGCGTCCAGGCCGAGCGGGTTGTCGGCGTCGCCGGGGTCGCCGAGCCGCCTCTCCAGGTCGGCGACGCGCCGCTGGATGAGGAATTCTTCCTGGCTGGTCTGGCTCGGGGTCAGCATGGCGGTCCTTCTGCGATACGGCCGGGCAGCAGGGAGAACAGTTCTCCCGCCTCGTACTGTTCGGTCAGCCGCGCGAGCAACCGCTCGAACAGCGACTCCAGTTCGCTGTCGTAGGCCGCGGGCCTGCGTGGCTGCGGTCCGGTGAGGCCGGGCACCGCCTGTTCGAGCCGTTCCACGAGCCGGGCCAGGCAGGCTTCGAGCCACAGGCCCGCCGTCCAGTGCCCGGCGGTGCCCGTCTGCTGCGCGAGCCGCCGGTTGTGCCGCCAGACGCCGAGGCAGCAGGCGGCCGCGAAGCAGACGCTGTACCCCCGGGCCAGGTCGAAGCTCTCCACCGGCGCGCCGCCGGGCACGGGCCGTGCGGCCCGCATTCTGGTGTGCAGCTGGTCCGCCGCCACGGCGAGGGTTCGGGCGAATGCGGCGGCCCGGGCGAGCTCCGGCTCCCGGGACGCCTGCGCGCCGAGCACTTCGGCATTGTTCGGCAGCGATCCGAGTACGGTGCTGCCGCACCGCGCGAGCAGGCTGAGCTGCCCCGGGCGCAGGCCGGGCAGTTCGTGGGTGTGGCAGAAGGTCGCCGCGAGGGTTTCCGGGTCGGGGGCGTGGACCGGATGGAACCGGCCCAGGCTCCGGAACTGGGCAGTCAACGCATACAGGTTGACCATGGTGTTGCCGTCGAAGATGCCGACGATGCGGTGGTCGCGCTCCAGCTTCTGGAACCGGCCGTGCTCGTAGTAGTCCCTGAGGAAGGCGCGGGCGCCCAGCACCCCGCGCAGCCGGTTCAGGATGTCGTCGGCGACGGTCGGCACCAGGTACTTGGCGACCGCGGAGGTGACGCTGAGCTCGCCGGGCAGGGTGTGGATGGAACGCGCGGCGACGGTGCTGAGCGCTTCCATCGCCAGCAGGTCGGCGTAGGTCTCGGCGAGGGTCCTGCGGGCGGCGGGGAGGTCGAGCAGCTTGCGTCCGTACAGCTCGCGCTCGGCGGCGAACTGATACGCGACCCGCAGCCCGTGGTCGGCGGCACCGAGCGACAGCGCGGTGCACAGCGACCTGGTGATCTGCAGGGCCTTGAGGACGGTCTCGGGGCCTTCGCCCTCGCGGCCGACAAGGCCGCCGGCGTCCACGGGTGCGCGGTCGAAGGCGATACCGCTGATGTCCGCGCCACGGATGCCGAGGGTGTGCACCTTCGGCAGGGTGCGGTAGGTGTCCTCGGGAAGTTCGTTCTTGTCGACGAGCAGCAGGCTGAAGCCGCGCGGGCCGCCTTGGGCAGCGGTGCGGGCGAGCAGGCAGACAAGACGTCCCCGGGTCGCGTTGTTGATCAGCCATTTCTCGCCGCTGATCACATAGCCGCCCCGGGTGCGCTCGGCGACGACCTCTCCGGCCATCAGGTCGCTGCCGTGGGTGCGTTCGGTCAGGCCGAGGGAGACCGGCTCGCCGGCGGCGACCAGGGACGCGAGGCGTTCGGCTCCGGCGAAGTCCTGCGCGACCCAGACGCAGACCGCGCCGAGGAAGGTCTTGCCGTGTCCGATGGCCGTGGTCAGATCGCGGCGGGCGATGGTGCGCACGATCTCGAGCAGCTGGGGGAAGCCGGTGAGCGCGCCGCCGTATTCGGCCGGGATGTAGTAGTGGTGGACCCCGAGCGCGCCGAGCAGTTCGCAGGCCGCGGCCGGGAACTCCTCGGCCGCGTCCTCGCTCGCGGCTCGCGCGTAGGACAGCGGTCCCGCGCCGTTGGGGTCGCCCAGCCTCTCGTCCAGCTGTTCCGCCAGCTCCCAGCGCAGGCCGGCGTCCTCGGCCCTGTGCCGGTTGCCGGCGCGTTCGGTGGTCGCCGTCATCCGCCGTCCCCGGACGCCCTGTCGGTGGGCGCGCCCACCGAGACCAGTTCGCGGACCTCGGGGTGCAGCACCTCGTGCAGCGGCTGGATGCGCCCGTCGAGGAACAGCTGACGCATCGCGGTGCGCTGGAGCTTGCCGCTGGTGGTACGGCGTACGGTGCCTGGGCGGACCAGTAAGACGTTCTCGGCGGCGACCTCGAACTCCTTGGACACACACATCCGTACGGCGGCGGACAGCGAGGCCAGCTCGGCCTCGAAGCCCGAGCCGGTGCGCACTTCCTGGACGACGACGACATGGTCGCGGTCCGACTCGACGGCGAAGGCGGCACTGGAGCCGAAGAGGGCGCTCACCCGCTGCACGCTGCGCTCGATGTCCTGGGGGTAGAGGTTGCGGCCCGCCACGATCATGATGTCCTTCATGCGGCCGGTGATGTAGAGCTCGTCCCCATCCATGACACCGAGGTCTCCGGTGCGCAGATATCCCTCTTCGCCGTCGTCGGTGGCGGCCTTGAAGGCGTGGGCGTTCTCCAGGGGACGGTTCCAGTAGCCGCGAGCCACGCTCTCGCCGCGTATCCAGACCTCGCCCACCGCGCCTGCCGGAAGCCTGCGGCAGTTCGCCGGGTCGACGATGGCCACCTCGCAGTTCCGCGGCGTGCCCGAGCTGACGAGCGTCCTGGCAGGCCTGCCCTCGGGTGCGGGCCGCAACCGGTGGTGTTCCAGCTCGGCCGCGTCCACGACCCGGGTCGCGGCGAGGCTGCCGCGCTCCTTGCCGCTCACCAGCAGCGTGGACTCGGCCAGTCCGTAGCAGGGGTAGAACGCCTCCTTGCGGAAGCCTGCGGGGGCGAAGCGCTCGGCGAAGGCGTCCATCGTCTCGGCCCGTACCGGCTCCGCGCCGTTGACGGCGGTCTCCCACCGGGAGAGGTCGAGCTGTGCGATCTGGTCGTCCTTGATCCGGCGCAGACACAGGTCGTACGCCAGGTTGGGTCCGCCGCCGGTGGTGATGCCGTACTGGTCGACCATCTGCAACCAGCGCAGCGGCCGTTTCACAAAGGTCATCGGCGGCATCAGCACTCCGGCGCTGCCGAGCCAGAGCGGATGCAGCAGATGGCCGACGAGCCCCATGTCGTGGTGGAACGGCAGCCAGCCGCCGACCCGCGACTCGCTGCTCGTACGCATCGCCTGCTGGATGGCGCGCTGATTGGCCAGCAGGTTGCGGTGGGTGACCATCACGCCCTTGGGCTCGCTCACCGAGCCGGAGGTGTACTGCAGAAAGGCCACGTCGTCGGGGAACAGGCCGGGATGCTGCCAGGCGGCCGCGTCACCGACCTCCGCGCGGTCGGTGGCCAGGCAGGCGACCTCGGAGTGGCCGATGTTGGCGAGGAGTTGGGAGACCGTCGACGCCAGGGACGCGTCGGTGAGGATGTAGCTGACCGAGGCGTCCCGGACGATGTTGGCGACCCGTTCGACGTTCTGCCGGGAGCCCACGGGAGCGGGTGCGGGCACGGCCACCGCCCCGGCGAACAGACAGCCGAGGAAGCTGCTCATGAACTCCCGTACCTCGTTCTGGAGGATGAGCACCCGGTGGCCGTGCGAGCCGCGCTCCTGGAGCCAGGACGCCAGCCGTTTGGCCCGTTCGCCGAGTTCGCCATAGCCGAGCACATCGGATTCCAGCTCACCCTGCTGATTCGCACGTACGCAGAAGTAGGCCTCCTGGCGCGCGAGTTCCGATGTTCTGTGCAACGCGAGTTCGGTGAAGTTCCGGTGTGCAGCCATCTTTTCCCCCAGAGCCGCGTACTTATGGCCAGAGCTTGGGAAATCCGTCTCAAGACCACCTTGAAGGCGACTCGACCTCCGGGAAAAGACTGAGATATTCAGCGCTGTCCTCTCGCGGAAAACTGTCCCCGGGCAGGATTTCTTCATGGTCGACGCCGGGGATCCACACCCAGTACATCCCGTAGGCGATAAGTGCCCTGCCCATGGGGCGCAGCACATTGACGAGCAAAAAACTTCGCAACGACGACATGGCCGTACTCTCCTTGGCGCAGAAATGCCAGTGCCGTACGACCATGCGCCTCGCCGGTCGACTCTCGCTCTAGGACTATGCCCCGGACCTGCGTTCAGGACATGTCAGGACAGCCGAAGAGCCGTGTCTATCAGCGGCACATGGCTGAATGCCTGCGGGAAATTGCCCACCAGCCGGCCGCGCCGGGTGTCCCACTCCTCGGCCAGCAGACCGAGGTCGGTACGGAGCGCCAGCAGCCGCTCGAACAGCTGCCGGGCCTCGTTCCGGCGTCCGATCAGGGCCAGATCGTGGGCGAGCCAGAAGGAGCAGGCGAGGAAGACTCCTTCGCCGCCGGGCAGTCCGTCCCCGCCGACGCTCTGTGAGCCGCCGTCCGGCACCGGGTAGCGGCGCACGAACCCGTCGTCGCACAGCTCCCGCTGGACGGCCTCGATGGTGCCCACCACCCGGGGGTCGTCGGCCGGCAGAAAGCCCATCTGCGGGATGAGCAGGAGCGAAGCATCGAGTTCCCTCGAGCCGTAGTACTGCGTGAAGGTGTTGCGTTCGGGGTCGTAGCCGTGGGCGCAGACGTCGCGGTGTATCTCGTCCCGCAGCGCGCGCCAGCGCTCCACCGGGCTCTCCAGCGGGAGCCTGCTCAGCCTGCGTACGGTGCGGTCGGCCGCGACCCAGGTCATCACCTTGGAGTGGACGAAGTCGCGGCGCGGACCGCGCACTTCCCAGATTCCCTCGTCGGGCTCGCGCCAGTTGGACTCCAGGTGGTTCATGAGCTTCATCTGAAGGATGTGGGTGCTGTCGTCGCGGGAGAGCCCCGAGGTCTGGCCGAGCCACAGCGCGTCCACGACCTCGCCGTACACATCGAGCTGGAGCTGGTTGGCCGCGCCGTTGCCGATGCGAACCGGGCCGGACTTCTCGTAGCCGGGCAGCCACGGCAACTCCGCCTCGGGCAGCTCGCGTTCACCAGCGACCCCGTACATGATCTGGAGGTTCTGCGCGTCGCCCGCCACGGCCCGCAGCAGCCATTCGCGCCAGCGGCGCGCCTCTTCGCGGTAGCCGGTGCGCAGCAGGGCCGTGAGCGTCATGGCGGCGTCACGCAGCCACGCATAGCGGTAGTCCCAGTTGCGTACGCCGCCGATCTCCTCCGGCAGGGAGGTGGTGGGGGCGGCGACGATTCCGCCGGTCGGGGCGTACGTGAGCGCCTTGAGGGTGATCAGCGAGCGGACCACGGCTTCGCGCCAGGGGCCGGAGTAACTGCACTGGGCGGTCCAGCGGGACCAGAACTGTTCGGTGTGGGCGAGGAGCCCCGCCGCGTCGGGCCTGGGGGGCGCGTCGCCGTGCGAGGGCTGCCAGCTCAGTGTGAGGGTGACCCGCTCGCCCGCGCCGACGCTGAAGGCCGCGTGGGTGGTCAGATCGCTGCCGTACGTGTCGACGTCGGCGTCGAGCCAGAGCGCGTCGGGCCCCGCGATGGCAACGAGCCGGTCCCTGCCGCCCGGTCCGTGCTCGCGCTGCACCCAGGGCACGATCCGGCCGTAGCTGAAGCGCATCCGCAGTGAGGACGTCATGCGGACCCGCCCTGAGACGCCCTCCACCATTCGTACGAGAGTGGGTGCGGCATCCGGCCTACCGCGGCCTGCGCCCCTGGGCGGCATGAAGTCAATCAGCCGCACCGTGCCCTCGGGGGTGTCCCACTCGGATTCCAGGACGAGTGAGTCACCGCGGTAGCGCCGTCGGGTGGCGGCGCCCGCGCCGTCTACGGACTGGGCGGGCGCGAGCCGCCAGAAGCCGTGGTCCTCCGTGCCGAGCAGCCCGGCGAAGACCGCGGGCGAGTCGAAGCGGGGCAGACAGAACCAGTCGACCGAACCGTCCCTGGCGATCAGGGCCGCGGTCTGCATGTCCCCGATCAGTGCATAGTCCTCGATGAGCGCAGCCACACGAACTCCCGGAACACCGTCGCAACCGTCCCGGAGGCGGACCCCCGTCTCCCCGGCACAGCGCAGGGGATTCGGGCACGTTACGCGTGACACCTCGAATCTCGGCTGGCCGCCGGGGCAGCGCGGCAACCGGTGTTCCAGTGGGCAACGCCTGGCGGTCGAGGCCCGGCGTGCGCCGGCAAACGTGCGAACGCGACAGGACGACACACACTGGCTGCGGCCGGAAACCCCTCAACCACGCGGAATACGACGCAGCCAGTCAGCCGCTGGAGACCGCCCTCAGATGCGACTTGCCGCGCCGCACATCCGGCGGCACGGCGGCCCGCGCCTCCCGCAGCACCAGCGTCATCCGGGTGAACCCCCGGTCCTGGAGGGTCCCGGGGGTCTCGTCGACGATCCGGCACTCGGTGCGCCCCCACCGCGGGTCCGGGTGGTTCAGCGGCCGTACGGCTCCGTCGTGGTGCACGGCGGCCGCCCCCATCGCGCGCATCCAGTGCGGCAGCCCGGACCGGTAGGCGGCGTCCATGATCGGGTCGTCGGCGATGTCGTCCCGAATGGCCTGAAGCACACGGTCCTCGGAGTCACACTCCAGAGCCGCGTCGAGCTGGGCCAGCAGGGGCAGGCACCAACTCGTCTCGCGGTCGCCGAGCACGACGCCCGCGTCCGGATGGAAGAGCACGAAGCGGAGGAAGTTCTGGCCCGGCATGGCAGTCGGATGCGGCGCGATGCCGTGGAACAGCGCCTCGAAGGCGTGGTTGGCGTGCGTCACTTCCCAGCGCCGGTCGAAGAGCACGGACGGCATCGGCACGGCGTCCATCATCGCGGCGTAGTCGCGCAGATAGGCCTGCGTCTCCGGGTCGGCAGGGTCCACCGGCTCCGCGGGCCGGGCGGGCGCCACGGGCACGGTGGGCAGCGCGGGCGCGGTGACGGGCCCGAACGGGCGCACGGGCCCGGACGGGAAGGCGGGCCCCGACGGGCGCGCAGGCCCCAGCGGATGCGTCGGCCGGGAGGCTCCCGGGGGCCTGCTCAAGGCCTGCGGCGGATCACGGTCGACGGCGAGGCGGAACAGCCAGCCACCCTGCTGGTCGGTCATCTCAAGGGCTTTGACCAGGGCGCACAGCGCGTCGTCGGTCCACTCCTGGGCGGGCGTCCGCTCCCAGCTGCCGTACGCACCGGTGCTGATCTCGAGGCGTGCGGCGACGTCCGCCACGCTCAGCCCGAGCTCCTCACGGCGCCGTCTGAGGACATCCGTGAGCCGCCTGGCGCGGAGCGCGCCACGGGTCGTCCCCGCGCACCCTCGACGCCCCTGAACACCAGGCCGTTCAGCGCCTGCCTCATGTGTCATCGAGAACGCCACCCTTCTCGAAGTCCCGCTGTGGGAGCGCCCTTTCGATCTTCAACTGCTTGGCGATCCTGCTACCGCACGCACAGTGATGTCAACTATCGTGGCATTCCGCGCCGTTGAGCGCTCAGATCGCGCCACAGCTGTGGCAAGACCTGACTGTGCGCCACCCGAACGGTTAATCTCCGGGCAGCCAATGTGTGCGGAGTGACCCCGCGTGATCTAGGAGACCTACTGGTGACAGACGGCTTCTTGGTTCCGGGCCCAACGGCCACAGGCCCGCTGGCGGCATCCGTCGCCCGCGTCGCCGAACTCGCCATAAAACTCGGTCTGAGTCATGGCGATGTCTTCGACGTTCACCAGCTCTCCGATGCCTCGGGCGTCCCGGCGGACGTGGTCAGCGACCTGCTCGACGGCCGTCCGGCCGGTGAACCCGATCTCCAGGCACGCTTTCTGCAGCGCTTCGACCTGCTGCGCAGGACGCGGCTGAAGCCCAACGGCCGCCGGTACACCCAGCAGGAGATCGCCGACGGGGCCGGCATGTCCCGGCAGCAGGCGGGCGCCCTGATCAACGGCGACCGCCGGCCGACCATGGAGCACTGCGATGCGATTCAGAGGTTCTTCGGGGTCCATGCCGGATTCCTCAGCGCCGAGGACGCGGACGCCCTCAACGGCACCCTTCAGCGCACCGAGCAGCGACTGCTTCAGGACTACGCCGACGAAAGCGACCCACTGGAGCGCCTGCTGCAGGACCATGGTGTACGCGGCATCGCCTGGCGGGCCGCGCAGCTGCCCACCGACAAGCACCGCGACAAGGTCACCGAATGGCTCGACATGCTCCTGGAGAGCGTCAAGCCGACCGAGCCCTGACCTACGGAGCGATGTGTGGAACCGTGTTTTCAGGACACGGTTTCAACTACGCGTGTGCACGCGACTGCTGACGGGGAGAGGAGAACGGTGAGCATTGGCAAGGAGATGCGTCGGCTGTGCGGCGAGCTGATCGCCGGAATCGATCTGCCCGCCCCGGCGGAGCCCGCCGATCTCTATGCCGCGCTGTGCGACGGAATGAGCAAGCGCCGCGGCCGGCCGGTCCGGCACCGCATGGCCGCGTTCCCGCCGGGCACGGCGAGCGGGCTCTGGCTCGACATGACGGACCAGGATCTGATCGTCATCGAGGAGCGCACCGCACCCGACCACCAACTGGTCATTCTCGGCCATGAGCTGTGGCACATGAAGGCCGGGCACTGCACCCATCATGTCGCAGGCGCCGCCGTCGCGGCCCGGCTGCTCTCGGACGAGGCCGACCTGCAGGCGACCGTGCTGAAGGTCGCTGCCCGGACCCGATTCGACCAGGCCGAGGAGAACGAGGCGGAGAGCTTCGGTCTGCTGCTCGGCAGCAAGTGCCGTTCCTGGCTGGCCGGTTCCACCGGTCGCGGACCGGTACGACGGGACGGACTCGCCGGCCGGATCGAGGCATCCTTGGGGTACCGCGGGCCACAGGGCTGACGCACTGCCGGTGGGCGGCCCTCCCTCGATGACGATGGCGTGCAGGCACTGGGGAGTCCCCTGGTGCCTGCACTCGAGACGGGCATGCCTTCACACCTGCCGGGCAGTTTCCGGCAGGGCCGCGCTGCTGCGTGCAGCGGCAACGATCGAAGACCGGGACAGGGTTCGGGACAGGGCGACCAGCCCGTCCGATGCGTCGGCGTACTCGAGACGGGGTGCGTCGAAGCGCGGATCGGGAAGTGGGGCCGCCGAACGGCTTGCCGCCGTGTGCGCGCTGCACGCTGAGGCAATCATCGCCGCCTCGGCCACCAGACCGGCCCGATCGGGCGGGACACCTCGCGAGGTCGCCGTGGCAAGAGCGTGCTCCCTGACCCCGCTGCTGAGGTAGGGGGCCAGGTTGAGCAGACCATCGTGAATGGCGGCCTCCCGGTGGCACTTGCGCAGTTCCACCGAGGACCACCAGGCGATCGTCATGGTCGCGGCCCATGGCGTCGTCGATCCCTGCAGTTCCAGCCACAGCGGCTTGAGCCGGCGATATTGGAGGTAGGCGCGCCAGGTCGACGTTGCGCGGTGGCCCACCAGGGGGAGGATGAACCCGACACCACACATGAGTGCTGCGGCGGACGCCAGTGGCGGGGCGACGTAGGTGCTCAGGTAGTCCCAGTCGCGGTGTGTCCAGCGGGCGAGGACGGCCGCGAATTTCGTCGCGAGATAGCCGACGTCCAGCGCGCCGCCGAGGACGATGAGTGCCAGACCGGTGCGCAGCGAGCCGTCGACCTGGCGCAGCCATCGCCAGCACAGGGTGGTCAGGACGACGCTTCCCGAAGCGTGGGCGACGAGGTAGAGCGTGATCATCTCACGCATGAACGGGGTGGTCGCGTAGTAGGTGTCCAGGTCGCGGAGGCGCTCGACGGGGGCGTCGGCCAGGACGAAGAGGACGACTATGGCGAGAGTGACCGCGCCGTACGCGCCAAGGCACAGGACGGTCGAACGCCGGATCTGCTCAGGCCGGCCGCCACGCCAGTTGATGATCAGCACGATGCACGAGCCGCTGAAGGCCGTCAGGACGCTGTAGACCAGCGGAGCCGAGAAGTTGACGACGCCGGTCAGGTCGTTGACAGCGGCAATCGTGGGCGGCGCCGCCAGAAAGAGGACGGCGCAGCCCACGAGGAGCAGGGCGCACACGGACCGCATCAGCGGGTCGTGCCAGGTACGCCTGAGCGTGGGGAGCTTGATCACCAGGGCGGTCAGCAGAACGACGCCGGGAATGTAGAGGATGAGGCCGTCGTTCATCGACGTCGGATCGTCACTGCGCGGAGGTGGGCTGGACCTGCGTGGCGCGGCCGCCCCGGCCGACGACCACCTTCAGTTCCTCCTCGGTCAGCGGGGGGCCGCTCAGCGGCTTCCTGCCGGGACCGCGCAGGGTTCCCGCCACGATGTCCGGGTGCATCCACGACGTGACGGGCTCTGACATGGTGACGACGCCGAGGAACGCCCGCGTGACCTGGGCGCGACCGGTCGCCGTACGGACCAGCCTGTTGACATAGCGGTTCGCGGCCGCGGTGCCTGCTCGCGGCTGCTGGCCCACGGCGCCCGGGTAGAGGATGTCCTGGGACGTCGCCAGTTCCCAGGCGAGACCGGCGGGGCGGGCGATGGCGCGCTGGACGCGGCGGGCGAGCCCCGGTGCACCGAGCCCGTGCCGCTTCAGGGCGTTCTTCAGCTCCACGAGGCCCTGTGCCGCCACGGTCATGCCTTGGCCGTACAGCGGGTTGTACGTGGCCACCGAATCGCCGACCACGATGAATCCGCCGGGCCATGCCGAGGCCTTCTCGAAGTACCGGCGGCGGTTGACGGTGCTGCGGGAAAGGGACACGGCCTCCGAGAGCGGTGTCGTCATCGAGATCAGCTCGCCGACGACGGGGTGCCGGATCGAGCGGGCGAAGGACTCGAACCGGGACGGATCGCGGGACGGCTCGCCTCCCCGCGTACCCGAGAGTGTGACCAGCCAGCGCCCTTGCTCGACGGGGACGATCGTCGCCGTCTGGCCGGGGACATGGTCGCCGGGGTCGGACTGGACGTTGACGATGGGGAAGTTCTCGCTGCCCTCGGGCGCCCGGTAGAGACGACTGGCGTACACCAGGCCCGAGTCGACCTCAGCCTCCTCGATGGCGCCGACGCCCAGCGCCTGCAGCCACTCGACGGCTCGCGAGCCGCGACCGCTGGCATCGACGACGAGGTCGGCGCCGACGGTGATCTCGTCTCCCTCGGGTGTGCGCACCCGCACGCCGGTCACCTGGCTGCCATTGCCCTCCAAGGCCTGCATTTCGTGACGCTGCAACAGGGTGACGCCCGGCAGGCTGAGGACCTGTTTGCGCACCACCCAGTCCAGCAGATCGCGGGTGCAGGCGATCATGTACTGCATCTCCGGCCAGCGTCTGAGCCAGCCCTGTGCCGTCATCGACACCAGGCCCGTTGGCAGCGGGATGCGCCGGGCTCCGGCGGCCAGCCAGCGGTCGGTGATGCCCGGGATGAGCTGCTCGAAGGCGCGGGCCCCGCCGGACCAGAGCACATGGACATGACGCGCCTGGGGCAGCGATCTACGAGGCTCGGGCCCTTCCGGGAGCTCATCGCGCTCGATGACCGTGACCTCGCTGCTGAAGTCGGCCAGAACCGCAGCCGCGAGCATGCCGGCCATTCCACCGCCGATGACCACGGCACGGCGGGACGTGGCGGAATGGGCGGGCTGGTCGGGGCGCGTCATCGCGAACTGCTCTCTGTAGGGGCCGCCTGCTTGCGGGCAGCGGCCACGAAGGGGGACTTGAGGGCACGCGAAAGCTGCACGAGCCGCTCGCGTCCTGGGCTGAGGGTCGCTGTCAGCGCGACCGCTCCGGCGGGGATGTGGGCATCGGCTTCCGGCTCGGGCTTGTTGCACCTCGTCTCGGCGGCGGCAACCACCATGGCGGCCACCCCCACGACCTCCGCGGCCTGCGTCGAGGCCCGGTTGCCGATCGCCGCGTCATGCGCACGCTGCCGTACGACGTCGTCGAGGTGCGGTTGCAGTTTGAGCAGCTCGTCGTGGATGCCGGTCTCCCGGACGGTCAGCCGCATATCGGGAGCGGCCCACCAGGGGATCTGCGGCAGCGGCACATGGTCCCCCGGGGTGGAGCGCAGCTGCCGCCACAGCGGGCCGAGCCGCAGATAGGTGATCCAGGCATGGCAGACGCCGCTGATCTGCGGGCCCAGCAGCGGCAGCAGGAACCCGACGGTCACGATCAGGCCTCCGGAAGCGGCGATGGGCGGTGCCACCGTCGTACTGAGGGAGTCCAGGTCCCGGCCCGTCCAACGGGCGATGACCGCGGTCAGTTTGGCGATACCGAAGAGCAGGTTGAGTACGAATCCGATCACGAGCACGACCAGGCCGACGCGGAGCCACTCGCTGACGGCCCGTGCCCAGCGCACGCACAGCGTCGTCGTCACGACAGCGGCGACCATGTGTGCGGCGAGGTAGGTGACGATCATCTCCCGGATGAACGGCGTGGTCGCGTAATAGGTGTCCAGGTCACGGAGCCGCTCGACCGGCGCGTTGCTGAGCGCGAAGAAGACGGGCAGGGCGGTGATGACCGCGGCGTACCAGGCCATCCACCTTCGTGAGCTGCGCCTGACCAACTCCGGTGGACCACCACGCCAGTTGACGATGAGCACGAGGCAGGCGCAGCTGAAGGCGGACATGATGCAGTAGACCAGCGGACCCGAAAAGTTCGGGACGCCGGTGAGATCGTTGACCGCCTTGATGGTGGGTGGGGCGGCGAAGAAGAAGCAGATGCCCGCGGCGAAGACCAGGAAGCAGACCGAGCGCACCAGTGGATTGCGCCATCCGCGCCGTAGGGCGGGCAGTTTGGCAACGAAGGCGATGCCCAGAGCGACGGCCGGGAGGTAGTAGTCAGAGTTCCGCATGGGTCAGCCTTGGTGGTGCCCGAGAGCGTCGTGGATCCGCTGGGCGAGTGCGCTGCGCGGTGCAGCGCTGTCCGCCCCCTCCAGCCACCCGCGCAGAGCCGCCCCGAGTTCCAGGCCAAAGGTTTCTGCTTCGGCTTCCTCGGCCTGCCGGAAGTCCGTGCGCGCCGCCACGTTGTGGAGGGTCGCGTTCAGGTCGGCGTCGTCCGTGACCAGACGCCCGGCCACCGCCGAACCGGCCTGGTGCTGCCCGCAGTGGCCGGCGACCATGTGCCAGACCTCGTGGCCGAAGATGACCAGCTGGTGCCAGGGGCGGGTGTGTGCCTGGATGCAGATGATGTCCCGGTCGACCATGTCCAGATACAGTCCGCTGGCCGTCCGGGGCGGGAACTCCACCAGGCGGTACACCACCGGCCTGCCGCGACGCCTGCTGAGCTGCGCACAGAGAGCTGTGAACACATCGTCGGGACTGGACGGCTGGGCCAGCTCGAGAGCACGCGCCAGTTCGTCGCGGAGCTCGCGCATGGCGCTCTTGGTGCTCACTTCACTCCCCCCGGTCGTCAGTTGTCACCGGACTGCGGCGGCGCCACGTCCTTCCGCCCAATCCGGCGGGCGTGTGGGTCGCTCACCGGTGGGGCTCCCTGGGTCAGAAGGAGCTGAACTGCCGTACTACGGCTGCCTGGAGATTAACCGCCCGACCCGGGCGAGAGCCAGTAAACGTGAGAAAGTCCGGCCGGGACGGGTCGAGGGGTGGGCGCAGCCCGGCACTGCCCGGCTGCGTTCAGGCCATCACCAGCAGCACACCCCCGTACGAGACCCCCGCGACCACCACCCACGCGCACATGCCCAGCGCCGCGACGCGCCCGCCAGTGCGGGTCAGCGACGGCAGGTCGACCGCACTGCCGAGCCCGAACAGCGCGGCGGCAAGCAGGAGTTCCTGTGCGTGCTGTGCCGCGTCGATCGCGGCGTACGGCAGCAGTCCGGTGCTGCGCAGAGCCACCGTCGCCAGGAAGCCGACGACGAACAGCGGGACGAGCGGCAGCCGCTTCCTCGCACTCGCACCCGCGCGCCTCCTGTGCCGTACGGACATCGCTACCGCCGCCACCAGGGGGGCCAGCAGTGCCACCCGCATCAGCTTGACCAGGACCGCCTCGCCGAGCGCATCGGGCCCGGCGGTCTGCGCGGTGGCCACGACCTGACCCACGTCGTGCACGCTCGCGCCGACCCATCGCCCGAACTCGGCGTCGCTCAGCCCCAACGGCTGTTGCAGCAGGGGCAGTACGGCGATGGCGAGCGTCCCGCACAGCGTCACCAGTGCCACCGAAGTCGCCACATCACGCTCGTCGCTGTCGCTCGCCTCGCTCACCGCGCCGATGGCGGACGCCCCGCAGATCGAGTAACCGGCGGCGATGAGCAGCGGCTGATCGCCGGGCAGGCCGATACGCCGCCCCAGCCACCAGGTGCCGAGGAAGGTCGCGGCGACGACACCGAGGACCATGGTGACCGTGGCCCAGCCGAGGCCGAGCACATCGTCCAGACTCAGCTTCAGTCCGAGCAGCACGATGCCGATGCGCATCAGCCGCTTTCCGGCGTACGAGAGTCCGGGGCGGGCGGCGCCCCGGACGACGGCTCGGACGCGCGGCAGATGGGCCGCGACGATGCCGAGCACAACGGATGCGGTCAGCATCGGTATGTCCGGCAGCAGCCGATGGACGCACCAGGCGACGCCGACGCCGAGCACGGCGAGCGCGAGACCGGGCAGCTTGCCGGGCGCGGCGGAGGCGGTCGGACCGGCTGCCGCGGCCCGTTCCCTCAGCAGCGCCATCAGCGGTCGGCCGGCAGCTCGTAGACGCGGCGGACACTCGTGCCGAGGCGGGAGATGTCCGCCCCGTAGACATGCAGGGAGATCGCGCGGCCGGTGCCCGCGTTCCAGACCCGGTGGATGTCACCGGGCGGGGCGAATCCGCAGACCGCGCCGCGGGCGTTGACGACGTCTTCGGTGGCGACGAGGCGGGCGGCCGCGCCCGTGGCCTGGGACGGGACGAGGCGGTAGCGCCTCTCGTACTCCTCGCCCTCGTGCACACCTGTCGTGCACCACGACACATGGTCGTGCACGGAGGTCCCCTGGCCGGGCAGCCACACGAGTGCGACGACCGAGAAGCTGCCGTCGTGCTCGGCGTGCAGCAGATGCTGGCGGTAGCGCTCGGGGTCGCTCTCGCACTGCTCCGGGGTGAGCAGATCGTCCGCACTGAGGTGCGGCGCCAGGCGCTCGCCGACCAGATACGCCGTCAGATCCGGTGGCAGTCCGCGCCCGACGGCCTCGCGAACCTCGGCGATCAGCAGATCGAGACGGGCGGTCGTGCGCGCGGCGCTGAAAGCGGTCGAGGTGGTCATATGGGCAGAGTCGGCCTGCCCGATCATCACGTCCAAGGAGGGTTTGTTCGCCACTTCCCAAACTCCGCTTATGAGTTCAGGAAGAAGACAGACCCGTTTCAGTGACGCTCAGCAGCCGACCTTGTTCGCCGCGACCGTCTTCAGCCCGTCGAGCACCAGCGCCGTCGCCGGGATCCGCAGATGTTCCTTCAGTACGTACGCCGAGATCTGGCGCCGCGAGGCAGGTTGCAGCGCCCTCCCGGTGACCTTTGGGTGACAGAGGAAGTTCAGTACGAGCGCCGGCATCATCGCGACCCCCAGACCCTCCGCGACCAGGCTCTGCACCACGAGGTTGTCGTCGGTCATGAAGGCGATGTCCGGCACAAAGCCCTGCTCGGCGCATTCATGCAGCAGATTGGCCCGGCAGCGCAGACACCCGGCTATCCAGCGCTCCTGAGCCAGATCCGTCAGCTGGACGGCCCGTCGCCGCGCCAGCGGATGCCCGGCCGGCAGCAGTGCCGTCAGCTGGTCCTCCAGCAGCGGGATCTCCACCAGTTCCTCCGGCACCTGTTCATGCAGGCCGGGATAGGTGAAGGCGAGCGTGATGTCGCACTCCCCACGCACCAGCCGCTGCAGCGACTCGGGCGGCTCGCTCTCCATCAGGTCCACGCGCACGCCGGGGTGGGCGGCGGCAAGCCGGGCCATGGCCTCGGGGATCAGGGTGGCGCTGGCGCTGGGAAAGGCGCAGACGCGGACCCGCCCCGAGCGCAGCCGGGTGAGGGCATTCATCTGCTGCTGGGCCGCGGACAAGGTGTCGAGGATCACCGTGGCGTGGCGAGACAGCGCCTGTCCCGCCTCGGTGAGCCGAATGCCCCGGCCGACGCGGACGAACAGCGGTGTGCCGACGTCCCGTTCGAGGGCCTTCATCTGCTGGGTGATCGCGGGCTGGGTGTAGCCGAGCGCGCGAGCGGCCGCCGAGTAGGAACCGGTCGTGACCACTTCATGGAACGTCTTGATGTGCCGCGAGTCGAACACACCTGAATCATAAGGAGAATTTGGGTATCCAGGACCTTTGCTCCCTGGTCCGGCCGAAATTCGGCTGTCGCCGAGAAGCCGAGGGCTGTCCTACCCTTCACGCGTGGGTCTGATCTGGTCGTTCGTAGGCATGAGCGCGTGAACCGACCCACCCCCACGCCCTGCCGGAACCGCCCGCCCCCTGTGGTCGTCTTGTGCGCTGACTGCGTACGAAGCAGGGATATGGGGGACGTTGTGACGCGGAACGTAACGAAGGCCGGTCTCCTGGTGGTGGCCATGGCGACGGTGCTCGGGGCCTCGGCCTGCGGCGGGGAAGCCGGCGCGGCGGCAGGGGGGACCGGCGGGACGCTCCCCGCGCACGGGAAGGGGGAGTCCGTGGCGCCCTTCGGGGACGGGGCGTCGTCCGGCTCGGCGCCGACGTCTCCCGGCACCGTGGGGAAGTTGTCCGGGATCGCGCAGACCGCGGCGTCGCCCATCACCCGGCACGTGCCGTGGAACCTGGACATTCTGGACCAGCGGTCGCGGCCGCTGAACGGGAAGTTCACCACCACCGCCACGGGCAAGGGCGTTCACGTCTATGTGATCGACACCGGGATGGACATCGCTCACAAGGAGTTCGGTGGACGCGCCCACCTCGGCGCCGACTTCGTGGGCCCGAAGGACTCCGGTGACTGCTTCAGCGAGGGGGGCATCGGCCACGGCACGTTCGTGGCGGGCATCATCGGCGGGGCGAGGTACGGGGTGGCGCCCAAGGCGGAGCTCGTACGGGTCCAGGGCATCCTGTGCGAGAGCGAGGGCGGCAGTTCCCCGGCGGCGGCCGAGGCGGCCGTGGTGAAGTCGGTCAAGTGGGTCACCTCGCACGCGCAGAAGCCTGCGGTGGTGAACATGTCGCTCAACTTCGACCACCGGTCGGCGGCCGTGGAGTCCGCCGTGAAGAAGATGGTCGACGCGGGGATCCCGACGGTGGTGTCGGCCGGCAACTTCCATGACGACGCCTGCAAGCACTCCCCGGCCGGCGTCCCCGGCACGATCGTCGTGGCGGCCTCCACCTCGAACGACCGCGCGTGGAGCGACGGCGGCTCCTACGGATCGGGTTACGGACGGTGCGTGGACCTGTACGCCCCCGGCCAGAAGGTGACCGCCGCCCTCGCCGGCGGCGGTACGACCACGGAAAACGACGGTGCGACGTCCTGGGCCGCGCCGCATGCGACCGGCGTGATCGCGCTGTACCTGTCGGCACACCCCCACGCCACGGCCCACGAGGTCCACGTCTGGCTCGACCACACGGCCACCCGTGGTGTCGTGCGCGGCGTCCGTTCCGACACTCCCAACCGGCTGCTCAACACCGGCGGCCTCTGACCTGCCCCGGCCGCCCCGGTCGCAGGGTCACCCAAGCGCCGCGCCTCACCGGAACAGCGGGCGCAAGTCGCGCCGCCAGCAGTAGAAGAGCCGCTCGTTGAGGACGAAGAGGTCGTGGGTTCAAATCCCGCCAAGCCGACAGTGAAGTACCAGGTCTGGCGCCTGATCCGCATCGCGGGTCGGGCCCCTGAGTGGTTTCCAGGGCCGGTTGGGCGTCAGCCGCCGACTACGCGGGAGGCGCGAAAGGGTTCCCGTTGGACGACGATTGACCGTCTCGCCGCGTCCGCGGTGGCGGGACAGGAGTCCAATCCGGTCCGCGGTGAGCCAGCCACCATCGTTCGATGGCGTGGAATTTCTCCTCGAATCTGCGATCCCGGCTGAGGACCCCGGTAACGGGCGCCCGCAGGAGGGTGCAGCGACCGGTGGCCTCATAGATCACGACGGTCCGCCGCCCCAGGGAAGACTCGGTGTGGACGCCTTGCACGTCGGACCACGGGATGATCCGCTTGCGCAGATTGTGCACGACGGCCGCCGACGGCGTGAGGGTGATCCCCTGGCGCGGGAAAACGATCACTCCCAACAACGGCATGACAATCCACAGCCAAAACGGGTTGGCAGCCCCAAAGCTGAACGGATCCCCTCTCATCCAGTCCACGATCTCGGCGATCTCGATGACAACACCGAGGACAGCAATGGGCAGAAAGGGCAGCGCGCGCTGGAAAGGGGTCAGCCAGTAGCGGATGCGCTCCGGCGGCGAAGCCTCGGCCTGTGCTCGCTTCACCAACCCCACCCCATTGCACCGTGCAGCCGCCGCTGCGCATGATCGCCGATGCAGCATGTCGGAGCAGAGCCCCTCTGTCCAGATCCCCCGCGCAGCGTCCCCCTGCATACCCGCTCAGTGGGAGGCGGGCGGGGACCCACGGGGAATGAGGCGGTTCAGCCGCACCGCAGGTCAGCGCCGTCGAAGCTCGGTAGGCGTCCGCATACGGGACCTTCCAAACTGGGGCTTCTGTGGCTCGCGCCGCAGTGTGTATGGTCTCGGCCGTGAGGAACGCGCGCTGGATGTCAGAGGGTGTCTTGTGGCTTGTCACCTGGGTCGGCACAGTGTTGGCGTACTGGCTGCTGGGGAAGGCGACAGGCGTGCCGGCGGATTGGATCACGTGCGCGGTCTTCGCCTCGGTCGCCCTGACGTCCGGCACGCTCTCCGAACGTTGGCATCGATACCGTCGATCAAGGAAACAGGCACGAGCGGTCTCCATGCCGTCCCATGAGTAGTGAAGCCCCCCGTTGGGGAGCGGCCGTCGCAGTACGGCTATGAGTTGATCGCCGCCAACATCAGTCCTACAGGGTGGGAAATGATCCACGATTACGCCGCGGCCCAGCACGGTTCGCCGCCGCCAGACTATTTCTTTTCCATGGCGCCATGGTTCTTGCTGTTGGGGCTGTACCTCATCTACAAGCAACGCCAATGGAGGCGTGAACCGTCGCGCCTGGAAGGATCGGCGCTCGCTACGCCCTTGGCACGCATGGTCGTCCTCGTAGTCGGATGGATAGGCGCCGTCTTCGGCGTCCTGTGTCTGATCGTCGCGGTGGGGCTGACAGCCACCACCTGACCGTCGGCCCTGGCCGTACAGCAGCGAAGTACAGCAACCAGCGCGACCGCAGAGAGATCAAGCTCAGTCGTCTGCGCTGCCGGAGTGGCGCTTCCTCAGCCGTGAGCCGAAACCGACAACGGCGGCGGCGCCGCCCGCCACGAGGACGCCCATCGTCAGCACGATCGGATTCTTGGGGTCCAGCTCATCGGCCGTGTTGTCGTCGGCGGCGCTGGTCGCATCGTCCCGTGCCGTATCGACGGTCGGTGCTCCTTGCGAAGCGGTAGGGGGGCGGGGTGCGGACCCGGTCGAGCTGTGTGCCGACGCACTCGGCGTAGTTGACGTACCCGACGTACCCGACGTCGAGCGGCCGGACCCTGCTCCGGGCCGCGTGCCCGTGGTGGCCCCGCCGGCGGATCCGGGACCGGTCCCGTCTCCGCTCCCTCCGGAACCGGTCCCGCCGGTCGTCCCGGAGGAGGCCCCGCCGGTCGTCGTTGCCGTTGCCTTCACCGGCTCCGTGATGACGAGCGACTGCAGGACCGTGTTCTGCCCGGAGTCCAGTGCGCAGGGTGCGTTGATCGTGCCAACGGCGGTCGTGCGGCCGTTTGCGTCCTTCGGGGTGAGGTGCAAAGTGAGGTCGCCAACGGTGACCTTCGCGTTGCCCGGTCGGCTGAAGGTGAGGGAGGGCGCGGTGCCCCTGGCGGTGACGTCGAACGAACCGGACGGCGGGATGGGGGTCCTGGGGATCGTCATGGGCACGGTCAGGGGGATGCTGCCCTGCGGTGCGGTCACGGTGGCGTTCCCGTCCAACGAGCCCTCAAGGGTCTTCGCGCCGGCCAGGGCGGCCAACTGCGTGAAGCTCGCACCCACGGTCGCCACTCCGTCCAAGGCGGATTTCGGGCTGGCCTTGCCGACTTTCATCGAATTCGGGATATCCGATTCGAGCTCCATCGTCACGGGCTGGTTGCCGAGGCCCGAAAATGTGCAGGTGTAGTGCAGCGTGAGCGAAACCGGTTCAGCGGAAGCGGTTCGGGAGCCTGACGCCCCCACGATTGAGACCGCGGCTGTCACGGTCGCCGCGATTCCAAGGGCGACTGGCTCCCCGTACCTCCTTGTGCTGCCTGCCGTGCGATGCCTGACACTCATCAGCGACCACCTGCCGTCGACTGTTCGTGTTGCTCGTAGACCTCGGCCAGGCGATCCCGGAGCCGCGCGTGGCGGAGCTGGTAGACCGCGCCGGCCTGGCGCAGCACGCCTCGCTGGTAGGCGTCGTCCAGGAAAGCGTTCACCGCCCAGGGGAGCCGCCCTGTCAGGGGCAGCCAGAGGCGGACCAGGACCACCCACCGGCCCCAAGCGGTCAACGTGCCGACCCCGAGCCCGACCGTGAGCCCGCCCGCGAGTCCGCTCGTGACCCCGAGTGCGAACCCGTTCACGAGCGCGATCACGATCCCGAACCCGATCCCGAGCGCCAGCCCGACCGCGAGCACCTGGGCGAGCACGGTCGTGCGGTTCGTGTTCAACAGGTCCGACGGGCTGACCGAGGATTTCGTCTCGATGAGAGCCTCAAGCCCGGCCATGAGAGCGAGTACGAGCCCGACCGCCAGGCCGAGCGCGAGCCCGGCCACGAGCCAGTCCCCGAGCCTTAAGGCGATCATGGTCCAGGGGCAATCCAGGAGACCCACATAGACCGCCATTCCGAGCCCGAACACGACCCCGAAGACCAGCCCGCCCGCGAGCCCGCCCCGAACTCTGGGGAGGAAACTCTCCTTCACTCTCTTCGACCCGCCGCGGATCTGTATGTGCATGCGCGACGGCTCAAATACCGGGCCGCCGGCCTTGAGCTTCGTGGCGAAGCCGTGCATGAGCCCGAAGGCGAGCCCGATCCCGAGCCCATTCAGAAGAATGTCGACGACTCCCTCACTGAGCCACCACGCGGGCCCGTACACGAGCCCGAGCGTGGACCCGTACACGAGCCCGACCGTGAGCCCCGACAGAATTCCGACCGTGACCCCGACCACGAGCATCCGTGAGGAGAGATTCATGCTCGTTCCCAGCCGCCACCATTCAATGTCATGTGTCTTGAGTTGTCTCAGGTGCGCGGCGAGGTAGCCGAGCCAGTGCTGGGCGAGTTCGGGGTCCCAGCGCCGCTGTTCTGCCGCGGGTGGGTTGCTGAGAAAGCGCGAGTAGGCGGTGGGGATGACGTTGTCCAGGAGATGGTCTTCAAGGGCTTCTCGGGTGCTGAACTGCTTGATGTCCAGCAGCTCCGATGGGTTGCGGTCGGATTCGTAGATGGTGCGGGCAAGTGTGACCATCAGGGGGGTTGTCAGCACGGCGGCGAGATTGGCGCCGGCTTGTGTGTGGGGATGGCAGCGCAACTCGTTCAGGACGTGCTGCCACCCGGTCGGGGTGGTGGTGTCCGTGCCGTTGGTGAGGGTCGTATTGGTGGCGCGCAGCAGGTAGTTGACGGAGTCGTCCAGGGTGAGGTCGGTCAATTCGATACCGACGGCGCAGGGAACAACCTTGGTTGCCCTCACGGCGGCTTCGAGTTCGGCGTGGCGACTGGTCACCAGCAGCGGCAGGGTGGCCGCGTTGAGTGCTTTCAGCGCGGGTCCGCGCAGGCCGTTGGCGATCTCGTCGAACCCGTCCAGAATCGGTAGGACGTAGCCGGCACCGACCAGCGCGGCGGCCCACGTTGATCCGTTGGGGCTGGCTCCCGCCAGAAAGGGCTGGTCCCGCTCCAAGTGGCTGATCAACCAGTCCCGCAGTGGGGTGGTGGTGGGATTCCACGATCCCAGGCTGAAGATCACCGGTACCGGTGTTCTGTCGGATTGAGTGCGCGTTTTCAGCCGGGCCAGTGCGAAACGCAGCGTCAGGATGCTCTTCCCCGAGCCTGCCCCGCCCAGCACCATCAGCCAGCCGGACTCTGTCCGCTCGTAGACGGCCGCGATCTCATCCAGCTGACCGGCCAGGTCCAGCGGGGCAGCAGCTGTCGCCCCGGCCAGGGCGTTGCGGATGCTGTCCCGGCGGCCGGGCGCCTTCGGAGGTGCCAGTTGCCAGTGCACAGGCAACGGGTGCGGATCCCGTAACCGCTGTTGTTCCTCCTCACGCTGCAGGCGGTCGCTGACGTTCTGCGCGAGGAGATGGGCCTTGTCGGCCAGCGTGTCCTCAACGGAGCTACGCCTGGCGCGGACGGCCTGCACAAGCCGATCGACCATCTCGGCCAGCGTGTCCTCGGCGGAGATCTCTCCGGCGCTGATGAGCACGTTGATCGCGTTGTCGCCGGTGCTCGCGATGCCCGAGTTGCCACCGTCGACCTTGATCGACCGGTCGCCGCCCGGCTGGCCAGGGGTATGCACAGCGGGGTCCGGCTTCTGCAGACCGGGCCTGCCGCTCACTGGTGCAGGGTGTTCTTCGCACCGTCGCCGGTGGAAATGATCCCGGAGTTGTTTCCGGCGAGGGCGACGCTGCGCTCGCCGTCGGCCTGGACGGCGGGACGCTCCGGCAGCAGCGCCGAGAGCTCATCGGCCAGGCCTGGGGAGTCCCTGAGCGCCTCCCGCAGCGCGATCCTCAACTCCGCGCGCCGCAGGGCGAGCATGTCCCGGTCCGCGCCCGCGTCCGCGTCCGCCAGGCTGGTGACGGTCGCTCGAACGGGGTCGGCGTCCGCGTCGACGCCGCGGTTCAGGATCCTGGCGAGCAGCCGCTGCCCCAGCCGTACGGTCGCCCCTGCCGTCTCGTCCTGGGCCCGGGTCAGCACACTCACTCCATAGGCGACGACCGCCGCTTCGGCTGCCGGCACGATCTGGTCGAGCATCGCATCGATCTCCAGCACAGACGTTCCCCCTGTCGCGTAAGCGAATTCAGGTTTCATGCTAGCCACGCAGGCACCGTCGGTCAGCAGATCCGACGATGTTCAAGCCTCGCCCGCTCCTGCCCGAACGCGGCAATCGGCCGGAGCTCGTCCTCCGTGAGTGCCGGCCGAGTTCCTCGTCGACCGGGTAGTTGTCCTTGCCGCCCAGGAACCAGTCGTACACCCGCGCCGGGTGCGGCCTGCTGGTGTCGATCCTGGGGACGGACAGCTCACTCCCAGTCATACGAAGCTCCCTGGGTGCTCAGGAATTCTCGGTCAGTCGATCATGTGGTCCTCGCAGGAGGAGTGGCCTGCGGCAAGCAACCCGGCTCCCAGGAACGGGAGTTCATTGCAGGTCGGACCGCGTGCGGCGGTATGGACGGCGCTCGGCGTGCCGGGAGTGAATACCTACAGCACCTGCACAGGCATGTTCATGCGTTCATCCCCGGGGCTCACCGAGTCCCGAGCCGTCCAGGAGGAATCGGCACATGAGCATCACGAACAGATCCTTCTTACGCAGACGCGCCCTGCCCACCCTGACCGCCGCCGCGGCCGTCGCCGCACTCCTCACCACCAACCTTGCCCACTCCGCACCCGCGCCCCGCACGTCGCCCGTCGTCACGTGGGCCGCCAGCACCGACCTGCTCGGCCCGGCCGCCGCCCAGGACAGGACCTACCGGCTCGTCGTGCACACCAGCGCCGGCGGCAGCGGGCTGCGGATCCGGCTCTCCAACGCCTACGGCAACCAGCCGGTGACCTTCGGCCGCGCTTATGCGGGGCTGCGGTCCTCCGGCGCGGCCCTGGTCCCCGGCAGCAACCGCCGACTGTCCTTCGCCGGTTCGGCCACGGTCACCGTCCCGCCCAGGGGCCGCGTGTACAGCGATCCGCTGCTCGGCACCGTGCGCCCGCAGTCCGACCTGGCCGTCAGCCTGTACGTACAGCAGGCGGGCGGCCCCGTGACCGGCCACAAGATGGCGCTCCAGACCTCCTACATCGCGCCCACCGGCGACCATTCCGCGGACGAGTCCGCCACCGCGTACACCACGCGGACCAACTCCTGGTTCTACCTCGACGCGACCGTCGTGGACGCCCGGCGCGGCACCGGCGCCGTGGTCACGCTCGGCGACTCGATCACCGACGGCGCCTCGTCGACGGCCGACACCAACCGTCGCTGGCCCGAGGTCCTCTCCCGCGCCCTCCAGAACGATCCCCGCACCCGCATCAAGGGCGTCGCCAACGAAGGGATCTCCGGCAACAGGGTCCTCACCGACGGCGCCGGCCAGAGCGCGCTGAGGCGACTCGACCGGGACGTCCTGTCGCAGCGGGGCCTGCGCACCGTGGTCCTCCTCGAAGGCGTCAACGACATCAAGGCGACCCCCGCCCCCACCGCCGCCGAACTGATCGCCGGATACCGGCAGATCATCGCGAGGTCCCATGCCGCGGGCGTCTGCGTCGTCGGGGCGACCGTCATGCCGTACGAGGGCTGGCGCCAGTGGACACCGAGCGGCGAGGCGGTCCGGCTGGAGGTCAACTCCTTCATCCGCGACAGCGGAGCCTTCGACGCGGTGGCGGACTTCGACACGGCGATCAAGGACCCAGCCGCACCGACCCGGATCCTGTCGGCGTACGACAGCGGGGACCATCTGCACCCGAACGACACCGGCATGCGGGTCATGGGCTCCGCCGTCGCCCCTGAGCACCTGCGCTGCTCCAAGAGGTGACACGGACGGGTCACCCGTCCCGGCCTGGGGGCTCCTCCCCGCGGGCCGGGACTGCTCCGCCACCGTGGGCGTTACGGCAGCATCAGGACCTGCATGGTTCCACGGAGACAGCTGCACATCTCGCCTTAATACGGAGCAGCTACGGCTCCAACGAAGGTGGAGCATGCGTCGAGGTAGCCACAAACGAACAGACCGTCCTCGTCCGCGACTCGAAGGATGTGTCCCGCTCCCCTGTCGCGGTGGGCCGCGGCGGCTGGGAGCGCTTCGTTCGGTACGGCCCCTACCGGTAGGGGCGGCTTGTGCTGCTGTCTGCTGTTCAGCCTGCTGCCCGTTGTCTGGCTCCTTGCTGCCTCCATCCTGCCGGAGCAGGTGTTCTGGTACCCGATCTGGCTTGGGGCCGTGATCTGGAACGGCATGGACGGCCAGGGCGGCATCAGCCGCTTGATCGACTAGGAGCAGGCGGTCACCGGGCGGGCCCGAGGGGCGAGCACGGAGTCCGACGCACTGAGTACCCGTACCCATGTGTCGGCCTGATCCGTTCGCCAGGATTGTGGATATGGACCTTCCTTCCGCGCCCGTGGCGTTCGACGCCTCCGTAAAGCCTCGTGCTGATCGGGGCGCGGACGTGGGTGCTGCCCTGGGGCTGCTGTTCCTCGAAGTCCTTGCCTTGCTGCTGATCTTCGGCCGCTGGGCGTTGTCGGCGTTCAATCTCGACACGGGGAAGGTGGTGAGAGCCGACCCGTTGTGGGGCTATCTCGTCGCCGCCGGTGTGGTCGGGGCCCTGGCGCTGGTGGCGTGTGTGATCGCGTCGCGGTCCGGTGCTGTGGTGACGGTGTGCAGCCAGGGGTTCATAGCCGTCATCTTGGCGGCGGGGTTTTTCGGCGGGCTTGCGGTCCAGCAGTATGAGGACAAGCGCAACCACCCCGCTCCCGCGCCCTCGTTCACCGGCGAAGTGGGGTGCCGCAGTGGCGGCGACAACAGCGAATGTTCGGACACCGGCGGCTGAACCCGGCCCGTGCGCAGGGCAAGGTGTTCACCGTGGCACTCCGTCGACGACAAGGCGCAGAGAAAGACATGAACCACCCACCACAGTCCTTCCAGCTCCTTCCCGGCGCCGCCGACTCGCCCGTAATCCTTCATGTCCCGCACTCCTCGCGGGTCATTCCCGAGTCGGTGCGTGACGGCATCGTGCTGGACGACCGTGCGCTCGAGTCGGAGCTGGACCACATCACCGACTCCCACACGGCCGAGATCGCCGCGGCAGCGGTGGGAGCCGCGCCCGTCACTGCCTGGCGGTTCGTCAACGGCCTGTCCCGCCTGGTGACCGACCCCGAGCGTTTCCCGGACGAGCGTGAGGAGATGCTGGCCGTCGGCATGGGCGCCGTCTATACGCACACCACGCACCGCGACCGGCTCCGCCCGCCGGGCGCGGACCCGCAGCCGCTGATCGACTGCTACTTCCACACGTACGCGCAGGCGATGACCGCGGCGGTCGGCGAGCGGCTGGCCGCGACGGGGCGTGCCGTCGTCATCGACGTTCACTCGTATCCGACCGAGCCGCTGCCCTACGAACTCCATGGTCATGGAACGCGCCCGCCGATCTGCCTGGGTACGGACGACTTCCACACTCCCCCACAGCTGCTCGCCCACGCGGAGAAAGCGTTCGCCGGCTTCGGCGGCACGGGGATCAACAGCCCATTCGCCGGCACCTACGGGCCGCTGAAGTACTACGGCAAGGACCAACGTGTCAGCGCCCTGATGATCGAGATCCGCCGGGACACATACATGTCGGAACCAGGTGGGGCGGCGGGCCCGGGCCTCACCGCCCTTGCCGCCGCGCTGGCGGGGCTGGTCGACGCGCTGTCGGTCTGAGTCAGAATCCCGCCCTGTCGGCCGCCCACGCGGCCAGTTCGTCCTGCGCGCCCTTCAACAGACCGGCCGACGGCGCCTTCGCGCCATTCGTCACCAGGGCGTAGTGCAGGCCCGCCGGGCCCGGCGCCGTGAGCAGCAGTCGGCGGCTGCCCGTCCCGCCCGGCTCCGGGGCAGCCGCGATCGGCACGCCCGCCCCGTACGAGGGCAGCCCGTACAGTGCGCCGAGGTCCGAGACCACCGTCGTGCGAGGACTGTCGAAGGACGCAGGCAGGTGCAGTTCAGTGGGTGCCAAGGTGCCGTCCGAGCGCCACAGCAACAGGCCGTACTGCCCCGCGCCGACGAGTTCAGCCACGCGCGGGAGCGACTTCGGCACCGGGTTCCAGGTCAGAGTGATGGTGCCGTCGCGCGACCGGTCCTCGTACGTGAAAGCCATCACCCGGCCCGCCGTTGCGCTCGGATAGAGGCGGTCCAGCAGCCTGGTGTCCTGGCGCAGTACCGGCCTGCCCGAGTCGTCGAGGCGTACGGCCGACAGGTCCTCCTCGTTCCAGGCGTCTGCCGCCGTCAGGACCTTGTCGGGGTTGCCGTTCATGAGCTCGTGGTGGCGGCCGTGGTAGATGTCCCACTGCCACTGCGTACCGGACAGCACCGGCCCCGAGTCATGAGGGCGGGACCACCAAGCGGCCCCGGACTGCCGGGAGTCCAGGGCCTGATACATCGCCTTGTACACGGTCGGAGCCTTGTCGGAGACCGTTCCGCTCAGCGGGTGGCCGAACTCGCTGACGACCGCCGTCGTACCGGCGTCCGACGCCCGGTCTCGTACGGCGCCGAAGTCGCCTGCGTACTGGCCGTCGGCGGCCTTGCCCCACATGAAGACGCCTGAGATGGCCTTCTGGTCGTAGAAGTGGGTGTTGAAGACGTACCGAGGGCCGATGGCGCCGCCCGCGTCGAGGAGGCCGCCCTCCTGCTTCTGGAAGGCGAGGTTGGCGTTCCAGAAGAGGTTCGGTTCGACGAAGGCGGGCTTGCTGCGCCACCCGGCCGTGTCCATGCGGGCCCGGAACTTCTCGTAGAAGGGCCACAGCAGGTCCCGCTCCCAGCCGCGGCTGCTCTGGCCGGAGTCGTACGAGCCGGCGTGCGGCTCGTTGTACGGGTCGAAGCCGACGACAGCGGCGAACTCGGCCCCGGTGAGGTGCTCGGCGAAGTACGTCATGACGGTCTGCGCGGTCGCGAGGAAGGCGTCCTGGACGCCGCCCCTGTTGTGCCAGAAGTCGTAGGTCGCCTTCTTCACGGCCTCGTTCTGGGTGATGTTCTGGCCCCAGAAGAGGCAGATCCCGCACGACTCCCGTGGATAGCCGCCCGCGTCGACGACCCACTTGGGCGCTCCGTCGCCGGTGTACCAGCTGCCCTGGTTGAACAGATGCCGGGAGTAGAGGTCCTGGTGGAAGTCGGGGTAGACCCGGATGCCGGCCTTGATGAATGCCCGCATCTGTGCGGTGGCGGCGGCGAGGTACGCGCGGTCCACCTGACCCCGTACGGGCTCGGCATGTGCCCACGACAGCAGGAAGCGAGCGGTGTTGCCGCCGCCGAGCGCACGCAGCGCGGTCGCGGACTTCTCGGCGTCGGCGACGGACGCGAAGGGCAGTCCGCCGTTCTCCTCCAGCTTGGTCTCGCCGGAGACGTTGTATCCGCGCAGCACCACCTCGCGGCCCAGTCCGTCGGCGAAACGGCCGCCTTCGACCGTGAAGGCGGTGGCCGCCTGCTCGTCGAACCAGAGGGGATCGGCAACGGGCGCCGCGGCCGACGGTGCGCCCGGCGGTGTCAGGGAGGCAGTCATGAGGACGAGGAGACCGATGAGACGCGCGCGCATCTTCGCCATGTCCATCCACGTTTCCTGACGGATCGTCAGCTGTCAACGGCTGCGCCGCGACCGCCCAAAAGGCCACGAGCAGGCGCCGAGGCGGCAATGCCTTGAGATATCGGACGGAAATCGACTTCTCCGCACTCACCCGATGCAACGGCGTTTTTGGCTGATGTCCCTTTCTTCAGGAGTCGCACACAACCGGCACTCAGGACCTGAAGACACACCGCAGAAACACTCCCCACACATAGACGAGTGCGGCGCGTACGACACCTGGCGCCGGAATTTATTCCTCCAGCGAATCTGCACATCGAAGGCGCAGCCGTCACACAGCATCCGGTGCGGCACACCGGCCCTGACCAGGGCTTCAGCCAGTTGATGCGGGAATGTCCCGTTCACCGTCAAGCGGGCGCCGGTTCAACGGAATTGCCGAGGGGGCGGGACGTGAAGAAGCTGCCACCAATCCATGGACGCATGTCCACGAGAGGTAATTCTGCGGCCGCATACCGCCCGGATCAGCGGCAGTCGGATTGGCTGCCATACGAGCCTGCGTGCTTTGATCCATCGCACTGCGGCGGCCGAAAGGCTCAGTCGCAGCAATTCGAGATCCATGCGAAGGGAAGCTCATCATGAACTCCACCCCCCAGGTTGCGACCCAGGAAATCTCCGACGCCGACCTGGACAGCGTGTCCGGCGGTCTCGTGGGCACGGCTGTCGGCGCCACCACGACCACCCTCGACTCCGTCGTCCCGGTCTCGGGTCTCGTCGGCGCCGCGTCGGGCACCGTCGGCTCCGTGATCGGCACCGCCGAGGGCGCGACCGGCATCAACACGGCCGGCGTCACGGGCCTCGTCGCCGGTCTCTGAGCCGGTTCTGTGCCGCCGAGCGGCACAGCCACCAGCGGTGACTTCGGCTCGTCGGCTTCCCCTCCTTGCCGACCGGCCGGGCCCAATGCCACGGACCCGCCCCAGGGTCCGGGGCATACGGCCGCCACCCCGCGCCCACCACCCGCGTCCACCACCCACGCCCGCCAACGGAGGCGCCTACCCGGCTCCCCCGCCCAGACCGCCGCAGTTGAGGGAAGAGTGTCGTGCAGTTCCGCCAACAGGCCCTTTCCAAGCTGCAGTCGCCCGAGGAAATCGACCTTCCGGTGCGCTTCGCCCGGCCCCAGGGCCGGCTCGTGCTCACCGTCACGGTCGCCGTGATGCTCGCCGCATCCGTCTGGGCCGTGACCGGCACCGTGAGCTCCACCCTCGGCGCGTCCGGAATCCTCACCCATGCCCAGGGCAGCTATGTCCTGCAGAGCCCGGTCTCCGGCCAGGTCACCGAGGTGCTCGCCGAAGAGGGCAAGAGGCTACCCGCCAACGCTCCCCTGCTGAAGGTCCGTACGGCGAAGGGCGACACCACCGTCCGCACACTCACCGCCGGCCGGCTGACGGCTCTGGTCGCCGACATCGGCTCGGTGGTCACCACCGGCACCGACGTGGCCGCCGTGGAACGGGTCGAGCAGGCCGACGACCCTCTGATGGCCGTCCTGTACGTACCGGCCGACAGCGGATCGAACGTACCGGTGGGCGCGTCGGTCGATCTCACCGTCCAGTCGGTGCCGACCCAGCAGTACGGCGTACTGCGCGGCCGTGTGAAGGCCGTCGGCCGGACCGCTCAGACCCGGCAGCGGATCACCGGCTTCCTCGGCAGCAGCCAGCTGGGCGAGCTGTTCTCGAAGTCCGGCCAGCCCGTGGCGGTCCTGGTACGGCTCGACCCCTCGTCGCGCACCAAGTCCGGCTATGCCTGGTCGTCGTCGGACGGCCCGCCGTACGCGGTCGACTCCATGACGCTCGCCACCGGCGCCATCCGGCTGGCCGAGCAGCATCCGATCGGTTGGCTGCTTCCATGACCGCCCAGCAGCAACTGCCGCCGGCAGGCGGCCGCGGCCGCCATCGTCCCGAAGATGCGCCGTCTGGCCGGCGTGGCACGCGCCGCGCCGTCCCCGCCCCCAAGGCGAAGAAGCAGAAGACCGTGCGCACCCCCACGGTTCTTCAGATGGAGGCGCTGGAGTGCGGCGCAGCGTCGCTGGCCATGGTGCTCGCGCACTACGGGCGGCATGTGCCGCTCGAAGAGCTGCGAATCGCCTGCGGTGTCTCCCGGGACGGCTCACGGGCCAGCAATCTGCTGAAGGCGGCGCGCAGTTACGGCCTGCAGGCCAAGGGCATGCAGATGGAACCGGCCGCGCTCGCCGAGATGCGGGCGCCCGCGATCCTGTTCTGGGAGTTCAACCACTACGTCGTGTACGACGGCATGGGACGGCGGTTCGGCCGCCGTGGCGTGCACATCAACGACCCCGACAAGGGCCGCCGCTTTCTCGCGACGGAGGACTTCGACACCAGCTTCACCGGGGTCGCCCTGATCTTCGAGCCCGCCGCCGGCTTCCGCCGGGGCGGCCGCAAGCCGGGCGTCATGGGGGCCGTGCCCGCCAGGATGCGGGGCACGACCGGCACGCTGCTGGCGGCGCTGCTGGCCAGCCTGCTGCTCGTCGCCGTCGGGGCGGCCGTGCCCGCGCTGGGCCGTACGTACATCGACATGTTCCTGATCGGCAATCAGACCTCAATGCTCGGGCCGCTGTTCGCCTCGATGGCGGCGATGGTCGCGCTCACCGCGGTGCTGACCGCACTGCAACAGGCGAACCTGCTCCGAGGGCGCATCATCTCCTCCACACTCAGCAGTGCCCGGTTCCTGCGGCATCTGCTGAGACTGCCGGTCACCTTCTTCGCCCAGCGCAGTCCGGCCGATCTGGTCCAGCGGCTCCAGTCCAACGACGCGGTGGCCGAGACACTGGCGCGTGACCTCGCCGCCGCGGGCGTGGACGGCGTCGTCGTGATCCTCTACGCCGTACTGCTGTGGACGTACGACCCCCAACTGACCGTCATCGGCATAGGGATCGCCCTGCTCAATGTGGTCGCGATGCGGATCGTGGTCCGGCTGCGGGCCACCCACACCCAGAAGCTGCGCGCGGACAGCGCCCGGCTGACCAACACCTCGTACACCGGTCTCCAGCTGATCGAGACCATGAAGGCCACCGGCGGGGAGAACGGATACTTCCGCCGCTGGGCGGGCCAGCATGCCACCACACTGGAGGAGCAGCAGCGTCTCGGTGTGCCGAGCGCGGTACTGGCCGTGGTGGCGCCCACCCTCGCGACCCTCAACAGCGCGCTGATCCTCTGGATCGGCGGCCTGCGGGCGGTGGAGGGCCATATCTCGATCGGTCTGCTCGTCGCCTTCCAGGCGCTGGTGACCCGCTTCACCGCACCCATCACCCGGCTCAACGGGGTGGCGGGCAGGATCCAGGACTTCGCGGCGGACGTGGCCCGGCTCAAGGATGTCGAGAGCTTCCCGGTCGACTCGCTGTACTCGCGCCGGGAGACCGACGCGAACACCCGCAGGCTCAAGGGCCATGTGTCGCTGGAGAACATCACCTTCGGCTACAGCCCGCTCGACAAGCCTCTCCTCAGCGACTTCTCGCTGACGGTCGGTCCCGGGCAGCAGGTTGCGCTCGTCGGCGGGTCCGGCAGCGGCAAGTCCACCGTTTCGCGGCTCATCTCCGGTCTCTACAGCCCGTGGGAGGGCACGATCCGCATCGACGGGCAGCGCCTCGACGACATCTCCCGCAGCGCGCTCGCGGCCTCGGTCTCCTTCGTCGACCAGGACGTCTTCCTCTTCGAGGGCACGGTCAGGGACAACGTGGCGCTGTGGGACCCCTCGATTCCGGACGATGCCGTGGTCGCCGCCCTCTCAGACGCCGCCTTGTACGACGTGATCGCACGGCGTCCCGAAGGCATCCACAGCCGGGTCGAGCAGGACGGCCGCAACTTCTCCGGCGGACAGCGCCAGCGTCTGGAGATCGCCAGGGCGCTGGTGCGGCGGCCGAGCATCCTCGTCCTGGACGAGGTGACGAGCGCTCTCGACGCGGAGACCGAGCGGATCATCATCGACAATCTGCGGCGGCGCGGCTGCGCCTGCGTCGTGATCGCCCACCGGCTGAGCACCGTGCGCGACAGCGACGAGATCGTCGTACTCGACCACGGCTCGGTCGTCGAGCGCGGCCGGCACGAGAATCTGGTCGCCGCCGGGGGTCCGTACGCCGAGCTGGTCAAGGAGCACTGACGTGGCTTCCGTTCACCCGTCCGCGGTCGCGGGACCGGGCGAGTCCGACGCGGTGACCCATGCAGTCGGGGGTCTTGGCGCGCCGGTCGACTGCACCGGGCTGCGCAGCCTGTCGCTGGAGGGGCCACAGGTGCTGTGGCTCGTCGTCGGCGGGGCCCTGGATCTCTTCGCGGTGGATGCCGCTCAGCAGGGGCACTGGCACTTTCTGGGCCGGCTCGAGGCGGGCACGCTGCTGCTCGGCCCGGTGGAGGGCCCACGGCACACGCTGATCGGCAGGCCGTCACAGGACTGCCGGTTGCACCGGATTGGGCTGCGGGAGCTGTACCGGCCGGAGTACGGGACGTACGAAACCGTCTACGAGACGGGCTATCAGAGTGGGTACGAGGCACCGACCCCGCTGGAGTACGCCTTCGCTCTGGGCACCGGACGGGGCCTGGGCATCCTGTTCCAGGCTCCCCTGGAGGGCCGGGCCACCGACGGGGCCATGGCCGACGACGACATTCTGTGGATGCCGGTCCCGCCGGGCAGCGTGCAGTACGGCGCCACGTACAGCGCCGATGCGGCGGGCGACCTGCTGGTCGACAGTGCGCTGTGGCAGCAGATGGTCAACCAGCAGTACCGGCTGCTCTCCGCCGTGGACCGCTGGATCGAAGGTCTTGAGCGGGCTCACGAGGACCGTACGGCCGCGGGCATCAAGGCGGGCGAAGCCGTCCGCGCCCGGGCGGAGGCGGCGTTGGTCGCTTCCATCGGAAAGCCGGAGCGGGCCGGCCGGGGCTCCGCCGCCTCGGACGGCGCCGAGGACGACGCCACGTACGCCGTATGCCGACGGGTCGCGGAGGCGGCGGGGATCACTCTCGGCGAGCGGTCGAAGGGCGGTGCGGTGAATGACCGGATCAGTCCGGTCGAGCGCATCGCCGTCGCCTCACGTATCCGTACCCGCGCGGTGCGGCTCGACGGCCGCTGGTGGCGTACCAACACCGGTCCGCTGGTGGGTCACTGGGCCAAGTCCGGCGCCCCGGTCGCCCTGCTGTGGCGCCGCGGCCGGTACGAGGCGGTGAACCCGGCCTCCGGCCTGCGGATGCGCATCGGCGGGGCCACCGCGGAGGAACTCGAGCCGCGCGCGGTGATGTTCTACCGTCCGCTGCCCGAACGCCCCATGAGCGCATGGCGGCTGATGCGCTTCAGCCTGCGCGACACGCGCGCCGACGTCCGCAATCTGACGCTCGCCGCGCTGGTCACCGTCGGCCTCGGCGCGCTGGTGCCGATCGCCACCGGACAGGTGCTCGGCGTCTATGTGCCGACGGCCGAGAAGAGCCTCATCGTCCAGGTCGCGCTGGCCGTCATGATCGCGAGCATCGTCTCCGCCGCGTTCATGCTGCTGCAGAACCTCACCGTCCTGCGGATGGAAGGACGGATCGAGGCGTCGTTGCAACCGGCCGTGTGGGACCGGCTGCTACGGCTGCCGACCCGGTTCTTCACCGAGCGCTCCACCGGCGAGCTGGCCAGCGCGGCGATGGGTATCAGCGCGATCCGGCGGGTGCTCTCCGGTATCGGCCCGGTGGCCGTCCAGGCGAGCACGGTCGGAGCCATGAATCTCATGCTGCTGCTCTGCTACAGCGTGCCGCTGGCGCTGACGGCGATCGGGATGCTGCTCGTCATCGGAGCCGTGTTCCTCGGCATGGGCCTGTGGCAGCTGCGCTGGCAGCGGCAGTTGGTCGAGCTGGGCAACAAGCTCAACAACCAGGCGTTCCAGACCCTGCGCGGACTGCCCAAGCTGCGTGTCGCCGCGGCGGAGAGCTTCGCGTACGCCGCCTGGGCGCGGGAGTTCGCCCGCTCGCGCGAGCTCCAGCAGCGGGCGGGCCGGATCAGAAATCTGACGACGGTCCTCGACGCGGTCTATCTGCCGCTCTGTTCGCTCACCATGTTCATGCTGCTCGCCGGTCCGGCCCGCGGCAGCATGTCGGCGGGCGAGTTCCTGACCTTCAACACCTCCGTGACCATGCTGCTGACGTCGGTCACCCAGATCTCCGGGGCGCTCGTCTCGGCCGCCGCCGTACTGCCCATGTTCGAGCAGATCAAGCCCGTCCTGGCAGAGGCCCCGGAGGTCCGCGGCGCCAGTGCCCAGCCCGGCACTCTGTCCGGGGCGATCGAGGCCCGCAAGCTCTCCTTCCGCTACAACGACGACGGCCCGCTCGTCCTCGACGACGTCTCTCTCCAGGTGCGGCCGGGCGAGTTCGTGGCGATCGTCGGCCCCAGCGGCTGCGGCAAGTCGACGCTGCTGCGACTCCTCATCGGCTTCGACAAACCGGCTTCGGGCAGCGTCCTGTACGACGGCCAGGACCTGGCGGCCCTGGACCAGGCGGCGGTCCGCCGCCAGTGCGGCGTCGTCCTGCAGAACGCCCAGCCGCTCACGGGATCGATCCTGGACTGCATCTGCGGCGCCGAGGCCTTCTCCCAGGAAGAGGCCTGGGCGGCCGCGGAGTTGGCGGGCCTCGCCGAGGACATCAAGCGCATGCCGATGGGCCTGCACACGATGATCTCCGGCGGCGGTGCGATCTCCGGCGGCCAGCGCCAGCGTCTGATGATCGCCCAGGCCCTGATCCGCCGCCCGCGCATCCTCTTCTTCGACGAGGCGACGAGCGCGCTGGACAACGAGACCCAGCGCATCGTGATCGAGTCCACCCGAGCGCTGAGCGCGAGCCGTGTAGTGATCGCCCACCGGCTGTCCACGGTGATGGACGCCGATCGCGTGATCGTGATGTCGGACGGCCGGGTGGTGGAGCAGGGCCGGCCGTCCGATCTGCTCGCCCATGCGGGCGGGCATCTCCACGAACTGGTGCGGCGCCAGTTGCACAGCCGGTGAAGGCGACAGCGGGCACGAGTGTCCCGCGAGTCCGCTCCGTCTATCGGATCAAAGGGTGATCGACGGTGTCACGCCGTGTCCCTTGATCTCGATCCAGACGCGAGTGTTGTTGGGCAGCTTGAGCGGCCTCTTCTTGAAGTCCCACTTCGCGCGGTGGAGGTAGACGATCTCGGACTCGTCGCGGGCGGCCCTGTAGCGGGCATCGGGGTAGGGCGCGGGCTTCTTGTTCGGCTTTTCGATGATGAGCCGCATCGAGGTGATGCCGCCGGGCTTGGTCGGCATCCAGTCGCCGCTGGCCCAGTACAGGGTGTTGGTCTTCTTGTTCGCGACGATCGCGAGCGTTTTGGCGGGCGTCTTGCCGGGCTTTCCCGTGGTGGTGTGGCAGTAGTGGGAGCCGGTGGGCTTGGCCTTGGCGGTGCAGGTGACCTTGGGCGGCTTCGGCTTGGCGGCGGCATGTGCGAAAGCGCTCGGGGCGGCCAGCGCGAGGGCGAGGGCAGTCAGGAGCGGGACGGCGGTGCGGGGTCGCATCGGGGGGTCTCCTTCGGGCGCGGAGGGCGGGACAGCAGTAGGACGAGGACCGCGGGGATCAGGCAGGTGGCGGCCGTGACCGCGGCGCCGGTGGCGTTGGGACGGGCGACGGATGGCGGGTTCCCTGCCGAAGAGGGCGAGGTCCAGGACGGGTGGAGTGTCCTGGACCTCGCGGTCACCGGTTCCCCAAGAGGGAAGGCAAGCGCGGTGAGTATCAGTCGTTGTTCGTCAGGCTGGCGCGGAAGGTGACGTTGCCGGCCAGGATGTGCTCCTTCTTGAAGACCGGCTTCTTGCCGAAGGAAGAGACCTGCGGCGTGGCGGTCCAGAAGGTCTGGGCGGCGCGGCCCTTGACGCTGACGCGGTTGTTGGTGATCTTGATGGCCGCGTTGACGTTCTTCACCTCGGCCTTGGCGGAGGCCAGCCTGGGGCCCTTGCCGGCCGTCGGCACAGAGATGGAGATCGTCTCAGTGGTGACCGGGATGTTGAAGATTTTCTCCGTCACGGAGAAGCGCGCGGTGACGGTGCGCTTCTTGTCCTTCGCCACCAAGCTACTGCCCTTGACGACGAAGGACACTTCCTTGTTGTAGCGGTCGGTGATGTTGACCGGCTTGCCGACCTTGCCGTTGGCCGCGCCCAGGAGCGCCTTGTAGATCTTGCGGTCCTGGAGGTCCTTGAGGAAGACCGCCTTCTGCTTGTTGTTCAGCGCCCCGAACTTCTTCAGGGTCTGCTTGGCCTCAGGCGTGTTCTGCGTCTTGAGGTACTTGGTGTAGGACGCGACGGTGAGCTTGGCGGGCTTGGCCGGTCCGGCGGCCGGGTCGGCAGCGTGGGCCATCGGGGACAGGACGGCGAGACCGGCGGCGACGGCGACGGCTCCGGTGGCGATACGGCCCGTGTAGCGCGTGATCATGAACGTTCCTCCCGTTGAGGGTGCTTGTTCCATGGGGTTCGCCAACGAGCCTAGGAATCTTGGGGCTTGACCAAAATTGTCTCTTCAGGCAGCGCCCGATGAGCCACTGCCCAAAAGGCCAACTCCCTTTCGAACATGGCTAGTTCACGCACCTCGGCGAACGCCTTTTTGATGTACGCGCATCCGGGCTCGGGGTTAGGTTGAGTGGCGATCACCGCCGCACCCGGGGCACGGGGCTCTGCTGGGAAGAGCGGTGTTCAGGAGGGACCGACATGACCAAACGGTCCGATGCAGGTGACAGCAGCTGCGCCTACCGGCGCATGGGGGCTGACCCTGTGCGTGGTCTGTGGAAGCTCAAAAGGCTGACGGATCGGGAGAAGGAGGTTCTTCTCCTGGTGGGTACGGGAGTTGGCAACCGCGAGCTTGCGCGGGAGCTGGGTATCGCGGAGCGGACGGTGAAGGCGCATATCGCGCGGATCGTGGAGAAGCTGGGCCAGCAGACGCGTCTTCAGGTCGCGATGCTAGGGGTGCTCGCCCACGGGAAGCTGTGCGCTGATCCTCGCTGCGCATGCCGCCACGTCACGGCCAACTGGAAGAACAAGGGCCAGCAGTGGGATGCGCAGTCCAGCCGGTTCCTGTCGCTGTACGCGCGGGGGCAGGTGATCGCGACACCGAAGAGCACGGCGGGCACGAAGATGGTGCTGAACAAGCTGAACACCTCCGACGCGGCCGTCCTGCGCCAGGAGTGGGGCACCAAGTAGGTCTGTGCGTCGATGCGGTGAGGGGCCCGCCAGCCTCGGCGGGCCGGATCCACCAGTGACTTCCGCTCCACCGGCTTCAGCCGGTGGAGCGGAAGTCAATCGCTGTCGGGGAAGCCGCGGAATACCCTGTCGGGTCAGATCTCCACCCGCCACGAACCAAGATCATCTCCTGCCAAGATCCACTTCTGATACTCGCCCTAGTCGACCGCACTGTCCAAGTGCGGCAGGTAGTGGTCGAGGCGTTCCCGCTTGGTCCACAAATAGGACATGTTCTCTTCCCGTGGCGGTATCAACAGGGGAACCTGCTCGGTGATTTTGATGCCGTGCCGCAGCAGCGCTTCCCGCTTGAGCGGGTTGTTCGACAGCAGCCGCACGGACTGGACACCGAGCTCGTGCAGGATATCCGCCGCCACCCGGTAGTCGCGGGCGTCCGCCGGGAACCCGAGGGCGAGATTCGCCTCGACCGTGTCCAGCCCCTCCGCCTGGAGCTTCATCGCGCGCAGTTTGCCCAACAGGCCGATCCCGCGTCCCTCGTGACCCTGGAGGTAGACGAGAATGCCGCGCCCTTCCGTCACGATGGCGTGCAGTGCGGCGGACAGCTGATCGCCGCATTCACAGTGCTTGGACCCGAAGACATCTCCGGTCAGGCACTCCGAATGCATGCGGACAAGTGCTCCCTCCTTCTCGGCTTCGCCGTATACCAGCACCATTTGTTCGTCCCCGCTTTCGCGGTCCAGGTAGCCGATGGCGAGAAAATCGCCGTGCGAGGTGGACAGCCGTACATCCACCACTCGTTCGACACCTGACGTACGAACACTGTCGCCGAACACGCCATCACTTACTGTCATGACCCCGATCCAATCTGGCAAGCTCCGTGCATCGTAGGCCAAAATAGCGAAGAGGCATCAACTGCCTGCCCGTTTCATCACATTCGACCATGGGCGCGCGGAGCGAACAACGAAAGGCCCTAAAACAATGAGTGGTTCACAAACGCCCCCGGCATCGGGCCTGTTGCCAGGGGACTCCACGGAGGACGTGCGCAGGAGGCAGGCCGATGTCGCCGTCCTCCCCATCGGCAGCTTCGAGCAGCACGGAGCCTTCCTTCCCCTGGTGACCGACACGGTCGTCGCCTGCACCATCGCCCGGGAGATCGCCGCAGCCCATCCGGTTCACCACCTTCCTCCTCTCACGATCTCGTGCTCGCACGAGCACGCGGCCTGGCCGGGGACGGTCAGCATTTCCGCCGCGACCCTGCACGCCGTCGTACGGGACATCGCCGACTCGCTGAGCCAGTCCGGTGTCGGTTCCCTGATTCTTGTCAATGGCCACGGCGGAAATTACGTACTGCGCAATGTCGTTCAGGAATCCGCGGGCAGCGGGCTGCGCATGGCGCTTTTCCCGGGCTCGGCGGACTGGGATGCGGCACGGGCCGCGGCCGGTGTACAGACCCCGTCGCACAGCGATATGCACGCGGGTGAAGTGGAAACGTCCATCCTGCTGCACTCCCATCCCGAACTCGTCCGCCCTGGTTATGAAACCTCCGATTTCCTGGCCGACGATCGTAAGCATCTGCTCACTCTCGGTATGACGGCTTACACCAAGTCCGGTGTCATCGGCCGTCCGTCAATGGCATCCGCGGATAAGGGAAAGAAACTGCTGGCCTCACTTGTCGAATCCTTCAGTGAGTACGTCTCACTGCTCACCCGGCAGGAGACCCGATGACCAACCGCAGCGACGTACTGGATGCGGCCGAGGCCTGGGAGCGGCTGCGCGGCGTCCGCTCCGAGGCGGACGCCGAGGCCGCCGGACTTGTCCGGAGCGCGGACGGCCGCCGGCGCTGGAGGCAGGCCGCCACCCCCGAAGCGGAGGTGCTCGCCGACCGCTATCTGCCGCTGTGCCTGGCCGGCCCGCACTTCACCTTCGCCCAACTCGGGCAGAGCCTGGACGGTTTCATAGCGACGCGTACCGGTGACGCCGACTACGTCACGGGCGAGGAGGACCGTCTTCATCTGCACCGCCTGCGTGCACTCGCCGACGCGGTGGTCGTCGGGGCGGGCACAGCGGTCGCGGACGACCCGCAACTGACCGTGCGTGCCTGCCCCGGTGACAACCCCGTGCGCGTCGTCGTCGATCCGCACGGCCGCGTACCGCTGGGGCGCCGGGTGTTCACCGACGAAGCAGCGCCGACGCTGTGGGTGGTGGCCGAGGGCAGCGACCGCAGCAAGTCCGTTCCGGGCCGCGACGGCGTTGATGTGCTGACGCTGCCGGACAGCGAGGCGTTCGCGCCGGGCCGCCTGGTGCAGGCGCTCGCGCGGCGCGGCTTGGGCCGGGTGCTGATCGAGGGCGGCGGCGTCACCGTGTCACGCTTCCTGCACGAGCAGGCGCTGCACCGGCTCTACGTCACCGTGGCGCCGGTCCTGCTCGGCGACGGCATCCCGGGGCTCCGCTTCGCGGGTACGCCGGTGATGCGGGACGCGCTCCGTCCACCGGCGCGACGTGCCGCCCTCGGCGAGGACACGCTCTTCGAGCTGGAGTTGCGGGCGCCGTGAGCGGGCGAGCCACTGGCCGGCGAGCACCCCGGCACCGGGCAGGCTCGCGGCGAAGGTGAGCACTCCATAGACGACGGCGACCGTCAGGCCCTGGGCGGCGCCCAGGCCGGCGGCGCCGAAGGCCCACGCGGTGACGCCTTCCCTGGGGCCCCAGCCGCCGACGTTCAGCGGCAGCGCCATGGCGAGCAGGGCCAGCACCATCAGGGGCACCAGCTCGGCGAACGGCGCGGTCGACCCAGCGGCCCGGGCGGCGAGAAGGAACGTACCGAGGTACCCCGCCAGCACTACGACGGACGAGATCACGACGCCCGGCCAGCTGCTGCGGGCGAGCAGTCCGAGGCGTGCCTCGGCCAGCGTGGCGCGGACCGCCCGGTGCCATCGCGATGTGCCCGGCTTGCCTCTGAGCCGGAGGGCGACCGCGATCACCAGCGCGGACACCACGGCGAGCGCAAGGGCGGTCCCCGGTGAGGTGGCCAGGTGGCGGGGCTGCGCCAGGGCGGGGGACGGCTGGGCAAGCAGTACCGCCACACCGACGGCGATCAGGACCAGCTGGCCCGCGGTCCGTTCGAGGACGACAGCGCGAACGCCTCGTCCGACGTCACCGGTGTGCTGCCCGTGTCGTACCGCTCGATGCACATCGCCGAGTACGCCGCCGGGCAGCGCCGCGTTCAGGAACAGCGCGCGGTAGTAGTCGGCGACCGCCCGGCCCAGCGGCAGCCGGATGCCCAGGCCGCGGGCGACGATGCACCAGCGCCAGGCGCTGAACACGGTCGTGAGCAGGCCGAGTCCGAGCGCGGCGAGCAGGGTGGGTCCGTCGATCCTGCGCAGCCCGTCCAGGAATGCGCCGGTGCCAAGACGCCAGACCAGCACCGCGAGGATGCCCGCTCCGGCCAGCGTGCCGACACGGGCCCGGAGCGTCTGCCCGCTCATGAGGTCCCGCCCGTCGGCCGGGGCAGCGCCAGCAGATCGCTGTGGTGCACCACCACCCGCAACTCGCCCGACGCGCACGCCGCCAGGCGGCGCAGTAGATACGTGTCGGCGCGCGACGCGAGGGCCGGGCGCTGCTCGCAGGCCGCACCCACCCAGCCCCGCAGCCACTCCGCGATCAGCGCCGAATCGTCGGCGCCGAGCCGCCAGGGGCTCGCGTGGGTCCGTACCGTCGCTCCCTGCCGTGCGAAGGCTTCGGAGGCCACCGTGACGGCGTCGGGTCCGAGCAGGCCGTTGCGGCGCTGGTGGGCGTTGAACGCGGCGGCGATCTCGGCATCCAGCGGTTCGGCAGGCGTCAGCTTGACCCGTCCCACCACGGAGATCGTCAGCAGCGCGGGGCATTCGGCCCCCGCGCACGCCTTGGCCAGCCCGTCCACCTCGCCTCGGGTGAGCACGTCCAGCAGGGCGGAGGCGGTCAACAGGGAGGCGCCGGCCAGGTCCCGCGCGCTCAGGCGGGCGATTTCGCCGCGTTCGGTGGTGACCGTCACGGGCTTGCCGTCGGCCGCCGTGTCGGGCGTCCGCACGGCGGCCAGGTCGAGCAGAGCGGGGTCGCGGTCGTGCAGGATCCAGTGCTGGGTGCCGTTCAGCCTGGGTGCGAGCCAGCGCCCCATGGAGCCGGTCCCGCAGCCGAGATCGCGGATCACCTGCCCGGCGTGATCTCGGTCCCGGCCCGACAACCAGTGCTGGAGCGGTTCGAGGAGTCCGGTGGCGCGGGCGGTGGCGTCGGCGCCCTCCCGCAGCTCCAGCCACTCGGGGGCATAACCAGGCGCGTCGGTCGTACTCACGCGGCCCTCCGGGGTTCGATTCGTATGCGTTCCAGCGCGCCGGCCAGATTCCGGGCCGTCGTCTCCCACCCGTCCAGCGCGGTGCGCCGCTCTGCTGCGGCCGCCTTCAGGCGACTGCGCAGGCCCGGATCTCCGAACCAGCTGCGCAGCGCCGCGGGGAGTGCCGCCGGGTCTGCCGACGGTACGAGCAGGCCCGGCACGCTGCCGTCCGGCGCCTGCCCGACCGCCTCCGGGAGACCGCCAACGGTCGTCGCCAGCACCGGAATGCCGCGCGCGAGCGCCTCGGTCACGGCCATGCCGTATGTCTCGGCGTACGAGGTGAGCACCATGAGGTCGGCGGCGGCGTAGCTCGCATCCAGCTCCGCACCGGTCTGCGGTCCGACGAGCTGGACCCGGTCGCCGAGGCCGGACTTCTCGATCAGTTGTCTGAGCCCGGCGACATAGCCGGGGTCCTGGTCGAGGCCGCCGGCGCACACGCAGACCCAGGGCAGGTCGGCGACGGCCGCAAGTGCCTTCACCAGCCGGTACTGTCCCTTGCGCGGGGTCACCGATGCGACGCACAGCAGTCGCGAGACACCGTCGGTGCCGGGCGCCTCGGGTTCGATGTCGGCGCCGGGTGCGGCGACATGGACCTGGCCGGGGGCGAGCCCGTGGTGGGCGACAAGCCTGCGGGCGGCCCACATGCTGGTCACCACGACGACCGGCACGGCGCGCAGGGTTTCCCGCTCGAGGGCGTCCAGGTCCGCCGCCCGGGCGGGGGCGAGTCCTGTCTCGTCGCCCAGCGGCAGATGCACCAGCACCGCCAGCCGCAGCCGTTCGGCCTCGGGGACGACGATGTCGGGTACGGCGCAGGCGACGAGTCCGTCGAGGAGCACGACGGCGCCGTCCGGGGCGTGGGCCAGGACGCGGGCCAGTTCGGCGCGAGCGGCCGCTCCGGGCTGTGGCCAGCTGCCCGCGACGGCATGCTCGTGGACCTGCCAGCCGATTGAGGGCAGGTCCCGGCACAGCCGGCGGTCGTAGACATTGCCGCCACTGGGGGCGGCCGGGTCGTCGACGCCACCGGGCAGCACTATGTGCACCGACCGCCCGCTCGCCCCGGTGACGTCGGCCCGGTTCACAGGGTGCGCTCGTAACTCGCCCAGGCGATGTGCGATTCGTGCAGGGTGACCGTGATCCCGGCCAGGCCGCGTGCGCCTTCGCCCAGCGCCCCTGCGTGCACCCGGTCCGCGAGCCGGTCCGCGATCACCTTGGCCAGAAATTCGGTGGAGGTGTTGATGCCGGCGAAGTCGGGCTCGTCGTCGAGATTGCGGTAGTTCAGCTCGCCGACCACAGCGCCGAGTTCCCGGGTGGCCAGACCGATGTCGACGACGATGTTGTCGGCGTCCAGCTCGGGGCGGCGGAAGGTGGCGTCCACGAGGAACGTCGCTCCGTGCATGCGCTGCGCGGGCCCGAAGACCTCTCCGCGGAAGCTGTGAGCGATCATGATGTGATCACGGACGGTGATACTGAACAACGGGTGAACCTCCAGGTGCGGCAGCACATCTGACCTGTAGTACGGCCGACCTGTTCTCCTTGTTCAGGCCGGATCAGCAGCAGTTTCATACAGCACACGGTGACATAGCGCCGGGAGCTCCCCGGAGGCGAGCTTCGGCAGCACCTGTGGCAGCTCGTCGAAGGCGCACTCGCCGGTGATCAGCGCGTCGAAGGCGGGATCGGCGAGCAGGTCGAGCGCCACCGCGAGGCGGTCGGCGTAGGTCCGGCGGCCCCCCCGGACCGGTGACACCGTCCCCACCTGACTGCTGCGCACGACCAGGCGGCGGGAGTGGAAGGCCTCCCCCAGCGGCAGGCTGATCCGCCGGTCGCCGTACCAGCTCAGCTCGAGGACGGTTCCCTCCGGGGCGAGGAGTTCCAGTGAGCGGGCGAGTCCGGCCTCGGTGGCGCTGGCGTGGACGACGAGATCGCAGTCGCCCGCGGCGTCCTCGGGGAGCGCGAAGTCGACGCCGAGTGCCTTGGCGATGCCGGCGCGCGCGGGTTCCGCGTCGACCAGCTGGACACGGACGGCGGGGTACTTGGCGAGTACGGCGGCCACGCCGGCGCCGACCATGCCTGCTCCGACCACGGCGATCCGGTCACCGATCAGCGGTGCGGCGTCCCACAGGGCGTTCACCGCAGTCTCCACGGTCCCGGCCAGCACGGCCCGCCCGGCGGGGACGGCGTCCGGCACGGGAGTCACGGCGCTCGCGGGGACGACGTAGCGGGTCTGGTGCGGATAGAGGCAGAAGACCGTACGGCCGAGCAGGTGCCGCGGTCCTGCTTCGACAAGCCCGACGTTGAGATAGCCGTATTTCACGGGCCCGGGGAACTCGCCGTCCTGGAACGGCGCCCGCATCACGCTGTGCTGGCTCTGCGGTACGCCGCCGCGGAAGACAAGCGTCTCCGTGCCACGGCTCACCCCGGAACAGAGCGTGCGCACCAGCACCTCGTCGTCGCCGGGTTCCGGCAGGGCAACGTCCCGGATCTCCCCGTGACCGGGAGACCGGAGCCAGAAAGCACGAGCGGCACGCTCCATTGGCGTCCTCCTGAACAGTCGGGTGAGGATGCACGTACTGATCACTACAAAGCCGCGGACACGGTACGCGGGACTGATCGAATCTGTCACACCCCCGGAGGGTGCACGGTGGCCCTGAACAACCCCTACGACATGAGGCCGCTGCGGCACGAGACGGCGGTGGGAGCAGGCGCGCAGATCCTCCTGCTGGCCCTGCTCGGCACGGCGATCGGCCTGGGACCCGCGGGCTGGCTGACCGGCCTGGCCTTCGCGGTCGCCACCTGGGCGGTGCTCACTCGCGCCCTGCGCCGGTCCTGGCTCAAGTCCTTCGGACCGGCCAACCGCGTCACACTGGCCCGCGCGACGCTCGTCGGGGGTGTGACCGCGCTGGTCGCGGACTCCTTCGAGAGCCCGCCGCCGGTCACGGTCCTGGTCGCTCTCACCACGGTGGCGCTGATCCTCGACGCGGTCGACGGCAAGGTCGCGAGGCGCACCGGGACGGCGTCCGCGCTGGGGGCACGCTTCGACATGGAGGTGGACGCCTTCCTGATCCTGGTGCTCAGCATCCATGTCGCCATGTCGCTGGGCCCGTGGGTGCTGCTGATCGGCACCATGCGCTACGCCTTCGTCGCGGCGGCCAGGGTGCTGCCGTGGCTGAACGGAGCCCTGCCGCCGAGCACGGCCCGCAAGACGGTGGCCGCGCTGCAGGGAATCCTGCTGCTGGTGGTCGGCGCCGGGGTCCTCCCGCGGCTGCTGGCGTTCGCGATGGTCGCCCTGGCGCTGGCGCTGCTCAGCTGGTCCTTCGGACGGGACATCAGGTGGCTGTGGCGCGTCAGGGCCGAGGAGACGACCAGGCCCGCGGCGATCGCTGAACCTGCGGTGCGGCTCGCGCGGGCCGAAGCCGGGGTCTCGTCCCCCGGCTCCAACTGCCCACAGACGCTTCAGACTGCCGCGAACCCGATGAAATCAAGCCGGGCGGCCTGAGACACCGCGAACCGCGGCCCTGGCTGTGGCTCGTTGGGACCTGGGGGCTACCCCCGGAAACTAGGCAGCAACGCCGCCAACATGTACCTTTCGCTCCCTGAGTTGCACAGCGCGACGCCCCGAACACGGGAAGGGAACGCCCTATGCAAGGAAGCGGTCCTCCGCGCCGTGCCGAACCTCCGTGGTCGGGGGGCCTCGCCGACTCGGTGTACGAGACCGCCGGGCGCGATCCCTCCCTGGTGCAGTTGTCCCGCCGGACGGGGCCCGATGACTGGGAGCCGATCAGCGCGGAGCTGTTCCGCGACCAAGTGATCGCCGTGGCCAAGGGGTTCCTGGCCGGCGGCGTCCGCTTCGGCGACCGGGTCGCACTGATGTCCCGTACGCGCTACGAGTGGACGGTTCTGGCGTACGCCCTGTGGTCCCTCGGCGCCGAGATCGTTCCGGTCTACCCCACGTCGTCCATCGAGCAGGTGCGCTGGATCCTGTACGACTCCGACGTCCGGGCCATCGTGGTCGAGCACGAGAACCATGCCATGACCGTGGCGGCGGCCTGCGACGCGGAAACCCGGCTGTCCGCGATCTGGCAGATGGACCTGGGTTGTGTGGCGTCCCTGATCGACCAGGGCCTCGGCATGGACGACGAACTGATTCACCGTCACCGCGCTGCCGTACTGCCGGACCAGATCGCCGCGATCTGCTATACCTCCGGCACCACCGGAACACCCAAGGGCTGTCTCATCACCCACGCGAATCTGGCCGCCGAATGCGACATCCTGGTGGAAGGCTGGGGTGGCACCCTCGCCGAGCCCGGTGTCCAGCCGTCGATCCTCAACTTCCTTCCTGTCGCGCACATTTACGGGCTGATGGTTGTGGTCGCCTGCCTGCGCGGCGGCGTCCGCCTCGGCCACCAACCGGATCTGGCGCCAGAGGCACTGCTCCCCGCTCTGGCATCCTTCCGGCCGACGTCTCTCTTCGCCGTCCCGTACATCTTCGAGAAGATCTTCCACAAGGCCCGCCGCGCCGCCGAGGCCGCAGGGCACGTCAGCCTCTTCGACAAGGCCGCAGCCGTCGCGGTGCGCTACGCCGAGGCCATGGAACGGCACTCCATGGGCTCGGGCCACGGCCCGGGCCCGTCCCTGAAAGTCCTGCACGCCGCCTACGACCGCCTGGTGTACGGCAAGCTGCGCGCCGTGCTCGGCGGCCAGGTGCGCAACGCCGTGTCCGGCGGCTCGACGCTCCGAAGGGAGCTGGGACTGTTCTTCTCGGGCGCGGGCGTCACCGTGTACGACGGTTACGGCCTCACCGAGACCGCGGGCGCGATCACGGCCCAGCCGCCGGGAGAGGTCAGATTCGGCACGGTGGGCCGGCCCATCCCAGGCTGCGCGGTACACATCGCGACTGACGGCGAGGTGTGGGTACGCGGCGACACCGTCTTCGCCGGCTACCTCAACAACCCCAAGGCCACCGAAGCGGTGCTGCGCGACGGGTGGTTCGCCACCGGCGACACGGGCCGTCTCGACGACGAGGGCTACCTCGTCATCACGGGGCGCAAGAAGGACGTCATCATCACCAGCGGCGGCAAGAGCGTTGCCCCGCTGCCTCTGGAGGAGCAGCTGCGCCACCATCCCCTGATCTCGCAGTGTCTGATCGTGGGCGACGACCAGCCGTACATCGCGGCGCTCATCACCCTGGATCCCGAGGCCCTGGCCCACTGGCAGGCGCTGAAGGGGAAACCGCAGGCGGACATGTCGGTGATGGCGGACGACGAGGACCTGCGCGCGCAGATCCAACGGGCGGTCTCCCGGGCCAACACCCGGGTCTCGAGGGCGGAGTCCATCCGCGCGTTTCGCGTCCTGCCGAACGAATTCAGTGTGGACGCCGGTCTGATGACACCGACGCTGAAGCTCAAGCGACGGGCGATCACGGGCGCGTACGCGGCGGACATCGACGCGCTGTACACGCGCTGACGGCTCCTCGCGGATCCGGTGGAAGCAGCCCGCACGGGCGTGGCCGAGCGGCTACGCTCGGTGGTGCTGGGTACAGGAGGGGGCCTTGTGTCGGACGTCATCGGCCTGCACGTGCAGGTTCAGTCACTTCCGGACGGCGATCCGGAGGAACTCGCCGAATTCACCGGTCGGCTGCGTGCGGAGTTGCTCGATCTCGACGTCATGGCGGTCGATCCGGTGAGGGATCCGGCCGAGCCGGCGCAAGCCAAGGGACTTGCCACGGTAGTGGGCTGGCTGGCCATCCAGCTGCGCACCGCCGAGGGGCTGCGCGCGGTGGTGAACGCCGTAGGCGGCTGGGCGGGACGCACGGACCGGGTGGTCGAAATCAGCCTCGGCGGGGACACCTTGAAGGTCACCGGAGCGACTTCGGCGCAGCAGGAACTGCTCATCAGTGCCTGGCTCGCCCGCCATGCAGCCGACACCTGAGCTACCGGCCGAGCGGCGGCTGGCTCTGGTGGTGGCGACGTCCACGTACGCCGATGCGTCCCTGCGCCGGCTGCGCGCGCCCGCACATGACGCGGCCGGTCTGAGCGACGTCCTCTCCGATCCGGGGATCGGCGGGTTCACGGTCACCCAGGTGATCGACAGGACGGCTCAGGATGTCCGGCTGGCCTTCGAGGAATTCCTCAGCCATCGTGCGCCGAACGACCTTGTGGTGGTGTACGTGTCCTGCCACGGGCTCGTCGATGCGCGCAGGCGTCTGTACTTCGCCGCCGCGGACACCCGCAAGGACCGGCTGGCCGCCACCGGAGTGGAGGCGCAATGGGTCCTCGACCAGCTGGACGACTGCCGGGCACGCAGGCAGGTCGTCATCCTCGACTGCTGCTTCAGTGGCGCGTTCGCGCAACGCAGCAAGGGTGAGACCGATCTGGGGCTGGGTGAGCGGTTCCACGGTCACGCCCGCGGCAGGGTCGTGCTGACGGCATCCCGGGCCACCGAGTACTCCTTCGAAGGCGAGCCGGTCCCCGGGGAGGTCCTGCCGGGGTCCGTGTTCACCAGCGCTTTGGTGACCGGCATTCGCAGCGGTGCGGCCGACACCGACCACGACGGTTACATCTCGGTGGACGACGCCTACGCCTACGCATTCGACCGGCTGCGAGCCGACGATGTCGCGCAGACACCACAACGCTGGCTCTACGGAGCCGAGGGGAAGATCCTGCTCGCCCGCAGTCCCGCCGGCGTCCGGGTCCCCTCCGCCTCCCTGCCCGACGCCTGGACCAGTGGCCTCGCAAATCCCCATCCGGCCATCCGGCTCGGCGCTGTCGCCGCCATGGGTGAATGGCTCACGGATGACGACCCCGCCCGTGCTCTGGCCGCCCGTCGGGCGCTCGAGCAGATCGCCGACGAGGACATTCCTCGCGTGGCGGAAGCCGCCCGCGCCCAGCTGGACACCGGCACAGGTGACACTGGCACAGGTGACTCCGGCCCGCCTCTCGCGGAAGCATCTGCCGATGAGCAGCCGGACACTGCAGCCGACGCCCCGGCTCCGGCGGACGACGCGTCCGACGAGACCCTGTCAGACGACGCCGTTCCCGATGGCGATGCGCCACAGCCCGTCCTGATCAACCTGGCTACGCCCACAGTCGGTCCGGCGCAGGGACCGCCGCGCAGGCTTCCCCTGCCGCGCACTCGCCGAGGACGCGTTGCGCTCGGCGGGGTCGTCGTCCTGCTCGCCGCTGCCGCGACAGTCACGCCCATACTCGTCGGCCGGCTCAACGACCCCGGCCCTCATGGCCGTTACGACCGGCCGCGTGGACTCATCCTGGTGAACAACAAGACCGTCACCGGCTCCTCGGACACCGGGCAGAAACTGCGCTGGAAGCGCACGTACACCGACGGCCCCATGTACGCGCCCGTCACCGGCTATGCCTCCCAGTTGTACGGCACGAGTCTGCTCGAGAGCGTTGAGGACAAGCTGCTGACCGGCACCGACTCCCGACTTGGTTCAGGTGACGCCGGGAAGGTGTTCACCACCATCGAGGCCGTTGCCCAGAAAGCCGCGTACGAGGGCCTGCATGGCAAACAGGGCGCCGTCGTGGCACTCGACCCGAGCAGCGGCAAGATCCTCGCGCTCGTCTCCTCCCCCTCCTACTCCCCGTCGGCGATCGCCGGCGCGGCCAAGGAGGACAGGGCTTACTGGACGGCCCTGAACAGTGACAAGAAGAAACCCATGCTCAACCGCGCGCTGAAGCAGGCCTATCCGCCGGGCTCCACCTTCAAGGTGGTCACCGCCGCGGCCGCGCTGCAGAACGGCCTCTACAGCAACGTCGACGCAGCCACCGACTCGCCGGTGCCGTGGGTGCTACCGGAGACCACGGTCCAGCTGAAGAACGAGGGCGGCGCCGAGTGCGAGAACGCCTCCCTCCAGTCCGCTCTCGTGTACTCCTGCAATACCGTCTTCGCCAAGATCAGCAACGACCTCGGAAACACGAAGATGCGCCAGCAGGCCGCCGCATTCGGCTTCAACAAGGAGATCACCACCCCCGTGCTCGCGGTCAAGTCCATCTATCCCGCGGACGATGGTTCGCTCAATGCCCTGGATGGCATCGGCCAGGGCAGCACCGCCGTCACCCCTCTGCAGATGGCCATGGTCGCCGCGGCCGTCGCCAACGAGGGCGCACTCATGGAGCCGTACCTGGTCGCCAGTCTGCAGACCGCCGACGGCAAGCTCATCGAGCAGCACAAGCCCAAGGCGCTGAGCCGATCGCTCAGCGAACTCAACGCGAGGAAGCTGCAGCAGATGATGGAGTACGTCGTCGAGGACGGACCGGGATCCAGGGCCAAGATTCCCGGGAACCTGGTGGGCGGCAAGGGCGGCAGCGCCCAGCTCCCCAGTGGCACCAGTCCGACCGGGTACGCCTGGTTCATCTCCTACGCCAAGACGCAGGAATCCGGATCCCCGGCGGTTGCCGTCGCCGTAGTCGTCGAGACTCCCGGCCAGACCGGCGAGGCAGTTTCCGGAGACAAGATCGCCGCACCGATCGCCAAGCGCGTCATGGAGGCGGTCCTCAACCGCTGACGCACGCGGCCGGACAACAGAAGGCCCTTGTCGATTATGGTCCATTCATGGACCACATCGTCGAGACCTCCGAAGGCTCAATTGCTGTTCCCTCACCGGATCACCGGTGGACCGTGTTGTTCTTCATCACAGAGCCGGGCATCGGAGAGGTGCTCCCCGAGCTGGCCGGCTGCACGACCGGGCTGTGCTCGGTGCGTGACGCTGCGGCGCGTTTCGCACGGGCCGACGCCCGTGTACTCGGCGTCAGTGCCCATGCACCGGACCATTTGTCCGCGTTCGCAAAGGAGCGCAACCTCGGCTATCCGCTCGTCGGTGACAGTCAACTGACGCTCGGCCGCGCCGTGGGTGCGCCCGAGGTTCGGGTGTGCGACCGGATCCTGTTCTCCAGGTCCGCCGCCATCCTCGACCGCTCGGGACAAGTACGGGCGCTGCTGCACCCGATCCCGGACCCCTCGCAGCATGCCGCCCTCGTGCTGGACGAATTGGACAGGCTGACGGGATAAGATCCGTCCTCCGGACAAGGGGGGCCGCGCAAGTGTCCAAGCAACGCTTTCTCAGCCGCCGCATGGTGTTCGTCCTGGGTGGGCTGGCTGTACTGGCCGGCGGGACCGGCGTCTATGCGGCCAGCGGTGACACGCCCGTCCCTGATCGCGAGCGAGTGCGCAAGGATACGGAACCGCTGCTGCGACGATTCCGTGCCATCGGGCAGCTCTCCGATCCGCATTGGCTCGGCTACAACCCGAACGATTCCGGACGTGAGACCATCCCCGACCAGGATCCTCGGATACGGGTTGTCGGAATCGCTCAGCTGCCGGCAGGTGCCGTCACATCGATCGTCAGGAGTTCTGCGTACGGCTTTGCTGTCGGCAGCCCGTCGAAGGTGCCGGAAGCGCTGGCGCAATTCCTTCCCGAACACCCTGAGTGGATGAAGAGCGCCCGCTATGACCGGCACATCACCAAGTCGGTCTACCAGGGACAATTCCACTTCGACCGGGGCACCGACCGCGTCTACTTCGACACGATCAACCCTGAGATCGTGCAGGAGCTCACGGCGCCGTGAACAGCGTCGGAAACCGCGGGGCCAGCCACGGCTTGCGCCCCCACGCCAGCACCCGCCCCCGGGCGATCGCGCCCCACGGATTACAGCGACCCAGCGCCATCAGCAGGAACGTGACCGGTTCCGTCAGGATCGTGCAGTCGGGGTGGCTCGGGGACTCACTGCTCACGGCTACGGCACCGTCCGTGAGCGTGACGCCGAAGCCCGTGCCGCCCCGCATGCGGACCCGATAGCGCGCGGTCAGCCCGGCCGTGGCAGCGGTGTTGGTCACCCGGGGCATGGCCGTGATCATGAAAGGCAGGGTGAGCTCCACCCGGGCGGCGTCGATCATGTGCGGGCGGCCCACCGCGCGGGCGAGGTCGTAGCCGTGGCCGAGCATGTGCGTCAGCAGGTACGAGCCCAGTTCCACCCGGCTCATCGGGCCCAGCGGGGTGGCCACTGTCCGATCCGCCGCTCCCTCGTCCATCGCCTTGAGGTAGGCAGCGGCGTGCGCCACGATCATCGCGCCCAGCGGATCGGCCCCACGCTCCCCGAACTCCGCGAGTGCACGCTCATTGGCCGCGGCCAGGCTCTGGGGCGTGCCGTCACCGTGACTCCGCTCGCGCCCCGCCGCGATGTCGGCCATCAACTCGTTGGCCTGCGCCAGGTGCGCCGCCGCCTCGCCCATGGTCCACTCCGACCCGGGCACCGGCGCACCCGTGTCGGCGACCCCACGCAGCAGCGCGGCGATGTCCTCGGCGGTGTCACGTATCGCGTCGGCGAGCCCCTCCGGCAGGGTGCCTCGTACGTCCTGCCCCGTCACTGATTCCACGCTGCTCCCCATCACCTTCGGCCACGCGGAACGCGTGCAACCCGTCGGCAGAACCGTCCTTGGCTGCCGCGGTACACAAGACCAGGTCATTGGGCCTGCGACAAGAGTGGGAGCGACGAAACCCCGGCAGACAGCGGGAGCCTGCGACCCGGCTTGTCGCGACGTCACAGCATCACGTGCTTGACCTGGGTGTAGTCCAGCAGGCCGGCCAGGGACAGATCACTGCCGTAGCCGGAGTGCTTGACCCCACCGTGCGGCATCTCCGACACCGTGGTGCCGTGCGTGTTCACCCACACGATCCCGGACTCCAGGGCGCGAGTCGCGCGCATCGCGCGGTCGTGGTCCTTGGTCCATACGCCGGCCGCGAGGCCGAACCGCACCTCGTTGGCGAACCGCAGCGCCTCGTCCTCGTCCGAGAACGGCTGCACGGTGACGACCGGTCCGAAGATCTCCTCCTGCACGATCTCGTCGGTCTGGCGGACACCGGCGACCACGGTCGCCTCGTGGAAGTATCCGGGCCTTCGGATCCGAGAACCCCCGGTGACGACCTCGGCATGATCCGGCAGTCGGCTCAACAGGGCCTCCACAGAGGCCAGTTGAGCAGCGTTGTTGAGCGGGCCGTAGTCGGCGTCCGGCTCGTCGGGCGCCGCGGTGCGCAGTTTCTGTGCCCGGGCGGAGAACGCCGCGAGAAACGCATCGTGAATGCGGTGGTGCACCAGGAACCTGGTGGGGGCCGTGCAGTCCTGGCCGGCGTTGTAGTACGCAACCGCCGCGAGGTCCGCCGCCGCGGATTCGATGTCCACATCGTCGTGGACGATGACGGGAGCGTTTCCGCCGAGCTCGAGATGGACCCGCTTGAGGTCCGCCGCGGCGGCGGCCGCGATCTCCCGGCCGGCCCGGACGCTGCCGGTGACCGCGATCAGCCGGACGGCCGGATGGGCGGTGAGTGCCCGGCCGGTGTCCCGGTCGCCGCAGACGATGTTGAGCACGCCCGGCGGCAGGTGTTCGGCCGCGATCCGGGCCAGCAGGGCTGATGAGGAGGGGGTGGTGTCGGCGGGTTTGAGCACGGTCGTGTTCCCGGCCGCGATCGCCGGGGCGATCTTCCACGCCGCCATCATCAAGGGGTAGTTCCACGGGGTGATCTGGGCGCAGACACCGACCGGTTCGCGGCGGAGCACCGAGGTGCGCCCCTCGGTGTACTCGGCAGCGGCGGCGCCGGGCAGGTTCCGGGCGGCTCCCGCGAAGTAGCGCAAGGTATCGGTGATCGCGGGCAGTTCCTCGGACCGAAAGAGGCCCGCGGGCTTGCCGGTGTCCCCGACCTCGGCGGCCACGAGGTCGTCCGCGTGGGCCTCCATGGCGTCGGCGATGCGCAGCAGCGCGCGCTGCCGTTCCGCCGGAGTGGTCGTGGACCAGCGGTCGTACGCGGCTGCGGCCGCCGCACACGCGGCGTCGGTGTCGGCCCGTCCGGAGCGCGGTGCGGTGCGGTGCACTGTTCCGGTTGCCGGGTCGGTCAGCTCCATCAACTCACCGGAGGCGGCGGGGAGTTCGGCTCCCGCCATGTGGTTGAGGATCGCGGGAAACGCAGAAGGCTCAGCCACGACGCAGCGCCTCCTTCGCCGCGGCGCGGCCGGTGCGTACCGCGCCCTCCATATAACCGGCCACCCACTGGTCGGAGCCGCACACATAGAACGGCGGTTCATGGGTGCCGTGCCGGGGGCCGACGGCCATGACGTCGCCGGGGGTCCACTGTGTGACGTAGCCCTGGGTCCATGGATCGGTGCCCCACATCCGCAGATACGCGGTGAGTGGCTTGTAGGCCTCGTCGCCGTAGAGGCGGGCGATGTCGCCGAGCAGTTCGGGCACGCGCAGCCGGCCGGGCATGCCGAGCAGTACGCCGTAGCGCTCGGGCGGGATGAGCGCGGAGAGGATGCCCTCGTTCTGCGGCCAGGTGCTGCCGAGGACCCCTTCGCATTCGGAGAGGCCGCTCAGATCGTGCGCGCGCCAGAAGGGTTTGTCGTAGGCCGCGACGAACTTGGCCGCGACCGCCTGGCGCTGCTGGTGCAGCGAGGCGAGCCGTTCGTCGGGGACCCCGGTGACGGTGACCGAGCGGAGCGGGCCGACGGGCAGCGCGCTGACGACGGCACCGGCGGTGAGGGTTTCGCCTCCGGTCAGGCGTACGGTGCAGCCGCCCGGCCGTACGGTGATCGCGTCGACCGGTGCCCCGAGCCGTATCCGCTCACCGAGCCCGTCCGCCATGCGCAGCGCCACGGTCGCCGAACCCTCCGCGACCCGCAGACCCTCCCAGTCCTCGTAGTCGTAGTGGTCGGCATGCCCGGTGCCGGGTACGGCGGCGTGCTTGCGCAGGGCGGCGAGCAGCGAGGTCCGTTCGTACGAGCCACTGGCCAGGGCGAGTTGGCCGATCTCCCAGAGGCGTACGACGGCGGGGGTCGCGCCCTCGGAGCGCAGCCAGTCTCCGACCGAAATCCTGTCGAGGGCGGCGGCTTCGGCGTGGGACCACGGGTCGTCCGGGTCGACGGTGCGGGCCAGGGCCGTGAATGCGGCAGTGACCCCCTGGTGGCAGGCGTCGTCGCCGGGGCCGAACCAGTGCGGAGGGTCACCGGCTGACATTCCCTCCGGTGTGGCACGGGCGATGACCCCGGGCTCGGCGACATAGCTGGGGATCAGAGTGAGGCCGAGTTCGGCGGCGAGGGTGAGATACGAGGTGTGGGCGCGGCCCACGACTTCGCCGCCGAGCTGGACGAGCCGGCCGTCGGGCAGCGTGGTCTGTTCGACGCGGCCGCCGACCCGTTCGCGGGCCTCGAGGACGAGGACGTGCGCTCCTGCCGCGGCCAGGTCCCGTGCTGCGGCGAGACCCGCGAGACCGGCGCCGAGCACGATGACATCGTGTTTCATGGGGGCGTTCCTTCGCTGGATCGGCTGCGGGGCGGGCAGTCAGTCGAGGACCAGGCAGTGTTCGGGCTTCCAGCCGATCTCGACGCTCTCGCCGCCGCTCCAGCGGTCCTCCATGCGGGAGCGGTCGGTGTTCTGCTCCAGTACGGAAAGGGTGATGCCCGGGGCGAGTTCGATCAGGTAGGTGGTGGTCGGGCCGGAGTAGACGGTTTCCCGGACGACGCCGTTCACGCGGGTCATGCCGCGTTCGAGGTCGGAGAGCCAGATCTTCTCCGGCCGAATGGACAGGCTGACCCGGCTGCCGTCGCTGATGCCGGCGCGGGGCCCGACAGGGAGTACGGGGCCTTGGTCGACGTGGACCTCACCGGCACGGTAGATGCCGGGCACGAGGTTGGAGGTGCCCATGAACGAGGCGACGAAGCTGCCGGCCGGGCGTTCGTACACGTCCTCGGGGGTGCCGCACTGCTCGACGCGGCCCTCGTTCATGACCGCGACCCGGTCCGACATGGTGAGGGCTTCGTCCTGGTCGTGGGTGACGAACACGAAGGTGATGCCGATCTCCCGCTGGATCTGCTTCAGTTCGACCTGCATCTGGCGGCGGAGTTTGAGGTCGAGAGCGGCCAGCGGCTCGTCGAGGAGCAGGACTTGGGGGCGGTTGACCAGGGCGCGGGCCAGGGCGACGCGTTGGCGCTGGCCGCCGGAGAGGGTGTGGGGCTTGCGGTCGGCCAGGCTGCCGAGCTGTACCCGCTCCAGCATGCCGGCAACGCGTTCGCGTATCTCGGTGCGGCCGACGCCTGCGCGCTTGAGACCGAAGGCGACGTTGTCGGCGACCGTGAGGTGGTCGAAGAGGGCGTAACTCTGGAAGACGGTGTTGACGTTGCGCTTGTTGGGAGGCAGGGCGGTGACGTCTTCGCCGCTGAGCAGGATGGTGCCGTCGGTGGGGTCGGTGAATCCGCCGATCATCCGCAGCGAGGTGGTCTTTCCGCAGCCGGAGGGGCCGAGGAGGGAGAAGAACTCGCCGGGCGCGATGTCCAGGGTGAGGTCGCGGACGGCGAAGGAGTCGCCGTAGCTCTTGCTGACTGAGTCGAGCCGGACCGCGGGTGCGGTGTCCGTCGCCGCCAGGGCGGCCGTGGTGGTCGTCGTGGTCACGGGTGTCACTTCCCGGAGAGGAGGTCGAGGCCGCCGCGACGGCCGAACAGGCGCGGGATGAACAGGGCGAGGGCGATGAGGCCGATGGATCCGGCGAGCATCAGGGTGCCGACGGCGTTGATGGTGGGCTGTACGCCGAACCGGATCGCCGAGTAGATGCGGACGGACAGCGGCTGTGGGTCGACGCCGGTGGTGAAGTAGGCGAGGACGAAGTCGTCGAAGACGAGGGCGAAGACGAGTACGGCGGAGGCGAGGATGCTGGGGAGCAGCGCGGGCAGGGTGACCAGACGCAGCGCCTGCCAGCGGGTGGCTCCGAGGTCCATCGCGGCCTCTTCGACCTCTGGGTTGAGGGCGGCGATCCGGGACCGGAGGATGACCGTCACGTAGGAGATGGAGAAGGTGATCTCCGCGAGCATGACGGTGCCGGAGGACAGCGTGACGCCCATGCCCTTGAAGAGCATCATGGCCGCGACCCCTGTGACGATCTCGGGGGTGATCAGGGGGACGAGCATGATGAGGCCTGCGAGGGAGCCGAGGCGGCTGCGGCAGCGGACCAGGCCGAGTGCCAGTGCCACGCCGAGGATCAGCGAACCGGCCATCGCGACCAGGGACACCCGCAGGCTCATGCCGAGCGAGTCGAGCAGGACATCGTCCCGGAAGAACGCCGAGTACCAGCGGAGGCTGAAGTCCTTGAAGACCGTGAGGGACTTCTGGGAGTTGAAGGAGAAGAGGACGACGACCCCGATGGGCAGGTAGAGAAGCGCGAAGAACGCGACCGTGACGGCGAGGGCGAAGCGGGGCTTGCGGTCGGTGCCCCGGCGGCGCCTGCGGGCGGTTGTGCGGATGCGGGAGGCGCCGGTGGCCGGGTTGCTTCCCGTGCGCGTGGCCACGGCGCGGAGCGGGCGGGGGGCGGGGCGGCGCTGCGGTTTGAGGGCCGGGCGCAGAGTCATCGTGTCGCCTCCGCTTCGTCCTTGCGGGCCCGGCGGAGGTAGCCGATCATCCCGAGGAACAGGACCGCCATCATGAGCATGGTGAGTGCCGAGCCGAGCGGCCAGTTCTGGCCCTGGAAGAACTTGTCCTGGATCAGGTTGCCGATCATGATCTGGTCGGGGCCTCCCATCAGCTGGGCACTGACGAAGTCGCCCATGGCGGGCAGGAAGACGAGAACGCAGCCGGCTGCCGCGCCCTGCCGGGTGGCGGGCAGCGTGACGAAGAAGAAGGTCCGCAGGGGGCCTCCGTAGAGGTCGCGCCCCGCCTCGATCAGCGAGACGTCCATGCGCTCCAGCGCCGCGTACAGTGGAATGATCATGAACACGATGAAGCCGTAGACGAGCCCCGCGATGACACCCACGCCGGACTGGAGAATCTTCGTGCCGCTGTCGGCGAGCCCGACGGCGCGCAGTGCCTTCAGCAGGGGGCCGTCGTCGGACAGAACGACGGACCAGCCGTACATCCGGACCAGGTAGTTCGCGAAGAACGGGACGACGATGGCGGCGATCAGGAGGTTCTTGAGGCGTCCGCCGTGCAGGGCGATGGCGTAGGCGACGGGGTAGGCCACGGCCAGGCAGATGACGCAGGTGAGCAGTGCATAGCCGAGGGAGCGCAGCAGCACGGCCCGGTAGGCGGGTTCGGCCAGTGCCGTGATGTTCTCGAAGTTGAGTCCGAAGTGCGGATTGCCGAGCGGGTCGGTGGTGCCGAGCGCCAGTGCGGCCACCAGGACGAGGGAGGCGACCAGGAAGGCGGACATCCACAGGGTGCCCGGGACCATGAGCCAGGCCCACAGCCGGTTGCCGCCTGCAGACGGCCCTGTGCGGGGCCGGGGCAGGACGTGATCTGTGCGTCGTTTCATGTCGTCAGCCGGCCTTCACACGGGTCCAGGCGGTGTCGCGGGCCTGTTCGCCCTCGGAGGTGGCATTGCGGAAGTAGAGCTCGTCCCTCAGGTCGTCGGCGGAGACCTGGCACTCGGGGAACGGCTCCACGAGCGCGGCGTAGGTTTTTTCGCTGCCGCCGACCGGCATGGGATAGCCGATGTACTCGATGTTCTTCTTCACGTTCTCCGGGCGGAGCATGTAGTCGATGAAGAGCATCGCCGTGCCGGGGTGGCGGGCGTCGGAAGGGATGGCATAGCAGTCCGAGTTGATCGGAGCACCTTCCTTCGCGACTTCGAAGCCGAAGATCGAGGGGTCCTTCGCCTGGTTGAGCATGGCGGCCATATCGCCGCTCCATGCCTGGGTCATGGCCGCGTTGCCGGTGAGCAGGTTGTTGTAGCTGTCGCTGGAGAAGCCGCGCAGATGGGGCCGCAGCGAGCGCAGGGAGTCGGTGATACGGCTCAGCTCACCCTCGACGCTCGTGGAGACGTCGAGACCGAGCTTGAGCGCCCCCATGCCCAGGGCTTCGTCCCGGTCGTCGAGCAGGAACACCTTGCCCTTGGCCCGGGCGTTCCACAGATCGCCCCAGGAGCCGGCCAGGTCGCTGCCGATCTTGTCCTTCCGCCAGCCGATCCCGGTCTTGTACATGGTGAAGGGGAGGGTGTGCCGGGCTCCGGGGTCGTACCAGGGGTCGGCGAAGTAGTCGTAGTGGGTGAAGACGGCGTCGGCGTTCTTCAGCCGGGTGTGGTCGATGGGGCGCAGCCGGTTTCCTTCCGCCAGCCGCTGGGCCCATTTCGCGGTGGGGAAGATGATGTCGTAGCGGTTGCCGGCGTTGAGCTTGGCGGCCATGCCTTCCATCGAGTCGAAGTTCGACTGGATGACCTTGACTCCGTACTCCTTCTCGAATCCGGCGAAGACGGCCGGGTCGACGAAGTCGGCCCAGTTGAAGTAGACGAGATCACCGTCGACCTTGACGTCGATGGGTTTGTCCTCGGCCTTCTGCGCGGCGGGGCCGGAGGAGGAGAATCCGCAGCCGGCCGCGGTCAGGCCGAGACCGACGGCCGCGGCGGAGCCGGTGCGCAGGAAGGAACGCCGGGAGGGGGGAAATGCTTCGGGGGACATAAAAGGTCCTCTCCGTGGGGTCCGCGGGGCAACGGACACCTGGTGCGGGCGGGGTGGTCCCTGGCACGCATGCACGTGCGGGACCGGGGAGCCGCGGGGTCGGTTCGGGGGGACCGACGGCGTACTCGACAGGGGGGTGGCCTTGGCGGTTCGGGCTCCACGCCGGCCGTGAGGGAGGTCAGCTCAGTGCTGCCCGGCGGCCGCGGGGACGGGTTCGGCTCAGGGCTCCACGCCGTTCAGATCGGCGCGGACGCGGCCGGCGAACCAGCCGACCGCCGACTCGCGCCGGGACAGAGGACCTGGTTCGAAGCCGGGTGTGGTGAGTCCTTTCTGCACACGGGCCACCAGTTCGGCGTCCTCGTCGTTGGTGATCCAGCCGATGTGGATATTCAGCCGCCGGGCGAGCTTGGTGCGCAGTCCGGTGCCACGGCGGGTGTAGAACGCTCCGGGTACGGCCACGCGGTCCACCGCCGTCGGGATCGCGGTCCAGGCAAGCACATGGTCGGGGTAGAAGTCGATAAGTGTGTTGGGGTAGATCACGGCGTACCGCCAGACCCGGCGGTCGGCCTCGGTCAGACCGGGCATGGGGGCGGTGATGCGCTGGTAGAGGCGCTCCGCCCAGTTCGAGGACGGCTTGTCGCGCAGCGGTGAGGCGAACAGTGTGTACGCGTCGCGTATCTCGCTGGTGTAGCCCTGGTAGTCGAGCAGCCGCATCAGCCCGGGGTGGGCGACGGGCACGTGGTAGCCCTCGAGATAGTTGTCGACGGCGACCTTCCAGTTGGCGTGCTGGACCTCGGCGCCTTCCAGGTCGTGGATGCGGCTGCGGCCGATGGGCACCAGATCGGTTCCGGCGTAGTGGCCGACCGCCTCGCCGAGGCCGGCGCACTGCTTCGCCAGCGGTACGGCGTCCGGGTCGAGGTTGGCGAAGACGAAGCCGAGGAACGACTCGACGCGGACCGGGAACAGCCCGAGCCTGGGTTTGTCCAGGCAGGGGATCTGCCGCGCCTCGGGGGCGCCGACCAGCTGTCCGTCGAGTTTGTACGTCCAGCCGTGGTACGGGCAGCGGATCGCCTTTCCGGCCGGCTCGGGGGTGGTGACCAGGCGTGTTCCGCGGTGGCGGCAGACATTGAGGTGGGCTGCCAGGCTGCCGTCCTCGGTCCGGACCACCAGTACCTCGCGGTCGGCGACCGTGGCGGCGAGCCGGGCGCCGGGTCCGGGCAGGTCGGACTCGTGGCACACGAGCTGCCAGGACTTGGCGAAGATGTGCCGGGTCTCGGCGGCGGCCGTGCCGGCGTCGGTGTAGTAGCGGGCAGGCAGGGCCTGCCCGGGGCTGAGCTGGTCCTGAAGTGCGGCGGAGGCTTCGGGGGTTTCCGAGGCCATCGATGGCGCAGAGGCTTCGGGGGCTTCCGAGGCCATTGCTGGTGCAGAGGTTTCGGGGGCTTCGGGCTGCATCGGCTGACTCCTCCATGCCGCAAATGCGGCGATCGGTGTTGAGGCGGCCCAGGGGCTGTCTGCGGGCCGTGGTGGGACACCGGGAAAGCCGCGCTGACTAATTGGTCAGTCAGATTGCTGCCGCGTTTCCGCAGTGTCAAGACTTGTGGACTGACTAATTGATTAGTTAGCGTAGCCCTCATCGCCGCTCCCGGCCTTTCGACGTATCCCGTCGAACCGGACGCCGGCAGCCTCCCGGGCACCCCCGCCCGGTCCGTACAGCCGAATCCCCGTCGCACGGCACCCCGGTCCCGGCAGTGAGCCACAGCCGGCGCACATCGCGCCCCTGGCCCAGCCGGGCCCGGTCAGGCCGTGACGGCTCTCCCATCCCTCCCGGAGGCAGGCATGAGCGGTCGTCGGAGTCTCATCTGGCTCGGGCTCACTCCCGAACCGGAGCGGGAACTGCCCCCCACTGTCGCCGCCCTGCGCACCCGTGCGCCGGGTGCGGTCGCGGCGCCACCGGAACTGGCGGCCGCCGAGCGCCGCCGCGTGGAGACCCTGATCCTGCACGGCAGCGGGCGCGGCTGGCTGCGCTATCTCGCTGAAGTCACCGATCTGGTGACCGCCGTCGCCGACGGCTCCCGCCCGGGCGACCCCCGGGCCGCCCTGCTCGCCGCAGAGGTGGTGCTCGACCACCACCGCATGCTCATCGGCCTTCCGGGACCCGGATACGGCCGGACCGCGGCGGACCGCACAGCCCTCGAAAACGCGGTGCGCACCCTGCGTACCCACGTAGCGGAAGGAGGCCGGGGATGACCGGGATCCGGTCCCACATTTCGGCCCGGACGGGCTCCCTGCTCGGAGCGGCACCGGCCGTCGCGGAGAGCGCCGGGGCGTACGCCGCGACGGGCGGCTACCGGGACGCCGTGGGCCCGGACGTGCTGCTGGCCCACATCGCGGCGGCCGGGCTGCGTGGCCGTGGCGGCGCCGGATTCCCCGTCGCCGTGAAGCTGCGGACCGTCCGTGACGCCGGCGGTGCTCCGGTGGTGGTGGCGAACGGGGAAGAGGGCGAGCCCGGCTCGGTCAAGGACCGCTGGCTGCTGCGGGCCCGGCCCCATCTCGTCCTGGACGGCCTCGCCCGCGCCGCCGCGATCACCGGAGCCGTACGGGGCTACATCTACCTCTCCGACGCCCGGGCCGGCGCACGCGTCCGCCGGGCCCTCGCCGAGCGCCCGCCACGGCTGCCGGTCGAGGTGATCGAGACCGAGCACGCCTACGTCGCCGGCGAGGAGACCGCGGTCGTACGGCGGATCAACGGCGGGCCCGCCCTGCCCACCGCCAAGCCGCCCCGGCCGTTCGAGCGGGGAGTCGGGGACGAGCCGACGCTCGTCTCCAACGTCGAGACGCTGGCCCGTATCGCCCTCATCGCCGCCCGGCCGGAACTGCGCGACCGGATCGCCCGCACCACGCTGCTGACGCTGTCCGGCGCCCATGGCACTGGGCTGCTCACCGAAGTTCCGTACGGCTCCACGCTGGCGACGCTGGCCGCGGCCCAGGGGACTCCCGATGCCACCGGGGCGCTCATGGGCGGGCTCTTCGGCGGGCTGATCGGTGCCGAATCGCTCGGCCTCGCGCTGGATCCCGGCGCGCTCACCGCCGCGGGCACGGCGCTGGGCTGCGGAGCCATCCGCTTCCTCGCCCCGGGCGAGTGCCCGGTGGCACTCGCCGCCGACGCCCTCGACCATCTCGCGGCCGAGAGCTCCCGGCAGTGCGGCGTCTGTGTGTCGGGCACGGCCGCGATCAGCGACACCCTGCACCACCTGATCGCCGGCACGGCCGGGCCCGACTCCGTCGAACGGCTGCTGAGGTGGTCGTCCGGCCTGCCCGGGCGCGGCGCGTGCGGCCTGCTCGACGCCGCCGCGGGCACCGCCGGAAGCCTCCTGCGCTCCTTCCCCGAATCCGTCCGGGCCCACCTCGGCACCCCCTGTCCGGCCTGCGACGCAAGCCCTACCGGCGGCGGCCACCGGCTCTCCGTGCCCGTACCGGACGTCATGGACGCGACCCCGTCCGATGCCCCACCGCCCGGCTCCTCCCCCGTGCCCGCGCTGAAAGGAACACCGTGAAACTCTTTCTGGACTCCACACGCTGCCAGGGCTACGGCCTCTGCCAGGAGCATGCCCCCGGCCTCGTCGAGCTCGACGAATGGGGCTACGCGACGGTCGTCGCGGTACCGGTGCCGGACGGCGGCGAGGACTCGGCCCGCGCCTGCGCCGAGGCCTGCCCCAACTCCGCCCTCCGGCTGGAGAAGTGACATGGGACGTGATCTGACCGCTCTCTTCGACCCCAAGTCCGTCGCCGTGATCGGCGCCAGCAACGACCCGGCGAAGTACGGCCACGCGGTGGCCGCACAGGCGCTGCGCGCCCCCGACCGGCGGCCCGTGCACCTGGTGAACCGCCGCGGCGGTACGGTCCTGGGCCGCGCCGCGGCCACCAGCCTCGCGGAGATAGGCGAACCCGTCGATCTGGTGGTCATCTCCGTACCGGGTCCCGGTTTTGAGGCCGCCGTCGACGACGCCCTGGCCTGCGGAGCCCGGGCGATCGTCGGCATCACCGCCGGCTTCGCCGAAACGGGCCCGGCAGGACTGGCCCGGCAGCGGGCGATCGCCGATCGCGTACGCGCCGCCGGAGCTGTCCTGGTCGGCCCCAACTGCCTGGGGATCGCGGACAACACGACCCAGCTGTACCTCGCCTCGGACGGTTTCGCGCCCGGCGACATCGCCCTGCTGAGCCAGAGCGGCAATCTCGCACTCGAGCTCCAGCTCCGCTGCGCGCCGCACGGCCTCGGCTTCTCCCGCTTCGTCTCCCTGGGCAACCAGGCCGATGTCACACTCGTCGACCTCGTCGAGGACTGTGCGCGGCACGAACCCACCCGGGCCATCGCCGTGTACGCCGAGGACTTCGGGGACGGCCGCGCCTTCGCCCGGGCGGCGGCCGCGGCAGGCAAGCCGGTCGTACTGCTCACCGCCGGACGCGGCACCGCGTCGGCCCGCAGCGCCCAGTCGCACACCGGCGCCCTCACCACCTCGTCCGACGTCGTGGCCGCGGCGTGCCGTGACGCCGGCGTGGAACTCGTCGCCACGCCGCGCGAGATGACCGTCGTCCTCGCCGCGCTCAACGCAGGCGTGCGTACGAGCGGACGGCGTACCGCGGTCTTCACGGACGGCGGAGGTCATGGCGCGATCGCCGCCGACGCCGCCGAGGCCGCCGGTCTCGAGGTGCCCGAACTCCGGGCAGCGGTCCAGGAGAAGTTGAGAACGGTGCTGTGGGAGCAGTCCGCGGTCGGCAATCCGGTGGACCTGGCCGGGATGGGCGAGCAGAACCCGGGGTCGTACGCCGACACGGTCGGTGGGCTGCTCGCCACCGACGAGGTCGACGCCGTTCTGATGACGGGCTACTTCGGCGGTTACGCGGCTTCCGACGGCGGTCTCGGTGAAGGCCTCGGTGGAGGCCTCGGCGGCGGTGGATCCGCGCTCGCCGAGGGCGAGTTGCAGGCTGCACGGGCGATCGTCACGCACCGAAGAGCAATGCCCAAGCCGCTGGTCGTCCAGTCGATGTATCCGCGGTCGACGAGCTGCCAGGTGCTGGCCGACGCCGGGATACCGGTGTTCTCCTGCACCGAGGACGCCGCCCGCGCGCTTGCGGCGATGACTGTCCGCGATGCGGGCGGTCCGCCCGGTGTCGCCCCGCTGCCACCGGCGGCGACCCCGCTGCGGGACGCTGGCTACCACGGGGTGCGGGGCCTCCTCAGTGCGGCTGGTGTGCCGTTCCCGCCGGCACGCGAGATCACCGACGAGGCCGGGCTGCTCGCCGCAACCGAGGAGTTCACCGGCCCATACGTACTCAAAGCCCTGCACGTACTGCACAAGTCCGACGCGGGTGGCGTGGCGCTGCGGCTCGCGGACCGGCACGCGCTCACCGCCGCCTACCGGGACATGCATGCCCGGCTCGGCGCTCCCTCCTACTCGGTCGAGGCGATGGCCGACCTCACGGACGGCATCGAGCTGATCGTGGGAGTGAACCGCGATCCGCAGTTCGGTCCGGTCGCCATGGTCGGTCTCGGCGGCGTCCTCACCGAGACGCTGCACGATGTCGCCTTCTCCCTGGCGCCCGTCCCAGCCCGCCGGGCCGGACATCTGCTGCGCGCTCTGCGTACCGCCGCGCTACTGGCGGGCGTCCGCGGACGGCCGGCCGTCGACGTGGCGGCCGCGGCGGCCGTCATCGAGCGCATCACCGCCGCCGCCGCGGCCCACCCGGAGATCGCCGAACTCGAGGTCAACCCGCTGCTGGTCCGCCCGGACGGCGCACTGGCCCTGGACGCCAGGGCCGTACTCGCCTGACACCCACTCCCCCTCACCACCGCTTTCGGAGGACACCATGGACTTCCGCTACACATCCGAGCAGGCCGACCTCAAGGCGCGGGCCGCCGCGTATGCGCGGCTTCTGATGCAGTACGAGGACCAGTCGGAGGAGGCGGGCGGTCCGCTGCCCGCCGACACGGTCCGCGAGCTCACCCGCGCCGCGATCGACGCCGGCGTGTACGCGATCAACATGCCGGCCGAGTGGGGCGGGGCCGGACTGTCCCTGCTCGACCAGGTCATCGTCGAGGAGGAGTTCGGGAAGGTCACCAACTGCCTCTGGGACATCCCGTGGCGGCCTGCCAACGTGCTGGCGTACGGCACGGAGGCACAGCGGGAGAAGTATCTGCTTCCCGTCGTCCGGGGCGAGCGGTTCGACGCGTTCGCGGTCACCGAACCGGGAGCGGGCTCGGACCCCGGCTCGGGCACGAGCACCGCCGATCGCACTATCGGCGGCTGGCTGCTGAACGGCGAGAAGTGGTTCGTGACCTGCGGTGACATCGCCGACTTCCTGCTGGTGCAGGCCGATGCGGGCCCGGAGCGCGCGGCGACTCTGTTCTTCGTGGACAAGCATGCGCCCGGCGTCGAGATGACGCGCGTGCCGCGCTTCATGCACTCCGCCGTGAACGGGCATCCCGAGTTCACCTTCACCGATGTCTTCGTCCCCGACGAGGACGTGCTCGGCAACGTCGGCAACGGCTACGAGCTGACGAAGGAGTGGTTCACGGACGAGCGGCTGATGATCGCCGCCCGGACGACGGGTGCGGCCGAGCGTGCGCTCGAGCTCGCCCGTAACTGGGCCGTCGAGCGCCGCCAGTTCGGCTCCCCCATCGCCGACTTCCAGCTCATCCAGGGCATGCTCGCCGACTGCGCAGTCGACATCGCCGTCAACCGCGCCTACACCCACCAGGTCGCCTGGGAAGCCGATCAGCCGGGCACCGACCGCAAAACCCTGCACGCCAAGGCATCGACGGCGAAGCTCGCGGCGAGCGAAGCGGCCGGCCGGGTCATCGATCGGTGCGTCCAGATCTTCGGCGGACGCGGCTACGACCGCTCGTACCCCGTCGAGCGCATGTACCGCGAACTGCGCGTCGACCGCATCTGGGAAGGCACCTCCGAGATCCAGCGCCTGATCGTGGCCAACGAGCTCATCAAGCGCGGCACCAGGGCACTCGCGCTGCCCGCCTCCTGACTCCCCCGGCCCTCGCCTCCGCCGGCACACCTTTCGTACCCGACAACTTCGAGGAATGACATGGACTTCCGCCTCACCGCCCGTCAGGAGGAGCTCAAGAGCTCCGCGCGCGGGCTCACCGACTTCATCATGAAGTACGAGCTGGACTGCGAGGAGAACAACGGCCTGCCCCCGCAGGCCCATGCGGAGATCCGCGACGCCGTGCTCGGCAGCGGGCTGCAGGCCGTCAACATGCCGACGGAGTGGGGCGGCGCCGGCCTCACGATCCTGGAGCAGGCCACCGTCCAGGAGGAGCTCGGCCGGCTCACCGGTGCCCTGTGGGACACGGTGTGGCGGCCGGCGAACGCCCTGCGCTTCTGCACACCCGAGCAGCGCGAGCGGTACCTCGTCCCCGTCATCCGGGGAAGGCGGCGTGACTGCTACGCGGTGACCGAGCCCGAGGCCGGATCGGATCCGCAGAATCTGGAGACCACCGCGGCGCGGACCGGCGGCGGCTGGGTGCTGAACGGCGAGAAGTGGTTCGTCACCGTCGGCGACCACGCGGATTTCATGATTGTGCTGGCCGCTGCCGGTGAGGAGCGGGCCCCGACCCTGTTCCTCGTCGACAAGGAAACGCCGGGCATCGAGATGACCCGGGTGCCGCGCTTCATGCACACCTTCGTCTACGAGCACCCCGAGTTCACGTTCACGAATGTCCAGGTCCCCGAGGACGCGGTCCTCGGCGGCATCGGGAACGGGTACGACATCACGCGGTCGTGGTTCACCGAGGAGCGGCTGATGATCGCCGCGCGGACGACGGGTGCGGCCGAGCGGGCGCTGGAGCTCGCCCGCGACTGGGCGGTCGAGCGCCGCCAGTTCGGCTCCCCCATCGCCGACTTCCAGCTCATCCAGGGCATGCTCGCCGACTGCGCCGTCGACATCGCCGTCAACCGCGCCTACACCCACCAGGTCGCCTGGGAGGTGGACGAAGGGCGGGCCGACCGCAAGACCCTGCACGCCAAGGCGGCGATCGCCAAGCTGTCGGCGAGCGAAGCGGCCGGCCGGGTCATCGACCGGTGCGTCCAGATCTTCGGCGGACGCGGCTACGACCGCTCCTATCCCGTGGAACGCCTCTACCGCGAACTGCGCGTCGACCGCATCTGGGAAGGCACCTCCGAGATCCAGCGCCTGATCATCGCGGGTGAACTGGTCAAGCGGGGCACGGGCGTTCTGCAGATGCCCACCGCCGGCTGAACGCAGGCGGGCCGCCGGGCCCGGTCCACGCGACCGGGCCCGGGGGCGGCCCGGTGGCCCGCAGCCGCACGACCCGTAAGACCGTCAGAGAGAACCGAGGAGAAGCAATGGCCGATATCGAACGGATCGGGATCGTCGGCTGCGGCCTCATGGGATCCGGTATCGCCGAGGTGTGCGCACGGGCGGGACGAGACGTGATCGTGGTCGAGACGAGCCGCGCGGCAGCGGACGCCGGGCACCGACGCGTCACCGGCTCACTCGACCGGGCCACCGCCGCCGGAAAGCTGTCCCCCGAGGACCGGGATGCCGCGCTGGCCCGGATCGCGACGACCACGGACATGGACCTGATGGCCGACCGGGATCTGGTCGTGGAGGCCGTCGCCGAGGACGAAGCGGCGAAGGTGGAGGTCTTCGCCCGGCTCGACGCGACCGTGAAACGCCAGGACGCGATTCTGGCGTCCAACACCTCCTCCATCCCGGTCATCCGGCTGGCCGCGGCCACGGCGCGCCCGGAGCACGTGGTGGGCCTGCACTTCTTCAATCCCGTCCCGGTCCTCCCCCTGGTCGAGTTGGTGCCGTCGCTGCTGACCGGCGAGAGCACCGCACAGCGCGCGGAGGCGTTCGCCTCCGATGTGCTGGGCAAGCAGGTCGTCCGCGCCCGGGACCGCGCCGGGTTCATCGTCAACGCGCTGCTCGTTCCGTACCTGCTGGCCGCGGTACGGATGGTCGAGTCCGGTACGGCGTCGGTCGAGGACATCGACCGGGGCATGACCCTCGGCTGTGCCCATCCGCTCGGTCCGCTCGCCCTGACCGATCTCATCGGACTGGACACCACGCAGGCCATCGCGGAGTCGATGTACGAGGAGTTCCGGGAGCCGCTGTACGCCCCGCCGCCGCTGCTGGCCCGGATGGTCGACGCGGGCCTGCTCGGCCGTAAGTCGGGCCGGGGCTTCCACACGTACCGATGAGTCGGCACAGCGCGGCCCGCGTTTCGCGACGCCTGCGGCCAGGGGCCCGGGGTCCGGAGCCGGCGGAGATACGGGAAGATGGACAGGCGCGGGGCGGACAGACGGGCCCCGCCGAGCACAGTCGCGGCGATACGGAACAGGAGCAGCAACGTGGCCAAGGCCGAACGCACGCTGGAAACGCGTGAGCGGATTCTCTCCGCCGCGTGCGAAGTGATTGCCGAGGTCGGCTTCGAGAAGATCCGTATGCGCATGGTCGCCGAGCACGCCGGCGTATCGACGGCTCTGCTTCACTACCACTTCGAGACCCGCGAAAAGCTCTTCGCGGAAGCGATGACGCACTCCTTCGCCCAGACCGGCACCGAACTCGAACGCGACGCCGACTCGGTCCCGGCCTCGGTCACGCTGGCACGCATCATTCACAGCATGCTGCCCACGGACCCGGAACTGAGGCAGGACTGGAAGCTCTGGCAGGAGCTCTGGGTGCGGGCGCTGCGGGACAAATCCGCACACCATCTCACCGTGGACCTGTACGACCAGCTCCACACCTGGGTCGCCGAGGCACTGCGGCGGGGAATCGGCACCGGGGAATTCGCGGACTGCGACATCGACGCCACCAGCACGCTGATTCTCGCTCTGTGCGACGGCTTCGGTATCCGGCTGATGCTCGACGACCCGCGGGTCACCCTCGACGCCGCGCAGGCAGCGATCTGGCAGGTCATTGCCGGAACTCTCGGCACTCCGCCCGCGTTCCCGGACATCTGAGCGCGGGCGACACTGGTCGGGTGATTGTCGAACGCGCGTATGCCCATCTCTCCTCGTACGACGAGGACGCCTGGCCCTGGTCGGTGCCCTGCGTCCGGCAACTGCTCGACGAAGGGCTGCGCTTCACCGCGCCGGTGACCTTTCTGGTCGGCGAGAACGGCTCGGGGAAGTCGACCCTGGTGGAGGCGCTGGCGGAGGGGTTCGGTCTGGACTCCTACGGCGGCTCCCACGACTGGAGCTACGCCTCCGCGCGTGGCAAGTCGGCACTCGGCGAGCGGATGAGGTTCGACGCTGCCCCGCGCGGGCGCCGCATGGTCACGAGCTGGTCGGCCCGCAAGGGCTTCTTCCTGCGGGCCGAGACCGCGCTGGACGCCCTGGGCAGGGAGGGGTTCTCGCCGGGCTCGGTCAGCCATGGTGAGGGCTTTCTCGCGGCGTTCCGCGGGAAGTTCCTGCACGCCGGGCTCTACGTCCTGGACGAGCCGGAGGCGGCGCTCTCGTTCTCCTCGTGCCTCGAACTGATCGGGCACATCGACCGGTTGGCCAAGGAGGGCGGCCAGGTCATCTGTGCCACGCACTCACCGTTGCTGACCGCACTGCCGGGCGCGGACATCGTCGAGGTCGGCGAGCACGGTATGCGGAGGGCCGCCTGGCGGGAGCTCGGCGTCGTGGACCACTGGCGCCGCTATCTCGCCGACCCGCACGCCTATCTGCGGCATATCGTCGAGCCGTAGGCGGCGCCCCCTCAGCTGGCGTCCGCCCGGCCGCGCACTCGTACGGCTCAGTCATGCGGTGTCTGCGACGCACCTCCCTGCATCCCGATCAGCCTCGGCAGTCCCACCTGATCGGAGCCGACCTTGCGGTATATGTCCGACAGCAGCCGGGTCACCACCCGGTCCTGCGCACCCAGCTCCTCGGCGATGCGGGCGTTCGACCAGCCGCGAGCGGCCCATTCGGCCACGGTCCGCTCCTGCGCGGTGAGTGAATCCGTGGCTGCGGTGCGCAGTTGGAGCGGCCACAGACCGGCTGCGTCCAGCTCCTCGCGGGCCCGTGCGGCGAGTGCGTCGGCCCCGCCCTGCACGGCGCCCTCCAGTCCACGGTGAAGCTGCTCGGCGGCGTCCTGCGGCAGCCCGGCACGGCGCAGGGCGACTCCGTGGTCCACCAGCGCACACGCCAGGTCGTAGCCGGACGGGGAGCGCTCGAGGTGTACGACGGCCTCGGCAAGCAGGGTGACCCGCTCCGCACCGTGGGTCACCGACGCCATGGTACGGAGCGCCTGCCCGATGGCGGACTGGGTGCCGAATCGGCGGGCTCTCTGCAGACCTTCGGAGGCGAGCTCGAGGGCCCGTTCCGGGTCGGAAACCTCCACTGCCTGGGCCAGGTGGAGCTGCCAGGGGCACCAGGCGGGGTTGCGCATGCCGCGCGGTTCGAGCCGCTCGCCGACCTGGACGAGGTGCTGCTCGGCTTCCCGCCGCATGCCCAGGGCCAGCAGCAGCTCGCTGTAGACGGTCTGGGAGTCCGGGTACACCACGGCGCTGGGCACTACCTCGCCGTAGCTGTACGTGGTGGCGAGTTCCTGGGCGTCCTGGATGCGGCCGCGGGCAAGCAGGATCTCGATGAGGATGCCGATGGCGAAGTACTGTGCGGGCACCTGGTGCCCGACCCTGTCCGCGATCCGCAGCCCGCCGCGGACCAGGGTCTCGGCCTCGTCGAGGCGTCCGCGGCGATGGCGGATATAGCCCAGCAGCGTGTATCCGAACGAGAGATGGGCGCCGCGCCAGCCCCTGCTCTCGCATTCCGCGATGCCCCTGTTGAAGAGTTCCTCCGCTCGTCCGGGCTGGTCGCAGTACATGAAAGTGAGAGCGACCAGGACCGGGACCTCGAAACCCCACTGCTCATCGGTCCACTTGAGGCCTTCGCCGAGGGCTTCTTCCGCGTAGTGGAGCGCGGTGGCCGCAGGCTCGCCGCGCACCATTGCGTCCCAGGCGCGCAGCCCCAGGATGTACCGCTCCGCTATGCCCCGGCCGGTGAGGTGCTCGGCGAGCCGGGCCAGCCTGCGCGAGCGGGCGGGCGAGTCCCGTTCGTCGGCCCGGAAGGCGTTCCACATGAACTGCTCCGCCTGCATGCGCAGCCGTGTCCTTGTGTTGGTGGCCCCGCGGGCGGCTTCGGCAACCGTCTCGGCGGCTTCGGCCATCCGGTCCGAGTGGCCGAGGGCCTGTGCCAGCCGGTAGACGATGGCCTCGCGCAGTGCCGGGTCGAGGACGGGCTCGTCCAGTGCGGCCCGCAGATGGTTGACGGTGGTCGCGGGTTCGGTCAGCAGGGCGGAGCAGCCGAGTTCGAACAGGAGGTCGGCCCGCTCCTCCAGGGCGGGTGGCTCGCGCAGCGCCCGGGCGAGGCAGCGCCGGGCGGCCTCGGGAGCACCTGCCCGCAGGTACTCGCGGGCGGCTTCGCGGAGCGTTCGTACGGCCCAGGGGTCGCTCTCGGGGTGCATCTCCAGCAGGTGCCGGGCAGCCGTGGTGGCGCCCAGGCCCGCGCTCGAGACGATCGCGGCGGCCTGGCCGTGCATCGCGACGCGGAACGCCGCGGGAATCGCCCGGTAGACGGCGGTGGCGACCAGCGGATGGAAGAACTCCAAACGGTCGTCGTCGGGGGCGTCCGGAGCTGCGTCGGCAAGAATGCGGACCTCGCGCAGCCGGGCGACGGCGTCGGCGGACTCGGCCTCGCCCAGGCCGCCAACGCTCGCGGCCAGGCTCCGGGACGCCTCGGAGCCCAGCACGGCGGCACTCCAGGCGAACCGGACGGCGGAGGTGCCGAGCCGCTCCAGCCGCTCGACGAGCCCGCCGCCCTTCACCGCGGAGGCGAGCTCCCGCAGTTCGGGCACGTGGACGACCTGCGGCTTCAGCCCGCGATCCGCGACCTTGGCGACGAGTTCGACGGTCTCGAAAGGATTCCCTCCGGTGACCGCCCAGCTCTCTCGGCAGAACGCCTCATCGGCTTCCTCACCCAGAGTTTCCCGGACGATGCGGCTGACCCCGCTGGGGGTGAGCGGTACGAGGTCGAAGGGCCGCGATCCAAGGCGTTCGGTCAGCCTGCCGAACGCCACCGCATCGACGGGGAGTTCATCGGAGCGGTAGGCCACGACGAGTAGCATCGGGAGCTCGCTGACCCGCGGCGCGAAGCCGGTGAGCCAGGCCAGCGACTCGGCGTCGGCCCAGTGGGCGTCGTCCAGCATCACCACCAGCGGCGCGTGTTGCACGGCGAAGCGGGTGGCGATCCAGTCCAGGCCGTCCCGCACGCCCTGCGGATCGGGGGAGGCGTTGCCGTTCCCCGCCACCAAGCCCACGGCAGGGGCGACGATGTCATACCAACTGCCCAGTATCTTGCGGTGTTCCTTCTCGGAACCGGCCGCAAGTACGGGCTGGACGAGCTGGCGTACGACATGGAATGCCACACCCTGCTCCTGCTCTCCTCCGCAGGCGAAGAGCACCGTGCAGCCGCGCGCCACGGCCCGCCTGCGCACCTCGTTGAGGAGTGTGGTCTTGCCGAGTCCGGCCGGCCCGGCTAACGCCACCAAGCCGCCCGTGCAGGGTGCGGCCGCCCCTGTGAACGACGCGCCCAGGTCGGTCAACAGGGCATCCAGTGCCGCGAGTTCCGCGTCACGTTCCAGCAGCAGTCGGCGCGGTCGCCCCGGCCGGTCTCCTGTGTAGGCCACATCCGTTCCTTCGGCCGTGTGTCGGTCCCCGAGTATGCGAAGGGTACGCCCGCGGAGACGGTCCGTAGTCCTTTGCGGAGGTCTTGCCCACGGAGACCAATGGATTCTGGTAATACCGGCGACCGCACGGCGGTTCCTCTGCCCCCGCCTCCCGATGCGCCTCTTCAGGGGGCGCGTACGCGGTCGCGTACGCCGGTATCGCGCCACATGACACCCGTCGCTCACGGTCGTTCGACTGATGCGGCACCTAGCCTCTTAGCGCGGCGCGAACGCGTCAGACCTGCACCGCCGAGCCGGCGGGACACGCCGCGACACCCAGGGGGTGCGTATGGCGAACAGGATGACTTCCGGCCTTCACCCGGTCCCTGCGGACCCGACCCGGCGCACTGCCGCCATCAGGATTCCGTTCCCTGCCCGCTTCAGCCCGCACGCGGAGCGGGCACGGCGACACACACTGCAGTGGCTGCAGGAGCTGGGCTTGCTGACGGGGGAAGCCGAGACGGCAGAGTACGACGCGCTGCGGCTCGAGCGGCTGATGGCGTATTTCTACCCCGACGCCACAGGCATCGACCTTGAGCTCGCGGCCGACTTCAACGCATGGTTCTTCATCTTCGACGACCAGTTCGACGGTCGGCTGGGGATGCGGCCCGAGGCGATCGAGCATGTGGTGGCCACCCTCGTACGGACCATGACGGCGGAGGGCGCGCCCTTGGCACCCGGCAGGGCGGGCCCTCCACTCGTCCAGGGGTTCCGAGACATCTGGCGCCGAGCCACCGCCGGTACTCCGTACGGCTGGCAGCGTCGGTTCCGTACGCACTGGCAGTCCTACATGGCCGCCCATCAAGGGGAAGCACGCCACCGGAATGCGGACCGCCTGCCTTCTCCGGAGCAGTTCCTCAAGGTCCGGCGGGACTCCATAGGCGTACAGCCCTGCCTCGACTTCACCGAGCGGTGCGGCGGATACACCCTGCCGGACGAGCTGCACGACTCTTCCCCACTCCGGGAGATGCGTGAGATCACCGGCGATGTGGTGATCTTCGTCAACGACATCGTCTCGCTCGCCAAGGAACTGGCCGCCGGCGATGTGAACAACAGCGTCATCGTCCTGTGCGAACAGGAGGGTTGCTCCCTGGAGCGGTCCGTCGAGCGCATCGCCGCCCTCGCCAATGCGCGGACTGCCCGATTCGCACAGCTCGCCGCCACCCTTCCCAGGACGCTGAGCGAACGGGGTGTGCCTGCGGAGGTGCGCGGGCACATCGACCACTATGTGGAGGGCATGGGCCACCTGATGGCGGGCAACCTCGCCTGGTCCCTCGCGACCTCGCGCTACGACGTGGCCGGGATCGCCGCCGTGAGCGGCGGACGGCAACGGCCCTGGGCATACCTCGCCGCGGCAGCCGAGTCCTTGTCCGAACGCGTTACGCGGAACGCGCCGACAGAGAGTTGAGCAGCCTCTTCGGCACGCCCTACAAGCTGTCCGATCAACGAGAAACGGGCCTCACCAGGACTTTCGTCACTGGCAGAGACCCGTTTCGTCGGTTTCTCAATGTGTCCGAGGGGGGACTTGAACCCCCACGCCCGATAAAGGGCACTAGCACCTCAAGCTAGCGCGTCTGCCATTCCGCCACCCGGACCAGGTGATCGGCCGCGGTTCCCCGCGGCGACATGGACAACAATACCAGGGGATCGAGGTGCCCCTCACCTGCATTTCCCGTGGTCAGTGACCTGTAGCAGTCTCCGCCGAATGCTTGTAGCGCGCGTCGCCACATCGCCTGCACACTACGTATCCACCTGATCACTCGCCGTGAGCCACAGCCGAGGACGACCCAGACGTGGGTCGCCGCGAAAATGATGGCGGTGCGCCTCGCAATGACTGGGCCGCCACCGCTGGACCATCGAACGCACCATGGCCTGGCTCGCAGGGTGTCGACGTCTCCACCGAAGCTACGAGCGCAAAGCAAAGCACTTCCTAGCCTTCACGAGCATCGCCTGTACCCTCATCTGCTACCGCAGACTCGCCAAATGCGATGGCTTCTTGGCCGGTGCCGGGACTTCAGGTGTGCAGGCGCAGGTGTGCCGCGCCAGTGGTCCGGTCGGCGGGGTCGACGAGGAGCGTGTAGTCACCGGTGGTGGGCAGAACGGTGCCGTCGATGCCGCCCTTTCCGTTGGTCACGCACCCGCTGGCGAGGACCTCGTCACCGGGTCCAAGCAGTTTGAGGACGTCGCACTGATCGGGCAGCGTCGACACGGGTACGTCGACGAAGAACGTCTGTCCGGCGGTGCCCGAAAAGCGGAAGCGGCTTGCGGCGCCGGCCTGAGCGATGCTCGCGACGGCTTCGGGGCCATCGACGGTGATGGTTCCGACTTGGTCGGTGGCGTCGATCAGGCGCAGTTGCGAGACGCCGGTGGTGCGGTCGGCGGGATCGATGAGAATCGTGTACCGGCCCGACTCGGGCAGGGTGACGGCGTCGATCCAGCCGTTGCCGTTTGCCACACAGCCATGAGCGATGACGTCGTTTGCGGGATCGAGCAGTCTGAAGACGTTGCACGTGTCGGGCAGGGTGGATTCGGGCACGTCCACGAAGACTTTCTGCCCCGCGGTAGCAGTGAACGAGAAGCGGCTCTCCCCGCCGACCCGGCCGACGCCCGCGCTCACGGGCGGACCGCCTTTGGAGATCGCGCCCACTTGATCAACGGTCGTGATCACTCGCACGACCGCCTGGCCGGTTGCACCATCGGCGGGGGCCAGAACCGCCCTGTACCGGCCCGTCGCAGTCAGGGCGGTCGCATCGACGAAGCCCTTGCCGTCCACGATGCAGCCGCTGGCCACCTTCGTTCCGGACGGATCCATCAGATGGAGAACATCGCATTGGTCGGGCAGGTTCGACGACAGCACGTCCACGAAGACCCTCTGGCCCGACATTCCGTCGAAGGCCAGCTCGGCCTCACCGCCGGGCTGCGAGACGGACAACTCTGTTGCCGTGCCTGCGGCGAGTTGCTTCTGCGTGGCGGCCGCCGCGGCGGCGAACGCGATCTCGCCGGTGAGTCCGACGTCGACAATGCACGCTTCCAGAGATCGCGCCGCGGTGACGTTGGTGCTGCGGCAGATCGCCTCGGCTGCGGCCCTATTGGGGAGATCGGCGGCCACGACGGTCTCATGCGGGAACGTACGGTCGGTGAACGTGCCGGTGGTCTGGCCGGGCTTGTAGTCGAACAGTGACTGGCTCTGCGTCACCCGCCAGCTGTCCGCGTAGGTGGAGTGCAGGGCTTCGGGTGCCGGTGTCGTACCGAGCGTGGGGCCGCCGTGCACCACCAGGTCGTTGTCGGTCCGACCGTCGTCATTGCCGAACAGCCCCTCCACTGCTGCCTTGCGGGCATCCGCGAGGTAGATCGAGACGGTGAGCGACGATGTCCCCACTGCTTCCACCAGCAGCACGGACCGGTCCGGCCAACGAATCTCGACGGTGTCGGGACCGCGTTGCTCGATCTCTCCGCCGTGCGGCAGTGCGCGTACGCCGCTCGACGCTACGACGGCCTTGCCGTCCACGCGGAGTACGGCACCGGAATGCTCCAGGTACACCCCGACCCGGTCGCCTCCCACGTCGGCGGCCACCGCCGAGAAGAGCGACACGGTGGTCAGGCCCGGTAGCGGGCTCAGCCTGCCCTGAATGTCCAGGTGGCGGATGCCAGGCTCGCGGGCGGACGTGCGGGTGAGCACGAACTCTCCCACCGATTGGAAGTCGTAGAAGAGGCCGTCGAACGTTGTCAGATGTGGGTCGCCCGTGCCGATCGCGCAGCCTGCGCCGCAGCCACCCTGGGACGGCGGAGGGTCTGGCTTGTCCAGGCAGTCGGTGCCCTCGGGCGGAAGGGGCTTGCCCTGACCGTATTTGGTGCGTGGAAGGAGACCCGGTTGAGTGGCCCGGTACTCGTTTTCCTTTCGGGTCGCTTTGACTTCGGCGACTGTGATGCCGGTGTCGACTTCGTTTCCGGCACTCATGTAGCGGCAGGTGTCGCGCCGGTTCGTTCCCTTGTCGTAATCCGCGAGGTGGCTCATTTCGTGGTAGAGCGTGGCGCAGGTATCGCGGTGTACGTCGGGGTCTTCACCAGGGAGTGGTGTGGTGTCGTTGGGGTTCCACTTGGTCGTCCCGCCGGTGCCTTGCCCGTTGGCGGCGCGTTCGGAAGTCCACCAGTCGGGGTTGGAGACGGTGCCGGGCGACTTCTCGAACTTGAACTTGTTCGGCGATCGGTCGAGTTGGTCGACGAGATCGCGCTTGCCCGCGGCGGTGAACTTGGCGATGCAACCGTCGTAGACGCCGTGCAGGCCGTCTCCGACGTCGACCACTGCCGCTGCAGGCGTCGCGACCGCGACCGCCAGTGTGAAAGCCAGTGCGGCGGCGGCCGGGACCACCGCCCTCCGCCGAAGCCGGTGCCACACGGTCGTCAACGTCATCCTCCGGTCACGGTGAACGCGACCGAGGCCGCTTCACTCGAGGCAAGGCAGGGACTACCGGCCGGCGCTGCAGCGGGCGGCAGGGGATGGACGTACCGGGCAGACAGTTCGTACTTCCCGGGTGCGTCGACCGCCCAAAACGCGAGCGCGGCCTCATCGAGGTTGTCCAGGCTCGAGGTGCTCAGCGCCCGACGGTCCTCCACCGAGGTACCCCCCTCGCTCGTCCACGGCACAGACAACGAGGCGCCAGGACGCAACGGAACGAGGTTGGCGGACAGGAAGGCCGCGAATCCGTCGATGTAGCTGCCGTTCGTCAGCGCGGGCGCCACGGGCACGCCGTCACGGAGGAACGACACAATCGTCACGGCGCCTTCCGAGACGCGGCTGACCGTGCAGTCCGTGCTTCCGGTATTGGTGAGGCCGATGGAAAGGGCGATCTGCTCCTGCCGGGTGTATGCCGCCTTGGCCGAGCTGACCGTCATCCGAACATCACTTGAAACGGCATCCTCGGCGGCACGCGATTCTGATTCCGACAAGAAGGTGCACCCGGCAGTCAGCAGCAGTCCGGTCAGTAGTACTACAACGGCCTGGAAACGCATCTCGTTATCCTACGCAACGTGATCGGACAGCGTCTGTACGTCAAACAGGTACACCCGACGCGTCGACCAACCAGGCCTGCAAAGCCCTTGTCCGCGAGGATTGGTGAACGTGGCGGTGACCGGCGAGCCCGGCTGCCCGTCCCGGGGGCAACTACCGAGCACCGGACAATCGAGCCAGCACTGGAAGTACAACCCTCAGAGACTACTCTCAGTCATGATTTGTTCGCCGAGCGCAACAGTGGTCTCATGGAGGTACGGGTAAATGCAGATTCGCTCCTATTTCTGAGGTGAGAGCGATGGCTGAGTTCAAGCTCGGCGAACCCATAGACGAGAATGCAGAAGGCTTCGTCAAGATGCCGCCCCCTGTCGTACTGACCGTTCAGCCCAACGCGTTCATTCCCATGGAGACTCCCGAGGAACTGCGCGCATGGGAAGCCGCGGTCCGCATGACAACCGGGATCGAGATAGTCGCCGACAATCTGGTGGGTAGGGCAAGCGAGTCGGGGTCACCCGGCAACAACAAGTGCATCAGCGACGACTGCGCACTCCAGTGACGTGATCCTCACCATTTCAACCCACAACGAATTCCATGCCCTTGCCATCCAACACGCGGCACGCAGCCGGGGATACCACGACTTCCACATCGTCGAGTGCGACAGGATCAGCGGTGGGCACAGCCTCTCCTGGCGCTCGCACGGAGACACGCCGGCCACCATACGGAGCTCTGAGGGAATCGCGATCCCCATCAAGGATGCGTCGCTGGTCTGGTGGCGGCGGGTGCGAGCCGATCAAGAGGCTACAGTTCACGCGACCGGCGAGCACGAGCGAAGCCTTGTGAACAACGACTGCCGCGGGGCGCTTGCCGGGGCTCTTGCCGCAGAGTTCCAGGGGCAGTGGATTTCGCCTCCGGACGCGACCGATCGCGCCGCGGACAAGCTGTACCAACTTGCGGTGGCGAAACAGGCCGGGTTCCGAGTGCCACAGACGCTCGTCTCACAGTCGCGCGAGGAAGTTGTTGCATTCACCCAGCAAGTCGGCCGGGCCATCGTCAAACCTGTGGTCGGAGCTCGCGGACCGTTGATGTTCACGCAGTACATCGACGACCCGGCGCCGATCCCGGCAGCGTCGTTCAAGGTGTGTCCCGCCACTTATCAGGAGTACATCGAGGGCCGTCGGCACATAAGGCTCAACTGTTTCGGTGAGCAGATGTACGCCGCGCTCATCGAGACCGACGCCCTTGACTGGCGCCCGAACCTCAACGTCGCCATGGCCAAATGGAGCGTTCCGGAGGATGTGGCGCAGCGAGTGACGGCGGTGCTGCGTCAGCTCGGGCTACGGATGGGCATCGTGGACCTCAAGCTGACACCGGACGGGGAGCCAGTGTGGCTCGAAGTGAACCCGCAAGGCCAGTTCCTCTTCCTGGAACCGCTCCTTGATGAGCCGATGGCCGATCACTTCGTGGACTTTCTCCTCTCCCTGACAGGAAACAGCGCCGCAAGCGGAGCGGGCACAGCGATTGGGAGCCAAGAGCGCTGACTGTGGATTGGCCTGTCTGCAAGGGGCAGCCACACAGACGGACTCTGCGGGTGCGGCAAATCCCGCGCATGGGCAAAGCATCGACAGCCGAATGGGAAAGCAGCCATGACAGACAGGACAAACGCTACCGATCCGACAGGACGCGAAGACGAGGACGTCTTCAACGTCATGTACCACGCTCGACTGAGCAATGGAGCGGCTGAGCAGGTCGAGGCACACCCGCTCCCCGACGACGCGGTGTACTACCCGCAGGAGCAAGAGCCCAAGCAGGTGGGCGAGCCCGAGCCGCAGCACAACCGGGACAAGGTCCATCCAAAGCTACGCGAGTGGCTGGCGAACAGGTCGGGTGACGAACGGGAACAGACCGTCGTTGTCCTCGCGGACCCTGTGTCGATCCCCCGCTTTCCCGAGCCCGCGATCGACGAGTCGCGGGACTCGGACCGCAACCGTCGGCTGCTCGACCGGGCACAGGAATTGGTGCGCTCGATCGAAGCGCAGCGGGCACCGGGCTACCAGCAGTTGGAGGCCCAGCTGGCCGATTACGAGGCGAAGCTGCTGGAGCGGTTCTGGATTATCAACGGCGTCCTGGCCGAGATGCCACTCAAGTCGGTGGAGCGCGTCGCAGCACGCGAGGATGTCGTGTCGATCGAGCCTCGCTTTTCCGGCGAAGAACCACCGCAGGACGAGGTGGACGACGGGCGGGCCCGCATCAACACCGACCCGTACTTCAACCTCGGGCAGACTGCGGGTTGGATCGGACTGCTCGACACCGGCGTGCGATTCAGCCACACGCTGTTCACAAATCCCTCGCATGTCGACATTCGCCGGGACTGCATCAACGGCGGCGCGGATTGCAACTCCGGTACCAACCTCAACCCCAACGACGATTGCTGGAACCATGGCACGTCATCGGCGGCGATCATCACGGCCAATACCAACCAGGGAAACGACTTCCGCGGCGTAACCGGAATCACCCTGGACAGCTTCAAGGTCTACGCAACCGCCACGCCCTGCGGGGGGCTCGATGGGGCGGCGACAGTGCGCGGCTTCCAGGCCGCGGTGCAGGTGCTTGACCGCGTGATCGTGGCTGAGATGCAGGGGTCCGGTGACCACCAAAGCGCGATCGCCCAGGCTGCTGACGCGGCGTTCGACGCCGGCGCCGTGGTGATCGCCGCCAACGGGAACAACGGCCCCAACGCAAGTACCGTGAACTGCCCAGCCAACGCCCGTCGGGCCATCGGAGTCGGGAACTTCGACGTCCAGACCCTCCAGCAGATCACCAGTCAAAGTCGCGGCCCCACTGCGGACAGCCGATTCAAGCCCGACATCCAGGCCCCGACCAACACCGAGACGGCAAGCAACACGTCGGACACCGCGAGGCGAGTCTTCAACGGCACGAGCGGCGCAACGCCTTACGCGAGCGGCGCGGCAGCACTCGTGCGTAACTGGCTACGCGGCGGCACCGGCTCGATCGACCCGGGCCAGGTCTACGCGAACCTCATCCTCTCCGGCCAGAGACCACACCCGTTCGACAACACATCCGGCGCCGGCCCGTTGCGCCTGCCATTTGACGGCCTGCAGGTGTTCGGGAAAGTGAGCGTCGCCCATCACGCGGTGATCGACATCGATTTCGGCATGGTCGGCGGCACAGCCCAGACAATCGATGCCGCGATCTGGTGGCCCGAACACGGTGCTGCTCACAACGACATCGACCTGTCCTTGGTCGATCCCTCCGGAAACGTCCGGGCATCGAGCATTTCGGTCAACAGCGTCTTCGAGCGGTGCCGGGTCTCCGCGCCCATAGCGGGCGGCGTCTGGAAGGTGCGCGTCCACGGCTACAACGTCCCGTCCGGTCCGCAGACAGTCTACGTTGCCGCCTACACACCGCCCGTTTGATGCACCCACCTGAAGTCGTCGACGTCCACCGCAGGCAGCCGTGGTATGCGGCGCGGCCCGAACCGGAACGGGAATTCGTCGGCACGCTGCACGCAGTACCCCCAGTCATCGGCCCGGACAACCGACCGGTGTTGGCCTTCGTGCTGCGGACGACGGACGACGAACTGTCGGTGTACGCCTCCGGAGCCGAAGACACTCTCGGCTTGCTCGTCGGACCGCTCCTGCGGCTGCGGGGCAAGGCCGTCGACCTCACTGGCGAGGGGGGGAGCCCGCGAACTGTGGATCGCGACGATCGTCTCGATGGGAGGGGAGTGACCGACACGCGGTGAGCACGCCCATCTCGTTGTGCGCATGCTGGAGCGCAACGGCCCCTGGAGCGCAACGTGCACCCCACCGTGCCGCCGTGTTGTTCGAGGCTGATGCAGGACGGTGCGGGTCCCCGCCGCTGGTGGCGGCCGCCTGCGCCAGAGCGGTGAGGGCCGCGTGACGTGCCGCATCAAATCGGCGCATGGAGCCGGCGCGTCGGCTCCGGGAGGTACTTGCGGCACATCGTGCGGACGCCCGGTGCCGGGCAGGGGAGGCAGGCTGCGGCCGGCGGAACACGACTGCGCCGCGGCCATCGCCTGCAGCTCGTCTCCCTCTTCCCAGGTGACCGCGTCGGCGACCCGTCCCGCCAGATCGAACGCGCAGTTCACCTGGCGGGGCTGAGCGCTCTGGTTGGCGAGCTGAGCATTGCGGCTGGTGAGCGAGTTGATCCCTGTTTGACGACGGTGCGGATGCCGTTGCAGAGCGGGTGCATAGGATCGCCGGCATGACACTGCGACCTGTTCTGGTGAACATAAAGGCTCTTGATGACTCGGCGGTCGGCCGGTTCTGGGCGGAGGCGCTGGGCTGGCGTGTTACCAGCGAGGAACCCGGCGCGACCGCCGCTCAACCCGTCGGCTTCGATTGGCTGGACCCGGTCACCGTCTGCGTCGACGTCATTGCCGTCCCGGAACCCAAGACGACAACAAAGAACCGTGTGCACCTCGATCTCGCCACCACCTCTGCAGCCCATCAGGCGGAGTTGGTCGCGCGCCTCCAGGCTCTCGGTGCGACGCCCGCCCACGTGGGCCAGGGCAAAGTGCCGTGGACGGTCCTCGCCGACCCCGAGGGCAACGAGTTCTGCGTGCTGGAGCCTCGGGAGATCTACCAGGACACCGGGCCGATCGCCCGGGTGGTGGTCGACTGCGCGGATCCGCGGGCCATGGCCCGGTTCTGGGACGAGGCGATGGACTGGACCCTGCACGAGGTCACCGATGATCATGCGGTGTGGCGCTCCGCCAAGGGTGTCGGCCCGTATCTCGAGTTCCTCCGCACTGGCGTGAAGACCGTGCCGGACCGCGTCCATCTTGACCTGGTGCCGGACCCCGGTGACGACAAAGCAGCGGAGGTGGCCCGGCTGCGGGCCCTCGGCGCCACCGATCTCGACCTCGGCCAGGGCGACGTCCCGTGGACCTGCCTGGCCGACCCGGAGGGCCACGAGTTCTGCGTCCTCGCCCGGTCCTGACGCGGAGCCTTAACGACACCCCGACACGTGAGCCTTATGTGCTCATGCGCCATGACCCCGGGTGGGTTGGGCTGCGGCGTCTCGGTCGATTCGGGCGGCGAGAGCTTGCGTGTCGGGGCGAGATCGCCTCGCTCGCCGACCACAATGCTCAACTCGCCAACTGAAGCGCCAAGTCACACTGACGGCTGGTCGTCCGCTGCGGTATCGCCGGCGGCATGCGGTATCCACGAGGGGCGGGCTGACCGCCGAACGCCAGGAGTCTCGCGAGGGGTTACCGCTCCAGGCCGCGGAGCGGTTCGCTCGGGGTGAGGCGAGTGCACTGATCGCCGAGGACCTGCGGGTCGTCCGGTCGGTGCAGCGGTGGCGGCGGGCATGGAACGAGGGCGGTCCGCGGGCGCTGCGGTCGCAGGGGCCGGCGTCGCTGCCGAGGCTCAACCAGAAGCAGTTCACGCAGCTGGAGGCGGATCTGGCCAAGGGTCCGGCCGCGCACAGCCGGGAGGACCAACGATGGACGCTCGCCCGGATCTGGTTCGGGTCCGCGGCCGTTCCCGCAGACGCGTCTCGATCGCGGCGCTGACCTGCTACAAACCCGGCCACCGCTCAAGGCTGGTCTACCGGCGGCGCCGGGACGACGGCCAACGCGACGGGCGCAAGAGCTTCTCCTGGCGCGACTACCGGGACCTGCTGACCGCAGCACACCAGCAGCTCGGCGGCCCGATCGGGCTCGTCTGTGACAACCTCAGCGTCCACAAAGCCGCCGAGTTGCGGCGGTGGGCGGCGGCCCGGGACCGGCTGACCATCTACTACCTGCCGCCCTACGCGCCCGACCTCAATCCGGTCGAAGGGATCTGCTCCCTTCTGCGACGCGGCTGGCTCTCCAACGCCGCCTTCAGTACCCCGAACACCTCGTCCAGCGCATCCGGCTCGGCCTACGGCACATCCAGTACCGCAGCCACCTCATAGACGGCTGCCCGGCAGAGACCGGGCTGACCATCAGAGCAGCCTGAGCAGCGAGACGACATCACGAGTTCAACCTCAGTAACGGGTTGTGGACAAAGAAGGGCTCGAGCCCACCTCAAGCCGTACAGCGTGTATCCATACACATGCGCAGGGTGACGCTACGGTCGACTGCGTGAGTGATCGCCGCTATCGCCCTCCCCGCGCGGTCACGCAGCTGCGCGAGCATCTGCGGGACACCTTCTGGTTCGCGCCGACCGTAGGGCTGGTCCTGTCCGTCGCGCTGTGGTGGGGTGCCTCGTCGCTGGACAACAAGATCGTCAGGTATCTCCAGGACGAGCAGGCGTACGACGATCTCAGCGATCTGATCTCGATCGTCGAGGACACCAAGACGATCGTCACGACCATCAGCTCGGCGATGATGACCTTCATCGGTGTCGTCTTCAGCATCTCGCTGGTCGCCGTCCAGATGGCGAGCGGGCAGCTCACTCCCCGCGTGGTGCGGATCTTCGTACGGAGCCGGATCAGCAAGGCGACGCTGACGGTCTTCCTCGCGACGTTCCTGTTCTCGCTCCTCGTGCTGACCTCGTACGAGAGCGAGACCAATCCGCGCCGGGTGACCTCCGTGCCGTGGCTGCAGAGTCTGCTGACCATGGTGCTGCTCACGCTGAGTCTGCTGCTGTTCATCGCCTATGTGAGCGCCATGCTACGGCTGATGCAGGTCGGACCGGTCGTCGACCGCATCGCGCATGAGGCCCTGCACATGGTGGAGAGAGCGCCGGCCGGGGAGCGGGAGCCCGCGCCGCTCGCGCCGGAGAGTGGGTGGATTCCGTATCGGGGGCGGCCCGGGGTGCTGCGGGATGTGAATGTCGCGCGGCTGGTGCGGGCCGCCCGGCGGCAGGGGGTCGTGCTGCGGCTCATTCCGCGAATCGGGGATTTCGTGGTGCCCGGGACGCCGATGCTGGCCGTACACGGGACCGGCGAGCCCTCGCGGTCGGCGTTGCGTTACACCGTGTCCGTGGGGGTTGAGCGCACCTTTCTCCAGGATCTCGGTTTCGGGCTGCGGCAGTTGTCGGACATCGCGCTGAGGGCACTGTCGCCCGCCGTGAACGATCCGACGACCGCCGTGCAGTGTCTGGACCGCATCGTGCAGTTTCTGTCGGTGATGGCGAGGAAGCCGCTCGGGGCCGTTCATTACCGGGATCACAAGGGCGCGGTGCGTCTGGTGCAGGACGTGCCGGAGTGGACGGATCTCGTCGATCTGGCCCTCGCCGAGGTGCGGCTCCACTCGACTGGCAATCCGCAGGTCAGCCGGCGGCTGATCGCCGGGATCGACGATCTGCTGCTGCTCGTGCCCGAGGAGCGCAAGGATCCGCTGCTCAGGCACCGTGCGCTGCTGGTTCAGGCGGTGGCGCGGGTCGTTCCCGAGGCGGCCGAGCGGGAGTTCGCGCTCCTGCCAGACCGCCAAGGGATCGGCTGAACCGGTCAGTCGGCTGAACCGGTCACAAGGTCACGGCAGGGGTCACGGCATCAGGTGGTAGTCGGGGAAGTTGCCCGGCAGCCGCTCCCCCGCCGGACCGTCGGTCACGGCACGGACCAGCAGCTCGCCGCCGACGAAGGCGCCCCGCCAGGACGCCCCGAAGCCGCCGAAGAGTTCGTCGCGGTCGCCCCGGGAACGGGGCTTTCCGTGGCCCGTCTTGAAGGCACGGATCTGCGGGGCCAGCCGCTCGTACGTCTCCTGGTCATCGGTCGAAAGGGTCGCGACCAGCGCGCCGTTGGAGGCGTTCATCGCGGCGAGCAGCTCCGCCTCCGTGTCGACCAGGACGATCGTGTCGACCGGGCCGAACGGCTCCGCGTGGTGCAGCGGCGAGGAGGGCGGGGGCCCCAGCAGCGTCACTGGCGGCAGATACGCCGAGGTGTCCTGGCCCGCCAGGAACGGGCCGTCGGCCAGTGTGCCCCGGTGCAGGGGCACGGCCCCCCGGTCGATCGCCTCGGCGACCTGCTCGCCCAGCTCCTTGGCCTTCGCCGCGTTGATCAGCGGGCCGAAGTCCAGGGCCGGCAGCGGGTCGGAGGGGTTCTCGACCGCCAGCGGGTGGCCGGTGCGGATGGAGCGTACGGCGGGGAGATAGGCGGCGAGGAAGTCGGCGAACAGTTCGCGCTGGACCACGAAACGCGGGTACGCGGTGCACCGCTGCTTGCCGTAGTCGAAGAGCTTGGGAATCACGCCGGTCAGCGCGTCCCAGTCGCTGTAGTTCCAGATGCCCCAGGTGTTCAGGCCCTCCTGCTCCAGGATGTGCCGCTTGCCGAGGTCGGCGACCGCGGTGGCGATACGGGCTCCGGTGTCGCGGCCGCCCACGAAGGAGACGCAGCCGATCTCCGGGGAGCGGACGAGCGCTTCCGAGAGCTGGCCGCCGCTGCCGCTGACGAGCGTGATGGGGATGCCTTCGCGGGCCGCGAGTGCGCTCGCGAGGGTGAGGCAGGCGACGCCGCCGTCCGTCGGGGTCTTGGCGATGACCGCGTTGCCCGCCAACGCCTGCACAAGCATCGCGTGGACGAGGACGGACATCGGGTAGTTCCAGCTGGCGATGTTGGAGACCGGGCCGGTCAGCGCGGTGCGCCCCGCCAGCATCGGCTCGATTCCGTCGACGTACCAGCGCACTCCGTCGATCGCACGGTCGACGTCGGCCTGGGCGAGCCGCCACGGCTTGCCGATCTCCCAGACCAGCAACAGGGCGAGCAGTTCACGGTGTTCGGTCAGCGCGTCGAGGGCGGCGGCGACGCGGGCCCGGCGCTCGTCGATGGGTACCTGCCGCCAGGCGCGGTGCTGGTCGAGCGAGGCACGTACCGCCTGCTGGGCGGTGGCGGCATCCAGTCGCGGCGGGCCCGCGATCGGGCTTCCGTCGACCGGGCTGGTGGCGGGCAGGGCGCTGCCGTCGGCGTGCCAGCTCGCCGACCAGAGGTTCAGTACGCGGTCGTCCCGGAAGGCCTCGGGTGCGACGGCGAGAGCGCGCTGCCAGGCGTCGGGCCAAGCCGTGCCCGGCTTGAGGGTGAGAGTGGCTGCGGTGCGAGTGGGTGCGGTGAGGGTGAGCGCCATGAGGGTGGTCTCCGCTCGGAAGAGGGCGGGAGGGGCCGGACGGTGGGACCGTGAGTGGGTGGCACGCACTCGGCTTGCTGCTGTGGTCGGCGACGTACGCCGTGGCGCGCTCCTCGGTGTCACGCGGACGAGAAACCTATCCCCCGCAGCTCGTACATCAGTTGATAGGGGAGCGTGCCCGACTTGGAGACGAGTCCCACGCGACCGGGCTTGGCGGCAATGTCCCGAGTCAGGGACTTCGGTCGACCTCGGCCGGATCGAGCACAGCCAGGGGCGGCCGCGGCGGCCGGGAATCCGGTGCGCCGCGGCCACCCGGTGTCATGACAACTGGCCGTCGTAGTCGGGCAGCTTGAACGTCCGCTCGGCGTGACCGCCCACCAGGTCACTGGACTTGTTGCCGATGTTGGCGATGATGGTGTGGCCGTTCGCCTCGATCTCCGCGCGCTTGCCGGTCTTGTACTCGCTGACCTCGTCGAACAGGTCGGGCAGATCCCGGACGTACAGACCGGAGACCGGGTATCCGACCTTCTTCAGGTTGTACGAAGTGAGCGAGTAGATGATGCCCGGGCGTGCGGTGACGAAGAAGACGTCCACGCCGCGGGAGTCCGCGAACCAGGCGAGGTCGAGGACCGGCTTGACCGCGGGGGTCGGGTACTTCCAGAAGCCGTGGAAATCCGTCTCGAGCGAGGTGTTGTCGATGTCCAGGACGATCGCCAGCTTCTGGCCGGACGCGTTCGAGGTTCGCTGCTCGATGTAGGGGCGGGCGACGGCGGCGACGGCCGCCACATCACGCTGCCACGTCTCGTAGTCGACATCCAGAAGCTGCGCAGTGGCACGGCTCGACTGTGCCGTTTGTGCCGTCTGATGTGACGCTGCCGATGCCACGGGTGTGGCCATGGTGAAAGCCAGCGCGGCGACGCCTGCCACCGACCGGATTCGCCAATTGCGTGCATGCATGGGGGGTTCTCCTGGGTTTCGGAACAGTTCAGGGCAGCCTTTCGGTCCCGAACGGACGGAAAGGGTCTTGGCATGCTCGCGGCTCATGATGTACGGAAGGCAACGTTCCCTCTACTGGTCGGTAGCAAGATCTGCCGCGCACGACCCCGAGCACGCGAGACGCCCGTCGGCGGCGTGCGCCGACGGGCGGTCAACGAGCTGTGTACGGGGCTGTGTACGCGGCGGTCTACGGCGGGCCGAGGCCGTGCGAACTAGCAATCCGTCTCGCGCAGCGAGTGCAGGTGCTCGCTGGACTTCCGCGCGAACGCGAACGACTCGACGGGGTTGTCGTGTTCGGTCTGCCAGTGATGGTTGCGGTAGCCGCCGGGGGTCTTGTTCACCGCGGAGATGAAGCGCTGGTAGTCGATGTCGCCGTCCCCGACGTCCACCATCCGGTAGCCGTCGCGGGCGGCTTCGTCATGGACGCCGTCCTTCACGTGGAAGAGCGGGTAGCGGTGGGGCTGCTCGAGCACATAGCGCAGGGGGTCGAAGGGTGCGGGCGTGCCGTCGGCTCGCTTGCTGAAGCGGAACTGGCCCACGTGCGCCCAGTAGATGTCCATTTCCAGATGGACCAGACCGGGATCGGTCTCGGCGAGCAGGACGTCGTAGAGGCGGACCTTCGGCTGGTCGGTGGCGAAGGAGAACTCCTCGGCGTGGTTGTGCTGGTAGAACTTCATGCCCCGCGCGCGGGCCGCGGCTCCGTAGGTGTTGAACTCCTCGGCGGCACGCTTCCAGGCGTCGACGGTGGAGCCGTAGCGGAAGGGTCCGGACGCGGTGCCGATGTGCTTGAGGCCGAGAGCCTGGGCGTCGTCGAGGACCTTGTCGAGGTTCTGCGCGAAGGTATAGGCGTTCGGGTCGCTGGAGTAGTAGCCGACGTGGCTGCCGATGCCGCGCAGGCCGTGGTCGTGTGCGAGCCGCTTCAGCTGGGCGAGGGTGATGGGGCCTGCGGAACCCTGGGTGTACCCGGCGTACTCGATCTCGTCGTAGCCGTAGCGCTCCAGCTCGGCGAAGACCTTCGCGAAGCCGAGGGTGGAGACCTTGTCGCGCAGGGAGTAGAGCTGTGTGCCGAGACGGCCGGGGGGAAGGACGGGGCGGCCCCGGCCGGGGGCGGCGGCGGTCGTCGGGGACGCGGCGGCGACCGGGCCTGCCGCCGCGCCGACGATTGCGGCGGCACTCGCGCCCGCGGCGACGCCGAGCATGCCGCGTCTGCTGAGCCTGTGGGTCAGTTCGGGGTCGTCGGTCTTGCTCGTGCGGCTCATGTGGATGACTCCTCGTTGTCAGTGCCTGGTCGTCCTGGCCTGGTTGTCAGTGGCGTCTGCTTCAGTGGAGACCGGCGAGTTGAAGCAGCAGGGACTTCACATCGGTGGCCGCGACGCGGCCGCTTACGGCGCGGGGGGTGGAGCACAGGATGAGCGGGCTTTCGTCGTCGCTCGTGGGGAGGCGGCCGTGGCTGCCGCGAATAGGTGAAGGATCGAGAGGCACGACCGCGAGGCGGTAGCGCATGCCGAGCTTCTTGCGGGCGATCGCCTTGACCGCCTTGAGGCGTACATACGGGTCGAGGGGATCCATGAAGAGCTCGGCCGGGTCGTAGCCGGGCTTGCGGTGGATCTCGACGAGCTGGGCGAAGTCGGGGGCCCGGGCGTCGTCGAGCCAGTAGTAGTACGTGAACCAGGCGCCGGGTTCGGCGACTGCGACGAGTTCGCCGGAGCGGGGGTGGTCGAGGCCGTGGCTCTTCTTGCCCTCGTCGTCGAGGAGCTGGTCGATGCCGGGGAGGTCGGCGAGGGCTTCCCGGGTGGCTTGCAGGTCTTCGGGGCGGCGCACGTAGATGTGCGCGATCTGGTGGTCGGCGACGGCGAAGGCCCGTGAGGCCATCGGGTCGAGGTACTCCATGCCGTCCTGGGTGTGGACTTCCAGCAGGCCGCCGCGGCGCAGGGCGCGGTTGATGTCGACGGGGCGGCTGACGCGGGTGATGCCGTACTCGGACAGGGCGACGACCGTGCGGCCTTCCTGCTTCGCGTCGTCTAGAAGGGGAGCCATGACGGCGTCGAGGTCGGCGGCCGCCTGGTACGAGCGGGGGTCGTCGGGGCCGTAACGCTGCAGGTCGTAGTCGAGATGCGGGAGGTAGCACAGGGTCAGGTCGGGGTGGCGGGTGCGCAGGATGTGGCGGGTGGCGTCGGTGATCCACTGGCTGGAGACGAGGTCGGCGCCGGGCCCCCAGAAGTGGAAGAGGGGGAAGGTGCCGAATTGCTGGGTGAGTTCGTCGTGCAGGGCCGGGGGCCGGGTGTAGCAGTCAGGTTCCTTGCGGCCGTCGGCGTAGTAGACGGGGCGAGGGGTGATGGTGATGTCGGTGTCCGCGCCCATGGCGTACCACCAGCAGATATTGGCGACCGTGTAGCCGGGGTGGGCGCGGCGGGCGGCGGCCCAGAGTTTGTCCCCGCCGACGAGACCGTTGTGCTGGCGCCACAGCAGGACCTCGCCGAGCTCGCGGAAGTACCAGCCGTTGCCGACGATGCCGTGCTCGGCCGGCAGGGCGCCGGTCAGGAAGGTGGACTGGGCGGCACAGGTGACGGCGGGCAGCACGGTGGAGAGGGGGGCTTGGGAGCCGGAGGCCGCGAGGGCTTTGAGGTGCGGCATGTGGTCCAGGAGCTGGGGGGCGAGACCGACGACGTCCAGGACCAGAAGCGGCGTCGGCGTGGTCTGTGCGGCGTCTGTCACGGCAGTTCCTTCAGGCCGAGGTCGGTCAACAGGTCGCGGGCGAGGGCGAGTTCGGCGGCGATGCCGTCGGCGAGCTGGGTGCGGTTGCGGGGGCGCAGCTCGGGCGGGAGGGCCTGCCAGGTGTAGGTCTCGACCTCGAAGTGGCGGGTGAGCGGGTCCGGGCCGCCGACGAGCCGGGTCAGCGTGTCCTTCAGTACGGGGAGGGTGGAGGTGAGCGGTGGAGCGGGCGGGGCGTGCAGCGGGACGTGGAAGTGGGCACGCCACGGTGCGGCCTCGGGCAGCGTTTCGCCCGTGAGTGCTTCGTCGAGATCGTCGGTGCCGCGCAGACCGGCCGCGGTAAGGGTGCGGGTCTGATGCAGAAAACGAGGTTCGGCGAAGGCGGCTAACGCCGCCCGTACTTCTGGGAGGTGTGGTTCTTCGGCGTGGAGCGCGGCGGACAGCTGCGCCTTGGGGATGGTGATGCCCGCCGCGGTGAGCGCCGCCAGGGCGGCCTGCGGATCTTCGAAGGAGGTTGCGAGATGGCAGGTGTCGATGCAGATGCCGATGCGCCGCGATGCGATCGCGCTGAGGGGACGTATCGAATCCGCGGTTGTCTCGACGATGCAACCGGGCTCCGGCTCCAGGCCGATGCGTATCGACTTGCCGGTCAACTCCTCCAGAGCGTCCAGGCGCTCGGCGAGGGTGGCCAGTGCACTGTGCGCGGCCTCGGCCGCCGCATCGCCGAAGGGGGTGCGCCAGGCCAGCGGGAGGGTCGAGACCGTGCCGTCGGTGACGTCGTCGGGGAGGAGGGCGGCGAGGAGGCGGGCCAGGTCGGTGGTGTGGGCGAGCCGTTCCGGGTCGGTCCAGTCCGGCTTGTAGACACGGTACTTGACCTGTTCGGCGCCGAATCCCTCGTAGGGGAAGCCGTTGAGAGTGACGGCCTCCAGGCCGCGGCGGTCGAGTTCGGCGCGCAGTCCGCGCAGTGCCGCCGGGTCGGTGATCAGGGCGTGGGCCGCGTCCTTGGCGAGCCAGAGGCCGATGCCGAGGCGGTCGCGGCCGAGGCGTTTGCGTACCGGTTCGCAGTGGTCGCGCAGTTGGGCCAGTACGCCGTCGAGCGCCTCCGCGGGATGGACGTTGGTGCAGTACGAGAGGTGGACGGTGGAGCCATCGGTGTGGCGGAAGCGCATGCGTCTGCCTCCTCATTCCCCGCCGCGCAGGATGGAGTTGCCCTCGTGCAGGGACTCCGGCTCGGGGTTGTCGAGCTGGAGGCGGCCGCTCAGGCCGTAGAAGGCGACGGGGTTGCGCCACAGGACCTGGTCCACGTCGTCCTCGGTGAAGCCTGCGACAAGCATGGCGTCGCCGACCTTGCGGGTCTTCAGCGGATCGCTCCTGCCCCAGTCCGCGGCCGAGTTGACCAGCACCTTCTCGGTTCCGTAGGTCTTCAGGACGGCAACCATGCGGTCCTCGTCCATCTTGGTGTCCGGATAGATGGAGAAGCCGAGCCAGCAGCCGCTGTCAGTGGCGTGCTTTACGGTCGTCTCATTGAGGTGGTCGAGCAGCACGCGGTCCGTGGGCAGGGCGGATTCGCGGATGACGTCGACGGTGCGACGCAGGCCCGCGAGCTTGTCGCGGTGCGGGGTGTGGACGAGGGCGGGCAGACCGTGGTCGGCGGCGAGCTGGAGCTGGGCGGCCAGCGCGGTGTCCTCGGCGGGGGTCATCGAGTCGTAGCCGATCTCGCCGACGGCGACGACGGAGTCCTTCTCGAGATAGTGGGGCAGGGCGTCCAGGACAGGGGTGCAGCGGGGGTCGTTCGCCTCTTTGGGGTTGAGGGCGAGCGTGCAGTGGTGGGCGATGCCGTACTGGGAGGCGCGGAACGGCTCCCAGCCGAGCAGGGCGTCGAAGTAGTCGAAGAAGCTGGCGGGCGAGGTGCGGGGCTGGCCGAGCCAGAAGGACGGTTCGACGAGGGCACGGACACCGGCGTCGTACATCGCCTGATAGTCGTCGGTGGTGCGGGAGGTCATATGGATGTGGGGGTCGAAGATGCGCATCAGGACTCCTCGGGCTCGTCACACTGCTCGGACTGCTCGGGCTGCTCGGGCTGCTCGCCGGTCAGGGTCAGTACGCGGTTGAGATCGGGGGGCACCTCGCGGCCGGCGGCGGTGCGCTCGGCGGCGTAGTCGGCGAGCATCCTGGCCAGCTCGGCGTCGCCCGCGGCGCGGCGCTCCAGATCGGCGACGGCGTCGACGGGCACTGAGGTGAACAGGCACTTGAGGACGGCGTGCCGCCAGGAGTGCGGGTCGAGGTGTGCTGCGGCGTACGGGCCGACGGCCGCAGCGACCAGCCGGGTGTCGTTGGTGCGCAGGGCGTCCTCGACGAGAGGCAGGACGGCGGGACTGTCGACCAGGAGGTGCAGGGCGAGGAGTACGGCACGGCGTTCGGCGGCGGCGCCCTGCCGGTAGAGGCGGGTGAGGGTGTCCAGGTCAGCTCGGGCCGCGACGAGGAGCAGGGTGCGTACGGAGTCGGCATGTTTCTGGCCGCAGTTGCGACCCGCGGAGGCGAATCGCAGCTCCCAGGTGTGTGCCGCGTACGGCGACGGGTTCATCCGGGGTGCGTCGGCGGCGTGAGCGGCCTCGGTCAGGGCTGCGGCGAGCCAGGTGCGGGCGGCGTCGGGGAGCTGGGCGTCCAGTTCCTCGCGGGTCGGCGTCACCATGCCGGTGCTCCCCTCAGTGGGGGCCTGCGCCCGGAGAAACTGGATGGAGGCGCGGGCGAGTTCGGGGCCTGCGTGGGAGTGGCGGGGCAGTTCGACGACGGTCAGGCCCTGGTAGCCGGTGGCGGCGAGGGCTTCGAGCACGGGCGGGAAGTCGATCTCGCCCTGGCCGAAGGGGAGGTGTTCATGGACGCCGCGGCGCATGTCCTCGATCTGGACGTGGCGCAGCCAGGGGGCGGCGTCGCGCACACAGTCGGCGGGCGGCGCGGACTCCAGGCACTGGCAGTGGCCGATGTCGAGGGTGAGCCCAAGGGGTTCCGGGTCGCCGAGGATGCCGCGGAGGTGGTGGAAGTCGGCGAGGGAGGCGAGGAGGTGTCCGGGCTCGGGTTCGATGGCGAGGGGTATGCAGGCGTCGGCTGCGGCGTCCAGGACGGGGGTGAGGGACTCTTCGAGCCGTTTCCAGGCAGTGTCGGGGGCGGTGTCCGCGGGGGCGATGCCGCTGAAGCAGTGCACGGCGTGGGCTCCGAGGTCGGCGGCGACCCGTACCGCGGTGGTCAGCAGGGCGGTACGGGCGGCGCGGCCGGCGGGGTCCGGGTCGATGAGGGACGGGCCGTGCTTGCGGCGCGGGTCGAGGACATAGCGAGCGCCGGTCTCGATGGTGACTCCGAGGCCCAACTCGCCAAGTTTCGCACCGACTTGGCGGGTGCGGGCGGCGAGGTCGGGGGCGAGCGGGTCGAGGTGCATATGGTCGAGGGTCAGTCCGACGCCGTCGTAGCCGAGGTCGGCGAGGAGGGCCAGGGCGTCGGTGAGCCGGAGGTCGGTGAGGCCGTTGGTGCCGTAGCCGAGGCGGAGATGGGGTGCTGGGCTCATGTGGGGCTCACCTTCCGTGCGAGCTTGCGGGCGAGCGGGACGAGTCCCATCACCGCGAGGGCGGTGGCACCGGCGCCGGTGCGGGCGGCGAGGGCGGCCTGGAGCGGGATCATGGCCCGGATGCCGCCGCCGACGGCGCGCTGGGTGAGGGGAGGAGACGGATTGAGGGCGGCGTGGAGGAGGGGTTTGGCGGCGGTGCGGATGTATGTGGCGGCGAGGAGGCGGGCGGGGGTGAGAGGCAGGCCCGCAGATCCCCGGGCCGGGGACGGGAGCGCGGGCACGCCCCGCAGCTCGGCTCGCACGCTTCGCGGCGCGAAGACGGGACGTGGGGTGCGGGACGCGAGGGCACCGAGGCCGAGTGTCGCCGCGAGTGCGGCGAGGGGCGCGGCCGTTGAGCCGCCCTGCGCCTCGTGGCGGGATACGACGGTGACGGCGTAGGTGTGCGCCGCCAGCACGACGGCCGACGGCAACGCGGCGGCGACGACGCCGACGCCCGCCGCCCCGTCGGACCGCAGGCCCCGCGCGCCCGCGCCCGGCACCACACCCCCACTCGCCGCCCCGCCGGGCCGGACCCCGCCCGTCGCAACCGCCCCCAGCATCAGGTCCAAACCCCTGGCCGCCGACATCGCCGCTGGGCCGGCCACCGTGTGTTTGAAGTGGAGGTCGTAGGACCAGACCGTCGCCCCGAGCGCACTGCCCACCCTCAGAGCCGGGCGGCCGGCGCGGGCCGCGAGGGCCAGGCCCGCTGCCGTCAGTGCGCCCGCGGCAGCGAGGGCCGCCGGGGGGCTGATGCGGCCCGAGGGAATCGGGCGGTGGGGGCGGTCCGCGGCGTCCTCATCGCGGTCGGCCCAGTCGTTGAGGGCCATGCCCGCCCCGTACAGGCACAGGGAAGCGCCGACCGCGAGCGCCGTGCCACGGTTGGGGCGCGCACCCAGAGCGGCCGCGCCCGCGAGGGCGTCGCCCGGGACGCTGAACAGGGCCGACACGCGTAGCAGTTCCGCCCATGCCCGCACGGTCACCGGGCCTCCCGCAGTCGCCCGGCGAACGACAGCAGCGCCTCGAACTGCTCCGAGAGCCCTGCCGGGCCGCCGTCCGGGTCCTTGAAGTAGAAGCCGAGTTCCGGCAGCGGCCCCGAAAGGCCCGCCTCGTGGGCGCGGGCCACCAGTCTCGCCAGGTCCAGGACCAGTGGGGCCGCGAGCGCCGAGTCGCAGCCCTGCCAGATCGTCTGGAGGATCATCCGCGAGCCGAGGAAGCCCTCGAAGGCGATGTGGTCCCAGGCGGTCTTCCAGTCGCCGAGCGCCGGTACGTCGTCGATGTGGACCTCCCCTTCCGGGGTGTGGCCCAGCGTGTCGGCCAGGACACGTTCCTTGCCGGCGTTCTTCGCGGCCGCTGCGCCCGGGTCGGCCAGCGCCGCTCCGTCCCCGCCGCCCAGCAGGTTGGTGCCCGACCATGCCCGTACGGACAGGGCGCGTTGCACGAACATCGGGGCGAGTACGGAACGGAGCAGCGTCTGGCCGGTCTTGCCGTCGCGGCCCGCGTGGGGAAGTCCACTGGCCGCGGCGGCGTCGGTGAGGGCCGCGGTGCGCAGCCCGGTGGAGGGGGTGAAATTGACGAAGGGGCTGCCGGCCCGCAGCGCGGCGGAGGCGTAGAGCGAGCTGGGCGGCAGCCGTGTAGCGTCCGGTTCGGGCAGCGGCTCGGTGGAGGAGACGTTGACGACGACCACCCGGGCGAGCTCGTACCGTTCCCGGAAGTCGCGTATGTCCGCCTCGAAGGCGGCGATCAGTTCGCGGTCGGTGCGGATGTCACCGCTCTGCGGGCCGCCGGGACGTATCTCCTCGTCGGCGGCGGCGAGTTCGCCGCGTACGGCGGCCGCGAGGCCGTGCGGAAGGACCCCGGCCGCGGTGAGTTCCTCGGCCCGCTTGGGCAGCGGGCAGTGCGCGGTGTCGTGACCGCCGAAGACCAGCGACGACAGGGCGGGCAGCCCCGATCCGGCGAACGGCGCGGTCTCTGCCACCATGCCGTTCGGGGTATGCAGTCCTGCGGTCACCGCCGCGCACCCGGCGACGGCCGTGGTGGCCACGGACCCACGCGCTCCGACGAACCAGACCCCGACGTTTCTTGAAGCGGACACGGGCTGCCTCCCTGCCATTCGGTGTGGTGGAGGACGGCGGACGGGGGGTACGGCGCCTCCCCGCCCGCCGCCGACTGGGGGGCGCTCAGGCCCTGTCCGACCTAGGAGGGCAGCTCCCTGAGTTGGATGTTGCGGAAGGACACCTGGTCGTCGGCACCGTGGTTCTGGATGCCGATGTGGCCGTCCTTCAGGCTGCGCACCGGGTCGCTGTTGGTGAAGTCGTTGATCTTCACGCCGTTGAGGAAAATCTGCAGACGTTCGCCCTGCACCCGGATCTCGTAGCTGTTCCACTGACCGGGCGGCCGCAGCGCGCGGTCACGGGCCTTGAGGTCCGCCGATTTGAAGCCGTAGACGGCGCCCGTGGTCCGGTCGGGTGCGTCGGTCGCGTCGATCTGCACCTCGTAGCCGTTGTTCACCGCCGACCAGGGGTCGTCGGAGGCCGGGAAGCCCACGAAGACACCGGAGTTGTCGTCGCCGTCCAGCTTCCAGTCGAGCTTGAGCGAGTACGACTTCAGCTCCTTGGCCTGGTACCAGAGCATGCCCATGCCGCCCTCGGTGCGCAGTTCGCCGTCGACGACGTTGAACTTTCCGGGTCCGGCCTGCTTCCAGCCGTCCAGGGTGCTGCCGTTGAAGATCGGCCGGTATCCGGCCCGGGGCCTGCAGTCGGCGTTGACCTGACCTGTGGCATAGCGCAGCCCGCCCAGCAGGTGCCCGCGGAAAGCCGGCTCGGCGTACGACTCCTTGGTGTGGCCCCCGCCGGTGTAGAAGGCCCGGCCGCCCTGGTAGGTCTGGCACCAGGCGATCGGGTGGTCGCCCTTCATCGTGCCGCCCTGATAGGTGGTTTCGTCCAGGCTGGCCAGCACCCGGGCCTGACCTCGGGGATTGGTGCGGTAGTTGTACCACTCGTCGGTGCGCTCCCAGGCGTCGTCCAGGTGCGCGGTCGAGGGGTGGGTGTGGTCCTCGACCCGTACGGTCGCGGGCTGGATCTGCGGGTGCGAGGCGAAGTACGCGCCGACGAGCCCGCCGTAGAAGGCCCAGTCGTACTCGGTGTCGGCCGCGGCGTGCACACCCATGTAGCCGCCGCCGGTGGAGACATAGTTCTCGAACGCCTTCTGCTGGTCGGCGTTCAGCACGTCACCGGTGGTGGACAGGAAGACGACGGCGTCGTAGCGGGCCAGGTTGCTGGTGGTGAACTGAGCCGCCTCCTCGGTGGCGTCGACCGTGATGTTGCTGGTCTTGCCCAGTTCCTGCAGTGCGGCGATGCCTGCCGGGATGGAGTCGTGGCGGAACCCGGCGGTCTTGGAGAAGACCAGGACTCTCTTGGCGGTGCGGTCGACGGGTGTGTTGGAGAGCTCGAAGTCGTCGACGTCGTAGAGCGCTCCGTCGCCGCCCTTGAAGACCAGGAACAGTTCGGTGGTCCTGGTGGGCACGGACCGCAGCGGTATGTCGATGTCCTGGAAGGTCTCCCAGCTGCCGGTGACGGGCACCGGGGCGGACCCCAGCAGGTTCCCGGTCGCCGATCCGGTGCGTACCTCCAGGAAGCCGCCGGCTCCGCCGGAGGAGATGCGGGCGGTGAGCTTGGTCGATCCGGTCAGGTTGTACGGCGTGAAGGAGATCCAGTCACCGTTGTTGATGTCGCCGACCGTCTTGCCGCCGTGCGCGGCGGCCTTGTCGTAGGTCTTGATGCCCAGGGAGTGGGAGAAGTGCTCGGCCTGCCGGTGGCGCGGCTGAAGCTGTGCCTGGTCGTGGCTGGTGAGGGGGGCCTGGCCGCCGCCTCCGCCGTCGGTGTACTCGGCGTCGAAGACTCCGAAGATATTCGCGTTCGGGTCGTGGCCTCCGTCGGCGGAGGTCTTGATGGTGCCGGTGCAGCCGTTGGCCGTGGTCACGGGGTGGCCGTGGCTGTCGTGACCGAGGATGTACCTCACCTTCACCTTGGCGCAGTCGATGGGCCCGCCGGCGCCGTCCTCGGGATCGGTGACCTTGACCTTGAAGGGGATCTCGTCACCGAAGCTGAACAGGGCGCCCTCCGCGGGGAGTTCGAGGGTCACCTTGGGTGCGGTGTTGCCGACGACGACATGCACACTGGCGGAGCCGGTCCGGCCGCTGGGGTCCTTGGCGGTGAGGGTCGCCGTGTAGGTGCCGTTCTTCTTGTACGTGTACGTGGAGTTGGCCGCGGTGGACGTGCCGCCGTCGCCGAAGTCCCAGGCGTAGCTGAGGGCGTCGCCGTCGGCGTCGGATGTGCTGGCCGAGGAGAACGCGACGCGCAGCGGTGCCGTGCCGGACGTCTTGTTCGCGGCGGCCTCGGCGACCGGGGAGCGTCCGCCGGTGGCGTTCTCGATGCGGTACAGACCGGAGTTCTCGTCGCCGCCGAACCAGGCGGTGCCGTAGTCAAGTACGTACAGCGCGCCGTCGGGGCCGAAGGCCATGTCCATGATCTGGGTTCCGGTCCACGGAACGGGGTTGATGGACTGGACCGCGCCGTCCTCGCCCTGCTCGATCCGCTTGATCCAGCGGCGGCCGAACTCACCCGCGAAGAAGTCTCCGTCGTAGCTCTCGGGGAACTTCACCGGGGATGTGGAGGCCGCGTCGTAGCGGTAGACCGGTCCGCCCATCGGGGACTCGGAGCCGGTGCCGAACTCCGGCAGGGAGCCGCCGTCGTACGGGATCCAGGCCGGCTGGGCGGGCGGCAGGTCGACGAGGCCGGTGTTGTACGGCGACTCGTTCTTGGGGGCCGCGCAGTCGAAGGTCGCTCCGGACGTCTTGGTCGCGAAGTCGTAGTCGACGTACGGGTCGTTCTTGCCGGTGCAGAAGGGCCAGCCGAAGTTGCCGGGCTTGGTGATCCGGGCGAACTCGACCTGTCCGGCGGGGCCGCGCTTCGGGTCGGCCGCGCCTGCGTCGGGCCCGTAGTCGCCGAGGTAGACGATGCCGGTCTTCTTGTCGACGCTGAACCGGAAGGGGTTGCGGAAGCCCATGGCGTAGATCTCGGGCCGGGTCTTGGCAGTCCCGGGCGCGAAGAGGTTGCCGTCGGGTATGGAGTAGGTCGCGTCGTCGTTGACCTTGATCCTCAGCAGCTTGCCGCGCAGATCGTTGGTGTTGCCGGAGGTGCGGCGGGCGTCGTACGCGGGGTTGCGTCCCGGCCGCTCGTCGATGGGGGTGTATCCGTCGGAGGCGAAGGGGTTGGAGTCGTCGCCGGTCGACAGATACAGGTTGCCCTGCGCGTCGAAGTCGATGTCGCCGCCGACGTGGCAGCAGATCCCGCGGCTCGCCGGGATGTCGATGATCTTCTTCTCGCTGGCGTTGTCGAGCGTGCCGTCTGCCTTGAGGGCGAAGCGCGAGAGCCGGTTGACGCCGTCGAACTTCGCGAAGTCCGCGGGGGTGCCCTCGTTCGGCGCGTCGCCCGCGGGGGTGCTCAGCGGGGGCGCGTAGTAGAGGTAGATGAAGCGGTTCGTGCTGAACTTCGGGTCGAGGCCGATGCCTTGGAGGCCTTCCTCGTCGTGCGAGTAGACGGGGATGGTGCCGACGACGCGGGTGTTGCCGGCGCTGTCGGTCATCCGGAGCTCGCCGTTGCGGGAGGTGTGCAGCACGCTGCGGTCGGGCAGTACGGCCAGCGACATCGGTTCGCCGGTCTCCTCACCGCCCTTGGCGAGGGTGACCTGCTGGAATTCCTCGGCGGCCGCGGCGGGTCCGGGGTCGGCGGCGAGCGCCGTCTGCGGCGCGGTGAGGGCGAGCGAGCCGGCGGCGAGAAGGCTGCCGGCGAGCAGTGCGAGTGCCTTGCGCGAGCTGTGCTTTTTCCAGTGCACGAATGTCCTCCGGGATGGCCGGTCGAACGGGCGGAGTGTGTGGTGCCCTCAGTCGCCGGGCGGGCCGAGCGTGGAACCGGAGTGCGCCGTCACACCGGGGACCACCTATGTCCTGTACACCTCACGGGACGGTAGTCGGGTTCGTCCGGGACCGAAAGCCCTTGTGCAATAGGCAAGTTGAACTTTTTCCCACGGCAGGACAAAGACCCTTGTGGGCACACTTGACCGCCCGGCGGCGGATCCGCCGCCGGGCGTAGACCTGCGTCGATGGGCTTCGAAGGACTAGTCGCCGCCCCCGAAGGCCGCATCGAAGGAGGCGGATGGTGGGTCGAAATCAAACCGCTTCAGGTCAGCAAGCGCTTCCGGTGCGCCCATCAGTCGATCCATTCCGGCGTCCTCCCACTCCACCGAGATCGGACCGTCGTAACCGATCGAGCGCAGCATCCGGAATACGTCCTCCCAGGGGACGTCACCGTGTCCGGCCGACACGAAGTCCCAGCCGCGCCGCGGGTCGCCCCACGACAGATGCGAGCCGAGCCGCCCGTTGCGGCCGTCGAGGCGCTTGCGTGCCTCCTTGCAGTCCACGTGGTAGATCCGGTCCCGGAAGTCGTACAGAAAGCCGACCGGGTCCAGGTCCTGCCAGACGAAGTGGCTCGGGTCGAAGTTGAGCCCGAAAGCGGGACGGTGACCAACCGCCTCCAGAGCGCGGTGAGTTGTCCAGTAGTCGTACGCGATCTCGCTGGGGTGCACCTCGTGGGCGAAGCGCACGCCCTCCGCGTCGAAGACGTCCAGGACCGGGTTCCAGCGCTCGGCGAAGTCCTCGTATCCACGCTCGATCATCCGCTCCGGCACCGGCGGGAACATCGCCACCAGATGCCAGATCGAGGAGCCCGTGAAACCGATGACGGTACGCACCCCGAAGGCGGCAGCGGCCCGCGCGGTGTCCGCCAGCTCGGCGGCGGCCCGCTGCCGTACGCCTTCGGGCTCACCGTCGCCCCAGATCCGGGCGGGCAGGATGCCCTGATGCCGTTCGTCGATGGGGTTGTCGCAGACGGCCTGGCCGACCAGATGGTTGGAGATCGCCCAGCACTTGAGACCGTACTTCTCGAGCAGCGCATGCCGCCCGTCGAGGTAGGAAGGGTCGGCGAGCGCCTTGTCGACCTCGAAGTGATCGCCCCAGCAGGCGAGTTCAAGGCCGTCGTAGCCGAAGTCCCGGGCCAGCCTGCAGACCTCCTCCAGTGGCAGATCGGCCCACTGGCCGGTGAAGAGCGTGAACGGACGTGGCATGGGGACCTCCTAAGCCTGTGCCTGCACGGATGTCTGTACGGGTGTCTGTACGGGTGTCTGTACGGATGTCCGCTCGGGGATTACGGGGGTGTAGACGGCGTTCTTCTCGGCGCTCTCCTCCACCGCGGCGAGCACCCGCTGCACCTGCAGCCCGTCCGCGAACGACGGGGCGGGGTCGGTACCCGCGGCGATCGCGTGGACCAGATCGCGGGCCTGGTGGGCGAAGGTGTGCTCGTAGCCGAGCGCGTGGCCGGGCGGCCACCAGGCCTCCAGATACGGATGCTCCGCCTCGGTGATCAGGATCCGCCGGAAGCCGGAGGAGGCCGCGGGTTCGGTGTGGTCGTGGAAGGAGAGCTCGTTCAGCCGCTCCAGGTCGAAGGCCAGCGACCCGAGCTCGCCGTTGAGTTCGAGCCGCAGGGCGTTCTTGCGGCCCGACGCCATCCTGGTGGCCTCGAAGGAGGCGAGCGCCCCCGATGCGAGGCGCCCGGTGAACAGGGCCGCGTCGTCGACGGTGACCTGACCGCGCTCGGCGCCGCCCGACGCAGTGAGACCGGCCGAGGCCCCGGCGAGCAGCGGGCGCTCCCGTACGAAGGTCTCCGACAGCGCCGACACCCCGACCAGCGGCTCCCCCGCCAGATACTGCGCGAGGTCCACGATGTGCGCGCCCAGATCGCCCAGCGCCCCCGAGCCCGCGTGCTCGCGCCTGAGCCGCCAGGTGAGCGGGAAGTCGGGGTCGACCAGCCAGTCCTGCAGATAGGCCAGGCGTACGTGCCGCAGGGCGCCGAGCCTGCCGTCGGCGATCAGCCGGCGCGCGTACGCGATCGCGGGCACGCGCCGGTAGTTGAAGCCGACCATCGCCAACTGACCGTTGGCCTTTGCCCGTTCGGCCGCGGCCGCCATCACCTCGGCCTCGGCGACGGAGTTGGCCAGCGGCTTCTCGCACAGCACGTGCTTGCCCGCCGCCAGCGCCGCGACGGCGATCTCCGCATGGCTGTCCCCCGGTGTGCAGATGTCGACCAGCTGCACATCGTCGCGGGTCACGAGGTCGCGCCAGTCGGTCTCCGCCGCCGCCCAGCCGTGTCTGTCGGCCGCGGCCCGCACTGCTGCCGCGTCCCGGCCGCCGATCGCTGCGAGGACCGGCCGCAGTGGCAGGTCGAAGACGCGCCCCACGGTGCGCCACCCCTGTGAGTGGGCGGCGCCCATGAACGCGTAACCGACCATGCCTACGCCCAGGGTCGGCCGAGCGGCCTCACTGTCCCTCTGTTCCATACGGATTCCTCCTCGTCGGGTTGCTCGGTGGGGGCGGGCGCGCCGGTCAGCTGAAGCCGGTGGGCAGGTACTCGTCCACGTTGTCCTTGGTCACGACGGCGGAGTAGAGGGTGATCGAGGCGGGGATCTCCAGCTCGGACAGTCCACTCACCCCCTTGGCCTGGCCCAGCGCGCGGGCGAGGTCGATGGCGGAGGCGGCCATCGTCGGCGGATACAGGACGGTGGCCTTCAGGACGCTGTTGTCGGCCTTGATGGCGTCCATCGCGGACTTGGCGCCGGCGCCGCCGACCATCAGGAAGTCCTTGCGGCCGGCCTGGGCGATGGCGCGCAGCGCGCCCACGCCCTGGTCGTCGTCGTGGTTCCACAGCGCGTCGAACCGGCTCTGTGCCTGCAGGAGCTGGGCCATCCTGGCCTGGCCGGACTCGACGGTGAAGTCGGCGGCCTGGCGGGCCACCTTCTTGATGTTGGGGTAGTTCTTCAGGGCGTCGTCGAAGCCCTGCGTGCGCTGCTTGGTCAGCTCCAGGTTGTCCATCCCGGCCAGCTCGATGACCTTGGCGCCCGGCTTGTCCTTGAGCTGCTCGCCGATGTAGCGGCCGGCGTTGAGCCCCATGCCGTAGTTGTCGCCGCCGATCCAGCAGCGGTACGCCTGCGGGGAGGCGAAGATGCGGTCCAGATTGATGACGGGGATGCCCGCCTTCATGGCCTGCAGGCCGACCTGGGTCAGGGCCTTGCCGTCGGCGGGCAGGATGACGAGGACGTCGACCTTCTTGTTGATCAGTGTCTGGACCTGGCCGATCTGGGCGGCGGTGTCGTTCGAGCCCTCGGTGATCTCCAGGGTCACCTCGGAGTACTTCTTGGCGCGCAACTTGGCGTTCTCGTTGATGGCGTTGAGCCAGCCGTGGTCCGCCTGCGGTCCGGCGAAGCCGATGGTGACGGCCTTGCCGGGCTTGTCGTCGGCGGCCGCGGCGTTGTTTGCGGCCGTCTCGGACTTCTTGGGCTCGTTGCTGGTGCACGCGGTCAGCAGCGCGCCGGCGGAGACGGCGGCGGTGCCGAAGAGCAGTCCTCTGCGGCTGGTGGCTGGGATTTCTGGCATGGCGGATCAACCCTTCGGCTGGGCGGGTGCGAGTGATGGGGGAAGTTGGACAGGACGGCAGCGTCAGGCTTCGCCGCCGCGGAGGGTGCGGTGCTGGACCAGAACCGCGGCGACGATGATCGCGCCCTTGGCGATCTGCTGGACCGCGCTCTCCAGGTTGTTGAGGGCGAAGATATTGGTGATCGTGGTGAAGACGAGGACGCCGAGCACCGAGCCGACGATGGTGCCCCGGCCCCCGCTCAGCAGCGTGCCGCCGATGATGGCCGCGGCGATGGCGTCGAGTTCGTAGAGGTTGCCGTTGGTGTTCTGGCCCGAGCCGGCCAGCACGATCAGCATGAAGGCGGCGATTCCGCAGCACAGGCCGGAGAGCAGATACAGATGGAGCCGCTGCCTGCGTACGTCGATACCGGCGAGGCGGGCGGCTTCCGCGTTGCCGCCGACCGCGACCGTCCGCCGCCCGAAGGTCGTACGGTTCAGCAGCAGCCAGCCGATGACGGTCACCGAGGCGAAGACCAGTACCAGCGGCGGGATGCCGAGGATGTACGCGTCCTTGATGCCGAGGTCGAGCACCGGGTTCACGGTGACCATCTGGGTCTTGCCGCCGGTGATCTGCAGGGCGAGGCCGCGGGCCGCTGCGAGCATGGCGAGGGTCGCGATGAACGGCACCATCCCGCCGTACGCGATGAGCAGACCGTTCACAAAGCCGCAGCTCAACCCGACGATCACTGCGGTGAAGAGAATGCCCGCGAAGCCGTACTCCTGCGTTGCCACCGTTGTCGCCCACACGGAGGCGAGCGCCACAATCGCGCCGACCGACAGATCGATGCCGCCGCTGGTGATCACAAAGGTCATGCCGACGGTGACGACACCGATGATGGACGCCTGGGTGAGGACGAGCTGAAGATTGCTGGTGGCCAGGAACTCGTCGGGTTTGGTGATGCCGCCGACCACCACCAGTACGGCGAGGACGCCGAGCAGCGAGAGATTGCGGACATCGGCGCGCAGTCCGAGCGGGCGACGCCAAGCACCCGTGTCCGGCCGCGATTTGGCGGTGGGTATCGGCGCGTCCTGCTGCGCCGGAGAGGCTGGCTGCGTCATGCCGTCGGGCTCCCTTCCATCACAAGGTCGAGTACACGGTGCTCGTCGAGCTCCCGGGCGTCGGCCGTGTGCACGACGCTGCCCTCGCGCATAACGAGCACCCGGTCGGCGAGGCCCAGTACTTCGGGCACTTCGCTGGATACGAGCAGTACGGCGAGGCCTTCGTCGGCCAGCCTGCGGATCACCGCGTACAGCTCGGCGCGCGCGCCGACGTCGACGCCGCGCGTGGGTTCGTCGAGCAGCAGCACCCGGCAGCCGCGCAGCAGCCAGCGGGCGAGTACGGCCTTTTGCTGGTTGCCGCCGGAGAGGGTGCGAACACGGGCGTCGGGGTTGTCGGGGCGCAGGGAGAGTTCCCTGGTCGCCTGCTGTGCGGCCGCCCGCTCCCCCTTGCGGTCGAGCCAGCCGCCGCGGGAGAAGCGGGACAGCGAGGAGACGGAGACATTGCGGGTGACGGACTCGGGCATCAACAGGCCCTGGGCCTTGCGCTCCTCCGGAGCGAGGCCGATTCCGGCGCGGACGGCCGAGCGGACGCTGCCGGGGCGCAGCGGGCTGCCGTCGACGAGGACACGTCCGGCGCTGGGCCGACGGGCACCGTAGATCGTCTCCAGGATCTCGGAGCGTCCTGAGCCGACGAGTCCGGCGAGCCCGACGATCTCGCCGGGCCGCAGTTCCAGGTCGACGGGGGCGAACTCCCCTTTCCTGGCGAGCCTTTCGACCCGCAGGACCGGTTCCCGGTCCGCCGCACGTGCGGTGTCCGGGTACTCCGGGCGCTTGGGGAAGACGTACTCGACGTTCCGTCCGGTCATCATGGCAACGATGTCGCGCGTGGGAGTGTCCCGTGCGGGCAGGCCGACCGCGACCGCCCGGCCGTCCTTGAGCACGGTCACCCGGTCACCGATGCGACGGATCTCCTCAAGGCGGTGGGAGATGTAGACGACGGCGACGCCGTCGGCGGTCAGATCGCCGACGATACGGAAGAGGTTGTCGACCTCGTCGGGGTCGAGGGCGGCGGAGGGCTCGTCCATCACGATGAGGCGTACCTCGTGGGAGAGCGCGCGGGCCATGGACACGATCTGCTGCTGGGCCGCGGACAGGTCGCCGACCCGGCGGGCCGGGTCGATCTCGGGGTGCCCGAGTCGCTTGAGTATCTGGGCGGTTGCGGCTCGTGCCTGTCTGCCTCGTACGACGAAACCGGCGGAGGTCGGCTCGTGTCCGAGGAAGACGTTCTCGGCGACGGACAGCCCTTCGACGAGGTCGAGCTCCTGGTAGATGGTGGCGATGCCGAGCCGCATCGCTGCGATGGGCGACTTGAGCAGGACCGGGTCGCCGCGCCAGGTGATCTCTCCGGTGTCGGGCTGATGGGCCCCGGCGAGCACCTTGATCAGGGTGGATTTGCCGGCGCCGTTCTGGCCGAGGAGGCAGTGGACTTCGCCGGCCTGAACCTCCAGGTCCACGCCGTCGAGCGCGCGCACGCCGGGGAACGACTTGGTGATGCCGGACATGGTGAGCAGGGGTGGTTCTGGTGCCATGACAAATCCCCTCGGCGGGTGCGGCCGGTGAGCGGGCAGGGCGTTTCCAGGTGTACGTGCGGGTTCTGCGGGTCGTACGAGCGGGTCCTGCGGGTCGTACGTGTCGGCCTGGTCGATCAGGCCGGCGAGAACACGTGGTCGCTGATGAGCCGGGCCGCGCCGATCACTCCGGCGGCGGGTCCCAACTCGCCGAGGACGATGGGGAGATTGCCGGTCGCCAGTGGCAGCGACTGGCGGTAGACCTGGGTGCGTACGCTCGCCAGCAGCGTGTGGCCGAGGCCGGTCACCCCGCCGCCGATCACCACGAGTCCGGGGTTGAAGAAGCTGACGAGTCCGGCGATGACCTGGCCGACGCGGTTGCCGCCCTCGCGGATGAGGTCGAGCGAAGTGGCGTCCCCGGCGGCAGCGGCGGCCGCCACATCGGCGGCCGTGAGCCGTCCCGCGCTCTCGAGCCGGGCGGCGAGCTCGTCCGACCGGCCCGTGCGGGCAGCATCCTGGGCGTCGCGGGCGAGCGCGGCACCGCTGAAGTGGGCCTCCAGGCAGCCTTTGTTGCCGCAGGCGCAGGCGCGCCCTTCCGGTTCGACCTGGATATGGCCGATGTCGCCGGCGCTGCCGGTCGTACCGCGGTAGACCTCGCCGCCGACCACGATGCCGCAGCCGATGCCCGTACCGATCTTGATGCACAGGAAGTCGCCCACGGAGCGTGCGACGCCCGCGTGCTGCTCGCCCATCGCCATCAGGTTCACGTCGTTGTCGACCATGACGGGGCAGCCCAGTTCCTGGCTGAGCGCCTCGCGCACCGGGAAGCCGTCCCAGCCGGGCATGATCGGCGGCGCGACCGGCACGCCCTCGGGGAAGCGGACCGGGCCGGGGACGCCGATGCCCGCTCCGTCAAAGCCTTCGGCGAGTCCGGAGGCCCTGAGCTTGGCCGCCATCGAGAGCACCTGCTCGAAGACGGCGACCGGGCCCTCGCGTACGTCCATGGGGTGGTTGAGATGGCCGAGCACCTCCAGCTCGGCGTTGGTGACGGCGACATCGATCGAGGTGGCGCCGATGTCGACGCCGAGGAAGCGCAGGGCGGGGGCGAGCCGGATGTTGTGGGAGCGGCGTCCACCGCGCGAGGCGGCGAGGCCGTCCGCGACCACGAGACCCGTCTCAAGGAGCCGGTCGACCTCCACGGCGAGCTTGGAGCGCGACAGGTCCACCTGATCGCCCAGCTGGGCACGGGAGTTGGGCCCACCGTCACGCAGCAGCCTGAGCAGTCGTGCCTGGTGCGCGTTCGCGGGTCGAGCGGTCATACGTCTCACGTGCCCCTCCCCGCCTCTCGGGCATTCCGTCGGGCTTTCGAGGGGAACGTAGCAGCGCTTTCCTCAACTGGGAAGAACTTGCGCGGAGTTCCGGCACAACTTTCTCCACACCCGGGACAAAGCGCTGAGCAGTTGTCAGCTGGTCTCGGCCCCGATCGCCTTCTCGAGCACGTCGAGCACGGTGTCGCGGAGCAGCTCCACCTTGTAGCGCGTCTGCGGCAGGGGCGAGCAGCGTTCAGTGGCCGCGCTCGCGGCACTGAACAGGTTCTCGGGGGTCGGCTCATGCCCGAGCAGGGCGTCCTCAACCTCCGGCAGTCGCAGGGGCGTGTGGGCGATGCCGCCTGCAGCGACCGCGACCGCGGTGACGACGTCGTCGGAGACGGTCACCCGGGCCACCGCTTCGACCAGCGGCCATTCCGCCTTGGCGCGGCTGATGGCCCGGTTGTAGGCGGCCCGTTCGCCGGGGAGCGGAGCCGGCAGAGTGACGGCGGTGAGGATCTGCTCAGGAGCGAGCAGATGGTCGCGAGTGGGGTCGGATCCGTCGCCGTACAGGTCGGCGACGTTCAAGGTCCCGAGTCCACGTACGTCGATCCGGGCGTCATAGCTGAGCAGGGCGATCGCGATCGATGAAGGGTTCGCAGCGATGCAGGGCCCTTGGTCGATCACCGCCGCGTGCAGGTGGATCCCGGTGCGTGCGGGACAGCCCTCGCCTCCGTCGCGGTAGCAACTGAAGTGGGGATTGCGGTAATACCAGCAGCGGTTGTGCTGGAGAAGGTTGCCGCCCAGCGTGCCGGCGGTACGGATCTGCGGCGTGGCCAGGGCGCCCGCCGTCTTGGTCAGGGCCGGGTAGTCCGCCTGCAGCCCGGCGGCGGCGGAGATCTCGGCCACACCGGTCAACGCTCCTATCCGCGTGGTCCCGTCGGCTTGGCGGGTGATGCCGCGCAGGGCGGGAAGCAGGGGAATCTGGACGGAGGCGCTGCGCGTGACTCCACCGCGTCGGCGGGCGGTGGTGTCGGTGCCGCCTGCCTGCAGTTCCGCGCCGTTGTCGAGAACGGCGGCCGCGGCCTCGTCGAGGGTGCGGGGCTGGTTCACGGGCGCAGTCCTTCCAGCAGGCGGTCCGGGCGGATCGGCAGGTGATGGGGGCGCCAGCCGGTGGCGGCGTGGACGGCGTTGCCGACGGACGCGGCCACCGGCATCGTGCACACCTCTCCCAGGCCGACGCCGCCGCCGTCGACGTGATCGAAACCCTCCTCGTGGAAGTGGATGTCGATCTCGGGAATGTCGCCGATCCCGGGGATGCGGTAGTCCTCGAGGTTGTCGGTCAGTACGACACCGGTCAGCGGGTCGGTGATGCGCTCCTCGTACAGGGCATAGCCGATGCCCTGGATGACGCCCCCCTGGCACTGGTTGAGGGCAGCGGCCGGCGAGTAGATGCGACCGGCGGCGATCCCGCCCCAGACGCGCGTGACGCGCGTGTGGCCGAGGCGGGTGTCGACCTCGACCTCGGTGACATGGACGGCGCCGGTGAAGCCCCTGCCGATCATCACGCCACCGAGCCGTACGGGAGTGGCGTAGCCACGGCGGTCCCGTCGGCGCTTGCCGACCACCCGAAGGCCTTCGGCGTCGGCGAGAAGCTGTTCAACGGAGCTGCCGGCACCCTGCGCCGGAGCCTTGGCGGCCAGCGCGGAGCGCAGGCGAACGGCGGCGTCGCGGGCAGCGGGCGCGATCGATGGGGTGGTCCGGCTGCCGCCCGAGGTGGGTCCGTGGACGGTTCCGGTACGGCCGATGTCGACGCGCACCCGATCCGGACGCAGGCCCAGTTCGGCGGCGATCACGTCGGCGATGACGGACCGGGCGCCCTGCCCCATGTCCTGGGTGGCCGTGCGGGCCACCACGATGCCCTCTTCGACGGTGAGCTCGACCTGCGTAGCCGGGTCGAGGAAGTACATCCAGTTGGCGGCGGCGACGCCGACGCCGCGCCGGAAGCGGCCGGTCCGGGGGCCGATGGCGGGCCGCTGCGTCCACAACGGCAGAGCCGCTGCCACGTCGTACAGGGCTCGCCGCTTGGCGTTGCCGTCCCAGCGGCGGCGCAGCGCGATGGGGTCTTCCCCCCGGCGGTGGGCCGTTTCGTCGACGGCTTGCTCCAGCGCCCAGGCCAGGGGCGGTCCGCCGGGTCCGCGGAAGGGGGCGGCAGGAGGCCGGTGGGTGACGATGTCGAAGTCCCGTAGCCGCCGCGGGGCGTTCCCGTAGATGAACCGTGCCAGCGCGGCCACACCCGACCCGACGGACGTGCCGCCGTCTCCGTGCACATCGAGGGTGAGCGCGGCCAGATTGCCGTCGTCGTCGGTGAGCATGGCGATGTCGGCCCGGGTGCCGGGCCGGTGGCCGCCGTCGGTGAGTTCCTCGGCCCGGCTCAGCACGACCCGCACCGGGGCCGTGTGCAGCCGGGCCAGTTTCGCCGCGGCGACGATGTCGCTGGTCAAGGTGAGTTTCGAACCGAATCCGCCGCCGACGTGGACCGCGTAGGCATGCACCTGCCCGGGTCGCAGACCGAATCGTTCGGCGGCGCGTTCGGCAACTCCGGCGACAGCCTGGGTGGATACCCAGAGATGAAGGTCGCCGGCGCGGTCCCACGACGCCAGGCAGGCGTGCGGCTCCAGCGGTGTGTGGACCTGTGGCTCGGTCGTGAAGGTGGCCTCGACCAGATGCCGGTCCTCGCCGTGCGCGCGGGCCTGCTCGATCCGCTTCAGGGCGAGCGAGCCACGCCAGTTCATCCGCACCGGGCCCCGTACGTTCCCGTCCCACTTGGCCGGTGTCATCAGCCCCTCGGCAGAGGTGGGGGCCTGCTTCCGCTCCTCCTTGGTGGGATAGACCACGAGACTGTCCGGGCGCTCGGCCCGGGCCAGGTCGACGGTGGCGGGCAGCACCTCGTACTCCACCTGGACCCGCTCGGCGGCGGCGTGGGCCTCGGCGAGTGTCCCGGCGGCGACAGCGGCGATCGGCTGGCCGACGTATCGGACCGTGCGGTCGGCGGGCAGCAGATCGACGAGCCGGTCGGCGCCGGTCACCGACCTGACGCGGGCATGCGCGTGCCGGGAGCGGATGAGGACCCCGTCGAGGAGGCCGTCCGGTTGGACGTCCGTCGTGTACAGGGCCCGGCCGGTGATCTTCTCCATCGCTTCCACGCGGGGCGGCGGGGCGTCATCCGTGTCGTGTGCGCCCGTGCACGCCGCAGCGACAGCCGCGTAGATCCCCTCGTACGCACCGCAGCGACACAAGTGTCCCGCCAGAGCGTCGGCGATCTCAGCCCGCGACGGAGCGGTGTCGCCGTGCTCGGCCCGCCAGCGGTCCACGAAACTCGTGGCTTCCATGACGAATCCGGGCGTGCAGTAGCCGCACTGCAGCGCGTCATGCGCCGCGAAGGCCCGTTGCACCGGGTGCTTGCCCTGCAGACCCTCCACGGTGGTGACGGCCTTGCCCTCCAGGACTGCCGCCGGGGTCAGGCAGGCGACCTTCGGGACACCGTCGACGTGGACCGTGCACGCCCCGCACACACCCGCCCCGCAGACCAGTTTCGTCCCCGTCAGGCCCAACGTGTCGCGCAAGAGCTGGACCGCGGTGGCGTCTGGTTCGCTCCCGACCTGACGCGCAGATCCGTTGACCGTTACATCCATTTGCGAAAGTCCTTGGAAGAGGAGAGAAGCCGGGGACCTGCCGCTTGTCCTGCCGCGCGGCCCGCTTGCTGCAGTCGGGACAACCCTGGTGGCTCACGAGCGCAACGGGATGAGCAAAAACTGCTCAGTTCCGGGTCCGGCACGCAACTCGAAGCTGCCGGGCACCCGGGCACCCGCATCAGCTTCGAGTGCCATGTGCTCTTGAGTGTCAGTTTGCTGCCACAGACGCTTTCCGGCACGCCGCGCACAAGGCGGACGGTCCCCGTTGCACAATCTGACGTTTCACGCATAAAGTGTCAGCATGACAAGTCGAGGGCGAGCCGTGAACTCCCGACTCGATCAGGTGCTGGACGCGGCGTACGTGACCTTCACCAAGCACGGCGTGCGCCGCACCACCATGGAAGACATCGCCCGGGCGGCGGGCATGTCCCGCGCCGCCGTCTACCAGTACGTACGCAACAAGGACGACGCCTTCCTGCGGCTCGCCGAGCGCCTGCACGGGCAGGCGTTGGCCCAGGCCGAACAGGCCGCGGTCGCCGAGGGCACGGCCCACGAACGCATCCGCGGGATCCTCGGCGCCAAGCTCGACCTCTTCCAGAAGGTCGTCGAGGACTCCCCGCACGCCTCGGAGCTGATCGACACCACCGACCGGCTCTGCGGGCCGACCGTTCAGCAGTTCACCAAGGACCTGCACGACCTGCTCACCGAAGCCTTCGCCGCGGCCGGCACCACGACAGTGACACCGACGCAGGCCGCTGACATCGCCATCGCCCTTGTTCTGGGCCTGGAATTGACGCCGGACGGTGCCGCACTGCTGCGCCCCGCCACCGAAGCCCTCATCGTCGGACTCACCGAGAGAGACACCCCATGAACGCCTCGCCCGGGCCGCTCACACCTGATGCGCCACCCCATGCCGCCGCAGAGCGCCGCGGACCTTGAGGGCTGCCGTGACAGTGCCTGGTTTTGCGGATGTGTTCGTTGGCCGGGGCGAGCAGTTGGGGCTGTTCACCCAAGGGCTGGCGAATCGACGGTGCCAGGGATTCGTCGTGTCCGGGCCGGCGGGCGTGGGCAAGTCGCGGCTGGTCGAGGAGTGCCTGGCGCGAGCGGCGGGCAAGGGGTTCCGGGTTGCGCGGGCGACCGCAACCGCGGCGGCAGGGACGGTTCCATTGGGCGCGATCGCTCATCTGGTCCCGGCGGGGGCGGATTTGTCCGATCCGGTGACGGGCTTCGCCACAGTGGCACGGCAGTTGGCCGGTCGGGACGGGCGTGCGCTGGTACTGCTCATTGATGACGTACACCTGCTGGATGCCGTCTCGGCGGTACTCCTGCGGCAGTTGATGGACGCGGGTGTGGTGCGACTGCTCGGGACGATCTGCTCCGGTGCGCCGGTGGGGGATGCGGTGGAGACGCTGTGCCGCGGCGACGCAGTGTGGCGGGTGGATCTGGCGGAGCTGGACCGTGGCCACGTCGAGGAGCTGTTGCAGGCGGTGCTGGGCGGGCCGGTGGCGCAAAGGACGCTGCGGGAGCTGTACGCGGCCAGCCGTGGCAATGTGCTCTACCTGCGGGAGCTGGTCACCGGTGCGCTGGACCGGGGGGCCCTGGTCAGCGACGGGGAGATCTGGGAGTTGGCGGCTGGTCCGGTTCGCGGTACGAGCCGGCTCGTGGAGCTGATCAGTGCGCGGCTGGCCGCGGCCGGGACCGGGGCTCGTCCGGTACTGGAGTTGCTGGCGCTGTGCGAACCGCTGTCCCTGACCGACACGGAGCAGGTCGCGTCACCTGAGGCGGTGACCAGGCTGGAGTACGCCGGGCTGGTGCGGGTGGGACAGCACGGACGGCGCACATCGGTGGCGCTGGCGCACCCGTTGTACGGAGAAGTGCTGCGAGCCGGCCTCCCGGTGACGCGTCGGCGGGCGCTGCTGTTGCGCCAGGCTCGAAGGGTCGAGGCACGAGGCATGAGGCGTCGCGCCGACGCGCTGCACGTCGCGTCCTGGCGGCTTACGGCGACCGGCACGGCGGATCCTGCGGCGCTGACCGAGGCGGCGGCGCTGGCCCGCAACGCCCACGACTACGGGCAGGCCCGCGCTCTGCTGCAGGCTCTGCCCGAAGAGCACCACACCACCGCCACCCGCCTGATGCTGGGCGAGGCACTGTTCGAGCTGGGCGAACCGCAGCGGGCCGAGACAGTGCTGGCCGTGGCCGTCGCGGGTGCCGAGAGCGAGCAGGACAGGCTGGCGGTCACGATGGCGCGCACCTTCAATCTGTTCTGGGGGTCCGCGGAGGCCGACGAGGCGCTGGCCGTCAACGACGCCGCCCGCGCCCGGGCCACGAGTGCTGAGGCCCTGCGGATGCTGCAGTACTGCGAGGGGTCCATGCGGATCGCCTCGGGCGAGGCGGTACGCGGGCTGGCCCTGCTGGAGGACATGGAAGAAGACATCCACCACGCTCCCGACCCGGTGGCCTGGCTCACCGGCGCCTTGATGAAGCCACTCGGGTTGGAACTTCTCGGCCGCACCGGCGACGCAGTGGCCTGGGCCGAACGCGCCTACGCCGCCCACCTCACAGTCGACCACCACACCCTCTATCCCCACCCGGCAGTCCAGCTGATCTCGGTGAACCACGCTCTGAGCAGCCATGGACGGCTGGCCGAAGCCCGCGAGGTGGGCAGGCGCGGCTACGCCGAGCTCGCCCGGGTCACCTCAACTCCCGTACCCCAGATCTGGCTGGCCTGCAGTCTGGGCCGCACCGAGTGGCTGGCCGGGCACCCGGCAAGTGCCCGCCGCTGGTACGCCGAAGCCGCCGCGCTGGCTCGCGCATCCCACCACATCAGGCCCCTGGGCCCGGCACTGAGCGGTCTGGCCGCCTGCGCAGCGGTACTCGGCGACCTCGAGGCAGCCGAACTGGCCTGCGCCGAAGCCCAAAACCACCTGTGGCCGGACGTCTTCGCGGCCGAGGAGTATCTGGGACGAGCCTGGCTGCATGCCGCCCGGGGCCACCTCGCCCAGGCCCGTACGGTCCTCGCCGACGCCGCCCGGTGCGCCCGCACCGCCGGCCTGATCACTCCTGAGGCGCAGCTGCTCACCGACATCGCCCGCCTCGGCGGCGCCAAGAAGGTGGCCGGGCGGCTGGCCGAACTCGCCCGCCGGAGCGACGGCGCGCTCACCGGCGCCGGCGCCCGCCTTGCCGCCGCGCTGGCCGCCGACGCCCCCGACCAACTCCTCGCCGTCGCCGCCGAATTCGAGCAGGCCGGCGCCGACCTGCTGGCCGCCGAAGCCGCGACCGCAGCCGCCGCCGCATGGCAACGGGCCGGTCAGGCCCGCCGCGCCACCGCCGCCACCAGTCTGGCCGCCGCCATCGCAGGCCGCTGTGAAGAAGCCCGCACCGCACTGCTGACCGCCGCCGCCCCCACCGCCCGGCTCACCGGCCGAGAGCGCGAAGTCGCCCTGCTGGCCGCGACCGGCAAGCGCAGCAAAGACATCGCCGACGCCCTGCACCTGTCGGTGCGCACCGTCAACAACCACCTCCAGCACGCCTACGCCAAACTCGGCGTCACCACACGCCGCGAACTCGCCGACGTCCTGGAACGGTCCGAACCACAGCAAGGACCCGCGCCTCACCCCGCCGTACAGGACGCCGCCGGCCACCGCGCCGACCTGTTGCTGGATCTCCGAAGTCAACGCCCCGGTGCCCGGGCGGAGTTCACCACGAGCGGATCGCCCGGCTGAGCCGAGGGAGCGGTCCCCGCCCTACTGCTCGCGCGGGTGGTAGGCCTTGCGCGTGTGCTCCGTGTGCGCCCGCATGACCTCCGTCGCGCGCAGCTCGTCACGGTCCGAGATCGCCGCGATCAGCGCCCTGTGCTCGATCCACGACTGCCGGCCGCGCTGCCGTGCGACAGGTGTGTAGTACCAGCGCACCCGGCGGTCCACCTGCGCCGCCAGCCCGGCCAGCACGGGATTTCCCGCGAGCTCCATCACCTTGGCGTGAAAGGCCGTGTTGGTGGCCACCGCCAGGTCCACATCGTCGGCGGCGACGGCCTGTTCGCCCTGTGCGCAGAGCTCTTCGAGCGCGGCGACGCCCGCGGAGCCGGAGTTCGCAGCGGCCAGCCTGGCGGCCTCCGCCTCCAGGAGCGTACGGACCGAGAGCAGCTGGTCCGCCTCCTCCTCGGTCGGCTCATGGACGAACGCGCCCTGCGCCGGGCGCAGATCGACCCAGCCCTCGGTGTTGAGCCGCTGCAGCGCTTCGCGTACGGGCTGCCGGGACACACCGAGGTGGCCTGCGAGTTCGCTCTCGACCAGATGCTGGCCCGGGCGCAACGCACGCGTGGTGATCAGCTCGAGCAGTGCCTCGTAGACCCGCTCGCGCAGCGGACCGTGGCGTTCCAGCTTGGGCACGGTTCCCTGCGGCAGTCCTGCGGACGACATCACGGTCCCCCTCCGGGCCGTCAACGACGAGCGGCCAATTGGCTATCGTCTACAGTCTACCGAGCGCAATCCCCGCCAACCGGCCGCGTCATCTCTGGAAGGTATCGAGCAGTTCCTCCAGCCGGTCGAGGAAAACGCGCTGACCCGGCACCAGCTTCTGACGCGCCTCGTCCATGCCGGTCCATTCAGCGCGGTCGATCTCGGGGAACTCCTGCATCCGGCCCGAGCGCATGGGCCACTCCATGGTGAAGGTGCCCGGCACCACGAGGTCCGTGTCGAGGTCGCCCTCCAGCGCCCAGACGGTGACGATCTTGCCGCCCGGCTGCCGCGCTTCGCCGAGCGGCGCCCATTCACCCTCGGGCGGCGCGAGGCCCAGCTCTTCCTCGAACTCCCGTCGGGCGGCCGCCATCGGCTCCTCCTCCGGGGTGTACTCACCCTTCGGCACAGACCAGGCCGCGGCATCGCGGGCCTCCCAGAAAGGCCCTCCCATATGCCCGATGAGAACCTCGGTGTCCGTACTCCGCCTGCGGAACAGCAGCAGGCCCGCGCTTCGCTTCACCACCATGCGGTTCAGTTTGCCCCGGTTCGGCGACACTCCGCACGCGTTTGACAGCAGTCGGTGAGCTCGCCACCCCCGACCGCTGCCCCTGAGCACTCAGGGGCAGCGGATGACCTGACCCGCGTACGAGAGATTGCCGCCGAAGCCGAAGAGCAGCACCGGGTCGCCCGACTCGATCTCGCCGCGCTCGACCAGCTTGGAGAGGGCCATCGGGATCGAGGCGGCCGAGGTGTTGCCGGACTGGACCACATCGCGGGCGATCACGGCGTTCACCGCGCCGATCTTCTGGGCGACCGGCTCGATGATCCGCAGATTCGCCTGATGCAGGACGACCGCGGCCAGCTCCTCGGGGGTGATTCCGGCGCGCTCACAGACCTTGCGGGCGATGGGCGGGAGCTGGGTGGTGGCCCAGCGGTAGACGGACTGGCCCTCCTGCGCGAAACGGGGCGGGGTGCCCTCGATCCGTACCGCATGCCCCATCTCCGGGACCGAGCCCCACAGGACGGGGCCGATCCCGGGCTCGGCGCCCGGGGCGGTCGCCTCGACGACCGCGGCGCCTGCGCCGTCGCCGACGAGCACACAGGTCGTACGGTCGCTCCAGTCGGTGACGTCGGCCATCTTGTCGGCCCCGATGACCAGCGCCCGGGTCGCGGATCCGGCCCGTAGGGCGTGGTCGGCCGTGGCAAGCGCGTGCGTGAACCCGGCGCACACGACATTGAGGTCCATGACGGCGGGCGAGCCCATGCCGAGCCGGGCCGCCACGCGGGCCGCGGTGTTCGGCGAACGGTCGATCGCGGTGGAGGTGGCGACCAGGACGAGATCGATGTCGGCGGGCGCGAGACCGGCGGCGGCCAGCGCCTTCGCGCCGGCGTGCGCGGCCAGCTCGTCGACCGGCTCATCGGGTCCGGCCACATGCCGGGTCTCGATCCCGACGCGGCTGCGGATCCACTCGTCGCTCGTGTCGACCATGGCCGCCAGGTCTTCATTGGTGAGCACCTTGGCGGGCTGGTAATGGCCGAGCGCGACGACGCGTGAGCCGGTCATATGTGGTCCCCCTCGTCCGGATACAGGAATCACCCAGTCTTGGCTGCTACCACCCGGTACGACGGCATGTGATCCCACAGGATTCGGGGTGCTGAATTTGGAGCTTCCCGAAGGGTGTGACGACTCTTGACGCCCTTCGAAAAGGATACTGTACACAATATTCTGTCGACGCTTCCAGTCGAACCGGATCGCATGCACGGCGCACGGGCGACGACCACCACCGCGTCCTCGTCACCAGGGGCCACGGCGTGAGTCTGCCCGTGCTGGAGAATGAAAGCGCCGAGCGCCGCTTCGGCGTCCAGCACGCACAGAATCGGAACTGATCACCATGGGACGGGTCACCGAGCGCCGCCGCACCATCCGCATCAGGGGCGGCGCTGTCACGTCCCGCCCGGACACCCTCGTGGCCGAGGAGCCGCTGGAGATCCGCCTCAACGGCAAGCCGCTCGCCATCACCATGCGCACCCCCGGCGACGACTTCGCGCTCGCGGCGGGCTTCCTGGTCAGCGAGGGCGTGCTCGGCTCCGCGGCCGACGTACGCAACATCGTGTACTGCGCCGGGGCCAAGGACGACGGCACGAACACCTACAACGTGGTGGACGTCCAGCTCGCGCCCGGCGTGCCAGTCCCCGACATCACCCTCGAACGCAACGTCTACACCACCTCCTCCTGCGGTCTGTGCGGCAAGGCGAGCCTCGACGCCGTACGCACCACCGCCCGCTTCCCGATCGCCGACACTCCCCCGGTCCGCGTCGAGCCCGCGCTGCTCGCCGGCCTCCCGGACCGGCTGCGGGCGGCGCAGCGTGTCTTCGATCGGACCGGGGGTCTGCACGCGGCCGCGCTGTTCTCCGAGGAGGGCGAGCTGCTCGACATCCGGGAGGACGTCGGCCGCCACAACGCGGTCGACAAGCTGATCGGCCGGGCCCTCCAGGACGACCGGCTGCCGCTGTCCCGGGTGATCCTGCTGGTCTCGGGACGGGCCTCGTTCGAGCTGGCGCAGAAAGCGGTGATGGCCGGCATCCCGGTGCTTGCCTCGGTCTCCGCGCCCTCCTCGCTCGCCGTCGACCTGGCCGCCGAGACCGGTCTGACCCTGGTCGGCTTTCTGCGCGGCGCCAATATGAACGTGTACGCGGGCGACCGGCGCATCGTCCTGAGCACCGAGGTCTGAGGCGCGTCCGCTGCACGGGATCCGTCAGCGGACCACGTCCACGAAGACCGGGTTGGTGTAGCACCAGGTGTCCAGCCACGGGTCGCCGTTGCCCGGCTCATGCGGAATCGGGCCGTGCGGGTCGATCGCCGCGCCCAGGAAACCGGGCGCATTGCGCTTGCCGTCGCTGCCGCGCAGCCGCAGATAGAAGGACTCCTCGGCCCTCCCCACCGGGATACGCAGCGTGTAACGGCCGGTGCGGCCCTCGACATCGGCGGTGTGCACGACGCGGGTGTCGGGTGCCCGCCACTCGTCGCGGTCGGCGACCGGCCCGCGGACCGCGCCGCGGATCACATCGAGGTGCGCCAGCCGCGGCACCTCACCGTGGTGATTCGGACGTGAGGCCGTGGTGACGGTGACATTGAGGACGATCTTCTCGCCGCGTCGTACGCGCAGCCGACCGCCGAGCGTTACACCGCGGCCGATGCCGTGCTCCCTGTTCACCCGTACGTCGATCCCGTCGATGAGCTGACCGTGGTCGACCCAGACCCGGCCCGCCCGCATGCCCGCCATCACCTGGCGGTAGCCGTAGCGGGTCACGCCGACATGCGTACGGCTGAACTGGCCGGGCCAGAAGTCCCCGCCGGGCTGCGGCTGGGTGGTGTTGACCGGGTCGGGCAGCCGGCCGGTGTTGTCGAAGTTCTGGCCGGGCAGCCAGTCGCCGTTCTTCCAGGTGTCGTACGCGACGCGGTGCACGTCGGAGTTGGAGGTGATGGAGAACAGCCGGCCCTCGGCGAGCATCGAGTCCCACAGCCCGCCGACCGTCGCGGTCGCCCAGTCGAAGCCGCCGTACGTCACATAGGCCGCCGCCGGGTAGCCGGGCCAGGAGTTCTCGGACGGCTTGTTCACATACTCGCCGCGGATGCTGTTCGGTCCGGCCCAGCCGGGAAAGGCACCCGCCTGGGCGCCGGGCGCGCCCTCCATGCCGATCATGATGCCGGGGGCGGCGTCCCGCCAGGCGCGCATCTCGTGCGGGGAGTCGATGCCCAGGCGCAGCGGGTGGTTGGCAAGGACCAGTACGTCATCGACGTAGCCGCAACGGCGCTGCTCGTCCAGCCACTTGAGCGCCTTGACGGCGTGGGCCTCGTTGCGCGCGGTGTCCGGGTGGCCGGGTCCGCCCGCGGTGTAGCCGAGGAGTTTGCCGTCGTACTCCTGCTCGAACCGGGTGAGCAGCTCGACCTCGTGGCGCCCGGGCGGTGAGAAGACGGTGCAGTGCTCGGCTCCGGGGATGTACCACTCCAGGCCCTGGAAGAGCAGCATGCGACGGTTCTCGGCTCGGGCCCTGAGGATCTCCTCGTGTTCGGCCCGGGCGCCGTGCGCCTTGTGGTGGCCGATGTTGCTGTGCTCGGTGAGGACCATCCAGTCCAGGCCGTACTGGGATGCGGCGCCTGCGAGCTGGGAGAAGGTGTACTTCGCGTCATGGCTGTAGACCGAGTGCACATGGTGGTCGCCGACGAGATAGGAGAGGGCGGGGTCGCCCAGGGCCGGGGTGTGCGCCTCGGCCGCGGTGGGCGCGAGCAGGCTCCCGGTCGCGAAGGCGGCGCCGAACAGGCCCGCGCTGCGCAGCAGTCCGCGCCGGGAAAGTCCCTGCGGGTCGAGCGAGTCGGCGGGTATTGCGGGGTCGGCCCAGCGCGGCAGGGGCTGATCGTTTCTGTGCACGGTGTCTTTCTCCTTGGCTGCTGAGCGGTCAGGCGTTCATGAAGTCGCGTACGGGCAGGGCGCGTTCGACGATCCGGATGTCACCGAGCCAGCCGTGCATCAGCTGGTCGAGGGTGCCGCCGTACTCGTAGCCGCCGAGCAGCCAGGGCAGGCCGAGGGTGGCGAGTCCGGTGGTACGCGTGGCGGGGTTGCGGGCGACCGGGGCAGCCGTCGACGTACATGGTGGTGTGCTGCCCGTCGTTGACGACGGCCACATGCCACCATCGGTCCCGCTCCAGCTCATGGCTCCAATTGGTGACCAGGCCGGGCTGGTTGAGCGGCGCGGCCGCCCACTGGAGTCCCGGACCGTCGGAGAGGGAGAGGGTGGCAAGCGGCTCTTCCGGGTCTCCCTCGGTCTTTTCAGGGCGAAGCGGTAGAGCCGGATCATCGCGCTGCCGCCGTAGTAGCGGTTCTGGTAGTTGGTGATGTGCAGATGCACGTCGTGGCCCGCGGTGTACGTGCGGGTGGTGCGGGCGGGCGGCCAGTAGTGGCCGTTGAGAGTGAGGAAGATCTGGTCGTTGTCGGCTGTCAGCTCGTCCCACAGCCGCTTGCCGTGCGGAGCGAAGTCGGCCTCGTCGCCGTACTGGTCGGCGTACACGATCTCGTGCGTGGTGAGGATGACCGGCGTCTTCGGGTGCTTCTTGATGACGTCCCTCGCCCAGGCGAAAGAGGCCGCGGAGGGACGCCAGTCGAGTGCGAGGACCAGCCACTCGCGGCCGGCCGCGCGAAAGAGGTGGTACGTGTTGTAGCCGTCGGGCGTGGCCCCGCCGAAGGTGGGCAGCCGGCGCAGCCGCTGTGGGCCGAAGGCGTCCAGATACGGGGTGCGGCCGCGCTGGTCGTCGGTCCTGGAGTCGATGTCGTGGTTGCCCGCGAGCACGCTGTATCCGACCCGCCGCCGGTCGAGCAGCCGGAACGCCTCGCTCAGCGGCCCGAAGTCGGCCGCGAGTCCGTGCTCGGTGAGATCGCCCAGATGGGAGGGGAAGACGATGTTCTCGTCGCGCCCGTGGTCGAGGATGTAGCGCAGCGAGGCCTCGACGGGCTCGGTGTGGATACTGGCGCCGCCGAAAAGGTATTGGGTGTCCGGCATGACGACGAGCGTGAATCTGGGACTGTCGGGGTCGGGACGCCAACTGGCAACGTTGTCAGCGGTGTTCTGACGGGGCAGGGCGACGGCGGTCGTGGCGGCCGCAAGCCCAAGTCCCGCGGCAGCAGTCGCGGCGCCGGTGAGCCCGGCGGCACGCAGGACGGTGCGACGACTGGCGGTGGGGCCGGCCGACAGCGGGCCGTCGGGCTGGTGGAGCGGACGGCACATGGACTCTCCGCGGGACGATCGTCGGGGTGATCGAGTGCACGCTAGCGAGGGGCCGTGGTCGGCAGCGGCACCGGAACGGCGACGGCTGGGCGAAGAGTTCGTGAATGCGAGTGGCCGGATTCGGTCGGTCGGCGGGCCGGGCGGGGCGCGGACCTGCTGACCTCAGTCGGCGGTGGCGGTGGCCGACTCCGGGCTTTCGTGTCGCTCAGGGATGCGGACGGCGATGAGTGCCACATCGTCGCTGCCGGCCTGTGCGAGGCCGGTGAGCAGCTCGTCGCAGAAGGACTCCAGGGGTTCCTGGGCGAGGGCGGCGGCGTGCTGGCGAAGCCGGGCGGCGCCGCGGTCGAGGTTTTCGGTGCGCCGTTCGATGAGGCCGTCGGTATAGAACAGGACGGTGGAGTTCGACGGCAGAACTTCGGTGGCGTCGGGACGTAGTTGGGTGGAATCCACCCCCAGCAGCATGCTGCGGCCCTCCGTCAGGAATCGCGTGTCGCCTTCCGCAGTGATCAACAGCGGAGCGGGATGGCCGGCGACGGCGTATTGCATACTCCACCGCTGATGCTCGTCGGGCTTCACCACCAGTGCGTAGATGCAGGTCAGGGTCTGGTGCGGGTAGAGAATGCTGATAGCCGCGTCCAGCCGGCCGAGGATCTTGCCCGGCGGCTCTTTGCGGTCGCTGGCGATGCCCCGCAGCATGTTGCGCATGTGGCTCATGGTCACGGTGGCTTGCAGGTCGTGGCCGGCGACGTCTCCGATGATGAGGGTCATGGCACCGCCGGGCAGCACGAACGAGTCGTACCAGTCTCCGCCGACCTGGGAAGTGGCCAGGGCGGGCTGGTAGCGGGCGGCCAGCTCGAGGTATCCGTCGGTGGGCAGATCGGGCAGCAGGGAGCGTTGGATGCGCTCCCCTGTGTGCTGGACCTCGCCGTGCAGACGTGCGTTCTCGACGGCGAGCGCGATGCGGTGTGCCAGGTCCTCCGCCAGCGGAAGACTGCCCTCGTCCAGCGCACCGGTAGCCGTTGTGCGTGCCAGGGTCAGAGCGCCCAGTACCTGGCGGCGGGCCCGCAGCGGCGCGATCACCACCGTGTCGGCTCCCAGGTGGTCGAAGAGTTCCAGCTCCCTGATGTGCAGTGGATCGGGCGCGCCTGCGGGTGCGGTGAAATTCGTGACGAGCAGTGGGCCGGCGCCCCGCAGCGCGCGGGCCACCGACGCAGCCGATTTCTCGGACACGGGTGGCAGCTCACCCTCGTACAGGCCGGGTGACAGCAGATCCGACTCACGGTGCTCGATCACCTTCCGGTGCAGGCGGCCGTGTTCGTCGAGCACATCCACCGCGCACCAGTCGGCGAGACCGGGCACCAGCGTGCGGCACAGGCGTCGCAGACCCTCGTCGATGTCGAGGGTGCTGCCCAGCGCCTCAGCGGCGTTGGTCAGCAACGTCAGACGGTCCAGGGCGTGCTGTACTGCCCGGTCCACCTCATGGACGGCCTCGGTCGGCTCTTCGTGACTCTGCGACTTCGGCCCCATGCACATGCACCTCTTCCGCGTCTGCCGGTCCGGCCGCAGTCGAGGGCGCCCTGCTCAGTGGTCGGAGTAGCTGAAGTCCCCTACGGTCCAGGCGCTCACGTCCTTGATGGCGATGCGGTACATCCCGCCGGTCTCCGGAATCCCGAGACTGCCCTGGAGGATCCTCGCGACATGAAAGTGCAGATGTGAGGGTTTGTCGCCCTGCTGGGCCGGGGCGCCCGCCCCGGCGGTCACAAAAATGGTGGCGAACGGGCCGAGCCGGTCCGAATCCTTGAGAACCTCAGCCACCCGCGCCCTCCACACGGCCTCAGGAGCCAGCCGTCCGGTGATAACGGCACCAGGGACGACCACGGTCAAGGACATCTGATTGGTTTGCTCCGACTCCACCATGGCGGCGACGTCGACGAGCAGATCATCAGGCTTCGACATGAGTACCAATTCTACTCTGAGGGCGCCGCTGGAAGAGGCCGGAACCCCGCCCCAGTGCGGGCTGACGGCTTCTGACCGGCAGCACATCGGTTGCCCGGCCGGCGATGCGGGTCGATGTCACTTGGACCCTGTCCGGCGCGAGGTGCGGGCGCGGCGCCGGGTTTCCGCCGGGGCCGGGATCGTCTGGAGTTCGAGCGTGGCCGGGAGTTCCGCAAGGCCCGGGCCGCCCGCCCGCACCCAGGACAGGATGTCGTCCGTCGCGTCGTCGTCCAGTGCCCAGCCGATCCAGGCCGCGCGGGCCCCTCGACCGCGACCCTCCGTGGAGGGCTGGACCACGATCACATTCGCCTGGCCGCAGGGGCCGAGGCAGTCGCTCGTACGCACCGCAAGCCGCCCGCCGGAGTCCGCGGCGGCCTCGCGCAGCCTGGCAAGCTGGCCGTCGTGGTCGGTGCCGGGGTTCTTGCGGGCGTCACCGCAGCAGCAGCCGCGGCATACGACCAGGGTGCAGGGGCGGGGCCCGAAGGGGCGTATGGCGTACGTCGTCACCTGGCGATCCTGTCAGTCGCAGGGCGCGTCGGGGTCGGCGATGCGCCCCAGCAGGGCGACGAATTGATCACGTTCGGCCGGGGTGAGGTCCGCGAGCAGCTCGTCACGCAGCCCAACTCGACCCGCTGCGCCGCGAATTCGGGGCCTTGGAGGCTGGGGCGCGCCCCGGGGCGGAGTGGGGCAAAGCCACCGCCCCCGCATCCCTCGACCTCCGCTTCGCCAGCACCGCACACACCATCAACTGCATCTGATGAAAGAGCATCAACGGCAGCACAGCCACCGCCGCCTGCGCCCCGAACAGCACAGTCGCCATCGGCAACCCCGCCGCCAAGCTCTTCTTCGACCCCGCGAACTGGATCGCAATCCGGTCCCCCCGCCCGAACCCCAGCCGCTTCGCCCCGTACCACGTAAGCAACAGCATCGCCGCCAGCAGCACCGCCTCCACCCCCAGCAGCGCCACCAGCCGCACTGGAGTCACCTGGTGCCAGACGCCCGCGACCACGCCCTCGCTGAAGGCCGTGTAGACGACCAGCAGGATCGACCCCCGGTCGACATACCCGAGCGCCCTCTTCCGGCGCGTCAGGAACCCGCCGACCCACCGTCCCAGCAGCTGCCCCGCCAGGAACGGCACCAGCAGTTGCAGGACGATCCTGATCAGCGAGTCCGTCGAGAGGCCGCCCGCGCTCCCGCCCAGCAGGAGCGCCGCCAGCAGTGGCGTGAGCACGATGCCGGCGAGGCTGGAGAAGGAGCCCGCGCAGATTGCCGCCGGCACATTGCCGCGCGCGATGGAGGTGAAGGCGATCGAGGACTGGATCGTCGACGGGACGAGACAGAGGAACAGCAGCCCGCTGTACAACTGCGGAGTGAGCACCTGAGGCTCAAGGACCCGCGCCGCGAGGCCCAGCAGCGGGAAGGCCAGGAACGTCGCGGCCAGCACCGTCAGATGGAGCCGCCAGTGCCGCAGACCGTCCAGCGCCTCGTGCGTCGACAGGCGCGCGCCGTACAGGAAGAAGAGCAGCGCCACCGCCCCGGTCGACGCCCCGCCCACCACGTCGGCCGCCGCACCCGACGCCGGGATCAGTGCCGCGAGGCCGACCGTCCCCAGCAGCGCCATGATGTACGGATCTACCGGCAGCCAGGACGGCAACTGCAGCGTGCGGCGGCTCATGTGCTCACTTTGCTCTCGGTACGGGTCGTGCCCCCTCCATGCTCACCCTGGTCGGACCGATCGGGAATCCCGTACACCGCTCTGACTGTCATCACGATTAGCGATAGCAGGCTACTCTCGAAGGATGTACGACCCGGCCCAGCTCCGCACGTTCCTCGCCGTGGCGCAGACCCTGAGCTTCACCCAGGCGGCGCGCCGCCTCGGGCTGCGGCAGTCGACCGTGAGCCAGCATGTGCGGCGGCTCGAGGACGCGACCGGGCGGCAGCTGTTCGCGCGGGACACGCACAGCGTGGTGCTCACCGAGGACGGCGAGGCGATGCTCGGCTTCGCCCATACGATCCTGCAGGCGCACGAGCGCGCGTCCGCGTTCTTCACGGGGACGCGGCTGCGCGGGCGGCTGCGCTTCGGGGTCTCCGAGGACTTCGTGCTGACCCGGCTCCCGGAGATCCTTCAGTCGTTCCGCCGCGATCACCCCGAGGTCGATCTGGAGCTCACCGTCGAGCTCTCCGGCACGCTGCACAAGCGCCTTGAGGCGGGCCGACTCGATCTGGTGCTCGCCAAGCGGCGCACCGGTGACACCCGCGGCGAGCTCGTCTGGCAGGACGCCCTGACCTGGATCGGTGCCCCGCAGCTGCGGCTCGACCCGGACCGCCCGGTGCCGCTGATCGTCTTCCCGCCGCCCGGCATCACGCGCGCCCGCGCCCTGGAGGTGCTTGAGGCGCACGGCCGCGCCTGGCGGATCGCCTGTACGAGCACCAGCCTGAGCGGCCTGATCGCGGCGGCACAGGCCGGTCTCGGCGTGATGGCCCACACCCGCGGTCTGATCCCGCCGGGCCTGGTCCCGGTCCCCGCCCGCGCGGACCTGCCGGAACTGGGCGATGTGGACTTCGTACTGCTGCACAACCGCCACGCGGGCGCGCACCACGGCGCGCAGGAGGCGGCGGATGCGCTGTCCGCGTCGATCCTCGCGGGCGGCGACCGGCTGCACCGCCCGGCCGGGCCGCGGCCGCCGGTCACTCGCCGGTGAAGTCCGTCAGCACGCAGCCCACCGGCTTCAGCGGCGCTCCTCGTATCTCAGCTGCTTGATCGTCCGCAGGACCGGCGCGGACTCCACATGCTGTACACCCGCCAGTCGGCCGAGGCTCTCGTTCAGATAGCGGTAGACGGATGCCGTGTCACGGCAGACGATCACCGCGACCAGATTGCAGTGCCCGGCCGTCGCGGCGGCGAAGGCCACCTCGGGATGGGTTGCGAGCGCGCGGCCGACCGTCTCGAGGGCCGAGGGCGCCGCGGTGATCCACAGCAGGGCGCGAGTGCCGTAGCCGAAGGCGTCGGAGTCGAACTGCACATCGATGAAGAGCGCGCCGGAGCGCCGGAGTTGGTCGAGCCTGCGGCGTACGGCGGACTCCGAGCGGCCGGTGGCTTTCTGGAGCTCGGCGAAGGACGCCCGGCCGTCGGCTTCGAGGGCGGTGACGAGCGGTTCGTCGTCCTCGGTGATGCGCGTGACGCCGCCGGGGGCCGACGGCTCCTCGTACACCGGTCGCAGCGCGTCGGCCTGTTCGGGAGTGAGCGCGCCCTGTTTGCCCAGCCAGCCGGCCGGCCCGCCGTAGAAGCCGTGCAGCAGCTGATGGGCGCGGATCTCGACGATGCTGGGGGTGCGCGGAAGCTTGCCGAGGAGCAGTTCGTCGTGCTCGCCGCGGGTCCGCATCCGGATCATGCCGACCACCTCGGTACCGCCCGAAGCGAGGCCGATCCAGGCGGTGTCGGGACGGCGTGCGAGAGCGCGGGCGATGGCGTCCGCCGCGTCGGGGGTGCAGCGCAGTCGCAGCATCCACCGCTCCTGGCCGAGGCGTTCGACGTCGCGTACGCCGACGACGCGTACGCCGACTTCCGCTCGCAGCCGCCGGAAGCGCCGGGCGACCGTCTGGTCGGAGACGCCGAGTACGGCGGCGAGCCGGCTGAAGGGCGCGCGTCCGTCGATGTCCAAGGCTTGCAGCAGCTGCCGGTCGAGCGCGTCCGATGCGTGCGATTCCACCGCTGAACCGCCTCTCCGTGTCGGATTCCGGCGCCTGTTCGCGATCGACTGCGGGATCGCGGGCTGGTTCTCGGATCGTACGGCAGGTAGGAACACCGATGCCGACGGAGGACGTCATGGGCAAGTGGAGGCCGCTGACCGCGGTCTGTCTGGGGACTTTCATGCTGTTGCTGGATGTGACGGTGGTGATCGTCGCGCTGCCGGACATGGCGGGTGCGCTGGACGCCTCGCTCAGCGATCTGCAGTGGGTGATCGACATCTATGCGCTGGTGCTCGCGGCGCTGCTGCTCGGCGCGGGGGCGGCCGCCGATGTGCTGGGGAGCCGCCGGATGTATGTGGCGGGCATAGCGCTGTTCGCGGCGGCGTCGCTGGGCTGCGGCCTTGCGTCGGGTCCGGCGGCGCTGATCGCGATGCGTGGCGTGCAGGGGCTCGGCGCCGCCGCGATGTTCGCCACCACGCTGTCGCTGCTCGCCGCCGAGTACCAGGGGCGGGAGCGGTCCGTTGCGCTCGGGGTGTGGGGCGCGGTCAGCGGAGCGGCGGCGGCGCTCGGCCCGGTGCTCGGCGGAGTGCTCACCCAGAGCCTGGACTGGCGGTGGATCTTCTTCATCAATCTGCCGGTGAGCGTGGCGGCGATCTGGATGACGCTGCGCGCGGTGCAGCCCTCCGGACGCGGCTCGCGGCGCATCGACTGGGCGGGTACGGCGTCGTTCGCGCTGTTCGCCGGGGCGGCAACCTACGCGGTGGTACGGGCCGGTGAGGCCGGCTGGACGTCTGCCCGCACCGGTGTGTGGTTCGCCGTCGCGGCCGCCGGTCTTGCCGCCTTCGTCGCGGTGGAGCGTCGGGTGGCCGATCCGCTGATCGATCTCTCGCTGTTCGCGCGGCCCTCGTTCCTGGCCGTGATGGCCGCGGGCCTGGCCTACAACGCGGCCGCCTTCGGGGTGCTGCCGTACACCTCGATCTGGCTGCAGACGCTGCTCGGCATGAGCCCGGTGCGGGCCGGGCTTGCGCTGTTGCCGCTCGCCGCAACGGCGTTCGTGGCGGCCGCGGTCTCGGGCCGGCTGCTGCACGGTGCGCCGCACCGGTGGGTGATCGGCGGCGGGCTGCTGCTGATCGGTGGCGGCACGGTGGCGCAGGGCGTGCTGGACGCCGATTCGGGGTGGGCCGCCGTGACCGCCGGGCTCGCCGTCGCGGGCATCGGTGTCGGCCTGGTCTCGCCCGCGCTCGCGGGCGCGGCGCTGTCTTCCGTGCCGCAGCGGAACGCGGGCATGGCGGGCGGCGCGGTCAATACGTTCCGCCAGCTCGGCTACGCACTCGGCGTCGCGGTCTTCGGTACGATCGCCACCGCCCGGATGACGACGTCGCTCGACGGCGCCGGCGTCGACGGGGCCGCGGGCGCGGCGCACACCCTCGCGGGCGGCGGCGCCACGGCGCTGCGTGCCACGACGGCCGAGACAGTACTGCGGACGGCCTTCGCGTCGGGGCTGAACACCGCGGCGGTGGCGGCAGGGATCGCCGGACTGCTGGCAGGCCTCGCGGTGCTGCTGTGGGTGCGGGCCCCGGCCGCGCCGGAAGCACAGGTACGGACCAATCCGCCCGTAGCCGTAGAGCGAGGGTGATCGCACCGTACAGATTTGGTGGAGATTCGGGCGCGGCTTACTTACTCTGCGGTCAGAAGCACGTCCGAACCTCCCTCCCCGCGACCGGCTATCCGTCCCTGACCTGTGCTGATGCCATTCGTCCACAGTTCTGGAAGGCTCTCCCGCCCGGCGGCCCGGTGGGGTAGCGTCACGGCGCTGTGCGGGGAGCGCCACAAGGAGCAGGCCATTGCGCGAGTTCACTGTCCCACCCATGGACGCAGCGCCTCAGGTCGGCGGACTTGCGGACGCGGTCTTCGACCATGCCGACGACGATCCGGACCGGGTCGTGCTCGGCCGCAAGGACGCGGCGGGACTCTGGCAGGACATGACCTCCGAGCAGTTCCGCGACGAGGTGCTGGCGCTGGCCAAGGGGTTGATCGCGCACGGTGTGCGGTTCGGGGACCGCGTCGCGCTGATGTGCCCTACGCGCTACGAGTGGACCCTCTTCGACTTCGCGATCTGGGCGGTCGGCGCGCAGTCCGTCCCCATCTACCCCACCTCGTCGGCCGAGCAGGTCTTCTGGATGCTGTACGACTCCGAGGTCACGGCGTGCATGGTGGAGCACGAGGACCACGCCATGACCATCGGATCGGTGGTGGACCGGCTGCCTCAGCTGAAGCGGCTGTGGCAGCTGGACACCGGGGCGGTCGCCGAACTCTTCCAGGCGGGCGAGCACATCGACGACGACGTGGTGCACCGGCACCGACGGGCGGTCACCCCCGACTCGATCGCCACGATCATCTACACCTCGGGCACCACCGGCCGCCCCAAGGGCTGTGTGATCACGCACGCCAACTTCATGTTCGAGGCCGACACGATGATCGCCCGCTGGGAGCCGGTGTTCCGCTCCAAGCCCGGCGACGAGGTCGCCACCCTGCTGTTTCTGCCTCTTTCGCACGTCTTCGGCCGGATGGTCGAGGTGGCGGCGATCCGCGGCCGGGTCAAGCTCGGCCATCAGCCGGTGCTGCAGGCGAGCGTGCTGCTGCCGGACCTCGCGTCCTTCCGGCCGACGTTCATCCTGGCCGTCCCGTACATCTTCGAGAAGGTCTTCAACGCCGCCCGCCGCAAGGCCGAGGCCGACGGGAAAGCGGGCCCCTTCGACAAGGCCGTCGAGGTCGCGGTGAAGTACGCGGAGGCCCTGGAGCACCGGGCCTTCGGGCTCGGCCCCGGCCCCTCCGCCGGACTGCGGTTGCAGCACCAGTTCTTCGAGAAGCTGGTGTACGGAAAGGTCCGTGACGCGATGGGCGGCCGCGTGCGGCATGCGATGTCCGGAGGCTCCGGCATGAACCGGCGGCTCGGCCTCTTCTTCGAGGGCGCGGGCGTCACGGTCTTCGAGGGGTACGGACTCACCGAGTCCACCGCGGCGGCGACGGCCAACCCGCCCGAGCGCACCCGGTACGGCACGGTCGGCCAGCCGATCCCGGGCACCACGGTGCACATCGCGGAGGACGGCGAGGTGTGGCTGCACGGCGGCAATATCTTCGCCGGGTACCTCGGGGACCCCAAGTCCACCGACGCCGTGCTGCATGACGGCTGGCTGGCCACCGGGGATCTCGGCGCGCTCGACGAGGACGGCTATCTGACCATCACCGGGCGGAAGAAGGAGATCCTGGTGACGTCGGGCGGCAAGAGCGTCTCGCCCGTGGGCCTCGAGGAGCGGGTGCGCCATCATCCCCTGGTGGCGCAGTGCATCGTCGTCGGCAACGACCGTCCGTACATCGCGGCCCTGGTCACCGTGGACCAGGAGGCCGTCGAGCACTGGCTGGCCATGCAGAACAAGCCGCCGCTGCCACCGGCCGAGATGGTGCGGGACCCGGAGTTGGAGTTGGAGATCCGCCGGGCGGTGGTGGCCGCCAACACCCTGGTGTCGAAGGCCGAGTCGATCCGTACCTTCCGGATCCTGGCGCATCCTTTCAGCGAGGAGCACGGGCTGCTCACGCCTTCGCTGAAGCTCAAGCGGAAGGCGATCGAGGCCGCGTACGCGGTCGAGGTGGACGCGCTCTACGGCTGACAGGCGCGGCGACTGCCCGGCACGGAGCGTGCGTTCCGCGCCGGGCGGCCGCTGTCGACGACCGGCTAACCGATCGTCACCCGGAAAAACCTGTCGGACCCGGCCGGCTCACCCCCGTCCGCGTTCGTCGTCGAGGGCCAGAGCTGTGTGTTCCTCCGTGGGGGGATGGGGAGTGGGGAAGGTATGCCGCCGACGGGGTGTCAGCCCCCGTACTGGGCGACGACCTTGGTGTAGGCGTAGGGGGACTGGGACACACCGCTGCACGCGTCCCCGGCGCCGCCCGAGCCGCAACTGCGGTCGCGGTTGACGGACCAGAAGGCGTAGCGCGCGATGTGGTGCTGCTGGGCATAGGTGAGGATCGTCTTGAAGTCGTTCAGCGTGACGGTCTCCCCGGCCTCGTCCGTCTTGCCGTTCATCGACGAGACCCCGATGTGCCGGTAGGCGACGGAGTCGCTGTATGCGTACGCGCTCTTGACCGCGTTCTTGAGGCCTTCCAGGGCGCTGACCGAGGCCTGGCCCATGGTGCCGCTGTGCCCGCCGAAGTCGAAGGGCATGACTACCCAGGCGTCGGCGGCCAGACCCGCCCTGGCCCCGCGCTTGATCAGGTCCTTGCCGGTGGCGTCCGGGCCGCTGGGCGTGGTGCCCATGGTGATGTACGTGACGATGCCCGGGTTCTTCTGCTCGACGATCTTCAGCGCGTCGACCACCCGCTGCCGCACGGTCGCGTTCCCGAACTCGGTGTTCTCGATGTCGATGTCGAAGGCCTTGAGCCGGTAGGCGTCGATCACCTTCTGGTATGCCCCGGCGAGCGCGGTCGCGCTGGAACACTTCTCGCCGAGCTTCGCGCCGCTCCAGCCGCCGACGGAGACGACGATGTCGCCGCCGGCCGCGCGGATGGACTTGATGGCCGACTCGTCGGAGCCGCCCTTGAGGGCACGGCTGCCGTCCCACTTCGGGTTGCAGCCGCCGTCGGAGAGGATGAAGGCGAGTGTGAACCACTTGATGCCGGTGGCGGCCATGACGTCGGTCGGCTTCTGGGGGCTGCCCCAGCCGAGGTATTCGTACGGAGCGGCGGCCAGCGCGCCGGATGCCTTGGGCGTCGCTGCCGGCGGTTGGGGCGTGGCGCCGGCGGCGGGGAAGGCCGCCAGTGCCAGTGAGCCCAGCAGTCCGGTGACTGAGGCGCCGATCACGGAGTTACGGAGCCGTGTGGTGGGGGGTCGCACGTCGGTCATCCCCTGTCGAGGTAGTCGAGGTTGGGTGCGCCGTTCGCCGTCGTGGCGGTGACGCGTACGGTGTTCGAACCCGCCTTGAGCGGGACGGTGAGGGTGGCGTCGGCCCAGGCGGTCCAGGCGCCGGTGCCGTCGAAGGCGCGGCCCGCCGAGACGACGGCGCCGTTGACGGACACATCCATCGGGCGGCCCGCGGCGGTGCCGTTGGCGTACCGGAAGGTCAGTGCGGCCTCGCGGGCGGTGGCCGACTCGACCGTCCACTCCACATACGCCCCGGCCGCATTGGGCGTGTTCACGTAGCCGCTGCCGCTGAAGCCGCCGTGGTCGCTGTCGACGGTCGACCCCGCGCTGTACGAGGCGTTCTCGGCCTCGTACCGGGCGCCGGTGCCCGACTGCGGCGTGGCCCGGATCAGCCGGGTCTCCCCCGGCCGCAGCACCGCGCTGTAGGAGCCGCTCACCACTGGGCCGCTCTGGCCCGACCAGAGGTCGGTGACGGCGGCGGCCCCGGAGAAGCCGACCTGCGACCAGTTCACGCTGACGGTCTGGTTGCCCGAGGTCCCGGTGTTGAAGAGCGCGACGATGTAGTCGCCGCCTGCCTCGCGCTTGCTCCAGACCTGCTTGGGACTGGAGTTGACGATGCGTTTCGCCGCGACGCCGTCCTGGTTGACCGCGATCAGCCGGTCGTTCGTCAGCATCGCCTTGTCGGTCGCGTTGAGCGCGGTGAGGTCGGTGCCGAGCAGCAGCGGGGAGGCGGCCATCGCCCACAGCGTCATGTGCGAGCGCCGCTGGTCGGCGCCCAGGCCGACCTGGTCGCCGTTGCCGATCTCCAGCGAGTCGAGGTCGTTCCAGCCGCCAGGTCCCGCGTACTGCTGCCAGTTCGCGGCCGAGGTGAAGCGGGAGGTTACCTTGTCCCACGTGGTGAGGGGGAAGCCACTGCCGTTGGGCCCGGGGCCGCAGTAGCACTCGACATCGCCTTGGGTGCGCCAGCTGTTGGCGAGCTGTCGCCAGGTGGGCGCGTCGGCGATGGCGAGGTTGTTGGAGAGGGCGTAGTTGATGGGCCGGCCCGAAGCGCGCAGGGCCTTGTCCCAGGCGCGGACGTCGGGGATGTCATGGCTGCCGACGCCGTCGATCTTCAGATAGTCGACTCCCCAGGAAGCGAACTGGCGGGCCCAGGAGTTCACGAACTCCTGGGAGCCGGGCTTGCTGTAGTCGATGTAGTACATGTTCTTGCAGTTGTAGTTCTTCTCCAGCTTGGACGTGTCGGCGATGTCCTTCGCGTGGTACGAGGTGCCTTCGATCGGCGTGTTCTTGGTGACGGCGTTCTTGGCGATGCCGGGAGTGACGTAGAAGCCGAACTTCAGCCCCTTGGAGTGGACATAGTCGGCCAGCGCCTTGATGCCGGAGGGGAATTTCGCCTCGTCGACGGCCCACCGCCCGTACTGGTCGACCGAGAAGCCGTTGGAGTCGCACCTCTGGTAGAAGTCGTCGAGGTTGATGTAGACGTAGCCGTGGTCCTTGAGACCGCTGCTGACCAGCGCGTCGGCCTGGGCCTTCAGCTTGGCCTCGGTGGGCCAGCGGCGTACGAAGCTCCAGCTGGACCAGCCCATCGCGGGCCGCAGGGACTGGCCGTTGTCCGATGCGGCGGCGGGCGGCGGGGCCGCGGTCAGTCCGGCCGCGGCGAGCGGCAGCGCGAGCGCCGCCGCCAGCAGGGCTTTATGGGCTCTCATGGCGCCTCCACGTCGAGATGGTCGAGATTGGGTGCGCCGTTCGCGCTGGTGGCGGTGACGCGTACGGAGTTGGCCCCGGCAGTGAGCGGGACGGTGAGGGTCGAGTCGGCCCAGGTGGTCCACGCGCCGGTGCCGTCGAATGCCCGGTTCGCGGACACGACCGTGCCGTTCACCACGACGTCCAGCGGGCGGCCCGCAGTGGTGCCGTTGGCGTACCTGATCGCGATCGAGGCGCTGCGGGCGGTCGCCGACTGGACCGTCCACTCCACATACGCCCCGGCCACGTTGGGCGTGTTGACGAAACCGGTGCCGGTGAAGCCGGTGTGGTCCGAGTCGACGGTGGCACCCGTGGAGTATGCGGCGTCCTCGGCCTCGTGGCGCTGCGGCGCCGGAGTGGTGGTGCCGCCCGCCGCGTAGGCGCTCCCGATCCAGGCCTCGTCGATCCGCAGCCGCTTGTAGCGGGTCGAATCGCTCGATGCCGCATGGGTGTTGACGACTTCGAGGCGCACATGGCGGGTGGTGGTCGCGGGGATGTCGATGACGGCGACCCCGCGGCGGCTCGGCAGGGTGCCGGTCTTGACGGGGCTCCCCCAGTTGGTGCCGTCGCTGCTGACGTACACCCGGTAGTCCCTGATCCGGGCGGACTGTTCGGTGGCCGAGCGTGCGTAACTCACCGAGTCCTCACGCTGGTTGACGCCGAGATACTGCACCCGCCCGGCCGACCCCAGGTCGAAGCGGAGCGAGACGGGGGTGGTCTTGTTGCTGTCCCAGTAGGTGCGGTAGTCGCCGTCCGCGGCGGCCTCGGCGCCGTGCCCGGCTGCCGATGCACTGGCGCTCATCGTGTACGAGGCGGCGGGGATGATGCCTTCGCGTCCGGCCGTCGTGACCTTGAAGACGGTGTCGTACGCATCCCAGCCGCCGAGCCCGCTGAGACTGAGCGTTCCTCCGCTCTGGCTGTACGCAATGGGCACGCCGGTACGGAGGTTGGTCACCCCGGTCACCCGGTAGCCGTTGTCCCGCAGCCGCAGGGTGGATGTGGACGGCGGGGTCAGCACATGGATGTAGTGCTTGTCCGGGTCGGCCTTGCTGACGGTGGTGACTCCGTGCGCGCCGTCGTTCCAGAACCCGGGCGCGAGGCCCCCGTGCACATAGCCGCCGCCCTCGGTGGCGTTCAGCGACTCACCGATGGCGTCGAGATAGCCCTTGGCGAAGTTGTTGAACGCGACCTGGTTGGCGGGGAGTTTGCCGTTGACCATGGCGGTCTCGGCCATCAGCGCCTTCACCGAGGAGCCGACGTTGGTGATGAGCCGGCCGAGGGTGAGCTTGCGGTCGACGGAGGGATCGGAGCCGGTGTACCACCACGATCCGGTGGAAGGGAGCTTGAAGTCGGCCTCGATGAGCCGGGGCGCCGCCGTGTAGACCGCCTGGGGGTAGTCGTACGACGGGCTCATCCCCGTCTTCTGCTCATTGCTGATCATGTCCATGATCGGCGTGTCTTCGTTGTTGTTGCTGATCGTGTAACCCGGGCGCTTCTGGTACACCTGCGCGTAGAGGTTGTGGCTCTCCCAGTACGCGTTGTCGTTGTCGATCCAGAAGCCGCCGAGGTCCGGATAGCGGTCCATGACCTCGAAGAAGTTGTCGTAGCTGAACTCCCCGAAGCCGTCCCGGCCGGTCAGATCGACGGTGCGGCCCTTGTACTTCGAGTACGCCGCCGAGTCGAGCCACTCATGCCCGCCCTCGTTGTGCCACTGAGGGTCGTCGGTCATGTACAGGATCGTCTTGAGGCCCTTGGCCTTGGCTGCCGTGATCAGCTCACCGAGGAAGTCGCGCTTCGTACTGCAGCTTCCGGGGATCTTGGACGGCCAGGGGCGTGCGTAGCCCAGGCGGCTGTGGAAGGTCGCGAGCACCAGGTACTGCGTGTGCAGCTTCTGCGCCTCCTGGACCCAGTAGTCGGGCGTCCAGCCGCCACCGGTGACATCGGTCTCCCACTGGCCGCAACTGTCGTGCGACGGGGCAGTGCGCTGCCCCCAGTGCAGGAAGAGACCGCCGACGGAGGCGCGCAGGAAGTCCTGGCGCGGGTGCTGGAGATCGGCACGGGCGGGTCCCGGCAGGGTGAGCGCGCCCAGGAGCAGCGCGCCAACCAGCGCCAGACGCGCCCAGAGTCGTCTGGTCATGCGGGGCCGTCCAGATAGTCGATGTTGGGTGCGCCGTTCGGGGTGGTCGCGGTGGCGCGTACGGTGTTGGTCCCCGCCTTCAGGGCGACGGGCACGGTGACCGTGCGCCAGGAGGTCCAGGCGCCGGTGCCGGCGAAGGGGGAGCCCCCGGCGACGGTGACGCCGTTGACGGCGATGTCCATCGGGCGTGCGGTGGTGGTGCCGTTGGCGTACGCGAGGGCGAGGTCGACGCTGCCCGCCTCGGTGGCGTTCAGCGTCCACTCGACATAGGCGCCCACCGCATTGGGAGTGTTGACGAAGCCCGCGCCGGAGTAGCCGGTGTGGTCCGAGTCGACGGTCGAGCCGGTGGAGTACGCGGCGTTCTCGGCCTCGTAACGGGTGGGCGAGGGGCCAGGGCCGCCGCCGTCACAGTGCTGGCTGGAGCCGGTCTGACCGATCCGCAGCTCGCCCCCACTCGTATTGGCGCTGCCCGCCACGCAGTAGCCGTTCACCGACTGGAAGAGGAGGTCCGCTGGGCTGTTGCTGCCGCGCTGCGCGGTGAAGCGGTCGAAGCGGATACCGGTGGCGTTGTTGGCGATGACGGCGGGCCGGCCGTCATTGGCCGCGAACCGCACCTCGCTGTCGGTGAAGCGGACGTTGTCGGCGTTTCGGATGTACCAGCCGTAGGCGGGGCGGGTGCCGATCGCCTTGGGGTTGTAGTCCTTAGGGTCGTTGCTCGGCGGGTTGGTGGACATGCTGCCGTTGCCGCCGGGCACGGTGATGTCGACGTTGTTGAAGGTGATGTCGTGGATGCGGCCGCTGCCGGACTCGCCCCAGATGGTCGGCGAGAAGGACGGGGTGGTGCCGGTCGCCTTGATGTTGGTGTACGTGATGTTGCTGATGGAGCCGACGCCGGGACTGTTCCCGCACCGTTTCCTCGTACCGACCTTCTGCATGATCGGCGAGCGGACGTCGGTCATGGTGATGTCCTTGTAGTGGACGTCCGAGATCTTGGCGCCGTCCATGGAGACCAGACCGAGGCCGGACTTGTCCGAGCCCTTGATGGTGATCCGCTCGAAGCGATAGTCGGTGAAGTCACCGCAGGTCTCGGAGCCGAACATCAGCGCGTTGCAGCAGCCGGCGGAGAGATAGGAGTCGGTGACGGTGACATGCCCGTTGTTGAGCTTGGCACCGAGCGCGTAGTCGCTCTTGAAGGCGAGCGCGTCGTCGTTGGCCTCGAGGTGGGCATTGGTGATCTTGACGTGGGTGGTGGAGATGATGTTCCAGCCGTCGCGGTCCATCGCCGTGTCGATGGTGAGGCGGTCGGAGACGACGTTGTCGCAGTTGTTGAGGAGCGCGGCGAAGTGGCCGCCCTCGCGCAGCGTGATGCCGCTGAGGGTGAGGTTCTTGCAGCGGGTCAGCGAGATGATCTTGTCGGCCTCTCCGGACTTGGGGTTCCCGGTGATGAGCGCGCCGTCGCCGTCGATGACGCCCGAGCCGGTGAAGCCGATGTTGCTGAGGTTGTCGCCGTAGATCATGGCGTTGTGGAAGTGACTGTGGCCGTAGTCCTGGTAGTCGTCCCACTGGTTCGACTCGGGCGGGTCATAGGTGTCCGCGCCGTTGCCGCTGATGGTCGACCCCGCGTCGAGCTGCAGGGTGACATTGCTCTTCATCTTGATGGTGTTCTTGGACTCGTACGTCCCCGGGGGAAAGCGGACGATTCCGCCGCCTGCCGTGTTGGCGGCGGTGATGGCCTTGTTGATGGCCGCGGTGTCGTTGGTGGAGCCGTTGCCGACGGCGCCGTAGTCGCGGACGTTGAACTCGGGGGCAGCGGGTGCGGGTACCGCTGCCGCCGCGGGGGTCGCGAGCGAAGGTGGTGCGGGCGGCTCGGCCCCGGCCGGCGGCTGCGCGATTCCCAGCGCGACCAGGAAGCCGAGCAAGGCGGTGGCGGCGGTTCTCGTTAAGTTCTTCACGTCGTCCTCCTCAGACGAGCTGATAGCCGCGCATATTGGTGAGGAGCATGTGGCAGTTCTGCAGGGAGCCCGAACTGTCGCCCAGGGAGCGGTAGATGCCCCACTTGGGGCGCACCCGGTCGGCGAGGAAGGTGTCCACGCCCGACTTGGACTTGTCGATCACCGTGGTGCCGCCGCTCTTGAGGATCCAGCGGACCGATCCCGACGTGCCGTTGCCGATCTTGATCTGGAAGTCGACGTCGGTCCACTTGTTGTGCAGCGGTTCGAGGTTCGTACGGCCCACGAGCACATCGCCCGCGATGACCTTGAGCTCGATGGTCTGCACGCCGTTCACGCGTCGCAGCGACTGCACGACGATCGGCGAGGAGCCGGTGCCGGGCTGCTTCATCTGCATGATGTGCGTGAAGCTGGTGGTCGCCTTCAGCGTGCTCGGGATGTACATCGAGTACGTGACGCGCCAGGTCTGGCCGGACTTCCACTGGAGGTAGGAGCCGCCGTTGCGGCAGCCGGTGACCTCGTGGCGCTGCCGGTCGGTGCTGGTGTCCCGGTCCACGGTGTGCATGTTGAACCGGAAGTTGTCGCCCTCGGCGAAGATGTGCGGTGCGCCGGCCGGGTGGGAGCCCGCCCGGTCGTCCTCGATCGTCTCGAAGGCCTTGAGCTTGTCGCCGCTCGCGGAGGGCGACCAGCGCAGCTGCCAGGAGGCGGTGCTCGCCGCGGTCGCGAGCGACGGCAGTCCTGCCGCCACGGCGCTGCCGACAGCTGCGCCCAGTACGGCTCTGCGGGATGTGTTCATTTTCCTTCACCTCGGCCGGAGTTGTTCGCCCTCAGTTGTTCGTTCATGATGAGAAACGCACCGAGACCGTGGAAATCGTTGGTCTTCCGGTCGCGCTGGATGTAGTAGCCGTAGTTCCCGACATTCGTCCCGATGGAAATGTCGGTGAGATTGGTGCGGCCGTCGCCGCCGAGCGAGATCTTCTGCAGCACGCCCTGATATCCGCGCTGCGCCACCTGTGCGTAGTGGGCGTCGGCATATCCCTGCTGTGCGGCGCGGGAGAGGGCGAAGGTGAACATGCTGGAACAGGACGTCTCGGTCCAGTTGTCGCTGCGTGAGCCCTTGTCGACGACCTGGAACCAGCGGCCGGTTTCCGGGTCCTGGTACTTCTCGATGCCCGCGGCCAGATTCCGCAGCAGGGTCAGCAGCTGGGCGCGGCGCGGATGGTCGGCGGGCACGGCGTCCAGGACGTTGACGATCGCCATGGAGTACCAGCCGATCGCGCGGCACCAGTGCTCGGGCGCGAGACCGGTCTTCGGATCGGACCAGCTCGCGTCGCGCGACTCGTCCCAGGCGTGCTTCAGCAGCCCACTGCCGACCTGCAAATGGCCGCCGTAGACGGCGAGTTGCATAGTCGCCTCATTGCTGGTGTACGTCGAGTCGCCGAATTCCTTTCCGTACTCGACCAGGAACGGATTGACCATGTAGACACCGTCGGCCCAGAGCTGGCTGCGCCGGGAATCCGATGTCGAATGCCAGAATCCGCCTTCCGAGGTGCGCGGATAGGTGCCCAGCCGGTCCCGGATCTTCTTCGCCGCCTTCTGGTAGCGCGCCTGTCCCGTCTCGTGGTGGAGGATGGTGAGCAGCCGTCCGGCCTGCATGCTGTCGAGATTGTTGAAGCTCTGCCCGATGTTTCCGCCGCTGTCGACGAATCGGTCGACATAGCTCTTGATGTAGCTCAGATAGCGGGCGTCGTGGGTGCGCTGGTAGACGAGGTACTGGCCGTAGAGATACAGGCCCACGGGATAGGACCAGCCGCCGATCTGGCTCGGCGAGTAGCGCGCCATCGTGGACTCGACCATCGCGACCGACCAGTCGGCGGCGGAGGGGCTTTCGCCGACAGTGAGCGAGTCGAGGTTGGGGCCGCCGGCCGCGGTTGCGGAGGTGGCTCGTACGGTGTTGGACCCGGCTTTCAGGACTGCGGTGACGTTCTTGGTCTGCCAGCCGGTCCAGCTTCTGGTGGAGTCGAAGGCCAGATCGTCGGCGACCAGTTGGCCGTTGACGGTGATGTCGAGCGGGCGGTTCGCCGTCGTGCCGTTGGCGAATCTCAGGGCCAGGGTGGTGCTCGTGGTCTCGGCGGAGTCCACCGTGAACTCGACATGACTTCCGGCCGCGTTGTCGTAGTTGACGAATCCGGTTCCGGTGAATCCGGCGTGGTTGCTCTCCACGGCGCCCTGGTGGATGAGGGCGCTCTCGGCCTCGTACCGAACGGCCGCGGTCGGGACTGCGGGGTCCGAGGTGGCGGGCACGGCGGACAGAGCGCTGCCCGCGAGAGCAGCCGCCAGCAGCAGGGGAGTCAATCGCTTCATGGTCCTTCCTTGCGGTAGGCGTACGCGGGTGCGGCCATCGGCGGGTGGTCGACGAGGTCGCGTACGAACGCGTGGTCCGGCGAGAGGTGGCAGACCGGGTCCGTACGGGTGGCGTCGCCGGTGAGGGCGTACGCCTGGCAGCGGCAGCCGCCGAAGTCCTTGGTGCGCAGCTCGCAGCTGCGGCACGGCTCCTGCATCCACTCCTCGCCGCGGTAGATGTCGAACGCCTTGGACTCGCGCCAGATCCACTCCAGGGAGTGGTCCTTGACGTTGGGTGCGTCCAGGCCGGGCAGCGCGGCGGCTGCCGGGCAGGGGTAGACCGTGCCGTCGGGCGCGATGGTGAGCGAAACCGCGCCCCAGCCGCCCATGCAGGGCTTGGCGGTGCCGTCGATGTAGTCGGGCACGACCCACACCAGGTCCATCCGGCCGGCCAGCCGCTCGCGCCACCGCTCGACGCGTTCGAGGGCGTCGGCGATCTGCTGCCGGTCCGGCAGCAGGGCGGCCCGGTTGCGCAGGGCCCAGCCGTAGAACTGGGCGTTGGCCAGCTCGATCCGCTCCGCGCCCCAGGCCAGGCCGAGTTCGAGCAGGTCGTCGAGCGCGTCCAGATTGGCCCGGTGGAGTACGACATTGAGGCCGAGCGGCAGCTCCGCCTCCTGTACGAGCCGGGCCGCGCGCTCCTTCGCGGCGAAGGAGCGGGCTCCGGCGATGAGCTCCGAGGCGACGGGGTCGGCGTGCTGGACGGAGAGCTGCACACTGCGCAGCCCGGCCGCAGTCAGGGCCGCGAGCCGCCTCTCGTGGAGCCCGACGCCGCTGGTGACGAGTTGGGTGTGGATGCCCGCGCCGTCGGCAGCTGCGACGATCTCTGTCAGATCGCGGCGCAGCAGCGGTTCGCCGCCGGACAGATGGCTCTGTACAACGCCCAGGTCAGCGGCCTGACGGAAGACATCGGCCCACTGCGAAGTGGTCAACTCCTCTGACCGACCGACCAGTTCGACGGGGTTGGAGCAATAGGCGCAGTGCAGCGGACAGCCGTGGCTGAGCTCCGCGAGCAGCGCCCACGGCGGATCGACGTCCGTGCGGATGCGGTCCGTCATTTCAGCCAGCCCTCCTTGCGCAATCGGCCCAGAAATACCGGGACTTCTTCGGCCACCGGCGCGCCCGGGTGGCGCTCGGCGAGCTCCGCCACGATCGCGTCGACGTCACGCTCGCCGTCGCAGAGCCGCACGATGGATCCGGCGTTGCCCTGGAGCACCACCACGCGCTCCGGCAGTACGAGCAGATCGGTGCCCCGCACCCGGTCGTGCCGTAACAGCACCGACCGTGAGAGCACCGGTTTCCAGCTGTCGGTCATGTCCGCTCCCCCGCGCCGTCGACAGCGTCGAGCAGGGACCAGAGCACATCGCATTTGAAGCGGAGGGCCCCGACGGCCGCCTCCTGCTCCTGCCGGGTCCGCGCCCATGCGAGTACCAGCGCGAGCGCCTCTTCGCTGTCGCGGCCGCCCTGCCCGATGCGAGTGCGGAAGTAGGTGAGTCCGTCGGCCTCGATCCACCGGTAGTGGCGTTCGAAGGCGTCGATGCGGGTGCGCATGATGGTGGGCGCGGCGAGTTCGGTGAGCGAGGCGGCGACGGCTTCGAGCGGGGAGCGCAGCCGGCAGAAGTTGACGTATCCGTCGACCGCGAGCCGCACGCCCGCGAGCACTTCCGCGCCCGACCGGAGCCGCTCGCGGTCGATCCCGGCGGCTTCACCGAGCCGCAGCCAGCGTTCGATACCGCCCGCGCCCTCGACGAGTCCGTCGTGGTCCTGGATCCGGCGCAGCCAGGAGCGGCGCAGCGCCGGGTCGTCGAACTTGGCGAGGATCAGGGCGTCCTTGACGGGGATGTGCCGCTGGTAGTGGAAGCGGTTGAGGATCCAGCGGCGCAGCTCCTCCGGGGTGAGAGCGCCTTCGTGCATCCGTACGTTGAACGGGTGCCGGTCGTGGTAGCGATCGGCCGGTACGGCACGTAAGTGCGCCGTGAACTCCTCCGGGCTCCACAACTCATCGGTGCCCGCAGCGGGCGGGGCGACTGTGCTCACAGCTCGATCACCATTCGGTCGGCGGCGACCTCGAGTCCCCATTCGCCGAGCAGCGCGTGCTGCGGGGCGTCCGGGTCCGCAAGGGGGTTGGTGTTGTTGAGGTGCGTATAGAGGCAGCGGGCGCGCAGTCCGGCGAGCCGTCGCGCGGTGCCGTTCGGCCCGTCGATCGGCAGATGACCCATTCCGGTTGCTGTCCCGGCCGAGATCCCGGTCCGCTGCGGCTCGTCGTCGTCCCAGAACGTGCCGTCGAGGATGACGCAGTCGGCCTCCTCGACGGCCTGCTGGAAGGCGTCGGTCCAGTGGGCGAGGGCGGGCGCGTAGAGCAGGCTGCGGCCGGTGGTTCTCTCGCGCAGCCGCAGGGCGACGACCCAGGTTCGCTCGTCCTCTCCGGTGCCGGCGGCATAGCGAGGGCGTTTGGCCGAAACGGCTACGGCAGCTATCTCCACGGTGCCGCGCTTGTCGAGCGGTTCCGCTTCGCGGCCCAACTCCCGCCATTCGATACGGGTGTACGGGGCGAGTACCTCGCCGAGCCGCAGCCGGCCGAGCAGTGCGTCCCGTACTGGCCGGGTGGCGAGGATGTCGAAGCCGTCTGCCTCGCGCAGCCGGGCGATGCCGAGCGTGTGGTCGAGTTCGGCGTCGGTGAGGATGACGCCCGCCACGGGGGATTCGCGCGGTCCGGGCCCGGGCCGCAGCGCATGGCTGTCCTCTATCTGGTCGCCGATGTCGGGGGTGGCGTTGACGAGATACCAGCGGCCCTCGTCAGCGCGCAGGGCGAGTGAGGCGTGACGACGGCGCCGGTGCGGGTGTGCGCGCGCCCCGGCGCAGCCGGGACACGCGCAGTTCCACTGGGGCAGTCCGCCGCCCGCCGCGGTGCCGAGCACCTGCAGCAGCATGGCGGCGGGGCCTAGCGGTCGGTCAGTGCGTAGGCGGTGACCTCGAGAGCGGTCTCGACGACCACATACTCCGGGGTCTGCCAGTTGACCGTTTCCTCCGATGTTTCCTTGCTGTCCTGCATGAGCCGTACCTGCCTTCCTGAGATGTGGGGGTCAGGAGTGATTCATGAGTGATTGCGCCGTGACGCATGGTGGAGCAGGACTGGACGCCTGTTCACATGAGCGACCGGCGTTCAGCTATGTGCCATAGAGTTGCGTCTTGATGAGACGCGGTCAATGGTCCGGACCGATAAGGTCGGAGCTGTATCACGCCAACTTCGGTGGCGGGAATGCACCCAGGGGGTAGATCGTTGACCCTTCGCGTGCATTCGAGTGCATCCGAGTACCAGCCGACGACGTAAGGATCGACCGCTCGTGAGCAAGGTCCCCTCCATCAGCCTCAACAATGGCGTCGCGATGCCGCAGCTCGGCTTCGGCGTCTGGCAGGTGCCCGACGACGAGGCGGCGAAGGCGGTCGGCCTGGCCCTGGCGGCCGGCTACCGCAGCATCGACACCGCAGCCATCTACGAGAACGAAGAGGGCACCGGCCGTGCCGTCGCCGCCTCCGGCATCCCCCGCGAGGAACTCTTCATCACCACCAAACTGTGGAACAGCGAGCAGGGGTACGACTCCACGCTGCGCGCCTTCGACGCCTCGCTGGACAGGCTGGGCCTCGACCACATAGACCTGTATCTGATCCACTGGCCGGTGCCCTCGAAGGGTGCGTACGTGGACACGTACAAGGCCTTCGAGAAGATCTACGCCGACGGCCGCGCCAAGGCGATAGGCGTCTCCAACTTCCTTCCGGAGCACCTGACCCGACTGATCGAGGAGACCTCGGTCGTCCCCGCCGTGAACCAGATCGAGCTGCACCCGCAGCTCCAGCAGGCGGAACTGCGCGCCTTCCACACCCAGCACGGCATCAAGACCGAGGCCTGGTCTCCACTCGGCCAGGGCAGGGGCCTGCTGGAGGTCCCGACGGTCGTCGCGATCGCGCAGAAGCACGAGCGCACACCGGCCCAGGTGGTGCTGCGCTGGCATCTGCAGATCGGCAATGTCGTGATCCCCAAGTCCGTGACCCCGTCCCGGATCCAGGAGAACATTGATGTCTTCGGCTTCGAGCTGGACGACGAGGACATGAGCGCTCTGGCCGCCCTGGACGAGGGCAAGCGCCTCGGCCCGAACCCGGCGACGTTCGACTACGGCGCCTGAGCGACGAATCGCCCTGGCTCGGGCCGACTCGGCCCGACTCTCAGCCACAGCCTCATGGGTCTCATACGACAGCGCCGCCCGGCACGAGCCGGGCGGCGCTGTCGTATGAGGCGCGTCGGCGCCGGGCGCGTCGATTCATCATATTTACGACCACTATGTCTAGGTTTGGTGATCCACAGTTCCACCGTTCCCTCACCCAGGAGAGCCCCCAATGGAGCGTTTCAGACGCGCATCCGTCGCCGGAGTCGCGACCGCCGCCGTGCTGGCCGGGTCGGTCGGCGTAGCAATGGCCGTCGTGTCCCCGACACCTCCCGCGCGGACGTCGGCAACCGGCCAGGACAGCGCGCGGCCAGACCCCGTACGACCCGAGTTGACCGCGACAGCCACCGTGAGCGGCGTCCGGGCATGGGAGCAGTTCCGTGTCTACGGAGCCGCCAGGCACCTGTCCCCCGGCACCACGGTGACGCTCCAGCAGAAGCAGGGCGACACATGGGTGACTCTGCCGGCGTCCATGCAGCTCAATCACAGGTCGAGCTTCAAGATGCGCGTCTACCTCGGCCTCAAGGGCCAGAACAAGCTGCGGATCGTCGGGGGCGGCACGCGCTCGCCGGTCTTCAAGGTCGCGGTGCGCTGACTCGGCAGTGCACCGCTGGACAGTGCACTGAGCACGGGCTGAGCCCTCGCAGCCGTGAGGCGTCCGGCGAGGGCTTCGTTCATTCGGCCCGGCGGTCATACGGCCCGGCGCTCATTCGGCCCGGCGGCGTGTCAGACCCCTCTCGTACGATCGTTCTGCGCGACGCGACACCGCAGAGCAAGGAGTACGGACATTGAGCGGGCCACTGAAACCTGGGCTCTACCTGGTGCGCAACATCGGCAGCGGGCTGCTCCTGGAGGTGTACGGCGGAGCCAAGGGCGGCGGAGCCGTTGTCCAGCAGGCCAAAGAAACGGGGACCCCGGGCCAGCAGTGGCAGATCGACCCCGTGCCGAACGGCAGCGGGCTCTACCACTTCGTGAACGCCGCCAGCGGCAAGCGGCTGGACGTCGCGAACGCGTCGACCGAGAACGGCGCCCGTATCCAGCAGTGGCGGCCCAACAACTTCGGGGCCCAGGAGTGGATCGTCGAGAGACATCTGGACGCCCCGGGCACCGTCACGATCGTCAGCTTCATCAGCGGTCTGCTGCTCGAAGTCGCGGACGGCAGCAAGGACGACGGCGCGCGGGTGCAGCAGTGGGAGGACACCGACTCGCCCGGCCAGTGGTGGCAGCTGGAGCCCTGCACCTGATTCCCGCTCCCCTGCTCCGTACCGGCAGGCGGCGGCGCGGTCACGACGATTGTTGTTGCGGCTCCGGCAACACGCCGCCCGCGCGGTGTTCCTGCGGGCTGATGCCCCGTACGCGCTTGAAGGCGGCGCTCAGCGCGAAGGACCCGCTGTAGCCGACCTTCCTGGCCACCGCCTCGACCGTCGCATCAGTGTCACGCAGCAGATCCGCCGCGAGCGTGAGCCGCCAGCCGGTGAGATACGCCATCGGGGGCTCCCCCACCAACTCGTTGAACCGGCGCGCGAGTCCGGCCCTGGAGACCCCGCACTCGGCGGCCAGCGACGCGACCGTCCAGGGATGGGCGGGGTCGTCCTGCAGCGGCCGCAGCGCCCTGCCCACCACCGGGTCGCCCATGGCGACGTACCAGGCGGGTGCCGCCGCGTCGGGGCGGGAGAACCAGGCCCGCACCACGGCGATCAGCACCAGGTCGAGTACCCGGTCGAGGACGACGCTCTGGCCCGGCTCGTCCCGGGAGATCTCGTCGTCGAGCACTGGCATCAGCGGGCAGTTCCAGATGTCGGCGGGCAGATGGAGCAACTCGGGCAGCGCGTCCAGGAGACGCCCGCTGACCTCGCCCTTCATCTGGTACGTCCCGACCAGCATGGTGGCCGAGCCCTGCGGGTCGTTGCCCCAGCTCCGTACGCCCAAGTGCATGGACTCCGCGAGCGGTTCGCCCTGCAGGGTGTGACAGGTGCCGCCGGGGCCGATGACGGCCATCGGCTCACGCATGAGCTGATCCGCGGTGGTGTACATGCCCGGTCCGCGCGCGATCGCGACATCGCCCGGGCGCAGCAGCACGGGGAGGCCACGGCGGCCCGGGTTCCCGCCCCCCGCCGTTCGTCACTCCACGCGCAGCGCGGCATTGGCCTGCACCCATTCACCGCCGATGACACGGACCCACCTGGCGCGGGGGGCTTCAGTCGTCGCGCCCGGCACCACGATCGGGTGCGCTCATGTCCCCCGTCGCGGGCGTGCCATCGGCGAGCCCGTAGCGCAGGTACACGGTGCCCTTCGGACCGGCTACCGGCGGTTCGAGGAGTGTGACGTTCGTGGGCACCGCGCCACCGTCGAACACCTTCTTCCCGACGCCGAGCACGATCGGGTGCACCCAGAGGTCGAGACGGTCGAAGAGCTTCTCGCGCAGGAGGGTCTGCACCAGGTTCAGGCTCCCGACGACCTTCACATGCTCGTGCCGGTCACGGATCTCGCGCACCGCACCGGCCAGATCCGGGCCGAGCTGCGTGGACCCGGCCCACGAGAGGTCGGGCCTGCCGCGGGAGGCCACGTACTTCGGGACGCTGTTGAAAAGCGTGGCGATCTCGTTGTCCTCGCCACCCTCCTGGTACGGCCAGTAGGCGGCGAAGATGTCATACGTCCGCCGGCCGAGCAGGAGGGCGTCCGTGCCCTCGTACGCGGCACCGACCTGCGCCCCGGCGACCTCGTCCAGCAGGGGCGCCTGCCAGCCGCCGAACGGGAACCCCACCGGGTCCTCGTCGGGGCCGCCGGGCGACTGCCCGACGAGGTCGAGGGTTGCGAACATCTCGATGTGGATGAGGCCCATGACTTACTCCCGATGAGTTGGTTTTCGGTCGGGAGGTAGACCCGTGGGCGCCGGCAGACTCATCGCCGCGACGGCACCCAGCTTCGTACTCGCCGACCGCCTCGCCCGGTGCATCGGTCACCACCCCGTCCCGCAGCCGGCGTCCTTGCGACGCCCGGCACCAGGCTCGGCAGGTATGCCGTGCGCCTTGATCCAGGCCGCACGTCCGATTCCTCGAACAGCATATGCCGACCGATCTTGAAGCGCGCAGCACGATGCCCCCTGCTCACGCCACCAGGCCGGGACGCCGCAGCGGAACTCCCCGCTCACGACGGATCACAGGCCGCGTCCAAACCGGTGGCTGCCTTGCCTCCAGCGTCACCGCAGGTCACCGGCGCGATCTACGGCCGTGGTACTAGGATTCGCGGCAATGTCAGCGCTGGAACGCTGGAGTGTTTGATGCGCAAATCCTTCCGCTCTTCACCGCCGCGTTGACCACGGCAGCACTGATCGCATCGTCAGCGTGCGACAGTGCTCGGACCGATACGAGAGCCGCGGCCGCCCGTACCCTCGCGCCGACGCCAAAGGATTTTTCCGGTCAGGTCGGCGTGGGCGGCGGTCGGAAAAAATCTATGAACGGGCATGGCCGGGCCGTCTGCGGGCCGGGCGAGGCGGCCGACCTTGATCCTTCTCTGCTCGCCGAGCGAGTTTTCTGCTAGGAAGCAGTCATGGAAGCTGCACTGGTCGGACTTGCAGGCACAACGGTGGGGGCTGTAACTGGCTTTGCGGGCGCATGGCTTGCTCAGCGCGGACAGGTACGTATCCAGCAGGAACAACGAGCACATGCAGAACAGGTCCGCTGGCTGGATGACAAGAAGGGCCTGTACAGGGACCTCTTGATCAGGCTCTACGGCTGGCATGACTCTCTCGCCTCCATCTTGAAGGACGAGGATGACGGGAAGCTGCTCGACAATCGGTCGGCCGCTTACAAGTGGATCGTCGAGGCGTCCCTCATATCCGGCGACGAGGTTCGTTCCGCTGTGAGTGAGGTGCACAGTGCCCTGCTCCGGGTCCGGCCCGTGGCCTTCGGGGGCAGCTCAACGGCGGACGAATGGCCGCTCCAGGGCGTGGAGGACGGCCTTTCAGCGCTGGAAGATGCGCTACGGGCCGAACTGGCCATGCCGGCGCGCGTGGGTTCGCGACCCCGGCTGGGCCGGCGTTGACGATCGAGGTCGTGCCACAACTGCGTCCGCCGCGTGACCGAAGGTTCCTCGCGCCTCCACAGTGATCCGTCGTCGCGGACACCGGCCCCTGGGTCCGTGTCCCCGACGCGTCGGCTCAGCTCGCGCCGTGGCCTGCGGCGATCTCCTCCACCCGCTGGGCGAGCTCGAAGTCCTTCTCGGTGACCGCGCCACCCGCGTCGTGGGTGTTCACCGACACAGCGACAGTGTTGTAGCCCAGCGTCAGATCCGAGTGATGGTTCAGCTTGTCCTGGATCTGGGCGATGTGCACGACCATCGCGGTCGCCGCGAAGTGGTTGGGGAGGCGGTACGTGCGGGCGATCCGGTCGCCTTCCAGGGACCAGCCGGGGAGCTCCCGCAGGCGGTCCTCGATCTCCTTCTGCGACAGCGGCTCTGTGGGCATGACCGGGATCCCTTCAGGAAACGGCTCAGGAAGCGGCTCAGGAAACGGTGGCGGCTTCGGCCACCTTAAATGGGATGCCCGTGCAAACGCGCTCTGTGTACGTTCCATCGGTGGAACCACTGACCGAAAAGCAGATACGCGGATCCTTCGTCAACTGCACGAAGGGCGAGGCCACGCGCATGAAACTGCCCCTCGACTTCGCCGAGCTCCCCTGGGACGACCTCGACTTTCTCGGCTGGACCGATCCGGGTGCGCCGCTGCGCGCGCATTTTGTGTTGCCCCGGGAGGGCCGTCCGGTGGGCGTGACCCTGCGGGTGCCTTCCGCCGGACGGACCAGTGCCGTCAAGTCCAGCATGTGCCAGGCCTGCTTCACGGGGCATGCCTCGTCCGGGGTGACCCTGTTCGCCGCCCCGCTGGCCGGGGCCGCTGGGCGGGAGGGGAACACCGTGGGTACGTACCTCTGTGCGGATCTCGCCTGCTCGCTGTACATCCGCGGCCGGAAGCAGCCCAAGCTGCGCGGCGGACTGCACGAGGAGACGCTCGGCCTCGACGAGCGTATCGCCCGCACGGTCGACAATCTCACGGCCTTCACCGAGAAGGTGCTGGGGCTGCGCTGAGCCGGGGTCAGCCGCGGGAATCCAGGACCTGCTCGATGGTGTCGGCCTGCTCGGCGGGCTTGTCGGGGCGGTGGCGCAGCACTCGCGCGAAGCGCAGTGTGACGCCGGCCGGGTAGCGCGGGGAGCGCTGCACTCCGTCGTACGCGATCTCGACGACGAGTTCGGGGCGGACCGTCACCGTGAACCCGTCGTCCCCGGTTGCCAGTTCACGCAGCCGCTCCGTCTGCCAGCGCAGCATCTCGTCGGTGAGGCCTTTGAAGGTCTTGCCGAGCATGACGTACGTACCGTCGGCGGCCCGTGCGCCGAGGTGGAGGTTGGAGAGGAGCCCGGTGCGTCTGCCGTGGCCCCATTCGGCGGCCAGGACGACGAGGTCCAGGGTGTGGACGGGCTTGACCTTGAGCCAGGAGCGGCCGCGGCGGCCCGCGACGTAGGGCGCGTCGAGCGCTTTGACGAGGACGCCCTCGTGGCCGCGGCGCAGGGTTGCGGTGAAGAACTCCTCGGCGGCGGCGGTCTGCTGGGCGTCCGCCGGGTCCTCGATGAGCGTACGGCGCACACGCATCGGCTCGGGTACGAGGCGGGCGAGGGCGCTGTGCCGTGCGGTGCCGGGGAGGTCGAGGGTTGGCTCCCCGTCGGCGGCGAGCACATCGAAGAAGACGGGCGAGAGAGGCAGCGTGGCCCGGGCGGCGTCCACGTCGACGCGTGAGCCGACGCGGGAGGCGATGTCCTGGAAGGACACGGGGCGCCCGGCCGGGTCCAGGGCGATCACCTCGCCGTCCAGGATGAACTGGTCGCCCGTCATCTGCCGTGCCACGTCGGTGACTTCGGGGAGGCGGTCGGTGATGTCGTCCAGGGACCGGGTGTAGATCCGGATGTCGTCGCCGCGGCGGTGCAGCTGGATGCGGATGCCGTCCAGTTTCTCCTCGACCGCGCAGGGGGCGTCGAGGGCATGGGCCGCTTCGGTGACCGTCTTCGCGGTGTGGGCGAGCATGGGCAGTACGGGGGTGCCGACGCGGAGTTGGAACTGCTGGAGGGCGGAGGGTCCTTCGGCGAGCAGGGCGCGGGCGACGCGGGGCAGCGAGCCCTCGAGCATGACGGCACGGCGTACGTCTGTGGCGGGTGCGCCGGCGGCTTTCGCGACGGCCTCCAGGGCGATCGCGTCGAGCGCGCCCTGGCGTACTTCGCCTATCAGCAGCCGCCTGAGGAACTCCTGCTCATCGGCCGTGGCGGAGGCCATGAGGTCGTGGACGAGGCGCTTGCGCTCGCCCTGGGAGCCGGGGCCCGTGACGTCGGCGAGCGCGGTGAGCGCGGTGTCGGTGGCGGAGACGGTGAGGGTGGGGGTGGCCGCGGGAGGGGTGGGCTCTTTGAGGACGCTCCAGCCGATGCCGATGCGGCCTTGGGGGAGGCGGCCGGCGAGATAGGCGATGACGAGGGCGACGTCCTCGGGGCGGGTGCCGACGAAGAGGTCGGCGAGCGCGGCGATCTTCCGCGAGCGGGCGGAGGTAGCGGCGACGTCTCGTGACGTGCCGGCGAGCCGGGCCAGAAGCATGGGGCCATGGTGCCTCGCGGGGGCGGGGGGCGCACGCGGGGTACGCGGTGCGGTGCGGGTTGCGTGGGGGGTGCGAGGGTCCGCGGGTCGCGTTGCGGGCGGCCTGCGGGGTACGGGGGTCCGCGGGTCGCGTTGCATGGGGTCGCGTTGCATGGGGGCGCGTCGGGTGCGGGGGGCGAGGGTCCGCAGGTCACGTTGCGTGGGGGTCCGCGGGTCGTGTTGCGCGGGTCCGTCGGGCGTGGGGTGCCGTGGCTCGGCCGGGGAGCTTCCCCTACCCGCCCTCCCCCAGAGCTTCGCCTGGGTGGGGGTGCCCCCGGCGCAGCCAGGGGGAGTACCCCCATCCCGAAACCGAGGCTCCGCCCCGGACCCCGTAGGGAGTTCGGGAGCTGCCCCCCGGCCCTGAAGCGCCGGCTTCGCGGCGCCGGAACCCGGCCGAGCCACCGCACCCACGGTGCGGCCGTTGCCGGGAACCCTAGGTCCCTGCGAATGCGCCCCACGAGGGCGCGGCGCCCTTCACCCCACGAACAGCCCCTCCAGATACCCGTCCAGCAGCCCCAGTGCCCGCTCCGCCCCCTGCACCCCCAGCAGCGTGTACGCCGTCAACCCGTCCACCAGGCTGATCAGCCGCATCGCCTCGTCATCCGCATCCCGGCCCGCCACCACCTCCCCCCGCTCCATCGCCTCCCTCAACAGCCCCGCGAAGAACTCCGCCAGCTTCGGGATCCCCTCCTGCGCCTCCGCGCGCAGCCGGTCGTCGTGGACCGCGCGTGCGAAATACGCCGCGCCCACCAACGCCCCCACCCGGCTCTTCTCGTCCAGCGGCAGCATCCCCGCCAGGCATTCGCGCAGCACCGTCCGCGGTGGCGGTTCGCCGCCCAGGTCCGCCGCCACCGCCGACACTCGCTCCCGGATCCGCCGGTCCGCCAGGACGTTGATGTGCCGCAGGGCGAAGAGCAGCATCTCGTCCTTCGTACGGAAGTAGTGCTGCAGCCTGCCCAGCGAGATGTCCGCCTCCGCGGCGACGTCCCGCAGGCTCACCCCGTCGAGCCCCCGCGTGCTCGCGATCCTCCAGAGCGCCTCGGAGATCTCCAGGCGTCTGGCCTCGTGGTCGACCTTCTTCGGCACCGGCAACCGCCTTTCTTTTACAAGTCACTTGTACCGTTGTAACGTATCGCCATCCAATACAGTTGACTTGGAAAGGGTGACTGCCGACATGTCCCTCCACGCCGCCCCCCGCCTGCGGCCGCCCCGGCACCAGGTCGACCCCCGAGCCCGGCGCTGGTGGACCGTCCAAGCGCTCATAGTCGTGAGCGGACCGATGCTCCTTACGGCGTTCACCCTCGCCCTGCTCTCCGCGCTGTTCTTCGCCGGAGCGCTCCCCTGGCTCGGTCCCCTGCTCCTCGTCACTCTCGTACTGCCGGCGCTCGGCTATCTGACCCTCATGCCGCGCCGCCGATACACCGTGCACGCCTGGGAGCTCGGCACCCACTCCGTCTACGCGGCGGGCGGCTGGCTCTGGCAGAAGCGCAGGATCGCGCCACTGTCACGGGTGCAGACCGTCGACACGGTGCGCGGCCCCGTACAGCGGCGGTACGGGCTTGCAACGCTCACCGTCACCACCGCGTCCACCGCGGGCGACATCAAGATCGCCGGGTTGTCGGACGCGGATGCCGAGGAGCTGTCGCGGCGTATCGGCGAGGCAGCCCAGGCAGTGCCGGGGGATGCCGCGTGAACAACGCACCGGCGTCCATGCCCTGGCACCGGCCCGATCCGCGCACGCTGCTCGTGCACTGCGGCTGGCTGGCCCCGCCTCTCGGCTCGCTCGCTCTGACCGCCCTGGCCACCGGCGGGCGGATACCCGCAAGCGGCTGGATCACCCTCGCCGCCCTCGCGCTCTCCTTTGCAGTCGTCACCGCCATCGGCCTGATCCGCTGGTCCCGTACGCACTACCAGGTCACCGCCGACTCCTTGGCCATCCGCAGCGGAGTGCTGACCACGCGCCTGCGCACCGTCCCGCTGCACCGCATCCGCAGCGTCGATCTGACCGCCACGCCACTGCACCGGCTGCTCGGCCTCACGGTCGTCAGGGCGGGCACCACCACAAGCGGCGACGGCCGGGGCGAGATCGCCCTGAACGCGGTGCCGGTCCGCGACGCGCACCGGCTGAGCGGCGCGCTGCTCGCGCGTGCCGACAGCCGCGCGCTCGCCGACGACCCGGTGCTCAGCCGGATCGACTGGCGCTGGCTGCGCTACGCGCCGCTCACCTTCTGGGTGATCGGCGGCGTGGGCGTCGTCGCCGGCACCGTCTACCGGATCCTCGACGGCGTCGGCGTGGAGCTGTGGCGGGTGGGCTTCGTCCAGAACGCGTTCAGGCAGTTCGGCAACAGCGTGCTGTGGCTGACGGTCCCCGCGGCCCTCGTCGCCGTGATCGCCCTCGGCTCCGTCGGCGCCCTCGCGACGTACGTCGAGAACTGGTGGGGTTTCTCGGCCGCATGGACCGACGCGCGCACGCTGACCGTACGCCGCGGGCTGCTGACCACGCGCTCGGTCAGCATCGAACGCGCCCGGCTGCGCGGAGTCCTGCTCCGTGAGCCGCTGCTGCTGCGCGCCGGTGGCGGGGCGAGCGCCGCCGCGGTCGCCGGCGGGCTCGGGAACCGGGAGGAGGCCCGCGCACGCAGCGTCCTGCTCCCGCCCGCTCCGCGCGACGAGGCACTGCGCGTCGCCGCAGGTGCGCTGCGTACGCCCCGACTACCCCTTGTATCGGTCGAGTTGGAACGACATCCCCGCGTCGCCCTACGGCGCCGGATGATGCGCGGGATGCTTCTCTTCGTCCTCCCGGTGACCGCTGCGCTGCTGATTCCCGGCGCGCTGCTGACATCCGTACTGCTGCACTGCGCGTGGATCTTCGCGCTGGTGGCGACGCCTGCGGTGTGGCTGCTGGCCCGGGACGCGTACCGCAGTCTCGGCCATGCGCTGCACGGCCCGCATCTCCTTGTCCGCGCCGGGACGTTCAGCCGCGACACCCTCGCCCTGGAGCGGGACGCGATCGCCGCCTGGACCTTCTCCAGCTCGCCCTTCGCCCGCCGGGCCGGGCTCGTGACGATCACGGCGGCGGTGGCAGCGGGCGAACACGGCTACCACATACGGGACTTCCCGGCGGACCGGGCGCCCGCGTTCGCCGCCGTGACGGCCCCCGGCATCCTGGACGAGTTCCTCGATCACGGCTCACGCCCCGAAGCCTCCGTAACGGCGAAGCATCTGTAACGGCCGGGTACAGTCTCCCCACGGTTCACACAACTCCCCTAACCTTCCGTCGACTTGATAGACACGACGTAAAGACAGGGGACCCATGGGGAAGTTCTCGCGTGCTGCCGCGACCACAGCAGTCGCGGCCGGACTGCTCGCCGCCGCACTCACTCCGGCACAGGCCGCCGCGCCCGGTTCGGCGGACCCCGGGCAGCTGCCCTACTCCTCGGCCACCTGGGTGGGCGTCCACAACGCCTACGAGAAGGGGAAGTACAGCTACTTCGCCGACGCTCTCGACTCCGGCGCGGGGATGCTCGAACTCGACGTCTGGACGAATGTGTTCGGCCGGTCGTGGCGGGTGTCGCACAGCAACCCCGTCGGCAACGACAACAACTGCGAGAACGCCGCGAACCCCGCCGAGCTGCGCACCAAGTCCCGCAACCAGGATCTCGGCGGCTGCCTCGCGGACATGAGAGCCTGGCACGACGCCCACCCCGGCCACCGGCCCATCCTCATCAAGGTCGAGATGAAGGACGGCTTCCAGGGCAAGAACGGACGCGGTCCCGCCGCGCTGGACGCCCTGCTCTCGGCCAGGCTCGGCGACGCGCTGTACCGTCCGGCGGACCTGGCGGGCGGGCAACCGAACCTCGACACGGCCACACGGACGAACGGCTGGCCCGCGCGTTCGGCGCTCGCGGGCAAGTTCGTGATCGAGCTCATCCCGGGCACGGTCGAGACGGGCAACCCGTTCGACACGCTGTGGACCGACCGGGAATACGCCACGTATCTGCGTGATCTCGCGGCGGCGGGCCGGCTGCGCGAGGCGGGCGCGTTCCCCGCGGTCCTCGGCGCTTCGGCGGGTGACCCCCGCACCCGGTATGCCGACGCCGGTATTCGCCCGTGGTTCGTCCTGTTCGACGGTGATGCCTCCGCCTACGCGGGCGGCTCCATCGACACGTCCTGGTACGACCGGAACCGCTACCTCGTCGTCATGACCGACGCGGCGGGTGTCGCGCCCGCGATCGACGGTACGAACCCGACGGAGACTCAGGCCCGGGACCGCGTCGCGCTGTTGGCGGGCCGCAGTGCGAGCGTGGTCTCGGCCGACTGGTATCCGCTGCCTGCCGTGCTGGCGACGGTGGTGCCGCGGGGCGCCGGTCAGTAGCGAAAACGCATAACTCACGCCACAAGAGTCACAGGGGCTACACAGAACGAACTCCAATGGTTTACCTTTCACCCACATGTGGATGAGCGCCACGGGCGCGCCCCACGTGCCGCCCCGGCCGGAACCCCCGTCCAGCCGGGGCACCTTCTTTGCCGCCGCGGCGCCGCCATGTCGTATTACGGTCGGCGGATGACAACTGTCGCGTCCGGCACGGGAGTAGGACCACTGTTGCGCGGCTGGCGCGAGCGGCGCGGGGTCAGCAAGCTGGAACTGGCCCTTCGCGCGGACTCCTCGGCCCGTCACATCAGCTTCATAGAGACGGGACGCTCCCGCCCGAGCGAAGCGATGATCCTGCGCCTGGCGGAGCACCTGGAGATCCCCGTACGGGAGCGCAACGCCTTGCTGCTGGCGGCCGGTTACGCGCCTCGGTACGCCGAGACCTCGCTCGACGACCCCGCGATGGGGGCGCTGCGCGAGGGGATCGAGCGACTGCTCCAGGGGTACGAGCTGTTTCCGGCCATTGTCGTCGACGGCGTGTACACGGTGGTCGCTGCGAACCGGGGCATCGCGATGCTGCTGGAGGGCCTGCCGGAGCGCCTGCTCACGCCGCCGCTGAACGCCATGCGGATCACGCTCCACCCGGAGGGACTGTCCGCACGGATCCGCAATCTGCGGGAGTGGCGCGGCCATCTGCTGGCCCAGATGGAGCGCCAGATCGCGCTCGCCCGCTCCAAGCCGCTGCGGGAGCTGTACGACGAGGTCGCCGCGTATCCCCTGCCGCCGGAGACGGACGGCGGCCCGGCGGACCGGGCGGACCCGGCGACGGTCAAGTACTGCCAGGGGCTGTCAGCTGCTGCCGGTCGACCCTGACCATCGGCTGAATCGCTCTCCGGAGCCGTGCCCAATTACCCGTTTACCCGTCAGACCGCGAGAGGTACCTGCTCACCCTCAACCGGGTTCTGGTAATGGGTCCAGATCTGGTTCAGCTCGTGCTGGTAGTACAGCGGGTACAAAACAATAAAAATCAAGAGGACGATTCCGATCCAGGGGTTGCAGGTGGGCTGCATCCCCGCCGACTTCTGCATTCGGGCAATGCGCTGACCAGTGTTGTAGACCGAAACGAAGGGGGGAACGATCACCACCCAGCCAACGGTTATTGCCAGCACGGACAGTACTGGGTTGACTTCGATTCGCGGATCAAAATCCCGGGCCTCGCGATTCACCTTGTAGTACCAGACGAGGTGGTAGATGCCCAGCGTGATCAGCGGCCAAATCAGCCCAACGAGGAAGATGTTACGAATCTTGCCGGCGTGACCAGACATGAAGCACCTCCCAATCCAGTGGATTCGGTTACTCGCAAGGAACGCGCCGAGGACCCCAACTAGGCAATGACAGTCCGTGCCGTCGCAGCGATCGCTCTTCATCGACACGCGAGGCTGGCGGAACCGCTCCTGCGAGCGAGAAATATTCGTTGGATGAGGTCTGATTCCTACATGTCCAGTGCACCACTACCCATCGGAATGCGCACGCCAGCGGGGTTGCCCCGCGCGGGCGGTACCCAGGGCCGCTCGTAGCAGGCGGACGGCGCTCAGGCAACGGGGTGTGCGCCGCAGTCGGCGGGCAACGCTATGGGTGGCGTCACCATTTCCGGGGCGCGAGATCGTTTCTAGCGTGATCGGCACCTCGGTACGCCTGCGGGAGGTCCTTGATGCCGTTGCCCCCATACCTGCCCCGTCCGGTCAGGATCCTCGGTTCCTTACTCGCCCTGCTCCTTGCCACCTTGTGGCTCGCCACCGCGCCCGCCGCGCACGCGGCCGCACTGGACACGCCCGCCGCGCACGCGGCCGCAGTGGATACACCCGCGCCGCACGCGGCCACCGTGCCGCTGGAACGAGTGAGCGACTTCGGTGCCAATCCCGGCGCTCTGAACATGTACGTGTACCGGCCGGCGAGCCTGCCCGCGCATCCTGCGGTCGTCGTCGCACTGCACGGCTGCACACAAAGCGCCCAGGTCTACGCCGACAACTCCGGGCTGACCACCTTCGCCGACCGGCACGGCTTTCTGCTGGTCTTCGCAGAGACGACGTCCGCGAACAACTTCAGCACATGCTTCAACTGGTTCCAGCCGATCGACAACCGGCGCGGCCAGGGCGAGGCCGCGTCGATCCGGCAGATGGTCGCTCATGCGGAGAGTGCGTACGGCGCCGATGCGGCGCGTACGTACGTCACGGGGCTCTCGGCCGGGGGAGGGATGACCTCGGTGATGCTCGCGGCCTACCCGGACGTGTTCGAGGCGGGCGCAGTGATCGCCGGGCTGCCGTACGACTGCACCAAGGACACCGGGCCCTTCGTCTGTATGGACCCCGGGGTGGACCGGGCGCCCGCGGTGTGGGCGCAGCGCGTGCGCGATGCCTATCCGGGGTACTCGGGGCCCTGGCCGCGGATGGCGATCTGGCACGGCGACAAGGATTCGAAGGTCGTCCCGAGGAACGCCGACGAGCTGCGGGACCAGTGGACCGCGGTGCACGGGGTGGACCAGAGTCCGGACCGTACGTCCACGATCGGACCCAACCAGACGCGCAGGGAGCAGTATCTGGCGGCGGACGGCAGGGTCGTCGTCGAGGTCGACCGGGTGCCCGCGATCGGACATGGCACGCCGGTTGATCCCGGCAGCGGGTCCGAGCAGTGCGGACAGACCGGCACCGCGAACTTCATCGCCTCGATCTGCTCCAGCTACTGGATCACCGGCTTCTTCGGTCTTGACGGGTCGGCGACCGCTTCCTCCGGCACCGGGTCCAAGGTCACCGGAGCGGTCGCGGCCGCCCGGACCGGGCACTGCCACCGGACCGACCGACTGCACGTGCCCGGCGCCGAGCGTCAAGTCATCTCCTGCCTCGGCGAGTTGACAACGGCCGGGACGGTCGCCTCCGGCCACACCGATCAGGCGGACTGGGCCGGGCTCACCCCGGCCGGCCTTGCCATGCCCAGTGGCGTGCCCGGCATCCAGATCGACGGCTACTTCCCCGACACGTCCACCGCCAACACCAACCACGGGTGGAAGCACGACGCGCAGTTCGTCGTCAGGCTGCCCGACCGCTGGAACGGCGGACTCGTCGTCGCGGGCTCCCCCGGGGTGCGCGAGCAGTACGCCAACGACCGCGCCATCGGTGACTGGGTCCTCTCCCGCGGCTATGCGTTCGCCGCCACCGACAAGGGGAACACCGGCGCGGGCTTCTACCGCGACGGCGCCGCGCCCGGCGAGGCGATCGCCGAATGGAACGACCGGGTGACCGAGTTGACGAGGGCCGCCCGTGCGGTCGTCGCCCAGCGCTACCACCGCCCGCCGACCCGCACCCTCGCCACCGGCATGTCCAACGGCGGCTATCTGGTGCGCTGGCAGCTGGAGAACCACCCCGAGCTCTATGACGGCGGCGTGGACTGGGAAGGCACACTCTGGCGCGCGAGCGGGCCGAATCTGCTCACCTTCCTGCCGCCCGCGCTGCGTCACTACCCGGTCTACGCCGCCGGCGGACCCGGCGCGGACGAGGCGCACCGGGCGATGCTCGCCGCTGGTTATCCGGCGGGGTCGGAGTTCCTGTGGCCCTTCCACCATCAGTACTACTGGGATCTGACACAGCGGATCTACCGGGAGGAGCTGGACCCGGCCTACGACGGGCCGGCCGAGGCAGGGACCCCGTACTGCGCACCGGGCACACCCGCCTGCGACGCGGACTACGACTACGCGTCCCGGCCGCGGCAGGTGCACCGTGCCGTCGCATCGATCGGGCTGACCGGCCGGATCGGCAAGCCGCTGATCACCCTGCACGGCACCCTCGATGTGCTGCTGCCCATCGCGCAGGACTCCGATGTGTACGCCCGGATGGTGCGCGACGCGGGCCGCGGCGGGCTGTTCCGTTACTACCGCGTCGACGGGGGCACCCATGTCGACTCGCTGTACGACGCCTTCCCGGACCGGCTGCGGCCGTTGACTCCCTGCCACCGCTCCGCGTTCACGGCGCTGGAGGCGTGGATCGGCCGGGGCAGCGAGCCTCCGCCCAGTCACACCCTGCCCCGCCCGGCGGAGGCCGGTCCCGGCGCCCTGCTCACCGACTGTTCGATCGGCGGCACAAAAGCCCGGTCCTGAGCAATCCCCTGCGGTACGGGCACCGAATAACAGCCGTGTGGCGGCACTCCGGACAGCGGTGTGCCGGACCCGGCTGTGGGGGCACAGGTGCGAGCGACCGTACGGGTACGTGTACTTGCGGTGGACGGGCCACAGGTGTGGATCGCCGTGAGCGGCAGGCTCTCCAGGACCACCGCTCCGGCGCTCGCGCAGGCTTTGCTGCTGCGCGAGGCCGAGGGGTTCACCGCGTTCTTCGTGGATGTCAGCACGCTCACCGACGACTGGGAGCTGACTTTCGACGAGGTACGGGAGGTGTTCCCATGCGGCCGCAGGCTTGCGTTCCACCTCATCGGCCCCGCCGATGACCTTCGGCTGCAACCCGGGCGCGATCCTCGGTTCGTCTTCCATCCCGGACCGGCTTCGGCGTGGTCCGTCTGGATGAACGGCCCCTCGACGAAGGGCCGGCAAGCCGGCTGCCCGTCCGCGCGCACCAGAAGCCGCAGGAGTTCCCTCGGCAGCATCACCTGAACGGGGACCGGTGGCCACGGCGAACGCCGCCGTGGCCACCGTCGGGCTTTCAGGCAGCCGGCGGTACGCGCCCGGGGCGGCCGGAGCCGCGAGTGATCGAGTAGCCCGCGATGGCCGCGAGCGCCCCGAGCAGACCCCCGGCCACGGTCCAGATCCAGCGGTCGGACCACCAGCCGGACGCCCAGCCGCCGTTCGGCTCACTGAGGGCGGCCGCCTGCTTCGGCGCGCTCCCCTCCTCGTCCTTCGTCGTGGCACCGGCCACCAGCGGGGCGGCGAGCGATCCGTCGCCCGCGTGCGCGCCGCCCGAGTCGGCCGACGTGGCCTCGACCTCGGCGCGCACCGGCAGACCGAGGTCCTCCTCGGGAAGGTCGGTGACCGTCAGGCGTACGTAGTAGCTGCCGGGCAGCGGGTCGTTGTCCCACGGCTCCGCCCAGGAACGCACCGTACGGAGCGTGCAGGACAGCTCGACCGTCGCCGCGTCCTTGGCCGCGCCCCTGGTCTGCATGCCGTACATGCAGGACTGGCGTCGGCGCAGCCCGTCGTACACATCGAGCTGCCAGGTGGATCCGCCGTGTCGGTCGGCGGACTCGGGCAGGGTGACCTTGGCCTTCACCGTGGCCCGCTGCCCGGCGTCGGCGGGGAAGACCCAGTACAGGTAGTCACCGGCGGATGCGGTGGCTGTCGCCTTCTGGCCCTGCTCGATCGCGGTGGCGTCACGGAAGCCGGTGCCCGCCTTGGTCGGCGCGGCCGCGCTCTTGCTCGGGGTCGGCGACGGGTCGTCCGCCGCGGCGGCGCCCGCGGCGGAGAACAGGGCGGTGGCAGCCAGCAGAGTGGTCGTCAGTGCGCGTGCGGTACGCATCAGTTGGTCCTCCAGACGGCGATACGCCAGCGCGAGATCCAGCCCCACAGCAGCCCGGCCACCAGACCGGTGAGCACGAGGGCGGCCAGCAGCCACCAGCCGCGGCCGAGGCCGAAGGAGGCGACGTCCGAGGCCTCGTCGGGCGCGTCCACCAGGTCGACGGTCAGCTCAACGGGCAGCCCGGGCTCGGTCTTCACGGACACAGGCGCCGAGAAGGAGTTGCTGACCTGCAGACAGACGGTCTCCGCGGCGGGTTTGACCTCGTCGGCGTCGTCGAGCTGAGCCTTGGGATAGCGCAGCCCGGCGGAGATCACATCGGTGCGCCCGTTGCCGGCCTCCGAGCCGCGGACGATTTCCCTGCCGTGCACGGTCACGGCCCGCAGCAGTACGCCGTAGTCCTTGTTGACGGCCCGGTCGGCGGCGACGCTGACGGAGGCGCGCAGCTCCTGCCCGGGCAGGACGTCGACGCGATACCAGCGGTGCCGGCCGAACGTCTCGCGGTCGCTGTAGAGGCCCGGCTTCAGCTGCGGGGCCTTCGCGCACTCCTTCGCGCCCTCGGTCGCCACCGGCGTGACGACCGGTTCGGCGGCGCGGTCCACCAACTGGCTGACCCGGTCGGAGAGTTCGTCGGTGTGCTGCACCGAGGTGTAGGTGCCGCCGGTCGCCTCGGCGATACAGCTGAGCTGGTCACGGGTCTTGGCGTCCGGGACCAGGCCCAGTGTGTCGATGACGAGGTGAATCCCCTTGGCGGCGATGTCGCGTGCCACTACGCACGGGTCGAGCGGGGCACAGGTGTCCTCGCCGTCCGTGATGAGCACGATCCGCCGGGTCGCGTCGCCGCCTTCGAGGTCGTCGGCGGCGCCGAGCAGCGCGGGCCCGATCGGCGTCCAGCCGGTGGGGGCGAGGGTCGCCACAGCGGTCTTCGCCTCGGTCCGGTCGAGCGGTCCGACGGGGTAGAGCTGCTTGGTGTCCTTGCACCCGAGCTTCTTGTCCTTGCCCGGGTAGTCGGCCCCGAGCGTGCGTATGCCGAGCTGCACTTCTTGCGGAACCGCGTCCAGTACCTCGTTGAACGCCTGCTTCGCAGCCGCCATGCGGCTCTGGCCGTCGATGTCGCGGGCCCGCATGGAGCCGCTGACGTCGAGCACCAACTCGACCTTGGGGGATGCCTTGGCCACCGGTTCGTCGGCGGCGGCGCCTGCCGGGAAGAGCCCGGCAGCCAGGGCGGCGAGCAGGCCGCACACCCCGGCCGCCAGCCGTTTTCTTGTGATCATCGCTGGATGGTATTGATGATCGCCCGGCGATCCAAAACGGGTCGGCGGCACGGGGGTTGCGGGCAGGTCACCCCCTGCCCGGGGGCGGAGCTCAGGCTGCCCCGTCGTCGGCCGCTCGACGATGGTCGCCGGCTGCCGGTGGGACGGCGTCGGGGTCGGTCTCGACGCTGCGGGACGGATCCTCCGGCTCCGTGGAACGTGCTGCTTCTGCGCGGAGCATGGCGTTGAGTGCTGCGAAGGGGTCGATGGGCATGGCTGTGCACCTCGCGGTGTGCTGTGGCTGATGGGGCTCGGCTGAGGCCGGGCTCATCAGCAGCGCAGGACCACGCAGCGCACGGCGTGCATCGGCAGCGGGAGTTGTGCCTGCCGGCTCGGCCCGGGGCGGTACGGGGCCGCCCGGCCCGGATCCGAACGCAACCCGGACCGGGTGGCCGGTGCGACGGGGCGTGCCGCGGGGCACGCCCGGCCCGTGGCTTCGGTGGCCGCCTCCTCCGGCTGGCCGGCACTCGCCGGGTCGGCCGGAGCGGAGGCGGGGGTCCGGATCTCGCCGGCTCCGGCCGCCGCCGCAGCGGAGCCGACGGACGTACCGAGCAGCGCCAGAAGCACCAGCAGGACGACCGCGACGGCCCGGCGCGCGACGGCGCCTTCCGCTGCCTCGACGCTCTGGGGCTGCTTCATGGGGGCGACCTCCTGGACATGCCTAACTGCCCAGGAGACGCCAGGTTCTGCCGCGCTCCGGCCGAGATCCGCTCTACCGGGGTACGCGCATTACGCCGAATTCACCGCCGGGTGTTCGCCGCCGGGTGATCCACCGCCGGGTGCGGAGTGATCACGGTGACGCCCGTCCCGGACGCGGCGCCGAGAGAGACCAGCGCCGCGGGCACCCCGTCGAGCCCGATCCGCGTGGTCACCAGCAGGTCGGGGCGGAGTGCGCCGGAGGCGACCATCGCCATCATCTCGGGGTAGGCGTGCGCGGCCATACCGTGGCTGCCAAGGATCTCCAGCTCCAGCGGGACGACCCGGTCCATCGGCAGATGGACGCCGTCGGGCAGCAGGCCGACCTGCACATGGCGGCCCTGACGGCGCAGGCTCTGTACCGAGTTAACGCAGGTCACGGGCGCGCCGAGGGCGTCGAGCGAGAGATGCGCGCCGCCGCCGGTCGCCTCGTGGACGGCCTCGGCGACAGTTCCCTCGAGTGCCGAGGCGTCGACGCACACCTCGGCCCCGAACGTCCTGGCCAGCTCAAGCGCGCCGACCGAGACGTCGACCGCGACGACCCTGGCCCCGCACGCCGCGGCGATCATCACCGCGGACAGGCCCACTCCCCCGCATCCGTGCACGGCGACCCACTCCCCCGGCGCCACCCTGCCCTGTGCCACAACGGCGCGGAAGGCGGTCGCGAACCGGCAGCCGAGGCTCGCGGCGGTGGCGAACGACACCGACTCGGGAAGGGCTACCAGATTGACGTCGGCGTGGTGGACGGGGACGTATTCGGCAAAGGATCCCCAGTGTGTGAAGCCGGGCTGTTCCTGGCGCTCACAGACCTGCTGTGCACCGCGCGCGCAGGCCGCGCACCGTCCGCAGGCGCAGATGAACGGCACGGTGACCCGCTCGCCCGGCCGCCAGTCGGTGACGTCGTCGCCCACCGACTCGATCACTCCGGCCAGCTCGTGCCCGGGGACGTGCGGGAGGGTGATGTCGCTGTCGTGGCCCATCCAGCCGTGCCAGTCGCTGCGGCACAGACCCGTCGCCTCGACCCTGATCACCGCGCCGCCACGGGACGGCACGGGGTCCGCCACCTCGCGTACCTCCAGCGGCTTCCCGAACTCTTCGAACACCACAGCACGCAAGGGGCACACTCCCTGGTCCGGCGGATCTTCCGCTGCCTCCACCGACTCAACGTAACCGGACGGACGGCTTCTACAGCAGCCCCTGGCCTGGCCCGCCCGGCACGTCCGGCACGAACGGCACGTCCGGCACGAGCGGCACGAGCGGCACCTGCGGTCCTTCGCACTCCCGCAGCCAGCGCCTCAGCACCCGGTGCACCCGCTCGGCGCCCATCAGGCCGTTGCCGTCGGAGACCGGCGCGGACAGGTCGAACGGCGACAGCAGGAAGGGCTGGGACTGTTCGCCGCCGAGGCCGCCGTGCGAACCGATCTGCTCCTCGAAGGCGTGCACCGTGCCCGCGTCCGGGTCGTGCATCGAGTTGACCATGATGTCGGCGACATGCGGGAAGGAATCGGTGCGGCGCACGGCCTCCGCCGCACCCGGGCCGTAGACCGCCAGCAGGCCGTCGTCGTCCAGCGCCGCGACGGGCACCTCGACGCCGCCGGGGCCGAGCACCAGTGAGCCGTGCTGCTCGCTGCGCACCAGCAGGAATCCGATGCCCGGGTGGGCCGCGAGCGTGCGCAGCAGCGCCGGGTGGCGGCGCTCGATCTGCTCACGGCTCAGACGCTCCGCCGAGTCGGGGAAGGAGATCAGCGCGAGATTGCCCGAGGCCAGCACGACAGGGTCGGAGCCACGCTCCGGATGCTCGTCCGCTCCGTCGGCGAAAGGCCGGTGGAGCGCGCTGCGCAGCGCGTCGCCCGCCGCGTCGCGGGCCTCCGCACCGCTCTTGGAGCGGTTCGCCCGGCGTGGGACGGGCAGCCCGCAGCCGGCCCGTACAAGATCCTTGAGCGTGAGTCCGTAGGCGCCTTCGAAGGTGTCCCCCGGGCTCTGCCCGTGGTCGGACAGCAGCACGATCCGGTAGCCGCGGGGCGCGTGTTCGGCGACCTTGGCGATCAGCGCGATGGAACGGTCGAGCCGTTCGAGCACCAGCGAGGCGTCCCGGCTGTGCGGTCCCGAGTGGTGCGCCACTTCGTCGTACGCGACAAGGTCGGCGTAGACGGCGGTGCGTCCGGCGAGCATGTCCCCGATCACCGCGGCGACCACCACGTCCCGCTCGACGACGGTCGCGAACGCCCGGATGAAGGGGTAGAGCCCGCCCCGCCCGACCCGCGGCCGGTCGCCGCGCAGCCGCGCCCGCGTCGACTGGCCTATCTCGCGGGCGACTTCGGCGATGAACGACACCGCGGTGCGCACGGCGTTGGCGGGGTCGCTGAAGTAGGCGAAGTAGCCCTCTCTGGAGCGGTTGGCCCTACCGCGCCTGGCGGCCATGGACAGCACGAGCGCGAGTTGGTCGGCGCCACCGCTGAACAGATTGCCGCGGCTGGCGCCGTCGACGGTGAGCAGTCCGCCGTCGCCGGTGCGCTCGATGGCGCGGCGCTGGAGCTCGGCGGCGCTCGCGGGCCGGTTGCTGACCATGACCCGGCCGCTGTCCTTCTCGTACCAACGGAAGGCGGGGACGTCGTGGTTGGTGCCGTGCAGGATGCCGAGCTGGCTCGCGCCGGTCTGGCTGGACCAGTCCGTGCGCCAGGGTGTGAGCCGGTGGGTGGTGCCGATCCAGCCGGCGACGGTGGGCATCGCACCGTCATCGGCCGCGCGCCGCAGCACCTCGTGCCCCACCCCGTCGAGCTGCAGGAAGACCGTGCCCGGGGACTGCTCACGGACGTCGTCCTCGCCGCGTCGCCGTCTGCGGCGGGCGGCGAGCCGGGAGAGCCTGCGCCGGTAGGCGTTGTCGTCGCGGACGGCGAGCGCGGTGGAGGTCGTGGAGGCGACGGCGGACATCACGGCGGCGACGACGACCGCGGTCTCCGGGTCGGCCGCGCCGCGTCCGTCGGGGATCAGCCAGAGGGCGATCAGCAGCAGCGAGCCGTTGAGGAAGAAGACCAACAGGCCGAGCACCAGGGCGGGTACGAGCAGCAGGGCACGTACGACGACCGGCCAGACGAGTGCGGTCAGCAGACCGAAGGCGCCGGCGCCCCAGGCGGCCGTGATGGCGGTCCTGGTGATGCTGTCGCCGTCGTCGGACTGCAGCTGGAAGTCGGGCAGCAGCCCGGCGAGCGCCAGCATTGTCAGCGTGGACACGGCCCACACCACGATCACGCGCAACAGGGCACTGCCGGCGCCGCGCCATCGCCCCTCGGCCACGCCGTCTCACCTCACCTTGGGTCTGCCTCCAGCCTGGCACAGGGCCGGGGCGATCCGGCGGGTGCCCTTGCGGGGCTGTCGGGCGACCGCTGGGCAGCCGTTGTACCCGGCCGTCGGGCGACCCGCTCAGCAGCCGTCGTACCCGGCCGTCGGGCGACCCGCTCAGCAGCCGTCGTACCCGGCCGTCGGGCGACCCGCTCAGCAGCCGTCGTACCCGGCCGTCGGCATGGAGAGCCTGCGGTGCACATTGGCCTTCATCGCCGCGTCGTAGACCGGCTCGTCGAGGCCTGCGGTCTCCAGCCGTACGCCCCTGCGTCCGCACTCGGCGCGGAAGTCCGGCACGGACCTCAACGCCCGTTCCAGCACCTGCTCGTTGGGGGCGACGAACAGATCCACCCGGCCCGCGTCGACATCGGTCCACAGCCCGCAGTGGTCGGCGCGCAGTCTGCAGAAGAGCAGTTCCTGCGTGACGACATGGCCCCGGTCGGCGGCCCAGCGGGCGCACATCGCGTGCTGGCTCCGGGTGTCCACGAGAAAGGGGGCGCGGTCGAGTTCCTCGAGGGGGATCAGGCAGGCGATCGCCGCCACTCGTAAACCGTCCATGGAACGTCCCCCTGCACTCGCCGTCACCCCGACCCTACTCCGCAACCGCCCCCCACCCCTTACCGCGTCGGGGGGATCTAGGCTCGTAGATGTAGGCGGATCGAGGAGGCGCTGCGTGCCGGTGGAAGTCACCTGGTGGGGTCATGCCACTTGTACGGTCGAGGACTCCGGGGTGCGGGTGCTGACCGATCCGCTGTTCGTGCGCCGGCTCGCCCATCTGCGCAGGCGGCGCGGTGAGCTGCCGCCGCCCGAGGCCGCCCGCGCCGAGGCAGTCCTCGTCTCCCATCTGCACTCCGACCATCTGCATCTGCCGTCACTGGCGCGGCTGGCACCCGGCACCCGGCTGCTCGTGCCGCGCGGCGCCGCCCGCTCGGTGCCCGCGCTGAAGCGGCTCACGGACAGGGCAGGACTGCGGATCACCGAGGTGGGCCCGGGCGACGAAGTCCAGGTGGAGGATCTGGTGGTGCGGGCGGTGCCCGCGCTGCACGACGGGCGGCGGCTGCCGCTCGGGCCGCACCGCTCGCCCGCGCTCGGCTATGTGATCAGCGGCGAGGCCCGGACGTACTTCGCCGGGGACACCGGACTCTTCGACTCGATGGCCGACGAGGTCGGCCCGGTCGATGTGGCGCTGCTGCCGGTCGGCGGCTGGGGGCCGTATCTCGGGCACGGGCATCTGGACGCGAGCCGGGCGGCGCAGGCACTCGCCTCGCTCGCGCCGCGCGCGGCGGTGCCGGTGCACTACGGCACCTACTGGCCGATCGGGATGGACGGAATCCGGCCGCACGAGTTCTACGCCCCGGGCGAGGAGTTCGTACGCAAGGCCGCGCGGCTGGCTCCGCAGGTGGCGGTGCACCGACTGGGGCACGGCGAGCGCGTCCGCCCGGAGGCCGCCCGGTGAGCGCGAAGCTGTCGGAGGTGCTCGGCCGTCTGTCGGAGGCCGTGGGACGGCTGCCGCCGGAGTCGACGCAGCAGGCCGTCGGCTATCCGTCGCTGTTTTTGCTGGTGGCGCTCGGTTCGCTGGTGCCGGTGGTGCCGACAGGGGCGGTGGTGAGCTCGGCCGCGGTGGTGGCCTTCCATCAGACGTCTCCGCTGGCGCTGCTGTTCGTCTTCCTGGTGGCGTCGTTCGCCGCGTTCCTCGGGGATGTGACGCTGTACTGGCTCGGGCGGCGCGGCGTTGGTTCCAAGAACGGCTCGCGCTGGCTCGCGGCGCTGCGTGAGCGTTCCGCGCCGGACCGGCTTGAGCAGGCGCAGCGCAAGCTGGACGAGCACGGCGTGACGGTGCTGGTGCTCTCCCGGCTGGTGCCGGCCGGGCGAATTCCGGTGATGCTGGCCTGTCTGCTCGCCAGGATGCCGCTGCGCGCGTTTGTACGCGGCGACATCCCGGCGTGCCTGGCCTGGGCGGCGACGTATCAGCTGATCGGGATTCTGGGTGGCTCGCTGTTCGACGAGCCGTGGAAGGGCGTGGTCGCTGCGGTGACGCTGGCCGTGGTGATCAGCGGGGCTCCGACGGTGTGGCGCAGGCTCCGGCGCGCCGCCCGGCCGGGTTCGTCCGGCTCAAGCGGTCAGCAGGCGTGAGCCGCCGACCGGCAGGTCCCACAGCTGTTCGCGCGGCCGGCCGGTGCGCTCCCAGGCTGCCCTGACCCGGGTCAGGGGTTCGAGGACCGGCTCGGCGGAGAGCACGAACGTCGCCCAGTGCATCGGTGCCATGTTCCGCGCGCCGAGGTCGTCGAAGGCATGCACCGCCTCCTCCGGATCGGTGTGCACATCGCTGAGCCACCAGCGCGGGTCGTATGCGCCGATCGGCAGCAGCGCCAGATCGAGGTCGGGATGGCGACGGCCGATCTCCTTGAACCAGTGGCCGTAGCCGGTGTCGCCGGCGAAGTACACGGACTGGTCGTGCTGGTCGGTGAGCACCCAGCCGCCCCACAGCGAGCGACAGGTGTCGGTGAGGGTGCGCTTGGACCAGTGATGGGCCGGTACGAAGTCGAAGCGGACGCCGCCCAGATCCGCGCCCTCCCACCAGTCGAGTTCCGTCACCCGGGTGAAGCGGCGGCGGCGGAACCAGCGGGCGAGGCCCGCCGGGACGAAGACCGGGGTGTGCCGCGGCAGCCGCTTGAGGGTGGGGGCGTCCAGATGGTCGAAGTGGTTGTGGCTGATGACGACCGCGTCGATGGCCGGCAGATCCTCCCAGCGCACGCCGACGGGGGTGATGCGGGCGGGGGTGCCGAAGATCCGGCGGGACCAGACGGGGTCGGTGAGGACGGTGAGCCCGCCGATGCCCAGCACCCAACTGGCGTGTCCGGCCCAGGTGACAGCGACGGTCGCGGTGTCCACGACGGGCAGCGGTCCCGGTGCGAAGGGCAGCAGCGGAATGTCCCGCAGCCCGTCGGCGCCGGGGCGCACCGCGCCCTCCCTGGCAAGGCGGGCCATGGCCCGTACGCCGGGCAGCGGAGCGGTCAGCCGGTCGGCGAAGGAACCCGGCCACCGGCGGATCTCGCCGAGGGGGCGGGTGCGCGAGCGGGGCCGTACGCCGTCTGTCGTGCCCGGGGCTCCCAGGTGCGACGGAGCCGTTCCGATCTGTCCTGTCTGTGCCGGGTGCCCCGGCTGCCCCGGGTGCCCTGGCCGCTCCGGGTGCCCTGCCTGTTCCGGGTGCCCTGCCTGTGCCGAGTCGGCTGCCTGTCCCGAGTGCTCCGCCTGCTCCGTCTGTTCCGCCATCCGGGGCTCCGATCAACGCAGTTCGTCGAAGGCCGTTCCAAGAATGCTCAACGCCCCCGCCACATGCGGCAATTCCAGAGGAGCCGGTGAGGTGAGGGATTCCTGCTGCTGCTCGGGAGCCGCTCCCAAAAGCGGTCCGGTGGCCAGCCGCACCCGCAGCGCGCCCAGCTCGTCGCCGAACCGGTGCCCGCCGGGCACGGGTGCCCCCACCCGGTCGGTCAGATACTCCTCGAGCTCCATGGAGTCGGTCACACCCCGCTCGGCGAGGCGGGCGCGCAGCGGCCCGAGGTCCGCGTACAGATGGCGGCCCGCCTGCGGCGGACGGGCGAGCGCGCCGGACACGAGCACCGCGCGGTGCACGGCGGCCGCCACGCGCGCGTGCAGCGCGGCCGCGTGCTCCAGCCTGGCGATGACCGGTCCCGGCTCGTCGAGTGCGTGGGCGGCGGCCGCGGCGACCGGTCCGGCCACCACCGCGCCGAGCGCGGTGAGGATGTCGAGGGTCCTGGCGCGCCGGGCGGCTCCCTCGTCGGTGCACGGGAAGCGGGCGACGGCGACCGGCCAGGAGGCTGGCATGAGCGCGCCCGCCAGATCGCTGATGACGGTCACATCGCCCGGGCACATCTCGGCGGGGCTGAGCAGCACGGTCTCGTGCGGCCTGTGCAGGGTGTCGCGCCAGGTCTCGTCGCTGATGATGTGCAGCCCCTCGCCGACGGCGGCTTCGCAGGCCTCGAGGACGGTCTCGGGCGGAGCGACCGTCGCGGTGGGGTCGTCGGCGACGGAGATCAGCAGCAGCCGGGGCGTCCCGCCCTCGGCGCGCACTCTGCGTACGGTCTCGAGCAGCGCATACGGATCGGGCACGCCGCCGCACTCCGCCGGGGTCGGCACATGGTAGGCGGGCCGGCCGAGCAGCCGGGCCTGCGGAGTCCACCAGGCGGGGCAGGGGCGGGGCATCAGCACATCCCCGCCGTAAGCGCCGATCAGCGCGAACAGCAGTGGCTGCGCTCCGGACGCCGCCACCAGTTCCTCGGGGTGGGAGCGCAGCCCGCGCCGCCACCAGTAGCCGCAGGCCGCCTCGCGCAGTTCGGGGCCGCCGCCGGGCGGCTCACTGTCAGCGCCTTCCGATGCGGCCGCGAGCACGGCGGCGAGCTCGGGCAGCACGGGCAGTCCGGACACGGGGGCGGGCGGCCCGTAGCGGATGGGGCCGTGGCTTTCCGGAGCCGTCCGCTGCATGCCGTCACCTCCGCTGCTCGCGCCCCCGGACGACTGTCCGGCCGACGAGCCCTTTGTGGCCCACGAGCCCTTTATACGGAGGTTTGCGAGAGCCCGCCGCGCGGGAGCGGCGGGCGGCCGGGCCTCAGACCACCATGACCGGGTGCCTGACCACCGCGTCGAAGAGGTAGCCCTGGGTGTTGTGGACCGTGCGCTCGGGCTGGGTGTTGCCCGCACGGTCCGTCGTACGGGCCAGCAGCTCGGCCGGTCCCGTGCGGCGCGGGTGCCAGTGGGCCGTCCAGCGGACCCAGCCGTCCCGGCGCGGGGTGTCGCACAGCCGCGCCCGGTGCCAGTGCGCTCCGCCGTCGGTGGAGATCTCGACATGGCTGACCGGGGCCTTGGCCGACCAGGCACGGCCCGTCAGCCGGTGCCCGACGCCCGCCGCGAGGCTCGCGCCGAGCGGCAGCTCCAGCGCGCTCTTGATGGTCTGGCGGGTGATCGGCGCGCTGCCGCCGGGCGGGTAGGCGGCGCCGAAGAACCGGTAGAACTCCGTGGTCCAGGGCGAGGACAGCGGTGTCTCGCTGACCTCGATGTCGCCGAGCCACTTGACGGAGGCGAGGCCGATCCAGGACGGGACGATGACCCGGACCGGGTAACCGTGGTCGTACGGGAGGGGCTCGCCGTTCATCTCGTACGCGAGGATCACATCGTCGAGCGCCTTGCCCACCGGCAGCGGTCGGCGCACCCGGCCGTGGTTCACGCCATTGCTGATGAACTCGTCGTCCAGCCCTCGGGGCATCACGTCCACGGCGGACGACGAGATCCCGGCGTGCCGCAGTACGTCGCGCAGCCGCACCCCGCGCCAGCGGGCGGCGCCGATCCCGCCGAGCGTCCAGGGGGTGCCTGTGACGGTTTCGCCCTGCTGGGTGGCGTAGAAATTGCGGCCGTTGCCGGCGCATTCGACGACCGCGGTACGGGTGATGGAGGGCAGCGAGCGGAGGTGGCCGTAGCTGAACTCGACCGGGCGGCGGCCGCCGAGTCCGCTGCCCCAGACGGTCAGCTTCCAGTCCGACTCGCTGAGTACGGGAGTGGAGGTGTGGTTGCGGACGAAGAAGTGGTCGGCCGGGGTGTGGAGCCCGGTGGAGCGCAGTGCGGTGAAGTTGGTCTCGGCGTTGGTGCCGCGGATGGTGAACAGCTCGGGCGGCAGCGGCTTGACGATGCCGGGCGCGGCGAGCGCGGGGCGCGCGGCGGCGGCCGCGGCGGGTGTGGGGGCCGCGAGGTGGGCCGCGAGGTGGGCCGCGAGCGGCGCGGCGGCGAGCAGCTTCAGCAGGTCACGGCGGTCCAGGGCAGGTGACAACGCAGGTCTCCTCGACAGAAGGCGGATGCGTGGGATCGGGTCGTCGGTCTCGTCGCTGTGGGCGCGGGTGTCCTTTGTCGGCGAGGACACGGTCAACAGGGACGGAGACAGGGGCACGGACACGACAGAGCGCGGCGCCGAACGGCAGCCTGAGGCGCGCAGTTGTCCATGTCGACGACCATGTCCGCGATCCTAGGCACGCCGCGGTCGGCCGGGCACCGCCTTACGCCGACTCGGACGCGACCGTGGCCGAATGGGTCCCCTGCGTGGGCGCGCTCTGCACGGGGTGCCCGCGATCCGTGTCCGACAGCTACGAGGCACCGGTGCCTGGACCTTTCGCGCTCCGGGTGCGGTAGGTCGCCAGCCCCCACTGCTGATCCACAATCAGTGTCAGTCCGTGGTCGGCGAAGACGGGCAGCAGCCGTTGGATCCGTGCCTTGAGTGCCCGAAGCGTCATGGGAAGAAAGGGTGTTCCCAGGAGCAGTCTCAGATGGTGGCAGCAGACGGGAGCCTGCGCTCTGGTGATCACGTCGAACAGGAGGCGCTGGCTGGCGGTACCCCCAGCCGGCGTAAGCGGGACCGGCAGTGGCGGGCAGCGTCTCAGGTTGGCATGGATGCGCCAGGCCAGCTCTGCGGCCGGTATCTGCCGGTCGAAAACATCGAACGCCCCGGCGGTGAATGCGGCTACGGCGTCCCGCCCTTCGTGCCGCAGGACGGCGACAGGGGCGATCAAGGACGCGGCCCGGACGAGCCCTGCCAGCCCCTCAGCCTCCGTCGTCGGCGCATCGAGCAGGATCATCACCGGTCTTCGTTCCAGCATGGAGGCGCAGGCTGACTCGCTTCCCCAGCGCACAGCGTCGTCGAGGGCGAGACCCGCATGGCCCAGTCTCTGAGCCAACGCCGAACTCGAGGTCTCATCAACCGACACGAGGGTCGGCAGGTGTGCGCGGACCGGCGGGGCCGGATGGATGCGCCGTATCGTCTGGGTTTGCATCGCCTAGGGGGCGATGCCGGTGGCGGCGGTGTAGCCGATGTGCGGGCTCAACGCGGTGACCAGGCCGATGGAGTGAGCGACCGCGGCGCGCATGGCGACGGTGCCGGCGGTGATTCCCGCCACGCAGCGCTCGGCAAGTGCGAGGCACGTGGTCCGGAGGTGGCTGATGCTCTCCGAGAGGGAGTGGAAGATCACCGGTTCGAAGACGTTGCGCTGGAGCTGTCCGGCCTCGGCGGCCATGGTGACGGTGGCGTCGTTGCCGATGACTTCGAAGGCGACCCGGTTGACCACTTCCGGGACGACCGCGTTGGCCTCGCCCGGCATGATGCGGGAACCGGCCTGCCCGGCTGGGAGGCTGGTCTCGTTCAGCTCTGCGCGGGGGCCCGAGGAGAGCATGCGCAGGTCGCTGCAGTTCATGGAGAGTTTGACGGCGATGCTCTTGAGCACGCCGGACAACCGGACGAAAGCACCGTAGTCCTGGGCGGCTTCCACGAGGTTCCCGGCGGTCACCAGGGGCAGGCGGGTGATGTCGGCCAAGTGGCGCCCGGCGTACCCGGCGAACCCGATGGGCGTGTTGAGCCCCATGCCGATGGCGGTGGTTCCCAGGTTGATCTCGTGGACCGGGCCGACGGCCTCGGCCAGCCCGCCCCGGCTCTCCTCCAGCATGACCGCATACACCGAGAATTCCTGGCCGAGGGTCATCGGCACGGCGTCCTCCGGCTGGTTGCGCCCCCTCGTGAGTACGTCGCGGAACTCCTCGGCCTTGGCGGTGAAAGCCTCGCGCAGGACGGACATCGCGGCAAGCAGTTCAATCACGGCGTTGATGGTGGCGACCTTGATCGCGGTCGGGTAGGCGTCTTCGGTGGAGTGACTGAGGTTGACGTCCTCGTTCGGGTGCAGGCTCTCGTACTCGCCCTTGGCGTGACCGAGGATCTCCAGTGCCCGGTTGGCGATCACCTCGTTGGCGTTCATGTTCGCCGAGGTCCCAGCCCTGCCCTGGATCACGTCGACGACGAATTGGCCGTGCAGGTGCCCGTTCCGGATCTCTCGACAGGCTTCGACGATGGCCAGTGCCTTCTCCGGGGCGAGCAGGCCGAGTTCTGCGTTGGCGCGGGCTGCGGCCGCCTTCACCGCTGCGAGCGCGTCAACGAGCTGAGGGTAAGCAGAAATCGGCGTTCCGGTGGTGGGGAAGTTCTCGCACGCGCGCAGGGTCCGGATGCCCCAGTACGCGCCTGCGGGCACCTCGCGGTCCCCGAGCAGGTCGTGTTCGGTGCGCTGGCCGGGAGTCATCGGTGCGGTCCTCCTAATGCCCGGGCAACCTGTCTGGCTGTCTGACAGGTTCTTGGGCGATCCTGAGGGGCATCAGGAGGCTGTGTCAAGGGCTACGGCGGCGCGATCGCGCCATCTTGGAACCTCGGCGAGCGGTAGCTGCGGGCGCCCGTCCCGCGTGGCGGACGCGTCCACGGGGTACCCGCGATGCATGTCCGACGCTTACGCACACACAAATCCGCAGGTCCGGACGCGCATGGCTGCACTGCTCAGCGGCTGGGACCGGCAGATCCTGAACGCCGTCGCCACCCGGCACTGGCCCCTCGCCGAGCCGGTGCTGCCCCGGCTGAGCCGCAGCGCCAACCACGGGCTGCTCTGGTTCGGCACGGCCGCCGGGATGGTGGCACTGGGCCGCAGCGTTCGCTCCCGGCGGGCCGCCGTACGAGGGGTGGCGTCCCTCGCGCTCGCCTCCGCCGTCATCAACACCGTCGGCAAGCGCTCGGTGCGCAGGGCGCGGCCGCTGCTGGACGCGGTGCCGGTGATACGGCAGCTGAAGAGGCAGCCGTTCACCACGTCCTTCCCGTCCGGGCACGCCGCCTCGGCGGCGGCCTTCGCCACGGGAGTCGCGCTGGAGTCGAGGCGCTGGGGCGCGGTCGTCGCGCCGGTGGCCGCGTCAGTCGCCTTCTCTCGCGTCTACACGGGCGTGCACTATCCGAGCGATGTGCTGGTGGGCGCGGCGCTGGGCGTGGGTGCGGCCTTCGCGGTACGGGGCGCCGTGCCGACGAGGTCTCAGCTGCCCACGCCGGGCCGGCCGTTGGCCGAGGCGCCCGCGCTGCCCGGCGGGGATGGGCTGGTGGTCGTGGTCAACCGGCAGGCGGGCTCGGCGGATTCGGCGGCTCTCGTGCGCGAGACGATGCCGCTGGCCGAGGTCGTTGAGTGCGCGCCCGACGAGCTGTCGGCGGAGCTGGAGAAGTCGGCGGGCCGCTGCCGGGCGCTGGGCATCCTGGGCGGAGACGGCACGATCAACAAGGCGGCGACCGTCGCGGCCGCGCAGGGGATTGCGCTGGCCGTCTTCCCCGGCGGCACACTCAACCACTTCGCGTACGACCTGGGCATCGAGGCGGTCCACGACACCTGCCGGGCCGTTGAGGGCGGCGAGGCCGTCCGGGTCGACCTGGGACGCTTCACGCCGGGCCCGGACGGCACGCAGGCGGGCCACTTCCTCAACACCTTCAGCCTGGGCGTCTATCCGGAACTGGTGCGCATCCGCGAACGCTGGGCGCCGCGGATCGGCGGCTGGCCCGCCGGGGTGCTCGCGGCGTCCCTTGTGCTGCGCGGCGAGCACCCGCTGGAGGCCGAGGTCCAGGGCCGGCGACGCCCGATGTGGCTGCTGTTCGCCGGGAACGGCATCTACCAGCGGGTGGGTCCGACGCCCGGCCACCGGCTGGATCTGGCGGACGGCCTGCTCGATGTCCGGGTGGTGCACGGCGGCCGCTGGCCGGGGCTGCGGCTGCTGGCCGCCGCGCTCGCCGGTCCGCTGAGCCGCTCGCCGGTGCACGCGGCACAGAAGATGCGGCAGCTGCGGATCTCCGGGCTCGCGCCGGGCACGTTGCTGGCGTACGACGGTGAAATCGCGGCGGCTCCAAGGGAGTTGGTGGTGGACAAGGAGGTCGAGGCGCTCACGGTCTACCGCCCGCAAGCACTGCTCTGAGCGCTCGCGGGCCGCTGCGGGCTTCCGCGGAAAACCCGATCGACGGGCTCACGTTGCTTCGCGCACCATGAGCGCATGCAGATACGCCGCGCACAGACCCATGACGCAGCGGGCATCGCCGCGGTCCACGTACGGTCCCGTCAGACGGCGTTCTCCGGTCTCGTACCGCGGGAGCATCTCGACGCGCTCGACCCCGCGCGGGAGGCGCTGACCTGGACGGGCCGGCTCACCGGGCCTCGTGGACCGGCCGTGGGAGTGCTGGTGGCCGAGACGGACGAGGGCATCGTCGCCTTCGCCGGTTTCGCACCGGCCCGCGCCCCCGGCACTGCGGAGATCGGCACGCTTTACGCGCTGCCGGAGGTCTGGGGCACCGGAGTGGGCCGCCGTCTGCTGGCGGCAGTCGTGCGGGAGCTCACCGACGCCGGGTGCACCCGGGCGACGCTGTGGGTGCTGGAGGCCAACGAACGTGCCAGGCAGTTCTACCAAGCCGCGGGCTGGCGTGCGGACGGCGCCGTCGAGGTGGACACGACGGGCGGCCTCCCGCTGATCAAACTGCGCTATCAGCGGCAGCTGCTGCCGGCTTCAGCAGGTGCAGCCGCCCGGGCCTGAAGCTTGTCCACATCCCAAGACAGGGGTCTCGTCATGCGGACGAGCGGCGTACCGTTGTCGTACCCGCTTCCGGATAAGGAGTTCGGCCATGTCGAAGGAGACCGCCGTCTACACCCATGGGCACCACGAGTCGGTGCTGCGTTCGCACCGCTGGCGGACCGCCGCCAATTCGGCGGCGTACCTCATCGGCGAACTCCGCCCGGGACTGGACGTGTTGGACGTGGGCTGCGGACCCGGCACCATCACCGCCGATCTGGCCGAACTGGTCGCGCCGGGGCGGGTGACGGCCGTCGACGCCGCCGAGGACGTACTGCGCCAGGCGCGCGAGACCGCCGCCGAACGCGGCCTGGACAATGTCCACTTCGCGGTCGCCGACGTCCACGCGCTGGACTTCCCCGACGACTCCTTCGATGTCGTCCACGCCCACCAGGTACTGCAGCACGTCGGCGACCCGGTGCAGGCGCTGCGCGAGATGCGGCGGGTCTGCCGGCCCGGCGGCATCGTCGCGGCGCGGGACAGCGACTACGGCGCCTTCACCTGGTTCCCCGAAGTCCCGGCGCTGGACGAGTGGCAGCAGCTGTACCGGCGCGTGGCCCGCGCGAACGGCGGCGAGCCGGACGCCGGGCGCCGACTGCTGTCCTGGGCCCGCGCCGCGGGTTTCACCGACATCACCGCTTCCGCCGCGGCCTGGTGTTTCGCCGCGCCTGACGAGCGCGAGTGGTGGAGCGGCCTGTGGGCGGACCGTACGACCGCGTCGGTGTACGCGAAACTCGCGGTCGACGGCGGCCATACGACCCCCGAACACCTGTCCGCGCTCGCGGACGGCTGGCGGCAATGGGGCGCCCAGGACGACGCCTGGTTCATGGTTCCGCACGGCGAAGTGCTCTGCCGCGTGTGAACGTCGAAGGGACTCTCGCCGTCGGCCGACGCGAACTACCCTCGCCCGTATGGAGATCCTCGGAACCACGCTGCGCATCTGCGTCGACGACCTGGAGGCCTCGACGGCCTTCTACGAACGCCTCACCGGAGCCACCCCCCTGCGCTTCGAGCGCGGCGGGGTCTCGGTGGCCGCCGTCAGCTGCTTTCTGCTGATGAGCGGCCCCGAGTCGGAGCTGGAGGTGCTGCGCAAGGTGACGGCGACGATCGCGGTGAAGGACGTGGACGAGGCGTACGCCACGCTCTCCGAGGCCGGCGCGAGGATCCTCGCGGGCCCGGTGCCGACCCCGGTGGGCCGCAATCTGATCGCCGTCCACCCGGACGGCTCGGTCTTCGAGTACGTCGACCGGAAGGCGGCCGACTGACCACGCCGACCGCCGCTCAGATCTGAGGGGCGTTGTGAAGTGCCGACCGGGCCGAAGCGGCACGCCGCCGGACTGGCCGGGCAGGACGCGGAGATCGGTGAGGCGTCCGCCGAACGAGTCCCACCCGACGTCTTCTCGCACGATGATCGAGGAGGGCCTCGGCCTGGTGCTCGCCGCGCTGACCGGAGGCCCGCCCGGCCCCTACGTCGTGCAGGCCGCCATCGCCGCCCTGCACGACGAGGCCGCCGACCTCGCGACCACCGACTGGCCGCAAGTCGTAGCGCTCTATGACGTGCTGCTCGCGCTCACGCCGTCCCCCGTCGTCGAGTTGAACCCCGGCGGGTGATCTGCTCCTGCTGGCCACGGGGCGAGCCGCCGGGCTCGCAGGCGTGTCCGGACCAGGTGCCGAACGGATCGCGGCAGCGCAGTAGGTATCCGTGCCGACGCCCACCGGCTCTTCGGGAAGAGGGCCAGGTGAGGCACTCATGCGGCGGAAGGGGGCCCTGGGGCCGAAAGGGCGGCCAGCGCGCCCACCACCCGCACGCCCCCGACCGTCGTCCCGCCCTCGATGACCAGCGTTTGGGCGAATCCGGCAAGGACCTTGGGGTCGACTCCGCACAGCGCGAGGGCCGCTGCTGTCACCGGCATCCGGGCGCGGTCGGCGCCGTCGGCAATCTTCACGCCGACGGCCCGCCCGTCCGGCAGCGCCGCGACCTGCACGCCCTCGAACCCGTCCTTGGCAAGCAGGCCCGGCACCGCGCGCATCAGCCTGGCGTCGTCCCGCCCGCTGCCGGAGGCCATCTCCGGGTGCTCGCGCATGGCGTGCGCGACCCGGCCCTCGTGAGTGTCGGGCGCGGCGGTCGCCAGCCGGGCGACGGCCCGGGTGAGGCCGTGCAGGGATACGGAGAACAGCGGCGCACCGCATCCGTCGACCGTCACCCGTGCGATGCCCTGCCCGGTGAGGTCCTCCACGGTCGTGGCGAGGGACCACTGCAACCGGTGTCCGGCGTCGAGGTAGTTGTCCAGCGACCAGCCTCGGGCCCGGGCCGTGATCAGCATGGCGGCGTGCTTGCCCGAGCAGTTCTGAGCGAGCCGGGTGGGTCCGAGGCCCCGGCGGATCCACTCCTCGCGCACCGCAGGGCCGTACGGCAGATCGGGGACATTGCGCAGGTCGTCCTCGGTCAGCCCGGCGGTGTCCAGGATCCGCCGGGCCGTGGCCAGATGCCGTTCCTCACCGGAGTGGCTGGCCGCGGTGAGGGCCAGCGACTCGCCGTCCAGCGGCGGCAGGCCCGCGCGCAGCAGGCCGACCGCCTGGACCGGCTTGAGCGCCGAGCGCGGGTAGATCGAGGCCTCGATGTCACCCGCCCTGAATTCCACGCTGCCGTCCGCCGCCAGCACGACGACCGAGCCGTGGTGAACTGCCTCGATGCCGCCCCCGCGCACTACATGGGCGAGGGGGACATGGGCCGGTTCGCGGTCTGCGGGCGGCTCTGCCGGGGTACGGCGCGGCATGGTTATGTGACTCATACTCAGCTCTCGATGCTGTCGGTGCTCTTGTGCCGGGCGCTGTTGTGCCGGCCGCTCTCGCGCTAGGTGCTCTCGCTACTCAGGACGCTCGTGCGCCGCCGACTCCCGTACAGCCCCGACCCGGCCCCGTACAAGAAACCAACCCGCGACCAACGCCGCCCCGATCGCGGGCAGGGACAGGACGGTCGTGCGGCCTGCCCCGCCGTCGGCCCACATCAGGACCAGTACCGATGCGAGGAAGACCAGCGTGACGATCTCGGTCCACGGCGAGCCGGGCAGCCGGTAGCCGGGCCGGCGGAGCTGCCCGGCCTCGGCCTTTCGCCAGAAGAGGAGATGACAGACCATGATCATGGCCCAGGTGCTCAGGATGCCGATCGCCGCGAAGTTCAGCACGATCTCGAAGGCCTTGCTCGGCACGACGTAGTTGAGGCCCACGCCCAGCACGCAGAAGGATGACGTGAGCAGGATGCCGCCGTACGGGACCTGGTTGCGGTTCATCACGCCGGTGAACCTCGGCGCGGATCCGGACATCGCCATGGAGCGCAGGATGCGCCCGGTTGAGTAGAGCCCGGAGTTGAGGCTGGACATCGCGGCGGTGAGGACGACGAGGTTCATCACGCCGCCCGCCGCCGGCACCCCGATGTTGGACAGCACGGTCACGAAGGGGCTCTCGCCGGCCGAGTAGGCGTTCCAGGGAAGCAGCATCGCCAGCAGTACCACTGAGCCGACGTAGAAGAGAGCCACCCGCCACATGATGGAGTTGATGGCCCTGGGCATGATCTTCTCCGGTTCCGCCGTCTCGCCCGCCGTGACGCCGACCAGTTCGACCGAGGCGTAGGCGAAGACGACGCCCTGGATGACCAGCAGCATCGGGAGCGTCCCGGCCGGGAAGATGCCGCCGTTGTCCACGATCAGCGAAGGGCCGGGGGTGTGGCCGTCGACCGGCTGCTGGGTGACCAGGAGAAAGATGCCGATCAGCATGAACAGGACCAGCGCGCCGACCTTGACGATCGCGAACCAGAACTCCAGTTCGCCGAATATTTTCACGGATATGAGGTTCACGGTCAGCACGACCGCGAGCGCGATCAGTGCGATCACCCACTGCGGGACATCGGTGAACATGCCCCAGTAGTGCGTGTAGGTCGCCACCGCCGTGATGTCGGCGATTCCGGTGGTCGCCCAGTTCATGAAGTACATCCAGCCCGCGACGAACGCCCCCTTCTCGCCGAGGAATTCACGGGCGTACGAGACGAACGCTCCGGAGGACGGCCGGTACAGGACCAGCTCCCCCAGGGCGCGCACGACGAGGAAGGCGATGACACCGCAGAGCAGGTACGCCACGGCCAGAGAAGGCCCGGCACTCGCGAGCCTGCCGCCCGCGCCGAGGAAGAGCCCGGTACCGATGGCCCCGCCGATGGCGATCATGTTGACGTGCCGGGATTTCAGGGACTTGCTGTACCCGGCGTCGCCGGCATCGACGTGCGGACCGTTGCGCTGCTGCCTTTCGTCCAGCCCTTCCAGCTGTAACTCCTGCTGCCGTTGCCGTTCCGTCTTTCCGATGAATTGCTCGCTCACGCCTGGTCTTCGCCTTCCGTGAAGGGGTCGGTGCGGTGTGGTGGCCGCACGATGCTGGTGAGAGTGGACTCGACGCGGGCCAGATGGTGCGTCATGGCTTCCACGGCGTCCTGCTCGGAGTGGTCGACAAGCGCCTCGACGATCGCCCGGTGCTCCCGGTTCGACTGCTCGCGCCGTCCGCCGAGCTCGTTGAGGAACGCGGACTGGCGGGCCAGCGCGTCGCGGATCTCCTCGATGACTCTGCGGAAGACCGGGTTCTGGGCCGCCTGGGCGACGGTGAGGTGGAAGAGGGTGTCCATCGCCACCCATGCGGTGGTGTCGGTCTCCTGCTCCATCCGTTCCAGCAGGTGAGTCAGGTGGTCGAGGTCTTCGGGGGTACAACGCGCGGCGGCGTACCCCGCCACCGGGATCTCCACATGGCGGCGGACCTCGAGGAGGTCGCTCGCCGAGTAGTCGCCGAAGGTCGGATCCTCCACCGGGCCGTTGGAGAGGACGAAGGTGCCCTTTCCGGTACGGGAAACCGTGAGACCCATCGTCTGCAGGGCGCGCAGAGCCTCGCGGAGCACGGGTCTGCTCACTTCCAGGCGACGGCAGAGCTCCGCCTCGGAAGGCAGCTTCTCCCCCACCGCGTAGTCGCCCCGCTCGATGGCGCCGCGGAGATGGCTCAGCACCGCTTCCATCGCGCTGATCCGCCGGGGAGCATCGCCAGCTGTCTGGCTGTCTGACAGGTTCACCCGGGGATAGTCGTCCGTGCGAGGGAAAACTGTCAAGGGCTGCGGCTGAAGTGGCGATGGAGGGGGCGGGGTGAGGCTGCGCCCCGCCCCTCTCTCTCCGGACACGGCCATGGCCTGTCTTCTGGATCAGGCCGGATCAGTGAGTGGGGTCCCCCCACGCCCCCAGGGCGTAGGGGGAGGGTCTGGTGCGTGCAGATGCAAGGCGGAGGATGGAGCCCACGCGGTGGGGGCACCTCCCGTGCCCGAAGGGCTACGGGGGAGTCGGCGACTGACGACAACGCAGCAGATGCGCGTGCCAGGGCACGCGAGCCCGGCAAGATCGGCCGGACAGGCCCTAGGGTGTCCGGGGCCGCATGCGGTAGTCGTACGCGTCGGGCAGCGGCTCGTCGGTGAGCTGCGACCACACGTCGCCGAGGACTTCCGCGCCCTCACGCAGGTCCGCCACCTCGAAGCCCGCGTCGAAGACGGCGCGGGCTTCGTCCGTGCGGCCCTCGGCGATCAGGAGTTGGGCGTCGAGCAGGCGGAAACGGCCGCGTTGCTGTACCGCCGGGCGCAGCCGGTCCCATACGGCGCGGGAGTCCGCGGTGCGGTGCACCGCGAGCAGGGCGTCGATCGCCTCGCGGCCGAGGGCGGCCGTCGCCGATGTCCAGATCTCGCCGTCGTCGCGGCGCTCCTGGCAAAGATCGTCGAAGGCCTCCAGATATCGTTCGGCGGCGCGTGCCGCGTGGCCACCCTCCTGGTCGGCGACGGCGAGACAGCGCAGCAACGGCCAGCGGGACGGGGCGAGCCCGAGGCCCCGCTCCCAGCTGCGTACGGCCTGGGCGAGGTCGCCGGCATGCCACTGGGCCACGCCGAGGTGGTACTCGGTGAGCGGTTCGGCGGGGGCTGTCTCCAGCATGTCGCGCCAGTGCGGGGATACGAGCGAGGGGCCGGGCGGGACGACCCTGCGAGGGGCGGGGAAGACGCCGGTCGTCAGCAACTCGCGCCAGGGCGCCTGTTCTGCACCGAGCGTCGACTCGTCGAAGGGCGTGCCGGGCAGCTTGTGTCCGCCGCGCAGCACCTCCAGCGCGCCCCAGCCGGAACCGGTGGCGAGCCGCTCGCCGGGTTCGGTGTCCGCGCAGGGCCGCCACGCCTCGTACGCCGTGTCCACCGCCGCCCGTGGCAGGGCTTCGGACAGCCGCCCCTCCACCTCGGCGCGCGCCGCGGCCCAGTCGTCGCCGTGCACCGCCGCGGGGTCCGCCGCGAGCGGTCCGTACGACTCCAGCCAGCTGAACTCCCCGCCGCCGTCCAGGCGTAGGTGCTCCAGCTGGGTGCGGGCGAGACCTGCCTGGATCTCCGCGTAACCACGCGTACCCGGCTCGGTCAGCCACTCCTGCCAGCGCCGGCCGCCGCGCCCCGAACCCCACAGGAACAGCTTTCGGCCACGCAGTACATCGGTCGATGTCTGGACGAGGCCGTGACCGTCTGCGTCCAGCGAGGCGATCCACTTGCGGGCCTCGGCGGGCACCTCGTAGAAGTAGTCGGCGGGGTACTCGCTGCGCAGCGGATATGTACGGTCCGCGCCCCGGAAGTCGGGCACGGCCACCCGCCGCAGACTGCGCTCGTAGCCGAAGTGCCAGGCCTCTTCGGCCGGTGCGAGGACGCGCGTCGTCTCGTGTTCCTCGACGGCGATGTTGGACCACCAGTAGACCGGCGCCGGCCGCTCGTGCGGATTGCGTATCCGTACGCCGACATGGAGGAATCCGGAGTCCGCGGGCAGCCACAGATCCACCTGGAACGGCAGGTCGCGCAGCCGCTCCCACTCCCAGAGCCTGACCATTTCGCCGCCGTCGGGCGCGGGCACGATCGCGGCGTGCAGCCGTGCGCAGGACAGGGTGGTGTGGCCGGTCGCGCCGATGTTCCACTCGATGCCGCCGGAGAACCAGGCGCCGTTGAGCGCGAAGTCGGCCGGCTGGAACACCGGGTTGCGGTAGAGCAGTTCACGCCCGGTCGGCTTGTGGTGCAGCGAGTGGATGCGGCCGCCGAGAGAGGGCAGCACGGTGGCCCGCAGCCAGTCGTTCTCGATCACGATCGCGTCCAGGCCGGACTCGGTGCGCTCGCGTCCGTACCCGTCGAGCACCCGCACCGGCAACAGTGTCCGCAGCGGCTCGTACCCGATCTGCCGTGCCATCTCGCGCGGCAGCTCCCGCTTGGTGCGCTCGTCGATCGAGTGCATCTCGTCCAGCGGACGCAGCGCGGGCAGCGGATTCGGTGGTCCCAACGGGGCCGCGGGCAGGGTCAGTACGGTACGCCGCACGGTTGTGGCCAAGGCAACCTCGCATCCTCGCGAACGGCCGCCGACAACTCCTTCGGCCGACGCCCCTGACGACCATGGAACACGGTGGGCGCCGCCCCGACCAGGGGCTCCGTGAGTCAGTCTTCGGCAAAAGCCGGACCCGATCAGGTCAAGGGCGCCGGGGCGCAGCGGACAGACGGCATCTCGCTGGTGATCGCCCACCGTTCGTGGTCGCGCCAGGCCCCGTCGACGAAGAGAAAGTCGGGCGAGAAGCCCTCGAGGCGGAAGCCCGCGCCGCGTACGAGTCCGATGGAAGCGGCGTTCGCCGGCTGGATATTGGCCTCCAGACGGTGCAGGCCCATCGGGCCGAAGGCATGGCGCAGGACCAGTCCGAGGCCCTGGCCCATCAGTCCGCGGCCGACGGAGTGCGCGAAGGCGCCGTAGCCGATGGCCCCGCAGCGGAAGCCGCCCCCGACGATGTTGTTGATGTTGACGAAGCCCGCGATCCGGCCGGACTCCCGCTCGCAGACGAGGAATCCGGCCTTGGTCGGGTCCTCGATGAGCTTCCTGGCGTAGGCGGCGTACGCCTCGGCGGTGACGGGCGGGAAGAGCCAGGGCCGGTGGTGCCCGGTGCTCCGGCTCGCCAGCGCCGTGAACTCCTCGCTGTCGTCGTACGCGTAGTGGCGCAGGCCGACGCGCGGGCCGGTGGCGACGTAGGGGACGGTGGTGGAGGTCTCGGCCATCGCGCCAGGTTAACCGGGCTGCTGTCCGGCCGCGGCCGCGGCTGTGCGGGCTCTTCGTCCGCCGTGGCCGCCGCCGGGTCCGGCCGCTGGATCGGCAGCGAGCTGACGATGGCACGCCTCGATGACATCAGCGCCTTGTAAGCCGGTCTTGTCAGACAAGTTGGCGCCTAGCCGACTGTGATCAACGGTGCGTAGATCGTCAAGCCCTCGCTGCTGTGCATGCAGACGAGCCAAAATCGCAGCTCATCCGGGATCCAGTGAGCGTTGCCCCACTGCGCGGATTCGCATAACTTGCTGACAAGTGAGCCGAGGAGGGGTCGTGGCAGTCAGCCGACAGCAGCGGAGGCCGGTCGTCGTCCTGTACGAGCGGATCGCCGACGCCATCCACGAAGGCATCTATCCGCCCGGCTCCACGCTCCCTTCGGAGCCCCGGCTCGCGACGGAGCTGGGGGTCAGCAGGCCCGCCCTGCGCGAGGCGCTGCTGCTGCTTCAGGAGGACGGGCTGCTCTCGGTGCGCCGCGGGGTGGGCCGGACCGTCAACGACCGCCCGCCGCGGCGTGGTTACGAGCACATCCAGCCGCTGGAGGAGCTGCTGTCGACCGGCGCGACACTGCGGGTGCGGCCCTTGCTGCGCGCCGTGGAGGAGCCCACCGACTTCACCACGCAGCATCTGCTCGCGCCCGCGCGGGCCGAGCTGCGGTTCTGGGAGTCCGTACTGACCGGGGAGGGCACTGCGGCGGCGCTCAGCCAGGAGTGGGCCGCGGCCGAAGCGGTCCTGGACCGGACGCACCCGGCCTTCGCCGAGGCCCTGCGGGCCGCCCCCGCACCGGCCACCTCGATGCTCGCGGTGCTGACCGCGGCCTCGCGCGGGGTCGCGCTGACCGCGCACAGCGGGGTGAGCGCGACGCTGCTCGGCCAGCGGCGCGGCGAACAGCTCGGCCGCCCGGCCGACACGCCTGCGGTGCTGGTCACCCAGGTGGTACGGGTCGGGGAAACGCCGATCATGGCGGCCAAGCACATGCTGCCGACGGGAGCTCCGGCGCTGCCGGTACTCCAGTCGAACTGACGCCGGGGCGGCGCCCCACCGGACGGGGAGACCGCCGTCACGGCGCACCCGCCGGACGTGCCGTACACTCCCGGGATGCACTTGTCTGACATCCTCCGCGCACCCAAGGCGGTCCTCCACGACCACCTGGACGGCGGTCTGCGCCCCGCCACGATCATCGAGCTGGCCCGGGAGTGCGGCTACACCGAGCTGCCCACCGAGGACCCGGCCGAGCTCGCGACCTGGTTCCGCGACGCCGCGGACTCCGGCTCGCTGGAGCGGTACCTGGAGACCTTCGCCCACACCTGCGCGGTGATGCAGACCCGCGAGGCGCTGGAGCGCATCGCGGCGGAGTGCGCCGAGGACCTGGCGGCGGACGGCGTCGTGTACGCCGAGGTGCGGTACGCCCCCGAGCAGCACCTGGAGCGCGGGCTGACCCTCGACGAGGTCGTCGACGCGGTCAACGCGGGCTTCCGCGAGGGCGAGCGCCGCAGCGGCGGCCCGATCACGGTCCGCGCGCTGCTGACCGGTATGCGCCACACCGATCGCTCGCTGGAGATAGCCGAGCTGACCGTCGCCCACCGCGACCGCGGGGTGGCCGGCTTCGACATCGCGGGCGGCGAGATCGGCAACCCGCCGGCCCGCCATCTGCCCGCCTTCCAGCATCTGAAGCGGCACAACTGCCACTTCACGATCCACGCGGGCGAGGCCGTCGGTGCCGAGTCCATCCACGAGGCGGTGCAGATCTGCGGCGCCGAGCGCATCGGCCACGGCGTCCGCATCACCGACGACATCACGGTCCACGACGACGGCACGGCGGACCTGGGCCACCTGGCCGCGTACGTACGCGACAACCACATCGCCCTGGAGGTCTGCCCGACCTCCAACCTCCAGACGGGCGCGGCGAAGGACTACGCCACGCACCCCATCGACCTGCTGCGCCGCCTCGGCTTCCGCGTCACGCTGAACACGGACAACCGGCTGGTCTCCGGCACCACCATGAGCCAGGAGTTCCAGCACATGGTGGACGCCTTCGGCTACGGGCCCGAGGTCTTCGAGCAGTTCACGGTCGCCGCGGTCGAGTCGGCGTTCCTGCCGCTCCCGGAACGGCGTCGCCTGATCGACGAGGTGATCCGCCCGGGGTACGCGGCGCTTTCTGCCGGCTAGGCCATGCCCTCAAACGCCGGACGGGCTGAAATGCAGCCCGTCCGGTGGGAGTGGGGCGGAGCCCAGTTAGGGGAAGCCTCCCCCGTCAGCGCAGCGCGGGCTCGTCCAGTGTCAGTGTGCAGGCGTCCGCGTCCAGCATCGCCGGCACCCCGAACGGCATCGTCAGCGCCGTCGCGCCGTGACCGAAGCCCAGCTCCTCCACGACCGGCACGCCAAGGCCGCCGAGCCGGTCGAGCAGCACCGCCCGCACCCTTTCGTACGGACCGCACTTCTCCCACGATCCGAGCGCGACGCCCGCCACGCCCTCCAGCCAGCCGGAGCGCAGCAGTTGGGTCAGGACCCGGTCGAGCCGATAGTCCTCCTCGCCCACGTCTTCGATCAGCAGCAGACCGCCGCGGGCGGACGGCCGGGCATGCGGGGTACCCAGGTCTGCGGCGAGCAGGCTGACGCAGCCGCCGAGTGTGATGCCCCGGGCCCGGCCGGGGACCATGGTGCGGGCCGTCTCCAGGCCGAGGGCGCGTACCGTCTCGGGCTCGAAGAGCGTGGCCCGCAGCGACTCCTGGGTGGCGGCGTCCTTGAGGAACGTGAGCGCGCCGACCATCGGACCGTGCAGCGTGGCCAGGCCCGTCCGGACGGCGAAGGCCTCATGCAGTGCGGTGACATCGCTGTAGCCGACGAAGACCTTGGGGCCGGCCGCGCGTATCGCGGTCCAGTCGAGCAGGTCGACCATGCGCTGGCCGCCGTAGCCGCCGCGGGCACAGATGACGGCGGAGACCGACGGGTCGCACCAGGCCTCCGTCAGATCGCGGGCGCGGTCCTGGTCGGCCCCCGCGAGATACCAGAACTCGGGGTGCTGGTCGCGGACATGGGGCAGTACGACCGGGTCCAGGTCCCAGCCGCGCAGGATCTCCAGGCCCGCGTCGAGCCGTTCGCCGGGTACGGGGCCGCTGGGCGCCACGACGGCGACCTTGGCCCCGGGCCGCAGTCGCGGCGGGCGGGTCAAGGGCGTCAGGGGCGGGCGGGTCACTTCTTGAGCTCCAGCAGGGGGATGTCGGGGCGGGTGATGCCGAAGGTCTGGGCGTAGAGGGAGAGTTCGGACTCGAGCGCGCGGATCATGGTCTCGGCCCTGCGGAAACCATGGCCCTCGCCCTCGAAGGCGATATACGCGTGCGGTATGCCGCGCCCCGCCATCTGCGCCAGGAACCGCTCGCACTGCACGGGCGGACAGATCACATCGTCGAGGCCCTGGAGCAGCAGGAACGGCGTGGTGATCCGGTCGCTGTGCTGCAACGGCGAACGCTCGCGGTAGCGGCCCGGGACCTCGGCGAGCGGGCCGATCAGTGACTCCAGATACTGCGACTCGAAATCATGGGTCTCGTCCGTCGCCCAGCTCTCCAGGTCGAGTACGGGATAGATGATGGTGCCGCAGGCGTAGACATCGGTGGTGGTCAGCGATGACGCGGTGGTCCAGCCGCCCGCGCTGCCGCCACGGATGGCCAGTCGCGCCGGATCGGCCGTGCCCTCGGCGGCCAGGGTCTCGGCGACGGCCGCGCAGTCCTCGACGTCGACGACGCCCCACTGTTCACGCAGTCTGCCGCGGTACTCCCGGCCGTACCCGGTGGAGCCGCCGTAGTTGACCTCGGCGACGCCGATGCCGCGGGAGGTGAAGTAGGCGATCTCCAGGTCGAGGACGAGCGGGGCGTGGCTCGTGGGGCCGCCGTGCGCCCACACCACGAACGGTGGCAGTGCGTCGTCGGGCGCGATCCGGTCGGGGCTGTGCGGCGGGTAGATATGGGCGTGGATCTCGCGGTTGTCGGGGCCGGTGAAGGTGCGGATCTGCGGCTCCGGGTAGTAGACCGGGTCCACCGGGTCGTCGTGCGCAGAGCCGATGACCAGGGTCCTGCCGGTGGCGGTGTCGAGCTCCACGACCTCGTATGCGCTGCGCGGGCTGGCCGCGACCCCGATCACCCTGTCTCCGTGCACGGCGAGGGTGGACGCCCACTCGGTCCACGGGCCGGCGGCGTCGACGATCTCACCGGTCTCGGGGTCGAGTATCCCCAGCGCGGTGGCGCCCCTGCCGTGGATGACGGCGATCAGTCCGTTCGCCAGGGGGTGGAACCACTTGAGGCCGATCTTCCACAGCGGCCCGCCGAACTCTTCCGCCCGGCCGGGACACAGAGCGGTGCGCGGTCCCGGACCCGGCCCGGTCCCCTCCGGCCGGATCCGCTGCAGCTCCCACCAGTTACCCAAGTCGGAGACGAAGAGCAGCGAACCGTCCGGGGCCCAGTCGACCTGGGCGACCGATTCGTCCGTGCCTCCGACGACCGGCCGCACTGCGCCGAACGGGCTGCCCTCCCTCACCTCGCCGAGCATCACCACCGTGCCGTCCCAGGGCATCTGCGGAGGGTCCCAGGCGATCCAGGCGGCGTGCCGCCCGTCGGGCGAGAGCCGCGGCCCGGTGACAAAGCGGTGCCGGTCGTCCGAGAGCTCCCGCACCTCCGTCCGGTCCTCGGCCGCCGAGCCGTCCAGGGGCACGGCCGCGATCACCCGCCGTACGTCGGTGGGCGACTCGCCGGTGAACTCCTCGAGCACGCACCAGACTTCGTCCCGCTCCAGCTGGAGCTGCGGGTCGACCCAGCGCAGTCCGCCGCCGACAGCCGAGAGCGGGGTGAGCGGTCGCGGGGCGGATTCGGGCGCGTCCGGCTCGTAGACGTACAGCCGCTGGTCGGGGAAGTGCACAAAGACGACGAGCGGACGGCCGTCGGCACGCCGGGCTCCGGCCCAGGGGTGTCCGCCGTACTCGATGACCCTGCTGCGTACATTCCACGGGGCAGGGAGCAGCGACTCCTCCACGCCGTCGGCACGCAGGCGCATCAGCGCCCGTCTGCCGCCCTCGGTGGGGCGCGGCGCGGTCCACCACACCTCGTCGCCGACCATGCCGAGGAACTCCGGGCGCCCGTCGTGCGAGGCGGCGAGTCTCGCGTCGATCGGGGACGGCCAGGTTCCGTAGGCTCCCGTGGGTACCATTGCCGACTCCCCCTATGCGGACCGCAGATAGCGGTCGAGAACATTGACGCCGAAGTGCAGCGCCTCGACCGGGACACGTTCGTCGACCCCGTGGAACAGCGCCGCGTAGTCGAAGCCGACGGGCAGCTTCAGCGGCGAGAAGCCGTAGCCCGTGATGCCGAGCCGGGAGAACTGCTTGGCGTCGGTGCCGCCCGGCATGCAGTACGGCACGGCGTGCCCGTCCGGGTCGAAGTGCTCCACGGCCTCCCGCATCTTGGCGTACGTCGGGGAGTCGATGGGTGCCTGCAGCGGCACCTCGCGGTGGTGGAACTCCCACTCGACGTCCGGCCCCGTCAGCCGGTCGAGGGTGTCGCGGAACTCGTCCTCACCGCCGGGCACCATCCGGCCGTCGACATAAGCGGTGGCGTGCCCCGGGATCACATTGATCTTGTAACCGGCTTCCAGCATGGTCGGGTTGGCGCTGTTGCGCACGGTCGGCTCGACCAGGGCGGCCGCCGGGCCGAGCTTCGCCATCAGCGATTCCGCGTCGAAGTCGGCGGCGTTCACATCGGTCTCGATGCCGTGCAGCACCGCGAGCTCGGCCAGCGCCGCCCGCACGGTCGGGGTGAGCCGCACCGGCCACTGGTGCTCGCCGATCCGGGCGATCGCCCCCGCGAGCCGGCTCACCGCGTTCGCCCGGTTGACCTTGGAGCCGTGGCCCGCCCTGCCGTGGGCGGTGAGCTTGAGCCAGGCCGTGCCGCGCTCTCCGGCGGCGATCGGATAGAGCGCCATCCCGGGTCCGGCGTGGAAGGTGAAGGCCCCGGACTCGCTGATCCCTTCCGTACACCCGTCGAAGAGGCCGGGGTGCTGGTCGGCGAGGAAGCCCGAGCCGTCGGCCGCGCTGGCCTCCTCGTCCGCGGTGTACGCGATCACGATGTCGCGCCGGGGCCTGATCCCGGCCCGGGCCCAGGCCCGGACGACGGCGAGGATCATCGCGTCCATGTTCTTCATGTCGACCGCGCCGCGGCCCCATACGACGCCGTCGCGGATCTCCCCGGAGAAGGGGTGCACGGCCCAGTCGGCGGGCTCGGCGGGCACCACGTCCAGATGACCGTGCACGAGCAGGGCGTCGGCGGACGGATCGGTGCCCTCGATCCGGGCGACCACATTGGTGCGCCCCGGGGTGCGCTCCAGCAGGGTGGGTTCGAGACCGGCGTCGGCCAGCCGCTCGGCTGCGTACTCCGCGGCGGGCCGCTCCCGGCAGTCGCCACCGCCGCGGTTGGTGGTGTCGATCCGGATCAGCTCGGAGGTGAAGGTAACCACCTCGTCGAGCGCCTTGCCGTCGATGGGCGTTGTCACGTCAGCCATACTGCTCCTCCACTGCCGCCGAGACGATCGTCGTGACCGCTTTGAAGGTGCGGATGCCCTCATACATCGTCCCGCTGGTGTACGCGACGCGTCGCTCGCCGCTGCCCGCCACTCCCGGCACAACGGTGGCCGCCGCCGCCAGATGCGCCGCGTCGAACTCCAGCTCCACCGTGAACGGGCCGCCCCGCACCGGCTCCTGACGCCCGGCGAGGGCGGTCGCCTCCTTGGCGGCGGCCCGGATGTCGGAGGCGGTACGAGCCGGGGTGCGGCACACCGCCGCATACCGCGAGACATGGTCCTTCACCGCGACCTTGCGGGCCTCCGGCGCATAGCCCTCGGCGTCCACGCAGGTCAGGTCGTCACCGGTGACCAGCACCACCGGCACGCCGTACTCCGCGACCACATGGGCGTTGAGCAGGCCCTCGCTCGCCCGCGCGCCGTTCAGCCATACCCCTGTGATCGAGTTGGCGAGGTAGGTGTGTGCGAGCACGCCCTCCGTGCCCGCTCCCGTGTGGTAGCCGACGAAGGCGATGGCGTCGACATCGCCGTGCTGCACACCCTCCACCATCGACAGCGACTTGTGTCTGCCGGTCAGCATTTCGGCCCGTTCGTCCAGCCGCTCCAGCAGCAGATTGCGCATGCTCCAGTGCGCTTCATTGATGAGCACCTCATCGGCGCCGCCGTCGAAGAAACCGAGCACCGCCGCGTTCACATCGGAGGTGAACATGGACCGGCAGCGCTCCCACTGGGGGGTGCCGGGCAGCACGTCGGCAGGCCAGGTCACACCTGTGGCGCCTTCCATGTCGGCGCTGATGAGGATCTTCATGCCCGGAACGTTACGCGGCGCCTTCCACCCCCACCAGCCCTGTGGATAACTGCCGAGCCCGGCAAGATCGGCCGGACAGGACCCCAGGCGGGCGGCCGGAACAGCGGCTCAGCGCCGCCCGACCACGAACCACCGGGCGGGCAGCTCGATCCGGGTGCCGTCCGCCAGATACTCCGTCTGCGCGAGTGCCGTCTCGCCGCTCGTGAAGATGTCCAGGCCCGCTTCCGCCAGCAGGGCGGGCACCTCCTCGTCCGAGGCGTCCGCGGGTTTCAGCCCGTGTGCGAAGACCCTGCGCAGTTTGGGGGGCGGCCCGTCGGGCCCCTCGGCCGCCCGGCGCAGTACGTCCCTGGACGCCGAGACCAGCTCGACGACGAAGGCGCGCCCGCGCGTGCCGACGAATTCGGCGATCGCGTGGGCGACCGCCGCCCGGTCCTGAGGCCTGCTCTGGTGGATCACCGCACGCATATAGACGTGGCAGTCCCCGAGACGCCGGTGCAGTTCCCTGACCGCCGGGCCGTCCACCAGACTGAGCTGCCGGAACTCGGCGACCCCGGTGGCGTCGGCCCGGCGTGCGTGCTCGATCGCCGCATGCGAGATGTCCACGCCGACCGCCTTCGGGAAGCGGCCGGCCAGATAGCGGGTCTGCGTCCCGTTGCCGCAGCCCAGATCCACTATGGGCAGCGCGGAGTCCGCGTAGGGCAGCAGCAGTTCGGTGTGCGGCTCGGCGGTCAGCGACGGGTCGGAGTCCCAGATCGCCTCGCCCGGCGCGTCGGTCGTCTCGCGCCAGTAGCCTTCCCACGCGTCCCGGTATTCCTCTGACACGTCCATGTGCGCGCTCCCCAGGTCCGGCCCGGACGACGATGCCGATGACGACGCCGTACGGATGCGACGGCGGCCGTACCGATGTACCGACGTACCCGGCACATCACGTCAAGATCGGTCTACCGTGCGGCAGTTGACCGTGCAAGGGAGTTCGCGCGTTCCCTTTCACCCTCGGCGTCCGCCGCGCTGCCCACGCGGGAGTGCCTGTTCGAACCAGACGGCCTTGCCGACCGCGCTGCGGCTGCTTCCCCACTCCGCCGCCAGGCGGCTCACCACCCGTAGCCCGCGCCCGCACTCGTCCTCGGGGCTCGCGCTGAGCAGTGTCGGCAATTCGTGATCGTCGTCGGACACTTCGCACAGCAGCGTGTCGGAACGCACCAGCCGCAGGTCCACATGGCCCCCGTGCGCATGCCGCACCGCGTTCGTCACCAACTCGCTCGCCAAGAGCTCGACGTTCGAGGACAGTTCCGCCAGGCCCCAGACGGCGAGCTGCTCGCGGACCAGCCGCCGGGCGCGCCCCACCTCGTGCGGCTCGGGCGACAGCCGCCACTCGGCGACGTCCTCGGCGGCGATGCCGTTGAGCCGCGACATCAGCAGGGCCACATCGTCCTTGCGCCCGCCCCGGGTGTTCAGTGCCCGGATGATGGTGTCGCAGGCGTCGTCCATGGCGGCCGCGGGGTGAGCGGCGGACTCGCACAGCGTGGCGAGGCCGACGCCGATGTCCTCGCCGCGCACCTCCACCAGTCCGTCCGTGCACATCACCAGGCGGTCGCCGGGCGCCACCGGGACCCGGGTTGTCTCGAACGGGACCCCGCCGACGCCGATGGGCGCGCCGGTGGGCAGCTCGAGCAGCTCGCTGCGGCCGTCCTCGGCCCGGACCAGCACGGGCGGGATATGGCCCGCGTTGGAGATCTGAAGCTCGGAACGGATCGGGTCGTAGACGGCGTACAGACAGGTCGCCAGATACTGCTCGCCGAGCCGCCGTGCCAGGTCGTCGAGGTTGCGGAGCAGTTGCGCGGGCGGCAGCTCCATGGCAGCCATGGTCTGTACGGCGGTGCGCAACTGCCCCATCATCGCAGCCGAGTTGAGGCCGTGTCCCATGACGTCGCCGACGACGAGCGCGGTGCGCGAGCCGGGCAGTTTGATGGTGTCGAACCAGTCGCCGCCGACCCGGCCGAGCCGGGTGCCCGGCAGATAGCGGGTGGCGGTGTCGCAGCCCGCCATGCGCGGGGTGACCTGCGGCAGCATGCTGTCCTGCAGCGTCTCGGCGACATTCTCCTGGTATGTGTACATGCGGGCGTTGTCGAGGACGAGACCGGCACGGGCGGCGAGTTCGGCGCCGGTCGTGCGGTCCATGTCGTTGAACGCCTCCCGGCCCGGCCGCCGCATCAGCACCATGAAGCCGAGTACGACATTGCGCGCCTTGAGGGGAACGAGCAGCATCGAGCGGTGGTTGATGAGGGGCCGCAGATCCCGCTTCTCGAACTGTTCCGAGATGCGGTTGCCCATCTCCTCGCTGATGTGCGGGATGAGTACCGGCACTCCGGTCACCATGCACTGGAAGAACGGCGTGTGCTCGGGAAAGGCGATGGCCTCGCCGACCGGAACGGTGTCGTCCCAGCGGTTGGGTTCGTCGTTGTGCTCGACCCACACGCGGTGCCAGATGGTCGTCACCCCCGGCGGACCGTCCGGGAACCCCTCGCCCGCCAGCACGGCCGCACGCAGATGCGTCCCGGCGAAGTCCGCGAAGCGGGGCACGGCGGCGCTGGTGACCTCGCGGATGGTGCGTGCCAGATCGAGCGACGTTCCGATGCGCCCGCTGACTTCGTTGAGGAATTCGAGCCGCTCGCGCACCGCGGAATACTCGAGATCCTGCTCGAGGTCGGCCGCCTCCACCGCCTGCCCGGCCGCCGCGGCCGCCTCGGCGGCCTGCTGCCGCGCCGTGCGCTCCGCGCGCCTGGGCACACCCCAGTCGGGGGTGACCGGAACCCGGTCGTGATGGCTGAACTCAAGCACCGGATAGCCGAGGTCGAGGACCTGGGAGACAATCCGCGTCGACTCGTGCACGCTCATGCTCGGCAGGATCTCGGGGAGCCGGCGCGCCAGTTCGCCGAAGCCGGGAAACTCCGTGAATTCAGTGTGGAGGGCGAATCCGGGCGCGATGCGCTCGACGCTCTCGTCCTCGCTCCTGAACTGCGCGGCGTCCGCGGCCAGTACGAGCAGTCGCTCGTGTCCGGGTCCGACCATGGGGTACGCCCACCACAGCACATCCACCCTCTCGCGCCCCGCCTCGGAGAGGCGCGCCCGGCCGGCCGCGGGGTAGGAGGTGAGGCCGTTCAGCGAGGCGTCGAGTCCGGGGCCCAGACCGCCGTATGCGTCGTACTCCTCGTACTCGCCGTCTCTTGCGAGCGCGCCGGAGATGGGGAGTAACTCGACGACGGGCTGTCCCACCGCCTGTTCCCTGGACGGGCCGAACAGCCGCCGCGCACCGGTCGACCAGTGCGACACCAGGCCGTCGCCGTCCACGACGACCACGGCAAGCGGAATCCGGCCGGCCGCGGCGTACTGCTGCGGGGGTGTCGGCGGAACACCACTGTCCATGGGTGACAGGCTCCTTCCCCGCCGCCTGAGGCAGCGGCCTTACCACCACGGTACGGCGCTGTGCACGCCGTGCGCCGGGCAACGGTGAAATGGGTCGTGCACCCGCGTACACGTACAAGTGGTCAGTCCTCGTGCCCCAGTTGGAGATCACGCTCGGTGCGTCCGCCCCCGGCCACCTGCAGAACTGTCGCAACCGGCGGGTAACCTGCGGCGATGACGGTGTACTCCCCCGACGACAGGTCGACGAACCGGAACGTGCCGTCGGGTCCGGTGGTGAGGGAGTCCACCACATTGGCTGCTGCGTCGAGCAGCGTGACGCGCGCATCCTCGACCGGCCGTCCGCCGGAAGACCGTACGATGCCGCGCAACACCGCCCCACCCGCCAGCTCGATGTCCTGCCGGGTCTCGCGCGACGCCTGCACGCTCACCGGGAGCGCGGCGGGACGGAAGGCGGGGGCGCTCGCGGCGAGCGTGTACTCCCCCGCCACCAACTCCGACATCACATAGCCGCCTTCACGGCCGCTGCGGGTGGTGGCGACGACCTCCCCCCGGACGTCGGTGAGGGTCACCGCGGCGTCCCGCACGGGTGCGCCCTCCGCCGTGACGACGGAACCGGCAAGCCGGCCGGCCCCGCCGAGGACCACATCGAGCTCGACGGGGCGCTCACCGACGGTGACCGTGACGGCCTGCGGCTGATGCCCGCCCGCCGCCGCGATCATCACGTACGAGCCGGAGCCCGGCACGCTCAGCGCATACCGTCCGTCCTCGCCACTCGCGCCGCGCCCGACCTGTTTCCCCTGTACGTCGATGAGGGTGAGGGCTGCGCGCGGGACGATGCTGCTGTCGTGGTGCTGCACGGTGCCGCAGACCGGGACGCCCGAGGCGTAGGCGGGCGCTCTGCGGGCCGTGGGCACGGAAGCGGTTTCGGCGGTGAAGGCGTTGTGGGTCACCAGCGGTTTCTCCTTGAGGAAGAAGGCGACGAAGAGGCCGAGCGCAAGCACCGGCACGAGGTGGAGGAAGATCCGCGGCATCGTTTGCGCGTACGCCTGGATGTAGCCGTCGCGCAGCGCGGGTCCCATGGCGTGGACGAGTTGCGGAGTGATGGAGTCGGGGTCGGGCAGGCCTGCGCCGGCCGGGAGGCGGCGGGCGAGCGCGTCGGTGAGCCGGTCGGCGAGGAGCGTGCCGAAGACGGCGGCGCCGATGCTGCCGCCGATCTGCCGAAAGTAGTTGTTGGCGCTGGTGGCGGCGCCGAGGTCGGTGGGCGGCACCGCGTTCTGCACGGCGAGGATCAGCACCGGCATCACCAGCCCGATGCCGATGCCGAGCACGGCCTGCCAGATGCTGTGGTCCAGCCGCGGGGTGTCGGCCTGGAGACGGGACAGCAGCCACATCCCGACGGCCGAGATCGCGCAGCCGAGGACCGGAAAGATCTTGTAGCGGCCGGTGCGGCTGATGAGCCGGCCGGAGACGATCGAGGAGGCGACGATGCCGCCCATCATCGGGAGCATCAGCAGCCCCGACTCGGTGGCACTGGCCCCCTCGACCATCTGGAGAAAAGTCGGCAGATAGCTGGCCGCACCGAAGAGCGCGACGCCGACGACCGCGCCGACGAGGCCGGTGACGTTGAAGATCGAGTCGCGGAACAGCCGCAGCGGGATGATCGGTTCGGGCGCGTAGTACTCGACGACGATGAAGAGCAGGGTGGTTCCGGCCGCGCCGGCCGCGAGTCCCAGGATGACGCGCGAGCCCCATGCGTACTCCGTACCGCCCCAACTGGTCAGCAGTACAAGGAAGGTGGAGGCGGCGGCGAGGAACAGCGCGCCCAGTACGTCGAGTCGGCCCCGGGCGGCGGGCTTCGGAAGCTTCAGCCCGATGGTCACCACCAGCAGGGTGACCAGGCCGAAGGGAACGTTGAAATAGAAGCACCAGCGCCAGGACGCGTGGTCGGTGAAGAAGCCGCCGAGCAACGGGCCCGCGACGGAGGCGACTCCGAAGGCCGCGCCGATGAGGCCCATGAAGCGGCCACGCTGCCGGGCCGGGACGATGTCGGCGATGATCGCCTGCACGCCGATCATGAGGCCGCCGGCGCCGACGCCCTGAATGGCACGGAAGGCGATGAGCTCGTCCATCGTGCGCGACCAGCCGGCCAGCGCGGAGCCGATGACGAAGACGACGATCGCGAACTGGAAGACGCCCTTGCGGCCGAAGAGGTCGCCGAGTTTGCCGTAGATCGGCAGGCCGACGGTGGCGGTGAGGAGATAGGCGGTGATCGCCCAGGGCATCCGGTCCAGGCCCTGGAGTTCGCCGACGATCTTCGGCAGGGCGGTGGCGACGATCATCTGCTCCAGCGCCGCGAGGAGCAGCGCGAGCATCAGGCCGGTGAAGACAAGGCGTACGCGGCGCGGGCTGAGCGCCGGGGCGGCGGCAGGCACGCCACGGGGAGGGGCCGCGGCCGGCACCCCACGGGGAGGTGGTCCGACCACGGCCGGAGCCGTCTCCTCGTCCTTCACCAGCGTGATCCCGCCCACGTCACTGCTCCCCTTCGTCGCGGCTGCGCGGGCCCATTTCTCGCATTACGCGACAACTGCGGCAAGCGCGACGAGTTGGGGTGGAAGCGGTGAGTGAGCGGCTTAAGCGCCGGTCGGAGCCCCTACGGCGAAGGACAGCCCCCGTACGGAAGACCACTCGAAACGGTGAGCGCCGCGGCAACGCCGGCGTGCGTCACGGCACGACCGTTGAGCGTCACGGCAACTCAGTGGGGTTGCTTCGGGGTTACTTCTCGACCTCGGCCGCGAGCTTGGCGAGCAGTGCGTCGTAGATACGGCCAAGTCCCTTGGGGGCGAAGGTCTTCTCGAAGAATCCACCGATGCCGCCGGCGCCGTTCCAGACCGTGCTGACGACGACCTTGGACTTGCCCTCGCCGGCCGGGGTGACGGTCCAGGTGGTGACCATCGAGGAGTTGCGGTCCTTCTCGATCAGCCGGCCTTCCGTCGGCTCGGTCACCTCGAGGACGCAGTCACGGATGCGCTTGCTGGTCGCCTGGAGCTTCCAGTGGACGACAGTGCCCTCACCGTCGCCGCCCTCCAGGACCTTGTACTCGCTGAAGTGCTCGGGCAGGACCTTCGCGCGGGTGTTCTCGTAGTCGGCCAGCGCGTCGAACACCTTCTCCGCATCCGCCGAGATGATCCGTTCCGTTGTGGCCTCGACCTGCGCCATTCCTGTTCCTCCAAGCATTCGCTTCTTCGGGGCGTCGCCAGGCCCTGTCCGGCCGATCTTGCCGGACAGGGCCTAGCCAATCACCTCGGCCGTGGCCGCCCAAATCCAGGTTGCAGCGACCAAGGGAACATGTGTTCTATTCTGTGGCCAGAGCTACCGAGGAGGCGTCCATGCGCTGGGACAATCTGGTCGAGAACCCCCGGGCGGCCGGGGACACCGCACTTTTCGGTACGTCGGCGGTGACCACCAGGACCTTCGACACCCCCGAATTCCGCGGCATCACCTTCCATGAGATCCGCGCCCGGTCGATCCTGAACCGGGTGCCGGGTGCTTCGCGGATGCCGTTCGAGTGGACGGTCAATCCGTATCGGGGCTGCACGCACGCGTGCGTCTACTGCTTCGCCCGCAAGACCCACAGCTATCTGGACCTCGACACCGGGCTCGGGTTCGACTCCCAGATAGTGGTGAAGATCAACGCTCCGGAGCTGCTGCGCCGCCAGCTGGCATCGCGGCGCTGGCAGGGCGCGCATGTCGCGATGGGGACGAATGTCGACTGCTACCAGCGGGCGGAGGGGCGGTACCGCCTGATGCCGGGCATCATCGCGGCCCTGCGGGACCATGCGAATCCGTTCTCGATCCTCACCAAGGGCACGCTGATCCTGCGCGATCTGGAGCTGTTGCGGCAGGCGTCGGAGGTGACCGAGGTTGGGATCTCCGTCTCCGTCGGCTTCACCGACCGTGAGCTGTGGCGCACCGTCGAGCCGGGCACGCCGTCGCCCGAGCGGCGTCTGGACGTCGTACGAACCCTGACGGACAACGGCATCGGCTGCGGCGTGCTGATGGCGCCGGTGATCCCCTTCCTCGGCGATCACCCCGACCAGCTGCGGGCGACGGTGCGGGCGATCGCCGCGTCCGGGGCCACGTCGGTGACCCCGCTCGTGCTGCATCTGCGGCCCGGCGCGCGGGAGTGGTTCATGGCATGGCTCGGCGAGCACCATCCGTATCTGGTGCGGCGGTACGAGCGGCTGTACGCGGAGGGGGCGTACGCGCCCAAGTGGTACCAGCGGCGGATCACGCGCCATGTGCACGAACTGGCCACGGAGTTCGGGATAGGCCCGGCGGACCGGGGGATGCCGAGGCGGATCCCGTTGCGGCAGGAGGCGGAGCCGGTGGAGCCGGAGCCGACGCAGCTGACGCTGCTCTGAGCCGATTGCAGGTGCTCCGGGGCATTGTCAGCGCTCCGAGCCGATTGCAGGCGCTCCGGGCCGGTTGTCAGTGGCGTGCGCAAGGATGGGCGCATGACTTCGCAACTCACCCGCGTACAAGCCCCCGAGGGCGTCGCACCCAGCGCCCACTACAGCCACGTCGTCTGGGGCACCGGCCGGTTCGTGGCGATATCGGGGCAGTGCGCCCTGGACGCGGACGGCAAGGTGGTGGGCGAGGGAGACCCGGCGGCGCAGGCCCGCCAGGTCTTCGAGAACCTGCGCCGCTGTCTGGCGGCGGCGGGCGCGTCGTTCGACGATGTGGTCAAGCTGACGTATTTCGTCACCGACGTGGCGCACCTGCCGGCGGTCCGGGCGGCGCGCGACGAGGTGATCGACGCCGGTCGGCTGCCGGCGAGCTCGGCGGTCCAGGTGACGGCGCTGCTCCGGCCCGAACTGCTCGTCGAGATCGAGGCGTTCGCGCTGGTCGGCGAGGAGGGCTAGCCGATGGACGTCCGGATACGGGACATGGCGGTCGGCGACTGCGATGCCGTCGCCGCGGTCCGGGTGCGGGGCTGGCGATCCGCCTACGCAGGGCTGATGCCCCAGTCGTATCTGGACGCGATGAGCATCGAGGAGGACGCGGCCAGGCGTCGCGCCCACTTCTCCGGGGACGACGGCGGCAGGGTCACCCATGTGGTCGCCGAGCGCGACGGCGAGGTGGTCGGGTGGGGCTGCTTCGGGCCGAGCCGGGACGAGGGCGAGGCACCTGGTGTGTGCGAGCTGTACGCGCTCTATGTGCTGCCGGAGCGGGTCGCGACGGGGGTGGGGCGAGCGCTGATGGACGAGCTGACGGGGCGGGCGGCGGCGCACGGTTTCGAGCGGATGCAGCTGTGGGTGCTGAAGGAGAACGAGCGGGCGCGCCGCTTTTACGGCAAGGCGGGCTTCGCGCCCGACGGCGCGGAGGAGCCGTTCGAGGTGGACGGGGTAGCGGTCCCGGAGGTGCGGTATGCGCGTGCGCTGACGGCATAGGCACGGGTGTGCCGGGGCGGTCCGGCGGCTTCCGGGGCCGGTCCGGCGGCGGTGTGCCGGGGGGCGGTCCGGCGGCGGTGTGCCGGGGGCGGTCCGGCGGCTTCCGTGGCCGGTCCGGCGGCCTTTTTTCCTCGGCCGCCGGGCGGTCCTCAGGTGATGCGGGCCAGCGCCGCCTCCGCCGCTGCCGTGAGTCTGGGGTGGGAGCGGGCCGACCTCAGGATGGCGTGCGCTCGTTTGTCGCCCAGCGCGCCCAGGCCCTCCACGCAAGCCAGAGCCAGCCCCCAGTGGGGGTCTCCAGGGGTCAGTCTCCGGCGCAGGACCGTGATCAGCGCCGGTACGGACTCCGGGGCCCGCAGGCGGGTGAGCAGCCGCACCGGGACCAGCGCGTAGGCGACCCGCAGCTCGTTGGTGGCCAGCGCGGCCGCCGCGCGGGAGGTACGGGGGTCCGCCAGCCGGGACAGGGCGTGCGCCGCCGAGACGCAGCGCCCCGGGTCGCGGTGGTTGAGCAGCAGCACCAGCGCCTCGAAGGCCCGCCGGTCCCCCGCGCAGCCGAGCCTGAAGGCCGCGATCTCCCGGGCCCACAGTGGTCGTTCATGTTCAGTGAGGACCCCCGCGAGCTCCTCCCGGTCCTCGGTGACCAGCAGCCGTTCGTATGCCACCGAGCCGCCCGATTCACCCCGCAGCCGCTGAGCCAGCGACCGTAACTCCTCATCCATGGCGGCACCCCTCATCCATGGCGGTCAGCGTATCGGCGATGCACCGGCGATCCAGATCACACCGGCCCACCCCTGGCGCGCTCGTTACTCGCGAGTTAATCTCAAGTGAGCGGGTAACCCCCCGCGGCTCACGGTGGCCTGGTGACGCAGCCACCGCGAGTGCTTGTCGGTTCGGCAGTTCTGCACGACGTACGACGCGACTTCGGGACAAAGTCCGTCGGCCCAGCACCACGACACGCATGAACGGTGCGCCGATTTCCGTGCGCCCTGCGCCCTCTGGCGTCCCTGCGCCTTTTGGCGTCCTCGCCGCGCGCGCCCCTCACCAGTCGTCACTCATCCCTGGAGTCCCACGATGGACACCCCACTGCACACCATTGCCGTCGTCGGCCTCGGCACCATGGGCACCGGCATCGCCGAGGTCCTCGCCCGCGCCGGCCGTGAGGTCATCGGCATTGACATCAGCGACGCCGCCGCCCGCCAGGCCGTCACCGCCCTCGAGGCCTCCACCGCCCGCGCCGTGGAGCGCGAGCGGATCACCGAGGAGGAGCGCCGGAACACCCTCGCCCGCTTCCGCACCTTCTCCGATCTGCAGGCCGCCGCCGACGCCAACCTCGTCATCGAGGTCGTGTCCGAGTCGTACGAGGCCAAGCAGCAGGTCTTCCGCGCGCTGGACTCCATCGTCCGCCCCGGCACCATCCTCGCCACCGGCACCAACGCCCTGTCGGTGACGCGGCTCGCCGCGGACTCCGAGCACCCCGAGCGCGTGCTCGGCCTGCACTTCTTCAACCCGGCCCCGGCGATGAAGCTGGTCGAGGTGGTCTCCTCGGTGCTGACCGCGCCGGGCGCCGTCGAGGCCGTCACCGAGCTCGCCCGCGAGCTCGGCAAGGAGCCCGTCGCGGTCGGCGACCGGCCCGGCTTCGTCGCGGACGGTCTGCTCTTCGGCTACCTCAACCAGGCCGCCGCGATGTACGAGGCCAAGTACGCGTCCCGCGAGGACATCGACGCCGCGATGAAGCTCGGCTGCGGGCTGCCGATGGGCCCGCTCGCGCTGCTCGACCTGATCGGCATCGACACCGCCCGTACCGTGCTGGACGCGATGTACACCGAATCCCGCGACCGGCTGCACGCGCCCGCCCCCATCCTCAAGCAGCTCAGCGAGGCGGGTCTGACCGGCCGCAAGGCGGGCCGCGGCTTCTACACCTACGCAGCCCCGGGCACCGGAGTCCTGGTGCCGGACGCCCTCACCCCGCAGCCGGCGGCCGAGGCGGCGGGCGGCCGTGAGATCCGCTCGGTCGGCGTGGCCGGTTCCGGCACGATGGCGAGCGGCATCGCCGAGGTCTTCGCCAAGGCCGGCTACGACGTGGTGCTCGCCGCCCGTTCGCTGGAGAAGGCCGAGACGGCCAAGTCCCGTATCGCCAAGTCGCTTTCACGCTCCGTCGACAAGGGCCGGATGACGGCCGAGGCGCGCGAGGCGACGCTGGAGCGCGTCTGCCCGGCCGGCTCGCTCGACGCCTTCGAGGACGTGGACCTCGCCGTCGAGGCGGTGGCCGAGGACCTGGAGATCAAGCAGCAGCTCTTCGCCACCCTCGACAAGATCTGCAAGGAGGGTGCGGTGCTCGCCACCACGACCTCCTCGCTGCCCGTCGTGGCCTGCGCCCGCGCCACCTCGCGCCCGCAGGACGTCATCGGCATGCACTTCTTCAACCCGGCCCCGGCGATGAAGCTGGTCGAGGTCGTCCGTACGGTCCTGACCTCCGACGAGGTCCACGCCACGGTCCGCGAGGTGACCACGAAGATCAAGAAGCACCCGGTGGACTGCGGCGACCGGGCCGGCTTCATCGTCAACGCCCTGCTCTTCCCGTACCTCAACAACGCGATCAAGATGGTCCAGGAGCACTACGCCACGCTGGACGACATCGACGCCGCGATGAAGCTGGGCGGCGGCTATCCGATGGGCCCGTTCGAGCTGCTCGACGTGGTCGGGCTCGATGTCTCGCTCGCCATCGAGAAGGTGCTGCACCGCGAGTTCCGCGACCCGGGCCTGGCTCCGGCGCCGCTGCTGGAGCACCTGGTGGCCGCGGGCTGCCTCGGCCGCAAGACGGGACGCGGCTTCCGCGAATATGCCCGCCGCTGATCACGGGGCGGGCTGGGGCGGGCTGCTCGATCCTTCGGACGGCCCGCCCCCTGCCACCGAGGCGGGGACGGCTCACCCGCAGGCGCGCTCGGCTGCACGAATGCAGTACGTTCAGGTCATGCCGCAGCCTGCCAAGCCCGCCCGCACCAAGGCCACGCCCGACGCTCCGGAAAGTGCCGCAGGCAGTCGCGCAGCCGCCCAGCGTCTGAAGATGCGGCGGGAGCTGGCGACTGCGGCCATGGAACTCTTCGCCACCAAGGGGTACGAGGCGACGACGGTCGACGAGATCGCCGCGGCGGCCGGGGTCGCCCGCCGGACCTTCTTCCGTCACTTCCGCTCCAAGGAAGAGGCGATCTTCCCGGACCACGACGACACGCTCGTACGCGCCGAGGCGGTGCTGAACGCGGCCCCGGCCCATGAGCACCCCCTGGACACGGTCTGCCGGGGCATCAAGGAGGTCATGCGGATGTATGCGGCCTCCCCCGCGGTCTCCGTGGAGCGCTACCGCCTGACCCGCGAGGTACCCACGCTGCGCGAGCGGGAGATCGCCTCGGTGGCCCGCTACGAACGTCTTTTCACCCGCTATCTGCTGGGCCACTTCGACGAGCGCGACCACCATGCCGGCAACGACGACCCGCTGCTCGCGGAGGTGGCCGCGTCAGCGGTCGTCACCGCGCACAACCATGTGCTGCGCCGCTGGCTGCGGGCGGGCGGCCAGGGGGACGTGGAGGCCCAGTTGGACCACGCGTTCGCGATTGTCCGCGACACGTTCGGGACGGGGATCGGGGCGGGACGCACGCAGCAGGGCGAGCGGACCGGTCCGGCGGCGGTCTCGACGCGGACCAGTGACGACGTGCTGGTGACCGTGGCCCGCACGGACGCGCCGCTGGACGAGGTCATGCGCACGATCGAGCGGGCACTGGGCGACCGCCGGGCCTGACCCCCGGGGGCTCCGCCCCCGGCCCCCCTACGCCCTGCGGGCGTGGGGGCTTGATTTTGCCCCCGTACTCACCGTAGTCGACCGCACACAACACTCAGACGGAATGTAACGGCCGCCCGCTCCAGGGGCGGCCGTTGTTGCTCATGCGTGCCCGCCAGATGACAACTGAGAGAAATTCTTGGCACGCAGTGTCTTGCGAGCTGGCACGGCGTGCCATACGTTGAAGTTGTCCGGGCGGCCGGCGTGCAGAGACCTTTCGTACGCCGGCTGTCCCCGCAAACCATCGTGTTTGCGCGCCCGGGCGCCTGCGTCACAGGCAACCTCACGCGCCCACCGGCGCTGCCAGAGCACCACCCGCCGAACCGACGGCACACCTCCACAGCAGCAGCACCCCGACGTTCCCCTAAGCGTTTCCCTCAAACGCGCTTCGCCGGAGGCACCCCGTGAAGGAAATCCTGGACGCGATTCAGTCTACGGACAGCACGTCCGCCGACTTCGCCGCAATGCCCATCCCCGAGTCCTACCGCGCGGTGACCGTGCACAAGGACGAGGTCGAGATGTTCGCCGGCCTCGAGACCCGGGAGAAGGACCCCCGCAAGTCCCTCCATGTCGAGGACGTGCCGGTGCCCGAGCTCGGCCCGGGCGAGGCGCTCGTCGCGGTCATGGCCAGCTCGGTGAACTACAACTCCGTCTGGACCTCGATCTTCGAGCCGATGGCCACCTTCGGCTTCCTGGAGCGGTACGGAAAGCTCTCCGAGCTCACCAAGCGGCACGACCTGCCGTACCACATCATCGGCTCCGACCTGGCGGGCGTCGTGCTGCGCACCGGCCCCGGCGTGAACGCCTGGCAGCCGGGCGACGAGGTCGTCGCGCACTGCCTCTCGGTCGAGCTGGAGTCCTCCGACGGCCACAACGACACGATGCTCGACCCCGAGCAGCGCATCTGGGGCTTCGAGACGAACTTCGGCGGTCTCGCCGAGATCGCACTCGTCAAGTCCAACCAGCTGATGCCCAAGCCCCAGCACCTCAGCTGGGAGGAGGCGGCGGCTCCGGGCCTGGTCAACTCCACCGCGTACCGCCAGCTCGTCTCGCGCAACGGCGCGGGCATGAAGCAGGGCGACAACGTCCTGATCTGGGGCGCGAGCGGCGGCCTCGGCTCGTACGCCACCCAGTTCGCGCTGGCCGGCGGCGCCAACCCGATCTGTGTCGTCTCCAGCGAGCAGAAGGCGGACATCTGCCGCGCGATGGGCGCCGAGGCGATCATCGACCGCAACGCCGAGGGCTACAAGTTCTGGAAGGACGAGCACAACCAGGACCCGCGCGAGTGGAAGCGCTTCGGCAAGCGCATCCGTGAGCTGACCGGCGGCGAGGACGTGGACATCGTCTTCGAGCACCCGGGCCGCGAGACCTTCGGCGCGAGCGTGTACGTCACCCGCAAGGGCGGCACCATCGTCACCTGCGCGTCGACGTCGGGCTACAACCACGAGTACGACAACCGCTACCTGTGGATGTCGCTGAAGAAGATCGTCGGCTCGCACTTCGCCAACTACCGCGAGGCGTGGGAGGCCAACCGCCTGGTCGCCAAGGGCAAGATCCACCCGACGCTGTCGAAGGTCTACTCGCTCGACGACACCGGCCAGGCCGCGTACGACGTGCACCGCAACCTCCACCAGGGCAAGGTCGGCGTGCTCGCCCTCGCCCCGAGCGAGGGTCTGGGCGTCCGCGACGAGGAGCTGCGCGCCAAGCACATCGACGCCATCAACCGCTTCCGTAACGTCTGAGAGACGCACACATGACAGAGCGTCAGAAGGACCGGCCGTGGCTCATGCGGACGTACGCCGGTCACTCGACCGCCGAGGCGTCCAACGAGCTCTACCGGCGCAACCTCGCCAAGGGCCAGACCGGCCTGTCGGTCGCGTTCGACCTGCCGACGCAGACGGGCTACGACCCGGACCACATCCTCGCCCGCGGCGAGGTCGGCCGGGTCGGGGTCCCCGTCTCGCATCTCGGTGACATGCGGCGGCTGTTCCAGGACATCCCCCTGGAGCAGATGAACACCTCGATGACGATCAACGCCACCGCGATGTGGCTGCTGGCGCTCTACCAAGTGGTCGCCGAGGAGCAGGGCGCCGACATCACCAAGCTCCAGGGGACGACGCAGAACGACATCGTCAAGGAGTACCTGTCGCGCGGGACGCATGTCTTCCCGCCGGGCCCGAGTCTGCGGCTGACCACCGACATGATCACGTACACGGTGGCCAACATCCCCAAGTGGAACCCGATCAACATCTGCAGTTACCACCTGCAGGAGGCGGGCGCCACGCCGGTCCAGGAGATCGCCTACGCGATGTCCACCGCGATCGCCGTGCTGGACGCGGTCCGCGACTCCGGCCAGGTGCCCGCCGAGAAGTTCGGCGATGTGGTCGCCCGTATCTCCTTCTTCGTGAACGCGGGCGTCCGCTTCGTCGAGGAGATGTGCAAGATGCGCGCCTTCGGCCGCATCTGGGACCAGGTCACCCGCGAGCGGTACGGCATCGAGAACGCCAAGCAGCGCCGCTTCCGCTACGGCGTCCAGGTCAACTCCCTCGGTCTGACCGAGGCCCAGCCGGAGAACAACGTCCAGCGCATCGTTCTGGAGATGCTGGCCGTGACCCTGTCGAAGGACGCACGCGCGCGTGCCGTGCAGCTTCCGGCCTGGAACGAGGCGCTGGGTCTGCCCCGCCCCTGGGACCAGCAGTGGTCGCTGCGTATCCAGCAGGTTCTGGCTCACGAGAGCGACCTGCTGGAGTACGAGGACATCTTCGCCGGCTCGCACGTCATCGAGGCCAAGGTGGCCGCCCTGGTCGACGAGTGCCTGTCCGAGATCGCCCGGATCCAGGAGATGGGCGGCGCGATGGCGGCCGTCGAGTCCGGCTATCTCAAGTCGCAGCTGGTCTCCTCGCACGCCGAGCGGCGCGCCCGGATCGAGTCGGGCGACGAGAAGATCGTCGGCGTGAACATCTTCGAGACCACCGAGCCCAACCCGCTCACCGCGGACCTGGACGAGGCGATCATGACGGTCGACCCGGCCAACGAGGCGCGGGTGGTCGCGAAGCTCCACGAGTGGCGCGACAACCGCGACGAGGCCCGGGCGACCGAAGCGCTGGCCGCGCTGAAGAAAGCCGCCGCGGGGTCCACGAACCTGATGGCCGCCACCGTCGAATGCGCCCGCGCGGGTGTCACGACCGGCGAGTGGTCCTGGGCGCTGCGCGATGTCTTCGGCGAGTTCCGCGCGCCGACCGGCGTCTCCAGCGCACCGGTCGCCGTCACCGCCGAGGCGGGCACGCCGCTCGCCCTCGTCCGCGAGAAGGTGTCGCGTACCGCCGACGAGCTCGGCTCCGGACGGCTGCGGCTCCTTGTCGGCAAGCCCGGCCTGGACGGGCACTCCAACGGTGCCGAGCAGATCGCCGTACGGGCCCGCGACGCGGGCTTCGAGGTGGTCTACCAGGGCATCAGGCTCACACCCGAGCAGATCGTCAACGCAGCCCTCGCCGAGGACGTGCACTGTGTGGGCCTGTCGATCCTCTCCGGCTCGCACGCCGAGCTGGTACCGGATGTACTGGAGCGGCTGCGCGAGGCCGGCGCGGCCGACATTCCGGTGATCGTCGGCGGGATCATCCCGACACGCGACGCCGCCGATCTGAAGGCGGCGGGTGTGGCCGCCGTGTTCACCCCGAAGGACTTCGGCATCACGGAGATCATCGGCCGTATCGTCGACGAGATCCGGAAAGCGAACAAGCTCGACCCTCTGGAGGTCCCCGCATGACAGTCAACCGTCTCCGCCCGCGTCGCTCGTGCCTGGCGGTTCCCGGCTCGAACCCGCGCTTCCTGGAGAAGGCCCAGGGCCTGCCGGCCGACCAGGTCTTTCTGGACCTGGAGGACGCCTGTGCCCCACTGGCCAAGCCGGAGGCCCGGCACACCATCGTCAAGTTCCTCAACGAGGGCGACTGGACGGGCAAGACCAGGGTCGTGCGGGTCAATGACTGGACCACCGAGTGGACCTACCGCGATGTCGTCACCGTCGTCGAGGGCGCCGGGCAGAACCTTGACTGCATCATGCTGCCGAAGGTCCAGGACGCCCAGCAGGTCGTCGCCCTCGACCTCCTGCTGACGCAGATCGAGAAGACCATGGGCTTCGAGGTCGGCAAGATCGGCATCGAGGCACAGATCGAGAACGCGCAGGGCCTGAACAACGTCAACGCGATCGCGCAGGCCTCCCCGCGCGTCGAGACGATCATCTTCGGCCCGGCCGACTTCATGGCGTCCATCAACATGAAGTCCCTGGTCGTCGGCGAGCAGCCGCCCGGCTACCCGGCCGACGCCTACCACTACATCCTGATGAAGATCCTCATGGCCGCCCGCGCCAACAACCTCCAGGCGATCGACGGCCCCTACCTGCAGATCCGCAACCCGGAGGGTTACCGCGCCGTCGCGCAGCGCGCCGCCGCCCTCGGTTTCGACGGCAAGTGGGTGCTGCACCCGGACCAGGTCGCCGCCGCGAACGAGATCTTCTCGCCCTCGCAGGAGGACTTCGACCACGCCGAGCTGATCCTGGACGCGTACGAGTACTACACGTCCGAGGCGGGCGGCAAGAAGGGCTCGGCGATGCTCGGCGACGAGATGATCGACGAGGCCAGCCGCAAGATGGCGCTGGTCATCTCCGGCAAGGGCCGGGCCGCCGGCATGCAGCGCACGTCCAAGTTCGAGGCCCCGGAGGCGTAACGATGCAGTTCGGCCGCACCTACGAAGAGTTCACCGTCGGGGACGTCTACAAGCACTGGCCCGGGAAGACGGTCACCGAGTACGACGACCACCTCTTCTGTCTGCTCACCATGAACCACCACCCCCTCCACATGGACACCAACTATGCGGAGAAGACTACGGACTTCGGCAAGAACGTCGTCGTGGGCAACTACATCTACTCCCTGCTCCTCGGCATGTCCGTTCCGGACGTCTCCGGCAAGGCCATCGCCAATCTGGAGATCGAGTCACTCAAGCACGTCGCGCCGACCTTCCACGGCGACACGATCTACGGCGAGACGACCGTTCTCGACAAGACCCCCTCGAAGTCCAAGAGCGACCGCGGGATCGTCTATGTCGAGACCAAGGGCTACAAGCAGGACGGCACCCTCGTCTGCGTGTTCCGGCGCAAGGTGATGGTCCCGACCGAGACGTACATCAAGGAGCGCGGCGGCGAGCAGCCCGGCCGCCCGGAGCTGAAGGCACAGGAGAAGTAGCCATGAGCCGACTCGCCCAGACCCACGGTCTGACCGACGTCCAGCAGGAAATCCTGGCCACGGTCCGGGACTTCGTCGACAAGGAGATCATCCCTGTCGCGACCGAGCTGGAGCACCGCGACGAGTATCCGACCCAGATCGTCGAAGGCCTCAAGGAACTCGGTCTGTTCGGGCTGATGATTCCGGAGGAGTACGGCGGCCTGGGCGAGTCCCTGCTCACGTACGCGCTGTGCGTCGAGGAGATAGCGCGTGGCTGGATGTCCGTCTCGGGCATCATCAACACGCATTTCATTGTGGCGTACATGCTCAAGCAGCACGGCACGCAGGAGCAGAAGGACACCTTCCTGCCGCGGATGGCGCTGGGCGAGGTGCGCGGCGCGTTCTCGATGTCCGAGCCGGCTCTCGGCTCCGATGTGTCGGCCATCACGTCCAAGGGCGTCAAGGACGGCGACGAGTACGTCCTCAACGGCCAGAAGATGTGGCTGACGAACGGCGGAACGTCCAATCTGGTCGCCGTTCTGTGCCGGAGTGACGAAGGACACCCGGAGGGCACCGCCCCCCACAAGTCGATGACGACCTTCCTCGTCGAGAAGGAGCCCGGCTTCGGAGAGGTCCGGCCCGGCCTCACCATTCCCGGGAAGATCGACAAGATGGGTTACAAGGGCGTCGACACGACCGAGCTCATCATGGACGGACTGCGCATTCCGGCCAATCGGGTACTTGGCGGCACCACCGGCCGAGGGTTTTACCAAATGATGGACGGCGTCGAAGTCGGCCGCGTCAATGTGGCGGCACGTGGCTGCGGCGTCGCACAGCGTGCCTTCGAGCTGGGCGTCTCGTACGCCCAGCAACGTCACACTTTCGGCAAGGCCATCGCTCAGCACCAGGCGATCCAGTTCAAGCTGGCCGAGATGGCTACCAAGGTCGAGGCGGCGCATGCGATGATGGTGAACGCAGCGCGCAAAAAGGACTCCGGGGAGCGAAACGACCTGGAGGCAGGGATGGCGAAGTACCTCGCCTCCGAGTACTGCAAGGAAGTCGTCGAGGACGCCTTCCGTATCCACGGCGGTTACGGCTTCTCCAAGGAGTACGAGATCGAGCGCCTCTACCGTGAGGCTCCGATGCTGCTGATCGGTGAAGGTACCGCCGAGATCCAGAAAATGATCATTGGCCGTAGGCTGCTCGAGGAGTACCGATTCCAGGGTTGATTGCCGCGTTTGGGTCGGTTCGGCCGCGAAGAAGATCACACCCCGTTATCGTCTTCCGGCCGCCGACTCGGCTTCTGGCTTTCCCAGTTGCGGCCCGCAACCGATAGCATCGCCCGAAAGCCGCCGTCCCCCTGTTGCCAGCGCGGCATCATCCGCTACGAAGGTCATCCATGCCCCACAGCCAAACCTCTGCACCACGCGGCCGCGTCCGCCTTGCGCGCGGAGCATCGCCGTGGCTTCTGCCGACCGTCGCCACCGCTGCACTCAGCCTGGCCCGCTCGCGCCGCTCCGGGCGCGCGGCGGCCATCGCCGTGCCCGCCACCGCGCTCGCGGCGGGCATGCTGTGGTTCTTCCGCGACCCCGAGCGCGAGATCGCCCAGGGCCGAGTCATCTCGCCCGCCGACGGTGTGGTGCAGAGCATCATGCCGTGGAAGGACGGGCGCACTCGCGTCGCGATCTTCATGAGCCCGCTGAACGTCCACGTCAACCGCGCTCCCCTCGCGGGCACCGTGACGTCCGTAGAGCACATCCCCGGTGGTTTCGTGCCGGCGTTCAACAAGGAGAGCGAGAACAACGAGCGCGTTGTCTGGCACTTCGACACCGAGCTCGGCGACATCGAGATGGTGCAGATCGCGGGTGCCGTGGCCCGGCGGATCGTGCCGTACATCCCGGCAGGCACCAAGGTCGAGCAGGGCGAGCGCATTGGTCTGATCCGCTTCGGATCGCGCGTTGACATCTACCTTCCGGAAGGTGTCGACGTCGCTGTCGAGGTCGGTCAGACCACGACCGCGGGGGTGACTCGAATTGACCGTGATTGATCCGGACACGCAGGCGGGCTGGGTCGCCGAGGCGGAGGCCGAGGACGACGCGGAGGAGATGCCCCTCTCTCTGCGGCTGTCGATAGCGGACACCCTCACGCTCGGTAACGCCACGTGTGGCTTCATGGCGGTGTACTTCACCACCACCGGGATCCTCATCCCACACCTGACCGGCAGCAACGAGAGCGGCATGGCGCGCAACAGCGCGGCGACCGCCGTGATCCTCATGCTGCTGGCCGCGATCTTCGACCTCTGCGACGGGCTCGTGGCGCGCAAGCTGCGCAGCTCGCCGATGGGCGCGGAGCTGGACAACCTCTCCGACCTGATCAGCTTCGGGCTCGCCCCGGCCTACTTCGTGCTCGTGTACGGAATGGTCGCGGACGACGCCCAGCAGAAGGTCTCGGCGGTGGCCGCGATCGTGGTGCTGCTGGCGGTGGTGCTACGGCTTGCCAGATTCTCGTGCGTGACCATGAAGGACGGCATGTTCCAGGGCATGCCGAGCCCCTTCGGCGCGCTCACTGTCGTCTCGATCGTGCTGCTCGAGCTGCCGTTCGTCCCGACGCTGCTGGCGATCATCGGCACGGCCTGGCTGATGGTGAGCCGGGTCGAGTACCCCAAGCCGCGCGGTGTCCTTGCGGTGGCGATGCTCGGCTGGATCGTATCCGCGATGGGCATGCTGGCGGCGTGGGCGTTCGACGCCCCGGGCGGCCAGGTGCTGCTCCAGACCGGCTGCGCGCTGCAGATCGTGATGGCGGCGACGATTCCCCTCTTCGCGACGGCACGGCGCGTGAACACGTTCCGCGACAACCGCCGCGAGAGCCGTGAGGCAAGGGCTGCTCAACTCCCCTAGAGCAGTGCATAAGCAGGGGTGAGGGCCCGGGTGCGATCCGCACCCGGGCCCTCGTCATGTTTCGCGCCTTCTGGAATGATCCAGTCATGCCAGGGGGAGCGCTTCATCAGCTGTTCGAAGACAGGGTGCGGACCGAGCCGGACCGTACCGCCGTGATCACCGACCGTGCCAGGCTCAGCTATCGGCACCTTGACGCGAGGGCCAACCAGTTGGCCCGGCATCTGACCGAGACCGTGCGACTGCCGGCCGGTGGCCTCGTCGCCATACGCACCGTAAGTACCCCGGATGTGCTGGTCGCTGTCCTGGGCGTGCTCAAGGCGGGCGGGGCATACGCCGTCATCGGGCCTGAGCGCACCGAGCCGCCCGGCCTGGTTGCCCGGGCCCTCATCACCCACCAGGCCCATCTGGCCCGTGTCGACGACGGCAGCGGGCGGCCCGTCATCTGCCTGGACACGGACGCCGCGGCCATCGAGGCGCACTCCCGCGACCCGCTCGACGAGCCCGGGGCCATCGGCGCGAAGGCCGCGGTGCTGTTCACTGCCGGGACCACGGGCGCGCGCCGGAGCGTCCCCGTCTCGCACGGGCTGCTGAGGGCTGCGTACGACGCCTGGGCCGAGGTCTACCGGCTCACCGGCGACGACCAGGTCCTGGTGACGGCCGCGCCGGACACCACCGAGTTCAACGGCGGCTGGATACGGACCCTGGGCGCGGGCGCCACGCTGGTGCTCACCCGGCGCGAGGCGTTCACCGTGGCCGACACCGACCCGGCCACCGCGGCCTCGCTGCTGGACGGCGGCACGGAGTTGCCGGGGCTGCGGCTGGTAGCGATCGGCGGAGAACGGCTCCGGCTCGACGAGCAGGTGCGGCTGGGGCGTGGGCTCGCCCCGGGCGCGCGGCTGATCAGCGTGTACGGGCCCACCGAGGTCGCCGGGTGCGGGACCTGGTTCGAGACCGGCCAACTACCGGGGCCGGTCGGGGATCCCGAGCAGCACGCCTATCTCGGGCAGCCGTTCCCCGGCTGCGAAGCGCGGATCCGCAAGGGGCAGATCTGGCTCACGCCGCCCGGCGGCGGTGACGCCGTGCCCACCGGGGATCTCGGGCGGCAGGACGGCTCGTGGCCGCTGGAGTTCCGCGGCCGGATGGCGCACCGGGTCAGGGTCAACGGCCGTACCGTCGACACCTACCGGGTGGAGACGGCGCTCGCCGGGCATCCGGGGGTGGACGAAGCAGTCGTCGGCGAGGGCGGCGGACGGCTGATCGCCTATGTGCTGCCTTCCTCGGGGAACGCGCCGGGTACGGGGACCTTGCGGACTCACCTCACGGGCGCTGTGCCGTCCGCGGACATCCCCCGGACCGTGGTGCCGATCGCATCCCTGCCACGCAACAGCGCGGGGAAGGTGGACCGCACGGCGCTGGTGCGGCCACCGGTCGGGTCCGCGGCGGGCAAGAAGATCGGCAGCAAGGGCGGCGGCTCCGTGCCGTCCGACGGGCGGCCCGTCGTCGGCCTGCTCGCAGTGGCGGCCCCCGTGCTGTTCGCCTCGCTCGTCCTGACGAACCTGTTCTGGCCCGGCTCCACCGATCTCTCGCTGGTGCCGGGCCCCTGGGCGTGGCTCTTTCGTGGTCTGTATCTCGCCGAAAGCATGGCGTTCGCCCTCGGTGTGGCGTTCTTGTTCGGCGGGCGACGGCTGATGGCAAGCCGGCGCAGGCCGAAGGGGCTGACCGCCGCGGCCCATCTGGCGATCGTCTGGCTGCTCGCCTCCTGGTGGCCGCAGGACAATTTGTACCGGCTGGCGGACAAGTGGGACTGGCCACGGCAGGCGGCGCTCGTCTACATCTTCAATGTCCCGCTGATGATCGCGGCTGGTGTCGTTGCGGCGTGGGCGGCGTGGGACGGACTGAAGTCCGGGCCCGGGCGCGGGAAGTGATCAGTCGAAGATGCGGCCCAGGTCGTGGCTCACGGCCCGCACAAGGGCGTCGGCGGCATCCAGCCGGTCAGCTGTACGGGCCGCGATGAGCACGCCCACGTACGGATCGGGCTCATAGCCGGCCGTGGGGATCGACGGCACGAGAATCGCGTCGATCCCCGCGCACCGCTCCGTCAACTCCCGCAGAAATTCGATCAGTTCGGGCTCGGGAAGGCGCGCGCCGAGCGGTACCCGGTCCAGTGACCGTACGAGATGGTCACCGCCGCGCGTCTCGTCGAGGCGCAGCTTCACCATGAACGCCGCCGAGGGTCCGGTGAGCCGGAGATTGGTCTCGGTCGGGGCGAGCCGCCGCTCGGGGCCGGTCACGAAGTCGACGTCGTACCAGCCCCGGTAGCCGCCTGCGGCGAGCTGTTGGCCGACCGCGTGGCCGAACCGCAGGGCGTGCCCGGCCAGGCCGTCCGGCACGGCTCCGGGACCCACCGTCGCCCCACGGTAGACCGTGCCTTCGACGTCCATCGCCGCGACGCCCACATCGTGCACCTGCCCCTGGGCGTCGATCAGCCCGTCGTACGTAGGATCGCTCGGCCTCCCGTCACCCGCCACATACTCCTCGATCAGCAGCGGGCCCCTCGGCAGTGAGCCCGCCCGGACGCGATCCGTCACCACGCGCGTGCCCGAACCTCCGGCGCCGTGCTCGGTCTTGACGACGGTGGCCGCACCGGCGCGGGCCCGGGCGGCGATCAGCCGGGCCGCCTCGCGGCGGGTGGCGGGCGTCCATCTCTCGGGCACCACGATGCCCGGATGCTCAGGGGCCAGTTGCCGGAAGAGGGCGTGCGATGCCCGTTTGGACTCGTATCGCAGTGCGTCCGGCGGCAGTTGGCGTCCGGAGAGCTCGCCGAAAGCCCTGGTGTGGCCCCACGGCACAAACGGCAGCCGAAGGCCGCGCAGCCTGCCGACGAGGGCGGGCCGGGCGATCACGTCGGGGCCGGTGAGGCCCTCGTAGACCTCGACCCGGCCCCAGCCCAGTTGCCGGGCGACCAGGGCGATCCACTCGCGGGGTACGGACCTGGGCAGGACGAGCGCCGCGGGGTGCGGGCTGGCGAAGGCGGCGAGGCAGGAGTAGTGCGCGGCCGCCTGCCGGGCGTCGTCGGTCACGTCGCCGAACTGGCCCTGGAACTCCGCGACATTGCCGATGTGTACGGCGTGTTGGCCGCCCGTCCAGGCGTGTGCCCAGCCGGGGCGCTCAGTCAGCGTGACTTCCAGGCGCGGCAGCTCCCCCGTCCTGGTCGGGACCGGGCGGGCGCCCAGTGTCCGGTAGAAGGGCTCGGCGTGTGGGTCGGAGTCGATGGTGAGGCGCTTGAAGCCCAACTCGCGGGCGGTGTCGAGGACATGTGCATACAGTGTTCGGCCGATGCCGCGCCCGCTCGCCGAGGGCTCGACGAAGAGCAGGCCGAGGGTGCCGTGGGGTGGTTCGCCCTCGAGGGAGGCGACGCCGAGGACCACGTTGTCGTCCTCGGCCACGACGATCCGGTGTGCGGCGATCTCACTGGCGGAGATGGTGAGTTCGTCGCGGCATGCAGCCAGGAACGCATCGTCGTACCCCCAGTGCGCTTTGGAGCGCAGGACCAGGGCGGTCAGGGCGTCGGCCTCGTCGGAGCGGGCGTCACGTATCCACACGGGACGACCCTAGGCGTCCCCCTGCGGCTCCGCCCCAAGCCCCGCTCCTCAATCTCCCCCAGGCTTCGTCCGGGGGGACCCCCAGAGGGGCTTGATTTTCCGCCGGACGGGCTGAACCTCAGCCCGTCCGGCGATTGAGGACACGCGGCTGAAGGTCGCGTTCTGGGGGTCCCCCCACGCCCGCGGGGCGTAGGGGGCGGGTCCGGGGGCACAGCCCCGGTTCAGGGATGGGGGGTACCTCCCACGGCCGCCAGGCCGTAGTGGGGAGGGCGGGGAGGGGAAAGCCCCGCCCCGCCCGGACCCGAGCTCAGCCGCCCGTCTTGTACGACTCCGCCGACTTGGACACCGCCGCCGGCCGCACCACCTTCAGACCGCCCGGCACCTTGAGGTCCGGCTTCATGATCAGACTCTGCCGGGTCGACGGTGCCGCGGGGTCGGAGAAGTTGTTCGTGATGCCGAAGCCGTTGTCGTACGAGGAGACGGTGAGCAGCGCCTTGTCGATGCCCTCTCGTGTGAGGTCCTTGGACGCGCAGGCCTTCATCAGCACCTCTCCGTAGACGCTCGCGGCGGTATAGCCCGCGACCACGCCGTTGTCGAGCCCGTCCTTGGGGTAGGCGGCCTTGTACTCCTTCGCGAGCTTGGCCGGGCCGGCGCCCGGGTCGCCGATGGGGAGGGTGGAGGCGGCGACGTAGTAGTCCTTCGTCAGCGCGGGCGCCGCCGGGGTGGCCAGCAGCTGCGGCGCGAAGGCCGAGTTGTTGCCGATCATGGGAACCTTGAAGCCGCCCGCCGCGGCGACGCCGACCAGCGAGGCCGCCTGACGCGGTCCGGCGCTGATGACGACCGCCTTGACGCCTGCCTTCTTGAGCGCGGCGACCTGGGCGGACATGTCGTTGTCGGTCGGCTTGATCTTCTGCTCGACGACGGTCAGACCCGCCTGCTTCGCCGCGTACTTCGAGCCCTTCAGCGCGTTCTCCCCGAAGTCGCCCTCGAAGTAGACATGACCGATCTTGTCGCCCTTGGCGATGCGCTTCTGGCTGAGCAGATAGTCGACCGCGTTGATCGTCTCGATGTCGTACGTCGCTCCCACGACCCGGATGTACGGGCTGCCCAGCAGCGATGCCGACCAGGCCTGGGGCACCACGAGTGCCTTGTCCTGGCCGTCGATACGGCCCTTCACCGCGGCGACGAAGGGCGAGCCGACGAACTCGGAGAAGCCGAGCACCTTCGGTTCGAGCTCGGTGTACGCCGCGACGGCCTTCTGCGGGTCGTAGCCGTGGTCCCGAACGGTGAGCTCGACGTTGCGGCCGCAGATGCCGCCGGCTGCGTTGGTCTGCTTCGCCCACAGCTGCTGCGCCTGGGTGACGCTCTTGCCGAGCGAGGCGTAGACGCCGGTCATGTCGGTGAGCACGCCGAGGGTGATGGTCTTGTTCGTGACGCCTTCGCCGGTCTTCACTCCGCCGGCGTCCTTCTCGCCCGCGCCGCCGTCGGCGGCCTTCGAGCTGCATCCGGCGAGGCCGGCGCTGGTGAGGGTCAGGGCGGCGGCCAGCGCCGCCGCGTACAGACGTGACTTCATTGTCTACTCCTGTGGGGTCTTGCGTGAGGTGATGAGACGGGTGAGTCCGCCGGGCAGGAAGAGGACGACCGCGACGACCGCGGCGCCGTACAGATAGCGCGATGCCTCGCCGGGTGAGACGCCGCCCGTGCCGGGGGCGGAGACCAGCGGGAGGGTGTCGCTGTAGTGGGTGAGGAGCTGGGGCAGCAGAGAGACGAAGGCCGCGCCGACGACGGCGCCCGCGACCGTGCCGAGCCCCCCGATCACGATCATCGCGAGGAATTCGAGCGACAGGATCACACCGAAGTACTCGGGGACGGTCCGCTGGAAGACCAGGGCGATCAGTACGCCGGCGAGTCCCGCGTACATCGAGGACAGGACGAAGACGGCTGCCCGGTAGCGGGCGACCGGGACGCCCATGACACCCGCGGCGATGCGGTGGTCGCGGATGGCGTTCATGGCGCGGCCGGGGCGGCCCCGTAGCACTCCGCGGGCGAAGAGGCCGCAGCCGATGAGGGCGAGCAGTGCCACGTACCAGAGCTTCTCGGCGGACTGGAAGGGGACTGCTGCGATGACCGTCTCGCTGTCGTCGAAGTCGATGCCGAAGAGCGAGAGGGGCGGAACCGCCCGGCCGTTGAACCCTCCTGTCAGATCATGGGCGTTGAAGAGGACGTGCTGGCCGATGAAGATCAGCGCGAGCGTGGCGATGCCGAGATACGCGCCGCGCAGCCGTCCCGCGATGGGGCTGAACAGGCCGCCCGCCGCGCCCGCGACGAGGACCGCCAGTACGGCGGCGAGCCAGGTCGGGAGTCCGAGTCCGACGAGGCGGTGACCGTTCTCCACGCCGCTGTCGCCCGCCAGGACGCAGTAGCTGTAGGCGCCCACCGCGAGGAAGAAGGCGTGCCCCATGGACAGCTGCCCGGTGGCGCCGGTGAGGAGGTTGATCCCGATCGCGCCGATAGCGGCGGCCATCGCGAACAGACCGGCCTGCAGCCAGAAGCGGTCGAGGTAGAAGGGCAGGGCGAGGAGCAGGACGGTGCCGGCTATCCAGGCGTACGCCTTGGGACTCTTCACGTACGCCCTGGGGCTCTTCACGGACGACTTGAGGCTCGTTGCCACGTCTGCCTCGGGGTTCTTCAGCGTCTCAGACACGGGCGGGCTCCTTTGTGCCGAAGAGTCCGGCCGGCCTGAGCAGCAGGACGAGCACCATCACCAGATACGGCGCGAGATCGCCGATCCCGCGGCCCAGGAAGGACAGTTCGCTCTGGTAGCCGGTGGCGAAGGACTCGGTGACACCGACGATCAGACCGCCCGCGAGCGCGCCGGTGGTGGAGTCGAGCCCGCCGAGGATCGCCGCCGGGAAGGCCTTGAGTGCGGCGAGCGAGGTGGCGCGTTCGAGCCCCGGGGTCGGGAACACGGTGAGGAAGAGCGCGGCGACCGCGGCGAGCGCACCCGCGACCGCCCAGGCGGCGAGCGATACCCGGCCCTGACGTACTCCCATCAGCGCGGCGGTCTCGGGATTCTCGGCCGCCGCACGCATCGATACGCCCCACGAGGTGTACCGGAACGCGAGCAGGAACGCGGTGATCAGCAGGGCCGCCGAGACGAAGGCTGCGATACGGGTCTGCGCGATGGTGATGTCCCCGATGGTGACGACGCGGTCGCCCCACGGGTCGCCGAGCGCAAGGACGTCCGTGCCGATACGGCGGGTGAGTTCGGTGGTCAGGAGGATGTCGACGCCGATGGTGACGATGGCCAGGACGCTGTGGTCGGAGCCCCGGTAGCGGCGCATGACGAGAAATTCCACGGCCGCGCCGACGAGGGCAGCGCCCGCGATACCGACCGCCAGCGCGCCCCAGAAACCGATGTCGTCGTGGAGTACGGCGGTGACATAGCCGCCCGCGAGAAGCAGGGAGGCGTGGGCGAAGTTGACGACTTCGGTGGCCTTGAAGATGACGACGAAGCCGAGCGCGATCAGCGCGTAGACGGCGCCAATGGAGAGTCCGCCGAGGAGTAGTTCGGTGAAGGTCGTCATACCTGGGCCTCCGTTCCTAGATAGGCCTGTACGACGGCCGGGTCGCTCTGTACCTGTGCGGGGGTGCCGTCGGCGATCCGGCGCCCGAAGTCGAGTACGGTCACGGCGTCCGCGAGCCGCATCACCATCCCCATGTCGTGTTCGACGAGCACGATGGATATGCCGAGGCTGTCGCGTACGCCCGCGATGACGGAGGCGATCTGCCGCCGCTCGTCCGCGGTCATCCCGGCGACGGGCTCGTCGAGGAGCAGCAGCCGAGGCTCCATGCACAGGGCGCGGCCGAGCTCGACGAGCTTCTGCTTTCCGTACGGGAGTGCTCCCGCGAGCCGGTCCAGGTCGCCGCCGAGTCCGGTGAACTCCGCGATCTCCCGTACCCGCTCCAGGTGTTGCCTCGCCTCGCGAGCGGCGGACGGCAGCCGCAGCCCGGCGGCGAGGAACCCGGCGCGGGTGAGCCGGTGCCGGCCGAGCAGCAGGCTGTCGGCGACGGTGGCGTGCGGCGGGAGCGCGAGGTTCTGGAAGGTACGGGCGATGCCGAGGGCGGCGATGCGGTCGGGAGGGAGCTTGGTCAGCTCCGCCTCGCCGAAGCGGACGCTGCCGGAGGTGGCCCGGTAGACGCCGGACAGGACGTTGAAGGAGGTGGACTTGCCGGCGCCGTTGGGGCCGATGAGGGCGTGGACGCTGCCGGGCTGGACGGTGAAGGAGACGGAGTCGAGGGCGGTGAGCCCGGCGAAGCGGACGGTGAGGTCGGTGACGTCGAGGGCGGGCACGGCGCCGCCGGATGCGGTGTCGGTCATCGGTGCCCCCTGCCGGATGCGGGCCGCAGCCCGCTGACGGGGGCTGCGCCCCAGATCCCGCGCTTCGCCTGTCGGCCGGATTCCACAATGCTCATGTCGGCCACCTCCTCAGCGTCTGCGCCGCCGCCTGCGCGCGGGACGCATCCGCGGCCGCGTCCTCGTCCACCACACCCAGATACCGCCGGCGCACTTCGTCCGAGGCGGCGAGCTCGTCCGCAGGGCCCGAGAGGACGACCTCGCCCACGTCGAGTACGTAGGCCGACGAGGCCAGCCGCAGCGCGATCGCGGCGTTCTGCTCGACCAGCAGGACCGATGTACCGGTGGCGTTGATCTCCTGCACCGTCTCGGCGATCCGGGCCGCCATCAGCGGGGCGAGGCCGAGAGACGGCTCGTCGAGCAGCAGCAGCCGTGGCCGGGCCATCAACGCCCGTCCCATCGCGAGCATTTGCTGCTCCCCGCCGGACAGCAGTCCGGCCCGCTGGTGGGCGCGGTCGGCGAGGACGGGGAAGAGCTCATGCACCCGGGCGAGGGCCTGGGCACTCGACCGGCGACCGCCGGTCGCGCCAAGGGCGCCCGCCCGGAGATTGTCGGCGACCGTCATCCGCGCGAAGACCTGCCGTCCCTCCGGGACCTGGACGACGCCCGCGGCGACGACCCGAGCGGCGCTCAGTCCATCGAGCGGGCGGCCGTCGAAGTGGATGCTGCCGGACGTGACGTGTCCGCGCTGAAAGCCGAGGGTGCGGGAGACGGCGCGCAGCAGGGTCGATTTGCCGGCACCGTTGCCGCCGAGGACGGCGACGATCGCGCCCTCGGGTACATCGACTGTGACGTCGCGCAGTGCCCGCACCGGCCCGTAGCCGACGGACAGCGCACGCACTTCGAGTGAGGCGGCTGCCATGCAGACCCCCTTTCCGGGCTTGTTCGAAATTGCCTGTGGGGGCACACGTCAGCACCGGTCGGGACGTACCGTCCAGGCGGTATGCCCGAATCGCTGCGGATGACCAGCGGTGCGGCGCGCGCATTGTGCACCGGCACAAGGGCCGGCATCCTCACAGGTCATGGGTGGCCGCAGAGAGCGCACCGAGCGTGAGTGGTCCGTCCCGGTGAGCGCCGCCCAGGTGCTTCTGGAGCGCGTGGCTGAAGTGCGGGGGCTCGGCCGGCCGGGCAGCGACGCGGCTGTTCTGCCACCGGAACACGGTGTTCAACCGGCTGCGCCGCCTGGAACAACTGACATCGCGGTCACTGTCGCGCCCGCGGGACCTGATCGAGATGATGCTGGCACCGGATGCGTTTCGGCCGGGGTGAGGGAGAACACCCCCACCCCGGCCCCGTCGGCTCAGAAAATCCCTGTCGGCTCAGGAAATCCCGGTCGAGTCGGAAATCCCGGTCAGGTCAGGAAGTCCCGCGCAATGCTCTCCGCCGCCCGCTCCAGCAGCGGCCCCGCCTCCGCCATGCACTTCGCCGGATCCGGCTCCAGCGCCGTCAAGGCGTACGCACGGCGGATGCCCGCGCGCCCCAGGGCCTCCGGGGGCAGGGCCAGTCGGCCGCAGACCGCCACGACCTCGATGCCCTGCGCGCGGGCCGCCGCCGCGACGCCCGCCGGAGCCTTGCCGTGCAGCGTCTGCTCGTCGAGCGAGCCCTCGCCCGTGATCACCAGCGTCGCCCGCTCCAGCGCCGCTGCGAAGCCGAGTACGTCGAGCATGACCTCGATCCCGGGACGGAATCGCGCCCCGAGCGCGACGAGCGCGCCGTAGCCGATACCACCCGCCGCCCCCGCGCCGGGCAGGTCCGCCTGCTCGGGGCCGAGGACGGACGCGTAGTGCGCAAGCGCCGCGTCCAGCGTCGCCACGTCCTCGGGCGTCGCGCCCTTCTGCGGGCCGTACACCGCGGGAGCGCCCTTGGGCCCCGTGAGCGGATTGTCCACGTCGCTCGCGAGGACCAGCTCCACGTCCTTGAGGCGCGGGTCGAGCCCCGACAGGTCGGCCGTGGCGAGGTCGCGCAGCCCGCCGCCGCCCGGCCCGACCGGCTCGCCGTCCGCATCCAGGAAGCGCGCCCCGAGCGCCGCCAGCATGCCCGCGCCGCCGTCCGTCGTCGCGCTGCCGCCAACACCGAAGACGATCGTCCGCGCCCCCGCGTCGAGCGCGGCGCGCAGCAGCTCGCCCGAGCCGTACGTCGTCGAAGTGAGCGGCGCGAAGACCCCGTCGGGGAGGTGCTGGAGGCCGGACGCCTCCGCCATCTCCACCACCGCGGTGCCGTCCCGCAGTGCGTACGCCGCCGTCAGGGGCTCACCGAGCGGCCCGGTCACCCGGACCTCGCGGCGTTCGAACCCGGCCGCCACCGCCGCCGCAACCGTGCCGTCGCCGCCGTCCGCGACGGGCAGGGTCTCGACAGCCAGACCGGGTACGACCCGCTGGAGACCTGCCGTCACTCGCTCCGCGACCTGCACGGCCGTGAGCGAGCCCTTGAATTTGTCAGCCGCGACGAGCACGCACGCGGACTGAATAACTGCTCCGTTCGTCACCTTGCATCCCTTGCTATCGAACAGGCAGTCGCGCCGCCACGACCCTATCCGCCCTGTCGGAGGACGTGCCACCCCGTCCGACACGGCGCGCGAGGCGTCATACCTGGTGCACCGCCCGGACACGACAGCACTCGTACGGCGTGTGAGGGCGCTTATAGCGTCACAACCTGTCATGCCGGGCAGCGAGCCGCGCCAACCACCGCGCGATTCGGCCGCCGATTCGGTAAACCGGACGTATGGGCCTACAGCGCGCGGACCTCGCCGACCGCATCCTCGGCGGCTGGCTGGGCCGGGTCGCCGGCAACATGCTCGGCAAGCCCGTCGAGCGCGGCGACTACTGGACGCGCGAGCGCATCGACCGCTATCTGCGCCAGGCCGACGCCCTCCCGCTGACCGACTACCTTCCCGAGCCCCCGCCCGGCGCTGACCAAGCCGGCTTCGAGCTGCGTCCCGAGTGGCGCCAGTGCGTACGCGGCCGGATCCACGGCAGCTGCCGGGACGACGACGTGGACTATGCGATCCTCGGCCTGCATCTCCTGGAGACCCACGGCTTCGACTTCACCACCGAGCAGGTGGGCGAGATCTGGCTGCTGCATCTGCCGATCCTGCAGACGTTCACCGCCGAGCGGGCCGCCTACCGCAATCTCGCCAACGGCCTGGGGCCCCCGCTCACCGCCACCCACGACAACCCCTACCAGGAGTGGATCGGCGCCCTCATCCGCGCCGACATCTTCGGCTGGACATCCCCGGGCGCCCCGCGCCGCGCCGCCGCGCTCGCCCGCCGTGACGCGGTGCTCTCGCACTCCGGCAACGGCGTGTACGGCGCGATGTGGGCGGCCGCCCTGATCGCCGCCGCCTTCACCGCGCACAGCCCGCGCGAGGCGATCGACGCCGCGCTGGAACGCATCCCGGCAGGCAGCCGCCTCGCCCGCACGGTCCGCCGTACGGCCGCACTGTACGACTCCGGGCTGTCCTGGTCCGACACCCTGACCGAGCTGGAGTCGGAGACGGGCCGCCTCGGCTGGATCCACACCGTGCCCAACGCCGCCGTCATCACCGCCGGACTGCTGTACGGCGCCGGTGACTTCACCCCCACCATCGCCCTCACGGTCCGCGGCGGTCTGGACACCGACTCCAACGGCGCGACGGCGGGCTCGGTCGCGGGTGTGCTGTGCGGGGCCTCAGCCATCCCCACGCAGTGGACGGACCCGCTGGAGGACCGGGTGCGCAGCGCGGTGTTCGGCTTCGACGGAGTACGGATCAGCGAACTGGCAAAACGCACGCTGCGGTTGGCCACGATCTCCGCGGCTTGACGCGAAACCGCTGCCACCGGGGGTGCTTGATCGGCACAATGGCCAGATGCCTGAGTACATGGAGCTTGCGCTGTCGGACGGTTCACAGGTGCGCCTTGAACTGTCGGGGGCCGGAGAGCCGCTCGCCGTACCGTCTCAGAGCACCGGCACGGCCGATCTGCCGGAAGGCTTCGGTGCGGCCAGGCCCGTGGCGAGCGGCTCCGGCCGGGCGGCGGCACTCGCCGCGGACGCGCTGCGTACGGCGCTGCGCCCGCTCGGTCCGCTGCTGGACGAGGTCCATGGCGCGGTGTCGGCGTCCGAGAACCCACCGCAGGAGATCACTGTCGCGTTCGGCGTCGAGATCGGCCAGGATCTGAAGCTGGGCATCGTAGGGGCAAACGGCAAGGCCACCATGAGTATTTCGGCCACCTGGCAGAATGGGACACCGCGGCACTGATGGGCTGGTTCAGAAGTCCGGCGGCCGCAGCGCCCCGCGTTTCCGTGCTGCACGACGGCGCGTCGACCGCGGCAGGCGGGGCAGCACTGCTCTCCGCCCGGCGGGTGATGACCTGCGCGCATGTCGTCAATGACGCGCTGGGCCGCGATCTCTACACCACCGCGCCGCCCGCCGCCGATACACTGCGCCTCGCCTTCCACGGTCCGGGCGCGGCCCAGCACCGCACGGCCCGGCTCTCGGTGTGGGTGCCGCCGCAGTGGGGCGCGTCCTCGATGGTCTGGCAGGGCGATCTGGCCGTACTGGAACTGGACCAGCCCGCCCCGCAGTGGCTGAGTCCCGTCGTCTGGCGTGACATGGCCGAGGGGCAGAGGTTGCGGGCGTGGCACGGCGGCGGTGAGGCCATCGCCTTCGCGGACACCGAAGTCAAGCTCCAGGAAGGCCGGTTCGGCTATCTGGACGGTCAGCTGTCCGGCGCCGCGATCGGCCCCGGCTTCAGCGGCGGCCCGTTGTGGGCGACGGACGACGCCACGGTCGTGGGTCTGGTCGTGGCCCATGTGATGCCGGGCGAGGGGCCGTTGAGCCCGCAGACCACCGTGCGGCGCAGCTGGGCCGTGCCGTGGCAGGCGATCCGGGAGGAGCTGGAGCGGGCGGGGGCGGCCGACACCGTCGCCGAGTGCACGGTGCGCGAGAAGTACGGGACCTACGGCGCGGCGGTGTGCGGACACGGCTCCCCGGCCGCCGGCTTCACCGCCGAGCTGTGGTCGCTGCTCGGCGATCCGGCGCGCCGGGCACAGCACGCCCGAACCCTGGCGGCCCGGCTCGGGTACGAGCACCCGGCCGATGAATCCGCTCCGTCCGTGGAGGAGTTGGCGCAGCTGCTCGCCTCGGAGGAACGTGCACTCGCTACGCTCACCGAGTCGCTGGCCCCCACCGTCCAAAGCGGCCCTGCCCGCGCCGGGCTCGACCGACTGCTCACCCTGGGAAGGCTGACCGGTACGGCCCGGCTGCTCTCACTCGACGAACACCGGTTTCTCTTACGGGAGTTGACACCGGCCGTCGTCGCGGACGCCGCGCTGCTGCCGCGGGCGGCCCGCGAGGCACTGCGCTACATAGTCCCGCCGAGCTCCCTGAACGGCACCAGGCTGGATCCGCGGGAGCTCGATGCGGTGGTGACGGAGCTGGAGGCCTACCGCGACGGCGGGCAGCCCGCAGACGGTATCTCGCCGGTGCCCGCCCTGCTCACCCTGGTCGAATACGTGGCCGCGGCCACCGCACCGCCGGTGCGCGAGGCCCTGCAGGCCTGGTCGGAGCGGGTCGCGGCACGGCTCGGCAGTCACCCGGCCGCGCTGCAGCTGCGCCGCGCGGACGCCACAGCCTGGGCGGCGTACCGCCCCTCCCCCGTCGTCCGTCTGGTCGCCGAGATCTCCGGTCCCCCCGACCGGTATCAGTGCGCACTGTGGGAGGTGCGCCAGGACGGCGCGACGGCCTCGTTGGCCACCGCGGACCGGCCGCGCAGCGCGGCCGAGATCGCCCGGCTGATCCGTGAGGCGGCCGAGAACCTCCGGGACGACGGCGGTCAAGGCGTCACCCATGTGGACATCGTCGTTGACCGGGACGGGCTGCAGCTGCCCTTCGACGAGTGGGAGGCGGCCAGTTCGGTGGAGTTTCTGCCGAGGGTCCCCCTCGGGGTGAGGTTCCGTATCGCGCTGCGCTGCCCGGAGGTGAGCACTCGCGCACCGCGCCGCGAGGCGGAGCTGCGCCGCCGCTGGGAGAGCGCCCACACCGGCCCACTCGTCGTCGATGAGAGCTGTGCGTCGCCGGAGAAGGTCTACGCGCTCCTTGAGACCAGTCACCGGGACACCGCGCAGGTCGTCCTGCACGGCCCGAGGGCGCCGCGCGAGGCGCTGATCCAGCTCTGTCTGGCCCTTGGCGTCCCGGTGGTCCTGTGGGACCGGGAGGCGGAGAGCCATGAGCACGCCCACCGGCTCGACGACATCGCACCCACCGGACCACTGCACCAACTCCCCGAGCGCATCCAGCACTTCAGAGCCGGACAGTACGGAGCGAGCGTGCCCTCGCCCGCCCGGCCCTCGCTGGTGTGGGAGAACACGGAGCTGCCCCTGCCGGGTGGGCTCGAACTGCTCGACCCCGCGGAAGGAGCGGACATCCGATGAACCCCGCACACGATGACAGCGAGGGCACCGGCGACTGGAGGTTGTTCCGCGGCGACGGGCAGGCTCGTACGGTCGACTTTCCCGAGGCTCCGCCGTGGCGCCGCTTCGACAACCGCTCCTCGACGGCGGCGAGCGCGCCGCTGCCGTATCTGATCGGGCGCGCCGAGGCCGATGTCGTCAACGCCGCGCTGCATCTGCGCCGCCCCCTGCTCGTGACGGGCCAGCCCGGCACCGGCAAGTCGTCCCTGGCGCACGCCGTCGCCCACGAACTGCGGCTCGGCCGGGTGCTGCACTGGCCGGTCAACAGCCGGGCCACTCTGCAGGACGCCCTCTACCGCTACGACGCAATCGGCCGGCTCCGTGAGTCGAACCTCCGGCGCGAGGCCGGCGAGGACTCCGGCGATCTCGGCATCGGCTCGTACGTACGGCTCGGACCGCTCGGTACGGCGCTGGTGCCCGGCGCGCGCCCGCGCGTTCTGCTCGTCGACGAGCTCGACAAGGGGGACATCGATCTCCCCAACGATCTGCTGAACGTCTTCGAGGAGGGCGAGTTCGAGATCCCCGAGCTGGCCCGGCTGCCCGAGGACCAGGCCTCGGTCCCGGTACTGACGGCCGACCCCGACTCCTGGACCGAGGTACTCAGGGGCCGGGTGCGCTGCTCGGAATTCCCCGTCGTGGTCATCACCAGCAACGGCGAACGCGACTTCCCGCCTGCGTTTCTGCGCCGCTGTGTACGGCTCGCCCTGCCGGAGCCGAACGAGGACAGGCTGCTCGCCATCGTCCGCGCCCATCTCGGTCCGGCGGATCTGGACGGCAACGACGAGCTGCTGCGCGCCTTCCTCGCGCGGCGGGCCCGTGGCGAACTCGCCACCGACCAGCTGTTGAACGCGGTGTTCCTGCGCAAGGGCGGGGTCGACGTGGACGCCGACGGGCTGCTCGACGCCGTACTGCACAGGCTCGGCGGGACGGTGTAGCGCCGGTGTGGAGCGAGCTGCGGCGAATCCTGGCGGACGGCGGGGCGGAACTGTCCCACGAGGAGCTGCTGGATGCGCTGTGGCTGGCCGGACGCCTTCCGGCGGGAGCGTCCGCGGCGCTGGCCGCGGCGGGCGCCGTCGCCGGGCCACCCCCTGCGCTGCAGGACGCTCTTCCTCGCGACAACCCGCACGCCGGCTCCGGCCCGCCCTGGCCGCAGGCGCCGCAGAGCACCACGCCCACGGCGTCGGCGGACGCCCCGCACCCAGTGGCAGCGCGGCCTGCCGAGGGCCACGGTTCCGATGTGCACGGCGCGCCTGCCGGACGGCGGCGCCCGCGGCATGACCGGCCCGCCGTCCCCGTACGCACCCCCGAGGAAAAGGTGCTGGGCTCCGTCGAACTGCGCCTCGGCCGCGCGCTGCGCCCGCTCAAGCAGCTGCGTCCCGACCGCAGACAGTGGGAGCTCGACGAGCCCGCCACCGTAACGGCGATGGCCGAGACGGGGCTGCCCGACGCGGTCGTACGTCCGGGCCGCGCCCGCTGGCTGGATCTGGTGCTGCTCGTCGACGACGGCGTTTCGATGCTGCTGTGGCAGCGGCTCGCGAGCGAGACACGGCAGTTGATGGAGCGCAGCGGCGCCTTCCGCGACGTACGGGTGTACGGGCTGGACAGTCGGGGCCCCTCCGCTCCCCTGCTGGGCCGCCGCCCGTACGAGCAGGACAGCGCCCCGCTGCCCGCTTCCGCCGTCATGGACCCGGCGGGCCACACACTCCTGCTCGCCATCAGCGACGGCGTGGGGGCGGCCTGGCGGGACGGCCGGATGCACGCGGCACTGGAGCGCGCGGCGCGGGTCGGTCCCACGGCCGTGTTGCACGCCCTGCCCGAGCGGCTGTGGGAGGGCTCCGGCATCCGCGCCGAGGAGTGGGAGGTCACCACTCGCAGGCGTGGTGCGCCCAACCACACCTGGCAGGTCGCGGACCCGGTTCTGCCGCCCGAACTCGCTCCGTACGACGGGGTTCCGGTGCCGGTGCTCGCGCCGACCCCCGAATCCATAGGCGCCTGGGCCCGGTTGGTCGGCTCGCCCGGCACATCGGCGGTCCTGCCCCTGCTCGCCGCGCGGACGCCTGCCCGACCGTACGCCGCGACACGCGCACCCGGCGGGGACGGCCTGCTGCGTTTCCGTGAGGTGGCCTCCCCGCAGGCATACCGTCTCGCGGCCCATCTCGCGGCGGTCTCCCCGGTCTCGGTGCCGGCCATGCGACTGGTGCAGGCCGCGCTGGGCCCCGAGGTCGACACGGGTCATCTGGCTGAGGTGTTCCTGGGCGGGCTCATGCGCCGTACGGGCGGGGATGATCTGCTGCCGCAGCACCGGGGCTTCGACTTCGCGGAGGACACCCGGCGCATCCTGCTCGACACACTGCCGGCAGGCGATCTCGTAGGGACCACCCGCGCGGTCACCGCACGGCTGGCCGAACTCGCCGACCGCGCCGCCGACTTCCCCGCCTGGCTGCCCCATCCCTCCGGGACGGACCGGCTGCCCGCGGACGGACGCCCCTTCGGGTGGATGGACGAGCGGCTGCTTCGGCGGCTGGGGGTCCAATCGGCCGTGGCGCAGCCGCCGCCCCCGGTTCCGCAGCTGTCGTTCGTCGACGCGCCGAACTCCGGATGGCAGTCGCCGGCCCCGGAGCACCCCCGGACGGCGGGCCCTTTCCGGCTCTTCGCGCGGAACCCGTACGGCTGGCCGCAGCTGGGGCTGTACCTGGGGATCTCCGAGCAGCAGCCGGGGATCGCGGTGATCCGTATCCCGGAGATGCGACAGTCGTGGAGCGCCGAGCTGATCACGACGGAGGCGGAAGCACTGTCCCGGATGGACGGCGTTTACGCGCCACGGCTGCTCGACCATGACGCCACCGCAGTGCCCGCCTGGATCGCCACCTCATACGCCCAGAACAAGCACGGCTCAGGTCCGGCTCCCAATCTGCGCTCCGTGGTCAAACAACGGGGTGCCCTGATCGGTATGGAGTTCGAGTCCGTCGGGAGGCAGCTGGCGAACGGTCTCGCACGGGCCCACCGCAAGGGCGTCATCCACGGCTCGCTGATTCCCAATTGCGCCCTTCTGGTGGACCAGGAGGTCGAGATCACCGGGTGGCTGACGGCCTCCCTGGACGGTGCGCACAGCCCCTTCCGGTCGATCCTGCGCCAGATGGAGGAGTACCGGGCACCTGAACTCCTCCGCGACGACGATCCGCCCAGCGAAGCGACCGACATGTATGCCCTGGGAAGGATCCTGCTGGCGGCGGCAGCCGGCCGTTGGGACTACGACCCGGCCGAGGAACTGCGTACCCTCCCCTGGCCGGCTCCCGACCGCCGCCCCGGCGTGGTCCGCGAACTCCTGCGACGCTGCGTCCTGCCCGATCCCGCCGACAGGCCCACCGCCGACGAGCTGCTGCGGGCCTTCAACTCCAGAGCCCAACAACAGTCCGACGCTCCGCTCAGGCCCGCCCGACTCGGCGTGGGCGAGGACGGCCGACCGGTGCTCCTGGACCTCAACGAACGGGAGTTCGGCGGCGATGGCCCGCACGCGTTGCTGATCGGGCAAGCCCGAGACCGGCACCGGATGCTTGCCTCCATCGTGCGCGGTCTGGCGGAGGCGAATCCCGCGGAGGCCGTCACCTTCGTCTGCGCCTGGCACGGCTACTCCGACCACCTCTCCGCGCTCGCCGCACTGCCGACGGTGAAGTGGGCGCAGGATCTCACCGCACGGCCGGACGCTCTCCGGGAACTGCGCGGCCTGCTGAGTGCGGCGATGTACGAGCGAGTTGGGTCACGGCCCCTGCCCCGGCTCGTGCTTGTTTTGGACGACTATGACCAAATCGGGAGTTCCGGACCGGAGTTGGACATCGTCGAGGCGCTCACGGCCGTTCGGTACCAGGGCATTCACGTCCTCGTCGCGGACCCTCCCGGCCGCCACGCCCCACGCCCGGGCATCGGCTCCCTGACCTGCCGGATCCAACTCAGCAGCGTCCGTCGGGGCCTTCTCGACGACGGTGTGTCCCTGCCCGTCCCGTTCCGCCCCGCACCGCTGTCCGCCGCGGAGCAGGTGGCCGAGCTCGAGATCGAGCACGGCCGCGGCGTCCAGCGTCTGAGGCGGGGCGAGTGGGCCGAGGCCCACGCCGTCCTCAGCGGCGTCGCCTCCGCGCGGCTGGCGCTGCTGGGCCAGGAGCATCCGGCCACCCTCATGTCGCGGTACGAGCGGGGTTTCGCGCTGCTCGGACTCGGCCAGTACCGAGAGGCACTGGTCGAGTTCCAGACGGTCGACGAGCGCAGGTCCGCGGCCTTCGGCCCGTACCACCCCGACACTCTGGACGCGCGCCAGCAGACCGCCTTCACCCTCGGACTGCTGAGCCGTCACCAGGAGGCACTCTCCCTCTACAACGACGTACTGAACCAGCGATTGCAGATGCAGGGGGGACGGCACCCCGACACCCTGCGCTGTCAACACAACGTGGCATTCACCCTGAGCGCCCTCGGCCGGCACCAAGAGGCATTCCACGTGGCCGCCGAAGTCCTCACAGCCAGGATCGGCGTACTCGGCGCCGAGCACCCCGACACCCTGCTGACCCGCCACGAGATGGGCCACTTCCTGGCCCGCACGGGTCAGTGGGCCCGAGCCCTGGAGGAGTACGACTTCGTGGCCAGGACCCGTGCGCGCGTCCTGGGAACGGCCCACCCCGACACCCAGGCGGCGCAGCGCGATGCCGCCCAGGCCCACGCCCAGCTCGGCAACCCCCCGACCGGCAAGCACCGCCCGGGCACCAAGGGCTGACGCCCGCACCCCGTTACGCTTCCCCGAGTGACCACCTCTGACTACGCCACGTACATCGCATCGCTCCCCCGTATCCTCGCCGGCGCTGCCGCGCTCATCCGCGACGAACAGGGCCGCGTGCTGCTCGTCGAGCCCAACTACCGCGAAGGCTGGGTGCTGCCCGGCGGCACCGTCGAGTCGGACGAGGGCGAAACCCCACGGCAGGCGGCCCGCAGGGAGACCCTCGAAGAGATCGGTCTGGATCTCGAGCTGGGCGCGCTGCTGGCGGTCGACTGGGTGCCGGGTGTCGCGCGGCCGCCGATCGCCGCGTATGTGTACGACGGCGGGGTGCTGACCGAGGACCGGTTCAAGGCGATCCAGCTGCAGGAGGAAGAACTGGTCTCCTGGCGGCTGGTGCCCCGGGACGAGATCCACGCGCATCTGCTGGGCTCGCTGGGCCACCGGGTGCTGGCCGCGCTCGACGCGCTGGAGGCCGGCACCGGAACGGTGGAGCTGGAGAACGGGCAGCCGCCTGCCTGAGCAGGTGGGCCCTGCCTGAGCGGCCGGGCGGGTAAACCGGCTCGCCGCCGCGGGGGACCCGCTGCGTAGGCTCGCCGTATGACTCTCGCCGCGATTCTCAGCGGCGCCGGCATCTCCACGGAACACGAGCTTCCCTGTCCTCGTCAGGAGGCGTCACAAAGCCGTGGGGTAGGGCGGGGTGGGTGTGCGTCGACCATCAGCAACGGTTCGAGATCGACGACACGGGCTGTCAGTAATCCCTCGCTCGCCAGTCACCCTGAGAAGGCCACTACCTGAGCGGTGCGGCTCCAACCGGATGCCCCGGCGGGTCGTAAGGGACGCCAGGTGTCTCCTTCCGGCAGGACGGTTGGCGATGGACGCACCCGCACGGCTGATCATCGTAAATGCCCAGCCGACGCCGTACGACGACCGCGCCGACGAAGTCATTCGGCAACCCATAGGCACCGCCCTGCTCGAGCTGCTACTCCGACTGAGCACCGGGAGTAACTACTAGCGCCCTCCTGGCTCATTAGCGGTCTACCTGGCCCGTTTCGCATCTACTTGGCCCGGCTGAGTGTCAAGTTGGCATGGACCGCGACCACGCGCTCAAGGCGATCACCGCGTTCGAGAACGCCTACGCACCAAGTGGCCCAAGGTCGTCAAGAGTGGGCAGAGGTCACTCGGGGTCGAAGTCGATGCGGACGTCGGACATTGAGTCCTCGTCATCCCCCTCGTCCTCGTCGCTTTCCCAGTCGATCTCCGGGTCGCCGGAACGACGCACCCGCAACGCGCGGTAGGAGTAGCCGTCCTGGTCGGCTTCCTCCCAGGTGAAGAGCACAGCCTCGCCCGGTTCGAGGGACGCGAACGCGCCCGGATCCGTGGTGTGAACGGCCGAGAAGTGTGCCCAGACCTCGCCCGGCACATCGGGTGAGGCCAATACGCCCCAGCCGGACTCGTCGTCCCATGAACGGACGGTGCCGTGAACCGGATGACTGCTGATCGCTCCTCCTGCAGGCAGACTCTGGTGAGAGTTTCGGATGCGTATCGTCGGCACAAATCGGCAAGAGCGTCAATGTGCCAGGTCCTGTGACGAGCGCCTGCCCGAAGTCGTGGAGCAGACTCGGGGGTTCACAAAGACAGCTTGACCACTCGCTGCCATACGTCACCGATCCAGATCTCAACTTGTAAGAGCTGCACGAGGGACAGCGTGACCGGTGGCTGCCCTCTTGGGAACGGCGCCTCGGCCATCAAGCGGCGATGGCCAGCCGGAAAGGGTTCGGAATCAGAGCGGTGCATCGAGAAGAGGCGTGGTCACGCCCACCTTCTACGGCCCGAATGGCTGCCGCATATGCAGCGTAGCGCTCGACCCGATCAGGCTTCCAAGTGTTACATCCACCAATGTCTTGCGAGCAGGGGCTTCCCTGTCCTCGCGGCGCTGGCACGGTGGCGGAAGCCGCGAACAGTGCACGACCCCGCAGGCAAGGCGATCAGCACCGAGCCGAAGGACGCGCCGTCGAACACGCTGGGCATTCGTCGCATCATGTTCGCCGTCGACGACATCGAGGAAGTCGTTGCCCGCCTGCGCACCTCCCACGGCGCCGAACTCGTCGGCGAGCTGGCGCAGTACGAGGACAGCTATCGGCTCTGCTACGTCCGCGGCCCCGAGGGCATCATCGTCGGACTGGCCGAACAGCTCAGCTGAAGGCCGGCGAAGGGACCGTGCACCCGAAGAAGCCGGAGACCCTGGCGTGTTCATTGGGGACGCCAGGAGTTCCCCTCCAGCGGGAGTTGGCGACGCTCGCGCCCCGATACCCGTTCGCCCCGTGCGGACAGGCGTCCTACCCTCGGCCCATGAACAAGCCTCTGGTCGCCATCCTCAGCGGAGCCGGTGTCTCCACCGATTCCGGTATCCCTGATTATCGCGGCCCGAACGGGCTGTGGCGGCGGGATCCGGAGGCCGAGAAGCTCGTGACGTACGAGTACTACATGGGCGATCCGGAGATCCGGCGTCGGTCCTGGCAGATGCGGCGGAAGAACCGGACGCTGCAGGCCGAGCCCAACCCTGCGCACCGGGCCGTGGCGGAGCTGGAGCGGTCCGGGGTGCCGGTGCGGGTGATCACGCAGAACGTGGACGGGCTGCACCAGCTCGCCGGGATGCCCGCCCGGAAGGTGCTCGAACTGCACGGGACCGCGCGGAGCGTCGTGTGTACCCGATGCCAGACCCGCGGGCCCATGGAGGATGCCCTCGCCCGGGTCGAGGCCGGGGAGGACGATCCGCCGTGCCTGGAGTGCGGCGGGATCCTGAAGTCGGCGACCGTCATGTTCGGGGAACGACTCGATCCGATGGTGCTGGGCGAGGCGCTCGCCATCAGTAAGGCCTGCCAGGTGTTCATCGCCGTCGGGACCAGCCTTCAGGTCCAGCCCGCCGCCGGGCTCGTCGGCATCGCCGCCGACCACGGAGCACGGCTGATCATCGTCAACGCCGAGCCGACCCCGTACGACGACCGCGCCGACGAGGTCGTACGCCAGTCGATCAGCACTGCCCTGCCCGCCCTGTTGCGTCGGCTGAGAACCGAGAGCGGCTACTAGACGATTGATTCCAAGGGGTCAGTCGGGTGTCGCCGGTGCTCGCGATGGCGGTAGTGCCTCGCAGTCCGTTCGGCAACTTCCGGGTGAGGTTTGTGCGCCTTCGGTTCAGCGTGGCCGCAACCCGTCGAAGACCACCTCGAAGATCCGCTCCCGGGGCGCCGGATCCGCTCCGAGCTGTTCCATCGCCCTGCCAGTACCGGCCAGGAGGGCGATGAACTCCGGCAGGCCCAGCTCCGGGCGGACCGCCCCCGCCTGTTGCGCCCCGGCCAGCAGATCGGCCAGCCGAGCCTGGATCTCCATGGTCGGCTCCTGCAGGGACGCGTGTACGTCCACCCCGGCCGCAGCGAGAGCCTGGGTGAACTCGTTCTTGCCCGCGGACTGATCCACCACCAGACGGAAGCAGGCGAAGAAGGCTTCGGCGGGCCCGGCCTCGGCGGCCAGCTGCGCTGTCTGGGCTGCCAGTTCCTCCAGTCTGCGCACCATCACTGCCTCCAGCAGTGCCTCCTTGGTCGGGAAGTGCCTGAAGAGCGTGCCGACTCCGACCCCGGCGGCTCGGGCGATCTCCTCGGTCGGCACGCTGACGCCGCGGGTGGTGAACACCTCCGTGGCGACATCCAGCAGCCTGGCCCGGTTGCGGGCCGCGTCCGCCCGCAGCGGGCGCTCCTGAGCGCCACCCATCCGTCTCCCACCTTTCGCCGTCGACGGCAGAACCACCCTGGACAACCGGAGTCTCCAGTCCGTATCGTGAAAACGGAGTCGCTAGTCCGATTCTACCCATGGACCCACCGGAGGTTTGTCATGCCTGAAACGCTGTCACCGCGCGAGGTCTTCCAGAAGCTGATCGAGGGCATCAGCGCGGGGCGGTTCACGGAGCTGGCCGAGCTCTACGCCGAGGACGCCGTAGTGGAGACCGTCTTCGAGCCGGTCGGTCCGCGCCGGTTCGAGGGGCGGGCCGCACTCAAGGAGCGGTTCGCGCAAGTCTCCGCAAGTTCGCCCGTGGAGCTGACCCCGGCGAACGTGGTCGTCCGGGAAACCGACGACGCGGAGGTGGTCGTCGCGGAGTTCGACTACCAGGTGCACCACAGGGTGACCGGGCGGACTTTCGAGGCCGCCAACATCCAGGTGCTGCGGGTCCGCGACGGCCTGATCGTCAGCAGCCGGGACTACCACGACCACCTTGCTCTCATCGTGGCCGGCGGCAACCTGCCTCAGCTGGTGGCGGCGCTGGACGGCAAGTAGCACGAGTGCCGTGCTCAGGGCCGGGGCCCCGGAGGTCCCGGCCCGCATCGCGTTTCCGGCGGCGGCTCAGTGCTTGTTCAACATGCGGTCGTGACCTCGATGATCTGCTGGTCCGTCACGTCCAGCGGCCGACTCGCGCTGGAATGAGGCTGACCGGTCCGTGGTCTGCACCGGCTGCCATGCCCGCTCGGCACGAGCGTGCCGGCGCTGCTGAAGCGGCTGAATTCAAGCCGTCCGGCGATTGAGAACTGGGGTCTTGGGCAAAACCCCAGCGGCGTCCGGGGCGGAGCCTCGGACCCTAGAACAGCGCGTCGTCCGGGGTGCCGGACTCGAATGCCAGCAGCCGCTGCTTGCGGTCCAGCCCGCCGCCGTACCCGACGAGACTCCCCGACGAACCGATCACCCGATGGCACGGCACGATGATCCCGATCGGGTTCTTGCCGTTCGCCAGCCCCACCGCGCGCGACGCGCCCCGGTTGCCGAGCGCCTCGGCCAGTTCGCCGTACGTGCGCGTCTCGCCGTACGGGATCTGCCGCAGCTGATCCCAGACGCCCCGTTGGAAGGGCGTGCCCTCGAGCCGCATCGGCAGGTCGAACTCCGTCAGCTCGCGGGCGAAGTACGCGTCGAGCTGGCGGATCGTCTCGCGGAAGGGCGCGGAGTCCTCCTCGCCGAAGGTCTCCTCGTCCGGGCGGTGGCGCTGCCGGGGCATGTAGAGGCCGCTCAGCACCCCGTCCGTGGCGACGAGGGTCAGCGGCCCGTACGGACTGCCGACAACCGTGTGCTGCCTGGTCATGGCTGAACTTCCTTACGCGGGGAGGTGGTTGATCGGATGGCCGTCGGTGGCCCAGAGGTACTGGACGGCGTACGCACGCCAGGGCCGCCAGGCCGCGGCGCGTTCGGTGAGTGCTGCGGGGGTCGACGGCAGACCGAGCTCCGCCGCCGCGCGCCGCATGCCGAGGTCGCTCGGCAGGAAGGCGTCGGGGTCGCCGAGTGCGCGCATGGCGATCACCTCGACCGTCCAGGGGCCGAAGCCGGGCAGTGCGGTCAGCTGGGCGCGGGCCTTGTCCCAGTCGCTGTCGAGGCCGAGCTGCAGCGAGCCGTCGGCCAGCGCTCCGACGAGGGTCGTGAGGGTGGTGCGGCGACTGCGGGGCAGCGCCAGCGTCTCGGGATCCAGCGCCGCGAGTTCGGCGGGCGCAGGGAACAGATGGGTGAGTCCGCCCTCGGGGTCCTCGACCGGCCGGCCGTGGGCGGTGACCAGGCGACCGGCGTGGGTGCGGGCGGCGGCCGTCGAGACCTGCTGGCCGAGCACCGCCCGTACCGCGAACTCCGCCGCGTCGACGGTGCGCGGCACCCGTCGACCCGGGGCCTTGTCGACCAGCGGGGCGAGCAGTTCGTCCCTGCGCAACTGGTCGTCGACCGCGACCGGATCGGCGTCCAGGTCGAGCATCCAGCGGCAGCGGCTGATAGCGATGGTGAGGTCGCGCGGGTCGGTGAGCGAGAGCCGGCAGGCGATGTGGTCGGGCCGCGGGGTGAGGGCGACGATGCCGTGTCCGTACGGGAGGCTCAGGGTGCGACGGTACGCACCGTCCCGCCACTCCTCGACGCCCGGGACGCCGGTGGCCGCGAGGTGCCCGAAGAGGTTGCTCGGGTTGAGCGGTGCTCGGTAGGGCAGCCGCAGGGCGATCACGCCGGGTGTCTGTGGCGGTGTGGAGCGGCTGCGGGCGGCGCGGGTGCGCAGTTGGCCCGGGGCGAGCGCGAAGACCTCGCGGACGGTGTCGTTGAAGGTGCGGATGGAGGAGAAACCGGCCGCGAAGGCGACCTCGGCCAGGGGGAGGCCGGTGGTTTCGATGAGGACGCGGGCGCTCTGGGCGCGCTGGGCGCGGGCCAGGGCGAGCGGGCCCGCGCCCAGTTCGGCGAGGAGCTGGCGCTCGATCTGGCGCGTCGAGTAGCCGAGCCGGGCGGCGAGGCCCGGCACGCCCTCGCGGTCGACGACGCCGTCGCGGATGAGGCGCATGGCGCGGGCGACGGCGTCGGCGCGGGCGTTCCACTCCGGCGAGCCGGGGCTGGTGTCGGGGCGGCAGCGCTTGCAGGCCCGGAATCCGGCCTGCTGGCAGGCGGCGGCACTCGGGTAGAAGGTCATGTTCTCGACCTTCGGCGGCACCACCGGGCAGCTGGGGCGGCAGTAGATCCGCGTGGTCAGTACGGCCGTGAAGAACCAGCCGTCGAAACGGGCGTCCTTCGACTGGACGGCGCGTACGCAGCGCTCGGTGTCGGTGTGCATGGCTACAAGCATCCAGCAGCGCGAGAGCCGGGGCTGGCGAGAAAACGACATCATCCTTGATCTGCCAGGACCGTCCCGAAGAACATCGAGGTCGCACAGAGCGAGGCCGCACCGGAGTAAGACCTGTCAGTGCTCCTGCGCGGCGAAGGCCGTGTACGCGGGCTCGTCGAAGAGGACGAAGCGCACCTCCGCCACGGCCGTGTCCGCGGCCCGCACCGTCTCGACGGCGATGCGTGCGCCGTCGTCGATCGGCCAGCCGTAGATGCCGGTGGAAATCGCGGGGAACGCGACGGTGCGGGCGGCCAGTTCGTCGGCGACTCGAAGCGACTCGCGGTAGCACGAGGCCAGCAGCGCGGAACGGTCCTCGGTGGCGGACCAGACGGGTCCGACCGTGTGAATCACATGGCCGGCGTCGAGGTTGCCGGCGGTGGTGGCGACGGCCTGGCCGGTGGGCAGCCCCCTGCCGTACCGGGAGGCACGCAGGGCGCGGCACTCGGCCAGGATGTCCGGTCCGCCGCGCCGGTGGATCGCCCCGTCGACGCCACCGCCGCCGAGGAGCGAGGAGTTGGCGGCGTTGACAATGGCGTCGACGTGCTGCTGGGTGATGTCTCCGCGGACGAGGACGACGGCGGGCTGATCGGTCATGAGGCCATCATCGCGCGCGGTGGCTCTCGGCGGGTGGGCGGCGCCGATCACCCTCCGCGGCGGCTCCCGGCGGGTGGCTGTCACCGGGTCCCCTCGGCGGCTCTCGGCCCGGTGGCTGTCACCGGGTCCCCTCGGCCGGGGCTCTCAGCGGGTGGCGCGCAACCGGCGCCAGACCGCCTTCGCCGCGTGGTGGCCGGACATGCCGTGCACGCCGGGGCCCGGCGGGGTCGCGGCCGAGCAGATGAAGACGGCGGGGTGCGAGGTCGCGTACGGCACCCGGGCGAGCTTGGGACGGATCAGCGTCTGGAGTCCGGCGAACGCCCCGCAGGCGATGTCCCCGCCGACGTAATTGGCGTTGCGCCGGGCGAGTTGGGGCGGGCCCGCGACCGCGCGGGCCAGTACGAGGTCGCGGAAACCGGGCGCGAAGCGCTCCAGCTGCCGCTCGATGACCTCGGTGGCGTCCCCTTCCCAGCCGGCGGGCACATGGCCGTACGCCCACAGGACATGCTTGCCCGCCGGCGCGCGGGAGGGGTCGATCACGGTGGGCTGGGAAGTGATCAGGAAGGGCACACGGGGGTCGCTGCCGGCGACGGCGGCGTGCAGGGCGGCCTCGATCTCACCGGCCGTGGGGCCGATGTGCACGGTCCCGGCCGTGCGGGCCTCCTGCGCGGTCCAGGGCATCGGACCCGACAGGGCGTAGTCGATCTTGAACGCCGCGGCGCCGTACCGATAGTGCTGATACGCCTGGCCGAGTCCGGCGATCCGGGCGAGCGCGGTCGGCGAGGTGTCGAAGATGTACGCGCGGGCCGGGGGCAGCTCGTCGAGCCGCTTCACCTCCGCGCCGGTGTGAATCGTGCCGCCCTGTTCCCTCAGATACGACGCCAGCGCGTCGGAGATCGCCTGCGAGCCGCCGCGGGGTACCGGCCAGCCCTTCTCATGGGCGGCCAGGGCGAACATCAGCGCGATGCCGCCGGTGGCGAGGCCGCTGGTCGGGGCGATGGCATGGGCTGCGAGCCCGGCGAGCAGGCCACGGGCCCGCTCGCCCTCGAAACGGCGCGAGATCCAGGTGGCGGGCTGGAGCGCGGTCAGCCCGAAGCGCACATATCGGTACGGGTCGCGAGGCAGGCCGTCCCAGGGCGTGCGCAGGAAGTCGGCGGCGAAGGTGTTCCAGTGGCCGAGGTAAGGGGCGACGAGCCGGCGGTACGCCCCGGCGTCACCGGCCCCCAGCGACATGGCGGTCTCGCCGACCGACCGGCTCAGCACGGCGGCGGTGCCGTCCGGAAATGGGTGGGCGAGGGGGAGTTCGGGGTGCAGCCACTCAAGGCCGTGCCGGGCGAGTGGCATGGCGGCGAAGGCGGGCGAGCCGATGCCGAGCGGATGGACCGCGGAGCAGGGGTCGTGGCGGAAGCCGGGGAGGGTGAGCTCCTCGGTTTTCGCTCCCCCGCCGATGGTGTCCAAGGCCTCGTACACCGCCACCGAGAAGCCACGGCGGGCCAGTTCGACGGCGGCGGTCAGTCCGTTGGGTCCCGCCCCCACGACGACGGCATCGAGCATCGACGGCACCTTCGGACTCCTTTGTCAGCCGATGGCCAAGGCAACCAGGATATTGGTGCGGGCGGGTGGCGGGGGCGGAGGGGGATTCCGGCGCGATGTTTTCCGGGGTCGGACGGATGGCCGGGCGGCGCGCGGGGGCTTTCCCCACCCCGCCCTCCCCCTATGGCCTGGCGGCCGTGGGAGGTACCCCCATCCCGTAACTGGGGGCGGTGCCCCCAGACCCCCCGGGGCGGGAGGGCCGGCGCCCCCGCACCCGCTGGGGACGGCCGCTGCGCCGCGGGGCACGGTGGGGGCGGCTCAGCCCGCCAGCAAGGCCCGTATCCTCGCCGCCGTCGCCGCGTCCCTCGCCGCCGTGAATGGCAGCGCATTCCCGCCCGTGATACGGAACGGCACCCCCGCCACCGTCACCTGCGCCCCTCCCGCCTCCGCCACCAGAAGCAGGCCCGCCGCGTGGTCCCACGCATTCTCCCAGGAGAAGGCCACCGCATCCAGCTCGCCCCGGGCCACGTACAGGTACTCCAGGCCCGCCGAGCCGCACGGGCGCGCGTGTACGCCGTCCACGTTCAGGCCCAGCAGGGCCCGCTTCTGGTCCGGGGTCGTGAAGTCCGGGTGCGACGTCGCCACCTCGAGCACCGCCCCGGGCGCGGGCGAACCGGCCCGCAGCGGCGTGCCGTTGAGCTCGGCGCCGCGGCCGCGGACGGCCGTCGCCATCTCGTCCAGCGCGGGGGCGTATGTCCACGACGCAAACACCTCGCCATGCCGTGCGAGAGCCACCAGCGTGCAAAAGCCCGGCTCGCCGTGGACGAACTGCCGGGTCCCGTCCACGGGGTCGACGATCCAGACCGGTGCGTCGCCCTGCAGCGCCTCGTACACCGACGGGTCTGCGTGGACCGCCTCCTCGCCGACCACGACGGAGCCGGGCAGCAGAGCCGTCAGGGACTCGGTCAGGTGCTCCTCGGCATTGCGGTCGGCCGTGGTCACCAGATCGTGCGGGCCATTCTTCTCGACGATCTCGTGCGCGGCGAGCTGCCGGTACCGCGGCATGATCTCGGTGGCGGCCGCCTTGCGGACCGCCTCCTCGACGTCGGACAGATCACCATTGAGGAAGTCATCGATCATATGTCCAGCTAAGCACGGCCTGCTGACATCGCGCTGTCCCCTCGGCGTCCCACCGCGTAACCCTGCATTTCCCCTGAGGTTCGCCGCCGCGGAGGGCACAGCCGTACGCGGGTACCGGGCGACCGCGCAGGGCCTGCCCTAGGACCACTGTTCACTGACAGTGACGTCATGACGCGGCGACGCAATCCGTCGATCACGGCCGGGTCCGTCCGGGACTCGACACTCACGCTGCCCGGCACCGCGAATTCATCGCGTGCGAAGAAGAACTTCGACGTCCGTGCAGGCCGGCCCCATACGCTCCGCCCATGACCCAGTCCCCCGCCCCGCCCCCTTCCGTGCTCAGAGCGTTCGGGGCGACCGAAGCGCCCGTCCTGCTGCCCGGCGGACCGGGCTCGGCCTGGCTCGCCGGCGAGCTGGTGCTCAAGCCCACCGCGCTGTCGCAGGAGACCGTGTGGCGGGCCGGTGTGCTGTGCCATCTGCCGGAGGTCACCGATTTCCGGGTGGCGCGGCCCGTCCCGTCGGCGGACGGGTCCTGGGCCGCGCACGGATGGGAGGCATGGCAGTTGATCGGCGGATCCCCCGATCCCCACCGCGCCGACGACGTCATCCGGGCGGGCGAGGAGTTCCACGCCACGCTGAAGGACCTGCCCAGGCCGCGCTTCCTCGGCGTACGTGACACGCCGTGGGCGCGCGCGGACCGGCTGGCATGGCAAGAGACCGACCGGGCACCGGAATTCGCGCTGCTCAAGCCGCTTCTCGCGGCATGCCGCCCCATCTCGGCCCCCGCGCAGATCGTTCACGGCGACCTCCTGGGCAAGGTCCTCTTCGAGCCCGGCCGCGCGCCCGCGATCACCGACTGGCCGCCCTACTGGCGGCCCGCTGCCTGGGCCTCGGCGATCGTCGCGGTCGACGCGCTGTGCTGGTACGAGACCGATCCCGCACTCCTTGAGCGGTGGTCGCATCTGCCCGACTGGCGTCAACTGCTCGTCCGCGCCCTGATCTTCCGCATCGCTGCGCACGAGACACTGGACGACGCCGCGGAGAGCGAGTACCGCCCGGTCGTGGATCTGGTCCTCGACTCCGCCTGATCCGGTCACGCGGCCGGAACCGGCCAGGCCGTCCACGCGGCGCTTGACGCCTTGCTCGCCACCGGGTGATTGTCGCCACCCGGGCTGCGCCATGACGGGCCGTGACCGAAGATCAAGGAGTGCGACGATGCACGTTGTGATCATTGGCGCCGGAATCGGCGGTCTCACCCTCGCGCAGGGCCTCAAGCGGGCCGGCGTCAGCGTCTCCCTCTACGAGCGCGACCGCACCCGTACCGAACGATTACAGGGCTACCGGATCCATATCGCCCCGTACGGCTGCCGCGCCCTGCACGCCTGTCTGCCCGCCGATGTCTACGACCTGTTCGTGTCCACCAGTGGCCAGGCCAACAGCACCCTCGCCTTCTTCACCGAGAAGCTCGACGAGCTGATCACCCTGAACACCACCGAAATCGGCATGGACACCGCCCATCTGACGGACACCTTCCGGTCGGTCAGCCGCATCACCTTCCGCGAGGTCCTCCTCGCGGGCCTCGGCGACGTCGTGCGGTTCGGCAAGACCTTCACCCACTACACGCACGAGCCGGACGGTCTCGTCACGGCCCACTTCAGCGACGGCACGCAGGCCACCGGCGACGTTCTTGTCGGCGCGGACGGGACCAACTCCGCGGTCCGCGCGCAGTATCTGCCGCAGGCCGCGCACAGTGACACCGGCGCGGTCGCCATCTCCGGCAAGGTGCCGCTGGGGAGCGAGGTGGCTCAGCTCCTCCCCCGCCCGTTCAGCACCGGTGGAGCCATGGTGCTGGCGCCGCACGGCTACTTCGGCTTCCTCGCCGTGCACGAGTTCCGCCGCGACGAGGGGGGTCAGGCGCTCAGCCTGTCGCCCGACTACGGCATCGACCCGGAGCTGCTGCTCGACAACACCACGGACTACGTCATGTGGAACGTGCTCGCCAGATGGCAGAAGTTCGGTGACCGCAAAGCGATTTCGGCGATGTCCGCCGAAGAGATCCGGGCGCTTGTACTGCGGACGGTCGGCGGCTGGCATCCGAACCTGCTGCGGCTGATCGAGGAGTCCGACACGGGCACCGTCTCGGTGCACCCGCTGTACACCTCGCGCAGGCCCGAGCCGTGGCAGCCCAGCAATGTGACAGTTCTCGGCGACGCGATCCACGCCATGCCGCCGACCGCCGGAGCGGGCGCGAACGCCGCCGTCGTCGACGCCGAACTGCTGTGCCGTGGGCTGCGGGCGGTCGGCGACGGCCGCCGACTCACCGACGCGATCGGCGAGTACGAGAAGGCGATGCTGGACCACGCCTTCACCAAGGTCGCAGCCGCCAACCGCAATCTGGAACAGGGCGTGGCGGACAACCGATTCGCCCTCGCCGGGTTCCGCACCTTCCTGCGGCTGGCGGGCAATGTGGGCCCGATCCGGCGCAAGATGACCGCCGCCATCGCGAGGTAGCGAGTCCCGGCAGGGCAGCGCCCGCGGGCAGGCAACCTCTATCGGTCTTCGCTCTCGATGACAGGTCCAGTGTCTCTGACCGCCATCGGGCCCCTCAGTCGGGGCCGTTCGGACGAGCTGACTCCCGGAGCGGGCGGCGCCGCGGGCGGGTAGACCTCGGCGTGCCGCAGATACTCCTGGGCCGCCGACTCCACCACCTGGGGCAGGATCTGGCCGAATGCCTCCATGCTGAGCACTCCTCTGGCCGCGGCCCGGCAGGCGGCTCTGCCCTGGCTCATGTGGTTCGGCAAGATCCGTTCCAGCTTCCCGACCAGCTCCCCCTCGGCGACCCGGCTCTGCGGGTCGTCGCGGTTCCACGGGACGACGATGCTCATCCAGGGGCGCGGCTCGGCGTCCAGGGCGGCGAGCCGCCGGCGCCGGTCATCGTCCTCCAGGGCCCAGCGGTCGACAAGAAGGATCTCGGGCCGGGTGGGCGGCCGAGTCTTGTCGGGCAACGCTTCATGGTCGAAAGAAGAGACTGTGGCCTGGTAGTTGAGCGAGCGCACCAGGTCCTGGGCGACATAGGCCAACGGCCGTGCGGAGTGCGGGTGGTACGGATTCCAGTCCTGTGCCTCCTCACCGTAGTAGTCGGGCGCCCGGCCTTCGGGCAGGTCGTGGCGGGTCGGCGCGGCGACCGTCACATGCATCGGGCGGGGGCCGCCGCCGGGCCTGCCGAAGGCGCTGGGCGCCTGCCGGTAGTCGACGGGATTGCCGGGGCCTATGCGGGTCGCATCCGCCGTCTTCACGATGCGTTTGGCGAGTTCGTAGACGGCTGCTTCGTACTCCTCCTGGAACAGGCGGAGTTTGATGAGCCCGTACAGCCCGTCGGTGACATAGCGGTCGCCCATGGCCTGGTGGTTGAACTGCAACCGCTCGGCAGGGCCCGGAAGTTGCGCGGGCGGCATCGGCACCCACAGCGCGGGGACGATCGCCTCGGCCGGACTGTTGCTCTTGGCCTGGTGATAGATCGCCCGCTGGGCGAAGGCGTACCACTCCTTGCCACACATCTCGCTGGCGAAGTACCGCGGCGAGAAGAGCGGCACGAACACCCGGCAGGTGGCCAGAACTTCACCCAGCCGCTCCGACCAGCCCTCCCCCGAGCGGATCTCCCGGTCCATGAACCCGGCGGGAGCCCCGGCCGGCAGATCGGTCATGGCCATCACATGGCCGCACAGATCCCGGAACAACCGCTCCACCCACATGTCCGGGTCCGGGCCCCCTGCCCCGTACCGCGGCGTGTGCGCATAACTCAAGAAGAAGTACGGCCGATGGTCCGCCGCCCGCTGCGATGAGGACGGCCAGCCCCGCGGTCCGGGCCGCGGATACGCTTCCAGCGGCTCGTCACGGGCCGGCTGCTCCTCGGTCCTGACCTCCGCCCGCAGGTTCTCGGTCCTGACCTCCGCCGGCTGCTCCTCGGTCCAGACCTCCGCCAGCAGCTCTTCCGCCCTGACCTCCGCCGGCTCCTCCACAGTCACGCCCAGCGCTTGCAGAGTCCGAGCGGATGCCTCCGTGAAAGGAGCGAGAGCGACGGACGCGGGCGATGTGTGCTGCCGCCCGGTGACAGCCGCAGGCAGCCGGGGCGACGCCGCAACCTCGGTGGCGATGAACTTTTCCAGTGTGTCGTACATCCGCCAGGCGTCACGCGCCCCCAGCCGGGACTCGAGCTGCGGGCGCACGCCCTGCCGGAAACGCAGCACGGGGCCGCCCGGCCGGGTACTGCTGTCGACGGTGACCAGGCCCCCCACCACGAACTCCGCGAGGTCGGCCGCCGTCGCGTCCGGGACGAGTTCCTTCTGGAGGAGCCGGAGCAGATCGACGTTCACATGAGGATAGGGCGAGCACAGTACGGCGAGTCGCGTCGCCGACGGCGAGGCACGATGCAAAAACGCCTCCACCACCGACTCTCCGTCGACAGCCGCGTCGGCCGGCACGGCCGGCCGGTCGGCGATGCCGGGGCCGGGCAGCAGCAGCGCCCCGCAACCGTCCGTGTCCGACCGCATGAGCATGCGGGACCAGGCCCCCACGGCTCGTGGCGTCAACGACATGACGGGAAGCGGCTGCCAGCCGCTCGCCGGGTCGACGGCGTCGGGGAAGGCGGCCTCCATCAGGCTCGGGGTGGTGAAGCGCAGTCGGCTGTTGGGCATCCCGGGCGGCCCGGGCGAGGTCACCCGGACCGCCGGAAGGTCCAGCCCCGTGGACCGCCACATCTTCGGTGGCAGCGGGTTGAGAAGGGCCACGGGCATGGTCTGCGCCCAGCCGTGGACCCTGTCCCACAGTTCTCCGCCGGCCCAGGCAATGGATACGCAGTCCGAGACGACGAGCGTCAGACGGCGCGGCTGAACGGCGCGGGAGCCGCCCCCGACGACCCGCTGCCCGAGCGGACCGCGCAAGTTCGGGCCCAGTTCATGGCTGTCGAGATACAGCACCCTCAGTGTCCTGAAGACTCCGGCCCGGGTGAGCAGCCTCAGCAGTGCGTCGACCGTTCCGCTCCACACGGCCATCGTGGGAGACCGGTCGAGCACCACTGTCGCGTCGAACCACCGCTCGGGAGCAGGGCGGAACGCGGGAATGAGTTCACCGCTGCGGGCATAGTCGGCGACTGTCGCGGCGAGGTCCAGCTCCTGCCTGCGGCCACGAGGCCAAGGCCGCTTGAACGGCTTCAACGCACGGGCGAGTTCCCTCACCCTTGCCAGCGAGCCGTTCCTCGCGGCCGGCACGCCGGCCACGGGCGCCGCGGGCTCACCGGTGGTGCGGACTTCGGTCGCCGTCGACTCGTACAGCGCGAGCCGGTTGCCGTCCTCGGTCCTCGCCCGACTGTGCCGTTCGCCGTCTTCCTCCGGTTCGGCACCCGGCGGCCGGCTGCCCACCTTCTCCGGTTCCTCATCATCCGGCGGCCGGCGGCCCGCCTCCTCCCCGGCCCCGCCCGCGTCGAGGTGTTCGCCCCGGGCGGCAGCGAGCCAGAGCAGTTCCGCGATCGACAGACCGTCCAGGCCCCTGTCGGTCATGTGCAGGGCGTCGACGACCCTGCCCAGAGCATCGGTGCCGGCCTCCGCATCAGGCACTGGAGAGGTCTTTCATCAGAAGGCCGATCAGCCTGCTGCGTTCCCCGCCGTCCAGGTCCTTGCCGCCGTCGCCGTTGAGCAGATGGAGAGTGCCGAGCAGCTGGTCGACGGCCACGCTCTCGCCCGCGGCGACGCGCCGGACGAAGTCGTCGACAAGCTCTGCCATGGGGCCGGTTGCGGGGACGTCCAATTCAAGGTGACGGCGCACCACTTCACGTACGAGGGACGAGGTGGGCGTCGGCATGCTGAAGCGCACACAGCGGCGCAGGAACGGCGCGGGCAGCTCCTGCTCCCCGTTGCTGGTCATCACGATGAAGGGGAACTCCGTGCACTGCACATGGCCGCGCTCGACGAGATGTTTCTCCTCCGAGTCCCACATCCGTACCTCGGCGGCGTCCTGCCCTTCGCGCAACAACTCCTCGATGCGGTACTCGCCCCTCTCCAGGACGTCGAGCAGGTCGCCGGGAAGGTCGAGATCCGCCTTGTCGATCTCGTCGATGAGCAGGGCACGCGGCTGCGGGGATGGCAGCAGCGCGGTCCCCAGCTGCCCGAGGTGCAAGAACGCCGCGATGTCGTCCTCGCCCGCATCGCCGCCGCCTGCTCGCGCCTTCTCCTGTTGCAGCCGGTGCGCGTGAATGCGGCCCAGTGCGTCGTAGCGGTAGAGCGCATCGCTCAGCGTGCTGCGTGATGTGACGTGCCAGCGAAGCACCGGCCCCAGCTCCAGCTCCTGAGCGACCTGTTCGATCACGGTGGACTTGCCTGTGCCGGGGCCTCCGGTGATCAGCAGGGGACGCCGCAGCACCAGCGCCGCGTTGACGGCGTCGATCAGACCCTCCGGAGGCTCGAAGACCTGGGCTGCCGAGCGCCGCGGGAAGGTGCGCCACGGCGGCGGTTGCGGCAGCCGCGTTCCCTCCCTGACGACGCCGTCCCCTCGGTAGTACGCGTTCCACGTCATTTGGTTTCCTCAAAGGGAGTCTGAGCAGGGGGAATTGAACTCCTGACAAGGCGGCAGAAACGAAGCCACTCACGGTCGTCCCAGACCGCGCGGAGGTCGGCGAAGTCCCCCGCTTCCTCACCGCGCCAGCGACGCCGATAGGCGCGTACGAGCCCCTCCGGCATGGTCATCCAGTGCTGCGCGAGGCAGCCGTGCCGGTCCTTGGGAAATCCCTCAGCGGTGTGCGGCCACAGCAGGACGGGGGTGTAGGCGAGCAGGGTCTCCATCAGCTGGTCGTCGAGCCCGGCGCCGTGCATCAGTCCGATGCCTCGCGCATACCTGCCGTTACGCAGCCGGCTCCGGAGCAGATGCCGGTCAGCGGTGTCCTCTGCCGCGAGCCAGTCGACCGGAACATCCGCGTCGCAGGCCGCGATGGCATCCCACCTGTCGCTGACCGCCCGCTGGATGCGCCGCAGCAGCTGGTCCCGGGTCAGGCGCCGGCTCCAGTGCAGGACGACGTCGTACTGCACGCCGAGGCGGAGGCCGAGCCCGGCTTCCTCCGGACGCCAGGCGAGCAGCAGTCCGCCAGGTGCGGCGATGTCCAGCCGCCGCAGCGGCAGATCCAGCACCTCGGCATGGTCCTCGGCCCAGGCCACGGCGGCTTCGACCGCGTTCTCCGCCCCTCGTCTGTCCACCGTCGCGCAGTGAAACTCCTCGTGGTGGAGCAGGCCGCCGTCCTGCAGCAGCCATGCCTCGATCACTTCGGGCCAGTCCCCGGTCAGGGACGCGTGCAAGGTCACCACGAGCCGCAGTCGGCGTTCGTCCTGCGTACCCGAGACATGTTCGGCCATGTCATTCACCGCCACCTGGGCGTCGATGGACCGCGCCCAGCGTTCGGACTCCTCGTCGCCCAATCGCTTCCCGGCCCCGTGGGCGAGCAGTACGACGAAGTGGGCGAGCGACCGGCGGCAGTCGCCGTCGGCGACGGGATAGTCGAACACCAGCCGGTCGACGATGGCGACGTCGGTGAGTTCCGCGACCGACGGGGGTGTGCGCTGCTGCGCTGCGAGCACGGCGTACAGGGCGTGGCGCATCCGGGCGGTGGTCAGTTCGGCGCCCATCCAGGACCGGATGAAATTGAGCGTACGTATGGCGACGAGGACACCGTCAACCGCGCGCAGGGCCCGATCGCGTGGCAGTGAGGGCGGGAGGGAACGGAGAGTGGCACGCCGTTCCGTCGCCGCGGCGAGGTCGAGAGGGAGCCCGGTGTGCTCCGGGCCGGCACCCGGCTCAATCGAGGGGAGCGCCGATGCCAGCTCCTCGCGCGCCAGCGGCCCGCACAGACTCCCCGGAAGTACGTCGTGGTGGCATGCGTTGCGAGTGAGCCACAACGGCTCCTGGGCGAAGGGGTCTCCGTCGTGCACGGTACCGGTCACGTCCTGGCCGACCACCGTGCTCCGCAGCTCCCGTACCGCTTCCTCGACCCCCAGCACGGCGCCCGCCCCCGGCACACCGGCACGCATGAACCCTGTCAGCGCCCGCGAGAACGACAGGTCGAAGGCAGGCTGGGTCACCGATGACCCCATGAGGAGAGCGAGGCGGCTGCGGCCACCCCGCGTCCCGGCCGCCAGGTCCTGTGGTGCGGGCAGCGCGCCGGTCGCGTGGCAGGTGTCGATGACGCCCAGCACACTGGGGATGTCCACATGGTTCGCCGCGGCTTTGAGCAGCTCACTCACGTTCACCGCTCGGTCCGTGGCCTCCTGCCTGGAGTCCGAACCCATCAGGTACAGAGTCGTCGTGCTGCCCTGCACGAAGCCGTGGCCGAGCAGCGCGAGGATCAGCGCGGCGCCCCGGTGGGCGGCGTGGTCGATGGCGTCCGAGACCACTGTGCGGATCGAGCTGCTCGTCAGGCCCTCGCCCGTGACGAGGGAGCGGCCGTCGGGAAGACCCGGATCACAGGCGCCGAGCTGCGAGTCGGCCAGCACGTCGTGCAGGTCGGCCGCCGCACTCTTGAGTCGCGCGAGCGGCTGCATGGCATCGCACTGGGGGGCGACGACAAGGAGATGGCGGCGCGGCCGGGAGGTGCTCATCCGGCGGTCCGGGATCGACCCGCTGCGCGCTTTCCCCTGACCACCAGCCGCAGCACCATCCGCACACTCCCCGCGAGTCCGACGTTAAGAAGCCTAGCAACGAGTGCCCCTCAGCGAGGCTTGTCACGCGGCTCGAGAGGTCCCGACTCGCAGGCGGACACGTGCAGTTGGGCCGACCCCGGGTTCAGAGCCCGGCCTCCTGGCTGGCCGTCTCCTGATTGATCGCTCCCCGCGCGAGCAGCAGCAGCGCGTCGACGAGGTCCTCGGAGGAGCTGCCGGTGGCCAGCCGGCGCAGCTGGAGGCCCATCACCAGCGCGACCGTGGTCGCGGCGAGGCGTTCGGCGTCCGGAACGCCGAGGCCGGTGAGGATCTGGGCCGCGAGCCGGTCGTACGCCGCGAAGGCCTCGGCGGCGGCCTCCCGCAGCCGCTCGTCGCGCCCGGCCTCGACGTACAGCTCGAAGGGCGCGATGTGCTCGCTGTCGAAGGCGGTGCCGCCCGCCACCTGGCCCGCCAGCGCGGCGGCGCCCTCGATGTCGACGCCGTCGCTCTGGCACTGGTCGGCGAGCTCGGTGAAGCGGCGGGTCTCCGCGCGCACGAAGTGCAGCAGGCTCTCGCGCAGCAGCTCGTGCTGGGTCTCGAAGTGGTACGTGACCGAGCCGAGCGAGACTCCGGCTTCCTTGGCGATCCGCCGGTTGGTGACCGCCGCGACCCCGTCCTTGCCGATGATCTGCAGGACGGCGGTGATGATGCGCTGCCGGGTCGCGGCCGAGCGGGCGGGATTGGACATGACGGTCATTGTTCCACCGGCACGCTCCCGGGGATCACGGGGGCGGATCGCGTCGTGGGGGCGGGCGGCCGCTTCTCGTACCACCGCTGGTCCGCCTCCAGTTGGGCGGCGAGCGAGATCAGCCGCTCCTCGCTGCCTGCGGGACCGAGGAGCTGGGCGCCGACGGGCAGTTGGTCGGAGGTGAGTCCGGCGGGGACGTTGACGCCGGGCCAGCCGAGTACGTTCCAGGGCCAGGCGTACGGGCACGCGGCCGCCATGGTCGCGTCGGTGCGCCAGGCGCTGAGCCCGTCGAAGGTGCCGATGCGCGGGGGCGGGGCTGCGGTGGTCGGGGTGAGGACCACGTCGTACGAGTCGAAGATGGCGCCGATCCTGGCGTGCTGGCGGGCCTCACGGGCGCGGGCGGCGCGCACGATGCGGCCGCCGAGGGTTCGGCCGTGGCTCATGGCGGTGCGGGTGCGTGGGTCGAGCAGTGCGGGTTCGGGGTGCAAGGCCGCGACCTCGGCGATCCCGGCGGTGGCGCGCGGCACGAAGGCGAGGCCGATCAACCCGTAGCGCGGCCGGGCCTCCTCGACGTGGTGACCGAGCCGGGCGAGCGCTTCGGCGAGCGCGGTGACGGCGCGACGCACCTCGGGGTGGGGCATGGTGCGGGTGAGGGTGAGCGGGGGCCGCCAGGCGAGGGCGATGCGCAGCCTGCCCGGGTCGCGACGGGCGGCGGCCGAGGCCTCGATCGCGTCGGGGCGGTGCAGGTCCTCGGGGTGCGGGCCCTGGACCACGTCGAGCAGCAGGGCGGCGTCGGCGACGGTCCGGGCGAGCGGGCCATTGACGGCGAGGCCCTGGAAGGCGTCCGCGTAGGGGTGCAGGGAGACCCGTCCGCGCTGGGGTTTGATGCCGACGAGATGGGTCCAGGCGGCCGGGATGCGGACCGATCCGGCGCCGTCGGAGCCGAGCGCCGCAGGTATGAGGCCCGCGGCGACGGCGGCAGCGGAGCCGCCGGACGAGCCGCCCGGGGTGTGGTCGGTGGACCACGGGTTACGGGTGGCGCCGAACGCCGGTCCTTCGGTGAACGGCCACTGGCCGAGCTCGCAGGAGTTGGTCTTGCCGACGATCACGGCTCCCGCGGCGCGGAGGCGGCGTACCGCCTCACCGTCCCTTTCGGCCGGTGGGAGTTCGCCGCAGCAGCCGAAGAGGGTGGGCAGCCCGGCCACATCGGTGTCGTCCTTCACGGCGAGCGGCACGCCGAGGAGGGGCAGCCGCTCCCCCGCGGCCAGTCGCCGGTCGGCGTCGCGGGCGTCGTCGAGGGCGCGTTCGCCGCGTACCCAGCGGAAGGCGTTGATGGTGGACTGGCTGGCCTCGATGCGCTCGATGGCGCGGGTGACCAGCTCCTCGGACGATGCTGCCCCCTGGCTCAACAGCCGTACGTGCTCTGCCAGTCCGCCGAATTCTTCTGTGGACACGACCGCCCCGCCTCCCTATTGTTCGTTCGAACGAACAGAACTGGAGGGTAACCAGATGCGCATCACCGGAGCAACCGTTCTGCTCACCGGGGTCACCGGCGGCATCGGCGGCGCGCTCGCCGCCGAACTGTCCGCCAGGGGCGCGAAGTTGGTGCTGACCGGCCGCCGCCGCGCGGCACTGGAGCCGCTGGCCGAACGCTATGGCGCGCGCACGGTCCTGGCCGACCTCGCGGACCCCTCGGACGTGGAGCACCTCGCCGACGAGGCGGCCGACGCGTCCATACTGATCGCCAACGCCGCGCTGCCCTCCAGCGGTGATGTCGACTACACGCCGGAGCAGGTGGACCGCGCCCTCGCGGTCAACCTGCGCGCCCCCGTCATGCTGGCCCGGCTGCTCGCCCCCGCCATGGTCGAAGCGGGCCGGGGCCATATCGCTTTCGTCGGCTCGCTCTCCGGCAAGGCAGCGACCAAGTCCACGTCCCTGTACAGCGCGACGAAGTTCGGGCTGCGCGGCTTCGCGCTGGGCTTCCGCCAGGATCTGCACGGCACCGGCGTCGGCGTCTCGATCGTCCAGCCCGGTTTCGTACGGGACGTAGGAATGTTTGCCGCCACCGGGGCGACTGCGCCCGCAGGGATGCGTACGGTCTCGCCGCGACAGGTCGTGGACGGGGTGCTGCGTGCCATCGAGCGCGATGTCGCCGAAATCAACGTCGCGCCGCTGGAGTTGAGACTGCTGAGCGCGATCGCGGGTCAGTTCCCGGCCTTCGCCGAACGGGTGCAGCGGCGGGGAGCGGGCGAGAAGACGGTCCGCGAGATCGTCGCGGCCCAGCGCTCCCGCCGCTGAGCCGGCCGGTCCGGCCCGGTCCGGTCAGGCCCAGCCGCCGAGTTGACCGGTCCGGCCGCCGAGCCGGAGCGGCGGGTGCGGGCGCTCATACCGCCGTTCGACGCCCTGTGGCCTTCATCAGCCCCACATACAGCGCGAGCGACGCCACGAGTCCCACCGCCCAGCCGTAGTCGGCCAGCGGCTTCAGGAAGGGGATCAGCCCGTCCTCGGGGAACGGCCCCTTGCCCTTCGCCGAGTGCGAGCCGCCCACCGCCAGCAGGCCGCCTACGCCGAACGCCACGACCGCGCGCGGATTCCAGCCGGAGGCGTACCAGTAGCGGCCGCCTGGGGTGTAGAGATCCGCCAGGTCGAGGACGGTGCGGCGGATCAGCCAGTAGTCCGCAATGAGAATGCCCGCGACCGTGCCGAGCAGTCCACCGACCAGACCGAGCCAGGTGAAGATGTACAGCTCGGGCGTCCCGGTCAGCTTCCACGGCATGATCAGCACGCCGACCACGCCCGTGATCAGCGCTCCCGTGCGGAAGTTGATGAGTTTCGGCGCCAGGTTCGACAGGTCGTACGCGGGCGACACGACGTTCGCCGCGATGTTCACCGAGATCGTCGCGACCAGCACCGTCACCAGCGCGTAGAGCAGTCCGAAGACGTTGTCCGTCTTGGCGGCGAGTGCGACCGGGTCCCAGACCGCCGCCCCGTACACCGCCTGGGATCCGGAGGTGACGAACACCGAGAGCAGGGCGAACAGCGTCATCGTGGTCGGCAGACCGAGCGTCTGCCCCCAGATCTGGGCGCGCTGCCCCGCGCCGAAGCGGGTGAAGTCGGGGATGTTCAGCGACAGCGTCGACCAGAAGGCGATCATCCCCATCAGGGAGGGGAAGAAGACCGGCCAGAAGTCCGCGCCCCAGCCCAGCTTGGAGGGCTGGTCGAGCAGCGGACCGAGGCCGCCCGCCTTGGCGGATATCCACACCAGCAGCACCAGCGCGCCGACGATGACAAAGGGCGCCGCCCAGTTCTCGAACCGCCGCAGGGTCTCCATCCCCCGGTAGATGATGGCGAGTTCGAGTGCCCAGAAGAGCACGAAGCAGACCCACAGCGTCCACGGCTGCCCGCCGACCTCGGACGCGTTCGTCCAGCCGCCGAAGATCGTGCCGAGCAGAATGAAGATGCCCTGCCCGCCGATCCAGGTCTGGATGCCGAACCAGGCGCAGGCCACCCCGGCCCGGATCAGCGCCGGCAGGTTCGCGCCACGCAGACCGAAGGAGGCCCGCGCGAGGACGGGGAAGGGAATGCCGTACTTGGGTCCCGCATGCCCGGTCAGCAGCATGGGGGCCAGCACTATGAGATTGGCCAGGGCAATGGTGAAGACCGCCTGCTTCCAGTCCATGCCGAGGGTGACGAGTCCTGAAGCGAGCAGCCAGGACGGGATGTTGTGGGCCATGCCGACCCACAGAGCCGCGAAGTTGTAGGTCGTCCAGCGGCGTTGGGCGACCGGGACGGGCAGCAGGTCGTCGTTGACGAAGCGGTTGTCGGCGGGGGCCGCGCCGGGCGCGAGCTCGACGCGGCCCGCTGTGTCGGAGATCGGTCCTTCTGAGGGCGCGGGCGGGACGGTCGCGGTCATGGCGTAGCGGCCCCTTCAGCAGTCTTCAACGGTGTTGAGCGGTGTTCAGCGGTGTTCAGCGGTTGAGTGCCGGGATGATCTCGGAGCCGTACGCGTCGATGGTCGCTTCCTTCGCGTCGTGCATGTTGTAGACGGCGAACTGGTCGACGCCCAGCTCGCGCAGTTCCTTCAGTTTCTCGATGTGCGCCTCGGCCGGGCCGAGCAGACAGAAGCGGTCCACGATCTCGTCCGGGACGAAGTCCGTCGACGGATTCCCGGCACGGCCGTGGTGGCTGTAGTCGTAGCCCTCGCGCGACTTGATGTACGAGGTCAGGGCGTCGGGCACCAGGTCGGAGTGCTCGCCGTAACGGCTCACCAGGTCGGCGACGTGGTTGCCGACCATCCCGCCGAACCAGCGGCACTGTTCGCGGGCGTGCGCGAGGTCGTCACCGACATACGCGGGCGCGGCCACACAGATGGTGACGGAGTCGGGGTCCCGCCCGGCGTCGGATGCCGCCGTCCGTACAGCACTGACCATCGACGCGGTCAGATACGGGTCGGCGAGCTGGAGGATGAACCCGTCGGCCTTCTGGCCCGCGAGCGCCAGCGCCTTGGGTCCGTACGCCGCCATCCACACCGGCAGTTTCCCGCCGCGCACCCAGGGAATCCGCAGCGGCTGCCCGTCGACCTCGGCCTCCCGGCCCTCGGCGAGATCGCGGATGACGCCGATCGCCTCGCTGAGCCTGGCCAGCGTGTTGGGCTTGCGGCCCGCGACTCGCATCGCGGAATCGCCGCGCCCGATGCCGCACACCGTGCGGTTGCCGAACATGTCGTTCAGCGTCGCGAAGGTGGAGGCGGTGACTTCCCAGGTCCTGGTCCCGGGATTGGTCACCATCGGTCCGACGTGCATCTTCTGCGTGTGTTCCAGGATCTGGCTGTAGATGACGAAGGGCTCCTGCCAGAGCACCGCCGAGTCGAAGGTCCACCCGTAGCGGAAGCCGTTGCGTTCCGCGCGTCGCATCAGCGAGACGACGGCCGAGGCCGGCGGGTCGGTCTGCAGGACGAGTCCGAAGTCCATGCGTAGTGCTCCTCGTTCATGTGCCGACTAGTTGAGGTACTGACTAGTTGAGGTACTGACAGGTGCCTCGGGGGGTGTACTGACCGTGCCCTGCCCGGCCGGTGAACTCGCGCTGGTCGATGACAACATCGCCGCGCGAGAGCACGGTCTCCACCTGGCCGGTGATCTGCTTGCCCTCGTACGCGGAGTAGTCGACGTTCATGTGGTGGGTCTCGACGGAGAGGGTCTGCTCGGCGTGCGGGTCGTAGATGACGACATCGGCGTCGGCGCCGGGGGCGATGGTGCCCTTCTTCGGGTAGAGGCCGAACATCCGGGCCGGTGTGGCGCAGGCGATCTCGATCCAGCGGCGGCGGGTGATGTGTCCGTCGACGACCGCCTGATGGAGCAGGTCCATCCGGTTCTCCACGCCGGGCAGGCCGTTGGGGATCTTGGAGAAGTCGCCGCGGCCGAGCTCCTTCTGGCCGACGAAGCAGAACGGGCAGTGGTCGGTGGAGACGACCTGGAGGTCGTTGGTCCGCAGTCCGCGCCAGAGTGCGGCCTGGTGCTCGCGCGGCCGCAGCGGCGTGGAGCAGACGTACTTCGCGCCCTCGAAGTCCGGCTCGGCGAGGTTGTCGGTGGACAGGAACAGATACTGCGGACAGGTCTCGCCGAAGACGTTGAGTCCCTTGTCGCGGGCGGCCGCCAGCTCGGCGACGGCTTCCTCGGCCGACACATGGACGACGTAGAGAGGGGCTCCGGCGACCCGGGCGAGCTGGATGGCGCGGTGGGTGGCCTCCGCCTCGAGCAGGGCCCTGCGCACCTCGCCGTGGTAGCGCGGATCGGTGCGGCCCGCGGCGAGCGCCTGCTCCACCAGGACGTCGATGGCGATGCCGTTCTCGGCGTGCATCATGATCAGCCCGCCGTTGGTGGCGGAGCGCTGCATGGCGCGCAGGATCTGGCCGTCGTCGCTGTAGAAGACGCCGGGGTAGGCCATGAAGAGCTTGAAGGAGGTGATGCCCTCCTCCACCAGCTTGTCCATCTCCTTCAGGGACGACTCGTTCACGTCGGAGAGGATCATGTGGAAGCCGTAGTCGATGGCGCATTTGCCGTCGGCCTTGGCGTACCAGGCGTCGAGCCCTTCGCGCAGGGCGTGTCCTACCGACTGCACGGCGAAGTCGACGATGGTGGTGGTGCCGCCCCAGGCGGCCGCCCGGGTGCCGGTCTCGAAGGAGTCCGACGCGAAGGTCCCGCCGAACGGCAGCTCCATATGGGTGTGCGCGTCCACGCCGCCCGGGATGACGTACTTGTTCGCGGCGTCGATGGTGCGGTCGGCGGTCCACGCCTCGGCGACGGCAGAGCCGTGCGCCGCGAGCGCCACGATCCGGCCGTCCTCGATCAGTACGTCCGCGTGGATCTCGTCCGCCGCGGTGATGACCAGACCGCCGCGGATCAGGGTGCGGGTGCTGCTCATGCTGGTGCGCTCCCTCTCGTACTCTCTCCTACGTAACTACACGCTGCGCAGGGCCCGTTCGAGGATCGATGCGCCCTCTTCCGCCTCGGCGACGGTCAGTGAGAGCGGCGGGGCGATGCGCAGGGCGCTGGTGTTGTGGCCGCCGCCCTTGCCGATCAGCAGTCCGCCCTCGCGGGCGGCTTCCAGGACGGCCGATGCCGCCTGCGGGTTGGCCTCGTCCGTGCCGGGCCTGACCAGCTCGATGCCGATCATCAGGCCGCGGCCGCGCACTTCGCGTACGGCCGGGACGCCCGCGCCGATGGCCCGCAGCCGCTCGATCAGCAGTCCGCCCACGCGTCGGGCGTTGCCCTGGAGGTCGTGCTCCAGCAGATACGAGAGGTTGGCGAGGCCCGCCGCCATGGTGACCGGGGAGCCGCCGAAGGTCGAAATGGAGTTGGCGTCAAGGGAGTTCATGATCTCGGCGCGGCCGACGACACCGCCGATGGACATGCCGTTGCCGATGCCCTTGGCAAAGGTGAGGAGGTCCGGTGGGCCGTTCTCGGCGTGTGCCTGCCAGCCCCAGAAGTGCTCCCCCGTACGTCCCCAGCCGGTCTGCACCTCATCCGCAATCCACAGAATGCCGTGCCGGTCGAGGACTTCGCGGAACGCGGCGTACAGGCCGTCGGGCGGGGAGGTGAAGCCGCCGACGCCCTGGATGGGCTCGGCGATCAGCGCGGCGGGGTCGCGGGTGTGGCCCAGCAGGTCTTCCAGGTCCGCGACGCATGCCTCGATGAACTGCGCGTCGGACAGCTGGGCGTAGGGGCCGCGGGTGCGGATGCCTCCGTGCACGTACAGCGTCTGCAGCGGGGAGAGAGTGGTGGGCGACCAGCTGCGATTACCGGTGATGGCGACCGCCGAGAAGGACCGGCCGTGGTAGCTGTTGCGCATCGCCAGGATCTGGTTGGACCGGCGGTATTCGGTCGCCAGGAGCAGCGCGGTGTCGTTGGCCTCGGTGCCGGACGTGGTGAAGAAGACCCGGGCGTCGGGGATGCCGGAGAGGGTCGCGATCCGCTCGGCCAGCTCGACCATCGGACGGTTGAGATAGAGCGTGGAGGAGTGGATGATCCGCCCGGCCTGCTCGCTCACCGCCTTGGTGACCTCGGGGAGGGCATGGGCGGTCATGGTGGTGAGGATGCCGCCGAAGAAGTCCAGGTAGCGGTTGCCGTCCGCGTCCCAGACATGGCGGCCCTCGCCGTGGGTGATCTCGATGGGCTGCTGGTAGTAGAGCGCGACCCAGTCGGGGATGACGGCCTTGTGGCGGTCGTGCAGATCGGTCACGGCTGCACCAGCCCTTCGTAGGCGTCGGGGCGGCGGTCGCGGTAGAACGCCCACTGCTGTCGTACGACGTCGATCAGGTCGAAGTCGAGGTCCCGGACGAGCAGTTCCTCCTTCGTGTCGCTGGCGACGTCGCCGACGAACTGGCCGCGCGGGTCGACGAAGTAGCTGGTGCCGTAGAAGTCGTTGTCGCCGTACTCCTCCTGGCCGACGCGGTTGATCGCGGCAATGTAGTACTCGTTGGCGACGGCGGCCGCGGGCTGCTCGAGCTGCCACAGGTAGGAGGACAGACCGCGCGAGGTGGCGGACGGGTTGTAGACCAACTGGGCGCCGTGCAGGCCGAGTTGGCGCCAGCCCTCGGGGAAGTGGCGGTCGTAGCAGATATAGACGCCGACCTTGCCGACGGCGGTGTCGAATACGGGCCAGCCGGCGTTGCCCGGCTTGAAGTAGTACTTCTCCCAGAAGCCCTTGACCTGGGGGATGTGGTGCTTTCGGTATTTGCCCAGGTAGGAGCCGTCGGCGTCGATCACGGCGGCGGTGTTGTAGTAGAAGCCGGAGTCCTCGATCTCGAAGACCGGGACCACGATCACCATGCCGGTCTCGCGGGCGAGCTCCTGCATCCGGCGGACGGTGGGGCCGTCCGGGACGGGCTCGGCCCAGCGGTAGTGCTCCGGCTCCTGGACCTGACAGAAGTAGGGGGCATTGAATACCTCTTGGAAACCGATGACCTTGGCGCCTTGGCGGGCCGCCTCCCGGGCGTGTTCCTCATGTTTGGCAATCATGGATTCGGTGTCGCCGGTCCAGGTCGCCTGGACGAGTGCGGCGCGTACGACGTTGGCCATGAGCTGCTCCTTGGACGCGGGGTCAGAGAGCCTCTACGCACGTAGATTCTGTGCGTAGGAGGAGAACGTAAGCCCCGTCACACACTGGGGCAAGACCATCGCCGTTAACCGGCAGAGTCGATCATGTTTCACACCCGAGCGGTCCACACCGAAAGGCTAGCGCTGCGGATGGGTCGCGAACGCGCCGCGGATGGGTCGCGGACCTGCCCCGGACCGGGCGCGGGCCCGCCCAGGATCAGGCGCGGGCCCGCCCCGGATCAGGCGCCGAGGTGGCCGGCGACGCGCAGCGCGTGGACGAGATCGCGCTCGTGGTCCGAGGAGATCGTGCGGGCGGCGGCGACCAGTTGCGGCACGAGGCGATGCGGATCTCTGTCGGCAAGATGGGCGGCGTCCTCGGCGGCGTGTACCTCTACGAATGCGGTCAGTAAAGCTCGTGCTTCAGGCTCCTGGCCCTCGTCCTCCAGGGTGAGGACGGCGGCCGCGATGTCGTCGGCCGGGCGGGTCACGCCCTGTCGCAGCAGCTGCCGGCTGTCCTGGATGCGGCCGGCCGCGGCGAGCGCGCCGGCGGCGGCCGAGAGCCTGAGGGAAGGCTGCGAGGCGACCTCCCACAGGAGGGTGGCCCAGTCTGCGTCGAGTCCGGCGCGGTGCAGTTCGGCGGCGAGTACGGGCAGCCAGGGGGCGGGGCGGGCGGCGGCCTCGCAGAGCAGGGCGTGCGCCTCGCCGCTGCGCCCCTCGGCCCGCAGCCGCCCGAGCGCGGCGACGGTCTCGCGTGCGGCCCGCTGCGCACCGGCGGGGGCTTCGGGCGCGGGCGCGGGCTGGTGGTCGGTCACCGCGCCGCCGAACCGGGCGCCACGGGGCACGTCGCCGCCGACGGGCAGTACGGGCACGGCGACGGCCTCGTCCCCGACGTCCTCGACGCCGGCGAACCGGGCCCCGCGGGGTCGCCGCTTCTTCTTGACGACCTCGGGGGCGGGTTCGGGGCGCAGCGACTCGGTGCGCGCGGGTTCGGGACGTACGGCTCCGGTGCGCGCGGGTTCCGGCCGGAACCAGTCGTCGGGGACGCCGGGCAGGTCGTGCGGGTCCCGCACGGGTGCGGCCCCGCCGCCCGCCGCGGGCCGCATCGGGCCGGGCGCGGCCGGAACTCCGCTCACCGCGGGCCCGCCCGGCGAGGAGTACGCGTCGCGGAACTGCTCAGCGAGGCCCGGTCTGAGGGCGCCGAGCCCAGGTTCGGCCGGCGCGGAGCCGCCCGACGTGGAGTACGCACCGCGGACGTCAGGCCCTGCCTCCGCCCCGTACCGGCCGCCCGACGACGCGTAGGCGTCGGGGGCGTGCTCCCAGCGTCCCTCGTCCGCACCGCGCAGGCCGTCAGGGGACGCGGTCCCGTCGTCGCTCCCGGGTCGGAACCAGTCGTCCAGTTCGTCCGGGACCGCAGCGACCGGGCCGCCCCACGACCCCCCGTCCGGCTCACGCTCGTGCTCCGCGCGGGGCGAGACCGAGGCCTCGGGCCCCCGCCGGGCGGCAGCCCAGTCGCCCCCGGGCGCGCCTCCCAGCGCGTGCAGCCTTGCGGTCAGTTCCGTGACACGCGCCGTCGCACGCGCATAGTCGTCCCGCGTCCAGTCCAGCTCGTGGGCCAGTTGCTCGGCCGTCGCGGACCCCTCCGGCTCGCCCGACAGGCGGCGCAGCAGCTGCTCCGACCGGCCCGTCGCGTATGTCTCCTCCCGGAGCATCAGCTCCAGGCGTTCCTGCAGCGCCTCGCGGCCCCCCGGCCGGCGGTCGTGGGCCGCCGCCGCGGCCGCATGAAGCTGGCGCGCACGTATCGCCTCCGGCTCGGCGAAGAGCGCCCCGCGCCCCACCGCGAAGTCCTGGAGCAGCGACTCCACCACGTCCCAGGGCGGGATCTCGACCCCGTCGAGGCAGGCCCGCATCCCGTCCGGGTCACGCTGCCAGAAGATGCCGTACCAGCCGCTTTCCCGGTCGAGGAGCCCGGTCAGCCCCTTGAGGTACCGCGCGAATACTACGGCCTCTACCGGAAGTTGCTGCACCGTCATCGCCGCCCCTGCCCGCCGCCCACTGGAACTTGCCAGTCCGCAGGCATTCGACCTTAGACGTGTTACGGCACTGCTACGCAGTGTTTTCAGATAGACACCGCGATGCCGGTGTGCGGCCGCTTCCCCAGCCGGACGATCGTGGCCGGCCAGTCGACCAGCCAAAACCGCCAGGTGTACTTGCGGGACAGCAGTTTGCGGATCGCGCCGGTTTCGTCGAGCAGCCGGGCCGTACCCTCCGCACTCACCGCGCCGTCCGCGATCCGGCCCCGCGCGTCGCACACGGTCACGACGACTCGGCTGTCGTTGCGCAGGCGCTTGACCTTCCAGGAGTCGGACAGGGTCCAGATGAACAGCTCACCGCCGTCATCGGCGAACCAGACGGGCGTGGAGACGCCCGTCCCGTCCTTGCGGAACGTGGTCAGGCTGACATAGCTCGCACCGGCGAAGTCCTCGGGAGTCACGCCGCGAGACTACTCGCGCTCGTCCATGGGCCGTCGCCCTGCTGGACGAGATCGAGAGCCCGCGCCACCACCGCATCCAGCCGGCGGTCGCCGACCAGCGGACAAGAGAGGGGGTCAGGCAGCCGGCGCCAGGGCGCAGCGCACCACCAGGTCGTCCATCGACAGGCCCAGCACCGCGGCGAGCGCGGCCACAGTGAAGAACGCGGGGGTCGGGGCACGGCCCGTCTCGATCTTGCGCAGTGTCTCGGCGGAGATTCCGGCGGCCGCGGCCACTTCGACCATGCTGCGTTCGCCGCGCGCCCGGCGCAGCAACTGACCAAGCCGCTCGCCGCGTTCGCGCTCTTCGGGGGTGAGAGGGGTGCGCACCATGCCGTTATTCTAATGCCGGTATTCCAATACCGGTAGCGGTATAGTAATTGGCATGGTGGAGATCAAAACCGATACATCGATCGAGGCGATGCGCGTGGCGGGCCGCATCGTGGCTCAGGCACTCACGGCGGTTCGCGAGGCCGCGGCCGTCGGCGTCAGCCTCCGTGACCTGGACCGGACCGCCCGCGCGGTGCTCGCCGATGCCGACGCGGGATCGCCCTTCCTCGGCTACCGCCCGAACTGGGCGCCGACCCCCTTCCCCGCCGTCATCTGCACCTCCGTCAACGACGCGATCGTGCACGGCATCCCCGACGACCACCGGCTGCGCGACGGCGACCTGGTGAGCATCGACTGCGGTGCGATCCACGGCGGCTGGGTCGGCGACGCGGCCGTCAGCTTCACCGTCGGCCGCGCCCGCCCCGAGGACGCAGCGCTGATCGCCACGGCCGAAGAGGCACTGGATGCGGGCATCGCGGCCGCCACCGTCGGCAACCGCATCGGCGACATCGCGCACGCCGTCGGCCGGGTGTGCCGCGCGGCGGGTTACGGCATCCCGGACGGTTTCGGCGGCCACGGCGTGGGCCGCCATATGCACGAGGACCCGGGCGTGCCGAACGAGGGCCGCCCGGGTCGTGGCATGCCGTTGCGCCACGGCATGGTGCTGGCGATCGAGCCGATGGTGATCGGAGGCGGCAAGGACGGCCACTACACGGCGCGCGACGGCTGGACGATCCGTACGGCGGACGGCAGCCGGGCCTCGCACGCGGAGCACACGGTGGCGATCACGGACGACGGCCCCCGCATCCTGACGGCCCTCTAGGGATTGGCCCCATCCTCGGGGGTGTCCCCGCCCTCGGGGATGTCCCTGCCCTCGTAGGTGTCCCCGTCGGCGCTCTGGTTCTGCCGTTGCGCATCCTCGTTGTTCTGCACGAATTCCCTGGCCAGCTCATCACCGAGAGCTACGGCTCCGCTGTGGCTCTCGATCGGCGACACCCGGGAGTTGGTGAACAGGATGTACGTGACACCCGACTCGACGCCGCCGTACGTCGGGTCGGGATTGATGCCGAGCGCCTTGGCGGTGGCGTACGAAGCCTCGCCGATGATCCCGCTGGGGCCCATGTCGCCCACGACGGCGTACACGACGCGGTTTTTGTAGATGACGGCGGCGACCGTACCGCCCACGATGCCCGACGTGCGGTAGTTCCAGATCGAACTGGAGCTCGGCACCACGATGAACGGCAGCTTCTCGGAGTTCAGCTGCCGTCCGTCGGACTGCTGGAACGCGGTCGCATTCTGGAAGTACGCGTCTGTCGTCGAGTTGCACTTGGTGGTGGGCTGACCGTCGCAGTCGATGTCCATGTCGGCCTTCCAGAACACCGCCCCGTTCTTCTTGCAGACGGGGACGCTCGCGGCCGTGCGGGCGCGACCGCGGCGGAGGCCATCGTCCGTGCGGTATTTGCCCTTCGATATCTGCGAGCAGCCCTTGACCTCGGCGAGCAGGGCGGCCGCGCCGACCGTGCCCTCCCTCACCGCGAAGTCCTCGCGAGCGGCGCCGCGCAAGCGCGGACGGGCGACGGCGTCGGGCGGCTGTACAGCCGCCGCGAGCAGGGCGGAACCGGCGGCCGCGGCGAAAGCGGCATGTCGTATTCGCACAGGGAGCCTTTCTGTTCAGAAGTACCGAAAGGCTCCCTCGCGCACGGCCCGTGCGCGTCCCGTCAGCCGCCGTACGGGTTACCGAACGGATGTACGACCATTGCCGAACCCCCGCCCCTGCGTACCTTCTCGGCCGCCGCCAGCCAACGTCCGTCGGGCAGTCGCTCCACCCCTGTCGCGGCGCCGATCTCCGGGTTCTGCCGGAACGCGTGACCGATGGCCTCCAGCTCGGCGCGCAGCGGGCTGTTCCACAGGGCGGGCTCAAGCTCCGTGGTCGTCTGGTTGCGCTGGCTCGCACGCGGCGCGGCGATCGCCTCGACCAGCGGCAGACCCCGATCCAGACGGCCCGTCAGCGTCTGAAGCACCGTCGTGATGATCGTTGCGCCACCCGGTGAGCCGACCGCCAGGAGCGGACGGCCGTGCTCGAGCACGATCGTCGGCGAAATGGACGAGCGCGGGCGCTTGCCCGGGCCCGGCAGATTCGGGTCGTGGACCGCCGGGTTCGCCGGGGCGAAGGAGAAGTCGGTCAGCTCGTTGTTGAGCAGGAAGCCGCGTCCCGGCACGGTGATGCCGCTGCCGCCGGTGGACTCGATGGTCAGGGTGTACGCGACGACGTTGCCCCACTTGTCGGCGGCCGTCAGATGGGTGGTGTTCTCGCCCTCGTACGTGGTGGGGGCGGCGGTACCCGATCCTCCGCATGCGGCGGGGCTGCTCGGGTCGCCAGGTGCGAGCGGGCTGGTGAGCACCGCGTCGTCCTTGATGAGGCAGCCGCGCGAGTCCGCGAACCGCTGCGACAGCAGCCCCTTCGTCGGCACGTCCTCGAATGCCGGGTCGCCGACCCAGCGACCGCGGTCCGCGAAGGCGATCCGGCCGGCCTCGATGAAGCGGTGCAGATACTGCGCCTGGGTCGCCTTCGAGAGGTCGGTCCGCTCCAGGATGTTGAGCGCCTCACCGACACTCGTACCGCCGGACGACGACGGCGCCATGCTGTACACGTCGAGACCGCGGTAGGACACCTTGGTGGGCGCGCGCCGCACCGTCTCGTACGACCGCAGGTCCTTCGCCGTCAGATCGCCGGCCCGCACCTTGCGCGGCGCGCCCGCGGCCACGGGTGGTGTGCGGACGGTGCTGACGATGTCCTTGGCGATGTCACCGCGGTACAGGGCGCCGACGCCCTTGCGGCCCAGTTCCTTGTACGTACGCGCCAGGTCCGGGTTCTTGAAGACCGAGCCGACCACCGGCAGCTGTCCGCCCGGCAGGAAGAGCTTCGCGGTGTCCGGGAAGTCCGCGAAGCGCGCCTGGTTGGCCTGGGTCTGGGAGCGGAAGGTGGCGTCGACGGTGAAGCCGTCGTCCGCAAGGCGCTCGGCCGGCTTCAGCAGCTGTCGCAGTGGCTTGGAGCCCCATGCGTCGAGCGCCGTGTCCCACGTCGCCGGGGTGCCGGGAGTGCCGACGCCGAGACCGCTCGTCACGCCCTCCTCGAAGGGGATCGGCTTGCCGTTCTCCAGGAAGAGGGAGGCGTCGGCGGAGCGGGGCGCGGTCTCGCGGCCGTCGATGGTGTGGACGGTACGGGACTTGGCGTCGTAGTAGACGAAGTAGCCGCCACCGCCGATGCCCGCGGAGTACGGCTCGGTGACCCCGAGGGCGGCGGCCGTCGCCACCGCCGCGTCCACGGCGTTGCCGCCGCGCCGCAGCACCTCGATCCCGGCGGCGGAGGCGTCCGCGTCGACGCTCGCGACCGCGCCGCCGTATCCGGCCGCCACCGGCGTTTTCGCGGGAGTGCTGACCGGCAGGGAATCCGCCGGCGGCGCGGCCGCGCCGATCGAGACCACGGCCGCCGAAACGGCAATAACCGACACATACCGTGCGGTGGAGCGACGCATCCGTACCTCCAGTCAACGTACGTCCGCGCAGCGTAACTTCACCACCGCCGCCTCGTCAGGGCCACCTCGAACAATGTTCCGACAACCCCGCTAACATGCGCGCCCATGACTGACGACGTACGCAACATCGTGCTCGGCGTGCTGGCCGCCGGTATCAGCGCCACGCTCGGCTGGCTCGCCCGCACATACCTGTGGAAGCGCAGACTCCGCCGCAAGCAGGCCTTCTTCGGGCTGCCGGGAAACTCCGAATCGCTGCTTGTCGTCAACCGTGAGGCCGGCCGGGACGGCTCCGTGCACCGCTTCGACGTCTTCGCGCTGATCGAGCTCTCCGCTCTGATCAAGGACTGCGGGGCGAACGCCCAGATCATCTGGCACGACATAGCCCAGCAGGGCTTCGGCGAGCGTACGGAATTCTGTGTGGGCGGCCCCTTCTCCAATCGCCGGATGGCCGCGCATCTGCACTCGCTGCTCCCCGGCGTGAAGGTCAACACGGACCCTGAGCCGGGCCCCGACCAGGGCGCGTTCCAAATCGGCTCGGAGCGCTACCGCATGGAGCCGGGCCTCGCCGAGTACGTCATGCTGGCGCGGCTCACGGCGGGGCAGGACGCCCGGCCCGTCTTCCTCTTCTGCGGCCAGCGCGCCATCACCAACCAGGCGGCCACCCGCTATCTGGCCCGCAACCACGAGAAGCTCGCGCGCAAGCACGGCGCCAACTCCTTCTGCCTGCTGCTCAAGGTCGTCAACTCCGCGGCCTACGGCCCCGATGTGGTCGAGCTGGTCGCCGATGTGACCCGGACGGCGCAGGCCCCGGCCCCCGCCGCACGCAGCTCCCACCGCTCCGCGAGCTGACCCGCCCGGCCGGTCAGGCCGCCGTCAGCGGCAGCGACTTGATGCCGTTGATGAAGTTGGAGACCAGCCGCCTGGGCGGGCCGGCGGTCACCAGCGGCGGCAGCAGTTCCCTCGCCTCCTCGTACAGGACGCGCAGCTGGAGCCTGGCGAAGTGGGCGCCGAGGCAGACATGCGGCCCGTCCCCGAAGGAGACATGCGGATTCGGCGAACGGCCGAGGTCGAGCCCGTACGGCGCATCGAAGACCCGCTCGTCGTAGTTGGCGGAGGCGTGGAAGACGACGACCTTGTCTCCCGTAGGGATCTGCTGCCCGGCCAGCTGAGTGTCGCGGGTCGCGGTCCGGCGGAAGCTGAGGACGGGCGGATGGCGGCGCAGCAGCTCGTCGACGGCCCGGTCCAGGTCCGCCTCGCCCGCGCGCAGCCTGCGCTGCTCGTCCGGGTGCTGGGCGAGTGTCAGAAAGCCGCCGGGGGCCGCGCTTCGCACGGTGTCGTTGCCCGCGACCGTCAGCAGGAAGAAGAACATCTCCAGCTCGGCGCCCGAGAGTTCCGACTGCGCGAGCGAGGTCATCACGTCGTCGGCGGGACTGCGTCGCTTGTACGCGGCGAGCTCCTGGGCGTACGTGAACATCTCCTGCAGCATGGCCGGCGAGCGGGGGTTGACGGGCAGGCCGTCGGGTCCGAGCACCGGCGGCTCGTCCGGGTCCTGGTAGGCGATGACGCGCTCGGTCCACTTCAGCAGCAGGCTCCGGTCACTCGTGGGGACACCGAGCAGATCGGCGAGGTTGAGCAGGGCGTAGTCGTCGGTGACGGCGCTGACGAGATCGATGACGGGGCCCATGTCACGGGTGGCGGCGAGGAGTTGACGGGCCCGCGCGCGGGCGGCCGCGGCGAACCGGTCGATGCGTCCCGGGGTGAAGGCGCGGCTGACCAGCCGGCGAAGTCTCCCGTGTCCTGGCGGGTCCTGGTTGAGCATCATGCGCCGGATGAAGGGGAGGTCGGCCGGGTCCGGATCGCGGATCTGGGTGGCCCCGAGGTGGGACGAGAACGTCTGCGAGTCCTTGAGGACGCGGACGACGTCGGCGTGCCGGGTGACCGCCCAGAAGCCGGGTCCGGCGGGCCAGCCCAGGACTTCGTACTCCTGCTGCCAGGCCACCGGGTGGTGGTCGCGCAGCTCGCGGAAGGCGTCGTGAGGCAGTCCGGCGGCGTAGATCCGCGGGTCGAAGACATCGGGCACACGCTGATCGGCCGCGCGCGGTTCCGGCGCAGTCCGCTCGGGCGCACTCTGCTCGGGCGCAGTCCGCTCGCGCGCACTCCGCTCCGGCGCAATCCGCTCCGGCCGCTGATCCGGCACGTTCTGTTCGGGCCTCGTCATGCAGGCATTGTCTTACGCATGGTCATCGCGGCGTCATACGCGGGCGCCCGCCCGGAGGAAGTCCTCGACGGTACGGATCAGCTGGAGCGGTGACTCGTCCATCGCGTGGTGTCCTGCGCACGCCAGTTCGACCACCTCGCCGCGCCGGTAGCAGCGCAACCAGGTCTGCCGCATGAACTCCGCGCTGATCGCCGGGTCCAGGGCCCCCGTCACCGCCAGCGCCGGTGTTTCGGAGCCCGCCACCTCGACGGTGAAGTCCTCACCGGCCCAGGAGTCCAGCCAGGCGCGCAAGGCCGTGGGCTCGCTGCGGGCCATGGACCGGTCGACCATCCGGTCCAGCCAGGCGGCCGGCCGTACCGACCCGGTGGTGGTGTCGATGATGACGCGGCGGCTCTCCGGCTTCTCGGCGGCGGAGGCGAACAGCTCCCACTGCTCCGGCGGCATCTTCAGACCGCTCGCGGGCACCGGCGAGATGCCGACCAGCCTACGCACCCGGTGCGGCGCAGCGGCCAGCACGCGCTGCACGACCGCTCCGCCCATCGAGTGCCCGATGAGCGAGAAGGAGTCCCAGCCGAGCCTGTCGGCGAGCGCGAGGATGTCGGCGGCGCCCTCGCTCGTGGTGTACGCGCCGGGCGCGGCCATCGCCTCTCCATAGCCGCGTAGATCGACGAAGAGGTAGCTGAAGTTCTCCCGGTCGAGGTCGGGCAGCGTCGCGGAGTAGGCGGCGCGGTCGGCGAGCCAGCCGTGCACGGCGATGATCCGGTGGGGGCCCGATCCGTGCAGCGAATGGGGCAGGAGGAAGGGGGCCACGGCATCTCCGTTCGCCGGCACAGGCAGGCCTACCCCACCACGTTGGTGTCAACTGCCCCACCGAGCAAGTGTGAACAGGGGGCCTGCGGTTGCTTACTGGCGCGTTTCGACTGCGAACGCGAGCCCCACCGGCGCGTATTGGCCAATGGCGCCGAGGAGTTCGGCCGGATCCGGATCCGGATCAAAGACCCGTGTCTCGAAACAGAGCCCGGTTGCCGCGCGGGCCACCCCGTCTCCCGGCGCCGGGGTCGTGCCCGCGCCAACTGACGCGATGTCCAACAATCGTTACCCTCGCGTAACTTACCGAGGAGTTACCTCAAGTAAGTCCATCCGGTTACCGTCGGGTCACTTTGTTGACACGAGTGAGGGGGACCCGTGGGACAGACGCGCAAGATTCTGCGCACGACCGCGATCGGTACCGTTTCCGCAGCGCTTCTCGCCGGACCGGCCGTCGGAGTGGCACCCGCCGCCCCGGTGGCCGGCATCCAGGCCCAATCCGCCGCCCCGGACGTACAGTTCGTCGACATCGAGGGCGACGGCGGCACCGTACTCAAGGCCAATGTCGTTACACCCGCCGACGCGGACGGCACGCGGAAGTACCCCGTGATCGTGCTGCCCACGAGCTGGGGCCTGCCCCAGATCGAATACCTCACCCAGGCCAAGCAGCTCGCCGACTCGGGCTATGTCGTGGTGAGTTACAACGTCCGCGGGTTCTGGCAGTCCGGCGGCACTATCGAGGTGGCCGGTCCGCCGGACATCGCGGACGCGTCCAAGGTGATCGACTGGGCGCTGGCAAACACCCCCGCCGACCCCGCCAAGGTGGGCATGGCCGGGATGTCGTACGGCGCGGGCATCTGTCTGCTGGCCGCCGGCCACGACAAGCGGATCAAGGCGGTCGCGGCGCTCAGCGGCTGGGCCGACCTCGTCGAGTCCATCTACAGCCGCCGCACCCAGCATCTGCAGGCAACGGCGATGCTCGCCGGAGCGGGGTATCTCACCGGCCGGCCGAGCGAGGAGTTCCAGCGGATCACGGCGGACTTCTTCTCCTCCGACGTCAGCAAGGAGCCGGCACTGATCGCCTGGGGGAAGAAGCGCTCCCCCCTCACCTATCTGGACCGGATCAACGCCAACGGCGCCGCCATCATGCTCGGCAACGCCTGGGGCGACACCATCTTCCCGCCCAACCAGTACGCAGACTTCTACGAGAAGCTCACCGGCCCCAAGCGGCTGGAGTTCCGCCCCGGCGACCACGCCACGGCCGAGGGCAGTGGTCTGCTCGGCCTGCCCAACGACACCTGGACCAGCACCCGTCGCTGGCTCGACCACTACCTCAAGGGCGCCGACAACGGCGTCGACCGCGAACAGCCGGTCCGCATCAAGTCCCGCTCCACGGGTGCGTACGAGAGCTATCCCGACTGGAAGTCGGTGGCCGCGACCGAGCGCAAGATCAATCTGGACGGCACCAAGAAGATCTACGCCAACATCGACTCGGGCGCCAACGGCGGGGTCATCTTCCTCTCCAGCATCCTGGACCAGTTCGCCAAGCTGCCTCCGATGGCGTCGATCCCGCTGCTGCCGCGCCTCTTCGCCGCAGTCTGGAAGTCCGAGCGCTACGGCTCCGAGCAACACGTCCGCGGCACCGCCAGGCTGCACACCACGCTCACCAGTACCAAGGAGAGCGGCACCCTCGTCGCCTACCTCTACGACGTGGGCCCGCTCGGCCTCGGCAAGCTGGTCAGCAATGCGCCGTACACCTTCCACGGCGAGACGCCCGGAAAGCCGTTCGCCGTCGACCTGGAGCTGTTCTCCACCGCCTACGACGTCCCGGCCGGCCACCGTCTCGCCCTGGTCGTGGACACTGTCGACCCGCTCTACATCGAGCACAACCCGACCGGCGCGCAGCTGACCTTCTCCTCGTCCTCAGCCGACCCGTCATATCTGTCGGTCCCGCTGCGCAAGGAGTGATCACCGGCTGCTGCCGGGCGGGAATGGCTCTACGAGCTACTGCACACCCGGCAGCAGCGTCCCTGGATCGGCCGGGGCGAGCGCAGGTCTCGCGCATCCGGTGCCTCTTGTACGCCTCATAGGTTCTGCACCCCCCGATCGATCAACGGATCGACGACCATACAGTGCCCTACCCCCTCTTCGCTGTGTCGAGGTCAGCGCAAACTATCCAGTCCGATAAGGGGCTTCACACCCGACACGCAAAAAGGGGCATAAGCCGTATTAAGTACAGCTGACCTGGTCAGGCCTCGGCGGCCTCTGCGTAGACCTGGGAGAGCTGGGGCGCTCCGTTGACCGCCCACTCCAGGCCCGCCTCCACCACGCTGATCTCGCGGCCGGAGGCGAGCCGCACCACCGGATGGCCACCCGGCCAGATGTGCCAGACCGCGCCGGGCACGGTCCGAACGATCACGGTGCCGAGGTAGAGACCCGCGTCATTGCCCAGCCACGGCAGCTCCTCGGCGTCGTCGCGCCAGCGCGGCGGCAACTGATCGAGGGCCGACAACGAGCCCGGGGAGTCGTCCAGTTCGAGCCCGGCCTGCCCCGCCCGGACACGCAGCAGCTCACACTCGGAGAGCAGCTCGGCGACAGCCGCGGCACGCTCCGGGTCGTACTCGGCGGCGGTGTCGTCCTCCTCCTGCTCGGCGCCGTGCCGCTTGAGCCAGTTGTCCAAGAAAGGGATGTTCATACCGCTCAGCCTCGCATCCCGGCCGCCGAACGCACCACAGGGCGCGCGTCAACCAACATCAGATGTCCAGATCCACAACGACCGGGGCGTGATCCGAGGCGCCCTTGCCCTTGCGCTCCTCGCGGTCGACATAGCTGTCCTTGACCGCCTTGGCGAAGGGTTCGTTGCCGTAGACCAGGTCGATGCGCATGCCCTTGTTCTTCGGGAAGGACAGCTGGCGGTAGTCCCAGTACGTGAAGGGGTGGTCGTACTTGAGGGGGCGCGGCACCACGTCGGACAGACCGGTCCCGCGCAGCGCCTCCAGCGCCGCCCGCTCGGTGGGGGTGACATGGGTCAGCCCCTCGAAGAACGACGGGTCCCACACATCGTCGTCGGTGGGCGCGATGTTGAAGTCGCCGAGGACCGCGAACGGGCGGTCGCCCGCCGCGTCCTCGACGACCGAGCGCCGGAGCGCTTCCAGCCAGCTCAGCTTGTAGGCGTAGTGCGCATGGGCGACCTCGCGGCCGTTGGGCACATAGACCGACCAGACGCGGACCGGGCCACAGGTCGCGGAGATCGCCCGCGGCTCCAGCGCGCCCTCGTACTCCGGGCCGCCCGGCAGGCCCTTGACGACATCGTCGAGGCCTGCCTTGGAGATCAGAGCCACGCCGTTCCACCTGCCGGAGGCATGGATCGCGGATTCGTAGCCGAGCTCGCGCAGCTCGTCGGCCGGGAACTGCTCCTCGGTGCACTTGGTCTCCTGGAGGCACAGCACGTCCGTGCCGGTGCTCTCCAGCCAGGCCAGCAACCGGGGCAGCCGAGCGGTGATCGAATTGACGTTCCAGGTGGCAATGCGCATGGGGAGAAGACTATCCGCGGGGTCTGACAGTCACGGATGCGGCCGTCATACGTCAGTGCCCTCGCCCGGGGTCAGCCGGTCGTGCTCGGCGCCGGCGAGCGCGCCGATCTGCCTGTCGTAGATCGGCCGGGCGAGATCGGTGAGCAGAGCGTCGTGGATGTCGATGGCGCGCCGCGGCTTAACCTCTCGTACGTAGTCGATCACCTCGGAGATCTTGTTCCAGGGCGCGTGCACGGGGAGCATCAGCGTCTCGACAGGGTGGTCGGGGACGGTGAGTGCGTCGCCGGGGTGGAAAACGGAACCGTCCACCAGATAGCCGACGTTGGTGATCCGGGGGATGTCCGGGTGGATCACCGCGTGCAGCTCGCCGTGGACCTGGACGTCGAAGCCGGCCGCGCTGAACGTGTCGCCGTGGCCGACGGTGTGGACGCGGCCGGGGAACGCCGCCGAGATCTTCTCGGCGACGCTCCGCAGGGTCCAGATCCCGGCGGCCGGGTTGGCTTCGAGCGCCGCCCGCAGCCGGTCCTCGTTGAAGTGGTCGAGATGCTCGTGCGTCACCAGGATGACGTCCGCACCGACGGCGGCGTCCTCCTCGCTGAAGGTGCCGGGATCGATGACGAGCGTCTGCCCGTCCTTCTCGAGACGGATGCAGGCGTGCTTCCTCTTCGTGAGCCTCATGCCCCCATCCTGCTACGGAGGGCCTGTCCGGCGGGGTCAGGCCCTGGGGGTGGTCTCCTCCTGGATGACGGCTTGGGCGACCCTGAAGGCGGAGTTCGCCGCGGGGACCCCGCAGTAGACGGCCGTGTGGATCAGAACTTCCTTGATCTCGGCGGGGGTCAGTCCGTTGCGCAGGGCGGCGCGGGTGTGGAAGGCCAGCTCGTCCAGGTGTCCGCCCGCCACCAGCGCGGTCAGTGTCACCACGCTGCGAGTGCGTCTGTCGAGACCCTCGCGGGTCCAGACCTCGCCCCACGCATAGCGGGTGATCAGCTCCTGGAAGTCGCCGGTGAAGTCGTCGGCCGCGGCAGTCGCCCCGTCCACATGCGCGTCGCCGAGGACCTCGCGCCGCACCTTCATCCCTGCCGCATACGGATCCGGGCGTCCTTGCTGCACCGCTTCGGGCTGTACGGGCGAGGCCGGGGCGATCTCGGCGAGCGGCCCCACCGGGGCGGAGACGCCGGGCGCGACCGGCGGGGCGGGGATCGCGGTGAGACCCGTGGTCGAGTCGGATGCCGTCTGCCAGGCGGTGGAGAAGTGGCGTACGAGAAGGTCGGTGACCGCGGCGGGCTGCTCGACGGGTGCGAGGTGGGAGGCGCCCGGCACCAGCGCCAGCCTGGCGTCGGGTATGCCGGCCACCAGGGTGCGGGCCTCGGCGGGCCCGGTGACCTGGTCCTCGGAACCGACCAGGACGAGGGTGGGCACACCGATCCTGCCCAGTTCGGCGCGTACGTCGAAGGCCGCGAGTGCCTCGCAGGCGGCGATGTAGCAGCCCGGGTCGGTGGTGCGCACCATCTGGACGGCCCACTCGACGATCGCGGGCTGAGCGGCGGCGAAGCCCTGGGTGAACCAGCGCTCGGGCGCGCTGCGTGCCATCGGGTCCAGGCCGTTGGTACGAACGATCACGCCGCGTTGACGGAACTCGTCGGCGGTCCCGAACCGCGGCGACGCGGCGACCAGGGCGAGGGAGGCCATCCGGTGCGGATGGCGCAGCGCCAGCTCGATGCCGATCGCGCCGCCGATGGAACAGCCCACATAGCCGAAGCGCTGGATGCCCAGCTCGTCGAGGGCTCCCAGCAGCCGGTCGGCGAGCTCGGCAACGGCGGTTGCGGGGTGGGCCGGGGCACCGCCGTGGCCCGGCAGATCGAAGCGGAACACCCGCCACTGGCGGGACAGTTCGGCGATCTGGCGGTCCCACATGTGCCAGGTGGTGCCCAGGGAGGGACCGAGGATGAGCACGGGGGCGTCGTCCGGACCGTCGATCCGGTACTGCAGGGTCTTCGGGGGCGTCTGCGTCTCACTCACCCGCTCCACGGTAGTGACTGGAAGTAACGCCTCCGGTCAGGGGGTCGCCGTCGAGACGACGTACACCACAGGGCGGGATCTGTAGGTCAGGTCGACAATAATGTCCTGGCTGGGCCGCGGGTCCTTCTGCGGGTGGCTGGTGCCCCACCAGTCGCCCTGCCCCGCGCCGAAGTCCCAGCCCACCGTCTCGGCATCCCGCTCGCTGATGGTCACCGCGCCGTCCTCGAGCCGGGCGCGGCTCGTCCCGACGCCTTCCAGGAACCGGTCGAGCCCCTCGGACGTGGTGCGGAACTGCGCATAGAGCCGACTGGTCTTCCAATTGCTCGTCTCGTAGTAGGCGACGTCCGTGGCCTTCGAGGGGATCGGCACCTCGAAGACCCGGCGCTTCATCTGGGAGGGCCAGGAGTCCCGCAGACCGGTGGCCGAGGACTCCGCCTCCTTGTCGCGGCCGCTGTCGCGGCTCTGCTCGGCGGAGATCACCAGATAGCCGGCCGGGATGCCGACGAGCAGCACAATGATGATCGCCGTCAGCCAGCGGCGGCGGATCATATGGCGGTGGTCCTCGGGGGGACGGACGCTCTCGTCCACAGGCGTTGACTGGCGGGGCACGGTCATGGCTACGGTTCCTGGGTGGTGCGGGCAGTGCTGGAGTTGCGGATGGCCTGGGCATAGCGCTCGTACCGCTCGTGCCGCTCCACCCGACGGCGGTTGGCCCGGCGGAAGCGTCGGGCCACCAGCCGCGCGAGGTCGGCCGCGCCGACCATACCGGCTTCGGGGCCGAGCTGCGCTTTGGCGATCCGGGCCTCGGGCCGGTAGCCGCGGCCGGTGAGATGCCGCCGGAAGGCGTCCCGGGCGGGGCCGATGAGCAGGTCGTCGGCCGCGCTGACGCCACCGCCGATGACAAAGCAGGAGGGGTCGAGGGCGGCGGCGAGATTGGCGATGCCGATGCCGAGCCACTGACCGATGTCCTGGAACAGTTCGACGCACATGGCGTCGCCCTCGCGGGCGAGTTCGGTGATGATCGGCCCGGTGATGTCGCCGATATTGCCGCCGACCCGGTCGATGAGGCTGTGCGCGACCGGGGAGTCGGCGGCGGCGAGCTCGCGGGCCTCGCGGACGAGTGCGTTGCCGGAGCTGTACTGCTCCCAGCAGCCGCGGTTGCCGCAGGGGCAGCGGTGGCCGCCGGGCACGACCTGCATATGACCGAACTCACCCGCGACGCCGTACTTGCCGCGCTTGACCTGGCCGTCCTCCAGGATCGCGCCGCCGATGCCGGTACCGAGGGTGATCATCACGAGGTGGTCCTCGCCGCGGCCAGCGCCGAAGCGCCACTCCGCCCAGGCGGCGGTGTTGGCGTCGTTGTCCACCAGGACGGGGACGGCGAGCCGGGCCGAGAGCGCATCGCGCAGGGGCTCGTTACGCCAGGCGAGATGGGGCGCGAACAGGACCTTGGAGCGGTCGGCGTCGACCCAGCCGGCCGCGCCGATGCCCACGGCGTGCACATCGTGCCGGTCGGAGAGATCGAGGACCAGCTCGCAGATGGTGTCCTCGACGACCTTGGGGCTCTTGGACTTGTCCGGCGTCTCGGTGCGGACCTTCTCCAGGATGATCCCGTCGGCGTCGACGACCCCGGCCATCACCTTCGTACCGCCGATGTCGATACCGACGGTCGGGACGCGGGGCGCGGTGAGGTGCGAGCGCCGCTCGCGGGTGCCGACGGTCTTCAGGACGGTGGCGCGGGCGGAGCCACGGTGGGCGAAGTCGCGGTACGTGCTCATGTCCCTGCGGGGTGTCGGGGGCCGGGTGATGTCACGGCCCGGGGTGGGCGGCGCCCACCGGGGCCGATTCTGCCACCCGACGGGGTGCGGTGCGGGGTCACCCGAACCGGGGCTCCCGCCCCGGACCCCGCGCCTCAATCGTCGGCGGCGCTGACTTTTCAGCCCGTCCGGCGTTTGAGGACGGGGTCCGGGGCGGAGCCCCGTTGAGGACCGCGGTCCGGGGCGGAGCCCCGGTGACTAGGACCCGCGCGGTTCGCCCTTCACCGGATGACCGCCCAGATGCGTCGGCACCGGCGCCCTCTCCAGCTCGTGCCGCAAGTCCTCCAGCTCACTGCCCCCCGCCATCTGCCGCGTGAGCTCATCAAGCGTGACCGAGCCCTTCGTATGGCTCGCCGACATCGTGCCGCGCTTGAGCAGTACAAATCGGTCGCCGACCAGATACGCATGGTGCGGGTTGTGTGTGATCAGTACGACACCCAGTCCCGCATCCCGTGCCGCCGCCACATACTTCAGCACCACACCCGACTGCTTCACCCCGAGCGCCGCGGTCGGCTCGTCCAGGACCAGGACCTTCGCCCCGAAGTAGACGGCCCGCGCGATCGCCACGCACTGGCGCTCGCCGCCCGACAGCGTCCCGATCGGCTGGTCGACATCGCGCAGGTCGATGCCCATGCGCAGCAGCTCGGACCGGGTGGTCTCGCGCATCAGCTCGACGTCGAGGCGCTTGAAGGGGCCGGCCCCCTTCGTCGGCTCGGAGCCGAGGAAGAAGTTCCGCCAGACAGGCATCAGCGGTACGACGGCGAGATCCTGGTAGACCGTGGCAATACCGCGGTCCAGGGACTCGCGCGGGCTGGCCAGGCTCGTCTGCTCGCCCTCGATCAGGAAGGTGCCCGCGTCATGCCGGTGCAGCCCGGCGATGATCTTGATCAGCGTGGACTTGCCCGCGCCGTTGTCGCCGAGCACGCAGGTGATCTCGCCCGCGTGCACCTCGAGGGAGACACCTTCCAGCGCTCGGATGTTGCCGTAGTACTTACTGACGTTGTCGAGCTCGACGAGGGCCGTCCCGGTCTCCACCGTCCCGGTCTTCACAGATGTCACCGTGTCGCCTCCGCACGCTTGCGGACCCAGGCGTTCAGCAGGGTCGCCAGAAGGAGCATCGCTCCGAGGAAGAACTTGAACCAGTCCGGGTTCCACTCCGCGTACACGATGCCCTTGCTGGTCATGCCGAAGATGAACGCGCCGACCGCCGAGCCGATCGCGGAGCCGTAGCCGCCGGTGATCAGACAGCCGCCGATGACGGCCGCGATGATGTACGTCAGCTCGTTGCCGACGCCCTCCCCGGACTGCACCACGTCGAACGAGAAGAGCAGATGCTGTCCGGAGACCCAGGCGGCGAACGCGACGCCCATGTACAGGCCGATCTTGGTCTTGTTGACCGGGACGCCGACCGCGCGGGCCGCGTCCGCGCCGCCGCCGACCGCGAAGATCCAGTTGCCGAAGCGGGTGCGCAGCAGGATCCAGGTGGCCAGGGCGACCAGGCCGAACCACCACAGGATGGTCACCTTCAGGGTGACGTCACCGAGGGTGAGCTCGGAGGCGAAGAGCTTCTTGGCCGATTCGAAGCCGTCCATGTCGGCGATGGACTTGGTGGAGACCGTGCCGCTGATCAGCTTGGTGAAGCCGAGGTTGAGGCCCGTCAGCATCAGGAACGTGCCGAGCGTGATGATGAAGCTGGGCAGTTTCGTACGGGTCAGCATGAAGCCGTTGAAGAGACCGATGGCGAGTGTGACCACCAGCGAGACGAGAACACCGGCCCAGACGTTCGCCGTCATCTGATAGCTGAACATCGCGGAGATCAGCGCGGAGCTGGTCACCAGGACACCGGCCGAGAGGTCGAACTCGCCGCCGATCATCAGCAGCGCCACCGGCACCGCCATGATGCCGATCGTCGATGCCGCGTACAGCACGGTGGAGAAACTGGACGCCCGCAGGAAGGAGTCCGCGACGATCGAGAAGAAGATGAAGACCGCCGCGGCGCCGACGACCGACCCCAGCTCGGGCCGGCCCATCAGCTTGCGCAGGGGTGAGGTGCGCAGCAGCCGTTCGTCGGTCTTCTGCGATGCAGCAGGTGGTGCGGTCGCACTCATCGGGTCCCCCGCTCTGTGTAGTCCTGCAGCTCGGCGGCGTCCGTCCTGGTGATGATCTGCGGCCCGGTGAGGACGGGCCGCCCGCCGCCGAGCACATCGGCGTTGTACTTGTAGAGCCACAGCAGGTCCACGGCCTGGTAGCCCTGGAGGTAGGGCTGCTGGTCGACGGCGAAGCCGAGCGTCCCGGCCTTGAGTGCGGTGGCGACCTTGGCATTCAGGTCGAAGGTGTCGACCTCGGCCTTGCTCTGCGCGGTCCTCCTCGCCTGCACGGCGGCGTCCGCGAAGGGCGCGCCGAGCGTGACGACGGCGTCGATGGAGCGGTCGGACTGCAGCTTCGCCTCGATGGACGCCTGGACGTCGGGCATGTTGGTGCCGTCGACGTAGAGGTTCTGCAGCTCGCCGCCGAAGGTCTTCTTCGCTCCGGCACAGCGCTGCTCATGGCCGACGTTGCCCTGCTCGTGCAGCACACACAGGGCCTTCTTGCGGCCGCGCCTGTCGAGTTCGTCGCCCACGGCCTCACCGGCGATCGACTCGTCCTGGCCGATGTGGGTGAGTGCCCCGTACGCCTTGGACTGCTCGGACCCCGAGTTGACGGTGATCACCGGGATGCCGGCCTTCTCGGCCCTGGCGACGACGTCCTTCATCGCGTCGGGCTTGGCGAGCGAGACGATCAGTCCGTCGACCTTCTTGTCGATGGCCGTCTGGACGAGCTGGGCCTGCTGCTGGCCCTCGTCGTTGTGGGAGTACAGGAAGTTGATGTTGTCCTTGGCCGCGGCCTGCTCGGCGCCCTTCTGGACGATGTCCCAGAAGGTGTCGCCGTCGCCGGAGTGGGTGACCATCGCGAAGGTCCAGCGGGGGGTGGTGACCGCGGCCCTGCCGGCCGCGGCCTGCGCCTTGCGCGCGTCCTCCGCGCGCTTGCCGCCCGTGCTGCTGCATCCCGCGAGGGAGGCTCCGAGTACCGCCGCCAGCACCGCGCCGAGCGCGCGTACCCCTGTCCATGCCCTTGCCACGACGCCGTGCCCTTCTTGCCGAACCCGCTGCGCTTCTCGGTGCGGCCGGGGGGCTGATCTTCGCGCCCCGGCCGCCCAAGTATGTGTCACAGCAGGTCGGAGGGTGGGCATCGGGTACACCGCGTACGTCATCGGGTGCCGTCGGCGGTCAGCTTCTCGAGGGCGGGCACGTCCTTCTCGGTGACGAGGGCCGGGCCGGTGAGGATCGGCTTTCCGCCGCCGATCACATTGCCGTTGACCTTGTTGAGCCAGAGCTCGTCGATGGCCAAGTAGCCCTGGAGGTAGGGCTGCTGGTCGACGGCGAAGCCGATCTGCTTGGCCTTGAGCTGCTTGACCACCTCGGCGTTGAGGTCGAAGGTGTCGACCTCGGCCTTGGAGCCGGCACCCTCCTTGGCCTTGACCGACGCGGCGGCCAGGGGTGCGCCGAGCGTGACGACGGCGTCAATGTCCTTGCCGCTCTGGAGCTTTGCCTCGATGGAGGAGGTGGAGGCAGGCGTGTTGGTGCCGTCCACGTTGAGGTTCTCGACGGTCCCCTTGAACGTCTTCTTCACACCCGCGCAGCGCGCTTCGAGCGAGACATTGCCCTGCTCGTGGATGACGCAGATGGCCTTCTTCTTGCCGCGCTTGTTGAGCTCCTCGCCGACGGCCTCGCCGGCCACGGACTCGTCCTGGCCTATGTGGCTGAGCGCGCCGACCTCCTTGGCGAACTCGGCGCCGGAGTTGATCGTCACGACGGGTATGCCGGCGGCGACGGCCTTCTTGACGACCTCCTTGACGGCCTCCGGCTTGGCGAGGGTCACCACGATGCCGTCGACCTTCTGGTCGATGTAGGTCTGGACTAGCTGGGCCTGTTCCTTGCCCTCCTTGTTGGCGGCGTAGAGGAACTCGACGTTGTCCTTCTTGGCCGCGACCTTGGCGCCGCTCTGGACGATGTCCCAGAAGGTGTCGCCCTCGCCGGAGTGGGTGACCATCGCGATCTTCAGGCGCTGGGTGGTGGCGGCCACTCCGCCTCCGCCGCCCTTGGAGGGGCTGTCCTTCGCCTCCTTGCCACCGGAACTGCTGCATCCGGCGACGACGACCAGGGCACTTGCGGCGAGCAGGGCTGCTGCCGTGCGGGTGGTACGCATGCTGGGTCCGCCTTCTCTCCCGGCCGCCCGGTTGCGGCTGGGAGCGTTTCTACGGCGGCCGCGCAACCCCGTCAAGACTTTGTCCGAACATTCTTACGCGAATGACATTCTTACGTGACCTGCCCTCGGCCCTTCAGTAGGGCCTCAGGGCGGCTTCGGGGCGGGTTCCGGACGGCTTCCGGACCGCTTCCGGGCGGCTTCAGGACGGCCTTCAGGACGGCCTTCAGGGCCGGACAAGAAGCTGGAACTCGAAGGCGTAGCGCGAGGCGCGATAGATGTGCGAGCCGAATTCGACAGCCCGGCCGGTGTCGTCGAACGTCGTGCGCTCCATGGTCAGCACCGGAGCCCCGGTCGCCTCGGTGAGCTGCTCGGCCTCCGTGGCGGTGGCGGCCCGCGCCCCGACCGACTGGCGGGCGCTGTGCAGCGTGATCCCGGCGGCCCGCATCATCCGGTACAGACCGGTGGCCTCGAGGCGCTCGGTGTCGCAGTCGAAGAGCCCGGCCGGCAGATGGTTGCGCAGCAGCGCCATGGGCTCGCCGTGCGCGTACCGCAGCCGCTCGATCAGCTGGACGTTGCTGCCCTCGGCCACCCCAAGGGCGGCCGCGACCTCGGCACTCGCCTGCTCGACGGCATTGCGCAGCACGATGGTGGCGGGCCGCTGGCCGGCCGCCTCCAGGTCGTCGTACAGGCTGCTGAGCTCCAGCGGTCGCTTGACCTGGCTGTGCACCACCTGGGTGCCCACCCCCCGCCGGCGCACCAGCAGGCCCTTGTCTACGAGCGACTGGATGGCCTGGCGGACGGTCGGGCGGGACAGGCCGAGCCTGCCCGCCAGCTCGATCTCGTTGCCGAGCAGGCTGCCGGGGGTGAGGGTCCCTCTCTCGATGGCCGCTTCCAGCTGCTGCGACAGCTGGAAGTAGAGCGGGACCGGACTGGTGCGGTCCACGCTCAGCTGGAGAGACAGGGACGAGTCCGTCACGTGTCTGGGCTGCTTGGGCACGGGGTGAGCGTAGTCGCACGGATTGTTGACGGGAAGTCGTGAAGTTCGGTTGTCAGGACAAAGTCTTGACATCGTGCCTGGCCCGCCGCCACCTTTGGGCCATGCGCATCGGACTCATCGGAACGGGACGTATCGGCACCTTTCACGCGGGCGTGCTCAGCCGCCACCGGGAGGTGGGATCTCTGGTCGTGGCGGACGCCGACCCGGCACGGGCGGCCGAGGTCGCCGAGCACACCGGCTCCACCGCCGCGCCCAGCGCGGACGAGATCTTCAAGTGGGGCGTGGACGCCGTGGTGATCGCATCGGCCACCGCCGCCCATGCCGAACTCATCGGCAGGGCCGCCCGGGCCGGCCTTCCCGCCTTCTGCGAGAAACCGATCGCCCTGGATCTGCCGGGCACGCTCGGCGCCCTGCGGGAGGTCGAGGCGGCGGGGACGCTGCTCCAGCTGGGCTTTATGCGCCGCTTCGACGCGGGGTACACCACCGCCCGGGAACTGGTGCGCTCCGGACGGCTCGGCCGGCTGCACACCGTACGGGCCATCACCTCCGACCCGGCCCCGCCGCCCGCCGCGTATCTGCCGCTCTCCGGCGGCCTCTACCGGGACTGTCTGGTCCATGACTTCGACATCCTGCGCTGGGTGACCGGCCGCGAGGTCGTCGAGGTGTACGCGACCGGCTCGGACGCGGGTCCCGCGATGTTCCGCGAGGCGGGCGACGTCGACACGGCCGCCGCGCTGCTCACCCTGGACGACGGGACGCTGGCCACGGCGACGGCCACCCGCTGCAACGGCGCGGGCTATGACGTACGCATGGAACTGGCCGGCGAACTGGACCAGGTCGCGGTCGGGCTGGACGACTGCACACCGATCACCTCCACCGAGCCGCAGGGGCCGCCACCGGCCACCAAGCCGTGGCCCGGGTTCCTGGAGCGGTTCGCCCCGGCGTACGAGGCGGAGCTGGACACCTTCGTCCGGATGGTGCAGGGCGAGGCCGAGAACCCGTGCGACGGACGGGAGGCGCTGACGGCGCTGCGGATCGCGGAGGCGTGCGAGCTGTCACGGCGGGAGCACCGGCCGGTGCGACTGGAGGAGATCCCGGCGGACTGAGGGCCGCGGTTCGGGTCCGAGCCGGGGCTCCGCCCCGACCCCCTACGCCCCTGGCGGGCGTGGGGGTCCTCCTCGAACGCCGCAGGGGCTGAAGTTCACCACCGCACCGGCAGGCGCTCCGGCCCCCGGATGAGCATGCCGGTGCGCCAGGTCAGCGCCGCGGGATGTCCGTCCAGCGCCAGTTCCGGGCAGCGTTCCAGCAGCGATCGGATCGCGATGCGGGCCTCCAGCCGGGCCAGCGGCGCACCCAGGCAGTAGTGGATGCCGTGCCCGAAGGCCAGATGCCCGCGCGTGTCCCGTCGGATTTCGAAGCGCTCCGGGTCGGGGAAGCGCGTCGGGTCCCGGTCGGCGTCGGCCAGCGCGATCAGCACCAGCTGACCGCCGCCCGGAATCACCGTGCCGCCGATCTCCAGGGGCTCGACGGTGAAGCGGTACGTCGGCGTCTCCAGCGGGCCTTCGTAGCGCAGCATCTCCTCGACCGCGCCCTCCATGAGCGAGAAGTCGGCGCGCAGGGCGGCGAGTTCGCCGGGGTGGGTGAGCAGGGCGAGTACGCCGTTGGAGATCAGATTGACCGTGGTCTCGTGCCCGGCGACCAGCAGCAGCCAGGCCATGCCGAGCAGTTCCTCGCCGCTGAGCCGGTCGCCGTCCTCGTCGGCCGTGTTGATCAGCGCGCTCATCAGGTCCTCGCCGGGCTGCTCGCGCTTGTCGGCCAGCAGCCGGCCCAGGTACTCGTTCATCTGGGCCGCCGCATCCCTCCGCTGCTCGTGGTCGCCCGCGCCGAGCGCCGTGTTCGACCAGACGCGGAAGGCGTCCTGGTCGAGGAAGGGCACTCCGAGCAGTTCGCAGATGACGGCGATGGGCAGCGGGAAGGAGAGCGCGTCGACAAGGTCCGCCTGCCCGGCCGGCAGCATCTCGTCCAGCAGCCGGTCGGTGATCTGCTGGACGCGCGGGGCGAGTTGCTGCACGCGCCGCATCGTGAACTCCCGCGCCACCAGCTTGCGCAGCCGCGGGTGCAGGGGCGGGTCGGAGCTGAGCATGGTGAGGCCGGGGGCGAGCCGGCCGATGCCGAGCTCCGGCGAGACATTGCGCCAGTCCTTGGACAGCCGCGGATCGGCGAGCGCGGCCCGGCCCGCCTCGTGTCCGACGACCAGCCAGGCCTCGGGGCCTTCGGGCATGCGTATGCGGTGGAGCGGTCCCCTGGCGCGTAACTCGGCGTAGAGGGGATAGGGATCGCGAGTGAAGTCCTCGCCGAGCGCGGCGAGATCCACGATCGCTGCTTCGGTGGTCACGGCACGGTCTCCTTCTCAGGACTGTTGCGCGGACAGTACGGTGCCCTGCGCGACGGCACAGAGCGTCTCTTCGCCGTCCGCCTTCACCGCGAACAGGTCGCAGCGGACGACGGCCTGCCGGCGGCCCGTGTGCACGGCGGCGGCGCGGGCGACCAGTTTCACTCCAGTGGCGGGACGGAGGTACTGCACGGAGAAGCCGCTGGTCAGCACCGCGGCCCCGAGCGTCGTACCGGCGGCGAAGGTGATCGAGTTGTCGGCCGCGTAGGCGAGGACTCCCCCGTGCAGATAGCCGTTCTGCTGGTGCAGCTCCTCCCGGATGTCGACCTCGAGCGTGGCCTCGCCGTCGCCGAAGGCGGTGATCCGCGCTTTGAGCAGTCTGCTGAAAGGCTGGCTGTCGAGTACCTTCCGGGCCGCTTCGAGATCAAGTCGCATCGCGTCAGCCTACGGCTGTTCCTCCTCGTCGAGCAGGCCGGCGTCATGTGCCAACAGTGCGATCTGGACACGGTTGTTGAGGTCCAGTTTTGCCAGAATCCGGGAGACATGCGTCTTGACGGTCGGCACGCTCATATAGAGGGTCGCGGCGATCTCGGCGTTGGACTGACCGCGGCCGACGGCGACCGCCACCTCCCGCTCGCGCTCGGCGAGCGAGCTGAGCCGCTCCGCCGCCGTGCTGCGGCGGGTACCGGGGGTGCGGTCGGCGACATGGGTCATCAACTGTCGGGTGACGGCCGGGGAGAGCACCGGATCGCCCGCCGCGACGCGTCGTACCGCGGCGACGATCTCGGCGGGCGGGGTGTCCTTCAGTACGAATCCGGCGGCGCCCGCGCGCAGCGCCCGCAGCACCTGTTCGTCGGCGTGGAAGGTGGTGAGGACGACGACTTCGGGGGCGTCCTGGCGTGCGCGCAGCAGCTCGGTGGCGGTGAGGCCGTCCATCGTCGGCATCCGGATGTCCATCAGCACCACATCGGGCGCGAGTCTGTCGACGAGCTCGGCGGCCTCGGAGCCGTCGGCCCCCTCCCCCACGATTTCGAGGTCGTCGGCCCCGCCGAGCATGAAGGAGAGCCCAGCCCGTACGAGGGGGTCGTCATCGACGACGAGCAACCGGATAGTCATGCGGCCCACGGTAGCCAGGCCCGGACGTGGAATCCGCCGTCGTCCGTCGCTCGATGGTCCAGCCTGCCGCCGGCGAGCGTGGCGCGTTCGGTGAGGCCGATCAGCCCCTGTCCGGAGCCGGGGACCTTCTCGACCTCGCCGAGCGGGGCGGGGTTGTCGACCTCGACGGTGAGGCCGCTGCCGGGGCCGCCTGTGACGACGACCGTGACTTCCGTACCGGGCGCGTGTTTACGGGCGTTGGTCAGGCCCTCCTGCGCGATGCGGTAGACGGTGCGTCCGGTGGCGGCGGGGACGGCGGCCGGGTCGGTGAGGCGGTTGTCGAGGGTGACCTTCATGCCTGCCTCCCGGGACTCGGCGACCAGTGCGTCGAGGCTCGCGAGGGTGGGCTGCGGCCGGTCGGGCCCGTCGGAGTCGCCCGGTGCACGCAGCACGCCGATGATCTCGCGCAGATCCTCCAGTGCGTCGTGCGCACTGTCGCGGATCACTCCGGCGGCCCTTGCGACCTGTGCCGGGGGCGCGTCCGGCCGGAATTCGAGGGCGCCCGCATGCACGCTGAGCAGGGTCAGCCGATGGGCGAGCACATCGTGCATCTCCCGGGCGATGGCCTCGCGGGCCAGCCGCTGGGCCTGTTCGGCGCGGAGCTCCGCCTCCGTCTCGGCCCGCAGGGCGCGCTCGCGGAGCGCGATGAAGAGCTGGCGGCGGGCTCGTACGAGCATGCCCCAGCCGATGACCAGCAGGATCAGGATGAGCCCGGTGACGACCGACGCCAGGAAGGACATGCCCGGGTCGGGACGGATGGCGGCCTGTGCGGCCGAACCTCCGATGGCAAGGGCACCGACGATCGCGACGGGCTTGAAGGGGCGGTGTACGGCGAGGCTGAACAGGCTCACCAGAAGCGCACCCGCGGCGACCGGATCCACCACGCTCACGACGATCAGGCCGATCGCGAGCCCGAGGGGTACGCGCCGCCGCGCCCACAGCGCGCAGCAGGCGGCCGCGCCCACCAGCTGGTCGGCGAAGACGACGAGTTCGGAGTTGCCCGCCTGCGCGCTCGCCTCCGAGGTGAGCAGCCCGATGAGCGCGGCGATGAGGAAGGCGAGGGTGTCGACGACCCAGTCACGCACGGTCCGCCGCGGCCGCCCGGCCTTTGCCCGGTCGCCCGGGAGGTCCGGGTCAAGGGACTCGGCCATGGCCGACGGCAGCAGCCAGGGGTACTCCGTACGCGTCATATCGACAAATTTACGCAGGTGAGCGGCGTGGGACCCCACTTCGGCGGCGGGAAGCTACCAAAGTCGCGCGGCCCGAGACCTTCGGAGCAGCGGCGCATCCCGAGGTCGGACGCGGAGCCGCGGCGGACCCGACGACGATCGGCGCATGAAGAAGATTCTCGAGGGCGTCGGCACGGTGCTGCTGGTGGTGGGCGGCTGCGGCGTGCTGCACGAGCTGACCGGCTGGTTCCGCTTCATCGGCTTCACGCGCTGGTTCACGGAGTACCTCGGCTTTCTGCACGGCCGGGAGCTCTTCGCGAACATCGTGATCGCGGTGGTCGGCTTCGCGGTGCTGATGATCGCGGACCAACTCCGGAAGGCCTGAGGCAGACCGAGAACCCCGAGCAGTTCCGGCCGGTCGCGCCCGGCCGCGCACCTGCTGCGCCGCCGCCGTACGCCCTTTCGTTATTCGGCCTCGTAGGTGCCGTACTCGGGACGGCCTGCCAACTCGTACGTGTGGATGGCCACACCGGCGGGCGTGGTGCGGGCCGAGGTGTGCCGGAAGGCGGTCGGGACCGCGCCGCTCGCGAAGAGGCGGCGGCCCGTGCCCAGGACGACCGGAAAGATGAGCAGGTTGTAAATGTCGATCAGGTCGTGCGCCATGAGGAAGTGGGCCAGGGCGCCGCTGCCATGGACCTGGAGCTCGCCGTTCGTGCGCTCCTTCAGCGCGGTGATCTCCTCGGCGAGGTCGCCGTCGATGACGGTGCTTCCTTCCCAGTCGGCCTTCTTGAGTTTGTTCGACGCGACGTACTTCGGAAGGGAGTTGAGCCGCGACGCGATCGGGTCGTCGGGGTCGGTCACCTTGGGCCAGTAGCCGGCGAAGATCTCGTACGTACGGCGGCCGAGCAGAAAGGCACCGGCCCGTTCGAAGACCTCGGTCATGAAACGGCCGAAGTCGTCGTCCCCGTACGGGACGGACCAGCCGCCCAGGCCGAAGCCGCCGCTTGTGTCCTCGTTCGGTCCGCCGGGGGCCTGCATCACTCCGTCGAGGGTGACGAAAGTGGTGATCGAGAGCTGTGCCATGGCGATGCCTCTTTCGGGGATTCCGGGGATTTCGTGGATTCCTTGGGTTGCGGTGTTCCGGTCATCAACTGAGACCCCCCTCACGCCGGGAATTCATCGACATTCAACGTCCCTTTGCCGCCCGCGCCGAGGAGGCAGGGCCGGTTTCCTCGAGCTCGGACAGCTCACGGGCCGGCGCCGCCCCGTCGACCGGCGCGTACTCGGCGAGTGACGAGGCTGCGTACATCACGGGCGCGGAGCCCCGGGTCAGCCGCCCAGTTCCTGGTGCCGCGCCCGCAGACCCGCCGCGCCGTCCGCCGTCAGCGAGCCGAACAGCCGCAGGCGCGAAATGCCGCCGTCCGGGTAGATGTCCACCCGCACATGCGTGCCGACCACAGGGGCAGCCGGCACGAAACGGTGATTCGTGTCCGGCTGCAGACGGGTCCGCGGAAGGATCTCCGCCCACTCCCCGCTCTCACCGTCGCGGAGCGAAACCGCCGCCCAGCCCGCGCTGTTGCCCTTCAGATACGCCGTGTCGATCTCCACCGCACGGATCTCGGACTGCGCCACCAGCTGGTAGCGGATCCAGTCGTTGCCCTTGTCCCGGCGCCGGCGGGTCTCCCAGCCGTCGTCCATCTTGCGGGAGCGGCCAGGCTGGATGGTGTTGGTGGCCGGGGAGTAGAAGCGGTCGGACGCGTCCTCGACCCGGCCGCCGTTCTCCAGCGCGACGAGGTCGAAGGTGCCGAGGGCGCCGAGCCACGCCGGATCGGGTGCGACCTCGCCGTAGACCCGCAGCCGGGCGATGCCGCCGTCGGGGTGCTGGTTGACGCGCAGATGTGTGAAGCGCTGCTCCACGTCGACCGCGAAGCCGTTCGCCGCATGGCCGCCGATGGCCGTACGCGGGACGAGCGTCACCCACTTCACGTCGTCGGCGAGCAGATCCTCGGGCGAGGGAGAACCGGCGACGGCGGTGGCCTCGATGGAGACCGCCTGCGGGTAGTTGCCGCGGAAGTGGGCGGTGTCGACGACGATGCCGCGTACGACGCCGGGCGCGCCGAGCCGTACGAGAGCCCAGTCGTGGTCGTCGTCGGTCGGGTGCGGCTGTGCGGCGCTCACGCCACGGCGACGGCGGGTCTCCCAGCCGTCCATGATCTTGCCCTTGTGGCCGAAGTGTTCCGGGTCGAACTCCGCGGCCTGAGGCTTCAGCAGGTTCTCGCGCTCAGCGAAGAACTCGTCGTTGGCGGCGATCACGCCCGCGCCGAGCCGCCGGTCGGCCAGGTCTGCGTGGTGCTCGAACGGAAACTCGGCCGTGCGGTAGTCGGCATACGGGTCGCCGCCGCCGAACGGGCTGGCGTCACCGGTGAAGGAAGGGATGGACACGATCAGTTGTTCCTTTCGAGCAGTCGGCCGGTCGGCTCGGCCAGGGTGCCGTTCTCCACGATGCGTTCGCCGCGCAGCCAGGTCGACCTGACGACTCCGCGCAGGGTCTTGCCCGCGTATGCCGTCACCTGGTTGCGGTGGTGGAGCTCGGCCGGGTCGACGGTGAAGGTCTCGTCGGGCGCGAGGACGGCGAAGTCTGCGTCGCGGCCCGCCTCGATCGCACCCTTCTGGCTCAGTCCCGCGAGCCTGGCGGGGGCCTCGGACATCCAGCGGACGACGTCCTCGAGGGTGTGGCCACGCTCACGGGCCTCGGTCCAGATCGCCGGGAGGCCCAGCTGGAGGGAGGAGATGCCACCCCAGGCGGAGGCGAAGTCCGGGGTCTTGAGGTCGGTGGTGCAGGGCGAGTGGTCGGAGACGATGCAGTCGATCGTCCCGTCGGCCAGTCCCTCCCACAGGGCGTCCTGGTTGGACGCCTCACGGATCGGCGGGCAGCACTTGAACTCGGTTGCCCCGTCCGGGACTTCCTCGGCCGTGAGAGTGAGGAAGTGCGGAGAGGACTCGACGGAGATCCTGACGCCCTCCCGCTTGGCGGCCGCGATCAGCGGCAGCGCGTCGGAGGATGAAAGATGCAGTACGTGCACACGGGCATTGAGGCGGCGGGCGTGCGCGATCAGGCTCTCGATCGCGGTGTTCTCGGCGTCGCGCGGCCGGGAGGCGAGGAAGTTCGCGTACCGGGGACCGGGCTGCTGAGGCGCGGCGGCCAGCTGGTGCGGGTCCTCGGCGTGCACGATCAGCAGTCCGCCGAAGCCGGCGATCTCAGCCATCGACCGGGCCAGCTGGTCCTGGTCGAGCTCGGGGAACTCCTCGACGCCGGACGGCGAGAGGAAGCACTTGAAGCCGAAGACTCCGGCGTCGTACAGCGGCCGCAGGTCCTTCACATTGGACGGGACGGCTCCGCCCCAGAAGCCGACGTCGATGTGCGCCTTGCTGCGGGCCACGTCCTGCTTGGTGGCGAGGTTGCCGACGGTGGTGGTCGGCGGGAGGGAGTTGAGGGGCATGTCCAGCAGGGTGGTGATGCCACCGGCGGCGGCCGCGCGAGTGGCGGTCCAGAAGCCCTCCCATTCGGTGCGGCCGGGGTCGTTCACATGGACATGGGTGTCGACGAGACCGGGGAGTACGACATCGTCCCCGAAGTCCTCCAGCCGGGCTCCGGCCGGCCGCTCGGCGTCGTACGGCAGCACCGACGCGATCTTCCCGGCGGCGACGGCGACCGATGCGGCGCGCGTCCCTTCCGGGGTGACCACGCGAGTCGAGCGCAGTACCAGGTTCACGTCCACATTGGACACCCGTGCCCCTCACTTCCGTCACGTACAGCGAAATTCAACGAACTGTTGAAGGAGTCTTCACTCCGGAGTCCGGTCCGTCAAGACCCGCCCCGGCGGGCAGGGCAAGGTCGAACCCTGGCTAGATATTTCCGCGTAGTGAAAGTAGACTTTCACAAAGCAGAACGTAGTCCTCGCCGAGGCGAGCACCGAGAGATCGCCGGAGATGACCGCCAACACAGGGACAAACACCCCCTGACCGGCAAAGACGCCGTGCCGAGTGCGGTGTGCCGGGCGCAGTCGCCCGGTAGGCTGCTCACTTGTCTGCCTGCCCGAAAGGACCGTTGACGTGCCGACGTCCAGCGCCAGCGCCACCGACGCCGCCAAGACCGCATCCAGCGGTGGCGTGCAGTCCCTGGAGCGCGCCTTCGACCTGCTCGAGAGAATGGCCGACGCCGGCGGCGAGGTCGGGCTCAGCGAACTCTCCGTCAGCAGCGGTCTGCCGCTGCCCACGATCCACCGCCTGATGCGCACGCTCGTGGCCTGCGGTTACGTACGCCAGCAGCCCAATCGCCGCTATGCCCTCGGCCCCCGTCTGATCCGCCTCGGCGAGTCCGCATCCCGGCTGCTCGGCACCTGGGCCCGCCCCTATCTGGCCCGCCTGGTCGAGGAGACCGGCGAGACGGCGAACATGGCGCTGCTCGACGGCGACGAGATCGTGTACGTGGCACAGGTGCCCTCCAAGCACTCCATGCGCATGTTCACCGAGGTCGGCCGACGGGTCCTGCCGCACTCCACCGGCGTGGGCAAGGCGCTGCTCGCGCACACCCCGCCGGAGGAGGTGCGGGCACTGCTGGCCAGGACCGGTATGCCCGCGGCCACCGAGAAGACGATCACGACGCCCGAGGGCTTCCTGGAGGCGCTGGAGCAGGTGCGGCGCGCCGGGTACGCGGTGGACGACAACGAGCAGGAGATAGGGGTCCGCTGCCTCGCGGTCTCGGTGCCCAACTCCCCCACGGCGGCGGCAGTGTCGATCTCGGGCCCGGCGGGCCGGGTCACCGAGGCGGCCACCGAGAAGATCGTTCCGGTCCTGCAGGAAGTCGCCAAGGACCTCTCGGCGGCGCTGGCGAACACGTCCGCGCAAGGCTGACACCCGGGGCTCCGCCCGGCCCCGCCCCACGCCCTGCGGGCGTGGCGCCCCAGTCCTCAATCGCCGGACGGGCTGAATTTCAGCCCGTCCGCGCCGCGAAGCCGGCACGCGGGGACCCGGGCGCAGCCCCGGCTTCGACCGGGGGTCCGGGGGCTTGCCCCTGATTTCGGGATGGGGGTACCTCCCAGGCGAAGCTCTGCGGGAGGGCGGGTAGGGGAAATGCTCCCCCGCGCCTTCAGACCCGCGGCGGCACTTCCCCGAACAGATCCACCGCGTTCCGTACCCCCATCAGCGCAGGCGCCAACGCACTCACCGAGCCGATCGCCCCGGCAATCAGCAGCAACGAGCGCCGCATCCGCGGGATCTCAGGGTCTCCGCCGGCCACCATCGCGGCCAGTACGGCCAGTTCGTCCTCGGCGATGCCCCGGTCGGGGAACTCCGCCGGGTGGCCGGCCAGTTCGCGGCGGAGCCGGGAGACGGCCGTGCGCAGCTCCGTCGCCCTAGGGTCCTCGCCGCTCTCTGTCACCCGCGTCTGCCCCACGCTCCGCAACAAAGCCTCTTCCCCTCGCACACCGTTGTGCCGGCCCGACGACCCACGGCGATCGTCAGCAGCCCTGGGTCGCGGGCAAGTTAACGCCATCCGACGCGGTGCGCGCCACTCCGCGTACCGAATTCAGGACGACGGCTGTACGGAGTCGATGGCGCCGCGCCAGACCGTCACGTCCAGGGTGATGTAGTGACTGGGGTCCGATTCGGGCGACCTTCCCTGAAAGGTCACCACGCCCACGTTCCCCGTTTCGCTCAGTACACAGAACTTCGCGCCCTTCGACAGGTTTTCGACCTTGAGCACAGTGGCGAACCGTGTCTCGGTTCGGCAGGTCTCCAAGTCGGCGTTCTGGCCGGGGCGCAGCAGGATCAGCTTTCCGTTCCGGGCCTCGATCGTGCCGAGGTAGTACTCGTGCTCAAGGTCGCCGGTGCTGGATTCGCTCGAAATCGGCTTGACCGGCTCGTCGCCGAGGTTGATGCCGTAATCGTCCGTGACGTTGAGACCGTTGTACGTCTTGGGCGTCGGGTCCGCGACCGGTTCGGCGGGCTTGGAGGACTGGTTGCTCCCCGGGCTGCCCGTGGCGGCCGGGTCCTGAGCGCTGTCCTTCGAGCTGTCGGCCTTGTCCTGGCCCTGCGACTGATTGCTTTTCTCGTCGTCCTTGTCGGCCAGCGCGAAGTACACGCCGCCTCCCGCCAGTGCGCCGAACGCCAGCGTGGCGACGACGGCGATGGCCAGATTGCGTCCCTTCTTCTTCGTCGGCGCTGTGGGTGTGGCGCCGGTATACGGCTGCACCGGATGGGTGTACGGATGCTGCTGCGGGGCCGCCTGCGGGTGCGGGTAGGCGTACGTCGGTGTCTGGGCCGACGGTCCGAAGCCGGGCGGCGGAGTCGCCGGTCCGGAGACCGCGGTGGGCGGCGGAACCGGCGCGGGCGCGTGCATCTGGGCTTGGCCGGCGGTCTGCGTGGGCGCGTAGTGCGGCGGCTGCACGGGAGCCTGAGGAGCGGCCTGCGTGGGCGGGTGGTGCGGAGGCTGCACCGGAGCCGGGGCCTGTCCGGCCGGCGGCGTCACGGGCGGCGCCGGGGCCGCGTTGCGCGTGGTGATCTCCGCGGCGACCGCACCCGGCAGCCACTCCTCCGGCCGCCGCAGCACCGTTTCCCCGTTGGCTGCCTGGCAGATGGCAAGCAGCTCGGCGACCGACGGCCGGCCCTCCGGCTCCTTCGTGAGACAGCGGGTCACCAACTCACGCAGCTGCTCCGGCAGTTCCGCGAGATCTGGCTCCTCGTGCACGATCCGGTAGAGCACGCCGTGCGAGGTGCCCTCACCGAAGGCAGCCCGGCCGGTGGCCGCGTACGCCGCCACCTGGCCGAGCGCGAAGATGTCGGTGGCCGGGGTGACCTGGCTGCCGGCCGCCTGCTCCGGGGCCATGAAGGACGGCGTGCCGATGGTGACGCCGCTGCTGGTGAGCGAAGTGGCGTCGGCGGCGCGGGCGATGCCGAAGTCGATGACGCGCGGCCCGTCCGAGGCGAGCAGCACGTTGGCCGGCTTGAGGTCGCGGTGGACGATGCCTGCGCCGTGGATGACATGCAGCGCCTCGGCGATCCCGGCGACCAGCAGCAGCACTGTCTCCACCGGCAGCTTGCCGTGCTGGCTGACCGCGTCGGCGAGTGAGGGCCCGGGGACGTAGGCCGTGGCGAGCCAGGGCTGCTGGGCCTCCGCATCGGCGTCGATGACCGGCGCGGTGTACAGGCCCTGCACACGCTGCGCGGCCTGCACCTCCTGCGCGAAACGGCGGCGGAATTCGGCGTCCTGGGCGAAGTCGGGCCTGATCACCTTGATGGCGACGGCACGGCCGCCGGGCGTGTACGACAGATAGACCTTGCCCATGCCACCGGCGCCGAGCCGAGCGGCAATCTTGTATCCGGCGACGTGTTGCGGATCCTCTTCGCCCAGCGGCTGGAAGACCGTTCCCTCGTGTGCGCGCCCACTCATCGACTCTCGTCCCCCATAGCCAACTTCAGTATCGGAGAAGCACCTTATCCAAGGTCGCGACCCGCTCTCCACGTCGGACGACGGGCATGCGCCGGGCGGTTGCAGAGCCGTGCGGACGACTCCCGGACGGCGCAGCGCTTCGACCGGATTTGAGGTAAGGAGTCCTTATGGCACAACCACCGAAGGAACCGATTGTCGCCGGACTGCTGCTCGCGGCGGGCGGCGGACGCCGCCTCGGCGGTCGCCCGAAGGCCCTGTTGACGCACCGTGGCCGGCCGCTGGTCGAACACGCGGTGCGCGTCCTGCGCGAGGCCGGCTGCGCCCCGGTGCATGTGGTGCTGGGCGCCGCGGCCGACCGGGTACGCGCGGAGGCAGAACTGTCCGGCTGCGTACTGGTCGACAACCCTGGCTGGCAGGAGGGCATGGGCTCCTCACTGCGCGCGGGTCTTGAGTCCCTGGCCGCCACGGACGCGGACGCCGCGCTGGTCTCTCTCGTCGACCAGCCGGGGATCGGCGCACCGGCGGTCTCCCGCATCAGGGCCGCGTACCGCTCCCGGGATTCGCTCCTGGCCGCCGCGTACGGAGGTGAGCGCGGCCATCCTGTCCTCTTCGGCGCGGACCACTGGACGGCGATCGTGGCGAGCGCGGTCGGCGACCGCGGGGCGCGCGCGTATCTGAAGGAGCACGAGTCCTCGCTGACTCTGATCGAGTGCGGCGACATCGCCGAGGCGTACGACATCGACACCGCTGAGGATCTGGCGCACCTTGAGTGAACGGCGTGGCACTCAGAGCCATGGTGTGTCGACCCGGAGAATCTCGACATCAACAAACCATTGAACTTCCACCATGAGGAAACTACTATCCACTGGTCAGAAGCGCCCGATCCCCAGACGGCGCCCGCGACCGCATCTCGGCACCTGCGGCACCGAGTGCCGTATCTGTGATGCCGGCGGCCGCCAGGCACCGCCCGCTGAAGGAAGTGACAGCTCATGTCCGCACCAGCGCCGTCCCCGCTGGCCATCGTCGAAGCCGAGCCCCTGCCGCGGCAGGAAGAGGTCCTGACCGACGCGGCCCTCGCCTTTGTGGCCGAGCTGCACCAGCGGTTCACACCGCGCCGTGACGAGCTTCTTGCCCGTCGCTCCGAGCGCCGCGCCGAGATCGCCCGCACCTCCGCGCTGGACTTCCTCCCGGAGACCGCCGCCATCCGCGCGGACGACTCCTGGAAGGTCGCTCCGGCCCCCGCGGCCCTCAACGACCGCAGGGTGGAGATCACCGGACCCACCGACCGCAAGATGACCATCAACGCCCTGAACTCGGGCGCGAAGGTCTGGCTCGCCGACTTCGAGGACGCATCCGCTCCCACCTGGGAGAATGTCGTCCTCGGCCAGCTCAATCTGATCGACGCCTATGAGCGCCGGATCGACTTCACCGACCCGAAGTCCGGGAAGTCGTACGCCCTGAAGTCCGCCGACGAACTCGCGACCGTCGTGATGCGCCCACGCGGCTGGCACCTGGAGGAGCGCCACCTGCAGTTCGACGGCCGCCCGGTGCCGGGTGCGCTGGTCGACTTCGGCCTGTACTTCTTCCACAACGCCAAGCGGCTCATCGACCTCGGCAAGGGCCCGTACTTCTACCTCCCGAAGACGGAGTCGCACCTTGAGGCCCGCCTCTGGAACGACATCTTCGTCTTCGCCCAGGACTACATCGGCATCCCGCAAGGCACCGTCCGCGCGACCGTCCTGATCGAGACGATCACGGCGGCGTACGAGATGGAGGAGATCCTCTACGAGCTGCGCGACCACGCGGCCGGGCTGAACGCCGGCCGCTGGGACTATCTCTTCTCGATCGTCAAGAACTTCCGTGACGGCGGCGGGAAATTCGTGCTCCCGGACCGCAACGCGGTGACGATGACCGCGCCCTTCATGCGCGCCTACACCGAACTCCTGGTCCGCACGTGCCACAAGCGCGGCGCGCACGCCATCGGCGGCATGGCGGCCTTCATCCCCTCCCGGCGCGACGCCGCGGTCAACAAGGTCGCGTTCGAGAAGGTCAAGGCCGACAAGGACCGCGAGGCGGGCGACGGCTTCGACGGCTCCTGGGTCGCGCACCCGGACCTGGTCCCGATCGCCATGGCTTCGTTCGACGCGGTGCTGGGTTCCAAGCCCAACCAGAAGGACCGCCTCCGCGAGGACGTCTCGGTGGCGGCCGGCGATCTGATCGCCATCGACTCACTGGACGCGAAGCCGACGTACGAGGGCCTGCGCAACGCCGTCCAGGTCGGCATCCGCTACATCGAGGCATGGCTGCGCGGCCTCGGCGCCGTCGCGATCTTCAACCTGATGGAGGACGCGGCGACCGCGGAGATCTCCCGCTCCCAGATCTGGCAGTGGATCAACGCGGGAGTCGTCTTCGAGAACGGCGAGCTCGCCACCGCGGACCTGGCTCGCAAGGTCGCGGCTGAGGAACTGGCGGCAATCCGCGAGGAGATCGGCGAGGAGGCGTTCACGGCGGGCAACTGGCAGCAGGCGCACGATCTGTTGCTGAAGGTGGCACTGGACGAGAACTACGAGGACTTCCTCACACTGTCGGCGTACGAGCAACTGGTCGGCTGACCGCTGCCGTTACTGTTCCCGCGCCGCCCCCGGCACACCGCACAGCGGCCGGGGGCGGAGTGCTGCCCGCACGGAGGGAACCACCTGTCAATCTCTTCGAGCGCCCTGTCAGGCGACCCGGAGGATGCTCTTGCCCTGGGTGGAACCGTCGGCGAGCCGCTGTACGGCAATGGCCACGTCTGTCAGGTCGTATTCGGCGGTGATGTCCACGCGCACGTGACCATCGGCGACGAGGCCGAGTGCGCGGCTGGCGCTGTCGGCGAGTCGCTCCGGGTGGGTCTGGCTGAGCAGGTTGCTGTTGTAGGTCATGAGGGATTTGCCCTGCATGAGGAGGTCGTTGGTGTTGGCCAGGACGGGTTCGTAGGTGCTGAGGTTGCCGTACGCCGCCAGTCGGCCGTGGGCTGCGAGCTGCTCCACGCCGGCCTGACGGGTCGAGCCGCCGACCGGGTCGAGGATCACGTCGAACTTCTCGTCGCCTAGTGCGGCCGGGAACTCCCCGCGCAGCAAGACCTCGTCGTAGCCGAACTGGGCGGCGTAGTCGGCCCTGGCGGCGCTGCCGGCCACTCCGACGATCCGACCGGCTCCGGCCAGTCGGGCGAACTGGGCGGCCAGCGTGCCGACCGAGCCGGCGGCGGCGTGGACCAGCACGCTCTCGCCGGGCCGGACACGCGAGGTGGTGTTGATCAGGTCATAGGCGGTCGGTGCGCCCCAGCCAAGACCTGCGGCCGTCCGCAGCGGCATGTCGCCGATGCCCAGCGCGAGCACGGCGGGCGCCACGGCCACCTCGGCGCAGGCGCCCGCGGTGGTCAGCGCGGCGACGGGCTCACCGATACGGCCTGGGTCGATGCCCTCGCCGACCGCGACGATGTGCCCGGTCGCTTCGAAGCCGGGGACGAAGGGGCGCGGCACGGGGAAGTGGCCGTCCCGGACCATGGTGTCGCCCCACTGGATCCCGGCGTAGGCGACGCGGATCGCCACCTGACCGGGGCCCGGGGTGGGCTCGTCGAGTTCGGCGATGCCGTAGTGGTCCTCGGTGTCGAGAAGAACGGCCTTCATGATTACAGCCCCCTGTGTTGAGTCAGTATCCTTACAGTTATAGGACCGTAGGTGTATCAGGTTCCTGAGTCAACCCATGAACCTGTCAATGGAGTGGGAGTACATGGTGGAAGCCCCGGTCGAGGATGACCTCTGCACCCGGATCAGGCGGTCGGAGCAGGCGCTGATGGCGCATCACGAGGCGGTGTTGCGCGCCTACGGGCTGACCATGACGCAGTACACCGTGCTGCTGGTCCTCTCGCGCGAGGGCGGCATGTCCGGCTCTCAACTGGCCCGCTCCTGCGGGGTGACCCAGCAGAGCATGAGCAGCGTGCTGACCAACATGGAGACCAAGGAGCTCATCCGCCGCCAGACGTCCCCGGTGCACGCCAAGGTGCAGATCGCCACCCTCACCGATGAGGGCCGGGCTCTCCTGGACGGCGCCTTCCAGGAGGTGATCATCCTTGAGCGCGCACTCACCGATGCGTTCACGCCCTCCGAACACACCGCACTCTGCGAACTCCTGGAACGAGCTACCACGGTGCTGATCCAGCAGACGCGCCACGCGTCCGTCCCGCCCGTCGCCTGAGGCCGCGGGCGGAAGATCATTGCGGTAGGCGCAGCTCCGCCCACACATGCTTTCCGGGGGCGCCCGCGCGGGGTGCGACGCCCCATTGGTCGGCGAGCTGGGCGACGAGGTACAGGCCTCGTCCCGATTCTGCGTCGGTGGGTGGGGCGGTGAGTTCACCGGCTGAAGGACGTCGCTCGTTACGGGTGTCGGCGACCTCGATCCGGAGGGCGGTGGCGGTTGCGGTGAGGCGGAGGTGGAAGTCCCGGCCGGTGACGTGTCCGTGGCGCACGGCGTTCGCGGTGAGCTCGGCGGCGACGAGGGTGAGCGTCTCGTTGGGGGTGGAGTCGTACGGATAACCCCAGTCGTGGAGCCGGTGCGAGACGAGCCGGCGGGCGAGGCGGGCACCGCGCGGGGTGGAGGTGAACTGCATCGAGAACTCGTGGGCGGGGGCTGGCTGTTGCTGGGGTGCCACGTGAGGGGTAATTGCTCGGTTCATGAGGAAAACGCTGGCGGTGCGTGCGTAGCGTTGACCAGGAGGGACGCGCTGACGGGTACGGGGTGTACGCGTCCCGGTTAGGGATGTACGCGGGAGGTGCGGGGGCATGGGCGATCAGCCGCAGCCGGAGCACGAGTACGAGACGGGGTCGGGCATCCTGCACGTCTTCGGGCAGCAGTTGAAGCTGAGCCGGGTACGCGCGGGGCTGGAACGGCCGGAGTTCGGGTCGATGACCGGGTACTCGGCGTCGACGATCGCCTCGTTCGAGCAGGGACGTCGGATTCCGCCACCGATGTTCATCGACAAGGCGGACGAGGTACTGGACGCGGGCGGGTTACTGCGCGCGAGCAAGGAGGAGGTGGCGAGGGCGCAGTATCCGGCGTTCTTCCGGGACGCGGCGCGGTTGGAGGCGCAGGCGGTAGCACTGCATGTGTACGCGACCAAGGCCGTACCCGGGCTCTTGCAGACTGAGGACTACGCACGGGCCGTGTTCACAATGTGGCGGCCGCTGCTCAACGAGGACACCGTCGGTCAGCGGGTCGCCGCACGACTGGCCCGTCAGGAGACCTTCTCCCGCATGCCGATGCCCACAATCAGTTTCGTCATCGAGGAGTTCGTGCTGCGCCGCCCTCTGGGAGGACGTGCTGTGATGAGGGGGCAACTGGAGCAGATCCTGTTGCACGGACATCGTCGCAACGTCGAAATCCAGGTGATGCCGATCGAGCGCGAGGAGCATGCTGGACTCGAAGGCCCCTTCACCTTGATCGAGACGAGGGAAGGACAGAGGATCGCGTACGTGGAGGCGTACAAGGACAGCCGCCTCTACACGGATCGGCCGTCGGTCCGGGAGATCGAGGAGCAGTACGGGATCCTCCGGGCGCAGGCGCTCACTCCACGTGAATCGCTGGAACTCGTCGAGAAGTTGCTGGGAGAGGCATGAACGTCGAAGAGCCCGCACAGGCTGTGCCCGAGTCGGCCTGGTTCAAGAGCAGCTACAGCACGGGATCGGGCGGCGAGTGCGTTGAGGTCGCGGCCCGCACCGGCACCATCCACATCCGCGACTCGAAGGACAACGCGGGGCCGACCCTGCGCGTGGCTTCACGGGGCTGGGCGGCATTCGTGGAGTTCGCCGCGCAGGTCTAGCGGACCACGACCGTGCGCTGCGCCGAGAAGTCACCCCACTTCCCGTCGGGCAGCTTGGCCCGGAGCTTGACGCTGTAACGAGTGCCGGGCTTGTCCGTGACCATGAAGGTGTACGTCGCCTTCCCGGTCGGTGGCGCGGCACCCCAGACGATGGTGGTGGCCAACTTCCCGTTCAGGAACAGCTGATGCTCCTTGACCGGTCCGCCCGTCGGCGGCGGCGTCCAGCTCAGATCGACGTTCCCCTTGCGGGTGGTCGCCTTGAGATCGGTGGGGGCCGTGCTGGGCCCCTTCCCGGGTGCCGACGCGGTGGTGAGGTCCACGGCGTTGCTGTCCGGTGAGGATTTCTCGGCGGCGTCACGTGCCCGCACGGTGAAGGTGTAAACGGTGCCGGGCCGCAGGCCGGTGACACGGGCGGTGGTCTCGGTGCCGCTCACGCTGTGGATGCGCGAATCCTCCTGGTAGATGTCGTACGAGGTAACGCCGACGTCGTCCGCGGCGCGCGCCCAGGACAGAACGGCCTCGCGGCTCCCCTCGGCCCGGCCCCGCAGCTTCAGGGGCCGCGAGGGCGCCTGGTGGTCCTCCGGCGTGGGGGCCGGGGTGGTGACGGGCACGGCGGCGCTCGGCGTCGAGAGGTTGCCCGCCGCGTCCCGGGCCCGGACGGTGAAGCTGTAGGCGGTCTGCGGACTCAGCCGGTCGATGTCGACCATGTGCCTGGTGGCGGGCAGGGACTTGACCCTGGTGCCCTGCTGAAACACCTCGTATCCGATGACGGCCTTGTTGTCGGTGGCCTGCTCCCACATGACGTGCACGGAGGTGGCACTGCCTGCTTGAGCGGTCACGCGGGCGGGGGTCGAAGGGTTCTCGGTGTCCTTGTCCTCGCCTCCGCAGGCGGTCAGCAGGAGAGCGGCGGCACAGGCCAACGCGGGGATTGTGGGGGGACGTTGCACGGTCGGACCTCCGCAGAGGACGGCAATGGTCCAGACCTATATGACACAGCCCGCGGCCCTGCGGCAAGACCTTCGCCATCCGGACGGACAGAACGGCCATGGCAACCTTCGCCGTACGGGCTGCGAGGCACGCGGGAGGGGAGGCCCGAACGCTCTGCGCGAGGTGCACTTCGTGCGACAGTAAGTCCCCTGAAGGCCGTTGTGCCCCGTCATGGCACGGCCTCCTGCCCGGCGTACCTTGCCTGAGCCTGATGGCATTCTTATGGCTTCTTGAAGAAGCCCTTCCCTGGGGCCTTTCGGCACACGAACCGGCTTACGCTCTCGTCAACCCCCCACCGTGATCCCGGTGGGCGCGGCTGCGTCTGCCGGGATCCCGCTTGCTCAGCCGTCTTCCATCCGAGGTGTTGCACGTATGGGTTCCCGAGGAATCGCTGGCTCGAACTCCCGTTCTCACGCGCGCCCCAAGGGCGGGCTGCGGGCACGCAGCGCCGCGCTGGCGCTGGGCGTGATCACCGTCACCGCGGGTGTCGGAGTGACCCTCGCCATGGGCGGCGGGGACGACGGCGGACCGGCAGGCCGGGTGGAGACGAACGCCGCCGGTGACCTCGCCGGGCCGGGCGATGACGATGTCGCGGCGGGCAGCGCGTCGCCGCTTGCCTCCCCTTCGGGGAGCGCGAAGGCGAGCGCATCGCCGAGCCCGTCCGCTTCCCTCTCCGCCGCCGCCAAGCCGAAGCGGACGGTGAGTCCGAAGGCCGCGCCGAAGCCCAGGGTCACGACGAAGAGCGGAAGCGGTACGGGTGGGTCCACCGGCGGTGGCGGATCCACCTCGTCCTCCGGCGGATCCGGGTCCGGGTCGGGGTCGGGGTCCTCGAGCGGTGCCGAGGCCCAGGTCCTCTCGCTCGTCAACAAGGAGCGCGCGTCGGCCGGTTGCTCGCCGCTCTCCTCGAACTCGAAGCTGACCGAGGCCGCGGACGACTACAGCGATGTCATGGCCCGCAGCGGCGTGATGTCCCACACCGGGCCCGACGGGTCCACGATGACCAGCCGCGTCGAGGCCGCCGGGTATCAATGGTCCACGCTGGGCGAGAACATAGCCCGCGGGCAGTCCGACGCGGCCGCCGTCATGGACGCGTGGATGCACAGCCCCGGCCACCGCGCCAACATACTCAACTGCTCCTTCAAGGAGATAGGCATCGGCGTGCACTTCGGGGACGGCGGCCCCTGGTGGACACAGGACTTCGGCGCAAGCCGGTAGGACCCGCTACCGCGCCTCGCCCGCCAGCCCGAACGACACCCGCACCCGGGCCCCGCCCATCGGCGCGCCGCTGATCTCCAGCTCCCCGCCCGCCGCGCGGGCCGCACGCGCCACGATGTCCAGGCCGAGGCCCGTGGAGCCGCCGATGCTGACGCCCCGGGTGAGCGCGGCGTCCGGGTCGGCAACGCCGGGGCCCGCGTCCTCCACGGTCAGCACGACGTGCCGAACGGTGCGCTCCACCCGTACGGCGAAGGCGGTGCCCTGCGGAGTGTGCCGGAAGACGTTCCCGATCAGCGCGTCCACGACCGCGGCGAGGTCGTCCTCCGGGAACCGTACGGGCGTCGGGCGCGGCGTGAACGAGCGTTCGTACAGCCGGTCCTGCTGGGTGGCGAGGACCGACCAGAAGTCGAGCCGCATCGCCACCACCTCGGTCACCTCGCTCGGGCGTGCCGGAATCGTCCCGTTCGCCGGGCCGGCGGCCAGCGGGGTGCGGGCGGCGGTGATGATGGAGTCCAGTTCGCTCTCCAACTGCGCGACGGCCTCCGTGATCCGCCGGGCGCCCGGTGAACCGCCCAGCAGGTCCGCCTCCAGGTACAGCGCGGTCAGCGGGGTCCTGAGCCGGTGCGAGAGGTCCGCGACCATCTCACGCTCGATGGCCAGCAGCTCCACGACCCGGTCGGCCATGGTGTTGAACGCGGCGCCTGCCTCCTGCAACTCCGGCGGACCGTCCGGTTCCACCCGTATGTCGAGATCTCCCGATCCCAGGGCCAGCGAGGCACGCTTCAGGCTCCGGGAGGAGCGGACGACCCGGGCGCCCAGCCGGTCGGCGACCAGTACCGAGCCGCCCACGAGGCCGAGCGCGAGCAGCGACATGACGCCCCACGATTCCCACACGCCCCGGGTCAGGTCCCCGGCCGGTACATACGCCTCCACGACCGCCACCCGGTTCTGGGCGAGGACGACGGGCTGGAGATAGACCCATCCGTCGGCGGTGTCGAGCACCCGCGTCTCCCGTTTGCCCACCGCGCGCTCCAGCGCCTCCTTCGGCGCATGCAGCGTGCCGACGAGCCGGCCGTCCGGGAGCCGTACGGCGAGCTGGTCGTCCGAGCCGAGGCCCGAGACCGCCTGCTGCACATCGGCGGGTCGGGTGGTCAGGGCGAGTACCGGCGAGAGGGCGGCCGCGCGCTGTTCGGCGGCTGTGGTCACCCGGTCCCGGGCCTGTTCGCGTACGAGCAGGGCGAGCGGGATGAGAAAAGACAGCGCGACCATCAGCGTCGCGGCGAGGGAGATTCCGGCGAGGGCGCGTCTCATGAGGGCGAGGCGACCAGTTTGATCCCGATACCGCGCACGGTGTGCAGATAGCGCGGATCCGCGGCCTTTTCACCCAGCTTCCTGCGCAGTGCCGAGAGGTGGACGTCGACCGTCTGGTCCTCGAGGTACGGCTGCTGCCATACCTCGGCGAGTATGCGCTGGCGGGATATGACCTGGTCGGCGTTTTGCGCAAGATAGGCGAGCAGGTCGAACTCCCGCCGGGTCAGGGAGAGCTCGTCCCCGTCGAGATGCGCGGTCCGGGCGAGCGGGTCGATCCTGAGTCCTGCGACCTGCAGGACCGGCTGCCGGTCGCCGTCGTCCGTCGCCGGCCCGGACCGCCGCAGTACGGCGGCGAGCCGGGCGGCGAGCTGGCCGCCCGAGAAGGGCTTGACCATGTAGTCGTCGGCTCCGGCGTTGAGGAGCCTGATGATCTCCGTGTCGTCGTCGCGGGCCGTGGCGACCAGTACGGGTACGCGCGAGATGCCCCGGATCATCCGCAGCACGTCGAGACCGTCCAGGTCGGGCAGCCCGAGGTCGAGCACGACGATGTCGGGCGGGCCCTGGGTGATCTGCCGCAGCGCCTCGAAACCCTGGTGAGCGGTCTTCACCGCGTATCCGTGTCCGGTGAGGACATCGATCAGCGCGGCCCGGATGACTGGGTCGTCCTCGACGACAAGTACGGAGGCCATGAGCAGGCACGTTAGCGGGTCCGCCAAGATGGTGTCGTGCCCCGGTACCTGCGCTACGTGCTCATCTGGCTGTCCTGCACGACAGCCAGCGTGACGGCCGTCATGATCACGGTCCATTTCGTGGTGGGTTCGACCAGACCGACGGCGCCGGTCGCGAAGTCGGCGCCGACGGACTTCGCCGCCGCCTCGCCGCAGGCCTCGGTGACTGCGCGCCCCAGCGCGTCCCCGAGCCCCAAGCCCACCCCGAGCCCCTCCGCGCCCAGGCCGACGCCGCCCCGGAAGACCGACAGGCCCCGTACGGCGTCGCCAACCCCCGCGGCCCGCACGACTCCTCAGCCTCCCGAGGAGCCCTCCGGGGCGAACTCGGGCGGCGAGGGATGCGAACAGGGCGGTTCGGGTGTGCACACCATCTCGTCCCAGGGCGGGAAGGCCACCGTGCGCTACGGCAGCGGCGGGGTGTGCCTCATCTCGGCGGTGCCGAACCAGGGCTTCACGGCGAGCACCACACAGAGCGCGCCCGACACCCTGACGGTGACTTTCGAGGGTGACCGGCACCGCTCGGAGATCACGGCGACGACCGTGCCCTCGGACCGGGCCAGTGTGCGGGAGACGTCTTTCTGAGGGCGTCCTCACGTCGGATCGTGGCGGAAAATCCGACCTGGACCGCCACCGGGCCGAGCTCGGTCGTCGAGACCTTGGGCGATGAGTTTCGGCGACCGGGCCGGTCTGCCCCTGTATGGACAACACATCGCATATCCCGTCCCTCGACCTCCGCCCCGCCGCCCGAGCCGTGGCACAGCTGACCGCCGCCGTCGACGACGCACGGCTTGCCGACCCGACACCCTGCCCCAAGTACGCCGTACGCGAGCTGCTGGGCCATATCGTCGGGCTGGCCACCGCCTTCCGGGACGCCGCGCGGAAGGATCTCGGACCGTCGACGAACACCGACCCCAGTTCCGTACTGCCGGTCCTGCACGACGACTGGCGCACCGTGCTTCCCCAGCGGCTGGACGAGCTGGTGGAGTCCTGGGCCAGTCCCGAAGCGTGGGACGGCCATACCCAGGCGGGGGGCGTCACCCTCCCGGCAGCGATCGCCGGCCGCGTCGCCGTGAACGAGCTCGTGGTCCACGGCTGGGACCTGGCTCGCGCCACGGGGCAGGCGTACTCCCCCGATGACGCGAGCCTTCAGGTGGCGTACGAGCTGATGAAGCCGACGGGCGACGAGGAGAGCCGGGGCGGGTTGTTCGGCCCGGTCGTCGAGGTACCTGAGAGCGCGCCGCTGCTCGACCGGGTTGTGGCCGTCAACGGCCGGCGGCCGGACTGGAGGCCCGGGGCCTGACCAGGGGCCGCCCTGGCCTGCTCGCCTATTCGTTCGTCGGTGCGGATCATTTCGGGCTCCAGGTCGGCGGTCACCACTCGCAGGTCGCGCTCCGCAAGCGCGTCCGCCAGAACTCCGGCGAGCACGGCGACCGCCTCGTCCGCGGTCCCCGGTCAGACGCCACCGCATGCTCGTAGCCCCTGTCGCGCGAAGACAGTTGCGCCCTGCTGACAGCGCGTATCCGCCAACTGAGCTGAGTATGAAATCCCGTTGCACGACCTGTGCGAGTGGAGGTGCCGACGCCGGAGCGAGGTCGGATCTAATGCCTCGAGATGCGCGGAGGGTTGAGTGGTCACGGGTTCTGGCACCATGCTGAGGCCATGGACCTACTGCCCACTCCTGTCGCCCTGCCTCGCAGACTCGCAGGACGGCCCGAGTGGGCAGTTGTGGATGTGGAGACATCGGGACTGCGTCCTTGGCAACATCGGGTTTTATCCGTGGCGGTGCTGACGTTGAGTAGTTCAGGAGAGCTGCTCGAGGAGTTCTCCACCCTGCTCGACCCAGGCTGCGATCCTGGCCCGGTACATATCCACGGTCTCACTTCGAAGCGCCTGAGTGGGGCACCGGCCTTCGAGGAGGTCGCCGACCAGATCGGTGCGTTGCTCACGGGCCGGGTCATGGTGGCGCACAACGCGCAGTTCGACTACGACTTCTTGGCGCACGAGTTCGCACGAGCCCGCTCCTGGCTCCCGGTTTCGCAGCGCCTTTGCACGCTGGCCCTGAACCGTCGGGTGTCGCCGGCCACCGATGATCTGAAACTGGCCACCCTGGCAGCCCACTACGGGGTGCGGCAGCAGCAGGCGCACGACGCCCTGGACGATGCCCGTGTCCTGGCAGGGGTGCTGCGCGGTTCCCTGCTGGCCGCTGAAGGATTGGGTCTGGAACTGCCGCTGATGCCCTGCCCGCCGAAGCAGGGCTCGGGCTACCCGCCGCGCGTCCCCAAGACTCCGTGCGCCTACATGAACCCCGGACGGCTTCCCGCAGGAGGCCCGCTGATGCAGGGCATGAAGATCGCCTTCACAGGCGATACGCGGGTCTCCCGCGAGGAACTGGTGGCCCGTGCGGTCGCCGCAGGCCTCAACGTCGTCGGATCGGTCAGCCGGCACACGAGCGCGGTGGTGACCAACGAGCGAGACGGCGACACCGCCAAGACACGAGCTGCGCAGGAGAACGGCGTTCCGATGACTACGGAAACCGCCTTCATCGAGATGCTGGCCGACGTCCTGCCGGGTACCTCGCACAAGACTTCGCCAGTCCATGACCCGCAGGGAACCCCGTTTCCAGGGCCTCGCAGCTGCGCCCAGGGCGCTGCGGGGCCTTTCATCGGGCGGCGTTTCCTCGTACTCGGCGGTCAACACGATGACGCAGCCCTCATCCGCACACAGATCGCCGAGCTGGGCGGCTCTGTCGCCGTAAACCTCTCCACCAGCGTCACCGATGCCGTCGTGCTCCCCGGAGGGGAGAACGACCGTCGGATGCCCCGCATCACCGCACGGAACCTGCCCCTCCGCGACGCCTCATGGCTTCAGAGCCTTACCCCCGCCCCGGCCCCCGCCCTCGGCCAGTCGGCGGCGCCCCAGCCGCCAGAGATCGTGTCGGTGCTGCCGCGCGGTGGCGTCATCGACCTTCCCCACTCCAAGCCCCCGTCCCGTTGGAGTGTTGCCGCCAGCTGGGGACATCAGACCTCCTGCCAGATCGACGTTGTCGCCTTCATCGTCGACGAGGACGAACAGGTCTCCTATGACGAAGACTTCGTCTTCTATGGAGCCCCCGAGAGCCCTAACGGCACCGTTCGGCTCGCCACCGAAGGACCTTGCGAACAGGCCATTACCGTGGACCTGGCTGCGCTGCCGGACGCGGCCCGCAAGGTTGTCATTGCTGCTGCAATCGACGGCTCCGCGACCTTCGCAGATGTCGGGGCTATCGAGATCACCATTGCCCCCGGCACCAGTGAGAGGGCCGTGGCCGAGGCCACCCTGGACGCAGCCACTACCGAACGCAGCCTGGTCCTCGCCGAGCTCTACCGGCGAGGACCCATCTGGCGTGCGAGAGCGGTAGGCCAGGGATACGACTATGGGCTTGCCTCCCTGGCCCGTGGCTTCGGCGTCGACATCACGGACTGAGGGCAAGGTGCCCTGACAGCAAGGCCTGCAGTCCGCGGCGTGCTAGGGCGGGCAGGCACGGACAAGCGCACCCTGATCAAGCCGGCTGATGATCCCAGTCGTAGAACAAGCTGAACGCGCTCGGAGCTCAGCTGTGTTGTGCTTCGCGGAGGGCGTCGGCTTGGCGTTGCAGCAGGTGCTGGTCCAGCTTCGGGAGAAACACACGTTTCTTCACGGCCGAGAGTTGGCTGCCGACCATGCTGTCCGATACGACAGTAACGGTCGCCTCCCCCGAGCGGACAGTTGTGATCAAGGAATACGTGTCCGTCTTGAACCCGCCGACATCCGAGACCCAGTGCATCCGGAAACTCACCGAGGCATCGCCCACAGCTACGTGGTCCGCAACCCGCTCGCTGTCTACTCTCACTCGGTCGCCATATCGGTTCAGGAAGGACAGCGACGGACAGGCGTCGAGCGCCTTGTCCACGGAGGCAAGATAGGCACCGGCACCCCGGAGACGATAGCTGGAGAAGGTAAGGGTCTCGGTCGGCGGAGCGAACACCGAAGCGGATATATGGACCCAGGCACTGGCCACCGAGGTGGCAGGGACGCCAGAGCGAGCATCCTGGAGCGGCTGGCATGCCGCAGGTCGTACGCTCTGATCGGGAGTGCCACCGCCGGTCTTTGACTCAGGTGCGTTTTCGACGCTGTAGCCCGGCAGAGCCCCTTCTTTGGGAAGTGCCCCCGCCAACTCTGCAGCATTGAGCGGTCGCACGGTCGTCGGCGATACAGGAGCGGACGACGCCGACTCGGCAGCCGTGTTTTCCCCACCTGAAGCACAGCCCCCGACGAGAGAGAGCACAGCGCCGACGGCAGCGACAAGGAGGGATCGACTACACCGGTAGGACGACATAACACTCCCAGTACTCGAACAGCGAATCGCACGGAGTGTATTGGGTGATCGGTCGGAGCCTGTACCCGGCGAACTTTCACGGTCAGAGCACGAGGTACGCCTCGAAGTCCAATTCCGGCTGCTCCCCGCCGCCCGGATCAGCGGCGGCCCCTTCGCCCGTCGTCATCACACGCCCTTCCGGTGGTTACTCGGACAATCACTCCACCTCAATCTCGTCATTGAGACGATAAGGCTCGCCTTAGTCAGGGCATCGGATCCGCTTCAGCCCCTCAACTCAGCCCGGCGCTGCGAAGACTGCGAAGTCGACTCGCAGCAGGCAGTTGCGCGATGCAGGCGGCCGGCCTGCAGCCGCCGCCCCTGGCCGGCCCCGTCACCGCCCCGCCGCCGGGCGTGTACCGCGCCCTTATAGCGCCGACCACGTACCTACGCGGTACCGCTCTCCGCCGCGAAGCCTACGAAGGTGTCCCACGCGTGGGGCTGCACGGTGAGCATCGGAACTGTGGTGTCCTTGGAATCGCGTACGTGCACAACCCCAGGGCGGGCCGCGACCTCCACGCACTGACCGCCCTCACCGCTGCTGTAACTGCTCTTGGACCACGTCAGACCAGGCGCAGTTGACACAGACTCTTCGATGTTCATGTCTCTCCAAGCAACTTCTCGATGAGGGCGAGCGATTCGCGCGGGGTGAGTGCCTGGGCCCGGAGGAGACCGTACTGCTCTTCGAGCTCCCGGACAGTCCTCCGATCCGTGTAGAGACGGCTGTGCTTGTATGCCTCCACATAGGCGATCCTCCGCCCTTCCTTCGTCTCGATCAAGGTGAACGGCCCAGCAAGCCCAGCGTGCTCCTCGCGCTTGTTCGGCATCACCTGGATATCAACGCTTCTACGCTCGCCACAGAGCAGAAGCTGCTCAAGCTGTCCACGCATCACGCCCTCACCGCCCACGGGACGGGTAAGTACTGACTCCTCAATCGCGAAACTGATGGTGGGCAACGGCTTCCGTGCGAAGATGTCCTGCCGAGCCAGGCGAGCGATGACACGTTCATCGATCGTCTCTTCGCCCCCGATCAACGCTACGTACGACATACCCCAGTTCGGCCGAGATGCCGATAATTGCCCCCTACGCGCGACACCAGCACCACCCGCGCGCCCGCCCCAGCCCGACGCCTCCATGAGAGCTCCGCGCACAGGCAGGCGGTCAGGTGTCAGACCTCGGCCGTAGAGTCCTGCCCGTCCCGTACCGCAGACCCGCCGGAGCCACAGGTGACCCGCACCACCCCGCCACGCCCCCTCGACGTCGAGCAGCTCTTCCCGGAGGTGGGTCCGTTCCGCAAGGAGGCGATACGGCTCCACCCCCGCGCCGGCCAACCGACGTACCGGGACAGCTCGGTCGGCGGCCCGTTGCTATGGCCGGCCGACGAACCGTGGCCCATGTGCGGCGGGGACGACGACTTCGGAACCGTCCACGACGGGCCGACACCTCTCGTCCCCATCGTGCAGGTCCATCAGGCCGACGCCCCCGGCGTGCCCTTCCCGCCCGGCCGCGACCTGCTCCAGGTCCTCTGGTGCCCCTTCGACCACGGCGAGTTCTGCTACCCGCTCCCCCAGGTCCACTGGCGAAGCGCAGCTGCCGTCACCAGTGTGGGGCCCACCCCTCCCCCGCCCTCCGAAGCGCCCGAGCACTACGTGCCCAACCCCTGCGTCGTCCACCCGGAGCCGGTGACGGAGTACCCCAGTGGGGACCTGCCGCGCCACCTGCTCGACTTGCTCCGGGATCGGTTCACTCACGTGGAACAGGAAACGGGCTGGCTGTACCAGTACCACCTTGCCGACGCCCCGGGCATCAAGCTCGGCGGCTACCCGGGCTGGACGCAGGAACCCTGGTGGCCCGACTGCGAGGGATGCGGGCAGCGCATGGAACACCTGCTCACCGTGTCCAGTTGGGAGTACGACGGAGAGTCCTGGCGCACATGGCTGCCCTTGGAGGACCGGGCCGTCATCGACGGACAGGAATCGTTCCGCTCCGAGCAAGGTCTCGCCGCGCAGGAAGCGGCCGGGCTGATGCTGGGAGACGCGGGCGGCGTGTACATCTTCGAGTGCCGGTCGTGTCCCGACCGCCCCGTTGGCCACTGGTTCGACTGCTCCTGAAAGGGCAGGGCACGGACATACGCCGGAACTTCGGCAGACGGCCTCGGTGGATCACGGTGCCGCTGCGGTCCAAGCGCTGGCGCCGGTCAGCCAACTGAGCCTGGAGGGAGGACACCGCTGGTTCCGGGGAGAAGGGGCGGCCGGTCCTCGTCAAACGATCCGTGTGCCCGTCCCACTCACCCGCACCCGCTTGTCGCCCGCACGCAGTTCCACGGTCAGCACGCCCGGACGCCCCATGTCCTCGCCCTGGTGGAGGGTGATCACCACCGCCTCGGGGACCAGGCCGAGTTCGCGGGCGTACGCGCCGAACGCGCCTGCCGCCGCGCCCGTGGCCGGGTCCTCCACCACGCCGCCCACCGGGAACGGGTCGCGGACGTGGAAGACGCTCTCCGACTCCCGCCACACCAACTGCACCGTGGTCAGATCGAGGCGGTGCATCAGGGCTTCGAGGCGTTCGAAGTCGTACGCCAGATCCGCGAGCCGCTGACGGGTCGCGGCGGCGAGCACCAGATGCCGGGCGCCGGCGAAGGCGATGCGGGGCGGCAGCGCGGGATCCAGATCGGCGGCCGGCCAGTTGAGCGCGGCCAGCGCCTCGGCTAGGTCGGCCTCCCCGATGTCCTCGCTGTGCGGCTCGACCGTAGTGAGTGTGGCCCGCAGCGCCCCGCCCTCCTCGCTGACCGTCACCGGCACCGTCCCGGCCCGCGTCGCGAACACCAGGTCGCCGGTCCCGATGCGCTCGCCGAGGGCGATGGCGGTAGCGACAGTGGCGTGCCCGCAGAACGGCACCTCCGCCTTGGGGCTGAAGTACCGGATGGTGAAGGCCCGTCCGGGCTCCCCGCCGAGCCCCTCGGGCGGGGCGGACAGGAACGCGGACTCGCTGTACCCGAGGTCGGCGGCGATGGAGAGCATGTCGGCATCATCGAGCCCGGAAGCATCGAGGACGACCCCGGCGGGGTTGCCTCCCTCGGGGTCGCCGGAGAAGGCGGTGTAGCGCAGGACAGCGTGCTTCGTCGTCATGACCTGCGGAACCAGGGACCGAGGTGGATTGTTCCCGAACAAGGATCAGGGACGTGTGGTGTGTCGGCGTGGACCGCTGCTTCGACCTGCACGGCCGCTTCACTCCAGGCACCGGTCGGCTGCATTTCTGGTCCGTGCGCGAGGAGGGCGCCTTCCGGATCGCGCACATCAGGCGGAAACCGGGAGGTTGACGCGGACGGCAGAGTGGGGCAAGTCGGTGCTGACCTTCGCCGAGGCATGCCTCGCCCCCATCTACTACTTGGTGGTCGCCGGCGGTGGCGTCAGGCCCGGCTCGATGGTCGACCTGACGTAGATCCGGGTACTGCCCGGCTTGTATTCGTGCGCAAAGAGGTCGACGCAACGCTGGAGGTACCGGCCTTCAGGGGTGTTGAGGTCATCAGGGCAAAGGCTGACCTGGCGCAGCCCCTCGACGAAGGTCTCCGGCTCGGGCAGTTTGAGGTGGGCGAAGGCGGCCGCCGGGCGGTAGTCCTTCTTCTCGGGATGGAAGTTCCGGATCATCTTCGTACCCTTCCGAATCAGCCGGGACGTGTACGCGTCCGCCTCCTGGCTGCGAAGGGTGAACGAGAGCAACCCCGTGTCGTAGCGGCTGCCGGTCTTGTATCCGGCCCGCCGGTCCGCAGCCGCCTCCGGGATGCGGATGCCGATCTTCTCGCTCATCCAGGCAGGAGTGGCGCCGCTTTCCCAGCAGCAGTTCATCTCCTCGTCGGTCTGGTCCGACGACACTTCGTCGGCGAGGTACGCGAACCCTCCGACTGCCGCAGCAACGCAGGCGATTACCGCCAGCACCACGACACCCAGAACCTGCAGGCGGCGACGTGCAGTCCGCTCGCGGCAGGATTCACTACTGGGGCTGTTCATGGGTGGACCTCTACCGGCCTTCCTGCTGTTCGCGCCCGGGATCCGTACGCCCGCCCGCACGCCCCGGCTCGTCGGGCCCTTGTCCCAGTTGTAGCGGTCCCAGGCGTTGGCCTGGTAGTCGGGGCCGACCTTGGGCTCGCCGTTGGCATCCGGCACCACGGTGACCACGACATCTTCTGGCACGGCAGCCCCAGCCAGTTCCTGCCGCCGCGTCTGTCCCCTTGATTCGGGCACAGCGGTCCTTTCCGGCGCTGCTCGGCAGGCGGATTGGCGCCGTCGGCCGGATGCTGAAGACATGCCGCATCGACTCAGGGGAAGGACGCCCGCCCGCCACCGCGAGGCTGGAACGGTCGGGGTGCACATCGACCCCACTCTGGCCGGGGGCCTCGTTTACGAGGCGCTGAGCGCGATCTTCGCTCCTGCCCTGCCCGGGGCCGGTCGGATCGTCCCGGACGGCGGCCCGGTGGTGTCCACCAGGTCCTTCGACGTACGCCGGCAGCACCCTCTCAGCGAGCCGGTCCTGCTCAGCGAAGCCGTCCACGCGCTCGCCTTCGGCCGCCCGAAGGACATCAAGCGACTCGTTGCCGGCCTCCAGGCTCACTTCACAGTTGGCCACGGTGAGCAGGAGCACGAGCTGGTGATCGGCCCGAAGCAACGCGGCTGACGGCAGCGGCGCGCCCGAAGCAGGGCCCGGTCCGCCAACAAAACCGGATGTGCCGGGAGCAGCCCCGATGCGATGCTCCCGGCATGGCACGTCGTACGAACCCAGTCTCTACATCTCCGTCGACATCGAGGCCGACGGTCCGATCCCCGGCCCCTACTCGATGATCAGCTTCGGCGCGGCGGTGGCCGGGCGCCAGGATGCCGACAGTTATGCGGCGGCCGACCCCGAGGCGCACACCTTCTATCGTGAACTGCGTCCCATCAGCGAGGACTTCGTGCCCGAGGCGCTGGCGGTCAGCGGGCTCGACCGGGACAGGCTGATCGCCGAGGGCAGTGAACCGGCGGCCGCGATGGGGGAGTTCAGCGCCTGGGTGCGCGAGGTGAGCGTGGGCGCGCAGCCCGTGATGTGCGGCTATCCGGCCTCGTACGACTGGACCTTCCTGTACTGGTATCTGCTGCGCTTCACCGGAGCGAGCCCCTTCGGGCACTCCGGCTGTCTGGACATGAAGACGCTCTACGCGACCAAGGCGGGGCTCCCGCTGCGTGCCGTTGCCAAGGGCACGATGCCGCGCGAGCTGCTTTCACGGCGGCGGCACACTCATCACGCTCTCGACGACGCGATCGAGCAGGCGGAGCTGTTCAGCAACCTCATGGCGTGGCCGGGGCGCTGAGTCCGGGAGGGGGCTGCCCGGTGGGTCCGTGACCGGCGTACGGCGACAGCCACCGCATCGACGCAGAATAGGGCCATGGGTGACAACCGCACGGGCCCGACCGCGCTCGACGACCAGCTGTGCTTCGCGCTGTACTCCGCTTCCCGGGCGGTGACGGCGGCATACCGGCCGGTCCTTGCGGAGCTGGAACTGACCTATCCGCAGTATCTGGTGATGCTCGCGCTCTGGGAGCGCGGGGAGGTCCCGATGAAGGATCTCGGCACGGTTCTGGGCCTGGACTACGGCACGCTGTCGCCGCTGGTGAAGCGGCTGGAGTCGGCCGGGCTGCTGCGGCGCGTGCGGCAGCCGGAGGACGAGCGGCTGGTCATGGTGGCGGCGACGGAGCGGGGTGAGGCGCTGCGGGAGCGGGCCGAGCAGGTGCCTACGGCGATGGGCCGGCGGTACGGGTTGACCGCGGACGAGGCGGGCCGGCTCCGGGACCAGCTGCGTGAACTGGTCGACCGGCTGAGCTGAGCGCCCAGCCGGAGACGCCGAGCCGCAGTGCAGGGCGGTCTACGCGCCGGACCGAGGGCAGGGGGCCGCAGCCGCAGGGCCGGCGCGCCGGGCCAGAGCCGCCAGGCCGCAGCGCAGAGGCGATTCCGAGTGGGGATCCTCACACCCAGTTACATCGTGCACAATTTAATTGCAGGCTATCTTTCTCAATAGGACATGCCACAGAGCACGGCAGAGGAGAGGCCCGCCATGGAATTCGTCAGGTACGAGACATACGCCCCCGTCGAGCGACCCACCTATCAGCAGGAGCTGGACGAGGTCGTCGGCAATGTCGCCCGGCGTACCCGAGAGTCCGTCGAGCGGCAGGGCGTGGGCCGCGCGGTCCGTACGGCACACGGCAAGACGTACGGACTGGTGAAGGCCACGGTCACGGTGGGTGAGGTGCCGGCGTCGTACGCGCAAGGGATCTTCGCCACCCCCGGCGCCTACGACGCCGTCGTCCGCTACTCCAACGGCCTCGGGCACCTGCGCGCCGACTCACTGCTCGGCGCGGCCTGCGGCATGGGCATCAAGATGTTCGGGGTGCCCGGCGACTCACTGCTCTCCGACGAGGCAGAGGCGACGACCTTCGACCTCAACCTGATCAACAACCGGGTGTTCTTCGCCAATACGGCGTACGACTACATGGTCATCGAGGAGCTGTTCGCCGAGCTGCCCGACGCACTGGTGAACCCGGCGCGGCGGAAGTCGTGGATGGGTGAATTCCTCACCAGGCGCGGGACCTTGGAGACCGCGGACGAGTGGCTGTGGGACGAGCTGTTCGCGATGCTCTCGTTCACCCAGGTCCCGCGGCAGAACCTGCTCTCGTACACGTACAACAGCATGGGCGCCTTCCGTTACGGCGACCACATCGCCAAGGTGCGGACGGTGCCGGTCACGCCCGTCACGCATCTTGCGGTCGATGTGCAGGCGGACGGCGAGTCGTTCCGCAACACGCTGGTGGCGGAGGCGGCCGAGCGGGACCACGTTTTCGAGCTCCAGGTGCAGCTCAACACCGATCTGACCCGGATGCCGGTGGACAACACCTCCATCGAGTGGCCCGAACAGCTCTCGCCGTGGGTCACGGTCGCGACGATCGCCATCCCGCGCCAGGACATCGCCGGCTTGGAGAACCTGGCCGCCGCGGACACCACGTCGATCACGCCGTGGCGCACCCGTGAGGACCACCGGCCGATCGGCGAGATCCAGCGGGTGCGCGAGGAGGTGTACCGCCGCTCCTCGATCGAGCGGCACCGCATCAACGGGCAGGCGCGTGTGGAACCGGCGAGCAGCGCCGAACTCCTGGGCTGAACGCCTCGGCCGAACTCCTGGACTGAACTCCTGAGCCGACCTCCAGGGCTGAACTTGCCCATGGCGAAGGGGTGTACGCCACTTCCGCACTCTGATAGGAAAGCTTCCTAACAGAACACGGACCGACGAACTCCCCCTGGAGGCACCGTGCCCGCCCCCCACGCACGCCCTGCACGTCCGCTCAAGTTCCTCCCCCGCATCGCGCTCGGCGTGGCCCTCCTCGCGGTGCCGGCCACCGCCATGGCGGCCACGTCCGACGAGCCCGCGGAGCCCTCCCGCGCGACCGTGGCTCCCGCTGCCATCGGGCTCGACGACCCGGCGAAGAAGGAGATCGCCATGCAGATCGTGTCCAGCGCGGAGAACTCCTCGCTGGACTGGAAGGCGCAGTACAAGTACATCGAGGACATCGACGACGGCCGCGGCTACACCGCCGGCATCATCGGCTTCTGTTCCGGCACCGGCGACATGCTGGATCTGGTCGAGCTCTACACCGACCGCAAGCCCGGAAACGTCCTCGCCAAGTACCTGCCCGCACTGCGCAAGGTCGACGGCAGCGACTCGCACGCGGGGCTCGACCCGAACTTCACCAAGGACTGGAAGAAGGCGGCCCAGGACTCCGAGTTCAAGAAGGCCCAGAACGACGAGCGCGACCGGGTCTACTTCAACCCGGCGGTGGGCCGCGGCAAGCAGGACGGCATCGGCGTCCTCGGCCAGTTCATCTACTACGACGCGATCGTCATGCACGGCGACGGCAGCGACAGCACCAGCTTCAGCAGCATCCGCAAGAAGGCGCTCGCCAAGGCCAAGACGCCGGCGCAGGGCGGTGACGAGAAGACGTATCTGAACGCCTTCCTCGACGCCCGGGTCTGGGCGATGAAGCAGGAGGAGGCGCACGAGGACACCAGCCGGGTCGACACGGCCCAGCGAGTCTTCGTCAAGAAGAACAACTTCAACCTCAACACCCCGCTGGACTGGAAGGTGTACGGGGAGAGCTTCCACATCGACTGAGTCCGCACCGCGCTCCTGCCGCGAAAGGGCCGAGCCTCACAAAGGCTCGGCCCTTTCGCATGCAGCATCAGCAGGAACAGCCGCTCAGTGCACCGCGACCGCTTCCGAACCGGTCGCGGTCTCCACCGGCTCCGCCCCCGGTTCCGTCCCCGAACTCCCCTTCTTCCCCAGGTGGTTGAAGGCCAGGTTGAGGACGATGGCCACGATGCACCCGGTCGAGATGCCCGAGTCGAGTACGACGAGCGCATCCTTGGGGAAGGCGTGGTAGAACTCCGGCGCGGCGATCGGGATCAGCCCGACGCCGACGGACGCCGCGACGATCAGGGAGTTCTCCCCCTTCTCCAGGGCGGCCGAGGCCAGCGTCTGGATGCCGCTGGCGGCGACCGAGCCGAAGAGCACGATGCCCGCGCCGCCGAGTACCGGCAGCGGGACGAGCGCGATCACGGAAGCCGCCACCGGACACAGACCGAGCAGGATCAGAATGCCGCCGCCAGCTGCGACGACGAACCGGCTGCGCACCTTCGTCATCGCGACCAGGCCGATGTTCTGCGCGAAGGCGCTGCACATGAAGCCGTTGAAGAGCGGGCTGAGCGCGCTGCCGAGGGTGTCGGCGCGCAGTCCGCCCTCGATGGTCCGCTCATCGGCCGGCCGGTCGACGATCTTGCCGAGCGCGAGCATGTCGGCGGTGGACTCGGTCATGCAGACCAGCATCACGATGCACATCGAGACGATCGCGGCGATCTCGAACTGCGGGGCGCCGAAGTGGAACGGCGTCGGGAAGCCGACCGCGCCGGCGTTCTTCAGGGCGTCGAAGCTGGTCATCCCCAGCGGAACGGCGATGACCGTACCGGCGACAAGACCGAGCAGGATCGCGATCTGCTGGAGGAAGCCGCGCAGCAGTTTGCGCAGGGCCAGCACGATCACCAAGGTCAGGGCCGCCATGCCGATGTTCTTCATCGAACCGTAGTCGGAGGCCGTGGAGTTGCCGCCCTGCGACCAGCGGAAGGCGACCGGCAACAGGGAGACTCCGATCAGGGTGATGACGGTGCCGGTGACGACGGGTGGGAAGAAGCGGACGAGCTTCGAGAAGTAAGGAGTGAGTACGAAGCCCAGCACGCTGGCGACGATGATCGCGCCGAAGATGACCGCGATTCCGTCGGCGCCACGGTCCTTGCCGATGGCGATCATCGGGGTCACACCGGCGAACGAGACACCGTTGACGAACGGAAGCCTGGCGCCGACCTTCCAGAAGCCGAGGGTCTGCAACAGGGTGGCCAGGCCCGCCGTGAACAGGCTGGCCCCCATCAAGAACGCGGTGTCTTTGGCGCTGAGGCCCACCGCGGGCCCCACGATCATGGGCGGGGCCACCACGCCCGCGTACATCGCGGCCACATGCTGCAGTCCGCTGGTGAACATTTTCAGCGGAGGCAGGGTCTCATCGACCGGATGCTTCCCCTCCTCAGCTGCTTGCGCTGCGTCTACTTGTACTGCGTCTGCATCTTTCCGAAAGCTGGGCGTAGCCACGGGAGGTTCCTCCGGTCGGTTACACGTCGGCGGTGACGCGGGTGTCTGGGAGGTGGTGCGAGTCATGCAGGTGGGTGGACCGGAGATCACCGCCCCGGGGGGTGCGCCACCGATTGGCGGTGCCGCACTCCCCGGTCACGGCTGCCATGGGCCCCGCTCGGGTCCACGGCCGCCGGTCGAGGGCCGTCCCCCTCGACCGGACTTCCTTCGGATCAGGCCTGCGCGGCGATGCGCGCCAGGCGCTGTGCCTCGTCCCGCGCGGAGCGGGCGATGGCGTCCTCGTCCACCGTGGTCAGACGGCCCGCCTCGACGATGGCCTTGCCGTTGACGAGGGAGAGCGAGACGGGGGCGGCCGCGCCGAAGACGAGCGCGATCACCGGGTCGGCGATGGAGGAGTGCGCGAGCGTGTCCAGCTTCCACAGCACCAGGTCGGCGAGCTTGCCGGCCTCCAGGGAGCCGATCTGCTCGGCGCGGCCGAGGACCTGGGCACCGCCGTACGTGCCGAGGCGCAGCGCCTGCCGCGCGTTCAGGGCGGCTTCGCGGTGTGCCCCGAGCCGGTTGATGAGGAGCGCGTTGCGCAGCTCGGTGTGCAGCTCGCCCGACTCGTTGGAGGCGGTGCCGTCGACGCCGAGGCCGACCGGGACGCCCGCCTTCAGCATGTCGGGGACGCGGGCGATGCCCGCTGCCAGGCGGGCGTTGGAGGACGGGCAGTGCGCGACGCCCGTGCCCGTACGGGCGAAGGCGGCGATGTCCGAGTCGTTCATGTGGACGCAGTGGGCCATCCACACGTCCGAGCCGAGCCAGCCGGTCGACTCGAAGTAGTCGGTCGGCCCCATCCTGAAGAGCTCCTTGCAGAACTCCTCCTCCTCGACGGTCTCCGAGCCGTGGGTGTGCAGCCGTACGCCCTTGCGGCGGGCCAGCTCCGCGCCCTGGCGCATCAGTTCGGTGGATACGGAGAAGGGCGAGCAGGGCGCGACGGCGATCTGGGTCATCGCGTCGAAGGAGGCGTCGTGGTGCTTGTCGATGGTCGCCTCGGTGGCGGCCAGCGCGCCTTCGAGCGACTCGACGGCGAAGTCCGGCGGCAGGCCGCCGTCCGACTTTCCGCGGTCCATGGAGCCGCGGGCGAGGGTGAACCGCACACCCATGTCCGAAGCGGCACCGATGATCGCACCGGACAGGTCGCCGGAGCCCTGCGGGTAGACGTAGTGGTGGTCCATCGCGGTGGTGACACCGCCGCGGGCCATCATGGCGAGGGATCCCTGGGCCGCCGCACGCGCCATCGGCTCGTCGATGCGCGCCCACGTCGGGTAGAGCGCGACCAGCCAGTTGAAGAGGTTGTGGTCGGTGGCCAGGCCCCTGGTGATCCACTGGTAGAAGTGGTGGTGCGTGTTGATCAGGCCGGGGGTCGCGAGATGGCCGGTGCCGTCGATGCGGCGGACCACGTTCTCCAGGCCGGCGGGAGCCTTGCCCGCTCCGACCGACTCGATCCGGTTGTCCGCGACGACAATGTGGCCGGTGGCGTACTCGGTGTCGTTCGCGTCCACGGTCGCGATGGAACAGTTCTCGATGACGATGCGCGAAGCCGCCATGGTGGGTCCTCAGTTCTTCCCATTGGTGGAACGGACCCGGGGGTCGAGCGGGGTGACGACCGGGTCCGCGGTGCTGTTGTTGCGCAGATGCCCCCGCTCTCCCCCTGGGACCTGACGCCGGCGCGCACGTCGGGGGTACGGCAGAACTGCTAGAGGTTGGTCATGTCGAGCGGGATCTGCGGCTCGACGCCGTCCCGCAGGATGGTGGCCTCGATCAGGCCGTACGGGCGGTCGGCCGCGAAGTAGACAGCTCCGTCGGCGGTATCGTTCTTGAGCCCGAACGGCTCGAGGTCCACCAGGAAGTGGTGCTTGTTCGGCAGCGAGAAGCGGATCTCGTCGATCTCGCTGCGGCTGTTGATGATGCGCGAACCCATTTGGTACAGGGTCTGCTGGAGCGAGAGGGAGTACGTCTCGGCGAAGGCCTGGAGCATGTGCTTCCTGGCCTGCTCGTAGGACTTCTCCCAGTTCGGCATCCGCTCCTCGTCCGAGGACCAGCTGTAGCGCCACTTGGCGGACACCTGGGTCGCGAGGATACGGTCGTACGCCTCCGGGAGCGTCGTGTACTTGTCCTTGACGTAGCCCCAGAACTCGGAGTTCGTCGAGTTCATCACGACGAGGTCCTTGAGACCGGAGATGACCTGCCACTTCTCACCGTCGAAGGTGATCTGGGTGACGCGGGTCTCCTGGCCCTTGCGTACGAAGGAGTGCTTCACCTCGTCCGCCCCGATGAACCGGGAGTTGTTGTCCGAGGTCTCGATGCGCTCCCAGGCGTATTCCTCGATGCGGATGCGCGCCCGGTGGATCGGCTCCTGGCTCGTCACGAAGTGACGGGCCAGGTGGATGCCGAACTGCTCGGCCGACTCGATGCCGTACTCCTTGGCGAACGCGTACACCGTGTTCTTGGTGGTGTCGGTCGGCAGGACGTTGGCGTTGGAGCCGGAGTAGTGGACGTCGTCCATGTCGCCGGAGAGGGCGACCGAGACGTTCAGGTCCTTGATGTGGTGGGTGTCGCCGTCCCGCGTGATCTTGACGACGCGGTTCTCTGCTTTGCCGTACTGGTTCTGGCCGAGAATCGTGGGCATGTCTGCTAGCTCCCTCGGTAAACGGAGTAGCCGAACGGGTTGAGCAGCAGCGGTACGTGATAGTGCTCGCCCGGTGTGACGGCGAAAGTGATCGCCACCTCCGGGAAGAACGCACCGCTGTCCCTTACGCGGGGGGCGTCCTGCTGCGCCTCGGCTTGCTTGTTGGCACCGTGCTTGTCTGAGAAGTACGCCTCGGTCTCGAAGTCGAGACGTACATGGGTCGTTCCTTCCGGCAGCGCCGGCAGGTCCTTGCAGCGCCCGTCCGCATCGGTCGTGGAGCCGCCGAGCGCGACCCACTGCGCGTCGAAGCCGCCGCGGGCCGCGAGCGAGATGGCCACGCCCTCGGCGGGGCGTCCGATGCTGGTGTCCAGGATGTGCGTGGACACCGAGGCGGTGGTTTCCGTGCTCATGCGCTTTCTTCCTCCACGAGCTCAACGAGCTCAACGAGCTCTACGAGCCGGGTCAGCCGGATGCGGTTGATCTTGCCCAGTTCGGCGCGGACGATTTCCCGCTCCTGCTCGGGCGAGTTCCCGATCCGCTCGCGGACCGCGTCACGCATCTGCTCACCGGTCCGGCCGGTGGCACAGATCAGAAAGACGTGCCCGAACTTGTCCTGGTAGGACAGGTTCAGTTCGAGCATTTCGGCCTTGAGCTGCTCGGAGGCACCGGCCATCCCGCTCTGTTCGCGCGACGACGTCGGGTCCCCGGGCTTCGGCCGGCCGATCGGCGGGTGCCCGGCCATCGCCTCGGCCAGATCCTCGGCGCTCAGCTCGGCCATGGCGGCGTCACTGGCGTCGAAGAGGGCCTCCACGGTGGCGTACGGACGCTGGGCGAGCAGCTTGCTCCCCCACGCCGAACTGGCGCACACCTCGTGGAGTGCGGCCAGGGCCGCGCCGTCCTGTGAGGTGTTGAACCGGGTGAGACCCGCCGGGGGGCCGGGGGCCTCCCCCGGCAAGCGCTGTGGACTCGAAGTCACGGGAGCCTCCGTGGCTGTTTTTCGCTGTGCATGGAAGGTCTGCGGACAGCTAACGCCCTCGGGCAACATAACGTCAACACTTTGTTGAAAACTCGGCGACGCACAAGCCGCTGTCCGGACGTCCGGACGGCGGCACACGACCGCGGGCTCTCAGCCGTTCTTCGCGGCGTTTTCCCTGTTCAGGTAGTTGTAGACGGTGAAGCGGCTGACGCCGAGCGCGCCGGCGACCGTCTCCACGCCGTGCCGTACGGAAAACGCGCCGCGCGCCTCGAGCGTTCTGACGACCGATTGCTTGGTCTTGCGGTCCAGCTCGGCGAGCGGCTTGCCGTGCTGCCGCTCCAGCGCCGCCAGGATGTGTTCCAGTGAGTCCGCCAGCTGCGGGAGGCGTACGGCGACGACCTCCTCGCCCTCCCAGCTGAGTATCACGTCGTCCTCGCGTGCCTCACCGGGTGCGAGCAGGACGCCGCCCATGGCGTCCACGAGCGGCTTGACCGCCTGGGCGAGTGCGTGGTCGGCGGGCACGGTCATTCCTCGCCCTCCAGGACGTTGAGCTGCAGGGAGACCCGGGTGGCACCGGTCGCGAGGGCCTTGCGCAGCAGCGCGTCGACCGCGTTCAGCACCTCGTCGGCGCCCCCCTCGGCGGTGTTGCCGAACGGACCGACATCCACCTTGTCCAGTTCCGCGCTCTGGACGACCTCGCGGACGGCCAGCGCGTGCGCCGGCGGCTCGTCCAGGTCGAACGGCTCGGTCGTGAACTCCACTCTCAGTCGCACCATGCCCCCACGTTAGCCGCGCCCTCCGGCGCCGTCCTTGGCCCTGCCTGCACCTCCCGGCCCGGCACAGACCCGGAAAAGACCCGAGAAAGTTGCGGGTCCTTGCGACGGAACTGCGCCGGTGCCGCGTAGAGCAGGTGAAGAAACACCGCGGACAGCGGCACTGGGAGGGGTCTGCATCATGACAGGGCGCACGCGCAAAGGTGTCAAGGCGACGGCGGTCATTACAGCGGCCATGGCGGCACTGACCGCTTCGCAGGCACCAGGGGCGACAGCACAGGCCCCGGCCCAGGCGAAGCGCCAGTCTGCCCCCGCGGGGCCGAGCGTCTCCGGCGACACCGCGTACCGCACGGAGCTTCCACCGCTGCGGGCGCCCGGAGCGGAGGCCGGTACGCAGAGCAGGGAGGGTGCGCAGGGCTCCGGCGCCCCGGTCGGCGGCGCATTGCCGGCCACCGTGCTGGCGGCGTACCGCGAGGCCGAGGACGATCTCGCCGACAACAGGCCGGGCTGCCGGCTGCGCTGGCCGTTGCTCGCCGCGATCGGCCAGGTGGAGTCCGGGCAGGCGCGCGGCGGCCGGGTGAGCGCTGACGGCACGACGCTCTCACCGATCCTGGGCCCGCGGCTGGACGGCAACGGGTTTGCCGCCATCGGGGACACCGACGGCGGACTCTACGACGGCGACACCCTGTACGACCGTGCCGTCGGCCCGATGCAGTTCATCCCTTCGACCTGGGCCGTGTGGGGCGCCGACGGCAACGGTGACGGACGCCGCGATCCCGGCAACATCTACGACGCGGCCCTCGCGGCCGGGCACTATCTGTGCGCGGGCGGGCGGGATCTCTCCGACGCGGCGGACCTGGACCGCGCGATCCTCGGCTACAACCACTCCTCTGCGTATCTGCGCACGGTCAGGGCTTGGTTCGCGTACTACCTCGAAGGTCACCGGGTCGTGCCGGACCAGGGCGCCGGACCGGCCGTCCGCCCGAAGTCGAAGCCGTCGGACACGCCACGGCCGGGGGCGTCCTCCCCGGCTCCTTCCCGCCCGGCCGGCCACGGCGGCGGGTCCAACTCCTCCCCCACGCCCACCCCTTCACCTTCGCCCGCCAAGAGTGCGGGCGGCGGCTCCGAGCCCCCGGCGCCGCTGATTCCGGTCCCGAGCGCCCTTCCCGAGCTGCCCAAGGTCGATCCGCTGACCAGCAACGGAAAGGAATCGATCCGGGCCTCCCCCTCCACAAGCCCGGATACTGGGCGGTAATCTCCCCCGCGCCGGGCCTGCACTCTGTCCGGCCGGGTGAGCGCGAAGGGGCCCTCATGACGACGGACGCGGAAGCGGCCTACGAACGGTGGCAGCGGGCATGGAGCCACCGCGAGCAGCTGCTCAAGGTGGCCCGGCGCAGGTCCATGAGCCTGGAGGACGCCGAGGACGCGGTGCACGAGGCGATGGTGCGCGCTGCCGAGAACCCGCATCTGGACGACGAGCGGCTGGGCGCCTGGCTGACGACGGTCACGATGCGGCTGTGCGTGGACCGATACCGGCAGGTCAACCGCGAGACCGAGGTGCGCAGCAATCCCCCGCTGCTCACCCCCGTCCCGGTGCCGGTCGAGGAGGCGGTCTGCGACCGGGCCGAGGCGAGGTGGCTGGCGCGCCGCAGCGGGGAGCTGCCCGCCCGCCAGGCCGAGGCCCTGTGGCTGAAGTCCGAGGACCTGGACGTCGGCCAGGTCGCCGTGAAGATGGGGCTGAGCTACCGGACCGTCGAGTCGCTGCTGGCCCGGGCCCGTCGGACACTGCGCAATTCACTGGCCGCCACGCTCGGTCTTGCGCTGTGGCTGATCGGCCGTGGCCGCCCACGGGGCGGGAACGCCCACGCGGTGGCGGTGGCCTCGACGGCGGCGACGCTGGCGGTCGCGGGGATGATCCTGCCGTACGCCCACGACTGGGACGGGCCGGACCGCTCGCGGCCGGCGGTCCCCGCCGTCTCGGGGTCCGCGGACGTGCCCTCGCCGACGGCGGGTGGCGAGTCGCCGGCCCCCGGCAGCACGGATGCCGGGCAGGATGCCGGCCCGACCGGGACGAAGCGGTACGGCGGCCCGGGGCTCACCGTGCCCTCGCTGCCCGCGCTGCCGGAACTGCCGCTGCCCACACCCGACATTCCGGACGTGTCGCCCGTGCCGAAGGTCCCGGTCCCAGACCTGACCGTGCCCCACCTCTCGTCGGCGCCGGACCTTCCCGCCGTACCGGACGTTCCGGCCGTACCCGACCTGCCGACGGCGTCGGACCTGTCGTCCACGCCCCTGCCGAAGCCGCCGCTTCCCACGGACGCGCCGGAGGCGAACACGTCCGTACCGCAGGTGCCGAGCCAGCCGTAGGCACCTTCCGGAGAACCCGTAGAACAGTCCTCAGGCCTTCGGCTGGGTGAAGCGGATGTGGTTGCCGAAGGGATCGCGGAGGCCGCAGTCGGTTCCGTACGGGCGATCGGTGGGTTCCTCGGTGAACTCGACGCCCCGGCCCAGCAGCGTCTCGTACGTCTTGCGGCAGTCGTCCGTGCTGAAGATGAGATGGCCACCCATCACCCCCTTGGTCACCAGTTCGCGGACCTGCTGCGCCGTCTCCTCGGACATCGCCGGAGCGCCCGGCTTCTCGAGCAGGATCTGGCGCTCAGGGTGACCAGGGACGCTGACGGTCAGCCAGCGCATGAAGCCCATGTCGACGTCGGCGTTGACCTCCAGACCAAGCTTGCCGACGTAGAAGTCGAGGGCCTCGTCCTGGTCGAGGACGTAAATCTGTGAGTGCGTGATGGCGTTGAACATGTGCATCACGCTACTGCGCAAGCCGGACGAAAACTTATCCAAAACTGCTCAGACGACGGAGGGTACGGGCAGCGCGGACGGTCAGGCGCTCGGCCGCGTCCACGCCATCGTGAAGCACGTCGGTACGCCCGTGGCCGCCGCCTCCTTGCGGTACGTCCTCGGTGACCGGCCGACGATGTCGCGGAACGTGCGGCTGAAGGTTCCCGGGCTGCCGAAGCCGACCTGGAAGCAGATGTCCGTCACACTGTGGTCGGTCTCCCGCAGCAGGAACATCGCACGCTCGACACGGCGGCGCTGCAGGTAGCGGTGCGGCGTCTCCCCGAACGTGGCCCGGAAGGTGCGCGTGAAGTGCGCCTGCGACACATGGGCGATCCGGGCCAGGGCCGGGACATCCAGCGGCTGCGCGTAGGCGCGGTCCATCGCGTCCCGCGCCCGAAGCATGCGGCGGTTGCTCTCTTCTGCAGCGCGGCTCACGGCGCCATCACACCACGGTTCTGGGCCGTCCGTGACAGAGAGATCGTGGCAGGAACGCGACGGGGGCTCGGGTCGGCCGCGGAACGGGTGACCGCCGTGACCGCCACCTTCACGAACACCGCGTGACCGCCACCTTCACGAACACCGACGGACAGGACCTGGCGCACCAGCGTGCATCTCCTGTTCCACCCTGATTCCGCCCTCATTCCAGGCCCGTAAAAAAATCTTCCCCTCGCAGCGACGGACGGGGCCGCCCTCCCCGTAGAGCAGATGTCGGACCGCTCCACGGCGAAGGGTGAACCGTATGGGTGTCGAGATCTGTGTGGAAGGACTGACCAAGTCCTTCGGCCACCAGGTCATCTGGCAGGACGTCTCTCTGACGTTGCCGGCCGGGGAGGTCTCCGTGATGCTCGGCCCTTCGGGCACGGGCAAGTCGGTGTTCCTCAAGACGCTCGTCGGGCTGCTCAAGCCCGAACGCGGGTCGATACGGATCGACGGCACGGACATCACCTCCCTGCGCGAACACGATCTGTACGAGGTACGGAAGCTGTTCGGCGTGCTGTTCCAGGACGGCGCGCTGTTCGGGTCGATGAATCTCTACGACAACATCGCCTTCCCGCTGCGGGAGCACACCCGCAAGTCGGAGAGCGAGATCAGACGGATCGTGCTCGAGAAGATGGACATGGTCGGGCTGATCGGCGCCGAGGACAAGCTGCCCGGCGAGATATCCGGAGGTATGCGCAAACGGGCCGGTCTCGCGCGTGCCCTGGTGCTCGACCCGGAGATCATTCTCTTCGACGAGCCGGACTCCGGGCTCGACCCGGTCCGGGTGGCCTATCTCAACCAGCTGATCGTCGACCTCAACGCGCAGATCGACGCCACCTTCCTGATCGTCACCCACGACATCGCCTCGGCGCGGCAGGTCCCGGACAACATCGGGCTGCTGTTCCGCCGCGAGCTGGTGATGTTCGGTCCCCGGGAGAAGCTGCTGACCAGCGAGGAGCCGGTGGTACGGCAGTTCCTCAACGGCCGCATGCAGGGCCCGATCGGAATGGCCGAGGAGAAGGACGCGGCCCAGGTCGAGCAGGAGCTGGCGCAGCTCGGCTACGGGGAACGCCCCGGCACCGAGGCCGTACAGGAGGTCACTCCGCGGCTGCTGCCGTCCTCGGGCATCACCCGGCCACCGCGCTGGGAGGCCATCGCCGACCGGGAGAGGCTGCGCGGGGTGCGGGCGCTGCGCGGCGAGGAGGTGTGGGGCAAATGAGCCTGTCCCCCGTCGGAGCTCTGAGGCATACCGGCAGCCTGTTCGCCATGGGGCTCGACGTCCTGCGGACGATGCCCAAACGCCCTTTTCAGGCACGGGAGTTCATCCAGCAGGCCTGGTTCGTCGCCAGTGTCACGATCCTGCCCACCGCGCTGGTCTCCATCCCCTTCGGGGCGGTCATCGCCCTGCAGATCGGCAGCCTGACGCGTCAGCTGGGCGCCCAGTCGTTCTCGGGTGCGGCCTCGGTGCTCGCGGTCCTCAGGGAGGCCTCGCCGATCGTCACCGCGCTGCTGATCGCGGGGGCGGGCGGCACGGCGATCTGCGCGGATCTCGGAGCGCGCAAGATCCGCGAGGAGATCGACGCGATGCAGGTGCTGGGCATCGACCCGATCCACCGGCTCGTGGTGCCGAGGGTGCTGGCCACGATGGTGGTGGCGGTCCTGCTCAACGGTCTTGTGTCGGTGGTCGGCGTGGCCGGCGGCTACTTCTTCAACGTGATCCTGCAGCACGGCACGCCCGGCGCGTATCTCGCCTCCTTCACCACGCTCGCCCAGCTCTCCGACCTGTGGGCGGCCGAGCTCAAGGCCCTGGTGTTCGGCGCGATCGCCGCGATCGTCGCCTCCTACAAGGGGCTGACCGCCAAGGGCGGGCCGAAGGGCGTCGGCGACGCGGTGAACCAGTCGGTGGTGATCACTTTCATGTTGCTGTTCGTGACGAACTTCGTGATGACGGCGGTGTACTTCCAAGTCGTTCCGCAGAGGGGTTGACGGATGGCACTGATGAATCGTCTGGTGCTGGACCGGCTCGAGGAGCTGGGCACCCAACTGACCTTCTACGGACGCTCGCTGGCGTGGACCGGGCGGACGCTGCGCCGCTACAAGAAGGAGACTCTGCGGCTGCTCGCGGAGGTGAGCTTCGGCCGCGGGGCGCTGGCCGTCATCGGCGGCACCGTCGGCGTCATCGCCTTCCTGTCCTTCTTCACCGGCACCGAGGTGGGCCTGCAGGGCTACGCGGCGCTGAACCAGCTGGGCACCTCGAATTTCGTGGCGTTCCTCTCTGCATACTTCAACACCCGTGAGATCGCACCGCTGGTGGCGGGCCTCGCCCTGTCAGCGACGGTCGGCGCCGGATTCACCGCCCAGCTGGGCGCGATGCGGATCAGCGAGGAGACCGATGCGCTGGAGGTCATGGGCGTTCCCTCGCTGCCGTTCCTGGTGACCACCCGCATGATCGCCGGTTTCGTCGCCGTGATCCCGCTCTATGTCATCGGGCTGCTGTCCTCGTACTTCGCCGCGCGCACCATCACCACCGGCTACTACGGACAGTCCACCGGCACCTACGACCACTACTTCCACCAGTATCTGCCGCCGGTCGACGTGTTCTGGTCCTTCGGCAAGGTGATCGTCTTCGCCGTCGTGATCATTCTCGTGCACTGCTACTACGGCTATTACGCGAGCGGCGGTCCGGCGGGCGTCGGCGTGGCGGTCGGCCGCGCGGTGCGCACCTCCATCGTCGCCATCAACATCCTCGATTTCTTCCTCAGTCTCGCGATCTGGGGCGCCAACACGACCGTACGGATTGCGGGGTAGCGCCGATGCGCATTCCAGGACCTGCCCTGGCACGAAGCACCAGGCTGCGGCTGTACGGCATCGCCTTCCTCGTCGTCATGGCGCTGCTGCTGTCGCTGTCCGTGGCCGTGTACCAGCAGATGTTCACCTCGGTCGTACGGATCACTCTGGAGGCCGACACGATCGGCAACCAGCTGGATCCGCGGGCCGACGTCAAGCTGCGCGGGCTGCTGGTCGGCGAGGTGCGCGCGGTACGGGCCGACGGCCGCATGGCGACGGTCGACATCGCGCTCAAGCCGCAGCATGTCTCCCGTATCCCCGCCGATGTCGAGGCCCGGCTGCTGCCCAAGACGCTGTTCGGCGAGAAGTTCGTCGATCTCGTGCCGCCGCGCGGGAGCCGGACCCGGCACATCCGGGCCGGCGATGTCATCACCCAGGACCGCACCAAGGTCGGCATCGAGGTGCAGCAGCTGATGAACGACCTGCTGCCGCTGCTGCGCACCGTGCGGCCCGCGGACCTCAACGCCACACTCTCGGCGTTCTCCACCGCGCTCGAGGGGCGCGGCGACCGCATCGGCTCCAATCTGACCCGCGTCGAGAAGTATCTGCGCGAGCTCAACCCCCATATGCCCTCCATCAAGGAGGACATCACGCGCTTCGCCGATGTGGCGAAGGTGTACGGGGACGCCGCGCCCGATCTGATGCGGGTGCTGCGCAACTCCGTCACCACCAGCCGCACCCTCGTCGAGAAGAAGGACCAGCTGGCCGAGGCCCTCAAGGCGACCACGTCGGTCGCCGGCACCGCGGAGAAGTTCTTCGACGACAACGGCGACCGGATGATCACGCTCGGCCGTGTCTCGCGGCCCACGCTGGCGCTGTTCGCCCGCTACGCGCCGGAATACCCGTGCGTCCTCGACGGCCTGGTGAAGCAGGAAGCGGCATCCGAAAAAGCCTTCAGGGGCGGGGAGATGCGGATCACGCTCGAATTCGTCCGTCCCCGACCCGCGTACCGACCCGGTGAGGAACCGCGCTATGCAGAGCGCTCAGGGCCCGACTGCAGAGGCCTGCCCAACCCCCATGTCCCCGCACCGGACGTCCATCTCAACGACGGAACGTCGCGGAGTGCCGCGAGCGGTCTGCCCGGCGGAGCAGGCGTGTCGGCCACCGCGGCCGAGCAGCGGGCCATCGGCACGCTGGTGGCCCCCGTCCTCGGGATGCCGGCCGACCGGGTGCCCGCGGTCGCGACGCTGCTGTTCGGCCCGATGGCCCGCGGAACGGCGGTGAGTGTCGCATGAAGGGGACCCGAGCCACCGAAACCGCGGCGCCGCTGGTCAAGTTCAGCCTGTTCGCGGTGGTGACCGTGCTGGCGACCACGCTGCTCGCGGCGACCATCGTCAATATCACCTTCACCCCCGAGGACACCTACCGGGCGGTCTTCAGTGATGTGACCAGCCTGGAGGAGGGCGACGACATCAGGGTGGCCGGCGTGCGGGTCGGCGAGGTCAAGGACATCGCGATCAAGGACCGTACGCTGGCCGAGGTCACGTTCACCGTCGCCCATGACCGCCCGCTGCTGACCAGCACCGGCGCGGTCGTCCGCTACCGCAGCCTGGTGGGGTCGCGCTATGTCGCCCTGACCGAGGGCGCGGGCGACGGCACGCGCCTTGCGCCCGGCGGGACGATCCCGCTGTCCAGGACCAAGCCCGCGCTCGATCTGAACGCGCTCCTCGGCGGGTTCAAGCCGCTGTTCGCCGCACTCAGCCCGAACGACGTCAACCAGCTCGCCACGGAGATCATCAAGACCCTGCAGGGTGAGGGCGGGACGGTCAACAGCCTGCTCGCGCACACCGCGTCGCTCACCACGACGCTCGCCGACCGTGACGAGCTCATCGGGTCGGTGATCGACAACCTCAACACGGTGCTGGGAACCCTGGACAAGCGGGACGCCCGCTTCTCCGGCCTGCTCAAGCAGTTGCAGCGGCTGATCTCCGGTCTGTCCGCGGATCGCAAGCCCATCGGTGCGTCCCTCGTGGGCATCGACGGACTGACCGAGGCCACCTCGGGTCTGCTCGAGGACGCCCGGCCCGCGCTGCGCGACGACATCGCCGGTCTGGCCGAGCTCACCGGAACGCTGAACGACAACGAGAAGACCGTGGAGGGCGTGCTGAAACGGCTGCCGAACAAGCTCAACAAGCTGACGGGCACCGCCTCGTACGGCTCCTGGTTCAACTTCTACCTCTGTGACTTCGACGGCCGGATCGTGCTGCCGAAGACCCGGCAGGTCATCAGCCCGGAGCTGCATGTCGCCCGAGCGAGGTGCGCATGATTCCCTTCCGCGACCGCAATCCCGTGCTCATCGGAGCCGTGGGCATCTCCACGCTCGCGCTGTTCGCGGTGGCCGCTTTCAACGCCGACAGCCTGCCGTTGATCGGCGACGGTGACACCTACAGCGCGGCCTTCTCCGAGGCGGGCGGACTCAAGCCGGGCGACGAGGTACGGATCGCCGGGGTCAAGGTCGGCAAGGTCGACGAGGTCGACCTGGACGGTGACCATGTGAAGGTGACCTTCCGGGTCAAGGGTGAGCCGGACTTCGGCACCAGGACCGGAGCGGCCATCAGGGTCAAGACGATCCTGGGCGCCAAGTACCTGGCGCTGCAGCCGAAGGGGCCGGGGCAGTTGCGGTCCGGGGCCGAGATCCCGCTGAACCGGACGACTCCCGCGTACGACGTCGTGGCGGCGTTCAGCGATCTGACGACCACCTCGGAGAAGGTCGACACGGCCCGGCTGGCGAAGGCCATGGACACCATCTCCACCACCTTCGAGGATTCACCGGCCGAGGTGCGGGCCTCCATCAAGGGCCTGTCGAAGATCTCCCGGAGCGTCGCCTCCCGCGACCAGGCGCTGCGGGACCTGCTGGATCACGCCAATGGGGTCACCGGTGTGCTGTCGGACCGCTCCAAGGAGTTCTCCGTACTGGTCAAGGACGGCGACAAGCTGTTCAAGGAGATCGCCGCTCGGCGGGAGGCCATCCACTCGCTGCTCAAGAGCTCGGCCGCGCTCGGCGTCCAGCTCTCCGGTCTGGTGGCGGACAACCGCAAGGAGATCGGTCCGGCGCTGAAGGGACTTGGCTCTGTCGTCGCGATGCTCGAACGCAATCAGGCGAGCCTCGACCGGAGCATCAAGCTGCTCGCGCCCTATGTCCGGGTCTTCACCAACACCCTCGGCAACGGGCGGTGGTTCGACAGCTACATCCAGAACTTGGTCGCCACTCCGGTGGTTCCGCGGACGGGAGACTCGCGATGAACGCCCGTTTCATACCGAGGGGACGACTCGTCATACCGAGGGGACGACTCGCCCGGCGGCTGGCGCTGGTCCTCGCGCTTGCCCTCGTGGCGGGCACGACGGCGGTCGTCCTGTGGCCCCGGGAGTCCCCGGTCCATGTCACCGCGTATTTCCCGCGCACGGTCGGCATCCACCCCGGTTCGGACGTACGGGTACTGGGGGTCCGCGTCGGCGAGGTCAGAAAGATCACGCCGGAGGGCCGCCGGGTGCGGGTGGAGCTGGAGTACGACTCCGGACGCCGTATCCCCGCAGGCGCCCAGGCCGCGATCATCAACTCCTCGGTCGTCAGCGACCGTTACGTACAGATGCTGCCGGTCTATCGCGGCGGTCCCGCGATGCAGGACGGCGCGGTCATACCCGAGAGCCGTACGGCCGTGCCGGTCGAGCTGGACCGGATCTTCGACAGTCTGCACACGACGGCAGAGGCGTTCGGACCGCGCGGAGCCAACGCGGACGGGTCCCTGTCGCGGCTGCTGGGGGTGAGCGCGGACAACCTCGAAGGCCAGGGCGCGCAGATGCACCAGACGGTCGAGGACCTGTCGCTGGCGGTCACCACCCTGTCCGATGGCAGGAAGGACCTGTTCGGCACCATCCGGAATCTCCAGGTGTTCACCGCGGCGCTGGCCGCGGACGACAAGAATGTGCGTTCGTTCAACGACAGCCTCTCCCAGGTCGCCGCCCAGCTCTCGGGCGAGCGCAAGGACCTGGCGGCGGCTCTGAAGAATCTGGGCGTGGCCCTCGGTGATGTGTCGGCGTTCGTACGGAACAACAAGAAGACGCTGACCTCCGATGTGAAGGGACTCAGCAAGGTCACCAAGGTTCTGGTCACCCAGCGTGCGGCGCTGGCGGAACTGCTCGAGGTCGCGCCGACCGGTATCTCCAATCTGCAGAACGCCTACAACCCCGTATCCGGCACCCTCGACACCCGCAACAACACCGACCAGCCGCAGGATCCGGCCGCGCTGCTGTGCTCGCTGCTGCGGACGACCGGGGACGCCGGAGGCAAGAACCCCGACTGCAACGAGCTCCAGGAGCTCTTCGACACGCTGCCGAAACTGTCGCGCATCGCACCGGTGTCGGGCACGGGCCCGGTGGACCGGACGCTCGGCGGAATCCTGGAGGCCGGTGCATGAGGATCAATTCAGTGCTGCGCAGGGGCAGGGCTGCGGCCGTGTGGACGGCGCTGGGCTCGGTCGTGCTCACCGGCTGCGAGTTCAACGGTCTGTACGACGTGGGGCTGCCGGGCGGCGCCGCCAACGACGGCAACGCCTACCGGGTCACCGTCGAGTTCAGGGACGTACTCGATCTGGTGCCGCAGTCGGCCGTGAAGGTCAACAACGTCACGGTGGGCGCCGTCGAGAAGGTGGAGCTGGTCGGCTGGCACGCCCGGGTGCGGCTGCGGGTAGACCGCTCGGTGAAGCTGCCCGGCAACGCGATCGCCGGCATTCGGCAGACCAGCATGCTCGGCGAGAAGTACGTGGCGCTGTCCGCCCCGGTGGACTCCGCCCCCACGGGCAGTCTCCGCGACGGCGACCGCATCCCGCTGTCCCGCAGCGGGCGCAACCCGGAGATCGAGGAAGTGCTCTCCGCGCTGTCGGCGCTGCTCAACGGCGGCGGTGTCGCCCAGCTGAAGACGATCACCACGGAGCTCAACAAGGCCTTGGAAGGCCGTGAGAACCGGGTGAAGTCGCTGCTCGGCGAGCTGGACACGTTCATGGGCTCTCTGGACGGGCAGCGCAAGGAGATCGTCCGCGCGCTCGAGGGCATCGACCGGCTGGCCAAGCGGCTCGCCGGCGAGAAGAAGACCATCGCCACGGCACTCGACACCATGCCGGACGCCTTGAAGGTGCTGGCCGACCAGCGCCGCAACCTCACCGCGATGCTCACCTCGCTCTCGAAGCTCGGCTCGGCGGGCACCAAGGTGGTCAATGCCTCGCGGGCCGACCTGGTCGCCAATCTGCGCAATCTGCAGCCGATTCTGGCGCAGTTGAACAAGGCGGGCAGCGATCTGCCCAACGCCCTTGAGCTGCTGACGACCTATCCGTTCCCGCGCAATGTGACGGATGCGATCAAGGGCGACTACGTCAACCTCAAGATCACGGCCGATCTCGACCTGGCGAGCATCTACGGCAATCTCGCCGAGAAGCCCAAGAAGCCGGGCACGCCGGACAAGCCCGAGTTGCCGAAGCTTCCCGAAGTGCCCGGCGTACCGCTGCCCACCTCGCTGCCGCACCCGGGCGCGCCGAACGCGCCCAGCGCGCCTTCCGCCCCGCCGGACGCCGGGGACCCGCTGTGTCCGCCGGTGTGTACCGGCAGTTACGCCGCCTACGCAGGCGGGGGCGGCGACGGGGCCCGCTTTGCACCCGGGGTCTCTCTCGCCCTCGCCGAGCTCATGCTGAAGGGGATGCAACCGTGATCACTCGTGCGGTCAGAGCCCAGTTGCTCGCCTTCGCCGCGGTCACCGCCGTCGGCGTGTCCTATGTCGGCGCCCGGTACACGGGCCTGGCGGATCTTCTTCTCGACCGCGGTTACACCGTACGCGCCGAGTTCGCCGAATCCGGCGGCATCTTCCCGGGTGCCGAGGTCACCTATCGCGGGGTGCCGGTGGGCCGGGTCGGTGAGCTGCGTCTCGGGGGCGGCGACGGGGTGTCGGTGGGGCTGGACATCGAGGACGGGGCGCAGATCCCGGCGGACACGCTGGCGGTGGTGGCGAACCGTTCGGCAGTCGGTGAGCAGTACGTCGATCTGCAGCCACGGGGCACCAGCGGCCCGTATCTGAAGGACGGCAGTGTGATCGCCCGCGGTGACACCCGGGTGCCGCTGCCCACCACGGATCTCGTGCTCAGCCTGGACCGGCTGGTCAACTCCGTGGGCAAGGACGATCTGCGGATCACCGTCGACGAACTCGGCAAGGCCTTCGCCGGGACCGGCCCGCATCTGAGCCGTCTGGTGGACTCGGGAAACAACCTGGTGGAGTCGGCGTCCGCGTCACTGCCGCAGACCGTCTCGCTGATCGAGGACTCGCGCACGGTCCTCAAGACGCAGGTCGACAAGGGTTCGGCGATCAAGTCGTTCTCACGTGACCTTGCCTCACTGACCGCTCAGCTGAAGTCCAGTGACACGGATCTGCGCAGGCTGATCGGCTCGTCCACGCCGGCCGCGCAGGAGGTGAACTCGCTGCTGAAGGCGAACGAGACCCATCTGCCCGTACTGCTCGGGAATCTGATCAGCGGCGGCCAGATCACGGTGGCCCGGCTGCCCGGCGTGGAGCAGGCCCTGGTGACCTTCCCGCTGGTCGTCGCCGGCAGCTTCACCGTGATCCCGGGCGACGGCACCACCCACTTCGGCATGGTCGCCGGCGCCGACGACCCGCCGCCGTGCCGCCAGGGTTACGGCACCCAGCGGCGCGATCCCGCGGACACCTCCCAGCGCTCCGCGAACACGGGCGCACACTGCGCGGCCCCGCGCGGCAGCGCCACCTCGGTCCGCGGCGCCCAGAACGCGCCCGGCCCCTCGGCATCCGCCGGGGCGGGCCGCGCCGCGTATGTCACCCCGTACGACCCGGAGACCGGCCTCGCCGCGGGACCGGACGGAACGTTCGTCGAGATCGGCTCGACGGGCGGCGAACAGAGCCTGCTCGGAAAGGACTCGTGGCAATGGCTGCTCGTTGGACCCATGGCATGAACGGGAGCATCCTCGCGGGCCTGACCCGGTCGCTGCGCCTGCTCGGCACCAGAACAGTGGCCGCGGCCCGGCGCGGCAGGGCACTGCCGGCGACGCTGGCGCTCGCGACCCTCGTGACGACGGCGCTGAGCGGCTGGCTCTGCCTCCAGGTGTACGAACAGCGCACCGAGGAGCACCGAAGGCAGGACATCCTGGCCGCGGCCCGGCAGTCCGCGCTGAACTTCACCTCGCTCGACTACCGGCACTACGAGCAGGACAGCGCAAACGTCCTGAAGGGTGCCACCGGTGATTTCAAGGACCAGTTCTCCGCGCAGACCGCCGAGTTGACGAAGCTGGTGGCGGCGAACAAGTCGGTGTCGCAGGGGCAGGTGCTCGAAGCGGGCATCACGCGTTCCGACGAGCGCACCGCCCGCGTGCTGGTGGTCGCCGACAGCAAGGTGACCAATTCCGCCGCCCCGGGGGGACAGGCCCGCACCTACCGGCTGCAGCTCGATCTCGTACTCGAGCACGGCCGCTGGCTGACGTCCGATGTCGAGTTCGTCGGCTGAGCACGCCAGAGCACACACCCGTAATACCAGCAGTGAGGAGCAGGACCGTGGCGAACTCGACTGTACGAGGCCCCGGCGTCGCATCCCCCGGCCGCCGCTCGATGGCCGCTGCCGCCCGCGCGGCGGCCAGGCGCACGGAGCGGGTCGGCCCTGAAGCGGGCACTGCGGCGCCGGACGTGATCAAGCCGGAGGCGCCGGACGACGCGAGCCAGGCGCGGCGGCCCGACGATCAGCAGGCCGGCCCGGTTTTGTGCGCCGACGACTCGGTGGCCGTCGCGGCCCGCGGGCGGCGGCGTGGCCGGATCTGCGCCCTGCTGGCCGTGCTGGTGGCGGCGATGCTGGTCGCGGTCGGCGTGCTCGGATCCACGTACGGGGACGGCAGGCGCGCGGACGGCGCGCGGGTGCAGGCGCTCGCCGCGGCGACGCAGGCGGCGCCGATCGTGCTGTCGTACGACTACCGGCGGCTGGAGAAGGATTTCGCGGCGGCGCGCGACCATCTGACCGGCAAGTTCCGTGACGAGTACCGCAGGACCACGACGACGGTGGTGGCGCCGACCGCGGCGAAGTACCACGGCGTGGTCAAGGCGACGGTGGTGAAGCCGCCCGCGGGCGGCGCACCGGCCGCCTCGGTGGTTTCGGCCTCGCCCGACAAGGCGGTCGTACTGCTCTTCGTCAACCAGGTGACCACCAGCACCCAGGTGACGGGGCCACGCGTCGACCTGAACCGGGTGCGGATGACGCTGACGCGTACCGACGCCGGCTGGAAAGTGAGCGCGGTGGACGCGCTGTAGCCATATCACCAGGATTGCGCCCCAACGCAGTCCGAAGCGCCCCCCGAGCCGCGGCGACAGACGCCTGAACAGGCCCTCTGTCCCCCGGCTCGGGGGGCGCTTTTTTGTTGCCCGGTCTTGACAGCTCAACCCCCTGCCAGGCAGTCTTCCGTTAAGCAGAAACTAACTTCCGCAATACGGAAGGAGCGCCGCCCCTCATGGCCCGCTTCTCGGAAGGCGCAGTCACGGACCAGCGCTTCGATGTGAACCTTTCGATCCTCTTCACGGAACTCCCGCTTCTTCAGCGCCCCGCGGCCGCCGCCGCGGCGGGCTTCACCGCGGTCGAGCTGTGGTGGCCCTGGATCGAGACCCCCACCCCGCCGCGGGCCGAGCTCGACGCCCTGAAGAAGGCGCTCGACGACGCCGGCACCCAGCTGGTGGGACTGAACTTCTACGCCGGCCGGCTGCCGGGCCCCGACCGCGGCGCGCTGTCCGTGCCCGGCCAGGAGTCGGACCGCTTCCGCGCCAACATCGAGGTGGCCGCTCAGTTCGCCGCCTCGGTCGGCTGCAAGGCGCTCAACGCGCTCTACGGCAACCGCGTCGACGGCGTCGACCCGCAGACCCAGGACAGCATCGCCCTGGAGAACCTGGTACTTGCCGCGCGCGCGGCCGACCGGGTGGGCGCGATCCTGCTCGTCGAGACCCTCAACAAGCCGGAGTCCCCGCGCTACCCGCTGGTGAGCGCCCCGGCCGCGATCGAGGTCGTCGACAAGGTCAATGCGGCCACCGGTCTCGACAACGCCAAGTTCCTGCTCGACATCTACCACCTGTCCATGAACGGCGAGGACGTCAGCCAGGTCATCGCGGCGTACGCCGACAAGACCGGCCACGTCCAGATCGCGGACAACCCGGGCCGTGGCGCGCCGGGCACCGGTGCTCTGCCGCTGGAGCAGCTCCTCGACGAGCTGAAGAAGGCCGGCTACGACGGCTGGGTCGGCCTGGAGTACAAGGCCGGCGACCGCCCGAGCGCCGAGTCGTTCGACTGGCTGCCCGCCGAGGCCCGCGCGGCGCGCTGACCGCGGCTGCCCGGGCGCCGCAGGACGGCACCCGGGCAGCGGCACTCCCCGGCGCCGCCTGACGCCGCCTGACGCCGCGACGGCGCGATCGGCGAAGCCGATACGCGGCCGCGCTCGAGGCGCACCGGCTCGCGGCCTCGCCGCGCACTGAGCACCCGCGGTGAGTGGCAACCCACCGACGTAACACAGCAGTTAGAGAGGCACCCTCATGAGCAACCTCGCAGATTCTTCCCGCCCGGCCCTGCCCAGGATCGCCTGGATCGGCCTCGGCATCATGGGCTCCCCCATGTCCGAGAACCTGATCAAGGCGGGATACCAGGTCACCGGCTTCACCCTGGAGCAGGACAAGCTGGACCGCCTCGCGGCCGCCGGCGGCACCGTGGCGTCCTCGATCGCCGAGGCCGTCAGCGACGCCGACGTGGTCATCACGATGGTGCCCGCCTCCCCCCAGGTCGAGGCCATCGCCTACGGCCCCGAGGGCATCCTGGAGAACGCAAGGTCCGGCGCCCTCCTGATCGACATGTCCTCGATCACCCCGCAGACCTCCGTGGACCTTGCCAAGGCCGCGGCCGACAAGGGCATCCGCGTGCTGGACGCCCCGGTCTCCGGCGGCGAGGCCGGCGCGATCGAGGCCGTACTGTCCATCATGGTCGGCGGCGAGCAGGCCGACTTCGACAGCGCCAGGCCGATCCTCGATGCGCTGGGCAAGACCATCGTCCTGTGCGGCCCGCACGGCTCCGGCCAGACGGTGAAGGCCGCCAACCAGCTGATCGTCGCGGTCAACATCCAGGCGTGCGCCGAGGCCGTGGTCTTCCTGGAGAAGTCCGGCGTGAACCTCCAGGCGGCGCTGGACGTCCTCAACGGCGGTCTGGCCGGTTCGACCGTGCTGACCCGCAAGAAGGACAACTTCCTGAACCGGGACTTCAAGCCCGGCTTCCGGATCGACCTGCACCACAAGGACATGGGCATCGTCACAGACGCCGCCCGCAATGTCGGTGCCGCGCTGCCCGTCGGCGCCGTCGTGGCCCAGCTGGTCGCCTCGCTGCGTGCGCAGGGCGACGGCGGCCTGGACCACTCCGCCCTGCTGCGCTCCGTCGAGCGCCTCTCCGGCCGACAGGCCTGACCCCGGCCCGGACCGGGCCCCAGATTTCCGGGCGGCGCCGGCGCTGACACCTGTCCTGTCGCGCCCAGGCGCCGGCGCCGTCCGGAACACCACACTTCGATTTCAACAAACTGTTGACGTGATGTTCGAGGCGAATTTACGCTCCTCGCACCGCCAGCAGCTTTCAGCAGCTTCAGCACGGAAGGTCAATCCCGCCACCATGACGCAGCGTGTGCTTACGACCGAGTCAGGCGCCCCGGTCGCCGACAACCAGAACTCCGCCACCGCCGGCGTCGGTGGCCCGCTCCTCCTGCAGGACCAGCACCTGCTGGAGAAGCTCGCCCGCTTCAACCGGGAGCGCATCCCGGAGCGCGTCGTGCACGCCCGCGGCAGCGGCGCGTACGGCTACTTCGAAGTGACCGACGACGTCACCGGCTTCACCAGGGCGGACTTCCTGTCCGAGGTCGGCAAGCGCACGCAGACGTTCATCCGCTTCTCCACGGTCGCCGACTCGCTCGGCGGCGCGGACGCGGTCCGCGACCCTCGCGGCTTTGCGCTGAAGTTCTACACCGAAGAGGGCAACTACGACCTCGTCGGCAACAACACCCCGGTGTTCTTCATCAAGGACCCGGTCAAGTTCCCCGACTTCATCCACTCGCAGAAGCGCGACCCGTTCACGGGCCGCCAGGAGCCGGACAACGTCTGGGACTTCTGGGCGCACGCCCCGGAGGCGACGCACCAGATCACCTGGCTGATGGGTGACCGCGGCATTCCCGCGTCGTACCGCCACATGAACGGCTACGGCTCGCACACCTACCAGTGGACCAACACCGCGGGCGAGGCATTCTTCGTCAAGTACCACTTCAAGACCAACCAGGGTGTCCGTTCGCTGTCCTCGGAGCAGGCCGCCGAGCTCGTCGGCAAGGACGCGAACTCGCACCAGACGGACCTGCTGCAGGCGATCGAGCGCGGCGTGAACCCGTCCTGGACGCTGTATGTCCAGCTCATGCCGGCCGCTGAGGCCGCTGACTACCGCTTCAACCCGTTCGACCTGACCAAGGTGTGGCCGCACAGCGACTACCCGCTGCAGCGCGTGGGCCGTCTGGTCCTGGACCGCAACCCCGAGAACGTCTTCGCCGAGGTCGAGCAGGCCGCGTTCTCGCCGAACAACTTCGTGCCGGGCATCGGCCCTTCGCCGGACAAGATGCTCCAGGGCCGGCTGTTCGCCTACGCGGACGCGCACCGCTACCGTCTGGGCGTCAACCACACCCAGCTGCCGGTGAACGCGCCGAAGGCGACGACCGCGCAGAACTACGGCCGCGACGGCTTCATGGCCACGCGCAACGGCTCGCGCCACGAGAAGAACTACGAGCCCAACTCGTACGCCGGTCCCGTGCAGACGGACTCCGCGCTCTCCGCACCGCTGGCCGTCCACGGCCACACGGGCACGCACGAGGCGCCCCTGCACACCAAGGACGACGACTTCTTCCAGGCGGGTGAGCTGTACCGCCTCATGTCGGCGGAGGAGAAGTCCCGCCTCGTCGCGAACATCGCCGGCGGCCTGTCCCAGGTCACCCGCGACGACGTGATCGAGAAGAACCTCGCCCACTTCCACGCCGCCGACGCCGACTACGGCAAGCGCGTCGAAGAGGCGGTCCGCGCCCTGCGCGAGGACTGACGACAACCAGGCTGCGCCCGGGTACCTGACGTGGGGTCAGGATCCGGGCGCCGAGCCCGCGCCGTGGACCCGCATGAGGGGTGGTCACACGGTACGGGCAGGCCGAGACCGCGGCGGCAGTGCGATGCCAGTGCGGTGGTGAAGGCTCCGGGACCCGCTTCTTGACCTGAAGGAAGCGGCTCCGGGAACCAATCGCCGCCGCCGCGGTCCCAGCCGCATGCGCAGACTCCGTCCGCCGGGACGTACACCGGCCCACCATCCCCGCCCGGCGGCACGAATGTCCTGTCGTCCAGCCTCGCGCCGTCGGGTGGTATCAACTTCACAGCCAGAGCGCCTGGTTCGGTCTACCATTCCGAACCGGGCGCTCGACGACCAGGGTCCGGCCTTCGCACAGAGGCCGGGCCCTGGTTGCGTTCGCCTTCGGCACGGCCGCCGGCCCGTCTGCGCCGCAGGACCTTTGCGAGACCGAGAGGCATGAAAAAGGCCCGGTCTGCGGCTGCAGAACCGGGCCTTGAAGCGCTGACCTCGGGGGTTCCCTAGAGGGTCAGACCTTCAGCGGCTTGATGGCCGTCGGCGCGTGGCCCGGCTCCGTCGCCAGTTCCTCGAACTCGACCACATTGCTGATGTCCGCCGTCGTGCTCATCGAGATGTTCGTGACGCGCTCCAGGATCGCCTCGACGACGACCGGCACCCGGAACTCCGCGGCCAGTTTCTTGGCCTCCTCGAAGGCCGGCAGCAGCTGGTCCGGCTCGGTGACCCGGATCGCCTTGCAGCCGAGGCCCTCGACGACCTTGACGTGGTCGACGCCGTAGACGCCCAGCTCCGGGGCGTTGATGTTCTCGAACTCCAGGTTGACCTGGAAGTTGATGTCCAGGCCGAGCTGGGCCTGGCGGATCAGGCCCAGGTAGGAGTTGTTGACCAGGACGTGGACGTACGGGATCCGGTGCTGTGCGCCGACCGCCAGTTCCTCGATCATGAACTGGAAGTCGTAGTCGCCGGAGAGCGCCACGACCGGCGTCTCGGGGTCGGCCGTGACCGCGCCCAGCGCTGCCGGGATCGTCCAGCCCAGCGGGCCCGCCTGGCCGCAGTTGATCCAGTGGCGCGGCTTGTAGACGTGCAGCATCTGCGCGCCGGCGATCTGGGAGAGGCCGATGGTGGTGACGTAACGCGTCTGCGGGCCGAAGGCCTTGTTCATCTCCTCGTACACGCGCTGCGGCTTCAGCGGCACGTTGTCGAAGTGCGTACGGCGCTGCAGCGTCGCCCTGCGCTCGTTCGCGGCCGCGACCCACTCGCTGCGGTCCGGCAGTCTGCCCGCCGCCTTGAGCTCGCGCGCCACCTCGACGAAGAGCTCCAGCGCGGCCTTGGCGTCGGAGGCGATTCCGTAGTCCGGGGCGAAGATCTTGCCGATCTGGGTGGGCTCGATGTCGACGTGGACGAACTTCCGGCCCTTGGTGTAGACGTCCAGCTTGTAGCCGGTGTGGCGGTTGGCCCAGCGGTTGCCGATGCCCAGGACGAAGTCGGACTGAAGGAAGTTCGCGTTGCCGTAGCGGTGCGAGGTCTGCAGGCCGACCATGCCCGCGTTCAGCTCGTGGTCGTCCGGAATGGTGCCCCAGCCCATCAGGGTCGGGACGACCGGAGTGCCCGTGACCTCGGCGAACTCCACCAGCAGGTCGGAGGCGTCGGCGTTGATGATGCCGCCGCCGGCGACGATCAGCGGGCGCTCGGACTCCAGGAGGAAGGAGAGCGCCTTCTCGATCTGGGCGCGGGTCGCGGACGGCTTGTAGACCGGCAGCGGCTCGTACGTCTCCGGGTCGAAGTCGATCTCGGTGAGCTGGACGTCGATGGGCAGGTCGATCAGGACCGGGCCCGGGCGGCCCGAGCGCATCAGGTGGAAGGCCTGCTGGAAGACGCCCGGGACCTGCGCGGCCTCCAGGACGGTCGTCGCGGCCTTGGTGACCGGCTTGGCGATCGAGGCGATGTCGACCGCCTGGAAGTCCTCCTTGTGGATCACCGAGGTCGGCGCCTGGCCGGTGATGCACAGGATCGGAATCGAATCACCGATGGCCGAGTACAGGCCGGTGATCATGTCGGTGCCCGCCGGGCCCGAGGTACCGATGCAGACACCGATGTTGCCGGGCGCGGAGCGGGTGTAGCCCTCCGCCATGTGGGAGGCGCCTTCGACGTGCCGGGCGAGGGTGTGGTCGATGCCGCCGCCGGCCTGGAGGGCCTTGTAGAAGGGGTTGATCGCCGCGCCGGGCACACCGAACGCGTTCGTGACGCCTTCGCGCTTGAGGATCTCAACTGCCGCTCTGGCAGCGGTCATACGGGGCATGGGTGCTCCTGCTTCGGCCGGGCGGAGTCGGGCTCCTTCGCGTCACTCCAGAGCTTCGATTCCGTAATGCGGAAGTATTGTTCTGCTATACGGAAGCAATGTAGGACGCGTGCTCTGCGGCGTCAAGGGATGACAGAAGTCGCCCCCAAGGCATCCCGCTTGGTGGACGATGGACGGCAGTACGAATGGAAGGACGGCGGTACGAAAGGAAATGGGGAGGGAGAGCGATGGCCGATACCGTGCCGGTGCGCTGTCCGGCCTGCCGTCGCGATCATCTGTTCGCGTCGCCGGTCTATCCCTGCGCCTGCGGCGCCCCGCTGGCCCCGCCGCTGCTGCGTGCCGCCCGGCCGGAGCCGATAACCCACCGCACCTGGACGGACGACTGGGTCATGGTCCGCTGTCTTCATTGCGGCCGCCAGGACCACTGGCCGCAGCCGGAGCTCGGCTGCCCCTGCGGCACGGTGCTCCGTATCCTCGTGCGCCCGGTGAGCGCCCCCACCCCGCCCGAGGCGCCGCCCTCCCCCGCTCGCCCGGCGCGCATCCCACTGCCGCGCACGGCGACCGTGCCACGCCCCTCGTTCCGCCCGGTCACGATCCGCACCGAGCGCGACGCGGTGACCGCGGCGGCGCTCTATCTCACATGGCTGGGGTTCCGGGACGTCGTCAGGACCGAGATCCGGCGCCCGTCCGGAATCGATCTGCGCGGCCCGGGCCTGATCGCCCAGGTCGACCCGTCCACCCGCCCCGCCACCCTGCGCGACGTCGAATGCCTGTGGCTGAACGGGCTGACCACCTCGGCGGCGAGCGTCTTCTTCTCACTCGCGGGATACGCGGACGACGCCCGGTCCCGCGCGGACGACCTGGGCATCCCGCTCTTCGTCATGGACCTCACGGGCCGCCCGCAGCCGGTCAACGGACCGGCCGACGAGCTCATCTCCACCGGGGCCTGACGTGCACTAGCTTCCCTCTGGGGAGCCGTAGCGCCGCCGCAGCTCCACCTTTCTGACCTTGCCGCTCACCGTCATCGGGAAGTCCGTGAGGATCTCGACGCGACGCGGGATCTTGTAGTGCGCCAGCTGCTCCCGGCAGAACGCGGAGATGTCCTCCAGAGTCGGCGGGTCGGCCGGGTCGCGGGGGATGACACAGGCCAGGATCTCCTCCCCGTACCGCTCATCGGGGACACCGACCACCTGCACGTCCGCAATCTTGGGGTGGGTGTAGAGAAACTCCTCGATCTCCCGCGGATAGACGTTCTCGCCGCCCCTGATGATCATGTCCTTGATCCGGCCGACGATCTGGACGTAGCCGTCCTCGCGCATCACCGCAAGATCGCCCGTGTGCATCCAGCGGCCGGCGTCGATCGCCTCCGCGGTCTTCGCCGGCTCGTCCCAGTACCCGAGCATCACGCTGTATCCGCGGGTGCACAGCTCCCCCGCCTCGCCGCGCGGGACGGTGACCTTCGAGACCGGGTCCGTGATCTTCACCTCGATATGCGGCAGCACCCGGCCCACGGTGCCGGTACGCCGCTCCAGATCGTCGTCCCGCCGCGTCTGCGTCGAGACCGGCGAAGTCTCCGTCATTCCGTAGCAGATCGACACCTCCGCCATGTGCATCTCGGCGACGACCCGCTTCATCACCTCCACCGGACAGGGCGAGCCCGCCATGATGCCGGTACGCAGTGTGGACAGGTCGTACGAGGCGAAGTCGGGGAGGTTCAGCTCGGCGATGAACATCGTCGGAACGCCGTACAGGGAGGTGCAGCGTTCGTCCTCGACCGCGCGCAGGGTCGCCGCCGGGTCGAAGGACGGCGCCGGGATGACCATGCACGCGCCGTGCGAGGTGGCGGCGAGGTTGCCCATGACCATGCCGAAGCAGTGGTAGAAGGGCACCGGCAGACAGATCCGGTCCCGCTCGGTGTAGGCGATCGACTCCCCCACGAAATAGCCGTTGTTGAGGATGTTGTGGTGCGAGAGGGTGGCTCCCTTGGGGAAGCCGGTGGTGCCGGAGGTGTACTGGATGTTGACCGGGTCGTCGCAGGACAACTGCGCCTCGCGGGCGGCCAGTTCCTCGTCCGTGACGGCCTGGGCCGCGTCCAGGAGCACGTCCCAGGAGCCGTCCTCGATGTAGTGGACGGACCGCAGCTCGGGGCAGCCGGGGCGCACCTGCTCCACCAGCGCCCGGTAGTCGCTCGTCTTGTGCCGCTGCGAGGCGCACAGCACCGAGACCCCGGCCTGCCCCAGTACGTACTCCAGCTCGTGCGCCCGGTACGCGGGGTTGATGTTCACCATGACCGCGCCGATCCGGGCGGTGGCGTACTGGACGAGCACCCATTCGGCGCAGTTGATCGCCCAGATCCCCACCCGGTCGCCCTTGGCGACGCCGGTCCCGAGCAGCCCCCGCGCCAGCTGATCCACCGCCGCGCCGAATTCGGCATACGTCCAGCGGGTGCCGGCGGGCACGTCGACCAGCGCCTCACGGTCGGGATACGCGGCGATCGCCCGGTCGAGATTGCGGCCGATGGTGTCGCCGAGCAGCGCGGCCCGGCCCGTGCCGTGCGCGTACGAGAGCGTCATCGCAGATCCCCCTCGACATACTCGGCCGCCGAGCCACCGGCCGTGGCCTCGCGCAGCTCGATCCGGCGGATCTTCCCCGAAACGGTCTTCGGCAGCTCGCCGAACTCCAGCCGCCGGATGCGCTTGTACGGGGCGAGGACCGAGCGCGAGTGCTCGAAGAGCAGCTTCGCCGTGTCCGGCCCGGGCTCCCAGCCCTCGGCGAGCACGATGTACGCCTTCGGCACGGCGAGCCGCACCGGGTCCGGCGCCGGCACCACCGCGGCCTCGGCCACCGCCTCGTGCTCCAGGAGCGCGCTCTCCAGCTCGAACGGCGAGATCTTGTAGTCGGACGCCTTGAAGACATCGTCGGAGCGCCCGACGTAGGTGATGTATCCGTCCGCGTCGCGCGCGCCGATGTCGCCGGTGCGGTAGTAGCCGCCGGCCATTGCCTCGGCCGTACGGTCCGGGTCCCCGTGGTACCCGGTCATCAGGCCGACCGGGTGGGCGGACAGGTCCAGTGAGATCTCGCCCTCGGCGGCGCCCGGCTCCCCCGTGACCGGGTCGAGCAGCACCACCCGGTAGCCGGGGCTGGGACGGCCCATCGACCCGGCCTTGAGGAGCTGGCCCGGGCTGTTGGCGACCTGTACTGCCGTCTCGGTCTGCCCGAAGCCGTCCCTGATGGTGACGCCCCATTCGCGCCGTACGGTCTCGATGACCTCCGGATTGAGCGGCTCCCCGGCGGCGACGACCTCGCGCGGCGGCGTACGCAGCTGGCCGAGGTCCGCCTGGATCAGCATCCGCCAGACGGTGGGCGGGGCGCAGAAGCTGGTGACGCCCGCGCGGTCCATCTCCGCCATCAGCCTGGCCGGGTCGAAGCGCGTGTAGTTGTGGATGAAGACGGTCGCCTCGGCGTTCCACGGCGCGAAGAGATTGGACCAGGCGTGCTTGGCCCAGCCGGGCGAGGAGATGTTCAGATGCACATCGCCGGGCTTGAGGCCGATCCAGTACATCGTCGCCAAGTGGCCGACGGGGTAGGACACATGGGTGTGCTCGACGAGCTTGGGGCGGGCGGTCGTACCGGAGGTGAAGTACAGCATCAGCGGGTCGTCGGCCAGGGTGACCCCGTCCGGCTCGAAGTCGGCGGATGAACAGAACGCCTCGTCGAAGTCGAGCCAGCCCGGTACGGGGTCGGCGCCGGGCGCCTTGACCGCGATCCGGGTGTAGTCGCCGGGCACGTCGTCGAACTTGGCGATGTCCGCGTCCCGCACGATCACCTGCCGGGCGTGGCCGCGGTCGATACGGTCCCGAAGATCCGCCGGGCCGAGCAACGGGGTGGCGGGGATGACGACCGCCCGCAGCTTCATCGCGGCCAGCGCGATCATCCACAGTTCCTGCTGGTTCCCGAGCATCACGACGACGCGGTCGCCCGCCCGGACTCCCTGTGCCCGCAGCCAGTTGGCGACCTGGCCGGACCGGACGGACATCTCACCGTACGAGACAGTGATCTCGCGGCCGTCCTCCTCCACGATGTGCAACGCGGTGCCGGCGTTACCTTCGGCGATGACGTCGAACCAGTCCAGCGCCCAGTTGAAGCGCTCCGGCCGCGGCCAGGCGAAGCCTTCGTAGGCCGTTGCGTAGTCCTCCCGGTACTGCAGCAGAAAGTCCCTGGCTGCCCGGAACTTCTCCGTCGCACTGCCTGACGTCATGTGTCCTCCTCATTGCGGGACCGGCTACTGACATCGTGTAATCAGTGACCGAGGTCTCACTACCCCCGTACGGGGGTGACACCCCGAGAGGGAAGAGCGCGTGCCCGAGCCCGTCGACACGGTTCAGATGAGAGCGGCGCTGCTGCGCCTGCGCCGTGCGACCGGACTGCCGGTCGCCTTCGGCGGACTGCTGCACGATGCGCGGCAACTGCGGATCGCCGAGCTGAGCGGGACGGCGACGGGGGCGCTGCGCGGCCTGTCCATAAGCGCGGGGAACGGCCTCGGGGGCAAGTGCATCGCGCTGTCGCGGCCGTGCGCGGTCACGGACTATCCCTCGGCCCGGCACATCAGCCACGAGTACGACGCGGCGGTGGCGACGGAAGGGCTGCGCTCGGTGCTCGCGGTGCCGGTGGTCGTACACCGCAGGGTGCGGGGCGTGCTGTACGGCGCGCTGCGGTCACCGACGGCGGTCGGCGACCGGACCTTCGACGCGGCGGTGGCGGCGGCGCGCGATGTGGAGCAGGCGCTTGTCGTGCGGGACGAGGTGCAGCGGCTGCTGGCGGCGACGCGGGAGCCGGTGGCGGATGGCGGGGCGTGGGAGGAGGTCCGCGAGGCGCACGGCGAGCTGCGGGCGCTGGCCCCGCGCATCGACGACGACTCGCTGCGCGAGACGCTGCTCGCGGTCTGCGGCCGGCTGGCGGCCGCGACGGCCGGCCCGCCGTGCGAGCAGGCGGTCGCGCTGGCGCCGCGCGAGCTGGATGTCCTGACCTGTGTCGCGGCGGGCTCGACGAACGCGGTGGCGGCGGAGCGGCTGGGCCTGAAGCCGGAGACGGTGAAGGCGTATCTGCGGGCGGCGATGCGGAAGCTGGGGGCGCATACGCGGCTGGAGGCGGTGGTGGCGGCGCGGCGGGCGGGGCTGCTGCCGTAGCCGGGGGCTTCGCCCCGAAAGCAGCCTCGCCGGCGTTTGAGGCGTCCGCGGCTCTGGCAGCGCCCCCAAACAGTCAGGTTGAATGAGCCCATGGTGTCGACAGACCGCTTCCTCGCATTCGCCGCGATGTCGCTGCTGGTGATCGTGATCCCGGGCCCGAGCGTGCTCTTCGTGATCGGCCGCGCCCTCGCCCACGGCCGCCGCACCGCCGTGGCCACCGCCCTGGGCAATGTCTTCGGCTCGTACGTCCTGGTGGTGGCTGTCGCGCTCGGCGTCGGCTCGCTGGTCGAGCGGTCGGCGATGGTCTTCATGGCGGTGAAGCTGGCGGGCGCGGCGTATCTGGTCTTCCTGGGGGTGCAGGCATTCCGGCACCGGAAGGACATGAAGGTCTCGGACATGGCGGCCCCGGCGGGGCCCCCGCGCGGCGATGCCCGGACGGTCGTGGACGGCATCCTGGTGGGCGTCACCAACCCCAAGGGGATCGTGTTCTTCGCCGCGGTGCTGCCGCAGTTCGTGGACCACGCGGCGGGCAACCTGCCCACGCAGATGCTGCTCCTCGGCCTGGTCCCGATCTCGATCGGCCTGGTCACGGACACGCTCTGGGGCCTGGGCGCGGCGGCGGCCCGCAACTGGTTCGCCCGCTCGGAGCGCCGGCTCTCCATGGTGGGCGGCGCGGGCGGCTTCGCGATGATCGGCCTGGGCGTGACGGTGGCGGCGACGGGCCGCGCGGACTGAGGTCTACTCGCTCACCGTTCCGAAGCGGATGTCGTGCGCGGTGGCCGAGGACAGGACCGTGAGCATCCGGTCCCCCTCCTCGGCCAGCGCGTCACGCTGAGCCCGGGTCAGCGTGCCGAAGGCCTGCACGGTCATGGTCGCGGTCGCGTCCGACTCGGTCAGCCGCCAGATGCCGGCGAGGTAGCCGTCGACGAGGAAGGTGCAGTAGGCCATGTTGCCCTTCCAGGTGCGCATTCTGTACTCCTCGGGCACGACGCGGGTGCGGTCGGCGTGCGAGAGCAGCAGATTGTCGAACTCGGGCAGGAAGCGGGGCGGCGCCGGGGTGTCGGCGGCGGGCCGGGGCGCGCCCGGGATGTCGAAGAGCTCGACGCCGTTCTCGTCCTGGAAGACGGCCAGCTGCGGGCGCAGCCGCTCGAAGGTCTCCCGCAACCGGGTCAGTCCGGACCACTTCTGCATGTCCTTGACCGAGGCGGGACCGAAGGCCCCGAGGTAGCGCAGCACCGTGGCGTCGGGCACGGGCGCCGGCTGCGCCGGGCGGCCGAACCAGTGCTCGGCGGTGGTGAGCGCGACCTGGCCGCTGCGGCCCCACAGTCCGCGCGGGGTGACCTGCACCAGCGGCAGTACGCAGCGGGCGGCGACGGACAGCGAGAAGGGATCGGCGTCCGGCCACTGGTTCAGCAGCGCCTCGCGCAGCTCCTTCATGGTCCGGGGCCGCTCCTCGACCAGCTCGCGGGCGACGGCGCCGAGCCGCTCCAGATCGACCCCGAGAAGGCCGGTCCTGAACTGCCCCAGTTCCCGGTCGCGCGCCGCCTGGACGAGCGGCCGCAGGGTCAGGCAGTCGTCGGCGGAGTGCGTATGAATGGTGGAACGCATCGTGACCAGACGCGCGACCTCGCGCGATGCCATCAGCGCGGACAGCTCCTCGGGGTCGAAGCCCTCCAGGCGGGCGGCGAGCGCGTAGTACGGCGGCTTCACGTTCTGCGCCTGGAGACCGACGAGGTGCTCGACGGCGCCTTTGACGGACATCGCGGAACGGGGTACACGGCGCAGCAGGAGCTGACGGTCCAGGGTGGCGCGGTTGAGGGCGCGGTTGCCGATTACGGGGTACGTCGTCTTCGAGGCCATGTCCCACACGCTACCCAGCATTGCGGACAACCTCTGTCCGCAACTACGGGGGGGAACCCGTGCTGCCGCCCGTCATGCCGGGCCAATTCGACGCGGATATCCTGCTTCGGGGTCGTACTGATCCGAACTACTCCGATCCACTGCGAGGCGGGAGGTGAGACGCGCGATGTCGCTGTCGCCGAGGCGAAACCAGTGGCGCCGTCGCCCCCTGCCTCCCGGGGGTTCGCCGCCGCCCACCCCCGCGTCCGGCGACCCCGCCGCCGCCTCCCCCGTACACAAGGACCAGGGCAGCGTCGTCCAGGCCGCGCTGTACCGCGACGGCCGCCGCGTCTCGACGCCCGACTCGCTCGCCGAGACCTTCCGCCAGCTGCGTGAGTACCCGGACGGCATGGCCTGGATCGGACTGCACCGCCCGACCGAGGCCGAAGTCCTCTCCCTCGCCGCGGAGTTCGACCTGCATGAACTCGCGGTCGAGGACGCGCTGGAGGCCCACCAGCGCCCCAAGCTGGAACGGTACGGCGACACGCTCTTCGTCGTCCTCCGTGCCGCCCGCTACCTCGACGCCCAGGAGGAGGTCGAATTCGGCGAGCTGCATGTCTTCGTCGGCAGGGACTTCCTGATCACGGTCCGCCACGGCGCGGCTCCCGACCTCTCCGCGGTCCGCCAACGCATGGAGAAGAGCCCGGAGCTGTTGGCGCTGGGCCCGGAGGCGGTGCTGTACGCGATCCTGGACGCCGTCGTCGACGGCTATGCCCCGGTCGTCGCGGGCGTGCAGAACGACATCGACGAAATCGAGACCGAGGTCTTCGGCGGCGACCCGGCGGTCTCGCGCCGTATCTACGAACTCGCCCGCGAAATGGTGGAGTTCCAGCGCGCGACCCGCCCCCTCGTCGGCATGCTGCACGCCCTGATGGCGGGCTTCGCCAAGTACGGCACGGACGAGGAGCTGCAGAGCTACCTGCGCGATGTCGCCGACCACGTGACGCACACGAGCGAGCGCGTGGACGGCTTCCGCCAGGCACTGGCGGACATCCTCACGGTGAACGCGACGCTCGTGACGCAGCAGCAGAACGAGGAGATGCGGGCGATGGCGGAGGCGGGCTTCGAGCAGAACGAAGAGATCAAGAAGATCTCCTCGTGGGCCGCCATCCTCTTTGCTCCCACGCTCGTGGGAACGATTTACGGCATGAACTTCGAGTCGATGCCGGAACTACGCTGGGCGTTCGGATACCCCTTCGCCGTGGCCCTAATGGCCGTAGTTTGCGTTAGTTTGTACTTCATCTTCAAGCGACGGGACTGGCTTTAGTGCATCACCACAGCCCTCCTCAGCGGAGCTGGATTTGCGATCGCGCACATGCGACCACGAGACTCTGCAACCGCTGGGGAGAATCCGGGGAGACTCAGCGCTCGTGATCTCTTCTACCTTCCGATGGCAACGGCTGGACCCTCAAGTACAGCCCCCCGGAGCCCTTCCGGCTCGCCGAGGGCATAGTCACTCTCGGTAGTAGTCAACCTCCACATCACCGCCGCCTTCAGGAGATACGCGACGACATCCGCGAAGCCTTCCTCACCGTCGGATGCGCACTGCTCTGCTGGCGCCGCCTGAGCTCAGCTGTCGCCCGCTAGTTTTTCTGCAGGGTGCGGGTGACACCCGCGATGACGGCGGTCGTCAGCACCCAGCCGAAGGCGATCAGGAGGTAGGCCAGCCACTGGAGGCTGTGGTTCGACCAGAACCAGGCCGTGCGCTGAGCCAGACCACCGATGGGGATCAAGAGGTCGAGTGTGTAGACGAGGGGCTGGAACGGGGCGCCTTCGCCTGGTTTGACAGGGTTGGGGGAGTGAGTGCCGAAAGACAGTGTGCCCAGCAAGGTCAGTGCGAGGAGCCAGACGCCGGCCAGCCAGGGGCGATAGCCATAGCCGACGGTCACGTCGAGCAGGTGCCCCCACACACGCGCGGCCGGGGGCAGAGTTTGACGCCGATGGCGCTGTTTGGCCAGGAGTACGCGGCGGGCGTCGTCGTCGTGGCCGGCCTTCCGGTACCAGCTCGCCAACTGCTCATAGGGCTGAGGGTTGTAGCCCGGGCCGCGTCGTATCCACGCCACGCGGCGGGCCACGGAGTCCCGCCGCCCCACTGCCTCCCGCCGCTCGCCTGCTTCGTCCACCTTGATGGAGCCGTAGACGAAGCCGTCCAGCTCCACCACGTCCGGCCAGCTGTGGTCGCTGTCGTGGAGGTAGGACACCTGCGCGCCCCGCAGGTCCACGGTGCCGGACGGTGGCCGGGCGAGGGTGAAGTCGAAGTCGACGGCCTGCATCAGCAGGGCGACCAATGACGGGCCGTGGCCGTCGGGCGGCCCGTTCAGGACCGCGCCTTCAAAGGTCAGGTTGTCTGAGATCCGGGCACCCCGCAGCCGTACGGTCCCGTTCGCGATGAACCCGTCGGAGAAGTCGAGCCTCGAGGCCACGGCGTTGTCCAGGGCGAGCGCCACCCCACGCTGGCCGGGGCGTTCCAGTAGTGCGCCCCGCATGTGCAGTCCGCCTGGCAACTGTGCCCCCATGAGACGGACTTCACCGTGCGCGACGAATCCGTCCACGCAGTAAACGCCGCCCTCCGCGACCAGTCCGCCGGCGGACACCGCCCATTGCTCGGGTGCGGTGATCTCGGCGCCGCTGAGATTCACGGCACCGCTCACGTGGGCGTTGATGAGCGACAAGGCGCTGATCCTGCGGTGGAAGGGCGAGGCATAGCCGCTTTCCAGGCGAGAGCGCCGCAGGTCGAGGCGTCCCTCGATACGGATCAAGCCGGCTTCCACGCCCGGCACTCGGCTGCCCACGATCGCAATCGACCGGGTCGACGCTCCGGAGAGGTCCACGCCCTCCTCGAACCAGCAGTCCTCGAGCCAGAGGGCGTGAGCGATCTGCGCGCCGGCCAGGTTGAGGTGTCCGGATATCCGCGCCCCGGCGAGCCTCAGGCACGCGACGGCGCCTGGCTGCGCGGTGTTCGCGCCCTGGAGGAGCGCCACGATCACGGCGGCCCGAACCGTCCGCCCGGGGCTCCACTGCCCACCCTCGGCGACACGGTCGTCCTCGGGCACACCCGTGCGCAGGTCCACGCGGCGTCCCTCGGGGAACAGATCCCACAGCTCGCGCTCCGGTGAAGTCAACTCGTCGTATGAGAGCACTCGTTCAGAGTAGTGATCTTCCTTCCCACGCGCCTTGCCCTACCGCGCGCAGATCGGACGGCGGTCCATTCTGTGAGGAGTTCTAGTGGTCCCCGCCACTGCCTACCTCTGCAAGCTGGGTGGACACAATGGGCTGCCGGTTCGGTTGGTGCCGCTCGCGGCGATTGCCTTGATCTCCGCCAGGATGGCGGCCAGGCCGTGCACGACCGTGCTCGCGGAACCGACATTGGGTGAGGTCCACGACTGGCCGACCTTCGCAACTGGTCCTGGACCACCTGCTCTACGCCCTTCTCGTGAATTTCAGAGCATGATGAGCAGACGCGTCTTCGGCTTGAGCTTTCTGTTCACCGAACGACTCTGCACGTATACCTCCAACTTGGGATTACGCCCCGCCTTCACTGAGACGGTCCCCTGGATACCTGTGCCGAACAGAAGACTGCGTGCCGCGTCGCCCGTGTATGCGCGGTCAGTGTCCTTCTCGACCACGATGACTTCCTTGTCGGGCTGAACCTGAACCCGGGTGCCCAGCTGGTAGTAACACGACCCGCGTTCGTACGTCACGCCCGGATGCGAATCAACGAAGGATCGAATCTCGACCTCCGTGTCGACCTTCAGGAGTCGATACTTGTCGGCCGGGACCGGTTCGAGGTTCGCTCGCACGTCGTCGACCGATATGTCCTGGCCGACCGCGAACAGGTTCTTCGTGCCGCGCACGCCCTGCTCGCGGCCACGGAGGAAGCTGGTGGCGGCAGCGCGCACGGTATCGATCGCCTCCTCGACACCCTCCTGGGAATCCGCATCCCAGATGGCGATGTTTCCGGCCGGGAAGCCGTAGTTCTGGGCGGTTCGCTTCGCCAGGGAGTTGGGAACGAGGATCGCGGAAGTCCAGTGGCCCGGAAGCGCACCCATCTTCGCCGCGATCCTGTCGAGCCAGGGGCCGAGGATGGCCATGTCGCCGTCGTGTCGTCTGTCGCCGCCGGAGGCGTTCTCCTCGCCGTCCGTCACCACGATCTGGAGGAAACTATGCTCGCCGTACGCCTCCCAGATGTGGCCCAGGTCGTCCAGTGACTTCAGAGAGGCTTCGATGAGGGCCGTAGCGCCATTGTTGACCTTGTACAGACCCCGCATGGACGGCAGATGCTTCACGTCCATGTCCCAGACCAGGTTCTCCACCTTGTGGTCGAAGGAGTAGAGGCTGATCCGGGTCTCATGACCGAGGCTGTCCGACTCGGCCTTCAAGCCCGCCACGAACTCGTCCACGACGCGGATGAGTTGACTCTGGTGCTGATGCATGGAACCCGAACAGTCCACTACCAGCGCGACGTGATTCACCTTGTGCTGGATCTTGTTGGCGGACACGTTTCTGCTCCTTCTCCGAGGCTCCCCGAGTGATGTATCCACACTATGAGGAGGCACTGACAACGGAGCTTGACGGACGATCACCCGCCTGCCCCGCGGCAGACCCCGGGCGGGAGGCAGCGGTGAGAGCCAGACGCCCGTGTTCCGAGCACACGGCCCGCACAAGGCGAACTTTCCCCGCCTCCTTCCTCACGTCCACGCGATGCGCTTGACCGCGCAGCAGCACAGGCAGGTGCCGTAGAGGTCGAGGGCATCGTCGGGGTCCGTCGCGCAGAGCGCAGGGATGTCGGACCATCGGTCCCAGCCGTAGTCTGACTGTCCATGATCTTCGCGCCCGGGTGGCGGCCGACCGACCGTGTCGCCGCCTCCCCTCTGACCGTCCTCCCCCCTGACGCTCCATCTGGCCATGGCCGTTCCCGTCTTCCCCGAACTCCGGGCTGCGGTCAGCAGCCCGGACCTCGACGGATTCCGCGAGCGGTCGTCACGCGACGGCGCGCGGCTGACGGCCCCGCCCCGGTGCCACGGAACGCCTGACGACAGGACCTACGGCACCGGCCTCGCCGCTCCGGAGGACGGGTGCCGCTGGCGGTGCCGGGACGTCTCCCCCGTCTCCGTCACCGGCCGGTCGTGCCGCAGGTCGTCGAAGAGCCGGGACGACTTCTTGGCGTCCCACTTCAGTACGTTGCCCTTGGGCGTGGGGACGCCGATGCCGGACACGGGCACGTTGATCTGCTTGCCGAGTCCGCCCGAGACGCTCTGCACGGCGCGGAACACCCTGCTGAGATCGCGCAGGCTCATGCCCTTGTCGACGATGAGCGTGTCGAGCCCGGCCTGCATGGCCGGACCGATCTCCAGCGGGTCGAAGAGGGTGCCGGGACGGGCGGCCTGGTGGGCGAGGGTCGACAGGAACTTCTGCTGGTTCCTCGACCGGCCCAGATCGCCCTCCTTCTCCTGGTGCCGCTGGCGGACGAAGGCGAGCGCCTGCTTGCCGTTCAGGGTGTGACAGCCCTTGCGCAGGTCGGCGCCCGACTTCTCGTCCTTGATGTCCCGGTCCAGGCACATGCGAACGCCGCCGATGGCGTCAACGATGTTCACGAACCCGGCGAAGCCGATCTCCGCATAGTGGTCGATGCGCAGCCCGGTGTTCTTCTCGACGGTGTGCACCAGCAGTTCGGGGCCGCCGTAGGAGAAAGCGGCGTTCAGTTTGTCCCCCTCGGGCCGCTTGGTCTTGCCCGTCGATGTGTCGAGGCGGCCGGGCACGGTGATCCAGGAGTCGCGCGGCAGGCTGACCATGCTGGTTCCGTGGGCCCCGGTGTGCAGCAGCATCATCGAGTCGGTGCGCCGCCCGCCGCCCCCGCCGGCGTGCAGGTCCTTCACGTCGTCCGGCGAGAGCCCGTCGCGGCTGTCCGAGCCCACGATGAGGTAGTTGGTGCCCTCGCCGGGCGGCGGACGGTCCCCGTACGCTCCGAGGTCGACGTCACGTTGGAGCCGGGTGTCGGCCCAGCCGTACGTGCCGCCCACCGCGACGACCACAACGGCCAGCAGGACGAACACCGCCCGCCGCAGCCTCCTGCGCTTCTTCGGCCGCCGGGCGTGGGCGCGCCGGGGCCCGTAGCGGGAGCTGGGGCGTTCGGCGAACCGCTCACGAGCGGTGGAGCCTTCCCGGGCCGCGTACGGATCCGGATCGGCGTACAGCTCCGGATCGGCGTACGGCCCCTGGCCGGCGTACGGATCCGGCGCAGCGTACGACTCCGGGCCGGGTGTCGGCCCCCGCCCGGCCCCTGGCTCCGGGCGCCACAGCTCGCCCGTCATCTGCACCCGCCCCCGGCGCACGGGACGGCTCCCGGCGTCGCCGTTCCAGCCGTACTCCCCCGTGGGTATGGTGCGTCCGGCCCGCTGGTCAAGCGGGTCTGTCATGGTCAACTCCCTTGGTCATGTCCCAGGTCCGACTCGCGCGGCCGCTCGCCGGTTCCCCTCCCGCCGCCTCCCGCCCCTCCCGTCCCATCCCACACCTGGATCACTGCGACGACAGGCTCCGCCGCGGGGGCGGCTCGTCGAGCGGATCTCCGGACGTCTCCCCGGACGGCATTTCGAGCAGATAGGGGTCGGCGGTTCCGGTGCGCTTCATGCTGTGCCACTTCAGTCGGGTGCCGAGCAGCGCCGTGGTCATGGAGTGGATGACCACCAGGTACATCAACTGCCGGTAGACGAACTGCTGGAGCGGCAGCACCCACAGCACGCGCAGCCGTTCGCGGTCGAGCCGCAGCGCGTACGCGGCGGTGACCAACTGGACGGCGAGGAACCCGAACCAGACGAGGGCGGCCTCCAAGGGGTCGCGGAACAGCGCCCCGAACAGGGCGAACATGTCCACAACCGGTGCACACAGCGGCAGCACGATCTGGAACAGCGTGACGTAGAGCAGCACACGACGGCCGAAGCGTCCGGCGGGGCCGACCTCCGTCACCGCGTGACGGTGCTTCCACATCGACTGGAGGGTGCCGTAGCACCAGCGGTAGCGCTGACGCCACAACTGCCGCACGGTACTGGGCACTTCGGTCCAGGCGACCGCCGACTCCTCGTAGACGACGCGCCAGCCGGCCCGCCAGAGCGCCATCGTGAGGTCGGTGTCCTCGGCCAGGGTCTCGTCGCTGACGCCGCCGACGCCCATCAGCGCGTCCCTGCGGAAGGCGCCGATCGCCCCCGGCACCGTCGGCATGCACTCCAGGACCTCGAACATCCGCCGGTCGAGGTTGAAGCCGAGGACGTACTCCAAGTGCTGCCATTTACCCAGCAGGCGGCGCCGGTTGCCGACCTTGGTGTTGCCGCTGACCGCACCGACCGCCGGGTGGGCGAGCGGCTGGACCAGCCGGGCCAGCGCCTCGGGTTCGAAGATGGTGTCCGCATCGACCATGACGACGATGTCGTGCCCGGCGTGCGCCAGGCCGGTGTTGAGGGCGCTGGGCTTGCCGCCGTTGGGCTGCCGGATCACCGTCACCCGCGGGTCGTCGATGTCCTCAGCGATGTCGGCGGTGGCGTCGGTCGAGCCGTCGTCGATCACGATGATCTGCACGTGCGGGTGGGTGGAGGCGAGCAGCGAGTACACGGTGGAGGCGATGCCGGCCTCCTCGTTGTACGCGGGCACCAGGACCGTCACCGGCTCCCGCACCTCGCGCAGCCGTGGTGCGCCGGGCCGGTACCGGTGCAGCCTGCGCACGTGGAGCCGGGCGAACACCGAGAACAGGAGCATCCGCAGGACGCCGAGCACGCCCGTGAGGGTCAGCGTCCACACCATCACGGTGAGGAAGGCGTGCCCGAGTCGCTGTGACCAGATCAGGCCCTCGCCCTTGATCTCCTGGGCGACCGGGACCTGGTCGATGAAGGAGGGACGTTCAAGGCCGCCGCTGACGGTGGTGAACCGTTTCACGCTGCGGTCCCGCAGCAGTTCCTCGGCCTCGTGGTAGCCCAGATCGGTCTGGCTGTGCTGCGTCACCACGCCCCGCCACGGCTTGCGGTCCTTGTGGTCCGAGGCGACCACCAGGTACCCCTGCGCCGCCGCGCGCTTCGCGGCCGGCCACTCGGCGCCGCAGAGCGTTTCCGCGGCCGTGGTGTGCGGCAGCCGCAGCAGGGTGGTGTTGATGCCGACCGCACCCGCGAAAGCGGTCTGGGTGAGCGACAGTTCAAGGCGCGCGCGCAGCGGCGAGGCGACACCGAGGTCGCCGCCGCTGTAGGTGTACGAGCCGATCTCGTGGCCCTCGTACAGGATCCGCCGCATCAGCTCCGGGTGCCGGGCCGCGTCCTTCCCGTAGACGAAGAAGGTCGCCCGCGCGTGGTGCCTGCGCAGCAGGTCGAGCAGGCGCGGCGTCCACACCGGGTCGGGCCCGCCGTCGAAAGTGAGCGCGGCGGTCCCCGGCGGCATGGCCGCGGTGGTGACCCCCGTTGGGCCGAACCGCAGCAGCGGTTTCCCGTCGTCCGCCTCGCGCGGGATCGGCCGGGTGCACGGCGGCTTGGCGCGCGCGGCGTCGACCTGGTGCGTCGTCCAGCCCTCGAAGAGGAGAGTGACGGCGACCACCAGGAGAACCAGCAGGAGGACGAGCCAGTGTCCGCGCGGCGGGCGGCGAACAGCGGCGCGCCGGCTCACTGCTTCAGGCCTCCGGCCGACGGAACGGATCTGCCGGCCGGCGGGCGGCGGCGGTCGTCCCGGTCCGCGTGGGCCCTGGCCGCTGGCCGGTGGGCCTCTGCTCGGGCCGGTGCGCCGGGGCCGTGCGGCGCCTTGCCGGTGTCCGGGCCGGAAGGCGCTGGTCCGTTCGTACTCGGCGGGTGCGTGCCGACGGGCTGCCGGAGTCCGCTGATCAGCGTGCCGACGAACAGCAGATACCCGAGGCAGGCGCAGCCCACGGCCAGCGCCACCCCTTGCAGCGTCCGCCTGCGCCAGCCCGACTGGTCGATGAAGATGGGGAGTTGGGGGGCGACGGCCTGGGGACGTTGTGCCACCGAGGTCACGCGAGGCGCCACCCGGTGCGGCATGCGCTGCGTCATGTCCCGCCCCGTGTGCTGCTCCCTGCGGGCAGGGGGTACGGACGACAATCGCCCGCCGTGTGGTGTGCTGGCTATGTGGGGGATGCCCTGCACTGGTGCTCCTGATCTGCGGCCGCGCACGCGCGACTCTTTGTGTGGGGGGTACGGACCCGGGGTCCGCTGTAGTGCCCGTGAGACGTCGGAGCCGCATCCCGGTGCCCGGCGCGTACGGAGGGTTCCCGTACGTGCGCATGCCATGCGCCCTTCCCGGGTGGGGCCGGAAAGACCACGTACGCATGTGCCCTCACAAGGGCCGGGAGGCCAGGGTGCGGCCGTCAGCCATCACCCAGCCCCCGACCCTAACTCGGGCGGACGGTGTCGGGCACCCCCGAACGGGCGGGCGGTCACCCGGGCGGCACGGCAACGGGCCGTCCTGGCCTTCGACATCGCCCGTCGGGCGCGGCCCAAGTACTCCTCGCCGCCGACGCGGTGGTGACATGCTGTGCCGTTTGGTGGCACGCTCGAATGCCGACTTGCAGCGCGTGATCGACAGGATGGTGGGGTTCGATGGCATCGTGCGGGCCTCGACGGCGATCACGTTGGAGAATCCGGTGCCGCTCCGGATCACCCCACTGGTGCGCCAGGCGTCGCGGCAGGCGCCGTATGGACCGCTGACCGCTGGAGGACCGGCCTTGAGGAAGGGACCGAGAAGTGAGCTTCTGGGAGTATCTGGGCACCCGCTACCAGCAGCTGCTGGTGGACGCCTGTCAGCACGCCAGCGCCGTCTTCCAGTGCATGGTCGTCGCCACGGTGCTCGGGGTCTTGATCGGCGTCCTCACCTACCGCACCGAGTGGGCGGGAAACCTCGCGATCACCACGACCGCAAGCATCCTCACCGTCCCCTCCCTGGCTCTGCTCGGCCTGCTCGTCCCGGTCGTCGGCCTCGGCGTCGCGCCGACCGTCATCGCGCTGACGCTGTACGGGCTGCTGCCCGTGGTCCGTAACGCGGTCGTCGGGTTGCGCGGAGTCGACCCGGCCCTCGTCGAGGCCGCCAAGGGCATGGGGATGTCACGGTTCGCCCAGCTGCTCAGGGTCGAACTGCCCCTCGCCTGGCCGCCGATCCTCACCGGTGTCCGGGTGGCGACCCAGATGCTGATGGGCATCGCGGCGATCGCGGCCTTCGCCTCGGGGCCCGGGCTCGGCAACCAGATCTTCCGTGGGATCTCCAGCCTGGGCAGTGCGAACGCGCTCAACGAAGTACTTTCGGGGACGCTCGGAATCGTCGTCCTGGCCCTGCTGTTCGACGCCGGGTACGTGCTGATCGGACGGCTCACCATCTCACGGGGGATCCGTGGCTGACTCTGCCGAAATCGTCGAACCGACCTCCCCTACGTCCGGCGCCGCAGGCCCCGGCGGATCCGCCCGATCCGCCGGGCCCGACCGGCCGGCCGCCGCCGGCGCGAGTATCCGGCTGGACAACCTCACCAAGCGCTATCGGGACAGCCAAGCCCCGGCCGTGGAGGACGTGACCCTGGATGTCGCGGCCGGCGAAACCGTGATCCTTGTGGGGCCCTCGGGCTGCGGCAAGAGCACCACCCTCAAGATGATCAACCGGCTGATCGAGCCGACCTCGGGGCGGATCACCATCGGCGGCGAGGACGTCACCGGTATCGACCCCGTGGCGCTCCGCCGCACCATCGGCTACGCCATCCAGGCCACGGGCCTCTTCCCGCACATGACCGTCGCCCAGAACATCGCGCTCGTACCGAAGATGGCCGGCTGGCCGCGGGCGAAGGTACGGGACCGGGTCGAGGAGATGCTCGAACTGGTCGGGCTGGATCCCGGGGAGTTCCGCGGCCGCTATCCGCGCCAGCTCTCCGGCGGCCAGCAGCAGCGGGTGGGGGTGGCGCGGGCGCTCGCGGCCGACCCGCCCGTGCTGCTGATGGACGAGCCGTTCGGGGCCGTCGACCCCATCACCCGCGAGCGCCTGCAGGACCAACTCATCCGGTTGCAGCGCGAGTTACGCAAGACGATCGTCTTCGTCACGCACGACTTCGACGAGGCCATCAAGGTCGGCGACCGGATCGCGGTGCTGCGCGACCGGTCGCACATCGCCCAGTTCGACACTCCGGAAGCGATCCTGGCCAGTCCGGCGGACGACTTCGTCGCCGGTTTCGTGGGCGCGGGAGCCGGGGTGAAGCGGCTGCACCTCAAGCGCGTACGGGAGGTGGAGCTCGCCGACGTCCCGACCGCCACCGTCGACGACCCGCTCGAGACCGCCCTGCACCTGCTGGACGCGGGCTCCGCCTCCGCCGACCACCTGCTGCTACTGGACCGGGAGCGGCGCCCGCGCTCCTGGCTGCGACGCGAGGATCTGACACGCGCCCGGAGTGCGCAACCCGCCGGAGAGCCACTGCCGTTGTCGGCGGGCACCCCCGTACGGAGCCGGATCGGGTTGGACATGACGCTGCGGGACGCGCTGGAGGCGCTGCTGGCCGACGGTGCGGGCCGCGTCGCGGTCACAGGACAGGACGGCGCGTACACCGGCGTGGTGGACATGTCGACACTGCTGAACGCGATGCACGGGGCGCCGGGCGAGCGGGGAGCCGAGAAGGCTCGGCCGACCGGCCGGGGTGAGCCCGCGTGAGCCGGAGCGAGGTCGATGTCGGGGCCGGTGGTGGAGCCGCTCCCGAGGCCCGTTACGGGTCCCCGGCCCCGGGGCCGGCTCCAGGGCCAGGGGATGACGAGCCCGTGACCCGGCTCGCCGCACTGGACCGGGTCCCGCCCCGTATCACCTGGCAGAAGCTGGTGACGCTGCCGGCCTTCGTCGCGGTCGTCCTCGGCGCCACCGCGCTGTATCTCCGCACCACCGAGCTGGACTCGATCGCCAGGAACGCCCTCGCAGACGGCGCCGTGCGCACCGCACTCCTCCAGCAGACCGAACTCGTCGCGATCTCGACCTTCTTCGTGCTCATCATCGCGATCCCGCTGGGCATCGCGCTGACGCGCGGGGTCCTGCGCCGGGCCGCACCGCCGTTCGTCGCGGCGGCCAACATCGGCCAGGCGACCCCGGCCCTTGGCCTGCTGGCGCTGCTGGTGATCTGGCTCGGCATCGGCCAACGAGCCGCCCTGGTCGGCATCGTGGCATTCGCGGTGCTGCCGGTGCTGAGCAACACCGTGGCCGGCCTGAGGGCCACCGACCCGGCACTCGTGGAGGCGGCGCGCGGCATCGGGATGTCGCCGCTGCTGGTGCTGTTCCGGGTCGAACTGCCCCTGGCCGTACCGCTGATCCTGGCGGGCGTACGGACCGCGCTCGTGCTGAACGTCGGCACCGCGACGCTGGCCACCTTCGGCGGCGGAGGAGGACTCGGGGACCTGATCTCCTCCGGCATCACCAACCAGCGCATGCCGGTGCTGGTGCTCGGCTCCGTACTGACGGTCGCCATGGCGCTGATCGTCGACTGGCTGGGGATGCTCGTCGAGTTGCTGCTGCGCCCACGCGGCCTGGAGGTGGACTGATGCGCCTGACCCGGGTACGGACGGCCGTCGCGGGCGCGGGCGCCCTGCTGCTCGCCGCCGGGGGCCTGAGCGGCTGCGGACTGACCAGCGGCAGCCCGCTGGCCGACTCGGTGCAGCCCGGCTCCATCGGGAAGGGGCGACCGCTGGAGGGTGCCCAACTGACCGTGACCTCCAAGGAGTTCACCGAGCAGATCATCCTGGGCCAGATCATGGGGCTGGCCTTCAAAGCGGCCGGCGCGGAAGTCCTGGACCGGACGAACATCCAGGGCTCGATCGGTGCCCGCGAGGCGGTCAAGTCCGGTGCGGCGGACGGGATGTACGAGTACACGGGCACGGCCTGGATCACCTACCTCGGTCACACCAAGCCGGTCGTCGACCCGTACGAGCAGTGGGAGGCCGTACGCGAGGAGGACCGCCGCAACGGCATCACCTGGCTGCCCGCCGCCGCGCTCAACAACACCTACGCGCTGGTCGCGAACCGGGCGAATGCGCAGAAGTACCGGCTGCGCACTCTCTCCGACGTGGCACGTCTGACGAAGAAGGACCCGGGCGCGGCGACGATCTGCGGCGGAAGCGAGTTCTCGGTGCGCGAGGACGGCCTGCCGGGCGTGGCGAAGACGTACGGATTCGCCCTCCGGCGCGGGAACTTCAAAAAGATGGACGACGGCATCGTCTACATTCAGGTCGCCAAGGGCGCCGCCTGCACCCTCGGCGTGGCGGCCACCACCGACGGCCGCATTCCGGAACTCGAGCTGAAGGTGCTGGAGGACGACCGGCACTTCTTCCCCAACTACAACGCGGCACCCGAGATGAACAGCGCCACGATGAGAAAGTACCCCGCCATCGCCGAAGTCCTCGCCCCGATCACCAAGCGGCTGACGGGGGCGGAGGCCCAGCGGCTGAACGCGCGGGTGGACGTGGACGGGGAGGACCCGCACGAGGTGGCGAAGGACTGGCTGGTGCGGGAGGGCTTCATCCGGGAGGGCTGACAGACGGCTTCGCCCCAGGTTGAGCTCCATCACAACCGGCTCACCGCCCCGAAGAGTTCACGGCACGACGGTGCACGTGCCGGGTTGCGCGCCGCCCGGCACGCACCCTCGGCGCACGGCGCCACATGCCCTGTGCGCGCCCCAGCCGGCAGTGCCGGGACGCCTCGGGGTTACCGGTGCCGGCAGCCCGGAGAAATCCCGTCATCACAGGTCACAAGGCACGTCTCCGTCGTCAAGGCCCCGCAGGCGGCCACCCATCGGTGGATGCACCTTCAAAGCTTGCGCACAAATTGCACACACACCCCTCTTCAGGCGGGCCCCGATGGTCTAGATTGACCGTGCTTCGCTTCAGATGCTTGGACACGAGGCGACAAATGATGATCTATAGGTCCGGCGCTACGGAGAGCCAGCAGTCGCGTCCCCGGCGCCAGACTTGGGGGTGATCAGGGGCCTTGGGTGTGGGGAGCACCCGAGGTTTCGACGGGTTCCCGCGCACCTCGAGACTCCGGCAGGACATGCGAGTCCGCTGCCGCCTGCGTGGGGTGTTCAAGTAGCGCTGCAATAGCCGGTATGTCATTCGCGGAGGGCAGGGTCCTCCCGGAGGGAGGAACAGCGCGGCGCGGGGGGCGGGGGCCTCCCGAGAGCAGGAACAGTGCGGGGGGCGGGGGCCTCCCGAGGGGAGGGGCAGTGTTAGGCGAACACGTCGAACCACTGGGGACCTGGGGGGTTCTGTGCGGCAAGGGGGACTAGTCAGCCCGCTCATATCGGCGCGCGAGCGTCCGGTGAACGCGGCAATCAGCCAGCCCGCGATCGACTGGGAGCAGCGGTACCGCCGTACGGTGATCACCAGCGATACCGTGGCCACCGCCTTCGTGGTGGCGGCGATCGGCAACTTCTTCGGGGCCCGGGACGCGGCCAACTGGCACGAGAAATGGGGAATTCTCGCCTTCGGCACCGAGCTGCTGGTGCTGGGAGCGCTTGCGGTGAGCCGGTCGTGGGCTCCGGCCGTACTCGGCCAGGGCGCCGAGGAATTCCGCCGGCTCGGACGCTCACTGTTCACGGCGGTCGTCGTGCTGTCGCTCGGCGGGATCGCCCTCACCTCGCGCAACATCAAGCTCTGGATCTTCGTCGCGATCCCGGCGATCGCGCTCGCCACCATGACCGAGCGGTATCTGCTGCGTCTCTGGCTGCACAAACAGCGCAAGGAAGGACGGTGCCTGCGACCGGTGCTCGCTGCCGGGAGCCCGGCCACCGTGCGCGACCTGATCACCCGAGTCCGTAAGTTCCCGCACCTCGGCTGGCGGGTGGATGCGGTGTGCACGGTGGACGGTCTCGGGCTCGAGGGTGACCAACTGGACGGAGTGCCGGTCGTCGGCCGACTGGCGGACGTCGCGGGCCACGTCCGCCTCGACGGCTACCGTGTCGTCGCGGTCACACCGGACCCGCACTGGTCACCGGACCGGCTGCAGCGCCTGGCTTGGAACCTCGAAGGCAGCGATGCCGAGATGGTCGTGGCGCCCGTGCTGATGGAAGTGGCCGGCCCGCGGCTGCACGTCGACGCGGTGCTCGGGATCCCGCTGCTGCGGGTCAGCATGCCGGCCTTCACCGGGGGCCGCCGGGCGGTCAAAGAGGTCGTCGACCGGATGGGCGCGGCGGTCCTGCTGATGCTGTTCGCGCCGCTGATGGTGCTCATCGGGCTGCTCGTGCTGGTGGACAGCCGGGGTGGGGTCTTCTACCGCCAGCGCAGGGTCGGCAAGGACGGCCGCGAGTTCACCATAGTCAAGTTCCGCACCATGGTCGCCGGGGCCGACGGGGCACGTGCCGGACTGGCCGGCCGCAACGAGGGCGCCGGCCTGCTGTTCAAGCTCCGCCGGGATCCGCGGGTGACCCGGTTGGGAGCGGTGCTGCGCCGGTACTCGATCGACGAGCTCCCGCAGCTTTTCAACGTGCTCAGCGGCTCGATGTCGCTCGTCGGTCCGCGGCCTCCGTTACCGGAGGAGTCCGCTGCGTACGGCCCGGACATCCGGCGGCGGCTACTGGTCAAGCCCGGGCTCACCGGCCTGTGGCAGATCAGCGGACGCAGCGACCTGCCGTGGGACGAGGCGGTCCGGCTGGATCTGCGGTACGTGGAGGACTGGTCGCTCGCCCTGGACACAGTGATCTTGTGGAAGACGCTGCGTGCGGTGCTTCAGGGGCAGGGGGCCTACTGATGCGCGGGGGGCTGCAGTTCAAAGGTCTCGTCGGCGCGCGGATGGCAGGCCAAAAGGGCCTGTCTGGGGGAAGGAACGGGTCATGAGGGTCAGCGTCTTTGGGCTCGGCTACGTGGGCTGCGTGTCGGCCGCGTGCCTGGCCAGCCTGGGTCACGAGGTCATCGGGGTGGATGTGAGCCAGGTGAAGGTCGACCTGGTCAACGACGGCAAGGCCCCGGTGGTCGAGGAGCGGATCGGCGAGCTCATCGCCGAGGTCGTGCGGACCGGAGCGTTACGCGCTACCGGCGACGTCCGCGAGGCAATCATGGGCAGCGAGGTGTCGCTCATCTGCGTGGGTACGCCGTCGGAGCCCAACGGCAGCCTGTGCACCACGTACCTGGAGCGGGTCACCGAGCAGATCGGTGCCGCGGTAGCCGAGCGCGGTGGGCGGCAGACCGTCGTGTTCCGCAGCACCATGCTCCCGGGCACCTGCCTGAACCTGCTGGTACCGATCCTGGAGAAGTACGTCGGCGGCACGGCCGGGGTGGACTTCGGGGTCGCGGTCAACCCGGAGTTCCTGCGCGAGGGCACGAGCGTGCAGGACTTCTTCGACCCGCCCAAGACCGTCATCGGCGAGCTCGACCCGGCAAGCGGCGACGTGGTGGCGGCACTGTACGACGGATTGCCCAGCGAAGTGTTCCGGGTGCCGATCCCGACGGCCGAGGCGATCAAATATGCGGACAACGCGTTCCACGGCCTCAAGATCGGCTTCGCGAACGAGCTGGGCGCGGTGTGCCAGGCGCTCGGGGTGGACTCGCACCAGGTGATGGACGTGTTCCTGGCCGACCGCAAGCTGAACATCAGCCCCGCCTACCTGCGGCCCGGCTTCGCCTTCGGTGGCTCCTGTCTCCCCAAGGACCTACGCAGTCTGATCCACGCGGCGCGGCGGGCCGACGTCTCGGTGCCCATCCTCGCCCACGTGCTGCCCTCCAACTCCGAACATCTGCAGCGCGCGGTGGAGCTGGTCGAGCGCACCGGCAAGCGTCGGGTGGGTCTGTTCGGGTTGTCCTTCAAACCCGGCACCGACGACCTCCGCGAGAGCCCGCTCGTCGAGCTGGCGGAGAGGCTCTTCGGCAAGGGTTACGACCTGAAGATCTACGACCCCAACGTGAACCTCTCCCGGCTGCTCGGCGCGAACCGCGAGTACATCGAGACCCGGCTGCCGCACCTCGCGCAGCTGCTTGCGGAGTCCGTCGACGAGGTGCTCGAGCATGCCGAGGTGTGCCTGGTCGGGACGAGGGATCCGGCCGTGCTGTCGGCGCTGCCCCATGGCGACGGCCCGGTGATTGTCGACCTCATCCGCCTTCCCGACGCCGAGGCGCGCCGGGCCGAACCGGGGTACGTGGGCCTTGTCTGGTGACATAACCAGCGGCGCCGGGCCGGCCCGGCGCGCGCTGATCCTGGTGGAGAACCTGTCGGTGCCGTTCGACCGGCGGGTGTGGCAGGAGTGCACGACGCTGCGCGACGCGGGCTGGACGGTGCACGTCATCTGCCCCCGGGGGACAACGCGGGACACCGAGCCGGAGGCAGAGATCGACGGGGTGCGGATCCACCGCTACCCGTTGCGCGCGGCCACCGGAGGGCCGGCCGGCTACCTGCGGGAGTACGGATCGGCGTTGTGGCACACGGTCCGGCTGGCCCGCAGGGTCGGACCGGTCGACGTGGTCCACGCCTGCAACCCGCCCGACCTGCTGTTCCTGCCGGCACTGTGGCTGAAGCGGCGCGGGGCGCGGTTCGTCTTCGACCAACACGACCTGGTACCCGAGCTGTACCTCTCCCGGTTCGACCGCGGCGAGGATCTGCTCTACCGCGCCGTGTGCGCGCTGGAACGGCGGACCTACCGGGCCGCGGACGTCGTGCTCGCCACGAACGAGAGCTACCGGGACGTAGCGCTGCGCCGTGGCGGCCGGCGGCCGGAGGACGTCTTCGTGGTGCGCAGCGCGCCCGCGATCGACCGTTTCCAACCGGTGCAGCCGGAGCCGGAGTTGAAGCGCGGCAAGCCTCATCTGTTGTGCTACCTCGGCGTCATGGGCCCGCAGGACGGCGTCGACTACGCCTTGCGGGCCCTCGCGAAGCTGCGCGACGAGTTCGGGCGGACCGACTGGCATGCCGTGTTCGTCGGCGCCGGCGACGCCTTCGACGCGATGGTGGAGCTGTCCCGGCGGCTCGGTCTCTCCGAGCAGGTGCAGTTCACCGGGCGCATTCCGGACGCCGACCTGGTGCGCTACCTGTCCACCGCGGACGTGTGCCTTTCCCCCGACCCGCGCAATCCGCTCAACGACGTGTCGACCATGAACAAGGTCCTGGAGTACATGGCGATGGGGCGGCCGATCGTCTCGTTCGACCTCCGGGAGGCGCGCGTCTCCGCCGGTGACGCCGCCGTCTACGCGCCCGCCAACGACGAGGCTCAGTTCGCCAAGCTCATCGCGCTGCTGCTGGACGATCCGGAGAAGCGGGCCCGGATGGGCAAGATCGGCCAGGAGCGGATCAGCGGGCCGCTCTCCTGGCGGAACTCGCAAGCGTCGCTGCTCGCCGCCTACGCCGCTGCCTGCCGTAACCACGCTCCGGTGCCGGCGGGCGACCCGGACCGGTCAGCGAGGAGGCCGCGCCGTTGAGCGATGACACGATCCGCCTGGTTACGATCGGGCGGATTCTCCGTCGGCGGTGGCGGCTTCTCGCCGTCCTCACCGTGGTGGGCGCGCTCGTCGGCTACGGCACCTCGGTGCTGCTCCCGCCGCGTTACACGGCGTCGGCATCGGTACTGCTGCCGGGGCAGTGGGACGAGCGCGGGCTGCTGACTCAGGTGGACATCGCGACCAGTTCCGCGGTGGTCGACCGCGCGGCTGCCACGCTCGACTGGACGGGCGTCAGCGGCGGCGAGCTGCGGGATCGAGTGAGCGCCAAGGCCGCCGACGGGAACATCATCAAGATCTCGGGTACAGCCGACACCCCGGAGCGCGCGCAGCAGCTCTCCGACCAGGTGGCCCAGCAATTCGTCACATTCGCCGCGCGGCTCGCAGGCGACAGCACCGACCCCGACGCGGCGGCGGGGCCCGAGGCACTGCGGCAGAAGGTGGCGCAGACCAGCCGCCGCATCACCGACCTGGCCAATGCGGCCGATCCGGGGCAGACCGTGGAGAGCGTGCAGGCCCGCACCGAGCTCGAGCAGCTGCGCACCGCGCTGCAGGAGGCCATGAAGAAGCTGGACGAGGCCGACCCGGCGACCAACAAGGCCAACATGGTCGTCATGGGGCCGGCGGCCCGGCCGACCGGCGAGGCAGCTCCGACGAGGATGCAGCTCATCGTCGCCGGGGCGCTGCTGTTCTTCCTGCTCACGGTCATCGGCCATCTCGCCGCCGCACGGCTGAATCGCCGACTGCGCACCGAAGCGGAGATCGCCGCGGCGCTGGGCTCGACGCTGCTGGGTAGCGTCGACGTGCCCGGTGAACGACCCGCGCACCGGTCACAAGGCCGTGACCCGCGGGCCTGGATCCGCCGGCTGCTGGATGTCGACACCCGGTGGGACATACCGACCCCGCGGCCGTCCGGCGGCGAGGCCGGCAGCCAGATCCGCTACCGGCGGGTGTGCGCTCGCCTCCGGGACCAGCTGCCGGCCCCCCGGCGGCTGCTCGTTGTCGTACCGGACGGCGACGAGATCGCCCGCAGGGCCGCCGGGCAGCTCGTCGCCGAGGCCAATAACGATCCTTCCCCAGGCTCTTCGAGCAGGGGATACCCCATGCTGCGGGTGGTGGGGGTTTCCGTGTCCCGGCCGCTGGTGCCGGACCGCGACACCGAGTCCGGTGCCCTGGTCGTGCTCAGCGTGGGCAACTGGACCGCAGAGGAGCTCGCCGACATCGCCGAGGCGTGTGCGGACGCAGGGCATGAGGTCGTCGGCATCGTCGTCGCCGGCACGGTCCGAGCCCGTTCGACGCGGACTGCCGGCCGTCCTGCGGATGAGGCCACTCGGGCGCTCGCGGTTCGCGGCCACGCGACGGGAGGTTCAGTGTGACGACGAGCAAGACTGCGGAGTCGTCGGCCGCCACTCCGCTGCTGGACCTGCAGGCGCTGGTGGTGGCGGTGCGCAGGCGCCGCCGCCTCTGGTGCTCCGTGGCGCTGCTGGGGCTGCTGGTCGGCGCGGCGGTGGCGGTCCTGCGGCCACCACCGCCGGCCGCGGTGACCAAGGTGCTGGTCGCGCATCAGGAGGACCAGCCGAACGACACCGGAACGCTGATCCGCACCGACGTGGAGCTGCTGGGGACCACGCGGATCGCCGTCAAGGCCCTGCAGTCCCTCAAGTCCCCGGAAGACCCGGAAGACTTCATGCGGGACTACCGGGGTACCGGCTTGACCAACAACCTGCTGCAGATCGATGTGACAGGTGACAGCGACGCGGAAGCGGTGGCCCGGGCCAAGGCGCTGGCCGACGCGTTCGTCGCGGACCATGTGAGGCGGATGCGGGAGGCCGCGAAGGCCGAGGCCAAGGCCCTGCTCGACCAGCGTGACCGTATGCAGAAGGAACTCGCCCAGGTCAACGAGGCGATCGGAGACAGATCGCCGGAGAGCGGCCCGAAGGCGTCGGCGAGCATGGAGTCGCTCTTCGCCCGCCGGGCCGCGCTCACATCGCGGATCGCCGATTTCGACCAGCGCGCCGCGGAGGCGCGCACCGGCACGCCCAAGGTCATCGCCGGCACGCAGATCGTGGACGCCCCGCGCGCGGTGCGACACTCCCTGCCCAAGGCCGCTGTCACCAACGCCGCGATCGGGCTCGTCCTCGGGCTCGTCGTCGGGCTCGCGCTGGCCGCGGTCGGCACGGTGGTGGCGGACCGCCCCGTGTTGCGCCGGGACATCGCGGCGAACCTGGGCGCCTCGGTCATCGCGGAACTGCCCCGCCGGTCGGGCAGGCTGTGGCAGCGCCGACGGACCCGGGCGGCACGGACAAGGCTCACCGGGACCCTGGCCCGAACCGTGCGCGGCTCCGCGGAGCCGGTGTCACTGCTGGAACTGGGCTGTGCGCGCAGCACGATCGTGATCGCCCTGGACGTCGCCAGGGCGCTGGCGGCGGAGGGGCCAGTGGTCATCGTCGATGGTCTGCCCGGACCGCAGCTCGCAGGCCGCCGCCCGAAGCCAGGAGACCCAACCGTGGTCAGCGGCGAGCGTGCCGCGGCCGTGTCGCATCAGGAGCACCGGCTCGGCGTCGGCTCGGTGGCACCCGGCGCGGCGTGGACCGACCTCCAATACCTCGGCACCCAGACCGTGCTCGTCGTGCGTGCCGGGCACGGCAGCGCCGCATGGCTGCACACCGTGGCGCGGCAGCTCGCGGACCAGCGCATTCCGGTGATCGGTGTGGTGCTGATCGACCCCGATCCGCGTGACCGGACCGACGGCACGCTGTGGGACGGGCTGCACACCGCGCTGCGCGGCCGCACCGAGCGGCCGGACCGGCAGAACGGGACGGGCCCGCGGCGGACGGAGCGGCTGCCGATGTGGGCCGCACAGGTCCCGGACAACGACCAGGAGGCGCGGTAGGACATGTGTGGCATCGCAGGGACTTACCGATGGCCGGACGGGAAGGTCGTCACCGACCGGCTCACCGATACCCTCGCCCACCGCGGTCCGGACGGGGCGGGCCGGTACGGCCACCCCGTCGGTGACGGCGAAGTGCAGCTCGGGCACCGCCGGCTGGCCATCATCGACCTGTCCGAGACCGGCGCCCAGCCGATGGTCTCGGGCGGCCTCGCCCTCACATACAACGGCGAGCTGTACAACGCGCCCGAGCTGCGTGCCGAGCTGGCAGCCGCTGGGGTGCGCTTTCGCGGTACCTCCGACACCGAGGTGCTCCTGGAGGCCTGGCGGCGCTGGGGCACGGACTGCCTGCCCCGGCTGCGCGGCATGTTCGCGTTCGGGATCTTCGATGAGCGAACCGGTGACTTAGTGCTCGCCCGCGACCAGCTCGGCATCAAGCCGCTGTTCCTGCTCCGGCGCGGTGCGGGCCTGGCGTTCGCCTCCGAGCTCAAGTCGCTCGCCGCCACCGGCGGGTCGCTGCAGGTGGACCATGCGGCGCTGGTGGCCTCGCTGCTGTACTACTGGGTGCCGGACTCACGGTGCGCGTTCCGCGAAGTGGAGAAGCTGCCGCCGGGGAGCTGGCTGAGGTGCCGGCCCGACGGCCGGGTGGAGCGCGGCCGGTACTGGCACCTCAGGGACGTCGCCGCCGAGGGCCGGGAGCGGGCCCGGAGTGGCGAGCGGCCGGATGTCGCCGCCATCGTCGAGGAGTCGACTCGGCTCCACCTGCTCTCCGACGTACCCGTGGCGACCTTCCTCTCCGGCGGCCTTGACTCCAGCTACCTGACCGCGCTGGCGGCCCGCGACCAACCCGGGATCTCCGCTTACACGATCGGATTCCGCGCCGAGGACGCCAAGTTCGAGGCGATGCCGGACGACCTGCGCTATGCCCGGCGGGTGGCCGAGCAGTTCGGCGTCGACCTGCACGAGATCGAGATCGCTCCGAACGTGCTCGACCTGCTGCCGCAGATGACGTACCACCTGGACGAGCCGATCGGCGACCCCGCCGCGATCAACACCTTCCTGATCTGCTCGGCCGCCCGAGAGGCCGGGGTCAAGGTGATGCTCTCGGGGATGGGCGCCGACGAGCTGTTCGCCGGGTACCGCAAGCACCTGGCCAACCTGATCGCGCTGCGCTACCAGCGCGTCCCGCGGCCCCTGCGCCGCGGCCTGTCCAGGGCCGTGAACCGGCTTCCGGTCGCCACGTCCCGCCGGGGGTACCGGTCGGTGCGCTTCGCGAAGCGGTTCCTCTCCTTCGCCGACCTGCCGGAGGAGACCGCTTTCCGGCGCAGCTACACCATGTACGACCAGGACGAGCTGCTCGCCCTGATCGATCCGGACCTGGCCGGAACGGTCGACGACGTACTGACCGAACATGCGGACATCTACCAGGACAACGACCTCGACGACTTCGTCAACCGCATGTGCCTGAGCGACGCCCGGATGTTCCTGCCGGGCCTGAACCTCACGTACACGGACCGCTCCAGCATGGCCGCCTCGACCGAGGTGCGGGTGCCGTACGTGGACGTCGAGGTGGTCAAGGCGGCGTTCGCCGTGCCCGGCGATCGCAAGATCGTCGGACGACAGGGCAAGGCCGTCCTCAAGGAGGCGGCCACCTCGATCCTGCCCCGGGAGATCGTGTACCGGCCCAAGGGCCTGTTCAGCGCCCCGCTGCGGGCCTGGATGAGCCGGGATCTGGCACCGCTGGTGCGCGAGGTGGTCAACGACGGCGTGCTCGTCAATTCCGGGTTCCTGCGCCGCGACGCGCTGGCGCGCATGGTCGCCGAGGACGCCGCCGGGCAGCGGGACTTCTCCAAGCATCTTTGGCACGTGCTGACCCTCGAGTACTGGTATCGCAACGCGATCTCCGGGGCCGGCCAGAACTCGTCCTTGACGGCGTAGAGACAAGAGGACTTCGGGTGAAACAGGTTGTTCAGAACTACAAGAGCGGCGAGCTGGCGGTGCTCGATGTGCCGGTGCCGGGGTGCAAGCCTGGCGGTGTGCTGGTCCGCACCTCCTACTCGCTGATATCCACCGGGACCGAGCTCATGAAGGTGTCCGAGGCCGGCATGTCGATGTTGGGCAAGGCCCGCTCCCGTCCGGACCAGGTGGCCAAGGTCATGCAGAGCGTGGCCACCAACGGGGTGCCCGCCACCTACCGCAAGGTGATGGGCAAGCTCGACTCCTACACGCCGCTGGGCTACTCGCTGTGCGGGGTGGTCGAGCAGGTCGGCACCGGGATCGACGATGTGAAGGTCGGCGACCTCGTGGCCTGCGCCGGCAACGAGCACGCGTTGCACGCCGAGCTGAACTGGGTGCCGAAGAACCTCTACGCACCGGTGCGGGACGGCCTCGCGCCGCGGCACGCGGCCTTCGGCACTGTCGGGTCGATCGCGATGCAGGGCGTCCGCCGAGGCGAGCCGCAACTCGGCGACGTGGCGCTGGTCATCGGCCTCGGGCTGATCGGGCAGCTGGTGGTGCAGCTCCTCGCCGCCTCGGGGGTCCGCGTCGTCGGGGTCGACCCCGACCCGGTGCGCTGCGAGCTCGCCGAGCGCCTGGGCGCCAAGGCCTGCGGCGACCCCGCGTCCGCCGCTGTGGAAGCCGCCGTCGCCGAACTCACCGAAGGTCACGGCGTGGACCAGGTGTACCTGGCCGCCGGCGGCGGCAGCAACCAGCCCGTCGAACTGGCCGCCCGGCTCTGCCGGGACCGCGGCCGGGTCGTCGACATCGGCAAGTGCCGCCTGGACCTGCCGTGGAACGCGTACTACGAGAAAGAGCTCGACGTCCGGTTCTCGCGCAGTTACGGCCCCGGGCGCTACGACCCGGAGTACGAGCTCGAGGGGCGGGACTACCCGATCGGCTACGTGCGCTGGACCGAGCGCCGCAACCTGGCGTGCTTCCTCGATCTCCTCGCCCGTGGCAGCGTCGACGTGGAGCCCTTGGTCTCCCACATCGCCGACTTCGACGACGCCGTCGAGACGTACCAGAGCCTGAAGGACGGCGACCTGAAGGCCGTGGCCGTGCTGTTCCGGTACCCCGAACAGAAGGAGGAAGCGGAGGCCCCGGCCGTGACCGTGCCCGCGGTGCGACGCAGCGGCGGAGCGTCCACCCCCGCCCGGTCCGCCAATGCGCCGGTGCGGCTCGCGTTCGTCGGCGCGGGAAACTACGCGACGTCGATGCTGCTGCCGCACCTGGCAGAGCGCGACGGCGTCACGTTGTCGACAGTCGTCACCACGACGGCGCTGTCCGCGGCCAACGCCAAGCGGAAGTTCGGCTTCGCCGAGGCGACCACCGACCTCGACGCCGTGCTCGGTGACCCGTCCATCGACGCGGTGTTCGTGGTCACCCGGCACAGCTCGCACGCCGAACTGACCCGGAAGGCCCTGCTGGCCGGCAAGACGGTGTTCGTGGAGAAGCCGTTGGCGCTCACCGAGGACGACTTGGCCGGCGTGCTCACAGCGGTGGAGGAGTCCGGCAACGACCGGCTGCAGGTGGGCTTCAACCGCCGGTTCGCGCCGCTGTTGCAGGAGGCCAGGAAGCGGTTCGGCGCCCGGACCGGCCCGGCGAGCCTCCGCTACCTGGTCAACGCGGGCCGGCTGCAGCACGGCAGCTGGTACCTCCGGCAGGGCACCGAGGGCTCGCGGTTCGCCGGCGAGGGCGGACACTTCATCGACACGGCGAGCTGGCTGCTCGAGGCCGACCCGGTCTCGGTGTACGCGGTCGCCACGTCCGGCAACGAGGGCGGCAGTGACATTCAGATTGTGCTGCGCTACCCGGACGGGTCCACCGCCACCATCAGCTACGTCACCACCGGCCCGGCCAGCTTCCCCAAGGAGACGCTGGACCTTGTCGCGGACGGCAAGGTGCTGCGGCTCGACGACTTCGTCCGTGCCGCTGTTTACGATGGCCGCCGCAAGCGGTGGGTCAGCTCGCGGCTGCCCAAAGCCCGGGACAAGGGCCAGTCCGCCGAGCTGGCCGCGTTCATCAAGGCCGTGCGGACCGGAGGACCGATGCCGGTGCCGCTGGAGTCGCTGGTCGCCACCACGTCGGCCACCCTCGCGGTGCAGGCCGGCCTGGTCGGCGGCGCGCCGGTGACGCTGACGAGGGCACGATGACCATGAGCGCGGGCTGGTACCTGCGCCGGCTGTCCCGGATGGGGCCGCGGGAGGTCGGCGGCCGGACAGGCGACGCGATGCGCAGACGGCGGTGGCGGTGGGCGCGGCCCAACTGCCCGAGCGTGACCGGCGCCCGGTTCACCGCGGTACTGCCCGCCGGGACGATCGCCGCACTGCCTCCGGACGCCGCGAAACGTCTCATCGCCGAGGCGGACCGGCTGATGTACGGGCACGCCGAGTATTTCGGGGTGGTCCGCGACGACCTGGTCGACCCGGACTGGTGGTGCGACCCGAAGACCGGGCGCCGGGCTCCGTGGGGCTACGCCTTCGACGTGCCGTACCGCAATGAGGACGCGGTCGGGGACATCAAGCAGATCTGGGAGCTGTCCCGGCATCAGTACCTCACCGTGCTCGCCGCCGCTTATGCGATCACCGGCAACGAGCGATACGCCGAGCGCGTGGCCGAGCACCTGCGGTCGTGGTGGACAGCCAACCCACCGCTGCGCGGCGTGCACTGGATCAGCGGCATCGAGCTGGGCATCCGACTGCTGTCCTGGGTGTGGATCCGCCGACTGCTCGACGGCTGGCCGGGCGCGGCCGGGCTGTTCGAGGACAACCCGGTGGCACTGAACCAGATCTGGCACCACCAGCGCTGGCTGGCGGCCTTCCCCAGCCGGGGGTCCTCGGCGAACAACCACGTCATCGCCGAGGCCGCCGGGCAGTTCGCCGCAGCCTGCGCGTTCGGCTGGTTCCCCTCCTCTGCGCGTTGGCGAGCCGTCGCGCTGCGGTCGCTGGAGCGGCATCTGCGCGGCAACACCTTCGACTCCGGCCTCAACCGCGAGCTGGCCACCGAGTATCACGGACTGGTGCTGGAGCTCGGCCTGGCCGCGGTGGCCGAGGCGGATGCCGCCGACGTGCCGGTCCCCGCGTCGATCCGGCTGGTACTGCTGCGGATGACGGACGCGCTCGCGGCCATCGTGGACAGCCGGTTACGGCCGCCGCGCCAAGGTGACGCGGACGACGGGCACGGTCTGATCGTGGACGGCTCGGGCACCGACCGCTGGGCCTCGCTGCTGGCCACCGGCGACGCCGTGTTCGGTCGGCTCGCCTGGTGGCCGGCGGCGGGTGGCACCGATGTGCGCACCCCGCTCCTGGCCGCGCTCATCCGGCCGTACTCGAAAAATGGAACTGAACCGGCCGTGACCCGCCCCGCAAGCCGACCGGCCCATTTCGCCGACGCGGGCATGACCATCCTGCGCGGTCCGGCAGAGATCTGGTGCCGCTGCGACGGTGGTCCGCACGGCTTCCTGTCCATCGCCGCGCACGGCCACGCAGACGCGCTGTCCGTGGAGGTCCGGCACGACGGGGTCGACGTGCTCGCCGACCCGGGGACGTACTGCTACCACGGGCAACCCGAGTGGCGGCAGTACTTCCGGTCGACCCTCGGCCACAACACCCTGCAACTGGACGGCAGTGACCAGTCCGTCTCGGGCGGCCCGTTCCTGTGGACCCGGCACGCCCGCAGCCGCGTCCTGGCTGTGGACACATCCGACGAGGGCGTGGCCCGCTGGTGTGCCGAGCACGACGGTTACCAGCGCTCCGTGCACCGCCGCCGGGTGGAGCTGACGGCCGCGAGCCAGGAGCTGAGGGTGGTCGACGAGGTCCGCGGCCAACACAGCCCGCGCCGGGCCGTGCACCTGGCGTTCCACCTCGGCCCGGCGATCGCCGCGGACCTGGCGGGCAACCGGGCACAGCTCACCTGGACCCGGGACGGCGAGGACCGCTCCGCGGTGCTCGACCTGCCCGGGCAGCTGTCCTGGCGGGCGCATCGCGGCGAGACCGATCCGCCGCTGGGCTGGTACTCCGCCGGCTTCGGGCGCAAGGAACCCGCCACCACGCTGGTCGGCACCGGGTTCGCCGATGGCTCTGTGCTGTTGGCGGAGTTCACCACTGTGCTCAGGTTCCGCGGCTAGGGGGGCGAGTGGGCATCAAGAGGCGGCACTGGGCGTTGGCGGCGGCACCGCTGGCGCTGGCCCTGCTGACAGCGACCGGCTGCGAGAGTACGCCGGGAACCAAGGCGGAGCCGAAGGCCGCGCCATCCACGTCCGCCACGTCCGCGGCCCGATCGGTGGCCCGGGTGTGCGCCGAGCCCGCGGCCGGGTCGGCGAAGGCGCCGACGGGCGCGGTGACGGTCGACCCCGCGGTGGTCGGTGACCTGGCAGCGAAGACCAAGAGCAGCCCCCCGAACACCACGTTCTGGCTTCGGCCGGGCAAGCACAGGCTCGCCCCGGACCGCTACGCCCAGGTCATCCCCAAGGAGGGGAACCGCTACCTCGGTGCGCCAGGCGCGGTGCTCGACGGCCGGAAGAAGAACCAGTACGCGTTCAGCGGTAACGCCCACAACGTCACCATCCGCCACCTGACCGTGCAGGGCTTCGTCGCGCCGCACAACGAGGGCGTGGTCAACCATGACTCGGCCGACGGGTGGGTGATCGAGCACGCGACGATCCAGAACAACTCCGGCGCCGGGCTGATGGCCGGTGCCCGCCAGCAGGTCCGCGCCAGCTGCCTGCGCGCCAACGGACAGTACGGCATGAACGCGTACAAGGCCGGCGACCCCATCCGCGGCCTGGTGGTCGAGGGCAACGAGATCGTGGGCAACAACACCGGCGACTGGGAACGGCGGCGGCCGGGCTGCGGCTGCACCGGAGGCGTCAAGTTCTGGGCCGTCAACGGCGCCGACGTACGCGGCAACTGGGTGCACGACAACCGCGGAACAGGGTTATGGGCGGACACCAACAACAACGACTTCCGCATCGAGAGCAACGTGCTCGAGGCCAACGACGGTGCCGCGCTGATCTACGAGGCCAGCTACAACGCGGTCATCCGGAAAAACACGATCCGGCGGAACAACTGGGTCGAGGGCCGCAGGTACGCCGACCGCGGCGACAGCTTCCCGTTCGCGACCATCTATCTGTCCGAGTCCGGCGGCGAACCACGGATCCGAGCCCGCACCGACAAGATCGAGATCTACGGCAACCTGCTGGAGAACAACTGGTCCGGGATCACCCTGTGGGAAAACGCCGACCGGTTCTGCAACAGCCCGGCCAACACCTCGTCCGGTGACTGCACGTTGCTGGTGAAGAACACCGACCGCTGCGCACGGCCGGCGATCGCCACCGCACCGCTCTACGCCGACTGCCGGTGGAAGACCCAGCGGGTGGACATCCACGGCAACCGCTTCGTGCTGGACACGTCCGTCGTCGACTGCACGGTGAAGTGCGACCGAATGGCGGTGCTGGCCAACTACGGCACCTATCCGGACTGGTCGCCGTACCAGGGCGAGCGGGTGGCCGACGCGATCACCCGCGAGCAGCACAACCGCTGGCACGACAACGTCTACCTCGGACCATGGAAATTCGTCGCCCACGACCCGAGCCGGATACTCGACTCCGGGCAGTGGCAGGGCACGCCGTACCAGCAGGACGCGGGCAGCACCTTCCGCGCACGGGACGGTGGTTGAGATGAGCCCGGACCGCACAGACCACACGTCCAAGATCGTCGGGACGGTCTGGGGGCTGCTGGTCCTCAACACGCTCGGCTCCGCCGGGGCGAAGACCATCATCCCGCTGCCCCGCTCCCTCATCCAGATGGTCACCATGGGCGCGCTGGTCGCCGCGTTCGCGCTGGCGCTCACAGTCAATCTCCGGCTGCGCATCCGACCCAGCGCCTTCGTGTTCCTGCTCACCCTGCTGCTGGTGCCGAGCGTGATCTCCAGCGCGAACCTGGAGTCCGGGTTCGGCGCGCTGTTCCGCTGCGCCCGGCTGGCTCTCTTCATCGGCACGCTGTGGCTGCTCAGCCGCTGGTGGGACGGCAGCCTGACGTTCGTCCGGCACCACATCCGGATGTACTTCGCGGTGCTCGGGTCGGTGGCCGCCGGCCTGGTCGTCTCACCGGGCGCGGCCATGCCCGAGCTCTACGGCGGGCGGCTGGTCGGCGCGTTGTGGCCGCTCACCCCGCCGCAGATCGGACAGTACGCCGCGGTGATCATCGGGCTCACCATGCTGCTCGTACTGGGCCGCCGGACCGACCGGGCCAGCGCCGCGGTGGTCATCGTGCCGTCACTCGTCCTGCTCGCGCTGACCCATACCCGGACGGCCACGCTCGGCCTGCTCATCGGGCTGGCGTTGGCGATCGGCTCGCTCATCCTGACCAGCGCCGCCGCCCGCCGGTTCTTCGCCTGGGCGGTGCTGTGCGCCGCTGTGGCCGCGGTGGGTTTCGCCTCCGCGCTGCAGGCGTGGTTCCTGCGCGGACAGAGCCAGGAAAACTTCACGAACCTCACCGGTCGGGCCAAGGTCTGGGACGCCCTGCTGGCAGCACCCCGGACGACCTCGGAGTACCTGTTCGGCGCGGGCCTGGGCGACAAGTCGTTCGGCGGACTGCCGATCGACAACAGCTGGCTGGCCGTTTACCACGAGCAGGGTATGACCGGCGTCGCCTTGGTGGCGGCGATCATCATCGTGCTGGGCGGCGTCGCGTTGCTGCGGCCACCGTCGCTGCCGAGGGCCTGCGCGATCTTCCTGATCAGCTACTGCGCGATCGCGTCGTACACCGAGGCCGGCCTTGGCGACGCCTCGCCGTATCTGCTGCATCTGGCCCTGGCCGCCTCGCTGCTTGCGGCACCTGCCGCGGCCACTCCCTTCTCGACGCCCGAAGTCCCCCGACGACGCATACCGCGATGGGCCCAGAGATCGGAGGTGACCTGAGCATGCACGGCATTCACGTTCTCGTAGTGCACAACCGCTACGCCTCGGCGCAGCCGAGCGGGGAGAACAAGGTCGTCGACCAGGAGGTGGGGCTGCTGCGCGAGGCCGGCCACCGGGTCGAGGTGTTCGAGCGGCGCAGCGACGACATCGCCGCCCGGTCCCTCCTTGGCAAGGCCGCGGTGCCACTCCTTGTGCCGTGGAACCCGGCGGTCCGCTCGGAGCTCGCCGCCCGGCTTCGCACCGAGCGGCCGGACGTGGTGCACGTCCACAACGTCTTCCCGCTCCTGTCGCCCGCGGTGCTGGCCGCCTGCGCCGACGCCGGCGTGCCCGCCGTCGCCACGCTGCACAACTACACCCAGGTCTGCCCGCCCGGCACGCTGCAGCGGGACGGCCGGCCGTGCACCGAGTGCGTCGGGTCCGCGCCGCTGCCCGCCGTACGGCACGGCTGTTACCGAAACTCCCGGCTGGCGACGGTGCCGCTCGCGGTCAGCATGTCGGTCAACCGGCGGCGGTGGTGGTCCGGCGTGGAGCGGTTCTTCTGCATCTCCGCGGCACAGCGCGACGTCCTGGTGGGGGCCGGTATGCCGGCCGAGCGACTGGCGGTGAAGCACAACTTCGTGCCCGACCCGGGCGCCTGCCGAACGGGCGCCGGCGAGCATCTGCTCTATCTCGGCCGGCTCGCGGAGGCCAAGGGCGTGCGGCTGCTCATGGCCGCGTGGGACGAGATCGCCGCTGACGGCGGTGTGGGCGTACCGCTCGTGATCGCCGGCGCGGGGCCGCTGGAGCCGGAGGTGAACGCCTGGGCGGCGGGCCGGGACGACGTGCGGTACGTCGGCCTGTACGACCCGGCCCAGTGCCGTCAGGCCGTCGCGCGGTCGGTCGCCGTGGTGGCTCCCTCGACGTGGCTGGAGGCGTTCGGCCTGGTGGTCGTGGAGGCGATGGCGGCAGGGGTCCCGACCGTCGCCGCCGGTCACGGCGCCTTCGTCGAACTCGTCGAGGACGGGGTGACCGGGCTGCTGCACCGGCCGGGCGAGCCCGCCTCGCTCGCGTCCTGCCTGCGCCGGATCACGGCCGAGCCGGCCCGCAACCGGGAGATGGGCGAGGCGGCCCGGCGCCGTTACGAGCAGGGGTTCAGCCCGGCCATTGGCCTTGAGCGCCTGGTGGAGGGGTACCGCACCGCAATCGCGGGGCGGTCCGGCGGCGGGGACAGCGCGCCGCCGGCAGGGAACAAAAACGCTGGCTCGCGGCGGGGCACCCGCGCGAGCAGGGATGGGGGCAGTAGATGACACGATGCCGACTCTGCGGCTCGGCGGCGATGGGGAGCGTCGTCGATCTGGGGGCGACCCCGCCGTGTGAGAGCTTTCTCGCCGCGGACCAACTGGACCAGCCGGAGCCGGCGTACCCGCTGCATCTGCGGGTCTGCACCGACTGCTGGCTGGCGCAGATCCCTCCGCTGATCACGCCGGAGGAGACGTTCACGCAGTACGCGTACTTCTCCTCCTACTCGACCTCCTGGGTGGAGCACGCACGCACGTTCGTCGCCGACGCCGCAGCGCGCCTTGCTCTCGGCCCCGACGCCTTCGTCGTCGAGGTCGCGAGCAACGACGGGTACCTGCTCAGGCACATGGTGGACCGGGGGATCCGCTGCCTCGGCATCGAGCCGTCGGTGAACGTCGGCGCCGCGGCGCGGGACGCGGGCGTGCCTACGCTCACGGAGTTCCTGGACCCGGACACCGGCTCGGCCGTCCGCGCCGAGCGCGGACCGGCGGACCTGGTCGTGGCCAACAACGTGTACGCGCACATCCCGGACGTGGTCGGGTTCACCCAGGGGCTGCGCGCCCTGGTCGCCGACGACGGCTGGGTCTCCATCGAGGTGCAGCACCTGCTGACCCTGATCGAGGAGAACCAGTACGACACGATCTACCACGAGCACTTCCAGTACTACACGGTCGCGTCCGCGACCCGGGCCCTTGCGAGCGGCGGACTCGCGCTCGTGGACGTCGAGTTGCTGCCCACGCACGGCGGCTCCATCCGGCTGTGGGCCCGGCCGGCCGAGGTGGCCGGCGAGCCGACCGGGCGGGTGGCCGACGTACTGGACCGGGAGAAGGCCGCCGGGCTGCAGGAGCTGTCCGGGTACACCGAGTTCTCCGCCCGGGTGGCCAAGGTGCGCCGGGACCTGCTGCGGTTCCTCATCGAGGCGGCCGAGCGCGGCGAGACGGTCGTCGGCTACGGCGCCCCGGGCAAGGGCAACACCCTGCTCAACCACTGCGGCATCCGGCCCGACCTGCTCCCGTACACGGTCGACCGCAACCCCTACAAGCACGGCAGGTTCACCCCCGGCACCCGCATCCCGATCCTGCCGCCCGAGCAGATAGCCGCCGACAAGCCGGACTACGTCCTCGTCCTCCCGTGGAATCTGCGGGCCGAGCTGGTCGAGCAGCTGTCCTTCGTGCACGACTGGGGCGGCCGCCTTGTCTTTCCCATCCCGGAACTGAGCATTGTCGAGGTCAAGTCATGAAGGTCGTTCTGTTCTGCGGCGGTTACGGGCTGCGGATGCGCAGCGGAGCCTCCGACGACATGCCCAAGCCGATGGCGATGGTCGGCCCGCGGCCGCTGATCTGGCACGTCATGCGCTACTACGCGTACTTCGGGCACACGGAGTTCATCCTGTGTCTCGGGTACGGGGCTCACCACATCAAGAACTTCTTCCTCAACTACGAGGAGACGACGTCCAACGACTTCGTGCTGCGGGGCGGGCAGACCGAGTTGCTGTCCACCGACATCGCCTCCTGGACGATCACGTTCGCGCAGACCGGCATCGAGTCGCCGATCGGGGAGCGGCTGCGCCGGGTGCGGCACCACCTGGACGGCGACGAGATGTTCCTCGCCAACTACGCCGACGTGCTCACCGACGCCCCGCTGCCGGAGATGATCGACCGGTTCGCGCGGCGCGACGTGGGTGCCTCGATGATGGTGGTGCCGCCGCAGTCGTCGTTCCACTGCGTGGAGTTGGGCGAGGACGGCCTGGTGGGGGGCATCACCGCGGTGAGCGAACTGCCGATGTGGGAGAACGGCGGCTACTTCGTGCTCCGCCAGGAGGTCTTCGACCACATTCCGGAGAACGGGGACCTGGTCGCTGACGGATGTGCCCAACTGGCCAAGCACGGCCGGCTGGTGGCGCACCAGCACCGCGGATTCTGGAAGCCGACCGACACGGTGAAGGAGCGGGCCGCACTCGACGACGCCTACGCCCGGGGCGACCGCCCGTGGGCCGTGTGGGAACGGGACGGCGCGGCGGCGAGTGCCGGAGTGAGGGCGTGATCCGGCTCGGGGCCGGGCCCCTGAACCGGATCGTCGCGGTGGGCGCGCACTGCGACGACATCGCCATCGGCGCCGGCGGCACGCTGCTGACGATGTGCCTGGCGCGGCCGGGTATCCGTATCGACGCGCTGGTGCTCTGTGGCGGTGGCAGCGAGCGGGAGCAGGAGGAGCGGGCCGCGCTCGCCGCCTTCTGCCCGGGCGCCGACCTGCGGCTGACCGTGCTCAAGTTGCCGGACGGCCGACTGCCCGTGCACTGGGACGAGGCCAAGGCCGCGGTCGAGGAACTGCGGGGACAGACCGAGCCGGATCTCGTCCTTGCCCCGCGTACCGACGACGCGCACCAGGATCACCGTGGCCTGGCGAAGCTGATACCCACCGCGTTCCGCGACCACCTGGTCCTCGGCTACGAGATCGTCAAGTGGGACGGCGATCTCGGCCGTCCGTCGGCGTACCAGCCGCTGTCGCCCGAGATCGCCGAACTGAAGGTGCGGCTGCTGCAGGAGCACTACGCCTCGCAGCGGCACCGGCCCTGGTACGACCGGGAGGCCTTCCTCGGCCTTGCACGGATCCGCGGCATCGAATGCCACGCGCGCTACGCCGAGGCGTTCGCCGTCACCAAACTCACGCTCGATCTGGGGGACTGAACCTTGCGCGTACTACTGACCGGACACCAGGGCTACCTGGGCACCGTGATGGCCCCGGTCCTTGGCTCCGCCGGGCACGAGGTCGTCGGCCTCGACGCCGGTCTGTTCGCCGACTGCGTGCTGGGCGATCCGCCCGCGGACCCGTCCGGGCACCGGGTGGACCTGCGCGACGTCACGGCCGAACACGTGGCCGGGGTGGAAGCCGTGATCCACCTGGCGGCGCTGTCCAACGACCCGCTGGGATCGCTGGCGCCGGACCTCACCTACGACATCAACCACCACGCGTCCGTACGCCTTGCCCGGCTGGCCCGCGACGCCGGAGTGCGGCGCTTCCTGTACGCGTCGACCTGCTCGGTCTACGGCGCCGCCGGCGGCGACGGTCTGGTCACCGAGGACGCCCCGCTGCGCCCGGTGACGCCGTACGCGGAGTCCAAGGTGCGGGTGGAGGACGACCTGCACGCCCTCTCCGACGGCGACTTCAGCCCGGTGTTCATGCGCAACGCCACCGCCTTCGGCTACTCACCCCGGCTGCGCGCCGACATCGTGCTGAACAACCTGGTGGGCCACGCGCTCCTGTCCGGCGAGGTGCTTGTGCTGTCCGACGGCACCCCCTGGCGCCCGCTGGTGCACGCCGCCGACATCGCACGGGCCTTCACGGCCGCGCTGACCGCGCCGCGCGAGGCCGTGCACGACCGGGCGTTCAACATCGGCAGCGAGATCAACAACGTCACGGTCGCCGAGATCGCCGAGCAGGTTGCCGCGGCGGTGTCCGGCTCGAAGGTGGTGATCACCGGAGAGGCCGGCGCCGATCCGCGGTCGTACCGGGTGGACTTCTCCCGGTTCCGCGCCGCAGTGCCCGGCTTCGACTGCGAGTGGACGGTGAAGCAGGGCGCGCTCGAACTCGCCGACGCCTACCGGAAGTTCGGGCTGACCCGGGAGGACTTCGAGCGGCGCTTCACCCGCCTTGCCGTGCTGCGCGCGGCGTCCGACGCCGGCGCCGTCGACGACACCCTGCGGTGGCGCCGATGACCGAGGCCGGCGAAGAGATGTACGCGCTGGTGGAGCGGCTGTACCCGCTGTGCCGGAGCATCACCGGCGACGGTGTGCGCGCCACCCTGGAGATCGTCGGCGAATACGTTCCGCTGCAGGTGCACGAGGTGCCTACCGGGACGCAAGTGCTCGACTGGACGGTGCCGCAGGAGTGGAACATCCAAGGCGCGTACATCGCCGACACCGCCGGCAACCGGGTCGTCGACTTCGCCGCGTCCAGCCTGCACGTGCTCGGCTACAGCGTGCCGGTGGCGGCGACCATGCCGCTGGCCGAGCTTCGCGCGCACCTGCACACCCTGCCGGACCACCCGGCCTGGGTGCCGTACCGCACCAGCTACTACACGCCGGAATGGGGGTTCTGCCTGGCCCAGGAGACCTTGGACGCGCTGCCGGACGGCGAGTACGAGGTGCGCATCGACTCCACACTCGCGGACGGCCACCTCACCTACGCCGAGCATGTGATCCCCGGGCAGGTCCCCGACGAGGTGATCGTCTCCTGCCACGTCTGCCACCCGTCACTGGCCAACGACAACCTGGCCGGCATCGCGGTGGCGACGTTCCTGGCCAGGGCGCTGGCGCAGGAGACGCCGTGGTACACCTACCGGTTCCTGTTCGCGCCCGGCACCATCGGGGCGATCACCTGGCTGGCCCGCAACGCGGAGCGGGTCGAGCGGGTCAGGCACGGGCTTGTGCTGGCCTGCGCCGGCGACTCGGGCCGGCTGACGTACAAGCAGAGCAGGCGCGGCGACGCGGAGATCGACCGGGTGATGCGGCATGTGCTGGCCGCATCCGAACGCCCGCACCGCGTCGCCGAGTTCACTCCGTACGGCTACGACGAGCGGCAGTTCTGCTCGCCCGGGTTCGATCTCGGCGTGGGCTCGCTCAGCCGGACCCCGTACGCCGGCTACCCCGAATACCACACCTCGGCGGACAACCTGGACTTCGTCTCCCCGGAGGCGATGGCGGACACGCTCGCCGTCTGCCGCGAGGCGTTTGCCGTCCTTGACCGCAACCGGCAGTACGTCAACCTCAGCCCCTACGGCGAACCACAGCTGGGCCGACGGGGGTTGTACGACTCGCTCGGCGGGCGCAGTGACGCGAAGCAGGCCCAGATGGCCATGCTCTGGGTGCTCAGCCTCTCCGACGGCGAGCACAGTCTGCTGGACGTCGCCGAGCGGTCCGGGCTGCCGTTCGACACCGTCGCCGTCGCGGCCGGTGCCCTGCACGGTGCCGGGCTGATCAAGGCATGACGCCGATGACCACCGGGAGGGAGAAGCCGACGACCGCGGTGGGCCGGGCCAGGCGCGCCCGGCCCACCGCCAAGCGGGCCATGGTCGGCCGGCTGTCCTGGGGACTGGCCGACCAGGCGGCCTCCAGCATGACCAACTTCGCGGTGGGGCTCTACGTGGCACGCTCGCTGGGGCTGACCGCGTTCGGCGTGTTCAGCCTGGCCTGGCTGACCTACGGCGTGGTGCTCAACGTCGCCCGCGGGCTGGCCACCGACCCGCTCGTGGTCCGCTTCAGCGGCGTGCCGGAGGAGTCCTGGCGCGCGGCGGCGGCCCGGTCGTCGGGTGCCGCCCTCGGCGTCGGTGCCGCCCTCGGCGCCGTGTGTCTGCTGATCGGGCTCGGCCTCGGCGGCCGGGTGGGGCCTGCGTTCGCCTGCCTCGGCGTCGTACTGCCGGCGCTGCTGCTGCAGGACGCCTGGCGGTTCGCGTTCTTCGCCGCCGGCACCGGGCGGAAGGCGTTCGTCAACGATCTCGTGTGGGGCGTCGCGCTCGTCCCGGCCATGCTCCTGGCGGCCCGCGTGGGCAGCGTGGCCGCCTTCGTGCTCGCCTGGGGCGCGTCCGCCGCGGTGGCCGCGGTGTACGGCTGTCTCCAGTCCGGCATCCTGCCCCGGCTGACCGGGGCGCCCGGGTGGCTTCGCGAGCAGCGCGATCTCGGCTACCGCTACCTGGTCGAGAACGTCAGTCTCAGCGGCGCGAGCCAGCTGCGGGCGTACGGGCTCGGCGCGATCGTCGGGGTCGGCGCGGTGGGTGCGGTCCGGGGCGCGGAGCTGCTGCTCGGCCCGTTCCTCGCCGTGCTGATGGGGCTTTCACTGGTCACCGTCGCGGAGGCGGCACGGGTGCTGCAGCGAGCCCCGCACCGCCTTGCCAGGTTCTGCCTCGTGCTCGGCGGCGGGCAGGCCGCCGCCGCACTGCTCTGGGGCGCGGCGCTGCTGCTGGTGCCGGACCGGGCCGGCGAGCTGGTGCTCGGCGGCGTCTGGCAGTCCGCCTCGGCACTCATCGTGCCGGCCACGCTCGGCGTTGCGGGCGCCGGACTCGGCACCGGCGCGGCGGCCGGGCTGCGCGCGCTCGCCGCGGCCCGGCGCAGCCTGCGCTGCCAGCTGTTCGCCTCCGCCTGCTACGTCGGCGGCGGGCTCGGCGGCGCGGCCGTGGCAGGCACGGTCGGCTCGGCCTGGGGCGTCGCCGCCGCGACCGTCTGCGCCTCGGCCGTGTGGTGGCTGCAGCTGCGGTCCGCCCTCCGCGAGCGCCACCACAACCCCATCCCCGAAGTGAGGACGCCATGACCGCCCAACCCAGGCTGAGCATCGGCCTGCCCGTGTACAACGGCGAGGAGTACCTGGCCGAGTCGCTCGACGCCCTGCTCGGCCAGACCTACGAGGACTTCGAGCTGGTCATCTCCGACAACGCCTCGGCCGACGGGACTCAGGAGATCTGCCGCAAGTACGCCGCGCAGGACCCGCGTATCCGCTACATCCGGCTGCCCCGCAACATCGGCGCCGCCCCGAACCACAATTACGTGTTCACCGAGTGCCGCGGCGCGCTGTTCAAGTGGGCCTCGCACGACGACCTTTACGCCCGCGACCTGCTGCGGCGCTGCGTATCGGCGCTGGACGAGCGGCCGGACGTGATCCTCGCGCACAGCGGCCAGGCGGTCATCGACGGTGCCGGCCAGGTGAAGGTCCCTTACGAGTACGGGCTGGCCACCGACTCGCCGCACGCGCCGGAGCGCTTCCGCAGCCTGCTGCTCGAGCCCGGTGGCGACGACTTCTACGGGGTGATGCGGGCCGACGTGCTGCGCCGGGTGAAGCCGCACGACAGCTACCACCACGCGGACCGCACGTTCGTCGCCGAGATCACCCTGCACGGGCCCTTCCACCAGGTGCCGGAGCTGCTCTACTTCCGCCGCGACCACCCCACCCGCGCCGAGCGGGCGAACCCTTCCAAGCGCTCCCGTTGCGTCAACCTGGACCCGCGCCGGGCGGGCCCGCTGCACCCGACGCCCCGGCTGCTCGCCGAGTACGTCTGGGGCTTCGCCTCGGCGATCCGGCGGGCGCCGTTGTCCCCGGCCGACCGGCGCGCGTGTTACGGCCACCTGGCCGCATGGATGACCAGCCGGGTCCGGCCGGGCGCCGGCGAGCGCGTCGAGGACCGCGCCCCGGTCGACCCGGGCCGGCACACCGTCTGCGTCGACGCCCTCGTCGCGGGACGCGAGGGGAGGCAGGCATGACGTCCGCGGACGGAACTCCGCTGCGCGTGGGGGTGTTCGGCCTGCTCGGCTCCGGCAACCTCGGCAACGACGGGTCGCTCGAGGCCGTGCTCGGGTACCTCCGCGCCGAGCACCCGCAGGCGGTCGTGGACGCGCTGTGCGGTGGACCCGAGGTCGTCGCGACCCGGTACGCGATCCCCGCGACGCGGCTGCACTGGTACCGCGGGGAGTACCGGACCGCGTCGCGTGCGGGCGCGATCGCGGGCAAGGGCCTGGGCAAACTCGTCGATGTCTTCCGCACCGCTGCCTGGGTGCGCCGGCACGACGTGGTGATCGTGCCGGGCATGGGCGTCCTGGAGGCCACGCTGCCGCTGCGGCCGTGGGGCTTCCCGTACTCGCTGTTCCTGCTGTGCGCGACCGGCCGGCTGTTCGGCACCCGGGTCGCGCTGGTCGGCGTCGGCGCCGCCGCGATCGGCAACCGGCCGACCCGAACCCTGGTGCGCTGGTCGGCGCGGCTGGCCACCTACCGGTCGTACCGGGACGCCCTGTCCCGCGACGCGATGCGGGCGATGGGCGTGGACACCGCGCGCGACGAGGTCTACCCGGACCTCGCATTCGCCCTGCCGACGCTGCCGGCGAGCGGACCCGACAAGCTCTCAGCCCCGCCGGGCCAAGTCTGCGTCGGCGTCATGGCCTTCCACGGCGGCAACGACGACCGCGCCCGGGCGGAGGAGATCCACCGGCGCTACCTCCACGGGACGACCCGCTTCGTCCGCGCGCTGGTCGAGGACGGCAGGCCGGTCCGGCTGCTCACCGGCGACGAGGTCGACGTGCCGGTGGTCGCCGCGATCCTCAACGCGGTGGACTCGCCGCTGGTCACCGCTGCCGAGGCGGCCTCGCTGGCCGACCTGATGAAGGAGATGGCGGCTGCCGACACCGTGGTGGCGACCCGGTACCACAACCTGATTTGCGCGCTGAAGGTCGGCACGCCGACGCTCGCCCTCAGCTATGCGGCGAAGAGCGACGCGCTCATGGCTCAGATGGGGCTGGACGCGTACTGCCACCCGGCTCGCGAGGTCGACGCCGACTTGCTGCTCGAGCAGTTCCGGGCGCTGGAGCAGCGATCGGCGGAGCTGCGGCGGACCCTCACCGAGCGGAACCTGGTCGCCGCCCGGCGCCTCGAGCACCAGTTCACCGCCTTGACCACGGCCCTCTTCCCGGCGGCCGACCACGCCCACGCCCACGCCATGCGGGAGGCTCCATGAAAGCGGTCGAAGTCCCGGCGATCGTCGGCGCGTACCTGTTCGAGCCAACGCCGTACGCCGACGAGCGCGGCTTCTTCTGCCGCACCTTCGACGCCGACGTGGTCCGCTCGGTGGGCCTCGACCCGGACGCCTTCGTCCAGCACAGCGTGTCCCGCTCGGCCCAGGGTGTGCTGCGCGGCCTGCACCTGCGCTCCGGCGCCGGCGAGGCCAAGCTGGTGCGGTGCTCGTACGGGAGGGTCTTCGACGTCGTCGTGGACCTGCGGACGGACTCTCCGACATACCGCAGCCTGGCCTTCTTCGAGCTGTCCGGCGAGACGCAGGTGACCCTGTACGTCCCGGCGGGGTGCGTGCACGGCTTCCAGGCGCTGACCGAAACCGCCGACGTCTCGTATCAGATCGACCGCCCGCACGATCCGGCCGAGGACGTGACGATCGCCTTCGACGACCCGGAGCTCGCCATCCCCTGGCCGCTGCCGGTCATATCGATGTCCAAGCGGGACCGGGAGGCACCGAGCCTCGCCGAGGTCCTGCAGCAAAAAGAGAGTTGAGGTTGGCGTGGACACCGAAGACACCGAAGAGCTCCTCCTGCCCCGGTCGCGGATGGCGAACGAGCGGCTGCACGCCATGATCCCCGGGGGCGCGCACACCTACGCCAAGGGCGACGACCAGTACCCCGAAAACCTGGCCCCGGTCATCAGCCACGGCCGCGGTGCCCACGTGTGGGACATCGACGGCAACCGCTACGTCGAGTACGGCTCCGGCCTGCGGTCGGTCAGCCTCGGCCACGCCCACCCACGTGTGCTCGAGGCGGTGCGGCGGCAACTCGACCGCGGCAGCAACTTCGTCCGGCCGTCCATCGTGGAGGTCGAAGCCGCGGAACGCTTCCTGGCCACGGTGCCGACCGCCGAGATGGTGAAGTTCGCGAAGAACGGCTCCGACGCCACCACCGCCGCGGTGCGACTCGCCCGCGCCGTCACCGGGCGCCCGCGGGTGGCCATCTGCGGCGACCATCCGTTCTTTTCCGTCGACGACTGGTTCATCGGCACCACGCCGATGTCCGCCGGTGTTCCGGCGGCGACCACCGAGCTCACCGTGGCGTTCCCTTACGGGGATCTGGCCGCCACTCAGGAGCTGCTCACCCGGTACCAGGACGAGGTCGCCTGCCTGATCCTCGAACCTGCCGGCCACACCGAGCCGCCGCCCGGGTACCTCGCCGGTCTGCGCGAGCTGGCCGACCGGCACGGATGCGTACTGATCTTCGATGAGATGATCACCGGCTTCCGCTGGTCCGAGGCGGGCGCCCAGGGCCTGTACGGCGTCGTCCCCGACCTCTCCACGTTCGGCAAGGCGCTGGGCAACGGGTTCGCCGTCTCCGCGCTGGCCGGGCGCCGCGACCTGATGGAGCGGGGCGGGCTGCGTCACTCCGGCGACCGGGTGTTCCTGCTGTCCACCACGCACGGTGCGGAAACGCACTCGCTGGCCGCCGCGATGGCCGTGCTCACCACCTACGTCGAGGAGGGCATCACCGCGCGGCTGCACGCCCTTGGCGAGCGATTGGCCGCCGGTGTCCGCGAGGCCGCGGCCGGCATGGGCGTCGGCGACCACATCGTCGTCCGGGGCCGGGCCAGCAACCTGGTCTTCGCCACCCTCGACGAGAACCGGCAGCCGTCGCAGCAGTACCGCACCCTGTTCCTGCGTCGGCTCCTCGCGGGCGGGGTGCTGGCCCCGTCGTTCGTGGTGAGCAGCGCGCTCGACGACGCCGACATCGATCACACCGTCGACGTGGTGGCCCAGGCATGTGCGGTGTACCGGAAGGCACTGGACGCCGCTGACCCCACCCCCTGGCTGGCCGGGCGGCCGGTGAAGCCCGTATTCCGCCGCTTGGCGTGACGTGACGTAACGTCAGCGGCGCTCCCGCCGACCGGCGTCGGCCATCCGATCGACCAGCCGGTCGGCCATCCGGTCGACCAACCATGCGGTCGCCGGTATCACCGCCAACGCGGTGCACCAGCCGCCGAGGACGTCGGTCGGGTAGTGCGCGCCCAGGGCGACCTGCGCCCAGCCCATGGCGGCGCCGGCAACCAGCGCCGTGGCGAGCACGAGTAACATGCCGGCCGTCCTGCCGAGGCAGAGCCGTCCGGTCGCGAGCAGCGCCACTATGAGGGCGAGCGCGGTGAAGAAGGCGGTGTGCCCGCTCGGGTAGGACAGGTTGTCTTCGCCGTGGATGGTGCGTCCCACCTGGGACTTGAGCAGCGTCGACGCCCCCACGGTCAGGCTGACGCCGGCAACGATGAGCACAGCTGCGCGAGGACGCCGCAACAGCAGGCAGCCCGTCACGGCGGCCACGACCAGCGTCGCCGCTCCCACGGGCTCCCCCAAGAAGTCCGTGGCCAGAGCTACGTCCCGCCACGGCGGCCCCACACTGTCCGCCGTCGGCCGGATGATCCACCTGTCCACCGTGCCGGGCTCGCTGTGGCCGGCGTACAGGACCCCGAGCACGACGACCACCAGCGCGGCGAGGGCCGCGATCAGCACGAGCCACACGCGCAGCGATGGGGGCAGCACCGCGGGCGCCGGTCGGCCGGTCACACGCCCACCGGGCCGGGATCGTCAGCCTGTACGGGCTGCGCGGCTGGACCGAGCAAGATTACAAACCCGTCAAGCACGAACTGGGCTGGGCCGACTTCCAGGTCCGCTCCGGCCAGGCGATCCAACGCGAGCCCCCCGTCCGTGTCCGACCCACCCTCCAGCGACCACAACTGCCCCGCGGACACCCGCTCCTGGCCTGTAGGACTCCGCGGGAGCCGTAAGCCTTTACTTGTGACCCTAACCAACAATCGGGTCGCGGCAAACCGCCGTCGGACAGCCGCGGAGTGTGTACGACTGCGTCACATCCTCCGCCTCTCGTTACCCGTTCGGGACTCGTTCGAGTAGCGTGCGCCCGGGCTCTCGGCGCACTTTCTGTTATCGCGCGCCCGGGCCGACGGTCTCCCCTGTGTCAGACGGGAAAAGCAAGGACCGTGAAGGGGAGTGGACAGCCGTGGGCGTGAGCAGGGAACACGACGGCGCGATGGTCGAGGCGGCGCGGCGGGGCGACCAACATGCACAGGACGAGCTTGTCGCCGCGTATCTGCCGCTGGTGTACAACATCGTGGGCCGGGCGCTGAACGGGCATGCCGACGTCGACGACGTGGTGCAGGAGACCATGATCCGCGCGCTCGGCGGTCTCGGATCGCTGCGTGACCCGGACGGCTTCCGGTCCTGGCTGGTGGCCATCACGATGAACCAGATACGCGGCCACTGGCAGAAGCACCGTGCCGTGCCGGCGAGTTCGGGTCTGCAGGACGCGTACGACCTGGCCGACCCGGGCGCGGACTTCGTGGACCTGACGATCGTGCGGCTCGGTCTGGAGGGTCAGCGGCGGGAAGTGGCGCAGGCCACCCGGTGGCTGGATGCCGAGGACTGTGCGCTGCTGTCGCTGTGGTGGCTGGAGGCTGCGGGCGAGCTGGGGCGGGCCGAGGTGGCCGCCGCGCTGGAGCTGTCGCGGCAGCACACCGCGGTGCGCGTGCAGCGGATGAAGGCGCAGTTGGAGACGGCCCGGGTGGTGGTACGGGCGCTGTCCGCGGTGCCCCGCTGTGTGCTCCTCGACGAGGTGATCTTGGCCTGGGACGGCATCCCGTCGGCGCTGTGGCGCAAGCGGATCGCGCGGCACGCGCGTGACTGCACGGTCTGTTCGGGGTTCGAAGCAGGACTGGTGCCTGCCGAGGGGCTGCTGGTGGGCTTCGGCCTGGTGCCGGTGGCGGGGGTGCTGGGGGGTCTCGCGGGCCTGGGCCTCTTCGGGGGTGCTGGGGCGCCCAGCGAGACGGCGGTCTTCGGCACGGTCGGCCACGCGGCTCCGGTCGGCCACCCGGGCGCGGGCCTGCACAGGGGCATGGCGGGCCACACGGGCGCTGGCGGAGGGTCCGGAGCACCTGGCACCGGCGCCGCCGTCATCGGGATGGTGGGCGGAGGCCGGCTGCACGATCGCCAGAGCCGCCGAATACAAAGCCGAACCCAGACGCGGCGGCGTGCTACTGCCGTGGCCGCCGCTGTCGCCCTGCTGGTCACGGGAGGCACGGTCGCCGGGATGACCATGCTGTCGCCGGACGAGGAGCGGGATACGGTGCGGTCGGCGTCCGCCGCCGAGTCGGAGTCCGCAACGCCCTCGGCACCCGCCACCTCCTCGTCGCCCACTGCCACGGCGTCCCCATCCCCCTCGCCGAGCAAGTCCGCCTCGCCGAGTCCCAGCGCGTCGCCCAGGAAGTCCTCTCCGGCGCCGACCACCGCCAAGCCACGTCCGATGCCGCCGAAGCAGCAGCCGAAGGCCAATCCCGCGAACACCCCGGCCGAGAAGGTCCTGGCGATCGTCAACGCCGAGCGGGCCGAAGCAGGCTGCCGGCCCGTGAAGCTCGACGACCGCCTCGCCCGCGCCGCCCAGCTGCACAGCGAGGACATGTCGGCCAACCACTACTTCGACCACCGCAGCCAGGACGGCCGCAACTTCGCCGACAGGGCCCGCGCACAGGGCTACACGTCCCCCGGCGCAGAGAACATCGCCCGCGGGCAGAACTCCGCTGAGCACGTGATGGAGTCGTGGATGAACTCGCAGGGCCACCGCGACAACATCCTCAACTGCTCCCTGACCACCATGGGCCTCGGCCTGGTCACCGACGACTGGACCTGGACGCAGGTATTCGGGTTCTAGTCCGCTGCACGGTCGTCGATACTCTGCTCCTGAATTCTGAACGGCGTCCAGTATTCCTCACACGCTTCAACCGGCCATGGCCCAACGAGCCCACGACGAAGTCTCTGCATAAGCTGTTGGAGTGCACCGGATTCCCGAAACGGCGGAACGGTTTCACACATCCCGATCCGTCCCGAGATATTCCGGGGGTCCACGTCAGGCCAAGCAGGCCCGCTCGGGCCGGAAGGGCCCGCCATGGACGAATACGCGCTGATCGAGAACCACGGTCTGATCGGGGACCTGCAGACCGCAGCACTGGTTACCACCGAGGGAACGATCGACTGGTACTGCTGCCCGCGCTTCGACTCTCCGAGCGTATTCGGCGCTCTGCTGGACCGGCGCAAGGGCGGGCACTTCAAGGTCGCCCCGGTGCACCGGACCTATGCCACCAAGCAGCTGTACCTGCCCGACACCGCCGTCCTCGTCACCCGGTTCATGACCGAGGCGGGAGCGGGCGAGGTGATCGACTTCATGCCGGTGACCGGGCAGACGGCCACCCGTCGCCACCGGCTGGTGCGCATGCTGCGATGTGTGCGGGGAAGCATGACGTTCGACGTGGACATAGCTCCGCGATTCGACTACGGCCGTACCCCGCACGAGCTGCGCATCACCGAGAACGGGGCCGTATTCGCCACTGACGGTACGGAGCTGACGATCCACGTCGTCCGCGAACCGGATGACCCACGCCTGGGGAACATCCGCATGACCGACCAGGACCTGCAGTTCTCACTCACCCTGGAGGCCGGCCAGCAGCGTGGCGTCGTCCTGGAGTCCGCCGCTGACGGCCCGCCCCGGGTGATCAGCGCCGCCGAGTTCCAGCAACTCTTCGACGATGCCGTCCGGTACTGGCGCCTCTGGCTACGCCAGTCCCGCTACTCCGGCCGATGGCGGGAGGCGGTGGAACGTTCGGCGGTGACGCTGAAACTGATGACCTACGCCCCCAGCGGAGCCCTGGTGGCGGCACCCACCGCCGGGCTGCCGGAGCAGCTGGGAGGCGAGCGGAACTGGGATTACCGGTTCACCTGGATCCGGGACGCCTCCTTCTCCGTGTACGCCCTCCTGGGGCTCGGCTTCACCGAGGAGGCAACAGCGTTCATCGGCTGGCTGCGCGACCGGGTCCAGGAGAAGTCCGGCAGTGACAGCGGCACGGGGCCGCTCAACATCATGTACCGGGTCGACGGTTCCGCCGATCTCAGCGAGGAGGTCCTCGAACACTGGGAGGGATACCAGGGTTCAAGTCCGGTGCGGATAGGCAATGGTGCGGCGACGCAGCTTCAACTCGACATCTATGGCGAGGCGCTGGACAGTATCTACTTCGCCCATCAGCGCGGCATCCAGCTGGGTCACGGCGGCTGGACGTCCTTGCGCACGCTTCTCGACTGGCTCTCCGATCACTGGGACGAGGCCGGAGAGGGCCTGTGGGAGACCCGCGGAGGCCGCAAGCACTTCACCTACGGGCGGGTGATGTCCTGGGTCGCCTTCGACCGGGCGGTGCGGCTCGCCCGTGCAAGTGGCAGGCCGGCCGAACTCGAGCGCTGGAGCAGCGAACGCGACAGGATCTACGCGCAGATCCTGACACGGGGCTGGGACTCCGGGCGGCGCGCCTTCGTCCAGCACTACGGCAGTGACGTGCTGGACTCGTCGCTGCTGCGCATGCCCACCGTCGGCTTCATCACCCCGGACGACCCCATGTGGATCTCCACACTGGACGCCATGGACCAGGAGCTGGTGTCCGACAGTCTCGTGTACCGGTACAACCCCGAGGCGTCGCCCGACGGCCTGCGCGGCTCCGAAGGAACCTTCTCCCTGTGTACGTTCATGTACGTCGACGCACTCGCGCGGGCCGGACGGATCGACCAGGCCAGGCTCGTCCTCGAGAAGATGCTGACGTACGCCAACCACCTCGGCCTGTACTCCGAGGAGATCGACCTGACCGGGCGGCAGCTGGGCAATTTTCCCCAGGCCTTCACGCATCTCGCTCTTATCGACGCGGCCATCACCCTGGACGCGGCCTTGAACCGGGCGGGCGGAAACGGGACTTCGGCTCCGCCGGGTGCCACGTAGCGGATCCACCCCCTTCTCCGACGGTCACTTGCCGGTGCTCGGGTCGCCGTGCACCGGCATCGCCGGCGCGGGGCCGAGGAGCACGACACTGTCCCCTGCGGCCGCAATGGGTACGTGAGCCTCAGTGACGGGGTCCAGCCGACCGTCGGCCCGCACCACGAAAAGAGTGCTGCGCCCGGACGGTGGGGCATCCCCGGCGGACTCCACGGCGAACCGGGCGCCTTGCTCGTACCACTCGGCCAGCGTGTGGCGGACCAGTCCCCGGCCGAAGAGGATGTCGCCGCCCGTGTAGGGGGCCAGGACGGCATGACTTTCGTGGGGCGGGCCGACACGGTAGACCCGGCCCTCGGCCATGTCCCGCACGACGACCGAGGCGAGCGCATTGAAATCGTCGTCTTCGGTGAGCAGGAACACTGCGGTGACCCCCTCGAGCCGCGCCTCGGGGTCGGTCGCCGCCGCCAGTAGCTCACCCGGCGCAAGCTCGATCCCGGCCCGGCTGATCGACTCCCGCTGCTGCTCCTGTCCTGCCCACATCAGCACGTCGAGCCCCGCGGAGCGCAGGGCCCTCCCCAGGTCGATCACCCATGGATCGCCCCCCACCAGCAGAGGCCGTGCACGTGCCGATCTGACGACTCCGAGTCGCTCGGCCACCGGCCCGGCAGTCAGCCCGTACAGCAGGACCGTCCCCACGATGACAAGGAAGGTGGTCGGAAGGATCTTGGAGGCACCGTCCAGCCCCTTGTCGACGAGGCTGGCGGAGAAGGTCGACGCGGTAGCGGCCGCGACGATGCCGCGCGGGGCCATCCACCCGAGGAAGGCACGTTCCCCTCCGGTGAGGCCCATCCGGTGGGTGGAGGCGTAGGCAACGAGCGGCCTCACCAGGAGCACGAGGACGGCGATGAGCCCGAGTGAGGGAAGGAGTACGGGCTTGAGGGAGGCCGGGGTGACGGTGGCCGCGATGGAAATGAACAGCAGGCCGATGATCAGCTGGACCAGCGTCTCGAAGAAGGGCCTGCGTGTGGGCATGTCGAAGCCGCGGAGGTTGGTGACGGCCAGCCCGGCGACGATCGCGGCGATGAGGCCTGTGTCGTCGCGGACGATGTCGCAGCCCGCCGACACGGCGATCACTGTGGCCAGTTGCGCCAGCGTGCCGAGCGTCTCGCCGAGGCGAAGAGTGCGCAGCGTCAGCCACAGGAGCGCGGTTCCCACCACGCCCCCCACCAGGCCTACGGCCAGGCTGATGAGGAGCTGTCCGAGCTGGAATCCCTTACCGATTTCGATCTGGCTCGCGGCGATGGCGTGGAAGACGAGTGCCCCGAGGATGCCGCCGATCGGGTCGATCAGCGACCCTTCCCAGATCAGGATGCGCCGCATCTTTTCCGTCGGCCGCACATGCTCGAGCAGCGGACCGACGACGGTCGGACCTGAGACGACGAGGATCACGCCCAGCATCACAGCCACCTCGAGTGGCATGCCGAACATTACCGGGGCGATTCCTGCGGTGGCCGCCCAGGTGATGACCACACCGAGCAACAGCAGCCTGACCACGACCCCCCGGGTGCGACCGGCGAGATGTCGTAGGTCGAGTCCGAGACCGGCGTCGTAGAGGATCACCGCCACGGAAAGCGACACCAGAGCGGAGAAGTCCGGCCCCAGCAACTGGTCCGGGTGGATGACGTGGGTCAGGGCGCCCGCGGTGAATCCGGCCGGCAGCAGCACGATCAGGGCGGGGATGCGCAGCCGGCTCGCCAGGATCTGCGAGCCGACGGCGAGGACGACGGTCAAACCGATGCCGAGGAGGATCTCGTCGTCAGTCACAGGCGTCTTGGGCCGTACTCATGAGGGAGTGGCGCTGGGCGACCCCCAGGCTTGCCGCCAGCCGTAGAGGCAGATGGCGATGAGCACCTGTCGGCCTCATGTCGTGGGCCCCCAGGGGGTGAGGCCCCAACGGAGCACGTGCTGGGCGCCCGGGCCCAGAGCGGTCACCGCTCTGCCGCTGCGGAAGGCGTCCGCCGGGCAGGACATGGCTTCGACGGCGATACCGCGGCGTCGCCGCTCGGGCTCGGGGAGCGTGTCGCCGGTGTACACCTGTACGAATCCGGTGCCTTCGCCGAGCCATACGTCGATCCCGTGTTGTCCGGAGGGATGCGCCAGGCGGACGACTGCGCGACCGGAGGCGTCCCGGTCGAGTTCGGTGAACGCCGTATCCAGCGGCTGCTCGCCGATGGGCCGGGGTGCCCGGAAGTCATAGGGCGTGCCCTGGACCGGTTCGCTGCCGACCGGCAGACCTTGCTCGTCGGTGCGCAGCCGGTACCGTGCGGGCACGGTCAGCAGCGCTTCGTCCACCAGGTCGGTTCCCACCGTCAGGTAGGGGTGTTGCCCTGCTCCATAGGGTGCCACCGCCTCCCCCAGGTTCGTCGCGGTGACGGCGACAGCCAGCCCCTCGGGACCCAGCTGGTACTCGGCGGACACTCCCAGAAGGAAGGGGTAGCCGGGCTGCGGGAAGAGTGTGGTGCCCGTCGTCACCCGGTCCTCCTGCTGGTCGAGCAGCCGCCATGCCGACCAGCGGAGCAGACCGTGGATCGCGTTGCCACTGTCCGGCTCGGTCGGCGGAAGTTGCAGCTCCTGTCCCTTCCAGGTGTAGCGGCCGCCGCCCACCCTGTTGGGCCAGGGCACGAGGAGTTGTCCACGGCCGCCGGTAATCCGCGTGTCGGCGTCGAACCCGTCCAGCACCGTTCGCGCACCCACCGCGTAGTGGCGGAGCGCGCCGCCCAGTTCGACCACGACGGCGGTCTGGTCGCCGTAGCGCATCTGCCACTGGGCGCCCGTTGCGTTCCGGCTCATCCGCCGCTCCTTCCTTACGGTCCCGCTCGCCCCCGCGGTCCCGCTGCGCGCCGCCCTGCCCAATCTCGACCATCCAGGGCCGGCTCGCACTTCAGCGGCTTCGGAGCGGGCCCGCGCGGCCCTATGCGCGGCCCCCGGCCAGGTCCATCAGGCGGGCCAGCACCCGGCCGCCCGAGGCGGTGACGCCGTCGTGCTCCCATTCATTGGTGACCCAGACACGGGTGGCACCGACCTCGCGCGCGGTGCGCAGGGAGAGTGCGGCGTCCACGTACATGTCGTCGTGGTAGACGATCGCGGCGAGGGGGACCCGGTTGTCGGCGAGGCGCTGGACGTCGTACAGCGGCGGCCAGTCGGCACGTTCGGCCAGCAGGTCGGCGGCGTCCGCGAAGGGGCGCAGACCCGTGATGTCGCGGAACATCCACGGGTAGATCATTTCTCCGGTGAGGAGGAGCGGATCCGCGTCCTCGGCGAATTCGGGGAGGCCCGCGAGCGCCCGCGAGGCGGCCCAGCCGCTCGAACCCGCGCCCTGGCCGTAGAGCGTCTCCTGCATCACGGCGAACAGCGGATTGTCGGTGAAGCCGGTGAGGGCCATCACCTGGTGGAGGAAGGTGTCGCTCGGCTCGCCGTCGGCATCCAGGGATTCGTCGAGCAGCCAGTGGATCCGCTCGAATCCGTCGCCCATGCCGAGGGCGAGTCCGAGGGTGCGCAGGCGGCGGGTGGTGAGGCGGTCTCCATTGGGCAGATGGACCTCGGTGGTCGCGAGGAGATCGGCGATCTTGCGGAGGCGGGGGGCGTCGTCGGGGTAGCGGGCGTAGAAGTCGAGAACGCGGTCCCGCACCCGCGGGTAGGTGCGGGCGTACACGTCGTCGGCGGTGGCGGTGAGTCCGGCCAGGCCACCGGTCACGTAGCAGGCCCGCAGTCCCTCGGGCGCCTGGGAGAGGTAGGTGAGGGTGAGGAAGCCGCCGTAGCTCTGGCCGAGTGTCTCCCAGGGCTGTTCACCGCAGAGTTGACGGCGGATCAGTTCCGCGTCGGCAACCACGGAGTCCGCACGGAAGTGGCTCAGATGCGCGGCGAGTTGGGCGGGGGAAGCGAAGCGGGCGGCGGACCTGGCGGTGACGGGGGTGGAGCGGCCGGTGCCGCGCTGGTCCAGCAGGAGCACCCGGTGGGTCTTGAGCGCCTGGGGCAGCCAGCTGGGTGAACCGGCCGACGGACGGGGTGACTTGCCGCCCGGGCCGCCCTGCAGATAGAGCAGCCAGGGAAGTCCCTCGCCGACGCGGGCCGGGTCGACGACCTCACGGGCGAAGACCTGGATGTCCGGCCCGCCCGGGGCGGAGTGGTCCAGGGGGACGGTGAAGACGTGGTCGACGGTCGCGTACGCGGGGTTCATGGATCCCTTTCACAGCCCAGGGGCGCGGCCTGACGTATGACGTGTGACATTGCACCGATCAGCATGGGACGGCCGGCTGCCGGCGGGGAGCCCCCAGGTCCGCATAACTCCACGTTATGAAGGGCTGTGCCCCCGGCTCAGCCGAGGGCTGTCCTCGGCTCAGCCGCGGCGGGCGGACTTCGCCGCGGCCTCGCTCTTGGCCCAGAGGGAGCGGACATGGCCCAGGTGCTTGGCCATGCACTTCTCCGCTCCCTTCGCGTCGCCGGCGAGCATCAGGTCGAGGAGTTCCAGGTGTTCCTCGGCGGAGGGGATCAGCCCGCCTCGCTCGTCGAGGGCGGTGAGTCCGTACAGGCGGGATCGCTTGCGCAGGTCGCCGACGGTTTCGACGAGCCTCTCGTTGCCGGAGAGGGCGAGGAGCGAGAGGTGGAACTGCCGGTCGGCCTCCAGGTAGCCGATGAGGTCGTGGTCTCGCGCGGCCCGGACGATCTCCTCGGCGACCGGCCGCAACGCCTGAAGTTCCTCATGAGCGGCGGACCGGGTGATCCGGCCGACCGTGGGGATCTCGATCAGGGCACGGATCTCGGTGTACTGGTCGAGATCGCGCTCGTTGACCTCGGTGACCCGGAACCCCTTGTTGCGGACGGGCTCGACCAGGCCCTCCCGGGCCAGGTCGAGCATCGCCTCGCGCACGGGCGTCGCGGAGATGCCGAAGTCCTCCGCGAGCCCCGGCGCGGAGTACACCTCGCCCGGCCGCAGTTCGCCGGAGATCAGGGCGGCCCGCAGGGCGTGGGCGACCTGGTCGCGCAGCCGCTCGCGGGTGGCGTTGAGGTCGCGCTGCTTCAGGTGACCCATAACGGTGGTGATCCCTTCATCCCGGAGCCGATCACCACCGTACAATGTCACGTGGTTTTCACAGGTGACAGGGTGTACGTGCGGCTGGAGGTGTAGAACTCCAAAGCCGCGTGACCCTGTTCGCGCGGCCCGTGGCTGGAGGCCTTGGCGCCGCCGAAAGGCAGGTGGAAGTCGACGCCGGTGGACGGGGCGTTGATCCGGATCATCCCGGTGTCCAGCTGATCCAGTCCGTTCAGGGCCGTGTCCAGATCCGCGGTGTGGACCGAGGTGACCAGGCCGTACGGGACCGAGTTGGTGATCCGTACGGCATGGGCGAGGTCGTCGGCGGGCAGCAGGGTCGCGATGGGCCCGAAGACCTCCTCACGCAGCAGCCGGTGGCCCGGGGACACCTTCTCGACCAGGGTCGGGGCCGCGTACCAGCCCGGGCCGTCGGGCACGGTGCCGCCCGCGAGTACCGAGGGTCCGCCCCAGGCACTGCTGACCTGATCGCGAGCACGTTCGTCGATGAGCGGTCCGCACACGGTGGACGGGTCGGCCGGGTCGCCGACCTGGACGGTCCGCAGCGCCTCGGAGAGTGCCTCGCGCAGCGGGTCGATGGCCGCGCCGACGGCGATCACGCGGCTGGTGGCGGTGCACTTCTGGCCCGCGTATCCGGCGATGGAGGCGGCGATGTGGGCCGCGGCCTGCTCGATGTCGGCGTCCGGAAGGACGAGAGCAGCGTTCAGGCCGCCCATCTCCGCCTGGACCGGGATGCCCCGGGCCGTGGCGCCACGTGCAACTGCCTGGCCGACGGCTGTCGAGCCGGTGAAGGAGACGACATCGGCGGCGGAGACGAGGGCGTTGCCCTCGGTCGCCCCGCCGGGCAGCACGGTGAACTCCCCTGCCGGCAGGCTCTGCTGGACGATCTCGGCCAGGCGCTGCGCACACGCCGTCGCTTCCGGAGCGGGCTTGAGGACGACCGCGTTGCCCACCGCGAGCGCCGGGGCGGCCTTCCAGCTCGGGATGGCGAAGGGGAAGTTCCAGGGTGTGATGAGGCCCGCGACGCCGTGCGGGCGCCGACGGGTGAGGAGGAGTCCGGGGCCGGCGGCGGGTTCGTGGACGGCGCCGGTGGGTTCGTACGGGGCCTGGGCGTAGTACCGCCAGATCGCGGCGGTCCGCGCGACCTCGGCGCGGGCCTCGGCGAGCGGCTTGCCCACCTCGCGCACGGCGAGTTCGGCAAGCTCGTCCGCAGCGGCCTCGATGCCGGCGGCGACCGCGGTGAGCGCCGCCGAACGGGCGGCCGCGCCACCGATCAGCCAGCCGGGCTGGGCGGCACGGGCCCGCTCGACGGCGTCAACCGCCGCGAACGCGCCCGGAGTCGGGATGTTGACGAGTATGTCGGTGGGGTCGGCCGGGTTACGGGAGACGAGGCTGGTCACAGGAGGAAACCTCCGGGGAAGGGGTCGTCCGGATCGAGGGTGTGGGAGTCGACGGCGTGGAAGACGTGGCGGGTACGCATGCGTGGGCTCCCGTGGTCAGTGGTGACCGTCGGCGACGGCCTTCTCGGTGGCGGCCCGGACTCCGGCCTCGATCTCTCCCGTGAGCGGAACGCGCGGCGGGCGGACCGGGCCGCCACGGCGGCCGGCGATGTCCATGGACAGCTTGATGGACTGGACGAACTCGACCTTGGAGTCCCAGCGCAGCAGCGAGTGCAGGGACCTGTAGAGCGGCAGGGCGGTGTCGAGGTCGCCGGCGACGGCGGCGTGGTAGAGCTCGGCGCAGCTGGCGGGGAAGGCGTTGGGATAGCCGGCGATCCAGCCGACCGCGCCGGCCAGGGCAAGCTCCAGCAGGACGTCGTCCGCGCCGATGAGCAGGTCGAGTTCCGGGGCGAGTTCGGCGATCTCGTAGGCCCGGCGGACATCGCCGGTGAATTCCTTGACCGCGACGATGTGCCCGCCGGCGTGCAGCTCGGCCAGCAGCGCGGGTGTCAGATCCACCTTGGTGTCGATGGGGTTGTTGTACGCGACGACCGGCACCCCGGCCTTGGCGGTCTGGGCGTAGTGGGCGCGGACGGCCTGCTCGTCGGCGCGGTAGGCGTTCGGGGGCAGCAGCAGGACCGAGCCGCAGCCGGCTTCGGCGGCCTGCTCGGCCCAGCGGCGGGCCTCGGCGCTGCCGTAGGCGGCGACACCGGGCATCACCCGCGCGCCGTCGCCCGCCGCCTCGACGGCGGTACGGACCACCCGGGTCCGCTCCTCGTCGGTGAGGGTCTGGTACTCGCCGAGCGAACCGTTCGGCACGACGCCGTCGCAGCCGTTCTCGATCAGCCAGGCGACATGCTCGGCGTACGCGTCGTAGTCGACGGACAGGTCGTCACGCAGGGGCAGCGCGGTGGCGACCATGATCCCGCGCCAAGGGCGGGTGCTGTTCCAGGAGGTGGCGGTCATGCCGGTAGCCTTTCTGTAATGTGTGACATTTTACTGGTGGGGATGCGGCGCCCACAAGGGGGCGGACCGCGGGTCAGTGGCCGGCGGCCGGGGCGGTATCGGGCCGGATCTCGGCGGGCCCCGTCTCGGCGGGCTCTTCGAGCGAGGCGAGTGCCGAGAGCGGGACAGGCACGGCGAACGGACGGCGTTCAGCGGATGGTTCCACGTCACCCTCACGGGCCGCGAGGCACGCTACGGCCGTCCCGCACATACGCCCCTGGCACCAGCCCATACCGGCCCGGGTGAGGAGTTTGACGGTACGTGCGTCCCGGGCCCCGAGGTCGGTGACGGCTTCGCGGATGCTTCCGGCGGATACCTCCTCGCAGCGGCACACGTCCGTGTCGTCGGTCAGCCAGCCCGTCCAGCCCGGTGCCGGGGCATGGGCGAGGGTCATCGCGTCGGCGAAGGCGCGCATCCGGTCCCGGCGGCGTTGCAGCTCGCGGACGCGCCCCTCGCGGATGGCATGCCCGTACAGTCTGGCGGCTGCCGCCAGACCGGCCAGCTCCCCTTCCGCGCGGGCGAGTTGCGCGCCACCGACTCCCCCGGTCTCCCCCGCCGCCCACAGGCCACGCACCGAGGTTTCCTGAAGGCCGTCCAGGGCCAGGGCGGATGTCCCGTCAGCCAGCGGGCGGGTGGCGCAGCCGAGTGCGGTGGCCAGTTCGATCTGCGGGGCCAGGCCGTGCCCCACAGCGAGCGCGTCGCACTCGATCCGCCGGCCCGCCTCTCCTGCGGGACGCCAGTCGCGGTCGAGCCGGGCGACGGTGACGGCCTCCACCCGGTCGGCGCCATGCACCTGGGTGATCGCGCTGCGCAGCCGCAGCCGCACCCGGTGCCGCAGCAGAGCCGCACCGTGGACCGCCGCCTCCGCCAGCTTGTGCGGGTTGGTGACGAGCGCACCGGGGCGGCGGGCGTACCGCAGATAGCCGGATGCCTCGACCACGGCCGGCACTCGCGCGCCCGCGGCGGCCAGCGCTGAGGCGACCGCGAGCAAGAGGGGGCCACTGCCCGCCACGACAACGCGCTTACCGGGCAGCACCAGGCCGGACTTGAGCATGGCCTGCGCCCCCCCGGCCCCCACGACACCCGGCAAGGTCCAGCCGGGAAAGGGCAGTTGGCGCTCGTACGCCCCGGTCGCGAGCAGGACCGTACGGGCCCGCACCCGCGCCGACCGCTCCGCGGTGCCGTCGGCCCCGGTGACGGCGTGCACCGCCCACAGACCGTGGTCCTCCTTGGTGACCGCCCAGACATGGTGTCCGGACAGGTGGCTGACGTCGCTCTGCTCCAGACGTCTGCGCAGTTCGGCGAAGGCAGCCCAGTCGTGGTGCAGGGCCTCGGGCCGCGCCGCCGCCAGGCTGGGCGCCGGATGCCGGTAGAACTGTCCGCCGTGCTGCGGCGATGCGTCCAACAGGGCGACGGACAGGCCGAGTTCAGCGGCGGTGACGGCCCCCGCGAGACCGGCCGATCCCGCTCCGATCACCACGAGGTCGTACGGGTCAGACGCTGAGGCGGGCATGGCCGTGTCCCTCCTGGGTGGTGATCACGTCGCCGGGACGGGCCGGCACCAGACAGGCCCTGCGGTTGGGCTCCCCGTTGATGGTGGCGAGGCAGTCGTAACACTGCCCGATGCCGCAGAAGACACCCCGCGGGCGGCCGGCGTTGCGCGTGGTGCGCCAGGCGAGGATGCCCGCGGACCACAGGGCTGCGGCGACGGACTGCCCGGGAAGGGCGGTGAGCGGACTGCCGTCCATCGTGATCTCGAACGACGGGCCGGGGTTCGCCCCGACCAGGTCGGCGGGGGTACGGGCCACTGCGGGCCTCCTCTCGTAGCAGATGGGTCAAGCGGCGGATTCGAAGCGGCCGGGATGGAACGGGCCCATGTCCAGCGGCAGTTCACCGCCGTCCAAGGAGCGCGCGACAAGCAGCCCGGTGGCCGGGGCAAGCCCGATCCCCGCGCCTTCGTGACCGCAGGCGTGCAGCAGGCCGGGCACTCGCGGATCGGGGCCGATGGCAGGGAGATGGTCGGGCAGGTAGGGGCGGAACCCCACATACGTCCGCATCGCCCGTACCCCGGCCAGCACCGGGAACAGTGCGGTGGCCTGCGCCGCCAGGCGGCGCAGCACCTCGGTCGACAACGTGACGTCGAAGCCGACCCGTTCCCGGCTGGCACCGATCAGGACCGGGCCCGCCGGAGTGCCCTCGACCACGGCCGAGGTCTGCAGCTCGGCGGAACCGCTCGCGACATCGGCGACATAGTCCGCCGCGTACACCTTGTGCCGCACCACACGGGGCAGCGGTTCCGTGACGAGAACGAAACCGCGGCGGGGCAGCACGGGAAGCTCGACGCCCGCAAGCCTGGCCAGTTCGCCACCCCAGGTGCCGGCGGCGTTGACCACGTACGGGGCATGCACGTCGCCGGCCACCGTACGCACCCCCCGTACCCGTCCGTCCGCCGTGGTGAGCAGGCCGGTGACCTCCTCGCCGAGCCTGAGGCGCACCCGCCCGCCGCCCTCGCGCAGCAGGTGCGCGGCCGCCAGGGCCGGCATGACCTGCGCATCCTGCGGGTAGTGGAAGCCACCCGCCAGGCCGGTGGCCAGCTGCGGCTCCAGGTCCTTCAACCGGTCCCCCGGGACTTCCTCCGACTGCACACCGGCCTTCTCCTGTCTTGCCGCGAAGTCGCGCAGGGCGCGCATCCCGGCCTCCCCGGAGGCGACGACGAGGCCGCCCTTGGGTTCGTACTCGATCTGCGGGAGCAGTTCGGCCAGCTCCCGCCACAACCCGGTGGACAGCAGCGCGAGTTCGAGTTCGGGTCCGGGTTCCTTGTCGGAGACCAGGAGGTTGCCCTCGCCGGCACCGGTGCTGCCGCCCGCGACGGGGCCGCGGTCGATGACGGTGACGGAGAGGCCGGCGCGGGCTGCGTAGTAGGCGCAGGCCGCGCCGACCACGCCCGCACCGACAACGATGACGTCGGAGGTGTTTCTCGTGGGCACGGCAGTAATATTTCACATTGCACTGACGTTGCCAAGAGGCTTCGCGCGATCCGCCCGAAACCAGGGACCCGCTGACCCCTCCAGCGGCCCCCAATTCGGACACAGGTGCGTAACGGACTCGCCAACACCTTGTCAGTGCAATTTCACATTACTATTTTACCGGTCACATTCCAGCTCTCGGCTGGCCGACTGTTCTCTCTCGGAGTGACCAGATGAACAAGCGCACCCTTACCGCCGTCGCAACCGCCCTGGCGGCGACGATCACACTCGGCGCAGCCGGCTGTTCCGGCTCCAAGCACCCGGCCGGCGGCCAAAGCACCAACGGCAAGAATCCGGCGACCGCCAACCAGGGCGCCGTGGTCGGCGGCACTCCGCAGAAGGGCGGCACCCTCACGGTCCTGTCCAACCAGGACTTCACCCATCTCGATCCGGCCCGCAACTGGGTGATGAGCGATATGGAGTTCGGGACCCGGCTGCTCTACCGCACCCTGGTCACCTACAAGGCAGCCCCCGGCACGGCGGGCGGTGAACTCGTCCCGGACCTCGCGACCGACCTCGGCACCTCCTCCAACGGTGCCAAGACCTGGACCTTCCATCTCAAGCAGGGAGTCAAGTACGAGGACGGCACGCCCGTCACCGCACAGGACATCAAGTACAACGTCGAGCGGTCCTTCTCCCCCGACCTGCCCGGCGGCGCCGACTACGCCGCCCGCTACCTGGCCGGCGCCGAGGGCTACCAGGGTCCGGCCGAGGGCAAGCACCTCGCCTCCATCAAGACGCCCGACGACCACACGATCGTCTTCGAACTCCGCAAGCCCTTCGCGGAGTTCCCCAACGCCACCGTCATGCCGACCTTCGCCCCGGTGCCCAAGGGCAAGGACAAGGGGCCTCAGTACGACAACCGGCCGTTCTCCTCGGGCCCGTACAAGATCGAGTCGTACCAGCGCGGCAAGAAGCTGGTGCTGGTGCGCAACACCAGCTGGGACGCTTCGACCGACCAGGTGCGCAAGGCGTACCCGGACAAGCTGGTCATGGTGATGGGCCTCAAGGCGAACCAGATCGACGACCGGCTGATCGCCAGCCAGGGCGCCGACGCCTCCGCCGTCTCCTGGGGTGCACTGCGGCCGGAGAGCGCGGCCAAGGTGCTGCCCGACGCGGAGGTACGCAAGCGGCTGATCGCCGAGTCGACCAACTGCACGGACATGGTCCAAATGCACACCGGGCGGGCCCCGTTCAACGATGTGAAGGTCCGTCAGGCCGTGCAGTACGCGCTCGACAGGGACTCGGTGCTCACCGCCTCGGGCGGCCCCGCCTTCAACGACCTGTCCACCGCCTACATGCCGGCCACCCTCTTCGCCGGCAAGGAACCGGACACTCTGAAGATCCCCGCGACCGGTGACGTCGAGAAGGCGAAGCAGCTGCTGAAGGAGGCGGGCAAGCCGGACGGGTTCGAGACGAAGATGACCGTCTCGACCGGGGACAAGGGGCGGGCCGAGGCGATCCAGCAGTCGCTGGGCAAGGCCGGGATCAAGGTCACCATCGAGACCGTCGACCCGTCGGCGTTCTACGCGACGATCGGCGACACCAAGAACCGCACCGACATCGCGTACACGGGCTGGTGCCCCGACTACCCGTCCGGCTCCACGTTCCTGCCGTTCGTCTTCGACGGCCGCTACATCAAGGAGAAGGGCAACTCCGGCAACCACTCGCTCTTCCGCGACGAGCCGACCATGAAGCGGATGGACGAAATCGCCGCCATGACCGACGCCAAGCAGGCCAACACCGCCTGGCAGCAGCTGGACGGCGAGATCCTCGCCAAGGCCCCCGCCGTACCGGTCCTGGTCCGCCGCTGGCCCCTGGTGCTCGGCAGCAACATCGCCGGCGCCTACGGTCAGACCTCCTTCGGCGGTCAGCTCGACTACGCCACAGTCGGCCTCAAGGACCCGTCCAAGAGCCAGGGCTGAGGGCTCGTAAAGATCATGGCCCTCGCAACCACACCGGTGGAGGTTCCGGCGGGCAGCGGCCCCTGGCAGCTGGCCCGCGCGGAACTACGCCGCCGCACCTCCGTCAAGATCTCCCTCGTCATTGTCGTGCTCTTCGTCGTCATGGCGGCAGCCGCGCCCCTGCTGAGCGCACTGGGCGGCTGGTCGCCCGAGGAGTTCGACAAGTCCGCCGTCGACCCCTACCTGGGCGGGCTGCCGCTCGGACCGCTCGGCGGGATCTCCGCCGACCACTGGCTGGGCGTCGAACCCGTCACCGGCCGCGACCTGTTCGCCCGGGTCGTGCACGGCGCCCAGGTCTCCCTCCTGATCGCCTTCACCGCGACCGCGATCGTCGTGATCGCGGGCACGGCGGCCGGGATCGCGGCCGGCTACTTCGGCGGCCGCACCGACGCGGTCCTCAGCCGGATCATGGACCTGACCATGTCCTTCCCCTCCCTCATCTTCATGATCGCGATGATGTCGGTGGCCAAGGACGTCAACCGGATCGTGCTGATGACCGCGGTGATCGGGCTGTTCGGCTGGCCCGGCATCGCCCGCGTGGTCCGCGGCCAGACGCTCTCGCTCAAGCACCGCGAGTACGTCGACGCCGCGCGGGTGGGCGGATCGGGGTCCTGGCGGATCCTCACCCGCGACATCCTCCCGGGCGTCGCCGGGCCCGTCATCGCGTACACCACCCTGATCATCCCAGGGATGATCGCCACCGAAGCGGCGCTGAGCTATCTGGGCGTCGGCGTCCGCCCGCCCACCCCGTCCTGGGGCCAGATGATCGCCGAGAGCGTCGCGTTCTACGACACGGATCCCATGTACTTCGTCATCCCGAGCATCTGCCTCTTCCTCGCCGTGCTCGCCTTCACCCTCCTCGGAGACGCGTTGCGGGACATCCTCGACCCGAGAGGAAGCCGCACATGACCCGCTACCTCGGCCGCCGGCTGCTCGGCGTGGTCGGCGTGCTGATCGCGATCGCCGCCGTCACCTTCACCATCTTCTACGTCCTGCCCTCCGATCCGGCCGCCGCGGCCTGCGGCAAGTCGTGCAGCGCCGAACGCCTGACGGCGATCCGCGCCCACATGGGCCTGGACCAGCCGATCTGGGTGCAGTTCTGGGACTTCCTCAGCGGCATCTTCACCGGCCGCACCCTGGGCAGCGGCCAGTACGCGCTGCACTGCGGCTTTCCCTGCCTCGGCTACTCGTACGAGAACAGCGAGTCCGTCTGGGGCCTGCTGATGGACCGGCTTCCGGTCTCCGCCTCGCTGGCGTTCGGCGCGGCGGTGCTGTGGCTGCTGCTCGGTCTGACCGCCGGAGTCACCGCCGCCCTGCGCAAGGACACCCTGCTCGACCGGGTCCTGATGGTCGGCGCGGTCGGCGCCGCCTCAATGCCCGTGTACTTCACCTCGATGATGCTCATCTACGGGCTGATCCGGGTGGCGGGGCTGTTCCCCTATCCGCAGTACGTGTCCTTCGGGAGCGACCCCGTCCACTGGGCGACCAACCTGCTCCTGCCGTGGCTGGCGCTCGCCATTCTGTACGCGGCCATGTACGCACGCCAGAGCCGCAGTTCGATGATCGAGACGATGGCGGAGCCGTTCATCCGCACTGCCCGCGCCAAGGGCCTGCCGCGTCGCACGGTCGTCGTCAAGCACGGGTTGCGGGCCGGCATGACGCCGATCCTCACCATCTTCGGCATGGACCTGGGCGGGCTCCTCGCGGGCGCCGTCATCACCGAGTCCATCTTCGGACTCCCGGGCATCGGCCGGCTCTTCTACGGCGCGCTCTCCAGTGGGGACCAGCCGGTCATCCTCGGGGTCACGCTGCTCGCCGCCACCTTCATCGTCGTCGCCAACCTGGCCGTCGACCTGCTGTACGCCGTCGTCGACCCGAGGGTGAGGTTCTGATGAGCTCAAGCCAATCTCTGCTGAGCGTAAGGGACTTGAGTGTCACCTTCGCGACCAAGCGGGGGCCGGTGCGGGCCGTGGACTCGCTCAGCTTCGACGTCCACCGGGGCCGCACCCTGGGCATCGTCGGCGAGTCCGGTTCGGGCAAGTCCGTCACCTCGATGGCGGTGCTCGGGCTGCACACCGCCGCCGAGGTCACCGGCTCGATCAGCCTCGAAGGACAGGAGCTGCTGGGACTCGGGGAACGGGAGTTGAACCGGCTGCGGGGCCGCCGGATGGCCATGATCTTCCAGGATCCGCTCTCCAGCCTCCACCCGTACTACACGGTCGGCGAGCAGATCGCCGAACACCACCGGGTTCACTTCAACTCCCGCCGTGCGGTGGCCCACAGGCGAGCCGTGGAGATGCTCGCCGAGGTCGGCATCCCCGAGCCGGAACGCCGGGCGGGCGAGTATCCGCACCAGTTCTCCGGCGGGATGCGCCAGCGCGTGATGATCGCCATGGCGCTGGCCTGCGAGCCCGAACTCCTCATCGCGGATGAGCCGACCACCGCCCTCGACGTCACCGTCCAGGCCCAGATCCTGGAGCTGATCGCCCGGCTGCAGGAGGAGCGCGGACTCGCCGTCGTCATGATCACCCACGATCTCGGGGTGGTCGCCCGGGTCGCCCACGAGGTGCTGGTGATGTACGGCGGGCGCGCGGCCGAACAAGCCCCGGTGGACGCCCTGTTCGCAACCCCCGCCCACCCCTACACCCGCGGGCTGCTCGACTCCCTGCCCCGGCTCGACGACAGCGACGACGAACCGCTACGGGCCATCCCCGGCAGCCCGCCGTCCCTGCTGGCACCCGCCCCCGGCTGTGCGTTCGCGCCCCGCTGCCCCCGGGCGGCAGGCGCCTCGGAGAGCGAGCGGCTGCGCTGCGAGACCGAACGGCCCCTGCTCTCCGGACCGGCCGAGCATCCGGCTGCCTGCCACCTCCCCGCATACGAAGGCGTCGCCTCATGACCAGTACAGCTCAGCCACTCCTCAACGTGCGGCCACTCCTCAGCGTGCGGGACGTGACGATGGCCTTCCCGGGAAAGCGCCGCGGCAGGGATCCCGTGCGAGCCGTCGACGGCATCAGCTTCGACGTGGCCGCCGGGGAAACGCTGGGCCTGGTCGGGGAGTCCGGCTGCGGCAAGTCCACCACCGGCCGCATGATCGTACGGCTCCTCGAACCCACCACCGGCTCGATCACCTTCGACGGCCACGACATCAGCCATCTGTCCCAGCGCGAACTCAAGCCACTGCGCCGCGAACTCCAGATGGTCTTCCAGGACCCGCACTCCTCCCTCAACCCGCGCCAGACCGTGGCCCGGATCATCTCGGACCCCCTGCTGGCGCAAGGGAGTTCGTCGACGGACGCACGCAAGCGGGCGGCCGAGCTGATGGACCTGGTCGGACTCATCCCCGAGCACATCGACCGCTATCCGCACGAGTTCTCCGGCGGCCAGGCACAGCGCATCGGCATCGCCCGCTCGCTCGCCACCAGCCCCCGGCTGGTCGTCGCCGACGAGCCCGTCTCCGCCCTCGATGTCTCCGTACAGGCCCAGATCGTCAACCTCATGGAACGCCTCCAGCAGGAGCTCGGCCTGGCCTACCTCTTCATCGCCCACGACCTCTCCGTCGTCAAGCGGGTCTGCGACCGGGTCGCCGTCATGTACCTCGGCCGGATCGTCGAAATCGGCGACAAGGAACGGGTGTACGCCGCCCCGGCCCACCCCTACACCCGGGCGCTGCTCTCCGCGGTGCCCCTGCCCGACCCCGCGGCCGAGCGGGCCCGTGAACGCATCACGCTGCTGGGCGACCCGCCCAGCCCGGCCGCTCCCCCACCGGGCTGCACCTTCCACCCGCGCTGTACCAAGGCCCAGTCCATCTGCCGCACCGAGGCGCCACTGCTGCGGATCGCCACACCGGGCGAGCCGCGGGAGGTCGCCTGCCACTTCCCCGAGGCGGCCTGAACACGGCCCTGCCCCGGATCCGCTGGGCGGATCCGGGGCGGGGCCGTTCCACTCGGGCGCGCGCCGCCTCGTGCCTGGCGACGGCAGCCAGGGGGCGCTCGTAGGGTGAGCGCGTGATCGTTCGCAAGGGCGCAGTGAACGCAGGCGGTGGTCGGCGACCGGGCTATGTGGCAGCGGCCGTGGTGTTCGCCATCGGGATGGCCGGGACCACCCTGCCCACACCGTTGTACGGGCTCTACCAGGAACAAATCGGCTTCTCCGAGCTGATGGTGACCGTTGTCTTCGCCGTGTACGCCGTCGCGGTCATCACCGTGCTGCTGGTGGCGGGAAACTACTCGGACGAGGTCGGCCGCCGAACGGTGCTCCTGATCGCCATGGCCTCGTCGGCCGCGAGCGCGGGATGCTTCCTCCTGGAGAGCGGTCTGCCGCTGCTCTTCGCAGGGCGGCTGTTTTCCGGCTTCGCGGCCGGCCTGTTGAGCGGCGCGGCGACAGCGGCCGTCATCGAGCTGGCCGGTCCCGGGCAGAAGGCGCGGGCCGGGTTCGCCGCCACCGCCGCGAACATGGGCGGTCTGGGCTGCGGGCCACTGCTCTCCGGGCTGCTCGCGCAGTACGCGCCCTGGCCGCTGATGCTGCCGTTCTGGGTCCACCTGGGGCTGGTGGCGGTGGCCTCTGGAATCACCTGGTTCCTGCCGGAGACCGTGGCGGAGCCGAAGCGATGGCCGCCTCTGCAGCCGCAGGGAGTCAGGGTGCCGCCAGAGGTGAAGGGTGTGTTCGCACCCGCGGCGGTGGCAGCCTTCGCCGGCTTCGCGCTTCTCGGGCTGTTCACGGCGGTCGCGCCGAGCTTTGCCTCGCAGACGCTGGGCGTGCACAACCTGGCTGTTACGGGCGCGGTGGTGTTCTCCGTGTTCCTCGCTTCGACCGTCGGGCAGTCCCTGACGCAGCGGATCGGCGCGCGCCTCGCGCTCCCCGTGGGGTGCGCCATCCTCGTCGTGGGCCTGATGTTGGTGGCGTCTTCACTGATCGCCGAATCGTTGGCTCTGCTCGTCCTGGGCGCCCTGTTCGGCGGCGCAGGCCAGGGACTGGCCTTTCGCGCGGCACTCACCCTGATCAGCGGCGCGGCCCCGGCACAGCATCGGGGCGGCACCATTTCGGCGTTCTTCGTCGTCGCCTACGCCGGGATCTCGCTGCCCGTGGTCGGTGTCGGCGCCATGGCCACCTGGCTCGGGCTGCGCGAAGCCGGGCTGATTTTCACGGGCTGCGTGATGCTGCTGGCGGCAAGCGCGGGAACATACGCCGCGCTCAGGCCGCCGACGGGTCCGTAGCGGCCCGGCGCCGACAGGAAGCAGGCGCCGGATGCTTCGCAGCGTCCGACGCCTGCCTTGCTTCGGTGACGGGCGGGTCAGCCAGCGGTGTCGGGGATCCACGAGCCGTGGATCATGGCCGGGACGCGGCGGGGCAGATGGATGGTGGCGATCGGCGGGACGGACAGGTCGGAGGCGTCCAGGACGAGCATCTTCGACGCGTTCGCCTTCAGGTCGCTGACCACGGTCAGCAGATAGCCGTTGTCCTCGTCGGTGGCACCCTCGGCCTGGACGAAGACGGCCTCGCTGGGGAGTTGTCCGTTGCCGACGGGCAGCAGCTGGCGGCCTCCGGTGCGGCGGTCGTACTTGACGAGGGTGTGGTTGCCGATGCCGAGGTCGTCGGGGAAGGAGAGCGCGTACTGGTAGCGGTGCTCTCGGCCGGTGTACGCCTCGTTGATGGTCGGGAACTCCACGGTCAGGTCGTCGATCTGCTCCTCCTTGACCCGGCCCGCCGCGAGGTCGACAGTCCAGCGCCGGGTGCGGGAGCCGGAGTTGGGCTCGGCGCCGCGGTCCGGGGCGCCGACCCACCAGTTCCAGGAGCGCTGCCAGCCCTCGCGGCCCACGGTCGGGCCCTCGACGACGATGCGCCCGTTCGCGTCCTCGTAGGCGTTGGCGAAGTGCATCCCGTACCCCGGGAGGATGTCGAACCAGCGGACCTTGTCCGCGCCGCCGACGCCGCGCGGCATGACGCCGATGCGCGCCTCCTGGCTGTCGCTCCAGCTGTACGGGATGCCCGAGTGCTCGGACATGTCGAAGGTGACCGAGCCCTCCAGGAACACGACGTAGTGCTCCGTGATGGCGAAGTCGTGCTTGAGCGCGGCGCTCGCCCCGGGGACCTCCTGGCTCTGGAGGACCTGGCCGTCCGGCGAGGCGACGTGGTGGATGAGGAAGGGCGGGAACGGCGAAGAGGCGAAGAAGTGGAGCTCGCCGGTGGCCGGGTCCTCCTTGGGGTGCGCGGTCATGGCGGAGGTCAGCTTGCCGCCGAAGTCGTAGGCGCCGACGGTCTCCAGATCCGCCGTCAGCTCGAAGGGAAGGTTCGACTCGCACAGCGCGAGCAGCCGTCCGCCGTGCTCGATGACGTGCGTTCCGGCCGTGCTGGCGGTCAGGTCGGGGCCCCTCTCCGTCATGTACGGGGCGCCGTCCAGGGCGGGGGTGTGCACCCAGCGGTTGCGGTACCACTCGGCGCGGCCCTCGCGCAGCCGGATCCCGTGGACCATGCCGCTGCCCTTGAACCAGTGGGTCGGGGTGATGCCCGGCTTCGGGTTGTGGCTGTTGCGGATCAGCCGGCCGGTCAGCTCGGGGGGCAGGTTGCCCTCGACGGTGAGGTCGGTGGCGGTGATCTCGTCGGTGACGGGGGTGTAGTGGCCGGTCAGGTAGGGCTTGCTGGTCATCGTGAAGACCTCGTCTCTCGGTGATGGTGGTGGTGCGGTGTTGTGCGCGGGCGGGACGACCGCGGCCGGAACCGCTCCGGACCGCTCCGGACCGAAGCCGCCGCGCTGCTACCGGCGTTCGGCCTCGGCCTTCAGGTGGCCGGGCCAGCTCTCCAGGGACTGCCTGAGCGCCTGCTCCAGGGCGACGGGCTGGGCTTCGACCGGTGCGCCGCTCCAGGACTCCTCGGTGCGGACGGTCACCACGCCGTCGGTCTCCTCGAAGGTCCACAGGTGGACACCGTCGATGCCGTGCGCGGGGCCGCCCCAGACGATGCGCCGGCCAGGCACGACCTCGTGGACGGTGGAGGTGATGTCGAGGCCCGCGGTCAGCCATGTGAAGGACGCGCCAGGGGCGAGCGGGCCCTCGAAGTCGGCCCGGTCGATGTCCGGGTGCCACTCGGCCCAGGAGCCGATGTCCGTGTGCAGGTCCCAGAGGTCCGCGAGCGAGGCGTTGATCGTCGTCGAGAGACGGACGATGACGGGGGCGTTCTCGTCGATGGTGTGGGCGGGCGTGTCGCCGGGCGGGTGCGTGCTCATGGTGCGTTCTCCTTCATCGGTGTTTCGAGGTGAATCGAGGTGTTCTTGCGGTGGTTCGGGTTCGCGGTGGTTCACCGCGAACTCCGGGGCTCGGAGTGCGGCAGAGCGGGACCGGGCGCCGCCGGCTTGTCGTCCGCGTCGGCCTGTCGGGTCGATCGGCGTGCGAGGAGGGGGGTGAGTGCGGCCGCGGCGGCGATGAGGGCCGCCGAGACGAGGAACGCGGTCCGGTAGCCCTCGGTGAGCGCCTGGGCGTAGGTGTGGTGGTGCCGGGCGGTGGCTGTGGTCGAGGCGGCGAGGGTGCTCAGTACCGCCAGGCCCACGGCGCCGCCGATCTGCCGAGTGGTGTTGACGAGGCCGCTGGCCAGGCCGGCGTCGGCGGGCCGCACACCGGTGACAGCGGCGCCGGTGAGCTGGACGAAGGCGATTCCCAGGCCGAGGCCGATCACGAGGGTGGGACCGAGCAGATCGGTGACAAAGGTGCCCTGCGCGGAGATACGGGCCAGCCACAGCAGCCCGGCGGCCTGAGTCAGCAGACCGGCGGCGAGGGTGACATGCGGTCCCAGCCGGCGGGCGAGGCGGGGGGCGAGGGACGAGCCGAGCATGTTCGCTGCTGCGAGCGGGAGTTGTGACAGTCCTGCCTCCAGCGGACCGGCGCCGAGCACTTGCTGCTGGTAGAGGGGGAGGAAGAAGAACAGTCCGACCCACACGGCGCCGAGCAGCGTCATGACGAGGTTGGCTGGTGCGACAAGTCCTTCGGAGAGCAGCCGCGGCGGCATCAGGGGGGCGGGGTGGCGCCGTTCGACCAGGACGAAGAGTGAGAGCAGGACGGCTGCGGCGATGAGGAAGCCCAGCACGACGGGATCGCTCCAGCCGGCGCGCCGGGCGGAGGTGAGGCCGTGGACGAGGGTGACGAGCCCGATGGTGACGGCGAGCGTTCCGGCGAGGTCGAGACGCCTTGCGGCCTGGGCGGGAGGCTGTGAGGTGGGCACCAGCACAGCGGTTGCGGCGAGCACGGCGGCGGCGCCCAGCCCGGACACGTAGAAGATCCAGGGCCAGCCCAGGCTCTCGGTGAGCAGTCCGCCCGCCAGGACTCCGGCCGCGCCGCCGGCGCCGGAGACCGCGCCCCACACCCCCAGCGCTCTGCCGCGGCCAGGACCGGGCGGGAAGAGCTGCATGACCAGGGCGAGTGCGGCAGGCGCCACGGCAGCGGCTCCGATGCCCTGGAGCGTGCGGGCACCGATCAGCAGCCACGGCGTGGTGGCCAGGCCCGCGGCGAGCGAGGCACGGTGAAGAGCGTGAGGCCCGCGAGCAGGACCCGGCGCCGGCCGACCAGGTCGGCGGCCCTCCCGCCCAGCAGAAGAAGTGCTCCGAAGGCGAGTCCGTAGGAGTTGACGACCCAGGACATGCCGCTGTCGGACAGACCGACCCCGTCACGGATCGGGGGCAGGGCGACGTTGACGACGGACGTGCTCAGCGTGATCACGAACTGCGCACCGGCCAGGACCGCAAGGGCGGCCCCGCTGCGCGCGGCCGACGGGGCGCCGGCCCCCGTGGGGGGCCTGTCCGGGATGGTCGACTTCACGACCCCTCCTATGTGTGGTTAACCACTCACTCTTGTGGTCTGAAAACAGGCGGCCACCGGACCGCGCTTGGCAAGGTGGCCGCCCTGCAGGGCGACTGTCAGTAGTGCGTGATCCCCGCCGCGAGCGTGCGCGTCCAGGGCGCGTCCACTTCATCGACGCGGATGGAAACGATCAGGTGACAGAGCATGCCGACGGCGAAGAACTCCTGGACCTGCTGCTCACTGCCCCCCGAGGCCCCGCGGACGTACTCGACCGTGCGGGCGTATCCCGCTCGTACGGCCTCGCGGATCGCGGGTTCGGAGACTGCGGCAGCCTGGGCGTGCAGCTGCACCAGCATGAGGTCGTTGTCGCTGATCAGGCGGGCGTACGCGTCACCCATGGCAGCGAGTACCACCTCGGGCGCACTGCCTTTGGCTTCGGCGGCGCCGCCCTCCAGTGCCGCCCTGACCCTGACGAAGCAGTGGTCGACGACCGCGGTGAACAGCGACTCCTTGTTGGGAAAGAGCCGGTAGACATACGCCTGGGAGATGCCGGCCGCCTTGGCCACTTCCGTGGTGGTGGTGCCGAAGTAGCCCCGTGCCGCGAAGGCCCCGATGGCGGTGCGCAACACCGTTTCGCGACGTTCCTCCGCTGTGGAGAGATGGCGCTGTCGTTCCGTCTTCATGTGAGTACTTAACCACTCACTCTTTTTGAGTGTCAACCCGGGCGGGAGGAAGAGCTACAGCTACGTCTTCGGTACCGGTCGCGTCCGTCGTGCCGCTCGCGCCAGTCGTGGCCTTCCACAAGCGGCGGCAGGACAGCAGCGCCGCGCCGACGAGCAGTCCGTTGCGTACGACCATCAGTGTGTTGCCCAGCACCGAGCCGTCCATGACCTCCAGGTAGTAGGTCGGAAAGGCCAGCGCGGTCACGGCCGCCGCTGCCAGCAGCGCGAACGCCACCGGGCGCTGCGTGGTGTGCCGGGAGGTGAGGCAGACCGCGGCCAGGCCGATCAGCCAGACCAGATACTGCGGGCTGATCACCCTGCTGGTGACCGTGAACAGCAGGACGGCGGCGAGTGCGGCGTCGAACGGTGTCGCGGTGGTCCACCGCGTGGCCCTGCCCCGCCAGAGCATCAGCCAGCCGAAGGCGGCGGCGGTGAGCATCATGGACAGCTGAGCAACGGTCGCCACGTGCATGCCGTTGAACTCCAGGGCGCCGTAGCGGGATTCGATCCAGATGGGCATGCCCGACGCCCGCATCAGTGACAGCACGGTGCCGCCCAGCGACTCGATCTGCACACCCCTGGCGCCCTGTTGCTGCAGGAAGCCGAGGCTGTGCCGGAAGCCGAGGGCGAGTACGGCGAGCAGCGCGCCCGCCGCGGCGGCAGCGGACAGCCAGACCTGCCGGCTGGTGCGCCCGCGTTCCATGCCGATCAGGGTGAGCACCGGCCAGACCTTGACCATGGCGCCGAGCGCGGCGAACACCCCGCCGAGGCGCGGGCGGCGCCGGGCGCTGAGCAGGGCCAGCACGGCGAGGGCCGTGACCTGGATGTCGAACCGTCCGTGCGGCACATTCAGCAGAAGTGGCAGTCCGCCGGTCCACAGCCATGCCCCGGCGAGACCTCGGCCCTTGCGGGCCAGCGCCAGGGTGACGATCGCGTCGGTGGCGAGCGTGAGGACGAGGAACGCCTGGAAGTAGCCGAGGAACGGCAGCAGTGCGGGGAACAAGAACACCAGCCCCGCGCCCGGCGGATATTGCCAGGTGACATCGTTGACGGGGAAGGAGCCGTCGGTGAGCTGCTGGTACCAGTGCGGGTAGAGGAAGTTGGCCTCGTCCGAGACATTGCTGACGCCGATGCTGTCCTGGATGAGCAGATGCAGCATGCCGAGCCGGGTGAGGGTCCAGACCGCGTAGAGCACGACGATCGATTTCTTTGCCGTCCAGCTGCCGGCGCGGCGTGCCGCCCAGGCGAGGGCGCGGGCTGTTGCGCGAGATTCGACGGGCGAGGGGTCGTGCCGCTGGGGGCCGTCTGTGGCCGGGCCGCGCTCCGGGGCGGAGGTGCTGCCGACGAGGCCGGTCTGCTGCTGCGTCATGGACCCGAAATTTAGCTCTTTTTATGGCCATTTTTCGGTACTGAACCGCCCGTTCTCGCGCGGACGGCGGGCTGCGCCCGGGTGGAAACCGCCCAGCGGCCAAGCCGTCCGACCTGTACGAGGTGACCGTCAGAGTTCACACCATGCCATGGCGTGAACGTGCGTCCTCGATGCGGGCCGAGACCCGTACCGCGGTGAGATGCTGGAGGAGTCGCACGAATGCGCTTACGCAGGCGCCGGCCTCTCATGGATGAGGTGGCTGATGAACACCTCCGACGACACCGCCGGGCAGGACGGCCTGGCCCCCTTCGCCACGCTCCAGGGCAACAACGCCGATGAGGAGCCGTGGTGGGAGGTGGACCATTCGCTCGTGGGGCAGTTCCTCGCCCGTTCGCCGGTGGGCATGGCCGTGATGAGTCCGGAGCTGCGCTACGTCTGGATCAACGACGCGCTGGAGCGCATCGGCGGAGTCGCTCGTGAGGAGCGGTTGGGGAAGCGGCTCCGCGACGTGCTGCCGAAACTGGACGCCGAGGCGATCGAAGCCTGTATGCAGGAGGTCCTGGACACGGGCAAGCCCGCGGTGGACATCGAGTACCGGGGGCGTACCCGGGCCGATCCGGAGCGTGAGCACGCCTACTCGACCTCGTTCTTCCGGCTCGACGACACGCTCGGCCGGGTACGGGGGGTCTGCTACATGGTCATCGATGTCACCGACCGCTGGCGGGCTCGGCAGCGGCTCGCCCTGGTGAACGAGGTCAGTACACAGACCGGCAAAAGCCTGGATGTCATCCACATCGCACAGGCGCTGGCGAACAGCTGCGTACCCGGGCTCGCCGACTTCGTCGCCGTGGACCTGCTGGACCCGGTGCTGTGGGGTGAGTCCCTGCGCCGCGGACCTCTTCCCGGCACGCAAACGCTGCGCCGGGCGGGCAGGCGCGTTTCCACCGCGGACCTGCGGGGGCCGATCGCGGAGACCGGGCATACCGTGGCCTTTTTGCCGTCTTCGCCCGGCGCAGGCTGCCTTGTTGACGGCACGTCGTACCTGTGCCCCGCCCTGGACGACGACACCGGCGGATGGCTCGCCGGCGACCCGCGCGCCGCCGGGGAGAACCACGGACTCGGCCAGTGTTCGCTGATGCTGGTCAGAGCCGACGCCCGTGGCCACGCGCTGGGCGTCGCCACCTTCGTCCGCGGGCCGAGCCGCGGCCCCTTCGAACAGGATGACCTGCTCCTCGCCGAGGATGTCGTCGCGCGAGCGGCCGTCGGCATCGACAACGCACGCCGGTTCACCCGGGAGCACAACACGGCGCTTGCCCTGCAACGCTTCCTGCTGCCAAGGAAACTGTCCACGCGGAGCAGCCTTGAGGTGGCATCGCGCTACCTCCCTGCCCACGCCGGCGGGGTGGGCGGCGACTGGTTCGATGTGATCCCGCTGTCCGGAGCGCGGGTTGCCCTGGTCGTGGGTGACGTGGTGGGGCACGGAATCCACGCCGCCGCCTCCATGGGCCCGTTCCGCACCGCCGTCCGCACCCTCGCCGACCTGGACCTGCCGCCCGAGGAGCTGCTGGCCCATCTGGACGACCAGATGCTCAGTCTCATCGGCGAGGAGCCGTCGCAGGAGGACAGTCCGGCCTCCGCCGTACTCGGTGCCACCTGTCTGTACGCCGTCTACGATCCGGCCACCCGCAGATGCACCATGGCCCGGGCCGGCCACCCTCCGCCCGCGGTCGTCTCTCCGGAGGGGTCGGTGACCTTCCCCGACCTGCCGCCGGGCCCGCCGCTCGGACTGGGAGGTCTGCCGTTCGAGTCCGCCGAATTCGAGTTGGCGGAGGGGAGTGTCCTCGCGCTGTACACCGACGGCCTGATCGAGGCCCGCGACCGGGACGTGGACGTCGGTCTTGCGCGGCTGAGCGCGGCGCTGGCCAGTCCGGACCTGCCACTGGACGGACTGTGCGCGACTGTCCTGGACACGATGCTCAAAGGTCCTGCCGACGATGACATCGCACTGCTTCTCGCCCGTACGCACGCTCTCGGCGCGGATCAGGTGGCCTCCTGGGATCTGCCGTCCGATCCCGCGGTCGTTGCCGAGGCCCGCGCCCTGGCCATGCGCTGCCTCGGGGAATGGGGGCTCGGTGATCTGGCCTTCACCGTCGAGCTGATCGTCAGCGAGCTGGTCACCAATGCCATCCGCTACGCGCCTGGACCCATCCGGCTACGCCTGATCAGGCAGGACGTGCTGATCTGCGAGGTCTTCGACAGCAGCAGCACCTCCCCGCGGCTGCGTCATGCGCGCACCACCGATGAGGGTGGGCGCGGACTGTTCCTCGTGGCGCAGTTGGCCCGACGCTGGGGCACCCGCTACACCACCGAAGGCAAGATCATCTGGGCGGAACTCGACACTTCCCCGGCCGACGGGACCTGAGCCGATCACTCGCCGCTGCGCAGGTACGCCGCCCGGGCCGACCCGTCTTCGACCGGGCGGAGACCACCTCGCACTTCGGCGACCAGGAGGGCACTACGGACACATGGCCGTAATCTGGTAGTACCCACCAGCCCCGAGCTTGGGGGAGATCATGGAACTCGGTTTTCTCAAGCCGCTCTTCGATCGTCCAGGCCCATGGGCCTCCGTCTTCATTGAGACCACGCGCACGACCGAGGACGCGGCGAAGCTGCAGAAGCTCCGCGAGCGCTCGGTGGCATCGCAGCTCATAGACGCCGGTGCCGATCCCTACACCGTCAGGGCCGTGATCGGCAGGCTCGCCGACCAGCCGGTCTCCGGGGCACCTCCCGGCCGCGCGGTCTTCGCCGCAGGCGCCGAGGTCGTGCTCGACATTCCGCTCGCCATGTCGCCGACCAGCATCGAGGCGAGCTGGTCGATCCTGCCGCACGTTGCGCCGCTGACCGGCCTGCGGGGTGACGCGCCGCCGTGCATGGTGGCGTACATCGACCGCACCGGCGCCGATCTGGAGCTGCGCGATGCGCACGGCCGGGAGAGCGTGGGCCAGGCGAACGGCAAGGAGGGGCAGGGCCGAGGACACCGCAGCATCCCGGCGGACCGGTACGAGTGGCACTACCGGAACAAGGTCGAGAACAGCTGGAACGAGACCGCCGACGTCATCGCGGGCGAGCTTGCCAGGCAGTGGCCCGAGAGCGGCGCACAGCTGCTGGTGCTGGCCGGCGACGCCCGCGAGCGCAGGGCCGTGCACAACCGGCTGCCGGAGCGCATCCGGGCCGTGACCGTCGAGGCCGAGAACGGCAGCAGGTCCCCCGGCGCCTCGAAGGACGTGCTCGACCGGCAGATCGCCGAGGCCTGCGAGAACTACGCGCGCGACCGGCTCCAGAACGCGCTCGATCGCTTCCGCTTCGGACGCGGCAGGCCGGGCGAGCACCGCGAGGCCTCTGTCGACACCGGTCGCGGAGAAGCCGCTGAAGGGATTCCCGCCGTGGTGGACGCGGCCCGCAGCCACCAGGTGGCGACGCTGCTGCTCGCACAGGACGCATCCGACGCGGGCCGCGACGTGTGGATCGGCCCCGGCGTCGACGAGGTCGCCGTGCAGCGTGGCCAGGCGCAGGCGATGGGCGTCGCCAAGCCCATGCAGGCACGCGCGGACGACGCGCTGCTGCGGTCCGCCGCGGCGGCCGACGCCGAAGTGCTGCTGGTCCCCGAGGGCATGCCCGGCCCGGCGGGCGGGCTGGGAGCGGTGCTGCGCTGGAGCCTTTGAGGAGTCCGACGCAGTCGGTTCGGGCCCGGGTGGCCGGCCAGGGCGCCAGGGCGCAAACGGGGGTGATCAGCGGTGAGGACAGGCTGGTACCGCCGGTCACCACCCACTCCGGGCTGCCGGCTGGAGTGAGGGGCGATGCATCGGGCTGCGCCCCACCCGACCGGGGGGCTCCGGGTCACGAGCTGAGTGAGCGCACCTTCACCGGAGTCCCGGGCACCTGGTGGCCTCCGCTGGCCAGCATCCGTACCTCTCCGCGGTCGCTGATCTCCGCGCGTACGATTCCCGTCTCGTCCTGGTAGATCGGATATCCGCCCGCGCCCGACCGTCCGGTGCTCCGGACGATCACCACGTCGTCCTCCCCGGCGGGCGCCTGAAATACAAGTTCGTAGCTCTGGTCCATGGCGGCCTCCCGGTCCATCGTCACTCACGCCCGCCGTGTGCGCCTCAGGAGAGCGCGCGGACCGGGCCGCTACCGGAAGATCGCCATGGCCTGTACCTCCAGGACCGCGTCCTCGGCGTTCCAGTCCTGGACCTTGCCGAGGCAGCGGGCCGAGAACGCCCGCTGCGGGACCTGGTTGCGCAGGCCTTCCGTCGCGCACGTGACCCGGACGCGTGCGCTCCGCGCCGGGCGCACCGCGCGAGCCGCCTGCGGCCGTGCGCCGTACCGGCGGATGAAGGCGTCGAGGTCCATCCCGGCGTTGTTCTCGCCGTCCGTCATCAACACGATGGAGACGGCCTGCCCCGGCCGGTCGTGTACGACGGTGGCCACCTCCTGGTAGGCGTGGTCGAGCGTGGACCAGATGGCGGTGCTGTCACCGAAGTCGTCCGCGGCCACAAATCCGCGCAGGCGGTCCAGGTCGCGCTGCCCGTCGTAGGTGACACTGCGCTCGGCGAGTACGCGTCCGCCGAACCGCATCACCGTGAGCGACTCGCCCCGGTAGAACCTGACGGTCGACGACCGCCGGCTTGTCCGGGAAGTACAGCGCATTGCCGACCGGCTCGCGCAGCCGCGGGTCCCGTGGCACGGCGAGATCGACCGGCCGGCGCTGCGTACGCTCCATGATCTTCCTCTGAACCGGTTCGCTCTTGAGCCAGTCCACGAGCTTGTCGTACGCGGCACGCTTGGCGGGGTCGAGCAGCAGCAGGGGGTAGTCGGACAGCACCATGCCGGCGAACAACTCGGCCCGGAATCAGGGAAGTTGGGGACGCAGGACTACGCGGGCGGGGCAAGCTCGGCGGCGCCGAAGGAGACGTCGAAGCGGCCGCACCAGATGCTGACGCTCGTGTAGCCGGCCAGATCGAGGTCCCGGGGCAGGGCGTAGTTCTGGTCGCCCTTGTTGCCCTTGAGCTTGCCGAGGCTGACGTGCTTGCCGTCGTCGAAGACCCGCCAGCCCGCCGTGCCCCGCTTCACGGGGGCGTCCGTCAGCAACACCCGGAGATCAGGACCGTTGCTGGTGTCCAGGTTCTCCAGCCGCAGAATGCGGGAGCCGTCGGGCAGCCGGACGATCCGGGCCGAGCCCGAGGTGTTGTGCTCATGGCTTATGAGCGTGCCGGACGCCAGGGTCTGCGGGTCGGAGGCGGCCGTCGCCGCGGTCCCCGGCACCCCGGCCGCCTCAGCCGCGGCGGCAGCGGGGAGTTCGTCCCGTACCGTCTCGTCGACCCACAACTTCCACGGCTGGAACCAATAGAGCCCGAGGCCCAGCGCCATCACACCGACGACCAGCACCGAGATGACCACGGGCCTCTTCAGCAACAACCGCACGCGTCCCACGACGTCCTCCCGATGTCCGCCCGGGCGGTGTGCCCGGGCCCGTCCATTCAACGGGACTTCGCGCCGCGAAAGGCGGCCCGGTCGATGACGGAAGTCTTACGTCAGACCCGGGCGTGGGCCGTGATGTCCGCGCCGAACTCCTCGATCATCGCGGGCGTCACCGTCGGCCGGCACTGGGCGATGGCCGCCAGATAGTCCTCGGTGCTCGCGCCGAGCACCCGTGCCTCGCCGGTGGCCCGGGACGAGGTCCCGAGCGTCTCCAGGTCCCGCTCGAAGGCGGCCTGGGCCGCGATCCGGGCCGCATGCTCGATATCGGCCGGAGTGAACAGCTCACTGGCCGCCACCAGCACCGACACATCCGCATCGGGCCGGCCACCGGTGTACCGGGACCAGATCGCCGCCCGCGCCGCCGTGTCCGGGGTGCCGATCGGGATCAGATAGTCGAATCTGCCGGGGCGCAGGAACGCCGGGTCGAGCGAGCGTACGGAGTTGGTGGCACACACCAGCAGCCGCTCGTCCCGCTCCCGGAAACCCGGTATGAGCTTGAGCAGTTCATTGGTCACCCCGTGCATCCCGCCGGGCTGCGCGGGCTCGGTGCGCACGGGTGCGATCTCCTCGACCTCGTCGATGAAGACGAGGACCCGCTCGAGCTCCGCGATCCTGGCGAAGGCGCTTCGCAGGGCGGCCGCGAGATTGCCCTCGTCGGCCAGCCGGGACGGGAGCAGTTCAACGAAGGGCCAGCCCAGCTTGGCGGCGATGCCCCGGGCGAAGGTCGTCTTGCCGGTCCCGGGCGGACCGAACAGGGCGATGGCCCGCGGCGGCCTGACCCCGTGCCTGGCGGCCCGCTCCGGCTGCGCCAGCGGCAGTACGACGCGCCGTTCGATCAGGTCCTTCTCCGCCTCCATGCCCGCCACCTCGGCCCACAGGTCGCTCGGCAGGAACCGGCCGCCGAGGTCTTCGAGCAGACTGGCCGCGGGTCCGTGCAGCGGCTCGACCTTCTCGAAGTAGGCGACGGCGGGCTGCCGGGTGTAGCCCGCGTTGAGCAGTCCCTCGCCGAGCAGTTCCTCCTCGGGCAGCACATAGGCGATACGACCGACCCGGGCGGCGACGAGCCGTCGCTCCAGTTCGACCAGCAGGGCGCTGGCGAGACCCCGGCCGCGCCAGGCGGAGGAAATGGCGATACGCATCACCCAGGCGCGTTCACCGGCCACGCAGGCGAGCGCAGCGCCGATCGGGACGCCCTGGTGGACGGCTACGACGGCGGGCTGCCGGGAGGTGAGCGCGCCGATGCACTCGGCGAGCGAGAAGACCGACTCCTGCCCGAGCTCGGCCGTGGTGTCGATCAGGTGGACCACTGCCGCGAGATCGCTCTCGCGGTAGTCGTGGATGAGCCAGTTCACCGGGACCGCCCCTCGTTGCTGCCAAGGCTGCTGTTGGGGCGAGGCTAGGGGCGGTGGGGCGGTCGGGTCCTGCTCCACTGTGCACAAGGTCCGGTCCCAGAACCCGACGTTCCGTCTCTAGCCACGGGGCCGGTGACTCCCACCGGGGCTCGGCCCCGGACCCCGGGCGGGGGCTCCGCCCCCGGACCCGCCCCCTACGCCCTGCGGGCGTGGGGGACCCCCGGCGCCTCAATCTCCCCCAGACTTCGTCCGGGGGACCCCCACGGGGCTTGATTTGCCCGGGCCGTTGTCGGGGCTCCGCCCCGAACCTCCGCTCCTCAATCGCCGGAGGGGCTGAATTTCCAGCCCGTCCGGCCATTGAGGACACGCCCGAAGGGCGTCACAACCCCTACGCTCCGGCGATCAGCCGGTCCACCGCCGCCGTCCCTGACGTGTAGCCCCCCACCGCCGCCCTGGCCGCCCCGACCATCCCGCCGCCCGCACTGCCGACCATCCCACCGGCCATCCCACCGGCCATCCCGCCGGCCATCCCGCCGGCCGGCACCCCGGTCAGGGCGCTCGCGGCGGGCCGCTCGGCGGACGGGACCGGGCCGAGCCCCCGTGCCGAGACCGGCTCCTGGGCCAGCGCCAGCATCGGCATCGGCCCCGGCTGCTGCACCTGTGCCCGCAGTTGCGGCTGCGGCTGCGGCTCAGGCGTCTGTGCGAGCATCGGCGCCAGCGGCTCCGGCCGCGGCTCCGGCACCGGGGCGCGCCCGTACAGCACCTGCTCCATCGCCGACATCAGCCGCATCTGGTCCTGCTGCGGCCGCACCACCAGCCGCATGAAGCGGCTGGAACTGCCCACCTTGTTGCTGCACTCACGCACCAGCACGCCGTGCTCGGCGAGCAGCCGGTCCCGCAGGACCGTCCCGTCCACACCCTCCGGCAGGCGTACGTAGAGGAAGTTGCCCTGCGACGGGTACACGGTCAGGCCCGGCAGCTGGGAGAGCCGCATGGTCATCTCCTGCCGGTCCCGGCGGGCCTGGTGCAGACTCTCGGCATACTCCTGCCGGTGCTCCTTCAGCATGAACACCACGGTCTCGGCGAAGGAGTTGAGGTTCCACTTGGGCAGCGCGGACCGGATCTTCCCGGCGAGGGTCGGATTGGAGACGAGATAGCCGAAGCGGACCCCGTGCAGCCCGAAGTTCTTGCCCAGACTGCGCAGCACGATCACATTCGTCCGCATGACGGCCTCGGCGGCGACGCTCGCCTCCTGCTCCGCGTCCGCGAACTCGAGGAAGGACTCGTCGACGACGACCAGGTCCAGATCCTGGAGGGAGTCGAGCAGCGCGATCACCTGCTGCTTGGGCAGCAGGCCGCCGTCGGGGTTGTTGGGGTTGCAGATGACCGCGGTCCGCGAGCCACGGCTGCGTACGAACTGCACGAAGGATGCCGGGTCCAGGCCGAAGCCGTGTGCCTCCGGCAGCAGCAGCATGTCGACGCGCTTACCGGTCTCCATCGGCTGGTCGGTCCATCTCCCGAAGGTCGGCACCGGCACGGCGAGGGACTCGCGGACCAGCAAGTGGTCGATCCAGGTGATCAGTTCGGTGGAGCCGTTGCCCATGGCGACGGTCTGCGGATTGAGTCCGAGGACCTGGCAGAGCTCGGCGGTGATGGTGTCCGCGCTGCTGGGGTAGTAGGTGAGGATCTCGCGCAGACTGCGACCCAGCTGGTCGAACATCGCGGGGGTCGGGAAGTACGGGTTGCAGGGGATGCAGAAGTCGGTGATCTCGCCGGCCGCCCCGCCGCCCGCCCGGTTCAGCGTGAAGTACGACGGGCTGTGAGCGGTGGATGCACGAAAGAGTGCGGTGACATTACTGCCGGCCATGAAGCTGCCTCCCCTGCCTGCCAAGGCCCCGTACCGGATGCGTACGGACCCCCCACGTATACGGAGGAAGATGGAGTGATGTTCACTCCCTCGGGCCCCACCTTCCGCGAACTGGCCGCTCAGGCGCTCTCTTCCACCGAGCACGGTTACGACCTGCTGGCGCCCAAGTTCGACGAGACTCCCTTCCGTACGCCGGACCGGCTTCTCGGCGCGGTGGCACGTGCCGTCAAGCCGCTGGGCCCCTTCCGGGCGGGTCTCGACGTCTGCTGCGGCACCGGCGCAGGAGTGGGTGTACTGCGGCAGCTGTGCGAGGAGGAGGTCACCGGCGTCGACTTCAGCGCGGGCATGCTCGCCGAGGCAGCGCGGTCCCTGCCGGACGTGCCGGACGGCGTGACGGTGAGCTGGGTACGGGCCGACGCCCGCGCCCTCCCGTTCGAGCGGGCCTTCGACCTGGCCGCGAGCTTCGGGGCGTTCGGCCATTTCCTGCCCAAGGAGCGGCCGGAGCTGTTCGCCCAGGTCCACAAGGCGCTGCGGCCCGGCGGCCGCTTCGTCTTCCCCGTGCCGGCCCCGCCGCGGATCGGCTCATTGCCGTACTGGGAGCTCTGGGGGTTCGACGCGGCGATGCGCGTACGGAATCTGCTGTGGCGGCCGCAGTTTGTCATGTACTACCGCACGTGGCGGCTTGGGGACGTGCTGGCCGACCTCGGCCGCGCGGGGTTCTCGGTGGAGCTGGAGCCGCTGGCGGAGTTCGGACGGCGGGCGGACGGAAGTCCTCGCTGCCGGCTGGTGGTCGCCACCCGCCGCGAGTGAACCCACGCGAATTGATTCAGGGCAGGGCAACGGGTGCGGCAGCGGCCCGGCGGCCGATCGGGACCATCGCGGTGCCCACCGCCAGGAAGGCCGTACCGATCAGCAGCCAGCCCGCCGGGCCACCGCCCGTGACCAGCACCGCCACCACCAGCGGACCCGTCGCCCTGGCCAGGTCCTGGCCGAAGCTCCAGGCGCCGAGGTACTCCCCCTGACGTGCCGGGTCGGCCAGTCCGTACGACAACCCCCAACCGCTCGCCGAGGAGAGCAGTTCGCCGGCGGTCAGCAGCACGACGCCGACCGCGAGTACCGCCACGGCCCAGCCGGGCGGCAGCGTCGCCGTGCAGGCGAATACGGCGCACGCCCCCAGCAGCGCCCATCCGGCCCGGCGGCCCGCGAGGGCGGCTCCTGCCACGGTGTCGGAGCCGCGCGCCGCCCTGATCTGGAACAGGATCGCGAGGGCCGTGTTGAGGAGCATGAGCGCGGCGAAGGACCAGCGCGGCGCGCGGGTGTGCTCGGCGATCCACAGCGGCACGCCGAGGTTGAGCACCTCCGCCTGGATGTACAGCAGCCCGGAGAGCGCGGCGAGGACGAGGTAGCGCCCGTCGCGCAGGGCGGCCCGCCCGCGCGCGCCCGGCGTCCCCGCGGCGACCGGATGGCCGTCCGGCATCCGTGCGAGTACCGCGGCGACGACCAAGTACGAGAGGCTGTTGCCCACTACCAGCGCGGTGTAGGCGGCACGAGTGTCGAGGACGAGTGCGACGCCCGCACTCAGACTGCCCAGCGAGAAACCGATGTTGACCATCACCCTGCTGTACGCGCTGGCCGCGACCAGGGCCGCCTTGTCGGCGATCCGGGCGAGGTATGCGCTCTTGACGGGGCGTGAGGCGCTCTGGGCGAGCCCGATGACGCAGACGACGGCGAGGTACCCGGCGAAGGAGTCGACGGCCATGTAGCAGGCGAAACAGCCCGCTTCGACAAGGGCGGTGGCCATCCAGACGCGGCGCTGGCCATAGCGGTCGCCGAACCGTCCGGCCGGCACCGACACGGCGGGGCCCAGCAGCGCGGCGGTGGTCAGACCTATGCCGACCTGGGCGGGGGTGAGCCCGACGACGCGGGTGAAGAACAGGGCAGCGCCGGTGAGGAAGAGGCCGTTGCCGAACCAGTCGGCGAGGGTGGTGGCCGCGTAGGGGCGCAGCGGACCGCGGGGCGGCAGCACGGTCGCCGCCCGGGAGAGTGTCGAGGGCATGGCTCCCACCCAACGCGGTCCGGTCCGCCTCCGACACACATTTAGGCTGGGGCTCAATGCTCAATTACCGCCTGGAGGTCGACGACCTCGCCGACATGCGCTTCGCGTGCTCACCACTGCTGGAGACGGCCACCAGCCTGTGGGCGCTGCGGCGTCCCGAGAGGTACGTGCTGCATTTGCCCTGGGTACGGCAGACGCGCGCCGCGCTCGATGCTGCGGACGACCTCGACGGAGATCTGCTGGGTGAACTGGCGGTCGGCGGCAGCGGCTGGATCCCGGACTTCATCACTCCCCGTCCCACCTCGCCACTGCCGGACGTGGCCGACGAACTTCGCCGGGTACGCGCCACCGACTCCGGCAAAGCCCTTGCGGATGTGCGCGCCGCCTACGCGGACCGCCCGCTGGCGCCCCGTATCGCCGAACTGGCGCACCACCCGGCCCGGTTGCGCGATGCGATCGCGGACACGGTCGAGGCGTACTGGCAGCTGGCGATCGCCCCGCACTGGCCGCGGATGCGCGCCGTCCTGGAGGCGGACATGCTGCACCGGGCCCAGATGCTGGCCCGCGACGGCGCGGCCGCGGTGCTCACCTCGCTCGATGCCACGGCGGTGTGGCGGGACGGCGAACTGAGCATGTTCGTCCACCGGGATCTGCACCTGGCGACGTCGGTGGCCGGGCGCGGGCTGTGGCTGGTGCCGACGCTGTTCGCCCGGCACGCCATCAGCCCGGTCGGCCCCGACGAGCCGCCGACGGTCTCGTATCCGGCCCGCGGTGTGGGCACGCTCTGGGAGACCCGCCCGCCGCGCTCGTCCGGTGCGCTGCCGGACCTGATCGGCCGCCCGAAAGCGGAGCTGCTCACACTCCTGACAGGCCCTGCGTCCACGACGGAACTCGCCCGCCGCACAGGCGTCACCCCGAGTGCCGTCTCGCACCATCTGGCGGTCCTCCACCGCACAGGGCTGGTGAGCCGGTCGCGGGTGGGACGGGTGGTGCTGTACGCGCGTACGGACCTTGGCGAGCGGCTGCTGGCGGATCTCCCGATCGTCTGAGTTCGGGTGCAAGCGGTGCCTACGCGGATCGGGTTCGGGTGCAGCTGCGGCCGTACGCGGATCAGGTTCAGGTGCAACTGGGTTCGTACGCCATCAGGTTCGTGCACGGCTCACGCGGATCAGGCCACCGAGGCTATCCGGCCCGTCGGCGGGTCCTGGCCGTCGTGATGGATCGGGGTGTGCGCTCCCGTCAGGGAGACCCCGGAGCCACCACGGCGGTTTGCCACGATCTCCGCCGCGATCGACAGCGCCGTCTCCTCCGGCGTACGCGCGCCCAGGTCGAGGCCTATCGGGCTGCGCAGCCGGGCCAGTTCCAGCTCGGTGACGCCGACGTCGCGCAGGCGCTTGTTGCGGTCCTCGTGGGTGCGGCGCGAGCCCATCGCTCCCACGTATGCGACGGGAAGCTTCAACGCCAGTTCGAGCAGCGGCACGTCGAACTTCGCGTCGTGGGTCAGAACGCAGAGGACCGTACGGCCGTCCACCTCCGTCGACTCCAGATACCGGTGCGGCCAGTCGACGACGATCTCGTCCGCCTCCGGGAAGCGCGTCCGCGTCGCGAAGACGGGACGGGCGTCGCACACGGTGACGTGGTATCCGAGGAACTTCCCGACCCGTACCAGCGCCGACGCGAAGTCGATGGCGCCGAAGACGATCATCCGCGGGGCGGGCACCGAGGACTCCACAAGGAGCGTCAGCGGCTGACCGCAACGGCTGCCGTCCTCGCCGATGACCCGCGTGCCCGTGCGGCCCGCGTCGAGCATCGCGCCCGCCTCGGCCGCCGCCGTGCGGTCCAGTTCCGGGTGGCCGCCCAGCGATCCCTCGTACGAACCGTCGGGGCGGACCAGCAGGGCGCTGCCCATCACATCGGACGGGCCGTCCGTGATTCTGGCGAGGGCCGCCGCCTCCCCGCCCGCGGCGGCCGCCAGCGCGGCGGGGAAGACCCCGCCGCGTACCGGCGTGACGAGGATGTCGATGATGCCGCCGCAGGTCAGGCCGACCGCGAAGGCGTCCTCGTCGCTGTACCCGAACCGCTCGAGGACACTCTCGCCGTCCTCGAGCGCCTGTTGGCACAACTCGTACACCGCCCCCTCCACACACCCTCCGGAGACCGACCCGATCGCCGTGCCCTCGCTGTCCACGGCGAGTGCGGCGCCCGGCTGCCGGGGCGCGCTGCCGCCGACGGCCACCACGGTGGCGACGGCGAACTCACGGCCCTGCTCGACCCACCGGTTCAGCTCGTCGGCGATGTCCAGCATGTCGGTCTCCTCAGGGGGTGTGGGTGGGCGGCGGGACTCAGGGCCTGTCTTCCGGATCTTGCCGGGCTGATCCGAGAGCCAGGCCCTACTTGACTCCCAGCCAGCCCTCGATCGGGTGAAGGGCGAAGTACGCCAGGAACACGATGGACAGCACCCACATCAGCCAGCCGACGTCCCGCGCCTTGCCCTGCACGGTCTTGATCAGGACGTGGGCGATGACACCCGCCGCGATGCCCGCGGTGATCGAGTACGTGAAGGGCATCAGCACGGTGGTCAGGAAGACCGGGATCGAGGTCGCCTGGTCGTTCCAGTCGATGTGCTTGGCATTCGTCAGCATCATCGATCCGATGACGACGAGCGCACCGGCGGCCACCTGCGTCGGGATGATCTGGGCCAGCGGGGTGAAGAACAGGCAGAGCGTGAAGGCGAGGCCGGTGACCACGCTCGCGAAGCCGGTGCGCGCACCGTCGCCGACGCCCGCGGTGGACTCGACGAACACGGTCTGGCCGGAAGCGCCGGCCAGGCCGCCGAACGCGCCGCCCGCACCGTCGATGGCCAGGGCCTTGTTGAGGCCGGGCATCTTGCCCTTGTCGTCGGCGAGGTTGGCCTGCTGGCCGATGCCGATGATCGTGCCCATGGCGTCGAAGAAGCCGGCCAACACCAGGGTGAAGACGATGACGCCGACGGTGATCCCACCGACGCTGCCGATGCCGTCGAAGGAGACGCTGCCGAAGAGGCCGAAGTCAGGGGTGCTGACGATGGAGCCGGAGATCTCCGGGGCGTTCAGTCCGCCCCAGGCCTTCTTGTCGAGTCCGGCGAACTGGTGGACCAGTGCGGCGAAGACGGTGCCGCCGACGATGCCGATGAGGATCGCGCCGGGGACCTTGCGCACCTGCAGCAGGAAGATCAGCAGGACGGTGACCGCGAAGCAGAGCACCGGCCAGCCGGTGAGCATGTCGCTCGTGCCGAGCTGGATCGGCTTGGCGCCCGAGATGCCGCCGGGGCCCGGCATGGAGGTGACGAAGCCGGCCTGGACCAGGCCGATGAGGCACACGAACAGGCCGATCCCCATGGTGATGGCGTGCTTCAGCGCCAGGGGGATGGCGTTCATGATGAGTTCGCGCAGGCCGGTGACGACGAGCAGAACGATGATGGCGCCGTAGATGACGCACATGCCCATCGCGTTTTCCCAGGTCATCTCGGGCGCGACCTGGAATGCCATGACGGCGGAGACGCTCAGTCCCGCGGCGAGGGCCAGCGGCACATTGCCGATGAAGCCCATCACGATGGTGGTGGCGGCCGCGGCGAAGACGGTGGCTGTGGTCAGCTGATCGCCGTCGAGCTTGTGGCCGGTCGCATCAGGCACCGACAGAATCACCGGGTTGAGAAGGATGATGTACGCCATCGCCATGAAGGTGGTGATGCCGCCACGTACCTCCTGACCGATGGTCGACCCGCGCTGGGTTATGTGGAAATACCGGTCGAGCCAAGACCTGCCGGCGGGCTGGCGGGTACCTGCGCCGGCGTCCTCCGCCGTTGTCTTGGTCTCAAGGGACTGCTGGGTCATGGTGCCTACTCCCAAGGTTCACAGGGGCACCCGCGTGAGCAACGAGGCTGCGGGATTTGGGATCTTGCATTGCTGCACGACCCGGGGGACGGCCCGAGACGAACTGGGTTGTGGTGCTGGGGTACTGCGCGGTACTGCGGCAAGGACCGCGAGCGGTGCGGTACTTGGTTTCTCCGGGCGGCGCGGACGGGCGGTGGGTGGGGTTCCCCATGCCGAAGGCCAGGGGAGTGACGTTCCGTGGCGCGGCGCACCGCCCGGAGAGCTTGTGGATCAGGTGCCGGTGAGGTGCTCGGGGCGTACCGGCGTCCTGTTGAGCTCCAGACCCGTCGCGTTCCGGATCGCCGCGAGGACGGCCGGGGTCGAGGAGAGGGTCGGGGCCTCGCCGATGCCGCGCAGTCCGTACGGCGCGTGGTCATCGGCCAGTTCGAGCACATCGACGGGGATGGTCGGCGTGTCGAGGATGGTGGGGATCAGATAGTCCGTGAAGGAGGGGTTGCGCACCTTCGCGGTCTTGGGGTCGACGATGATCTCCTCCATGACCGCCACGCCCAGGCCCTGGGTGGTGCCACCCTGGATCTGGCCGACGACGGACAGCGGGTTGAGCGCCTTGCCGACGTCCTGGGCGCAGGCCAGCTCGACGACCTTGACGAGGCCGAGCTCGGTGTCCACCTCCACCACCGCGCGGTGCGCGGCGAAGGAGTACTGGACGTGGCCGTGGCCCTGGCCGGTGACCAGGTCGAAGGCCTCGGTGGGGCGGTGGCGCCACTCGAGTTCCAGGTCGACCGCCTCGTCCTCAAGGACGTCCACCAGGTCGGCGAGAACCTCGCCGCCGTCGGTGACGACCTTGCCGCCTTCGAGCAGCAGCTCGGCGGTGGCCCAGGCGGGGTGGTACGAGCCGAACTTGCGGCGGCCGATCTCCAGGACCTTCTCGCGGACGTTCTCGCAGGTGTGCTTCACCGCGCCGCCGGTGACGTACGTCTGGCGCGATGCCGACGTCGAACCGGCGGAGCCGACCTGGGTGTCGGCCGGTGCGATCGTCACCTGCGTGACGCCGAGCTCGGTGCGGGCAATCTGCGCGTGGACTGTGACACCGCCCTGGCCGACCTCCGCCATCGCGGTGTGCACGGTCGCGACCGGCTGGCCGCCCACGACCTCCATGCGCACCCGCGCGGTGGAGTAGTCGTCGAAGCCCTCGGAGAAGCCGACGTTCTTGATGCCGACCGCGTAGCCGACGCCTCGTACGACGCCTTCGCCGTGCGTGGTGTTGGACAGGCCGCCCGGCAGGGCGCGCACGTCCGCCTCCTCGCCGGCGGCCAGCCACTGCTGCTCGGGCGGCAGCGGCCTGGCCTTGACGCGGCGCAGCAACTCGGCAACCGGGGCCGGGGAGTCGACCGGCTGGCCGGTCGGCATGATCGTGCCCTGCTCCATGGCGTTCAGCTGACGGAACTCGACCGGGTCGATGCCCAGCTTCGCCGCGAGCTTGTCCATCTGGGCCTCGTAGGCGAAGCACGCCTGGACCGCGCCGAAGCCGCGCATGGCGCCGCAGGGCGGGTTGTTGGTGTAGAGCGCGATCGACTCGATGTCGACGTCGTCGAGGACGTACGGGCCGACGCTCAGGGACGCGGCGTTGCCCACGACCGCCGGGGAGGCCGACGCGTATGCGCCGCCGTCCAGGACGATCCTGCACTTCATGTGCGTGAGCTTGCCGTCCTTGGTGGCGCCGTGCTCGTAGTAGAGCTTCGCCGGGTGCCGGTGGACGTGTCCGAAGAAGGACTCGAACCGGTTGTAGACGATCTTGACCGGCTTGCCGGTGCGCAGCGCCAGGAGGCAGGCGTGGATCTGCATCGACAGGTCCTCGCGGCCGCCGAACGCGCCCCCGACGCCGGAGAGCGTCATCCGCACCTTCTCCTCGGGCAGGCCGAGGACCGGGGCGATCTGGCGGAGGTCGGAGTGCAGCCACTGGGTGGCGACATACAACTCGACGCCGCCGTCCTCGGAAGGCACGGCCAGGCCGGACTCCGGGCCGAGGAAGGCCTGGTCCTGCATGCCGAAGGTGTACTCGCCCTTGACGATCACGTCGGCACGCCGGGCGGCCTCGTCGGCGTTGCCCCGGACGATCGGCTGGCGGTGCACGATGTTCGGGTGCGGGACATGACCGATGTGGTGGTCGTCGCGGCCCTCGTGAACCAGGATCGCGTCCGGCGCGGTGGCCGAGGCTTCGTCCGTGATGAGCGGCAGCTCGACGTACTCGATCTTGATCTTGGCGGCGGCCCGGCGCGCGGTCTCCGGATGGTCGGCGGCGACCAGGGCCACCGGCTCGCCGTGGTGGCGGACCTTCTTGTGCGCGAGAACCGGGGTGTCCTGGATCTCCAGGCCGTAGTTCTTCATCGCGGCCGGCAGATCGTCGTACGTCAGCACCGCGTACACGCCGGGCATGGCCACGGCTTCGGAGATGTCGATGGACTTGATCTCGGCGTGCGCCACGGTGGAACGGAGCGTCTGGCCCCAGAGCATGTCCTCGTGCCACATGTCCGAGGAGTACGCGAACTCACCGGTGACCTTGAGGGTGCCGTCGGGTCGGAGCGTCGACTCGCCGATGCCGCCCTTGGTGTTGGAACCCTGGGAGATGCTGGTGGGAGTGCCGGCCGGAACGGCGGCGACTCGTGGATGCTGCGCCATCGTCAGACCGCCTCTTCCTGACGGGCGGCCGCGAGGCGGACCGCGTCGAGGATCTTCTCGTAACCGGTGCAGCGGCAGAGGTTGCCGGAGAGCGCCTCGCGGATGTCCGCGTCGGACGGCTCGGCGTTGCTCTCAAGCAGCTCGTCGGCGGCGACCAGGAGACCGGGGGTGCAGAAGCCGCACTGGACAGCTCCTGCGTCGATGAACGCCTGCTGGATCGGGGAGAGTTCCGTGCCCTCACCGGTCTGCGAGTCGGTGCCCTGCGCGCTCCACTGCTGGGCCTCCTGGAGCGAGGTGCCACAGGCGCCGGTCGCACAACCCGATTGCTCCGCACGCTGCTTCGCGAAGTCCGCCAGGCCCTCGACCGTCACGACCTCGCGGCCCTCGACCTGACCCGCGGCAACGAGGCAGGAACAGACCGGGACACCGTCCAGGCGGACCGTGCAGGAACCGCACTCGCCCTGCTCGCACGCGTTCTTGGAGCCCGGCAGGCCCATGCGCTCGCGCAGTACGTAGAGAAGGCTCTCGCCCTCCCACACGTCGTCGGCTTCCTGCTGACGACCGTTGACCGTGAAGTTCACGCGCACTGTGCGCTCCTCTCGTTGCCGCGGAAGGCCTCCCAGGTCCAGCCGAGGGTCCGGCGGGCCATGATGCCGACCGCGTGGCGGCGGTAGCTCGCGGTGCCGCGCACGTCGTCGATCGGGTTGCAGCCGCCGGAGGCGAGCTCCGCGAACTGCTTGGCGATCGACGGGGTGATGATCTTCTTGCTGTCCCAGAAACCGCCCTCTTCGAGCGCGGCGTTCAGGAACTCCTCAGCCGCCTTCGCGCGGACCGGGGTCGGGGCCGCGGAGCCGATGCCGGTGCGTACCGTGCGGGTCTCGGGGTGCAGGGCCAGGCCGAAGGCGCAGACCGCGATGACCATCGCGTTGCGGGTGCCGACCTTGGAGTACTGCTGCGGTCCGTCGGCCTTCTTGATGTGGACGGCGCGGATCAGCTCGTCCGCCGCGAGCGCGTTGCGCTTCACGCCGGTGTAGAACTCGTCGATGGGGATGAGGCGGCTGCCCCGCACGGACTCGGCCTCGACCTCGGCGCCTGCGGCGAGCAGCGCCGGGTGGGCGTCACCGGCGGGGGACGCGGTGCCGAGGTTGCCGCCGACGCCGCCGCGGTTGCGGATCTGCGGGGAGGCCACAGTGTGCGACGCCAGCGCCAGACCCGGCAGCTCGGCCCGGAGATTCTCCATGATCTGCGTGTACGGAACGGAGGCGCCCAGGCGGACGGTGTCGTCACCGACCTGCCACTCGTTCAGCTCGCCGATGTGGTTCAGGTCCAGGAGGTACTCGGGCCGGCGGTGGTCGAAGTTGATCTCGACCATCACATCGGTGCCGCCCGCGATGGGTACAGCGGTGGGGTGCTCAGCCTTGGCGGCGAGCGCCTCCTCCCAGCTGGCGGGGCGAAGGAAGTCCATGAGTGGCTCTCACTTCTTCTGAATCGGGGGTCGTTCGTCGCAACGGGCCCGGACGGTCGGCCCTCGACTGGTTATTCATGTGCCGTTAACGCTCTGTGGCCCCAGTACACAAGCCGTGTCGCGCCCGGTGCAGTCACCGAAACCATGAAGGAGTTGGCTGGTCGCCTGTCCTGTCTTGTAGATTCGAACGAAAGGCGAGGCTCAGTAACCTCACCGTTTTCCCATGAAAACCATGGCCACAGGCCACCGGCAACAACGAGACAGATCGGCGGCGACGAGATGCGGCTGCGCGCACTTCTGGAAACCGATGCGCTGGGACTGCGGCTGCTCGGCGGCGACGACGAGCTGGACCGCGGCGTACGTGGCGTGATGACGACCGACCTGCGGGACCCGAGCCGCTATCTCTCGGGCGGCGAACTTGTGCTGACCGGGCTCGCCTGGCGGCGCAGCGCCGCCGACTCCGAGCCGTTCGTCCGGATCCTGGCGGGCGCCGGGGTGGCCGGTCTGGCAGCCGGCGAGGCCGAGCTGGGGGACATTCCCGGAGATCTGATCGAGGCGTGTTCGCGCCATCGACTGCCACTCTTTGCAGTTAATGAGTCCGTTGCATTCGCGACGATCACAGAGTATGTCGTACGCCAGGTCTCGGGCGAGCGGGCCGGGGATCTCGCGGCGGTTGTGGACAGGCACAGACGGCTGATGACATCGGGACCGGCGGGCGGCGGCCCCGAGGTCGTGCTCGACCTCCTCGGCTCCGACCTGGACCTTCGGGCCTGGGTGCTCTCCCCCACCGGACGCCAGATCGCGGGCGCGGGCGAACCGCTGCCCGCCGGGGCGGGCGCCAGGCTCGCGGGCGAGCATCTGGCCGCCATCCGCACCGGCCGCCGCGGACCGCACCGGACGACCGTGGGCTCAGCCACGTACTCCCTCTTCCCGATCCGTAACACCGGCCGTGGAGCCGCCCCCGCCGCCCGGGATGTACGCGAGAGCGTCCTGTCGGACTGGCTGCTGGCGGTGGAGGCGGACGCGGGCGACTGGCCGGCCGCCCGGCTCGATCTGCTGCAGGGCGTCACCCAGCTGATCGCCGTCGAGCGGGACCGGCGCGAGGCGGCCCGTACGGTACGGCGACGGCTCGCCCAGGAGGTACTGGAACTGGTCCAGACAGGTGCGGCACCGGCCGAGATCGCGGCCCGGCTGCGGGTCGCGGCTCCGGTACTGCTGCCCGGCCTCGGCACCGCGCCGCACTGGCAGGTCGTGGTGGCCCGGGTGGACTGGGCCCAGGACACCACCGCCGGAGCCACGGCGGGCACGAGGATCGAGGCCGGACCGGTCGCGCAGTCACTGCTCGAGGAGATCCTGGTCGATCCGGCGTCGCCCGGAACCGACTCCGCCGACCGGATCGCGGTGGCCCACACGGGCGACGAGGCGATCGCGCTGGTACCGCTGCCCGCCGTACCCGTCGACCCCGCCGACCCGGACGCGCCCGACATCGAGTCCACCGAAGCCGGACTGCACGCGGACGCGCTGCTCGCCTCCGTACGCGCCCCCCTCTCGGCCGGTCTCGCCGACGACGGGCGGCTCACGCTGGGCGTCAGCGCGGCCGTCAGCTCGGCGGAGGGCCTGCGCGGGGCGCTGGAGGAGGCCCGCCACGCCCGCCGGGTGGCGGCGGCCCGCCCCGGCCGGGTCTGCGCGGCCGGCCACCATGAGCTGGCCTCGCACGTACTGCTGCTGCCGTTCGTCCCGGACGATGTGCGGCGCGCTTTCACGGCCCGGCTGCTGGACCCGCTGCGCGACTACGACCGGCGGCACCGGGCGGAGCTGATTCCGACGCTGGAGGCGTTCTTGGACTGCGACGGGTCGTGGACGAGGTGCGCGACGCGGCTGCATCTGCATGTGAACACGCTGCGGTACCGGGTGGGGCGGATCGAGCAGCTGACCGGCCGCGACTTGTCGCGCCTGGAGGACAAGCTGGACTTCTTCCTGGCACTGCGGATGAGCTGAGACGGGCGGCGCCCCGGGACCGCGTCCTGTTCAGTCGATGACCGCGGTCGCTTCGACCTCGACCAGATGCTCGGGTACGTCCAGTGCCGCAACGCCCAGCAGCGAGGCAGGGGGAGTCGCGGTGACCCTCAGCTTCGCGGCCGCCCGACCGAGCCCCTCCATGAGCAGGGGCATCTTGTCGGGGGTCCAGTCGACGACGTAGACAGTCAGTTTCGCCACGTCGTCGAAACAGCCGCCGACCTCGGCCAGGGCGGTGCCGATGTTTTGGTAGCACTGCTCGACCTGAGCGGCGAGGTCGCCTTCCCCGACCGTGACACCGTCGACGTCCCAGGCGACCTGCCCGGCGATGAAGACCAGCTTCGACCCGGTCGCGATCGACACCTGCCGGTAGGCGTCGATTTCCGGCAGTCCGCTGGGGTTTACCAGGGTGATGGCCATGCTGCCTGCCTCCATTGGCATGAGTGCCGCTCTCTTGTGGTTACTCAGGAACCGTAGGAGAGTGACCGCTGACATGGAAGAACGCACTTTTCGGTGACTGGGGAACCTGATGGTGACCAAGCAGTTCAGCGGCTCGCCCGAGGATGCGGACCTGAGGCGTGCGGACTCTCTGGCGCGGGAGATCTTCTCGGACGTCGCCAACAAGTGGGCGCTCCTGATCATCGAGTCTCTTGGTGAACGCACCTTGCGCTTCAGCGAGTTGCGGAACGAGATCGAGGGCGTCAGTCACAAGATGCTCACCCAGAACCTGCGCATGCTGGAGCGCAACGGCCTGGTCGAGCGGACGGTGCACCCCGTCGTGCCGCCGCGGGTCGAGTATGCCCTCACCGAGCCGGGCCAGGCCCTGCGGGTGACGATCGACGGACTGTGCGATTGGACCCACCAGTACCTCGGTCACATCGAGGCCTCCCGGCACCGCTTCGACGACTGACGGGTGGAGCACTCGCACGCGAAGCCATCGGCCGGGCCGAACAAGTGTCCCCCCGGCCCCTCGATTGTGAATTCATTCACCTGACCCCTTGGCCAGGCATACCTATCCATGCTGAGATGCGACAGACTCAACAGCTCAATGGCGTGCTCGGGGAGGGCAAGTGGCGCATACCGCCATGTCTGGTTCCGGAACCACTGCAGGTGACGATCCCCTCCAGACCGCGGTATGGCGGCTGCGCTCGCGCGGCTGTTGGACCGACGCAGCGGCCCTGCTCGAACCCCATGCCCCAGATCCCGCCGCCGCGCTGGAACGCGCCGGACTGCTCGTCGAGCGCTGTCTGTTCACCGGCGAGGGCTGGGCGGAGGCCGAGGACGCGCTGCGCAACGCCGAGGCGGTGGCGAGGGACGACGACGAACGCGGCGGCGCGGCCTGCGAGCGCGGGCGGCTGGCGTACGCCGCGACCCGGCTCGGCGTGCGCGACCGCGCCGACGAGGCCAGTGCCGCGCTCGGCCGCGCCGCGGCGCTACTCGCCCCCACCTCGCCCGGCCGCCCGCTGCTCGACTTCCGCCGCGGCCTCGTCGCCGAGCACATCGCCGATTCCCCGCAGGCCGCCCTCGCCGCCTACCGCCGCGCGCACGAGGGGGCGACCGCCCAGGGCGATGCGCTGCTGCTCTCCTTCACCTGGCACCACCAGGCCGGACTCGCCCTGCGGGAAGGCGAGTTGGCGGAGGCCCGGCACGGCTTCTCCGAGTCGCTGCGGATCCGCGAGGAGTTGGGCTATCTCATCGGTACGGCCCCCGCGCTCGCCGCGCTGGCCGACTGCGAACCGGAACCCGAGGCAAGCCGCCTGCGGGCCGAGGCGGGCCGACTGTTCCGGCTGCTGGGTGGCGTACCGGTGTGGCTGGGCGCGCAACTGGCCCCGACGGTGCCGGTCCAGACGTCCTCGGCGCAGCCGGAACCGGCGGCATGAGCGGAACGAAGGCACCATGAGAACGCGCCGCAGGGAAGGTCACGTTCCGGAGCCGCACTCGCGCTGGGACGAGATCACAACCGGTCTGTGGATGGGCGGCCACGTCTGGTCGGACGGTGACCAGCGGCACCAGGATGTCGTCGTGGACCGCGAGTTCGACATGGTGATCAGCCTGTACACACGCGAGGGCCACGGCCCGCCCGGGGGCGTCGAGCACCACATCGCGCCCATCCCCGACAGCTGGCTGACGGCCGATGAGATCGACAGCGTCCGCCGGCTGGCGGTGCTGGCCGCCGATGCCATACGCGCCCGGCGCACCGTGCTCGTACGCTGCTACTCCGGCTACAACCGCTCGGGCCTGGTGGCCGCGCAGACGCTGATCGAGCTTGGCCACGACAGCGAGGGGGCGATCGACCGGGTCAGGCTCCGGCGCTCGCCGTGGGCCTTGCACAACCCGGCATTCGAGCAGTACCTCATGACCGGCCTGGACGTCGCCTCGCTGCTGACGGGCCTGGAGCCACCGCCGAGCTGAGCACCGGGCTCAGTAAAGCCACCAGAGCGTCCGCTGCGGGTTCATGACGAGAAGTACGACGACGACCGCCACGACCACCCAGGCGATCCCCGGAACCCTGCTCCGCCGCGGGCGCCGCGTCCCTCGCGTCTGCCAGGCCCGCCAGGCGTCCGGCTCGGCCCGCAGAGGCGCCTTCCTCCCCCGGCCGCGCGCCCTCCCCTGCTGCCGCGCGGCTTCCTCGTCCGCCCTGCGCAGCCGCTCGGCCACCATCCGCGCCCGCGCAGACGGCTCCTTGGGCGCCGCGAGCCGCGCGGGCCCCTCGCTCTCCCGCTGGAACCTCTCCCACGCCTCGTCGGGTATGGACGACTCCGGCAACTCCGCGGACATGAACGGCCCCCATTTGTTCGGACTTCGTCAATGGCCGTACAGATTAGTCCAGCAGGCAGACATCCGCGCGCACGGTCTTACCGACGGGCACGCGATCGTGCACGCTCCACCGGTCGGCCAGGGCCGCGACCAGGAGAAGCCCACGCCCCGACTCCCCCTCGGGCTGCACCTCTCTCGGCCGTCTCTCACCGCGGGCGTCGGAGACCTCGATCCGCAGAGTGTCCGCCGTCAGCGTGAGCCGCAGCTCGAAGTCCCGTCCGGGCACGCGGCCATGGGTGACGGCGTTCGCGGCGAGCTCGGCGACGATGAGGGCGGCGGCGTCCGACAGGTCGGTGTCGTACGGAATCCCCCAGGCGTCGAGCCGCTGCACGGCGAGATGCCGCGCGAGCCGGGCGCCGAGCCGCGTGGAGCTGAACCGTTGCGCGAACACACGTACGGTGACGGGGTTTTGAGGCTTCGTCTGAGCAGGCATGCGGTCACCGTGCCGGGCGCGTACCCCGGATGACCAGCGACGCAACTCGTACGCTGAGTGAGCGTACGAGTTCGCGGTATGGACAGGGCCAGTAACTGACCGTGACCATAAGGTGCATGACGGCCGACTACACCGAACCCGAACCGTCCGACAGCCTGAAGGCGTTCGGCGCCGCGTTCAAGACCTTCCGCAAGCACGCGGGGTACACGCAGGAGTCACTGGCCCCGAAGGTCCGGTACTCGCCGAGCTTCCTCGGCTCGGTGGAGCAGGGCAGACGCTTTCCGCCGAAGCTGCTGATCGACCGGGCGGAGGCCGAACTGGAGGCGTTCGGGGTGCTGCGGGCGATGGCCCGGCATCTGTCGCGCAATCCGGGACTGGCGTCGTGGTTCCGGCAGTGGGCGGGGCTGGAGGGGCTGGCGATCAGCCTCGATACGTACGAGTGCCGGTTGATTCCCGGCTTGTTGCAGACGGAGGCGTACGCGCGGACGTTGTTCGAGAACCGGGTCCCGCCACTCGCCGACGAACAGGTCGATGCCCAGATGGAGGCACGTCAGGAACGCCAACGCCTGCTCAGGGACAGGCCGAACACAGCGTTCAGTTTCATCCTCGAAGAACATATCTTCCTGCGCCGCACAGGCGGGGTCGATGCCACCTGCGACCTCATTGACCATGTACTCAGCGTCGGCGGACTGCGGAACATCGAGATCCAGCTGATGCCGCTGGCGCGGGAGGCACACGCAGGGATGGGCGGCCCTATTCGGTTGCTAGAGACTCCAGACAACCAGTGGTTCGGGTACTGCGAGGGCCAGCGCGGCGGCCAGTTCCTCTCCGACCCAAAAGAGATCAGTGTGCTCCAGATGCGGTATGCGAAACTGCGCTCACAGGCCCTCACTTCCGAGGATTCCGTGGGCCTGTTGGAGCGACTGCGAGGAGCGCTGTGAACACCACCGAACTGGCCTGGTTCAAGAGCAGCTACAGTAGCGGCGGCGACGGAGACTGCGTCGAAGTCGCCCTCGCCTGGCACAAGTCGAGCCACAGCAGCGGCGACGGAGACGACTGCGTAGAGGTCGCCACCTGCCCCACCACGATCCACATCCGCGACTCCAAGAACACCACGGGCCCCCAGCTCGCCCTCTCCCCCACCGCCTGGACCGCCTTCATCACCCACACCGCCGGTGCCTGAGCCCGCCCTGAAGTCCATGGCCTGGCTGCCGCTGACCCCAGCGGCGATACAGGAGTTGCTCAGCCTCCCCTGCATGGAGCCGATCCCCAAGGACGGCTTGAACGAGGTCGCCAAGCAACTCGGCTGGAAGTCCTCGGACCTCGTGGACTGCGCCGAGCGCACCAGAAGCGGTCATGTCCTGTGGGCCAGCAACTACTTCGCCTCGATGGGTGACCCGGAGTCGACCTTCGTCCTGACCTTCGCGAACACATACCCGGAAAACGCGGACGGCAGTGATGACTGGGCGGACCTCATGCAGGAGTGGGGTGAGCAGCCCGACTGGCTCTTCGCGACCGCCCCGACGACGGCACAGGGCGAAGCGGTTTTCGCCGAGGCAGTGTCCGTCGTCACTGCCGAACTGGGTCCGCCCCTGCGCACAGCCCGCGACGGTGACCACTGTTTGGCAACGGACCCGCCCTACACCATCTGGCGCTGGAACAACCACGGCCTCGTCGTCGGCCACGCCCCGGACAACGGCCCGTATGGCAACCTCACCATGGGAGTACTCGCGCTCCACCCATGGCCGGATGGCGAGGAGTTACCCAAGGAGGAGGCCGACCTCGCCCGCTGGATCCGCGACCGGATCGAGCTGTGAGCCTGGATCAGCCCCACATCCCCATGGTGATTTCCTCGAAGATTCTTACCCATTCACTCTCCGCAGTACCGAAGGGAGTTGGGTCGACTGCAACGATCCGCTCCTGCATGCGATTCACCACGGCAGCCCGCGATCTATATTCTTCATCATTCGGGATCCCCTTGTACCCTCCCTGTTCAAGAACAATCAGCGAATGAACGAACGACGAGACGTCAGCATGCAAGGGAACATAGAACTCCTCACCTTCCGGGAAGGCGTAGACTCTTCCGTCCTGCGGATCAATGGCTACCAGCGCGTACACAAACCTCCCCAGGACCTCCCAACCCTCCGACTCTGGTGGACAATCAGGCCCATCCGCTCCAAAGACCTCTTTCAGGCTAGGCAGCATCTTCATGCTGCGCTCGACATCATCAATGTCTGCCTTGGGAGAGAACATTGAATTATCCGGAAGCCCTATCCGTGCGAGGAAATCGGCCGTATCCGCATGCAAGCCAGAGCCAGCAGGCTCCGCATAGTAGACAACTCCGAGAAGACCGAAGGTATTTCGCACTTCCTCTGGAGACAAATTCGCCAGCATTCACTTCACCCACCCATTCACGCCGAGCTCGTCAGGGAGCGCCCTGGCTCTTATGCCGCTTCTCAAGCTCTCCCATGTACTCCCTATGCTCTCTGTCCCGCCTGTAGAGGTTCTTCTCCGATTGATCATAATCAGCAGAGTGAGTTACCTTCAGGTCGGGGTCAAAATACATATTTAACCATTGGTCACATTTCGGTGAAAGTTGGCACGGTTCCCGCTCCGTATAAATCTCCTTAAGTCCAGACTCCCGATTATGCTTGAGCAGCGGATACCCGATCGACCTCTCCGAATGCGGCCCTCCACTATCCCCAACCAGGATCATCTCCTTCCCTGTGTCAGGGCTTACATACCTACCCGCCGCGAAATTTGTCCCTTTGTAGTCACCCTTGGCGAAGCGAGCAATCTCAGTGGCCCGCGAGAGATCCGTACTTCCCGGTGCGATCTTTTGGGAGACAGTCTTGGGCCCCTTACGGCCAAGGGGAACCGGATACTCCTTCTTCTCCTTCGGGGTCTGAGGCCGCCAGGCGGCAGTCCCTCCTTCAAGTATGTCCTTAATTCCCGATGAATCATTGGGAGACAGGTTTCGCGTTTGTCCGTTGGGGAGCAGTTCCTTGACGCTTCCGTCAGCGTTGAGAAGATACATCGGGACTTCTTTGCCGTCCCCGCACTTCTCGAACTCCCGCTTGCGCCGCTTCTCGTGCTCCTCGTGGCTCCGCTTGCTCTTGTCGATCTTGCCGCCGTGGTCCTCCAGCGTCTTGACCATCTCGTCGGACTTCTTCTCGACCGCGTCCTCCGCCTTGTCCATGGCGGTGCCCAGCTTGGCGAAGCGGCTGTCCTTCTTGAGAGACGAACGGCGCTTGCCGCCACCCTCCTTGAAGGAACCTTTCTTCTCGTCGAAGTTCTTGGCGGTCTTCTTGTAGTCGCCGGACGCCTTGTCGAACTCGTCGAACTCGATGACCAGGTCCTGGGCCATGAGGGCGCTTCCCACAGCCTTCACGTCCGCGTCATCGTCCGAGCCGAGTCGGTCCGTGAAGAGCTTCTCGATCTCCGAGAGAATCTTGGCTTCGATCTTCTCGGAGACGATCGTCGTGATCTCGTCGATCGCGTAGTCGATGGCCTCGTGGATCGCGATGCGCGCGGCTGCGATCGCAGCCGCACTCAGGAGCCCGCTGAGGCCGGCCGTAAAGAACATGCCGATGACCCCTGCGGTGGCGGCAGCGGCGGTCGTGCTGAGTTCGGTGATGACCGCGATCTTGCAGCCGACGATCAGGTCCGCGCAGTCGTCGAGCGCCCCCGCCAGGTCGTCGCAGCCCTTGGCGAAGGTCGTTAGGTCCTTCGTGGTGAGTTTGCCCCAGCGCTTGTCGATCGCCGTGACCGTCTTGCCCTTGCTCTTGCCGGCGACGATGTTCGAGCAGGCGTTGTTGCCTTCCTTGACCGCGTCGCGGATGCCCTCCGCCAGATGCCGGTAGTCCTTCGCCGACGCCTTGATCTCGTCCTCGTCGATCTGAGGCCACTCGATACCTATGAGATCGAGGACCTCGACGAGTTCGTCAGGCAGCTGCTTCCCCACGTGACACGCCCCCCTCGCAGTCAACTCCCTTCACTCTTGCAATCGAATGAGTGATCGTCAACTTTGAGTGACTGCAAGGGTGTCGGACGAGCCACCTACTGGGGCCGTAGGCAGATCAAGGACTCGTCCGTGCCGATCATCAGGTCTCCTCGGGCTGTTGCCGATAGAGCCCTCACTGGTGAACCCGGGCAAAAGGTCGATGTCCTGCCCGACTCGAGGGCGCGGTACTCGACCCGGCCGTCGCGCCAGCCAACTGCCAGCACCGGACCGTCCGGTGTGAACGCTGCTGCCAGGGCGACCACCGGGCACGGGGCTTCGGTGACTGGCGTCGCAAGAGGTTCGTCACCCGGCGACCAGACGCGCACCGTCCCATCCGCTCCCCCGCTGTAGATCAGAGGTGCCGTTGTCCCGTTCTCGCCGAGCGGCACTTCAAGCGCGGCGAGAGCCGTGACGCGTCCCTTGTGCATGCGGACAGCTGCGCTGCCGTCGTCGAAGGCGCGCACCGTGCCCGTTGCGTCGCCCACGGCCGCCATTCCCCCGACCGCGGTCAACGCCGTGACCTCGTACTTCTCCATTGCCTCGGTGAGGCGCTCCGTCTGCGTGGGGCCATCGTTCAGTAACGCCTCGATGCCGGATCCCGCCGGGCGGGCCACCCAGGCGCGTTCCGCGCGTACTCGGCCTGACCCATCCAGCACCAGGACCGAGCCGTCCGGCAGTTCTGCCATCGCCGCGATCCGTCCCGAAAGCGGCGTCCGGCGGTCGTTCGCCGATGCGTCAGCCGCATTCAGCAGGCGGACGGTGCCAAGGTGATCGGCCGTCAGCAGTTGGCCGTCGAGGGGGCCGGAGCCACTTGCCAGCGCGGCTACCGGGCCCGGCCAGGGCGGAGTGAGATCGCCCCGACCGCGCGACCACACCGCACGCCATGGCGCGGCTTCGGCGAGTGAGGCAAGAGCAGGTCCCAGGCGCGGGTCGGCGCCGTCGCCCAGTGCGGTGAGCAGGACCAGCGCGCGGTCCGGCGGGGCCTGGTCGCGGATCAGGGACTGGCCCGCCCTCAACCACGCTGCACGGAGACCCCCGTGGTCGTCCGATTCGTTTTCGTAAGCAGCGCTGACAAGCAAAGCGTCGGCCGCGCAGACCGCCGCCGGGTCGTCCAGGTCCACCCGAAGAGGTTCATGGGGTTCAGGAGCCGGAGCCCGGTTCTCCCCCGACTCCGCCCGCCACGCCTCATAGCGCGCCCAGTCCGTCCACTGCTCCAGGTCCAGGTCGAGCTCCGCGGCCCGATTTCCTGTGAGGAGTTCATGAGCGCGGCTCCCTGAACGCACCTCGACGATCAGCCGGGCATGAGCCAACTCAGCCAGCATGAGGACCAGTTCGGTCAAGGCCTCGGGCGAGTGGCTCGAGTCCAGGTCAGGCAGAACTACCACGGTACGGCGAGTGTCGGCCCCCAGCGCCTCCACCAGCTCCCCCGGGGCCCGGGCCACCACCCCTAGCTGGTCAGCGAGCGCCCACACCGTTCCCCGTACGCTCTGCCCCTCAAGCGGGACCACCGCGTGGATTGCGCGCTCCGCCGGCGTACCAAGCCTGCGGCCATGGTGGACCAGCCAGGCCAGGAGCGCCGACTTACCGCACCCGGCACCGCCTGATATCAGGCACAGGCGCGGCGCGTGAGGGTCGGCCAACCAGCCCAGCAGGGCCGCTGCTGCGGGTTCACGGCCGGCCGCAGGTCGCTCCCAGCGGGTCACTGGCCCCTCGCCTGCTCTGCCGAGTATGTGATCAGCTCCTTCAGTCCCTCCTCACGGGACTCGGCGGTGTCGCCGTAGTCGAAGCTGTGCGTGAACTCGGCGTCGGGGAAGGTTTCCTGGAGCCAGACCGCGCAGTAGTGGCCGGGCATCAGGCAGGGCTCCAGCTCGCAGTACACACGGCGCACCTGGCCCGACGTCACGCCGTCCCCGGACAGCCGCCGCCAGATCAATTCCTCCGGATGCGGCTGCCCCGGCCCTGTCGCCTCAGTGACGATCTGCTTGTTGCCTGCCTTGTCGAGGTACTCGAAGGCCGCGGAGAAGGGGAAGTTGAGTGTGTGCCGGACGTCGTCGAGGACTCGGGGCCACCAGCTCTCCCGCTCGGCGAAGGCTGCCGCGTCGATCCGTCGCAGTTCCGTGGACAGTTCGCGGAAGACTCCGGCGGCATCCGACAGCCCGGACGAAGCCGCGATCGCGGGCAGCGCCCGGTCCAGCGCGAGGAGCGAGGCATTCAGCGTGGACACATCCGTATTGACGAACATGTCGTCACAGACGTCCTGGAGCACGACCGCCTGCACCGCCCCGTCCGGCCGTACGCACAGATGTGCCAGGCCGTCGCCGCCGACCCGCGGCCAGTCCTCCAGCTCCACCGGAGGCCGCGGCAGCTCCATACGAGCGGCGACGACGCCCAGCGCGACCGGCTCATCGGCATCCGGTGCAAGGAAGTACGGGGCCACGCTCCGCGGGACCCCCGTCTCCTCGAGCAGAGTCCGTGACACCTCCGGCAGCCGCGCGCCCTGCGTACTGCCCCGCCCGAACCGTCGCAGTCCGTCCCGGCCGAAGTGCTGGACCAGCTGGTCTGGATAAGGGGACGACATGGACTACCTCACGAAGACGGTCGGTTGACGGGCACAACCGACCTTAGCCGTCAGGCCTCCGCGCCCGTGAAGTGCTCCCGCACCAGCGACTGCACCACCGCCACGTCCTGTGCCACCAACGCCTCCAGCAGCGCCATGTGTTCCGCCGCGTCCGCCACCAGGTCCGCCCTCCGCACCACCGGGGCGCTCGTCAGAGGCCACTGGGAGCGGCGGTGCAGGTCGTCCGCCACCATCACCAGCTGTTGGTTGCCGGACAGCGTGAGCACCGCGCGGTGGAAGGCGCGGTCCGTCTCCGCATACGCCGCGCGGTCGCCCGTCGCCGCCGCTGCTGCCGTCGCGTCGGCCAGGGGGCGCAGCGCCGCCCAGCGGGCTGCGGGGACCGTGCGGGCCAGGCGGAGCATGACCGGGACCTCGATCATGGCGCGGACCTCGGCGAGCTCGGCCAGTTCGCGGGCGCTGCGTACCGCGACGCGGAAGCCGCGGTTGGGGACCACCTCGACCGCGCCCTCGATCGCCAGCTGCTGCATCGCCTCGCGTACCGGAGTAGCCGAGACGCCGAAGCGCTCGCCGAGGACCGGGGCGGAGTAGACCTCGCCCGGGACCAGCTCGCCGTCGACGAGTGCGGTGCGCAGGGCTTTAAGGATCTGGCCGCGGACCGAGTGGCGCTGAACCGTGCGGGGCGCGGGCGGCTCGCTGTGGGTGTGTTCGCCGCGGGCCTGTTCCGGGATGAGGGGACGGGCGGGCTGCCCGCGGCCCCCTTTTTCGGGGACGTGCGCGGACGCGTACGGCAGCGGCGTCGCGGCATCGCGCGCTCGGGCCTGCTCCACTCGGGTCCTCCTCCGGCCAGGTGCCGGGCCCGGCTCGCGTGCGCGGGGCCCCTGTGCACCATAGGCGGGCGGGGCCGCAGTTCAAACATGGAATGCGTCGGGTAAGGTAAGGCTAACCTGCTAACGATCGCGATTCGGTGGTCCCCAGCATGACCGTTCCTGCCCTGTTGCCCGCCCTTGCCTCGCCCGTCGGGGACACCTATGCGCGCCTGACCGAGGTCCATCCGGGGCTGCGTATTCAGGAGCTCGGCGACGGGGAGCGGGCGCCGGTCGGCGGCGGCTGGGTGAGCGCCGGGGAGCTCGCGGACGGCGGGCCCGCCCTCGATGCCTTTCTCGACTGGGACCACGCTCAGATCCTGCGGGACCACGGCCGGCAGGCCCGCCCCGATGTGATCGCCAGCATGGGTCTGCACCGCTATGCGTGGCCCGCCTGCCTGCTCTTCACGGTCCCCTGGTTTCTGCACCGCCGGGTGCCGCGCCTGCCCGCCCACGACGTCTCCATCCAGCGCGCAACGGGCCGGATGGCGGTACGAGTGACGGAGTTCACCTGTCTGCCCGGCGACCCCGCCGCTCAGCTGCCGGGCGCCCGGGTCGTACCGCATGAGGAGGCCCTGCGCGCCGAGGTGCGAAGCGCCGTCGCCGAGCACATCGCGCCCGTCCTGGGCGGCTTCGGCTCACGGATGCGGCGCGGCAGGCGCGCGGTGTGGGGCATGGCGACCGACGAGGTCGTCGAGGGCCTGTGGCACATCGCACACCGCCTCGGCGAGGAGCCGCGGGCCATTACGGAGCTTGAGCGGCTGCTGCCGGGCGCCACCAAGCCGTACGTCGGAACGCCCGGCTTCCGTGAGCTCAGCGGGCCGGACGGTGAGCTGCTGCCGACCCGGGACCGGGCCGGCTGCTGCCTCTTCTACACCGTGCGCCCCGAGGACACCTGCCTCACCTGTCCGCGCACCTGTGACGCCGACCGGGTGAGTCGGCTGCGGCCGGGCAACTGATCTCCAGCACACCTGCGTCACGCCACCCGACCGGGTGAGAAAATCGAACCAACTCCCTTTATTCACACGGTAGTTCGACGAGATCGCACCTATCCGTATGCCATGTGGCCCCATTGGCGTTCTCTTGCCCCGAAACCCCTTGAGCGCGCTACGACTTCGGCCAATATGGCGGCCGAAACGCTCTACCGCGACGCAAGCGATGCAAGGGACACCGCCCATGAGACTGACCGACATATCGCTGTGGCTGCTTCCTGGCGGCGTGATGCTCCTGGGGTGCCTGGTCGCGGTGACGGTGCTCGCGCGCGGCAAGCGCGCCGACGACAAGGCCTCGTCCGAGGATTCCTGGGAACGCAGCGAGGAGCGCCGAAGGCGCAAGGAGGCGATCTACGGCACGGCCTCCTATGTGCTCCTGTTCTGCTGTGCCGCGGTGGCCGCGGCACTCTCCTTCCACGGCCTCGTCGGCTTCGGCCAGCAGAATCTCAACCTCACCGGGGGCTGGGAGTATCTGGTCCCCTTCGGCCTCGACGGCGCGGCCATGTTCTGCTCGGTGCTCGCGGTGCGCGAGGCCAGCCACGGCGACGCGGCGCTCGGCTCGCGGCTGCTGGTGTGGCTCTTCGCCGGCGCGGCCGCGTGGTTCAACTGGGTACACGCGCCACGGGGGTTCGGCCATGACGGCGCCCCGCAGTTCTTCTCCGGGATGTCGCTGTCGGCCGCGGTCCTGTTCGATCGGGCGCTCAAGCAGACCCGCCGGGCGGCGCTGCGCGAGCAGGGCCTGGTGCCCCGGCCGCTGCCGCAGATCCGCGTCGTGCGCTGGCTGCGCGCTCCCCGGGAGACCTTCGGCGCCTGGTCGTTGATGCTCCTCGAAGGCGTACGCACCCTTGACGAGGCGGTTGAGGAGGTCCGCGAGGACCGGCAGCTGAAGGAGCAGAACCGCCTGCGCAGGCGGGACCGGGAGAAGATGGAACGGGCGCAGATCAGGGCGCTCAACCGGCAGCACCGGGCCTGGGGACGCGGGCGCCACCGTATGACCGAGCTGCCCTCGGAGCTTCCCGCCCTGGGCTCCGCAAGCGGTTCGACGCAGGCCCTCTCCGGTGGCGTCGGGTCCGTTGCGGAGCCTGCCATAACCGAGCCGGGACAGCTGCCGCTTCGTTCCCGGCCCTCCCTCCAGGCCGTGAAGATGGGCGATAACGCCAAGCCGCGTACGATCGACCTCACCGCCGAGGACGACACCCAGGCGCTGCCGCGGCTGGACTCGCTGGAGCAGAAGCTCACAGATCTGGAGCGGCAGTTCGGCTGAGCGCACGGTCAGGAGATTCCGGTCAGGAAGATCCCGGTCAGGAAGATCCCGGTCAGGAAGATTCCCGCGAAGGCGCGCGGTCAGCAAGACTCACGCGAAGGCCGGCCTGCGACTGTCAGGCCGGCCTTTCGTGCAGCTCGAACCAGACCACCTTGCCCACTCCATGCGTTCGTACGCCCCACGCGTCGGCGAGGCTCTGCACCAGGATGAGCCCCCTGCCGTGGGTGTCCAGATGCGCGGGCGGCACATGCGGCACCGGCAACCCGGCCATGAAGTCCCGTACCTCCACCCTCAGCGTGGAAGCCGCGACGGTGGCCGTGACGACCGCGCCATGAGCGGTGTGCACCAGAGCGTTGGTCACCAGCTCGCTGGCCAGCAACTCCGCCACGTCCGTCGTGTCCTGCTTCCCCCAGTGCCGTAACAACTCCCGTAAAGCACGTCGTACTTCAGGAACAGCCGTGAGATCCGCGCAGCCCAGCCTGCGGCGCAGCTGACCGCACGGTGCTCCCTCCGCCGCCCCAGGTTCCCCGCCCTGCGCGCTCGCGTCAGGCCCGGCCCCTCCCTGACGCCCAGTCATCATCCCCACCCGCACGTCGAAACAGCCCCTTCTCCGGAAAGACCCCTTATGTAGCACACGTTCACAGAAATGCATGCCCCGACCGCGGAGCGTCACTCATGTCGAAATGTGAACCAACGGAGGAGGTGTCAAGGCCTCGGCACGTTCCGCAGGTTCGAGCGAGCCAGCTGGACCATCCTGCCTACGCCACCGTCCAGCACGATCTTGCTGGCGGAGAGAGCGAATCCGGTCACCATCTCGGCGCTGATCCGGGGCGGGATGGACAGGGCGTTCGGGTCGGTGACCACATCCACCAGGGCAGGGCCCTTGTGCCGGAAGGCGTCCTTGAGCGCGCCCGCCAGTTGCCTGGGCTTCTCGACGCGCACCCCGTACGCCCCCGCCGCCCGCGCGATCGCCGCGAAATCCGGGTTCTTGTTGCTGGTTCCGTACGACGGAAGGCCCGCGACCAGCATCTCCAGCTCCACCATGCTCAGCGAGGAGTTGTTGAACAGCACGATCTTCACCGGCAGTTCGTACTGGACGAGGGTGAGGAAGTCGCCCATCAGCATGGTGAAGCCGCCGTCGCCCGACATCGAGACGACCTGGCGGTTGCGGTCGATGAACTGCGCGCCGATCGCCTGCGGCAGGGCGTTCGCCATCGAGCCGTGGCTGAAGGAGCCGATGATCCGGCGGCGGCCGTTCGGTGAGATGTAGCGGGCCGCCCACACATTGCACATGCCGGTGTCCACGGTGAACACCGCGTCCTCGTCGGCGAGTTCGTCCAGTACCGAGGCTACGTACTCGGGGTGGATCGGGATGTGCTTCTCCACCTTGCGGGTGTACGCCTTGATGACGCCCTCCAGTGCCTCGGCGTGCTTCTTCAGCATCTTGTCGAGGAACCTGCGGTCCGTCTTGGGGCGCACGCGCGGGGTCAGACAGCGCAGCGTCTCGCGTACGTCGCCCCAGACGGCGAGGTCCAGCTTGGAGCGGCGGCCGAGGTGCTCGGGCCTGACGTCGACCTGGGCGATCTTGACGTCGTCGGGGAGGAAGGCGTTGTACGGGAAGTCCGTGCCCAGCAGGATCAGCAGATCGCACTCATGGGTGGCCTCGTAGGCCGCGCCGTAGCCGAGCAGACCGCTCATGCCGACGTCGAACTTGTTGTCGTACTGAATCCACTCCTTGCCGCGCAGCGCGTGCCCGACCGGGGACTTGATGCGCTCGGCGAACTCCATGACCTCGGCGTGTGCGCCCGCCGTGCCGCTGCCGCAGAAGAGGGTGACCCGGTCCGCCTCGTCGATCATGCGCACCAGCTTGTCGATCTCGGCGTCGCCCGGCCGGACCGTCGGCCTGGAGGTGACCAGAGCGTGCTCGATGGACTTCTCGGGGGCGGACTGCGATGCGATGTCGCCCGGGAGCGAAACGACGCTGACGCCCCCCTGGCCGATCGCGTGCTGGATGGCGGTCTGCAGCAGGCGCGGCATCTGCTGCGGGTTGGAGATCAGCTCGCAGTAGTGACTGCACTCGCGGAACAGCTGGTCGGGGTGGGTCTCCTGGAAGTAGCCGAGGCCGATCTCGCTGGAGGGAATGTGCGAGGCGAGGGCGAGCACGGGCGCCATGGAGCGGTGGGCGTCGTACAGCCCGTTGATGAGGTGGAGGTTGCCGGGGCCGCAGGAGCCGGCGCAGGCCGCGAGCTTTCCGGTGAGCTGGGCCTCCGCGCCGGCCGCGAAGGCGGCGACCTCCTCGTGCCTGACCTGGATCCAGTCGATGGCGGAGTTGCGCCGGATCGCGTCGACGACGGGGTTGAGGCTGTCGCCGACGACTCCGTACAGCCGCTGCACGCCGGCGCGGACGAGGATGTCGACGAACTGCTCCGCCACACTCTGCTTTGCCATGGAATGCGTACCCTTCTCGGCTACGGGGCCTGCTCATCCATCAACCCATGGCCGGAGTGGTTACGCCTCCCAGACTGCGACAGCCGTACGGTCGTCGGCGTAGCCCTTCACCCGCAGCTGAGTGTCGGCGAGAAACGTGGCCAGGCCCGGCGGCTCGTTCGTGGCCCAGCGCCCCGCCAGCTCGTCGGCGAGCGCGGGCTCGCCCCGCAGTGGCTCGGCCAGGCCGGTGCTGCACAGCAGCAGCGCGTCTCCCGGACGGGCCACCGAGGCGCGGAAGCGGAAGGCTTCGGCGGGTGGCGGGGGCGGCGCCTCGATGTACGGGGACGGGGGCGTCGCGATCCCCAGGTCCATGGTGAGGCGGTCGCCCTCTGAGGTCTCGGCGGGCGGCGATCCGAACCCCACGACGGGGGCGCCCGTGACGGCCGCGGGCTCGGGGACCGCGGGCTCCAGGTCCTGCCAGGCGCCGTCGCGGAGACGGAAGAGACCGCCGCGGCCGACGCCGAAGAACACGCGGGTGCGGCACTCCGGGTCGGCGGAGAGCAGCAGACAGCGCAGATCGGCGGTGTACTCCTCCGGCTCCACGCCGAGCTCGGCGGCGCTGGCGCGCAGTTTGCCGAGACTGCGGTCGGTGAGCCGGTTCAGCCCCGACTTGAGATCGCCGCGGCGGCCCGCCCTTATGTCCTCGGAGAGGCGGGCGTGGCTGCGGCCGACGGCTCCGCCGATCCAGCGGCAGGCGTCGGCGGCGGCCAGATGGGCGCCTTCGGCGGCGCGGGCGCCGCTGGCGACGGCGACCAGGACGAGGGCGGCGTCGCCGGTGCCGAAGCGGGCGGTGAGCAGTGCGTCGCGGCGCGGCTGGCCGCGGTAGCGGGCGGAGTCGCCGCGGATGGAGGCGGCGCGCAGGGTGTACGTGCCGTAGCGGGCGCCGTCGAGCACGGTGTCGGCGACGAGCTCGTCCAACTCCTGGGGCTGGGCCGGGGGCAGGGCGGTGGGCTCGGCGTCGTAGGTGGGCGGGCCGTCGCCGACGTACGCGACGTGGGGACGCGCGGGTGCTGGTGCCGACTCCGGGTCCGGAGCGGGGCTTTGAGCGGGTGGGGCAGCGGGGCGCGGCGGAGCCGGCGGGAAGGCGGGTGGCCGATCGGGGGCGTCCGGTGGCTCCCAGGGGGCACGCTGCCGCGCCGGCGCGGGGCGCCGACCGGAGGGGTTCGCGGTGCCGGAGGCGGTCTGCCGGTCCGGCGCGTCCGGAGTGCGGGGCGTGCCCGGCGTATGCGCAGTGCCCTGCGTGCCCGGCGTCGGGGTGCCCGGCGGGGCCTTCGGGTAGGCCTCCCACCAGGCCCGGGCACGCCGCTCGTCCGGGGTCGGTTTCGGTGGGGCCGCCGTGTCGTCCGAGGTCACCGCGTCCGACGCGGAGTCGAATCGGTCGTCCAGCGTGTCACCCCCGGAGGCCGCGGGACCCGTGTCCGGGGCGGATTCGTCATACAGCCGGTTCCACCAGTCGTCCTCGGTGGGCGGCCTCTCCCCCTGCTGACTCATGCCCTTATTGTCCACCGCACGGGCGGGAAGAAAACGGGGCAACCCAAAAGACATACGTGCGGCAAGAGGTCTGCCGGGTGACGGAATTGCCGTTCGTGTAGGCCAGTTCGGTCTTGAGGGTGCCAGGCCATTGGCAGAGAGACCGGCGGAGCAGGGATGATGTGCGCGGCGGAAAGGCGCCGTGGCCGGTTTCCGCCAGTGCGGCCGACTGCGGCCGAAGAAGCGCACGTCCGGGGAGGGGTGGCGTCAGATGCTCGGAGCGATTGGCCTCGATGAAAGACAGGAGTCCGCGTACCGCGCGCTCGTCGCGCTCGGGGCGGCCGAGGTCACCGATCTCGCGCACCGGCTCGCCCTGCCGGAGACGGACACGGAGCGCGCGCTGCGCCGACTGGAACAGCAGGGACTTGCCGCACAATCCCCGGCACGCACCGGGCGCTGGGTGGCGGCGCCGCCCGGCGTGGCGCTGGGTGCGCTGCTGACGCAGCAGCGGCATGAGCTGGAGCAGGCAGAGCTGGCGGCCGCTGTGCTGGCGCAGGAGTACCGGGCGGAGGCCGCCGAGCCGGCCGTGCACGATCTGGTCGAGCTGGTGACCGGCGCGAGGGCGGTCGCGCACCGTTTCGTACAGCTCCAGCTGGGCGCGACCGAGGAGGTCTGCGCGCTCGTCACCGGCAAACCGGTCGTGGTCACGTTGACGGACAACGAGGCGGAGGTGAAGGCGGCGACGCGCGGCGTGACGTACCGCGTGGTGGTCGAGCGCGAGGTGCTCTCGCTGCCCGCCGGGATCACCGAGCTGACCGCGGCGCTGGGCCGTGACGAACAGGTGCGGGTGGTTGACCGCGTGCCGACCAAGCTCGTCGTCGCGGACCGGGCGCTCGCCATGGTGCCGCTGACCGGGCACGGGGCCGAGCCAGCGGCTCTCGTCGTCCATGCGAGCGGGCTTCTCGAGTCGCTGACGGGCCTGTTCGAGGCGGTGTGGCGAGATGCCCTGCCGCTGCGGCTCAGCGCGGGCGGCCGCGTGTCCCAGGAGGCGGCACCGGGGCCCGACGCGACGGATCTGGAGATCCTTTCGCTGTTGCTCGCCGGGATGACGGACGCAAGCGTGGCCAAGCAGCTGGACGTGGGGTTGCGGACGGTTCAGCGCCGGGTGAAGGGTCTGATGGAACTCACCGGTGTGACGACCAGGCTGCAGCTCGGCTGGCATGCGTACGCACAGGGTTGGGTGGCTCGCGACCTGCGGGAATGAGCCGGATCCTGCACCCTTGGCAGATGGGCGTGTGGCAGCTCCTGCTGGTGGGCCTGGTGATGCTGCTGGGCCTGTTCGGAGTGCTCGTTCCCGGTGTGCCGGGACGCTGGCTGGTGTGGGCAGCAATCCTTTGGTGGTCGATGCATGAGCAGTCCGGGCTCGCCTGGGCGCTGCTGGTGGGCTCGACGGTGCTGCTGCTGATCGATCAGGTGGTGGTGTGGGAGCTGCCGCCGCGCCGGCCGCGCGGCGTCGGCGTCACCCGGCGGATGGTGGTGTCCGCGGGGGCGGGGGCGCTGATCGGCTTTCTGCTGGTGCCCGTGGTGGGGGCGATACCGGGATTCATCGGGGGGATCTACGGCTCCGAACGGCGGCGGCTCGGTGAGCACGGGCCAGCGGTGGCCTCCACCCGGGCGGTGATGCGTGCCGTGGGGACGAGTGTGCTGGCGGAGCTGTTCGCCTGTCTGCTGGTCGTGGGGGCGTGGGTGGGTGCGGTGATCGGGGGCTGACCTCTGGTGGCTGGCCTCTGGGGCTGCGCCGATCCTGGCGCCCCCGCTGTACGGGGTGGTCGCCTGTCCTAGGTCGATGATCCGATGCGGGCCGCGAGGTGCGCGTGTTTGGCTTGGCGCATGACCGAATTCAGCGAGGCCGAGCGCGCGTATCTCTCGTCCCAACGACTGGGCAGGCTGGCGACAGTCGACCCGAGCGGCCAGCCGCAGGCGAACCCGGTCGGGTTCTTCCCGCAGGCCGACGGGACGATCCTGATCGGCGGCTACGCCCTGGGCACGACGAAGAAATGGCGCAACCTGCAGGCCAACCCGAAGGTGGCGCTGGTGGTCGACGACATCGTGAGCCTGCGCCCGTGGAAGGTCCGCGGCGTGGACATCCGTGGCGAGGCGGAACTGCTGACGGGCCCGCACGAACTGGGCCCGCACTTCAGCGAGGAGCTGATCCGCATCCGTCCGAAGAAGATCCACAGCTGGGGCCTGGAGTAGCGGCCGTTCCTGTAACCGGGGCTCCGTGCCGGGGCTCCGTGCCAGGTCCCCGGCATCAATCGCCGGACGCGCTGAACCCCAGCCCGTCCGGCGATTGAAGTGCTATCCCCGTATCAGCGCACCTGGCCGCGTTTGGCCTGCATCGCGGCGCGGCCCTCCGCGCCCTTGCGCTTCCAGTCACGGCGGATCTCGGCACGCACCCTCGCGTCCGTCTTCGCCACGATGCGCTGGTTCTCCCGCAGCAGCTTGCGGTAGCTCTCCAGCCGGCGCTCCGGCAGCGAACCGTCCTCGATCGCGCCGAGCACCGCGCACCCCGGCTCCGACTCGTGCGCGCAGTCCTGGAAGCGGCACTTCTCCGCGAGCTCCTCGATCTCCGAGAAGACCTGGCCCACGCCGACCTCCGCGTCCCACAGGCCCACCCCGCGCAGCCCGGGCGTGTCGATGAGCACGCCTCCGCCGGGCAGGGCGAGGAGGTTGCGGGTCGTGGTGGTGTGCCGGCCCTTGCCGTCGATGTCGCGGGTGGCCTGCACATCCATCACGTCCTCGCCGAGCAGCGCGTTCGCGAGCGTCGACTTGCCCGCGCCGGAGACGCCGAGCAGCACACTCGTCCCGCCCGAGACGACCGCCGCGAGCACGTCGATGCCCTCGCCCGTCGCCGAACTGACCGGCAGCACCTGCACTCCCGGCGCCGTCGCCTCCACGTCCTGTACGAGATACGAGAGTCCGGTGGCGTCCGGCACCAGATCCGCCTTGGTCAGCACGACGACCGGCTGCGCACCGCTCTCCCACGCCAGCGCAAGGAACCGCTCGATGCGTCCGAGGTCCAGCTCTACGGCGAGCGAGACCGCGATGATCGAGTGGTCGACGTTGGCGGCGAGGATCTGCCCCTCGGAGCGGTTCGACGAGGTGGAGCGAACAAAGGCGGTACGGCGCGGCAGATACGTCCGTACGAAAAGGGGGTCGCCGTCCGGGTCGACGGCTGCCCAGTCCCCGGTGCAGATGACCCGCAGCGGATCGTGCGGGGTGACAAACGCGGTGTCGGCGCGGATCAGCCCGTCGGCGGTGACGACATCACACTGACCGCGGTCGACCCGTACAACCCGGCCGGGCAGCAGCCCCTGCTCGGCGTACGGAGCGAATGCGGCGTCCCAGCCCTCGTCCCAGCCGTAGCCGGACAGCGGGTGCGGGGATGCCTGAAGAGAGGAGAAAGACAAGGGGTGACCCTTCACAAGGGTGGCCCCGGCACGCGCACACGGGCGCGGAAGGGAAACGGGAGGTCAGCCGGAGACCACGGGAGTGGAATTGATGAACTTCTGGATGAGGACAGCGCCCATCGCAATGACAGTCATCAGACACACCTCCCAAACCAAGCCAAGTCACCCCCGGCAACCGCGGGTCGCCGCTCGAACAGCACCGACTCTAGGGGTCCACGGGCCGGCGACGCAATGGAATTGCGGCGCACCTGACAGCGGCTCGCACGGAGTCGAACCTGCTCGCCGACATCCCCGCCCGTGCCTGCCGAGAACCCGCTCCATGGCACCCCTACGACACCACCCGACAAAGCCCTACTGGACCAGCCGCTGTACCCCCACCGCCGCCTGGACCTGCTGGCGGCCGAGGGTGAGCCGCCGTCGCGGAACGTCTTCGGGCCGTACGGATGGGGTCGGGCGGTGATCCGGTGCTGGCAAAGGTGCTGGATCAACTGCAGGAGGTATCAGTTGAGTTGACCAACACGACAGGCCGAGAAGGGGTCGGCCACTCGGTTCCTGCCCATCAAATTCCCTTCTCTGAACCTTGATTGATCGAACCCCGCCACCCGCGACGACACCGGCTGTTACGTTCCTTTCTCCCGCACGAGTCGACAAGGGGAGTCGGGCACCATGAGTGAACTGATGCGCTGGGATTCCGACGAGGGCCCGGTCGTGGTGGAAGTGGACTCCCGTGACCCCGGTTTCAGGTCTGTGGCGCGCCGCGGTGAAGGAGAGGTCCACGACGTCGAGGGACGCTTCGAGTCGGCGTTGAACAACGTGCGAGGTGCCGCCGTGTCCGCCCTTCGGACCTTCCGCGACGAGGCACTCCACCCCGACGAGATCGCCTTGGAGTTCGGCGTCAAACTCAGTGCTGCGGCGGGCGCCGTCATCGCCAAAACCACCGCAGAGGGCCACCTGATCGTCAAGCTGACCTGGTCACAAGGGGCTTCGCAGGGCGAATAATGACGAGTATGCAATGGCGTGCCCGGATCGGAGCGACGGACGGCAGACCTCTTGGCGCGGGCCTTCTGGTCGACGCAACGCGGCTGATCACCTGCGCCCATGTCGTCCAGGGTCTGGCTAAGGTCTCGGTGACGTTTCCCGGAGTGATTGACTCTCTCCCTGCTTCCGTTGCGTGGTCCGGCGACTGGCAACGCCTCGGGGACCGCGGCGACATAGCGGTACTCGAACTCGAGGCGCCGCTGTCCGTCCCTGCCTGCCCGTTCGCTCCGCTCGACATGCTGCGTCCGAGGGACGGGCGCGCCACTTACGAACTCCGGGCGCTGGGCTTCCCCTTCGGCCACGAGGACGTCGGCACTCACGTCACCCTGCACACAAGTCAGGACCGCCTTCAGGGCGAGGAGTGGCTGGAGATGGACGTCGCGCAGGCCCACTTGCAGCGTCTCGACGAGGGATTCAGCGGTGCCGCAGTCTACGACCCCGTGACCGGCCTCGTAGTGGGCTTGGTCGCTGATGCGGTGCTCGGGGGTGAGCAGCAGGGGTACCTCGGCCGGATGCTGCCTCTCGACACGATCCGCCGCCATTGGGAGGAACTCGACGACCTGCTGGAGCTCGACTGGCTGCCGAGTCGGCCACGACGCGAACTGCGACGTGTTTTCGAGCACGTGCAGGTCGACGAGGGCCGGGCGAAGCTGGCCGTCAAGCGCGCCTTCCCGACCTTCATACGGCCACTTCCGCCCTTCGGATCTGTCTGGGCGGCGATCCGTTTCGTGGGCGAGGAGATGACGGGCGAAGACCGGCTGCTGCGCCTACTGCGCGAGATCAGGGCGAGTGTCCCGTCACGAATCGGAGCACGGATCGACACCTGGGTACGCCGTTGGGTGCCGCAGGAGGCGGCAGACTGGGGCGAACCCCTCGCACGGCCGGGCCCACCGACCGGTTCAGTCATGGTGCGCTTGGACCCCATGACTCGTGGCGCGAGCCTCGAACTGACCGTATGTACAGTGGTCGACGGCACGCAGATCGGCCAGACCGGGCCCGTCAGAGTCCGCCGCGATCAGGTGCGCACCAAGGTCGAGACCCACCTGGCCGAGCAGATGCGGAACGTCCACGACTTCGAGTGGATGCTCGAGTTCGTCGTGCCCGAGGGGCTGATGAACGAGCCTTTCGAGGAATGGCACATTCACGAGCCAGGCGCTCCCCGGCCTCGCCCCATGCGCTCCGTGCCCGTCGTAATCCGTCACATGGACCGTCTCAAGCCGCTGACCGTGTCCCGGCTGACGCGCAAACGCTGGTCGACGCTGCGGACACGCGGTGAGACCCGCCCGGAGCAGGTCGGCTGCGGACTGCCTTATGGCTACCAGGAGTTCTACGACTGGATCGAGGATGACGACGATCTGTGCGCCTTCGCCTACGCCGCCTCGCCCCGCGCCGACTGGCTCTCGGCCGCGCTGGACACGGGGATTCCCATCATGCTGTGGCGTCGGCACGACTGTGGCGGTGTCCACACGCACTGCGAACCCGAGGACTTCCTGGACCGGCTCACGGCGACGGTGGGCTCGATCGCCGCGGATCAACTCCCGTTCGAAGTGATGAAGTTGCGCAAGGAAGCCCGTTCCCCGCAGGCGGGACACCCCAACCACTGCGGGCTGCGGCTGACACTGTTCTGGGACGACCCGGAGCGGAGGCCCGATCCTCCGCTGGCCATGGGGAGCGCATGACATGCCCGACACCTACGAGACCCCGAAACGGTCGAACGGCCCGGCCACGCCTGACGACTGGCTCATTTACACCGGCACGCGGACCCCGCACGACGGGATCGACCGACTGCCTGCCCCACCGCCCTGGCGCGCCTTCCATGGCGGCGAGCCGCTGCCTCGCCCAGCCGCCGACACCGGCAACCAGCACGCCGCAGTCAGCTACCGGCCCGGTGTGGAGGCCATCCGCCAGGTCAACGCGGCGCTCTATCTGCGGAGGCCCCTGCTGGTGACCGGGGCACCCGGCACGGGAAAGTCGTCTCTCGCCTACGCGGTGGCCCACGAACTTGGCCTCGGCAAGGTGCTGCACTGGCCTATCACGAGCCGGGCGACCCTGCGCGAGGGCCTCTACGAGTACGACCCTCTGACCCGGCTCTTCGCCGCCGAACGCTCGCGCGGCACGGGGAGTTCCGGCCGACACCCGCAAATCGACACGGACAACGACATCGGCGACTACCTTCGCTTGGGCCCCCTCGGTACGGCCCTGCTGCCGTACGACCGTCCACGCGTGCTCCTTGTCGACGAGATCGACAAGAGTGACATCGACCTTCCGAACGACCTCCTGACGATCTTCGAGAAGGGGTCGTACGACATCGTCGAGCTGGCCCGGCGTGCGAACCCCTCAGCCAAGGTGATGACGGCCGACAGCACGAGGGACCGCGTGGAGATCCGCGAGGGTACGGTCACCTGCCGCGCCTTCCCGGTCGTCATCATGACCAGTAACGGCGAACGGGAGTTCCCTCCCGCTTTCCTCCGCCGCTGCGTGTCCCTCCAAATGAAGCAGCCCGCCGACATCGAAGAGCTCACGGCGATCGTGCGGGAACACCTGGGCGGTGTCCTCGACGGGGACGACGAACTACCCGAAACCACTCAGCAGATCATCGAACACTTCTTCCAGCGGCGCGGCACCGGCTTGCTGGCCAACGACCAGCTCCTCAACGCGATCTACATGTGCCACCACGCCGCCCTGCACGACCGGCCCGAGAGCGTGATGGAACTGGCGGACCAGGTGATGCCGTTCCTGAGCGGTGAGACGGCACCGGGCGATGACGCTTGACCGCCTGAGAAACGCCCTCGAAGCGCTGGGCCCGCCCGTCACGCCTCTAGAGCTGGCGGAGATGCTCTGGCTCGCCGAGCGGATTCCGGGCGGCGGGACGCCATCGGAGGCGCCCGACGGGCCGAACTCCGGGGACGTCGGCACTGGGATGCTCCTGGGTCCTGCGCAGGGGGCGCCGTGCGCCACGAGGGCTGGCACACCGAGAGTGGAAGAGCCGACGCCCGAGACCGAGGCGGCGGCCCCGGCTCCTGTCGACGAAGCTCGTCGTCCCCTGCACGTCTCACGCAGGAGGGCCGGAGTCGATGCCGAGGAGGTCCTGGTCCCCGCCGCACAGGTGTTACGGGGGGAGCTGGCGATCCAGCGGGCACTGCGCCCGCTCAAGCGGCGCGTCCCCGACCGACGCCGCCTGATTCTCAACGAGGACGCCACCGCCGCGCTGGCGGCACGGCACCCGGGGCTGCGTCCTTGGGCGCCGGTCATGGTCCCCGGCAGCGAGCGTTTCCTGAGCCTCGCCCTGGTCGTGGACGCAGGGCCGACCATGACGATCTGGGATCCTCTGGTGTCGGAGCTGCACGAGGCGATGCAGCGGACGGGCGCGTTCCGGGACCTACGTGTGTGGCACCTCACTGACAACGGGATGCACCTAGGAATCCGCTCGGGCCCGAGCAGCCCGGTGCGGAACCCGGCGGCCCTGCTCGACCCGACCGGACGGCAAGTGGTGCTGGTACTCAGCGACTGCGCGGGCCCGCACTGGTGGGCCGGCCACACCGCCCCCCTACTACATCGGTGGGCCCGCTGCAGCCCCACCGCGATCCTGCAGCCGCTTCCCGAACGCCTCTGGCGGCGCACGGCGGCACCGGCGACTCCCGGCACGGCCGTGCTGTCCCACCCGGCTGCACCCAACACGGCGTTGCGGTTCATGCCGCACGACGGCCGGCCCCCAAGGCAACCGGGCCATGTCCCCGTCCCGGTCCTGGAGTTGGCACCGGAATGGCTCGGCGACTGGGCGCGACTGCTCATGGCGTCGGGAGGGCGCCGTCGTGACACGGCCGTCGTACATGTGAGCGCGCACCCGACACCGCACGAAGAGCCCCTCACTGCCGAGGGCCACCTGCCCATCACCGAGCGACTGCTGCGCTTCCAGTCGGCGGCCTCGCCCGGAGCGGTCGACCTGGCGGCACACGTCGCGTTGTCGGCGCCGGCGTTGCCCGTGATGCGGCTGATCCAGCAGCACATCACCATGACGTCACGTCCCAGCGATCTCGCCGAGGTGCTGCTGAGCGGTCTGCTGGAACCGGTCTCGGTCGCGGAGGGTCTGTACGCGTTCGTGCCGGGGGCGAGGCGGGCTCTGCTGGAGACCCTGCCGCGGACGGAATCGCTGGAGGCGGCGGAGATGCTGAGCCGGATCGGGGAGGGGATCAAAGCCCGGGCGGGAGCGACGACGCGGGCGTTCCGGGCGTTGGTGCCCGTGGCAGACGGCGTGGGGGATTGGGGGCTCGGCGGGTCGGGGGAGCCGTTCGCTCTGGTGAGCACGGAGGCGTTGGAGGTGTTGCGGAGTACGGCGGTGCGGGTGGCTTCGGCTCCGGCGGCGGAGGCTCCGGTGGGAGGCTCGGACGTCGATGTCACTGTCGATTCGAGCGCATCGGGTGTCGGCGACCAGATCGATCGGGACATGCAAGCGCAGCTCCATCCTGCCGGTGGGCCTCACATGACCGACAATGTCCTCGGCACGGGCAACAGGGACGCTCTCCTCATCGCGACCGGAACGTACGACGACCGAGCGCTCAGTACGCTGAACTCCCCCGGACAGGACTGCGCGGCCCTCTCCGACGTGCTCGCCGACCCCCGCATCGGGGGTTTCGGCACCGAGCAGGTGAGGGACGCCCCAGCCCATCAAGTGATGCGCGCGGTGGAACGCTTCTTTCTGAACCGCAGCCCCGACGACCTACTCCTGCTTTACGTGTCCTGCCACGGCATCAAGGACGAGGCCGGCCACCTGTACTTCGCCGCGCGCGACACGGACCGCAACCTGCTCGCCTCCACCGCGATCCCGGCCGCCTTCCTACACGACCGCATGGAACGTTGCCGGGCCCGCACCATCGTCGTCCTGCTCGACTGCAGCTTCAGCGGAGCTTTCCTGCCCGGCGCGAAGCAAGACGGCCAGATCCACGTACGCGACGAACTCGGCGGCCGCGGCAGGGCTGTCCTGACCGCGAGCGGCCGGACCGAGTACGCCTGGGAGGGTGAGGGCCTCAGGTCCAAAGGGCCGCAGTTGTCCCTTTTCACGGGGGCCGTGATTGAGGGACTCCGCACGGGAGCGGCGGACCTGAACCGGGACGGCCGGATCACGGTCACCGAGCTTTATGACTACGTGTACGAGTCCCTGCAGCGCGCCGGAGTGAACCAGCGCCCGCAGATGTGGGCGAACATGGAGTACCACGTCACCATCGCCCGGGCGATGGGGGTGCGCGAGCGCGCCGGGGACGCCGAGGTGGTGCCCGTGCAGGACCCACCCGTCCCGCCCCGGCCACAGGCTCCGCCCGCCGGGGAGACGACCGGCACCGAGGGCAGGACCATCAGGGACCGCTTGGGCGGGCTCTTCGGGCGCGCGAGGACCGAGCCGCCGACGACCGAGCCGCACGAAGTACCGGAGAGCGGCGCTGACGCCGGTCTCCAGACGAAGGAGAGCTATCCCCGGTCACGTACTCGCCGAGGCCACGACGCCTTGATCCGGCTCGAACTCGAACTGAAGGAGGCCTCGCTCGGCACGACGAAGGACATAGAGCTCGACACCGCGGCCGTGTGCCCGACTTGTTCGGGCGTGGGCACGGCGAAAGGGACACTGCCGAGACAGTGCAACACCTGCGGTGGCACTGGCCTCGCGACAGAAACTCGGGGCTTTCGCGGCCGACTTCCCGCAACACATCCTTGCGAGAAGTGCCAGGGTTACGGCACACGCCTGCCTCGCCCCTGCTCCGGGTGCGACGGCGGCGGCCGCGTCCGCGTCCGCCGCACGCTCACCGTCAGGATCCCGGCGGGTGTCGAGAACGGAACCAGGATCCAGTTGGCCGGCGAGGGAGAGGTCGGTCCCGGCGGCGGCCCGGCGGGCGACCTGTATGTCGAAGTCGTGGAGCTCCCCCACCAGGTCTTCCAGCGCATCAACGACGACCTGTACTGCACCCTAACGATCCCGAGGGCTACGGCGACGACGGGCGGAACGCTTCCTCTGGAGACTCTGGACGGCCGGAAGACGGTCCGCATTCCCGAGGGCGTCCGCGACGGCCAGACGCTCCGCCTCGCGAACCTCGGTGTCGCCCATCTCAGAGGGGGCGGCCGGGGCGACCTCCTGGTACGCGTCGAGATAGGCGACTAGGCAGTCTCTTTGAGATCATCTGATCGTTGACCTGGCGTGCCGTTGACTGACGCGCGTTGGGCGCGGATTCTTTCCAAGCGTGCGCCGCACCGCTGTCCACCTCGTCAGCTCTGCCGTTGCAGTGCCTCCAGCCCCTTCCTCAGGTCTTCGCGGTTCATCGCCGGCTGGATCTCGATCTCGGCGCCGAGCTCCATGAAGAGGGCTTCCGTGATGAGCGGCAGCTGTGAGCTGTCCTGCATGTCGAAGACGAGGGTGCACGACCGGCAGCCATGGCTGGGGTTGAAGTACGCGGCCTCGGGCTTGAGTTGTTCGATCGCCGAGTCCAGGAGCTGCGTGATCGTGCCGTTCTTGATCGCTTCGTTTGCCGCCGGAGTATCCAGAATGGCTCTCAGCATGACCCTCATCCCACGGGCTCCTTCCGCACACCACGACCGGCGCGGTCGAGCCCACGCACGCTGAGACCGGGCGGCATCCTCGTCAGCGTCTCCCCGGGCGATCAGGGCGGCAACATCTCTTCCGCCGTCCGTGCTGCCCTGCGCGAGCTCACGGCACGGACGAGCTCACGGACAGGCTCATGGCACGAGGTCACGGCATGAACGAGCTCAGGACGTGGACGAACCGGCGACCAGGCGTACCGTGCTCAGGATCCGGCGCACCGTCGCGTCCGGCACCTCGCCCTGAACGCCCTTCGCGCCGAGGAAGGTCCACGACTTGAAGTCGCCTTTGGGGTCCTTGAAGGCGAAGGCCGTGGCCTTGCCGTCGGTGTCGCACTTGCCCTTCTTCGCCACGCCGGAGGACTCGGCCGACGCCAGGCTGCCCGTGATGCCGGACTTGGTGGTGTACGGCTCCACCGCGCCCGTCCTCACCTTCGCCTTGTCCGGCTGGGTGTAGGCGCCGTAGACCCACAGGGACGCGTTGTCGCGGGCCGCCTCGTCGAGGGTCCTGGCGCCCCGTTCACTCCTGGAGCCGGCGCTGGCCAGAGGCGTGTCCTCCGGACTGCCGTCCTTGTTGTCGTCGGACGTGCACCACTTCTCCTTGAGCATCGCCGGGCCCGAGAAGCCGACCAGGGGCTTCTCCTCCGGGTCCTTCTCGTCCGCGACATAGCTGGCCCAGTCGCGCGACTTGAGTCCCCATTCCGGGGGCACGTCGAAGGCGATGCCGCTCCTGGGGTTCACCACGACCTTCCAGCCGGGCACGAGCGGCTTGGCGTCCTCGACGCCGCGCGGGTTGTCGCCGGTCGGGCCGGTCGGCGGGGCGGCCGAGGTGGACTTGGCCGGGTCCGGGTCCGCCGTGTCGTCCTTGTCGCCGCCCAGGACCAGGAAGCCGGTGACAGCTGCGGCGATGACGACCACGGTGGCCGCGGCGACGGCGACGAGCGCTGTTCTCCCGCGGCCGCCGGGAGGAGTTGGCGGCGTACCCATCGGGGCGGTCGGGGCACCCCAAGGCGCCTGCCCCTGCTGCTGGTACGGATTGATCTGCTGCCCGCCCCCGGGGCCCTGCTCTCCTGGCCACATGGGAGGCAACCCTAGAGGAGGCGCTGAAACGGCCTCGGGTTGGGCCACTCGCGCACGGGATGTATCCATATGCTCACCCCGTGTGGCGAGCGCCGAAGATCGCCCATAACTTCGCCTCATGACGAAACGACAGATCAGATGCCTCACATGCATCGCAGTCGTCATGGTCTCCGGGCTGGGCGCGGCCGCCCCGTCCTACGGCGCGGCCAGGCACGCGGTGCATCCGGGCGAATCGATCCAGGAAGCGGTGAACGCCGCACAGCCGGGAGACACCATTGTGATCTCGCCCGGCACATACCGTGAAAGTGTCCTTGTGACCAAGGCGAATCTGACTCTGCGCGGGTTTGGCGGCGGGGCAACCGTCATCATGCCGGCGCCGGCCACCACGGCCGCCGCGAACACCTGCGCCCAGGCCGGAAACGGCATCTGCGTGACGGGCACGGCGGCCCAGTCCGTCGACGGCGTCACCATCCGCTCGCTCACCGTCTCGGGCTTCACGAAGACGGCCATCTGGTCCTCCTACACCGACCGGCTGACCGTCCGGCAGGTGACCGCCGAGAAGAACGGCGTCTGGGGCATCGGCCAGCAGCACTCCACCCGGGCGACGTTCCGTAACAACGCCGTCCGGGACAACGGCGACGCCGGTATCTTCATCGCGAACACGGTCGAGGAGGAAGGCGGAGCCACCGACACCCACGGCAGCAAGGTCGCGAACAACCTGCTGACGGGCAACCGGATCGGAGCCACCGTCAGGCGGGTCCGCAACCTCACCGTCCGCGGCAACGAGATGACCGGCAACTGCGCCGGACTGTTCGTGGTCGGTGACGAGTCGAAGCCCGCGGCCGGCGACATGACCGTTCGTGGCAACGCGATCAACCAGAACAACAAGTTCTGTCCTGCCACCCCCCGTCTCCCCGCCATTCAGGGCTCCGGCATCGTCCTCACCGGTGCCGAGGCGACCGTCGTGCGCGACAACACGGTCCTGAACAACGTGGGCGCGTCCCCGCTCTCCGGCGGAATCGTGCTGTTCCAGAGCTTCGTGGGCGCCACGAACACCGACAACGTCATCAGGCACAACGACGTGCGCGGCAACAAGACGGCGGACCTGGTCAACCAGGGCGGCGGCACGGGCAACACGTTCCTCGACAACATGTGCGAGGCCTCCGAACCCACAGGGATGTGCTGACCGGTGTTCCCCTTCACCAGGAGAATCGAGGCGGTATGACCACCGTAAGTCCCAGACCCGAGACACTCGTCGGGTCGCCCCCCGAGGCGGTGGCCACCCATCAGCCGGCCATGCGCCTGCGGGAGCTCGTCTTCGGGGCGGCCGGCGCGGCCGCCGTACGGGCTGCCGCCCGGCTCGGCGTCGCCGACGCGCTCGGCGAGACCCCCACCACGGCCGAGAAGCTCGCGGCCGCGCTGAACACCGAGGCCCAGCCCCTGCGCCGGCTGCTGCGCACCCTGTCCTGCTACGGCGTCTTCGTCGAGACCGAGGACGGGACCTTCGCCCACACGGACATGTCCCGCATGCTCCGCGAGGACGATCCGGGCAGCCTGCGCTACATCGCCCTGTGGTGCACGGAACCGTGGACCTGGGACGCGTGGCCGCGGCTCGACGAGGCGGTACGTTCCGGCGGCAGCGTCTTCCAGGAGCTGTACGGCAAGGGCTTCTTCGAGTATCTGCACCAGGACGCCCATGAGTCGGCCCATGTCTTCAACCGGGCCATGACCACCTCCAGCATGCAGTCGGCGCTGGATGTCGCCGAGCTCCTCGACCTCACCGGGGTCCGCGTGGTCGCGGACATCGGCGGCGGGCAGGGGCATGTGCTGGCAAGCCTGCTGGAGAAACACCCGGACGTCCGGGGCACCCTGCTCGATCTGCCCGACGTGGTGGCGAAGGCGGACCCGCGGCTGCGTACCGGCGGCTCGCTGGCCGAGCGGGTGCGTATCGTCCCCGGGGACTGCCGCGAGGACATCCCGGTCGAGGCCGATCTGTACATCATCAAGAACATCCTGGAGTGGGACGACGAGTCCACCCGCAGGACCCTGGGGAACATCGTCGCGGTGGCCCGTCCCGGCGCCAGGGTGGTCGTCATCGAGAACCTCGTCGACGACACCCCCTCGATGAAGTTCACCACGGCCATGGACCTGCTTCTGCTGCTCAATGTGGGCGGTGCGAAGCACTCCAGGGCAAGCATGGTGGACCGGATGACGAAGGCGGGTCTGCTGGTCGGCGACATCCGTCCGGTGAACCCGTATCTGCACGCCTTCGAGGCCGTCGTGCGCGGCTGAGCGGGAGTGAGCGCACGTACGAAAGGGAGCGAACGCCCCGGGCCCGGCTGAAGAGCCGGGCCCGGGGCGTTCGTCGGTCAGGGCGTCAGGCGGGTCAGTCACGCTTCCAGCTGTAGAACTGACGGGCCATCGCATCCTTCGGGCTGCGCCAGGTCTCCGGGTCGTACGGGCTGACGAAGGCCTGGAGCCGGTCGCTGATGTCCTTGAACGCGGGATGCTCCGTCACCTTCGCGATCGCGGGGCCGGCAGGCTGCTCGGCCTCGATCAGATGCAGATACACATCGCCGAACTGGAAGAGACTGCGCCGGGTGACCCCGACGAGGTGCGGCAGTTCGCCGCTGTCGGAGGCCGCGAACAGCTTGGCGATGTCCGGGGCCGACTCCGGCGCCATACGGGCGACGATCAGAGCTTGGTGCATCGTGGGGCTTCCTTCCTTTCCTTCAATCGGCTCAGTTGGCGGTGACGCCGGCGGCGCGGCTCTCCCGGTCGCGCTGCTCGATCTTGTCCCGGATGAGCGCCATCTGGATCTTGGAGTTGCGGTTGATGTTGTCGGTCATCCAGTCGTCGTCGACCGGGGCGTCCGGCTTCATCGCGAAGTCCTGCGTCCAGTGCATGCGCGTGCCGCCCGGGACCTCCGAGTACTCCCAGTGAATCTCCATGTGCTGGAAGGGGCCCGTCTCGACCCGGCGGGCGCGTACGCTCCGGCCCGGGCGGTCGGTCGTACGCTCCGAGACCCAGCTCCAGACCGTGCCGTTGTCGTCGGGGTGCATGGTGAGACGGAAGGTGGTGGTCTCTCCCCGGCGCTTAAGGATCTCCACCGACGCGTACTCGGTGAACAGGCTGGGCCAGCTCTCGATGTCGTTGGTGATGTCCCAGACGAGGTCCAGGGGGGCTGCGACGGTGATCTCGTTCTCGGTGTGTCCGGGCACGTCAGGCTCCGCTCATGAGGGTGTTGTTGACGAGGTCGAGGAACTCCTGCGGGGTCTTGCAGCGGTCCGCGTCGGGGGGCAGCGGGCGGCCGTGCCGGTTCTCCAGCTCGCCGACGATGCCGAGCAGGCCCAGCGAGTCGAGGCCGAACTCGTCGAAGCGGGAGGTGGGCCGGCTTGCGAGGTCGATGGGGTCGACGGTGAGGCCGGCGCCCTTCTTCATCAGGGATGCCAGCTCTTCGATGGTCAGTCGGTCGGACATGAGGGACTCTCCTTCTACTCGGGTGTGTCGGTGGTGCCGCGCAGCACCAGCGCCGCGTTGGAGCCCATGAGGCCGCGGCTGAGCACCAGTGCCGTGCGCAGCTCCGCCGGACGGGCCCGGTCGGTCACGACGTTGAGGTCGTGGCAGACGTCGAAGACGTTGGGCGTGGGGGGCAGGAGACCGTGTTCCATGGCCAGCACCGCGGCTGCCGTGTCGAGCACGGGCCCTCCGCAGTACGCCCGTCCGGTACCGGTCTTGGGCGCAGTCACGGGTACGCGCCTGCCGTGTGTCCCCAGCGCGTCCGCGATCGCCAGCGCCTCGGCGCGGTCGGCCTCCGGCACGCCGAGCGCGTCCGCGAAGACCACGTCGATCTCCTCCGGCGCGCAGCGGGCCTCGGCCAGTGCCCCCCGGATCGCCTGGGCGAGTCCCTCCCGGGACTGCTCCCACCGGGAGGGCCCGGTGAAGGTCGCGGCGTGGCCCGCCACCAGGGCACGGACCCTGGCGCCGCGCCGGCGCGCCGAGCTCTCCTCCTCGACCACGAACATCGCGCCGCCCTCGGCGGGCACGAAGCCACAGGCGTCGGGAGTGAAGGGCCGGTAGGCGCGCGCCGGGTCCTCGCAGGTGCTCAGGTCCTCGTAGCCGAGCTGGCAGACGACCGAGTACGGCGCGAGCGGCGCTTCGGCCGAGCCGACCACAACCGCGTCGGTTCCGCGCCGTATCGCCCGCGCGGCATGGGCGAACGCGTCGAGTCCGCCTGCTTCGTCGCTGGCCACGACGCCGCAGGGGCCTTTGAAGCCGGCCCGGATGGATATCTGGCCGGTGCTCGCGGCGTAGAACCAGGCGATGGACTGGTACGGGCCGACGAATCGTGAGCCCTGGCCCCACAGCCGCTGCAGTTCGCGCTGTCCGAACTCGCCGCCGCCGGATCCGGCGGCGGTCACCACACCCACCGCGAACGGTGAGTCCTCGCAGTCCGCGCGGCTGAGCCGGGCGTCGTCGAGCGCGAGATCGGCCGCGGCCATGGCGAAGTGCGTGAACCGGTCGGTCTGGACGAGATAGCGCTCCTCGATGAGCGCACCGGGATCGAAGTCGCGCACCTCACCCGCGACCTTGAGGGGCAGCTGCTCGCATCCCTCGCGGGTGACCCGGTCCAGGACGCTGATGCCGGCCTGTGTCGACTTCCAGAAGACCTCGGTGCCTGCCCCGTTGGGGGCTATGACACCTATGCCTGTGACGACCGTCTGCCGGGCTTGTCGGGAGCTCATGATGTCCTCCCTTGGGGTCGGGTCATGACAACCGCGGACTGGAATCCGCCGAAGCCGCTGCCGACGGAGAGCACGCTGCGCAGCTTCCGCGGGCGGGCGGTGCGCGGCACATAGTCCAGGTCGCACTCGGGGTCGGGGGTCTCGTAGTTCGCTGTCGGCGGCACCACCTGATGCGCCATCGCCAGGACGCAGGCGACGAGTTCGATGGCTCCGATGGCGCCCAGCGAGTGGCCCACCATGGACTTGATCGAACTCATGGGCGTCTTGTAGGCGTGGTCGCCCAGTGAGCGTTTCACCGCGGCCGTCTCGTGCCGGTCGTTCTGCTTGGTGCCCGAGCCGTGCGCGTTGACGTAGTCGATCTCCGTACGGTCGATACGGGCGTGGTCGAGCGCGGTGTCGATGGCCCGGGCCATCTCCAGGCCCTCGGGGGTCAGTCCCGTCATGTGGTAGGCGTTGCCGAAGGTGGCGTAGCCCCCGAGTTCGCAGTACACCCGCGCGCCGCGGGCGAGGGCGTGTTCCAGCTCCTCCAGGACCAGGACGGCGCCGCCCTCGCCCATGACGAACCCGTCCCGGTTGGCGTCGAACGGCCTGGAGGCATGGGCGGGGTCGTCATTGTTGGGCGAGGTCGCCTTGATCGCGTCGAAGCACGCCACCGTGATCGGGGAGATGGGCGAGTCCGACGCGCCGGCTATGCACACGTCGACCCGGCCCTCCTCGATGGACTGGAAGGCGTAGCCGACCGCGTCGAGTCCCGAGGTGCAGCCCGTCGAGACGGTCTGCACCGGGCCGTGCGCGCCGACCTGTTCGGCCACCGCGGATGCCAGGGAGCTCGGCGAGAACGCGCGGTGCAGATGCGCTCCCGCCGGGCGGTGGTCCACGTCCCAACGGGCGCCGGACGCGCTGACCTTGACGTAGTCGTTCTCAAGGCGAGTGGTGCCGCCGACCGCGGTGCCCAGAGACACCCCGATCCGCCAGGGGTCTTCCTTCTCCGGGTCGATGCCGGCGTCGCGTATCGCCTCCTGGGCAGCCACCAGCGCGAACTGGATGTACCGGTCCTGGCGCGCCACCTGGTCCTCGTCGAGACCGTGGGCCGCGGGGTCGAAGTCGACCTCGGCGGCGATGCGCGAGCGGAAGCCCTCCGGGTTGAAGAGCGTGATCCCGCGCGTCGCCGTACGGCCGGCTGCGAGCAGGTCCCAGAACGCCGGGGCGCCTACTCCTCCGGGGGCGACGATACCGACCCCGGTCACCGCCACCCGCCGGTTCACGAAACGGCCCCAGTCCGTTCCGGCGGCCTGCCCTGCTCGGCGCTTTCCGAGGGCTCGGTGACCTCGGTGTCGACATGCCCGAGCTCGGGGCGCGGGGCGAGCGGGCCGAGATGGAAGACCATGCGGGCCTCCACGTCACCGACGTTGCGGAACCGGTGGCGCACATTGATGGGGATCAGGAGGCCCTGGTCGGGCCGCATCGGGTGCGTCTCGCCATCCAGATCCACCTCGAGGAGCCCCCTCACGACGTACACGAACTCCTCTGAGTACGGGTGGTAGTGCTCGCCGATGAATTCACCGGGCTGCACGATGGCAAGGCCCATGAATCCGCTGGTTGCGCCCACCGCGGTGGGGGTGAGCATGGCGCGCAGGTCTCCGCCGCGTCTGCGGTTGGGCTGGGTCTCACTGAGATCCACGATGCGTGGGGGATGCGTGGTCATGACTGGTTCCTCCTGGTGCAGTGCTCCCGACGGCTTCGCCGCGCGGCCGGGCCGGACGTTTCGTTCAGGACTCGGGCGGCGCGCTCCGGTCGGTGATCAGTTGCATGTCGGAGTCCGCGAGGAATCGCGACATCTCCTTCTCGTTGCCGAGCACACCGTCCGCTCCGCCTTCGAGCAGCCGGGCGAGGGTGGCCGCCTTACGGGGGCCGGAGACCGCGAGCGCCAGGGCGGGCCGGTCGTCGAGCCGCCCGTTCACGTCGATGAGCCGGACGACGATGTCGTCGCGCTGGAAGATCGTGCTGCTCGCGATGGGGCTGTCGGGGCTGTCGGCCGCCGCCGCGTCCTGCTTGGCGAGCAGCCGGGCCAGCGCCATGCCGCAGCCTTCCTTGGCCGGGTAGTACAGCGCGTGCCGCTTGAGCTCGGCCGAGTACGGCCCGTCGGCCGCCACATGGTGTACGGCGGGCAGTGCGGCCCGAGTGAAGAACATCCGGGCGGAGTTGGGGTCGTGCAGGTCCCGGTCCTGCTCCAGATACGGGTTGATGGCCTCCTCCACCTCCCTGACCTCGGGCTGCCTGGCCACATGGCGCAGTGCCGCAAGGAGGTCGCCCTGCACCTCGATGGCCCGTACCACTCGGTTGCCGTGCATGAAGAGCGAGGTGCGGCGCAGCCGGGTGTTCTCGTCGACGCGGGCCGCCGGCGAGGTGTACCCGGAGAGGATCTTCGCGACCTTCTTCTCGCTGCCCGGCTTGACCGTGAAGGTGAGGGCGTGCCGGACGACTCCGTCGCCGAGCCGGGGCGATGCCTGGAGACGGCCCTTGAGCTCCTCGGGTGAGGAGACGTGGGCCTTTCCGGTCTCGCGCAGAACGCTGAAGCGCAGCGAGCGGGTGTCCCGTACGCAGCTGTGCAGCGGCTGGACCGTCTCGACGTGCTCCTCGCTGTTCACCCAGGCGAGGAAGGGCGGTGCGCTCTCCCATTCGCTGGTGATGAGCCACTGCGAGGGGTTCTCGATCGACTGGCACAGCTGGTCGCTGATGTGGCCGGGGACCGAGGCGACCTGATTGCGCAGATGCTCGTATGCCTCGAGGAACTCCTTCTGCGCACCGTCGTGAAGGTCCAGCAGCAGAACGACTCGAAGCCTGGAGCCGTCGAAGGCGGACTGCGATATCCGTTCCGACAGGGTTGTCATCTCTCACACTCCTTTGCGACACCGCGCGGGTCAACGGCCCTGCGGATACGGACGGTCCGCCTCCCGAGACCGGGGGGCGCTCACGAAAACGATCGTGGTCCGGTACTTCGACTGGCGCGAGAGCTGAGAACCAAGCGGGTGAATGGGCGAGGCAACCGGTGCCGCACAGGGCATGGAAGTTTCATCCCCCAAGGGCGGCAGGAGCTGGAGCTACGGATGGAACAGCACGTCGGAGAATTCGCGGAAAGTGCCGATCGCGTACCGGTCCTCATCGTGGGCGGGTCCCTCGTGGGCCTGTCCACCTCGGTGTTTCTGGGCCGCCACGGCATCAGACCTCTGCTGGTCGAGAAGCATTCGGGCACCTCGACGCACCCGCGCGGGCGCGGCATGAACGTACGGACGATGGAGCTGTTCCGGGGTGCCGGAGTGGAGCTGGAGATCCGGCAGGCCGCGGCGGTGCTGGCGGACAATCACGGAATCCTGCAGGCGGGCTCGCTGACCGGCGACGACCAGGAGTGGCTGTTCAAGGAGATCGACCCGGGCGGCGCGCTCAAGCGTTTCAGCCCGACCACCTGGTGTCTGTGCAGCCAGAACGACATCGAGCCCGTGCTGATGGCCCGCTCCCGCGAGCAGGGCGCCGACCTGCGGTTCTCCACCGAACTGCTCTCGTTCGACCAGGACGCGACGGGTGTCACCGCGGTCGTGAAGAACCGGGACACCGGCGAGCACACCACCATTCGGGCGGACTATCTGGTCGCGGCCGACGGGCCGCGCAGCCCTGTCAGAGAGCAACTGCAGATCGGGCAGAGTGGCCACGGCGACCTGTTCCACAACGTGAGCATCACCTTCCGTTCCCGGCAGCTCATCGACGTGCTGGGCGAAAGGCGCTTCATCGTCTGCTACCTGACGAAGCCGGACGCGGACGGGGCGCTGCTGCCGGTGGACAACCGGGAGCAGTGGGTCTTCCACGCACCCTGGCACCCGGACCGCGGCGAGACGCTGGAGGACTTCACGGACGAGCGCTGTGCGGAGCACATCCGCAGGGCGGTCGGCGCGCCCGAACTGGACGTCGAGATCACCGGCAAGGCTCCGTGGCACGCCGCCGAGCGGGTCGCGCAGAGTTACTCCGGCGGCCGGGTCTTCCTGGCCGGCGACTCGGCCCACGAGATGTCCCCGACCGGGGCGTTCGGCTCCAACACCGGCATCCAGGACGCGCACAACCTGGCCTGGAAACTGGCGATGGTACTGAACGGCTCGGCGGCCCCCGGGCTGCTCGACACGTACGGCGAGGAGCGGCAGCCGGTGGCCAGGGTGACGAGCGAGCGCGCCTCTGTCCGCTCGGCAGAGCACAGCCACCCGGGTTACGCGCCCGCGAACACCCCCGCCGGCGGCGGCGGACGGCCGGGCGGCATCCTCTCGGTGGCGATGGGATACGGCTATCCGCACGGCGCGGTCCTGGGCGTCGACCCCGGTCTGCCGGTCGTGCCGGAGCAGATGCAGCTGACGGGCGCCCCGGGCACCCGGTCCCCGCACATGTGGGTGACGAGGGCGGGCGGGCGGATGTCCACGCTCGACCTCTACGAGCGGTCGTTCGTGCTGCTCAGCGCGGAGGGCACGGCGTGGCGGGCGGCGGCGCGGAAGGTCGCCGAGCGGCTGTCTGTACGAGTGGACGCATACGCGATCGGTACGGGCCGCGACGCCGATCTGGTCCCCGAAGGCGACGTCGACTGGGCCGAGCTGCACGGCACGACGGCCGACGGCGCGCTGCTGGTGCGTCCGGACGGCTTTGTGGCGTGGCGGTCGCAGGAGGCCGTGGCCGATCCCGAGCGGGAGCTCCACGAGGTCCTGAGCACGGTGCTGCGTCTGGCCTGAGCCCGTTCTGAGCCCGCGTTTCCAGACCCGGTTCCGGGAGCCGGTTTCGTGAGTCCCCTGCGCCGTCCAGGCGGTGCAGGGGACTCATTCATGTGGGGAATACACCCGGCCCGGCGACGAAAGTTGTCGCGAACGCGTCGCGCATGCGCCGTCCGCGCTCTACGGTGCGCAGATAGCTCTGCGTATGCGGGAGGTGTAGAAAGAGGACATGGCCGCACGCTACGGCCGCCCGCGCTCGGTTCTGAGGATGCGAACTGTCGCAGGTCAGGTCTTTCTCCTGCAGGTGGCGATCGTGGTGTTGCTGGTCGCCGCCGCCATGGTGGCCCTTGTGCTGCAGTCCCGGGCCGACAGCGAGCGCGAGGCCCGCAACCGGTCGGTCGCCGTGGCCCAGACCTTCGCCCATGCGCCCGGCATCGAGGCCGCACTGAAGAGTCCCAACCCGACCGTGGTGCTCCAGCCACTCGCCGAAGAGGCCCGCAAACGCTCCGAGGTCGACTTCATCGTCGTCCTCAACACCGATTCAATCCGCTACACCCACCCCAAGCCCGACCGCATCGGCAAGAAGTTCGTCGGCAATGTGCAGCCCGCGCTGGGCGGCGGCATCGTCACCGAGAAGATCAACGGGACGATCGGGCCGCTCGTGCAGGCCGTCGTGCCGGTCATCGGCCGCAACGGGGATGTGGTCGGCCTGGTGTCCGCCGGGATCACCATCGAGCATGTCAGCGGCGTCGCCCAGGACCAGTTCCCGCTGCTGTTCGGCGCCGCCGGGGCAGTGCTGCTGGTCACCACGGGAGGCACGGCGCTGGTGAGCCGGCGGCTGCGCCGCCAGACCCACGGACTCGGCCCCGCCGAGATGACCCGGATGTACGAGCACCACGACGCGGTGCTCCACGCCGTACGGGAAGGCGTGCTCATCGTCGGCGGCGACGGGCGGCTGCTGCTCGCCAACGACGAGGCGCGCAGGCTGCTGAACCTGCCGGCGGACGTGGAAGGCACCGCGGTCACCGATCTCGGTCTCGACCCGGCCACGGCCCGGCTGATGGCCTCCGGACGGGTCGTCACCGACGAGGTGCACCTGGTCGGGGACCGGCTGCTCGCCGTGAACCAGCGTCCGACCGACCAGGACGGCGGGCCGCCGGGCAGCGTGGCGACGCTGCGGGACACCACCGAGCTGCAGGCAGTGAGCGGCAGGGCGGATGTGGCGCGGGCGCGGCTGAAGCTGCTCTACGACGCGGGCACCGAGATCGGCACCACCCTCGATGTGGTGCGCACCTGCGAGGAGCTGGCGGAGTTCGCCGCAGCGCGGTTCGCCGACTTCGTCACCGTCGACCTGGTGGAGGCGGTGCTGCGGGGCGAGGAGCCGACGCCGACCTTGGACGCCGTCCCGGAGATGCGCCGTATGGCCTTCAGCGGTCTGCGGGAGGACACCGCGCTCTACCCGCTGGGCAAGCTGATCCGCTTTGCGCCGTCCACCCGGCTGACCTTCGGCATCGGCAATGGCGAGGCGGTCCTGGAGCCGGATCTGGCCGCCTTCTCCGGCTGGCAGGAGCAGGACCCGAAGCGGGCCCGCAGACTCGTCGAGCACGGAATCCACTCGATGATCGCCGTGCCGCTGAGGGCGCGTGGCGTGATTCTGGGCGTGGCGATGTTCTGGCGCGCCCAGAAGCCCGAGCCGTTCGACGAGGAGGACCTGTCGCTCGCGGAGGAGCTGGTCGCCCGGGCGGCCGTGAGCGTCGACAACGCCCGCCGGTACACCCGCGAGCACACCATGGCGGTGACCCTGCAGCGCAGCCTGCTGCCGCGCGTCCTGCCCGAGCAGAGCGCCATCGACGTCGCCTACCGCTACCGGCCCGCGCAGGCCGTTCTGGGCGGTCTCGGCGGCGTCGGCGGGGACTGGTTCGACATCATCCCGCTGCCGGGCGCGCGGGTGGCGCTGGTGGTCGGCGATGTCGTGGGCCACGGTCTGCACGCCGCGGCGACCATGGGCCGGCTGCGCACCGCGGTCCACAACTTCTCCAGCCTGGATCTGCCGCCCGACGAGCTGCTGTGGCACCTCGACGAGCTGGTCACCCGCATCGACCAGGACGAGGCGGACGACGGCTGGGAAGCCACGGACGCGGGAGTGACCGGGGCGACCTGCCTCTACGCGATCTACGACCCGGTCAGCGGCCGCTGCTCGATGGCGCGGGCCGGCCACCTCCCTCCGGTGATCGTCCAGTCGGATGGCGCCGCGGTCTTCGCCGATGTGCCCGGCGGCCCGCCGCTGGGACTCGGCGGGCTGCCCTTCGAGACCCTCGACATGCACCTGGCCGAGGACAGCCGTCTGGTCCTGTACACGGACGGACTCGTCGAGGACCGCGACCGCGACATAGACGACGGTCTGGCGCTGCTCCGCGACACTCTGGCGGACAACGCCGACCGGACCCCGGAGGAAACCTGCGAGGCGGTCCTCAAGGCGCTCCTGCCGGACAACCCGCGCGACGACATCGCGCTGCTCGTGGGCCGTACACAGATACTCGACTCCGGCCGGGTGGCCGAATGGGAGGTGCCGTCGGACCCGTCGGCGGTGGGCCAGGTCCGGGCGGCCGTGACCGCCACGCTGGCCGAGTGGGGCCTGGACGAAGAGGCGTTCACGACGGAGCTGATCCTCAGCGAGCTGGTCACCAACGCGATCCGGTACGCCACGGGCCCGATCCGCGTACGGCTGATCCGTGACCGCAGCCTGATCTGCGAGGTCTCGGACCACAGCAGCACATCACCGCATCTGCGCCAGGCGGCGATCACGGACGAGGGAGGCCGGGGCCTGTTCCTGGTCGCGCAGTTCGCGGAACGCTGGGGCACCCGGTACACGTCCGACGGCAAGGTCATCTGGACGGAACAGCCGCTGCCGTAGCAGAGGGCCGGGCATGGAGTGTGCCGCGCCCGGCCCCCGTTTCTGCACGTCAGGCGGAGCCGGTGCCCGCGCGGCGCTTGAACCACCACACGGTGAAGCCCGCGGCGACGACCACCACGGCGACGACCGCGATCACGACCCCGCTGCCGGCGTCGTCGTCCTTCTCGGCCTTCTCGGCCGTCTTCGGGCTCGGCGCCGGGGCGGCCTTCGGCGGAGGGGGAGTCGATGAGGGGGAGGGCGCGGCCGTGCTCGCGGTCGCGCCCGGGGCCGCGGGCTTCAGGGTCAGGACCGGAGCCGGGTTCTCCGGCTCCGCGCCGCCGCTGGGGAGCTCGATCCAGCGGTCGATCTTGCCGTCGCCGTAGGTCTCAATGGTCTTGAAAGCGAGCGACTTGGCATCGGGCAGCTGCGTGACCGTAATGCTGTGCACGGCATCCGTGCCGGTGGCCAGCGCCTTGCCGCCGACGGTGTAGCCGCCCTTGGACGGCGTCAGCTTCCAGCCCGCCGGAGCCTCCTTCAGGCTCACCGCGTCCGGGGTGATGCCCGCGGGCAGGACGATCTGGAGCTTGGCGATGCCGGCGGTGTCCGACTCGGCCTCGGAGGTGAACGTCAGGGTCACGTTCTTCGCCAGGGCGCGGGGGTCGGAGGCATTCACCTCGACGTGGGCCGCGGCCGGTCCGGCGACGGCGAGCACGGTGGCGAGGGCCGCGGTGGCCGCGAACGCTGTCCGCCGGGTGGCGGCGCGCAGGGGGAAGGTAGGCATGGTCGTGGGTCAACTCCTCGAAGCGAACGGTCATGGGTGGGACGGCAACTGCCCATGACCGGGAGGCCCGCGGCGGACCATGACATGCGCGAGGACGGCATACGCGGGCATCCCCGCGGCCTTGCGCCGCCGGCCTCCGGCGCGCGTGGCGTCATGGCCGGGGCGGGGATGCGTACGCAGCCGCCCGAGCCAACGTGCCACCGTGGCGCGGACGGTGGCCGCGAGCTGGTCCAGGAGCCGTGGGAGCGAGTCGAGTTGGTCGTCCGCCTGCTGGAGCAGCACCGCCACGGCCACGGCGGCCAGCGTGTGAGCGAGGAGCATCACGGCCGCGCCCGGGTGTACGCCGTGCTCGCCGGGAATGGGGTGGCCGGTGCCGTGGGCGCCGTGCCGGTCGGGTCCGGCCTGCGCCAGCACCTCATGGAGGACCAGTTGGGCGGCGCACGTCGCGCTCACGACGGCGGCGAGGGAGCGGGGCCGCGCGGTCCAGGGCAGTGCGCCGAGGAAGGCGGTGGCGGCGGCGAGGAACAGCAGCCGCCAGGGGACGGGTTCGCCCGAGGCGACATGGTGCCCGGCCCCGGCGAGGCCCGCGCTCGCGATGGCGAACACACCGGCTCGAGCGCTCCGCACGCTCCACCGGGCGCGGGGCGCGCTGCGGGTGGGGGGAGGGAAGGTTCGCGGCATGCCGGGGCCATCATTCACGAGATGGGGCGGGTGGGTGTGCGGTCTTCGACATCCGCGTGGACATCTGCGGCGGGCTTGCAACCGGGGCTCCGCCCCGGACCCCCGGACGGGGCTTGATTTTCAAGCCCCTCCGGCGATCGAGGAGCGGGGGCCGGGGGCGGAGCCCCGGTTGGGGGTCCCGGGCGGAGCCCCGGGTTCAGGGAAGGGGCGGCCCCGGCTCCGGTGACAGCCGCCGTCCGCACCGCAGGTTCCACCGTCCCGCCCTCCCGCTCAGCTCCGTCAGCGTCAGCGGAGCCACATCCAGGCGCCAGAACGCCTCCGGCGCCAAGCCCAGGCCCCACACCACCGCCGCCCGGACCACCGTCGGCTCCACCACCGCCAGCACCCGCCCCGCGTCCAGCGAGTCCAGCCAGTCGCCAACCCGCGCGCACAGCGCCACCAGCGATTCGCCGCCGTGCGGCGCGGCCGACGGGTCACCGAGCCAGGCGGACACCGCCTCGGGCTCGCTCGCGCTCACTTCCTCAAGACGGCGCCCGCGCCAACGGCCCATGTCCCAGTCGCCGAGTTCGTCCGCGACCTGCGGCTGCGCGCCCAGCTCCGCCGCCGTCTCCCGGCAGCGCGCGGACGGGCCGCTCAGGACCCGGTCCGCGCGCGGCAACGCCCCCGCCGCGGCGCGGGCGCGGCGCACCCCCGCCTCGTCCAGCGGGCCGTCACCTTCGAAGCGGACCTCCCGCAGCGCCGCGGTCGTCGCAGGTGAGATCAACATCACCCGTACCGTCATCGCGTACGTTCCTCTCCCCAAGTGGGCCATGACGCAAGCACATCACGGCCGTTCAGGCGCCCACGCGTGCCCCCGTGCGCCGTAGCGGTGCGGGCCCGCAGGCGGTACGGTCTCGTGGACATGACGACGGTGTGACGGAAGTCCGGTGAGAATCCGGCACGGTCGCGCCACTGTGAACCCGTTCCCCTGTGGGAAAAGCGGGAAGTCAGACCCAGCACCTTCGTCTGAGGCACCACGATCGGGACGCGTGTTCCCCCAGGAGGTTCTGCCATGGCACAGTCTGCCGCGCCCGCCACCGCCGCACCTGTCATCACCCCCATCTCGCTGAAGGCGATCGCCCCGTGGGCACTTTTCTTCGGCATTCTGATGCTGGTTCTGCTCTACTTCGTCGGCGCCGAGCAGGGCGCCGTCTCCGTCATCTCCGGTGAAAACGTGCACGAGTGGGTCCACGACGGACGCCACCTGCTCGGCTTCCCCTGCCACTGATACCTCCCGGGGAAGACTCATGAACTCCATATCCGTCAGAGCCCTGCTGGTCCGCGGCATGATCGCGGGCCTGATCGCGGGTGTCTTCGCACTGGCCGTCGCGTACACGCTCGGCGAGTCCCCCGTGGACGCCGCCATCGCCTTCGAGGAGTCCCACAGCCATGAGCACGGCGGCGAGGAACTCGTCAGCCGTGCCATGCAGTCCACGGCCGGCCTCGCCACCGGTGTGCTGGTCTTCGGCCTCGCGATCGGCGGCATCGCCGCCCTCGCGTTCTGTGTCGCGCTCGGCCGCATCGGCCGGTTCGGACCGCGCGCCACGGCCGCGCTGGTCGCGCTCGGCGCGCTGCTGAGCGTGTACGTCGTGCCGTATCTGAAGTACCCGCCGAACCCGCCTGCCGTCGGTGACCCCGAGACGATCGGCCAACGGACAACGCTGTACTTCCTGATGATCCTGCTCAGCGTCCTGCTGGCGGTCGCCGCGGTGATCCTCGGCAAGCGGCTGGCTCCCCGGCTCGGCAACTGGAATGCGACCGCCGCCGCCGCGGCCGCATTCGTGGTCGCCACCGGTCTTGCCTTCGCCTTCCTGCCGTCGTTCAACGAGGTTCCGAAGGACTTCCCGGCCACCGTGATCTGGGAGTTCCGGCTGGCCACGCTTGCCGTCCAGGTGACCTTCTGGGCCCTGTTCGGGCTGGCCTTCGGCCATCTCGCCGAGCGGCTTCTGCCTTCGGGCGCCGTCGCGGCGTCCGAAGGAAAGGGCACGGCGGCCGAGGGGACGGGCACGGCCTCGCGTACGACCGCTGCCGCGAGCTGACGCACAGCGCCACCACTGCCAGAGCCCGCCGGGGCATCACCGGCGGGCTCTCGCATGTGATCTCAGCCCATCTCAGCCGCTCTCAGCCGCTCTGGGCGGCAGCGGCGGGCAGCGACACCTCGAAGCGGCAGCCGCCCGTGACATTGCGTACGTCGGCGTGCCCGGCGTGCGCCTCGACGATGCCACGGACGATGGCGAGGCCAAGACCCGCGCCTGCCGGGGGCGTACGGGCCTGGGTGCCGCGCCAGCCGGTGTCGAAGACGCGCGGGAGGTCGTCCTCGGGGATGCCGCCGCAGCCGTCGGTGACGGAGAGGACCACCCGGTCCTCGCGGCGCTCCGCGGCGACGGCGACCGTGCCGTCGGCAGGCGTCCGGCGGATCGCGTTGACCAGAAGGTTCGCCAGGACGCGGGTCATCTCCTTGCCGTCCACCTCGACCGGGACCGGCTCCACCCGGTCGCCCACGAGGCGTACGCCGTGCTCGCGCGCGAGCGGGTCCGCGCCCGCCAGCGCCTCCCCCACCAGGTCGTACACCGACATCCGGGTCGGGGTGAGAGCCAGGGTGCCCGCATGGATGCGGGAGAGCTCGAAGAGGTCGCCGACCATGGAGTTGAGGCGGTCGACCTCGGTACGGATCTGGCGGAAGTAGCGCTCCGGCTCCTGGACGACGCCGTCCTCCAGGGCCTCGGACATCGCTCGCAGCCCCGCCAGCGGGGTGCGCAGGTCGTGCGAGATCCAGGCGACGAGCTCGCGGCGGGAGGTCTCCAGGGCGCGTTCGCGTTCGCGGGACTCGGCGAGCCGGTCGCTGGTGGCGGCGAGTTCGCGGCTGAGGGCGGCCAGTTCGGCGGTGGACGCGCCGTCGGGGGCGGCGAAGGCGCCGCCGTCGCCGAACGAACGTGCCGCCAGCGCGAGTTCGCGGCTGCGCGCGACCACCCAGCGCCCGAGGAGCAGCGCCGTGGCGAGCGATACGACCGCCGCCATCGCGACGACGGTGGTGACCACGGTCAGGTCGTGCGCGGACAGGAACATGGCCTGGGCGACGGCGAGGGTCCCGGCGAGCATGGCGGTGACCGCGACGGCGGCGACCACGGTGAGGGAGACGGCAACGGACCGATGGCGCAACAGGCGCAGGACCAGCGCGCCGACGAGGCCGACGGCGCCTGCCCCGAGGAAGGCGAAGAGGGCGATGAGAAGCATGTCGCTCACGGTGATCAGGCCTCTTCCCGCGGCAGCGCGCTGCGGCTCTGCGGCACGTCGAAGCGGTAGCCCACACCCCACACCGTCTGGATCAGCCGCGGCTTGGCCGGATCGTCCTCGATCTTGCCGCGCAGCCGCCGTACATGAACGGTGACGGTGGACAGATCGCCGAACTCCCAGCCCCATACGTCCTGCATCAGCCGCTCCCGGCCGATCGCCTGCCCCGGGTGCCGCATCAGATGCGCGAGCAGGTCGAACTCCCGCAGGGTCAGACCCAGTTCATGCCCATCCTTGGTCGCCCGCCGGGCCGCCGGGTCGAGCACGATGCCCGCCGCGGCCAGCCGGGGCCCGGTCCGCCGCTCGGCCGCCGCGCCGCCCCTGCGGAGCACGGACTCGACACGCAGCACCAGCTCGCGCGGGCTGAACGGCTTGGTCACATAGTCGTCCGCCCCGATTTCGAGCCCGAGGATCCGGTCGTCCTCGTCGCCGCGCGCGGTCAGCATGATCACCGGTACGGCGGCGAGCGTGCCCGCCCGGAGCCTGCGGCACACCTCGAGGCCGTCCATGCCCGGCAGCATCAGATCGAGGACGACCAGATCCGGCGCGCGGTCGGCGGCGATCCGGAGCGCCTGGGGCCCGTCGGCGGCCCGGTCCACGGTGAAGCCGGCGCGTTCCAGATAGCCGGTGACGACTTCGGCGACGGTCGGATCGTCGTCGACGACCAGAATGTTGTGCATACCGCCAGTGTCCTCTGAACGGCACGCGGTCCACGGCCCGGCCCGCCTTACGAAACTGTGACGCCCCCCGAGAACCGGGTCGTACAAGACCCCGGACGTCCGATTCGTTCAAGACCGCAGGTCCCGGCCCTGCCTACGGTGAGGTCATGACTCCACGACTCGACGCGATCGGCCTCGTCGTCGCCGACATGGCCGCCTCTCTCGCCTTCTACCGCCGCCTCGGCCTGGACATCCCCGCCGACGCCGACACCGCGCCCCACGCCGAGACCACGCTTCCCAGCGGGCTGCGCGTGCTTTGGGACACCGAGGAGACCATCCGCTCCTTCGACCCCGAGTGGGCCCGGCCCACCGGTGGCGAACGCGTGGGGCTCGCCTTCCTCTGCGACAGCCCCGCCGAGGTGGACTCCCTTTACGCCGAGCTGACCGGCGCCGGATACAAGGGCCACCTCGAGCCCTGGGACGCCGACTGGGGACAGCGTTACGCGCTCGTCCTGGACCCCGACGGCTGCGCCGTGTCGCTGTTCGCCAACGCCACATAGGTCCCGAGCGTGATTCCGGCCAGATCGCGCATTTCACGGGAGAGATGCGCCTGGTCGGCACAGCCCGCGCCGAGGGCCGCTTCGGCGTACGGCACACCGTCCCGTACGAGCGTCAGCGCCCGCTGCAGGCGCAGCACCCGGGCCAGCGTCTTGGGCCCGTAGCCGAAGGCGTCCAGGGAACGGCGGTGCAGCTGACGGGCGCCGACGCCGACCGCGTCGGCCGCGCCTGCGACCGTGCCGCCCGCGTCCAGACGGCGGACCACCTCGGCCAGCAGCGGGTCCGGCGGTCCGGCCGCCGCCGCCCTGTGCAGCGCCACGGCCTCCAGTCCCGCCGCCCGGTCCGCGGCCTCGTCGATCCGCTCGGTGAGGCGGCGCGCCTCGGCCGCGCCCCACAGATCGGAAAGGTCCACCCGCCGGTCACGCAGCTCGTACGCCGGTACGCCGAGGAAGGCGGGCGCGGTGCCGGGCGCGAAACGCACCCCCACGTACCGCACGCGCCACACGTCGGGGACGTACCCATGAGTGTCCGGTCCCGCCACGAGGAGGCGGCCGTCGGCCCAGAGCAGATCCATACAGCCGTCGGGCAGGACCGGGCGTACCGCACCTGTACGGGCGGCCGTGGCGTCCTCCGTCCGGGGCCAGACGACGGCGCCTTCGAGACGCGACGCCCGTTCCTCGTACATGACATCGAGGCTAATCGCTCCCGTACGCCCCGGGCATGGATCCGGATTGCCTACCCCGCGCCGGCTCTTCCCCCGCCCCCTACTCCTTCGTCTCCTTGCCCTGCTCCCGCCCCGTGTGCAGCCTCGACTTCACATCGTCCGGCGGCAGGAAGCGCGACCACCGCTCCGGGAACTCCGACGGCATGTCCCCGCCCTCCTCGTCCTCGGACTCGCCTTCCCCGAAGACCCTGACCGCCTCGGTCCGTGCCAGGAGCTGCGCCGCATGTGCGGCCCGCGCGCGCTCGTTCGCCGCGCGTGCCGCCGCCGTGGCCACCGACGGCCACACGCGGTCGATCGCGGCGTTGACCGCCGCGCCCACCAGGACCGCGAAGGCGGAGATCCCGATCCACAACAGGACGGCGATGGGCGCGGCGAGGGAGCCGTAGATCGTCGGGCCCTCGACCGTGCTGGTGAGGTAGATGCGCAGCAGGAAGCTGCCGAGGACCCACATGCCGAGCGCCACCAGCGCGCCCGGCACGTCCTCGATCCACGGCGACCGCACCGGGACCGACACGTGGTACAGCGTGGTCAGGAAGGCGATCGAGAGCAGGATCACGACCGGCCAGTACAGGACGGCGACGACTTCCGTACCCCAGGGAAGCAACTCCACCACCCGGTCGGGACCGACCACCGCCAGCGGCAGCACCACCGCGCCGATCAGCAGCGCGACGATGTAGAGGAGGAAGGCGAGCAGCCGGGTCTTGACGATGCCCCGCTGCCCGTCGAGCCCGTACATCACGGTGATGGTGTCGATGAAGACGTTCACCGCCCGCGATCCCGACCAGAGCGCGATGGCGAAGCCGATGGAGATGAGCTCGGGCCGCTTGCCCTTGGTGACGTCCGTCAGGAGCGGTTCGGCGATGTCGTGGACGCCTCGGTCGGACAGGACCGTGCGGGCGGCGTTGAGGATGTTCTCCTCGATGGAGGCGACGGTGTTGGTGTTCGTCCAGCCGTCGACATATCCGAGGAGGCCGATCATGCCGAGGAGCAGCGGCGGCAGCGACAGCAGCGTGAAGAACGCCGCCTCGGCCGCGAGGCCCAGGATGCGGTACTCGATGGCGGAGTTGACCGTGTCCTTCAGCAGCAGCCATGCCATCTTCCGCTTGGAGACGTTGCGGTAGAGGACTCGGGCCCGGTGGAGTCGGCCCGATGGCCGCTCGGGTGTTTCATTTGCTGCCTGCACCTCCTTACCGTATCGGCATGGCAGCTACCACCCACACAGTGACCAACCAGGCTCCGCCCCTGGTGGGGTACGACGTCTACTCCAGCGACCGGGCCCTGACGGAGGCCGTGGAGCGGCACGTCGCGCCCGAACTCCTCGACGAGGCACAGGAGGAGCTCGCCGGACTCGGCACCACCGCAGGCTCCGCCCAGGCCCAGGAGTGGGGCACGCAGGCCAATGAGAATCCGCCGAAACTCAAGACCCACGACCGCTACGGCAACCGGATCGACGAGGTGGACTTCCATCCGGCCTGGCACCGGCTCCTCGGCAAGGCCGTCACCTCCGGGCTGACCAACGCCTGGGGCCGGCCGGCCGGCCATGTGCGGCGTGCGGCCGGGTTCCTGCTCTGGACGCAGGCGGAGGCCGGGCACGGCTGTCCGGTCTCGATGACGCACGCCTCGGTACCCGCGCTGCGTACGGACCCGGCGCTGGCGGCCGAGTGGGAGCCGCGGCTGACCTCTCAGGTGTACGAGGAGGGGCTGCGGCCCGCCGCGGCGAAGGCGGGGTCCCTGTTCGGGATGGGGATGACGGAGAAGCAGGGCGGCAGCGACGTCAGGGCGAACACGACGCGGGCCGAGCCGCTCGCCGGGCACGGGGAGTATCTGCTCACCGGTCACAAGTGGTTCTGTTCCGCTCCGATGAGTGACGGTTTTCTGGTACTCGCCCAGGCGGCCGGAGGATTGACCTGTTTCCTGGTGCCGCGGGTGCTTGAGGACGAGACCAGGAACGTGTTCCGGATCCAGCGGCTGAAGGACAAGCTGGGCAACAAGTCGAACGCGTCGAGCGAGGTGGAGTTCGACGGGACGTGGGCGCGCCGGGTCGGCGACGAGGGGCGCGGGGTGCGCACCATCATCGAGATGGTGGCGGCGACCCGGCTGGACTGTGTCATCGGGTCGGCCGCGCTGATGCGCCAGTCGGTGGCGCAGGCGATCCACCACAGTGCGTACCGCAGCGCGTTCGGCGGGCTGCTGATCGACAAGCCGTTGATGCGCAACGTACTGGCCGATCTGGCGCTGGAGTCGGAGGCGGCCACGACACTGGGGCTGCGGCTCGCCGCCGCGTACGACGCGGATACGGAGGAGGAGCGGGCCTTTCTGCGTCTCGCGGTGCCCGCCGCCAAGTACTGGGTGACCAAACGGTGTACGCCGACGGTGGCGGAGGCCCTGGAGTGTCTGGGCGGCAATGGCTACGTCGAGGAGTCGGGGCTGCCGCGACTGCTGCGCGAGTCGCCGCTCAACTCGATCTGGGAGGGCTCGGGCAATGTCCAGGCGCTGGATGTCCTGCGCGCGCTCCAGAGGGAGCCGCAGGCGCTGAACGCCTTCCTCCAGGAGGTCGGCAAGGCCCGTGGCGCCGATCACCGGCTGGACGGGGCGATCAAGGACCTGCTGACCGAGCTGGCCGATCTGAACGGCGTCGAGGCGCGGGCGCGCCGGCTGGTGGAGCGGATGGCACTGGTGCTGCAGGGCTCGCTGCTGGTGCGCTGGGCGCCGCCGGAGGTCGCGGACGCGTTCTGTGCGTCACGGCTGGGGCGTGACTGGGGCACGGCCTTCGGGACGCTGCCGGACACGCTCGATCTGGCGTCGGTCGTGGAGCGGGCGCGGGCGGTGGTCTGACACCCCTGTCTGAGACCCCCGCCCGACCCCTGTCCGAGGCCCCTGGATGAATGTCGGGGTGGTGCTGCGCCGACACGGCACCACCCCGCTCTCCGTCATGCACCCCGGAGTGCGGGCAGTGCGGTGCATGACTCACCGGCGAACCGGCGCACCGTCACTTTCGTACACACGCACACGCGTTCGCGAGGGTTGCAAAGGGTTGCAGCCTTGTCTGCCGTATCACCACGCAAGGCAGGCGGAGAGGGGCAGGATTGAGCCAGCCCCCCCGCTTTGGACGCTGGCGTCGCCAGGAGGACCCCAGTGCAGAACACAACGCTCGACATGGCCAGGCTCGCCGCCATGGACACCGCGGAGGCAACCCGACTGCTGAAGGGGGTACGGGATGCGGCGCTCAGCGGCCGCCGTTCGCGGGTCGGCCCGCGCGCGGACATCGAGGAGTCGTGGCAGCGGATGCTGCGCGGCGGTATGGATCCGGACCGGGACCGCAGGGCAGGGCTGCTGCCGCTGGAGGAGATAGAGCGCCGCAGGCACGCCTCGCCGCTGCGGGAGCTGCTGCCCGTGCTGCGGGACGGCCTGGTCTCGATCGCGGATTCGGCGCAGCACATCATGGTGGTGGCGGACCCCGAGGGGCGGCTGCTGTGGCGCGAGGGCAAGTCGAGCGTGCTGCGGAAGGGCGACTCGCACGGCTTCGTACTCGGCGCCGACTGGAACGAGGGCCAGGTCGGCACGAACGGCGTGGGCACTCCGCTGGTGTCCCGGCGGCCGGTGCAGGTGCACTCCGCCGAGCATTTCGTCTCCAGCCATCACACCTGGACCTGTGCCGGGGCCCCGGTCACGGATCCTCGCGACGGGCGGCTGATCGGGGTTGTCGATGTCAGCGGGCCGCTCTCGGCGATGCACCCGGCGACGCTCACGCTCGTCACGTCGGTCACCCGGCTCGCCGAGGCCGAGCTGCGCAACCGGCACTTCGCGGCGCTCGACAGGCTGCGCAGCGTGGCGTCGCCGCTGCTCGGCCGGCTGACCGGCCAGGCGCTGGCGGTGGATGTGAACGGCTGGCCGGCCGCGGTGATCGGCATGCAGCCGCCCGGGCGTCTTGCACTGCCGAAGTCCATCGGCTCCGGCCGGCTCTGGCTGCCGGCGCTCGGCATGTGCACGGCCGAGCCGCTGCCCGGCGGCTGGCTGCTGCGGGTGACGGAGCACTCCGCGGTCGCGACCCGCGTCGTGCTCGATCTGAGCGGGCAGCGGTCCCCGTCGCTCACGGTGTCGGGCGAGGCGGGCAGCTGGGTGAAGGAGCTCAGCCCCCGCCATGCCGAGCTGCTGTACGTCCTGGCCGTGCACCGGGACGGGCGCAGCGCCGCGCAACTGGCGCAGGACGTCTTCGGAGACCCGACGCGGACGGTGACGGTACGGGCCGAGATGTCGCGCCTGCGGCGTCATCTGGCCCAGGTACTCGCGCACCGCCCGTACCGTTTCACCGAGGAGGTGGAGGTGGAGCTGGTACGTCCGGAGCGGCCCGACGACCTGCTCCCCGACTCCATGGCCCCGGCGGTACGGACCGCCCGCGGGGACGCGGACTGACGCGGGCTGAAGCGCACCGACGCGGACTGACGCCGACGGGTGCGGGCACGCCGCATGCCACCCGGCGGTGGCTGGCCGCACCGGGTGCCGATGAACCTTGCCCGGCCAGGGCCGGCCCCGCCCCCGGACACCGGCCCCAGCTCGCGCCCGACGCCGAGGGAACCGAGGCTCGGCATTGGCCGGATCGTGACGTCATGATTCCCTGGGGCTCATGAGCATCACTGTCACGACCTGGTCCCTGGAACAGACCTCGCCCGCGGATCAGCGGCCTGCCGCCGAGCCCGGCGGAAATCTGCGCATCGTCCGCGCCGAGGTGCCTTCGCCCGAGTTCAGCCGGTTTCTTTATACGGCCGTCGGTGGCGACATCCACTGGAACGACCGGCTCGGCATGACCCGTGCGCAGTGGGAGCAGGAGCTCGCCAGGCCGGGCACCGAGACCTGGGTGGCGTACGAGAAGGGCACCCCGGCGGGCTATGTGGAGCTTCAGGCACAGGACGCGGGCTCCGTCGAGATCGTCTACTTCGGGCTGATCCCCTCCTTCCGGGGCCGCCGGATCGGCGGTCATCTCCTGTCGTACTCAGTCGCCAGGGCCTGGGACCTCGGGGAGCGCTGGCCGGGGCTGCCGCCGACGAAGCGGGTGTGGCTGCACACCTGCTCCAAGGACGGCCCGCACGCGATGGACAACTATCTGCGGCGCGGCTTCACTCTCTTCGACACCAAGGTGGAAGAGGAGCCCGAGACTCCCACTCCCGGACCCTGGCCCGGCGCCCACCGCTGAAGCGGACCTGAGTGACGGACAACACACTGTCTCGCGATGCGGGACAGTGTTGTCCACATTATGGATTGCGGTGGACTGTCGTCGGATCGCCGTGACACGCTTCCGTCATGTCTGGAACTGGAATTGCCTTGGTGAGTCGGCGACACGTCGATCTCGGCCGCATGTCCAGCGCCATCTGTCCGGCCTGCTGACAGCCCAGCACAGCCGAGCATTCCGGACCCCCCAATCCCCCTGCGCACCGCCGCGCCTCAGCGCGAGTGTGCAGCTCAGAGCCGCCCTCCTGCAGTCTCGAAGGACGTACACCCATGGCCGCCACCGAAAAGCCCGCCCCCGCCACGCCCCGCCGCAAGGCCGGACGCCACCGCGGCGAGGGCCAGTGGGCTGTTGGCCATATGACGCCGCTGAACGCCAACGAGCAGACCAAGAAGGACGACGACGGTCTCAATGTGCGGACACGCATTGAGACGATCTACGCGCACCGTGGCTTCGACTCGATCGACGGCGCCGACCTGCGCGGCAGGATGCGCTGGTGGGGGCTCTACACCCAGCGCAAGCCCGGTATCGACGGCGGCAAGACGGCGATTCTGGAGCCGGAGGAACTGGACGACAAGTACTTCATGCTGCGCGTCCGCATCGACGGTGGCCGGCTGACCACCGAGCAGCTGCGGGTCATCGGCGAGATCTCGCAGGAGTTCGCGCGCGGCACCGCCGACATCACCGACCGGCAGAACGTCCAGTACCACTGGATCCGGATCGAGGACGTCCCGGAGATCTGGCGGCGGCTCGAAGAGGTCGGTCTCTCGACGACCGAGGCCTGTGGTGACACCCCCCGCGTCATACTCGGCTCGCCCGTCGCCGGGATCGCCGAGGACGAGATCATCGACGGCACCCCCGCCGTCGACGAGATCCACCGCCGCATCATCGGCAACAAGGACTTCTCCAACCTGCCGCGCAAGTTCAAGTCCGCGATCTCCGGGTCGCCGCTGCTGGATGTCGCGCACGAGATCAACGACATCGCCTTCGTCGGCGTGAACCACCCCGAGCACGGCCCCGGCTTCGACCTGTGGGTCGGCGGCGGTCTCTCCACCAACCCCAAGATCGGTGTGCGGCTGGGCGCCTGGGTCCCCCTCGACGAGGTGCCCGACGTCTACGAGGGCGTCATCTCGATCTTCCGCGACTACGGCTACCGCCGGCTGCGCACCCGCGCCCGGCTGAAGTTCCTGGTCGCCGACTGGGGCGCGGAGAAGTTCCGCCAGGTCCTTCAGGACGAGTACCTCCAGCGCAAGCTGGTGGACGGACCCGCCCCGGAGCAGCCCGTACAGCAGTGGCGCGACCACGTCGGCGTGCACCGGCAGAAGGACGGACGTTTCTACGTCGGGTTCGCGCCGCGTGTCGGACGGGTGGACGGCGCCACGCTCACCAAGATCGCCGAGCTGGCGGCCGCGCACGGCTCGGGCCGGCTGCGCACCACCGTCGAGCAGAAGATGATCGTGCTGGATGTCGACGAGGCACAGGTCGACTCGCTCGTCTCCGGTCTCGAGGCGCTGGACCTTCAGGTCAAGCCGTCGCCGTTCCGCCGGGGCACGATGGCCTGCACCGGTATCGAGTTCTGCAAGCTGGCGATCGTCGAGACGAAGGCGCGCGGCGCCTCGCTGATCGACGAACTCGAGCGCCGGATCCCCGAGTTCGACCAGCCGATCACCATCAACATCAACGGCTGCCCCAACGCCTGTGCCCGTATCCAGGTCGCGGACATCGGTCTCAAGGGCCAGCTGGTCCTGGACGACAAGGGCGAGCAGGTCGAGGGCTACCAGGTGCACCTGGGCGGCGCGCTCGGTCTGGAGCCCGGCTTCGGCCGCAAGGTCCGCGGTCTGAAGGTGACCGCCGATGAGCTTCCGGACTACGTCGAGCGGGTCCTCAACCGCTTCCAGGAGCAGCGCGAGGACGGCGAACGCTTCGCCACCTGGGCCGCTCGCGCGTCCGAGGAGGCACTGTCGTGAGCGAGCGTGCCGCGCCCTTCTACTGCCCGTACTGCGGCGACGAGGACCTGCGTCCGAACGAGCAGGGCCACGGCGCCTGGGAATGCGCAGCCTGCAATCGAGCCTTCCAGTTGAAGTTCCTCGGGCTGCTGACCCGCGGACTTCAGCGCAACGACGGTGGAGGGCAGGAGATATGACGACGACTCAGGCAACCGATCTGCGGAAGCTCGCCGAGCAGGCAGGGCGGGACCTCGAGGACGCCTCCGCACTGGAGATCCTGAAGTGGGCGGCCGACACGTTCGGCCCGCGCTTCTGCGTCACCTCATCGATGGAGGACGCGGTGGTCGCCCATCTCGCCTCCCGTGTACTGCCCGGCGTCGACGTCGTCTTCCTCGACACCGGCTACCACTTCCCCGAGACCATCGGGACCCGGGACGCCGTCGAGGCCGTGATGGACGTCAACCTCATCACGCTCACGCCCCGCCAGTCGGTGGCCGAGCAGGATGCCGAGTACGGCCCGAAGCTGCACGACCGCGACCCCGACCTGTGCTGCGCCCTGCGCAAGGTCAAGCCCCTCGAAGAGGGCCTGACGTCGTACGACGCATGGGCGACCGGTCTGCGCCGTGACGAGTCCCCGACCCGGGCGAACACCCCGGTCGTCGGCTGGGACGAGAAGCGGCAGAAGGTCAAGATCTCGCCGATCGCCCGCTGGACGCAGGACGACGTGGACGCCTATGTCGCCGAGCACGGTGTCCTCACCAACCCGCTGCTGATGGACGGTTACGCCTCCGTGGGCTGCGCACCCTGCACCCGCCGGGTGCTGGAGGGCGAGGACGCCCGGGCCGGCCGCTGGGCCGGGCGGGGCAAGACCGAATGCGGGCTGCACGGATGACGATTCTGGGAGACAAGCGCGTGACTGGGGCCACCATCTGGCTCACCGGGCTGCCGAGCGCCGGCAAGACCACCATCGCCTACGAGCTGGCGGAGCGGCTGCGCGCCGACGGCCACCGGACCGAGGTGCTCGACGGCGACGAGATCCGCGAGTTCCTCTCGGCGGGCCTCGGCTTCAGCCGCGAGGACCGGCACACCAACGTCCAGCGGATCGGCTTCGTGGCCGAACTGCTGGCGTCCAACGGCGTCAAGGCGCTGGTCCCGGTGATCGCCCCGTACGAGGACAGCCGCGAGGCCGTCCGCAAGCGCCACGCCGCTGAGGGCACGCCGTATGTGGAGGTGCATGTCGCGACTCCGGTGGAGGTCTGCTCCGTACGCGATGTGAAGGGCCTGTACGCCAAGCAGGCGGCCGGCGAGATCAGTGGTCTCACCGGTGTCGACGACCCGTACGAGGAGCCGCAGAACCCGGATCTGCGGATCGAGTCGCACCAGCAGAGCGTTCAGGAGTCCGCGTCGGCGCTGCATGCGCTGCTCACCGAGAGGGGTCTCCTGTGAGCGACGGCCGTGACATCAGCCGCTACCGCGGCGGGGCGGCCGCCGGGCCGCAGATTCAGACGAAAGCCGCGCCTCTGCGCCGCGCGGGCGGAGAAGCGAACGAAAGGTGCGCCGGATGACGACCAGCGTCAACGTTGTGAGCGAAGGCACCGACAGCCCGTACGCCCTGTCACACCTGGACGCTCTGGAGTCCGAGGCGGTGCACATCTTCCGCGAGGTGGCGGGCGAGTTCGAGCGGCCGGTGATTCTCTTCTCCGGCGGCAAGGACTCGATCGTCATGCTGCATCTCGCGCTGAAGGCGTTCGCGCCCGCCGCGATCCCCTTCTCGCTGCTGCATGTCGACACCGGACACAATTTCCCCGAGGTGCTGGAGTACCGCGACCGTACGGTGGCCGCACATGGGCTCCGGCTCCATGTCGCCTCCGTACAGGACTACATCGACAGCGGAAAGCTGCGCGAGCGTCCCGACGGCACCCGCAACCCGCTGCAGACCGTGCCGCTGACCGAGGCCATCCAGCACCACCGCTTCGACGCGGTGTTCGGCGGCGGCCGCCGGGACGAGGAGAAGGCCCGCGCCAAGGAGCGGGTGTTCTCGCTGCGGGACGAGTTCTCGCAGTGGGACCCGCGCCGCCAGCGCCCGGAGCTGTGGCAGCTCTACAACGGCCGGCACGCGCCGGGCGAGCATGTGCGCGTCTTCCCGCTGTCCAACTGGACCGAGCTGGACGTCTGGCAGTACATCGCCCGCGAGAACATCGAGCTGCCGGAGATCTACTTCGCGCACGAGCGTGAGGTCTTCAAGCGGTCCAGCATGTGGCTGACCGCCGGTGAGTGGGGCGGCCCGCGCGAGAACGAGGTCGTCGAAAAACGGCTCGTCCGCTACCGCACGGTCGGCGACATGTCCTGCACGGGCGCCGTCGACTCCGACGCGACCACGCTGGACGCCGTCATCGCCGAGATCGCCGCCTCGCGTCTCACCGAGCGAGGCGCAACCCGCGCCGACGACAAGATGTCCGAGGCCGCGATGGAAGACCGCAAGCGCGAGGGGTACTTCTAGTCATGACGAGCACCACCGAACCCACCGAGCCGCTGTCGGTCGAGCAGTTGTCGGCGACCACCCTGCTGCGCTTCGCCACCGCGGGCTCTGTCGACGACGGCAAGTCCACCCTTGTCGGGCGGCTGCTGCACGACTCCAAGTCGGTCCTGACCGACCAGCTGGAGGCCGTCGAGCGTGTCTCCCAGAGCCGCGGCCAGGACGCCCCCGACCTCGCCCTCCTCACCGACGGCCTGCGCGCAGAGCGCGAGCAGGGCATCACCATCGACGTGGCGTACCGGTACTTCGCGACCGCGCGCCGCCGGTTCATCCTCGCCGACACCCCCGGCCACGTGCAGTACACGCGGAACATGGTCACCGGCGCCTCGACCGCCGACCTGGCCGTAGTCCTCGTGGACGCCCGCAACGGTGTCATCGAGCAGACCCGCCGCCACGCCGCCGTCGCCGCACTGCTGCGCGTCCCGCACGTCGTCCTCGCCGTCAACAAGATGGACCTCGTCGACTACAAGGAGTCCGTCTTCGCCGCGATCGCCGAGGAGTTCACGGCGTACGCCTCCGAGCTCGGCGTCCCTGAGATCACCGCGATCCCGATCTCGGCGCTCGCCGGTGACAACGTGGTGGACGCCTCCGCGAACATGGACTGGTACGGCGGCCCCACGGTCCTGGAGCACCTGGAGACCGTGCCGGTCAGCCACGACCTGGCCCACTGCCACGCGCGCTTTCCCGTGCAGTACGTGATCCGCCCGCAGACCGCCGAGCACCCCGACTACCGGGGATACGCAGGTCAGATCGCGGCCGGTACGTTCCGGGTCGGCGAGAGCGTGACCGTGCTGCCGTCCGGCCGCACGACGAAGCTCGCCGGGATCGACCTGCTGGGCAAGCGGGTCGACGTCGCCTGGACCCCGCAGTCGGTGACCCTCCTGCTCGAGGACGACATCGACATCTCGCGCGGCGACCTGATCGTGCCGAGCAAGGACGCGCCCCCGACCACCCAGGACGTCGAGGCGACCGTCTGCCACGTCGCCGACCAGCCGCTCACCGTCGGCCACCGGGTGCTGCTCAAGCACGGCACCCGCACGGTCAAGGCGATCGTCAAGGACATCCCGTCCCGGCTGACCCTCGACGACCTGTCCCTGCACCCGCACCCCGGGCAGCTGGTCGCCAACGACATCGGCCGCGTCAAGATCCGTACCGCCGAGCCGCTGCCGCTCGACTCGTACGCCGACTCCCGCCGCACCGGCTCGTTCATCCTGATCGACCCGGCCGACGGCACCACGCTCACCGCGGGCATGGTCGGCGAGTCCTTCGCCAGCCCCGAGCCGGTCAAGGACGAGGCCGACGACGAGGGCTGGGACTTCTGATGACCACGGACTTCTACGCGACGTTCGCGAAGGAGGGCGGCCGCGTCGGCAGCGGCGCCCTCGGCGCGGGCACGGGCGGGGTGGCGCGATGTGCGCGATGACGTACGCGCACTGCCTGCGCGCCCTCACCCCCCGCGCCCTGCACAAACGAAGACCGCCGACATCCCGGCCGCGTCCGACGTGACGTAAGAACCGGGCCTCCGAGAGGAAATGCCTCCCGTGCCTGCCACCCGTACGACCCTGCGCCGCAGTCTCGCCGCTGCCGCCGCCCTGCCGCTGCTCGCCGTGGCGCTCACCGCCTGCGGCTACGGCTCCGAGGCCAAGAAGGACGACGACGCCGCCCCGGCCGCCAACGCGGACGCCAAGAAGCTCTCGGCCTCCGAAGTGAAGATCGGCTACTTCGCCAACGTCACGCACGCCACCGCCCTGGTCGGTCTGGGCAAGGACGGCCTGATCCAGAAGGAGCTCGGCGGCACGACCGTCAAGCCCGCCGTCTTCAACGCCGGCCCCGCCGAGATCGAGGCGCTCAACTCCGGTGCCATCGACATCGGCTGGATCGGCCCCTCGCCCTCGATCAACGGCTACACCAAGTCCAAGGGCAAGAGCCTGCGCATCATCGGCGGCTCCGCCTCCGGCGGTGTCTCGCTCGTCGTGAACCCGAAGAAGATCAAGTCCCTGGACGATCTCAAGGGCAAGAAGATCGCGACGCCGCAGCTCGGCAACACCCAGGATGTCGCGCTTCTCAACTACCTGGCCGAGAAGGGCTACAAGGTCGACGCGACGTCCGGCAAGGGCGACGTCTCCATCGCCCGTACGGACAACAAGGTGACCCCGGTCGCCTTCAAGTCGGGCGACATCGACGGCGCCTGGGTCCCCGAGCCCACCGCCTCCAAGCTGGTCGCCGAGGGCGGCAAGGTCCTGCTCGACGAGAAGACCCTCTGGCCGGACAAGAAGTTCGTCATCACGAACCTGATCGTCTCCCAGAAGTTCCTCAAGGAGCACCCGGACGTCGTCGAGGCCGTGCTGCGCGGCTCGGTCAAGACCAACGCCTGGATCAAGGCCAATCCCGAGGACGCCAAGAAGGCGGTCAACGCCGCACTGGAGAAGGAGACGGGCAAGGCGCTGCCGGCCGAGGTCCTCGACCCCGCGTTCAAGAACGTCGACATCCTCAACGACCCGCTGGCCTCCACGCTGCGCAGTGAGGCCGACCACGCGGTCAAGGCGGGGCTGCTGAAGGAGCCGGCCCTGGACGGCATCTACGACCTGCGCCTGCTCAACAAGGTGCTGAAGGCTGCCGGACAGCCCGAGGTCGACGACGCCGGTCTCGGCGCCAAGTAAGCAAGCAACCGCACGCTCTCAGGAGGTGACGCTCATGGCCAGCACGCTCACCAAGGCCGTCGACGACGAGATCGCGGTGTCATACGCCGCGCGTATCACCCATGTCTCCAAGTCCTTCGGCCGTCCGGGCGCCCAGCAGCTCGTACTGGACGACATCAGCATCGATGTCGCACCCGGCGAGTTCGTCACCCTCCTGGGGGCCTCCGGTTGCGGAAAGTCGACCCTGCTCAACCTGGTCGCGGGGCTCGACCGGCCGTCCGCCGGGGAGATCGACGTCCCCGGCGGCCGTCCGGCCCTGATGTTCCAGGAGCACGCGCTGTTCCCCTGGCTCACCGCCGGGAAGAACATCGAACTCGCACTGAAGATGCGCGGTCTGCCGAAGGCGGAGCGGCGGACCGAGGCCGAACGGCTGCTGGAGCTCGTACGCCTCAAGGGCGCGTACGGCAAGCGGGTGCACGAGCTTTCGGGCGGCATGCGCCAGCGTGTGGCCATGGCCCGCGCAATTGCGCAGGCCAGTCAGCTGCTGCTGATGGACGAGCCGTTCGCGGCACTCGACGCCATCACCCGTGACGTCCTGCACGACGAACTGACCCGCATCTGGCGGGAGACGAACCTGTCCGTCCTCTTCGTCACCCACAACGTGCGTGAGGCAGTCCGGCTCGCGCAGCGGGTCGTACTGCTCTCGTCCCGCCCGGGCCGCATCGCCCGCGAATGGGAGGTCGGCATCCCGCACCCCCGCCGAATCGAGGATTCCGCAGTCGCCGATCTCTCCGTCGAGATCACTGAACAGCTCCGGGGGGAGATCCGCCGACATGGCCAGCACTGACATGAAGCAGCAGCCGACCGACACCGAACCCGACCAGCTCGCCGGTCTGGAGGCGGGGCTCGACGCCCTGGACACACAGGCCACCCAGCGTGTGCCGCTGGGCAAGACGCTGCTGTCCAAGGCCGTACCGCCGATCGTGGCCATCGCGATCGTGCTGGTGGCCTGGCAGCTCGCCTACCACTTCGAGGTGAAGGAGCACTATCTGCTCCCGAGCCCGGCGGATGTGGGCCGCACGCTCCAGGACAAGTGGCTCGACGGCACACTCCTCGGCTATGTGTGGACGAGCCTGTCCCGCGGCGCGCTCGGTTTCCTCATCTCCGTCGCGGTCGGCACGCCGCTGGGGCTGATCGTGGCCAGGGTGAGGGTCGTACGGGCCGCGATCGGGCCGATCCTGTCCGGCCTGCAGTCCTTGCCGTCCGTCGCCTGGGTGCCTGCCGCGATCATCTGGTTCGGCCTGACCGACGCCACGATCTACGCCGTCGTGCTGCTCGGTGCCGTGCCGTCGATCGCCAACGGCCTCGTCTCGGGTGTCGACCAGATCCCGCCGCTGTACCTCCGGGCGGGACGGGTGATCGGTGCGACCGGAATCCAGGGCGTACGCCATGTGCTGCTCCCCGCCGCGCTGCCCGGGTACATCGCGGGCCTCAAGCAGGGCTGGGCGTTCTCCTGGCGCTCGCTGATGGCCGCCGAACTCATCGTCAACGCCGCCGATCTGGGCGTGGGGCTCGGGCAGCTGCTGGAACAGGGCCGCGAACTCCAGGACATGTCCTGGGTCCTCAGCGCGATCCTGCTGATCCTCGTCGTCGGCATCGGAATCGAGCTGCTCCTCTTCGCCCCGCTGGAGCGACGCGTCCTGCGCAGTCGCGGACTCCTGGTCAAGAACTGAGCCACCTCATGCACAACCCCGTCCTCCTCGTCATCGCCCACGGCAGCCGCGACCCGCGGCACGCAGCGACCGTGCACGCCCTGGTGGAGCGTGCCCGGTCGCTGCGGCCGGGGCTGCGCGTGGAGAGGGGCTTCCTGGACTTCAACGCGCCGTCCGTGCCGAGGGTGCTGGAGCGTCTTGCGGCCGAGGGGGTACGGGACGTGGTGGCGCTGCCGCTGCTGCTGACCCGCGCCTTCCACGCCAAGGCCGACATCCCCGCGGTGCTGCGGGCCGCTCCCCCGGTCCTGCGTATCCATCAGGCCAAGGTGCTCGGCCCGTCCCCGCTTCTCCTGTCCGCGCTGGAGCGGCGGCTGTACGAGGCCGGGCTCGGCCCGGCCCAGAAGCGCTCGACGGGGCTGGTCCTGGCCTCGGCGGGCTCCACAGACCCGGAGGCGATCGCAGTGATCGCTGAAATCGCGCGGGAGCTGCGGCACACCGGTTGGTGCGCCGTGCGGCCTGCGTTCGCCTCCGCATCTCTTCCTCGCACCGAGGACGCCGTGCGGCAACTGCGGGCCGAGGGCTGCGAGCGGGTGGCGGTGGCCCCTTACGTCATCGCGCCGGGCCGCCTCCCGGACCGCATCGCTCAGGGCGCCCGGGACGCCGATGTACTGGCCGATGTCCTCGGTCCCGCCCCTGAGCTGGCGCGGCTGCTGCTGGAGCGCTACGACGAGGCGCGGACGCGGACGCTCGTCGCGGCGTCGGCCTAGGCGCCTAGGCCCAGGCCTTCGGGTCGGCGCCCTTGGGGTCGCGGCCGCTCCTCGCCAGGGCCCGTTCGAAGGCGGTCGCGCCGTCCGCCGTCGCCACCGGGTCCGCGAAGCCGTCGTACTGGCGATAGACCTCGGCGTGTTCGTCGACGACAGCGAGGACGAACTCGCCCGTCTCGTCAGGAACCTTGAAGTCCTGGCCCGTGGAGCGGGCCAGATCCCAGCCGTGCAGGGCGAGTTCCTTGACGATGAGCGAGGCGATCTCGGAGGCCGGCATCCTCGTGAAGCCGAGGTCCACCTCGCCCTCCCAGGCCGCCGGGTCCCGCCAGGCGGCGAGGGCACGGTCGAGCTGGGTGGCGTACTGCCGTGCCCAGTCGGAGTCCGCGGTGAAGTCGTGCTGTGTGAGCTCTTCGGGGAGCTGCTTGCGCAGCGCGCGGTGCTCCAGGCCGTGCGAGGAGTACAGGACGAGGTGGTTGACGAGGTCCCAGACCTTCCAGTCCGCGCAGACGGAGGGCTCGGACAGCGACTCGGCGCGGACGCCGCGGGCTACGCGGGCCGCTTCGGCGGCGCAGACGGTCAGGTGCGAGTGGATGCTGTTCATGCCCGGGAAGCTATGCCCGGGAGTCCCGGCCGGTCTTGAAAGAACGCGACAGCGCGGTCGCCTCGCCGCCGTGGAGCACATGTGTACGAGACGTGGGTACGGTCCAGCTGACCGGGCCCGGGTACGAGCAGGGGGCAGATCGCGCCGGCCTGGCTGCTGCACCGTTCGCCTGTGCTGTGTCCGACGCCGGGCACCGGTTGCGTCGGACATCTGGAGGAGAACCTGCGGGCGGCGTCGGTCCGGCTCACCGATGAGGACGTCAGAGCCCTTGGATGATGCCGGCCTCGCCCGTGAACCGCGTGCCCTGGTGGAAATAGAGCAGCCAGCCGTCCATCGTCAGCCGCCACAGGGAGCTGCGGTGGGCCCGATGCGTGCCCGAGTCGGTGTCGAAGGTCAGATGCACCACATCGGGCGCGAGCTGGGCGCCCTTCATACCTGATGTGGTGACCGGCCGCGGCGATGGTGAGTCCAGCCCGGTGACGGCCGCGATGATCGAGTCGCGGTCCCAGATCCGGCCCGAGGTGCCGAACTCCCGGTAGTCCGGGTGGAGCAGGCCGGCCAGCCGCTTGGGCGACAGGCGCACCGCCGGGTCGAGGAGGCTCAGTTCCGCCTCCATGGCGGCGCTGACGGCTTCCGTGGGGTCAGTCACGGGTCAGCTCCACCAGTTTCACCACGGTGTTCCAGTTGCGGCTGGTCGCGACGATGCCCTTGAACAGGCTCGGCCTTCCCAGCGCCTCCGCGAGTTTGGAGCGGCCGAGGCCGTTCGGCGCGTACAGATACAGCGCGCGGTCGCCGAGCCGGAACTCCTCCGGCACAAATGCCGCCGGGTCGATCGACGCGAGCCGCTCGGGGCCGACCGGCTCCGAGAAGTACGTGACATGCAGCTGCTTGCCCTCCAGCGAGGCGGCCGGGAAGGGGCAGTCGTCGGCCACCGCTCTCAGATACTCGTGGCTGCGCACCAGAGTGTCGACGGCGAAGCCGAAGCGCTTCTCGATAGCCCGCTCCAGAGCCCTGCCGAGCGCCTTCTCGTCGTCCGACTCGCTGGAGAAGACGGCGTTGCCGCTCTGCAGATACGTGGCCACGTCACCGTGGCCCAGTTCCTTCAGCAGTTCGCGGAGTTCGGCCATCGGGACCCTCTTGTGGCCACCGACGTTGATCCCGCGCAGGAGTGCCGCATACCTCGTGGTCATCGGCACACCATAAGGCGGCCGCCGTGCCCCGTGGGGGAGGGCACGGCGACCGCCGGCTCAGCGACTCGCTCCTTGGGTTACTCGACGACCTTCAGCAGCTTGTTGGGCGTGCCCGCGCTGGGGTTGCTGATCTTGTCGGGCGTGGCGCCGTCGGTCAGCGCCTTGGACACCTGCTCCGGGGTCGCGTCCTGGTGGGCGCCGAGGTAGACCGCCGCGGCGCCGACGACGTGCGGCGTCGCCATGGAGGTGCCGGAGATGGTCTTGGTGCCCTCGTCGCTGTCGTTCCAGGCCGAGGTGATCTCCGAGCCGGGAGCGTAGATGTCCACGATCTCGCCGAAGTTGGAGAAGTCCGACTGCTTGTCGTCCTCGGTGGAGGACGCCACGGTGATGGCCTCCTTGACGCGCGCCGGGGAGCCCTGGCTCGCGTCCGTGGACTCGTTGCCCGCCGCGACGGCGAAGGTGACGCCGGACGCGATCGCCTTGCGGACGGCCTCGTCGAGCGCCTCGTCGGCGCCGCCGCCGAGGCTCATGTTGGCGACGGACGGGCCCTTGTGGTTCTTGGTGACCCAGTCGATGCCCGCGACGACCTGCTCCGTGGTGCCGGAACCGTTGTCGTCGAGGACGCGGACGGCAACGATCTTCGCCTTCTTGGCGACACCGTACGTGGACCCGGCGATGGTGCCCGCGACATGGGTGCCGTGGCCGTTGCCGTCGTCCGCGGAGTCGTCGTTGTCGACGGCGTCGAAGCCGTGCGCGGCGCGGCCGCCGAAGTCCTTGTGGGAGATGCGGACTCCGGTGTCGATGACGTACGCCGTCACACCTTCACCGGCGCTGTCCGGGTAGGTGTACTTCTTGTCGCCTGCGGTGTCGGCCTGGTCGATCCGGTCCAGGCCCCACGACGGCGGGTTGTCCTGGGTTTCGTTGATCGAGAACTTCTTGTTCTGGACGACCTTGGCGACGGCCGGGTCGGCGGCGAGGCGCTTGGCCTCGGTCTCCGAAAGGCCGCTGGCGGAGAAGCCGTTGATGGCGGAGTTGTAGTTGCGCTGCAGCTTGCCGCCGTACTCCTCGGCCAGGTCCTGCTTGTCGGCCTTCTGGTCCAGCATCACGATGTAGCTGCCGGCGACGGCGCCTTCGGCGTTCGCGCCGTAGACGGTGCCCTCGGCGGGAGTCGCGGCTCCCGCGAAGGACGTGCCGAGTACGGTCACTCCGGCTGCGGCAGCCACGGCAGTTATGGCCGCGGTCAGCTTGATCCTGCTCGCGCGCTTGTGAGTTGCCATGAAGAGGGGACTCCTCGTCATTCAGTTTTTGTGGGGGGAATGGCTCGCGGACGAAATAATTCCGGGGGCCGACTCGAAACCCTGACCGATTGACGCGCGCAGATCAAGACCTTCATACAGCTGTGACTTACTCAACAAGGTTTCGTAATAAGAAATCGGCCAGGGCCTCACATATCCGACTTCACCCCCCAACCACCTTTAGATGTAAGGGGCTTCGATCCTTCTTTTCGGGGATGCGACCGGTCCCAAAGGAGTAGAGAGCGACCCGAGAGGTCACCGGCGAGCAGGAGGAGACGGCCTGAATGTGCCCGTAGTTTCTTAGCGGAGACGACGGTGCCTGACCGACGTCACGCTCGAGGGGGCAAGGCTGTCATGGGGAATGCAGGAGGGGGTCCGCGCGGAGTAGCCGCACGGGCAGGCGGATGGAGCGCGCAGCACCGCTGGGCCGCCGTGGGGATCTGGGTGCTGTTCGTCCTTCTTGCCATGGTGGCCGGTTCGGCTGTGGGCACCGTCAAGCTCAAGGACGACGAACAGCTGAAGGGTGAGACCACCCAGGCCGCGAAGATCACGGCGAAGGCGGGTGTCGAGGAGCCGGCCGGCGAGACGGTGCTCGTCCAGGCGCGCAACGGCTCGGTGAAAGCCACCGACGCGGGATTCCGCACGGCCGTCGACGAGGTGGTCAAAGCGGTCGGCGACACGGGTGCGGTCACCGCGGTGACGTCTCCGTACGACACCAAGAGCATCTCGAAGGACGGGCGCAGCGCGCTCGTCCAGTTCGATGTGCGCGGGGACCCCGAGACGGCGGGTGACCGGATCGAGCCCGTACTCAAGGCCGTTGCCAAGGTCCAGGACAAGCACAAGGAGCTGCGGATCGAGGAGATCGGCGGCGCCAGCATGCGAAAGACCTTCGATGACGCTTTCGGCGACGACTTCCAGCAGGCGGAGCTCTCGGCGGTGCCGGTCGCGCTCGGCATTCTGCTGATCGCCTTCGGTGCGCTCGTGGCCGCACTGCTGCCGGTGGCTCTGGCCATCACCGCGATCATGGCGACGACGGGGCTGATGGGCGTCGTCAGCCACTTCCAGCCGATGAGCGACAGCGCAAGCTCCGTGATGCTGCTGGTGGGTCTGGCGGTCGGCGTCGACTACTGCCTGTTCTATCTGCGGCGCGAGCGTGAGGAGCGGGCCGCGGGACACGACGCGCACACCGCGATGCAGATCGCCGCGGCGACCAGTGGCCGGGCGGTCATCGTCTCCGGTGTGACAGTGTGCGTGGCTATGGCCGGCATGCTCTTCACCGGCATCGGCACGTTCGAGTCGATGGGCCTGGCCTCGCTGATCGTGGTGGCCGTGGCGATGGTCGGCTCGGTCACGGTGCTGCCGGCGCTGCTTTCGCTGCTCGGCGAGCGGGTGGAGAAGGGGCGCATCCCGTTCCTGAACCGCAAGAAGCGTGGCGGCAACGGCACCGACAACGGCAGCCGCGTGTGGACCCGGGTCCTTCGCAGCGTACTGAAGCGTCCCGCGGTGTCGCTGGTGGTGGCCGCGGGAGCGCTGGTCGCCATCGCACTGCCCGCTCTCGGCATGAAGACGCAGAACCTCACGCTGGACCAGGAGTTCGGCGACTCGGTGCCGATCGTAGCGACCTACGGGCGGATCAACGAGGCGTTCCCGGGCGGTGCGGACCCGGCGGTGGTCATCGTCAAGGCGGACGACATCAACGCGGGGCCGGTGAAGCAGGGGATCGACGACTTCCGTAAGCAGGCGGTGAGTTCGGGCGCGTCCCGGGGGCCCATCGAAGTCGTCCGGCACGACGCGCAGGGCATCGCATTTGTATACGTTCCGCTGGTGGGCGGCTCCGACCAGGACAAGGCGGAGAAGAGCCTGGACATCCTGCGCAAGGAGGTTCGTCCGGCGACACTCGGCAAGATCGACGGGCTCCAGGCGCCGATCACCGGTCAGGTCGCGGGCTCGAAGGACTTCAATGACCAGCTCACCGGGGCCGTGACACCCGTCTTCGCCTTTGTGGTGGTGTTCGCCTTCATCCTGATGCTGCTGTCGTTCCGGTCGCTGACGATCGCGATCACATCGATCGTGCTCAACCTGCTGTCTGTGGGCGCGGCGTACGGCATCCTCACCGCGGTCTTCCAGCACGGCTGGGGAGCGTCGCTGGTCGGCGCCGAGGGCGTGGGCGCCATCATCACGTGGCTGCCGCTGTTCCTCTTCGTCATCCTGTTCGGACTCTCGATGGACTACCACGTGTTCGTGGTGTCCCGGATCCGCGAAGCGAAGGTGCAGGGGCGTGACACGCGGGATGCGATCACCCATGGCGTGGTGACGACGGCGGGCGTGGTGACGAGCGCGGCGGTCATCATGGTCGCGGTGTTCGCGATCTTCGGCACGCTGTCGATGCAGTCGATGAAGCAGATGGGCGTCGGCCTCGCGGCGGCGGTCCTGATCGACGCGACGGTCATCCGCGGGGTGCTGCTGCCGGCGATCATGGCGCTGCTGGGCGAGAAGAACTGGTACTTCCCGAAGTGGCTGCGGTGGCTGCCGGATCTGACGCACGACGAGTCGGCGGCGGCTCCGGTCCCGGTGGCGGGGCCACGCCACGACGACGACCGCCCGGACCCGGTGCGGGTCTGACACGGGGGTGAGGGGGCGGGGCCCGGTGTCGGGGCTCCGCCCCGCTCCTCATTCGCCGGCGAGGCTTGACTGCGGGGGCTCCGCCCCGCTCCTCAATCGCCGGAGGGGCTGGATTTTCCAGCCCCTCCGGCGATTGCAGTCAGCGCTGATACCGCGCCAGCACGTGATTCCCGTCCTTCACAAGCCGTCTACGCAGCTCGCTCTCGTCGATCGCGCCGCTGTAGTACTCCTGCAGCGCGGGCGTCGCCACCTTGTCCTTCCACTCCGGATAGCCCCGCACCGACTGCGCGGGCGCGGACCGCAGATCCCGTGCGAGCGCCGCGCCGGTGGCCCAGCCGTCCTTCTCGGTGTGCAGCGCGGGGTCCGCCAGCGCGCGCGTGCCGGTCGGCAGCATCCAGTCGCCCTTCGCGAGCCGCACCATGTTCTGCGGCTCCAGCATGAAGTCGATGAACCGCACAGCCTCCTTCTTGTACGGACTGTCCTCCGCGATCGAGAGCGTCTGCGGGCTCACCCCCTGAGCCAGACCTCCGTCCCCGGCCGGGGCGGGCAGCACCGTCCACTCGAAGCCCTTGGGCGCCTGCTGCACGATCTGCTGCCGGTACGAGAAGCCGAGCGGGACCATCGCGTACTTGCCGCCGAAGAAGCCGGGCAGGGTGTCGGAGCCGCCCGAGCCGAGAGTGGTGCGCGATGCGCTACCGTCGGTGTTGACCTGTGCGTTGATGGTTCGGGGCACCACCTGGTCGGCCACCTCGAAGCGGACCTGGACCTTGCCGTCCGCGCCGCGGTGGAAGACCTGGCCGCCGGTGGAGAGCGAGAGATTGAGAGTGGCCGAGACCGGCTCCTTGAGCGGCCAGGCGATGCCGTACTTCCCCTCCCCCATCTTCTGCGTCATTGCCTTGGTGACCTGCCGGAACTCCTCCCAGCTCCACGGCTGCCGAGCGGTCGGCACCCGCACCCCGGAGGAGTGAAGGATCTTCTTGTTGGCGATGAGGACGCGCGGTTCCTGGAGGAAGGGCACGCCGTAGACCCCCTTGCCGAAAGTCGCCGTCTGCCAGCTCTGCCGCGGGATGTCGGACCTGAGGCGCTGGGGCAGCAGCTCGCCGATATCGGCGAGATGGCCGCCGTAGGCGAAGTCGGCGAGGTCGTCGGAGGCGTCGTGGATGATGTCCGGCGCCTCGCCGCCCTCGAAGGCGGTCAGCAGCTGGTCATGGACGCTGTCCCAGCTGCCCTGGACGTACTTCACTTGGATGTCGGGATGACGCGCGTTCCACTCCGCCACCAGCTCCCTGTTGGCGTCGACGTACTCCTTCTGCCAAGCCAGCGACTGGAAGCGGAGCGTGACTCTCCCATCGGTGTCCCTGCCGTCGTCCGAACAGCCGGTCAGCAGCAGGGTGAGGGCGGCGGCCGCGGCCGTGAGCAGTCGTACCCGCATCAGCTCTTCACCGCCCCGGCCAGCATCCCGCCCGTGATCCGCCGCTGGATGACGGCGAAGATGACGAGCGAGGGCAGCGTCGCGAGGAACGCGGCCGCCGCGAGGGGCCCGAGGTCGGCGACGCCCTCCGCGCCGAGGAAGTGGGTGAGGACGACCGGCAGGGTCTGCTTCTCGGGGGTCTTGAGCAGGACGAGCGCGAAGAAGAACTCGTTCCATGCGGTGATGAAGGCGAACAGTGCGGTCGCGACGATGCCGGGCGCGAGCAGCGGCGCGGTGACCGAGACAAGGGTGCGGACCCGGCTCGCGCCGTCGACGGCCGCGGCCTCCTCCAACTCGCGGGGCACGGCCCGTACGTACCCGACCAGCATCCAGAGCGCGAACGGCAGCGCCCACACCACGTACACCATGATCAGGCCGGACAGGGTGTTGATCAGCTGCAGATTCTTCAGGACCAGGAACAGCGGAATGATCACCAGGACGAACGGGAACGCCTGGCTGACCACGACCCAGCCGGTGGCGGCTGTGGAGAGCTTGGTGCGGTTGCGGGCCATGACGTAGGCCATGGGGGTCGCGATCACCACGGCGACGATGGCCGCGGCCAGAGCCGCGACGAGGCTGTTGGCGGCAGCCTGGAGAAGGGGCTGTTCGTCGAAGGCCTGCCGGAAGTTGTCGAGGGTCGGGTCCTCGGGGATCCAGGCCGGGTGCAGCGAACCCAGTTCGCGCGGCGGCTTGAAGGCGGTGGACAGCAACCACAGGAAGGGGAAGGCGAGGAAGACGAGATAGCACAGGAGCGCGAGGTACTGGCCTGCGCGGGCGGACCTGCTGGTGCGGAGGGCCGTCACTTCTCATCGCCTCCCTTGAGCCGTCCTACGAGATAGAGGGCGAGCATCACCGAGATGACCGCGACCATGACGCAGCCCATGGCGGCGGCGTAGCCGAACTGGCCGTAGCGGAAGGCCTCTTCGTAGGCGAAGAGCATGGGCAGGCGGGTGCGGCCGCCGGGTCCGCCGCCCGTGAGCACATAGACCAGGGCGAAGGAGTTGAAGTTCCAGATGAAGTTGAGCGCGGTGATGGCGAGGGCGACGGGTCTGAGGGCGGGCCAGGTGACCGTGCGGAAGCGGCGCCAGGTGCCGGCGCCGTCGAGGGCGGCGGCTTCATGGAGTTCGTGCGGGGTGTTCTGGAGCCCCGCGAGGAGGGCGACGGTGGTCTGCGGCATACCGGCCCAGATGCCGACGAGGACGACTGCGGGCAGGGCGGTGGCAAGTCCGGAGAGCCAGTCGCGTCCGTCGCCGAGGCCGAGGTCGCGGATGGTCTCGTTGAGGATGCCCGCGTCCGGGTTGTAGACGAGCCGCCACATGATGCCGACGACGACCTCCGGCATGGCCCAGGGGATGATCGCGAGGGCGCGGGCGAGAAAGCGTAATCGGAGGTTCTGGTTGAGCAGCAGGGCGAGGCCGAGGGCCAGCGCGAACTGGGGGACGGTCACGCCGAGCGCCCAGAGCAGGCCGATCCTGAACGAGTCCCAGAAGAGGGTGTCGTGGACCAGGTCCTGGAAGTTGAGCGCCCCGATCCACTCGGTGGGTTCGGTGCGGCCGGCCTGGGAGTCGGTGAAGGCGAGTGAGATGCCGTAGAGCAGGGGGCCGACGCTGAGGACGAGGATCGGGATCAGGGCGGGGAGTACGAGGAACCAGGTTCCGTGATCCGGCTGCCTTCCGGCCCGTGGCCCTGGCCTCGTAGAGCGGGCCCTTGCGGGCCTTGGCTTTCCGGACCGTGGTGTGAGGCTCGCCAATGTCACGGATTCGACTCCTTCGGGCGGCTCATCCTGTTCCGGCCCCGGCGGCCCCCGTCATCGTGCTGACGGTCCGTCGGTTCGTCAAGGCAACCTGCATGAATGCGAGACTCTGTCGCCATGGATGAGACACAGGCCCGCGACGTACTGGCCGCTGCGGGACTGCCTGTCGGCGCGACGCTGCTGGCGCTGGGCGAGAACGCGGTGTTCGGGGCGGGCGAGGTGGTCGTCAAAGTCGGCCGGGACGCGGACCTGCTGGCGCGGGCGGACCGCGAGCTGGCGGTCGGGGCGTGGCTGGCCGAGGCGGGTGTGCCGGCGGTCCGGCCTGCGGAGCCGAAGGCGCGCCTGGTCGGGGGGCACCCGGTGACGGTGTGGCACCGGCTGCCGGACGCGGTGAGGGCGGCGGAGCCGGCAGACCTGGCGCGGCTGCTGCGGCTGGTTCATGCGCTGCCGTCCCCTGCCTTCCCGCTTCCGCGGCGAGAGTTGCTGGGGGGTGTGGAGCGGTGGCTGCGGCTGGCGGGGGACGCGATCGATCCGGCGGACGCGGCGTATCTGCGCGCCCGCCGCGACGGTTTCGCGGCGGCGGCGTCCGCGCTGACGCCCCACCTCCCACCGGGCCCGATCCACGGCGACGCGCTCCCCCGCAACGTTCACGTGGGCCCGGACGGGCCTGTCCTGGTCGACCTCGAGACGTTCTCGTCGGACTTCCGGGAGCACGACCTGGTGGTCATGGCGCTGACGCGCGACCGGTACGGCCTTGCGCCGGACGCGTACGAGTCGTTCACGGCGGCGTACGGGTGGGACGTGCGCGAGTGGGAGGGCTGCGGGGTCCTGCGGGGCGCGCGCGAAACGGCGAGCTGCGCGTGGGTGGCGCAACATGCCCCGACGAACCCGGCGGCGCGGGAGGAGTTCGCTCGGCGGGTCGGGTCACTGCGTGAGGGTGCGGAGAGGGTGCGCTGGCAAGCGTTCTGACGGTGCGAGGGCGGAAGCCTGCGGCGGGGCTTGAAAGCCCGCCGCAGGCGCAAGGCACCCTCAGCCCGCCGACGGCACCCGCTCCCGCACCGGCCACGACGCGTCCACCACCGCGTCCGCGCTGCCCTTGCGGCGCAGAAAGCGCTGGAAGTCCGTCGCCCACTCCGCGTACCACGAGATCTGGCGCTCATGCAGCTCCGCCGGTGTCAGCGAGGCCACCGCCTCGTGCCGTTCCGCTATCGCACACGCCACCCGGACCGCCGCCAGTGCGTCCGCGCTCGCGTCGTGGGCCGACTCCAGTACCACGCCGTATTCCGTGCAGACCGCCTCCAGCGTCCGCTTGCCCCTGCGGTAGCGGTCGACTGCCCGGTCGATCGTGTAGGGGTCGATCACCGGGCCGATCTCGCGGCCGCCCAGGCGGGCGCTCAGCGACGGCAGGCCGTGTCGCTGCAACTCGGCCGTCAGCAGGGTCAGATCGAAGGCCGCGTTGTACGCCACGACCGGCACGCCCTGCGCCCAGTACCCCGTCAGCGTCTGAGCGATCTCGTCCGCCACGTCCCGCGCCGGACGGCCCTCCGCCGTCGCGCGCTCGCTGCTGATGCCGTGGATCGCGGACGCCTGCGCCGGGATGCGGATCCCCGGGTCCGCCAGCCATCCGAGCCGCCGCACCGGCTCCCCCGGCCGGACCCCGACGATCGCGGCCGTCACGATCCGTGCCTCCAGCGGCTCCGTACCCGTCGTCTCCAGATCGAAGCCGACCAGCGGTTCCCCGTGCCAAGCCATCGTGGCCCCCTCCCTTGTGGTGCTCCCCGTGGTGCATCCCCCGTGGGTATTCACCCTCCCACGCGCCACTGACAACTCAGGAAACCGGCCGCGAGTCCGCCCACACGGACTCGAACTCTTCGCGATATGTCTGGAACAGCCCGTGCTCGCTGTCGTGGCCCGCACGCACGACCGCCCGACCGCCGCCCCGCAGTACCAGCACCGGCGCCTCCATGCCACGGGCCCGGCGCAGATAGGACTGGATGACGGCGAGGCCGTCCGGGCCGTCGCCGTCGACCAGATAGGCCGTGAAGCGCGGGGTCTCGTCGAAGACCTGGATCTCGAAGGCCCCCGGGTCCCGCAGCTTGGAGCGGACCCGGCGCATATGGAGGATGTTCATCTCCACCGTGCGGCTCAACTCGCCCTTTTTGAGGCCCAGTTCCCGCTCACGCCGCTTGACCGCGCTGCTCGCCGGGTTGAGGAAGATGAGGCGGACCCGGCAGCCGGACTCCGCGAGCCGGACCAGCCGGCGGCCGGAGAAGTTCTGGACCAGGAGGTTCAGGCCGATGCCGATCGCGTCGAGGCGCCGCGCGCCCCCGAACAGGTCTTCGGCCGGGAGCTGCCGTTGCAGCCTGACCCGGTCGGGGTGGACCGAGACCACGTCCGCGTAGCGGTCGCCGACGAGATCCTCCACCGCGTCGACCGGCAGCCGGTCCGCTGCGGCGACACCCGCACCGCTGCCGAGTATCTCGAGCAGCCGCGCGGAGGCCCGCTCCGCCTGCGCGAGGACCGTCTCGTTCAGCGCACGGTTGCGGGAGACCACATTGCGCGCGACCTCCAGCTCGTCCAGCGCCAGCTCCACATCACGCCGGTCGTCGAAGTACGGCTCGAAGCACGGCCAGTGCTGGACCATCAGCTCACGCAGCTGAGGAAGGGTCAGAAAGGACAGGACATTGTCGTCCGCCGGGTCGAGCAGATAGCCCTTGCGGCGCGAGACCTCCCGCACCGCGACCGCCCGCTGCACCCACTCCTGCCCGGCCGGGCCCGCCGCGGCCACCACCCAGTCGTCGCCGTGCACCGGTTCGTAGATCGGGCGGAGCACCGCGGCCACCACCGCCCGCAGCCGCTGCTCCACCAGGTTCAGCCAGATGTAGGCCCGCCCGGCACGCTGCGCGCGCGTACGGACCTCGCTCCAGGCGTCCGCGCCCCAGTCCAGTTCCGCCCCGATCTCCATCGGTCTGGCGAGGGATACCGCTCCGGGCGGCACATCGGCGGAGCCCCCCTCGTGACCTGCGTCACCTGGGGGTAGCTCCAGCCCTCCCGAGCTCACCCGTGCACCGCCTTCTCCGCCCCCACCCAACGATCAAGGAAGACTACTCCGCCTGTGGGAGGCGGTGCAGCAGGATGGGCAGTGTACTTTCCCAACTCCCTTGCCAATTCCTACCGTTCTGCCAGGCGAGATCTGCCGGAGTGAGCGGATTCATAGTGGTTGCTGCCACGGTCGATGCGGGGGCGAATCAAGGAACCCGATGTTGACCGCGTCGTCCGCGGTCACCGAGGCCACTTAGCGGCAATACTTTCGGTGAGGATCTGGGCCAAGTGCCCCCCAGCACCCGGATCAGAAGTGGAAGAGTCATATCTATGCAGGTCTGGCCGGGACAGGCGTATCCCCTCGGTGCCACGTACGACGGCGCCGGAACCAACTTCGCGGTGTACTCCGAAGCCGCGCGGCGCATCGAGCTGTGCTTGCTGCACGACGACGGCTCGGAGACCGCGGTGGAGCTGCGTGAGACCGACGCTTTCGTGCGGCATGCCTATCTGCCGGGCGTGATGCCGGGTCAGCGGTACGGATTCCGGGTCCACGGCCCGTACGAGCCCGAGCGCGGGCAGCGGTGCAACTCCGCCAAGCTGCTCCTCGATCCGTACGCACGTGCGGTCAGCGGCTCCATCGACTGGGGCGAGTCGGTGTACGGCTACCACTTCGGCAAGCCGGACTCGCGCAACGACCTGGACTCGGCGCCGCACACGATGACATCGGTCGTGGTCAATCCGTACTTCGACTGGGGCGACGACCGTCCGCCGCGTACCGACTATCACCGCACGGTGATCTACGAGGCCCATGTGAAGGGCCTGACGATGCTGCACCAGGAGCTGCCGCCGGAGCTGCGGGGCACCTACGCCGGTCTGGCGCACCCCTCCGTGATCTCCCATCTGACCGAACTGGGCGTCACGACGCTCGAGTTGATGCCGGTCCACCAGTTCGTCAACGACCACCGTCTGGTGGACTCCAAGCTGAACAACTACTGGGGCTACAACACCATCGGGTTCTTCGCACCGCACAACGCCTATGCCTCCTGGGGCGACCGCGGCGAGCAGGTGCTGGAGTTCAAGCAGGCGGTGCGGGCCCTGCACCAGGCGGGCATCGAGGTCATTCTCGACGTGGTCTACAACCACACCGCCGAGGGCAACCACCTGGGCCCCACGCTCTCCTTCCGGGGCCTGGACAACGCCTCGTACTACCGGCTGTCCGAGGATCCCCGCTACTACACGGACACCACGGGCACCGGGAACTCGCTGCTGATGCGCAGCCCCCATGTGCTGCAGCTGATCATGGACTCGCTGCGGTACTGGGTGACCGAGATGCATGTGGACGGCTTCCGCTTCGACCTCGCCGCGACACTGGCCCGGCAGTTCCATGAGGTGGACCGGCTGTCGTCGTTCTTCGACCTGGTGCAGCAGGATCCGGTGGTCAGCCAGGTGAAGCTGATCGCCGAGCCGTGGGACGTGGGCGAGGGCGGCTACCAGGTGGGGAACTTCCCGCCGCTGTGGACCGAGTGGAACGGCAAGTACCGCGACACCGTACGGGACCTGTGGCGGGGCGAACCGCGGACGCTCGCGGAGTTCGCTTCGCGGCTGACCGGCTCGTCCGATCTCTACCAGGACGACGGCCGGCGCCCGCTGGCCTCCATCAACTTCACCACCTGCCACGACGGTTTTACGCTGCACGATCTGGTCTCGTACAACGAGAAGCACAATGAGGCGAACGGCGAGGGAAACCGCGACGGCGAGAGCCACAACCGGTCCTGGAACTGTGGCGTCGAGGGCGACACGGACGACCCCGAAGTGGTCGATCTGCGGGACCGGCAGATGCGCAACTTCATCGCGACGCTGATGCTCTCGCAGGGCGTGCCGATGCTCAGCCACGGCGACGAGTTCGCGCGTACGCAGGGCGGCAACAACAACGCCTACTGCCAGGACAACGAGGTGTCCTGGGTGCGCTGGCCGGAGCCGGGCGCGGACGAGGACGGCACGCTGCTGGACTTCACCCGCGCGATGGTGTGGCTGCGGCGCGACCACCCGGTGTTCCGGCGGCGGCGCTTCTTCCACGGGCGCCCGGTGGAGGGGACGCACGACGAGCTCTCCGACATCGCGTGGTTCACCCCCGAGGGTGAAGAGATGGTCCAGCGGGACTGGCAGGCGGCGCACGCCAAGGCGCTGTCGGTGTTTTTGAACGGGCATGCGATTTCGGAGCCCGGGCCCCGGGGTGAGCGGATCTCCGACGACTCGTTCCTGCTGATGTTCAATGCGAGCGCCGAGGACCTGGACTTCGCGGTGCCGGTGAATCACGGGCGGCAGTGGCAGGTCGTCGTGGACACGGCACAGAAGGAAGGCGTCCCGCCGGGCCAGGGCCCGAAGGTGGCGGCCGGGGATCGGGTGCGGCTGGTGGGCCGGAGTCTGACGGTGCTGCGGCGACCCGCGTAGGTCCCCGTCCGGTCGTCAGGACACCCGGCATCTGCTGCGTTGTCGTCAGTCGCCGACTCCCCCGTAGCCCTTCGGGCACGGGAGGTGCCCCCATCGCGTGGGCTCCATCCTCCGCCTTGCGTCTGCATGCACCAGACCCTCCCCCTACGCCCCTGGGGGCGTGGGGGGAACCCCCACTCACTGATCCGGCCTGATCCAAAAGACGGGCCCTAGCCCGAACGGCGGGTACCGGCGCACGGGCCGATGACACAGATGCCCTCAAGGTGGGTACGTACGTTCGCATGACGCCCACCGCCACCTACCGGCTGCAGCTGCAGCCGGACTTTCCGTTCGCGGCCGCCGCGCTGGCGGTGCCGTACCTCGCCGAGCTCGGGGTCTCGCATCTGCATCTGTCGCCCGTCCTCGAGGCGGTGCCGGGGTCGACGCACGGCTACGACGTCGTCGACCCGACGCGGGTGCGCGAGGAGCTGGGCGGCGAGGCGGGCCTGCGGGAGCTGGCCCGCACGGCACGTGGCCACGGTCTTGGGCTCGTCCTGGACATCGTCCCGAACCACATGGCCGCCGTGCCGCGTCACAACCGGGCCCTGTGGGAGGTGCTGCGCGAGGGTCCGCTCTCCCCGTACGCGCGCTGGTTCGACATCGACTGGGAGGCGGGCGGCGGGAAGGTCCTGCTGCCGGTGCTCGCCGGCCGGTTCGGGGACGAGCTGGAGTCGCTGTGGGTCGAGGGGGATGTGCTGCACTACGGGGAGCAGAGCTTCCCGCTGCGCGAGTCCACCGCGAAGCTGCCGCTGCCCGAACTGCTCGACGCCCAGTGGTACCGGCTCGGCTGGTGGCGGCTCGCCCGTACAGAGCTCAACTACCGGCGTTTTTTCACCATTTCGGACCTGATCGGGGTACGGGTGGAGGACCCGGAGGTCTTCGAAGCCACCCATGCCAAGATCCTTGAGCTGGTACGGGACGGGGTCGTGGACGGCCTGCGGGTGGACCACCCGGACGGGCTGGCCGACCCCGAGGGGTATCTGCGGCGGCTCGACGAGGCGACGGACGGGGCGTGCTGGACAGTCGTCGAGAAGATCCTCACGGGTGAGGAGCATCTGCCGGCGGGCTGGCCGGTGGCCGGCACGACGGGATACGACGCGCTGCGGCACCTCGACGGACTGTTCGTCGACCCGACGGGGTCGGCCGAACTGGTTCGCCTGTACCGGGAGTTCGCGGGTCCGGCAGGCGACCGGGGCGGCTACTGGGAGGCTACGGTGCGCCGCGCCGCGTACAAGGTGGTGACCCATGATCTGGCCGCCGAGACCGCGACGCTCACCCGCCTCGCGGAACGCGTCTGCGCGGCGGATCCCACCCTGCGCGACCACGCGCCGTGGGCGCTGCGGGCAGCGGTGCGCGAGCTGCTGGTGCGGGTGCCCGTCTACCGGCCGTACCGCGTCGGCGGCGAGGACGCGCTGCCGCTGCGGGCGGCCGCCGGAGCGAAGGCGGCGTTCGCGGTCGCCGAGGAGTCCTCGGCCGTCGAGGTGGTGCGGGACCTGGCGCTGGGGCGGCTCGGCGACGGTCCCGACCATGCCGCCTTCCGGGCCCGCTTCGCCCAGACGTCGTCCGCCCTGCGCGCCAAGTCCGTCGAGGACACGGCCTTCTACCGCTACGCGCCGCTGATCTCGGCGAACGAGGTGGGCGGGGACCCGGGCAGTCCGGCGGTGGATCCGGAGCGGTTCCATGCGTACTGCACCCGGATCGCGCGCGACTGGCCCGCCACCGGGACGGTGCTGACGACGCATGACACCAAGCGCAGCTCCGATGTGCGGGCCAGGATCGCCGTGCTCTCCGAGTGCCCGGAGCGGTGGGCGGACTTCCTGGGGCAGATCACGGCGGAGTCGGGACGCGTGGAGGGCGGCAGCGCGCCGGATCCGCATCTGGCGTGGGTGACCTGGCAGACGGCGGTCGGTTTCGGTATCCCGTACGGCGAAAGGCTGCAGACGGCGCTGCTCAAGGCCGTGCGCGAAGCGGCGCTGCACACCACCTGGACCGAGCCGGACCCGGCGTACGAGCGGGCCGTCACCGAGTTCGTGGGCGCGGGGCCCGCGGGGCCGCCCCTGTACTCGGTCGCGCTCTTCGCCCGTGAGCTGGATCCGTACACCCGGGCCAATTCGCTCGGCGCGACGCTGCTGCACCTGACGATGCCGGGGGTGCCGGACCTGTACCAGGACACGGAGCGCGAGTATCTGGCCCTGGTGGACCCGGACAACCGGCGGCCGTTCCGCGAGGGTCCGCCGACCGAGAAGACCGCGGTCACGGAGGCGGCGCTGCGGCTGCGCGGGGAACGGCCCGAGGTCTTCGGCGAGTCGGGGACGTACGCACCGCTCAGCGCGAGCGGCCCCGCGGCCGACCACTGTGTGGCGTTCTGCCGCACGGGCGAGGTGGTCACGGCCGTGACGCGGCTTTCACGACGACTGGCGCAGGCGGGCGGCTGGGCGGACACCGAACTGTCACTGCCGGACGGCCGATGGGCCGATCTGCTCGCTCCGGAGCGGGAGTTCGGGGGCGGGTCCGTGCCGCTGGCCGAGCTGTTCGCCGACCGCCCGGTGGCGCTGCTCAGCCGCAGGGCAGGTTGAGCGCACCTAGGTGTTTCCGGTGCTGCGGGGCGGGATTCAGCGGGCCGTGAGGCGGAAGCTCATCCGGCCGAAGCCCACCATGTCGCCGTCGTGCACGACGACCGATCCGGTCACCCGGCGCCCGTTGACCGTGGTGCCGTTGGTCGAGCCCAGATCGCGCAGGATCCACAGGTTGCCCTGCCTGCCGAGCTCGGCGTGCAGGCGCGAGACGGTGTCATGGCTCAGCCGCAGCCCGTTGCCGGGGTCGCGGCCGATCCGCAGGGGGTACGGGCCGGGTTCCGGCAGCAGCAGCGGCGGCAGCTTCTCGGCCTGCCAGGCCCGGCGGAGCCGTTCGGAGAAGGCGGACACCCTGCCCACCGCCCGGTACAGATGCTGTGACCAGCGGCCATCGGTGCCGAGGTCCGCGGTGAGCGCCCGCAGTTCGTCGGACCGGCGGGCGACCAGGGCGAGTTCCATCCGCCGTATGAAGGTGTCGTGCGACAACTTCCCCTGGGCCGCGCCCTCTCTGAGCACACCGAGCACACGGTCGCGCTCGGCATCCGAGAGCCGCGCGGGATACGTGTTGAACTCGTAGGAGGACGTCACGTACGCGATTGTCGGGCCGAAGGGCCATGGGTGTCCAGAACAACCGGCGTTCCTTCCGTCCCGAGCGACTGCGTGACCTGCGCCGAAGCGCAGTTTCGCCTGCCGTGGTCGCGAGATGAGCACTGGACGGTTCCTCAGTGATCCTCTAGCGTGATCGCGACGCCACGGACCCGACGGAAGGAGGCGAGAGCAGTGCAGATGACCCGATCCCCGCGCTCCCGCCCCGTCCACCGCGCGTTCACAGTCTGACCGGGAGCGCACACCGCAGATCTCGTCCGAGATCTCATTCCGGAGGACTTCTCTCATGACCGAACTGGTCATCCGCGCGCTCTCCGAGAGCGACGCGCATCTCTTCGACACCCTGCCCGACCCGCTGGATGTGGGCCGCGCCCTGGCGCTCGCCACGCACCGGCCCGAATGGAAGCGGATTGCGCTGCGCGACGGCAAAGTCGTCGCACGGGGCGCCTGGTGGGGCGGACCCGATGACGAATCCCCCGTCAACATCAACTGGTTCGACTTCGCCGAGGGCGAGGAGGAGGCGGGCGCCGAGCTGCTGCGCACCTCCCCTCGCCAGGTCGAGTACGAACTGAACCTGCCCGCCGGCTGGCGTGCCGACCCGGTGACCCTGGCAGCCGGTGAGGCCAGGATGCGGGCCGCGGCCGCGGCCGGGATGAAGATCCTGGTGGAGCGATATCAGTACCGGTGGACGCCGGACTGCGGACTGCCGAAGCGGCCGGGGCGGCTCCGGTTCAGGACCGAGCCCGACGACGCCGTAATTCTCGACGTGCTGCGCCGGGTCCACTCCGCGACACTCGACGCGCACGCGCTGCACGCCATCGCCGAAGGGGGTGTGGACCAGGCGGCACAGGAGGAGCTGGACTTCTTCCACTGGTACCCGTCGCCGCGCGAGTGGTGGCAGCTCGCCTGCACGCCGGAGGGGGAGCTGGTCGGCCTGCACATCCCGGCGCACAATCCGTCGGGGCCGTGCATCGGCTTCATCGGCGTCGTGCCGGAGCAGCGCGGCCACGGCTATGCGTACGACCTGCTCGTGGAGTGCACGCACTTCCTGGCCGAGCGGGGCGCACAGTTCATCGGGGGTGCCACCGATCAGGGCAATTTCCCGATGGCCGCGAACTTCGCGAAGGCCGGTCATCCGATCGTCCGTGAGCGGATCAACTTCATCGCCGGTTAGGTCCTACGGCCGCATTGATCAGGAGCGGGGGTGTCCGTAAGCTCCGGACACCCCCGAGCTGAAATGGCGAGCCCCGATGACAACGCAAGAGCTGCACTCCGAGCCACAGGTCCGCGTCGGCGGCGGCTGGATATCCGCTCTGGTGCTGGCCAACCTCGGTCTGTTCATGGCCTTCCTCACCCCGATCCAGGTCCTTCTCGCCGAGCAGATCGACGCGATCGACCCGTCGGGCAAGGAGATCGCGCTCGGCTGGACCACCGGCATCGGTGCGCTTGTCGCCGTCGTCGCCAATCCGCTGGCGGGCGCGCTGTCGGACCGTACGGGCAGCCGTTTCGGCCGCCGTCGCCCCTGGATTCTGGGCGGGGCGGCGGCCGGAGCGGCCGGGCTCGCGGTGACGGCGGCGCAGACCACGGTGGTAGGGGTGACGATCGGCTGGTGTCTGGCGCAGCTCGGGCTGAATGCGATGCTCGCCGGCGCCAGTGCCGTCGTCCCCGACCAGGTACCGATCGGGCAGCGGGCCGCGGTCTCCGGGTTCATCGGGATACCCCCGACACTGGGCCTGGTGGTCGGAGCGCTGCTGGTGACGATGGTGGTGACGGGCACTGCGGCGGGCTATCTGCTGCTGGCCGCGCTGACGGTGCTCTGCGCGCTGCCGTTCGTCCTGCTCACCCACGACCCTCAAGTGCCGCCGTCCGCACGGGAGTCGGTGCGGGCGGCGGACTTCTGGGTGAGCCCGCGGGCCAACCCGGACTTCGCCTGGGCATGGGTGACCCGTTTCCTGGTGATGCTCGGCAACGCGACCGGCACGCTCTATCTGCTGTATTTCCTCAAGGACGCGGTGCATTACGCCGATCCGGACGAGGGTGTGCTGATTCTGACGCTGCTCTACACGGCGGGTGCGGTGGTGACGGCGATCGGGGGCGGAGTGGTCTCGGACCGGTGGGGGCGGCGCAGGGCGCTCGTGTCGGTGAGTTCGGTGGTGATGGCCATGGCCTCACTGCTGCTGGCGTTGTCGCACACCTGGCCGGTGGCCATGGGCGCCGCACTGCTGCTGGGTCTTGGTTTCGGCGTGTACATCGGGGTCGACCAGGCGCTGATCACCCAGGTGCTGCCGCGCGCCGGGGACCGCGCCAAGGACCTGGGCGTCATCAATATCGCCAACTCGGCCCCCCAGGTCCTCGGTCCGGCGCTGGCCGCGCCGATCGTGACGTACGCGGGCGGATACGGGGGGCTGTATCTGACCTCCGCCGTCGTGACGGTCCTGGGTGGGGTGCTGGTCTGGAAGATCCGCTCAGTGCCGTGACCGTTCAGTGCCGTGACTTCTGGGCGGCGATGGCGTCCCGGTACCAGCCGTACGAGGCCTTCGGCGTGCGCTCCAGGCTCTCGTAGTCGACATGCACCAGCCCGAAGCGCTGGGAGGCGCCCTCGACCCACTCGATGTTGTCGGTCAGCGACCAGGTGAAGTAGCCGCGTACGTCGACACCCGCGTCGATTGCCTGGTGCAGCGAGCGCAGATGGGCATCGAGGAAGTCGATACGGCGCCGGTCCTCGATTCCGTCGTACGAGCAGCCGTTCTCGGTGATGTAGAGCGACGGCAGCCGGTCGCCGAAGCGGTCCTTCAGCAGGACGAGCTGTTCGCGCAGTCCGTCGGGGACCACCGGCCAGCCGAAGGCCGTGCGCTCGTCGGCCTCGATCTCCCGCACCCCGAAGGGAAGTTCGGCGGGCAGGCCGACACCGGCGAAGTCTCCGAGGGCGTCCGTGGAGGGTGCGCCGACGAGCATCGGCTGGTAGTAGTTCACGCCGTACCAGTCGAGCGGGCCGGAGATGACGGCGAGGTCCTCGGCGACCGGGCCCGGCATCAGGGCGGCGAAGTTCTCGTCGGGGTAGCGGCCGGTGAGGATCGGATCGGCGAACATCCAGTTGGTGATGGTGTCGTACAGCTCGGCGCCGAAGCGGTCCTCCTCGCTCGTCCCCGCGGTGCGTACGGGCGAGTGGGAGACGGCGATGCCGATGTTCTCGGCGCCGGCGGCGCGCAGCGCCTGGACGGCGAGGCCGTGGGCGAGCAGCTGATGGTGGGCCGCGGGCAGCGCGTCGAAGAGAAGCTGCTTACCGGGTGCGTGCTCGCCGAGGGCATAGCCGAGGAGGGTGACCTCGGCCGGCTCGTTGATGGTGATCCACATCGGTACGCGGTCGGCGAGCCGTTCGGCGACGACGCAGGCGTACTCGGCGAAACGGGCGGCCGTGTCCCGGTTGAGCCAGCCGCCTTGCTCGTCCAGGGGGAGCGGGGTGTCCCAGTGGTAGAGCGTGGGCGCGGGCGTGATGCCGTGGGCGCACAGCTCGTCGACGAGCCGGTCGTAGAAGTCGAGCCCGGCGGCGTTCACCGGGCCGCTGCCGCCGGGGATCACACGCGGCCAGCTGACCGAGAAACGGAAGGCGTCCGCGCCGAGCCCCGCGAGCAGCGCGACGTCCTCGCGATAGCGGGCGTGGAAGCCGGTGCCGCGCGAGGCGTCGGCACCGTCCTTGATCCGGCCCTGGGCTGCGAAGGCGTCCCAACCGGAAGGCCCCTTGCCGTCGGTGTCGGCGGCTCCCTCGGTCTGGAACGCGGAGGCGGACGCGCCCCAGAGGAAGCCGGGCGGGAAGGCGGGCAGCGGCGGCATGGTCATGGCCCGTGACCTTAATGGCCCTGACGACACCTCCTCTAGACCCGGATCTTGCCAGGATGGGAGTCGGCATCGACGACGAGGGGACCGCCAGTGCTTTTCGAAGTGTGGGCGCCACAGGCCGAGGACCGGGTCGCGCTGTGGCTGGACGGGACGGAGCGCCCGATGGCGCGCGAGGAAGGGCGCCCGGGCTGGTGGAGCGCGGAGGCCGATGCGGGCGACGGGGCGCGGTACGGCTTCGCGCTGGACGGCGGGGCGGTGCTGCCCGATCCGCGGTCGCGGCGCCAGCCGGACGGCCCGGACGGCACCAGCGCGGTCGTCGACCAGGGCGCGTACGAGTGGCGGCACGCGTGGGCGGGGCGGGGGCTCGGCGGCGCGGTGCTGTACGAGCTGCACATCGGCACGTACACCCCCGAGGGCACCCTGGACGCGGCGGCCGAACGGCTGGGTGAACTGGCCGAGTTGGGGATCACCCATATCGAGCTGATGCCGCTGTGCCCCTTCCCCGGAGTGCACGGCTGGGGCTACGAGGGCGTGTCGCTGTGGGCGGTCCATGAGCCGTACGGCGGGCCCGAGGCGCTCAAGCGCTTTGTCGACACGGCGCACGGCCATGGCCTCGGCGTGGTCCTGGACGTGGTCCACAACCACCTCGGGCCGTCCGGGAACCATCTGCCCGCCTTCGGCCCGTACTTCACCGACACCCATCACACTCCGTGGGGCTCGGCGGTCAACCTCGACGCCCCCGGCTCGGACGATGTCCGCGCGTATCTGCTGGGCAGCGCGCTGGCGTGGCTGCGCGACCACCGTCTTGACGGGCTGCGGCTCGACGCGGTGCACGCCCTTGCCGACACACGGGCGCTGTCGTTCCTGGAGGAGCTGTCGGCGGCCGTCGACACGCTCTCCGATGAGCTCGGGCGGCCGCTGTTCCTGATCGCCGAGTCGGATCTGTGCGACCCACGGACGACGACGCCGCGCCAGGCGGGTGGCCTGGGACTGCACGCGCAGTGGAACGACGACTTCCACCATGCCTTGCACACCGTGCTGACCGGCGAGTCCCAGGGCTACTACGCCGACTTCGCGGCCGCCCCCCTCGCCGCCTTCGCCAAGACCCTCACCCATGTCTTCTTCCACGACGGTACGTACTCGAGCTTCCGCGGCCGCAGCCACGGCCGCCCCGTCGAGGTGACGGGCACCCCCGCGCACCGCTTCCTCGGCTATGCCCAGACGCACGACCAGATCGGCAACCGCGCGCTGGGCGACCGGCTCTCGGCCACGCTCTCCCCCGGGCTGCTGGCGTGCGCGGCCGCGCTGGTACTGACCGGTCCGTTCATCCCGATGCTGTTCATGGGCGAGGAGTGGGGCGCGCGTACGCCCTGGCAGTTCTTCACCGACCACACGGATCCTGAGCTCGCACAGGCCGTACGCAACGGCAGACGGCGGGAGTTCGCGGCGCACGGCTGGGCGGCCGAGGAGATCCCGGACCCGCAGGACCCGGCGACCCGGGACCGCTCCTGCCTGGACCGTTCCGAACGGGAGCGGGAGCCGCATGCGCGGCTGCTGTCCTGGTACCGCGAGCTGATCGCGCTGCGCCGCACGCAGCCCGATCTGACCGATCCGGATCTGGCCGCGGTGAAGGTGGCGTACGACGAACAGGCGCGCTGGCTGGCGTACCGGCGCGGGGACCTACGGGTCGCGGTCAACCTCGCGAAGGAGCCGGCGGCGATTCCGCTGGGCGGGGGCGGGCGGGTACTGGCGGCGTGGGAGGGGGTCCAACCGCCGGGCGCGGACGGTTTGCTGCGCCTGCCGCCGGAGTCATGCGTGGTCCTGGCGGACGGCTGACGTTTCCCCGCCCCGCCGCTTCCCGAACTGGGGGCAAGCCCCCAGACCCCCGAACGCGATCTTCGGCCGCGTGTCCTCAATCGCCGGCGGGGCTTGTTTTCCGCCGGCGATTGAGGCGCAGGGTCTGGGGCGAAACTCTGGGGGAGGGCGGGTCGGGGGCTGTGTCCGATTCTGCGGCTCCGCCGCGTGGGCCCGCCGCAGGCGCCTAGCGCCCCCACCCTCCGCTACGCCACGATCGCCATCTCGCGCGACGTCGTGTTCAGGCGGCGCCCACCCTCCCCCGTCACCGTCACAATGTCCTCGATCCGCACGCCGAGGCGCCCCGGCAGATAGATCCCCGGCTCCACCGAGAAGCACATCCCTGGCACCATCAGCCGCGTCTCGCCCTCGATCATGTACGGCGGCTCGTGCGTCGTGACGCCGATGCCGTGACCGGTGCGGTGGATGAACAGGTCGCCGTACCCCGCCTCGTCGATGATCTCGCGCGCCGCCCGGTCGACCTCCTGGCAGGCCGCGCCCGGCTTCACCGCCTCGACTCCGGCCCGCTGCGCCTCCTGCACGACGTCATGGATGTGCTGCTCGGCGGGGGTCGGCTCGCCGACGTGGACCGTACGGGAGGTGTCCGAGCCGTAGCCGTCCTTGAGGCCGCCGAAGTCGAGTACGACCATGTCGCCCCGCTCGATGATCCGGTCACCGGCCTCGTGGTGCGGATTGGCGCCGTTCGGACCGGAGCCGACGATCGTGAAGTCCACCTGCGAGTGGCCGAACTGCCCCAGCAGCGCGGCGAGATCGGCCGCGACGTCCGTCTCCTTGCGCCCCGAGAAGCGGACCTTGAGAATCTCCCCGTACGTCGCGTCGGCGGCGGCGCCGGCCGCGGCGAGGCGTTCCAGCTCGGCCGCGTCCTTCACCGCCCGCAGCATCGGCAGCGCCTCGGTCAGCGATACGTACGAGGTCTCCGGCAGCTCCTGCTGCAGACCGAGCAGATGCATCGCCCAGGCGTTGTCGCTGATCCCGAACCGCCCCTCCACGTCGAGGAGTGGCGCGGCGGCGGCGTACGGGTCCTTGCCGTCGGTCCAGTCCCGCAGGGTGAGGGCGGACGCGCCTGGCGCGCGCTCCGCGTCCGGGGCCTCCAGGGTCGGCACGACGAGCACCGGGTCCTGGCCGGAGGCGAGGACGAGGAGGGTGAGCCGCTCGGTGGCAGCGGGCCGGTAGCCGGTGAGATACACCAGGTCGGGGCCGGGCGCGACGAGCACTCCCGCGAGCCCCGCAGCGGCTGCGGAGTCGGCGGCGCGGGCCATCCGGGCCCGGTAGTCGTCGGCGGTGAAGGGCGGGGGTGTGGTCGGCATGGGGCCATCCTGCCCGCAGGCAACGGGGCGCGCGAGCCGGCCCCCCGGGCTCAGTTTCCATTGCCGCGGGCTCAGTCCTGCCCCCTGGCCACCAACCGCTCCAGCAGCTCCTGGAACTCCTCGCCGACCACGATCCGCAGGCTCTCGCCGTCCTCGTCGCGGTCGCTGAGCTGGGTGAGCGTGCCGTCACGCCACCAGTAGACGTACGGGCTGATCGCGCCGGGCGTGTCGGCGTATCCGGAGGCTGCGAAGGAGGCCATCGCGTTGAGCGCGGGGATCACGCCGGCGTCGTGGATGGCGTGGAAGGCGAGCTGGTGCCGGAACGGCATCGCCACCAGCGCCCCGTCGGCGGTCAGCGGCTGGCCGGTGACCTGACCTACGAGGCTGTCGAGTGCCAGTACCCGGCTTGCGGTGTAGAAGGAGTCGCCGAGGACCACCTCGAAGCGCATGCCGCCGGAGTCCTTGACGGTCTCGTGGCCCTCGACGGGCAGGCCCCTGAGGTTGTACAGCGCCTGGTCGCGCAGGTACTGGAGGTCCCCGAGGGGTTCCAGGGCCTCGTCGGTGAGCATCATGACGCTCTCCGGGAGGTCGAGCGCGATGATCTCGTACAGGCCGGGGGCAAGGGTGCGTGCGTAGCCGAAGTTCTTGGCGTCGAAGCCGTCGGGGCCGACGACGCGCGGGTAGAGCTGAGCACGGATCTGCTCGGTGGGCAGGGTGTCCAGGGCGGAGGGCGCGTCCATGGTGCGCAGGACCATCCCGACGTGCTGACGGACGAGCTCGGGCCAGGCCCGCGGCCCGCGGTCGTCGTTGTGCAGGACCGCGGCGAGATTGACGAGTCCGAACTGGCGCCCCGCGCTGTCGGAGACCACGTCCGCGTAGACGGTCACCTCAAGGCCCTGTTCGGCGAATGCCTCCCGTACCTGGGCGCGGAAGCGGGTGCCCTCGGCGACCGAGAAGAACGAGAACTCCGGGTCCCGGGGCGCATCGCGTCCGTCGCGCTTCGGCCCTCGCCGGAACAACCCCACGTCAGCCGCCTTCCGCTCGCGTGCCAGGACTTCGAGGATTCGAGCGTACAGACCGCGTACCAAGGAGTCGGGCACTGTACGCAACCGGTCGGCCAACTCCCCCCTACAGGGCCTGCGTGACCACGAAATCGGCGCGGTTGCGGCCGCGGGCGACCAGCCGGGCGTTGGGCTCGTCGGAGTCGTGGACCCAGCGCTCGGCGTACGGGCGCTGCTTGCCGAACCGCACATGCCGGTCGACCAGGCGGCGTACGCGTACGGCGTCGTCGATCTCCAGGTACCAGACCTCGTCGAGGAGCGGGCGGACCTGCGCCCAGGGGCCTTCGTCGTGGAGAAGGTAATTGCCCTCGGTGACGACGAGAGGGACGTCGGGGGCGACCGCAATGCTGCCGGCCACCGCTTCCTCCAGGGCGCGGTCGAAGGCGGGGGCGTAAACCGTGGTGTCCGGGGCGGGGGTCCGCAGCCGGGCGAGCAGGGCGGCGTACCCGGCGGCGTCGAAGGTGTCGGGGGCGCCCTTGCGGCCGGCCCGGCCGAGGCGCTCGAGCTCGGCCTGGGCGAGGTGGAAGCCGTCCATGGGGACGAGGACGGCGAGGCCGTCGAGGGAGTCGACGATATGCGCGGCGAGGGTCGACTTCCCGGCACCTGGGGCTCCTGTGATGCCCAGGATGACGCGGCGGCCGGGGACGGCCAGGGCGCGGGCGCGGTACAGGACGTGCGGTGGGTACTGCGGGGGCGGTGGCGCATGCATGGGCCGCATTGTTCCATCGCATTGATCGATCATGGTCATACGTATAACGTGGAGCGCATGTCGTTCATCGCCCTGGTCACCCTCGTCGTCCGCGACTACGACGAGGCCATCGCCTTCTACACCGACGCCCTCGGTTTCGAACTCGTCGAGGACACCGACCGCGGGGACGGCTCGCGCTGGGTGGTGGTCCGCCCGCGCGGGACGGAGCACGGCACCGCGCTGCTGCTGGCCCGCGCCAAGGACGAGATCCAGCGCTCGAGCGTGGGCGCACAGACGGGCGGCCGGGTCGGCTTCTTCCTGCACACCGAGGACTTCGCGGCCGACCACGCCCGGATGACGGCGGCGGGCGTCCGCTTCCTGGAGGAGCCGCGGCACGAGCCGTACGGCTCGGTCGCGGTCTTCGAGGACCTTTACGGCAACCGCTGGGATCTGCTGCAGCCCAAGTAGTCTCTGGGCGCATGACCGAACGTGCCCTTGAGCTGCTGCGGCAGCAGCAGCGTCTGGCCGAACTGGCCGCGTTCACCTTCAACTTCGACCTTCGGCGGGCCCGTCACTGCGAGGAGGTCCGGCTCGCGTCCGGTGCGTCACTGGAGCCGATAGCCGGGGACGACACCGGCGGGACCTTCTTCGTCTGCGGCGGCGGCCCCGTGCTCTACGCCTCGTCGGAGGGCCGGGCCGGGCTGCTCGGCGACAGCGTCGACGAGGCGCTGGAGGTGATCGTCGGACTGCCCGGCTGGTACGACTACGTGGATCTGGCGCCGGACGACGACGGCGAGGAGCGGCTTCTTGCCCAGATCGGCGAGACCGAGGAGGAGATGCGCTCCTCGTACGCACCCGAACTGGACGCCGAGCGCGCGGAGTTGCGTGCTGGACTGGGCTTTGAGGCGCGCTCCCCCGTCGAGCTGATCGCCCGGCTGCGCGGCGCTCTGCTGCGTACCGAACCCGGCCATGTGCTCCTCAACGCCGATGAGTTGCTGGCGTACGAACTGCTCGACCCGCGGGCGCGTACGCCGCTGGGGGAGACCGTCCTCGCGCCGGGCCGGTCCGATCTGGCACGCATGCGGTCGGATCGCGCGGCGTGGGAAGACGTGGCCGGGGACGAGGTGCGCCGGGCAACGGTGCTACGGGCCGCGCAATACGACCGCCGGGACGACGATCTCCCGCTGCTGCGCTGCCTGTTGACGCATCAGGCCGGGGGCGGATCGATGAGCGAGGAGCTGCGGCTCGCGGTCGTGCTGGTGGCCGTGCACGGCCTTGCGGAGGATGTGCCGCTGCTGCACGCGGTCCGAGAGACGAGTCTGCACACCCGCTGTGAACTGTGGGAACTGCCGCAGGATGCCGCCGGGGCCGCGGAGTGGGCACGCTCGCTGGACGCCGAGTGCTTCGGCCAGGACGTGGCGAGTGAGCCGGAGTTCACCTGGATCGGCCTGGCTCGCCGTCAGGGTCTGACGGAGCATGTACGGGTCGCGCTGATCCGTATGCTGGACGACACGGGACCGGACGCGGAACGGCTGCGCGCGCTGAGCCGTGAGCTGGAGCTGACCGGTGACTTCGCCCAGGCCGCGCGGGCGCAACGCAATCTGGTGTCCCTGCAGGACACGGCGTGGGACCGGGCAGCCACGGGCCAGACCCTGGCCCGGCTGGAGCGGAGTTCGGGTGACCTCGCGGGGGCCTGGCGAACGCTGGAGCGGGTCCGGGCAGCGCTCGGCCTGGACAAGCCCGAGCCGGAACCCGTTCCGGAGCAGCTCGTGTTCGACCTGGGGGTCGAGGGGCCGGCCGAGGACACGTCCGCGGAGCACTGGCACCGCCGCGGCCTCGGCGGGATGATCACCGAGGAGCACCTGCGGCTCGCCCTGGCCGCGGTCGGGTCGGGCGACGTGGAGCTCGCCAGGGTGGCGATGGCACACGGCAAGACCCTCCTGAAGCTGATCGGCAAACGATTCCGCAAGGAGCTCAGCCCCTTGTCCACGGAGGCGAAGTGGGCCGTCGCCGGGCTGAAGCGCTCGTAGCGGTGCGGGCTCAGGCCGGGCTGTCGTCCGCCTCCCCCGGACTTCGTCCGGGCCTCCGACGTGCTCGACGGGGCGCCGCAGAACGTTGACGCTTCACCCTTCTCGGCCTCCTCTCCCGCCCCGGCTGCCCCATGGCCCTGATCGTTCTACTCTCGTATCAGAAGGCGGGCGGAAGGCCGGCCTGTCGGCCGCCAGCCTCTACTGAGAGGAGGCGGACATGAAGACGTCGATACGGCGGTCCGCGATCTTCACCAGCGCGGCCGTGCTCCTGCTGGCGGCCTGCGGCACGAGTGGCAGTTCCGGGGCGGCTGCCCCCGAGAAGGACGGGGACGGTCAGCTCAAGTTCGGCTACGTCCTGCCGGAGACGGGACCGCTGGCCTTTCTCGGCCCACCGCAGATCCAGTCGATGAAGTTCGCGATCGCAGCGATCAACGCCGACGGCGGAGTGCTCGGGAAGCCGATACCGGCTGTGGTCTCGGGCGACGAGGCCGGGCAGGAAGCAGTTGCCGCACAATCCGCCGACCGGGTCCTCAACTCCGGCGTGGACGCGATCATCGGCGCGGCGGCCTCCGGCATGTCCCTGGCGTTCATCGACCGGGTGACCGGAGACGGCGTGGTCCAGTGTTCGGGGTCGAACACCGCGCCCACGTTCACCGACTACGACGACGGCGGGTTCTACTTCCGTACCGCGCCGAGCGACGCGCTGCAGGGGCCGATCCTGGCGAAGACCGTCCTCGGGGACGGCCATAAGCGGGTGGCCCTGGTGGCACGTGCCGACGACTACGGCAAGGGACTGCTCGACGCCACCAAGAAGGCGCTCGAGAAGGGCGGCGCGACCGTGGTGGTCTCCGAGACCTACGACCCGAAGGCGACGAACTACGACCAGGTCGTGCAGAAGGTGAAGGACTCCAAGCCGGATGCCACCGTGGTGATCTCCTTCGAGGAGGGCGCGCAGATCCTGCAGGGTCTCATTGAGGCAGGTCTCGGGCCCGATCAGATCGGCGTGTACGGAGCCGACGGGCTGCGCAGCGAGGAGCTGCCCTCACTGGTCTCCCCGAAGGATCCCGCCAGGCTCGCCGGGATGAAGGGCACAGCACCGGCATCGGCGGCCAACAAGCAGTTCGTGACGGAGCTGAAGAAGTTTGCACCGAGTCTGAAGGAGCTGCAGTTCGCACCGCAGGTCTTCGACTGTGTGACGACCATCGCGCTCGCCGCCGAGCAGGCGAAGTCCGACGACCCGGGCAAGTTCGCGAAGGAGATGGTCGGCGTCACCAAGGACGGCGAGAAGTGCAACAGTTTCGCCACGTGCAAGAAGCTGATCGCAGCCGGCAAGGACATCGACTACGACGGCGTGAGCGGTCCGCTCGACTTCACCGACGCCGGCGAACCCGGTCAGGCGACGATCGAGGTGTACACCTACAACGACAAGGGCCAGCTGCAGACTCTGCGCACCGAAGTGAGCAAGGGCCAGCAGTGACCCAAGCACCAACAAGCCCTCCGAGGAGGATTCAGCGGACGCGGGCGAGGGTGCCGAGGTACAACTCGATCACCTTCTCGTCGTGCAGCAGAGACATGCCTGTGCCGGTGTACGCGTTGCGGCCCTGGTCGAGCACATAGCCACGGTCGCAGATCTGCAGGCACCTGCGGGCGTTCTGCTCGACCATCAGCACGGCGACGCCCGCGTCGTTGATCTCCTTGACCCGCTCGAACACATGGTCCTGATGGATCGGGGACAGGCCGGCCGACGGCTCGTCCAGCAGCAGCAGCTCCGGTTCCATCATGAGCGCGCGCGCCATGGCGAGCATCTGCCGCTCGCCGCCGGACATCGAGCCGGCCTTCTGTTTGCGGCGCTGGGCCAGCAACGGGAAGAGCTCCTCCACCGCCCCGGTACGCCGGTCAAAGGCCTTGGGCCGCAGATAGCAGCCCATCCGCAGGTTCTCCTCGACAGTCAGCGCGGGAAAGACGTTCTGCAGCTGCGGTACATACCCCACGCCCCGGCTGACCAGCTGGTGCGCCGGCCGGTTGGTGACGTCCTCACCGTGCAGCCGTACCGTCCCGGTGCGTACCCGCAGCAGGCCGAAGACCGTCTTGATCAGGGTCGACTTGCCGGCGCCGTTGGGCCCGATCACGCCGACCAGCTCGCCGGGCCGCACCTCGATATTGCACCCGCGCAGCACGTCGACTCCGGCCAGGTACCCGGCGACGATTTCGTCGGCCACCAGCACCGGGCCTTCCTCGTTCGCGGACATCGGCCACTCCTCCTACCCGGTTGCCCCCGGTTCGTCGTGCCGCTTGCCCAGATAGGCGTCCACGACGGCGGTGTTCCTGCCGATCGTGTAGGGCGGTCCCTCGGCCACCAGGCGGCCGTCGGCCATCACGGCCACCCAGTCACTGATGCCCATCACCACGTCCATGTCGTGCTCGACGAAGCACACGGTCAGCCCCTCGTCCCGCAGCTGGGTGATGTGTCCGAGCAACGACTGGGTCAGGGCGGGGTTCACGCCGGCCATCGGCTCGTCGAGCAGAACCATGACCGGCCGGGCCATCAGTGCACGCGCCAGTTCCAGCAGTTTGCGCTGTCCGCCGGAGAGCGTGCCTGCATAGTCGTCGCGCAGACGCGCGAGCCTGAACCGTTCGAGCAGCTCGTCGGCCCTCCCCACGATCTCGCGCTCCTGCCCTCGCCACATCGGCCGCAGCAGTGCCGTCATCACCCGCTCGCCGCGCTGCCCGGTCGCGGCAAGCAGCATGTTCTCCAGCACGCTGAGCCGGGCGAGCGTCCGGGTCAGCTGAAACGTACGGACCAGACCCGTGCGCGCCACCTTGTGTGCCGGGCGGCCGGCGAGCGGCTGTCCGTCGAACGACCAGCGGCCTGAGCTGGCCCGGTCGAAACCGCTGATCACGTTGAACAGCGTTGTCTTTCCGGCACCGTTGGGGCCGATGAGCGCGGTGATGGTTCCCCGCTGCACCTCGAGATGGTCGACCCGTACCGCGGCGAGTCCGCCGAAGGTGCGGGTCACGTCGTCCATGACGAGCAGCGGGTCGGGCTTGTGCACCCCGGGCTCGGGCCGGAGCCCGGCGAGCCGGCTGCCGACCGCAGAGGGAACCGCGGGGGGCGGCGGCGGCTTCCGGGGCATGGGGGAGGTGTCAGCGGGCACTGAGCAACATCTCCTTCTTGCTGCCGAGAATGCCCTGCGGTCTGAACGCGACCAGCAGGATGAGGGCGAGCCCGACCAGGGCGAAGCGCACGGCGCCGACCTCCGCCGGGCTGATCACGTCGGCCGAGACGTAGCCCGCGTCGATGGCCTGCCGCAGCCCGCTGTCCAGGAAGGTCAGTACGAACCAGAACAGGACCGAGCCGACGATCGGGCCCATGATCCGCCCGGCTCCGCCCAGCACCAGGATGGTGTAGAGGAAGAAGGTGACGCCGGGATCGAAACTGTCCGCGCTCGCCGACTGCACCTGGATCGTCTGCATCATGCCGGCCGCCGCACCGATCACGCCGCCGATGATCAGGCTCTGCATCTTGTACGCGTAGACGTTCTTGCCGAGGCTGCGTACGGCGTCCTCGTCGTCGCGGATGGACCGGATGATCCGGCCCCACGGGCTGTGGATCAGCAGGGCGAGCAGCGCTGCGACAACCACCACCAGGCCCCATACGACGATCAGCACCCACAGGTCCCGGGTATTGAACTTCACCAGCCAGAAGCCGTAGCTGCCGCGCGGGATCGGGTTCAAGTCGTAGAAGTCGTTGGCGAACCGCTGCAGGCCGAACACACCGCCGGTGGTCGGCTCGGCCCAGCTGGAGCGGTAGAACAGCCGCAGTGTTTCCCCGGCGGCGATCGTGGTGATGGCGAGATAGTCGGCACGCAGCCTCAGGGTGGGCAGGCCGAGCAGCAGGGCCAGCACGACGGCGGAGGCCAGCCCGACCAGGATGCCGAGCCACATGGGGCCGCCCCAGGTCGCCACGGTGATCGCGAGCCCGTACCCGCCGACAAGCATGAAACCGACCTGACCGAAGTTCAGCAGTCCGGTGTAGCCGAAGTGCAGGTTGAGCCCGATCGCGGCGAGCGCGTAGATGGCGGCGATGGGCCCGATGCCGGACCGGATGGCGTCGGAGAAGATTACCGAGAAGTCCATGGCGCACCCCTCACCCGACCCGTTCCCGCTGTCCGAGGATCCCCTGCGGACGGATGAGCAGCACGATGATGAGCGTCAGCAGCGCCCAGGCGTACTGCAGGTCGATCGGGAACCACAGGGTGGACATCTGGGCGACGATGCCGATGACAATGCTGCCCAGCATGGCTCCGTACGCCGAGCCCAGTCCACCGAGGATGATCCCGGCGAACATGAGCAGCAGCAGCTTGAAGCCCATGTCCCAGGTGACGACCTCTTCCAGCCCGAAGAAGACTCCGCCGAGGGCCGCGAGACCACCGCCGAGCATCCACACCACGAGCACCACGCGCTGTACGTCGATGCCCGAGGCCTCTGCGAGGTCCCGGTTGACGGAGACGGCACGGATGGCCGTGCCGATGCGCGTCTTCTGCAGCATCGCGGCGACGGCGAGCAGCACCGCCACCGAGAGCAGGGTGACGGTGAGATCCCGCGGGGTGATGCCGACGGGACCGAGGTCGTACGCCTTTTGGACGTCGTACTGGGCGTAGGAGCCGGGCCGCGCTCCGTAGACCACGAGTACGACGTGCCGCAGCAGCAGCGACAGTCCGATGGTGACGATGAACAGGTTGATCAGCCCAGTGCCCCGGGCCCGCAGCGGCCTCATGACGCCCCGCTCGATGGCCCCGCCCAGCAGGGCCCCGAAGACGACGGCGGCGAGGGTGGCGGGGATCAGGTGCCACCCCGGACCGGACGCGGAGACATTGAGGAAGAAGGCGAAAGTGGCGCCGATCGTGACGAGCTCACCGTGCGCGAAGTTGATCAGATGGACGGTGCCGAAGATCAGGGAGAGCCCGACCGCGCAGATCGCGATGATGACGCCGAACTGAATACCCTCGATCAGAGCCTGCAGGAAGCGTGCACCGAACGTCGGGCCGCGCGGGACCTCATCACCCTGTGCCGACGCGTTGACCGCGGGCAGCATCACAAGGAACAGGATGAGTACTGGTACCAAAAACCGCTGATAGCGCACGGAATGTCCGGTCTCTCGCGACCACCCTTTGTCACTCAGTGTAAGGGAAGGTTGATTTTCTGGCTCGTGGAGAACCTCCGCTCACCGCGCGTCGCTCTCAGGCGTCCCACCTGAGCAGCGCGCCACCCCGCCGACGCCGGGCCGTAGCGCTGGGCGCGCTCCTGCCAGTGGGGGTCCGAGATCAGCTGGGTGAGGAGCGGGAAGGCGCACAGCGTCGAACCCGGAGATCGCGCCCCGTCTCCACGTGAGCGACGAGACACGGAAGACGTACGTCAGCCGCGTCCTGGCAGAACTGGGCCTGCGCGACCGCACCCAGGCGGTGGTGACAGCGTACGAATCGGGCCTGGTGGTACCGGGGACCCGGACCTGACGCCGGGCAGCCCGCCCCTTAGCCCTCGTCCGGCGACACCGGCAGAAAGCCAAGCGGCACGCGGCCGGGCCCGGCATGTGAGCCGGGAGCCCGGCCGGACAGGAGCCTAAGCGCGGGCTTCAGTGGAGATGAGCCCGATATCCGGGAGCGCGCTGGGCGGCTCATCGCCGTACCAGGCGTATTCGATCGCCGACAGGTATCCATCGGTGGCCCACAGCAGGATCTCGCCGAAGAGTGATCCCGACTCGTCCACGACGGTCGCGTCCACAGGGATGACGCCCGCGGCAGCCGGCGAACGAGGAGCGCCTTCCAGCACCTCCAGGTCGACGCTCGCCGAATCCGCTGCCCATTGCGCAACCACCCGCGCGAAGCCGACCTGGGTTCGCAGTTCGGCCGCTCCGGGGAACTCGTTGGCGAGGATCAGATTGATGACAGCCCTCTCCCCCGGGGTCAGGGGGCGGGGATCCATTGCGATCGGCATGGCACAGTGCCTTCGGATAGAGCGGACGCTAGTTGCCCGTGAACTTCGCGGGAATGAAGGCCGTGCCGAGCCGGGGTACTCCGTTCACCACGGCTCCTCGGATCGTGACCACCTCGCCCGCGATGAGTCGGTTCACCTCGTATTTTCCCGCGACCGGGAGGTCTGTCGCACCGCGAAGGCTGTCCAGGATCCCACGCAGCGCTTCTTCACGCCCTCCGGCTTTCGCGACCAAGGCCCCGAACCCGTGCTTGGGCGGGTCGATTACATGCTCAAGATTCGCCGGAGTGTTCCACGTCGACCAGGCCTCATCGAGAGTCTCCGTCGTCACACGGCAGCCAGGGCCCGTGTTGTGCACCAGGACCGGGGTGTTGCCCGCCAGCACGTAGTAGGTGTGCAGATCGGCGACGGTGAGGTTGTGAACCTTCTGGTTCTGCGCGGTCCACGCCGCGACGGCGCTGATCTGCACGTGCGTGCCTGCGCTCGTACGCAGCCACATGCCGGCCTTGAGGTCGTGCGCGGTGGTCCATTCCCCGAGGTCCTCGGCCCAGAAGGGGTGACCGTCGGTGGCGGTGACGGAGGACGTGCCGTCACTCTTGCCGTCGTCGGCCTTCACATCAACCTTGACGAGGTTCTTCGCGCCCTCTCCGGTGATCAGAGCGGTAACCGGTTCGGCCTCCGTACGGCCGGTGTCCGGGTCGGTGGCGAGGACCTCATCACCCACCCGCACCTGCTCGATGGGCACATGGGAACCGTCCGCCAGGAGCACCGGGGTGCCACCTGGGAAGCTGTTGCAGGGGACGGCGCCGCCGCTCTTGCGGGCCTTGCCGACCTCTTCCGCCGTGAGGGCCTTGCCGCCCGCCCTGAGCCAGTGCAGCACCGACAGCGAACCGAGCACCCGCTCCTGCGTGCTCAACTTCTCACCGGTCACGAGATCCTTGCCGGTGATCGCGTCGACGATGCCCTTGCCGTCGCCGATGCCGGGCAGCAGATCCAGCAGCAGTGACATCCTTCGCTGTTGCTCGGCGTCGTCCGACGAGCCCGAGCCCCAGGTGTCACCGATGTGGGAGAAGTCGAAGTCGATGCCTGGCATCTCGCGCAGCTTCTCTGCGCCCTTCTTGATACCGGCGACGTGCTTGTTCGCCTCCTGCACGCCCTTGTTGGCCTGAGCGATGCCCTCGTTGAGCTCCTTCATGCCCTTGTTGGCCTTGGAGACGCCCTTGTTGGCCTGCTTCAGCCCCTTGTTGACCTCGGCGACGCCCGCGTTCATCTCCTTCAGGCCGCGGTCCATCTGGGCGAAGCCCCGGTTCATCTTGTCGAAGGCCGCGTTGATGTCCGCGAGGTCCTTCTTGAAGTCGAACACCGGCTTGGCGGCCGGGTACTTCTTCGGCTCGTAGTCCGGGTAGTGGTCGCCCACCGTGATGGTCAGGATGGCCAGCGCCAGGAGGGAATCGCTCTGGGCGCCCAGCAGCCGGTCGGCCTTGGCCATGTCGGAGCCGAGGCCGTCGAGGTGCGGCTTGGCGGCCTTGAAAGTCTTGACCGCCTGCTCCAGGAGCTTCAACTGCTGCTCCGGATCGGGGGCCTTGGTGGGGTCCGCCAGGTCGCCCGGCTTCAGTTCGCCGAGAGCCTTCAGCTCTTTGTTCAGAGCCGTGAAGCTCGCACCGTGGTCCTTCATGGCGTCCTGCGTGATGTACAGGAACAGGGCCGTGCCGATGCCGAGTTTGACGGCCTTCCCGGCGAAGTCCTTGAGGCAGCCCGGCCTTTCCAGCAGCGGCAGGCGGTCACAGTTCGCGTATCGCGAAACCTTCGCCGCGATCTCCGCCAGACTCGGCTTGTCCTCACGTTCCGCGGCGGCAGCATTGCCGGCGGTTCCCGCGCCTCCTGCGAGCAGGAGGCACAGCGCGACGATGATCGTCGCGATTCTCGATTTGAGGTTGTGGTACATGAATTCCTTGCTCAAGGAGCCGCGTTACCTCCGGTAGCGGCAGCCCCTCGTTCCCCGTGACAGAAAGTGTCTTGTTACTGGCGCGTACGCAGTGTGGTCGCGTGCAGTTTAGCCACATTCATGTACGTCTCCGCACGGGGCGCCGACGGCGGTGAGCCGGCCCTGTGCACCTCATACGTCAGGGCCGGCCATTCGCTCTGCGCGTGGAGAAGCGCGGACCTCAGCCCTCGTCCGGCGCCAGCCGCAGCGAGATCGAGTTGATGCAGTACCGCTGATCCGTCGGCGTCGGGTAGCCCTCCCCCTCGAAGACATGCCCCAAGTGCGACCCGCACCGCGCGCACCGCACCTCCGTGCGGACCATCCCGTGTGTGCGGTCCTCGATCAGTTCGACCGCGTCCGTGTCCTTCGGGTCGTAGAAGGACGGCCAGCCGCAGTGCGACTCGAACTTTGTGTCGGAGCGGAAGAGCTCGGCACCGCAGGCGCGGCAGGAGTAGACGCCCGCCGTCTTGGTGTCCGTGTACTCACCGACGAACGCGGGCTCCGTGCCGGCCTGCCGCAGCACCTTGTACTCCGCGGGCGACAGCTCCACGCGCCACTGCTCGTCCGGCTTTTCGACGTCGTACGTCATGAGAACGGCTCCCTCGGTTCGCCTCAGTTCGACAGGCGGGCCAGGATCGCCGGACCGAGGTCCGTGACATCGCCCGCGCCCATGGTGAGAACGAGATCACCGGGCTTCGCCATTCCCGCGATCACGTCGGGGACGGTCGCTTTGTCGTGGACGGGTGTCACGTCCGCGCCCGCGGCCCGTGCGGCGTCGATGATCAGGGCGCTGGTGATGCCGGGGATCGGGTCCTCGCGGGCCGGGTAGATGTCGAGGACCACCGACGCGTCGGCCAGTGCGAGGGCCTGGCCCATCTCCGTGCCCAGTTCCTGGGTGCGGGAGAAGAGGTGCGGCTGGAAGACGACCAGCAGCCGGGAGTCCGCCGCCGCGCCGCGCATCGCCTCCAGGTCGGCGGTCATCTCGGTGGGGTGGTGGGCGTACGAGTCGATGACCTGGACGTCCGCGGCCTCGCCCTTGAGCTGGAGGCGGCGCTTGACGCCGGTGTACTTGCCGATCGCCGAGGCGAGGTTGTGCGCCGGGATGCCCAGGGCGACGCCGGCGGCGAGGGCGGCCACGGCATTGTGGGCGTAATGGCTGCCGGGGACCGAGACCGTGAAGGTCAGGAAGCGGTTGTCGAGCAGGACGGTGACCTCGCTGGTGAGGCCGCGCGGGGTGATCTTGTGGACGCGGACGTCCGCCGTCGCGGAGTCGCCGTAGGTGACGACCTTCAGCGTGGAGAGGTCACGGACGCGCTGCGTCAGCTCCACAGCGCCCGGCTGGTCCGCGGAGATCACCAGCGTGCCGCCGGGGACGACCTTGCCGACGAAGGTCTCGAAGGAGTCGTAGATCTCGTCCATCGAGGCGTAGTTGGCGTGGTGGTCGAGCTCCACATTGAGGACGATCGCGACCTCGGGGTCGTACTTCTGGAAGCTGCGGTCGCTCTCGTCGGCCTCGGCCACAAAGATCTCGCCCTCGCCGTGGCGGGCGTTCGTCCCGGGCCCGGCGAGGTCGCCGCCGATCGCGTACGAGGGGTCGAGGCCCAGCTCCGTCAGGGCCACGGCCAGCATCGAGGTGGTGGTCGTCTTGCCGTGCGTGCCCGCGACGGCGATCGAGCGCAGGCCGGTCATCAGGGAGGCCAGCGCGTCGGAGCGGTGCACGACCGGGACGGACAGCTCGGCGGCGCGCGCCAGCTCCGGGTTGTCGGCGCGGATGGCGCTGGAGACGACGACGCAGCTGGCGTCGGACGCCAGGTGCTCGGCCGCGTGCCCGATGTGGACGGTGGCGCCCAGCTCCCGCAGCGCCTGAGCGGTCGCCGACTCCTTGGCGTCGCTGCCCGCGACCTTCGCACCACGCTGCGCGAGGATCTTCGCGATGCCCGACATTCCGGCGCCCCCGATGCCGATGAAGTGCGGGCGTTCCATGGCGCTAGGGACGGCGGGTGCCATGCGTGTGTCTCCCCAAGATGTACGAGTGGTGCGCTGCGAGTACGTGCGAGGCTCCAGCCTATTCGCTGTGCGCGAAGAGCTTGAGCACCGGTACGCCGACCTTGTGACGGGCTCTGGAGGCCCAGTCCCGGTGGAAGAACTCCTCCACATAGTGCGGCGCGGTCAGCACGATCACCTCGTCGGCGCCCACCTCGTCCACCACGGACTTGAGCATGTCCAGCGGATGGTCCTCGACGATCCGGCCCACGGCCTCGGAGCCCGCGGCTCGCAGGGCGGCGACGGAGTGGTCCAGGGCGCGCTCGGCGGGGGCCTTCGCCGCCACGCCTTCAGGTTCCTCGCCCTCGCGCACGGCCTCCTTCAGTTCGCCGAGCGCCACGTCGTCAATGGCGCGCAGCAGCACATCCTGGTCCCCGCGGGGCTGCATCAGCACGACGAAAGAGACGGCCTCGCGGCCGTGCAGGGTGGTGACGAATTCCACGTCTTCGGAGGTCAGGGGCTTCTCGATCATCAATACGCTTGTGAACACGTCAGGAGCCCTTCTGCGGAAACCATCCTGCCCCGTGCCTGACGGGGGTCTGCGAGACTAAGTGTGCCCGGCCGAAGCTAACCGGAACGACCAATTCCGCCGATTGTCAGATGTGACGGTAGCGGGTGAAGAGGAACCCCGCCTCCTCCAGCACCGAAGCCACGGCAAACCTCTCCGGAACGGCCAGCGCCGGGCCGCCGGCGATGCGCTGTGCCTCCCCCGCCGTCATCGTCGGCGACAGCGTCAGACACAGCTCGTCCAGCACCCCGGCCGCAACGAACTGGCCCAGCAGCCGCGGCCCGCCCTCGGTGAGCAGCCGCACCAGGCCGCGCTCCGCCAGCGCCCGGACCGCCCTGGCCGGCTCCACGCCGGGTCCGTCCCCGGCGATCACCACCTCCGCGCCCGCCTTCTCGGCGGTGCGGATACGGTCCGGGGGCGCCGCGGCCCCGGTCAGCACCAACGTCGGCACCAGCGGCTCGGCGAACAGCGGCAGCGAGAAGTCGAGGTCGAGCGAGGCGCTGACCACGGCGATCGCGGGCGCGGGGCCCTGACCGGCCGCGGCCCGCCGCTCCGCGAAGACCTCGCGGGCACGAGCGGGACGATAGCCCTCCAGCCGGACCGTTTCGGCGCCGACCACGACCACATCGGCGAGCCCGCGCAGTACACCGAAGATCCGCATGTCCGTCTCGGAGGAGATGGCCTGCGAGCGGCCCTCGTGCTGGGCGGCCCCGTCCAGCGTGGAGACCATGTTCGCCCGCAGCCAGGCCGGGCCGGTGGACCCGGTGCCCTCCGGATACGTATAGGCGTCGGCCAGCTCGTCCACGGACCACTCGCGGTCCTCGGCGGCTGTCTGGTCGGTCACAGGGAGCAGGCGTCGCATGCGATGCAGTCTTCCACGGCCCTTACAGTTGGGAACTGTGTCGACCAGTGCCATAACCGAAGCGGCCCCGCTCTCCCTCTGCGCCCGCGAGCCGCATGTCCCCGCCGAGCGGCTGGTGGCCGAGATGGTGCCGCCGCCGCGCTTCGACTCGGTGCGCTTCGAGACCTACGTCCCCGACCCGAACCGGCCCAGCCAGCGCGAGGCTGTCACGGTCCTGAGTTCCTTCGCCTCGGGCCTGGGCGGGGCGCACGCGAGCGGCTCCGGCCGGCGCAGGTGGTTCGCCAAGAAGCCCACGGCCCCCGCCGCCCCGCGCGGCGTCTATCTGGACGGCGGCTACGGCGTCGGCAAGACGCATCTGCTCGCCTCCCTCTGGCACGCCACCCCGGCAGAGCCTTCGCTCAAGGCCTTCGGCACGTTCGTCGAGCTGACGAATCTGGTCGGCGCGCTCGGCTTCCAGCAGACCGTGCAGACCCTGAGCGGACACCGGCTGCTCTGCATCGACGAATTCGAACTGGACGACCCGGGCGACACCGTCCTCGTATCGACGCTCCTCGGAAAGCTCGTCGACGCGGGCGTCGCGCTGGCGGCCACGTCCAACACGCTGCCCGGCAAGCTGGGCGAGGGCCGCTTCGCCTCCGCCGACTTCCTGCGCGAGATCCAGGGGCTCTCGGCGCGCTTCCGCCCGCTGCGGATCGACGGCGAGGACTACCGCCACCGGGGGCTGCCCGAGGCCCCTCCCCCGTACTCCGACGAACAGGTCACCAAGACCGCGTACGCCACCGACGGCGCGTCCCTGGACGACTTCCCGCAGCTGCTGGAGCATCTCGCGAAGGTGCATCCGAGCCGGTACGGGGCGCTCACCGACGGTCTGCGCGCCGTCTGCCTCACCGATGTGCAGCCCATTCCCGACCAGTCGACCGCACTGCGCTTGGTGGTACTCGCCGATCGGCTGTACGACCGCGAGGTGCCCGTGCTGGCCTCCGGGATGGCCTTCGACCGGCTCTTCAGCGAAGAGATGCTGAACGGCGGCTACCGGAAGAAGTACTTCCGGGCAATCTCCCGGCTGACGGCGCTGGCTCGGGACGCAAAGGGTCTGGTGGCGCAGTAGGTTTGGGGCCGTCACCCCGACCGAAGGGAAGCATCATGGCCGCTACGCGTACCGCCCACACCATCTGGGAGGGCGATCTCCTCAAGGGCTCGGGCGAGGTCACCCTCGACTCCTCCGGCAACGGCACCTTCGCCGTCTCGTGGCCGGCCCGCACCGAGCAGCCCGGCGGCAAGACCAGCCCGGAGGAACTGATCGCGGCCGCCCACTCCAGCTGCTACTCGATGGCGTTCTCCAACATCCTGGCCAAGGCCGGCCACGCGCCGACCCGCCTGGAGACCAAGGCCGACGTCACCTTCGTGCCGGGCGAGGGCATCACCGGCAGCCACATCACCGTGCGCGGCGAGGTCCCGGGCCTGGACAAGGACCGTTTTCTCGAGCTGGCCGAGGACGCCAAGAAGAACTGCCCCGTGAGCCAGGCGCTCGCCGGTACGACGATCACCCTGAGCGCCGAACTCGCCTGACACCCGGCCCTCGCACGGCCCGGCCACAACACGAGGCGCAGTGGCCCGCATGGTTACGTGTCACCGATGTGCGTGATACACACGTGCGGGTCACATCTCCTGTCCTCCCCCCCATAGCCTTCGGCATGGGAGGTACCCCACAGGGAGTTGCCTCATGTCTTCACGTTCCGAAGAGTCCGCAACACGACGTCAAGTCCTCGCACGCACCGGTGCGCTGAGCGCCGGAATCGCCTTCACCGGCGCCTTCTCCGAACTCTTCGCGGGCACTGCTGCGGCCCGCGGCCACAGCGGGTACGGCCCGCTCGTCCCCGACCCGGCCGGGCTGCTCGATCTGCCGAAAGGTTTCCGCTATCGGGTCCTTTCCCGCGAGGGTGATCAGCTGCGCTCCGGCGAAGGAAAGGTCCCCAGCAACCACGACGGCATGGGTGCTTTCGCGGGCAGCCGTGGGCGCGTGCACCTCGTCCGCAACCACGAGAACCGCGTCACTGCCAAGATCGGCGTCCCGACGGTCGAGGGCCTGACCTACGACCCGATGGGCAAGGGCGGCTGTACGACACTCGAGCTGGACGGCCGTAACAGCGTCCTGTCCGAGCGGGTCGCCATCGCCGGCACAGCCGTCAACTGCGCGGGCGGGCCAACCCCGTGGGGCACCTGGCTCACCTGCGAGGAGACCGAGGACCGAGCGGGTACCAACGGCTACACCAAGGACCACGGCTTCATCTTCGAGGTCGACGGCGCCGATCCACGCCGTACCGGAGCCGTGCCGCTCACCGCCATGGGCCGCTTCCAGCACGAGGCGATCGCCGTCGATCCGAGGCACGGGATCGTGTACGAGACGGAGGACGCCTTCGACCGGCCGTTCGGGCTCTTCTACCGCTTCCTGCCCGACAAACCGCTGGGCGGCACCGGTTCACTGCGCGCGGGCGGCGCCCTGGAGGCGATGCGAGTGCCGGGCGTGCCCGATCTGTCGGCGATCCAGGAGACCGGCGCGAGCTTCGACCGCGTCGAGTGGGTGCCCGTACCGGACAGCCAGGCGAAGCAGACGCCCATCAGGCTGCAGGACTTCGGCCCGAAGGGCATCACGCACGCGCAGAAACTGGAGGGCTGCTACTGGGGCGGCAGCTCGGTGTACTTCGTCTCCAGCTTCGCCGTGAGCAAGGCGGGCTCGGCGGCCGACCACTTCGGGCAGGTCTGGAAGTACGAGCCGCACCGGCGCCGGCTCACGCTGGTGATCGTCTTCGGTCCGGATACGGACATCCAGCTGCCCGGCGAGTCGCCCGACAACATCTGCCTCGCGCCCAGCGGCGGGCTGATGGTGTGCGAGGACGGGAACGGCGCGCAGCATGTGTTCGGGCTGACGAAGCGCGGCGAGGTCTACCCGATGGCGCGGGGCGCTCAGAACATCGGTACGCCCGAGGAGCCGGAGTGGGGCGAGTTCGCGGGCGTCACCTTCTCGCCGGACGAAAACACCATGTACGTCAACTGCTATACGCCCGGTACGACGTTCGCGGTCACCGGGCCGTGGTGCTGAGCGCTCCCGCAGATCGTCCCCCGCCAGCGCTGGGGCGCATCTCGGACGGCGAACACATCGACGTCGGGTCGTACGCCCACCGACGCCACCCCGGGCGGTCCCGCCGACAAGGCCACCGGCCTGGCGGAGATCGCCCGTATGGGTGAACGTCTCGCCGCTCTCCAGGACCGCCTGTACGCGGCGAGCAGCAAGCGCGACCGCCGCGGCCTCCTCCTTGTGCTCCAGGGCACGGACACCAGCGGCAAGGGCGCCGCACAAGCACACGCCGCGGAGATGCTCGCCCAGCTTCTGCTCGAACTAGCTGAGGTGGAGGGCCACTCCACGGAGAGGCAGACCACGTCGGTTCAGATTCGGCTGACCGAGATGACCGCCATGCTTGCCGCGCTCATCGCCGACTCCCTGATGAAGCTCGGCGACGACCGCGGCTCCCGGGGCTGGTACGAAACAGCCCGCCGCGCCGCTGAAGAGAGCGGAAACCTGGAACTCCGAGCGAGTCCCTTGTCAGGCGATGGTTCCTCCACCGTCGACGTACACCGTGGTGCCGGTTGAATACCTGTTGCCCGCGACGTACAGCACGGCCTCAGCGGCATCCGCCGCCTCTCCGACGCGCTGGACGGGCAGGCGCTGGGCAGCTGCCGCGTACACGCGGCGGCCGCTGGAGGGACGTGAAGCAGAAAGCGGCCACCCGGGAGTCCCACCCGGGCAGCCGCCACTGACCACTCGATGACGAGTGACTACTCGATGACGAGCTCGACCGGCAGGTTGCCGCGGGTCGCCTTGGAGTAGGGGCAGTACGCGTGGGTCTTCTCCAGCAGGTCGCGGCCCGCCTCGCCCTGCAGGTGGTCGGGCAGCTCGACCCGCATGATCACGGAGAGGCCGAAGCCGCCGTCGGTGTCCTTGCCGATGCTGACCTCGGCGGTCACCGAGGCGTCCTTGACGTCGATCTTCTCCTGGCGGCCTATGGCGCCCATCGCGCTGGCGAAGCAGGCGGCGTACCCGGCGGCGAAGAGCTGCTCGGGGTTGGTGCCCTGTCCATTGCCGCCCAGCGCCTGGGGGTGGGCGAGCGGCAGGTCGATGTGGCCGTCGGAGCTGACGGCGCGGCCTTCGCGACCGTTGGCAGTGGCGACAGCGGTGTAGAGCGCGTCCATGAGTTGCATTCCTCTGCGTCCGTGGAGAACCGTTGCCACTACTACAGCACACAATTCAGTTGTGCACAACTTAATGGCGCGCGGAGTACGCTGGCCTCATGGAGAAGACGACGTTGACGACCGTGCCGGACGAGGACTTCCTCCGCCTCGACTACCAGATCTGCTTCACGCTGCACGCCGCGTCCCGCGCCTTCAACAGCGTCTACCGGACCGTGCTGAAGGATCTGCGCCTCACCTATCCGCAGTACCTGGTGATGCTGGTGCTGTGGGAGCACGGCGAGCTGCCGGTGAAGCAGATCGGCGAGCATCTGCGCCTCGACTCGGGCACCCTGTCGCCTCTGCTCAAGCGCCTGGAGGCGGCGGGCTACGTGGAGCGCAGGCGCAGCCCGGATGACGAGCGCTCCGTCACCGCCCGGCCCACGGCCGCCGGCACCGAGCTGCGCGAGAAGGCGCTGGGCGTACCGCGCCGGATCGCCGCGGCCACCGGCATGCCCCTGGAGCGCATCCGTGAGCTGCGCGCCGACCTCGAAGCGCTGACCGCCACTCTGGACGGCGCGGGCCTGGACACTCCCGACTGCGCGACCGAGGACGACTGACGGTCACGGCCGGCCGAGACGGGCAGGGCGCCGGCCTGACGCCGACGCACCACGAGGCCCCGGACATCCGCCGACGTCCGGGGCCTCTCGCTGCTGTCGGCGTCAGCCGCTCTGGCCGCTGTTGTCGCTCGGGCTGATCTGGCCCAGGCCGTCGTCGGCCGCGCCGCCGTTGTGGTCACCGCCGGCGCCCGCGTCCGCCGCGCCGCCGTTGTTGTCCGCGGCACCGCCGCCGTTGTTGTCGGCCGCGCCGCCGTTGTCGTCGGCGCCACCGGCAGCGTTGTTGTCCGCAGCACCGCCACCGTTGTCGTCCGCCGCGCCACCGGCGGCGTTGTCATCGGCGCCACCGGCAGCGTTGTCCTGACCGCCGCCGTTGCCCTGACCGCCGCCGTTGCCCTGACCGGCGCCGTCGCCGATCTGGGCGCCGACCGCCGCCAATGCCGTCGTCACGGGCTGGAAGAACGTCTCGCCGCCCTGGGTGCAGTCACCGCTGCCGCCCGAGGTGAGGCCGACCGCGCTGCCGTCCTGGGTGAAGAGCGAGCCGCCGCTGTCACCCGGCTCCGCGCAGACATCGGTCTGGATGAGCCCGGTGACGGTGCCCTCCGGGTAGTTCACCGTGGCGTTGAGCCCGGTCACCGAGCCATCCTTCAGACCGGTGGTGCTGCCCATCCGGAAGACCTGCTGCCCGACCGCCGCGTCCGCCGCCTGCTTGATCTGCACCGTCTGCCCGTTGCCGACGTCGACCGCGCTCGCGGCCTGGGTCGCCGGGTCGTCGTACTTGACGAGGGCGAAGTCGCCGTCGCCCGGGAACGTCGCCGCCTCGACCGTAGCGATGGGCTGGCCGTTCGCGGCCTCCGACCACTGCTTCGCCGCGACCCCGCAGTGGCCCGCGGTCAGGAAGCCGGGGCTGCCGTCCTGAGTCGTCACATTGAAGCCGAGCGAGCAGCGGGCGCCACCGCCGAAGATGGCGTCGCCGCCTTCGAGGAGGGGCTTGAACTCACCCGCGGACTTCTTGATCCGGGCCATACCGTCGCCCAGGGACTTCACTGCCGTCTCGAGTCTGTCCCACTTGCCGCCGGAGACCGTACGGTCCGCCGTGACGAGGATCTGGTTGGTCTTGGGGTCGACGGCCCACGCCGTTCCGGGGATGGTGGCCTTCTGGGCCAGCGTGCCGGCGGCGGCCTTCAGCTCGCCCACGCTGTTCTCGACGCTCCGCGCCACCGCGCCGGCCTTCTTGACCTGGACGACCAGGTCGTTGTCGTTGCCCACGACGTTCACGACGAGCTGCTGCTTGTCGGCGTCGTAGTACGCCCCGCCGTATGCCTCGCCGAGCTTCTCACCCAGCTGCTGGACGAGTTGTGCCGCCGATGCGGCGCTCAGCTTCTCGGGGGCCGACCGTGCTTCGGATCCCGATCCGGATCCGGACTGCGAGGCGTTCGCGTTCGGCAGCAGGATGGCCGCGGCGGCGACGCCCACCGCTCCTGCTCCCGCGAGAATTGCCTTCCGCTTCGAAATTCTCCTGTGACTCAACTCGTCGCCTCCTGTAGGGGGGTACGGAGACCGGTTGCCGACGGAAACCGGGAAACGCGTCCGACCCTTGATACGGATGGGGCGTGAGTTGTACTCATCAACGGTGTGGAAAAAATCCTCTGACGGACCGTAAGCCAGAGCCCTACAAGGGCAGTTGGGTGCCGCAACGGCTGCAGTAACGTGCAGCGATGTCCTCGGCGGGACGGTCACAGCCCGGGCAGATCCGGTTCAGCAGACAGGCCGCTTCGCCGCCCTCGGGCCCGGCGGCGCTGCGGATGGAGAGCCCCGGACGACGGCTGTGCACCGTCACATACACCAGTCCGTTTTCGTCGGCGAACAGTGAACGCCGGGTGCGGTGCGGCAGCCAGGCCACACAGCCGGGCTCCAACGGCTGCTGCCCGCCGTCCGTTTCCAGCCGTCCGCTGCCGCTGAGCACGCACAGCAGCACATCGAGTTCCGGGTCCGAATGACCGGCGACCCGGGCGCCTGCCGGCATGCGGATGATGTTCGCGTCCAGCTGCCGCCCTTCCTCGGAGAGCCGCCACAGCGCCCCTCCCCGGTCGTCCGGCACATCGTGAAGCAGCTCCGCGATACGGGCGAGCACACCGGCCGCAGGGGGCACAGCCATGTCCTTCCTTTCACACACCCGGAGGAACCCGGACCCGACGCGGGAGAGCCGCGCTCCGATAGTCGGATTGATCGGATACGTTCCGCCTGTGACCTTTTTCGTACGAATTACTGCCGTGACCACCATGGGAGCCGTACTCGTCGGCTGCGGAAGCGGCGTCGGCAGCGAAGCCAACCCCGCATCCACGGCAGCACCCGGCAGCACGGCCGCCGCTCCGGCAGCGCCGCAGCCGGGGAAGCCTATCGAGAAGCCAACGAAGAAGAAGGTTCCCACGATCGCACCCGGGCCCAGTGGGATGACGCCCGTCTTCGAGCGCGCCCCCAAGGCGACGAGTAATACGGCGCCGAAGACCGTCGCGCTCACCTTCGACGCCGATATGACCGCCGGCCAGGGGCCGCGGGCGGCGCGCGGCGAGCGCTTCGACAACCCCGGCCTGATCGCCTCGCTGCGGAAGCTGAACGTCCCGTCGACCGTCTTCATGACCGGCCGCTGGGCCGAGGAGTACCCCGACCAGGCGAAGGCGATCGGCAACGACCCGCTCTTCGAGATCGCCAATCACTCGTACAGCCACTACGCCTTCAAGTCCCCCTGCTACGGCCTGCCGGTCGTCGAGAAGAACAGCATGCGGGCCGACGTGGAGCGGGCCTTCGCCGCGTTCAAGAAGGCCGGGGTGCGCAATGTGGTGCCGTACTTCCGCTTCCCCGGCGGCTGTTACAGCGACGCCGCCCTGCGCGCTCTCGCCCCCGTGCAGGTGACGGCGGTCCAGTGGGACGTGGTCAGTGGCGACGCCTTCGCGACGGACGCCGACGCGGTTGCCGAGCAGGTGCTCGCGGGGGTCCGGCCGGGGTCGCTGGTGGTCATGCACTGCACGCGCAGCGCGGCACCTGTCACCGAGCAGGCGGTGCGGAGGATCGTCCCCGAACTGCGCAAGCGGGGCTATCGCTTTGTGAAGGTCTCGGACCTTATGCGGGGCTAGGGTCGGCCGGCGGCTTACTTCCCGCTCGGCCCGCTAGCCCGAGCACGCCGTCCGCTGGGCCTCCTGCCACTCGCAGACGGGGCAGAGCGTCGCGCCCCTGACCGACTCCGGATACTCCGTCGGCTTCCGGCAGAGCACGCATTCGGCCCACGGCGGGCCACCGGCCGCTACGGGCGCGGGGGCCGTTGTCTCGCAGTACGGCTCGTCCATGTGTACGAGGTTAACTCGCGTCCGACGAGACGTCCGCGCCGCGGAGCGCGCACAGGCCAGGGCGCCCGCGGCGGCGGAGTTTCAGTTGGCAGACGCCTTCTGCGGGGTGAGCTCGCTGGGACGTACGATCACAAATCCCTCGCCCTGGAGCATCAGCTGGACGGCCTCGCCCGAGCCACCGCGGATCATCGAGCCGATGGACTGCGAGCGGTGCAGCGAGGTGTTCAGCTGGGCGCTCCAGCCGACGACCGCGTCCGTGTCGACGTACACGGGCTGCTGGGCGGTGACGGGTATGACGATGGGGTTGCCCTCGCAGATGACAGCAAGCTTTCCGTAGCCGGTGAAGACGCTGTTGAAGAGGCCGCCGCCGGTCATGCCGGCGCCCTTCACCATCTTGATCTCGTACGAGAGGCTGGCGTCGAAACAGAGGACGTTGCGGCCGTTGACGGTCAGGGCGTCGCCCTGGTCGATGTCGACGATGAAGCAGTTGGCGGCCTCGTGCGCGAACCACGCCTCACCCTGGCCGCGGACCGCCATCAACGGCAGGCCCTCGCCGGTGACGGCGCGCTTGAGCATGCCCCCGATGCCCTGGCCCTTGCGCTCGAACTGGAGATTTCCGCGGAAGGCGATCATCGATCCCTGTCGCGCGTGCATCTCGCCGTTGACGGCGTACTTGATCGACTTGGCGTTCTGCAGGGTCATGCCGGGCGCGGTCGCCTGCTGCGCCATGTTCTCAGTGGCGAAGAGATCACTTTTCATGGGGTGCATCGTGGCCCGGAGGGATTCGTTCCGCCAACAGTCCCGGCAGAGCGGGACAGGGCGGCTGGCAGACTGGCTGGTGTGAGCAGCGAAGAAACCCGCCCGGGCAGCCCCTCCGCCAGTCCGTCCGACGGTCCTTCCGGCGGTCCTTCCGGCGGTCCGTCCGACAGCCCTTTCCGGCACGAGAACATCGCGCGCGACGAGGCCCCCCAGTTTGTGCTTCCGCTGGTGGTGCGCATCGAGAAGGCCGAACCCCCGGCGCGTACCGACGCGCTGGAGACCGCGGCCCGCGCGGTGCTCGAAATCCTCAGCGACGAGCGATCGCTGGGCGACGGCCAGTGGTCGCAGGCGATGCGGGACTGGCAGGACGCCCGGATCCGCAAGGTGGTGCGGCGGGCGCGGGGCGCCGAGTGGCGCAAGGCGTCGGCGCTGGAGGGCATCACGGTGACGGGTGAGGCCGCCGAGGTACGGGTCTTCCCGCCCGTCCCGCTGGACGGCTGGCCCAAGGAGCTGGCCAAGCTGCAGGTCTCGGGCACGGACCTGGACGACCCCGAGCCGCCGGCCGCGCCCGACCTCGCGGGGCCGGTCCTCTGGCTGAGCCCCGATGTCGACATGTCGGCCGGCAAGGCGATGGCGCAGGCCGGGCACGGTGCGCAACTGGCCTGGTGGGAACTGTCGGAGGCGGACCGCAAGGCGTGGCGGGAGGCCGGTTTTCCGCTGTCCGTACGCACCGCCGAGCCCGCGCGGTGGGGAAAACTCACGGTCAGCGGGCTGCCGGTGGTGCGGGACGCGGGTTTCACGGAGATCGCGCCCGGGAAAACGGTTGCAGTCGAGGGGATCGAGCGCATCAGGTCTCTGCCGCATCCACCACGGGCGTGACCCACTCCTCCACCAGCCCAGGACGCGCCGCAGCGACAAGTAACCGAACCTGCCTCGGCGCGCGTCGGTCGTGCCCGCATCCGCGCTCGGCTGCGAGAACGGTGACCGGGTTGCAGCCGCGACCACGCTTCAGCCGGCTTCCCGGTCTCGATCACATTGCGTACAGCACCTCTCGGAACTCGGGCTCGTACGCATGCTGCTTGGAACCCACGAACGCCGGCTTTCCCTGGAAATCAGCCGCCCGGCGCAGCGCCTTCGTGCGTTCGGACTCGGAATCCAGGTGTTGCGCCAGCCCAGTTGCGTACGCGCGCAGCAGGTCAGGCAACTGATAGTGGCGCTCGTCATGCTGCCGAATCAGGTGTGCACCGGCGAGATTGCGCAGCAACAGCGAAGCCTCATCCTGGCCGACACCCGCAGTCGCCGCGGCAGCGGCGGCGTTGATCGCATGGCTGGGGAGCAGGCCAAGGAGCCGGAACATGCGAGCAGTTGACTCGTCGAGCGTGATGTAGGAGGCGTCGAACGCATGACGAAGCACGACGTCGCCCGCGGCGAGGTCCAGCCGGGCCTGCTCAGGTTTCAGATCGGTGGCAAGAGTGCCGGCGGTGTTGTGGCGATGGCTCACGACGTGCTCGCCGGCCAGCACCAGCGCCAGCGGGAGATGCCCACAGCGTTCGGCCAGCACGGCCACGGCGGCGGGGTCGGCTTCGGCGCTCACGTCGCCGATGATCGAACGGATCAGCAGGGCCGCCTCCGGCCGCGACAGCTCCGGCAAGGTCAGCGTGACGGCGCCCACCAGGGATATCAACCCGGGCAGTCGCGAGCGGCTGGTCACCACGACGGCGCATCCCGGAGAGCCGGGCAGCAGGGGGAGGATCTGCTGGGCGTCCGCGGCGTTGTCCAGTACCAGCAGCACCTCGCGGCCGTGCAGGACCGAACGGAAGGTGGCGGCTCTTTGCTCCAGATCCGCCGGGATGTGCTCGGTGGGCACGCCCAGAGCGCGAAGCAGGTCCGCCAGGACGTCGAACGGTGCGGCCGCGGTTCCTGACCCGGGGCCCTGCAGGTCGACGAACAGCTGCCCGTCGGCGAAGTGCCCGTCGTTGACGGCCCGGTGTGCCGACTGAACCGCCAGTGCGGTCTTCCCCACGCCCGGTGGTCCATCGATGACCGCGACAGGTACCGCAAGGGACTGCTCATCGGCACGCAGCACCTTGTCGAGCCGGTTCAGGTAATGCTGTCGTCCGACGAAGTTGTGCTTCGTTGCGGGTAGTTGGGCGGGATGAACCCATCCTTGCTGTTGCCGAGCGGCTGCTTCCAGAGCCGTGGCGATGGTGGTGAACGTATCGCCGACGTTCAGCGCTCGGTCGCAGGCCTCCGCGAAGTTCACCGACGGCGATCGCTTGTCCGTCTCGACCTTGCTGACGTGACCTCGGTCGAAGTGCACCCGAGAGGCCAGCTGGGCGAGCGACAGCCCCAGGTGCTGACGGCGAGCCCGCAGCAGCTGTCCGAACGTCGCCGGAGCGCCAACGGCCGGTCTGCGGTCGGTACCCCTGGGGGAAAGCTGGGCTGCTTCAGAGCTCTGCGCTGTTTCTCGCATGATTGTCCATACCTCTCGATCCGTGGATAGCTTCCAAGCGGCCGGCCCCAAAGACACGCCTTCGCCCACCCGGGCCTCAGCGCACCTGGGCCCGCCGCAGGAAGGCAGCCACCGTGGTGATCATGGCCAGGACCCACAGCGCCGCCAGCGACCAGGGCATGCCGTGGGAGCCCCACACATCCATGGCCGCACCGGCATAAGGGGGTCCGAGGATGCCGCCGATTCCCCAGACGATGGCGAACGCCGTGTTGCCGAGGAGCAGGCTCTCCCCGTCGAGGTTGGCGCCCAGGATGCTCAGCACCAGGGGGTAGCCCGAGAAGGCGATGCCGCCCCACACCGCCACCATCGGCCACAGCCAGATCCCCCAGCCCATGGCCGCGGGCAGCAGCAGCGCGCCCGCCGTGCCCACCGTGAGGGAGAGCAGCAGCGCGGTGCGGCCGCCGAGGCGGTCGGCCAGCCAGCCCAGCGGGAACTGCAGGGTCATCTGGCCGACGAGCAGCACCGTGAGGGCCAGCTCGCCCTGTCCGGCCGGGAGGCCCGCCGAGTCCGCGTACAAGGGCAGGAACTGGAGCGTGACGGCGTCGAAGACGGAGATCGCCAGGACCGCCACCAGCAGGACCGACAGCTGCCGCGTCAACGATCCCACCGGCACCCGGCCCGAGGCGCCCATGTCCGGCACCCGGGCCTTCTCGGTCCACAGCGGCCACAGCGCGACCAGTGGGCAGACCACCGCCACGGTGAGGGCCAGCGCCTCGGAGTTGTCCGAGGCGCTGAGGATCGCCGGGCCGACACAGAACCCCAGGGCGAGCACCGAGGTGTACGCGGTGAGCAGCCGGCCGCGATGGGTGACGTCCGCGTTCTCGCTGATCCATGTCTCGCTCAGGATGAACATGGCGACCGCGCAACTGCCAAGCACCGCACGGAGGATGAACCACAGCGCCAGGCTGTCCGTCACGGCGAACAGGCCCAGGATCGCCGAGCTGCCGACCGCTGCGGCCACCATCAGCCGCCGGGCCCCCAGCCGGCGCACCAGTGCGGGGATCAACGCGGCGGTGAGGACCATGCCCAGCGGGGTCATCGCCCCGTTCAGCCCGATCACGGTGCCCGACGCGCCCCGCTCCTCCAGCATGCGGGACAACAGGGGGTAGGTGATGCCCAGCGTCATTCCGAAGACGCCGATGATGACGATGGGCCCCACCGCGGCACGGAACGCGCCGGTGTTCTGCTCACGGGGCAGCGTAGAGAGTGAACCCACCACGTCAGCCGTTCACTTTGTTCCACACCCGGCTGGGCAGGCTGAAGATGTCGATGAACCCTTCCGCGCTGCTCTGGTCGAACGTGCAGTCATTGCCGTACGTGACCAACTCATGGCGGTACATGGAGCGTTCGGCGGACCGCGCGGCGACGGACATGCCACCCTTGTAGAGCTTCAGGGTGATCTCACCGGTGACCGTGCGCTGGGTCGAGCCGACGAAGGCGTCCAGGGCCGCGCGCAGCGGGCCGTGCCACAGGCCGTCGTACACGGTCTTGCTGTACGTCGCCTCCAGCTGACGCTTCTGGTTGAGCACGTCCACCGGTAGCGTGAGGTTCTCCAGCTCCTGATGGGCCCGGATGAGCAGCAGCATGCCCGGGGCCTCGTACAGCTCCCGTGACTTGACGCCCACCACGCGGTTCTCCAGCATGTCGATCCGCCCCACGGCGTGCCGGCCGCCGAGCGTGTTGAGCCGGCCGAGGAGCTCCAGCGGTGCGAAGCGTTCACCGTCGAGCGTGACGGGGATGCCGCCCTCGAAGCCGATGGTGACGTAGCCCGCGGTGTCCGGGGCCGCCTCGGGAGCCGTCGTCAGGGACCAGACCTCCTCGGTCGGCTCCCAGGAGAGGTCCTCGATCAGGCCGGCCTCGACATTGCGGCCGAGGATGTTCAGATCGATGGCCCAGGGCTTCTCCTTGGAGACGTGCGGCTCGATGCCGTACTTCTCCGAGTAGGCGATGGTGTCGGCTCGGCTGAAGGACCACACCCGGGCCGGTGCGAGGATCTCCAGGCCGGAGTCCAGGAGACCCACCGTCAGGTCGAGCCGGACCTGGTCGTTGCCCTTGCCGGTGCAGCCGTGCGCGACGGCGTTGCAGTCGTACTCGTGGGCCGTCTCCACGAGGAGTTCGCCGATGAGCGGGCGGCCCAGCGCCGACGAGAGCGGGTACTGCCCGTCGTAGAGGGCGTTCGCCTGGATCGCGGGAAAGCCGAACTCGCTGACGAAGCGCTCCTTCGCGTCCACGACGATCGAGACGTCGGCGCCCGCCACCAGGGCCTTCTCCCGGATCGGTGCCAGCTCGTCGCCCTGTCCCAGGTCCGCGGCCATCGCCACGATGAAGTCGGCGCCCATCTCATGGCGCAGGTAGGGGATGCAGGCGGTGGTGTCCACGCCGCCCGAGTAGGCCAGCACAACACGCTTGGACATGAAAGCTCCTTTAGTTGATCTCGGCGTTGCGCCGACGCAGTTCCACAGCTGCTTTGCGTACGAGGACGGGGGACGTGCCACCCGGGGAGGTACGGCGTGCGACGGCGTACTCGACGGTGAGCACCTCGGCGGGCAGGGCCTCGAACAGGGCGTCGAAGTCAGCCAGTTCGGCCGGCGAGGAGTCCTTGAGCTCGCGGCCCTGGACGCCCAGCCACTTGACGAGACCGCCGACGACGCTGTGCGCTTCACGGAACGGCAGGCCCCGCTCCGCCACCAGCCAGTCGGCGACATCGGTGGCCACCGTGTTGCCGAGGGCCGCGTCGCTGCGGGTCTTCTCCGGCCGGAAGGTGATGCCGCGCAGCATCGCCTCGACCGCCCGCACGCTCAGTTCGAGGTTGTCGGCCGCGTCGAAGAGGGCTTCCTTGTCCTCCTGCATGTCCCGGCTGTACGCGAGCGGCAGCCCCTTCATGACGGTGAGCAGCGCCATCAGATCGCCGAAGATCCGGCCGGACTTCGCCCGCATCAGTTCGGGCAGGTCCGGGTTGCGCTTCTGCGGCATGATCGACGATCCGGCGCAGAGGTCCTCGGGAAGCTTGATGAATCCGAACTGCGGAGTGCTCCAGATGACCATCTCTTCGCCGAGCCGCGAGACGTGCACGGCGAGCGTGGCTCCTGCGGACAGGTAGTCGAGGATGAAGTCCCGGTCCGAGACGGCGTCGAGCGAGTTGTGGGTCACGCCCCGGAAGCCGAGCCGGCGCGCGGTGTCGTACGGGTCGATCGGATAGCCCGTGCCGGCGAGGGCAGCCGCTCCCAGGGGCGACTCGTCGAGGCGGCGGCGGGCCGAGCGAAGCCGGTCGCGGTCCCGGAGGAACATCTCCCCGTAGGCGAGGAGATGGTGCCCGATGGTCACCGGCTGCGCGCACTGGAGGTGGGTGAAGCCCGGCATGACATCGGCGTGATGAGCCTCGGCCCGGTCCGCGATGACCTCGATCACCCGGACCAGGAGTGCGTCAAGGCGGTCGATCGCGTCCCGCACCCACAGCCTGGCGTCGACCGCGACCTGGTCATTGCGGGAGCGGGCGGTGTGCAGCCGGCCCGCCGTCGGCCCGATGAGGTCCCGCAGCCGGGCCTCCACGTTCATGTGGACGTCTTCGAGACCGGGGTCGAAGGTGAAGTCGCCCGACTTGATCTCACCCCTGATCTGCTCCAGACCCGCGACGATCTGCTCCGCCTCCGCCGGGGAGATCACCTCGCACTTGGCGAGCATGTGGGCGTGTGCGATCGAGCCGTCGATGTCCTGCTGGGCCAGCCGGTAGTCGAAGCGGACCGAGGCGTTGATCTCCTCCAGGAGCGAGCTGCCACCGGTGAGCCAGCCCTCCCAGACCTGGTCCTCGCGCGTGGTGTCGGTCATCTTCACCGGGCTCCTTGTCGCATCAGTACGGCCACCTTGAACTCGAAGGAGCAGGCGAACTCCCGCCGCTTCCGGCGGATTTCACGCAGTCGGTAGGCGCTGCACAGCCATTGCGCCTTGTACAGGACGGAGAGGAAGAGCTTTCGCCGCAGCGAACCGCGGGTGAACTCGGCCTCGTCCGCGAGGATGTCGAACCCCGCTTCCGCGGAGAGCCGCCCCATGCCCGGCGAGCAGAAGAACAGCAGGAGCTTGCGGTCGGCCGACTTCAGGGTGCGCAGGGCACCCTGCAGCAGCTGGCGCCCGAGGCCCCGGCCGCGGTACTCCTCGAAAAGGAAGACCACGGCTATCTCGCTCCAGCGGCCTACGAGATGGTGCACGAGCAGTGCGCCGGCCAGCTTGCCGGTCTTGGGGCTGACCAGAGCGAATATGTCTCTGCGCCCGGTCCACTCGGCGGCGCTGTAGCCGGTGATGTCGGGCGAGTCCTTGATCTGGCGCATGATCTCGGCGGCCTCGTACCGGGTGAGCGGCCGGCGCTGCAACTCGAACTCGCCGAGGGCTCCTTGCGCGAGGTCGTCCGCCCGGAGCGGAATCGGCGAGGCCTTGGCTTCCCTTACTGAATACGGCATAGCTGTGTCTTCCTTGAATCGGTCACGAAGGAGACTCGTCAGGGCCCTTTAGGCCCTTCCCACTGAATTAAGCGATGGATTCGCATGCGGTGGATTCACATCTCGTATTTCGGAATGCACCAGAGGCACTCCGGCCGAGAATCCTGCCACAGCCGAGCAACTAATCTAACCCTCATGTGAAATTGCTCACCGGGGAATTTAGCGTCAACATTACTGCATCTCAAGGGAGTTGAGGTGCCTGTCCCATGAGCCTCGGTGAATCCCACATTCCAGGATTCACTCAACCGCGAGTATTCGGAGAAAATTCACGGAAACGACGTACGGCCCGTTCGAAAAGCGCCCAGGGATCGGTGGGCTCCAATTCTCCCTGTGCCGCCCGGTCCAGGAGTTCGGCGAAGCAGGCCTGGTACACGGCCTGCCGGTCCGTGCTGCCCGTCTCCTTCTCGAGGCGTCGCATCACGCCGTCCTGCAGACCGCCGCCGTGGTGGACGGCGATCTTCTTGCGCCAGGCGATCGGCTCGGGCACGCGGCGGCCCATCGCGGTGCGCAGGTGGTACTTCTCCCGGCCCGCCCGCACCTTGCACTCGGGCGTGGTCTCCAGCGCCACCCGCATCACGGGCCAGGCCCAGAAGGGGTGATGGGCACGGGTGCCGTAGGCGAGCGGCATCCGGTTGGAGAGCTCGTTGCTGCGGCGGGTGCGGTCGACCGCCGACAGGACCTGGTCGATCAGCTCGTCGTGGTGGTCGAAGGGGCGGTAGAGCCCCGCGTTGATCAGGTCGCTGCCATAGCCGGTCAGAAGCACCCGGTCGGCCGGGACGGCGCCGAGGCGCTGCACCGAGGTGGCCGTCAACGCGACCTCCACCACCTCGGGTTCGGTGACGCCCAGCCAGCGGACGGCCTCCGGGATCGAGGCGATGATGTCGTCCTCGGTCAGGTGCACCGGCTCGAGCCCGATGCCGAGCTCCGTGCAGAGCTCGGCCGCATCGGCGAGCTCGTCGCCCCACGGGGTGCCCACGCTGTACGGGGTGACGGACAGCCCGGCGGTGGCCGCGAGATGGGTCACCGTGCCGGAGTCGATGCCACCGGACAGCAGGGTGGCGTAGCCCGTGCCCGCCGGGGTGGTCGCGTCGATGCGCTCGATCTCTGCGGTCAGGGCTTCGAGTTGGGCCTCGCCCGCGGTCAGTGGATCGTCGCGGTACGGGTCGCGGAAGTCGCCGAGCGGGTCGTGGGTGTCGGCGGCGTCCGTCAGCCACTGGCCGGCGGTGTACCGGGTCCGGGACACGATGCCGTCCGGCAGTCGGCTCACGCCGCGCAGCAGCGTGCCGCGCTCGTGGCCGGCGGCGGCGCCGGTCAGCACGACGGGCAGGCCGAGCGCGGGCAGGACGAGCGGCGCGAGCAGCAGGTCGGTGAAGTACGCGAACAGGCCCCGCATCCGGTTGGCCGCGTAGTAGACCGGGTTCTCGTTGAGTGCGGACACACGGACGGTGACGGCATCCGGGTCGATGCGCAGGGTGCAGGACGTCATGGGGTCCCGGCTGCCGGCCTGCGGCGTCAGGGTGCCGACGTCGAGGACGAACGGCGGATTGTCGGGGAGGGCCGTCCCCGCGGGTCCCCGGTGGTACACGTGCAGATCGCCGAGTTCGGCGTGGACCGCCGCCGCGGCCAGGTCGGGCGCGGAGGCATTGGTGACGACGCACCACTTGCTGAGCGGAGCCATGGTCAGGCCTTTCCGATGATGCGGCGCATGCGCTGCTGGGCTTCGCCCGCCGAGAACGCGGTGCGGTGGGATCGCTTGCCCTCTTCACGCACGCGTCGAAGGCCCTGGACGTAGGGGCCGTTGACCCGGCCGCGGGTCGACTGGACCGCGGCCGCGGTGTACTGGGCGATGCGCCGGCCGTGGTCGAGGGCGCGCTCCAAGAGCTCTTCGGGGGGCGTCACTTCGTGCAGGAGACGGTCGGCCAGGGCCCGCTCGGCGGGCCATTCGGCGCAGGTGTAGAGCATGTCCTGCATCACGCTGCGGCCCACCACCGTCTCCAGCATGTAGCCGCCGAAGTTGCAGGCGATACCCACCTTGAACTCTGGCATCACGAGCTTCGACGCGCTGCTGCCGATGCGCAGGTCGCAGCAGAGCGCGATCTGCAGCCCGACGCCGATGGCGAAGCCGTCGATGGCGGCCACCACGGGCTTGGATATCCCGGCGATGGTGCTGTACAGGTCCGTGATGTCGTCGATCCAGGCATCGACCTCGTCGCCGCCGGAGAACTCCGACACCTCATTGAAGTCACCACCGGCGCCGAAGGACCGGCCTGCTCCGCCGTACAGGACGACACAGCGCACGCCGTCGTCGCCGTCCAGGTCCAGCATCAGCCGGGTCAGCTCGCGCATCCTCGCCCGGCTGAACGGGTTCTGTTCATGCGCCTGCGAGAACTCCACCAGGGCCACCGCTCCGGGCAGCACCTCACAGGCGATGCTCTGCGTCACAACCTCAGTCGTCGTCACGTCTTCTCCTTGTACAACTGACGGCAAAACAGGGGTATTCATCGGATATCAAGCGTGCGCGTCGCGGCTCCGGGGCTCAGTACTCGGGCAGGCCGGGGTCGATCTGCCGCGCCCAGGCGATGACGCCGCCCTCCAGGTGGACGGCATCGGTGAAGCCGGCCGCGAGCACCGCGGCCAGTACCGCGCGGGTGCGTACCCCGGTCCTGCAGTAGAAGACGGGCCTGCGGTCCGCGCTCAAGGACGCCAGTGCCGACCCGTCCAGCCAGGCGGCCTTGGGCACCAGGCGGGCGCCGGGGATGCGCACGATCTCCCATTCGTGGGGCTCACGGACGTCGACGAGGTCGATCGGGGCGTCCCGGTCGAGCAGCTCCTTGAGTTCGGTCGGGGCGATCGCGGGGGTCGCGGCGGCCGGTGCCTGTTCGCCGCGGCTCACAGCTCGCCCCGGGCCGGATAGTCGTTCTCATTGATCCAGCGGACCGTCTCGACGACCTCGTCGAGGTGCGGGCGCAGGAAGGGCATGGTGGTCTGCACCGCCGCGTACAAGGTGCCGTCCGGGCGGACGAGGAACAGGCCGGGCTCATTGAACTCGTTGGGCTGGCCCTCCTTGATGGCCTTCGAGAGGTGCAGGCCCCACTCCCGCATCGACTCCATGCCGAGCCCGTAGCCGATCGGCACCCGGGTGATGTTCCACTCCTGGACGGCCCGCTGGGCGCGGCCCGCGTCGTCTCCGCTCACCGCGAGGACCCGGTCCACGCCGACCTCGGCGAACTGGTCGATGAGACCGTCGAGTTCCGTCACATGGGCCCGGCACATGGGGCAGTGCACCCCCCGGTAGAAGACCACCAGGCTGAACTTGTCCGGCTGCTGGTCGGCGAGGACCCACCGGCCCCCTCCGACCAGGGGTACATCCAGAACGGGCACGGGCTGTCGGGGCTTGAGCACGGACGACTCCTCCAGGAGAGACAACGGTGGGCCCGGCGGGCTGCCGGGTCCGACGGGAGCCCGGCTCAAGGCGAACCGGGACGGATGGATCTAGCGGGAACTGCTGGTCGGTTCAGGCGACTTGCACCAGGGGAGCGGCCGGGCAGCCGCCGGCCCCGGCACCGAGACCGCGGTGAGCAGCAGGCCGCGACGCACGGTCCAGCTCCCCCGGAACGGACCTGGCCACCGGCCACCGGCCGACAGGCCGGACCGCAGCACGTGCGCCGTGAAGGTCCTTGCGCGGGCGTCGACTTCGACCCGTACTTGCTCGAACCCCAGCCACAGGCCGGTGAGCGGATACCACGCCTTGTAGACGCTCTCCTTGGCGCTGAACACGAGCCGGTCCCAGCACACCTCGGGCCGGGCCGCAGACAAGTCCGCGATCCAGGAGCGTTCCTGAGGGATGGTCACAAGATCCAGTACTTGCTCGCTGGCCAGCGGCAGGTTGGGCTCGGCGTCCACGCCCACCGCGCGCACGTCCGCGGACCGGGCCACGACGGCCGCCCGGTAACCCGGGCAGTGGGTCATGCTCCCGACCGTGGCCCCCGGCCAGACCGGCGCGCCCCGGGTACCGGGCGGGATCGGCCCGGCCGTCTCCCCCAGCCGCGCCAGCGCCGCCCGGGCGCAGACGCGTACGGCGGCGAACTCCCGGCGGCGCGCCGGCACCGCCGCGGCCAGGCCGCGCTCCTCCTCCGGGAACAGCGTGACCGCCGCCGACGGGTCCCCGAAGGACTCGGCGACCTCGTGCGGAGCGCACAGCACCTCCTCGATCACCTCGGCGCCCGCTGCCCGGCGTAGAGCGGCATCATCAGCTCCACTCCACCGATGAGCCGGACCTCGGCGCCGAGCCGCTCGGCGGCGGTCAGCACCACGCGCAGCGCCTGCTCGGCCGTCGATCCGGGCCTCGGTGAGCCACCGACGCCCACCACTTTCACGGTCTGTCGCACGGGCCGGGTCCTAGGCCGCGTCGGACAGGGTCAGCTGCCCGCGGAACAGGACGCGGGTGCCGCCCTCACCGATGGCGGTACGGCCGTGCAGCGTCCGCTGGTTGTCGATGACCAGCAGGTCCCCCACCTGCCAGCGGTGCGTGTAGGCATAGCGCTCGGAGCGCAGGAAGGCGTCGAGCTCGGCGAAGAACTCCTCGGACCGCTCCGGCGCCATGCCCTTGACCCGGACCTCCCAGGAGCGCTGTTCGATGTCCCGGGGGAAGGCCGTCGCGAGGTTCAGGGACTTCACCCGGCCGTAGTCGCGGGTCGCCGGGATCGTGTACCAGTCCTCGGGAACGTTGGGGAAGTACCCGCGCTCCGTCACCAGATATTCGAGCTCGTGCTCCTCGAGGACCTGGCGCAGATGCTCGGGCATCTCGTCCCACGCGGTCAGCTGGTCGCTGACGTATGTCTCGCCGGAGCCCGGGGCGTCGGAGAAGTCGGCCGCGTACAGAATGATCAGGTCGACGCGCTCGCCCACCAGCAGGCCGTCCGTGTGGATGGGCAGCGGCCCGCGGCCCGTCACCACCTTCCCCTTGTCCCGGGAGGCGTTGAGCTTGAGCAGGTCGGCCTGCCCCTCGCCGAACTTGTGGTCGACGCGGTCGCCGAGCGAGCGAACGAGCAGCTTGAAGTCGTCCTCGTCCAGGTCCATTCCCCTGACCAGGGCGCAGCCGCTGTCGAGCGCGGCCCGCCTCGCCTGCCGGGCGAGGTCCTGGACGGAGGTCTCCGGGTTCCAGGGGAGCAGTGCGCCCAAACCGGACGGGGTCAGCTGCTGGTGTGCGAGGTCTTCGGACATGCTGCTTTCCTTCTGGGTGAGTTGGTGCGGGCTCGCCGGACGGCCTGATATCAGCCGGACGGGCGGGTGAGCCGGGCGATGCGGGTGATCTCGGCCTCGAGGCGGGCCACCGTCGCCGGCTGGGCGAACAGGGGCTCCATCTCCAGGTCGATGTCGAACCTGTCCTCCAGGGCGGACAGGATCTGGATCAGGGCGGCCGAGTTGACCCCGGCGCTGATCAGGTCCAGCTCGGGCCGGTCGGTCAGAGACGGGAAGCCGTGTGCCGCCAACTCCTCGTGGATCGCGGCGCGTACATCAGATCCGGTCATTGCTCTTCGCTCCTTCGATCGCGTCTGTGACCCGGTGGGTGTGGTTGCCGCGGAACATGTCGAAGTGCCCACCGGCCAGGACCGCGACCTCCGCCCGGTGCGCGATCTCGGCCCAGGCGGCGTCGTCCGGTTCCGCGGGCGCCTCGGCGGCCCGGAACTCGACGAGCGGCACGTCGGCGGGGAGCGGTGTCCACTCGCGCAGCAGCGTCAGGTTCTGCCGGTAGACCGCGAACCTGGTCCTGAGCTCCGGGTCCTCGGCCGCCTGCGCGGGATCGATGCGTACGCCGCTGGTCTCCTGTACGTCCCTCAGGAACCCCTCGATCGCCGGTTCGCCCGGCCCGGCGGCCCGGCGGTGGGTCGCCCCGGAGGCGGGGGTGTCCACCACCACCACGCGCGCCACGGCCCTGTCACAGGCCCGGGCGGCCTCGAATGCCAGGGCACCGCCGAAGGACCACCCGGCGAAGACGAGAGGCACGCCGTCGGTCAGGGCCTGCCCGGGCAGCTCCCGCAGACAGCGCCGGGCGAGCCCGGCGAGCGAGTCGCCGCCCTCGGCGGCGGTGGGCAACGGCGCGTCCAGGCCCACGACATGCACGTCGATATCGCCCGTGAGCTCCCGGATCAGGTCGGAGTAGCAGGTGACACCGCCACCCACCGGCGGGAAGAGGACCAGCCGGAGCCGGGGTGTGGCGCCGGCCCGCGGCTGGTGCGTCCAGATGCCCGGCGTTCCCGCGGCGCGGGTTCCCCGGCAGAGGCCGGCCAGGCCCGCCACCGTGGGGTGTGCCATGAAGTCCCCGAACGGCACCGTATGACCGAACCTGCTGCGCAGCAGCGAGAGCAGCCGGATGGCGTCGTACGAACCGCCGCCCGCCTCGAAGAAGGACTCCTGGCCGGGGGTCTCGCCGAGGACTTCCTGCCAGCAGCGGGCGACGTCATGGCTGTACAGGTCCTGGCCGAGCACGTCCTGCGCAACGGCGGTCTGGGCCAAGGGAGTTGACCCGCCCACCGCGGTGTCCGCGAGCGGCAGCGCCGCCAGCCTGCGGCGGTCCAGCTTGCCGTTGCCGTTCAGCGGGAGTTTGTCGAGCGGGACCAGGGCGTCGGGCAGCATGTAGTGCGGCAGCGTGTCCTTGATCATCGCGGACACGTCGTCGCGCCAGCTGTCCGGGGCGTCGGCGGCGAGGGTGACGTAGGCGACGAGCTTCTTGCGGCGTCCGTCGCCCCGGACGCACACGGCGCAGCGGCGGATGCCGGGTGCGCCTTCCAGGCGGTGCTCGATCTCCCCGAGTTCCACCCGGTGGCCGTTCAGCTTGACCTGGTTGTCGGTGCGCCCCAGGAATTCGACCACCCCGTCGGGCTGGCGCCGGCCGCGGTCACCCGTGCGGTAGATCCTGCCGAACACCGGGTCGGCGAGGAAGGCGGCCGCGGTCTTCACGGGGTCGTTGGCGTAGCCGTCGGCGACCCCGGCCCCGGCGATGTGGATCTCGCCGATCTGCCAGGCCGGACAGACGTTCCGCTCGGCGTCGAGGACCAGGATGTCCTGGCCCGGCAGGGCCCTGCCATAGGGGATGGAGCGGCCCGCGCGGTCCGCCTCGGTCACCCGGTGGGAGATCGACCAGATCGCCCCCTCCGTCGCCCCGCCCAGACTGACCACCGCCGAGCCGGGCGCAAGTTGCTCGAGGGCCCCCGGCAGGGTCAGCGGGATCCAGTCCCCGCTCAGCAGGAAGGCCCGCACCGACGGTACGGCGCGCCCCTCCTCCGCGAAGAGCGAGGCCAGCGCCGGCGCCGAGTTCCACAGGGTCACCCCGTGCCGCTCGACGAGGTCGGCCCACTGTGCGGGGCTCTTGGCGCTCTCCTCCGAAAGCATCACCACGGAGCCGCCGCGCAGCAGCGGGCCGAAGACGTCGTACACGGACAGGTCGAAGCCGATCGAGGACACGGAGAGCACCCGGTCGGTCCGCGCGACACCGAACTCCTCGTTCACTGCGTCGATCGTGTTGAGGACCGCCGCGTGCGAAAGGACCACGCCCTTCGGTTCGCCGGTCGAGCCCGAGGTGAAGATGACATAGGCCGTGGGACCGGGGGCCGCGTATCCCGTACGTTCCCGGGGCGCGGCCGGGCCGGACGGCAGCGGCAAGGGGTGCACCCCGCGTGCGGTCCAGCGCTCGTCGGTGGCCGGCTGCCCTTCGGTGATCGCGAACCGGATGTCGCCGCGGCGCGCGATGCTGTCGAGGCGGCCGTGCGGCGTGCCGTGGTCCAGCGGAATGTAGACGCACCCGGCGAGCAGGCTGCCCAGGATGGCGATCACCTGACCGCGACCCCGCGGCAGTTGGACGGCGACCCGGTCCCCACTCTCGGCACCAGTGGCGCTCAGGAGATCCGCGACCGCTGTGGCCCGGTCGGCCAGTTCGGCATAGCTCAGGCTGCCCAGCGCGTCGTGGACCGCGGGTGCTTCGGGGCTGGCGGCGGCGCACTGCAGGAAGCGGCCCTGCAAGGTCTCGGCCACCGGGACACCAACGGCCGGTACGGCGACGGCAGTTCGGGCCGTTGCGGGCACCGGGGTGCGTACCGGAGGACTTGTCCAGCTCTCGTCCGACGCGGCCAGCTCGCCCACGAAGTCCGCGCACCGCGCCACGAAGTCCTCGGCGAAGCCGGGGTCGAAGGCGTCCGCCCGCCAGTCGAAGCCGAGCCGGACGGTGCCGTCGGACTCCCTGATCACCTGGTGGTCGATGAGCACTTGCGGCACCCGCAACTGGACCTCGTCCCAGCGGCGGCGCAGCCCCAGGGCGGCCTCGCCCGCGCCGTCGGCCTCGATGGCGGTGAAGGCGAAGGGGTGGGTGAGCCGGCGCAGGTCGGCCGCGGGGTCGGCAAGCCGTGCGATCTCTGCGCCACTGAGCGACCCGTGCATCGCCTGCGTGAGGTAGCTGCTCTGCACGGCCCGCGCGATGTCCGCGAAGCTCCGGCCGGTCGTGGCCGGGATCTCCAACGGCATGGTGGTGCCCCGATTGCCCAGGGTGGCGGCGGTCGGCGGGGCGGTCTGCCGGGTGCGCAGCACCGTGATCGTGTGGGGGCATCCGCCGCCGAGCCGGCCCAGGACGACGCCGTAGACCGCGAGGTAGACCATCGCGGGGGTCAGCCCGTGGGCACTCGCCCGGTCGCAGACGCGCTGCCCCGCCGTGGCGTCGACCGTGACCATGCGATGGGTCACCCGTGGCCCGGCCTGGCGCCACTCGGGTCCAAGGGGTAGTTCCGCGGGGTCGGGAAGTGCCGCCGCCCGCTCGCGCCAGAAGCGTTCGTCGCGTGGCGAGCGGTCACGCCGCGGCCGCCGCGACGTCTGCTCCCGGACCGCCGGGGTCCGCGCGCCCTGGGCGCCGGCACCGGCGTGGTCGGCGACCAGTTCGGTGAGGAACACCGCGAGCGACGCCGCGTCCATCAGCCACAGCGAGTAGACGAGGTGCAGCCGGGCCCGGTCCACTGTGCGCACCACCGTGACCTCGAGCTGCGGCCAGTCACCGAAGGCGAAGTCCTCAGCCGTGCAAGCCCGGCGGACCGCGTCGTTCGCGGTGTCGAAGTCGGCGGTCTCGACCCAGCGGACGTCCGCGTCGACGTGCCGCGCGGCGTCCTGCGGCAGGGCATGCAGGGAGAGACCGGCAGACGCGCCGATGCGCAGGATGTCGTTGTCCCGCACCAGCCTGCGCAGCCGGGCACCGACCTGGGCGACACGGTCCGTGCTCAGGTCACAGCTCAGGTAGTAGCGTGCGGGCCCGCTCAGTTCCAGACCGTCCTGGCCGCCCACCAGGTAGGCGCGCTGGATCGGGCTCAGTGCCGGCTGCGCGGGCCCCACCGGAGAAGTCTGCGTCATGGTGTCGCGCATGTCAGAAGACGATCTCTCTCACCTTGTCGCGGCTCAGGAATCCGCTGGGGCTGAACGTCGGGCCGTACGCGCCGACGCCCTCGAACAGCAGCAGGTCACCGACCTCCACCTCGGGCAGCAGGACGTCCTCGGCCAGCACGTCGAGCTGCGAGCAGAGCGGGCCGGTGACCCAGGCCGGGCTGGTCGCCGCGTCGGGCCGCGCACCCACCATCCGGACCCGCGGTTCACCCCGGCCGGCCCCGGCGATCAGACGGCTCGCGATGAACACGTGGTTGATCCCGGCGTCGACGAGGACGTAGCGGCGGTCGCCGATGGTCTTGATGTCGAGCACCGTGGTCAGCAGGCTTCCGGCGGGCCCGACGATGGACCGCCCGTACTCGCAGACGAGGGGCAGCCGGTCCTCGGCGTCCGCTCCGTCCACCGCGACCGCGTCGAGGCCGGCCGCGGCCAGCCCCGCCCAGTCCACCTCCGGGTCGGCGTCGCACCACGGCATGGCGATACCGCCGCCGATGGACACGAACTCGACCTGCAGACCGAACCGGTCCACGCACGCCCGTGCCTGCTCCTCCATGGTCTTGCGCGCGGCGAGGATGACGTCGGCGTCCGCGTACTGCGAGCCCCAGAACAACTGCAGCCCGGCGACGGACAGCGGCGAGGCACGCAGGATGTCCACGACCTCGGCGAGGTCCTGGTGCGCCACACCGAACTGGTTCTGCGACGGGTCGGCACCCGCAGTGCGCCCCGGATAGGGCGTGTTCAGCCGGATGACGGCCCGGCCGGTGACACCGAGCTCGGCCGCCGTCCTGGCGAACAGCCCTGCCTGGCGGGGTGATTCGACACTCACCATGACGTCCGCCGCGAGTGCCGCGGCGGCCTCCTCACCGGACTTCGCGGGGCCGGTGAACAGCACCTTGTGCGGCGCCATGCCGGCGTTCAGGGCCGTCTCCAGCTCCGCGAGCGAGCAGACGTCGAAGCCGTCCACCAGCGTGGCCAGCGTCTGTACGACTCCCGGATGCGGGTTGGCCTTCAGCGAGTAGTACAGGCCCGCTCCCGGCACCGAGGCCGCGCGGACGCGCTCGACGGTGGCGCGCAGGGCCTCGCGGCTGTAGACGTACACCGGTGTCCGGCCGGCCCGCCGGGCGAGCAGCTGTGCCTCGCGATCGGTCGGTGTGACGATGTCCTTACGCACCCGTGGTCCCCTCTGCTTCGCACAGCTCTGCTTCGCACAGCGCGGCGAGGACGTTCGCGTGCACCCGGTCGATCACATCGGGCCGGTCCATGGCGATTTCCTGCCGGTAGTAGTAGGTCAGCGCCATTTCGGCGGCCGACATCTGCAGTTCGCCCTGCAGCTGGTAGCGCAACTCCCGTCCGAGCGAACGCGGTTGCCAGTCCCCCAGGTCGCGGACACGCAGGCCACGCTGTTTGGGGTGCTGGTTGAAGAGCACGGTCGAGAACGGGAACCAGTCCGCGTCGGCGAGGCCGGCGCCGGCCGCCCGCTGGTCGAACTCCCAGGAACTGGCGGCCGTACCGGCGTCCAGTTGGCGGGCGAACTCCCGTGTCCGCTCGGGCAGTCCGTCCGGCCCCTCGGCGCGGACGATGAGCTGGCTGGTGAACATGCCGGTGGTGCTGGTGCGGGCGCCCTGGCGCACCTGAACGGGCACGATCACGGTTGGCGCGTCGAGCCCGAAGGTCCGCGCGACGGCCGCCTCGAAGGCGGCCAGCATGACGGCGAAGACCGAGACGCCGCTCGCCGCCGCGATCCGGTGGGCGGCGCGGCTGCCGGTGAGCCCGAACGGGCGGGAGACCAGCGCTCCGACGCGTGCGTCCGTGCCGCGCGCCGCGGGCAGTTCGACCTGTGCGGCGCCGTTGAGGAGGTCGTTCCAGTAGTCGGCCTCGGGTGCGTGCGCCTCCTCGACCCGCTCGGTCGCCCGGCAGTAGTCGCGGTAGCCCCGAGGTGGTGGGGCGTCGCCGAGCGGCTGTCCGCACAGGATCGAGCGGAGCTCACCGGCGAGCAGGTCCAGACTCAGGCCATCGATGAAGAAGTGGTGCGCCACCACCAGGACGGAGGTGCTTTCGGCGCCCTGGACGACGACGGCGCGCAGGGGCGGTGCGGCGGTGGGGTCGAGGAGTTCCGACACGGCCTCGACCCGCGCCTGCTGGACCCGCGCCCGGTGATCCACCGCGGTCGAGCCGTCCGGCCGTGCGCCGCGGTACAGCGTGACCGGGCAGCTCAGGCCGGCCGCCGGCGTGTGCGTCTGCCGTGTCCAGTCCGAGGTGAGCGCAAGGCCGAGCACGTCGTGCCGGGTCAGCAGCACATCGGCGGCGGCCTGCACTTCGGCCGGCGTCACGGTCCGGTCAAACCGTATCTCCCGTGAGATGTTGCACCAGTTGGCGTTGCCGTCCGTCATGCACAAGGACCGGTACGCCTGCTGCCGCGTGGACAGCGGATGGCTGCCGGAGTCCTCGGCGGGGTCGGTACGGGTGCCGGTACGCGGGCCGGGGGGCGGGCCGGCGGGCACGACCGCTCCGCGCGCCCGCTCGATCACCCGGGCGAGCGAGGCGATGTCGCGGTGGCTGAAGCAGTCCTGGACCGAAAGGTTCACCCCGAGGCGCTGGTTGACCTCCAGGACGAACTCCATCAGGTCCAGCGAGGTGAGGCCCGCGTCGACGAAGGGCGTCGTCGCGGGGATACCGGCATCGAGGCCGAGCAGGACGCGCAGGGTCTCGGTGACATCGGCCTCCTGCTGGGCCGTGGTGTTCCCGGGGGCCTCGTCCCTCGCGGTGCCCGCCACATCGGTCAGCGACGCGGCCAGCGCCACCCGGTCCACCTTCCCGCTGCGCAGGAGCGGTAGCTCCCCCCGCGGATGGACACCGGGCCGGGGCAGCCCGAGGCGCTGGGCGATCTCGTGCACGGCCGCGGTGAGCGACGTCGCCCGCCCGGCAGCCGGATCGGCGACGGAGAGGAAGGCCTGCGGCCCGTCGCGGTCGACGACCACGCACTGGCGTACGTCCGGCAATGTCTCCACTTCGTCCACGAACCGGTGGAAGGAGACGCGCCGGCCGGACACCTTCAGGTCGTTTCCGAGCCTGCCCGCGATGATCAACTCCCCCTGGGACGTGAGGAATCCGCTGTCGCCGGTGCGCAGCACCGTGCCCATGGGAACCACCTGGAACGTCCCGGGTTCCGGGCCGACGCCTTCGCCGAGGGCCCCCAGCGCCGGCGCCGGAGAGGTGATGAGCACCTCTCCGCGCCCGTCGGCGTCGGGCCGGTCGATGGCCACCGATATCCCCGGCCGGGGACGCCCGACCGGCAGCCCCTGCGTGGGGCTGTCGGCGGTGCCCTGGACGTCGCGCCGGAACAGCTGGGCCAAGGTCCCCTCGGTCATGCCGTACAGGTTCACGAGCTCGGCCTGCGGAGCCAGTTCGGCCCACTGTGCGACGACCCGGGGCGGCAGCACCTCACCGGCGAAGAAGCCCAGCCGCAGCTGGTCGAGGCGGAGCGACTCGGTGTGCAGGACGTGGGCGATCCGCCGCGCGAGCGAGGGGACGAGGAACGCCGTCGTGGCCTTGCTCGCCACCAGGTGCCGGGCGAGTTCCCGCAGGTCCAACTGGGCGTCGGGAGCGGGCAGACAGAGCCTTCCGCCGACACTGAGCACCGCGAGTAGCTCGCGCAGTGACGGGTCGAAGTTCACCCGGGTGAGCGCGGCGCAGACGTCCTCGCCGCCGAGCCCGAACTCTGCCGTGAACCAGGAGAGGAAGGCGTGCAGACCAGTGCGGCTGCCCACGATCGCCTTGGGGGCGCCCGTCGATCCGGACGTCGGTATGAGGTAGCCGGCATCGGAGCTCGCGTAGCGCCGTGCGCCGCGCGGCTCGCGCCGGGCGGCGACGTCCATGACGACCCGGCCGGTCGCCGCCTCGAGCAGCAACTCACCGGGCTCGACGGCCCCTTGGTAGTGCGCGACCGTGGAGACATCGCTGCTGACGATGACCAACGGCTGTGCCAGCTGCTCGGCCCACGCGTACTGGCCGGGCGTCAGACCGGCGTCGACCGGCACGGGGACCGCGCCGCACCGCAGGGCGGCGAGCAGCCCGACGACGTAGGCCGGACTCAGTGGACCGAAGACCAGCACATGGGTCCGTGCCGCGCCGCGCTCCACGAGGGTACCCGCGAGATCGTCGACGGCCGCGGCGAGTTCTGCGTACGTCAGCCGCTGTCCGCACCATTCGATGGCGACGCGGCCGCTCGGTTCGAGGGCAAGCAGTCGCCCCAGAGAGTCCTGTTCCGTCATGAGACCGGACACCCGCCGTTGACGGTCGGCGGCTCCAGAACCAGCTGCGCCAGCTCCCGGACGGCGCTGTCGCCGTCGGCCCGCAGCGCCGCGGCCAGGGTGTCCATGCCGCCCTTGCGCTGGTTGAGCCGGAAGCACGACTTGAGGCGCAGGTCGCGCAGCCGGAAGCCGACGATGTTCTTGAGGTATCCCTCGCTGAGGTTCGCGGGGATCTCGTCCAGCGTCCAGGTCGAGCCCTCGACGGCGCGCTTCTGCAGCCGGTCGATCAGCAGCTCCACGTCGGCACGGGTCTGCGCCCCGTCGCTGAGCTCGAAGCTGCCGCTGATCTCCACGGCGCAGTACAGCCAGGTCGGGATCCGGCTGCGGGTGCCGAACCACTCGGCGGGGACGTAGGTGTCCGGTCCGAGCACGGTGATCGTGGCGGGAGCGCCGGTCCCGAAGGCCGCGGCCATGCCGTTGGCCCGGGCTACGTGTCCGGCGACGAACAGCTCCCCTTCGTCGGTGGAGCGCAGGTCGATGGGCAGTGGAGAGGTGAAGACCTCCCCTGCGTGGTAAGTGGCCAGTACGCCGAAGGACTTGGCCTGTACGAACTCGCGCATGGCCGGCAGCGGGAGGCTGAAGTGGTCTCGGGTGTACATCTCAGTCGCGGCCCTTTACGTCCGGGGTCAGCAGTTCCAGGCCGATGCCCTCCCGGGCACCGCGCTGCGGCGGGTGGAAGGCGATCGCGTTGAGTGCGCCGGCGAGCATGGCGTAGAAGCAGGTGCGAGCGAACACTCCGCCGCCGGCCGCGCGCAGCAGGAGGTTGCCGAGTCCGGCGAGTTCGTCCTCGACCTGATCGCGCGCCTGCATAGCGAGGTTGAGCTGCTCGGCGGCGGGTGCACCGTCGTCGATGGCGCGTGCCGCGTCGAGCAGCCCGGCTTCGAGGCGGCGGATCCCCGCGGCGGCTTCGGTCCAGGCTCGGGAGCCGGCCCGTCGTTCCTTCGGCGTGGCCTCGGCCAGGCAGCAGGCAACGCCCAGGTACGAGGCGCTGATCAGCAGCTGGAACCAGGTGTAGCAGTCGGTGGCGAAGCGGCGGCCGGTCTCGCCGACCAGCGGGAACACCCGCTCCTGCGGCACCCGGACGTCGGTCAGTTGCACGGCGTGGCTCTCCGCCGCCCGGAAGATGGGGCTGTGCCAGAACGGCTCGCGCGCCACCCCCTGCGCGCGGGCGTCCACAAAGGCCTGTGCATAGCCCTCGGGCGCGCCGTCGGGGGCACGCAGCTCGACCATCAGGGACATCGTGTCCATGCTGGTGGACAGCGAGCAGGGGCGCTTCAGACCGGTGATGCGATACCCGTCTGCGCCGCGCACGGCCTGGCTGCCCAGACTCCGCAGATCCCGTCCGGGCATGGACTCCGCGCCGCCCGAGGCGATGAGCTGGGCGTCCCTGGCGAGCTCCGCGAGGATGGTGCCGGCCCGCTCGTCCCCGGCGGCGGCCACCTGGCCGAGGGAGGCGATCTTGTAGTGGTGCATGGTCGTCGCGATGGCCGCGGAGGGCGCGAGCGCGCCGAGCGCGGCCTGGAAACGTACCGCGTCCACGGCCGACGCCCCACGGCCCCCGCAGGCCGACGGGATCAGCATTGTGGTGGCGCGGGCCTGCTTGAGCAGCGCGAACACGGGGCTCGCGTCCTGTTCGTACTCCACCGCCGACTTGGCCACCAGCGCGGCATGCAGTCCGTCCGCTGTCGCGTCGAGCCGTTCCGGGACGTCGACCAGCACCTCTTCCCACACACCGTCGAGCACGGCGTCCTCCGTTACGCCACTGGTCACTTGGCATCCCTCTCTTCACTGTCCATGAGCCGCCGCACCGCGGCGTAGTCGGTCTTGCCGAGCGGCGTCCGTGGCAACGTCGCGGCGATCGCGTACCGCTGGGGCAGCTGGTAGGAGCGCAGTCGCTCGCTGAGCCGTCGTCGCACCGCGTCCAGCTCGAATCCCTGGCCGGTGACCAGCAGAGCGGCGATGTGTTCGGTGGTCCGGGCGTCCGGGATGCCGACCACGGCGCTCTCCTGCACCCCGGGACACTCGCGCAGGGCGGCCTCGACCTCGAGCGGGCCGACCTTGTTCCCGGCGACGTTGATGAAGGTCGAGTGCCGGCCGAGCACGTACCAGCCGTCCGGCTCGGCCCGGATGAGGTCGCGGGTGCGCAGCCATCCGTCGTCGAACATCTCCTCGGTGGCATCGGCATCGCGGTAGTAGCCCCGGGCGAGTGCTGGGCCGCGTACGGAGAGCTCGTACGCGGGTCCGGTCGCGTCCTGTGTGGTCACCGGGTCGAGCCGGTACTCCACACCGGTGATGGGCTTGCCGATGGAGCCGTTGCCGACGTACTGCCGGTCGAAGCAGATGACGGCGATCTCCGAGAGGCCGTACACCTGCCGCAGCGGCAGCCCGTAGCGCTCCTTGAAGCTCTCTTGGGTGTACGTGGCCAACGGGGCGCTGCCGGAGATGGCGAGCCGCAGCGAGCTCAGCGCCGGGGCGGGTATCCCGCGCGCCTCGGTGAGCATCTGGTACATGACCGGCAGGCCGCTCATCACGGTGACCCCATGGCGCTCGATGCACCGGGCCAGACCTCGGCCGGTCAGTCGGCCACCGTGCGCGAACACGACCGTGGCACCTGTCAGGAGAGCCGGCAGGGTCAGGACGTCGATGCCGTGGCAGTGCCACAGCGGCAGGGCGCACAGCACCACGTCGGCCGGATCCAGTTCCATTTCGCCGGCCCACAGGTGGACTCTGGCCTCGATGGCTGCCTGGCTCATCACGATGCCCTTGGGCCGGCCGGTCGAGCCGGACGTGCAGTGCACCACGAAGTCGCCGGGTGCGTAGCCGTTCGCGGCACGCGCGGCAGCCGGCCGTGCGCCCTGGACCGGCGCGAGCGTGAAGGCGCCGGGGCCGGTGCCGTTCACGGCCAGCCGGGTCAAGTCGAACTTGCCGGTGCTGTACGCCAGTTCCTCGGCGGAAAGCTTGCTGTCCAGCAGGACCGTCACCACGTTCAGCTTGGCGGCGGCCAGGTATGCGGCGACGAAGGTTAACGAGTCCTCGACTGCGAGACCCAGCACCTCACCGGGGTCGAGCTCCGCGGTGAGCTTCCCGGCCGCGGCCTCAACCGCGCCGAGCAGCGTCGCGTACGTCGCCGCGGTCCCGTCGGGTCCGATCACCGCCGTCGCGTCGGGCTGCCTCAGTGCGACGGCCCGGAAACCGGCGTACACCACGCCGTGGTCCACGGATGCGTGCACGTGGTCCGCGGGTGCGTGCCGACCTCCTGCATGGCTGTCCACAATTCTTCCCCCCCTCCCGCGCCGCATCCCCCGATGGACAGCGGTCAAATTTTGAAGAAACTCATGGCAATTAGGTCGCGCATCAAGAGGGTTCAGGCAGCACTGACCGAACCCATCATCAATTCAGAGACGGCGAATTACCAGCTCATTCACCGGCGACAACGAGGGTTTGCTCACACGTCATCCACATAATTGCTACGTAGTCGAATTTGGCAGGAAACCCAAGACAAAGGCCCACAGGTCCGAGTGTCGTTCGCGGCCCGACGAGCGATGTGACGAAATCACAGCACCCTTGGCCACGCAAGATTGTTCCACATGTCGAGATACCCGCATGACTAGGTAGAACTACCGATGCACGAAAGGCACTTCAGCCCGTAGAACTGTGCCGGTCCCCCTTTCTGAACCTCATGAGCGGAGCCCTTCGGTATGCCTTTGCCTGGCCACTCAATTCACCGCGCGCTGGCTACGAGTCTTGCGCCGCGGGCCGGACAACGCGTCCTGGACCTGGGGTGCGGCATGGGTGGGACACTGCGGGCGATCGCTGAACTCGAGCCGACGGCCCAGCTGCTCGGCTGCGACGTCGACCCGGAGGCCGTCGCAGCCGCACGGGAGCTGCTCGGTCCGACCGCCGACATCACGGTGCACGACTTGAACAAGCCGACCGCGCACAAGCCCGGCGAGCTGGACGCGGTCGTCTGCCACGACGTCCTGGAGTTCCTGGAGAGCCCCGCCGCCCTGATCAGTGAAGCCGCGCGGCTGCTGCGGCCCGGGGGCTCCGCGGTGTTCTCGCACACCGACTACGACGCGCTGATCATCCACGGCGGAGACCGGGAACTCACCCGTGCCGTCTGCCACGGCTGGGCCGAATTCCCCGAGGAGTGGATGGAGTTCAGCGATGCGTGGATGGGGCGGAAGGTAGCCTCCCTCGTGCAGTACAGCCCGCTGACGGTGGCCGGCCTGGACACCCATGTGACGACGGCGACCGAGCTGACAGGGTTCGCCCGGCACCGCATCGAGCAGATATCCGGCGCCCTGCGCGAGCGTGCCGAGAACCGCACCGGACCACTTTCCGTCGCGGACATCGACCGCTGGGTCGCCTCCGTCCAGGAGTCCGCGCGCGTGGGCGAGTTCTTCTACGCGGAGACCGCGTTCCTGGTGCGGGCGACGGCTACGGAACAGTGACGGATCCCGCGCCGGGCAGGGCGCTCGCCGGTAAGTCCGCCACCTCATCGGTACTGCCCGCGGCCGCCGCGACGCTGTGCGCGATGATCAGCGTCCAGTCCGGGGCGGCCGTCGCGGTCCTGCTCTTCGACCAGGTGCCGCCCGCGGGGACGGCCTGGCTGCGACTGAGCTTCGGCGCCCTGCTCCTGCTGTTGTGGACCCGGCCGTGGGCCCGCTCCCTGCCCGCGCGGGATCTGGGGGCCGCCGCCGCGCTCGGCGCCGCCAGTGCCGCCATGACGCTCTGTTCCTTCCAGGCGATCGACTCGCTGCCGCTGGGCACGGTCAGCGCAGTGGAGTTCCTCGGGCCCCTGACCGTCGCACTGTTCGGCTCACGGCGTCCCGCCGACCTGCTGTGGCCGGTCATCGCGCTGGCCGGCGTCCTCCTCCTGACCCGGCCGTGGGCCGCCGACGCCAACTGGGTCGGCATCGGCTTCGCCCTCGGAGCGGCGGTCGGCCTGGCCGGCTACATCGTCCTGACGCAGAAGGTCGCCGACCGTTTCACGGGTCAGCAGGGCATTGCCCTGTCCACCACCGGGGCCGCCCTGTTCACCGGTCTGGCCGTTGGCTGGGGTGCCGAGGGCAGCTGGTGGAGCCCTCGGGCACTGCTGATCTCGGCCGCGGCCGCGGTGCTGCTGCCGATCATCCCGCACGTCCTTGAGACCCTGGCCCTGCGTCGGCTCACCGCAGGGGCTTTCGGGACCCTGATGAGCCTGGAACCAGCCGTCGGTACCGGTATCGGAGCGATCGCCCTGGCCCAAATACCCGATCCCCAACAGCTGTTCGGGGTGGTGCTGGTCTGCGTGGCGGGAATCGCAGCATGCCGCGGTGGCGCCCGCCAGGCGGAGGCGGCTCCCCGGGGGGACACGGAGCCGACCACGCAGGCCTCCTCGGGGGACACGGAACCGACCGCACAGAGCTGCCAGGTGAACACGGAGCCGACCGCTCAGGCTTCCCGAGTCGGGCCGACACGGTAGTCCGGTGGGGCCTCACCGCCCGGCTCCGCGCGGAAACGGTTCAGATCGCGGCAGAGGCCGAGTCCCTGTCGGCCGCTTTTCGACCGGCATCTTCCCCGGCCTGCTCGCTTCCCGAGGATCCCGCCCGCACCGTCCCCGCCATCAGGCAGGCGACCAGCAGCGAGCAGGCAGTGAGCACCCACCACAGCGTGCCGGGGCCACGGTCCAGGGTTGAGGTCACCAACAATGGTGTCAGCGCGTTGGCCAGGCCGATGAACATCTGGTTGAACGCCAGATAGGCGCCCCGCTGCCCCACCGGGGCGAGTGCCGTCAGCAGCGTCAACACGGCCTGTGACGCAAGGAGTTCACCCAACGAGTACAGCGCCATCGCCGTGACCAGGAGCGCGGTCAGGGCGCCCGGGGCGAAGTGGCCCGCGACGGCCAGTGCGGCAAGCAGGGCGATGTGCAGTACGGCGCCGACCGCCACCAGCGTCTGCGGCCGCACGCGCTCCGTGCGGTGGGCCACGGGAACCTGGAAGACGGCGAGGAGCACGGTGTTGAGGGTGAACAGCACGCCGGCCATCCAGGGCGGAGCGCCCACGCCGCGCAGCAGATGGACGGGCAGCGCCGTCTCCACGCTCACCGCAACGATCCACAGCCCGGCGCCGGCCACGACGGTCAGGCAGAACGGGCGACTGCGCCATGGACGGGCCTTGCCGAGAGCCGCCCGTCCCTGGGGAGCGGACGTCCCGGAGCGCGGCAGCCGAAGGTAGAGCAGACAAGCGAGTGCGATGCACAGGGCGTTGGCGATGCCGACCCGCTGCAGGATCTCCGGCGACGCCGACGCGGTCAGCCCGACGGCCAGCGCGCCGAGCCCGAACCCGGCATTGAACAGGGCCCGGGACAGGGCCATCCAGCGGCCCGGCGGTTCATCGCCCGCGAGCACCGTCGCGAGGACAGGGGTGGCGGTCTGCTCGGCCCGCATGCTCAGCGCGACCAGCACGCTCAACACGGCGAACAGCGCGAACGAGTCCACCCACAGATAGCCCGCGAAGGCGGCCGCTCGGACCGCCGTGCTCGCGAACAGCACACGACGCGGCCCGATCCGGTCGATCAGCCGCCCCACGTACGGCAGCAGCGGCAGGACGAGCAGCGCGGACAGGGTGAGGGCGAGGCCGATCCGGGTGAGCGACGTATCGAGGACCGACTGGAAGAAGAGCAACGAGAAGGGGTAATAGATGCCCATGCCCAGGGAGTTGGCGAAGGTCGCCCCCGCGAACCAGGGCACCGACCGGCCCTTCGGCAAGGCTGCGCGCAGTGAGGTCAGCATGGCGTTTGCTCGACCTCCGCCGTCAGCATGAGCGCGGCCGTGTCCGCCCAGCGGGCCGCCTCGGCCGGGGTGTCGGCGCGTACGACGAGGTGCCCGAGCACATCGGCGTTGTTCCGCACCCGGCGCACCACGGCGCCGGCGGTGACGTACAGGTCGACGGCGCATACGCCTGGCAACCGCTCCACCAGCTCCTGGCCCGCGAAGCCGCGCAGTACGCCGTCGGCCGGGGCCGTCAGGTAGCGGGAGGCCGCGGCGGCGCGGCGGCGCACGGTCAGGTCCGGCCGCCGGCCCAGATGCAGCCGGATCACCTCCCGCACCAGGTCGATCCCGGACGCCTCGTGGATGACCCGTCCGATCTGTGCACCGCCCATGCGGGCGTTGATCTCGACCAGACGGGGACCGTCGGCGGTCACCTTGATCTCGACGTGCGCGGCACCGAAGTCGTGGCCGATCGCCTTGAGGGCGTCGAGCGCGGCCTGTGCGGCCTCATCCCTGACCGCGTCGGGTAGTTGGGTGGGAAAGGTCTCCCCGATTTCCGCGAAGTGCGGGTGCGCGTCGAGCGATTTGTCGGTCACGCCGATGAGCTGCGGACCCTCGGCCGTGACGAGGACCTCGACGCTCAGCTCGTAGCCGATCAGATACTCCTCCACGAGTACGCCGTCCGGCTTGGCTCCACCGCGCGCATCGAGGGCGTCCGCGGTAAGGGCGACATAGTGCTCAGCCACCTCGTCGGCGGTGCGGCACAGTCGTACGCCGATGCTGGCGGACTCGGTGAGCGGCTTGACGACGCAGGGAAAGCCGATCGAGCCGGCGGCCCGCACGGCCTCGCCGGCCGAGAGGACGTGGCTGAACTTCGGTGTGGGGACGCCGAGTTCGGCGCAGGTCCGGCGAGTGCGCAGCTTGTTGCGGGCAATGTGCGCCGCCTGCGGAGACAGGCCGGGCAGGCTCAGCGCCCGCGCCGTCTCGGCGACGACGGGGACGTGATAGTCGATGACCGCCATCACACCGGCGAGCTCGCTGCGTTCGGCATACGGGCGCAAGGCCTCGGTCACCGAGGCGCTGTCCGCGGTGTCGGCGGGCACGATCGCGTGCACGGTGCGGTCGATGAGCGCTCGGGCCTGATCGGAGGTGGCGTAGCGGCTGACGTCGGCGGTCACCAGCAGTGGACGCAGGCCCAACTCGGCTGCACACAGCAAGGGTTGGAGGCCGACGGCCCCTCTGCCGGTCTCGACGAAGGCGAACACGGGACTGTCAGGCATGGTCATCCTCGGAGGGTCTTGCCCAGCGGGCCGACGGGGAGCAGATAGGAGTACTGGGGCTCGGCAGTGCAGCCGCGGGACAGCTTGGCCCCCTCGCTGCCCAGTCCGTAGTGGATGGTGGAGATGCCGAGCCGGGCCGCTTCCTCGACCGGGAAGTAGTAGACCGTCTCGAAGTAGAGCGGGAGCTTGCCGAGCTTGTCCTGGTACGCATAGTCGAAGCCGCTCTGACGTGCGTACCAGTGGCCGCGGAACTGCAGGATCGTCGCGAAGCCGCGCACTTCCCCGTCTCCCTCGGCCAGGACCACCCGTACGTCCTCGCCGAACTCGGCGAGCATCTCGCCGAGCACCTGTCCGGTCTGCTCGGGCGACCAGGCGACGCCGTACTTCTCCATCAACTGGTACTCCAACTCGCCCAGCCGCGGAATCAGTTCGGCGCGCAGCAGCTCGATCCGCATACGGATGCCGGCCTCACTGATCCGGCGCCGCTCGGTCAGGATGCGACTGCGGCGGTGCGCGGACACCTGAAGCAGGTAGTCGTCGAAGCCGCCTGGGGGCACGCTCAGCATGCTGTAGCGGCCGGACTCGTGGGACAGGTACCCGCGTTCGCGCAACACCTGCCGCAACACCTTGTCGCTCTCCTCGACGAAGGGGTACGCCACCGAGGCGGCGCCTTGCTCGACGGCGAGCTCCTCCGCCCAGGCGACCAGGGCTTCCACGTCCGGGTGCGTCACCTCCGGCCGAGCGACGACCCGGCTGCGCCCCATGTGCCGCCCGCCGCACACCAGGGTGGGGAGCAGGGCGTCGGCGGGGGTGCCCGGCAGCGCCTCGAGGAGTTCCCCGGCCCCGGGGCGCCCGTCCTTCGCGCTGAACTCCAGCAAGGTGTCGGGGCGGGCCAGCACCCAGGGCGCCCTCTTGTCGGCGAGGGCGGTGGCCAGCCCGGCGACGGGTACCCCGCCTCGGTGGAGCAGCGCGTAGCGCATCGGACAGCCGGCGGTGCGTTCCGCGACGCGCAGCCAGTGCTCGTCGAGGTAGAGGTCCTCCGGCCGCAGGAGTCGCGCCCATGCGGCGTATGGGACGTCCGCCGACTGCACGTAGGTGTGCAGGGTGATCCGCTCGGTGCTCATCGGGCTACTTCCGTGGATGGCCCCGCCTTCGGGCGGGGGAAGGGGTCGGACTCCTGCGGAGCAGGACAGGGGGAAGCCGGTGCGGTCATTTCCGACACAGGCCCTACTGTCCGGTCGATCAGGCCGGATCAGTGAGCGAGGTCTGGTGCGTCAGATGCAAGGCGGAGGATGGAGCCCATGCGATGGGGGCACCTCCCGTGCCCGAAGGGCTACGGGGGAGTGCGTGCCAGGCACGCGAGCCCGGCAAGATCGGCCGGACAGGGCCTAGCGGCGCGGGCTGAACGCCACTACGTCTCCGGCGTGTTCACCGCCGGACAGCTGTCCGTACCGGTCGGTGCGGATGTAGTTGCGGTGCAGCCAGCGGTCCTTGCCGTCCCAGCGCGGAGTGAAGGGCGTCCGTGCGTGCGTGGTACGGAAGTTGTCCACGATCAGCAGGTCGCCCGGCTCAAGGTGCACGGCCTCGGTGACCTCGTCCAGCGCCTTGGACAGGGCGGCAAGGGCCTCGTGATGTGCGGGCTCGACCGGCGCGAGCAGCTCACAGTCGTAGCCGAGCAGCGGATCGTTCTCGTCGCCGTACAGCGGGGTGACGTTCGCGATCGCTCCGGGGTCCTCGACGCCGCCCCGGAACGCCAGGTCGACGCAGCAGGGCATCTTGACCTCGTACAGGCCGGCCTTCGCCTCGTCGCTGAGCAGCGGCAGTGCGTTGCGTACGGAGGCCACCAGCGTGGCGGCCCTGCGCTCGTGGTCGGCGCGGGAGCAGGCGAGCATCACATAGTTGGGCTGCAGTGCGTGGTACGCCATCTCCGTGTGGAAATCCAGCAGGGTCTCGGAGGACTCCGAGGACAGGTCATGGGCGCCGGGCGCCGGGTACACGTCGTGGTAGACGGTACCGGCGCGCAGCTCCGCATAGCCGGTGTGCAGTCCCAGGACGCGGCCGACCAGCGCGAGCATCGCCTCCATGGCGAGCAGGGGGCGGTCCTCGGGCACCGGCGAGGAGGTCGGCGTAGCGGGCAGGTCGGCGTCGTCCTCGACCGGCAGGCCGCGCAGCAGCAGGAAGCCGCGCTGGTGGCCCTTGTCGTTGAACTCCACCAATCTGGCGGTGAGTTCGGCCGGGAGGCGGTCGGTGATCTGCTCGGCCGCGGTGAAGAAGGCGGGCAGGTCCGCCCGGGGTGTCCGCGGGAGCTCACGGGCGAGTTCCCGCAGGACGTCCTGGTGGGCGCTGCAGTCGAGCACGGGCGCGTTCGGTTCGTTCATCGGGGTGTCTCCCGGTTGTTCTCGTTCGTCGTGGGGACAGGGGCGTGGGCCCGCGCGTACTGGTGGAGGAGTTCCGCGCCGATCTCCGTGGCGACCACGGAGGTGATGCCCGCGTGGTCGTAGGCCGGCGCCACCTCCATCACGTCGAAGCCCACCGGGGTGAGGTCTCCGATGCAGCGCAGCAGCCCGAGCAGCTCGCGCGAGGTCAGGCCGCCGGGCGCGGGCGTTCCGGTGCCCGGGGCGAAGGCGGGGTCGAGGACGTCGACGTCCACCGAGACGTACACGGGGCGCTGTCCCACGCGTTCGCGCACGAGCTCGGCGATGCCGCGGACGCCGGTGTCGGCGAACTCGTCGGCGGTCACCACGCGTACGCCGTGGCCGCGTGCGTAGTCGAGTGAGTCGGGCCGCGGATTGTGTCCGCGGATGCCGATCTGCACCATCGCCTCGGCGTCGATGAGTTTCTCGTCCATGCCGTGCCGGAAGGGGGTGCCGTGGTGGTATTCGCCGCCGTAGAACGCCGGGTTGGTGTCGGAGTGCGCGTCGAGGTGCAGCACCGCCACCGGCCCGTGCTTGTCGGCGACGGCACGCAGGCCCGCCAGGGTGAGCGAGTGGTCGCCGCCGAGCATGAGGAATGCGCCGTTGTGCTCGAGCAGCCGCGTGAGGTGGAGTTGCGCGGTCTCCATGGCGATGTGCATGTTGAACGGCGTGAGGTCGATGTCACCCGCGTCGACGCAGTCGATGAGGTCGAAGGTGCCCGGCCCCCGGTCGATGCCGACTCCGTGGATGAGACCCGATTCGGCCCTGATCGCGCGGGGTCCGAAGCGGGCTCCCGGCCGGTAGCTGGTGCCCCCGTCGTACGGCGCTCCGATGACGACGACGTCCTTGCCGCGCGGGGCCGGATCGAGCGGGAGCCGCATGAAGGTGGGGATCTGCGCGTAGCGCGGGGAGACGTGTGAGTCGATGCGCTGGGTGGGTTCGGTCATGCCGCTCCTTGACGCAGCCGGTGCAGAGCGGTGCGGATCGCGCCCTCGGTGCTCACGTGGTCGGGGTGGCCGCCGTCGGCCACGGTCCGGTCGAACAGTTCGCGGACCACGAGCGCCTTCGCCGTGGCGATGTCCCGGTCGGGTACGCCGTTGTCGGACAGCAGCCGGGTGAACGCGACCGAGACCCCGGAGCCTTCGTGCACGCCCAGCTTGGGGCGGGCCACTGTCTCCTCGGGAAGCAGGTCCGTCATGGCGCTTCTGAGGACCCACTTGTCGTGTCCGTAACGGCGTTTCAGTCCGGCTTCCAGGCCGACCAGCAGATCGAGGACGTCCCGGTCCCAGTAGGGGTGGCTGGTCCAGTGACCGTGGACGGCGGCGAGCACCGGCGACATCTCGTTGAGTCCGTCGAAGGTGGCCATGTCGTGGGCCACGGCGTTGTCCAGCTGCGGCAGCCGGTCCTCGCGGTGCATGCCGGCGAGGGGGATGTCGGCCCCGTAACCGGTGAGGATGCGCCGGGGTGTGTTCGGCAGTCTGCCGTACAGGCCGACCAGAGGCAGCAGGTACTCGATGATGTCCGCGTCGAGGGTCTCCGCCGCCCACACCGTGTGCGGCAGCTGGCGCAGCAACTCGTCCATGGGGATGACGAGTTCGCTGTGGTCCGTGGCCAGGTGCCTGGCCACCACCTGGGCCTGCGGGAACTCGTCCGAGAGGTCGGTCCCCATGGACAGGGAGTCGATCGGGCCGCGGGCGGCGGCGAGAGCGGCCACCGCGGAGGAGTCGATGCCCCCGGACAGCACGGCCAACGGCTTGACCCCCGCGGCCAGTCGGCGTCCGACGGCCAGTTCCAGGGCGCTGCGAACGGCCCGGCGTGCCTCATCCTCGGGAAGGATCCGGCGCGCGCTGGGGGGTTGCCAGGTGCGGTGGAGGGTTGCGCCGGCGGAGTCCACCGCCAGTTCCAGGACCGTCCCGGCCGGCACCTGGTGCACGCCGGGCAGTCCGGGCACCCGGCGCGTCCCGGGCAGCGAGGCACCCTTGGGCGTGGCCTCTGTTGCCAGCGCCTTGGCCTCCGTGGCGATGTGGATGTCCCCGGGAGCGGGCCGCAGATACAGCGGGACGGAGCCCGCATGATCGGTGGCCGCGCACAGCCGGGCACCGCTCGCCACCACGGCCGCGAATCGTCCGTTGACCAGCCGGAAGGCGTGCAGGTCGTAGCGGTCGAAGAGCGCGGCAAGGAGCCCGGCGTCGCCGTCGGGCGCATCGCCGTCGGGCAGGACGGAGCGCAGCTCGTCCTGGTTGTAGAACTCCCCCGCGACCACGACGACGGTGTCGCCGACCCGGGTCCAGGCGCGGCCCGGGTCGGCGCCGGGGCCGTGCAGCACGGTCGCCGAGAACGCTTGGACGGACAGCGCCTCGCCGACCTCGGCGCGCAGCGCCCGGGTGGCGACGGGGCCCTCGGGGGCCCGGCCGCCGCCCGCGTGAGCGGCGGCCAGGAAGCCCAGGGCGGGCGGGAGTGTGCCGTGGTGAGCCATCAGATCTTCAGGGCGCCGAAGCCGCCCGTGGTGAAGTCGTAGTTGATGGGCACCTCGATGAGGTAGGGGCGGCCCAGTTCGGCGCCCTTGCGCAGCGCGGCAAGGAGCTCCTCACGGCCGGCGACTTTGGTGGCCTCCACACCGTTGGCCTCGGCCAGGGCGACGAAGTCGACGCCGGTGAACTTGATGGCCGGGTCGTGGCTGCGCTGGTGTCCCATGTTCTGGTACAGCTCGATCAGGCCGTTGGTGTCGTTGTTGACGACCACGGTGACGATCGGCAGGCCCAGACGCGCGATGGTCTCCAGGTCCGCGCTGTTGGAGTGGAAGCCGCCGTCCCCGGCGATGAGGAAGGTGGGCTGTCCGGGGCGGGCCAACTGCGCGCCGATCGCGGCCGGGATGCCGTAGCCGAAGCTGGAGCAGCCGGCAGAGGTGAGGAAGCCGAAGGGCTGGTCGGCGCGGGCGAACAGGACGCCGTAGTGCCGGAAGAAGCCGATGTCGGACACGATCGTGCCCTCACCGGGTGCCGCGGTCTCCGCCATGACCGTGTTCATGGAGTCCATGACCTGGTGCACGCGCATGCCGTCCTCGTACTCCTGCGGGTCGGCGAGGAACTCGGCGATGCGCTCGCGCAGCGGCGTGATGTCGTGGCGAACCTTGGCCGGCAGGTCGGCGGTCGCGGCGTCGATGTGCTCGACGAAGGCCAGTACATCGGTGACCACGTCAACGCTGGGACGGTAGACGCGCGGTACCGGGTTGACGGTCGGGGAGACACGCACCGTCTTCTTCTCGAGGCCGCGCTCCCACATTGAGGGGCGCAGGTCCTCGGCGTAGTCGTAGCCCAGGGTAAGGATGACGTCGGCCGGGCCGAACAGGGTCTCCAGGGCCGGGAAGCCGAGGATGCCGTCCATGTAGCCGGTGACCGCGCCGTAGTTGAGGTCGTGGCCGTGCTGCAGCACTCCCTTGGCGATGTAGGTCGTGATGACCGGGACGTTGAGCCGCTCTGCCAGCGCGCGGATGGCGTCCACCGCGCCGGAGCGGATCGCGGCCGCACCCACCACGAACACCGGGTGCTCGGCGCCGGACAGCAGCTCGGCGGCACGGTCGGCGTCCTGCTCCCAGCCCGGCTGGACCGCACCGATCGGCTTCTGCGGGGTGCGGGCGGGCCCGTGATCCTGCGTCAGGTCCACACCGTCGGCGGAGCCGAGCAGGTCGACCGGGAGCGAGATGAACGACGGGCCGACGGGTTCGGTCATCGCGGCGGCCACCGCGGAGTCGACCAGGTCGGTGATCTCCGCGGGGCGCTCCAGCTCGGCCGCGTATTTGGACATCGGCTCGGCGATCTTCACCAGGTCAAGGCACTGGTGGGTGTCGTTGGGGAAGATGTCGTGCGACTCCGACTGCGCGGCCAGCGCAATGACCGGGGACCGGTCCAGCATCGAAGTGGCCATACCGGTGGACAGGTTGGTCATGCCCGGGCCCAGGGTGGCCCAGCAGGCCTGCGGGCGGCCCGTGATGCGGGCCAGTACGTCGGCCGCGACGCCCGCGGTGAACTCGTGCCGGGTCAGGACGAACTCCACCCCGTCCTGCTCGTCGAACAGGATCGACGCGGCCTCACGGCCGACGACCCCGAACACCTTCTCCACCCCGTGCTCGCTCAGCCTCTTCAGCAGGGCGTGCGCGGCGGTCGGCTGGTCACCAGGGGCGGTGGAAATGCGGGACATGACACTCCAATTCTTCTTCAGGAAATCCGTGGAAACAGTGGCTCGGGCGCGGTGAATCGCACTCTCGGTGAATGCATGCCGAGGAGGTGACGCCAGGAGAATCGGTGAGAAATGTGCCGCCCTCATGCCGGCCGGCTCGGGCCTGGGCAGAGAATCGCCCACGGGGCGTCAGCGACACCCAGGAGCGGAACAACGCCTCCGCAATCCATGTTGATACGGCGGACACCGGCCCCGTTGCGACATCACGGCAACACAACGAAGTTCTATCCGACCAACGGGCAAAGCCACATCGGTAGTTCTACCTAGCCCGACCCCACGTCTCGGAGTGTGGGAAAGTGCTTGCGCCTCTGCGGAGGATGTGATTCTGTCGGACCGCAGGTCAGAGGGGTGACGAGCCGCGAATACCGCTTCCCCTTCGCTTTCGGCTCGCTTTCAGTCCCCGCGCGCGGCACGCCATTTGCCGGGCCTTGTGCCGCCCGCCTCGTCGTATCCGGGAATCCCCGTCAACATGGGAGAGAATTCCCTCGGCTTGGAGAGGAACCGTCCTACTTGGAGGAGAACCGTCCATGCCCCAGGCGATTTCCAGCCTGATCAGTTGCGCAGCGGTCAGGCTTCCCGAGTCGGGCCGGCCCGGTAGTACCACGCCGCGGCCTCGGCCCGGTTACGCACTCCGAGCCGCGTGAGGATCTGCACGACATGCGCATTCACCGTGCGCACGCTGAGCCCGAGCCCCTCGGCGATCTCCCGGTCGGTGTGCCCGTCTGCCAGCAGCACGACGACCTCGAGCTGCCGCCCCGTCAGCGCCGCGGCTGTCGGCTCGGACCGGCCTGCCGCGCCCCGCAGCTGGGTGATCCGTTCGAGATACGGCCTGGCCTGCATCCATTCGGCGATGCGCTCGGCCTCGTCCAGCAGCATCTCGGCATGCGGATCACCCGGCTCGCACAGCGCGGCCCGGCCCAGCAAGGCGGGGACGAGGCGGGCGCACGCATGAGTGCGCCGGAACACGAGGATCGCGTGATCCCAGTGCTGTGCCGCTTCGTCGGGTGCGGCCACCAGAGCGCGCGCCTGGGACACCACCCCGTCGGTGAGTTCGTAGCGAGCGGCCACACGACGACGGGTCTCCGGGTAGATCCGCTCCACCACGTCGAGCAGCCGCTGCGGAGCGCACTCGGGGTGCATCACAGTGTGCCGTCGGCCGCTCTGCGCCTCGATCGCCGAGGCCAGGGCGTCGATGATGTAGAGACCGCTGCTGGGTGGAGCGAGGAAGCCTTCGGCGTGTCTCAGAGCCCGTCCGGTCAGCTCCTCCACGCTCCGGTAGTCCTTCAGCCGAGCCGCGCCGGAGAGTGCGAGACACAGCAGATAGGCCTGATGCAGCGGACTGCTGGACTCGACGAGCTCGGTGAAGGGCGGCACCGTCGCGGGCCGTCGGCCCTGCCAGGTCGAAAGCCAGCAGCGTACGAGAGTCTCCTCGACCTCATTGAGCGAGCCGTGGCCACTGCTCATCTCCGGTCCGAGCAGCTTGTCCGCCTCGGGCCAGTTGGCCGCCTCGATGAGGTCCTCGATCAGCGCCAGGCGCAGGGTGTTGCCCTCTTCGGTCTCCAATTGCCCAAGCCCGGCCGCGTACTTGAGACCGACTCTGCGAATGCGCATCGCATCACTGACACTGCCGGTACGCAGATACGTGGCGCGGGCCTCATTGAAATAGGAGCGGATCACCAGGTGGTGGTGCCCGGAGTCCATGCCCGCGCGGCGGGCCCGACGGGTGCAGTCGAGCGACTCGTCCAGGCTGCCGAGCGCCATCAGCGTCTCGGCAGCGATCGTGTAGACGGTCGTCTCCAGCTCCGCGTCGCCGGCTCCCTTGGTCAGGGCGATCGCTTCGTTCAGCAGCCGCATTCCGTCGTCCGGGCGCCCCTGCTGCACATAGGCGAAGCCCGCCGAGCACAACACCTTGATCCGGCTGTGGAACGGCTCGTCCTCGTGCAGTTCGGCCAGCGCCTGCTCGAAGTAGTCGTGGGCCCAACTGGTGCTGGCGGCATCGAGATAGCGCCCCATGCGCTCCAGGAGTACCGCCCTGGAAGTGCCGGCTTCGCGGTCGGCCTCGGCGAGAGCTCTGATCAACAACACCTGGGCCTCGTCCGCACTGCCCGACCTGAAGAGGTCCTCGGCCCGCAGGCGCAGGCTCTCGGCGGTTTCCGCCCCGTTCCTGGAGATCGTCATGCCCGGACCGCCGTCCGCCCGGCACCGCGGGCCGGGCCGGCCGCGAAGGATCTCAGCCGCTGTCCGGCGGCAAGGGCGGCAGCCCGCCCCGTGCGACGGGGCACTGCTCCGTCGCACTTCACCTGCCGTGCGGTGGCAGCCCTGCCACACGGCAGCCGGCAACACCACTTCCCTTGGCTTTGGTTGGTCATAAAGCTCCCCCCTGAGCTCTTACCTGATGCAACTGCTGCGTCGGGATCTGCCCGCGGACGACCGAAGGTCCGGGCATCGGATGGATCGCCCCGCGGCCGCGGGGCGTGTCGGCTCCGCACATCGATCGAAGGCGCCCCGCGGGCCCTTGGCACGACAGCTCAGCTCGTGTAGTCAGAGTTGATCTTTACGTAGCCCTCGGTGAGATCGCAGCCGTAGACGGTGAACGCCCCGTCTGCGATGCCGAGGTCGCACCGGATGGCCACCTCATCGGCGGAGAGGTAGCGGGCGGCCTGCTCCAGGAGGGCGTCACTCGGCTCCTCCGGGTGCATGACCAGATCACCGAACTGGATACGCACCCGTGGCGGCTCGATGTCGAACTCCTCATCGAGCTTGCCGATCGCCATCGCGACCCGGCCCCAGTTCGGGTCCGCGCCGTGGACCGCCGCCTTGACCAAGGGCGAGTTGACCACGCTCTTGGCGACGCGCTTGGCCTGAGCGTCATCGCGGGCTCCGGTGACGTGGACCTCGATGAGCTTGGACGCGCCTTCACCGTCCGAGGCGATGTCGCGGACGAGATGGAGGGCGCACTCGTACAGCGCCTGCTCGAACTCCTCCAGATCGACCGGGCCGGCCAGGCCATTGGCGAAGATCGCCGCGGTGTCGCTGGTCGAGGTGTCCGTGTCGATGCTCAGCGCGTTGAACGTCTTGTCCATCACCCGCCGGAACAGGGCGTCGAGCTGGTCGGCCGGGATGTCCGCGTCGGTGAAGAAGAACGTGAGCAGGGTGGCCATATTGGGCTCGATCATGCCAACGCCCTTGGCGATGCCGGTGAGTACCGCATCGCCGCAGGGGACCGTCTTGTACTTCGGCCGGGTGTCGGTCGTCATGATCGCCTTGGCGGCGGCGGCGTAGTCCGCATCGGGGAACGGCCACGTCAAGGTGGACAGTCCCGCACGGATGCTCTCCATGGGGTAGGGCCGGCCGATCACTCCGGTGGAGCCGATGACGAGCTCTTCGGGAGCGATCCCCACGGCTGCGGCAACCTTGCTGCGCACCTCGGCGGCGTGCGAGGCCCCGGCGCTGCCCGTCGCCACGTTGGCATTCCGAGAGAGCACGACCATGCCCCGGCTGCGCTGCAAGGGCGCGTCCCCGCGGCTCAGCACGACGCTCGGGCCCGCGAACCGCGACCGTGTGAAGACCGCCGCAGACCGTGCGGGCACTTCGGAGACGACGACGGTGAAGTCGTCGTCGACATCCTTGAGCCCCATGTTCATGGCCAGACCACGAAAGCCCTGCGGCACCTTGGGCCCCATATCGGCATCCCTCCCGAGTGACACGAGCCACAGTGACCAGCAGCCCGGCGCGTTGCATGAAGATTCCAATCACCGTACACATCAAGCAGTCGGAGCGACAGCGAGCGTGATCACAGTCGGGGCAAATCCCCGATTTTGAGGGGAAGTTCTAGCAGTCTTCCCCCTGGAGATCACTGATCGACACCACTGTCGACCGCATAGACTTGCAGCAGGCCGATCCATCTCCCCCCTCACCTCCTGCAGGGAGCTTCACAACGTGAGCGAATCCAGCGACACCGAAGGGGTTGAATCCAACAGCCCTCATGACGAGCCCGCTGCAGCATCCCCAGCCCCTGCCGTCGAGGGCACCGAGGAGACCTGGCTGCTCCACCTCCCGGGCCCCGACGGTGCGGCACTCAGCGTTGATCCGGCCCGGAAGCGCTGACGTACGGACGTCCACGACGTCAAACCGCGGTCCTGTTGCCTTGCGATAGACAACAGGGCAGCCCTGTACAGCTTTGCCGACGCCGACGATAGTGAAGTCACTTCCGCAGCAAGGGCGCTGTCCGCCAAAAGGGACAGAATTCCCCATGTCCGGGTCAGCCTCGACTGATGTCATTTGCCGCTGATCCGGCCTCCGGTGCCGACCGGTTCTTGGGTCCGCCGGTTGTTCCCTGACATGAGGACCGGGATTTCTTGTAGAGATAGCTGCTGCAGTCACGTCGAAGGAGAACAGATGGGCATCCAAACCGGCCTTGCCGAACTGGTAGTGTCGCCGACCGAGTTCTTCCAGCTCGAGGAGACGGCACGGATCAGGTCATCCATCGGACTCAAGCTCTCGGATCATTCATATCTGCCCAAGGCGGACGAGCCACGCGCCGATTGGGTCGCGAGCGTTGCTGTACCGGCTTTCAAGACGCTTGCAGAGATGGGTGTCTTTGCGCCGCGATTCTGCACCGTCGGAACGGGTGCAGGCCTGGATGTGCTGGCTGCCGTGGAAATTCTGAAGGCACGCACCGTTGGTTTCACCGATCTCCACGAGGACGTTCTTGCGCATGCACGTGAAAACATTCAGAGCAACCTCTTGGACCAAGACGTCGAACTGATCGGCGGAGCAGGAGACATCCTCTCCCCTGTTGCAGACAAGCTGTCGAATGTCGATGTGATCTACGAAAACCTCCCGAATATCCCCATGTCGGATAGCGGCGATCTTTCTGATGGCCAAACCAGTTCGACATTCATTGCCAAGCGGAGCGAGGAGATTCCGAGCTTCGTCGAGAAGAACCTCATCACGCTGCACTATCTGGCTCTCCAGCAAGCACGGTCGATCCTTCGGGTTGGAGGTCGCCTACTGTCGTCCATTGGTGGGCGTATTCCGTTGTCGGAAGCTTTGGCCCTGGCCGGAGCCGCCGGCTACAACGGCAGCATCCTGACCTACACGTGGAAGGTTCAGTCTGAGCCGCACGAGGTGGTCGGCGGCTACGCCAAGTGGGAGCGGGAAGGACTGGGACCGTTCCATTTCTACCCGGTGAGCATTTTGCGCGACACCTTCAAGGGCATCTCGGCCGCGGCAGCCGGTGCGCAGGCTCTGGAGATTGAAAAGTCGCTGGTGCCTTACGAGATATCAGCAGTGGAGGCTCTGGCTCTGGTGGAGAAGGGCGAAAGGGTCGGCCACACGGTCGCCATACTTGATTCTGTGAGGATTCCGGACTCTGTTAATTGACACTGCTCCGCCGATGGCGTCGAAGAAATCTCGAAAGTGACGTTCAGGACGCGAGGGAGATCGACCGATCCGAACTCCTTCGCGTCGTCCGTCATGCTTGGCCACATTCTCGCCCGAGTCGCACGCAGTAAGGAGCTGGCATGAAGATCCAATCGTTCATTGGCAACACACCGCTTGTTGAACTGAAGACCTTCGATGTTCCGGCCGATGTTCGAATACTTGCAAAGCTCGAATTCTTCAGTCCGAGCGGTAGCATCAAGGATCGAATCGTTAGCTACATTATTGACGATGCCGAGCGCCACGGTCTTCTCAAGCCGGGGGCAACGATCGTCGAGAATACCTCCGGCAATACGGGCGCAGCGATTGCTGCACTGGCGGCAACGCGTGGCTACCGTGCGATCTTGACCATGCCGGACAAGGTGAGCAAGGAAAAACAGGGCGCACTGCGCGCGATGGGAGCGCAGCTGATCGTCTGCCCGACTTCAGCTCCACCGGATACGGCAGAGCATTACGTGACGCACGCGAGACGCATCCACGCCGAGACGCCGAATTCATTCATGCTCAATCAGTACGACAACCCACTCAACGCGGAGGCCCATTTCAATTCGACAGGCCCTGAGATATGGTCTGCGCTCGGGCGGTCGGTGACGGCATTCGTTGCGTCAGGAAGCACAGGGGGCACGCTCTCCGGCACTTCGAGGTTCCTGAAGCTGAAGAACTCGGCCGTGAAGTCCGTCCTGCTTGATCCGGTTGGTTCGATTTATCACCGCTACTTCCACGAGGGCGTTGTTGATCCTTCGCAGATCGCGCCTTACTTCGTCGAGGGCGCAGGTGAGGATCATCTAGCGAAATGCATGGATTTTTCGGTCGTTGATGACGTGATTCAGTTCACCGATGCCGATGCCTTCGACACGTGTCAGCACTTGGCGCAACGCGAGGGGCTCATCTGCGGCGGCACCTCGGGGGCGAATGTGTGGGGCGCTGTACAGGTAGCCCGATCGATGACGAAGCCGGCAACGATCGTCACGGTCCTGCCGGACAGCGGAAACAAGTACATTTCCAAAATATACAACCCGGAGTGGCTGTCGCAGAACGGCTTCAAGTTCGGTGAAGCTCGCACACTGGAAGCGGCACCGTAGTGGGAAGCTCACGCAATAATGTAATCGCCGCGCTGACGGCCGCCTTACTCTGGGCCTTCGCCTTTATCGCCCCAGCCGCCGTCAAGCCTGCGAGTGAGCTGCTACTGGTCACCGGCCGGTATAGCTTGTTCGGCCTGTGCGGCCTCTACGTCCTGTGCAGAGGCTGGAGCGAGCTCAAGCTGATGCCGATCCGGAGGATCCTCTTCGGTCTGCATATAGGTTTCGTGGGGTATTTCGTCTTCTATATCTGCGTCTCCTATTCCGCAACCATGGACAGCGGCTTCATCACTGCGATGATCGTCGGATCGTCACCGATCACGATCGCGATTGCCGGTAACTTTGCGGAAAAGCGCCTGGCGTGGCGTGAGCTCGTAGCCCCGGTCGTTCTGATTCTCTCCGGCATTATTCTGCTCAGCGCCTCCGATTTCATCCAGGGTGAGCCTTCGGATGGCTCGATGGTCGGGGTGGTTCTGGCTATTCTGGCCATGCTGACCTGGTCCTACTTCGTGGTCCGCAACGCCCAGTCACAGCGAACCTGGGCGACCAAGCCGGACCCCACCATTTGGGCGGCTCTGGTGGCGATGGGGGCAGGCGGCGGTTCCATGCTGTTGCTTCCCTTCGCCATTGCCTCCACGCCGGATGAGACCTTCGCTCCGTACCCTCTCTTCAAGATCATCATGTGGTGCATCTTCCTGGGCGTCATCGGCTCATGGTGGGGCACTTACATCTGGGTGAAGGCAGCAAAGGGAATTCCGGTGCCTTTGGTCGGGCCTTTGCTCGCCACGGAGTCGATTTTCGGCGCCATCCTGAGTCTGCTGGTGGAGCAGAGGATACCCACCTGGACGGAGATCGGCGGCTGCCTTTGCATTCTCGCCGGGCTCGGGCTGTACATGGTGTTCGATGTGAGGAATTCACGATCGAGAGACAGCGGCCGAAGCGGCGGCGGCAGCAGCGCCGGCAGCATGGAAAGACCAGAATCATCAGACGTGCCCGTAGTGACGTAACGGCACGAGGCAAGAACAGTCACCTTGACTGACCAATCTGAAAGGGAGGCAATTCCAATGAGTAGCTCCTTCGATATGATCAAGCAGTCTCACGTTTTCTTCGACGATGCTCCCGGGCTGAAGAATTACTACGAGGACTGGGCGACGCAGTACGACGTGGACCTGGCGGATCAGAAGTGGGTTGCACCAAAGATTGCAGCCAATTTCGTGCACCTGCTCGCCTCTGCCTATGGATCACCGGCAGCACCGGCAGCGACCATTCTCGACGCCGGCTGCGGTACGGGTCTTGTCGGCAGGGTCCTGAGCACCCAGGGCAATTACCTGATCGATGGCGTCGATCTGTCGGAGAACATGGCCGAGGAGGCCGCGAAGACCAATGCGTACCGGAAGGTCTACGGCGGCGTGGACCTGTCGACTCCCGTGCGCGATGAGCGTCTGGACGACCAGTACGACATTGTCGTCAGCAGCGGCGTGTTCACTCTTGGCCATGTCCGCCCCACAGCGCTGCTCACGCTGATCGAGTATGCCCGGCCAGATGGGCTGATCGTGGTGTCCACCCGCGGAACTTACGCCGCTGAGACCGGCTTTGAGGATTTCGCTCGGTCGCAAGAGGTCAGCAAGGTGGCCTCGCTGGAATTCAAGCTGAAGGATGCCAATTACCTCGCGGAAGAGGGGGCCGATTACTGGGTCTTCCGCAAGACCGGATCGGTGCAGTAACAGGGCGCGAACACCAAGCGTCAGAAACGCGCGGCCCTCTGGTGGTCACCAGAGGGCCGCGTCACCGGCGCCCGATCTACGCCCAGACCGCCGCGTACGGTCACTTCGGCCGTGAGCTGCCGGACTTCACCTGGGAGCGCACCAACCGCGCCGACGCCCTGCGCAAGGCGGCTGACGCGGGCTGATGGCCCAAGCGTCGCCGGGAAGCCCCGGCGACAACAACCAGCGGTGTGCGGTCGGGGAAGCCGCACATCGCTTCCCCGCGCGGCGCCTGCCACCTGAGCCGTTCCGTCCCCCACCCCGGACCCAGATTCAAGGAGTGCTTTCCGTGCGTATCGCCGTCACCGGATCGATAGCGACCGACCATCTGATGGTGTTTCCCGGACGCTTCGCCGAGCAGCTGCTCAAGGAGCAACTGGAGCGGGTCTCCCTGTCGTTCCTCGCTGACCGGCTCGAGGTGCACCGAGGCGGTGTCGCGGCCAATATCTCCCTCGGCCTCGGCCTGCTGGGCCTCAACCCGGTCCTGGTCGGCGCGGCGGGCCTGGACTTCGCCGAGTACGGCGCCTGGCTGCGGGCGAACGGCGTCGACACGTCCGCGGTGCGGGTCAGCGAAACCCTGCACACCGCGCGCTTCGTGTGCACCACCGACGAGGACCAGAACCAGATCGCCACCTTCTACGCCGGCGCCATGGCCGAGGCCCCCCGGATCGATCTGGCGGAGATCGCCGCACAGACCGGGGAGCCCGCGCTCGTCCTGGTCGGGGCAGACGACCCCGCGGCCATGCTGCGGCACACCGCCACGGCCCACCGTCTCGGTGTCCCCGTCGCCGCCGACCCCTCCCAGCAGCTGGCCCGGCTCGACCGGGATCAGGCCCGTCAACTGGTCGACGGGGCACGGTTGTTGTTCACCAACGAGTACGAGGCCGCCCTGCTGCTCGAGCGCACCGGCTGGAGTGAGCAGGACCTCCTCGGCCAGGTCGGCACCTGGATCACCACGCTGGGCGCGGACGGGGTGTCGCTGGCCCGCTCCGGCGAGCCCCGACTGTACGTACCGGCCGTACCCACGGACGAGATCGCCGACCCCACGGGCGCGGGCGACGCCTTCCGGGCCGGTTTCCTCGCCGGCCTGGCATGGGAGTTGCCGCAGGAGCAGGCCGCACAGCTCGGCTGCGCCCTGGCCACCACCGTCCTCGAGTCGGTCGGTACGCAGGAGTACAAGCTGCTCCCTTCGGACCTGATCGCCCGCATCGACGCGACGTACGGCCATGAGGTGGCCCGCGCCATCGAGCCACGCCTCGCGGTTGTGTCATGAGTGACTGCCCGGCTCGCCACGGTGGTGGAGGCGCTGGGATCGGGACGGGGCGCCGTGCTGGAGATCGCCGGTCACTGTCTGACCTGCGGCGCGGAAACGTGAGGCGCTGCGCTCTCCATCGGCCGTTTCGGTCGCGCTTGCTGTCGGCACAGCCACCCGGGGGCTTCCCCTGCCTGTCACCCGTGCGTCGAACGGGAAACGGCCGGACCGAACTGCCTGACTCCCGCGCTTGACGTCTCCATCAGGAAGCCAAGGGGGCTCCTGAAGCACCCAGTCACAGGGGCTCGGGTTCAGAGCGCGTCCCCATCCGAGGCACCAGCGTCACACCCCGTGGAGTCCGCGGCAGCCAGGACCGAACACGGAATGTAAGCAGGTGAGAGCACAATGCGAAATCCTGGCCCCGAACGAGATCGCTCCGGGGTCCTGCACGGTGGTCGCGGATCATCCTTCGCTGCGCGGCTGAACAAAGCGACCCCCCGTTACGTACCCTCCAGTACCGCCGATTAGGTTGAACGCCGTTTCGGTCGGCGGTTGGTTGCCGTGAAACGCATCTCGGCTCTGGAGGCACATTGTTGCGGCGCATCAACGGAACAGCACTCATCATCGCGGCTCTGGTCGCCACGGTGGGGGCGCTCGCGTTTCCCGTGTGGTCATACGCGGACCGTTCCGGCACCGGTCAGGACAACCTCAATGCCGCAAGCGTGGCGACACAATGGGGGCCGCTGTCGGCCACGGACCGCGACTTCCTCGTGAGGGTCCGGCTGGCCGGGCTCTGGGAGCTACCCGCGGGACAGCAGGCGATCGAGCGCGCGCCGACGAAGGCGATCAAGGACGCGGGTGACCATCTCGTCGTCGGCCACACCGACCTGGACAAGCGGGTGCGCGACGTGGCGGCGAAGCTCGGCGTGGAGCTGCCGAACCAGCCGAACGAGCAGCAGCAGGGCTGGCTGCGGGAGCTGTCGGCGGCGAGTGGCCAGGACTACGAGCGCAAGTTCGCGAACCTGCTGCGCAATGCGCACGGCAAGGTCTTCGCGCTGGTCGCACAGGTCCGGCACACCACGCGGAACACGCTGGTACGTCAGCTGGCGACGGACGCGAACCAGACGGTGCTCGACCACATCACCATGCTGGAGGCGACCGGTCTCGTCGACTTCGACGCCATGGCCAACGAGGCCGCGGGCGGTGCGACGGCCAGCCCGACCGGTCCGCCGCCGCCGAACGGGAATCTGCCGCCCGCCCCGGCGCCCGCGACGCCGACCGGGCAGGACCAGTCGTACACGTCCCGGCCCTCGACGCAGCCCGGAGCACCGACAGCGATCAATACCAACCGTCCGTAGCAGAGGGCCCGCTCCGGCTCGCCGGACGCCTGCGGAACCTCAAATCAACCTCTGAACGTCCCCTCCCCTGGATTCACCGCCGTGCGGCGGGGCCATGAGCCCTGCACGCACCGTCACACGGCGCAGGGGGAGGGGACACATGGAACTCGGAATCGGCATCGGCTGGCGGCCCGAAATCGCGGACGCGGTCGAGGAGCTGCAAGGCGTCGACTGGGTCGAGGTCGTCGCGGAGAACATCTGCCCGGGCCATCTGCCCGCCGCGCTGGCCCGGCTGCGCTCCCGCGGCACCCGCGTCATACCGCACGGCGTCTCGCTCGGCCTGGGCGGCGCGGACCGCCCGTCGCAGCAGCGGCTCGCGGACCTGGCGGAGCGGGCGGTGGCGCTGGACGCGCCGCTGGTCACGGAACACATTGCGTTCGTACGTGCCGGAGGCGTGCTCACCGCGTCCCCCCAACTGGAGGCGGGTCACCTTCTCCCCGTCCCCCGAACCTGGGACGCGCTGAAGGTCCTCTGCGAGAACGTCCGCATCGCCCAGGACTCGCTGCCGGTGCCGCTGGCGCTGGAGAACATCGCGGCGCTGATCTCCTGGCCGGACGAGGAACTCACCCAGGGCCAGTTCCTTGCGGAACTGGTCGAGCGGACGGGCGTCGGCCTGCTGATCGACGTGGCCAACCTCCACACGAACCACGTGAACTTCGGCGAGGACCCGTCGAAGGCGCTGGACGAACTCCCGGTCGAGGCGATCGCGTACGTCCACGTCGCGGGCGGTGTCGAACGCGACGGCGTCTGGCACGACACGCACGCCCACCCGGTGACGGAGCCGGTCCTCGACGTCCTGCGGGAACTCCGGTCGCGGGTGTCTCCGCCGGGCGTCCTGCTGGAGCGGGACGACGACTTCCCGCCCGCGGCCGAACTGGCGACGGAACTGCGTACGATCCGCGAGACGGTGACGGCGGGGTCACGCGGCACCGCACCGACGGCTGTCCCGCACGGCGAAGCCCGCGCCGCTGAAGGCACGGACAGCGGACCGCGCGGCGAAGCCGGCGCAAGTGCGGGGCCGGAGGCCCGCCCCCAGGTCCAGGGAGAGGCGGCGGACAGCTCACCCGGTGCCCGCGAGCGGGTCGCGCTCGCGCAGGCCGCGCTGCTCTCCGCTCTCGTCGCCGGCACCCCCGCCCCCGAAGGCTTCAATCCCGGGCGCCTGCGCGTACAGATCCGCGCCCTCGCCGCCAAGCGCGCCGACGTCGTCGCCAAGGTCGCCCCCGAGCTGCCCGAGATCCTCGGCACGGGGTACCGGAACGCCTTCCTCGGATACGCCAAGACCCGCCCCATGCGCGCCGGTTACCGCCAGGACGCGCTCGACTTCGCCGAGCAGTTGCTTGTCGCCGGGCGTCCCGAGGACGACAGTGCCCGGCGCGCGCTGACCCGTTGGTGGGAGGAGCGCGCCGCCCCGCACCCCCCGCGGCGCTCCGCACGGATCGTACGCGCGGCCCGCGCCGCGCTCGTCAGAAGGTGAACCCCGATGGTCCTGCTCGCCGTACTCGTCTATGTCGCCATCGGCGCCTCGTCCGCCGCCCTGATCATCCGCTCCGCCACGTCCTCACCCCGCCCCCGCCACCCCGCCACCACCCAGATCCAGCACGTCTACGAGGCCGCCTTCCTCAGCGGCGGCCCCGCCCGCGTCACCGACTCCGCGCTCGCCGCTCTGCACGCGGACGGCCGGCTGGTCATCGGGGGCCCGGGCATCGTCTCCGTGCGCCACGCCCTCGCCCACGACCCCGTGGAACGCGCCGTGTTCGAGCAGCTGGCCGCCGCGCCGACGGGCGCACTGCACGCACTGCGGCGCGCGGTGATGCGCCACCCCGCCGTGCAGGAGGTCGGCGACGGTCTCGCCGCTCGCGGGCTGATGACGCCGCCGGGACAGAACCGCGCACTGACGGTGTGGGGTCTGACCCAGGGCATCCTGAGCCTGCTGGCGTTCCCCGTCTCCATCGTTCTCACCGTCGTCTCCTTCATCGACGACGCCGTGGGCGGCGCGGACGACTTCTCCCCGCCGTTCTTCGCCATGGTCTTCCCCGCACTGATCGCGGGCATCGTGATCGGCTTCGCCATGGCGAAGCGCTCCAAGCGCCGGATCACTCCGGCCGGGCGGGACGCCCTGCGCTCGTACGGGGTGCAGCACGCCCAGGTGTTCTCGCCGGCCCATCTCGTCGCCGCGCACGGTCTGCGCGGAGTGCCGGACCCCGCGCTCCAGGCGCAGCTGATCGCGGCGGCACGATTCCCGGTGTCCGGCGACAGCTCCTCGTCGTCGTACACGGACTCCACCGCCGCGTGGTGCGCGGGCTCGAGCCCGGGATCCGGCTGCGGCAGCTCCAGCTGCGGCGGCTCCTCCGGATCCAGCTGTGGCGGCTCCTCCGGATCGAGCTGCTCCAGCGGGTCCAGCTGCGGCGGGTCGTCCGGATCGAGCTGCGGCGGGTCGAGTGGATCGAGCTGCTCCAGCTCCAGCGGATCCAGCTGCGGTGGCGGCAGCAGCTCCTAGACCCCGTACTTCGCCCAACAGCCCACAGGATCACCCCGGTGCCGACTAGCGTGCGGACCGCACGCAGGAGGCACCATGCGTTCCCTCGCCGGCACCGGCCTGATCGTCGTCGCCCTGACGGCGACCATCGCCGCGATCCTGTTCCCCATCTGGTCCTACGACGACCGTTCCAGCACCGCCCAGGCCAATCTCCGGGCCGGTTCCGTCCCCACCCCCTGGGGCCCGCTCTCCGCCGCCGACCGGGACTTCATCGTCCGTGTCAGACTCGCCGGCCTGTGGGAACTCCCCGCGGGCCAGCAGGCCGTGGGCCGCGCCCCCACGGTCGCGATCAAGGCGGCCGGTGAGCATCTCGTCGAGGGGCACACCTACCTCGACGCCCGCGTCCGCGAGGTCGCGGCCCGGCTCAACATGGAGCTGCCCAACCAGCCGAACACCCAACAGCAGGGCTGGCTCAGGGAGTTCTCCGCCGCGCGCGGCCAGGAATACGAGACCAAGTTCGCCAATGTCCTGCGCCGCGCCCACGGCAAGGTCTTCTCGCTCGTCGCCGACATCCGCAACAGCACCCGCAACACGCTCGTGCGCGCTCTCGCCGACGACGCCAACACCACTGTGCTCGACCACATCAAGATCCTGGAGGCGACCGGGCTCGTCGACTTCGACGCCATCGCGGCCCAGGCGGCCGGCACCGGGACCGCGAGCCCCACCGGACCGCCGCCGCCCGTACCGGGGGTGACGCCGTCGCCCGCCGACGCCGTCACACCCACCCCGGCCCCCTCCTTCTCGTTGCCGCCCGCGGCCTCCCGCCCCCGCGCCGGCGTCACGAACCCATAACGCCACGGTCCGCATGGTGAACAGCCCATGGCACTGGTGCGGACATCTCGCGTAGAACTCGGCCATGCTCTGGGTTCCCTTACTGCTGGTGGCCTGGGTCGCGGCGGGCATCAGCTGCGCCCGGCTCTGCCTCGCCGCCGCCGAAGCCGCTCGCCCCGGCCCACCCGAAGGGTCGGTGCACGAGCGGCAGTTGAACCTGTACGAAGCGGCCTTCCTGGCCGGCGGCCCGCACCGGGTCACCGAGCTCACCCTCGTCTCGATGCACCGCCGCCGCACGCTGCTGCTCGCGCACACCGGCTGGGCCACGGTCGTCGTCCCGGACGGCGAGGACGACCTGGAGCGCTCGGTCATCGGCGCGATAGGGCCCGCGGGTCAGGCCCGGATAGGTGCCGTACGGGCCGCCGCATCCGCCGCCGACGCGGTACGGGCCCTGGCCGACCGGCTCGTCAGCGCCGGGCTCGCCGTCCCGGACCCTGCCAGGGCCTCGGTGGCCTCCGCCGTGCGTGCCGTACAGGGCGCGGCCGCGCTCACCGTCGCGCTCGCGGCCGCCGCGCTGCTCCTCCCACTGGAGCAGAGCGCGAACGCACCGCTCCTCGGCTGGTTCGCGCTTCCCCTCCTCCTCACCCTGGGCTGTCTGGCCATCGCGCGGATCGAGGTACATCCGTACTCCCGCTGGGCCTCACCCGACGGCCAGCGCCTCCTCGGCACGCTCTCCACCACCCGGGGCACGCTCACCGCCGTCGCGCTGCGCGGCGTCGCCGCCCTCGACGATCCGCACCTGCGAGCGGCACTCGCCAGCGGCCGCAGGGCGCGCATGGCGCATCGGAGTCATTGACTTCGACACCGGACATTTGTCCTTTACATGATCAACTGATCCGCCAAGGATCCCTTTGTCCTGTGGCCATACGGCCGCCGTGCGCACGAAGGGAACCCGATGAGAGCAGTTGCGATGTACGGGGCCGTGACGAGCCTCAGTTCCTTGGTCATCTCCGCCCTGGCCGTCGCGCCCGCCGGCGGCACGACCAACGCGAACGCCCAGTCGCACGGCACCGCCGTCGCCGCCGAGCGCGCCGCCGCCGCGGGCATCACATTCGGCAACTGCCCCAAAACAGAGATGCTGCCCTCTCCCATCCAGTGCGGCTCGGTCGAGGTCCCGCTCGACTACGCCGATCCGTCGGGCCGTCAGATCTCCCTGACCGTCAGCCGGGTGAAGGCGAGCGGCAAGCCGGCCGAGTACCAGGGCGCGTTCGTCTACAACCCCGGCGGCCCCGGCGCCTCCAGCATGAGCTTCCCGCTCGCCGCGCAGCTCCCCGAGTGGAGCCGGATTGCCCGGGCCTACGACATCGTGGGCTACTCGCCGCGCGGCGTCGCCCGCTCCGCCCCGCTGTCCTGCCAGGACCCGGCCGACTTCGCCAAGGCGCCGACCCTGGCTCCGGTGTATCCGTCGTCCTCGTACAAGCTGGAGCGGATCGCGCAGGCGAAGGCGTACGCGCAGGGCTGCGCGCGCACCGCGGGTCCGGCGCTGCGCCACTACACCTCGCTCAACAACGCCCGCGACCTCGATGTGCTCCGCGCGGCTCTCGGCCAGCAGCGGCTGACCTTCATGGGCGCCTCGTACGGAACCTACTTCGGGGCTCTGTACGCAACCCTCTTCCCCTCGCATGTGCGCCGCATGGTCTTCGACTCGGCGGTGAACCCCGAGCCGGGCCGCGTCTGGTACCGCAACAATCTCGACCAGTCGCTCTTCTTCGAGAGGCGCTGGGCGGACTTCCGCACCTGGGTCGCCAAGCACGACAAGACGTTCCACCTGGGCGCGACGGCCGAGGCGGTGGCGAGCAGCTACGAGAAGGCGCGGGCACAGCTCGCGCTGAAGCCGGCGGGCGGCACGGTCGGTCCGGGCCAGCTGCACGCGGCCTTCCTGGGCGCCGGCTACTACGACGACTACTGGGTGTCGCGGGCCACCGCGCTCACCGAGTATCTGAAGGGCAATGAGAAGCCGCTGATCGCGCAGGCCGCGCCGCGGCCGGAGGAGGCACCGGAAGCGGAGAACGGCAACGCCGTCTACACCGCGGTCGAGTGCAACGACGCGCCCTGGCCCACCGCGTGGGAGATCTGGGACCACGACAACACCAAGCTCGCGCGCCGGGCGCCGTTCGAGACCTGGGACAACGCCTGGATGAATCTGCCGTGCGCCTTCTGGCCCGCGCCCCGGCAGCAGCCGCTGGACGTCCGTACGAAGAAGGGTGCGCTGCCGCGGACGTTGATCCTGGCTGCCGAGCGGGACGCGGCGACGCCGTACAAAGGGGCGCTCGAGCTGGCCCACCGGCTGAAGGGTTCCGTGCTGATCACGGAGGAGGACGCCGGCACGCACGGCATCGGCGGCGGCAGCAACGAGTGCGTCAACGCCTACCTGGAGAACTATCTGCTGCGCGGTGAGACGCCGGTGCGGCGCGCTGCATGCGCGCCGCACCCGGAGCCGGACCCGGTGTCGCTGGACCGGCGTGCGGCTCGGCCGAAGCTGCCGCACACCGTCTGATCTTCCGGGTCGGGGACGGCCGGGTCCGCACTGCGCGGACCCGGCCGTCAGGCTTTTCGTGGCTCAGGCGAGCCGCGCCACCAGCTCCGCAACCGACCTGCGCCGCCCGGTGCTGCATCCCCCGGGGGACAACCCCCGGACCCCCGGCCGGGAGTCGCTCAGGCGAGCCCCGCCACCAGCTCCGCAACCGACCTGCGCCGCCCCGTGTAGAACGGGACCTCTTCGCGGACGTGCATACGCGCCTCGGAGGCGCGCAGATGGCGCATGAGGTCGACGATGCGGTACAGCTCGTCCGCCTCGAAGGCCAGGATCCACTCGTAGTCGCCGAGCGAGAACGACGCCACCGTGTTGGCCCGCACGTCCGGGTAGCCGCGCGCCATCTTGCCGTGGTCGGCCAGCATCCGCCGGCGGTCCTCGTCGGGCAGCAGGTACCAGTCGTAGGAGCGCACAAAGGGGTAGACCGAGACATAGTTGCGCGGCGTCTCGTCGGCCAGGAAGGCCGGGATGTGCGACTTGTTGAACTCGGCGGGGCGGTGCAGCGCCATGTTCGACCAGACCGGCTCGAGCGCGCGCCCCAGCTTGGTGCGGCGGAAGAGGTTGTACGCCTCCTGCAGCTCGTCCGCGGTCTCGGCGTGCCACCAGATCATGAGGTCGGCGTCGGCGCGCAGCCCCGAGACGTCGTACGTACCACGCACGGTGACGTCCTTGGCGGCGAGCTGGTCGAACAGCTCCTGGACCTCGTCGGCGTAACCGGCCCGGTCCTCGGGCAGCACGTCGCGCAGCTTGAAGACGGACCACAGGGTGTACCGGATGACCTCGTTGAGGTCCTTGGCCTTCTTGCCTGCGTTCGGAATCTTTTCGGGCGCACTCATGAGGCTATTCTCCCGCGTCGTCCCCGGTGCCCCGCACCAGGGTGGCCGTGGCGATGATCTCGTCGGCCGCGCGCCGCGCGCTCGCGATGCAGGCGGGGATGCCGACGCCGTCGTACGCGGCCCCGCAGACCCTGAGACCGGGGAGTTTGGCGACCTCGTCACGGATCCGGGCGACCCGGGCGAGATGCCCGACGGGGTACTGCGGCAGCCCGCCGATCCACCGTGTCACCTCGGTGGCCACGGGTCTGGCCGCGAGCCCGGTGGCCGCACCGAGGTCGCTCAGCGATACGCCGACGAGCTCGCTGTCCTCGCGGTGCAGCCACTCCTCCTCGCCGTAGCGCCCGATCGAGGTGCGCAGTACGAAGAGGCCGGACGCGCTCTTGTCGACCCAGCCCCACTTCCGGGTCGAGAACGTGGACGCCTTGATGGTGCGGCCGTCCACGGGCGGTACCAGGAACCCGCTGGCGTCCGGCATCCCGGCCAGGTCGCTGCGCCGGAAGGCCATCGTGACCAGCGCCATCGAGGCGTACTCGACCTGGCCGAGCTCGGCCGCCGCGGCCGGACACTCGGCGGCCAGCAACGCGGCGGCGGACCAGGTGGGGGCCGCGAGCACCACGCCGTCGGCGGCGATGACGAGCTGGTCGGTGCGGATCTGCCAGCCGTCGGCGCCGCGGGTGAGACCGAGGACGGGCGTCTCCATGAGGATCTCGCCGCCCCGTTCGCGTACGGCGTCGGCGACGGCGCCCGGCAGCACGCCGATGCCACCCTCGATGCCCATGAAGACGGGCCCGGCGCTCTGCGGCTCGGCGGCGGCCTGCGCCTGGATGTCACGTACTCCCGCGAGCAGCGAGTCATGGGTCTTCGCCGCCTCGAAGAGCTTGGGGACGGCGGCGCGCATCGAGATGCGGTAGGCGTCGCCCGCGTACACCCCGCCGAGCAACGGCTCCACCAGCCGGTCGACGACCTCGCGGCCGAGGCGCTCCGCGACATACGCGCCGACCGCGACGTCGTCGCCGAGCTCGGCCGGCGGGAGGTCGCGCTCCTGCTCGATGCGGGCGACGCCCTCCGGCGAGATCAGTCCGGCGAGCGCCGCCGGGTCGGCAGGCACGCCCATGACGTGCCCCTTGGGCATGGGGCGCAGGGCGTCGCGCGTCCAGACCGACGCGGTGGTGGCGGCGGGCGGCTGGAGCCGGTCGGCGAGGCCGACGGCGCGGGCCAGTTCGACGCCCTCCGGGCGCCGGGCGAGCATCGACTCGGCGCCGAGGTCGACGGGGGCGCCCTCGATCTCGCCTGCCTGAAGTTTGCCGCCGAGGCGGTCGGTGGCCTCCAGCAGGGTGACACGCACCCCTGCGGAGACCAGCCGGTGGGCGGCCGCGAGGCCGGCGATGCCGCCGCCGATGACGACGACATGACCCGTACGTGTGTCCGCGTTCATGCGCCAACTCTCTCAAACCCCGTACCGAGTCCTGACCGTGACCGCTTCGGGATCGAAAGTCGGCAACCCACGCCGTGGACTCGTACGTCGAACCGGCAACACTCACCACCTGTCCCCGGGGGGCCTGTATGCGTGCACGTCGTACGGTCGCAGCGCTGTTTCTCACCGCCTCACTCGCCCTCGCCGGCTGCAGTGCGGACGACGCCCAGTCCACCGCGGACGCCAAGAGCGCCGCGAAGCCCGCCATGGAGGGCGGCGCGGGCTCCGGCTACGCCGCCGACCAGAACTCCGGCGCGCGGCAGACACCGCCGAAGCAGCCGCTGCTGCCGACTCACATCATCCGCACCGCCGAGCTCGAGGTGGAGGTCAAGGACGGCTCGAAGGCTCTCGCCGCGGCGCGCAGGACGGCCGAGACCGCGGGCGGCCATGTCTCCAACGAGTCCACCGAGCGGCTCGACGACACCCACGTGACCTCGCGAATCGTGCTGCGCGTCCCGCAGGAGAAGTACGACGTGGTCCTTGCCGAGCTGGCGGGCGCCGGAAAACTGATCTCCCGCAAGGCGGACGCCAAGGACGTGACCGACCAGGTCGTCGATGTGGAGAGCCGTATCGCGACGCAGCGGGCGAGCGTGGCCCGGGTGCGGGCGCTGATGGACCGGGCGGACAAGCTCAGCGACGTCGTCACCCTGGAGGGTCAACTGAGCAGCCGCCAGGCGCAGTTGGAGTCGCTGCTGGCGCAGCAGGCGGCGCTCAAGGACCGTACGACGCTGGCGACGATCACCCTGTCGCTCTCCGAGAGCGAGAACAAGGGCCACACGAAGGAGGACGACGGTCCGGGCTTCCTGGACGCGCTGGGCGGCGGCTGGGACGCACTGCTGGCGACCGGCCGGTGGATCGCGGTGGCGATAGGCGCGGTGGCGCCGTTCGCCGCGGTCATCGCCGCGCTGTACGCGCTGTGGCGCTGGGTGCTGCGGCCCCGGCTGCCGAAGCGCCGGGTCGCAGCTGCGGCGCCGGCCCCCGCACCGGGTCCCGAGCAGGACTGAACGGCCGCTCCCCCGTAGCGTGTTCCCCATGGGAGCAGAGCGACTGGTGGTCATCGGGGGCGATGCGGCGGGCATGTCCGCCGCATCGCAGGCACGCAGGCTCAAGGGCCCGGACGAGCTGGAGATCGTCGCGTTCGAGCGCAGCCACTTCAGCTCGTACTCCGCCTGCGGGATTCCGTACTGGGTGGGCGGCGACGTGCCCGAGCGCGACGATCTGATCGCCCGTACGCCTGCCGAGCACCGCGAGCGCGTGATCGACCTCCGCATGCGCACGGAGGTGACGGAGATCGACACCGCGCGCGGCCGGGTGCGCTCCCGCGACCTGGAGAGCGGCGACGAGACGTGGACGGGCTACGACAAGCTGGTGATCGCGACCGGCGCGCGACCGGTCCGTCCGCCGCTGCCGGGCATGGACGCGCCGGGCGTGCACGGTGTGCAGACGCTCGACGACGGCCAGGCGCTGCTTGACAGCCTGGCGCGTACGCAGGGCCGGCGCGCGGTCGTCGTGGGCGCGGGCTACATCGGCGTCGAGATGGCCGAGGCGATGCTGAAGCGCGGCTACGAGGTGACCGTCCTCAACCGCGGCGAACAGCCGATGGCCACCCTCGACCCGGACATGGGCCGCCTGGTGCACGAGGCGATGGACGGCCTCGGCATCACGACGGTCACCGGCGCCGAGGTCACCAAGATCCTCACCGCCGAGGACGGCCGGGTCCGCGCGGTGGCGACCGAGGACGCGGAGTACCCGGCGGACGTCGTGGTCCTCGGCATCGGTGTGGAGCCGGAGACCACCCTCGCCGACGCCGCCGGTCTGCCTCTCGGGGTGTACGGCGGGCTGCTCACCGACCTCGCGATGCGGGTGCGCGGGCACGAGAACATCTGGGCGGGCGGCGACTGTGTGGAGGTACTCGACCTGGTCTCCGGCCGCGAGCGCCATGTTCCACTGGGCACGCACGCCAATAAACACGGCCAGGTCATCGGCGCGAACGTGGGCGGCGGCTACGGCACCTTCCCGGGCGTCGTGGGCACCGCCGTCAGCAAGGTCTGCGAGCTGGAGATCGCCCGCACCGGGCTGCGCGAGAAGGACGCCCGCGAGGTGGGCCTGCAGTACGTCACCGCCACCATCGAGTCGACGAACAGCGCCGGCTACTACCCCGGTGCCGCCCTGATGACGGTGAAGATGCTCGCGGAGCGGCGTACGGGCCGGCTGCTTGGCGTCCAGATCGTCGGCCGCGAAGGCTCCGCGAAGCGGGTGGACATCGCGGCCGTCGCCCTGACCGCAGGCATGACGGTGGAGCAGATGACGGCGCTGGACCTCGGCTACGCGCCGCCGTTCTCGCCGGTCTGGGACCCGGTACTGGTGGCTGCGCGCAGGGCGACGAGGGCGGTCCACGGGTAACTGCGGCAGCCCGAGTTACGGGCAGGGGGGAAGAGCAGGTCAGCGCCCCGCCGGGCCCAGCCGTCTCTCGCCGCGCGCGGTCGCCTCGGACAGCGCGCCGGTGAGCCGACGGCGCAGCAGCCGGCTCACCGGTCGTTCGATCAGCCGGTGCAGCAGCCAGGAGGCCACCAGCATGCCTCCGGTCACCAGCGCGAGCACGGTGTACGGCGGCAGCCGGTGTCCCAGCGCTCTGATGAGCTCCCAGCCGGCGTACTGGTGCAGCAGGTAGAGCGGGTAGGTGATCGCCCCGGCGTACGGCAGCCAGCGCCACTTCATCCAGTCCAGCTTCCCGGTCGCGACCAGGGCCATCACTCCGAAGCAGACGGCAAGGACGGCGACGACCGGCCAGAAGGGGATGCTCTGCTTGAAGTAGCCGAGGCTTCGGCTCCAGGTGTCGTGCGCGGAGGGCAGGGCCGCTCCGAAGCACACCAGCACAATGCCGGTGAGCAGCAGGCTGGGCCGGAAGCGGTACATCAGGAAGAAGGCCATTCCGGCGATGAAGTACCAGCAGTAGTCCGGCATGATCAGCAGCCGGACCACCGAGTCGTCTGACTTGGCGAAGAGCATGCCCGCCGCGGCCCAGACGCTGCAGAAGGCCAGCACGCGTCGGTAGGTCAGGCCCCGCCACGCCATCAGCGCGAACAGGAGATAGAAGCGCAGTTCGGCGAAGAGCGTCCAGTACACCCCGTCGACCTTGCGGACGCCGAGCGGCTCCTCAAGCATGGTGAGGTTGGTCAGCACGTCCGCCACGGGCAGCGGATTCCCGCCACCGGGTATGAGCAGCAGTACGGCGGTGGTGGCCAGGACGGCGAACCAGTAGGCGGGGTACAGCCGGCTCACCCGGGAGACGAAGAAGTCCCCCAGCGACCTGCCCCAGCAGCTCATGCATATGACGAAGCCGCTTATCAGGAAGAAGAGCTCGACGCCCAGCCAGCCGTAGGCGGTATAGGGGAACGCGCCCGGGAAGAGTGCTTCCCCGCGGGTCGTCCAGCCCCCGTAGAGCGCCATGTAGTGGTAGGCCACCACCATCAGCGCGGCCAGCAACCGCATGCCGTCCAGAGCGGACAACCGGCCGACGCGCCGGGGCGCCGTGGTGGGAGCCGGCGCCGGCGCAGGCCGCACACGGGGCAGCGTCAGTGTCGGGGAGTCTTGCACGTGCAAGGGTTCGCCCCCGTTACCTCTTTTGTGGCCCGCTTCACGATTCCCCGTCCCAACAAGCCCCGCACGCGGCTCCCTCCCGTGGTCATTCCTTCACTTACTTGACGGCCTGACCCACCCGCGGCGTTTCATCAGGGGTCGTAAATTTTCTGTGCACCCTGCCACCGGCATGCGCGTTGCGGGGCACCGCCCCCCAGTGGTTGGCCCCTCAGCGCGCGGTCTGCGCGTGGACGTACTCGACGAGACGCGTCAGCGCGTCCGGGTCGGTCGTCGGCAGGACGCCGTGGCCCAGGTTGAAGATGTGCCCCTCGAGCCCGGCCGCGGCGTCCAGCACCTCGCGGGTCTTGGCCTGAACCGCCCGGGTCGAGGAGAAGAGGACCGCCGGGTCCAGGTTGCCCTGGAGCGCCTTGCCCGGGCCGACCCGGCGCGCGGCCTCGTCCAGCGGAACGCGCCAGTCGACGCCGACGACGTCCGCGCCCGCCTCGCCCATCGGGCCGAGCAGTTCGCCGGTCCCCACGCCGAAGTGGATGCGCGGCACTCCGTACGAGGCCACCGCGTCGAAGACCTTGGCGGAGGCGGGCAGCACCGAGCGGCGGTAGTCGGCGGGGGCCAGCGCACCCACCCACGAGTCGAAGAGCTGGACGGCGCTCGCGCCCGCCTCGATCTGCACCTTGAGGAAGGCGGAGGTGATCTCGGCGAGCCGGTCGAGCAGGTCGGCCCAGAGCTGCGGGTCGCCGTACATCAGTGCCTTGGTGTGCTCGTGGTTGCGCGAGGGGCCGCCCTCGACGAGGTAGCTCGCGAGGGTGAAGGGCGCGCCCGCGAAACCGATGAGCGGCGTGGGGCCCAGCTCTCCGGTGAGCATCCCGATGGCCTCGGTGACGTACGAGACGTCCCCGGGCGTCAGATCTCGCAGGCGCGCCAGGTCGGCGCGGCTGCGGATCGGCTCGGCGACGACCGGGCCGACGCCCGGCTTGATGTCGAGGTCGATGCCGATGGCCTTGAGCGGTACGACGATGTCGCTGAAGTAGATCGCGGCGTCGACCTTGTGCCGGCGCACCGGCTGGAGCGTGATCTCGGTGACGAGCTCGGGCCGCATGCAGGACTCGAGCATCGGGATGCCCTCGCGGACCTTGAGGTACTCGGGCAGTGAGCGCCCCGCCTGACGCATGAACCAGACCGGCGTGTGCGACACCGGTTCACGCCTGCACGCCTTCATGAAGGCGGAGTCGTACGTCTTTGTCGGCTGGCCCGTTGGGCTGTCGTTCGCGCTCACGTCCAGAATCTTCGCACGTACACCTGAAGTGGCCGCCCCGGGCCGGGTGTCCCTCCCTGCGCGAAGCCCCCGTTCCGCCTACTCTTCCCCGCATGGCTGCGGCTCAGGGACATTTTTCCGATCATTCCAACGGCGCTGAGGACACGGACAGCGCGGAGGGGAATACCGTCCCGCGCGCGTTCCGGCTGGCGGTCGAGGCGCTGCGGGCAGCGCGGTTGCGCCCGGAGATCGAGGTGGACCCTACGCGCCCGCCGCAACGGCTCGCCCCGCATGCGTACGCCCTTGAGGCAGCGGTCGTCGACGGTGACGACGATCTGGCGGACGGGCGTCTGGTGCTGCTGCACGATCCGGCCGGTCATGAGGCCTGGCAGGGCACCTTCCGGCTGGTGACGCTGGTGCGCGCGGAGCTGGAGCCGGAGATGGCGGCCGATCCACTGCTTCCCGAGGTCTGCTGGTCCTGGCTGACGGGCGCGCTGGAGGCGCGCGGTCTTTCGTACGGGGAGCCGAGCGGCACCGTCACCCGCGCGGGGTCTCACTATTTCGGTGGACTCGCCGAGCGCCGCCCGGCGACGCAGATCGAGATCCGGGCGTCATGGACGCCGCGCGAGGGCCGGGGTGGGGTTCCCGACTCGGCCGCGCACCTTGCGGCCTGGTGCGATCTGCTCTGTCAGATCGCGGGGCTGCCGCCGTCGCCGGCCGGTCCTGCGGACGCGGGGACGGGTGTGGTCTCGCTTCCGCAGCGGCGGGGTCCGCAGCGTCCGTGACCGAAGACCCGGGGCAACAACGGGGAGACTGAGCGGGGGAACGCCGTCGACCGCGGTCGCCCGGTCGCGGCCACCTCGGCCGCCGCGCGCACGCGGGCGCGCACGCCCGTCGGCGCGCCTCGCGCGCGTCCGCCAGACAGCTCGTTCGTAGGATGATCGATCACGCGTCCTAATTGCCCCAATTGTTACTAACCAAATCGTGATCATTCTCTAAAGGCGGGCGGGTTCGCTGCCGAAGAGGTCTGTGACCCTAACTGCACGGTTCGCCCCCGGCTTTCCCCGAGCCGGCTCCGTCCCGCACCTTCCCCCCAGGAGGCCTGGTGTCCGTTCTTCTCGAGCAGCCCGCAAGCCTGGTCGCCTACCGCCCGAACAAGCCGACGGCCATGGTCGTCGTGGCCGACCCGCGCGTCCGCTCCACCGTCACCCGCCACCTGTGGGCACTCGGAGTACGTGACGTCATCGAGGCTTCGTCCATCGCGGAGGCCCGTCCCCGCGTCGGCAACCCGCGCGACATCTGCGTTGCCGACGTCCACCTGCCCGACGGTTCCGGGCTGACCCTGCTGTCCGAGACCCGAGCCGCGGGCTGGCCCAACGGCCTCGCCCTCTCCGCGGCCGACGACATCGGCGCCGTTCGCAACGCACTCGCGGGCGGCGTCAAGGGTTATGTCGTCACCGGCACGCGTACGAACATCGGACACCCGACCCGTCCCGGCGCCGCCCCCATCGGCGCCGCGGCCGGCCGGATGCACCGCCGCCCCCCGGGTGCCCCGAGCCACCCGGGCGGCTACCGCGAGCTCTCCGGCCGTGAGGTCGAGGTGCTCCGTCTGGTTGCGGAGGGCCAGTCCAACAAGGCGATCGGCGTCTCGATGGGCCTGTCCGCGCTGACCGTCAAGAGCCACCTCGCCCGTATCGCACGCAAGCTCGGCACGGGCGACCGCGCCGGGATGGTGGCCGTCGCCCTGCGCACCGGCATCATCCACTGAATCGTTCCCCTGCCCATTCGCGCCCGTCGACGGAACGTTCCGTCGACGGGCGCCGTCAGTTCACGGATACCCTTGACACGTGACCGACGCCCAAGAGACCGCAGCAGAGACCGCACTGCGAACCACCGGGGGCGCTCCCCCGGACGACGTCGAATCGGCGCCGATCCCTTTGTTGGAGCCCCGTGAAGGCATTCCGCCGGTGGTCGCCGACGACGACGCGCTTGCCGAAGTGATCGCCGCCTTCGCCGCCGGCAGCGGCCCCGTCGCCGTTGACGCCGAGCGTGCCTCCGGTTATCGCTACGGGCAGCGGGCCTATCTCGTACAGCTGCGCCGCGAGGGCGCAGGCAGCGCGCTCATCGATCCGGTCGGCTGCCCCGACCTGTCCGGGCTCGGCGAAGCCCTCGCCGGTACGGAGTGGATCCTGCACGCGGCCACCCAGGACCTGCCGTGCCTGCGCGAAATAGGCATGGTCCCCACCCGGCTCTTCGACACCGAGCTGGCCGGGCGGCTCGCGGGCTTTCCGCGGGTGGGGCTCGGCGCGATGGTGGAGTCCGTCCTCGGGTACGCCCTGGAGAAGGGCCACTCGGCGGTCGACTGGTCCACCCGTCCGCTTCCCGAGCCGTGGCTGCGCTATGCCGCGCTCGACGTGGAGCTGCTGATCGATCTGCGCGACGCGCTGGAGAAGGAGCTGGACCGGCAGGGCAAGCTGGAGTGGGCCCGCCAGGAGTTCGAGGCGATCGCCTCGGCCCCGCCGCCGCCCCCGCGCAAGGACCCCTGGCGTCGTACGTCCGGGATGCACAAGGTGCGCCGTCGCCGTCAGATGGCGGTCGTACGGGAGCTGTGGACGGCCCGCGACAAGGTGGCGCAGCGACGCGATGTATCGCCGGGCAAGGTGCTGAGCGACGCCGCGATCGTCGAGGCGGCGCTTACCGTGCCGGCGACTGTGCACGCGCTGACCGCGCTGCCCGGGTTCGGCCACCGGATGGGGCGGCGTCAGCTGGAGCAGTGGCAGGCGGCCGTCGACCGGGCCAGGGCACTGGCCGACGCCGAACTCCCGCAGCCCGGCCAGCCGCTCAACGGCCCGCCGCCGCCGCGCTCCTGGGCCGACAAGGACCCGGCGGCCGCGGCCCGCCTCTCCGCGGCGCGCGCGGCGGTCTCCGCACTCGCCGAGGAGCTGAGCATGCCGCAGGAGAACCTGATCACGCCCGACACGGTGCGCCGGGTCTGCTGGGAGCCGCCGTTCGAGCCGACGCTGGAGGCGGTGTCGGAGGCGCTGGCGGGGCATGGCGCACGCGCGTGGCAGATCGAGCTGGTGGCCCCGCTGCTGACGGACGCGCTGACGGCGACGCCTGCGTAACGGGGCCCGGGTTGACGGCTGTTCCCGGGGGGCTCCGCCCCCGGACCAGCCCCCTACGCCCTGCGGGCGTGGGGGACCCCCAGCGCCTCAATCCGCCGGAGGGGCCCACTCTGAGCCCGTCCGGGGGTCTTGGGGCTTGCCCTCGGTACGTGTGACGTACCGCTCCCGTCCCCAGGGGTGTGCAGGCTGGTTACCCGCAAGTAGCATGAGTCCAGGAAGCGCGCGCTTAGCCGCGCGCCCGCAGCAGTGCCACCCCGCACCCTGGAGGAGAGCCATCGTGCCTCGTACCGTCAGGGACGTCGTCTTCGTCGACGGCGTCCGCACCCCGTTCGGCAAGGCGGGCCCGAAGGGCATTTACCACGAGACCCGTGCCGACGATCTCGTCGTGAAGGCCATCCGGGAGCTGCTGCGGCGCAACCCGGACCTCGACCCCCAGCAGATCGACGAGGTCGCCATCGCCGCGACCACGCAGATCGGTGACCAGGGTCTGACCATCGGCCGGACCGCGGGCATCCTCGCGGGTCTGCCGCAGTCGGTGCCGGGCTACTCCATCGACCGTATGTGTGCCGGCGCCCTGACCGCCGTGACCGCGGTGGCGGGCGGCGTGGCCTTCGGTGCGTACGACGTCGCCATCGCCGGTGGTGTCGAGCACATGGGCCGCCACCCCATGGGTGAGGGCGTCGACCCGAACCCCCGCTTCGTGTCGGAGAAGCTGGTCGACGAGTCCGCCCTCTTCATGGGCATGACCGCGGAGAACCTGCACGACCGCTACCCGCACATCACCAAGCAGCGCGCCGACGAGTACGCCGTGCGCTCGCAGGAGAAGGCCGCCAAGGCGTACGCCAACGGCAAGATCCAGCAGGACCTGGTGCCGATCTCCGTACGCCGGACCAACCCCGAGGCCGGCGAGACCGGCTGGGGCCTGGTCACCGCCGACGAGCCGATGCGCCCGGGCACGACGCTGGAGAGCCTGGCCGGTCTGAAGACGCCGTTCCGTGTGCACGGCCGCGTCACCGCCGGTAACGCCGCCGGTCTCAACGACGGTGCCACCGCGTCGATCATCGCCTCCGAGGACTTCGCGCGCGAGAACAACCTGCCGGTCAAGATGCGCCTGGTCTCGTACGCCTTCGCGGGCGTCGAGCCCGAGGTGATGGGCTACGGCCCGATCCCCGCGACCGAGAAGGCCCTCGCCAAGGCGGGCCTGTCGATCGAGGACATCAACCTCTTCGAGGTCAACGAGGCGTTCGCCGTCCAGGTCCTGGCGTTCCTGGACCACTACGGCATCGCGGACGACGACGCGCGCGTCAACCAGTACGGCGGCGCCATCGCGTTCGGCCACCCGCTCGCCTCCTCCGGTGTGCGTCTGATGACGCAGCTGGCGCGGCAGTTCGAGGAGCAGCCGGAGGTCCGCTACGGCCTCACCACCATGTGCGTCGGCTTCGGCATGGGCGCGACGGTCATCTGGGAGAACCCGCACTTCGACGGAGGCAACAAGTGAGCACCACTGAACTCCTGAAGGGCGCGGCCGAGCTGTTCCCGGACGAGGTCGTCACGCAGGCGCATGTACGCCACCTCGACCTCCCCGCGGGCGCGGGCAAGTTCGCGCTCATCACGCTGGACAACGGCCTGGACCACACCAAGCCGACCACCTTCGGCCCCCAGTCGCTGGCCAACCTGAACGCCGCCATCGACCAGGTCGAGAAGGAAGCGGCTGAGGGCGCGATCGTCGGCGTCGGCATCACCGGCAAGCCGTTCATCTTCGCCGTCGGCGCCGACCTCAAGGGCGTCGAACTGCTGAAGCGGCACGAAGACGCGCTCGCCATCGGCAAGGGCGGCCACGACGTCTTCAAGCGGCTGTCCGCTCTCGCGGTCCCGACGTTCGCGTACTACAACGGCGCGGCGATGGGCGGCGGCGTCGAGGTCGGCCTGCACTGCTCGTACCGCACCATCTCCAAGGCGATCCCGGCCTTCTCGCTGCCCGAGGTCTTCCTCGGCCTCGTCCCCGGCTGGGGCGGCTGCGCGATCCTGCCGAACCTGATCGGCGCGGACCGCGCGGTCTCGGTGATCATCGAGAACTCGCTCAACCAGAACAGGCAGCTGAGGGGCGCCCAGGTCTTCGAGCTCGGCATCGCCGACGCGATCTTCGAGGGCGCGGACTTCCTGGAGCAGTCGCTGATCTGGACGGCGTCCGTCCTCAAGGGCGACATCGCGGTCGAGCGTCCCGAGGTCGACCGTGGCGAGGCCTGGGACCAGGCCGTCGCGCGCGGCCGCTTCATCGCCGACTCCAAGGTGCACGGCGCGGCCCCGGCCGCCTACCGCGCGCTGGACATCATCGCCGCCGCCAAGAACGGCGACCTGCAGGCGGGCTTCGACGCCGAGGACGCCGCCCTCGCGGACCTGATCATGGGCGGCGAGCTGCGCAGCGGCATCTACGCCTTCAACCTGGTGCAGAAGCGCGGCAAGCGCCCGGCCGGTGCGCCGGACAAGTCGCTCGCCCGCCCGGTCACCAAGGTCGGCGTCGTCGGCGCAGGTCTGATGGCCTCGCAGCTGGCGCTGCTCTTCCTGCGCCGCCTCGAGGTGCCGGTCGTGCTGACCGACATCGACCAGGAGCGCGTCGACAAGGGTGTGGGCTACGTCCACGCCGAGATCGAGAAGCTGCTCGGCAAGGGCCGTATCAACCAGGACAAGGCCAACCGCCTCAAGGCCCTGGTCACCGGTGTGCTGGACAAGGCCGAGGGCTTCTTTGACGCCGACTTCATCATTGAGGCCGTCTTCGAGGAGATCGGCGTCAAGCAGCAGGTGTTCGCGGAGGTCGAGGCGGTCGCCCCGGCGCACGCGATCCTCGCCACCAACACCTCCTCGCTGTCGGTCACCGAGATGGCATCGAAGCTGAACCACCCGGAGCGCGTGGTCGGCTTCCACTTCTTCAACCCGGTCGCGGTCCTCCCGCTGCTGGAGATCGTCCGCGGTGAGAAGACGGACGACGCGTCCCTCGCCACCGCCTTCGGTGTCGCGAAGAAGCTGAAGAAGACCGCAGTGCTGGTCAAGGACGCCCCGGCCTTCGTGGTCAACCGCGTCCTGACGCGCTTCATGGGCGAGATCCAGAACGTCATCGACGAGGGCACCCCCGTCGAGGTCGCCGAGAAGGCCGTCGAGCCGCTGGGTCTGCCGATGTCGCCGCTGGTTCTGCTGGAGCTGGTGGGCCCGGCGATCGGCCTGCACGTCTCCGAGACCCTCAACCGGGCCTTCCCGGACCGTTTCACGGTCTCCGAGAACCTGGCCGCCGTCGTCAAGGCGGGCAAGCGCGGCTTCTACGTCTACTCCGCGGAGAACAACTTCAAGCCGGAGCTGGACCCGGAGGTCTCCGCCCTCCTCAAGCAGGGCGATGTCGTCCTGACCGAGGAGGAGACCCGCGAGCGCGTGCTGAACGCGGTCGCGCAGGAGATCGGTCTGATGCTGGACGAGGGTGTCGTGGCCGAGCCCCAGGACATCGACCTCTGCCTGATCACGGGTGCCGGCTGGCCCTTCCACCTGGGCGGCATCACGCCGTACCTGGACCGTGAGGGTGTCTCCCAGCGGGTGAACGGCAAGCCGTTCCTGGCGCAGGGCGTCGCGAGCGTCCCGGCGTAACGCGTCAAACAGGCGGCCCCGGCACCGATATCGGTGCCGGGGCCGCCTGCTGTGTGCTCAGTGCCTGGTCCGGCTCATCGCCTGGTCCGGCTCAGTGCCTCGTCCAGGCCTCCATGGCCAGACCGGACTCGTTCGTCTTCTGCCGGGTGATCCGCAGGCTGCCGTCCGGGCCGAACGCGGCGAGCACCACGCGCCCGTCCGCATCGACGGCGAGCGCCGGAGCGCCCACGCACGCCTCTCCGGTGCCGGTCCAGACCGCACCCGCGGACTCGGTCTCCGTCGGGTAGGCGGCCAGGGCGGGCCGACCGTCGGCGTCCCGGTGGGCCATGAGCGTGCAGTCGTGACCGTCCACGGAGGCCCGCAGCAGCGCGACCGGCCCTGACCCCGTGCCGCCGCCCAGTGGCTCGGGCACATTGTCCTGCCGCCAGGCGTGCACCTCGGCGGACTTGTCGTCGCGCCAGAAGAACGTGAGCCGGCCGTCGCCGGTCGGCACGGCGGACACCGAGCCGTCCTGGACCTGCGAGGGGATGTCGGCGTCCCTGGTGAACAGGGGCTCGTCGCCGTCCTGCACCCAGCGCATGATGCCGTCGCGGGCGGGCGCGAGAATCTCGGCGCGGCCTCCGGCGGCCGCGCCGGCGGCCAGTCGGCCGTGGGCCCCGCTGCCCTTGAGGTCGGCCCAGGGATTCCACGCGCCGGTGGTGGTCTGGCTGCGTCCGCACACCCCGCCACCGGCGTTGCGTACGAAGACATGGACATTGCCCACGCCGTCAACGACCGCCGCCGGACGGCCTATCTGCGCGGCGAGCCCCAGGTCATTCGGATAGGGGGTGCCCAGCGGCTGCCACTCCTTGACCGGACGGGCCGACTGGTACTGGATCGAGTGGACGACGTCCGTACGGACCTGGCCACCGCCGGCCGGGGTCTGCAGCACACCGAAGAGGTGCACATAGCCGTCCGCGCCCTGGGCGAGCGAGAGATACGGCAGCAGGCCCTCAGCCTTGGCGACCAGCTCGGGTCCCGACCACTGGGGACCGGCCGGCCTGGTCTCGGTCCAGCGCAGCACACCGCCCGGGGTGGGTGCGTACGCCGTAAGCCGGCCGTCCTTGCCGAGCAGCAGCCAGCCGGTGGCCGTCGGACTGCCGTCCTCCGCAGTGCTGACCGGGACGTGCTTCCGCAGTGGGGTGGAAACCTCGCGAGTCCGGCCCGCTTCTCGCCTGGATCTTCGCGCAGGCCCCAACGCCATGGCTCACCGGCCACCTTTCCTGATGAGAACCGCACTGAGCGGCCGAGTACAACGCTCCATGAAGTCCTGCGACAATAACACCCAGCCGGGCAGGGAATTTTTGGGGATTTCTGATGCGAACACTGGTGATCGTCGACGCGGCGAATGTGATCGGTTCGGTCCCTGACGGGTGGTGGCGCGACCGCCGCGGGGCCGCCGAGCGGCTGCGGGACCGGCTGGCCGGATTCGAGGCTTCCGGGCTCCCCGGGCATCCCGGCCCTGCCGAGATCGTCCTGGTCGTGGAGGGGGCCGCCCGCGGAGTCGAGAGTGTGCCGGGCGTACGGGTCGAGTCCGCGCCGGGCAGCGGCGACGACCGGATCGTGGAGCTCGTGGCAGAGCGCGAGCCGGGCCGGCCGTGTGTGGTGGTCACCGCCGACAGGGAGCTGAGACGGCGGGTGGAGGCGTACGGCGCCGAGTGCGTGGGGCCGCGGAGCGTGCGGGCGTCCACCCCTCAGCCGCGGGGCGAACGCACATAGAGAGGCGCCGACATGGGCCACTCGCGCGGCGGGACGCAGTCTCCGGCCCCGTACACCTCGTCGCAGCGAGATGCACGGGGCCGGGCAAAACGGTCCGGGAGCCGGACGCCGGTCAGTACGTGGCCTCTTGGCCCACTTTGCCGAGGCGGCTGTTCCTGCGCCCGTAGAGGAAGTACACGACGAAGCCGATCAGCATCCAGACGGCGAAGCGGAGCCACGTCTCGCCCGGCAGGTTCAGCATCAGCCAGAACGATGCGGCGATCGACAGGATCGGGATGAACGGCACCCACGGCGTGCGGAACGAGCGGGGCAGATCGGGGCGGGTGCGGCGCAGGACCATCACACCGACGGCCACGACGACGAACGCGAAGAGAGTGCCGATGTTCACCAGGGTCGCGAGCTCGTTGATGCTGGTGAAGCCCGCGATGACGGCGATGAGGACGCCCAGCAGGATGGTCGGGCGGTACGGGGTCCTGAAGCGCGGGTGTGTGATGGAGAAGAAGCGGGGCAGCAGACCGTCGCGGCTCATCGCGAAGAACACGCGCGTCTGCCCGAGCAGCAGGATGAGACACACGGTGGTGAGGCCGACGGCGGCGCCGAAGCTGATGGCGCCGGCGTACCAGGGGTGACCGGTGGCCTTGAAGGCGTCGGCGAGGGGCGCGCTGACCGACAGCTTGGTGTAGTGCTGCATGCCGGTGACCACGAGCGAGACGGCCACGTACAGCACCGTGCAGATGAGGAGCGAGCCGAGGATGCCGCGTGGCATGTCGCGCTGCGGGAACTTGGTCTCCTCGGCGGCGGTGGCCACGACGTCGAAGCCGATGAAGGCGAAGAAGACGACGGAGGCGGCGGTGAAGATGCCCATGACGCCGAAGTTGGTGGCTTTGTAACCGAAAATCAGCTGCACCATGGGGGCGTCTTCCCAGCCCAGCCCGCCCTTCGGGGTCACCGCCTCGGGGATGAACGGCGAGTAGTTGTCGCCCACGATGAAGAACAGCCCCGCGATGATCACGATCATGACCACCGTCACCTTGATGGCCACGACAACCGTGGTGATGTTGGCGGACAGCTTCATGCCGACCACCAGGATCGCGGTCAGCACCAGGACCAGCAGGAAGGCCAGGAGGTCGAAGGTCCCGCCTGGTACGTCGGGGCCTTCCAGCGCATTCGCCAGATGCCAGCCCGCATTGTCCATCAGAGAGCGCACATAGCCGGACCAGCCGACCGCGACGACGGCCGTGCCCAGCGCGAATTCGAGGACGAGGTCCCAGCCGATGATCCAGGCGGGCAGCTCACCGATGGAGGCGTACGCGAAGGTGTACGCCGACCCGGCCACCGGGACGGTTGAGGCGAACTCGGCGTAGCACAGGGCCGCCAGCGCACAGACGATGCCGGCGGCGACGAAGGCGAGGGCGGTCGCGGGTCCCGCGTTCTCCTTGGCCACCTTCCCGGTGAGGACGAAGATGCCGGTGCCGATGATGACACCGACGCCGAAGACCGTCAGATCCCATGCCGAGAGGGACTTCTTGAGGGCGTGCTCCGGTTCTTCGGTGTCGCGGATCGACTGCTCGACCGTCTTGGTCCTGAACAGCCCGTTCCCGCGCGGGCCCGTGTCCTGCTGCGTACTCACCGGCGTACCTCCACGCACTCGTCGTGAACGCCATGATTCGGACATTGGCGGCCCGACTGAGCTCCGTACGGGTGGATTTCACGCGAATGGGCCGGTCGGACCACCCATACAGGGTGACCGACCGGCCCATCGGCGACAGGAAACCGGGCCCGGTGGCTTCCGCTCAGTCGCGCGCGGGCTCCACGGCCTCGTTCTCGAACCGCCCGTCCAGCTTGGAGACCAGGCCGGTGACCTGCCGGGCGATGTCCGGGGCGGTCAGGCCGATCTCCGCCATGACCTCCTTGCGGGAGGCGTGGTCGAGGAAGCGCGGCGGGATGCCGAAGTCGCGCAGCGGTACGTCGACGCCCGCGTCGCGCAGGGCCTGTGAGACCGCGGAACCGACGCCGCCGACACGGCTGTTGTCCTCGACGGTGACGACGACGCGGTGCTGCTCGGCGAGCGGCGCGAGCGCCTCGTCGACCGGCTTGACCCAGCGCGGGTCGACGACGGTGGTCGAGATGCCCTGGGCGTCGAGCAGGTCGGCGATCTCCAGGCACATCGGGGCGAGCGCGCCGACGGAGACGAGCAGGACGTCGGGCCGGTCGGTGTCCGCGTTGCGCAGGACGTCCATGCCGCCGACCCTGCCCAGGGCCTTCACGGCCGGGCCGACCGCGCCCTTGGAGAAGCGCACCACGGTGGGCGCGTCGTCCACCTCCACGGCCTCACGCAGCTGGGAGCGGACCTGGTCGGCGTCGCGCGGGGCGGCGATCCGCAGCCCGGGGACGACCTGCAGGATCGACATGTCCCACATGCCGTTGTGCGAGGCGCCGTCGGTGCCGGTGACGCCCGCGCGGTCCAGTACGAAGGTGACGCCGCACTGGTGCAGGGCCACATCCATCAGCACTTGGTCGAAGGCGCGGTTGAGGAACGTGGCGTACACGGCGAAGACGGGGTGCAGTCCGCCGGTGGCGAGGCCGGCGGCGGAGACCGCGCCGTGCTGCTCGGCGATGCCGACGTCGTAGACGCGGTCCGGGAACGCCTTGGCGAACTTGTCGAGACCGACCGGCTGCAGCATCGCGGCGGTGATCGCGACGATGTCCTTGCGCTCCTTGCCGAGCTCGACCATCTCCTCGCCGAAGACCGAGGTCCAGTCGAGGCCGGAGCTGGCGATCGGCAGGCCGGTGTCGGGGTGGATCTTGCCGACGGCGTGGAAGCGGTCCGCCTCGTCCTGGAGGGCGGGCTGGTAGCCGCGGCCCTTCTCGGTGAGGCAGTGGACGATGACGGGGCCGCCGAAGCGCTTGGCGCGGGCCAGGGCGGACTCCAGGGCCTCGATGTCGTGGCCGTCGATGGGGCCCACGTACTTCAGGCCGAGGTCCTCGAACATGCCCTGCGGGGCGATGAAGTCCTTCAGGCCCTTCTTGGCGCCGTGCAGGGTCTCGTACAGCGGCTTCCCGACGACGGGAGTGCGCTCCAGGATGTCCTTGCCGCGGGCCAGGAAACGCTCGTAGCCGTCGGTTGTACGCAGCGTGGCGAGGTGGTTGGCAAGGCCGCCGATCGTCGGGGCGTACGAGCGCTCGTTGTCGTTGACGACGATCACCAGCGGGCGGTCCTTGGCGGCCGCGATGTTGTTCAGCGCCTCCCAGGCCATGCCGCCGGTGAGCGCACCGTCGCCGATGACGGCGACGACGTGATCGTCCTTCTTCAGCACCTCGTTGGCCTTGGCGAGGCCGTCGGCCCAGCCGAGGACGGTGGATGCATGGGAGTTCTCGATGATGTCGTGCTCGGACTCGGCACGCGCTGGGTAGCCGGAGAGGCCGCCCTTCATCTTGAGCCTGGAGAAGTCCTGGCGGCCGGTGAGCAGCTTGTGGACGTAGCTCTGGTGGCCGGTGTCGAAGAGGACCTTGTCCTTCGGCGAGTCGAAGACACGGTGCAGGGCGATGGTCAGCTCGACCACACCGAGGTTGGGACCGAGGTGACCGCCGGTCTTGGAGACCGCGTCGACGAGGAAGGTCCGGATCTCGGCTGCCAGCCGTTCCAGCTGCTCCGGGCCGAGCCGGTCCAGATCGCGCGGTCCCGTGATGCGGGTCAGCAACGCCACCCGTGCCTCCTTGCAGTTGTGCGGTCCAGCTTGCCGGTCTGCCGAGTCTAATGTTCCGCCTGCTACCCCGGTCGGCGGGCGGTGCGATCTACATCACGATCACGCCATCGGGTGAAACACAGAGGTGCCCGGCACCGCGAACGGTGCCGGGCACTCCTGCGGAGCCGTGGTCAGGCGCGGCCCGCGGTCTTCTGGGTCTTGCGGGTGATGGAGTCGATCACCACGGTCGCCAGCAGCACGCCGCCGGTGATCATGTACTGGATCGGCGTTGCGATGCCCTCCAGCGCGAGCCCGTACTGGATCGAGACGATCACCATGACACCGAGCAGCGCGTTCCAGGTCCGGCCGCGTCCGCCGAAGAGGCTGGTGCCGCCGATGACGGCCGCCGCGATGACGTTCATCAGCAGGTCGCCGGCGCCGGCGCTCTGGTTGGCCGCCGCGATCTTCGAGGCCCAGAACAGGCCGCCGATGGCGGCGAAGGTGCCCGCGATCGCGAAGACCGAGATACGGACGGCCGTGACGTTGATACCCGCACGCCGGGAGGCCTCGACGCTGCCGCCGAGCGCGAAGATCTTGCGGCCGTACGTGGTGCGGCGGAGCACGAAGTCCGTGAGAACCAGCACCGCCAGGAACAGGACCAGCGCCAGCGGCAGGCCCTTGTACTGGTTGAACATGACCGCCGCGGCGAACGCGATCACGCCGAGCACCACCGTACGGAAGATGGTGTCGCTCAGCGGCCGGGACGGGATGCCCGCCTCCGCGCGCCGGCGGTTGTCGAAGTAGGACGACAGGAAGAAGCCCGCGACCGCGACCGCGGCAAGGCCGTAGGCGGCCGCAACGTCCGAGAAGTAGTACGTGGTCAGCTTGCCGACCACGCCGTCGCTGTCCAGGTTGATGGTGCCGTTCTCGCCGAGCAGCTGGAGCATGAAGCCCAGCCAGAACAGCAGACCGGCCAGGGTGACGGCGAACGCGGGCGCACCGATCCTGGCGAAGAAGAAGCCGTGGACGGCGCCGATGGCCGCGCCGCTCGCGATCGCGATGATCACCGCGAGCCACTCGTTCATCCCGTGGGTGACGGTCAGCACCGCGACGATCGCGCCGGAGACACCGCTGACCGAGCCGACCGACAGGTCGATCTCGCCGAGCAGCAGCACGAAGATGATGCCGACGGCCATCATGCCGGTGGCGACCATCGTCACGGCGATGTTGCTGAGGTTCTGCGCCGAGAGGAAGTTGGAGTTCAGGCTCTGGAAGATGATGCAGATGATGATCAGGCCGATGACCACGGGGATCGAGCCGAGATCACCGGCGTGCAGCTTGCGCCGGAACTCCGAGACGTAGCCCTTCAGGCCCTGCTCACGTACGAGCAGCCGGGGGTCGACCGCCGTGACCGCGTCGTGCGCGGCCTCCGGGTTCACGACGGGCGCGTCGGTGGGGGTGGAGGTCTTTTCGGTGTTCACTTCGAAACCTCCGTGCTGCGCGCCGCACGACGGGTCACGGCGTTGTCCGTGGCGCCGGTGATGGCGGAGATGATCTCTTCCTGCGAGGTGGACTTGACGTCGAAGACACCGTTGTTGCGGCCGAGGCGCAGCACGGCGACCTTGTCCGCGACGGCCTTGACGTCCGCCATGTTGTGGCTGATCAGGATCACGGCGTGGCCACGCTCGCGCAGCCGCTCGACGAGGTCGAGGACCTGGGCGGTCTGCTCGACACCGAGGGCGGCGGTGGGCTCGTCGAGGATGACGAGCTTGGGCTCACCGAGCATGGAACGCGCGATGGCCACCGTCTGGCGCTGACCGCCGGAGAGCGAGGCGATCGGGATACGGACGCTGGGGATGCGGATCGACAGCGTGTTGAGGAGCTCCCGGGCGCGGCGCTCCATCTCCACCTCGTTGAGGACGCCGCGCTTGCGGATCTCCCGGCCGAGGTAGAGGTTTCCGACGACGTCGATGTTGTCGCACAGCGCGAGGTCCTGGTAGACGGTCGCGATACCCAGGTTCTGGGCGTCGTGCGGCCTGTTGATCGAAACGGCGTCTCCGTCCCACTCGATGACGCCCTCATCGATGGGATGCACGCCGGCGATCGTCTTGACCAGCGTGGACTTTCCGGCGCCGTTGTCGCCCACCAGGGCGACCACTTCACCGGAGTGGACCTCAAGCTCTACGTCGGTGAGCGCCTGAACGGCACCGAATCGCTTGGAGACCCCGCGCAACGCCAGCACGGGCGTAGCGGACACGTGAACCATCTCCTTCGCCGCCTGACCGGCGGGGATTCCGCGCCGGGGGACCGGGCGCGGAGGCTGAGCAGAAGCGAACAGTTGTGGAGAAGCGTTTCTGTCCGGCGCCCCGCCTCGATAGCGGGGGCTGGAAGGGGCGGAACGCCGGACAGGCTTCCAGGGGTGGTAAGTCCCGTGCGACCCCGAGGGCGATGAGACCCTCCGGGCCGGGGGAACCTACTTCAGGCCGATCGCGTCGCAGGCGGCCTTGTACTTCGGGGTGCAGATCTGGGCGACGGTGTAGACGCCGTCCTTGACGACCGTGTCCTTGATGTTGTCCTTGGTCAGCGAGACGACCGGGACGAGCACCGAGGGGATCTTCTTGGTGGTCGGGCTGTCGACGTCCGCCTGGGCGACGGAGTCGAGCTTCTCGCCCTTGGCGAGCAGAACGGCCATCTGCGCGGCCGCGGCGGCCTCCGGGGCGTACGGCTTGTAGACGCTCATGTACTGCTCACCCGCGACGATGCGCTGCACACCGGCGAGCTCGGCGTCCTGGCCGGTGACCGGCGGGAGCGGGGAGAAGCCGGCGGCCTTGAGGGCGGTGATGATGCCGCCCGCCATGCCGTCGTTGGCGGAGTAGACGCCGATGATCTTGTCCTTGCCGAGGGCCGAGATCGCGGCCTCCATGTTGGCGTTGGCGTTCTCCGGCTTCCACTCCTTGGTGTCGTACGACTTGCCGACGTTCACCTTGCCGTTGAGCTCGGCCAGCGCGCCCTTCTTGAACAGGGCGGCGTTCGGGTCGGTGATCGCGCCGTTCATCATCACGATCTGGCCGTCCTTGGCCTTGGCACCCAGGGCCGCCAGCAGGGCCTTGCCCTGGACGTGGCCGACCTCTTCGTTGTCGAACGAGGTGTAGGCGTTGATCGGGCCCTCGGCCAGGCGGTCGTAGGCGACGACGGGGATGCCGGCCTCCTTGGCCTTCTTGATGCCGCCGGCGATGGCCTTGGAGTCGACCGAGTCGACGATGAGGGCGTCCACCTTGTTGGTGATCATCGTGTCGATCTGCTGCGTCTGCAGGGTGGCGTCCTGCTTGGCGTTGGCGTAGACGACCTGGGCCTTGCCGTTGGTCAGCTCGCTGATCTTCTTCTCGATGAGCGGCTTGTCGAACTGCTCGTAGCGCGCGGTCTGGTTCTCGGGCAGGAGCAGACCGATCTTGATGTTGTCGCCCTTGGCCGCGCCGCTCGACTTCGTCGTCTCGCCCGACTCCTTGGCGCTGCCACAGGCGGCGAGGGACACAGCCATCGTGGTGGCGGCTACAGCTACGGCGGCACGACGCATACGCGTGTTCATCTTCGAAACCTCCCTGACGAGGCCGCGTCGCTGCGGCCGAGGTGGCTGGAAGTCAACTCGGCCCCGCCGCCAGCGTCAAGGAGTAAATCCTTAACGAGATGACAACGGTGCCATTCGTTATCTAAGTGAAGACAGGTGCCCCGGCTGGGAGCGAGCTGTCCAGAAGGGTCGAATCGCCCATTTCGCTGAGTACGAGGGCCAGTGAGCCCAGTACCTCGGCACGCCCTCCGAGCGCCCCGGGGAGGACGGACAACTGGCGTGCCGCGCTGGGAATCGCGTACCGGGATACCGACTCTCGGATCGGTCCGAGAACCAATTCTCCCGCTTCGGCGAGATTTCCGCCCAGCACGACGCGACTCGGGTTGAGCAGATTGCACAGATTTGCCACGCCGCTGCCGATGTGCCGTCCGACGTCGGCGATCACCCGGCGGCAGCCTGGGTCGCCCTCACGGGCCAGCTGGACCACGCGCTCCATGGTCAGATCGGCGCCGTGACTGGACTGCAGCAGCGGCAGTACATAGCGGGCCGCGGTGAAGGTCTCCAGGCAGCCGCGGTTGCCGCAGCGGCAGACCGGGCCCGACTCGTCCAGCGTGATGTGGCCGATCTCGCCGGCGGTGCCGCCGGGGCCGCGGTAGATCTGGCCGTCTATCACCAGACCGGCGCCGACACCGCTGGCGACCTTGATGTATGCGAGGTCGCGCACCCCTCGGCCGCTGCCCCAGACCAGCTCGCCCAAGGCGCCGAGATTCGCGTCGTTGTCGACGTACACGGGCACGCCGAGCCGCCCGGAGAGCTCCTCGCTGGGGTTGATGCCGGTCCAGCCCGGCAGAATCGATGTGGAGCCGAGCGTGCCCGATTCCACGTCGATGGGGCCCGGCACGCCGAGGCCGACGCCGATCACCTTGTCCGGGCCGATGCCGGTCTCTGCGATCAGCCGGTTGACCAGCTGTTCCGCCCGGCCGAAGCCCTGCGCGGAGGAGGCGTCCACATCGAGCGGCTCGGACTCCTCGGCCAGCACCTGGTGGGCGAGGTTGCCGACGGCGACGCGCAGGTGGGTGTGGCCGAAGTCGACGCCGATGACGACGCCGGCGTCACCGCTGAGGGAGACGCTGCGGGCCCGGCGGCCGCCTGCGGAGGTGGGCGTCACCTCGACGGTTCCGCCGTCCTTCAATTCGCGAACAATGTTGGAGACCGTGGCCGCGGAGAGGCCGGTACTCCTCGCGATCTCCGCCTGCGTGAGCGAGCCGGCCATGCGCACGGCGCGCACGACCCGCTCAAGGTTGGCCCGGTGCAGAGATGTCTGCGATCCCGGAGTCTCCATCGACTCATCCACTCCTGCCCCCGGTGGGCGGCGCGACGACCGCCCCCGGTCGGGGTCACTACGAAGAGACCCCGACGTTTCTCCAACTTGTGAACTCTAAGCTCAATGCCCGGGGCTTATCGCGTCAAGACCTTGAGCGGTGACAACCACGGATGAGCGGGGTGGGGGCGTGGGGCCATCCGGGGGGTGAATTCAGGATGGCGCGGGTGGGCGGGAGGCGCACGGCGGGGGCGCGCAGCGGGCGCACGGGAAGGGCGGGACAGGCGCACGGTGGCGGTGCACGCGGGCACCCGGACGTGCGGCGCGACGGCAGGCACACGTCGAGGCACGCAGCGCCGCCCAGCCCGGCGCGGTGCCGGCGCGACGGGCGCGGGCATCCGCGCGCCGCCGCCCCGGACATCCCCCGGGGGCCTGCCTTTCGGATCAGGCCGGATCAGTGAGCGGGGTCTGGGCACGCGAGCCCGGCAAGATCGGCAGAGTTCACGAAGCACTACTAAGCGTCGGCGAGCGCGGCGTTGGCCCGGGCCGTGACCAGGGTCAGCAGTCGGCCCGCGGTCTGCAGGTCCTCGGCCGGCAGGCCGCCGTAGAGCCGTTCGGTGATCTCGGCGACGGCCGCCCGGATCCGCCCGTTCAGCGCCCGGCCCGCTTCCGTGAGGCGAAGGCGGGACGTGTCACCGGGCAGGGTCTGAAGCAGCTGCGACTCGGCGAGCTCGCCGATGGTCGCCAGGACCGCCGACTCGTCGATCTTCAATGTTCCGGTCATCCGGGCGACGAGGGCGCCGTGCTCGACGGCCGCACCGCCGCCCGCGACGGCGTTCAGCGCCACCGACTGATTGAACGTGGTGCCGGTGGGAGCCAGCACGCTCTCCAGCAGGGCTCGCGTCGCATAGTGGGCCTGGCCTATGACCTGGCCGTTGAGGGTCGGGGCTGTGGACATCGTTACTCCTCGGTCAGAAGGTCGAGTGGTGCGTCGAGCAGGAGCGCCAGTTCGCGCGAGAAGGCTTCGGCACGTGAACCGTGCAGTCCCCCCAGGGGCTCCATGAGCTGATCGAGCAGCTGCTGGACGACGGTGATCGCACGACGCGTGACCTCACGCCCCTCGGAGGTGAGCGACAGCTGGACGGCGCGCGTGTCGGCAGGGTCCGGGACGCGCTCCACGAGACCGGCGGTCTCCAGAGTGCGCGCCAGCTTCGAGACATAGAGCGGTTCCAGGCCGGTGTGGTCGGCCAGTTGACGCTGGCTGGGCCGCAGCCCGGAGCGCTGCATGCCGAGCAGGGACGCGACCAGTGAGTACTGCGCGTGGGTCAGACCCAGCGGCGCGACGGCCCGGTCCACGGCGACCCGCCATTTCATCGACAGTCGCCAGACCAGGAAGCCGGGCGTGGGGCCCTCGGATGCTGCACTCATGACAGATACAGTACATGGCTACTATGTACATGGCTACTATAAATCCGCATGGAACCCCGGCCCGTCACGGGCCGGGGTTCGGGGGCCTACTTGAGCGTCGCCGACGTCAGACCGGCCTGAACCTGCCGCTGGAAGGAGAGATAGACCACCAGCATCGGGACCATGGCGATCGTGACACCCGCGAACAGCACGGGCAGATCCGTCGCATATCCCTGCTGCTGCTGGAGCTGGACCAGGCCCTGCGTGAGCAGATAGCGCTCCGGATCAGCGTTGTCCTTGGGCTGCATCAGCACCATGGGGAGGATGTACTGATTCCATTGGCCCAGTGTGTTGAATATCCCCACGCTGAGCAGTCCCGGCTTCGCCATCGGCAGCATGACCTGGAAGAACACCCGGGTGTGCGAGGCTCCGTCGATCACCGCCGCCTCGTGCACAGCCGTCGGAAGCGTGCGGAAGAAGGAGTGCATGAAGAAGACGGTGAACGGCATCGAGTAGGCGACGTAGACGAGGATCAAGCCCTGATACGTGTTCAGCATGCCGAACCGCTGCACCATGAAGTAGAGCGGTACGAGTGCGAGGAACACGGGGAACATGGCCCCGCCGACGAAGAAGTAGTAGATGAGCCGGTTGCCCGGGAACTCGTACCGCGCGAGGACGTACGCGGCCATGGAGCCGAAGAGCATCGTCAAGGGCACCGAGAAGACCAGCACGATGAGGGTGTTGGTGAAGTAGTCGCCGATGCCCTTGTCCCAGGCCCGCCCGAAGACGTCCAGGGACCATTCACTCGGCCAGCTGAGGGCTGATCCGCCGATCTGTGCGTCCGTCTTGAACGAGCTCAGTACGAGCCAGAGCAGCGGCAGCACGATCATCACGGCCCACAGGGCCAGGAAGCCGTGGGAGAACACTTTGAGGGTGATGCCCTCGTTGGCGGGGGCGCCGTGCGGGACGGACCGCCCTCCGGCGCGCTGCCGGGGCACCTGGCCCGTCGACGCGGGCTCTTTGGTGGGTGTGGTCATCGCTCGTCCCCTGCTCAGAACTCGATGCGCTCGCGGCGGGTGGCGCGCAGCGTGACGACGGAAAGGATCAAGGTCAGCAAGAGCATGACGACACCCATGGCGCAGGCGTAGCCGCTGTTGCCGAAGTAGAGGAAGTTGCGCATCAGTACGGTGGCCATGACCTCGCTGTGGTGGTCGGGGCCGCCTCCGTACTGCCCCGAGGTCATCGTCGACACCAGCACGAACAGGTCCATGACCGTGATGCCGAGGTAGACCCAGGACGTCTGCACCGAATCCCACAGCAGCGGGAGGGTGACCCGGAAGAAGGTCTGGGCCCGGCCCGCGCCGTCCAGCAGCGCCGCTTCGTAGATGTCCCTGGGGATGGACTGCATGGCCGCCGAGAAGAGGACGAGATAGAAGCCCACGCCGTGCCAGACAACCACGGCCATCAGGCACCAGAGCACGAGGTCCGGCTCGTTGAGCCACTCGATCGGGCTCGCGGCGTCCACCAGTCCGGCCTTGACCAGAAGACCGTTGAGCAGGCCGCCTTCGTCACTCCGGTAGACGGCGCCGAAGAGCACCGCGAGAATCGCCAGGGACAGGACCTGGGGAAAGAAGTAGACGATTTTGTAGACGCCGGACCCCCGGACGCCCTTGACGCCTCCGGCACCACCCCGCCCGCCGGCATTCACCATAAAGGCGAAGAAGAGGGCGAGCAGGATGGTGATCACCGGAATGAACACCAGGAACACGATGTTGTGCCAGATCGCGCTCAGGAAAACGTCGTCATCGAACAGAGCGGTGTAGTTGTCGATACCGACGAATCCGAAGGTCTGCGACTGGCCCTTCCAGTCGGTGAACGAGTACCCGATCGTCTGCACATACGGCCAGATCACGAAGATCAGATACAGCGCCAAGGGTGCCAGAAGAAACCCTGTGACGAACCGGTACTGCCCTTTTCGCATGGCGTCCTGTCCCTGGTGTTCCGGGGTGAGCGGGGTGAGGCTGCTCAGTCGCGGCGGTTGTTCTTGGCGTTCGGGTCCTTCGCCGCCTTGTCGACCGCTGCCTGGGCCCGCTTCAGCCATTCCGCCGGCTGGATTCGCTTGGCCATGAGCTCGTTGGATGCGTTCTGGATGTCGGTGTCCATCTGGCTGTACCAGTTGGGGTAGAGGTAGTTGAAGGTGTTGTCGGCCGCCGCCTTCACGGCGTCCACGGCTGACTTGGTGCCCGGGCGAAGCTGGACGTTCGGGTCCACACCGTCCTTGAGGATGGTCAGCGAGTTCGCCTTCTGGGCGAAGATCGTCGACCATTCCTTGGAGAGCATGGAGCGCAGGAACTGCTGGCCCGCGGCCTTGTTCTTCGCCTTTTCCGGGACAATGAAGGGCTCGCCGGCTCCGGCCCGGATCGCCTCGAAGGGCAGCTTGCTGCCGGGCAGCACCGGCATCGGCAGGAACTTCATGTCGAAGTCCTCCGGAGTCTGCTTGAGCTGCTCGTTCTCCAGCCACGAACCCGAGGTGATGAACGCGGCCTTGTACTGGTTCCAGCGGGTCTGCGACTCGGTGTGCGTCAGGCCGTTGGTGCCGGGCATGAGATAGCCCTTCTCGACCACTTCGTAGACCGCTTCGACGGCCTGCTTGGCGACATTGCTGCCGACGAACGCCTTGGGGTCGAGATTGTCGATCGCCTTCATCGCGTCCAGACCACCGAGCTTGGCGATCAGGTCCATGATGGCGACGTTGATGTAGTACGGGAACTTGCCCTGGTGGGCGAGACCGCCGATGCCCGCGTCCTTGGCCGACTTACAGACGGCGAGGAACTCGTCCCAGGTCTTGGGCGCCGTCCAGCCCTTCTCCTTGAAGAGCTTGCCCGAGTACCACAGCCCCCAGACGGTGTAGACGTAGTTGAGCGAGACGATCTTGCCGCCCTGGAGTCCCTGTTCGGCGGTGCCCGCGATCAGGGTGTCCCGGACCTTTTTGCTCGGGTCGTCGATGGAGGGCGAGTCCAGGACCGCCGCCAGATCGGAGAGTTGGCCGCTCTTGAAGAGCACGTCCAGCTTGATCTGCTGAGCGCCGGAGTCGTCGACGACGTCCGGCGGGTTGCCTCCGTTGAAGCGCGGCTGCAGCTTCCCGGTGATCTCCTGGGTTCCCAGGTGGGAGGACTTGGTCCCCCACTTCTTGTCGAAAGCTGCTTCCCACGCCTTGGCGTAGTCGTCTCCGTAGCCGCCCTTGAAGACGACGACGTCGACCTTGCTGCCCTTGGCCACACCGAACGGGTTGTCCTTGCTGACCTTCCCCTTGGCAGCGCCGTCTTCGCCGCCCCCGCCGCCGGAGGCACACGCGGACAGGAAGCTCATCGTCGGAACGGTGATCAAACCGAGTGCGGCAGACCGCTTGATCAGATCACGACGGCCGAGGCCCTCATTGTCGGGGGCGGAGGTGGATCCCATGCTCAAGTCCTCGCCTTCTACAGGACTCAGGCGGTGTACCGGTCGCCCGTCCTTCTCGCCTCAGCGAAGGGCCCCGCCACCGCGGTCAGTTGCTGTGTTTTCCCGGGGGGAAACTCAGTGAAGCTTGGGTCGTGCACGGTTGGCAGCGGGAACGGAACGCGGACGGCAGGCAGTCGGTGCACACGCCTGCCCGTCGTTGTCGTCCCCCCTGGCCCGCTGCCTTGTGGAAGAGCTATGCGGGTGCCGACAGGTATAGTCCACTTCCCGCCGACGGAGCAAGATCGAAAGCAAGGTTGGACGGCAGTCTTTCCCGAGTTGAGACCTCGCGGATATCTGAGCCTCGCGCGCGCCCATCCGATCACAGTCCTTTCCCTGAACGACTGAATCCGGCCGCCCCACCCCGTCAACACCCTTGACACCGTCTGGCACTTACCTCCCTACTGGAGCCTGCGCATGCGCCTGACAACGTTGTCCAACGCGGTTTTCCAACGGCTCCCAACTGGAGGAAAGGCCCGGGATGCAGCCCAGACCCCGACCTCGGCAGAGACAAATCCACGCGGCGGCCCTGGTGGCGGCCGCCTCACTGCTCGTGATGACGGCCCAGTCGGCGGCCGTCGCCCTGCCCGCACAGTCCGCCCAATCCCCCTCGGCGGACCCGGAATTCACCTCGTCGTTCGAGGCGGACGAAGCCCAGCCGGACTGGCGCAATACCGTGGAGGTCGGCGCCGACGGCACGAAGCGCTCGTCCGGCGTCGACGGCGGCTTCGCAAGCGGCATACCGGGCAATGTCACCGATAAGGTGATAGACCTCCGCGCCAGCGACGAGAACACCGGCGCGGGCGAGACCAAGGAGAACCTGGTCGATCTGCAACCGGGCACCAAATGGCTGGGGTTCCAGCCGACGGCGTGGATCGAGTTCGACACGGACACTCCGGTCAAGGTGGTCACCTATGCCCTGACCTCGGCGAACGACTACGACTCGCGCGACCCGAAGGACTGGACCCTCAAGGGCTCGGCCGACGGCAAGGACTGGAAGGTGCTCGACACCCGGGAGGGCGAGACCTTCGACAAGCGCTTTCAGACCAAGCCGTACGACATCGCCGACGGGGCCAACGCCACGGCGTACGCGCACTACCGGCTGGAGATCACCAAGAACAACGGCGCGGACATCACCCAGCTCGCCGATGTGCAGTTCTCCAACGGCGACACCAGCACGCCCACGCCCGACGACATGCGCAGCCTGGTCGACCGCGGACCCAACGGCTCCCCCACCGCCAAGTCCAACGCCGGATTCACCGGAAAGCGCGCCCTGAGGTACGCCGGCACCCACAAGCCGGCCGGCCGGGCCTACTCGTACAACAAGGTCTTCGACGTCAATACGGCAGTCCGCCGCGACACCGAGCTCTCGTACCGGATCTTCCCGTCCCTGCCGGAGACGGATCTCAACTACCCGGCCACGAATGTGTCGGTGGACCTGGCCTTCACCGATGGCACCTATCTGAGTGATCTGCGGGCTCTCGACTCGCACGGCGGGCTGCTGACCCCTCAGGGCCAGGGCGCCGCCAAGCGGCTCTACGTCAACCAGTGGAACCAGGTCGCGTCCAGGATCGGTACGGTCGCGGCCGGCAAGACGGTCGACCGGATCCTGGTCGCGTACGACTCCCCCAAGGGTCCGGGCAAGTTCCAGGGCTGGATCGACGACATCGCGATCGCGCCCAAAGCTCCTCAGAAGCGACTGGCCCATCTTTCGGACTACGCCTCGACCGTCCGCGGCACCAACTCCAGCGGCTCCTTCTCCCGCGGCAACACCTTCCCGGCGACCGCCGTGCCGCACGGCTTCAACTTCTGGACCCCGGTGACCAGTGCCGGGTCCAAGAGCTGGCTGTACGAGTACGCGCGGGGTAACAACGCGGACAATCTGCCGACCCTGCAGGCCTTCAGCGCCAGCCATGAGCCGAGCCCGTGGATGGGCGACCGGCAGACCTTCCAGCTGATGCCGTCCGCGGCGGCAGGCACCCCGGAGACCGACCGGACAAAGCGCGCCCTGCCCTTCCGGCACGAGAAGGAGACCGCGCGTCCGCACTACTACGGGGTCACCTTCGAGAACGGCCTCAAGGCCGAGATCACCCCGGCCGACCATGCGGCGATGATGCGCTTCACCTATCCCGGTGACGACGCGAGCGTCATCTTCGACAACGTCACCAAGGAAGGCGGACTCACCCTCGACCCGGCCACCAGCTCCTTCACCGGCTTCTCGGACGTGAAGAGCGGGCTGTCCACGGGTGCGACGCGGCTCTTCGTGTACGGCGTCTTCGACGCGCCGGTCACCGGGTCGGCCGCCGAAGGGGTCAGCGGCCATCTCCGCTTCGACGCGGGCAAGGACCGCACGGTCGGTCTCCGGCTGGCCACCTCGCTCATCAGCGTCGACCAGGCGAAGAAGAACCTCGCCGACGAGATCCCGGCGGGCACCGGCTTCGACCGGGTGAAGGAACGGGCGCGGGACGCCTGGGACGAGCTGCTCGGCCGGGTGGAGGTCGAGGGCGCGAACCGCGACCAGCTGACCACGCTCTACTCCAGCCTGTACCGCCTGTACCTCTATCCCAACTCCGGATTCGAGAACACCGGCACCAAGGCGGACCCCAAGCACCAGTACGCGAGCCCGTTCTCGCCGATGACCGGGCCCGACACCCCGACCCGTACCGGCGCGAAGATCGTCGACGGCAAGGTGTACGTCAACAACGGCTTCTGGGACACCTACCGGACGACCTGGCCCGCGTACTCCTTCCTCACCCCCGAGAAGGCGGGCGAGCTGGTGGACGGCTTCGTCCAGCAGTACAAGGACGGCGGCTGGATCTCGCGCTGGTCCTCGCCCGGCTATGCCGACCTGATGACCGGCACGAGCTCGGACGTGGCCTTCGCCGACGCGTACGTCAAGGGTGTGGACTTCGACGCCGAGGCCGCGTACGAGGCGGCGCTGAAGAACGCGACGGTGGTGCCGCCCACCTCGGGCGTCGGCCGCAAGGGCATGGAGACCTCGCCGTTCCTCGGCTACGCCTCCACCGAGACCCATGAGGGGCTGTCCTGGTCGCTGGAGGGCTACCTCAATGACTACGGACTGGCGAAGATGGGCCAGGCCCTCTACAAGAAGACCAAGAAGGCCCGCTACCAGGAGGAGTCCGAGTACTTCCTCAACCGGGCCCGGAACTACGTCAAGCTCTTCGACTCCAAGGCCGGTTTCTTCCAGGGCCGCGACCTGAAGGGCGACTGGCGGGTCCCGTCCGGCACGTACGACCCGCGGGTGTGGGGCTATGACTACACCGAGACCAATGGCTGGGGTTACGCCTTCACCGCACCTCAGGACAGCCGGGGCCTCGCCAATCTCTACGGCGGCCGCTCCGCACTCGGCGAGAAGCTCGACACCTACTTCTCCACCCCCGAGACGGCCTCGCCCGACTTCGTCGGTTCGTACGGCAGCGTCATCCATGAGATGACGGAGGCCCGCGATGTCCGGATGGGCATGTACGGCCACTCCAACCAGGTCGCCCACCACGTCACATACATGTACAACGCGGCGTCGCAGCCCTGGAAGACCCAGGAGAAGGTGCGCGAGGTGCTCTCCCGCCTCTACACCGGCAGCGAGATCGGGCAGGGCTACCACGGCGACGAGGACAACGGCGAGCAGTCGGCCTGGTACCTCTTCTCCGCGCTCGGCTTCTACCCGCTGGTGATGGGCAGCGGCGAGTACACGATCGGGTCGCCGCTCTTCACCAAGGCGACCGTCCATCTGGACAGCGGCCGCGACCTGGTGATCAAGGCTCCCGGGAACAGCGCGAAGAACGTCTACGTCCAGGGGCTGAAGGTGAACGGCAGGTCCTGGAACTCCACTGCCCTGCCGCATCAGCTGATCGCGCGGGGCGGCACGCTGGAGTTCACGATGGGCTCGAAGCCGTCCTCGTGGGGCACGGGCAAGAACGCCGCCCCGGTCTCCATCACCCAGGACGACAAGGCTCCGTCGCCGCGCCACGATGCGATCACGACCGGCGGTCCGCTCTTCGACAACGCCTCCGCGACGGAGGCCACGTTCGAGACGGTTGAGCTGCCGGTGGCGTCGAAGACCCGGGCGGTGCAGTACACGCTCACCTCGTCGGCGCGGGCCAAGGCCCCGGCCGGCTGGGTGCTGCAGGGCTCGCAGGACGGGACGGTCTGGAAGGACCTGGACAAGCGGTCCGGACAGAGCTTCGCCTGGGACCGGCAGACGCGCGTCTTCACGGTGGCCGCGCCCGGCTCGTACGCCAAGTACCGGCTGGTGGCTACGAGTTCGGCGACGCTCGCGGAGGTGGAGCTGATCTCCTGACACCGACGGGTTCGTCACAGACTGACGCAGCCCCGCGCCCGGTTTTGCCGAGTGCGGGGCTGTTTGCACCTTCCGTGACGGCACTGGACGCCTTGACTCCACTTCAAACCGATTGACGGGTAAAGAGATTGTGCAAAGATCTCGATGATCCAGCGGTGAACTCGTGAGGTTCATCGCGCCTCATCACGCACATGGAGAAAATACGTGGCCAATCTTCCCGGCCGTAAGCGCGGGCGTGTCCTGTCGCGTCTCACCGTCGCAGCCATAGCCGCTGCCCTGGTCGGCACGTCCGCCGGGTCCGCCGTGGCCGACACCTCGGCGCCCGCGCCGAAGAGCGCCGACATCGCCGCTTCCGCGGTCGAGCCGTCGAACGCGCCCGCCGCGGCGCAGGCCGGCACCGCCCCGGTGTTCCTCCTCTGGGGTGTGGACAAGAACACCAACGCCTACGTCTACGGCCCGAACGGCAGCGGGGGCTTCGCCACCCGCAGCTTCATCGACGGGGGCTGGGACGCGATCAGGCTCGCCGCGGCGATCGACCTCAACGCCGACGGCCAGTCCGACGGCGCCTGGACCTGGGACAACGCCGGCTACGTCGCTTTCGGCAACGACACCGGCAGCAAGCTGGTGGGCAAGGGCTGGAACATCTACAACCTGGTGCTGACCCCGAGCAACCTCGGTGGCACCTCGTCGGACGACGTCCTCGCCCGGGACAAGTCCGGTGTGCTCTGGCTGTACAAGGGAACCAGCACCGGCACCCTGTCCACGCGTGTGAAGGCCGGTTCCGGCTGGAACATCTACACGCACATCACCGGCAAGGGCGACCTGTCCGGTGACGGCCGCGCGGACATTCTCGCGAAGGACGCGTCCGGCGTGCTGTGGCTGTACAAGGGCACGGGCAACGCCGCCGCCCCGTTCAGTGCCCGCACCAAGGTCGGCTCCGGCTGGAACACCTACAACAAGATCATCGCCAACGGTGACCTGAACCTGGACGGCCGCGCGGACGTCGTCGCGCGCGACGCCGCGGGCGCCCTGTGGCTGTACAAGGGCACCGGCAACGCCGCCGCCCCGTTCAGCGCCCGCACCAAGGTCGGCTCCGGCTTCAACATCTACAACAAGCTGTTCTGATCCGGTAACCGATCGGCCGGCGCATACGGAAGGGCCGCACCCCCGTCACCGGGGGTGCGGCCCTTCTGCCGCACTGCCGTGCTTACTTGCGGATCAGATTCCGCAGCACGTACTGCATGATGCCGCCGTTGCGGTAGTAGTCCGCCTCACCGGGGGTGTCGATGCGGACCACCGCGTCGAACTCCACACCGGTGTCGGTGCTGACCTTGACCGTACGCGGCGTGGAGCCGTCGTTGAGCTCGGTCACGCCGGAGACGGAGAAGGTCTCCTCGCCGGTCAGGCCGAGAGTCTCCGCGGAAGCGCCCTCCGGGAACTGCAGCGGCAGGACGCCCATGCCGATGAGGTTCGAGCGGTGGATGCGCTCGTACGACTCGGCAATGACGGCCTTGACGCCGAGCAGCGCCGTGCCCTTCGCGGCCCAGTCGCGGGACGAGCCCGAGCCGTACTCCTTGCCCGCCAGGATCACCAGCGGGAGGCCGGCGGCCTGGTAGTTCTGCGACGCGTCGTAGATGAAGGAGACCGGGCCGCCCTCGACGGTGAAGTCGCGGGTGTAGCCGCCCTCGGTGCCCGGCGCGATCTGGTTGCGCAGGCGGATGTTGGCGAAGGTGCCGCGGATCATCACCTCGTGGTTGCCTCGGCGCGAGCCGTACGAGTTGAAGTCGCGACGCTGGACGCCGTGCTCCGTGAGGTACTTGCCGGCCGGGGTGTCGGCCTTGATCGCACCGGCCGGGGAGATGTGGTCGGTGGTGACCGAGTCGCCCAGCTTGGCCAGCACGCGGGCGCCGCTGATGTCCGAGACCGGGGTGGTCTCCATCGTCATGCCCTCGAAGTAAGGGGGCTTACGGACGTAGGTCGACTGCGGGTCCCACTCGAAGGTGTTGCCGGTCGGGATCGGCAGCGCCTGCCACTGCGCGTCGCCCGCGAAGACGTCCTGGTAGGACTTGTTGAACATGTCCTCGCCGATGGCGTTGGCCACGACGTCGTTGACCTCGGCCTCGGTCGGCCAGATGTCCTGCAGGAAGACCGGCTTGCCGTCCTGGTCGGTGCCCAGCGCGTCCTTGGTGATGTCCACCTTCATGGAGCCCGCGAGGGCGTACGCGACGACCAGCGGCGGGGAGGCCAGGTAGTTCATCTTGACGTCGGGGTTGATACGGCCCTCGAAGTTGCGGTTGCCCGAGAGGACCGACGTCACGGCCAGGTCGTGCTCGTTGACGGCCTTGGAGACCTCCTCCGGCAGCGGGCCGGAGTTGCCGATGCAGGTGGTGCAGCCGTAGCCGACGAGGTTGAAGCCGACCTTGTCGAGGTAAGGGGTCAGCCCCGCCTTGTCGAAGTAGTCGGTGACGACCTTGGAGCCAGGGGCGAGCGTGGTCTTGACCCACGGCTTGCGGGTCAGGCCCTTCTCGACCGCCTTCTTGGCCACCAGCGCGGCGGCGACCATGACATACGGGTTCGAGGTGTTGGTGCAGGAGGTGATCGCGGCGACGGTGACGGCGCCGTGGTCGATCTCGTACGTCGAACCGTCGGGGGCCGTGACCAGGGTGGGCCGGGTCGGCACACCGTTGGTGGCGGCCGGGGCGTCGGAAGCCGGGAAGGACTCCATGCCCGCCTCGTCGGCGTCGTCGACGTAGTTGCGTACGTCCTGCGTGAACTGCTCGGCGGCGTTGGCCAGGATGATGCGGTCCTGCGGGCGCTTCGGGCCGGCGATGGACGGGACGACCGTCGACAGGTCCAGCTCGAGCTTCTCGGAGAAGTCGGGCTCCGCGGCCGGGTCGAGCCAGAGGCCCTGCTCCTTGGCGTACGCCTCGACCAGCGCGAGCTGCTGCTCACTGCGGCCGGTCAGCTTCAGGTACTTGATCGTTTCGTCGTCGATCGGGAAGATCGCGGCGGTCGAGCCGAACTCCGGCGACATGTTGCCGATGGTGGCGCGGTTGGCGAGCGAGGTGGCGGCGACGCCCTCACCGTAGAACTCGACGAACTTGCCGACGACGCCGTGCTTGCGCAGCATCTCGGTGATCGTGAGCACCAGGTCGGTGGCGGTGGTGCCGGGCTTGAGCTCACCGGTCAGCTTGAAGCCGACGACGCGCGGGATGAGCATGGAGACCGGCTGGCCGAGCATCGCGGCCTCGGCCTCGATGCCGCCGACGCCCCAGCCGAGCACACCGAGACCGTTGACCATGGTGGTGTGCGAGTCGGTGCCGACGAGGGTGTCGGGGTAGGCCTGGCCACCGCGGACCATGATCGTGCGCGCCAGGTGCTCGATGTTGACCTGGTGGACGATGCCCGTGCCGGGCGGGACGACCTTGAACTCGTCGAACGCGGTCTGGCCCCAGCGCAGGAACTGGTAACGCTCCTTGTTGCGGCCGTACTCCAGCTCGACGTTCTGCGCGAAGGCGTCGTTGGTGCCGAACTTGTCGGCGATGACGGAGTGGTCGATGACCAGCTCGGCCGGGGCCAGCGGGTTGATCTTCGCCGGGTCGCCGCCGAGCTCCTTCACGGCCTCACGCATGGTGGCGAGGTCCACGACACAGGGAACACCGGTGAAGTCCTGCATGATCACGCGGGCGGGCGTGAACTGGATCTCCTGGCTGGGCTGCGCCTGGGAGTCCCAGCCGCCGAGCGCCCGGATGTGGTCGGCGGTGATGTTCGCACCGTCCTCGGTGCGGAGAAGGTTCTCCAGCAGAACCTTGAGGCTGTAAGGGAGGCGGGCGGAGCCCTCGACCTTGTCCAGCTTGAAGATCTCGTACGACTCGTCGCCCACGCGCAGCGTGCTGCGGGCGTCGAAGCTGTTCGCCGACACGACAGTCTCCTTCATCAATGTGCGCGTACTACCTCAATGCTGCCGCCACGGCTCTTCGCCGATCCGCTAAGGTAAGACTTAGTTAGGTAACCCTTACCGGATGGCGGCTGCGGTACGCCTTTCGGCAGATATCTCGATGTCGAGATAACTCTAGTACATGACCGCTGTCCGGTCATGCCCGGACCTCCCTGTGCTGTCTCATCGAAGGCTGATCGATCTCATCGAACACGGATGACTGACGGTTTCGTCTCACCGAAGTTTGAGTGGCCCTTCACTCGCGCGAGGGGTTCCACTGCATCTGACCTGGCTGGATCCCACAAGGCCTGGAGAGTCTGACTCTTCACAGTGTGAGTGGATACGGGGTTGGCAGGGGTGGCTGGTGGGAGAGCTCGCGGATGCGTACGCGGATTCGGCATTGGGTTCGTTTGACCTGGACTTCTACGAGGGCGACACGCGGGTTCGTCGTCCTCTGAGGGCCAGCTGGAACTCGCGCTTCGAGCGGGTGGACCCGGTGCGTTCGTTCCGATGGGCCAAAGGCGGGGAGAGCTTCGCGGGCTGGCACTGGTCGGCGACGACGGGTGACCACATCGGGTACGAGTCGTGGTTGGAGCGCGACCGGCTGATCCTCCTCGACGCCGATCCGGATGTGAGGGGGATCGCCTCACAACCCTTCTGGCTGCACTGGAATGACGGCTCACGCAAGCGTCGTCATGCCCCGGATTACTTCGTGCGGCTCGCGGACGGCCGTGGCCAGGTCGTCGATGTCCGCGCCGGTGACCGGATCGACGAAGCAACCGCGGGTGCCTTCGAGGCGACGGAGCGGGCCTGTCGGGCAGTGGGCTGGCAGTTCGTACACGTCGGTGTCCCGGATCCGGTGCTGATGGCGAACATGCGATGGCTGTCGCGCTATCGCAGGCGTCGGTGTGGTCAGCGTCGGGATGTTGCCGACCGGCTGGTCTGTGTCTTCGACGAACCGACTCCGCTGCTGGCGGGAGCCGTGGAGGCCGGCGACCCTCTCCTGGTGCTGCCGGTGTTGTTCCACCTGCTGTGGCACCGCGTGCTGGAGGCGGATGTGGCCTCGCAGCTGCTGGCGTCGGACAGCGTGGTTCAGACGGCAAAGGGGCGATGATGGGCCATTTGCTTCGCCCAGAAGGTCTCGCGGTCGGTGAACGGGTGCGTTTCGACGGGCAGATCCGCGTGGTGCTGGCGGTCTCGGGCCGCTCGATCACTCTCTCGGACATGTGCGGCGAGCCTCGGGCAGTGCCGCCGGCTTTGCTGTTCGCCGACGACGACTTCGTGGTCGTCGACAGTTCCGGCCGAATGCCCCTGCCGCCGGTGTCCCTGCTAGAGACGTTGCCGCAGCCGGTGTTGGAGAAGGCCTTGTGGTGGGAGGGCCACATCCTGGAGGTCCTGCACGGGCTGCCGCCGGATGCCCCGCAGGGCACGGAGGCGAAACCGGAGTACAGCCCTACCCGGTCGCTCACCGCGCGGGAGTGGGCCAAGGCCTCCGAACTGACTGTCGGCGGGCACAAGGTGAGTGCAAGCACCGTCGGCAAGAAGCGTCGTCGCTACGAAACGAGCGGGGTTCTCGGACTGGCGGATCATCGTCCAGTGCGCAAGACGCCCAAGTACGGGACCGTGGATGATGCGGTGGTCGCGGCGATGCGACAGGCGATCAGCGAGGCCGTGGACGCCTCCACCCGCACGGGCACGTTCCTTCTGTGGCGGACCGGCGAAATCCTCAAGGGCAGTGACGAGGGCCGGGGGACCCAGCTGCCCTCCCGCGCCACGCTCTACCGGTTGCTGGACAAACTCACTTCCGGCACCCACACCACCGGTTGTCGGCGTACGGCCTCAGCTCCCCAGCCGCGTACAGATGAACGTCCCCAGCTGTCAGGCCACTTCGTTCTCTCGCTCGATGGCCTTGAGTCGGTTCTTGAGTCGGTAGCTGGGGCCGTTGATGGCGATCACTTCGCAGTGGTGCAGGAGGCGGTCGAGGATGGCGGTGGCGAGGACTTCGTCGCCGAAGACCTGGCCCCATTCGCTGAAGGTCTTGTTCGAGGTGAGGATGATCGAGCCCTTCTCGTAGCGCTTGGAGATGACCTGGAAGACCAGGTTCGCTTCCGCTCGTTCGAGGGGCTGGTAGCCGACCTCATCGACCACCAGGACGCTCGGCCGAAGGTAGGAACCGAGCTTGCTGGTCAGCCGGCCCGTCGCTTCGGCGGCTTTGAGGTTGCGGACCATGTCGTCGAGACTGGTGAAGTAGATCGAGTAGCCGGCCCGGCAGGCCGCGACCGCGAGAGCGACGGCGATATGCGTCTTGCCGACCCCGGGCGGACCGAGCAGGGCCGCGTTCGCCTTGGCCTCGACGAAGGACAAGGTGGCCAAGTCCTTGACCTTGCGCGGGTCGAGTTCGGGCTGGAAGGAAAAGTCGTATTCGTCGAGCGTCTTGTGGTGCGGCAGCTTTGAGGTCCGCAGGCAGGTGCGGAAGCGGCGGTCGTCACGGACGGCGAGTTCTTCGGAGAGGACCAGGTCGAGGAAGTCGAGGTAGCCCATCTTCGCCTCGTCCGCGCGCCGGGTGAACTCGTTGATGGTTTCCGCCAGGTGGGGCAGGCCGAGCTTGCCGGCCGTGGTGCGGATGCGGTTGCCGGTCAGCTCGCTCAAGAGGATTCCTTCGTCGGTCGGCTGGTGGTGAAGGGGCGGGTGCCGGTCAGTTCGTCATAGACCGACAGCGGACGGCGGCCGACCTCGATCCGGGTGGCGGCGGCCCGGTTCAGCAGGGCCTGCAACGGGCCGGCTTCTTCACCTCGGGGCTGCGGGCGGGGCCGGGGCGGGATGTCGCCGGTGGTGGTTCGGCGTCCCTTGCCGGTGGGCAGGCCGTCCCAGTGCTGTTCCTCGACAACGCGGACACCGCGGCCGACCACCCGCGCATGCATGGCCAGCAGCGTGTCGCCGTCGGTGCCGGGGACGGTGGAGTGCAGCATGACCTGCGACTTCGTGGCCCGGATCTCCACCAGCTGGCGCGGGCGGACGCGCCGGGCGGGCACCGAGTAGAGGTTGCCGCCGAAGGCGACCAGGCAGTCCTTGCCGACCGGCCGCAGGTGCCGCTCGGCCACCAGATAGGGGGTCGGCGGCAGCGGTTTGAGGGCCGCGTGGTCGCGGGCCGCCCGCTCGCCGATGACCTCCCGGTGTGTCTTGTGGATCTGAGCCCGCCGGAGCGGCACCCACGCGGCGAACGCGGCGTCCATCTCCTCGACGGAGCAGAAAGCCCGGCCGGACAGCACGTGATCTCGGACGATCAGCACCTGGCGTTCGACGCGGCCTTTGCCGGTGGGCCGGTAGGCGGCCAGGACATCGATGTCGAAGTCGTAGTGGCCGGCGAAGCCGACCGCCTCCGGATGCAGCGGGACCGCCTCGCCGGGGGCGACATGCCGGCGGACGACGGTCTTGGTGCGGTCGTAAACGATCGTCATGGGCACCCCGCCGAAGTGGGAAAACGCCCGGCGGTGGCAGTCGAAGAACGACTGCAGGTCTTGGCTGGTGGTGAAGCAGCAGAACGGGTCACGGGAGTACGACAGCGTCATGTGGAAGGAGTAGACCTTGCCGATGCCCATGTGGGCGAGGGTCCTTCCCTCGTCGCCCCAGTCCACCTGGGCCTGGGCGCCCGGGATGACCTCGAAGCGGCGGTGCATGCCCGCCAGTTCCTTCGGCGTGATGCCGAGTTCCTCGGCGATCCTGGGACGGGCATCCTGGACGTAGAGCTTCGTCCGCTGGTAGTTGCCGGTGAACCCGTACTCGCTGGCAAGCCGTTCGTGGATGACCGCCGCTTTCATCAGGACCTCGGCCCGCAGCATCGAGTCGACCAGCGGCGCGAACTCGTCGATTGCCCTCGCCCGTGACCGCCCGTTCGCCGACCGCCTCGGAGGAGTCGCCGGACCAGGTGCAGAGAGGTACTTGCGGACCGTCTTCCTGTCCAGCCCCGTCTCCCTGGCGATCTCCGACAGACTTATCGCCCCGGACTCCAACAGGCCACGGAAACGCCGCAGTTCCAGCCAGCGATGCGGATCCAAGACCACCGTCAACCGCCCTCCGCCATCCCACATCGATCAAGCAGCAGAGTGGCGGGCAACAGGTCTCACCGCATCAACAACTGTCCCTTTTCATCCGTACGCGGGTGGGGACGTTCACGTGTACGCCGACACCGGTTCCGCTGTGACCCGCAGGTCACGGGCGCACGGGGCGAAAGCTCCGTTCGGCGAATTGCCGGCCTTCGCACCCGGCGAGGTGATGCAGATCGACTCCACACCGTTGGATGTGCTGGTCCGCCTCGACGATGGCGTCACGGGCAAGGTCGAGCTCACCGGCATGATCGATGTCGCGACGCGAACAGTGACCGCAGCGGTGCTGCGGCCCACGACGAAGTCGGTGGATGCAAGCGTGCTGCTGGCTCGCACGGTCACGCCGGAGGTGATGCGGCCGGGCTGGATCGATGCTCTGCGGATGTCCCGTTCGGTGCTGCCGCACCGGCGGTTGTTGAGTATCGACGAGCGTCTGGAGCACGCGGCTGCGCGGCCGGTGATCGTGCCGGAGATGATTGTCTGCGATCACGGCAAGGCCTTCATCTCCCGCAACTTCCTCGCCTCCTGCCGGTTCCTGGAGATCGATGTCCAGCCTGCTCACAAGGGTTCGCCCTTCGAGAAGGGGCACATCGAGAAGATGCTGAACTCAGTGGGCACTCTGTTCACTCAGTTCCTCTCGGGCTTCACGGGGCGCAACACCGATCGCCGCGGCCGGAACCTGGACAAGCAGCCGCTGTGGTCTCTGCTGGAACTGCAGGAGCTGCTGGACGAGTGGCTCGTCGCCAAGTGGCAAAACCGCCAGCATGATGGGCTGCGCGATCCGTCCCACCCGGGCAGGTCGTTCACGCCGAACGAGAAGTACGCGGCCCTCGTCGAGGCCTGCGGCTACGTTCCGGTCGCGCTCAGCGGTGACGACTACGTCGAACTGCTGCCTGCCGTCTGGCGGGTGGTCAACGACTACGGGATCAAGATCAAGCGCCGCACCTACGACAGCCCTGAGCTGACCCCCTTCCGTCGGCAGCACTCCGGCGTCACAGCGAAGAAGGGGCTCTGGGAGATCCATCACGACCCCTACGACGTGTCCCGGATCTGGGTACGCAACCATCACGCCGACGGCAAGTGGATCCAGGCCACCTGGAAGCACCTGCGGCGGGTTCCCGTCCCCTTCGGCGAACTGGCCTGGGACCACGCCAGCCAAGGCTTGCCCAAGGCCACCGAAGCCGAGATCGCCGACGCGGTTTCCGCCCTCCTGGCCAAGGCCCATGCCGGGCCCGATCAGCCGGCGAATCCGAAACGTACTGCCCGGGAGAAGCGGGTCGCCGCCCGCACCCGGGCCGCAGGTCCCAGTACCTCCGTTCCCCGGCCGGATCCTGCACCGCCCGCCGAGCCGGAGACATCCACGGCCGGGAACGAACCACTCGCCGAGGTGATCCCGCTGGGGTTGTTTGATCCGCTGGAAGATCCATGGAGGCGAAAGTGACCGATCCGAGCCCCGCAGCAGGCACGGCTCTGGAGACTGCGGACGACGAAGCCGGGCTCCACCTGACCACGCGCGAAGGTTGGCACCGCTTCACCGCCGAACCACCCTCCCCGCCAATGCTGTTGACCGCCGATGCGCGCGCCGCACTCTCGGATCTTGAACGGGACATCGACCACGAGGCCCGGCTCGATCACCACGCCCGGCTGCTCGTGGTCGCCACTTCCATCGTCCGCCACACCGTGACCTGCGGGCGACGTCTGGTGCTGCTGAACCGGCACGCGATCAGCGCCCGCCGCGGGCTGATCGTCTCCGGGCCCGCCGGAACCGGCAAAACCATCGCCATCACCCAGCTCGGGCGCTCCCACGAACTCCTGGACCGCGCCCGCCACCCACATGCCCCTGGCCGGATCCCGGTCATCTATATCACCGTCCCGCCCGCCGCGACCGCCCGCATGGTCGCCGCCGAGTTCGCCCGCTTCCTCGGTCTTCCAGTCCACCGCCGTTCGAACATCACCGACCTCATCGAGGCTGTCGTCGGCGTCTGCACCGACGCTCGGACCGGCCTGGTCCTGGTCGACGAACTGCACAACGTCTCGCTGACCAGCCGCACCGGAGCCGAAGTCGCCGACACCCTCAAGTACTTCTCTGAACGCATCCCCGCGACCTTCATCTATGCCGGCATCAACATCGAGCACGGCAACCTGCTCTCCGGAACTCGCGGGGCCCAGATCGCTGGACGCTTCACGCTCATCCCCACCCACGCGTTCCCTTACGGCACCGAGTGGCAGGGCTTGGTCGCAACCCTGGAGAACACCTTGTTGCTGCACCAACATCGCCCCGGAACACTCGTCACGCTCGACCGCTACCTGCACGAACGGACTGGCGGCATGATCGGGGCGCTCTCCCATGCCATCCGCGGGGCTGCGATCGACGCGATCCTCACCGGCACCGAGAAGATCACCAAGAAGTCCCTGGAAGCGATTCCACTGGACCACACCGCCCAGAACGCTTCAGCTCTGTCGACGGCGACCAGTCGGTGACATCTGAGCTGCCCGACCGCATCGCCCGGCTCCCCGTCAATGTCCGCCCGCAGCTCGGCGAGATGACCGACCCATACATCCGACGGCTGGCCCGAGCTAACCACCTCAAGCCCAGCTACCTGCACTGTTTCCTCTGCGGACCGCCCTTCTGGGTCGGGAAACCCCAAATCGAACGGCTCGCTGCTGTCTCAGGACGCTCCACGGCAGCCCTGCAGCACGCACTCTCAGATGCCAGTTCTCCCCGAGGCCGGGCTAAGCCGAGTCCTCGCACCCTCCGCCTCCACCAGCACAAAGCTCTCACCCGTCACCGGGTCGACCAAACAGTTCTCATCCAGCACGATGCGCTGGACGGGAACATGACCGTCCGCGCCATCTCGGCAGAATGGGAGGTCCCCCGCTGGCTGGTTCGCCGCGTCCTGAACTCCTCAATCTTCCCCGCTCGCAGCACACGCCGACGACGCACCGCCCTCGACGACCAGGCCCAGGAACTGATCGCCGCAATGATCAACAAGGGCATAGGCGCCAAGGAGATCTGGACCGAGCTCATGGACATCCACGACATCTCGGTGTCGATCGCAAACCTGCAGATCATGGCCAGCAAGCAACGCCGCACGGCTCAGAACCAGCAGCGGCGGCTCTCCCCCTGACAGCGCGAAGGCATCCTGATCCGGATCGCTCCAACTTCGATGAGACGAGCTCTACCTTCAGTGAGACAGGTCACTCCCGTGTTAGACGTCACGCAAGGGTTTGCCATGCCGCCCGCGTCGCCGCGGGAGGCGGCCGACGCGGCCCGGCGAGGACGCGGCAGCCTGGCGCGGATCACCCGGCTGACCTTCCGACAGATCTGACACACCGTCGGACATCACCCGTCCAAGGTCTCACCCATCCGGTCCATCCCACCAACACCGCCATCTCATATCTGAGATAGCGTGCACCCATGGCAGACGACTACCTCGTACGCATCGGCAAGCTCATCCGTGACGCCCGTCAGCACCGGGGCTGGACACAGACGCAACTCGCGGATGCACTCGGCACCAGTCAGAGCGCGGTGAACCGCATCGAGCGCGGCAACCAGAACATCAGCCTTGAGATGATCGCACGCATCGGCGAGGCGCTCGACAGTGAAATCGTTTCGCTCGGCTACGCCGGTCCCATGCATCTGCGGGTGGTCGGCGGGCGCCGGCTCTCCGGCACCATCGACGTCAAGACGAGCAAGAACGCGTGCGTGGCGCTGCTCTGCGGCTCACTGCTCAACAAGGGCCGTACGGTGCTGCGCCGGGTGGCCCGCATCGAAGAGGTCTTCCGCCTGCTGGAGGTGCTGAACTCCATCGGGGTGCGCACCCGCTGGATCAACGAGGGCCTCGACCTGGAGATCGTGCCGCCCGCGCAGCTCGACATGGACGCGATCGACGCGGAGGCCGCGCGCCGTACCCGTTCGATCATCATGTTCCTCGGTCCGCTGCTGCACCGGATGGACGGCTTCCGGCTGCCGTACGCGGGCGGCTGCGACCTGGGCACGCGGACGATCGAGCCGCACATGATCGCGCTGCGCCGGTTCGGACTGGACATCACGGCGACCGAGGGCATCTACCACGCGAAGGTGGAGCCATCGATCGCGCCCGACCGCCCGATCGTGCTGACCGAACGCGGCGACACGGTGACCGAGAACGCGCTGCTGGCCGCCGCCCGGCACGACGGAGTGACCGTCATCCGCAACGCCTCCTCCAACTACATGGTCCAGGACCTGTGCTTCTTCCTGGAGGCGCTGGGGGTCAAGGTCGAGGGCGTCGGCACCACCACGCTCACCGTCCACGGCGTCCCCACGATCGACGTGGACGTCGACTACTCCCCCTCCGAGGACCCGGTCGAGGCGATGAGCCTGCTCGCCGCGGCCGTGGTCACCGAGTCCGAACTCACCATCCGTCGCGTCCCGATCGAGTTCATGGAGATCGAGCTCGCGGTCCTGGAGGAGATGGGCCTCGACCACGACCGCTCCCCCGAGTACGCGGCGGACAACGGACGCACCCGCCTGGTGGACCTGACCGTGCGCCCCTCCAAGCTGGAGGCGCCGATCGACAAGATCCACCCCATGCCCTTCCCGGGCCTGAACATCGACAACGTCCCGTTCTTCGCGGCCATCGCGGCGGTCGCCCAGGGCAAGACGCTGATCCACGACTGGGTCTACGACAACCGCGCGATCTACCTGACGGACCTCAACCGCCTGGGCGGCCGCCTGCAACTGCTGGACCCCCACCGCGTCCTGGTCGAGGGCCCCACCCGGTGGCGCGCGGCAGAGATGATGTGCCCGCCGGCGCTGCGCCCCGCGGTGGTGGTCCTGCTGGCGATGATGGCGGCGGAGGGCACATCGGTGCTGCGCAATGTCTATGTGATCAACCGGGGTTACGAGGAGCTGGCGGAGCGGCTGAACTCGGTGGGCGCGCAGATCGAGATTTTCCGGGACATCTAGGAAGCGGCATTTCCCGGCCGGACGGGACCTAGGGAGCGGCGCGCTTGACGGAATCCAGGTGGGCGAACGCCACCACGTTCTCCTTGTAGTCCTTCGCCTTCCTGTCGTAGTCGCCCCCGCAGGTGATCAGGCGAAGCTGGGGGGCCGGGGTGTCGGCGTAGACCCGCTGGTCGGGGAAGTTCGCCTTGCTGAAGCTTTCGACCGAGTCGACCTTGAAGGTGGCGACGTTGCCGTCCGCGCGCGTGATGTCCACCTTGCTGCCCGGCTTAAGGGTGCTGAGCTGCAAGAACACGGCCGGGCCGGTCATGGTGTCGACGTGGCCCGCGACGACCGAGGTGCCGCGCTCGCCCGGTGTCGCTCCGCCCAGGAACCAGCCGACCAGGTTGGTGTCGTTGACCGGTGGTGCGTTGAGTTGTCCGGTCGCGCCGATGCCCAAAGCGATGAAGGGCGCGTCGACGGCAATGTCCGGGATCGACAGCCGCGTCGGAGGGGACGGCGGCAGTGCCAGCTGAGCAGCGGCGGGGGCGGCGGCAGGTCCGGGGGTGGTGGGCGCGGACACCACAGGAGGGGCCGTCGGCCTGCTCTCCGCCGAAGGGTCGAAGGTGTTGTAGATCATGAGGAAGCCCAGCCCGACCGCTGCGGCGGGCCACAGCAGGGCGCGGCCGAGGCTGCGGGAGGCGAATGTGGTCCGGGGCGCGAGAGGACTGGAAGGCTGCGGGGCGGCCATGGGAGCGCGTCTTTCTCGTAGGGGCACCAGTGGGCGCGAGTGGGCGGGCGGCTGAACGGGCTGCGGGGCGCGCTGCCGTGCGGGGCTGTGGGGCGCGGGCCGCGGTGGCGGAAAACGGCAGCGCCGCGGCCGCCGTCCTTGGCAGACGGCGGCCGCGACACTGCGCGACCTGCTGGTGGGTCGCGCCCGTCAGGCCGCGGCACCACCCGTCGCGTTGCGGCGGCGCAGCATGTACGCCCCAGCACCCAGACCACCGAGCATCAGCAGAGAACCGGCCGCGAGGCTGCTGCCGGACAGCGCCATGGCGCCACCACCGGCGTGGACACCGCCGTGCGGCTTCTCCTTCTTCCAGGAGTCGTGACCACCCTTGTCGGACTTCTCGCCCTGCCCCCAGTCCTCGGACACGGTCATGGCCAGGGCGCCACCACCGGTGTGGACACCACCGTGCGGCTTCTCGTGCTTGCCGTGGTCTTCCTTGTCCGACTTCTCGTGGTCTCCCTTGTCGGACTTCTCACTGTCGGATGAGTCGTCATGCCCGTAGTCGTTGGTCATGGCCAGGGCGCCACCACCGGTGTGGACACCACCCCACGGCTTCTCGTGCTTTCCGTGGTCTTCCTTGTCCGACTTCTCGTGGTCCTCCTTGGCCGACTCCTCGTGGTCCTCCTTGGCCGACTCCTCGTGGTCTCCCTTGTCCGACTTCTCGGAGTCCTCCTTGTCGGACTTCTCGTAGCCACCCTTCTCCGACTTCTCGGAGTCCTCCTTGTCGGACTTCTCGTAGCCACCCTTCTCCGACTTCTCGGAGTCCTCCTTGTCGGACTTCTCGTAGCCACCCTTCTCTGACTTGTCGGAGTCCTCCTTGTCGGACTTCTCGTAGCCACTGCTTGAGGAGCTGTCCTGCCCGTAGTCCTCGGAGATGATGGCGTTCGCAACGGGGGCGGAGGCGGCGATGACCGCGGTAACGGCTGCTGTGGCGAACAGGGTGCGAGCTGAGCGCATGGGGACGTATTCCTTTCGCCGCTACTGCGCTGGCTGACACATCGTCGGCTCATCGGATCGCAGTGGCGACGTGATCCACCGTCAGCCCGATTTGGACTTCGCACCAGCGGAGAGCACAGCATTCGGGCGACATGATGGGCTCTTCGAGTGGCTTGGGGGCCAATGATCACCCGTTGGGCGGCACGCCACGCCGAGCCGGGTTTGGCTCTTCCTGACGCAATTTCAGGCCGGCGGAGCCGTCAGCCACCGTCCGGCGGTGGCCGTCTGCGGATGCGGGCCGCCATCACGGCGACATCGTCCTCCGCATGGGATGCGTCCAGGGCCGCCAGCACCTCGTCCACCAGATCGTCGGCCGTTCCGGAGAGGTCGGGGCGGACGCGCGCGAGGCGGGCCAGGGAGGAGTCGATGTCCTCGCCGCGGCGTTCGATCAGGCCGTCGGTGAACAGGAGGAGCGTGTCGCCGGGGCCGAGGCTGCGGGAGGCGATCCCGTAGCCTCCGAGGCCCGTCCCGAGGGGTGGGCCGACCGGGACGTCGATCAGCTCCGCGCTGCCTTCGCGGCTGAACAGGGCCGGGGGCAGATGGCCGGCGCTGGAGAAGGAGCACAGGCCGCGGGCCGGGTCCACGCGAACGAGGAGGCAGGTGGCCGGGCGGCGGGCGATGGCCTCGGCGATGTTGAGGTCGAGCTGGCTGAGCACCCGGTGCGGCGGGAGGTCGGCGGCCGCGACGCTGCGAAGGGTCGAGCGGTAGCTGTTCATGTCGACCGCGGCCTCCACGCCGTGGCCCATCACGTCGCCCATCACCAGCAGCGTCCGGCCGAAGTGGAGACGTACGGTCTCGAACCAGTCCCCGCCGACCAGGGTGCTCGAGCCGGAGGGCAGATAGCGGGTGGCCAACTCGAGGTTCGGGTGCGGCAGTCCGGGGTCGGTCAGCAGGGCACGCTGCAGCTCGACACCGGTCCGCTGCGCCTCGGCGAGGATGCGGGCATGGTCGATGCCGACGGCGGCCCGATAGACCGCCGCCCGGGTGATCAGCAGGTCGCGTTCGGAGAAGCCGCCGTGGCTCCGTACGAGGTGCACGGCGCCCAGGACGCGGCCGTGAACCATGAGCGGTACCGCGAGCGTCCGGTCGTCCAGGAAAGGGCGGCCGCTCAGAGCGGTACGAAACGGATGGGCGGGAAGGAGGTCGCCGCGGCCGGCCACGGCGGCGCGGTGCGTCGGCTCGGGGAGCAGATCGATCGCTACGGCGTCGGCAACCGACGCGTGCAGGTAGTTGACGGCCTCCTGGCACGTGGTCTGCTCGTCGAGCGTCGTTCCGATCCGGTCCGCTGTGGAAACGGTCTCGGTGAGCAGCCCTGCAAGGCCGGCCACCTCCCCGTGCGTCACCAGCCGGTACCAGGTGCAACGGCTGACGGGCGTCACATGCGTACGCGGGTGCCCGTCGGCGAGGACCGCGGCCAGCAGTGCCGCCGGTCCCACGCTCAGCTCGGCCCGCGGGCCGATGGGCCGGCCCTCGAGACCCGCCCACGCCTCGCCGGAGATCCGGCAGTAGGCCGGGTCCGCGAAGAGGTACCTCGTGTCCGTACCAAGAACAGCGAGCCCCGCCGAAAGGGAGTCGGCACGCACACGATCACCTCCCGCCGTGACGCAGCGGTGCGCACCCTGCGGGCACGGGGCTCAGGCCTGGCCGGGGGTGACGCCGCCCTTCAGGCGTTCCAGGTCCGAGGGGCGCACCTGGATCGCCAGGACGGCGATCACCAGGGCGATCACCGCGAAGATGGCGGCCACGATGAATGCGGACGAGACTCCGGAGGTGAGGACCTCGTCGCTGAAGGGCGGTGGGAGCACGCCGGTGCGTTCGAAGCGCAGGCGTTCCGCCGGGGTGGCCTGAGCGAGGAACTGCGGGACCTGGTCGTGGGCCTCGTTGCGGCTGGCCGTGCCGAACACCGTGACCAGGATGGACAGGCCGAGCGAACCGCCCACCTGCTGCGTGGTGTTGAGCATGGCGGATGCCGCGCCCGACTCTTCCCTGGGCACTCCGGAGACGGCCATCAGCGTCAGCGAGACGAAGTTGAAGCCCATACCGAGGCCGAAGACCAGTATCGGTCCGAGGATGCTGCCCAGATAGGTGGAGTTGATGTCGGTCAGGGTCAGCCAGGACAGGCCCGCCGCGGCCAGGATCGAGCCGGTCACCATGAAGGGTTTCGGGCCGTACCTGGGCAGGAGTTGGGAAGCGGTGCCGGCGCCGACCGCGATGATCGCGCTCACCGGCAGGAAGCCGAGTCCGGCTTGCAGGGGGCTGAAGTTGAGGACGTTCTGCACGAAGAGCGTCAGGAAGAAGAACATGCCGAAGATCGCCGCAGCGAGGCTCAGCATGATTCCGTATGTGCCCGACCGGTTACGGTCGGCGAACATGTGCAGCGGCGTGATCGGCTGGCTGGAACGCCGCTCGACCAGGATGAACGTGGACAGGAGCACGATCGCGGCGCAGAACGACGCGATTGTCCACGGGTCCCGCCAGCCTTCCTGCGCAGCCCTGATGAAGCCGTAGACCAGCGCGACCATGCCGAGCGTCGACGTCAGCGCGCCGGCCAGGTCGAAGTGGCCGGGATGGCGCTCGGACTCCTTGATGTGACGCGGCGTCGCCAGCACGATGAGCGCGGCGATCGGCACATTGACGAAGAACACCCAGCGCCAGTCGAGCCATTCGACGAGGATGCCACCCGCCACCAGACCGATCGCGCCGCCGCCCGCGGAGACCGCGGCGAAGACGCCGAACGCCCGGTTGCGTGCCGGGCCTTCGGTGAAGGTGGTGGTGATCAGAGCCAGTGATGTCGGTGACGCGATGGCGCCTCCGACGCCCTGCAGGGCACGGGAGGCGAGAAGCTGGCCCTCGTTCTGCGAGAGGCCGCCGAGCAGGGAGGCGAGCGCGAACAGCAGCACACCGAAGATGAAGACCCTGCGGCGTCCCAGGATGTCACCGGTGCGGCCGCCGAGCAGCAACAGGCCGCCGAAGGTGAGCGTATAGGCGTTGACCACCCAGGACAGGCTCGTGGTGGAGAAGTCCAGCGCGCTCTGGATGTGCGGGAGCGCGATGTTCACGATGGTGATGTCGAGGACCACCATCAACTGGCACGAGGCGATGACGAGAAGGGCGATACCGTTGCCGCCGCTCTTCTTCTTCGCGGCGGGGGCGGGGGGTGTGGGTGTCGGCTGCGGGGTCGCCATGGCGCATCGTGCCCTCACACGAGGGTCAGTAGACGGTTCCGTCCACTCATCGACGGTAAACCCGGCACAGACACGCCACCAGTCGATCACGCACCGGCCGATCGCGTCCCGCAGCCGGTCGTTTCGCGGGCAACCGGTCACGCCACGCAGCCGGTCGGCGTCGCGGCCAACCGCTCACGCCCCGCAGCGGGCTGTCTGCGCCGCCGTCGCTCAGGACCCGCCTCCCGGCCATCTCGCCGCCGTCGCTCAGGACCCGCCGCCCGGCCATCTCGCCGCCGTCGCTCAGGACCCGCCGCCCGTCCCCTGCGCGACAAACTCGCGCAGCGCCGTGGCCAGCGCCTCGGGCTGGTCCTCCGCGATGAGCGTGCAGCTGTCCTCGATCTCCAGCAGCCGCCCCCGCGGCAGCAGTTCGGCCAGCCGCCTGCCGTGTTCGCGCGGCATCATCCGGTCCTCCGTCGCCCACACGACCAGCGCGGGCCGGTCGAACTTCCGCAGCCCCTCGACCGCCTCGAGGAGTTCGGTCTTGCGTACGCCCGCGTTGTAGCCCTTGAAGTCGGCCCTGATGGCCTTGTCGGTCAGCAGCGGACGCAGCCAGCCGCCGGCGATCTCGTCGGGTACGGGTCGTTTGGTGAGCGCGCCGAGCCCGATGGGCAGCCGGCGCAGCGCCTTCAGCGCGAGGATGCGGGCCATCAGCCCGATGCCGCCGGGCACCTTGCACACAAGCGAGATCATCTTGCCGGGGGCGCCCGGTGGGTAGTTGTCGAAGGCTTCGCAGGAGATGAGCACGAGCCGGGCGAGCCGGGCGGGGTGCCGTCCTGCGACGGTCTGGGCGCGGCCGCAGTCGTTCTCGACGAGGGTCACCTCGCTCAGGTCCAGGCGGTCCAGAAACTCGGCAATCAGCTCGTTGACGGAGTCGGGACTGAGCGGGACGTCGGGGCGCATGGGGGTGCGGTGAGCGCCGTAGGGCAGGGTCGGGGCGATACAGCGGTGATCGCGCCCCAGGTCCGCGATCACCTTGCGCCAGACAGTGGCGTCGTGGACCAGCCCGTGCAGCAGGACGACGACGGGCCCCGGGCCGCCCGTGTCCTCGTACGCGATCGTCCCTGCGCTGAGCTCGATGTCCGGCATGGCGGCTCCCCTCGCGGAATAACGATGTTATGCCATAGGTCCTGTCCGGTCGCTCAGGCCGGATCAGTGAGCGGGGGCACGGTCAGGGGAGCACGGCGGTGCCGTCCAGCTCCACCAGGGCCTCTTCGTCCCAGAGCCGTACGACACCGATCACCGCCATCGCGGGATAGTCGCGGCCCGCCAACCGCCGCCAGATACGGCCCAGTTCAGGGGCGTTGGCGCGGTAGTCGGCGACGTCGGTCGCATAGATGGTGACGCGGGCGAGGTCCTGCGGTGCTCCCCCGGCGGCCGCGAGCGCGGACAGCAGATTCGCCAGCGCCGTCTCGAACTGCTCGGGCAGGGTCTTGCCGACCACCTTCCCGCCGGTGTCCAGCGCGGTCTGCCCGGCCAGGAACACCAGCCTCGATCCGGTGGCGGTGACGGCGTGCGAGAAGCCGGTGGGCGGCGAGAGCTCGGCCGGATTGTGGCGGTGCAGGCTCATGCGTTGGGCTCCTCGGCGGTTGCGTGCGACGACGCGTGCGACTCCTTCGCGTACAGCTCCTTGTACAGCTCCTTGGCGATGATCGTGCGCTGGACCTCCGTTGCGCCCTCATAGATCCGCGGGGCGCGCACCTCCCGGTACAGATGCTCCAGCAAGTGGCCGCGCTGGAGCGCACGGGCGCCGTGCAGCTGGACCGCGGCGTCCACGACGTACTGGGCGGTCTCGGTCGCCAGGAGCTTCGCCATCGCGGACCGCTTCGGCACATCGGCGGCCCCTTCGTCGTATGCGGCGGCCGCCGCGTGGACGAGCAGCCGGGCGGCTTCCGTGCGGGTGGCCATCTCGGCGACCTGGTGGGCGACGGACTGGAGGTCCTTGAGCGGGCCGCCGAAGGCGGTGCGGCGGGCGGTGTGGGCGATGGCCGCATCGAGCGCCGCCTGGGCCATGCCGACGGCGAAAGCGCCAACGCTCGGGCGGAACAGGTTGAGGGTGTTCATGGCGACGCGGAAGCCGCCGTCGATCTCACCGAGCACATCGTCCCTGGTCACGGGGGTGCCGTCGAAGGTCAGTGCGCCGATGGGATGCGGCGAGAGCATGTCCAGGGCGGTTCCGGTCAGCCCCGGCCGGTCGGCGGGGACGAGGAAGGCGGTCACGCCGCGCGCGCCCACGCCCTCGGTCGTACGCGCGAAGACGCTGTAGAAGTCCGCCTCGGGGGCGTTGGAGATCCAGCACTTCTCGCCGCTCAGCCGCCAACCCCCCTGATCCGGAAGGGCCTTGAGGGCGAGGGCCGCTGCGTCCGAGCCTGCGTCCGGCTCGCTGAGCGCGAAGGCTGCGACGGCGCGCCCGGCGATCACCTCGGGCAGCCAGCGCTCCTGCTGCGCGGCCGTGCCCGCCTGGACGATGGGGTAGCTGCCCAGACCCTGGAGGGCGAGGGCGGTCTCGGCCTCCGTACAGCCGTATGCCAGCGATTCGCGCAGCAGGCACAGCTCGAGCGCACCGGCCCCGAACAGGCGCCGCAGCAGGCCCAGTTCACCGAGCGCGGCGACCAAGGGGCGGTTGACGCGGCCCGGCTCCGCCTTCTCCGCGAGCGGTCGCAGCCGCTCGCGGGCCAGGGTGCGCAGCTGCGCACACCAGGCGGTCTGTGCCGGATCGAGCGAAAATACGGGCATACGTGCCCCCATTTCGTGCGGCCGGGGGCCCGTGGGTGCCCCTGGGAAAGCACAGTATCGCGGACTGTTGACTGTCGTCACCTTCACGATACGCTCGATTCGCGACCCCACCACGACAAGGGGGCGAACCATGGAGCTGTCACCCTCGGCCCACCTCGACACATTCGCGCGCGACCATCTCCCGCCCGCCGGGCAGTGGCCGGAACTTCTCTTCGAGCTGCCCGATCTGCACTACCCGCAACGCCTCAACTGCGGCGCCGAGCTGCTGGACCGTACGATCGAGCGCTTCGGCGCGGACCGGCCCGTCTTCCGCACCGGCGGCGGCGAGGTCTGGACGTACGGAGAGCTGCGCGACCAGGTCGACCGCATAGCGCATGTGCTCACCTCGGGCCTGGGCGTCGTCCCCGGAAACCGTGTCCTGCTGCGCGGGCCCACCACGCCATGGCTCGCGGCCTGCTGGCTGGCCGTGATGAAGGCGGGTGCGGTGGCGGTCACCGTCCTGGCCCAGCAGCGGGCCAAGGAGCTGGCCACGGTGTGCGAGATCGCCGCCGTGAGCCATGCCCTGTGCGACATCCGCTCGCTCGACGACCTGGCGAAGGCCGAGGTGCCGGGGCTGCGGATCACGGCGTACGGCGGCGACTCCCCCGACGATCTGGTGCAGCTTGCCGCCGCCGCTGCGCCGCAACCGTACGAAGCGGTCCGGACGGCGGCCGACGACGTTGCGCTGATCGCGTTCACCTCGGGCACGACCGGCCGCCCCAAGGGGTGTATGCACTTCCACCGGGATGTGCTGGCCGTCGCCGACACCTTCTCCGCCCACGTGCTGCGGCCCGAGCCCGACGATGTCTTCGCAGGCAGCCCGCCGCTCGGGTTCACCTTCGGGCTCGGCGGTCTGGTCGTCTTCCCCATGCGGGCCGGGGCATCGGCGCTGCTGCTCGAACAGGCGGGCCCCAGCCAGCTGTTGTCCGCGATCGCCCCGCACCGGGTGTCCGTTCTGTTCACCGCGCCGACCGCGTACCGCGTGATGCTGGGCAGCCTCCACGAGCACGACATCCGCTCGCTGCGCCGCTGCGTGTCGGCCGGTGAGAATCTGCCGGCCGCCACCTGGCAGGAGTGGCAGGAGCGGACGGGGCTGCGCATCATCAACGGCATCGGCGCCACCGAGCTGCTGCACATCTTCATCTCGGCGGCGGACGAGGCGATCAGACCGGGGACCACCGGGATTCCGGTGCCGGGGTGGCAGGCGCGCGTGGTGGACCGCACCGGCAACCCGGTCGCGGACGGAGAGCCGGGGCTGCTGGCCGTGCGTGGCCCGGTCGGCTGCCGCTATCTGACCGACCCCCGACAGCTGGAGTACGTGCACGACGGCTGGAATCTCACCGGTGACACGTATGTGCGTGAACCCGATGGCTATTTCCGCTATGTCGCCCGCGCCGACGACATGATCATCTCGGCCGGCTACAACATCGCGGGCCCGGAGGTGGAGGACGCGCTGCTGCAGCATCCGGACGTGGCGGAGGCCGCGGTCGTCGGCCACCCCGACGAGTTGCGAGGACAGATCGCGGTGGCGTACGTCGTCCTGCGCGAAGGAATCCCGGCCGGCGAGGACACCGTCACCGCGCTCACCGAAGCGGTCAAGCAACGGCTGACACCGTACAAATGCCCGCGCGAGATCGTCTTCCTCGACGCCCTTCCGCGCACCCCCACCGGCAAGCTGCAACGCTTCCGCCTACGGGCCCTAAAGTGATCACGTGGCCGAGCAGCACACTCCCCGTTCCCTGATCGTCACCCTCTACGGCGCGTACGGACGCAGGCGGCCGGGTCCCCTTCCCGTGGCCGAACTGATCCGTCTGCTTGCGGTACTCGGCGTCGACGCGCCGTCCGTGCGCTCATCGGTCTCCCGGCTCAAACGCCGCGGCCTGCTGGTGCCCGAGCGCACGCCGGACGGTGCGGCCGGCTACGCCCTGTCGGCCGACGCCCGTCAGCTGCTCGACGACGGCGACCGGCGGATCTACACCCGTGAGTCCCCGCTGCTCTCCGACGGCTGGGTGCTCGCCGTCTTCTCGGTGCCCGAGGCCGAGCGCCACAAGCGCCATCTGATGCGTTCACGGCTGGGGCGGCTCGGCTTCGGGTCGGCGGCACCGGGGGTGTGGATCGCGCCCGCGCGGCTGTACGAGGAGACACGGCACACGCTGCACCGGCTCCAACTCGACCCGTATGTCGAGCTGTTCCGCGGCGAGCATCTCGGTTTCGCGGCGACGGCGGAGGCGGTGGCGCGCTGGTGGGACCTCGGCGCGATCGCCAAGGAGCACGAGGAGTTCCTGGATCTGCACGAGCCGGTGCTGCGGGCGTGGGAGGCGCGCGACGAGGTGCCCGCGCGGGAGGCGTACCGGGACTATCTGCCGGCGCTGGACTCCTGGCGGCGGCTGCCGTACATCGATCCGGGGCTGCCGCCCGAACTGCTGCCGCAGGGCTGGCCGGGCGGCCGGTCCGCGGAGGTCTTCGCGCGCCTGCACGCGCTGCTGCGGGACGCGGGCGCGGCCTTCGTACAACCGTGAACGGTGCGGCCTTCTTACAACCGTGGCTTCGTACAACCGTGCCGTCGTGCAACCGGAAACGGTGCGCCCGCGTCGTATTCGGGCATGAGCGAGACCCCGGAGGACATACCCGGCACACCTGCCGGCATACCGGAGCCGCGGTGGCTGGTTGTCGCCAATGTCGTGCTGTGGCGGCGCTACGGCGACGGCGGCCAGGAGCTGCGACCGGGCACCAAGGCGTACAAGGGCGGGGCGAAGGTGTATGTCGTGTCCACCTATCCGGGCATGGGGCACGAACAGCTGACCACGGTCGGGCGGGGGCGGCACAACGGCCGCTGGATCACCATCGACACGGCGACCCGGCATCTGCACTCCTTCCGCGCCAAGCTCATCCACAGCCCTGCCGTGCTGCGCCGGTACGCGGAATTCGCGTACGCACCGCCGATGACGCGGGAGCAGGCCAAGGAGCACGCCGCGATGCTGGAGCGGATCGCCGCGGACGGGCGGCGTACGTATCACGGCGGCCCGCATCCCGATCCGTGCCGCTGTCACGAGTGCCTCAGTCCAGAGTGAGCCGGGGCCTGGGCGCGTCCGTGCGACCGGTCGGGGGTCTGCGGCTGCCTGCCCGGTACTGATCCGGCCAGATCGCCCCCGGTCCCGCGTAGTCCTGCTCGGCCGCCGCGTGCAACGTCCAGTGCGGGTCGTACAGATGCGGCCTCGCCAGCGCGCAGAGGTCGGCGCGGCCCGCGAGCAGGAGCGAGTTGACGTCGTCCCAGGAGGAGATCGCGCCGACCGCGATGACGGGGACGGAGAGGGTGTTGCGGATCCGGTCGGCGTACGGGGTCTGGTACGAGCGGCCGTACTCCGGCTGTTCGTCCGGCACGACCTGCCCCGTGGACACGTCGATCGCGTCGGCGCCATGGGCGGCGAAGGCTCGGGCGATCTCGACCGCGTCGTCGGCGGTGGTGCCGCCCGCCGCCCAGTCGGTGGCGGAGATGCGGACGGTCATGGGCCGGTCGTCGGGCCAGATGTCCCGGATCGTGTCGAAGACTTCGAGGGGGAAGCGCAGGCGATTGGCGAGCGGGCCGCCGTAGGCGTCGGTCCGCCGGTTGGTGAGGGGAGAGAGGAAGCCGGAGAGCAGATAGCCGTGGGCGCAGTGCAGTTCGAGGAGGTCGAAGCCGCTGTGCATGGCCCGCCGGGTCGCGGCGGCGAACTGTTCGCGGATCTCGTCGAGTCCCGCGCTACCGAGCTCCTGCGGGACCTGGTTGACGCCGGGGCGGTACGGGAGAGGTGAGGCGGCCGAGACGGCCCAGTTGCCCTCGGGGAGTGGTTCGTCGATCCCCTCCCACATCAGCTTGGTGGAACCCTTGCGGCCGGAGTGGCCGAGCTGGACGCCGATCGCCGTGCCGGGCGACTGCTGGTGCACGAAGTCGGTGACGCGACGCCAGGCCGCGCCCTGCTGCGGGGTGTAGAGGCCGGTGCAGCCGGGGGTGATACGGCCCTCGGCGCTCACACAGACCATCTCGGTCATCACCAGGCCGGCGCCGCCGAGAGCCCGTGCGCCCAGGTGGACGAGGTGGAAGTCGCCGGGGACGCCGTCCATGGCCGAGTACATGTCCATGGGCGAGACGACGACCCGGTTGCGCAGGGTCAGTCCGCGCAGCCGGAAGGGCGTGAACATCGGGGGTGTGCCGGGCGGGCAGCCGAAGTCGCGCTCGACGGAGTCGGTGAACGCCGGGTCGCGCAGCCGCAGATTGTCGTGGGTGACGCGGCGGCTGCGGGTGAGCAGGTTGAAGGCGAACTGCCGGGCCGGCTGGTCGAGGCAGGTGGCGACCTCCTCGAACCAGCGCAGGCTGGCGGCGGCCGCGCGCTGCGTCGACTCGACGACCGGGCGGCGCTCGGCTTCGTACGCGGCGAGGGCCTCGTCCAGCGTCGGCTGCTCCTGGATGCAGGCGGCGAGCGCGAGGGCATCCTCGACGGCGAGCTTGGTGCCGGAGCCGATGGAGAAGTGGGCGGTGTGGGCCGCGTCGCCGATCAGGACCGTATTGCCGTGGGACCAGCGGTCGTTGACGACGGTACGGAAGGCGATCCAGCTGGAGTTGTTGCCACGGAGCGGCCGGCCCCCGAGGGCGTCGGAGAAGGTCTTGGCGCAGCGGTCGGCCGACTCCTGCTCGTCGCAGGCGTCGAGCCCGGCCGCGCGCCAGACCTCCTCGCGCATCTCGACGATGACGGTGCTTTCGTGGGAGGAGAAGGGGTAGCCGTGCAGCTGCATCGCGCCGTACTCGGTCTCGGCGATCTCGAAGCGGAAGGCGTTGAAGGCGAAGTCGGCGGCGAGCCAGATGTAGCGGCAGCGGTGGGTGGTGATGTGCGGCGCGAAAGCGTCGGCGTGTGCCTCGCGGGTGAGGCTGTTCACTCCGTCCGCGGCGATGACCAGGTCGTACGAGGCGGCGAGCGCGGCGGCGGGCGGGGCGGGGGTGCGGAAGAGGATCCGCACGCCGAGCTCGGCGCAACGCTGGTGCAGTACGTGCAGGAGCCTGCGCCGCCCGAGCGCGGCGAAGCCGTGCCCGCCGGAGGTGAGGGTGCGGCCGCGGTGGACGATGTCGATGTCGTCCCAGCGGACGAACTGCTCCTGGAGCGCGCGGTAGATGACGGGGTCGGCGTGCTCGATCCCGCCGAGGGTCTCGTCGGAGAGGACGACACCGAAGCCGAAGGTGTCCTCGGGGGCGTTGCGCTCCCAGACGGTGATCTCGCGCTGGGGGTCGAGCCGTTTCAGAAGTGCCGCGGCGTAGAGCCCGCCGGGTCCGCCGCCGATGACGGCGACGCGGAGGGCGCGTCGGCGTGCCTCGGCCGCGGTGGCCGTCGTCCGGCCGGGCTCGGGGACCCGGATCCCCTGCTCGGCCGGGGAGCGGGTGGTCGTGGCCGCCCGGGGCGCGGTGGGCGTTTCCCCACCCCGCTTCTTCCCGTAACCGGGGCTCCGCCCCGGACCCTCCCCCAACGCCCTGCGGGCGTGGGGGGACCCCCACCCCTCAAACGCCGGCGGGGCTGGATTTTCCAGCGCGTCCGGCGATTGAGGACCCGCCCGAAGGGCGTCCGGGGGTCTGGGGGCTTGCCCCCGGTTACGGGATGGGGCGGGGTGGGGAACGGTCGGACGGCGTGACATCGTCAGCGCCCCCGCCACTTCGGCGTGCGCTTCTCCGTGAACGCCGCGTGGAACTCCGCGTAGTCCTCGCCGTTCATCAGCAGCGCCTGCGTCGCCGCGTCCAGCTCGACCGACGCGGCCAGCGGCATGTCGAGTTCGGCCGTGAGCAGCGCCTTCGTCTGGGCGTACGCAAGGGCCGGGCCGTCCGCCAGGCGGCGGGCCAGTTCGGCTGCGCGGGCGTCCGCCCGGCCCTCCTCAGTCAGCTCGCTGAGCAGGCCGATCCTTTCGGCCTCGGGCGCGCGGACCGGTTCGCCGAGCATCAGGAGCCGGGTGGCATGGCCGAGCCCGACGACCCTCGGGAGCAGATACGCCGCCCCCATGTCGCCGCCCGACAGCCCCACCTTCGTGAAGAGGAACGCGAACCGCGCGGACGGGTCCGCGATACGGAAATCCGCGGCCAGCGCCAGAACCGCACCGGCGCCCGCCGCCACGCCGTGCACGGCCGCGATCACCGGGAACGGGCACTCACGCAGCGCCCGTACGACCTGTCCCGTCATTCGGTTGAAGTCGAGAAGCTGGGCCGTGTCCATCGAGAGCGTCGCGCCGATGATCTCGTCGACGTCGCCGCCCGAGCAGAATCCGCGCCCTTCCCCGCCCAGCACCAGCGCCCGGACGGAACGGTCCCGCGCCAGCTCGGCCAGCAGATCGCGGAGGTCGGCGTAGGCACCGAAGGTGAGCGCGTTGAGCTTCTCGGGGCGGGCGAGTGTGACGGTCGCGACCCCGTCGTCCGTGGTGAGCCGCAGATGGCGCCATTCCTGGGTGCGCTGTGCGGAGCCGGAAAAGGGGCTCATGGAGTGTGGCCTCCTTCAGCGGGCGGTCGGCTGCCTGCCTCTTGAAGTTATCACTCATACGTGACTTCCGTCACGAGTGCGCGATACGCAGGTTGTAGCCGACTTGTATCCGGGCAAAGTTCCCGTCCCAGTTGTGGCACAGGTCGCACCCAGGTCGGGCCTCAGCACCTTGTTTGCCCGCTTGTGCTTCATATGGTTGAAGACAGGACCACGCCCCGCACCGTCGAACGGAAACCCCGCACCTTGCTCGAAGCCTCCGGCCCCGCCTCCTGGCGCATCGCCCTGCCGCACACCACGGCCGCCGTGCCGATCGCCCGCGCCCTGATCCGTACGGCGCTGGCGGACATCGAGGTGTCCCCGGACAGCGACACGGCCGAGCTGCTGACGGCGGAGCTCGTCGCCAATGCGGTCGAGCACACCCACATCGGCACCCCCATCAAGCTGGTGGTGGAGCTGCTGCCGACGGGCTGCCAGGTGGAGGTCCACGACGGCGACCCGGCCCCGCCGGGGAATCTGACCCGGTCCGCGCACGACTCCGGGCCCGGCCCCTGGCAGGAGCACGGCCGCGGTCTGCTGCTGATCCGCGCGCTGAGCTCGGCCTGCGGGCACCGCCCCACCGACGGCGGCAAGGCGGTCTGGTTCACACTCCCGTCACGGAGCTGACGACCGAAAAGCGGGGCTCGGGCATGCGAGCCCGAACCCCACTCATCGGCGTCGGAATTACGGCTGCCGCGTCTCGGCGGGTACGTCGGCGGACGCGTCGGCAGGCTCCCCGGCGGCCGGCCCGGCGAGGGTGGCGACCATGATCGCCTTGATCGTGTGCATACGGTTCTCCGCCTCGTCGAAGACGACGGAGTGGTCCGACTCGAAGACCTCGTCGGTGACTTCGAGCTCGGTCAGGCCGTGCCGCTCATGAATCTCGCGGCCGACCTTGGTGCCCAGATCGTGGAAGGCCGGCAGGCAGTGCAGGAACTTCACATCCGCAGTGCCGGTGGCGCGCAGCACGTCCATCGTCACCGCATACGGGCCGAGCAGCGCTATCCGCTCGTCCCACACCTCCTTCGGCTCCCCCATCGAGACCCACACGTCGGTGGCGACGAAGTCCGCCCCGCGCACGCCCTCCTTGACGTCCTCGGTGAGCGTGACGCGGGCGCCCGACACGGCGGCCAGCCTGCGCGCGAGCGCCACGATCGTCTCGTCCGGCCACAACAGTCGGGGCGCGACGATCCGTACGTCCATACCCAGCAGCGCGCCGGTGACCAGGTAGGAGTTGCCCATGTTGTAGCGGGCGTCACCGAGATAGGCGTACGCGACCCGGTCCAACGGCTTGTCGGTGTGCTCGGTCATCGTCAGCACATCGGCGAGCATCTGGGTGGGATGCCACTCATCGGTGAGCCCGTTGTAGACGGGGACTCCGGCGTGCGTGGCCAGCTCCTCCAGAACACCCTGGCCGTGCCCGCGGTACTCGATGGCGTCGTACATCCGGCCGAGCACGCGCGCGGTGTCCTTCACCGACTCCTTGTGCCCTATCTGCGAGCCGAACGGATCGAGATAGGTGGTCGACGCGCCCTGGTCGGCGGCCGCGACCTCGAAGGCGCAGCGGGTGCGGGTGGAGGTCTTCTCGAAGATCAGCGCGATGTTCCTGCCGCGCAGCCGCTGTACCTCGGCACCCGCCCGCTTGGCAGCCTTCAGCTCGGCGGACAGGTCGATCAGGCCGCGGAACTCCTCGGCGGTGAAGTCCAGCTCCTTGAGGAAGTGGCGGCCTTCGAGATGTATCGCCATGGTGGCTGCTCCTGGGTCGCGGACGCGATGACCGTGGAAGTATATACGAGGCCCTGCATTGCTATACGGAGCCCAGGGACTGCCTGCCCCCGGGACCGCTAGACGGCATCACGCTCGATCGGACAGCTCATACAGCGGGGGCCTCCCCGGCCACGCCCCAGTTCGCTGCCGGGGATCTCTATCACTTCGATGCCCTGTTTGCGCAGATGGGTGTTGGTGGTGACATTGCGCTCGTATGCGACGACGACGCCGGGCTCCACGGCGAGGACGTTGCAGCCGTCGTCCCACTGCTCGCGCTCCGCCGCATGCACGTCCTGGGTGGCCGTGAGCACCCTGATCTCCTTCAGGCCCAGCGCGGCGGCGATCGCGCTGTGCATCTGCTCCGGCGGATGGTCGGAGACCCTGAGCGCCATGGGGCCTTCGGCCGGTTCGATGGTGTACGAGCGGAGCATGCCGAGCCCCCCGTACTGGGTGAAGGTGTCGCGGTCGACCATCGTCATCACGGTGTCGAGATGCATGAGAGCCCGCCGCTTGGGCATGTCCAGCGCCACGATGGTCCGGGCCGAACCGGCGGCGAACAGCCCGCGCGCCAGCATCTCCACGGCCTGCGGAGTGGTGCGCTCGCTCATCCCGATCAGCACCGCGCCGTTGCCGATGACCAGGACGTCACCGCCCTCAATGGTGGAGGGGTAGTCGTCCTGTCCCTCCGACCAGTGGTGGAAATCTCCCGCCAGCGGGCCGGTGAAGTGGGGGTGGTGCTTGTAGATCGCCTCGAAGTGGACGGTCTCGCGCTGCCTGGCCGGCCAGCGCATCGCGTTGATGGAGACGCCGTCGTAGATCCAGGCGGAGGTGTCGCGGGTGAACAGGTGGTTGGGGAGGGGGCGCAGGAGAAAGTCGTCCAGGTCCATCACATGGAAGCGGACGGATGTCGGCTCGGTGTGACCGGCGAGGAACTCCCGCTTGGTCATCCCGCCGACCAGCGCCTCGACCAGCTCCTGAGTGGGCAGCTCGTCGAACGCGGCCCGGAGGTGATCGGTGGCGAGCGGCCCGTACTCCTTCTCGGCGAAGACCCGGTCCAGAACGAGCTTTCTGGCTTCCGGGATCTCCAGCGACTCGCGCAGCAGGTCGCCGAACAGGTGCACCTCGACGCCGCGGTCGCGCAGTACGTCCGCGAAGCCGTCGTGCTCCGCCCGGGCACGGCGCACCCACAGCACATCGTCGAAGAGCAGAGCGTCCTTGTTGCTCGGAGTGAGGCGCTTCAGCTCAAGATCGGGCCGGTGCAGTATGACCTGGCGCAGCCGCCCGGTCTCGGAGTCAACATGGAATCCCATGCCCCCATACTCGCCGCGCGGAGCCCGGTTCACCCGGCGAATGGCCCACTCATCTGCCGAATCCGCCGCCGGGAGTACGGGACGAGCTCCGCGGGTCCCGGCCACGGGCCCCGGAACGGCCCACCCGGCGGCACTCGCCGGCCCGACCGGGACGGGATCGCCCCGTCTGCGGGGCGCGTCGGGTCGGCCCGGCGCAGCGATCGTCCGGCCTGCGCGGCGCCCGTGGCAGCCGGAGTCGTCCCGCCCATCGGCGAGCCGCGTCCGCCCGGGCGGGTTGCCCGGGAGGCGCGACGACCCGCACCCGCGAGCCCGCCGCGCCCTGCCCGCGGGGAGGCGCCGGCAGTGCCTCCCCGCAAGCCGTGCGGCGGGTTCACAGCCGGGGGTCGACCGGCTCCGACTCCAGTGCCAGCACCGCGAAGACGGCTTCGTGGATCCGCCACAGCGGCTCCCCCTCGGCCAGCCGGTCCAGGGCCTCGAGCCCCAGCGTGTACTCGCGCAGCGCGAGCGAGCGCTTGTGGTTGAGGAACCGGTTGCGCAGGCGCTCCAGGTTCTCCGGGCGGGTGTACTCGGGACCGTAGATGATCCGCAGGTACTCCCGGCCGCGGACCTTGATGCCGGGCTGTACGAGCCGGCCCTTCTCGTCCCGAGCGAGGGCCTGGAGCGGCTTGACGACCATGCCTTCGCCGCCCCTGCCGGTCATCTCCAGCCACCAGTCGACACCGGACGCGACCGAGGCATCGTCGCCGGTCTCGACGATCAGGCGGCGGGTGACCTGGAGCAGGCCCGTGGGGTCGTGCTCCACCAGCCGGTCCAGCCACGCCAGTTGCTCGTCGTGCGGCACAGCGGCGAGCGAACGCCCCTGCACGGCGAGGATCTGGAACGGAGCGAGCCGCACCCCGTCCAGCCCTTCGGTCGTCCAGCAGTAGCGCCGGTACGCATCGGTGAACGCGGCCGCGTCACCTGCGCGTTCGCGCTGCTTGGCCAGCAGTCCGTCCACCGGGACGCCGCGCGCGACCGCTGCTTCGAGGGCCGCGGTGGCGCTCGGCAGGACCGCGCCGGATGCGGCGCCGACCGCTGCGTACTGCGAGCGCAACAGCCCGGACGCCTTGAGCGACCAAGGCATCAGCTCGGCGTCCAGGAGCAGCCAGTCAGTGTCGAGTTCCTGCCACAGACCGGCCTCGGTAACAGCCGTACGCAGCCGGGCGAGGATCTCCTCGGTCACGGCCGGGTCGTCGAAGAAAGGCCGCCCGGTACGGGTGTGCAGCGCGCCTGTCGGTCCTTCGACCCCGAAGCGCTCGCGCGCCGCCTCGGCATCACGGCAGACGAGCGCCACCGCCCGCGAGCCCATGTGCTTCTCCTCGCACACCACCTTCGCGACGCCGTCCGCGCGGTACTGCGCGAAGGCCTCGGCCGGATGCTCCAGAAAGGGTCCATGAGCGGCTGGGCCGCGGGCGTCCCCCTTCGATGTCGCGGTCGGCGACATCGTCGGCGGCAGGTAGGCGAGCAGCCGGGGGTCGATCGCGAAACGGCTCATGACTTCGAGCGCCGCAGCGGCGTTCTCCTCGCGCACGCCGATGCGGGCCATGTGCCGGGTCTCCACGACCCGCCGCCCCTGCACGTCGGCGAGGTCCAGCGGCCGGCCCTCACGGCCGCCGGGCGCCTCGGTGACGAGGGGCTTGGCCGGCTCGTACCAGACCTTCTCGGCCGGTACGTCGACGAGCTCGCGCTCCGGCCAGCGCAGCGCGGTCATCTTTCCGCCGAAGACCGCCCCCGTGTCCAGGCAGATGGTGTTGTTGATCCATGAGGTGTTGGGCACGGGTGTGTGGCCGTAGACCACGGCGGCCCGTCCTCGGTAGTCCTCCGCCCAGGGGTAGCGCACGGGCAGGCCGAACTCGTCCGTCTCGCCGGTGGTGTCGCCGTACAGCGCGTGCGAGCGGACCCGGCCGGAGGTGCGCCCGTGGTACTTCTCGGGCAGGCCCGCGTGGCAGACGACCAGCTTGCCCCCGTCGAGGACGTAGTGACTGACGAGTGAGTCGATGAACTCCCGCACCTGCTCGCGGAAGGCGTCGTCCTCCTTCTCCAACTGCTCGATGGTCTCGGCGAGTCCGTGCGAGTGCTGGACGTTTCTGCCCTTGAGCCAGCGTCCGAGCTTGTTCTCGTGGTTGCCGGGCACGCACAGCGCGTTGCCGGACGCGACCATGCTCATCACCCGCCGCAGTACGCCGGGGCTGTCCGGCCCCCGGTCGACGAGGTCACCGACGAACACAGCCGTACGCCCCTCGGGGTGTGCGCCGTCCACATAGCCGAGCGTGGCGAGCAGGGTCTCCAGCTCGGAACGGCAGCCATGGACGTCACCGATGATGTCGAACGGCCCCGTGAGGTGGGTGAGGTCGTTATAGCGGCGCTCCAGGACCACCTCGGCGGCCTCGGTCTCCTCCACGCTGCGCAGAATGTGGACCTTGCGGAAGCCCTCGCGCTCCAGTCCGCGCAGTGAGCGGCGCAGTTCGCGGCGGTGGCGCTGGATGACATGGCGGGGCATGCCGGCCCGGTCGGGACGTGCGGCGTTGCGCTCGGCACACACCTCTTCCGGCAGGTCGAGGACGATCGCGATCGGCAGCACGTCGTACTGGCGGGCCAACTGCACCAGCTGCCTGCGGCTCTCCGGCTGCACGCTGGTGGCGTCGACGACGGTCAGCCGCCCGGCCGCGAGCCGCTTGCCCGCGATGTAGTGCAGTACGTCGAAGGCGTCGCCGCTCGCGCTCTGGTCGTTCTCGTCATCGGCGACGAGGCCGCGGCAGAAGTCCGAGGAGATGACCTCGGTGGGCTTGAAGTGTTTACGGGCGAAGGTGGACTTGCCGGATCCGGTGGCGCCGATGAGGACGACCAGGGACAGGTCGGTCACCGGGAGCGTGCGCCTCGCCGGCGCGGTGTTCGTGGTGGTACTGGTCATGCTGCCTTCGCCTCCTTCACGGCTTCGGTCTTGTCGGTCCTGGTGAACACGGCCATCTGGGTCGGCGGCCCCACCTCGGGGTCGTCGGCCCCCACGGGGACGAACTCGACGCCGTAGCCGTCCCGCGTAGCGATGGTCTGCGCCCAGGCGCGGAACTCGGCGCGCGTCCACTCGAAGCGGTGGTCGCCGTGGCGCACATGCCCGGCGGGCAGCGTCTCCCAGCGGACGTTGTACTCGACGTTGGGCGTGGTGACGATCACCGTCCGCGGCCGGGCCGACCCGAACACGGCGTACTCCAGGGCGGGCAGCCGCGGCAGATCGAGGTGCTCGATGACCTCGCTGAGCACGGCGGCGTCGTATCCGGCCAGTCGCTTGTCGGTGTAGGTGAGTGAGCCCTGCAGCAGCTTGACCCGTGCGGCCTGCCGCTCGCCCATCCGGTCCAGTTTCAGCCGGCGCCCGGCGATGGTCAGCGCGCGTACCGACACATCGACTCCGACGATCTCGGTGAAGCGCACGTCCTTCAGCAGCGCCTGCACCAACTGGCCCTGACCGCAGCCCAGATCGAGCACGCGGCTCGCCCCGGCACCGTGCAGTGCCTGAAGAATCGCCTCCCGCCGCTGCTCGGCGAGCGGCACCGGCTTCTCCTCGGTGTCGGTCGTCTCGTCCACGGCGTTGTCCACGTCCTCGACCTCGAGGTCGTCGGACTCCGCGAGCCGCACCAGCTCGAGCCGCTCCATCGCCTGCCGGGTCAGCCCCCAGCGCCGGGACAGATAGCGGCTCGTGATCAGCTTCTGCTCGGGGTGCTCGGCCAGCCAGCCCTCGCCCGCCCGCAGCAGCTTGTCCACCTCGTCGGGCGCGACCCAGTAGTGCTTGGCGTCATCGAGCACCGGCAGCAGGACGTACAGCTGGCGCAGCGCGTCGGCGAGCCGCAGCTCCCCCTCCAGCACCAGGTGTACGTAACGCGAGTCGCCCCACTCGGGGAACTGCTCGTCCAGCGCCACCGGCTGCGCCTGCACCGATGTCCAGCCCAGCGGCCCGAAGAGCTTGTGGACCAGCTCGGCGCCACCGCGCGCGGGCAGCGCGGGCACCTCGATACGCAGAGGTATCGCGGCCTCGGCCCGCTCGGGCAGCGCGGCGCAGACACCCCGCAGGGCGCTCTTGAAGACGGTGCTCATGGCGACGGACAGCAACGAGGACGCGGCGTACGGCCGGTCGTTGACGTACTGCGCGAGCGCCGAATCGGGCGCGCCGCCGCGGCCCTTGCCCTTGCCGCGCCGCACCAGCGCCACCGGATCCACCTCCAGCAGCAGGGCGGCCGTGCAGCGCTCGGCGGATGCCTCGGGGTAGAAGACATGCGCCGTGCCGTGCGAGGTGGAGAACGTCTGCGCCTTGTCGGGGTGCTTGTGCAGCAGAAAGCCGAGGTCGGTGGCGGGACGTTCTGGGGTACCGCTCGTACTGATCGTCAGGAACATCCGACGCACCTCTTGGCCTTTGCTTACGCGGGGTTGAAACGACTGTGACCTGCTAGGACGGGCTTCAGAGGCTATAGGAGGCAGTGGGAGCCAACCACCGGGTTTCGACCCCGATTCGACCCGGTCCGCTCTCAGGCATACGAAAGCCTCCAGGACGGCAATCCTGGAGGCGTCGCTTGGTCCGTCGTCACATGCCCGGACCGGCAGGGCGCCGAATCGGCGTCCCCGCTTTCATGCGCTCGATGTGAGCTCGTGGAAGTTGCTGCGGTGGAAGACGATCGGGGGGACATCGGGGTAAATGTCGAGCGCCTCGATCTTCAGCAGCACAATCGCGTGATCGCCTGCCACGACGACGTCGTAGATGGAGCACTCCAGCCACAGCGTGGCGCCGTGCACGAAAACTGCCCCACTGTCGGTCGCGACCCAGTCGACGGTGTCGAAGCGGTGACCGTTCTTCGATGCGAGCGAACGCGCCACCGAACGATGCTCGCTGGCCAACACACTCAGCCCCAGGCGACTTGCCTCGGCCAGCCGCGGCCAGGTCGAGGACGTGTTCGCCACGCAGACGGATACCAGTGCCGGATCCAGCGAGACGGAGGTGAACGAGCTGGCGGCCATCCCCTCCGGGACGCCGTCCAACATCCCGCAGAAGGCGGTCACGCCACTGGGGAAGCAGCCGAACGCCTGCCGAAGCAAGACGTCGTCGAACCGCCTGTCGGATGCTCGGATCACGGCGTCACCGCCGGGACGTACTTCCTGGCCGACTCGAGCCACGTGGCCAGGTCCGGCGAGGTCGCGTACTCCGAGTCGATCAGGTACAGGCTCGGCGCGGGACAGCTGGCTCCGATCTCAACCAGTACCGGACGCAGGGTCAGTTCAGGCGCGAGCGCATGCTGAAGTCCGGCCCCGAGCATTACGGGGAACGTCGGGATCCCGCCGAGCTCGCCTTGCCCGAACTGGTCGAGAAACAGCTTGAGGAGACCCGTGTACGTGGCCTTGAACGTCGGTGACGCCACCACGAGCGAGTCGGCACCCAGCACCGTGGCCTTGGCCGCGGCCACCTTGGGGTCACCCCATCCGAGCAGCCCGGCCCCGAGATCCACCACGTCGACAACTGCAACCGGCGCGCTCCCGCTGAGCTCGCGAGCGATCAGCTCGGCGGCAGCTCGGGTACGCGACATCGGCTTGGGGTTACCGACAACAACGACCGTCATGATTAGTCCTCCACAGCAGCAGACGAATGCTGACTCCCTCAGTCAAGAAGCGGCGGATTTCCCGGTCAGGTTCGCGCAGTAAACCCTCCATTGCGCCGCTGCGACCCCGTCGACAGAACTGCCCGGACGGCGCAATCGCCGCGGAACGGTCGTGATCCGCCGGTGTCACGCTGCCTGTCTAGTTTCCCGTTACCAAGGTCGGCGGCAGCACCGGACGCCGTCGTCGCATGGAGAGATCGGGAGGCCGGGTTGCAAGCCAAGAAGTTCCACCTGGGTTGGTTCATGAACGGCTACCGCGTGCACGGCTGGCAGGACCAGTGGATCGGCACCCACAAGTCCGAGGGAATGCTCCCGGACTTCTACGTCGACATGGCGCGCTCCTTGGAGCGCGCGTGCTTCGACTACTTCATCATCGAGGATTCGTCGTTCGTGCCCGACGCCTGGCAGGGCAAGCACGACTTCTACCTGGAGAACGCGTACGCGGTCCCCAAGTTCGACCCGTCGGTCCTGGCCTCGATCCTCACCCAGAACACCTCGCGCCTGGGGATCGTCGCGACGCTGGCGATCACGGAGTACCCCCCGTACCTGCTCGCACGGCTCGTCTCGACGATGGACCATGTCTCCCGGGGCCGGGCCGGGTGGAACATGGTGACCGCAAGCTCGGACCGTGCGGCACAGAACTACGGCCACGACGCCCAGCCTGATCACGACATCCGCTACGACATGGCCGAGGAGTTCACCGAGCTGGTCATCAAGCTCTGGGAGTCCTGGGGGCCGGGCTCAATGGTGGTCGACCAGGACGGGATCTTCGCGGACCCGGCCAAGGTGCACCCGGTCGACTTCCACGGGGAGTTCTACAAGTCGCGGGGACCCATCAACTCGGCTCGCTCCCCGCAGGGCAGGTCGGTCATCGTCCAGGCGGGCGGATCGGACAAGGGCCGGGCCTACGCGTCGAAGTACGCCGACTCGATCATCGCCTCGGCGACCACGGTCGAGCAGATGAAGGCGTACCGCGACGACGTCCGAGCCCGTGCCGAGGCGCACGGTCGCGACCCGGACTCCGTGAAGGTGCTGTTCCTGGTGTCACCGATCCTGGGCGAGACCCATCAGGCGGCCGTGGACCGTCGACGGCAGGCCCAGGAGGAGGCGGCAGCCAACCCGGTGACGCGCCTCGCCGGAATGGGCTACGCGACGGACATCGACTTCTCCGTCTTCGACCTGGACACCCCGATCAAGGACCTGGCGTCCCTGATGGTGACCAACGGCCACCAGAGCTCGCTGCAGCAGTTCGTCGCACACAACTGGGAACGCACTCTTCGCGAGGTCGCCGTGCAGTCGTCCACCAGCGCCGGCCAGCGCGTAGAGCTGTTGGGAACGCCGTCCGAGGTCGCCGACCAGATGGGTGACGTCATGGCTACGGTGGGCGGCGACGGGTTCCTGCTCACCCAGGACGTCCTCACGCGGCGCTCCATCAGCGAGATCTGCGACGGGCTTGTGCCCGAGCTGCAGAAGCGCGGGCTGACGCGCGCCGTGTACTCCCACGAGATGTTCCGCGACAACCTGCTCGAGTTCTGACGTGACCTCGGCGTCCTGGGCGGTGCCCCGATCCCCGGTCGAACGCGCGGAAATCCAACGGGCGGTGGACGCCCGATGACCACGGACGAAGCACGATCCACCCCGCACCCGGCCGATCCCCCGCCGTCGAACTCGTTGCGGGCGCTGTTCCAGGTCCCCGGCTACCGCTACCTCTGCGTGAGCTCCTTCATCTGGCACACCACGCGGTGGGGAGGCCTGTTCACCACGAGTTACCTGCTGGTCCAGCTGTCCGGTTCGCCCATCCTCAACCAGGTTGTCGGCGCGCTCATCTTCGCTCCGATGCTCGCCGGTGGCTTCGTGGCCGGGGTGATCAGCGACCGGCTGGATCGCCGCAAGCTCGTCCGTCGCGTCCAACTGGTGCTGATCCCCATCGAGTTCGCGATGTTCGGACTCGTCCAGTCCGGACGGGTCGAGATCTGGATGACCTTCCCCTTCATGTTCGCGCTGGGCATCGGCGGCTTGGTGAACATGACCGCGCAGCGCCCCCTCATCTTCGAGACCGTCGGTCCGCGATTCGGCGGGCAGGCGATGACGATCGAGTCCACCGCACAGGCGGGGTCGGCCATGTTCGGCACGCTCGGTGGTGGTGCGCTCATCGACCACGTCGGCATGGGGGCGGGATTCGCAGGGATGGGCGTGCTGCTCTGCATCTCAGCGGCCTTGCTGTGGCTGGTCCCCAGTCCTCGTTACGCCACCCCGCGCGACCCCGATGCGCGCGTGTCGATCGCCGCGCAGGCCGCCGCCAGCATCGGGCTCGCCCGACGCAGCAGGCGCCTGTTGGCCACTCTGGGTGTGACCGTGGCGATGAACCTGTTCATGTTCGGCTACATCCCGCTGGTACCTCTCGTGGCCGATGAGTTCTCCACCGACGCCGTGCTGGCCGGCGCCCTGGGCGCCGCTGCGGGCTGCGGGCAGATCCTCTGCGGAATCGTCCTGAGCACCCGGCCCATCCACCGGCACGGGCTGGTCTTCGCGGTCGGCTCGATGGTTGCTCTGGTCGGCCTGTTCTGCTTCTCCACCGCGCCTCTGTTCGGACTCGCGTTCCTCGCCTTGTTCGTGGCCGGGATGGGCCAGGGCGGGTTCGGGTCCATGCAGAGTCTCCTCGCGATCGAGTCCGCACACGACACCGAACGCGGCGCCGCCCTCGGGGTGCTCAGCACCGCGATCGGCGCGCTGCCGCTCGGGATGGTGGCGATCGGAGCGGGTGCCGAGCTGCTCGGCACGAGGAACGCCCTGATGCTGTCCTCCCTGGTCGGGATGGCCGCGGTGCTGACGGTCGTGCTGCGCCTGCGTGACCTGCTGTCAGCCGCCCCGGAGACTGCCCTCCGCCCCTCTTCCGGGGCCTGAGTACCGCTGGTCAGGGGCTGCCCGCCGAGACAGACGGCGTGCCCGAGCCCCCGTTGTGACGCCCATACCTTTGGCTCATCCGGGCGCCCTCATGGCATCGGCGGCTTTCGTTACACAGACCTCATGTGTCACGAACCAGGCGCAATAGGAAAGCCACGATGACGACGCTGCGGTGTCACACACCGCCGCTTTGATCCTGCTCAAACAGCGTGGAGACCGGCCCAACGCCTCCACTCCTTCCTCACCGCACTATCCAAGCGCTCTCTGAGCCCCCGTCGCAGGAGGGACCCATGTCCACCAAGACCGAAGACCAGCGCAGCCCGGAGCCGCGCATCCAGCTGAGCCGTCGCAACTTGCTCAAGGCAGGCGGCATCACGCTCGGCAGCGTCAGCCTGATGAGCCTGCTCCAGGCGTGTGGCGATGGGGCCACCGAGGACAGCGCGGGCAACCTCACCCTGCGCATGCCGTTCCTGCAGGACATGCAGGTCCCCGACCCGGACATCATGTACGAGGGCGAGGGCGTCCAGGTCATGCTCGCGTGCTACGACGGCCTCGTCACCTACAAGTCCGGTACTGCCGAGATAATCCCGCAGCTGGCGGAATCCTGGACGGTGTCCGAGGACCAGCTGACCTACACCTTCCTGCTGAAGCCGGGCGTGAAATTTCACGACGGGACACCCGCCGACGCCGAGGCGTGGGTGAAGAGCTTCAAGCGTCGGGCCGCGGTCAACCAGGGGCCGGCCTACATGGTGAAAGGGATGGAGAAGGCCGAGGCGAAGGATGCGACCACCCTCGTCGTCAAGCTCAAGGAGCCCAACAACGCCTTCCTCCACTACGCGGCCTGCCCGTGGAAGATGCTGGCGACCAGCCCCACGGCGGTCGCCAAGCACGCGGCGAGCGGCGACCTGGCCCAGAAGTGGCTCAAGACCCACGACGCTGGCACCGGCCCCTACGTCATGAAGCAGTTCGTGCCGGCAAGCCACTACGTCCTGGAAAGATTCGACGGCTACTGGGGCAAGCAGCCTTACTTCAAGACGATCCGGATCGAGGTCACCCCCGAGATCGCGACCCAGAAGCTCCAATTGGACCAGGGTGCGTTCGACCTGGTCAGCCATGGGTTCGCCATCGCCGACGTGCTCAAGTACAGGAAGAGCAAGGAGTTCTCGGTCACGACGACCACCGGCGCATCGATGATGTCGCTCTACATGAACCCTGACGCGGGACTGTTCAGCGACAAGTCCCTGCGGCAGGCGATGATGACCGCCATCGACCGCGCCACGGCCGTCAAGACGTCCTTCCAGGGGCTCACCACGGTCCAGCAGAACTTCTGGCCGGAGAACATGTTCCCCGACGGGCTTGCGCCCTTCGCCCCGGAGGTCGACCTCGGTCCGCTGACCAAGAAGGTCGCCTCGCTGTCGGACAAGAAGGTCGACTTCGCCTGGGTGTCGTCCAACGGCGCACCGGCCCAGCAGATGGCCGAGCTCATCCAGTCCCAGCTCGCCCCGACCGGGCTGAAGATCACCATCCGGGCGATGCCCTCGGCGGAGTGGTTCGACCTGTGCAATCAGCCCGCTGCCAAGCGGCCGGACATGATCCTGGGAACGATGGGGGGTGACGCGCTGCACCTGGACACCGCGCTGCGGATCTTCCTGCGCACCGGCGCGAAACCCTTGAACGCGTACCAGTACAGCAACCCCAAGGTGGACGCGCTCATGGACGAGGCGATCACCAAGGGCACCGAGGACAAGACCAACGACGTCTACCTGCGGATCACCAAGATCATCGCAGACGAAGCCTTGTGGGTCCCGTTGTGCCGTATCCCGCAGAACTTCGTCACCCACTCCGGCGTCAGCGGGGTCGAGCTCGATTCGTATCTCCCCTACATCTTCAACTCGGCCAAGATCAAACGGGTCTGAGCCGGCAGCGGCGCCTCACGTGCACACGTACCTGGAGGGGCTGGAGCAGGACTCCTGCCTCACCTCCATCGTCACCGCCAACAGGTTGAGGAAGGCATGAACGATGACCAGCACCAGCACTTATTCGGGCAGCGCCGCAGCGCTCGCCGAACCACTCACCGCAACACGCGCTCGGGTGGAGGACCTCACGGTCACCTTCAAGCGCCGCGGGGTGGCCGTCCACTCGCTGCGCGGCGTCACCCTCGACATCCACCCCGGCGAGATCCTCGCCGTCGTCGGTGAGTCCGGCTCCGGCAAGAGCGTGATGAGTCTGGCCCTCCTCGGGCTGCTCGCGGGCGACCCGATGCCCGTGGTCACCGGAAAGGCCGAGGTGTGCGGCGTCGACATGGTGTCCGCGTCGGACGAGGAGCGGCGCCGCATGCGCAAGCTGCACCTCGGCGCGGTGTTCCAGGACCCCATGACCTCGCTCAATCCCACGATGCGCGTCGGTCGCCAGGTGGTGGAGGCGGCCGGGTCCGAGGAGGAGGCGCTGCGGCTTCTCGACCTCGTCGGGATCCCGGACCCCGGGCGGCGAATGAAGGCGTTCCCCCACGAGCTGTCGGGTGGGCTCAGGCAGCGCGTGATGATCGCCATGGCGGTCGCCGGCAAGCCCGACCTGGTGATCGCAGACGAGCCCACCACGGCACTCGACGTGACGGTGCAGGCTCAGGTCCTCGCGCTCATCCGCGACCTCTGCGACGAGCTCGGCACATCCTTCGTCCTGGTCACTCACGACATTGGCGTGGCCTCCCAGGTGGCGGACCGGATCGCGGTCATGTACAGCGGTCGGGTGGCCGAGGTCGGGAAGAAGGACGAGGTCCTGCGAGCCCCCTCACACCCCTACACCGTGGGCCTGCTGAACGCCCGGCTGGATCTCGACCTGCCGACCGGCCGGCAGATCCCGGCGCTCCCGGGTGAACCTCCCGACCCTCGGGCACATCCGCGTGGTTGCGCCTTCGCCCCCCGGTGCTCGGCGGCGACCAATGAGTGCGCCGAAACGCTGCCGGTGCTGACCCGTGCATCCACGCACTCGGGTGTCGCAGCCTGCATCGTGCCCGGAGCGACGAGCCAAGAGGCGATACTCGCCGCCGCGCCGTCGTTCCGACCCATGGCCGAGGTCGACGACGACGCTCCCGCGCTGCGGATCAACGGCATCGACAAGCGGTTCACGGTCAGGCACGGGCTGCTCAAGAAGGACCAGCTCCATGCGCTGCGCAATGTGATCCTCGAGATCGCTCCCGGCGAGTCGATGGCCGTTGTGGGCGAATCCGGGTCGGGCAAGTCGACGTTGCTCCGTGTCGTCGCAGGGCTGATGGCGCCGGACAGCGGGACCGTCGAGAGACTCGGCGGCCAGCCCCAAATGGTGTTCCAGGACGCCGGTGCCTCGCTCACGCCCTGGCTGACGGTGGGCGAGGTCGTGGGCGAGCGACTGATCAAGCAGACCAGCAGGGCAGACCGCCGGGAGCTGGTCGAACGGGCACTGCGCCAGGTAGGGCTTCCCCCGGACGTGGCCGGCATCAAGGCGGGCCTGCTCTCGGGAGGTCAGCGCCAGCGGGTCGCGTTCGCCAGGGCCGTCATCGTCCCTCCGAAGCTGCTGCTGTGCGACGAGCCCACCTCGGCTCTGGACGCCTCCTTGGCCGCGTCCGTGCTCAACCTGCTTCAAGACCTGCGGCGCGAGCTCGGGATGGCCGTCATGTTCGTCACCCATGATTTGGCCGCTGCGCGCTTCATCTCCGACCGCACGGCGGTGATGTACCTCGGACAGATCGTCGAGCTGGGGCCGACCGAGGATGTCATCACCTCCCCCAAGCACCCGTACACCAAAGCCTTGCTCGCCGCGATCCCCACCCCCGGGGCCGCGCCCGTGCGACTGCCGGGGGAGCCGGCAAGCCCGCTTTCCGTGCCGTCGGGTTGCTCGTTCCACCCGCGCTGCCGCGAGCGGATCGACCGATGCTCCACCGAGGCGCCATTCCTCTACTCCATCGACGGCCGCGGGGGTCGGGCCGCCTCGTGTCATCTCACCATGCTCCCCGCGAACGAGGGATGACTGGGCGTGCATCACCCCGTCGACCCGAGAGGCGAACCACGGTCGCAGCGGCGCAATGCATGCGCTATCACGGCGCCTTCGACGTGACATCGACGCCGGATGTCATGAGGTCACCACGGACCGAGGCACGCAATGGCGCGGTGCCGAACAGCCTTGGCGATGCCGTCCGCGGCGGAGACAACAGGAGAGGCAGGCAGACGCACATGACGCAGATGTTCCACCTGGGTTGGTTCATGAACTTCACGCCGCCGGACTGGCAGTCCGAGTGGGCCTCGCCGGACGTGACGGACTGGGCCAACGGCAAGTTCCACGTCGACATGGCCCGGTCGATGGAGCGGGCCTGCTTCGACTTCATGATGATCGAGGACACCGTCATGGTGGCCGATGCGTACGGCGGCACGATGGAGGGGTCGCTCAAGAACGCCGTCTTCGCGCCCAAGCAGGACCCGGTCCCGCTGGCCGTTCTGGTCGCCGCCAACACGTCCAGGATGGGCGTGGTGGCGACGATGTCGACCTCGTTCTACCCGCCGTACCTGCTGGCCCGCGCCTGCTCCACCGTCGACTCGATCGCCCAGGGCCGGTTCGGCTGGAACATCGTCTCCTCCGCCGAGGACCGCGCCGCCCAGAACTTCGGACTCGAAGGACTCCCCGAGCACGACGAGCGCTACAACGTCGCCGAGGAGTACTTCGACGTCGTCACCCAGCTGTGGGACTCCTGGGAGGCCGACGCGGTCGTCACGGACCGCCAGACCAACACCTACGCGGACTACCGCAAGGTCCGCACCATCGACTTCGACGGCAAGTACTTCAAGTCCCGCGGCCCCCTCAACACCGTGCCCTCACCCCAGCACCGCCCCACGTTCCTCCAGGCAGGAGCCTCCCCCCGGGGGCGTGCCTTCGCCGCGGGTGCCGCCGACGCGATCATCGCGGTCGGCACCGGCGTCGAAGGCATGAAGGAGTACCGCGACGACATCCGCGCCCGCGCCGAAGCAGCCGGCCGCAACCCCGACGAGATCAAGCTCCTCTTCGTCGTCTCCCCCACCATCGCCGCCACCGAAGCCGAAGCGATCGCCGCTCATCAACGCTTCGGCGAGTCGGACCGGTTCGTGGAGAAGGCGCTCGTGGGCATCTCGTCCAACACCGAGATCGACTTCAAGCAGTTCGACCTGGACGAGCCGCTCCCCGAGGGCCTGACCACCAACGGCGAACGCGGATCCCTCGAGCACTTCATGCGAGGCGACGGCACCCCCGGCCCCAAGACCCTGCGTCAGCTCGCGATCGCAGCGAGCTCGTTCGGCCTGGAGTTCATTGGGACTCCCGGACAGGTCGCCGACCAGATGCAAGACGTGATGGAGCAGGTCGGCGGCGACGGCTTCCTCATCCACCGCAGGGGCCTGACGCGCCAGTACATCACCGAGATCTGCGACGGCCTGGTCCCCGAGCTCCAACGACGTGGGCTGACCCGCACCGAGTACACCGAGGCCACCCTGCGCGACACGCTCCGCGAGTTCTGAACCCACTGCAGACCTCCCAGGACTTCCGAGAGAACACCGCGCGACGACCGAGTAGGAGACATCATGCCGAAGAAGTTCCACATGGGTTGGTTCATGAATTTCATCCCGCCGGACTGGGACAGCGAGTGGGCCTCGCCGGACGTGAAGGACTGGGCCAACGGCAAGTTCTACGTCGACATGGCCCGGTCGATGGAGCGGGCCTGCTTCGACCTGATCATGATCGAGGACACCGTCATGGTGGCCGACGCGTACGGCGGCACCATGGAAGGCGCGTTGAAACACTCGGCGTTCGCGCCCAAGCAGGACCCGGTCCCGCTGGCCGTTCTGGTCGCCGCCAACACATCCAAAATGGGCGTGGTGGCGACCATGTCGACCTCGTTCTACCCGCCGTACCTGCTGGCCCGCGCCTGCTCCACCGTCGACTCGATCGCCCAGGGCCGGTTCGGCTGGAACATCGTCTCCTCCGCCGAGGACCGCGCCGCCCAGAACTTCGGACTCGAAGGACTCCCCGAGCACGACGAGCGCTACAACGTCGCCGAGGAGTACTTCGACGTCGTCACCCAGCTGTGGGACTCCTGGGAGGCCGACGCGGTCGTCACGGACCGCCAGACCAACACCTACGCCGACTACCGCAAAGTCCGCACCATCGACTTCGACGGCAAGTACTTCAAGTCCCGCGGCCCCCTCAACACCGTGCCCTCACCCCAGCACCGCCCCACGTTCCTCCAGGCAGGAGCCTCCCCCCGCGGGCGTGCCTTCGCCGCGGGTGCCGCCGACGCGATCATCGCGGTCGGCACCGGCGTCGAAGGCATGAAGGAGTACCGCGACGACATCCGCGCCCGCGCCGAAGCCGCCGGCCGCAACCCCGACGAGATCAAGCTCCTCTTCGTCGTCTCCCCCACCATCGCCGCCACCGAAGCCGAAGCCCGCGCCGAGGTCGAGCGGGTTCTCAACCACCCGTCGTACATCGAGAAGTCACTGGTGAGCATCTCGTCCAACACCGAGATCGACTTCAAGCAGTTCGACCTGGACGAGCCGCTCCCCGAGGGCCTGACCACCAACGGCGAGCGCGGATCCCTGGAGTACTTCATGCGGGGCGACGGCACCCCCGGCCCCAAGACCCTGCGCGAGTTGGTGCTGCACCGCGCCAAGCGGGGTCTGGAGCTGGTGGGCACTCCGGAGCAGGTCGCCAAGAAGATGGGCGAGGCGATGGAGGAGGTCGGCGGCGACGGCTTCCTGATCAGCAAGCCCGGCTGGGACCTGTCCCGCAACTACATCAACGCCATCTGTGACGGCCTGATGCCCGCGCTGCAGCGCCTGGGCCTCACTCGCACCGAGTACACCAAGTCCACCCTGCGCGAGACCCTCCGTGAGTTCTGATCGAGGCGGGCGTTGACCACACCACACACGTCCCACGGCCGGCGTTGATCGTGCCGGCGTACGCGGCCGACAGCGCGCTCGCCCGGTTCCGGGAGTCGGCCGGGCATTCGCTGACGATGGTCCTGGTCGGGTTCGTCATGGCCATGACCGCGCCGATCGAGCTGCTCTACGCGATCAAGCTGGGACTCAGCCCGGTCCTCGTCACAGTCTTCATCGTGAGCTCTGCGGCCGGGCTGATCCTGGTCGACGTCCTGGGAACTCGGGTCGTCACCCGGATCGACGCTCGCTCAACCGCCGTGGTCGGGATGGTGCTCTTCGCGGTCAGCGAGGCCTGTTACGGGCTGGCTGACCGCGCGCCGGAGCTGATCGCCGCCCGGGTCGTCCAGGGCATCGCCAGCGCGGTGGTCGCCGGCGCAGCGCTGCAGGTGACAGTGCGGATGCGCGCTCGCCCGCACCGCGCTCTCGGCTCGAACGCGAGCCTGCAGATGCTCGGCGGCTCCGTCGGCGCCCCGGTCGGCGGCATCTTGGCCACACAGCTCGCGGGGGTCGATGGCTACCGGCTCGCCTTCGCGGTCTGCTGCGGAGCGGGCCTGGCGGCGGGCGCGCTGGTGGTCCTGCTGCTACCGCGCCTGCCGGCCTCGGACGAGCTCGGCAGACCCCGTATCGGTCTGCCCCGACTCGGGGTCCGCCGAGCGGTCCGCGTCGCGCTCGCGCTGGGGCTCTTCGGCAACTACCTGCGCAGTGGGATCGAAAACACCGCTTTCCCGCTGATCGGGGACGCAGCGGGTCTCACCGCCGCCGGCATCGGAATCTCCCTGGGCGTGCTCTCCATGGTGGAGATCGTGATCCTCGGCACCTCGGGCACGCTGTTCGAGAAGGTCCCCCCTGCTCGAGCGCTCGTGTGGTCGTTCGGGCTCGGTGTGATCGCCCTGGGCGCGCTGCTCGCCGCACATTCGCTCAGTGGTTTCCTCGCCGCGGCTGTGCTGTTCGGGCTCGTCGACGGAGTCGCTCTGGCAGCACCGCCGGTGCTGGTCGTCGCCACCAGCCCGGACCCGTCGATCGCCGTGGCCACGTACCGGATCGCCTGCGGGGTGGGCTCGTTCAGCGGCTCGGGCAGCGTCAGCATGCTCTTCGGGGTGCTGGGGGCGACGGGGTGCGTGGTCGGCGGAGGGCTCGTCCTGCTGTGCGCGGCAGTGCTGGCCGGGTCGAGTCCCCTGCGTGAAACGCGCGCGATTCGCGCGCAATGAACCAGCAACGTGATTGCACTGTCAATGCCACCACCGAGAGGTGGACTTGTTCCCGATGGATCCCAACAGGAGCCCGTGACCGCAGGGTCGAGGACGAGCAGGAAAAGGAGGAGTCATGGCCATTGCTGAGCCCTACGTCGCCAAAGATCTGGTCCCGGTCGGGACCAGGTTCGGTCAAGGCCTCAGACAGTATTTCCACGGCACGCCGGTGGCCGGCTGGGTCGCCTTCGCCGCGCTGGCGGCGATGTTCTTCATCGCGATCTTCGCCGAAGCCATCGCGCCCTATGACCCCCTGGTGCCGGCCGGGGCACCGATGTCCGCGCCCGGATCCGGCTTTCTCCTCGGGACCGACACAGTGGGACGTGACGTGCTCAGTCGCGTTCTCGTCGGGATGTCCACGAGCTGGTGGGGCGCCCTGGCGGTCGTCGCCTCCGGTGTCGTCTTCGGTGGGCTGGTCGGTCTCGTCGCCGGGGCTGTCGGCGGCATCGTCGACAACATCCTGATGCGGATCACCGACGTGTTCCTGGCGCTGCCCGGGCCGATCCTGGCGGTCGCGGTGGTCGCGGCCCTCGGCCCGTCCTACTTCCACACCCTCGTCGGCATCTCGATCGTGTGGTGGCCGTTGTACACGCGCATCATCCGCGCCGAGGTACGCAAGCTGCGAGCCTCTCCCCACATGGAGGCGGCCAAGATCTCGGGGGCCGGACCGGTGCGCCGGCTCACCAGACACCTGCTCCCCGGAGCCATCCCGGTCACCATCGTCACTGCGAGCCTGGACGTGTCAGCGCTGGTGCTGATGCTCTCGAGCCTCTCGTTCCTCGGTCTGGGTGCGCCACAACCTGCGCCGGAGCTGGGGGCTATGAGTGCCCAAGGCATGACCAACATCTTCAGTGCGTGGTGGATCCCCGTGTTCCCTGCTGCGGCCGTCGCCCTGATCGCCATCGTGAGCAACTTCGCCGGCGACGCACTCAGGGACCGCATCCGTGACCGCTGACCGGGCAGGCCAACGTGAGGTGACATCATGCTGATGACCTTGGGGCGTCGGCTCCTTGGAGCGCTTCCCGTCCTGATCGCACTAGTCCTGCTGGTCTTCGTCCTGCAGAAGGTGGCGCCGGTCGACCCCGTCGTGGCCCTGGTCGGGGAGAAGGCACCGCCGGAGGTGTACGAAGCCGCCCGCCGGCAACTGGGACTCGACAAGCCGGTGCCGGTGCAGTTCTTCAACTACCTGGGCAATGCAGTGCAGGGTGACCTCGGGACCTCGACGGTGACGCGCTCGCTCGTCGCGTCGGACATCGTGAAGTTCCTGCCGGTCACGCTGGAGCTCGTGTTCATGGCACTCGTACTGATCGCCGTGATCGGGTTCTTCCTGGGGTTGGCCACGGCACAGCGGTGGCGCGGATCGGGGGTGCTGCGGGTGGTGATGATCTCTGGCGCGTCGGTGCCCGTGTTCCTGGCCTGCCTGATCGCGATGCTGGTCTTCTACCGCTGGCTCGACCTTCTGCCGGTCACCGGCCGGACATCGGCGTACGACGCGCCGTCCGGCCCGACCGGCTTCCTCCTGGTGGACAGCCTGGTGGCTGGTCGGCCGGGCCTGTTCCTCGACGGCCTGAAACATCTCATCCTGCCGGCGTTGTGCATCGCGATCGCACCTGCGGTGGCCGTTGGTCGTGTCCTGAGGAGCAGCCTGGAGGGCACCCTCCGAGCGGAGTACACCCGTACTGCCAGGGCCAAGGGCCTGAGCGGGAATCAGATCCTCATCAAGCACGCACTCCGCAACGCCCTCGGCCCGGTGCTCGCATTGATGGGACTGCAGCTCGCCGGGATGATCGGGAACTGCATCCTGGTCGAGGCGATCTTTGCCAGACCCGGGATCGGCCTGTACATCTCACAGTCGATCGGCAAGGGAGACTTCAACACCATCGCCGGAATCACGCTGGTCGTCGGCCTCCTCTACGTGGTGGCCAACATCGTCGTCGACGTCCTCCAAGCCGCAACAGATCCGCGGATCGCCGTCTGAGGCGCAATCGGCCGGCAATGCATGAGAAGGGGCGCGGAAATCCGCGCCCCTTCTCATGTGCCCATGACCACTCCACTCGACATCCGCGATGCAGACTCCCTCGAGCCCGACGTGGAGGTGGCCACCCAGTACCGTCCGGTGTACGCGCGCGGGACCCTCCGACTGCTGGCACCCGTGCTCGACCGGCAGGAGCGCTTGCGTATCTGGCTCGGCGTCGGGTTCGCCGTCGTCGCGATGGGCCTGATGGGCCTCATCCCGCTGATCCAGCAGGTCGTTCTCGACGACACGATCCTCTCCGAGAGGCGTTCGAGAGCCGTCTGGATCGTGATCCTGCTCGTCGCCGGACTCGCCGGCTTCGTGGCGAACTACCTGCGCCGCACGATCGGCGGGAGAGCCGCCGTGCGCGTCCAGCGGGACCTGCAGATCAAGCTGCACCGGCACATGCAGTACCTGGACGCCTCGCGGCGCGACGAGTTGCGTGTCGGGGACGTGATGTCCCGGGCGACATCGGACCTCACCCTGATCCAGATGTTCCTCCAGCAGATGGGCCTGGCGTACGGCAACATCACCTTGCTCATCGTGTCGCTGGCCGTGATGGTCTACCTCTCCCCCCTCCTGGCAGCAGTGATGCTGGTGGCCGTACCCGTGTTCCTCGGTGTGGCCATGAGGTTCCGTAGCCGGTCGTTCCCCGCGAGCTGGATGGACCAGCGGTTCCAGGGCAGCGTGGCCGGGGTCGTGGAGGAGGCGGTCACCGGAGTCCGGGTCGTCAAGGCTTTCGGGCAGGAGGAGCAGGAGCAGGCATCGCTCAACGACGAGGCGCGCAAGCTTTTCCAGTCCCGGCTGCGCACCGCGAGGATCAACGCGGTGTTCGGCGCCGGCCTGGATGCCATCCCCGGTCTCACCCAGCTGGCCATCCTCGGCTTCGGGGGCTGGCTCGTCATGGAGGACCAGGTCTCACTCGGCGTGTTCCTCGCCTTCTCCAGCTACGTCCTGCAGCTGGTTGCCCCGGTGCGCTTCCTGTCCGGCCTGATGGCCACCAGCCAGCAGGCGCGAGCCGGCGCCCAGCGGGTCGTCGAGCTGCTGTCGACGCAATCACGCGTGCAGGAGCGTCCCCACGCCGTCCCGCTGGAGAACCCCGCAGGCCTGCTCGAACTCGACCATGTCGACTTCCGTTACCCCGGTGGCGACTTGGTATTGCACGACATCTCGCTGCGGGTGAACCCGGGAGAGCGGATCGCCGTCGTGGGGGCCTCGGGTTCGGGGAAGTCCACCCTGGCCCACCTCATCGCCCGGTTCCACGACCCCACGTCGGGAGTGGTGCGCATCGACGGCCGCGACATCCGCGACTACAGCCTGGCCTCGCTGCGTGCCGCGGTCGGGATCGTGTTCGAGGAAGGCTTCCTCTTCTCGACGACGATCCGCGACAACATTGCGTTCGGCAGGCCGACGGCCACCACCGACGAGGTGGAGCACGCGGCGGTCGCAGCCCATGCGCACGGCTTCATCGCCGGGCTCCCCGACGGCTACGACACCGTCGTGGGCGAACGCGGCTTCACCCTGTCAGGCGGGCAACGGCAACGACTCGCGCTCGCCCGAGCGGCGCTGACCAACCCCCAGGTGCTGATCCTTGACGACGCCACGTCGGCCATCGACGCGCGGACGGAGCACGCCATCCACCGCTTGCTGGGGGAGGTCCTCGCCCATCGGACGACCGTGCTGATCGCCCACCGGCACTCGACCCTTCTTCTGGCGGATCGGGTCATCGTGCTCGACCACGGCCGGATCGTCGACGCCGGGACCACCGAAGAACTGCTCGAGAGATCCCAGCTCTTCCGTGAGCTCCTGACCGGACCCGACGCGGACTTCGAGGCAGGGCCCGAGGAACCGGTCACCGAGCTGGACCCCGCCGCCTGGCCGGAGGACGTGTCACGGCTGGGCGCGCCCAAGATCAGCAGCCACACCAGCGAGGCCGCCACGCGGGCGGCGTCCGGCTCGCACGGCCCCGGTATGAGTGGCGACACCTCGACCCTCGCCGGTTTGGCCACGGTGTCGCCCACGCTGCTCCAGGCCGTGGAGCGCCTCCCCGAGCTGCGCGGCGAGCCCGACATCGACCTCGCAGAGGCAGTCGCGCCACACGACCGGTTCTCCATCGGGAGCGTCTTCCGGTCCTTCACCAGGCCGCTGTTGCTGGTCTCGGTCATGGTGGTCGTCGACGCCGTGTCGTGGATCGCGACGCCCGTACTGATCAAGTTCGGCATCGACCACGGCGTCCTCCAGCACTCCCGCCAGATGCTGGCCTGGGTCTGTGTTGTCCTCCTGGCCATCCAAGGCGTCATCTGGGTCAACAGCAGGGTGATGATCTACTCCGCCCAGCGCACTGCCGAGCGCATGCTGTTCGGGCTGCGGGTGCGTACGCTCGCGCACCTGCAACGACTCTCGCTCAACTACTACGAGCAGCACATGGCCGGCACGATCATGACCCGGATGACCTCCGACGTCGAGGCCTTCGCCCAGCTGTTGCAGCAGGGGCTGCTGACCGCGATGGTGAGTCTGCTGTCGTGCGCCGGTATCGCCGTTGCCCTCGTCATCTTCGACGTCCAACTCGCCCTCGCCGTCTCGGCGGTGCTGCCGATCCTGGTGGTCACGACACTGTGGTTCCGCTCCGCTTCGGGCAAGACATACCTGACCGCGCGCCACCGCGTGTCGGTGCTCTACGCCAACATGCAGGAGAGCCTCGCCGGCGTCGCGGTGAGCCAGGCCTACTGCCGGCAGCGGGCGAACGAAGCGCGGTTCACGACGCTGGCCGACTCCTACTGCGAAGCCCGGATCCGCTCGGCCGAGCTGATCGCCCGGTTCTTCCCGCTCCTCCAGCTGCTGAGCACCGTCGCCAAGGCCATCGCGCTCGCGGTCGGCGCCCCGCGTGTCATCGAAGGTGACCTGTCCTACGGGCTGCTGATTGCGTTTCTGCTCTACCTCGACCAGTTCTTCACGCCGATCCAGCAGCTGTCCCTCGTCTTCGACCAATGGCTACAGGCGAAGGTCGCGGTCGTCCAGCTGCGAGAGCTCCTGCAGACGCCGACGGGCACCCCGCTCGCCGAGGACCCCGTCGTCCCGGGGCGCCTGTCCGGCAGGATCTCCCTGGACCACGTGACGTTCGCCTACGAGAGCACGGGCCTGGTCGCGATGGACGACGTGAGCCTCGAGATCCCGCCCGGGCAGGTCGTCGCTCTGGTCGGCACCACCGGTGCAGGCAAGTCGACCCTGGTCAAGCTGGTGGCCCGGTTCTACGACGCCTCCGCGGGCACGGTGAGCCTCGACGGCATCCCGATCAGACAGCTCGACCTGGCGGCCTACCGCCACCAGCTCGGGTTCGTCCCCCAGGAACCCTTCCTCTTCTCGGGGACGATCCGTTCCAACATCGCCTACGGGAAACCCGAGGCGCCCGACCTCCTCGTGGAGCGGGCCGCGCGCGCAGTGGGGGCACACGCGTTCATCGCCGAGCTGCCGCTCGGCTACCACACCCCGGTGAGCGAGCAGGGCCGGTCACTGTCGGCCGGCCAACGCCAGCTGTTGAGCCTGGCGCGGGCACTCCTCGTCGACCCCGCGATCCTGCTGCTCGACGAGGCTACGGCCAACCTGGACCTCGCCACCGAGGCACGCGTCCAGCGAGCGATGGGACTTGCCGCGAGGGGACGTACGACGCTGCTGATCGCGCATCGGCTCCAGACGGCACGAGCCTCCCAGCGCATCTTGGTCGTGGACAACGGGCTGATCGTCGAGGACGGCTCCCACGACGAGCTCCTCAAGCTGGGGGGCCACTATGCGGCGCTGTGGGCGGCGATGGTGACGAGTGCCGCCCACAGCCAGGAGTGAAGGGCTGGACACGACGCCCGGTCGGGCCGGGTCGCAACGGCCGGGCGGGCTGCCGGGTGAGGTCGTGGGCTGTCCGCCGGCAGGCTGATCGGCGTGTGTCAGGTCGATCGGACGGCGTGGGTCTGGAAGGCGATCAGGTCGCTGCGCAGTCGGAACTGCGACAGCGCCCTGGGCTGGCCCTGCTCGTCCTCCAGGACGTCCTCCAAGAAGAGCATGGGCGCTCCGACCTCCACACCCACCAACCACGCGGACTGCTCGTCGGCTGCGATCGCACCGATCGTCGTCGACTTGCTTCCGCGGATCCTGACGTCAGAGTGCTTCTCCAGGAACAAGATCGCGTCCGGTTCGTCGACAACGACGCCTCGGGACTCCTCGGGGCTCAGCGCGACGTAGCTCACCGAGATGCCCAGCACCATCTCGTGCTGGAGGAGGAGCGACTCCATCATGAGCACGGTCCAGTCCCCCACGAGCTGCAGTCGCTCACGCACCAGGCCCGGGCAGCCCAGCGTCTGGTACTCCAGGGCACGGAGCTGGGTGTGGATGGCCCTCTCGCCGCCGAACGCCTCCACGGGGGCGATGTGGTTGATCCGCAAGGTCGTCACGCGGGCAGAGCGCGTGCCCCGCTTCGGGCTGCGCGTGACCAGACCGTCCTTGGCCAGGAGCTGCAGCACCGCGCGCACCGTGTTGCGGCTCGCCGACAAGGCGCCGGTCAGCTCCCCCTCGACCAGGTACTGGCTCTCGCAGCTGCTCTGGAGGGAGGAACGTAGGAGGTCGTAGGCCCTGCGCATCGAGTTGTTCAGCCGGTCCGGAGTCTGGCGGTGCCGTTGGTACAGCGTCTCCGGGCGCACCGGCCCGACAGGGTGGGTCGTCAACGCCGACCGCCACGGTTCTGCGGCGTGACGAGGCAACAGATCATCTGCACGAGGAAACCCCCTTCGAAGCGGCGGCCATCCAGCCTGATCATGGAAGCATGGGAGTGTTGCCTCAATCGTCCTCAGATGCGACGTGCGCATTGCGCCATCAGTGGCCATCGGGACAGCCGGGTCGCCCCTCAGGGCTGGTCGGCGATGCCGTTGGAGACTCGCAGGCGGGCGTTCGAATGCAGCCAGTGCCGGGCGTCGGCGATGTCCTGGTGCATCTGCTTCACCAGCGCTTCGATGTCGGAGAAGCGGCGCTGCGGTCGAATCCTGTGATCGAGACAGACCCGCAGCCACTGACCGTAGAGGTCGCCGGAGAAGTCCAACAGGTGTGCTTCGAGGAGGCGGATCCCGTCGCGACCGTAGAAGGTGGCTCGCCGGCCGACCGACACGGCTGCGCCGTACGTGTCGCCGTCGGGCAGCTGCACGAGCCCAGCCCACACACCGTCGCTCGTACTCGCCTCGCCCAGCACGATGTTGGCGGTGGGGAAGCCGAGCTCGCGGCCCCGCCGGTCGCCATGCTCGACGCGTCCCTCGATGAGCCCCACCTGCTTGGGCGCTGATCTGTCCGAATATCGACGAAGCCTCAGTCGCGCAGCAAACGGCACGCGGAGGAGGGTGCTGGTCAAGGTCGAGTCCATCTGTCTGCTCCTGCGGCACGGCGGGAACGGGTGGGTCAAGGACTAGTGCGACGGATCCCGATTGCGGGCGAACGAGCCGGCGGTGACGTCTTGATTACGCCGTTGCGGTGCTGCGATGTGCATCCCCGCCGGCGCGCCTGAGGACGTCGACGAAGGGCCACGGCATGCCTCCTCCAATCCTCCCCCGAAGCGCCAGGGCCAGCGCAAAGGACCCGCAACCAGTGAGTGACCCCAGAGCAACAGCGGCGCGCTTGACTCCCCGGCATGAAGTTCCGAGGCACTAGGTATCGGCGCTGGAACGCTCGGCGTAAGACGCCGCGCGACCATCGCGTCATCGCATCGGACCGAGACACTCGCCGCACCCGGCTGCTGGTCGATGCCGCCCAGCAGGCCGGCCCCACCGAGCTCAACCACGAGTGGCTGGCCGACCGAACGGGAGTCCCCCTCGGCTACCTCGTCTGGCGTTATCCGACCGCCGCCGACCTGCGCGCCCTCAGGTCGCTGTCCACGTGAGCCGCGCTCCGGTCCGGGAGCCCGTGCGACCCGGGCGGACGGGGACATGTGTGACGACCAACCTTCCAACAACCTTGCTGTGGCGCCTGAAGCTATTCCCCAGAGCGCGAACTGCGTGTCTCCTGTTGCGATGCGGAACAACCCTGACGCCATGAGTGGGCCGCCCAGTCCTCGCGACGGCTCACGCCCACCGCGAAGGCAGGCGACGCCGCTTGTGGACCGGGACTGGGAGGTGACGCGGCTGTGCGCAGCCCTCGACGCCTGCGCCCACGGCAGTTCGACGGTCGTCGAGATCACCGGGGACCCGGGGCTGGGCAAGTCCAGGCTGCTTGCGGAGATCGCCTCGCATGCCCGCGCCACCGAGGTGACCGTACTGTCGGGCCGGGCCTCGGAATACGAGCAGGAGCGCCCGTTCGGGGCCGTCGTCGAGTCGCTGCGTACCCGCCTGGAACAGGCGCCAAGCCGGGCAGAGCCCGCAGTGGACGAGGAGACCCGGGCGCTGCTGGATCTGGTGATGGCAAGGTCCTCGATGTCCGTCCACCGCACCCCGCAGCTGCTCGACGTCGAACGGTTCCGGCTGTTCGGCGCGGTGAGCCGACTGCTGGAGAGCGCAGGCGGGGACGGCGGCGTCCTGCTGTGTCTCGACGACCTGCACTGGGCGGATGACGGCACGCTCGAGCTGCTGCACTACCTGCTCCGCAATCCTCCTGCGGTGCCCACTGTCCTTGCTTGTTCGTATCGGCCGAGGCAGGCCCGGCCGCGGCTGCTGGCATGCTTTCCGGAGACGGTCGACGGCTACCGGATGGAGCGACTGAGGCTCGCGCCCCTCGACCGGGGTGCCGGAGACCTCATTCTCGGCACGGAACTGGCGGCCGAGCAGCGTGACAGGCTGTACACCACCAGCGGCGGAAATCCCCTCTATCTCGAAGTGCTTGCGCGGCTGACGGCCGACTCGCCGGCGCCATCCTCGTCTCACTGCCCGGGCCAGTTCGTCGACCTTCCGGGTTCCCTGCGGGCGGCGCTGGTCAGGGAAGTGGCGCTGCTCAATCCGGAGCAGCTGTCGGTGCTGAGGGCGGCCGCAGTGCTCGGCGACCCGTTCGATCCGAACCTGCTCTCGCCGGTTGCGGACCTGGCACTCGGGCCGACCCTGGAGGCGCTTGACGTCCTGGCCGAAATGGATCTGGTCCGCCGGGGCGAACCGTCCGGCCGGATGCTGGAGTTCCGGCATCCGCTTCTGCGGGAGTTGATCTCGGGTGAATCGCCGCCCGGCTGGTGGCTGGCCGCGCACGCCAGGGCCGACCGGGCACTGCGCGAGGCCGGGGCCGGCCCGGTGGAACGGGCCCCCTATGTCGCACGGTCGGCCGAGGCCGGCGATCTGGACGCGGTTCACCTGCTTCGCGAGGCTGCAGAGCACACCATGTACTCGGTGCCGGCGACCGCCGCGTCGTGGCTGACAGCCGCGTTACGGCTGCTGAAGCCCGCGGATGCCGGATCGGGGGAACCACGGCTCGGCGTGCTGCTGGCGCTTGCCCGCGCCCTGGGGCTGACCGGCGACCTTGTGGGCTTTCGAGCGGCTCTCAAGGAGGCGTTGGGCCTGCTGCCGCCCGACCAGCGCAGCCGGTGGGTGGGCGTGGTGGCTCTGCAGGCGAAGGTCGAGCGGATTCTGGGCAGCATCAGTGAGGCACGAGCGGTCCTGGAGACGGAACTGGCCACGTGGCCCCGGAGCAGCGGCGTGGCCAACCCGCTGCGGCTGGAGCTTGCGACCGTGCGCATGATTCAGCGGGCGTACGACGAGTCGGCGGCCTACCTGGACACCGCTGTACAGCACGCGAACGAGACCGGCGACCGGGGCACCCGGATCGCCGCCGACGCGTGCCGTGCCCTGGGCGCTGCCTACAGCGGGAAGACCGAAGCGTTACTGGCCCACGCCTCGGACGCGGCGGCGGCCGTGGACGACATGGAGGACGCGGAGCTGGTCGCCTTCCTCGATCCGCTGAGCCAGCTCGGCTGGGCCGAGTTGCTCGCCGAGCGCTACGACAACGCCGTCCGGCACGTGACCCGCGGCATCCGGATCGCCCGGGACACCGGACAGAGCCACGTCATGCCCTACCTGCTGCTGAGCCATTCATGGGCACATCGCGCGGTCGGCCAACTCGCGGAGGCGGTCGGCTCGGCGGAGGCCGCCGAAGAGATGGCGTACCTGCTCGGCCAGTCCGATCTGCTCGGATACTCGCTGGCGCTGCGCGCGCGAGCCATCATGATCCGTGATCATCCGGTGACGGCGGCGCCGCTCGCCGAACGCGCCCTGCGGACTGTCCGCGCCCGTGGACGGCTGTGGGGCCTCACCGCCGGGGTGCTGTCCCTCGTACGCTTCGAGCAGGGGCGCCTGGACGACTGCGTCTCGCTGGTGCAGGACATCATCGATCAGCCGCGGCACTCGGCGCCGACGCACTCCATCAAGGCCACCTTTTTCAGCACGGCGGCACAGGCAGAGGCGGCGCGCGGTCGATTGGAGGCAGCGCGCATGTGGGCGCAACGAGCCGCGGAAGCAGCCGCGGCGGTGGGACTTCGAGGCCAGCATGGGCACGCAGCCGTGGCACAGGCCTGCCTCGTGGGCCGCGATGCGAAAGCAGGCGTCGAATTACTCGGTTCGGCGGTGGCGGACTTCGCGTCCACCCGGCAGGTGCTCGTCGAAGGAAGGACCCGGCTGGCGCTCGCCCAGGCGCAGGCCGCGGCCGGGCAGTTCGGTGCAGCGTCGGAGAACGTCGGCCAGGTCAAGCAGACCGCGGTCGCGTACGGTGCCGGCCATCTGCATGTGCAGGCAGTCAATGCGCAGCGCCGGATCGGAGCGATGGGGCCTCGCGTGCGATCTGCGGCCCCGTCCCGGCTCTCACCGCGTGAGAGCTCCGTTGCTGAGCTGGCGACTCAGGGTCTGTCCAACCGGGACATCGCAGAAAAGACGTTCCTGTCTGTGAAGACCGTCGAGGCCCACATGACCCGGATCTTCCGCAAACTCGGTGTTGATTCCCGATGGGCCCTGGCCCAGGCCTTCGGCGAACGTCAGGACAGCGAGGGCGAGGCCCCCGCCGGGCCCTGATGGGCCACACCCGGGCGCGGATCGCACGCACTTTTCGCATGCGATCCGCGCCGGCTTGGAGGGCAGGTATTCAGCTCACGCCCACGCGGCCTGATGGCACACAGGCCCTGATCGCGTCAGGAGGCCGAGACGTCCGTTCCTGGGTCAAAACCCCGAATCGAAGGAGCCCGGGTCGGAGAAACCCGGGTCGGAGAACCCTGGGTCAGTGAAACCCGGGTCAGTGAAACCCGGGTCCGTAATGGGCTCAGGCACAACCGGATCGGAGAAGCCCGGGTCGGTGATGGGCTCAGGCACAACCGGGTCCGGCACAACCGGGTCAGAGAACCCTGGGTCAGAGAAGCCCGGGTCCGTAATGGGCTCGGGCACAACCGGATCAGGCACTACCGGGTCCGGGACAACCGGCTCAGGGAACCCTGGGTCAGAGAAGCCCGGGTCCGTAATGGGCTCGGGCACAACCGGGTCCGGCACAACCGGGTCCGGCACAACGGGGTCCGGCACGACCGGATCAGGCACGACCGGATCAGGCACAACCGGGTCCGGCACAACCGGATCAGGCGTACCCGGATCAGGCACAACCGGATCAGGCACGACCGGATCAGGCACAACCGGATCAGGCACGACCGGATCCGGCACGACCGGATCAGGAACTACCGGGTCCGGCACAACCGGGTCCGGCACAACGGGGTCCGGCACAACGGGGTCCGGCACGACCGGATCAGGAACTACCGGGTCCGGCACAACCGGGTCCGGCACGACCGGGTCCGGCGTACCAGGCTCGGGAACTACCGGATCAGGAACTACCGGATCAGGAACTACCGGATCAGGCACTACCGGGTCCGGCGTACCAGGCTCGGGAACTACCGGCTCCGGCGGTGCCGGAGGGTTCTCCGGTGCCGTGGCGACGGGAGGCAGCGGGTCCGGCTCCGGGGCCGGCGGGCCGACGAGTCCCTGGTTGCCCAGCTCGTGGATGACCGCCTGGTTCACCGTCGGAGTCAGCGTGTTGGCGATGAGTGCCTGGCCGAGGTCGTTGGGGTGGTACGAACCCTGCACATTCAGGAAGTCGAGGCCGTTCAGCCCCTCCTGCGGTGAGAAGAGCTCATGCCCGGCCAGCGCCTGAGACACGTCCGCGTACGTGACGTTGGCACCGGTCTGCTGCGCCGCAAGCTGGGTCGCTTGCTGGTTCAGCGAGTTGATGGTCGACCCGAACTCGTTGACCAGCTGGGCCTCGCGATTGCTGATCAGCAACTCGCTCACAGGGGAGGGAGAACCGCCCTGGATGGCGTCGGGCATGACCTTCGGGTAGCCGAGGGTGACGATGGTGGCACCCGGAGCGGCCCGGGAGGCGATGTCCTGGTAAACCGCCGCCTGCTGGCTGAGGTAGGTCCCGTCCTGCAGCGGCGCCATCATGCCTGGGAAAGCCTGCTCCGTGGTCGACTCCCTGGAGGTGACGACGGTGTGCGCCAGGTTGCCGAATCCCGCGTCGTTGCCGCCCACGCCGACGATCACGATGTTGGCGTTGTCGACCGCGTCGATCTGCGGCGAATGCTCGAACTCCGTTCCCGGCCGTACCGTCTCGTACAACGAGCCGCGGGTCGCTCCCGAGACCGGGACGAACGTCACGTCGAACGTCACATTGGGGTTCTCCTGCGCGATCTTGTCGATTGCTCGGAGAGTCGGGGCGGTCGCGGACTGGTGGGCAGGGTCGATCTGGTTCAGGACGGAGCCCTCGGCTCCTGTCACCTGAACGGTCTTGTAGGTACCCGCCGAAGCACCCTCGCCACTGGTGTAGGAGTCACCGATCACGGTTATGCGCACGTGCCCTGGATCGCCGGCCGCCGCATTGGCTGTACCGGCGAGTGACCCGAGCAGGGCGGAGACTCCGATCGCCTGGCCGCTGACGATCGCTGCGCGACGCACGACCGGGTTGTGGCGTTTCGGTCGGGCGTGGCGCCCATGACGTTTGGTCACAGAACAGACCTCTCGTGGGGGGGTTGGCATGAGTGGGAAGCCTCGCGGGACACGGGTCCCGCCCGGGCTCAGGCAGAGTTTCGTCTGCCGGCCGCGCCCGTAGCATTGGGGAAGACCCCATAACTTCGGCTGCCGCCCACGTCATCCGGCACGTCGTGGTCCGTGACCCCGGGGATGCTCCGGAGCAAGGGAGAGATCGACCAGCGTCAGGCGGGAAGCGTGACAGCGTCACGAACTGCTATGCCGACCTCGCACGCCCGACGGCCGCATTCACCCGTCGCGACCATGGAATTCCTCCGGGCCGCCACCACTTGCGAGGGCAGCGGCGAGCTGCGCGATCTGCCCCGGTCCCACCCGGCAGCAACCGCCGACCAGTCGTGCTCCGGACGCCCGCCAGTGCCGCGCCCTCGCCGGGTCGTACGTGGCCCCGCCCCGCCACGCCCGCTCCTGCGCGTCCCATCTCTCCCCACTGTTGGGATAGACGACCACCGGCTTGCCGGTCACCGCCGCCGCGAGCTCGACCGCGCGGTCGGCGTCACTCGGCTCGAAGCAGTTCACCCCGACTGCGATCACCTGGTCCTGGCCGGCGGCCAGGGCGAAGGCATTCGTCAGCTCCTGGCCGGCCCGGGTGCGCTCGCCGGTGATGCTGTACGAGAGCCATACCGGCGCCCCGGACCTGTCGACCGCCCGCAGCAGCGCCTCCGCCTCGTCCATATCGGGCACTGTCTCCAGCGCGAGCACATCGGGACCGGCCGCGACAAGGGCCTCGATCCTCGGCCGGTGGAAGCGCTCCAGTTCCCGTACGGTCAGCCCGTACCGCCCGCGGTACTCGCTGCCGTCTGCGAGCATCGCGCCGTACGGCCCGACCGAGGCCGCGACCCACACCTCGTCCTGACTCAACTCCCCTGCGCTACGGGCGAGTTCGACGCTGCGGGCCAGCAGTCGCGCAGCCTCCGGGGGCGCGACTCCACGCCGCGCGAAACCCTCGAAGGTGGCCTGGTAGCTGGAGGTGATGAGCACCTGCGCACCCGCCCGCACATACGCCGCGTGGGCCGCCTCGATCTGACGTGGATCATCGGCGAGCAGCCGCGCCGACCAGAGCGCGTCGGACAGCTCGCAGCCCTGCGCCTCCAGCTGGTTGGAGAGACCGCCGTCGAGGACGACGGTCCCTTCGGCGAGGGCGGCGGTGAGGGCACGGGCGGGGCGCACGGCGATCAGCTCAGCTGGGACTGGACCTGAGAGGAGATCAGATCCAGGTGGTCGAGGTCGTCGAGGTCCAGGACCTGGAGGTAGATCCGGGACGCTCCGATGGCGCCGTACCGGCCGATCTTGTCGACAACTTCATCGGGCGAGCCGGCCAGTCCGTTCGCCTTGAGTTCGTCCACCTTCCGTCCGATCGCGGCCGCGCGGCGCGCCACCTCTGCGTCGTCCTTGCCCACGCAGACGACCAGGGCGTTGGAGTACACCAGGTCGTCCGCGCGACGCCCGGCCGCCTCCGCGGCGGCGCGGACCCGGCCGAACTGCCGCTCGCTGTCCCCGATCGAGGCGAACGGAATGTTGAACTCGTCTGCGTACTGCGCGGCCAGCCGCGGGGTGCGGGTCGCTCCGTGCCCGCCGATCAGCACCGGCACCTTGCCGTTGACGGGCTTCGGCAGGGCGGGCGAGTCGGTCAGCCGGTAGTGCGCGCCCTCGTACGAGAAGGTCCTGCCGATCTCGGTGGCCCACAGCCCGGTGACGATCGCCAGCTGCTCCTCCAGCCGCGCGAACTTCTCCTGCGGGAACGGGATGCCGTACGCCTTGTGCTCCTCCTCGAACCATCCCGCGCCCAGCCCCAGCTCGACCCGGCCACCCGACATCTGGTCGACCTGTGCCACCTGGATGGCCAGCACGCCCGGCAGCCGGAACGTGCCGGCGGTCATGAGCGTGCCGAGACGGATCCGTTTGGTCTCGCGGGCCAGCCCGGCCAGGGTGATCCAGGCATCGGTCGGCCCGGGCAGCCCGTCGGCCGACCCCATGGCGACATAGTGGTCGGAGCGGAAGAAGGCATCGAAACCGAGGTCCTCGGCGGCCTTGGCAACGGTCAGCAGGGTGTCGTAGCTCGCCCCTTGCTGGGGCTCGGTGAAGATTCGAAGATCCATGCATCCATCCTGCACCTTCGAACGGCCGTCAATCCGGCCGTCGCCGCCCGGCCGGCACCGGCCCGGTCGGGTGAAAGCCCGGTCAACCCGGTGGGGCGCGCCCGACCTCGCCAGTGACTGGCTCGCGGCACCGGTCGCCGGCCAGGGCGGAGCCGGAGCGCCCGGCCCGCACGCCGACGGGCGCCGGCGTTTTGAACGCCTTCACGGTCATGACGGCCCTGCCGCCAAGTCCACAGCGTCCCTCGAGGGAGCCGAATCGGCCGGGGCGGACGGCTCGTCCCTACGGCACGGCTCCTCCCTCCGGGCCGGCTCCTCCCTCCGGGCCGGCTCCGGCGCCTCCAGCGCCTCCGGCGCATCCGGCGGCCTCGCCACCACCACCGGATCGACCAGGCGCCGGCTCGGACCGAGCGGCCTCTCCGCGTCCCGCGCCGCGAGCCGCCGCAGCATCCCCCGCACCCGGTCACTCGACTCGTCGGCGGCGTCTATCGCCTCGATGCACTGCCAGTACAACCCCTCCTCATCCGTCGCACACGCGACCCCGACCAGGGCGATCCCCACTTCCCCCAGCAGCACGCTCAGCCCGAGCAACGTCCCTCGTTCATCCGTCACTTGGGACAGCTGCGCGGCTCTGACCCCGCCGCTGCGCACCATCGGGTGATCGAGCACCCCGCACCCGCGTCCTCCGATCTCGCTGAGCCCTCGCGCCTCGCCTCTGAGCTCCGGCGGCCCGTACGCCGCCAGCCTGTCTCCGATCGCCTTCGCCAGGGCTTGGGCCTGCCAGGCCTCCGCCACGATGTCCGGCACCGCCCGGCTCTGCGCCAAGGCATGCCGGCTGACTCCGATCAGCCGCTCCGCATCCATGTACGCGCCCCCGTTCGTACGACTTACTGCCCACCCAGTTCATTACCCAGAGTGAAGGCGCTTGAGCCTAAACTCCAGGGGAATTCGGAAATCTGTGGACACGAAGCTCAGTGTGAATATCTCGGTAACTCCGTAGAGTGACGAAGGTATGTTCAGCGATCATGTGACCCGCCGAGGATCACTGCAACGGGAACCGGATTTCGTTCCGGTCGATCTTGTCGGAGAGCGCCGCCAGGACGTCGATCCCAAGCACCTCGCAGAACTGCAGCAGATACGCCAGCACGTCCGCGACCTCGTCCCGCACCCGGTGCGCCGACTCCTCCTTGTCCATCACCCGCGCCGACTCCTCCGGGGTCAACCACTGGAAAATCTCCACCAGTTCGGAGGCCTCGACGCTCAGCGCCACTGCCAGATTCTTCGGCGTGTGGTACGGCTCCCAGCCGCGCGCCGCCGCGAACTCGGCCAGCCGGGCCTGCAACGCCGCCACATCCAGTCCGTCTTCTCTCGTCACGCCACCAGGTCTACCACCGTCACACCGTCCACCCCGCGCGCGTACGACGCATCGGCCACCGCCCCCACCAGCCGGGTATGGCCCCGGGCACAGATCTCCGCGCCCAGCGAGAGAAGTTGGCGCGCCTGCCGCAGGTCCAGGCAGCGGTCGAACCCGTCAGCGAGCACGGTGAGCGCCTGGTAAGCCTCCGGCACCTCGGCCGCGCGGTCCATGGCCAGCACCCCCGGCCCGGTGAGCAGCACGAGCGCGAGTGCCAGATATCTCAACTCGCCCTCGCCGAGCCGCCCCACGGGTGTCGCCCCCCGCTCGCCGCCCCTGCCGAGCAGCGCCCTGACCCTTCCGTCGGCCAGCTCCTCGACGTCCAGGCCCTCCACCGAGCCCGCGCATCCCACCCGCGCCGCCGCGGCCAGCCGCGCATGCCGCTTGGCGCACTGGCTCCGCGTCCGGTGCAGCACCTCGGCGAGGTTGTCGCAGCCGCGCCGCAGCCGCCCCTCCCCCGCCGCGACCGGCTCGCGCATGCGCTGCGGCTGCGGGTCGCAGGCGAAGACCGATCGCAGCGCCACGACCACCTGCTCGGCGGCGGCCAGCACCTGCAACTGCCCCTGCGTCTTGCCGGCCACGCGCAGCGGCAGCAGGGCCGTGCCGAGCCGGTTGTCGGGCAGGGGCGCCCGCGTCACGGCCACGGCCCCGGCCGTGTGCCAGGCCGCCTGCACCGACGACCGTCCGGGATCGCGCAGCGCCGTGGCCAGCAAGGTCTGCCCGCTGCTGGTCAACCGCTCACCCACGACGCGCAGTTCGGGTTCCGCCTGTACGGCGAGATCGAGCTGTACGGGCCCGGCGGGTCCGTCGACGGTGCAGCCGATCCGGAATCCCCGCCGCCCCTGCCGGTCGGGCTCCGCCCACTCCGGCACGCATGCCGCGGGATCCGGGAAGACCGACTCCAGTTCATCGCCCGCGCCCAGGCGCGCCAGCGCCTCGTACGCCTGGAGTGCACTCGATTTGCCGCTACCGCTCGCCCCCGCGAACAGCGTCAGCGGACCGAGCGGGAAGACCGCGCCCCGGTGCGCCCTGAAGGCGGAGAGCCGCAGTTCGGTCACTGCGGGGCGGGCGCTGTTCGCCCCGCGGTGGGGGGTGGTCGCGCCGCGGAGGGCGGTGTTCGGGTCGTGGAGGGCGGTGTTCGGGCCGTGGTGGGGGGTGTTTTGGTCCATGAGCCGGACGGTACGCAGCACGAAATGCGCCGAACCGTTCCGCCTCCGCGACCTTCCTACGAATGAGGGACGGCGGCCGCCGCGATCCCTTCGACCTCCGTGCCGACCGGCGCGAGCAGGAAGACATTCCGGTCGACCCGGTGCATCCCGCTGCCCAGGCCGAAGACGACACCGCTGCTGAAGTCCAGGATGCGCTTGGCCACTTCGGTGTCGGCGCCGGTGAGGTCGAGGAGCACCGGGATCTGAGCGACGAGGTATTCGGCGACCTCGCGCGCGTCGGCGAAGACCTGCACTCGCAGCACGACGAACCGACGCTGCTCGACCGCCGCGTAGTCCTCCGGGACGGTGCGGTGATCGACCCGCGACGGCCACTCGTTTCGACTGCGCAGCGGGACGACTTGGGCCAGGCCCTCCCACTGCTCGTCGGTGACGTCGTACCTCTCGTACCTACTCATGCGCACCATCCTCGCGCTCCTCACCCGTTCGGCCCAACAGCGACACGGGCGAGTCGGCCACGGATCCTGCGCGCGGGCCGTCGGACCGCGCGCAGGGTGGGGCGATCAGCCCACGGCGGGGCCGGGCACCAGGCCGTCGGCGACCAGGCCCGCGAAGACCGCCTCGCTCATCGCCTGGACCGCGGACAGGGGGCGCACCATCACGGTGAACTCCTTGATCCGGCCCGTCTCGTCGAACTGGAGCAGGTCAATGCCGTGGATCTGTTTGCCGTTGACGACGGCCCGGAAGAGCAGGATCTCGGAGGGGACTTCCTCGCCGTCCGCGCTCGTCTCGGCCGTGCCCTGGAACTGCCCCACGTAGCGGAAGTCCTCGAAGGTGCGCAGCAGTACACCGAAGAGGCCGAGCACCATCGGCCTGCCCTCGAACGGGCTGAACTTCACCGGGCTGTAGAAACGCACATCCTTGGTGAACAGGTCGTCCAGCTCGCCGAGATTCCGTTTTTCCACGGCCGCGCGGAAGCGTTCGGCAGTGTCCATGACTCCTCCTGATGCAGACGCCTTGATGCACTCTGACGCAGACACTCATACTCATGAATCTGACTAGTCACTTTCTTGAGTATCATGAGGGCCGGGACCAAGGGAAGGGGTTGCTGCGATGGCCTTGCGACATGCCGTACTGGCGGCACTGCTGGACGGCGAGTACAGCGGATACCAACTGGCCAAGGCGTTCGACGTCGGCGTCGCGAACTTCTGGCACGCGCTGCCCCAGCAGCTGTACGCCGAGCTGACCAGGCTGGAGAAGGAAGGTCTTGTCGCAGGCCGGCAGGTGGTGCAGGAAACCCGGCCCAACAAGCGCCTGTTCACGGTCACCGATGCAGGGCTCGCCGAGCTGGAGCAGTTCGCCGCCGCCGCGTCGAAGCCCTCCTTCATCCGGGACGACCTCCTCGTGAAGGTGCAGGCCGCCGACCGCATCGACACCGGTCCCGTGATCGAACAGCTTGAGGAGCGCGCAGTCGTCGCCGAGGGCAAGATCGAGCTCTTCGGCACGCTGCTGCGGCAGATGCGGGGCGAGGCGGACGAGGACGAATTCCTGCGCCGCGGCAGGCGGATCGGGCCGTATCTGACCTGTCTGCGCGGTCTGGCGTTCGAGGAGGACAACCTCGACTGGTGCCGGCGGATCGCCGCGGTGCTGAGGGAACGGCAGTCGGACCGCGCCGCCCGGATCTGACGCGTACGAGGCCGACGGCGTCGCCGGCGTCGGGGTGCTATCCCGGCGCTCGCCGTTCGAACACCACATCCCGTGCCGTGTCCAACGCCGTGGCCACCGCCCCCAGCAGCACCGCGTCCTCGCCGAGCGCGCTGGGTGCGACCTTCGGACGCAACGGGGTGAGGGACTTGAGGGTGTCCCGCACGGTGCGCAGTAGCAGGTCGGCGCTGTGGCCGACGCCGCCGCCGAGCACGACCAGGTCCGGGTCGAGCACGGCGGCCACGGCGGCCACCGTATGGGCAAGCCGTTCGCCCTCCTGCCGGACCGCCTTGGCGGCGGCGGGGTCGTCGTGACGTGCGGCGTCGAAGACGTCCTTGGCGGTGAGCGGCCCGGTCATACCGAGTGCCCGGGCGGCCTCGACGACGGCCTCGCCGGAGACGGCGTCCTCCAGGACGTCGTGCTTCTGCCGTCCCGGCCAGGGCAGAAAGCCGATCTCGCCGGCCGCTCCGTGCGCGCCGGTGAACAGCCGGCCCTCGTGGACGACGCCCATGCCCAGGCCGGTGCCGATCATCACGTAGACGAACAGCCGGCTGCCCGCACCGGCGCCGAAGGCGTACTCGCCCAGGGCGGCGAGGTTGGCGTCGTTGTGGACGGCCAGCGGCATGCCGAGTTGGTCCCGCATGCGGTCGAAGAGACCGGCACGGCCCCAGCCGGGCAGGTTGACCGCGTAGCGCACGCGGTGGTTCTCCTCGTCGTACACACCCGGGGTCGCGACCACCGCCTGGATCACGCGCTCTCGTTCGACGCCGCTCTCGGCGACGACCTGGTGGGCGGTGGCGACCACGAGGTCGGCCATGGTGGCCGAGGTGCGGGCCCGGTTGCGTACGTCGGCGCGGGTGACGACCGAGCCGTCCAGGTCGGCGAGCGCAACCCGCAGCCAGTCGCGCCCGATGTCGATACCCAGCGCGTATCCCGCGGCCGGATCGGGGGCGTAGAGCACAGCGACCCGGCCGCGTTCGGGGGCTTGGGTGCCCGCCTCCCGTACCAGACCGGCCTGTTCCAGTGCGGCCAGAGCGCTGGAGACGGTCGGTTTCGACAGTCCGGTCTCGCGCGCGAGCTGGGCGCGGGAGGCGGCCCCGCCCGCCCGCAGCCGGCCGAGCAGCAGCCGCTCGTTGGCGCTGCGCAGCCGCTGCCGGTTCCAGCGCTGCTCCGCGCTCTCCTCGCTGCTGGTCATGCCGTCATTCTCACGCATCTCCTGACGGCCTCTTGACGGTCCAAGTAAAGCTCCTTAACTTAATCACACCCGGAGCTGTCATGCCTCCCTGTACTGGTCAAGTACCGGCGAAGTACGCGCGAAGTACCGGCGAAACGGTCACAACTCCCCGCCCCGCCACCTGAGATCAGGGAGGCTCCCCATGTCCGGAACCCCACCGCCCGCCGACGGCTTTGTACGCCGCATCGGCCCCTTCCAGGCCACCGCCATCAACATGAGTCAGATGTGCGGCATCGGACCGTTCGTCACCATTCCGCTGATGGTCGCCGCCTTCGGCGGTCCGCAGGCCGTCATCGGCTTTGTCGCCGGCGCGGTGCTCGCGCTCGCCGACGGCCTCATCTGGGCCGAACTCGGTGCGTCCATGCCCGGATCCGGCGGCAGTTACGTGTATCTGCGCCAGGCCTTCCAGTACCGCAGCGGCAAACTCATGCCGTTCCTGTTCGTATGGACGGCCATGCTCTTCATACCGTTGATCATGTCGACGGGCGTGGTGGGCTTCGTGCAGTACCTCGGCTATCTCGCGCCCGGCCTGGGGCAGAGCTCCGGCGATCTGATCGGCCTCGGCGTCATCGCGCTCGTGATCCTGCTGCTGTGGCGGGGCATCGAGCACATCGCCCGGATCACCGCCGTGATGTGGACCGTCATGATCGCCTCGGTGGCCCTGGTCATCGTGGCCTCGGCCACCCACTTCGACGCCGACCTGGCCTTCACCTACCCGGCGCACGCCCTGGAGTTCACCAGCAACCACTTCTGGATCGGCTTCGCCGCGGGCCTGACGATCGGCATCTACGACTATCTCGGCTACAACACCACCGCCTACATGGGCGCCGAGATCAAGGACCCCGGCCGCACCCTGCCGCGCTCGATCATCTTCTCCGTCCTCGGCATCATGGCGATCTATCTGCTGCTGCAGATCGGCACCCTCGGCGTCATCGACTGGCACCGGATGACCGATCCCGGCGACATCGCAGCCACCTCGGTCGCCTCCGCCGTGCTGGAGGAGACCTGGGGCAAAGGCGCCGCCCAGATCGTCACCGTACTGATCCTCATCACCGCCTTCGCGTCCGTCTTCACCGGGCTCCTCGGCGGCTCGCGGGTGCCGTACGACGCCGCACGCGACCGCGTCTTCTTCCGTCCTTACGGCAAGCTCCACCCCAAGCACCGCTTCCCGATGCTGGGCCTGGCCACCATGGGCGTCGTCGCGGCCGTCGGCTTCCTCATCGGCCGCCACACCGATCTGGCCACGCTCATCCAGCTGCTGACCACCGTCATGGTGATCGTCCAGGCGCTGGCGCAGGTCGTCGCCGTGACCGTGCTGCGCAAGAGGCAGCCGGGGCTGCGCCGTCCGTACCGGATGTGGCTCTATCCGCTGCCGAGCGTCATCGCGCTCGTCGGCTGGCTGGTCATCTACGGATACGCCGACAAGAACTCCCCTGGCCGCCACCCCATCGAATGGTCGCTCGCCTGGCTGGCGCTCGGCTGCGTGGCCTTCGTGGTGTGGGCGCGGTACGAGAAGGTGTGGCCCTTCGGGCCCAGGGAGGTCTCGGAGGACTACCTCACGCCGCAGCGCACCGGGACCGAACCCGTCACGTCGACTCCCTAGGAGGTGATCCGGCGAGGTCCTCGCATAGGCTCGTCGCCTCATGAACAGCAACCCCACTCCGCTGGAGCCCAAAGCCGGGCGGGAGTCCGTGCGGCGGCACAATCTGAGCCTGGTGCTGCGCGCGGTGCACGACGAGGGCGAGGCGACCCGCGCCGGAGTCGCCGCCCGCGTGGGGCTGACCAGGGCGGCCGTGTCGTCGCTGGTCGAGCAGCTGCTGGTGAGCGGGTTCCTCACCGAGTCGGGCAAGACGTTCAGCGGGCAGGCAGGCCGGCCCGGCACCGTGCTGAAGGTCGCGCGGACCGGTCCGGCCGGCCTCGGCGTGGAGGTCAACATCGACTATGTGTCGGTGTGCGTGGTGGATCTGGCCGGCACCGACCGGGTCCGGCTGACCGAGCACCTGGACAACCGTGGCGTGCCGCCGCACGAGGTGCTCGGGCGTGCCGCCCGGATAGCCGCGCGGGCGCTGGAGTCGGCGGGCGAGCAGGAACTCCGGCCGGTCGGCGTGGAGTTGGCGCTGCCGGGTCTGGTGTCGGCGGGCACGGTGCGCCAGGCCCCGAACCTCGGCTGGAGCCGGGTCGCGGCCGAGGATCTGTTCGCGCAAGCCCTGGCCGGACAGCGGCCGGACGGCCCGGCGCTGCCGGTGAGCGCGGAGAACGAGGCCAATCTGGCGGCGCTCGCCGAGCTCTGGTTCGGCGGGCTCGGCAGCGTACGCACCTTTCTGTATCTGACCGGTGAGATCGGTGTCGGCGGCGCGGTGGTGCTCGACGGTGAACTGCTGCGCGGAGCGCACGGCTTCGCCGGTGAGATCGGCCATGTGGTGGTGGAGCCGGACGGGCCCGAGTGCCGCTGCGGCTCGCGGGGCTGCCTCGAGCAGTACGCGGGGCAGTCGGCGCTGCTGCGCGCGGCGGGGCTCGACGAGAACGCAGGCGCCGCGGGCGTCGCCGAGCTGGAACGGCGGGCGCGGGACGGTGACCAGCGTGTGCTGGAGGCACTGGAGGCGGCCGGGGCCAGGCTGGGCCAGGTGCTGTCCGGGGCGGTGAATCTGCTGGACCCGGACGCGGTGGTGCTCGGCGGGATCTACCGGGGGCTGATGCCGTGGCTCTCCCCCGCGGCGGGCCGCGAGCTGACCGGCCGGGTGGTCTCCGGGCTCTGGGCCAAGGACAGCGGCCGGCTGCGTGCCTCGTCGCTGGCGGGCGACGCGGCGCGCGGTGCGGCGGCTCTGGTGATACGGAACGTGCTGGCCGACCCGGCTGCGTACGCGGAAATCGCCCGACGGGCCTGATGTTCAGGCCCGTCGGGCGATGAAGAACAGGGCGCAGGGCCCGGGCCGGCCCGCCCTGCGTCAGCGCACGCCCAGCAGGTGGTCCATGGCGAGCTGGTCAAGACGCTCGAAGGCCATGCCGCGCTCGGCGGCGGCCGCGACATCGAATTCCTCGAAGGCACCCCGGTCGGCGAGCAGCGCGGCAAGCCCGTCCTCCGCGGTGGGGCGGGCGAGTTCGTCGAGGCGGGACGCCCTCAGCGCCTCCTGGACCTCCGGATCCGCGCGGAAGGCGGCCGCGCGCTCCTTGAGGATCAGGTAATTGCGCATACAGCCCGCGGCGCTCGCCCACACACCGTCGGAGTCCTCGGTGCGCGGAGGCTTGAAGTCGAAGTGGCGCGGGCCCGCATAGCCCGCGGTCTCCAGCAGGTCGACGAGCCAGAACGCGGCGCGCAGATCGCCGGCACCGAAGCGGAGGTCCTGGTCGTACTTGATGCCGGACTGGCCGTTGAGGTCGATGTGGAAGAGCTTGCCCGCCCACAGCGCCTGGGCAATGCCGTGCGGGAAGTTGAGGCCCGCCATCTGTTCGTGGCCGACCTCGGGGTTGACGCCGACGAGTTCGGGGCGCTCCAGGCGCTCGATGAAGGCCAGGGCGTGGCCGATGGTGGGCAGCAGGATGTCGCCGCGCGGCTCGTTGGGCTTGGGCTCGATGGCGAAGCGCAGGTCGTAGCCCTGCTGGACGACGTGGTCGCCGAGCAGGTCGAAGGCTTCCTTCATCCGGTCCAGGGCGGTGCGTACGTCCTTGGCGGCGCCGGACTCGGCGCCCTCGCGGCCGCCCCAGGCGACATAGGTGCGCGCGCCGAGCTCGGCGGCGAGGTCGATGTTGCGGATGGTCTTGCGCAGGGCGTAACGGCGTACGTCGCGGTCGTTGGCGGTGAACGCGCCGTCCTTGAAGACGGGGTGGGTGAAGAGGTTGGTGGTGGCCATCGGCACCACCAGTCCGGTCGCGTCCAGCGCCTGCCGGAAACGCTTGATGTGCGACTCACGCTCGGTGTCACAGGAGCCGAACGGGATCAGGTCGTCGTCGTGGAAGGTGACGCCGTAGGCGCCGAGTCCCGCCAGGCGCTGCACGGATTCGACCGGGTCCAGAGCCGGCCGGGTGGCGTCGCCGAAGGGGTCGCGGCCCTGCCAGCCGACGGTCCACAGGCCGAAGCTGAACCTGTCCTCCGGGGTGGGGATGAAGCGTTCCGACATGCTCTGGCCGCCTTCGCTGCTAATTTGTTTCCTGACAATACTAATCTTGCATGCAGCCCCGAGGGCAGGGAAGACCTCAAACAGGGGTCCGTCGACGCCGAGGTCTGTCGCCACACACAGCCATCCCGTAATTTGTTCTGTGCAAGATCAAAACCTGCGAAGTGAGGTGCGTGCCCATGCCGCCGAACGCAGTCGTCATCGGCGTGGACAGCTCCACCCAGTCCACGAAGGCCGTCTTCACCGACGCCACCACCGGCCGGCCGCTGGCCGTCGGCCGCGCCCCGCACCAGGTCCACGGCGAGGCGGGCGCCCGTGAGTCCGACCCCGAGCTGTGGTGGCGGGCCCTGTGCGACGCGGTCGGCGACGGCCTCAAAGAGCTCGCGTCCGCCGGTGTGGGTGCCGAGGCCGTCACCGGCATCGCCGTCGCGGGCCAGCAGCACGGCCTGGTCGTCCTCGACGGCTCCGGCCGGCCGCTCCGCCCCGCCCTGCTGTGGAACGACACCCGTTCGGCCCCGCAGGCCGCTGCCCTCACCGCGGAACTCGGCGGTCCACAGGCCTGGACCGCGCGGACCGGATCCGTGCCGGTCGCCGCGATCACGGCGGCCAAATGGCGCTGGCTGTACGAGCACGAGCCCGCCGTCGCCGAGGCGGCGGCCGCCGTCCGCCTCCCCCACGACTTCCTCACCGAACGGCTGGCGGGCACGGCCGTGACCGACCCGGGCGACGCCTCCGGCACCGGCTGGTACTCGACCGCGACCGGTGCCTACGACCCGGATCTGCTCCGGCTGATCGGCCTGGACGCGGCACTGCTGCCCGAGGTCGCCCCGACCGGCGGCACCCGTATCGGCACCCTGACCGCGTCGGCCGCGGCCACGCTCGGGCTGCCGCCCACCGCCGCTGTCGCCGCGGGCACCGGCGACAACATGGCCGCCGCCGTCGGACTCGGCCTCGGCGGCGCCGGACTCGTCGACCACCCCGTCCTGAGCCTCGGCACCTCCGGCACCGTCTTCGCCGCCACCCGCACCCGGCCCGCGACACCTGCGCTGTCCGGCTTCGCCGCCGCCGACGGCACGTACCTCCCGCTCGCCTGCACCCTCAACTGCACGCTCGCCGTGGACAAGGTGGCCGCCCTGCTCGGCCTGGACCGCGACGACGCCGCGCCCGGCGGCGAGGCGGTCCTGCTGCCGTATCTCGACGGCGAGCGCACCCCCGACCTGCCCGCCGCCGCCGGGCTGCTCACCGGTCTGCGCCACACCACCACCCGGCAGCAGCTCCTCGGCGCTGCGTACGAGGGCGCGGCCGTCACCGTGCTGCGCGCCCTCGACGAGGTGCTGAGCGCCTGCGGCCTCGACCCCCGTTCGCCGGGCGTACGGGAGCGCCCTCTGCGGCTCATCGGCGGCGGCGCCCAGGGGCGTATCTGGGTGGAGACCGTACGACGGCTCTCCGGGCGGCCGGTGATCGTCCCCGAGGCTGGCGAACTCGTGGCACTCGGCGCGGCCGCGCTCGCCGCCGGTGCCGCCACGGGGGACGACGCCGTGGCGATCTCCACCGCGTGGCACACCGGCTCCGGCCGTGAACTCCCGCCCGTGGAGCGGGACATGGACACCTGGAACCGCGTCACCTCGGTCCTGGGCCGGGCCACTCCCGCGCTGCTCTCCTGAAAGCCGCGGCATCAAGCCCGCCCGCCGCCTCTCCCTTCCTCCACTCCATATGCCAACCCCTTGTCGAAATCCACCCCGCCGTCATAGCCTTGCGCCCCGCCGGGCCACGGGGACAGAGGGGGAGTTCGGTGAAGCGCACGTCCCGTGACATCCGCACCGCCAATCGCTATGAGGTGCTGCGGCGGATCATCGCCCGCTCCCCCACCTCCCGGCCGGAGTTGGCGGCGGCCACCGGCCTGAGTCTGGCGACCGTCGCCACGCTCGTCGGGGAGCTGCTGGAGCTCGGCATGCTCACCGAGGCCGGTTTCGAGGAGTCCGCCGGCGGGCGGCCGCGTGGCCTCGTCGCCGCCAATGCGTCGGGGGGCACGCTCATCGGCGTCGACATCGCCGAGACGTACGTCCACGCCGAACTCTTCGACCTGGGGCTGACGGTGCTGGCGCGCGCGCAGGAGCCGGTGCGCCCCGGTGAGCGGACACCGAAGCAGGTGGTCGCACAGGTCGCGGCGGCCGTCGGTTCGGTGGTCGCACAGGCCGGCGCGAACGGCGCCCGAGTGCTGGGCGTCGGCGTCAGCATGCCGGGCCAGGTGGACCGCGAAAACGGTGTCCTGGTGCACGCGACGAACTGGGGCTGGCACGACGTACCCCTGCTCGATCTGCTCGCCGGCTGCATCGCCTACCCACTCCACCTCGACAATCCGCTGCACGCGTGCACGACGGCGGAGCTCTGGTTCGGCGCCGCCCGCGGCCGCTGTGACACCGTGGTGGTCAATCTCGGCACCGGAGTCGGCGCCGGGCTCGCCCTGGGCGGGGCGCTGCACCGGGGAGTGAGCAACAGCGCGGGCGAGTGGGGCCACACCACGCTCGTCCTGGACGGGCGGCCGTGCCACTGCGGCAGCCGCGGCTGCGTCGAGACGTATGTCGGAGCGCCCGGCATCATGCGCGATCTGCGCGAGCGGGACGCGCACGGCCCGCTGCTGCACCCGGACGACGAGACGGCGACCATCGACGCTCTCGCGCGGGGCGTCGCCGAGGGCGATCCGGTCGCGGTCGACGTCGTACGGGAGACCGCGCGCCGTCTCGGCATCGCGATCGCCGCCCTGGTGAACCTCCTCAACCCCGAGGTCATCGTGCTGAGCAGCTGGGTCGCGCGGCGGCTGGGCGAGCCGCTGCTCGCCGGGGTGCGTAAGGCGGTGGCGCGGCATGCGCTGCGGCGTCCCGCCTCCGCCGTCGAGATCGTGCTGTCGACCATTCCCACCGACCCGGTGTGTCTGGGTGCGGCCACCTTCGCGCTGGAGGGGGCGCTTGCCTCGGCCGTGGCGGCGGGCGGCCGCCACTTCGTCTGACTCCTTGCCGAAGTGTTGGGCGAATATTAGCGTCGCGCCTTGCAAGGTCAGTTCATGAACTGTCCAAGGAGACCGATGTCCTTCTCGTACGTCGACGATGTCTCGCCCGGCAACGGGGCACTGCCACCGCGCGCCTGGTACGCCGGATCGGATGCCGCCTCTCTCTGTCTCAACGGGAGCTGGCGCTTCCGGCTGTCGGCCACGGCGGACGCCCATGACGACTCGTTCGCCGAGCCCGGCCATGACGCCTCGGGCTGGAACGAGATCGCCGTGCCCGGGCACTGGGTGCTCCAGGGCCACGGCGCGCCGATCTACACCAATCACCGCTACCCCTTCCCCGTCGACCCGCCACGCGTCCCGACCGGGAACCCGACCGGAGACCATCTGCGCACCTTCGACCTGCCCGGCAACTGGCCGGCGGACGGCGGCGCCGTGCTGCGCTTCGACGGAGTGGAATCGTGCGCCCGCGTGTGGCTGAACGGCCAGGACATCGGCGACTTCAAGGGCAGCCGCCTGCCCCATGAGTTCGCCGTGGGGCAGCTGCTGCGCCCCGAGGGCAATGTGCTGGCCGTCCGCGTCCACCAGTGGTCGTCGGGTTCGTATCTGGAGGACCAGGACCAGTGGTGGCTGCCCGGCATCTTCCGGGACGTGACACTGCTGCACCGTCCGGCGGGCTGCGCACTCGACTTCTTTGTGCACGCCCCGTACGACCATGGCGCGGGCCTGGGCACGCTGCGGGTCGACTCGGACACGGACGGCCGCATCACCGTGCCCGAGCTCGGCATCGACATGGCGACGGGAGAGGCGGTGACCGTGCCGGTCGAGCCGTGGACGGCCGAGACGCCGCGGCTGTACGACGGCGAACTGGCCACCGAGGGTGAGCGGATCCCACTGCGCATCGGATTCCGCACGGTCGCAGTCGAGGACGGCGTCATCAAGGTCAACGGGAAACGGATCCTGCTCAGGGGCGTCAACCGGCACGAGTTCCACCCGGAGAGGGGCCGGGCGCTGGACGCGCGCACGATGCGTCTCGACCTGGAGCTGATGAAACGGCACAACATCAACGCCGTGCGCACTTCGCACTACCCGCCGCACCCCGCCTTCCTCGGTCTCTGCGACGAGCTGGGCCTGTGGGTGATCGACGAGTGCGACCTGGAGACCCATGGCTTCGCCGAGCAGAACTGGCGCGACAACCCGGTCGACGACGACCGCTGGACACCCGCACTGCTCGACCGGGCCGCCCGCATGGTCGAGCGCGACAAGAACCACCCCTCCGTGATCATGTGGTCGCTCGGCAACGAGTGCGGGACCGGCCGTGGTCTGACGGCCACGGCCGAGTGGATCCACGGCCGCGACCCCGACCGGCTCGTCCACTACGAGGGCGACCACAACTGCCAGGACACGGACGTGTATTCGCGGATGTACGCGGACCACGCCGAGGTCGAGCAGATCGGCCAGGGGCTGGACGGCGGCCCCGAGAAGCGACGTGGACTCCCCTTCGTCCTCTGCGAGTACGGGCACGCCATGGGCAACGGTCCGGGCGGGATCGCCGACTACCAACGGCTCTTCGAGGCGTACGAGCGCAATCAGGGCGGCTTCATCTGGGAGTGGATCGACCACGGCCTGAAGGACGAGCGGTACGGATATGCGTACGGCGGCGACTTCGGCGAGGAGTTGCACGACGGGAACTTCGTCTGTGACGGGCTGCTGTTTCCGGACCGTACGCCCTCCCCCGGCCTCCTCGAGTACAAGAAGGTGATCGAGCCGGTCCGGATCGAGGGCGACGGCGCGGCGGGGACCGTGCGGATCACCAACGCGTACGACTTCGCGGACCTTTCAGGGATTGCCTTCGAGTGGTCGTACCAGGTGGACGGCGAGACGATTCGGTCCGGTCCGCTGGACGTGCCGAAGCTGACGGCGGGTGAGTCTGCGCACGTCGAACTGCCCGCGCCACCCGCGGGCGCCGGGAGCGCCGAGACCCAGTGGACGGTACGGGCCCTGCTCGCCGAGGACACCGCGTGGGGGCGGCGCGACCACCAGGTGGCCTGGGGCCGCCTCCCGGTGGGCGAGCGGCCTCCCGCGCGGATCGCCCTCGGCGACCGGCCGGTGCGCGGCGAGAAGCTGATCACGCTCGGCCCGGCGTCCTTCGACGCCCGCACCGGGGCGCTGCGCACCATCGGGGCGGTGGACGTCACCGGACTGCGGCTGGATGTCTGGCGTGCGCCGACGGACAACGACAACGGCGCGGCCTGGCAGCCCGATCTCTGCTACGGGCTCCGCTGGCGCGAGCTGGGCCTGCACCGTATGCAACACCGGCTGGACGGCTTGGAGCTGACGGACGACGCACTGACCGTACGGACCCGGGTCGCGCCCGCGGCCCGCGAGGCGGGACTGCGTACGGTCTACCGCTGGACGTCCGACGGAACCCGGCTGCGTCTCACGGTCTCGGTGGGCCTCGACGGCGAGTGGCCGCTGCCGCTGCCTCGCCTCGGCGTCCGCCTCGGCCTGCCGTCGTCGGCGGGGTACGTGAAGTGGTTCGGCGGCGGCCCGGGCGAGGCATACCCGGACACCCGGGCCGCGTCGATGCTCGGCCGCTGGGAGTCGTCCGTGGACGATCTGCAGACCCCGTACGTACGGCCGCAGGAGAACGGCGCACGCGCGGACGTGCGGTGGGCGGAGGTCGGCGGCCTGCGCGTCGAGGGCGACGCGGCGTTCTGGTTCACGGCTCGCCGCTGGACGAGCGAGCAGCTGGACGCCGCGGAGCATCTCACCGACCTCGTACCGTCGAAGGACACGGTCTGGGTCAACCTCGACCACGGCCAGCAGGGCATCGGTTCGCAGTCCTGCGGGCCGGGCCCGCTGCCGCAGTACCGACTCCGGGCCGAGCCGACGGAATTCGCGTTCACGTTCCGTGCGCTGGAGGGTGCGTGAGGGCGTGACGGCTCTGGTGAACGAAGATCGGCGGAAACGGCCCTCACCCTGCCCCGGCCTGGCGACGGTGGCGCTGGTCCTTTTCGCTGGGAACCGCGAGCGGTGACCGGGCGGCGGTCGGTTGCGCCCCTCAGGGCGTCAGGTACGAGTGGAAGACACCCTCCGGGTCGTACCGCGCCCTCAGGGCCTGCAGCCGCTGCCAGTCGCTCGTCGTGAACGAACGCTCGGCGCGGGTCGCACCGGCAGTGAGGTCTGCCTCGGCGATGTAGTGCCCCGTCCCGCGCGGCTCCACGGCGCTCATCGCCTCGCGCAGCCAGCGGGTGTTGATGTCATCCTCCGCAGGGTCGTCCCAGATGGCATAGGGCACGACGTAGCTCTCGCCGAGCACCGAGAACGCCATGTCGCGCAGCAGATCGTCGTCGTGCGAAGCGGGCGATACGGGTGCCAGGACAAGGGACTTGTCGGACGGGGCGCTGCCGACCGCGTCGCTGAGCTTGGCCAACAGCGTCCCAAAGTCCGCATCCGACCACAGAGTGTCGGCCGCGTAGCGGTTCTCTGCGGGCCACAGGTCGCTGGAGGCCTCGTACAGGGCAGCGGGGGACGTCGGCTCGAACGCCTGCCGGAACAGGGAGCGGTCGGCGAAGGGGCAGGTCTCAAGCGGCCGGAGAGCCTGGACCGCCTGGTCGCCCGAATCCGCGAAAGCCGTCGCGGCGACGATGATCACCTTCGGGCGCGGCGTCTGCTTCGTCATGTGCGGGGCGGCGGTTGCCAGTACGAGGGCCAGTTCCACGGTCGGATCGAGCTCCTGCGCGGTCTCGGTGGCCCAGTTCGACACCTCTTCGACGTACGCGAGGGGAAAGGCATAGGTGGACGACATGATCGCCCCGGGAATCCGATGCAGGCGAAGGCGAAAGCCGGTGACGACGGCGAAGAAACCCGGACCCGCACCACGCGCCGCCCAGAAGAGGTCGGGATTCTCGTCCTCGCTGCACCGGACCACTTCGCCGTCCGCCGTCACGGCTTCCATCTCGTAAACGCTCCGACAAGCCGGCCCCAGGGCACCGGAATTCCACCCGAGACCACCACTGAGGAGATATCCGCCGACGGCGACCGACCCACAATGCCCCGTGGGAAAGCTGAGGCCGCGCGCGACGAGTTCCGCGGCAAGTTCACCGCCGGTGACAGCGGGCTGCACGGTCGCCGTCGCGGAAGACATGTCGATGTCGCACCGCCGGAGCCGGGAGAGATCAATGAGCATGCCGTCGGAGCGGAGGGACGAGGCGCACCAGCTGTGCCCGCCCGACCGAACTGCAATGCGGAGTCCGCGGGAACGGGCCAGCCCGATGGCTTCGGGAACATCTCGCTCCGAGGCCGCCCGGACGATCACCTCAGGAAATCGATCGGGCTTGAGCCCATTCCACGCCATGCCTGCCCGGACGGCTTCGTAGTCGGTGTCGCCGCGCCGGACGAGCTCCCCCTCGATTCGTCGAGCCTGCCGCTGTCTGCTCATCACGGACTCCAGGATTTGCGCAAGCCGCGGCTGCGGACGAAGCTGAAGGTCAGGCGTGAATTCTGCAGTGTGCAAGCGGAGACATCCCCAGTCTACCGGCCCCAGTGGAAGCTCGCGGCCTGGAGACGACCGCCCGCCACGGTGACGTGAACGAGCCACTCAAGATCCCGTTGGAACCCTTCGGATACGGCATGTCCGACAAGCAGGTCTACGGCGGGCTGAACCGTGGGGGCCGGGAGCGACTGCGGCGGATTCTCCGGCTGATGGAGCACGGCAAGGTGGACCCCACGCCGATGACCACACACGAGTTCGGCTTCGACGAGATCGAGCGGGCATTTCGCATGATGGAGACGAAAGAAGACGGAATCATCAAGCCGCTGATTCGTTTCGAATGATTCATGCCCGCGGTCCGCTTCTAACCCGTGGTCAGGCCGAAGACGACGATCAACACCAGGTAACACACCGCCACAATGGCAGCACCTGCCACGTGGACGCGTACGGACCGTGCCCGGCTCGGCGACAGCCAGAAGGCAAATGCCCGGTTGACCAGCGGCATCAGCAGCCAGGTCAGGATGCTGACACTCAGTACGTTGCCGAAGAACAGCGCCACATATCCGGGCATCCCCATGTCGTTGAACCAGTCACCGACCGTCAGGTTGAGGATCATCACCGTGGGATACAGGGCCAGTACCACCGACATGGCCTGTTTCCAGTTGGGCGGAATACCTTCGTCCGCACCCTCACCGAAGCGGAACCAGCCGCCGAACGCCGACCCGATCTTGCGCACGTCGTAGGAACGGAAGGAATCGCGCCCTTCGTCCAGCAGCTTCTCGCGGGCCTCGGAGTTGAGCCACCCGTCGAGGTGTTCGCGCGTGTCGAAGCGGAAGGCGACCACCCAACGGTCCTGAATGCCTTCCACCGGCTTGAACAACTCCGACCCCATGAAGCCGGGATGCTTCTCCTGCTCTTTGAGGACCTTGTCCTGCCAGCGCATGAAGTCCCGCTCGCGCCCCGGCAGCACATCGTGCGAGATGACCGCGGTGACGACATCCTCGGCCGGCGTCCCGCCAGTGAGCACCTCTTGCGTCGGGGTCCCGTCGAACAGCGGGCGCCCCTCATCAAGGAGTTGTCGACGCTCACCCGAATCCAGCCAGGTGGACAGCTGCTCGACACCGGAGAAGCGGAATACGACGACCCATTCGTTCTCGTCGCCCGAAGCCGGCGGGTACAGCTCAGTGTCCTGGAAACCGTCAAAGCCTCGCACGACCTGGTTGGTCTTCTCCTGCCAGCGCTTGTAGTCGTCGTCCAGGCCCGCCCGGACCTTCTGAGAGGTCACGACCGTGGCGCTGCCGCCGGGGTCACCGCTTGCACGGGTACTCATACGGAGTAGTCTAGATCAAAAGGGAGTTATCGGACAAATTATGGCAATTACGCCGGATGGGCGGGAGGATTCCGAGATGGGACACAAGGAGTTCATGGCCGAAGCGGTTCGGCTGGCGACGGAGTCCGTGGAGAAGGGCTGGGGCGGGCCGTTCGGCACAGTGATCACCCATGACGGCGAGATCATCGCCCGCGGGCAGAACCGTGTGCTTCTCACGGCCGATCCGACCGCGCACGGTGAAGTGGAAGCCATCCACAAGGCAGTTGCGATCCTGAACCCCGAGGCGCCCAGCGTTGCCGAGGAGCACCAGAACCAGAACACCCTGGAGTTGATACCGCGGCCCGAGGGCTCCCCCGACGTCGTGCCTGAGCGCGCCCGCATGCTGATGGGATGCGCGCTGTACACCAGTGGCGCGCCCTGCCCGATGTGCATGAGCGCCATCTACTGGTCCCGGATAGACACCGTCTACTACAGCCGCGACTGGAAGGCGACCCAGGAGATCGGCTTCGACGACGCCTTCCAGTACGAGGACTTCGCGAAGCCTCCGGCGGACCGGAGTATCACCCTGGAGCAGCTGCACCCCGAGCTGGGTGTCACCTCCTACGAGGCCTGGGCGAACAAGCCGAACAAGCACCCGTACTGACGCACTGTCTCGCTACGAGGGCCGGATGCACGAAACGCATCCGGCCCTCGGCACATCCAGAGGTCAACGGCGGCGACCAGGGTCCGGTCTCGGGTCATCGCCACGAGCTGAGGACGTCCTTGAGGCTCTGGAGTACCTGGGTTTCGTGGTCGCGGAAGTAGAAGTGGTCACCGGGGAATGACCGGACGGTGATCGGCTCGATGGTGTGCTGCTGCCAGGCGGCCAGCTGTCCCGCACTCACCCGGTCGCGATTCCCGGCGAAGACGGTCAGCGGCACCGGCAGCGGTGTGCTGGGCCGATGGTGATGGGTCTCGGCAAGCCGCAGGTCCGAACGAAGAGGGTTGACCACCAGGGCGCGCATCTGTGGGGAGCCGAGAATCTCGGGAGGGATGCCACCGTGCCGGAGTGCGACGGCTTGGAGGAGCTCGTCGTCCGGCAAGGTGTGCAGAGGCTTCGCCGGCCGGGGCAGATGAGGGGCGGGAAAGGCGGACACGATGAGGTCTTGCGGCAGACGCCGACCGGCATCCCGCAGTGCCCTGGTGATCTCGTATCCGATGAGGGCACCCAGACTGTGCCCGAAGAAGGCGTAGGGCCGCTCCAGCGGAACGTCGGCGAGAAAGTCGGCGGCGAGCCGTTCGATGCTGGTGGCGTGGGGTTCCTGATGGCGGCTTCCGCGACCGGGCAGTTGGACGACGTGGAGCTCGGCCTCGGGCAACTGCGCCGCCCAGCGGAGGTACTCGGCGGGGTTTCCGCCTGCGTGCGGGAAGCAGTACAGCTGCAGTGCGCCGGCCCGCGACGAGGCGCTGAGCAGCCAGGAGCGTACGGGGGTGGTGGTCGGCATGCGAGGTCAGCCCTCTCCTTGGGTGCCGGCCAGGACGCGGTGCGAGAGGTCGGCGAGGAGTTGGGGCGCGGCCTCCTGCAGATAGAAATGGCCGCCGGGGAAGGCCATGGTGGCCGTGGATCGGACCGAATAGCGTGCCCATTCGCCGGCCCAGGTGGCGGCGTCCTCATCAGCGGTGCCGTAGTAGGCGGTGAGCGGGATGTCGAGCGGAGGAGTGTCCGTCGGCCGGTAGCTCTCGATGAGCTGGTAGTCGGCGCGGAAGGCAGGCAGCAGCAGCTCCCTGAACTCCGGTTCGGCGAGTAGTGCGCTCTCGGCGGCGCCCATGCCCAGTACGTCCGCGACGACGGCGTCGTCGCCCTGAAGGTGGACGTCGCCCTTTTCGATCCGGTGAGGTGGCGCGATGCCGCTCACGAACAGGCCGGCCGGCTGCACCCCATAGGTGTTCAACAGCACGCGCGCGGCCTCGTATCCGATGGCGGCGCCCATGCTGTGCCCGAACAGCCACAACGGCCGGTCGCCAAGGGGCGCGAGGACGGCGGCCAGGCGCTGGGACATCTCGTGCATGTCAGTGATGACAGGGTCCCCGAAGCGTTCCTGGCGGCCGGGATAGCAGACGGCCAAGGTTTCGATCCGCGGGTCCAGGTGCTGGGGCCAGTCCCGGAAGAAGGAAGGGGATCCGCCGGCATGAGGCAGGCACACCAGCCGGGCCTGCGTCGATCCGCCGTTCGGTCGGGCCGCCGCGAAGGTCTGCAGCCATCGCTGCTCGTTCACTTGAATTCTCCATTCATGATGCTGCTGAAGGCACAGCTCAGGGGCAGCGGCGAGCGTTGGCGCAGGCTCACCCACTGATACGGGCCCCACGTCCCACGCGCCGTGCCGCGCGGAACGTCGAGCGTGAAGGTGTCGTCCGCCAGGCCGGTGCCGAGGGCCTTGCCGCATGCCTCCTTCACGGTCCAGATCCAGGCGAACTCGGCGGCTCTGCGGCGTGGCGGCAGAGCGGTGAGCTCCTGCTGCCGGTTGGGCGTGCACCAGCGCAGCAGCGGATCAGCCAGCTCCGACGGCACAGGCTGTACGTCGATGCCCACGGCCCGGTCGAGGGCGGCGCACGCGGCGTAGGCACCGTTGCTGTGGCTGACGCTGATGCCGATACGGGGATGACCGAGGAGCACGGGGCGGCCGGACGGTTCGTACACGACGTCGGCGTCGGCAGCTTCGGGGAACCGCTCGGACAGCAGAGCGCGCAGCAGGCCACGTGCGCCCAGCCGGTCGATGCGCCTCCGCGGGGGCAGGCGCATCGCATCGGCGCGGTCGCGAGTGGTGAGGAGGCCGGTATCGGACGGTGCGTATGCCAGGGCGGCCCAGACGCCGGGCCCCGCTTCGATGCGCAGCGGGGACCCGGCAGGTCTGGTGCTCATGTCACTTGCTCGCGTCGGCCAGCACCCTGGCCCGGTCGACCTTGCCGGTTACTCCCAGCGGCAGTTCGCCGTGCACCTTGATCTCGGCGGGGACCATGTAGACCGGCAGGGTCTTGCCGAGGGCGACGCGCAGCGCCGAGCGGAAGGCGGCCGGCGCATCCTGGTCCGCCGGATCCTGCGGGACGACGTGGGCGATCAGCTGGTCGCCGCCTCCGGGACGCTGCTCGACGCCCACGACGGCGGTGCGCACCTCGTCGAGGTTGCGGAGAGCGACCTCGATTTCCTCGAGCTCGATACGGAAGCCGCGGATCTTCACCTGCCGGTCGGCGCGGCCGAGGAAGAGCAACTCACCGTCTTCGACGGCGACAAGGTCGCCCGTACGGTAGTAGACGCCGTCGCGGCCGGGGATTTCGACGAAGCGCTGCTCAGTGAGGTCGGGTCGTCCGAGGTAGCCCTCCGCCACGCAGGGACCACCGAGGTAGAGCTCGCCGCTCTCGCCGTCGGCGACCTCGTCGCCCTCGGTGCTCAGTACGAGGGAGAGGTGGCCCGGAAGACAGTGCCCGATCGGGACCCGGTCGCCGTCCCAGCCCTGCTCGATCCAGTACAGGGTGGCGGTGACGATCGTCTCGGTCGGCCCGTAGGTGTTGCACACGGGAAGTGAGCCGAGTGGCCCGTTGGCCCAGCGGCGTACGACACCGGGGTTCACCGCCTCGCCGCCGAAGATGATGCCGCGGAGGGAGCCGAGTGAAGCGATGTCGTTCGCGGTCAGCTCCTCACCGAAGAATGCCTCGAAGTAGGCGGTGGTGCAGGAGATGTAGGTGACCTGGTGCGCCCGTACCCGCTCGAAGAGCTGCTGGCCGGTCCACAGGGACGGACCGCGCAGCAGCACGGTGCCGCCACCGGCCATCGGCGCCCACATCTCTTCGACGGCCGCGTCGAAGCTCGGTGATGCGAACGAGAGCAGCACGTCGTCCGAAGTGAGCCGGTATGCCTCCAGCGTGCCCAGCAGATGGACGGCCAGGCCTTGATGGCCGACGGCTACGCCCTTGGGCAGGCCGGTGGAGCCGGATGTGTAGATGAGATAGGCACGATCGGTGGCCAAGGCACGGTGGGAGCGCAGGCGTTCCTCCCGGCCGGCGTCCGCAGTCGGAGGCTGCAGGGTGATTCGCTCACGGGGCAGGGCGGTCTCAACGCCGTTGCTGCCGGTCTCGAGGACCACCCTGGCGCCGGTGTCGTCGAGGACGTACCGGATGCGCTCGGCAGGCAGCCGGGGGTCGATGGGAACCCAGGCGGCACCGGCCAGCCAGGCGCCGAGCGCGGCGGTCATGAACTCCGCGTTGCCCGGCCCCACCAGGGCGACCGTCTCGCCGCGGGTGCAGCCGCGGGTCAGCAGCCGGTCGGCGACGTCATGCGCCCCGTCCCACAACTGCTGGTAGCTGACACGGTCGTTACCGCACAGGAGAGCGGTCTTGTCGGGGTGGCGCTGGACATGAGTCTCGATCAGGTCGATGACGGTGGTCATGTGTTGCTCCGCTGTCTGTGGGGATTGAGGTCAGTGGCCACCGTTGGCTGCGTCGCCCGGCCGGGCGGCCGGCGCATCCATGTGGTCGGCCAACGCGCGGATGGTCGGGGCCCGGAAGAACTCGACGACCGGGACGCGCCTGCCGGCGCGTTTTCCCAGTTCCGTGAGCAGTCGCAGCACGTCGAAGGAGTTGCCGCCGAGCAGGAAGAACGACTCGTCGGGGCCGGTCGGCTCGTGTCCGAGCAGCTGCGTCCACAGCTCCCGGACCAGTGCTTCGTTCTCTGTCGGCTCCCAGGCGGTGGCGGGCCCGGCTGCCTCGGCCGATGCGAACTCGCCGTCGGTGAAGCGTCGAAGGAGCGTCGTGCGGTCGATCTTGCCGTTGTCGGTCAGTGGCATGGCGTCGATCGTCAGCACATGCCGGGGGATCATGTACGTGGGCAGCTCCTGCTGGAGCGCGCCGCGCAGCTCCCTCACGTCCACTTCTCGGCCCGGTGTGGTCAGGACGAAGAGGCAGAGCGCTGCCTGTTCACCGGTGCCGTGAACGGCGGCGGCCGCGGCCTTGACCATCGGCAGCTTCTCGGATGCGGTCTCGAGCTCACCGAGTTCGATGCGGTGGCCGCGCAGCTTGACCTGCGAGTCCCGGCGACCGAGGAAGACCAGGGTGCCGTCCTCCGTGAGCAGCGCGAGGTCACCGGTCCGGTACATGCGTCCAGTCCGGTCAGGTGCGGTAAGGAAGGCGGTCGCGGTGCGCTCGGGGTCGTTGACATAGCCGTCTGCGGGGCAGATACCGCCGAAGTACAGCTCCCCGACGGCGCCGGGCGGCACCTCACGGCCCGCTCTGTCGAGCAGGTAGGTGTCGACTCCCGGCAGCGGGCGACCGATCGGGACGTGAGAGGGGCGCTCGGCGGGGCCGCCGCGCAGAACGTGGTAGGTCACCGCATGGGTCTCGGTCGGGCCGTACAGATTGATCAGCGTGAGCCGGTCATGTGCGTCGAGCAGCCGTCGAGAGCGGCTGTCCAGGTGCAGTTGCTCGCCCGATACGCAGATGAAGCCGACGGATTCCAGCGTGTGGCCGGCGTCGTTGACCGCTTCGGCAAAGGCGCCGAGGACGGCGACGGGCAGATATACGTGGCTCAGGCGCTGGTCTTCGACCAGGGCTGCGACCCGGCTGAGGTCGCGACGGTCGACGGAGCCGAGCCCGTGCACGGTGCCGCCGGCGGCGAGCGTCGGAAAGATCTCCTGGTAGGACACGTCGAAGCCGAGCGGCGCGAACTGCAGGAACCGCGTGTCCGAGCCCATGCGAAGCTCGTCGATCTGCCAGTGCAGCAGATTGATCAGGGCCGGCTGCCCCATGAGGACGCCCTTGGGGCGCCCGGTCGAGCCGGACGTGAACATGATGTAGACGGGGTCGGTTCCTTCGGGCAGCAACGGGGGCGTGCCGCCGGCCTCCTCGAGTGCGGTGACCGTCGTCCGCTCGGGCTCGTCGGGCACCACGGAGCGGGTGCCGATGACGAAGGTGCAGCCCGAGTGGCTGATCATGTAGCTCAGCCGGTCTGCCGGGAGGGTGGTGTCGACCGGCAGGTAGGTGGCGCCGCACCACAGGATGGCGAGCATGGACACCACCGTGTCCGCGAGGGCGTCCGGCACCACGGCAACCACGTCGCCGCGTCGCACACCGCGGCTGTGCAGTCCGGCTGCCGCCCGCGCGGTGCGAGCGGCGAGTTCCCGGTACGTCAGGCTGAATCCGGAGGCGTCCGTGACCGCGAGCTGCTCCGGGTGCCGGCGAGCGGCGTCGAGTATCAGGCCGAGCAGTCCTCCTTCGCCGTGGGTGCGTGTCTCATGACTCCGCCTCAAATCGGGGACCGTACGGGTGTCGAGGCCCGCCAGCAGCTCTGTGAGGGGAGTGTGGGGGCTGTCGGTGGCCCGCAGCAGGAGCTGCCGGTACTCCGCGAGGAAACGCTCGGCGTACGAGGCGGGGAGCAGGTCCTTGTCGTACTCGAGCTCGATGAGCAGACCGTCCTCCACAGGTGTCGCGCCGAGCCAGAGGTCGAAGCGGGCGGCCTGCTGGGAAACGAACTCGACCTTCCCCGGGAGGCCGGGGGCGAGGTCGAGCCGGGTGGCAAGCTCGTCCTGCATCGCGAACATGCACTGGAAGAGCGGGTTGCGGTTGGTGGTGCGCTCGGGTGCGACTTCTGAGACCAGCGCATCGAAGGGGATGGCCTGGTAGCGCTTGGCCTCGCGTACGACGTCCGAGACGGCGGCGCAGTGCGTGTCGAACGGCACGTCACGGGCGGGCAGGACAAGTGGCAGCGTGTTGACGAAGAAGCCGCACAGGTCATGGGAAGCGATCGTGCGACGGGTGGAGAAGGGGCTGCCGACGATGACCCGCTCCTGGCCGGAGTACTCGCCCAGCAGCGCCGAGTAGCAGGCGAGCAGGACGCAGAAGGGGGTCGTCGCGAGCTCGCGCGCGGTGCGTTCGACGAGGCGTCGCTCCTCGGCGTCGAGCAGCACATTGAGGTCTGCGCCGGCGAATGACGTGTTCACCGGCCGGGTGGGCGTCTGGTAGAGCGTCGTCGCCGGCACGCCGGCCAGGTCCGCAGCGAGCTTTTTGACCTCGCCCGCTTCGATCGCGGCGTCCGTCGCCCTGACCTGCGCGGCGAGTTCACGGGCGAGGTGCCGTTCGCGCTCGGCGGGTTCCGGTGTGCCGGTCGCGGAAGCGGAACCACCACAGGCGAGCCGGTATCCGTCGCGGAGCTCGTCGAGGAAGGCGCTCATGGAGACGCCGTCGCTGACCGAGTGGTGGATGTTGCACAGCAGTGCGCTGCGGCCCGGCCCCTGGAGCAGCTTGAAGCGGCACAGGGGTGCGGTCCGCAGGTCCACGGCAAGAGACGCGAAGCGCTTGCTCTCCTCGTCCACCAGCCCCTTCCAGTCGGATGCCGCGGCACTGGTCGCGCTCACTTCGAGCGGCACGTCGGCGGGTTCGGTGATTCGTGCACGGGGCTCACCGCCGGCGAAGGCGAACTCCGTGCGCAGGGTGGGCTGGATGTCGAGCAGCCGCTTCAGCGCCTGGCGCAGAGCGTCCTGGTTCACCTCGCCGTCGAAGGTGATGCGGAAGCTGATGTTGTAGAGGTCCTTGCGCTCCATGGCCTCCTGGATGAAGAGGAGGCTGCGCTGCGCTGCCGTGACCGGAAGGTCCACGGTCTCTTTCACGATGTCGATGTCCCTGGTGCGCACTTCCCGCTCCCTCAGTTCCAGTCCTCGACGAAGGCGGCCAAGTCCGCGGCCGTGAGGACGTCGGCGAGCTGGTAGGGGTCGATTTCCTGCGCGGGGTCGATGGCGAGGTCGCCCAGGATGCGCAGCAGCAGGAGGGAATCGATGCCCAGGGCCGCCAGTTCCGTCTGGGGAGTGAGAGGTTGCTCGCCCACACGCTTGGTGATCGCGGCGTGCACCCGCTCGGTGATGTGCGGCACGGGGTCCGTGGGCTGGGACTGCGTTGCGGCAGGGGTGAGGGTCATGAGCCAGGGCCTTCCTTCGGTACTGAGTGGGAGAGGGGCGAGAAGCCCCGGGAACGTCGACGGAGGTGGGGGCTAGGGCGTGTTTTAGAAGTAGCGCCGTCCGCCCGCAGGGCGGGCCCTGCGGCGTCTGGTGCGTGCAATCGCAAGGCGGAGGATCGCCCTCGTACTGGACGTACTTGGGCGACTCCGACAACATCGCGAGTGTGCGTGCCAGGCGTCGCGGGGCAGGCGGGACTTCTAAAACACGCCCTAGCCGGCCGCGAGCAGTGGGTCGTCGAGGTGCTCGGCGGCCACGTCCAGGGCGGCGGCCACGAGGGCGTCCAGTGCGGCGTTGGAGCTGCTCGTCCTGCGGCGGACGACCTGGGTGAAGGTCTCGAAGGGCGGTGCCCAGTCGATCGTCGCCAGAGTCCCGTCGGCGAGCTCCCGCTCGACCGAGACCAGGGGCATGAACGCCATGCCGATGCCCAGGGCGACACTGCGCTTGGCCGCGTCGATCGAGTCCAGCTCGAAGACGCGAGGGCGATCCGATCCGTCCAGCAGCCCGATGGCCTGCTCGAACTGGTGCTGGTAGCCGGCCCGGCTGTCGGCACGGATGATCGGCGTACTGCGGAGGTCCTCGTCGGCGACGGCGCCGCGGCCCACCAGAAGATGTCCTGGGTTCCCCACCAGGACCAGCGGTTCGGGACACAGCACCTGGGTGTCGAGGCCCTCGTGCTCCTCGGGTGAGCCGACGATGAATGCGCAGTCGAGGCGACCGTCGCGGACGGCTGCGACGGCGTCGGTGCCGGCCCCCGCGTGCAGGGAGACCTGCACCTTCGGGTAGCGGCGGTAGAGGTACTCGACCATGGGCAGGAGCCGGTAGCTCGTCAGGCTCTCGACGGTTCCGACGTCCAGGCAGCCATGTGGCTGGCCGTCGGAGCTGATCGCCTGGCGGGCGCGACCGGTGAGCGAGATGATCTCCCGTGCATACGGCAGGAGTTGCCGGCCGGCGGGAGTGGGTCGCACTCCGCTGGGCAGGCGTTCGAGCAGCGTGACGCCAAGCCCCTGCTCAAGCGACTTCACGCGTGTGGTGATCGTCGGCTGGGACAGGCTCAGTCGGGCGGCGGCTCTGGTGAAGCTGCCGATTTCGACAACGGCCACGAATGCATCGAGTTGAGGAGTGTCCACGGTCCAACCTCCTCTGGTACAGGACGGGACTGCTTTGACAGTTCGTCATCCTGTGCCCGGGTCCTACTGCTTCTCTACTGGCCGAGCCTTGGCCAAAGCACTGCTGTGAGAAGCCATGAGGTGCTTGGTGAGAGCCGATGAGTAGTGGGGGTCCTTACCGTCCTCGGCAGATGGACACGAACCCCCTACACATCGGCAAGGAGCCCCTCAAAGTGCGAAAGATCCCGTTCAGCAGCGTTGCCGTTCTGATCACCGCCGCCGTGGCCGTCACCTCGTTCGGGGCCGGCACCGTGCACTCCGAGGCGAGCCGGGGCTCGGTTACGGCAGCCGACACCCCGTGGCCCACCCCTGTTGCTCCGGCCGGTGTCATGAGCGACACCCCGTGGCCGCGCAGTGCGCAGCACTGACATGCGGCTCGGGTCCTCGCACCGGCCCCGCATCGTGGCAGGTGGCCGGATCAGCCGCTCGAGCACCCCAGATTGAGCTCGAATCGGGCCAGCTGGGCGGTGTGCTCGGCCTCCAACTGCGCCAGCTCCAGGCGGGCTTCCGCGGCCCCCACCCGATCCATGATCCGTTCCCTGATGCCCACCACGTCGTGCAGCAGGCTCTGCGCGACACTGATCCGCCCCAACCGGGCATTGACCATGCCCAACCGGTGCAGTATCCGCGACTCGCCCGCGATGTCTCCGCGCGAGCGCACCAGGTCGAGCACATCCCGCAGCAGGTCCTCGGCCTCCTGGTAGCGGCCGCGGCGCTGCATGAGGTCGCTCAGGACCAGCCGCACCTGGCCTTCGGTGCGGCGGCTGCCGGTCGACCGGCAGATCTCCAGTGCCTCGTCGAGCAGCCCTTCCGCGTCATCGAGGCGGCCCTCGTCCAGGGCGAGGCGAGCCAGATGCGCCAGAGCGTTCGTCTGACCTACATGGTCGGCGACGGCGCGGAAGTCAGCAACCGCCTGCCGGTACAGCCCAAGAGCAGTGTGCGAGTCACCCTGCCGCTGGGCGAGCAGCGCCAGATTCCGCCGGGCCAGCGCCAGACCGTGGGTGTCCTGCAGGAGGGTGAACGACTCCAGAGCCGGCTGGAGCGCCTGCCGAGCGGCGCTGAGCTGGGACCTGCTCAAGTACAGCGAGCCCACCGAGCACATGACTGCCGCGCTGCCGCGGACCAGGCCGGCCTTCCCGGCCGCGTGAAGGGCCCGCTGGTGGGTCTGCTGCCATTCGTCGAAGTAGCAGCGCGACTCGAAGATCGTCACCAGTGTGACGGCGAGGTCCCAGCACGCCTCGGCCTGTCCGGTCTCCGCGGCCAGGTCCACGGCCTGGCACAGGTTCACCCGCTCCGCCTCCAGCCAGGCCAGCGGGTCCCGCAGCAGACGGTCCACATGGACATCGGAGAGGTGCCAGCGCGGCGCATCGCCGTGCAGGACGGTGAAGTCGCCTCCGTACAGTCGGCGGTGTGCTTCCTCCGCGAGGGCCAGCCAGCCGCCGACGAGGCGAGTGAGCGCGGGTTCCGTCTCGTCGGCCTCTCGAGGCCGCTCCAGCTCTTCGCGCGCGAACAGCTGCACGAGAGAGTGGAGTTTGTAACGCGGACCGCCGGACGTCCCCGTGCCCACGATCTCCAGCATCTGGGCGTCCACCAGGGATTCGAGCAGATCGTCCGCACGGAACAGATCGGTGTCCAGCAGCGCGGCTGCCGCCCAGGTGGGTATGCGCCCGCCTTCCAGCACGCTCAGCAGACGAAGCAGCCGCCGGCCGTCCTCGGTCAGTCCGTCGTAGGTCAGCGCAAGGCTGGAGCGGATGACCAGCTCGCCATGGGCGAGTTCGTCCAGTCGGCGCCGTTCGTCGGAGAGCCGGTCGAGCATCCACACCAGCGACCAGTTGGGGCGCGCCGCCAGTCGCGCGGCGATGATGCGCAGCGCCAGGGGTAACTGTCCGACCATCCGCACCAGTTCGGCCGCCGCATCGGGTTCGTCCGCCACCCGCTCCTTGCCGACGACCGCGGCGAGCATCTCGATCGACTCGTCGAGATCCAGCACGTCCACGTACAGGAACCGCGCACCGGGCAGCCCGGTCATCCGCGAACGGCCGGTGACCAGCACCGATGAGTTGCCGGTGCCGGGCAGCAGCCGGCGTACCTGCTGGACCTCGGATGCATTGTCGAGGACGATGAGCATCCGTTTGCTGGCCAGGAGATTGCGGTACATCTCGGCCCGTTCGTCGACGGTTTCGGGTATCTGGGAGCCCGGAATGCCCAAAGCGCGAAGGAACCGGCCCAGCACATCGAGAGCCGCGGTCGGCGAGGGCTGGATGCCACCCAGGTCGCAGTAGAGCTGGCCGTCCGGGAACTGCCGCATCAGCCGGTGTCCGACATGCACGGCGAGTGTGCTCTTGCCGACGCCGGACGGCCCGGCGAGCACGGCCACGGGCGTGGGCCGCCCCTCGCCTCCCGCCAGCAGCAGGCTCTCCGCGGTGTCGACGAGCTGGGCCCGCCCGGTGAAATCGGCGATGTCGGGTGGCAGCTGAAAGGGGACTGCCGTCTCGAACGGCTCGGGAGCCCCGGACACGGCCGCCGGGGCCGGGGCCGGGGCCCGGGCCGTGCCGCCGGGAAGGTGCAGGCCTCGGTCCCCGGCGAGGATCGCGGATTCGAGCCGTCTCAGGTCGTCGCCCGGCTCGATGCCGAGCTGTTCGACGAGGATCACCCGGCCGGAGCGGAAAACCTCCAGAGCCTCGGCCTGCCTCCCCGAGCGGTACAGGGCAAGCATCAGCTGGCCGCGCAGTCCCTCACGTAACGGGTACTTCGATACGAGCGCGGAGAGTTCAGGAATGATCTTGGCGTGCCGGCCCAGCTGAAGTTCCAGGTCGATGTGGGTCTCGAGGTTGATGAGCCGGTGCTCGTCGAGCTGAGCTGCCATCGACTGGAGCTTGTGGCTCTTGGTCCCGCTCAGCGCGGGGCCGCGCCACAGCTCGTCCGCACGCCGGGTGAGGGCTGCTGCCTCTTCGATCCCACCCTCATCGGCCAGGGAGTACGCCTTCTTGCGCAGGCTGGTGAAGAGCGTGGCGTCCAGCTGGTCGCCGGACACCTTGATGAGGTACCCGGGCTCCTGCGTGACGAGTTGGGATTCCTCGCCGATCGCCGCGAGGTTGGTCCGCAGCGCTGATACGCACGTCTGAATCTGAGCGCGCGCCGTGGGTGGAGGGTCATCACCCCAGATCGCGTCGACCAGGCTCTCGGTGCTGACGATCCGGTTTGCTTCGAGAAGCAGCGCACTCAGCACAACCTGCTGTCTGCCACGAGGGATACGGCACACCTCACCGCCCTCGCCGGTTATCTCAAGTGGACCAAGAATGCGGAATGTTGGATGGCCCGGCCTTTCCGGCATTGACGTGTCTCCCCCTTGACCCCCGAGTAAGCGTTCGCTTGATCGTTAAGCTAACACGGGGGTCGGGCGACAGCGGCCGTGAGCGGGCACTTTTCGGACGGGCAGAGTGCTGGTTCCGGTTTGCCGGATGTAAAGACCTAGCGTGTAGGGCACACGGAAGCGTAGGTCTTCCGCGAAGCTATGAGACCTCGGCTCGACACGGTGAAGATGTCGGCGAAATCCACCCCTTGCACGGAGTCTGCCTGCTGATAGAAGACGCCTGTCGCGACAATCCGCCCCTGACCAGCCCACAGATCCTCGAGCGAGTAACTGACCCGTCGGCATCTTTCCGTCGAAATCACAGCGGCGCGCCCTTTTGCGAGCACCTCGCCCGGCACGCTCACTGTGACGTCGTCTTCGAGTAGGGATGCAAACGCATCGTAGTCGCGGGCATTGAGATAGGCATAGCTCAAATACACGTGCTCGACGGGCGCCGACTGTGGCCAGTCAACCGTCGTCGCTTCCGACTTCTCATGCACGGCTCAGCCGCCTTCGGCAAATCGGAATGCCAGGCTCCGACGGTCGACCTTGCCGTTTTCAGTGACGGGCAGCTCGGCAAGGAAGTGAATCTCGTCAGGAACCATGTAGGACTGCAGCGCCTGGCCGCAGAAGGCCGTCAGCCGGCCGTCTCCCAGTGAGTCCGCCCCGGCCCGCGCCACCACAGCCGCGGCGAGTACCGGTTCGGCCCCCGCCCGTTCGAGCAGCAGCACCGTGGCCTCGGCCACCTCGGGGTGTTCGAGCAGCCTGCGCTCCACCTCCCCCAGCTCCACCCGGTTGCCCCGGATCTGCACCTGGGAGTCGACTCGGCCACAGAAGTACAGCTCGCCGTGCGGCCCTCGAAAGGCGAGGTCACCGGTCTTCAGCACCAGCTGGCCCGAGCGTGGTTCGGCCGGATCGGGCACTCGTGCGGCCGCGGACGCCTTCGGATCGTCCCAGTACCCGGTGAAGAGGGCCGGGGTGCGCAGGTGAATCTCCCCCGGCACCTCTTCCTCCTCGATGAGATGGCCCGACTCGTCGACCAGCAGCATCTCGGCGCCCGGGTGGGCGTACCCGATGGACAGTTTCTCAAGGCCGTTCGGAAGCGGCCGCGGCACATCCGTGAAGGAACAAGCCATGGATTCCGTCGCCCCGTAGCAGTTGATGAGCCTCGCGTGCGGCAGCAGCTGCTGCAGCCGCCGCAGCTCGGGCAGCGGGAAGTCCTCCCCGCAGAAGAGCACTCCGCGCACGTCCTTGAGTGCGGCCACCGCGTCCGGCAGGTGCTTCAGTGACTGGCGCCAGATCGACGGCACCCCGTTGACCTGTGTGGCACCGGTGTCGGCGAGTACCCGCAGAAAACGGGTGGGCCAGCGCATCAGCTTGCGTGGCACCGGCACCACGGCCGCGCCACTGCCCAGCGCGAGACCGATGTCCAGCAGCGAGAAGTCGAACTGCAGCGGCGAGGTGGTCGCCACCTTGTCCTGCGGTCCCACGATGCCCTGGGAGAGCATCCCGCGGTAGAAGGACGTGACCGCGCGGTGGCTCATCACCACGCCCTTGGGCCGGCCCGTCGTACCCGAGGTGAAGATCATGTACGCGGTGTCGGTCGCGCACAGTTCTCGGCGGCGCCGGGTCCGCGGATGCGGCAACCGGTCCAGAGTCAGCTCGCCGGCGCCGAACCTCCCGGTCCCGGTGGCCTCGGGGATTGACTCCCGCTTTCCGCCCTCCGCCTGTACGTGCAGCGAAGCACCGGTGGTCTCAATGATCTTATGCAGTCGCTGGTCAGGGGTTTCCGGACTGACCGGCACGAAGGGCAGCCCCAGCGTCGAGCAGGCCAGCAGCATCGCGATGGCATGCGCCGAGGTGTCGGACTCCAGAATCACCCGGTCGCCCATGTCGAGGCCGAGCGAGTCGAGGGCGAGGGCATAGCCGCGGGTCAGCTCTTCGAGCTGGTGGTAACTGACCGTCTGGACGGTGTCATTGGCCACGAACTGGGCGACGGCCGGGCTGTCGGGCATGGTGGCCGCCGCGGCGAGCAGGAAGGAGTGCAGCATCTCCTCCTGCGCCGGCGGGCGCGCGACGGCGGTTTCGGCAAACGTGGTCACGGTGAGGGTCTCCTCGGAAGTGTCTCGAAGTCAGAGGGAGCGGAAGTCCGCCACGTCGGGAATCCGGTGCGACTGGCCGTCCAGCAGCACCATCGGTGCGTCCGTGCCGCTCGTGGCCCGCTCCGCGGTCCCGATCAGCAGGGTGTGGTCGAGCACCTCAATCGCTTCCTGCAGTCGGCACACGACGGTGGCCGAGCAGTCGTCCAGAACCGGAACGCCGTTCATGTGCGAGTGCGCAACCCCGTCGAAGCGCCGGCGAGGGTCGCCGGTGGCGAACTGCCTGGCGAAGTCCCGCTGCTGCCAGGACAGAACATTGACCGCGAACGCCCCGGAGGCACGTATGTCGTTCAGAGTCCGCCCCTCGCTGCGCAGCGACAGCAGGATGCTGGCCGGGTCGAGCGACAGCGACAGCACTGCGGTGGCGGTGCAGCCGGCCGGGCCACTGTGCGTGTCGGTGGTGATGACGGCGACGAAGCTCGGGAACCGCGCCATCACGCGCCGGAAGCTGCCCTGGTCCACTCGGGCGTCGGGCATGGACTGTATGTCGATGGTCATCGTCTGTTCCCTCAGGCCGCTTGCGGTTCGGACAAGGACGCGATGAGCGCGGCACGATCGACCTTGCCGTTCGCGTTGAGCGGCAGAGCCCCGGTGAAGGTGACCGTGGCGGGCACCATGTAGGCCGGGAGCTTGCGCCGCAGGGCGTCCAGCAGTTCCTCGCGGTTCGCACCGGCGCCCGTGCACACCGCGTGCAGCAGCGGATCGCCCTTCCGCCCGGGCAGGGCCACCACCACGGCGTCGGTGACGCCCGGCCGGCGCAGCAGCAGAGACTCGATCTCACCGAGTTCCACCCGGTAGCCGCGGATCTTCAGCTGGTGGTCGAGCCGGCCCAGATGCACCAGGACGCCGTCGAGCAGCTTCACGCGGTCGCCGGTTCGGTACCAGTGCTCCACGGTCAGCGGTTCGGATCCGTCGTGGACCGCGCTCTGCCGGCCGTCGAAGGTGCAGAACCTGCCTACGTTGTCGGCCGGGTCCAGATAACCGGGGAAGCGCTGCGTGCCGCGCACACACAGTTCCCCGTCGTCGGCCGGGCGCCCGTCCTCGTCCAGGATCATGTGTTCCTGGCCCGGGTACGGAGTGCCGATGGGCACCGTCCCATTGTCTGTCCGCGGCCAGCGGTCAACACTGCCCGGCAGCCGGAACTCCGTCCACGTCACCGTCATCTCGGTCGGGCCGTAGATGTTCTCGACGGTGCTGTTCGGAGCAGCGGCCTGCCATGCCTCGGCATGCGCGAGCTTCAGGGCCTCACCGCAGAACAGGCTCCACCGCAGGGAGGGCATGGCTCCGGGCTTCAGAGCGCGCAGCCGCAGCGCGATGGCCGCGACGGACGGCACCGAGTTCCAGTGGGTGATCCGGTTGCGGTTGACGAATCGCACCGGGGACAACACGTCGTTGCGCGTCGGCACGACGAGGGCCGCGCCCGATCCCCAGGCCGCGAACATGTCGTACACCGACGGATCGAAGGTCAGGTCGAAGGTCTGCGACACCCGGGCGTCCGGCCCGAGTTGGTACCGGGGGATGACATGGTCGAGATAGGCAGCGACGTTCGCATGAGTGACGGGCACCCCTTTGGGCCGCCCGGTCGACCCGGAGGTGAAGAGGATGTACGCGAGGTCCTCGGCGGCCGAGCCGAGTTCGGGCAGCTGCGGCACCGGCCCCGACAGCAGTGCCGGCAGATCCTCGTCGCCCAGCCGCAGTACGGCTACGGGCAGTTCGGCCGAACCGGGCAGGGCGGAGTCCGCGACCACCAGGTCCAGGCTCGCTTCCCTTGCCACGTCGCTGTTGCGGCCGACGGGGAACGCGGGGTTCAGCGGCACGACGGTGGCGCCCAGCCGGGAGATCGCGAGATACCCGGCGTAGGCGACGACGCTGCGGGACGCGAGCAGCCCGACCCGGGACGGCACCCCGCCGTGCCGGCCCAGGATGGCCCCGGCCACTCGTGCGGCCGCAGCGGCGAGCTCGGCGTAGGTGAGACGCTGCCCGTCGACCTCCAGCGCGACCTGCGTGTCCCCGTAGCGGTTGGTGGATTCCGCGAACCATTCGTAGAGCCGTTTTGTCTCGGCCATCAGGAGTGCTCCTCCCGCAGTGCAGGGGTCATGGTGCTGATCAGGTCGGCGAAGGCCTTCGCCACCACTCCGGGCCGTGGTCGGCCCCGCTCCGCCGAAGTGACGGCGAAGCGAAGCGAGCGGGGCAGTTCGGCCCAGCTCGCCATCGCTGCGTGAGCGACCGGCTCCGGCAGCTGCCCGCGGTAGGCGAGCAGCTCCAGGCGGTGACGCTGGTGGCGGGCGGCCGCCCAGAGGTCGTCCGCGTGTGCGGCCAGCGCAGCGGAGTCCGAGCCCAGCCGCTCCGCGAGGAACTCCAGCACCTCCAGTTGATCCGCAAGCCAACGTCCGGCCTGCGGCCGACCGACGGACAGCGGGTCACGGACCAGCCAGCGGTAGTGCGTCTGCTCGGGCAGCGCCGACGTCACTCCGAGCGCGTGGATGTCGCGCAGCACGTACTGCCGCTGCAGGTCACCGAGCGGGGTGAGCAGCTCGCGCAGCCCGTCGTCGTCCACCACCCCGCTGTACGGGAGCTGCTCGCCCTCGGGCAGCAGCGCGGCGAAGCGGTCGGTGATCCGCCATGAGTCGGGGCGTCCGGGAGCGGCCTCCAGAAGCACCCAGTGCGCCACGGTGGACTTCCCGTACGCCGGCGACCACGGCACATGCCGGGTGTTGCCGACGGCCAGTACCCGCCCGCTCAGGGCGAGTTCCGCCCGCAGGGCCGCCAGCGCGTCCGGCCACTGGGCTGCGCTGCGGTAGGCGAGCCCCCCGGAAGTGCTCGTCAGGTCGATACGGTGGTGATGGGAGAAGGCCAGATGGCCGCCCGGCTCATCGACACGGACCGCCAGCCGGACGGCCTCGGCGAGCCGCCGGCTCGCCTGCGGCAGTTCCGGCTCCAGGTAGGACACCAAGTTGGCGGTGTAGCAGCTCAATTCCGGTAAACCGGTCAGTACGCCATTCATCACGCCACCTCCCAGGCGCAGCTCAACGGTGTGTCCGACCGTTCGCGAAGGCTGCGCCACTCGAAGCCCTTCCAGGTGCCGGTCGTCTGCTTCAGGCCCACGTCCACGGTCCAGGGGCCGCCGGCCAGGCCGCTGCCCTCGGCCTTCACGCAGGCTTCCTGCGCGGTCCAGATCCAGGCGAACTCGAGTGAACGCTCCTCGGTCGGCAGCGAGTTCAGTGACTCGAGTCCGTGGCGGACACAGCGCCGGATCACTCCGGCGTCGAGGTCCCGCACAGGTTGCTGGATGTCGATGCCTACGGCGCGGCCCAGGGAAACACAGGCGGCGAAGTGGCCCTCGTCGTGGGCGACACTGACGCCGATGTCGGGCCGGTCGGCCAGGAACGGCTTGCCGTTCGGCCCGAGCGACACCCGCCCGTCGGCAGCCTGAGGAACGACCTCGGCCAGGAGTTCCCGCAGCAGGGCCCGACCGGCGAGGAACTCCTCCGCCCGCCACGCGACCATCCCGGAGGCGGCCGCGTGGTCGTCCGGATGCCCACGGGCCAAGGTGACGCCCTGCCGCGTCACAGCCCAGATGTCGGGTTCGATCTCGATCACGTTCATGGTGACAACTCCGCGAGGAGAGAGTCCGAGGCACCCGCCACGGTGGAGAGCACGACTTCGGTGGTCCCGCCGCCGATACCCCACAGGGCGGCCTGGGCCCTGGTCCACTGGGCGCCCGTTCCTGCGAAACCCTCGGCGCCCTGCAGTTGGGCGCACTCGGCCAGCACCCCGTCGACGGTCAGCGCTGCGCCGGCCTTGAGGAGCGCTGCGGCCGTGGTGTCGTAGGAGCGGGCAACACGGTCGGCGAGCCGGTCGACGAGTGCGCGCAGCTGGTGCGTACGGACCAGGCATGCGGCAAAGCGCTGCTGGACGCTTTCGAGCTGCCACAGCGTTCCGTCGCCGAACCGACGCTCTTCCAGGCGCTGTTTGGTCTGCGCCAGCATGCGGGTGCACAGCGCGACCGCCCACAACGTGCCGGTCAGCCGCTCCACCGCGATGTGCGAGGCGAAGGAGGTCATCCCGCGCCCCACTCTTCCGACGAGATGTTCGCGCGACAGCCGAACGTGGTCCAGGCGGACATGGCCGGTGCCGGAGCCGTCGAACAGCGCGGTGTCGGCCGCCTCGACCGACACACCGGCGGCCTTGGCGGGCACCAGGACCCAGGTGAAGTTGGTGAAGTGCCGGCCCTCGCGGTGGCGCGCCAGCACCAGGAAGTGATCTGCCTGGGTGGCGTTGGTGATCCACCGTTTGGTGCCGGTGACCGTGATGCTCTCGTCGTCGATGGCCACTGCGGTGCCCAGACCTGCGAGGTCCGTACCGGATCCCTCGTCGGTCGCCGCGAGTGCGATGACGGACGTCCCCGCAAGTGCCTGCCCCAGGGCGCGCCCGGCCGGCTGGCCACCGAGGGCGAGCAGGGGTACGGCGGTGGCGATCTGAACGCACACCGAGAGCGTGGACCCGATACCGACGCGGGCGTCCACATCGGCCATGAGCCGGCCGAGCGCGGCAGGTTCAACTCCTGCTGCCGGGTCGCCGTCGCGGTAGACACCGGTCAGCCGGCCGGCCGCGCCGAGGGCCGCCCAGACCTGTCGGCCGTCTGCGTGCGCAGACAAGTGGTCCAAGGCGGGCCGGGACCCGGTCGGCTCACGTGCCGCAAGGGTGAGCAGGGCGCCTTCAGGCAAGACGCACCTCCGCGTCGAGCAGGGCGAGTCGCCCGTCGGCCTGGTGCAGCCTGTCGTTGCTGTAGTTCAGGGGTGCTGACCGCAGATCGCGCAGGGCCAGCTCCAGCCGGGTCGCGGAGTCCTTGAGGTACCCGTCGCGCAGGCCCACCGCCTGGATGAGGTCGTCGACGGCAGCGTGGCACTGCTCCGAGGCCGTGATTTTGAGGGCGTTGAGCAGCAGCTGGACGCGCGGGGCGGACAGCTCTGTGCCGCAGCGCAACGCCTGCTCGGTGTGGCGCAGCAGAGCGTGCACCGTGTCGATCTTCTGGCGGGCCGCGGAGAGCCGGCCGAGCAGCAGCTCGGAGCCGAGGTCGAAGCGGCGTCGGCCGGCGGGGCTGCGCAGCATCGCGACGACCCGGGCGAGTGCTCCGGCCGCCGTGCCGAGCCATGCCGCGGACCAGGCCAGGTGAGCCAGCGGGCCGAAGACCTCGCCGGCGATACGGGAGAACTGCCCGTGCTCGCCGACGACCTGGTGTGCCGGAACACGGCCGGTCAGCCGCAGGGCGGCGCTGTGACTGGCCCGCATGCCCATCGGCTGCCAGTCACCGCTCTGCTCGACGGTGAGCTGCTCGCGGTCTGCGTAGACGAGGGAGACCTGGTTCGGTGAGGTCGCGTCCGGGGCCCGGACGGTGATCAGAAAGCCGTCGGCATGAGCGCCGCCGGTCACGATCGGCGCAAACCGGTCGATGACCAGGTGGGAGTTGTCGGTGTGTGCCTGGGACTCGGCGGTGAGCAGATGGCCGCCCTTGCCCGCCTCGGTGGTGACGGATGCCAGGTAGAGCCGGCCCGCGGCGATCCGCGGAAGCAGCTCGTCCCGCAGCTGGGGTGCAGCGTGCCCGACCAGGGCGGCGACCTGCTGGCAGTGCATGCCGAGGATCATGGCGACGGACATGTCCGCGCGTCCCAGTCCGATGCAGACGTCGAGGAGATCGGACACGGTCGCACCGAGCCCGCCGTGGTCGATCGGCACGGTCAGGCCCAGCAGGCCGGTCTTTCTCAGCGCGGCCAGGGCCTCGACGGGAAAGGTGGCCTCGCGGTCGTGGCGAGGTGCGTGCTCGGCGGCGATCTGGGCCACGTACCCGACCCTCTCGGTCAGGCTCTGCCCCTGGAAGGAGCCGTTGAGAGTGCCGTGGCCGGCAGCCTGCGCGGTGTTCATGCCGCCTCCGCCCGGCTGCCCGCGCCGCCCGCGCTGCCGCCGGAGGCTGCCTCGATGGCTTTCCACAGGGTGCCGGCGGTTGCGAAGGTCGCGTCGTTCAGATCCTCGTCGGCCAGTGCGATACCGAAGGTGTCCTCGATGGCGAAGAGCAGCTCGATCGACTGCATCGAGTCCAGGCCCAGTTCGCGCAGCACGGAGTCCTCGGTGAGCTCCTGTCCCCGGAGGTACTTGAGGAATGGTGTCAGCAGTTCGGTGAAACGGGCGTCCATGGCAATTGCTCCTGATAAGAGTCGAATGGTGTTCAGGGGGCGGCGGCCGCGGCGGCGAGCCTGCACAGGTCGTCGAGCCGGTGGAGGTTCTCCGGTACCAGGTCCTCGGGGTCGAATTCGACGGCGAGTCGCTCCTCGAGCGCTTCGACGATCTCGACGACCTGGAAAGAGTTGAAGCCGGCGATCGCTGTCAGAGAGGGCGCGGTCAGCACCTCGGCCGAATCGACGCCCAGCACCCCGGCGACGGTGGCGGTCACCGTCTCGCGCAGCTGGTCCTGGCCGGCGAAGACGTGCCGGTCGGCTCGTAGGGCTTCGGCCAGATCAGGCAGGAGACGCTCCGGTTCCGCGCGCCCGCGCTGTACCCGGCGCAGTGCGAGGAAGGCCTGCTCCGCGAGGCGTTCCAGTCTCTGGAGGTGGGCGGCGGTCCCCGCGCCGACAGGCTTGCCGTGCCGCGCGAGGAAGGCCGCGTGCAGCCGCCGGGAGCGGGCCAGCAGCCAGGTATCCGTGGTGAGCTGCTCCAGGGCGGCACTCCGGTCCGGGTGGGCCGCGTAGGCGGCGACGTAACCGTCGATGTCGCCGAAGTCGGTGCCGGGCCGGACGAGGGGAGCCCCTGCGTCGGCAGGACCGAATCGCACCACCAGCGTGGACTTGGGCAGGTCGTCCCAGTCCATGACCCACTGTCCGGGGGATGCGATTCCCCACGGGGTGTGGCTGTAGTAGGCGTCGGTGACCTGCGCCTTCTGGCCGGCGGGCGCTACCAGATAGCTGTGCTCCATGTGTCGCTGCCGGTGGTACGGCAGCCACGGCATGTCGTACGTGTCGGCCAGGACGTACAGCGGTCCGTGCCTCTCGGCGAGTTTCGCCAGCTCCGCCGTCGGCACCCCGCTCCAGCGGCCGCGCTCGACCAGTCCGAGGACTTCCGTGCCGGCCAGCTGGCTCTCCAACTCGGGCTCGACCGTGGGCAGTCCGCCCGGGCCGGGCCGCGGCCTGAACCGCAGGGTCGCCCCGAGCGCCAGATGGGCGTCCGGTCCGTGGTGCCGGTCGGCGAGCACGGCCAGGTTGGACTGGACGCAGTCGAGCATGTCGGCGCGGACGGACGGGACGGCCTGGTTGCGCTCCTGCGCTTCGGTGACCGGGGTCATCGCCGGCCTCCCACGAGCAGCGGACCGGCGCCCTGCCCGACCGGCTTCAGGCCGGAGACGGCGCTCAGCAGCGCCTGCTCGCTCGGCGCCTCGTCGCCCAGCTCCTCATTGAGGAGCTGCTCGTATGCCGCCAGGTCGAGGTAGCCGTGGCCGCTGACGCACACCAGCACACCGCGCTCGGACCGCATGCCGTCCGCGCCCGAGGTGGCGAGCTTGGCCGCCGCTGCCAGTGCGTGCCCGGATTCGGGGGCGGGCAGTACGGCCTCGTGCCGGGTCAGCAACCGGCCCGCGTCCAGGGCCTCTTGCTGGGTGACGGCGGTCGCGGCCAGGTCGCCCGTGTGCCGCATCGCGGAGATGATCTTCGCCGCTCCGTGGAAGCGCAGACCCGCCGAATGCGCGTCCGGGATCGGATAGTCGCTGCCGATGGTGTACATCGCTTCCAGCGGGCCGGAGCCGGTCGCGTCGGTCTTGTCGTACGCATAGACACCTCGGGTGAGCTTCGGCGCCGTCGACGACTCGGCGGCCACCAGCATGGGGGGCTGCGCGCCGGTTGCCCTGGCCTCCGCGTGGAAGGGCAGTGCGATCCCGCCGAAGTTGGATCCTGCGCCCACCGCGCCCACAACCGTGTCGACCTGGGCGTCCAGCTCGGCGAGTTGTGCCTGGGACTCGATGCCGATGACCGACTGGTGGAGGATGCTGTACGTCTCTCCGCTGCCGATGCAGAAGGCCACCCCGTCATGGGTCGTCGCATACTCGACGGCCTCGCCGATCGCCAGCGCGAGGCTGTTGCCCACGCCGTCGGCACGTTTACCGGAGACATTGGTCAGACCGCTCGGGCTGGAGTGGATCTCGGCACCGAGCATGCGCATCAGCACACCGCGGTACGGCTTGCGGCGCAGGCTGGACTCCACCATGAACACCCGGCAGCGCAGTCCGAACAGCGCACAGGCGGCGGCCATGGCGGTGCCCCACTGGCCGGCTCCGGTACCGGTGACCAGCTCCTTCACGCCGGCCTTCTTGTAGTAGTAGGCCTGGGCGAGGGCGGTGTTGAGCTTGTGGCTGCCGGAGATGTTGCCGCCCTCGTACTTCATGTACACCGGCACCCGGGCGCCGATGGCGCGTTCGAATCCGGTGGCACGCCACATCGGGGTGGGCCGGAACTTCCGGTAGGCGTCGAGGACTTCGGCCGGGATCTGCCAGTACTCGCGCTCGAGCACGCTCTGCCGTACCAGCTCCATCGGCAGGTTGACGCCGACTCCGGTGCCACCGGCGGACTCGGGCGTGAGGTCCGGCGGCATGGGTTCCGACAGGTACGGCAGGGTGCTGCGCCAGCTGGTGGGAAGCTCGACGGTCATCGGGCGTTCTCCGCACCGGAGACGACGACATCGATGAGGTCGCCGACGGTCTGGAAGTTGCGGCCGACGAAGAGGTCGTCGGGGAGGGTGACTCCCAGCTCGTCCTCGATCCGCACGAGCATGCCCACGAATCCGAGAGAGTTCACCCGCAGCAGCTCGCCGACGAGCGGTTCGCTCTCGGCAATGGTGGCCGGGTCGATGGAGAGCCGGGACTCCGCGACGACAACGCGCCTGACGGTGTCGCCCACCGTGGCCCGCTCGGAGTGTTGCACTGTTGTCATGACTGCCTCTCGCAAGGAAGGTCGATTGCGCCCGCGGCAGCGGGCAGCAGGTGACAGTGGGAGTGATGGGTCGGGCGGGACCGGGCGGCCGCGCCCGGTCCTGCGCGGTTCAGCCGCGCAGTTCGCCGTTGGCTTCGACGACCCAGGTGCTGGTCACCAGGGCGCCCAGGGTCACCGGGCCGCGTACGTGCAGTCGTCCGGTGGCGATGGAGATTTCGGAGCCGAGGCCGAGCTTGGGCCCGTCGTGCAGCCGCAGCGAGCCGTTGACCACGATCATGGCCGCGTCGACCTGCCGGGCGAACTGCTGGGCGACTGCAGGGTCCTCGGTGAGGACGCCTTCGGTGTGGCGGGAGCCGTAGGCGCGGATGTGGTCGGCGGCGGCTTCGAGGCCGGGTACGGGCCGCAGGCCGATCACCGGGTCGAGGAACTCCCGGCCCAGGTCGTGCGGTTCGAGGGTCTCGGTGCGCCAGGGGCTGTCGTCGCGGGCCGCCGGCTGCTTCACGGAGGCATCCAGGCGCACCGTCAACTGCGCGTTCTGCCGTTCGCACTCGGCCAGGACGGTCGCGAGGTAGTCCGCGGCGATCTCCTGGTCGACCAGGACCATCTCCACCGAGGTGCATCCGGCGGGCTCGGGGATCTTGCTGTTCAGGGTGACGCGGGCGGCCAGCGCCAGGTCGGCGGTGCGGTGCACGTACAGGTGGTTGACGCCGCCGCCGCTGGCGATGAGTGGGATGGAACTCGCCGTGCGGCAGTATTCGATCAAGGAGGGGCTGCCGCGCGGGATGAGAACGTCGACCTGGTCGGGGCGGGCAAGGATCCCCTTCATCAGGGACCGGTCGGGGTCGTCGAGGACGGTCACGAGCCCGGTGGGCAGGCCGGCCGCGGCCAGCGCGGATTTGACGACCTCGGCGAGGGCTGCGTCCGTGGCTGCGCTTTCCTTGCCGCCGCGCAGCAGCACCGCATTGCCGACGGCGACCGGGAGCAGTGCGCCGTCGACGGTCACGGTGGGCCGGGCCTCGTAGATCATGAGAGCCACACCGAGCGGCTTGGGGACGCGTCGCAGGGTGCCCCAGTCGCCGGCCGGGATTTCCGGTGTTGCGGCGAGGACCGCGGTCAGTTCCCGTTCGACGGCGCCGGTCAGCTCGACCATGCCCTCGAGGTGCTCGTCGGTCAGCCGAAGGCGGGCTACGAGGGTGGGCGGGAGGCCCCGCATCTGCGCGCGGGCGATGTCGGCCTGGTTGGCGCTCTGGATCTCGTGCCACCGCTCTTTGAGGTGGCCGGCCAGTTCCCGGCAGTAGCGGGTGTACGCCGGGTCTCCGAGGGGCGGTGCGGCGTCGAAGGCGGCACGGGCGAGGTTGAGGATCTGCTCGGGCATGTCGGCGCTCACCACATGAACTGCCCACCGTCAACGATCAGTTTCTGACCGTTGAGGTAGGAAGCGGCCGGGCCGACGATGAACTCGAGTGCGTCGGCGATGTCTTCTGTGGTGCCCATGCGATGGGTGGGTATCTCGTCCAGGGTCTGCGCCATCCGCTCGGGGTCGTCCAGCCGCCAGCGGGTCCGCAGCTCCTCGGTGTCGATCATTCCCGGGATGAGGCAGTTGACCCGGATGGCCGGGGCGAGCTCCAGGGCGAGGCACTTGGTGAGCTGCAGCAGGCCGGCCTTGCTGGCGCAGTAGTTGGCGCCGTCGACTCGAGGCCGGATGCCGGTGGTGGCGCCGATGTTGACCACCGACCCGCCACCCGCGGCGAGCATGGCGGGAGCGAGGGCGCGGGTGAGCCAGAACGGCCCGGACAGATTGGTGTCCAGGACGCGTCGCCAGTCGTCGTCAGTGAGTTCCAGGAACGGGCGGTCGACGTTGAGGCCGGCATTGTTCACCAGCACCGCGGGACTGCCGTGCTCGGCCAGTACCCGGGCGGCGGCGTCAGCGACCTGCTGGGCGTCGGAGAGGTCGACCTGCAGAGCGGTCAGCTGTCCGCCATTGTTCGCCTCGGCCTTCTCGGCCGCTTCCCGGTCGGATCCGTAGAAGGCGACGACGTGGTGGCCCATGCGGATCAGGCGGCGACTCAGGGCCAATCCGATTCCCCTGGTTCCGCCGGTGACAACGGCAAGTGGTTCCGGCATCCGGACTCCTTGTTCTGGCGTGGGTGAATTCGCCGTCACAACGGACACGGAGATCGCGCCGACGGCAATCGCTATTCGGGTGAAATGAATGAGCGATGCCATGTTATTGGCGGTGACTGAGTCACGGTCAAGAAAATCAGGGAGTCAGGCCATAGCCAGGGCTTATGAGGGTATCGCTGCTCCCATCCGGAATCGCTCGGGAAGGCATCGCGATCCATATCGCCTATGACCCCATCAAGATTCCGGTAGTCGCCATTGGTCGCGGCCGATGTATATGCGCGAACATGCACTGACGCTTTGCCGGTCGCCAGGTGCGGGCGGTCAGTCGACGGTGTCCCGGCGGCGGGCGGCGTAGCGCCGGGACTTGGTGCGGTTGCCGCACACCCGCATCGAGCACCAGCGCCGGCTGTTGTTCTTCGAGGAGTCCCAGAACACCCAGCCGCAGGTGTGCTCCGCGCACCGCTTGAGCCGCTGGATCTGGCCGGTCAGTACGACTTCCGCCCAACCAATGGCCAAGTACGCGAGGGCCGCCTGTGCCGGGGCCTGACCCGGGGCCGGCACCAGCGGCTGCGGCCGGTCACCCCACGTGGACCGGTTGAGCGTGACGAGGACGGGAACCTCGGCCAGCGCCGCATCGGCCAGGGCGAGCCGGTGCGGTGACACAGGGTCCGCCACGTCAAGGGCCTCACGGATTCCGGCACGCAGATCCTTAAACGCCCGATGCTCCTCAGTGGTCAGCCGCAGCGATTCGTCGGCCAGCCGGCGACCGGCCAGCCAGCGCGCGAGCTCACCGGGGGTCGCCACATCGTCGTCGCCGCTCTCCAGATCAATGGTGTTGGTGAACGCCTCGACCAACTCGGCGGCGGGAGAGGGCTTGAGCATGGCAGGCCGCCTTCCGGATCGAAGATCGTGTTCCACCTATCAAGGCCGTTGATAGGTCATGTCTGAATTCTGCTGTACGGCCAGGCTACCAGTGCCATACTCACCATCAAAGAGCTTTAGGAGGTTACTCATGGACGGTGTGCTGGACGAGCAGGTCGCGTCCGCGGAACCGGGTCGGCAGCGGGAGCAGCCGGGGCCGGCCGACCGCAGCACACGCAACACCGCGGTTCTGGTGGGCTTCACCGCGATCACCAACCTTGCCGACGGCGTCACCAAGGTGGTGCTGCCGCTGATGGCGACCCAACTGACCCACTCCCCCGCGCAGGTGGCCGGAGTCGGCCTCACCCTCACGCTTCCGTGGCTGCTGGTCGCCCTGCACGTCGGCGTCCTCGTGGACCGCTTCGACCGTCGGCTGCTGCTGTGGCTGGCCGACGGCGCGCGCATGCTCGTCATCGCGGCCATGCTCAGCCTTGCCCTGCAGGACTCCGTGACCATCCCCGCGCTCTACATCGCAGGCCTTGTCCTGGGCATCGCCGAAGTCGTCGCCCTGACATCCGCTGCCACCCTCGTCCCGTCCGCGGTCGCACCGGCCGGCCAGGAGCGCGCCAACGCCTGGGTGGCGGGCGCCGAAACCGCCTGCAACGAGTTCTGCGGCCCCTTCGTCGGTGGTCTCCTGGTCGCTGCGGGCGCCAGCGTGGCGCTGGGCTGGACCGGCGTCGGCTACCTGATCGGCACGCTGATCCTGGTCTTCCTCGCCGGGCGATTCAAGCCGGGGACCGACGGCACCCGCCCGACCGGCTCCGTCAACGAGCGCATCGCCGAGGGCATCCGCTTCCTGTGGCAGGAGCGCCTGCTGCGGCTGATGGCGCTCGCCCTGACCGTGCTCTCCGCCTGCTGGGGCGCCTGGCTCGCCCTCATGCCGCTGGTCGCCACCTCGCTGATGCATCTCGACTCGCGCGAGTACGGCATCCTGCTCAGCGCACTCGGCGCGGGGGGCCTGATCGGCGCGCTCACCGTCACCACCGTCAACCGGCTGCTGGGCCGGCGCTGGTCGATGTTCGCCGATCTGATCGGCACGGCTGCCATGGTCGCCGCCCCCGTACTCTCCACCAACCTCTGGGTCGTCGCCACCGGCGCCTTCCTGGGCGGCATGGGCGGCATCCTGTGGACCGTCAACTCCCGCACCATCAGCCAGCGGCTCGTCCCCAGCGGCATGCTCGGCCGCTACAACGCCGCCGCGCGGCTTTTCAGCTGGGGCGCAATGCCTCTTGGCGCCGGCCTGGTCGGCCTGCTCGCCGAATGGTTCGGGATGCGGACAGCCTTCGCGGTCTTCACCGTCGCCACTCTCCTCATCTTCGTCCCCTTCCTGCGGACCATGACCCCGCGGGCGCTGGCGGAGATCGACGCCACGGCCCCGAAGAACTGACCCGCAGCGAACGCCTCCCTTTCACCCGCAGCCTTGCGCAGCAACTATGCAGGCATTGAAAGCGCCTATCGGCCGGCCGTCGAACTCTCTGTTCGGGCCGGCCGCCGCCTTCTAGGATCAAGGAAATTGCTTGGCCCAATTTCCTTGAAACCGGAGGAAGTCGCATGTCCTTGACAGTCCCTGCCATCCCGGAAAAAGAGCGGTTCCGGGCCTACGGTCCACGCCATGTCGACGAAATAGCGGACAGGTTTGGAATCCCCAAACACATCGCCCGGTCCATACAAGTCCTGTCGGCCGTCCTGCCGTTCCGCGTCAACGAGTACGTTCTGTCGAATCTCGTCGACTGGGACAACATTCCGCATGACCCCATATTCCAGATGGTCTTCCCGCAGAGCGGAATGCTGAAGGCCGAGGACGAGCAGCGCCTGGGCGCCCTCGTGGGCGACCCCAGCGCCAAGCAAGCCCTCCGACTCGCCGTCCAGCAGATCCGAGGCGGCCTCAACCCGCATCCCTCGGGCCAGAAGCAGCTGAACGTCCCCACCATCGACGGCGACGAGGTACCCGGCCTGCAGCACAAGTACCGGGAAACCGTCCTGTACTTCCCGGGCCAGGGCCAGACCTGCCACTCCTATTGCACCTACTGCTTCCGCTGGGCCCAGTTCGTCGGCGACGCCGACCTGCGTTTCGCCGTCCCGGAGCCCAGCCGCCTCGTCGACTACCTCGGCCGGCACCCTGAGGTCGACGATGTCCTCGTCACCGGCGGAGACCCGATGATCATGTCCACGGACCGGCTGCGAAGTCACCTGGAACCGATCCTCGACGTCCCCACCGTCAGCACCATCCGCATCGGCACCAAGTCGGTCGCCTACTGGCCCCAGCGCTTCGTCACTGACAACGATGCCGACGACGTCCTGCGTCTCTTCGAAAAGGTCGTCGCATCCGGCCGCAACCTCGCCGTGATGATGCACTTCACCCACCCGCGCGAGCTGGAGACCGACATCGCCCGCCGCGCCCTCTCACGCATCCGCTCCACCGGCGCGCTCGCCTACTGCCAAGCTCCCCTGGTCGCTCACGTGAACGACGATCCGCAGGCCTGGAGCAGCCTCTGGCGCGCCGAACTGGCCGCGGGAGCCGTCCCGTACTACATGTTCGTCGAGCGCGACACCGGCCCGTACGACTACTTCAGGGTGCCCCTCGCCCGCGCACAAGAGATCTTCCACACCGCCTACCGCACCCTGCCCGGCCTGGCCCGCACCGTTCGCGGCCCCGTCATGTCCGCCACCCCCGGCAAGGTCATCGTCGACGGCGTCACAGACACCGCCGAGGGACGCTTCTTCCAGCTGCGCATGCTCCAGGCCCGCAATCCCCAGCTCGTCGGCCGCCCCTTCCGTGCGCACTACTCCGAAACCGCCGCATGGCTGGACGAACTGCGACTGGCAGACGATGTCCCCACCGACATCGCCACCGCCGTCCAGGGCGCACTTCCCTCCCTCACCGAGCAGTTGGAGGCAGAAGCCTGGCTCGACGAGGAGCTTGCCCATGCCTGACGCTCCCCTCTGGAAAACCTCGCCCAACCTGGCACTCAACCAACTGGTCGCCGAACGCCGGGCGGCCGGAGACCACGTCGTACACCTCGGCTTCGGCGAATCACGGCTGCCCGCCTTCGGTCCTCTTACCGAACAGCTGGCACGGGGCGCCGGACGCAACGCGTACGGGCCCGTAGCCGGCGGGCTCGAGGTCCGGCAGGCCGCCGCGGGCTACTTCACCCGTCGCAAGCTGCCCACCAATGCCGACCAGATCGTCGTAGGCCCCGGCAGCAAACCGCTGCTCATGGCGCTCCAGCACGTCCTGCCCGGCGATGTGATCCTGCCCCGGCCCGCCTGGAACTCCTACGCCCCGCAGGCCCGCCTGGCCGGCAAGAAGGCGTACCCGGTGCAGATCCCCGCGGAGTGCGGCGGCATCCCCGACCCGACCGCCCTGCGCGATGCGGTCGTCGCCGCGCGAGCCGCCGGCGGCGACCCGCGCACCGTCATCCTGACGCTGCCGGACAATCCCACCGGCACCCTGGCACCACCCGCGCTCGTACGCGAGATCTGCGCCATCGCCGAGGAGCTGGACCTCGTCATCATCTCCGACGAGATCTACCGCGACATCGTGCACGACCCCACCACCCCCTTCCTCAGCCCCGCCGAAGTCGCCCCTGGCCGCACCATCGTCACCAACGGCCTGTCCAAGACCCTCGCGCTGGGCGGCTGGCGCATCGGAGTCTGCCGCTTCCCTGAGGGCACCTGGGGGCAGGGCGTCCGAGACGGCGTCATCTCCGTCGCCAGCGAAGTCTGGTCGACCCTCGCCGGCCCCATGCAGGAGGTGGCCACCTACGCCTTCGCGGAACCTCCCGAGATCCGTCGACGGCTTGCCGCCGGCGCCCGCCTGCACGGCGCCCTCGCCCGCGCCGTCCACAGCATCATGGTCAACGCGGGCGCCACCTGCCGCCCGCCCACCGGGGGCTTCTACGTCTACCCCGACTTCGAACCGCTGCGCGAGCACCTGGCCTTACGCGGCATCACCGATTCGGACAGCCTCCAGCGCCACCTCTTCGATGCGTACGGCGTGATGGTCCTGGCCGGGCACCACCTCGGGGACGACGAGAGCGCCCTGCGTTTCAAGGCCGCCACCAGCATGCTCTACGGCGACACAGCCGAGCAGCAGGAAGAGGCTCTGGCATCCGACGATCCGCTGAGCCTGCCGCATGTGGCCGCTGTCCTGACACACATCGAAGAGAGCTTCACCAAGCTGTGCAGCTAGCCACACAAGGGAGCACGGAAGACCTGGGACACCATATGAGTGCGCAGACACTGCACGCCGCGGGCATCCTCGACCGCAGCAGGCCGACGGGCCTCAGCCTGCACCCCTTCCGCGGCATTCGCCGTTCCCAGCACGCCCTGGCTCGCGACCACGAACCCGCCTTCTACATCCTGGAGCAGCGCCGCGGCGCGGCGCTGCTCCAGCGCGGGATGATCGGCACGCTCGACCTGACGACGTCGCAGCGGGCGATCCTGCCGCACGAACATGTCATCGCCGACAAAGTGGTCCTGCAACGCCGGATCATTCGCCTCGCCGGCGGCAACCCCGAGCCGCTCCTGCTGGCTTGCCACGGCGCGGACGACGCCCACGAGGTCATGGCACAGATCACCGGACGACGCCCCGACACGACCGTCGAGGCACCCGACGGAATCCGGCACAGCCTTTGGCGCTGTGCCGACGTCGGCCACCAGCGGGTCATCGCAGCGGACTTCGGCGTCCGCAGCGCCCTCATCGCCGACGGCCATCACCGGTACGCGGCGGCGCTGAAGCACCGCCGCCGCTTCGGCGGCCGCTGCGGACCATGGGACCGCATCCTGGCCCTGGTCGTCGACACCCGGCGCCACCCCCTGCATCTGGGGGCCATCCACCGCCACCTGCCGGACCTGGCATCCCATGAGGCGGCCGCCCGCGCCGCTGCCGTGGCCACCGTTGAGGAGGTCTGTCCCCGAACACACCTGCAGCCGCACCCCGGTGAACTGATCCTCCTCGGCGACGACCGCCGCTGGTCCGTCACGGCGCCCCGTACCGGAGAGGTGCGGGCTGCCCTGGCCGGACATCCCGAGGCCTGGCAATCTCTCGACGCCGCAGTCCTCCACCACCTGTTCATCGATCGCGTGTGGCGGACTCAGTCCGGTTCCCACAAGGTCAGCTACCTGCCCGACCTCACGCACGCCCCCACGACCGGCACCCTCGCCCTCCTTGCCCCACCGAGGGAGGACGACGTGCGCCGCCTGGCCGAAGGCGGCACCCGCATGCCGCAGAAGTCGACCTCCTTCGGCCCGAAACCTCTGCCCTGGCTGGTCACTTACCACCACGCGCATCAGACCCGCGGGTGAGACATTTCCTTGCCGGGAAGACATCGGAACTGTCCAGTCGCACGAGATCAGGATTCAGCGGATTCCGACTGTCACGTTCGCACTGACCGCGCGTAGGGAGTCACCGGCTTTCAGGGGCACGGCGGGGGTGCCTTCGGTTCGCGGCTCCTCCTCTTCACGCTGCCGTGGGGTACGCCGATGACAGTGATGGCAACAACTTCACCTGGTCATCGTGGATTCCGGCATGCTGCATCACCGCCCGCCGCTCATCGGGCGGATACGCGCCCGACAACAGCAGCAGGGCATCCTGGCATTCGATCTCCCGGCGGTACTTCCGATACGAGATGTCGATGCGATCCCACAGCCCGCGCAGTCCGCGCTCCGGGGGCAGTACAACATGTGGATACAAGGTGGTGAGCAGCTTCCAGATCGGCTTTAGGCGCCGGAAGGCGCGCAGATCGTCGTAAGACCGACGGATTGCCGCCGCAGCCCGCCACAGGGCGGAGAAATGCAGGCCGAGCACGCTGGCAAGTACGGCAGCCTCGGTGAACACGAAGTTGAGCACGCTGTACCAGGTGAACCAGCTGCTCGCCATGAGTTGTGCAGCCACGAGAACCAGGCGGTTGATGCAGGTGACCGCGTACGCGACCATTCCGATCGCACCCACGCCGACGCCAATGGCGATGTGGCCGTCCACGATCCGGGTGATGCGCACGCAGGCAACCGCGGATACCGTCGAACAGTAGAGGAAGAATAGGTTCCCGATGATGTAGATGCTGACAATCTTCCAGTCGCCGGTGTACTGGTTCTGCAGCGGGTTGGTGCGCTGAGCGGGCGGCGTCGTCGCCATCAGCACGGCCAGGAGCACACTGACCAGGCAGGCAGACACGAACAACCGCCCGCGCCACCAGGAATACACGCCGCTGCGCCCCAGCGGTCGCCAGAGATACGTAGCCAGGAGCGCCAGGCTTACGGACACACCGGTGTCCATCGTGATCGACGCGACTCCGGGAATGCTCTCGAACGGAATGCACTGCCGGACGACCGGAATGCCGGCCAAGGCGGCGACGGTGAAGCTGCACAACGCCACGATCAGCATCGTCGCCTGTTGGTCGCGCGGCGGCCTCAGACGCAATTCGACAGTCTTGACCACCAGGGCGACGCAGAGGAAACCGGACAAGAAATACTGGAGTCTGATCGCCATGTGGGATCAGCCCCCCGCAAAGTATCTGTGCACGTCCCACGCGATGCCTGGCCCGGAGCAGTCGTCAGCCAGTTGCTCGGCGAATGCGGCGGCGAGCAGTTCGGCCTCACGCTCCGAGTTGGAGTCGTAGGCCGACCGGAGGCGCAGGACTGCACCCCCCGGAGCCACGTCGGCGAGTACGGGGAAGGCCGGTTCGTATCCCGGGAGGGTCTCTCCTTCGTGCTCGCACAGAATGTGGGCGAGTTCATGCAGCACGATGTGATCGCGGTGGCTTCCGGTGGCCAGTTCCTGCACGACCACGACATCATCGCTCGCGCGCGAGATCCAGACCCCCATCGGGCCCGGAATCGGCAGCCTCCATTCGACGACGCGTATCGGCCGAGCCCGTAACGAACTCATCTGGTCGCACAGTTCGTAGGCGGTCGCGTACGGCTCGAGCCGTAGCGAGCGGACGAATTTTCGGCAGGAGTGAATATTCGATAGTCGAGCAGCATTCACGTCTTCCCGTCCATCATGTCGAGGATCGCGATGAGTTGATTCCGCAATTCCGGGGTCATCTTTCCAGCGCGCATCGCGATGTGTCGAATCTGCTGGTCTACGACCGGCGAGAGCGCTTCGTTGCCTGGAGTGGAATCCCTCGTGCCGGAAGCACCCGACGCGAGCCAATCGACGCTGATTTCTGGATATCCCTCAGGGAGATGGTCATTGAAACACCGAACGAGTGCGACGACCACGGCGATGGACGGGTTCGTATACCGTCCGGACCGGAGCATGCCGAGGTAGCTGCGGGACAACTTGACGCGGTACTTGTCGTCGGACCGGCTGATCAAGTCGGCGACCTCACCGGTGCTGAAATTGTGCCACCGACTCTCGGCATCGCGAGTCCCCGCGATCGAGAACAGGTAGTTGAGCCGATCCGCAAAGGTCTCGCCGCCGCCCTGAAACTCCATCCCTGCCGCTCCGTTTGTCGAGGAATCCGATTGTGAACAGCTGCCCGTTCGAGGCGACGGCGGGTGGGCGCCGTGGCTCTGCCGGGTGCACGAATGGCGACGTTCGCCAGTATACTTGCGCTCCCTGAGCGCGGCCAGGGTCACCGCTGGGCCAGGGAGCCCCGGACCGACTGGGCGTACTTGGTTACCTCGGCCGCCTCATCCGGTCCGAGCGGACCCGACCGTGCCGCGGCCACGTTGGCGCGGAGATGTTCCGGCCGGGAGGTTGCCGTCAGCACCGAAGTGACCTGGGGCTGCGCGAGCACCCAGCGCAGCAGTGCCTCGCTCCACGTGGTGCAGCCGAGCTCGCGCAGCCACTCGGTGGGCGGTGGCGTCGTAAGCAGCTCACCCTGACCGAACGGGCGCATGACCAGCACGCCGATGCCGGCTTCGCCGGCCGCCGGCAGAATGTCCTCGGCCAGCTCAGATTCCGCTGCGTTGAGGTTGACCTGTACGAAGTCGACCAGGCTGTCGGCGACTATGCGGGTGAGGTCGGCGTGGGTGCCACCGAGCCCGAAGGCACGATCCAACTGGTAGGTGACACCGGTGAATCCGACGCGTCCGGCCGCCTTCTGCCGGTCGAGCCACTCCAGGTTGGCGCGCCAGCCATTGAGGTTGTGCACCTGCAGCAGATCGATCGAGGAGCGCCCGTAGGCGCGGAGCTGATTCTCGAATACGGCCTCAACCGCCCCGGGGTCGCTGTCCCAGATCTTGGTCGCAATGAAGAACTCCCGGTCGGCGTGAAGCAGCGCTGCGAGATTGGGCTCCGCGCGGGAGTAGACCGGGGCGGTATCGACGAGTTCGACGCCGGCCTCGCGGGAGGCGCGAAGCACCTGCGCGAGCCGATCCAGGTCCGGATGGTCGAACGTGCGCCATGTGCCGAGTCCGACCACCGGGAGGTCGATTCCGGCCTTGCGGGCCGTACGCCGGGGTGCTGTCAAGGTCATCGGTGGTCCCTCCCAAGAAGGAATGGTGTTCAGTCCCAATGGATTGCGTAGAGCCGGTCTGGATCAACGAGCCGGCGCTCCGGAAACCGGATGCTCGATCAGCCCGGCGTTGATCAGGCTGGCGGAACCCGCCCGTCCACGGCGCCGGCGAAGACCACCAGCCAGCCGCGTCGAGCAGTTCGTCGCGTGGTGACGAGCGGTCGTCCACCTGGGTTGATCGGCGTGCTTCAGTAAAGGCATTCGGTGCTGCCTCCTTGGCGAAGCGCAGCGCCACGAGGAACGTGTGGCCGGGATGACGGGAGTTCACACGAGACCGACGGGGTGGGTTCGCACCTCGTGTTGCACTGTCCGAAGACATCCCCGCTCCCCTGGCCCCCTCCAGGGACAATCCAGTGCCGGACAGTGACCGCCGTCCTTGCCTCGGAGGCGTCTTGTCCGGTCCGGCGACGCGCACGTCCGCGCCTCTCAAACGCCGGCTGGTTCCTTCTCCGGGGCCGGGGCCGTGACCTGCACGGCGTCGAGCAGGCGGGGGAAGCGGGCGTCGAGGTCGTCGCGCCGCAGCGTGATGATCCGAGTGGTGCCCCGGACTTCGGTGTGCATGACGCCGGATTCGCGCAGCACCTTCAGGTGGTGCGAGAGTGTCGATTTAGCGATCGGGTAGTCGAGCTGCCCGCACATGCGGGAGCCCTCCAGGTACATGACACGCGCGATGTCCCGGCGGATCGGGTCGCTCAGGGCATGCAGGACCTTGTCCAGGGAGATGTCCCGCCGATCCGGGTGGTAGAGCTGGGTGCGCATTCGCGACCTCCTTGTTGGCACGTGCCCTGGCGCGGCTCTCTTCCCGAAGCAAAGCCCCGACCCGCGTCATTCAATGTTCTACGATTATAGAACGTCACCAGGTGGACGGGCACCGTCCGGGGCGCGCGCCGTCCACTGCCGCGAGCCCCGGCCTGCACCGTCAGTCGTGCGGTGCGCGGCGCAGCACATTGATGCGCTCCTCGGACCGCCGACGGGAGACCGTGGCCGTCGGGATCAGAGAGGCCAGACGGTAGGCGCCGGGGAACACGTCACCTCCTGCCACTCGCCCAGGTAGTGGCGCCAACTGCGTGCGACATTCGGCGCGTTCCAGCCGGGAGTGTCGGTTAGGTCGGTCACCTCGACCGCGGTGGTCACTACTCGGGAAGGAGCACGATCTTTCCGCCGGTCCCGCCCTGCTGTCCGAGTTCGAGCGCCTCCGCGGCCCGCGACAGCGGAAAGCGGGCGGCTATGGGCAGTTCGAAGGGGCTGTGTCCGATCAGGTCGAGCGTGGATGCCAGCTCCAGTGGTACGTGGTCGAGGTACTGAACCCCTCGGGTCTGGGACTGAGGGTCCGGCACGATCGTGACCCGGCGCGGCGCGGCGTCCACCAGGCGTACCGCGACATCCGTGGGCTGGGGCCCGCCCGCACAGTCGACAGAGGCGTGGAACGGGCCGAGCCCGGCGAGCCGCTCAAGGAGGCCGTCTCCGTACTCGACCGGCGTGGCCCCAAGGTGCCGGAGCAGATCGTGGTGGCGGGCCGAGGCGGTGCCGATCGCCTCGGCCGCGCCGAGGAGCAGGGCAAGCTGGACGGTGGCGAGGCCCACCCCGCCGGACGCGCCGTGCACGAGGAGCCGCTCGCCCGCGCGCAGCTTCACTTGCCGCAGGGCCGAGTACGCGGTGCCCGCGGCCACGGGCAGGACGGCGGCCTGTTCGGCGGAGAACCGGCCTGGCTGGGGGGTGAGTTCGTCGGCCTCCTGGGAGGCGGGTACAACCTCGTGGGCCCGGAAGGCGCCGGGCCGCCCGTGGCGGATGACGGAGTCCCCGACCCGGAACCGCCGTACACCGGGCCCGACATCGACGACGACGCCCGCCGCCTCGACCCCCAGGCAGGCGCCGGGCAGGTCCAGCGGAACGTACTCCTGCACGTCGCCCCGGAGGATGTTCCAGTCGATGGGGTTGACCCCGATCGCGGTGTAGCGGACCACCACCTGGCCAGGGCCCGGAGAGGGAACGGACACGTCGGCAAGGTACAGATCGTCCGAGCTCCCGTACCGGTCGAAAAGCATGGCCGTGCTCATGCGTCAGCCTCCTGGCGGCGGAAGGCCCCGGCCGCCGCGTACACCACGAGCGAGAGCAGGTAGGCGGCGACGGTGAAGGCGGCGACGCCATAGAAGCCGTCGACGTTGGACAACAGGACGCCGCCGACGGCGCCGCCGATGGTCGTCCCTATGTACATGGCTGCGTTGGCCAAGGAGGAGACGGTGCCGCGGGCGGTCTCGGTCTGCTGCTGCAGGACGCTCATGAACACCGGGAAAACGAACCCGGCGACCACCATGACCAGCGCGAGCAGAACCAGCGCCGTCACCAGATTCGGCGAGAGCGGCACCAGGCAGTACAGCACCGCCATGGCCAGCACCCCGCTCAGCAGCGAGCGGTAAAGCCCCAGGCGCCGCACCAGGCGGGTGCCGAACAGGGAGCCGACCACATTGCCCGCCCCGACGGCCATCATGGCGGTGCCCACGGAGCCGACACTCAGCTCGAAGTCCTTGGTGAACCAGGAGCCGAAGAAGGAGATGGCCTCGAAGTTGCCGGTCTGGAAGACCAGGTAGCCGAGGAGGAACCAGCGCAGCCGACCGCTGCCGAACACCGTGCCATAGGTGCCGAAGATGGCGCGAGCCCCGTTTCCGGAAGCCCCCGGGCGGGGCGGCACAGACGGGAAGAAGCGAGCCAGCACCAGCCACAGCAGGGCGGACACCCCACCGATCGCCCAGAACGGCAGGTGCCAGGAGGCCGTCGCGAGCCAGCTGCCCAGCGGAATGCCGACGAACTGGGCGATGGACAGGCCGGCCGTGGCGAACCCCATGGTGCGGACGATCTGCTCCGGCTTCACCAGGCCAGGGATGGACGCCCAGATCTGCGGCGAGACGAACGCCGCGCTCACTCCGGCGAGGAACCGGAAGAGGATCATCGTCCAGAAGTCCTGCGCGAAGCCGCAGAGTGCGGTCATCACGATGAAACCGACCAGACCGGCCAGCAGCACCCTGCGACGGTCTCGCCCGTCCGACAACGGCCCGGCGACCAGTGCGAAGACCGCGTAGCCGAGCGCGTAGGCGCTCACCATCCAGCCGGAGATCTCCGAGGAGACGTGGAAGGTGCGGGCCAGGGTCGGCAGCAGCGGAGCGACGAGGAACGTGTCCGTGCCGATGACGAACATGGTGGCGAAGGACAGCAGGGAGACGGTCCGGGCAGACGGAGCGGACCCGCCGGCGCCCGCTGCCGGGGCGACCGTGGTCGGGGTCGAGGCAGCACTGGTCATGTCATCACCGCCGAGGTTCGGTTGAGCTTCTCTTCGACCGGGGTGATCACGTCGGTCGCATCCTCTCCGAGCACGGCGGGGACTCTGGCGTGGTTGTCCATGGCCTGTTTCAGGACGAATGTGCGCAGGGACGGAGGACTCATCGTTTGGCTCCTGACATCGTCGGATCGGGATCTGACAGCCGATCCTTAATTCGTTGTTCGTGAAACATCGAAGTAGCACGCATGCTAACAGGGTTCAGGCCGTCACCCCAAGGGGGTTCGGCCGGTGTGCGGCAGGTGCGCGTACTCAGATCGGATGCGGCGGGGTACCGAAGGCCGACCAGGCGCCGGTTCCGGGCTGCAGGGAGTGGCCCTCGCCGCGGCGGACTTGTACGGCCGGGTCCTGAACGGCCTTGCAATCGAGGATGGATGGCAGGTCCTTGCCGGCGAGGCGGCCCGCGACCGCGGCATGCCGCTCGATCAGCGACCCGGACGAGACGCGTACGCCTACGCCCCGAGCACTGCGCCCGCCCCCCAGCCGATTTCGGCAAGGGCAGCGGGGTGGGCGGTGGAGGAGAACCAGGGCCGCCGACCTGCCGGTGACCTCGCTCACAAAGACCTGCCGCCTGTTTGCAACAGCACTAGATGCCAGCATACTAGCTAGTATGCAAGTATACGCTTCAGACCCAGGGGGATGGGTTCATGGAGGATCGATTTCAGGGTGGCTCCTGGTTCCGGCACGGCGCGGTCGTTGACGAATCCGCAGTCGGTCGAGAAACCTTTGTCGGATTTAGGGTGGTTCTGCGCCACGCGACGGTGGGCAACGGCGCTCAAATCGCCGCTCGCGCGCAGATTCTTGGCTCGCGAGAGCAGCCGGTGCGGATCGGCGACGGCGCCTGGATCGGCGTCGGCGCGCGTATCGCGCCCGGGGTTCGCATCGGTGAACACGCCATCGTGGGCGCCGGTTCCGAGGTTCACGAAAATGTCGGGGCACACACCATCAGCTACGGACGGCCCGCCGTGGCGAGAGGGACGATCACGACGCGATTCGACGAAGGCGACGGCATTGAGGGCGTGCTGGCGATCGTGCGAAAGCGTCAAAAGCATGACACCACACGACTTTTCCCAGGAGGGCCGTCCGACCCGGACGGTTACTTCGACTGCGCGGCGACCCTCGGCCAGGGGGTCGCCATCGGCCGCGCGGCCATCATGATCGGGCGCCCCGACGGTCCGAGCCCCGACGGTGGAATCACGGTCGGCACGCGGACCGCCCTCGGCGACCACCTCGTCGCCGAAGGCGGCGGCGGGCTGGCCATCGGGGCCGACGTGACCCTCGGCGATGCCGTGACGATCACGACCTCCACGCACGAGCACCGCACTCCGGGAAGGCCATGGACGGCCGCCCCCGTGTACATCGCCACGGGGGTCGTGGTCGGCGACGGCGCCACCATCGTCGGACCGGTCCGGATCGGCGCGGGTGCGACCATCGCCCCCGATGCCGTCGTGACCAGGTCCGTCGCCTCCGGCGAAACCTCGAAAGGCATCTTCGGATGAAGGTTCTGTATCTGCCCGCCGAAACCGGAACGGGCCACAACATGCGAGCCCTCGCGGTCGCCGCCAAGGTGCGCGAACTCTTCCCGGGGTCCGAGCAGCACGTATATCTCGGCTCGAAGAGCGCGATATTCAGGTCGATGTTCGAATCGATCGGGACCCGGGTGCACGTGGGGCCGACCGAACGAGATCATGCCAACACTTCGCAACTTGGCAAGAGTTTCGACTGGACCACCTACGTCACCAAATACCTGAACCAAACGTTCATCAGCGGCGACAAGATGCTCAATGCGGTCGCTCTGATCGACTCCGTCGAGCCCGATATTGTTGTCAGCGACTACAACATCGCGGCCAGCCTCGCCGCCGAGGTGTCGGGCGTGCCCCACATTCTGATCACCGAGCGCTACGATTTCACGCTCGGGCAGCTCGACAACAAGAGCCTGGTCGACGCCGGCTTCACCGTCGAGAATCCGGCCGAGGTGGATGCCATCCGCTCCGCGCTCACCACCCTGTTCGACTGGGTGACGCGGCGCGCCCGCGCGGTGCTCACCGACAAACCGCCCATCGAGGAACTCGACCGTGGCACCCCGGTGCTCCGCGCGATCGCCGCCGGTAACGGCCATTTCACCGGACCGATCGTGCGCGAGGAGTGCGCCGCCGACCCGGCGCCGCGCAGTGCGGTCGACGAAAAATTCGGACTCGCCGGATCGCAGTACATCGTCGCCGGGGTCGGCGGCACCGCGATGTTCACCGAGAACAGGGACCGCCTGCTCGCCAACTATCTCACCGCCTTCGAGAAGCTGCGGACTGCGCATCCGGAGGCCCGCCTCGTCCTCATCGGGCGACAGGAGTTCTCCGAGGACATCGACGGCGTGGTGTTCCTCAATTACGTCACCGACTGGCACTCACTGGTCAAGCACGCGAAAGTCGTGCTGTCACCCCCGGGGTGGATCTCGGTGACGGAGATGGCGGTGATGAACGCACCGGTCGCCTATGTACTCAGCGGCTACAACGAATATCACGAACTCGAGGCAATGCGCCGGCTCGCGCTGCTCGGCTATTCCACGGTGACCGAACCGGATGCGGCGGCACTGCTGGACATCCTGCAGGAGGCGTTCTCCGAATCGGATTCTTTCGCCCGAGCGACCGCCGCGGCTTCGCGGGCGATCGCACCGACCGTTAACGGCGCCGAGGTGGCGGCCAAATTGATAGCACAGGTGGTAGCCGAAGCCCGCGTGCATCAGGAAGAAGCCAGCGCGGCCTGGCCGCGCAATACAGGAGGAGGGGGAAATTGAAAGGCATCATTCTCGCCGGCGGAAATGGCACCCGACTGGCCCCAATGACCAGCGTTGTCTCCAAGCAACTGCTGCCGATCTACAACAAGCCAATGATCTACTACCCTTTATCGGTATTACTGATGGGAGGGATCACCGAGATCCTGGTGATCACCCGCCCCCAGGATCTACCGATGTTCGAGCGCCTGCTCGGTGACGGCAGCCGCTTCGGTGCGCACATCGACTACGCCGTCCAGGACACCCCGCGCGGCCTGGCGGACGCCTTGATCGTGGGAAGGCGGCACGTCGGCACCGACGACGTGGCACTCATCCTGGGCGACAACATCTTTCACGGCCACGACTTCGCTTCCATCGTGGCCGACGCGATCAAGAACAATGTCGGCGCGACGCTGTTCGGATACGAGGTATCCGATCCGGAACGCTACGGCGTCGCACGGCTGGACCGTCATGGTGCGCTGATCGATGTGGTGGAGAAGCCCACCGACCCGCCGAGCAAACTGGCCATCACCGGCTTCTACATCTACAGCAACGAGGCGTTGGACGTGGCGGCCGGGCTGACCCCGTCGGCGCGCGGTGAACTCGAAATCACCGATGTGAACAAGTATTTCGTTGATCGGGGCCTGGCCCGGATCGTCCCGCTGACCGGCGGCTTCGCCTGGCTCGACGCCGGCACGAGTGAGTCCTACATCGACGCCTGCAATTACGTGCACGCCATCGAGACCCGGCAGGGACGCAAGATCGCCTGCCCGGAGGAGATCGCCTTCGACGCCGGGTTGATCGATACCGACGAACTGCTCGTGGCGGCCGAGCAGTTCGACTCCTCCGAGTACGGAAGCTACCTGGTGCAGCTCGCGAACAGGAGCGCGGCATGAGGATCGCGGTGACCGGCGGCGCCGGATTCATCGGCTCGAACTTCGTCCGTGATCTCGTCGCCGGACGGTTCCCGGTGCTGGACGTCCAGCAGATGGTTGTCATCGACAACCTCACCTACGCCGGAACGCTGAGCAACCTGACGGACGTGCTCGACGACATCACATTCCACCAGACCGACATCTGCGATACCGGGACGGTCACCCGACATCTCGCCGACTGCGATGCCGTCGTGCACTTCGCGGCGGAGTCGCACGTGGACCGGTCGATCAAGTCGGGACTGCCGTTCATGCGAAGCAATATGTTGGGTACCCAGTCCATGCTGGAGGCGGCGGCGGCCGCAGGTGTCGGGCGGTTCGTGCACATCTCCACCGACGAGGTCTACGGATCGGTCCCGGTCGGCTCGTCGAGCGAAGACGCTCCTCTGGCGCCGAATTCGCCGTATGCCGCGTCGAAAGCCGGATCGGATCTGGCGGCACTCGCCTTCGCCCGCACCCACGGTCTTCCGGTCACGGTGACCCGGTGCTCGAACAACTACGGCCCCTATCAGAACGCCGAGAAGGCGATCCCACATTTCGTTACAACCCTGCTGGGCGGCGGCAACATCCCGCTCTACGGGACGGGGACCAACGTACGTGACTGGCTGCATGTCAGCGACCACGGAAACGCGGTGGCACAACTGTTGGCCGGTACACCCAAGGAGTCGATCTACAACATCGGCGGCGGCTTCCAGCTGACCAATCTCGAACTGGCACGCATCATTCTCGACGAGATGGAGCTGGACTCCGATCGAATCTCGTTCGTGCCCGACCGGAAGGCCCACGACGCACGTTACTGCGTCGACGACTCGCGACTCCGTGACGAATTCGGCTATCGGCCGCAGCGGGATTTCGCGACGACCATCCGGGAAACAATTGCATGGTATTCGGACAACAAGAGCTGGTGGCACGAATGACCGATTCGACTCTCTTGGCTGCGCGACTGATTTCGGGCGACGAGCCGCCGTCGGCGGTTTTCTCCTACGACGAGAAGATCATCACCCAGGAAAGCCTGCTGGTCGACGCCGCGCTCGCCGATCTCATCGCCAACCGCCGCGACGAGACCCCGTCCGGTCCGGGCTTTGTAGACCGTTTCCGGGATCCCGTCGGCGGCGGATTCCACGAGGTCCTGGAACAGTACGGCGTGGTGTCCATGGCCGGACGCCATCGCAGGCTGGGCTCACAGGCGCTGGCATACCTGGCTGCGATCACCCGCGCCGACATACTGGGGGAAAAGGAGGCCGCCGAGCGGCTGCGCGGTGAATTCGATGCGCTGCTGTCGCGGGCATTCCAGGCCCGTTTGGCGACCACCTATCTGCCGGGACTGGTCCAGCCGATCGATCGCCAGCGCCGCTTGACCGATGTCGCGTTGGCACTCATTGCGATCCAGGGCACGGACATCGACGCGGCGGTGACGTCGAACCTGTCCGATGCGCTGTTCGCATTCTTCGACGACGACAAAGGCGTGTTCTGGGAAGTGGTCGAGCCGACCGGCGAGCCCGATCTGCTCGAAGGTCACTACGTGACCGGGAACGCGCTGGCTCTGCTGGCCCTCTACCGGCTGGACCGTGCCGGTCGGGCCTTCGACCGCGGAAACTACGTCCGTCGGCCGCTGCGCTATATCTCCGAGCATCATCCACACCCGCTGTCCGGCGGGTACTGGAACCGCAGCGACCACACCGGAAAGGTCAGCATCGCCGCTGATCTCGCGCTGTTCAAGGGCAAGGCCTCGCCCTTTCCGAAGAAGGACATAGGTGACCACGGCCTGCTCTTCGGGGCTGCCCGGGCCTGGGCGGACGAGTTCCCGGACGAGAGCGCGCCGCTCGTCACCACCTGCCTTGAGCAGGTTGGCACCTACTCCGACGGGTCGGGAATCTTCCAGGGGCAGGGGAACTGGTTCTCCACACCGGTTGATCCGACCGTGCCCCTGGCGCGGCATGTGATGGTTCCGCCGCGCACCCCCGGCGGGTTCAACGTCGGCAATTCGGCCTATGTGCTGTTCGGCAGCAAGTTCGCCGCAACTCAACTGATCTGGGAGTTCTTCGACCCGAACGGTGCCGTCCGAGCGGGTGTGCAGCCGGCCGAGTGGGGTAAGCCCGACGAGGCGGCGACGCTGACCCGCGTACCGTACGTGCCGGATCTGACATTCGTGGCGACCGGCCCGATCGACGCACCGCAGATGCGCGTCGGCGACTACCTCACTTGGCTGGATTCCACGCGGGTCGGGCCCGGCCACGGCCTGACGCCCTACACAGCACCGCTGTCGTTCCGCGCCGACAACACGCCGCAGAACTTCTCAGCGGTGCACGTCATCTCCGATCGGATGGCGCTCGGTCTGCCGCTCGATGACAGCGAGTCGACTCGCCTGACCGGCTACCTGTTCGCATCGCAGAACAGTGACGGCGGCTTCGGCGAGGCCCCCGGGCTCCCGTCGGAACTGTTCACCACGTACTGCGTCGTACTGGTCGCACACGTCCTGAAGCGATGGGACTTCGACGTCGAGCGCTGCCGCGAATTCCTACGGCGCTGCCAGCACCCGCACGGCGGGTTCGGCAACTTCCCCGGGTACCCGGCCGACTCCTGGCACACCAATCTCGCCGTGCTCGCCTTGCATGCGATCGGCGAGCCGACCCGGTCACACGAGCATGCGGCGTCATACATCCTCGCCTGCCGCAATGCCGACGGAGGTTACTCGAGTGTGCCCGGCGGCCCGTCGGAGTCGTTCTCGACCTTCCGTTCCGTCGACAGCCTCATACCGCTGGGATTCCAGCCGCCGCAGGCCGAGCGGACCGTCGACTATCTGCGGAGCCTGCAGTCAGCCGACGGCGGATTCCACTATGGCCACGGGCGCGCAGTGAGCTTCGTCGGCACGTATCACGCGGTGGCCGCGTTGTACCTGCTCGATGCCGAGCCCGCGGATGCGTCGGCGTGCATCGACTGGATAGCGGGCCATCAGAGCCGGGACGGCGGGTTCTCCCGGCAGTTCGATGCACCATCGGACACCACCGACGAAGGATTCATTGCCGTGCAGGCCGTGTTGATGCTCGAAAAGAAGCTGAACAAGTACTGGGCCTCGATCATGACGTGATCTCCCGGCGTGCCGCCGGCTCCCCGCAGCTCGATGTCAGCCGCGCGCGCCCCGGACAAACAGCGCACCGGCGGTGTCCTCGTCGAAGCGAACACCCCGCCCGCAACAGGCTCTTGCGAGGCCGCGCGCCCTGAGGGAGCACGGCCTCGCCCTGCCGGCCGACCGCCGGAAGGCGCCCAAGCACGTCACCACGACCCGGTGCGAACCGTCACTCGCCCTGGCCGCACTCGTTCTCACGCGCTTCGCCCACAAGATGATCAATCCAATGACCTAAGGGTGTTACGAATGGACTCGTATCCCGAATTCACGGCGCCACCTGCCATGCCGTCATCGACACGAATGATGCTGCACAACGAAGGATCCACGACCGTGCTGCTGCAGTCACTCGTGGGCTCCGCACTGTCGGCGGAGGTGTTGCCGGAGATCGACATCGGCTCGATTCCGCCGTCCGTACATCTCGCCCGGGTCTTCGGCACCGGCCCGCACGCCGATCTCGGCATCCGCCGCTCCCGGCTGCGTGACGCTACGGGCGCCGTGGTGAGCGAGAACATCATCACCTTCTGCGGGAACGACCGCGATTACGTCATACCCAGCGGAAAAACTCCCTTCGGGCTGCATACCCGACGCCTCGGGCTGTTCGAACGACGCCGGATCTTCGGAGCCGGAGTCACCACCGACCCATTCGGACTGCTGCCCGCAGGGTCTCCCGGCCGCGTCTACGAAATCGAATTCTCCAATCGAGTGCGGGTGCTCGTACACGAGGTCTTCAATCCCCGGTTCGTCGCGACCAACGCGCCGGGTACGGTCCTCGTAAAGGGCGACCGTCCGGTGACAGGCATCACGCAGGTCGCACCGGGCGAGCATCACCAGCCGCGGTGGCCGGTCGAGTCCGAGGTGCAGCACGTTCGCAAAGTCCTGGCCAGCGTCGACCCGCTGGTGTCGGCCGCCGACTGCCGTAACCTGCACGCCGAACTCGCGGCGCCGACCTTCCTGCTCCAGGCCGGGGACTGCGCGGAGACTTTCCGCGACAACACGCCCCGCTCAGTGGTGAACCGAATCGCGTTACTGCGCACAATGTCCGATCGGATCGCGGCGGCATCCGGTACCCGGGTCGTCACGGTCGGCCGGATCGCCGGCCAGTACGCGAAACCGCGCTCGGCGACGGTCGAGCGCCGCGGTGAGCTCACCCTGCCTTCCTACTTGGGTGACGCCGTGAACTCCGTAGAATTCTCTGCGCGCGAACGAATCCCCAATCCGCGCAACCTGATTCGCGCCTACCAGGAGTCCAGCAAGACTTTGTCGTTCATGGCCGGCTCGGGCGTGTTCACCTCTCATGAAGCGCTACTGCTTGACTACGAACGGCCGCTGAGCCGGCGCAGCCCGGACCATGGTTATCGGTACGACCTGTCGGCGCACCTGTTGTGGATCGGCGAACGCACACGGTCCCTGACGGGTCCGCACATCGAATTCGCCGCGGGGATCGCAAATCCGATCGCGGTGAAGATCGGGCCGAAGTGCACGCCGGAGGAACTTCTCGCCCTGCACGCCGTGCTCAACCCGGACAACGTCCCCGGGCGACTGACCTTCATCCTCCGCATGGGCCGTGCCCAGGCGTACGAACGCACCCGCGTGTTGCTCGCCGCCGCGGCGGACGAGGGACTGGCCGACCGCTTCGTCAGCGATCCGATGCACGGCAACACGGTAGCCAGTGCCGCGGGCGTGAAAACCCGGTCGGTGCTGGCCATCGAAGAGGAGCTTCGCGCATTCTTCGACGCCTGCCGCGATACCGGGATGTCCCCGGGCGGAATCCATCTGGAACTGTCCGGCGACGGCGTCACCGAATGCGTCGATACGGAGATCGACGACGCCTATCTGGCCGCCAACTACCGTACCGCCTGCGACCCCCGGCTCAATCCGGCGCAGTCGCTGCGGCTCGCGGAACTCGTCGGCGAACTGCTCGACGCGATGCCGGCTGTGTCACCTGGACTGACTGTGATGGCTTGACCTGAAATTGGTGTCATTTCATCGCTTCCGGTTCATTCGGCCCGCCCGCAGCGGGACAGTTTGATTCACGGTTTCCGAAAGGAGGTACCCCTGCGTCCGACGGCATTCGGTCTAACAGGGTCGCCTTGCTCACCTTGACCTGCTCGATCGCGTGTGGCGGACTCCGTCCGGTGCTCACAAGGTCGGCTACGTGCCCGGCCTCACGCACGCACCCCCGACCGGCACCCCCGCGCTCCTTGCCCCACCGGGGGAGGACGACGTGCTCCGCTTGGCCGAACGCGGCACCCGCATGCCGTAGTTGAGTCGACACACCAGCCCGGAGGTCAGTCGAGGAGTAGGGGATTGGGCAGGGTGGCCGCGGGGTGCATGCGAAGGAGAGTGTGAAGGACTCCTGAGAGGCCGGACATGAGGCTGGGGGAGAACGCTTCGCGGGCCAGGCCCCCGACCGGGCCTCGTTGTTCGAGGCCGGTGAGGATTTCGGCGTCGAGGTCGGAGGGGTCGCCGAAGTTCAGGGATGTGAGGAATTCCCAGAGGCCGAGGTCGCCGTGGCACAGGGTGTGGCTCCAGCCGAAGCCCTCGGCGGCGCAGGCGCGTGCTGCGCGGTGCGCCATGTCGAGGTGGGCGGGATCGCCCGCGCGTCGGTGGAGATCGAGCATGCCGATACCGACCCCCGCGCTGCCGTGGCACCAGCTGGTGAAGAAGTCCTCCTCGGCGCCGATGCGGACGTCGCGCCAGTTGCCGTGCTCGGGTTGGTAGAGGGACTCCTGGTAGGCGAAGGCCCGCTCGGCGAGGTGGGCCCAGCCGTGCCGTTCGGCCGCGGAACCCGCGTCGCTGAGGGCGAGCCGGGTCAGCGCCCAGCCCATCCCGGTGGCGCCGTGGGCGAAGCCGCCGATGCCCTCGGGGTTGAGCCGGGTCGTCCAGCGGGCGCCGCTCGCGTCGACCGTGGCCAGCGCGGTCAGCCGGCGGCCGATGTGCGTGGCGGCGCCGAGCCAGCGGTCCTGCCCGGTCGCCGCGGCCAGGTTGAGGAGGGGGACGACTCCGCCGGCCGCCCCGTTGAGGAGGTCCACCTCGACGTCGTCCTCGACCAGTCGGCCCTCCGCGAGCAGCAGGGCCCTCTCGGCGGCCCGCTCCAGCAGCCAGTCCTCACCGAGCACCCGGTGCAGCGCCAGCCACGTCCACACCTGCGACGCGGCACCGCTGAACGCCCCGGGTGACGGCGTCGGCGTCCGGTCCTCGGTGCCGACCAGCACCCGCAGCGCCCCCTCGAACGTCTCGGCGACGCCCGGCACCTCGTCCGCCCGCCCGGCCCGCACCTCTCTCACGTACTCCGCGAGCGTCAGCGCCACCCCGCCCTGCCCGGTGTAGAGGTCGGCGGGCAGCACCCTGATGGACCACCCCGCGGGGGTGAAGACAGGGCTGATCCAGGTGACCGTACCGTCCTCGCCGCGCACCGCCCCGTCACACAGCCTCCGTACCATCTGCGCGGCCAGGTCGCGGCGGCGCCGCTCCCGGTCACGGGCGTGCGGGTCGCGGGCGGCGGCCTGCACCCGCTGAGGCAGCGAACGCTCATTGAGGTACGCGCCCACCAGCGCGTCCTGGATCACCGACTCCTCCAGCGCCAGGTCGGTGGTGCGCCAGTCCTCGACGGTGGTCCGTACGGCGGCCGCGTCCACGGTGAAGCTGAACATCGGTACGTCGCCGGCCAGTAGGTCCGCGATCTCGCCGTCGATGGCCGCGCGGTCGGTCGGCGCACCGGGCAGCACCTCGGCGTTGCGCCGCAGGATGTCCCGGGCCCGCTCGAGTGCCGCCGCCTCATCGTGCAACGACGCCGGGTGCCACAGCATCCGGCCGATGTCGACGTACGCCTGCGTCGGCCGCAGGATCCGCCGCGCCTGGGCGCCTTCGAAGCGGCGTAGCAGCCGGTACGGGTCGATCCCGGGCCGGCGCAGGTGCCCGGTCATCTCGAGGAAACCGGCCAGGATCCGGTCCCAGTACGCACTCAGCACCGGGGTGGGGCTGGGGTGGTTGCCCGCGGTGGGCATCGCCACCAGGTCCACCTGGAAGCGGGCCGCCGCGCTGCCGCCGTCCGCGATCACCGGGTTCGGGATCAGCGGCTGCTGGCCGGGCAGCGCCCCGACCCCGGAGATGTCCACCCCACCGAGCGCGAAGCCGGTGCCGCGTACGGGCAGCAGTCCGGTACGCAGCACCGTACGGCGGATGGCCGCCGCCGCCACGTCCACCGCGTCGCCCCGGCCGCTGGGCGGGAAGGGCGCGGGGGCGTCGAAGAGCGTCTCGGCGTCCACGATCACCGGCACCGGGCCCGCGGCGATCATGTTCTCGGCGTGCATGTCGGTGCCGCCGGTGAAGCGGAGGACTGCCAGCCAGTGTCCGACGTTGCGGTAGAACGCGGCGAGTTCGGCGTCGTCCGCGCAGTAGCGGTGGCGGACGAACTCGGCCCAGCCGTAGCCCTCGCGCGCCAGCGTCCGCGGTACCCGGATGCGCTCATCCGGCGCCGGGGCACCGGGGAAGTCCGCATAGAGCTCGTCCAGCAGCGCGCCCAGCGCCACGTCTGCCTCGGACGGCCGGGGCTTGTACATGACGCTCCCGCCGGCGAAGTCGACCCGGCTGACCGTCAGGCCGCCCCGGTGGGTGTCGCCCGCCCCGAACGCGACGGCTCGCATCTCCCCGGCGGGTCCCCCCAGCAGCGGCCGCAGCAGTTCGCGGTCCGCGGCGAGCCGTTGCGCGAAACCGGCCGCCGCAGCCACCGACAGCCGCGCCACCGACGCGATCCGCGGGCCGGCGCTCGGGTATCGGCCGGCCAGCCGGTCGAGATAGCCCTCCTCACCGGCCTGCTCGATGAACGCGGCCCATGTCCTCGTGTCGGATCCGGCCCCTGCGCCCTCGGCGGCCCGCCCGCCGCCTGCTGCCATGCGCAGCGCGTGCAGTTCAATCAGGAACAGGCGGGACAGCTTCGCGTGCAAGGACCTGAGCAGGGCGGTGTGGCCGGCCTCCAGCACCGCTTCCCGTTGTCCCCGGCCCAGGGCGTCCACGGCGGCCAGCCGCCGGGCCAGCTCTTCCCGCCACGGGCGGGCGATGTTTCGTACGGGTTGGGCGAACCACTCCGCCTCGTCCCTCTTTTCCGGCGCCGATCCGCTCACCGTCCACCCTCCCCATTCCGCCGCACGTTCGCGCCCTCCAGGCGCCCAAAGGGGCGCGGGGAACTGCGCGTTCACGGGTGCGGACGCATCGTGGCTTGGCACGCAGTTCCCCACGCTCCTGTTTTTCGAACCGCACTCCTCGAACCGCACTCCGCAGCGGCGCCCCCAAAGAAGCGCACTCCGCAGGAGAAGCGGTCAGGAAGCGCGCCCCGGAGAAGGCACTCCGTAGGAAGTCCCTCCGCACAGGGCCCTAATGGCGCGGCAGGCGATCAGCAGCACCAGCTGCCGTGCGACCCACTCGGGCTGGAACAGAAGCCGTAGAGGGAGTCGCTCGGGTCGGTGAGTGCGGCCTCGGCGGCGGCGCCGCCGACGTAGAGCGGCCCGGCGGGGTTGGTCTGGCCGTACGCGCTCTCGGCGCCCGACAGCCAGGCGTCGAGCACGGCGGTGGTGGGAACACTGGTCTGGGGCATCAGCAGCCTCCGGACGTGGGGATTGGGACGGATTGCCCAGCCCTGAGTATCGCCGGATTCGAACACCCGTCAGACGACCAATCTGGCCAAAGTCGTTTGGTGTTCGTGCCGCGTACCGCTATCTGTGGGGCGGGCGGGTCGCCGGCACGGCCGAGCGCTGACCGGGCGGATGTAGCGGATTCCGGGCCCCCGTACGCCCTTTGGGTCGGACCACAGATGCGTGTGCGGTGGCCGGAGGAGAGCTTGCTACGGCAACCCGTGCGGAATCCTTCGGCGAAGGTGATCGCTGCGAGACCGGCGGGGCAGCGTCACCCGCTGAGGCCGATCAGCGACCTCAGGCGTTGGCCAGAGAGATCTCGGTGGACTTGATCAGCGCCACGACGGAGGAGCCGGACGAAAGGCCGAGGTCGGTGACCGCGTCCTTGGTGATCGCGGCGGTCAGTTCGCCGCCCTCGACGTTCACCTTCACTCCTGCCATGGCGCCTCCCGCGACGACGTCGGTGACGGTGCCAGGGATCTGGTTGCGGATGCTCACACCCTCGACCGGACCGGTGGCCAGAGCTACTTCCGTGGACTTCACCAGGGCACGCACGGAGGAGCCTTCGGCGATGTCCAGTTCCTTGACCGCGTCAACCGTGACGGCCGCGGTGATGTCCTGCCCGCCGGTGAGGCGGATCTTGACGGCTGCCATGACCTCGCCGCGGGTGACGCCGGTGACGATGCCGGGAAGCTGGTTGCGGATGCTCAGACTCATGGAGGAAACACCTCGGTCACGTGGGGGATATGCCGGACTTCACCTGCTCTACTCCGGGAACTGTAGTCACAGTCGCAGCAGCCGCTTAGCTGCGCATCGCAAGCACCAGGCAGGCGGCGCACATTGTGCGGCAAACGCGCGTCTGAGGCCCGTCGTTCGCGGCTCCATCAAGTCCGATCCGGACCAGCTACCTCCCGGGTGTACACGACACCGGCATCCCGCATCCGATCAATTGGCTCTTCCTCCAGTGAACTGGCATCTGCGATGGATAATCGCATCTAAACTTGCATATGCCAGGGAGATCGCTCTAGCGTGTCGCTCATGCAGTCCTACACCATCGGACAGGCGGCACGTCTGCTCGGCGTCAGTCCCGACACCGCGCGCCGCTGGGCGGATGCCGGGCGGGTCGCGACCCATCGCGACGACAGCGGCCGCCGCCTTATCGACGGCCGTGATCTGGCCGCCTTCTCCATCGAGGTCGCCCAGGGCGGCAACGGCGAGGACGACGCCTCCTACACCTCGGCGCGTAACGCCTTCCCCGGCATCGTCACCGCCGTCAAGCTCGGCGACATCGCCGCGCAGGTCGAGATCCAGGCAGGCCCGCACCGGCTCGTATCACTCCTCACCAGGGAGGCCGTGGAGGAACTGGGTCTGGAGGTCGGCATGCAGGCCACCGCCCGCGTGAAGTCGACCAGCGTGCACATCGACCGCACCTGACCCTCACGCAACCAAGCGGCGTCGCCCCTCACCGGCGCGGCTCATCACCATCCGCTCGGACGGCACCAGCCGACCACGTCCTCAGGGAGTTCCACCCTCATGTCCCTCACCTTCACCAGACGCCGCGCCGCCGCTGCTGCACTGGCAGCATCACTCCTCTTCCCGCTCACGGCATGCGGCAACGACGACATGAAGGACACCGGCAGCGCGAAGGCCACCGAGTCCGCCACCGGCGCTCCCAAGGCCAACTTGACGGTGCTGGCAGCCGCTTCACTGACCGACGTGTTCAAGACTGCCGGTGCCGCGTACGAGAAGAAGAACCCGGGCACGAAGATCACGTTCTCCTTCGCCGGGTCGCAGGAGCTGGTCGCCCAGGTGAAGCAGGGTGCCCCGGCCGACGCCCTGGTCACCGCCGACACCAAGAGCATGGGCAGCGTGAAGGCGGACACGAGCACGCCGACCGTCATCGCCAAGAACCGCCTCGTCATCGCCACCGTCGAGGGCAACCCGCACAAGGTCCACGCACTCCAGGACCTCGCCGACACCAAGCTGAAGGTCGTCCTCGCCGCCCCCGAGGTGCCGGCCGGCAAGTACAGCAAGAAGATCCTCGACGCCCAGAAGATCACCGTGAAGCCCGTCTCGCAGGAGCCGAACGTCCGGGCCGTGCTGAGCAAGGTCGAGCTCGGCGAGGCCGACGCGGGTCTCGTCTACAAGACGGACGCCGAAACGGCCCCCGACAAGGTCGACGCGGTCGAGATCCCCGACACGCAGAACGCCATCGCCGAATACCCGGCCGCCGCGCTGAAGCAGTCCAAGAACGCCGAGGCCGCCGCCGCGTTCGTCGCGTGGCTGTCCACGCCCGAGGCACAGAAGATCCTCCAGGACGCGGGCTTCCAGAAGCCGTAGTCCAGACGACTGCCGCGGGGGGGCCGTCCCTTCCGGAGGAATGGACAGCCCCCTTCCCTCATCCATCACCCCGAGTCCCAGGGATCCCCGATGAAACGAATCCGCAGTCGCGCACCGGGCCCCCGCACGCCGATCACCCTGGCGATCCCTGCACTGCTGGCCGTCGCGTTCCTGTTGCTGCCGCTGATCGGGATCCTCGTACGGACTCAGTGGGGCGAACTCGCGGGCCATCTCACGACTCCGGGGACCATCGAGGCGCTGCGGCTCTCGCTGCTGGTCTCGTGCTGGGCTCTCGGGCTGTCTCTGGTCCTGGGCGTACCGCTGGCGTGGCTGCTGGCACGTGTGCCGTTCCCCGGCAAGACGTTCGTGCGCTCCCTCGTGCTGCTGCCGATGGTGCTGCCGCCCACCGTCGGCGGTGTGGCCCTGCTGCTGGCCTTCGGCCGCCGCGGACTGCTCGGTCCATGGCTGGAGGACACGTTCGGCATCACCCTGCCGTTCCACACCTCGGGAGCGGTCCTCGCCGCAACGTTCGTCGCCATGCCGTTCCTCATCATCAGTCTGGAGGGGGCCCTCGGCGGACTCCGGCCCCGTTACGAGGAGACCGCCGCCTCACTCGGCGCCTCACCGGTACGAGTGTTCTTCACCGTCACGATGCCCATGGTCGCCCCCGGCCTCATCGCCGGTGCCGCCCTCACCTGGGCGCGTGCCCTTGGCGAGTTCGGCGCCACCATCACCTTCGCCGGCAACCTCCCCGGCACCACCCAGACGCTGCCCCTGCAGGTGTATCTGCTGCTCCAGGAAGAGCCGGAGGCAGCGACATCGGTCTCCCTGCTGCTGCTCGCCATCGCGATGCTGGTGCTTGTCGCGCTGCGCGGCCGCTGGACCGGTACGCCCGCCGTCCGCTCGCACGAAACCAGGCCCCCGGTGGACGAAGCCGAACCAGGTGTGGCCCCGGCCCCCGAGCCCGCCGACGCACAGCGCGCAGCGCCGCAGGAGTTCTGGTCCCTGCACGCCCACGTCACCGGCTTCAACAGGCTCACCCTGGACGCCGAACCCGGCACCACCATCGCCGTCGTCGGCCCCAACGGCGCCGGCAAGACCACCCTGCTGCGCGCACTCCTCGGCCTCACCCCACGCGCCCACGCCGAACTCCGGCTCGGCGACCACGATGTCACCGCACTTCCCCCGCACCGCAGGGGCGTGGCCTGGGTCCCGCAGGACGGCGCCCTCTTCCCTCACATGAGCGCCCTCGCCAACACCGCGTACGGGCTTCGCGCCCGCGGCGTCCCGCGAGCCGAGGCCCGCCGCAGCGCCCGGGAGTGGCTGGACCGGCTCGGCGTCGGCCATCTCGCCCAGCGCAAACCGGCTCAGGTCTCCGGCGGTCAGGCCCAGCGTGTCGCGCTCGCCCGTGCGCTGGCCGCACGCCCCAGGCTCCTCCTGCTCGACGAGCCGCTTGCCGCACTCGACCAGACCACCCGCGCCCAGGTCCGGCACACCCTCCGCCGTCATCTCGACGGCTTCGGCGGCGTATGCCTGATCGTCACTCACGACCCCGTTGAGGCCGTCGCGCTCGCCGACCGGGTCCTCGTCCTCGACGACGGACGTGCGCTGCAGGACGCCCCGCCCACCGACGTCACCCGCCACCCCCGCTCCCCCTGGGTCGCCCGCATGCTCGGTCGCAACGCCTGGCCCGGCACCGCCACCGCCGAAGGCATCCAACTCACCGGCGGTGGCAGGCTTCTCGTCGCCGACCCGCTCCCGGCCGGCACCGACGCCCTCGCGATCATCGCCCCGGAAGCCGTCGCCGTACACCGTGACAAGCCCACCGGCAGCCCTCGCAACGTGTGGCCCGGCACCGTACGGGAGATCACCACCAGCGGAAGCCGGCTTCGTGTCCTGATCACGTCGGAGCAGGCTCCGGACCTCGTCGCCGAGATCACCCCGCAGGCCGTCGCCGAACTCGGCCTCGCCGACGGAACGCCCGTCTGGACCAGCGTCAAAGCGACCGAAGCAACCGTGGTGGCCCTCTGAGCCGATCCCGTCACGAGCGAACCGGGCGGACGCTGACCAGGGTGCCCCGGCGGGAACCGGAGCCCACTCCTGCTCGACCGACGCGGATCAGTAGACGTCGCGGACATACCGCTTGTCGGCGGCGAGCTGCTTGACGTACAGAGCCGCTCCGTCCTGGTCGAGACCGCCGTGGGTGACGGCGATGTCGCGCAGCGCCCGGTCGACGTCCTTGGCCATCCGCGAGGCATCTCCGCAGACGTAGAAGTGTGCGCCGTCCTGGAGCCAGGACCAGAGCTGGGGACCGTGTTCGCGCATCCGCTCCTGGACGTAGATCTTGGCGCGCTGATCGCGGGAGAAGGCGGTGTCGAGGCGGGTGAGGGTGCCGTCGGCGAGGAAGGCGGTCAGCTCGTCCTCGTAATAGAAGTCGGTGGCGCGGTGCTGTTCGCCGAAGAAGAGCCAGTTGGGGGCGCGGTGGCCGCGGGCTCGGCGTTCCTCGAGGAAGCCGATGAAGGGTGCCACTCCGGTCCCCGGGCCGACCATCACCATCGGTGTGCCGGGGTCCGCCGGAGGCCGGAAGTGCGGGGAGCGCTGCACGAAGACCGGCACGGGGGTGTCAGGCGCGGCATCGGCCAGGAAGGGTGAGCACACGCCCTTGCGGGGGCGACCGTTGAGGTTCTCGTAGCGGACCACAGACACCGTGAGCGAGACCTGGTGGGGGTCGGCGAGTGGGCTGGAGGATATGGAGTACAGGCGGGGCTGGAGGCGCTTGAGGACGCCGGCCCACTCCCGCGGGGTGGCGCGCACGGGGTGCTCGGCGATGGCATCGACGGCTTGACGGCCCCAGGACCACCGGGCGAGCTCGCCCTTGTTGTCGGGGCGCAGCAGCTTCTTCAGCTCGCGGTCGCCGGTGCGTTCGGTGATGAAACCCATCAGGGCCGGGGTGAGTCTGGTGATGTCCAGGTGGTGGTGCAGGGCGTCGGTGAGGGGGATCTCGCCGATGCCTGTGACGTCGACAGCGGCGGCGGGGTCGAGACCGGTGACGGCCAGCCATTCCGTCACGAGATCGGGGCAGTTGACGGGATGCACGCCAAGAGCGTCACCGGCCGCGTAGACAAGCGGAGTCTCGATTTCCCGGGTGTCGAAGGTGAACCGGCGGACCTCCTTGCCCGCGCCGGGGAGGCTGAGGAGCCGGTTGCCGGTGAGCCGGGCGGCGGCGGGAGACGGCTTGGCGCTGGTGACCGGTGCGGCAGCGGGGGCAGGGGCCGAGCCAGTCGTCGGCTGTGCGGTGAGGTTGCTGAGGACGTGGTCGAGCCATGCCTGGGCAGAGGGCTCGTAGTCCGGTTCACAGTCGGTGCGCGGGGCCAGGCGTACGGCCCCCAGCTCGTCCAGACGCTGGTCCAAGCGACGTCCATGGCCGCAGAAGTCGTCGTACGAGGAGTCCCCGAAGGCCAGGACCGCGTACCGCCTGCCGTCCATGCGCGGGATGTCGGCAGCTGTCAGGGCGTCCCAGAACCCGGATCCGTTGTCGGGTGCGTCGCCATCACCGAAAGTGCTGGTGATCAGCAGCAGGTCGGCGGCGGCCGGGAGGGACCGGGGGTCCGCGTCGTTCATGCCGACGAGCGCAGCACGGTGCCCTGTTGCGGTGAGCCGGTCGGCGGCGGCCGCCGCGAACTCCTCGGCATTGCCCGTCTGCGAGGCCCACAGCACGACCACCTCACGGCCAAGGGAAGTGGCCTGCGTCGTCGCTTCCTCTGTGCTCTGCGGGGCACGCGAGTACATTCCGGCGAGCACGCCGTTCACCCACCGCGCGTGCTCCTCGCGAAACGGCGCACCGGGCGGGAGCACGGGAACACCGCGCGCGCCGGATTCAAGTCCGGCGAGGAAGCCGACCAGGTACTGGCATTCGTGTTCGGCGAGCACGGGCGGTGGCGTGCTCTCCAGCCCGAAGATCGAGGCCGCGCCGGGCTGGACGGCGGTCGGCACGATCGCGGCCGGCACCTCGGCGGGGACGGCAACGGGCGCCGGAGCCACGGCTACCGAAGTGGCGACCTTCGACAGCGTCACCGCGCACACCTTGAACTCGGGCTGGAAGGAGATCGGGTCCACGGCGTCGCTGGTCACCGCGTTGATACTCAGGTACTCCCCGAACAGGTCGTTCCAGTGGAACGGTGCGAAGCAGCAGCCCGGCCGCACCCGGTCCGTCACGACGGCCGGCAGCACGGCCCGGCCGCGCCGGGACGCCACCTCCACCGAGTCGCCCTCCCCGATCCCCAGCCTTTCAGCGTCCTCCGGATGGAGCTCGACAAACGGCGCCGGGTTGAGCTTGTTGAGCTTGGCGACCTTTCCGGTCTTGGTGAGGGTGTGCCACTGGTGCTGGAGTCGCCCGGTGTTGAGGACGAACGGGTAGTCGTCGTCGGGCATCTCCGCGGCCGGGATGTGCGGGCGGGCGAAGAACACGGCCCGTCCGCTCGCGGTGGGGAACACCGGGCCGGTGCCGTCCTCGCCCAGGTAGCGGATCGGGTTGCGGTCCGGGCCGTCGGTGGTCGCGGCGGGCCACTGCACGGGCGTGGTGCGCAGCCGTTCGTAGGTCACGCCCCGCAGGTCGTATCCGGTCTTCGGGTTCGCGGCGCGCTTGATCTCCTCGAAGATCTCCTCGGCGCTGCCGTAGGAGAAAGCATCGGCGTATCCCATCTCGCAGGCGATGCGCGCGATGATCTGCCAGTCCGCGAGGGCGTCCCCCGGCGGGTCCACAGCCGGCTGGGCGAGGGTGAGGTTGCGTTCGCTGTTGATCAGCACGCCCTCGGTCTCGGTCCACAGGGCACCCGGCAGCATGACGTCGGCGTAGGCGTTGGTCTCGGTGTCGGTGAACACGTCCTGAGTGATGACGAGTTCGGCCCGCTCCAACCCTTCGATGACGGTTCTGCGGTTGGCGACCGAGGCGACGGGATTGGTGCAGATGATCCAGCAGGCTCTGATCTGGCCGTCCGCCATCCGCCGGAACATCTCGACGGTGCCCTTGCCGGATCCGTCCTGGCGTACGGTGCCGGGCTCGAGGCCCCACAACTCCTCCACGAAGGCGCGGTCCTCATCCACCAGCACCGAACGCTGACCGGGCAACCCAGGGCCCATGTAACCCATCTCGCGGCCGCCCATGGCGTTGGGCTGACCGGTGAGGGAGAACGGGCCGCTGCCCGGGCGGCATATCGCGCCGGTGGCCAGGTGCAGATTGATCAGGGCGTTGGTGTTCCAGGTGCCATGGGTGGACTGGTTGAGCCCCATGGTCCAGCAGCTCATCCACTCCCCCGCCGCGCCGATCCACTGCGCCGCCCGTCGGATGTCCGCCTCCGGTATGCCGGTGGTCTCGGCCACTGTGGCGGGCGGATAGTCGGCGAGGAACTCCGGCATCGCCTGCCAGCCCTCGGTGCGCTCCGCGATGAACCCGGCGTCGGTGTGCCCGTTCTCCACGAGCAGGTGCAGCAGGCCGTTGAGCAGAGCCAGGTCGGTCCCCGGCTTGATCTGCAGGAAGAGGTCGGCCTTGTCGGCGGTGGCGCTGCGCCGCGGGTCGACGACGATGAGTTTGGCCCCCGCCTTCACCCGTTCCATCATCCGTAGAAAGAGGATCGGGTGGCAGTCGGCCATGTTGGAGCCGATGACGAAGAAGACATCCGCGTGTTCGAAGTCCTGGTAGGAACCGGGCGGGCCGTCGGCGCCGAGGGAGAGCTTGTAGCCGGTGCCCGCGCTCGCCATGCACAGCCGGGAGTTGGACTCGATCTGGTTGGTACGGATGAAGCCCTTGGCGAGCTTGTTCGCCAGGTACTGGGCCTCCAGGCTCATCTGCCCGGACACGTAGAACGCGAAGGCGTCCGGCCCATGCTCGTCGATGATGGTCCGCAGTCGCCGTGCCGTGCTGGTGATCGCCTCGTCCACTCCGGCGGGTACGGGCTCAGCCCCGCGCTCGGGACGCATGAGTGCCGTGGTCAGCCGGCCGGGGGCAGCGAGCATGTCCGCCGTTGTCGCGCCCTTGGTGCACAGCCGGCCGAAGTTGGCCGGGTGTGCCTTGTCGCCCGACGCCTTGAGGACCTTGCGGCGGCCGTCGGGGCCGGACGCGATGTCGAGGACCATGCCGCAGCCCACACCGCAGTATGAGCAGACCGTCCGAACCTGGGCGCTACCGGTCCGCGACTCCTGTGTGGTCACCGGATGGCCTCTCTGTGGATCGGATCGTGCCCCCGACGGTACGAAATGCCCGTTACGCCGATGTGACCTCGGCCGATCATGGGTGGTAACGCCCGTCACACACGCGCTGGACCAGCACTGTGAGATCGAGCGGAGGCAAGGGATGGATGGATGAGCGTCGTAGTCGTGCAACGCGTGCCCGGCGAGGCCCCCTATGCGATCGCCACGGCGCTGGAATCGGCAGGGCTACACCTGGAGCGCCCCGGCGAGGGCTCGCAGAGTGAGGCCCGTTCCGACGAGGACCACGAGCGCCGCGGTCAGCACCGGGGAATGCCGGGCGGCCCAGGTGATACGGGTCAGGCGGCCGGCGGCCAAGGCGGAGTCCAGCCGGTCGCGGAGCCGGACGAGCAGGATTCCGGCAGCGGTGAGGGTGGCGGCCATGCCCAGGCCGTAGCCGAGAACGAGCAGGATCCCGAAGGTGGTGCGGCCGAGGGCGATGGCGCCCAGCAGGACGACGAGGGCGGAAGGGCTGGGGACAAGCCCGCCGGCGATGCCCATGCCGACAAGCCCTCGCCGTGTGATGCCCTCCCCCCAGGTGTGCGGGTGCGTGTGGCCGTGCGCATGCGGGGCGGCTCCGTGACTGTGCCTGTGTCCGTGCCGGTGTGGGGTGGGGATCGTGGGGCCGACGGGTTCGGGCGGGGACAGCAGCGTGACCGTGGCGCGGTGGGGCGACGCCGTCGTGCGAACCGACGATGACGGAGGCGGGTGGTGATCACCGCTGTGAGGGCTGTGGGGCTGCCCCGCGGCCGGGTCCGGGTCCGGGTCCGGGTCGCCGTCGGATCGCACCCTGAGCGCCCAGGGCAAGCGCCTTGTCGGCCCAGGTCAGCGCCTCGCGGTCGCGTCCCGCGCGGTGGTTCGGCACGGCGGTGGGCGGGATGGACATGTTCAGCCGGAGTTCCTCGGCCGGCACGATCCGGTTGAGCCGGGCGTCGGCATTGAGCCGGTGGGCGTTGAGGTCCGCGACGATGGGGCCGCACGCCGCGCAGATGCCGGTGAGGTAGATCTCGAACAGATCATTGCGCGGCGTCGCCGGGGCCGGGATCCCGTAGATCTGCTGGGCAGATACGGCTCGATGACAGACTCGGGGGAGGGCCCAGGTCACAGGACCGCTCGATCGGGCATCTGGAGTGCACTGGTTCGGGGAGTCCGCCGCACTGGCCGCCGATTCGCTCCCGATCGCCGTCGTCGCCGGGCCGTGTCCGCTGCCCGGCTGGCTGAGCAAGCCCTCGAAGCGGGACTCACCGCCGGTCGCGGGCGCTGACGGCCGGGCGGCTACCCGGCCGCCTGGGGTTCGCCCGACTCGGCGGACGGCAGTACGAGGGTGTCGTCACGGGCCATACTCCGGCAGACCGAGTCGAAGAGGCCGGGGAACCGGGCTTCGAGATCGTCCAGCCGCAGGGAGATGAACCTCCAGGTGCCGTCCACCCGGGTGTGGGTGAGCCCGGATTCCCGGAGCACTTTGAAGTGGTGGGAGAGCGTCGACTTCGCCAGCTGGGAGTTGAGCTTGCTGCAATTGCGCTCCTGACCATTGGCCAGGTCCCAGACGATCCGCAGTCGCGCGGGATCGCTGAGCGCGTGGAAGACGGCGGGGAGTTGGATGTCCTCGCGGGCGGGATGGCTGAGTGAGCGCACCGAAGCTCCGTGGTTCGCTTGTTTGAAATCCTTGAAACCATGATTGCCGTACAGCCCGGTCACGGCGCCCGGGAGAGCCGACGGGTACGGGGGCGCCACCGGCCTGGCCGCCGTGCCGTACCGGCCGGGGCCGGCGGTCAGGAGCCGGACGGGGCGAGTGCGTGGAGGGCGGCCATCGCACCGGGCAGGCCATGGTCTAACTCCGGGGAGGGGATGAGGGCGACGATCGTCGTGTCGATGCCGGCGGCCACGAAACGGTCCAGGTGCTCACGGCACTCCTGCGGGTTGCCGTGCACGAACAGTTCGTCCACCAGCGTGTCCGGCAGCAGCAGTTGGGCACGGTGCCTGTCACCGGCCAGCCACGCCTCACGCATGGGCTTGAGCAGTTCCGCACGCCCCAGCCACTCGTGGAACGCCCAGTAGGTGCGGGCCATGAGCATCGGTGTCAGCACCTGTCGGCCGATCATGCGGCCGAGTTCACGGTCGGGCGTGGGACAGACGAAGAAGCGTCCGATCAGCTCCTGGTGCGTGGCGTCGGTACGGAACTCCCGTACCACTCGCGGCACGTCCTCCACCGTCAGCACGTTGGTGATCGCCCCCTCGCTCTCCCGGGCGGCGAGCCGGAGCATGCCGGGACGGAGCGCGCCGAGCATGACCCTCGGCGCCTCGGCCGGAAGCGCGGAGAGCTGGAAGCGCTTGATGTCGAAGGTGTCGAAGGACCCCTGGACCACCTCCCCCCGGAACGCCGTGCGCAGAAACCGGGCGGTGTCCCGCACCCGCCGGTACGGATCGCGGAACGGGATGCCGTTGATGTCTTCCACGAACGGCGGTCCCGAGGCGCCGATCCCGAGGACCACTCCCCCTTGCGTCGCTTCACCGAGGGTGGCGGCGGTCATGGCCAGGGTGGCGGGTCCCCGGGTCTGGGCGGGCACCACGGAGGTGCCGAGCCGCAGGGACGGAGACCACGCGGCGGCCAGCGCGAGCGGGGTGAAGGCGTCCGGCCCGGCCGACTCGGCGGTCCAGACGTCGGTATAGCCCCAGTCGGGCGCCCTTTCCAGAATCGTGCGGTGGTCCCGCAGGGGTACGCCGTGTAACGGGATCGAGAATCCCGCGCGATGCGTCATGGGTGTCTCCAGACGGTCCGCTGCCGCGAGCTGCGGCAGCGGTCCCCGATACTAGGCATGGTTCAGTAGTTCCACAACCTACGAACTAGCCAGTTGGCCGAGGGTTTGACGGACGATCACCTCGATCGGACCGGGCAGCCGGTCCCAGTTGCGCTCTTCGTCGAGGTCCAGCACCCGCAAGAGCTTCCAGCCCAAGTACTGCCCCAGCACGCCAGCGGGGGAAGCCCGACCGAGTTCGCACTGGAATCGCCGGCGCAGTTCTGGTCGCCGCCCGGGGCAGGCGGTGTAAGGGATGTCATGAAACCTCCCGCAGTGGTCGGACAGGAACAGCCACAGGACGGGAAGAGCGCCGGAAAGTTCGACGTCGCCACAGTGGCCTGCATCACATTCCCGGATCTGCGGTACGCCGAGAGGAGGAACCGCGGACACGTGCGGCCGCCGCCGTCCCGCTCCTGCTGCCGGTCAGATCGGCGTCGGAATCGACGTCCAGCACCACCAGACCCTGTCCACCGCCAACGTCGGGATCGCGGGTGACGTCGAGGACGTGCATGCCCTCCACGCCGAACAACTCATCGGTCCGAGCGCACCACAACGCGCCAGGACCACACGTGGTGACGCGCGCGAGGCCTTCTCTTGATTCAGTTGCCTGGTCGCTGCTGATCTTGGAAGGCCTCGCTCCGTCTCGCCCTCGCGCCACGCCGTGGCCCCGGACAACGCGAGACGGCTCACCCAGGCTCATCTACGAGAGCCAAAAATTTTCGGACGGCGATGTCGAGAATCCGTGACTGGCTCCGTCCCCGCAATGAACGCGACCAAAATAGGTCGCACCAGCACCGAGGAGAAACACGATGGCCAAGTACTTGCTGCTCAAGCACTACCGCGGCGCCCCGGCTTCGGTCAACGACGTGCCGATGGACCAGTGGACGCCGGAGGAGATCTCGGCGCACATGCAGTACATGAACGACTTCGCGGCCCGGCTCGAGGGAACCGGCGAGTTCGTCGACGGTCAGGCGCTCGCCCCCGAGGGGACGTTCGTCCGGTACGACGGCGAGGGTCGCCCGCCGGTCACCGACGGCCCCTTCGCCGAGACCAAGGACCTCATCGCCGGCTGGATGGTGATCGACGTCGACAGCTACGAGCGCGCCGTCGAGCTGGCCGGGGAACTGTCGGCCGCCCCTGGGGCGGGCGGGAAGCCGATCCACGAGTGGCTCGAGCTGCGCCCGTTCCTGACCGCGCCGCCCACCATCACGGAGTGACCTCCCAGGTGAACGAGGCCTTGCTCCGGAGTCTCACGCCGAGCGTGCTCGGGATCCTCGTCCGCCGCGGAGCCGACTTCGCGGCGGCCGAGGACGCCGTGCAGGACGCGCTGGTCGAAGCGGTCCGCGTCTGGCCGGCCGCCCCTTCCCCAAGCTCTTCGAGCAGGGGATACCCCGTGCGGGACCCGAAGGGCTGGCTGGTCACCGTGGCCTGGCGCAAGTTCCTCGACGCGACCCGGGCGGACGCCGCCCGCCGCCGGCGTGAGGACCTCGTCGACGAGGAGCCGGCGCCCGGGCCCGCACCCGCGGTGGACGACACGCTCCAGCTCTACTTCCTGTGCGCCCACCCGTCGCTGACGCCGTCGTCCGCGGTCGCGCTCACGCTGCGCGCCGTCGGCGGGCTGACCACCCGCCAGATCGCCCAGGCCTACCTGGTGCCCGAGGCGACCATGGCGCAGCGCATCAGCCGGGCCAAGCGCACCGTCTCCGGCGTGCGGTTCGACCAGCCCGGCGACGTCGCCACCGTGCTGCGCATCCTCTACCTGGTCTTCAACGAGGGCTACTCCGGCGACGTCGACCTCGCCGCCGAGGCCATCCGGCTCACCCGGCAGCTCGCGGCCCAGGTCGACCACCCCGAGGTGGCGGGGCTGCTCGCCCTCATGCTGCTCCACCACGCCCGGCGCGCCGCCCGGACCGCGCCCGACGGCAGCCTGGTGCCGCTCGCCGAGCAGGACCGCGGCCGGTGGGACACCGAGTCGATCGCCGAGGGCGTCGAGATCCTGCAGGCGGCCCTCGCCCGCGACCGGCTGGGCGAGTTCCAGGCCCAGGCCGCCATCGCGGCACTCCACGCTGACGCGCCCACCGCCGAGGAAACCGACTGGGTGCAGATCGTCGAGTGGTACGACGAACTCGCGCGCCTGACCGACAGCCCTGTCGTCCGGCTCAACCGCGCGGTGGCCGTCGGCGAGGCCGACGGACCGCGCGCCGGCCTGGCGGCGCTCGTGGCGCTGGACGACTCACTGCCCCGCCACACCGCGGTGGCGGCGTACCTCCACGAGCGCGACGGCGACCTGGCGACGGCGGCACGGCTGTACGCCGAGGCGGCCCAAAAGGCACCCAACCTCGCCGAGCGCGACCACCTGACCCGCCAGGCTGCCCGGCTCAACGCCCGCCGGCGTCGCTGACGGGTGTCTCAATTCTGCATGCCCTTACCTACGCAATGAACAGGCCACGTTCACCTGATCCTTCGAACCAAACGCCCAACGGAAGAATGAGCAGCGGTGCCGGAACCGGCGTACTGAAGGTCGAAGGGAACCAACCAACGAAGCCCTTCCACACCGGAGGTACCTCACCTGTGACCGCCACCAAGGCAGCCCCGACCCCGGTCGACCACCGCGGCGGGGACGATCCGCAGGGTTGGCAGTTCAACTCATCCCTCGTCCTGACCATGCTGCTGCTGTTGGTGGTTGTGGTGCAGGGGCCGGTCCGTCGGGTGTTGTCGGCGCCGGCGATGCAGAGCTGGATGACCGTGTTCGTAGCGGTGTTCGTTCAGGCCCTGCCCTTCCTTGTCCTCGGCGTGCTGCTGTCGGCGGTCATCGCGGTGTTCGTCCCACCATCGTTCTTCGCCCGCGCGCTGCCGAGAAAGCCCGCCCTCGCAGTGCCGGTCGCCGGGATGGCCGGGGCGGTCCTGCCCGGCTGCGAGTGCGCCTCCGTGCCGGTGGCCGGGGCACTTGTGCGCCGGGGCATCACCCCCGCGGCTGCGCTGGCGTTCCTGCTGTCCGCCCCGGCGATCAACCCGATCGTGCTGACCGCCACCGCCGTCGCGTTTCCCGGCAACCCGCAGATGGTCCTCGCCCGGTTCACGGCGAGTCTGCTCGTGGCGTGCGCGATGGGCTGGTTGTGGCAGCGGCTGGGCCGCAGCGACTGGCTGCGCCCACCGGACCATCCGTCGTTCGACGGCATCAGCAAGGGGGTGGCGTTCTGGGGATCCGTACGGCACGACGTGATGCACGCCGGTGGCTTCCTCGTCGTCGGCGCGATGGCCGCGGCCACGCTCAAGGCCGTCGTACCGGCCGGCTGGCTGAACACCGCGGCCAATAGCCCTGTGGTGTCGGTCCTCGCCCTGGCGTTCCTGGCGGTGGTGTTGTCGATCTGCTCTGAGGCCGACGCGTTCGTGGCCGCCTCCTTGTCCCAGTTCTCGCTCACCGCCCGGCTGGCATTCCTCGTCGTCGGACCGATGATCGACCTGAAACTGTTCGCCATGCAGGCCGCCACGTTCGGCCGCGGGTTCGCGCTGCGGTTCGCCCCCACCACCTTCACCTTGGCCGTCCTCATATCGGCCCTGGTCGGGGCGGTCCTACTGTGAACCGGCAGGCGCAAGCAGCCGTGCTGTTCCTCGTCGGCGGGGCGGTGCTGCACGCCGGCTTCACCGACCTCTATCTGCGCTACGTCAAGGCCGGGTTGCGCCCGTTGCTGATCGTGGCCGGCATCGTGATGATCGCCGCCGCCATTGCCACCGTCTGGTACGAACTGCGGCGGCCGCGAGCGACCCAGGAGCGCCAGCCAGAGCGTGCCCACGACGACCAGCGCGGCCACGCCCACCGCGAACCACGAATCTCCTGGCTCCTGGTCCTGCCCCTGTTCGCTCTCATCCTGGTCGCCCCGCCCGCTCTGGGCTCCTACAGCGCCATGCGCACCGGCACGGGCCTGCAAAAGCCCTGGGGCTTCCCCGCCCTCCCCGTCGGCGACCCCCTCCGGCTCAGCGTCGTCGACTACGCCGGTCGAGCGGTCTACGACCACGGACGCTCACTCGACGATCGGCAGATCAAAATCACAGGCTTCATCACCCTCGACCGCAGCGGCGCGCCCTACCTCACCCGCATGGTTCTCAACTGCTGCGCTGCCGACGCCCAACCCGTCAAGATCGGCCTGTCGGGACAGATTCCCCCCGTCCTTCAGCCCGACGCGTGGCTCGAAGTCACCGGCACCTACACCAGCAAGCAGGCCAAAGACCCCGTCAACGACGGCGTCATCCCGTTCATCAGCATCAGCCAGGCCAGACCGGTCCCAGCCCCACACAACCGATACGAAGACTGAAGTAGTCAGGGACGCATATCCCATGCCAGGCGGGCCGAGCATGCCACGAGTGAAGCGGTGAACCCGTGCCGAGGCGCGGTGAGCACCTGCTGTGCCGGTCCCTGGTCGATGAGCTCACCGGCGTCCAGTACGGCGATGCTGGCGGCAGTCGCTGCGGTGTCGAGGTCGTGGGTGATCAGGACCAGGGCCAGTTCGGGTCGGTCTCGCAGCAGCCCGGCGAGCGTGTCGAGGAGGCCGCGCCGGGTGACCGTGTCGAGGCCGGAGGTGATCTCGTCGCAGATCAGCACCCGCGGCCGACTGGGAACACCCGGACGGCGAGCACATCCGCGTCGCCGTCTCGCGCGTACGCGCTTCGGGACCACCCGAGGAACGGCGCGGCATTCTGCTGGTGAACCCCGGCGGGCCCGGCGGGCTGGCAATGGCCTACGCCGTCACCAAACGGACCAAGCCGCCTGAGCGCGTGCGCCGCTCGCACGACGTGATCGGCGTCGACCCGCGCGGCACGGGACAGAGCGCGCCCCTGGACTGCGGGCCGATGGGCGGCCTCTTCGACAGCCCGGGACCCGAGCCCGTACCGTCCGGCCACACTGCGGAAGAGGCGTACCTCGACTCGTTGAGGCGCATGGCGGACGACTGTGGCGCCGGCGCCGGTGACGCGCTGGCGACCGCCCACAGCACCCGGCTCGGCAGCCCCGAGGTGCCCCCAGTACTGCTGATCGCCTCCGAACACGACCCCGTCACACCCGTCGCGGAAGCGGGGCAGCTCAGCCAGCGGCTGCGACGGGACCGTCCTGGTGAGGGCTGTGCACTGCGACAGCCCAGGTCTGGAGGGCGCCGAAGCGTTCTGGCGGAGCATGGCCAAGGAGGTCTTCGACGCCCGGACGACCGGTGAGCACGGTCCCGGTGTCGGCACGGTGCACTTCGAGATCCCGATGCCTTGGTGACGCAAGCGCCTCGCATTAGAAAGATGCACGGTATGAAGGCACCACCTGCCGACACCTGGGTGAAAGTTACGGGTACCTGGCACCCGCGCGGCGCTCTGGGCACCGCCTCCGCAGCCCTGGCACTCGACGTCGCAACCATCCCGAGAATCCCTGAGCCGCCCGTCCCGTACATTGACAGGGCCCCACCCGTCGACTGAAAGCTCGATACCGCCAGGCGACGGCCTTGCGTGCGGTGGACGACTCGTCGGCCTGCTCGCCAGCGCCGGGGGATCCATGAACCCCGTCCTCGCTGCCCTGCTCCACAACACCAGCAGCATCGCGGTCGTCTGCAACTCGGCCAGCTGGTCGACGACACCCCGCATCTGCCACGCGCGGCCGACGAAGGGCCGAGGGCGACTCCTCTGGAAGACCGCGGGTGCATTGACGCCCGCCCACACACGGGCAAGCGACCTGCGGCGGCCACCTTCCGCGAGATCTGAGCCGTGGCCGGACACGCCCAAATCCACGTGCGAGCCGATGGGCTGCTGGCCGTGACTCCGCCGAGTCACGGCCAGCAGCAGCCGCCAATCCGCCGCCAGGGCGGGACAATCACCAGGACGACTTGGTGACTCCGGGGAGGAATCCGGCGTGGGCCTGCTCGCGCATACGGACGCGGGACAGCCCGAACTGCCGCAGGTGCCCCCGGGGCCGACCGTCCACGCTGTCCCGGTTGCGAACCCGGGTCGCGCTGGCGTCACGCGGCTGGCGCCGAAGCTCCGCCAGAGCAGCAGCCCGCTCCGGCTCCGGGGTGCCCGGGCGGCGGATGATCTCCTTCAACTCGGCCCGACGGACGGCGTACCGCTCGACGATTGCCTTGCGCTTCTCGTTCTTCGCGATCTTGCTCTGCTTGGCCATCAGACCTTCACCCCGCGGGCGCGGATACGGGCCACGGCCGCCTCGACACCGATGCTGTCGATCGTCTTGATCGCCTTGGCGCTGAGCGTCAGGCGTACATGCCTGCCCTCGCTCGGCAACCAGTACCGCTTGCGTTGGATGTTGGGGTCGAAGCGCCGGGACGTACGCCGGTGCGAGTGGGAGATGTTGTTGCCGAAGCCCGGCTGGGCGCCGGTCAGTTGGCAGTGGGCGGACAAGGTGTTACCTGCCTCTCTTCAGACGGCTTCCTTTTGGAAATGGAAACCATTGTCATATACTAGCGCCCATGGCTCGCACCGAAGTACGCCCGATCATCAAGCTCCGCTCCACCGCCGGGACCGGCTACACCTACGTCACCCGCAAGAACCGGCGGAACGATCCCGACCGCATGGTCCTGGGCAAGTTCGACCCGATCGCCCGCAGGCACGTCGACTTCCGCGAAGAGCGCTGACCCCATCACCCCTGCCCTGAAGGACCACACCATGAAGCCCGGAATCCACCCTCCGTACGGCCCCGTTGTCTTCCGCGACAAGGCCGCCGGCTCCGCCTTCCTCACCCGTTCGACCGCCACCAGCGACAAGACGATCGAGTGGGAGGACGGCAACACCTATCCCGTCATCGACGTCGAGATCTCGAACGTGAGCCACCCCTTCTACACAGGCACCGCCCGCGTCCTGGACGCCGCCGGCCGCGTCGAGCGATTCGAGCGCCGCTACGGCCGGCGCGAGGCGAACTGATGCAGAACCAGCCCCGGCTGCCCGTCGTGATCGTCGTCGGGCTCCACTCCGACGCCCGCAAGGAGGTGGTGGACCGTCTCCTGCGAACCGTCCCCGGCAGTGTCGCCCTCCACCATGACCTGGCCTCAGCGGCCGAAGGCACCCTGCGGCGCCTGGTGCGCGATTCCTCGCGCCGGCTGTCCTACGGCGATGCCCCGCTCGTCAACGACTGCGCCTGCTGCGCGCTGCGCGAAGACCTGGTCCCCGAGCTGGAGCGCTTGGCCGCCGGCGGTCTGGCCCGGCTCGCGATCGTCGAACTGTGGGACTCCGTCGAACCCAAGGCGATGGCGGAGGTCGTGGTCGCGCACGGCGGAGACGCCCTCGATCTCACCAATGTGATGACCGCCGTCGACCCCGCGCTCGTGCTGCCCTACCTCGCCAACGGCGACGACCTGGCCGAAGTCGGTCTCGCCGCTGCCGCCACCGATCAGCGCACGGTCGGCGACACCTGGGCCCGGCAGCTGGAGTACGCACCCGTGCTCGCTCTCGTCAACAGCGAAGAAGCCGACGACGAGGACCGCGCACTCCTCGCCCAGCTCCACCCGACCGCACGCCGGGTGCCCGCCGGATCAGGCGAACTCGCCCAACTGGCCTTCGCCGGCTTCGACGTGGAAGCGGCGGCCGCCGCCCAGCACCCGGCCTGCGCCCTGCTGCCCCAAGAGGCAGACGAAGCCGGGGTCGCCACCCTCGTCTGGCACCGCCGCCGCCCCTTCCACCCCGAACGCCTCTACCAGGCACTGGAAGACCTCTGCTGCGCCGCCGCCCGCAGCCGCGGCCGGTTCTGGCTCGCCGACCGCCCCGACACCCTGCTCGCCTGGGATGCCGCCGGCGGCGCACTGTGCGTGGAGAACGCCGGGCCCTGGCTGGCCTCCCTGCCGGACGCCGCCTGGGAAATGGTGCCTCCCATGCGCCGAGCCGCTGCCGCACTGGACTGGCACCCCGAGCACGGCGACTGCTGCCAGCACCTCGTCTTCACCTCCCCCGGCCTCGACCGCGACGGCCTGGCACAGCTGCTCGAGTCCTGCCTGCTCACCGACGACGAGTACGCCGCCGGTCCCGAGGCGTGGAAGCACCTGCCGCCCGCGTTCGACTCCCTCCTCGACCCCGTTCCGTAACCCCGGCATCAGACACCCATCCGAAATCAGACCGACGAAGGAACACTCATGCCCCGCCGCCACGACCCCCGCAAGCCGCTCAAATCCCGCCCCAACCCCCTGGACGCGGCCGGGATCACGTACATCGACTACAAGGACACCGACCTGCTGCGGAAGTTCATCTCCGACCGCGGGAAGATCCGCAGCCGGCGCGTCACTCGCGTCACCGCCCAGCAGCAGCGGCAGATAGCTGCAGCGATCAAGAACGCCCGGGAGATGGCACTTCTGCCGTTCGCTGCCCGCGTCGGCGCGCCGTAAGCCGACGATGCTGCACGGCAGGGCGGTCTTGCCACAGCGGAACGCAGCTCTTGTTAGAGGTCGTCGGCGTCATCCTTGAACTCGCCGTCGCTTCCGATCAGTCGAACGCTCGCCGTCTCGTCCGCCGGAATGCCCTCGGACAGCAGACGAGCTGCGTCGCCGCCCGGAGGGTGGCAGGGCGGAGAACGGCAAGGGGCGGGAGGGGCCATGGGCATGGGCGTCCATGGCAGCGACCAGTCACGTTTCCGTAATGCCGGACCTCGGGAGTCGGGCCATCCATCCTGCGTGAGCTACAGGATCAGCGTGGTGACGACCCCTCAGAACGTGCGTCAAATGTGCATCACTTGCGTCGAATATGCGTCAAGATATCGCCCGTAACGCCCACAGTGCACATAACGCACACCGCCTAAAACGGCAGGTCAGGAGCCCTTTGCAGCAGGCTCAAGGATCGCGACGCACTCCACATGATGCGTCATCGGAAACAGGTCGAACGCCCGCAGCGTCCTCGGCTTGTAGCCCGCGTCCGCGAAGTACGCCAAGTCCCGCGCCAGCGCCGCCGGGTCGCACGCCACGTACGCGATGCGCCGCGCGCCCAGGCCCGCCAGGTGCTTCACCGTCTGCTTGCCCGCCCCCGCGCGCGGCGGGTCGAGCACGATCAGATCCACCTCGGTGATCCCGGTGCGCGGCAGGAGTTGGTCGACCTTGCCCTGTTCGATGCGTACGCGCTCGAAGTCCTGGAGGTTGTGGCGGGCGTCCTCGACGGCGCGCTTGCCCGACTCGATGCCGAGCACCGCGCCCTTCTCCCCCACGCGGTCGGCGATCGCGCCCGCGAACAGGCCCACGCCGCAGTACAGATCGAGCGCCATGTCGCCCTTGCGCGGCAACAGGCCCTGCATGACCGCCTTCACAAGGATGTCGGCGGCCTGCGGGTGGACCTGCCAGAAGCCGCCCATGCCCACGCGGTACGTCCGGTCGTCGGCGCGCTCCCGTACGAAGGCGCGGCCGTGCACCCGGTGCACTCCGCCGTCGCGCTCCTCCACGCGCAGCACCGAGACCGGCTTGTCCAGTTCCACCAGCGGCAGTCGGCCGCCCGGGCGCGGGGTGAGGATGACCTGGCGGTCGCTGGATCCGGTCGCCGCGATCGCCTCGACCGAGGCCATCTGCGGCCAGTCCTGCTTCTCGATGCCGAGTTCGGTGACCCCCGGGGCAGCGATCATGCAGTGGTCGATCGGCTGGACGTCGTGCGAGCGGTGCTTGCGCAGCCCCACGCGGCCGTCCGCGTCCACGGCGTACTGCACACGCGTGCGCCACGCGGGCACCTCGCCCGCGGGCAGCTTGTCCCCCGGCGCCGGCATCACGGTGCCGTCCCAGCCGGCCTCTTCGGGCGTGAGGCCCGCGAGCCGCTGCAGTTGTTCGGCGATCACCTCGCCCTTGAAGCGGCGCTGTGCGCCCGGCTTGGCGTGCTGCCAGTCGCAGCCGCCGCACTTGCCCGGGCCGGAGTACGGGCAGGGAGCCTCGACCCGGTCCTTGGACGCCTCGATGATCCGTACGGCGTCGGCGCGCAGGAAGCGCGAGTCCTCTTCGCCCTCGGTGATGCGGGCGACGACCTTCTCGCCGGGCAGCGTGTGCCGTACGAACAGCACCCGTCCCTCCTCGGTGCGGGCGATGCAGTGGCCGCCGTGCGCGACGGGGCCGACCTCGACCTCGTACTCCTCCCCGACCAGCGACGACTCGGATGCGTTCTGCATGACGGGGTGACTCCAGGGATGAGAGAGGGGGCCGCCGTCCGTCTGCGGACGACAGCCCCCCAGTCTACGTGGGTGCGCGGACCCCTCAGCTCTTGCCGCTGGGCTCCTTGGGGCGCTGGTCCACGGGCCCCCGGCGCACCGAACCCGGAGCGTTCCACTCCTGGCGCTTGCGCGCCCGCTTCTTCGCCGCCTCGGAGGACACCAGCTGGTACGGCACCGACGTCACCATCACGCCGGGTGTGAACAGCAGCCGCCCCTTGAGCCGCAGCGCGCTCTGGTTGTGCAGCAGATGCTCGTACCAGTGCCCCACCACGTACTCGGGGATGATGACGCTGACCACGTCCCGCGGGCTCTCGCGCCGCAGCCCCTTGACGTAGTCGATGACCGGCCGCGTGATCTCTCGGTACGGGGAGTCGAGGATCTTCAGCGGCACATTGATGCCGCGCCGCTCCCACTCCTCCTTGAGCGCCTTCGTCTCGGCCGTGTCGACGCTGATGCTGACGGCTTCGAGCTTGTCGGAGCGCATCAGCTTGGCGTACGCGAGGGCGCGCAGCGTCGGCTTGTGAATCTTGGAGACCAGAACGATGGAGTGCACGCGCGAGGGGCGCACATAGTCGTCGGGGCGCTCCTCCTCAGCGGCGATCTCGTCAGACACCCGGTCGTAGTGCCTGCGGATCGCGGTCATCGTCCCGTAGAAGATCACCATGCCGAGCAGCGCCACCCAGGCACCGTGCATGAACTTGGTGGCGAGCACGACGACCAGTACCAGGCCGGTGAAGAAGGCGCCGAAGGTGTTGATCGCCCGGGAGCGGATCATGTGACGGCGCTTGGCCGGGTCCCTCTCCGTCTTCAGATGACGGTTCCAGTGCCGGACCATGCCGGTCTGGCTGAGGGTGAACGAGACGAACACGCCGACGATGTAGAGCTGGATGAGCTTGGTCGAGTCGGCCCCGTAGAGCCAGACCAGCAGGATGGCCGCTCCGGCCAGCAGCACGATGCCGTTGGAGAAGGCGAGCCGGTCGCCGCGGGTGTGCAGCTGGCGGGGCAGATAGCGGTCCTGCGCAAGGATCGAGCCGAGCAACGGGAAGCCGTTGTACGCGGTGTTGGCGGCCAGGAACAGGACCAGCGCGGTGGCCGCGGCGAGCAGTACGAAGAAGAACGTGTCGTTGCCGAAGACGGCGGCCGCGACCTGGGAGATCACGGGATTCTGGACGTAGCCGCTGCCAACCGGGGTGCCGTTCTGGAGCAGGTCTTGCGCGGGCTGCTCGGCCATCTTCACATCGGTGGCCATGGCCAGGCCGATGATGCCGCAGAACATGGTGACGGCCAGACCGCCCATGAGGGCCAGTGTGGAGGCCGCGTTCTTGCTCTTCGGCTTGCGGAAGGCGGGGACGCCGTTGCTGATCGCCTCGACGCCGGTGAGCGCGGCACAACCGGAGGAGAAGGCCCGCAGCAGCAGGAATACCAGGGCGAAGCCGGCCAGCCCCTGGTGCTCGGCCTTGATCTCGAAGTCGGCGGTCGGGGCCTTCATGGTCTCGTCGAGGACGAACCCCCTGAACGCGCCCCAGGCAATCATGATGAAGACGCCCGCGACGAAGACATAGGTCGGGATGGCGAAGAGCTTGCCCGACTCCTTCACGCCGCGCAGGTTCATCAGCGTCAGCAGGATGATGATCGCGACGGCGCAGAAGACCTTGTGCTCCACGACGAAGGGGATCGCGGAGCCGAGGTTCTCGACTCCGGAGGCGATCGACACGGCCACCGTGAGCACGTAGTCGACGAGCAGGGCGCTGGCGACGGTCAGACCGGCCTTGGGGCCGAGGTTGGTGGTGGCGACCTCGTAGTCACCGCCGCCGCTCGGGTAGGCGTGGACGTTCTGCCGGTAGGAGGCCACCACCGTGAACATCAGCACCACGACGGCGACCGCGATCCACGGGCTGTAGTGATAGGCCGACACACCCGCGATGGAGAGCACCAGGAGGACTTCGCCCGGTGCGTACGCCACGGAGGACAGCGGGTCGGAAGCGAAGACGGGGAGTGCGATGCGCTTGGGGAGGAGCGTTTCTCCCAGCTTGTCGCTGCGCAGGGCGCGCCCGATGAGAATCCGTTTGGGCACGTCGGTCAGTTTGGACACAACACGTAAGCGTAAGGCTTCGGCCAATGCCTCGCCCACCCGCCACCCCCTGCAACTCGGGGACAGGCCGAGAGGCCAGTCCTCCCTCTGATGAACGCAATGGCGCGGTCGCGGCATAAGCTCATCACCGGGCAACGCCGCTTGCCGTTGCCCCGTAGTTGCCCGGCGAGCCGAGAAGGAAGATGTGAGCTCAGTGTTTCTGCAGGTCAGCGGGATGACCAGGAGTGCGGGGTAACGGGGCGATGCACGTCGTCATCATGGGGTGCGGGCGAGTGGGAGCCGCTCTCGCGCAGACCCTGGAGCAGCAGGGGCACACTGTCGCCGTCGTGGACCAGGACCCGACGGCTTTCCGCCGTCTCGGTTCCGGGTTCGGCGGCCGCCGCGTCACCGGGGTCGGTTTCGACCAGGACACCCTGCGCGAGGCGGGGATCGAGGAAGCCGGCGCCTTCGCCGCGGTCAGCAGCGGCGACAACTCCAACATCATTGCCGCGCGGGTGGCCCGCGAGATGTTCGGCATCGAGAACGTCGCGGCCCGTATCTACGACCCTCGACGCGCCGAGGTGTATCAGCGGCTCGGCATCCCGACCGTCGCCACGGTCCGCTGGACGGCCGACCAGATGATGCGGCGACTGCTGCCGTCCGGCGCGGAGCCACTGTGGCGCGACCCGAGCGGCGGAGTGCAGCTCGCCGAGGTGCACACCTCCGACGCCTGGATCGGGCACAAGGTGAGCAGGATGCAGGACGAGACCGGCGTGCGCGTCGCGTTCATCACCCGGCTGGGTGAGGCGATTCTGCCGTCGTCGCAGACGGTGCTGCAGGAGGGCGACCTGGTCCACGTGATGATGCGTACGGACGAGATCGAGAAGGTCGAGGCGGCCTTCGCCGAGGGCCCTGAGGAGGGCGGTCACTGATGCGGGTCGCTATTGCGGGCGCCGGCGCGGTGGGTCGTTCCATCGCGGGTGAGCTGCTGGAGAACGGGCACGAGGTACTCCTGATCGACAAGGCGCCGACGGCGATCTCGGTGGAGCGGGTGCCGCAGGCGGAGTGGCTGCTGGCCGACGCGTGCGAGATCACGTCGCTGGACGAGGCGGCGCTGCAGCGGTGCAATGTGGTGATCGCGGCGACCGGTGACGACAAGGTCAATCTGGTCGTCTCGCTGCTGGCGAAGACCGAGTACGGGGTGCCGCGGGTGGTCGCCCGCGTCAACAACCCCAAGAACGAGTGGCTCTTCAACGAGGCGTGGGGCGTCGATGTCGCGGTCTCCACGCCGCGTCTGATGTCGGCGCTCGTGGAGGAGGCGGTGAGCGTCGGCGATCTCGTACGGCTGCTGCGCTTCAGCCATGGCGACGCGAACCTGGTCGAACTGACGCTGCCGCCCGAGTCGGCTCTGGCGGGCACGCAGGTCAGCGATGTGGAGTGGCCGGAGGACACCTCACTGGTCACGATCATCCGCGGCTCACGGGTGCTGACGCCGGGCGCGGAGGAGACGCTGGAGGCGGGCGACGAGCTGCTGTTCGTGGCGGCGCAGGCGCGCGAGGAGCAGCTGGAGGACCTGCTCTCGGTGCGCCGCGAGGACGCGCCGAGCTGACGCCAGGGGCGAGTACGACCGCGGTGGCCCGGGGAACCAGATGGTTCCCCGGGCCACTTTGCCGTCAGGGACACCTGGCCGGTGCAACGCGCGCGGGGCCCGGGACCGGCTCCGGTCCCGGGCCCCGTCGACGGGCGGCGATGCGCTACGGCTTGCGGTGCTTCGCCGGGCCGTCCGCGAGACGCTGAACCGCCTCGTCGACGAGTGGCTCCATCGCTTCGCCGAACCGCTCAGCGGTGCGCTTGCGCTCCTTCTCGGCGGCTTCCTCCGCCTCCATCTCCGCGAAGACGTCGATCGGCGGCGGCGCCTTGGCGAGAAAGACCCAGGTCAGGTACACCGCGAGCAGGAACGGCGGAATCTTCAGGGCCACCAGGACCCAGCCCAGCTGCTCGGTGTCCGCCCACCAGTAGAGCGGGAAGAGGATCGCGCACTTGGCGAGCAGAATCAGGCCCCACGCCCAGCTCGCCTTCGTGTATGCCTTCTTGCGGCCCGGGTTCCGCTTCCGCCAGGAGAGGTTCTCCTTGAAGACCGGGCCGAGGATCAGGCCGATCAACGGTACGCCCGCGATCGCCGTCACGATGTACGCCAGCGCCAGGCCGAGCGTGTAGAGCATGCCCGGCAGATAGAAGTCCTTCGCATTGCCGGTCATCATCGCGAAGACGACACCGAAGGCCACCCCGAAGACACCACTGAACGCGTGCTTGACGGTGTCCCTGCGGATCAGCCGGACGGCGACGAGCAGCAGCGAGACCGCCAGGGCCGCGATCGCCGAGATGTGCAGGTTCTTGTTGACCGTGAAGATCGTGACGAACAGCAGTCCGGGCAGGACCGTCTCCACCATGCCGCGCACGCCGCCGAAGGCCTCGAAGAGCGCCGCCTCCGTCACTGCTTTGGCGTCGCTGTCCTGCTGCTGGTCGTTCGTCGTGGTGGTCGGCTTGTCGAGAGACGTCACCGGCTACTCCTGTCCGAGCGGTCGGAGTTCGTATTTGGGGTTGAACAGCACCCGGCGGCCGTGGCTCATCGAGATCCTGCCCGAGGCGATGAGCCTGCGGCCCGGTTCGATGCCCGCGATGGAGCGGCGGCCCAGCCAGACGACGTCCAGTGGGGCCGTACCGTCGAAGAGCTCCGCCTCCAGCGCGGGCACCCCGGCCCGAGGACGCAGGGTGACCGTGCGCAACGTACCAGCCACCCTGACTATCTGGCGGTCACCGCACTCGGCGATGCGGGTACACCCCGAGGCCTCAGTGTCCTCCTGCAGCTCCTCGGACTCGAGCTCCTGCTGGGAGGTGGACAGCCGGTCGAGCATACGGCGGAAGCGGCCGGCCGGCTTTGCCGCATTCTCCGAACGGGGTACAGCACTCATACAGAAAGCCTACCGGCCACCGTCGGCACCCCTTCAACGCCCGGGTACCTGCTCCCGAGCTCCAGCACCGTGGCATCAGTGTTCGAAGCGGTATCCCGTGCCCGGCTCGGTCACAAAGTGCTTCGGGTGCGAGAGGTCGGCCTCCAGTTTGCGCCGCAGCTGGGCCATGTAGACCCCTAGAGACCGGCACCCCGACGCGCCCGGCGGCCTCCGGTTCGGGCCGAACGACGGGAGGGCGTACGGAATCGGCCCGCGGCGGTCCGGAGAGCCGGAACCGCAGCGGGCCGCAAGCAGGTTGACGCCGTGTCAGCGCACTTCTGTGATCTCGGGACCGCGCTGCAGCTGCCCCATACCGCCGGAGAAGCGCGAGCCCTCCTGCTCCTCCTGCTGGACACCCTCGGGAACCATCTGCGCGTCGTCCGGCAGCTTGAGGACGATGGGGTCGCGCGGCGCCATCGGTCCTTCGCCGCGTACGACGACGGTGTCCCGGAAGATCTGCTCGAGCAGACCGGCGGCCTGCGGCTGCACCGCGCCCTGCCCGGAGATCACTCCGCGCAGGAACCAGCGCGGCCCGTCCACGCCCACGAAGCGCACCAGCTGCACACCGCCGGTCCCGTCCGGCAGCTGTACGGGCACCTGGGCCCGCAGCTCCCAGCCGAGCGGGCCCTCGACCTCGTCGATGATGCCGCCCTGCTGCGTGATACCGGAGGCGATCTCCTCGCGGACCTCGCCCCAGATGCCTTCCTTCTTGGGTGCCGCGAAGGCCTGCAGCTGCACGGCGCTGTCGCCCAGTACGACGGTGGCGGCGACGATCGCGTCGCCCGCGACCTCGACGCGCAGCTCCATTCCCTCGACTCCGGGCACAAAAAGACCGCCCAGATCGACCCGGCCCTCGCCGGGCTTGGATACCTCGGAGACGTCCCAGGGGCCGTCGGGCCGGGGCGCCGGCGGAAGGTTCACCCGGCGGGGCGCCTCCTCGTCGGCGTACTCCGTGTCACGCTCGTCGACGACCTGCTCGGCCTCGCCCGCTGCGTCCGCCGCGTCCTCGGCGGAACCACTCTTCTTGCGACGTCCGAACACGTCACTGTCCTTCCCGGTCGGATACGACCGAAGCGTATCGATTCCCACCCGTTGAGCCGCCCACGACGGCATGACCGCCGGTGGACCCGAAGCCCCCCTCGGCCCGCGCCGAGCCGGGAAGCTCCGCCACCTCGTGGAAGCGCACCTTCTCGACCTGCTGGACGACCAGTTGGGCAATCCGGTCGAAACGATCGAACCGCACACTCTCGCGCGGGTCGAGATTGACCACGATCACCTTGATCTCCCCACGGTACCCGGCATCCACCGTCCCCGGGGCATTCACCAGGGCTACGCCGCAGCGGGCGGCCAGACCGGAGCGCGGGTGCACGAAGGCCGCGTACCCGTCGGGCAGGGCGATGGACACCCCGGTGGGCAGAACGGCCCGCTCGCCGGGGGCAAGTTCGGCCGCCTCGGTGGTCACGAGATCGGCCCCGGCGTCGCCGGGGTGTGCGTACGCCGGGAGCGGCACCTCGGGGTCCACGCGGCGGATCAGCACATCGACAGGGTTACGCATCAGGGGTTCACCTCGAAGGCGCGGGCGCGCCTGATCTGGTCGGGGTCGGCCATGGCTGCCTGGATCTCCTCGGGGCGGCCGTTGTCGATGAAGTGGTCGACCTTGACCTCGATGAAGAGAGCGTTGGCGCGGACGGCGACGGGTCCTTCGGGGCCGCCGATCCGGCCCACGGCGGCCGAGTAGATCTTGCGCCCGGCGACCGCGGTGACCTCGGCCTGCAGATGGAGCACTGTGTCGACGGGCACGGGGCGTACGAAGTCGGTCTCGAGCCGGCCGGTGACCGCGATGGTCCGCAACAGCCAGTTCAGCGAGCCAAGCGTCTCGTCCAGCGCCGTGGCGAGCACGCCGCCGTGCGCGAGGCCCGGCGCGCCCTGGTGGGCCGGCTTGACGGTGAACTCGGCGGTCAGGCTCACGCCCTCGCCCGCCCGGGCCTGGAGGTGCAGCCCGTGGGGCTGTCCCCCGCCGCAGCCGAAACAGTGCTCGTAGTGCGCGCCGAGGAGCTCACCGGGGGCCGGGGCATCGGGATGCCGTACCGGCGGTATGGCGTCGGCCGGAGGGGTCATAGCCGCCGCCCGGGCCGAGGATCCGGAGGCCGCCCCCCGGGATTTCGCATTACTCACAGGCTCAGACCTTACCCGCGCGGCTACCCACTGGTCGCACCGTGCCAAGCTTGGCCTCATGCAGCCTTCCGCCCCGCACTATGAAGAACGTCTGACCGCGCCTGCTTCGTGGTGGTTCATCGCCGCTCTGGTCGGCGTCGCAGGCGGTCTGATGCTGCTGCCGCTCGGTCCCATGCCGATGATCGGCGGCCTGATCGGCGCGGCCGCGGTGGCTGCGGTCGTGGTGAGTTCGTACGGCTCGGTCCGCATTCGCGTCGTGGCCGGCTCGCTGGTCGCGGGCGACGCCAGGATCCCGCTGACGGCACTCGGCGAGGCCGAGGTGCTGGACGCGGAGGAGGCGCGCGCCTGGCGCTCGTACAAGGCGGACACCCGGGCCTTCATGCTGCTGCGCAGCTACGTGCCGACGGCGCTGCGGATCGAGGTCACCGACCCGGCCGACCCGACTCCGTACGTGTATCTGTCGACGCGGAATCCGAAGGCGCTGGCTGCCGCGCTGGGTGCGGTGCGCGCGGGCTGACGGGACCGGTTCTCAGGGGAATGTCCGGCCCGGCACCGACCGGATCGGGGTGATCGGATCGGGCTGACCGGATCGGGCTGACGGATCCGGGCGTCCTCAGCGCCCCAGCTCGCGCGGGGCCCGGATCGTCTCCAGAGGGTCCTTGGGCTGCTCCAGCGGCGGAAGCCCGGCCAGCGCGTCCCACGGGATCTGCTTGGCGCGCAGGTCTCTGCGGATACGTTTCGCGAGCTTCTTGGTGTCCCAGCGGTTCATTGCGGCGCCGACGGTCGCGCCGACCATGAACGGGATCAGGGTCGGCAGATTGCGGACCGTGCGCTTCATGATCTGCTGCCGCAGCTGGCGCTTGAACTGGCCGCCCAGTGCGGCGTTGACAGTCGACGGCTTGGTCACGTCGATCCCGCGCTCCTGCGACCAGGAGGCCAGATACGCGATGCTGCGCTCCGTGAGGCCGCCCGGCGGCCGCAGGCCGTAGACCTCGTGGAGCTCGGCGATGAGCTTCAGCTCGATCGCGGCGACGCCGACGATTTCCGCGGCCAGCTCGGCCGGCATCGCGGGCGGCACGGGAAGCATCGCTGCCGCGCCGATGCCGGCGCCGACCGTGGAGGTGCCGTTCGCCGCGCCCGCGACCAGCTTGTCGGCAAGCTGCTCGGGAGCGAGGCCTGGGAACTGCCTGCGCAGCGTCGCGAGATCGCGCACCGGCACGCGCGGTGCGTTCTCGATGAGCCGGTCGGCGATGTACGCCAGGCCGGCCTTGGCGCTCTCACCGCCCCTGCGGACGCCCTGGCGCACCGATGCCAGGTGTGGGGCCCTGGTCGGGGGCCCCGTCCGGTCTGCCGCTTCGAGCGAGGCCGGCAGGCCTCGCTCGGCGTCGCCTCCTGCGCCGTGGGGCAGGTGGGCGGCCGAGTGCCCGGCAGACGCAGTGTCGCCTTCTGCCGGTCCCGTACCGCCCCGGTGCGCCTCCGGCGGCTTGTGACGCCGGAAACGCCTCTTCCTGGGCGGTGTCTCGCCTGCCACGGCCGACCGGACCTCAGTCGCAGTCGCGGCAGATCGGCTGACCGTTCTTCTCGCGCGCCAGCTGGCTGCGGTGGTGTACGAGGAAGCAGCTCATGCAGGTGAACTCGTCGGCCTGCTTGGGCAGGACCCGAACGGCCAGCTCCTCGTTGGACAGGTCGGCGCCGGGCAGTTCCATGCCCTCTGCGGCCTCGAACTCGTCGACGTCGACGGTCGAGGTCGACTTGTCGTTCCGGCGGGCCTTCAGCTCTTCAAGGCTGTCCGAATCGACGTCGTCATCGGTCTTGCGTGGGGTGTCGTAGTCCGTTGCCATGTCGCTCTCCCCCTCTGGGTGGTTGCGGTGTCTCCAGCGCACGTAACGCGTGAGAGGCCGGACTTGTGCCCGACCCGAGGCGGAGATTTTGCCTCACATCAAGGTCTGTTACTCGATCGACACCCAACCGGATCCCCCGAGAGTGATCGTGTTGGATGGCGATCGGGACCGTACACGGTCCGAATGTCGCACTTCACGGGCGCCACCCCGTGTACTTCCCGTGATCTCGACCCCCGGAAACCCGGACTTTTCCCGGCTTTCCGGCAAGAGTCTTGATCACAGAGAGTAGATGGCCTGAAATTCGCCTATGTGATCGATCCCACACGGTTCTTTCGGGTACGAGTCCCGAAAATTCCGCGCAAAGCGAACAAAGCGTGTGGCGTCGTTCAGCATCTCAGACCGGCAGGGTGACACGCATCACGAGGCCCCCGCCCTCACGAGGCTCCGCGATGATACGGCCTCCGTGGGCGCGCGCAACCGAGCGGGCGATCGAAAGTCCCAGGCCGACGCCCTTGTCGCTGCCCGTGCGCTCCTGACGCAGCCGCCGGAACGGCTCGAAGATGTTGTCGATCTCGTACGCGGGAACCACTGGCCCCGTGTTCGAGACCACGAGGACCGCCTGGCCGTGCTCGGTCTCGGTGGTGACATGCACCCAGCCGCCCTCCGGAATGTTGTAGCGCACCGCATTCTGCACCAGGTTGAGGGCGATCCGCTCCAGCAGGACGCCATTGCCCTGGACGACCGCGGGCGCCCGCCGGCCGCGGAACTCCACACCCTTCGCCTCGGCCTCGGTGCGGGCCTGGTCGACCGCGCGCGTGGCGACCTCGGCCAGGTCCACCGGCTTGCGCTCGACGATTTCGTTGCTGCTGCGGGCAAGCAGCAGCAGACCCTCGACCAGCTGCTCGCTGCGCTCGTTGGTGGCCAGCAGGGTCTTGCCGAGCTGGTGGAGCTCCGGGGGCACGCCGGGGTCGGAGAGGTGGACCTCCAGCAGCGTGCGGTTGATCGCGAGCGGCGTACGCAGCTCGTGCGAGGCGTTCGCGACGAACCGCTGCTGGGCCGTGAAGGCGCGCTCCAGGCGGTCCAGCATCTCGTCGAAGGTGTCGGAGAGCTCCTTGAGCTCGTCGTCCGGTCCGTCGAGCTTGATGCGCCGGGACAGGTCCGAGCCGGCCACCTGGCGGGCGGTGCGGGTGATCTTGCCCAGCGGCGAGAGGACCCGTCCCGCCATCGCGTAGCCGAAGGCGAAGGCGATGATGCTCAGGCCGAGCAGGGCGAAGAGCGAGCGGCGCAGCAGGTCGTCCAGAGCCATCTGGCGCTGGTGCTGCAGGCAGTCGCTCACGGCCTGGTTGAACTCCGGTCCGGTCGACTGGTTGGGCAGCTGGCACCAGTCGGTGGTCCGCTTCACACTGGCGGTGACGATCTCGAAGGGCAGCTTGCCGTTCGCGCCGAGTGCCTGCGCTGTGAGCAGATAGATGATCGACAGCAGCAGGATGCCCGCGATCAGGAACATCCCGCCGTACAGCAGCGTGAGCCGTATCCGGATCGTCGGACGCAGCAGTGGGCGCACCGGGTCGCGCGGGTCCCAGGTCGGTTTCGGAGGCGCCTCGGGCGGCGCCGGGGTGGCGGCCACCCGACTCAGATCCGGTAGCCGGAGCCGGGCACGGTGACGATCACCGGCGGCTCACCGAGCTTGCGGCGCAGGGTCATCACGGTCACACGCACGACATTGGTGAACGGGTCGGTGTTCTCGTCCCAGGCCTTCTCCAGCAGCTGCTCGGCCGAGACGACCGCGCCCTCGCTGCGCATCAGTACCTCCAGGACCGCGAACTCCTTGGGCGCGAGCTGGATCTCCTTGCCGTCGCGGAAGACCTCGCGGCGGTTCGGGTCGAGTTTGATGCCGGCGCGCTCCAGGACGGGCGGGAGCGGCACCGTCGTACGGCGGCCCAGTGCCCGTACGCGGGCGGTGAGCTCGCTGAACGCGAAGGGCTTGGGGAGGTAGTCGTCCGCGCCGAGCTCAAGGCCCTCCACGCGGTCACTGACGTCGCCGGACGCGGTCAGCATCAACACCCGGGTCGGCATGCCGAGCTCGACGATCTTGCGGCACACGTCGTCGCCGTGGACGAGCGGGAGGTCCCGGTCCAGCACGACCACGTCGTAGTCATTGACCCCGATGCGCTCGAGGGCGGCCGCCCCGTCGTACACGACGTCGACGGCCATGGCCTCCCGGCGCAGTCCGGTGGCCACCGCATCGGCGAGCAGTTGCTCGTCCTCGACGACGAGTACGCGCACGTCGTGATCCTCTCTCCGGGCCCGTCACCCATGATCAGGGCAGGCGTGTGCACTGGCTGTGCGCATCCATCCTGCCCGTTACGCGCGTAAACCGGCTGTAAGGCGGAGCGACCGCCGGGCGGCCGACCTGCGCCGGAAGGAATTCACCGGATTCTCCTCTCAGTTGAGGTTTCTCTGAGGTGAGCCCGGGGGAGGACGACTAAACACCCGCGATCACGCCCTGTATGTGGCACACCACTACCTGTTCCAGGGTTGATCACCCACCGTCGGCACACCCCCGTGCCACCGACCCACGACGAGGGGGCGCACCATGGACGCATTCACCGCAGGACTGATGCAGCGCATAAAGGCCGCGGAGACGGACCTCACCTTGGCTCGCGAGACGGGCGACGACTTCCTTGCGGATGTCGAGCAGGCAGAGCTGGATGATCTGCACCGCCTGGCCGCCGAGCACGGCGTGGAGGTCAGCGCGGCATAGCGCCGAGCTGCAAGGAGGGCCCCGGCACCGCGGTACGGTGCCGGGGCCCTTCGCTGTGCGGAGCCGGGCTGATCCGGTCGTGCCTGCGGCTTCCAGTCGTGCAGCCCGCTTCTAGTCGTGCCAGGCGCCGAACTCGTCCAGGAGGCTCTGCAGCGGCTCGAAGACGCCCGGGCTCGCCGCCACCGTCAGATCGTACGAAGGGCGCTGCCCGGGGCGGCCGCCGGTGAGCGCGCCCGCCTCCCGGGCGATCAGATCGCCGGCCGCCAGGTCCCAGGGGTGGAGGCCGCGCTCGTAGTAGCCGTCGAGGCGGCCCGCGGCGACGTCGCAGAGATCCACGGCCGCCGAGCCGCTGCGCCGGATGTCTCTCAGCCGGGGGATCAGCCGCTGGGCGACGTCCGCCTGATGGCTGCGTACGGTCGCCACATAGTTGAAGCCGGTGGAGACCAGGGACTGGTCCAGCGGGGCCGCCGGACGGCAGCGGACGGGCTTGTCGTTCGCAAACGCGCCCCCTCCCAGCACCGCCCGGTACGTCTCGCCGCGCATCGGGGCCCCGACGACACCGACGACCGCCTCGCCGTCCCGCTCGGCGGCGATGGAGACCGCCCAGGTCGGCAGACCGTAGAGGTAGTTCACGGTGCCGTCGAGCGGGTCGATGACCCAGCGCACGCCGCTGGTGCCGGACGTGGACGCGCCCTCCTCGCCGAGGAAGCCGTCCTCGGGGCGGCGCTCGGACAGAAAGCCGGTGATCAGCTTCTCGGCGGCGATGTCCATCTCCGTGACGACGTCGATGGGGCTGGACTTGGTGGCCGCGACGCCGAGATCGGCGGGGCGGCCGTCGCGCAGCAGCTCTCCCGCCCGGCGGGCGGCCTCCAGCGCGAGGTCGAGCAGTTCGGAGACGAGAGGGTCGGTCACAGGGCTTCCTCGGGCTTCCTCAGGCGTAGGGGCTGTCGGCACCGGCCGCTGCGGGCCTGGGCGCCCGGGCCGGACAGCAGCCGACCGGGCAGAGGTCGTGGGAGGGGCCGAGCGCCCCCAGCGCGCAGCGCTCGGCTGGCAGTGCCCGCTCGGCCGCGGCGCGCTCCAGGACGAGGTCGCGCACCGCCGCGGCGAACCGCGCATCGGCGCCCACCGTCGCCGAACGCCGCACGGGCAGCCCCAGCTCGGCGGCCTTCGCGGTGGCCTCGGTGTCGAGGTCGTACAACACCTCCATGTGGTCCGAGACGAAGCCGATGGGGACCATCACCACCGCGGGAGCGCCGGAGGCGTGCAGGTCCTCCAGGTGGTCGCAGATGTCCGGCTCCAGCCAGGGGATGTGCGGCGCGCCGCTGCGGGACTGGTAGACGAGTTGCCAGGGGTGCTCGACGCCCGTGTCCTCGCGCACGGCGTCGGCGATCAACCGGGCCACGTCCAGGTGCTGGCGCACATACGCGCCGCCCTCACCGTGCTCTGAGGCCGGTCCCGACGCGTCCGCCGCGGAGGTGGGGATGGAGTGCGTGGTGAAGGCGAGATGGGCCCCCGCACGCACCTCTTGGGGGAGATCCGCCAGGGACTTCAGTACGCCGTCGATCATGGGGCGTACGAAACCGGGGTGGTTGAAGTAGTGCCGCAGCTTGTCCACGCGCGGCAGTTCGAGCCCCTCCGCCTCCAGCGTGGCCAGCGCGTCCGCGAGGTTCTCGCGGTACTGGCGGCAGCCCGAGTAGGAGGCGTACGCGCTGGTGGCGAGGACGGCGATGCGCCGGTGACCGGCGGCGACCATCTCACGCAGGGTGTCGGTCAGATACGGTGCCCAGTTCCGGTTGCCCCAGTGGACCGGCAGGTCCAGACCGTGCTCGGCGAAGTCCTTGCGCAGGACGTCCAGCAGGGCGCGGTTCTGGTCGTTGATCGGGCTGACCCCGCCGAACAGGAAGTAGTGCTGACCCACCTCCTTGAGCCGTTCCTTGGGGATGCCGCGGCCGCGCGTCACGTTCTCCAGGAACGGGACGACGTCGTCCGGGCCCTCGGGGCCGCCGAAGGACAGCAGCAGCAGGGCGTCGTAAGGGGCTGGGTCGCGCTGATCGGGCATGGTCCGATCCTGCCACCAGCCTCTGACAGCGGAAAAACCGCGGTGCACGCGGCGCGTTACGGGCGTAATCTGTCAAAGCCTTTGACACGCCTTACCGGAGAGCACCCCTTGCCGAGTCCGTACCGCGCCATCTTCGCCGCCCCCGGCAGCAGGTCGTTCTCCGCCGCAGGCTTCGTCGGCCGACTGCCGCTGTCCATGATGGGCATCGGCATCGTGACCATGATTTCCCAGCTCACGGGGCGCTACGGACTCGCAGGCGCGCTCTCCGCGACCCTTGCGATGTCGGCCGCCGTGCTCGGTCCGCAGATATCCCGGCTGGTCGACCGGCACGGGCAGGCCCGGGTGCTGCGCCCGGCCACCCTCGCCGCTCTCGCCGCGGTCATGGGTCTGCTGCTCTGTGCCATGCAGAAGGCCCCGGACTGGACGCTGTTCGTGTTCTGCGCGGCCGCGGGCTGTGTGCCGAGCGTGGGTTCGATGACCCGGGCCCGCTGGGCCGAGATCTACCGGGGCTCGCCGCGCGAGTTGCACACCGCGTACTCATGGGAGTCGATCGCCGACGAGGTGTGCTTCATCGTCGGCCCGATCGTCTCCATCGGACTCTCCACCGCCTGGTTCCCCGAGGCGGGTCCGCTGCTCGCCGCCGCGTTCCTGGTGATCGGCGTCTTCTGGCTGACCTCGCAGCGGGCCACCGAGCCCGTGCCGCATCCGCGCGAGCACCACGGCGGCGGCTCCGCGCTGCGCTCCCCCGGGCTGCAGGTCCTGGTGGTCACCTTTGTGGCGACGGGCGCGATCTTCGGTGCGGTCGACGTTGTCACGGTGGCCTTCGCCGACGAGCAGGGGCACAAGGCCGCCGCGAGCCTGGTCCTCGCCGTGTACGCGCTGGGCTCCTGCCTCGCCGGGGCGGTCTTCGGACTGCTCCACCTCAAGGGCTCGGCCTCCCGCAGGTGGCTGGTGGGAGTGTGTGCGATGGCCGTGAGTATGATCCCCCTCCAACTGGCCGGGAACCTCCCCTTCCTGGCCGTGGCGCTCTTCGTCGCGGGCCTGTCCATCGCTCCAACGATGGTGACCACCATGGCCCTGATCGAAGCGCACGTACCGCGCTCCAATCTGACCGAGGGCATGACCTGGACCAGTACCGGGCTCGCGGTCGGAGTGGCGCTCGGCTCCTCGGCCGCGGGCTGGGTGGTCGACGCGGCCGGAGCGGACGCGGGGTACGTGGTGCCCGCGGCGGCGGGGGCGGTCGCGGCCGCGGTGGCGGTCCTGGGGTACCGCCGGCTGCGCAGGCCGGTGCCGACGCGGGAGGGGCAGCGTGAGCGGGACTACGACGACGGGGCGCAGCACGTGGCGTAACTGGGCGGGGAATGTCACCGCCCGTCCGGCACGGGAGGTCTCGCCCGCCTCCACCGAAGAACTCGCCGACGCGGTACGGAAGGCGGCCGAGGACGGCCTGAAGGTGAAGGCCGTCGGCACCGGCCACTCCTTCACCGCCAGCGCGGCCACCGACGGTGTGCTGATACGGCCCGATCTGCTGACCGGAATCCGGGAGATCGACCGTACGGCGATGACCGTGACCGTCGAGGCGGGCACCCCGCTCAAGCGGCTGAACGCGGCCCTGGCCCGTGAGGGTCTCTCGCTCACGAACATGGGCGACATCATGGAGCAGACGGTCGCGGGCGCGACCTCCACCGGCACGCACGGCACGGGCCGCGACTCGGCTTCGATCGCCGCGCAGATCAGGGCACTTGAGCTGGTCACGGCGGACGGTTCAGTGTTGACCTGCTCCGAGAAGGAGAATCCGGACGTCTTCGCGGCGGCCCGGATCGGGCTCGGCGCGCTGGGTGTCGTCACCGCGATCACCCTCGCCGTGGAGCCGGTCTTCCTGCTCTCGGCCCGCGAGGAGCCGATGGCCTTCGACAAGGTGACGGCCGAATTCGACGCGCTCTTCGCGGAGAACGAGCACTTCGAGTTCTACTGGTTCCCGCACACCGGCAACTGCAACACCAAGCGCAACAACCGCAGCGCCGGCCCCGCCGCACCGCCCGGACGGATCGGCGGCTGGATCGAGGACGAGCTGCTGTCCAACGGCGTTTTCCAACTGGCCTGTTCGCTCGGCCGGGCCGTCCCCGCGGCCGTCCCGACAATCGCCAAGATCTCCAGTCGCGCGCTCTCCGCCCGCAGTTACACGGACATTCCCTACAAAGTCTTCACATCTCCGCGGCGGGTGCGGTTCGTCGAGATGGAATACGCGCTGCCGCGGGAGGCGGCGGTGGGGGCGCTGCGCGAGGTGAAGGCGATGATCGAGCGCTCACCGCTGCGGGTCAGCTTCCCGGTGGAGGTGCGGACGGCCCCGGCCGACGACATCGCGCTCTCCACGGCATCGGGCCGGGAAAGTGCGTACATCGCGGTGCATCTGTACCGGGGCACGCCGTACCAGTCGTACTTCACCGCGGTGGAGCGGATCATGACCGCGCACGGTGGGCGGCCGCACTGGGGCAAGGTGCACACGCGGGACGCGGCGTACTTCGCCGAGGTATATCCGCGGTTCGGCGAATTCACGGCGCTGCGTGACCGGTTGGATCCGGAACGGCTGTTCGGCAACGACTATCTGCGGCGGGTGCTGGGCGACTGAGGGCGAATCAGATCGAGCCGCCGTTCCTTCTGAGGACAGGCGAGCGAAGTGAATAGTTCCTTTTGGGAAGATTCTGTGAATCAGGACACCTGGTCACCCATGTCCCTGACGCCCAACTCCCGCCCCCGGAGAGAAGTTCGACGGCGCGGCGGTCCACCCAGGTGGCCCGAATGGAGTACTGTGGCGAGCCCTGGGCCCGGCCTCCCTCTTGGGCGTCCGGACCCCAGGTAGGGGGCCGAAAGCGGCGCTCGATCCGGCGGCGCCGCGGCACCGCACGGGTACCCGATGCGGAGAGTGACAGGCCAGTCACTCAGAGTCGCAAACAGGTAACCGTGCCATAACGGCGATCCAGGGCCTGTGCCCGACACGCCGGGCAACTCGGCAAGGTTGTGGCAGGCTGCACCCGGGCAGGCCACACTCGACTAGCGGAAGCAGCGACGCACGTGACGTCGGCAGGCACCACCCGGGAGGTCCCCATGCCCGAACTGCGTGTCGTGGCCGTCTCCAACGACGGCACACGACTGGTGCTCAAGGCTGCGGACAGCACGGAATACACGCTTCCGATTGATGAGCGGCTGCGCGCTGCCGTGCGCAATGACCGCGCCCGCCTCGGCCAGATCGAGATCGAGGTCGAGAGCCATCTCCGTCCTCGAGACATCCAGGCACGTATACGCGCCGGAGCCTCCGCGGAGGAGGTCGCGCAGCTCGCCGGAATCCCGGTCGACCGGGTGCGGCGCTTCGAGGGCCCGGTGCTCGCGGAGCGCGCGTTCATGGCGGAGCGGGCGCGCAAGACTCCCGTTCGCCGTCCCGGTGAGAACACCGGGCCGCAGCTCGGCGAGGCGGTGCAGGAACGGTTGACGCTGCGCGGCGCCGAGAAGGACACGGTGCAGTGGGACTCCTGGCGCCGGGACGACGGCACCTGGGAGGTGCTGCTGGTCTACCGGGTGGCGGGCGAGCCGCACTCGGCGAGCTGGACGTACGACCCACCGCGGCGGCTGGTGCAGGCAGTTGACGACGAGGCACGTGCGCTGATCGGGGAGACCGACGACACGATCACGGCGCAGGAGCCGAGCTTTCCGTTCGTGCCGCGCATCGCACGGCTGCCGCGGGACCGGCCGCTGGACCGGTCGCTCGACCGCCAGTTGGAGCGTCCGACCGTACCGGCGCAGTCGACCGATCCGGAGGAGAGCGGTGGGGAGCGGGACTCGCTGACCAGCCTGCTGGAGGCGGTGCCGAGCTTCCGGGGCGACATGGTCGTGCCCGAGCGGCCCGCGCCTCCGGAGCCTGCGACGACCGAACCGGCCGCGGCGCCGGAGGAGGAACCGGTTGCTCCGGCGGCCTCGGCGGGCGCGGGCTCCGCGTACGCGGACGTCCTGATGCCCCGTTCGGTGGCGGGCCACCGCGACCGCCTGACGGGCACGACGGACCGCCAGGCGGAGGCGGACGGGGTTCGCCCGGGCCGCCGGGCGGCGGTCCCGAGCTGGGACGAGATCGTCTTCGGCACGCGCCGCAAGAAGCAGGACTAGCGGTACGCAAGGGGCCCGGCGCGATTGACAGCGCCGGGCCTTTTGGTGCGCCCGGTCGGTCTCTCGCCACCCGCCCGCCCTGAGAGTTGGGGGTACGGGGTACCCCCAACGCCCCCGGCGGGGAAGCGGCAGCTTCGCGCCGCAAAGGGGTATGCGCACGCACGCCCCCGGGAAGGCGGTCGACACGGCGGGCCCCACGCCCCGGCGGGGCCGGCTGGCGCGGCCTGCGCTCAGCCCGGTTCGGGGCCCGTGGCGATCGGGTGGGTCGGGTCGGCGGACCATTCCGACCATGAGCCCGCGTACAACGCAGGGGTGAAGCCCGCGAGTTCCAGGGCCACCGCCTCCTGGGCCGCCGAGACTCCCGAGCCGCAGTAGACGCCGACCGGCGCGGTGTCCGTGGCCCCCAGGGCGAGGAAGCGGGAGGCCAGCGCCTCGGGGGCCAGGAAGCGGCCGTCCTCGGACACGTTTTCCGTGGTCGGGGCCGAGATCGCGCCCGGGATGTGGCCGGCCACCGGGTCGATCGGCTCGACCTCGCCCCGGTAGCGTTCCGCCGCGCGTGCGTCGAGGAGGAGGCCCTTGCGGGCCTGGTCGGCCGCCCCGTCCGCGTCCAGCAGCGGGAGCGCTCCCGGCACGGGGGCGAAGTCACCGGGGGCGGGGCTGGGGCTCTCCTTCGACAGCTCGCCCGTCCACGTCGCGAGACCGCCGTCCAGCACCCGTACATCCGCGTGGCCCGTCCACCGCAGCAACCACCACGCCCGCGCCGCCGCCCACCCCTTGTCGGCGTCGTAGACGACCACCGGGGAGTCCGCCGAGACCCCGGCCCGGCGCATCACCTCGCCGAAAGCGGCCACGTCCGGCAGTGGATGGCGGCCGCCGGCCCCCGGCTGAGCGGCCAGTTCCGCGTCCAGGTCGACAAAGACCGCGCCGGGAATGTGACCGGCCTCGTAGTCCGCCCGCCCGTGCGGTCCGCCCAGCTGATAGCGGATGTCCAGCAGGACCGGAGGACGGGTTCCGGCCAGCTCGCTCGCGAGTTCGGTCGCGGAGATGATGGGTTTCATAAGGGCCATCCTTGCGCAGCACCCGGCCGCGGCGTAACGCCGCCAAGGCGGATGAGTAATGCCAAAAAGGGCATCCTCCAGCGGGAACCCGCCAAAAGCGGCGCGGCCGGGGCGCGTCGGGCGCCGGGTGGTGCAAGCATCTGCACGGGGCGCGCAGCCGTTCCGCACGACGGCGCGCATCAGGTCCCCGTACGGCCACCACATGGTCCGAGGAGAGAGTGACAATGACCGAGGCGACTCGGCGCACCCCCGGCACGCCCTGCTGGGTGAGTTTGATGGTGCACGGCCTTGACGCGACCCAGGACTTCTACGGAGGGCTGTTCGGCTGGGACTTCTCCCCCGGCCCCCGGCAGCTCGGCCCGTACGTCCGCGCGCTGATCGACGGCAAAGAGGTCGCGGGCATCGGCCGGCTCCCGGCCGAACGGCAACTGCCGATCGCCTGGACGCCGTACATGGCGACCGACGACGCGGATGTGACCGTCGAGACGATCAGGAGCTGCGGCGGCACGGTCGGGGTCGGCCCGCTGGACGCCGAGGACGCCGGCCGGCTGGCCGTCGTGACCGACCCGGCGGGCGCGGTCTTCGGCGTCTGGCAGCCCACGGCCCACAGCGGCACGGCGGTGTACGGCACGCATGGCACACCGGTCTGGAACGAACTGCTGACCGCCGAGACCTCAGCGGTCGGCAAGTTCTACCAGGCGGTCTTCGGTTACGAGCTCGAGAGCATCGTCTCGGCCGACTACGACTATGTGACCCTGCACCTGGAGGGCCGCCCCGTCGCCTCCCTGCACGGCGTCGGCAACGCCCTGCCGCGCGACCGCGGCTCGCACTGGATGACCTACTTCGAGGTCGAGGACACCGACGACGCCGCGCGCAAGGTGGCCGAACTCGGCGGACATGTGCTGTACCCGCCCCGGGAGGCATCCAGCGGCCGGCTCGCGACCGTCGCGGACCCGGAGGGCGCGGTCTTCACGATCGTACGGTCGAACCGTTGACGTCCACGGGCAGCACGTCCGGGGAGAGGGCGGCCGCGCGGGCCGTGGCGGCGGTCATCCGCCGCCGGTGGTGGCGCCGGCACAGCACCTCGTAGCCGATCTCGTCCGGCGACTGGTTGACGTCCCCGACGACGACCTGGGCGCCTTCGACGACCATCACCCCGCCGACGGTACGGGCGTTGTGCGTGGCCCGCGCCCCGCACCAGCACAGCGCCTCGACCTGCAGCACCTCGACCCGGTCGGCGAGTTCGACGAGCCGCTGTGAGCCCGGGAAGAGCTTGGAGCGGAAGTCGGTGGTGATGCCGAAGGCGAAGACATCCAGGTCGAGGTCGTCGACGACGCGGGCCAGCTGGTCGATCTGCTCGGGCGCCAGGAACTGCGCCTCGTCCGCGATCACGTAGTCGCAGCGGCCGCCCTTGGAGAGACGGTCGACGAGATACGCGTAGAAGTCGAAGCCCTCCGCGGCCTCGACCGCGTCGGTGACCAGGCCGAGCCGGGAGGACAGCTTGCCCTCGCCCGCGCGATCGTCTCGCGTGAAGATCATGCCCTGGAGTCCGCGCGCGGACCGGTTGTGCTCGATCTGAAGAGCGAGGGTGCTCTTTCCGCAGTCCATCGTTCCGGAGAAGAACACCAGCTCGGGCATGGGGAGTTGACGACCTTTCGGGTCTGGGGGCGCGTCCGGGGCCGCTAAGGAGGTTACGAGCGTACTTCGATGAGCGGGACGAGCTGCTCGACGGGGGTCATGGAGCCGTGCATGCCGACCATCGCCGACTCATGGGGCTCGTTGATCGACGCGGTGATCACCACATCGTCGTGGGCCGCCGCGACAACGTCGCCGATACGCCCGTACACCCGCTCGTCGACCCGGGCGCCGAACCAGCCCGCCGCGATCGCCTCGTCCCGGCTGGCCACCCAGAACTGCTCGCCGAGCACCTCGCGCCAGACGGCCAGCACATCGGACTCGGCGCCGGGTACGGCGTAGACATGGCGGGCCCGGCCCTCGCCGCCCAGCAGGGCCACTCCGGCGCGCAGCTCCCAGTCCTCGTCGAAGTCGATGCGCGACTGCTCGTCGAAGGGGATGTCGATCATGCCGTGGTCGGCGGTGACGTACAGGGCGGAGCGGGGCGGGAGTTGCTCGGCGAGGCGCTGCACCAGCCGGTCCACGTACATCAGCTGGCCGCGCCAGGCGTCGGAGTCGACGCCGAAGCGGTGGCCCTTGCCGTCCACTTCGCTGTAGTACGTGTACACCAACGAGCGATCCCCCATGGCCAGTTGCTCGGCCGCGAGGTCCATGCGCTCCTCGCCGGAGAGCCGGCCCAGGAAGCTGCCGCCGCTGAGCGCGATCTTGGTGAGGGGGGTGTCCTGGAAGGCCGGGGACGACACCTGCGCGGTGTGCACGCCCGCCTCGTCGGCGAGCTGGAAGACGGTGGGGTACGGCTGCCAGACGAGCGGGGAGGTCCAGGGCTTCCAGCGCAGCTGGTTCATCAGCTCGCCGGTCTCCGGGTTGCGCGCCGTGTAACCGGGCAGGCCGTGCGAGCCGGGCGGCAGGCCGGTGCCGACGGAGGCGAGCGAGGTGGCGGTGGTGGCGGGGAAGCCGACCGTGATGGGCAGCCCGGTGCCGCCGCGCGAGGTGCCGAGCAGCGAGGTGAGATACGGGGCCTCGTCCGGGTGGTTCTTGATCTGCTCCCAGCCGAGGCCGTCGATCAGGAAGACGCAGTTCCGGTCGGCCGGGGTGAGCTCGGGGATCGACTGGACCAGTCCCGGTACGCCCTGGCCCGCGGCGAGCGTGGGCAGCAGATCGGCGAGTGATCCGCTGCCGTAGTCCGGGACGGGCGCGGTGTCGAGGGCAAGCGGAACGGGTTCGTCGGGCCAGGTGGCGGACTGCGCTGTGGGCAGGACCATCAGCGCGTGGCTGCCGTGGCTTCGGAGAGCGCCTGGGCGAAGGCCAGCGTCTGACGGACGGCGTCCGGGCCGTCACCGGCCTCGCTGACGCGCAGGCTCAGGTCGTCGGCGGTGGAGTTGCCGGTGTAGCCGTGGTCCGCGTCGCAGTTGGGGTCGCCGCAGGCGGCGGGCTCCAGGTCGATGCGGGAGACGGCGCCCCAGCCGATGGTGAGGACGACCTCACGGGGCAGGGTGCCCGGGGTGTACGACTCGGGGTTGGCGACGACGCGGCTGACCACGACGGACGAGATGCGGCCGAGCTTGACCGACTCGGTGGAGGTGGTGGCGTACGGCGTCGGGGAGCTGGAGTCGGCGGCCTGCTCGTCGGTGTGGCTGACGATGAAGCGGTTGGCCGTCAGGACGAGGACGGTGACATGGCGGCGCACCTCGTTGGCGTCGAACGTCGTCTCCTGGTGCACCAGGTACGACGCGATCTGCTCGCCACCGACAGCGGCCTCCACCGCCTCGGCCACGAGGGCCGGGTAGTAGCCGCTGCGCTCGATCGCCGCGCGCAGCCCCTGGGTCGTCGTACCGGTCTTCGCCATGCGGTCCATCCTACGGGCCCGTGGGGGCGGTGAGCGCTCAGTAGCTGGGGAGTCGGCGGGGCCCCAGGTCGGTGCGGGCGGGGGGCGGGGCGAGGCGTACGGAGGCGCCGAGCACGGAGAGGCCACGCTGAGCGACTACGACCGGCTCGAGGCTGATTCCGACCACTTCCGGATGGTCGTCGACCAGTCGTGACACCCGGAGCAGCAGTTCCTCGAGGGCCGGAGTGTCAACGGGCGCAGAGCCGCGCCAGCCGAAGAGGAGGGGGGCGGTCCGGATGGTCCTGATCAGCTCGGCGGCGTCACGGTCGGTGGCGGGAACGAGCCGGTGCGCGGTGTCGCCGAGCAGCTCGGAGGCCGCGCCGGCGAGCCCGAAGGACAGGACGGCGCCGACGGCGGGGTCGATGGCGGCCCGTACGACGGTGTCCACACCACGGGGAGCCATCGCCTGGACGACGGGCTGCAGCTCCTCGGGCTTGCCCAGGACGTCGGTCAACTCGCTGAATGCCTGGCGCAGCTGGGCCTCATTGGCCAGATCGAGCCGTACGCCGCCGAGGTCGGCGCGGTGGCGGAGGTGCGGGGCTGTGGTCTTGAGGGCGACGGGGTAGCCGAGCCGTTCGGCGGCCCGGACGGCGGCGTCGGGACCGGGGGCGGCGAGGGCGGGATGCACGTCGATGCCGTACCGGCCGAGGAGCGCCTGGGCCGCGTCGGGGACGAGGGTGAAGCCGCGAGGGTCGTCGTACCCGCCGAGGAGCTGCTCGATCTGGGCGGCGGCGCCGGCCTCGTCGATGTCCTCGTACTCGGGGACTCTGCCGGGATCGGCGGCGTGTCGGCGCCACTGGGCGTACTTGACCGCCTCGGAGAGCGCGCGGACGGCCCGCTCGGCGGCGGGGTAGGCGGGAATGCGGTAGTGGAGCGGGGCAGCGGTGGCCGCACCGGAGGTCTCGGGCGTCGACACGGGCGGCTGGGGGCCTGCCTCCGGCTTGAGGACGGCGCGGGGGCGGGCAGAAACGCCCGTCGTCGGCCCCGGCATCGTGCTCGTCGCCGCCGACAGTGCCTCCGCCAGGCCCCCCAGCTCCACATGCACCACCGCCACCGGCTTCGCCTCGGACTTCGCCGCCGCATCCCGCAGCGCCGTCGCCAGGATCTCCCCGTGGCCCTCTTCCGTCACACCGTTCTCACCGACCCACGGAATCGCCGTCACCACGACGGAGTCGCACGCGTCGTCCGCCAGCGCTTCGGCGAGCGCCGCCCGGAAGTCCGCGGGTGTCGCCTCTGTCGTAAGGTCGCGCGGCCGCATCGGACGCAGGCCTTCCGCAAGGCACGCGTCGTACGTCAGCAGACCGAGCGACTCGGAGTTGCCGAGGATGGCCACCCGCGGCCCCGCCGGCAGCGGCTGCCCTGCCAGCAGCACACCCGCGTCGACGAGTTCGGTGAACGTGTCAACACGGATCACGCCCGCCTGCCGCATCAGCGCGCCCACCGTCGCGTCCGGGATCCGGGTCACCGGCACCGCGTGCCCCGGCGGCTCGCTGCCGCTGTGCCGCGCGCCCTTCACCACGACCACCGGCTTCACCGCCGCCGTACGCCGGGCGAGCCGCGTGAACTTCCGTGGGTTGCCGAGCGATTCGAGGTACAGCAGGACGACATCGGTGTCCGGGTCCTCGTACCAGTACTGCAGGAAGTCGTTTCCGGAGACGTCGGCGCGGTTGCCGGACGAGATGAAGGCCGACAGGCCCGCGCCACGCCGGTGCAGCCCCGACAGCAGTGCGATGCCGATCGCGCCGGACTGTGTGAACAGGCCGATACGGCCCGCGGCCGGGGGGTGCGGGGCCAGCGAGGCGTTGAGCCGGACGGCCTCCGCCGTGCTGATGATGCCGAAGGAGTTCGGGCCGATGATGCGCATGCCGTACGAGCGGGCCTGCCGCACCAGTTCGCGCTGGCGCTCCCGCCCGGCCGCGCCGCTCTCGGCGTATCCGGCGGTCACCACGACCAGCCCCTGGACGCCGTGCTCGCCGCAGTCGGCGACCACGTCCGGCACCCGCTCCGCGGGGACGGCGACGACCGCGAGGTCGACCGGCTCCCCGGTCTCGGCGACGATCTCGCCGACGGAGCGGAAGGCCGGTACCCCCTCGATCTCCCGCTGGTCGTCGGACAGTGCGCGGTTCACTGCGTACGTACGGCCCGTGAACCCCGCGTCGAGGAGGTTTCGCAGCACCGTGCGCCCGACACCGCCAGGCGCACGGCCGGTACCGACGACAGCGACCGACCCGGGTGCGAGGAGACGCTGCACGGACCGGGCCTCGGCGCGCTGCTCGCGCCCGCGCTGGACCGCGAGGGACTCGGCGGTCGGCTCCAGGTCTAGGGTCAGATGGACTGAGCCGTCCTCGAAGCTGCGCTTCTGGGTGTAGCCGGCGTCCCGGAACACCTTGATCATCTTGTTGTTGGCGGGCAGCACCTCCGCCGCGAACCGCCGGATGCCCCGCTCGCGGGCCACCGCCGCGATGTGTTCGAGCAGCGCGGATGCGACACCGCGCCCCTGGTGCGCGTCCTGCACCAGGAAGGCGACCTCGGCCTCGTCGGCGGGGGCGCTCGCGGCACGGCCCTCAGCGTTGATCCGGTCGTAGCGGACGGTCGCGATGAACTCGCCGCCGACCGTGACCGCGAGACCCACCCGGTCCACATAGTCGTGATGGGTGAAACGGTGCACATCCTTGGCGGAGAGCCGGGGATAGGGTGCGAAGAAGCGGTAGTACTTCGACTCGTCCGAGACCTGTTCGTAGAAGCTGACCAGACGCTCGGCGTCCTCAGTGGTGATGGGCCTGATGCGCGCGGTTGCGCCGTCGCGCAGCACCACGTCTGCTTCCCAGTGATCGGGATACGCATGGTCCGGCTGGGTCTGCATGGGAGAAAGCGTACGGCTCACCCAGCGGTCGGTTCGAGCACTCCGCACCACATGAGAGACTGGTCTAGACAACCGCTATGACTTGAAGGGCAACACCATGGCTGAGCGCCGCGTCAACGTCGGCTGGGCCGAGGGCCTTCACGCCCGCCCCGCTTCCATCTTCGTCCGTGCCGCCACTGCCTCCGGCGTCCCGGTGACGATCGCCAAGGCCGGCGGCGAGCCGGTCAACGCGGCCTCCATGCTCGCGGTGCTCGGCCTGGGCGCGCAGGGCGGCGAGGAGATCGTGCTCGCTTCCGAGGCGGACGGCGCCGAGGCTGCGCTGGACCGGCTGGCCAGGCTGGTTGCCGAAGGTCTCGAGGAGCTTCCCGAGACCGTCTGACCCCGAGAGTCCGAGCCGAGCCGTCTGCGTCCCAGAATCCAGGACCGAACGGTCCGAGCCCGGAAGTCCGAGGCCACAGTCGAATTTGCTCAACGCGGAGCCGCGGCATCCCGAATTCGGGAGACCGCGGCTCCGTTCATTTCGGGGCCGGGCACCGTGAATTCGGGCAGCAGAATTACAGCGCCCTCAATTGTCTTCCCTTTGTATACGGCGTGACTGTTAATTGCGGACGCTCTCGGTGTTTACGGCATGTTGCGAAGTCCTCACCCGCTCGGGACGGCGCAGCCGGTGCGCGGCTGCCGCACGCTCGGCGTGCAGGCTGGTCAGCGCCCGGGCCCGCTCCACGTCGCCCCGCGCCACGGCGTCCACGATCGCGCCGTGCTCGGCCCAGGAGTCGACGGGCTTGGCCGGCTGCTCGACGGCGTACATCCAGGCGATCTTGTGCCGCAGTTGGGTGAGCAGGGCGGTCAGGCCGGGGCTGCCGGAGGCCTGCGCGAGCGTCTCGTGGAACCAGCCGCCCAGTGAGCGCAGATCCTCGCCCTGGCCCCGGCGCGCCCGCTCCTGACCCAGTCTGACCAGGCCACGCAGCACCTTGAGGTGCGCCTCGGTACGGCGCTGGGCGGCGCGCGCGGCACCCAGCGGCTCCAGCAGCATCCGGATCTCGAGCAGGTCGGCGGCCTCCTGCTCGGTCGGCTCGGCGACGCAGGCACCGGCGTGCCGGCGGGTGGTGACGAAACCCTCGGACTCAAGGGTGCGCAGAGCCTCGCGCACCGGGACGCGTGAGACGCCGTAGCGGCGCGCCAGCTGCTCCTCGGTCAGCCGGCTGCCCCGCTCGAATACACCGGAGACGATGTCGTCGCGGATCGCCGTGCATACCGAGTGCGCGGGAATGCGCATGACCGAACCTCCGCTTTAATCCGCGCGAAACGCAGCCGATTGACGTCTGTTCGGTCGACTCTATTGCAGCGAGCACGATTTTCCGAAGGCTCTCTGGAATCCATGGATATCTTTTGGCCAGCGCCCCAAACGCAGAAGGCCCCGGCGGCACGCCGGGGCCCTCTCTACGAGCCGTACGAGCTGTCCGCTCAGACGTTCACACCGTGCGCACGCAGGTACGCGACCGGGTTGATGTCGGAGCCGTACTCGGGGCTGGTCCGGGCCTCGAAGTGCAGGTGCGGCCCGGTGGTGTTGCCGGTCGCGCCGGAGAGACCGATCCGCTCGCCCGGGGTGACGCTCTGGCCGACCGAGACACTGATCGACGAGAGGTGGCCGTACTGCGTGTACGAGCCGTCCTTCATCTTGATCACGACGTTGTTCCCGTACGCGCCGGCCCAGCCGGCCTCGACGACGGTGCCGGAGCCGACCGCGTGCACGGTCGTGCCGGACGCCGCGTGGAAGTCGATGCCCGTGTGACTGCCGGAGGACCAGATGGCGCCGCCGGCCTTGTAGCCGGTGGAGATGTACGAGCCGGAGACCGGGGCCACGAAGGAGTTGAGGCGCTTGCGCTCGGCGTCGCGGGCGGCGCGCTCCTTGGCCTCGCGGGCGGCCTTGGCACGGGCCTCGGCCTTGTGCTTCGCCTCGGCCGCGGCCTTCGCCCTGGCGGCCTCCTGCTTCTGGGTGGCGGCCTGGTCGGCGATCTGGTCCGCAAGGGTCTCGGCGGTCACCACCTGGGTCAGGCCGGTGTCCTCGACCGCGGGCGTGCTCGTGTTGGCGGCGAGCGCCGGGGAAGCGAGGGTTCCGATGACGCCGGTCGTGGCGAGGGCCGCTGCGCCCGCCATGTTCGCGCTGCGTCGCGACAGGCGGCTCGGGGCACGGTGCTTCCCGGTGGCACGGGTGAACGCCATGAAGTGGCTGGTCCTTTCCTTCCTTCTCGCCTACCGGGTTAGCTGACGGGTTCGGAGCAGGAAGGTCTCCTACGGGCCCCTCCGCGGGTGCGAAGGCGTCCGATTCACCCCAGGGACTGAGTGGGTCCCCGGCTCCCCAGGCTCGCGCCTGACGGGGACTCGGCGATGACTGTCCGATGCCGCGGATGCGGCGGGCTTCTGGCGGACAGCCGGACCGACGCTAGGCGGGGCCACTTTCAATCACCAAACAGACAGGCCTTTTTGTAGCGCATGCCACAGGGCAGACAGGCAGCCTCTCCAACAAAGCGGACATAACACGGAACCCCGGCGCCGCTATGGATGCCGGGGTTCCGTTTGTTTGTAAGGAGTTGTTTGCCGGCCGAGGAGCACCGGCTTTGTCAATCAGCCTGTGACAACACTCACTTCACCGATGCCAAGCGCCCGCACCGGCTCCTCGATCTGCGCGGCGTCGCCGACGAGCACGGTGACAAGGCGGTTCACCGGGAAGGCGCTTACGGCTGCCGCCGTCGCCTCGACAGTGCCCGTCTCGGCCAGCCGGACGTACAACTGCGCCTGGTAGTCGTCCGGGAGGAACTGCTCGACCTGGTCGGCGAGCGTGCCCGCGACGGACGCCGCCGTCTCGAACTTCAGCGGGGCGACACCCACCAGGTTCTGCACGGCGACATCCCGCTCGGCGTCGGTCAGCCCCTCTGCCGCGAGCGTACGCAGCACCTTCCAGAGGTCGTCCAGCGCCGGTCCGGTGTTCGGGGTGTCCACCGAGCCGCTGATGGCGAGCATCGCGGCGCCCGACCCGTCGGGAGCGGAGCGCAGCACCTGGCCGAAGGCCCGTACGCCGTACGTATAGCCCTTCTCCTCGCGCAGCACACGGTCGAGGCGGGAGGTGAGGGTGCCACCCAGGCAGTACGCGCCGAGCACCTGCGCGGGCCACACGCGGTCGTGCCGGTCCGCACCGATGCGGCCGATCAGCAGCTGCGTCTGCACGGCGCCCGGCCGGTCCACGATCACCACGCGGCCGGTGTCGTCGGCGGTGATCGGCGGTACGGGACGGGGCTCTGCCTTGTCGCCCGTCCAGGTGCCGAGGGTCTCGGCCAGCACCGCGTCCAGGTCGACCCCGGTCAGATCGCCGACGATCACCGCGGTGGCGGTGGCGGGCCGGACATGCGCCTCGTAGAAGGCCCGTACGGCCGCGGCGTCGATCGGTGCCACGGTCTCCTCGGTGCCCTGGCGGGGGCGCGAGATGCGAGCCTCGGCCGGGAAGAGCTGCTTGGAGAGCTCCTTGGCGGCACGGCGGGCCGGGTTGGCCGTCTCGTGCGGGATCTCGTCGAGACGGTTGCGTACGAGCCGCTGCACCTCGCTGTCGGCGAAGGCGGGTGCGCGCAGCGCTTCGGCGAGCAGGCCGAGCGCCTTGGGCAGCCGGGAGACCGGGACCTCCAGGGAGACGCGGACGCCGGGATGGTCGGCGTGCGCGTCGAGGGTGGCACCACAGCGCTCAAGCTCGGCCGCGAACTCCTCGGCGCTGCGCTTGTCGGTGCCCTCCGACAGGGCGCGCGCCATGATCGTGGCGACCCCGTCGAGGCCCTCGGGCTCGGCGTCCAGCGGGGCGTCGAGGGAGATCTCGACCGCCACCACCTGCTGGCCGGGGCGGTGGCAGCGCAGCACGGTGAGCCCGGTGTCCAGGGTGCCCCGGTCGGGGGCGGGGAACGCCCACGGCCGGGCCGGGCCGGCCGCCGGCTGCGGGTGGAACTCCATGGTCGTCAAAGACGCGGCAGCGTCGGTCACTGGTCCGCTCCCTCTTCCTGGTCGCTCTGCTCGGCGTTGACGGGTTCGTAGACGAGCACCGCCCTGTTGTCCGGGCGCAGCCGGGCCTTGGCGACCGCCTGCACCTCCTCGGCGGTGACGTCCAGCACCCGCTGCACGGCGGTCAGTGCGAGCTGCGGGTCGCCGAACAGCACGGCGTACCTGCACAGTTCGTCGGCGCGGCCTGCGACCGTGCCGAGCCGGTCCAGCCACTCGCGCTCCAACTGGGCCTGCGCCCGCTCCATCTCCTCGGGCGTGGGGCCCTCGGCCGCGAACCGCGCAAGCTCCTCGTCGACCGCGGCCTCGATCTCGGGGACCTCGACACCGCCGGACGTCTTGACGTCCAGCCAGCCGAGCGAGGGTGCGCCGGCCAGGCGCAGCAGCCCGAAACCGGCGGCGACGGCCGTCTGGTCCCGGCGCACCAGACGGTTGTGCAGCCGGGAGGACTCGCCGCCGCCGAGGACGGTGAGCGCCAGATCCGCGGCGTCGCACTCGCGCGTGCCGTCGTGCGGCAGCCGGTAGGCGGCCATCAGCGCACGGGCCGGCACCTCCTCGACAACCTCCTCGCGCAGCTGCTCGCCGATGATCTCCGGCAGCGATCCGTCACGGGGCGGCTGCTTTCCGTCATGAGCCGGGATGGATCCGAAGTACTTCTCGATCCAGGCGAGCGTCTGCTCCGGGTCGATGTCGCCGACGACCGACAGCACGGCGTTGTTCGGCGCGTAGTACGTACGGAAGAAGGCGCGGGCGTCCTCGAGGGTGGCCGCGTCCAGGTCGGCCATCGAGCCGATCGGCGTGTGGTGGTACGGGTGGCCCTCCGGGTAGGCGAGGGCCGTCAGCCGCTCGAAGGCCGTGCCGTACGGGACGTTGTCGTACCGCTGGCGGCGCTCGTTCTTGACGACGTCGCGCTGGTTCTCCATCGACTCGTCGTCGAGCGCGGCGAGCAGCGAGCCCATCCGGTCGGCCTCCAGCCAGAGCGCGAGCTCCAGCTGGTGGGTGGGCATGGTCTCGAAGTAGTTGGTGCGCTCGAAGCTGGTGGTGCCGTTCAGCGAGCCGCCCGCCCCTTGCACCAGCTCGAAGTGGCCGTTCCCCTTCACCTGGCCGGAGCCCTGGAACATCAGGTGTTCAAACAGGTGGGCAAGTCCGGTACGGTCCTCGACCTCGTGGCGCGAGCCGACGTCGTACCACAGGCAGACCGCGGCCACCGGGGTCAGATGGTCCTCGGAGAGCACCACACGCAGGCCGTTGGCCAGCCGGTGCTCTGTCGCTGTCAGGCCGCCGGAACCGGCCTGCGCTGTGGCCGTGTGACCCATGGGCATGTACGTCCCTTCGATCGCGATGCTGTTCTTTCTGTCAGCCCTGCCACTGTATGCAAGCGCGCTGACACCTGGCGAAGTTCCCGGGTCGCGGTCGGCGCTGTCAGTGGGACGGTCCACAATGGTCCGCGACAGATCCAGACCTGGTACGTGAAGGAGCAGCAGCCGCGATGGCCCGCCGCAGCACGAAGACCCCGCCTCCGGACGATTTCGAGGAGAAGATCCTCGACATCGACGTCGTGGACGAAATGCAGGGCTCCTTCCTCGAGTACGCGTACTCGGTGATCTACTCCCGGGCCCTGCCGGACGCACGGGACGGCATGAAGCCTGTACACCGCCGGATCGTGTACCAGATGAACGAGATGGGCCTGCGCCCCGACCGCGGCTATGTGAAGTGCGCCCGCGTCGTGGGCGAGGTCATGGGTAAGTTGCACCCGCACGGCGACGCGTCGATCTACGACGCGCTGGTGCGGATGGCACAGCCGTTCTCCATGCGCCTGCCGCTGGTCGACGGCCATGGCAACTTCGGCTCGCTCGGCAATGACGACCCGCCCGCCGCCATGCGGTACACCGAGTGCCGGATGGCGGACGCGACCAGCCTGATGACCGAGTCGATCGACGAGGACACTGTCGACTTCTCGCCGAACTACGACGGACAGGAGCGCGAGCCCGTCGCGCTGCCCGCGGCGTACCCGAATCTGCTGGTCAACGGCGCGTCCGGGATCGCGGTCGGCATGGCGACAAACATGCCGCCGCACAATCTGGGCGAGGTCATCGCCGCCGCCCGCCATCTGATCAAGCACCCGGGCGCGGATCTCGAGACGCTGATGCGCTTCGTCCCCGGGCCCGACCTGCCGACCGGCGGCCGCATCGTGGGCCTGGCGGGCATCAAGGACGCGTACGAGTCGGGCCGCGGCACCTTCAAGATCCGCGCGACGGCCTCCGTGGAGGATGTCACCGCACGCCGAAAGGGCCTCGTCGTCACCGAACTGCCCTTCACGGTCGGGCCGGAGAAGGTGATCGCGAAGATCAAGGACCTGGTCTCGTCGAAGAAGCTCCAGGGCATCGCAGATGTCAAGGACCTCACCGACCGCTCCCACGGTCTGCGGCTGGTCATCGAGATCAAGAACGGCTTCGTCCCGGAGGCCGTCCTGGAGCAGCTCTACAAGCTGACGCCGATGGAGGAGTCCTTCGGCATCAACAATGTGGCGCTGGTGGACGGCCAGCCGCTCACGCTGGGTCTCAAGGAGCTGCTCGAGGTCTATCTCGACCACCGCTTCAACGTGGTGCGCCGGCGCAGCGAGTTCCGCCGGACCAAGCGGCGCGACCGGCTGCATCTGGTGGAGGGCCTGCTCGTCGCGCTGCTGGACATCGACGAGGTCATCCGCCTCATCCGGTCCAGTGACAATTCGGCGCAGGCGAAACAGCGGCTGATCGAGCATTTCTCGCTGAGCGAGATCCAGACGCAGTACATCCTGGACACCCCGCTGCGCCGGCTGACCAAGTTCGACCGGATCGAGCTGGAGAGCGAGCGCGACCGACTGAACCGCGAGATCGAGGAGCTGACCGCGATCCTGGACTCGGACACGGAGCTGCGCAAGCTGGTCTCGTCCGAACTGGCGGCTGTGGCGAAGAAGTTCGGCACCGAGCGGCGCACGGTGCTGCTGGAGTCGGCGGGCACGCCGGTGGCCGCGGTGGCTCTGGAGGTCGCGGACGACCCCTGCCGGGTGCTGCTCTCCTCGACGGGTCTGCTGGCGCGTACGGTCACCGGCGAGCCGCTGTCCGACGAAGGCGGCAGGCGCACCAAGCACGATGTGATCGTCTCGGCGGTCCCGGCGACCGCGCGTGGCGATGTGGGCGCGGTGACCTCTGCCGGGCGGCTGCTGCGGCTCGCGGTGATCGATCTGCCACAGCTGCCGCACACCGCGTCCGTGCCCAACCTCGCGGGCGGAGCGCCGGTTTCGGAGTTCCTCAACCTGGAGGCGGACGAGCGGATCGTCTGTCTGACCACGCTCGACGAGTCCTCCCCCGGCCTGGCGGTCGGCACCCTGCAGGGTGTCGTCAAGCGCGTCGTGCCGGACTATCCGGCGAACAAGGACGAGTTGGAGGTCATCGCCCTCAAGGAGGGTGACCGGATCGTCGGCGCTGCCGAGCTGCGTACGGGCGAGGAAGACCTGGTCTTCATCACCTCCGACGCCCAGTTGCTGCGCTACCCGGCAGGCCAGGTGCGGCCGCAGGGCCGGGCGGCGGGCGGCATGGCAGGCATCAAGCTGTCCGAGGGCGCCGAGGTGATCTCGTTCACCGCGGTGGACCCGGCGGCGGACGCGGTGGTGTTCACGGTCGCGGGCTCGCACGGCACGCTGGACGACTCCGTGCTGACGGCGAAGCTCACGCCCTTCGACCAGTACCCGCGCAAGGGGCGGGCGACGGGTGGCGTGCGCTGCCAGCGCTTCCTCAAGGGCGAGGACGTGCTCGTGCTGGCCTGGGCGGGCGCTACCCCGGCCCGTGCGGCGCAGAAGAACGGCTCACCGGCCGAACTGCCGGAGCCCGACCCGCGCCGCGACGGCTCGGGCACGCCACTGACTTCGGCGGTGGCGGTGCTGGCGGGCCCGGCGAGCTAGGGCTGTCCGGTCGGATCTGCCGGACTAGTCGGTCTCCGGTTCGGACTGTACGTACCGCAGGACGCCCCACATGCTGTGCTCGGCGGGGGCGTCCTGCGGTCCGGTCGTCCGGCACTCGTCGAGCTCCGTGCGCAGCTTGTCGGCGTCGACGCCGGAGCCGATGAGCACCAACTGTGTGAGGCGCTCGGCGCCCCGCGGCCAGGGCTCCGGGTAGAAGCGCAGAAACCGTCCGACCGCGTGCACGGCGTACCGGTTGCGCGGGTCCGCCGTGCCGAAGTCGACGAATCCCTTGATCCGGTAGAGCCCTTCGGGCCTGGAGTCGAGAAAGTCCATCAGCCGGCGCGGGTCCATGGGCGCCCGCGCCGCGAAGTCGACACTCTCGTACGCGGCGTGCAGATGGTCCGCATGCCGGTGATCGTGCTCGTCCGCGCACAGATCCTCGAAGGAGAGCTGGCCGACCCGCTCGGTGAGCGGCTTGCGGTCGAAGAGGAGGTCCGGGTCGATCCGGCCGTACGAGGCCTCGGTCACCGCGGCGGCGGTACCGAGGCTCTGGCGGATGCGGGCGAGCTCCGTGGCGGATACGCGGTCCGTCTTGTTGAGCACCACCAGGTCGGCGACGGTCAGATGCCGGTCGATCTCGGGGTGCTTCTCGCGCGTGGCTTCGTACTCCGCCGCGTCGATGACCTCGACCAGTCCCCCGTACACGATCCGTTCGTTCTCGCTCGCGAGGAGCATGCGCACCAGCTCCTGGGGCTCGGCGAGCCCGCTCGCCTCGATGACGATGACATCGATGCGGGCGGAGGGCCCCGTGAGCTTGTCCAGGTAGAGGTCGAGTTCGCTCGCGTCTACGGCACAGCACAGGCAGCCGTTGCCGAGTGAGACCGTGGAGTCGCCCAGCTGTCCGGCCACCGTCATGGCGTCGATTTCGATGGAGCCGAAGTCGTTGACGACGGCGCCGATCCGGGTGCCGCGGCTGGCTCTGAGCAGATGATTGAGCAAGGTGGTCTTGCCCGATCCGAGGAAGCCCGCGAGGACGATGACGGGGATCTGCTGGCTCGGCGACGGCAACGGGGCCTTCCTCACATGTGCGGTACGGGTTGCGGCGGCGGGGGTCCGACATAGCGGGCCGCCGGGCGGATGATCTTCGAATCGGCCGCCTGCTCCAGGATATTGGCGCTCCAGCCGACGACCCGGGCCGCACAGAAGGTCGGGGTGAACATCTCCCGCGGCAGCCCGCACAGTTCCATGACGACGCCCGCGTAGAACTCCACATTCGTGTGCAGCTCACGGCCCGGCTTGAGTTCGGCGAGGATGGCCTCGACCCGCTGCTCGACCTCGACCGCGAACTCCACCAGCGGTCCGCCGAAGCTCTCGGCGATGCCGCGCAGCATGCGCGAGCGGGGGTCCTCGGTGCGGTAGACGGGATGTCCGAAGCCCATGATGCGGTCACCGGCCAGCACCCGTTCCCGTATCCATGGCTCGATGCGGTCCGGGGTGCCGATCGCGTCGAGCGTGTCCAGCGCGCGGCTCGGCGCCCCGCCGTGCAGCGGGCCGGACAGCGCGCCCACCGCCGCGACCAGGCAGGCGGCCATGTCGGCGCCGGTGGAGGCGACGACGCGAGCGGTGAACGTCGAGGCGTTGAAACCGTGGTCGACGGTGGAGATCAGGTACTGCTCGACCGCTCGGGCGCGGGCGGGCTCCGGCTCCGAACCGGTCAGCATGTACAGGTAGTTGGCGGCACAGGGCAGATCGTCGCGCGGCTCGACGGGCTCAAGTCCCTGGCCCAGCCGGTACAGCGCCGTGAGCAGCGTCGGAACGGCCGCGCAGGCGGCGAGCGCGTCCGTCGTTCGGCGGTCGCCGTCCAGGTCGTAGACGGGTCGCAGCCCTGCCGACGCCCCGAGCAGGGAGAGCGCGGTGCGCAGTCCGGCGAGCGGGCCCGAGGGGGCGCAGGAGCGCGCGATGGCGGGCAGTGCGTCGCGTACGTCGTCCGGCAGTCGGCGCAGTGACGCCGTGTGCGCCATGAAGGCCGCACGCTCCGAGGCGTCCGGCAGCCGGCCGTGGAACATCAGATGCCATACGTCCTCGAAGCCGCTGCTCTGCGCGAGCTCGACGGCCGAGTACTGGCGGTAGTGGTAGAAGCCCTCCCGTCCTCGTACGTCGCCGAGCGCGGTGTCGGTGACGACGACACCCGCGAGTCCGCGCGGTACGTCGAGGGATGCGGTGGTTCCGGTGATCGACATGTCTTTCCTCCAGTCGTCCTTGACTTGACTGTCTATGCTGGACTGGATCATTGTCAATGTTGATTGAATCAATATGGATACGGTGGCCTCATGACGGATCAAGCGGCGGACGGACCCCGGCTCACCACTCGGGAGGCCGCCGAGCGGCTGGGTGTGAAACCCGAGACGGTGTACGCGTATGTGAGCCGGGGCCAGCTCACCAGCCGACGCAGTCCCGGCGGCCGCGGCAGTACCTTCGACGCCCAGGAGGTCGACGCCCTGGCGCGCCGGACCAGGCGGGATTCCCAGCCCTCCGGCGACCTCGTCTTCCGTACCGGCATTACGCTGATCGACAAGGACCGCTACTACTTCCGCGGAGTGGACGCGACCGAACTCGCCCTCCGCTACCACTACGAGGAGATCGCCGACTGGCTCTGGACCGGCACCCTGCGGGCGGGCGTCCGGTTCACCGCCCCCGACGACGCACTCGCGGCCGCCCGCCGTGCCGTCGATGCCCTGCCCGCGGAGACCGGGTCGACGGACCGGCTGCGGGTGGCCGCGATCGCCGCGGCGATCGCCGATCCGCTCCGCTTCGACCTGGACCGGGATGCGGTGCTCGGCAGCGCACGCACGCTGATCCCCACGTTGGTCGACGCGCTCCCCACAGTCGGCCGGCGGCACCGCGGCACGGGCAGGATCGCCTGGCGGCTGTGGTCACGGCTGACCGCCGAGAGCCCGCACGAGGAGTCCGTACGAGCCCTGGACATGGCGCTCTCGCTGCTGATCGACCACGATCTGGCCGCCTCGACACTCGCCGTACGCGTTGCGGCCTCGGCACGTGCCCATCCGTACGCCGCCGTCTCCGCCGGTCTCGGCGCGCTGGAAGGTCCGCTGCACGGAGCCGCGAGCGGTCTCGCGCACCGGATGCTCAGCGAGGTGCTGGAGCGCGGCAGCGCGGCGGCCGTCGTGGCGGACCATCTGCGGGCCGGACGACGGGTGCCGGGCCTCGGCCACCGGCTCTACCCCGGCCCGGACCCGCGGGCAGAGGCGCTGTTCGGCGTACTGGCCGACATCCCCGCCGCCCGCCCCGCCCTGGAGGCGGCCCGCCAGGTGGAGACGACGACGGCTCGCCATGTGCAGCTGCACGCCAATGTCGACCTCGCGCTCGCGGTGCTGTCGGTGGCCTGTGGGATGCCTGCCGAAGCGGGCGAGACCGTCTTCGCCGTGGCGCGTACCGCGGGCTGGATCGCTCACGCGCTGGAGGAGTACGAGGAGCGCCCGCTGCGGATGCGCCCGCGCGGGCAGTACAACGGGCCCCGCCCGCCCAGGCCGCTGCCATAGTTCTGGTACGGCCTGCGGCGATATGGGGGCCGTCGGCCGCCGAGGCGGTGCGCGTGGAACCGGAGGTTTCAGAAAGGGCCCCCCGCCCTCTACCGTGCCTAGACATGAGTCCCGTACCGACCGCCCTCGCCCGACGCCGGCGGTTCGGCTGGCCGCATCGGGTTTACTCGCAGGTCCTGCTGATGCAGCTGGTCATCGCCACCGGTGTCACCGTGCTTGCCACCGGCCTCTTCCTCGCCCCGCTCAGCTCTCAGCTCGACGACCAGGCGATGCGCCGCGCGCTTGCCATCGCCGAGACCACCGCCTCCTCGGAGGTGGCGGACGAGTTGCTCGGATCACAGCCGACCCCTGGCGGTCCCGTGCAGGCCGAGGCCGAGCGCATTCGGCGGGCGACCGGCGCCGAGTACATCGTGATCATGGACAAGCGCGGGGTGCGCTGGTCCCACCCCTCCCGCGAGGAGATAGGCCGGGTCGTCTCGACCGACCCCAGCGCGGCGCTCGCGGGCCATGAGGTGATGGAGATCGACAGCGGGACGCTCGGCCGCTCAGCCCGTGGAAAGGTGCCACTGCGCGTCGACGACGGCACGATCGTCGGCGCGGTCTCGGTCGGTATCGAGTACGACAGCGTGCGCGCCCGGCTGCTGGCGGCGATCCCCGGACTGCTCGCCTACGCCGGAGGGGCACTGGCCGTCGGAGCCCTGGCCGCCTATCTGATCTCCCGCAGGCTGCAGCGGCAGACCCGCGACCTGGCCTTCTCCGACATCTCCGGGCTGCTGGCCGAGCGCGAGGCAATGCTGCACGGCATCCGGGAGGGGGTCGTGGCGCTCGATGCGGCGGGCAGGGTCCGGCTGATGAACGACGAGGCGCAGCGGCTGCTCGGCCTCGGCGAAGAGGCCACGGGGCGGCCGCTCGACGAGGTACTGGGCGAGGGCCGCACCACCGATGTGCTGGCGGGCCGGGTCACCGGCGAGGATCTGCTGACCGTGCGCGGCAACAGGGTGCTGATCGCGAACCGTATGCCGACCGACGACGGCGGCGCGGTGGCCACCCTTCGTGACCGGACCGAGCTGGAGCAGCTCGGCCGTGAGCTGGACTCCACCCGCGGGCTGATCGACGCGCTGCGCGCCCAGGACCACGAGCACGCCAACCGGATGCACACCCTGCTCGGACTCCTCGAGCTGGAGATGCACGAGGAGGCGGTGGAGTTCGTCACCGAGGTGGTCGGGGTGCACCGGGCCACGGCCGAACAGGTCACCGAGAAGATCCACGATCCACTGCTGGCGGCGCTGCTGGTGGGCAAGGCGACGGTCGCGGCGGAGCGCGGCGTATCGCTGCTCATCGCGCCCGGGACCCTGCTGCCCGACCGGCTCGTCGACCCGCGCGGTCTGGTGACCGTCGTCGGCAATCTCGTGGACAACGCGCTGGACGCGGCCGCCGGCTCACCGCAGCCGCGGATCGAGGTAGAGCTGCGCGCTGAGGGCCGCGCGGTCGTCCTGCGGATCGCGGACAGCGGGCCCGGAGTCGCGCCCGAACAGCGCGAGTTGATCTTCACCGAGGGCTGGTCCACCAAGGAACTCCCCGCCCACGGCAAGCGCGGCCTGGGTCTCGCGCTGGTGCGCAGGCTCGCCGAACGGCAGGGCGGCAGCGCGCGGGTGCGCGAGGCGACCGGCGGAGGCGCGGAGTTCACCGTCGTGCTCCCGGAGGCGCTGGCAGAACCGGGGCTGGCCACCGCCGGGGAGGCGCGATGACCGAGGGACATGCCGAACAGGCGGCCACGGACCTGATCGACGTGCTGGTGGTGGACGACGACGTCCGCGTCGCCGACATCAACGCGGCCTATGTCTCCAAGGTCCCGGGCTTCCGGGTCTCCGCAAAGGCGCACTCCGCCGCCGAGGCGCTCGCCCGGATCGCCGACGCTCCGGTGGATCTGATCCTCCTGGACCACTATCTGCCGGACGGGAACGGTCTCGCGGTCGTACGGGAGCTGCGCCGGCTCGGCCACCAGACCGACGTCATCATGGTGACGGCGGCGCGGGACGTGGCGACCGTGCAGGCCGCGATGCGGCACGGCGCGCTCCAGTACCTGGTGAAGCCGTTCAACTTCGCGGGGCTGCGCGCCAAGCTGGAGGCGTACGCGACGCTGCGGCGCACCCTGGAGAGCGGCGGCGAGGCGGAACAGGCGGAGGTGGACCGGATCTTCGGGGCACTGTCGGCCGGCTCGGTCGCCCCCGACCTGCCCAAGGGGCACTCGCCGACCACCGCCGAGCTGGTGCGGCAGGTGCTGCTGGCCGCGGACGGGCCACTGTCCACGCAGGAGATCGCGGACCGCGCGGGCGTGAGCAGGCAGACGGCGCAGCGCTATCTGAAGTTGCTGGAGCGTACGAGCCGGGTGCGGCTGAGCCTGAAGTACGGCGAGACGGGCCGCCCGGAACACCGCTACCTCTGGGGATTTTCAAGCCCGTCCGGCAATTGACGACAAAGCCCCCGGACGGCCCGGGCCTTCCGTCCACGCTCCGGGCTTTCCGTCCACGCTCCGGCCTGCCGCCCGCGCCCCCCGGCCTTCCGTCCACGCCCCTGGCCCTCACACCGCGCCCGCCCCGGTCAACGCCCGCACCTCCGTCTCCGCATGCTTCGCCTCGTCCGGCTGCTCCGTAGAGGTGGTCGTGCCGATCCAGCCCGCCAGGAACCCCAGCGGGATGGACACCAGGCCCGGGTTCTGCAGTGGGAAGACATGGAAGTCCACCCCCGCGAAGAGCGCCTCCGGGCTGCCCGAGACGACGGGCGAGAGCACCACCAGCAGGACAGCGGGGATCAGCCCTCCGTACACCGACCAGACCGCGCCGCGCGTGGTGAAGTTCCGCCAGAACAGCGAGTAGAGCAGTACGGGCAGATTTGCGGAGGCGGCGACCGCGAAGGCCAGCCCCACCAGGAAGGCGACGTTCAGATCGCGGGCGAGCAGGCCGAGCCCGATGGCGGCAACCCCGATGCCGGCCGCGGCGACCCTGGCCACCGCCACCTCGCTGTGCCGCTTGCCACGACGGCGCCTGAGAGAGGCGTACAGATCGTGCGCGACGGAAGCCGAGGAGGCGAGGGTGATCCCGGCGACGACGGCGAGAATGGTCGCGAAGGCCACGGCGGCGACCACCGCGAACAGCACCGTGCCGCCGGTGGTGCCCGCACCTCCTCCCAGGTCCAGCGCGAGCAGCGGAACCGCGGTGTTCCCCGCGGCGTTCGACGTCCGGACCTCGTCCGAGCCGAGCACCGCGGCCGCGCCGAAGCCGAGCACGATCGTCATCAGATAGAAGCTGCCGATGAGACCGATCGACCAGACGACCGAGCGGCGGGCGGCCCGCGCGGTCGGCACGGTGTAGAAGCGGGACAGAATGTGCGGCAGCCCCGCCGTGCCCAGGACGAGCGCCAGGCCGAGGCTGATGAAGTCGAAGCGCGCGGTCCAGTCCCCGCCGTACTTGAGGCCGGGCGAGAGGAAATCCCTGCCGTGACCGCTGTGTTCGGCGGCGGAGTTGAGCAGCTGGTTGACGTCGCCATGGAAGCGGACGAGGACGAGCACGGTCATGGCGATCGCGCCCAGCATCAGCAGCACGGCCTTCACGATCTGGATCCAGGTGGTGGCTCGCATCCCTCCCAACGACACATAGACGACCATCAGTGCACCCACTCCGATGACGGTCCACGAGCGCGCGGCTTCGCTCGTACCGCCGAGAAGCAGCGCGACGAGGCTGCCGGCCCCCACCATCTGCGCCACCAGATAGAGAACGGACACGGCGACCGAAGAAGTTCCCGCAGCGATACGGACCGGGCGCTCGCTCATCCTGGAGGCGACGACGTCGGCGAGCGTGAACCGGCCGCAGTTGCGCACGAGTTCGGCGACGAGCAGCAGGACGACCAGCCAGGCGACCAGGAAGCCGACGGAGTAGAGCATTCCGTCGTAGCCGTACAGCGCGATGAGTCCCGAGATGCCGAGGAAGGAGGCGGCGGACATGTAGTCGCCGGCGATGGCGAACCCGTTCTCCAGAGGGGAGAACAGCCGCCCGCCCGCGTAGAACTCCTCCGCTGAACCACGCCTGTTGCGGCTCACCCAGGTGGTGATCCCGAGGGTGACCGCGATGAACGCGCTGAACAGCAACAGCGCCAGGGTCTGGTGGTCGCCGCTCAATGTCCGAACCCCCGGTTCGTCTCCTGCATTCTCGCCCGGTCGAACACCCGCCAGCGCAGATCGAGCGCGGCCCGGTCCCGCCGCAGTCGCGCATGCCGGGCATACGCCCAGGTCAGCAGGAAGGTGGTGAGGAACTGTCCAAGCCCGGCGACCATCGCCACGTTCACCGCGCCGGCCACCGGCCGTGCCATCAGCCCGGGTGCCGTGGTGGCCGCGACGACATAGGCCAAGTACCAGAGGAGGAAGGCGAAAGCGGCGGGGACGACGAACCTCCGGTAGCGGCTGCGCACCTCCTGGAAGGCGGCGCTGCGGTGCACTTCCAGATAGATGCCGGCGGTGCCGAGCCCGGCGCGCTCCCGGTCCGTGGGCTGCGGCGGGACGCCGGGCGCCGGGGCACCCGTACCGTCGAGCTCGCCCCAGCCGGAGGCCAGCGCGTCGTACCAGGGGTCGTCGAGCCGCACCGCCGCAGCATCCCGCCCTTCCTGCTTCTCCACCGCAACTCTCCTTGTCAGCGAACCGTTTCGGCCGCGTGCACAAGGATGGACAGAGCAGGAAGATCCCGGACTCTTCTCCTGCCGGTCTTCACCCCATTAGGTGATATTCGACCCGGGTGGCCGCGTAAGTCCTTCGCGGTAGGCGTACCGCACCGCCTGGGCGCGGTCGTGAATGCCCGTCTTCGAGAAGAGGTTGTTGATGTGGGTCTTCACGGTGGCCGTGGAGATGTGCAGTCCCCGGGCGATTTCCGCGTTGGTGAGGCCCTCCGCGATCAGGGCCAGCACCTCGCCCTCGCGCGCGGTCAGCCCGTCGGGCAGCTTCGGCCCGGACGGTTCCGGCGCCGATGCGACCTGCTCAAGGAGCCGTCGCTGGACGACCGGTGAGAGCCCGGCACGACCGGCCATGACATCCTGCACGGCCCGTACGATCTCGTCGCCGTTGGCGTCCTTGGTGAGATAGCCGCGCGCTCCCGCCCGTAGCGCGGGAAAGAGCGAGTCGTCGTCGGCATAGGTGGTGAGCACGACGATCTGGGTGCCGGGGTGTTCGCTGCGAATACGGCGGGTCGCCTCGATCCCGTCGCAGCGGGGCATCCGAAGGTCCATCAGGACGACGTCGGGGGCGAGTTCGGCAACGAGGGCGACCGCCTCCTCACCGTCCTTCGCCGAGCCGATGACCTCGATGCCCGGCAGCAGTCCCAGGAGCATCACAATGCCCTCGCGCACCACCGCCTGATCGTCGGCAACGATCACTCTGGCGATCTGTTCGGTCATGCCGGCACCCGTAGCCGCACCACGAAGCCCTTTCCGTCCGGTCCCGCCTCCAGGCTGCCGCCGAGCAGTTCGGCCCGCTCACGCATCCCCAGCAGACCGTACCCGGAACCGGAAGTCCCGAGTTCACCGGCCTGAGAGGTGGTGCCCGAATCCCGTACCTCCAGGGCCACTTCAGCCTCCGCGTACGCGAGCAGCAACCGCACCTTGGCGCCGGGCGCGTGCTTGCGCGCGTTCGTCAGCGCCTCCTGTGCCACGCGCCGTACCGCCTGCGAGGCCTCGGCGGTCAGCTGCCGCCGCTCCCCCGTCACCTCCGTCTCCGCTCCGTCGGCGAGCGCCAGTTCCTGCAGATAGTCCTCGACGGGAGCCATCTCGCCGCGCAGCGCGGAGAGCGCCTGCCGGGTCTCGGCCAGTCCCTCGCGGGCCATCAGCCGGGCCGCGACCACCCGCCCCAGGATCTGTTCCCGGAACGGCCCTTCCGGCCCCCTCTCGATCTGCAGCCTGGCCGCTTCCAGATGCACCAGCTGCGCGGAGAGGCTGTGCGCAAGGACGTCGTGGATCTCGCGTGCGATACGGGCCCGTTCGGCCAGGGCCGCCGATGACGCCTCTGCCTCGCGGGCTGCCCGCTCCTGGGCGAGCAGCCGGAATCCGGCGCCCCTGGCCTGGCCGTCGAGGCGCAGCGTGTATCCGCCGAGCAGCACCGCCGCGGCTGTGATCACCGGCCCCAGCTCACTGTCGTCGGTCAGAGCGAAGCCCACGAACATCAGCGCGGCCGTGCCCAGCCCGAAGACGAGCGGGAGGCGCTCCATCGCCATGACGGAGACGCAGATCCACAGCACAGATGCGGGAATCGGTGCCCCGGCGGCGTACGCGCCCGCTCCGCAGGCGGAGATGCCGACGAGCAAACCGAGCGAGGGCAGCAGTCTGTTGGCGAGCGTCATCCGGTGGTAGCCGAGGACCGCGGCGGCGCAGCAGAACAGACCCGACGGCGGGAGCACCACACGCCAGCCGCGGAAGGCGTCCGAGTCGTAGGCGCTGTACACCGCCCATCCCGAGAGCGCGACGAGCAGAGCGATGTCGATGGCGACGCGGACGCGCGGTACGCCGAGGCGGGAGAGCGCTTCGCGCGTGGGCCATGCGGTCCACTGGCTGCTGAACACCTCAGGTCCTCCTCCGTCGCCTCGATGCTACGGAGCAGGACCTGACCTGGGATCGGATCAGGGGTGGAGCCGACAGCTCCACCCCTGGGTGGGGCCCCCTGGGTGGGCTCACAGGGGGCTTACTGGGGGCTCACGGGGGGCGTTGCGCCGTCAGGCGTCGATCCGCGAACGGTCCAGCGTCGCCGCGGAGCTGGTGATGAACTCCTTCCGGGGCGCGACCTCGTTGCCCATCAGCAGGTCGAAGACCTGCTCGGAGGACTCCAGGTCGCCGATGTTGATCCGGCGCAGGGTGCGGTGCCGCGGATCCATCGTGGTCTCCGCAAGCTGGTCGGCGTCCATCTCACCCAGACCCTTGTAGCGCTGGATGGAGTCCTTGAAGCGGACCCCCTTGCGCTGGAACTCCAGCAGGGTCGAGCGCAGTTCGTTGTCCGAGTAGGTGTACACGTACTTGTCCTGGCCCCTCTTGGGCTGGACCAGCTCGATGCGGTGCAGCGGCGGCACGGCGGCGAAGACCCGGCCCGCCTCCACCATCGGCCGCATATAGCGCTGGAAGAGCGTGAGCAGCAGACAGCGGATGTGGGCGCCGTCGACATCGGCATCGACCAGAAGCACAATCTTGCCGTAGCGCGCGGCGTCGATGTCGAAGGTCCGGCCCGAGCCGGCCCCTATGACCTGGATGATCGCGCCGCACTCGGCGTTTTTGAGCATGTCCGAGACGGACGACTTCTGTACGTTGAGGATCTTTCCGCGGATCGGCAACAGCGCCTGGAACTCGCTGTTCCGTGCGAGCTTGGCGGTGCCGAGCGCGGAGTCGCCCTCGACGATGAAGAGTTCGCTGCGCTCCACGTCGTCGCTGCGGCAGTCGGCGAGCTTGGCGGGCAGCGAGGAGGACTCGAGCGCGGTCTTCCGGCGCTGCGCCTCCTTGTGCTGGCGCGCCGCGATACGCGTACGGGCGGCGGCGACCGCCTTCTCGAGCACCGCGCGGGCCTGCGCCTTGGCGTCCCTCTTGGTGGAGGTCAGGAAGGCCTTGAGCTCCTTGGCGACGACATTGGCGACGATTCTGTTGGCGGCGGAGGTGCCGAGGACCTCCTTGGTCTGGCCCTCGAACTGCGGCTCCGCAAGCCGCACCGTGACGACGGCGGTCAGGCCCTCCAGAGCGTCGTCCTTGACGATGTCGTCCTCGGCGACGCGCAGCAGCTTCGCCGAGCGCAGCACCTCGTTCATCGTCTTGGTGACCGAGCGCTCGAAGCCCGTCACATGGGTGCCGCCCTTGGGGGTGGCGATGATGTTCACGAAGGACTTGACGGAGGTGTCGTATCCCGTGCCCCAGCGCAGTGCGATGTCGACGCCGAGCTCGCGCGTGACCTCGGTGGGGGTCATGTGGCCGCGGTCGTCGAGAACGGGGACGGTCTCTTTGAAGGTGCCCTGCCCGGTCAGCCGCAGCACGTCGCAGACGCCCTTGTCCTGCGCCAGGTACTCGCAGAACTCGCTGATGCCGCCGTCGAAGCGGAAGATCTCCTGGCTCTTGCCCTCTCCCGCCAGGTCCCGCTCGTCACGGACGACGATGGTCAGGCCGGGCACCAGGAAGGCGGTCTGGCGGGCGCGCTGGTGCAGGTGCTCCAGGGAGAGCTTGGCGTCCTTGAGGAAGATCTGCCGGTCCGCCCAGTACCGTACGCGCGTGCCGGTCCGGGTCTTGGGCACCCGCTTGCCCTTGAGCAGCCCGTTCGCCGGGTCGAAGGGGGCGTCCGGGCCCGACTCGGTGAAGATGCCCGGGACCCCGCGCCGGAAGCTGATCATGTGGGTGGCGCCGCTGCGGTCCACCTCGACGTCGAGGCGGGCCGACAGAGCGTTGACGACGGAGGCGCCCACGCCGTGCAGACCGCCGGACGCGGCGTACGAACCGCCGCCGAACTTGCCGCCGGCGTGCAGCTTGGTCATCACGACCTCGATGCCGGACAGTCCGGTCTTGGGCTCGACGTCGACCGGGATGCCCCGGCCGTTGTCCTTGACCTCGACGGACCCGTCCTCGTGCAGGATCACCTCGATGTGGTCGCAGTGTCCGCCGAGGGCTTCGTCGACGGAGTTGTCGATGATCTCCCACAGGCAGTGCATCAGGCCGCGGCTGTCGGTGGACCCGATGTACATGCCCGGGCGCTTGCGGACCGCCTCGAGCCCCTCCAGTACGAGCAGGTGCCGCGCGGTGTAGTTGGAGCCGTCACGGTCTGCGGTCAGCACCGCACTGGACGGCACGGACGTTTCGGCGGTCACGCGGGTTCGCTCCTCGCTGAATTTCAAATATGGCCCGGTGGGGTAAAGGGCCGGCGTCGGTCACCGGTCAGAGGGTACAGAGGCCTGGTAGAGCCGATGTAACGCCACCCTCGTGATTTCTCATGCTAGTCCAGCCTCGCATACATGTTCGATCCCTCGTTGGGGTGACGTGCACATCACGTTCCCTTCCAGGCATGAACCATTTAGGCTCCGGGCACGTCCTCATGAACAACCGGCAACCCAGCCGGGAGGGCCAAACGAGACAAGTAATGCGAAATCCGTAGAGCGAAGCAATACGGCTCATTCGCCGCCAACCGGCAGCAGACAGCCACCTTGAGAGAAGTTTCAAGGAAAAGCCACGAGCGGGAACGTTTTCGGCCTGGTTGGATGTTGACCCTGGTACGACAGCTCGTCGAGCTAGAGAAGAGGCGACGTGACTACTGTTCTGACCCCCGCGAGCCCGCTGACGGCCGCTGACCGCTGCGACCGCTGCGGCGCCCAGGCGTACCTGCGCGTCGTCCTGACAAGCGGCGGTGAACTGCTCTTCTGTGCCCACCATGGGCGCAAGTTCGAGCCGGAACTCAAGAAGATCGCCGCGGAAATACAGGATGAGACCGACCGACTCACGGCCGTACCGGCCGCTGTCGGCGAAGAGGAACACTGACACCTCGCATCCACGACGAGCCACAGGGCCGGTCCTGGACCGGCTGACGGGCGGCCGCCCCTGAACACCAGGGGCGGCCGCCCGCTCTCGTACCGTGACCGCCGCACTCCGGTCAGGATCTCGGAAATCCCGAAGCCGACGGCGGCCCAAGGACCCCGGCCGCTCGTAGCCATCGGCAGCCATGGCCCCGGGATCCCGCTAGGGCATGGCCACCGCGCCGACCCGTGTGTACACCCCAGGGCTGTCGGGCCGCCCGCAGCCGGTGCCCCAGGAGACCAGGCCGATAAGCTTCCCGCCGGCCACCAGCGGCCCTCCACTGTCCCCCTGGCAGGCGTCCCGCCCTCCCGTGGGGTCTCCGGCGCAGAGCATCGTGGCAGCCACGTACCGCCCGCTCAGACCCCCTGGATAGGCCTGTCCGCACGCCTGGTCCGACAGCACCGACACTTGCGCGGCATGGAGCGCGGACGCATAACTGCCGTCGCCCCTCGTGTCGCCCCAGCCGTAGACGGTGGCGCTCGTCCCCGCCTGGTACGCCGGATCGCCGGCTCCCGCCAGTTCGATCACATGCGAGGCGGGCAGCGCCTCTGCCAGCGTCAGCACGGCCATGTCCGAGCCGTTCGTCAGCGGGTTGTACGCGGGCGCGACCGAGCTGCCGCTGACCGCGATCTCCTGGCCACCCGTACCGGTCAGCTCCGCGCGCCCGGAGATGACCCGCAGATCCCGGACCTCGCTCACCTCCTGGCCGAGTACGGTCCGGCTCAGGCAGTGCGCGGCCGTCATCACCTTCGTCGGCGCCACCACGACGCCACCGCAGAACTGACCGGCTCGCGCTACTCCGAACCGGTCACGGCTGGACAGCGCGACGACCCAGGGGCTCTCGTCCACGCGCACCGGATAGCCGCCGACGACCACGCTGTCGGCGAGGGCGGGATGGGGCGATGCCAAGGGCGCCAAGGCTGACGCTGTGATCAGGGCCAGCGCCCCGGTCAGGGCTCGGGCGGGGGAACGACGCATTGGGCCTCCTGACTCTGCGTTGAATTGAGTCCACCCAGAGTCAGCCAGCATGCCGCACTCCGCACCCGCGCAACCAAGCAAGGGTCCCGCAAACGGGCCAGGGCCCGGTCCCTGACGGGATCCGGGCCCTGGCCTCGACGTATCGCTGCGGCCTAGTCCAGGTAGTCGCGCAGTATGGATGGGTGAGCGCTGTGCTTGGCGTCCATACGCGCAGGTCGTTTGGAAGCGTGAGCCTGGAAATATCCTGGGTTGGGCCTTGACCGAGTTCAAGGCGGACACGTTCGCGCTAGCAGTCGCGACCCGGAGGGACCGGATCACGCACCATCACGGACGCCTCCACCTACTCGGCCGAGAAGCCGGGGAAGTAAACGCTCTCTCAGCGATCCCGCTTGGAGGCCTCGGCCACAGGGAGAAAGCGAGTCATAGACGAGACATCTGTATCTCGGGACTCAGGAGCTTCCAGCTGGGGCATCATTGGACTTCGCTATACGCGTGACCACGGGTTTTCAGTCAGCAGGAGGCTAAGGATGTCTGGGCGAAGCCCCCTCCGGCTTGAAGACCTCACCCCTGGCCGCGTGGTGGCAGGCATCGCCCCCGGCGTGGACGTCGCAATAGTCGCGTTGCAGATGTTCGGAACAGCCGCTGCCCAGGTGACGTACCGCCGTCCCGACGGCACCGTGGAGGAGCGGATCCTCTACGAGGAGGACGCCGAGCGGCTGGCCGAGGTGACCCCCAGCACGGCGGGCGGCGGCTTCGACGCGGACCCGGGGCTGTTCCGCCTGGCGGCCGAAGCGCTGCGGATCAGGATGGCGGCGCGCGGTGACGCGATGCTCGCCGTGTCCACGAGCCTCCTCGACCCGCTGCCCCACCAGATCCAGGCCGTCTACAACGAGCTGCTGCCGCGCACCCCCCTGCGTTTCCTCCTCGCTGACGACCCCGGCGCCGGCAAGACCATCATGGCCGGGCTCTACATCAAGGAGCTGGCGCTCCGCGGTGACCTGGAGCGCTGCCTGATCGTCGTGCCGGGCGGGCTGGTCGAGCAGTGGCAGGACGAGCTGCTGGAGAAGTTCGGCCTGGACTTCACCCTGCTTACTCGGCAGCTGACCGACGCAACGATCGACGGCAACGTCTTCGACCGGCACCCCCGGCTCATCGCGCGCATGGACGCCCTGGCCCGTTCCGAGGACCTGCGGCGGCTGCTCGGGGAGAGCGGCTGGGACCTGGTCGTCGTAGACGAGGCCCACCGGATGAGCGCCAGCTACTTCGGTACGGAGCTGAAGACCACCAGGCGCTACGAGCTGGGCCGTCTCCTCGGCCGCCTCACCCGTCACCTGCTCCTGATGACCGCCACCCCGCACGCGGGCAAGGAGGAGGACTTCCAGCTGTTCATGACGCTGCTGGACAGCGACCGGTTCAGTGGCCGCTACCGGGCGGGCATCCACCGGCACGACGTCTCCGGCCTGATGCGCCGCATGATCAAGGAGGACCTGCTCACCTTCGACGGCCGCAGGCTCTTTCCCGAGCGCCGCGCCTACACCGTGCCGTACGAACTGTCGCTCGCCGAGCAGGAGTTGTACGAGCAGGTCACCGAGTACGTCCGCCAGGAGATGAACCGGGCGGAGCGGTTGGACGGCCGGCGCGGCAACCAGGTCGGTTTCGCGCTCACCGTCCTCCAGCGCCGCCTCGCCTCCAGCCCGGCGGCGATCCACCGTTCCCTGGAGCGCAGGAGGCTGAGGCTGGAGGTCCGGCGCCAGGAGATGCTGTCGGGCCAGAGCGTGGCGAACGCCGGTGTCGCGTCCGTGCCGTCCGTCCCCGTTGAAGACGAGCTGGACGACCTGACCGGCGGCGAGCTGGAGGAGCTGGAGGAGCAGGTCGTCGACGCCGCGACCGCCGCCCGCACCCTCCAGGAACTGGAGTTGGAAATCGCCGCGCTGAGCGAGCTGGAGCGGCTCGCCGCACGGGTCCTGGCCTCCGGCGACGACCGCAAGTGGCGGGAACTGTCCGGCCTGCTCCAGGACGACCCGCTGCTGCGGGACGAGAAGGGCCTGCCGCGCAAGCTGATCGTCTTCACCGAGCACCGTGACACCCTCGACTACCTGTCCCGCCGCATCAGAAACCTGATCGGCCGGCCGGAGGCGGTCGTCGCGATCCACGGCGGCACCCCGCGCCCACACCGCCGTGACATCCGCGACGCCTTCAACCAGGACCCCGATGTCCGAGTCCTCGTCGCAACCGACGCTGCGGGCGAAGGCCTGAACCTCCAGCGTGCCCACCTCATGGTCAACTACGACCTCCCGTGGAACCCCAACCGCATCGAGCAGCGCTTCGGCCGCATCCACCGCATCGGCCAGACCGAGGTCTGCCACCTGTGGAACCTGGTCGCCGCCGACACCCGCGAGGGCCAGGTCTTCCAACGGCTCCTCGACAAGATCGAGCAGCAGTCGAAGGCGTACGACGGCAAGGTCTACAACGTCCTGGGCGAGCTCTTCGAAGGCGAGCCGTTGCGCGGCCTCCTCCTGGAGGCCATCCGCTACGGCGACCGGCCCGAGGTCAAGAGCCGCCTCGACCAGGTCATCGACGCCCGGGTCGGCGAACGGGCCGTAGAGTTGATCAAGGGTCTCGCGCTCGACGCCCACGTCATGGGCCTGGAGGACGTCGAGGCGGTACGGCTGCGCATGGAGGAGGCCCAGGCCAAGCGGCTCCACCCACACTACGTACGGGCCTTCTTCCGCGACGCCTTCGACCGCCTCGGCGGCCATCTCAGGGCGCGGGAGAGCGGCCGGTACGAGATCACCCACATCCCGGCTGTCCTGCGTGACACGGGCCGCTTCGGGCGGGGCCTCGGCGGGGTCGTGCAGCGGCGATACGAGCGGGTGTGCTTCGACCGTGAACGAGTCACGATCCCCGGGGCCGCCCGCGCCGACCTGATCGCTCCTGGGCACCCGCTCTTCGACGCCGTACTGGAGGAGACAGTCCACCGCCATGGGGACCTGCTCACCCGGGGCACGGTCCTGGTCGACGCCTCTGACGCGGGTACCCGCCCCCGGCTGCTGACCGCGCTGGTCCAGGAGGTCGTCGACGGGCACGGGCGGTCGGTGGACCGTTCCTTCGCGTTCGTGGAACTCCGTCCCGACGGTACGGCCCACGATGCCGGGCCTGCCCCCTACCTGGACTACCGCCCGCCGACTCCGCGTGAGACCGAGGCGGTGGAGACCCTCCTCAAGGAGGACTGGCTGCGCGATGGTGGCCCCGCCCGCGCCATGGACTGGGCGATCCGCGAAGCGGTACCTCAGCACCTGAACCGGACAAGGGAACGCCTCCTGCCCGTCATCGAGCGCACCCGCGCCCAGGTCGAGCAGCGCCTGCGCCAGGAGATCAGCTTCTGGTACGCCCAGGCCGGAAAGCTCGAACTCGACCAGGCCGAGGGCAAGAAGGTCCGCCACCGTCCCGAGACCGCCCGCGCCTGGGCCGAGGACCTGGAACGGCGCCGTGAGCAGCGTCTCGCCACCCTGGACAAGGATCAGTCTCTCCAGGCCCGTCCGCCCGTCGTCGCCGGCTGCGCGCTCGTCGTCCCGGTCGGCTGGATCGTCCGCCGTCTCGGCCCTGCCGAGAGCCCGGCTGAGAAGGCGGTACTTGATGCGCTGCACGCGGCTGACGGCTACGAGACCGACCGTCGAGCTGTAGCTGCCGTGCTTCGTGCTGAGCGCCGCCTGGGCCGCGTCCCCGAGGAGATGGCCCACAACAACCCCGGCTACGACATCCGATCGCTTAGTCTTGACGGTCACCTCGTGCACATCGAGGTGAAGGGCCGCCGGGAGGGAGCGGAGCACTTCTACGTCAGCCGCAACGAGGTCCTCGTCGCCAAGAACCGGGGCGAGCAGCATCGTCTCGCCCTGGCCTCCGTGAGCCCGCTCGGCCCGGACCACGACGAGATCCGATACCTCACCGACGCCTTCGCCGACACCGATTTCGGCGACCTGAAGACCGAGGGTCTCCTGCTGTCCTGGCAGGATGCCTGGAACAAGGGAGGAACCCCGCAGTGAGCGGTGCAACGGAAGACACGGCCCCAGCCCCGGAGCGCCGCACCAAGCTCATCGAGGTCTCCCTCCCCTTGGAGGCGATCAACAGGGAGTCCGCCCGGGAGAAGTCCATCCGCCACGGGCACCCGTCCACCCTCCACCTGTGGTGGGCCCGGCGCCCGCTGGCGGCTGCCCGCGCGATGCTCTTCGCCCAGCTTGTCGACGACCCGTCCGCGCGGCCCGATCTCTATCCGGGGGAGGAGGAGCAGAAGGCGGCGCGGCAGGAGTTGTTCGATCTCATCGAGGAGATGGTCCCCTGGGAGGCCACCCGCGATGAGCGGATCATGCGCAAGGTTCGGGAGAAGATCGCCGAGTCGCATGGCGACGGCCCGCTTCCGCCCGTGCTCGACCCTTTCGCGGGCGGCGGCACGATTCCACTGGAGGCGCATCGGCTGGGGCTCCAGGCTTACGCCAGTGACCTGAATCCGGTTCCGGTCGTCATCAACAAGGCGCTGATCGAGATCCCGCCGAGGTGGGCGGGGCGCAAGCCGGTGTCGCCGACGGCGGAACTGCGCCATGAGGGCAGTTGGCGGGGGGCGAGTGGTCTCGCGGAGGACGTGCGGCAGTACGGCAAGTGGATGCGGGCGCAGGCGTACGCGCGCATCGGCACCCACTATCCGAAGGCCAAGCTGGAGGACGGGAGAGAGGCGCCGGTCATCGCTTGGCTGTGGGCGCGGACGGTGGCTTGTCCCGACCCGGCTTGTGGGACGGAGATGCCGCTGGTGCGATCGTTCTGGCTGAGCAAGAAGAAGGACCGGTCCTCCTACGTCATCCCCGAGTCGCTGGACGGGCAGGTGACGTTCACGATCGGCGGCCCCGAGGGCGAGCCCCGTGAGGGAACTGTTGACGGCAAGGGCGCCGAGTGCCTGGTGTGCGGTAACAGGGCCACGCTGAAGTACGTCCGCGCCGAGGGGGTGGCCGGGCGGATGGGCGCGGTGATGATGGCCGTGGTCGCGGAGGGGAAGCGACAGCGGATCTATCTGGCGCCGACGGCGGAGGATGTGGGGGCGGCGGACGTGGGGCGGCCTGTCGATGTGCCCGAGTCCGAACTGCCTGAGCAGGCGCTGGGGTTCAGGGTGCAGGGTTATGGCATGCGGAAGCATGCGGACCTGTTTACTAACCGGCAACTGGTTGGGTTGACAACCTTCAGTGATCTGGTGGGCGACGCCCGTGAAAAGGTTGTGCGGGATGCCAGGGACGCTGGTATGGGAGAGGCGGAGGCGGCCGAGTACGGGAAGGCCGTGGCGCTGTACCTCGGGTTCCTCGTGAGCGCTGTGGCGGACGACTTGTCCACCATCTGTTCTTGGCGTTCCTCGCACGGCACGGGTGCTACCCGCTCCACCTTCGCTCGCCAAGCTCTTCCCATGGTCTGGGACTTTGCCGAGTCGAACCCCTTCGCTGGTGCAGCTGGCGACTTGGAGACAGCCGTCGTATCAATCGGTCGGGCCATCGACGCTCTGCCAGCAACAGGCTCAGGGCTAGCGGAGCAGGCGGATGCCCGAACTGTTGACCTCTCGGCCAATCCTGTCGTTGCCACCGACCCCCCCTACTACGACAACATCGGCTACGCCGATCTCGCCGACTTCTTCTACGTCTGGCTCCGCCGATCCCTCGGCGATATTTACCCCGAGGTGATGAGCACGATCCTCACCCCGAAGGAGCCTGAGCTCATCGCCACCCCGTTCCGCCACAACGGAAACTGGGAGGCCGCCGAGAGGCACTTCGAGCGGGGTTTCGTCGAGACGTTCTCGCACATGCGGGCAGGCCACCACCCGGACTACCCGCTCACCGTGTACTACGCCTTCAAGCAGGCGGAGACCGACGCCGAGGACGGCACAGCCTCGACTGGCTGGGAGACGCTACTCAGCGGCCTGATCGAGGCCGGTTGGTCCGTCACCGGCACCTGGCCGGTCCGTACCGAGAGAACCGGCCGGTCCCGCGATATCGGCTCCAACGCCCTCGCCTCCTCCGTAGTCCTCGCCTGCCGCCCTCGCCACGTAACAGCCGGCTCCACCGACCGCCGAGGCTTCCTCCGCGCCCTCCGCAGTGAACTCCCGGACAAGCTGCGGAAGTTGCAGGAGGGCAACCTCGCCCCCGTCGACCTCCCCCAGTCCGCGATCGGCCCCGGCATCGCCGTGTTCTCCCGCTACGCGAAGGTCACCGAGCCCGACGGCTCACCGATGCGCGTACGCACCGCACTCGGGCTCATCAACGACGTACTCGCGGACGTACTCAACGAACAAGAGGGCGAGTTCGACCAGGACACCCGGTGGGCGATCCGCTGGTTCGAGCAGTTCCAGTGGGGCAAGGGCACGTTCGGGGACGCCGAGACGCTCGCGAAGGCGTACAACGTGTCCGTGAAGGGGCTCCAGGACGCCCACATCACCGCGTCCGGCGACAGCAAGGTGTGGCTCGTCGCGCCGGCCGAGCTGCCGGAGTCGTACGACCCGGAGACCGATGCCCGTATCTCCGTGTGGGAAGCCGCCATGCACCTGTCCCGGGTGCTGGAGGGCAAGGGCGCGCAGTCCGGCGTAGGACCGGCCGGTGAGCTGCTCGCCGGGATCCGGCGGCGCGGGGAGTTCGACGAGGACACCATCCGTGACCTTGCCCACCTGCTGTACAGCGTCTGTGACCGGCGTCGCTGGTCGGAGAGCGGTCAGCGGTTCAACAACCTCGCCAGTGCCTGGTCCGATCTCCAGACCGAGGCCCGCGCGGCCGAGAAGCGCGGCCCGCGCAAGCCCCAGCACCAGCCCCTCTTCTGAACGCCCGGCCCACCCACAGGCACCCGGAAAGGCAGGACACCCGCACCATGGCGGTGAACAACCGAGACCGTGTCACCCGCATGATCGACATCCTCGCGGAGGGGCTGCTGCCCTTCCTGGAACGGGAGATGGTCAAGCGGCAGGGCGACGGCTGGTTCGAGGACGCGGAGAGCGAGGCCAAGGGACAGGGGAGGCAGATCGGCAAGAATGATCCGCAGTTCCTGCTGAACCTGCTCCAGCGGTACTGGAGCAACTACTTCCGGCACCTCCTGCCAGGCAGCGCCCGAGGGTTCGCTAGCGAGCTGAACGACGTACGCAACCGGTGGGCGCACCACGAGTCGTTCACCGCGGACGACACCCTGCGCGCGCTGGACACGGCGGAGCGGCTGCTGCGGGCCTTGCACGCGGACACCGCCCTCGTCGACCAGGTCCGGGAGTCCCGGCAGACGCTGCACCGGCAGGTGACGGAGGAGGAGACGAAGAAGGCGGCCCGCCGGGCGCGTGCCGTGCCGAGCGTGGCCGCCGAGGGGCTGCGGCCCTGGCGTGAGGTGCTCACCCCGCACAAGGACGTGGCGCGCGGTGACTTCAACGCCTCCGAGTTCGCCGCCGACCTGTGGCGGGTGGCGCGCGGCGAGGGCGCCGCCGAGTACACCGAACCCGAGGAGTTCTTCCAGCGGACGTACCTCACCGAGGGCCTTGAGGAACTGCTCGCCAAGTCGCTGCGCCGGATCAGCGGTGACCCGAACGCCGCCCCCGTCATCAACCTCCAGACCAACTTCGGCGGCGGCAAGACACACTCGATGATGGCGCTGTACCACCTGTATGCGCCGGGTCTGAAGGTGAACCGGCTGCCGCAGGACCTTCAGGAGCTGATCGCTGCCGCGCCGGGCGGCGGACTGCCCGGCGGGCCGGTGCACCGGGCCGTGCTGGTCGGCAACGAGCTGGGCATCGGGCAGGCCGACGTCAAGGCCGACGGCACCACGGTCAACACCATGTGGGGCCAGCTCGCCTGGGGGCTCGGCGGCAGGCAGGCGTACGACATCATTGCCGAAGCCGACCGCACCAGCACCAGCCCCGGCACCGCCCTGCTCCAGGACCTGATCGCCGCGTACGCGCCCTGCGTCATCCTCATCGACGAGTGGGTGCAGTACGCCGGTCCGCTGCTCGGAAACGACAACCTCACCGCTGGCTCCTTCGAGACGCACTTCTCCTTCGCGCAGTCCCTCACCGAGGCCGTCGCCTCCGTCGACGGGGCTCAGCTGCTCGTGTCCATCCCGGCCTCCGCGACCGGCGAGATCAGCGCCGCCGACCAATACGACATCGGCGGGGAGAACAACCGCACCGCGCTGGAGCGCCTGCAGAACGTCGTCCACCGCAAGGCCGACGCATGGCGGCCCGCCAGCTCCGACGAGTCCTTCGAGATCGTCCGCCGCCGTCTCTTCCAGACCCCCACCAGCGAGGTCCAGGCCGAGATCAACAAGGTGGCGCGGCTCTACACGCAGTTCTACGGCACCGAGAAGCGCGAGTTCCCGGCCGGCTGCGACACCATGGACTACGAGCGGCGGATCAAGTCGACGTACCCGATCCACCCGGAACTGTTCGTCCGGCTCTATGAGGACTGGTCCACGCTGCCCAGGTTCCAGCGCACCCGGGGTGTGCTGCGGCTGATGAGCACTGTCATCCACGCGCTGTGGCGGGACCAGAACCAGAGCCCCATGATCATGCCCGGCGACGTGCCCATACACGACACCCGCGTCAACCAGGAGCTGACGTACTACCTGGAGGACCGCTGGAAGCCGATCATCGACGCCGACGTCGACGGTCCCGACTCCACCCCGGCCTCCGTCGACGCCGAGAAGCCCGTGCTCGGGCAGCGCGGCATGAGTCGGCGTGTGGCCCGTACCGTCTTCATGGGTTCTGCGCCCCGCGTTCACGCAGCCCGCAAGGGCCTGTCCGAGCCGCACATCCGGCTCGGCATGGCCATCCCCGGCGAGCCGCTGGGCAACTTCCGCACCGCGCTCAACGCCCTCGCCGACCGCTCCACCTACCTCTACGGCGACGGCGAACGCCACTGGTACGACACCCACGCCAACATCACCCGCACCGCCAAGGACGAGGCGAACAAGCTCCTCGACGACCCCGACAAGGTGTGGGCGGACGTGGTGCGCCGGCTCAGCGTGGTCCAGGGCGTGCGTGGCCAGTTCACCGCCGTCCACGCGGCGCCCCTGCCCGCGAGCGAGATCCCGGACAACGACAACGCCCGTCTGGTGCTGCTGCACCCCCGCTTCACCCACCGCAGCGCCAGGGACGTGCCCGACACCGAGGCCCTGCGCTTCGCCCAAGAGGCACTCGACCAGTACCGCTCCGGAACCCGGCAGCACCGCAACGCCCTCGTCTTCCTCGCCCCCGACCGCAAGGAGATCGAGGAGGTCGCCGAGGCCGTCCGCGAGTACCTGGGCTGGAAGCAGGTCCTCACCCAGCACATCCAGCTCGACCTGACGGAAAATCAGAGGACGCAGGCCAGGACCCGCATGGAGAAGGCCGACGAGACGGTCAGCCTCCGCCTGGGCAAGGCATACCGGTGGGTCCTCGTCCCCGAGCAGATCCCCGGCGCCAAGATCGAGTGGGTCAACTTCAAGGTCGACCTGCCCGCCATCGACGACGCTGCCATCCAGGTGGGTGACCGTCTCAAGCGCCAGGGCATGCTCTACGTCCTGCAGGCCCCCGCCGTCCTGTACCAGCGAATCAGGGACGCGCTGGGCCAGGAGTGGGACCGGGACGGCCACATCTCCGTCGGCCGCCTGTGGGAACTGCATACCAAGTACCCGTACATGAACCGGCTGCGCGACCGCTCCGTCCTCGACCAGGGCGTCGAGGACGTCCTCACCCACATCACCTGGGAGACCGACGGCTTCGCCCTCGCCACCGGCCACGACCCCGCGACCGGCCGTTACCAGAGTCTCGTCCTGCCCTGCGGCGGCTCCTTCGGCCAGATCACTGACAGCACCCTGCTGGTGCGGGCCGACCTCGCCGTCGCCCAGGAGGCCGCCGACCTGGCGGCAGCCGCCGCCCGGCATCAGGAACCGGCCGATCCGGACGAGGACGCCGACGACGGCACCGGCACCGGTCAGGGCTCCGGCGGCCCGTCGGTGTCGCCCCGCCCCGCGCCCGGCGCTCCGGTCCCGGCGCCGACCCCGCTGCCCCGCGTCCCGACCCGCTTCTACGCCCACGCCCGGCTCGACACCGAGCAGTACAGCAAGCACGCCACGAAGTACGCCTTCGAGATCCTCCAGCATCTCGAAGCCATCGGGGCGGACGTTGAGATCACGGTCGAGATCCAGGCGACCGCGCCAGGCGGCTTCCCCGCGGACAAGGTGCGCACCCTCACCGAAAACGCCAACACCCTGAAACTGCAAGCCCAGTTCGAGGAGGAATAGAGCGGGCGGGCCGGGCCGGGCGGAGTGCGCCCGGCCTGGCCTGATCGTTTCGGCGCTCGCAGGCCCTCTCGATAGGCTGGTCGATCCACGACGTCCGAGACCGCCACGGGGGAGCACAGTCATGGCCGCACGCAACCGGGACAGAGTCGTCCACTTCTACGAGATCGCCGACGCCGACGCCCCCGCAAGCCACCGCCTCCCGCACCGCGACTGGGGAGCGCACATCCGCCGCCTGTGCGCCCAGCCGCCCTCGCAGCGCACCTCGCGCACCGGCGACGAAATCCTGATCGGGGCCGTCGACCCTCTCCAGACTGCCCCGCATCTGCTCCTCGCCAAGGTCCGCCAGGACGTGCCGCAGCTCATCGACCATGTCGACGGCACCCTCAGCCATCTCCAACTCGCCGCCGACAAGGAGCTGGTGGACGTCACCACGGTGTACTTCCCGCCCTTCGGCAACGTCGTCGCCACCATGGCCGGCGGTATCTCGGCCCCCCGTGCCCAGGCCCTGAAGCGCTGGCTGGACGACATGCACGCCGCCGCCCCCGAGGTCCGCAACATCGAGCTGCGGCCGGTGGTCAACGCCCGCTCCCGGGAGAAGCTCGCGCACGCGGCGGCCATCGAGCAACTGACCGTGCGCATCGCCCCTGAGCCGCCCGACAGCCCCACGGCCCTGCGCGCCAGCTCCGACCTCGGCACCGCCCTCAGTCGCCTGCACGAGGACAACCCGGACATGATCATCACGCTGAAGCTGGAGGTGCCGAAGAAGTCCCGCGTCCTCTCGCCCCGCCGCCGCGCCCGCGGCCACAACCAACTCCTCGACTCCACGCGGGTGTTCGCCAACGACATCGAGGACTGGCTGGACAACTCTGATGCCGTCGACACCGCCGCCGCGCAGGCCCGCATGGAGGCGTGGCACAGCGAGGGCGACGACGAGAAGATCGACTTCGTCAGCGAGCGCATCACCGCGAAGTGTGTCGTGCCGTTCTCCTCCAGCGACGGCCACGCCATCGACCTCCAGGTGGCCCTGAACAAGCTGGAGCGGGTCTCCCTGGAGAACGAGAGGGTGCTGCGGGCCGCTGTCAGTGCCGACCTCTAGCCTGGAGGGCAGCTGGGCGAAAGCCCTGGTCGGGGCGCGCGGGGGAGGGGCGGGTATGGCGAGTGTGGTGGAGGCGGTGCGCGGGCTGCTGAACGCCTGGCGGTCACGGCCGGCGGCGGACTGGCTGGTGACCGCGGTCATCCTCGGCGGGCATGGTCTGCTGGTCGCACTGACCGGACGCGGCGACATTTTCGGCGCACCCAACCGTGAACAGCGCTTGGAGATCTACACGACGGGCGCCACCGTCGTCGCTTTGGTCGGCAGCTTCGTCACAGCGGCAATCTCGCAGTACGCAGCTGCGACGGGAAGGCGCATGCGGACGCTGCGCACAGCCGCGCATTTGGCATCGCAATTCCGGCGGAACTGGGTCAGTGTTCTCTCGGCGACCCTCTTGATCTCGGGTGTCTGCCTATTGGCCACAGCGCTGGACACCACGGAGGCCGATCCCGGCGGCGTCCACTGGATGGTGGAGGCAGCGCTTCTACTTGGGGTAGCTCGGTCGTATCGGCTGCTCTGGCTGTTCGACGCGGTGATCAAGGCCACAGACCGAGACCTGGCAGATAGTCCGGAACCTCAGCAGCTGCGGACGTGAGGCGTAACAAGCCGCACAGACAGTGGTCGATAACGGAGGTATTCCTGGGGCCGCTCCGAGTGCTGCGGGAACTCCGGGCGCGACCCGTCAGTGAGACCGGCGGGCGTTGAGCCGGGCGGCCTGGCGCGTCAGGTGGTCGCGTTCGGCGAGGTTGGGTGCCTTTTGGGCCGCCTCGGCGTACAGCCGTGCCGCCGTCGCCAGGTCGCCGTCACGCTCGTGGAGGTACGCCGCCACCGCGGCGTGGCGGGGCAGTGAGCTGTCGGTCAGGCGCGCGAGCTCGTCGTACCACTCGACGATCTGCACCCAGTCGGTCTCCTCGGCGGTGGGTGCGTCAGCGTGGAGTGCTGCGATGGCGGCCTGGGCCTGGAACTCGCCCAGCCGGTCGCGGGCGAGGACCGCCTGCAGGATCTCGACGCCTTCGGCGATCGACTCGGTGTCCCACCGGCCGCGGTCGTCCTCGGCGAGCGGCACCAGGCTGCCGTCGGGCGCGGTCCGGGCGGCGCGCCGGACGCGGTGGAGCAGCATCGGTTACTGAGATTCAACGGGTGATGTCGCGGGGCCGTGTGTCCTGAACTGCAGGGACCCGCGTCCGCCGAGCGGCATCACACGAAGATCACGAGGAGATGCCTCGCGCCAAGCATCTTCCAATGAGGTCAGTGGTAGAGACACCCGCCGTGTACTCCACAAGCTGCAACTTCCCCGCAGCGACCACCGGACCGAAGACCTCTTCGATGGCGTCTGGCGAGATGTCGTCTCCGTGCACGACCACTGCGATGTCGTGATCGTCCAGGAACTCAGTCGTCACGCGTTCCGGAGCGTTCGGTATCACCGCATCGACGTATCGGCATGCCTCGATCACCGTGACCCGCTCGGCCAGGGTCATGATGGGCCTTCGCTTGTACTGGGTCACGACCTCGTCTGAGAGTAGGCCGACGATCAGCCGCTCTCCGAAAGCGCGCGCGGCCTTGAGGAGCGCCACGTGTCCCGGGTGGAAGAGATCTCCCACCATGTCGACGTAGACATTAGTCCGATTGCTCGTCTCAGCATGGTCGGCCACGGCCGTTTCCCCCTCTGCATCGTCCGGCTGACCAACCCTGAAGTGATCACTCCTCACTGTCAACCACGAAGCCGATACCGCGATCACCTGATGATCTTCGTCTGACGGCAGTTGCCGGAGGCGTGTCTCTGCAGTTGATGACGCACCGCCCGCGACATCACCCGTTGAATCTCAGTAACTGACCTGATCCTCAAGGACATGCACGGGGTGTACGAGGGGCTCAAGAACATCGAGTCCTACGTCAACCGGCGTATGAACCGGCTGAGCAGAACCCTCGAGGGCCAGGCGAACCGGACCATCCAGTGTCCCGAATGCGAGCAGTGGGCCCTCCTGCTCGGCCCGGGCCGTGAGGAGTGCCTGTTCTGCGGCGGGAATGGGCTCGACGCCATGCACTGGCGCTACATGGATGCGCATCCTGACCTTGCCTTCCTCGTGACGCCGTGCCCGCAATGCGATGAGGAGACCCTCGTCGACGACGTAGAGTTCGCCGACTCCTCCCCGCACCGCTTGCTGTACTGCTTCAGCTGTGCCGCCCGCTACAGCCCGTCCGAACTTGCCCCGTGCACCGCATGCGGTCGCCGCTGGCCCGTCGAGGGCGACGACGACGGGACGACGCAGACCCTCTGTCAGGGCTGCGCCGCGCCCAGACGGCACTGGCGGAGGATGCGGAATGACGTAGCCCGTCACTCAACTCACTGCGAGCGGTTCGCCCGGCGCCGCGGCGTACGCCCGACGGGGCGACCGGTCGCCACAGAGAACAGCCCCGGCTGGGGCCGGGGCTATGGATGGGTGGCGCAGTGGCCGGGGGGCTTCGACTACCGATCAGCTTCGGTCAGTCGAGGAGCAGTGCCAGCACCCCCATGACGGTCAGGGTCCGGTGAACGCACCCCAGCCGTGAAGATCCTCCCAACCCCGGTGCCGGGTACCGGCCGCCGTGCCGCTTCTGGTGCCGGACACTCCCGCAACCGCCGGTACCGCGGCCTGTACGGTGTACGCGAAGACCGCGACGCCGACGGCGCACAGCAGGCCGAAGACGGTCCAGGGTGATGCGGAGGGTCCGGCTCGTGTAAGAGCCGGATCGGCAACCTAATCGCCCAGAAGCTCGACCAGCAAGGCGGGTTCATCGACGTCGAATCCGACCTGTCCAAGCCCTTCCACCCGCAGCACGACGCGCTTGTGCAAGGCGACGACACCCTGATGGCCGCCTACGCCCTGCCGGACTTCTCCTCCTCTCCTTCCACATCGGTAAGGAGATCCGGCATCTGGACGAGCTGTGGGGACATGACGTGGACCTCGATTTCCGCTTCCTCAAAACCGGGCACGTCGCCGGACTGCTCGAAGCGGCCCGGTTCACGGTGGAGATGCTCATGGAACGCACCCGCGCACTCGGGAGTGACGGAACGCAGCCGCGCCCAGTTAGGGGCCGCCAACTGCAGCGAGCGCTGCCCGGGCTCGCCGCCGGAGCTGAGAGGCCCCCATGACCTGCAACTTCAGGACGGAAAGTGCTCGATGGTCGTGAGGCCACCGCTTCCCGCGACATGCAGGGTTCCGGGCGGGAAGAAAGAGAGTGCGAGCGGCCTCTGTGGTACGGAGACTTCGCCCATCTCGGCACCGTCCGGCAGCCGCCAGGCGCGAACCGTCCTGTCCCGAGTGCCGACGAGCAATGCGGTGTCGCCATCGAGCACGCAGACGGTGAGCGCCACAACAACGGTGTCGGAGGTGTCGAGTGTCGCCAGTTCGTCTCCCGAGACCACGTCCCACACCCGGATAGGACCGTGCGGCTCCGCAGCGGCCAAGATGCCAACTGCGTCGACCGCGCCGAAGGCGAGAGCGCTCACCGGACGCGCGGCGCGGAGGTCCAGAAGCCGCTGGCCCGAGACTGCGTCCCACACCAGGATCTTCGCGTCCTCGTCGGCCGAGGCAAGAGCCACGACCGCGCCAACCTGTCCTGCTGCGAGTCGCGTCACTGCCGCCGCATGGCCGCGCAGACGCAGGAGCGGACGACCAGTGGCCGCCTCCCAGGTGCGTACCGTCCGGTCGGCTCCGGCAGAGGCCACGACGCCACCGGCCACGGGGAGGAAGGCGAGGGAGAGGATCCTGTCGGTGTGGGGTGTGGGCACCAACTGGAGTGCCCCGTCCACGGTGGAGTGGACCCGTACTGTGCCTCGAGCGGTACCGCAGACGACCGTGTCGGCCGCCGGGCCGAAGGCCACCGAGGTGATGGGCCCGTCATCCGGGTCGAGCGCCCAGCGTACGGAAGCGGTCGCGACATCCCAGAGTCTGAGGGAGCCATCGAGGCACCCTACGGCAGCCGCCGTGCTCCCATCGAGCTCGGCCAGCGCAAGCGCCTGGACGGGGCCACAGTCCGTCGTCAGTGCCCGCAGAGCCTTTCCCTTCGCATCCCAGACGCGCACCGTCCCGGTCGCGCCGCCGGATACGAGGACCGCTCCGCCCGGCGAGGGGGCGGCTGCCAGCGCGGCCGGCCAGGCGTCCTGGGCTGGCCACTTGTCCAGGGGGCGCCCGTCTGCCACTTCCCAGGTTCTGATCGTTCCGTCGTAGGAACAGGAGGCCAAGACTGCCCGGCCCTCAAGGTCGAGGAACGCCAGTCCGGTCACTGCCGCGCTGTGGCCACGCAGCGCATGCGTCCGGGTGCCGGTCAGGATGTCCCACACTCGGATGACGTGGTCGGAGCAGGCTGCCGCGACCACACCCTGCCCCGCCGCGCCGGTGATCGCCACGGCGTTGACCCATTCGGTCTGCGGGGTGAAGGTGCGCAGCGACTCACCCGTGTCGGTGTTCCAGACGCGCACCGTTCCATCGTCTCCGCCGGAGACGAGCAGACTGAGGCCGCTGACGCGGGCGGTCGCCAGCGCGTTGACCGTCCGGTCGTGGCCGGTCAACGCGCCGACCTCTGTTCCGTCTCTGCTGCCCCAGCCCCAAATGTTGCCGTCCGCGCCGCCCGAGTAGACCAGTCCGTCGTCGTCCAGGTCATCTCGCGCGGTGACGGCCCTGACCGCGCCGCCATGGCCTCCTCTCGCGTGGAGCAGCCCGTCGTCGCCGGTCAGATCCCAGGCCCAGACGGTGCTGTCATCGCCGCCGGTGACTAGGAGGTCGCGCCCGCCGTCCGACCCCAGAGCCAGCGCGCGGATCGGTTGCCCGGCTTCGGCCGTCTCCCCGAGCGTCTTCAGGGGATCGACTGAGAACACACCGAAGCCGCCGCCGGTTCGCGCGAGCGCGAAGGCCGGGCGGTCGCCGACTGCCCCGAAAACAGCGACGGCTTCCTGACCGGGCAGACCGCCGGCCGCTCCGGCAGCGTGCCCGACCTCGCGGCGCGTCAGCGGGGGGAGGGTGTTGGCGACGAGGTTCGACCGCACGCCGCTGATCTGCGCGATCAGGGAGTCCAGGATTGCGCCAGCCCTGACGGAATCGGCTCCCTCGTCCCAGGTCACCGTCCTCGGTAGCGGAGCGGCGCCGAAGACCTGGAGGCGGCGGTGGACGGGCTCACGAGGAGACAGATCTTCCGTGGCGCCGCCGGACGGCATGCTCTCCATGGCCTTCAACAGGCGTGTCGACACGATGCCTTCCGTCCGCGCGGACCAGGACTGCCGTATCGGACCGTGTTCATAGGTGAGTTGGGCGCGCCCATCTTCCGATAGGTCGATGGTGAAGCGCTCCGGGTATCCCTCCGCCGGCTGCTGCCCGACGATCTCGTACCGGATGCTGCGGGCTGATGCGTGAGACGAGACAGGCGGAAAAGGCGACATACTCTCGGTCTTCCTTCCGTCAGCGGGGGAATACAGGGACCACGACCGGGCGGTCTTCCGGTCCGCCAGGCCAGAGCCAGAGAGTGCCGGGCGGTGACGTGCCGTTCAGGCAGGATATAAGCGGCTCCCCGCGTCGGCGGGACGGGTGCGCGGCCAGGCGGGCCAATGCCTCGTCGATCGGGACCCAGGCGGCTTCCAACACCAGCTCGTCGGGATCCAGGGGGCCCAGTACCCCCGTCGGCCCTTCCGCGCGGAAGGTGAAGACGGTCCAGGTGCCGTCCCAGTCGGGATCGCCGGTGACAGCGTGCTGGGAGACGCAGGCCAGACTCGTCGCCCCGGCCAGGGTCAGTCCGGTCTCCTCGTAGACCTCTCGTACGAGAGCCTGGTGCGCGAGCTCTCCCGGCTCGGCAACACCACCGGGGAGCACCCACTGTTCCGGCTCTCCTGGCAGACGTTCGCGAACCATCAGCAGACAGCCGTCCTGTTCAACTATGGCTGAAACGATGGTTCTTGACGTACTCGACACCAAGACGCCTTTCTCTCCCGACCTGCGCTAACGATACATCGGGCACGTGTACGATGCGCCAAGTCCTCTTGCAGGCAAGGGCGTTACACGGTCGGCCCCTTGAACTGGCTACCGACTCAAGCGAAGTGACGAGTGGATTGTCGTGGTGAGAGCGACTATGACGGTTGAACGCGGCGAAGAGCCCTCTGCTCCGGGCGCTGTCGGCGGCCCTCCTCGCGGAGGGTGGCCCGCCCTCGACGGAACCAACTCCACCGCCGAGTAAGGAGTGTGACGCCATGGCGAACGACCAGCCCTCAAATCCGCCGCCCTCCAACGTTTTCGACGCCGTCGAAGTCCATTATGAAGCACTGCCGGTCTCCGAGATTGCAGCCTCTGGGCAGGGTATTCCTTCGACGCTTTTCGCCTCTCCGGAGAAAATCGCCGAATGGGACGGCTTGGAGCGGACCTTCGGAGAGCTCTCCCGTCGCGTCAAGGAGCAGGTGGCCTCGGATGTCCAGGGAACTTTCGAACAACTCCAGGAGCAGGTGTTTCGTGAGGTCGCTCACGAGCCGTCATATGTCGGCGGACAACTGGATCGCAAGAATCTCCGCATGTATGAGTGGCAGCGGGGAGAGCTGTACATCCATTCCGCTGCGCTGATTCTCGACCCGGACACCACTCTCGAAGTGAGCTATGAACCGGAAGGTCGTCTCAAGCGTCTACTGCTGGAGTCGGACGAGAGGAGGATCACTTACCTGGGAGAGCTCCCTGACGGGGTTACGCAAGAACAAGGCAATGCTGTCGCGGTGTGGCGCTCCCAGAAGGGGAAGAGCGCCGTTTCAGTAAGCGATACCGAGTTTCTAAATGACCTGTCGGATATTTATCTCGATCCTTTTCGTGAGGCTCTGGCGACACGTCGCCGTTTTATCGAAGAATACAGTATTGAGCCGTACAGGATTCGCCTCTCCTATGATGACCAGCCGTACTCGGTAAACTACTCGCAAACAAAATTCAGGCGCTCGCACATCCATGCGCTCCCCGTCATTCGTGAGGCTCCCCTGGACGCCAGGGAATCCATAGCCTCCAGCACGCGCGGAACAGGCGAATTCGGTATGCGCCGCGAAGCGCGTGCCCGCGCTGTGGTGAACCGGGTCATGGAGGGTGGCGGGCCCGACGTTGATTCCACATCACCTTTGAAGTACGCGTTGCTGTGGGTGCGCGACAATCGCGATCAGGGCGCCTTCATGGACACCAAGCCGGAGATCCTCAAGCAGACGATCGAAGTGCTGCGGTCCACGGAGCCGGACCGGAAAATTCTCCTTATCGGAGACGACCTCTTCCGCGGCCGACCCGAGCTATTCTCCGCCTTCCAGGAAGAAGGGGTCCTTGATGGCGTCGACACCGACTCGCTGATCCGTTTCTGGGCTGCTGAAAAAAATGGCGGGACGGCGCTCACGCATGGCGAACAGGCGCTCTTTCTGCACTATTTCAACACGGACGCGGACATCGTCCAGGTGGGGATAGAGAGCGGGGCGCTCGAGAGCGCCATCTGCCTTGGAGTCCCGACGGTCTACTTTCAGGCGAGAGAGCACGTCGGAGACAAGGGGACACGCTGGCAGCTTTACTGGGCGAAATGGTCGTTTGGTGAGAGCCGAGTCGCCGAGGAAGTGGACGGCAGCAAGAAGTTCTTCGCTTCCGGCCGCCCAGTCAAACTGTTCGACAGGTCGGGAGGGGTTTACCCTCCCCCACTGATGACCGTTCGGCGCGTGGAATTCGGTCCGGATCTTCCCGAACTCGAGGATAAGGAAGCAGAGCCGGTTGCCGTCTACTACCCCGCGAAAATCACGGTGGGAGTCGATCGGATCAGCAATCTTGTGGAAAGCGGTGAGCTGGCCGACATGGCCTCTGCGTTCGACCAGGGGTGGAGTCGAGAGGCCTGGCGTACGAGCGAGTACTACGCTGACCAGATCCACCGCTGGGCGCTTGTGGAGACGACCGACTGGGAGGTCGCGGCAAGAAGGTACGAGGCGGTCACACACGCCCTCAACGGCATGGTCCACCCCGCAGACGGCGAAGTCCGTCGCACGTACGAGAGTGCGGGATACCACCTCGCCGGACATCATGACCAGGAATCCGGCAGCGTTGTGGATCCGGGCGGAATCTCCGCTGCGTACGGTGCCGCTCCCCAGGATCGCGGCACCGCCGTTACTTCGGCTCTCAACAAGCTTCTGGGCGACGAAGGCTTCAAGACGCGCTGCGTTCACGATCTGCGGCTTGTCAGCCTGTCAGCTGAAGAGCGAGCAAAGCTGGCCTCGTCCATCAAAGAAGTGGCCGCGGCCAACGAAGTTCTGCGCGCAATCGGAAACTGCGCCCCGGATGGTTCACCCACGACGAGCAAGCACGTAGCCGAAGCCTTGTCCGTGGCACTCCCGCGTCAGCAGAACCGTTCGCTCAACAGCCGCGCCGGAGCGGAAGCGGCGCCGCTCGGCGAGGGGCGACCCCAGGGCTCCCCGGCCGACCAGACCCGCCCAACGGCGCTCGGTCCCGCCCAAGCCCCCCGCTCGCTGGCCTTGCTGGGCAGCGATGAGCTCGTCCAGCATCATGCCGACCTGACGGATGCCGCGCAGAACCTGACCCAGCGCGTGGCCACCACCACCGCCGCCGCCCAAGCGCTGGCCGACCGGTACGAGCAGGACGGAGGCCAGACCGTAGCGCGGCTCACGGCCTCCGGGGCAGAACCTGAGCTCATCGAGCGCGCCAGGGGTGCAGCCGCCGAAGACGTCGCTCATGCCCGGGAGGGGGCACAGACCGTGCAGCGCAAGTTGAACGACATCAACGGCCGTATCCAGCAGGCGGCCCAGGAAGTCGAGCGCCGTGCCGGACTTACACCGCAGCGACAGCAGGCTGAAGACGCCGCCCGGCAGCAGCACGCGGCGCAACAGGTCCAGGCTCCACAGATACAGCCGCCCGCTCCGAAGATCACCGGTCCGGAAGGACCCGCCCACGGCGGAGTGTCGCTCTAATCGTGAGGAAGCCAGGTACGTGTAACTGGACGGCGCCGGCCGAGACGGCCTCGGTCATTGCCACAGCGACTTGCACCAATGCTTCTTCGCACGAGTCCGGGTGGTCCACGGTGTGAGTGGGGGCAGCTCTACGGCTTCGTCGTACTTGCCCGGCCTCGGCCAGCGCCGCAGCGACGGACGTCAAGGCATAGGCCCGATTTTAGTGGTTGGTGAGGGCGCTGGCGAGATGCAGGGCTTCTTCGCACCGCCCGGCCCGGGCCAGCACCTCGGCGATCTGGGGTTGGAACTGGACAAGCCGCGCGTACTGGTACTCGGCAAGGCGTCCCTGGCTGGCTGGAGGCGAGCGGCGCTTCGGATAGGCGGCCTGCCCAGACTGCTCCTCGGTGCCCCTGTGCGATTGGTCACGGGCGAAGACGTGAAGTCCGCCGTCGGCTGTCGCTGGGCATGCTCCCAGATAGCCGGGGTTACCCGCGGCCCCTGGGAAATCAGAGCTGCCGACACCGTCTCGTACTGATCTAGGGCCCGTGTGACGGAGGAATAGCAATGCTTCCGATGCCTTGCGCCGGGGCGCCGGAAGCGGGGAGCATCGCTCGCACTCCAGCAGTTCCGCGACGAGTCGCGTGGGAACCCGTCAGAGCGATACTGGAAACGGGTGTACGCCGCGAACCCGCGACGGTGACTCGATCGGACGTGTCCGATACGAAGAGTTAGGATTGCGATGGAAGCGAACGAAGGCGACACGCTACTCGTGCATGGCATGACCGTCGGGCACCCCGATCAGGAAGTCGAGATCGTCGAGGTGCTGGGAGTAGGCGGTGAGCCGCCGTACCGGATCCGCTTCGAGGACGGCCACGAAGCCGTCGTCTCCCCTGGGCCGGACGCGGTTGTCACGCACCCCGTTGAAGCCGATCAGGCAATGGAGATGATTTCCCCGACTGAGGCTGACGCTGCTGCCCTCGCCGCAGCGCTCCGCAGGACGACTCAGCAACTGGCGGACGCGCGTCAAGGCACGCCGGAATTTAGGCACGAGATGCGAGACTTGCTGGTTGAGGCGGAGAAGCACGCCGAGGATCTGAAGTTGCCCGAAGTTGCCAAGGCTCTGCGACCTGAATCCTGACCCCATGTCATGCTAGCGGGCTCACCGAAGCGCGGTGCGCCTTAGTAGATGCTGCATGCTTTTCGTGCCCTACGGTGTGCTGTCTGAAATGCGGGAAGCGCCCTCAGGTGAAAGGATAGATCCAAGCATCAGCATCTAGTGGCAAGGATGGCGCGATGCATGGATCTCCGTCGCCACAGGATTTCAATCTGTTGACCCCTGCACAGATTCAGGCGCTGCCACAGAGTCCTGATTCGAGCGCCTTGAATGCCATGCTGGAGTGGGTCCAAGACTTCATCGCCAAGCCGCGCAGAGAACGGGACCCCTCTAACCCAGAATCACGCCTTGCCGTCTGCCCCTTCATGCCGGGTTCTCTCAAGATGGGGCTTACTTGGTTCGCCCTGGCTCAAGGTCCTGTCGAGAGCCCCGATGACGTAATCAGGGTGGTCGAGTCCTACAAGGATCCCCTCAAAGCGCTCCCGCCGACTTCCGGGATGAACGCAAAATTCAAAACGATCATCATCGTATTCCCAATGGTGACCCGGGATATGGCGCCACATTTCATCGACGGGGTTCATGCGAGTGTGAGTGGCGAATACAAATCAGATGCGCTCATGCTTGGCGAGTTTCACGAAGAAAACCGCAAGCCTGGACAGTATAACTCACTTTTCTTTCCGTTGCAGAGCCCGGTTCCTGCTATGGCAATTCGGCTGATGGTGGCTCGTGACTCGATATTTCTCACGGCTGACGCTGGCGATCCGCTGAAGACTTTGGAAAACCTCAAGGCGTACGCAAAGGCGATTCCGCAGATGGAGCCCCCGCCCGGTGACGTCGAGGAGATGATGAGAATTTTGGCGGAGAAAATGGAGGACATCGAGAAGAGGGCACGACGGGTTCCCCCGGACACCGAAGGCGATGATGTTCTCCCGGACGCCGAAGATGAGGAGAACTAGGCAACCGGCGCTCGCGTAGTGGTCGCTACACACGAAGACCCGGCACATCAGGGTTCTGATAGAGGGGTCCTGGCGACGCATTCACGAGCTCAGCCATCCTTTAAGTGCTGACGGCGACCGGCCCTATGCCCTGGCCTTCGAAGAACCCACCCATACGTCAAAGTCGGTCGGTCAAAGGACCTTGAGCTCAAGAAGCGCATCATGAAGCACGAGCACGAGCACGACGCGGCGATCCAGTTCTGCCTACTCTTCGATGCCTGGGCTCAGACCCCTGCCCCGACGCCTACCCGTGGGAACAGCGAGTCTTGGACCGGCTCGACACAGTTGTGGCCGACTCGCCCCACGTCAAGTGCGGGTCTGGGCGGTCCGGGGACGCCCGGAGGCGGCTAAAGCGGTGCGTCAAGCTGTGCGATCTCCCGGTAGGCCGCAGCGGCGGACGGGTGCTGGGCGGGCTCGGTGGTGGCCTTCGAGGTGAGCAGGTACATCTCGAACTCATCGGCGGAACCCGGCATCGGGGGCGGGGGCTGCGGCGGGTCCTCGTGGCGGCCGGTCGCGCAGGCGGCCAGCTGAAGACGCGGGGTGAGAGCGTGCAGCGTGTTGATCCAATCCGCTTCCGCCAGATCGCGACCCCCGCCCGGCTCGCCAGCGTAGATGCGTACCCAGCCCACGTAGAGCGCGGTCAGGTGCTCCACCACCGCGGAGTGCCGGTACCAGCAGTGCGGGATGACGTTGTGCAGTTCAAAGGTGCGGCGCAGCCAGTCAACCCAGACGGCCATCTCCCGCAGCCGTTGGCGCCGTTCTGGCGGGGACATGGCCGCCCACACCCAGCGCCGGGGCTCCGGCGCCTGGGCGGGCGTCTGGATGCCGGGCCACAGAGCTGCAGGGTTCTCCAGGGGATCAGTCATGGCTGGCCGCCCTTGTCGAGCGCGACCGCTGCCTGCGGTGCGGCACCCATGGCGGCGGCTTCCACCGCTGGTGTGGGCGCGGGTGGGGTGGCAGCGGCGAGGAGCTTCTTGAGGTCCTTGTCGCGGAACGTGAGTCGCATCTTCACCTTGATCGGCGGGAGGTTGGAGTACTGGGCGATTGCGGTGAAGTCCGGCAGCTGCTGCAGCGAGTGGACTGGGGCGAGGTCGGTCTCGGTCGCTGAGGTGTTGGTGGAGAAGGAGCCGCCGGAGCGGCCGTGGGAGGTGCGCTCGATCTCGGTGCGGCCGTAGAGGCCGGAGAAGTAGCGCAGGGTCTCCAAGTCGCCGCACCCGGGCAGCAGCATCCGCAGGCCGCTCGCGGAGAGCACGGTGTTCGCCTTCTGGGTGCCGAGCCGCTCGCGGAGCTGGGAGAGGTCGTGCCACACGGTCAGGACGTCGATGCCCATGCCGCGGCCGGTGGTGAGGATGTTCGGCAGGCGCGGGTAGCGGAGCATATTGCCGGCCTCGTCGACGAGCACACCCAGGCTCGGGTCGAGTGGCTTGCCGGTGGCGTTGTAGCGGACTTCGGCGCCGTGGATGATCGACGCGATGATGGAGGTCAGCAGCGGGGCGAAGCGTTCGGCGTCGGCTTCGGAGGCGATCAGGCACACGGTGCCGTTCTTCTCGAGCAGCTGCTCCACGGTGAAGTCGGTGCCAGCGCACGTCTCGCGGACCTCTTCGTCGGCGTAGACGCGGGCCAGGACGTTGAGGCTGAACTGAACCGAGCCGATGCCGTCCTCGTGCAGCCGTAGCCACGGGGAGGCGTAGTCGTCGGCGACTTCGCTGTAGCCGTGCTGCAGCAGCACGGCACGGACGTGGTCGACGGCGTCCTTGCCCAAGCCCAGCCAGCGGCGCATCGCATTGATGCCGCCGCCGGACAGGTACGCCGCCAGCAGCACGCCCTTCAGCACGCTCTTGGCCTGGTCGATCCACGGGGCGGCGCGCTTGTCGTCGCCGGAGGAGGAGGCCTCGGCCATCCAGGCGGCCATGCGGTCCGCGGCCTTGGCGTCGGTGCAGTACTCCACCGGGGACCACTTGTTGGTGGCCCGGCCGGGGATCCCGGCGGGAGCGATCACCCACACCGGGCCGAGCGCGCGGCGGCGGGCGTAAATGATGTCCAGGTCGGCGGCCTTGGTAGTGGTCACCACCAGCGGGCCCTGCCATTCGGCCGCGTTGGGCAGCACCAGGCCCGTGGTCTTCGACGATCCGGGGACGCCGAAGACGGTGGCGCTGATGTTGGGCTGGGCGGCCACGATCTTCTTGGTGCGCATCCCGCGCCCGGCGGTGAGCCGGTTGGCCCGGGCGGCCGGGTCCTGCGGGGCGGCGAGCTTCCGCTCGACCTTCGCGCCGCCCCACTGCGCGCCGCCCGTGCGGCCATGGCCGTTCAGCGCGGTCACCGCCTTGAGCACCACGGCGAAGATCCCGACCACGAGCAGCACCAGCAGCAGGTAGAACAGCCAGCCGGGCGGGGCCGGGTCGTAGACGTGGCCGGGACCTCGGACCAGCGCGGTGAGCACCGTGGCGGGGATGGGGTGGCTGCTGTGGGCCCAGCCTCGGCCGGACAGCCAGGCGGCGAGCGGGGCCGCCAGCAGCACCGCGCCGCCGACCGTGAGGACCAGGCCCGCACCGTAGGCGGCGAGCAGGCTGTTGTCGTCCAGGCCGCCGGCGGCCCCCGGGCCCGTCTTCTCGGCGGGCATCAGATCACCATCTTCTCGTCGGTCTCGAAGAGCTTCTCTTCGGTGTGCGACAAGACGAGTTGGACGGCATGGGAGCCGCCGCCGCGGCCGACCTTCCACAGCGCGCGGCCGCGCTGGCCGGCTCCCCAGGAACCGATCAGGTCGCATTCAGCATCGGTCAGCCCGATCACCTCGCGGGTGATCTGCAATGGGCGGGTGTCCTGCGCGAGCTGGATGCGGGTCTCACAGGAGGAGATGAGGTCCTTGGCGATGGCGACCGCCTCGGATCCGGCCGCGCCGACCGACTCGAAGTCCGAGAGCCGGTGGGTGGCCAGGACCTGAATGGTGCCGGTCGCCCGGGACAGCCGCAGGTCGGCGTCGATCTTTTTGACCATGGCAGCGCCGCCGGAGCGCATCTGCCGCCACAGCTCGTCACGGACGACGACCCACGGGCGCGTGCCGGGCCGGTCGATGGCGGCCTGCGCCCAGGAGGAGACGCAGGACAGGACCATCGCGACGGTCTCGTCGCCGTAATCCTGCAGCGCGCTGATGTCCACGCTCTGGATCGGGGCGTCCCAGTCCAGGCCGATGCTCGTCTCCTGGTCGAACAGGCCGCCGAGGTGTCCGTTGACCATGCCGCCCAGGGCGGAGCGGATGGAGGCCATCTGCTCGCGGGCGCGCTGCACTTCGCCGTCACGGACGCGCAGTTCGCGGGCCATCTCATCGGTCGGGTCGCGCAGCTTGTCGTAGACCAGGGGCAGGGTGGGCACCGCGAGGCGGGTCTGTCCGTACAGCTCGCCGGTGACTTCGCGGACCGCGACGTCCAGCGCCTCTTCCTCTTGCGGCTCCAGGGTGCGCTTGAGCTGCAGCTCCAAGAGGGCCTTGAGCAGAGTGAGGCGGCGGCGGTGGATTTCCTGCATGCGGCTGCGGAGTTCGGCCGGATCGGTGACCTTGTCCAGGCCTGTGCCCAGCGGTCCGGCGTCCAGCGGGTTCAGGCGGCCTGGCAGTCCGGGGCCGAGCCGTACCGGCTCCACCCCGAGATGTCGGCACAGCCCGGCGTACTCGCCCTTCACGTCCCCGGCGATCAGCGTGCGGTGCCCGAACGCCATCAGCCGGAACGCCAACGCTTTGACGTGCGCGGACTTCCCCGAGCCGGGAATGCCGGTAATCATGACGTTGGGGTTGGTGCACAGCCCTTCGCTGACCCAGACCGCCGGGTGTGCGGAGAAGGCCTGCGTGGTCAGGGTGTTCTGGCCGATGTATGCGCCGACGGGCGGCAACGAGGCAGCGTGAAGGAACGGGTAGGCGCCGGCTGCGGTCGTGGTGTCGGCGCGGACCACTTCGGTGCGCGGCAGGGACGCGGCCCGACCGGCGTACGGCTGCGGCCAGCCCTTGCGGGGAGCGACCCGCATGACCGTGTCCGGGTTCTCCAGCAGCCGCGCGCGGCGCAGTTCGCAGGCGCTGGGCGCGGCCTGGGCAGGGATCGTCCTGGCTTCCAGACCACTGGCCTCGCCGAGCCCGGCGGCCTCCAGCAGGGTGTCGCCGCCGGTGCGGCGGCGCGAGAGCAGACCCATCAGAACCCCATCCGTCGATCTGGCAAGCCCTGGCCCAGGGGCAGCGCGCTGGCGGCGAAGCCGACGTCCTGGGCTCCCCACATGCGGCGCAGCTCCAGGCCGGAGGCGGCGGCGTCCGCCTGGAGTTCAGCGCACGCCGTCTCCAGCTCGCCCACGTCGGTGACGGTGACCGCGAGGACCGCGGTCATCCGCACGACGCCCTGGCCGGCGGCACGGGCGGCGTCCTGGGTGCGGGCGATGCCCGCCTCGCGCCGCTCGTCCTCGCTCTCGTCCCGGCCGGTCTTGGCCCGCAGCTGGCGGGCGGAGTTGCGCTTGGCCTTCTCCCGCGCCAGTTCCTGACGGGCACGGCGGGGCCCGATCGGCTCGTAGATCAGGCTCATGCTCCGCCGGGCATTGCGCCGCGGCCGCAGCAGCGGCTGCAGGAACGTCGCGTACACCTCGGACTGCGGCCACGTCCGGACCTGGTAGGTGACCGTCCAGGCGCCGTCGTGCCGGTAGGTTCCCCAGCCGGTCTCGGCGGCCGCGGGCCCGGCGAGCGCCGGGTCGACGCCCGGCGCGGTGCCGGTCCAATCCTTCTCCTCCGCGGCTGCGTTGCGGGTGGCGAGTGTGAGCTGGGCGTCGGGGTCGTACGCGGTGCGCACGGTCTGCGCGACGGCGCGGGGCGAGAGCCATTCGACGACCTGCAGGCTCGCGGTGCTCAGAGAGCCCAGCATCGCGGTCGTCTCGCGCACCAGGACGGCGGCCGCACCGACCTGGCCGCCGCCGGCGCCCTTGATGGCCAGCCGGGCCCGGCTGGCCGACATGGTCACCGACAGGTAAGTCTCCCGGGAGGTGGCGGCCGGTCCCGCTCCCTCCATCACCTCGGCCAGCGCGGTCACCGCGGCGGCCGGAGCGTCAGAGGTAATGTGCCGCGCGGTCCACGAGCGCAGGGCAGCGCCGTCGTCGGGCAGGCACCGCTGGTGCACGGCGATCCGCACGATGGGGGAGTCCTCGGTGCAGAACGACCTCAGGAGTCCGGCCCAGGCGGCGACCCGGGCATCCTGCTTGTCGTTGTCCACCAGCGCCAGGCCGGGGAAGGTGATGCGGGCGACGGCGGTGTAGACGCCGGTGACCGGGTCGTGGGCGACCCCGAGCTGCCCGCCAAGGCCGTCCGGTGCTTGAAGGATCCGCAGCCGGGCCAGGACCCCGGGCAGGTCCATGGGCTGCTCGCCCGTTGTCTTGGAGCTGGGGGCGAAGGCCCCGCTGAAAAAGAGGTTCCGCTTCTTTGACACGGCGATCTGATGCCTTACTGCGAGGACGATCCATTCGTCGGCGCTCAGCCCCATGACCCGCCCCAGGGCGAGCAGGAGCAGGAGCAGGGACACCGGCACGCACACCAGAGCGGCGCTCCAGCTGCCGAGGTTGATGGGGATCAGGGCGGAGATGGAGGCGGCGGCGACCAGTGCGAAGCCAGGACCGGAGAGCCGGCCCATGAATCCGCTCTTCTCGGACTGCCAGCCGCCGTAGGTGACGGGCTCTGAGTTCGCCATGGATCAGCTCCCGTTCCCGTTGATCGTGTTGGTGTTGTCGCCGGACGGCCGCGGGGCAGGCGGCGGCACCGACTCCCGAACCGGTGGTGGCGGCGCGGACGGTGCGGACCCCGCGCTGGCCGGTGCTGCTTCTGCTGAGCCGCCGCCCCCGGATTTGCGGGGCGGGATGACCACGTGGCGGCCGCCGGGAGAGCCGCCGTCCAGGCCGGCGTGCGCGGCGGTGTTCGCCATCCCGGACTCCAGCACGTCCTTACCGGCCGTCAGCACCTGCAGGGGCAGCGCGATCGACCCGGCCACCTTGGAGCCGAAACTGCGGCCGGCCGCGGCGTTGGACCCGCTGGCCATGGTCTGGGCCGTGTCCTGCTCTAGAGCGCGGGTGTAGCCGCTGCCGCCGCCGACCGCGCCCGCCCCGGCCATCTCCGGGCGGTATCCGCCCGTCATCGACGAGGCGGAGGAGCCGATCGAGCTCATCACTCCGGAGGCGACAGAACTGCCGCCGCCGACGGTCGAGAACGTCATGAACTTGGCGATCACCGGCCAGGCGAAGCAGGCGAGCAGAAAGATGACCAGGCCGACGAACATATTCTGGGCGCCCTTGCCTTCGGCCATCGCGCCGAACCCGATCGCGAAGCATGTCACGATCATCGGCTTCATGAGGATCAAGGCGATCAGGGCGTTGCGGGCCTTGGGCCACCACTCCTGGGTCGCGTCCGACATCTGGCCGGCCAGGACCACCGGCATCGTGGCCACCAGGATCATGATTCCGGCCTGGCGCAGCAGCACCTCGAGCCAGAGCGCGCCAATGGCGAGGATGCAGACAATGCCGACCACGATGATGACGCCGACCGCGGCGGCCGCCACGCCCTCGCCGGTGATCAGGGCGCCGCCGACGGTGGCCGCGCCGCCGCCACCGGTGATCAGTCCGCCGAAGAGCGTGCCGAGCTGGTGCTGCATGGCCGCCGTGGCGTCCGCTTCGCCGGATCCGCCGCCCTCGAAGGTGTAGTTGATGATCCAGGTACTGACCGCGTCCGACCAGCTCAGCGCGGTCTGGGTGGCCAGCACATAGACCGAGGAGATGACCGCCCACTTGGCCAGGCCCGCGAAAGCGGTGGCGGCCGGCTCGCCGCGCTGGCTGAGCCCGACCTTGCCAAACTGCACCAGCAGCAGGAACGTGGCGACCACGACGGATAGCGCGGTCATGAGGCCCGTGACCGAGCCGATTCCTGTCTCTTCAAGGTCGATGGTCGAGGCGGAGTTGAAGACCTTCGCGAACTCTGACAGCAGCCACACCACGGCCTTGCCGATGTAGTTCGCGGCCTCCTGCAGGGCGTCAGAGGCCATCTCGGAGATCTTCCCGGCGACCCAGTCCAGCGGGCCCTTGGCGGGCGGGGGGTACTTGTTCCCCCCTTCGCGCAGGCAGTCCTCGAACGTGCCGCCCTTCGTCACGCACTCGGTGACGTACTTGTTGAGCTTCTCGAACTCCGGCGAGTCCTTGGGGTACGCCTTGCGCCACTTCTCCAGCCGCTTCATCTCGTAGGCGTGCATCTCCTCCTTCGAGCACGTCGAGGATGCGGTGCCGTCCGCGCCCCCGCAGATGTCGATCCCGCTCGGGGGGTCGTCGGTCGCGAAGTTGCAGTTGTCGGCCTCGTCGAGGATGCAGTAGTTGCCCTGCTCGTCGATTCCCCAGGCAATGGCGTGATCGGTCCACTCCTTCGGCGGGGGCTTGGGCGGGCCGTAGTCGGCGTGCTTGCTGGGGTCGTCCGCGTACGCCGCGGGCGCACCGGCGCCGCTAAGGCCGAACGAGAAGATGAGGACCAGCAGCAGGCACAACGCCCGTGCGGGCCGGGCGGCGCGGTCAGTCCGCATGCCGCACCTGCCACCAGCCGTCCTGCCAGGCATAGGGGCTGTCCGGGTCGTAGGCCACGGGGAAGGTGCGCTTCTTCCAGTACACAGGCTCGTTGGTGATCTTCCAGGCGCCGTCCTGCCACTTGAGGATGTAGTCGGTGGTGTCACCCTTGATCGGGTCCTTGTCTGGGCCTCCGTCCGGGCCGGTGGCGTACCGGTCGAAGGACAGCCATACCTGGACGACGTCGCCCCGTTTCACGCCCGGAGCAAGGATCGACTTCGCTCGTACGGCCTCGACCGTGGTGGTGACGGTGAGCCCGGCGGGTGTGCCGCCCGAGGGCGGCAGGCCCGCGCCCTCGCGGAGCTTGCGGACCTCGGAGATCTGCTCGTCGATATAGCCGGTGGCGTCCGGTGAGGTGATGACCTCCAGCTGCTGGCGCGCCTTCTGGTCATCCAGCCAGGCGTATTCCTCGTGGTAGTACACGGCCGCCGAGATCGAGCCGAACGCGGTGTGAGGGAAGCCGGTGGATGCGCCGCCCTTCTGTCCCGTCGGCACCTTCAGCTTGATCTTCTGGCCCTTCGCCGGGGTCATATTCCTGTTCCACAGGCCCTTGCCGGAGGAAGCGGAGGGCGAGGGCTTCGCGGATGCCGAGGGCTTGGGCGAGGTGGACTCGGGCGTGTCGTCGCCGCCGAGGGCGAGGAAGGCGGTGATGCCGCCGCCAACGAGCGCGGCGCCAATGAGGGTGCCGAGTCCGATCAGGGTGAGCTGAGCCCTGCGGGCCTTGCGGTCGTGGGCGTCCATGGTCACTTCCCGTTCGACATGGTGTAGAAGGCCAGGACCAGCGAGCTGGTTACGCCGATGCCGCCCGCCCCGATCAGGGACCACAGGACGCCCTGCTTGCCGCGTGCGGCTAGCTGAGCGCGTTCGGTGTTGTGGCCGACGGCTACCAGGGCCCAGCCGAGCAGGCCGCCCAGGACCGCGCCGGCCAGGCCGAGACCGGCCGTCCAGGCGAGGATGTTGTTGACCGGGTTGTTGACCTCGGCGGGCAGGGCGGGGACCACGTTGGGCACGACGCCACCGTCTGCGCCGCCGTTCTTGCCCTTGGGGTCGTCGGCGGCTAGCAGCTGCCAGTGGGGGTCGGCGGCAAGGTTGTTCAGGGATTCCAGGATCTGGCTCATGGCGGACACCTCGTCAAAGGGCGGGGACGGAAACAGAAAGCGGGCGGGGGCGCGCGGCCTCGGGCAGCGGCTGCCCCCAGGCGGCGTGCGCCGATGCAAGGACGGCAGCGGCGAGTGCGGCGGCCGCCTGCCGGGTGCGCGGGCGCAGCCGGGCCGGCTCGCGCAGGCCGTGCGCCCGGATGCTCGGGTCGTGCGGGAGGTTCACCACGGCGGCGGTGCGGGCGGTGAGCATCGTCGCCCCGGCCCGCACGACGGCCGGCGGGCGGCCGTCGGTGCTGGCGACCAGCACGGCGACCGCGCGCTGCAGCGGCAGGCCCTCGGCGTGCATCGCCATGACGGCTTGCTGCAGGGCCTGGACGCCGCTGGCGGTCGCGGCCGCGCAGAGCACCGGTACCGCGAACGGCAGATCACACCAGCCGCGGGTCTGGCCCGCACGGTCCTCGCAGCGCGCGGCGAGGACGTCGTGGGCAACGGGGTGCGTGGTGTCGGCGATGACGGTCTGCCAGCCGCCGATGGCGGCCAACTGGTGCCAGGCTGCCGGATCCTGAGGAAGGGCGAGCGGCGCACTGTGCCACTCCCGGCCGTCCGTCAGCACCTGCCAGCTGGCATCCGCGATACCAGGCCGCTGGGCAGCCGCCTGCTGCACCCGGGCCCGGGACAGCGGCTGATCGGCAGGCAGCGCGGCCAGTCCGCCGGCGTTCTGCCCGGCGGTCCAGGCGGGCCAGGGCGAGGACAGCCGCGGGCTGGTGTCCAGCACGACCACCCGGCCCGATGCCGCCAGCCCACAAGCCAGCAGATTGGCCACAGTTGAGCGCCCGCTTCCTCCGGTCGCCGCCATCACAGGCAGCACCAGACGGGCCCCCTCCGGCAACGCCGGAGGAGAATCGTTCCTTTTCCCCACCATTCCCCCGATATGGCGCCGTGAGCGTTCGCATGCGCGAATAATTCACGCCTGTACAACCGCATGCAGCGCGCATCGAAACCCTACACTCCACACCTCAGCGTCCAGTTAACGAATTATCAACAGTCCCACTGATAGGCACAGATGGCATAGTGTCACGCAGGATTGCGGATTCTTGGGGGTCCGATTCCCGCCGGAATCGCCCGGGAGGGCGGGTTTCGGGGAGCAAACTGAAGAGGCAGGCCAAGGGGGGACTGCGTGGGCAGCATCAAGCGCGGGGTAGCGCTGGTGGCGGCCGGGCTGATCATGACGCCCGTGGCGCTCGGCCTGGGGGTGGTGATGCTCATCGCCGCCTTCGACGACGAGGACGGCGGCGTTGGGCAGCCGATCGGCAGCGGCTTGAGGATCGGCGGCAAGAACGGAGTGCCCGCGCAGTACGCGCCACTGATCCTTGATGCGGCAGCCTCCTGCGACCAAGGGCTGCCCCCGACGATCCTGGCAGCCCAGCTGAAGCAGGAGTCGAATTTCCGGCCAGACGCCGGCAGTGAGGTCGGCGCGCAGGGAATAGCGCAGTTCATGCCCGGTACCTGGCAGACCTGGGGCAGGGACGGCAACGGGGACGGCAAGAAGGACGTGTGGGACCCGCAGGACGCCATCCCCGCCCAGGCCGACTTCATGTGCTCGCTGCTGAAGAAGGGCAAGGCGCATCCGGAGTACAAGGGCAGCCCGGTCGAGCTAGCGCTGGCCGGCTACAACGCGGGCTGGGGCCGAGTCGACGAGTACCGCGGCGTGCCCCCGGAGTCGTTTGCGCAGGGCCAGACCTACCACTACGTCAAGATCATCATGGCGACGTCGGCCCAGTACGCTGATCAGGCCCCGGTGGGCAATGCCCAGCTGCCCGACGGCTACAAGCTGCCCGCCGGAACCCCCAACGAGGTCCGTACCGCGGTCGCGTGGGCGCTGAAGCAGCGCGGCGGCTGGTACCAGTGGGGCGGAGACTGCACCAACGGCCTGGGCAAGGATCCGGCACACCGTTGCGACTGCTCCTCGCTGACGCAGCAGGCCTACAAGGCCGCGGGCATCAACATCCCCCGCACCACCTACGACCAGGTCAACACCGGCCGCCAGGTCAGCATCGACAAGCCCAAGCCGGGCGACCTGATATTCAACCCGGGCAGCGACGGCTCCGACGCCCGGCCGGGCCACGTGGGCATGTACATCGGGGACGACATGGTCATCGAAGCGCCGAGGACCGGCGTGCAGACCCGGATCGTCAGCTACAGCAGCTGGCGCAACTCAACCAGCGCCATCACGCGGGTCACCGAGGTCCGCCGGGTGGTGAACTGGTGATCCGCCGCACGACCGCAGGGAGTTCCGCAGTGCCCGACGAAGAGCTCTACCGCCCCTGGGGCACCGTCACCCCGGCCTTCTGGGGTACGGGCGCCCCCGAAGCGGCGGCCTTTGCCGAGCAGCCGCCGGTGCCCGCCGCCATCCGCGACCGCATGGCCGCAGTCGCGGCCGCCTCGACCGCTGGGCATCCGGCGGAGGCCGCCGCACTGGCGCACCGCCTCGATACGGAGATCACCGCGCAGTACGGCGAAGCGCATCTGCACACCGTTCATATCCGCGAGGTCCGCGCGCACCTCGCCTACCTAGCCAACGACCACGTCGCCGCGGTGGGCTGGTATCTGCACACCGCCCGGCTCCGTGCCGCCGTCCAGGGACAGGACCACCCCGACACCGCGCAGGCCACCCGCCGCGTCTACAGCCTGTGGCGCACCCTGCCCGCGCCGGACGCCGGACGCCTGGGCGCCCAGTTGCTCGCCGCGGTCATCGACATCCACGGTCCCGACGCACCACTGGTAACCCGCATCCGCCGACGGCTTGCCTCGCTCACCACGGCCGCGCGGGCCTAGGCCGACGACTGTCGCAGTACGCAGAGGTATGGAGGCCTCGGCGCGGCATCGCGTCCACACAGCCGCGGGTCCCGCGGATCGGCACGGTGGTGTATTCAACGGACGCTCAGACGCGGGCGAAGCTGCGCGAGCTGGTGCAGGGCCCACCGCTGCCTGCTACCCCTCCGACGTCGCTGAAGTAAGGCACGGATGGGGCAGTAAGTGTGCTCAGGCCGGGGCCGGGGTGTCAGGAAATCGCTGAACCGAGATGCCCGTTCCGAATGCCCGGTGGGGGCCGTCTATCGCGATGAAGTAGGCGTGGCTGGCCGGCGGAACGTAGTTGCGCCAGTCCTCTCCCGAGGCGACGCGCCGCCGGATCTCCGTCGTAGTCAGTACGTCGGCGCCGACGTCACGGAAGACGTGCACGCGTTCCCCTCGTGCGCGCCAGAGGTCGGCTTTCACCCTCTCGAAGTCGTCCTTCTCCGTGAGGCAGATGATCCGGTCCGGCGGATAGAAGCCGGTGACGAGGTCCCAGCCGATGTCGTGCCGGGGCGCCACCGACACCGTCACCTGGTCCTGGAGGCCGTACTCCTCCAGGCCGAGCCGCATGAGGGTGGCCCGCTCCCAGGGTGTGAAGGGGTTGCGGTGCGGGTGGTAGGCCTCTCGCGAGTGCCGACCGTATGCGCCTTCGGACTCCCAGCCGAAGTGGGCGGTCAGCACCGCCGCATGGGGCATCTGCAGGTGCTCGATGCTGTGGCGGAGAATGTGGAAGTGGCCCGTGTGGGGTGGCTGAAAGCGGCCCGTCCATACGGCGTGGGTGTCCTTGCCGACCTTGCTGTCCTTGCCGTCCCGCTCCATCACAGGCGCTCCGCGATCTGGGACTCGGAGTCGATCAGAGCACAGGTGGTGGCTTCGATCAGGTAGGGGGCGCTCTCGCTGGCCGAGAAGTTGTGATCGGCCTCCGGCACGGTGGATAAGCGTTCCTGCGGGATGCCGGGGAAGCTCATCCCCTGGGTATAGGGGTCCGCCCCAGCGAGCCAGAGAGCGGCTGCCCGGTGGCTGTGACGGTCCCACGCCTTACCGGATTCCCTTATGTGGTCCATTCGCAGCTCCAAGCCGTGTCGGTACGTGCGTCCCGTGATTAGGAGTTCGTCCAGCTGGGACGGTGAGAAGAAGACCCGGGACAGGTCCTCCAGACGGCACAGCGGTGCCAGGCACCAGACGGCATCGGTGGTGCGGGACGCGTTGTGGGATGCCTGCAGAGCCGTCGCCCCGCCCATCGAATGGCCCACGAGGACAAGGGATTCGACTTGGTCGGAGAGCCAGGTACTGACCGTCTCGACCGACTCCACCTCCGTATCGAAGGTCCTGAAGACGGACGTGGAGTCGCCCGAGCCCAGCGGATCGAGGCAGATCGTCTCGTACCCTTCCCAGGCCCACGCACGGGCCAATCGGCTGTACAGGCCGTACGGCCCGTGACGGGAACTACCGAAAAATCCGGGGACGATGACGACCCCGCGGCCGCGAGGAGCCCAGCTCGGCCTGGCGCGGGTGATGGCGACGTACCCGCTCCGGGAGGGCAGTCGCGTCACCTGCACATCGGGCCAGGTATGTCCGGGGAGCGCCTGCGTGGCCGTCCATTGGTCGGAGTTGCCCCTCCAGACGCGGAAGCTCCCGTTGGGCACGCCCAGGAACCTGTAGCGCGGGTCGGTGGGCAGTATTCCGTTGAGGAGATGCGAGATCATGAGGACGGTCGAGTTGCTGCCGACGACGAGTCGGCCAGGGCAGCGGCTGCGGCCCTCGGCCGCCCACCATTTCAGCAGCCGAGCCTCGGCCGAGGACGCGCTCTCTGCTCCGGATATGCGGAGTTCGAATGCGCTGATGACCCTGTTGCGAAAGAGGTCCAAGGAGGCGAAGGCACGGGGATGCGCGGTGCGAAGCTCCGCGTTGGACCTTCCCGCGGCCTCCCCCAGGTGGAACGGCGACAGCGACAGCTCCCCCTCGTACGGGACCCGGAGCAGCTCCGAGAGCAGTTCCGCCGACGTGATCGCCTGCGGCGTCGGCGTCGCCACGATGCCGGTGGGCACGGTGAGCGTGCCCGACATCAGCCGCTGGGCCAGCCGTATCGCCTGCTCGTGCCCCCTGGGCGTGACCTTGTCCAGAGGGGAGTCTCCGTGGACGTCGATCAGGTTCTTGTCCGTCTCGACGTGGCGGGCAAGGATGATCTGGCTGCCTGCCGGCCCCGTGCCCGAGGTCCCCGAAGCGCCCATGGATGCTGCCGACGTCAGGAGATCGCGAGCGGGCCGGCGTTGGTGAGAAGCCTCTCGGCCATGATGAGTGCGGTCAGGTAGTACTGCTGGATCCTCGGAAGGAAGGAGTCGGCAGTCACCTCCATCTCGAACTCCTCCCAGGACTCCCCGCCTGACTTCTCGTAGGTGTGGCCCGGCAGTGTCAACGAGTGCGTGGCCCCGGTGAGCAGGCGCATCCCACTCTCGATCGGCAGCCACACCAGGGCGGACACCTCGTCCGACTCGGCCTTGTACTCGGACAGGGGGATGTCGCACTGGTAGAGGTAGACCGACTGGTACTCGCGGTTGCGCTGTCCGTTCTTCTGGTCCGCCACTTCCACTCGCTCACCGAGGTAGTGCAGGCGCGAGGTGTCCACCTCGATGCCGAGCTCCTCGGTCACCTCCCGCAGTCCTGCCTCTACGGGCTCGCCGGCCTCGAGATGCCCGGCAGCGCTCACGTCAAGCAGTCCGGGGAAGTTCTTCATGGTGTCCGAACGCTTCTGCAGAAGGATCTGCCCGCTGCGCTCGGCGGATACCACCCAGCAGTGGAAGGTCCGGTGCCATTTCCCCTGCACATGGGCCTCGATGCGGTCCATCGCACCGAGATGGTGCAGGTTTGCGTCGTAGATGTCGATTCTCTCGGCCATGGGACTACCTTCCGGTGATGAAGAGTGCGCCGTCGGGACGTGACCAGACCGAGGCCGCTACGGCTCGGTCGCGGAGTGGTGCGAGCTGCCGAGCAACCTCCACTTCATGCAGTGCTTCCAGGATGCGGACCTCCAGGACCAGGGATTTGGCGTACCGCCCTTGATCGCCCGCGCTGCGAAACCCCTCCGTGGCCTGCCGGACGAGGGACAGCGCCTGTCTGAGGAGTCGTGTGCCCTCGGTGTCCGACCGGCGAATGGTGCCCGAGGTGTTGACGTCCAGCATGGAAGCGATTGCCAGCGCCTCGGCGTGTGCAAGATGCGTGAGATCAACCTGCACCTCCTGCGGGGCCAGGCTCTGTATGTCTTCCAGCGCGCGGCGTGCCTGGTCAAACTCGGAGTCCACCAACGTGTCGCTCTGGGCGGTTCTGATGACGCCCAGGTGCCGGTGGGCTTTGGCGATCAGGGTGCTCTTCTGGGGTTCGAAAAGGGTGGGCGGAAGACCTTCCAGCCGAGTAATCGCCCGCTGGATGTTGGTAATCGCCTCCTCGTTCCCGAGGAGGTAGTTCGCCCAGCCCAGATCATCGATCAGGACAGAGGCCTCGGTCAGCCGGTCATCGGTGAACTGCGCGGACTCCAGAGCCCAGGTGCCCAGAAGGACGCGCTCGCGGTGAAAGCCCCATACGTGCAGAGTCAGGGAAGAGTTCGCTCTTAATCTCAGGAGTGCCGGGTCCCGCCGCTCCTCATGCAGGACCCGGCCCATCGCGATGATGCCGTCCGCGTACTGGCGGTACGGGTCCTGGGCGGCTGCTGCGGGGCGGCCCCGTAAGAGCAGGTAGCCGAGCAGGAATGTCGATGCGAGCAGCATGACCGCGGCTGCCAGTGCGGACGGGAGGAACCAGCGGAGCGCGGTGGCGTGGCTGCCCTCGTCCACCCATACCTGAGCGGTCTGGAACGTGAAGGTGGCGAGCGCCAGCGCGGTGCCGACCGCGAATGCCGTGATCGTCTCAGTGCCTCTGAAGCGTGCGCCCGCTGTGCGGCGCAGACGTCCAAACAAGCGAGCCATCCACGCTCCAGCATCTCCGGAATGCAGACAGCGGATTCTACGGGATGGAGCGGGCTCCGGCCACAGCGGACGCCCCCCACGGCCTCGGCCAGTTGCTGCTTTATCGTCTGACGAACGGGTCGTCAAACTCCCTACAAACCATGTGACTTGCGTCTCTATTGCTCCTCTCAGGTTCGACGTCATACCGCACGGCTGGCGCAGTGCGGAGACGGGGAGTACGGGGGGACAGCAGCTGGACGCGGTGCTGGCGCAATTGGAGATCCGGGACAGACTCCGCCGGAGAAAGATCCGGTTCGGACGGCGGACCGGTGGAGCTCTGGTGCTTCAGATCGAGGGGCGGTACGCGACCCAGGCACTCGACCAGCTCTCCATCACCTGGTACGCCACGGGCATGGACCGCATCCGCGAGGTCCGGCGGACGCTCGCCCCCTGGCAGAACGAGCGGTGCGTCCGCGACCTCGACAACCGGCTCTACGACTGGGGTACGACGGTCAGCGCTCTCCAGCGTTGAACTTGGCGATCTTCTCCGGCAGCTCCGCGAGCGAGTCGATTCGCATCGTCGTGATGGCATCGGCGTCCGGATCACGCTGCTGGATCGTGCCCCAAGGCCCACGCCGGATCAAGGCTGTCAGCAGTCCCGCCTGCACGCCCGGGCGGATGTCGTTGTGGAGCCGGTCACCGACGTACAGAATCTCACCCGGCTCGGCAGGCGTCGCCTCGATGACAGGCTCGAAGAAGGCCACATCCGGCTTCGACGCCCCCCAATAGTCGCTGGTGGCGATCAGGTCGGACGGCAGGTCCAGCCCGCGCAGCAGTTCGCCGGCTCGCACCGTCTGATTCCCGGCTATGCCCACCCACAGCCCTGCCTCGCGCAAGGCTGCCAGCGTCGGCCGGACGTCCGGGTACAGGTCACCCTCGCCGAACCATTCCGGATGCCCGGCAGCCGCGCGCTTCTCCCGCTCCTCGGTCAGGTCGAACCCAGGCCGGAACTCCTGGAACGCCTCCCGGTAGTCCCGTCCCTGCGCGATGACCGCCCCGCACGAATCATGCTCGGCAGGTTAGACGGTCGAGTACGACGGGCGAAGCGGCCCTCTCGGACAGGAGGGTCCCTTCTGACATCTGGCGAGTGGGAGCACCAGCTCAGCCGGACGCCTCTGCGAGCCAGCGATGGCTCACCCACACGACACAGGGGCGCGGCCAGAAGGGATGGGGCCCTGAATGACGCCGAGGCCGTCACCGGGTGCAGGCGTCAAATTGCCAGGATGGGCGGCATGGCGACGATCGACGGTGAGGTCGCGACCGAGTTCGAACCGGTGCGCGAAGCGTTCGCGGCGAACTTCGCCCGGCACGGGGACATCGGCGCGGCGGTGTGCGTATACCTGGATGGCCGGCCGGTGGTGGACCTGTGGGGGGGGGGCGCCGTCCCTGACACTGGTCGTCCGTGGGCGCGGGACACGCTGCAACTGGTCTACTCGGCTACCAAGGGGGCGACCGCGACCGCATCGCATCTGCTGGCCCAGCGTGGCGCGCTGGACTTGGACGCGCCGGTGGCCAAGTACTGGCCGCAGTTCGCCGCGAACGGCAAGGCGGAAATCCCAGTGCGCTGGCTGTTGTCCCACCAGGCCGGCTTGGTCACCCTGGACCAACCGGTGCCGTTGGACGAGGCGCTGGCCTGGCAGCCGATGGTTGCTGCACTTGCCGCTCGACGCCCACTGTGGGCTCCAGACACCGCCCACGGGTATCACGGCCGGACCTATGGCTGGCTAGTGGGCGAGGTGATCCGCCGAGTGTCCGGCCGCACGCCGGGCCGCTTCTTCGCCGACGAGATCGCCGCGCCACTGGGGCTGGATTTCTTCATCGGATTGCCAGCGAGTGAGCGCGACCGGGTCAGCCAGATGGTGTACCAGCAGCCGGACGTCGATTTCGCCACCGCACCTCCGGAGTCGATCCCCGAGGAGCTCCGCGAACTGGTCGCCGCCATGCTCGACCCGAACTCATTCAGCAACAGGGCATTCTCGGTCACCGACCCGGCCGACATCGACTTCAACGCGCCCGAGGTACAGGCTGCGGAACTCCCGGCTTCCAACGGCGTCGGCACCGCGCGCGGACTGGCCCGCATGTATGCCGCGCTGATCGGCGACGTGGACGGCGTGCGCATACTCACCCCGGAAACCCTCGCGTCGGCGACCAAGGAGCAGGCCAGCGGGGCGGACCAGGTGATGGTGCTGCCGAGCCGGTTCAGCTCCGGATACATGCTGCCCACCGAGACCAACCCCATCGCGGGACCCCACTCCTTTGGCCACACCGGTCGAGGCGGCTCGCTTGGCTTCGCCGACCCGGAGCACGGCATCGCCTTCGGCTACGCGATGAACCACATCATCGGGGGCCCCAACGATGTGCGTGCGACATCGCTGGTCGACGCAGTGCGAAGGTCGCTGATGGCGTAACTGATCGGGCCGCGCTGCGAGCTCTACTGGCGGGCGAAGCGGAGGATCCGCAACTTGGAGCGGCCGTCCTCGCTCAGCTCCCTCGTTATCCGTAAGGTGGCCGCCTCAAAGATCAACTAGCGCGATTTCACATTAGAGAGAGAAGGGGACGACTCTGGGGTCGTCCGCGGCCTCTTGATCGCTACGTGCACCCCCTCCCCCCTATTTGGCCAGGGGGCTTGGGGATTACCCGCGCGTCCCCTGAACTCGGGCCAGACCACGCGCTCGGTGGCCGCCGAGGACATCGGCGAGAGCCACGTTGACGTCGGGTACATGTACCAGGTCCACAAGATCGCTCATGAGTCCCCGTGATCTCTTTCGACTAGTTCGATAACTCGATGACTTCGATTCTCTTTGCGTTGTTGATGTTGGCTATGCACACATCACTCACGGCATGAGGCGGCGGCACAGGGGCCAGATGGGGTGTGGGGTGGCACCGCGCCAGGCAGAGGGCGTCGAGGGCAGGAAATTAGGCGGCGAGTGGGGGTACCTCGTCGGCCGCGATGGGGTCGCAAGGTCAAGGTACTGGGACAATCAGGACCTGCCAGCACTGAGCGGTCGGTGAGTGATTACCGATGCAGTACTGGAAGGGCGCCAGATGGGCGCGTATCGAGCTCGCGGGCCTGCCGCTCCTCGGCCGCCTCGACCGCCTCGCGGGCCGATTCCTCGGCGTCAAGGTTCACTGTGCCCTGTCGGCGTCGTCGCGGCCGAGCGCGGTGGGGACGACCAGCGCGGGACCGCCCCCCGCGGCCTGCACCGCCCGGATGGTGTCGGACAGCGTCGAGGTCGCTCCCGTCGACGCCGGGCACCTGGAGTCGTGGAAGACGTCGATGCGGTCGATGCCGCGCTTCTCGTCGTACGAGAAGCGCGTCTCGCTGTGGCAGTCCGAGCAGCGGTAGGCGTCGGCCATCGCGGCAAGCTGAGGGCGGTCGGGCCTCGCACGGCGAGGCTTGTGTGGCTTCCTGCGGCCCATGGGGACCTTCCATTCATGGCAGCGGAGAGTGAGGTACCCGCGGACCTTCGTCTGGTCGGAGAACCGGATCTGCTTCGGCCGGATCTCGTACGGCGCGAGCAGCTTCCCGAGCTGGTGCGCGTTGAGCCCGACGCGGTGGAGATGGTGGAGATCTCCACCCCACCTCTCGGAATTTCCGTCCCTCGCAACGATCAAGAAACTCTCTGACCTGCTTCTCTTCTCTTCTCTATGAGGACTTTCATAGATAGGAAGAGAGGGAGCGGGGGTGGAGACTCCACCCCTCCACCCCTGGGCGATCATGAGGGCACCGCCGCGTGGCCGAGGGCGAGGTGCTGGTCGCCGTCTGCCGCAAGCCACCCCCGCTCGACCGCATGCTCGACCGCGTCGCCGTACGAGGCCCGGTCCTTCCCCTGCACCGCTCTCCGCGCGGCGGCCCGGCTGAGTCGCTTGCCCCCCGAGCGGTAGACGGCCCGGTGGATCACCCTGGCCACGCGCTCCGTATCGGCCTGGGCCTTCCGCGCCGCGACGTACACCTCGCGCTCGCCGTGCTGCTCCAGCCGCTCCATGCGCTGCTCCTTCGCCCGCATGCGGCCAAGGGCGAGCAGGTGGTCGCGGACGGCGCAGGAGGTCTGCCACACCATCCCGGCCAGCTCCCAGTCCTCCTCGCTGGTGGCCTCGAACCGGCCATCGAGACGGGCGAGCAGCGTGGCGATCTTGATGCGGGACAGCTGTCCGTGGGCGTCCAGCGATGCGACCGTGGCCACCCCCCGGTGTACCGCCAGCCTTTCGGCCCGCAGCTCCGCCTTGACGCTGTCGGGAAACGTGACGGGCCCGTAGCGGTCGAGTGTCCCGTCGAAGGCGATGTCCAGAGGGCCCGGACATACGACCGGCTCCTCCGGGATGTTCGGGTCGCTCGCCCACACCCACAGGAATCGCTGCGGAGTCCCGGCAGCCGCGTCGTTCAGCAGAGGCAGCGCGGTGTCGGGCTGGAAGCCGATAACCAGGCCGAGGCTGTAGCTGCCGCGCTTCACGATCCGGGTGGTGTCCCTCGATCCGTTGGACTGGCCGAGCGTCTCGCCCATCGCGGCCCGCCGCAGGGTCTCGCCCACGGTGGCCCCGGACCGCTCCAGCATCTTGGCGAGGGCGTCGCCCTCGTCGGCGTAGACGCAGGCGTTGTGACGCACCTGCACGTGCTGAGCGGACATCTTCGGCGTGCCGTCCTTGTTAGTCTCGCCGGTCGGCCGCTTCTCCGTCCCCATGAACAGCTCGGCCAGCCCCTCGCCGGACCCAAGCGGCGCACCGTCGGGCCACCAGTCACCGAGCCTCACCGGCGCGGGCAGCAGGTCCTGCGCGGCCCGGTGCGAGACCGACTTGCCTGTGCCGGGCTGGCCAGCCAGCGCGGCGAAGAGGTTCAAGGACGCCTGTCCGAGACCGGCATCCGCGCGGGCCTCGGGCGGCACCATGCCCGACACGCGGGCGAGCAGGGCGAGCAGCACCGCGTCCGCCGAGCACATCCGTGCGTGGGCCGCCTGCCGGATCAGTCCGAGGATCTTGCGGGCCTCCCAGAACTCGTTGGGGAGGATGAGCGCACTCACCTTCTCGGCGGCCGGAGCGGTACCGACGCCGTCCGGGCAGCCCGGACGCACGCACTTCCCCTTCAGCTGATCGTGCGCGCACAGGTCGGGTGCCGCTTCGGACGCGCCACTGCCCATGAATTCGTCAGGGGTACTCATCCGGCCACCCCCCGGTATGCAGAGCGCAGATGCCGCTCGATGTCGCGTTCGGTCCACGGCTCCCGCGAGCAGGGCCAGGCAAAGACGACCGGCCGCAGCTGGTCGCCGACATCCTGCGGGCTCAGACCGTCGTCCTTGAGCGCCCGGACCGCCCAGCACAGCGCGGGGTCCTGGTTGCCGGGCTGCACCCTGGCGAGCCATCCGAGGATGCCGGCCACGCCCGTGGGCCAGCCGGACGACGGCGGTGACGCCACCGGCCTCGGCGCGGGCCGCAGCAGGCCGAGGAGCCACGCCGGCGCAGCGACAGGCAGCCGAGGATCGAGCACGACATACGCCATGGTGTGAGCGGGGTCGTCGGCCCTTGACGGGGGTGCGACAACCTGACCCCCGTTGCCCCGAGTGTCCAGGCCGGGGCCGAGCTTGCCAGCGGAGTTGCCGAGGTCGAAGTCGACGCCCTGCCAGGTCCAGTAGTAGTGGACGCCACCACTCCCGGTGCCTACGGCGTACGTCAGCGGGAGTTCTCCGTACCGGCGCTCCAGGTCGGCGAGGGTGGTCGATCCACCGGCCCCGTTCTTGTCGTCGATGTCCAAAACCCAAAGGTTCGACGCCTGCCCAGTGACGATGCAGACGTTGGCGTCGGGGCGCTGCGTCCACCAACGCGCGATGGTGGCGACGTCGGTAGTGGCGCGGTCCTGCCATGCGGTGGGGATCGGGTGCTTGCTTCCCCGCCGCGCAGGGATCACCCGCCAGCCACGCTCGGCGGCGCAGCTGATGGCGGCAGCCATCGGCGTTATCCTGGTGAGGATCGAAACCGACGCCTGGTTGATGATCATTGCGGAGCCGTTGCCCTGGCCGTGGGCGGCGCCTCCGGTGCTGTTATGCAGCATCTTCGCTACCTCCGCCCTTGGCGGTGCGGCGGGCAGCGGTCTTGGCGGCGCGGGCCTGAGAGGACTTCAGGGCGAGCCGGGCGAAGTACGCCTTGCGTGCGTACTCGGCGCGGCGGGCGCGCTCGGCGGAGGTCAGGCTGCCGTCCGGGTCGACCTCACGCTCGAAGCGGTCGTTGAAGGCAGCCCTGGCAGGCGCTGTGTGGGCAGAGGGATCTTCGGTCTTGGACCAGAGGGTGTCTGCTGCGATCTGGGCGCGGAGCCGGCGCTGCCCGGCATTCAGGCCGGTGCGCTCGGTCAGAGGGTCGGGCATTCTTCTCCCAGCGCTCCACCGTCCCCATTTGAGGGGCGGGCGCATGGGAGGGTTTCTGCTGGAGTCCCTCTCCGGTCCAGTCGCCTGTGCGGCGATGAAGGATTTCCGCGCAACTGTAGCATTGCGCTCGTGGTGTGGGACTTCGGGCGATCAGCCCGCAAGATGTTCAGCCGTGATCGCCGGGTCACGGTGCGATTCCTTTGCAGGAAATGCGAACGGACTCTTGGCGACGCCTACGGAACAGAACGGGTTCCTATTTGGATGGTCCCGGCGTCAGGGTCATCGGGCAGGCGGGACATGCCCTATCGGATGGTTGCGAACGAGCCCATGCGGTTCCTGTGCAACAAGAAGTGCGGCGCGGACATCCCGGTGCGGTACGCCAGGATCCGGGACGCCTACAGGGATGCAGTCGTCCGGCAGCCGCGGGACCGGCGGATTAAGCTACCTCTCACAGATCCCCCAGATTGAGCCGTCGGGCCTCTTCCGCTGCACGACGCTCCGACGATGCCCGCGTGTACCTGTCCAGCATGTCCCGCCGCGTCCATCCGGCAACGGCCATCAGCCCGCCCTCGCTGCCACCGGCCGCCAGCCATCTGGACGCCGCAGTGTGGCGCATCCGGTGGGGGTGGAAGCCATCGATACCAGCCAGCTCCGCCCGGCCCTTCAGGGCGACGTACAGGCCGTCGTAGCTGAAGCCCTTCCCCCGGTCGCCGAGCCAGAGCGCGGGCGTGTCGGCGAGCTGGTGCGACCGCCGGAGCCTGAGGTACCGGTCGATGGCGCGGCCGGTCTGCGCGCCGAAGGGCACCGTGCGCCCCTTGCCGCCCTTGCCCTTGCGGATGACCGCGGCGCCCGCCCTCAGATCCACGTCGGCCACAGCCATCGCCACGACCTCTCCGGCACGGGCCCCGGTCTCGATCATGAGCCGGACGAGCGCCTCGTCCCGCCGGTCGCGGAACTCCCTCCCGCCGCACGCCTTGATCAGAGCCCGGAGCTGGTCGTCGCCCAGTTCGTTGATCACCTTCACATCCAGCTTCGGCGGCTTGAGACCGACCAGTTCATCGTTGTCGGTCTCGCCCTCCTCGGCCAGCCATGCCGAGAACCGACGGACGGCGAGCTGGCGTGACCTGACCGTCGCGGGCTCGGCCCCGCTGTCCAGCAGTGCAGATACGAAGGCGTTCACCGTAGGCCGGTCGAGGGTGGGTGCAGTGCCGGTCGCCTCGCACCAGCGCAGGAAGGCACGGACGCCGTCGCCATAGGTCTTGAGCGTCTGGGCGCTCTTTCGCTCGGCGGCCAGGTGAAGAGTCCAGGAGCCCAGAAGCGCACGTATGTCCGATTGGCCGTTCATGCCGCCCGAGGGTACTCCCACCGAATGAAATATCTGGACTAGGAGCGCTGTGCAGGCAACAGAAACGCCCCCGACCCGCAAGGTTCGCAGGTCAGGGGCGTCGGTAGGGGTTGGACCTAGTCCAGGTAGTCGCGCAGCACCTGGGAACGCGACGGGTGGCGCAGCTTGGACATGGTCTTGGACTCGATCTGACGAATGCGCTCACGCGTCACGCCGTAGACCTTGCCGATCTCGTCCAGGGTCTTCGGCTGGCCGTCGGTGAGACCGAAGCGCATGGAGACCACGCCCGCCTCACGCTCGGACAGGGTGTCGAGCACCGAGTGCAGCTGCTCCTGCAGAAGCGTGAAGCTGACCGCGTCAGCCGGCACGACCGCCTCGGAGTCCTCGATCAGGTCACCGAACTCGCTGTCGCCGTCCTCGCCGAGGGGGGTGTGCAGCGAGATCGGCTCACGACCATACTTCTGGACCTCGATGACCTTCTCAGGGGTCATGTCGAGCTCCTTGGCCAGCTCCTCCGGGGTGGGCTCGCGGCCCAGGTCCTGGAGCATCTGGCGCTGCACGCGCGCGAGCTTGTTGATGACCTCGACCATGTGCACCGGGATACGGATGGTGCGGGCCTGGTCGGCCATGGCGCGGGTGATCGCCTGACGGATCCACCAGGTGGCGTACGTGGAGAACTTGTAGCCCTTGGTGTAGTCGAACTTCTCGACCGCGCGGATCAGACCGAGGTTGCCTTCCTGGATCAGGTCCAGGAAGAGCATGCCGCGGCCGGTGTAGCGCTTGGCCAGCGAGACGACCAGCCGGAGGTTGGCCTCCAGCAGGTGGTTCTTGGCCCGGCGGCCGTCCTCGGCGATGATCTCCAGCTCGCGCTTGAGCTTCGGCGCCAGCTTGTCGGAGTTCGCCAGCTTGTCCTCGGCGAACAGGCCGGCCTCGATGCGCTTGGCGAGTTCGACCTCCTGCTCTGCGTTGAGGAGGGGAACCTTGCCGATCTGCTTGAGGTAGTCCTTGACCGGGTCGGCGGTGGCGCCGGCAACGGCGACCTGCTGAGCGGGCGCGTCGTCCTCGTCGTCGTCGGAGAGTACGAAGCCCTTGCTCTCGCCCTCGGCCTCTTCCTCGTCACCCTTGGCGCCGGGCTGGACCTCGTCGAGCAGCTCTTCGCCCTCGGCGGCCTCGTCGGCGTCCTTCTTGCCCGCGGTCTTCTTGGCCACGGTCTTCTTGGCGGCGGTCTTCTTGGCCGCCGTCTTCTTGGCCGCCGTCTTCTTGGCGGCCGCCTTCTTGGCAGGCGCGGTCTCCGAGACCTCGTCGGCCGGGACGTCGACGGTCTCGGCCGTCGGCGCCGCGGTGGCCGCGACGGTCTTCGCCGTGGCGGTCTTGGCCGCGACGGTCTTGGTGGCGGTGCGCTTTGCCGGGCTCTTCGCAGCGACGCTCTTGCGGGCGCGCTTCGGCGACTCCGCGGCACTGACCATCAGCGTCACACCCTCTTCCTCGAGGATCTGGTTGAGGCTGCGCAGAACATTCTTCCACTGGGTTGGCGGAATCTGGTCAGCCTCGAAGGCCCGACGCACGTCATCGCCGGCGATCTGCCCATCAGCCTTTCCCCGCTCGATGAGCGCCATCACAGACTCGGACTCGGCGATCTCCGGCGGGAGCGTACGGGATGTGCTGGCCGACACGAACAACCTCTCGGAACGATGGAAACGGCTTCCGGCCCCGCCCGTGATCGGGCCGGAGCCGACGACCAGCCGGCTGCGGATGTGCCGGTGGCGCGGGCTGAACCTCGGACTTGCACAGCGCCCTGAGTGGCGGCTGTATTCCCTCCTCGGCTGTCACCTCTTAGGTCATCGCGCTGTTTCGAGGAGTGTTACGCCCAATCCACGTGGCCCGAGTCACACCCCGTTTGCGACGAAACGGCAATATGGGGGCGTTCACCACATAATCGTGCCGCCGGACCCCCGTGGAATCCGGCGACACACGATGCGTACGCCTCCGTACTCCCCACCGCGCCCGGCGGTCAGTGCTCGCGCGGCGCGGGCACGACTCGCTCCACCTCCGGGTGGACAGTGAGCAGTTGACGCATGGCCGACTCGGCGGCGTGCGAGTCGCCGGCGGCGAGGGCGTCGGCGATCCGCGCGTGGTGGGCCAGGGAGACCTCGGTAGGGCGGTCACAGCCGGTGACCGGGCCGCCGGAGACCTGGAGGGCCGCGGCGACGATCCCCGAGAGGTGCTCCAGCATGCGGTTGCCCGCGAGCTGGATCAGCAGCGTGTGGAACTCCGCGTCCGCACGGGAGAAGGTGATCCCGTCACTCTGAGCGAGCGCGTGGTTCATGATCTCGACCATGTCGCCGAGCCGCTGCTGGACGTCCTCACGGCCGTGACCTGCGGCAAGGCGGGCAGCGAGGGGCTCGATGGTCCAGCGGAGCTCACTCAGCTCCCGGCGCTGGTCGTCCCGCTGCGGACCGAAGGCACGCCATTCGATGATGTCGGGGTCGAGCAGGTTCCAGTCGCTGACCGGACGGACCCGGGTGCCGACGTTGGGGCGGGCGCTGACCAGGCCCTTGGCCTCGAGGACGCGGAGCGACTCACGCACGACGGTGCGGGAGACCTCGAAGCGCTGGCCGATCTCCTCGGGCACGAGCGGACGGTCGGCGCCGAGGTCTCCGGAGACGATCATCTGGCCAAGCTGCTGGACGAGTTGGCCGTGCAGTCCGCGGCCCCGGCTTCCTGTCGCGCGGCGGCCGACCCGGCCCAACTCGGGGTCGGAGCCGTCCCACGGGCTGGGCCCGACGCGGTCGGCGCCGGGCGACTCCGCGTAGGGGTATCGGTCGAGTTCGCCCGGGCCGACGAGGCCGGAGTCGGCGGGGCGGGCGGCGGTCATCATGGTGTGCGCAAGGGTACTCACGCATCCTTTGTCGGCCTGGCTCCGGCGGCCCTTGAGGTCTTTGGTGAAAAGCACACGAAAGGGTGATCGGCGCCCGCCCCGCAATTGACGCCTTATCGGAAAGAAACGGGCGCACTCAACGGAGTTGTCAGCGGTTCACCGCGTCCCGGCCGATCATGATCACCAACGAGCGCTGCGCCGAAGGCTCGTGACCAGATATGCGCAGATCAGGACCGACAATGACAACGTAAGCGCCGCACCGACAGGTTGGGCGAGGACATGGACCGCGGCCATGAGCAAGTCGTCCGCCTGCCGCGGGAACTGCACCCAGGTCTGCTCGCGCAGCCTGCCCGGGAGGCCCGCGATCGATCGAACGGACGGCGCGACGAGCCCCTTCTGTACGAGGGGGACGATGAGAACCGGTACGGCGAGTACCGCTGCCACGCCGGCGGCAGTGACCCTGAAGACGCCGGCGGCGAGCAGTCCGGCCCAGGCGCAGCCCACGGAGAGGCCGGCCCAACGGGCCGCCAGAGCCGGCCAGTTGTCGGGGACGGTCGTCGAATGGCTCCCGTACACAAGCCGAAGGGCCTGGACGTCGGCCACCGCTACGAGGAGCGCCAGCAGCAGGGCTGCGGCGGCGGTCACCGCCAGTTTGGCGAGGAGAAGACCCAGGCGGCGGGGCACGGTGCCACGGGCGGCGGCGAGCGCGGGGTAGCGGAACTCCTCGCCGAAGCTGAGCGCTCCGAGCAGTCCGGCGCCGAAGGCCGCGGGCGGCAGCGGAAGGAACTCGGGCCAGGCGACGAGCAGGGTGGGCAGCGGGGTGTCGTCGGTACGGGCCAGGAGCACGCAGAGGGCGGCGGAGGCGACGAGCACGGCGGCTGCGACGAGCAGGACGGTGGGGACTCCGAGAAGACGGCAAAGTTCGTAGCGCAGGGGGCGCAGGGGGCTGCGTACGGGGCGCGGTGGCGGCGGAAGTGAGTCGGGTCGCTGGTCGGCGCGCGGAACCGGACGGGCGGGGTGGGTTTCGTCGGGGGCGGATTGCTGGGGGGCCGGCGCGGATGCGGGCCACTCCTGCTGGGGGGCGGATGCGGACAGGGGCTGCTGCCCGGACGCGGGCTCGGACACGGGCCGCAGAGGGGCGGGCTCGGACACGGGCCGCAGAGGGGCGGGCTTGGACACGGGCCGCAGAGGGGCGGGCTTGGATGCGGGCTGGTCCCGCAGGGGACCGGGCGCAGGGCCGGTGTCGCCGACTTCGTCGGCCAGCCGATGGACGAGTACGCCGTGCCGGAAGGCGGTTTCGCCGATCTCGGCGCAGCTGCTGCCGTAGACGGAGAGGAGGTTGCTCGTCTCGGTGACAACCTCGACCGAGCGCTGGGCGGCGCGCGCCTCACGGGCGACGACGACGGCCAGCCGCGCGGCGTGCGGGGTACGAACGGCCACGCGGGGGCGGAGCCTGGTACGGGAGAAGGCGGCGGCGTCCTGGTCGGCGACGAGGCGTCCCGCGTCGAGGGTGACGACGCGATCGGCGAGCCGGGCAGCCTCCTTGGGGTCGCCGGTGGTGCACAGGACCGTGCCACCGCGCGCCGCGTGGGCGCGCAGCAGCCCGTACAGCCAGCTGTTCTCGCGGGGCGAGAGCCCCTTCGCGGGCTCGTCGAGGATCAGCGCCTGGGGGTCGCCGAGCAGGGCGGAGGCGAGCCCGAGTCGGCGGTCCATCCCGAGGGAGAGCGTGCCGAGACGCCGGCCACCGAGACCGGCAAGGCCGACGACTTCGAGCACCTCGTCCGCGCGGGAGGCGGGCGCCCCTGTCGCGGCGCAGAGCATACGGAGCTGCCCCCGGGCGGTCCGCGCCGGATGGCCCGGTACGTCGCCGAGGAGCACTCCGACCTCGCGGGCGGGGTGGGCGATGCGGTGGAGAGGGTTTCCGCGGAAGTAGGTGACGCCCCGGCCGGATTCGAGTCCGAGCATCAGACGCAGAGCCGTCGTCTTTCCGGAGCCGGCGCAGCCGAGGAGGGCCGTGACGCTGCCGGACGGGGCCTCGAAGGTGAGATCGTCGACGGCCGGCGGGAGGTTTCGGCGGCGGGTGCTGGTCAGTCCGATGGCCTGGAGCATCGCTTCTCTCGCGGAAGGTGAGACCGCTCGGCGGCAGGGCGGATACCGCAGCAAGACGCGGAGACTGCGGATACTGCAGCAAGATAACGCGACATTTAGGACTTTTTGCGCAGCGGGCCGGCCCCGGGTGTCAGCCCCCGATCGAGCTCTCGGTCAAGCTCGTGATCGGGCAATTGGCCGAGCTCTCGATCAAGCTCTTGGCCGAGCTCTGACAGGGCTCTTGATCAAGCCGCGGTCAGACTTCCGGACGCAGCATCGGAGGGTTCAGCAGGGTGGCACCACCCGCGCGGAACAGCTGTGCAGGACGGCCCCCCTGACGGGTCGTGGTCCCGCCCGCGGGCACCAGGAACCCCGGGGTGCCGGTCACCTTCCGGTGGAAGTTCCGCGGGTCGAGCGCGACGCCCCATACCGCCTCGTACACCCGGCGCAGCTCGCCGACCGTGAACTCGGGCGGGCAGAAGGCCGTGGCCAGCGACGAGTACTCGATCTTGGAGCGGGCCCGCTCCACCCCGTCGGCCAGGATGCGCGCATGGTCGAAGGCGAGCGGGGCGGCCTGCTCGCCCTCGCGGCCGAACCCGTTCTCCTGGCCCAGGAGATCCTCGACCGGGGCCCAGCGCGCACTATTGGCATCCCCGCCCGCCCGGGGGGCGGGGAGGTCGGGTGCGAGCACGAGGTGCGCGACGCTGACGACCCGCATTCGCGGATCCCGCTTGGGGTCTCCGTAGGTGGCAAGCTGCTCGAGATGCGCGCCGTTGCCAGGCGCCGGGGACGCGGGGTCGTGCGCACACAGCCCGGTCTCCTCGGCGAGCTCGCGCGCTGCCGCCGCCGCCAGATCCTCGTCGCCCCTGACGAACCCGCCTGGCAGGGCCCACCGGCCCTGGAACGGCGGCTCTCCGCGGCGTACCACCAACGCACAGAGCGCATGCCGACGCACGGTGAGCACGACCAGGTCGACGGTGACAGCAAAGGGCGGATAGGCCGACGGGTCGTAGGGAGACATGCCGTGATCATAGTCGTCTGCCTGACGATAAACACTCCCTTCGCCACCTGCGGCGACTCTTTCTTCATCGGCTTCCCCGCCCCGCCCAGGGCCCCGGCTCACACCCCCAACTGAAGGCCGTCGGCGGCCTCCTCGACCATCCCGAGGCCGAGCCTGCTGATCCGCACGGCGAACGGCTCCCCGGCGACGCACAGCCCGGACAGCTGTACGGCACCGAAGGGAGCGCAGCGCACGGGATGCAGCGCGACCGTTCCCGCGGGCGTGTCGGGGCGGATCCCGGCGAGGGTCGCCAGAAGGTGGATGCCGGCCGCCGCGGGCAGGGCCGCCGGCCGGCACGCGGCGGGGTGCGGCACAGGCACGCTTCCCGCCGTGCGCTGCTCCCCGGCGTACATCTCGGGCAACCGGTACCTGAATGCCTCGGCAGCGTCGAGGATGCCACGCAGCAGGGGCACTGCTTCCGTTTCGTATCCGGCGCCGGCCAGCCCCGCAACGGCGACGACCGTGTCGTGCACCCGTACGGCTCCGGCGCGGTGGCCGTACGGGTTGTGTCCACGCTCCTTCGTCCCCAGGCTGCGCAGTCCCCAGCCGGAGTCCACTGTGGGGCCACCGAGCAGCACGGCCAGCTGTCCGGTCTGCACCTTGTCCAGCAGACCTTGGGCGAGCTGTCCCCCGCCGAGCAGTCCCGTGTCGAGGAGATGTGCGGCGCCGGCCCCCAGATGAGGCAGGGGCCGGCCGTCGGCCAGCCGCGCCAACGCGGGACGGCCGCCGGTCCCGTCGTCGATCCAGAAGCGCTCCCGGAAGCGCCCCCGCAGCGCTCCCGCCCACTCACGCGAGACGTCGGCTCCGGGACGGCCGGACGCCTCCAGCAGATCGGCACCCAGCAGCGCCGCCCGATGGGCATGTGCCTGCGTCTCGGCGCACTGCACTCCGGACGGGCCCGGCTCGGACAGGATTCCCTGTGCGCCCGCGGCTCGCCGCAGCCACAGCAGACAGCGCTCCGCGACCGGCAGCAGCCCCGCCAGCTCCCGCTCCGGCAACCCCCAGCGCCATGCCTCCGCGAGGACCGCCGGGAAGGCGAGTGTCGCCTCCACGCCCGTACAACGCGGCGGGAGATGCGGACCCGCGTCCCTCAGCGGGCCGGGGATGCGCCCGAAGTCCGGCCCTGGACCCAGCAGTTGGGTGCGGGCCACCGTGCGCAGGGTGGCCGCGGCGAGCCGGGTGGAGAGCGGGAGCGCCATCCTCGCGGCCCACAGTGCCTCAGCAGGGGCAGGCCCACAGCGCCAGGGGACGCCCGCGGCCAGGTATACGTCCGCGGATCCTCCGGGGTCTCGCAACAGCAGCGCCTTGAGGTCGCCCAGGCTGGCAGCGAACAGCGCCTGCAGCCGGGGGTCGTCCCCCTCCGCCCACGCTTCGGAGAAGGGTCGACTGCCCGTCCGGCCGGACGACCGGGCCGGGCGCTTGGAGCGGACGCGCAGCTCGATGGTGCGGGAGGCGCCGGGTGCGAGCTCAAGGTCCCAGCGCAGTATCCCCGCGGAGGCCAGGGCGTCCTTCGGCGGCGGATCCGCGGTGACGACGCTGTGGGCGTCCGGGCCCGCGGACCAGCGCATGCCCGAGTCATGGACGCTTGCACGCAGCTCAGGACCGGGTCGCCCGGCCGCGACCGCGCCCAGACTCGCGAGGTCGGTGCCCAGTGCGATCTCCACCGGAAGCCTGAGAGCCCTCCCCACCGAGCTGCGCAGCGTGATTCGTTCCGTGCCGTCTGCGTCGCGCAAACGCTCCACGGAGACTCCCGGGTCGGGTCCTGTGCCGGCGGGCATCCGCAGCACCCCGATGAACCTGGCGCGGTCTGCGGAGACCAATCCGCCCTGCATCGCAACCGGTTCGCGCCCGGCGACCCGCAACTGGCAGCGGGAGAGCAGCCGCCGGCCGGACTGGTAGACGCCTTCGAGCCCGGTCCCCGTGAGCTGGCCGTGCCCGGGGGAGATCGCCAGGCGCGGGAGGGCGACACAGATGAGCATGTTGTGCACCGGCGGCAGATCCCCCGGCCGTCCGGCCCAGGACGGCGCTGGACCGGATCCGGAGCTGCGTCCCAGCTGCGGCAGGTGAGGCGGGCGGGGGGCGGTGAGGGCCATGGGTGGTCTGCTGTGCCTTCCGTGCGCTCCGGACAGCCGCTGCGAATGCGACGGCGCGGGTCGTGCGACGACGACACGACGATGAACGGCGGCACGGGTGCCCAGGTCACGGGCGTCATCGTCCGCTCCTTGTGCCGCGTTGCCCACTGCGGCTCCTCCCCCGGCCGCGATTGCCCGCCGGCGCACTCGCGGGGGCCGCCCCGGCGGGCGGTAGGCCCTTCCTGCCGACGCGCGGCCCGACCCGTTGCCCGACCCGCCGAGGACGCGGTCGATGTGGGCGGCCCTCTGCCTTGCTGGTCCCGGATGACTCCCGTGAGCCGCGTGCCTGGCGCAGACAACTGCGCAGGGTCTCCGGATCCAGGCCTTCGTTGCAGGCCTGGTGCAGCAGACGGGCGAAGACGTACTCGGGGTCGACGCGCAGGGCCCGGCCGAGAGCCACCCGCGCTCCTGGTTCGTCACCACTCGACCAGGCCACCCAGCCGGCGAGGGTGAGCGGTGCGGCCGCATGCTCGCAGTAGGGCCCGACGCAGCGGCGGGCGAGCGCCTGCCACAGACGCAGGGCGGGATCCGCGTCCGCCCCTTCCATCCATTCCGCGGCCCGGTCGCGGGTGTCCCTGTCCTGAAGACCGAGGATCACGGCAGCCGCTTCGTCATCCGTGATGAGCCGGTCATCGGCGGCATCCGTCTCGGCCCAGCCCCCGGAGCGCGGTGTCTCAGCGATGCGTGTCATCAGTCGGCGGGCCAGCGCGAGAGTTTCCGCGGCGACCTCCTCCCGTCCCACCCCGTCCAGAATCCTGGGCACCAGCGCGGCGCCCGCGGTGTCCAGTGCCTTCTCCTGGCCGGCCGCGGCGGGAGTCGTCATGGGCGCGAGCCGGCCCTCCATCTGCCGAAGGGATCCGCGCACCTGGATGCCTGCGTAGGCGGCGGCCGCGGCCATCACCGAGGTGCCCGGCAGCGCCAGCGCATTGCCTTCGGGCGGACAGCAGCGTGAATCGGGGCAGCAGTAGGACCAGAAGCGGCCTTCGGAGATGCAGAGCGCCTCGTAGACAGGCACGTCGAAGGTGCCGCAGGCGGTCCGCAGCCGTTGCGCGAGGGGACGCAGCCGCTCCATCACCCGGCGGCTCGTCTCGCCCTCGCCCGGATCCTGGCAGAGGAAGACGACAATGCCGTCGGGCCGGGAGCCCCTGCGCTCGCTGCCCTCGATCAGACACTCGACGAGCTGTTCGGCCACGGGCGACCACTCCCGCGGCGAGGGCGGGATGCCGAGCCGCAGCCGCCCGCCGAAGCGGCCGCTGCTGCCGTGCAGCGCGACGAGCACGATGGAATCGGTCGGCTGGAAGCCCATCATGTACGGGAGGGCGTCGGCCAGTTCGGCGGGGCCGCGCAGCGTGATCTGCTGCTCGTCGGCCTGACCGCTGGGTTCGTGGTGCTTGTTCATGGCTCGACGGTCTCGCGGCGGCTCCAGCCCCGCGACCCCTGTGGATAAAGTTATCCACAGCCTGGCGGCCGCGTTCGCGCATTGTCGGCGTCATCGGGTTGCATGGGGTCATGACCAACGCAGACCTCGCAGATCCCGCAGAGCTCAGGGCCTCGGCCGACTCCGTCCTCGCGCGCCTCGTCTCGGACACCACCGGCACCGCCCGGCTGCGCGAGGACCAGTGGCGGGCGATCGAGGCACTCGTCGCCGACAAGCGCCGGGCGCTGGTCGTGCAGCGGACCGGCTGGGGCAAGTCGGCGGTGTATTTCGTCGCGACCTCGCTGCTGCGGGAGCGCGGCAGCGGCCCGACCGTGATCGTCTCTCCCCTGCTTGCGCTCATGCGCAACCAGGTGGATGCGGCGGCGCGAGCCGGCATCCGGGCCCGGACCATCAACTCCTCCAACACGGAGGAGTGGGACACGGTCCAGGCCGAAGTGGCCGCGGGCGAGGTGGATGTGCTGCTGGTCAGCCCCGAGCGGCTCAACAACCCGGACTTCCGCGACCAGGTGCTGCCCAAGCTGGCCGCCGCCACCGGGCTTCTGGTGGTGGACGAGGCGCACTGCATCTCCGACTGGGGCCATGACTTCCGGCCCGACTACCGCCGGCTGCGCACGATGCTGGCGGAGCTGCCGGCCGGAGTGCCGGTACTCGCCACCACCGCGACCGCCAATGCCCGCGTCACCGCGGATGTGGCTGAGCAGCTGGGCACAGGGGCGGGCACGGACGCGCTCGTGCTGCGCGGCGCGCTGGACCGGGAGAGCCTCAGCCTGAGCGTGCTCCAGCTTCCCGATGCCGCGACCCGGCTGGCCTGGCTGGCCGATCACCTCGGCGAGCTGCCCGGCTCCGGGATCATCTACACCCTCACGGTCGCGGCTGCCGAGGAGGTCACCGCGTATCTGCGGCACTGCGGGCACACGGTGGCCTCGTACACCGGCCGCACGGAAAACGCCGACCGGCAGCAGGCCGAGGAGGATCTGCTGGCCAACCGCGTCAAGGCATTGGTCGCCACGTCCGCGCTCGGCATGGGCTTCGACAAGCCCGATCTCGGATTCGTCGTGCACCTGGGCTCGCCTTCGTCCCCCATCGCGTACTACCAGCAGGTGGGCCGTGCGGGGCGCGGCGTGAAGCACGCGGAGGTACTGCTGCTGCCGGGCCGGGAGGACGAGGCGATCTGGCAGTACTTCGCCTCGGTGGCCTTCCCGCCCGAGGAGCTGGTGCGGCGCACGCTCGATGTGCTGGGGCGGGCCGGCAGGCCGCTCTCGCTGCCGGCACTCGAGCCGCTTGTCGAGCTGCGCCGCACCCGGCTGGAGACCATGCTCAAGGTGCTCGACGTGGACGGAGCAGTGCGCCGGGTGAAGGGCGGTTGGACGACCACGGGTGAGCCCTGGTCGTACGACTCCGAGCGCTATGCGTGGGTCGCGCGGCAGCGGGAGACCGAGCAGCAGGCGATGCGTGACTACGCGCGGTCGACAGGCTGCCGGATGGAGTTCCTGAGGCGGCAGTTGGACGACGAGGAAGCGGCTCCCTGCGGGCGCTGTGACAACTGCTCGGGTGCCCGATTCAGCGACAAGGTCTCCGTCGCGGCCCTGGACGCCGCGCGCGGGGAGCTGAGCAGGCCTGGTGTGGAAGTGGAGCCCCGAAAGATGTGGCCGACCGGGCTGGCGGCGGTGGGCGTCAGTCTCAAGGGCCGAATCCCGGAAGCGGAGCAGCCCTTCGTGGGCCGGGCACTGGGCAGGCTCTCCGACATCGGCTGGGGCAACAGGCTCCGCCCGATGCTCGCGGCACAGGCTTCGGACGGTCCGGTTCCGGACGATGTGGTGAAGGCTGTGGTGACGGTTCTTGCCGACTGGGCGAAGGGTCCTGGCGGATGGGCATCCGGTGCCCCGGATGCGCCGCTGCGGCCGGCCGGTGTGGTCACCGTCGCCTCGCACGGCAGGCCCCAGCTGGTCGGATCCCTCGGTGCCCGGATCGCCGAGGTCGGCCGGATGCCGTTGCTCGGGACCGTCGAGTACGTGCCCGAGGCGCTGGACGCACGGATCTCGCGCACCAACAGCGCCCAGCGAGTACGGGGGTTGCACGAGGCGTTCGCCGTGCCGCCCCGGCTGGCCGAGGCGCTGGTCGCGGCCGACGGACCCGTACTGCTCGTGGATGACCTTTCGGACAGCGGTTGGACTCTGGCCGTGGCGGCGCGGTTGCTGCGCAGGTCCGGCGCCAAGGGGGTGTTTCCGCTGGTCCTTGCGGTTCAGACATGACTTGAGGGGGCATCGGAGGTGCAACTGGGCAGAGATAGGGCAGGGATATGAGCGTCATACCCGCCGATTCCTGCCGGTGCCGCCAAATTGCTCGTTGCCGCACGCCGACGCGGCAGCAAGAATTGGAATGCTCCCCGCGCGGCCCGTTCGCGGTCCGAAAGGGCCATGCTGCGGTGCGCCCTCACCCGACCCTGCCCGCACTGCGGGCGCGAATGCGAAGGGAGGACCGTGACCTTCGGATTCGCCCCGTCCGCAGCCACTTCGCTCAGCACGGCAGCCAACTCGGCCAGCCGCCTCGCCAGAATGCTCGAGCCCGCCGAGTGGGCGGCGGCGGGGATCCCGCTGCTGCGCAACCCCCGCGAGGTGGTCAGCGGACTGCACACCCGGCACCGGCTGACGCCGGCGTCCGCCGTCGTCGCAGTGCTCGACCATGAGGAAAGACTCACGGCCAGTGCTTCATTCGCCCGGCGCTCCGCGCCCGTGGACGGCTGGGAGTTTCGCAACGTGCTGCTGGCCCATCTTCGCCGGGTCATTCCGCACGATCTGCGTCGCCGCACGCCCGTACGCACCGCCGTGCTCCTCTACTGCCGCGAGGGCGACGAGCGTTGGACGGAGGAGGACGGGGCGTGGATGTGGGGGCTGCGGGACGCGTGCACTCTGCACGGGCTGCGCTGTGGTGCGTACATCACGCTGACCCGGGGTGGCTGGCAGGTGCTGGGCGAGGGCAGGGGCGGCCGTCGGCCCAACTCCCTTTCGTCCCCCGGCGATCTCACCGACATCGTGACCGACAGTGAACCGCTGCCGCTGCGCACCGCGAGCGGCGCGACTGAGGCGCTCCGGCGCACGGCGGCTCGCTGACGGTGCCACCTTCCGGCTGCCCAGGGCCTGGGCAGCCGGATCGCGACCGGACCGCGGTCCAAGGGCCGAGTGATCCGCAAGGCCCCTGTGGTCCGCAGGCCCTACGGTCCGCCGGGACCGAAGGACCAGGAAGACGAATCGATCCGCCAGGACCGAACGGTCCGCGAAGACCGATCGGTTCCCAAGAACCGAACGGTCCGCGAAAGCCGGACGGGCGGTGATTCCCGTGTGGCTCAGATGCCCGCGCCGAGCACGGTGTTGATCCTCTTGGGGTCGCCGCACACGATCAGCAGCGCGGTCGCCTTCGCCAGGGCCGTCGGCAGTGCGCGGGCGGCCTCGTCGTCGGCGCCACCGTTGATCGCGACAACCACCACGGGACGGGCCGAGGCCTGATCAACCGCAGCGGCGTCCGCGTAGAAGACGTCGTCGCGGGCGTCGTGCTGGGCCCAGTAGGCGGCATCGCCGAAGGACAGCTCGTGCGCCGCCCAGGGGTGCTGTTCACCGGTCGTGAGCACCAGGACCTCGCCCGGGGCACGGCCTGAGTCGAGCAGCAGATCGACCGCCTCGCCGGCGGCGTCGAGCGCGCCGTCCGCGGGGGCGGGGATCAGCTGGATCTGCGGTCCTGCGGGCTTCTCCGGCCGGGAATGCTGGGACTGCCCGGCGGAGGTATGCGTACGCGGCGGCGCGGGCCGGGCGGAACCGGGGCCCGGATGTCCGGGACGCGGTGAGGCCGCGGATCGCGGGCCGGGTACGGGACGGGGGGTCGGCGCGGTGCGGCCTGCGGCCGGAGTGGCGCGGGGACCCTGGGCGCTCTCGTGAATCTGAGGCTCCTCGGGGATGAGAGGCATGAGTGGATGTCTATCAAATGCCGGTGCGACGAGCATCGGCGGGTGGGCACATAAGTGCGAGGCCCTGATGGGGGGCGGGTTCAGAATTCGAAGCCGAGCTGGCCCCCGCTTTCGAGTTCGGCCGTCTCCGCGGAGAGGCGGACCTTCTTGAGATGCCGCCACTGGGGCAGCGCGTCGAGATAGGCCCACGAGAGCCGGTGGTGGGGCGTCGGCCCCAGCAGTGCCAGCGCCGCCTTGTGCACGGGAGAGGGATAGCCGACGTTGGCGTCGAAGCCGTAGTCGGCGAACTCCCCCTGCAGCTCGCCCATCATCGCGTCCCTGCGCACCTTGGCGATCACCGAGGCGGCCGCGACCGCCACGCACGACTGGTCCCCCTTGATGACCGTACGGACCTGCCAAGGGGATCCCAGGTAGTTGTGCTTGCCGTCGAGGATGACCGCGTCCGGACGGACCGGAAGAGCATCCAGCGCGCGGACGGCGGCCAGCCGCAGCGCCGCTGTCATGCCCAGCTCATCGATCTCCTCCGGCGAGGCATGCCCCAGGGCATGCGCCGTGACCCACGACTCCAACAGCCCGGCCAGCTCCGTACGGCGCTTCGGGGTGATCAGCTTGGAATCCGTGAGTCCGGCGGGCGGCCTGCGCAGTCCGGTGACCGCCGCGCACACCGTGACCGGACCGGCCCACGCACCGCGTCCGACCTCGTCGACACCTGCGACGATCTTGGCGCCGGTGGTGGCTCTGATCGAGCGCTCGACTGTGTGGGTGGGTGGTTCGTAGGGCATGGCGCCAGCAAGGTTACGCCGCCCGACCCCGCCGGCGACACCCGGATTCGGATCAGTGACCGTACCCGGCAGTCAGCCGCTGCGCGGGCGGAGCAGCGGCACCATCACCTGGTCGATCATCTCGGCGATGTCCTCGTCGGGCCATTCGCTCCCGCACACCTTCGAGCGGTACATCATCAGGCCCGGAATCACCTCGAGGACCAGATCGGATGTGATGTCGGGGCGTACGTCGCCACGCGTGACGCCACGGCACACCACCTCGCGGAAGAGCCGGTTCGACGGCTCGATGACACCGCGCACGATCACACCATGGAACCGCTCGGCGGTGGTGGTGTCGCATTCGTGAAGTACCGAACGCATGGCAAAGCCGGCCCTCGAGTACATCGCATCCCGCACGCGTCGGCAGAGCTCGAAGAGGTCCTGGCGAATGCTCCCGTGGTCGGCGGCTTCGTCCAGCGTCGGCAGTCCGGACTGCAGAGCGTCGGCGACGAGGTCTTCCTTCGACGGCCAGCGCCGGTACACGGCGGCCTTGCCCGTCTGGGCTCCGGAGGCGACACCCTCCATGGTGAGCCCGCTCCAGCCGACCGTACTCAACTGCTCCAGTGCGGCCTCGAGGATCGCGCGTTCCAGCACGGGTCCTCGACGGCGCAACGAGACCGGGGGCGCCTCTGCGGCGGCAGTCCAGCGCGAATTGGCCATGTTCATCTCTCCGTTGGGGACTGGAGGTTCAGTGAACGCTTGCGTTCACTGACGGGGATTCTCTACGGTGGACAAGACAGTGAACGGATGCGTTCACTAACGCACTTGTGGGGGACCCATAGTGACAACCTCTCAGTTAACAGCTCCAAGCAAGCCAGGGGCGGCCCGCAGACAGGGACGCCCCGGCATCGCACTCGCCGTCATCGCCGCTCTGCAGCTCATGGTGGTCCTCGACACGACCATTGTGAATATCGCCCTCCCGCACATCCAAGGGGCACTTGAGTTCACCACGACCCAGCTGTCCTGGGTGGTCAACGCCTACACCCTCACCTTCGGCGGGCTGTTGCTGCTCGGCGGCCGGGCGGGCGACATCCTCGGCCGCCGCAGAGTGTTCATCTTCGGTGTGCTGCTCTTCACCTTCGCCTCGCTGCTGTGCGGCGTCGCGCAGGAGCCCTGGCAAATGCTCGCCGCCCGTGCGCTCCAGGGCGTCGGCGGCGCCATAGCCTCACCCACGGCGCTCGCGCTCATCACCACGACCTTCCGCGAAGGCCCCGAGCGCAACCGAGCGTTCGGCATCTTCGCCGCGGTCTCGGCCAGTGGCGCGGCCATCGGCCTGCTCGCCGGTGGCATGCTCACCGAGTGGCTGGACTGGCGCTGGGTGTTCTACGTCAATCTGCCGATCGGCATTCTGATCGCTGTCCTCGCGCCGGTGTTCATCAACGAGTCCGAGCGGCACACCGCCCGGTTCGACATCGCGGGCGCGCTCACCTCGACCGCGGGCATGGCGTCCCTGGTCTATGGCTTCATCCGGGCGTCCGAGGACGGCTGGTCCGACAAGCTCACCCTTGGTGCCTTCGCGGCGGCGGTCGTACTTCTCACTGCGTTCGTACTGACCGAGCGGCGGGCGCGGGAACCGATCACTCCGCTGCGGATGTTCGCCGACCGCAACCGTTCAGGCACATATCTGATCATGATGAGCCTGGCCGCGGCGATGTTCGGCATGTTCTTCTTCATCGTGCTGTTCGTGCAGAACGTGCTGGACTACAGCCCCATCGCCTCCGGTCTCGCATTCCTCCCGGTCACGGTGATGATCGTGACCGCCGCCGGTATCTCTTCGAAGTTGCTGCCGAAGCTCGGGCCCAAGCCGTTCCTTGCCGCGGGTGCGGTGCTCACCGGGAGCGGCATGGCGTGGCTGACCGCACTGGACCCGGGCAGCTCGTATCTGGGCGGGGTACTGGGGCCGATGCTGCTCTTCGGATTCGGCATGGGTCTGGTGTTCGTGACGGCGACGCTCACAGCAGTCTCGGGCGTGGCGCAGCATGAGTCGGGTGCCGCCTCCAGTCTGCTCAACGCCACACAGATGGTGGGTGGTTCCCTGGGGCTGTCGATTCTTATGACGCTCTTCAGCACCGCCAGCCGCGATGAGGCGAAGCGTCAACTTCCGTCGTTCCTGGCGGATTCGACGCCGGCCCAGAAGGCAGCCTTCGCAAAGACGCACGAGCTGCCGCCGCCGTGGGGGCACCAAGTGCTCGCCGAAGGCATCGCGACGGCGTTCTGGGCGGGGGTGGGTCTGGTCGGACTCGCCGTGTTGACCGCGCTGTTCGTCATCAAGGTACGCAAGAGCGACCTGGAGGCGCTCAGCGGGTCGGCGGGCGCGGGCGCACACGCCGCCTGAGCCTGAGCCGGCCGCCACCCGCGAGCAGCACGGAGCCGCTCGCCGCGCAGGGTCGAGGTGCGGGCCGTACACGGGGGATACGGCCCGCACCTCGTCTTTTTTCTCAGTCGTCAGTTGTCGTTCGCCCTAGTTGTTGTAGTCGTACGGCCCGATCTCGCCCTCCTGATCGAATTCGGCGTCTTCGTCGTACTGTCGGCGGTCTTCCTCGGCGCACGCGTACCTATGGGTGTCGACTTTCCGTTCCGCCAGGATCTTCCGTGCCCGTGACTCGCCCCAACTGGTTGCGTACCAGGGCTTGTCGATGTCCTCGAGGTTCCTCGCAATATGGTCGAGCGCGCAGGAGCGCACCGGCTCCGGCAGCTTGTCGAGGGCCGGAACAGCGTCGGCGGACAGCCCCTCGAAGTAACTGACGTCGATTTTCCCGGTCTTCTGGTAGCGCTGTACGTTCCGCTCGGCGATCATCCCGTCCGGGGACAGCAGGCCGAATACGAGGACGGCGGCCGCAGCGCTCGCGGCGACGGCGCGCGGCAGCCACTTCGCGCCGAAGAACCCGGCCGCGATGATCAGGACGATCACCAGACCGAGCCACCACTCCATCGCCGCCACCGAAACCCGCAGCCTCGTAAACCCGTACGCGTCGACGTACAGATCCATCCGGCGCAGCGCCGACGCCACCACGACGAGCGTGAGCAGGCACAGGGTTCCGAGGACGGCTCGGACCAGGGTGCGGTCGCGGGCACCGTCGCGCGGTGCCCAGCGCAGCGCGAGCGCGATCACGAACAGCGTGAGCAGGGTCGCCAGGAGCAGCTGCCAGAAGCCCTGGCGTGCGTACTGCGAGTACGTCAGTCCGGTCTCCCGCAGCACCTTCTCGTATCCGCCGAAGAGCACCGCGAGCTGGACGGCGATGAAGACCGCGAAAAGGAGGTCGAGCACGATGAGCGGCAGCGCCCACTCCCAGCGGGCACGGGGCCGGCCGGGGCGCACAGTGACGCGGTCCCAGCGCATCGGTGCGGCCGCGGTGTGCGCGGCAGCCAGCGCTCCCACGAGACCGAGAGCGAACAGGAAGAAGCGCCACGGGCCGTCGGCCACCGAGACGTCGGGTATCAGCCCGTCGAGCAGATCGGCGAAGGCGGCGTCGGCGCCCGCGAAGAGCGCGCCGAAAACGATGAGCAGCACAGCGGCCACCGCCACCGTACGCACCACGGGGCCCCAGCGGCCCTGCGAGCTGCCCGCCCGCTCGCGCATTCCCGACCATCCCCAGGCCATGCCCGGCACGATCGAGTCCAGCAGGCCGAGCGAACCGAGAAGTACGCCCGGCCAGGTACGGCCGCCGTGCAGCGCGAGGGATCCCGCCGCAAGCGCGCTGACGACCGCGAGAACGGTCGGCCAGCCCGCGTCCCTCAGCACCGGCACGACGAGCAGCGCGAGCCCGGCAACCGCCCATGCAAGGGTCCAGGGGCGGAGCCGGCGACCTGCCGCGCGGGCCGCGAAGTGCGCCGCGAGGGCGGCAGGCACCGCCACGATCAGCAGGTTCAGTCCCAGCCCCTCGCCCAGCAGAAGTGCGCTGAGCAGAGCGGCGGCCAGGACAGACCAGAGCGTCGCGGCGGGCACGGGAGCCGGTGAGCCGGGGCGTATCCGTGCACGCTCGTTCGGCGGAAGATCTTCCGGCTCCTTGCTCTGACCGGGCTCGGAAACCGACGGCTCTGTGGACCGTACGTCTGACACGGGACCCCCTCCCGACCGGATCGCCGCGCATGCCTGGAGGGCGGACGTACGACCGGTGTCTCGTCTGCGTACTCTCCTGATGATCAGCTGGGAGTACGTGACGGACAGGCTAGCGGCGAAGTGCCGGGGCGACTCCCCAGGGGCGCCGCCGAGACCGGACCACGACCCGGCCACGCCTGCGACGTCAACTGCTCAGCGCAACCGGTCTGGCAGCCACTCCGGCAGGGCTTCGGTCTGCTCCAGCCAGTCGGCCGGGGGCTGCCCCGACTTGCCCGCGGCGACGACTCCGCAGGCGATGGCGCAGGTGGTGTCCACGTCACCGCCCGCCTGGGCGGTCGTCCAGAAGACACTCTCGAAGTCGCCGAGCGAACGGGCGGCGGACCACAGCGCGAACGGCACGGTGTCATGTGCACTGGAGCGCCGGCCGCTGCCGAGTACGGCGGCGACGGTCACGGCATCGCCGTAGTCGAGCATGTCGCGTGCCCGCCGCAGGCCCGCCCCCACCGCGCTGCGCGGCACCAGTGCGACGACGCCGTCGAGCAGGTCCGCGGGCTCCGGCGGCCCGTCCGGATCCGCGACGAGCGCGGCAGCCGCCGCCACGGCCATGGCGCCGACCACGGCCTCACGGTGCTGATGGGTGGTGTACGAGGAGATCTCGGCCTGGTGCGTGGCCTGCTCCGGATCGCCCGCGTACCAGGCGCCGAGCGGTGCGACACGCATCGCGGAGCCGTTGCCCCACGAGCCCTGCCCCTTGAAGAGCGCGGCTGCCTGCTCGCGCCAGTCGCCGCCCTCCCCGATCAGCCGGAGCAGCAGGCCGACGGCGCGGCCGTAGCCGCGATCGACGTCGTAGTGCTCGGCGAAGGACCGGGCGAGCGCGTCCTGGTCCACCCGGTCGTGGGCCGCGAGGACGGCCAGCACCGAGCAGGCCATCTCGGTGTCGTCGGACCACTGCCAGGTTCCTGGTGGCAGCTCGCGCCGCTTCACCAGCGGATAGTTCGAGGGAACGAAGAACCGGGAGCCCAGGGCGTCCCCCACGGACAGTCCACGCAGGCTGTCCAGGGCGCGCTCGAAGCACCGTTCGCGAGAGGAGTCAGCGGTCATCTTCCCGCCACTCTATCCGGTGACGCCGTACGGCTCAGGGGTGCGCCAGCGTTTGAACGGCTGGTCAAGCGTGTAGCGACCGTCCTCGCCGAGCTGCAGAATCCGCATCTCGGCGTTGTCCGGGTTCGACAGCGACTCGAATTCCGCGACCGACCAGTGGAACCAGCGCATGCAGAACAGGCGCATGGTCAGTCCGTGCGTGACCAGAAGGACGTTCGGCGGATGGTCCGGCGACTCGAAGCTCCGGTGCAGGCTCTCCAGAAAGGACCCGACGCGGTCGTACACATCCGCGCCCGACTCGCCCTGCGCGAAGCGGTAGAAGAAGTGTCCATAGGCGTCCCGGTACGCCTTCTGCAGCCGTACGTCGTCCCTGTCCTGCCAGTTCCCCCAGTCCTGCTCACGCAGCCGGGGCTCCTCCCTGATCCGTACCAGCTCCGGGTCGAGTGCGAAGGCACGGAAGGTCTCATGGGTCCGCCGATAGGGCGAGACATAGACGCTGACGCGCTCGCGCCCGAACAGCTCACGCAGTCGTGCACCCGTCTCCTCGGCCTGGGCCCAGCCGGTCGGCGTCAGCGGCAGTGCATGGTCGGGCTCGCGTTCGTACACGGTGTCATCGGCATTTCCCTCCGACTCGCCGTGCCGGACGAGGACGATGCGTCGCGGTCTTGCCATGTCTTGACAGTAGATCGGTCCGGACGGCGTCGAGCAGTCGGGTCCGAGTCCACGCGGCGTATCGGCAGCTGAGGCGGGGCACCAGATGGCCGGTCGCAGCCGACGCGGGGGCCCGCGGCCCGCAGTGGCCCACCACAGGTGGGGCGAGCGGAGCCCGCGGCCCGCAGTGACCGTTCGCCGGTGAGGCGGGTGGTGGCCGGTAGTCGGAGCGGCCGGCGCCGGCGCCCGGCGTCAGACCGTCCACGAGGGCTCGAGCTCCACCACATCACCGGCCAGCGCCGCGACATCCGCCTCCGTCTGCGCGCGCAGCAGCAGCCGCTCCACCCGCTCCCTGCGGTACTTCCCGTGCTCGGCCGCCGACTGCCACATCGACATCACCAGGAACTCGCTCCCCGGCGCCTCCCCGAACAACCCGCGCACCATCCCGGGTGACCCCGCCATGGCCGGGTTCCACACCTTCTCCTGCATCAGCGCGTAGTGCTCGACCCGGTCCTCGCGGACCCTGCAGTGCGCGACGCGCACCACGTCCGCGTCTGTGAACCGCGGCTCGAACCCCGTCTTCACGTCGAAGCGGTAGTCGAACAGTTTGACCTGTATGTCCTTGTACGTCCCAAACTGGCCGGCCGCCAGCCGGTCATGGGAGCGCGCCATGAACGAGTCGTAGAACGCCCGGCTCTCCCAGAAGCCGAAGACATGCGCGACATTCTGCCGCCCTCTGCTCCACCCACCGCCCTGTCCCCGGAATCCCGGCTCACCCAGCAGCCCCGCCCACTTCCGCTGTCCCCGCTCGAACCCACGACGGTCCACCACGGTGCAGCGAATCCACTTGACCAGCACCGCGCCATCGTACGGCGCGCAACGTGGCCCCGGTCACTCTCCTGCGGAGTGCACTCGTACCGGGTCGACCGAATCCTTGGCGTTCAGTTCGATTCCGAAACACATCAGCCAGGATCTGCACCAACTCCCCCGCCGGAACCTCAACGCGACTGCTCGCTCTGCTCGCTCAGGGCACGCAGCCGCGCGGCATCCTCGGTATCGAGCTCGATGCCGAAGATCTCGTCCAGTACGGAGATCAGCTCACCCGGCGGCACTCTGCGCCTCTCATTCGTCCCGTTGGTGTGCGAGACACTCAATTCGCCGCGCAGCAAGGCATGACGCACCTGAGGGCCGGGCTTCTGCGCCACCACCTGACCGACGAACCGCGACTGCGGATGTGTCGAGCTGTAGTGGTTCATGACCGTGAAGTCTTCGGGATAGAGCGTTTGGGGAGCGAACGCGTACACATCGGCCCACCCTTCGGGACCGAGAGTCCGCAGTACGTGAATCCCTTCGTCCTCCAAGCTGATCCCATAGGTCCACCCTCCCTGCTCCACCACGACGCCATCCCTCAAGCGCACCGGCTCCAGAATTCCCCCACCGCCGAAGCCCGTGTCGGCGAGCCAGGGTTCGCCGTCCACCGTGACCACCAGGACGGCATGCGTCACGGGCCGCCTCCTGGCTGCGCTCGCCCGGACCCGGGCCCCGCGCCCGGCCACCTGGAAGCCGATCCGCTCCAGCACTGCGGCGAACAGGGAGTTCTGCTCGTAGCAGTAGCCACCGCGCCGCCGCCCGACCAGCTTCGCCTGCAGGCTCTTCAGATCCAGCGGCACATGGCGACCGAGCGCCACTTCCAGGTTCTCGAAGGGAATCGCCGCGACATGCGCCCGCTGAAGGGCCCGCAGCGTCTCCAGGTCCACCGCGACCGGCCCTGCGTATCCGATACGTGCCAAGTACGCGTCCAGATCCAGCTCTTCGCTGCTCCAGATCATGATCCCCACCCCCGTGAACAATCAGGCGGTCCCGAGCGGTGCCGCCCTCCCAATGATCACCATGACGGCGCTGCACGCCAACCCTTTGTCTGCCCGGGACACGGCACCGCCTGATGCGGAAGCGTGGACGTGACACCATGGTCAACCGATGCAAATCACCTGGCAGTTCGGTGAATCACGGGAAAGGGGAATCCGGTGAGCAGTTTCAACAAGGGGGTCCGGAAGGCCGAGGTGACCCTGAGGTGGGATCCGAGCCCCCTCGGTCAGCCCGCGCATGATCTCGACATCGTCGCCGCGACGTACCGCGCGGACGCCCCGCACGGCGAGCCTGCGTACGTCGTGCATTTCGACAGCCGGTCGCCGGACGGCACCATCATCCTGGTCAGGGACAGCAAGACGGGTCAGGGCTTCGGCTCGGACGAGGTCATGACGCTGGAGTTCGACCGGCTGGCGGCCACGTACGGGCGCGTCGTCGTGGGAGTGGTCATTCAGCAGCGGGACGGTCGGACGGTGTTCGCCGATGTCGCGAACGCCCTCGTGCGCGTTCTGGAGGGGCACATCGAGCTGGGCAGCAGTGACTTCGCCGCCGTCGCCGGTTCCACGGCCGCCGTCGTCGGCGAGTTCACACGGAGCGAGGCGGGCGAGTGGGAATTCCACCGCACCGTCCGCGGATTCGACGCGGAGCCGCAGGAGTTCGTGGCCCTGATGGGCGGCTGACGGCGCCCGCGACGGCACTCCAGTCTGTTGAATGGCAGGCCGAACCTTCAAGGCACAAGGTGACGGAGGAGTCATGGGCGAGACCGAGAACACGCGACTGATGCAGCACATCTTCGCCGGGCTGGCGGAAGGGAACGGCCGACCCCTCGCCGAGAGCCTCGCCGACGACTTCCGCTGGACGATCATCGGTACGACGAAATGGTCTGGGACCTACGAGGGTAAACAGGCCGTCCTCAACGAGCTCTTTCGGCCGCTGCTCGCCCAGTTCGCGGACACATACACGAACATCCCACAACGTTTCATCGCCGCTGGGGACTGCGTGGTCGTGGAGTGCAGAGGTCGCGCCACAACCACGGAAGGGAAGCCCTATCACAACACGTACTGCTGGGTTTGCCACATCAGAGAGGGAAAGCTGCAATCACTGACTGAGTACTGCGATACCGATCTGATAGCAAGAACACTTGGGGAACCGGGCGACATATAGCCCCGATCGTCATGGCGGCCGAGTGGGGAGCCGGCATTTCGCCGACTCCCCACCCCGAGCAGTACTTCACGCCTGAAAAGCGCTCACATTACTGGCGGAGCACATTTATTCATCGCGGGCGGTATTCCCCTCGGATCGAGACGGAGCCACCTCTGGCCGTCGGTCAAGGGCGGCGAGCTGCTGCCGGATGCGGCTGGACTCGCCGATGCGGTGCTGCGCTTGAAACAACTCCAGCGCTCGCTGCCACGCCCGATGGGCCTGACCGTGGTGGCCGAGGGCGAGATGGGTCTGACCGAGCCGGTCAAGAGTGTCCGCTTCCTCGTAAGGATTACCAATGTCGCGATACAGGGCGAGTGCTTCACCGTAGTGGTCCAGGGCACGGAGATGGTCGTCGGTGTGGTGAGCGATGTAGCCCAGGGTGTCCAGAGTGTCCGCCTCACTTGCACGGTTCCGCCGGTCACGGTGCAGGACCAGTGCCTTCTCGCAGTGAATGCGTGCTTGGGCGTAGTTGCCCAGCCGGGCCGAGTACCAGCCCATCAGGCCAAGTGCGTCGGCTTCCCAAATCGTGTCGCCGATCGCACGGAACAGGCGTAGCGCCCGAGCGGCGTGCTCCAGCGCACGACGGTCCTCTCCGCTTCGCTCCCATGCCCACGCCAGGTAGCGGTGAGCGTGAGCCTGATTTGAGGGATCGTGAGCACGCTCGGCGAGTGCCAGCGCCTGCTCGATGTGCTCCAGTGCCTCTTCTTGCCGATCCATGCGAGCGTATGCCAGGCCGAGGAGCCGGTGAGCCATGCTCTGCCTGACGAAACTGCCCAGGTGGTAAGCAGAGTCCAACGCCGTCCGGGACACGGAGAGATCGTCGTGGAGATGTCCCTGTCGGTAGTGGAAGGTGGTCAGAGCCCACGCCAACTCCCACGCTGTGCGGTGCCAGCCGCGCTCCGCGGCCATGCGCTGAGTGGCCAGCAGACAGGGGTGCTCGGCATCGAACCACTGCAGCGCCGCGGCCTCGTCGCCCAAGGTGCCGGGGTGGCAACCAGAAACGGGCGGATCGAGATGGATCAGCTGACGGTGAGGATGCAGGATCCGGTCGCCGGCGAAGGCCGTGTGAGTGTAGAAGTCGGCGAGCCTGCGCAGCGCCGCGTCCCGGTCGTCCGCCGCGAGGTCACGACTGGCTTCGTCAGCGGCATACAGGCGGACCAGGTCATGCATCCGGTATCGGCCCGGTGAATCCTGCTGGAGCAGCGAGGCTCGCTCCAGTGCCCGGATCACCGGACCGACCCGGCTGACGGGCAGGCCGGTAAGGGCGGCCGTCGCGAACAGACTGATGTCCGCGCCTGGAGCGATACCGACCAGGCCGAACGCGCGGGCCTGCTCAGCCGGGAGAGCCGCATACGACCACGACAGCACGGCGGGCAGACTGGCACAGGCATCCCCGTCGTCCAAGGCACCCAGCCGAGTCGAGGCGTCGCGTAGTTCGGTGGCCAGCACGGCCAGCGGAAAGCCGGGGTGCGCTTCGGCCCGGCCGACGACGATGCTCAGAGCCAGCGGGAAGCCTCCGCAATGGACCAGCAGTGCGTCCACCGCGTCAGGCTCGTGGGCGATCCGTCCGGCACCGAGACGTGCGGCGAGCAGTTCGCGTGCCTCGTCTTCGCCGAGCACGTCCAACGGCAGCGAGCGGGCGCCATGAGCAGCTATCAGGCCGGCCAGTCGGTTGCGGCTGGTGATCAGTACTGTGCACGTCGGACTGTGCGGCAGCAGCGAGCTGACCTGGGCAGTATCGCGGGCGTTGTCCAGCACGATCAGCATGCGTTTACCGGCGACGAGACTCCGGTACAGCGCCGCCTGGGCATCCGGTTCCACCGGTATTCGGCTGGGGTCCACCCCGAACGCGTCCAGAAAGTTGCGTACCGCCACCCCTGGCGGCATCGGCTCTCCCTGGGGGGAGAAGCCCCGCAGATCGACGAATAACTGACCGTCAGGAAACCGGTCGACGTGCTGGTTGGCCCAGTGCCGTGCGAGCCACGTCTTGCCGATCCCTCCGGTTCCGACAATCGCGGAGATGACCACCGTCCTCCCCACGGCCATTGTCTCTTCCAAGGCAGAGGTCAGCCGCTCTTGCTCGTCACCGCGTCCGACAAACACGGACTGCGCCGCGGGAAGCTGCCGGGGTAACGGTGCGGTGGGCGGAGCGGCGTACAGGTGGACACCGCCGGTTACCACACCGGCCTGCACAACATGTCCGGCGACGGCTCCGGCCACCGTGTTGGTGACCGGGATCGCCTTCGCTGAATCGGGGCCGTGCTCGTGATCTCTTGTCATCACCGCGCCCGTCGCCGTTCGTGCGTCTCAACGATAGCCGCCCCACGGGTCCACGACCGGACGGTCAATGACGAGGGACACGCCGACGAGGGAGGCCCGCCACAGCTGGTTCCCCGCAATTTCAGCCGGCGTGAATGGCAAGGCAGGAATGCCGAGCGAAATACCCGCCTCGGTGCTTCGGGCACCGCCGCCTGCACGTTGCACTGCCCGCCTGCACGTTGCACTGAATGAGGGCGGGGTATCCGAATTCTTCGGATACCCCGCCCCCAACGGGCAAATCATGCCTGCCCGGTGCCCGGAGTCAGCTGCAGCCGCTGGTCGAGCCGCAGCCCTCGCAGATGTAGCAGGAGCCCGCCCGCTGCATCTTCGTCCCGCAGGAGAAGCACAGCGGCGCGTCCGCACTGATGCCCAGCTGCATCTCGACGAGCTCCGCCGAGGTGTGCGCCTGCTTCGGGGCCGGAACCTCCACCGGGAGAGCTGCGGCGACGGCCTTCAGGGGCTCCTGCTGACGCGGGGCGGACTGGGCCAGACCCTCCACGTCCACATCCTCGTCGGACGGCTCGTACGAACCGGTCTCCAGGTGACGCTGACGCTCCTCGGCCGAGTGGATGCCGAGCGCCGAGCGCGTCTCGAAGGGCAGGAAGTCCAGCGCCAGGCGGCGGAAGATGTAGTCGACGATCGACTGCGCCATCCGCACGTCCGGGTCGTCCGTCATACCGGCCGGCTCGAAGCGCATGTTGGTGAACTTCGAGACGTACGTCTCCAGCGGAACGCCGTACTGCAGACCCACCGAGACGGCGATCGAGAAGGCGTCCATCATGCCCGCGAGGGTCGAGCCCTGCTTCGACATCTTCAGGAAGACCTCGCCGAGACCGTCGTCCGGGTAGGAGTTGGCGGTCATGTAGCCCTCGGCGCCGCCCACCGTGAAGGAGGTGGTGATGCCGGGACGGCCCTTGGGGAGCCGCTTGCGGACGGGGCGGTACTCGACGACCTTCTCGACCGCGGCCCGGATCGTCTCCTCGGCCTTCTCGGTGACCTCGGCCTTCTCCTTCTCCTTGGTCTTGGCGGAGAGGGGCTGGCCGACCTTGCAGTTGTCGCGGTAGATCGCGAGCGCCTTGACGCCCATCTTCCACGCCTCGAAGTAGATCTCCTCGACCTCTTCGACGGTCGCCGACTCCGGCATGTTGACCGTCTTGGAGAGGGCGCCGGAGATCCACGGCTGGATGGCCGCCATCATGCGGACGTGGCCCATCGCGGAGATGGAGCGCTCACCCATGGCGCAGTCGAAGACCTCGTAGTGCTCGGTCCTCAGGCCGGGAGCGTCGATCACATTGCCGTTCTCGGCGATGTGGGCGACGATCGCCTCGATCTGCTCCTGCTGGTAGCCGAGGCGGTGCAGCGCCTGCGGGACCGTGCCGTTGACGATCTGCATCGAGCCGCCGCCGACCAGCTTCTTGAACTTGACCAGGGCGAGGTCGGGCTCGAGGCCCGTGGTGTCGCAGGACATCGCGAGACCGATGGTGCCGGTCGGGGCGATGACGGATGCCTGGGAGTTACGGAAACCGTTCTTCTCGCCGAGGCGGATCACGTCCTGCCAGGCCTCCGTGGCGGCGGCCCAGATCGGCGTGTCCAGGTCGTCCACGCGGACGGCCTCGGTGTTGGCGTCGGCGTGCTGCTTCATGACGCGCTTGTGCGGCGCGGCGTTGCGGGCGTAGCCGTCGTACGGGCCGACGACCGCGGCGAGCTCGGCGGAGCGCCGGTACGAGGTACCCGTCATCAGTGAGGTGATGGCACCGGCGAGCGCGCGGCCGCCGTCGGAGTCGTACGCGTGGCCCGTGGCCATCAGCAGGGCGCCGAGGTTGGCGTAGCCGATGCCCAACTGGCGGAAGGCGCGGGTGTTCTCACCGATCTTCTGTGTCGGGAAGTCGGCGAAGCAGATCGAGATGTCCATCGCGGTGATGACCAGCTCGACGACCTTGGCGAAGCGCTCGACGTCGAAGGACTGGTGGCCCTCGCCGTCGTCCTTGAGGAACTTCATCAGGTTCAGCGAGGCGAGGTTGCACGAGGTGTTGTCCAGGTGCATGTACTCGCTGCACGGGTTCGAGCCGTTGATCCGGCCGGACTCGGGGCAGGTGTGCCAGTGGTTGATGGTGTCGTCGTACTGGATGCCGGGGTCGGCGCAGGCCCAGGCGGCCTCGGCCATCTTGCGGAAGAGGGTCTTGGCGTCGACCTCCTCGATGACGTCGCCGGTCATCCGGGCACGCAGGCCGAACTTGCCACCGGCTTCGACGGCCTTCATGAACTCGTCGTTCACCCGGACCGAGTTGTTGGCGTTCTGGTACTGGACGGACGTGATGTCGTCGCCGCCCAGGTCCATGTCGAAGCCCGCGTCACGCAGAGCGCGGATCTTCTCCTCTTCCTTCACCTTGGTCTCGATGAAGCCCTCGATGTCGGGGTGGTCGACGTCGAGGATGACCATCTTGGCCGCGCGCCGGGTCGCACCGCCCGACTTGATCGTCCCCGCGGACGCGTCGGCGCCGCGCATGAAGGACACGGGGCCGGAGGCGTTGCCGCCGGAGGAGAGCAGTTCCTTGGAGGAACGGATCCTGGAGAGGTTCAGACCGGCGCCCGAGCCGCCCTTGAAGATCATCCCCTCTTCCTTGTACCAGTCGAGGATCGACTCCATTGAGTCGTCGACGGCCAGGATGAAGCAGGCCGAGACCTGCTGCGGCTGGGGCGTGCCGACGTTGAACCACACCGGCGAGTTGAAGCTGAAGATCTGGTGCAGGAGGGCGTACGCCAGCTCGTGCTCGAAGATCTCGGCGTCGGCGGGCGAGGCGAAGTAGTTGTAGTCCTCGCCGGCCTTCCGGTACGTCTTCACGATCCGGTCGATCAGCTGCTTGAGACCGGTCTCGCGCTGCGGGGTGCCGACGGCCCCGCGGAAGTACTTGCTGGTGACGATGTTGACCGCGTTCACCGACCAGAAGTCGGGGAACTCGACGCCACGCTGCTCGAAGTTGACCGAGCCGTCGCGCCAGTTGGTCATGACGACGTCACGACGCTCCCAGACCACCTCGTCGTACGGATGCACGCCGGGGGTGGTGTGGATTCGCTCGATACGCAGACCCTTGTTCGCCTTGGATCCCTTGGCTCGGGACCCTCGTGCCGGGCCGCTCGTCGTCTCTGTCATGCCGCCTCCCATATACGGGCAAAAACGCTCTGAAGTGCCCAGATCTTCCCGTGGCACAGTCTTGTCTGATGCCGCGGGCGCCGCGCACGGCGCCCGTGACAGGTCTTCTTGCCGCCCTGCTGCCGATCGGCGGGCCGATGAGGCGGGCCCTGGGGATCGGCGCGGTTGTGCTCAGTCGGCGGCGGTGGCGGGAACCGGGACCTCAAGGGTCTCGCCGGTCCCGCGCTCCTCTGCGGGAGGCCGCTGTTCGCGGAGTTCCGCGATGGCGGCCTCGAAGTCTTCGAGCGAGTCGAAAGCCCGGTACACGGACGCGAATCGCAGGTACGCGACGAGGTCGAGTTCCTGCAGGGGGCCGAGTATGGCCAGACCCACGTCATGGGTGGTCAGCTCGGCACTGCCGGTGGCGCGCACCGCTTCCTCGACCCGCTGGCCGAGCTTGGCGAGGGCGTCCTCGGTGACCGGTCGCCCCTGGCATGCCTTGCGCACGCCGGAGATGACCTTGGTACGGCTGAAGGGCTCGGTCACTCCGCTGCGCTTGATCACCATCAGCGAGGCGGTTTCCACCGTCGTGAAGCGGCGGGAACAGTCGGGGCACTGCCGACGGCGTCGGATCGACGTTCCGTCGTCGGTGGTGCGACTGTCGACGACACGGCTGTCGGGGTGCCTGCAGAAGGGGCAGTGCATGGCTCTCCCAACCCTCCTTCACAGCACGACTGAATAGCCTCGACCGGCTTGTCGAAGCCCTTCGAAGCAGCCCCAAGCATAGGCGATGGCCACGGTCTTGGCGGACCGGGGACCACAACTTCTGGGCGGCGGACACAATCCAACCACTAGATCTGGGGTTGAGCCGCGTTTTCTACCCTCAGCGCGTGTCGCGCGGGGGTGGTCGCCTACGGGAGGCGTACGAGTGGTGGCGCCGTGTCATCAAGGCGGCGCGGTACCGGCATCGGACGGGCCGCAGACAGGCCACGGAGAGATCACCGACGGGCCGCAGGCAAGCCGACGAGCGGCCAGGAACCGGCCAGCGACTACGCGAAACGCACGGCTCCCTGGATTCCGGGCCGCCGGGTGCAAGACTGGAATCACCCCGCCCCTCGGCACCCCGCCGGTGGAGGCTACCGTACTGGCCGGCATTGCCTTACGGTCTCATCGTTCGCACATACACCCAGGCAGGCGCCTACGTCAGGCAATCTGCGATTTTTCACTCGAACGTGTGTTTGGCGCAACCTTTCGAAACCCACTACCGTTGTCCAGCTAGGGAGACCATTCGAGAGGGGCCGACGTGACCACCACCGCAGACAGTGCCGCCATCACTGCCCAGGACCGCTCCCAGAACCGATTCGAGCCGGTGCATGCCATGAATGACGCAGCCACGCCCCCCGAGGGGCAGAAGCCCACGCGTTCGCTGCCCGGCCGACCTCCAGGTATCCGGGCCGACAGCTCCGGACTCACGGATCGGCAGCGGCGCGTCATCGAGGTGATCCGCGACTCCGTGCAGCGTCGGGGATACCCGCCGTCGATGCGTGAGATCGGCCAGGCTGTCGGGCTGTCCAGTACCTCCTCCGTCGCACATCAGCTGATGGCGCTGGAGCGCAAGGGCTTCCTGCGCCGGGACCCGCACCGCCCCAGGGCGTATGAGGTGCGCGGCTCCGACCAGCCCAGCACCCAGCCGACGGACACCAGCGGCAAGCCCGCCGCGTCGTACGTTCCGCTGGTCGGCAGGATCGCCGCCGGTGGCCCGATCCTCGCCGAGGAGTCGGTCGAGGATGTGTTCCCGCTCCCCCGCCAGCTTGTCGGCGACGGCGAGCTGTTCGTACTGAAGGTCGTGGGCGACTCGATGATCGAGGCCGCGATCTGCGACGGGGACTGGGTTACGGTCCGCCGCCAGCCCGTCGCGGAGAACGGGGACATCGTGGCCGCGATGCTGGAGGGCGAGGCGACGGTCAAGCGCTTCAAGCGGGAGAACGGCCATGTGTGGCTCCTCCCGCACAATGCTGCGTATCAGCCCATTCCGGGTGACGAGGCGACGATTCTCGGCAAGGTGGTGGCTGTGCTTCGGCGGGTGTGAGGCACCCGCCGGCTCTGACCGGGCCCCGGGACCCACTGCGCCGGTCCCGGGGCCCTGCTGTGCCCGCAAGCCCCCGAGGCCGTTACGGGTGGCTGTCTTGGGTACTACCTGCCGTCGGCCTTGGCGGCGGCGTCGATCGCGGCCAGCGAGCGCCGCACCTGGTTGCGGTCGGTGGTGTACCAGAAGTCCGGCAGCGAGGCGCGCAGATAGCTGCCGTAACGGGCGTTGGCCAGCCGCGGGTCGAGTACGGCGACAACGCCGCGGTCGCCCGTGGCGCGTACGAGACGGCCGGCGCCCTGGGCCATCAGCAGTGCGGCATGCGTGGCGGCGACGGCCATGAAGCCATTGCCGCCGGCCTCCTCCACGGCCTTCTGCCGGGCGCTCATCAGCGGATCATCGGGACGCGGGAACGGAATCCGGTCCATGACGACCAGCTGGCAGCTGGCCCCTGGGACATCGACGCCCTGCCACAGGGAGAGCGTGCCGAACAGACAGGTCTCGGGGGAGGCGGCGAAGGACTTGATCAGCTCACCCAGAGTCTCCTCGCCCTGAAGCAGAATCGGCTTGTCGAGCCTGCCGCGCAGCTCCTCGGCCGCAGCCTGGGCGGCCCGCATGGAGGAAAAGAGGCCGAGCGTACGACCGCCGGCCGCCTCCACCAGATCAGCGAGTTCGTCCATCATGTCGCCACGGGAGCCTTCCCGCCCCGGTGTCGCCAGATGGCGGGCGACATACAGAATGCCCTGCTTCGGGTAGTCGAACGGCGAGCCGACGTCGAGCCCCTTCCACTGCGGACTCACGACATCTGCGGCTCCGCCGAGGGCATCGCCTGCGGTGCCCTCGGGAGCGAGGCCCAGCGAGGCCCCGACCCCGTTGAAGTCGCCGCCGAGCTTCAGCGTGGCAGAGGTCAGCACCACGGACCGTTCGGCGAACAGCTTCTCGCGCAGCAGACCGGAGACCGAGAGCGGGGCCACCCTCAGGGACGCGCCGAAACGGTCGTGGCGCTCGTACCAGACGACGTCGTACTCGGACCCTTGCGTGATGCGCTCGGCCACGTCATGGATGTTCTCCACGGAGGCGAGGGCCTGCTTGCGTACGGCGTCCTCGTCCTGGACGGACTTGTCGCGGGTGCTGCCGAGGGCCGAGATGACCGTGCGGGCAGCGTCCCGCAGAGCCATCAAGGCGTACCCCAGGTCCTCGGGGATCTCCTCGAGTCGGCCCGGCAGCGCGAGCTCCATCAGCCGCTCGAAGGTCTCGGCAGCGGTCTGCAGAGCGTCCGCCGCCTTCTCGTTGACCAGCTTGGCGGCGCGGCGCACGGCACGGTTGACCTGGCCCGGCGTGAGCTCGCCGGTCGCGACGCCGGTGACCCGGGAGACCAGCTCATGGGCCTCGTCGACGATCAGCACCTCATGCTGCGGGAGCACTGGAGCGCCCTCGATGGCATCGATGGCCAGAAGTGCGTGATTGGTGACGACGACATCGGCGAGCTTGGCGCGCTCGCGCGCAGCCTCGGCGAAGCACTCGGCACCGTACGCGCACTTCGAGGCACCGAGGCACTCCCGGGAGGAGACGGAGACCTGTGCCCACGCCCGGTCCGAGACTCCCGGGGTGAGATCGTCCCGGTCCCCGGTCTCGGTCTCGTCGGACCAGTCACGCATCCGCAGCAGATCCTGACCGAGCTTGCTGGTGGGCGCGGCAGCTTCGAACTGGTCGAAGAGCCCGTCCTCCTCTTCCTGCGGTACGCCCTCATGCAGGCGGTGCAGACAGAGATAGTTGGAACGGCCCTTGAGCATGGCGAACTCGGGGCGGCGGCGCAGCAGTGGGTGCAACGCCTCGACCGTACGCGGAAGATCACGCTCCACCAGCTGCCGCTGCAGGGCCAGCGTGGCCGTGGCCACGACCACACGCTCCCCGTGCGCCAGGGCGGGCACCAGATATCCGAGGGACTTTCCGGTGCCGGTGCCGGCCTGGACAAGCAGGTGGGAATTGTCGTCGACGGCCTCGGCGACGGCCTCGGCCATGGTGACCTGGCCTGGTCGTTCCACACCGCCGACGGCGGTGACGGCGGCGTGGAGGAGCTCGGGGAGGGATGGCTTCGTCATAGCCGTACCAGCCTACGGGGCGCCACTGACAACGCGGTCAGGCATCGGTTTATCGATGGGTTCGTCGACGAGGTCATCAGACGGCGCCCAGCGGATTGGGGACCGTGCCGTGCACGGCGGCGTGCGGGCGGTCAGGGCGGTCCCGGTAGCCGTCGAGATGCAACCGGTTGCGGTTCAGGCAGAGACGCTCGATACGCGGCGTGAGCAGGTCGAACGTCTCGTAACGCTCCTTGAGCTCCGGGAAACGGGCCTGGTGGCGCAGGATCTCGGCCCGTACGAGCGAGAAGAACTGGTTCTCCGGGACGCCCAGTTGTTCCTCGCAGAGGGGCGCAAGATAGCGGAAGACCCCGATGAAGAGCCCTGCGTGGATGAACTGCGTGAGGAAGGCGGGCTCCTCGGTGAGGAGGATCTGCCGCACGTCGTCGGGCATGGAAGCGTGCTCGGGCAGCGGCTGGGCGCTGACGTTCACATCGTCGACGAAGTCCTTGATCGCCAGCCGCACCGGCACATCACTGTCGTCGAAGACGACGATCGCGTTCTCTCCGTGCGGGGAGAAGACGGTGCCATAGCGGTAGAGGAAGTGCAGCAGCGGCGGGAGCAGCGCGGAGAAGAGCCGCCGGAGCCAGGCAGCCGGGGCGAGCCCGGAGCGGGCGACGAGTTCGGCGGTGAACGCTCGGCCGTGGGGGTCGGTGTGCAGCAGTGAGGCGAGGGTGCGGGCCCGCTCGCCAGGGGCGAGGCGGGGCCCCAGCGGCTCGCGCCAGATCGCCCCGAGGAGCTCCTTGTACTGGTAGGGCACCTCGGGAAGGTGGTCGTAGAGAGGGTGCTCGACGGTGACGGACGCGACCTCCCCGAGCAGGATCACGCCGCATTCGTCGCGCAGAAAAGGGTCCGTGTCGCGCAGGCCGTGCACCCAGGCGGTGACTGCGGGGGCGGCGAGGGTGCGTTCGGTCGGCAGGCCACGCCAGACCAGGGTGTTGAGGATGGACAGCGGCAGTTTGAGGGTGTGCCGTTCTGCACGGTCGACGTTCACGAAGGTGCGGATGGACTGCTGCGGCAGCCGCAGGTCACCGTCCGAGGCAAGCGGAACGATGTCTCCTCGCGCGACGGCGGGGGCGAAGAGGGGCAGGAGCACCTCGTCCCACTGCCAGGGGTGTACGGGGAGAAAGAGGTACGAATCGGGGTCGAGGCCCCTGCCGCGCAGCGTGGTGGCGAAGGACTCGCGTACGGAGGCGTCCAGTTCACGGGCGTACAGATCGTCGGGTCCGGCGAGCCCGGGGACTCCACGGTAGTCGGCAAGGCTGCGGCTGACCGCGAGCCAGGGGAGCCGGGCCGGCCTGCGGGCCTCGGGCGACCAGCGGGCGGTGTCGGTGGCGGAGAAGCCGATACGGCCCTTGTTGAGTACGAGCCAGGGGTGACCTGTCTGGTGGCCTTCGATTTCGGCATAGCCGAGGTCTGCGAGCTCGGCTGCGGTCAACGCGCTGTGATCGAGCCCGGTGTCGGAGAGAAGCGTGACGGTCAGCTCTCGCAGGAGATGACCGAGGGTGGCGCCGTCGAGAGCGAGCAGGTGATGGGCCCGGGAGAGGAAGGCGAGCGGATCGGTGAAGCGCCGGGAGTCGTGTTCGATGGAGGCAGGATCGACGCGCCAGCCTCCGTACGCTCCGCGCCGGGCCCGGAAGGAGAGGCTGCTGCCGTCGTCGATCGTGAGCGTATAGCGGCGGGCACGGGATGCCGGGACCGGCACGGTGGCCTCTTCCCGCCCGCTGATCTCCTCCCGCCCGGTGAGCGCTTCGGGCCCGGTGAGCACTTCGGGCCCGGTGATCTCCTCCGGCTCCGTGACCTCTTCCGGCTTGATGATCTCTTCATAGGCGAACTCGCCGAGCATCTTGGCCAGAAGGCGGCCGGCGGCCAGGTCCCATGCCTGTGGGGTCAGGCCTGGCGGCGTGAACGGGACCACGTGCGGCTGTTCGGAGTCGTGGGTGGCAGGGAACTTCGGCACGGGGACTCCTCGAGTGGAACCGATGCGGGTCGAGCGGTGTAAGTAGGGCAGCGGGTCGTTCACAGCAGGTTGCGAAGGGCGCGGTCGCGGACCATGAGCGCGGCTCGCTTGTCAGGAAGGTCGACTTCGGCGGAGAAGCGGAAGCCGGCGCTCAAGAAGGCCGCGACGGAAGGGGTGTTACGCAGATCGGGTTCAGCGATGACGCGTGCGCATCGAGGGCGATGGTCGAGCACGAGATCGGTGACGGCTCTGAGGAGGATGGAGCCGATACCGCGGCCGCGGTCTGCCACGCCGCCGATGAGGAGGTGGATGCCGGTGTCATGCGGACGGGCGGGATAGTGCCGTGCCAGTGGGTCGAGATCGGCGCGGTAGATCTCGAAGTAGCTCATGGGGATGCCATCGAGCACCCCGAGACAGGGGACGCTGCGGCCGTCACCGTCGAGCTGGGTGCGCAGATGGGCGGCGGTGACGGAGTCGGGTCCCGCCATTTCCCAGAAGGCAGCCACGGCGGGGTCGTTCATCCAGCGGGTAATCAGTGCCAGGTCACGCTCGATGCGTACGGGGACGAGCTGGAAGGCCCCGAGCGAGGTGGTCACGGACCCCCACTCGGCCGGGGCGTCCAGCAGATCGCCGGCAGCCGCGGTGTCCGCCTGCTCGGGGCCGGCGGACGCCTCGTCCTCCCGGAACAGCGCGAGGAACTCCTCTGGAAGCCGCAGGTCCAAGGTGTCCTCGACGCCCCCGGCGAGCTGCGGTGCGGGACTGCCCCCCGCGAGCCGGGGTGGGGGGCCGGCTCCGGTGTCGGTGCTCGCATCGGTGGGAGGCACGGTGGCGCTCTCCTCTCGCAGGTCGGTCGGGTTGTGTTGCCTCAAGAACGAAGGGGGTTGGTGATGGTGACGTAAACGGACTGGGTGTCGACCGGGCCGACGAGTTCGTCGAGGCCGCGCAGCCGGGTGAGCAGATTGGCCTTGGAGCGGAGCGTGGGGGCGTCGAGGAGCTGCATGGGCAGCGGCGAGCCGAGGGCCGCGGTCGCGGAGAGAAACTGCCGGAATGCGGCGATGAGTACGCGCTCGTCGGCAAGGCGCTGCGAGCCGAAGGCTCCGATCAGGCCGAAGACATTGTTGATGCCGAGGTAGTAGGCGAAGCGCTCGTCGGTGACATCGTCGGAGACAAAGGTGTCGCTCCTGGATCCGATGCCGGGGAGCCGGCTCTCGAGTGCGGCACGGTGCGACTGACGGAAGTAGTAGCCCTGGTTGTCGCGGTAGCGGCCGCCGACGGGCCAGCCTTCCGGGTCGAGGATCACCAGGGTGTTCTGCTGGTGGGCTTCGAGGGCGATGCCCGCCTTGGCGTCCAGCCAGAGCACCGGGCGTACGACGTGGTCGAGATAGCGGAGGAACCACTCTGCGGCTACGGCGCCGGTGGGGCGGCCGGTGCGCTCGGCAAGCCTGGCCACGATGTCGGCGAGGCGCGAGTACATCCCGGGTCGGCCCGGCCATGGGCGGGGGGCGGTCAGACCCGCGATGCAGACAGCGTCGTCGCCGAGCCCGAACGGATTGTGGCGCAGCACGACGTCGAGTCCGGGCAGCGGCTCGCCGTCAACTGAGTCGACCGCGAGCCAGGCAGGGTCGCGCACGATGTCGAAGCCGGGGTGGGCGGCTTGCCACTGTTTGGCGAGTCCGGTGCGGAGCAGGCGGTGGACTTCGACGCCGCGGTGGAGTTCCTTGCGGAGGTTCTCACGACGGGAGTTGGTGATGCGAAGGCCGAGGGAGAGTTTGAGCATGGCCGGGGCGCCGGGCCGGTGCACGGTGCGGACCGAAGAGGTGGGATGCCAGTGGTCTCCAAAGGGCCCCAGGTCGTGCAGGAGGCCGGCATCGAGAAGGGCCCTGACGCCGGGTCGGTGTCGCAGTTCGCGGGCCTGCCAGGGGTGGAGCGGCAACGCAACCGCGTGGTCGGGGAGTTGGAGGTCCCCACAGAGACGAGTGATGAGCCGCTCGGCCGGCAGAGTGCGGCCCTGTTCGGTCCAGGCCGATTCGGTGGCCAGTACTGATCTGTCGACGGCCATCCAGTGCAAAGGGAAGGAGCCGTGCAACTCCGGTGAGTAGAGCTCGGCTTCTGCCTCGGAGAGTCCTTCGCGGCTCTTGGGCGTGGGGTGCAGCGGGTGGCCGAGCAGGAGCGACTGCTCGGCGGTGAGGAAGAGGTCCGCCTCGGGGGTGGGAGTGGGGTCCGCGCGCCGGTCGCTGATGAAGTCGGCGGTGCGCCGTACGGAATCGGCGACCCGGCCGACCAGGTCGGCTCCTTCGGTCTGGCCCGCCTCACGGCCGAGGAGGGCTGCGACGGTGACGCCGTCGGCGGCGGGCGCGTCGCGCAGCGCTCCCTCCAGGACCGGCAGGCCGAAGCGGTGCCATCCACAGGGCGACCAGTACCGGACGGGGACGAGCAGTGCCGTGCCGGTGGTGGGCAGGGGGATGCGCAGGGTATGTCCGTCGGGCTTGTCGAGGTTGTTCTCCCGCACCCAGCAGCGGAGCAGATTCTCGACAGCCGCCGCGTCCGCGGCGCGGTACGGATCGGGGTGGTCGAGAAGCTCGGTGTCTGCGATCCCCGCGGACGGGCCAGTGGTGGAGGTCTGCTGTTCGCCGTGACCGGGAGTCTGTTGGCACGGCACCGTCGGCGATTCAACAGTGACGCGGCCGCGCCCGCCGGCCTGTCCTCGTTCGGGGGCGGTGGAACGGCCGTCGGCCTCGGGCGCATCGGGTGCGGGGGTGGGATTCACGGGGGTCTTCCTTGTGATCGTCCGGGTCAGTAGGACTGTCCGCCGTCGGTGCAGCGTTGCCGTGAGCGCTCGGCGGCGGCCAGGGCGTCGGCGAAGCGGTCGAGGACAGCCATGGCCTGCTCGTCGGTGAGTGTGAGAGGAGGGAGCAGCCGTACGACGCCGGAGTGGCGTCCGCCGAGTTCGACGATGAGCCCGCGCGTCAGGCACTCCTGCTGAACGGCGGCGGCAAGGGCGGGTGCGGAGGGCGGGACCAGGGCGTCCGGCGGTGCGGCGTCGGGGTCCACGAGCTCGACGCCGATCATGAGGCCCCGGCCGCGTACGTCCCCGATGCAGGGGTGTGCCGCCGCCAGCCCCTGCAGGCGGCCCAGCATGCGCGCGCCAAGGGTTGCGGCGCGCTCGGCCAGCCGGTTCTCGCGTACGAAGGCAAGGGTGGCCGCGCCCGCCGCCATGGCGAGCTGATTGCCGCGGAAGGTGCCGGCGTGGGCGCCGGGCTGCCAGGCGTCGAGTTCGGACCGGTAGACGATCACGGCCAGTGGAAGGGAGCCACCGATCGCCTTGGACAGGACCATCACATCCGGTACGACGCCGCTGTGTTCGACCGCCCAGAAGGTGCCGGTGCGCCCGACGCCCGTCTGTACCTCGTCGGCGATCAGGGGGATGGAGCGGGCGGCGGTGATCTCCCGCATTCTGCGCATCCAGGCGTCCGGGGCCGGGATCACCCCGCCCTCACCCTGCACCGGTTCCAGGATCATTCCGGCCGGCCTGGGCACCCCGCCCTTGGGGTCGTCGAGGAGGCTCTCGGTCCAGCGTGCGCCGAGTTCGGCACCGCGTTCGCCGCCGATGCCGAAGGGGCAGCGGTAGTTCTGCGGGAAGGGCAGCCGGGACACCCGTACATCGGTGGCGCCGCCCGATGCGTCGAGGGCGCCTGCCGTCATGCCGTGGTAGGCGCCGGTGAAGGCGAGGAGGCCGTTGCGGCCGGTCGCCGTGCGGACGAGTTTGAGAGCCGCCTCGACCGCATCGGTACCCGCGGGCCCGCAGAACTGGATGCGTGCGTCATCGGCCAACTGGCGCGGCAGCGTGGCGAACAGCTCTGTGGTGAACGCGTCCTTGACCGGCGTGGCGAGGTCCAGGACGTGCAGCGGCGCCCCCGAGTCGAGGACCTTCTTGATCGCTTCGAGCACCACGGGATGGTTATGACCGAGCGCCAGGGTTCCCGCACCCGAGAGGCAGTCGAGATAGCGCCGACCGTCCGCTCCCTCGATCGTCAGCCCCCTGGCCCGGACAGGAACGATGGGCAGCGAGCGTGCATACGTACGGGCCGCGGACTCACGGAGCGACTGACGGCGCAGAATTCCCTCGTGCGCGACGGGCGGCGCCACCGGAGCAGGTTCGGTCACGGCCACGGCTGTTGGTCCTCCTGCTGTAACGGTTGCGTTGCACATCGGTACAGCGTTCGTACGCCGCCCGGCCGGGCTGAACGCTCACCTTGGGTACCCCGTACGTACCAACGACGCCGCAAGCTGGGGATCACGGGCAATCGGAAGATCCTTGGGGCGGACGATCGTTGGTGACGGAACCGCGGACCTGGTGAGTGCCGTCCCCATCGGCACCGGCATAGTTGAGGGCCGCCCGACAGTTCAGAAGTACTGAAGTCCCAGGGGGATCAAGAGATGCGACCCATTCGCCCGACGCTGGCAGCGGCTTCCATCGCCGCCGTGCTCGCGCTGGCTGCCACCGCCTGTGGTCCGAGCGAGGACAACGCGGGCGGCAAGCCGACCACTCCCGCGAGCCAGCCCGCCGACGACAAGATCACGATCCCGGACGACCTCAAGGACCGGCTCAAGGAGCACGGGATCGACCTGGACAAGTGGAAGAACGGCGAGTGGAAGAACTGGAACAAGGACAAGTGGCTCCGTGAAGCCAAGGACTTCGTCAATCCGATCATCGAGGACCTGTGGGACCCGGACCGGATGCGCGAGGCCGAGAAGCCGCCGGAGAAGCCCGTCGACAACGACATCTCGGGCGACAAGGGAGTCACCGACCCGACGCCCGAGCCGGTCAACGCGCAGGCCGTGAAGGCCCCGTACCACTCCAACGCGGCGGAGGCCGGCAAGGTCCTCTTCGACGGACCGGAGGGTTCGATGGTCTGCTCCGCGACCGTCGTGAAGGACCCGGCCAACCCTGGCAAGTCCAACTTGGTGTGGACCGCGGGCCACTGTGTGCACGCGGGCAAGAAGGGCGGCTGGTACCGCAACATCGCCTTCGTGCCGTCGTACAACGACGGCGCCAAGTCCACCGCCGAGCTGGCGAAGATGACCAAGGAGCAGATCGCTCCGTACGGCGTGTGGTGGGGCGACTGGGCCCAGACCTCCGAGCAGTGGATCTCCCAGGGCGCCGCGACCGGCGGCCAGGGCGCGCCGTACGACTTCGCGGTGATCCATGTGACTCCGGAGAAGGGCAGCACGGGCAAGTCCCTCGAGGAGACGGTCGGTTCGGCGCTTCCGGTGGAGTTCAACGCTCCGGCAGTGCCGAAGATCGACAACATCACCGCCACCGGTTACCCGGCGGCGCCGCCGTTCGACGGCGAGAAGTTGTTCCAGTGCTCCGACAAGCCGGGCCGGCTGTCCGTCAAGGCCAACGAGCCGACGATGTACCGCATCGGCTGCACCATGACCGGTGGTTCCTCCGGCGGCGGCTGGGTGGCCAAGGGCCAGGACGGCAAGCCCGCCCTCGTGTCCAACACCTCCATCGGCCCGGTCACGGCCGGCTGGCTGGCCGGTCCGCGCCTCGGTGACGAGGCCAAGGGCGTCTACAACGCGGTGAGCAAGAAGTTCGCGGGTCGCTGAGCACCAGTCCGCGTCTACCGAGGGAGGCGGGGGTCCGCGGCTGCCAGGCCGCAGGCTCCCGCCTCCCTTTTCGTGCAGACCGCCGGCTCCGAGAGCCCCTCTCGTGGAGACTCCGTGCAGGTGGGAGCCCCTCTCAACTCCACAGCTCCGCACCGCCTTAGAGTGGTGCCGCGTCATGGGCGGCCCCGGAAGGCCGCCCTTTCGCGTGACACGTTCATGGCACAAATCCATTGCACTTCAGGGGGAATCGTTTCCATGCGATCCATACGTCCGTTGCTGGCCGCCACCGGCATCGCCGCGGCCCTCGCGCTGACGGCCACCGCCTGTGGCCCCGGCGAGGACAAGGCCGCCGACAAGCCCGCCTCTTCCAGCACCGCCGCCGACACGGGCGGCGACGCCCTTCCCGCGGACCTGGCCGACAAACTCAAGGAGCACGGTGTCGACCTGGACAAGTGGAAGAACGGCGAGTGGAAGAACTGGGAGAAGGACAAGTGGCTCCGTGAAGCGAAGGACTTCGTCAATCCGGTGATCGAGGGCTTGTGGAAGCCCCAGCGGATGAAGGAGGCCAAGGACCCCTCGAAGACGCTTGCCACGAAGGATGCCCCGGTCGACTCCGGCACCGACCCGGAGCCCCGGCCCGTCAAGGCCCAGGCTGAGAAGCTCCCGTACCACGACTACGCGGCCCCTGTCGGTAAGGTCTTCTTCGACTCCCCCGAAGGCACGATGGTCTGCTCCGGCACCGTCGTGAAGGATCCGCGCAACCCCGGTAAGTCCAACCTCGTGTGGACCGCGGGCCACTGTGTGCACGCAGGCATGAAGGGCGGCTGGTACCGCAACATCACGTTCGTGCCGTCGTACAACGACAAGGGCAAGTCGGAGGCCGAGCTGGCGAACGCCCGGCCTGAGGAGATCGCACCGTACGGCATGTTCTGGGCGGACTGGGTCTCGACATCGAACGAGTGGATCAGTGCGGGCGGCCCGACGGGCGCGGGCGGTGCTCCGTACGACTACGCCGTTCTGCACGTCAAGCCCGAGCACGGCACCAAGTCCCTTGAGCAGACGGTCGGCAACGCCCTGTCGGTCGACTTCTCCGCTCCGGCGGCCTCTTCCGTCGACGCGATGGGCGCCTGGGGCTATCCGGCCGCTCCGCCGTACAACGGCCTCCTCATGCACAAGTGCATCGACCGTCCCGGCCGTCTTACGGTGGTCGCCGGCACCCCTGCGATGTACCGCATCGGCTGCACCATGACCGGCGGTTCCTCCGGTGGCGGCTGGTTCCGCGTCCTGGGCAAGAAGACCGTACTGGTCTCCAACACCTCGATCGGCCCGGTCACCAATGGCTGGCTGGCCGGCCCTCAGCTGGGCGCGGGAGCCGAGCAGCTCTACAACGTGATGAGCGAGAAGTACGGCGACAAGTAGCCGACGGGATCGCATAAAACCCGAAGGCCCGCGCCCCGTGTGGGGTGCGGGCCTTCGGTCTGGCAGTGGGACGCGTCAGTGAGTCACCGGGACATAGGGCGCCAGCGCCGCGGCCAGCTCCTCGTGCACCCGCGCCTTGAGCAGCGTGCCCTCCGTGGTGTGTTCCTCGGAGAGAACCTCGCCCTCGGCGTGCACCCGCGAGACCAGCCCACCCTGCGTGTACGGCAGGAGAACCTCGACCTCGACCTTGGGCCGTGGCAGCTCGACATCGATGAGCGCGAGCAGCTCGTCGATGCCTGCACCGGTCCGCGCCGACACCGCGATCGCATGCCGCTCGATGCGCAGCAGTCGCTGCAGCACCAGCGGATCGGCCGCGTCCGCCTTGTTGATCACCACGATCTCGGGCACGTCCGTGGCGCCCACATCGCGGATCACCTCGCGCACGGCGGCCAGCTGCTCCTCCGGCGCCGGGTGTGCCCCGTCCACCACATGCAGGATCAGGTCGGAGTCCCCGACCTCCTCCATCGTGGAGCGGAACGCCTCGACGAGGTGGTGCGGCAGATGCCGTACGAACCCGACGGTGTCGGTCAGGGTGTAGGTCCGGCCGCTCGGCGCCTCGGCCCGGCGGACGGTCGGGTCCAGGGTGGCGAACAGCGCGTTCTCCACCAGGACGCCGGCGCCCGTGAGGCGGTTGAGCAGCGACGACTTTCCTGCGTTGGTGTATCCGGCGATCGCGACCGAAGGCACCTTGTTGCGCCGGCGCTCCTTGCGCTTGATCTCGCGGCCCGTCTTCATCTCCGCGATCTCCCGGCGCATCTTCGCCATCTTCTCGCGGATCCGCCGACGGTCCGTTTCGATCTTGGTCTCACCGGGACCACGAGTGGCCATGCCGCCACCGCCGCCGCCACCCATCTGCCGGGACAGTGACTGACCCCAGCCGCGCAGCCTGGGCAGCATGTACTGCATCTGCGCGAGCGCGACCTGCGCCTTGCCCTCTCGGGACTTGGCGTGCTGGGCGAAGATGTCGAGGATAAGGGCGGTCCGGTCGACCACCTTCACCTTGACTACGTCTTCGAGTGCGATGAGCTGACCGGGGCTGAGCTCACCGTCGCAGACGACGGTGTCGGCGCCGGTTTCGAGCACGATGTCGCGCAGCTCCCGCGCCTTGCCCGAGCCGATGAAGGTGGCCGGGTCCGGCTTGTCACGGCGCTGGATGACGCCGTCGAGCACCAGCGCGCCCGCCGTCTCGGCGAGTGCCGCCAGCTCGGCGAGGGAGTTCTCCGCGTCCTGCACCGTCCCCGAGGTCCATACGCCGACCAGCACCACACGCTCCAGGCGCAGCTGCCGGTACTCGACCTCGGTGACGTCCTCGAGCTCGGTGGAGAGACCCGCCACACGCCGCAGCGCGGCGCGCTCGGAGCGGTCGAACTGATCGCCGTCCCGCTCTCCGTCGATCTCGTGGCTCCAGGCGACGTCCTCTTCCATCAGGGCATCGGCCCGAAGGCTCTCGGTGCGCGTCTCCGCGAAGCTCTGCTCGTCCTGGGAAGGGGATGAAGAGGAGGTCATTGGATCCTTACGTCGATCGAAGAGTGATGAAAAGTGCCGGAGGAAAATCCCGCACGGGAAAGTCCGGTACGTCAGTCACAACGCGTAACGGGTCCGGATGATTCCCGGATGATTCCGGAGAGGTTCCGGCCCCGGCCGCGTCGCCGACCTGTTGATGGTCGCACGCGCGTGCCTGGGCCGTCACCCCGATTTCAGCGGGTCGGGGGCGTCGTCGCAGCGGTGCTCCGCCAGTCTGCGTGCCCCGGCATCGCAGGCGTCCGCTTCGCGTACAGCCACTCCTGGAAGAACTTCGACAGATCACGCCCCGAGATCCGCGTGGCGAGCGCGATGAAGTCCGCGGTCGTCGCCGTCCCGTCCCGGTACTCCCGCACCCAGGCGCGCTCCAGCTGCTCGAAGGCGCCTGTCCCGATCGTCTGCCGCAGGGCGTACAAAACCAGCGCGCTGCCGTCGTAGACCACGGGCCGGAAGAGGCTGATCTTCTGTCCCGGCGACGGCGGCTTGGGCGCCGCGGGCGGCCCGCCGTCGGCCCGCCACTGATCGGAGTACTTGTACGCCTCGCGCATCCGCTCCAGCACCGACCGTCCCGGCTGCCCCGATGTCTCCTGCCCCGATGTCTCCTCTGCATACAGCGCCTCGTACCAGGTGGCATGTCCCTCGTTCAGCCACAGATCGGACCAGGTGCGGGGCGAGACGCTGTTGCCGAACCACTGGTGGGCGAGCTCGTGCACCATGATCGAGTCGACGTACCACTCGGGGAACGCGCCGTTGGTGAAGAGCGAGCGCTCGAACAGCGAGAGTGTCTGGGTCTCCAGCTCGTATCCGGTTTGCGCGTCGGCGATCAGCACTCCGTACGTCTCGAAGGGGTAGCGGCCGACGTGCTTCTCCATCCACTCCAGGTGCGCCGGTGTCCGCTTCAGCCAGGGCTCCAGCGTCTTGCGGTCGGCGGCCGGAACCACGTCGCGCACCGGCATTCCACCCGGCCCCGTGCGGGCGAGGACGGCGGAGCGGCCGATCGAGACCTGCGCCAGCTCGGTGGCCATGGGGTGCTTGGTCCGGTACACCCAGGTGGTGGTGTCGCCGTTTGCGGTCCTGACCGTCGGCAGCCCGTTGGCCACCGCCGTGAGCTCCTTGGGAGCGGTGATCCGGAAGGTGAAGTAGGCCTTGTCGGCGGGGTGGTCGTTGGAGGGGAAGACCCGGCGCGCGGCGTCGGCCTGGTTCGCCATCGCCAGTCCGTCGGAGGTGCGCACCCAGCCCCCGGCGTCCGCGGAACCGCCGGGGTCGCTCGTGTGATGGACCGTGATCCGCAGGCGGGCGTTGCGCGCCACGGCGTTCTCCGGCTCCACCACCAGGTCCTCTCCGGCCTTCGAGAACTCGGCGGGCCGGCCGTTGACTTCCACCGAGCTGACCGTGCCGTTGGTGAAGTCGAGGTTGATGCGGTCCAGTCGCTCCGTCGTCAGGGCGTCGATCTTGGTGACCGCGTCCAGCGGCTTGGTGTTGCTGCCGCTGTAGGTGAGAGCGATGTCGTACGCAGTGACGTCGTAGCCGGGATTGCCGAGGTGCGGGAAGAGCGGATCGCCGATGCCGAGCGGTACGGGTGGGGGCAGGGCCGCGGCGACGAGGGTGGCCGCGGAGGTGGCCAGCAGGGCGGCACGCAGGCGCCGAGATGTGAGCAGCATGACCTACGGCTATCAGCGCACCCGGCGGGGACCGTGACGGCGCGCGTCGCGCCCACCCGAACGGGGTCAGGCGGTGGCCGCCGGATGCTGGGTGCGGCTCACGTCGTACACACCCGGCACATCGCGCATGGCCCGCATCAGGGCGGGAAGACCTGCTGCGTCCGGGAGTTGAAGGGTGTACGTGTGCCGTACGCGCTGCTGACTCGGCGGTTCGACGGTCGCCGAGACGATTGCCGCGCCCTCGGTGGCGATGGCCTCGGTGAGGTCGGCGAGCAGCCTCGGGCGGCCGAAGGACTCGGCGACCAGGGTCACTCTGCACTCGGCCGCGTCGCCCCAGCGCACCGGGACTGGCTCCCGGTCCAGGGACTTCATCCGGGCCACGGCGGGACACTTCTCGCGGTGGACCGTCACGGTGCCGCCGCGTACGGCGAACCCGGTGACTGCGTCGGGCGGCACCGGCGTACAGCACCCCGCGAGTCGTACGGTCGCGTCCGGCAGGTCGACGACGGCATTGGCCGCGGCGGGCCGGTCGGCGGTGACGGGCGCGGGTCTGCGGGGGGCGGCCGCCTGCACCTTCGCGCCCTCCGGATGCTCCGCGAGCCAGGTGGTGATGGCGATGCGCGCGCCGGGAGTGCGGGCGTGGTCGAGCCAGTCGGGCGAGGGTCCCGAGGCGGCGTCCTGGGCGAGCAGCAGATGCACCGTGTCACCGTCGCTCAGCACCGTACTCAGCGTCGCCAGGCGGCCGTTGACGCGTGCGCCGATACAGGCGTGCGCCTCCTCGCCGTACTGCGCGTAGGCGGCGTCCACACAGCTTGCGCCGGCCGGCAGGCCGAGCATGCCGCCGTCGGCGCGGAAGACGGTGATCTCGCGGTCCTGCGCCAGATCGGCGCGCAGCGAGGTCCAGAAGGTGTCGGGGTCGGGCGTGGACTGCTGCCAGTCGAGGAGGCGGGAGAGCCAGCCGGGCCGGGTGGGGTCGGCGCGCTCGCCGTCGGCAGGCTCGGCCCCTTCGACCGGTACATACGGATTCCCGAGGGCGATCACTCCGGCCTCGGCGACCTTGTGCATCTGATGCGTACGGATGAGCACTTCGGCGACCGCGCCCTCCGGGCCGGCGACGGCGGTGTGCAGCGACTGGTACAGGTTGAACTTGGGGGCGGCGATGAAGTCCTTGAACTCGGAGATCACCGGCGTGAAGCAGGTGTGCAGCTCGCCGAGGACGCCATAGCAGTCGGCGTCCTCGCCGACCAGCACGAGCAGCCGTCCGAGGTCTGTGCCCCGAAGCTCGCCCCGCTTGAGGCTGATGCGGTGTACCGAGACGAAGTGCCGTGGCCTTATGAGGACTTCGGCGGCGATGCCGGCGTCCCGCAGCACCGATCTGAAGCTCTCCGCCATCGCGTCGAGCGCGCCTGAGGCGGAGGAATTGTCGGCGATCAGCGCCCGGGTGCGTTCGTACTCCTCCGGGTGGAGGATCGCGAAGACGAGGTCTTCCAGCTCCGTCTTGAGCGCCTGGACGCCCAGCCGTTCGGCGAGCGGGATCAGAACGTCGCGGGTGACCCTGGCGATGCGTGCCTGCTTCTCGGGACGCATCACGCCGAGCGTGCGCATGTTGTGCAGGCGGTCGGCGAGTTTGATCGACATCACGCGGACGTCGTTGCCGGTGGCGACGAGCATCTTGCGGAAGGTCTCGGGCTCGGCCGCCGCGCCGTAGTCGACCTTCTCCAACTTGGTGACGCCGTCGACCAGATAACAGACCTCGGCACCGAACTCGGTCCGCACCTGATCGAGCGTCACCTCGGTGTCCTCGACGGTGTCGTGGAGGAGGGAGGCGGTCAATGTGGTGGTCTCCGCGCCCAGTTCGGCGAGGATCAGCGTGACGGCGAGCGGGTGCGTGATGTACGGCTCGCCGCTCTTGCGGAACTGTCCGCGGTGCGAAGACTCAGCCAGAACATACGCCCTGTGCAGGATGGCGAGGTCCGCGTCCGGGTGGTGGGCGCGGTGCGCATCGGCGACATGGCCGATCGCGTCGGGCAGCCGGTCGCGGGCGGCGGGCCCCAGCAGCGCGGCACGGCCCAGCCTGCGGAGGTCGATCCTGGGACGGCCGCGCCTGCGGCTGTGGGCACCAGGGTTGGTGGCCTCTGCACTCATGGGCACCTCCGGCAGCTTCGACCGGCGGTGGGTAGGGCAGGTGTGCCCTCCGGGCCGGTGCTTGATGCTACCGAGCCCACCACGTGGAGCAGTCCCGCTCTCGCTCAGCGTGAAAGGGATCACCCATTCGAGCGAAGCTCTATACGATCACGGTTTCGGTCTGTGCACGCCGCTCTACGCGCAGTGGCCTAAGCAGCGCTACCGGGGGTGGATCGGAGCGATGAGCGCGGGGTCGATGTGCCCCTCGGCGACGATCACCGCGGGACCGGTCATCTCGATCTCGCCGTCGGGCCGCTCGGTGATCACCAGACGCCCACCGGGAAGGTCCACGGTGTACGTGACGGGCACACCGGTGGCCGCCGGGTCGGCGCCGTCCCTGCGGGCCGCCGCGACGGCGACGGCGCATGCGCCCGTGCCGCAGGAGCGCGTCTCGCCGGAGCCACGCTCGTGCACGCGCATGGCGACATGGCGCTCGCCCCGGTCGACGACGAATTCGACGTTCACCCCGTCCGGATAGACGGACGCCGGGCTGAAGGGGGGCGCGGAGAACAGATCTCCGGCGTGGTCCAGGTCGTCGACGAAGGCGACCGCGTGGGGATTGCCCATGTTCACATTCAGCGCGGGCCAGCTGCGGCCGTCGACGGTGACGGTGACGCCGTCCTCGGGGAGCAGCGCGCGGCCCATGGAGACCGTGATGTCACCTCCGGCCGAGCCGCTGATGGACTCGGTCTTGGCGATATGCACCTTCTTGACGCCGCCGCGGGTCGCCACTGCCAGGTCGCCCGCCTCGACGAGGCCCGCACGCTCCAGGTAGCGGGCGAAGACCCGTACGCCGTTGCCGCACATCTCCGCGATCGAACCGTCGGCGTTGCGATAATCCATGAACCACTCGGCCGCGTCGGCCATGGCGCGCGCCTCTGGGTGCGCACCGGACCGTACGACATGCAGCAGGCCGTCGCCGCCGATGCCGGCCCGACGGTCGCAGAGCGTGGCGACGGTGGGGGCGGGCAGGTCGATGACGTTGTCCGGGTCGGGGACGATCACGAAGTCGTTCTCGGTCCCGTGGCCCTTGAGGAAGGCGATCGGCGAGGTCTTCGAATGGCTCACGCCGTCCATCGTACGAGGAGCCTCGGACACCGCGCGTACCTGGCCGCGTACCTGGTTCTCGTCATGCCTGGACAGGGACGCCCGGACCGTCATCCCTGTACAGCGGCGCCCGGTCCTCAGCGGAGCCGGGCCACTCGCCAGACCGCGAGTGCGACGAGCACCACGCCCACGCCGACGTACAGGGCGATGACCCGCCAGTCGGGGCGCTCGCCGGAGCCACGCGGCGGCAGGCCCGGCCAGGTGTGGCCCACTCGGCGCGCCGCCATCACGCCCCAGCCCGCGGCGCAGCAGCTGATCAACAGCCCCAGCATGGCGACGACCGCTCCGCCGTCCCCGGTACCGAAGGCGAGAGGGAAGGCGAACATCAGGGAGCCGACCGCGGCGAGCATCACGATGGGGGCGAGCTGCCAGATCCGCAGCCTGCGCGGCGGGCGCAGCTCGACCTCGACCTCGTCCGTGATCACCTCGTCCGGGATCACACCATGGTCATCTGGTCCATCGGGACTCAGACGGGACGCGCTGTCCGCTGCGTCCCGTCGTTCCTGTTCTCTGTCGCGAGGGCCGGCCTCCATCGCCACGCGCCCTCCCAATTCGGACTCCACGTCGATCGATGCTCGATGATGGCACGCCCCAGGGGCCCGAAATGACGGGCAGTGCGTCCCGATGCAATCACGTGATCAGGCTGTGACCGCTCGTTCGACCAACGCCAGCGCCTGATGCGGAAGTTCCGACCGGTGCTCGGCAGCGCCGCTCAGCCAGTGCACACGCGGGTCCCGCCGGAACCAGGAGTCCTGTCGGCGCGCGAAGCGTTTGGTGGCGCGCACGGTCTCCTCGCGAGCTTCTTGTTCGGTGCACTCCCCCGCGAGCGCCGTGAGCACCTGCTGGTAGCCGAGCGCGCGCGAGGCCGTACGCCCCTCGCGGAGCCCCCGCGCCTCCAGCGTGCGCACCTCGTCCACGAGGCCTGCCTCCCACATCCGGTCCACGCGCAGGGCGATGCGCTCGTCGAGCTCGGGGCGGGCCACGTCGACGCCGATCTGGACCGTGTCGTACACGGCATCGTGGCCGGGAAGGTTGGCGGTGAAGGGCCTGCCGGTGATCTCGATGACTTCGAGAGCCCGCACGATGCGTCGGCCGTTGCTGGGCAGGATCGCCCGGCCGGCCTCGGGGTCGGCGGCAGCGAGCCGCTCGTGCAGGGCGCCGGAGCCGTGAGCGGTGAGCTCCTCCTCCAGCCGGGCGCGGATCGCGGGGTCGGTGCCGGGGAACTCGAGGGCGTCGATGGCGCCACGCACATACAGCCCGGAGCCGCCGACCAGGACGGGCGTACGGCCTTCGGCGAGCAGGCGGTCGATCTCGGCCCTGGCCAGTTTCTGGTACTCGGCAACGCTCGCCGTCTCGGTGACGTCCCAGATGTCGAGCAGCTGGTGCGGGATACCGCCGCGCTCGTCGGTCGTCAGCTTGGCGGTGCCGATGTCCATCCCCCGATAGAGCTGCATGGAGTCGGCGTTGACGACTTCGCCGCCCAGCCGCTGGGCGAGGAAGACGCCCAGATCGGACTTTCCGGCCGCAGTGGGACCGACGACGGCGATGACCCGCGGTGCGGGAGCTGCTCTTTTCACTGCCCCAGTCTCGCAAACCCGCGGACGTGTCCCCGAACGAGCGAGGTGACGGTACAGGGACGGGTTCGTTGCCTGTTGCGAGGTTCCGAACGCCGGTTTTCCGACCGGTGCTCGCGGGCGGCGCAATGGGACGCTCCGGGCGGCGCGGAACTTCGCCCACACGAGTACGCTATGGAGCAAATATGGGTGTTTTTGCACGGTTTTTTGGGTCCAAGTCGACCGCCGAGGGATCAACCGAGGCATCAACCGAGGAGGCGACAGCCGACACTCTGATGGCCGAGCCCGCGGCTGAGGGCGGTTCCGAGGCCGAGGCGTTGAAGGACGCGGCGGATGAGGCCACCGGGGACAGCGAGGCTGCGGCCGCCGAGACCGCACCTGCTGAGGGCGTGGAGATTCCGAAGCAGCAGTCGGCCGAGGAGGCGGCGGACAACGAAGCCGGCGAGGGCGCCCGCAAGTAAGTCCCCACGAGGGAAGGTGGCCCATGGGCTTCAAGGACACGATGAAGGCCAAACTCGCCCCGGCCAAAGACAAGGTCTCTGACCTCGCGCAGCAGCACGGGGGCAAGATTGAGCACGGTCTGCACAAGGCCGCCAGGACGGTCGACGAGAAGACCAAGGGCAAGTACAGAGACAAGGTCGAGGCTGGCGCCGGCAAGGCCAAGGACGCCCTGGGCCGCATTGCCCACAAGGACGACGCGAAGAAGGGCGACGGCACTACGCCGCCGGCTTCCTGATATTCACCGACGGACGGCCGCGGAACGACTCGTTCCGCGGCCGTCCGCCGCTGTACCGCTGTTCGGCGGCAGTGCGCCGCCGTACGCGGCCCGGTCCGCGCCGCTGTGCCGCGTTCCAGTCCGCTACGACCAGGCAGCGACGAAGTAGCCGACGCCGTAGGGCGCGTCCTCGTAGAGGAGCCGGCCGGCCAGGCCCGCGCCCTCGGCCGCCCCCGCAAGCACCTGCCAGGGAGCGCGACCCGCCGCCTTGAGTTCGTACGCCAGTGACGCGTCCAGCGCCTTGAGCGCCTCCACGTCGGCCGCGCCCAGGGCACGGGCGACCCCTTCGTCGAAGTCGGCCGCCCGCTCGTCCAGATAACCGGGAGCCTTCAGCGTGCGGCAGGCGCTGCCGTCACCCATCACCAGCAGCGCGACCCGCTCCGCCCGGGCGCCGAGCTCGCGCCCGACGGCCAGGCAGCGCTCACTGGCGAGCGGCTCACCGACACCGAGGCCCTCCACCGGGGCGAGTGCCCACTGTGCGCAGGTGAGCAGCCAGGCACCGACGGCCAGCGAAGGCGGCAGCGGCCGCTCCTGGCCCTCGCCCGCTCCGAGCCGTACGTCGATGTCCACACCGAAGCCGTGGAAGGAACCGGTCGCGCCCGCGGGGTGCGGGCCACGGCCGTGCTGTTCGGCGGGCCCGACCACGACGAGCAGATCTGGCCGGGCTGCGGCCAGCACCCCGACGGCGTCGGCGCACGCGGTCCGCGCCGCGTCCAGTTCGGGCGCGGCACCCGCGGCGACCTCGGGAACGAGCAGCGGCGGGCAGGGACACACGGCGGCGGCGACAAGCATGATCGGCAGCCTAATGCGTGCTCACGAGGCGGCCGATCCGGGTGCTCGCTCGCCGCTCGGCCGCCCGCGACGGGTCAGTCGCAAACCGCACCCCGGGCCACTCAGCCCACGCAGTCGGTCCCGTACCGCGTCCGTCAGTCGCAGCCGCACCCGGGCGCCGCGGCCGCAGGCAGCGGCTCCGGCACACCGATCTTCGGCAGCCCCAGCATCACGCCCGCCGGCTTCGCGGCCTCGGCGGCGTGCCGCTTCTCCCAGGCGTCGCCCGCGCGGGTCCGCCGTACGGACATCGCGGCGCCCTCGGCAAGCAGATGGTGCGGCGCGGCATAGGTGATCTCGACGGTCACCACATCGCCCGGGCGCAGCTCCTCGTCCGGCTTGGTGCTGTGCTTGTCGTTCAATCCTCGCAAGCTCGGATTGAAGTGCACCAGACGGTTGTCGGGGGCTCGGCCGGAGAGCCGGTGGGTGGCACCGTCCTTGCGGCCCTCACCCTCCGCGACCATCACATCCAGGGTCCGGCCGATCTGCTTCTTGTTCTCCTCCCAGGAGATCTCCTCCTGAAGGGCGACCAGGCGCATGTAGCGGTCCTGCACGACCTCCTTCGGGATCTGCCCGTCCATGGTCGCCGCCGGGGTCCCGGGGCGCTTGGAGTACTGGAAGGTGAAGGCGTTCGCGAAGCGGGCCTCACGCACCGTGTGCATGGTCTGCTCGAAGTCCTCCTCGGTCTCGCCGGGGAAGCCCACGATGATGTCGGTGGAGATGGCCGCGTGCGGAATCGCGGCGCGCACCTTCTCGATGATCCCCAGGAAACGCTCCTGCCGGTACGAGCGGCGCATCGCCTTCAGAACCGTGTCCGAACCCGACTGCAGCGGCATGTGCAGCTGCGGCATGACGTTCGGCGTCTCGGCCATCGCCGCGATCACGTCGTCCGTGAAGTCGCGGGGGTGCGGCGAGGTGAAGCGGACCCGCTCCAGACCCTCGACCCTTCCGCAGGCGCGCAGCAGCTTGCTGAAGGCCTCGCGGTCGCCGATGTCGGACCCGTATGCGTTGACGTTCTGGCCGAGCAGGGTGATCTCACAGACGCCCTCGGCGACGAGTGCCTCGACCTCCGCCAGGATGTCGCCGGGCCGGCGGTCCTTCTCCTTGCCGCGCAGCGCCGGGACGATACAGAAGGTGCAGGTGTTGTTGCAGCCGACCGAGACGGATACCCATGCGGCATACGCGGACTCACGGCGGGTCGGCAGCGTCGAGGGGAAGGCCTCCAGCGACTCCGCGATCTCGACCTGCGCCTCTTCCAGGATGCGGGCGCGCTCCAGCAGCACCGGCAGCTTGCCGATGTTGTGCGTTCCGAAGACGACGTCGACCCATGGCGCCCTGGTGACGATGGTGTCGCGGTCCTTCTGGGCCAGGCAGCCGCCGACGGCGATCTGCATCCCCGGCCGCTTGGACTTCATCGGCGCGAGCCGGCCGAGGTTTCCGTACAGCTTGTTGTCGGCGTTCTCCCGCACCGCGCAGGTGTTGAAGACGACGACGTCGGCGTCACCGTCGGCGCCCTCGGGGGCGCGGACATAGCCTGCGTCCTCCAGCAGGCCCGACAGCCGCTCGGAGTCGTGGACATTCATCTGACACCCGTAGGTGCGCACCTCATATGTTCGATTGATGTCCACGGCCTGGCTCCGGTCACTGCTGCTCATGCAGTAAGGGTAGGCGGTACCTGAAGTACCTCCCGGCCCCGGAGCCTCCCGGCAGGATCCGGCCCCGGGGGCGGGACATCCGGAAGGCCTCCGGCGCCCTGCCGCGGCGGGACGGCAACGTGGTGCAGATCATCCCCCGCGATTTCACCGAATCTCCGCGGCGACTGCGATGCGTGTGGGATCGTACGGCCGGTTGTTACTCGCTGGTACTCGCGAGTCCAACCCATGACGCGTACCCCCCACCACACGCCCCGAGGACTCCTACGTGCGTAAGCCCCTGGTCAGACATGTCCTGTTAGTGACACTGGCTTCCATCTCCCTGCTCGCCACCGGCTGTTCGGCCGGGACCGGAGCACCCTCCCCCGCGGCCGCCGGCGCCGAAGTTCGTCCCACCACCGTTGCGACCGCGGACCCCAGCCCCGCAAAGCAGCTCGCCGTGGCGGGAGTGCCGGAAGGAAAGCCGACCGCCCTCGCCCGCGCGGGCGGTGGCGAAAAGGCGAAGCAGTCGCCGCTGAAGGTGGCCTCCTACGACCGCACCAGTCGACGGGCCGTCATATCCACCGAGAAGAAGGCGCCTTCGGCGGGTCCGACCACACCCGCCGAGAGCGCTCCCGCCGTCGGTGACATCATCGCCAGCGGGCCCGCGCCCGGGGCTCCCGACGGGCTGCTCGCCAAGGTCACCGACGTGGCGGGAAAGACCGAGAAGGGCACCGAGGTCCGCACCGAGCCGGCCACGCTGGGCGCCCTGCTCGGTGACGACAAGGCCCAGGGCACAGTCCCGGTCGACCCGGCGACAGTGGACGTCGAGCCGCTGGTCCAGGGAGTGAAGGTCTCCTGGGCGAAGACGGGCAACATCCGTTTCGGCCCCCAGGGTGCGAAAGTGCCGCTCGGAAGCCTGCGGATCGATCTGGGAGCTTCGGTTCCGCTCCCGGTCACCGAGGGCGCGCCCGTGTCGGGAGCGGCGTCGGTCGCGGGCTATGTGCAGCTCGCGCCCGAGGTCGAGTTCTCCTACGACGGGTCTTCCGTCATCGCCCCCGACTCCGCCTTCCTCGGACTGAGCGGTGACTGGACCTCGGGGTGGGAGCTGAAGGGCAAGGCCGTCGCGAACGGCAAGCCGGTGCGCATCCCGTTCGCCAAGCTGCACGCGGATCCCGTGATCCAGGTCGGGCCTGTGCCGGTCGTGGTGAACCTCGACCTGACCGCGTACGTCCAGGTGGCCGCGGACGGAGCCGTCACCGTCGACGTCCGGCAGGACCTCAAGGGCGACTTCCGGATCGGCGGCAGCTATTCGAAGGCGGGCGGCTGGAAGCCGGTCAGCACTGCCGACATGACCAGCACTCCGGTACGGGCGAAGGTGACCGCCGCCGGCCAGGTGAAGGCCGCCATGGGCGCCGAGGCCACGGTCGGGCTGTACGGCGCGGTCGGCGTCACTGGCGACCTCGCGCCGTACGTACGCGGTGAAGCCTCCGCCGCTGCCACGCCCAGCTCCCTCGTGGGGTCCTGGAAGCTCTACGGCGGGGTGGATCTGACGGGATGGCTGCAACTGCAGCTGTCGATCTTCGGTACGCCCGTCATCCAGCACCGCATCCCCCTGGGCTCCTTCAACAGGGAATGGCAGCTGGCGCACGGGGAGGGTGCCGTCGCCTGACGTCGCAAACGCAACCGAGAGCCCCTGCGGGAGGAATCCCGCAGGGGCTCTCTCCGCATATCGGGATCGCCGCGCTCCCCCTCGGTCAGGCCTCCGGCTTCGCGTCGATTTCGGCGATCAGCGCCTCGATGCGGGTCTTGATCTCGTCGCGGATCGGCCTGACGGACTCGACGCCCTTGCCCGCCGGGTCCTCAAGGGCCCAGTCGAGGTACTTCTTGCCGGGGAAGATCGGGCACGCGTCGCCGCAGCCCATGGTGATGACGTAGTCGCTTGCCCGGACGGCCTCGGTGGTCAGCACCTTCGGCGCCTGGCCGGAGATGTCGATGCCGACCTCCTTCATCGCCTCGACCGCGGCCGGGTTGACCTGGTCGGCGGGCAGCGAGCCGGCGGAGCGCACCTCGACGCGGTCGCCCGCGAGGTGGGCGAGGAATCCAGCCGCCATCTGCGAGCGCCCTGCGTTGTGGACGCAGACGAAGAGGACCGAGGCGAGCGGGGTGGAGGACATCGGTTCTTCCTTCGTGAAGCGGGCCAGTGAAGCGGGCCAGTGAACCCGGTCAGGTTCAACGGGCCCTGCGATTCAGCCCGGACTGGTATCAGCTCCGGATGATGTGACAGTATCAGCCCATGATGACGTCAGTCGACACTGACCTGATCCGGGTGCTGGCCGACCCGCTCAGGCTCCAGATCGTGACTCTGCTCGCCCGCGAGACGCTGTGCACCACGCACCTGGTCGAGGAGACGGGCGCCAAGCAGACCAACCTCTCCAACCACCTGAAGGTGCTGCGCGAGGCGGGGGTCGTGGATACCGAGCCGTGCGGACGGTTCACGTACTACCGGCTGAGGCCCGAGGTCATCGAGGCGCTCGCCGGCCAGTTCTCCGATCTGGCCGAGACCGCGCGCAGCACCGCCGAAGCGAACCTCAAGCGCTCCTGCCCCTGACCACGCCCTGAGCACGTTGTCCTGTTGCGTCCGCACGAAGGAGTCCCGTTGAGCGCCACCCGGGCCGCCGGTACCGAGACCACGGCGGAGTCAGCCACATCTGCCGAGCCCCGGCCCGCGCCGGGCGCCGCTCCTCCCCGCACCCCGCTGATCGCCCGCGGCGCGGCCGAGCTGGTCGGCACCGCGGCTCTGGTCGCCGTGGTGGTCGGCTCCGGCATCCAAGCCACCGAGCTGACCCAGGATGTCGGCCTACAGCTCCTCGCCAACTCCCTCGCCACAGTCTTCGGACTCGGTGTCCTGATCGCGCTGCTCGGCCCGGTCTCGGGCGCTCACTTCAACCCAGCCGTCACCCTCGCCGAGTGGTGGACCGCCCGCCGCGGCGGCGCCGGGGTCACCACCCGGGAGGCGGTCGTGTACGTCCCCGCCCAGATCGTGGGGGCGATCGCGGGCGCCGTACTGGCCGACGCGATGTTCGGCGAGCCCCTGGTGAAGTGGTCCACTCATGAGCGCTCGGCCGGGAATCTCCTCCTGGGCGAGGTCGTGGCCACGGCGGGCCTGATCCTGCTGATCTTCGGCCTGGCCCGCACGGACCGTCTGCGCTTCGTGCCGGTCGCCGTCGCCTCCTACATCGGCGCCGCCTACTGGTTCACCTCGTCCACCTCGTTCGCCAATCCGGCGGTGACGATCGGCCGCGCGTTCACCGACACGTTCGCCGGCATAGCGCCCGGCTCGGTCCCGGGCTTCATCGGCGCGCAATTTGCGGGTGCCGTGGTCGGACTGGCCCTGGTGGCGCTCATCTTCATGCAGGGGCGGGCCGACTCGCGGCGCGGCTGCTGACCGCCGGATGAGGGCCCTGGCCATTACCGGGAGTGAGCTGGCAGGATCGCCGCTATGTTCCCGGCCCTTTTCCGCATCAGCCGCCGCCGCGCCCTCCAGGGCTCCGCGGTCGCGCTCACGGTGTTCGGGCTGCTGCTGTGGTGGCTGCTGCCGTTCGGGGAGCCGACGCCGCACGGGGAGCTGACCTTCAGCACCGGGTCGCAGAACGGCGTCTACCAGCGGTACGGCGTACTGCTGAAGGACGCACTCGCCCGTGACATGCCGGAAGTGACGATAGATCTGCGGACCAGTGAGGGCTCGCAGCAGAATCTCGCGCGGGTGGCCACCGGCGAGGCCGACTTCACCATCGCCACGGCCGATGCGGTCGCCAAGTACAAGCGGGACAACAAGCCGGGCGCCACGCACCTGCGCGGCTGTGCCCGGCTGTACGACGACTACGTGCACCTGATCGTCCCCCGGGGCTCGCCGGTGCTGTCCGTCCGCGATCTGCGCCACAAGCGGGTGGGCATCGGGCAGGAGGGGTCCGGTGTACGGCTGATCGCCGAGCGGCTGCTGAAGGCCGCGGGCATCGACCCGAAGCGGGACATCAGCCCGCTCCCGGCCGGTATCGACACCGTGCCGGGACGGCTGGAGGCGGGCGATCTCGACGCGTTCTTCTGGTCGGGCGGACTGCCCACAGCCGCTGTGGAGGAGCTGTCCGAGCGCTTCCAGATCCGGTTGGTGCCGATTGAGGCCGATCTCGTCGAGAAGCTGCACGCCACCGGCCCGGCGACCAGCTATTACCGCTCGGCCGTGATGCCGGCCGACGCCTACCTGGAAGCGCAGAACGGAGTGACCGTGCCGACCGTGGCCGTGGCGAATCTGCTGGTCACCACCGATCGGATGGATCCGGAGATGACCGAGGGCTTCACCCGTACGGTGATCAGGAGCCGCGACCGGATCGGCAATACCGTGCACCCGGCCCAGCTGGTGGACGGGCGTACCGCTCTCTACACGGATCCGCTGCCGCTGCACGAAGGCGCAACGCGCTACTACCGCTCGGTCAAGCCGTAGCCGACATCCGCCCAGCCCTCAGCGACGTACCGCTCGCTCAGCACTCAACGACGTATCGCTCGCTCAGGCAGTGGGCGAGGTACGCGGGACCGTCACCGTCACCTTCAGGCCCCGCGGGTCGTGATGCTCGTATGCGATCGAACCGCCGCCCGCCGCCAGCAGGGCTCGCGAGATGGACAGCCCGAGGCCCGATCCCTTGACGTTCTGGTGGCGGCCGCTGCGCCAGAAGCGGTCGCCGATGCGGGCCAGCTCCTCGTCGGTCAGTCCGGGGCCGCGGTCGGTGATCACGATGCTGGACGTATCGCCGTTGGAGGCGACCGAGACGGTGACCTCCTCGCCCTGCGGGGTGAACTTCAGGGCGTTGTCGATCACCGCGTCGAGGGCGCTGGAGAGCGCGATCGGGTCGGCCCAGGCGGTGACCGCGGCGCCGTTCTCGGTCAGCCGGACGCCTTTTTCGTCGGCGAGTGGACGCCAGGCGGCGATCCGCTCGGCGGCCAGCTCGCCGATATCGGTCAGGTGGAGGGCGGCGGAGGCGTGCTCGGCCAGCGCCAGGTCCAGCAGGTCGTCGAGAACCTGGGCGAGGCGCTTGCCCTCGGTGCGGACCGAGGCGATCTCCTCGTTCCCGTCGGGCAGTTCGAGTGCGAGGAGTTCGATCCGGAGCAGCAGTGCGGCCAGTGGGTTGCGCAGCTGGTGGGAGGCGTCGGCGACGAACGCCCGCTGCTGCTCCAGGCTTTCTTCGACGTTGTCGGCCATCTCGTTGAACGAGCGGGCCAGGCGCCTGAGTTCCGGCGGGCCGCCGGCCGCCGCGACGCGTGAGTTCATCTGCCCGGTCGCGATGTCGTGCGTGACCGCGTCCAGGATCCTTACGGGCCGCAGCACCCAGCCCGTGAGGCGGATGGCGGCGCCGACGGCGAGCAGCATCGCCGCGGACTCGCCGGCCGCGATCAGCAGCCAGCCCCGCAGTACGCGCGAGCGCAGCTGGCCCGTGGGCGAGTCGGTGAACACGACGGCGACAACGTCCCCGTCCCGCACCACCGGCGAGGCGACGACCAGCCGGGCGCCCTGCTGCCACGGCCAGACCTGCGGCGGGTCCTGGCTGCGCCGCCCTGACAGCGCCTCCTCGAATGCCTCGCGCGCCACCCCCTCTTCCGTCACGAACCAGCTGTTCTCGGGGGCGCGCGCCATGGCCTCGCCGTCGCGGTAGTAGACGCCCGCCCTGATGCCGTAGGTGGCGTAGTAGCGGTTGAGCTGCTCCTGGAGCGTGGGCAGTCTCTCGTCCAGCCGCGAGCCTTCCGTGGCAAATTGCGCAAGTGCCGCAAAACGGACGGTGTCGTCGATCCGGTCGACGACGACCTGCTGCTGCTGCGCGGCAGCCACACTCACGGCGAGCGGAAAGCCGAGCGCGAGCAGCACGCCCGCCATGAGGACGATGAGCAGAGGAAGAAGTCGGGTACGCACCGGCGTGTACGGGTCCTACGCGCCCGCGGGCGCGACGAGCCGGTAGCCGACGCCGCGCACGGTCTCGATCAGGGTGGGCATCCTGAGCTTGGAGCGCAGGGACGCCACATGAACCTCGAGCGTGCGGCCGGTCCCTTCCCAACTGGTGCGCCACACCTCGCTGATGATCTGCTCCCGGCGAAAGACCACACCCGGCCGCTGCGCAAGCAACGCCAGCAGGTCGAACTCCTTGCGGGTCAGCTGCACCGTCGCACCGTCGACGCTGACGCGCCGGGTGGACAGTTCGACGGTGACCGGGCCGAGCCGCAGCGCATTGTCGGCGGCGCTCGCGCCGGCCTCGTCGCCGCTCGCGGTGCGCCGGCTGACCGCATGGATGCGGGCCAACAGCTCCCCGGTGTCGTACGGCTTGACGACATAGTCGTCGGCGCCGAGGTTGAGCCCGTGTATGCGGGAGCGGACATCGGCCCGCGCTGTCACCATGATCACGGGCGTCGCGGTGAGCTTCCGTATCTTGCCGCACACCTGGTAGCCGTCCTGGTCCGGCAGCCCCAGATCCAGCAGTACGACCCCGAACGCCGGCTTGGCGGGATGCGAGGCGGGCAGCACGGCGTGCAGGGCCTCCTCGCCGTTGCGGGCGTGCACCACCTCGAAGCCGTGCTTCGCGAGCACCGCGGACAGGGCCGCGGCCACATGGTCGTCGTCCTCGACGAGCAGCAGTCTCATGGCCCCCCTCCGGTCGTGCGGTCGTCATGTGCAGTATCGCGGTCGTCCGCAGTGACTCGGTCGCATGCAGTATCGCGGACGTGTGCAGTATCCGGGCATGGTTGCCCTGAGTACCAGGGCAACAAGACCCATGCCCGCAGGGACAGTCAAGAGGCTTCCCGTTGCAAGCCCGTTTCCGTTACCCACCCGGTACGCCGATCACCTCCCCGTTCACACATAGTGTCCGGTTGCAGCCGGATCGTTATGCTCAATTTCCGCTCAGATGTAATGACACTGGTCGCACCGCCTCATTAACGTCCTTCCAACCGAGGAGGACGGAGCAAGAAGCCGATGAGCGGAGTTTCAGTGACCAAGGGCCCCGAGGACGCCGTACCCACCCCGGGCGACCTGGTCGTGCTGAGCAACGTCAACAAGCACTTCGGCGCGCTGCATGTGCTCCAGGACATCGACCTGACCATCGCCCGCGGCGAGGTCGTAGTCGTGATCGGGCCCTCCGGGTCCGGCAAGTCCACGCTGTGCCGCACGATCAACCGCCTGGAGACGATCGATTCCGGAGCCATCTCGATCGACGGGAAGCCGCTGCCCCAGGAGGGCAAGGAGCTCGCCCGGCTGCGCGCCGACGTCGGCATGGTCTTCCAGTCGTTCAATCTCTTCGCGCACAAGACGGTGCTCGAGAACGTGATGCTGGGCCAGCTCAAGGTCCGCAAGGCGGAGAAGAAGACCGCCGAGGAGAAGGCTCGCGCCCTGCTCGACCGGGTGGGCGTCGGATCGCAGGCCGACAAGTACCCGGCTCAGCTCTCCGGGGGGCAGCAGCAACGAGTCGCGATCGCAAGGGCGTTGGCCATGAACCCCAAGGTCATGCTCTTCGACGAGCCCACGTCTGCGCTCGACCCCGAGATGATCAACGAGGTGCTCGAGGTCATGCAGCAGCTGGCCCAGGACGGGATGACGATGGTCGTCGTCACCCACGAGATGGGTTTCGCGCGCTCCGCCGCCAACCGGGTCGTGTTCATGGCCGACGGCAAGATCGTCGAAGAGGCCACGCCCGACGAGTTCTTCAGCAACCCGCGCAGCGACCGGGCCAAGGACTTCCTGTCGAAGATCCTGCACCACTGAGTCCCAGACCAGCTGATCACTTACATCGCGTCAACTCTAGGGAAGTCACCATGAAGCTTCGCAAGGTCACCGCCGCTTCGGCCGCTGTGCTCGCGCTCGCCCTGGCCGCCACGGCCTGTGGCTCCGACAAGAAGGACAGCGACTCGGCCGGCGGGGGCGGGGGCGGCAAGAAGATCACGATCGGCATCAAGATCGACCAGCCGGGCATCGGCCTGAAGACGCCCGACGGCAAGTACACCGGCTTCGACGTCGACGTCGCCACGTACATCGCCAAGGAGCTCGGCTACGACGCCAAGGACATCACCTTCCAGGAGACGAAGAGCGCCGACCGCGAGACGGCGATCGAGCGCGGTGACGTCAAGTTCATCGCCGCCTCCTACTCGATCAACGACAAGCGCCTGGCAAAGGTCGACTTCGCGGGCCCGTACCTGCTGGCCCACCAGGACATCCTGGTCCGCGCCGACGACAAAACGATCAAGTCCCCGGCGGACCTGAACAACAAGAAGCTCTGCTCGGTCACCGGCTCGACCTCCGCGACGAACGTCAAGGAGAAGCTCGCGCCCAAGGCTCAGCTGCAGGTGTACGGCGGCTACTCCGAGTGCCTCACGGGCCTGGAGAACAAGGTCATCGACGCGCTGACCACCGACGACTCCATCCTCGCCGGTTACGCCTCGCAGGACTCGGCCAAGGGCAAGTTCAAGCTGGCCGGCTTCAAGATGAGCAACGAGAACTACGGCATCGGCCTGAAGAAGGGCGACGCCGACCTCAAGAAGAAGATCGACGCAGCCCTGACCAAGATGGTCTCCGACGGCTCCTGGGAGAAGTTCGTGAAGGCCAACTTCGGCCCGGCGAACTACAAGAACGAGCCCGCGCCGAAGATCGGCAACATCGTCAAGTAGTGCAGCAGGGGTGACGAGGCGCGCCGCCATGCGGGCGGCGCGCCGGCCCTTTCCACACGCCACACGCGGAAGCGCGGGAGATCGTGTTCGACTTTTCTCAAGATTACGACCTACTGGGGGCCTTCTGGGTGACGGTGCAACTCGCCGTCTACTCCGCCCTCGGTTCCCTGATATGGGGAACGCTGTTGGCCGGAATGCGGGTCAGCCCGGTCCCCCTGATGCGCGGTTTCGGTACCACCTACGTAAACGTGGTCCGGAACATCCCCCTGACCGTCATCATCCTCTTCACCTCGCTGGGCCTGTTCCAGACGCTGAGCGTCACCCTCGGCGCGGAGGGGGACTTCGAGAAGATCAACTTCAGGCTGGCGGTGCTCGGTCTGATCGCGTACACCTCGGCCTTCGTGTGCGAGGCGCTGCGGTCGGGCATCAACACGGTCCCCGTCGGCCAGGCGGAGGCAGCGCGTGCCCTCGGGTTGAGCTTCACCCAGGTGCTGCGACTGATCATCCTCCCGCAGGCCTTCCGCTCGGTCGTCAATCCGCTGGCCAATGTGCTCATCGCGCTGACCAAGAACACCACGGTGGCCGCTGCGATCGGTGTCGCCGAGGCCGCGGCGCTGATGAAGACCATGATCGAGGCCGAGGCCCAACTCATGCTGATCGCCGCCATCTTCGCGTTCGGATTCATCTGCCTCACCCTCCCGACCGGACTGATCCTCGGCTGGGTGAGCAAGAAGGTGGCGGTGAAGCGATGACGTCCGTCCTCTATGACGCACAGGGACCGCGCGCCAAACAGCGCAACGTCCTGTACACGGTGCTGTTCCTGCTCGCGCTCGCGGGTGTGCTGTGGTGGGTGTACGACAGCCTCAACTCCAAGCACCAGCTCGACTGGATCAAGTGGAAGCCGTTCTTCACCAGCAGCCAGCCATGGGAGACATACCTCTGGCCGGGGCTTGAGAACACGCTCATCGCTGCGGGCCTCGCCCTGGTGATCGCGCTGCCCCTCGGAGCGCTGTTCGGCATCGGCCGACTCTCCGATCACCACTGGGTGCGTATGCCGTCCGGCGTTGTCGTGGAGTTCTTCCGAGCCATCCCGGTTCTGGTCCTGATGATCTTCGCGAACGAGGCGTACTCCCAGTTCACCGACGTCAGTTCCGAACAGCGTCCCCTGTACGCCGTGGTCACAGGTCTCGTCCTCTATAACGCCTCGGTGCTCGCCGAGATCGTACGGGCCGGAATCCTGTCACTCCCTCAGGGCCAGACCGACGCGGCCAAGGCGATCGGTATGCGCAAGGGCCAGACGATGCGGTACGTGCTGCTGCCGCAGTCGGTGACCGCCATGCTGCCCGCCATCGTCAGTCAGATCGTGGTCATCGTGAAGGACACCGCCCTCGGCGGCGCGGTGCTGACCTACTCCGAACTGCTGGCATCGGCTCGTCCGATGAGCGCCAACTACGGCGCCAACACCATCGCGTGTTTCACCGTCATCGCCCTGATCTACATCGCCGTGAACTTCACGCTGACCTCGTTCGCGAGCTGGCTGGAGGGCAAGCTGCGACGCGCCAAGAAGAGCACAGGCGCGGTACTGGGCGCCACAACCGTCGAGGACACGGCCCCGATCTCGGTGGCCGGTGACTTCAAGTCCGGCGCCGGAGGCGGCGACATCTGACCGTACGGTTCCAAGGCTCCAGGGATCCACGGAGGCAGCGGCGCGCGGTGCCGCTGCCTCCGTCGCTTGACGGGGGCACCCGCAGTGGGTTGCATACGTTCTGTGATCGTGCACCGGCCTCCAACCGAACCTTTCCGTACGACCCTTCGGGCCCGAGGAGTCGCGCCGTGGACCCGGTGATCATTGTCGGCGCGGGCCCCGTCGGGCTCGCGCTCTCGCTCGCCCTCGCCCAGCAGGGCGTCCCCTCCGTCGTGCTCGACGAGGGCGGCGAGAAGGACGAGCTGCGACCCGCCCGCACGGTCGTCCTGCGCCCCGACATCACCTCGATGGTGGAACGGCTCGGCTGCACCACTGTCCGTGACGAAGGAGCCCACTGGGTCGGCTGGCGCTCCATGCGACGCCGGCAGGACGTACGGCAACTCGCGTTCGGCGACGAGGGCGCCCCCGCGCCGCTGCACATCCCCCAGCACTCCCTCGCGCGTGGCCTGCGGGACGCGGTCGCCGCGCAGCCGCTGATCCGGCTTGTCACCGACAGCCGCGTGGACTCACTGGAGCAGGACGCACACGGGATCAGCGTGCACACCCGCGGGCCCGGGGCGACCTGGTGGCGCGGCAGTCACCTGGTCGGGTGCGACGGGGCCAGGTCGACGGTCCGCAAGCTCCTCGGCATCCGCTTTCCCGGCCGCACCGCGGTGGAGCGGCATGCCGTCGCCGCCCTGCGCACCGAGCTCCCCTGGCCGGACGAGGCGTTGCTGCACCGCCAGCCGCCGTGGCGCACGGGCGGTGACGAGGTCACGGCCCGGCCGCTGCTGGACGACGTCTGGCGGCTGGACTGGCTGCTGCCGCCGCGCGGCGAACTGGTCACCCCCGACGCCCTGGTGGCGCGCGTACGGGACACGCTCGCCGGCTGGTGCGGCCAGACACCTCCGTACGAGCTCATCGACACCGGCGTCTACACGCTGCACCACAGGCTCGCGCGGCGCTGGCGGGTGGACCGGGCCTTCCTCGCGGGCGACGCCGCACATCTGCTGGGGGCGCTCGGCACGCAGGGGCTCGACGAAGGGTTGCGGGACGCGGACAACCTGGCGTGGAAGCTGGCACACGCCTGGCACCACGGCCGGTGCGAGCCGTTGCTCGACAGCTACCAGGCGGAGCGGCGGGCCGCCGTCGCCGCCCGGCTGCGCGCGGCGGACCAGTCGCTGCCGATACTGCGCGGCGGCAGCGGGCTGCGCACGTACCTCCCGGGTGCCGCGCGCGGGCACGACGCCCTGCTCACCGACGGCCATCTGGGGCACGGCCCGCTGGGCGCGCCCCCCGTTTACACGCACTCCCCACTCGCACCCGAATACGCCCCTTCGCAGACATTCGTCGGTACGGAGGCGGGCGCACCGGTCGCGGATGTGAAGGTCACCACACCGGACGGGACGAGCGCACGGCTGCGGGACCGGCTGGGGCAGGGGCAGCTGCTGGTGGTCCTCGTCGCTCCGGGCACGGGAGTGTGGGACCGGCGGCACTGGGTGAGTGCGGGCGTGATGCCGCGACTGGCGGCGGCGGTCACCGCGCTGCCGGTACGGGCAGAGCTGTTGGTGACGGAGAGCTACCCCGGCGCTTCGGCGCACACGGTGCTGCTGGTACGGCCGGACGGTCATCTCGTGGCGTCGTTCGCGGGCGTGCGGCCTGCGGAGCTGTACTCGGCGGCGGACGCGGCGCGCGGTGGCTCCCCGTCAGCGGAACGCAGTGACCGCACAGCGGACATCAATTGACCCTCGAGGGCGCGCATGATGTACTCCGGAGCGTGACCGACACCGATGTGCGCCTGTGGCGGAGGGTCCATATGGACCTCGTCCGCTATGCGGGCTGCGTGTGTCGGCCGTCCTGCTGAATTCGTCTTCCCTCGCGCCGTGGCCTGCCCGCCCTGCGCGCCCTTCAGCGAACTTCCAGGACGGTATCCGTGTCCCAGCCTGTTTCCACTTCCGTACGTACGGAGGCGCCGGCGCCGACCGCCGCCGAGCTGCTCGACTTCGTGCAGCGCTCTGCCACTGACGCCGAACTCATCGCATCGCTCCCGCTCGATCCCGAGGGCCGTACGTGGGTACGGCTCGAAGGCCCTGGCGGCAGTGAGGCCTGGCTGATCGGCTGGCCGCCGGGCACGGGCACCGGCTGGCACGACCACGCCGAATCGCACGGCGCGTTCGCCACGGCCACGGGCGAGCTGAAGGAGAACTCCCTCACCGTGCGGCTGCCCGCGAGCGGCTGGAAGACCCTGGAGCTGAACGAAGGGGTCGACCGCGAGCGGCAGTTGGGGGCGGGCAAGAGCCGGGCCTTCGGGAAGCACCATGTGCACGAGGTGCTCAACGAGTCGACGACCGAACATGCGGTCTCGGTCCATGCGTACTATCCGCCGCTGCCGCTGCTCCGGCGCTTCAGCCGGTCCGGCGCGGTGCTCCGTCTTGAGCAGGTCGAGCGTCCGGAGGACTGGCAGTGAGCGAGCGTCTCGGCATAGACGAGCTTCTCGAGCGGGTACGCGAGGACCTGGACCGGGTCGACCCGAAGGAGGCCTTCGAGGCGGCCGCTGAGGGCGCGCTCCTGGTGGACATCCGCTATGCCGCGCTGCGCGAGCGGGACGGGCTGATCCCGGGCGCGCTGGTCGTGGAGCGCAACGAACTCGAATGGCGACTGGACCCCCAGGGCAGCCACCGCGCCCCGGAGGCGGTCAGCCACAACCTGCGGGTCGTGGTCATTTGCAACGAGGGCTACGCCTCGTCGCTGGCGGCAGTGTCCCTGCGCCGGCTGGGCCTGCACCGCGCGACGGACCTGGTGGGAGGCTTCCAGGCCTGGAAGTCAGCGGGACTGCCGGTCGAACGCTGACGGGGCGCGGCGGTGGTTGCCGGTCGCTGAGGGCCGGCGCCTACGGGGGTCGTGGCGTCCCTGGCGCCGGAGCCCGCGGTGAGTACCGGCCGCCCGGCCGGGAGCGCCAGCAGTGCCCACGGCGGACGGGACTGCTGGGCGGGGACCCCCGGGCCCAGTGGATGCACGGCGGGCGTCGTCGTCCCGGTGCGCCAGGAGCCGCACGGGCAGAGACCGGCGCTGCGAGTGCCGAGCCCGGCGGACGCGCACCGGCAGTCGCGTCCCGGGGCGGCCGCGGCCCCGGCGCGGTCTAGAAGCCGCCGTCCTCCGGCAAGTCCTCCACGTCCTCACCCTCTTCCTCGAGCGCCCGGCGGACCACCCTCAGGGCCATGCCCTCCGGGTAGCCCTTGCGGGCGAGCATGCCCGCAAGACGGCGCAGTCGGCGGTCGCGGTCCAGGCCGCGGGTCGAGCGGAGTTTGCGCGCGACCAGTTCGCGCGCGGTCTCCTCCTCCTGGTCGGAGTCGAGCTGACCGACCGCCTCGTCGATCAGGGCCGAGTCCACCCCCTTGGTGCGCAGCTCCCGCGCCAGAGCGCGCCGGGCAAGGCCCCGGCCGTGGTGCCGGGACTCCACCCACGCGTCCGCGAAAGCCGCGTCGTTGATCAGTCCCACGTCCTCGAAACGGGAGAGGACCTCCTCGGCCACCTCCGCGGGGATCTCCCGCTTGTGCAGCGCATCCGCCAACTGCTTGCGAGTGCGCGGGGTCCCGGTGAGCAGGCGCAGACAGATCGCCCGCGCCCGCTCTGCCGGGCCCTGGGGCGACAGCTCCTTCTCGGCCCTCGACGAGTCGGCGCTGTCGCCCGGCCATTCGGTTCGCCGGGCCACGGGCTACCCCTTGGCCGCCGCCGTCTTGGCCGACTTGGCCTTGGAGGCGGGCGCGGGCACCGACTTCGCCGCGTCCCCGGCCGGTGCGGCCGCACCGGCGCCGGCAGCGTCCGCGCCGGGCTCGGCGGTCGGGGCCTCCGGCTTGACGCCGACGCCCAGCTTTTCCTTGATCTTCTTCTCGATCTCATTCGCGAGATCGGGGTTGTCCTTCAGGAAGTTGCGGGCGTTCTCCTTGCCCTGGCCCAGCTGGTCGCCCTCGTACGTGTACCAGGCGCCCGCCTTCCGGACGAAGCCGTGCTCCACGCCCATGTCGATCAGGCCACCCTCGCGGCTGATGCCCTGGCCGTAGAGGATGTCGAACTCGGCCTGCTTGAAGGGCGGCGCGACCTTGTTCTTGACGACCTTGACGCGGGTGCGGTTGCCGACCGCGTCGGTGCCGTCCTTCAGGGTCTCGATACGGCGGATGTCGAGCCGCACCGAGGCGTAGAACTTCAGCGCGCGACCACCGGTCGTGGTCTCCGGCGAACCGAACATCACACCGATCTTCTCGCGCAGCTGGTTGATGAAGATCGCCGTGGTCTTCGACTGGTTCAGCGCACTGGTGATCTTCCGGAGCGCCTGGCTCATCAGCCGCGCCTGCAGACCGACGTGCGAGTCGCCCATCTCGCCCTCGATCTCCGCACGCGGCACCAGCGCGGCGACGGAGTCGATGACGATCAGGTCGAGGGCGCCGGAGCGCACGAGCATGTCGACGATCTCGAGCGCCTGCTCGCCGTTGTCCGGCTGGGACAGGATCAGGTTGTCGATGTCGACGCCCAGCTTCTTCGCGTACTCGGGGTCGAGGGCGTGCTCGGCGTCCACGAAGGCCACCGCGCCGCCCGCCTTCTGGGCGTTGGCCACGGCGTGCAGGGTCAGGGTCGTCTTACCGGAGGACTCCGGGCCGTACACCTCCACCACACGGCCGCGCGGCAGGCCGCCGACGCCGAGCGCGACGTCGAGTGCGGTCGACCCGGTGGGGATGACCTCGATGGGCTCGTTCGGCCGCTCACCCAGGCGCATCACCGCGCCCTTGCCGAATTGCCGTTCAATCTGTGCGAGCGCGGCGTCGAGCGCCTTCTCGCGGTCGGTTCCTGCCATGGGTTCCACCCGATTTGCTTGAGTCGATCGCTTCACGTCAAAGACGCTAACCCCTGCCACTGACAATGGGCCCCGACGTCCGTCCAGCCTGTGGATAACTCCCGGAAACCGAGACGGAAGACCGAGGCGGAACCGAGGGCCGGAATCCCATAAGAATGGATGTTCGATTTTGGTGTCAAGCGGCACCACACGGCCGCCTCAGGGCCGGTCGTCGGTCTCCGGCCCGGCGCCCTCGCTCTGGCCTGTATCGCCGGTCTCGGCGCCCCTGTGGGCATCGCGGTCCTTTTGGACCAGGCCGCGCAGCCGTGCCAGCGCCTGGCCGCCGCCTCGTCGCCGGTGGCCGTGGACCCGCGGGTCGTCGGTCACCGCGTACCGCTTCACATACGCGCCGAGGAACGCCTGAAGGGTGGCCACCGCCGGGATCGCGATCAGCGCGCCGACCGCTCCCAGCAGCGCCGTACCCGCGACGACCGAGCCGAAGGCCACCGCAGGATGGATGTCGACCGTCTTGGAGGTGAGCTTGGGCTGCAGCACGTAGTTCTCGAACTGCTGGTAGATCACCACGAATCCGAGTACCCACAGCGCGTACCAGGGGTTGACGGTGAAGGCGATCAGCATCGGCAGCGCGCCCGCCAGATAGGTGCCGATCGTCGGGATGAACTGCGAGACCAGCCCCACCCAGACGGCGAGCGCCGGTGCATACGGCACGCCGAGGATCTCCAGCAGGATGTAGTGCGCGATTCCGGAGATCAGCGCCATGAGACCGCGCGAGTAGAGATAGCCGCCGGTCTTGTCGACGGCGATCTCCCAGGCGCGCAGCACCTCGGTCTGCTTGGCAGGCGGCAGTACGGAGCACAGCGCGCGCCGCAGCCTGGGCCCGTCGGCCGCGAAGTAGAAGGAGAACAGGAAGATCGTCAGCAGTTTGAACAGCCCGCCGAGGACCGTGGCGGAGATGTCCAGCACTCCGCTCGCGCTGTTCTGCACGTACTTCCGCAGCCAGTCCGAGCGCAGCAGGCTCTCCTGGACCTCCACCCGGGAGAGCTCGGTGTGGAAGGTGTCGTTGATCCAGCGGATGACCGAGTCGATGTACCTGGGGAAACCCTCGACCATGTCGACGATCTGACCCGCCAGCATCGAGCCGAGGAGCACGATGAAGCCGGCGCCCGCGATCAGCACGACGAAGAACACCAGGAAGGTGGCCAGCCCGCGGCGCATACCGCGCGCAGCCATCCTGCCCACTGCCGGCTCGATCGCCAGCGCCAAGAAGAAGGCGATCAGGATGTTGATCAGCAGCCCGATGAGCTGATGGAAGGCCCAACTGCCCAGCTGGAAGCAGGCGTAGAGCGCCAGCCCGAGCACCATGGCACGCGGCAGCCAGCGGGGCATGCGCGCACCGGATCCGGCCACTGGTGGGGCGGGCGGCGTGCCCGGCGGGATCACATTCTGATCAGCTGTGTGCTCGGTCGTGTGCTGAGCGGTCGCGTCCTGGGCGGCCGTGTCCCGATCGGTCACGTCCTGCGCTGTGCTGTCCTGCTCGGTCTTGTCGGTCTCGGCCACCTTGCCAGTGTCGCCTACGGCCGCCGCCGCTCATCGGCCGCACCGGATCTCGTGGCTCGAACCGTCTCCCGCTGATCAATTCGCGAGCAGATCACTGTTTCTCGGGCGGGACACCGACCGCCGCGCAGACCCCGCGCCACACGTCCTTCGCCTCCCAGCCGGCCGCAAGCGCCTCATGCACCGTTCGGCCCCCGAGCTCGGCCATCACATGGTCGCGCGCGAAGGAGTCGGCATAGCCAGGACCGAAGTGGTCCGCCATCCGCTCCCAGAAAATCGTCAACCGCATGACGCCAGTATCCCGCCCCCGGGGGTGCGGTCCGTCCGTCCCGCATGCCGAAAGCCCTTTCCGCTCTACGGTCTGCAACATGGCTGGAACCGGAGCAACCCCCGCGCCCTCGCGCACGTCTGCCCTCTCCCGCGCCGAGCACTTCATCTGGCTGACCGCCCGGGTGCTCGAGCAGCGGAGGTTCGCGTACCACTTCCTGGGCGGCGACTCGGACACCGTCGAGACCGCCCTGGCCGCCTACCTCAACGAGGACGGCGGCTACGGCCACGCACTCGAACCCGATCTTCGCGGGCCGGTCAGCCAGCCCCTGCACACGGCGCACGCCCTGCGCATCCTGGACTCCATCGGCCGCTGCGGCGGGCTGCGCGTGGAGCGGATGTGCCGCTATCTCACCGAGGTGTCGACGAGCGACGGGGCGCTGCCCGCGATCCACCCCTCACAGCGCGGCTATCCGGCCGCGCCCTTCATCCCGATCGTCGACGACCCTCCGAGCGACCTGCTGGCGACAGGCCCGGTGGTCGGACTGCTGCACCGCAATCAGGTGTGGCACGCATGGCTGTTCCGGGCCACCGACTTCTGCTGGGCCGCCGTCGACGGACTCGAGAAGTCCCATCCCTACGAGATCGAGGCGGCTGTCGCCTTCCTGGACGGGGTGCCGGACCGCTCGCGCGCCGAGGCCACGGCGGACCGGCTCGGCCGGCTGGTGCGCAAGCAGCGCCTCGCGGCTCTCGACCCGGACCGGTTGGAGGATTACCCGGTCGCGCCCGGCTACGCGCCGGGCGAGCACCACTTTCCGTACCACTACGCCCGTACGCCGCAGTCGCTCGCCCGCCGGTGGTTCACGGACGAGGAGATGGCGCGCTCGCTGCAGCATCTCGCCGCCGAACAACGCGAGGACGGCGGCTGGCCGGTCAACTGGCGTCAGTGGGCGCCCGGGACCGCCCTCGAGGCGCGGCCGATCGTGACGATCGAGGCGTTGCGTACGCTGCGGGCGCACGGTCACGCCATCGGATGACGCAACGGGCCCCGGCCACTGTCCGGGGCACCCGAGGTCAGCCTCCGAGCGCGCGAACGCCCGCCGTGACCGCCACTGCCGCTCCGACGACCACCAGGAAGGGTGCGCGCAGAACCAGGGCTATCGCTGCCGCCGCAAGCCCCGCCGCGCGGGCGTCGACGACCAGGGAACTGTCCGTACTGAACGTCTGCTGCGCGGTGAGCGCCGCCAGCAGAGCGACAGGCAGCAGCGCGGCCAGCCGCTGGACGAGCGGGCGCTCAAGGGCGCCGGCCGGCACCAGCAGGCCGGCCAGCTTGACGAGATAGCAGCCGACGGCGGTTGCCGCGATCGCGATCCAGATGCTCATCGGTCCTCGCTCCTCTGCTGGTTCCGCTGCTGGTGCTGGCTCTTTGCGAGCTTCTTCTCGTTCCTGGCGATCGTGCGGCCCTTGAACCACAGGACGGCGGGCGCGGCCAGCGCCGCCGCCAGCACCGGCACCCCTGCGGGCAGCACCGGCAGGAACCCGAGCCCGAGTACGACCGCGAGCCCGGCGACGGCCCGCTCGGTCGTCGTACGCAGCATGGGCGCGAGCAGCGCGAGGAAGACCGCCGGACCCGCGGCGTCAAGGCCCCAGGCGTCGGTGTCACCAAGGGCCTCGGCGCCCAGCGCCCCGAGGAGCGTGGTCAGGTTCCACAGCACGTACAGCGTCAGCCCGGTGACGGTGAAGCCGAGGCGTACGGCCCGCCGCGTCGGCTGGGCGAGCGCGACGGCCGTGGTCTCGTCGATGACCCAGTGCGCTGCGAGCGGACGCAGGAAGCGGGGCAGTGCGAGCAGTTGGGACAGCCGCAGCCCGTAGAAGGCGTTGCGTACGCCGAGGAAGAAGGCCCCCGCTGCGGCGGTGAGCGGGTTTCCGCCGGCCGCGAGCGCGCCGACGAGAGCGAACTGCGAGGCGCCGGTGAAGACCAGCAGGCTGAGCGCACACGTCTGCAGCAGGGTGAGGCCGGCTCCTGCGGAGGTCACACCGAAGGCGAAGCCGGAGAGGCCGACGGCGAGGCCGACGCCGAGCGCGTCACGGACGACGGCACTGTCGGGTTTCGCCGCGGGCCGGGTGCCTGTCTCTGCGGGTGTCTCTGCCCCCGTCTGTGCAGGTGTTTCGGTCACTGTCCGTGCAGGTGTCTCTGTCATGGTTTGTACGGGTGTCTCTGCACCTGTCTGTGTGGGTGCCATCTGCTCTTCTGCCACGTCCCGGACGCTACGCCTGCCCGCCGCCGCCGGTCTTGTACGTTCTTGCGCGCTCCCGCTGGTAGGCCCCCGGCGGAACCCCGACGATCCGGGTGAAATGCCGGTTGAGATGCGGCTGGTCGGTGAAGCCGACCGCGGCGGCGGCCTCCGCGGGCGCCGTTCCGGCCTCCAGAAGGCGGCGCGCGCTACGCACGCGCGCGTTGGTGAGCCAGCTGTGCGGCGGCATGCCGTATGCCGCCTTGAAGGCGCGCAGCAGCGCGAAGGGGCTGGTGCCGAGCTCGTGCGCCAGCCGCTCCAGGGACGGCGGTTCGGCCATGCGTTCCTCGAGGAGGTTCCTTGCGAGGGCGGCGGTGCGGGCTCCGGCAGCAAGCGGCGTGCGCGCGGGCAGCGACTGGCCGTGGCTGCGCAGCAGCCGGACCACGGCGATCCGCAGGAGGCTGTCGGCGGCGAGCGCGTTGCCCTCCTCCGCGGCCCGGTGCACGGCGGCGATGAGCCGGGCGGTGTCCTCGTCATCGACGATGGTCTCGGCGAACCCCACGGTGCCGCGCAGGGTCGTCTCCTCCTCGGCGATGTCTGCGATCAGCTGCGAGGACGGGTAGAGCGTGGCGTACGACCAGCCTTCGGGGACCCCGGCGTGCGCGGAGTGCGGCACCTCCGGGTTGATCATGACGACGGTGCCCGGACGGGCCCGGATCGTGCCCTGCGGCATGACCACGTCCTCGATGCCGCGGCGGACCGCGCCGAGGACGAAGCCTTCATGGCTGTGCCGGGCGAAGGAGTGGCGTACATAGCGGGCACGGAGCAGGTCGAGTCCTGGCACGCCCGGATACTGCCAGTGCCTGGCCCACTCGTCCTTACGCACCGCCGCCATGGACCCATTCTGCGCCCTCCCTCCAAGTCCCTGACCTGCACGTCCATGTCCTGGACACCCGTTGTCAGTGGCGCGGTGCACGATGGGGGGCATGGCCAGGACTGCACTCGACTCCTTCTCTCCCGCGACCCGGAGCTGGTTCACGGGAGCCTTCAGCGCGCCCACCGCCGCGCAGGAGGGGGCCTGGCGGGCCATCGAGGAGGGTTCGGACGTGCTGGTCGTCGCCCCGACCGGCTCCGGCAAGACGCTGGCCGCCTTTCTCGCCGCGCTGGACCAGCTCGCCTCCACGCCTGCGCCCGCCGACCCGAAGAAGCGCTGCCGTGTGCTCTATGTGTCTCCGCTCAAGGCCCTCGCGGTCGATGTGGAGCGCAATCTCCGCAGCCCGCTCACCGGGATCCGGCACGAGTCCCTGCGGCTGGGGCTGCCCGAACCGGAGGTGCGGGTCGGTATCCGCTCCGGCGACACCCCGGCCGCCGAGCGGCGGTCGATCGCAACCAAGCCGCCGGACATCCTGATCACGACGCCCGAGTCGCTGTTCCTGATGCTGACCTCATCGGCGCGGGATGCGCTCACGGGCATCGAGACGGTGATCCTCGACGAGGTGCACGCCGTCGCCGGGACGAAGCGGGGCGCGCATCTCGCCGTGTCGCTGGAGCGGCTCGACGAGCTGCTGCCGCGCCCGGCCCGGCGGATCGGTCTGTCGGCGACGGTGCGGCCCGTGGACGAGGTGGCGCGCTATCTCTCGCCGCAGCGCAAGGTGGAGATCGTCCAGCCGCCCTCGGGCAAGGAGTTCGACCTGTCGGTGGTCGTGCCGGTCGAGGATCTGGGAGAGCTGGGCGGCTCCCCCGCCTCGGACGCCTCGTCCTCGCCCGACGGCAGCGCGGAGAAGCCCTCGATCTGGCCGCATGTCGAGGAGAGGATCGCCGATCTCGTCCAGGCGCACCGCTCGACGATCGTCTTCGCCAACTCCCGCCGGCTGGCTGAGCGGTTGTGCAATCGCCTCAACGAGATCGCGTACGAGCGCGCCACGGGTGAGGCGATGCCCGAAGAGGCACCGCCGGCCGAGATCATGGCGCAGTCCGGGGCCGCGCGGGGCGCACCACCGCTGCTCGCCCGCGCGCACCACGGCTCGGTCTCCAAGGAGCAGCGCGCCCTGGTCGAGGAGGACCTGAAGGCGGGCCGGCTGCCCGCGGTGGTCGCCACCTCCAGCCTGGAGCTCGGTATCGACATGGGCGCGGTGGACCTGGTGGTCCAGGTCGAGTCGCCGCCGTCCGTCGCTTCCGGCCTCCAGCGCGTGGGCCGCGCGGGCCACCAGGTGGGCGCGATCTCCACGGGTGTGGTGTTCCCCAAGTACCGCGGCGATCTGGTGCAGGCGGCTGTGGTGACCGAGCGGATGCGCAGCGGCTCCATCGAAGCGCTGCGCATCCCGTCCAACCCGCTGGATGTGCTGGCCCAGCAGCTGGTCGCGATGGTCGCACTGGACACCTGGCAGTTCGACGACCTGCTGGCGCTGGCGCGCCGGGCCGCGCCCTTCGCCGCGCTCCCCGAGTCGGCCTTCACCGCCGTCCTCGACATGCTCGCCGGGCGCTATCCCTCCGACGCCTTCGCCGAGCTGCGCCCGCGCGTGGTGTGGGATCGCGTCGCGGGGACGGTCACGGGCCGGCCGGGCGCGCAGCGGCTCGCGGTCACGTCCGGCGGCACAATTCCGGACCGCGGTCTGTTCGGCGTCTTCCTGGCGGGCGCCGACCCCAAGAAGGGCGGCGGCCGGGTCGGTGAGCTCGACGAGGAGATGGTGTACGAGTCGAGGGTGGGCGATGTCTTCACCCTGGGCACCACCTCATGGCGCATCGAGGACATCACGCGCGACCGGGTGCTGGTCTCGCCCGCCCCCGGCGTGCCGGGCCGCCTGCCGTTCTGGAAGGGCGACCAGCTGGGCCGCCCGCTCGAACTGGGCCGTGCAGTGGGCGCGTTCCTGCGCGAGGTCGGCGCGCTGTCTGAAGAGGACGCCCGGCTGCGGCTGCTGGCCGCCGGTCTGGACGCATGGGCCGCCGACAATGTCCTCGCCTATCTCGACGAGCAGCGCCGTGCCTGTGGCCATGTCCCGGACGACCGGACGATCCTGGTGGAGCGCTTCCGCGACGAGCTGGGCGACTGGCGGGTGGTGATCCACTCCCCGTTCGGCGCCCAGGTGCATGCCCCCTGGGCGCTGGCGCTCGGTGCCCGCCTCGCCGAGCGGTACGGCATGGACGCGCAGGTCATGCACGCCGACGACGGCATTGTGCTGCGGCTGCCCGACGCGGATCTGATGAGCCTGGACCTGCTCGATCAGGACCCGGTCCAGCTGGATACGACGTACGACAGCGAGCATGCCCCGGTCGGCGCGGCGGACGCCGTCTTCGACAAGGGCGAGATCGATCAGATCGTCACCGATCAGGTGGGCGGCTCCGCGCTGTTCGCCTCCCGGTTCCGCGAGTGCGCGGCGCGTGCGCTGCTGCTGCCCCGGCGCAGTCCGGGCAAGCGCACCCCGCTGTGGCAGCAGCGTCAGCGCGCTGCCCAACTGCTGCAGGTGGCGAGCGAGTTCGGGTCCTTTCCGATCGTCCTCGAAGCGGTCCGCGAATGCCTCCAGGACGTCTTCGACGTGCCGGGGCTGACCGAGCTGATGGGCGACATCGAGTCCCGCCGGGTCCGGATGGTCGAGGTCACCACGCCCGAGCCGTCGCCCTTCGCCCGTTCGCTGCTGTTCGGCTATGTCGCGCAGTTCCTGTACGAGGGGGACTCGCCGCTCGCCGAGCGGCGCGCCGCCGCCCTCTCGCTGGACTCGCGGCTGCTCGCCGAGCTGCTCGGTCAGGCCGAGCTGCGCGAGCTGCTGGACGCGGAGGTGCTGGCCGAGCTGGAGAGCGAGCTCCAGTGGCTCACCGAGGACCGCCGGATCAAGGACGGTGAGGGCGTCGCCGACGTGCTGCGGGTCCTCGGCCCGCTGACCGACGCCGAGTTGGTCGAGCGCGGTGGCGATCCGCAGTGGGCGCGGGATCTGGCCGCATCGCGCCGGGCCATCAGGGTCCGGATCGCGGGCGGGGACCACTGGGCGGCGATCGAGGACGCGGGCAGGCTGCGCGACGCCCTGGGCACGGCGCTTCCGGTGGGCGTTCCGGAGGCGTTCACCGAACCGGTCAAGGATCCGCTCGGGGACCTGCTCGCCCGATTCGCGCGTACGCACGGGCCGTTCACCTCGACCCAGGCCGCGGCCCGCTTCGGCCTCGGTGTGGCCGTCACGGAGGGCGCCCTTCAGCGCCTCGCGGCGAACGGGCGGGTCGTACAGGGCGAGTTCCACCCGTCCGGCATCGGCCAGGAGTGGTGCGACGCGACCGTGCTGCGGCGGCTGCGGCGACGCTCGCTGGCCGCCCTGCGCCAGGAGTTGGAGCCCGTCCCGCCTGCTGCCCTGGCCAGCTTCCTCCCGCAGTGGCAGCACCTGGGCAGCAACAGCCTGCGCGGCATCGACGGACTTGCCCGCGCGGTGGAGCAGCTCCAGGGAGCCGCGGTGCCCGCCTCCGCCCTGGAGAAGCTGATCCTGCCGTCCCGGGTGTCCGGGTACGCCCCGGGGATGCTCGACGAGCTCACCACGACGGGCGAAGTCGTCTGGGCCGGAGCGGGCTCGCTGCCCGGCAAGGACGGCTGGATCTCCCTCTATCTCGCCGACGCCGCCCCACTGCTGCTGCCCCAGCCGCATCCACTGGAGCTCACCGCGCTCCACGAGTCGGTGCTCAGCGCCCTCTCCCCCGGCTATGGTCTGTTCTTCCGCCAGCTCGCCGACCAGGTCCGGGCCACCACCCACCCGGACGCCACCGATCCCCAACTGGCCGACGTCATCTGGGACCTGGCCTGGTCGGGCCGGCTGACCAATGACACCCTGGCGCCGCTCCGTTCGCTGCTCGGCTCGGGCCGCACCGCCGGGTCGACGGCTCATCGCGCCAGACGGACGGTGCCGCGCGGGCGGTACGGCAGCCTGACGGCGGCGGCCCGCCCCGCCTCGCGTACGGGTCCGCCGACGGTGAGCGGCCGCTGGTCCCTGCTCCCCGCCACCGAACCCGATCCGACCCACCGCGCGCACGCCATTGCCCGCACCCTGCTCGACCGCCATGGCGTGGTGACCCGCGGTGCGGTGGCGGCCGAGGGTGTGGAGGGCGGCTTCTCCGCCACCTACCGCATCCTCTCCGCCTTCGAGGACAGCGGTCAGGCCCGGCGCGGCTATGTCGTGGAGGGGCTTGGCGCGGCCCAGTTCGCGATGGACGGCGCGGTCGACCGGCTCCGCGCGGCGGCCACCGCCCGGGAGCGGGCCGAAGGGCAGCCGGCGCCGCAGGCCGTGGTGCTGGCCGCGGCCGACCCCGCCAACGCGTACGGCGCTGCGTTGCCCTGGCCGGAGCCACCGACGGGGGCCGGGCACAAGCCGGGGCGGAAGGCGGGTTCCCTTGTCGTCCTGGTCGACGGCGAGCTCACCCTGTACATGGAGCGGGGCGGCAAGACCCTGCTGGCCTGGGCGAGGGACCCGGACTCCGCCACGCTCCACGCGGCGGCCGAGGCACTGGCGCGCGCGGCCCGCGCGGGCGCGCTCGGCACGGTAACCGTCGAGCGGATCAACGGGATACCGGCCTTGACCTCCCCGCTGGGCCGTGTGCTGGAGACAGCGGGCTTCCACGCCACACCCAGAGGCCTGCGGCTGCGCCCCTGACGGACGCCTGCGGCGGGCCTTGGGAACACGCCCCGCGCAGCGGCTGCCCCCGCCCCCCATCATGGATGCCATGCCCGAAGGAGACACTGTCTGGCTGACCGCCCAGCGCCTGCACCGCGCCCTCGCCGCGCACGTTCTCACCCGGTCCGACCTGCGCGTCCCGCGCTTCGCCACCGCCGATCTCACCGGCCGGACCGTCCTGGACGTCACCCCGCGCGGCAAGCATCTGCTCACCCGCATCGAGGGCGGCCTCACCCTCCACTCGCATCTGCGGATGGACGGCTCCTGGCAGGTGTACGGCTCCGGTGAGCGCTGGCGCGGCGGCCCCGCGCACCAGATCCGGGCGATCCTCGGCAACGAGGCCCACACCGCCGTCGGGTACCGCCTCCCCGTACTGGAGCTGCTGCGCACCGCCGACGAGGAGCAGGTGGTGGGTCACCTCGGCCCGGACCTGCTGGGCCCGGACTGGGGCGCGGAAATCGCAGTCGCCCGTCTGCTCGCGGACCCCGCCCGGCCCCTCGGCGAGGCGCTGCTCGACCAGCGCAATCTCGCCGGCATCGGGAATGTCTACAAGTCGGAGCTCGCGTTCCTGGCCCGCGTGACGCCCTGGCTGCCCGTCGGCGAGCTCCCCGCCGGCATCACCGAGCGGCTCGTGATCACGGCTCACCGCCTCATGGAGGCGAACAAGAACAGCTTCGACCGACGCACGACGGCGAGCACGGCGGCCCCGACCGGCAGCCGCCGCCCCGGTTCCCGCCTCCATGTCTACGGCCGCGAGGGCATGCCCTGTCTGCGCTGCGGCACCTCGATCCGCAAGGCCGACCAGGGCGACGGCAGCCGCGAACGCCCCACCTACTGGTGCCCGGGCTGCCAATCCGGGCCCACCAGTTGACGCCCCGTCAGATTCGGTCGTACCGTCCCGGCATGCCCCTCACGGCGTACGACCTCACCGGCCGCACCGCGTTCATCACCGGGGCGGCCAGCGGCATAGGCCGTGCCTCCGCGCGCCTGCTGGCCGAGGCGGGAGCCACCGTCCACTGCGCCGACGTCGACGAGAAGGGCCTCGACGAGACCTGCACCCTGATCGCCGACACGGGCGGCACTGCCCACACCCACCCGCTCGATGTCACCGACCGCACCCGGCTCCAGGCCGCGATCCAGAGCGTCGGCCGACTCGACATCCTGGCCGCCGTCGCAGGAATCATGCACAGCAGCCCCGTCCTGGAGACGAGGGACGAGGACCTGGACCGCGTCCTCGCGGTCAACTTCAAGGGGATTCTGTACGCCTGCCAGGAGTCGGCCCGCGCCATGATCGCCGCAGGCACCCCCGGTTCCATCGTCACCATGGCATCCGGCGCCGTGGACGCGGCAAGCGCGGGGCTGCTCTGCTACAGCGCGGCCAAGGCGGCCGTCGTCCAGCTCACCAAGACCCTCGCCACCGAACTCGGACCGCACTCCATCCGTGTCAACGCCGTTGCCCCGGGCTGGATCAGGACCCCCATGACGGACCGCCATGACGCGTCCCTCCAGCGCCAGGCCGAGGCCACGATGGTCCGGCTCTCCCCGCTCCGCCGGGTGGGCGATCCGGAGGACATCGCCCATGCGGTCCTTCATCTGGCGTCCGACGCCTCCGCCTTCACGACGGGCCAGATCCTCCGCCCGAACGGCGGCGTCGCCATGCCCTGGTAGTCCCGGTCCCGGTGACCCCGTCACCGGCGACCCCCGTCCCGGTGACCCCAACCCCAGCGACCGCGCCCTTCCCCCGCGACGCGGTCACATGCACCGGCAGCAGGCTGAGCCCCCACCCGCCTGCCACCACCGCCCCCTCCACCAGTCCCGCGTGCTCCGTCACGAACAGCAGCCGCAGCACTGCCCACCACCACAGCACACCGGCCGGCAGCCCGAGGGCGACGACCGGCACGATGGCGACCCCGCGTACTGCCATGGCTGCCTCCTCCGGCCCACGCTAGACCGGCGCATTCACCCACCGGGAGGGCGCACCGGTTGCAGACCCGGCGCGCACGGTGCCGGCAACCTCACGGCCGACTGTCCCCTACTGACTCTCCGCCTGGAACATCCACGCATGCTTCTCCAGGTCCGCCGTGAGCCCGATCAGGATGTCCTGGCTCACCGGATCCGGATCGGCGGTCGCCACGATCCGCTCCCGCATCCGTCCGACCACCGCCCCCAGCGCGTCCACCAGCGTCTGTACGGCGTCCCCGTCCTTGACCCAGCCCTCGGGCACCGGGCCGATCGCGCTCTGCTTCGCCACCGTCGCGGCCCGCCCGTCCGGCGTCACGCCGATCGCGGACGCGCGCTCGGCCACCGTGTCGGAGTGCATCCGCGCGGTGTCCACGACCTCGTCGAGCTGCAGATGGACGGACCGGAAGCGTGGCCCGACGACATTCCAGTGGACCTGCTTGGCCACCAGGGAGAGGTCCACCAGATCCACGAGCGCGCCCCGCAGCGCATCGCCGACCGTCTTGAGGTCCGCCTCGGACAGAGGGCTTTTCACGACAGACATCGATGTCCTCCACTCGGTTCGCAGCTACTGTCCACGACTACGGCCCACGATGGCACAACCGCCACAAAACGGGCATCCGGGGAAAGCAAAAACCCCGGCCCACCGCCCACAAGGCAGGTGACCGGGGCTCAGCCATGAACCAGGCCGTACAGAGCCGTACGGATCAGGCGGCGACTACGTCGACCGCCTCCGCAGGCGCCTTGATGGTCACCCGCTCCGTCGGCACACCCGCCACCGACGTCACGGAGACGGAATTGAGCATCGGGCGTACTGGCGCAGGCACCGGCTCGCTCGCCGCTGCCGACTCGGCCAACTCGGCCAGCGACAGCTCGTCGCTCACTTCACGCATGAGCTCGGACATCCGTACGTCAAGCGCGTCGCAGATCGCGGAGAGCAGCTCGGAGGAAGCCTCCTTCTGCCCCCGTTCCACCTCGGAGAGATAGCCGAGCGAAACTCGGGCGGACGAGGAGACTTCGCGCAGAGTACGGCCCTGGCGCTGGCGCTGCCGACGCAGCACGTCACCCAGCAGGCGACGGAGCAGAATCATCGGTGGCTCCCTCCTCGGACCGCGTAGCCGCATCCTTCACGCCCCACCGTACCGCCTCGTGCCGCGGCCGTGCGGGGAGCGATGTCGTGTTCACTCAGGGCTGCAAACATCAAGTCCCCCCGTTCTGTTCCGTATCCTGTGTCCGCGCATTTTCGTGCAGTTCGCCGGAGAGCAGCTCGAGTACGCTCCGTACACTCTCTCTACGGATTTCCGCCCGGTCACCGTTCAACCGCAGAGCGGCAACTTTCTGTGCCCCGTCCGGCCCCGCGACGGCCACATAGACCGTCCCGACCGGCTGCCCGTCCTGCGCTTCCGGCCCCGCCACCCCCGTCGTCGCGATGCCCCAGCGGGCCGTGAGCGCCTCACGCACACCGGCCGCCATCTGCAGTGCGACCTCGGGATCCACCGCGCCACGCTCCGCCAGGAGGGTTCCGTCGACGCCGAGAACATCCCTCTTGAGAGTGGTTGCGTACGCCGTGACAGAGCCGCGGAAGGATTTTGAGGCCCCGGGTACTGCGGTGAGCTCCGCGGCCACCAGACCGCCGGTCAGCGACTCGGCGACGGCCAGCGTCTCGCCACGCTCCGCAAGCAGTGCCAGCACCTGAGCCGCAGTGTTCACTGCTGCTGCCCCGCCGCGGCTCGCTCGGCGGCCAGTCCACTGCGCCTCAGCACAATCGCCTGTCGCACATAGTCGAGGCCGGTGACCACCGTCAGCACGACGGCGAGCGCCATCACCCAGAAGCGCAAAGTGGCCAGCGCCCCGGTCAGCGCGAGGACGTACATCCCGACCGCAGTGCCCTGCGCCAGGGTCTTCATCTTGCCGCCGCGACTGGCCGGAATCACTCCGTGCCGTATCACCCAGAACCGCATCAGCGTGACCCCCAGCTCGCGGAAGAGGATGACGCCGGTCACCCACCACGGCAGGTCCCCGAGCGCCGACAGACAGATCAGCCCGGCGGCCATGATCGCCTTGTCCGCGATCGGGTCGGCGATCTTCCCGAAGTCGGTGACCAGGTTGTACGTACGCGCCAGATGGCCGTCGAAGATGTCCGTGATCATGGCGACGGCGAAGGCTGCCCACGCCCAGGCCCGCCACGCCGGGTCGTACCCGCCGTCCTGCAGCATCAGCAGGACGAAAGCGGGCACGAGTACGAGCCGCACCATGGTGAGGATGTTGGCGATGTTCCAGAGGCTGGCCTGATTGACGGCCGCAGCGCCCAGCTTGCCGCCGGGCGCAGGCCTACCGGTGCCGCCCCCCGCGGATGCCGGCACTCCGGTCATCTGCCCGCCTCCTCGCCGGGCGTCTGGGGGTTGCCCCCCAGGAAGCCGCAGTATTCGGCCACCAGGTCGACGCCTTCCGTACCCACGGCCTTCGCCACGACGATACGACCGGGCACGAGCCCCTCGCCCGTGGTGAAGACGACCTGGCCGTCGGTCTCGGGCGCCTGGTGTGCCGCGCGGCCCACCGCACCGTCCTCGCCGTCCACCGACTCGACCAGGACCTCGAGGCTCTCGCCCAGCCGCTCCTCGGCGCGCTGCGCGGTCAGCTCCTCGGCCAGCCGCGACAGGTGCTCAAGGCGCTCGGCGATGACGTCGGCGTCGAGCTTGTTCTCGTAGGAGACCGCCTCGGTGCCGTCCTCGTCGGAGTAGCCGAAGACGCCGATGGCGTCGAGGCGCGCCCCGGTGAGGAAGCTTTCCAGCTCGGCGAAGTCCGCTTCACTCTCGCCGGGGAAGCCGACGATGAAGTTGGACCGCACGCCCGCCTGCGGGGCCTTGCCTCGAATGGTCTCGAGCAGCTCCAGGAACCGCTCGGTGTCGCCGAAGCGCCGCATCGCCCGCAGCACGTCCGGCGCGGAGTGCTGGAAGGACAGGTCGAAGTACGGAGCGACCTTCGGCGTCGAGGTGAGGACCTCGATCAGCCCGGGCCGCATCTCGGCGGGCTGGAGGTAGCTGACCCGGACCCGCTCGATGCCGTCGACCTCCGCCAGCTCGGGCAGCAGGGTCTCCAGGAGGCGGATGTCGCCGAGGTCCTTGCCGTAGGACGTGTTGTTCTCGGAGACCAGCATGATCTCCTTGACGCCCTGCTCGGCCAGCCAGCGCGTCTCGCCGAGGACATCGCTCGGCCGCCGCGAGATGAACGAGCCGCGGAAGGACGGGATGGCGCAGAAGGAGCAGCGCCGGTCGCAACCGGAGGCGAGCTTCACCGAGGCGACGGGGCTGGTGTCGAGGCGGCGGCGCAGCGGGGCGCGCGGCCCGGAGGCGGGAGCGACGCCTTCCGGAAGGTCTTCGGGAGCCTGCGCGTGGCCGGGCAGCGCCACACCGGCCGCCTCCTGCCGTTCGACCGGGCTCAGCGGCAGCAGCTTGCGCCGGTCGCGCGGGGTGTGCGAGGCATGGATGCCACCGTTCAGAATTGTCTGCAGGCGGTCGGAAATGTCGGCGTAGTCGTCGAAGCCGAGCACTCCGTCGGCCTCGGGCAGCGCATCGGCGAGCTCCTTGCCGTACCGCTCGGCCATGCAGCCGACGGCGACCACGGCCTGGGTCCTGCCGTGGTCCTTCAGATCGTTGGCTTCGAGCAGGGCGTCGACGGAGTCCTTCTTGGCGGCCTCGACGAATCCGCAGGTGTTGACGACAGCGACATCCGCGTCTGCGGCTTCCTCGACGAGCTCCCAGCCGTCCGCTGCCAAGCGGCCTGCGAGCTCCTCCGAGTCCACCTCGTTACGGGCGCAGCCAAGAGTGACAAGGGCGACGGTACGGCGTTCGGGCATGGGCTCAAGACTACTTTGTCCTGAGCCACGCCCTGGCCTCGAGGGTTCTGGGCCCTCGTCGTGCTCGACCGGCTAGCCGACCTCGGGGTCGCCCTTGGTGTACGACAGTCGCTCGACCTGGCCGGTCTCGAACTCGTCCTCGACCTTCTTGCCGTTCACATACAGCTCGATCGCCCCGGCGTTCCCGAGGATCAGATCGACCCGCTCGTCGTCCTGGAAGGTCTTGGACTCGCCCTTGAGCAGCGTGCCGTCGAAGAGCAGCTTGCCGTTGTGCGATTTGGCGGAGATCCAGCTCTTGTCCTCCAGGACGGAGAGCTTGACCGTCACCTTGTCCTTCGGCACCGCCGCAATCGCGCTGTCCGACGGGTCCGGCTTAGGTTCCGCGTTCTTGGTCGGCTTCGTCGGGCTGGGCTTCTGCTGGGGCGCCGCGCCCTCCGCCACATGGTTGCTCTTGCCGCCGTCGTCCCCGCCGTTGATGAGCGTGAAGCCGACGAAGCCGATCACGGCGACGATCGCGGCGACCATGGCGGCCGTCCAGTTGGGCCGGCGTGGTTCGGGGCGGATGCGCTCGGCCTCGAAGAGCGGCGCGGCAGGCGTCGGCGAAGGACGGCCGCCGTGCTCCGCGTCGTACTGCGCGACGAGCGGATCGGGATCGAGACCGACGGCACGCGCGACCGTGCGGATGTGCCCGCGCGCGTAAACGTCACCGCCGCAGCGGGTGAAGTCGTCCTGCTCGATCGCCTGCACGATCGGGATGCGCACCCGGGTGGAAGAGCTGATCTCGTCGACGGTCAGACCTGCGGCGATACGTGCTTCCTGGAGCGCACAACCGATCGAAGGCCGGTCGTCTTCGATCGCAGGCTGGTCGTCTTCGATGGAAGGCCGGTCGTCTTCGGGGGAGTTGCCGATGGACACGGGGGCGCCTTTCGAGCGTGTAGCCACCTGCTGGAGGTTCAGTCTATGGGTGGTACGAAAGGGTGGGGCAACCGGGCGGAGGGAGTTTGTACGCCATCAGAATGGCCGGGCATCCTGATGATGGGACATCTGGCTGTCCCTCCCTCCAACTTGACGTACGACTGAGGGAAACGGTTGCTCTCGGAACAGTTACGAGTCAGACTCCCCGCGGATTACGGCGAGCACTCCATCCAGCTCATCCGGCTTCACGAGAACATCGCGCGCCTTGGAGCCCTCGCTCGGCCCGACGATATTCCGCGACTCCATCAGATCCATCAGTCTGCCCGCCTTGGCGAAGCCCACGCGCAACTTTCGCTGCAGCATCGACGTCGAGCCGAACTGGGTGGATACCACCAGCTCAGCGGCTTGGCACAACAGATCGAGATCGTCGCCGATGTCCTCGTCGATCTCCTTCTTCTGCTTGGTGCCCACGACGACGTCGTCCCGGAAGACCGGGGCCATCTGATCCTTGCAGTGCTGGACGACCGCCGCGACCTCGTCCTCGGTGACGAAGGCGCCCTGCATACGGGTCGGCTTGTTCGCTCCCATCGGCAGAAAGAGGCCGTCGCCCTTGCCGATCAGCTTCTCGGCGCCCGGCTGGTCGAGGATGACCCGACTGTCGGCGAGCGAGGAGGTGGCGAACGCCAGCCGTGAGGGCACATTCGCCTTGATCAGACCGGTGACGACGTCGACCGAGGGCCGCTGCGTCGCCAGTACCAGATGGATGCCGGCGGCGCGCGCCAGCTGGGTGATGCGGACGATGGCGTCCTCGACGTCGCGCGGCGCCACCATCATCAGATCGGCCAGCTCGTCCACGATGACCAGCAGATACGGATACGGCGTGAGCTCGCGTTCGCTGCCCGTCGGCGGCTTGACCTTGCCGTTCCTGATGGCCTGGTTGAAGTCGTCGATATGGCGGTAGCCGTACGCCGCGAGGTCGTCGTAGCGCAGATCCATCTCGCGAACGACCCACTGCAGCGCCTCGGCGGCCCGCTTGGGGTTGGTGATGATCGGCGTGATCAGGTGCGGGATGCCCTCGTACGCGGTGAGCTCGACCCGCTTGGGGTCGACGAGCACCATCCGTACGTCCTCCGGCGTCGCCCGCACCATCACCGAGGTGATCAGGCAGTTGATGCAGGAGGACTTTCCGGAGCCGGTCGCACCCGCGACCAGGACGTGCGGCATCTTCGCGAGGTTGGCCATCACATAGCCGCCCTCGACGTCCTTGCCGAGCGCCACCAGCATCGGATGCTCGTCGCCCGCCGCGTCCGCGAGCCGCAGCACATCGCCGAGATTGACCATCTCACGGTCGGAGTTCGGGATCTCGATGCCGACCGCGGACTTGCCCGGAATCGGCGAGATGATCCGTACATCGGGGCTGGCGACGGCGTACGCGATGTTCTTGGTGAGCGCGGTGATCCGCTCGACCTTCACGGCCGGGCCGAGCTCCACCTCGTACCGCGTGACCGTCGGACCGCGGGTGAAGCCGGTGACGGCCGCGTCGACCTTGAACTCCATGAAGACATTGCTGAGCGAGGCCACGACGGCGTCATTGGCGGCGCTGCGCGTCTTGCCCGGGCCGCCGCGCTCCAGCAGGTCCAGGGACGGCAGGGAGTAGGTGATGTCTCCCGAGAGCTGCAGCTGCTCGGCGCGTGGTGGCAGGGGCTGGGAGTCGTCGGGCGCGGACTTGGTCAGATCCGGCACGGGCGACTTGGGCCCGCGCTCCTTCGGCTCGGACTCCTCGGGCTCGCGCGCGGACGGCACGGGAGTGGCGGCCCGCTGCCGCTCGGCGGTGACGTCCCGGGTGAGATCCGCGACGAGCGGCGACGGCGGCATGCCGTTCAGTACGGCACCGTCCAGGGCCGCGGCCGCCGCCGCGGCCACGTCCACGGCGTCCATCGGGCGGTCCATGGCGGGCTGCACGGAGGTCCTGCGCGGCCGCCGGCGCTTGGACAGCGCCTCCTCCTCGGCGTGGTCCGGGTCGTAGTCCTCCGGCGCTTCGCTCCGGCGCGCGGACGAGCGGCGCGCGCGGCCGGGGACGGCCTGGCGCCACTGCTCCTCGTACCGCTGGTCGTCCTCGCCGTCTTCCTCCACCTCGTGCGCGGGGTCCATGAGGCCCAGCTTGGAACCGAGGAGCCGCAGCCGCTGCGGGATGGCGTTGACGGGCGTTGCCGTGACCACCAGCAGGCCGAAGACGGTGAGCAACACGAGCAGCGGTACGGCGAGCACCTCGCCCATGGCGAGGATCAGCGGCTTGGACGCGGCCCAGCCGATCAGCCCGCCCGCGTCCTGCATCGCCTCCGTGCCGGCGTCGCGGCCCGGCGAACCGCAGGCGATGTGGACCTGTCCGAGCACTCCGACGACCAGCGCGGACAGACCGATCACGATCCGCCCGTTGGCCTCGGGCTTCTCGGGATAGAGGATCAGCCGTACGGCGATGGCGACCAGCAGTATCGGCACCAGCAGATCGAGCCGGCCGAAGGCGCCGGTCACCAGCATCTCGACGAGATCGCCGACCGGCCCGCTCAGACTGGACCAGGTGCCGGCGGCGATGATCAGCGCGAGAGCGAGCAGCAGCAGCGCCAGACCGTCCTTGCGGTGCGCCGGGTCGAGACCTTTCGCGCCACGCCCTATGCCGCGGAACAGCGCGCCCACGGCGTGTGCGAGACCGAGCCAGAGGGCGCGCGCGAGGCGGTACACGCCCCCAGTCGGGGAGGGCGCGGGCTTGGGCACCGCTGCCTTCTTGGCCGCCGCCTTCTTTGCGGGTGCCTTCTTCGCGGGCGCGGTCTTCTTGGCGGCGGCCTTCTTGGCGGGCGCCGCCTTCTTCGCACCGGTCGTACGGCCGGCCCGCGGCTTCGCGGTGCCCGCCGCGCCCTGGGAACTCTTGCCGGACGTACGTGAGGCCATGGTGGTGAGGTTACCGGTGTCGACGGCAGTGGACACGTGTGCCTACTACCTCACCCGTTCGTGTCGCCCCGATGGGGGCGGGAAGCTGACGCTCCATCAAGCCCCGGGCAGTCGTTCAATTCTGCGAGGGCAGCGCGGCCGTACCGCCGCCGGTGCCGGGCTCCAGCGCGTCGAGCGCCCGGCGCAAACCGGTCAGTTTGCGTTCGAGATGGGCCGCGGTGGCGACTGCGGCGGCGTCCGCCGAGTCGTCGTCGAGCTGTTTGGACAGCGCTTCGGCCTGCTCCTCAACTGCCGCGAGCCGCGCCGAAAGCTCGGCGAGCAGCCCCGCGGGCTCCTTGCTGTCGCCCGCGCTCGCGTGCCCGCCGCCCTCGAGCTGGAGCCGCAGCAGCGCGGCCTGCTCACGCAGTTGGCAGTTCTTCATGTACAGCTCGACGAAGACCGAGACCTTGGCGCGCAGCACCCACGGGTCGAACGGCTTGGAGATGTAGTCCACGGCTCCCGCGGCATAACCCCGGAAGGTGTGGTGCGGGCCGTGGTTGATCGCGGTGAGGAAGATGATCGGGATGTCCCGGGTCCGCTCCCGCCGCTTGATGTGCGCGGCGGTCTCGAATCCGTCCATACCTGGCATCTGAACGTCCAGCAGAATGACCGCGAAGTCGTCCGTCAGCAGCGCTTTGAGCGCTTCCTCCCCTGACGATGCCCGCACCAGTGTCTGATCGAGCGCAGAGAGGATCGCCTCCAGCGCGAGCAGATTCTCCGGCCGGTCATCGACCAGGAGGATCTTGGCCTTCTGCACCATGGCCCGCCCTCCTCGCCCCGGATGTGCACCGGGCGCCGCCCCAGGGGACGACTCCCTTGCGTCGCCCGTCCTTGTGCCGGTCATGGTAGCCGCACCCCGCCTGTCGCCACACCCTGTCACCGCGATGTCACTGTGCACGTAGCAGAAACGTAGCGGGAGACCAGAAGGTTCCCCGAATACCGCCGCCTCACACGCCTTCGGCCACACTCAGTCAACAACCCGCACGGAATCGTGCGGGCACCGGTCACTCCCCGCGCATCCATTGCTCCATCACCGAGAGCAAATGGTCAGGATCCACCGGCTTGGTGACATAGTCGGAAGCTCCGGACTCGATCGCCTTCTCGCGATCACCCTTCATCGCCTTGGCAGTCAGCGCGATGATCGGCAGACCGGCGAACTGCGGCATCCTGCGGATCGCGGTCGTCGTCGCGTACCCGTCCATTTCCGGCATCATGATGTCCATCAGTACGACCGTCACATCGTCGTGCTGTTCCAGGACTTCGATGCCCTCGCGGCCGTTCTCGGCATACAGCACAGACAGCCCGTGCTGCTCCAGCACGCTGGTGAGCGCGAAGACATTGCGGATGTCGTCGTCGACGATGAGCACCTTCTCGCTGTCGAAGGTGAAGGTCCGCCTCGGCTCGGGCAGCTCCTGGCTGCCGATCGCGCCGGGCCACTGCTCCACGCCCGCCGACGGTCCGCTCTGGCCGGGCAGCGCGCGCCGCTGCTCCATGGAGTTCAGCGCCTTGCGCCGCCGCCGGAAGAGCGCGGCCGGAGCGGAGTGCGCGTCCAGGGGCCCGGAAGACTCCTGCTGCGCCTGCAGCACCCCGTCCTCCGCACCGTCGTCGGCCGCGCCCTGCGGATCGGCCGCGCCGGGGGCGAGCTGCGGGTAGCCCTGCGGCGGCAGTTCGCTCGGGTGAAGGGGCAAGTAGAGCGTGAACGTCGAGCCGCGGCCCGGTTCGCTCGCCGCGTGGATCTCGCCACCGAGCAGCCGCGCGATCTCCCGGCTGATGGACAGCCCCAGTCCCGTGCCACCGTATTTCCGGCTGGTCGTGCCGTCGGCCTGTTTGAACGCCTCGAAGATCACCCGCATCTTGCCGGCCGCGATCCCGATGCCGGTGTCCGTGACGGAGAAGGCGATCAGATCGCCGTCCGCGTCCCGCAGCGAGCCCGCCTCGAGCAACTGCTCGCGGATCGACTGCGGCACATCGGCGCTCGCCGGCCGGATCACCAGCTCCACCGCGCCGCTGTCGGTGAACTTCACCGCGTTCGACAGGAGGTTGCGCAGCACCTGCAGCAGCCGCTGCTCGTCCGTGTGCAGCGTCGCGGGCAGCTCCGGCGACACCCGTACGGAGAAGTCGAGCCCCTTCTCCGCGGTCAGCGGCCGGAACGTCGCCTCCACATAGTCGACGAGCTGCACCAGCGCGATACGGGTCGGGCTGACGTCCATCTTGCCCGCCTCGACCTTCGACAGATCGAGGATGTCGTTGATCAGCTGCAGCAGATCGGAACCCGCGCCGTGGATCGTCTCGGCGAACTCGACCTGCTTCGGCGAGAGATTCCCCTCGGCGTTGTCCGCGAGCAATTTGGCCAGGATCAGCAGGGAGTTGAGCGGCGTACGCAGCTCGTGCGACATGTTCGCCAGGAACTCCGACTTGTAGCGCATCGAGACCGCGAGCTGCTCGGCCCGCTCCTCCAGCACCTGCCGCGCCTCTTCGATCTCGGTGTTCTTCACCTCGATGTCGCGGTTCTGCTGCGCCAGCAGCTCGGCCTTCTCCTCCAGCTCGGCGTTGGAGGCCTGCAGAGCCTTCTGCCGGTTCTCCAGCTCCGCCGAGCGCTCACGCAGCTGCTCGGTCAGCTCCTGCGACTGCTTGAGCAGCACCTCGGTCTTCGTATTGACGCTGATGGTGTTGACGCTCGTCGCGATCATCTCGGCGATCTGGTTGAGGAAGTCCCGCTGGATCTGGGTGAAGGGCTGGAACGACGCCAGCTCGATCACCCCCAGGACCTTCCCCTCGAAGAGCACCGGCAGCACGATCACATACGCCGGTGAGGCCTCCCCGAGCCCCGAGGAGATCTTCAGATAGCCCGGCGGCACGTTCACCTGGATGGTCCGCTTCTCCTCGGCCGCCGTGCCGATCAGGGTCTCGCCGGGCCGGAAGGAGGTCGGCATCAGACCTGCGGAGTAGCCGTAACTGCCGCGCATGCACAGCTCGTACGACAGCTCCCCGCCCCCCGACACATCGGCGCCGCCGCCCGTCGGCATCGCCAGGAAGAAGGCGCCGTGCTGCGCCGAGACGACCGGTGTGAGCTCGCTCATGATCAGCGAGGCCACGTCGTCGAGGTCGCGACGGCCCTGCATCAGCCCGGAGATACGGGCCAGGTTGCCCTTGAGCCAGTCCTGCTCCTCATTGGCCAGGGTGGTGTCGCGCAGGTTCGCGATCATGGTGTTGATGTTGTCCTGGAGGACCTGGATCTCGCCGGCCGCGTCCACATCGATCTTGAGATTCAGATCGCCGCGGGTCACCGCGGTGGCGACGGCCGCGATGGCACGCACCTGCCGGGTGAGGTTCCCGGCCATCTCGTTCACCGACTCGGTCAGGTCGCGCCAGGTGCCGTCGACGTCCCGCACCCGGGCCTGACCGCCCAACTGCCCGTCCGTGCCCACCTCGCGGGCCACTCGGGTGACCTCCCCGGCGAAGGAGGACAGCTGGTCGACCATCGTGTTGATGGTGGTCTTCAGCTCCAGGATCTCGCCCCGGGCATCGATGTCGATCTTCCGGGTGAGATCGCCCTTGGCGATGGCGGTGGTGACCGTGGCGATCTGCCGCACCTGGCCGGTCAGATTGGAGGCCATCGAGTTCACGGACTCGGTGAGGTCCTTCCACGTACCGGAGACGCCCGGCACATGGGCCTGGCCGCCCAGTTCACCCTCGGTGCCCACCTCGCGCGCCACCCGGGTCACCTCGTCGGCGAACGAGGACAGCGTCGTCACCATCGTGTTGACGGTCTCGGCCAGCTCGGCGACCTCGCCGCGCGCCTCGACCGTCACCTTCTTCGTCAGATCACCATTGGCGACCGCCGCGGAGACCCGGGCGATGTTACGCACCTGATTGGTGAGGTTGTTGGCCATCAGGTTGACGTTGTCGCTGAGGTCCTTCCAGATGCCGGTGACACCGCGCACCCGCGCCTGGCCGCCCAGGACACCTTCCGTACCCACCTCACGGGCGACCCTGGTCACCTCGTCGGCGAAGTCCAGCAGCTGGTCGACCATCGTGTTGACCGTCGTCACCAGTTCGAGGATCTCGCCCTTGGCATCGACGGTGATCTTCTTGGAGAGGTCGCCCTTGGCGACCGCCGTGGTCACCTCGGCGATATTGCGCACCTGCGAAGTCAGGTTGTTCGCCATGAAGTTGACGGACTGGGTGAGGTCCTTCCAGGTGCCCGAGACGCCCTGCACCTCCGCCTGGCCGCCGAGGATGCCCTCGGTACCCACCTCGCGCGCCACCCTGGTGACCTGCTCGGCGAAGTTGGAGAGCTGGTCCACCATCGTGTTGAGGGTGTTCTTCAGCTCCAGGATCTCGCCCCGGGCATCCACGTCGATCTTCTGCGACAGGTCACCACGGGCCACGGCCGTTGCGACCTGCGCGATGTTACGGACCTGACCGGTGAGGTTCTCGGCCATGCCGTTCACCGAGTCGGTCAGATCACGCCACACACCGGCGACGCCGGGCACCTGCGCCTGACCGCCGAGGCGGCCCTCCGTACCCACGTCACGCGCCACCCGGGTCACCTGCTCGGCAAAGGCCGAGAGCTGGTCGACCATCGTGTTGATGGTGTTCTTCAGCTCCAGGATCTCGCCCCGGGCATCCACGTCGATCTTCTGCGACAGGTCACCACGGGCCACCGCGGTCGTCACCTGCGCGATCTGTCGCACCTGCGAGGTCAGGTTCCCTGCCATGAAGTTGACGGAGTCGGTCAGTTCCTTCCAGGTACCGCTGACGCCGTCGACGCGCGCCTGGCCGCCGAGCCGTCCCTCCGTGCCCACGTCACGCGCCATCCGCGTCACCTGGTCGGCGAACGAGGACAGCTGCGCCACCATCGTGTTCACGGTGTTCTTCAGCTCGAGCATCTCGCCCGCGACATTGACGGTGACCTTCTGCGACAGATCGCCGTTCGCCACCGCCGTCGTCACCTGCGCGATGTCCCGCACCTGGCCGGTGAGGTTGCGGAACGCGGTGTTCACCGAATCCGTCAGGTCCTTCCACGTACCCGCCGCACCCGGTACCCCGGCCTGCCCGCCCAGGCGGCCCTCTACGCCGACCTCCCGGGCCACCCGCGTCACTTCGGAACCGAAGGCCGAGAGCTGGTCCACCATCGTGTTGACGGTGTTCTTGAGCTCCAGCATCTCGCCGGCCACATCGACGGTGACCTTCTGCGACAGATCGCCGTTCGCCACCGCCGTCGTCACCTGGGCGATGTCCCGCACCTGAGTGGTCAGATTGCGGAAGACCGTGTTGACCGAGTCCGTGAGGTCCTTCCAGGTACCGGCGGCTCCCGGCACCTGCGCCTGACCGCCGAGCAGCCCCTCGGCACCGACCTCGCTGGCCACCCGGGTGACCTCGTCCGCGAACGTACGCAGCGTCTCGGTCATCTGGTTGATGGTCTCGGCGAGTTGGGCCACCTCGCCGCGCGCGCTCACCGTGACCTTCTGCGACAGATCACCGTTGGCGACCGCCGTCGTCACCTCGGCGATACCGCGCACCTGCGAGGTCAGGTTGCCGGCCATGGTGTTCACCGAATCGGTGAGGTCCTTCCACACCCCGGCCACACCGGGCACCGTCGCCTGACCGCCCAGCTCGCCCTCGGTGCCGACCTCCCGCGCCACGCGGGTCACCTCGGAGGAGAAAGAGGACAACTGGTCGACCATCGTGTTGACGGTGTTCTTCAGCTGAAGCATCTCGCCGGCGACATGGACGGTGACCTTGCGCGACAGATCGCCCTTGGCGACCGCCGTGGTGACGAGAGCAATGTCACGTACCTGAGCGGTCAGCCGGTACGCCATCGTGTTCACCGAATCCGTGAGATCTTTCCACGAACCGGACATACCGCGCACCTGTGCCTGGCCACCGAGCTTGCCCTCGGTACCGACCTCCAGCGCCACCCGGGTCACCTCGTCGGTGAACGCCGACAGCTGGTCGACCAGGTTGTTGACCGTACGCGCGACCTTCAGGAACTCACCGCGCAGCGGCCGTACGGACCCGTCCGTGCCGTCCATGCCGTGCGAGCGCAGCTCCATACGCTGCTCCAGGTCGCCCTCGGCAACCGCAGAGAGCACCCGCCCCACCTCGGACACCGGCCGCGCCAGATCGTCCACCAGTGCGTTGGACGCGTCGATGGCGGCCGCCCAGGAGCCCTCACAGGCCCCCGTCTCCAGCCGCTCCGTCAGCTTCCCCTCGCGCCCGACCATCCGGCGTACGCGCGCCAGCTCACCCGTCAGATGCAGATTACGGTCGGCCACCTCGTTGAAAACGGCGGCGATCTCCGACATCACGCCATCGCCCGACACAGTCAGACGTCGGCGGAAATTGCCGTCACGCATCGACACCAGGGCCGCCAGCAGCCTGTTCAGGGCCGCCGTATCCACCTCGGTTGTCCCATTGCTCCGGGACCGTCCGCCTTTTGCGCGCGTGCTGTTGCCACGCGCCGCCACGCCAGACTCCACCGCGTCCCTCCCGCAGGGTTGACCGTACTGCCCGGGCTGTCTCTGGACAGCCTGCCCAGTGTTTCACCATGGCCGAACCAGGCCATAACAGTTCGGCAGCTTCGCATAGCGTCCCCGCCTCCGGAGGACGGAAACAGCCTCGACCGGCATCCACTCGGACAGCGAAGGTAAGTAACCTGGCATCCGGCTGTCCAACCGCCCCGTCCGCCCGGCGGGGGCGGTGCGGAACGAGTACTACCACCGGGCACCGGGAGGAGCAGGCCGCATCATGGCAGAGCCGGGCGTCGAGACGCGTACGAGGAGTGCTGTGATCACCGCGCGGGCGGCTGCCAGCTTCGACCCAGCCGGACGGTCCGTCGCGACCGCCCGCGCCTTTGTCCGCGACACCCTCCAGGGGTGGGGGTACTCCGATGTCGTCGACGACGCGGTCGTCCTCACGAGTGAGCTGGTCACCAACGCCGTCATCCACGCGGGCACCACCGCCGACGTCCTGTGTCTGCGCACGGAAGACGGTGTGCGCGTCGAAGTCGCCGACCGCTACCCCGAGCGCGAGATCCCGATCCAGGGCACCGGGCGTTCACTCGGCAACCTCGACCGTGAGAACGGCCGCGGACTGCTCCTGTGCGCCGCCCTCGCCTCCCGCTGGGGCGTCGACTACACCCCCACCCACAAGCTGGTGTGGTTCCAACTCGACCTCCCGCAGCGGCCGGTCGGCACCCGCTCCGCCGGCCCCGTCCTGCCCACGGCGCTCCTGCCGGTCGCCGACGAGCGCGTGCGTGTGGCCGTCGCCCAGATCGACCGCACCGGCTCGATCTCCGTCTGGAACGAGGACGCCGAGCACCTCTTCGGATTCGCCGCCGAGCAGGTCATCGGCAAACCCCTCACCGACTTCGCCGCCTGGCCGCACACACCCGGCATCGGGACCGGCATCGCCGAGGCGCTCCGGCTCTCCCGCTGGGAGGGCAGTTACGGCATCCGCGGCATCGACGGCCGCGTCATCCCCGTGTACGCATCCCACCTTCGGGTACGGGACACGCACGGCGAACCCTCCACCGTCTGCCTGCTCGTACGCGACGACGAACGAGCGGTCCTGCAGACCCCGCAGCGCGCCCCCGTGACCGAGACGGGCGCCGAGAGCCACGCCGTCGACCCCTTCGAGGTCTTCATCGGCTCGCCGGCCCCCGACGACCTCGACGGTCTCCTCCAGCGCACCGTCGAACGCGCCCGCGACATGCTCGACGGCGACGCCGCCTTCCTTCTCCTCGCCACCGACGACGAGACCGAGTTGGAGGTACGGGCCACCACCGGCCTGCCCTCGGCCCGCCAGCGCTTCGCCCGCGTCCCGGTCGAAGCCGGCAGCGGCCGCTACGGCTCCGCCCGGATGCCCGCCGTCCACGAGGACCTCACGGCCGTCCCCGGCGCGGTGCCCCTGCTCAACTCCACCGGCATGCGCTCGGTCGTCACCGTCCCGCTCAAGGTCGAGGGACGGCTCACCGGCTCCCTCGGCGTCGCCGCCGAGGCCGCGGGCCGTTACTCCAACGAGGAGGCCCTGCGCCTCCAGTTCGCCGCCGACCGTATCGCCCTGGCCGTCGAATCCGCCCGCCTCGGCGAACTGGAACGGCTGCGCCGAGGTTCCCTCTCCTTCCTCGTCGAGGCCTCCGACCTGCTCGCCGGCACCCTCGACCGCGACCAGACCCTGGCCCTGATGGCCCAGATGACGGTCCCCACCCTCGCCACCTGGTGCGCCGTCTACACGATCGCCGACCAGGCGTCAGATCCGTATCTCAGCTATGTACTTCACGAGGACGAGGAGAGAATCGACGGCCTCAAGGCCCTTCTCTCCAAGATCGACCCGCCCGACCCGGTACCCACCCCCGGCGCCCGCATCTGGACCGCGCCCGCCGAGGCCGGCCACAAGGCGGCGCTGCGCACTTCCCGGCGCGAACTCGGCCTCGGCTCATCGCCACCGGTCTCCTCCGGCATCGGCGCCACCCTCGCCACGGCCGCGGCGGTCGGCGGCGAGACGGTTGTCCTGCCGCTGTTCGCCCGCAACCGCGTCATCGGCATGCTGACCCTCGGGAAGCCATCCGACGACCACTTCCGCCAGGAGATCCTGGAACTCGCCGAGGACCTCTCCCGCCGGGCGGCCCTCGCCCTCGACAACGCGCGGCTGTACTCGGAGCGCATGGCCATCAGCCAGTCGCTCCAGCGCAGCCTGCTGCCGCCGGAACTCCCCCAGATCCCGGGCGTCGAGGTCGAGGTGATCTACCGCGCGGCCGGCGAAGGCAATGAAGTCGGCGGCGACTTCTACGACCTCTTCCCGATCCGCGACGGCGCGTACGGCTTCGCCATCGGCGACGTCTGCGGTACGGGACCGGAAGCCGCGGCCGTCACCGGCCTGGCCCGCCATGCCCTGCGCCTGCTCGCCCGCGAGGGCTTCGGCGGCCCCGCGGTCCTGGAACGCCTGAACGCGGCCATCCTGGACGAGGGAGCCCGCAGCCGCTTCCTCACTCTCCTCTATGGCGAGTTGTGGCCACAGGAGGACGGCAGCGCGATCCTCAAGGTCGTCTGCGCCGGCCACCCGCTTCCGCTGCGCCTGCGCCAGGACGGCAGCGTGGAACCGGCGGCGGAGCCGCAGCCGCTCCTCGGCGTCATGGACGACCTGGAGCTGTACGAGCAGATGGTGACCCTCGACCCCGGCGACGTACTCCTCTGCGTGACCGACGGCGTCACCGAACGCCGTGAGGGCACCCGCATGCTGGGCGACGACGGCCTGATGGACGTCCTCACCACCTGCACAGGTCTTACGGCGGGTGCGGTCGCCTCCCGCGTCCTGCGCGCGGTCGAGCGCTTCGCCGCGGAACCCGCCTCCGACGACATGGCGATCCTCGCGATGCGGGTACCCGAGCCCCACAGGCCCTGAACACGAAGAAGGCCCCCGCCACTTGGCGGGGGCCTTCTTCGTGGTGAGCCCCAATACGGAATCGAACCGTAGACCTTCTCCTTACCATGGAGACGCTCTACCGACTGAGCTATTGGGGCCTGTTGCGCTGCGGCAACGAGGTAGATCGTACCCCGAGCAGACGGCTGCTTCGAACCATCCCCTCCGACCGTTTCCAGCAAACCAGTTCCAACGGACCGCCCACCAGACCACTCCAAGCGGCCCCCGGCAGCGACCACTTGGAGGCCGGCGCCGGCCTCTGAACGCAGAAAAGCCCCGCACCAGAAGGTGCGGGGCTTTCCCACAATAATTGTTCGGCGGTGTCCTACTCTCCCACAGGGTCCCCCCTGCAGTACCATCGGCGCTGAAAGGCTTAGCTTCCGGGTTCGGAATGTAACCGGGCGTTTCCCTAACGCAATGACCACCGAAACTCTATGAAAATATTGAACTCCAGCCGGCCAAAAGGCGAGTTCGTTACTTCAGAACATACACAGTGGACGCGAGCAACTGAGGACAAGCCCTCGGCCTATTAGTACCAGTCAGCTCCACCCCTTACAGGGCTTCCACATCTGGCCTATCAACCCAGTCGTCTACTGGGAGCCTTAACCCCTCAAAGGGGGTGGGAGTCCTCATCTCGAAGCAGGCTTCCCGCTTAGATGCTTTCAGCGGTTATCCTTTCCGAACGTAGCCAACCAGCCATGCCCTTGGCAGGACAACTGGCACACCAGAGGTTCGTCCGTCCCGGTCCTCTCGTACTAGGGACAGCCCTTCTCAAGACTCCTACGCGCACAGCGGATAGGGACCGAACTGTCTCACGACGTTCTAAACCCAGCTCGCGTACCGCTTTAATGGGCGAACAGCCCAACCCTTGGGACCGACTCCAGCCCCAGGATGCGACGAGCCGACATCGAGGTGCCAAACCATCCCGTCGATATGGACTCTTGGGGAAGATCAGCCTGTTATCCCCGGGGTACCTTTTATCCGTTGAGCGACGGCGCTTCCACAAGCCACCGCCGGATCACTAGTCCCGACTTTCGTCCCTGCTCGACCCGTCGGTCTCACAGTCAAGCTCCCTTGTGCACTTACACTCAACACCTGATTGCCAACCAGGCTGAGGGAACCTTTGGGCGCCTCCGTTACCCTTTGGGAGGCAACCGCCCCAGTTAAACTACCCATCAGACACTGTCCCTGATCCGGATCACGGACCCAGGTTAGACATCCAGCACGACCAGAGTGGTATTTCAACGACGACTCCACCTGAACTGGCGTCCAAGCTTCACAGTCTCCCACCTATCCTACACAAGCCGAACCGAACACCAATATCAAACTGTAGTAAAGGTCCCGGGGTCTTTCCGTCCTGCTGCGCGAAACGAGCATCTTTACTCGTAGTGCAATTTCACCGGGCCTATGGTTGAGACAGTCGAGAAGTCGTTACGCCATTCGTGCAGGTCGGAACTTACCCGACAAGGAATTTCGCTACCTTAGGATGGTTATAGTTACCACCGCCGTTTACTGGCGCTTAAGTTCTCAGCTTCGCCACACCGAAATGTGACTAACCGGTCCCCTTAACGTTCCAGCACCGGGCAGGCGTCAGTCCGTATACATCGCCTTACGGCTTCGCACGGACCTGTGTTTTTAGTAAACAGTCGCTTCTCGCTGGTCTCTGCGGCCACCCCCAGCTCACCGAGTAAATCGGATCACCAGTGATGGCCCCCCTTCTCCCGAAGTTACGGGGGCATTTTGCCGAGTTCCTTAACCATAGTTCACCCGAACGCCTCGGTATTCTCTACCTGACCACCTGAGTCGGTTTAGGGTACGGGCCGCCATGAAACTCGCTAGAGGCTTTTCTCGACAGCATAGGATCATCCACTTCACCACAATCGGCTCGGCATCAGGTCTCAGCCTCAATGTGTGACGGATTTGCCTATCACACGGCCTACACCCTTACCCCGGGACAACCACCGCCCGGGCTGGACTACCTTCCTGCGTCACCCCATCGCTTACCTACTACCACCTTGGACCGGCGGCTCCACCACTCCCCTTCACCCGAAGGCTCCAGGACGGCTTCACGGCCTTAGCATTAATGGGCTCGATACTGGGCGTTTCAAAGCGGGTACCGGAATATCAACCGGTTGTCCATCGACTACGCCTGTCGGCCTCGCCTTAGGTCCCGACTTACCCTGGGCAGATCAGCTTGACCCAGGAACCCTTAGTCAATCGGCGCACACGTTTCTCACGTGTGTATCGCTACTCATGCCTGCATTCTCACTCGTGAACCGTCCACAACTCGCTTCCGCGGCTGCTTCACCCGGCACACGACGCTCCCCTACCCATCCCAGCGGGCGTTGGCCCTCATGCTGGAATGACACGACTTCGGCGGTACGCTTGAGCCCCGCTACATTGTCGGCGCGGAATCACTTGACCAGTGAGCTATTACGCACTCTTTCAAGGGTGGCTGCTTCTAAGCCAACCTCCTGGTTGTCTCTGCGACTCCACATCCTTTCCCACTTAGCGTACGCTTAGGGGCCTTAGTCGATGCTCTGGGCTGTTTCCCTCTCGACCATGGAGCTTATCCCCCACAGTCTCACTGCCGCGCTCTCACTTACCGGCATTCGGAGTTTGGCTAAGGTCAGTAACCCGGTAGGGCCCATCGCCTATCCAGTGCTCTACCTCCGGCAAGAAACACACGACGCTGCACCTAAATGCATTTCGGGGAGAACCAGCTATCACGGAGTTTGATTGGCCTTTCACCCCTAACCACAGGTCATCCCCCAGGTTTTCAACCCTGGTGGGTTCGGTCCTCCACGAAGTCTTACCTCCGCTTCAACCTGCCCATGGCTAGATCACTCCGCTTCGGGTCTTGAGCGCGCTACTAAACCGCCCTGTTCGGACTCGCTTTCGCTACGGCTTCCCCACACGGGTTAACCTCGCAACACACCGCAAACTCGCAGGCTCATTCTTCAAAAGGCACGCAGTCACGACTGCTGTTCCGAAGAACAACAGCGACGCTCCCACGGCTTGTAGGCACACGGTTTCAGGTACTATTTCACTCCGCTCCCGCGGTACTTTTCACCATTCCCTCACGGTACTATCCGCTATCGGTCACCAGGGAATATTTAGGCTTAACGGGTGGTCCCGCCAGATTCACACGGGATTTCTCGGGCCCCGTGCTACTTGGGTGTCTCTCAAACGAGCCGCATAGATTTCAGCTACGGGGGTCTTACCCTCTACGCCGGACCTTTCGCATGTCCTTCGCCTATCTATACGGTTTCTGACTCGTCTCACAGCCGGCAGACTGTGAAAGAGAGATCCCACAACCCCGCATGCGCAACCCCTGCCGGGTATCACACGCATACGGTTTGGCCTCATCCGGTTTCGCTCGCCACTACTCCCGGAATCACGGTTGTTTTCTCTTCCTGAGGGTACTGAGATGTTTCACTTCCCCTCGTTCCCTCCACACTGCCTATGTGTTCAGCAGCGGGTGACAGCCCATGACGACTGCCGGGTTTCCCCATTCGGAAACCCCCGGATCAAAGCCTGGTTGACGGCTCCCCGGGGACTATCGTGGCCTCCCACGTCCTTCATCGGTTCCTGGTGCCAAGGCATCCACCGTGCGCCCTTAAAAACTTGGC
>NZ_CP108120.1:2372500-5282500 GCF_045160975.1 Streptomyces sp. NBC_00210
TGGCTTCGCCGATCTTCGGCATCACCGCGTCGAATGCGGCGTCCTCGATGCCGGAGCCGCGGGCGTGGATGTTCGGGCCGCCGACGATCTTGCCCGTCGTGGAGTCCACCACCACGAAGACCGAGATGATGCCCTCGTCGCCCAGGATGCGGCGGTCCTTGAGGGAGCTCTCGGTGACATCGCCGACCGAGAGGCCGTCGACGTACACATAGCCCGCCTGGACCTTGCCGACGATCTTGGCCTTGCCGTCGACGAGGTCGACGACGACTCCGTCCTCGGCGATGACGATGCGGTCCTTCGGGACACCCGTCAGCGCGCCGAGTTCGGCGTTGGCGCGCAGGTGGCGCCATTCGCCGTGGACCGGCATCAGGTTCTTCGGCTTGCAGATGTTGTAGAAGTACAGCAGCTCGCCGGCCGAGGCGTGGCCCGAGACATGGACCTTGGCGTTGCCCTTGTGGACGACGTTCGCGCCCCAGCGGGTGAGGCCGTTGATCACGCGGTAGACCGCGTTCTCGTTGCCCGGGATCAGGGACGACGCCAGGATCACCGTGTCGCCCTGGACGATCCGGATCTGGTGGTCGCGGTTGGCCATGCGGGAGAGAGCGGCCATCGGCTCGCCCTGGGAGCCCGTGCAGACCAGCACAACCTCGTGGTCCGGGAAGTCGTCGAGCGTCTTCACGTCGACGACCAGACCCGCCGGGACCCGCAGATAGCCGAGGTCGCGGGCGATGCCCATGTTGCGGACCATCGAGCGGCCGACGAAGGCCACGCGGCGGCCGTACTCGTGCGCCGCGTCGAGGATCTGCTGGATGCGGTGGACGTGGCTCGCGAAGCTGGCCACGATGATGCGCTTCTGGGCGTTCGCGAAGACCGTGCGCAGGACGTTCGAGATGTCGCGCTCGGGCGGCACGAAGCCGGGGACCTCGGCGTTCGTCGAGTCCGAGAGGAGGAGGTCGATGCCCTCCTCGCTCAGCCGCGCAAAGGCGTGCAGGTCCGTGAGGCGGCCGTCCAGCGGGAGCTGGTCCATCTTGAAGTCGCCGGTGTGGACCGCCATGCCAGCGGGGGTGCGGATGGCGACGGCCAGCGCGTCCGGGATGGAGTGGTTGACCGCGACGAATTCGCAGTCGAAGGGGCCGATCCGCTCCCGGTGGCCCTCGGTGACTTCGAGGGTGTACGGGCGGATGCGGTGCTCCTGGAGCTTTGCCTCGATCAGGGCGAGGGTCAGCTTGGAGCCGATCAGCGGGATGTCCGGCTTCAGTCGGAGCAGATACGGGACGCCGCCGATGTGGTCCTCGTGGCCGTGCGTGAGCACGATGCCGTCGACGTCGTCGAGGCGGTCCCGGATGGTGCTGAAGTCCGGCAGGATCAGGTCGATGCCGGGCTGCTCCTCCTCGGGGAAGAGGACGCCGCAGTCGACGATGAGCAGCCGGCCGTCGTGCTCGAAGACCGTCATGTTCCGGCCGATCTCACCGAGACCGCCGAGAGGTGTGACGCGCAGGCCGCCCTTGGGAAGCTTCGGCGGGGCGCCGAGTTCAGGATGCGGATGACTCAAAAGACTCTCCTCACCATGTACGCCACGTACCGCTGAGGCACGTGGCGTACATGACATTCGTGCACTTGCTGTTGTCTGTTGACCGGCTGCGTGAGCCGGTTTTCTTCTCGTATTCAGTTGTGAAGTCCGTGTCTAGAGCTGTACCCCACCGGCCGCGAGGTCGATCTTGAGCTGGGCGGTTTCCTCCGGGGAGAGCTCGACCAGGGGGAGCCGGAGCGGGCCGGCCGGGAGGCCCTGGAGGGCCAGTGCCGCCTTGGTGGTGATGACGCCCTGGGTGCGGAACATGCCCGTGAAGACCGGGAGCAGCTGCTGGTGGATCTCGACGGCCTTGTGGACGTCACCGGTGAGGTGGGCGTCGAGAAGGGCGCGGAGCTCGGGGGTGACGACATGTCCGACGACGGATACGAAGCCGACGGCGCCGACCGAGAGCAGCGGGAGGTTGAGCATGTCGTCGCCGGAGTACCAGGCGAGACCGCTGCGGGCGATGGCCCAGCTGGCGCGGCCGAGGTCGCCCTTGGCGTCCTTGTTGGCGACGATCCGTGGATGGTCGGCGAGGCGCACGAGCGTCTCGGTGTCGATCGGGACGCCGCTGCGGCCGGGAATGTCGTAGAGCATGACGGGCAGTTCCGTCGCGTCGGCGATGGCCGAGAAGTGACGGAACAAGCCCTCCTGCGGGGGCTTGTTGTAATACGGGGTGACGGCGAGCAAGCCGTGCGCGCCGGCGCGTTCCGCCGTGCGGGCGAGCTCGATGCTGTGGCGCGTGTCGTTGGTGCCGATGCCGGCGACGACATGGGCCCGGTCTCCGACCGCTTCCAGCACGGCCCGTACGAGCTGGTCTTTCTCCGCGTCGCTGGTGGTCGGCGACTCACCGGTGGTGCCATTGATGATCAGGCCGTCGTTGCCTGCGTCCACCAGATGGGCCGCCAGGCGCTGGGCGCCGGCGAGGTCGAGTGCGCCGTCCGCCGTGAAGGGCGTGACCATGGCGGTGAGGACCCGCCCGAAGGGGGTCTGCGGAGTGGAGATCGGAGCCATGGGTAACACGCTACTCGCTGCTCAGCACGCAGTGTCCCCTCGGGGGACGTGACGTACGACGTTGCATGCGGAGCCCGGCACTGCCTGCTCGGGGGTTCAAGCAGTGCCGGGTCCGTTTGATCAGCCTAGATGAACTTCATGAAACACCGCAATGCGGACACTTCCCCGGGCCGACCGGTACAACAGTGCCCTGCGGGGCTTCCCGGGGACGTTCCCTGGGGAAGCGCGCTACGGAGCGATTCGGCCGTTCGCATTGAAGGCGGCGTAGGTGAGCGGCATGAGCTTCGCCCACTGCTGCTCCATCTTCTCGCCGACCATCTCGATCTCCCGCTGCGGGAAGGAGGGAACCTTGGCCAGCTCGTGCTGGGTGCGCAGGCCGAGGAAGTGCATGAGAGAGCGGGCGTTGCACGTCGCGTACATGGAGGAGAACAGACCGACGGGCAGGACGGCGCGGGCGACCTCGCGGGCGATGCCCTCGGCCAGCATCTCCTGGTACGTCTCGTACGAGCGGCGGTACGAGTCGATCATGGCGTCGGAGACGACCTTGTGCTGCTCCGGGGAGCCGTCGATGAAGACGTACTTGCCGGGGCGGCCCTCCTGCACGAGCTTGCGGCTCTGGCCCGGGACGTAGAAGACCGGCTGCAGCTCCCGGTAGCGGCCGGACTCCTCGTTGTACGACCAGCCGACCCGGTGCCGCATGAACTCACGGAAGACGAAGATCGGGGCGCTGATGAAGAAGGTCATCGAGTTGTGCTCGAAGGGGCTGCCGTGGCGGTCCCGCATCAGGTAGTTGATCAGTCCCTTGGAGCGCTCCGGGTCCTTCTGGAGCTCCTCCAGAGACTGCTCGCCCGCCGTGGAGACGCGGGCGGCCCACAGCACGTCCGAGTCGCTTGCGGTGTGCTTCACCAGTTCGACGGTGACATCACTGCGGTAACTCGGCGTGCCGGTCTCGGCGGGGGTGTCGGGCACCAGGGGGTCCTTCCGGTTGAACACAGAGGCGGCGCCCACTTTAACGACGGAGCGCCTTCGCGGTGCCTCCGGCCCCTTTGGGTATTTCTGGGAACACGGGCACCAAAGGTCTGCTTTCTGCGTCTCTACCAGTAGACAGCGTCCAGCCACGCGATTCCAAGGAGAGTGCCTGATGTTCCGCCCCCAGCTACCGCCGGGAGGTACCCCCACACGAGAGGCCGTCCCGTTCTCATCCGTCGCCGAGGCCGACCGCTTCCGCAGTAACGTCACTCCGCCGCCCCGCCGACGTCCGAGCGGCTCCCAGCTCGCGGGCCACACGCTGATCGGGCTGACCATCGTCTGCGGGCTGGTCGGCTCCCTGCTCTTCGGCCTTCCCGCCCTGGAGCCGAGCCAGTCCCCGGGGCATTCGCAGCAGTCGCAGGCGTCCGACGGCCGGTGACCCTTACGGCCCCCTGGGGTGGTCGGGCAGTGGCCCCCTCGGTAGCCTCACCGGGCACAGCCCAACCGAGTGTGCTGGTGAGTGAGGATCAGTCGTGCCCCTGCCCTTTCTGACGGCCGAGCGTGCGTTTGACACGAGCGCTGACGATGTCGCGCTTCCTTTCGACGATCACGACCACTGGCGGCGTCCGTACCGTCCGGGCCCCTGGCGGGTCGGCGCGGCGGCGCTTTTGCTGCTGCTCGCGTCGTTCGTGCTCATCGCGGCGATGATCATCGCCTTCGCCGGTGCGTTGCCGGGCGCGGGCGCCTGCCTGGGACTGGGGCTCATGGTCATCGTCGCCGCACTGCGGCTGCTGCGGGTGGGCGTCTGGGTCAGCAGGCACGGGCTGCGCCGGGTGGCCTTCTTCTCGACCACCACGGTGAGATGGAACCGTGCTTCAGCGGTACGGACCGTGCAGCAACCGGTGCGCTGGCTGGGGCTGCCGCGGACCGTGCAGGGGCAGGCGCTCGTCGTCGTACGACAGGGCGGGGAGCCGCTGCACCTGCTGACCGACCACAACGCGGACTTTCTGTCGCGGGTCGAGGCGTTTGATCGGGCGGCGGACACGGTGGAGGCGTGGGGGTCGGAGTACCGGGGCGCCTGACGGTGGCCGTGCCTGCGGCTCTCTCGGGGCTCCGCCCCGTACCCCGTTTCGGGGGCTCCGCCCCCGAGCCCCGCTCCTCAATCGCCGGAAGGGCTCGATAGGGACGGGCTCGCCGTAGCCGGGCGGTCGTGGAGTGCGATCGCCTTTTGCATCGCCTTGCGGGCGCGCGGGGTGTCACGCGCGTCGTGGTAGGCGACCGCCAGTCGGAACCAGCAGCGCCAGTCGTCCGGTGAGTCCTCCGTCTCGGCGCGGCGCCTGGCGAAGATCTCGTCGGCTGCGTCGCGGTCGATGCGCCCGCCGGGCGTGCGCGTCGACTCGTCGACCGGCAGGCCGCCTTCGGCCTCCAGCTCGCGGGCCAGCCGGTGGGCATTGCGTGCGAAGCGCGTGTTGTGCAGGAGGAACCAGGCGCCGACGCACGGCAGCAGGAAGGCCACCGCGCCCATCCCCATGGCGGCCGGCTCACCGGTCAGCAGGAGCAGTACGCCTTCCAGGGCCACCACACCGAAGACGACGACCAGCACGGTGGCGAGGAAGAAGTACGTGATCTTTCCACCCATGGCCGTCAGCCCAGGTCGAGGAAGTGTTCCAGGCCGAAGGTGAGGCCTGGGGTGGACACCACACGACGGGCACCGAGCAGAATGCCCGGCATGAAGCTGCTGTGGTGCAGGGAGTCGTGCCGGATGGTGAGCGTCTCGCCCTCACCGCCGAGCAGGACCTCCTGGTGGGCGAGGAGGCCGCGCAACCGGACCGCGTGGACCGGGACGCCGTCGACGTTCGCCCCGCGGGCGCCCGCCAGCTCGGTGACCGTCGCATCGGGCTGCGGGGCGCAGCCCGCCTCCGCGCGGGCCGCCGCGATCAGTTGGGCGGTGCGGGTGGCGGTGCCGGAGGGCGCGTCGGCCTTGTTCGGGTGATGCAGCTCCACCACCTCGACGGACTCGAAGTAACGCGCCGCCTGCTGCGCGAACTTCATGGTGAGGACCGCGCCGATGGAGAAGTTCGGCGCGATGAGCACGCCGGTCTCCGGCGATCCTGCGAGCAGGGTGTTCAGCTGCGCGAGGCGCTCGTCGGTCCAGCCGGTGGTGCCGACGACCGCATGAATGCCGTGGCGTACGCAGAAGTCGAGATTGCCCATCACCGAGGCCGGGGTGGTCAGTTCGACCACGACCTGGGCGCCGTTCTCCACCAGGGCTTCCAGCTTGTCGTCCCGGCCGAGCGCCGCGACCAGTTCCATGTCGTCGGCGGCCTCGACGGCTCGTACCGCTTCCGAGCCGATACGGCCCTTGGCACCGAGAACGGCCACGCGCAGCTTGCTCATTGCCTTACTTCCTTAACCTCTAGGAGACCGCTTCGTGGAGGCGGTCCGCCTGCTTGTCCTTGAGCGGACCGATCACCGACAGCGAGGGCCGCTGCCCCAGCACCTCGCCCGCCACCGCGCGTACTTCGTCGGGGGTGACGGCCGCGATCTGCGCGAGCATGTCGTCGACCGACATCTGCGCTCCCCAGCACAGTTCACTCTTGCCGATGCGGTTCATCAGCGCGCCCGTGTCCTCGAGACCCAGCACGGTGGAGCCGGAGAGCTGGCCGACCGCGCGGCCGATCTCCTCGTCGGAGAGGCCGTCGGTTGCGACGCGGTCGAGCTCGTCGCGGCAGATCTTCAGTACGTCATGGACCTGGCTGGGGCGGCAGCCCGCGTAGACGCCGAAGAGGCCGGTGTCGGCGAAGCCCGAGGTGTACGAGTACACGCTGTAGGCCAGGCCGCGCTTCTCCCGGACCTCCTGGAAGAGCCGGGAGCTCATGCCACCGCCGAGTGCGGTGTTGAGTACTCCCAGGGCCCAGCGCCGGTCGTCCGTGCGGGCCAGGCCCGGCATGCCGAGCACGACATGGGCCTGCTCGGTCTTGCGGTTCAGCAGCTCGACACGGCCGGCGGTGCGCAGGGAGCGGTGTCCGTCGCGGGGCGGGGTCGGGGCCGCGTCCGTACGGGAGAGCGCGCCGGCCTTCTCGAAAGCCGTACGGACCTGGCGTACGACCGTGGCGTGGTCGATGTTGCCCGCGGCGGCTACGACCAGATGGGTCGGGTCGTAGTGCTTCTTGTAGAAGCGGCGGACGCGGTCTGCGGTGAGCGCGTTGACGGTGTCGACGGTGCCGAGGACCGGGCGGCCGAGAGGGGTGTCGCCGAACATGGTGTGCGCGAACAGGTCGTGCACACAGTCGCCCGGGTCGTCCTCGGTCATCGCGATCTCTTCGAGGATGACGCCGCGCTCGGCGTCGACGTCCTCCTGCAGGATCAGCGAGCCGGTGAGCATGTCGCAGACCACGTCGATGGCGAGCGGCAAGTCGGTGTCGAGCACCCGCGCGTAGTAGCAGGTGTACTCCTTCGCCGTGAAGGCGTTCATCTCGCCGCCGACCGCGTCGATCGCCGAGGAGATGTCGAGGGCGGAGCGCTTGTGCGTGCCCTTGAACAGGAGGTGCTCGAGATAGTGCGTGGCGCCGCCGAGGGACGGCGTCTCGTCGCGGGAGCCGACGTTCGCCCAGATCCCGAAGGTGGCAGAGCGTACGGAGGGCAGGGTCTCGGTGACGACACGCAGGCCGCCGGGAAGGACGGTGCGCCGGACCGTGCCGATGCCGTGCTCGCCCTTGAGAAGCGTTTGGGTACGGGCGACGGCCCGCGCCTCCGAAGAGGTGCGGGCCGTCGTCCTGGAACTACGCGACGTCACTTGTCGGTGTCGTCCTTCTTGTCGTCGGCCTCTTCGCCCTCGATCACGGGGATCAGGGAGAGCTTGCCGCGGGAGTCGATCTCGGCGATCTCGACCTGGACCTTGGAGCCGACCGCGACCACGTCCTCGACGTTCTCCACGCGCTTGCCACCGGCGAGCTTGCGGATCTGCGAGATGTGGAGCAGGCCGTCCTTGCCCGGGAGCAGGGACACGAAGGCACCGAAGGTGGTCGTCTTGACGACCGTGCCCAGGTAGCGCTCGCCGACCTCCGGCATGGTCGGGTTGGCGATGCCGTTGATCGTGGCGCGGGCGGCCTCGGCCTGCGAGCCCTGGGCGGCACCGATGTAGATGGTGCCGTCGTCCTCGATCGTGATGTCGGCGCCGGTGTCCTCCTGGATCTGGTTGATCATCTTGCCCTTGGGGCCGATGACCTCACCGATCTTGTCCACCGGGATCTTGACGGTGATGATCCGCGGGGCGTTCGGGGACATCTCGTCCGGGACGTCGATGGCCTCGTTCATCACATCGAGGATGTGGAGGCGGGCGTCGCGGGCCTGCTTCAGCGCGGCGGCCAGGACCGAGGCGGGGATGCCGTCGAGCTTGGTGTCGAGCTGGAGCGCGGTGACGAAGGTCTTCGTACCGGCGACCTTGAAGTCCATGTCACCGAAGGCGTCTTCCGCACCGAGGATGTCGGTGAGGGCGACGTAGTGCGTCTGGCCGTCGATCTCCTCGGAGATCAGACCCATGGCGATACCGGCGACGGGGGCCTTGAGCGGCACACCGGCGTTCAGCAGCGACATGGTGGAGGCGCAGACCGAGCCCATGGACGTGGAGCCGTTGGAGCCCAGCGCCTCGGAGACCTGGCGGATGGCGTACGGAAACTCCTCGCGCGTCGGCAGCACCGGCACGATGGCGCGCTCGGCGAGCGCGCCGTGGCCGATCTCGCGGCGCTTCGGCGAACCGACGCGGCCGGTCTCGCCGACGGAGTACGGCGGGAAGTTGTAGTTGTGCATGTAGCGCTTGCGGGTCACCGGGGAAAGGGTGTCCAGCTGCTGCTCCATACGGAGCATGTTCAGGGTGGTGACGCCCAGGATCTGGGTCTCGCCACGCTCGAACAGCGCCGAGCCGTGCACCCGCGGGATGGCCTCGACCTCGGCGGCGAGCGTACGGATGTCCGTGACGCCACGGCCGTCGATGCGGACCTTGTCCTTGATGACGCGCTCGCGGACCAGCTTCTTGGTCAGCGCGCGGTAGGCACCGGAGATCTCCTTCTCGCGGCCCTCGAACTGCGGGAGCAGCTTCTCGGCGGCGACCTCCTTGATGCGGTCCAGCTCGGTCTCGCGCTCCTGCTTGCCGGCGATGGTGAGCGCCTGCGCGAGCTCGCCCTTGACGGCCGCGGTCAGCGCCTCCAGGACGTCGTCCTGGTAGTCGAGGAAGACCGGGAACTCGCCGGTCGGCTTGGCGGCCTTGGCGGCGAGGTCCGACTGGGCCTTGCACAGCGCCTTGATGAAGGGCTTCGCGGCCTCGAGACCGGCAGCGACGAGCTCCTCGGTCGGCGCCTCGGCGCCGCCCTTGACGAGCTCGATGGTCTTCTCGGTGGCCTCGGCCTCGACCATCATGATCGCGACGTCGCCGTCCTCGAGGACCCGACCGGCGACCACCATGTCGAAGACGGCGTCCTCGAGCTCGGTGTGCGTCGGGAAGGCGACCCACTGGCCCTTGATCAGGGCGACACGGGTGCCGCCGATCGGGCCGGAGAAGGGCAGGCCGGCCAGCTGCGTGGAGCAGGAGGCGGCGTTGATCGCGACCACGTCGTACAGGTGGTCGGGGTTGAGCGCCATGATCGTCTCGACGATCTGGATCTCGTTGCGCAGGCCCTTCTTGAAGGAGGGGCGCAGCGGGCGGTCGATCAGGCGGCAGGTGAGGATCGCGTCCTCGGAGGGCCGGCCCTCACGACGGAAGAAGGAGCCGGGGATCTTGCCGGCTGCGTACATCCGCTCCTCGACGTCCACCGTCAGGGGGAAGAAGTCGAGCTGGTCCTTGGGCTTCTTGGAAGCGGTGGTGGCCGACAGCACCATGGTGTCGTCGTCCAGGTACGCCACGGCGGAACCGGCGGCCTGCTTGGCCAGGCGGCCCGTCTCGAAGCGGATGGTGCGGGTGCCGAAGGAACCGTTGTCAATGACGGCCTCGGCGTAGTGGGTCTCGTTCTCCACTAGCGTTTTCTCCTCGTCTTCGTCCCCTCGCCCGTGTGGCGGAGGACGGTGGCCGAGAAGCTCTCGTTCTGCGGGCCGGTCTTCGATCGAAGCACCCGGGGTGTGATTCTCCGGGGGCCACTACCGAGGACCGGCGGCGGGGAGGCGGCTTCTCGCTCGTTCGGTATTGCGTTGTTCCGGTATTGCGTTGTGCGTCCAGACTAAGTGCCGTCCGGTACGTCGCGCACGTACAGCAAAGGGAGCGGCCCCCTAAGAGTGGGAACCGCTCCCTTCACGGCGTCTTACTTGGCACCGCCGGCCGCACCACGGCGGATGCCGAGGCGGTCGACCAGGGCACGGAAGCGCTGGATGTCCTTCTTGGCCAGGTACTGCAGCAGACGGCGGCGCTGGCCCACCAGGATCAGCAGACCACGGCGGGAGTGGTGGTCGTGCTTGTGCGTCTTGAGGTGCTCGGTCAGGTCCGAGATGCGGCGGGAGAGCATCGCGACCTGGACCTCGGGGGAGCCGGTGTCGCCCTCCTTGGTGCCGAACTCGGACATGATCTGCTTCTTCGTAGCGGCGTCGAGAGACACTCGGTACTCCTCTTGATGTTCGATGCGCCCACGAGTGCCCCTGGTCTTGATCTCAGGGGAGCTTCCGTGACTCGGAGGCGAAGGTCCGATGAGCGCGGATCCCAGATGATCCGGGAACGCGTATACAAACGGCCGTCACACAGCGTACCAGCCCCCGGCACCGCTCTTGACGGGCGCTCTGGGCCCTGTCCGGCCGATCTTGCCGGACAGGGCCTAGCTGGTCAGGGAGCGGGCCGCGTTGAAAACGTCGAGCACGGCCAGGCAGAGCGGGACCAGCGAGAGCAGTACCGCGCCCTCGGTGAGGTCGAGCAGCCGGCCCCAGAAGGGCGAGAGGCCCTTCTTCGGGATGACCAGGCCGATCGCCGTGATCAGGGCGGCACCGGCGGCCACGGCCGCGGTGAGCCAGATTGTACGGATGTCCAGGCCGCCCCGGTCCCCGTACATCAGCAGATCCTTGACCAGGTCGACGGGCGGGTTCAGGGAGAGGCCGAGAACCAGCAGCGCGATCGCGGCGAGGCCGGCGACCAGGGTGCAGGCGACCTGCGAGGTGTAGCGGAAGAGGCGGGCGCGCAGCAGCATCGCGAGGCCGGCGGCCAGGGCGAGGAACTGGCCCCAGATGCTGCTGGAGAAGCCGAGTACGGCGGCGCACGCGACGACGACCGCGGCGCAGCCGCCGACCAGGCCGAGCAGCATCTCGTGGCCGCGGCGGGCCTGGGCGGCGATCCGCTCGCCGTCGACGGGCTGGGCGTCCACGGTCTCGTTCGGGTCGGCCGCCTCGAACTCGTCGGCGGCGCTGCGCGGCGATGCGTAGCCGATGGGCAGCCGGGCGAAGCGGGCCGAGAGGCCGGGCAGGAACGCGACCAGACCGATGGCGACCGGGGCGACGACGGAGGCGGTCTCGGTGGCCGTGGCCTCGGTGGTGATGGCCACGAAGGTGGCGATGGTGCCGGTGGCGCCCAGGAAGGTGGCCGCCACGAAGGGTGCGTCACCGCTCGGGGTGAGCGCGACCAGGGCGACGGAGGCCACCAGCACGGTCACGCAGCCGAGCAGGAACTGCAGCTTGCCTGGACCGTGGCCGGAGTCGGGCCCGATGATCCCCGAGCCCGCGATCAGCAGCAGCGGCAGGGCACCGAGACCGAGGGCGACGGCGGTGGCCCGGTCCGAGTACACCCGGGCCCGGACGCCCGCGAAGGCGGTGAGCAGCAGTCCGGCCGCGCCCGCGATGATGCCGGGCAGGCTGTGCATGTCGTGCCGGAGCGGGTCGGCGAACCAGAGCACGAAGCCCATCAGGACCAGCAGCAGGACTCCGCCGACCAGGCCTGCGCCGCGCAGCAGGTCGTCGCTCCACAGATGCCGGTCGCGGGTGACGGCGGAGGCGACGGCGTCGGAGACGTCGTCGAAGACGGCGGGCGGCAGCGACTCCGCGAACGGGCGCAGGCTGAGCACTTCGCCGTCGAGCACCTGCTGGGCGGCGAGCGAGCGGGCGCCGTCGAGTACGGTGCCGTCGCGGCGCACCAGGTGGTAGCCGGTCGGAGATCCGGGAGCCTGGGTCTGGCCGGTGAGGCGCAGGATTTCCGGGTAGACGTCGGCGACGGCGATGTCCTCGGGGAGGGCGACATCGATACGGCTGCCCTGCGCCACGACTGTGACGCGGCAGAAGCCGGTCGCTGCGGTCGTACTCACGTGTCTGGACCCCCTGATTCGCGGTTGCGCACGGTGCGCGCGCCACCCTACCGGGACACACGCGATGGGTCTGCAAGTAGGATCACCGTCGCGCGGAGGGAAGTCCGCAGCAAAGGCAGTCACGGGGGCGTCGGTTGCGGAATCTGCCGTCCGTCTTCCGTACGTATCGAGGGATTGATGCTCCGGTGAGCCAGATCGTCGTGAAACGCCCGCCGAGGTCGCTGCCGCCTGAAGTACCCACGGAGGAACTGACTCTGGAGGCTCCTCCGGAGCTGCCGCGGGGTCAGCAGGAGGGCATGCTGATGCAGATCCTGCCGGTCCTCGGTATGGGCTCTTCGGTGGTGTTCTTCTTCTCGCCGCAGGCGCCGCCGTTCATGCGCATCATGGGTGTTCTGATGCTGGTCTCGACCGGCGCGATGGTCGTCGCCCAGGTCGCGAGATATCGCAAGGGTACGCAGGGGCAAATGGCAGATGTGCGCCGCGACTACCTCAAATACCTTTCCCAGACGCGGCGTACGGTGCGCAAGACGGCGCGCAAGCAGCGTGACGCGCAGCTGTATCTGCACCCCTCTCCCGAGCAGCTCTGGTCGGTGGTGGCCGAAGGCTCGCGGGTGTGGGAACGGCGCGTGGGCGACAACGACTTCGCGCAGGTGCGCGTCGGACTCGGCGCGCAGCAGCTGTCCACGCCGCTGATAGCGCCGGACACCGCACCGGTGGACGAGCTGGAGCCACTGGCGGCCGGTGCGATGCAGCAATTCCTCGCGGTGCACGGCTCGTTGGACGGGCTGCCGATGGCGGTCTCGATGCGCGCCTTCTACCACGTGACGGTCTCCGGCGAGTCGGAGTCGGCCCAGTCAGCGGCGCGCGCGCTGGTCTCCCAGCTGGTGACGCTGCACTCCCCCGAGGACCTGATGGTCGCGGTGGTCGCGGCGCCGGGCGCGGTCGCGCGCTGGGACTGGACGAAGTGGCTGCCCCACACGCAGGTGCCCGGTCAGGTGGACGGGGCGGGTACGAAGCGGCTGTTCGGCGACGACCTCGGTGAGCTGGAGCAGTTGCTGTTCAGCCGTCTCGAAGGGCGGCCCCGGTTCAGCCGGGAGAACCAGCCGGTGATGGACCAGCCGCACATCGTCGTCGTACTGGACGGCGGAATGGTGCCGCCGGACTCGCTGTTCGCGGCCGCCGAGGGCCTGCAGGGCGTCACCATCGTCGAGGTCGTCTCGGGCGAACTCGACGAGCCGCGCGGCGGTCTGTCCATCGTGGTGCGTCCCGGGCGGCTGCGTCTGGAGTCCGGACACCGGGTGGCGTACGAGGGTGTGCCCGACGGGATCTCGCTGCCGGCCGCCGAGGCGCTGGCGCGTCAGCTGGCGCCGCTGCGCATGGGCGGTGGTGACGACGACGAACCGCTGCTCGCCAACCTGGACTTCACCGATCTGCTGAACCTGGGCGACGCGGCCGGGATCGACGTGGCACGCACCTGGCGGCCGCGTTCGGTGGCCGAGCGGCTGCGGGTGCCGATCGGCGTCGGCGAGGACGGTCAGCCGGTCATGCTCGACCTCAAGGAGGCCGCGCAGGAGGGCATGGGCCCGCACGGTCTGTGCGTCGGCGCGACCGGTTCCGGAAAGTCGGAGCTGCTGCGCACGCTGGTGCTCGGCCTTGCGGTCACGCACTCCTCGGAGACCCTCAACTTCGTACTCGCGGACTTCAAGGGTGGTGCGACGTTCGCCGGAATGTCGCAGATGCCGCACGTCGCCGCCGTGATCACCAACCTCTCGGACGACCTCACGCTGGTCGACCGCATGGGAGACGCGATCCGGGGTGAACTGCAGCGGCGGCAGGAGCTGCTGCACAAGTCGGGCAACTACGCGAACATCCACGACTACGAGAAGGCCCGTGCGGCCGGTGCCCCGCTGGAGCCGCTGGCCTCGCTGGTCCTCGTACTCGACGAGTTCTCCGAACTCCTCACCGCCAAGCCGGACTTCATCGACATGTTCATCCAGATCGGCCGCATCGGCCGTTCGCTGGGTGTGCATCTGCTGCTCGCCTCGCAGCGCCTGGAGGAGGGCAAGCTGCGCGGTCTGGACACGTATCTCTCGTACCGGATCGGTCTGCGGACCTTCTCGGCGGCCGAGTCGCGTACGGCGATCGGTGTGCCGGACGCGTACCACCTGCCGTCGGTGCCGGGCTCCGGCTATCTGAAGTTCGGCACGGAAGAGATGACCCGCTTCAAGGCGGCGTATGTCTCCGGCACCTATCGCACCGGCGGCCCGGATCTGTCGGTGGGCCAGCTGCCCATCGAGCGGCGGCCCGCCGTCTTCACCGCGACTCCCGTTCCGGTGGTCTACGCGGCGCCGGACCCGGCCGCGACGGCGGCTTCGGGCTCCTCCGAGGACGAGGCGCTGGCGGACACGGTGCTGGATGTGATCGTGCGCCGGCTGGAGGGTCAGGGCGTGCCCGCGCACCAGGTGTGGCTGCCGCCGCTGGACCAGGCGCCCACGCTGGACCAGCTGCTGCCGGGCATCGCGCCGACGGTGGAGCGCGGTCTGACCGCGACCGAGTACACGCGCCCGGGCGGTCTCACCGTCCCGCTCGGCCTGATCGACAAGCCCTTCGAGCAGCGCCGCGAGGTGCTGTACCGGGACTTCTCCGGCGCCGCGGGCCACATGATGATCGTCGGCGGTCCGCAGTCCGGCAAGTCGACGATGATGCGGACGTTGATCTCGTCGTTCGCGCTCACCCACACCCCGAGCGAAGTGCAGTTCTACGCACTCGACTTCGGCGGTGGCGGTCTGTCGTCGCTGTCCGACCTGCCGCATGTGGGCGGTGTCGCCTCGCGTCTCGACCCGGAGCGGGTGCGCCGTACGGTCGCCGAGGTGATGGGCGTACTCAACCGGCGCGAGGAGTTCTTCCGGGCCAACAACATCGATTCCATCGCCACCTACCGGCGCAAGCGCGCCGCGGGCGAACTGCCGGGCGAGGCCTGGGGAGACGTCTTCCTGGTCATCGACGGCTGGGGCGGCTTCAAGAACGACTACGAGATGATGGAGCCGATCGTCGCCGATCTCACGGCGCGCGGTCTCGGCTACGGCATCCATGTGGTCATCACCGCCGCCCGCTACATGGAGGTGCGTGCGGCGCTCAAGGACCAGATGCTGGGGCGCCTGGAGCTGCGGCTCGGTGACGTCATGGACTCCGAGTTCGACCGCAAGGTCGCGGCGAACGTCCCGCCCGGTGTACCCGGCCGCGGCCAGGTCCCGGAGAAGCTGCACTTCATGACGGCTCTGCCGCGTATCGACTCGATCAGCAGCTCCGGCGATCTGTCGGAGGGCACCGCCGCCTTTGTGCAGTCGGTCAAGAGCAACTGGGCGGGCGCGCCCGCGCCGGCCGTCCGGCTGCTGCCGCGCCGGCTGCCGGCCGAGCAGCTGCCGAAGGGCTTCGAGTACCCGCAGCACGGTATTGCGATCGGCATCGACGAGACGAACCTGGAGCCGGTGTTCGTCGACTTCGAGACGGACCCGTTCTTCCTGATCTTCGGCGAGAGCGAGTCCGGCAAGACGGCGCTGATGCGGCTGATCGCCAAGCAGATCACCGAGCGCTACACCCCGGAGCAGGCGCGGATCGTGGTCGGCGACTACCGGCGCACGATGCTGGAGGCCGTACCCTCCTCGCATCTGCTGGAGTACGCGCCGATGACGTCCGCGATGGAAATGCACATGGACGCGATCGCCACGGTCATGGGCAAGCGGGCGCCGAAGCCGGACATCACTCCGCAGCAGCTGCGTGACCGCAGTTGGTGGACGGGGCCGCAGCTCTTCGTCCTCATCGACGACTACGAGCTGGTCGCCACCAACTCCGGCAATCCGCTCTCGGTGCTGGTGGAGAATCTGCCGTTCGCCCGCGATGTCGGCATCCGATTCATCATCGCGCGCAGCCAGGCCGGCGCTTCACGAGCCATGTACGAAGCCTTCATGCAGCGCATCAAGGAACTGGGAGCGCAGGGCGTCATCCTCTCGGGCGACCCTGGCGAGGGCGACATCCTGGGCAACGTCCGGGCGCGTCCGATGCCTCCGGGGCGTGGCACGTTCGTCTCGCGCAAGCGGGGCACGCCGCTGATCCAGCTGGGCTGGATGCCGGATCACCAGTAGGCGTATCAGCCGCCCAGTAGGGTGGTTGAGCACTTCGTTCGGCACACCTGTGGGAGGAACCGCGCCGATGGCTGACGCAAGCGAGAAGGAACGCCAGAAGGAAGAGCTGTACGCCCTCGACATCTCCGGTGTGGAGTGGCTCGGCGCGCCCGGCACGAGCGAGGACGAGGAGCGGGTCGAGATCGCGCATCTGCCGGGCGGCGCGGTGGCGATGCGCTCGTCGCTGGACCCGGAGACGGTGCTGCGGTACACGGAGGCCGAGTGGCGTGCGTTCGTCCTCGGCGCGCGCGACGGCGAATTCGATCTCAAGTAACTGCCGCCAACACAAGGGGGGTTGCCCGCTGGTGCGGGCAACCCCCCTTTGTGCGGTGCGGGACGCTCGTCAGTGCATCATGCGGAAACGGGCGGCATTGCCCTTGTCCGTGTCCTGGTAGCCGATGACGGACTCGTCGAGCAGACGCGCGATGTGCGCCAGGTCCGCGTTCAGGCCGTCCATGTCCCGGGCGAGGTTGCTCTGGATCTCGATGTAGGCCGTCTTGGCTTCACCGTCCCAGTTGCCCGCGACGTTCTTGACGTGCGACAGCAGGTCCCGGAGCTGCTCGTTCAGATACGTCGAGGTGCCGCGCACGTCACCGGCCGCGGTGGTCACTGTGTCGTAATTGACAGCAGTCGTCATTCTCTACTCCTAGTGGCGGTTCTGCGGATGATCCGGACGGGTCAGATGCTGAGGATGGCGCTGCTGCCCTGCGAGGCCTCTGCCTTGCGGAAGGTCTGGATGCGCTCGGTCTCCTGCGCGTCGAAGCCGTCGGCGCTCATCTTCACGAGGTTCTGGAGGTTCTCCAGGTCGCGCTGCACGTTCCGCAGACGCAGGTTCAGGTCCTTCTGAACCCGGTCGTACTCCTGGCTCGCCGCACCCTTCCAGCCGGCCTGGATCTGGTCCACCACGCTGTTGAGCGACGTGATCCGGCTGCTCAGCTCGCTCTGGAACTTGTCGATCTGCTTGGACAGACCAGTGATTTCGCCACTAGTTACATTCAGGTCTTTGCCGCTACCCGACATCGTGCCCCTTCTTCCTTCGACGGTGACGTAGACGGAAGCCATTTGGATGCCGCCCCCGTGCCGGACCAGTCCTCACCGAGTCCGACTGTCACTCTATCCACTTGGTACGACAGTTCCAACTGCAAAGTCTCCTATGGAGACTTGGCTCACTGGGCCCTTTTGCGCCGGGTGTCCCTGATGACCGTTGCCGCGCCGGCAACCACAGCCACCAGTACGACGCCGATGCCCAACGCGTAGGTTGCATAACGCTCGTTGCGTTCTTGCACGGTCTCCGTCATCGCGAGATGAGCGGGCTCCGGCGCGGGCGCTTTCGGCGGGCCCGGGTCCGCACGCGGTGCGTCGATCGGTCGGCCGTCGCCGCTTAGCGCGCGCACCGGGTCGACCACGCCCCAGCCGACGAAGTTGTCATGGCCGTTGATGCTGCGCTCGGCGGTCTGCTCGATCTGCGCGATGATCTGCGGCACGCTCCACTTGGGGTACTTGGCCTTCAGCAGCGCCGCGACACCGGCCACATACGGGGCCGAGAAGCTGGTGCCGTTGTCCACGCACTGGCCGTTTCCGGGAACGGTGGACACGACGTCCACGCCCGGGGCCGCGACTCCCACGAAGGTGCCCGCCTGGGAGAAGACCGCCCGCTCGTTGTTGCGGTCGGAGGAGGCGACGGCGAGAACACCCGGGAAGGCCGCGGGATAGGTGTTCTTCAGCTTGCCGTCCATGCCGTCGTTGCCGGCCGATGCGACCACGACGATCTTTGCTTTGATGGCCCGCTGCACCGCCTTGTTGAGCTCCGAGCCGAGCGAGAGCGGCTTCGTCGTGTCCTGGGAGATGTTGATGACACCGGCGCCCTTGGCGATGGCGTGGTCGATCGCCGTGGCCATCGTCCTGTCGTTGCCGCTGTTCTTCTCGTCGTTCTGGCGGATCGGGATGATCGTGGCCTCGGGTGCCAGGCCGACGAAGCCGGTGCCCTTGCGGGGGCGGGCCGCGATGATGCCCGCGACCTTGGTGCCATGGCCGACCTCGTCGACCGTACCGTCGGTCTTGCCGCGCTTGTCGTCGCTCGAACTCTCCTTGTCGGGCTTGAGGAGGTCCCGGCCCGCGGAGGCGTCGACGGCCGACTTGAGCTGGACGTTGTCGTTGTCCACACCGGTGTCGATGACAGCGACCCGGACACCCTTGCCCTTGGTGTCCTGCCAGAGCTCGTCCAGCAGGACCCGCTGGAGCGGCCAGGGGATCCCCTCGATCTGCTGCTTCATCGGAAAGGTGCACTCGCCGCTGCCGTTGATGCCGAGTTCGTTCGGCGCCTCGTCGGCGTATGCGGCCGGGGGTGCGGCGGCCAGGCCCGTCAACGCCGTGGCGGCGGTCAGCAGGGCGGCCTTCCTGCGCAGTTGCGGCATCGGTCGCACTCCCCTTTACGAACCCTGCGGCTGGCGCGCGCTGTTGGTGTCCAGACGCGGGCCCTTGGACAGGAACTCCGACCAGGTGATCGGGACGAGGGTGGGAGTGACTTTCCCGTAGCCGAGCCGGATCTGCGCCTGGCTGGGCTCCGGGCGGCCGTCCTGCTGCTTCTCCTGGTCGCCCGTGCCGATGTCGGAGCGGCCCTTGTCGCTGTCGCCGTTCGCCTGCACCGCGTACCGCAGTCCGGTGTCGGTCACCAGGAAGAGCGACCCGTCGGGCTTGCTCTGCTTGCCCTGGACCTGGGTGAACAACAGGCCGGTGCCGGGGGTGACATAGGTGCTGGTGCCGCCCGCGGTGATCTCCGCGGGGTACTCCGATCCCGCCCAGGTCGACAGCGTCGTACGTCCCTTGTCGTCGACCTTGCGCAGCACGCTGCACACGGTGTCGCGGTCGCCGCTCGCGTCGTTGACCTGTTCGGCCTGCTGCGCGGGCCAGCGGTACTCGGCGCCGAAGAAGGTGTTCTCGGGGGCGAAGGAGGCAGCGTCGACGCTGACCGCCTCGCCGCGCATGTTGAGCCGGTCGGTCTGCGGGGAGTTGATGAGCAGCCAGGCGGTGAATTCGGAGACCGGCTGGACCTTGCCCTGCAGAACGACGTAGTGCTGCGGCCCGGAGCCGGTCTGAGCCTGCAGGACCATGCCGACCTGGTCCTGCTCCGGCGTCAGCCCGCCGCCGATTCCGGCAGTCGCGCCCACCACGCCGGGGATGACGGGGAAGTCGACCGGACTGCCGGTGTGCAAAGTCGCCAGCCAGTCGTCGGTGACCGACTGCGGCTCCTTGCTGCCGACGAGCGCGCGAGTGAGCAACGGAGCGTCGGTCTGGGTGCCGCGCACCAGGTACTTGGTGCCGCCCGCGTCGACCAGATAGCGCAGCCCGTCCTGGCCCTTGACGTACAGCACTTGGCCGGCGCTGAGGCGCTTCTTGCCCTCGGTGCGGCTCAGATCGCGCTCGCCGAGGACGAAGGTCGCCTTCTGCACGGTGCTGCCCTTGCCGCCGCCGGGCTGCTCACAGACCGCCCAGCGCTTGGACTTGCCGGCCTCCTTGTCGCTGGGCAGCCGGTCGGGTGCGTACGGGATACCGAGGATCGGCCCGCGCGGGGGCTTGCCCGCGTCCAGGATGTCGTCACTGACCTGAATCACCTTGAACTGCTGGGGATCGAGCAGCAGTCGGGCGGAGGCGAGGTTCAGCACGGGGTGCAGCAGGATCTTCTTGTTCTTCCCCTTGCCGGTGGACAGCACCACATAGCGGGTGGTGGAGTCCTTGCCGATGATCACCTTGGTGCCGGGTGCCGCCCAGTCCTTGGGGGCCTTGGGCTTGAACATGCCGAAGGCGCCGAAGCCCGCCAGGATCAGCGCCCCGACGATCAGGCCGGGCAGGAGTGCGCGCATCGGACGCGGCGCCCCTTCCTCCGTACCGGTCGCCGAGGGTTGCAGGAATGCCGCCACCGTGCGCTTCTTCGCAAAGGTGTATGCGTTGAGCTCATCCCGCCGTGATGCCATGAGTCCCCATTGATAAAGAAAGGCACTGTCTCCCCGCGGGGGCCTTGTGGTGAGCACGGTCCCCGGGCCCTGCTTGCCGGACCGGCCCCCTACTATGCCTGTTGATCGATGGTGCTCGTGGGGCGGGTAGGGTGATCCAGCCGCCAAAGGCCTTGCTACGCAGGGCCGGACAGGGGTGATCGGGATGAATTGGGGCCTAATGAACCGGGGGGTGTCGGAATAATGGCTTCCGCGACGCGGGTACGGCCGGCGGCCCACGGGCAGGCCTCCGCGCGGCCCGCAGCGCCGTCCCAGGGGCCGGCCGCACCCCGGCTCACAGCACGACCCGGGCACTTCGGTGCGTTCCGACTGCAACAGTTCGTACTGATCGAGATCGCCGCCGCGCTGCTCCTTGTCGCCTGGGTGATCGATCCCCTCATGCTGGTCCCGGCAGTTGTGGTGGCCGCGGTGCTGGTACTGCTCGCGCTGCTGCGCAGACACCGGCGTTCCCTGCCCGAGTGGCTCGCCACGGTCTTCGCGCTGCGCGCGCGCCGGCGCAGGGCCGCGTCCCTCGTCCTGCCGCGCGACACGGAACCGGGCCTCGCGCCCGCCGTCGAGTGCGACCCCGCCCTGCGGACGTACACCTACAGCGACCGCGACCGCCGCCCGGTCGGCATGATCGGCGACGGGACCTTCCTTACGGCGCTGCTGCAGGTCGAGTCGGACGCGACGGCCCTGCGGCCCGAGCGCACGGCGAGACCGCTGCCGATGGCTCTCGTGCGGGACGTGCTCGACGTCGACGGCATCCGGCTGGAGTCGGCGCAGATCGTCCAGCACACCCAGCCCGCCCCCGCCCCGCATCTGCCGCAGCAGTCGGTGGCCGCGCGCAACTACGCGCCACTGCAGGCCCAGACGGGCTCGCCGGCGATGCGGATCACCTGGATCGCGCTCAAGCTCGACCCGGAGCTCTGCCCCGAGGCGGTGGCGGCTCGCGGCGGCGGTCTCGAAGGCGCGCAGAAGTGTCTGGTGCGCACGGCCGACCAGTTGGCGAGCCGGCTCACCGGCGCCGGGTTCCGGGCGACCGTGCTCACCGAGCAGGAGCTGACGGCGGCCATCGCCACCTCCTCCTGCGCCAGCCCCATGGCCATCGCCCAGGCCGGCCGGGCCGAGGCGCCCGCGCGGCGCACCCAGGAGACCTCGCGCACCTGGCGCGTCGACGACCGCCGCCACACCACGTACTGGGTGGGCCGCTGGCCCCAACTCGGCGGCGGCGGCGCCCCGATGCCGCAGCTCGTCGCGCTGCTCACCTCGATTCCCGCGCTGGCCACCACCTTCAGTCTCACGCTGGGCCACGGCGACCGGCAGGGCGTGTCCGTGACCGGCCATGTCCGCATCACCGGGCGCAGCGACGAGGAACTGGTCGCGGCCCGTCATGAACTGGAGCGCGCCGCCCGCGGAGTCAAGACCGGTCTGGTACGGCTCGATCGCGAGCAGCTGCCCGGGATGCTCGCCACACTGCCGCTCGGGGGAGCCCGCTGATGTCTTCGTCTGCCGCCAAGCCGCGTCTCGGCTTCGGACTGATCGGACCGCGCCGCGACCGGCACGCGCTGTCGCTGGACCAACTGGCCGCGCTCGCGCTGCCGGTCGGCGACGACGGCATGGTCATCGGGGTCGACGCGGAGGGCAAGCCCGCCGTGCTCGGCATCAACCGGCCCACTCCGTACGACGTGACGCTCATCGGCGGTCTGTGGACGGCGCAGGTGCTCGCGCTGCGCGCGGCTGCGACCGGAGCCCGGGTCACCGTGGAGACGGGCCGGGCGCCCGCCTGGACGACGCTCGCGCAGGCGGCGGGCGGCGGAACGCAGGTCATCTCGCTGCACGATGTGGGCCGGGTGCCGCCGCAGGGTGCGTCGGCCGGCAGCCCGGTGGTCGTCATCCGTGACTGCGGAATGCGGCCGCCGCGCGGCCGGGTGGTCTCGGGTCCGTGGCAGTCCGTGGTGACGCTGCTGCCGTATCTGAGCCCGGTGGCGCCGCGGCTGATGGAGAAGTCGGGTCTGGTCGGCGTTCAGCGCGTCTCGCCCGACGAGGCCGCGCAGATCGGGCGCATCATGCATCTCCCGCGGCCCGAGACGGAGGCGCTGTCCACGCTCGCGGACGGCGTCACACTCTGGTGTACCGCGCGGGACCGGCAGTTCGTCATGACTCAGGCCACGGACGCCGAGACCGGATTGTTGGGCAGCGCCCGCCGGATGGACTGACCGGCCGTAAGTCCGTAGGTAGTTGTACCATTTTGACCCACCGGCTCCCTTACGCTACGCCGCACTCAGGTCACTTGGGGGCAGTGCGTGACGCACAGGACAGCGGTCGAGGGGCGGTCTGCCCTGCCGGACCGGCGTTGTTGGCGATTAGGGTGGTACAGGGCGCGTCAGCGGAAACCTGCGGGCATGTTGGCAGCGTCCCCAGGGGGAGAGCCGGGCCGATCGGACGACTGAGGTCGCCCCCCACACCCACAACGGCACAAGGGTGCTCGACCACACCAGGAGGCAAAGTGAACGGCGATCGGAACGAGATCCGCGGGGGATGGAACATTCCCGCCGACGAGTCCGACGCGGATCCCGCCGAGCTGACGGGTGAGTTCACCATCGACTACACCCCGCCCGCCTGGTACACGCAGAACGCGTCGGGCGACACCTCGGGTGGGGGCGCGGGTCAGACGCCTCCTCCGCCACCGCCGAACGGGGCGCCGGTGGCTGTGCCCGGGCTGCCTGCGGGGAGCGGGTTCGAGCCGAACTGGGCGCCGACGCCGACGCCGACGCCGCCTCCGGCGCAGGTTCCGGCACCCGCGCCTGCACCGGCGCCGGGTCCGGGTCCGGTTCAGACGCCTGCACCCGCTCCGGGTCCGGCGCCTGCGCCTGCACCCGCTCCGATCCCGGCTCCCGCGCCTGCTCCGGTTCAGGCGCCTCCGGCAGCGCCCGTTGCGGCACCCGCGCCCGCTTTGGCCCCGGTTGCCGAGGCCGCTTCGCAGCCCTTCGGGGGCGGCGATGTGGAGAGCGGCGCGACCATGCGGTTCTCCCCGGCCGCGCTGAAGCGCGAGATGGAGGAGCGCGCGGCGGCGAAGGAGACCGAGGAGTCCGGTGCCGCTTCGGCCCCGGAGTCGGAGACCGCCCCGCAGAGCGCCGCGGCCGATTCCGCCGAGGCCGGGGCGGACGATGCGCCCGAGGCCGCGGCCGAGGGCCCCGCGGAGACCGCTGACGCCGCCGAGGAGACCTCCGACACGGATGGTTCCGGGGACATCGAGGTCCACGACTCCGCGGCGCAGGACGCCCCCGAGGCGCGCGACTCCGAAGCCCGCGACGGCGATGACGCCGGAGCTCGTGAGGAGGACGCCCCGCAGAGCCCGGCAGAGGCAACGGCCGAGGAGCCGGCCGACTCCGTGCCCCAGGACACTCCGCCACAGGACGCTGCCCCGCAGGACGCCGTTCCGGCCGTGGCGGAGGCGCCCCAGGATGCTGCGCCCGCGCCCGTGTCGGCTCAGCCCTGGTCTCCCGCGCCTGCCGCGCAGAGTGCCGGGCTGCCGCCACTGCCGCCGGCCTTCCAGCCGGCCGCCCCGGCGTCCGCGCCGCAGTGGCCCGTGTCCCCGCAGACGGCGGAACAGTCCGCCCCGCCGCAGCCTCAGCAGCCGGTGCAGGGTGGTTATGGGTTCCCGCAGCCGGGTCAGCCGACACCCGCCGCGCCGCTGCCGCCGACGGCACCCGATCCCAACGCCCAGGCCCCACAGGGTGGTTACGGGTTCCCGCAGCCCGGACAGCCCGTGCAGCAGCCGCCCGCGCCGCAGCCCCAGCAGCCCGTGCAGGGTGGTTACGGGTTCCCGCAGCCCGGACAGCCCGTACAGCAGCCCCCTGCGCCGCAGCCCCAGCAGCCCGTCCAGGGCGGCTACGGGTTCCCGCAGCCCGGACAGCCCGTACAGCAGCCACCCGCGCCGCAGCCCCAGCAGCCCGTGCAGAGCGGCTACGGGTTCCCGCAGCCCGGCGCGAACGCGCCCGTACCGCTGCCGCCGCAGGCCCCGCAGACGCCCAATCTGCCCGCGCCCGCCACGCCCCAACTGCCCGCCCAGCAGGCCCACCCCCAGGCCCAGCCGCATGCTCACCCGCAGGGCCGGCCCCAGCCCCCGGCCGGCCCCGCCGACCCGCGGGCCGGTGCCGCCTGGCCCACGCCGGTCACGCACGACCAGCGCGAGCGTTCCGTGCCGGGCGCCCCGCTCGGGTACACCGCGGCCGTCGAGCTCTCCTCGGACCGTCTCCTGCGCAACAACAAGCAGAAGGCCAAGAGCAGCCGCAACCCCTCCTCCGCCGCCCGCTTCAAGCTCGGCGGCAAGAAGGAGGAGGCCGAGCGGCAGCGCAAGCTCGACCTCATCCGTACGCCGGTCCTGTCCTGCTACCGGATCGCGGTCATCAGCCTCAAGGGCGGCGTCGGCAAGACCACGACGACCACCGCGCTCGGCTCGACCCTGGCCACCGAGCGGCAGGACAAGATCCTGGCGATCGACGCCAACCCGGACGCCGGCACGCTCGGCCGCCGGGTGCGCCGCGAGACCGGGGCCACCATCCGCGACCTCGTTCAGGCGATCCCGTACCTCAACTCGTACATGGACATCCGCCGGTTCACCTCGCAGGCGCCCTCCGGTCTGGAGATCATCGCCAACGACGTGGACCCGGCGGTCTCCACGACGTTCAACGACGAGGACTACCGGCGCGCGATCGACGTACTGGGCAAGCAGTACCCGATCATCCTCACCGACTCCGGCACCGGTCTGCTCTACAGTGCGATGCGCGGAGTGCTCGACCTGGCCGACCAGTTGATCATCATCTCGACGCCGTCCGTGGACGGCGCGTCCAGCGCGTCGACGACGCTCGACTGGCTGTCCGCGCACGGGTACGCGGAGCTGGTGCAGCGCTCCATCACGGTCATCTCCGGAGTCCGCGAGACCGGCAAGATGATCAAGGTCGACGACATCGTGCAGCACTTCCAGACGCGCTGCCGCGGTGTGATCGTGGTGCCGTTCGACGAGCACCTGGCGGCCGGCGCCGAGGTGGACCTCGACATGATGCGACCGAAGACCCGTGAGGCGTACTTCAACCTCTCCGCGCTGATCGCCGAGGACTTCGTACGCGCCCAGCAGCAGCAGGGGCTGTGGACCGCGGACGGCAATCCGCCGCCCCACCTGGCCCCGCCGATGCCGGGACAGCAGCAGGTACCGGGTCAGCCGCAGGTGCCGGGACAGCCCATGCCCGGTCAGCCGTACGCACCCCAGCACCCGCAGCAGCCCTACCCCGGCCAGCCGCAGGGTCAGCCGCAGCCGCCGTACGGAGGCCAGCAGCCCTACCCGCCGCAGGGCTGGCAGCAGTCGCTGCCCTCCCAGGCCCAGTCCCCGGCCACTCCGGCCGGACCGCCGCCCGGACAGTACGGCCAACCGGGTCAACCCGCTCCCCCCGCGCTCCCCGGTCAGCAGGGCCAGCCGGGTGGTCCGGGACAGCCCGATCTGCAGGGGCCCGTGCCGCCCGCCGGATGGCCCCAGCAGCAGCCTCCGCAGGCGCCGCCAGCCCCTCAGCAGTAGGGCGGCACAGGACTGAACCAATGAGGGCCCGCACCGTCTCCACGGTGCGGGCCCTCATCGCATTCCCCCAGCCCAGAAGGGGTTTGACGGCCCGTTGACGGAGCTCGACCACCGCTGATAGACCTTCGCCTCACCAGCCGGCGAACCAGTCTCCGAGCGAGTGATGACGCGAGGTCGTCCCATGGTCACAAAGGTTCCAACACGCATCCGACGTCTTCTGGCCACCGGCGCCACGGGCGCATTAGTCGTGGCCGGTGGGGCAGGCCCCTCGGCTCAGGCCGCCGACGACGGCGGCAAGAAGGTCCTCACCGTCGCCGTCTCACAGAGCGTGGACTCCCTCAGCCCGTTCCTGGCCTCGAAGCTGGTCTCCACCAGCATCCACCGGCTGGCCTACGAGTACCTGACGAACTACGACGTCAAGGACGCCCACACCGTCCCGGGACTTGCCACCGGATGGAACTCGTCGCCGGACAAGCTGACCTGGACGTACACCATCCGGAAGAACTCCAAGTGGTCCGACGGCCGGCAGGCCACCGCAGAGGACGCCGCCTGGACCTTCAACAAGATGATGACGGACGAGAACGCCGCGACCGCCAACGGCAGCTTCACATCCAACTTCAAGAAGGTCTCGGCCGCCGACCCGCAGACCCTGGTCATCGAGCTGAAGAAGCCTCAGGCCACCATGACGGCGCTCGATGTGCCGATTGTGCCCAAACACATCTGGGAGAAGGTCGGCGACTTCTCGAAGTTCAACAACGACAAGAAGTTCCCCATCGTCGGCAACGGCCCCTTCGTCATCACCGGCTTCAAGGTCGACCAGTACGTCAGGCTCAAGCCGAACAAGGACTTCTGGCGCGGCGCGCCGAAGTTCGACGAGCTGGTGTTCAAGTACTACAAGGACGGCGACGCGGCCGTCGCGGCGCTGCAGAAGGGCGAGGTCTCCTTCGTCCAGGGCCTCACCCCGGCGCAGGCCGCCTCGCTCAAGTCCGCCCCGAACATCAAGGTCAATGACGCTCCGGGGCGGCGCTTCCTGGCGCTCGCCGCCAACCCAGGCGCTCAGTCGAAGGACGGCAAGAGGTTCGGCAACGGCAATCCCGCGCTGCTCGACCCCGTCGTACGCAAGGCGCTCTTCCACTCCGTCGACCGGAAGGCGATCGTCGACAAGGTCTACCAGGGCCATGCCGTGGCGGGTGAGGGCTATATCCCGCCACGCTTCGAGGGCTACTTCTGGAAGCCGTCCGACAGCCAGCGGATCGCCTACGACCCGGCCAGAGCGGCCGCGCTCCTCGACGGCGCCGGCTACCGGAAGAACGGCTCCGGCAAGCGCCTCGGCAAGGACGGCAAGCCGCTCGGCTTCCGCATCCTCTGCCATGCCACCGAGCCGAACGACAAGGCGATCGGCAAGTATCTGCAGGAGTGGTGGGGCGCGCTCGGCATCGGGCTGAAGGTCGACTGTCTGGACAATGTCTCCGACCCGTGGGCGGCGGGCGAGTACGACCTCGCGTTCGACGGCTACTCCGTCAACCCGGACCCGGACTACGTCCTGTCTATCCACACCTGCCCGGCGCTGCCTGCCACCCCGAAGGACACCGGTCAGACGGACAACTTCATCTGCGACAGACAGCTCGACGCGCTGTACGCGAAGCAGATCGTCGAATACGACGCGGCCAAGCGGGTGGACCTCGTCAAGCAGATGGAGTCGCGGCTGTACGACACCGGGTACATGAATGTCATGGCGTATCCGAACGCGGTCGAGGCGTACCGCACCGACCAGATCAAGGCCATCAAGACGATGCCGGAGGCCGCGGGCAACATCTACGGCCAGGACGGCTACTGGAGCTGGTGGTCCGCGGAACCCGCCGCCGGGGGCGGCTCCGGCAGCGGCTGGTCCACGGGCCTCATCATCGGTGCCGGCGCGGCGATCGTGGTCGCCGCCGGACTCGGGGTCATCTTCGCGCTGCGCCGCCGTTCCACCGCGGAAGACCGTGAGTAGTCGATGACCGCCACCAGCACGGCGAGCACCACCGCTGTGGCGCGGGCCCCCGAGGCCCGCGCCAAGAGCGGCAATGCACGCGCCTATCTCCTCTATGTGGCGGGCAAGCTGGGCGGGGCGGCGGTCTCGCTGCTCGCCGTGCTCGTCACCAGCTTCTTTCTGTTCCGGATCATCCCCGGCGATCCGGTGCGGACAATGACACACGGCCGCCAGGTGTCTGCCCAACAACTCGCAGTGCTGCGCCGCCAGTTCGGCCTCGATCTGCCCCTGTGGCAGCAGTTCACGGACTACTGCGGCAAGGCGCTGACCGGCGATCTCGGTACGTCGTACCAGTTCCACGCACCCGTCGGAAAACTGATCGCCGAGAAGCTGCCCGCGACGCTGCTGCTGACCGGCGTCGCCGTGGTGATCTACTCGGCGATCGGTCTCTGGCTCGGCACCCGCTCGGCGTGGCGGCACGGCAGCCTCGGCGACAGGCTCAGCACGGGTGTGGCGCTGACCCTCTGGTCGGTGCCGTCCTTCTGGCTCGGTCTGCTGCTGATCATCACCTTCTCGGTGGGCATCGGGCCGATCCCCGGCCTCTTCCCCACCGGCGGCATGGAGTCGGGCGACGAGACCGGCTTCGCGTATGTCGCCGATGTCGCCCATCACCTGGTGCTGCCGGTCCTCACTCTGGTCGCGGTCGGATACGCGCAGACGCTGCTGGTGATGCGCTCCTCGCTGCTCGACGAGATGGGCAGCGACTATCTGACGACGGCACGGGCCAAGGGGCTGCGTGACGACGCGGTACGCCGCCGGCATGCCGTACCCAATGCGCTGCTGCCCACCGTCACCATGGTCTTCATCAACCTCGGCCATGTGGCGGCCGGTTCGATCCTGGTCGAGACGGTGTTCTCCTGGCCAGGCCTCGGCGGGCTGTTCTACCAGGCCCTGAGCGTGCCCGATCTGCCGCTCGTACAGGGTCTTTTCGTGGTCTTCGCGGGCGCGATGATCATGATGAACCTCCTCGCCGACCTGCTCTATCCGCTGCTCGATCCCCGGGTGGGCCGATGACAAGCGCACTCGTGTGGACCCGCCGGCGCGACTCCGTGGCCCGCTTCTGGCGCTCGTACCGTACGCACCGCGCCGGCTTCCTCGGTCTCGGCGCGCTCGCGCTCATCGCCCTGATCGCGCTGGCCGCGCCGCTGCTCGTCGGCAGCGACGTGCAGAGCGTGACAAACGCGCCGGGTACCGCGCTCGAGTCGCCGAGCGATGAATTCCCGCTCGGCACCGACCAGTTCGGGCGCTCGCTGCTCGGACTGCTGGTGTGGGGCGCGCGGATCTCGCTCACCGTCGGGCTGCTCGCGGCCGCCCTGTCGGTGGCCATCGGCACCCTGGTCGGCATCGTCGCCGGGCACTACGGCGGCTGGTTCTCCACCGTCCTCATGCGGATCACGGACTGGTTCCTGGTGATGCCGACACTGGTGCTGGCGATCGTCCTGGCGACCGTGATGTCCCGGAGCGTGTGGACGGTGATCCTGGCGATCGGCGTCACCAGCTGGCCGACCACCGCGCGACTGGTGCGGGCGCAGACGATCGCGGTCGAGTCACGTCCGTACATCGAGCGCGCCAGGGCACTCGGCGGCGGTCACCGCCACATCATGACCCGCCATGTGCTGCCCAATGTGATGCCGCTGGTCCTCGCGCAGACCACGCTCGGCATCTCCACGGCGATCCTGACGGAGGCGACGCTCGCGTTCCTCGGCCTCGGCGATCCGACGGTCGTCTCGTGGGGCGGCATGCTCCAGGACGCGCGGGAGGCGGGCGCGGTGTCGTCGGGCCACTGGTGGTATCTGGCGCCGCCCGGCATCGCCATCGCGGTGGTGGCGCTCGCGTTCACGCTGTGCGGGCGGGCGATCGAGGCTGTCCTCAACCCGAAGCTGGGGGTGGCGCGTTGAGCTTGCTCGAAGTCAAGAACCTGCGGGTCACATACGGTTCCGGGGCGCGGGCGGTACCGGCCGTACGCGGCGTCGACCTGAGGGTGGCCGCCGGGCAGAAGCTGGGCATCGCGGGCGAGTCGGGCTGCGGCAAGTCGACGCTGGCCCTGGCGCTGCTCCGGCTGCTGCCCGCCACAGCGCACTTGAGCGGCGAGATTCTCATTGACGGGGAGGATGTCCTCACCATGAAGTGGGGGCGGCTGCGGGCCGTGCGGTGGGCGGGGGCATCGATCGTCTTCCAGGGCGCGATGCACTCCCTCAACGCGGTGCACCGGATCGGCGACCAGATCGCCGAGCCGATCCTGCTGCACCAGAAGACCACCCCGGCGGCCGCCCGGCAGCGCGCCCGCGAGCTGCTGGAACAGGTGGGGCTGCCGGTCGCCCGCGCGGACGCCTATCCGCACGAGCTGTCCGGCGGGCAGCGGCAGCGCGTGATGATCGCGATGGCGCTGGCGTGCGACCCGCGGCTGATCGTCGCGGACGAGCCGACGACCGCGCTGGATGTGATGATCCAGGCGCAGATCCTCCGGCTGATCGAACAGCTGGTCGCCGTGCAGGACATCAGCCTGCTGATGATCAGCCACGATCTGGCGGTGCTCGCCGAGACCTGTGACCGTCTCGCGGTGATGTACGCGGGCCGGATCGTCGAGGAGGGCCCGGCGCAGACGGTGTACGGGGCGGCGGAGCATCCGTACGGGCGCGCGCTGTCCGAGGCCTTCCCACGCATCGGCGACACCGCGTCCCGCCGCGCACCCCGCGGCCTGCCGGGCGACCCGCCCGACCCGTCGGCGCTGCCGAGCGGCTGTACGTTCCACCCGCGCTGCCCGGTTGCGCTGGCCGCGTGCGCGGATGAGGACCAGGCGCTGGTGACGGCGGGTGAGGGGCACCTGGCGGCGTGCGTGCGGGTGGGCGCGGCGACGGAGGGGCTGCGGTGAGGTGCGCCCTGCCACGCGGCTCGGATTCGGTCGTGACGTGCGCCCTGTCCCGGGCCTTCCCGGAACTCCCGTGTCCCACAGCCCGGTTCAGGAGCCGCCCATGACCACCACTCCCCTGCTCTCCGCCACCGGTCTGCACGTCACCTTCCCCGGGCGGCGCGGCGGGCCGGTCGCCCGGGCCGTCGACGGGGTCGATCTCGACATCGGCGCGGGCGAGATCGTCGCCCTGGTCGGTGAGTCCGGCTGCGGCAAGACCACGCTGGCTCGCTCGTTGCTCGGCCTGGTGGCGCCGACGTCCGGCCGGGTCACCTTCGGCGGCGTACCGCTCTCGTACAGCTCCCGCGCGCTGAAGACATACCGCAAGCGGGTGCAGCTGGTGCTCCAGGATCCGAGCGGCTCGCTCAACCCGCGGCACACGGTGTACGACGCGGTGGCCGAGGGCCTGCGGATCCACGGGCACGCCGGGGACGAGCGCGAGGCGGTCGCCGAGGCGCTGTCGCGCGCCGGGCTGCGGCCGCCCGAACGCTTCTTTCTGCGCTATCCGCACGAACTGTCCGGCGGCCAGCGCCAGCGCGTCGTCATCGCCGGCGCGCTGGTCCTGGAGCCCGAACTGATCGTCGCGGACGAGCCGGTGGCCTCACTGGACGCGTCCGTACGCGGCGAGATCCTCGCGCTGCTGCTCCGGCTGCGGGACGAACTGGGCCTGTCCGCGCTGGTGGTGACCCACGACCTGGGGCTCGCGTGGAACATCGCGGACCGGGTGGCGGTGATGTACCTGGGCCGGATCGTGGAGGCGGGCACGGTGGAGGAGGTCTTGACGTCGCCCCGACACCCGTACACGCGGGCGCTGTTGTCCGTGCTCCCGGAATCCGACATCCCGCCGGTGGTCCTGACGGGCGAACCCCCGGACCCGTCCCGCATCCCCGGCGGCTGCCGCTTCCACGCGCGCTGCCAGGTGCTGGCGTCGGGCGAGGCGGAGAGGGCGGGGGTGGCGGAGAGATGCAGGACGGGGGAGCTGGGGGTGCTGGGGGGTACGGGGGTGGCGTGCCACTGGGCGTGAAGGGGTTTGTTCCCCCACCCCGCCCCTTCCCGAAACCCTGACGGGAACGGTGGGGGCTGAGGCCCTCGATGCCCCGCTCCACGGCGCGGGGTGTGCCATGCCCTCGGGTGCAGGGGGACGCGCAGGGGTCGTGTTCTGGACGTAAAGCGGCGCAACTCGCGCGAAGCGCGGTGAGGAAAGCAGTCCAGAATTCGAGCCCCGTAGCGGACCCAGCCCCGCATCTGCGGACCCGTCCGCGCCCGAAACCCGCACCCCGCACCCCCGTCAGGGAACCCGCCCCGAGAGGAACCTACGCCGCGCCCGTCAGCTCACGGCACTTCTTGACGTCCGCCGCAATCGCATCCAGCAGCACTTCGATCGACTCGAACTTCTCCTGCCCTCGCACATACGCCAAGAAGTCCACGGCCACATGCAGGCCGTACAGATCCAGCCCCACCCGGTCGATCGCATACGCCTCGACCGTCCGCTCCGTGCCGTCGAACTGCGGATTCGTCCCCACCGAGATCGCCGCCGGCATCCTCTCCCCGTTCGCCGTCAGCCACCCCGCATACACCCCGTCCGCCGGGATCGCCGTGTGCGGCAACGTCTCCACGTTCGCCGTCGGGTAGCCCAGCTCGCGGCCGCGCTGCGCGCCCCGGACCACCACGCCCTCGACGCGGTGCGGGCGGCCCAGGATCTCGTTCGCGCCCTCGACGTCGCCGGCGGCGATCAACCGGCGGGCCAGGGTGGAGGAGAACGGCTCGCCGCCCCCCGCCGCGCCGCTCACGTACAGGTCGACGACCTCGACCTCGTAGTCGTACGTCTCGCCCAGCTCGGAGAGGAACGCGACATTCCCCGCGGCCTTGTGGCCGAAGCGGAAATTCGGGCCCTCGATGACCGCGCTCGCGTGCAGCTTGTCGACGAGGACCTTCACGATGAAGTCCGCGGGCGACAGCTTCGAGAACTCGGTCGTGAACGGAAGGATGAGCACCGCGTCCACGCCCAGCTCCGCCATCAGCTCGGCGCGCCGGTGGTGCGGTGCGAGCAGCGGCGGGTGGCTGCCGGGGCGCACGACCTCGCTCGGGTGCGGGTCGAAGGTGACGACGACGGAGGGGATGCCGAGCTCACGGGCCCGCTCCACCGCACGGCCGATGATCAGCTGGTGACCACGGTGGACCCCGTCGTAGGAGCCGATGGTGACGACGCTGCGCCCCCAGTCCTGGGGGATGTCCTCCAAGCCACGCCAGCGCTGCACTGTGACCGCTCCTCGCCCGAACCTGTGTACGTGATTGCCGGTTACGCAGGTCTAAGACTGCCATGCCCGCGGCTGTCGGTTCGCATCGGCATCGGGCTGCCCACCGTCTCGACCATCCGGCGCGCGCTGGGACCGACGACCGCGGCCCATTCCTGGGGCGCCCGGGCCAGCCACCCGGTAACGAGCGGGGCGAACCCCGGCACCTCGCGGGCGAGCTCGACAAGGCACCGGTCGAAGCGGGTCGCGCCCTCGGGCGTACGGACGAGAAGGAGGCCGGTGCGGTGCACCAGATCACGGGTGCGGGCCTCGGGACGCATCGCGCAGCCGAGCGCGGCGGCCCGCAGCAGGGCGTCCAGGACGGCGGGGTCGCGGGTCTCGTTCTGCTCGTGCTGCTCCAGCAGTACCTCGAGGAGCTCGGCCCGCAGCGGCCGCGAGGCATGGCTCCCCGGCGCCGCGAGGACGGGCGCAAGGGCGCCACGCACATGTTCGGGCCGGCCTCGCAGCAGGCGGGTGACCAGCGGGAACAGAATGGCTCGGGCAGCCGGGCCCTGTTCCAGGCGGCGGTCGATGTAAGCGGCGGCATGAGCCGCGCCCTCGGGCCGGTTCTCGACGTACTCGCCGACGAGCGCGGCCACGCGCCGGGCGAGGGCCGGCGTGGAGACCTCGGCGAGAGCGCGCAGGACCTCCCCCGCGCCGTCGCCCGGCTGGTACAGCCGCTCCCGGAAGGCATCGAGCACCGGCTCGGGGTGCGTGGTGAGCGCGGCGGTCAGCGCACTCGGGGGCAGCCGTGGATCACCGGCTGCGAAGGCCGTCAGCGCCTGGGCGAGATGGCGGGGGCGGGTGTGGGGGTCGTGGACGAGCAGGGCGAGAGCGGACCCGTGCTGCGTTGTGTCGTCGGTGTGGGCGAGCAGCGCCAGCGCGGCGTATCTGAGCAGCTCGCGGTCGGCGTCGCTGTCGACCCGGCCGACGGCGGCCAGTGCGTACGAGGCGGCGGCGGCCCTTCGCTCGGGCCGCGGGTCGTGGGCCCAGCGGTCGACGGCCCGGCACAGGGCGGACGGCTCGTCCTCGGCGAGCGCGGTGAGCAGTTCGTCGGCGCGGGGGTGGACGGTGGCGACAAGGGCTTCGGTGAGGTCGTCGATGGCGAGGTCGCGGCGGGCGTACAGCAGTGCCTGCGCGGCGGCGGCGACGGTGGGCCGCACCTCGGCGGCGGGGTCGGCGGGCAGCGGCGTCGCATCCGAGAACCAGCGGCACAGCAGGGGCTGTACGACGGCGGGCCGGGCGGCCAGCCGCGCGGCGACGGCATCCAGATAGCGTGGCCGCGTACCGGCCCCGGGTACGCCGTCGGCCGGTACAAGCCGCCGCAGGAGATCGAGCCGCTGGGCCTCCGTCACCCGCAGCCGCTCCCAGAACCAGGGCCCGAACTCACCGAGTCCGCCGAGGTGTTGGGGCCCTCCCGAGCGTACGGAACGCCGGGTGATCCGCTCGGCGAGCAGCCACAGCACCGGCAGATACGCTTCCGCGTCGGGCACCCGCAGCAGCGTCTGCCCCAGCAGCTGCGCACCCCACCACCGGGCGTCGTCGAGCCGCGCGCCGCTCTCGCCGTCCGCCCCCTCCAGACCGCTCTCGCCGCGCGCCCCCTCCAGACCGTCGAGCGCCTCCACCAGTTCCTGCAGCCTGGGCGCCAGTGCCGCCGGGCCGCGCACCCGGTCCAGCAGCAGCAGTGCCTGGACCACAGGACCGATGCGGTGCCGCGGGACCGGCAGCAAGCAGGGTTTCCGCTCCCCCAACTCCACCGGCCCCCGCGCCCGCCAGCGGTGGACCAGCCGGTGGAGCGCCGCATCGAGGTCGAGGTGCGCGCCCTGGACCCAGTCCGCAAGCTCCTCGTGTGCGAAGCGGTAGCCCGCCCCCGCCGGGACCAGCAGGCCCTCGGTGAGGACCGCGGACGCCCATCCCTGCTGCCACGGGAAGATCTCTTCGAAGGACTCGCGGTCCAGCTCCCCCTGCCCGGGACCGAGGCAGCGCCGGGCCGCCTCATGGACCTGGGCCGCCACCTTCGCCGCCAGTCGGCGCACGGCGGACCCGCGCGAGTGGGACCGGGATGCCGCGGCGATGCGTACCGCGATCCGCAGGCAGAGCAGATCCAGATGCGCGGTGAAGACGTCCTCGCGGCACGGCTGCCCAGGCACCTCGCCGGGCAGCGCCTCCCGTACCTCCGCGAGCAGCCGCAGCGCGAGCGGATGCCGTTCGTCCGCGGTGGCGATCGCCCCGGCCGGGAGCCCGTAGCGCTCCCGCGCGCGCTCCGCCTCGCCGACGCCGAGTCGACCGATCCGGAGCGCAGGCGGGAGCCGGTGCGCGGGCTGCGCGGGCCGGTGCAGTACGTCCGGCGGATAGAGGGCTCCGGCCTGCTCCCAGTGCTCGGGTCGGCAGCCGACGACCATCCGCACCGCGCATGAGCTCAGCCAGCTCACCGTTCCCGCCGTCCAGTCCGCCAGCCGGTGGGCAAGCGCGGGCGGCATCTCCTCGGGCCCGTCCAACAGCACCAGCAGCGGCCGCCCCGCCTCACGCGCCAGCCGCGCCACCCGCTCGGGGGTGACGAGTTCCATGTCGCAGCGCGAACCGGAGGCGGCCAGGATGCGTCCGGCCCGTCCGAGGGCGCGCGCAACGGCGTCGGCGACCGAGGCGTCGTCGGCGTGCAGATCGGCGCCGCGCAGCCACACGGTGGGGGCGGGCTCCGCGCCGCGGGCACGGCGCGCGGCGAGCGCGGCGAGTTCGGTCGTACGCCCCGTGCCGGGTTCGCCGACGAGAGCCATCACCAGTGCGCTGAAGGCTGCGAACTCCCTTACTGTGTCCGGACGTTCAACGGGATCGTGCCGGACGCCCGGCCGGCCGGCCGAGCCCACGGAGGTCGCGGTGAGCTCCAGTACGGCGGCGAGGTTGAGATCGTGTCCGCGCCCGGGAACGGTCGCGGCGTTGCGCCGCAGCAGTTCGGCGAGCGGCCCGTCCGCCGGCAGTCCCGTCGGCCGCAGCGGCAGCGCGAAGCCGGCCGCCCGGTGTCCGGACAGCAGCGCGGTGCCGAGGACCGCGAGCACCGCTCCGGTCGAGGCGTCCAGCACGGGTCCCCCGGCGGCCTCGCCGCCGAGGCGCAGCGCATCGCTCCCGTCGGTCCCGATAGCCAACTCCAGGGCGTCGCCCACCAGATGGAAGCGGTCGGTCGCGGTGTAGGTCACCTGGGCCGCGCCGAGCACCCGCGCCTCACGCCAGCCGCGCGCGGGGATCCGTACATACGTCCCCGGCTCGACCCGCTCACGCGTGCTGATCGGCAGCGGACGCACCCCGAGCCCTTCGGTGCGCACCAGTGCCAGACCCGCCTCCGGCAGCGGGGTGATGGCATCGGCCTCGGCAAGACAGGTGCGGTCGCCGGGGGCGTGCAGCACCACCCGGACCAGCCCGTCCACGGCCTCATGACTGGTTACGACCGTGCCCAGCTCGTCGGCGACGAACCCGGTACCGCGCGGCCGCCCGGCCAGATCGCAGATACGTACCAGCGTTGCCAGGTCCCCGCGTCCCATGATCTCGACGGTAGGACGGCGATGATCGCCAGGTGAAGAACGTGTGGCGAAAGCGCCCCCAAGTGCACCCGTGGTTCACTCCGAGCGCCTGCCCGGTGGGGTGAATAAGAGGGCCGCGATGGATAGACCCTGTGGGGAGGGGGATCGTGGAACGGGCAGGCGTGCCTGCCCGTTCCACGGTGGGATCGATATCCCCGGCGAGCGCTCAGCCGAAGACGGCGAGGCTCTTGGCCTTGCCCTTGTGCTCCTCCACCAGAGCCAGGAACCGGCCGTCGGGCCCGAAGACCGCCACGGGCGCGGTGTCGTACGGCGGCATGTCCAGCCGTACGCCGTTGATGAGCAGCCTGGCGCGCCTCTCGTCCACGTCCCAGCGCGGGAACGCGGCGGCCGCCGCCTCCGCGATCGGCATCACGGTGAGCTCCTCCTGGAGCTGCTCCAGCGTCTTCGCCGCGTCCAGGCCGTAAGGACCCACGCGGGTGCGGCGCAGTGCCGTGAGATGCCCGCCGACGCCGAGATGGGCGCCGAGGTCACGGGCCAGGGCGCGGATGTACGTACCGGAGGAGCAGACCACCGATACGACCAGGTCGACGACGGGCGTGCCGTCCTCGGCCACGCCCTCGCGGACGTCGTAGACCGTGAACTGCGAGACGGTGACCGGGCGGGCCGGGATGTCGAACTCCTCGCCGCCGCGCACGCGCGCGTACGACCGCTTGCCGTCGATCTTGATGGCGCTGACCTTGGACGGTACCTGCATGATGTCGCCGCTCAGCGTGGCCACGCCCGCGTCGATCGCGTCCCGGGAGATCCCGGAGGCGTCCGCCGACGAGGTGATCTCGCCCTCGGCGTCATCCGTGACCGTGTTCTGCCCCAGCCGGATGGTGCCGAGGTACTCCTTCTCGGTCAGCGCGAGGTGCCCGAGAAGTTTGGTGGCCTTCTCGACGCCGAGCACGAGCACACCGGTGGCCATGGGGTCGAGCGTCCCCGCATGCCCGACGCGGCGGGTCCTGGCGATCCCGCGCATCTTGGCGACGACGTCGTGCGAAGTGAAGCCGGACGGCTTGTCGACGATGACAAGGCCGTCCGGCGTTTTTGCCGTGCTGCTCATTCCGAGGCTTCGTCCTCGTCCTCGGGCTTGCGGTACGGGTCGGCCTCGCCGGCGTACGCGGCGCCCGAGGACGCCTCGCGCACCTTGGCGTCGGAGGCACGCGCCTTGTCGAGGAGGTCCTCGATCGTCTTGGCGTTCTCCGGGAGTGCGTCCGCCACAAAGGTGAGGGTCGGCGTGAACTTCGTCCCCGCCGCCGCTCCGACCGCCGAGCGCAGTACGCCCTTGGCGCTCTGCAGCCCGGCCGCCGCGCTCGCCCGGTCCTCGTCGTCGCCGTAGACCGTGTAGAAGACCGTGGCCTCCCGCAGGTCACCGGTGACGCGAGTGTCCGTGATGGTCACGTGCGTGCCCAGGCGCGGGTCCTTGATGCCGCGCTGCAGCTTCTCGGCGACCACCTCCCGGATGAGGTCCGCCAGCTTCTTCGCCCGCGCGTTGTCGGCCACTGGTCCGTCTCCTTCTTTGCCTTGCTCAAGCTTCAGTCTTCGTCGCTGTGGAGTCTGCGTCTCACGGAGAGCAGTTCCACCTCGGGCCGGGCGGCGACCAGGCGCTCGCACCGGTTGAGTACGTCTGTCAGGTGCCCCGTGTCCCCGGAGACCACCGCCAGGCCGATCTCGGCCCTGCGATGGAGGTCCTGGTCGCCGACTTCCGCCACGCTCACCGCGTATTTGCGCTGGAGCTCGGCGACTATCGGCCGGACGATGGAGCGTTTCTCCTTCAGCGACCGGACGTCGCCGAGGAGCAGATCGAAGGACAGTGTCCCCACATACATGTATGTCCGGATGTCCCGCCGGTTCGGGGTCAGTGGCCCCGCCGACCACTTGGCAGGGACACAAGAACCGTACACGCAACGGCCGGGGCCGATCGACGGATATATGTCCGTCGACCGGCCCCGACCTGACAGGTGGCTCCGGGGGTGTCCCCCGGAAAACCCGGCCTGATCAGCCGCGCGGCTTCTCGCGCATCTCGTACGTCGCAATGACGTCGTCGACCTTGATGTCGTTGAAGTTTCCGAGGTTGATACCGCCCTCGAAGCCTTCGCGAATCTCGGTGACGTCGTCCTTGAAGCGACGCAGACCCTCGATGTTGAGGCTCTCCGCGATGACCTTGCCGTCGCGGATGAGCCGGGCCTTGGTGTTGCGCTTGACCTCGCCGGAGCGGATGAGAACACCCGCGATGTTGCCCAGCTTGGACGAGCGGAAGACCTCGCGGATCTCCGCCGTGCCGAGCTCGACCTCTTCGTACTCCGGCTTGAGCATGCCCTTGAGGGCCGCCTCGATCTCCTCGATGGCCTGGTAGATCACCGAGTAGTACCGGACGTCGACGCCCTCGCGCTCCGCCATCTGCGCGGCACGGCCGGCCGCACGGACGTTGAAGCCGATGACGATGGCGTCGGAGCCCATCGCCAGGTCGATGTCGGACTCGGTGACCGCACCCACACCACGGTGGAGAACGCGGATCTCGACCTCTTCGCCGACGTCGAGCTGGAGCAGCGAGGACTCGAGAGCCTCCACCGAACCGGACGCGTCGCCCTTGATGATGATGTTGAGATCCTGCACAAGACCGGCCTTGAGCACCTTGTCGAGGTCCTCGAGGGACACCCGGCGAGTGCGCTTGGCGAAGGCGGCATTGCGCTCACGCGCGGCGCGCTTCTCGGCGATCTGACGGGCCGTACGGTCCTCGTCGACGACCAGGAAGTTGTCGCCGGCGCCGGGGACGTTGGTGAGACCCAGGACCAGGACGGGGGTCGACGGACCCGCTTCCTCGACGTTGTTGCCGTTGTCGTCGAGCATCGCCCGGACACGGCCGTACGCGTCACCGGCGACCATCGTGTCGCCGACCCGCAGCGTTCCGCGCTGGACGAGCACGGTGGCGACGGCACCGCGACCGCGGTCGAGGTGGGCCTCGATCGCAATACCCTGCGCGTCCATCTCGGCGTTCGCCCGGAGGTCGAGCGAAGCGTCCGCGGTCAGGACCACGGCCTCCAGCAGGCTGTCGATGTGCAGACCCTGCTTGGCGGAGATGTCGACGAACATGGTGTCGCCGCCGTACTCCTCGGCCACCAGACCGAACTCGGTCAGCTGACCGCGCACCTTGGTCGGGTCCGCGCCCTCGACGTCGATCTTGTTGACCGCGACCACGATCGGCACGCCTGCCGCCTTGGCGTGGTTCAGCGCTTCGATCGTCTGGGGCATCACACCGTCGTTCGCCGCCACCACGAGGATCGCGATGTCGGTGGACTTGGCACCACGGGCACGCATGGCGGTGAACGCCTCGTGACCCGGGGTGTCGATGAAGGTGATCTTGCGGTCTTCACCGTTGACCTCGGTGCCGACCTGGTACGCACCGATGTGCTGCGTAATGCCGCCGGCCTCGCCCGCGATGACGTTCGTCTTGCGGATGGCGTCGAGCAGTCGGGTCTTACCGTGGTCGACGTGACCCATGACGGTCACGACCGGCGGACGGGAGACGAGCATTTCCTCGCCGCCCTCGTCCTCGCCGAACTCGATGTCGAAGGACTCGAGAAGCTCGCGGTCCTCCTCCTCCGGGCTGACGATCTGAACCGTGTAGTTCATCTCGTCGGCCAGCAGCTGCAGCGTCTCGTCGGAGACCGACTGCGTGGCCGTGACCATCTCGCCGAGGTTCATCATCACGGCGACGAGCGACGCCGGGTTGGCGTTGATCTTCTCCGCGAAGTCGGTGAGGGACGCACCGCGCGACAGGCGAACAGTCTCGCCGCTGCCGCGAGGCAGCATCACACCGCCGACCGACGGGGCCTGCATGGCCTCGTACTCCTGGCGCCTCTGCCGCTTCGACTTACGGCCACGACGCGCCGGGCCGCCGGGACGACCGAAGGCGCCCTGCGTGCCACCACGGCCACCGGGGCCACCCGGACGTCCGCCGAAGCCGGGACGGCCACCGCCGCCACCGAAGCCGCCGCCACCACCGGGGCCACCGCCACCGGGACGACCGGCGAAACCGCCGCCGCCACCGGGACGACCGCCACCGCCGCCGCCACCGCCGGGACGACCGGCGAAGCCGCCGCCGCCACCGCCGGGACGACCGGCACCGGCGCCGCCGGGACGACCGCCGCCGCCACCGGGACCGCGACCGCCGCCGCCACCGGGGCCGCCACCAGGACGGGGACCGGCAGCCGGACGCTGCGGCATCATGCCCGGGTTCGGGCGGTTACCCGCGGGGGAGCCGCCCGGGCCACCGGCAGAACGCGGCGCCTGCGGACGCGGCATGCCGCCGGGGGACGGACGTGCGCCGCCCTGACCCTGCGGACGGGGCGCGCCGCCGGGACCACCCTGCGGACGAGGGGCGCCGGGAGCGCCGCCACCGGGACGGGGAGCGCCGCCCGGACGGGGCGCCTGCGGGCGCGCCATTCCGGTGGAGCCACCCGAGGTGAAGGGGTTGTTGCCCGGACGGGGACCGGCCGGACGACCGCCGGGGCGCGGGGCGCCCTGACCGGCGGGACGCGCCGGACGCTCGCCGCCACGGCCACCGTCACGGCCGCCGTCACGCTGACCGCCGGCCGGAGCCGGACGGGCAGAGCCGCCGGCCGGACGAGGCCCGGGAGTGGCACCCGCGGGACGCGGGGCCTGCGGCGCAGCGGGCTGTGCCGGGGCGGGCGCCGAGAACTCGGCAGCGGGCACCGGAGCCGCGGGCGCGGGCTTGGCCGGCGCAGGCTTGGGACCCGGACGCGGTCCGGGAGCCGGAGACACAGAGGGGGCGCTGCTCGCCGGAGCCTCGGCTGCGGCCGGCTTGGGGGCCGGGGCGCCGGGCTTGGGGGCAGCGGGACGGGCCGACGACGCCGGTGAGGGCGCGGCAGGCTTGGCGGGCGCGGCCTTGCGAGGCGCGCCGGGCTTGGCAGCGGACTTGCCGGCGGAGCCGGGTCCCTGCAAAGCGTCAGTCAACTTACGTACAACCGGCGCCTCGATCGTCGAGGACGCCGAACGGACGAATTCACCGAGTTCTTGGAGCTTGGCCATGACGACCTTGCTCTCCACGCCGAACTCCTTGGCGAGTTCGTATACCCGGACCTTAGCCACTTCGCTCCTTTTAGGTCCGGGTTACCGCCGGACCGTCGCTACTTCATGGGCGTACTCATCGCGTACTCATCGAGTGCTCATCGCAATCTCGACCTACTTCCAACTCGCGAGGTACCTGACCGCACGGGGTCCCGTGCCGTACTTCTTCTTACAGTGCTGCCTGTTCGACATACCGGCGTACATCCGCGGTATCGAGCGGCCCCTTGACCCTGAAGGCCCTGAGGAACGCCCGGCGGCGGACTGCCATATCGAGACAGACCAAGGCGGGGTGCACATACGCACCCCGGCCGGGCAGCGTACCGCGATCATCGGGGACGCATACTTCCCCGCTCACCACGATCCGCAGCAGATCGCTCTTGGCCGCTCGCTCCCGGCATCCCACACAGGTTCGCTCAGGGCATACGCGGGTCTGCGTCCGGCCAGACACGTTCAGTCTACCTCCCCGCACCGACCTCACCCCTTTGGGGCAAAAATCGAACGGCTGTTGTCTCGATCTAGGTGAGGCCTGTGCGCTCCCGGTACGGGTCCGCCGTCACTACAACGGGTTCCCGTCCGGTCACATTCCTCAGACCTCGTCCGACCCCTGCTCGGAGCCCTGCTCGGCGCTCTGCTCCGTGTCGGGGCGGATATCGATGCGCCAGCCGGTGAGGCGGGCGGCCAGCCGGGCGTTCTGCCCCTCCTTGCCGATCGCCAGCGACAGCTGGTAGTCGGGGACCGTCACCCGGGCGGAGCGGGCGCCGAGGTCGACGACCTCCACCTTGCTGACGCGGGCCGGCGAGAGGGCGTTGGCCACCATCTCGGCCGGGTCGTCCGACCAGTCCACGATGTCGATCTTCTCGCCGTGCAGCTCGGCCATGACATTGCGCACACGGCCGCCCATCGGGCCGATGCAGGCGCCCTTGGCGTTGAGGCCCGAGCGGGTCGAGCGGACGGCGATCTTGGTGCGGTGACCGGCCTCGCGGGCGATCGCCGCGATCTCGACGCTGCCGTCCGCGATCTCCGGGACCTCGAGCGCAAAGAGCTTTTTCACCAGATTGGGGTGGGTGCGGGACAGGGTGACGGACGGCCCGCGCACGCCCTTGGCCACGCGTACGACATACGTACGAAGGCGCTGGCCGTGCGTGTACTCCTCGCCCGGCACCTGCTCCTGCACCGGCAGGATCGCCTCGAGCTTGTCGTCCAGCTTGACCAGGACGTTCTTGGGGTCCTTGCCCTGCTGGACCATGCCTGCGACGACATCGCCCTCACGGCGGGCGTACTCGCCGAAGGTGACATCGTTCTCGGCGTCACGCAGCCGCTGCTGGATGACCTGGCGGGCGGTGGTGGCGGCGATCCGGCCGAAGTCGGAGGGGGTGTCGTCGAATTCCTTCGGCTCCTGCCCCTCCTCGAGATCGGCTGCGTCCTCCTTGGCCCACACGGTCACATGGCCGGTGTCCCGGCTGAGCACGACACGGGCGTGGCGGCGGCTGCCCTCGGTGCGGTGGTACGCGATGAGGAGGGCCGACTCGATCGCCTCGACCAGCAGGTCGAAGGGGATCTCCTTCTCTTGTGCCAAGCCCTTCAGGAGCTTTACGTCGATGTCCACGGCTACGCCTCCTCTTCCTTCTTGTCCTTGCGGCTGAACTCGATCTCCACGCGAGCCTTGGCGATCTCGGTGAAGGTGACCCGGCGGGCTGTGGGCTTGCGTCCCTTGACGCCGGGCACCTCGAGGTCGAGTCCCTCGTCGTCCACGGTGAGGATGCGGGCCACCAGCTCGCCGCCCTCGTGCAACTGCAGCTTCACCAGCCGGCCGACGGCACGCACGTAGTGGCGGTGCTCGGTCAGCGGGCGGTCGGCGCCGGGCGAGCTGACTTCGAGGACGTACTCGCCCTCGCCCATCGCGTCCGTCTCGTCGAGCTTCTCGGAGATGGCGCGGCTCAGCTCGGCACATGTGTCGAGCTCGACGCCCTGGTCGGAGTCCACCGTGATCCTCAGCATGCGGCGCCTGCCCGCCCGGGACACCTCGATCTCTTCCAGATCCAGGTCCGCGGCGCTGACGAGCGGCTCCAGCAGCCCGCGCAGCCTCTCGCTCTGGGTGGTGCTCATCCGGGTGACTCCTCGGCCGCGTGTGCTGTTGTGGGGATCGTCGCGTGTCAGATCAAAGGGTATCCGGTCGCGAGGGGTGTTGCCGTCCACCCGGCCAGGACCCGCAGGTACGCTCGCCTGCGGCGATGATCAGCGCAGGCCCGAGGGAGACAGTCGTGGGGCGCACGGGAACGACACGCAGGCGTGCGCTGATGGTGACGGGCGCGGTTGCGGCGGGAGCGCTGACGGGCTGCTCGGGCGAGGAGCGCGAGCGCCGGCGCACGCCCGGCTCGGCGCCGGACACGGCGCGGGATGCGGCGCGTGCGGAGTCGGCGCTGCGCAGGCGGCTCGCCGCGGCGAGCGGTTCGCTGCGTGACCAGTACGACGCCGTCATCGCCCAACACCCGTCGCTGGCCGGGCAGTTGGCGGCCCTGCGGGAGGCGGTGTCCGAGCATGTGGCCGCGCTCGGTGGTACGACGCGGGTGGCCGCTCCCGGGACGGTTCCGGCCGCTGCCCCGGCCGCGGTCAAGGCACTGGCCGTCGCGGAACGCCGTACGTCCGACGCGCACATGGCCGCGCTCGTCGACGCCGAGCCGGAGCTGGCCCGGCTGCTCGCCTCCATCGCGGCGGCCGGTGCGGCGCATGCGTACCTGCTGACGAAGGGGGGCTCGCGATGAGCACGCCGGACGCGCTGGAGGCCGTACAGGCCGCGCTGGCCGCGGAGCATGCGGCGGTGTACGGGTACGGGGTCGTCGGCGCCCGGGTCGGCGACGACCGCGAGGGCGAGGCCACGGCCGCGTATGCCGCCCACCGGGCCCGGCGGGACGCGCTGGAGCGCACCGCGCGCGACCTGGGCGGTACGCCGGCCGCTGCGGCTGCGGCGTACGCTCTGCCGTTCGCCGTCCCGGACGCGGCGGCCGCCGTGCGGCTCGCCGCGGTGCTCGAGGACCGGGTAGCGGGCGTCTACTCCGACCTCGTACGAGCCGCGGAAGGGCCGCTGCGCAGGGAGGCCGCGGTCGCGCTGCGCGAGGCGGCCGTCCGCGCGGTCCGGTGGCGTGGCAGCGGCGTAGCCTTTCCTGGGCTCGCCGAGCGGGCGACAGGGAAGTGAAAGGGAACTTCGCACGTATGGCTTTCGAACCGCCGCAGCGGCTTGTCGGGGCACTCGGCGAGAGTGACGAATGGCTCGGGCAGCTGTCCAAGTCCGTCCAGGAGGCGGCGGACCGCTGGGAGCTGGACGTCGAGCGGGTGATGGCGCCGGGCGGGCGGAGCAGTCTGGTCCTGCTCGTACGGCGGCCGGACGGCACGGCGGCGGCGCTGAAGGTCGCCCCGCCGTCGGCCGCGCCCGCGCTGGAGCGGGCGGCACTGGAGCACTGGGACGGCTGGGGCGTGGTGCGGCTGCTCGGAGCCGCGGACGACGCACTGCTCCTTGAGCGGCTGCACCCGGAGGTGTCACTGCGGTCGCTGCCGGAGGCGAAGGCGCTCCTGGAGGCGGCGGGGACAGTGCGGCGGCTGTGGGTCGAACCGCCGACGGACCACGCCTTCGAGACGGTCGCGGACCGGACGGCGCGGCAGGCGGAGGCGATGCGTGCGTTCGCGGACCCCGGGACGGCCGCGCTGATCGCCTCGGCGCTCGCCGCGCGCGACGAGCTCACGTCGTTCTCGCCCGAACTCCTGCTGCTGCACGGCAACTTCCGCCAGGGCAAGGTCCTCGCGGGCGACCGCACCCCATGGCTCGCGGTGGGCCCGGAGCCCGTGGTCGGCGAGCGCGCCTACGACCTGGCACGCCTGGTCCGTGACCGGGTCGAGGACCTGATCGCGACGTCCGCGGGCGCGGCGGCGGCACGGCGCCGGGTGAACAGACTGGCGGACTCGCTGGAGGTGAACCGGGAGCGGCTGCGGGGGTGGACGCTGTTCCGGGCGGTGGAGTCGGGCACGCGAGCGATGGCGGCGGGGCGCCGCCGGGAGGCGGAGCTGACGCTGGAGTTCGCGGGCTGGCTGTAGTTCCCCACCCCGCCCTCCCCCTACGGCCTGGCGGCCGTGGGAGGTACCCCCGTCCCGAACTGGGGGCAAGCCCCCAGACCCCCGTACGCCCTTCTGGGGGTCCCCCCACGCCCGCAGGGCGTAGGGGGAGTGTCCTCAAACGCCGGACGGGCTGAATTTCCGCCGGCGTTTGAGGCGTGGGGGTCTCCCCACGCCCGCAGGGCGTAGGGAGCGGGTCCGGGGCGGAGCCCCGGAACAGGCCCGCCGCAGGCGCTACCCCCGCAGCCTCGACACCGCCTCCGCCACCGTGAGCTCCTCCCGCTCCCCAGTCCGGCGGTCCTTCAGTTCCACCACGCCCTCCGCCGCCCGGCGGCCCGCCACCACGATCTTCGGGACGCCGATCAGTTCCGCGTCCGTGAACTTCACGCCCGGCGAGACGCCCGCCCGCTCGTCCACCAGCACCCGCAGGCCCGCCGCGGAGAGCTGGTCCGCGACGTCCAGCGCCAGTTCCGTCTGGAGCGCCTTGCCCGCCGCGACCACATGGACATCCGCCGGGGCGATCTCCCGCGGCCAGCACAGGCCCTGCTCGTCCGCCGTCTGTTCGGCCAGCGCCGCCACCGCGCGGGAGACTCCGACGCCGTACGAGCCCATCGTCACGCGGACCGGCTTGCCGTTCTGGCCGAGTACGTCGAGCTGGAAGGCGTCGGCGTACTTGCGGCCCAGCTGGAAGATGTGGCCGATCTCGATCGCGCGGTCGAGCTTCAGGCCCGTACCGCACTTCGGGCACGGGTCGCCGTCCTCCACCACGACGACGTCGAGGTACTCGTCGACCTCGAAGTCACGGCCCGCGACGACATTGCGCGCATGCGTGTCGGGCTTGTTCGCGCCGGTGATCCACGCCGTGCCCGGCGCCACGCGCGGGTCCGCGATGTAGCGGACCTTCTCCAGGCCCTGCGGGCCGACGTAGCCACGTACCAGATCGGGACGGCCCGTGAAGTCCTCCGCGGTGACCAGCTCGACCTCGGCGGGGGCCAGGTGGTCCGACAGCTTGCCCAGGTCCACCTCGCGGTCGCCCGGCACGCCGACCGCGACAATCTCGCCGTCGACCTTGACCAGCAGGTTCTTCAGGGTCGCGGAGGCCGGCACACCCAGGTGCTGGGCGAGCGCCTCGATCGTCGGGGTGTCGGGTGTGTCCAGCTCCTCGACAAGGCCGTGCGCGGCGCCGTCCACGGGCTCACCCACGAAGGTCACGGCCTCCGTGTTCGCGGCGTAGTCGCAGGAGGGGCAGTACACGAAGGTGTCCTCGCCCGCCGCCGCCGGCGCCAGGAACTCCTCGGAGGCCGAGCCGCCCATCGCACCCGACACCGCCGACACGATGCGGTGGTCGAGCCCGAGCCGCTCGAAGATCTTGATGTACGCCTCGCGGTGCAGCGCGTACGCCTCCGCCAGACCCTCGTCGCTCGTGTCGAAGGAGTACGAGTCCTTCATCTGGAACTCGCGGCCGCGCAGGATGCCCGAACGCGGACGCGCCTCGTCGCGGAACTTCGTCTGGATCTGGTAGAGGATCACCGGCAGGTCCTTGTAGGACGTGCACTGGTCCTTGACGATCTGGGTGAAGATCTCCTCGTGCGTCGGCCCGAGGAGATAGTCGGCGCCCTTGCGGTCCTTCAGCCGGAACAGCTCCGCGCCGTACTCCTCCCAGCGCCCGGTCGCCTCGTACGGCTCCTTGGGCAGCACGGCCGGCAGCAGGACCTCCTGCGCGCCGATCGCGTCCATCTCCTCGCGCACCACACGCGTGACGTTCTCCAGGACCCGCTTGCCGAGCGGCAGCCAGGACCAGATGCCCGCGGCGTTGCGCCGGACATAGCCGGCGCGGACGAGCAGTTTGTGGCTGAGCGTCTCGGCGTCCGCAGGGTCGTCGCGCAGTGTCTTGACCATCAGACGGGACATGCGCTGGACCTGGGCTGCCATGGGGAACTCTCCTGCGTCAAGAAAGGGTGATGTTCAGGAGGTTATCCGGGCGGCCGGGGCAGGCGGAAATCAGTTCCCGCGTACCGGTGGCAGCGGCGCTCCCACCATGGCGGACTCGGCGCACTCGGGCTGCACACCCCGGGGGACAACCCCCGGACCCCCGGCAGGACCCACTCATCGCCGCACCAGCGGCAGCGGCGCCCCCATCACCGCATACGGACTCGGCGCACTAGGAAATATCACCTGCCGCGCGAGGTCCTGATAACCGAGCGCGCGGTACAGGCCGCGCGCCGGGCTCTCGATGTCGATCGCCGAGAGGATCGACCGCGGCTGCTCCGCGCCGTCGGTGATCGAGGTGATCAGCGAGCGGCCGATGCCCTGCCCCTGGAATCCGGGGTGGACATGGAGTTCGGTGATGACGAAGGAGTCGTCGAGCCAGCCGTCGGTGCCGGTGCGGCGCAGATACGGCTCGACGACGGTGGACCACCAGTGCGTGCGGTCGTTCGGCATGCCGTACACGAATCCGACGAGGCGTCCCGACTCGGTCAGCGCACCCAGTGCCCAGGCCCCGGGGTAGAGCAGATGCCGGTAGACGATATGGCGGCGCACCTCGACCTCGTCGTCGCTGAGCCCGAAGGCGAGCGCCTGCACCGCCAGGGCTTCGTCGATCCGCGCGGCGAGATTGATCGGTCCGACCACAACGCTGGGAGTCCGGGGCCCGCCGCCTGAGAGTGCTGCCATGCGCGAACCCTACTTCCCACGACTCGCAGTCAGAACAGCACGCTCATGAAGGCCCCGACCTCGCGGAAGCCCACCCGCCGGTACGCCGCCCTGGCTGCGGTGTTGTAGTCGTTGACGTAGAGGCTGACGACCGGCGCGACGTCCGTCAGGGCATAGCGCAGCACGGCGGCCATGCCGGTCTCGGAGAGCCCGCGGCCGCGGAACTCCGGTGCCACCCATACGCCTTGGATCTGACAGGCCTGCGTGGTGGCCGCGCCGATCTCGGCCTTGAAGACGACCTGCCCGTCGTCGATGCGGGCGAATGACCGTCCGGTTCCGACGAGTTCGGCGACTCTGGCCTGGTAGAGCAGTCCGCCGTCGCCGGACATCGGCGAGATACCGACCTCCTCGGTGAACATCGCCACGCAGGCCGGCATGATCACGTCCATCTCCTCCTTACGGATGCGACGGACGTGCGGATCGGCCTCGATGTCGTCGGGAAGCTGCTCGGTGACCATCAGCGGCTGTTGTGCGCGTACGTCCCTGGCGGGGCCCCAGGTCGGCTCGAGCAGCCGCCACAGCTCGGCGGTGGGCCCGGCCGGGCCGACGATGGAGGAGCAGCGGCGGCCGGTTCTGCGCGCACGGTCGGCGAAGGCACGCACGGCCTCGGGGGTGGCGCAGATGGGGACGAGATTGGCACCGGAGTAGCAGAGCGAACGGAGCCGCCCGTCCGCGTACCAGCCCCACATCTCACCGCCGAGGCGCCACGGGTCGAGCCCGGCGACCTGGACTCGCGAGGCCACGAAGGCGTTCACAACGGGCTCGCTCTCGAGGATGGCGAGCGCTGCGCCGAGGTCACTGGGGTCGAGGACCCGGGTGGTGGTCTGCGTCAACACGAGGGGGCCTCACCATACGGTCTGCTGATCTCCGCACTGTACCCGGCAGGTCCAGGCGCTGCCGAGCCCAGCGCAAGGCCCCGCAACGCGCAGGGGCGCGAGCGGGGCCGGCACAACAGTCGTCAGCCGACGGAGACCTCGGGCTCGCCCACGGCGTCGACCACGGGCACGCCGGAAGGGACGCCGTCCTTCTCCATCTGCTCGGCGATTTTCAACGCCTCTTCGATGAGGGTCTCGACGATCTTCGACTCGGGCACGGTCTTGATGACCTCACCCTTGACGAAGATCTGGCCCTTGCCGTTTCCGGAGGCCACGCCGAGGTCGGCCTCGCGGGCCTCGCCGGGGCCGTTGACGACACAGCCCATGACGGCGACGCGCAGCGGCACCTCCATGCCTTCGAGACCGGCGCTGACCTGGTCGGCGAGCTTGTACACATCGACCTGGGCGCGGCCGCAGGAGGGGCAGGAGACGATCTCCAGACGGCGCTGGCGCAGGTTCAGCGACTCCAGGATCTGGATGCCGACCTTGACCTCCTCCGCCGGCGGGGCGGACAGCGAGACGCGGATGGTGTCGCCGATGCCCTCGCTGAGCAGGGCGCCGAAGGCGACGGCCGACTTGATCGTGCCCTGGAAGGCGGGTCCCGCCTCGGTGACGCCGAGGTGGAGGGGGTAGTCGCACTGGGCGGCGAGCTGGCGGTAGGCGTTGACCATCACGACCGGGTCGTTGTGCTTGACCGAGATCTTGATGTCGCGGAAACCGTGCTCCTCGAAGAGGGACGCCTCCCACAGCGCGGACTCGACCAGCGCCTCCGGCGTCGCCTTGCCGTACTTCTGCAGCAGCCGGGCGTCCAGCGAACCGGCGTTCACCCCGATCCGGATCGGGGTGCCCGTCTCGCCAGCGGCGCGGGCGATCTCTTTCACCTTGTCGTCGAACTGCTTGATGTTGCCCGGGTTCACGCGCACCGCCGCGCAGCCCGCGTCGATCGCCGCGAAGACGTATTTCGGCTGGAAGTGAATGTCCGCGATCACCGGGATCTGCGACTTCCTCGCGATCGTGGCCAGCGCGTCCGCGTCGTCCTGGGTCGGACAGGCCACTCGTACGATCTGGCAGCCCGAAGCGGTCAGCTCGGCGATCTGCTGCAGCGTCGCCCCGATGTCCGAGGTACGCGTCGTCGTCATCGACTGCACCGACACCGGCGCGTCCCCGCCGACGGCCACGGAACCTACCTGGATCTTGCGGCTGACCCTCCGGTCGGCGAGCTGGGTCGGAACGGACGGCATTCCGAGAGAAATTGCAGTCATCTGCTGTGCAACCCCAAGGTGTGGATCGTGGTCCCGAGATCGGCGGGCTCCAGCCACCGAGATTACGGCACAGAGGTTCGGCCCAGCACATCGCGCCGGAAAGTCCACCCAAAGGTGAGCGGCCGGATACAAAGAGTATCCGACCGCCACAAAAGGGATGCCCTTAGCTGATTTTGACCGGATTGACGATGTCGGCGACCAGCACGAGCAGGGTGAAGCAGATGAAGATCCCCGCCACGACGTACGCGACCGGCATCAGCTTGGCCACGTCGAACGGACCCGGGTCGGGGCGACGGAACACCTTGGCAACGGTGCGGCGCAGGGACTCCCACAGCGCGCCCGCGATGTGCCCGCCGTCCAGCGGCAGCAGCGGCAGCATGTTGAAGAGGAACAGCGAGAGGTTGAAGCCCGCGAGCAGCATCATGAACATGGCGATGAGGTTCTGCGCGGGGGCGTCGAGGTTCATCACCTCGCCGCTGATCCGGGCGGCGCCGACGACGCCCACCGGGGAGTCGTCCTTGCGCTCGCCGTCGCTGAAGGCCGCGTTCCACAGGTCGGGGATCTTGGACGGCAGCGCGACGATCGACTCGACGCCGTTCTCGATCATGTCGCCCATGCGGTCGACGGAGTCGGTGAAGGAGAGCGGCAGGATCTCGGACTTCGCGGCGAAGCCGAGATAGCCGGCCGGAACGTACTTGTCGGGGACGACCTCGCCGTCGGCGTTCTTCTTGGCGACCATGTTCTTGGCGAGGGTGGCCTGCAGGACCTGCTGCTTGCCGTCGCGCTCGACCGTGATGGTGGCCGGGCCGATCGTCTCGCGGATGTGGTTGGAGAGCGTGGTCCAGTCGGCGACGGGCTGCCCGTTGAAGGCGACGATCTTGTCGCCCTTCTGCAGGCCCGCGGCCTGGGCGGGCGAGACGGGGTCGCCCTTGGCACAGGTGTCACGGTTCTCGCTCTGCGAGATGACGCACTTCTGAACGCCGGCGACCTCCGTGGTCTGGGTCGAGAAGCCGAAGGTCATCGCCACACCGAGGAAGATCGCGACGGCGAGGACCAGATTCATGAACGGCCCGGCGAACATGACGATCACGCGCTTCCAGGGCTTGCGCGTGTAGAAGAGACGGTTCTCGTCGCCCGGCTTGAGCTCCTCGAACGCGGCCGTGCGGGCGTCCTCTATCATCCCGCGCCAGGGCGATGTCGAGCGTGCCTCGATCCGCCCGTCCTCCCCCGGCGGGAACATCCCGATCATGCGGATGTAGCCGCCCATGGGGACGGCCTTGATGCCGTACTCCGTCTCGCCCTTGTTGCGGGACCAGATGGTCGGACCGAAGCCGACCATGTACTGGGGCACGCGGATGCCGAAGAGCTTGGCCGTGGACAGATGACCGAGCTCGTGCCAGGCGATCGAGATCAGCAGTCCTACCGCAAACAGCAGAATGCCGAGGACCGTCAACAGAATCGTCATGCGCGAGCCTCCGCTGTTGCCTTCACTGCCAGTTCCCGAGCCCGCGCCCGGGCCCAGGTCTCCGCTTCCAGGACGTCCGCCACCGTGAGCGAGGTTCCCTTGGCGGGCGCACCGTGCTCGGCGACGACTTCGGTGACCGTATCCATGATTCCGTTGAACGGCAGCCGTCCCGCGAGAAATGCGTCCACGCACTCCTCGTTCGCGGCATTGAACACCGCCGGGGCCGTACCGCCGAGCTCGCCCACGTGCCGGGCGAGTCCCACCGAGGGAAAGGCCTCGGTGTCGAGCGGGAAGAACTCCCACGTCGATGCCTCGGTCCAGTCGAAGGCAGGCGCGGCGTCCGGCACCCGCTGGGGCCAGCCGATGCCGAGGGCGATCGGGCCGCGCATATCGGGCGGGGTGGCCTGCGCGAGGGTCGAGCCGTCGGAGAACTCCACCATGGAGTGGACATACGACTGAGGGTGGACGACGACCTCAATGCGTTCGAAGGGGATGTCGTAGAGGAGATGCGCCTCGATGACCTCAAGACCCTTGTTGACAAGTGTGGCGCTGTTCACCGTGATCACCGGGCCCATCGCCCAGGTGGGGTGCGCCAGGGCGGCCTCGGGGGTGACATCGGCGAGCTCGGCCTTCGTACGCCCGCGGAAGGGGCCGCCGGAGGCGGTGACGACGAGCTTGCGTACGTCGGCCCGCGTTCCGGCGGCCAGCGCCTGGAAGAGGGCCGCGTGCTCGGAGTCGACGGGGATGATCTGGCCGGGCTTGGCAAGGGCCTTGACCAGCGGCCCGCCGACGATGAGCGACTCCTTGTTGGCGAGGGCGAGCGTGCGGCCGGCTTCGAGCGCGGCGAGGGTGGGGGCGAGGCCGATGGAGCCTGTGATGCCGTTGAGCACGGTGTGACAGGGGGAGGCGGCGAGCTGGGTGGCGGCGTCGGGTCCTGTCAGGATCTCGGGCAGGGGCTCGGTGCCGTACTGCTCCGCCAGCGCCTCGCGCAGCGCGGGCACGACGTCCTCGCGGGCCACGGCGACCGTGTCGACGCGCAACTGCCGCGCCTGCTCGGCGAGGAGTCCGACCCGTCCGCCGGCGGCGGAGAGTGCGGTGACGCGGAAGCGCTCGGGGTTGCGCAGGACCAGGTCGATGGCCTGCGTGCCGATGGACCCGGTGGAGCCGAGGACGACGACGTCCCGGCGGCCTTCGGTCGCGTCGAAGACGAGGTGCGGGTCGGCGAGGGGGGATGGGCTGTCGCTCATCCCCCCATTGTGGCCGCTCCACCTGTCCGACCGGACAGTGCGTCCCTGCGCGCCGGTCTTCCGCCCCGCGCGGAACCTCTCCCACTGGGCGTTCATGGGCCGAGTGGGAGCAGGGAGGCCGGCGCGGTCGAGAAGGTACTAGCGGATCGGGCGGTGGACGTTGGCGCGGTCGGACGCGCCCGGTGTTGCGTCTGCGATCCAGGGGCCCTCGCCGCTCGGGTCGATGATGCCCTCTTCGAGCCAGGTGTACGTGCCGGACAGCACGCCGTCCACCACCTTGCGGTCGAGGTCGTCGGTGTTGGACCACAGCCGGTTGAAGAGCTCTTCGACGCGGATGCGGGACTGGCGGCAGAACACATCTGCCAGTTGGTATGCCTCGCGGCCGTGGCCATCGGTGCTGCGCAGGAGTTCCGCGCGGACGCAGGCAGCGCTCATCGCGAAGAGCTCCGCGCCGATGTCGACGATCCGGCCCAGGAAGCCCTGCTTGGTCTCCATCCGGCCCTGCCAGCGCGACATCGCGTAGAAGGTGGAGCGCGCCAGTTTACGGGCCGAGCGTTCGACGTAGCGCAGATGGCCGGAGAGGTCCGCATGGCCTGCCGGGTGGAACTCGCGATACGTACGCGGGAGTTGGCCGGGGCCCGCGACCAGCTTGGGCAGCCAGCGGGCGTAGAAGGCGGTGGCCTGTGCGCCTGCCTTCGCCTTGTCGCCCAGGGACTTGTCCGGGTCGATCAGATCGCCCGCCACCTTGAGGTGCGCATCGACCGCCTCACGGGCGATCAGCAGGTGCATGATCTCGGTCGAGCCCTCGAAGATGCGGTTGATGCGCAGATCTCGCAGCATCTGCTCGGCCGGCACGGCCCGTTCGCCGCGTGCCGCCAGCGAGTCCGCCGTCTCGAAGCCGCGGCCGCCGCGGATCTGGACCAGCTCGTCGGCCATCAGCCAGGACATCTCCGAGCCGTAGAGCTTGGCGAGCGCCGCTTCGATGCGGATGTCGTTGCGGTCCTCGTCGGCCATCTGCGAGGAGAGGTCGACGACCGCTTCGAGGGCGAAGGTGGTCGCGGCGATGAAGGAGATCTTGGCGCCGACGGCCTCGTGCTTCGCGACCGGCTTGCCCCACTGCTCCCGGACGGCCGACCACTCGCGGGCGATCTTCAGGCACCACTTGCCGGCGCCGACGCACATCGCGGGCAGCGAGAGACGGCCGGTGTTGAGGGTGGTCAGCGCGATCTTGAGGCCGGCGCCCTCGGGGCCGATGCGGTTCGCGGCGGGGACGCGCACCTGGTGGAAGCGGGTGACGCCGTTCTCCAGGCCGCGCAGGCCCATGAAGGCGTTGCGGTTCTCGACGGTGATGCCCTCGCCCGCCGCCTCGACGACGAACGCCGTGATGCCGCCCCTGTGGCCTTCCGACTTCGGCACGCGGGCCATCACCACGAGCAGGTCGGCGACGACACCGTTCGTCGTCCAGAGCTTGACGCCGTCGAGGACGTACGAGTCGCCGTCGGGCACGGCCGTGGTGGCGAGGCGGGCCGGGTCGGAGCCCACGTCCGGCTCGGTGAGCAGGAAGGCCGAGATGTCCGTCCTGGCCAGCCGCGGCAGGAACGTGTCCTTCTGCTCCTGGGTGCCGAAGAGCTTCAGCGGCTGCGGTACGCCGATCGACTGATGGGCCGAGAGCAGCGCGCCGATCGCCGGGTTCGCCGAGCCGACCAGGGCCAGCGCCTTGTTGTAGTACACCTGGGTGAGGCCGAGGCCCCCGTACTTCGTGTCGATCTTCATGCCGAGCGCGCCGATCTCCCTGAGACCGTTGATCACCTCGTCGGGGATCCGCGCCTCGCGCTCTATCAGCGCTCCGTCGATCTTCGTCTCGCAGAAGTCGCGCAGCTTCGCGAGGAACGCCTCGCCCCGCCGTGTGTCCTCGTCCGCGGGCATCGGATGCGGATGGATCAGGTCCAGCCGGAAGCGGCCCAGGAACAGCTCCTTGGCGAAGCTGGGCTTGCGCCAGTCCTGTTCTCGCGCGGCCTCGGCGACCTGTCGTGCTTCGCGCTCACTGACCTTCGGAGTCTGTGTCGTGTCGAGTGGTGCGGACATGAGGCTCACCTCGCCGCGAGTCGGGATTTCCGGGGGCGTCGGCCGGGGCGCACTTCGCCTTACCGACCGGTGCTACTCGTCCGTAGTACCCGATTCCCGCCCTCTCCACCAGTCTGCGTACCGCAGTCGAGGGAACTGCGCCGGAGGTACGGCAACGGCCGGAGCCCCCGCACAGTGGGCTCCGGCCGCCGGTCCGTCACGTACTCGGAGAGCTCAGAGAGCGACGCCCGTCAGGACCAGCACCCGCTCGTACGTGTAGTCGTCCATCGCGTAGCGCACGCCCTCGCGGCCCACGCCGGACTGCTTGGCTCCGCCGTACGGCATCTGGTCCGCGCGGTACGACGGGACGTCGCCGATGATCACGCCGCCGACCTCGAGGGCGCGGTGGGCGCGGAAGGCGGTCTGCACGTTGTGCGTGAACACGCCCGCCTGCAGGCCGTACTTGGAGTCGTTGACCGCGGCGAAGGCCTCACTCTCGCCGTCGACCCTGGTGACCGTGAGGACCGGCCCGAAGACCTCCTCACAGGCGATCGTCGTGTCCGCGGGGACGTCCGCGAGGACGGTCGGCGCGTAGGACGCACCCTCGCGCTTGCCGCCGGCGAGCAGCTTCGCGCCCGCCTGCACCGCCTCGTCGACCCAGGACTCCACGCGCTTGGCGGCGTCCTCGCTGACCAGCGGGCCTACGTCGGTTGCGGAGTCGGACGGGTCGCCGGTGACCTGGGCCTCGACGGCCGCGACGACCTTCGGCAGCAGCCGGTCGTACACGGTGGCGTCGGCGATCACCCGCTGCACGGAGATGCAGGACTGGCCGCCCTGGTAGTTGGAGAAGGTGGCGATACGGGTCGCCGCCCAGTCCAGGTCCGTCTCGGAGGCGAAGTCGGCGAGGACGACGGCCGCGCCGTTGCCGCCCAGCTCCAGGGTGCAGTGCTTGCGCGGCACCGAGTCCATGATCGCGTAACCGACCTTGTCGGAGCCGGTGAAGGAGATGACCGGCAGGCGCTCGTCCTGGACGAGGGCGGGCATCTTGTCGTTCGGCACCGGGAGCACGGACCACGAGCCGGCCGGCAGGTCGGTCTCGGCGAGCAGCTCACCGAGGATCAGCCCGGACAGCGGCGTCGCCGGGGCGGGCTTGAGGATGATCGGCGCGCCGACGGCGATCGCCGGGGCGATCTTGTGGGCGCAGAGGTTCAGCGGGAAGTTGAACGGCGCGATACCGAGGACGGCGCCCTTGGGGAAGCGGCGGGTGAGCGCGAGGCGGCCCTGGCCGCCGGCGTCGGTGTCCAGGCGCTGGGCCTCGCCGCCGTTGAAGCGGCGAGCCTCCTCGGCCGCGAAGCGGAAGACGGAGACGGCACGGCCGACCTCGCCGCGGGCCCACTTGACGGGCTTGCCGTTCTCGGCGGAGATCAGCTGTGCGATCTCCTCGGTGCGCTCGGCGAGCCGCTTCGACACATGGTCGAGGGCGGCGGCGCGTACGTGTGCCGGGGTGGCCGCGAACTCGTCGCGCACCGCGTGCGCGGCGGCGACGGCCTCCTCGACCTGGGCATCGGTCGGGACGGAGACCTGACCGACAAGACGTCCGTCCCAGGGGGAGGTGACGTCGAAGGCGGTCTCGCCGGTGGCCTGGCGGCCGGCGAGCCAGAAGGCGTGGGTGGAAGTCATGTCCCGGCCCTTCCGAAGTAGATGGGGTTGTCTCTGCCCCACGGTAGGACCGGGACGGCGTCTGCGCGTTTATCCGGTGTGGAGTGGTCGGCGGACGCTCTCCTACGCTTTGGCGTGCGCTGCCGATATGACGCCCAGGGCTTGTCTTTTGGATCAGGCCGGATCAGTGCGCGTGCCAGGGCACGCGAGCCCGGCAAGATCCGGAAGACAGGCCCTAGCGGCGGCGTTCCGTCGACACGATCAGGCAGACCCCCGTCACCACCACCGCGCCTCCGACGGCGATCGGCCAGCTCAGCTGCTCGTCCAGGATCAGCGCGCCGAGCAGGACCGCGACGACCGGGTTCACATACGCGTAGGTGGCGACCAGGGACAGCGGCGCGGAGTGCAGCAGCCAGGCGTACGCCGTGAACGCGACGAGCGAGCCGAAGACGACGAGATAGCCGAGCGCGGTCCAGGAGCGGGCCGAGACCTCGCCGACGGCGAAGCCGTGCTGCTCGCCCCGGCCGAGGCCCACCAGCAGACAGCCGATGCCGCCGGCGACCATCTCGTACGCGCTCGCCGCGAACGGATTCGCGGGCATCGGGATGCGCGACGAGGAGAAGGAGCCGACCGACCACATGAGAGTCGCGCCGATCACCGTGAGGACGCCCCACAGGCGTACGTCGCCGCTGAGACCGGGCAGGGTCAGCACGGCGAGGCCCGCGAGCCCGAGCAGGACGCCGCAGTACGCGCCGAGGCCGGGCCGTTCGCCGAAGCTCCGGCGCAGGAGCACCACCCAGGTGGGCACGACGGCGATCAGCAGGGCGGCGAGCCCGGAGGGTACCGAGGTCTCGGCGAGGACGACCAGGCCGTTGCCGCCGAGGAGGAGGAGCAGGCCGACCAGGGCGACCGAGGCGAGCTGGGAGCGGGTGACCTTGAGCGCCGACGGTCCCTGCCGCCAGGCCACGAGCCCGGCGAGGAGCAGGCCCGCGACGATGAAGCGGGCCCCTGCGGAGAGGAACGGCGGCATGGTCTCGACGACGATGCGGATGCCGAGGTAGGTGGAGCCCCAGACGACGTAGACGATGGCGAGCGCGCCCCAGACCGCGCCGGATATCCGGGGGCCGGGCGCGGCCGGTCCGGCAGTGTCGGTCGGCGGGGTGTCGGTTGGCGGGGAATCGGCCGCGGCGCTGCCGCTTGCCGGGGTGCCTGCCTCGGGGGGGCCGGCCTCAGGAGTGCCGGAGTTGGTGACCACGAGGCAGGACCCTAGGTATTCGAGCCCTCAAACTCCAACGATTTTGCCCGACTTCGGGCACAGGAAAGGAAAATTCTTCCGCGGGTGTCTCATTCTGCCGTGCCGCCTGCCGTCGCCTTCAGCGCCAGCCACAGCTCCATCCGCACATCCGGGTCGTCGAGCGAGCGGCCCAGGATCTCCTCGACCCGGCGCATCCGGTAGCGCAGCGTATGGCGGTGCACGCCCAGATCGGCGGCCGCCGCGTCCCACTGACCGTGGCGCGAGAGCCAGGCGCGCAGCGAGGCGACCAGATCGCCGCGGCCGGTCGCGTCGTGTTCGTACAGCGCCCGCAGCATGCCGTCCGCGAAGGCGCGCACCGCGTCGTCCGCGAGCAGCGGGAGGACCGATCCCGCGGCGAGTTCCTCATGCTCGACGAGTGCGCGGCCGCGCCGCCGGGCGACCGAGAGGGCCTGTTCGGCCTGTTTGTACGCGCCCGCTGCGGCAATCGGTCCGGTGGGCGCGGAGAGCCCCACGACCGCTTCGGCGTCGTCGGCCCCCTTGTCCGCGTACTCCGCCGTGCAGGCCGCGACGACCGCACCGCCGTCCGCGGCCAGCACCACAAGGCGGTCGTCGATGTCCGGCACGGCGATCATCGGCTCCCCGGCCCGGGCCGCGGCCGACTCCAGCCATTCGGCGAAAGCCTGCAGCGGGTGCTCCGCTGCGGGGTCCGGCTCCACCGTCGGCTCGGCGATCAGCAGCCGGAAGGGGGCGTCGAGCAGCCCGCCGTACAGATCTCCGGCGACCGCACGCGCATGGTCGGGCTGGCCGGACAGCAGCATCCGCAGCACCGCGGCGCCGAGGCGCTGCTCGGCCTCCTGAAGTGAGCGTGAACGCTCCGTGGAGAGGGTGAGCAGGGCAACGGCGGAGTGCACGGCATACCGCTCGGCAGTGCCCAGCGGCGCTCCGGTGCCCACGGCCAGCGCCCCGCGCACCCGGCGGCCGGTGCCCAGCGACTGCAGTTCGACCCGGTCGTCGTCCGTGTCGCCGACCACCGCGCTCGCGGGCGCGGACCGCTCCCGCAGCCGCTCCACGTCGGCGGTGAGCCGGGCCGCCCGGCGCGCGGCCCATTCGGGTGCTGCGGCAACGACGGCGCCGGACGCGTCGTACAGCGCGGCCCAGCCGTCGATATGCGCGGCGAGCCTGGTGACTACCGCGGCGGGCCCCTCGGCGAGTGCGGCCCGCGTCAGCTCCCGCTGTGCCTCGAAGCCGGCGGTCACCGCGCGGTACTGGTCGGCCGCGTTCGCCGCCGAGACGGCCTTGCTGATGGCGAGGAAAGGGGTACGTCGCGGCACGGCGAGCAGCGGCAGGTCCTCCTCCTTGGCCGCCTCGACGAGCGCGTCGGGGATGTCGTCGTAGTAGACGCCGACCGCGAAGCCGAGCCCGACGACGCCCGCGGCCACCAGCCTGCGCACATAGCGGCGCATCGCCTCGCGGTCCTCGGCGTCCAGGGTCATCGCCGTGACAAGGAGCAGCTCGCCGCCCTCCATGTACGGCACGGGGTCGGCGAGCTCGCTGACATGCGCCCAGCGCACCGGCGTCTCCAGCCGGTCCTCCCCGGCGCGCACGCTGAGTTTGAGCGCCGAGTGCTGGACGAGCGAGGCGAGCGTGGGCGGCATGGGGACCGTGGGCCCTTCGAGCAGAGGTGAAAGTGATTTTGCCGTCCCGTATGAACGGCGTACGTCGATTCTGCCAGGGCGTAGCAGTACGGGGGCTCTGCTCAGGTTCTGAGATCCACCAGAAGGGGCGGCGTGTGCTCGCCCCGTACGGTCGTCAGGGAGAGCACCGCGTGTCCGGCGGGCACGGCGTGCGCCAGGTCGGAGGCCGACCAGCGGGCCCGCTCGACCTCACGCACCGTGATCGCCTCGGCGGTGGCCGCCTTGCCGGTCACCAGGCGGCGCATCATGTGCAGCGCCTTGGTGAGGGGCTCGTCGGAGATGATCTGCCGGTTGGTGACGTCCCGGGTCTGCACCCACTCGGTGCCCCAGGTCTCGGCGAACCGGCCGCCGTCCCAGGGGGCGAGCCCGGCAAACGCCATCCGGCAGCCGACCGCGCCCAGCAGCGGGCCGCGCAGCGGCTCCGGCACGTCCTCCAGGGTGCGCAGCGCGAACACCACCCCGGCGTTGGCGGAGCGCAGCCGCTGCACGGCGCGCACCGAGTCGGCGGTCACGGTGTACGTCGCGTCGTCGAGGACGAGAGCGCCGAACAGCGAGCGGTCCGAGCGGTTCAGCGCGGCCTCGGTGAACTGGGCGAGCACCAGGCGCGCGATGATCCGTGAGGCTTCGGCGTGGCCGCGCTCGGGCAGGTCGATGCGGACGCGGAGCGGGTGCTCGATGGCGCGCAGCGAGAACTGCCGGCCGGTGCCGTCCGTACGGAAGAAGTCCGCGAACGCGGGCCGGTCCAGGAAGGCGATCCGCTCGGCGAGCAGGACGCCGATGTCGTCGGCGCGGGCCGACTGCCGCTCGCGGGCGTCCAGTTCACGCAGCTGGGCGGCGGCACCGGGGTCGGTCCCGGTCTCGAGGGCGGTGCGCAGCACGCCGATCGCGCCGGGTGCGCCGCCGAGCAGTTCACGCAGCTCCGGTACGGCCGGAAAGTGCCCGTGGACGCTCTGGTACGGCCCGATCAGCTGGGCCAGCGCGGTGGCGGCGCGCCTGCTGTCGCCGCCGGGCAGGGTGGCGGCGAGATCCCCGACGAGCGCCTCGGCGAGCACCCGGGCGGCCTCGTCGGGGTCGTCGGCGCCGCCGTAGAGGTCGAGGTCATGGGTGGACTCGGGGCGGCCGACGGCGATGACGAGGTCGAAGGCGTCGTCGGGGGCGAGCCCGGTGCCGTACGCCGTGACGGCGACGACGGCCGCGCGGTTGGCGAGCGCGAGCAGACACATCGACTCGACGACGGGCCGCACCAGGCGCACGCTCTTGCCGGACCCGGAGGGCCCTACTGCGAGCAGCGAGGTGCCGAGGAGAGCGGGCTCGAGGGCGACGCCGGTGGTGCGGCGGGCGTAAGGGTTGCGCCGGTCGTCGACGGCGGTGCCGATCTTGACCTGGGCGGTGGCGAGATCGTGGGTGGCGCTGCGGACCGGCAGGTCGCGTACGCCGGAGGGATGGGCGCAGGCGGCCGCGCCGTGCTTGCGCACGGTGTCGGTGAACGCGGCGAGCCGCTCCGGCCGGGCGTGGACGCCCTGCCAGGCGCGCCGGATCCTTGCGTAGTCGACATCGCCGAGCGCGCCGGAACGGGTGGCTTCGGACAAAGCCTGCGCGGCGTCCACCAGGCCGGCGGAGCGCAGCTCGGGCCAGTCGGCGGGATCGGTCTCGGGGGGCGGCGTCGGGATGCGGACGTGCTTGTCGGCGCGGCGCACATAGCGCTGCCAGATCTCCGGCACATGGCCAATCCGGGCGAAGAACACGAGCAGGCCGCCGCCGACGATCGCGTAGTAGGCGTACGAGGCGACTACCTGGGCCATGGTGCCGTTCCAGGAGTCCGGGGTGAGGACGAGGAAGGGCCACAGCCAATAGCGGCCCAGGTAGCCGTTCCACAGCAGCGACCACAGCAGCCAGCCGCTGAGCAGCGCGATGAGGGCGCCGGTGAAGAGCCGGCGGGCGGGGACGAGCTCGGGCTCCTCGTCGGGCCGGGAGCGGTGGCCGAGGCGCCAGATGCCGGGCTCGGCGGCCGGGCGCGGGGTGCGCAGCCAGTCGACGACGGCGGGGCGGGTGGTGGGTGCGTGGCCGGGGATGGCCGGGATCCCGGGCACGACGGGCGGCCTCGCGGGCCGTGGCACCGGGTTGGACCGTGTGCCGCGTGCGTCGAATGTGCCTTCGGAATCCATGAAACCGCTGCCCCCTGACCAGCCAGGCCCGCTCTGTGCACCCGTCAATCTAGTGCCCTGGCCGGGGTAGTTCACTGATTCACGTCATGGTGGGCGTCCGGGGGCGCCTTCCCCCGGGCAGACACAGCACCTCGCGGTCGTGGACCGGCAGGCAGCGCGAGGACCCTCCGCCCCGGCCCGACTATGTCCGGCGCGGACAACGACACACCCCCCAACACTCCCGAAAGGCGCATGCCTGTCCCCCTCTCCCCGGCCTAGCCTGCGAAGAAAAGCGTCCGGAACACCCACAGGAGCCCCTCATGACCGCAATCCCGCAGGAGCGCCGCGTCGTCACCGCCATCCCCGGTCCTAAGTCGATCGAGCTGCAGGCCCGCCGTACCGCCGCGGTCGCCGGCGGTGTGGGGTCCGTGCTGCCCGTCTTCACCGCCCGCGCCGGCGGCGGTGTGATCGAGGACGTGGACGGCAACCGCCTCATCGACTTCGGCTCCGGCATCGCCGTGACCTCCGTCGGCGCCTCCGCCGAGGCCGTCGTACGCCGTGCCGCCGCGCAGCTCGCCGACTTCACCCACACCTGTTTCATGGTCACGCCGTACGAGGGGTACGTGGAGGTCGCCGAGGCCCTCGCCGAGCTCACCCCGGGTGACCACGAGAAGAAGTCCGCGCTGTTCAACTCCGGCGCCGAGGCCGTCGAGAACGCCGTCAAGATCGCCCGCGCCTACACCAAGCGCCAGGCTGTCGTCGTCTTCGACCACGGCTACCACGGCCGCACCAACCTCACGATGGCGCTGACCGCCAAGAACATGCCGTACAAGAACGGCTTCGGCCCGTTCGCCCCCGAGGTCTACCGCGTCCCGGTCGCCTACGGCTACCGCTGGCCGACCGGCCCGGAGAACTGCGGTCCCGAGGCCGCCGCCCAGGCCATCGACCAGATCTCCAAGCAGGTCGGCGCCGACAACGTCGCCGCGATCATCATCGAGCCGGTCCTCGGCGAGGGCGGCTTCATCGAGCCCGCCAAGGGCTTCCTGCCGGCCATCGCGCAGTTCGCCAAGGACAACGGCATCGTGTTCGTCGCGGACGAGATCCAGTCCGGCTTCTGCCGCACCGGCCAGTGGTTCGCCTGTGAGGACGAGGGCATCGTCCCCGACCTGATCACCACCGCCAAGGGCATCGCGGGCGGCCTGCCGCTCGCCGCCGTGACCGGCCGCGCCGAGATCATGGACGCCCCGCACGCGGGCGGCCTCGGCGGTACGTACGGCGGCAACCCGGTCGCCTGCGCCGGTGCGCTCGGTGCCATCGAGACCATGAAGGAGCTCGACCTCAACGGCAAGGCCAAGCGCATCGAGGAGGTCATGAAGGGCCGCCTCACCGCGATGGCCGAGAAGTTCGACATCATCGGCGACGTCCGCGGCCGCGGCGCGATGATCGCCATCGAGCTGGTCAAGGACCGGGACACCAAGGAGCCGAACCCGGCCGCCACCGCCGCGCTCGCCAAGGCCTGCCACGCCGAGGGTCTGCTGGTTCTGACCTGTGGCACGTACGGCAATGTGCTGCGCTTCCTGCCCCCGCTGGTGATCGGAGAGGACCTGCTCAACGAGGGTCTGGACATCATCGAGCAGGCGTTCGCAGGCGTCTGACCGGGGCGAACGGTCAGGGCCTGTGAAGACTCTGTGGGGGGCCGATGGCGGGATGGAGATCCGGCTGTCGGTCCCCCCGCTCGCTGCCGTACGGTTTCTGCAGATGAGAGAAACACCCCGCTCGCAGGGGACTGCGAGCGACCCCAGGCCGGAGCATCCCCAGCCCCGTCCTGGTCGTGCCCTCGCGCACACCACTGGAGCTTCTGGCTCCGGAACTCCTCACCGATCGGATGGCCGCCCGCCCCAAACCCCCCGGGGCGCGCGGCAAACCGGTCCGGCCGGCCCTCTCGGAACCACCCCCCCTGTTCCGAGGAGGCCGGCTTTTCCTCGTACGGCGCTCGGCGCGCTGTACGCCCTCGTCTTCTCGCTGGTCACCTGGCAGGTGGCCACCGACGGGCCGCTGCGGTCCCTGGACGAACGCATCGAGCTCAGGATCGTCGGGCATGGGCCCAGCTCGCTGACCGATCTGCTGGCGGACCTCGGCAGCAAGGAGTTCGCGCTGCCGGTGCTGGCCGCGGCGGTCTGGTACACCCTCCGGCGCGACGCTCGCACCCGGCGTCTCGAAGTACTCGGTGCCGTCCTCACGATGGCCGCGGTCCCTGTGCTCGTCACGCCCCTGAAGTCCTTGATCGACCGTCAGGGACCGCTCACCGAGGCGGGCGGCTTCTACCCCTCCGGCCATACCGCGACCGCGATGGTGGCCTACTGCGGCGCCGCGCTGCTCCTGGCCCCGTATGTCGGGCGCCGATGGGCGATGCCCGTCGCCATGGTGCTCAGTGTGGCGACGGGCATCGGACTGGTCCTGCGCGGCTATCACTGGCCGCTGGACGTCATCGGCAGCTGGTGCCTGGGCGGGTTGCTGCTCCTGGTCAACTCCATGTGTACGCGTCGAAGTTCTTCGAGAACTCCCACTGATTGAAGCGGTCCCAGTTGATCGACCAGGTCATCAGTCCGCGCAGCGCGGGCCAGCTGCCATGGGTCTGGTACGAGCCGCAGCCGGCCTTCTTCGTCAGACAGTCCAGCGCCTTGTTCACCTCGGCGGGCGTGGTGTGGCCGTTGCCCGCCTGGGTCGATGCCGGCAGGCCGATGGCCACCTGCTCGGGCCGCAGCGCAGGGAAGAACTTCGACTGATCGCCCGCGACCGGGAAGCCGGTCAGCAGCATGTCGGTCATGGCGATGTGGAAGTCCGCGCCGCCCATGGAGTGGTACTGGTTGTCCAGGCCCATGATCGAGCCGGAGTTGTAGTCCTGGACGTGCAGCAGGGTGAGGTCGTCGCGCAGGGCGTGGATGACCGGGAGGTAGGCCCCGGCGCGCGGGTCCTGGCCACCCCAGGGGCCCGAGCCGTAGTACTGGTAGCCGAGCTGCACGAAGAACGTCTCCGGAGCCATGGTCAGCACAAAGCCGGAGCCGTACTTCGCCTTGAGGGTCTTGATCGCCGAGATCAGGTTGACGATGACCGGTGAGGTCGGGGAGCGGAAGTCCGTGTCGCCGGTGTTCAGGGACAGGGAGTGACCCTCGAAGTCGATGTCCAGGCCGTCGAGTCCGTACTCGTCGATGATCTTCGAGACCGAGGAGACGAAGGTGTCACGGGCGGCCGTGGTGGAGAGCTGCACCTGGCCGTTGGCACCGCCGATGGAGATCAGGACCTTCTTGCCCGCCGCCTGCTTGGCCTTGATGGCGGCCTTGAAGTCGGCGGCCGACTCGACGTTCGGGCACTCGCTCGCCGGGCAGAGGCTGAAGCGGATGTCGCCCGAGGTGACCGAGGTCGGTTCGCCGAAGGCGAGGTTGATGACGTCCCAGGAGTCGGGCACGTCCGCCATGCGCGTATAGCCGGAGCCGTTGGCGAAGCTGGCGTGCAGATAGCCGACGAGGGCGTGGGCGGGCAGGCCCGTGCCCGGGTTGCCACCGCTGGTGGTGGTCGCGGTGACGGCGGCGGACTTCGGGGACTCGCCGGCGCTGTTCGTCGCGGTGACCTGGAAGCTGTACGACGTCGAGGGCGCGAGCCCCGTCACGGTGGCCGAAGTCCCGGTCACGGAGAGGACCTTGGTGCCGGCCCGGTAGACGTTGTAGCCGGCGGCGCCGGAGACGGGCGACCAGCTCAGCGGGATGGATGTGGAGCCGGGGTTTTGGGCGGTGAGCCCGGTGGGCGCGGCCGGGATCTGGACCGGGTCGCCGCCGGGGCCGAGCAGCGAGAGGTCGTCGGCGGCGTAGGCGGGGGTGCCGTACCAGCCGTGTATGTAGATCGTCACTGAGGTGGTCGACGCGCCCGTGCGGAAGGTCGTGGCGAGCTTCTGCCAGCTCGGCGCCGACGCCGTCCAGGTGGAGACGTCGGTGGTGCCGGTACCGGATGCGCCGAGGTAGACATAGCTGCCCTGGACCCAGCCGCTGAGTGTGTAGTCGGAGTTGGGCTTGACCGTGACCGTCTGGCTGCACTTGGCGTTGTCGCTGCCCGCGGGAGTGGCCTTCAGCGCGGAACTGCCACCGTGGACAGGCGAGTTGACGACGGCGCCGCTGCCCGCCGTACAGCTCCAGCCGTCGAGGCCCGCCTCGAAGCCGCCGTTGCGGGCGAGTTCGGTGTCGGCGGCTGTGGCGGCGTTGGCCGAGGCCACGAGTCCGCTGATGGCGAGGGCGGCCGCCGAAAGGGCGGCCAAGAGTCTGGTGCGGTCCACAACTGCCTCCGGGCATGGGGGGATTGAGTGGGGGCGCGCACAATTTGGTCCAGACCAATGCCGTTGTCAAGCCCTCCGGCAGCGCGAGGGGCTGTCAGTGCCGGTCGGCGCAGGCGATTTCGGCGGCAGCCTCGTGCATCGCCAGCTCAAGGAGCGCCGGATCGGTGAGCGTGCCGGAGCCGTCGGGAGCTATCAGCCAGCGCACGCCTCGGGTGGGCCACCCCGGGTACGGGACGACGATCCAGGAGCCGGTGCCGGCATTGCGTACGCCCGTGCCGACCCAGCGTTCTGCCGTGCCCCGCGGCACGAAGAAACCCATACGTACATCGCCCAGGTCGGCGACGAGCACCGGTCCCGGCCGGTCGACCAGCCGCGTCAGCACGCCGAGCGTCGGGCAGCCCAGTTCGCCGGGCAGGATCAGCACGTCCCAGCGCCGGCCGGCGGGCAGCAGGGCGACCCCGAGGGGGTTGCGCTCCCACTCCCACCGGCAGGCATCCGGGTCCGGCGCCACCGACGCAAGCCACTCCACCGCAGTCCTGACCCCCGAGCCAGCCATTGTTCCGGCCCCCGTTCCGTGTGCACGAAAGTTGCGTTCACACGGGGAGAGCGGGCTCGGCGCGGAGGATTACGCGGGTTCTGACCACCAATTCGACGAATTCGACGCGGTCTTGCTGCGGCCTCGGGCAGGCCCTAGCTGTCGAAGCCGAGGCCGAGCTTGTCCATCGTCCGCAGCCAGGCATTACGCCTGCCGCCATTGGCATCCGCCCTGGCCAGCGCCCACTTGGTGAGGCCGATACCGGCCCAGGCCACCGGCTCGGGCGGGAAGGGCAGCGGCTTGCTGCGCACCATCTGCAGCTGGGTGCGCTCGGTCTGCGCGCCGGAGAGGAGGTCGAGCATGACGTCCGCTCCGAAGCGGGTCGCTCCCACGCCCAGACCCGTGTACCCGGCGGCATAGGCGACCTTGCCGCCGTGCGCCGTACCGAAGAAGGCGGAGAAGCGCGAGCAGGTGTCGATGGCGCCGCCCCAGGCGTGGCTGAAGCGCAGCCCCTCCAGCTGCGGGAAGCACTGGAAGAAGTGGCCGGCGAGCTTGAGATAGGTCTCGGGCCGGTGGTCCATCTCGGCGGTGACCTTGCCGCCGTACGGATAGATCGCGTCGTAGCCGCCCCAGAGAATCCGGTGGTCGGCGGTGATCCGGAAGTAGTGGAACTGGTTGGCGCTGTCGCCGAGCCCCTGCCGTCGCTTCCAGCCGATCGCGGCCAGCTGCCCGGTGCTGAGCGGTTCGGTCATCAGCGCATAGTCGTAGACCGGGACGGTGTACGCGCGCACCCGCTTGACCAGGGACGGGAAGACATTCGTGCCGAGCGCGACGCGGTCGGCGTAGACACGGCCGTACGGGGTGCGGACCACGGTCCTGTCGCCGGACGAGGCCAGTTCCAGGCCGCTGGTGTTCTCGTAGATGCGTACGCCGAGGTCCGAGCAGGCCTGCTTGAGACCCCAGGCGAGCTTGGCGGGGTGCAGCATGGCTACGCCGCGCCGGTCCCACAGCCCGCCGAGGAAGGTCGGGGAGTTCACCTCGGCGCGTACCGCGTCCTGGTCGAGGAGTTCGAAGCCGGTGAAGCCGAGCCCGCGCACCTCCTCGTACATCTGGTGGAGCTCCTCGAGCTGGTGGGGCTCGGTGGCGACGTCGATCTCACCGGTGCGCTCGAAGTCGCAGTCGATGGAGTACTTGTCGACCGTCTCCTCGATCGCGTCGAGATTGCGGTTGCCGAGCTCCTCCAGCGTGGCCAGCTCGTCGGGCCAGCGGGCGAGGCCATTGCCCAGGCCGTGGGTGAGGGAGGCGGCGCAGAAGCCGCCGTTGCGGCCCGAGGCGGCCCAGCCCACCTCGCGCCCTTCGATCAGTACGACGTCCCGGCCGGGGTCGCGCTCCTTGGCCAGCAGCGCGGTCCACAGTCCGCTGTAGCCGCCGCCGACGACGAGGAGGTCGCAGTGTTCGTCCCCGGTCAGCGCGGGCAGCGCGCCGGGCTTGCCGGGGTCGTCCAGCCAATAGGAGACGGGCTGGGCGTCGGAGAGTGATGAGGCAAAGGTCATGGCAGCTGGGGCCATGGTTTCCACTCCTTCGGAGCTACTTGGACAAGGCGCTGTTCTTCCGCCGGCCGCTGATGATCTGGCCACCGGCCACGATCAGCACGGCGATGGCGAACATCGCTGTGCCGATGACATTGATCTGGACGGGCGTGCCGCGCTGCGCCGAGCCCCACACGAACATGGGGAAGGTGACCGTGTTGCCCGAGTTGAAGTTGGTGATGATGAAGTCGTCGAACGAGAGCGCGAACGCGAGCATCGCGCCGGCCGCGATGCCGGGAGCGGCGATCGGCAGCGTGACCCGTACGAAGGTCTGCACAGGTCCCGCGTACAGGTCGCGCGCGGCCTCCTCGAGCCGGGGGTCCATCGACAGCACACGCGCCTTGACCGCGACCACCACGAAGCTGAGGCAGAACATGGTGTGCGCGATGAGGATGGTCCAGAAGCCCAGCTCCGCGCCCAGGTTGAGGAAGAGCGTGAGCAGGGATGCGGCCATGACGACCTCGGGCATCGCCATCGGCAGGAAGATCAGCGAGTTGACCGCGCCACGCGCCCGGAAGCGGTAGCGGACCAGCGCGAAGGCGATCATCGAGCCGAGGACGGTCGCGCCGATGGTGGCCCACAGCGCGATCTGGAGGGAGAGGGAGAGCGAGCCGCACATGTCGGCGACCCCGCACGGGTCCTTCCAGGCGTCGGTGGAGAACTCCTGCCAGGAGTAGTTGAACCGCCCGGCAGGCTTGTTGAACGAGAACACCATCACGACGATGTTCGGCAGGATCAAGTACGCGAGCGTGATCAGCCCGGCGATGACCACAAGGTTGTTCCGTATCCAGCGCATCAGACCAGGTCCTCCGTTCCGGCCCGGCGGATGTAGACGGTGACCATGATCAGCACGACCGCCATGAGAATGAACGACAGCGCGGCCGCGGTCGGGTAGTCGAGCACCCTCAGGAACTGCGACTGGATGACGTTGCCGACCATCTTGGTGTCGGTGGAGCCGAGCAGTTCGGCATTCACGTAGTCACCGCTGGCCGGGATGAAGGTCAGCAGGGTGCCGGAGACGACGCCGGGCATGGACAGCGGGAAGGTCACCTTGCGGAAGGTGGTGGACCCCTTCGCGTAGAGGTCCCCGGCCGCCTCGTGGAGCCGCGGGTCGATCCGCTCCAGCGACGTGTACAGCGGAAGGATCATGAACGGCAGGAAGTTGTAGGTCAGACCGCAGACGACCGCGAGCGGGGTGGCGAGCAGCCGGTTGCCCTCGGTCATGCCGAGCCAGCCGGTGACGTCCAGGAAGCCGACGCTGTCCAGCACGTTCACCACCGGGCCGCCGTCCGCGAGGATCGTCTTCCAGGCGAGCGTGCGGATCAGGAAGCTGGTGAAGAACGGCGCGATGACCAGGACCAGCAGCAGGTTGCGCCAGCGGCCCGCCTTGAACGCGATCAGATACGCGAGCGGGTAGCCGAGCAGCAGGCAGAGGATCGTGGCCGTGCCGGCGTAGAGGACCGAGCGCAGGAACTGCGGGTAGTACTCGGTCAGCGCGTCCCAGTAGGTCTGGAAGTGCCAGGTGACCTTGAAGCCCCCTTCGAGGGAGCCCGTCTGCACGGATGTCGAGGCCTGGTAGACCAGCGGCAGCGCGAAGAAGACGACCAGCCAGAGTATGCCGGGCAGCAGCAGCCAGTACGGGACGAGCTTGCGGCGTACGGACTGTTTGTGGACGACCGGCTCGGCGACGGGCGAGGCGGGCGGTGCCTCGGTGACGGTCATGGCGTCTCCTCCACCGTCTCCACACCGGCGTCGATGTCCTGGGCGGCGTCGAGACCGAAGGTGTGCTCCGGGTTCCAGTGCAGGACGACCTCGGCGCCGGGCACCAGACGCGGGTCCCGCTCGATGTTCTGTACGTACACCTCCAGCTCCGGACAGACCGGGCTGTCGATGACGAACTGCGTGGAGACGCCGATGAAGCTGGAGTCGGCGATCTTGCCGGTGAACCGGTTGCGGCCGTCGTTGATCGTGCCCGCGTCGTCCGCGTGCGACAGCGATATCTTCTCCGGGCGCACGCCGACCAGCAGCTTCCCGCCGGTGCGCGGCTGGGTGGCGCAGCGCTCGGCGGGCAGCCGCAGCTTGGCGTCGGCGGCCGTGACGATGACCTCGCCGCCGCTGTTGGACGCGACCTCGGCCTCGATGAGGTTGGAGGTGCCCAGGAAGTTGGCGACAAAGGTGGTCTGCGGGTTTTCGTAGAGCTCGGCGGGCGCGCCGAGCTGCTCGACCCTTCCGCCGTTCATGACCGCGACCGTGTCGGCCATGGTCATGGCCTCCTCCTGGTCGTGGGTGACATGCACGAAGGTGATGCCGACCTCGGTCTGGATGCGCTTGAGCTCCAACTGCATCTGGCGGCGCAGCTTGAGGTCGAGGGCGCCGAGGGGCTCGTCGAGGAGCAGCACCTGGGGGTGGTTGATGAGCGCGCGTGCCACGGCTACGCGCTGCTGCTGGCCGCCGGAGAGCTGGTGCGGCTTGCGCTTGGCGAAGTCGCCGAGCTCGACGAGGTCGAGCATGTCGCCGACCTGCTTCTTCACCGACTTGATGCCGCGCCTGCGCAGTCCGAAGGCGACGTTCTCGTAGATGTCGAGGTGCGGGAAGAGCGCATAGCTCTGGAAGACAGTGTTGACGGGGCGTTTGTACGACGGCAGGCCGGTCACGTCCTTGTCGCCGAGGAACACCGTTCCGGTGCTCGGGTCCTCAAGACCGGCGATCATCCGCAGGGTGGTGGTCTTTCCGCAGCCGGAAGCGCCGAGCAGGGCGAAGAACGAGCCCTGCGGGATGGTCAGATCGAGCGGATGGACGGCCGTGAAGCTGCCGAAGGTCTTGCTGATCCCGGAGAGGCGGACGTCGCCGCCCTCTGTCTTTTCAGTCATGGGTCGCGGTCCCAGTGGTGTCGAGGGGAGCAGGGGGCAGGTCAGGCGCCGATGAGCTTGGCGAACTTCTCTTCGTACGCCTTCTCCTCCGCGCTGCTGAGCGAGCGGAAGGCGTGGGACTTGGCGGCCATGGCCTTGTCCGGGAGGATCAGCGTGTTCTCGGCAAGCGACTTGTCGATCTTGGTGAGTTCGGCGGCGACGCCCTCGACCGGGCACACATAGTTGATGTACGCGGCGAGCTGGGCGGCGACGGGGAGCTCGTAGTAGTAGTCGATCAGCCGGGTGGCGTTCTTCTGGTGCCTGGCGTTGGCCGGGACCAGCAGATTGTCGGAGGAGGTCATGTAACCGGCGGCCGGGATCGAGAACTTGATGTCGGGGTTGTCGACCTGAAGCTGAATGAGGTCACCGGCCCAGGCGAGACAGGCAGCGATATCGCCCTTGTCCAGGTCCGAGGTGTAGTCGTTGCCCGTGAAGCGCCGGATCTGCTTCTTGTCGACGCCCTTCTGGAGCCGCCCGATCGCCGCGTCGTAGTCGGCGTCGTTGACCTTGGCCGGGTCTTTGCCCATGTCGAGCAGCGTCATGCCGACCGAGTCACGCATCTCGGTGAGGAAGCCGACCCGGCCCTTGAGCGTGGGGTCGTCGAGGAGCTGCGTGACGGAGTCGACCTTCTTGCCGCCGGTCGCCTTGACGTTGTAGGCGATGACGGTCGAAATGCCCGTCCACGGGTAGGAGTAGGCGCGACCCGGATCCCAGTCGGGGCTGCGGAACTGCGCGGAGAGATTGGCGTACGCGTGCGGCAGCAGCGAGGCGTCGAGCTTCTGCACCCAGCCGAGCCGGATCATCCGCGCGGCCAGCCAGTCGGTGACGCATATCAGGTCACGGCCGGTGTCCTGGCCGGCGGCGAGCTGCGGCTGGATCTTTCCGAAGAACTCGACGTTGTCGTTGATGTCCTCGGTGTACTTGACCTTGATCCCGGTCCGCTTGGTGAACTGCTCCAGCGTGGGACGGTGCTTCTCGTCCTCGCTGACGTCCATGTACTCGGTCCAGTTGGAGAAGCTGATCCGCTTCTCCGCCTCGGAGTGGTCGTCCGAGACCGCTCCTTCTCCCTCGCGCTTCGCGGGCGGGATGCCGCAGGCGCTCAGGGAGGCGAGGCCGCCGACGGTGAGCGCGCCTATACCGCCGGCGCGCAGCATCGAACGGCGGGTGAGGGCGCCCCGGCCGCTGGTGATGCTGCGTCGCATCGCCGCCAGTTGGGCTGCGGACAGGACGTCCGGCTCGTGCTGATCCATGCGCTGTGCCCTTTCGGGATGGTGCCGCCGGTCGAGCGGCGCTGGGCTGGGCTGGCTATCGGTCCCCGAAGATGGTGCGGTGCCAGTCCTTCCGGGCTACCGCGGTGTTGTCGTACATCACGTGCTTGACCTGCGTGTACTCCTCGAAGGAGTACACCGACATGTCCTTTCCGAAGCCTGAGGCCTTGTATCCGCCATGGGGCATCTCACTGATGATCGGAATGTGGTCGTTGACCCAGACACAGCCGGCCTTGATCTCTCGGGTGGCGCGGTTCGCGCGGAACACGTCACGGCTCCAGGCGGAGGCGGCGAGACCGTAAGGGGTGTCGTTGGCGAGTGCGATGCCTTCGTCGTCGGAGTCGAAGGGGAGGACCACGAGGACCGGGCCGAAGATCTCGGACTGGACGATCTCGCTGTCCTGCGCGGCGCCGGCGACGAGGGTGGGCCGGTAGTAGGCGCCGCTCTTCAGCTCTCCCTGGGGTGCTTCGCCGCCGGTGACGACGGTGGCATAGGCGCGTGCCCGGTCGACGAAGCCCGCGACGCGGTCGCGCTGGAGGTGCGAGACCAGCGGGCCGAGGTCGGTGGCCGGGTCGAGCGGGTCGCCGAGGCGGACGGTCGCCATGAGATCGGCGACACCGCTGACGAAGGCGTCGTACAGCGGCCGCTGGACATAGGCGCGGGTGGCGGCCGTGCAGTCCTGGCCGGAGTTGATGAGCGAGCCCGCGACAGCGCCGTGGACGGCGGCCTCCAGGTCGGCGTCGTCGAAGACCACGAACGGGGCCTTGCCCCCGAGTTCGAGGTGGAGACGCTTGACGGTGGCGGTGGCGATCTCGGCGACACGCTTGCCGACCGGGGTGGAACCGGTGAAGGAGGTCATGGCCACGTCGGGGTGGCCGACCAGGTGCTCGCCCGCGTCCCTGCCCGCGCCGTTGACGACATTGACGACGCCGTCCGGAATCCCGGCCTCCGTCGCCGCCGCGGCGAACATCAGCGAGGTGAGCGGGGTGACCTCGGCGGGCTTCAGCACGATGGTGTTGCCTGCGGCGATGGCCGGAAGGACCTTCCAGGCCGCCATCTGGAGCGGGTAGTTCCAGGGGGCGATGGAGCCGACGACGCCGATCGGCTCCCTGCGTACGTACGAGGTGTGGTCGCCGCTGTACTCACCGGCCGACTGCCCCTGGAGATGGCGGGCGGCGCCGGCGAAGAAGGCGGTGTTGTCGACCGTGCCCGGCACGTCGAACTCGGTGCTGAGCTTGATCGGCTTGCCGCACTGCAGGGATTCGGCGTACGCGAGGTCCTCGGCCTGCTCGGCGAGGACGGACGCAAAGCGGTGCAGGGCGTCGGAGCGCTCACCCGGGGTGGCGCCCGCCCAGCCGGGGAAGGCCTCGCGGGCGGCGGCCACGGCGTCGTCGACGTCCGCGGCCGAGGCCAGTTCATAGGTGTGGACCGGCTCGCCGTTGGCGGGGTTCACGATGTCCTGCGTGCGTCCTGAGGTGCCGGACCGCAACCGGCCGCCGATGTACTGCGCGCCGTCCGCGAAGCGGTCCTGTGCCTGGAAGCGGTTGCCCATCACGCTCTCCGTTGCTCCGGCTCGGGTTGAGTGCCGATCCTGACAGAGCAATACCCGTCCAACAAGTGATTCCGTTGTTGCCTTTTGGTTACGCGACGGAATCGGTCGACCATGTGTCGGGTCAGGTAGCTCTTAGGCGTACGGAGTGTCAGTGGTGGATGCCAGACTCGCGTGCATGGGGATGGAAGAGCTGATCGAGCAGGTCAGCAGTAACAGGCGAATCAAGTATCTGCACTTCTGGGGCCACGCGCCGCGCCGGGACGGATCCGTCGGCGCAAGCTGCCTCAGCCAGTGGTGGCCGTCACCCTTCGTGGTCGACGGCGTCCGGTACGCAACGGCCGAGCACTGGATGATGGCGCACAAGGCGCGGCTCTTCGGCGACGCGGACGCCGAGCGGCAGGCGCTCGAGGCGAAGAGCCCGGCGGTGGCGAAGCGGGCGGGGCGGCTGGTGCGCGGCTTCGACGACGCGATATGGGAGCGCGAGCGGTTCGCCATCGTGCGCTCGGGCAGCGTGCACAAGTTCGGACAACATGTCGAGCTGCGCGACTTTCTGCTGGCCACCGGGGACCGGGTGCTCGTCGAGGCCAGCCCGGTGGACCGGGTCTGGGGCATCGGGCTGGCCGCGGACGACGAGCGGGCACAGGACCCGTCGCGCTGGCGCGGGCTCAATCTGCTGGGCTTCGCGCTGATGGAGGCGCGGGAGGAACTGCGCACGGCCGGGGCCCAGCGGGGCTGACCCCGGCCGGCAGGCTGACACGGCGGGCGGGCTGACCCCGCCCAGTGGGGCGACCCCGGCCGGGCGGGGCGGCACCGGCCGGGCGGGGCGGCCGCTGTCAGCGGGTGGCGGCGGGGGCCGGAAGGGCGTCGCCCAGCACCAGGGAGTTCGAGTAGTCGTCGTTGACGCCGTCGTGCTTCCTGTCCTCGTTGATCGCCGTGGTGATGCCCCAGGCCAGCAGCCCGATGACGATCGCGCCGATCGCGATGCCGACGGAGCCGAGGATGATCCCGGCCAGCGCCATACCGCCGTTGGTCGCTTCGCCCCGCTGGGCACGCTTCCTGCCGAGGATGCCGAAGATCAGGGCGAGCACGCCCAGGACGACCGCAACGATTCCGTACAGGCAGAAGAGACAGACGGAGAGGATGCCGAGCACCATCGCGGTGATGCCCATGCCATTGGCGGGGGCGGCCTGCCAGCCGGTCTGGCCGTAGTTCTGGTAGCCCGGGTATCCGGGGTAGCCGCCGTAGGGATCGCCGACGCCGGGCTGCGGGGTGCTCGGGGCGGGGTAGCCGTACGGGCCGGGGGTGGCCTGGGCCGGTCCGCCCGGGGCTACCGGGGGCGGCGGCACCGCACCCATGCCGACCACGGGTTCCACGCTGGGCATCGAGGTGACCGTCGGCTGGTTGTGCACCGGCGAGGCCGTCGGCCCCGCTGCGGCGCCGGGCTTCTCCAACGGCACCTTGGGCTGCGCCGCGCTGCTCTCCGGCGGAGCCCACGGATCGCGGTCGCGGGGCTCGGGCCCGCCCGCCGACCAGGCCTGGTTGTCTGACATACGTTCTCCCCCATTGAGGTCCGCGGCCATGCTACGGCCTGCGTCCGGTCCTCGACCGGGCCCCCCTACGATGATCCTTGACCCGAACAACCCTCGTACACGCCCTCACCCGGCCGTCCCACACGGAGGACCCCGATGACCGATCTGCACCCCTTCATCGCGGGGCTTCCCAAGGCCGAGCTGCATGTGCACCACGTCGGCTCGGCGTCCCCGCGCATCGTCGCCGAACTGGCCGCCCGCCACCCCGACTCCAAGGTCCCCACCGACCCCGAGGCCCTCGCCGACTACTTCACCTTCACCGACTTCGCGCACTTCATCGAGGTCTACCTCTCGGTCGTGGATCTGATCCGCACTCCTGAGGACGTACGGCTGCTCACCTTCGAGGTGGCGCGGGACATGGCCCGGCAGAACATCCGCTACGCCGAGCTGACCATCACGCCCTTCTCCTCCACCCGCCGCGGCATCGAGGAGAAGGCCTTCATGGCGGCGATCGAGGACGCCCGCAAGGCGGCCGAGGCCGAGCTCGGCGTCGTACTGCGCTGGTGCTTCGACATCCCCGGCGAGGCCGGTCTCGAGGCCGCCGAGGAGACCGCGCGGCTGGCGGTGGATCTGCACCCCGAGGGCCTGGTGTCCTTCGGTCTGGGCGGCCCCGAGATCGGTGTGCCGCGGCCGCAGTTCAAGCCGTACTTCGACCGCGCGATCGCGGCCGGCCTGCACTCCGTGCCGCACGCCGGTGAGACGACCGGACCGCAGACGATCTGGGACGCGCTGAACGAGCTGCGCGCCGAGCGCATCGGCCACGGCACCAGCGCGACCGAGGACCCGAAGCTGCTCGCCCATCTCGCGGAGCACCGGATCCCGCTGGAGGTCTGCCCGACCTCGAACATCGCCACCCGCGCGGTCACCGACCTCGACGAGCACCCGATCAAGGAAATGGTCGCGGCCGGTGTGCTGGTGACGATCAACAGCGACGACCCGCCGATGTTCGGCAGCGACCTGAACAACGAGTACGCGGTCGCCGCCCGGCTGCTTCAGCTGGACGAGCGCGGTCTCGCCGATCTCGCCAAGAACGCGGTGGAGGCGTCCTTCCTGGACCCGGCGGGCAAGGCGCGGATCGCGGCCGAGATCGACACGTACACCACGGCGTGGCTCGCGCGCTGACCTGGCACCGACAATGAGTCACATGCGCACCGTCAGTGTCGTGGCCCATCGCGGCGATCCGTACCGCGTCCGCGAGAACACCCTTCCCTCGCTCCGCTCGGCGATCGAGCGGGGCGCGGACGCGGTGGAGATCGATGTACGCCTCACCCGTGACGGCGTGCCCGTGCTGCTGCACGACGACTCGCTGAAACGGCTGTGGGGCCACGACCGGCCGCTCGCCCGGCTCACTCACGCCGAGGTGGCGGAGCTGACCGGCGGCGGGGTGCCGACACTGCGCGATGCGCTGCTCGCGGTCGGGGCGCACCGACTGATGATCGATCTGCCGGGTGCCACGGAGGAATCGGTACGGACGGTCGTCGGCACCGTCCGCGAGCACGGCGCGGGCGAGCGCGTGTACTACTGCGCGGGCGCGACCACCATGCTCGCGGTGCGCGCCGCCGATCCCTCGGCCGAGATCGCGATGACCTGGACGACGTCGGCCCCGCCGCGCCCCGCGCTGCTCGAAGCGGTGCGGCCGCGCTGGCTCAACTACCGGTTCGGGCTGCTCGGCGCGGACCTGACGGACCGTGTCCACAAGGACGGGATGCTCGTCTCGGCCTGGACGGTGGACACCCGGCGCTCCATGCGCCGACTGATCGGGTACGGCGTGGACGCGATCACCACCAACCGCGTCGACGTGCTGCACGCCGCCGTTCTGCGCTCCGCTCCTGTCTGAATTCCCCTCGCGGCAGAGGCTCTTGATCGGTCCGGCATGATGGGCCGCATGCCACCGGCCGAGGAGCAGAAGTGACCGACAGGATCCGCACCGACGTAGCCCACAACGCCAGAGTCTGGAACCACTGGCTGGGCGGCAAGGACAACTACGCGGTCGACCGCGCGGTGGGCGACCACGTCACCAGCCTCTACCCGAGCATCGGCGAGGTGGCACGCGCGGACCGGGCGTTCCTGGGCCGCGCCGTGCGCCATCTGACCGCCGAGGCCGGTGTACGGCAGTACCTGGACATCGGCACCGGCCTGCCCACGGTCGAGAACACCCACGACGTGGCTCAGCAGATAGCCCCCGACGCGCGGATCGCCTATGTCGACAACGACCCGATCGTGCTGGCGCACGCGCGCGCCCTGCTCACCGGTTCCCCGGAGGGCGCGACCGAGTACATCGACGCGGACGCCCACTACCCGGACCGGATCCTTGCCGCCGCCGAGCCGCTGCTGGATCTGAAGCAGCCGGTGGCAGTGATGATGCTGGGCATCCTGAACTTCGTACTGGACACCGACGAGGCCCGGTCGATCGTGCGGCAGCTGCTGGACGCCGTACCCTCCGGCAGCTATCTGGTGCTCACCCATCCGACGCTGGAGCTGGGCGGCGAGGGCAATGCCGCGGCGATGCGGTTCTGGAACGAGAACGCCACGCCGCCGATCACGGCCCGCAGCCGCGCGGAGTTCGCCTCGTTCCTGGACGGTCTTCAGGTCCTGGAGCCGGGAATCGTGTCATGCGCCCGCTGGCGTCACGATCCGGCGACCGAGGGCGAGTTCCCCCAGGTGGCGCAGTTCGGCGCGGTGGGCCGCAAGCCCTGACCCCCAGGGATCACCCTGACAACTCCACGGCCCCGTACGTCTCCCGTATCCAGCGCGGACCGGCCGCCGGCTCTTCGGCGTCGTGCAGCAGCCAGGCGGCGAACAGACCGTACGTCACCGCGGAGTTCACGTGATCATCGCTCATGATCACGAGTCTGCTACAGCCCGACGATCGCGTTCCACCGCTTTGCGAAGGGCGTGCGCTCCTTCGAGGTGATGTCGCGCGCGATCGCGAGGCGCCCCCGCATCTCGTCGTCGGGGAAGATCAGCGGGTCCTCGGCGAGCGCGGCCGTCTCCTCGTCCTTCGACGAGGCCAGGACGTCACGGGCGGCCGGCACCGGGCAGACGTAGTTGACCCAGCTCGCCAGCTCGGCCGCGACCTCCGGCTGGTAGTAGTGGTCGACGAGCGCCTCGGCGTTGTGCTTGTGGCGGGCGAGGTTGGGGATCATCAGGCTCTCCGCCCACAGCTCCCCGCCCTCCTCGGGCACGACGAACTCGATGTCCGGGTTGTCGGCCTGGAGCTGGATGACATCGCCGGAGTACGCCTGACAGGCAAGCACATCGCCGGTGGAGAGGTCCTTGATGTAGTCGTTGCCGGTGAAGCGTCTGATGTGCTTGGCCTTCACCAGCCGCTCGACCTGGTCGCACATGGTGTGGAAGTCGTCGGCGGTCCAGCGGGTGACGTCGACGCCATTGCCCTGCATCAGCAGCGCAAAGGACTCGTCGAGCCCGGACAGCAGCGTGACCCGGCCGCGCAGATCGTCCGCCCACAGCTCGCGGGTGTGCCTGATCTCGCGGCCGAGTTCCTTTCGGTTGTACGCGATGCCGGTGATCCCCGACTGCCAGGGGACGCTGTGCAGCCGCCCGTTGTCGAAGGCGGGGGTGCGCAGCTGCGGGTCGAGGTACTTGGCGACATTGGGCTGCTTGGCCCGGTCCATCTCCTGCACCCAGCCCAGTCGTACGAAACGGGCCGCCATCCAGTCGCTGACGACGACCAGATCGCGGCCGGTCTCCTGATGGTTCATCAGGGCGGGGCTGATCTTCCCGAAGAACTCGTCGTTGTCGTTGATCTCCTCGGTGTAGCGGACGGAGATCCCGGTGCGCTCGGTGAAGGCGTTGAGGGTGGGCCGCTCGGCGGCGTTGTCGTCGTCGGTGTCGATGTAGAGCGGCCAGTTGGCGAAGTCGAGGCTTCTGTCGCGCTCGGAGTCGTCGTGCCGGGCGCGGTCCTCGGGCTGTACGTACGCCGCGGGCACCCCGCATCCGGTGAGCGCGGCGCCGACGGCGAGGCCGAGCAGCAGGGACCGCCGTGACATGGGGTTCATCCGTATCGCTGGCACGTCCGAAGGATGCCGGGCGGCGTACGCGGGCGGCAATGGACGCTGCGTCGACCGCTGCGCACCGCGGGCGACACACTGTCGATCATGGACATATGTCTATACTTACTGGACAGCTGTCTATAAACTTGGGGATTGACGATGAACACAACGGCGAATGTCCTGGTCGGCGTGGTGGCCGCGCTGCACGCCTACATCCTGGTTCTGGAGATGTTCCTGTGGGAGCGCAAGCCGGGCCGCGGCCTCTCCGGCTTCGACGCCGAGATGGCCCGCGCGACCGCCCCGCTCGCCGCCAACCAGGGGCTGTACAACGGCTTTCTCGCGGCCGGCCTGGTCTGGGGCCTGATCGCCGCGGACCCGACGGGGTACCGGGTGCAGGTCTTCTTCACCAGCTGCGTGGTCATCGCGGGCCTCTACGGCGGCTTCACCGCGAACCGGCGCATCCTGGTGGCGCAGGCGCTGCCGGGGGCGCTCGCGCTGGCGGCCGTGCTGGTGGCGGGATGAGCGACCCCCGCACGGAACGCACCCGGGCGCGGCTGCGCGAGGCTCTGCTCGCCGAGTGCGCGGAGCGCCCCCTCGAAGAGGTGAGCGTCGCAGCGCTCGTACGCAGGGCGGGGCTCGGCCGGGCCACGTTCTATCTGCACTACCCGGACCTCGGGGCACTGGCGGTCGACGCCTGCGCGGAGGTCGTACGGAACGCGGTGGACGCCCTGCACGCCTGGCGCGGCACCCCGGACCCGGCCGCTCCGCCGCCCGCTCTGACGGCCTTCTTCACCGAACTCGCCCCGCATGCCGCGCTCTACCGGACCCTGCTGCGCGAGGGCGGCAGCGGCCCGCTGGGCGAACTGCTCCACCGCGAACTGCGTGACCGCAGCCGCAAGGAACGCGAGTTGGCGGGTGCGCCCGCCGCGCCTCTGATCGCCTCGGCGGTGGCAGCGACCTTCGCGGGCGTCCTGGCGGACTGGCTGCACGGAAAGATCGACGCGCCTGCGGAACTGATGGCGTCCCAGATCTGGCGCCTGCTGCTGGCGTTGCACCGGACACCACTGCGATGAGCCCGGCGCGGGCCTGCGCAAGCGCTGCCAGGGGCGCCTCGGAGCCGTCACCCAATGGGCGAGCGCGGGCCGCGAAGCGACAGCCCCAGGCGCGGGAGCGCGTAACCAACACCCACCCCGCGCGCCAGCGCGCGGGGTGGAGAAGCGCGCGCGAAGCGGGCGCCGCAAGGCGCGCCTTGCGGCGGCGAAACCGACAACCCCAGGCGCGGGAGCACGCGAACCAACACCAGGCGTGCGCAAGTGCCGCGAAGCTGGCGCCCCCCGGGCCGCGGGGGCGTACGCCCCCAGTTTCTGCGCCCCGGGGGTCCGCGGGCGCAGCCCCGGTTTCGGGAAGGGGCGGGGTGGGGGAAACTCCCCCACCCCGCAAAGGATTACGCGTCCAGCGACGTCATCACGTGCTTGATCCGCGTGTAGTCGTCGAACCCGTACGCCGACAGGTCCTTCCCGTAACCCGACTTCTTGAACCCGCCGTGCGGCATCTCGGCCACCAGCGGGATGTGCGTGTTGATCCACACACAGCCGAAGTCCAGCGACTTGGACATCCGCATCGCACGCCCGTGGTCCTTGGTCCACACCGACGACGCCAGCGCGTACTCCACTCCGTTCGCCCACTCGAGCGCCTGCGCCTCGTTCGTGAACGACTGGACCGTGATGACCGGGCCGAAGACCTCGTTCTGGATGATCTCGTCGTCCTGCTTGAGGCCGGAGACGACGGTCGGAGCGTAGAAGTACCCCTTCGCGCCGACCCGGTGGCCGCCCGCCTCGACCTTGGCGTGCGCCGGGAGCCGCTCGATGAACCCGGTCACCTGCGCCAGCTGATTGGCGTTGTTCAGCGGGCCGTACAGCACATCGGCGTCGTCCGGCGCACCCGTCTTGGTGTCCGTGGCGGCCTTCGCCAGCGCCGCCACGAACTCGTCGTGGATCGACTCGTGGACAAGGACGCGGGTCGCGGCCGTACAGTCCTGGCCGGCGTTGAAGTAGCCCGCGACCGCGATGTCTTCGACGGCCTTCTCGATGTCCGTGTCCTCGAAGACGACGACCGGGGCCTTGCCGCCCAGCTCCAGGTGGACGCGCTTGACGTCCTTGGCCGCGGACGCGGCGACCTGGATGCCCGCCCGTACGGAACCGGTGATGGACGCCATCGCCGGCGTCGGGTGCTCGACCATCGCGCGGCCGGTCTCACGGTCGCCGCAGATGACGTTGAATACGCCCTTGGGCACGATCGCGCCGATGATCTCGGCCATCAGGACGGTCGACGCGGGGGTCGTGTCGGACGGCTTCAGTACAACGGTGTTGCCCGCCGCCAGCGCAGGCGCGAACTTCCACACCGCCATCATCATCGGGTAGTTCCACGGCGCGACCTGCGCACAGACGCCGACCGGCTCGCGACGGACGATCGACGTCATGCCCTCCATGTACTCGCCGGCCGAACGGCCCTCGAGCATCCGCGCCGCACCGGCGAAGAAGCGGATCTGGTCCACCATCGGCGGGATCTCTTCGGTGCGGGTCAGCTCCAGCGGCTTGCCGGTGTTCTCCGACTCGGCCGCGATCAGGTCCTCGGCCCGCTCCTCCAGGGCGTCCGCGATCTTCAGCAGCACCTTCTGGCGCTCGGCCGGGGTGGTGTCGCGCCAGCCGGGGAAGGCGGCCGCGGCAGCGTCCATGGCGGCGTCGACGTCGGCCTGGCCGGAGAGCGGCGATGTGGCGTAGACGTCACCCGTGGCCGGGTTGACGACGTCGAGGGTCTGGCCGTCGGCGGCGTCTCGGAACTCCCCGTTGATGTAGTTGCGCAGACGACGCAGCTCGGTGGTCACTGTTGCCACCCCTCCTGTCAGATGTCCGATGGGTGAGATACCAGCCTAATCTCTATGGTGACGCTTTCGACAGCCCCGACCCTCGCCAACTTCGGATTCAGTGAGATTCGCAGCTCAGAACAACGAATTTCATTGATCAGGGGTTGCCAGACAGAGGAGTCCCGTGCAAAGTGAGCACGTGGCCAGTCGTAGCGCAGACTCCAGGAACGCGAACGGATCGTCCCCGACGATCGACGCCGTCTCCCTAGCGATCATCGAACAGCTCCAGGAGGACGGGCGCCGTCCGTACGCCGCCATAGGAAAGGCCGTCGGCCTTTCCGAGGCAGCCGTACGACAGCGCGTCCAGAAGCTGCTGGATCAGGGCGTGATGCAGATCGTCGCCGTCACGGACCCGCTCACCGTGGGTCTCAGGCGCCAGGCAATGGTCGGCATCAGGGTCGAGGGTGACGTCGACCCGGTCGCCGATGCGCTCACCGCCATGGCCGAGTGCGAGTACGTGGTGATGACCGCGGGCTCCTTCGACCTGATGGTGGAGATCGTCTGCGAGGACGACGACCACCTTCTCGAAGTGATCAACAAGCGGATCCGTGCGCTCCCCGGCGTCCGGTCCACCGAGAGCTTCGTCTACCTCAAGCTCAAGAAGCAGACCTATATGTGGGGAACCCGATAGCCGTGAGCAAGGACCTCTCCCAGACCGCCTACGACCACCTGTGGATGCACTTCACCCGCATGTCGTCGTACGAGAACGCCCCCGTCCCCACCATCGTCCGCGGTGAGGGCACCTACATCTACGACGACAAGGGCAAGCGGTACCTCGACGGTCTCGCCGGCCTCTTCGTGGTCAACGCCGGCCACGGCCGCGTCGAGCTCGCCGAGGCCGCGTTCAAGCAGGCGCAGGAGCTCGCCTTCTTCCCCGTGTGGTCCTACGCGCACCCGAAGGCCGTGGAGCTTGCCGAGCGGCTCGCCCACCTCGCCCCGGGCGACCTCAACAAGGTCTTCTTCACCACCGGCGGCGGCGAGGCGGTCGAGACCGCCTGGAAGCTGGCGAAGCAGTACTTCAAGCTGCAGGGCAAGCACACCAAGTACAAGGTGATCTCCCGCGCGGTCGCCTACCACGGCACCCCGCAGGGCGCCCTGTCGATCACCGGTCTGCCCGCCCTCAAGGCGCCGTTCGAGCCGCTGGTCCCCGGCGCGCACAAGGTGCCGAACACCAACATCTACCGTGCGCCGATCCACGGCGACGACCCGGAGGCCTTCGGCCGCTGGGCCGCCGACCAGATCGAGCAGCAGATCCTCTTCGAGGGCCCCGAGACCGTCGCCGCGGTCTTCCTCGAGCCGGTGCAGAACGCCGGCGGCTGCTTCCCGCCGCCGCCCGGGTACTTCCAGCGGGTCCGGGAGATCTGCGACCAGTACGACGTGCTGCTCGTCTCGGACGAGGTCATCTGCGCCTTCGGCCGGCTCGGCACGACGTTCGCCTGCGACAAGTTCGGCTACGTACCTGACATGATCACCTGCGCCAAGGGCATGACTTCGGGCTACTCCCCGATCGGCGCGTGCATCGTCTCCGACCGCCTCGCCGAGCCGTTCTACAAGGGCGACAACACCTTCCTGCACGGCTACACCTTCGGCGGCCACCCGGTCTCCGCGGCGGTCGGCCTGGCCAACCTCGACATCTTCGAGAAGGAGGGCCTCAACCAGCACGTCCTGGACAACGAGGGCAACTTCCTCTCCACGCTGCAGAAGCTGCACGACCTGCCGATCGTCGGCGACGTCCGCGGAAACGGCTTCTTCTACGGCATCGAGCTGGTCAAGGACAAGGCCACCAAGGAGTCCTTCACGGACGAGGAGACCGAGCGCGTGCTCTACGGCTTCCTCTCCAAGGCGCTGTACGAGAACGGCCTGTACTGCCGGGCTGACGACCGCGGTGACCCGGTCGTGCAGCTGGCGCCGCCGTTGATCGCCGACCAGTCGACGTTCGACGAGATCGAGCACATCCTGCGGACAGTGCTGACGGAGGCCTGGACAAAGCTCTAGGCCGGCAGAGCCCCCAGTCCCTGCAGCCGTTAACGGCCCGGGTACGCCCATTCGAGTGAGATGGGACGGACCCGGGCCGTGTGCTTCCTCCGACCCCGGTTCTGAATACCTAGCGTGCCGAGTGACCGATCGGCACTGACTTCGTTCCCCCGAAGGGGGGAGTGGAAATCTGATCAGAACCGAGGTGTACGCCATGGTGGCCCCGCCGGACAACGATGTGCTCTGGGCACGTTCCCTGCATCACTCCTACAGCGGCTCGCCCGCGCTCGTCGGTGTGTCGCTCGGTGTGCGGGAGGGCGAGATCCTTGCCGTGCAAGGCGCACGCGGCAGCGGCAAGACCACGCTGCTGCGGTGCCTTTCCGGTCAACTCGTCGCGCAGCAGGGCGAGGTCTGGTTCAACAGCTCCCCCGTGCACACGCTCAAGCCGCTCGCGCGCGAGCGGCTGCGACGGGACCGCTTCGGCTGGATCGACCCCGAGCCGACGCTGGTACCCGAGCTGACGGCATGGGAGAACGCGGCCCTGCCGCTGCTGCTGGGCGGGACCTCGCGCCGCACGGCGAAGAGCGCGGCGATGGAGTGGCTGGAGCGGCTCGACATCGGCGCGTGCGCCCGTATGCGGCCCCATGCGCTGCTCCAGGCGCAGCGGCAGCGGGTCGCCACGGCGCGGGCGCTCGTCGCCACGCCGTCGGTGCTGTTCGCCGACGAGCCGACGGCGACCCTGCACCGCGCGGACCGGGTGCAGGTGCTGCGCACGCTGACGGCCGCGGCCCGATCCCACCGGATCACCGTTGTGCTCGCCACGTACGACCGGGAGGTGGCGGCGCTGGCGGACCGTTCGATCACGCTCGTGGACGGCAGGCGCGTCAACTCGCTCGCGAACGCGGGCACGGAAGGGCGGGCCGAGTGCTCGCTCTCCGTCTAGCCCTGGGCTCACACCCGCTGGTTCTGCTGCGCCGGCTGATGGTGGCGGCGGCGTCGGCGGGTGTCGGCTTCCTGCTGCTGTGCACGCTGACGTACGCGCTGTCCCATCCCGACGAGTCCGGCACGTCCGGACTCCGGCTGCTCTGGTGTCTGATCCCGCTCGCCGCGACGGTGCAGTTCGCGGTGGCGGTGGCGCGTTCGGATCCGAGCACCCGGCCACGGTCCGGGCTCTCGGCGGTCGGCCTGGGGCCGGCCCGGCTCGCCGCGCTGTCCGCCGTCTCGACGGCCGTCTCCGGCACGCTCGGCAGCATGGTCGCGCTGCTGGTCTTCCTGTATCTGCGGGGTGATCTGACGGGGCTGCCGTTCGACGGAGCGGCCGAACTGCTGGCCGCGGGCGAGCCGCTGCCGCTGGCGGCCGCGCTGACCCTGCTCACTCCGGTGCCGCTGCTGGCCTCGGTGGCCGCGGCGCTGGCCCTGCGCCCGCGCCGCACCACTGCGCCCCCGGACGCGCCGGCACCTGCGCCGACCGGGCTGCCGTGGGGGGTCGCCCTGATGGCCGCGGGCCTGGCGGCCGAGACGTACGCGAGCCGCGGTGGCCCGGGCTCGCCGCTCCCTCTTCCCGGCGAGTTCGACGGCAACCCGGCGGGCGTGCTGACGGGCTGGACCCTGACCGCCCTGGGCCTGGCCCTGGCAGGCCCGGGCATCACCCGCCTCTGCGGCCGCCTCCTCCAGTCCCTCCGGCCGGGCCCGACCCGACTTCTGGCGGGCCGGATCCTGATGGAGGAATCCACCCGCATCGGCCGTCCGCTGGGCGTGGTGTGCGCGGTGGCCTCGGGCGCGATCGCGGCAACCTCCGTGTACGACGGGACGCCCCCCGACCCCCTGGGCCCCCTGACGACGCTCGGCGCGGCACTGGTCATGGCCTGCACAACGGCGACGCTGCTGGTCTCGGCCCTCGAATCGCGACAGTCCCGCGCCCCAACGACGGCCGCCCTCCGCCACCTTGGCACCCCCGCAGTCACCCTCCGCAGCGCGGCGGCCCTGCGAGCGGCCACCTTGCTGGCGGCGTTCGCCCCCCTGACATGGGCGGTGGCCGCGGTGGCCGCGATCCCGCTCTCCCGTTAGCGATACGCCGGGCCCTGCCCCGGTTTCGGGGACGGGCGGGGGCGGAACGGTCCCCGCACCCCCCGCACCATCTGCACCACCCGCACCCCCTATCGTGACCGCATGCCGCACCCCACCCCCGACCGCGAGATCGAAACCCTCGACGAGTTCGATCACGTCGTCTCCACCCAATCCCTCGCCGGACACCGCGTCCAGTCCGTCGACCTCACCGAGCGCACCTTCGCGCTCCTCGCCACCGACACCACCGGAGCCGTCTTCCTCGGCTGCCGTATGCAGCCCGACGCCGCCGCCAAGGTCAGGGCCGACGGTGCGCTCGTCTTTCCGCCCATCCCCGATCTGCCCTTCGACCCGTACCGCGGGCTCCTCTACTCGCCCGACGAGCTCTTCGAAGGCCTCTCCACCGGCGGCTACGACGCCACCCCCGACGCCCTCGCCTACGACTGGTTCCAGCAGACCAAGGCCGACGGCGACATCTTCGCCTCGATGCTGCGCTCGATCCACGACGACGCCGTGTCCGACGCCCTCGACGAACTCCTCGTCGGCGCCCGCGTCGTGGGCGTGATGGGCGGGCACGCCATGGCCCGCGGCACGGACGCCTACGCCGGTGCCGCCCGCCTCGGCCGGGTGCTCGCCCGGGACGGGTTCACCGTCGCGACCGGCGGCGGCCCCGGCGCCATGGAGGCCGCCAACCTCGGCGCCTACGCCGCCCCGCACCCCGACGAGATGCTGGACGAGGCGCTCGAACTCCTCGCCAAGGCCCCCTCGTTCGCCCCCTCCATCTCCGACTGGGCCAATGCCGCCTTCGAGATACGAGGCCGCTGGCCCGGCGGCGGCGACTCCGTCGGCATCCCCACCTGGTTCTACGGGCACGAGCCGCCGAACGCCTTCGCCGGCCACATAGCCAAGTACTTCGCGAACGCCACCCGCGAGGACGGCCTCCTCGCCCGCTCCAATGCGGGCGTGATTTTCCTGCCCGGCGCCGCCGGCACGGTCCAGGAGATCTTCGACAACGCGACCCCGAACTACTACGAGTCCCGCGGCGAACCGACCCCCATGGTCCTCGTCAACCGCGCCCACTGGACGGACTCGCTCCCCACCTGGCCGCTGCTGCAGTCCCTCGCGGCCGGCCGCCCGATGGAGTCCCGTATCGCGCTCGTCGAGTCGGTCGACGAGGCCCCCGCCGCACTGCGCCGCCTCGCGGGCCTCGACTGACCGGCCGGCTGAAGCAACTTCCGGCCCTCCACACACGTCTGGCAGTTCGGCAGAGTCACTGCCCCCACGTGAACGGAGCCCTTGGTGCTGATCGGCCTACTGACCGCTGTCGCGGCCTCGATCTGTTACGGCACAGGATCGGTGCTGCAAGCCGTCGGATCCCGCCGGTCCGCCCGGCAGCAGGCAGCCGCCGCCGGTGTCACCCAGCACGGCGGCCCAAGCCTGTCGTCCACCGCGAAGGCCGCGATGACCTGGGAGTTCATCGTCGGCACCATCTTGGACTTCGTCGGCTTCGGCCTGGGCGCGCTGGCCGCGCGGCTGCTCCCCCTCTTCCTGTCCCAGACCGTCATCAGCGCCAACCTGGTGATCACCGCCGTACTGAGCGTCAGGATGCTCGGCATCCGCCTCACCCGCCCCGAATGGGCGTCCATCGCCGTCGTCTGCTCCTCGCTCGTGCTGCTGGCCACGGCGGCGGGCCCGGAGGGCAGCGGCGACACCCCGATCTCGACGCACTGGTGGCTGCTCGCGATCGCCGTGCTGCTGATGGCCGGCGGCACCGTCGTCGTACGCCTCATGGGTTCGAGGGCCGCGATTCTGGCCGGTCTGCTGTCGGGGCTCGGCTTCGGCGCGCTGGGGGTCGGCGTGCGCGTGCTGAACGGCATCGACCCCTTCGACCTGGGCGCTCTGCTGAGCGACCCGGCGCTGTACGCGATCCTGGTGGCCGGTATCGGCGGCATGTATCTGCACACGGTCGCTCTGCAGATCGGCTCGGTCAACGGCGCGACGGCCGCGCTCGTGGTCGGCGAGACCGTGCTGCCGGGCATGATCGGCGTGCTCTGGCTGGGCGACTCCTCGCGCCCCGGATTCGCCTGGGCCGCGATCCTCGGCTTCGTACTTGCGGTGGCGGGCGCGGTCGCGGTGGCCTGGTTCGGCGCGCCGGAGGCGCACGGCGATGAGGTTCAGCCGGAGGCCGAGCCGGAGCTCACCACCGCGCGCTAGCCGGCCCGCCGACCCGCCCCGTGGCGGCCTTCCTTCCCCGGCCGAAGGGGGCTTCACTGGATGCCTGTGTACACCGGCGTGTGTACGCCAACCAAGGGGTGGGGATCCAGATGTGGAACAGACGGGGAGTATTAGCCGCCGGGGCGGCAGCGAGCGTGGCGGCGCTCACCGGGGCCACGCTGCCGGAGGGATCCGAACCCGAACGGCACCGCGGTCCGCTGCAGATCATCACCGGCGAGGACGGGTTCGTGTCCCCGGCGACCGCCCGGGCGGGAGCCGTGACCTTCCGCGTGCGGACCACCAGCCCCCGCACCGGCACCGTCGGCGTCGCCAAGCTGCGCGACGGGGCGACCGAGGCCGAGTTCCGTGCCCGGATGCGGCAGGTGTTCGCCGCCGAGGAACCGGCGGCCGTCATCCAGGCGTCCCGGGAACTGATGGCCACCGTCGACCAGTTGGGCGGGGCGGCTCCCCACCCCGGCGCGGACTCCGACTTCACGCTGCGACTGAGGCCGGGAAGCTATCTCGTACTCGAGTATCTGGACTTCGCGGGTGCGCTCGGCCGAAACCCCGAGCCGGGAGCGGAGTACGTACGTCTTCTCACGGTCCGGGCGCCCGAGTCCGACAGCGGGCCGCCGCGCCCCTGCGGCACTCTGACGGCCCTCGAATCCGACGGCGGTGCCCCGCGCTTCGCGCTGCGCGGCCGGGTCCTTTCCGAGCAGCCCCTCCGCTATGTGAATGCCATGCGCGAGCACGTCGACGAGGCTCGCTTCTATCCCATCGTCGACGACTCGGTCACCGAGGCGGACATCGTGGCGTTCTTCAGGGGTGGGACGAGCATCCCGCCGTTCGACTTCGCGGGTGCGCTCGGCACTCCGCCGCTCTCGCCGGGACGGGAGGTGACGTTGCGGATGCCGATGCGCTCGGGGCGGTACGCCGTCGTCAGCTGGGTGCGCAGTCTGGTCGACGCCCAGCCCCTGACCGCGCACGGCCAGCTGCTCATCGTCACTGTTCCCTGACTGTTGACTGTTCCCTTTACTGTTGACTGCTCCCCGACTCTTGCCTGAAGCGGGTCAGTCGAGCACCACCACGTCGTCGGCGGCGAAGGTCACCCCGACCAGCGCACCTTCCAGCGGCGCGTCACGCAGGGAGCACTCCGCCTCCAGCGGCGGTCCGTCGGCAGGCCGCAGCCGTACGGCGACGTGGTTGCCCCGGAACGTAAGCCCTTCGACCGTGCAGGGCAGCCCCTCCGCGGCGTCGCCGACCCGTACGCCCGCGGGCCTGACCAGCACCTTGCACTCGCCCTGCCGCGCATCGTCCGGCACCGGGATCTTGCCCCACACCGTGTCCGCCGCGGCGCCGCTCACCGTCGCCGCCACCACATTGTCGAAGCCGAGGAAGCGCGCCACGAATGCCGAGGCGGGCCGTTGCCAGACATCGAGCGGTGTGCCCGCCTGGGCGATCCGGCCGTCGCGCATGACGACCACCCGGTCGGCGAGCGCGAAGGCCTCGCCCTGGTCGTGGGTGACGGCGAGGACGGTGGTGCCCAACCGTCCGAAGAGCTCGCGCAGTTCGACGACGAGGCGTTCGCGCAGCCCTCGGTCCAGCTGGCCGAGCGGCTCGTCCAGCATCAGCAGCCGGGGCTCGGGCGCCAGCGCCCTGGCCAGCGCAACCCGCTGCTGCTCGCCGCCGGAGAGCGAGGCCACGGCCCGGCGCTGCGCGCCGGGCAGCCCGACGAGCTCCAGCAACTCGGCCACGCGGTCGGCCTGTTCGCGTCGGCCCATGCCGCGCATACGGAGTCCGAAGGCCACATTTCCGCCCACGTCGCGCTGCGGGAAGAGCTGGTGGTCCTGGAACATCAGGCCCACTCCGCGCCGGTGCACGCTCACTCCCGCCTGGTCGGCGCCGCCGAGCAGCACCCGGCCGCCGTCCAGGCGCTGCAGTCCGGCGACGGCGCGCAGCAGCGTGGACTTGCCGCTGCCGCTGGGTCCCAGCACGCACACGATCTCGTGGTCGGCGACCTCCAGATCCACCGCGTCGAGCGCCGCCCTTGCCCCGAACCGTACGGTCGCGTCCTGCAGCATCAGCATTTAGAACTCCCCTGAACGGTCGGGCCGGATACGTTCGAGCAGCAGCAGCGCGGCCGCGCAGACGACCATCAGGATGGTCGAAAGGGCCATCGCCTGACCGTAGTTGAGCTCACCGGGACGGCCGAGCAGACGGGCCACGGCGACCGGCAGCGTCGGATTGTCGGGCCTGGCGATGAAGACGGTCGCGCCGAACTCGCCCAGCGACACGGCGAAGGCGAAGCCCGCTGCGACCAGCAGCGCCCGTCGCACCATCGGCAGGTCGACCTCCCGCCACACCCGTAGCGGAGACGCGCCGAGGACCGCCGCGGCCTCGCGCAGCCGTTCGTCGACCGCCCGCAGGACGGGCAGCATCGTGCGTACGACGAAGGGGACGCCGACCAGCGCCTGGGCGAGCGGCACCAGGATCCACGAGGCCCGCAGATCGAGCGGCGGCTTGTCGAGAGTGATCAGAAAGCCGAAGCCGACGGTCACGGCGGACACCCCGAGCGGCAGCATCAGCAGTGCGTCGAAGCCGCGCACCAGCCGCCCGGCCTTCCGCGTGAGCGCGGCCGCGGCGAGTCCGCCGACGGCCAGCGCGATGCCGGTCGCGACCAGTGCGTACTCCAGCGAGTTCGCCACGGCCTCGATGGGCGGTACGAGGAACGTGCCGCCGCTCGCATCACTGGAAGTGAGCGCCCGGAAGTAGCCGAAGCCGTAGCCGCCGGGCCCGTCGAGCGAGCGCTCGACCAGGACGCCGAGCGGTACGAGCACCAGCAGCAGGATCGTGGCGAGTACCCCGCCGAGCAGCGCCCACTGGCCCGCGCCCCGCGGCCGCCGCGCGGTCCCCGCCGGGTCCACCAGCTTCAGCGCGCTCTCCCGCCGCCGCACCGTCCACGCGTGCACGGCGAGGATGGCTCCGACCGCGGCGAACTGCAGCAGGGAGAGCACGGCCGCCGTGGACAGATCCAGCAGTTGGGCGGTCTGACGGTAGATCTCCACCTCGAGCGTGGCGAAGGTCGGCCCGCCGAGGATCTGTACGACGCCGAAGGAGGTGAAGGTGAAGAGGAAGACCATCAGCGCGGCAGCGGCGACGGCGGGCCCGAGCGCCGGCAGCGTCACCCTTCGCCAGGCGGCGAAGCGCCCGGCTCCGAGCACCCGGGCGGCCTCCTCCTGCCGCGGGTCGAGCTGCGACCACAGACCGCCCACGGTCCGTACGACCACTGCGTAGTTGAAGAAGACGTGCGCGAGCAGAATCGCCCACACCGTGGTGTCGAGCCTGATGCCCCACAGCTCGTCGAGCAGCCCGCCGCGTCCGAGGAGCGCCAGGAACGCCGTGCCGACGACGACGGTCGGCAGCACGAACGGAACGGTGACCACCGCGCGCAGCAGCCGCTTGAAGGGAAAGTCGAGGCGGGCGAAGACATACGCGCCGGGCAGCGCGATCACCATGGTGATCGCCGTCGAGGCGAGCGCCTGCCAGGTGGTGAACCACAGCACGTGCTGGATGTCGGCGCGGCCTATCACCTCGCCGATCCGCCCGAACTGCCACACTCCGTCGATCTGGAGGCCGCGGCCGACGATCGCGCTGACGGGATAGGCGAAGAAGACCGCGAAGAACGCGACGGGCACGACCATCAGCCCGAGCCGCGCCGCGTTCCCGCGGAGCGCGCCCGGCGCGCTCCCGCGGACGGACTTCGTTACTTCACTACGAGCGAGGACCATGACTGGACCCACTGCTCACGGTTCTTGGCGATCTTGTCGGGAGCGACGGTCTCCGGCTTGTCGACGACCGCGCCGAACTTGGTGAACAGCTCGGGCACCTTCGCCCCCTTCACCACCGGGTTGACGAACATGTTGAGCGGCATGTCCTCCTGGAACTGCTTGGAGATCAGGAAGTCCAGGAGTGCCTTGCCGCCCTCCTCGTTCTTGGCGCCCTTGAGGAGACCGGCGAACTCTGTCTGGCGGAAGCAGGTTCCGGTCGAGACGCCGGTGGGCGCCTGGGCCGGCTGCGGCTTGGCGAAGAGCACCTCGGCGGGCGGGCTGGATGCGTACGAGACGACCAGCGGCCGGTCCGCCTTGGCCTTCTTGCCGCCCGCCGAGCCGGAGAACTCCTCGTTGTACGCCTGCTCCCAGCCGTCGACGACCTTGACGCCGTTGGCCTTCAGCTTCTTCCAGTAGTCCTGCCAGCCGTCCTCGCCGTACTTGCCGACCGAGCCGAGCAGGAAGCCGAGACCGGGCGAGGAGGTCGCGACATTCTCCGTGACCAGCAGGTTCTTGTACTCGGGCTTGATCAGGTCGTCGAAGGACTGCGGCGGGGCCAGCTTCTTGTCCGCGAAGTACTTCTTGTCGTAGTTGACGCAGATGTCGCCGGTGTCGACAGGCGTAACGCGGTGCTTGTCCTTGTCGAGCTGCACCTCGTCGGGCACCTGGGCCAGGCCCTTGGCCTCGTAGGGCGTGAACAAGCCGTTGTCGAGGGCGCGCGAGAGCAGGGTGTTGTCGACGCCGAAGAAGACATCGCCCTGCGGAGAGCCCTTGGTGAGGATCTCCTTGTTCAGGGCGGCGCCCGCGTCACCGCTCTTGAGGACCTTGACCGTGTAGCCGGTCTCCTTGGTGAACTGCTTCAGCACGGACGCGGAGGCGACGAACGAGTCATGACTGACCAGCGTCACGGTCTTCTGCTTCGGGCGGTCGGACGCGGAGCCCTTGGGCTGCTCGCTGCCGCAGGCCGCGAGCGTACTGACGCCCAGGGCCGCGGCGAGCGCCGTGACCGTGATCTTCTTGGTGGTGCTCACTGAGATTCCTCCTGGAGATGACCAGGAAGAGACGCGGCCCTGCCCGGTCCTGAGGCAGGATCCGGGCAGGGCGCAACAGCTTGAGTAACGACCGAACTTCCTACCCAGAATGACCTGGGCAAGGTTCAGAGGGTCTGCGGTGTGACTGGCACCGCACTCTCAGCGCTGTGGCGCTCCCCTGTCGGAATATGCAGATGTTTCGAGGCCAGGTTACAAGGTCAGCGCTCGGAGGCGGCCAGCTGTCCGCACGCTCCGTCGATCTCCTGGCCACGGGTGTCCCGTACGGTCACGGGCACACCGTGGGCCGCGATGGCCTCCACGAACGCCTTCTCGTCCTCGGGACGGGATGCCGTCCACTTCGAACCGGGCGTCGGGTTGAGCGGGATCAGGTTCACATGGACCCGCCTGCCCTTGAGCATGCGTCCCAGCAGATCGCCCCGCCATGCCTGATCGTTGATATCCCTGATCAGCGCGTACTCGATGGAGACACGGCGGCCCGACTTCTCCGCGTACTCCCAGGCGGCGTCCAGCACCTCCCGCACCTTCCAGCGCGTGTTGACCGGGACCAGGGTGTCGCGCAGCTCGTCGTCCGGCGCGTGCAGCGAGACGGCGAGACGGCATTTGAAGCCCTCGTCGGCGAAGCGCAGCATCGCGGGCACGAGGCCGACGGTGGAGACGGTGATCCCGCGCTGCGAGAGCCCGAGGCCGTCGGGCTCGGGGTCGGTGAGCCGGCGGACCGCGCCGACGACCCGCTTGTAGTTGGCGAGCGGCTCGCCCATGCCCATGAAGACGATGTTGGACAGCCGCGCGGGGCCTCCCGGAACCTCGCCGTCGCGCAGGGCGCGCATGCCGTCGACGATCTGGTGCACAATCTCGGCGGTCGAAAGATTGCGGTCGAGCCCGGCCTGCCCGGTGGCACAGAAGGGACAGTTCATCCCGCAGCCGGCCTGCGACGAGATGCACATGGTCACCCGGTCCGGGTAACGCATCAGCACGGACTCGACGAGGGTGCCGTCGTGCAGGCGCCACAGGGTCTTGCGGGTGGTGTCGTCGTCGCACGAGATGTGCCGTACGACGGACATCAGATCGGGCAGCAGCTCAGTGGCGAGCTTCTCGCGCGCGGTGGCGGGGATGTCGGTCCACTGGGCGGGGTCGTGGGCGTACCGCGCGAAGTAGTGCTGCGAGAGCTGCTTGGCGCGGAACGGCTTCTCGCCGATCGCGGCGACGGCGTCCTTGCGCTCGGCGGGTGTGAGGTCGGCGAGGTGCCGCGGCGGCTTTTTGGCTCCGCGGGGCGCGACGAAAGTGAGTTCTCCGGGCTTGGGCATGGTCCTACCAGTGTCGCAGAGATACGAAGAGGGGCCGGCCGCCCTGTGGACAACCAGCCCCTGACGCATAAACGCGCAGGTCAGCCGCCGCCTACGAAGATCACCATCAGCAGCCATACGACCGGAGCCGTGGGCAGCAGCGAGTCCAGCCGGTCCATGATGCCGCCATGCCCCGGCAGCAGCGTGCCCATGTCCTTGATGCCCAGGTCCCGCTTGATCATCGACTCGCCCAAGTCGCCCAGTGTGGCGCTGACCGCGACCGCGAGGCCGAGCAGCAGGCCCTGCCACCAGGTGCCGTCGTCGATGACGAACTGCATGCACAGCGCGCCCGCCACCATCGCGAACGCCACGGCGCCGAGCAGACCCTCCCTGGTCTTCCCCGGACTGATGCGCGGAGCCAGCTTGTGCTTCCCGAAGCGCCAGCCGACGGCGTACGCACCCGTGTCACTGACCACCGTCAGCACCAGGAAGGTGAGCACCCGCTGCGGCCCGTCGTCCGCGGTGAGCATCATCGCGACGAACGTCGCCAGGAAGGGAACGTAGAACGCGGCGAAGACGCCCGCCGTGACGTCCTTGAGATAGCCCTCGGGGGGCTCCGTCATCCGCCAGACCAGCACCGCGAGCGCCGTGAGCGCCATTGCGACCCAGGCGCCGTCCGCACCGCGCACATACCCGGCCACCACCATCGCCGCGCCGCCGACCGCGAGCGGCACCAGCGGGGCCTTGATCTGTTTGCGCTCCTCGAGCCGCGAGGTGAGTTCCCACAGGCCGACCACGACGGCGACCGCTATCACGCCGACGAACACGGCCTTGACGACGAAGAGGGACGCCACGATCACCACGCCGAGCCCGACGCCGACCCCTATGGCCGCGCGCAGATCACGGCCCGCCCGCTTCTTCTGCGGCGGCTCGGACGCCGGCGGCGGGGTGGGCATGGGCTCCTGCGGAATCTCGTCGCGGAACAGGGGGCCACTCAGCCGAGCGGCCCCCCGGTCGCGATCGCTGCTCTGGTCGCGGTCGTTACGGTCTTCGGCGTCTCTACCTGCGTCGGGAAAGTCCGGCACGATGGGCATGGGCCGAGTCTGCTGTGCGTCATGCTCATCGTATGCGGGACCCGCCGGGGCAGGCCCCTGGTCGGGCGGCCCCCAGTAACCGGCTCTCGGCGGGGCCCCCCAGGAAGAGTCGTTCATCAGACCTCGAGCAGCTCGGCTTCCTTGTGCTTGAGCAGCTCGTCCACCTGCGAGACGTACTTCGCGGTGGTGTCGTCGAGCTCCTTCTCGGCGCGGCGGCCCTCGTCCTCGCCGACCTCGCCGTCCTTGATGAACTTGTCGATCGTCTCCTTGGCCTTGCGGCGCACGGAGCGGATCGAGATCTTGGAGTCCTCGGCCTTGGTCTTGGCGACCTTGATGAACTCCTTGCGGCGGTCCTGCGTCAGCTCCGGGAAGACCACCCGGATGATATTGCCGTCGTTGCTCGGGTTGACGCCGAGGTCGGAGTCACGGATCGCCTGCTCGATATTGCGCAGCGCGCTCTTGTCGAACGGTGTCACCACGGCCATCCGCGCCTCGGGTACCGAGAACGAGGCCAGCTGGTTGATCGGGGTCAGCGCACCGTAGTAGTCCGCCACGATCTTGTTGAACATCGCCGGGTGCGCACGTCCGGTGCGGATCGCGGCGAAGTCATCCTTGGCGACCAGGACGGCCTTCTCCATCTTCTCCTCGGCCTCGAGGAGGGTCTCTTCGATCACCACTTGCTCCTGCGTGTCTTGAGTAGGCCCGGCGTTCGACTGGGCCGGCGGAACCTGCGTCGCGTCTTCCCTGCACGGTGTCCGACCGGCAGGACTTTGTCCATCCCTCGAGGGACGACCCCCGGGTCAGGCCCTGGTGCCCTGGTCGCTCACGAGCGTGCCGATCTTCTCACCCTTGACGGCCCGAGCGATATTGCCCTCGGTGAGCAGTTCGAAGACGAGGATCGGAAGAGCGTTGTCGCGGCAGAGCGTGATGGCGGTGGCGTCGGCGACCTTGAGGTTGCGGGAGAGCACCTCGCCGTACTCCAGCGCGTCGAACTTCACCGCGTCCGGGTTGGTCTTGGGGTCGGAGTCGTAGACCCCGTCGACGCCGTTCTTGCCCATCAGCAGGGCCTCGGCGTCGATCTCCAGGGCGCGCTGCGCCGCGGTGGTGTCGGTGGAGAAGTACGGCATCCCCATACCGGCGCCGAAGATGACGACCCGGCCCTTCTCCAGGTGCCGTACCGCACGCAGCGGGATGTACGGCTCCGCGACCTGCCCCATCGTGATGGCGGTCTGGACGCGGGAGTCGATGCCTTCCTTCTCCAGGAAGTCCTGGAGGGCGAGGCAGTTCATCACCGTACCGAGCATGCCCATGTAGTCCGAGCGGGCCCGGTCCATCCCGCGCTGCTGGAGCTCGGCCCCGCGGAAGAAGTTGCCGCCGCCGATGACGACCGCGATCTGAGCGCCGTCGCGGACCACCGCGGCGATCTCGCGCGCGATGGCGTGTACGACGTCGGGGTCGACGCCGAGGCCGCCGCCGCCGGCGAAGGCCTCACCGGACAGCTTCAGCATGAAGCGCCCGGCGTTCTTGGCGTCGTGGTCGCTCTTGTCGTCGGCAGCCTGATTGGCGTCCGCGCCCTTGTTCATGGGGATCTCCTCGTGCACATACGAAGAAGGCCATTGCCGTGGGGTGTTTGTTGTCCCTGTCGGCAATGGCCTCCTCGTCAGATCTGCGGTCGTCCGGTGCGAGCGCGACCGGCGACTGCGTAAGGAACCCTAGCGGGCTCCGGCGTCGATCGCGTACCGGCTCAGATGCCGACCTTGATGCGCGCGAAGCGCTTCAGGCTGACACCGGCCTCGTCCAGGATCTGCTGGACGGACTTCTTGTTGTCGAGCGCGTACGGCTGGCCAAGGAGCGTGGCCTCCTTGAAGAAGCCGTTGACACGCCCCTCGACGATCTTCGGGAGGGCGGCCTCGGGCTTGCCCTCGGCGCGCGTGGTCTCCTCGGCGACGCGGCGCTCGGTCTCGACGACCTCGGCCGGGACGTCCTCGCGGGAGAGGTACTTCGGCGCGAAGGCGGCGATGTGCTGCGCGACACCCTTGGCGACCTCGGCGTTCTCCTTGTCGAGCTCGACAAGGACACCGATCTGCGGCGGGAGGTCAGGCATGGTGCGGTGCATGTACGCCGTGACATAGGCACCGGAGAACTGCGCGAAGCGGTCCAGGACGATCTTCTCGCCGAGGTTGGCGTTGGCCTCGTCGACGTAAGCCTGGACGGTCTTGCCGGCCTCGATCTCGGAGGCGAGCAGCGCGTCGAGGTCGGCCGGAGAGGTCGCGGCGACGTGCGCGGCGAGCGCACCGGCGACGGCCTGGAACTTCTCACCCTTGGCGACGAAGTCCGTCTCGCACTTCAGCTCGAGGATGACACCGGAGGTGTTGTCGTCGGCGATCAGGGAGACGACGGCGCCGTTCTCGGCGGAGCGGCCCTCGCGCTTGGCGACGCCCTTCTGGCCCTTGATGCGCAGAGCCTCGACGGCCTTGTCGACGTTGCCCTCGGCCTCGTCGAGCGCCTTCTTGCAGTCCATCATGCCGGCGCCGGTGAGCTCGCGGAGCTTCTTGACGTCAGCGGCGGTGTAGTTCGCCATGTCCTTTGAATCTCTCTCGAAAGTCGAAAGTCGAAGATCTACGGGTGAGCGACGGGGGCCGGTGCTTGTGGCACCGTCCCCCGCCGTCAACTACCGAACCTGTGAGGTCAGGCCTGCTCGGCGTCCGCGGCCGGCGCCTCGGCAGCCGGGGCCTCAGCGGCCGGAGCCTCAGCAGCCGGAGCCTCAGCAGCGGCTTCGGCCGGCTTCTCGGCCTCGGCGGCGGCCGGAGCCTCGGCGTCGTCGGCCTTCTTCTCGCCCTCGAGGAGGTCGCGCTCCCACTCGGCGAGCGGCTCGCCGGCGGCCTTCTCGCCCGGCTTGGAGTCACCGGTGGCGACGCCGGAACGGGCGATGAGGCCCTCGGCGACGGCGTCGGCGATCACGCGGGTGAGCAGGGTGACGGAGCGGATCGCGTCGTCGTTGCCCGGGATCTTGTAGTCGACCTCGTCGGGGTCGCAGTTGGTGTCCAGGATCGCGACGACCGGGATGTGGAGCTTGCGCGCCTCACCGACGGCGATGTGCTCCTTCTTGGTGTCGACGATCCAGACGGCGCTCGGCACCTTCTGCATCTCGCGGATACCACCGAGGGTCTTCTCCAGCTTGGCCTTCTCGCGGGAGAGGACCAGGAGCTCCTTCTTGGTGAGGCCGGACGCGGCCACATCCTCGAAGTCGATCTGCTCGAGCTCCTTCAGACGCTGAAGGCGCTTGTAGACGGTGGAGAAGTTGGTGAGCATGCCGCCCAGCCAACGCTGGTTGACGTACGGCATACCAACGCGCGTCGCCTGCTCGGCGATGGCCTCCTGGGCCTGCTTCTTGGTGCCGACGAACATGATGGAGCCGCCGTGGGCGACGGTCTCCTTGACGAACTCGTAGGCGCGGTCGATGTACGACAGCGACTGGAGCAGGTCGATGATGTAGATGCCGTTGCGCTCCGTGAAGATGAAGCGCTTCATCTTCGGGTTCCAACGACGGGTCTGGTGACCGAAGTGGACGCCGCTTTCCAGCAGCTCCCGCATCGTGACGACGGCCATGGCCGTATCTCCTTGGATTCTCGGTTATGTCCTGACGCCCCGACGCGCCGTGCCACAAGGGACCGAGGAGCGCGGCCACCGACCTGAAGAGGATGTGGTGGCGGGGCGTGCGAAGTCGACCCGGTGACCCGGATCGCCAGAAGAAGTGTACGGGACCGGCGCGGTGTCGGGTGACGGCGCTGTCCACAACTGGTCGGTACTCCACAGATCGGGACCATGATCCACTCGGGTGCGGGGTCGTGCGGGACGGTCTGTGCATGTACCGCCGACTTCGCTCTCTGTCGCTGTCCCTGGTTCTGTCCCTGAATCTGCCGCTGCTCCTGTCCCTGCTGCCGGCTCTGCTGCTGTCCCTGCTCTGGGCGAGTACGGCCCCCGCCCGGGCCGACGACTCAGCCGACCGCAGCTGGCCCGTGGGGCCGCCCCGCCCGGTCGTCGTACGAGGCTGGGAGCCGCCCGATTCGGCGTACGGTCCCGGCCACCGCGGAGTGGATCTTGCCGCACCGCCAGGCACGGCGGTGCGGGCGCCCGCGCCGGGCCGGGTCTCCTTCGCGGGCCCGGTCGCCGGCCGCGGGGTGCTCACGCTGACCCTCACCGGTACGGGTGACCCACCGCTGCGCACGACGTACGAACCCGTCCGCCCGCTGCTCCCCGTGGGCGCGGATGTGAGCGCGGGCCAGGTGGTGGCAACCGTCGAGCCCGGTCCTTCGCACTGTGCCTCGGGGTGCCTGCACTGGGGTCTGCTGCGCGGGGCGGATTATCTGGACCCGCTCTCCTTGCTACCGCCCTGGCTGCTGCACCGCGCGCCGTCCCGTCTGCTGCCGGTCTTCGGCGTCCCGCCGCTGGAGCCGGCCCGCGCTCCGGTACTCGCCCCGGCCCGCGCTCCGGCACTCGCGAGCGCGGGAGGAGTGCTGTTCGCGGCACTGCTCCTGCTCCCGACCGCTGTGGCTCACCGTGGACTCCGCCGCGCACGGGACGCGGCGGCCCCGGCGCCGCAAGGCACGCATCCGCCCCGGCGTACGCCGGATCGAGGGGAACGGCAGGGGTGCGGTGCGCGGCACCGACGGGGCGCGGCGGGCCGCGGGGTCAGGCGCGGACGCCTCGGAGCGCCATGGCCACGGCCGTGTCCGCGATCGCCGACGGGTCCTCGGCCGCGCCGAGTTCGATGCGTCGCACCGCCGCGTCCACCACGCCCTGGAGCAGCATCGCCGCCAGCCGGGGCTGGTCCTGGCCCAGCTCGCCCAGCGCCTCCACGATCATCGCGATCAGCCCGCCGTGCGCGGCACGGATCTTCTCCCGTGCCCCGGCGTCCAGCTCACTGGCGGAGATCGCGACGACAGCCCGGTGGCGCCGGTCCCGGACGAGCTCCAGCTGCTTGCGTACGTACGCCTCGACCTTGCCCTCGGCCGTGTCCGCCATCTGCATCGCCACCTCGACCTCCGCCGCCCAGACGGGGAAGTCGACCGCGCAGAGCTCTTCGACGACCGCGGCGCGCGAGCGGAAGTACTCGTAGACGGAGGACCTGGCCAGGCCCGTACGCTCGGCGAGGGCGGGGAAGGTCAGCGCCTCCGTGCCGCCCTCGGACAGCAGGGAGCGCGCGGCGTCCAGCAGGGCGCCGCGCTGCATCGTCCGGTGCTCGGCCACGGAGGCCGCTCGAATCCTTGGCACGCCTCCACTGTACGGATGACGTGGTTGAGGCAGGCACGATTCGGCGTCAGCGCCCGACGTCTGCCAGCTTCGCCCGCAACTGGAGCACCGACTTTGTGTGGATCTGGCTGACCCTGCTCTCCGTGACGCCGAGGACGTTGCCGATCTCGGCGAGGGTCAGGCCCTCGTAGTAGTAGAGGGTGACGACGGTCTTCTCGCGCTCCGGCAGGGTGTTGATGGCGCGGGCGAGCAGCCGGCGCAGCTCCCGGTCCTCGGCCACCTCGACGGGGTTGTCGGCGGCGGTGTCCTCGAGCGTGTCCATCAGGCTGAGCCGGTCGCCGCCCTCGCCGCCGACATGCAGCAGCTCTTCCAGGGCCACAACGTTCGCCAGCGACAACTGGCTGAAAACCGCGTGCAGTTCGTCGACCGCGATCCCCATCTCCTGGGCGACCTCGCACTCCGAGGGCGTACGCCGCAACTGCGCCTCCAGCGTGGCATAGGCCCGCTCCACGGCCCTGGCCTTCTGCCGCACGGAGCGTGGGATCCAGTCCAGCGCACGGAGTTCGTCGATCATCGCGCCGCGGATCCGGGTGATCGCGTACGTCTCGAACTTGATCGACCGGTCGATGTCGAACTTCTCGATGGCGTCAATGAGTCCGAAGACCCCGGAGGAGACGAAGTCCGCTTGTTCAACATTGGACGGAAGACCCACGCTCACCCGGCCCGCGACGTACTTCACCAGCGGCGAATAGTGAAGGATCAACTGCTCTCGCAGCCGCTCGTCACCCGTGGCCTTGTACGACCGCCACAACTCGTCCAGCGACGAGGGAGCGGGGGGCCGCACGGTGCCACGGGCAGCGGGGGGCACTGCCGCGCGGTCAGACCCGGAGGTGTGCTGGGGCATGCGTTGCCTTGAGCCGTTCTGCTGTGAGGGGGGAGAGGGACGAGCGTCTGGGCCGGGAACCTGGTGAGCGTAGCGTGACTGTGGTGTTGCGGTGGGCGAAGGACGAGGGAACGCACCTCTGCGGGTATCCGCCCTCGCCCACACCTTCGAACCGGGGCCGGCGCCGCGCGCGCCGGCCCCCGAGGCGTCGCCGAGAGGCCTGCAAAGGTCATCGGCATCACCTTTTCACCCGAATGCTCCAGGTCAAGGACCGCCTCGCCGCGCGTTCGAACCGCGGCTCGGGCTGTGCGTCAACTGCCAGCCGTCCCCGCGCCGTTCGACGAACCCCAGCGAGTGCAGTTCGTACAGCCTGCCGAGCGCCTCGTCGGTCGTCGTCCCCGCGCCGCGGGCGACCTGGTCGCCGCCGGCGGCGCCACGGGCCGGGAGCGCCTCAAGAACCCGTGCGCTGACGGGATCCAGCAGATCCCTGGGGAGCACCGGGCCCCGCCGGTCCGGCGCGAGGTCGCCGATGTTGCCGACCAGTTCGGCCACTTCGGCGGCGTCGGTGACCAGCACACCCTCCCCGCGCAGGAGTTCGTGCACCCCGGCCGAGAGCCCGCTGGTAACCGGCCCCGGGACGCCCATCGTGAAGCGTCCCAGCTGCTGTGCGCTGCGCGCCGTGACCAGCGAACCGCTGCGGTACTCGGCCTCGACGACGACGGTGCCCCTGGTCAGCGCGGCGATCACCCGGTTCCGCAGGATGAATCTGCTCGGCGTGGGGTGGTCGCCCGGCGCCAACTCCCCGATGACCAGACCCTGTTCCGCGATGCGCCCGATCAACTCGGCATGGCCGCGCGGATAGACGACGTCGACCCCGCAGGCGAGCACGGCGACTGTGGCCCCGCCGGCGGCCAGCGCGCCGCGGTGCGCCGAGCCGTCGACTCCGAACGCCGCCCCGGACACCACCACCCAGCCGCGTTCCGCGAGCCCGGAAGCGAGGCCGGCCGCCATATGTGCCCCGTACGGGGTGCAGGCTCTGGCCCCGACGACGGCGACCGAGCGCAGCGCCCATTTGCGCAGGTCGGCCCGTCCCCGCAACCACAGCCCGATGGGTCTGGCGTCACCCAGGTCGTCGAGCTGGGTGGGCCACTCCTGGTCGCCGGGGCAGATGAAGCGGCCGCCGACGGCTGCGACCGCGGCCAGGTCTCGGTGCGGTTCGACCGCCGCCGCCCGTATCCGGTAGCCCGCGAGCCGCCGCGGGGTGATCCCCGCGAGCCCCGCGTTCTCGTGGTTCGAGTACTCCGGCAAGGTGAATCGGGCCATCAGCTCCCTCGCCCCGAACTGGCTCAGCCACCGCCCGCCGCGCTCGTCACCCGGCTCGATCACCCTCGTCAGCGCGGCCCGCGCGATACGCTCCGGCTCCCCCGCGCCCGCCCGCTCCCCCTCCATCAGGGCCCTCCCGCGCCGACCGGCATGGGCGCGCCGCGCGAGATGCCGGTACGCAGCTCAAGGGCCAGGTCGACGTCGTGCGCCTGCGGCCGGTCCCGCCCGGCGAGGTCCGCGATCGTCCACGCCACCCGCAGCACCCGGTCGATGCCACGGGCCGTGAGCAGTCCGCGCTCCATGTCCCGTTCGGCCGCGGCCAGCGCCCCTGGGGCGACCAGCCAGCGGGTACGCAGCTCATGACCCGGCACCTCACTGTTGACGGTCCATGGGGTGTCCTGCAGCCGTGCCGCGGCACGCTCTCTGGCCTCCCGCACCCGCGCCGCGACGACCGCTGTCGGCTCGCCCCGGCCGCCCTGGCCCAGCAGGTCGCTGCGGGTGACGGGCTCGACCTCGACCCGCAGATCGACCCGGTCCAGCAGTGGCCCGGACAGCCGGGCCTGATAGCGCCGGATCAGCGACGGCGGGCACTCGCACCCGGCCCCGTGCAGGGTGTGCCGCCCGCAGGGGCAGGGGTTGGCCGCCAGGACCATGAGAAAGCGGGCGGGCAGCCGCACCACTCCCGCGCTCCGCGCCACCACCACATGCCCCGACTCCAGCGGCTGCCGCAAGGCGTCCAGTGCCTTGCCCGAGAACTCGGGAGTCTCATCGAGAAAGAGCACACCCCGGTGGGCCAGGGACACGGCTCCCGGCCTGGGCAGCCCGTTCCCTCCGCCGACGAGCGACTGCATCGTCGCGGAGTGGTGCGGGGCGCAGTACGGCGGCGTGCGCACCAGCGGCTGGCCCGGGGGCAGGATCCCCGCCACCGAGTGCACGGCGGTGACCTCCAGGGACTCCCGTCTGGTCAGCGGTGGCAGCACCCCGGGCAGCCGCTCCGCCAGCATCGTCTTGCCCGCGCCCGGCGGCCCGTGCAGAAGAAGGTGGTGGCCGCCCGCCGCGGAGACCTCCAGCGCCGTGCGTGCCGCGGCCTGTCCGGCGACATCGGCCAGGTCGGGTCCGTCCGCACTCTCCCCCGCCAACCCCGTGCCCACCCCGGCACCGGGCACCAGCAGCCCGGCCAGCATGGGGTCCGGGCTGCCCTCGGGGACCGGTGCCTCCGTCGGCACGGGTTCGTTGGTCAGCACGGCGATGAGCTGCCGCAGGCTCCGTACGCCAAGGACCGAGATCCCCGGGACCAGCGCGGCCTCCCCCGCGGTCTGCTCGGGGACGACCACCTGCCGGTACCCCGCCTCGGCCGCCGCGAGAACGGCCGGCAGCACCCCGCGCACCGGCCGCACCCGGCCGTCGAGCCCGAGCTCCCCGATGAGCACCAGATCGGCGATGTCCTTCGGGTCGATGCGCTCCGCCGCGCCGAGCACCGCCGTGGCCACGGCGAGATCGAATCCACTTCCCCCTTTGGGCACGGACGCCGGGCTGAGCCCCACGGTCAGCTTCTTCTGCGGCCACTCGCCGCCGGAATTGACGACCGCCGCCCTGACCCGGTCCCGGCTCTCCACCAGGCTCTTGTCCGGCAGCCCCACCAGAGTGAACGCGGCAATGCCCGGCTCCAGGTCTGCCTGGACCTCGACCACCACGCCCTCGACGCCCACCAGCGCCACAGAGCACGTACGCGCGAACCCCATCAGGCCACCCCCCGCGCATGCTCGAGCCGCGGCGCGCCACGTCTCGGCAGCACAATCCCCACCAGATCAATGCGCACCCCGCCCGGCGGCGGTCCCCCGGACTTCTCCAGCCAGCACTCGGCGAGCCGTCTCAGCCGCTCCGCCTTCGTCGGCGTGACCGCGGCCATCGGATGCTCGAAGGGACCCGCCCTTCGGGTCTTGACCTCGCAGACGACCACCATGTCGCCGTCCCGGGCGACGATGTCGATCTCACCGGCCCGCCCGCAGCGCCAGTTCCGCGCCAGCACCGTCATGCCTGCCTCGGTCAGCAGCCGCACCGCCAGATCCTCGCCGTACCGCCCCAGTGCCCCCGTCGCGTTCATATCGGCACCACCTCCGGCACCGACTGTGACGCTTCAGCTCTCCGCTAGTGGATCTTGGTGGACAACCCATGCATTGTGGATAACTCAGTCACCCGAGGCTCAGCTGCTCGGAAGTTCGAGGTCGCTCTTGTTGAGCTCCTCGATGTTTACGTCCTTGAATGTCAGCACCCGCACCTGCTTGACGAACCTGGCCGGTCGATACATGTCCCAGACCCATGCGTCCGCCATCGAGACCTCGAAAAAGACCTCGCCCTGCACCGAGTGCACCTGCATCTCGTAGTCATTGGTGAGGTAGAAGCGACGCTCGGTCTCAATCACATATTTGAACAGCCCGACGACATCTCGGTACTCCCGGTAGAGCTTCAGCTCCATCTCGGTCTCGTACTTCTCGAGGTCCTCGGCGCTCATGGCATGTTCCCCTTCAGCCGTGCGTCCCCCTATTGTGCGCCAGCCTCATGTCCCCTAGACGACTTCTGGGGCCAGGACCACCGGCGTACGCGGAGGACCCTCGTCGAGCAGCGTGCGCAGCAGCTCGGCGAGCCTGGTCGGATACACCGTCTCACGGGCCGCCGACAGTTCGGCGGAGGTCCACCACCTCAGCCCCGAGACACTGCGCTGCTCCAGCTCAGTCAGCCCGTTCGGGGCGGTTGCCGTCTGCGCGGTACGTGCCAGGAAGTACCACTCGTCCTGGTCCCAGCGCCGTCCGTCGAACGGAAACGAGCAGATCCGCCGCCACAGCACCGGGCCCAGTTCCACCTCGGTGATCCCGGTCTCCTCGGCCAGCTCGCGCAGCGCGGCCTCCTCCCGGGTCTCGTCGCCCTCCAGGCCCCCGCCCGGCGTGAACCACCAGCGGTCGGCCGGGTCCTCGGGCTCGTACCCGTGCATCAGCAAAATGCGGTCCTGCGGATCGAGCAGTACGACCCGGGCGACCCTCCGCAGCACGCTTTCACGTCCCGCGGCCTCGCCGTCCCCAAGGTCGCGGCCCGCAGCCTCGCCGGCCTCACGCTCACGGTCCTCAGCCGACACCGGCTGCCGCCGTCCCGCGCCCGGCGCTCCCGCGTCCACCGCCGTCCGACGCTCTGCGCGCCTTCCGTGACAGCCGCCGCGCGAGCGGCCCGTACGCCGCTCCCCCGACGATCAGTACGGCCCCGACCACCACCGACCCGACCATCAGCTTCACCGGACCCGGCTGTGACACCCCGCCCGGCAGCGCCGCGAATCCCTCGGGCCGCTCCACCAGGCCGCCGTTCAGGGGCCATGCCACGGCGTCCAGCCGCGCCTCCACGGCCGAGCGCGGCACCGACCCGTGCCCGGGGTCCTGAAGGTGTACGCGGGAGTCCATCGAGCCCATGCGCTCGTCACCGAGCAGGAACAGCTGGCCCTCGGGCACCGTCGCCGTGAAGCTGTTCGAGGCGGGCCCCTTGTTGAGCAGATACGGTTCCTCGATCGCCTTGTCGTTGATGGTGAGCCTGCCGCCGTCGCCGCAGCAGGCGATCCTGTCGCCGCCCACGCCGACCACACGCTTCACCATCGGCATGTCGCCCCACTGCTTGTCGCGGAAGACCACGATGTCCCCGCGCCGCACCTGGTCGCCGTCGATCCGCTCCGCCAGCACCCGGTCCCCCGCCATCACGGTCGGGGTCATCGAGTCGGTCGGCACGGTGTACGGCTGGTAGACGACGGCTCCCCAGATGAACCCGCCGAGGAAGAGCACACAGCCGACGGCCACGGCCAGACCCGACAATGCATTGCCGAGCCGGCCGCGGCCGTCTTCCGTACGTCCATTTCCGCTCATCCCAGCGCTCCCCACTTCGGAGATTCGGTCCCCGGGAATCCAGCCCCGCGGATCGGCGATCTGGGACGGCACCCTACCCGGCGGTACGCCCGGAGGTCAGCCTCCTCCTGCGCCAGAGCACGATCGGCAGCGCGCCCGCGACGCCCATCGCCATCGGAGCGGCCGAGGCGGCGGCAGCAGCGGCATTGATGCCGGGCTGGTCGAAGGTGTCGGGAATCGGCAGCGTTGCCCAGCGGTTGAGCGGCCAGGCCACCACGAAAGCGCGTCCGACGACCTTGTCGACCGGTACGAATCCGCCGTTCACGTCCTCCATGTGGTAGCGGGAGTCGCGGGAGTTCTGACGGTTGTCGCCCATCACCCAGATCCGGTCCTTCGGCACCTTGAAGGGTCCGAAGGGCTGGTCGTCACAGGGGGTGCTGCCGGGGAAGATGTACGGCTCGTCGAGCGCCTTGCCGTTGACCTTGACCGGACCGCCCTTCTTGCACTCCACCGTGTCGCCGGCGACCGCGATCGTCCGCTTGATCAGGTCCTTCTCCTCGGCCGAGGGCATCAGGCCGATGAAGCTGAGGAAGTCCTGCACGGCGTTCGTGTTCGGGGTGGGCTCGCCCTCCAGCCAGCCGCCCGGGTCGTGGAAGACGACGACCTCGCCGCGCTCTGGCTCCGAGCCGAACCATGGGGTGAGCTTGTCGACCAGCACCCGGTCACCCCGCTGCAGAGTGTTCTGCATCGAGTCCGAGGGGATCGAGAACGCCTGCACCAGGAAGGTCTTGATGAGGAGCGCGAGAAGCAGCGCGATACCGATCAGGAGCGGCAGTTCCTTCCAGAAGGATCGCTGCTTCTTCTGTCCCGTACCACTGCTCTCGGACGAACCACCCTCGGAAGAATCGTCCTGAGTGTGCTCGGCGTCCATGGTTCCCGCCGTCCCCGGCGTCCGCGTCGCCGAATCGTCCGTCACGGCTGCGGGTGACTCGGCGAGCTTCCCCGGCCTTTCCTCCGGATCGTCGTGTCCGGATCGTGCGCCGACGGCCACATCCCCCACATCCACTCCTCACTCCGTGCGAACCGCCTGCCCCGAAGACGGCGCAGGCCCACCACTCCCATAACGAGCGGGAGTTCCGCAGGGCTCGGGAGCAGGACCATTCCGTTCAGATCCTGAAGGGACACCCTATTCGACACGGAGAGTGCTGCGGTCGACCCGGCACGCGCGTTGGGGACGGAGGCGTATGTCTCCGGCTCTTCCAATTTGCGCCAGTGGCCGATCGGCCAGGCGATGACGACCGCGCGCCCGACGACCTGCTCCTCCGAGACGGTGCCGCGGTCCTTCTCATCGAGATGGAAACGCGAGTCCGCGGAGTTGGCCCGGTGGTCCCCCATCACGAAGATCCGCCCGGCGGGCACCTTGACCTCGAACTTCAGCGTCGAAGGAACGTTTCCCGGGTTCAGATACGGCTCGATGAGAGGTACGCCGTTGACGGTGACCCGGCCGTCCTTGTCGCAGCACTTCACGGTGTCCCCGCCGACCGCGACCACGCGCTTGATCAGGTCCTGCTCATCGTCCGAGGGCAGCAGCCCGATGAAGGTCAGACCCTGTTTGACCTGCTTGACGCCGACCGGGTCTTCCTTCTGCTGCTCACTCGGCGGCAGCCAGCCGCCGGGGTCGCTGAACACGACGACGTCCCCGCGCTGCGGCTTCGAGCCGAACCACGGGGTGAGCTTGTCCACCAGAACGCGGTCCTGGATTCGTATCGTCTGCTCCATCGAGCCGGACGGGATCACAAAGGCCTGCACCAGGAAGGTCTTCAGAACCAGCGCGATCATCAGCGCCACGGTGATCAGGAGAGGTATCTCCTTCACGGCCGACCGGCGGCGCTTGCGCTTGACCTTCTGTGCGAGTCTGCGCCGCTCGGCGCGTCCGGGCAGCGTCCGGCCGCCGTCCGTCGGCCGGGTCCCGGTCGGCAGCCGGGTGTCCGCCCGGTGGCTCGCACGACGCCCTCGGTTACCCATGGGCGCCGCCCGGCATTCGTTCCGCCTCCGGTACGCGGGAGAAGGCGTCCGTGCGCTCCAGGGAGGTCCAGCGGCCGATCGGCCAGCCGATCCAGTCCGCGCGGCCGATCACCTTCTCCACGGGCACCATGCCGCCGCCGGGCTCGCCGAGATGGTCACGGGAGTCACGGGAGTTGCTCCGGTGGTCTCCCATGACCCACAAGGTGCCCTGAGGGACGACGATGTCGAAGGGGACCTCTGAAGGGACGTCGGCGGGATGGAGATATCTCTCGTCGACGGGCACGCCGTTCACCTCGACCCTGCCCCCTTTGTCGCAGCAGACCACGCGGTCACCGCCGACGCCGACCACGCGCTTGACGAAGTCGGTCTCGGCGGGCTCGGCCAGCCCCAGCGTCGCGAACACACCGCGCGTCAGGGAGCTGACCGGATTCTCCTCAAGTCCCTCTTGTACGAAGGATCCCGTGCCGTCGAACACGACGACGTCCCCGCGCTCGGGCTCCGAACCGAAACGGTACGCCAGCTTGTTCACCAGCACTCGGTCCCCGACCTCAAGGGTGGGCTCCATGGAACTGCTGGGGATCTGGAAGGGCTGTATCACGAAGTGGCTGAAGAGCAGCACGAGCAGGGTGCAGGCCACGCCGAGCAGCCCGGCCCTGCGCAGCGACATCCCGGACAGACGCGTACCCATTCGACCGAGGCGCCCTGAGCGGCGCGAAGAACGCACAGAGCGCGACCCCTCTCCCTGAACCCCGGCTTCAGGGGCGGAAGAGCGGTCGCGCTCGGTGTGCTTCGCTTCGGTGTCCATCGAGGGCAGAGCCTATCCGGCCGCCCTATGACTGCGGTTAAGACGAAGCTGTGCGCGAGTGTGAGCCGGAGCTCAGTTGTCGCGCTTCTCCTTGATCTTGGCAGCCTTGCCGCGCAGGTCACGCAGGTAGTACAGCTTCGCGCGACGGACGTCACCGCGGGTGACGAGCTCGATCTTCTCGAAGATCGGGCTGTGCACCGGGAAGGTGCGCTCGACGCCGACGGAGAAGGAGACCTTGCGGACCGTGAAGGTCTCGCTGATGCCCGAGCCCTGGCGGCGGATGACAACGCCCTTGAACTGCTGGATACGCGAGCGGTTGCCCTCGATGACGCGCACGTGGACGTTCACGGTGTCGCCGGGACGGAACGCGGGGAGGTCGCCGCGCAGCGAAGCCGCGTTGACGTTGTCGAGCAGGTGAGACATGGTGGTCTGCTTCCTCGCCGATGCCACAGGTCATCAGCGGAATGATCGAGATGAGGTTCGGGGTGCTGTCCGCGTCGAGCGGGCGTCGTTCCCCCTGTGGCAGGGGCGCCGGCCGGACGCACAGCAGCGGCCTATTCTTCCACGGGCTGGGGCCTGCGCCAAAATCGGCCGCCCGGCTCCGGCGCCCAGCCCAGGATGGAGAGCATCTCCCGGTCCTTCTTGTCGAAGGTGCCGGGGTCACAACGCTCAATCAGGTCCGGCCGGTTGAGGGCGGTCCGGCGCAGTGCCTCGTCCCGCCGCCAGCGCGCGATCTTCCCGTGGTGCCCGCTGATCAGCACCTCCGGAATGGCGCGCCCACGCCACTCGGGCGGCTTGGTGTAGACGGGGCCCTCGAGCAGATTGGCCATCGCGCCGGGCGCGAAGGAGTCGTCCCGGTGGGATTCGGCATTGCCGAGGACGCCGGGCAGCAGCCGGGCCACGGCCTCCGTGATCACCAGTACGGCAGCCTCGCCGCCGGCCAGGACGTAGTCGCCGATGGACACCTCGTGGACCGGCATCCGGCTCGCGTACTCGTCCATGACCCGGCGATCGATGCCCTCGTAGCGGGCGGGCGTGAAGATCAGCCAGGGCCGCTCGGAGAGTTCCACGGCGAGCTCCTGGGTGAAGGGGCGCCCGCTGGGGGTGGGGACGACCAGGACAGGTCCGTGCGCTCCCGCCTCGTAACCACTCGCCAGCACGTCGTCGAGCGCGTCGCCCCAGGGCTCGGTCTTCATGACCATGCCGGGGCCGCCGCCGTAGGGAGTGTCGTCGACGGTGTTGTGCCGGTCGTAGGTCCAACGGCGCAGGTCGTGCACATGGACATCCAGCTGCCCACGCGCGCGTGCCTTGCCGACGAGCGAGACATTCAGCGGTTCGAGGTACTCGGGGAAGATCGTGACGACGTCGAGCCGCATCAGTTCTCGTCCCTCGGCGAAGCGATCTCCGCCTCACTGTCGTCGATCAGACCGGGCGGCGGGTCGATGACCGCACGCTGCTGCTCAAGGTCGATCTCGGTCACGATCTTCTCGACGAAGGGGATCATCACCTCGCTGCCGTCGGGCCGCTCGACGATGAAGAGGTCCTGCGACGGCAGATGCGAGATCTCGGTGATCCGGCCGATCTCGGTGCCGTCGGCGAGGACGACATCGAGGTCCATCAGCTGGTGGTCGTAGTACTCGTCGGGCTCCTCCGGCAGCGCCTGCGGGTCGACCTCGGCGATGAGGAGGGTGTTGCGCAGGGCCTCGGCGGCGTTCCGGTCCCGTACGCCCTCGAAGCGCAGCAGCAGCCGGCCGCTGTGCACCCGGCCGGTCTCGATCGTCAGCGGTCCCGCCGACGCCGGCTCGGTGGCGAGTACGGCGCCGGGCCCGAGCCGCAGCTCCGGCTCGTCCGTACGCACCTCGACGGTGACCTCGCCCTTGATCCCGTGGGCGCGGCCGATCCGCGCGACTACCAGCTGCACGCTTGCTTCTCCCCTCTTACCGGCTGAACTGCCGCTCTTTCCGGCTGAACTGCCGCCGCTCTCGCGGATGTGGCACATCGCCGTCGCGATTGCTCAATTGATGGTTGCTGTTGCGGTGGCTTGAAACAGCTCGGGCCGGGGAGCCCGTAGGCCCCCCGGCCCGAGCCGGTGTTCAACAACGTGTCAGCGAACCTGGTCCACATCGACGAGGTCGACGCGGATGCCACGGCCGCCGATAGCGCCCACGACGGTGCGCAGGGCGCGCGCGGTGCGGCCGTTGCGGCCGATCACCTTACCGAGGTCATCGGGATGGACCCGGACCTCGAGCACACGCCCGCGGCGCAGGTTGCGCGAGGCGACCTGCACATCGTCCGGGTTGTCGACGATGCCCTTCACGAGGTGCTCGAGAGCCTCCTCGAGCATGCTCAGGCCTCGGTCGACTCAGCGGCGGACGCCGAGGGCTCAGTCTCAGCAGCCTCGTCCGCCTTCTTGTCGGACTTCTTCGCCTTCGGGGTGATCGCCTCACCCTTCGGCTCGTCACCCTCGATGGCCTTGGTGAAGGCCTCGAAGGCGGCGCGCTTGTCCTTCGGCTCCGCAACGAGCAGCGGCGCCGGGGCCGGCAGGCCCTTGTGCTTCTGCCAGTCACCGGTGAGCTTCAGGATCGCGAGGACGGGCTCGGTCGGCTGGGCGCCGACGGACAGCCAGTACTGCGCACGCTCGGAGTTGACCTCGATGCGCGAGGGGTTCTGCACCGGGTGGTACAGGCCGATCTCCTCGATGGCCCGGCCGTCACGGCGGGTACGGGAGTCGGCGACGACGATGCGGTAGTGAGGCGAACGGATCTTGCCCAGACGCTTCAGCTTGATCTTGACTGCCACGGAAGTGGTGTCTCCTGGTCTTGACGTGGTTGGGCACAACGAGATGCCACGTGGGGTTGCGGTACTCGGGTGCCCGATGGACGCGTCAGCCGGAGGCGAGAGGGTTCCTGTGCGGCTGTCGAGTACAGCTAGCCATTGTGCCACACGGTGGCAGCGGGCTCGCACCCGACCGGTTCACCGAGAAACACCTCGCGAACGCGGCCGGGTCGGCCCTGACCTGCTTTCGCCCCGCCGGCGGCCCCACCCCGTGGGCGGGAGCCATCAGCTCGCCGCGGCGACCGCTTCCGGGATACGGAAGGGCTTGCCGCAGCCGCCGCAGACGATGGGGGCCTGCGCGAGGACGGACGGTACGACCCGGACATTGCGCCCGCAGTCGCACACGGCCTTGACCCGCACTCCGCCGCCGGACGAGCCGTGCCGGGCGGCCGGGCCGCGGAAGCTGCGCTTGGTGTCGGAGGCCGTCGCCGCCGTGTGCGCCTTGAGGGCGCGCTGGAGTCTCTCGATGGTGGGTCGGTACCGCCTCTTGGCCTCGGGATTGAGCGTGACCAGCGAGAAGCCGCTGCTGGGGTGCGGCTCGTCGGAATGGTCCAGGCCCATCTCCTCGGCGATCGCCAGGAATCGGCGGTTGTGATAGCGGCCGGCGCGGGAGGTGTCGCGGACACCTCGGGCGGCGGCGATGCCGTGGACTGCCTCGTGGAGCAGTCGCTCGAAGGAGAGCTCGGCGCCGCAGGCGGACGAGGACTCTCCGATCAGGGACTCGGGCGCGGCAAGATCCGGCAGCTCGGGGTGGTGCCGCTGAATATCGGCCCACGCCTGTGCCAGCTCTGCGGCGAGAACAGGTGGTGTCGTGCTCACGTCGTGATAACGAGCCGAAGCGCTCGCGGGTTCCATTCCGGGGCATCCCAAATAATTTGCACGTACCAGTCAGTTGCCATTGATGCGTCCTGACGAGGGCGGGTGCGCTGATCTGTGGAGAAGCTTCACAGCTCACACCAAGGTGGTACGTAGTGGCGCGTACGCCCCAGCGCGTAGACAAGGTCCGCACGCCGGGGCGGCTACCCGAATCCGGGGCGGCCACGCCTTGGTCGGCGCGGGCGAGGCGTCAGTAGGCGCGGGCCACGATCGCGACAGTACCGGGGGCGTCGTCGGCGTCGGGAACCGACTCGTCCTCGGCGACCAGGCACCGTACGGACACGGCCTGCTCGGCGAGCTTGGCCTCACCCTCCTGGCCCAGCGTCGACCAGGAGATACGCGCCCAGCCGCCGGCGACAGCGGCCTCGGCGGCGTCCTCGATCGTCGTCACATCGCTGGTACGCGACTCACGGCGTTCGCGGGACTCCTTGAGCAGTTGCGCCTGGTCCTCTTCGAGGACGGTGGGCAGCAGCTCCGCCAGCGAGTCGATCCGCACCGACTCCTTGCCGCCCGGGATGCGGCGGGCCAGCATCGCGGTGCCCGCCTCCAGGTCGCGCGGGCCGACCTCGATGCGTACCGGTACGCCCTTGAGCTCCCAGTCGACCGCGCGGCGGCCGAAGGGGGTGTCGATGCGGTCGTCGATCTGCACGCGCAGTCCCGCGGCCTTCAGCCGGTCGCCGATCTCGCGGACCTTGGCGACGGCCTCGTCGCCCTTGATGGCCATGACGACCACCTGGACGGCCGCGAGACGCGGCGGGACACGCAGTCCGTTGTCGTCGCCGTGCGACATGATCAGGCCGCCGACCATCCGGGTGGAGGTGCCCCAGGAGGTCTGCCAGGCCAGCTCCTGCTTGCCGTCCTTGGACAGGTACGTGGTGTTGAAGGCCTTGGAGAAGTTGGTGCCGAGCTCATGGCTCGTGCCCATCTGCAGGGCCTTGCCGTCGCCCATCATGCCTTCGAGCGTGAGGGTGTTGATGGCACCGGCGAAGCGCTCCCTGGGGGTCTTGCGGCCGAGCACCACGTCGATGCCGAGGACATTGGTCATGAAGTCCGCGTAGACGTCCTTGTGGATGTGGGCGGCGTAGTCGCGGGCGTCCTCATAGGTGGCGTGGGCGGTGTGGCCCTCCTGCCAGAGAAATTCCGTCGTACGGAGGAAGACGCGGGGGCGCATCTCCCAACGGACCACGTTGGCCCACTGGTTGATCAGCAGGGGCAGATCCCGGTAGCTCTGCACCCACTTGGAGAAGTACTCGTTGATGATCGTCTCGGAGGTGGGGCGTACGACGACGGGCTCCTCGAGCTCCTTGCCGCCACCGTGTGTGACGACCGCGAGCTCGGGTGCGAAGCCCTCGACGTGCTCAGCTTCCCGTGTCAGGTAAGACTGTGGGATGAAGAGCGGGAAGTAGGCGTTCTGGGCACCCGCGTCCTTGATTCGGGCGTCCATCTCCTGCTGCATCCGCTCCCACAGGCCGTATCCGTACGGTCGGATGACCATGGTGCCGCGCACCGGGCCGTTGTCCGCCAGCTCGGCCTTGTTGATCAGGTCCTGGTACCAGCGCGGGAAGTCTTCCGCCTGGGGCGTGAGAACGGGTGCCTTAGCCATGGCGCGCATCGTACGGCGACACCGGTACGGAACGTGAATCGCTCTGCGTCTCGAGGGCGTACACCAGAGGCACGCAAGCATTGCCATTCAACCCCTGGACGCGGGGGCGCATGCGCAGTTCTCTGGCATACGGGGGAGCGCGCAGGCGTACGCACACGGGGGGGCTGTCCTTCAGAGCTCGGCTGACCTCTTGGCGGATTGGGGCGCTTTCGATGACACCAACGCTCGTCCAGCACCGACCCCACGCAGCGACTGCGTCACCGGCTCAGGCGGGTGCACGCGCTCGTGACTGGGCCGAGATCCAGGAGCGGATGCTGGTACCGCTCTACGAGGCGGTCTACGAGCGCCTGGAGGTCGGCGCGGGGACGCGGCTGATGGGACTTGGCTGCGGGTCCGGTCTCGCGCTGCTGATCGCGGCGGCGCGCGGTGCGCGCGTGACCGGCTGCGACACGGACCGCGAGCGGCTGGCGCTGGCTCGGGAACGGATGGCTCCGCAGGAGAGCGGCGGGAGTGATGTCGAGCTGCTGGAAGGGGATGCCAGGGCGGCGGATCCGGCGCGGCCGCCGTACAACCTGATCACGGCCTTCCAGCCGATCGGCTGCGCGGCCGGCGACTCCGAGGGGCTCGGACCGGCACTGTCGGCGGCCGTCGAGCTGGCGGAGCACGGCAGCGCGGTGGTCCTGACGGGCTGGGGCCCGCCGGAACGGTGTGCCACGTCCGGGGCGCTGCGGGTGGCGAGCCGCCTGACGGACCGCCTGCGCACGAGCGGCGGCTGGCGCGCGGCACTGCGCGACGACCTGGAGGACGTCGCGGCCAAGGCGGACCTGAAGCCCGACGGCTCGGGCCGGGTGGCGTGCCCCTTCGGCTACGCGGACCTGGAGAGCGCGGTGCGCGGACTGCTGTCGACGGGGCTGTACGCGGCGGCGGTACGGGCGACGGATCAGGGGCAGGTGGAGAAGGAGATCACCGAGGCGCTGCAGGCGTATGTGCGGCGGGACGGGACGGTGTGGATGCCGAACGTGTTCCGCTATCTGATCGCCCGGACACGCTGAGCCCGCTCCCCCCCCGCCGCAGGCCTTAGCCGTGCGTCCTACTCCGGACGGGGGATACCCGCCGCGGTGTACGCCGCCTGCTCGTCCAGGGTCTCGTTGGCGAGCAGTGCCCTCGCCAGCGCGTCCAGGCGGTCGCGGTTGTCGCGGAGTTGACGGCAGGCGCTCTCGTAGCACTCGTCGACGATGCGCCGCATCTCGTGCTCCACGGCGTCCAGCGTCGCGGGCGCGGCCGAGAGACCGTAGGGCTGCTGGGCCTCGTTCGGGATCGCCGTCAGGCGGCCGACCCGTTGGCTCATGCCCCAGCGGGCGACCATGCCGCGGGCCAGGTGGGTGACCTGCTCCAGGTCGCTCTCCGAGCCCGTCGTGACGACGTTGAAGACGACGTGTTCGGCCGCCATGCCACCGAGCGCGCCGGTGATACGGCCGCGCAGATACTCCTCGGTGTACGCGTACCTGTCGGCGTCCGGAGTGGAGAGCGTGACGCCCAGTGCCCGGCCGCGCGGCACGATCGTGACCTTGCGTACCGGGTCCGCCCCCGGCTGGAGCATGCCGAGGAGCGCATGGCCGCTCTCGTGGTAGGCGGTGCGCCGACGGTCCTCCTCCGGCATGACCAGCGGGCGCTCCGCACCGAGCTGGACCTTCTCCAGGGCGGCCCAGAAGTCGGATTGGGTGACCTCCGGCTGCTTGCGCCTGACCGCGCGCAGTGCCGCCTCGTTCGCCAGGTTGGCCAGATCCGCGCCCGTCATCCCCGGTGTGGCACCCGCGATCTCGCCCAGGTCGACGTCCTCGGCGAGCGGCATGGCCCGGGTGTGGATCTTGAGGATGGCCTCCCGGCCGTCCCTGTCCGGCGGCGAGACCTGGACGACGCGGTCGAAGCGGCCGGGCCGGGTCAGGGCGGGGTCGAGGATGTCGGCCCGGTTGGTCGCGGCCAGCACGACCACGCCCTCGGAGCCGTTGAAGCCGTCCATCTCGGTGAGGATCTGGTTGAGCGTCTGCTCGCGCTCGTCGTGCCCGCCCAGACCTGCGCCGCGTGCGCGCCCGATCGTGTCGATCTCGTCGATGAAGATGATCGCGGGGGCCACCTTGCGCGCCTCGGCGAAGAGTTCGCGCACCCGGCTCGCCCCGACGCCGACGATCATCTCGATGAACTCGGAGGCCGACGCCGAGAAGAACGGCACCCCGGCCTCACCCGCCACCGCCCGCGCCAGCAGCGTCTTCCCGGTCCCGGGCGGCCCTGCCAGCAGTACCCCGCCCGGCATCCTCGCGCCCATCCTCCGGTACGCCTGCGGGTTCTTGAGGAAGTCGACGACATCATTGAGCTCGCCCTTGACCTCGTCGATCCCGGCGACGTCGTCGAAGGTGGTGCGCTTGCCCGGCTCGACCTCGACCGGCTTCGGCGGACCCCTGCGCCCGAACGCGCCGGGGCCCGCCAACGCGCCCATCCGCCGGGCGATGTACACCCACAGCACGATCAGCAGCGCCGTCGGCGCGAGCGAGAGCAGGAGATTGGACAGGAAGCTGCGCTGTACGACGACCGGCTCGGCCGTCACGGTGACGTTGTGCTTGCTCAGCTCGGCCCAGAGCTTGTCGTCGGCGAAGGCCGGCCGCTGGGTCGTGAACGTGATGTAGTCGCCCTTGCCGCCGGGGAGCGGTGCTTCCTTTTTGAGCCGGCCCTGGATCGTGTCGCCCTTGGCGTAGATCTTCGAGACGTTCCCGGCCGTGACCTGCTTGCTGAACTCCGTGTACGGGACGGTCGGCTGACCACCGCCGTTGAAGGCGGACAGCAGCAGATTGGCGATCAGATAGACGACGAGCACGGCAAGTGCCAGTCCGACCCAGCCGCCGGGCATCTTCTTCAAGGGCGGAGGGGACGGTGGCGCACCCTCGGAGCGCCACGGCTTGTCCGGGGTCTCACGCGGCGGCACGGGGTTGCTCATATCCGGACGTTAAGCCAGAAAAGCAACGTGGGCACCCGCTCGGCAGGTGCCCACGTCGAAGTACGAGACCAGTACGAGCCGGACGAAAGCAGTACGAGTCGTACGAAGTGTCAGCCCATGAACTTCTTGAACTCGTCCGGCAGCTCGAAGTCCTTGCCCGGCTCACCGGCCGGCACACCGAAGGCTCCGCCCTGCGCCGCCTGCTCACGGCGCGCCGCGGCCGCCTGCTCCTCGGCCTTCCGCTTCATCGGGTTGCCGCTCTTGCGCTTGCCCTTGGCCTGCTTGATCTGCTTCTTCTGCCGGCCGGGACCGCCACCCATCCCCGGCATCCCGGGCATTCCCGGCATCCCGCCGCCCTGCGCCATCCTCGACATCATCTTGCGGGCCTCGAAGAACCGCTCCACCAGGCCCTTCACCGCGCTGACCTCGACACCGGAGCCCTTGGCGATACGGGCCCGGCGCGAGCCGTTGATGATCGTCGCATCCGCACGCTCGCCGGGAGTCATCGACTTGATGATCGCGGCGGTGCGGTCCACGTCGCGCTCATCGATGTTGTTGATCTGGTCCTTGATCTGCCCCATGCCGGGCAGCATCCCGAGCAGCTTGGAGATGGAGCCCATCTTCCTGACCTGCTCCATCTGGGCCAGGAAGTCGTCGAGCGTGAAGTCCTTGCCCTTACTGCTCGCCAGCTTGGAGGCCATCTTGGCGGCCTCTTCCTGGCTGAAGGTCTGCTCGGCCTTCTCGATCAGGCTGAGCATGTCGCCCATGCCGAGGATGCGCGACGCCATACGGTCCGGGTGGAACGCGTCGAAGTCGTCCAGCTTCTCGCCGTTGGAGGCGAACATGATCTGGCGGCCGGTGACATGCGCGATGGAGAGCGCCGCACCACCGCGGGCGTCACCGTCGAGCTTGGAGAGCACCACGCCGTCGAAGCCGACGCCGTCGCGGAAGGCCTCCGCGGTGTTGACCGCGTCCTGACCGATCATCGCGTCGACGACGAACAGGACCTCGTCCGGGCTGATCACGTCCCGGATGTCCGCGGCCTGCTGCATCATCTCGGTGTCGATGCCGAGGCGGCCCGCGGTGTCGACGATGACGACGTCGTACTGCTTCGCCCTGGCGTGCTCGATGGAGTCCTTGGCGACCTTGACCGGGTCCCCGACGCCGTTGCCGGGCTCCGGCGCGTAGACCGCGACGCCCGCGCGCTCGGCGACGACGCTCAGCTGGTTCACGGCGTTCGGACGCTGCAGGTCACAGGCGACGAGCAGCGGCGAGTGGCCCTGGCCCTTGAGCCAGAGACCGAGCTTTCCGGCCAGCGTCGTCTTACCGGCACCCTGCAGACCCGCGAGCATGATCACGGTCGGCGGCTGCTTGGCGAAGCGGAGCCGACGGGTCTCGCCGCCGAGGATGCCGATGAGCTCCTCGTTGACGATCTTGATGACCTGCTGGGCCGGGTTCAGCGCCTGGGAGACCTCGGCACCGGCCGCTCGCTCCTTGACCTGCTTGATGAAGGCGCGGACGACGGGCAGCGCCACGTCCGCTTCGAGCAGCGCGATACGGATCTCGCGCGCCGTGGCGTCGATGTCCGCCTCGGACAGGCGGCCCTTGCCCCGGAGGTTCTTGAATGTCGCGGCAAGGCGGTCGGAGAGGGTGTCGAACACGGTGGTCGCGGATCCTCGGGCTAGGCGGGCAGGCGGACAGTGCCCCCCAGGGTATCCGGACGCACGCCGTGGGGTCTGCACCGTGGGGGGGGCTCACGTCAGGCGCGCAGTACCGCCTCCAGCGCACGGGCCGTCTCGACGGCCTCCTCGGCGGGCAGCGGTGTCCCTTCGGGGCCCGTCACATAGAAGGCGTCCACGGCGTTCGCACCCAGTGTGGAGACATGGGCGCTGCGCACCCGCAGCGCCGCGCCCTCCAGCGCCCGGCCGATCCGGTGCAGCAGGCCCGGGGCGTCCTGGGCACGCACCTCGATGACGGTGGCCAGATTCGAACCCGCGGCGGCCACCGTCACCTGCGGCGGCGGGGCCTTGACCCCGCGGCGGCGCGGATAGGCGGCCTCGCGCTCGGCGAGCCTGGAGGGGATGTCGAGCGAGCCGTCCAGGGCCCGTACGAGATCGGAGCGGAGCCGGGCTGCCTGCGGCAGTGAGCCGTACTCCGCCGCAACGCGCCAGCTCAGCAGCAGTACGCCGGTCGGCCCGCCCAGTTCGCCGGGCAGCTCGATGGAGCGCAGGTCGGCGGCGCGGACGGTGAGCCGGTGCAGGGCGAGCACACCGGCCGCGGCGGGCAGTACTCCCGGCTGGTCGGGCAGTGCGATCAGCAGCTCGACGCCGACGGGTTCGGGTTCCTCGCCCGCGGCCGGTTCGGTCTGGGCGTGCAGCGAGAGCACCGGTTCGCCGGTGCGCAGCGCCTCGACGGCGAGCCGCTCCTGCTCGGCGCTGGGGGCCGCGGGCTCCGGTTCCGCCACGGCGTCGCCGGCGAGGACGGCTGCGACCCGTTTCACCAGGTCGGCGACCAGCGAGCCGCGCCAGGACGACCAGGCCGCGGGCCCGGTGGCGAGCGCGTCGGCCTCGGTGAGGGCGTGCAGCAGCTCCAGGGTGCCGACCGAGCCGACGACCTCCGCGACGGACGCGACCGTCGCCGGGTCGTCCAGATCGCGCCGGGTGGCCGTCTCCACGAGCAGCAGATGGTGGCGTACGAGTGTGGCGATGACGGCCACGTCGGCGCGGTCGAATCCGATCCTGGTGGCGACATCGCGCGCGATGGTCTCGCCGGCGACCGAGTGGTCGCCGGGCCAGCCTTTGCCGATGTCGTGCAGCAGGGCGGCGACCAGCAGCAGATCGGGGCGGCCGACGCGACGGGTCAGCGAGGAGGCCTTGACCGCCGCCTCGACGAGATGCCGGTCGACGGTCCAGGTGTGCACGGCGTTGCGCTGCGGCCGGCAGCGGACACGCTCCCAGTCCGGGAGCAGCCGGGTGATCAGGCCCTCGGCCTCCAGCGCCTCCCACACCCCGACCGTCGACTCCCCCGCGCCGAGCAGCGTGACGAGCTCCTCGCGGGCGTCGGCGGGCCAAGGCACGGGCAGCGGGCGGCTGGTGGCCGCGAGCCGCCGTGCAGTGTGCAGCGAGAGCGGCAGCCCGGACTGGGCGGCGGCAGCAGCTGCCCGCAGCGGAAGTACGGGATCGCGCTCGGGTTTGGCCGCGCGGGCGAGCACCACCTCGCCGTCCTGTTCGACGACGCCTTCGGCGAGCGGGCTGCGCTCGGGCTCGGGGCGGCGGCCTCCGGACAGCATGGCGCGCAGCCTGGGCCGTACGGAGCGCGCCTTGAGCACCCGGTTCACCTCGCGCCAGGTGACGTCGGTGGCGTAGGAGACGGTGCGCGCGGCCTCGTAGACCTGCCGCAGCAGTGCGTCGGCGTCCAACAGGCCTAGTTCGGCGGCAACCTGGTCCTGTTCCTGCAGGGCGAGCCGGTCGGTGGCCCGGCCGGTCGTCAGATGCAGCGCGTCGCGGGCGTCCAGCAGCGCCCGGCGTGCCTCGGCGAGCCCTTCGCGCGGCGCGTCGGCGAGCCAGGAGGCGGCGACGGCGCGCAGTGCGGTGGCGTCCCGCAGCCCGCCACGCGCCTCCTTCAGGTCCGGTTCGAGCAGGAACTGCAACTCGCCCTGGCGCTCGGCCCGTTCCCGGCAGAGCTCGTCCAGCTCGGGCAGCCGCTTGGGGGCCTGATTGCGCCAGTCGGCCAGTACGGCGGTGCGCAGCCCGGCGACAAGGCCCAGGTCGCCCGCGACATGGCGGGCGTCAAGCAGCCCGAGCTGGACCTTGAGGTCCTCGCCCGCGGTCTTGCGGGCCTCGCCCGGGGTGCGTACGGAGTGGTCGAGGGCGAGTCCCAGGTCCCAGACCGGGTACCAGATCCGGTCGGCGAGGCCGGCGAGCGTGGCCGAGTCCGCGGACCCGTCGTGCAGCAGGAGCAGATCGAGGTCGCTGCGCGGGGAGAGCTCCCCGCGTCCGTAGCCGCCGACGGCGACGAGCGCCGCGCCGCGGACCCCGGCCTCCAGGCATGCGGTGCTGAACAGCGCGGCGAGCCAGTCGTCGGTCAGTCTGGCCAGGGCCGCACGGCGCGGCGGCCCGGACTGCGCCTTCTCGTTGAGAAGGCGCAGCCGGGCCGCCGCATAGCCGCTGGGTCGCGAGTCTTCCGCTTCGGTCGTCTCTTCGAGGCTCGTCACCTCAGCAGCTCCCTTTCTGAGTTACAGCGCGTCCGGGCCGCGTTCGCCCGTCCGCACCCGTACTGCCGTGTCGACCGGGACGCTCCACACCTTGCCGTCGCCGATCTTGCCGGTGCGGGCCGCCTTGACGACCACGTCGATCAGCTGCTCGGCGTCGTCGTCCTCGACCAGCACCTCGATACGGATCTTCGGCACCAGGTCGACGGTGTACTCGGCACCCCGGTAGACCTCGGTGTGACCGCGCTGCCGGCCGTATCCGCTGGCCTCCGTGACCGTGAGCCCCTGGACTCCGAAGGCCTGCAGGGCCTCCTTGATCTCGTCCAGCCGGTGTGGCTTCACGACTGCGGTGATGAGCTTCATGCGTCCACCTTCTTGTTCTGAGCTGCGGCTGCCACGGTCTCGCCCGGCGCGGGCACTTCCTTGCGGGAGCCTGCACCGCCGCCCGCACCGCTGAAGTCGTACGCCGTCTCGGCGTGCTCGTCCTGGTCGATGCCGGAGACCTCGACGTCCTCGCTGACACGCATCCCGATCGTCTTGTCGATGAGGAAGGCGAGGATCGCAGAGGCAACCAGAGAGTAGGCGAGGACCGCGCCGACACCGGCGAGCTGCTTCCACAGCTGGTCCAGCTTGTGGTCACCGTAGAAGAGGCCGGCCGCCGTGGACTGGCCGCCGCCGGTGGCGAAGAAGCCGATGAGGATCGAGCCGACGACACCGCCGACGAGGTGGACTCCGACGACGTCGAGCGAGTCGTCGTAGCCGAACTTGTACTTCAGGCCCACGGCCATGGCGCACAGCAGACCTGCGATGGCGCCGATGGCGATCGCGCCGAGCGGGGAGCAGGAGCCACCGGACGGGGTGATCGCGACGAGACCGGCGACGGCACCGGAGGCGGCGCCAAGCGTGGTGAACGCGCCGTGGCGGATCTTCTCGTACACCAGCCAGGCGAGCATGGCCGCGGCGGTGGCGATCTGCGTGTTGATGAACATCAGCGCGCCCACGCCGTCGTCGTTGCCGAGCCACGAGCCGGCGTTGAAGCCGAACCAGCCGAACCACAGCAGACCGGCGCCGAGCATCACCAGCGGCAGGCTGTGCGGCCGCATCGGGTCCTTCTTGAACCCGACGCGCTTGCCGATCACCAGGATCACGCCGAGCGCGGCCGCACCGGCGTTGATGTGCACCGCGGTACCACCGGCGAAGTCGATCACGCCGAGTTCGAAGGCCCAGCCGCCGGTGCCCCAGACCCAGTGGGCGACCGGGAAGTAGACAACGGTGACCCAGAGGGCGATGAACAGCGCCCAGGCGGTGAACTTCACGCGGTCCGCGAGTGCACCACTTATCAGCGCGGGCGTGATGATCGCGAACATCAGCTGGAAGACGGCGAAGACGTACACCGGGATGGTGTAGCCGTCCCACAGCTCGGTGAGGCCGATGCCGCTCAGGCCCACGTAGTCGGAGCTCCAGCCGATGATGGAGCCCGAGTCGGTGCCGAACGCGAGGCTGAATCCGTACAGCACCCACAGGATGGTGACGATCCCGAGGCTGATGAAACTCATCATGAGCATGTTCAGGGTGGACTTGACGCGGACCATGCCTCCGTAGAAGAAGGCCAGGGCGGGCGTCATCAGCATCACCAGGGCGGAGCAGATGAGCATGAAGCCGGTGTTGGCTGCAGACAGCGTGGGTGTGTCTGCGGCAAGCGTCGAGATGCCTTGAGGCATCGGCGTCTCCTCGTCGTCGGTGCGGCCGCGTGCGGGCGGAGCCTGGAGCGGTTCGGGCGGGCCGGTTATGGGCCCTGAGATTGGCGCAGCGCGGTTTCGGTCGATGCCGCACGATGTTTCTGGCCAGTGACGAAGAGGTCGCGCGTGTTACGCCGCGATGAACTGCCCGCTCATGATCGGCGCCGAGAGTATCCTCTGCCGACATCACAATCCGACATCGCCGACCGCCATCACGAACCGACCGCGACGCCACCCGCTGACCTGGCGTAAGGGGAGCCGAGTCGGGCTGTTCGGGGTGAGCGTCGCGGCCGGGGCCTGGTGGGCGCCGCCTCAGACCGCTTCGGCGGTCTCGGGCAGCTGGGATGTGAGCAGGTCGGTGAGGTGGGCGACCTCGGCGACGTCACCGAAGTCCCGGGCCGCCGTGTCGACGGTCTTGCGCAGCCGGGTGTTGACCCGCTCGGAGCGGACCCGCTTGGCGACCTTGAGAGCCTGTCCGGCCAGGACCGTCGACTGCTCGGGCTCCTTCTTGAGCAGATGGACGGTGGCCATGCCGACCAGATTGAGTGCGTACGACCGCTGGTGCTCGTCGTCCTTGCCGAAGAGCTCGACCGCGCGCTGCATGACGGGCTCGGCGAGCGAGGCGTAGGTGGGGCTGCGGCCCGCCACATAGGCCAGGTCTCGGTACGAGTGGGCGTTCTCGCCGTTGAGCTCGGCCTCGGAGAAGAAGCGGATCCAGTCGGGCTCGGGCTCGCCGTCGAGAACGGCGTCGGCGAAGGTGTCCTCGGCCATCCGGACGGCTCGTTTGCACTTGCTCGGCTGGCCCATGTTGGCGTACGCGCGGGCCTCCATCGCATACAGCATCGCCTGGGTGCGCGGAGTCGCGCAGTCGCGGCTGCCGTACTGGGCGAGATGGACGAGTTCCAGGGCGTCGTCCGGCCGCCCGAGGTGGATCATCTGGCGGCTCATGGAGGACAGGATGTACGAGCCGAGGGGCTTGTCGCCCGCCTCCTTGGCGGCGTGCAGTGCGAGCACGAAGTACTTCTGCGCGGTGGGCTGCAGTCCGACGTCGTAGCTCATCCAGCCGGCCAGCTCGGCGAGCTCGGCCGCGCACTTGAACAGCCGCTGGGACGTGGCCTCGGGCTGCGCCTCCTGTAACAGGTCGGTGACCTCGTGGAGTTGGCCCACGACGGCCTTGCGCCGCAGTCCGCCGCCGCACTGCGCGTCCCACTGGCGGAACATCGCGGTGGTGGACTCCAGCAGATCGAGCTCGGGCTTGGAGAGCCGGGCCGACCTGCGCAGGACGGCCGGTGCCTTCGCTCCCGGCTCCGGGCCCGGGGACGGCACCAGCCAGCGCTGCATGGGCTCGACGAGGGCGGGCCCCGCGGCGAGGGCGAGCGAGGTCCCGAGGAAGCCGCGCCGGGCCAGCATCAGGTCGCTGCGCGAGAACTCGCCGAGCAGGGCGACGGTCTGCGGACCCGCCCAGGGGAGATCGACCCCGGACACCGAGGGTGACTGGTGCGCCGAGCGCAGACCGAGGTCCTCGATGGCGACGACGCTGCCGAAACGCTCGGAGAACAGCTCGGAGAGGATGCGCGGAATGGGCTCGCGCGGCTGCTCGCCGTCGAGCCAGCGGCGTACGCGTGAGGTGTCGGTGCTGATGTGGTGTGCGCCCATCTGGCGCGCCCGGCGGTTCACTTGACGTGCCAGTTCGCCCTTCGACCAACCACTGCGCACGAACCACGAGCTCAACTGCTCGTTCGGGCGCTTGCCGGCCTGCGTACCGCCTGCGCCGTTGCCGCCCACTGGAACGCTCCCATCCGCTGAGGCCTTGTCGCACGAAATCCCTACCAGAATGCCGCGAATTACGGCTGTCCGTATGGCGGTTGCACCCCTCGAACGGGAAACCGAGTTGCCTCCGGCATACCCGCGGGTGCGCAGAACTCAAGGGCTCGTGTACTCAACGTAATCCCACGATCACCCCTCTAGCGAGGGCGATTCAAGAAACGCCACCATTCGCCACCCCTTCGAATGAACTCCCTTGCCGCTGGGCGCGATTCACTTGACACACGACGATCAGGAGGCAGCGGAGCGGTGCACACGGAGGCGCGCGCTTCGGTCCGCACCACCCCTCTCGCCACTGAGCGCCGCCAGTACTTACTGATTGCGACGCTGTGTAACGAGAAGACTTCAGGTCGTAACCACCGGCGATTTCGACCCGTTGGAGGGGGCATGGGCTTCACGATCGGCGGCAGCCGGGGGATCAGGGAGATCAGGCCCGGCTCACGGCGCCGCGGCCGCACCGCGGAGTGCACCGTGGTGGCCGAGTACACAGGGCTGTGGGGCTGGGACGTGGTGCCGGGGGCGCGGGCGGCATCCGGGGAGTGCTCCTGCGGCGCGGCGGACTGCGCATCCCCCGGGGCCCATCCGCTCGGCTTCGCCCCCGAGGTCCCCGCGGGCGCGACGCTGGACGAGGTCACCAAGGCGTGGGCCCAGTTGCCGGGTGCGGCGGTTCTGCTGCCGGTCGGCCGCACCTTCGACATCCTCGACGTCGCGGCCCCGGCGGGCCGCCGGGCGCTGGTGCGGCTGGAGCGGATGGGCCTGCCGCTGGGCCCGGTGACGGCCACGCCGGACGGCCGGTGCCAGTTCTTCGTGGCTCCCGGCGCCGCGGACGAACTCCCGCAGCTGCTCTACCGGATGGGCTGGGACGACGCCGACCTGGATCTGCAGTGCCTGGGCCCGGGCAGCCACATCACGGCCCCGCCGTCGGACCATGCGGGCCTGGGGCCGGTGGACTGGGTGCGGCCGCCGTCTCTGGACAGGGCGGCGGCGCCGCCCCAGGCGCGATTGCTGTTGGGGACGCTGGCGTACGTCTGCCACCGCACGTTTCCCTGAGCGCGAGTCTCGCCCGCGCCGGGCTTTGCCCCCCACCCGCCCTCCCCCAGAGCCCCCATCAACCGGGGCTCCGCCCCGGACCCGGACGCCCTTCGGGCGTTGTCCTCAATCTCCCCCAGACTTCGTCCGGGGGGACCCCCGGACGGGCTTGATTTCCGCCGGAGATTGAGACTCGGGGCCGGGGCGGAGCCCCGGTTACAGAGCGGCTAGTCGCCGATCAGTGCGTCGACGAACGCCTCCGGCTCGAACGGCGCCAGGTCGTCCGGTCCCTCCCCCAGGCCCACCAGCTTCACCGGTACGCCCAGTTCGCGCTGGACCGCGATCACGATGCCGCCCTTCGCCGTACCGTCCAGCTTGGTCAGCACGATGCCGGTGATGTCCACGACCTCCGCGAACACCCGCGCCTGCACCAGACCGTTCTGGCCGGTCGTCGCGTCCAGGACCAGCAGGATCTCGTCCAGCGGACCGTGCTTCTCGACGACTCGCTTGACCTTGCCGAGCTCGTCCATCAGGCCCGTCTTGGTGTGCAGCCGGCCCGCCGTGTCGATGAGTACGACATCCGCTCCCTCGGCGATGCCCTCCTTGACCGCGTCGAACGCGATCGACGCCGGGTCGCCGCCCTCGGGACCGCGCACCGTGCGTGCGCCGACCCGTTCGCCCCAGGTCTGGAGCTGGTCCGCGGCGGCCGCGCGGAACGTGTCCGCCGCGCCGAGCACCACCGAGCGACCGTCCGCGACGAGCACCCGCGCCAGCTTGCCCGTCGTCGTGGTCTTGCCGGTGCCGTTGACACCGACGACCATCACGACGCCCGGGGTGTCCAGACCGCTCTCGGTGTTCACAGCGCGGTCGAAGTCCGTACCGAGCAGCTGAAGCAGCTCTTCGCGCAGCAGACCGCGCAGCTCGTCGGGCGTACGCGTGCCGAGGACCCGCACCCGCTCGCGCAGCCGCTCGACCAGCTCCTGGGTCGGTGCGACGCCGACGTCGGCGGTGAGCAGGGTGTCCTCGATCTCCTCCCAGGTCTCCTCGTCGAGGTTGTCGCGCGACAGGAGCGTGAGCAGCCCCTTGCCGAGGGAGTTCTGGGAGCGGGCGAGGCGGGCGCGCAGCCGGACCAGACGGCCGGCGGTCGGCTCGGGAATCTCGATCGCGGGGACCGGCGGTGCCGCGACGACCGGATCCTCGACGGCGGGCGGGGTCTCGACGGCCTCTCCGGCCGACGGAAGGTCGACCTCCTCGATCGTGCGGCGCGGCTCCTCGACCGTCGGCGCAGCGTCCTCACCGACCTGAGGTTCGGCGGGCGGGGCAGTGATGGTCGGCGTGCTCGACGGCGCCGAGGGCGGCAGCTGCTTCTTCTTGCGGCTGCTGACCACGAGCCCGCTGATCGCGCCGACCGCGACCAGGGCGATGACTACAGCAAGGATGACGATGTCCATAACCCACCCAGTATCGGCCACGCCCGCTCGGCCGCAGCGGCCTCGGAGGATCCCACAAGGGCCTTCGGCACCATTTGCACCTTTTGGGGGATCCATACGATGCTGATGGTTCTGGCCTGCTGCCGACCGGTCCTCTCCGGGAGCCCCCCACCTCGTACGGAGCCCCTTCCATGCCACACGCCTCCGAGCCCGAAGGTGCGATGGAAACCCGTGGCCTCGAACCCGTCCCCGACGGTGAGCGCACCGGCCACGTCCGCGAACTCTTCCCCACCTGGGTCGCCGCCAACATCAGTGTGCTGTTGCTCACCGTCGGTGCGGGACTGAGCGTCTTCAACGGTCTGAACTTCTGGCAGGTGCTGATCGTCGGGATCACGGCGCCCGTCGTCTCGTACGGCATCGTGGGCCTGATCTCCGTTGCCGGCAAGCGCGGCGGCTCCCCCGGCATGGCGCTGTCCCGCGCGGTCTTCGGCCAGCGAGGCAACCTCTTCCCCGGCACGCTGATCTGGGTCGCGCGCTGGGGCTGGGAGACCATCAACGCGGTCACCGGCTCGTACGCCCTGCTGACCGTCCTGAACCTGCTCCTCGGCATCAAGCCCGGTACCGCACTGATCGTCCTCACCCTGGTGTTCTTCGTCGCCTGCACTTTCCTGGTCTCCGGGCTCGGCATCAACGCCCTGCGTGTGTGCAGCAGATGGTCGACCTATCTCTTCGGCGCGTTCAGCGTCCTGGTGCTGATCCATCTCGTTGCGAACACCGACTGGTCCGCGGTCTTCGACAGGCCGGCCGGATCGACAGCCGTGATGGTCGCGGGCATCGGCACCCTCGCGGCGGGCGGCATCAGCTGGGTGCCCTCGGGCCCGGACTTCACCCGTTATCTGCCACGCACCGCCTCCTCGAGGGCCATGGTCGGCTGGACGGTCGGCGGCGCAATGATCGTCGTGCTGCCGATGGTGCTGATGGGCGCGGTGATGGCGGTCTCGAGCCCGGACCTGGCGAGCGCCGGTGACCCGGTCTCCTTCATCGGCGAGCTGCTGCCGGCCTGGATCTCCGTTCCGTATCTGCTCATTGCGCTGGTCGGCATGGTGCTCATCAACTCGATGTCGATGTATTCGGCCGGCTTCACCGCGCAGACGCTGGGGATCAGGGTCCCGCGCGCCTGGGCGGTCAGTGTGAACGCCGTGATCAGCCTGGTCCTCGGCTTCCTGCTGATGATGGTGGCGACCAGCTTCATCGGCTCGTTCATCTCCTTCCTGACGCTGCTCGCGGTGGCGTTCTCGGCGTGGATCGGCGTCTTCGGCGTGGACCTGCTGCGCCGGCGCACCTACGACGGCGAGGCGCTGATGGACACCACGCGCACCAGCGCCTACTGGTACCGGGGCGGCTTCGCCTGGCAGGCGACGGTCTCGTGGGGTGTCGCGCTGCTGGTCGGTCTGCTCTTCACCGAGGTCGACTGGTTCGCCGGTCCGCTGGGCGCGTCCTGGATCGGGCACAACGGCCTGGGCTGGGCGGTCACTGCCGCGGTCGCGGCTCTGCTGTATGCGGCGCTGCCGCGCACCCGGCCCGCTCAGTCCACCGAGCCCGTCACCGCAGAAGGCGAGCCCGCGTCCATTTCCATCTGACGCTACGTCAGCTACCGTTCGCCTCCGCTGCCCGTTCAGCCCCGCCGGCCTGCCTTCGGCCGGGGGGCCGGGGGTTGACCCCGAGACGACACAGCCACCCGGCGGAGGGGGACGTTCCCATGGCATTCACAGTGGCCCGCTTCAATCTCGTCGATCCCGACGCGGCGCCCGAGACCCTTGCGGCCCGCTACCGCGCCGCCCTGGAGATGGCCGCGTACGCCGACGACCGCGGCATCGACACGATCCAGACCGAGGAACACCACGGCGCCGACAACAACTGGCTGCCCTCCCCCTTCGTCTTCGCGGGCTCCGTCCTCGGCTCCACGCGCCGTATCGCGGTGACGGTCTCCGCGATCATCGGTCCGCTCTACGATCCGCTGCGGCTCGCCGAGGACATCGCCGTACTCGATCTGATCGGCAAGGGACGGCTCGTCACGGTCGCGGGCATCGGCTACCGGCCCGAGGAGTACGAGGCCCACGGCGTCGACTGGGGCAGCCGCGGCAAGCTCCAGGACCGGCTGCTGGAGACGCTGCTCAAGGCCTGGACCGGTGAGCCCTTCAGCTATCGGGGTCGCACGGTCCGGGTGACTCCGCGCCCCTACACCCAGCCGCATCCGCCGCTGCTCGTCGGCGGCTCCTCGCAGGCCGCCGCCCGCCGCGCCGCCCGGCTCGGGCTGCCCTTCTTCCCCAGCGCGCATCTGCCGGAACTGCAGACGTACTACCAGGACAAGCTCGCCGAATACGGCACCGAGGGCTGGACCATGATGCCCGCCGAGAAGACGCCCCTCCTGCATGTCAGCGATGACCCGGACCGCACCTGGGCCGAGTACGGGAAGCACTTCCTGCACGAGGCGCGCACGTACGCCTCCTGGCAGTCGAAGGACATCCGCTCCGCCGTGCGCTCCAAGGCGACGACGGTCGAGGAGCTGCGCACGGAGGGTGTGTACCGGATCGTGACGCCGGACGAGTGCGTGGCGCTCGGCGCGGAGAGTCTGGTGCTGCATCCGCTGTGCGGCGGCATGCCGGTGGACGAGGGCTGGCGCAGCATCCAGCTCTTCGCGGAGAGCGTGCTCCCCCGGCTGGGCGGCTGAGCCGTCGGCAGTCACCGCTCGGGAGCCGCGACCTCGCGCCGGCCCGGTGCAGGCACATCGGTACTGCCCCGGCTCAAGGGCTGAGCCGGGGCAGTTCCGTGGTGAGGAGAGGGGCAGCGGGGATTAGCCCATCTCCTCCAACGCCTTGCCCTTCGTCTCCTTGACGTACCTGAGCACGAAGGGGATCGAGAGCACGGCGAAGACCGTGTAGATGATGTACGTGCCCGAGAGGTTCCAGTCCGCCAGGCTCGGGAAGCTCGCGGTGATGGCCCAGTTGGCGATCCACTGCGCGGACGCGGCGACGCCGAGCGCCGCGGCGCGGATGCGGTTGGGGAACATCTCGCCCAGGAAGACCCAGACCACCACGCCCCACGACAGGGCGAAGAAGAGCACGAAGACATGCGCGGCGACCAGGGCGACGACGCCTTGGGTGGTCGGCAGCTTGCCGTCGACGAGGTCGGCGGAGAAGGCCCAGGCCTCGAAGGCGAGAGCGATCGCCATTCCGGCCGAGCCGACGAGCGCGAGCGGACGGCGGCCCACCCGGTCGACGAGAACCATCGCGATCACGGTGCCGATGATGTTGATGATCGACGTGGTGAACGAGTAGAGGAACGAGTCGGTCGGGTCGATGCCGACGGACTGCCACAGCGTCGACGAGTAGTAGAACGCAACGTTGATGCCGACGAGCTGCTGGAAGACGGAGAGTCCGATGCCGACCCAGACGATGGGCAGGAAGCCGAAGCCGCCCAGCAGGTCCTTGAAGGTCGACTTGTGCTCGCGGCGCATCGCGAGGTCGATCTCGGCGACCCGGGCGTCCAGGTCGAGGTTCTTGCCCTCGACTTCGTTCAGCACCTCTTTGGCCTTCTCGACCCTGCCGACGGAGATCAGGAAGCGGGGGGACTCGGGGATCACGAAGGACAGCAGCCCGTAGAGCACCGCCGGTACGACCATGACGCCGAGCATCCACTGCCATGCCTCGAGCCCGCCGATGACGCCGCGCTGCTCGCCGTCGGCGAGCTGCAGGATGGCGTAGTTCACCAGCTGGGAGATGGCGATGCCGATGACGATGGCGGCCTGCTGGAAGGAGGCGAGCCGGCCGCGGTAGGCGGCGGGAGAGACCTCGGCGATATAGGCCGGGCCGATGACCGAGGCCATGCCGATCGCGAAGCCGCCGATGATGCGCCAGAAGGCGAGGTCCCAGAGGGCGAAGGGGAGGGCGGAGCCGACCGCGCTGATGGTGAAGAGCGCGGCGGCGATCTGCATACAACGGATGCGGCCGATGCGGTCGGCGATCCGGCCGGCGGTGGCGGCGCCGATGGCGCAGCCGATCAGGGCGATGGCGATCACCTGGGCGAGCGTTCCGGAGCCGATGTCGTAGCGGTCCCGGACGGCCTCGACGGCGCCGTTGATGACTGAGCTGTCGTAACCGAAGAGGAAGCCGCCCATCGCGGCGGCGGCCGTAATGAAGACGACATGGCCGAGATGCTCGGGATGAGCCTCTCGGGCTCCCGATGCCGGGGGCTTCTCAATGCTGGTCACAACTACTCCTGGGGCCGTCCGGCTGCGTTGCCGGGCGTGGGGGGCAGGGCAAGCCCTTCACGTGGCACATAACTACCCGTCAGCCACCACTTGAAGGTAAAAGCGATGCTGCAGAGACTATTCGTTCAAGTTTCGAAGTCAACCCCGGATCCTGAATCGTTTTTTCGCGCAGATGTACCGCTCCAGGTTCAAGTGTTGAAGAGTTTGTGAAGGTTGTGTCAGCGCAGGCGCTGGCTGATGACCTTGGAGACGCCGTCACCCTGCATCGAGACGCCGTACAGCGCGTCCGCGACCTCCATCGTCCGCTTCTGGTGCGTGATCACGATCAGCTGCGAGGACTCCTGGAGCTCCTGCATGATCCGGATCAGCCGCTGGAGGTTGGTGTCGTCGAGCGCCGCCTCGACCTCGTCCATCACATAGAACGGGCTCGGCCGGGCCTTGAAGATCGACACCAGCATCGCGACGGCGGTCAGCGACCGCTCGCCACCCGACAGCAGCGAAAGACGCTTGACCTTCTTGCCCGGCGGCCGGGCCTCGACGTCCACGCCCGTGGTGAGCATGTTGTCGGGATCGGTCAGAATCAGCCGCCCCTCGCCGCCGGGGAAGAGCCGCGAGAAAACGCCCTCGAACTCGCGCGCCGTATCCCGGTACGCATCGGTGAAGACCTGCTCGACGCGCTCGTCGACCTCCTTGATCACCTGGAGAAGGTCGGCTCGCGTCTTTTTGAGGTCTTCAAGCTGCTCGGAGAGGAACTTGTGGCGCTCCTCCAACGCGGAGAACTCCTCCAGGGCGAGCGGATTCACCTTCCCGAGCTGCTGATATGCCCGTTCGGCGGACTTGAGCCGCTTCTCCTGCTCGCCGCGTGCGAAAGGTTTCGGCTGGTTGCGCGGATGGTCCGGGTCATCGGGCAGTTCCTCTCCCTCGGCGGGCGGTGACGGCGGCACCAGCTGGTCGGGCCCGTACTCCGCGATCAGCCCGGCCGGTTCCACGCCGAGCTCCTCCAGGGCCTTCGTCTCCATCTGCTCGATCCGCAGCCTCTTCTCCGCCCCGAGTACCTCGCCGCGGTGAACTGAATCCGTGAGTTTGTCGAGCTCGCCCTTGAGGTCGCGGCCCCGGCTGCGGGCGGCGCTCAGCTCCTGTTCGCGCTCGGCCTTGGCCGCTTCGGCCGCGGCCCGCTCCGCCTCGGCGCGCACCAGCGAGACCTCGACATGGGCCAGCAGCTGGCGGGCGCCGCTCGCCACCGCGGACGCGACCTCGGCCTCGTGGCGCAGTCGCGCACGCCGCTGTTCGGCTCGTGCCCGTGCCTCGCGCTCGGCGCGCGCTCCCCGGTCGAGCGCGTCGGCACGCCCCGCGAGCCCCTTGACGCGCTCTTCGTGCGTACGGACCTGGAGGCGGGCCTCCATCTCGGTCTGGCGTGCGTTGGCGCCGTCGGCGGCGAGCCGGTCCCGTACGTGCGTGTCGGGCTCCTCCTCCACCGGGGTCTCCTCGGCGACGAGCAGCCGCTCGGCCAGCTCCTCGGCCTCCTCCCGCGCCCGTTCCAGAGCCTCCTGGGCCCTGGCGACCGCTGCGGTCGTCCGCTCGGCCTCCCCCGCGGCGCCGCGCGCCTGCCCGGCGAGCCGCCCCAGCTGCCCGGACACCGCGGACTTCTCGCGGTCTGCAGCCCGCCGGCGCTCGCCCAACTCCTCCACGAGCGCGGCACATTCAGTGCGCCGGGCGGCGGCCTGCTGCTGCGCGGCGGCCAGTTGCTCGCACCGCAGGGCCAGCTCCTCCAGCTCGGCGGCGGCCTCGTCGACGGATGCCTGCACCTCGAGCAGGCTCGGCGCCCCGGCGGAGCCGCCCTGTGCGAAGTGCGCGCCGAGGACATCGCCCTCGGCGGTCACCGCGGTGAGCTCCGGCCGTGCGTAGACCAGATCCTCGGCGTCCTCCAGCGTCCCGACGACCACCATGTCCTGCAGCAGCCTGCGTACGGCGGGCATCAGCTCATCGGGCCCGCGCACCAGATCGGCGGCGTACACAGCACCGTCCGCATGTGCCGTCGGCGGTACGGATTCGGGGGCACCGCCCAGCAGTATCGCGGCGCGCCCCGAGTCGGTCTTGCGCAGCAGCCGCAGCGCCTCGGCCGCAGTGGCCGGGTTCGACACGGCCACGGCGTCGGCGGCCGCGCCCAGTGCCGCCGCGACCGGCACCTCATGACCGGGGGCCACCGTGAGGAGTTCGGAGGCCGGGCCCAGCAGCCCGTGCAGCCGGTCCTTCGCGGCGAGCAGCGCGCCGGTGCCGTCCTTGCGGCGCAGCCCCAGGGCAAGCGCCTCGCGGCGGGCGGCCATGGCGGCACGCCCCCGTTCGGCAGCGGTGAGCGCCTCACGGGCCGCACTCAGGGCGGCTTCGGCCTCGGCCAGTTCGCGCTTGGCCGCGTCGTGCTGCTCGCCGAGCGCGGAGTCGTCGGCGTCAAGGCCGTCGACCTCGGCCTTGAGCTGCTCGTACTCCTCCTGAGCGGCGACCGCCCGCTCCTGTGCCTCGTCGCGGGCGGCGGCCAGCCGGTCGATCTCGGCCTGCGCGGAACCGGCCCGCGAACGGGCGGCATTGACCTGGCCGCCGAGCCGGGCGAGGCCCTCGCGCCGATCCGCGATCGCCCGCGCCACATCCTTGAGCCGCCGTTCCTCGACCAGCAGATCGCGCTCCAGCTCGGCGCGGTGCGCGACGGTGTCCTCCAGCGCACGCTCGGCCGCCTCCAGCGCGGCCTCCAGCTCCGCCTCCTGCTCACGGATCCTGGCGGCCTCGCGCTCCATGTCCTCGGGGTCGCGGCCGCGCCGCTCGTCGGAGGGTGCCGCGGTGGCGCTCTTGACCCGCGCGTCGGCGAGCGAGATCGTGCCGCGCACCCGCTCGGCCAGCTGCGAGAGCTCGTACCAGCTCTGCTGTGCCCGCTGCAGCCGCGGCGCGAGGCGACGTACCTCGTCCTCCAGCTCCGCCTCGCGGCTCAGCGCGGCCTTGAGCTCCGCCTCGGCCGCGTCCTTGCGCTCCTTGAGCGCCGCCTCGTCGGCGATCTCGCTGCGCAGCGCCTCGCGCAGCCGTACGAGATCGTCGGCCAGCAGCCGCAGCCGGGCATCGCGCAGATCGGCCTGGATGACGGCGGCCCGCCGGGCGACCGCGGCCTGCCGCCCCAGCGGCTTGAGCTGACGCCGCAGTTCGTCGGTCAGATCCTGTACGCGGGCGAGGTTGGCCTGCATCGCATCCAGCTTCCGCAGCGCCTTCTCCTTGCGCTTGCGGTGCTTGAGGACGCCCGCGGCCTCCTCGATGAAGGCCCTGCGCCCCATCGGATCGGCGTGCAGTACGGAGTCGAGCTGGCCCTGCCCGACGATGACGTGCATCTCGCGGCCGATACCGGAGTCCGACAGCAGTTCCTGGATGTCGAGCAGCCGGCAGGTGTCGCCGTTGATCTGGTACTCGCTGCCGCCGTTGCGGAACATGATCCGCGTGATGGTGACCTCGGCGTATTCGATGGGCAGCGCGCCGTCGGAGTTGTCGATGGTGAGGGAGACCTCGGCGCGCCCGAGCGGGGGCCGACCGGTCGTCCCGGCGAAGATGACGTCCTCCATCTTGCCGCCGCGCAGTGACTTGGCCCCCTGCTCGCCCATGACCCAGGAGAGGGCGTCCACCACGTTCGACTTGCCGGAGCCGTTGGGGCCCACGACACAGGTGATGCCCGGCTCGAACCGCAGCGTCGTCGCGGAGGCGAAGGATTTGAACCCGCGCAGGGTCATGGCCTTGAGGTGCACGCAGCCGGACTCTACCTTTCCCTCGCGGTTTCACCCATGAACGTGCAGGGCACATCAGACGTTAAGAAAGAGCCGTCGGGGTGGGGCGGCAAAGAAAGAAGGGACGCCGAAGCGTCCCTTGCACATCTTGAGCGATGATTCTCCAGCTATCGCCGGCTCAGGTGAGCGCAGGCTCAGCCTGAGGTACGTCGATGTCGATGCCGTCGAGCAACGACTCTCCAGGGTGCTTGGCGACGGCAGCGTTGAGCGCGTCGTTCTCGGACTGGATCCGTACAAGCTCGGATTCAAGGTCCTGGACGCGCTGCTGAAGCCGTCGCATCTCGGCGAGGAGTCGCGGGTCGGAACCGCCGACGTAACCGAGAAGCGCCTTTGCCATGATGGATGGTCCTCCACACTGAGTGACCGACCGAATGCGGTGTGGGTCGTGAGGGATTCGCACCCGCGGTGCTCGGCAGTGCTTGTTACTGCTGATATCACTGCGGTTCTTACTGCCAAACAGCTAAGGTGCGCGGGGCTTCCAGAGTCTCACCAAAAAGTTTGACGGTCAACACGATCACGCCCGACATCAACGGGCAAACCCGGGGGCATATGGCCGCTGAACATGCGGCACAGCCTCATCTGCGGGGCCCTGGGGGCGTAGAGATCATTCTTAATGCCGCAGCCTGGCACGACAACCCCTTCTTGGCAACCACCAGGCAATTTCCGCCGCCGGCAGGTGCCGACGGCATCTGAGCAGCCCCGCTCACGGCGTGAAATTGCGTGGTTACCTCAGCGGATCGCGAAGCCGTCGTAGCCGCCGCGCGGGGTGTCCCAGATCTCCGTGACACCGTCTACCCGCCCGGGTGTGTCGTCGGAACGCAACCACTCCAGCAGACGGTGGCAATTCTCACGTGGCCCTTCGGCAACAACCTGCACTCGGCCGTCGTCCAGATTGACGGCAAATCCCGTAAGACCTCCGATCTCGAGTGCATTCGCCCTGGTGAACCAGCGGAAGCCCACTCCCTGTACGCGGCCGCGTACCCAGGCGGTGAGCCGTGCAACATCATTCATGGCTGCAAGGTAACGGCCCAAATGCTCTCGAAGCACTTCACCCCCACGCGTCATGGCGTACAGTCCCGTCGGAATGAGCCTCACTCGAATGGGTGAGTGAGTTTGACGTCTGACCGTCGAGCTTCGTCGAGCATGAGGAAGGCACAGCAGATGGGACGCCATCGTCGCTCCACCGCTGCACCCGCCGCGCACGATTACGCGGACGGTACGGAACGCAGTCACCGGGGTGGTGCACGCCGCAAGAAGCGGGCGGGCATACCCGTACGCACCGGGCTGCTCGGTGCGTCTGCGGCCATGGCGGTAGGCGCTGTCGCCGTCGCGTCCGGCCTGCTGCCGGGTGGCGACACATTCAATGTCAGCGGCGACAGCGAGCCGAGCGGGCAGATACGCACCGAGGGCTCCGCGAAGCTGCAGACCCAGGGCGACGCCAGCGCCGAGCCGACGAACAGCGTCTCGGCATCCCCGAGCCGGACCGCGCCGCGCCCGCAGGCACCGTCGAAGACCCCTTCCCCCACGCCGACCAAGCCGCAGACCAAGCCGTCGGCCACGCCGTCGAAGCAGACGAAGGCACCGGTAGCGGAGCAGAAGACGAAGAGCGCGAGCCCGACGCGCACCGAGACGCGCGCCCCCGACCGCGCCGCCGCGCGGAAGCCCGCCACCTCCACCGCGACGGCCGCCGAGGCCGAGGTCCTGACCCTGGTGAACAAGGAGCGCGCGAAGGTGGGCTGCAGCCCGGTGCGCCCCGATGACTCACTGGCCGATCTCGCCGGGAACTTCAGCGCGGACATGGCCACGCGGGCCTTCTTCGACCACACCGACCCCGACGGGGACTCGCCCTGGGACCGCGCCGCGCAGGTGGGCATCCAGGGTCTCGGAGGCGAGAACATCGCCCGTGGTCAGGCCGATGCGGCCGCGGTGATGAACTCCTGGATGAACAGCGACGGTCACCGCGCGAACATCCTCAACTGCGACTACAAGACGATGGGCGTCGGTGTGGTCATGGGCGACGGCGGCCCCTGGTGGACCCAGGACTTCGGCTTTTGAGATAGCCGCAGGTCAGAGGCCTAAGAGCTCTTCTGGGCCGTCTCCGGGCCGTCTTCCGCAAGGTCTTGGTTCCTGAAGACCTGATCTACGGCGGCCCGGGTCCGGGTCTCGCTCGCGGGCATCAGGTGCGTGTACGTACGCAGCGTGAAGCCAGGGTCATGGTGACCGAGGTACTCGCTCAGAGCCTTGATGCTCTCCCCCGCGTCCAGGAGCACGGACGCATAGAAGTGCCGCAGCGCATGCATTCCGTTTTCGCGACCAGCGGGCACGCCAGCAGCTCGAAGCGCTGGCCTCCACTCCCTGTGATTGAAGCGGTTGCGATTCAGCGACTGCCCCTCAGGACTGTAGAAGATCAGACTCGCAGTCACGGGCGGACCGTCCAGCGACTTCCACGGCAAAGTGATCTCCTTCGCCGGGTACCGCGTGAGGTGACCAGCGAGCGCGAAGCCGACCGTCTCAGGCAGCGGTACCTGACGCTCTTTGCCGCCCTTGGGCGGAGCGAACACCGGGCGGTTGCGCAACAGCTTCACTTGCCGCACCACGTGGACGAGACCGCCGAGGAAATCGACGTCTTCCACTGCTAAGCCGAAGATCTCTCCCTGTCGCATGCCGCATCCGGCAGCAGGCTCAACCAGGGCTTGGTAGCGATCGTGAAGAGCCGACCGGACTGCCATCACGCGACCTGCTGACCACGGCTTAACCTTCCGAGGATCGAGGCGAGGAGCCTTCACCGAGCGGGCGCTACAGGGGTTGCTACGGATGATCCGGTCTTCCACGGCTGCGGTGAATACGGTCGAGACATGGGCGAAGATCCCTCGCCGGTAGGCAGGCGACAGCCCAGCGTCTTCAAGGGTTCTCATCCACAGCCGCAGGTGAGTCGGGTTGAACGAGCCCAAAGGGCGAGTACCCAGGTGCGGTATCGCGTGGAGGCGGAGCCGCATCTCCACTGACTCTCGAGTCGCAGGGTCCGTCACTTGAGTGGTCATCCACCTCGTGGCGTACTGCTCGAACGTCACTCTGCCTGAGTCGGGATCGATGTAGTCGCCCCGCGACATGTCCGCCTCGATGTTCGCCAGCCATGTCTCGGCCTTGCGCTTCTGCTTGTCGGGGAAGGACTGACTCTTCTCCGAGCCGTCCGGACTGACGTATCGCGCTCGATAGCGGAGGCCCACGCCGAAGCGGTCGGTCTTGACCTTGACCGCCTTCCCGTCCGGGCCCGCGGTGGTCTTGTACCAGCGGTCTTGCACATGTCCGGCCATCAGGCAGCCTCTTCCATCAGGGATTCGACCCAGCGGCGTACGTCCTCAGGGTCGAAGCGGAGGTGTCGGCCGACGCGGAAACCGCGGGGCCCGGTGCGCTTGCGCCGCCATTGATAGACCGTCTCGATCGGGACGCCGAGGAGGTCCGCGAGATCGATCGGGGTCAGGTAGCGGTCAGGGAGTTGGCGCGCCATGTTCACCACTCCCCGACGTCGTCTTGGAGTTCTGCGAGTGCTTCGCGGGCGGTGTCTCGGTTGAGCTTGAGATCATGGGCGATGGAGGCTGCGAGCCAGGATTCGCCAGGTGTATGGCCCTGCCCTGCGTACTCCCAGTGCGCGAGCACCAGGGTTGTGTCCTCGGCGGTGTCGTCGTCCTGGTCGAGGTCGGGCAGGCCCCGTTCGCGGCGTTCTTGCTGGGCGCGCCAGTCGGCCCGTGCGCCGCGCAGAGCTCCGAGGGTGGTCGAGTAGCGGGGCGTCTTGGTCGAGAAGTGGCCCCGGAAGCCGAGCATGTGAGACCAGTGGGCGAGCAGCCGTTCCGGATAGTCCGCGTCCAGGTCCCAGCAGGCCTCGATCAAGCGCCGGGTGTGGTCGGGCAGCTCGGGTTGACCATCCAGCTCCCGCAGTTCTCCGATGCGGCGGTCCAAGGTGCCGGTCGTCTCGGCTGCCTTGGTGGCGTACTTGGCGACGTAGGCGCCCACGGCCTGTTCGGTCACGTCGGCCTTGTCGTCGAGTGCGCCGATGGGCTGCACATCGAGCTGTGTTCCCCAGCGCAGCGTCTGGGCGGGGAAGTGGCCGGCGGCCGCCACCGGAACCGTAGCGCGTAATGCGGCAGCCCGGATCGCATCATCCAGGAGCGCGATCGTCGCCCAGGCCGGGGCCGGGGTTTCGGGCCCGTCCGGTCCGTCGATACGGATGATGGCGTGGAAGTGGATCGCGCCGCGCTTTTGGAACTCGGCGACCTTCCCGAACGAGACCCGGGCCTCTTCCTTGAACGCGGCCTGAGTCAGACCCGCACGAGCGGCGACCTCACGGCGCAGGTAGATGGTGAAGCGCTGCCACAGAGCTCCCGCGTGGTTGTTCCACAGCACCGCACCCGTGTAGTCATAGGTCGCCGGATCGAGGGCCGTGCCCAGCGCGGGATCGTCCTCCTGGTGGGCGGTGCCGCAGTGGCAGCGGCCGGAGTCGGGCCGGTTGTGGACCGGGCCGAACGAGGGAGCCGTCAGGGTGGCGAAGACGCGGGGACGCTCGGCCACCGTGGCGGGCACGCCCTTGCCACCGACCAGGCCAGCCATGATCAGGTGATAGGTATCCCCCGCGTAGGTCCAGGCGCACGACGGGCAGCGCGAGGCACGCCGGTTGCCGCACGCGATGCGCAGCCTTCCGCCCGGCTCACTGCTGGTGGAGTACTCGAAGAACTCCCCCGTCCGCGTGTCTACAGTCCGCGAGTGACCGCTCAAGTGGATGGGGTTGGCACAGCCGCCGGTCCGCCTCACCTGTTCCTGCCAGCGCTCGAAACCAGGCGAGTTGGCCACCCGCAGCATGTCGATGAGGGTCATGGGATCAATGCCGACGGCGGCCGCAGTGTCAGCCACGGCCGCCGAAGACAGAGCAGGCATGGTCACGCAGCCACCGCCCCGAGTCGCACGGTGAGATCGTCAATCACCGATTCCAGAGCCATCACACGCTCGGTGAGCGTGGTCGCAGCCGCAGGACGGGTGAAGCCCAGTTCAGCCGGGGTCGCGCGGAAGATCGTGCAGAGCAGGACCTGATACGTCGGCCCGGGACGGTGGGTGTCGTTCTCCCAGCGGGACATGAAGACCTTGAGCGACTTCTCCGCCGCGATGTCCCAGCCCCAGTGATCGGCCAGGAGGATCAGCGCCCGCACGACCTTGATCTGCGACCAGCCTCGCGCCAGCCGGGCCCGACCCAGCGGCGTATCCGGAGCCCGCAACGCAGGAGGCTGCACCGGAGCCTGCCCGGCAGCGGAGAGGGGGACGATCACCGAGGCAGTCATGCGGACACCGCCTCAGCAGCCATGGCGACCAGGGCCCGCCGGATAGCTCGGGGACGAGTCTCCAGGACGCCGGAGCAACGAATGATCCGGTCGCCGTCGAACAAGGACCGGTGAGCGGACCACGTTTCGGGTGTGGCTGCCCGGTCGGCGCAGTACTGCCAGAAGGTCACCAGGCGGCACGTCCGAACGATCAGCTCTTCCAGGCCCCAACGGTTCGCGCCCTCGATGATGAACGCGGCGATCTTGTCGGGGGCTGCGTGACGGTCCCGGTCGTAGTCCGAGGCGTACAGCGCGAGGATCAACGAGACCTGCGGCAGTTCAGCCACCGTGGCCGGGGTCAGAGCAGTGTGTGAAGCAGTGAGCGTGGCGGGCATGATGGAAGCTCCCTTCGAGGGAGCCGGGGACGGCGATTCTGCTTGGCGGTAGGCCGCCGCCCCCGGCGAACGTGCACTAGCTCACGTTCATGTATACGCGTGCTAGTACGCGATGGCAATGCCCATTCAGGGGTAGGCTTCTCTGCGAGCTAGTAGGCGAGCTCGAAGGAGGAGAAATGACACCGCGAGTCCAGCGGGCCGCGCCGCCGTTCATGCAGATCGCGGACCACTTCCGTCAGCAGATCGTCGACGGCGTCCTCACCCAGGACACCAAGCTGCCGTCCATCGCCGAGGTTGCCGAAGAGTGGGGCGTCGCTACTGCCACGGCCGCGAAGGGGATCAAGCAGCTTCAGGCGGAGGGGTACGTACGCTCCTCGACGCAGGGCACGTTCGTTGATCTCGGACGCAAGCTGACGAGCGGTTCCGACCGCCTGCAACTTCAACGGGCCACCGGTAGCGGCTTTCGCCCCGGCGAGCGCGTGGAGATCGTGAGTGCCGGACTCGTGTCTGCACCCCTCGAAGTCGCCGAGGCTCTTGGGGTGGAGGAGGGAGAGGCAGTAGTCCGCCGCCAGCGCCGTTATCTCGACGACGAGGGCGTGATCACTCTGTCCACATCATGGCTGCCAGGGGAACTGGCCGAGAGCGCACCCGAGCTGATCGTTCCCGAGAAGCTGCCGAAGATGACGTTCGGCCTGATCGAAGATCGCACCGGGCGACGCGCCGTGCGGCGGCGGGACGTTGTGTGCTTGCAACCTGTCCCCGATGACGCGGCCATCCTGCTCGATGTCGAGGCGGGCACACTCGCCCTAACCATGAGCAACTACTACTGGGACCAGCATGGTTCTGTGACGGAGTACGCCACCGACTTCATGGGGGCGGGCCGACAGCTTACGGCCGAGTACGACCTGACCTGATGCCCGCGGGGCCTGTTACAGGTTTCTCTACCTCATTAAAGGCGGCTCGCTCCGCTCGCCGCGCGCGGCCCCGGCTCACCGCCGGGGGCTGCGCTCCTGTCTTCGCCCCGCTCGGCCCCCGGCTCCGCCGGCCGCGCGGCTAGAGCGAGCACCAAATGCGAGACGGTAGCCCGCGGTGGCTGGGCCGGTCGGCTCCACGGCTTTAGGCAGCCACCATGGGGCGAGCCTCCAAGATCATGGCCCCGATCGGGCAATTGCGGGCAGGCGAGGAGCCAGCCCGATTCGCGGCCAGCGTAAGGGGCCATGATCTCTCGCCCCATGGCAGCTCCCGCCCAAAGCCGTTCCGCCGACTTCCGCAATCGAGCCTCACGCAGACGGGGCATACTACGGTCCGTGCCGTCACTCGACTTGGGGTCAGTGCCCCACTGGATCAGCGCCCTACTGACTGGCGGATCTCTCCTCCTTGGTTTTCACATCCTGTTGCGTGACCGTAAGAAGGCTGAGCAAGAAGACGCCCTCAAGCTCATTTGTTGGGTGGAGTTAGAGGACGATCACTTCGTCACCCATGTGCTCAATGTGTCAGATCGCACCATCCATGGCGTAGGTATGCACGCGTGGATCAGAACTACCCCCCGGCAAAGGAGGACGAGCTTCGCCACCGACCGAGTCGCGGGCACTGTCCGGCCCGGGGAAGAGACCGTCACCAAGACTCGCCGGTACCAAGACGAAGACTGCCTCGTTTCGTTCATTCCCTGGGCTGTCAGCTTCACTGACTCTGCCGGTGCTGTCTGGATGCGCGACCTGAGTACGGGGCGACTGCTCAAGTCCCGCGTGTCCGTGCCGCATTCTCCCGTGAGCCGTTTGTCCGCTAGTCGGCGAAGCCGGTGGTTGCATGATCGAAAGACCAGGAAGCTCGCGAGCGGACGTTGGTTCTAGCCTCCGCACCCGACCGTAGGCTCGGGGTGGGTCACCCGTACCGGAGGACGTGGGGCCGTCACCGGGCCGTCCGAAGGCAGCCGAGGGCGACCAACGTTGACAACCGACGACGGCTAAGCCGCAGGTCACAGAGTTGATCACCGAAAGAGCTCCAGGTCAGCGAGACACCGCGTCACTTCTTCGGCTTCTGAGCACGTAGAACGCAGCACATAAACGCAGCACACAGCGGAAGGGCCCGGCACCGAGGTGCCGGGCCCTTCCGCTGTGTACGGCCGCGTACGGGGTCAGGCGGCGACGGCCGTCCGGCCTGCGATGAACGTACGAGCGGTCTGGGCCACCCGGCCGCCGAGGTGCTGCGCGGTCGCGATGTCGGCCTTGTGAACGCCCTCCGGACCCTCGTCGGAGTTCGTCTGGGCACCGGCGCCGAAGAAGAAGCCGAGGCGGTTGAGGTCGTGCTCGGAGCCCTCCGTGGAGTTCCATCCGGGCTTGAGCCCGAGGTTCACCCAGTGCATGCCGTGCTGGGCGGCGAGCGTCGCGAAGTACTGCAGCGTGTTCAGCTTGTCGCCGCTCTTGGAGCCGGAGTTGGAGAAGCCGGCCGCCAGCTTGTCCTTCCAGGCATCGGTGAACCAGCGCTTGGAGGAGTCCTCGGCGAACTGGTGGAACGCGCCGGAGGCGGTCCCCATGTAGGTGGGTGACCCGAAGACGATGGCATCGGAGCCGTCGAGCAGCTCCCACTGGGCCTCGTCGATCTCGTCGACCTTGATGAGGTGGACGGTGGCGCCGGCGGCGGCCGCACCGTCACGGACGGCCTCGGCGATGACGGCGGTGTGGCCGTAGCCGGAGTGATAGGCGATCGAGACAACAGGCGTGGTCACGGTAGGGGCTCCTCGAAGGCGATGTGCTCGTCGTTGGTGACCCCAGAGAAGCACTAACCTTTAGAAAGCGCAACCCATCGGTTAGCGCTGCACGCGAGTATGGTTGCTGTATGGAGACCAGCGAGACCAGCGCCAAGGAAGCGAGCAGCGGAGTCTGTCCGGACGGTGACCTGGCCTTTGACGTGTTCTCCCGCAACTGCCCGTCGCGCGGCACGCTGGAGGACGTCACCGGCCGTTGGGGCAGCCTCACGATCGGAGCACTGCACGAAAGCACGTTCCGCTTCAACGAGCTGCGCCGCCGGGTCGACGGCGTGAGCGAGAAGATGCTGTCCCAGACCCTGCATGCCCTGGAGCGCGACGGTCTCGTACGACGGGAGGCGCAGCCGACGAACCCGCCGCGGGTCGACTATGAGCTCACGCCACTGGGGCATGAGGTCGCCGAGCGGCTACTGGGTCTCATCCACTTCGTGGAGGGCCGGATGCCCGAGGTGCTTGCGGCGCGGGAGCGTTACGACGAGATGCGCGAGGGCCTCGGCAGCCGCTGACAGCGCGGGCAGAAGTAGCTGGAACGGTTCATCCAGGCGCGCCGGCGCATCGGGGTGCCGCAGCGGCGGCAGGGCTCGTCCTCGCGGCCGTACGCGTCCAACGACCGGTCGAAATAGCCTGATTCGCCGTTCACGTTCACATACAGGCTGTCGAAGCTGGTGCCGCCGACAGCCAGGGCCGCATTCATCACGTCCCGTACATGACCGAGCAGTTCGACCGAGCGGGGGCGGGCGAGAGCGGCCGTGGGGCGCTCGTAGTGCAGTTTCGCCCGCCAGAGCGCCTCGTCCGCGTAGATGTTCCCCACGCCACTGATCAGCGACTGGTCGAGGAGCGCGCGCTTGATCGTCGTACGGCGCAGCCGCAGCGCGGTGTGGAAGGCCGCGTCGTCGAAGGCCGGGTCGAGCGGATCGCGGGCGATGTGCGCGATGACGTCGGGCAGCCCTTCGGGGGTGTTGTCGTGCAGCGAAAGTCCGCCGAAGGTGCGCTGGTCGACAAAGCGCAGCTCGGTGCCGAGACCGTCGTCGAAACGGATCCGGATGCGCAGATGCTTCTCGTCGGCGGCGTCCTCGGGCTGTACGAGCAGCTGTCCGCTCATGCCGAGGTGGCCGAGGACCGACGCGTCCGTGTCCGCGAGCGGCAGCCAGAGGTATTTGCCGCGGCGGCGGGCGATGCCGACGCTGTGGCCCCTGAGGCGGGCCGCGAAGTCCTCGCCGCCGGCCGTATGACGCCGGACCGCACGCGGGTGCAGGATCTGTACCTCGGCGATCGTCCGTCCGCTGACCCAGCGCTGGAGTCCGCGACGTACGACTTCGACCTCGGGCAGCTCGGGCACGGGGCTCCTTCACACTCTCGCCTTGACGCCCGCAGCGTACCTCTCGCCACTGACACTCAAGACCGGTGAGGCCCCTGCGCTCCTGGGGAGCGAGGGGCCTCACCGGCGAAAGCGGAAACGTGGACTCAGGCAGTGGCCCGGTCCGCGGATCCAGTGGCCGAAGGGGTGTCGGCGGCCCCTTCGCCATCAGCTGCGGTCGCGTCGGCCGCCACCCGGGCCTCAGCCTCGGCTTCGGCAGCTTCGGCCTCGGCCGCTTTGGCCGAGGCCTCGGCTTCGGCCTTCGCGGCAGCCACGCGCTCGTCCGCGGCGGCACGGATCTCCCGCCATGCGGACTCCGCCGCCTGCTGCTCCGCTTCCTTCTTGCTGCGGCCGGTGCCGGTGCCGTACGAGACACCACCGACGCGGGCGGCAGCAGTGAAGGTCTTCTCGTGGTCCGGGCCGGTCTCGGTGACGAGATACTCCGGTACTCCGAGCCCCTCGGCGGCCGTGAGCTCCTGGAGGCTGGTCTTCCAGTCCAGGCCGGCGCCAAGGTTCGAGGACTTCTCGATCAGCGGGTCGAAGAGCCGGTGCACCAGCTCGGACGCCGCTTCGAGGCCCTGATCGAGATAGACCGCGCCGATCACCGCTTCCAGGGTGTCGGCGAGGATGGACGCCTTGTCCCGGCCGCCCGTGCCCTCTTCGCCCCGGCCGAGCCGGATGAAGAGGCCGAGCTCGAGGCCGCGGCCGACCTCCGCCAGCGCACGCGAATTGACCACCGCGGCCCGCAACTTGGCCAGCTGGCCCTCGGGCAGGTCGGGGTGGGTTCGGTACAGCGTGTCGGTGACCACCAGGCCGAGCACCGAATCCCCGAGGAACTCGAGCCGCTCGTTGGTGGGCAGACCGCCGTTCTCGTACGCGTACGAACGGTGGGTCAGCGCACGCACCAGAAGGGCGGACTCGAGGTGATACCCGAGCCGCCCTTCCAGAAGCGTGTGGGACGAGGCTGCGTTGGCTGTGTTTACTGCGTCTGCCTGCTTCTTGGCATTGGACAGCTCAGACATCGTGCCTCTCACCAGCCGCTCAGACCTCGAGGACCTGGCGCTTGTTGTAGGTGCCGCAGCTCGGGCACGCGATGTGCTGCTGCTTCGGCTCCTGGCAACGCTCACACGAAACCAGGGTGGGGACCGCAGCCTTCCACTGCGACCGGCGGTGGCGCGTGTTGCTGCGCGACATCTTCCGCTTCGGAACAGCCACGGCTACTTCTCCTGCTTCTCGTCGACGCCCGCTTCGGCGCCGCCCATGTTGTCCTTCTCGCCGTCCTGAATGGTCTCGGCGAGTCCCTGCAGTGCCGCCCAACGGATGTCGACGGCGTCGTGGTGGTGGCCGGGGTTCTCGTCCAGCCTGATCCCGCAGTCGGGGCACAGGCCGGCACAGGTCTCCCGGCACACCGGCTGCATCGGCAGTGCGAGCACCACCGCATCACGCAGCACGGGTTCGAGGTCGAACAGGCCGTCCTCGAGAAAGAGCCTGTCTTCGTCCTCGGCGTCGTCGACCGGCTCCGCAGTGCGACTGCGGCTCCGGTCATCGGCGTCGGGGTACGAAAACATCTCCTGGAAGTCCGCCGCGACCTCTTGGCGCAGCGGCTCCAGACACCTTACGCACTCCCCCTCGGCCGTCGCACGGGCGGTGCCTGTGACAAGCACACCTTCCATGACCGACTCCAGGCGGAGGTCGAGTTCCACGGGCGCGCCTTCCGGCACGCCGATGACCCCTTCGATACCGAAGTCCTTGGGGGCATCCGCCGAGCGGGTCAGCCGCTGGAGCGCGCCGGGACGCCGGCCCAGCTCGTGCGTGTCGAACACGAGGGGGTTGCGGTGGTCGAGGCGGGCGTTCAGGGCTCTTCCTGCTTTCGAATCGTGGGGAGGGGCCGTCCCGGTTCGGAGTCGAAACGGGCAGCCAAGATCGCCGGAGTACGCGCGACCGAAGAGCCAGGATACTGGACGGGCCGCCTGAGACCCAATCCGGTGTTTCCCGGCGCCTGCGAGGTGCCGGGGCTCAGCGCCCCTGTTCGTAACGGCGGAGCTGTTCCAGGTCGATCATGCTGGTGTCGAACAGGCTGGTCTCGTCGAGGGCGGCGCCCTGCTGCTGGACCTGCTGCTGCGACTGGTCGGGCACCGGCTGCTGGTAGGCGTACGGGTCCTGCTGGGCGTACAGCTGCTGGTCGTAGCCCAGCTGCTGGTACGCGGCGTACGGATCCTGCTGATAGCCGGCGTACGGATCCTGCGGCTGTCCCCCATAGCCTCCGGCATGGGAGGTGGCCCCAGCGTACGGATCCTGCTGGGCCGGGATCTGGGGCTGCGGGGCGGCCTGAGGCTGGTACTGGTGCTGCTGGGCCGGGACCTGCGCCTGCGCCTGGGGCTCGGCAAGCTCCGCGAGACCGGCCAGATAGTCGGCGTCGCTCGCGTGGTGCTGCGCGCCCGCGGCGTCCTGGGCGGCCATGTGCTCGCCAAGAGCGTCACTGGTCGTGCGGCCGTGCAGCTTCTGGCGGCCGCGGCCGACCGCGTCGAGGGTCTTGGAGAGCACGGCCTCGAAGGCGCCGAGCTTGGCGTCGACGTACTCGTCGGCGCGCTGGATGAGCGTCTGCGGGTCCGCGCTGTACTCCGGGGCGTCCTCGTCGGCGTACCCCTGCTCGTCCAGCCCGGGGCCGCGGCCGAGCAGCTTCTCGCGGCCGCGGTCGACGGAGCCGATGGTCTTGGTCAGGACGACCTCGAAGTTGGCGAGCTTGGAGTCGACGTAGTCGTCGGCCTCGGCGCGGATCTCCTCCGCGTCCCGGCGGGCCTCGGCGAGGATACGGTCCGCCTCCTCCTGGGACTGGCGGGCGACCTGGGTGTCCGAGATCAGCGAGCCGCGCTCGGCGTGGGCGGTCTCGATGATCCGCTCGGCCTCCTGGCGGGCCTGCTCCACCAGCTGCTCACGGCCGCCGATCAGCTCCTGGGCCTGGGCCAGCGAGCCCGGGAGGGCCTGCCGGACCTCTTCGAGCATGGCGAGCAGCTCGGCGCGGTTCACAACGCAGGAAGCCGACATCGGCATGGACCGCGCGCTGCCGAGCGCCTCGACGATCTCGTCGAGCTTCTTCTGGACGTCCACCGTGGTTCGCCACTCTCTGCCTGATGTGAGCCGGACGGGACGACTGTACGGGCAGTCGGCGCCCGTCCGACACCGGGTGACGGGCTGTCAGCTCATCACTTCTCGGCGAGGCGCCGGACCAGGGCCTCGTGCACCACCGGAGGCAGCAGGTGGGAGACGTCACCGCCCCAGGCGGCGACCTCCTTCACCAGGCTGGAGGAGAGGAAGCTGTAGGTGGGGTTGGTGGGGACGAACAGCGTCTCGACGCCCGAGAGGCCGTTGTTCATCTGGGCCATCTGCAGCTCGTAGTCGAAGTCGCTGACGGCCCGCAGACCCTTGACGATGGCCGGGATGTCGCGCTGCTTGCAGAAGTCGACGAGGAGGCCGTGGTGGGACTCCACCACGACGTTTCCGTACTCGCCGGTGACCTGGCGGATCAGGTCCATCCGCTCTTCCACCGTGAAGAGTCCCTGCTTGGACTGGTTGATCATCACCGCGACATGTACGACGTCGTACAGCTTGGAGGCTCGGGCAATGATGTCGAGGTGTCCATTGGTGATGGGGTCGAATGACCCCGGACAGACTGCGCGGCGCAACTGAAGTCCCTCGCTCTCCGGTCCGTTCATCGTGCGTCTTCGCACGTAGAGGCGGCGCGACCGTACCAAAGCGTGCCCTCGCCGTAACGGCGGGCCCGCAGTGGCTCAAAACCCTGTGGCCACGTGAACTCGCCGCCTCTGGTGCTGCGCTCCACGGTGGCGAGTGCATCGTCCGCGAGCCAGCCCTGAGTGCGGAGTGTGAGCAGAATCTCGCGAAGATCGTCGTCGGTGACGGCATAGGGAGGGTCCAGGAAGACCACGTCGTACGGCGCCTCGGGGGCCGGACCCGTCACGATCTGTTCCGCTTTGCCGGCACGGACTTCGGCGCCGGGCAGTCCGAGCGCACGGACGTTCTCCCGGACGATGCGGGCGGCGCGGCTGTCGGCCTCGACGAGGAGTGCGTGGGACGCGCCGCGGGAGAGCGCCTCCAGGCCGACGGCGCCGGAGCCGGCGTACAGATCGGCGATGCGGATGCCGCTGAAGGTGCCGAGCAGCGACTCCCAGCTGGAGAAGAGCCCCTCGCGAGCGCGGTCGGAGGTGGGGCGGGTGCCGGTGCCGGGCGGGACGGCGATACGGCGTCCGCCGGCCGCACCGGCGATCACGCGGGTCATCTGAGTCTGAGTCCTTCGAGCCGGAGGGCGGATGTGCTTGAACGAGCGGATGTGCTTAAACGATAGGCCGTCGCTCAGGTTCAGTGCGCTCGTATCGCTCTCACGCCAGTTCAGCCCTTGTCCAGGTACTGCTCGCGCTCCGTGTCGAGCAGCGCGTCCAGCGCCGTACGCAGCTCGGGCAGCTGCTCAAGATCCGGGTCCGCGGTGACGATCGCGACGGCCTCCTCCCGGGCGGCCGCGATGACCTCCTCGTCGTCGATGACGGTGAGCATCCGCAGCGAGGAGCGCACGCCGGACTGGGCCTGGCCCAGCACATCGCCCTCACGGCGCTGTTCCAGGTCGATACGGGAGAGCTCGAAGCCGTCCAGCGTGGCGGCGACCGCGCCGAGCCGGGCCCGGGCCGGGGCGGCCTCGGGCATCTCGGTGACGAGCAGACAGAGCCCGGGGGCGGTGCCACGGCCGACCCGGCCGCGGAGCTGGTGCAGCTGCGAGACCCCGAACCGGTCCGCGTCCATGATCACCATGGCGGTGGCGTTGGGGACGTTCACACCGACCTCGATGACGGTGGTGGCGACCAGGACGTCCACATCGCCCGTGGCGAAGCGGCGCATGACGTCGTCCTTGTCGTCGGGCTGCATCCGGCCGTGCAGCACCTCGACACGCAGCTCCTTCAGGGGGCCCGCCGCAAGCTGCTCGGCGATCTCCAGCACGGCCAGCGGCGGGCGCTTCTCGGCCTCGTCCTCGGCGGACTTCTTCTTCGGCTCGTCCTCGCCGTCGCCGATGCGGGGGCAAACGACATACGCCTGATGGCCGTTCTCCACCTCTTCGCGCACCCGCTCCCAGGCGCGCGCCAGGAAGTGCGGCTTGTCCTGCGCCGGGACCACATGGCTGGCGATCGGCGAACGCCCGGCCGGCAACTGGTCCAGCACCGAGGTCTCCAGATCGCCGAAGACCGTCATGGCGACCGTACGAGGAATGGGGGTGGCCGTCATGACCAGCAGATGCGGCGGCTGCTTGCCCTTGGAGCGCAGCGCGTCACGCTGCTCCACGCCGAAGCGGTGCTGCTCGTCCACGACGACCAGCCCCAGATCGTGGAACTGCACCTTGTCCTCGATCAGCGCATGCGTGCCGATCACGATCCCGGCCTCACCGGTCACCAGATCGAGCAGCGCCTGCCGGCGCGCGGCGGCGCCCATCGAGCCGGTCAGCAGCACCACCTTGGTGGCGTGCTCGGCCCCGCCGAGCATCCCTCCCTCGGCGAGCTCGCCCATCATCTCGGTGATCGAGCGGTGGTGCTGCTGGGCGAGGACTTCGGTGGGCGCGAGCATGGCCGCCTGACCGCCGGCGTCGACGACGGTGAGCATCGCGCGCAGCGCCACCATCGTCTTGCCGGAGCCGACCTCGCCCTGGAGGAGGCGGTGCATCGGATGCTCGGTCGCCAGGTCGTCGAAGATCTCCTTGGTGACCTTCTGCTGGCCCTCGGTGAGGGTGAAGGGCAGCTTGGCGTCGAAGGCGTCGAGCAGGCCGTCCGGCCTGGGCCTGCGCGCCACGGCGGGCAGTTGAGTGTCGGCGTACCGCCGGCGGGCGAGCGCCACCTGGAGGACGAAGGCCTCGTCCCACTTCAGGCGGTCGCGCGCGCCGGCGATGTCCGCCTTGGTGTGCGGGCGGTGGATCTTCAGCAGGGCCTCGGGGAGTGGAAGGAGGCTGCGGCCCGCGCGCAGCGCCGCAGGCAGCGGGTCGGCTGCCTCCCGGGCGCTGGGCAGCACGGCGTCGACCGCCTTGGCGATCTTCCAGGACTCCAGCTTGGTGGTGGCCGGGTAGATCGGGATGAGGGCTCCGGCCCAGGAGTCGACGGCCTCGTCGCTGTCTCCGTGGAGCAGTTCGTACGCAGGGTGGGCGAGCTGAAGCTTGCGGTTGAAGACGGACACCTTCCCGGCGAACATCGCGCGGGTGCCCGGCAGCAGATCCTTGTGCGGTTTGTGGACGCCCTTGCCGAAGAAGACCAGTTGGAGCTGACCGCTGCCGTCCGTGATGACGACCTCAAGACGCTGGCCCCTGCCCTTGGCTCCGCTGAAGGTCAGCACGCGCGCGCTCGCGACCTGTGCCACCACAGTGACGTGTTCGTCCAGCGGCAGCTCGGACAGGAGCGTGAGCTCGCCCCGCTCCGCATACCTGCGCGGATAGTGGTGCAGCAGATCGCCGAGGGTGTGCAGGTCGAGATGCTCGGCCATCACCTTCGCGGTGGCGGGGCCGAGCGTCTTCTTGAGGGGTTCGTCGAGCGCGGGCACGCGATCCATTGCACACCACACCACTGACAGACGTCGCGCACCTGTGGATAACCGCTGGTCACCACCGTGCCGCGGCCCCTAGGATGACGCGACTTCCGACGTCTCCCCGCGATCACCGCCCACGGGATCGCCCGACCCCGCGCCGTCGTCCGTCCCCCCACCGGCGCTGTGACGATGACTGCTGATCAGACACCGCACACCTTCCAGGTCGACCTGCGCGGCCTGGTGGATCTGCTCTCCCATCACCTCTATTCGAGCCCCAAGGTCTATCTGCGCGAGCTGCTGCAGAACGCCGTGGACGCGATCACGGCCCGGCGCGCCGAACAGCCGGACGCGCCCGCGCAGGTACGGCTGTACGCCGACGACGGCCGGCTGCGCGTCGAGGACTCCGGCATCGGCCTGACCGAGAAGGACGTGCACAGCCTGCTCGCCACCATCGGCCGCAGCTCCAAGCGCGACGGTCTGGAGTCGGCGCGGGCCGAGTTCCTCGGGCAGTTCGGCATCGGGCTGCTCGCCTGTTTCGTCGTCGCCGCGGAGATCCGCGTGGTCAGCAGATCGGCCCGGACGCCGGACGCACCACCCGTGGAGTGGGCGGCGCGCGACGACGGTTCGTACACCGTGCGGACCCTGCCGGACAGCGCGCGCCCCGAGCCGGGGACGACCGTGCATCTGACCGCCCGGCCCGGCAGCGGCGACTGGCTGACCGAGGAGCGGGTGCTGGCGCTCGCCCGCGATTTCGGTTCCCTGCTGCCCTACGACGTACGGGTCGGCGAGGCGGCCGTCACCGAGCTGCCGGCGCCCTGGGACCGTCCCTATCCCGGTCCGTCGGCCCGCCGGGTGGCGCTCGCGCGCCACTGCCACGACCTCTTCGGCTTCAGCCCGCTCGACTCGGTCGACCTCAGTCTGCCGGTCGCCGGGGTGCGCGGGGTGGCGTATGTCCTGCCGTCCGCCGTCAGCCCGGCTCAGCGCTCCGGTCATCGCGTGCATCTGAAGGGCATGCTGCTCACCGACCGTGCCGATGAACTCCTGCCCGACTGGGCCTTCTTCGTCCGCTGCGTCATCGACACCGACTCGCTGCGGCCCACCGCGTCGCGCGAGTCGCTGTACGCGGACGAGACGCTCGCGGCCGTCCGGGAGGCGCTCGGCGGTCGGATCAGGGAGTGGCTGACGGGTCTCGCCGCGGGCGATCCCGAGCGGCTCGCGCAGTTCCTGTCGGTCCATCACCTGGGTGTGAAGTCGCTGGCCAGGCACGACACCGACATGCTGCGCACGATGCTGCCATGGCTGCCGTTCGAGACGACGGACGGCCGGCTCTCGCTGGAGGAGTTCGCGCTGCGGCACCCCGTCGTGCACTTCACGCGCACCGTCGAGGAGTACCGGCAGGTCGCCCCGATTGCGTCGGCCCAGGGCATCGGGGTGATCAACGGCGGCTACACGTACGACACCGAGCTGGTCGAGCTGCTGCCCTCGGTCCGTCCCGGCACGGTGGTCGCCGAGCTCGACGCCGACACCGTCACCGCGCATCTGGACGCCGTCGATCCGGCCGAGGAGCTCGCACTTGCGGGCTTTCTGGCCGCTGCCCGCGCCAAGCTCGACTCGCTCGGCTGCGATGTGGCGCTGCGCGCCTTCCACCCGCTGACGGTGCCCGCGCTGCATCTCGACGACCGCGCCGCTCGGCACGAGCAGGCGCGTGCGGAGGCCGAGGAACAGGCGGACGACCTGTGGGCGGGCATCCTCGGGTCGCTGCGGGGCAGCGCGCCGCGAGCCCGCCTCGTGCTGAACCACCTCAACCCGCTGATCCGAAGGATCAGTTCACTCGACGACAAGGAACTCGCCGGGACGGCGACGGAGGCGCTCTACGGGCAGGCCCTGCTGATGGCCCAGCGCCCGCTGCGCCCCGCCGACTCGGCGCTCCTCAACCGGGCCTTCATCGGCCTGCTCGAATGGGCCACCCACGATCAGGAGAACGGCCGATGAGCCTTGACGCGACGACGCTGCGCCAGGCCCTGTGGGACAACTACCAGGAGCCGGAGGGGCCAGCGCGCAACGCCCGCGCGGAGCGTCTCTTCGCCGAGATCGAGCAGCACGGCGACACCCAACTGCTCATCGACGGCCTGAACCATCTGATGCAGGTCTACAACTACAGCTCCGAGCCGGACAAGATGTTCGTCCCGTTCGCGCGGCTGCTGCGCATGTGGGAGCAGCAGCCCGAGGACTTCGACAGCCAGCAGATCCACAGTCTGTTCTGGAAGTTCAAGTGGGTCTCCAGCGGCATGATCGACCAGCCGCACATTCCGCTCGCCTCCATCGAGAAGTGGCAGGCCGAGATGGAGCACCGTTATCGGGTGGCCGGCCACTCCGAACGTGCCGTGCGCCAGGGCGAGCTCCGTATCGCCCGCCACCTCGGCGACATGGAACGGGCCGAGCGGGCCTACGGCGCCTGGCAGGCCGCCGACCGCGACGACAAGAGCGACTGCCGGGCCTGCGAGTTGCGCAACCAGGGCTCCTGGCAGGCGGACCGTGGTGCCGAGGCGGACGCACTGGAGACCTGGCGGCCGGTGCTGGAGGGCGAGTTCAGCTGCGCCCACGAGCCGCATGCGGTGCTCTCGTCCTCGCTGCTGCCGCTGCTGCGGCTGGGCCGCGCCGAGGAGGCCCGCGCGCACCATCTGCGTGGCTACCGCCTCGTACGGCCCAAGGAGAGCATGCGCAGCGCCGTCGCCCAGCACGTCGAGTTCTGCGCGCTGACCGGCAATGAGGCACGTGGTCTCGAGATCCTCGCTGAGCGTCCCGCGTACTTCACGGACACCGGGGAGCCGAGCAGTCTGCTGGACTTCCTGGCCGTCACGGCGCTGCTCACGGACCGGCTGACCGCGCTCGGCCATGGCGAGCAGAGCCTGCCGGGTCCGGGCGGCCGCACCTGGAGCGCACGCGAACTCGCCGTGCACGCGCGCGAGGAGGCTCTCGCGCTCGCCACGCGCTTCGACGAGCGCAACGGCAACACGCATACGACGGCGACCGTCCGCGAACGCATCGACCGCGCACCGCTGCTCGACCGGCTGCCCCTGGGTGTACGGTCCGCCCGGCCTGCGACGGTGAAGCCCCCCGCGGCCGTGGCTCAGGCCCCCGCGGCGTCCGATCTCGCCTCCCTGCTGGCCGAGGCCCGCCGGCTCTCGGAGGCCCAGCACCCGGACGCGCTGCCCGCGTGGGCGGCTGTCGCGCGGGTCGCCGACCGCGAGAGCAGCGATCTCGGCGAGCGCGACCGCGCCGAGATCGACGAGCACCGGGCGATGGACCCGCGGGTGCCGGCGGCGGAGGCCGCTCAGCTGTTCCGTTCAGCCGCCGATCGGTACGAGGCGGCGGGCGAACCCGGGAAGGCCGCGGCCGCCGGGGCGAGGGCCGCGTACGCCATCTGCCTGGACGAACGCTTCGACGAGGCGCCGGCGGCCGTGGCCGGACCGGTCGCCCGGGCGCTCGCCCTGCACGCCGAGGGCTCCGCCACCGCGCGCCAGGCGGCCCACGCCCTGCTGTGCCGGGTCCGCATCCTCAGCGACAGTATCCGGCACGCCGAGGACACCGGAGCCGCGGTCACCGCGCTGGAGGAGGCCGTGCGCGAGCTCCTCGCCTTCACCGAGCCGCACCGCACGGAGCCCGGCGTCAGGACGGCCGTCGCCGAGGCGCTGTCCTTCCTCGGCAACATCACGGCGTTCCGGGGCAGCGCGGAGGGAGCGGCGGATCTGTACGCCCGCTCCGCCGAGGAGTACGTGGCGGCGGGCCGGCCCTGGTACGCGGTCGAGCCCGAGTCCCAGCTCGCCGGGGTGAGCCGCCATCTGGGCGACCTGGAGACCGCGGAGCGCGCGTCCCGGGCCGCGCTGGAGCACGCGGCGCACTTCCCTGAACCCGGCGGCCGCGCCAGGCTCCACCTCCAGCTCGTCGAAACCCTCGCCGACGCGGGCAAGCCCGAGGAGGCTGCGGAGCACGCCCTGGAGGCGGCGCACTGGGCCGACGAGGCGGGCGAGGGCACCGGCATCGGGGCGTACGCACGGCACAAGCTCGGCGGGTTCCTGCTGGAGCTCCAACGGGTGGACGAGAGCGCGGCGGTGCTGGAGGCCGTACTGCCCGACCTGACCGCGGACGACCACGGCGACGGCATGATCGTGCAGACCCTGTGGTGGCTGGGCGACTGCCTGACCTCGCTGGGCGAGCCGCGGGAGGCGGCCGGGCACTGGCTGAAGGCCGCGGACATCGCGCAAGGATGGCCGGAGCAGCGCGACCACGCGATGCTCGCGAATCTGGCGGGCCAGGCGCTGTACCGGGCCGAGCTCAACTCCGAGGCGGAGCTCGCCTATCAGCGCGCCGGCGAGCTCTGGCGCGGGCTCGGCGACGTCCACGCGCTGGTGCGCACCTTGCGGGTGCGGGCGTGGATCGCGGTGCGTGAGGGGCAGGCGGGGCCGGAGGTTGCGCGCGAACTGATGGCAGCGGCGGCGCACGAGTGCGAGCAGGCCATCCCGTCGGACCCTCAGGGTCGCGACCGCCTGCGCGCGGAGCTGGCCGACACGTACCGGCAGACGGCAGAGCTGATCGCGGACTCCTGCGAGGGCGAACCGGGCGACGAGGACCCGGACGGCACGGCCCGTGCGGCGTACGAGGAGGCGGTGTCGTACGCCGACAAGGCCGTCTCGGCCTTCGCGGAGGCGGGAGAGGACTACACAGACCTGCGCACGAAGTCGGAACTGATGGCGGCCTGGCTGGAGGCGGACCTGGGCCGCACGGCCACGGCGGAGGGCCGGGCGCGGGGAGTGCTGGCGCGCTACGAGTCGGTGGAGGAGGGTGCGGCGCCGGACCGCAGGAAGGAGGCGGAGGCGGTGCTGGAGTATCTGGGCCGCGCGTAGGGGGTTTGTTGCCCTGCCCCGCCAGTCCCCGAAACCGGGGCTCCGCCCCGGGCCTCGGGGGAAAGGCTCTGTGGGGGCTGACGCCCCCACACCCCCGAAGCTCCGGCTTCGGGACGCGGTGCTACGCCACGCGACCCGGCGGGAGCAGGCGTACATAGGCGCTGAGACATCCCGCACTCCGGCAGTAGCAGCCTCCCGCCGCGCGAAGCAGGCGTGGCGCCGCGAAGCAGGCGCTTGCAGGTGCGGGGCTCGCGCCCCGCACACCCCCGGGGGGCGGGGCGAAGCCCCGAATTCGGGGTGAGGGAAGGCCCCCGGACGCCCCCGCACCGCAGCCGGCCGCTCCCCCTACTCCACCCCGATCAGCAGCGGCGACGCCCCCCGACCGCCCCGGTACACCACCGTGTCCACCGCCAGGTAGCCCTCCCGCACATACCTCTCCAGCCGCGCCGTCACCGCGTCGCCGTCCGGGACGTCATCCCCCAGGATCAGGGTCACCAACTCGCCGCCCGCCGACAGCATCCTGGACAGCACCGCCTCCGCCGTGCCCGGCAGGTCCGCGCCGATCACCGCCACGTCGCCGTCGATCAGGCCGAGGACGTCACCGGCCTGGCACACGCCCGCCGACGTCCACGACTGCCGTTCCGCGACGGCCAGTTCCGCATAACGGGTCGCCCCCGCCGCCGCCGTCATCGCGACCACGTCCTCGTCGAAGCGGCGGTCAGGCTCGTGGACGGCGAGCGCCGCGATGCCCTGGACCGCCGCGCGGGTGGGGATGAGGGCGACCCGTACCCCCTCCGTGCGAGCCTGTTCCGCGGCCGCCGCGGCGGTGTGCCGCAGCTCGGCCGAGTTCGGCAGCAGGACGACCTCCCGGGCGTGCGCGCGCCGGATCGCGTCGATCAGCTCACCGCTGGCCGGCGGCTCCCCCGGCCGCGCGAGCACCGTGGTCGCGCCCGCCTCCGCGCACAGGCCCGCCACACCGTCCCCGGGGACGACCACGACGACCGCCCGCTGCACCTGTTCCCGCGATTCAGCCGCGGCGGTCTCGAAGTGCGTGATACGGATCCGGTACGGCCGCCCCGCCTCGACGCCCGCCTCCACGGCCGCGCCCGCGTCGTCGACGTGCACATGGACGTTCCACAGGCCGTCGCCGCCCACGACGACGAGCGAGTCGCCGAGCCCGTCGAGCCGGGTCCGCAGCCGGGCCACCGCCGCGTCGTCCGCCTCCAGGAGGTAGATCACCTCGAAGGCCGGGCCTCCGTCCGCACATGGCTGCGCGAGTGCCGCCGCAGCCGCAGGGCGCACATGGGCGAGCGCCGGAGCCGTCGGGGCCTCCCCCGAAAGCGCCTCGACCAGCGCCCCCAGCACCGCGAGCAGCCCGCGACCGCCCGCGTCGACCACCCCGGCCCGGCCGAGCACAGCCAGCTGCCCGGGAGTCGCGTCCAGCGCGGCACGTGCCCCTTCGTACGCCGCACGGGCCGTATCGCCCAGCGAGCCCGGAGCGGCCTCCGCAGCCGCCTCCGCAGCCGCCCTCGCCACGCTCAGGATCGTGCCCTCGACGGGATGGGCGACCGCCTCGCGCGCCAGCGCCGAGGCCCGGCGCAGCGCACCGGCCAGATGATCGTCTTCACCGCTCCGCTCCGCCATGCCCCGCAGCAGCTGCGCCAGGATCGTCCCGGAGTTCCCGCGTGCGCCGAGCAGCGCCCCGTGGGCCATCGCCCGCACCACATCGGCCGCCGCGGGCACGGACGACCCGGTCTCGTGCGCGGCGAAGACCGCCTCGACGGCCTGGGCCGCGGATTCGACGGTCAGATACAGATTCGTGCCGGTGTCACCGTCCGCGACCGGATAGACGTTGATCGCGTCGATCTCCTCGCGCTCCCGTCCCAGTGCCTCCAGCGCCAGTGAGCACCAGGCGCGAACCTCTGCGGCGTCCAGGGCCCGCCCGTCTCCCACTGCCGCCGTCAAGGGAGGCCCTGCGGGCCGCCCCTCCTTCTCTGGCACCTGGTGATCCTCCTCGGTCGGCCGGCACGGGCCGTGGGCAGCGGGTTGCACCGCAGGGTAGACCCCTGCCGGGGGCACTGGCCCGGTCGGGGGCGGGGCAAGCCGTGGTAGTTTCGTATCTCGGACGCAGTCGTTGTATGCTGCTCCGGTTGCCCGATGAAAGTCGGGCCATTCCCCCGGCAAAGCCACTGATCAGACAACTGATTTCCGGCACGCCGGATTTCACTGTAAGTGCATCTGAAGTCTTTGGAGTGACCCGTGGCTGCCAACTGCGACGTCTGCGGCAAGGGGCCGGGCTTCGGCAACAACATTTCGCACTCGCACCGCCGTACGTCCCGTCGCTGGAACCCGAACATCCAGCGTGTGCGTGCAGTGGTCGGTCGGACGCCGAAGCGGCTCAACGTCTGCACCTCGTGCATCAAGGCCGGCAAGGTCTCGCGCTAACCGCGACGGTTCGTCGTAGCGCAGCCCCTGCGGTTGCCTTGAAAGCCGGTCCACCTCGGTGGACCGGCTTTTCGCTGTGCTGGGGGCCGCAGCCGGCCCGTGTGCCGTACCCGCACAGGGCTCAGCGAAAGCGCCAGCCGTGATCCACCGGGCCGATCCCCGCGCCCAGCGCGAACCCCGCCGCGATCGCGCCCGTGACGTACTCCTTCGCCGCCCGTACGGCCACGGGGACCTCAAGACCCTTCGCAAGACCCGCCGCGACCGCCGAGGCGAGTGTGCAGCCCGTCCCGTGCGTGTGCCGGTTGTCGTGCCGGGGAGCACGCAGCCAGTGCTCCTCGGCGCCGTCCGTCAGCAGGTCCACGGCGGCGCCCGAGAGATGCCCGCCCTTGATCAGCGCCCAGCGCGGCCCGTACTCCAGCAGCGCGTCCGCCGCCCGCCGCAGATCCGCCTCGGCCGCCACCCGTACGCCCGTCAGCTGCGCCACCTCGTCCAGGTTGGGCGTCGCCACGGTCGCCAGCGGGAGCAGCTTCGTACGCATCGAATCCAGCGCGGACTGAGCCAGCAGCGGGTCCCCGTGCTTGGAGACCCCCACCGGGTCCACGACCACCGGAGCCGCTGTCCCGGCCAGCAGCTCGGCGACCGTCTCGAGAAGCGGCGCGGACGCCAGCATGCCGGTCTTCACGGCCTGTACGCCGATGTCGTCGACGACGCTGCGGTACTGGGCCCGTACCGCGTCGACCGGCAGTTCCCACGCGCCCTGCACGCCCAGTGAGTTCTGCGCGGTGACGGCGGTGAGCACGCTCATGCCGTGCACCCCGAGCGCCAGCATCGTCTTCAAGTCGGCCTGGATTCCGGCCCCGCCGCCCGAGTCGGACCCGGCGACGGTCAACGCGCGGGGCGGCGCGGTCACGCGTCCTCCCCGAAGTGGTCCCAGCCGCCCTTGCTGTGCCAGGGCGCGCCGTCGACGGTCACCTGCGGCAGCGCCGAGGGGTTGAGCACCTCGCCGATCACCTTCCAGCGGGCCGGAAGCTTCGCGTCCGGCGGGAAGGTCGCGACGATCGCGTGGTCCTCTCCCCCGGTCAGCACCCATTGCAGCGGGTCGACGCCGACGGCCTGGCCGATGTCGTTCATCTGCGAGGGGATGTCGATGGAGCCCGAACGCAGATCGATACGGACCTTGCTGGCCTCCGCGATGTGCCCGAGGTCGGCGACGAGTCCGTCGCTGACGTCGGTCATGGCGGTGGCGCCGAGTCCGGCCGCCGCGGGGCCCGCGTGGTAGGGCGGCTCGGGCCGCCGGTGTGCCTCGACGAAGGCGCGTGGCGAGCGGAAGCCGCGTGAGAGCACCGCGTGCCCGGCGGCCGACCAGCCCAACCAGCCGGTGTACGCGACGACATCGCCGGGCTGGGCGCCGGCCCGGGTGACCGGTTCGTGGTTGCGCAGATCGCCGAGCGCGGTGATCGCAAGGGTGATGAGGTCTCCGCGTACGACATCGCCACCGACCACCGCTGCGCCGGCGACCTGGCACTCGTCGCGGATTCCGTCCATCAGCTCGGTGGCCCAGGTGACCGGGAGTTCGGCCGGTACGACCAGGCCGAGCAGCAGCGCGGTCGGCACCGCGCCCATCGCGGCGATGTCGGCCAAGTTCTGTGCGGCGGCCTTGCGGCCGACGTCGTAGGCGGTCGACCAGTCGCGGCGGAAGTGGCGTCCCTCGAGCAGGACGTCCGTGCTCGCCACGACCCTGCGGTCGGGTGCGGCCACGACCGCGGCGTCGTCGCCGGGCCCCAGCCGGACCGCGGGGGTGGAGGTGAGCCGGGAGGTGAGCTCCCTGATGAGCCCGAACTCCCCCAACTCGCCCACAGTGCCCTTCACCGAGTCCCACCTCTCCGTCGTCCTGCCGGATGGCCCGGCAGTGCTGCTTGCCCCCGGTCGCGAGCCGTCTGCGCCGTGGGTACCGTCAAGAGACACGTCAACTTCTGCTGTCCGTACGCCACGCTGCGGGCGTCACCCGGCGCGCGGGTCTCCCCTCGGCCCGCGGCGACGCGATACCGTGGCGTCCCTTCCCCCCACATGATCCTCGTGGCCGCCCTGGAGGTTCCGTGGTACAGGCGTACATCCTCATTCAGACCGAGGTGGGCAAGGCGTCGACCGTCGCCGAGACCATCGGAAAGATTCCTGGGGTGATCCAAGCCGAGGACGTGACAGGTCCCTATGACGTGATTGTGCGCGCCCAGGCCGAGACAGTCGACGATCTCGGTCGCATGGTGGTCGCCAAGGTCCAGCAAGTGGACGGCATCACCCGCACCCTGACCTGCCCGGTCGTGCACCTCTAGCCCCCGTCTACGCTTGGCCGGTGACATCTTCCCGTCGCCGGCCCTTCTGTCTGTCCGTCGCCGCCCTGGTGCTGCTGACCGTCGCAGGCTGCTCCTCCACGGACGCAGCGGCGTCGATCACGGTTCCCAGTCCGCCGCCGGATCAGGCCCCGCTGTGCCGGGCGCTGCACAAGGAGCTCCCGGAATCCGTTGCCGGACAGGACCGCAACGACCCTGAACCGGCTTCCGAACTGACCGCCGGCTGGGGCGACGCCGCGATCGTACTGCGCTGTGGCGTCCCCCGGCCGGAGCGGATGAGCGATCCACAGGCCAAGGCCGTGGAGGCGGACGGCGTGAACTGGATGCTGGAGCAGGACGCCGAAGGGCCCCGCTTCACTACCACGTACCGCAGGACGTATGTCGAGGTCACGTTGGAGAAACGGTACGCACACGACGTCACGCCGCTCGCCGAGCTGGCCGACGCCGTCAAGAAGACGGTGCCGGCCAGGCTCGAGGTTCCTTAACGAAGGCCGGTCGGGCGGCGCAGCGCCGCCTGGATCAGCCGGTCGACCAGCTCGGAGTAGCCGACGCCGGTCTCCTGCCACATCCGCGGGTACATCGAGATCGGCGTGAAGCCGGGCATCGTGTTGATCTCGTTGATGACGAACTCGCCGTCCTCGGTGAGGAAGAAGTCCGCCCGGACCAGGCCCTCGCAGGACGCGGCGTCGAAGGCGGCGACCGCGAGCCGGCGCACCTCGGCGGTCTGCTCCTCGGTCAGCGGCGCGGGCACCAGACCGGCGGCCGAGTCGATGTACTTGGCCTCGAAGTCGTAGAACTCATGGGCCGAGACCGGCGGGATCTCGGCCGGGACGCTGGCCCGCGGGCCGTCCTCGAACTCCAGAACCCCGCACTCGATCTCGCGGCCGCGCAGCAGCGCCTCGACGAGGATCTTGGGGTCGTGGCGCTGTGCCTCCTCGATCGCCTCGTCGAGGCCGGAGAGATCGTCGACCTTGGTGATACCGATCGAGGAGCCCGCCCGGGCGGGCTTGATGAAGAGCGGCCAGCCGTGCTCGCCCGCGAAGTCGACGATCTTCTTACGGGCGGCGGCCGGGTCGAGCTGCCACTCGCGGGGGCGGATCACCTCGTACGGGCCGACGGGCAGGCCGAAGGAGATGAAGACGCGCTTCATGTACTCCTTGTCCTGGCCGACGGCCGAGGCCAGTACGCCGGAGCCGACGTAGGGCACCCCGGAAAGCTCCAGGAGCCCCTGGAGGGTGCCGTCCTCGCCGTACGGGCCGTGCAGCATGGGGAAGACGACGTCGACCTCGCCGAGCGCCTTGGGCACGGCGCCGGGTTCGCTGTAGACGACTTCGCGGTTGGCCGGGTCGACGGGGAGGATCACGCCGCCCTCGCTCGACTCGGCGAGCTGCTCGACATTGGGCGTCTTGCGGTCGGCGATGGCCATCCGGTCGGGCTCGTCGGCCGTGAGCGCCCAGCGGCCGTCCTGAGTGATGCCGATCGGCAGTACGTCGTACTTCGTACGGTCGATGGCACGCAGCACGGCGCCGGCGGTGACCACGGAGATCCCGTGTTCGGAGCTGCGGCCCCCGAAGACGACGGCTACGCGTGGTTTGCGGAGCGGCTGCTCAGGGCTCTGGGGCAGGTTCTCGGTGCTCATATCGCGATGAGACTACCCGCTGGCCGGAATCACGTCAGCGGCGCTCGGCCTTGGCGCTGCGGCTCATCAGTTCCTTGAGGGCGACCACCGGCGGCTTGCCCTCGTGGACGATGCCGACGACCGTTTCAGTGATCGGCATGTCGACACCGTGCCTGCGCGCCAGATCGAGCACCGATTCACAGGACTTGACGCCCTCGGCGGTCTGCTTGGTGACCGCGATCGTCTCCTGCAGGGTCATGCCCTTGCCGAGGTTGGTGCCGAAGGTGTGGTTGCGGGAGAGCGGCGACGAGCAGGTGGCCACCAGATCGCCGAGACCGGCGAGCCCGGAGAAGGTGAGCGGGTCCGCGCCCATCGCGAGGCCGAGCCGGGTGGTCTCGGCCAGGCCCCGGGTGATCAGCGAGCCCTTGGCGTTGTCGCCGAGACCCATCCCGTCGGCGATGCCGACGGCGAGGCCGATGACGTTCTTGACGGCGCCGCCGAGTTCGCAGCCGACCACGTCGGTGTTGGTGTACGGGCGGAAGTACGGGGTGTGGCAGGCGGACTGGAGCCGCTGGGCGACCGTTTCGTCACGGCACGCGACCACGGCGGCGGCCGGCCGGCGCTGGGCGATCTCCTTGGCGAGGTTGGGGCCCGTGACCACGGCGACGCGCTCGGCGGGGACCTTGGCGACCTCTTCGATGACCTCGCTCATCCGCTTGGCGGTGCCGAGTTCGATTCCCTTCATCAGGGAGACGAGGACGGTGTCGGGCGCCAGCACCGGCGCCCAGGAGGCGAGGTTGCCGCGCAGGGTCTGGGAGGGGATGGCGAGGACGGTGAAGTCGGCGCCGGCCGCGGCCTCGGCGGGGTCGGTGGTGGCCCGTACCGCCTCGGGAAGCTCAATTCCCGGCAGATAGTCGGGATTGGTGCGGGTGGTGTTGATGGCGTCGACAGGTTCGGCGCGACGGCCCCAGAGGGTCACCTCGCAGCCCGCGTCGGCGAGGACCATGGCGAACGCCGTGCCCCAGGAGCCGGTTCCGAAAACTGCTGCCTTGGTGGCGGCGCGGGTCACTTGGTGCCCTCCTCGGCGGCCTTGCGGCGCTGGTGCGCGAGAACTTCGCGCAGATCGAACGGCTTCTCGGGCGCCTTCTCGCCGCGCAGCTCCTCCAGCTGGCCGGTGATCGCGGCCATGATCGCCTCGGTCGCCTCCTTCAGCACCTCGGGCGTGGGGTCCTTGCCGTAGAAGCGGTCGAGGTCGACCGGCGGACCCGCCTGCACCTTGAGCGTCTTGCGCGGGAAGAGGCGGACCTTCTTCTCCTTGGCATACGGCGGCATCGCCAAGTTGGCGCCCCACTGGGCGACCGGAATGACCGGCGCCTTGGTCAGCAGGGCCGCACGCGCGACTCCGGTCTTCGCGGTCATCGGCCACATGCCCGGATCGCGGGTGAGCGTGCCCTCGGGGTAGAAGGCGACGCATTCGCCGCGGTTGACGGCGTCGACAGCGGCACGGAAGGCGCCGACGGCGTTGGAGGACTCGCGGTAGACGGGAATCTGGCGCGTACCTCGCAGCAGGACCCCCACGACGGGCGCCTTGAAGAGCGCGGCCTTGGCGAGGAATCGGGGCACACGTCCGGTGTTGTACTGGAAGTGGCCGTAGGAGAACATGTCGAGATACGAGTTGTGGTTGATAGCGGTGATGAATCCGCCGTCCGCCGGAATGTGTTCCATTCCCCGCCAGTCCCGCTTGAACAGAACCAACAACGGCGGTTTGGCGATGACCGCTGCCAAGCGGTACCAGAAGCCGATTCTACGGCGGGACACTCGGACACCTTCCTCTATTGCCGGGCTGCCGCCCGGCTGCTGGGGGTCAAGTGTCGCCCCAGGCCCCTGGTCTGTCGAGAACACCGTACGCCCCGGCTCCCGGCCAAGACCGCCGGATCTTCGCGGGCCCGGGACACAATGGGGCCCGATGTGCATGGACGGAGAGCTCGCCACGAACACCGACGCGATGGACCACTGGTCCCTGGTCGTGCCGCTGAAGCCCCTCGTACTGGCGAAGAGCAGGCTCGCCAGGGCCGCGGACGACACTCTGCGGCCGCATCTCGCGCTCGCTTTCGCGCAGGACACGGTGGTCGCGGCGCTGGCCTGCCCGGCCGTACGGGATGTGGCAGTCGTCACGGACGACCCGGCGGCCGCGGCCGAGCTCGCGGCGCTGGGGGCGCGGATCGTGCCGGACTCCCCGGCCGCGGGACTCAACGCGGCGCTGTCACACGGGGCTGAGGCGGTGCGGGAGCGGCGGCCCGACGCGGCGGTCGCGGCGCTCAACGCCGATCTGCCCGCATTGCGTCCCGCGGAATTGGCGCGGGTGCTTGCGCGGGCTTCGGTATTTCCCCGGGCATTTCTGACGGATGCGGCAGGAATCGGTACCACATTGCTCTCGGCGGCACCCGGGGTGGAATTGCGCCCCGCTTTCGGCGGCCGCTCCCGGCGCCGGCATTTGGCGTCGGGGGCCGCGGAAATCCTGCTCGGCGGAGTGGATTCGGTACGCCAGGACGTGGACACCGGGGACGATCTGGCGGCCGCGCTCGCCCTGGGCGTGGGCCCGCGGACCGCGGAGCGCTGGGCGGCCGGCGCCCAAGCGCCGGACGGCCAGGCCGGCGCCCGCACTCTGGAGACGCCTTAAGGTGGCAGGCATGCAGGCGACCTCGTACACCTACGACTCCGAGACCCGCAGCGGGAGCGTGCTGCTCGACGACGGCACCCCGGTGGCGTTCGACGCCGCGGCCTTCGACGCCGGCGGCCTGCGGCTGCTCAGGCCGGGCCAGCGGGTCCGTATCGAGACCGAGGGCGAGGGCGACGCCCGCCGTATCACCCTGGTGACGCTGCAGACCCTCTGAAACGCGCCGCGGGCCGGGCTCCCCAGGGGGAGCCCGGCCCGGCGCGTGAGTGGCTGTGTGCCTTGTGCCGCTTACTTCCTCCTGGCGGCGGCCTTCTTCGCGGCGGTCTTGCGCGCCGTGGCCTTCTTGGCCGGCGCCTTCTTGGCGGTGGCCTTCTTGGCCGGCGCGGTCTTCTTGGCCGCCGCCTTCTTGGCGGTGGCCTTCTTGGCCGGAGTGGCCTTCTTCGCAGTCGCCTTCTTGGCGGCGGTCTTCTTGGCCACCGTCTTCTTGGCAGCGGCCTTCTTCGCCACCGTCTTCTTCGCCACGGTCTTCTTGGCCACCGCCCTCTTGGCGGTGGTCTTCTTCGCCGCGGCCTTCTTGACGGTGGTGCGGGAAACGCCGCCGGAGAGGCTGCCCTTCGGAGCCTTCTTGACGGCGACCTCACCACCGCGGGGGAGCTTCTTCGAGCCGCTCACCAGGTCCTTGAAGCCCTGACCCGCACGGAACCGCGGAACCGAGGTCTTCTTGACCCGCACGCGCTCACCCGTCTGCGGGTTGCGTGCGTAACGAGCAGGACGGTCTACCTTCTCGAACGAGCCGAAGCCGGTGACCGAAACCCGGTCTCCGCCGACAACTGCGCGGACGATCGCGTCAAGTACCGCGTCGACAGCGTCCGCGGCCTGCTGACGGCCGCCGACCTTGTCGGCAATCGCTTCTACGAGCTGCGCCTTGTTCACGTCTTCCCCTTCGGAGACATTGCCGGAACGAATGCGTCCAGGCTTTTTCGCACGTTAGGCAGATATATACCGCAAATCAAACACGAAACGGGCTAATCACCCTAGTGCCGCAACGAAGTCGACCAAAGTCGGCGTTCGCGGAAGTCCGGGTGGTCAGTCGCCTTCAGGGAATCGGCCCTCGTCGAGGTCCTTCATCAAGCGGTCCAGACGCCTTGCCGCATCCGGGAGATCGTGCTTCGCCGCTGCCGTGACGACCAGCAGCTTCCGGGACAGCGCCATCCTTACGCCCTCCGGGACTTGCAGTGCGCGCACCCTTGCGTGCGCTTCCTTCAATCGGGCCGCGACTGCCTCGTAGAGCTCGAGTTGGCTGTCGCGTTCCATGCACCGATTGTGCCATCTGGGGCGAGTTGTCGCCCGACAGGGTCTCAACAAGCGACTGCGCCCCCCACCGCAGGGTGGGGGGCGCAGTACGGGAAAAGTGCTGCTCAGGCCTCAATTGTGCGGGGCTTGAAGCTCGGACGAGTGGCCTCGTAAGCCGCGATGTCCGCTTCGTTCTGAAGGGTGAGGCTGATGTCGTCCAGACCGTTCAGCAGCCGCCAGCGGGCGTTCTCGTCAAGCTCGAAGTCGGCCGTGATTCCTTCGGCCAGAACTTGACGCTTCTCCAAGTCCACGGTGATTTCGGCGCTCGGGTCGGCCTCGGTCAGCTCCCAGAGCGCGTCGACGACCTTCTGCTCCAGAACCACTGTCAGCAGGCCGTTCTTGAGCGAGTTGCCCCGGAAGATGTCCGCGAACCGGGACGAGACGACGGCCTTGAATCCGTAGTTCTGCAGGGCCCACACCGCGTGCTCGCGGGAGGAGCCGGTGCCGAAGTCGGGGCCCGCGACCAGCACGGTGGCGCCGTGGCGCTCCGGCTGGTTGAGAACGAAGGAGGCGTCCTTGCGCCAGGCCTCGAAGAGCCCGTCCTCGAAGCCGTCGCGGGTGACCTTCTTCAGCCAGTGGGCCGGGATGATCTGGTCGGTGTCGACGTTGCTGCGGCGCAGCGGGACGGCCCGGCCGGTGTGCGTGGTGAAAGCTTCCATGGTTCTCAGGCCTCCACGGGGGTGCGGGCGTCGGACAGGTCGGCGGGCGAGGCCAGATGGCCCAGCACCGCGGTCGCGGCGGCAACCTGCGGCGAGACCAGATGGGTGCGGCCGCCCTTGCCCTGCCTGCCCTCGAAGTTGCGGTTGGAGGTGGACGCGGAGCGCTCGCCGGGCGCCAGTTGGTCGGGGTTCATACCCAGGCACATCGAGCAGCCCGCGTGCCGCCATTCGGCGCCGGCGTCGGTGAAGACCGTGTTCAGGCCCTCCTCGACGGCCTGCAGCGCGACCCGTACGGAGCCGGGGACCACCAGCATCCGTACGCCGTCGGCGACTTTGCGGCCCTCCAGGATGGCCGCGGCCGAGCGCAGGTCCTCGATACGACCGTTGGTGCAGGAGCCTACGAAGACGGTGTCGACCTTGATGTCGCGCAGCCGCTGTCCGGCGCTCAACCCCATGTATTCCAGGGCCTTTTCGGCGGCGTGACGCTCCGAAGCGTCCTCGTACGAAGCCGGGTCGGGGACGTCGGCCGACAGGGGCGCACCCTGGCCGGGGTTGGTGCCCCAGGTGACGAACGGCGACAGTTCGGAGGCGTCGATGAACACCTCGGCGTCGAAGACCGCGTCGTCGTCGGTACGCAGCGTCTGCCAGTACTCGACGGCGGCGTCCCAGTCCGCGCCCTCGGGGGCGTGGTCGCGGCCCCGCAGATACTCGAAGGTGGTCTGGTCGGGGGCGATCATGCCCGCCCGGGCGCCGGCCTCGATCGACATGTTGCAGATGGTCATCCGGGCCTCCATCGAGAGCTTCTCGATGGCCGAGCCGCGGTACTCCAGGATGTAGCCCTGGCCGCCGCCGGTGCCGATCCGGGCAATGATGGCCAGGATCAGGTCCTTGGCGGTGACGCCGTCGGGCAGTTCGCCCTCGACCGTGATGGCCATGGTCTTGGGCCGGGCCAGCGGCAGCGTCTGGGTCGCCAGCACATGCTCCACCTGGGAGGTGCCGATGCCGAACGCCAGCGCGCCGAAAGCGCCGTGGGTGGAGGTGTGCGAGTCGCCGCAGACCACCGTGGTGCCGGGCTGGGTCAGACCCAGCTGGGGGCCCACGACATGGACGACGCCCTGCTCGACATCGCCCAGCGGGTGCAGCCGTACGCCGAAGTCGGCACAGTTCTTGCGCAGCGTCTCCAACTGGGCACGGGAAACCGGGTCCGCAATCGGCTTGTCGATGTCGACGGTCGGGGTGTTGTGATCCTCGGTCGCGATGGTGAGGTCGAGCCTGCGCACCTGGCGGCCGTTCTGACGGAGCCCGTCGAAGGCCTGGGGGCTGGTCACCTCGTGCAGCAGGTGCAGATCGATGAAGAGGAGGTCGGGCTCGCCCTCTGCGCGCCGGACGACATGGTCGTCCCAGACCTTCTCCGCGAGTGTCCTACCCATCGCTTTCCCTCCGGCCGGCTGTCCTGCCGACGCAACTAGAGATCTTGTGCGGAACCCGTTGGTCCGCGGGCCGCCACTACAGCGTCGCAAGTTCCCGGGAAATTTGAACTTGCGTTTCACAGTGTGAGACGTGAATATCGTTGCATGGACAACTCTAGCGGCGTCGGCGTTCTCGACAAGGCAGCTCTGGTACTGAGCGCTCTGGAGTCCGGTCCGGCCACCCTCGCCGGGCTGGTCGCGGCGACAGGGCTTGCACGACCCACGGCACATCGCCTTGCCGTGGCACTGGAACACCACCGGATGGTGGCGAGGGACATGCAGGGCCGGTTCATCCTGGGCCCGCGGCTGTCCGAGCTCGCCGCGGCGGCGGGCGAGGACCGGCTCCTGGCCACGGCGGGGCCGGTGCTCACCCACCTGCGCGACGTGACGGGCGAGAGCGCGCAGCTCTACCGCCGCCAGGGAGACATGCGCATCTGCGTGGCCGCGGCGGAACGGCTGTCCGGACTGCGGGACACCGTGCCGGTCGGCTCCACGCTCACCATGAAGGCGGGTTCATCGGCCCAGATCCTGATGGCCTGGGAGGAGCCGGAGCGGCTGCACCGCGGCCTGCAGGGGGCGCGCTTCACGGCGACGGCCCTGTCCGGCGTACGGCGCCGGGGCTGGGCCCAGTCGATCGGCGAGCGCGAGCCGGGCGTCGCGTCCGTCTCCGCGCCGGTGCGGGGCCCGTCCAACCGCGTGGTGGCGGCGGTCTCGGTCTCCGGCCCGATCGAGCGCCTGACCCGCCACCCGGGGCGTATGCACGCCCAGGCGGTCATCGACGCGGCGGCCCGCCTGAGCGAGGCGCTGCGCCGCTCCGGCTGACCGAACCGGGGGCTCCGCCCCCAGACCCCCCGCTCCTCAATCGCCGGAGGGGCTGAATTTCAGCCCGTCCGGGGGTCCCCCCGGACAGAGTCTGGGGGGAGGGCGGGGTGGGGAGCATGCCCGCCGCAGGCGTCCCACCGTGCTCAGGGCAAGTCGCGCACCCGCGCCCCCGGGCACCGAAGCCGTAACCGCAAACCGCCCTCGCCCTCGCCCTCCGCACGGATCTCCACCGATTCGCACAGGCTCCGCAGCAGCCACAGCCCGTCATGCGGGTCCGCCAGCCGCCCCGGCGGTGCGAAGCCCGCGAAGCGTCCCGGCAGGACCGTCTGGAGCCCCCGGCCCAGCACGTCCCACACAAGAGCCCCCGGCTCCTCCCAGCTCCGCACCTCCACATCCGCCGCTCCCTGCGCCAGCAGCCAGGTCAGCGCCTCGTTGGTCAGCGTCTCGGCCTGTGCGACCCGCTCGTCCGCCAGGCCCGCCGCCTCGGCCCGCAGCCGCGCGAAGCGCCGTACCGCCGCCGGCGACGCCGGGGGTTCCAGGAGCACCGCGCCCGACGGCGGGGGTGGCAGCGGGGACTCGCCGGCCGCCGCATAGGACTCCGGGTCCGTGTACGTGCCGCACGGCAGCACCAGGTCACCCACCACATGCCTCGGATGCGTGGCCCAGGCCGCGTCCACCACATGGCCAGGCACGACCCTGGTGTCGTACAGGCAGATCAGCCGCGCGTCCATGTGCGCGAGCAGCACATTGAACCCGGACTCCATCCGCTTCAACTCGGCGATCTGGCGGGCGCACTTCCCCGCCCAGACCGGCTCGGCGATCATCCGCACCGGGCGCCCGGGAGCGCGGCAGTCCTCCCAGTACCGCAGAAACGCGGCGACGCGGTCCACCGGACGCCGGCCGAAGTACCCGGTGTCCGCGGTGTCGAGGGCGTGCGCCCGTGCCCCGAGCGCGTCCCGCAGCAGCTGGATGTTCTCGGGTGTCGTCGCGGCCAGCACCGACTCCCCCGCGGCAAGTCCCTCCTCGGCGAACGGCACGGCCATCGCCAGGAATTCCTCTTCGTCTCCGTACAGACAGGCGTAGTGGGCAAACCCCTGGCAGACCCGGTCAGTTGACACTGTGGTCCCCCAGAAGCAGACCGGGTGTCTCGTCCCAGCCGACGAGCGCGATCACATTGCGCAGATGAGGGGCGAGCCCGGTCAACTCCACGTGGTGGCCCGGGTTTCGCGTACCGGCGAAGCCGATCAGTATCCGCAGTCCGCCGAGGTCGAGGAACTCCAGACCCGAGAGCTCCAGTTGGAGATCGCCGTCTACCGACCGGATCACTTCGAGCGCGCCGCTCAGATGGCGGTGCGCGTGGACGTCCACCACGCCCTCGATCCTCAGCCCCGGCGGTCGGCGGATGCGTGTGATGCGTAACTCCGCGGTCCGTACGAGAGGTTCCGCGCCGACAGCATCCATGCGCGGAGTATCCGCCGCTGCGGGCCCCGGAGGAAGACGGGAGGAAGCGCGCAGACGCGAAGAAGCCCTCCGCGATGTCGCGGAGGGCTTCTTCGATGCGTACCCCCGACCGGATTCGAACCGGCGCTACCGCCTTGAGAGGGCGGCGTGCTAGGCCGCTACACAACGGGGGCCTTGCGGATGAGCTCCGCGAGCTGGCCTACCAGGACTCGAACCTAGAATGACGGTACCAGAAACCGTAGTGTTGCCAATTACACCATAGGCCATGGTGGTTTAGACCAGTACCCCCGACCGGATTCGAACCGGCGCTACCGCCTTGAGAGGGCGGCGTGCTAGGCCGCTACACAACGGGGGCCCTAGCGATCCTGCATCGATGCCATCGGGTGCGACCCTGATGATCTCGCGGGAAGGATCTGTACCCCCGACCGGATTCGAACCGGCGCTACTGCCTTGAGAGGGCAGCGTGCTAGGCCGCTACACAACGGGGGCTTTGCAGAAGATCAATTCTGCGAGCTGGGCTACCAGGACTCGAACCTAGACTAACTGAACCAGAATCAGTCGTGCTGCCAATTACACCATAGCCCACCAAAACTCAACCCCCCGGAGGGGGTTTGTTTGGCTTGCGCTCTCCGGCCGGACCTCTCGGCCCTCTCGGGCGGCGCAGGAAGAACATTACCTGAAGGTGTCCGGCGCTCCAAAACGGGATTCCCCGCGCAGCAGGCCAGGGAGCTGGTCGAGACCGGTGATCCGAATGAGCTCGGGACGCCCGCCGAGACCGGTGCGGTCCAGCCAGATTCCGGCCAGACCCGCGTCCACGGCTCCGCGGGCGTCGATGTCCGGCTGATCACCCACGTACGCCACCTCCTCGGGCGGCAGTCCGAGTGCCTCGCAGGCGGCGTGGAATGCCGCGGCCTCGGGCTTGGACACACCCAGCTCGGCGGCGCACAGGACGGCCTCGAACCGGTCGCGCACGCCTAGGATGCGCAGCTTCCGCTCCTGGTTGTGGAGGGAGGAGTTGGAGAGAACCGCGTGGCGGTAGTCGGCGGCGAGCAGGTCCAGGGCGGGGACGGCGTCGGGGAAGAGCGACCAGGCGGCCTCGTAGTGGACGATGTACCGGTCGAACCAGGCGTCGGCGTCGTCGTCGCTCAGCTGACGTCCGACGAAGGACCGCACGCGGTCGCGGCGCTGCCCCGGCCAGTCGGTCTCGCCGGCGGAGAAGCGCGCCCAGTGCTGATCGGTGATCTTGCGCCAATGGCCGAGGGCCTGGTCGACGGAGGCGTATCCGTCGACCAGGCCCTCGGACTCAAGGTGCTGCTGCATACCGGTGCGGTCGGCGCGGGCGTAGTCGAAGATCGTGTCATCGATGTCCCACAGGACCGCGCGGATACCCATGATCCGACCGTACCCCGGGCGCGGCTCCCGGCCGGGGGTTCGGGGGTTGTCCCCCGATGAACACAGCGTCGATGTCCCACAGGACCGCGCGAATGCCCGTGATCCGACCGCACCCCGGGCGCGGCTCCCGGCCGGGGGTTCGGGGGTTGTCCCCCGATGAACACAGCGTCGATGTCCCACAGGACCGCGCGAATGCCCGTGATCCGACCGTACCCCGGGCGCGGCTCCCGGCCGGGGGTTGGCGGTTGGTCCCCCGACGGAACCGCGGGCCCGAACCCCGGCCGGGCGGGTCCTACGCCGCCAGCTTCGCCAGTGCCGCGTCGATCCGCGACAGCGTCCGCTCCTTGCCCAGGATCTCCAGCGACTCGAAGAGCGGCAGACCCACCGTGCGGCCGGTGACCGCGACGCGGACCGGAGCCTGCGCCTTGCCCAGCTTCAGGCCGTGTTCCTCGCCCGCCGCCAGGACCGCGTTCTTCAGCGACTCCGCGCTGGACCAGTCCGCCGACTCCAGCTTCTCGCGGGCCGTACGCAGCAGCGCGTCCGAGCCCTCCCTCATCGCCTTCGCCCAAGACGCCTCGTCCTCGACCGGGGCGTCCAGGAAGAGGAAGTCGACGTTGGCGGTGATGTCCGAGAGGACGGTCAGCCGGGTCTGGGCGTACGGGGCGATCGCCCGCCAGGCGGCTTCGTCGAACTGCTCCGGGGCCCAGTTGGCGTGCGGGGCCTGCAGCCAGGGACGGCACGCCTCGGTGAAGGCCTTCACATCCAGCCGGCGGATGTGGTCGGCATTGATCGCCTCGGCCTTCTTGAGGTCGAAGCGGGCCGGGTTGGCATTGACGTCCGCGATGTCGAACTTCTCGACCAGCTCGGCGACCGAGAAGATGTCCTGGTCGGCGGAGAAGGACCAGCCGAGCAGCGACAGGTAGTTCAGCAGGCCCTCAGGGAGGAAGCCCCGCTCGCGGTACAGGTTCAGGGACGCCTGCGGGTCGCGCTTGGAGAGCTTCTTGTTGCCCTCGCCCATGACGTACGGCAGATGCCCGAACTCCGGGATCTCCTTGGCGACGCCCAGCTCGATCAGCGCCTTGTAGAGCGCGATCTGGCGCGGCGTGGAGGACAGCAGGTCCTCTCCGCGCAGTACGTGCGTGATCTCCATCAGCGCGTCGTCGACCGGATTGACGAGCGTGTACAGCGGTGCGCCGTTGGCGCGCACGATGCCGTAGTCCGGGACGTTGTCCGGGGTGAAGGTCAGCTCGCCGCGGACCAGGTCGTTGAAGGTGATCGGCTCGTCGGGCATCTTGAAGCGGACGATGGCCGGGCGGCCCTCCTCCTTGTAGCGCGCGATGCGCTCGGCGGAGAGGTTGCGGCACGTGCCGTCGTAGCCCGAGGGCTTGCCGGCAAGGCGCGCGGCGTCGCGGCGGGCCTCGAGCTCGACGGCGGTGCAGAAGCACTCGTACGCATACCCGCCGGCCATCAGCTTCTCGGCGACGTCCTTGTAGATGTCCATCCGCTGCGACTGGCGGTAGGGGGCGTGCGGGCCGCCGGCCTCGGGGCCCTCGTCCCAGTCCAGGCCGAGCCAGCGCATCGAGTCGAGCAGCTGGTTGTACGACTCCTCGGAGTCGCGCGCCGCGTCGGTGTCTTCGATGCGGAAGACCATGGTGCCGCCGTTGTGCCGGGCGAAGGCCCAGTTGAACAGGGCGGTGCGGACCAGACCCACGTGCGGGTTGCCGGTCGGCGAGGGACAGAAACGTACGCGGACGGATCCGTTAGTCACGCTTGATCACCTTGTTGGTGAGAGTGCCGATGCCTTGAATGGTGACGGCGACCTCGTCGCCGACGTTGAGGGGGCCGACCCCGGCCGGGGTGCCGGTCAGGACAACGTCGCCCGGGAGCAGCGTCATGGCCTCGGTGATGTTGACGATCAGGTCCTCGATGGAGTGGATCATCTGGCTCGTGCGGCCGAGCTGGCGTTGTTCACCGTTGACCGTGCACTGGATGGTCAGGTCGCTCGGGTCGAGGTCGGTCTCCACCCAGGGGCCGAGCGGGCAGGAGCTGTCGAAGCCCTTGGCCCTGGCCCACTGCTTCTCGCGCCTTTGGACATCCCGCGCCGTGACGTCGTTTGCGCAGGTGTAGCCGAGGATGACGTCCTTGACCCGCTCGCGCGGGACCTCGCGGCACATCCGGCCGATGACCACGGCCAGTTCGGCCTCGTGGTGCAGCTCATTCGAGAAGGAGGGGTACGCGATGGGGTCTCCGGGGCCGATCACCGAGGTGGACGGCTTGAAGAAGGCGAACGGTGCGTCGGGGACCTCGTTGCCCAGTTCCGCCGCGTGTTCCGCGTAGTTGCGGCCGAAGGCCACGACCTTGTTGGGAAGCACGGGCGGCAGCAGCCGTACCTTGCTCAGGGGGACCTTCGTACCGGAGAGCTCGAAGTCCGCGAACGGGATGCCCTTGATGATGTCGAGGACGAGCTCGTCGGGGCTGCTGCCCTCGACCGCGCCGAAGGCGACATTGCCGTCGATGGAGAACCTGGCGATGCGCACGGGATGCGGGTGCCCCTCTGCTACTGATTGCGCTGGCTGGAGTCTGACGCTCCAGGCTAACGCGGCCGGGCACCGCCTTCGGCGAGTGAGCCGAAGGGGCGCGTGGCTGCCGAAAGGGATGGGGGCACCTCCCAGCGGTAGCTGGGGGAGCGCGGAGGTCGTGAGGAACATGGGGGTCCCCCGGACGAAGTCTGGGGGAGAACCGAGCCTCAGGAAGTGGGAGCATCCACGAGGATCGTGCGGCGGGGGTTGGCCGTCTGGGTGGGAAGATCGAGCGTGTGCTCCTGCTGCTCCGGCGTCTGCAACTCGTCGGCGTCCGTCAGGTGCGCGAGCGTGGTGCGCCGGGGGTTGGCTATGTTGCGGAACATCATCGTCTTCATCTGTGGCTTCAGACCTTGTCGGGCTACGGGCGCTGCGGCGAGCGCGGTTGACGGATTTCCCATCACTGTAAAGCGACAGGCTAAACATCAAATTCCCCGGGGAAGCCTGAGAGAGACGCCGATCTATGTGTGAGTTTCCTCACGACTTGATGGCCAATTCGGTCATTTCCGACAGCCAACCATCCCTACGAAAACGGACATTGCGCTACTGAAGGCAGCATTCCGCTCCTGATCATGGCGACTGGGACACCCTCCGCACCTAAGTAACTCGAGAGGAAAAGTCCGTTTCCTCCGTGAACCGTTTCTACGTCTTGTGACGCGACGCTCACACCGTGTCATCCAGGTCACAGCCCGGTACACGGCTCTTGTTGGAGATCCTGCACTGTGCTGGAATTCCACGCACCGCCGCGGTTTCAGGCCGGCGCGCAATTAGGCGCAACGCAGCGCCGAGTGGCGGCGGGGAAGGGGGAGCAGCGCCGGTCACTCACGACCACCACTGGGGCGCGTTCTTCGCCCCACGACGCCGACACCGTCCCGCTGTGCAAGCGGAGGGACGCCTGGTCCAGAGGTTGCGACGCTAGTGCAGGGACGTTTCAAGAGGGATGGCAGCGCTGCGGCGGAACAGGAGCCGCGCGGCGGGACCGACCGCGGCTCCTCGCCCCAGCACACCCACAACCAGGGGCCGACGGCGCCCGGCGACAGCGGCGAGCGTGCCGCGCGCCCCGGCGCGGCGGCACCCGGTGGCGACGGGCCCGGCGCCCCGCCGAAGTCGAAGGGGCCCACGGACCCGGGGTCGCGAATAGCGCTGCGCAACTGGCGCATCAGCACGCGTCTGGTCTCCCTGCTGACCCTGCCGGTCGTCGCAGCGACCACGTTGGGCGGACTCCGCATCAACGACTCCATGGACGACATGCGGCAGCTGGATCACATGCAGCTGCTCACCAAGATGACCAAGCAGGCGACCGAGCTGGCACAGGCGCTCCAGTCGGAGCGGGACCTGTCTGCCGGTCCGCTGTCCAACGGTGCCAAGCCCGAGACGGACTTCAAGGTCACCGGTCCCCGGGCGGCAACCGACCGGGCCAGGAAGGCCTTCCTCGAGGCCACCCGTGACATCCCCAACTCGGACAACGACGAGGCGCTGGAGTCCATCCGCGCCAACGCGAACCAGATCGCCGTCCAGGTCAACAGGCTCAGCACCATCCGCAAGGACGCATACGCCCAGGACCCCTCGGGATCCCGCAGCAACTCCCTGACGGTGGAGGGCTACCACCGGCTGATCGAGTCCCTGCTGAGCCTCTCGCAGGACATGGCTCAGGCGACCAGCAACCCGGAGATGATCAAGCGGACTCGTGCGCTGGCGGCGTTCTCCTCCGCGAAGGAGTACGCCTCCGTACAGCGCGCGATCATCGCCGCCGCGCTGCCGGGCGGCGGCTCGGAGGACGGCCCCGGCCTGAGCGAGAACGACCGGCTCTACGGCAAGGCCGCCCGCGACAACGGCGAGACCGAGCTCACGGCGTTCAAGTCGATCTACGAGTCCACGGGCGGCTCTGCCACCGAGCTGACCGCCCCGCTCGACAGCGGCAACCCGACCATCACGGCGGCCGAGGAATACGCCAAGCGTTCGCTGGACAACAAGAACGGGCTTGGCTCCCAGGAGAAGCGCTCGCACCTCGACTGGACCGACGACTACTCGGTCCGCATCAACGCCATGAAGACCATCGAGGCCACCCTGCTCGGCCAGATGGAGGGCAAGGCCCGTGAACTGCGCGACCAGTCGCAGCGTGACGCGATCATCAACGGTGCGCTGATCCTGGTCGTCCTCGGTGTCTCGCTCGTCGGCGCCTTCGTCGTGGCCCGCTCCATGATCCGCTCGCTGCGCCGACTGCAGGACACCGCGACCAGGGTCGCCCAGGACCGTCTGCCCGAGCTGGTCAAGCAGCTCTCCGAGTCGGACCCGCAGGACGTCGACACCTCCGTCGAGTCGGTCGGTGTCCACTCCAAGGACGAGATCGGCCAGGTGGCCGCGGCCTTCGACGACGTGCACCGCGAGGCGGTCCGCCTCGCCGCCGAGCAGGCCCTGCTGCGAGGCAACGTCAACGCGATGTTCACCAACCTCTCGCGCCGCAGCCAGGGCCTCATCCAGCGTCAGCTCTCGCTCATCTCCGAGCTGGAGTCCCGCGAGGCCGACCCGGACCAGCTGTCCTCCCTCTTCAAGCTGGACCACCTGGCGACCCGTATGCGCCGGAACGGCGAGAACCTTCTCGTCCTCGCGGGCGAGGAGCCGGGCCGCCGGTGGACCCGCCCGGTTCCGCTGGTCGACGTGCTCCGTGCCGCCGCCTCCGAGGTGGAGCAGTACGAGCGCATCGAACTGGCCGCGGTCCCCACGACCGAGGTCGCCGGCCGCGTCGTCAACGACCTTGTGCACCTCCTCGCCGAGCTGCTGGAGAACGCGACGTCGTTCTCCTCGCCGCAGACCAAGGTCCGCGTCACCGGTCACGCGCTGCCCGACGGCCGCGTCCTGGTCGAGATCCACGACACCGGCATCGGCCTCTCCCCCGAGGACCTCGCCGCGATCAACGAGCGGCTGGCGTCGCCGCCCACCGTGGACGTCTCGGTCTCGCGCCGCATGGGTCTGTTCGTGGTCGGCCGCCTGTCCCTGCGACACGGCATCCGCATCCAGCTGCGCCCCTCCGACTCCGGCGGTACGACCGCGCTGGTCATGCTCCCCGTCGATGTCGCCCACGGCGGCAAGAAGCCGTCGGCCGGCATGCCCGGTGCGGGCGGCCAGGGCGCCGTGCCCCCGGGGCAGGGCGGTCCCGCGGGACTTGGCGGCGGACGTCCGAACGGCGGCCCCGGCGGGTCCGGCGGCGGCAACCGTCCCGGTCTCGGCGGCGGGTCCGGCGCCGGTCTCGGCGGTGCTCCCTCGGGCGGGCGGCTCGGCGCAGGTGCGCCGCGCGGCCAGGTCGGCGCGGGCTCCGGTGCGCGTGCCGCACTTCCGGGCCGGGACGGGGCTCCGCGCCACGCCGGCCAGGGTCAGGGCGGCGGTCTGGCCGGTGCCTTCGGCTCGGCCGGCGGCCGTGGCGCGCAGAACGCTCCTTCCCGCAACGAGGCACAGCAGAGCGGCTTCCAGCCGGGCGCCCCGGGCGACCGCGGCCGCCAGCTGCCGCCCTCCGGTGGCCCGCGCGCCGAGCTGCCCGGTGGCAACCCGCGCCGCGAGGAGCCGCAGCGCCCCCAGCGGCCGCAGACCACCAGCTGGGGCAATGAGCAGTCGGCCGCCCCGCAGCGGCCGGCCGCGGACGCGCCGCGCGGCCACGAGGACAGCGACAGCATGCGCGGCTCCGGTTCGACGGCGGAGTTCGCACGGCCGGACTTCAACGGACCGCAGCCCCGCGCGGGCTCCGGCTCGCGTCCGGGTGCCACCGGCCAGTTCGTACGCCCCGATGTGTACGGCTCCCCGGACCCCTCGTCCAACGGCCAGTTCGCCCGCCCGGCAGCGCCCTCCCAGGACCCGGCGTCCACGGCGCAGTTCGCACGGCCGGACTACAACCCGCCGCAGCCGCCGGCCCCGCGCCGTCCCTCGAACGCACTGCCGCCGCAGCCGCAGCCGGAGGCACTGCCGCCGGCGGGACCCGGCGACGGCCGTACACCTTTGTATGACACGCTGGAGACGAACTGGTTCCACGGTGGGCAGAACGGGCAGTCGGCGCAGCAGCCGCCGTCCCAGCCGCCCGCCGTCCCGCAGCAGTCGTCGGACCGTCCGGTTCCGCCGATGCCGCAGCGCTCCCCCGCGCAGACCCCGGCGACCCCGGGCAATGCGTCCAACGCGAACGGTGCCACTTGGCGCACTTCGCCCAATGACGAGTTGGTACGTCAGGCCGAGCGGGTCAGAAAGCCCGCGGCCGGCGGCGTCACCACCTCCGGTCTGCCCCGCCGGGTCCCGCGCGCCAACCTTGTGCCGGGCACCGCGCAGGAGCAGAACCACCAGTCAGGTCCGCAGGTCTCGCGTGCGCCGGATGACGTGCGCGGCCGGCTGACCAATCTCCGTCGGGGCATTCAGCAGGGCCGTGAGCAAAACGGCTCGACGACGGGCAGCTTCAACCTCGGCCCCACTCACCAGCAGGAGCGTTAGTTGAGCCCGATGAGCCAGGCGGCGCAGAATCTGAACTGGTTGATCACCAACTTTGTGGACAACACCCCTGGGGTGTCCCACACGGTAGTGGTCTCCGCCGACGGTCTTCTGCTGGCAATGTCCGAAGGATTCCCCCGCGACCGCGCCGACCAGCTGGCCGCCGTGGCATCCGGGCTGACCTCGCTGACAGCGGGGGCCTCCCGTATCTTCGAAGGCGGTCCGGTCGCCCAGACCGTGGTCGAGATGGAGCGCGGTTTTCTGTTCTTGATGTCCGTCTCCGACGGCTCATCGCTGGCAGTGCTCGCACACCCCGAGTGCGACATCGGCCTGGTGGGCTACGAGATGGCACTCCTGGTGGACCGCGCGGGCAGTGTCCTCACGCCGGACCTGCGCGCCGAGCTCCAGGGAAGCCTGTTGCACTGAAAGCGCCTTCCCCACGGGGGCGCACCAGTTACCCGCCACCGCACAGTAACCGTCAGGTCGCCGAACGGCCCCCCACCGGCCCACTCAGACGGCACGCAGACCACTTGCTGTCACGCCCGGAGGATTCATGACCCCGCCACCCGCCTCTCACGATCCGTACGGCGCCTCAGTCGACGCGTCGTACGGACTCGAGGGCGACCAGCCGCTGGTCCGTCCGTACGCCATGACCGGCGGCCGGACCCGGCCGCGCTACCAGCTCGCCATCGAGGCGCTGGTCAGCACCACGGCCGACCCGGCGCACCTCGGGACACTGCTCCCCGAGCACCAGCGGATCTGTCACCTGTGCCGTGAGGTCAAGTCCGTGGCCGAGGTGTCGGCGCTGCTGTCGATGCCGCTCGGGGTCGCCCGGATCCTGGTGGCCGACCTGGCGGAGGCGGGCATGGTGGCGATCCATCAGCCGGGCAACGGAGAGGCCGGCGGCACGCCGGATGTGACACTGCTCGAAAGGGTGCTCAGTGGACTTCGCAAGCTCTAGCGGCGGTGCAGCCCGCTCAACCACCAGCGCGAAGATCGTGGTGGCGGGCGGCTTCGGCGTGGGCAAGACCACGTTCGTCGGCGCCGTCTCGGAGATCAACCCGCTGCGTACCGAGGCTGTCATGACGTCTGCGTCGGCGGGCATCGACGACCTGACGCACACCGGCGACAAGACCACCACGACGGTGGCCATGGACTTCGGCCGTATCACGCTGGACCAGGACCTGATCCTGTACCTGTTCGGTACGCCCGGCCAGGACCGGTTCTGGTTCATGTGGGACGACCTGGTCCGCGGCGCCATCGGCGCGGTCGTGCTGGTCGACACCCGGCGTCTTGCCGACTGCTTCCCGGCGGTCGACTACTTCGAGAACAGCGGTCTGCCGTTCGTCATCGCACTCAACGGCTTCGACGGGCACCAGCCCTACAACCCCGAGGAAGTGCGCGAGGCGCTGCAGATCGGCCCCGACGCTCCGATCATCACGACGGACGCGCGTCACCGTGCGGATGCGAAGAGTGCGCTGATCACGCTGGTCGAGCACGCCCTGATGGCACGGCTCAAGTAGACGCGGGCATACCGCAGTTGTCGTACTTATGCGCGGGCGGGCCGTGTCCTTTGACACGGCCCGCCCGCGTGTTCATAACGTTTCGACAGAGAATTAACGTGGTCCGAACACCCGGTGCATACGGCCGGTGTCACTGCGCTGATATTTGCCCCGCCATTTGACGGGGCTTGCTCTTTATGCCCGTTTTATCCACGGCCTTCGCACTCGGAATGGCTGATTCCAACTGTTTGGAAGGGGGCCGCTCGACATGCTGGAATTCGACGAACTCCCGAGTAGTAGAGCTCTGAACGAAACACGGCACAACGTAGGTGCCGACGCCGAGAGGTTGTTGGTCGAGTGAGGCGAAGCATCACGAGCTCCGCAGGGCAGCAGGCGCGGGGCAACTTCACCCCGCCGCCGCGCACAGCGGCGTCGCCTGCGGATGCGCCCGGTCCGTCCCCGGCCGCCGGAAGCACCAGCCGGCTGTCCCCGCGCAACTGGCGGGTGCCCACCCGTCTGAACGCGATCCTCCTCATACCCGTGCTCGTCGGCCTGGTCATGGGCGGCTTCCAGGTGAAGTCCTCCATCGACACGTGGAACGAGGCACAGGACGCGGAGAAGACCGCGCTGATCGTGCGTGCCGCCTCCGAGTACGGTCAGGCGCTGCTCAACGAGCGCGACCTCACCGCGGCGCCGCTGCTCACCGCCGCCAGCCCGACGGACCGCGAGAACCCCGTCGTCACCAAGGCGTACGCCACCACGGACGACGCCAAGAAGAAGTTCGACCAGGCCGTCCAGAACATGCCCCAGAAGCAGGGACTGGAGCGCCGTCTGAGCCTCTTCCGCGGCGAGGAGCCCACCCTCGCCGAGCTCCGCAGGATCGCGTACACCAAAGGCATCGAGTCCAAGCCCAACGGGGCGGTCGGTACCGAAGAGAGCTACGTCAAGGTCCAGCACTCGCTGATGGAGTTCTCCAACGAGCTCGGCCTCGGCACCGGCAACATCACGAGCTACGGCCGTACGGTGTACGCCATCCAGCTCGCCAAGGCCGCCCAGTCGCTCCAGCGCTCCATTGGTATGCACCTGCTGATCCGCCCGAGCGAGAACGAGGCGATCCTCGCCCGGCAGAGGGTGGCCTTCAACTCGTACAACTACCTCGAGCAGATCGCGATCGGCGAGTACGTCTCCGGCGGTACCCAGGCGGACACGGACAACCTCAAGCAGATCATGGCGACCAAGGCCGCCGAGGGCGAGAAGCGGCTGAAGGCCGCCAACCTCGACCCGCCGCGCGGCACCGACAACTCGGTCCTCACGGGCATGGCCGCCAAGATCGGTGAGGGGCTCGACCCCAAGCAGCTGAAGCGGCTCGACGTCACGCCCCAGACCTGGATGGGCGCCACCACCGCCAAGTTCGACGGCTACACCGAGGCCGAGACCGACCTCGTCGACAAGGCCGTGACCGAGGCCGCCCAGATCTCCGACGACGCCAAGCGCGACGCCATCGTCAACGGCGCCATCGTCGTGGTCGCCCTGCTCGTCGCGTTCATCCTGGCCGGCCTCATGGCCCGCCAGATGAGCCGCTCGATGCGCCAGCTGCGCACCGCCGCCTTCGGCATCGCCGAGCAGCGCCTGCCGATGCTGGTCGACCAGCTTTCGCGTACGGAGCCGGGCCGCGTCGACACCCGCGTGCAGCCGATCCCGATCGACAGCCAGGACGAGATCGGCGAGGTCGCCCGGGCCTTCGACCAGGTCCACCGCGAGGCCGTGCGGCTCGCCGCCGAGCAGGCCATGCTCCGTGGCAACGTCAACGCGATCTTCACCAACCTCTCGCGCCGCAACCAGTCGCTGATCGAGGGCCAGCTGACCCTGATCACCGACCTGGAGAACAACGAGGCCGACCCGGACCAGCTGGAGAACCTCTTCAAGCTGGACCACCTCGCGACCCGTATGCGCCGCAACGGCGAGAACCTTCTGGTCCTCGCCGGTGAGGAGCCGGGCCGCCGCTGGAACCAGCCGGTGCCGCTGGTCGACGTGCTCCGTGCCGCCTCCTCCGAGGTGGAGTCGTACGAGCGCATCGAGCTGACCGGTGTCCCCGAGACGGACATCCACGGCCAGGCCGTGACCGACCTTGTGCACCTGCTCGCCGAGCTGCTGGAGAACGCCACGACGTTCTCCTCGCCGCAGACGAAGGTCCGGGTGACGGCCACCAGGCTGCCCGACGGCCGGGTCATGATCGAGATCCACGACAAGGGCATCGGCCTGACCGCCGAGGACTTCGCCGACATCAACCACAAGCTGGCCAACCCGCCGACGGTGGACGCCGCCGTCTCGCAGCGCATGGGCCTGTTCGTGGTCGGCCGCCTCGCCGACCGGCACGGCGTCCGCGTCCAGCTGCGCCCCTCGGGCGAGCAGGCCGGCACCACCTCGCTGGTCATGCTGCCCGACGCCATCACGCACGGCGGCGGTGGCGAGGCACTGCCCGAGGACGACTTCACGGTCTCCCAGATCATTCCGGAGCAGCAGTCGTTCGAGCCCGCCCCGGTCCAGACACCGCCGATGCGTACGGCCGCGGAGCTCGGCTTCGACGACTCGCGCTACGAGGACGCCTCGGACGGCTCTGCGCAGCTCGACCCGGTGGGCCGTTCGCTGATGCGCGAGGAGCGCCGTGCGGCGCTTGAGGCGCAGGCACACGGCACAGAGCGCCCGCTCTACCGGGACGAGACGGAGTACGCGGCCCAGGAGCAGCAGTACGCCCCCGAGTACGGCCAGGAGTTCCAGGACCAGGGGTACGCGGGCCAGGACCAGGGGTACGCCGGACAGGACCAGGGGTACGCCGGACAGGACCAGGGGTACGCCGGACAGGACCAGCAGCAGTCGTACGACGGCTTCGACGGCTACGGGCAGCCCACTGGTTACCCGGAGCAGCAGGAGCCCCAGGAGCACCAAGCCGGTGCATATGCGGAAGCCAATTACCAGGCTTCGCAGGGGTCCGAGCCGCAGTACGACGGCCAGTACGACACGCAGTCCCACCAGGCAGAGTGGCCGGATCAAGGTACGTACCAGGGTGGCTTCGAGCCGGAATACCGAGCGGAATCGGAATCTTCCCCCGGCGCTCCCGCGAACGCCCCCGAGCGCGTAGGCTTCGACCGTCCGGGGCCCACTCCGAGCAGCAGCCACGAGCTGACCAACTCCGGTCTGCCGCGGCGCGGCAGCAACCAGCAGCCGCAGCAGGCCCAGCAGCAGTGGCAGCAGCCCGCCGAGCAGGCCCAGAAAGCTCCGCAGAGCGCTCAGGTCGAGGCAGCCGGCAATGGCGCCGGCTCCGAGGACTGGCGCTCGACCAACGACGAGCGCTGGCAGCGTGCCGAGAAGCTCCGCGAGCCGAAGGCGGGCGGGGTCACCTCGTCGGGCCTTCCGCGGCGGGTGCCCAAGGCCAATCTGGTCGAAGGCACGGCGGAGTCGACGCCGCAGGGCGGCCCCCAGGTCTCCCGCGCCCCTGAGGACGTACGTGGCAGGTTGAGCAACCTGCGTCGCGGCGTCCAGCAGGGACGCAGCGCGGGAACGGACACGAACGGATCGGGCTTCGGCCCGGGCAGTACCTACAACCAGGAGCGTTAGTGTGAGCCCGATGAGCCAGGCGGCGCAGAATCTGAACTGGTTGATCACCAACTTCGTGGACAACACCCCTGGGGTGTCCCACACCGTGGTGGTCTCCGCCGACGGACTCCTGCTGGCGATGTCCGAAGGTTTCCCGAGGGACCGAGCCGATCAGCTGGCGGCGGTTGCCTCCGGGCTGACCTCGCTGACCGCGGGTGCGTCCAGGATTTTCGAAGGCGGCGCGGTCAACCAGACTGTTGTGGAGATGGAGCGCGGCTTCCTCTTCATCATGTCCATCTCTGACGGCTCCTCGCTGGCCGTTCTCGCGCACCCGGAGGCCGACATCGGCCTGGTGGGTTACGAGATGGCTCTGCTGGTGGACCGGGCAGGCAGCGTCCTGACCCCGGACCTCCGTGCAGAGCTCCAGGGCAGTCTTCTCAACTAACAGGCAGACAGTGCGTTTCACGCCACCGCATCGTAGGGTGCGGTGGCGCGGCTCCACAGGGACATGGACCGGCGACCGGCAGTCGGAGGAGGAAACGTGGCAACACCCCCGGGCGGACGCCCTTACGACAGTGGTCACCAAACGCCGGGTGATCCCTCTCAGAACCGCTTCAACTTTCCCTCCACGCCGAGCAGACAGGGCGCCCAGCAGCCCTACCAGCAGCCGCAGTCGCCGTACGGCCCTGGGTACGACCAGCCGCCGCCGCGCATTTCGCCGGTGCAGCCGCGTCGGGCGCCGGAGGCCGCTCCCGCGGCGCACAACCCCTTGGTGCGCCCGTACGCCATGACCGGCGGCCGGACCCGGCCGCGCTACCAGCTCGCCATCGAGGCGCTGGTTTCCACCACGGCCGATCCGTCCAGGCTGCAAGGGCAGTTGCCCGAGCACCAGCGGATCTGCCGGCTGTGCATCGAGATCAAGTCGGTCGCGGAGATCTCGGCGCTTCTCACCATTCCCCTCGGCGTTGCCCGGATCCTCGTCGCCGACCTGGCGGAGGCCGGACTTGTCGCCATTCACCAGCCCGGCGGCGACGAGTCCGCCGGCGGCCAGCCAGCCGTGACACTGCTCGAAAGGGTGCTCAGTGGACTTCGCAAGCTCTAGCGGCGGTGCAGCCCGCTCAACCACCAGCGCGAAGATCGTGGTGGCGGGCGGCTTCGGCGTGGGCAAGACCACGTTCGTCGGCGCCGTCTCGGAGATCAACCCGCTGCGTACCGAGGCCGTGATGACGTCTGCGTCGGCGGGCATCGACGACCTGACGCACACCGGCGACAAGACCACCACGACGGTGGCCATGGACTTCGGCCGTATCACCCTGGACCAGGACCTGATCCTGTACCTGTTCGGTACGCCCGGCCAGGACCGGTTCTGGTTCATGTGGGACGACCTGGTCCGCGGCGCCATCGGCGCGGTCGTCCTCGTCGACACCCGGCGTCTTGCCGACTGCTTCCCGGCGGTCGACTACTTCGAGAACAGCGGTCTGCCGTTCGTCATCGCACTCAACGGCTTCGACGGGCACCAGCCCTACAACCCCGAGGAAGTGCGCGAGGCGCTGCAGATCGGCCCCGACACCCCGATCATCACGACGGACGCGCGCCACCGTGCGGACGCGAAGAGTGCGCTGATCACGCTGGTCGAACACGCCCTGATGGCTCGCCTGCGGTAGCCGGTACCGCGGTCGCATGTCTCTGCGGAAGCCCCCGCACTCCTATGGGAGTTGCGGGGGCTTCCCGCGTGTGCGGAGTAACTGGGGGCAAGCCCCCAGACCGGTACCGGTACTCCCCCTACGCCCGGCGGATCAGCTGGACCAGCTCTCCACGGGCAGCGAGGTCACACATGCCTTCGCCCAGGGCTCCTCGAGATTCCAAAGGTCCATCGCGGCCATGTCGTTGAGCATCATGCCGAGCGAGAGGAAGCGTTTGACGGTGACGTCATCGGCGGCGCCGCGATGCTCGTCGGTCTGCTGCTGCACAGCAGGCGCGGCAGGACCGGACCCGCCTGAACCCGAAGGGCCCCCGTACTCGCGATGAGTACGGGGGCCTTTCGTCGGGCGCGAGGCTGGGTCAGCCCTGCCAGCTGTGGGCCGTGCGGAAGCCGCGCTGGCGCTCCAGGCGGCGCCAGCCGGCCGTGGAGCGGCCGCGGTGCGCAGCGGACGGGTCGGGCTGGGACGCGGCGCGGGCGAGCAGCACCGCGGTGATCGCGGCCAGCTCCTCAGGGTCGGCGTGACCCTTCTCGACGCGCAGCACGGAGGAGAACTCGGCAGGAGTGCTCATGGCTCAAAGGCTCCAGTCTTCGCAGGGTTACTGCGGGGGGTTGCCGTGCTTGCGCGACGGCAGGTCGGCGTGCTTGGTACGGAGCATGGCGAGAGATGCGATCAGCACCTCGCGTGTCTCGGCAGGGTCGATGACGTCGTCGACCAGGCCGCGCTCCGCGGCGTAGTAGGGGTGCATCAGCTCGGCCTTGTACTCCTTGACCATGCGCACGCGCATCGCCTCGGGGTCCTCGGCCTCCGCGATCTGCCTGCGGAAGATGACATTGGCGGCACCTTCGGCGCCCATCACCGCGATCTCGTTGGTCGGCCAGGCGTAGGTGAGGTCCGCACCGATGGACTGGGAGTCCATGACGATGTACGCACCGCCGTACGCCTTGCGCAGGATCAGCGAGATCCTCGGCACTGTCGCGTTGCAGTACGCGTACAGCAGCTTCGCGCCGTGCCGGATGATCCCACCATGCTCCTGGTCGACGCCGGGCAGGAAGCCGGGTACGTCCAGAAGAGTGATGATGGGGATATTGAAAGCATCGCACATCTGTACGAAGCGCGCTGCCTTCTCGGAGGCTTCGATGTCCAGAACACCGGCCAGGGACTGCGGCTGGTTGGCGACGATGCCCACCACCTGGCCGTCGAGACGGGCGAGCGCGCAGATGATGTTGCGGGCCCAGCGCTCGTGGATCTCGAGGTAGTCGCCCTCGTCGACGAGCTCCTCGATGACCTTGTGCATGTCGTACGGGCGGTTCCCGTCCGCGGGGACCAGGTCGAGGAGCATGTCGGAGCGTCGGTCCGCGGGGTCCTCGGCCGAGACGGAGGGCGGGTTCTCGCGGTTGTTGGACGGCAGCATCGACAGCAGGTAGCGGACCTCCGCGATGCAGGTCTCCTCGTCGTCGTACGCGAAGTGCGCGACACCCGAGGTCTCCGCGTGGACGTCCGCGCCGCCGAGCCCGTTCTGCGTGATCTCCTCGCCGGTGACCGCCTTGACGACGTCCGGTCCGGTGATGAACATCTGCGAGGTCTCGCGGACCATGAAGACGAAGTCGGTCAGCGCCGGCGAGTACGCCGCACCGCCCGCGCACGGGCCGAGCATCACGGAGATCTGCGGGATGACACCGGAGGCGCGGGTGTTGCGCTGGAAGATGCCGCCGTACCCGGCGAGGGCCGAGACGCCCTCCTGGATACGGGCGCCCGCGCCGTCGTTCAGCGAGACCAGCGGCGCACCGGCCGAGATGGCCATGTCCATGATCTTGTGGATCTTGGTGGCGTGGGCCTCGCCCAGCGCACCGCCGAAGATCCGGAAGTCGTGCGCGTACACAAAGACCGTGCGGCCCTCGACCGTGCCCCACCCGGTGATGACACCGTCGGTGTACGGCTTCTTGGCCTCCAGGCCGAAGCCGCTGGCCCGGTGCCTGCGCAGCTGCTCGACCTCCTTGAACGAACCCTCGTCCAGCAGCAGCGCGATGCGTTCGCGAGCGGTCAGCTTGCCCTTGGCGTGCTGCGCCTCGGTCGCCCGCTCACTCGGCCCACGACGGGCCTCCTCACGCAGGGCGTGCAGCTCGGCCACACGTCCGCGCGCATCCGTCGGCTCACTGATGGCTTCGCTGGTGGCCTCGCCGTCGGCCTCGCTGGTGGTCTCGTCCAAAACGGTCATGCATCGAGGCTACGGATCCGACCAAGAAAACCCTGCCGTCGACTCTGTACAGTCTCGGGACCGTTCTCCTGTCGCCATCGAACAGAACCACTTCGCACTGCAGCCCAACCGCCAGCTCAGGACCCCGAAGCTTTGTGGAGGTTCAACAAGGCGTTCACCCAAGAGCCACCTCACAGTGGTGGGTGCCTCCAACGGTGCCGCCGGTGATCCGCAGCCGTAGCGACCGTCCGGTGGCGAGCACGTCGATCGACGCATCCTTGCTGGTCACCCTGCACACCGGGTGGCTCCAGACGAACTCCAGCGGTGCTCCGGTGCGCGGCGGCTCGCTGATGTGGAGACGGGCCGTGCGGCGATTGCTCCGTACGAGGGCACTCAAGGGGGCCGTTGCAGTGAACGGGCCCACCGTACCGGGCTGCCAGAAGTTCGCCGCGGTCAGTCCCAGGGAGCGGACGGCGACAGCCTGACAGGCGGCGCTGTTGTCGAGGATGTCCAGCCAGCGGTGGTCGCGCGCTCGCGCCGCGAGAGTGCGGCGCGAGGCCCCCGGCATCAGCAGATACACGTACGACGCGCCTGCCGGATCGGTGCCGTGGTCCAGCCAGAGGGTCTGATAGCGACGGGTGACCCGCTCCGTGGAGCTGGTGGTGTTGATGTCGCTCCATGCGCCGGTGCGGTCCTCGCGCAGCGTGCGCAGCTGCTGCGTGCCGCCCGGGAAGACCCAGCCGCCGTGGCCCTCGAGGTGCGCCCAGCCGTGGCCGACGCTGAGCTCGTTCGTACCGCCCTCGCCGAGGTTGCGGTTGTCGACGACCGTCTCGACGGGCACTCCGTCGGTGCTCGCAATGCAGGCGCCGAGGCAGATGACGGTGTCCGCGACGCAGAACCACGACTTACGGGCCGTGAGGGTCGAGCCGAGGCCGAGCAGCTGCTGGCCCACGGCCGCGTACTCTCCGTCGCTCGCACCGCCCACCCACTTCGCGGCCGGCTTGGGCTCGCCCCATTCGCCGCCCGCCCGGTCGGCAAGTCGCTTGGCCGACACGGTCGTTCCGGGCAGCCGGTAGAGGTCGACGGTGGGCCAGAACCAGTCGGTGTACTGGCCGCCGTTGTCCGGGGTCCACCAGTAGAGCATCCCGGCGCCGGTGTGCCAGCCGCGCGGATTCTCGCCGTTGCCGCACTCGTAGTACGCGATCCGCTCCGACGCCATGGAGATGTTGGCCGCCCAGCCGGGCCGGCGGTGCACGGCCCGGTCCATCGAGGAGAAGAGCTGATGGCCGACGGGCTCCGGCGCGGCGGGGCCGGGTGCGGCGGCGACCGCGTGCAGCCGGGACAGATCGGCGACGCCGAACTGCTTGCCGGTGAGGATCGGGGTGACGGTGTCCCGCTCGATCCAGCCCTTGATCCGCGCCTGCCAGCGCTCGCGTTCCGCGGCCGACGCCCCGCCCGCGAGCAGCGCGATCGCGGCGATGAGCCCCTGCCCGTGGAAGTGGTCGCTGCGCATGACCTTGCGCTCGTCGTTCCTCAGGTAACCCCGGCTGATGGCACGGCCGTTGACGCTGTCCATCATCAGCCCGTTGTAGATCAGCGGCGCGTAGGCGTGCTCGACACTGTCCAGGATGATCTGCCGGTCGGGGTCGGTCACGGCCCAGGCCGAGCCCGCGAGCAGCGCGAAGAGGCGGCCGAGCCCGTCGAGCATGACCTGTCCGTACGTACCGGAGTAGGCGACCCAGGTGTGCTGGACGAACGATCCGTCGGCGTAGAGGCCGTCGCCCTTGGTGACGTACGGGAAGACGGGCGACAGGGCGTCCCGGGCGAGTGCGATCTTGGCGGGGCCCCGGCCGAGGACGCCGCGCAGGGCGACGGAGCGGCAGAGGTCGACCCGGTTGGCGCCGGTGGAGGTCCCGCTGTAGTCGCCGAGCATCGCGTCGGGGATGAAGTGGTCGACGGCGGCGAAGGCGGCGTCCCGGCGGTCCGGGGTGAGCTTGTCGTGGAGGACCGCGACGGTGTCCATGAGGAGACGGGGGCTGCCTATCTGCCACTCCCACCAGTTGCCGTAGCGGGTGGTGGAGGGGTTGTAGATCTTGGCTGCGAGGTGGTCGAGGCCGCGGACGATGTCGGCGAGCAGCCCGGCGTCGCCCGTGAGGCCGGTGCCCTCCTGCGCGTACGCCTGCGTCATGGTCCACAGGCGGCTGTAGCTCTGGGTGATCCCGGAGGGCGGATTGAAGGCGTAGCCGGGCCACAGGGAGGTGTCGGTGGGGGCCATGGAGGCGCGGAACCGGTCGGCCAGCCTGCCGGTCTCGGCGAGGCGTGACGCATACGGCTCGGTGGCCGGGTCGTAGCCGGTGCCGAGGCTGATCTCCAGCCAGCGCAGCCGCAGACTCTCGTACTCGTCGTCGGCCCTCGCCGGACCGGGAGAGGCGAGGGTGAAAGCGCTCGCTCCGACGGTGACTCCGAAGGTGGCGAGAAAGGTGCGGCGGGACCACGCGGACGACATCGGCACGAGAGCCTCCGGAACTGAAGTGGTTCAGACCGCTTGCCTGTTGGTCTAGCACGCCCTTCACAAGGCTTTCAATGGGCATGACAGATGAGGAATGGAAAGCGCTTGCCCCTCGGTTTCCGCATCTGCACGAGGGGCAAGCGCCGTTCAGTGGGGCAGTGCTGTTCAGGCAGTGCCGGTCAGGCAGTTCCGGTCAGCCGGCGCAGTGGAAGCGGGCGCTCCCCCAGTCGGCGTGGTCATTGCCGTTGCCGTCACCGCCGTCGCCGACGACCAGGTCGGCATACGAAGCACCGGTGACGTCCGCCGTGAGCTGCCAGGCGGCGTCGGCGGCCCTCAGAACAGGCGACTTCACCTTCTCTCCGCCGTCGGCCACCACGCTGAACTGCACACTGCCGCGCGAGGTCTGGACGTCGTCCACGCCCACCTCGGCGGTGAAGGACGTGCACTTCCCGCCCAGGTAGTAGCGGATCTTCGCAGGGGCGTGGGCGCCGAGCCCCTTGGCGTACGCCACTCCCCCGATCCTCAGCGGACTGCCGTCGCCCGTCCCCGTCTCGCCGTTGGAGACATCGCGCTCGACGGGCCCCCAGCCGTTCTCGGCCGACGTCCAGTCGATGTCACTGGCCCAGGCATCGGTGGTGGGCGGTGGCGGAAGAGTGCGTACGGAGGTCGAGGCGGCGAGCTTCCGCGCGGACCCGCCCACCGTGTACGACGCCTGCGAACCGAGCGTGTACGTCTGGTACTTGGCGTCCGCGGGCGGCGTCACCTGCCAAGTCCCGCTCGCACTCGCACCCGGCGCGACCGAAGCGAAGGCCACCGGGCCCGCAGGCTCCGCCGTCCAGCCCTCGGGGAGCGTGAGCCCGACCGAGACATCGCTCACCGCGCTCGTCTCATCATTGGTGAAAGCGGCCTTGACCTCGTTCTTCCGGCCCGGCTCCAGGGTCCCTCCCGCGGTGACGGCCAGCGTCGCGCACGCCGACTGCTCGGCGGCCGGGCCGAGGTCGGTGACCGTGAATCCGTCGAGCACGAAGTCCGCGCCGTCCGGGGCGTCCCCGCGCTTGCGCAGCCCGGTCCAGGTGTCCCCGCAGCCCGCCGTGACACTCTCGTCGAAGTGGGCGGTGGCGCGTTGCTGCCCGATGGGCGTACGGCGGGTCTCGACGGATCCGCCGGTGGCCCGGTCGTAGCCCGTGACCCATTCGTACGCGCCCGCGTGGCTCGACTGGTAGTCGTACTCGACCCGGTAGCTGTGCCCGTTCTTCATCGGCACGGACCAGGGCGCGGTGCGGTAGACGAGTCCGGCGTTCTCCTCGTGCGACTTGAGGGACTCGCCGCCGCCCAGCACATCGTCGATCAGCTTCCCGTTCCAGCCCGCCTGGGTGTACGGGGCGTGCTTCTGCGCGATGTGGGTGCGGGGGTCGGTGACACCGCCGGCGTCGCCCTTGAGGAAGGGCCCCCAGCCCTGGTCGACGGCCTCGAAGTCCTCGTACGCGACCGTGCCCGGCTTTGTCGCGGGTGCGTTCTCGACGACGCGTACGTCATCGACGCGCACCCTCGCCCCGCTGCCGCCCGCCGCCTCGATCCTGAACGTGGTGCCGTCGGCCGGCGCGGTGAAGTTCACCTTGGCCCGCTGGAAGGAGGTGCCGTGCCGGTCCGAGGCTGCGACCTGGTCCTCGGCGCTCGAGCGCTCGACCGTCACGGACGAGCCCCCGGCGGTCAGGGTCGTACGGCGCTCCTTGCCCGGCTGGACCTCGATCCAGGCGGACGCGGTGTAGCGCTTGCCCGCCTGAAGTCCGTCGAGCCGCTGGGAGAGCGAGGCGGCGGCCGTCCCGCTGAGTGCGGCGCTGTTGCGGCCGTGGTCGTCGGTGTCGCGCGCGACCGTGCCCTGCTTGGACCAGTCACCGAGCCGCGCGTCGTTGAACCCGGGGTCGGCGACCGGGCCGCCTTCGCCCCACTCGGGGTCCTGCGGCGACGGCGCCCGGTCGGGATACAGGACGTACGGCTGCCCGGCGGTCGCTTTCAGCGTGATCCGGCCGTCCGCGGGCCGTACCGTGCCGGTCTTCACCCGCCCGTTGTCGGTCAGCTTGTACACGGTGTACGAGGAGGCCCCGGTCACCGCCCAACTGCTCGTACCACCGGCCTTGTTGTAGTGGTAGAGCTTCTTGCCGCCGTCCCACGGGAGCAGATACGCGTCCCCGTCCAGCACCTTGCGCCCGTGGTCGTAGAAGGTGCGGCGGCCGTCCTCGACCGTGCCGCGCACGCCGCCGGTGAAGGTCACGTCATTGCCGTTCCAGCGGGTGATCCGCTCCTGCTGGAGGTATTTGGCGGGCAGATCGCGCTGCCAGACATTCGCGTAGAAGGCGTTCCAGTCGTTCTCGCCGGTCCAGCCCTCGAAGTCCTGCAGGGCACTCTGGCCGAGGACGGGGTGGCTGTTCCAGACGTCCTTCTCGCTGTTGCGGATGAACCGGATGATCCGGGAGTTGAGGCCCTTGTTGGTGGGCCCTCCGTAGTCCAGGTCATTGGCCCAGTGCGACCAGAGCGAGGCACGCTCGAATTTGTCGGCCCACTCGGTGCCGACGTTCCAGCCCTGCGCCTGCACGGCCTGCATCGTCTTGTCGGCGATCCAGCCGTGCGTGTAGTACACATCGATGTAGAGGAAGGAGAGGTTGCGGTCGGTCTCGTCCCTCAGCTGCTGGAATCTGCGGGCCAGATCACCGCTGTTGATGTCGCGCCGCTGGTCGATGTAGTAGCTCTGGTTCAGCCAGTTCCAGCCGGGCTTGGTCCTGTCGACGAGGGTCTCGTCGAAGTGGTGCGCCTCCGGGTACGACTCGGTGGCGTTGACGTGCACGCCGAAGGTCGCTCCCCACTTCTTGCCGTCTTTCAGCAGCGTGTTGAGATCCCCGAGGCCCCCTGCCCGCTTGTTGTAGTTGCCGCCGTAGTCGGGGTGTGCGGAGTCGTGGCCCTCGGAGCCGTACCCCTTGAGCACTGCCAGCTGCCCGAGACCGTCCGTGGCCAGCGAGATCCGCTTGACGTCGTCGAGGGTGCGCAGGAAGGGGTGGGTGGCCTGGCTGGCGAAGTTGAACGGGATATGGGTGATCACGCGGTCGGGCGTCTGCTCGCTGCCCGGGGCCCTGACGCCGATGGTGCGGAAGGCGACCGCGCCGTCCTGCCAGTCGACCAACTTGTCGCCGTTGGCGTCGGGCGTGACGACGACCTTCGCCCAGGGGAGGTCCTTGCCGGTCTCGGGCTTCGGCGCGCCGCTCCCCCGGTAGGTCCACTGGCCCGACCAGACGCCGACGCGGGTGCTGCCGTCGGCCGCCTTGCGCGCCTGGCGCCACAGGCGCGCGTCGTCGCCGCCCGTCGGGCCGCTCGGCTTGTCGTACGAGGAGTTGGACTCGACGGCGGCCGCCAGCCGGCCCGTGTTGACGATGGCGTACGAGGCGCCGACCGGGGCCGCGTCCGCGGGCGTCGCCGCCGTGACCTGCCCGAAGACATCCGCGGTCTTCGTCGAGTCCGGGTCGAGGCGGGTGAAGGCGGTCGCTGCCCCCGCGTCCGTACTGCCGACCGAGACGAGGTCGTGGCCGGGGATGTCGAGGGTGCCGACGCGGAAGGCATCGGTGTCGCGGACCGCGGTGACCTTGAAGGCGGTGGTCCGGCCGGAGACCGAGATCGTCGCGTCGATCTCGACGCCGGGCAGCTCGGCGAAAGCGAGGGTGTACGCGGCGCTCGACGCCGTGACGACGGGCTCGCCCTTCAACTGCACGGCATACGCCTTGCCGTTGAGGGTCACCGCGGTCACCGGGGCCGTGCTGCCGAGGAGCACTGCCCCGCCGGCCCGGTCGGTGTACGAAACAACCCTCGGGAAGTCCTTGGCGACGGCGACGGAGAGCTGACCGGAGCGGATGACGGCGGTGGCCCCGGAGGAGGGCGCGGCAGCAACGGCACCGGGTCCGGACGGGGGCGCGGCAGCGGCGGTACCCGGTCCGGCCAGGGCGAACACGGCGGATGAGGCGGCTGCAAGCGCGCACGCCGCACGGAGTCTTGGTGGCATGGGGACTGAGTAGCCCGCCCCTCTCGCCACCGTCAACGAAGTCGTACGCCGAGGCGAGCAGCAGTCCAACAACCGCCGCGCGATAGTCCAAGTCGTCTGTCGGGTCGTCAACTTATGAAGCGGGAAAAATTCTGAGAGCGCTCTCAGTCACAACTATTGACGCCCGCTGCCGTCGTCGTGAGAGTGGTGGACACCCCCACGAGCACAGGAGTTCACCCGTGATATCCCGCAGAATGTTCCTGTCCGGCACCGCCGCGGCCGCCACCGCGCTCAGCTACCCCCTCTGGGGAAGCGCTCTCAGCCCGCGCGCCAAGGCCGCACCCCCCACCTGTGAACTGGCCCTGGAGAACAAGTCGTTGCCGGGCCAGGTCAACGCGTACGTCACCGGCCACGAGCAGGGCACCGGCCGCTGGGTGCTGCTCCGCCCGGGCGGCGGCGTCTACTACCCCCAGTCCCCGTCCGCCCCCCACACCCCGCTCCCCGTCGACTGCGCCATCCCGCTCCGCGCGGCCGGCGCCGGGCCGGTTGTACTGACGCTGCCTCAGATGTTCGGCGCCCGCGTGTACTTCGTACGCGACAACAAGCTCGACTTCTTCGTCAACCCCGGCCCCGCCCTGGTCGAGCCGGCCTTCGCGACCCCCGCCGACGCCAACTACGGCCGCACCTGGTCCTTCGCGGAGTTCACCTTCAACCCGTCGCAGCTGTACGCCAACATCAGCTATGTCGACCTGGTGACCGCCCTCCCCATCGGCCTCACGCTGACCGGCGACGCCACGCACCGGGTCGCGCCGCTGCCCGGCGGCGCGCTCCAGAAGATCGCCGACGGCCTGGTCGCCCAGAAGGGCCGCGACGGACAGCCCTGGGACAAGCTCGTCGTCCGCGGCTCCGGCGGCCAGGTCCTGCGGGTGATCTCACCGCAGAACCTGATGGCTCCCTACTTCGACCGGCCCGCAGAGATGCCCTTCCGCAACGTCTTCGACGGCTACATCAACCAGGTCTGGCAGAAATACCGCACCACGGATCTGCGGATCGACCTGCAGGGCGGCCGCGGGATACGCACCGGACGCGTCAATGGTGACGTGCTGACCTTCACCGGCGGCCACACCTTCGCCAAGCCGACCTCGAAGGACATCTTCACCTGCAACCACGGGCCGTTCACCAACAACCCCGGCGACTCCGACGACAAGAAGGGCCTGCTGGCCAGGCTCGCCGCCGCGTTCAACCGGACGACCCTGCTGACCCATCCCGACCAGCCGAACAGCGCGACCGCGGCCGACTACTACCGCGACCCGGCCACCAACCACTGGTCGCGCGTAGTCCACGCCAACACCCCGATCGGCTACGCCTTCCCGTACGACGACGTCCGTCCGGACGGCCAGCCGGACGTCTCGGGCGCGGCGTACGACGGCAACCCGCGGCGCTTCACGCTGACCGTCGGGAGCTGACGGCGTGCGGGTGCCCGGCCGTACCAGGGGGCGGCAGGTCACCCGCACGCACAGGACGCCACCCGCGCGGACGGCAACAGCCGGTCCGCCTGAGCGGGATCAGCGCTGGGCGGTCTCGGCGAAGGTGGCCGCCAGATGGGCGGCCAACGGCTTCGGGGCCGGCGGGCAGAGACGGGCGCCGAGGTAGCCGTCCGGGCGGATCACGAAGGCCGTCGGCTGCTCCGCCGCATAGAGGCGGGCGAACTCGCCGCGGCTGTCGCGGTAGGCCGGCAGGAGGGTCGCGTCGGCCGGGGCGTCGGCCTCCAGGACCACACAGGTCTCCACCCGGCCGCCGGAGGACTCCCGCGCCGCCTCGGCGAGTTCGTCGAGCCCATTCCCGTGCCCATTCCCGTGCCCATTCCCGTGCCCGTGCCCGTACAGCAGCAGTACGTGTCCGCCGCGGTCCCGTAGGAGGTCGTACAGGCGCATCGGGTAGGTGGCGATCTCGCCGGTGAGACCGCCGCAGTCCGGGGCCCGGTCGCCCGGCCGCGGTCCCGGGCCGTCGCCGGAAGGGTCCGCGATCGGGCTGCCCCGGTAGGAGACGAGCAGTTGCGCCTCGCGCAGCATCAAGGTCGCCGGATCGGCGGGGTCGGCCTGGATTCCCTCCGAAGCATGCCGCACGGTGCGGCCGACAACCTCCTCGCCGACCGGCCGGCGTTCGGCGTCGTAGCTCGCGAGCAGATCGGGGTGGGCCGCCCCCTCGACCGCCAGGGCGAGCTTCCATGCCAGGTTCCAGGCGTCCTGGATACCTGTGTTCATGCCCTGGGCGCCCGTCGGCGGGTGGATGTGCGCCGCATCCCCGGCAACGAAGACGCGCCCGTCGGCATACCGGTCCACGAGCCGGTGGCTGATGCGGAACACCGAGGCCCAGCGGATGGCGGAGGCGGTCGTCGGCCGTGGCGACAGCCGGTCCAGGACGGCCTGGATGTCGGGAAGCGCGGGGGCCCGGCCGCCCTCCAGACCGTGCGCCACCCCGTCGGGCGCCCCCGCGGCCTCGGCCTGCCGTGCGGTCGAGAGCTCGGGCGGTACCAGCATCGACATCCGGTAACGGCCCGAGCCGGGCAGCGGGATGCAGACCAGCAGGTCGTCGATCGCGCCGTCGCCGTTCCGGTGCATGGCGCGTACGCCGTACCCGTGCGGGAGGTCCCAGTCGACCTCCACGTCGGCGAGCATGTACTCCTCAGGGAAGGCGCCGCCCTCGAAGGTGAGCCCGAGCCCCTTGCGGACGATGCTGTGCGCGCCGTCGCAGCCCACCAGGAACCGGGTCCGTAGCTCTTCCTCCGCGCCGGAGGGGGTACGCAGGCGGCTGGTCACCCCATCGGCGTCCTGGGCGAACGACACCAGTTCCGTGCCGCGCTCGATCCCGGTCCCGTACCGCGTCAGGAACTCGTCGAGGATGCGCTCGGTCTCGTACTGCGGCAGCGCGGCGAAGCCGTACGGCACCTCGGGCGGCAGGACGAGGTCGATGCGGGGCTGCTCGGCGCCGTTGACGTACATCAGCTGCCCGCGCATCGGGACGGCCGCGTCCAGGGCGGTGCGGACCAGGCCCATCCGGTCCCAGATCTCCAGGGTGCGCGGCTGGATGCCCACGGCCTTCGCGAACGGCAGCCGGGCGGGCAGCCGGTCGACGATCCTGCACGAGACTCCGCGCCGGCGCAGCTCCGCGGCCGCGGTCAGGCCGACCGGACCGGCGCCCGCGACCAGTACGTCCGTTGCGTAGGTGTGCGCCACTGGCGCCTCCCTGGCGTGCGGCCCCGTACGAGGCGGTGCACCTCCATGGTCGCCGGTCGTCCGGCGGTCGGCATCCCGTCCGGCCGTACCCGCCGCCCGGGCGCGAGTCCGTGCCCGGGCGGCGGGTGCCGTAAGGGCGGGGTGGGGCTCAGCAGCCGCCGCAGTTGTAGTACGTCACGTCCCAGTGGCTGCCCTCGTCCGCGTAGATGTTCCCGGAGCCGGACTTCCACTGCGGGGCGCCGTCGCCGGGGCGCGCCCCTATATAGGTGAAGGTGTTCTTGATGTAGTTCCCGACGCACGTGTACTTGCTGTAGTCGAGCTTGTAGCCGTTCCAGTGCGAGTACGTGCCGCCCGCGTGCCCCGCCTCGGTGCCGCCGGTGATGTTGAGCGCGCAGCCGCTCGCGCTCTTGAGGGTCTGCGCTCCCTTGGCGGTGGCGAGGTTCAGCTGCTCGAAGGACGTACACGACGGGTTGTTCCGGTCGGAGCAGCCGCCCGACGAGGACCAGGTGATCCCGGACGAGCGGAACATCGAGGTCGCGGTGGCATGGCTGATCTTGGTGACCGCGTGTGCGTCGGTCGCGCCGCTGATGACACCGAATCCGGGCGCGAAGAGCGCGCCGGTGACGAGCGCCAACGCGGTTGATACGGAGCGGATTTTCATGGGGGATCCCTCCTGCTGATGACTGATGACCCTTGAGGACCGGTGGATTCCTGTGGGACGGCCGTGCAGGTGGAGCAGGGAGATGGTGCCCGAGTTCTACGCGCGTCCGAAAGAGTGCGGCTGCGTCCTCCGGGTGAACCCTTCGAGAAGTTGTTGAACTTTGAAGGGAATGGGTTTACTGTCGATGTCGTTGAAGCTTAAACAACACGCCACCCCGTCCCCCCAAAGGAGCGCGTCATGGGTCTCTTCAACCGCAAGTCCGACACCGCAACCGCCACTGCCGCCACCGCCACCGCAGTCGCCGTCGACCCGGCGCTGGCCGCCCTGACCGGCGACTACAACATCGACCCGGCCCACAGCAGCATCGGCTTCACCGTCCGTCACGCCATGGTCACCAACGTCCGCGGCTCCTTCGGCGACTTCTCCGGCAGCCTGCACCTGAACGGCACCGACCCCCACCACTCCACCGCCGAGATCGACGTCAAGATCTCCAGCATCGACACCGGCATCGCCGACCGCGACGGACACCTGCGCAGTGGTGACTTCTTCGAGACCGAGCAGTACCCGCTGATGACGTTCCGCTCGACCCACGCCGAGCAGCTCGGCGGCGACTCGTACCGCATCACCGGCGACCTGACGATCAAGGACGTCACACGCCCGCTCGCCATCGACCTGGAGTTCAACGGCTCCGCCACCGATGTGTACGGCAACGAGCGCGTCGGCTTCGAGGGCAGTGCCGAGATCCTGCGCTCCGACTGGGGCCTGACCTGGAACGCGGCGCTGGAGACCGGCGGCGTGATGGTCAGCGACAAGGTCAAGCTGAACTTCGACATCTCCGCGATCAAGCAGGCCGCCTGAGGCTGCTTGCTTTAGATCCCACGAGCGCGCCCGCCCTGCCGTCCCCCGCGGCCGGGGCGGGCGCTCTGTCATACGCACCCGTACAGAGGTTTTGTACGGGTGGTGACGGGTCAAGTGCGGTGCGTGGCGGGAAAGGGGGACCTCATGCACTCGGCAAAGCGGCCCAAGCGGGTCACCTCATGGCATCTGATCGGCGCGCAGCTCGGCGTCTTCCGCAGAGCGGCCTGTATGACACAGGGCGAGCTCGCGAGGCAGCTGGGTGTCGTCGAGGAGACGATCGCCTCGATCGAGCAGGGGCGCAGAGCGCTGAAGCTGGACCTCGCGCTGAAAGTCGACGAACTGCTCGACACGAAGAAGGCGTTGCAGACCGCGGTGGAGAAGGTGCCGCAGCGGGAGCGGTTCCCGTTGTTCGCGCAGGACCTGGTCGAACACGAGCAGGAGGCGCTGACCCTGCTCTGGTACGAGAATCATGTGGTGCCGGGGCTGCTTCAAACCGAGGAGTACGCCCGCGCGGTCTTCGGCTGCCTCTATCCGCCCCTCGAAGAGGAGGTGCTGGAGGAGTGGGTGTCAGCCCGCCTCGACCGGCAGAGAGTCTTCGAGCGCAAGCCTCGACCAATGGCCAGTTTCCTGCTGGAGGAGACCATTCTGCGCCGGCCCATCGGGGGGCGCCGCGTGCTGCGTAACCAGATCCAACACCTGCGGCATTGCGCCGAGCTCCCCTTTCTAGGGCTGCAGATCATGCCCACCTCGCGGGAGTCGCACGCCGGACTAGCGGGCCCAATGGTGCTGCTTGAGACTCCTGATCACGATCAACTGGCTTATATCGAAGGCCAGCTGGTCAGCTTCCTCCATGATGATCCAGACAAGGTGAGTGTCCTCGCACAGAAATATGGGATGCTGCGATCGCAGGCCCTCACCCCCGAGGAGAGCATGGGTCTGCTGGACGATCTGCTAGGAGACTCATGAACTGGTTCAAGTCCAGTTACAGCAGCGACCAAGGCGGCGCGTGCGTCGAAGTCGCTTACGACTGGCGGAAGTCGAGCTACAGCAGCGACGAAGGCGGCGACTGCGTAGAGATCGCCGCCCACCCCCTCGCCGTCCACATCCGCGACTCCAAGAACCCCACCGGCCCCGTCCTCACCGTCACCCCGGACGCATGGGCCGCCTTCCTCGCCGAGCGGTGACCGGGGCCTAGAACCCGCCGCCCCCGTCGAAGCCACCACCGCCGTCGAAGCCCCCACCGCCGCCCCAGTCGCCGCCGCTGAAGTCGGACGAGTTGAAGTCCGCGCCGGAGTAGTCGCCGCCGCTGAAGTCACCGCCGCCGTAGTCCGCCGCGTACGCAGGGGTCGAGAGCATGGTGCCCAGCAGCGTGCCCACCAGCAGGCCCGGCAGCAGGCCGCCGCCGAAGTAGCCGCCCGCCCAGGGTCCGTACGCCGGTCCCGCCTCCCAGTACGGGCGGCGGCCGGATTCCGTCTCGACGGTGCGGGCCATCGGGTCCTGGCCGTCCTCGATACGGGCCGCGTCCGCGGCGCAGACCGGGACCTCGCGGGAGGTGCCGGCCACCGGGGACCAGGAGACGTCGGCGACGGAAGGACCGTGGCGCGGGTCGAAGAAGCAGGGCGCCCGGCGGTCCGGCACGGGCCGGCCCGTGCGGCGCGCGTCCAGGACCGCCAGCGAGAACCGGCCGTCCTCCAGGGCCTGGGTGACCCCACGTACGTCACTGGGGTGTTGGGCCGATCCCATCAGGGACTTCGCCCTGTCGTACGAGTCGAGTGCGCGTTCGTAGTCGGCGCGCATGGCGTCGTCCGCGCCCTTCTCCGAGGGGTGGAAGTCGAGCCGGTCGAGCTCCTCGCCGAAGGCCGTGATGTCCTCGTCGACGACGACCCGGAGCTTGTCGAGTGCGGCCCGTTCCTCCGCAGCCTTCTTCTGGCGCTTGCGGTTGATGACGATGTACGCGCCCGCGCCGCCGGCGGCCAGGACCACGCCGAGCGTGATCAGGGAACCGGCGTTCGCGCCGTTGTCGGAGCCCGTGCCCCAAGAGGAGGGGGCGCTGCCGCGCAGCTGGGGCAGTGCCTGGTCGACGAAGTTGTTCAGCTGGGTCGCGGCGTCGGCGCCGGGGGGCGTCTTGACCGCGGTGACCAGATTCTGTACGGCCTGGTGCGACATGACGCTGCGGTCCGCGCCCGCGTTGAAGCCGTTGCCGAGGCGGATGGCGTACAGGCCGGTGATGCCGGTCTCGGTGCGGAGGTTCCGCAGGACCGTATCCGCGGGGAACTGGGGGCCCGTGGGCAGCACGGCCACGAAGAGGGGCTTGTCCGCGTCCTTGATTTTCTTCGCGAGGGCGTCGGCGTCGGCCTTGGAGAGCTGGCCGGCCGCGCCGGGGTCCACATAGACGGGACTCTGCTTCAGCGCCTGGGCCGCGTCCGGCACCCCAGCGGCGCTCGCTCCGGGAGCCAGGAGCACCAGTAGGAACAGTGTCAGCGCCGCGAGGGCCGACAGCAGGGAAAACGGCCTCGTCCTCATGTCTCTGACGCTACCTGAAACCGGTCAAAAGCGGAGATTGTACCGATCACTGCGCGGAGCGGCTCACGGTGCCGAGCCGGGATCTGGCGATCGTCCCGGCCGACAAGTGCCTGGACGTCTCGGACAACTCGTCGGCGAACGGGGCCCGCGCACAGATCTGGACGTGCACCGGAGCCGCCAACCAGAAGTGGCGGCTCCAGTTCTGACCTGCGCGGGCCATGTCTGCGAGGGCTACTCGGCCGGTTCGACGCCGGCGCGCAGCAGACCGTAGGTGTACGCGTCCTCCAGGGCCTGCCAGGAGGCGGCGATGACGTTCTCGGCGACGCCGACCGTGGCCCATTCGCCGCTTCCGTCGCCCGTCGTGATCAGTACGCGGGTGGTGGACTCGGTGCCGTGGCGGCCTTCGAGGATGCGGACCTTGTAGTCGATCAGCTCCAGCTTGGCGAGCTGCGGATAGATCTTCTCCAGGCCGACGCGCAGCGCCCGGTCGAGTGCGTTGACCGGGCCGTTGCCCTCGGCGGTGGCGACGATGCGCTCGCCCTTGGCCCACAGCTTCACGGTGGCCTCGTTGGCGTGGGTGCCGTCGGGGCGGTCCTCGACGATGGCCCGCCAGGACTCGATCCGGAAGTAACGGCGGGCCCGGCCCTCCGCCTCCTCGCGCAGCAGCAACTCGAAGGAGGCGTCCGCGGCCTCGTAGGTGTAGCCCTTGAGCTCGCGCTCCTTGACCCGCTCGACGACCCGGCCGACGAGCTCACGGTCGCCGCCGAGGTCGATGCCGAGCTCTTTGCCCTTGAGCTCGATCGAAGCACGCCCGGCCATGTCGGAGACGAGCATCCGCATGGTGTTGCCGACCAGCTCGGGGTCGATGTGCTGGTACAGGTCCGGGTCGACCTTGATGGCCGAGGCGTGCAGTCCGGCCTTGTGGGCGAAGGCCGAGACACCGACGTAGGGCTGGTGGGTGGAGGGCGTGAGGTTGACGACCTCGGCGATGGCGTGCGAGACGCGGGTCATGTCGGCCAGGGCGCCCTCGGGGAGGACCTTCTTGGCGTACTTGAGCTCCAGGGCGGCGACGACCGGGAAGAGGTTGGCGTTGCCGACCCGCTCGCCGTAACCGTTGGCGGTGCACTGGACATGGGTCGCGCCCGCGTCAACCGCGGCCAGGGTGTTGGCGACGGCGCAGCCGGTGTCGTCCTGGGCGTGGATGCCGAGGCGTGCGCCGGTGTCGGCGATGACGGTGGAGACGACGGCCTGGATCTGGGCCGGGAGCATGCCGCCGTTGGTGTCGCAGAGCACGACGACGTCGGCGCCCGCGTCGGAGGCGGTGCGGACGACGGACTTGGCGTACTCCGGGTTGGCGCGGTAGCCGTCGAAGAAGTGCTCACAGTCCACGAACACGCGGCGGCCCTGTTCGCGCAGGTAGGAGACGGTGTCGCGGACCATCTCCAGGTTCTCTTCGAGAGTGGTCCGCAGGGCCAGCTCCACATGCCGGTCGTGCGACTTGGCGACCAGCGTGATCACCGGCGCGCCGGACTCCAGGAGCGCCCTGACCTGCGGGTCCTCGGCGGCTTTGGCGCCCGGGCGGCGGGTGGCGCCGAAGGCGACGAGCTGGGCGTGCTTGAAGGTGATCTCCTGCTGGGCGCGCGAGAAGAACTCCGTGTCACGCGGGTTGGCGCCGGGCCAGCCGCCCTCGATGAACCCCACGCCGAAGTCGTCCAGGTGCCGGGCGATGGTCAGCTTGTCCGCGACGGTGAGGTTGATGCCCTCGCGCTGCGCGCCGTCGCGCAGCGTGGTGTCGAAGACATGAAAGCTGTCGTCGGTATCCGTGGTCATGGCTGAATTGACTCCTGTCGGATTCGTGGCTCCTGAAGTACTGGATCCACTTGCCCCCATCTTCGCGCGGCTCGTTCCCGGCCAGGGTGAGGCCGTAAAACGAAAAAACCTCTCGCGGGTGCGAGAGGTCTGCGCGCGGGTCTGGGGCACGGTGTCCGCCGTCGTATGTGGTGGTACGAGGCGGTCACTGAGGACCGGCGCGCTTGCTGCCCATAATCATGGCGAACGTAAGCACGGTGGCAGTTTGCCACAGCCGGGGGGTGCGGTGGACCGGGGTCTCACAATGCGGGCGCCCGGGGTGCGCGGGGCGGGGCGGGCGACCGGGCTGCGCCTGCGGCGGACGTTGGGAAAAAGCACCTGTCAGGGGACCCGGGACGCCGCCGGGGACGGGGTCACCCCTGGCGCCGTCTCCGCCACCCGGTTCAGGTCGATGTCCCGCGTCTCCCGCATCGACAGGTACACCACCAGCGACACCGCCGCGCATCCCGCCACGTACCAGTAGAACCCCGACTCCACCCCCGCGTTCTTGAACCACAGCGCCACATACTCCGCAGTCCCACCGAACAGCGCGTTGGCGATGGCGTACGGAAGGGCCACGCCCAGCGCCCGCACCCCCGTCGGGAACAGTTCCGCCTTCACACACGCGTTGATCGACGTGTAGCCGGTGATCACAACGAGTGCGAGCAGCGAGAGACCCAGCGCCGGCCAGAAGGAGCCCGCGTGCTTGAGCATCGTCATGATCGGCACGGTCAGGAAGGTCGAGCCGACCGCGAAGGTGATCAGCAGCGGGCGGCGGCCGATCCGGTCGGAGAGCTTGCCCGCAAGCGGCTGCAGGCAGGCGAAGACGATCAGCGCGCAGAAGGACACCAGGGTCGCGGTCTGCTTCGGCAGGCCCGCGGAGTTGGACAGGTACTTCGTCAGGTAGGTCGTGTACGTGTAGTACGCGACGGTCCCGCCCATCGTCAGCGCAATGACCAGGAACGCCTCCCGCTTGTGCGCCCACAGCGCCTTGATCGTGCCCTTCTCGCCCGCGGGGGTGTCATCGCCGGACTCCTCGTACACCTCCGTCTCGAGCATGTTCCGGCGCAGATAGAAGACGACGGCAGCGCCGAACGCGCCGATGATGAACGGGATGCGCCAGCCCCAGCTGTGCAGCGCGTCCGAGGACATCGTGCGCTGCAGGATGATCTGGAGGCCGAGACCGATGATCTGGCCCGCCGTCATCGAGACGTACTGGAAGCTGGAGGCGAAGCCGCGGCGCTCGGGCGCGGAGGCCTCGGTGAGGTACGTCGCGCTGGCCGCGTACTCGCCGCCCACGGACAGACCCTGGAGCAGCCGGGCGACCAGCAGGACGGCGGCTCCGCCGTAGCCCGCGACCCCGTACGTCGGCGCGATCGCGATGAGGACGGCGGAGGCGGACATCAGACTGACGGTGAGGGTCAGCGCGGCTTTGCGGCCCTTGCGGTCACCGACCCGGCCGAGCAGCCAGCCGCCGACCGGGCGCATGAAGAAGCCGACGGCGAAGATGCCCGCGGTGTTCATGAGCTTGGCGGTGTCGTCCCCCTCGGGGAAGAACGCGCCTGCGAAATACGTGGCGAAACTGGCGTACACGAACCAGTCGAACCACTCCACCATGTTGCCGGCCGAGCCGACCCAGATCTTCTTCCAGTGCTCTCGTCCCATGATCGAGACCGTGCCGGAATGATCTTGAACGGGCAAGGGCGCCGAAGGCAACGATCGGGAGTACTTGCGTGCGTTGCGTTCAGGGAAGCAGGGCTTCCGCAATGAATTCCCGCACGTGGGCAAGGACTTGGGGTCGTCCGGTACCGGGGAGGCCGACCGCGACGTGCACGCTGAACCCGTCGAGCAGGGCGCGCAGCCGGGCGGCGAAGCGGTCCGCGTCGACGGAGCGGAACTCCCCCCGGGAGATGCCCTCCGCGATGAGGGCCACGAGGTCCCGGTGCCAGGCCCCCTCGATGGCGCCCTGGCGGGCGCGGGCGTCGTCGTCGGCGTTCTGCGAGCGGTTCCAGACCTCGAGCCAGAGGGTCCAGTGGGGGTCGCGGGGCCCGTCGGGGATGTACAGATCGACGTAGGCGTCGAGCCGTTCGCGGGCCGGGACCTGCTGGGAGAGCAGCGCACTGCGCTCCGCGCCGAGGCGTCCCTCGCTCCACTCCAAGGTCTGGAGCAGGAGCTCGTCCTTGGTGCGGAAGTAGTAGAGGAGGTGCCCACTGCTCATCCCGACCTCGCGCCCGAGCCCCGCCATGGTGAGTCCGTCGAGGCCGCGCTCGGCGATGGTGGCCATGGCGGCGGCGAGGACGGACTCACGGGGCGGCGCGATATTGCGACGGCGCTGGGCGGGGGTCATACGGCGATCTCCTCGGCGACGACCGCCTGATCGGGGGACACTTCGTGCACTTGTCTGTTCTACCTGATCGGCCCTGGCACTGCGCCGCCCCTTCGCAGAGCCTCAGACCTTCGGCTGCTGCTGCGTGATGCAGTGAATGCCGCCCCCGCCCGCGAAGATCGTCCTCGCGTCGACCAGCGTCACCGTCCGGCCCGGGTACAGGCGGCGGAAGATGCCCGCCGCGATCTCGTCACGCGGGTCGTCGAAGGCGCACAGGACCACACCGCCGTTGCAGACGTAGTGGTTGATGTATGAGTAGTCGACCCAGCCACCGTCCTCCTCCCGCACCACCGTCGGCGCCTCGATCTCGACGACCTCGATACGGCGGCCCTTCGCATCCTTCTGGGTCTTGAGGAACTCGACGTTCGCCTTGCACAGCTCGTGGTCCGGGTGGGCCGGGTCGGGCTGGGTGTGGGCGACTATGACGCCCGGGCCCGCGAAGGCGGCCACGATGTCGACATGGCCCAGGGTTCCGTAGCCGTGCGGCGGGTAGTCCGCGGTCAGGCCGCGCTTCAGCCAGATCGCCTTGGTGGTGCCGAGTTGGGCATGGATCTCGGCCTCGACCTCCTCCTTCGACCAGCCCGGGTTGCGCTCCGGGCCGAGCTGCACCGTCTCGGTGAGCAGCACCGTGCCCTCGCCGTCGACATGGAGGCCGCCGCCCTCGTTCACCAGGGGTGAGGAGTGGACCTTCACTCCGGCCAGATCGGACACATGGCGGGCGATCTTCGAGTCGTGCTCCCAGCTGGCCCACTCCTGCGCGCCCCAGCCGTTGAACACCCAGTCCACCGCCGCCAGTTGCTCTCCGTTCGTGACGAACGTCGGGCCGATGTCGCGCATCCAGGCGTCGTCCAGCTCGTGCTCGACGACGTCGATGTCCGGGCCGAGCAGGGCACGGGCGCCCTCCGCCTGCCCCGGGCCGACGACCATGGTGACCGGCTCGAAGCGGCGTACGGCCTGGGCGACCGATGCCCATGCCCGCCGGGACGCGGCGAGGTCGTCGCCGGTGAAGGTGATGTTGGGGCCCGGCCAGGCCATCCAGGTGCGCTCGTGCGGGGCCCACTCGGGCGGCATACGGAAGGTCATCGGAGATCCCTTACAGGAAGTAGAGGCGGTTGAGGGAGATCGAGTCGGCGGGCTCCGAGCGCAGCGGATCGCCGTCGAGGGTGACCAGGCCCGTGCGGCCGTCGACACCGACGTCACCGATCCGGGAGTTGAGGCGCAGATCGGCCGGTCCGATGCCACGGGTGCCGCGCACGGCGACCCTTCTGCGGCGCGTCGGCATCAGGTCGGAGCCGAGTTCGGTGGCCGCCCTGGCCACGAAGGCGACCGAGATGTCCGCCGGCGTGGCGCCGTGGGCACCGAACTGCGGCCCGAGGACGAGCGGTTCGCAGGTGTCGGTCGCGGCGTTCGGGTCGCCCACGACACCGTAGGCGGGGAAGCCCGACTTGAGGACGAGCTGCGGCTTCGCCCCGAAGTACTGCGGCTGCCACAGCACGATGTCCGCGAGCTTGCCCACTTCGATCGAGCCGATCTCGTGCGCGAGACCGTGCGCGATCGCCGGATTGATGGTCAGCTTCGCCGTGTAGCGCAGCACGCGCGCATTGTCGTCGTGCGCGCCGTCGCCCTCCATCGGGCCCAGCTCGGCCTTCATCTTCCCGGCCATCGCAAAGGTGCGGCGTACGGTCTCGCCCGCGCGCCCCATGCCCTGCGCGTCCGACGAGGTGATGCCGATCGCGCCGAGGTCGTGCAGTACGTCCTCCGCACCCATCGTCCCGGCCCTGATCCGGTCGCGCGCCATCGCGGCGTCGCCGGGCAGGTCGGTCTTGAGGTCGTGTACGGAGACGATCATTCCGTAGTGCTCGGCGACCGCGTCCCGGCCGAAGGGCAGGGTCGGGTTGGTGGAGGAGCCGATGACATTCGGCACGCCCGCCATCTTCAGCACGTTGGGTACGTGTCCGCCGCCGCAGCCCTCGATGTGGAAGGCGTGGATGGTCCTGCCGTCCAGGACCCTGAGGGTGTCCTCGACCGACAGACATTCGTTGAGGCCGTCACTGTGCAGGGCGACCTGCACGTCGTGCTCCTCGGCGACCCGCAGCGCGGTGTCGAGGGCGCGGGTGTGCGCGCCCATGTCCTCGTGCACCTTGAAGCCCGAGGCGCCGCCCTCGGCGAGCGCCTCGACCAGCGGCGCGTCGTCGGAGGACGAACCGCGGGCGAGGAAGCCGATGTTGACGGGCCAGGCGTCGAAGGCGTTGAAGGCGTGCTTGAGGGCCCATGGCGAGTTGACGCCAACACCCCAGACAGGACCGAACTCCTGACCGATGATTGTGGTGACGCCGGACGCGAGGGAGGCTTCCATGATCCGCGGCGACAGCAGATGTACGTGGGTGTCGACGGCACCGGCGGTGGCGATGAGGCCCTCGCCGGAGACGATGGACGTGCCGGTGCCGACGACGACGTCCACGCCGTCGAGGGTGTCCGGGTTCCCCGCTCGTCCGATGCCGGCGATCCGGCCCTCGCGAATACCGATGGACACCTTGCGAATGCCCTGAACGGCGTCGATGACGAGGACGTTGCTGATGACGACGTCGCAAGTCTCGCGGACGGATGCGGCCTTGAGGTGGAGTCCGTCGCGGGCGGTCTTGCCGAAGCCGGCGAGGAATTCGTCACCGCGCTTCTGGGAGTCGGACTCGACGCGGACGACCAGGCCGGAGTCGCCGAGGACGACGCGGTCGCCCGCACGGGGGCCGTGCACGGATGCGTACTCGTACGGATCGATGCCGGTCATCGGCGGACCTCCAGTCGGTAGTGCGAGTCGGGCGCGGGGCGCCCCGCCGGGGCGGCGGTGCGGTCGTGGGTGGCGACCACTCCGGGAGCGGTGCTCACCGGGCCGAGGGAGGAGCCGGCTGCGGGCACGGCAGCCGCCACGCCGGGGGCCGTGCTCACCGGGCCGAGGGCGGAGCCGCCCTCGGGCACGGCAGCCGTCCGACCGCGAGCGCCGGTCGTCGGGGTCACTTCAGGGGCGCCGGTCGTCATGTCACGGGCGCTGTTCGCCAGGGTCACGTCAGGGACGGCGTTCGCCGGGGTCACGCCGGGAGCGCCGGTCATCGGGCCACGCGGCCGGGCGTTCTCCGGGCGGGACGCCGCGGCCTCCGCGCTGACCGGGCCGAGGGGGGCGGCGCTCATCGGGCCGCCCCCAGATAACCGCAGGCCGCCGCGCGCCGCAGGGCCTCCTCCTTTGCGCCCGGCGAGTCCAGCGGGCCGTCGACCAGGCCCGCGAAGCCGATCGCGATCCGGTCGCCGCCGATGGGCAGCAGTCCGACCTCCGCCTGACCACCGGGGTCGAAGCGGACCGAGGAGCCCGCCGGGACGCACAGACGCATGCCGTACGCCGCGGACCTGTCGAAGTCGAGGCGCGGGTTCGCCTCGAAGAAGTGGAAGTGCGAGGTGACGCTGACCGGCACGGTCGCGGTGTTGCGTACGGTCAGCCGCACCGCGGGCTCCGGCTCGGGGTGCGCGGGCCCGGGCACGACCGCGCCGGGAGCCCGATCCCCCAGGCCGCCGCCCCCGATCGGGTCGGAGACGACCGCGAGCCGTGACCCGTCGTCGAAGACGGCCTCCACATGCACCTCGGTGACCACGTCCGCCACGCCGGGCAGGACGTCGTCGGGGCCGAGCACACTCCGCGCCGCCTCGATCGCCTCGGCGAGCCGGCGCCCGTCGCGGGCGGTCTCGCAGACGGTGTCCGCGATGAGCGCGGTCGCCTCCGGGACATTGAGCCGCAGGCCGCGGGCCCGGCGCGCCCGCGCCAGTTCGGCCGCGCCGAAGAGCAGCAGCCGGTCGCGCTCGGTCGGGGTCAGTCGCACGTCACCACACCTCCTGTTTCGAACGACACTCTAACCACGAGTTTCTTTTCACGGAAGCATTGACGGGTGAGCATTGCTTGAGCCACATTGAGCGGCACTCAAACAGTCGAGCGTTAGGGGCGGCCAATGCCGATAGAACAGCGCGGGGTGGACACCATCCCGGAGGCGGAGCGCACCAGCACTCCCCGGGACCTCATCTCGATCCTGCTGGGCTCGAACCTGTGCCTCGGCGTGATCGTCTTCGGCTGGCTGCCGGTCTCCTTCGGGCTCGGTCTGTGGGCATCGGTCACGTCGATCGTCGCGGGCACGATCATCGGAGTCGCGGTCACCGCGCCGCTCGCCCTGGTGTCTCTTCGCACCGCCACCAATCTCTCCACGTCCAGCGGCGCGGCCTTCGGCGTACGCGGCCGGCTCGTCGGCTCCGTCGTCGGCCTGCTGCTCTCCCTCGGGTACACCGCGCTGACCCTGTGGATCGGCGGGGACGTGATGATCGGTACCCTGGCGCGGATCGCCGGGCTGCCGACGGGCGGCGTCGCGCACACCCTGGTGTACGCACTGCTCGCCGCGTGTACCGTCGTCGGCGCCGTGTACGGCTATCGTCTTCTGCTCCGCCTCAGCAAGGTCCTCGCCATCGGCATGACCGCGCTGCTGCTGCTCGGACTGATCGCCTACGCCCCGGACCTCACCACGGCCGCGCCGCCGGACACCCCGTACCTGCTGGGCTCCTTCTGGCCGACCTGGCTGCTCTCCGCGGTGGCCGCCGGCCTCAGCGGCCCCATCGCCTTCATCACCCTGCTCGGCGACTACACGCGCTACATCTCGCCGCTGCGGCACACCCCGCGCCGGGTGCTGCGGGCCACCTGGCTGGGCCTGGTCGCGGGTCTGCTGGTCCCGCAGCTCTTCGGCACGTACACGGCGCTCGCGGCCCGTGCGGCGCTCGACTACGCGGGCCCGCTGGTCGCCACGGCCCCCGTCTGGTACCTGGTCCCGCTGCTCCTGGCGGCCACGGCGGGCTCGGTCGGCAACGCGGGCCTGATGCTCTACTCCATGGGCCTCGACCTGGACGCGATCCTGCCGCGCGCGACCCGGACGCGGGCGACGCTGGTCGTGGCGGCCGTCGCGACGTTCTTCGTCTTCCTCGGCCACTTCGCCTGGGACGCGCAGTCCGCGATGACGTCGTTCGTACTGCTGCTCACGGCGATCGGCACACCCTGGGCGGTGATCACGATGATCGGCCACGCCCGCTGCGCCGGGACGTACGACGCGCAGGCCCTCCAGGTCTACAACCGCCGTGCGCGGGGCGGCATCTACTGGTTCCGCTCGGGCTGGAACCCGCGCGCGACACTTTCCTGGGCGCTGGGAGCGGCAGTCGGCCTGACCGCGGTCTCGACCCCGCTGTACGAGGGCCCGCTGCTGGGTCTTACGGGCGGCGTGGACTGCAGTTTCGTACTGTCGGGCCTGGTGGGCGGCGCGAGTTGCCTGCTGCTGGGGCTGGGGCCTGCCCGGGTGCCGGAGCGTGAGCCCGAGGCCGAAGTGGCCGTTTCCTGACCGCTCCGCCAACAGCCGGGCCCGCCCCTGGCGTGCAGAGGGCGGGCCCGTTTGTTGGAGGTAACTCAGCCCAGCTGGTGGGTCCAGCCGTGGACGTCCTCCGCCTTGCCCGTCTGGATGTCCAGCAGCGCCTTGCGCAGCCTCATCGTGACCTCGCCCGGCTCACCACCGGACTGCTTCCAGTCGCCGCCCGCGGACTTGACCAGGCCGACCGGGGTGATCACCGCGGCCGTACCACAGGCGAAGACCTCCTTGAGCGTGCCGTTCTCGGTGTCGCCCCGCCACTGGTCGATGGAGATCCGGGTCTCTTCGGCCTCGTAGCCGAGGTCCTTGGCGAGCTTGAGGAGCGAGTCACGGGTGATTCCGGCGAGCAGCGAACCGGTGAGCTCGGGCGTGACGATCTTGTCCTCGTACACGAAGTAGAGGTTCATCCCGCCCAGTTCCTCGACCCACTTGTGCTCCACGGCGTCGAGGTAGGCGACCTGGTCGCAGCCCTTCGCGGCGGCCTCGGCCTGGGCGAGCAGGGACGCGGCGTAGTTGCCGCCGGTCTTGGCGTCGCCCATGCCGCCGGGGACGGCGCGCACCCGGTCCTCGGACAGCCAGATCGAGACCGGCTTGACGCCACCGGGGAAGTAGGCGCCCGCGGGCGAGGCGATGACGATGAAGAGGTACTCGTTGGAAGGCCGCACGCCCAGGCCGACCTCGGTCGCGATCATGAACGGGCGCAGGTAGAGCGACTCCTCGCCGCCGTGCGGGGGCACCCACGCCTTGTCCTGCTGGACCAGCGCGTCACACGCCGCGATGAACGTCTCGACCGGCAGCTCCGGCATCGCGAGCCGACGGGCGGACCGCTGGAAGCGCTCGGCATTGGCCTCGGGGCGGAAGGAGGTGATCGAGCCGTCGGGGCGGCGGTAGGCCTTCAGGCCCTCGAAGATCTCCTGCGCGTAGTGCAGGGTCATATTGGCCGGGTCGATCGACAACGGCGCGTACGGGACGAGCTGAGCATCGTGCCAGCCACGCCCCTCCGTCCACTTGATCGTCACCATGTGATCGGTGAAGTGGCGGCCGAATCCGGGGTTGGCCAGGATCGCCTCGCGCTCCGCGTCGGACAGCGGGTGTGAGGAGGGCTTGAGCTCGATCGTGGGCGTCGTCATGAGTGCAATGTCCTTCACCGGTTGTTTGTGACGGACCGCGCTCACGCCGCTACTGGTGCTAGGACGTCCGAGCTTTCCCGCATGCCGCGGCCCACGTCCGATTATCGCTCGCGTGGCACCGTGCTAGAAACGGGGTGAATGCGGTCCAGGGATGATGGTGGCACCCGGAGGCCGCACAAGAGAAGCCGCCGGGTGCGGATGCGACCCGGCGGCTCTGTCAATCCGACGGGTCAGCTCGCTACTCGTACCGCGAGCGCGTCGCCGATTTCGTCCGTCGTACGGACCGTGGAACCGTCGCGCTCCGCGAGGTCGGCGGAGACGGCCTCCTCGATGCGCGCGGCCTCGGCCTCGTAGCCGAGGTGGCGCAGCAGGAGGGCGACGGAGAGGATCGTGGCCGTCGGGTCCGCCTTGCCGGTGCCCGCAATGTCGGGCGCCGAGCCGTGGACGGGCTCGAACATCGACGGGAACGCGCCCGTCGGGTTGATGTTTCCGGACGCGGCCAGGCCGATGCCGCCGGTCACGGCAGCGGCGAGGTCGGTGAGGATGTCACCGAAAAGGTTGTCGGTGACGATGACGTCGAAGCGCTCGGGCTGGGTGACGAAGAAGATCGTCGCGGCGTCGACGTGCAGATAGTCGGTGGTGACCTCGGGGTACTCCTGGCCGACCCGGTCGAAGATGTTCTTCCACATGTGACCGGCGTAGACGAGGACGTTGTTCTTGTGGACCAGCGTCAGCTTCTTGCGCGGGCGGGAGTTGGCCCGCTCGTACGCGTCGCGGACAACCCGTTCGACGCCGTACGCGGTGTTGACGCTGACCTCGGTGGCGATCTCGTGCTCCGTACCCGTACGGAGCGAGCCGCCGTTGCCGGTGTACGGGCCCTCGGTGCCCTCGCGGACGACGACGAAGTCGATGTCGGGGCGGCCGGCCAGCGGCGTCGCGGTGTTGGCGAAGAGCTTCGACGGACGCAGGTTGACGTAGTGGTCGAAGGCGAAGCGGAGCTTGAGCAGCAGCCCGCGCTCCAGCACGCCGGCCGGCACGGACGGGTCGCCGATCGCGCCGAGCAGGATGGCGTCGTGGTTCTTGAGGGAGTCGAGCTCCGCGTCGGGAAGGGTCTCTCCGGTGCGGTGCCAGCGCTGGGCGCCGAGGTCGTACTCCTTGGTCTCCAGCTTCACGTCCTGAGGGAGGACGGCGGAGAGGACTTTGAGGCCCTGGGCCACGACCTCCTGGCCGATGCCGTCACCGGGGATCACTGCGAGATTGATGCTGCGAGACATGTCGGCACTCTACGCTGCGTCCCACCCCATGACACGGGACGTCCACGATCTGGACGAGCGCAGACCGGTCCTGAAGGTCCTGAAGGTCCTAGTGGCCGGTCGAGCCGCCGTTGTCCCTGCGGTCGAGGGCTCGCTGCAGGGCGGCGGCGGCGTTCTTGCGGTCGGACTCACTCGTACGGGACGAGTGGCGGACGCGGCGGGCGGTCTCAGCGGGCATGGTGATCGACTCCTTGAGATCACAGAGATTTCGAAGGCGCCGGAGGGGCGGGGAGCGGTGCCGCAGGGGTTGCCTGCGAAGGTGCACTGGCTCACGGCCGCCATTCGCTGGATCGAGCGAGACGTTCGGCTTCTACAAAGTTAGGACAGGTACGCGCTTCTGTCTCCACAGTTACTCGGACTTCCTACTATCTGAGACGGCGATCACCTCAATGTCACCGGGAGAGGGCTCTGAGCTCGCGGATCAGGGCCCGGACGGCTACCGTGCGGGCCGGCTCAGGGGTTGGTGACACAGCCGACGGGGCGCGTGGGGCGCTCCGGTCCGAGATCAGTGATCCGGCCGGGTGGACCAGGGCGTACCCGTCGGCTCGGGCGGTCAGACCGCGCAGTTGATCACCAAGTCGGGGCCCGCTTCACCGTCGCAGTCGTTCGTATCGGCTTTGCCGTCGAGGAAATCTCCCATGGGACCGCCCCTGAGGACGTCGTCGCCGGTTCCGCCGTCGATCGCGTCCCTCCCGCCCGCGGCGCCGACGGTCTGAGAGTTCTGGTCGACGTTGTCACCGAACAGGACGTCGTTCCCGCCGCGCCCGAAGATCAGGTCGTTCCCGGCGGTCGCTCCGGTGGCATTCCCCAGGGCACTGTCGCCGACGATGAGGAACTCGCCCCCGCTGCCACCCACGATCCGATCGTTGCCGGAGCCGATCGCCGTGCCCCCGGAGGCGCTGTGGTCGCCGACCGCGATCGTTCCGCCGTCCGGGCCGAGGTCGATGATGTCGTCACCGCCGCTCCCGCTCGCGTTGCCGATGATGGCGGTGCTGTCGCCCGTCGCATCGCCGAGTTCCCCAAGGCCTTCCAGCAGTACGTCGTCGCCGGCTCCCGAGGCCTCGTAGAAGCCGAGCGCGTCTCCGTAGAGACCGTCGTTTCCGTCGCCGCCTTCGAGACGGTCCCTGGCACCACCGGAGGCGTAGTCGCCTCTGCTGTCGCCGACCAGGCCGTCGTCCCCGGGCCCGCCGTAGAGCGCGTCAGCGGCCGCCCCGTCGGCCGTGCCCTGCACGGCGTAGTTGTCGCCCACCAGACTGTCGTTGCCGACGCCGCCGATGAGATGGTCCTCTCCCGCGGCTCCGGTCGCGTCTCCGGTGCCGCTGTAACCGTCGCCGATCACCTCGTCGTCGCCGTCACCGCCGTCGATCGCATCATCGCCCGGCCCGCCGATCAGACGGTCGTTGCCGCCGAGACCGCAGATCAGGTCGATGCCGCCCAGACCCTCGATGACGTCATCGCCCGGAGTGCCGATGATCACGTCAGGTCCCGGCGTTCCGGTCGTGGTCGTGGCCGGGGCGCCGAAGCAGAGCGGCGTCTGCGCGTCGGCTTCGCCCGTTCCCAGGCCGACGAGGGCGGCCGCCGCAAGGACGTTGGCGCAACAGATCAGGAGGACCCGGTGGCCAGGTCTCCGTCGAAGGTGCTTGTGCTGCATGGCTGCTCCATGGGTCTGGTCGTGAGCACTGGCGCGTGATCACTTCCAGCCCCGGGCGCCCGAGCAGCGCCGCCGCTCGCGTTTTCATCCGTTCAGTCACGGCTTTCGGATCGGCCACGGCCTGCGTAGCGGTCTCAGCTTCCGCATCCTTCGCAGTTCAACAGCAATTCACGGATCTCTCCCGGTACGGCTGTGGACCATTGCGACCGCCGACTGCACTCTTGCGCTCGATGTGCCGCAGGGGCACACAAAGAGCAGGGGCGGACGCATGACACCGATCAGTCGTAGGGGTTTCGTGGCTCTCGGCGCGGGCGCGGTGGCAGCAGCCGCCATACCGCCGGCCGCCGGGTCCGCCGAGGCGGCCACGGGCGCGGTCACCTCCGAGGCGGCGACCGGGACCATCAGCGATGTGAAGCACGTGGTCGTCCTGATGCAGGAGAACCGCAGCTTCGACCACTACTTCGGCAGGCTCAAGGGTGTGCGCGGCTTTGCCGACCGGAGCGGCATCAGCCTCGCCGGCGGGCACAGCGTCTTCAACCAGCCCAACGGCCTGGGCCGCCAGTACCCGTGGAAGCTGAGCGCCACGCCCGACGCCGGGGGCGTGGACGGCGAGACGCTCGCCCAGTGCAACGGCGATCTGCCGCACAGCTGGACCTCTCAGCACACCGCCTGGAACAAGGGCCGCCTCGACAGCTGGGTGTGGGGCGTCGGCAACGTACGCACGATGGGCTGTCTGGAGCGCGCGGACATACCGTTCCACTACGCGCTTGCCGACAACTACACCATCTGCGACGCCTACTTCTGCTCCACACTGAGCGCCACCGGGCCCAACCGCACCTACCTGTGGAGCGGCAAGGTCGATGCCTCCAGCTCGGACGGCGGCGACGAGTCGGGGCTCACCTGGGAGACGTACGCGGAGGCGCTGCAGCGCGCCGGAGTGACCTGGAAGGTCTACCAGAACGCCCAGGACAACTACGGCGACAACGGGCTCGCGTACTTCAATCAGTTCGAGACGGCCAAGCCCGGCAGCGCCCTGTACGACCGCGGCATGGCGTCCGTCCCGAAGGTCACCGGGTCCACCCCCGACGACATCGCCGCCGCGATCAAGGCCGACGCGCTGGCCGGGACGCTGCCTCAGGTCTCCTGGGTGGTGGCGAACGAGGCCTTCTCCGAGCACCCGTACGCACCGCCCGGCGACGGCGCGCACTTCGTCGACCTCGTGTACCGGGCCCTCGCCGCCAGCCCCGAGGTCTTCAACTCGACCGTTCTCTTCCTCAACTACGACGAGAACGACGGCTTCTTCGACCATGTCCCGCCGCCGGCGCCGCCCGCGGGCACGCCGGGCGAGTTCCTGAACGGCGTCCCGTACGGACTGGGCTTCCGTGTCCCCATGCTCGTGATGTCCCCGTGGACCCGCGGCGGCTGGGTCAGCTCCGAGGTCTTCGACCACACCTCGGTGCTGCGCTTCCTGGAGACCTGGACCTCCGCCATCGGCAAGCCGGCGAGCTGCCCGAACATCAGCGCCTGGCGCCGCAAGGTGACGGGCGACCTCACCGGAGTCTTCGACTTCGCCAACCCCGTGTACGGAGTGCCGTCGCTGCCCGGCACGGCGAAGGTCATCGGCCAGAGCACGTGCGGACCGCTGCCCAACCCCGTCCCGACGAACAACGCCCTGCCCGGGCAGGAAGCCGGCACCCGCCCGGCGCGCGCCCTGCCCTACCAGCCGAACGGCAATCTCGACCGGCTGGAGTTCGGTACGGCCGGCAAGATCCTGGCCTGGTTCTCCATGGCCAATCAGGGCGCTTCGGCCAGGAGTGCCGCGCACTTCTCCATCCACCCCAACGCGTACCGCAGCACCGAGCCGTGGCAGTACACCGTCGACGCGGGCGGCACGGCGTCCGACTACTTCAACATCGGCACGGGGTTCGGCGCCGGAAAGTACGAGATCAGCATGGCCGGACCGAACCGCTTCCTGCGGCGCTTCACCGGCGACGCGACGAAGGCGGGCAAGTCCATCGAGGTGGTGGCGCGCTTCGCCGTGGAGAGCGGCAGTGGCAAGCAGGCGATCTGGTTCAAGCTGACCAACACCTCCGCGGCGGCGGTGAAGTTCACCATCAAGGCCGACAACTACCGTACGGACGGCCCCTGGACGTACACCGTCCCGGCAGGCGGTTCCACCGAGGACTACTTCAACGCGGTGGCGTACCAGAACGGCTGGTACGACTTCACCGTCACGGCGGACGTGGACCCGACCTGGTCACGGCGGTACACCGGCCACATCGAGACCGGCTCCCCCAGCGTCAGCGGCTGAGGCTCGCGCCGGAGGTCAGGTCCTGGAGGCCCACGACGCGGAGCAGCTCCAGCCGCTCGTGGGCCTCGGTCCCCGGCCTTGCCGAGTGCACCACCAGGACCTGGCCCTGCTCGGGGACGGCCAGCACCTCGCAGTCCAGTTCCAGCAGGCCGACCACCGGGTGGACGAACCGCTTGACCGCCGAACGCCGGACCGCCACCTCATGCTCGTCCCACAGCGCGGCGAACTCCGCGCTGGCAAAGCGGAGTTCGGCGACGAGAGCGGCCGGTCCGGGATCGTCGGGGCGGGCCCCGAGCACTGCCCGCAGCTGGGCCACATGGGAGCGCGCGTGCGCCTCGCGGTCCTCGGGGGATCGGACCGATCCCGATCCGTGGCACGGGGTGGTGTCGACCGTACGGATCCGCGACGAGCTCGGCTTCCGGCCGCTGTATCCGTCGGTGTGGGCGGCGCGGGACGCGGGAGCGCTCTGAGCCGCTGCCGGGCTACCGGACTAGAGGGCTAGAGGGCTAGAGAACGTCGCCGTCGCGCCAGTCGAAGAGCAGCGCGGCGGGTGGCTTGGGGAGCGGGCGGGCGGCGGCGGACCGCAGATAGGTGGAGTCCTCCTCGTCCGGAAGATGCACGACCCCGTTCGGTCCGAGCCCCTCGATCCGGCCCCGCCACAGCTGCCAGCCGCGAGCCCGGTACAACTCGACCCCGTCGTCGGACGCGGAGAGCGCGCCGAACTCGTACGCCCCGTCGATCACTTGCTCCAACGAGTCCAGCACCCGGCTGCCCAGTCCGCGCCGTCGCCGGTCGGCGCGTACGGCCACGGCCTCGACGTATCCGATGCGCAGCGAGCGGCCCCGGTGGATCACCCGGCGCTGGATCACGCTGCCGTGCGCGACGGGCTCCCCGTCCTCGTACACCAGCGCATGGACGCCGCCGAGCCCGTGGTCCCAGTCCTCGTCGCCGAAGTCGCCGTCGAACGCGTCCGTCAGCAGCGTGCGGATCTGGAGGAGTTCGGCGGGGCTGAGCTCGAAGGTGTGGGCGGTGCGGGCCGACTCGGTCATGCTCGGCATCCTCCCAGGCCCGTCGCTGCTCGTCCGTCCGTATCACGTACTCATGGCTGCCCGGCGTATCCGTCCGCGGAGGCGACCGGGCTGTGGGCGCCGCTGAAGATCGCGCCGGTGCCGGAGGGCGTCTGGTTCAGGACCCAGAGGCCGATCAGTACGGCGAGAGCGAAGACGACCGTGATGAGGACCGCGAGAACGAGACGGCGCCTGCGTTCCCGGCGGAGCCAGCCGCCGCGAGCGGTGCGATAGGCGTCAGGGGCGGGTTGCACCTGGACGGCGAGGGCTTCGAGGGCCTCACGAAGCTGCTTCTCGGCACCGGGGGTGCCTGGGGTGCTGCTCATCGCCGTGCCTCCATCGCCTGGGTGAGAGCGGCGAGGCCGCGCGCGGTGTGGGTCTTGACCGAGCCTGCCGAAATGCCCATCGCCGCGGCTATCTCGCTTTCCTTGAGACCGAGCCAGTGGCGCAGCACAAGGGCTTCGCGCTGCCGGGCGGGCAGTTGCTGGAGGGCGCCCACCAGCACCCGCTGGTCGTCATGGAGCAGGGCCGAGTTCTCTGCCGAGGCGACCAGGTCGGTCGGCGGGGCCTCGGCGTGCCGGCGGGCGACCTGGAGATGGCGTATCCGCATCCGGGTCAGATTGCAGACGGTGGAGCGCAGATACGCCTCCGCGGACTCGGCGTCGCGGAGCTTCCGCCACTTCCGGTAGATCTGGTAGTAGGCCTCGGCCACGATGTTCTCGGGGTCGTCGGCGCCCAGCAGCGCGGCGAGGCGGAGCATCGAGGCATAGTGCTGGTCGAAGAGCCGGGCGACGGCCGCCTCCCGCTCCCGTTCCACCGGATCGGCCGAAACCGATGCGGGAGCCGAAACCGGCACAGGAGCGGGCGCCGGGGCTGCGGCCGGAGCGGCCGGCTGCCCCGCGGGCGCCGGGACAGCAGTGGGTCTGATGGTGCGTCTCATGCGCTGCTCGCTCCCGTGCCGGGCCGGTTCCTGACCGTCGGGCCAGGGGGCAGTGTGGTGGAGTCCGTACCTCGGGGGGTGCCGATCCGGTCCAGTACCGCGGTACCGGCCAGCGCGACCACGAGGTTGAGGATCAGGGCGGCCAGCCCCGCGTAGATCTCCGGGGAATGACCGGGCGGGCCGAGCGGTACGACGGGCGAGAAACCCTCTCGTACGACCATGACAGTGCCGAACACCATCCCGGCGGCCCATCCGGCGAGCAGCGCCCGATGGTGCAACCGGCGGGTGAACAGCCCGATGGCCACCGCGGGGAAGATCTGGAGAATCCAGACGCCGCCGAGGAGCTGGAGATTGATGGCGTCCTGGTCCCGCAGCCCGAAGACGAACGCGACCGCACCCGCCTTCGCGGTGAGCGAGACGGCCTTGGCTATTCGGACCTGACGCTTGGGGGTTGCGGTGGGGTGGAAGTACTCGGCATACACATTGCGTACGAACGAGGTCGCTGCCGCGATCGACATGACGGCGGCCGGTACCAGCGCCCCCACGGTGATCGCGCCGAAGACCAGACCTGCCAGCGGCGCCGGCATGATGCGGTCCACCAGGATGGGAACCGCGGCCTCGGCGCCACCCTCGGGCGCCCGTACGCCCGAGGCGAGCGCCGCGATGCCGAGGAACCCGAAGAGGGCAAGCACGGCGGTCCAGGCCGGCAGGGCCACTGCGACCCGGCGCAGGACGCGCGGACCGGAGGCGGCGAAGGCGGCCGTGAGAACGTGCGGGTACATCAGCAGGGCCAGCGCCGAGCCCAGGGCCAGCGTGGCGAAGGCCGGCTGCTGGTCGGGGCTGAGGACGAGGGAGGCGCTGCCCGCGTCCGGACCGGTGAGCCGGCGGGCGGCCTCCTCGAAGACCGCCCCGGGTCCGCCCAGCCTGGCCAGGACGAGCCAGCTGACGGCGAGTACCGAGCCGAAGACCGCCACGCCCTTGAGCGCCGAGATGACGGTGGGCGCACGCAGACCGTGCCGGTAGGTCGCGACCGCGAGACCGGCGAAGATCGCGGCCATCGCCAGATCACCGGTGGCGGCACTCGGATAGAGGCCGCCCGCGGTGAGCACGGCGCGGATGCCCAGGAGCTGCAGGGCGAGGTAGGGCATGGTGGCGAGGATGCCGGTGAGCGCGACCACCAGGGCCAGCGGCGCCGAACCGTAGCGTCCGCGCACGAAGTCGGCGGCGGTCACATATCCGTGGTCCCGCGCCACGCTCCACATCCGGGGCAGCAGTACGAAGGCGAGCGGGCAGACGATCACGGTGTAGGGGAGGGCGAAGAAGGCGGGTGCCCCGTTGCCGTACACCAGGCCGGGTACGGCGGCGAAGGTGTACGCGGTGAAGATGGTGCCGCCGAGCAGCAACCAGGTCCAGACGGTGCCCAGACTCCGGTCGGCCAGCGCCCAGCCTTCCAGGGAGGGCAGGTCGTCGGTGGCGTGCAGACGGCGGGCGGTGACTGCGAGCAGGGACGCACCGCCGATGACGGCGAGGAACGCCGCGGCCATGGGGCCTTCAGTCATCGGTCACCGTCCTTGGTGTCCTGGGAGTGCGCGAGCCCTGTCGCATACGAGTTGCGCAGAGGGCCGGGTGCGATGACAGGAAATCCAGGGAAATCTCATCGAAATTTGCTGTCAACCCAATCGCGGACGCGAGCAACTCTTGCACAGACCGACAGGAACGAGGAGGGCACTGTGGTACGGATCGCGCTCCCTCACCACGTCTGGCGCCGGGTCGCGGCCGGTGTCTGCCTCGTCGCTCCCGTCGTCGCCCTGCTCTGGGTGCCCTGGTACGCGCAGGACCGGCCACAGCTGGCCGGGGTGCCGTTCTTCTACTGGTACCAGCTGGCCTGGGTGCCGGGGTGCAGTCTCGCCGTTCTCGCGGCGTATGCGCTGATCCGGCGTCCGCCCAAACCCTGAGCTCTCAGCGCTTCACCCTGCACCCCTCACCTTTCACTCCTGATCCGCCGAGTCACTCCTGATCCGCCGAGCCGAGGATCCGCCATGCCCAGAACCACCCGTGTACGCCCGAAATCCATTGCTTTGTGGACCTGTATCGCCCTCCTGGGCGCCGGCGCCTGGGGCGTGGTGGCCCTGGCCCGGGGCGAGGAGATCTCCGCCGTGTGGCTGGTGGTCGCGGCCCTGGGTTCGTATGCCATCGCGTACCGCTTCTACTCACGCTTCATCGCCCGGCGCGTGCTGAAGCTCGACGACAGCCGGGCCACCCCCGCCGAGCGGCTCGAGGACGACGTCGACTTCCAGCCGACCGACCGCCGGGTCCTGCTGGGACATCACTTCGCGGCGATCGCCGGGGCCGGGCCGCTGGTCGGGCCGGTGCTGGCGGCCCAGATGGGGTATCTGCCCGGGACCATCTGGATCGTCGTCGGGGTGATCTTCGCCGGGGCGGTGCAGGACATGGTGGTGCTGTTCCTGTCCATGCGCCGGGACGGCAAGAGCCTGGGCCAGATGGCCCGCGAGGAGATCGGCAAGGTGGGCGGGGCAGCCGCCCTGATCGCCGTCTTCGTCATCATGATCATCCTGCTGGGCGTACTGGCACTGGTCGTGGTCAACGCCCTCGCCCACTCCCCGTGGGGCACCTTCTCGGTCGCCATGACCATCCCCATCGCCCTCTTCATGGGCTTCTACCTGCACATCCTGCGCCCGGGGCGGGTGAGTGAGACCAGCCTGATCGGTGTCGCACTGCTGCTCCTCGCCATCGTCGGCGGCGGCTGGATCGAGAACTCCTCGCTCGCGGACGCCTTCACCTGGAGCCCCACGACCCTCGTCTTCTGCTTGGCCGGCTATGGATTCGTGGCCTCCGTCCTGCCGGTGTGGATGCTGCTGGCGCCGCGCGACTACCTCTCCACCTTCATGAAGATCGGCACCATCACGCTGCTCGCGGCCGGTGTACTGGTGGCCGCGCCGAAGCTGCGGGCCGATGCGGTGAGCGACTTCGCCGGCTCCGGCACCGGGCCGGTCTTCGCCGGCTCCCTCTTCCCGTTCCTGTTCATCACCATCGCCTGCGGCGCACTGTCCGGCTTCCACTCCCTGGTCGCCTCCGGGACCACCCCGAAGCTGATCCAGAAGGAGTCCCAGGTCCGGATGATCGGCTACGGCGCGATGCTCATGGAGTCCTTCGTCGCCGTCATGGCCCTGATCGCCGCCGCCGTCCTCGACCCGGGGCTGTACTACGCGATGAACGCCCCCGCGGGACTGCTCGGCACCACCGTCGATTCCGCCTCCCAGGCGGTGGCCGGCCTCGGCTTCACGATCTCCCCCGACCAGCTGACCGCCGCCGCCAAGGCGGTGGAGGAACAGACTCTGATCGCCCGCTCCGGCGGGGCGCCCACACTGGCGGTCGGCATGTCGGAGATCTTCTCCGGGGTCTTCGGCGGCCATGCGATGAAGGCCTTCTGGTACCACTTCGCGATCATGTTCGAGGCGCTGTTCATCCTCACCACGGTCGACGCGGGCACCCGGGTGGGCCGCTTCATGCTTCAGGACATGCTCGGCAACGTCTACAAGCCGATCGGCCGCGTCAACTGGAAGCCGGGCATCTGGGTCAGCAGCGCGCTGGTCGTGGCCGCCTGGGGCTACTTCCTCTACACCGGCGCCACCGACCCGCTCGGCGGGATCAACCAGCTCTTCCCGCTCTTCGGCATCGCCAACCAGCTGCTCGCCGCCGTCGCCCTCACCGTCTGCACCACCGTCCTCGTCAAGTCCGGACGGCTGCGCCGGGCCTGGGTCACCGCCGTCCCGCTGGCCTGGGTGGTCGCGGTCACCTTCACCGCGGGCTGGCAGAAGATCTTCTCCGACGACCCTCGCGTCGGCTTCTTCGCCCAGCGGGCCCGCTACGCCGACGGCATCGACGCCGGCACCGTCCTCCCGCCCGCCAAGACCATGGACGACATGCACACCGTGGTCACCAACTCCACGGTCGACGGCGTTCTCATCGTCGTCTTCCTCCTGCTGGTCGTGACCGTGATCGCCAACGCGGCCGTGGTGTGCGCCCGCGCTCTGCACTCGTCGGCCCCGCTGCCCACGACGGAAGCGCCGTACGTCGCCTCGCAGATCGACGCAACGGTGCCAGCACCCCGTAAGGCGCTGGCCGGAGCCCGCGAATGACGCTCCGTCAGCTACTGAACGGACTGCGCCTGTACGTACGGGAGTTCAGCGGCGAGGCGGCATACGACCGCTACTGCGAGCGGCACCGCCGCCACCATCCGCACGCCCCTGTCCCGACCCGCCGGGAGTACGAGCACATGCGCACCCGGCACCGCGAGGCCAACCCGAGCAGCCGCTGCTGCTGACCGAACAGGGGTGCCGTGCCGCCGTACCGGCACGGCACCCCCGCCGGACGGCCCCGCGACAGCTGGCGCAACCGAATGGTTGCGCATTTCGGCCGGGACGTGCAACCATTGAGTAGCACGTTGCACGTCCTCGTCGAACAGGAGGCTCAACCTCATGAGCAAGGACCGCATCGAACGGGAAATCACCATCGCCGCGCCTGTGGAGCGCGTCTGGGCGGTGCTCACCGAGCCGGAGCACGTCGGCTCCTGGTTCGGACAGGGCAAGCCGACCCCGGTCGACCTGCGCCCGGGCGGAACCATGGAGCTGGATCACGGCCAGTACGGCCAGTTCCCCACCACGATCGTGAAGGTCGACCCGCCGCACCACTTCTCGTACCGCTGGGCGAGCGCCTTCCCCGGGGAGCAGGCGGTCGAGGGAAATTCCACCCTGGTGGAGTTCACCCTCACCCCGGACGGCGACAGCACGCACCTGCGCGTGGTGGAGACCGGCTTCGCCGCACTCGCCATCCCCGAGGACAGGATCGACACCGCCGGGTACGACAGCCACTCGGCGGGCTGGACCGAAGTGGTCGGCAACTTCCAGAAGTACGCGGAGCAACTCGCGGCATGACGGCGGACGCAGACCAGGAGGCCGTGACGGAGGTCCTGTCCGCGCTCGCGGACCCGACCCGCCGCCGGCTGCTCGACGCCCTCGCCGCGCACGGCGAGGCGACAGCCACGGTCCTGGCCACGGAGCTGCCGGTGAGCCGGCAGGCAATCGTCAAGCACCTCGCGGTTCTCACCCGGGCCGGCCTTGTGGCCGGTCGCCGGGAGGGCCGCGAGGCGCGCTACAGGGTGCTGCCCGCACGTCTCGGCGTCACCGCGCGGTGGATGGAACGGGTCGCGTCGGAGTGGGACACCAGGCTCGCGGCGATCAAGAACCTCGCCGAGGCCGACCCGGACGACAGCGACAGCTAGACCCTGTCCAGCCGATCTCCGGGCGGGGTTACGCCGACACCCTCCGGTGCAGCTCTCGCGCCACCCGCGCAATCCACTCGCCGAACTCCTGGCGGTGGTGCACCTGTCCCCCGCACAACGCGCTGACCTGCGCATCGGTGAGCCGATTCGGCCCGTCCACCGTCAGCAGTTCGCTCATCTCCCGCAGGACGCCCGCCAGCCGGACGGCGTCGTTGTGCTCGATCGCGTCGGCCCCGTGCCCGCCGCCGATCGTCGTGGAACCAGGCATCACGATCTCCTTTCGGCATCCCTCTTTGCAGCGTAGACCCGCCGAATGGAGTCCGCCCCCGTCCGGCTTGGGGGCCGGACGGGGGCGGAGCCTGTGAGGGCCGAAGCGTCAGCCCATGTGCGGGTAGGAGTAGTCCGTCGGCGGAACCAGCGTCTCCTTGATCGCGCGGGTCAGCGTCCAGCGCATCAGGTTCTGCGGGGCGCCCGCCTTGTCGTTCGTGCCGGAGGCGCGGCCACCGCCGAAGGGCTGCTGGCCGACCACCGCGCCGGTCGACTTGTCGTTGATGTAGAAGTTGCCCGCGGCGTAGCGCAGCTTCTCCATCGTGTACGCCGCCGCCGCACGGTCGTTCGCGACGACCGCGCCGGTCAGGGCGTACGCCGACGCCGACTCCATCTGCTCCAGCATGGCGTCGTACTGGTCGTCCTCGTAGACGTGGATGGCGAGGAAGGGGCCGAAGTACTCGGTCGTGAAGACCTCGTTCGAAGGGTCCGAGCACTCGACGACGGTCGGGCGGACGAAGTAGCCGACCGAGTCGTCGTAGCTTCCGCCCGCGACGATCGTGCAGGTCGGGTCCTGCTTCGCACGGTCGATCGCCGCCTTGTTCTTGGCGAAGGCGCGCTCGTCGATGACGGCGCCGATGAAGTTCGACAGGTCCGTGACGTCACCCATCTTGATCCCGTCGACCTCGGCCGCGAACTCCTCCTTGAAGCCGGAGTTCCAGATCGAGGCGGGGACGTACGCACGCGAGGACGCCGAACACTTCTGGCCCTGGAACTCGAAGGAGCCACGGGTCAGCGCGGTCTTCAGCACGGCGCGGTCGGCGCTCGGGTGGGCGACGACGAAGTCCTTGCCGCCCGTCTCGCCGACGATGCGCGGGTAGGAGCGGTACTTCTCGATGTTGTTGCCGACCGTCTTCCACAGGTGCTGGAAGGTCTTGGTCGAGCCGGTGAAGTGGATGCCGGCCAGGTCGGGGTGGTTCAGCGCCACTTCGGAGACGGCGATGCCGTCGCCCGTCACCAGGTTGATGACGCCCTTGGGCAGACCTGCCTCCTCCAGAAGCTGCATCAGCAGCACGGCGGCGTGGGTCTGCGTCGGGGACGGCTTCCACACGACGACATTGCCCATCAGGGCGGGGGCGGTCGGCAGGTTGCCGGCGATCGCGGTGAAGTTGAACGGCGTGATCGCGTAGACGAAGCCCTCGAGCGGGCGGTGGTCCAGACGGTTCCACACGCCGGGCGAGTTGGCGACCGGCTGCTCGGCGAGCAGGTCGCGGGCGTACTTGACGTTGAAGCGCCAGAAGTCGACGAGCTCGCAGGGGGTGTCGATCTCGGCCTGCTGCACGGTCTTCGACTGGCCGAGCATGGTGGAGGCGGCGAGTGTCTCGCGCCACGGGCCCGCCAGCAGTTCGGCCGCGCGCAGGATGATCGCGGCGCGGTCGTCGAAGGACATCGCACGCCACGCGGGCGCGGCGGCCAGCGCGGCGTCGATCGCGTCCTGCGCGTCCTGCTGGGTCGCGCCGGCGAAGGTGCCGATCACGGCCTTGTGGTTGTGCGGCTGTACGACGTCGACGCGCTCGCCGCCGCCCATCCGATTCACACCGCCGATCGTCATCGGCAGCTCGATCGGGTTCTCGGCCAGCTCCTTGAGCTTGGCCTCCAGGCGGGCGCGCTCGGGCGAACCGGGGGCGTAGCCGTGCACCGGCTCGTTGACCGGGGCGGGGACCTGGGTCACAGCGTCCATGAGTTCCGTAACTCCTTTGTGAGGGGTGGGGCTCAGCCCTTGGTGATCATCGACCGGACGAAGAACAGCAGGTTCGCGGGCTTCTCGGCGAGACGGCGCATGAAGTAGCCGTACCAGTCGGTGCCGTAAGCGGTGTAGACGCGCATGCGGTGACCCTCGGCCGCGAGCCGGACATGCTCGTCGCTGCGGATCCCGTACAGCATCTGGAACTCGTACTCATCCAGTTTGCGCCCGGCGCGGCGGGCAAGCTCCTGAGTGATGGAGATGAGACGCGGGTCGTGGGACCCGATCATCGGGTAGCCGTCGCCGTCCATCAGGATCTGCAGGATGCGGACGTACGCCTTGTCGATCTCCGCCTTGTCCTGGTACGCGACCGTGGCGGGCTCCTTGTACGCGCCCTTCACGATGCGTACGCGGCTGCCGGCCGCGGCGAGGCGGCGTGCGTCGTCCTCGGTGCGGAACAGATAGGCCTGGATCACACAGCCTGTCTGCGGGAAGTCCTGCCGCAGCTCCTCGTGGATGGCGAACATCGAGTCGAGGGTGGTGTGGTCCTCCGCGTCCAGCGTGACCGTGGTGCCGATGGCGGCGGCCGCCTCGACGACCGGGCGGACGTTGGCGAGGGCCAGTTCGTGACCGTCGTCCAGGGATTGGCCGAACATCGACAGCTTGACGGACATCTCGGCCTTGGTACCCAGGCCCAGGTCCTTGAGGTGGTCGATCAGCCGAAGGTAGGCGTCGCGCGCGGCGGCGGCCTGCTCGCGGGTGGTGATGTCCTCGCCCACCACGTCCAGGGTGACCTCAAGGCCCTTGCCCACGGTCTCCTCGACGATCGGGATGACCTGCTCGACCGTCTCACCGGCGATGAACCGGGCGACGACCTGCTTGGTCCCCGGGGCTGCCGAGACGAAGCGGCGCATCTTGTCGCTGCGCGACGCGGCGAGGATCACGGGACCCAGCACGGGGCACCTCCACGGAAACAGGGGTTGAGGGAGACCGGACCCGAACGAATCGGGAACAGCACGAAGAACCACCGTGAAACCTAAGGATCGCTTTGATCCTGGGCCATCGACAGCTGTCACGCATCCGTGGCCCGGATCTCAGACATATGTCTGAAGAGGGTGCGAGAATGTCCGGATGAAGGGCGATTACCAGGAACTGGTCGACGAAATCTCGGCGCTGCTTGCCGTCCCCGCGACGCTGGAGGACCGGGACTTCGGCCTGATCGCCTTCGCGCACGACAGCGACAGCGAATTCGACGAAACCACGCTGGACCCGGTCAGGACGCGTTCGATCCTGACCCGGAAGTCCACGCCCGCGGTCCGCGCCTGGTTCGAGGGCTTCGGCATCGCGCGCGCGACCGGCCCGGTCCGCATCCCGGCGGCCCCGGACGCGGGGGTCTTCCGGGACCGGATCTGCCTTCCCGTACGCCACCGGGGCATCGTGCTCGGTTACGTATGGCTGCTCGACGCGACGCCGGGCCCCACGGAGGAACAGCTGGCGGCGGCGATGGAGGTGACGGCGAGGATCGGCACGCTGCTGGCGGACGAGGAGCGGGCGGGGTCGGACCTGTCCCGCGAGTTCCGCGCGGTGCTGACGGCGGAGGGCGGCTGGCAGTACGACATGGCGGTGTCCGCGCTGCGGGCGGCGCTGGGGGGCGCGGAGGCGGACGGCCTGCACGCGGTGGTGTGCGTGACACCGTGGACGGAGGCGGACGCACCGTCGTCCCGCTCCCTGCCGGGTACGGCGGCGCTGTGCACGCTGCGGTGGGATGCGGGCATGCACCCCGTCGCCGGTGCGGCCTGGGCCGGACAGCCGGGTGGCCGTCTGGGAGCAGCGGCCCGCCGTGGCGCGGCAGGCGAGGCGGAAGGCGCCGGGGCGGACGCCCCGGCAGGCGCGGCGGACCGCCGCGCATCCGCCGTCGCGGTCCCCGCGGAGGACGCGCCGGACACCCACGCGCTTGCCGTACTCGTCCGGCTCCGGTCGGCCGATGCCCTCTCCCCCGTCCTCACCGCCGCGGACCGGCTCCGCGACTCCGCGGGCGCGGGCCGGGCGGCCGCCGGGGTCGCCGTCCCCCGCCGCGGTCTCGCCGAGCTCAACACCGCCTGGCTGGAGGCGACTTCAGCCGCGCGGACCGCGCACGCCCAGCCCCGGCTCGGCCCGGTCGCCCAGTGGGCGGACATCGGTCCGTACCGCATGCTGACCGCATTGCCCGCGGACACCGCGCACGACCCAGCCGTACGCGAGCTGCTGGACCCCTCCCATGCCGAACTGGCCCGTACCGCCGAGATGTTCCTCGACTGCGCGGGCCAGGCGAGCCGCACGGCCGCGGCGCTCGGCATCCACCGGCAGACGCTCTACTACCGCCTCTCGCGGGTGGAGCAGCTCACCGGACTCGATCTCGCGGAGGGCGAGGACAGACTGCTGCTGCACATGGCGCTGAAGGCGGCGCGGTTGTAGCCGCCCGCGTCGGTCAACCCGCGCTCGGGCCCGACTTGTCAGGCCTGGCTCTCGAGAACCGCCCGCAGCCCGTCCGTGAGGTCCTTCGCCGACGGCGCGGTCTCGGGGTCGACCATCCACTGGATCATCACGCCCGCCACCAGCGCCTGGTAGAAGAGGCCCGCCACCCGGGCCTTCTCCGGATCGGCCTGCGGGTCCAGGCCGAGGAAGCCCTCGGCCATGCCCGCCCTGCCCTCCTTCTGCGGCCCAAGGATCGCCTGGCGCAGCTGCTCGTCCTCGTCCAGCCGCGACACGACCTCCAGTTGGAGCTTCCAGACCGCCCGACTGGCGTCGAACGCGGCGATGACCTGCTCCCAGGTCTTCTCGAAACGCTCGATCGGATCCTTGGGCAACGCGGCCGCTTCCTTGTTGGCCGGCCCGACCGCGTCACCCCACTCCTCGGTGACCGCCAGGAAGGCCTGGTTGAGCAGGGCCTCCTTGGAGCCGTAGTGGTAACCGATGGAAGCCAGATTCGTGCCGGAGGCGGCGACGATGTCGCGCGCGGTCGTCCGGGCGTAGCCCTTTTCCAGCAGGCAGCGCTTGGCGCCTTCGAGCAGATCCTCACGATGTCCCATGTCAGCAGCGTACTCCGCAGACATACAGCCGTCCCATACGAACGTCTTAAACGCTCGTACTAGACAAGCGTTTAAGACGCCCGTACATTGCTCTGCATGACGAACTCCACCGCACTTCGCGCCGGCCGCCGGGAATGGACCTCCTTCGTCGTCCTCCTGCTGCCCCTCCTCCTGGTCTCGATGGACGTCTCGGTCCTCTACTTCGCCATCCCGGCGATCAGCCGCGAACTGGATCCGAGCAGCACCCAGCAGCTGTGGATCTTCGACATCTACGCCTTCGCCCTCGCCGGCCTGCTGATCACCATGGGCTCGCTCGGCGACCGCATCGGCCGCCGCAAGCTCCTGCTGATCGGGGCAACGGCCTTCGGGATCGCCTCAGTCGGCGCGGCGTACGCACAGAGCGCCGAAATGCTCATCGCCGCACGGGCATTGCTCGGCATCGGCGGCGCCACCCTGATGCCCTCCACCATGGCCCTGGTCCGCAACATGTTCCAGGACGACAAGCAGCGCAGCCAGGCGATCGGCATCTGGTCGGGCGCCATGGCCGGTGGTATCGCCCTCGGTTCGGTGATGAGCGGCGTCATGCTCAACCACTTCTGGTGGGGCTCGGTCTTCCTGATCAATGTGCCCGCGATGCTCCTTCTGCTGGTCCTGGTGCCGGTGCTGGTACCGGAGTTCAAGGACCCCGCCCCCGGCCGCTTCGACCTGCTGAGCGTGCCGCTGTCGATGGGTGCGGTCCTGCCTGTGGTGTACGGACTGAAGGAGATCGCGGCCGAGGGCTTCAGCATCGCCATGGCGCTGTGCATCGCGGCCGGTCTGGCTGTCGGCGCGCTCTTCGTACACCGCCAGCGGAGCCGTACCGACGCGATGATCAGCCGGGAGCTCTTCCGGAACCGCGTCTTCGGCTCCGGGATCGCGCTCAACACCGCCGCCGCCTTCGCGATGATGGGCTCGGCCTACTTCACCACCCAGTACCTCCAGTCCGTGCTCGGCATGGGCACCATGGAGGCCGCGCTGTGGAGCATGGCCCCGTCCTTCGCGGTCGGCGCCGCGGCCCCGACCGCGTCCGCGCTCGCCCAGAAGATCGACCGGGCCCATGTCGTCGCGGCCGGATTCCTCATCGCCGCCGCGGGGTTCGCCCTGCTCACCCTGACCGGCACGGACTCGCTCTGGCTGCTGCTGGCCGGCGCGGCCGTCATCGGCTGCGGCATCGTCACCGTCATGGCGCTGGTCTCGGACCTGGCACTGTCCGCCACCCCGATGGAGAAGGCCGGTTCGGCCGCCTCCCTGCTCGAGACGGGTCAGGAGTTCGGCGGAGCGCTGGGCATGGCGGTCCTCGGCTCCATCGGTACGGCGGTCTACCGCGCGGACCTCGGGGACTCCGCGCCGAAGGGTGTACCGGCTGACGCCTTGGACACGATCCGCGAAACGCTGGGCGGCGCGTCGGCGGTCGCCGGGCAACTGCCGGGGAGGCTCGGCGATTCGGTCCTGGGCGTCGCCCGGGAGGCGTTCACGCACGGCATGCAGCTGGCGTCGGTGGGCGCGGGGGTGCTGCTGGTTGCGGCGGCGGTGCTCGCGGCGACGCTGCTGCGGGGCGCACAGAAGGACAGCAGCAGCGAGGTGCCCACACCCGAGCCGGTCCTCGGGCACTGACACCCGACATCGCGAAGGGCCCGGCTCACCACAGTGAGCCGGGCCCTTCGCGATGTACGGATCAGTCCGTCAGGTTCACCGAACGGGCCGAGGCCGCGCCGATCTCGTCCGCGATCTCCGACAGCACCTGCGGCGGCACCGTGTCGTCCACGGTCAGCACGACGACCGCCTCGCCGCCCTCCTCCGAGCGCGAGACCTGCATGCCCGCGATGTTCAGTCCGGCCTCGCCGAGGATCCGGCCGACCGTGCCGACGACGCCGGGGCGGTCCTCGTAGCGCAGCACGACCATGTGGTCGGCGAGCGCCAGGTCGATGTCGTAGTCGCCGATCGCGACGATCTTCTGGAGGTGCTTGGGGCCGGCCAGTGTGCCGGAGACCGCGACCTCCTCGCCGCCCGAGAGCGTGCCGCGGACCGTGACGACGTTGCGGTGGTCCGGCGACTCCGAGCTCGTCGTCAGCCGCACCTCGACACCGCGCTCCTGCGCGAACAGCGGAGCGTTGACGTACGAGACGGTCTCGTCGACGACGTCCTCGAACACGCCCTTGAGCGCGGACAGTTCCAGCACCTTGACGTCGTGCTGGGTGATCTCGCCGTACACCTCGACATCGAGCCTGACCGCGACCTCGCCCGCCAGCGCGGTGAAGATGCGGCCGAGCTTCTCGGCGAGCGGCAGACCGGGCCGTACGTCCTCGGCGATGACGCCGCCCTGGACGTTGACGGCGTCCGGCACGAGCTCACCGGCGAGCGCGAGACGCACGGAACGCGCGACGGCGACGCCCGCCTTCTCCTGCGCCTCGTCCGTGGACGCGCCGAGGTGCGGGGTGCAGACGACCTGGTCCAGCTCGAACAGCGGGGAGTCCGTGCACGGCTCCTTCGCGTACACATCGAGGCCCGCGCCCGCGACCCGGCCCTCCTTGAGCGCCGAGAACAGCGCCTCCTCGTCGACGATCCCGCCGCGAGCGGCGTTGACGATGCGGACGGTCGGCTTGACCTTGTGCAGCGCCTCGTCGCCGATGAGGCCGAGGGTCTCGGGGGTCTTCGGCAGATGGACGGTGATGAAGTCGGAGACCTCGAGCAGCTCGTCGAGCGAGAGCAGCTTGACGCCCATCTGCGCGGCGCGCGCGGGCTGTACGTAGGGGTCGTACGCGACGATCTTCATCCCGAAGGCGGACATCCGCTGGGCGACCAGGACACCGATCCGGCCGAGGCCCACGACGCCGAGGGTCTTCTCGCTCAGCTCGACGCCGGTGTACTTGGAGCGCTTCCACTCGCCGTTCTTCAGGGCGGTGTTGGCCTGCGGGATATTGCGCGCGGTGGCGACGAGCAGACCGCACGCGAGCTCGGCGGCGGTGACGATGTTCGACGTGGGGGCGTTGACAACCATCACGCCGGCCTTGGTGGCGACGGAGACGTCGACGTTGTCCAGACCGACGCCCGCGCGGGCGACGACACGCAGCTTCTTCGCCACGGCGATGGCCTCGGCGTCGACCTTGGTGGCGGAGCGTACGAGGATCGCGTCGACATCGGCGATGGCGGGGAGCAGCTCCGCGCGGTCGGCGCCGTTGCAGTGCCGGATCTCGAAGTCCGGGCCCAGCGCGTCGACGGTGGCGGGCGACAGCTCTTCAGCGATGAGTACGACAGGTTTCGAGCTCACGTGAGTCCTCACTAGTCCAGTGCGGACGGCCGTCCCGACGGCCGCAGGCGGTGGAGGGGGCTAGCCGCGTGGAAGACGCACGACACTGTGGGCCTGACGCGTATGTGTTGAGCAGTGTAGTGGTGCAGTGGGGTGCGTCTTGCGCCTCCAAGGCAGGATCACCCGTCCGTGGCTGGACAGAGTGGAGAAGCGCTGGAGCGCGGCGAGAACAACTGGGCGGGGGGCCGGGACGCTGTTGTCCCGGCCCCCCGCCTGCGGCTTACGCCTCCTCGTTGTCCACCCAGCTCATGAGCTTGCGCAGCTCCTTGCCGGTGGTCTCGAGCAGGTGGTTCTCGTCCTGCGTCTTGTACTCGTTGTACTTCTTCAGACCGCCGTGGTACTCGTCCATCCAGTTCTTGGCGAAGGTGCCGTCCTGGATCTCGGTGAGGACCTTCTTCATCTCGGCCTTGGTCTGGTCGGTGATGATGCGGGGGCCGGTGACGTAATCGCCCCACTCGGCGGTCTCGGAGACCGACCAGCGCATCTTCTCCAGGCCGCCCTCGTACATGAGGTCCACGATCAGCTTCAGCTCGTGGAGGCACTCGAAGTACGCGATCTCCGGCTGGTAGCCGGCCTCGACCAGCGTCTCGAAGCCCGCCTTGACCAGCGCGGACGTACCACCACAGAGGACGGCCTGCTCGCCGAAGAGGTCGGTCTCGGTCTCCTCGGTGAAGGTCGTCTTGATGACGCCGGCGCGGGTGCCGCCGATGGCCTTCGCGTACGAGAGCGCCAGCGCGAAGGCGCTGCCGGTCGCGTCCTGCTCGACGGCGGCGATCGCCGGGACGCCGCGGCCCTCTTCGTACTGGCGGCGGACCAGGTGGCCGGGGCCCTTCGGGGCGACCAGGGCCACGTCGACACCGGCCGGAGCCTTGATGAAGCCGAAGCGGACGTTGAAGCCATGGGCGAAGAAGAGCGCGTCGCCGTCCTTCAGGTTGCCCTTGATGGACTCCTCGTAGACCTGGGCCTGGATCGGGTCCGGGATGAGGATCATGATGACGTCGGCCTCGGCCGCGGCCTCGGCGGGGGTCACCACGCGCAGGCCCTGCTCCTCGGCCTTGGCCTTGGACTTGGAGCCCTCGTGCAGACCGACGCGGACGTCGACACCCGAGTCACGGAGCGACAGCGCGTGGGCGTGGCCCTGGCTGCCGTAGCCGATGACCGCGACCTTGCGGTTCTGGATGATGGACAGGTCGGCGTCGTCGTCGTAGAACAGCTCGGCCACTGGGATATCTCCTTGGAGTGCTGGTGTTACGTCCCACCGTACGGCGAGGAGGGATGGGGACGTTTCGGGGTCTCGCCAGGCGGAACGGTCCGCCTGTGCGGGGCTGCCTAGGCGGAACGGTCCAGGGCCCGCAGGGACCGGTCCGTGATGGACCGGGCGCCGCGCCCTATGGCGATCGTGCCGGACTGGACGAGCTCCTTGATGCCGAACTGCTCCAGCATCTTGAGCATCGCCTCCAGCTTGTCACTCGAACCGGTGGCCTCGATGGTGACCGCCTCGGGCGAGACGTCCACGGTCTTGGCGCGGAACAGCTGGACGATCTCGACGATCTGGGAGCGGGTCTCGTTGTCCGCGCGGACCTTCACCAGCACCAGTTCGCGCTGGATCGCGCCGCCGGGCTCGAGCTCGACGATCTTCAGAACGTTGACCAGCTTGTTGAGCTGCTTGGTCACCTGCTCCAGCGGCAGGTCCTCGACATTCACCACGATCGTGATGCGGGAGATGTCGGGGTGCTCGGTGACACCGACGGCGAGCGAGTCGATGTTGAAGCCGCGACGGGAGAACAGTGCGGCGATCCTGGCGAGGATGCCTGGCGTGTTCTCGACCAGGACGGAGAGCGTGTGCTTGGACATGGTGCGTCGTACCTCTTCCTACTGCTCTCAGTCGTCTTCGTTGTCGCCGAAGTCGGGGCGGACGCCGCGCGCCGCCATGACCTCGTCGTTGGAGGTGCCTGCGGCGACCATCGGCCAGACCTGGGCGTCCTCGTGGACGATGAAGTCGATCACGACCGGGCGGTCGTTGATCGCATTGGCTTCGGCGATGACCTTGTCGAGGTCGTCCGGGGACTCACAGCGGATCGCGTGGCAGCCCATGGCCTCCGACAGCTTCACGAAGTCGGGGACACGGGTGCCCTGACGCGCCGAGGTGCTCGCGCCGACCTGGGAGCCCGCCACGTGGTGACCCGTGTCGTCGGCGTGCAGGACGGTGCTGGAGTAGCGCTGGTTGTAGAAGAGGGTCTGCCACTGGCGGACCATCCCCAGCGCGCCGTTGTTGATGATCGCGACCTTGATCGGGATGTTGTTCAGGGCGCAGGTGGTGAGCTCCTGATTGGTCATCTGGAAACAGCCGTCGCCGTCGATCGCCCAGACCGTGTGGTCCGGCTTGCCGGCCTTGGCACCCATCGCGGCCGGGACCGCGTATCCCATCGTTCCGGCGCCGCCGGAGTTCAGCCAGGTCGCGGGCTTCTCGTACTGGATGAAGTGCGCGGCCCACATCTGGTGCTGGCCGACGCCCGCGGCGTAGATGGTGCCCTCGGGGGCGAGCTCGCCGATGCGCTGGATGACCTGCTGCGGCGAGAGGCTGCCGTCGTTCGGCTGGTCGTAGCCGAGCGGGTAGGTCTCGCGCCAGCGGTTGAGATCCTTCCACCAGGTGCTGTAGTCCCCGGCGTGTCCGTCGCTGTGCTCGGCCTGGACGGCCTGCACCAGGTCGGCGATGACTTCGCGGGCGTCACCGACGATCGGGACGTCCGCGGTGCGGTTCTTGCCGATCTCGGCCGGGTCGATGTCGGCGTGGACGATCTTTGCGTACGGCGCGAAGCTGTCCAGCTTGCCGGTGACGCGGTCGTCGAAGCGGGCTCCGAGGGCGACGATCAGGTCGGCCTTCTGCAGCGCGGTGACGGCGGTGACCGAACCGTGCATGCCCGGCATTCCCACGTGCAGCGGGTGGCTGTCGGGGAATGCGCCGAGCGCCATCAGGGTGGTGGTGACGGGCGCTCCGGTGAGTTCTGCGAGGACCTTCAGCTCGGCGGTGGCGCCGGCCTTGAGGACGCCGCCGCCGACGTACAGGACGGGGCGCCGGGCCTGGACGATCAGCTTGGCGGCCTCGCGGATCTGCTTGGCGTGCGGCTTGGTCACCGGGCGGTATCCGGGCAGGTCCTGCTGCGGCGGCCAGCTGAAGGTGGTCTGCGCCTGGAGTGCGTCCTTGGCGATGTCGACCAGGACCGGTCCCGGGCGGCCGGTCGAGGCGATGTGGAAGGCCTCGGCGATGGTGCGCGGGATGTCGTCGGCCTTGGTGACCAGGAAGTTGTGCTTGGTGATCGGCATCGTGATGCCGCAGATGTCCGCCTCCTGGAAGGCGTCGGTGCCGATGGCCTTGGAGGCCACCTGGCCGGTGATCGCGACCAGCGGCACCGAGTCCATGTGCGCGTCGGCGATCGGGGTGACCAGGTTGGTGGCGCCGGGGCCCGAGGTGGCCATGCAGACGCCGACCTTGCCGGTGGCCTGCGCGTAGCCGGTGGCCGCGTGGCCGGCGCCCTGCTCGTGGCGGACCAGGACGTGACGGACCTTGGTGGAGTCCATCATCGGGTCGTACGCGGGGAGGATGGCACCGCCGGGGATGCCGAAGACCGTGTCGGCCCCTACTTCCTCGAGAGAACGGATGAGGGACTGCGCGCCCGTGACGTGCTCAACTGCAGCGGTCTGGTGTCCGCCGGTACGGGCCCGCGGCTGCGGATGGTGGGCCCCGGTGGCCTGCTCGGTCATCGGCATTCTCTTCTCGAAGCTGAGGGTTTTTGCGAGGGTTTGGGGTGTGCCAGTGCAACAAAAAACCCCTCGTGCCGTGAGGCAAGCGAGGGGAGCGCGTCGGGAGGGGTCCGCAGGGTCTTAGGGGACCCTGCTCAGCCGACGCGCTTTCCAAGTACGAGAATTCGGGTGCGCATGGCACTGACCCTCCCCCCGGCGCGCCATGACTGTCAAGTGGGTGGGACGCGCGTCTCATTATTTGAGCCATTGCGTGCGGTGAATGCGCCACCCGTCAGGACGGGCAGGGCGATCCCGCCGGGCACCGGGAAGTCCTCCCGAAGCAGCGAGCGGCGCAGCCGGTACTCGTCCAGCGGCCCCGAGAAGGCCATGCCCTGGCCGTGCGTGCAACCCATGGCTCGGAGGGCAATCACCTGCTCGGGCACGTCGACGCCGTCCGCCACGGACTGCATGCCGAGGTCGCAGGCGATACGGAGGAGCCCGCTTGTGATCTTGTGCAGCCGGGCGGACTCGACGACACCCTCGACCAGACCTCTGTCCAGTTTCAGTACGTCCACGGGGAGCCTGCGCAGTGCGTTGATCGCGGCGTATCCGCTGCCGAAGCCGTCCAGGGCGATCCGTACACCGAGTCTGCGCAGCGAGGCGAGACGCTGCTCCAGATCGTCGAAGGAGATCCGCGGATCACTGTCGGCGAGCTCGATGATCAGCGCTCCGGACGGCAGTCCGTGCCGGGTGAGAAGGGCCTCGACGGAGCCGAGCGGCAGGGACTTGTCCAGCAGCCGGCGGGCCGACATCCGGACCGAGACAGCCACCAGATGGCCCAGTCTGCCGCGCTCGGCGGCCTGCTCCACGGCCTCCTCGAGCAGCCAGTGGCCGATCTCGGCGCTGCGGTCGCCGTCGTCGGCGACCCGCAGGAATTCGGCCGGGGTGAACAGGATGCCCTGGGCGGAGCGCCAGCGGGCCTGGGCGGCGACGGCGGCGATACGGCCGGTGGCGAGGTTGACCACGGGCTGATGGAGCAGCGCGAATTCGCCCTCGTGCAGGGCGCTGCGCAGGCGCGCGGCCAGCTCGGAGCGGCGGACCACCTCGTCCTGCATCTGTGGCGCGTACAGCTCGACCCGGTCCTTGCCTGCCGCCTTGGCGCGATACATGGCGAGGTCGGCGTTGCGCATGAGGTCGTTGGGGGTGATGGCGGGCTCGGCGAAGGCCACCCCGATGGAGGCCGCCACCCGCACTTCGTTGCCGTCGATGCGGTACGGCTGGGAGAGGGTGAGGCGCAGCCGGTCGGCGATCTCCTGGACCTGGTACTCGCGGGCGGTCCGGTCCCGGCCGCCGTCGCCGACGATCAGGGCCGCGAACTCGTCCCCGCCGAGACGGGCGGCGGTGTCCCCGGTCCGCACCGAGTCCTGGAGGCGGCGGGCCGCCTGGATCAGCAGCTCGTCGCCGGCCTGGTGGCCCAGGCGGTCGTTGACCCCCTTGAAGCCGTCGAGGTCGATGAAGAGGACCGCGGTACCGGAGTCACCCGCGCGGCGGCCGGTGAGGGCCTGGCGGACGCGCTCGGTGAACAGGGCGCGGTTGGGCAGGTCGGTGAGCGGGTCGTGCTCGGCGTTGTGCTGCAGCTGGGCCTGGAGCCGGACCCGTTCGGTGACATCGCGGCTGTTGAAGATCAGGCCGCCCTGGTGGCGATTGACCGTGGACTCCACATTGAGCCATTCGCCGTTGCCCGACTTGAAGCGGCACTCGATCCGGGTGGTGGGCTCCTCTGCCGGAGGAGCGGCCAGAAACCGGCGCACCTCATGGACCACCCGGCCCAGGTCCTCGGGGTGGATGATCGAGGCCAGCTCGGAGCCGATCAGCTCCTCGGCCTCACGGCCGTACACACCGGCGGCGGCGGGACTGACATAGCGCAGTATCCCGCTCGGGGCGGCGATCATGATGACATCGCTCGACCCCTGCACCAGCGAGCGGAAGTGGTTCTCCTTCTGCGCCAGTTCATGGGTGAGGGCGATGTTGTCGAGGAGCATGATGCCCTGCCGGACGACCAGGGCGAGGACGACCGTGCAGCCCGTGAGGACGACGACCCGGTCCACCCGGCGGCCCTCGATGACGTTGTACAGGATGCCGAGGGTGCAGACGGCGGCGGCGAGATACGGCGTGAGGGCGGCCAGCGAGCCCGCGACGGGGCGGCTGAGGTGGCGAGGTCCGTGCGGGTGCCGCGTCGCCTCGGGCGTGCGGCGTGCGCCCCAGGGGGCGTACGCGAGCAGCAGCGAACCGGCGAACCAGCCGGCGTCGAGGAGCTGACCCGAGCGGTAGTTCTCGCGCAGTAGCGGCGAGGTGAACAGCGCGTCGCACAGGACGGTCAGGGCGAGGGCGGCGATGGCCGTGTTGACGGCGGAGCGGTTGGTGGCGGAGCGGCGGAAGTGCAGCGCGAGCAGCATGCTGACCAGCACGATGTCGAGCAGCGGATAGGCGAGGGAGAGTGCCGCCGGGGCCACGCTCTGGCCCTGCACATGTGCGCTGTGGGCGAGCGCGAGGCTCCAGGAGAGCGTGAGCAGCGAGCCGCCGATCAGCCAGGCGTCCAGCGCGAGGCAGACCCAACCCGCCCTGGTGACCGGGCGCTTGGCGAGAACGAGAAGGCCGACGATGGCGGGCGGCGCGAAGCACAGGAAGAACAGGTCGGCGATGCAGGGGCTCGGTACCTCACGGTCCAGCACCACCTCGTACCAGCCCCACACCGCATTGCCTGCCGCGGCCATCGCGGAGGAGACCGCGAACAGCAGCCAGGCGAGCCGAAAGCGGCTCTGACTCGCGCGGGCGTAGAGGAAGCAGGAGACGGCGGCGATCAGGGCGGCGGCACTGAGGCCGAAGTCGCCCATGACCAAGGCGACTTCGCGCGAGCCCCAGCCGAAGGCGGAGCCGATGCCGTAACCGCCGCAAACGCCGGCCAGGAGGAGCTGGGAGAACGGGCCCGTGCTACCACCGGGCACGGGCCGCCGGGCCATGATCGCCCCCTGGGCGCTCACCGGGCCGCCCCGGGGAGCACCGCCACCGGTGGGTGAGACATCGGATGGGATCTGCGCTTCGGAGCGTGCGAGGGTCGCCGTCGGTGGCCCCGCCGCGTCGGATTGTTCGTCCATAGGCCGTACATCGCCCGTCGCCCCCCTCGAAGTCTGATCGGCAGTCAGGTCTCGCTAACGCACCGCCCCTTGCCAGGTGCAGCCCCCAGTTCGGGACGATACACCAGAACGGTCACTCAGGGACATAGCTCCTCTACTCTCCGTGACGATGAATACCACTGTCGGCACGCGGCGCATCCGGGTGACTTCACAGAGTGCCGGAAGAGGGGCGGGCCGCGTGGCTATTCCGTCGTGAACACCACGTTGCGCACCGGCTCGCCCGCGGCGAACCGGGTGATTTGTCCGGCCAGCAGCCGCTTGGCGCGCGGCATGAACGCGGAGGTGGAGCCGCCCACATGGGGGCTGATAAGGACGCCCGGGGCGTGCCAGAGCGGGTGTCCCGCAGGCAGCGGCTCGGGGTCGGTGACATCGAGCGCGGCGGTCAGACGTCCGCTCTCCACCTCGGCCAGCAGGGCCTTGGTGTCCACAACGGGGCCGCGCGCGACGTTCACCAGAAGTGCGCCGTCCTTCATCCGGGCCAGGAACCCGGCGTTCGCCAGGCCCTTCGTCTGCTCGGTGAGCGGGGTCGAAAGGATCACCACATCCGCATCCGGTAGCAGGGCGGGCAGATCGGTGAGTGCGCGCACTTCGCCGCGCTCCGTGGCGCGTGCGGAGCGCGCGACGCGCGCCACCCGCGCGCATTCAAACGGCGCGAGCCGGTCCTCGATCGCGGCGCCGATCGATCCGTATCCGACGATCAGAACCGACTTGTCGGCGAGCGCCGGATAGAAGCCGGCGCGCCATTCCTCCTTGTCCTGGCCGTGTACGAAGCCGGGAAAGCCGCGCAGCGAGGCGAGGATCAGGGCGAGGGTGAGCTCCGCGGTGGAGGCTTCGTGGACTCCCCTGGCGTTGCACAGGCGTACGCCGGGGGGCAGCAGGCCGAGCCCGGGCTCGACGTGATCGATTCCGGCGGAGAGCGTCTGGACGACGCGCACGGACGTCATGGCGGCCAGCGGGCGGACCGCGACCTCCGTGCCCTTCATGTAGGGGACGGCGTAGAAGACACAGTCGGCGGGGTCACCGGGAAAGTCCGGACCACCGTCCCAGAAGAGGTAGTTGAGGCCCGCGTCGGAGGGGGTGGGAAGCCCCTCGATCTCGTCGGCCGGAATCGGGAGCCACACGTCTGCAGTCATGGTCAGGAGGCTAATCCTCATGAGGCTGGGCGCATCCCGGCGGTCCGCATTCGTTAGTTTGGTCAGCGGCCAAGGGAGGGGTACGGGCAGTTGGAGCGCAGGACAATCGGTGCGGCGGCCCTCGAAGTGGGCGCGATCGGGCTCGGCTGTATGCCGATGAGCTGGGCGTACAGCAGCTCCCAGCAGCGCAGCGACCGGTCGCTGCTTACTGTGCACGCCGCGCTGGATGCCGGCTCCAGCCTGCTGGACACGGCCGATATGTACGGGCCCTTCACCAATGAGCTGCTGATCGGGCGGGCGCTTAAGGAGCGGCGCCGGGAGGCGTTCGTATCGACGAAAGTCGGGCTGCTCGTCGGCGATCAGCATGTGGTCGCCAATGGGCGGCCGGGGTATGTGAAGCGGGCCTGTGACGCCTCGCTGCGGCGGCTGCAGACGGATGTGATCGACCTCTACCAGCTGCACCGCGCGGATCCTGAGGTACCGGTGGAGGAGACCTGGGGCGCGATGGCGGAGCTGGTGACGGCGGGGAAGGTGCGGGCCCTGGGGTTCTGCGCGGTGGGGGCGCGCGCGTCCCGGCGCCCGGGGGCACGCGTGGGGGCACGTGCGGGTACATCGGGGGCTTCGGGAGCACGTGCCGGGACTTCAGGGGCTTCGGGGGCACGCGCGGGAGCTCCGGGGGGTTCGGGGGCTCGCGCGGGGGCGCATCGGTACGACGGAACGATCCGGCAGCTGGAGCGGGTGCAACAGGTCTTTCCGGTGAGCGCGGTGCAGGCGGAGCTGTCGGTGTGGTCGCCGGAGGCGCTGGAGCGACTGGTGCCGTGGTGCGAGGCGCGTGGCGTGGGGTACCTGGCGGCGATGCCGCTCGGGAACGGCTTCCTCGCGGGAACGCTCACGCCCGGGCAGGGCTTCGAGCCGGACGATGTGCGGGCACGCCATCCGCGGTTCACGGCGGAGATGATGGCCGCGAACCAGCCGGTGGTGGCGGGGCTCCGGAGGATCGCCGAGCGGCACGGCCCGCGTGTGACACCGGCGCAGGTGGCACTGGCGTGGGTGCTGGCGCAGGGACGGCATGTGGTGGCCGTGCCGGGGACGAAGCGCGAGGAGTGGGCAGCGCAGAACGCGGCCGCGGCGGGGCTCGGGCTGACGGCCCGGGACGTGGCCGAAGTGGCGAGGCTGCCGAAGGCGCGGGGATCCTGGGATTGAGATCGCGGACGGGATCGGGAACCCAAGATCGGGAACCTGGGAGCCGTGAGCGGTGTAAGAACAGTAGTCGGGCAGATCATGCAGCCGTCGAAGGGATCAGAACCGTGCAACGTCCTGCTGTGACGGCCGTGTTGGCCGCCGCCGTGCTTCTGATCGCGACCGGGTGCTCGTCCGGCGACGACACCGCGGCGGCCGGCCAGGGAGCGACATCCGCCACCCCGAGCCCTTCCGCATCCGGCTCGGCCGGCTCGCCGAGTCCCACAGGCCCGCCCGCGAAGGGCTCGGTGAAGGTCGTGTCCACGCTGACCCAGGACCTGAAGTCGCCATGGGGTGTCGCTGCGCTGCCTGACGGTGATCTTCTGGTCGCCTCGCGTGACGAGGGGACGATCACCCGGGTCGACGTGGAGACCGGCAAGAAGACTCAGATCGGCTCCGTGCCCGGCGTCTCCCCGGGCGGCGAGGGCGGACTCCTCGGCCTGGCCGTCTCCCCGTCCTTCGCCTCTGACCACCAGGTGTACGCGTACTTCACGACGGAGTCGGACAACCGCATCGCCCGCATGCTCTACGACGAGAAGAAACCGGCCGATCAGCAACTGGGCGCACCCGACACGATCCTGAGGGGCATCCCCAAGGGGCGCGTACACAACGGCGGGCGGATCGCGTTCGGCCCGGACAAGATGCTCTACGCGGGCACGGGCGAGACGGGTGACAGGGAGCTCGCGCAGGACAAGAAGTCGCTGGGCGGCAAGATCCTGCGGATGACCCCGGACGGCCAGCCGGTGCACGGCAATCCGGAGGCGGACTCAGTCGTCTACTCATGGGGCCACCGCAATGTGCAGGGACTGACCTGGGACTCCGACAAACGCCTGTGGGCCGCCGAGTTCGGCCAGGACACCTGGGACGAGCTCAATCTGATCGAGCCGGGCAAGAACTACGGCTGGCCGGAGGTGGAGGGCAAGGGCGGCAAGCCGGGCTTCGTCGATCCGGTGGCCCAGTGGAAGACGGCGGACGCGTCGCCGAGCGGCATCGCGTATGCGGAGGGCTCGATCTGGATGGCGTCGCTGAGGGGCGAGCGGCTCTGGCGGATCCCGCTGGCGGGCACGGAACCTTCGGCGCCGCCCCAGGCGTTTCTGCAAGGTAAGTACGGCCGCCTGCGCACGGTCCTGTCGGCGGGCGGCGCCAAGGTCTGGCTCGTCACGAGCGAGACCGACACCCGGGGTACGCCCGAGCCGGGGGACGACAAGATCCTCCAGCTGGAGGTGAAGTAGGGGGTGAACGGCTTGTGTTCAACGTCTTCGAGGAGTTCTTCGCACCCGGCCGCAAGCACACCGACGAGGAGCAAAACCGCCTGGCTCTGACGAGGGTCGACATAGGCGACAACGACCCGAGCCGCGGCCCGATAGACCTGGCCTCGGGCAAGGTCACGATCCGCCCTCCAAAGGACGACGACACGTCCTGACGATGGGCGCGATGCCTGCGCCAAGGGCCGAGGGTGCGGACAGGCGGGCAAGGGCCGAGGGTGCGGACAAGCAGGCCAGGACTGCGCCCGGGACGTGGCGGCCACGGAGCTCAGGGCTCCCCCGCGTGGCCATCGGAGCCGCGGCCCGGCGGTCAGCGGCGTCGCGGTCAGGGGCGTGGCGGCCACGGAGCACAGGGCTCCCCCGCGTGGCCGTCGGCGCCGCGGCCCGGCGGGGCCGGGGCGGGGGTGACCCGGGGGACCCGCGCCGGCGGCGGCGCGGTCTGGCGGGGCCGGGGCGGGGCGACCCCGGTGCGTCGTCAGGCCGAGGCCGCGGCGTGAGGGGTCGGGTCGTCCGAGGGTTGGAACAGGCGCAGCCGGTGGGCCATCGCTGCTGCCTCGCCGCGGCCCGAGACGCCCAGTTTGGACAGGATGTTGGAGACGTGGACGCTCGCGGTCTTCGGGGAGATGAACAGCTCCTGTGCGATCTGACGGTTGCTGCGACCCGCCGCCACCAGGCGCAGCACGTCCTCCTCGCGGCGGGTCAGGCCGAGCGCCGGGCCCTGTGCTGGGGCGGCGGCCGGAGGGGTGGGGGCGTCCATCAGGGAGATGCGGGCGCGCTGGGCCAGCAGGGCGATGTCCTCGGACAGCGGACGCGCGCCCAACTTCTTCGCCGTCGCGGCCGCTTGGCGCAGCAGATCCCCCGCGACAGCGCGGTCCGACTGGAGCAGCGCCTCCGCCCAGCGGTGACGGACCCTCGCCAGGTCGTACGGGCGCTCCACCGCCTCGAAGGCCGCGCCCGCCTCCGCCCAGTCGACGGCCGTGTCCTCACCGCCCGCGCGCAGCAGTTCGGCGCGAACCCAGCGCTCATGGGCAACCCACACCGGCACCGCGGTGACAAGCCCTGTCGCCGCCTTACGGATCCGTTCGAGCGCCTCGGTGCGGCCCGTCTCCGCTATGGGCAGGCCGCGTGTGTCCGCCTCCAGCGTGGCCGCGGCCCGCAGCAGCGGCCACGCGTACCGCTGGGTGCCCGGCGGGAAGCCCTCGCTCGCTGCCCGCTCGAACTCCGCCCGCGCATCCAGCACACGCCCCTGTGCCGCCGCGATGCCCAGCGCAAGCGTGTGCATCGGGAGGTTGGTCTGCGGCATCGGGTCATTGGGTCCGAAGTGCTCTCGCGCCGCCTTCAGATGCTCCGACGCCTTCGCCACATCGCCCCGGGCCAGGGCCTGTTCGGCACACCGGATCGCTGCGTACCCCCGGGGCTTGGGGCTCAGCGCGATCCGCGCCGCCCGGTCCGTGGCCTCGGCTGTCTCGTCCCAGCGCCCGAGCGACTGGTAGGACTCGGCCAGGTTGTTCAGGATCCACGCCTCGGTGTCCAACAGGCCGTAGTTGCGGGAGAGTTCGACCCCCTCGGTGAGGACTGCCACGGACTCCTGCGAGCGGCCGATCCCCTCCAGCACGGACGGCAGATTCACATGGGTGCGCCCCACAAGTGAGGGCAGATCGAGGGAGACGACCCGCTCTTTGACCGCGTACATCTCCGTGAGCCCCTCGTCGACGTGGCCGGCGTCGACCATCAGGCTGCCGAGGGTGAGGCGGGCACGCAGTTCGTTGTCCTCCAGGCCGACCATGCGCGCGTACTCCACGGCGAGCTCGGCGGTTGCCAGGCTCCCGGGTCCGGGGTCGTGCACCATGCCCCAGCCCGCAGCCTCCGCGAGCACCTCCGCGTGGACAGCGGACGGCGGCAGTCCGCGCACCAGCTCCTGTGCGGCGGCGAGCTCTGCCCAGCCGTCGCCACGACCCAGCGACGAGACCAGCAGGGAGCGCTGGACGGAGAACCAGGCGGCGCGCAACGCGTCGTCATCCGCCTCCGCCAGCCGCTGCCCGCGCTTGGTGATCTTCAGTGCGCGTTCCCGCTCACCGCTGAGGCGGCCCGCGACGGCCGCCTCCGCCATCAGGTCCAGAAAGCGCAGCGGCGTGGTGGCGGGATCGCAGCTGTCGCAGCCGCACGGCGGATACGCCTCCGCGTAGTCGACGGGCCGCAGCTCGCCCCGCACCTCATCGGGCGCACCGTCCCACAGTTCCATCGCCCGCTCCAGCAGCCGCAGTTGCTCGGAGTATGCGTGGCGTCGGCGCGCCTCGACGGAGGCGCGCAGCACGGCGGGCAGCGCCTTGGCGGCGTCGTGCGCGTGGTACCAGTACGTCGCAAGCCGCATCGCCCGCTCTTCGTCCCGGACGAGCGACGGATCGGCCTCCAGCGACTCCGCATACCGCCGGTTGAGCCGGGAGCGCTCACCGGGCAGCAGATCGTCACTGACGGCCTCGCGTGCGAGGGAGTGCCGGAAGCGGTAGCCGCCCCCGTCGGGCGTGGCCAGCAGGATGTTCGCCCCCACAGCGGCCCGCAGCGCCTCGATGAGGTCGTCCTCACCGAGCCGGGCGACGGCGAACAGCAGACCGTACTCCACGGTCGAGCCGCCCTCCGCGACTATGCGAGACACCCGCTGGGCGTCCTCCGGCAGCGCCTCGATGCGGACGAGCAGGATGTCGCGCAGCGTGTCCGGCAGGCCCTTGGAGCAGCCGTCGTCAGTGATGCTGCAGGCCAGCTCCTCGACGAAGAAGGCATTGCCGTCCGAGCGCTGGAAGACCCGGTCCACCATGGCCGGTTCGGGCTCGACGGCCAGGATGCCGGCCATCTGGCGGTGGACCTCCGCGCGGTTGAAGCGGGTCAGCTCGATGCGCTGGACGGTGCGCATCCGGTCGAGCTCGGCGAGGAACGGCCGCAGCGGGTGGCGCCGGTGGACATCGTCCGAGCGGTAGGTCGCGATCACGACCAGTCGGCCGCGGCGCAGCGTGCGGAAGAGATAGGCGAGCAGGTGGCGCGTGGACGCGTCGGACCAGTGCATGTCCTCGAGGACCAGGACGACCGTGCGGTCCGCGGCAACGCGCTCAAGCAGCCGCGCGGTCAGCTCGAAGAGGCGGGCCGTGCCCTCCTCGTCATGCCGGCCGCGCTCGCCGCGCGGGGTCTCCCCCAGCTCCGGCAGCAGCCGCGCCACCTCGTCCTCCTGCCCGGCGGCGGCCGCGGCGAGCTCCTGGGGCAGTTGCCGGTGGAGCGCGCGCAGCGCGGTCGAGAAGGGTGCGAACGGCAGCCCGTCCGCGCCGATCTCGACGCAGCTGCCGACCGCGACGACGGCCTCACGGCGGCACGCCTCGGCGAGCAGCTCCTCGACGAGCCGGGTCTTGCCGACTCCGGCCTCACCGCCGACGAGCAACGGCTGCGGCTCGCCCGCTGCGGCGCGGGCGAGCGCACTGGTGAGCGCGGTCAGTTCGCCGGCGCGGCCGACGAACACCGGGCTTACTGACCTGGTCTCCACGTCGCCGAGCATCGCACAGCCCTCTGACAACGCGGCACCGGTGATCGGGATGACAGTCATCACGGGAGGTCCCGTCGGCTTACGCGGCGCGTGCATAGCCGGAGTTGTCCGAACTCACCGGACCCTCTCCTGATTCCTTGGCCGCTCGTCTGGCAGCACGACGGGCCTTGCGCACCTGCCGCGCGAGCCGCTCCACCTCGGCCTGACGGATGAGCTCGGCCTGGCGGATCTTGTGGATCTGGTTCTGGAACATCTCGTACTCCCTGGTGGTGAATCGTCTTGGCGTCTTGCGATGCCTCAACTTTCGTTCCCCAGGGGGGTCTGCCACATCGGGAGCATTCCGCATCTTCGCGGCCGCGGGGTCCTTAGACGCCCGTGGAGTCGTGCGCCCACGCCCTAAGGCCCCCGGCCGAGGGGCCTTAGGGCCGCTGGTCGGGCCGGGATCGGTGTTCGTATACGTACGGCGTGGTGATGCTCAGCGCGGCGAAGCCCAGCCGCGACAGAATCGGCCGACTCCGGCTGGAGGCGTCGACCTGCAGGAAGCGGTAGCCGCTCGCGCCGGCGAGGCGGGCGCGGTGAGCGATCAGGGCCCGGTAGATGCCGCGGCCGCGCCACGCGGCCACGGTGCCGCCGCCCCAGAGACTGGCGAAGTCGGTGCCCGGGTGCAGCTCCATCCGGGCGCCGCTCACCGGCTGGTCCCCGGCCATCGCGACGGTCATGAACACGCTGTCCGGGGTCCGCGCCAGCTGGGCGAGGAGTTGTTCCCGCAGCCGGGAGCTGCTGGTGCCGAAGGCCTGCTCGTGTGCGTCCGCGAGGAGTTCCACGCCCGCCGGGTCGGTGACCGTTTCCAGCCGGATGCCCTCAGGCAGCTCCACATCGGTGGGCAGGTCGCGGATCTCGGCGGCCATCAGGGTTTCCTCGGGCTCGGGCGTGAAGCCTGCTGCCCGCAGCCGCGCGCCGAGGTCGTGGGGCTGGTCGTAGGCGTAGAGCTTCCACTCGAAGTCGCGCGCCAGGGCGGTGAAGTGCCGCACCTGCTCGGCGATCGCCGCGTCGGCCGTGGCCGCGTCCAGGCCGGACCAGACGACGCCGTTCCATTCGCCGTCGGCGCCGCCCTGGCGCACCACGTCGCCGCTCCGTTCGACCCCGGCTCCCGGGTCGTCGGCGCTCACGCCCTGCCGCAGCTGCCGGTCGAACAGGCCGAGCACCTCGTCATGATCCATCCGCTCAGTGCAGCACCCGGCGGACAGGCGCACCAACGGATTTCAGCCCGCCGGCGGCTCAGGAGCCGGTACTGGGCAGTGCCAGGAAGAGGTCGAAATACATCCCGGCGGAGACGATCATCCCCAGGGCGCCGAGCACGACACCGGCCACGGCGAATGCCCTTACCCAGCCGGCCTTCTGCGGCAGGGCAAGCACGGCGGCGCCGACGATCAGGGCGAGGAGCGCGAAGATGCCGTTGGTCAGGGCGGTGGTGTGCCAGGCGTCGCCGTAGACCGCCGAGATCTGCTGGGCCGGGGTGCCGCCCTGCGAGGTCTTGATCTGGCCGATCAGCGTCTGCCGCTCGGCGGCGACCCTACCGACCCAGCTGCCGCTGAGGGCCACGACACCCAGACCGGCCGCGACGACGCCGGCGGCGGCTGAGCCGAGGCCCGAGGAGGCGCGGGGCGTCTCCTCTGCGTCGTCCGAACCGCTCTCCGCCGGCTCTGCCTGGTCGGTGTCGGTGGCTTGCCCGTCGTGCCCGTCCGATGTGGGCTCGGCACTCGTGTCGGTCGCCTCCGCAGCCTCGTCCGGCGCGGTCGTGTCGGTGGTCTCTTTGGTCTCGGTGGGATTCATGCGCCGCACGCTAGGTGGCCTGTCTGAGATTCCGCTTAACGACCGGTCTGCGACCGCAGCTCCCGCCACTCAGGCGCCAGCACCGACCACACCTCCATGTCGTGCCGCACGCCGCGGTAGAGATAGTTCTCCCGCAGCACCCCCTCCCGCGTCATCCCCAGCCGCTTCGCGACGTTGATGCTCGCGGTGTTCGCCGAGGCGGCCACCCACTCGACCCGGTGCATCCCGCGCTGCTCCACGGCCCAGTCGATCAGCACCCGTGCCGCCCGTGTGACCAGACCGCGCCCGGCAGCGGACGGCTCCAGCCAGCAGCCCGCCTCGCAGTTGCCCGAAGCGGGTTCGAAGATCCGGAAGAGCACACCGCCGACGAGGGTCCCGTCGAGCCAGATCCCGTAGATCCGACCCGCGTCCGCGGCCTGCTTGTCCGCGTACGACTGGAGGAGGGCACGCGCCGATTCGAGATCCGCGGCAGCCGCCGCAAAGGCGATGTACTCGCCGATGAACTCCCGCCCACGGTCCATATGGGCGAGGAACTCCTCGGCCTGCCACGGCTCAAGGGGGCGCAGTTCCGCTCCGTCGCCCAGTGATATCGCGAACATCGTTCTCCTCCGGCCGGTTTACGGCACGAGCCGGCCCGTTTACGGCACGAGCTGCCCGTCCTCGCTCGCGCGCTGCCCAGGGATCTTCGCATGCACACGGCACTCGGGGGGTTCGATGCTGATCCGCGGCAGCCGCCGGTCCAGCCAGCGCGGCAGCCACCAGTTCGCGCCGCCCAGCATGTGCATGAGGGCGGGCACCAGGAGCGTACGCAGTACAAAGGCGTCCAGGGCGACCGCCGCCGCCAGTGCGATGCCGAACATCGCGATGACCCGATCGCCGCTGAGGACGAAGGCCCCGAAGACCGAAATCATGATCACGGCCGCGGAGTTGATCACACGGCTGGTCTCGGCGAGGCCGACCCGGACCGCCCGCCGGTTGTCGCCCGTCTCCAGCCACTCCTCGTACATCCGGCTGACCAGGAAGACCTGGTAGTCCATGGAGAGCCCGAAGAGCACCGAGACCATGATCACCGGGAGGAAGGGCTCGATCGGGCCCGCCCGGCCGAGACCGAGAAACTCGCTGCCCCACCCCCACTGGAAGATCGCGACGACGATCCCGAAGGAGGAGGCGACGGCGGCCACATTCATCAACGCGGCCTTCAGCGGGATGCCTATGGAGCGGAAGGCCAGCAGCAAGAGCAGACAGCCGAGCGCGATGACAACGCCGACGAAGAGCGGCAGCTTGCCGACGATGATCTCGGCGAAGTCGTCGTAGCTCGCCGTCACACCGCCGACGTGCACCTGGAGGGAGGTGCCGTCCGACGCTGCGGGCAGGACGTCGTCGCGCAGATGGTCGACGAGCTCACTGGTCGCCTTCGACTGGGGTGCCGAGTCCGGTACGGCGGTGAGCACCGCCGTATCGCCGCTGCCGTTGTACGTGACGGGGCCGACGGATGTGATGCCATCGGCGCCCCGAAGGGCGTTGGGCAGCTTGTCCATGGCCAGCCGGTCGTCGGCGCCGTCGAGATGGGCGACGAGGGTGAGCGGGCCGTTGACGCCCGGGCCGAAGCCCTCCGCCAGCAGATCGTACGCCTGGCGGGTGGTCGCCGATGAAGGGCCGTTGCCCTGGTCCGAGGTGCCGAGGTGGAGCGAGAACGTCGGCAGGGCCAGCACCAGCATGACCACCGCGGCGACGGCTCCGAGCAGCTTCGGATGGCGTTCGACGAAGGCGGACCAGCGGGCGGCGAAGCCGGTCGGCAGCTCGGGCTGCGGACCGTGCTCGATGAGCCGGCGCCGCTCACGCCTGCTGAGCGCCCGCATGCCGATGAAGGACAGCAGCGCGGGCAGCAGGGTCACCGAGGCAGCCACGGTGAGGACGACGGTCAGACAGGCCGCGATCGCGACCCCGTTGAGGAAGCTGAGCTGCAGGATGAGCATGCCGAGCAGCGCGATGCAGACGGTGGCGCCGGCGAAGACCACGGCACGGCCGGTGGTGGCGACGGCGTCCCTGGCCGCTTCCGCCACCGGCAGTCCGCGCCGCAGGCCCTTGCGGTGTCTGGTCACGATGAACAGCGCGTAGTCGATGCCGACGCCGAGCCCGATCAGCATGCCGAGCATGGGGGCGAAGTCGGCCACGGTCATCACATGCCCGAGGAGCACGATGCCCGCGAAGGCGGTGCCGACCGAAACGAGGGCGGTGGCGATGGGCAGCAGGCTGGCGGCGAGAGAGCCGAAGGCCAGGAAGAGGACGACAGCGGCGACGACCACGCCGATGATCTCGGCCACATGCGCGCTCGACCCCTCGGTCGGCGCGATGGCGCTGCCGCCCAGCTCGACCTGGAGCCCGTCACTCTCGGCTGCCTTCGCGGTGGCGACGACCGCCTCGGCCTGCGCCTTGGGAACGTTGTCGGCCTGCTGGTCGAAGGTGATGGTGGCGTAGGCGGTGTGCCCGTCGGGGCTGGTCCGGCCGGCGCCCTCGTTGCCGTACGGGCTGACGACGGAGGCGACCCCGTCGAGCCCGGCGACCTCGTGGAGCATCCCGGACATCCGCTGGTGGATGCCGTCGGCGCGGACGCTGCCGGTGTCCGTGTGCCACACGATGGTGTCACTGTCGCCGCCCTGGCCGTGGAAGCCCTCCTCCAGGAGGGCCGCGGCGCGGCCGGATTCGGTGCCCGGGACCTCGTAGTCGTTGGAGTAGGCCGATCCCGCGACTCCCGCCGCGGTCGCGACGCCGCCGAGAGCGAAGAGCCAGAGCACGACGGCTACAAGGCGGTGCTTGATGCACCACCGGGCGATTGCTGCCAACGTGCGTGCTCCCTGGGTGGTTCGTGGATCTTTGACCGGGAACAGCCCGCAAAGAACTCATGACCTACAAAGAGACACTCTGGCAGTCAATAGTGATCCTTTGTCCGTTTCGTGGGCTTACTCACAGCGCTGCGCCAGAGCCCGGGACATGGGCTGCGGACCCCGGCGCACCGCTCGTTGCCTGCGCTCTTTCCGTCCGGGACTCAGCCCGACACGCTCGCCCGCCCGTTCTCGATGTGACCCATCAGACGGCGCCGGAAGCTCTCGTCCCGGTCGGCGGTCACCTCGATGTCGTACCAGCCGTGCGCGTCGGCCGCCGAGTGCACGACGGTGCGGCTGCGGCCCGCCTTGACCGTGATGGTGCGGGTCCAGTCGTGGAGGTCGGCCTCGTCGACGTAGGCCAGCGGCCGGATGGTGAACGTGACCGGCTTGCTGCCCTCGTTGCGAAGCGTGAGGTGCAGATCGCGGTGATGGTGGTCGATGGAGGTGGCGACCTCCGCCGGACCACCCGCGCTGCCCGCGAACTCGCGGCGGAAGCCGTTCGGCCCGGTGATCGTGAAGTGGTACGCGTCCCCCGCGCCCCCGGTGCCTCCCGTGGCCCCGGTAAGGGGCACCGACCACTGCGCCCTGCCCCTTACGTCCTTGTGCTGCGGAACGGGGAACTCACCGGCGTACGGGTACAGAGCGAAGTGCGCGCTCGCGCGCCCGCTGTTGCTGAGCTCGACGCTGAAGACGTCGCCCCTGACCCTGCCGTGCGCATCGGGCTGGTACGGCAGCGGCCGCGCGGGACGGATCCCCTCCTCCTGTACGGGCATCTGCTGCACCTTCGGCGGCACGGGCCGCCAGCGTCCCGTGAAGGGCGGTATCGCGCCCGGCTGCTCCACCTCGGGCTGGGGCCTGCCGCGGCGGAAGTCGAAGGCCGAGGTGAGATCGCCGGTGACGGCGCGCCGCCAGGGGGTGATGTTCGGTTCCTCGACGCCCGTCCACTTCTCCAGCAGCCGGATCACCGAGGAGTGGTCGAAGACCTCGGAGCAGACATGGCCGCCGACCGACCAGGGCGAGACGACGAGCATCGGCACCCTGATGCCGAGCCCGGTCGGCAGCCCCTGCCAGCGCTCGTCCCGGTTGTCGGCGGGCGGCACGGGCGGCGGAACGTGGTCGAAGAAGCCGTCGTTCTCGTCGTAGTTGATCAGGACGACGGTGTGCCGCCATACGTCGGGGTGCGAGCCGAGCACGTCGAGCACCTTGTAGACGATCGTCGCGCTGTGGATCGGCGAGGACACGCTCGGGTGCTCGGAGTCGACCGCGGAGGGCACGAGATACGACACCTCGGGCAGCGTGCCCGCTGCCACGTCCTTGGCGAACTCCTCGGCGAGCGTGCCGGTGGGCACACGCCGCAGCCCGCGCTCGAAGAGCTGTCGCTCCGCCGTGTCGAGCGTGGCGACGCCTGCCTCCAGCAGACCGAGCAGCCGGTCGCGCTCCGCGCTGTCCGTCGTGTCACGCACGGCCGCGTAGAACGACTCCATGAAGGTGTGGCCACCGGTCTTGGCGAGCGCCTTGCGGGCGATCGCCTTGAAGGTGGTGAAGAACTCGATCTGGTTGTCGGTGAAGTTCTCCCACTCGGTGTACGTCTTCCAGCTGCGGCCGGCCTTCTCGAGCCGCTCGGCGTAGGTGCCCCAGTCGTAGCCGGGGTGCGTGCCCTCGTCGTACGCGTCGTTGCCGACTGCCCGGTCGCCGTTCGCCTCGAAGCCGGTCTTGCCGCTCCACAGATGGTTGCGGTTCGGGCTCGTCGAGGTGTGGGTCGAGGAGTGGTACGCGTCGCAGATGGTGAACGTGTCGGCGAGCTCGTAGTGCAGGGGCAGATCGCGGCGGTCGTAGTACGCCATGGTCGCGGCGGTCTTCGCGGAGACCCAGCCGTCCATCCAGCCGTTGCGCCAGGCCTTCGCGCCGCCCTTCCAGGAGTGGTCGAGGGCGCCTATGTACTGGAGGTCCTGCTTCTGTGCCTCGGCGGCGTCGCGCACGGGGAAGGGCAGCACGGTGCCGCCGAGCGGGCCGGGCTGCTCGAAGACGGGCTTGCCGGAGGGGAGCTCGACGGCATTGCGGTCACCGAAGCCCCGTACGCCGCGGAGCGTTCCGAAGTAGTGGTCGAAGGATCGGTTCTCCTGCATGAGGATCACCACGTGCTTGACCGCACGCAGCCCGCCCGATGCGGGCTCGGCGGCGAGCGCGGCCTGCAGTGACGGCGGCAGCAGCGACCCGGCCGCCGCGCCGATCGCGCCTGTACCGAGTGCGAGCAGACGCCGCCGTGACATGTCCGTGGCCAAGTGATCCTCCCGAATCCGCTGTTGCTGCCCGGGAACGTAATCAGGCCGGGTGGCCTCGGGAAGACCCGTGGACGGCGCGGTGGTGAACGTCCAAGTGCTCGTACAAGGAGTCCTAACGGTGCGGACCGGGGTCCGGCGGCCGTTGGGCGACAACGATGTCTGCGACGCCTTGCGCCGTTGTCCTGAATCTGTCCTGAATCTGTCCTGAACTCGACCCTGCAGGTTCCAGAGGCGTAAATCCCCAAGCGAGCAGCAGGCGTTGTCGGTGGCGGCTGGCACGATGAGTGACATGGAAAACACGGGGACCAACCAACCGATGCTTTCGCTTGGCGACGCCGCGGAGTTCGCCCTGGCGTTCCATGACGCGCCCGATCTCTACTTCGGCAGTGAGCCTGTCCAGGTGCTCGCTTACGAGCCGGGGGCCTCGCTGCGCGAGCGGCGGGAGGCGTTTCGTCAGGTGTACGGCGCGATAGTGGCGCGGATCGGCGAGCCGACGCTGTACGGCGGCTCGGCGGAGGGCCCCAACGTCCGCTGGCGGGACTGCAGGAGGGTGGTCCTGCTCGCGGGCTCCTACCACCGGGCCCAGCTGTCGGTCCACCACACGGACGCCCTGGAAGGCGATGAGCGGCGGTCGTTCGAGTGGGGCGGCGCGTGGTCGGCGAGCGAGCCGTACGACTTCGACCTGCTGCCGTACACCTGGCAGTTGGACCGCAGCGGTCCGGGCGAGCGCCCCATCGAACTGCCCGGCGGCCGACTGGCGTCCTGCCTCGAACACTTCCAGAGCGCGCTGGAGTTGCTCCTCGCGGCGTGGGTGGAGCAGCTTGCCGTTCAGGTCGGCGACGACTGGGCGAGCTTCAGCGTGTACAGCTCGGCTGACCGCGGCCGGCAGCTGCTCATCTCGTACGCCCTGGAGGACGGGCTGCACATCTCGGTCGACGACCGCGACGGCGAGGACAGCCCGGAGCGCGCGCAGCTGATGCACTCACGCGGCTGGCAGTCCCGCGACCGCGGCTGGTGGCAGACGGACTTCCCGGAGCCGGACCGCCAGGAGGCCTCCGCGGTGGCGCACCTGGCCATCACGGAACTGCGGGCCCGCGGCACGAAGGAGCCGGACGAACTGCGGGCGAGGGACGCGAGCTGCAAGGACCGCGGCGAGCTGTGGCTCCCGGGCCTGGGCATACGCCACTGAGCGGACCGCGAGGCCGATGCTGTGCGGACGCGGTCGTCACGCAGCCCGGACGCGCAAGCGCGACATCGTGCGGAACGCGGGCCGCCGACCGCGTGCCCCGGCATAGCCGGACCGCGGACCCCGGCCGCGGCGGGCCGCCGATCCGGTGCCGTATACAGCGCGAGCCGAGCGCCGGACGTACAGCGCGCCGGACGTACAGATGGCCGCAGCGCTCGACGGAGGCCCGCGCCCGCCGCCCCCAGGAACCCCGGTCGGCCGCCCCACAGGAACGCGGTCCCGCCGCCCACAGCAGAGGCGGCCCGCACCTTCCGGTGCAAGCCGCCTCCGTCTGCCCGCAAGCGCCTCGCGTCAGCCCTCGACGCCCAGCTTCTGCAGGATCAGTTCCTTCACACGCGCCGCGTCCGCCTGGCCGCGGGTCGTCTTCATGACCGCGCCCACCAGCGCACCGACCGCCGCGACCTTGCCGCCACGGATCTTGTCGGCGATCGCCGCGTTGCCCGCGATCGCCTCGTCGACGGCAGCGCCGAGCGCACCCTCGTCCGAGACGACCTTCAGGCCGCGCTTCTCGACGACGGTGTCCGGGTCGCCCTCGCCCGCGAGGACGCCCTCGATGACCTGACGGGCCAGCTTGTCGTTGAGGTCTCCGGCAGCGACCAGCTCGGCCACCCGGGCCACCTGCGCCGGCGTGATCGGGAGCGAGGCGAGCTCGACACCGTCCTCGTTGGAGCGGCGGGCCAGCTCACCCGTCCACCACTTGCGCGCGGACGCCGCATCCGCGCCCGCCTCGATCGTGGCGACGATCAGGTCGACCGCACCCGCGTTGAGGATCGACTGCATGTCGTGCTCGGAGATGCCCCACTCCTCGCGCAGCCGGTTCCGGCGCACCCGCGGCAGCTCGGGCAGAGAGGCACGCAGCTCCTCGACCCACTCGCGCGCGGGGGCCACCGGGACGAGGTCGGGCTCCGGGAAGTACCGGTAGTCCTCGGCCTCCTCCTTCACCCGGCCCGACGTCGTGGAGCCGTCCTCCTCGTGGAAGTGACGCGTCTCCTGCACGATCGTGCCGCCGGACGAGAGCACCGCGGCATGGCGCTGGATCTCGAAGCGGGCCGCACGCTCCACCGAACGAAGGGAGTTGACGTTCTTCGTCTCGGAGCGCGTGCCGAACTTCACGACGCCGTGCGGGCGCAGCGAAAGGTTCACGTCGCAGCGCATCTGGCCCTGCTCCATGCGCGCCTCGGAGACCGCGAGCGCCTTGATGAGCTCGCGCAGCTCGGCCACGTACGCCTTGGCGACCTCCGGCGCACGCTCTCCCGCGCCCTCGATCGGCTTGGTGACGATCTCGATCAGCGGAATGCCGGCGCGGTTGTAGTCCAGCAGCGAGTGGGACGCGCCGTGGATTCGGCCGGTGGCACCGCCGACGTGTGTCGACTTGCCGGTGTCCTCCTCCATGTGCGCGCGCTCGATCTCCACACGGAAGACCTCGCCGTCCTCCAGCTGGACGTCCAGATAGCCGTTGAAGGCGATCGGCTCGTCGTACTGCGAGGTCTGGAAGTTCTTCGGCATGTCCGGATAGAAGTAGTTCTTCCGGGCGAAGCGGCACCACTCGGCGATCTCGCAGTTCAGCGCGAGGCCGATCTTGACTGCCGACTCGACGGCGATCTCGTTGACGACCGGGAGCGAGCCGGGCAGGCCGAGACAGGTCGGGCAGGTCTGCGAGTTGGGCTCGGCGCCCAGCTCGGTCGAACAGCCGCAGAACATCTTGGTCTTGGTGCCGAGTTCGACATGGACCTCGAGGCCCATGACGGGGTCGTAGGCAGCGAGGGCGTCCTCGTACGACACCAGTTCAGTGACGGTCACGGTGAAACTTTCCCTCTCAACCCAGCAGGACGTCGTCGTCGCCCAGGCGCTTCAGCTCGCGTACGAGCAGTGCGACGCCGGTGGCGATGGCGGCGGCAGAGATGACGGCGTCGATCAGCCGGAGCGTGTCGCCCTCGTTGCGGGCCTTCTTGGCCTGCTTGGCGACGCTGATCGCACCGAAGGCGGTGGTGCCGATCGACAGATACGTCCCGGTCTTGGACTTCTTGAAGCCCTTGGCCTTGGTCAGTGCCTTACTCACAGCGACGGAGCCTCCTCGAGCAGCGGGTGGCCCCACTTTTCCACGAAGGCCGCCTCGACGGCCGCGCCGACCTTGTACAGCCGGTCGTCCTTCATGGCGGGGGCGATGATCTGCAGTCCGACCGGCAGGCCGTCCTCCGGCGCGAGGCCGCAGGGCAGCGACATCGCGGAATTGCCGGCCAGGTTGGTCGGGATGGTGCACAGGTCCGCGAGGTACATCGCCATCGGGTCATCGGCGCGCTCGCCGATCGGGAAGGCGGTGGTCGGCGTGGTCGGCGAGACGATCACGTCGACCTGCTCGAAGGCCTTCTCGAAGTCCCTGGTGATGAGTGTGCGCACCTTCTGCGCGGAGCCGTAGTACGCGTCGTAGTAGCCGGAGCTGAGCGCGTACGTGCCGAGCATGATGCGGCGCTTGACCTCGTCGCCGAAGCCCGCCTCACGGGTCAGCGCGGTGACCTCCTCGGCGGACTTCGTGCCGTCGTCGCCGACCCGCAGGCCGTAGCGCATGGCGTCGAAGCGGGCCAGGTTGGAGGAGCACTCGGACGGCGCGATCAGGTAGTACGCGGAGAGCGCCAGGTCGAAGGACGGACAGTCCAGCTCGACGATCTCGGCGCCCAGCTCGCGCAGCAACGCGACGGACTCGTCGAAGCGCTGCACGACACCGGCCTGGTAGCCCTCGCCGCGGAACTGCTTGACGACACCGACGCGCATGCCGGCGACCGAACCGTTCTTCGCGGCCTCGACGACCGGCGGGACCGGGGCCTCGATGGATGTCGAGTCGAGCGGGTCGTGACCGGCGATGACCTCGTGCAGCAGGGCCGCGTCCAGGACCGTACGGGCGCAGGGGCCGCCCTGGTCCAGGGAGGACGAGAAGGCGACCATGCCGTAGCGGGACACCCCGCCGTAGGTGGGCTTGACGCCGACCGTGCCGGTGACGGCGGCGGGCTGGCGGATCGAGCCGCCGGTGTCCGTGCCGATGGCGAGCGGGGCCTGGTACGAAGCGAGGGCGGCGCTGGATCCGCCACCGGAGCCGCCGGGGATCCGGGTCAGGTCCCAGGGGTTGCCGGTCGGCCCGTACGCGCTGTTCTCGGTCGACGACCCCATGGCGAACTCGTCCATGTTGGTCTTGCCGAGGATGACGACGTCGGCTTCCTTCAGCTTGCGCGTCAGGGTCGCGTCGTACGGCGGGATCCAGCCCTCGAGGATCTTGGAGCCGACCGTGGTCGGGATGCCCTCGGTGGTGAAGATGTCCTTGAGCGCGAGCGGAACGCCGGCCAGCGGGCCGAGCTTCTCGCCCGCCTCGCGCTTGGCGTCGACGGCGCGGGCCTGCGCGAGCGCGCCCTCGCGGTCGATGTGCAGGAAGGCGTGCACCTTCTCGTCGACGGCCTCGATCCGGGCCAGATGGGCCTCGGTGACCTCGACGGCGGTGAGCTCGCCGGCGGCGATCTTCGCCGCGATCTCGGCCGCGGTGAGCTTGATGATGTCCGTCATGGTGATTAGTCCTCCCCCAGGATCTGCGGCACCTTGAAACGCTGCTGCTCCTGGGCCGGGGCGCAGGAGAGCGCCTGCTCGGGGGTGAGCGACGGACGGACCTCGTCCGCGCGCATGACATTGGTCAGCGGCAGCGGGTGCGAGGTCGGGGGTACGTCTTGGTCGGCGACCTCGGATACGCGGGCGACCGCGCCGATGATGTCGTCGAGCTGTCCGGCGAAGTGGTCGAGCTCGTCGCCGGACAGCTCCAGACGCGCCAGCCGGGCGAGGTGGGCGACCTCCTCGCGCGTAATGCCAGGCATGCAGCGATCCTCAGGGGTGAGTGTGTGTGTTTGGCCCCAATCCTATGGGGCCGGGGCCCCTGCCCACGAAACGGTTATGAGACCGGACCCTGCCCCGGCTTCGAACCTGGCCCTGCACCCGCGTCAAAGCTGGCCCTGCACCGGCCTCGGACCGGGCCCTTTCCCGGCATCCGCGGTGCACAAAAGCGTCAGGGAACGACCTGGCCGGACGGCTCGTCCGCATCCGACGCGGCGGGCAGCTCCGCCGGGCGGTGCCAGCCGCGCTCGCCCCTGGCCCGCAGCCACGCCGTGGTCTCCTGCGGCGGCATCGCGGCCGCGACCAGCCAGCCCTGCACTGCGTCGCAGCCCAGATCGCGCAGCCGCTCCCAGGTCTCGTCGTCCTCGACGCCCTCGGCGACCACCATCAGGCCGAGCGAGTGCGCCAGGTCGACGGTGCAACGGACGATCTCCGCGTCCTCGGTGTCGACGGCCAGCCGGGCCACGAAGGAGCGGTCGATCTTGAGCTCGCTGACGGGGAGACGGCGCAGATGCACCAGGGAGGAATACCCGGTGCCGAAGTCGTCCAGCGACATCTTCACGCCGTGGTCGGTCAGCCCCGCGAGGGTGTCGGCGGCCCGCTGCGGGTCCTCGAGCAGCACGTGTTCCGTTATCTCCAGCTGCAGGGAGCCCGCCGGGACGCCGTGCCGGGCGAGGCGGGCGGCGACGGATCCGGCAAAGCCGGGGGTGTGGACGTCGCGCGGCGAGACATTGACGGCGACCGGGACGTTCAGGCCCTGCGCGCGCCACTTCGCCACCTGGGCGAGAGCCGTGTCGAGCACGTACTCCGTCAGATGCGGCATCAGACCGGAGGACTCGGCGATGGCGATGAACTCGTCCGGGGGCACCCGGCCGCGTTCCGGGTGGACCCAGCGGACCAGTGCCTCGAGTCCCGCGACATGACCGTCGAAGCGCACCTTGGGCTGGTAGTGGAGCTCCACGTCGCCGGCGTCCAGAGCCCGGCGCAGATCGCCGAGCAGGCCGAGCCGGTCGGGGGTGTTGCTGTCCCGCTTGGACTCGTACACCTCCACGCCCGTACGGTCCCGCTTCGCCTGGTACATCGCCACGTCCGCGCGCCGCAGCAGCCCCTCCGCGTCCAGCGCGTGCTCGGGGAAGACGGCGACGCCGGCGCTCGCCTCCAGGACGAGGGTGAGCCCGTCGAGGTCGAGCGGCGAGGAGAGCTCGGCCACCAGATGCCGGGCGACGCGCTGGGCGCTGGTGGTGGAGTCTGCGGTCGGGAGCAGTACGGCGAACTCGTCGCCGCCGAGCCTGGCCGCCTCCGCGCCGCGCGGCAGCGCGAGTCGCAGCCGGTCGGCTATCTGCAACAGCAGCCGGTCGCCCGCGAGATGGCCGAGCGTGTCATTGACGGAACGGAAGCGGTCGAGGTCGATCAGTACGAGAGCCGAACGCGCACCGCTGCCCTCCGCGTCCTCCAGAGCCGCCCAGGTCCGCTCAAGGAGCCACTGCCGGTTCGGCAGCCCGGTCAGCGGGTCGCGCAGCTGCTCCTCGGCTCTGGCCCGGGCGATCCACAGCGTGGAGTCCAGCGCGATCAGCGGCACCGCGAACAGCGGCAGCATCAGCGGCAGGGCGACCGCGACAACGCAGATCAGCGGGGCGATGCCGAGCAGAGCGACCGCGACGAGACCCTGCCTGAGCAGGGCTGTACGGGCGACGGTGGGCAGGCCGCCGCCCTGCGGAGCCAGCACATACCACAGCAGCAGCCGGGTCACCGCGAGATAGGCGGTGGCCGCCAGGACGACTCCCGGTGCGGCCGCGATACTCCATTCGAGTGGCGACCAGGGCTGTTCGACGCTCGGCTCCACCGAGAAGACGGCCAGAACGAGGGCGGCGGCGCCGATGCCGATGATGTCCACGGAGCCGTGCAACACGCCCTGGCGCCAGCGGTGTCGGCGGGCCGCGCCGACCAGGGCCACGACGGCCAGGCTGACCAGTCCGGCAGGCACCCAGCCGAAGAGCAGCAGGACGGCGAGGGTCAGGGCGGCGCCGGAGCCGGTGCCGCCCCACCAGCGGTCCCGGCCGAGCGCGACCAGATGCCCGACGATGATCCCGGTGAGGACGGCGAGCGACCAGCCCACCGTGGCGCCGGGAAACAGCGACTGGCCTTCCCTGAGTGTGCTGACGACGCCAAGGGTGAGCAGGACGGCGGCACATACGACGGCGGCGACGGGCAGACCCGGCGTCAGGCCGGCAAGGGCCGCGAATCCACGCGGCCGTGAGACCGTGGCGGTGCTCTCGGTCGGTTTCATTCCCGTCCCTCTCACAGCCGGCGGTGCCGATGCCTCGCGATGGCTCCCGTTGTCATGCCACCACGACTGAAATCCCACCACGCAGCCGTGCACGACAGGCGCACATCTCAACAGTAGGCCGCAGGGGGCTCGGACGGGCAGCGCTCTACAGCTCTTGCCCGAATGCGACCCGGCCACCCTTATCCATCTGGTATGCGCTGAACGGGTGACCTGTACCGGTCGTTCAAGGGCCGAAACCCGCGTCCGATTCCCGTCCCGTGCGCCCCCTCCGGCTCCCTGTACGAGCCCCTCCCAAGCCCCGCGCACGCCCCCTCCGTTACGCCTCTGCAGGCACAGCGGCCTCACGTGCCGCATCCGGGCCCTGTTCGAGGAGTACGACGAAACCGTCCTCGTCCAGAACCGGCACCTTCAGCTGCATCGCCTTGTCGTACTTGGAACCGGGGTTGTCCCCGACCACGACAAAGGCCGTTTTCTTCGAAACGGAACCGGCCACTTTTGCTCCGAGGCTCTGGAGGGCTTCTTTTGCGCCATCCCTGGTGTAGTTCTCCAGGGTGCCGGTGACGACGACGGTGAGTCCTTCCAGTGGCCGCGGCCCCTCGTCCTCGCCCGCGCCCTCTTCCTCCATACGGACGCCCGCAGCCCGCCACTTGCGCAGGATCTCGCGGTGCCAGTCCTCCGCGAACCACTGCTTGACCGAGGCCGCGATGATGTCGCCCACTCCGTCGACCGCCGCCAGCTCCTCCTCGGTGGCCTGCTCGATCCGATCGATCGACCGGAACTCGCGGGCCAGCGCCTCGGCCGCGACCGGGCCGACATGACGGATGGACAGGCCCGTGATGATCCGGGCCAGCGGTCGCTCCTTGGCCGCCGCGATGTTCTCCAGCATCGCCAGGGCGTTCTTCCTCGGCTCGCCCTCCTTGTTGGCGAAGACCCTGGCGACCTTCTCCTCACCGGTCTTCGGGTCACGCTTGGGCAGTCCGCTGTCCTGGTCCAGGACATACGCCTCGATGGGCAGCAGCTGCTCGATGGTGAGGTCGAACAGATCGCCCTCGTCGGTCAGCGGCGGTGTCGGCGGCTCCAGCGGCTTGGTGAGCGCGGCCGCCGCCACATAGCCGAAGTTCTCGATGTCCAGCGACTTGCGGCCGGCCAGATAGAAGAGACGTTCACGCAACTGGGCCGGGCAGGAGCGGGCGTTGGGGCAGCGCAGATCGACGTCACCCTCCTTCATCGGCCGCAGCGCCGTCCCGCACTCGGGGCACTCGGACGGCATCACGAACTCCCGCTCGCTGCCGTCCCGCAGATCCACGACCGGACCGAGGATTTCCGGAATGACGTCGCCGGCCTTGCGCAGCACCACCGTGTCGCCGATCAGCACGCCCTTGGCCTTGACCACGTCCTGGTTGTGCAGGGTGGCGAACTCGACCTCGGAGCCGGCGACCGTGACCGGCTCGACCTGCGCATAGGGCGTGACGCGCCCGGTGCGGCCGACACCCACGCGGATGTTGACCAGCTTGGTGTTGACCTCCTCCGGGGCGTACTTCCATGCGATCGCCCAGCGCGGCGCGCGCGAGGTGGAGCCGAGCCGCCCCTGCAGCGGAATCTCGTCGAGCTTGACGACCACACCGTCGATCTCGTGCTCCACCGAGTGGCGGTGCTCGCCGAAGTAGGCGATGAATTCCCGTACAGCCTCCAGCGAGTCCACGACCTTGTTGTGCCGGGCGGTGGGCAGGCCCCACTCGCGCAGCAGGTCGTAGGCCCCCGACAGGCGCTCGATGCCGAAGCCCGCGCGCGCGCCGATGCCGTGCACCACCATGCGCAGCGGGCGGGTCGCCGTGACCCTCGGGTCCTTCTGGCGCAGTGAACCCGCCGCGGCGTTGCGCGGGTTGGCGAAGGGCTTGTCACCGGCCTCGACCAGGCGGGCGTTGAGCTCCTCGAACTTCTCCATCGGGAAGTAGACCTCGCCGCGGATCTCCACGAGATCCGGGATGCGCTCGCCCTGCAGCCTGTCCGGGATGTCCGCGATCGTACGGACATTGGGAGTGATGTCCTCGCCGACGCGGCCGTCGCCCCGGGTCGCCGCGCGGGTCAGCCGGCCCTTCTCGTACGTCAGGTTCACGGCGAGGCCGTCGACCTTGAGCTCGCACAGGAAGTGGTACTCCTGCGAGCCGAGGTCACGCGCGATGCGCTCGGCCCAGGCGGTGAGCTCCGCCTCCTCGAAGGCGTTGTCGAGGGAGAGCATCCGCTCGCGGTGCTCGACCGCGCCGAACTCCGTCTCGTACTGCCCGGCGACCTTCTGGGTCGGCGAGTCGGGCGTACGCAGCTCCGGATAGGTGTCCTCCAGCGCCTCCAGCTCGCGCAGCAGCTTGTCGAACTCGGCGTCGCTGATGACCGGTTGGGCGTTCACGTAGTACCGGAAGCGGTGCTCTTCGACCTGCTCGGCCAGCTGGGCATGCTTCTCCCGTGCCTCGGCGGGCACAGACCCTTGCTGTTCGACAGCCACCGTCTCGTCCTCCCGTTACTCAGGGTTGTCTGCGAGCGATCTCGCGGCCCGGACGCAGTGGGCGAGCGCCGCGCGTGCGTACGCGGGCGAGGCACCCGCGAGGCCGCACGACGGGGTGATCACGACGGACTCGGTGAGAGTCCCCGGATTCAGCCCCAACCTGCGCCACAGCGTCCTGACACCCATGACGCTACCGGCAGGGTCTGACAATGGAGCGTCGGCGGACGGCACGACGCCCGCGAACAGCTTGGTACCGCCCTCGACCGCCTCACCGATCTGTTCATCGTCACGTTCGGTGAGCAATCCGAAATCGAACGAGACGCCCGCGGCCCCGGCCCGGCGCAGCAGCGCGAAGGGCACGTCCGGCGCGCAGGAGTGGACGACGACCGGATCCTCGCTCACGCCGATCACATCCCGCAGGGTGCCTTCGACGATCTGGCGGTCCACCGCCCGGTGCGTGCGATACCCGCTGGCGGTCCTGATCTGGCCGCGCAGTACGGCGGTGAGCGACGGCTCGTCGAGCTGAAGCACTACGCGGGCGCCGGGCACCCGGCGGCGTACGTCCGCCAGATGTGACCGCAGCCCCTCCGCGAGCGAGCCCGCGAGATCCCGCACAGCGCCGGGGTCGCCCAGCGCGGCCTCGCCGCCCCGCAGCTCCAGCGCGGCGGCGAGCGTCCAGGGGCCCACCGCCTGTACCTTCAGCGCGCCCTCGTACCCCTGGGTGAACTCCTCCAGCCCGTCGAGGTCCTCGCCGAGCCAGGAGTGGGCGCGCCGGGTGTCGCGCCCCGGCCGGTCGCTGATCCGCCAGCCGCTGGGCTCGACATGCGCGTACATCTCGACGAGCAGCCCGATGCTGCGCCCGATCATGTCGGCGCCGGGCCCACGGGCAGGGAGCTCGGGCAGGTGGGGGAAGTCCTCGACGGAACCGGCGACGGTCTTGGCGGCCTCGCGGGCGTCACCGCCGGGCATGGACCCGACGCCGGTGGCGGGGCCCCAGGGGAATGCGTTCATCGTCCCGGCCGCACCGTCAGGTCGTTGATCTCGGCATCCCGGGGCAGGTCCAGCGCCGTCAGGATCGTCATGGCCACCGACTCCGGGCTGATCCAGTGGGACGCGTCGTACTCCTTGCCCTCCTGGGAGTGCACCTTGGCCTGCATCGGGCTGGCGGTGCGGCCCGGGTAGACCGAGGTCACGCGCACGCCGCCCGGGTGCTCCTCCTCGCGCAGCGAGTCGGCGAGCGCCTTGAGGCCGTGCTTGGAGGCGGCGTAAGCGCCCCATTCCGCATGGGCCTTGAGTCCCGCGCCCGAGTTGACGAACAGCACATGGCCCTGGGAGGCCCGTAGTTGGGGCAGGAAAAGCCGGGTCAGTTCAGCGGGCGAAATCAGGTTGGCGTTGAGCTGCTGGTGCCAGGTCCTGGGCCGCAGCTCGGCGATCGGGCCCAGGTCGACGATGCCCGCGATGTGCAGAAGGGAGTCGAGGTGGTCCGGCATCGGCTGCATGCCGAGCGACCGGGAGATGCGGTCCGGATCCGAGAGGTCGGCGACGAGGGTACGGGCGCCCTCGTACTGGGCGGCGAGTTCCTTGGCGCGGCCGGCGTCGCGCGCCAGCAGGATCAGCTCGTCGCCGCGCTCGTGCAGGCGGCGCGTGACGGCGGCGCCGATGCCGGAGCCTGCCCCGGTGATCAGATGTGTAGCCATACGGGACATGCTCGCACTACTGCACTCCTGCGGACTCCTCCAGGTGGGCGAGCGCCGAGACACCGTCCTGAGCGAAGAACACCAGGTCAGTCAGTGGCGGCGGCAGAAAGCGTCCCAGCTGCACCGTACGGCGCAGGTACGGCAGTGCGGGCCGGGAACAACACAGGCGCCCGCCGACGCTGTGACTGCCATGACACAGACACGCGGTGGACATCGCATCACGGTGGAGCCGGGCACGACCCATGTGCGCGTCGTGCGCGACGGTCAGGTGCTGGCGGAGAGCAGGCGGCCCCTCCTGCTGCGCGAAACGGGCCTGCCGGTCCGGTACTACCTCCCGCCCGAGGACGTACGCACCGAACTGCTCACCCCTTCCGGGCACCACACCCACTGTCCCTTCAAGGGCGATGCCTCCTACTGGTCCCTGCCGGACGCACTCGATCTGGTCTGGGCCTACCTCGAGCCGATCGACGATGTCGCCGAGATCAAGGGGCACTTCTGCTTCTACGACACCGAGGTCGTCGAGGACTGACCGAGGGGCGAGGACTGACCGAGGTTCGAAGACTGACCGAGGTTCGAAGACTGACGGGAAGAATCTCGTGCCCGGGCGATGAGTTCCGCGCAGAGCGACGGTCAGCACTCTTATGGACAACACGAACAGGGCACTGAACAAGGCGAAGTCGGGTGACGGCACCCTCATCGCGTATGACCAGCGGGGCGACGGGCCGCCGGTGGTTCTGGTCGGCGGTGCGCTGTGCACCGCCGCGAGCGATGCGCCGCTGGCCGGGCTCCTCGCCCCGGCCTTCAGCGTGTTCACCTACGACCGGCGCGGCCGTGGCGCGAGCGGTGACACCGCTCCGTACGCCGTGGAGCGCGAGATCGAGGATCTCGCCGCCGTCATCGCCGCGGCCGGCGGCAGTGCCTCGGTGCACGGCATGTCGTCGGGCGCGGCGCTGGTCCTGAAGGCGGCCGCGGCCGGGCTGGCGATCACCCAGCTCTCGGCGTACGAGCCGCCGTTCACGACCGACCCGGCGGCCTATGAAGGACGCGCCGCCCAGTCCGCGCGGCTGCGTGAGCTGGTGGAGCAGGGGCGGCCCGGCGACGCGCTCGCGCTTTTCCTGGCGGGGACCGGGATGCCGCCGGAGGCGGTCGAAGGGATGCGTCAGGCGCCGATGTGGGCCGGGCTGGAAGCGGTGGCGCACACCCTCCCCTACGACCACGAGGTGCTGGGCGACGGCCGGGTGCCGGTCGAGCAGCTGCGTACGGTCGCCCAGCGCGTGATGGTCGTGGACGGCGGCGCGAGCCCGGACTGGCTGCGGGACGCGGCCGGCGCGGTGTCGGAGTGCCTGCCGCACGGCCGGCATCACACGCTCACCGGCCAGACGCACGAGGTGGCGCCGCACGTGCTGGCGCCGCTGCTGACCGAGTTCTTCACGGCATAACGGGCGCCGGCGGGGTGCGGCTAGGCGGCAGGCACAGCCGTGGGTGCGGCTAGGCGGCAGGCACAGCCGCACGCTCGGTGGTCGCGATCGTCGCCGAGCCGACCACCCGCGTGCCGTCGTACAGCACGATCGCCTGGCCGGGCGCCACACCCCGGACCGGCTCGTCGAAGGAGACCTGGAGCTCGTCACCGACCAGCTCGGCGGTCACCGGTGTCTCGCCGCCGTGGGCGCGCAGCTGTGCCGTGTACGTACCCGGGCCGGCCGGAGCCGTCCCGCACCAGCGGGGCTTGATCGCCGTCAGGGCCGTGACGTCCAGCGCCTCGACCGGGCCGACCGTCACTCTGTTGTTCACCGGCGAGATGTCCAGGACGTAGCGCGGCTTGCCATCGGGGGCGGGGTGGCCGATGCGCAGCCCCTTGCGCTGGCCGATGGTGAAGCCGAAGGCCCCGTCGTGTGTGCCCAGCTTCGCGCCCGACTCGTCGACGATGTCGCCCTCCGCCGTGCCCAGGCGGCTCGCGAGGAAGCCCTGGGTGTCGCCGTCCGCGATGAAGCAGATGTCGTGGCTGTCGGGCTTCTTCGCGACCGCGAGGCCCCTGCGCTCGGCCTCCGCCCGGATCTCGCCCTTGGTGGTGAGGGTGTCGCCCAGCGGGAACATGGCGTGCGCCAGCTGCCGCTCGTCGAGCACTCCGAGGACGTACGACTGGTCCTTGGCCATGTCGGACGCCCGGTGCAGCTCGCGCGAGCCGTCCTCGTCGACGATCACCGTCGCGTAGTGGCCCGTGCACACCGCGTCGAAGCCGAGCGCCAGGGCCTTGTCCAGCAGGGCCGCGAACTTGATCTTCTCGTTGCAGCGCAGACAGGGATTGGGCGTGCGGCCCGCCTCGTACTCCGCGATGAAGTCCTCGACCACGTCCTCGCGGAAGCGCTCGGCGAGATCCCACACATAGAACGGGATGCCGATGACGTCCGCGGCGCGGCGGGCATCGCGCGAGTCCTCGATGGTGCAGCAGCCGCGCGCGCCCGTACGGAACGACTGCGGGTTCGCGGAGAGCGCCAGGTGCACACCGGTGACATCGTGTCCGGCCTCCGCGGCCCGGGCTGCGGCGACGGCGGAGTCCACGCCGCCCGACATGGCGGCGAGTACTCGGAGGGGGCGCTGGGGAGTCTGAGGAGTCATAGCTCTACCAGGGTAAGGGGCCCGGGGAACCGAAAGCTCGCGAGTATGCGTTGTGGATCGCATGGGGAGCGAATCGAAGCGCGGGGGCGGGCGGAGGCCAAGCAGGCGTGCCGTGCTGATCGGCGGCGGGGCCGTGGTGCTCGGGACCGGTGCGCTGCTGCAGGACGAGCTGAGACGTGCCTGGTGGCGGCTGCCGGGGATGGCGAAGCCGCGTAAGGAGGGTGAGCTCGACTACCCCGGCGCCGAGTGGACGGCGGCCTCCCGGGCAAACTGGCGGCTCGCCGACCGGCCCGACGACTATGTCATCGACCGCGTGGTCATCCATGTCGTCCAGGGCAGCTTTCTGACGGCGCTGAAGGTCTTCAAGGACCCGGGGCACGGGGCCGCGGCGCACTACGTCGTTCGCAAGGACGGGCATGTGGCGCAGATGATCCGCGAGCTGGATGTGGCCTTCCACTCGGGAAACCGCTCGTACAACGAACGCAGCATCGGCATAGAGCACGAGGGCTTCGTGGACCGGCCTGCGGACTTCACGGACGCGATGTACAGCTCATCGGCGCAGCTCACGGCAAGAATCTGTGCGCGGTACGACATCCCGGTGGATCGGGAGCACATCATCGGGCATGTGGAGGTACCGGGGACGGACCACACGGATCCCGGTCCGCACTGGGACTGGAACCGGTATCTGGCGCTGGTGCGGAAGGCGCTGCCGAGAGCGCGCGAGGTCGCGGGGCACAGCGGCTGATCCTGTCGTACGGAAACGGGCCGGGCCCGCCGTACGGACTAGCTGAGTCCCGCCGTGCGGGCCCGCTCCACCGCCGGGCCGATGGCCTCGGCGACCGCGTCCACATCCGCCTTCGTGGAAGTGTGCCCGAGGCTGAAGCGCAGCGTGCCGCGCGCCAGGTCGGGGTCGGTGCCGGTGGCCAGGAGGACATGGCTGGGCTGGGCGACTCCGGCGGTGCACGCGGAGCCGGTGGAGCACTCGATGCCCTGCGCGTCCAGGAGCAGCAGCAGCGAGTCGCCCTCGCAGCCGGGGAAGGTGAAGTGGGCGTTGGCGGGGAGGCGGTCGTCCGGGTCACCGCCGAGGATCGCGTCCGGGACCGCCGTACGCACCGCCTGGACAAGTTCGTCGCGCAGTGCGCCGATCTCGCGGGCGAACTCCTCGCGGCGCTCCGCGGCGATGCGGCCGGCCACGGCGAAAGAGGCGATCGCGGGGGCGTCCAGGGTGCCGGAGCGGACGTGGCGCTCCTGGCCGCCGCCGTGCAGGACGGGAACCGGGGTGTACTCGCGTCCGAGCAGCAGCGCGCCGATGCCGTACGGACCGCCGATCTTGTGCCCGGACACGGTCATCGCGGCCAGTCCCGACGCGGCGAAGTCGATGTCGAGCTGGCCGAACGCCTGAACCGCGTCGGCATGCAGCGGGACGTCGAACTCCCTTGCCGCGGCGGACAGTTCGGCCACCGGCATGACGGTGCCGATCTCATTGTTGGCCCACATCACGGTGGCGAGAGCGACATCGTCGGGGTTGCGCCCGATGGCTTCGCGCAGGGTTTCGGGGTGCACCCGTCCGTACGCGTCGACCGGCAGATACTCGATCGTCGCGCCCTCGTGCTCACCCAACCAGTGGACGGCATCGAGGACGGCGTGATGCTCGACGGGGCTGGCCAGGACCCGGGTCCTGGCCGGGTCGGCGTCGCGCCGCTGCCAGTACAGGCCCTTCACGGCCAGGTTGTCGGCCTCGGTGCCGCCGGAGGTGAAGACCACCTCGCTGGGCCGCGCGCCGAGCGCGTCCGCCAGGGTCTCGCGGGCCTCCTCGACCGCGCGGCGGGCCCGGCGCCCGGCCGCGTGCAGCGCGGAGGCGTTGCCGGTGACGGTGAGCTGCGCGGTCATCGCCTCGACGGCCTCCGGCAGCATCGGAGTGGTCGCAGCGTGGTCGAGGTATGCCATGGTGGCCACGATTCTACGAGGCCCGGCGGGGGCGCGGACTCGGCGCAGGGAGGCACGGGCGTGCGGGCGCCGTTTTCCCCGGGCTTTCCCCGGCTTTCTCTGCCTTTCCCCGGCTTTCTCTGCCTTTCCCCGGCTTTCCCCTGATCTTTCTGAGGCGTTCCCCGACTGCGGTGTCAGTCGCCGAGGCCCCAGACGACGGTTCCGTTCGCGCTGATCAGCACGGCGAGGACGGCCAGATCGGCGAGGCCGAGGGTGAGGCCGAGCAGGGCACGGCCGCGACGTGCGGTGCCGCGCCAGAGGGCGAGTCCCGCCAGCACGATGGCGATCGGGCCGAGCAGGATGTTCATCACAAGCAGGCCGACGAGGCCGAGCACGAAGGCGGCGACGGCCATGCCGTCGGCGTCCCGGCGCAACGCGCGCCGGGCCTCGGGCTCGGCGTTGGAACTGCCCGCGTCACGGTCGGGCTCGCGGACGGGGTCACGGTCGACGCCCCGGACGGCGGCGTCCCCGAGGGTGCTCTCCGTGCGTGTGGTGCGCGCGGCGCGGGCGATAGCGGTGAGTTGCATGGTGGTTCTGCTCCTTCCGGGTCAGTGGTGGCGTGCGCGACGCTCGCGCACGGCGAAGACGAGCAGCCATGCGCCGATGACGGAGCACGCCACGATGGTTACGGAGACGGGAAGTTGGGCCACGGCGCCCAGCAGAATTCCCAGCAGGAGAAGCGCTGCGACGAGGGCGATCATCGTCTTCCTTTCGAATTCTTGGTGAACACTTGAGAGTACGACTGTTCACTGACTGCTGAGTCTACACTTCCTTTTTTGAGAGAACGGTTGTTTACTGAATGTTATGAGTCACACCCTCGGGATTCGTCAGGCCCAGAAACAGAAGACCCGTCAGGCTCTCCTGGACGCCGCGCTGCAGCTGCTCGAGGAGCAGAGTCTGAGCAGCCTCGGACTGCGTGAGGTGACCCGGGCAGTGGGTGTGGCCCCGACGGCGTTCTACCGGCACTTCCGGGACACGGCCGACCTCGGCGTCGCACTCGTCGAGGAGGCGCTGGGCAGTCTGCACGCCACGATCGGCGAGGCGCTCGCCGAGAACGGCGACGACGTACGCATCGACCGGACCGTCGGGCTCATCGCCGAGCTGGTGCGGACATCCCCCGCTCACGTCCGCTTCATCGCACGCGAGCGGTCCGGCGGTGTGCAGCCCGTACGGGAGGCCATCGGCGCCCAACTGCGGCGGTTCGCCGAGGAGGTGGCGGCGGCGTTCGCCCGGGAGCCGGAGGCAGCGGGATGGAGCGAGGCGGACCTGATGATGCTGGCGGGGCTGTATGTGGACCACATGGTGGTGACCGCGTACACGTTCCTGGAGGCGGGTCCGGAGGGCGAGGAGCAGGTCGGATCGCTGGCGCGGCGTCAACTGCGGCTGATCAGCCTGGGCCGCCGCCACTGGCTGGACTGACGGCACGGACGCCTTCGCCTCCGCCGGCCGGACCGCGCACGCGGTCGCCTTCGCCCCCGTCGGCCGCCGGACCGCGCACGCGGTCGCCTTCGCCCCCGTCGGCCGGACGGGGCACGCGGACGCCGGCATCGGCCGGACCGGGCGCGCGGTTGCCGTACAACTCGACGACCGCGGCGGCGGCTTGGGCCAGCTCCTCGCGGGCCTCGGGCGGCGAAAGCACCTCCACGCTCTCGCCGAACGCCAGCAGCGCGCGAGCCGCCATCGTCGACGCAAGGGCGAGCTCCACGTGCGCCCACTCCCCCGCCGGCACCGGCTCCGCGGCGAGTTGACTCGCCTGGATGCGCAGGAACAGGTCGAGCCGGTCCGCCCGCACCCGCACCGTCACACGTACGTCCGCGGGCCGGTCCTCGACCTGACGGCGCAGCACCTCCCAGACGTCCGCCAGCTCCTGCCCGGCACGCCGGCGCACCGGGGCGTCGGTCAGGGTCGCTGCGAGCACCCGGTCCGCCCGGAACAGCCGGGGCGCGGCCCGGTGATCGGCGACCAGGTACCAGACGCCCGCCTTGACGACGAGTCCGTACGGATCGAGCGTGTACGTCCGCGGCTCGGTCGTGCCGCTGTGGCGGTAGCGCAGCCGCAGCCGCCGGTCGGTGAAGACCGCGGAGTTCAGCACGTCCAGATCCACGGCAGGCTGCGTCCCGCGCATCCAGCGGGCCGGATCCACCAGGATCCGACGGCTCGTCAACTCGGCGGCGGGCCGGTGCGGTTCGGGCAGCGCCGCCATGACCTTGCGCAAGGCCGAGCCGAGCGCCTCGTCGAGGCCGAGCGCGGAGTGCGCGCCCTGGGCCGCGAGCACGAACAGGGCGCGGGACTCGTCGGCGGTCAGTCCCGTGACGTCGGTACGGAATCCGGGCAGCAGCGCGATGCCGCCGTGCCGCCCGCGTTCGGCGTAGACGGGCACGCCGGAGGCGGAGAGCGACTCGATGTCGCGATAGATGGTGCGTACGGAGACTTCGAGCCGCTCGGCGAGCTCGGCGGCGGGGACGAGACCGCGGGTCTGGAGCAGCAGCAGGATCGAGAGCAGCCGGTCTGATTTCACAGGTGAGAGGGTCTCCGGAAAACTTGACGGTGGGTGTCAGGTTATCCGTGCAGAGTGCGTGCCGTCAGCGAGACCGGGACATGAGGAGAAGACGGACGCCATGAACGCCAAGAACACCATGCAGGACCCCCGCCCCCTGTACGAGCGCGCGGCCGACCAGTTCGCGGGCCTGCTCAAGACGGTGACGCCGGAGCGGCTGGGCGATCCGACGCCGTGTACGGAGTACGACGTACGGGCGCTGGTGTCCCATGTCGTCGGCGGTACGCACCGGATCGCGCACATCGGCGAGGGCGGCGACTGGCTGTCGGTGCCGGCGCGGATGGACGGCATCGCGGACGACGGCTGGAGCGCGGCGTACGAGGAGGCGAGGGCCCGCTTCACGGCAGGGTGGTCGCAGGACGCGAAGCTTGGCGGGCTGGTGGCGGTGCCGTGGGCGACGGCGCTGCCGGGGGCGGCGGCGGTCGGGGGCTATGTGATGGAGACGGTGACGCATACGTGGGATCTGTCGCAGGCGCTGGGGCATCCGCTGGCCCTGGACGCGGAGTTGGCGGAGGTGATCCTGCCGATCGCCCGGGAGGTCCTGCCGGCGGACAGCCGGGGGGAGGATGTGCCGTTCGGGACGGTGCGGGAGGCGGGGCCGGACGCGGATGCGTACGCGCGCTTGGCGGCGTGGCTGGGCCGCGAGGTCTGACCCGGCCCCGGAGTCCTTGGCCCAGACACCAGCCGCATACTTTGCCGACCTGACCGACCCCCGCATGAACGAGGCCGCCTGGCGGGCGCGCGGTGAGGTCGGCTCAGGTTGACGGGTCCGGCGCGGGCACCACTGGCTGTGACCATCGAGATGGCTGTCTATCCGGGTTCTGAACTTGACTCGGCAGTGCCGCCCGAGGTCGCTTCGGCTTTCGTGTAGAGGACCTCGCGGGCCTGCTCCGCGGCGCGGATGATGCTCTCGCCGACGAAGTCGAGGAAGCGGGCGACGTTCTCGAGGCGGGCGGCGGCCGGGGTGTCGCGGCCGAGGATGCCGACGCCCTGCCGCGCGGCCTCGGCGAGCTGGGCGTTGGATCGGGCGCTGTCGATCATCGACTGGTACCAGATGTCGTCGTCGACGACGTAGCGCTCGCGGCGGCGTTCGCCTGGTTCCCGGCGGATGAGGGTCATGCTCTCGAGCGCGGTGATGGCTTTGGAGATGGACGCCGGGCTGACCTGGAGGCGCTGGACGAGCTCGGAGGCGGTGAGGCTGCCGGCGTCGGTGATGTAGAGGCAGGTCAGCACCCGGGCCATCATCTTGGGCAGGCCCGATTGCATGAGGATGGTGGTGAACATCTCCTCGTACTCGCGCACGGCCTCGTCGTCGCGTCCGTGGGCCTGCGCCGGGGCCCCCTGCCCGCGGTGCGCGGTCTGCCTGCGCCGGTGGGCGCGGCGTTCGGTGGCGCGGTGGGCCAGGTCGGCACGGTAGGCGGTGGGGCCGCCGTTGCGCATCACCTCACGCGTGATCGTCGAGGTGGGGCGCTCGAGACCTCGGGCGATCTCCGCGTAGGCGAGGCCGTCGGCCAACCCCAGTGCGATCTGCCGGCGTTCCTGCTGGGTGAGCCTGCCTCCCGGCATCACGATCTCCCTTCACGCTTCCTTGATGCCCCCAACATAGCGTTCACTTCCAGATCATTGCAACGCATCAAGGAGCTGTTGTTGCGTTAAGCCGCAGCACCATTGCAACGATGCACTGACATCTACCTGCACAGATGATGATTCTGCGCAACAAGTATGTTGAGTGATCCTTGAATGCAACGTAGCGTTTCCGGTGTCAGAAACAACGAACACTGGAGAGCACGATGCAGACGTTCGACACCCCCGCCCCGATCACCGCCGTCCTGGACATTCCCGCGGGGCGCATCCAGTTCATCGCCGCCGACCGCGCTGACACGACGGTGGATGTCCTGCCCGCAAACGCCTCGAAGGGCCGCGATGTGAAGGCGGCGGAGCAGTCCACGGTCGCATACGGCGACGGCGTCCTGCGGATCGAGGCCCCGGCGGCGAAGAGCCAGTACTTCGGCCCCTCCGGGTCCATCGAGGTGACCATCCAGCTGCCCGCCGGCTCGAGAATCGAAGCGAAGGCGTCCTGCGCCGAATTCCGGGCCGTCGGACGCCTCGGCGACGTCGCCTGCGAGGGCGCACACGGCGCGATCAAGATCGACGAGGCCGCGAGCGTCCGCCTCACCGCCTACGCCGGTGACGTCGCGGTCGGCCGCCTTACCGGCCCCGCGGAGATCAGCACCCAACAGGGCGACATCCACATCACCGAGGCCGCGTCCGGCACGGTCGTGCTGCGCACCCAGGCCGGCGACGTGTCGGTCGGCGCCGCGGCCGGAGTTTCCGCCTCCCTGGACGCCGGCACCGGCTACGGCCGGATTCACAACGCGCTGAAGAACACCGAAGGCGCCGCCGCCGGCCTGAACATCCACGCGACCACCGACCACGGCGACATCACCGCCCGCAGCTTCTAAGGAGCGCCCCTCATGACCAACTGGGCGATCGCGGCGAACGGGCTGCGCAAGTCCTACGGCGACAAGGTCGTGCTCGACGGCGTCGACCTGGCCGTCTGTGAAGGAACGATCTTCTCCCTGCTCGGCCCGAACGGCGCCGGCAAGACCACCGCCGTCAAGATTCTCTCCACCCTCATCACCGCCGACGCCGGCGAGCTGCGGGTCGGCGGGCACGACCTTGCCGCCGAGCCGCAGGCGGTGCGGGCCGCGATCGGTGTCACCGGGCAGTTCTCCGCCGTCGACGGCCTGATCACCGGCGAAGAGAACATGCTCCTCATGAGCGACCTGCACCACCTCTCGCGCGGTGAAGGCCGCCGGGTGGCAGCCGAGTTGCTGGAGCGCTTCGATCTGACCGAGGCCGCGAAGAAGCCGGCCTCGACCTACTCCGGCGGCATGAAGCGCCGCCTCGACATCGCCATGACGCTGGTCGGAGGCCCGCGGATCATCTTCCTCGACGAGCCGACCACCGGCCTCGACCCGCGCGCCCGCCACAACATGTGGGGGATCATCCGCGGTCTGGTCTCCGACGGCGTCACCGTCTTCCTCACCACCCAGTATCTGGAGGAGGCCGACGAGCTCGCCGACCGTATCGCCGTGCTCAACGACGGGAAGATCGTCGCCGAGGGCGCCGCCGAGGAGCTGAAGCGGCTCATCCCCGGCGGGCACGTCCGGCTCCGCTTCACCGACCCGGCCGCATACCAGTCCGCCACCGTCGCCCTGCGCGAGGTCACCCGCAACGACGAGGCACTGGCGCTGCAGATCCCCAGCGACGGCAGCCAGCGCGAACTGCGCTCCATCCTCGACTGGCTGGACGCGGCCGGCATCGAGGCGGACGAGCTGAGCGTGCACACCCCCGACCTCGACGACGTCTTCTTCGCCCTGACCGGCGGCACCAACCAGCCCAAGGAGGCTGTCCGATGAGCGCCTTCTCCCTCGCCGTACGCGACTCGAACACCATGCTGCGCCGCAACCTGCTGCACGCCCGGCGCTACCCGTCCCTCACCCTGAACCTGCTGCTCACGCCGATCATGCTGCTGCTGCTCTTCGTCTACATCTTCGGCGACACGATGAGCGCGGGCATCGGCGGCGGCGGCGCGGACCGCTCCGAGTACATCGCCTATATCGTCCCGGGCCTGCTGCTGATGACCATCGGCAGCACCGTCGTCGGGGCCGCGGTGTCCGTCTCCACCGACATGACCGAGGGCATCATCGCCCGCTTCCGTACGATGGCGATCCACCGCGGCTCCGTGATCATCGGGCACGTCGTCGGCAGCGTGCTGCAGTGCCTTGCCAGCGTGGTCCTCGTCGGTGCCGTCGCCGTGGCCATCGGCTTCCGGTCCACCAACGCAACCGCTCTGGAGTGGCTGGCGGCGTTCGGGCTGCTCGCGCTGTTCGCCCTGGCGCTCACCTGGATCGCGGTCGGGATGGGAATGGCCAGCCCGAACGCCGAGGCGGCCGGCAACAGTGCCATGCCGCTGATCCTCCTCCCGCTCATCTCGACCGCCTTCGTCCCGGCCGACGCAATGCCGGGCTGGTTCCAGCCGATCGCCGAATACCAGCCCTTCACACCCGCCATCGAAACCCTGCGCGGCCTGCTGCTCGGCACCGAGATCGGCCACAACGGATGGCTCGCCATCGTCTGGTGCCTGGCCCTGACCGTGCTCGGCTACCTCTGGTCGAAGTCGCTGTTCAATCGCGACCCGGCGGCGCACTGATCGCGCGCAGCGCCGCTGCCCGCAACTCGTCGCGCCCCAGGGCGGCGTACACCGACACCCCGTCGGTTCCGCCATCCGCCGGGCCCGCTCCGCAGACATCGCAGCTGGAACTCCCGTAGCTCGCCGAGCCGTTGGGCCGGCGCGAGCGACCGCAGCGCGGAAGGGTCACCGCCGGCAAGGCCCGCCACGGCGAGCCCGAGCAGGGCAGTGACGTACGACGAGAACGGGCCGGGCCGGCAGTGCCCGTGGGAGTGCAGGGCACCCCCTCCCTCGGGCTGGCGGCAGCTTCGCGCCGCGGGGCGTGCGAGGTTCCCAGCCCCCGCGGCGGCGGGCGCTTCGCGCCTCGGGGAGGCACGGGGCCCGCGCCCCGCGAGGCTCGCGCTCGCCCTCCGCGGCCGCTTCGCGCGGGGAGGCACGAGGTGTCCCACCCCACGCGAGACCCGGGCCCTGGTCCGGGCTCGGTCGGCGGCCTCCCGCACGCCGGGCCCGAGGTCGCGCCCCTACCCCTTCCGCAGCGTCGCCGCCAGTTCGTCGATGCGCGTCTGCCACGCAGACAGCGTGGCCTCCGCGTCCGACGGTCGCGGGAGCGTCTGGGTCAGGTTCAGGCGTGGGCCGTGGCCGGTGCCCTTCGTGAGTTGCCAGCGGACCTCGCCGCCGGCGGGGGCCGCGTACGCCAGCAGGTCCGGGGCATGGAGCTCGGTCACCGGGCCCGGTGGGGTCGCCGGGGTGGTGAAGCCCTCCGGGGCCGGCTCGCCCTCCAACGGCTCACTGCCCGCGGTCAGTTCGGACCAGACCGTCTCCACAGGACGTACCAGCTGGCGTTCGAAGCGGATACGGCTACCGGCGGCCGTGTGCTCCACGACGCCGCGGCCCAGGTCGAACCGCTCGACGTACGCCTCGTGCAGTTCGCCCCCCGTGTCGCGGCGGACGTCGGCCCGCTCGCCGTCCAGGTGTTGCGCCAACGCGGCCATGCACAGGTGCCAGCCGGATGCGAAGCTCGCCGCGCCGTAGCGGTCGCCGAAGGTGTGGACGAGGGTCAGCAGCGAGCCCTCGCCGTCCGGGGTGATCTCCCAGCGCAGATGGTCCTCGCCCCAGTTGAAGGCGAAGACCCGTGGCTCGTCCGCGTCGGTCACGGTGCCCGTCATCGCCGGTTCGCTGTCGCCGGGGAACAGGAAGCCCATCGCCCCGCCGGGCCTGAGCTCCACGGTCACCTCGGAGGGGAACCACTGGGCGAGATGCGCGGGTTGGGTGATCGCGTCCCAGACCCGCTGCGGCGGATGCGCGAGCCGGCGCTCCATCCGCAGCGCGGTCCGGCCGTCCGCCGTGGTGATGGTGTCGGGGTGCTCGGAGTGCTCGGGGTGCGGGGTCATGAGGAGTCGTCCTCCATCGCGTCGAGATGCCGTTCGAGAGCGTCGAGGCGACCGGCCCACAGATGGCGGTAGTGCGCCAGCCAGGCGTCGAGCTCCGCGAGCGGCTCGGGCGCCAGCTCGTACCAGCGCCGCTGCGCGTCCCGGCGGACCCGCACCAGACCGGCCTCCCGCAGCACCCGCAGATGCTTCGAGGTGCCGGGCTGGCTCAGGCCGAGCCGGTCGGTGAGCTCACCGACCAGATGCGGTCGCTCCAGCAGCAGATCGAGGATCCTGCGTCGGCTCGGCTCCGCCAGCACGTCGAACGGTATGGACATAGCCCGAACATACCTCAGTGGTTATATAGCCACAAGGGTATGCATCCTCAGTCGCGCGGCGCCTTCGCCAGCTGACGCGACTGCGCCACCAGCCGGTCCTCGCTGTCCCAGACCTCCGCGTCCTCCTCCAGAAACCCGCCCGCCAGATTGCGCGTCGTGATCGAGACGCGCAGCGGGCCCGGCGCCGGGCGGCAGCGGATGTGGGTGGTGAGTTCGACCGTCGGCGTCCAGCCCTTCAGGCCCAGCTCGAACGAGGTCGGCGGCAACGCGTCGACCGTGAGCAGCAGCGAGAAGGGGTCCGCGTCCCGGCCGTCCGCCAGGGAGAACCAGCCGCGCATCTCGCCCTTGCCGGAGGGCGCGCCGACCGCCCAGCCGACCGTCGCCGGGTCGAGCTTGATGTTCAGGCGTTCCGTGATCGCCGAGCTGCCGGGGATCTTCGGCGCGGGCCCGTCGCTCGGCCCGAGGCAGTCCTGGAACGCCGGCATCGCGGGCGGCTTCGCCGTCGTGCGTACGTCGCCGGGGAGCGCGTCGAGGTCTCCGTACGTCGCGAGGACGCGGATGCGCTCGACCTCGGTGCCGTCTTCCGCGTACTGGAAGAGCGAGGCCTGTCCGGTGGACAGGGTGCGGCCGGTGCGTACGATCTCGGTGCGGATCACCGCGGGGCCCGGCTGGGACGCCGTCAGATAGTGCGCCGAGACCGTGAACGGGTCGGCGTGCGGCAGCGCGTCGCCCAGCGCACGGCCGAGCAAGGCCAGCAGATAGCCGCCGTTGACGGCGTGGATGATCGTCCAGCCCGCCGAGAGCTCCGCGTCGTAGACGCCCGGTGCGCGCAGGGTGACAGCGGTGTCGCGGTCGAACTCACTGTCCCCGATGGATGCCTGTACTGCCTGTGCCATGGCGGCACGGTACAACAGAAAATTACTGAGCGGTAGCTTTTTGAAGGCTGTGCACGAGCGGCCCGGCAGGGGCCGCTACGGCATCGGGCAGCGATCCCCGATGCCCTACGCCTCCTCGGCGGCGGAGGATCGGCGGTTCCAGGCGCGGGGCGCGCGCCAGTGGAATCGCATGGCGAGCAGCCGCAGAACGAATGCGGTCACCACGGCGAGTCCGCTGGTGGCCGCGTTCAACGCGTCGAAGCGGATGCTGAGGACGACCATGGTGGCGCCGACCATGGCGGGGACGGCGTAGAGGTCGCGGTCCCAGCGCAGCAGCGAGGGCACCTCGTTGGCGAGCACGTCCCGCAGCACACCACCGCCGACGGCGGTGGTGAGGCCGAGGACGGCGGACGAGGTGAGGCTGAGCCCGTACTCGTACGCCTTGGTGGTGCCGGTGACGCAGAACAGCCCGAGGCCGGCGGCGTCGAAGACGTTGACGCCGTTCTGGATGCGCTCGACGTGCGGGTGCAGGAAGAAGACGAGGGCGGCCGCCACGAGGGGCATGAGGAAGTACCCGAGATCGGCGAAGGCTGCCGGGGGGACGGCCCCGATGATCAGGTCACGCAGCAGCCCTCCGCCCAGCGCGGTGGCCTCGGCGAGCACGGCGATTCCGAAGACGTCGAAGTTCTTGCGTACGGCGAGCAGTGCGCCGGAGATCGCGAATACGAAGATCCCGGCGAGGTCGAGCGCGTGCTGGACGGAGGGCGTGAACAGTTCAAGGAGCACCGAACGATTGTGCCGGTTCTACGGAGCGGAGCTCGCCGCCGCGTGCCTGAACGGAGCGGAGCTCGCCGCCGCGTGCCTGAGCCGACGGCCCGGCCACCCGCCCCGCCCCGGGTCAGGGCGCGCCTGGCACGGCACCTCTCCCCCGTGCCCTTCGGGAAAGGTGGTGCCAGACAACGCTCACCCCCTAGGGCTTGTCGTCGCCTTCCGCGTCAGCGTCGACCTTCGCAAGGCCTGCCGTGGCTGCACCTTCGGCCACCTCGGACACTGAGTCCGCCGACTCCTCGGACTTCGGTGTCGAGGCGACGATGTCGATCGCCTCACGCGCCGACGGCAGCGCCACATCCTCCGGCGCCCGGTCCTGCGCGTTCTCCGGGTGATGGCAGGCCACCTGCTGGCCCGGGCGAAGCGCGATCAGTGGCGGTTCCTGCTTCTTGCAGATCTCCGTCGCCTTCCAGCACCGCGTATGGAACCGGCACCCCGACGGCGGCGAGATCGGCGACGGCACATCGCCCTTCAGCAGGATCCGGTCGCTCTTGCCGCCCCGCCTGCGCGGGTCCGGCACCGGTACCGCCGACAGCAGCGCCTTGGTGTACGGGTGCATCGGCGACTCGTACAGCGACTTGCGGTCCGCAAGCTCCACGATCTTGCCGAGGTACATCACCGCGATCCGGTCCGAGACATGCCGGATCACCGACAGGTCGTGCGCGATGATCACATACGTCAGGCCGAGCTCGTCCTGGAGGTCGTCCAGCAGGTTCACCACCTGCGCCTGGATCGACACGTCCAGCGCGGAGACCGGCTCGTCCGCCACGACCAGCTTCGGCTTGAGCGCGAGCGCACGCGCGATGCCGATGCGCTGGCGCTGGCCGCCGGAGAACTCGTGCGGATAGCGGTTGAAGTGCTCGGGGTTGAGGCCCACCAGCTCGAGAAGGCGCTGGACCTCCTTCTTGACACCGCCCTCGGGCCGCACCCCCTGGAGCTTGAACGGCGCGGAGACGATCGTGCCGATCGTGTGCCGCGGGTTCAGCGAGGAGTAGGGGTCCTGGAAGATCATCTGGACGTCACGACGCAGCGGGCGCATCTTGCCGACGCCCAGGTGCGTGATGTCATGACCCTCGAACTCGATCTTCCCGCCGGTCGGTTCGAGCAGCCGGGTGATCAGCCGGCCCATCGTCGACTTGCCGCAGCCGGACTCGCCCACCACGCCCAGCGTCTCGCCCGGGCGGACGTCGAAGGTCAGCCCGTCGACCGCCTGGACGGCCCCGGCCTGCCGCTGCAGCAGCCCCTTCCTGATGGGGAAGTGCTTGACCAGGCCCTCGACCTTCAGCAGCGCCTCGGGCTCGCCGGTCGACTGCTCGGGGATCTTCACTTCGTTCTCGCTCACAGCTTGGGCGCAATCTCTTCGGTCCAGATCCGCGTGCGCTCGTCCTGCGACATGTGGCAGGCGGAGAAGTGCCGGCTGCCGACCTCGCGGAGTTCGGGGCGGACGGTGCGCGTCAGGTTGTCCTTGGGGACATCCGCGTACGGGCACCGCGGGTTGAAGGCACAGCCGTCGGGGATGTTGATCAGGCTGGGCGGGGAGCCCTTGACCGGGATGAGGCGCTCGGTCTGGTCCCGGTCGATCCGCGGCATCGAGCCCAGCAGGCCCCAGGTGTAGGGATGCTGCGGCTCGTAGAAGACCTTGTCGGCCGGACCGCGTTCGATGCACCGGCCGCCGTACATCACCAGGATGTCATCGGCCAGCTCGGCGACGACGCCGAGGTCGTGGGTGATGATGATGACCGCCGAGCCGAACTCCTTCTGCAGATCCCGGATGAGGTCGAGGATCTGCGCCTGGACGGTCACGTCCAGCGCCGTCGTCGGCTCGTCGGCGATCAGCAGTTCGGGGTTGTTCACGAGCGACATGGCGATCATCGCGCGCTGGCGCATACCGCCGGAGAACTCGTGCGGGTAGTTGTCGATGCGCTTGTCGGGCTGCGGGATGCCCACCCGGTCGAGCAGTTCGATGGCCCGCTTGCGGGCGACCTTCTTGTCGACGTCGTTGTGGACGCGGTACGCCTCCACGATCTGGCGGCCGATCGTGTAGTACGGATGCAGCGCGGAGAGCGGATCCTGGAAGATCATCGCCATCTGGCGGCCCCGCAGCTTGCGTACCTCGTCCGGGTCGGCGCCGAGCAGCTCCTGACCGTCGAGCCAGACCTCGCCGGAGATCTGCGCCTTGCGGCGGCCGTACTGACCCGCGGTGTGCAGGCCCATGATGCCGAGCGAGGTGACGGACTTGCCGGAGCCGGACTCGCCGACGATACCGAGGGTCTTGCCCTTCTCCAGCTGGAAGCTGAGGCCGTCGACGGACTTGACCAGGCCGTCGTCGGTCGGGAAGTGGACCTTGAGGTCGCGTACTTCGAGGAAGGCCGTGGGGGCGGGCGAGCCCACCGCGGCGGGCTCGCCGAGCGCGGTGCCGGTCACCGGAAGCTCGCCACTGGGCTTGTCGACGTCGAGAAGCTCACCGTCGAGCTTCTTCTCAGGGCTGGCGCCGGGGTCCTTCACTGCGACTCACCTCGCCATGTCGTACTGGTCACGCCGGACTGCCGGTCATTCCGGCTCGGGGGTCCCCCCGCCGAAGGCAGGGGGAGGGTCCGGGGGTTACCCCCGGGAAAACGCAGCCTCATCCGATCCTCACTCGCGGGTCGATCACGGCGTACAGAAGGTCCACGAGGAGGTTCGCCACACAGATGAACAGGGCCGCGAACAGCGTGACTCCGAGGATCAGCGGAAGATCCTTGGTGTTGATCGAGTCGATCGCGAGCCGGCCCAGGCCGGGCAGGTTGTACGTGGACTCGGTGAGGACCGCGCCACCGAGCAGCGCGCCGAGGTCGAGGCCCAGCAGGGTCAGCACCGGCGTCCAGGTGGAGCGCATCGCGTGCCGTCCGATGACGACCCGCTCCGTGAGGCCCTTGGCGCGGGCCGTACGGATGTAGTCCTCGCCCATGATCTCCAGCATGGTCGCCCGGGTGAGCCGGGCGTACATCGCCGCGTAGAGGAAGGCGAGCGTGATCCACGGCAGGATCAGCGTCTGGAACCACTGGGCCGGGTCCTCGCCGAAGGCCTTGAACTCACCGCTGACCCAGTCCAGCTGGTAGCTGAAGATCGCCAGCGAGAGCAGACCGGTGAAGTAGATGGGGAGCGAGACGCCGGCCAGTGCGACGGTCATCGCGGTCCGGTCCCACAGGGTGCCCCGGCGCAGCGCGGAGACGACGCCGGCGGCGACACCACCGACGACCCACAGCAGGCAGGCGCCCGCGGCGAGCGACAGGGTGACCGGGATCGCCTCGGTCAGCTGCGGCCAGACCTCCTGCTCGGTGCGGAAGGAGTAGCCGAAGCAGGGGGCAGGGCAGTGGGTGACATCCGCGCCGTTGGCGTAGTCCCGACCGGCGAACAGGCCCTGGACGAAGTGCCAGAACTGCACCAGCACCGGGTCGGAGAGGCCCAGCTTCTGCCGGATTCCCTCGATGGAGGCGGGGTCGGTCTGCTTGCCGGCGAAGAGATACGCCGGGTCGGAACCGGCCCACTTCGGGAGCACGAAGAAGATGACGAAGGTCGTCAGAGTCACGACCATCAGCATCATGGCGACGGCGAACAAACGCCGGATGACATAAGCAAGCACTGTGCGCGGCCCGGCGACGGCCCGGGGAACCCGGATTACGGGTTCCCCGGACCGCCGCCCGAGGCCATCACCTGCCCTTCGGGACTGGCGGGTTGGGCGATGGTGGGGTGTGACTCGTCACGAGTGACGGTTACTTGACGACGCCCAGGGAGACGTAGTCGTAACGGCCGTTGTACGCCGCGGTGGAGTAGGCGTTCGTCAGGTTCGAGCCGCGCCAGGTGAAGTTCTTCTCGTAGATGAACGGCATCTGGACGGCGAGGTCCGCGACCGCGTGGTTCATCTGCTTGTAGATCTCGGCGGCCTTCGCGGGGTCGGTCTCCTTGAGAGCGTCGTCGAAGAACTTGTTGATCTTCGGGTCGTTCGTCTCGGAGACGTTGTAGTTGCCGTTCGGCACGATGAAGCGGCCGTCGATCAGCGGCTGCGAGAAGCCCTGACCGGTCGGGAAGTCCGGGCCCCAGCCGGTCATGACCAGTCCGAGACCGCGCTTCTTCACGACGGCCGGCGAACCGGTGATGCTGGAGGACTCGGCGCCGTCGATCGGCTCGACCTCGGCCTTGATGCCGACCGCCTGCAGGGACTGCTGCAGGGCCTCGGCGACCTGGACCTCGCCCGGGTTGTTGCTGCGGGCGCTGATGACGGTGGAGAAGCCGGCCGGCTTGCCGCACTTGGCCAGGGCCGCCTTGGCCTTGGCGACGTCGGGCTTGCCGCCGCGCGCCAGGATGCCGTACGGGTCGTAGTCGTCCGAGCCCGCGATGGACTTGGGCAGCATGTTGGTGGCGATGTCGCCACCGGCGTCCGGGCCACCGCGGACCGTCTGCATCGACTTGTAGTCGGCCGCGTAGAGCACGGCCTTGCGGCACTCGATGTTGTCGAACGGCGCGACCTTGGTGGCGATGTCGACGTAGCGGATGAAGCTGGTCGAGATGTTGTCGACGTTGTCCTTGTGCTGCTTGAGCGCCGAGGTACGGCCCGACTGGGACATGCCGGTGGCGTTCAGGTCGACGTCGTACTCGCCCTTGATGAGCAGCTGGTCGATCGCCTCGATGTTGGAGTTGATCGTGACCGTGATCTTGTCCGGCAGCGCCGGGCGGATCGGGTCGGAGGCCTTCTGCCACTTGTCGTTGCGGACGAGGACAGCGCCCTTCTTGGGCGTGTACGACTCGAACTTGTACGGGCCCGAGGAGAACGGCTTGAGCTGGTACTTGCCCGCCGTGTCCTTCTCCTTCTTCACCGGGGAGCCGGCCGGCATCGCGAGCATCTGCTCGAAGTCACCGTTGGGCGTCGCCAGGTTGAAGACGATGGTCTTGTCGTTCGGCGTCTGGATCGCCTTCAGACCGAGCTTGTCCGGCGTCGTGTCCTTGTAGGGACCCTTGTACTCGGTCTTGGGGTCGAGGACCTGACGCAGGTAGGCAGGACCGCCGGTGATGACGTCCGTGGCCCAGATGCGCTCGATGCCGTACTTGATGTCCTTGGAGGTGATCGGCGTGCCGTCCTCCCAGGTGATCCCGTCGCGCAGCTCGTACGTGTACGTCTTGCCGCCGTTGGAGACCGCACCCTTGGCCTTGGCGAGGTCGGGCACCAGCTCGGCGCCGCCGGCGCCCGGCTTCGGCGCGTAGGAAACCAGCTGGCGCGCGTAGAACCGGGAGAAGTCCCAGGCCATGCCGTAGTACTGGCGCTGCGGGTCGGTGGAGTCGAAGTCCTGCTTGCCGATGAACTTCAGCGTGCCGCCCTTCTTGGCGGACGCGTTGGCAACACCCTTCGCACCGGCGTTGTACCCGGCGGCCTTGCCGCCGTTGTCGTCCTTGTCGCCGCCACCACATGCCGCTGTGGCCGTGAGCGCGACCACGACGAGCGCCGCTCCGGCGATCCGCCTGGTTCTCGACGAACGTAGGGCTGTCATTGTTCCTGCAACCTCCGGGATAGCGCGGTTCTTGGCTGGACGCCGAGGAACCATCTGGGAGCCGCCTGACGTCTGTGGCAGGGGCACGTTCAGTTGTCTGCGGCCGGACGGCGCCGCGGGGTGAGTGGCCGTCAACGGGTGCCCTTGGGGTCGAGCGCATCGCGCACGCCGTCGCCGAAGAGGTTGAAGGCCAGTACCGTGACGAAGATCGCCAGACCCGGGACGACCATGAACGTCGGGTCTTCCTGGTAGTACTCCACGGCCTTGGAGAGCATCTGCCCCCAGGAGGCCGTGGGCGGCCGCACACCTGCCCCAAGGAAGCTGAGCGCCGCCTCGGTGAGGATGTTCGTGGGGATCATCAGGGTGGTGTAGACGGTGATCGGGGCGACCAGGTTGGGCAGCAGCTCCTTGAAGAGCACATACCGCTGGCCGGCTCCCAGGCTCCGGGCTGCCTCGACGTACTCCTTCTCGCGCAGCGAGAGGGTCTGACCGCGCACGATGCGTCCCACGTACGGCCAGCCGAAGAAGCCGATCACCATGACCAGGACGGCGATACGGACATTGCTGCCGGTGAGGCCGAACAGGTCGCTGGGGAGCACGGAGACCAGCGAGATGATGAAGAGCAGCTGCGGGAAGGCCAGCAGCATGTCCATCACCCGGCTGATGATCGCGTCGACCCAGCCGCCGAAGTAGCCCGCGACGATGCCGAAGATGGTCCCGAGCAGTACGGCGACCAGTGCCGCGAGGAAGGCCACCAGGAGCGAGATGCGCGCGCCGTAGACGATGCGGCTGAACACATCGCGGCCGTTCTGCGGCTCGAGGCCCAGCAGGAAGTCCGAACTGATGCCGCCGAAGGAGCCCTTGGGAGTGCCGAACAGCGGGTCGATCTGGTCCTGGTGGAACTCGTTGGGCGGGTGGCCGAGCAGGCTCACGATCCAGGGCGCGAAGATCGCCACAAGCACGAGGAAGATGACAACGATGCCGCCCGCCAGTGCCAGCTTGTCCCGCTTCAGACGGGTCCAGGCAATCTGCCGGAGCGACCGCCCTTCTACCGACTTCTTGACTTCAGCCGCCGCGACATCGACGGCCGCGGTCTTGTCCGCGTCCGCGCTCGTGTCGTGCAATGGTGCCGTCATCGTGGTGGGGACCCCTCTCGGCCGGAGGTGACCGGCCCGTACCCGCCGCTGTAGCGGCTTTTTTCACAACATGTGGTGCACGTGGAGCTCTGGCACGAGAAGAACGCGTGAAGCGCGCCGCACACAGGGGCGAATTTCCCCTTGGTGCGGGAGTCTTCAATGGTCGCGCGATCACGCACCAGTCCCCCCGGGGAATGTTTGCTCAAACGTGATGCACAGTGAGGGTTTCCGTTATACGGACGGAGACACCGGCTGAGCGGAACGTCATCTGCCGCATATCGGGCGAAAGTTGAGCGAGGTACCGCGATGCGGACGACTGCGGCTCATTCGATTGCAAGGCGTTCGAGGTCCTGGGCGCACACAATCCCACCCAAGCCTTCACGCACAGCATGGAAGTGTCTCCGGCTCAGCGGCCGTGCAGAGAGGTTCCGTCAGCGGCCGTGCAGCGGGGTCCCACCGACCGGGCCGGGGGCCGGTGCACCGACGTGCGCCTCCCGGTCGTAGAAGGGACGGGAGTTGGCCCGCAGCCACATCGTGACCGGGTCGTACTCGTCGGACATCGCGACCGTGGAGACCGGCAGCCCGTCCGGGACCGAGCCGATCGACTGCTGCATCATCGCCCGCACCGCGTCCACGGACTGTCTGCTCGTGTCGTACAGATCGAGACCGATGGCGAGGTACGGAGCACCGAGCGCGGGCTGCACCCAGGCGCGGCGCAACGAGCGGACCGCGGGGGTGCGGTGGGCGTTCTGCGAGAGCAGGGCATAGAAATGCGGGATGTCGATGGCCGGTTCGGACAGCCGCAGGGGTCCGGCGGGCATCCGGTCGAGACCGGTCGCGATCCGGCGCAGATCCAGCCAGGGGATGCCCACACCGCCGCCGGGGGCATGCGGGTTGAGCCAGATACCCCAGCGCTCGGGGTAGAGGGCGCGGGCGACGTCGGGGCCGCTGATCACTTCGTGGGCGCGGTTCCAGCCGGAGACGGCGAGTTCCTGGGCGGAGGTGACGCACGGCGCGTAGCCCACGCCGTCGACCTCCATGTTCCCGTACTGGGCGTCGGGCGAGCCGGCCTGGCCGTGCCAGAGCAGCATCCAGAGCCTGCCGCCCGCCGCGTCGGCGATCGCCTGCAGCAGCGCCTCGTACGCGTCGTAGCGTCCGGGTGTCACCTGGCGCAGCATGTGCTCGACCTGCCCCGCCGCCGCGGTGCCTGACGCACTCACCCTGGGTTCCGCCCCTCTTCGATCCACCCGGCACACGAGTGCGGCGGGTCTGCCATCAAACCAGCTTAATCGGGAGTCCTGACACCGACTTGACGACTGCACGTGCTTGACGACTACATGTGCTGCCGTTGGTAGAAGGGACGCACCCGCTCGAGCATCCATTCGCCGACGGGGTCCTGTGCCACATCGAGAAGGACGAGATTGACCGGCCAGCTCACCTGGACGCGGCTCAGCGCCCGGCCGAGGGCGTCCGTCGGCGCGTTGCGTTCGGCGGCTTCCCAGGAGGAGACCTGGACGCCGATGAAGAGGGTCGGCGGGTCGCCCTCGATGGAGGCGAGGGCACGGCGGGCGGTGAGGACGACATGGGATGCCTCGAACTCACCGGCCGCGGCTGCGAGGAAGTCGACCGGCTCCTCCTGCCAGTCGGGCTCGAAGAGCCGCACCCGGCCGCCGGTCGCGGGCCCGTCCAGCACAGTGCGCCCCACCCGGCACAACTCGGCGACGGCCGGCGGCGGAAGCGGGGCACCGACGGCGCCGCCCGGGTTCACCGCGATGCCGAGCTGCGGGGGCAGGCCCCGGGCGAATTCGCGGGCGGGGGCGACGGTGAAGGGCATATGGCTGCCGACGCATGCCATGAACTGCTGCTCGGAGCTGTAGACCGGGACGTACGCGGCGCCCTCGATGTCCATCGTGGGCAGATCGAGGTTCGGGCTGTCCGGGCTGCCGCCGTTGGGCAGCGGCACCCAGATGTGGCTGCGGCCGAGCACCTCGACGAGGCGGCCTCCGGCCGAAGGGTTGCCGAGGGACACGGCGAGCACCTCTTCGAGCTCGTTCGCCGGCCAGCCCCCATACGGATGCGGATGGGCCTGCTCCGGTGTGTGCATGTGCGTCCTTCTCCCCCGGCTTCGTACGGTCTGGCGCCATCGACCCTAACGCCGCCGGGGCCCACCGGAGCGGGTGGGTGCGGGCCCCTCGGTCCCGATGCCGGGCCCACCCGGGCACCCGGCCCGTCCGGCCCACCCGGGCACCCCGCCTGTCCGGCAACCCGGGCACCCCTGCCGGTCACGGCACTACGACTCCTCGAAGCCCACCCGCGTCAGCGCCGCCGCCGCGTCCCGGTCCAGCAGGACGGCCGATGCGCAGCCCGCAGGCAGCCGCCCGGCCTCCGCGTCGCGGATCAGCCGGCCCACCGCCCGTCTGTGCCGGGCGAAGGCATAGCCGGAGACCCCGCGGCCGCGCTCGCGCTGGCCCTCCCTGGCCACCACGGGCGTGACGTCGAGCAGGACCAGATGGAGGCCACTGCCGCGGCGGCGCGCCTCCCGGGCCAGCCAGCGCCGCACCCACGCCTGGGTGCCGCAGTCGTGCACGACCACGCCCAGACCCGAACGGAGCGCGCGCCGCAGTCCCGCGTAGTGGGCGATCCGCACCAGCGGGCGGTAGACGGCGTACGGCAGCAGCCGTGGCATCCACGCGTCCCAGCGGTCCCGGGTGTCCTGCGAGTCGATCCCCCTGCCGCTCGCCGCGTGTCTGATCAGCGTGGACTTTCCGCTGCCCGGCAGGCCGGAGACGACCACGACATCACCGGCGACGAAGCGCAGGGTGTGCGGACTGCGCCCCGAGCGGTCCCTCAGGTCGCGCAGCACGGGCACGGGCGCCCCGGAAAGCTCCCGCACGGGCGCGTCCTGCTGGACGGACACCCCCGCGGTCGTCACGTATGCACCGGACCGCTGCAACGTCATCGCCCTCCCCTGTCTCGGGTCACCCTCACCCTTGCCCATGAAGTGTAAAGAATCGGTAATGTGGCACAACCGTTTTGCAGCCGAGGACTGCCTGTGAAGTGCGGCTGCCCGGATCGGGGCCGGACACCCCACATGGCGACGATGCGTGCAATGATGTGCCCGCCAACTGCATACCGGCCGCTTGAATCCACGCGGGAGAGTCCTGGCCACTGTGTGCCGGGCGCCGAAGGAGCAAGTTCCTCCCTTGAATCTCTCAGGCCCCGTACCGCGTGTGATGAGGCAGATCTGAAAAGCGAGCCGCTGTCGAGTGGCTCCACCCAAGGTGCAAGTCACGACCACCACTACGTGCGGTCGAGACGAACCTCTCAGGTTCCGATGACAGATGGGGAGGATTGTCCTCGCCGGCCTGCCCTGGGAGCCATATCTATGAGCAACGCCCCCCGTCTCACCGCCCTCGATGCCCTGCACCGTTCGCTGGGTGCGACCATGACCGACTTCGCGGGCTGGGACATGCCGCTGCGGTACGGCAGTGAGCGCGATGAGCACAACGCCGTACGCACCAAGGCCGGTCTCTTCGATCTCTCGCACATGGGCGAGATCACCGTCACCGGACCGCAGGCCGCGGGCCTCCTCGACTACGCGCTGGTGGGCAACATCGGCTCCGTCGCCGTGGGCCGCGCGCGCTACACCATGATCTGTCAGGAGGACGGCGGGATCGTCGACGACCTGATCGTCTACCGCCTCGGCGAGACCGAGTACATGGTCGTCGCCAACGCGGGCAACGCGCAGATCGTCCTGGACGCGCTGACCGAGCGCGCTGCCGGCTTCGACGCCGAGGTGCGCGACGACCGTGACGCGTACGCGCTGATCGCCGTCCAGGGCCCTCAGTCCCCCGGCATCCTGAAGTCGCTCACCGACGCCGACCTGGACGGTCTCAAGTACTACGCGGGCCTGCCCGGCACGGTGGCCGGCGTCCCGGCGCTGATCGCCCGCACCGGCTACACCGGCGAGGACGGCTTCGAGCTCTTCGTCGAGCCGCAGCACGCCGAGAAGCTCTGGCAGGCACTGACCGAGGCGGGGGCCCCGGTGGGCCTCATCCCCTGCGGGCTCTCCTGCCGCGACACGCTGCGCCTGGAGGCGGGCATGCCGCTGTACGGGCATGAGCTGACGACCGCGCTGACCCCCTTCGACGCGGGCCTCGGCCGGGTCGTGAAGTTCGAGAAGGCGGGGGACTTCGTCGGCCGCGACGCGCTGCGCGCCGCGGCCGAGCGCGCGGAGACCAACCCGCCGCGCAAGCTCGTCGGCCTGATCGCCGAAGGCCGCCGGGTTCCCCGCGCCGGCATGAACGTGGTCGCCGACGGCCGGGTGATCGGCGAGGTCACCTCCGGCGCTCCGTCCCCCACGCTCGGCAAGCCGATCGCCATCGCGTATGTGGACGCGGCGCACGCCGCCCCTGGCACCCCCGGCGTCGGCATCGACGTCCGCGGCACGCACGAGCCGTACGAGGTCGTGGCGCTGCCGTTCTACAAGCGCCAGAAGTGACACTGCGCACCGAGCCATCGTTCATCAGCACTCCCCCGCATACAGGAGAATTCAGGCCATGAGCAACCCCCAGCAGCTGCGCTACAGCAAGGAGCACGAGTGGCTGTCGGCCGCCGAGGACGGCGTGTCGACGGTCGGCATCACGGAGCACGCGGCCAACGCGCTCGGCGATGTGGTGTACGTACAGCTCCCGGAGGTCGGTGACACGGTGGCCGCGGGCGAGACCTGCGGCGAGCTGGAGTCGACCAAGTCCGTCAGCGACCTGTACTCGCCGGTCAGCGGCGAGGTCGTCGAGGCGAACCAGGACGTCGTGGACGACCCGTCGCTGGTGAACTCCGCACCGTTCGAGGGCGGCTGGCTCTTCAAGGTGCGTGTCGCACAGGAGCCGAAGGACCTGCTCTCCGCGGACGAGTACACCGAGTTCGCCGGCTGACCACGTTCGCCGACCGACCACGACTCTAGGGATCGCCTGATGTCGCTTCTCAACACCCCTCTCCATGAGCTGGACCCGGACGTCGCCGCCGCTGTCGACGCCGAGCTCCACCGCCAGCAGTCCACCCTCGAGATGATCGCCTCGGAGAACTTCGCTCCGGTCGCGGTCATGGAGGCCCAGGGCTCCGTCCTCACCAACAAGTACGCAGAGGGCTACCCGGGCCGTCGCTACTACGGCGGCTGCGAGCACGTCGATGTCGTCGAGCAGATCGCCATCGACCGCATCAAGGCCCTCTTCGGCGCCGAGCACGCCAACGTCCAGCCGCACTCGGGCGCCCAGGCGAACGCGGCCGCGATGTTCGCGCTGCTCAAGCCGGGCGACACGATCATGGGCCTGAACCTCGCCCACGGCGGTCATCTGACCCACGGCATGAAGATCAACTTCTCTGGCAAGCTGTACAACGTGGTCGCGTACCACGTGGACAGCGAGACCGGACAGGTCGACATGGCCGAGGTCGAGCGGCTCGCCAAGGAGTCCCGTCCGAAGCTGATCGTGGCCGGCTGGTCCGCGTACCCGCGTCAGCTGGACTTCGCGGCCTTCCGCCGGATCGCGGACGAGGTCGGCGCGTATCTGATGGTCGACATGGCCCACTTCGCGGGTCTGGTCGCCGCGGGTCTGCACCCCAACCCCGTGCCGCACGCCCATGTCGTGACCACGACCACGCACAAGACCCTCGGCGGTCCGCGCGGCGGTGTCATCCTGTCGACGCAGGAGCTCGCCAAGAAGATCAACTCGGCGGTCTTCCCGGGTCAGCAGGGCGGTCCGCTGGAGCATGTGATCGCGGCGAAGGCGGTCTCCTTCAAGGTCGCGGCCTCCGACGACTTCAAGGAGCGCCAGCAGCGCACGCTGGACGGCGCGCGGATCCTCGCCGAGCGTCTGGTCCAGGCCGATGTGACCGAGCACGGCGTCTCGGTCCTGTCGGGCGGCACGGACGTGCACCTGGTCCTGGTCGACCTGCGCAACTCCGAGCTGGACGGCCAGCAGGCCGAGGACCGGCTCCACGAGGTGGGCATCACGGTCAACCGCAACGCCATCCCGAACGACCCGCGGCCGCCGATGGTCACCTCGGGTCTGCGGATCGGCACCCCGGCGCTGGCCACCCGCGGCTTCCAGGACGAGGACTTCCGCGAGGTCGCTGACATCATCGCCGAGGCGCTGAAGGCGCCCTCTCCCTTCGGGGCGGCCGACGCGGAGGCGCTGCGCGCCCGGGTTACCGCCCTGGCCGCGAAGCACCCGCTTTACCCTGGGCTGTAACAGCCCGAAGCAAAACAAACGGGGCACCGCGCACACTGGACTGTGCGCGCGGTGCCCCGCACCACGCACTGCCCTCTGCACCACCCGGCAGACAACGGCGTCTACCAACCCCGCTAGGAGTTCTCCGTGGCCATCTCGGTCTTCGACCTGTTCTCGATCGGCATCGGCCCGTCCAGCTCCCATACGGTGGGGCCGATGCGCGCCGCCCGTATGTTTGCGCGGCGGCTCAAGAACGAGGGCCTGCTGGCTCACACCACCGCGATACGCGCCGAGCTCTTCGGCTCCCTGGGCGCGACCGGCCACGGCCACGGGACCCCGAAGGCCGTACTGCTCGGGCTCGAGGGCAATTCCCCCCGTACGGTCGACGTCGAGAGCGCCGATGACCAGGTGGAGCGGATCAAGCAGCGAGGACGCATCAACATCCTCGGCATGCACGAGATCGACTTCGACTTCGGCAAGAACCTGATCCTGCACCGCCGCAAGGCGCTGCCGTACCACGCCAACGGCATGACGGTCTTCGCGTACGACGCCAAGGGCGAGACGGTCCTGGAGAAGACGTACTACTCGGTGGGCGGCGGCTTCGTCGTCGACGAGGACGCCGTCGGCGAGGACCGGATCGTGCTCGACGACACCGTGCTGAAGTACCCCTTCCGCACCGGCGACGAGCTGCTGCGGATGGCCAAGGACACCGGCCTGTCCATCTCCGCCCTGATGATGGAGAACGAGAAGACCTGGCGCTCCGAGGACGAGATCCGCGAGGGACTCCTGGAGATCTGGCAGGTCATGCAGGCCTGTGTCTCGCGCGGCATGTCCCGCGAGGGCATCCTGCCCGGCGGCCTCAAGGTCCGCCGCCGCGCGGCGAACTCCGCGCGCCAGCTGCGCGCCGAGGGCGACCCGCTGGCCCGCGCCATGGAGTGGATCACTCTGTACGCGATGGCCGTGAACGAGGAGAACGCCGCGGGCGGGCGCGTCGTGACCGCCCCCACCAACGGCGCCGCGGGCATCATCCCGGCGGTGCTGCACTACTACATGAACTTCGTGCCCGGCGCCGACGAGGAGGGCGTGGTCCGCTTCCTGCTCGCCGCGGGCGCGATCGGCATGCTCTTCAAGGAGAACGCCTCGATCTCCGGCGCCGAGGTCGGCTGCCAGGGCGAGGTCGGCTCCGCCTGTTCGATGGCCGCGGGCGCACTCGCGGAGGTACTCGGCGGCACCCCCGAGCAGGTCGAGAACGCCGCTGAGATCGGCATGGAGCACAACCTCGGGCTCACCTGTGACCCGGTCGGCGGTCTGGTCCAGATCCCGTGCATCGAGCGCAACGGAATGGCGGCGGTGAAGGCCGTGACGGCGGCGAGGATGGCGATGCGCGGGGACGGCAGCCACAAGGTCTCGCTGGACAAGGTCATCAAGACGATGAAGGACACGGGCGCGGACATGTCGGTGAAGTACAAGGAGACCGCGCGCGGCGGTCTCGCGGTGAACATCATCGAGTGCTGAGACCCCGGCGGCAGGCTCGGCGGGGCAGCCCCTGGGTTCGGAGTAGGTCAGCGGTGATCGTCACCGCTGACCAAGCCCTCGGCCGGTCAAGCCAGTTCACTGGAATTCACCCGCACGGGGGAGCTTCAGGAGCTCCGAACGTTTTTTCTCCTCCGCGCCCCCAGTGCCTCGCACTAATGTCGGGGCCTGTTCACCCAGGCCCCCGGCCGCCAGACCACGCCCGCCGCACCAAGGAGGCACAGCCATGACCGAGGGGCTGACTTCCAGCTCGTACGACTTACGCGCGCCCCTTCCGGGGCCGTACGGCCGCCTCTACCGCAGCCGTACCCGTACCGTCGTCGAGCTGCACGGTGAGATCGACATCGCCGCGGCCACGCTGATCGGGGCGTACCTGGATGTCGTCACCGCCATACGCGAGCACGAAGTGGTGGTCGATCTGACGCATGTGGCGTTCTTCGACTGCTCCGGCCTTGCGCTGTTGTGCCGGGCGCGGCGGCGCACCCACGAGAACGGCGGGCGGATGTGGGTGGTGTGCGGCCGGCCGGCGGTCCTGCGGGTGTTCCGGGCGGGCGGGGTGCTGGAGGCCTTCGGCACTCTGCCGACGCTGGAGGCGGCGCTTGCGGCTGACTGAGCGGCCGCAGCGCCGTCGGTCCCCGGCGGGCCGGGGGGCCTCCCCCAGAGCCTTCGGCCCGGGAGGGGTCCCCAGGTGGATCAGGCCTTGTTCAGCGAGTCCCAGAACTCCTCGAACGTCAGCTGACCGTCGCCGTTCCCGTCCTTCGTCTTGATCACTGCCTCGGCGACCGTCTCGGTGACATGGAAGTCGCCCAGCTGCGCCATCACGCTCTTGTACTCCGCAGCCGTGATCAGGCCGTCGCCGTTCAGGTCGTAGCGCTCGAACGCCCTGCGCGCCTCTTCGATGTCCGCCACTGCTTCCGCCCCTTCTTCGTGCCTTACTGACGAGGTCAGATTATCGGCCCACGCTCCGCTCACCCGCATGCACCCGTCCTACGTCCTCAGGGGAGAGACCTGGGCCTCCGCGGGTGGAGACTCATGAGGAGAAAGGACACGGAAATGAGCGAGGCACTGGCGAGGATCCTGGCAGCCGCGGCGGCCGGGGAGTTCCCGCCCGCGGACGGCCGTACGACGGTGATCGGGCAGCCGAACGCCCGCGACGCCGGCGTACTGGCCCTCACCGCGCACTCGGTGATCTTCACTGACGAGGATCCCGAGTGGGTACGGGCCGAGCTCGCCGCGACCGACTCCGACCGGCTGGCAGCCGCGATGAACCCGTCGTTCCTGGCCGCCATGCTGGCCCGCACCGGCCGCTCGATGAACACCATCGACCTGGTGACGGTCGCCCCGGCGCTGCCCGGCCGGCCCGAGCTCGAGCTGCATGAGATCGAGGACCCGGACCACCCGCGGGTTGCGCGGGCCATGAAGTACCGCGACGGCGTACGGGTGTGGGCCGCCGACGGCGGTGTGGTGATCCTCGGCCGGGGCGTGACCGGCCGATGGGAGACCGCGATCGAGGTGGACGAACGGGCACGCGGCCGGGGCCTCGGCCTGGCGCTGGCGACGGCTGCCCGTCACGTGGTGCCGGACTCGGTGGTGTGGGCCCAGCAGTCGCCCGGCAACGCCCGCAGCGTGCGGACCTTCCAGGCGGCGGGCTTCCGGCCGGTGGGCTCGGAGGCACTGTTCATGGCCGGCTGAAAGGCCGACTCAATGGCCGGCCGACAGAAGCTGACAGAAAAGGCTTCAACTATCCTTCCGTAGAGCGGAAGTTGATTTTCGGTCCCGCTGGAATCGGTTCTCGCCAAACCCCCGGTGGACCTTCGTCACTCTCCGCCGCACGGCGTTAACTTCGTGGCGTCGCCGCCACACCAGGAGCACAGGGCTCCCAGGGACAAGCGGCGCAAGGGTGATGTCAACAGTGACGATCACAACCGACTCATTCACGGTCCGGCCCTTCACCCGTAACTGTCAGTTCATTTGGGGCGAAGGCGACCATGTCCTGATCGGGGTTTCCCCGGGGAACAGCTATTTCTCCGCAGCACGCATCACAGAACTCGCGCGCTGGGCGTCCCCGCGCTTCACCGCGGTGGATTTCGTGTATGCCGATCTGCATGTGGCGGCCGTCTTCGCGGCGCTCGGGCACGCTCCCGAGCAGGCGGCCCGGCGCGCGACCAAGGAGCTCAAGGCCGTAAGGAGGCGGATCCTGGCCGGAGTTGAGGCGGCCGGGCCGCCGGGCCGGCAGATCGGGGTGCGGGCGCTGTCGGAATTCTCGGACGATCCCGTGTACGCGCTGCTGCACCGGCGCGTACAGCATTTCCTCGCCACCGACACGGACGAGGATTTCCGCAAGAGCTGCGACCGGATGGTCCAGCAGTTTCTGGCGCCCAAACTGGCCGCCGGGGAATCCGTCACGCCGGAACAGCGGTCCGCGTGTCTCGACTACATCGCGGCCGAACTCCCCTTCTTCCTCGACACTCCGGGGATTCTCGGCGTCCCTTCCTCCGTCTCCTGCTACCACGTGCTGATGCCGCTGACGGAACTTCTCTTCGGAAAGGGCGGCGGACTGCGGGCCGCCCGCAATCAGGCCTACGCGGTCGTGCAGCCCGAGGTATCCGTAGCACCCGAAGCCCCGAACACACCCGAAGCACCCGAAGCACCCGAAGCACCCGAAAGGAGCGCAACCGATGACAGCCGAGCACGAGCAGCTTGACTTCCCGCTTTCCCGGCGGGGCGACGTGCTCCCCGCGGAGTGCGCCCAGCTGCGCGAGAAGGAGCCGGTGGCCAAGGTGCGCACCATCACCGGCGACAGCGCCTGGCTGGTGAGCAGTTATCGACTGGCCAAACAGGTCCTGGAGGACGAGCGGTTCAGCCTCAAGGACACCGCCACCCTCGGAGTGCCCCGCCAATATGCGCTGACGATCCCGCCCGAGGTCGTCAACAACATGGGGAACATCAACAGCGCCGGGCTGCGCGGCGCGGTGATGAGGGCACTCAGTCCACGGGCCGACGACGGGCTGCACGACTGGCTGCGCGGCCAGGCGGACGCGCTCATCGACAGGCTGTTCACCGAGGGCCCGCCGGTCGATCTGCGCGCCGGTTTCGCCGACCCGTTCTCGGCCGCGCTGCACTGCAAGGTGATCGGGGTCCCGTTCCGGGACTGGCGGCGGCTGATGTCGGGCCTGGACATCGCCTTCATGACCAGCGCCCGCCCCTTCGAGGGCGCGGGCCTGAACTGGTACAAGGACCTCGACTACATGGTCGAGCGGCTGAACGTGCCGGAGGCCGAACGCTCTGGTCTGCTGGGCCAGTTGGCGGCCCTGCGCGAGGACGAGGAGTCGGCGCATCTGACCGACGAGATGCTCGCCACCGTCGCCGTGTCGCTGTTCGGCGCGGGCGCGGTCTCCACGTCCGCCTTCCTGGTGCTTGCCGTGCTTGCGCTGCTCCAGCGCCCCGAGCTGATCGGTTATCTGCGCCGGCACCCGGAGCGGATGGGGCCAGCCGTCGACGAGCTGCTGCGCTGGAACCTGTCGATCGGCGACGGACTGCCCCGGCTCGCCGTCGCCGACGTGCAGCTCGGCGATGTCCTGGTCCGCAAGGGCGAGTTGGTGCTTGTCCTGGTGGAGGGGGCGAACTTCGACCCGGAGGTCTTCGAGGATCCCGAGCGTCTGGACCTGGGGCGGGAGCGCAATCCGCATCTGTCCTTCGGGGGCGGCCGCCATTTCTGTCCGGCCTCGGCACTGGGCCGGCTGCACGCCGAGACGGCTCTGGCCGCGCTGGTCGACCGGCTGCCGCGGCTGCGGCTCGCGGTGCCGGACGATCAGCTGGTGTGGCGTACGGGGTTCATCAAACGGCTGCCGGAGAGGCTGCCGGTGCTGTGGTGAGCGGGGGCGTTTCCCCACCCCGCCCTCCCCCTACGGCCTGGCGGCCGTGGGAGGTACCCCCAGCCCGTAACTGGGGCAAGCCCCCAGCCCCCCGCGCGCCGGCTGCGCGGCGCGGCCCCCGGGGCTTCGCCCCTGGACCCCGGACGCCCTTCGGCCGTGTCCTCAATCGCCGGACAGGCTCAAAATGAGCCCCTTCGGCGATTGAGGAGCGGGGCGTCCCCCCACGCTCGCCGGGCATAGGGGGAGTGTCCTCAATGGCCACGAACTTGATTTCCGCCGGTCGGCCTGCAGGCTCAGGCCGACTGGCGGGAAATTCAAGCCCCGTCGGCGTTTGAGGGTGGGGGTCCCCCACACCCGCAGGGCGTAGGGGAGGGTCCGGGGCGGAGCCCCGAAAGCCGGCCCGTCCGGCGATTGAGGACCTTGGCCGGGGCAGAGCCCCGAAAACCAGCACCGCCGACGATTGAGGCGCGGGTGGCCGGAGCGGGCCCCCGCGCCCCGCGCTAGCGGAAGACGCCCGTGTGGCCCAGCGAATAGCGTCCCGGCTGTGGATAGACCGCGAGGCCGTGCGGGCCGCTCCCCACCGGGATACGCGCCAGCTGCTTGCCGGTCGTCGTGTCGATCGCGTACACCTCCGCGTCGTAACGCCCCGACAGCCACAGCACCTTGCCGTCCGCCGACACACCGCCCATGTCGGGGCTGCCGCCGTCCGGCAGCCACCACTTGTCGGTCAGCCTGTCCTGCGCGAAGTCGAAGATCGAGATGGATCCCTCGCCGCGGTTGGAGATGTACATCACCCTGGAGTCCCGGCTGATGTAAAGCCCGTGGCACCCCTTGCCGGTGGGCAGCAGCATGGGCGTGGTGAACTTCGCGCCGTCGAGCACCCACACGCCGTGCGCCATCATGTCGGCGATGTAGAAGGTCTTGCCGTCCGGGGAGAGCTTCACGTCCTGCGGCATCGCGCCGTGGAAGGGCAGCTTCTGCTGGCCGATGACCTCCATCGTCTCCGTGTCGACCTTGAGCAGCTCACCGGAGAACTCGCAGGACACGACGAAGTACTTGCCGTCGGCGGAGAAGTCCGTGTGGTTGACGCCGTAGCAGGAGACCGGGGTGACCTTGAGGGGGCTCATCGTGTGCGGGTCGCGGAAGACGAGTTCACGGTCCAGCGATGCCATGACGATGGCGTACTTGCCGTTGGGCGTGAAGTAGAGGTTGTACGGGTCGTGCACCTCGACCGGCTTGCCCGCGACTCCGGTGGCCGGGTCGATCGGAGTGAGCGTATGGCCGCGGTTGTTGTTGACCCAGAGCGTCTTCATGTCCCAGGACGGGACGACGTGCTGCGGCTGGACACCGACCGGGATCGTCTCGATGACCTTGTACGTCGTGGGGTCGATGACCGAGACGGAGTTGGAGTTGGTGTTGGGGACGTACACCCGGGACGGGAAGTCCCGGACCACCGGCGAGAGTTGACCCGGCCGGTCCGCCGCGTAGATGTCCTTCGGGTCGAGCACCGGAGGCATGCCGGGAAGCCCGGCCGGGGCGGCCTTCTTCGGCCTGTCGGGCGGCACCGCGGCCTTGGTGTCGAGCGCCTCCGTCCTGGCGGGAGGTGAGCTGCAGCCCGCGAGGAGAGCGAGCAGTGCGCCGGCGAACAGCGCCGCGGCCCGCGTTGCGCTCCTCATGGCGATTCTCCTGGCGGTACGCCGGGGGGTCCTCTTGGCGAGGGAAGTGGTCGGGTGCATCAGCTCAGCAGCTCCGTGGTGGTGACCGCGCGCAGCCCGCGGCGGTGGAGGTCGTCGAGGATGGCGGGCAGTGCGGCGACCGTGTCCGCATGGCCGAAGTGCAGGCTCACCACCGATCCGCGCTGGATCTGCCCGGTGACATTGCCGATGACGGCTTCGGCGCCGGGTGAGGTGAAGTCGAGGGAGTCGACGTCGTACGAGAGGACGTGCGGGTAGCCCGCCCGGGCGGCGAGTCTGGTGACGAGAGGGGTCGCGTCCTTCGCACGGGAGGGGCGGAACCAGGTGCCGACGGAGCCGGTGAGCCGGCGCAGTCTTTCGGCACAGTCGGTGATCTCGGCGTATGCCTCGGTCTCGGGCATCGTCGAGACGGCCAGATGGCGCTGGGTGTGATTGCCGAGGTCATGGCCGCCGTCGAGGATCCGGCGGGCGATCCGCGGGTACTGGTCGAGCCAGCTGCCGACGGCGAGCACGGTGATGCGGGCGCCGACCCGTTCGGCCTCGGCGAGCAGGGCCTGGGCGATGGCCGGGTCGCCCTGGCCGTGGAAGGTCAGGGCCACCCCGTCGCGTTCGCGCGGGCCGTGCGTGATCTGGGCGGGCTGTCCGGGAAAGCGACGGGGGGCGGGTGCCGGGCGGGCAGAACGGGCGGAACGGGACGGCGGGGCCGGGGCGGCAGGGGACGCCGGAGCGGGACCGCTGCCGGTACAGCCCGAGGCGAGGGCGCCCGCGGCGACGGCTCCCGCTCCGGCGCGCAGTGCGCCGCGGCGGTCGATCGGGGTCACGGGAAAGCTCGGGGTCACGGGAAAGCACAGTAGGGGCGAAGTGGGCCAAATATAACGATTGACCCAATTCGGGACGTTTGCCGGTCATCGCTGCCGACATCACCCGACAGGCAAGGAAATCAATGAATCACCCGCCCGATCCCATTTCTATTCACCATTTATGAGGCGGGTGGCCCATCTCACCTACGATCCATTTCGAACATGGTGCTGTTTGCCGACTTATATCCGTGTAAGGACTTTTGGCGAGAGAGCCCCCGTCTGCCATAGTCGGTGATACGACCCCCATTGACCCGGGCGAGGTCGTCGAAGGCCGCCGTGGATACACCCCCCCGATCCACGGCGCTCCGCAGAAGCCCCCGTTCAGGGGGCTTCTGTGTGTCAGCGGTCGGTGACCCGCATCTCGAACCAGGTGGTCTTGCCGCGCGGCAGCAGATCCACACCCCATCGGTCGGAGAGCTTGTCGACGAGGAAGAGCCCGCGGCCGCTGGTGTCCATCTCCTGGACCGGCATCAGACACGGCAGACCGCGCGAGGGATCGCGGACCTCGATCCTGATCCAGCCACGGCGGCGCAGCATCCGCAACCCGAAGACCCGCGCGCCGGTATGGCGTACCGCGTTGCCCACCAGCTCCGACACCAGTAACACCGCGTGCTCGGCGGTCTGCGCGGGAAGCGCCCACTGACGCAGCACAACGCACTGGGTCAGTCGCCGGGCGGTGGCGGCGGACTCGGGGCGGGAGGGAAGTCGCACTTCCTCGTCCGTGGGGTTGCCGAACAACTCCAGCGCCTTGAGGGCCTGTTCGTCCTCGACCACTGGCGCCCACCGCGCCGCGGCAGAGCTGCCGCGCTGCCGCGGCTGTTCCACACCTTCGAGGCCCGCCATGCCCCCATCATGGCCGCAAAGAGTGACCGACGGGGCCGTTCCAGCGGAATAGGGCCCCCGGAACCAGACGTTCCGGGGGGACCTGTTGGCATATGACTGTGGCCTCATACCAACCCTGATACCCATCCTGAGCTGCCCTGACGCCTTGCTTGCGAATGATCACAAAGAGCAGCGGGCCGCGGGGACTTAAGGCTGTCTTAAGACTCAGCTAAGCCACACACAGGGTTGACGCCGGATGCGCAAGCACCCAACAGGACTTAATTCAGAGGAACTTGGCCTTACCCGGACCCTCCTCCACAAAGCTGCGCATCCCGCGCTCGCGGTCCTCCGTCGCGAACAGGCCCGCGAACCAGTTCCGTTCGATGGCCAGGCCCGTCTCGATGTCCGTCTCAAGACCCGCGTCGATGGACTCCTTGGCGGCACGCAGCGCCAGCGCCGGCCCCTGCGCCAGCTTCGCGGCCCAGGCGCGCGCCTGCTCGTACACCTCGGCGGCGGGGACCACCCGGTCGACCAGACCCAGTCCCAGCGCCTCGTCCGCCTTCACCATGCGACCGGTGAAAATCAGGTCCTTGGCCTTGGAGGGACCGATCAGCCGCGACAGCCGCTGGGTGCCGCCGGCGCCCGGAATCAGGCCCAGCAGGATCTCCGGCTGGCCGAGCTTGGCGTTGTCCGCCGCGATCCGGAAGTCGGCACAGAGCGCCAGCTCGCAACCGCCGCCCAGTGCATAGCCGGTGACGGCCGCGACGACGGGCTTGGGGATACGGGCGACGGCGGTGAAGGAGTCCTGCAGGGCCCGGGACCGTACGACCATCGCCGCGTGGTCCATGGCCTGCATCTCCTTGATGTCCGCGCCGGCCGCGAACACCTTCTCGCCGCCGTACAGGATCACGGCCCGTACGTCGTCGCGGCGGGTCGCCTCCTCGGCCAGCTCGCGCAGCCGGTCCTGGACGGCGATGTCCAGCGCGTTCATCGGCGGGCGGTCGAGACGGATGGTGCCGACGCCTTCGGAGACCTCGAGAGAAACAGTCATGAAGGCGAGGTTAGTCCCCGTTAACGCGAACGGGCCCGGTGCTGTTGCTCACAGCACCGGGCCCGGCGGGCGAAGCTTTTACTTGGTCCACTCGGCCCAGGACATGTTCCAGCCGTTCAGGCCGTTCTCCGGGGAGATCTGCTTGTCCTTGGAGTTCTTCACGATCACCACGTCGCCGATGATCGAGCTGTCGAAGAACCAGGCCGCCGGGGTGCTGCTGTCCCCCGCGCCCCGTGCGTCCCGCAGGCCCACACAGCCGTGGCTGACATTCGCCGATCCGAAGGTCCCGGACGAGGCCCAGTAGTTGCCGTGCACGAACGTGCCCGTGTTGGACAGACGCATCGCGTGCGGCACGTCCTTGATGTCGTACTCGCCGCCGAAGCCGACGGTGGCGCCGTTCATCCGGGTCACCTTGTACTTCTCGCTGATGACCATCTCGCCGTTGTACGTGGTGGTCGACGGCGCGCCCGCGGTGATCGGGATGTCCTTGATCTCCTTGCCGTCCCGGACGACCTTCATCCGGTGCTCCTTCGCGTCCACGGTGGAGACCTGGCTGCGGCCGATGGTGAACTTCACCGTCTTGGACTGCTTGCCGTACACCCCGGGGCGGCCCTCGACGCCGTCCAGATTGAGCTTCACGGTCACCTTGGTGCCCGCCGCCCAGTACTTCTCCGGGCGGAAGTCGAGGCGGTCGTTGCCGAACCAGTGGCCCTCGACCGGCACCGCCGGCACCGCGGTCACCTTGATGGCCTTCTCGACGGCCTCCGGGTTGGTGATGCCGCGGGTGAAGTTGATCGAGACCGGCATGCCGACGCCGACCGTCGCACCGTCCTCGGGCGTGTACTGCCCGAGGAAGGTGTTCTTCGGTACGAGCGTGGTGAAGGTGGTGTCCTTCGCCGACTCACGTCCGTCCGCGTCCTTCGCGACCGCGTGCACCTTGTACTTGGTGGAGCCCGCCAGATGCTGCAGCGGCTGCCAACTGGCGCCGTCCGCGGCGACCTTGCCCTCGATCGCGGCGCCCTTGTCGTCCTGGACCGTGACCGTGATCAGCTTGCCCTTGGCCGCGGTGACCTTGAGTACACCGCTGGTGGCGACCGAGGAGGCGCCGTCCTTGGGCGCGATGGTCACCACCGCCTGGGAGGCCGCGTTCCCGACCTGCCCGCCGTCCTTACCGCCCTTGCCGTCGCCGCCCTTGTCGTCGCCGCCCCCGCACGCCGTCACAAGCACCAGCAGCGCCCCCAGCACCAGAGCCGGCACAGCGGCGCCCCCACGCCTGCGCCCGCCGAAGCCCCTGGCCGACGCCCCCGATATCGGCTGCCCGTTCAAAATGGTCTCTCCCCTCGCACGGCCTGGCCCCGCCACGGCCCGCACCCCCGCGCGCCTCACGCACGCACGGCGATAGATAATCACACCGTGGGTAGTGGATCGTCCCCACGAATGTCACCGTTCAGTCCCAACTTGTCCGGGGAGCTCATCTGAAGCGGTGCGGGTCCAGCAGGTCAGCGAGGTCCTGGCGAGGGTCAGTTCAGCGCGGAACCGGCTTTCCACTCCGGCCAGCCCAGGTTCCAGCCGCTGAGGCCATTGCTGGGATCGACCTTTTTGTCCTTCGAGTTGACCACCTCGACCACATCACCGATCAGGGTCCGGTCGAAGAACCAGCCGGCCGGGGTGTCCTCACTGCCGCCCTTCACATCGCGCAGTCCGACACAGCCGTGCGAGACGTTCACCGAGCCGAAGGTGTCGGACGCGGCCCAGTAGTTGCCGTGGATGAAGGTGCCCGAGTCGGTCAGCCGCATGGCGTGCGGAACGTCCTTGATGTCGTACTCGCCCTTTCCGTTCCGCTTCTTGAAGCCGACCGTCGCACCGTTCATCCGGGTCACGTCGAACATCTCCGTGACCACCATCTTTCCGTTGTACGTGGTCGACTTGGGCGCCCCGGCCGTGATCGGCACCTTCGCCAGAATCCCCCCGTCGCGCCGGACCTCCATGGTGTGCGCCGCCGCATCGACCCGTGAGACCTGCGAGCGGCCCACGGTGAAGGCGACGGTCCGCTGCTGGATGCCGTAGACGCCGGGCGCCGCCTCGACGTCGCGCAGCCGCAGGTCGACCGTGACCCTGGTGCCCGGCTTCCAGTACTCGCGCGGGCGGAAGTCCAGGCGCTCCTTGCCGAACCAGTGGCCGACGATCTCGACCGGCGGCTCCGAGCTGACGCGGATGGCGCGCTGGACGGCCGCACGATCCTCGATCTCCCGGTTGAAGTCGAACGAGACGATCATTCCGGTGCCCACGGTCGCGCGGTTCTCCGGCTTGAAGTAGCCGATGAACCGGCGCTCGGGGACCCGGGTGGTGAACGTGGTGTGGCGGGCCGAGCGACGGCCGTGCGCGTCCAGGGCGACCACGTCGACGCTGTACTTGGCGGCGAGGTCCAGCCGGGTACCCCTGTCCAGAGTCCAGCGCAGGCCGTCCTCGGAGATCAGGCCGTGGATCTCGGTGGGCTGAGCATCCTCGATCTGCACCACCTTGACCCGCTCGAGACGCCCGCTGGGCAGTCGCACCTCGAGAGGGCCCCGGGGGCCGACCCCCTTCGCGCCGTCCTCGGGGGTCACTCGGATGACCTCCTCGGCCGACCGCGGCTTGTTGCCGATGTCGAGGTCCCCGCCGGTGCAGCCGGTGAGCCCGGCCATCAGTCCTGCCCATGCCAGGGCGAAGGTCATGCCCTGCCGTGCCCGCTTCAGTACGTGTTTCACATACCGCCCAACGACCACGCCCCTCCAGGGGAAACGTGAGCGCAGGGGCATGTTGGGACAAGAGCAGCGCGGGCAGAACAGGTGGGAGGACCACGCGTGGGACGCTGCGGCCGGGACGCCGTGAGCCCCTTCACGTCAGCGGGGCCCGACGAGCCGCGGGAGGCCGGCAGGTGTCGAGCGCAGCCGAGCAGGAGACAGTGCAGGAGGAGGTGCCGGGCGACCTTCCCGGCCCACTCCTGACGGCCGGGGACACGGCCGGAACCACGGCCGGCGTCAACGGCCGCCATCGGGAGCCGGACACCCGCAGGCTGTCGGTGTGGCCGGGCGCGCCGACGCCGCTCGGGGCCCGTTTCCGGGTCGGCCCCGACGGGGTCGCGGGGACCAACTTCGCGCTCTGGGCGGGCGGAGCGGAGGCGGCCGAGCTGTGCCTCTTCGACGACACGGGGGTGGAGACGCGGCTGCCGCTGACCGAGCTGACCCATGAGATCTGGCACGGCTTCGTGCCCGGGATCCGGCCGGGACAGCGGTACGGCTACCGGGTGCACGGGCGCTGGGACCCGTGGACCGGCGCCCGCTGGAATCCGGCGAAGCTGCTGCTCGATCCGTATGCACGCGCGGTGGACGCGGGCCGGGGGAACGACTACTGCGAGCTGCCCGCCGAGGTGTACGGGCATGTGCGCGACTGGCCGCAGCAGCATGTCGCCGACACCGTGCGCGACGACCGGGACTCGGCCCCGTTCGTACCCAAGGGCGTTGTCGTCCACGATGACGACGACTGGTCGGACGATCGCAGGCCCAAGACCCCGTGGGCGGACTCGGTCATCTACGAACTCCATGTGCGCGGCTTCACCAAGCTGCATCCCGGGATTCCGCACGAGCTGCGGGGCACCTACGCCGGCCTGGCGCATCCGGCGGCGATCGGTCATCTCGTACGGCTCGGAGTCACCGCGGTCGAACTGCTCCCCGTGCACCAGTACGCCCACGAGGACCATCTGCTCAAGCGCGGGCTGCGCAACTACTGGGGCTACAACTCCATCGGCTACTTCGCGCCCCATGCCGCGTACTCGGCGAGCGGTACCCGCGGTGAGCAGGTCGGCGAGTTCAAACGGATGGTGCGGGCGCTGCACGCCGCCGGGATCGAGGTGATCCTCGATGTGGTCTACAACCACACTGCGGAGGCGGGTCAGCTGGGGCCGACGCTGTCCCTGCGCGGCATCGACAACCGCGGCTACTACCGGCTCCAGTCGGACGCCCGGGCGTACGCGGACTACACCGGCTGCGGCAACACCCTGCATGTGGTGAAGCCACATGTGCTGCGGCTGATCACCGATTCGCTGCGCTACTGGGTGACCGAGATGGGTGTCGACGGCTTCCGCTTCGACCTGGCGGCGGCACTGGCCCGCTCCATGCACGACGTCGACATGCTCTCCCCCTTTCTCGCGGTCATCGCCCAGGACCCCGTGCTGCGGCGCGTCAAGCTGATCGCCGAGCCGTGGGACGTGGGCAATGGCGGCTACCAGGTGGGCGCGTTCCCGCCGCTGTGGACCGAGTGGAACGACCGGTACCGGGACGCCGTACGGGACTTCTGGCGCGGCGCGCTGCCCGACGTACGCGACCTTGGATACCGGCTCTCGGGGTCCAGCGATCTGTACGCCTGGGGCGGGCGGCGGCCGTACGCCTCCATCAACTTCGTCACCGCGCACGACGGGTTCACCGTGCGCGACCTGGTCAGTTACGAGCAGAAGCACAATGAGGCCAACGTGGAGGGCAACCGCGACGGCACGAACGACAACCGGTCCTGGAACTGCGGCGCGGAGGGCGAGACGGACGATCCGCACATCAACGCGCTGCGGCGGCGCCAGGTGCGCAACCTGCTGACCACTCTGCTCGTGTCGACGGGCGTGCCGATGCTGGTCGCGGGCGACGAGATGGGCCGTACGCAGGGCGGCAGCAACAACGCGTACTGCCAGGACAACGAGGTGAGCTGGCTGGACTGGTCCCTGCTGGAGCGCCCGGGACCGCGCGGGGTGCTGGAGCTGACCACCCGGCTGCTGGCCGTGCGCCACACTCACCCGGTGCTGCGCCGGCGCGCCTTCTTCTCGGGCCGCGCCCATGCGGCGGACGGCCTGCGGGACCTGGCCTGGTTCACGCCGCACGGCAGAGAGATGACGGAACAGGACTGGTACGCACCGGCGTCGACCCTGGCGCTCTATCTGTCGGGCCGCGACATCCCGGGACGTGACGCGCGTGGCGCGGAGGTGACGGACGACAGCTTCCTGACGATCCTGCACTCGGCGGACCGCCCGGTGAGCTTCCAGCTCCCCGGGCCGCCCTGGGCGCAGGCCTACGAGCTGGTGGTCGACACCTCGCGGGAGGACCAGGATTCGGCGCCGGGGACGGTGCACCGGGGCGGCGAGACCTTGACGGTGCCGCCCCGGTCGGTGCTGTTGCTGAAGGTCAGGACGTAGGAGGTGCTCGGCGCCGGCCGATGCCCCCGGAAAACCACATGAGCGCTGTCAGTGGTGAACCGTAGGCTCGCAACTGATGCCCAGAACACACGCAACTGCCAAGGACCGGTCCGCCGTGCGCACGCTGCTGCGGCTGTGGCCGTATGTACACCCCATCCGAACTCGCCTGTTCAGTGCGGCATTTGTCGCCGTCGTGGCCTCCTGTCTGGGCCTGGTCATTCCGCTCGTACTGAAGTGGATGGTGGACGGCCCGGTCGCGGGCCGTGACCCCGGCGGGGTCTGGCTGGGGGCGCTGGCGCTGCTGTTACTGGGGATCGCCGAGGCGGTGCTCTTCGGGTTCAGGCGATGGCTGGTGGCACGGCCGCTCGCGGGGGTCGAGGCGGCGATGCGGGCCGACCTCTACCGGCATCTGCAGCGGCTCCCGGTGGCCTTCCACGACCGGTGGCCCTCGGGCCAGCTGCTCTCGCGCGCCACGAGCGACCTGATGCTGCTGCGCATGTTCCTGGCGTTCCCGCTGACCTTCCTGCTGGTCAATGCGACGACGATCCTCGTCGGGATCGTCATTCTGCTGGCCCAGCAGTGGACGCTGGGGCTGGTGCTGCTCACGCCGATCGTGCCGATGGTGATTCTCTGCTGGCTCTTCGAGTCTCGGTACTCGATCGTCGCGCGGCAGGCACAGGACCAGGTCGGCGATCTGACGACGGTCGTCGAGGAGAGCGTGCTCGGCATCCGCATCATCAAGGGCTTCGGCCGCCACCGCAGCCAGGCCCGCGCCTTCCGGGAGCTCTCGCAGCGGCTGCGCGGCACCGAGCTCGGCAAGGCGAGGCTGCTGGCCGGCATCTGGGCGCTGATCACGGCGATCCCCGAGCTGGCCATCGGCGCGGCACTGGTGCTGGGCACGGTCCAGGTCGCGGACGGCGAACTGTCCGCGGGCACGCTGGTGGCCTTCCTGTCGACGGCGCTGGCGCTGCGGTGGCCGGTGGATTCGATCGGTTTTCTGCTGGCGCTGAGCCAGGAGGCGGCGACAGCGACCGAGCGGTACTTCGAGGTGATGGACGCGAAGGAGGAGTCGGACGCTTTCGCGCAAGCCTTGCCGTCCGCGAAAACGCGCCTGGCGCCCGCCGAGACGGGGCCGTCCGCGGAAGTGCGCGTGGTGCCCGCCGAGACGGGGCCGTCCGGGGCAGCGGGTCTGGCGTTCGAAGGGGTCATCTTCCGCTATCCCGACGCACCAGCGGACTCCACGCCCGTGCTCGCCCGAATCGACCTGCGCGTGCGGCCGGGCGAGACCATGGCCCTCGTCGGCGGCACCGGCTCCGGAAAGACCACCCTCACCGCGCTCGTACCGCGGCTGCACGAGGTGACCGAGGGGCGGATCACGCTCGACGGCGAGGACATCGCCGCGATGCCGCGCGAGCGGCTGCGCGAGCTGGTGTCCGTCGCCTTCGAGGAGCCGACGCTGTTCTCGGCGAGCGTCGGCGAGAACGTCCTGATGGGCACCGGGGAAGCAGCGGGCGAAGCGGAGTTGGAGCGGGCGCTCGACATCGCCCAGGCCGGCTTCGTCGGCTCGTTGCCGCAGGGCTTCGACACCCAGGTCGGCGAACAGGGCCTCAGCCTCTCCGGCGGCCAGCGCCAACGCCTCGCGCTGGCCCGGGCCGTGGTCGGCCGACCGCGCTTCCTGGTGCTCGACGATCCCCTTTCAGCACTCGACGTGCATACGGAGGCACTGGTGGAGGCGGCCCTGCGCAGGGTGCTCGAGGACACGACGGCTCTGGTGGTGGCGCACCGCCCGTCGACAGTGATGCTGGCGGACCGCGTGGCGCTGCTCTCGCAGGGCCGCATCGCGGCGGTGGGCACACATCAGGAACTGCTGCGTACGAATGCCGAATACGCGTGGCTCATGTCCGGCGTGGAAGCAGGCGCCGAGGAAGGTGTCCGATGACGTCGTCGACGACCGCCGCGCCGCCCGTCGAGCAGCCGGAGGAGCCGGAGCAGCCACAGCAGCGGACGCCCGCGTCCGGCGGGGACGATCCCTTCGACCGGGATGCCCTGCCCACGCCCAAGGGCGCGACCGGCGCCCTGCTGCGGTCCCTCCTCGCGCCCCGCCGCGCGCGCGTCGCACTCGCCGGGCTGCTCCTGCTGCTCCAGCAGGCCACCGTCCAGGCCGGGCCGCTTCTCGTCGCGTACGCCATCGACCGCGGCGTGCCCGCCTTCCGGGCACACGACTACGGACCGCTGATCGCCGTCGCTGTCGGGTACGCCGTGTGCGCGCTCGGTGCCGGGCTGTTCCAGTACTGCTTCATCACCGCCGCCGCCCGAGTCAATCAGGACGTCCTTCTCGACCTGCGCGGCCGGATCTTTCGCCATGCCCAGGCCCTGAGCGTCGACTTCCACGAGCGCTACACCTCGGGACGGCTGATCTCCCGTTCGACCGCAGACGTGGAGTCCCTGCGTGAGCTGCTCGGCGAAGGGCTCCAGGAGCTGATCACGGTCGTTCTCGCTTTCGTCTACATCTCGTCGATGCTGCTCTGGCTCGACCTCGGACTCGGCGGGCTCGCGGTGCTCTCCTTCGTACCGCTGTATCTGCTTGTCCGCCGCTACCAGCGCCGTGTCGGCGTCGTCTTCAGCGTCCGCTCCACCGCGATCGCCGCGGTCATCGTGAAGTTCGCGGAGACGATGAACGGCATCCGCCCCGTGCGGGCCTTCCGGCGCGAGCGCGCCAACGACGCGGACTTCCGGGTACTCAACCACCGCCATGAGCGCAGCAACGGCGACAGCCTGATGGAGATGGCGCGCTATGTGGTCGGCTCGCGGATCGTCGCCAACACCGCGGTCGCTGGGATCGTGCTCTGGGGCGCGTACCGGGTCGCCGACGGGACGCTCGCGCTCGGTGTGCTGGCCGCCGCCGTGCTCTTTCTGCGGCGGCTGTACGACCCGATCGACCGGCTCGGGATGTTCCTGAACTCGTACCAGTCCGCGGCGGCTTCGCTGGAGAAGATCGCCGGGCTGCTGGCCCAGACCCCGTCCGTGCCCGAGGCTCGGGAGCCCGCGCAGCTGCCCGCGCTCGACGGCGAGCACCCCGGTCGCGAGGTCGTCTTCGAGGGCGTCCGCTTCGCCTACCGCACCGGCGGCGAGGTGCTGCCCCGTTTCGATCTGACGATCCCGGCCGGGCAGACGGTCGCCGTGGTCGGCTCGACCGGCGCCGGCAAGTCCACCCTCGCCAAGCTGCTGGCCCGTTTCTACGACCCGAGCGAGGGGCGGGTACTGATCGACGGCGTCGACCTGCGCGCGCTGTCCACGCCCGAACTGCGGCGCGGCGTGGTGATGGTGACCCAGGAGGCCTTCCTGTTCTCCGGAACGGTCGCCGAGAACATCGCGATCGGGCGGCCGGACGCCTCCCGCGAGGAGATCGAGCGGGCCGCGAAGGCGATCGGCGCGCACGACTTCATCAGCGGTCTGCCGGACGGGTACGACACTGACGTACGCAAACGGGGCGGCCGGATCTCCGCCGGTCAGCGGCAACTGGTGAGCTTCGCACGCGCGTTGCTCGCCGACCCGGCCGTGCTGATTCTCGACGAGGCGACGAGTTCGCTCGACATCCCGGGCGAACGGGCGGTGCAGCGCGCGATGGACACGGTGCTGCACGGGCGTACGGCCGTCGTGATCGCCCACCGATTGTCGACGGTCGAGATCGCGGACCGGGTCCTTGTGATGGAGAACGGGCGGATCGTGGAGGACGGCGCACCGGATCAACTGATCGGCGGGGAAGGCCGGTTCGCGGGTCTGCACCGGGCGTGGCGCGACAGTCTGGTGGGGTGAGCCAGGTGCAGGATCCGCGATTGCGTGAGCACCGGCGGACTACTTCGCGGCGATCGGCTCCGGAGGAAGTGCGTCGTCGGGCGAAACGCGGAGGCTGCCCGGGGGCAGATGCCCCCGGGCAGCCTCGTACGACAGGTTCAGCAGCCTCAGAAGGTGAGCTTGAAGCTGTTGATGTAGCCGGTGTCCCACGCGGCCTTGTCCTGGACGCGCAGCTTCCAGGTGCCGTTGGCGACTTCGGAGGAGGCGTTGACCGTGTAGGTCGCCTGGACGTTGTCCGCCGAGTCGGAGGAGCTGAACGGCTTCAGGTTGTACACCGTGCCGTCCGGGGCGACCAGGTCCACGACCAGGTCACCGCGCCAGGTGTGGATGATGTCCACGCCGACCTTGAGCGTGCTCGGGGCGTTGCCCGTACGGCCGGTGACCGTGACCGAAGAGGTGACCGCGGCGCCGTTGTCCGGGATGGAGACGTCGGCGGTGTTCTCGAAGACCGTGCCGGGGTCGGGGTCGCCGCCGCCGGGACGGGAGCCGACGTTGATGCCGGCCCATGCGTCGGTCACGGACTTGACCTCGGCGCTGGTGGCTCCGTACAGCTCCGTCGCGACCGCGATGGTGCCGGTGCGCGCCGCCGCGTAGTTGGTCGTGGAGTTGAACTTCGTGGTGAGCGCCTTGTACCAGATCAGCGCGGCCTTGTCCCGGCCGATGCCGGTCACCGGCAGTCCGTCGGAGGTCGGCGAGTCGTAGTTGACGCCGTTGATGGTCTTGGGGCCGCTGCCCTCGGAGGCCAGGTAGAACCAGTGGTTCGCCGGACCCGAGGAGTAGTGGACGTCGATGTTGCCAATGCCCGAGTACCAGGCGTCCTTGGACGCGCCGTCCTTGCTCGGCTTGTCCTGGTAGCGCAGCGGGGTGCCGTCGCCGTTGATGTCGATCTTCTCGCCGATGAGGTAGTCGCCCTTGTCCGTGGCGTTGTTGGCGTAGAACTCGACAGCCGAGGCGAAGATGTCGGACGTCGCCTCGTTGAGGCCGCCGGACTCGCCGCTGTACACGAGCTTCGCGGTGGCGGCGGTGACACCGTGGGTCATCTCGTGCCCGGCGACGTCGATCGACGTGAGCGGCTTGGCGTTGCCCGAGCCGTCGCCGTACGTCATGCAGAAGCAGCTGTCCTGCCAGAACGCGTTGACGTAGGCGTTGCCGTAGTGCACCCGGGAGTACGCGCCGACGCCGTCACCGCGGATGCCGGAACGGCCGTACACGTTCTTGTAGTAGTCCCAGGTGAGCCCGGCGCCGTAGGCCGCGTCCGCGCCCGCGGTCTCGGGCTCGGAGGCCTGGCCGTTGCCCCAGACGTCGTCGGAACCCGAGAACAGGGTGCCGGTGCCGCTGCTGCCGTGGTTCAGGTTGTACGTCTTGTGGCTGCCGCGCCCGGTGTCGGTGAGGTTGTACGTGGAGCCGGACTGCACGCTGCCGACCGTCACCGAGCCGCTGTACTGCGTGTTGCCGGTGCCGTTCTCGACGCCCTGCCACTCGAAGAGCTTCTTGCCGGTGGTCGCGTCGGTGACGACGTGCAGCTCGTTCGGGGTGCCGTCGTGCTGGAGGCCGCCGACGACGGTCTCGTACGCGAGCGTCGGCTTGCCCTGCGCCATCCAGACCACCTTGCGGGGCGCGCGGTCGGCCTTGGCCTTCGCCGAGCCCTCCGCCCTGGCCGCGCCCAGCGCCTGCTTCTCGGCGGTGGCCGGGGCGACATCGGCGCTGGTGTCGACGTTCTTGAGGACCGCGGCCGAAGCCTTGGTGACCGACTCGGTCGCACCGGCCTTCGTCTCCGCGACCAGCAGGTCGCCGCCGAGCACCGGGAGGCCGGCGTAGGTGCGCTCGTAGCGGGTGTGGGTGGTGCCGTCGCGGTCCTGGGTGACGTCCCGTACGACGAGCTTCTCCTGGGCCGTGAGGCCCAGTTCCTTGGCGGTGGCCGCCGTGGTGGCGCTCGCCTTGCGGATCAGCTCGGCCCGCTGGGCCGGGCTGAGGTTCAACGGCAGGGCGCCGGGGTTGGCCTTGCCTGCTTTCGCCGCTGCCGGTGCGGCGGTTGACGCCGGTTCGGCTGCGGAGGTGCCGGTCTGGAATCCGACCGCCAGGAGGGCGGCGGTGGCTATGAGAGCTCCGGTCGCGGTGGTGCGGCGGCGAGGCGTGGGTCTCACGCGAACTCCTTCTGCGAGGGGGGTACCGGGCGACTGGGTGGGCCGGCCGGGCAGAGCATGCGGAGCATGTGGAGCGTGGATCGGGGGAAGAGTGACAGCAATCACTGCCATCTGTCAGGAGCGCGTCAACAAGTTGGCCAGAATTCGTCCGTTGCCCGAATGGTCATGTTCGTTAAGCGGACGTTTCGCCGATCATCATCGCGATGCCGTCAAGGGTTCGGTGGAGCCCGAACTCGAAGAGTGTTTCGAGGTCCGGGTCGGACTCCCCAATTGTGAACAGGGTGTTGGCAGAGGGTAGTTGGCGGTCGCCGCGGCCGTTTCGAACTGTGGCTCGTTTCGTGCCACCCGGAAGACAGGCCCGCCCTAAGTCGGGTTGTTCGCGTGGGTCAGCGTCTCCCAGGCGACGAACAGGTTGTTGGAGCCCGCGGGCCGCTGCTGCTCGGTGAGGCGCTGGGTGTTGCTCATGTCGAAGCCCAGCCGGGTGTGCAGGGCGTTGAAGCCGACCTCGGTGACCGGGCCGAGCTTGTCCTTGAGGCTGCCGTTGCAGAGGTTGCCCGGCACCGGCTCGCCGAGTTGGTACCTGGCGTGCAGACCCAGCGCGTACCGCAAGCGGTCGGCGATCTCCGGGTAGAGGTCCTGCCCCTGGATGCGGCTGGTCTCTGCGATGTGCGAGATGGCCGAGAAGCCGTATCCGGTGTGGGTGAGATCGCGGCAGGTCTCCTGGCCGAGCCCGTTCATGAAGGTCGACTGGCCCTGCCAGTACTTGATGATCTTCTCTCGGGTGTCCAGGCCGGAGCCGGGCGCCGTCCTGGGCAGGGAGCCGTCGGAGGTCAGATAGATGTACGCGGGGACGCGCCCGCGGAACTTGGCGACGGCCTTGTCGTACGCGCCGCGGTCCTCCAGGAAGACGGCGATGCCGATCGCCGCCTCCATCATGCTCAGCTCCCAGTTGCCGTTGGACTGCGAGCCGCCGATGACCTTGGGCAGGTAGACATTGCGCAGCATGGTGCCGAAGCGGGCCGAGTTCGGCCAGGTGCTGTAGGTGTACTTGACGATCTCGGCGGCCCGAGGCCAGGAGGAGCCCGCCCAGCCGGTCTGCAGCGGGGCGTTGCTGTTGGTGTGGTCCTTGATCACGGCGGACCAGGCGTCCATGATCTCGATCGACTTCTTGGCGTAGCGGCTGTCGCCGCCGATGTACCAGGCGAGGGCGAGGGTGTAGGCGGCTATCGCGTCCTCGCGCTCGTCCGTGCAGCCGTGGTTGGGGTTGGAGTACGAGCCGCACTCGACGACGGCTCGGGGCTTGGCGGTGCGCGTGAGGGAGGCGTACTTGCTGCCGAGCATCTGGTCGTAGGCGGACTTCCAGGGCGGGGCTCCGGCCCTGACCTTGGCCTTGACGAAGTCGAGCTGGGGGCGGCTGACAAGCACCCCGGGGTGGGTGAAGTTCCCGGGTGCGGCGGCCTGTTGCGCCTTCGCGGCCTGTTGAGCGGGGTCTTTCACGGCCGAGGCCGGGGCCGCCAGTACGGCGGCCAGCACTCCTGCCAGGACGGCGGCGAGCGCCGACAGCAGCGCCTTCGGTCTGCGCAGGGCGCGTGATCCGGTACGCATGGGGGTTTGCCTTCCGGGGGTGTGGGGGTGGTCAACTGGGTTCACCCATATGAACGTTGGGCGGGAGAGTGAACTCTGCGGTGGCTCAGGAAACTAAGGCCATCCCATGGGCACGTCAAGACTCTGACTTCACGCCGTGAAAAAGGCGTGGTGCGGACGGGCTTCGGCCCGTCCGCACCACGGATCAGCGCACTGCGCCACCCTTCAGCGCATCAGTACTCCCGCACCCTCCCCCGTCGCCTCCGTCGGCAGCACGACCAGACCCAGGTCCGCGCTGGCCGCCAGCAGCGGATGCGCGGGCAGAATGCGCACCGTATAGCCGAAGGGCCCCGTGCGGCCGAGGGAGAGCGGCCCCTCGTACACCCAGCGGCCCTCCAGGTCCGGGCCGCCCGCCGGCTTCAGCGGCGAGGTCTGCGCGTCGCCGATCGCATCGTCGGAGTCGACGCGGCCCGCCACCGCCTGCACCTCCACATCGTCCGGCTGGAGTCCGCCGAGGGCGACCCGCACCCGCAGCGCGAGCGTGTCGCCGAGCTCCGCCGTGCCGGATGCCGCGGCCTGTTCAAGGGCCTCCACATGGTCGACGGCCACCTGCGGCCAGGCCACCCGCACCCGTGCCTTCCAGGCCGACAGCTCCCGTGCCGTGTCCGCGTCCAGGGCCCGGTGGGCCTGGGCGGCGGGGGCGTACAGCCGCTCCACGTACTCGCGCACCATGCGGCCCGCGAGCACCTTGGGGCCGAGCGTGGACAGAGTGCGGCGGACCATCTCGATCCAGCGCTGGGGCAGTCCGCCGACCCCACGGTCGTAGAAGCGCGGCGCGACCCGGTTCTCGATCAGCTCGTACAGCGCGGCCGCCTCCAGCTCGTCCCGGCGGTCCTCGTCGGTCGCCGAGCCGTCCGCGGTCGGGATCGCCCAGCCGAAGTCCGGCTCGAACCACTCGTCCCACCAGCCGTCCAGGACGGACAGATTGAGGCAGCCGTTCAGCGCCGCCTTCATCCCGCTCGTCCCGCACGCCTCGAGCGGTCGCAGCGGGTTGTTCAGCCACACGTCGCAGCCGGGGTAGAGCTTCTTTGCCATCGCCATGCCGTAGTCGGGCAGGAAGACGATCCGGTGCCGCACCCGCGGGTCGTCCGCGAACTTCACCAGCTCCTGTACGAGGCGTTTGCCGCTGTCGTCCGCCGGATGCGCCTTGCCCGCGACAACGATCTGGATCGGTCTGGTCGGATGCAGCAGCAGCTCCATCAGCCGGTCCCGGTCGCGCAGCATGAGCGTGAGCCGCTTGTACGAGGGGACCCTGCGGGCGAAGCCGATGGTGAGCACATCGGGGTCGAGGACCCCCTCGATCCAGCCCAGTTCGGCGGCGCCGGCGCCACGCTGCCGCCAGGAGGCACGCAGCCGGTCGCGCACCTCCATGACGAGCTGTTCGCGCAGCTCCCGGCGGAGCTCCCAGATCTCGGCGTCCGGGATGTCCGTGATGGTGTCCCAGCGCTGCGGGCCGCCGACGGACAGGGCGTCCTCGGCGCGGCTCGTGCCGATCTGGCGCGCGCCGAGCCGGAACACCTCGGGCGCCACCCACGTCGGCGCGTGCACGCCGTTGGTGACGGAGGTGATCGGCACCTCCTCGGCGTCGAAGCCGGGCCACAGCCCGGCGAACATGCCGCGGCTGACGGCGCCGTGGAGGGTGGAGACCCCGTTGGCGCGCTGGGCGAGCCGCAGCCCCATCACCGCCATGTTGAAGAGGTTGGGCTCGCCACCCGGATAGGTCTCCATGCCGAGCTGGAGCACCTTCTCGACCGGGACCCCGGGCAGCTCCCCGCGCTCGCCGAAGTGACGGGCGACAAGTTCCCGGTCGAAACGGTCGATGCCCGCGGGCACCGGGGTGTGGGTGGTGAACACGGTCCCGGCGCGCACGGATTCGAGAGCGGCGTCGAAGTCCAGCCCCCGGCCGCCGTCTTGCGGTGACTCGCCGAGCTCGCGGATGCGCTCCAGGCCGAGGAAGCCGGCATGCCCCTCGTTGGTGTGGAACACCTCGGGCTCGGGGTGAGCTGTCAGCCGGCAGTAGGTACGCACCGCGCGTACGCCGCCGATGCCCAGCAGCATCTCCTGGAGCAGCCGGTGCTCGCTGCCGCCGCCGTACAGCCGGTCGGTGACATTGCGCTCGCCCGAGCCGTTCTCCTCGACGTCCGAGTCGAGCATCAGCAGCGGTACGCGACCGACGTGCGCGACCCAGATGTGCGCACGCAGCGAGCGGCCGCCGGGAAGTGCGAGACAGACCTGGGCGGGTGTCCCGTCGGGCTCCCGCAGCAGACTGACGGGAAGCTCGTTCGGGTCGAGGACGGGATAGTGCTCCTGCTGCCAGCCGTCGCGGGACAGGGACTGGCGGAAGTAGCCGTGCCGGTAGAGCAGCCCGACGCCGATCAGCGGTACGCCGAGGTCGCTGGCTGCCTTGAGATGGTCGCCGGCGAGGATGCCGAGACCGCCGGAGTACTGGGGCAGTGCGGCGGTGACGCCGAACTCGGGCGAGAAGTAGGCGACCGCGGCAGGGAATTCGGTTCCCTCGGGTGCGCCGGCGCCGCTGTGCGCCTGGTACCACCTGCGTCCGTGCAGATAGTCGTCCAGGTCGTCGGCGACGGCGGCCAGCCGGCGCAGAAACGGCCGGTCGCCGGCCAGTTCCGTGAGCCGGGCTGCGGATACGGCCCCGAGCAGCCGTACGGGGTCGCCGCCCGCCGCCTGCCATTCCTCGGGGTCGACGGACTGGAAGAGGTCTCGGGTCTCGGCATGCCAGGACCAGCGCAGATTGCGCGCGAGGTCGCTGAGCGGCCGGAGCGGCTCGGGGAGGACGGGGCGGACGGTGAATCGACGAATGGCCTTCACAGGTTCCACCTTTGCAGGGGAGGTACGCATCCGAGGGGACGCACGACGGTGTGCGTCCTTTCCGTCACCCATGACGGTATCTGTACCCCGCCCTCCGCAACCACGGCGCGCGGCCGTCCGAGGGGCGCTCGCCGGGGCATTCAGCGCGGCGAACGCATCGCCAGGTCGTACGGGGACCCGCGGTTGACGGTCCCCGGGTCGAAGGCTCCAGTGGCCGCGTACCGGGCGGCGATCTCGGCGAGTTCCGCCTGCGGGATCACCTCGTCGATGTCGCTGAAGCCGCCGGGGGCCCGCTGATGGGCCAGGCTGATGACGACCTCGGGGCCGAGCTGCCGGTTGGACTGCTGGAGTTCGGTCATGGCGGGCCTGCGCTCGGCCTCGAATGCCGCGAGCGCGTCGGCGGGGTCGGTGTGCAGCGCCATGGCATGGGCGAGGGCGCGACCGTCGACGATGGACTGGGTCGCGCCGTTGGAGCCGACCGGGTACATCGCGTGGGCCGCGTCGCCGATCAGCGTCGTACGGCCGTGGGACCAGCGCGCGAGCGGTTCGCGGTCCACCATGGGGTACTCGTACGCGGTGTCGGCCGCCCGGACCACGTCGGGGACGCTGACTCCGTCGAACTCCCAGCCTTCGTAGTGGTGCAGGAACGATTCGACGGGGACCCGCCGGTTCCAGTCGCCGCGCCAGGCGTCCTCGACGGAGTCGGCCGGCATCACGAGCGCCCAGTTGACGAGCACCTCGCCGGTGTCCCCGGCGGGCTCGGTGATGGGGTAGACCACGGCCTTGCGGCGGTCGTCGCCCGCGATGAACATGAAGGTGCCGATGCGGTGGGCGGGTATCCGGGAGACGCCGCGCCAGATGAGCATGCCGTTCCACGGCGGTTCGCCCTCGTCCGGGTTGAGCGCGGCCCGGACGGCCGAGCGGATGCCGTCGGCTCCGATGAGGACATCGGGTTCGAGCGATGCCTTGCCGCGCCGGGCGCCGTCGCGGTGCTCCAGCTGGACCCGGGGTCTGCCGTCGGGCAGCGGTTCGACGCCGGTGACCTTGACGCCGCCGACCAAAGCTCCGCGGCCGAGCCGGGTGCGTACCGCCTCGGCGAGCGCGAGCTGGAGTTCGCCGCGGTGGATGGAGAGCTGAGGCCAGTGGTAACCGGCGCCCAGGCCGCGCCGGTCGCGGGAGATGAGACCGCCGCTGCAGTGGTAGTAGCGCAGTTCCCGGGTGCGTACGGCGCGCTCTTCGAGCCGGTCGAGCAGGCCGAGTGCGTCGAGTTCGCGGACCGCGTTGGGCATGATGTTCAGCCCGGCGCCGATCGGCTGCATGTCGCGGACCGTCTCGACGACGGTGATGCGCTGGAATCCGGCGGTGTGCAGGGCGAGTGCCGCGGTCAGACCGGCGATTCCACCGCCGGCGATCATTATGTGGGGCATGGGGAGGACCTCCTGGGGACGGTCAGGCGACGGGGGTCCGCGGCCGCTCGGCAGACTGGCGCACGAGGGTCTCGTTGTCCCGGGTCAGGTCGAGCACCGCGCGTAGAAGTTCGATCGGAGCCCCTCCGCTGCCCACTTCATACTGACGCACGTCCTCGCTGTACGCCTTGCGGGCGATGGTCATATGGCGGGCGCGGAAGGTCTTGAGGATGCGCAGCACGCGCGTGAGGGAAACAGCGGACGCGGCGAGCTGCGGCGGCAGCCGCTCGGCGTCCTCCCAGCTGATGGCGGCGGACAGCTTGGAGACCGCGGAGGTGCCGCCCCTGTGCGCGGCGTAGTGGTCGCGCCAGGAGGGGAGGCTGTACTGCACCGAATCGTCGAGGAACGCGTCGTAGGCGGGGTTGCTGCGGTCGCTCTGCCACAGCGTCAGATCGACCAGCCAGAGCGGCACCTGGGCGGCGGCCGGGCCGAGGTAGTCGACGCCCGCGATGTCGATCTCCTCGAAGTAGGAGCGCATCTCCTTGGCGAAGAAGACCGGGGAGACATTGGCGACGGTGAAGTCGATGGAGTCGACCATGGACTGCACATGCTGGGCGGTGCGGTCGAGCGCGAGGGAGAAGCCCGGTTCGTACGGCTCCCTCCGGGCGAGCTCGGCGCAGGTGTCGAGAGCGGCCACCAGGCTGGGGAAGACCATCCGGACCGCGTCCTGGAGATTGCCCTCCATCGGGTGGCCGGTGTACATGCGCTGCCGGGCGCCGAGGGGGTTCCACGTCGTGTAGTGGTGCACCGTGTCGCGCGGCACCATGTCGGTGCGCCTGCCCAGCTCCTGAAGCACCGGCAGGACTTCAGGGACCGCCGCGACGGGCTCGGTGCCGTGCCGTTTGAGCGAGCCGAGGAGGAAGCCCAGGTCGCGCATCGCGGCGAGCGCGTCGGTGACGGCGAGGACGGCGACCCGGTCGGGGTCGGGCACCAGGGTGCGCAGGGCGACGGTGAGCGCGGGCACATCGGCGTCGGCATTCATCGCGGGCAGTGCGGCGAGCAGGGCGTCGGCGCCGAGCGGATCGGCCGCACGTATCTCGGCTATCCGGTAGCGCGGTTCGCCCCTGAGATCGGGACCGGGCGCGACTAGGTCGTACAGGGTCAACGGAATGCCCCCCTCGGGCAATGTCACTTCAATGGGTGGAATGCGGGGTTGCTCGCGTCACGCGGTCACCGGACGCTTCCGCCGCCTGCGTGCGCGTATGCCGCACGCTCTCGCCTCACACGGTCACTCCAAGGCGCCGCCCACACGGTCCTGGCGCGGGGGCGCCATGGCGGGCACGGGCAGCCGAAGCCGTACGGAGAGCAGGGCGGCCAGGGCCGCGAAGGCGGCTGCGACCAGCAGCGCGGAGCGGAAGCCGGCCGTCTGAGCGGCGACCGTCGCGCCATGCCCGGCGGTGGCGACGGCCACCAGGACGGCGAGCCCGAGGACCGAGCCGAACTGCTGGCTGGTGTTGATGAGTCCGGAGGCGAGTCCGGTCTCCTCGGGCGCCGCCTCGGCGGTGGCGGCCACATTGGTGGTGACCATGACCAGGGGCAGGGCGACGCCGATGACCAGGCTGGGCGCGAGGACGGTGGTGAAGAAGGTGCCGTCGGCGGTGAGTGCGAGCGCGAGCCACATCATTCCCGCGAAGAGGAGTGCGAAGCCGAGCGTCATGGCGGGCCTGAGCCCGATCCGGTGGATGAGGCGGCCGGTCCCCGGTGCGACGGCGACGACGACCAGCGACAGCGGCAGCAGTCCGAGGCCGCCGGTCAGCGGGGTCTGTCCGAGCACGCTCTGCAGATAGAGGCTGACCAGGAAGAACATCGGGAACAGTGCCATCTGGGCCAGCGCGCTGAGGATGTTGGCGTCACGCAGTGCGGGGCGCCGGAGCACTGCGGGCGGCACCAGTGGGCGGGCGATGTGCGACTCGAGTACGGCGAATGCGGCGAGCAGGAGGAGTCCCGCGCCGCCCGCGGCGAGGGTGCGCGGGCCGGTCCAGCCCGCCTCACCCGCGCCGACGAGTGCGTACGCGATCAGGCCCAGGCCGCCGGTGGCGGTGAGCGCTCCGCCGATGTCGAAGCCGGCACCGGCGCTGCGCGTCCCCCCGTTGAGAACGCGCAGTGCCAGTGCCGCGAGGACAAGGCCGAGCAGCACATTGAGCCAGAACGTGGAACGCCACCCGAACAGATCGGTGAGCACACCGCCGAGCACGGTGCCGGTGACGCCGCCGAGTCCGCCCATCGCCGCGAACGCGCCGAGTGCCTTGTGCCGTGCGGGCCCGTCGGGGAAGAGGCCCAGCAGCAGCGCGAAGGCGGCTGCGGCGGCGAGGGCCGCGCCCATGCCCTGCACGGCCCGCGCGGCGATGAGGATGCCCTCGGTCCCGGCCAGGCCCCCGGCCGCGGAGGCGGCGGCCAGCAGGCCGAGGCCGGTGAGGTAGAGCCGCCGGTGGCCGAGGAGATCGGCGGCGCGGCCGCCGAGCAACAGCAGCCCGCCGAAGGTGATCAGATAGGCGTTTGCCACCCAGGACAGTCCGGCCGAGCCGGAACCGAGGTCCTCGCCGACCGACGGCAGCGCGACATTGATGATCGCCGTGTCCATGATCAGCAGTAGCTGGGTGGACGCGAGCAGCGCGAGCGCGGCGCCCGGGCGGGCCGAGGTCACTGGCCGGTCCCAGGCGGCACCCGGGCGGGCCGAGGTCACTGGCCGGTCCCAAGGCTCAGGCCATATCCGTCGAGACAGCTCTGGGCCAGGTTCTCGCAGCTCTCGGCGCCGCCCGCCCATGTCTGCATGGTCAGATAGACATGCGGGGCGCCGTGGTAGAAGCGCTCGTACTGCTCGTGGCGCGCGGCGAACTCCGAACCGAGCGCGTCCCAGGCCAGCTTGAGCAGCTTGATCCGGTCCTCGGCCGCGGTGCCGGGCGCCCGCAGATATGTCGAGAGAACCGGGCCGATCTCGGGGTGGAGCAGGTCCTCGGCCGAGGCGGGCAGCTGGATGACCGAGCCGCCCGCGAGCTGCTTGATCTCCTGGACGGCACGCGGATACAGCTCGCCGGCCATGATGCGCTGGGCATAGGAGATCTCCGTCCCCGGCATCACCCCGCCGCGGCCGCCGTCGACCTGTTCGTACGAGGCCTCGGCGGCCAGTACGAAGGCCTTGGCCTGGGCGACCATGCCGAGGAGCCGTCCCACCGCCTGGGTCACGGGCGGCAGTTGGTACGTGCCGCCTGCCCGGGTCAGCAGGATGGCGAGGCCGGTGAGGAATTCGAGCTTGGTCCAGAAGCGGGTGGCGGCCTGGTGCACGAAGTTGAGGTAGGCCGGGGTCTGCCACCACATGGCGGCGGTGGCCTCCACGTTGCGGTAGGTCAGCACCCGCTCCCAGGGCACGAAGACGTCGTCGCACACCAGCAGCGAGTCGTTCTCGTCGAAGCGGGACGAGAGCGGATTGTCAAAGACGCCACGCGCCTGGGCCTCGTACGAGGTGCGCGAGACGAACTTCAGCCCGCCGGTGTCGACCGGGACGGAGAAGCAGAGGGCGTGGTCGACGTCCCCGGGGGCGAGCGGCTCGATGGTGCCGACGATCACCTCGTCGGCGAAGACCGCGCCGGTGCCGATCATCTTGGCGCCGCGCACCACGATCCCGCCGTCCTTCTCCTCGACGACCCGCACCACCAGGTCGTCGTCTCCCTTGCCCGAGTGCGGGTTGGTGATGGTGAACGCGCAGTACAGACCGCCCTCGGCGAGCCTGCGGTGGTACGCGAGGGCGTTGGCGGCGCCGTCGAAGGTGTCGGTGGTGAAGATGTGCGGCACGGCGGCGAAGCCCGCGGCGCCGCCCGCCATGTAGTCGGGCGTACGGCCCAGGAAACCGAAGCTCGACTCGGCCCACACCTTGTACGCCCTGCGGCGCCCGACGAGGTCTTCGTAGCTGCGCGGCACGGCGTAGGTGCGGTGGACGCCGCCGGATACGAGTACGTCGCGGTGGACGGGGTCGTGCGCCAGGTCGTACAGGTGCGCGACGGACGCGGCGGTGTTGCGGAACGCGGCGTGAGTGGTGATGTCCTTGACGCGCTCGCCGTCGAGCCACACCTCTCGCCCGTCCTGGAGCGATTCGAGGTATTCATGGCCGGACCTGGTCAACGTCTCTCCTCAAACGGAATGTCCCCCGACACAGCCGAGCCTCGCTCCAGCCATGGACGCTGGGCAATGAACGACCGTCCAGCGGTGATTAAGAACCGGCCAGTGATGCAGTTGAGGGGCTTCCCGTTCGGTACTCTCCCGGCGTCATGCCGTACCACTTGCGGAAGGCGAGGTGAAAGCCGACAGCGCTGTGGTACCCGACGCGCTCCGGCACCGCCGACTGGGGCAGCGTGGTTTCGGCCAGCAGCCGGGCCGCCTCCTGCATCCGACGGCCGGTCAGATGCCGGGCGGGCGCCTCGCCGACGAGCTCCCGGAAAGCGGCGGTGAACGCGGAGCGGGACATGCCGACCTCGCGGGCGAGCGACTCGATGGTCCAGGGCTCGGCGAACCGGGTGGCGATGATGACCATCGCCTTGCTGATGCCGGGATGGCGTAACACGGGCAGCGCTGAGGGGTTGCGGGCGAGTTCGCGCAGCAGCGGCCGCAGCGCGAGCACCAGTGCCATCTCGAAGGCGCGCAGTGTGATCAGCCGGTCGCCGGGTCCGACCGGGCGGTCGGTGGCGGCGAGCAGCCGCAGCGTGTCCCGCAGCAGCGGCTCCTTGTCCACCTGGGTGCGATCCAGCACCAGTGCCCAGGGCAGCGCCTGGTAGAGGCCGGTGGCCGCGGAGGCGTCGTAGTGCAGCCCCGCGCACAGCAGCCTGCTCTCGGGGCCCTCTCCGTCGATCCGGATCTCGCCCGAGGTGCCGGGGGCCCGCTCGGGCAGCACGGCGGCCAGGGCGAGGCCCCGGCGGTCGGGCCGGTCGGCGAGCCGGTGGGCGGTCCCGGTGGGGAATACGGCGAGGTCGCCCTCGTGCATCTCGATCGGGGGCTGGTCCTCGCCGGTGATCCAGCAGCCGCCCTGGGTGATGAAGTGGAGTACGGCGCAGCTCTGTTCTGCGTCGCCCTCGATGGCCCAGGGGGCGCGGACATGCCAGCGGCTGTCGAAGACCCCGGTGAGACGCAGGGGTTTGAGCAGCTCGCTGAGGAGATCCTCGCTTTCGCGCTCCGTCGGTTCCATGGACGATCCTTCAACCCCCGCCCCGGTTTGTTAATTGATCGGCCGAAGCCGCCGAAGCGAGCCTGGAAGAGCCGTTCACGGCAGCAGCCACACCCTATCGAAGGGCTCTTCAGACTCATGTCCGATCACAATCCGATGCGCGTAGCGGTCGTGGGGGCGACCGGCTTCCAGGGCGGTGCGACGGCCCGTCTGCTGGCGGAGCGGAACCACCGGGTACGCACGCTGAGCCGCAAACCAGAGGCGGACCGGCCGGAGCTCCCCGGCGTCTCGGTCGCGGGCGGCGACCTCGGGCGCTACGAGGACGTACGCCAGCTCTTCGAGGGGGCCACGCACGCGGCGGTGATGATGCCTCTGGTGTACCAGGCCGAGAAGGTCATGCGGTACGCCCAGCACATCGCGAAGGCGGCGCGCGAGGCGGGCGTGCGGCGGCTCGTCTACAACTCCAACACCCGTGTCCCGGACCGCACAACGAATGTGGCGGCCTTCGAGACGCGCCGCCTGGCGGAGACCGTGTTCCGCGAGAGCCTTGCGCAGAGCGGCGTGGAGTTGGTGGTGGTACGTCCGCCGATCTATCTGGACAACCTCTTCAGCCCGTGGAACGGCCCGGCCCTGGTGAACGAGGGCGTGCTCGCCTATCCGCTGCCCGCCGACGCGCCCACGGCGTGGATCTCCCACCTCGACCTGGCGGAGGCGGTCTATGCGGCGCTCACCGTGGACGGCGTGGCGGGCCGTACGTTCGACATCGGCGGCGCGCAGACACTGACGGGCGACGAGCTGGCGAAGGCGTTCGGCCAGGGTCTGGGCCGCGAGATCCGCTACGTCCATCTGGAGCCGGCCGTCTTCGAGCAGGGACTCGCACAGATCCTGGGCCGGGAGTCGGCGGCCGGGGTGGCGGGGATCTACCACTACATGGCGACGGGCCTGGAGCCGGGCCTGATGGCCGGCGACCAGGGGGAGTCGGCGGCGGCTCTGTCGCTGAAGCCGGCCGAGGTGGACGAGTGGGTGGCACGCCAGCCGTGGCAGATGTGGTCGGGTGAGCAGCCGTGAGCCGAACGAGGCCCGAGCCGAGCTGGGGCGCGTAGGAAGCAGAACCGGACCACTGGGACCGGCCTCGTCATCAGGACGCGGCCGGTCTCTCCGCGTCCCTCCTCTCTTGTGCGAGCACCTACGTCCTAGTAGTTAACAAAGCACCGGATTGCCCACCCGAAGACCGTGGGAAGGCTCATTCGGTACGGGGGCCACCGCACGCTTCTCAACATTCTTCCGCCCACCCGAGTGAACGCGGACAGGAGCGGCCATGCCCGCAGCCCGCCAGTCGTCGACTGAGCAGCTACAAAGAACCCACCAGCCCCACAAAAAGGAACAACCCGCTCAAACCGCCCTGCCCGCTCAGCCCTCAGGTGATCCCATGATCGGTCGCATCCCCGTCCTCGACGTCCGCCCTCAAGTCGACTGCGGCAGGAGGCCCGCGAAAGCCGTGGAAGGTGAGACCTTCCCGGTCACCGCCACCGTCTTCCGCGAAGGCCATGACGCGGTCGCCGCCAATGTCGTGCTGCGCGACCCTAGCGGGCACCCCGGGCCCTGGACCCCCATGCGCGAGCTCGCCCCCGGCACCGACCGGTGGGGCGCCGACGTCACCCCGGACGCCGAGGGGCGCTGGACTTACGCCGTCGAGGCGTGGAGCGACCCCGTCGCCACCTGGCGGCGGGGCGCCCAGATCAAAATCCCCGCCGGCATCGACACCGCTCTGGTCCTCGCCGAGGGCGCGGAGCTGTACGAGCGGGCCGCCGCCGACGTCCCCAAGCGCGACGGCCGGGAGGCCGTACTGGCCGCCGTCGACGCGCTGCGCGACGAGGATCGGTCCGCCGCCGCCCGGCTCGCCGCCGCCCTCGCCCCCGACGCCACCGCCGCCCTTACCCGCCACCCACTGCGCGAACTGGTCACGTGCTCCCGCCCGTTGACCGTGCAGGTCGAGCGCCGCCGGGCGCTCTTCGGCTCCTGGTACGAGCTCTTCCCGCGCTCCGAGGGCGCCGTCGTCGAGGAAGGCGCCCCGCCCGTCTCCGGCACCTTCCGCACCGCCGCCGAACGGCTGCCCGCCGTCGCCGCGATGGGCTTCGACGTCGTCTATCTGCCGCCCGTCCACCCCATCGGCACCACGTTCCGCAAGGGCCCGAACAACAGCCTCTCCCCGGCGGCCCATGACGTCGGCGTCCCCTGGGCCATCGGCTCCGCCGACGGCGGCCACGACGCGCTCCACCCCGACCTCGGCACGTTCGACGACTTCGACCACTTCGTCGAGACCGCGCGGGACCTGCGCATGGAGGTGGCCCTCGACTTCGCGCTGCAGTGCTCGCCGGACCACCCCTGGGTCGACAAGCACCCCGAGTGGTTCCACCACCGCGCCGACGGCACCATCGCGTACGCCGAGAACCCGCCAAAGAAGTACCAGGACATCTACCCGATCGCGTTCGACAAGGACATGCGCGGTCTGGTCAACGAGACCCTGCGGGTGCTGCGCTTCTGGATGGACCACGGTGTACGGATCTTCCGCGTCGACAACCCGCACACCAAGCCCGTCGTCTTCTGGGAGAAGGTGATCGCGGACATCAACCGCACCGACCCCGATGTGGTCTTTCTGGCCGAGGCATTCACCCGTCCGGCGATGATGCACACCCTGGGCGCGATCGGCTTTCAGCAGTCGTACACGTACTTCACCTGGCGTACCACCAAGCAGGAGCTGACCGACTACCTCACCGAGCTGTCCGGCGACGCCGCCTCGTACATGCGTCCCAATTTCTTTGTGAACACGCCCGACATCCTGCACGCCTACCTCCAGCACGGCGGCCGCCCGGCCTTCGAGGTGCGGGCCGTACTGGCCGCCACCATGTCGCCCTCCTGGGGTGTGTACGCGGGCTACGAACTGTGCGAAAACGCTCCCCTGCGGGACGGGAGCGAGGAGTATCTGAACTCGGAGAAGTACCAACTGCGACCGCGGGACTGGGAGTCGGCGGAGCGCGAGGGCCGCACCATCACGCCCCTGATCACCGCGCTCAACCGGATCAGGCGCCGCCACCCCGCTCTCCAGCAGCTGCGGGACATCCACTTCCATCACACCGACAACGAGGCGGTGATCGCGTATTCGAAATCCGCCGGGAGCCCTTCGGGGTCGAACACCGGCGACACCGTCATCGTGATTGCCAACCTCGACCCCCACCACACCCAGGAGGCCACGGTCTCGTTGGACATGCCGCACCTCGGCCTCGAATGGCACGAGAGTGCGCCGGTGCGCGACGAGCTCACCGGCGAGACCTATCACTGGGGCAGAGCCACCTATGTGCGCCTCGAGCCGGGTGTCACGCCCGCGCACATCGTCGTCCTGCGACCGTCCCCGCCGACCGGAGGGTCACCCACATCATGATCGTCAACGAGCCCGTCCACGACAAGTTCGAGGACACCCCCGCCAAGGACCGCGACCCCGACTGGTTCAAGCGGGCCGTGTTCTACGAAGTCCTGGTGCGGTCCTTCCAGGACAGCAACGGCGACGGCATCGGCGACCTCAAGGGCATCACCGCCAAACTTGACTATCTGCAGTGGCTGGGGGTCGATTGCCTCTGGCTGCCACCGTTCTTCAAGTCCCCTCTGCGGGACGGCGGTTACGACGTGTCCGACTACACCGCGGTCCTCCCCGACTTCGGCGACCTCGCCGACTTCGTGGAGTTCGTCGACGCCGCGCACCAGCGTGGCATGCGCGTCATCATCGACTTCGTCATGAACCACACCAGCGACCAGCACCCGTGGTTCCAGGAGTCCCGCAGCAACCCCGAAGGGCCGTACGGCGACTACTACGTCTGGGCGGACAACGACAAGCAGTTCCAGGACGCCCGGATCATCTTCGTGGACACCGAGACGTCCAACTGGACCTTCGACCCGGTACGCAAGCGGTACTACTGGCACCGCTTCTTCTCCCACCAGCCCGATCTCAACTACGAGAACCCCGCGGTGCAGGAGGAGATCATCTCGGCGCTGCGCTTCTGGCTGGACCTGGGCATCGACGGCTTCCGTCTCGACGCCGTGCCCTACCTGTACCAGGAGGAGGGCACCAACTGCGAGAACCTCCCCGCCACCCACTCCTTCCTCAGGCGGGTGCGCAAGGAGATCGACGCGCACTACCCCGACACCGTGCTGCTCGCCGAGGCCAACCAGTGGCCCGAGGACGTCGTCGACTACTTCGGCAGCTTTCCGGCCGGCGGCGACGAGTGCCACATGGCCTTTCACTTCCCTGTGATGCCCCGGATCTTCATGGCCGTACGGCGCGAGTCCCGCTACCCGGTCTCAGAAATCCTGTCCAAGACCCCGGCCATCCCGAAGAACTGCCAGTGGGGCATCTTCCTGCGCAACCACGACGAGCTCACGCTCGAAATGGTCACGGACGAAGAGCGCGACTACATGTACGCGGAGTACGCCAAGGACCCGCGCATGCGCGCCAACATCGGCATCCGCCGCCGGCTCGCGCCCCTGCTGGACAACGACCGCAACCAGATCGAGCTGTTCACGGCGCTGCTGCTGTCGCTGCCCGGATCGCCGATTCTCTATTACGGCGACGAGATCGGGATGGGCGACAACATCTGGCTCGGTGACCGGGACGCCGTGCGGACGCCGATGCAGTGGACCCCGGACCGGAACGCGGGCTTCTCCTCCTGCGACCCGGGCCGGCTCTACCTCCCCACGATCATGGATCCGGTCTACGGCTACCAGGTCACCAATGTGGAGGCGGCGATGGCGTCCCCGTCCTCGCTGCTGCACTGGACCCGGCGGATGATCGAGATCCGCAAGCAGAACCGCGCCTTCGGGCTCGGCTCGTACACGGAACTGCCCTCGTCGAACCCGGCGGTGCTCGCCTTCACCCGCGAGTACAAGGACGATCTCGTGCTCTGCGTGCATAACTTCTCCCGGTTCGCGCAGCCCACCGAGCTCGATCTGCGCGCCTTCGCCGAACGGCATCCGGTGGAGCTGATCGGCGGAGTCCGCTTCCCCGCCATCGGCCAGTGGCCTTATCTGCTGACGCTCGCCGGCCACGGCTTCTACTGGTTCCGGCTGAGGAAGGACGCCGGCGCCACATGATGCACGTGTAACGAGAGGTACCTCCCGCGGGGCGGTTTCCGCCGCCCCGCACCGGGCACTCTCCCCTTCATCCCCGCGCGCCGCCGGACAGCCACTGCTGTAATCCGGGACACTCTGCGCATACAGCGCCATTGGAGTGCATCTCGGGGAAAGGACGCGATGCCATGTCGGAGGCTGCATCCACCCGGACTCCCGTCGCTCTTCTCCCGTCACTCGCCCCACTCCTGCACAGCTGGCTGCCGAGGCAGCGGTGGTTCGCCGGCAAGGGGCACCCCGTCACCGGCTTCTCGCTCGTCTCCGCGACCGAGCTGCTGCCCCTGGACTCGGCGCCCGGTCCGGGACTGCTCCATCTGCTGCTGCGCGTCCAGCAGCCGGGGCTGCCCGCCCCCTCGGCGCAGGACTGCTACCAACTGCTCCTCGGCGTACGCACGACACTGCCGCCGCATCTCGCGCCCGCGCTGATCGGCCATCTCACCGAGGGTCCGCTGGCCGGGCGCACGGTCTACGAGGGCCTGCACGACCCGCGGCTGGCGGATCTGATCCTGGAGCGGCTGCGTACGCCGGGCGCGCTCGGGCCGCTGCGTTTCGACCGGTCCGAGGTGGCCCCGGCCATCCCCGGCGGCCTGGCCGCCCGCCCGCTGGAGGCCGAGCAGTCCAACTCCTCGCTGGTCTACGGCGATGCGTACATCCTCAAGCTCTTCCGCCGGGTGCAACCCGGCCCCAACCCCGATCTGGAGCTGCCGCTCGCGCTGGCCCGCGCCGGGTGCAGCCGGGTGCCCGCGCCCGTCGCCTGGTACGAGACCACCGCGCCCGAGCCGTACACCCTCGGGGTGCTGCAGCCCTTCCTGCGCGGCTCGCGGGACGGCTGGCTGCTCGCGCTGGACTCGCTGGCCGGCGGGCACTCGTTCGCCGACGAGGCCCGCGCACTCGGCCGGGTCACCGCCGAGGTGCACACCGCGCTCGCGGGCGAACTGCCCACGGTGATGCTGACCCGGCCGCAGACGGAGCACCTGGCGGCCGCGATGACCCAGCGTCTGGAGGCGGCCGCGCAGGCGGTGCCCGCCCTGCAGCCGTACGCACCCCGGCTGCGCGCGGCCTTCGACGCCATCGCCACGCTGGGCATGCGCGGCCGCTCCTGGCGGGCCCAGCGCGTCCACGGCGACCTCCATCTCGGGCAGACGCTGCGCGGCGGCGGCGCGCGGGGCGACGGCCACTGGTCGGTCATCGACTTCGAGGGCGAGCCCGCGCGCCCGCTCGGCGAGCGCCGCAGGCCGCAGCCCCCGGTGCGCGATGTCGCGGGCATGCTCCGTTCGTTCGACTACGCGGCGCGCACCCACCGCCCGTGGAACCCGGCCTGGGCCGAGCGCTGCCGTACGGCGTACTGCGAGGGCTATGCCGAGGCAGACGGCGCCGATCCACGCGCCGAGCCCGAACTGCTGCGCGCCTACGAGACGGACAAGGCCGTGTACGAGGTCGTCTACGAGGCCCGGCACCGCCCCGACTGGCTGCCGGTGCCGATGGCGGCGATCGACCGCCTCGCCGCCCTCACCTGAATCCCACTGCCCAAGGAGGCCGACCCCCGTGACCGCCCGACCCCCGTCCCGTAATTCCTCCGACCCCGATGGGCCCAAGCGGACGTCCGACACCGGGCCCGGCCGCCGGCAGAGCGCGGCGCCACGTCCGCGCACCGGGGCCAGCCATGGAGTGCGGGCCGCCCGCCCGCTCGCGGACGGGGACCGGGGGCGGCTGCTGGCCGGCTCCCACCACGATCCGCACGCCCTGCTGGGGGTGCACTCGGTGCGCGGCGGCATGGAGCTGCGCGTACTGCGTCCGTTCGCACGGTCGGTGACCATGCTGGCCAAGGGCCTGCGGGCCGAACTGCACGAGGACGGCGACGGGTTCTTCTCCGGGGTGCTGCCACTGCGCACCGCCCCGGAGTACCAGCTGCTTGTCGCCTACGACAGCGGCGAGACCTCGGACGAGGCGTCGGACGACGAGATCGGCGGCGACACGGACGACGCTTCGGACGGGACCCGGGCCCGGATCGAGATCGAGGTGCAGGATCCGTACCGCTTCCTGCCCTCGCTCGGGGAGCTCGATCTGCATCTGATCGGCGAGGGGCGGCACGAGGAGCTGTGGCGGGCGCTGGGCGCGCACCCGATGACGCACCAGGGCGTGACCGGCACCCGCTTCACGGTGTGGGCACCCAACGCCCAAGGGGTGCGGGTGGTGGGCGACTTCAACTACTGGGACGGCACCGGGTATCCGATGCGCTCGCTCGGCTCGTCGGGCGTGTGGGAGCTGTTCCTGCCGGGGGTCGGCGAGGGCGCGCTCTACAAGTTCGACATCACCCGGCCGGACGGCTCGCACACCCTGCGCGCCGACCCGATGGCCCGGCGCACCGAGGTGCCGCCCGCCAACGCCTCGATCGTGACGGAGTCCCACCATGTGTGGCACGACGAGGAGTGGCTGGCACACCGCGCCGACCGGCCGGTCCACGAGTCCCCCCTCTCCGTGTACGAGGTGCATCTGGGCTCCTGGCGCCCCGGACTCACCTACCGCCAGCTCGCCGTCCAACTACCCGCGTACGTCAAGGACTTGGGCTTCACCCACGTGGAGCTGATGCCGGTCGCCGAGCACCCCTTCGGCGGCTCCTGGGGCTATCAGGTCACCGGCTTCTACGCCCCCACCGCCCGGATGGGCACCCCCGACGACTTCCGCCATCTGGTGGATGCCCTGCACCGGGCGGGCATCGGCGTGATCGTGGACTGGGTGCCGGCGCACTTCCCGAAGGACGACTGGGCGCTGGCGCAGTTCGACGGCCGCCCGCTGTACGAGCACGCGGACCCGGCGCGGGCCGCGCACCCCGACTGGGGCACGCTCGAGTTCGACTACGGCCGCAAGGAGGTGCGCAACTTCCTGGTCGCCAACGCCGTGTACTGGTGCGAGGAGTTCCACATCGACGGGCTGCGCGTCGACGCCGTCGCATCGATGCTCTACCTCGACTACTCCCGCGAGCATGGCGAATGGACGCCGAATGAGCACGGCGGGCGGGAGAACCTGGACGCGGTCGGTTTTTTGCAGGAGATGAACGCCACGGTCTACCGGCGCTGCCCCGGCGTCGTCACCGTCGCCGAGGAGTCCACGGCCTGGGACGGGGTCACGCGCGCCACCCACCATGTGGGCCCGGGCGGCTTCGGCGGTCTCGGCTTCGGCCTGAAGTGGAACATGGGCTGGATGCACGACTCGCTGGGCTATGTCGCGCACGAGCCGGTGCACCGCAAGTTCCACCACAACGAGATGACCTTCTCGATGGTGTACGCGTACAGCGAGAACTATGTGCTGCCGATCTCGCACGACGAGGTGGTGCACGGCAAACAGGCGCTGGTGAGCAAGATGCCCGGCGACTGGTGGCAGCAGCGCGCCAACCATCGCGCGTATCTGGGCTTCATGTGGGCCCATCCGGGCAAGCAACTGCTCTTCATGGGACAGGAGTTCGCACAGGGCGCGGAGTGGTCGGAGGGCCACGGCCCCGACTGGTGGCTGCTCGACCCGTCGTACGCGGCGGAGGCGGACCACCGGGGTGTACGGGACCTGATCCGCGAGCTGAACACGGTGTACGCGGCGACCCCCGCGCTCTGGCAGCGTGACACCGTCCCCGAGGGCTTCGCCTGGGTGGTGGGCGACGCCGCCGAGGACAATGTCTTCGCCTTCCTGCGCCATGCCGCGGACGGCTCCCCGCTGCTGGCCGTGAGCAACTTCTCGCCGGTAGTGCGCCATGAGTACCGCCTGGGCGTGCCGGACGCGGCTCAGGCGTGGACGGAGGTCCTCAACACGGACGAGGCCCGCTACGGCGGCGGCGACGTGCTCAACCCGGACCCGCTGAAGCCCGAGTCGGTCGCGTCGCACGGCCGCCCCGGGAGCATCCAGCTGACGCTGCCGCCGCTGGCTACGGTGTGGCTGCGGCCGGTCTGATGACCCCGAGTCGCTGGGTGGCCCGGGTGAGCGCCACATAGAGGTCGTTGGCGCTCATCCGGTCGGGGTCGACGACGAGGACGGTGTCGAACTCGAGGCCCTTCGCCTGGCGGGGGTCGATGAGCACGACGGGCCGGGACAGATCCAGCGGTCCGTCGTTCGCTTCCAGCCCGGCGAGTTCGGCGTGCCGCTCGCGCGGGGCGATCACCGCGAGCCTGCCCTCCTCGGGGGTCTCCTCGGCGGCGAGCCGGGCCACCTCGCCGAGCGGCAGGGTGCGCTCCCAGGGCGGTACCCCCGTCGAGCGGATGGAGCGCGGCGGCTCGAAGGCGGGGTCGGTGACCCGGCGCCGCTGGGATGCGTACTCCATGATCTCGGCAGGTGTGCGGTAGTTGACGCCGAGCCGGGCCAGCTCCCAGCGGTCCTGGACGTACGGGGCGAGGATCTCCTGCCAGGAGTCGCAGCCGGCCAGGTCCCCGGTCTGCGCCGGGTCGCCGACGAGGGTCATCGAGCGGGTCGGACTGCGCCGCATCAGCAGCCGCCAGGCCATGGCCGACAGTTCCTGCGCCTCGTCGACGATGATGTGCCCGAAGGCCCACGTCCGGTCGTCGGCGGCGCGCTCGGCGGCGCTGCGGTGGTCGGCCTCCTCGTGCCGCTCGGCCATACGCTCGGCGTCGATGACGTCGTGCGCGGCGAGGACCTCGGAGGCGTCTTCGTCGATGTCCTGCTTGTCCTCGAACTCGTAGGTACGGGAGGCGTACGAGACGTCGAGAACGCCCTGTGCGTAGGCGATCTGCCGGGCCCGCTCGGCCTCGGCGGCGGCCAGGGCGGCGGAGTTGTCCTCGCCGAGGAGCTCGGCGGCCTCGTCGAGGAGGGGCACGTCGGCGGGGGTCCACGCGGTGCCGGTGCGCGCGGTAGCGGTGCGCGGGGTGCTGGTGCGCCGGATCAACTCCGCATCGTCTTCCGGCAGATGGGCCGGATTCTCCAGGTACTCGGCGAGGAACCCCTCCGGGGTGAGCGGGGGCCAGAGAGACGCGATGGCGGAATGCACCTCGGCGCTGGCGGCGATGCCCTTGCCGAGCTGGGCGATGTCGTCGGGGCCGAGGAAGTTGGGGCCGCCGTACGGGTCGGCGCCGATCCGGTCGGCGAGCTGGGTGGTCAGGTCGTCGATGATCCGGAAGACGAAGTGCGGCCGGGCCAGGTTGTGCGGCAGACCGGTCTCACGGGCCTTGTGCCGGGCCTCGACGGCCATGTCCCAGTCGAGCAGCAGATCCCCGTCGTCGTGCCGGATGACGATCGGCGCATCCTTCTCGGGCACCTGCTGCCGTTCCCGTACGGCCTCGGCCAGCACGCCGGCCATGTCCGCCCGGCCCTTGACGGCCGCGGCCGCGGGACTGTCCGTGCCCGTGGCCGTGACGCCGGGGAACAGTTCGCCGACCGTGGCCAGCAGCACGCCCGTCTCACCGAGCGAGGGCAGCACCTCGCCGATGTAGCCGAGGAAGACCGGATTGGGCCCGACGATCAGCACGGCGCGCTTGGCCAGTTGCTCGCGGTACGCGTACAGCAGATACGCGGCCCGGTGCAGAGCGACCGCGGTCTTCCCGGTCCCCGGCCCGCCCTCGACGACGAGCACGCCGCGCTGCGGGGCGCGGATGATGTGGTCCTGCTCGGCCTGGATGGTCGACACGATGTCGCCCATGCGGCCGGTACGGGCGCTGTTCAGTGCGGCGAGCAGCACCTCGTCGGCGTCGTGCGACTCGTATCCGGTGCGGGTGGTGTCGGCGAGATCCATGATCTCGTCGTGCAGGGCGGTGACGGTGCGCCCCTGGGTGGTGATGTGCCTGCGGCGGCGCAGCCCCATCGGTTCATATCCGGTCGCGAGATAAAACGGCCGCGCGACGGGAGCCCGCCAGTCGATCAGCAACGGAGTCCGTTCGGCATCGTCCCGCCGGATTCCCGTGCGCCCGATGTGGTACGTGACTCCGTCACGCCGGTCGATCCGCCCGAAACAGAGCCCGGCATCGGCGGCATTCAGCGTGGCGAGCGATGCGGAGTGCTCGAGCACGCCGACATCGCGTTCCACACGCGCCTGACGACCCGTGCTGACCTGCGCGATCGTGGCGTTCATGGCGGCTTCGGCCTCGGCCCTGAGCTGGTCGAGCCGCTCGTGGGCGAGCGAGACGAATTGTTGTTCCTGCCGCATTTCCCCGGTTGACAATTCAGCTCCTGACGCGATACAGTGCCTTTATTGAACTTCTCTGTGTTCTTTAGCGCATGCGAACACTCAAACACCAAATATACCCAGAGAAAGACCCCGGCCGTCAATTCGGTTCCGGGGTATTTTTGTGTTCGTGGACATATCGGGGAGCACAACAGAAGCAACCGCACTGCTGCGCAGCCGCGGCGCCGGAGACCTGGACCACCCCGGCGGCACACTGCTCGCCCACCTGGACCGGGTCCGGCAGCGCCTGTCGGAGTGGGGCGCCCGCCCGGAACTCCAACTGGCCGGCCTGTGCCATGCGTTCTACGGCACGGACGGCTTCGCGACCGGGCTGCTGCCACTGGAGAGGCGGGCCGAGCTGGCGGCGGTGATCGGCACGGAGGCGGAGGCACTCGTGTACTTCTACGCGAGCTGCGACCGGTCGGCTTCGTACGCAACGCTCGCGGACGCCGACGCGGCCTTCCGCGACCGCTTCACGGGAGTGACGTACACGCCGAGTCTTGCTCAGCGGCAGGACTTCGCCGAACTGACGGCGGTCAATGAACTCGACCTGGCCCGGGGCGACGCTGCGTTCCGGGCGCGGTGGGGCGGGGAGCTGCTGCGGCTGTTCACGAGGTGGCGCGGGCTGCTGAGCGAGGCGGCGTGGGCGGACGTACGCGAGGTGCTCACCCTGCGGGACGGTGAACGGCTCGATTTTCTCCAGGGCCTTGAGCGGGGCCAGGTCGTCGCCGGCGTGGTCTCCCACATCGCGAGCTTCGGTGTCACCTTCGTGGAACTGGGCGGCGTAGAGGCGCAGATGAACATTCCCGAGGTGTCCTGGAGCCCCGTCGACTCACCGGCCGACGTGATCCGCGAGGGAGAGGAGCTGCCCTTCACGGTCCTGGGCGTCGACATGTCACGCGAGAGGGTCTCGCTCTCGCTCAAGGACCTGACGCCCGACCCGATGCGGGAGTTGGCGCGTACGCGGCTCGGAGACGTCGTGCCGGGCCGGGTGACCAAGGTGATGGAGTGGGGAGCTTTCGTAGAAGTGCAGGAGGGCATCGTGGGCCTGGTCCCGCACGACGATCTCGCGGGCAGCGAGCTGCGGCCCGGCGACGAGGTCGACGTCGAAATCGCCGCGATCAACGTCCACTTGCGCCAGGTTCGCCTCGGGCTCTCTACGCGGCCGGCACGCTGACCACGTCATCGGCTTGGGGTTGGGTGAATGCCCCGAGCCAGTATGCCCAGTAGCTGAGATTCGCCGTCTCTCCGTCGTCGTCACCGGCCATGGACCGCTCGATGAAGTCGAGGAGTGGTTGGGGATCACCCAGCCGCGCGATAGCCGTTGCAGTTGAGCGGGCTTCCGCCGATTGCGGTGACCATCCACGGACCGGGCCGCGGGCGAGGCCGACTGGATTTCGCAGAGCGGAACGTCTCGCCCGTGGGCGGCAGCCCGCCACAGCTCGTACGGTCAATTCCGTCCGAGCTCGGCGGGCCACCCCGCCCATCTCTCTGCGGCCGCCAACCGCGGCGCCTCATCGGCCGCGCCGGGGCCCTTCGAACTCCGAAGCCATCGCGTAGCGGCGGAATTCCGGCACCTGGTCGGCACGGCGCAGCGAACCCCGATACAGGACCATCCCGTACATCGAGCTGCCGTCGTCGCGCCAGTACACCAGGGGAATGCGGTAGGTATCTCCCTCGGCGGTGGCGAAGTCCGCCACATGACCGTCAGGCGGCAGCAGGCTCATGCCTCTCGGTCCGTGGGCGCGACGGAGAACAGGCTGCCGTAGTCCGTGATCCCGCGTGCCACCTCGCCGGCGGCGGCCAGGTGCAGTGCATGCCAGAACAGCACCTGATTGGCCGTCAGTACGGCGAAGTCCAGTTCCTTCTCCAGAGAGTTGATGACACCCACTGCCCGGATACCGTTCCCCGCGACCAGCACCGCGTCCGGCCGGTGCCCTGCCACCGTAGTACGGATCCAGTCCGACAGCGCCTCGGGCGTGATCAGCTTCTGGTTGCTCGGCAGGCCGCACGGCCCGTGATGGACGACCGTGAAGCCCTGTTCGGTGAAGTAGTCGGAGCCCAGACCTGACAGCTTGTCGTCGAACCACGGCGGATTGACGATCGCCACCCGTTGCGCGCCGAGCGCGGTGAAGCCCGCGACGGCCGCCTTGGTGGTGCCGGTGACCGGCAGTCCCCGTGTGTACTGCGACAGCCGCCCGAAGAGTTCCTTCTCCCCGCTTGCTCCCAGCACGTACGCGGAGCTGGTGAAGCCGAGCGCGATCACATCGAGCGGGGACGCGGCGAGCAGTTCCACCGCGTTGTCGATGTGCGGCGGCTCGACGAACGCCTGCACCGGGTCGTGCGGGATCTTCGGGTCCATCTCGCCGCCGGCCCGCATTGCCCCGAAGTGCACACGCGAGCCGTGGATGAAGACGTCGTGCGGTGCGATCGCCTGGAACTCCGACTCCGGGCCGACGTCCGCGTGCGGCACGACCACGCCCACGCGGGCCCGCGCCTCCCAACCGTCCTTTTCCGACTGCAAGTTGCTCATCGCTGTTTCTCCTTTCATGGAAACCCGTGGAAGCCGCGGGAACTCGTGGAAGCGGACGTGCTCAGGGCGTTGCTTCGGCAGTCAGTGAGCCGCCGCGTACCGTGCCCGTGCCGCTGCTGTCCAGGAAGTTCGGGTGCTTGCGCGTCATGTTCGACATCACGAACTCGTAGGGGACGTCGTCAAAACCCCCGTGGTCGACCAGAAACTCCATGCTTTTGCGCCCCTGGTCGTCGAAGGGGTGGTGCAGACTGTCGGCCGTGCCGTCGAATTCCAGCGGTTTCATCCCGTACAAGCGGCACAGAATGTTGTTGAAGACCGGTGTCGCCTTCACCCACTTCCCGTCCAGATATACGGAGTTAAGGCCGTGGAAGAAGACGTCACCGCCGATGTGCTGCCGCAGCCGGTCGGAGGCGAGATGATTGCGTACGTCGCCGTAGTGGACCCTCGCCGGGATGCCCACCGCCCGGCAACTTGCCGCGAACAACACCGACTTGTGCAGGCAGAAACCCTGCTGCACAGAGGCGGTGTGGCTCGCCTTCAGGCCGTCGCGGGATAGGTCGGCTCCGTACACCTCGTAGAAGATGTCGTCGCGGACTGCGTAGTACAGCTCGACGGCCAGCTGGCGCTTGTCGGCGGCACGGTCCTTCACTGCGCCGCCGACAAAGCCCTGCACCGCCTCGGTCTCGTAGTCCAGGAAGGCTGTGGGAGCGGTGAGCTGCTCGAATTCGTCGACCGTGATCGCGTTCATGGGTTGCCCTTTCGTCAGCCCCTGCCTCACAGGCCCAGGAGAGAGGCGATGCGGTTGCGCTGGATCTCGCTGGTGCCGGAGTAGATGGTGCCGCCGACCGCGTTGCGCACCTCCTGCTCGATTCCGGTGCTGGTCAGATAGCCCTTGCCGCCGAAGATCTGGACGGCGTCGAGGGCCGTACGCGTATTGGCCTCGCTGACAACGGTCTTGGTGGCGGCGATGTCGATCGCGGCGTCCTCGCCGGACTCCACCTTGGCACCCGTGTCGGCGAGCCACTTGCGGGCGGTCTCCACGGCGATCTTCATGTCGGCGATCTTGTGCGAGACGCCCTGGAACGCGCCGATGGGTTGGCTGAACTGGTGTCGCGACTTCGCGTACTGGACCACGCGCTCCAGGCGGTGGGTCATCTCGCCGAGCGTGATGGAGAAGGAGAACAGGATCTCCCGCTTCATCACGTGGTCGAGGATCAGGAAGCCGGCGCCCTCCTGGCCGATGCGGCGCTCGGCCGGTACGCGCAGTCCGTCGAAGGTGACCTCGCTCAGTGGAGAGGTGCGCAGGCCCATTTTGCCCAGCGGCTCGCCGACCCGGAGGCCGGGGGCGTCCCGCTCGACGAGAAAGACGCTCAGGCCGAACGGTCCGGCTGTCCCTGTGCGTACGTACAGCATGAACAGATCGGCGATCGGCGCATTGGTGATGAACATCTTCCCGCCGTCGATGACGTAGTTGTCGCCGTCCCGCTTCGCGGTGGTGGTGATGTTCATGGCGTCCGAGCCGTTGCCGGGCTCGGTGATGGCGTGCGCAGTGATCGACTCACCCGAGACGATCTTCGGCAGGAACCGCGACTTGAGCTCCGGCTTGGCAAAAGCCTGCATCGGGACGCCGACGCTGACGATCTGAGTGGAGGTGGAGAAGCTGAGACCTGCATCGCGGCACGTGTGGCCGAGTCCCTCCAAGGCGCGCATCGTCTCAGTCAGGGTGTGGGCACGGCCGCCGTACCGCTCCTCGAAGGGGACGGCGAGAATTCCCGAGCGCTGGATCGTTTTCCATTTCTCCCAGGGGAATTCGGCGCGCGCGTCCCATTCCGCGAAATCGCGGTTGAGTTCGTCGGCCCAGGGAACGGAGATCTCGTAGGGGTCCGATACAGAATCGGTGGACTGCGGTGCGGACTGTGCGGATGTCATGTGTAACCAGACCTTCCGGTACGTCGCTTGACGGGGCCCGGGGCCGCCCCTTGCGGTGCGGCCCCGGATTCACTCTGCTCAGTACTGGGAGAACCCGTCGGCGGACAGCGTGTGCTTTTCGTCTCCGCGCAGCGCCGGGCTGAACACGGATATCAGTACGAGATCCTCATAGTTGGAGGCTATGAGGTAGTGGGCGTCGTTTTGGTTGAGGGCGTAGATGGTGCCCGCGGATATCTTGTAACGCGTGCCGTCAGTGGTGACGACCTCGCCCGAGCCTCCCGTGCAGTAGCAGGCCTCCAGGTGACTCCGGTACTGCAACGGGCTGGTGCTGCCCTTGCGGACCACGGTCTCGCACACCGTGAAGCCCATGCCGTCGGCCTCGGTCAGGAGGCGGTGGCTGGTGCCGTTGCCCCACTCGACGGGGGAGATCTCGTCAGTGCTGCGGACAATCATGGGTGTCTCCTACAGATTTGCGGGTTCTGTGAAACAAATCGATGAATCAGGCGGCAGTCTTGGTGGCGCTCTCGATGAAGGCGCAAATCGCCCCGATGCTGCGGAAGTTGTCCGGAGCGATCGGGATGTCATCGACCGGAATCTCATACGTACGTGAGATGTGCGAGATGACCCGGACCAGACGGAGGCTGTCCACGACACCGCTCTCGATCAGATCGAAATCGAGAGTCAGATCGGCGGTGTCCTCACCGTCCAGTAACTCGGTCACGACATAGCCTCGTATTTCGTCCGCGAGGGCGGTCATGGCGTATTCCCTTTCTGTCGGTCTGCCTTGATGAGGTTGCGGTCTGGTTTTCCGGTGGGAGTGCGCGGGAGCGGGCTGTCGCCGACCGCGACCGAGGACGGAATGGCGTGGCGGGGAAGGATCTGGGCGCTGTGGCTCCGCAGCCTGAGTGAGGTGAGCGAGGTGCCGGCGCGCCGGGTCACCTGTGCGTGCAGCCGGTATCCGGCCTCCGGGTCGGGCAGCGCCACCACCACGGCCTCCGCGACGTCCGGATGGGCGGCCAGTACGCCCTCGACCTCCTGCACATTGGTCCGCACGCCTCGGACCTTGACCTGGAAGTCGGTGCGCCCCTCCAGCAGATGGAGGCCGTCGGCGTCGCGTGTGACGATGTCGCCGGTGCGGTAGAACACCTCATGGCCGCCATCGGGAGCGGGCACGAACACCCCTTCATTGCGGGCGAGCTGCAGGTATCCCGTGGTTTGGAAAGGGGTCGAGACCAGGAGTTCACCGGTGCCGGGCCCGTCGATGACCTGCCCGTCGCCGTCGAGCAGCAGAGACTTCACTCCGGCGAGCGGCCGGCCGATGGGGATCTTCGGTCCTGTGGTCTCGGGGTCGACGTCGTGGATGAAGCTGTCGTTGGTTTCGGTGCATCCGAAGACGTTGTGGAACCGGGAACGGGGGAATGCGGTGCCGAGCTCCCGCAGCAGCGCCTGCGGCAGCGCGTCGCCTGTGAAGACCACCGTCCGGGTGTCCGGGTACACCGCCTTGCCCTGGGTGAGCAGCCGGTACAGCATCGGCACTCCCTGGACGAAGGTGATCTGGTGCTCGGTCACCAGTTTCCGCAGGTGGCGGGCGTCCGTGCTGAGCTCCCGTTCGACCAGGACGACTCGCGCCCCGAGTCCGAGGAAGACCCAGACGTCGAGCAGCGAGAGGTCGAAGTTGAGCGGCGCATAGCTGAGCGCAGTGTCTGCGTCGGTGAGGTGGAAGTAGTCGGTGGCCCAGTCGGCGAAGCGGTCGAGGGCGGTGCCAGGAATGGGCACGATCTTCGGGGCGCCGGTGGAGCCGGAAGTGGTCAGCAGCAGCTTGGCCGCGGTGGGGTCGACCTGGGAGAAGCCCTCGGCGGCCTGCGCGTTCTGTGCGACGTCGGTCGCGTGCAGACCTTCCTGGTCGGCGGTGAGCACCCGTGAGCACCGTGCCTGCGCACAGAGGGTCTCCAGGGATTCGTTGCCCAGTTCGGGTGACGGGGCCAGGACGCTGTAGCCGGCCCGGAAAGCCCCGATGAGCAGGGCGATCGTTTCGGGCGTCTTGTGCGCAGGGACGCACAGCGGCTGGTCGCGGCCGAGGCCGAGGGCTTCGAGTTCGGCAGTGAAATGCTCAGCCAGATCCGATAACTGGCGGTATGTCAACTGGCGCTCGGCCAGGACGAGGGCCACACGCTCCGGCTGGTTCAGCGACTGCGTGGCAAACGCGTCAATAAGGCCCGGTGAAGGCACACTTCCCCCTGTAGTTTCACGTGTCGATGCGAAAGTGATCAACGATGCGAAGGTGATCGTCGGGGAAGTGGTGGCGCGTAGTCAGCGCCGAAAGGCCAAGGGCACGGCACCCATCAGGTCGGCTGGCCCGGCTCACGTTCCCCCGTGATCGTTGCCGCAAAAAACACTACCCGGGCAGGTGTATGCAGAGTCAAGCAAATAATTTTCCAGCAACAAGTGACGTGCATCACCTCGGATTGCCTTGCCGGATCAACTATTGGTTTGGCCGCACATGCAAGCTGTCGCCGAGGTGTGCGGGGGGTATACAAAGACCCCCGAGAGGGGGTCGCGCGTTTACCTGAGGGTGTTTGCAGGGGCTCCAGAACGCCCGAAAGCCGCCCGGAATGCGGGCGGCTCTCTACGGAAACACCGGCGGGACCAGAGGTTTTCGGTCGAAGCCGGATACCGAATGCGTTCGGGCAGTCGCGCTCAGAGCGCGCTGCGCAGTGCCTGAACCGTGGTCACGAGCTTCGGATCGGCCCCGGCGGTGTTCAGCGCGGAGCTGAGCACCTCGGCATAGGTGGCTCGCGCGGCGGCGTAACGTTGTCTGCCGTCTTCGGTAATGACGGCGTAGACGCCACGCTTGTCGTCCGGACATACGTCCCGGTGCGCGAACCCGGCCGAATCCAGACGTCCGACCAGGCGGGTCACCGAACTCTGGCCGAGCCCGATCCGGTCGGCCAGCTCCTGCATGCGCAGCTCACCGTCGCCGGCCTGCGAGAGGTCCTCCAGAGCGCGATATTCGGACAGCCCTATGCCGTGCCGCCGCTGGAGAGCCTGCGCGAGCTGGCGCTCCACATGCGCGTACAACGTCAGGACCTTGTCCCACATGGCCTGGTCGGAGGAGGCGGTGGTCGCGTAGGCGGTCGTGGTCATGAGTAGAACTCCTCCCGTGGCGGCGTTTGACAACAAGATACATGTCCATGCAAGCTTCTGAACCGGTCCCTCCTCCCTGCTCCGGACGAGCACGGTGGACAGAAACATGCACGTACAAGCAACTATATGGAGGTTCTATGTCCAGCACCACGGCGAACGCCGCCAATGGAACCGTCTCCAAGGGCTGGGCCTGGCTGCTGTTCTCGTCTCTCTTCGAGATCACGTTCGCGCTCAGCACCAATGCCACCGACGGCTTCACCAAACTGGGGCCCTCACTGCTCACGGCAGCCGCGGCCTCCTGCGGCATCTACACGCTGTCGCAGGCCCTCAAGACCATTGACGTGGGCGTCGGTTACACCGTCTGGTCCGGCATCGGCGGTGTCGGCACCGTCGTCTTCGGCACGATCATCTACGGCGAGCCCATGACCGTGTGGAAGGTCCTCGCCTTCATCCTCATCATCGGTGGCGCCCTGGGCCTGCGGATCTCGGACAACGTCGCGGCCAAGAAGGCGGCGGCCGCCCCGGCCGCCGAGACCGCCCCGGCCGGGCTGCCCGTCTCCTGAAGCGCGCCCTCGTCCCTTCTCCCCAGTACAGAAAGGCCACCTGTCATGACCTGGCTCTTCCTCGGCATCGCCATCCTCTTCGAAATTGCCTTCGCGCTCGGCACCAACGCGACCAAGGGGTTCACCCGCCTGTGGCCGTCCGTGCTCACGCTGCTCGCCGCGGCGGGCGGTATCTACACGCTCTCGCTCGCCCTGCGGGAGCTGGACGTCAGCGTCGGCTACACCATCTGGACCGGCCTCGGCGGTGTCGGCACGGTCGTGCTCGGCTCGTTCATCTTCAAGGAGAAGATCACGCCGGCCCGGCTGATCTCCTTCGCCTCGATCATCGGCGGCGCCGTGCTGCTCCGCCTGACGGCCGTATGAGCAGGGGAAGCGGCGTGCCTCTGACTGAGAGCGAACTGACCGAGTACGTCCAGAAGGCGGTGCGGATCAGCCGCGGGCATGTCGCCGAGGGGGGGATCCCCTTCTCCGGGGTGGTGGTCAACCATGGCCGCATCCTCGGGACCGGGTTCAACCGGGTCCGCGAGGACAACGACCCCACCGCACACGCCGAGGTCGTCGCGCTGCGCGAGGCCGCCGCCAAGAGCGGGCTGTACGCGACCGCCGGGGCCACCCTGATCGCCTCCGGCGAGCCGTGCGCGCTGTGCTACATGGCCTCCCTGCACTTCAACGTCAGCCACATCGTGTATGCAGTCGATCGCAAGACGGCCGCGCAGTACGGCTTCGACTACTCGGGCTCGTACTCGATCTTCGCCGATGACCCGGTGAACTGGCCCGTCAAGGTGACCTCGCTGCAGGTGGCGGACGGGACGAAGCCGTTCGAGGAGTACCTCACCATGGAGCGGAGGCGGGCATGACCGAGACAGCCGCGGACAAAGTCACCGTCAAGGTCTGGTCGGACTACGTCTGTCCGTACTGCATGCTGGCCGAGGGCCCGCTGCACGAGGCGACCCACGACCTCGATGTCGCGATCGAATGGATGCCGTTCGAGCTGCGGCCCCATCCGGCGGCGACCCTGCGGCCCGAGGACGAGTACCTGCCGGCCATCTGGAAGCGTTCGGTCTACCCGATGGCCCGCCGGATGGGGGTGGACATCACCCTGCCCACCGTTTCCCCACAGCCCTATACCCGGCTCGCGTTCGAGGGGTACCAGTACGCGGCCGAGCACGGGAAGGCCGCCGAATACACCCCGCGGATGCTGCGGGCCTTCTTCCAGGAGAACCGGGACATCGGCCGGCTGGACGTGCTCGCCGACGTCGCGGCCGACATTGGCCTGGATGCCGATGGCTTCACCAGTGCCCTGACGGCCGGGACGTACAGCGAGACCCATCAGGAAGCCCTGCGGACGGCGCAGGCGTACCGCATCTCCGTCGCCCCCACGATCGTCATCGGCGAGCGCCACCGGATCGAAGGCGTCCCGGGCCCGGCCCAGATCCGCAAAGCCGTGCTCGACGTGCAGGCCGAACAGGCCGTGACCCGGGGTGCCGCCTGCGACATAGAAGGGTGCTGACATGACACACCACACCGGACTACTGGCTTACTTCGCGCCTCTGGACGGCATACCTCAGCCCGCCCTCGGGCGGCACATACTGGGCACGGTCGCGTTCGGAGAGACGACCGGTCTCTCCCTCACCGCGCAGGGACACCCCGAACTCGCCATCCCCATGTCCTCGCCCGGCTTCGCCTCCTTCCGCGAGGTGTGGACCACCAGGGTGAAGCCCGAGGTGGGCCTGCGTGGCGAACTCGCCTATGCCCACGACGGCGAATACCTCTTCGTCTCCGGGGCCATCGAGCCGCTCGGCGTGTACGGGCCGAAGGTGCGCGAGGTGTACGAGTCGGCCTTCGCGCTCGTCGAGGAGCTCGGTTACCCGCACATCTTCCGGATGTGGAACTTCGTCGGCGACATCATCGGCTCCAACGCCGAAGGCCAGGAGATCTACCAGGACTTCGTCGCGGGACGGGCCGAGGCGTTCGCCTCGTACGGCGACGGAGCCGGCTACATGCCGGCCGCCACCGGCATCGGCACGCGCGGCGAGGGGATCTCCTTCACCCTGCTCGCCTGCCGTGAGGGCCGCCCTCAGCATCTGGAAAACCAGCGGCAGACGCCCGCCTACCACTATCCCGAGCAGTACGGCCCGAAGCCGCCGAGCTTCGCCCGCGCCACCCGGCTGCACCCGGCGGGCGCACGCTACGGCGACGGCCCGCTGTTCGTCTCCGGCACGGCCAGCATCCTCGGCCATGAGACCGTCCACCGCGGCGACGTCGTCAAGCAGACCGAGGTGGTGCTCGACAACATCGCCGAGCTGATCGGCGGCCGCAACCTGGCCGCCGCCGGCCTCGACGAGGGCCACGAGCTGAAGGACGTCCGGCTCGTCAAGGTGTACGTGCGCCACGACGAGGACTTGCCCGTGGTGCGGGCCCAGTGCCGGGACTCGTTCGGGCCCGACGCCGAGATCGTGTACCTGAATGTGGCCGTGTGCCGTAACGACCTGCTGGTCGAGATAGAAGGACTGGTCCCCGGCCCGGAGTTGTCCCGGTGAGCGAGTCGCCGCCGACCGCGGTGCACGGGGCCCACGCTGCGCCCCCCGCACTGTGGGACGTACTGCCCGCCGAGCAGCAGCCGCACTGGAGCGCGCACCCCGATCTCCACGACGTGCGGCGAGCCCTGCGCGACGCCCCCGCGCTCGCCACGGCGCAGGAGGTCAGGACGCTGCGCCGCACCCTCGCCGAGGTGGCGCTCGGCCGGGCACGGCTGCTGCAGACCGGCGACTGCGCAGAGGACATCCACGCATGCGGGCCCGAACACACCGCAGCCAAGAGCGAGTTGCTGTGCGAGCTGAGCGACCGGCTCGCCCGGCACACCGGTCAGCAGGTGGTGCGTATCGGCCGGATGGGCGGCCAGTTCGCGAAGCCGCGCAGCAGCCCGACCGAGACGTACGACGGGATGCCCATCCCTGCCTTCCGCGGCCATCTCATCAACTCGCCAGAACGGTCGCTGCTTTCGCGTCGCCACGACCCGAACCGGATGCTCCAGGCCTACGAGGCGAGCGCGAGCGTGCTGCGCGGCCTGGAGAAAGAGCGCACCGACACGCGCGGGCCCTGGTCGAGCCACGAGGCGCTGGTCATGAACTACGAGAGCCCGCTGGTACGCCGCGACCCGGAGACCGGCGCGGCATATCTGGCCTCGACCCACTTCCCGTGGGTCGGGGAGCGTACCCGCCAACCTGGCCTGGCGCACGTGGAGTTCCTTGCCGCGATCAGCAACCCGATCGCCTGCAAAATCGGCCCGACCGCGACGCCCGATGACGTGGTCCGGCTCTGCCGCATCCTCGACCCGAACCGCCTGCCGGGCCGGCTGACCCTGATCCTGCGGATGGGACTGCGAGGCGTGGGCGCGATCGCTCCGATCGCTGCCGCGGTACGCCGCGAGGGCAACCCCGTCATCTGGCTCAGCGACCCGATGCACGGCAACACCGAGCGCACCGAATCCGGTCTCAAGACCCGCCACCTCGCCGACATCATCGTCGAGGCCGTCACCTTCCGACAGGTCCTTGAACAACATGGACTGCATGTCGGCGGCCTCCATCTGGAGACCGCGACAGACGACGTCACCGAGTGCATCGGCGGCCCGGTGCCTGGCGAGCACGCGCTGGCCGAACGCTACGAGTCGCTCTGCGACCCACGGCTCAACCCGCGCCAGGCGCGCGAACTGATCGACGCCGTCTTCTGCTGACCGCAGACCTGCTGACCTGCTGACCTGCTGACCTGCTGAAAGAGGATCACCGTGACCGACACGAAGACCGACCTCCGGATCGGTGTCGTCCTTCCCGGACGTGAATCCGTCGTCGAACGGAACGCCTATCCGCGCCACCTCGGCCAACTGGCCCAGCTGATCGAGCAGCTCGGATACGACTCGATCTGGGCCGGCGAGTCCCCGCTGGCCCGCTCCCGGATGAATCCGCTGCTCGCCCTGACAGCGGCGGCCACCACCACTGACCGCGTCCAGCTCGGCACCGCGGTGCTGCTCCCGCTGCGCCCACCCGTCCACCTCGCACATGAACTCGCCTGCCTGGACCGGATCTCCGGAGGCCGGCTGATCGCGGGCGTCGGCTCGGGGTTCTCCTCACCCGCGACCCAGGCCGAGTTCGAGGCGTACGGCATTCCGTTCAAGGAGCGGGTCGGCAGGCTGCGGGAGACGATCGAGATCTGCCGCGCGCTGTGGGCCGCCGAGGGTGAGCCGGTGTCGTACGAAGGCAAGTACCACCAGCTCAAGGACGCGGCGCTGCTGCCCGTGCCGGACCAGCCGGGCGGGCCGCCGCTGTGGATGGCGCACTCCGGCGAGAAGATGCTGGAGCGCACCGGGCAGATCTACGACGGCTGGATGCCGACCAGCACCACACCCGGCAACTACGAGAAGGGCCGACTGCAGGTGGAGGAGGCCAGCGAGGCTGCCGGACGCCCCGCCACCGCCGTTACCAATGCCGTCTATCTCTCGGTCGCCGTGGACAAGAGCATCGAGAAGGCCGAGGAGACGCTTCACTCCTACTTCGGCGCGTACTACCGGCTCGACCTGGCCACCATGCGCACAACCCAGGGCATCCTCGGCGGCCCCGCCGAGCAGGTGGCCGACTGGCTGGGCCAGTACATCGCGGCCGGCGCCCGTCACCTCGTGCTGCGGCTGCCCTCCCCTGTCCTCGACGAGCTCAGCTACCGCGCGGCCTTGGAGCGTACGGCCGAGGAACTGCTGCCGCTGCTGCGCGGAATCGCGTGATGACCACGGTCCAGCAGCCTCTTGCGACACGGAAGCTCGGCGGTCGGCGGGCGGACATCTGGCTCGCCGCCTGGCCCCTCACCGCTGTCTTCATGCTGTCGAACGCACCGACCCCGCTGTTCGTGCTGTGGCAGCACCGGATCGGCTTCGCCACCGGCACCCTGACCGTCGTCTTCGCCACCTACATCGGCGGCCTGCTGCTCGCCCTCCCCGTCGCCGGCGTCCTTTCGGATCGCTACGGCCGGCGGACGGTCCTCTTCCCTGCCGTGCTGCTTGCGCTGACCGCGTGTCTGCTGTACGCGACCGCCGCGAGCGTGGCGGCCCTCCTCACCGCTCGCCTGCTCACCGGCCTCGCCGTGGGCGGCACGGTGGCGGCGGGCATGGCGGCGGTCGCGGACGTCGGCGGGCCCGAGCGCCGCCGCCAGGCCTCACTGGCCGGATCGGTGGCGATGGGCACTGGCCTTGCCACCGGCCCCCTGCTCGCCGGTTGCGTGGCCCAGCTGCTCCCGGCACCGACGGTGACGGTCTTCGTCCTTGAGGCCGCGCTCCTGGTCTCGGCCCTGCTGGTCATACGTTCCCTGCCGGGCGTACGCCGCCACGGCGCAGGCGACTCGTGGCTGCGGCTGCCGTCGGTGCCGCGGCCCAACCGGCGGGACCTCCTCCTGAGTCTGGCGGCCTACATGCCGGGTATGACCGGGACCTCGTTCCTGCTCGCACTCGGCCCCTCCGTGCTCGCGGAACTCCTCGGTACGGCCAACCGGATCGTGGCGGGCGGCTCGGCGTTCGTCATGTTCGGCGCGTCGACCGGAGTGCAGTTCCTTGTGAGCCGCTGGCGGCCACGCAGGCTGCTGACCACGGCTACGGCCGCGACCGGTGCGGGCATGGTGCTCGTGATCCTCGCCGTGCACTTCTCTTCCATCGGGCTGCTGCTCACCGCCGGCGTGCTCGCAGGCACCGGGCAGGGCATGGGACAGCTGGGTGGCTTCTCGATACTCAACTCCCGTGTCCCGACAGCCCGTCTGGCCGAGGCCAATGCGGCACTGAGCGCCTGGGGTTACCTCTTCGCGGGGATCCTCCCGGTGTGCACCGGATACCTCACGGACGCGACGGGGATGGGGTCCAGCGTCACGCTGCTTGGCCTGGTCGTGGCCGCGGCGGCCGGGGCGGGCGCACTCGTCGTCACCCGGCTGGCCACAGGGTGTGCCGGGCAGCCGGTTCCCCGCTAGCACTTCGGCGGGTTGCGTGAGCCTGGCCGACGCTGGCCTTTGAATGCCCCCACGTTCCCTGGGCGCATGGGGTGCAGATCGCGTCGCATGCGGGGCTTGGTCCGCGATGATCGCCGCGTCACGGGCGTCGGTCTTCCCCTCGCCGCGGTAGGCGCCAGCGGTGCGGATTCGGAAGCCCAGAAATGCCACTCCACATGCCTTCCGGCCGTCGACCCGATCGTGCGCGTACTGCATTCTCGGGAAACCGGAGGAGAAACGCATGCAGGGGGACGGCCCATCCCATCAGGGCGGGGCTGACACAGGCAAGAGCAACGGCCCGCAGGCCGCAATGTTTCGGTTCCTCCGGTGCAGCGTTTCGGTCCTCAGAGCAAAGATTTCGGGACCCCCGAAGAGGAATCCGCCAGAGTTCGACGAACTGCCCTGACCTGCCATTATCTTGACGCCTGCTCGCCACATCCAGGGTTGACCACTCCCCTGCCACCGCGTTCCAGCACGCTCCCGAAAGGAGTTCGGCGACAGCTGAGTACCTGGTGGACCCGGCGCGTACATCAGGGCGCAGAGCAGATCTCTGCACCGGCCGAATGACCGGGAGGGGTTCCGGCAATCACCGTCCAAGTAGCTCTGGTAATTCGGTTGTCCGAGGTTGACATCCGCTCCGGAGAATGGAGATGGTGAGGCGGGAAAAGCGCGCAGTACCTTCGCCCTGCAATGCGTCCTTTCACGCTTCCACGGTGCGATTGCCCAACTCTCCGTACGTGATGACGAAATGAGGAGTGGAATGTCCAGGAAACGAACCGCCACCCGGAGAAAGAAGATCGCCTGGCTGGTCGCAGGCGCCGGCATAGTGGCGGGCGGCTTCGCCGTGACGACCGGATCCGGCTTCGCCTCTCAGACCGGGACACAGGCCGACGCGCCCCAGGGCACCGCCGCAGCCCAGGGCGCCGTCGAGCGCACCTTCCGGGCGTCTGTGGTCTCCGGCGTCCAGATCTACGCCTGCACCCAGCAGGCGGATGGCACCTTCGCCTTCACCCAGCGCGGCGTCCGCGCCACCCTTCAGGGCGGCATCAAGCACTCGTTCGTCAACCCGGACTCCGGCCCCCCGCAGTGGATCGCCCGGGACGGCAGCGCCGTGACCGGCAAGGTGGCGAGCAAGACCCCGAACGGCCCGGGCAACATCCCCGAACTGGAGCTGACCGCCACACAGTCGGGCAGGTCCACCGGCAAGCTGGCCGAGGTGGTGAAGATCCGCCGCCTGAACACCAGCGGCGGCGTGGCCCCGGCCGGATCCTGTGACCCGGCGACGACTCCGACCGCCGAAGTGCCCTACGGCGCCGTCTACGAGTTCATCAGTCTGTGCCGCCGCACGCCGGCACCCACGCCTTCGGCACGCCTCTGACAGGCGGAGCGTTCGGGCGCTCCCTCACGAAGGGGATCCCAGCAGCCTTCACACCACCTGACCACTGGTCTGTGAGACACGGGAGTCCGGACGGGCGCCCGGCCGGAACAGCCGGCCGGGCGCCCCCTGCGCCGTCTCAGCGCGCGCCGCCCACGGCACTACGGACGCGACTGGATCACGTCATCCAGCTCCTGAAGCAGTCGGCGCTTGGGTCGGGCGCCCACCATCGACTTCACCGGTTCCCCCGCCCGGAACACCATCAGCGTCGGCATCGACAGCACGCCGTACCGCGTCATGATCTCCGGGTTGGTGTCCGCATCGAGCTGCACGACCTTGAGCCGGCCGGCCTCCTCGCTCGCGATCGCGCTCAGTACCGGCGCGAGTTGGCGGCACGGGCCGCACCAGTCGGCGGTGAATTCCACCAGGACCGGCAGCGGAGCCTCGAGCACCTCCGCGTCGAAGTCCGCGTCCGTCACTGCCGCGACGCCCTTTGCCTGAATCATTAGTCACCCTCCGAATTCGCACCGTGGTTCCGGGCCGCCCGCGAGTTCCGCCTCGGCCCGCGCGAGCTGCGCGCCCACCTGGGCGCGTACCGACTGGAGCTGCTCGATGAGCGTGTCCAGTTCGCCGAGCTTGGCGCGGTACACGGCGAGCGAGGCGGGGCAGGAGTCCCCGGCGGGGTGCCCGGCGCGCAGGCATTCGACGAACGGCCGGGTCTCCTCCAGATCGAACCCGAAGTCCTGAAGGGTTCGGATCTGCTGGAGCAGCCGCAGATCGTCCTCGTCGTACGTGCGGTAGCCGTTCACCGCGCGCCGGGCGGGCAGGAGCCCGCGGGACTCGTAATAGCGCAGGGTGCGGGTGGTGGTTCCCGCCCGCTCCGCGAGCTCGCCGATTCGCATGTCCTCGACGGTAAGCCTTGACGCCGACGTCAAGGCAATGGGTTCAGTTCCGGCCCCTCAGCGCCTCGACGCCACGACCGTCGGCCCCCAACGAGACCGCCGCCCTCGCGGATGAACAAATTCCGGGTGCGCACCGCCCCCCCTCGCTCCTGACCAGCCGTTCAGCCCAACTCCGCTACTGCGTTCAGGAAGTTAAGGGTCCAGGGTTATTGACGGCCGCTCTGTCTACATCTACAAAACTGTTGGTGAGAGCGCTCTCAAGACCCGCTTACACCATCCTTCCGGAGGTGTTCCTTGAGCACGAGCCGCATCAGACGCACCCCCTTCCTCACCCTGATCGTCGCCCTCGCCGTCGCCCTCGCCGGGTTCATCGCCGTCACCGGCGCCGGGTCCGCGCGCGGCGACGTACCCCCCACGCCCGGCTGGAACCTCCAGTGGAGCGACGACTTCAACGGCGCCAACCGCACCCTGCCCTCGTCCGCCAACTGGCAGATCGACCTCGGCCACGCCTACCCCGGCGGACCCGGCAACTGGGGCACCGGAGAGATCCAGAACTACACCGACAACCCAGACAACCTCTCCCTCGACGGAGGCGGCAACCTCCGCATCAACCCGCTCCGTGACGGCGCGGGCAACTGGACCTCGGGCCGGATCGAGACCCGGCGCGCCGACTTCAAGGCGCCCGCCGGGGGCACTCTGCGCATCGAGAGCCGCATCCAGATGCCCAATGTCACCGGCCAGGCCGCGCTCGGCTACTGGCCCGCCTTCTGGGCCCTCGGCTCCCCCTACCGCGGCAACTACTGGAACTGGCCGTCCATCGGCGAGTTCGACATCATGGAGAACGTCAACGGGATCAACTCCGTCTGGGGCGTGCTGCACTGCGGCGTCAACCCCGGCGGTCCCTGCAACGAGACCAGCGGCATTGCCAACAACCGCGCCTGCCCCGGAGCCAGTTGCCAGTCCGCCTTCCACGCCTACCGCTTCGAGTGGGACCGCTCCGTCTCCCCCAATGAGCTGCGCTGGTACGTGGACGGCCAGCTCTTCCACAGCGTCGCCGAGAACCGCGTGGACGCCGGGACCTGGGCGAACATGACCAGTCACGCGGGCTACTTCATCCTGCTCAATGTCGCGATCGGCGGCGCGTTCCCCGACGCGCTGGCGGGCAAGACCCCCACTGCGGCGACCGTCCCCGGCCGCCCGATGCTCGTCGACTACGTGGCCGTCTGGACCCGCGGCGGCGGCTCGACAACCCCGCCGACCACGCCGCCGCCCACCACTCCCCCGCCCACCACGCCGCCGCCGTCCGGCTCCTCGCAGCTGTATCTGCGTACGGGAGGGGGCGCGGGCGACGCGGCGGCCTCGGCGGCGACGGTGAGCCTGGCGTCGGCGGGCGGCGCCAACTACGACGGCACCCCGCACAACCCGCAGGTCTTCACCTCGACCGGGATCACCCGGAAGTACAACGGCGGGGCCACTCAGTTCGACCTGTTCGTGGACGCGGGCTCCACGGTCGCCAACGGCCAGCAGATCAGGGTGAGTTACGACCGTACCGCCGACGGCAGCTGGGACAGGACGGAGACGTACAACTACTTCGCCACCGATCCCGTGACGGGCTACGAGCACTACACCCAGGCCAAGGGCCTCAGGTCGGCCACCGGAGCGCTCGGCGATCTGACCAACGGCAAGGTGCAGATCGAGGTCTGGAGCGCCATCGGCAACGGCGCCGGCACGCTCGGCGTCGGCAACCAGTCCGTCGTACGCATCCCCTTCGACTGATCCTGACGGGAGAACCGACACATGTTCCGCCGAATGCTCGCGAGCACCGCGGCCGTGATCTTCCTGATCACGGCGGGATGGGTGACCACGAGGAGCGATTCACCGGCCCCTGAGACGGCCTCGCGTCACACAGGCCATGCGGGCCACGCGTACACCTTCACCGCTGAACAGGCGGCCGCGATCGTCGCCCAGGCGGCGGCCCCGGTCCGCGGCAGCGAATTCCGCGCGGACTGTTTCTCCAGCCACCGCCAGGGTGACGACCCGATCGTCTTCCCCGGTCAGGCGGGCCGCTCCCACATCCATGAGTTCTACGGAAACCGGACGGCGAACGCGTCCTCGACGCTCCAGTCGCTGGCCGAGGGCACAACCAACTGCACGCCGAAGACCGACCTTTCCTCGTACTGGACCCCCACCCTCTACCAGAACGGAGTGCCCGTGGCCCCCGAACGGGTCACCGTCTACTACCAGGGCATCACCGACCACACCCGGGCCGTCGCCCATCCGCGCGGTCTGCGGTACGTCGTCGGCAACGCCCTGGCCACATCGCCCGACCAGAACCCGGCCGCACGCTGGTCGTGCGTGGGCCGGCCGGAGTCCAGCCGGGACTTCATCAACTGCCCGCCCGGCACCAAGCTGGAGAACTATCTGGACTTCCCGACCTGCTGGGACGGGAAGAGCCTGGACACCGCCAACCACCGTGATCACATGGCGTACGCGGTGGGGCAGACGTGTCCCGCCTCGCACCCCGTGGTCGTGCCGCGTCTTGAACTGCTGATCACCTGGCCGGTGAACGGCGGCGGGCTCACCCTCGCGGGCACCAGGAACGGAGCGAATGTCACCAACGCGCCCGGCTACACCTTCCACGGCGACTTCTTCAACGCCTGGGACGACGGTGAGCTGAAGCGCCGGGTGGCCAACTGCATCGTCGCGGGGTACATCTGCGGGACGGACGGCAATCCGATCCAGCAGTGACTGCTACTCCGCCGCCGGGTCCGGGACGCCCAGCAGCCTGCGGGTCAGGGCGTCCCGGTCCGAGGCGGCGGTCGGGCGTGAGGGCCGAGCGGGCGCAGGAGATCGTGGCGGGGCTACAGGTCCCCTCCGGCCGCTGTGGTCCGGGGCCGGCGCTACGGAAGGAGCCGGGACCGGCGCCCCGAGTGCGCCGGTCCCGGCTCATGTCATGCCCTGCGGATGTCAGGCCCTCATAAGGTCAGACCCTCCGGATGCCAGTCCCTGAGAAGGTCCCGCTCTCAGACCTTCGCCGGGACCCCGTCCCCGTCCCGCTGCTCCGGCACCTCGACGTCGGCCTCCGGCGCCTCGTGGCCGCCTGTGTCGTCGAGCAGCGTCTTCTCGTCGAACGGAATCCGGCCGGCCAGCACCTCGTCCACCCGCGCCTTGTCGATCTCCTTCGTCCATGTCCCGACCAGCACCGTCGCCACCGCGTTGCCCGCGAAGTTGGTCAGCGCACGCGCCTCGCTCATGAAGCGGTCGATACCGACGATCAGGCCGACGCCGTCGACCAGTTCCGGGCGGTGCGACTGCAGACCGCCCGCCAGTGTCGCCAGACCGGCGCCCGTGACGCCCGCAGCACCCTTGGACGCGACGAAAAGGAAGAGGAGGAGCGGGATCTGCTCGCCGAGCGACATCGGCTGCCCCATCGCATCGGCGATGAAGAGCGAAGCCATGGTCATGTAGATCATGGTGCCGTCGAGGTTGAAGGAGTAGCCGGTCGGAACGGTGATGCCGACCACCGGCTTGCTCACGCCCAGGTGCTCCATCTTCGCGATGAGCCGCGGCAGGGCGGACTCGGACGAAGAGGTGGACAGGATCAGCAGGAACTCCCGGCCAAGGTACTTGAAGAAGGTGAGGATGTTGAGGCCCGCGACGACGCGCAGCAGCGCGGCGAGCACGACGAAGACGAAGAGGAAGCAGGTGACGTAGAAGCCGAGCATCAGCACGGCGAGGCTCTTGAGCGCGTCCAGACCGGCCGAGCCGGTGACCGCGGCGATCGCGCCGAAGGCACCGATGGGCGCGGCCCACATGATCATCGCGAGGACGCGGAAGACGAGCCGCTGGATGTGCTCCACGCCGCGCAGCACCGGCCGGCCCGCCGAGCCCATCGCCTGCAGCGCGAAACCGACGAGCAGCGCGATGAGGAGCGTCTGCAGGACCTCACCCGTGGTGAAGGCGGAGACGATCGTCGTCGGGATGATCCCGAGCAGGAATTCGGTGGTGTCCTTGGCCTCGGTGGAGACCGCCCCCTGGCCCGCGTCCTTGACCGCGTCGGTCAGCGCCAGGCCCGTACCGGGCTCCAGGATGTTGCCGACGACCAGGCCGATGCCGAGCGCGACCAGCGACATCACCACGAAGTAGCCGAGCGCGATACCGCCGACCGCGCCGACCTTGGCGGCCTTCCGTACCGAGCCGATGCCCAGCACGATGGTGCAGAAGATGATCGGCGAGATCATCATCTTGATCAGGTTCACAAAGCCGGTACCCAGTGGCTTGAGCTCGACGGCGAACTCGGGGGCAGCCAGGCCAACGGCGACGCCCAGCGCCACCGCGATGATCACGGCTATGTAGAGATAGTGGGTCCGGTCCCGCCTGACGGCTCCAGTAGCCACGGGGTCCTCCTAGATTTCACATGCGTCCATGTCCCTATGGATGCCGTGACTATCCACCAGCCTGTGACCCCGGTCACCGTTACGTTCGTTTCGTTCACGCAATTCCGGCCAGGCAGACTTACTGCATGCGCATACCTCGCCCCCGCAGCCTCGCGGGCCAGCTCTTCGCGATGCAGGTCGTACTGGTCGCGGCGATCGTCGCGGGCTGCGCGCTCTTCACCTACCTCACCGACCGTTCCCAGGCCGAGGAGACCGCGCGCCGGCAGTCCCGGGCTGCCGCAACCGCAGTCGCCCGGTCCCCCTCGGTGGTCGCCGCGGCGCGCTCCGCGCATCCGACGGACCAGCTTCAGCCGTACACGGAGCGGCTGCGCCGCGACGCGGGCGTCAACTTCGTCGTGATCATGGCTCCGGACGGCACGCGGTGGACGCATCCGGACCCGGGCGAGATCGGCAGGAAGTACCTCGGCAGCATCGACGAGGCGCTGCAGGGCAAGATCTACAGCGAGAAGCATCTGGGTACGCTCGGCCCCTCGGTACGGACGGTGGCTCCCGTGTACGACAACGGGAAGATCACCGCGCTGGTCAGCGCCGGCATCACCATCCAGAAGATCAGCGAGCAGGCGAGCAAGCAGGTCGTCGGGCTGCTCGTGGTGGCGGGCGGGGCGCTGGCGCTCGGCGGGCTCGGTACGTATGTGATCAACGCGCGGCTGCGGCGGCACACGCACGGTATGAACGCGGCCGAGCTGAGCCGGATGCACGACTACCACGAGGCCGCGCTGCATGCGGTGCGCGAGGGGCTGCTGATGCTGGACGGACGGCGACGGATCGCGCTGGTCAACGACGGTGCGCGGGAGCTGCTCGGCCTGGACGAGGACGCGGTCGGCCGCCAGGTGGCGGAGCTCGGCCTGCCGGCCCCACTGACCGGCGCGCTGCTGGCGGCCGAGCCGAGGGTCGACGAGGTTCATCTGACCGCGGACCGGGTCATCGTGGTGAACACCAGCCCGGTCGTGGGCGGGGAGCAGCGCGGCACGGTGGTCACGCTCCGGGACCACACCGAACTCCAGGCGCTCTCCGGCGAGTTGGACTCCGAGCGCGGCTTCACCCAGGCCTTGCGGTCCCAGGCGCACGAGGCCGCCAACCGCCTCCACACGGTCGTCTCGCTGATCGAGCTGGGCAGGGCGGACGAAGCGATCGACTTCGCCACCGCGGAGCTGGAGCTGGCGCAGGTGCTGACCGACCGCGTGGTGGGCGCGGTCGGTGAGCCGGTGCTGGCCGCACTGCTGCTCGGCAAGGCGGCGCAGGCGAACGAGCGCGGCGTGGAGCTGGTCCTCGCGGAGGACAGCCGTATCGACGACGGCGTACTGCCGCCCTCGCTGCCGGCCCGCAACCTGGTGACGATCCTGGGCAACCTGATCGACAACGCGGTCGACGCGGCGTCGGAGGCGGCGGTGGGCGGCCGGACCGGGGACGGAGGGCGGCCGCCGCGCGCCCGGGTGACGGTCACCGCGCACGCGGACCACGAGGAGCTGCTGCTGAGTGTCGCGGACACGGGTGCGGGCATCGACCCGGCGGACACGGAGGAGGTCTTCCGCCGCGGCTGGTCCACCCACGGCGCGGGCCGGGGCCTGGGGCTGGCGCTCGTCCGCCAGGCGGTGCACCGTAGCCGCGGCACGGTGGATCTGACGCAGGGCCCGGACGGCGGTGCGGAGTTCACCGTACGCCTCCCCCTGCACACGAGTGAGGTGCGCACATGACGAACGCCCCGCGCAGGGCCACGATCCGCGTCCGCGCGCAGCGCACCGCGGAGGTGGCCAGGTGAGCGACACCCCCATCAGAGTTCTCGTCGTCGAGGACGACCCCGTCGCCGCCGACGCACACGCCCTCTGTGTCCGTCGCGTCGCCGGTTTCGACGTTGCCGGGGTCGCGCACTCGCGGTCCGAAGCCGTGCGGCTGCTGGAGCGGACCGCGGTCGATCTGCTGCTGCTGGACCTCTATCTGCCCGACGGACACGGCCTTCATCTCGTACGGTCCCTGCGTGCCGCCGGGCACTCCGCCGACGTCATCGCCGTCACCTCCGCCCGCGACCTCGCGATCGTCCGCGAGGGCGTCTCCCTCGGCGTCGTCCAGTACGTCCTGAAGCCCTTCACCTTCGCCACCCTCCGGGACCGTCTCAACCGGTACGCCGAGTTCCGCGCCGCCGCCGGTGAGGCCAGCGGCCAGGACGAGGTGGACCGCGCGCTCGGCGCGCTGCGCGCACCCCAGGGCGGGGGTCTGCCCAAGGGGCTGAGCGCCCCGACGCTGGCCGCGGTGACCCGTACCCTGCGCGCATCCGCCGCCGGGCTCACCGCCACCGAGGCCGGCGCGGCCGTCGGTATCTCGCGGATCACCGCGCGCCGCTATCTGGAGCATCTGGTCACCGAGGGCCGCGCCGCACGCGCCCCGCAGTACGGACAGATCGGCCGCCCCGAGCTCCAGTACCGCTGGAAGCCGGCCCGCCACCAGGGCGTGTTTTAGAAGTAGCGCCGTCCGCCCGCAGGGCGGGCCCTGCGGCGTCTGGTGCGTGCAATCGCAAGGCGGAGGATCGCCCTCGTACTGGACGTACTTGGGCGACTCCGACAACATCGCGAGTGTGCGTGCCAGGCGTCGCGGGGCAGGCGGGACTTCTAAACACGCCCTAAGCCCTGTCCGGCCGATCCTGCCGGACAGGGCCTGGCCAACGACCTTGGCTTGCATGGGGATTGACCTTGGTCACGGGCAGTCCTACGTTCTCCGGGCAGCCCCCACGGCTGAAGAGGAGGTCGTGCCCGTGCGCCCCACCGCCCCACTCTTATTCCTCGCCACCGCGCTCGCCGCAGGTTCGCTCACTGCCTGCGGCGCCGGCTCCGGCAGCAGCGCCGACACCGTCAAGGTCGCCTACAACCGCTCGACCGACAACAACATCCGCTTCAAGGACCAGTTCCTTCAGTCGATGAAGAAGCAGTTCGAGAAGGACCACCCGGGCAAGAAGGTCAAGCTCGTCCCGATCCAGGCGCCGGACAACGACTACGCCACCAAGGCGCAGCAGATGATGCGCTCCCCCAAAACCGCGCCCGACCTGGTCTACGAGGACACCTTCCGGATCAATTCCGACATCAAGGCCGGGTATCTGAAGCCGCTCGACGACTACATCGGCACATGGGCCCAGTGGAGCCAGTTCGCCGACACGGCGAAGGCCGCGGCCAAGGCCGAGGACGGCAGGACGTACGGCATCCCGGACGGCACGGACACCCGCGGCCTCTGGTTCAACAAGGAGATCTTCGCCAAGGCCGGCCTGCCCGCGAACTGGCAGCCGAAGAGCTGGGCCGAGATCCTCACCGCCGCCCGCGCCATCAAGCAGAAGGTCCCCGGCGTCATCCCGCTCAATGTCTACACCGGCAAGGGAGTCGGCGAGGCGGCCGTGATGCAGGGCTTCGAGATGCTGGTGTACGGCACCGGCGCCGACCCCCTCTACGACCCGGCCGCCAAAAAGTGGGTGACGGGCAGCAAGGGCTTCAGGGACGCGCTCGACTTCGTACGGACGGTGTACGCGCAAAAGCTCGGCCCTGATGTCTCCGACGCCCTCGACCCCAACGTCAACACCCGTGTGGCCACCGAGTTTCTGCCCGAGGGCAAGCTGGCGATCGCACTCGACGGATCGTGGATGGGCCAGAACTGGGTGAACAAGGGCCCCAAGGCATGGCCCGACTGGGAGCGGAAGCTCGGCCGGGCCCCGATGCCGACGCAGAACGGCCAGGCCCCCGGCAAGGTGTCGATGTCCGGCGGCTGGACCTGGGCGATCCCGCAGAAGTCCAAGAACGCGGAGCTGGCCTGGGAGTTCATCAAGACGATGCAGGCCAGGGCGAATGCGGTCGAGTGGACGATCGTCGACGCCCAGATCGCGGTGCGCAAGGACGTCGCCGCCGATCCGAGGTATCTCAAGTCGATGCCGGGCATCGACTTCTTCACCGGGCTGGTGCAGTACACGCACTACCGGCCCGCGCTGCCCGTCTATCCGCAGGTCTCTTCGGCCATCGGCGAGGCGATGGAGAAGGTGACGACGGGTGACGCTTCGGCCGAGGACGCGGCGAAGGCGTACGACGACCAGCTGAAGACCATCGTCGACGGCGCGGTCGTCACCAGGTGAGCACGGCGAGAAGGGGGCCCTGGCGGTGGGCGCCGATCGCCCCCGCCACCCTCCTGCTGCTGCTCTTTCTGGCCGGCCCGATCGGCTACTGCGTCTGGATCGCCTTCACCGACACCCAGCTGACGGGCGCGTCCGGCTCCGGCTTCGTGGGCCTGGACAACTTCCGCCGGGCGTTCGCGGACGACGACTTCCGTAACGCCGTCTGGCTCACGCTCGTCTTCACCTTTGTCTCCGCGGTGCTCGGCCAGAACACCCTGGGCCTGGCGCTGGCCGGTCTGATGAGGGCCGCGTCCCGTCCCGTCCGGACCCTTACCGGCACCCTCGTGATCACGGCCTGGGTGCTGCCGGAGATCGTCGCGGCGTTTTTGCTGTACATCTTCTTCCGCCGCGAGGGGACGCTGAACGCCCTGCTCGACTGGCTCCAACTGCCCTCCCAGAACTGGCTGTTCACGCTGCCGATCCTGGCCGTGTCCTTCGCCAACGTCTGGCGCGGGACCGCCTTCTCGATGCTGATCTACTCGGCCGCGCTCGCCGAGATCCCGCGCGAGATCACGGAGGCGGCGGAGGTCGACGGGGCGAGCGGCCCGCGTCGTGTCTGGCACATCACGCTGCCGATGATCCGCCGCTCCATCGGCACGAATCTGATGCTGAACACGCTCTCCACGCTGTCGGTCTTCGGCCTGATCTGGGCGATGACACGCGGCGGACCCGGCAACCGCAGCCAGACGCTGCCGGTGTTCATGTACGACCAGGCGTTCCTGAAGAGCCTGATCGGCTACGGCACGGCGGTGGCGCTGCTGCTTCTGCTGGTGGGCTCGCTCTTCTCGGTCGTCTATCTGCGTCTGATGAAGGTGGAACTGTGATGCGCCGGACCACCCGGACCCGGCTCACTGCCGACGCCGCCCTGCTGCTGACCGCGGCGGCCTTCGCGCTGCCGCTGATCTGGCTGGTGCTGGCCTCGCTGGACACGGAGGCGGACCTGCGCCTGCGGGCCCCTTCGTCGGTCACCGCGGACAACTTCGACGCGGTGCTGACCGACGAGATCACCTTCACTCCGATGCTCAACAGCCTGCTGCTGTGCGGCGGCGCGACCCTGCTGACGGTTCTCTGCGCGGCACTCGCCGCGTATCCGCTCTCGCGCCACCAATCGCGCTGGGGGCGCTCGTATCTGCTGACGATCCTGTTCACGACATGTCTGCCGATCACCGCGATCATGGTCCCGGTCTACGGCCTGTTCGTACAGGTCGATCTGATCGACACGATGTACGGCACGGGCCTCTTCCTCGCCGCCTCCTCCCTGCCGTTCGCCATCTGGCTGATGAAGAACTTCATGGACGGCGTCCCGCTGGTACTGGAGGAGGCGGCCTGGACGGACGGCGCATCGAGTCTGCAGACGCTGGTCAGGGTGGTACTGCCGCTGATGGGCCCGGGTCTGACCGTGGTGACGATCTACACCTTCATCCAGCTCTGGGGGAACTTCTTCGTACCGTTCATGCTGATCCTGAGCCCCGAGCAACTGCCCGCGTCCGTCTCGATCTTCACCTTCTTCGGCAACTACGGCTCGGTGATCTACGGCCAGCTCGCGGCGTTCTCGATCCTGTACTCGGCGCCGGTGCTGGTGCTGTATGTGCTGATCGCCCGCAGGCTGGGCGGCGGCTTCGCGCTGGGTGGCGCGGTCAAGGGTTGACGGCCGGGCATCCCTCTCGGCAGCATGATCCCTCACGCGACGTTACCAAACGGTAGCGATCAGCTCATACCTTCCTACGACAAGTGGCGTTGGGTGAACGCACCGTAGTCGCCGCGCCTCTTCGCCCTCTAGCGTGGCCGCGTGCACCACACCCCGTCCCCGCCCTTCAACGCCCCCGCCGCGCGCCGACTGCGCGAGGCCCTCGGTATGGCTCCCGGCCATGTCGCGTACGGTCTGCGCGCGCAGTACGGGCTGCACGTCTCACCCGACACGGTGGTCTCCTGGGAACGGGGACTCGCCGCTCCCGGCTCGCGTGAGCTCACCGCGCTCGCCGGGGTGTTGTGGTGTGCGCCGACAGATCTGCTCACCGAGGCGACCACCCTGCGCGAACACCGGATGTCGCGCGGGTTCGCGCCCGACGACCTGGCGCGGCGGGTGGGCATGGAAGCGGGTGCGTATCTGCGCATGGAGCAGACCGGGCGCTGGCGCGGCAATGAGCGGCAGACGGCCCTGCTCGCCGAGGTGCTGGGCCTGGGGCCGCGCGAGCTGCTGATGGCCACCGGGCGGGACCCCGAGCTCGCGGAGGTGCTGCGGGACGCGGTGAAGGCGCGCTGGCAGGCGTATGTGCGCCCGGTGGCGAAGATGCTGCCGATGGACCGGGAGCACATCGAGGACGTACTGGAGCAGCTGCACTCGGACTACCAGTCCCGGATGGTGGCGACGCTCAGCTGGGGCACGGCCTCTCAGGACACCGGTGAGCCGGGCCGGGAGTTCCTGGACCGGATCGTCGAGCACTTCTGGGCGCTGGCCCGCGCCTAGCGCTGCCCTGGCGGGGCGTGCCGCGCCTGCCGCGCGGTTACGGCGTACCCGCCTCGCGCTCGAACGCGAACAGCTGGCCCTTCGCGTCCTGAGTGCAGGCCAGCTGGCGTATCTCGGCGCCAGGCCTGGTGACGGCGTTCTCCACCCCGGCGCAGAGGCCGGTGTGCACAGGCCGCAGCCGGTAGCCGCGTACCGGCGTGCCGACCGGCTCGAAGCGGAAGGCCTCGGCCGGGCCACGCTTGCCGCACTCCTGGTCCTCGACGGGGGCGCCGATCTCCGTCGACTTCTCCATGACGCCGGTGCAGCCCTCGCCGTACTTCTCGTGGAAGGTCACGATCCGCCAGCCGGGCCCGACCTGCTTCAGGGAGAAGCGCGGGATCGTGCCGGGGGCGCACGGCTGCTGGTAGAGCTGACCGTTCTGCCCGCCGTCCTCCGCCAGGCACAGCCCCGAGTGGACGGCCTTGATCTGCAGGCGCCCGGGCCGGGGAGGGCCCGGCGGCAGGTAGGTCATCGGCTTCTCCGTCTTCGCCGAGCTCGGCCGCTGCTTCTTGCCCTCCTCCTTCGAATCGTCCAAGTCGTGGGTCGCGAGCGTCACCGCCAGCGCGACCACGCCCAGCGCCGCGACGGCCGACGGCAGCGCGGCGCGGACCAGCCAGGGCCTGCGCGGCTGTGCCGGCGGGGGCTCCTCGGCGCCGGGGCCCGGCTCCATGTCGCCGACGCCGTACTCAGGCACGTCCAGGGACTGCCGTTCCCGCCGGGTGAGCTCTTTGCGGACGCGCAGCCAGGTCTCGGTCGCCCCGGGGCCGCAGCCGCAGGCGCGCACAAAAGCCGCCACCAGCTCCTCGCGCGGCGCCGTGGAGCGGCTGAGCATATTGGCGACGGTCGAGCGCGGCAGTACGTCACCGGCAGCGTCGGCCCGGGCCGTCAACTCCCGGTAGGTCAGGCCCGACCACTCCTTGAGCGCCTGCATCTGGGCGACGAACTCGGCGGAGTTCTGGGCCAGTTCCGGATCCGGAGCGCTCTGCCCGGCTGAGGCCATGCGTCCCTCCCTCTCCACTTCACGTGCTGGGACAGAGCTGGGACATGTCCCGGACACGCAACAGCCTTGCCATTCACGCCACTTCGCTCAAGAGTGATCTGCGCCATCCGCGGCGGAAATGGACGGGGGAAGCGCGAGTGGCCTTGATCGCCCACGGGGGGTGCGATCAGGGCCACTCGTCGTTTCGGGCGCGGGGTCAGAAGACCGACTCCGCCTCCAACATCCGGTTCTCCGGCACGGTCTTCAGCCGGGTGACCGCCTGTGCCAACGGCACCATCAGCACGTCCGTGCCGCGCAGCGCGGTCATCATCCCGAACTCCCCGCTGTGCACCGCCTCCACCGCGTGCCAGCCGAAGCGCGTCGCGAGCACCCGGTCGTACGCCGTCGGCGTGCCGCCGCGCTGCACATGCCCGAGGATCACCGGCCGCGCCTCCTTGCCGAGCCGCCTCTCCAGCTCCGACGCCAGGCGGTTGCCGATCCCCTGGAAACGCTCGTGGCCGTACTGGTCGATCTCGCCCTTCCCGTAGTCCATCGAGCCCTCGGCCGGGTGCGCGCCCTCCGCGACGCAGATGACCGCGAACTTCTTGCCGCGCGAGAAACGCTCCTCGATCATCTTCATCAGGTCCTCGATCTGGAAGGGCCGCTCGGGCAGACAGATGCCGTGCGCACCGCCCGCCATTCCCGACTCCAGCGCGATCCAGCCCGCGTGCCGGCCCATGACCTCGACGACCATCACGCGCTGGTGCGACTCCGCGGTGGTCTTGAGGCGGTCGATGGCCTCCGTGGCGACCGTGACGGCGGTGTCGAAGCCGAAGGTGCGGTCGGTGGACGAGATGTCGTTGTCGATGGTCTTCGGTACGCCGACGACGGGCATCCCCGCGTCGGCGAGCATCCGGGACGCGGTGAGCGTGCCCTCGCCGCCGATCGGGATGAGCGCGTCCAGGTCGTACTTCTTCGCCAACTCCGAAGCGTTCTCGGCGGCTTCACGCAGCCTGTTCCGCTCCAGGCGGGTGGAGCCGAGGATCGTGCCGCCGCGGGCGAGGATGCCGCTGACCGCGTTGAGGTCGAGCATGCGGTAGTGGCCGTCGAGCAGCCCCCTGAACCCGTCCTCGAAACCGATGACTTCATCGCCGTGGCCGGTGAGGGCGCGGTGCACAACCGACCGGATCACTGCGTTCAGGCCGGGACAGTCGCCGCCTGCCGTGAGAACTCCGATGCGCATTGTGCTGTGTCTCCTGCCCGTCAGTGGTACACGTGAGCCCGGATTCGATTGTTCCACGGGCCTCGGGGAACCCGCGCTCCCAGCCGCTGCGCCTACTGGGCCGGACGCCGCTTGGTGCTCGCTCGCGGGGCCCTTGGATCCGGCCTCGCCCGGCGGGCGCCCTAGCCACCCGCGGAGGTACTGTCAAGAGGGCGGCGCCGCCCCGAGCGGTTTTTTTGTATACACCACCTTACGCACGACCATATGGCCCTTTTGTGCGGAACACCCATTCCGTACGCGACAGCATGGACGGGAGTGGACGCGTGACGCGCAGCGTGTACGTGACCGGGATCGACCGCGGGGACGGCCGGCAGGTCGTCGAGCTGGGAGTCATGGAGCTCCTGACCCGCCAGGTGGACCGGGTGGGCGTCTTCCGGCCGCTGGTGCACGACGGACCGGACCGGCTGTTCGACCTGCTGCGGACCCGCTACCGGCTGTCGCAGGACCCTGAGTCGGCCTGTGGCATGGACTATCACGAGGCCGCGGCCCTGCAGGCCGAGAAGGGCACCGACGAGCTGGTCTCCTGGATCGTCGAGCGCTTTTTGCACGTCGCCCGGGACTACGAGATCGTGATCGTGCTCGGCACGGACTACTCCGGCACCCAGCTTCCCGACGAGCTGGCGCTCAATGCCCGGCTCGCCAACGAGTTCGGCGCCTCTGTGATCGCGGTGGTCGGCGGCAAGGGCCAGACCGCCGAAGCGGTACGGGCCGAGACACGCAACGCCCACCGCGCGTACGAGGCCCTGGGCTGCAACGTCCTCGCCATGGTCGTCAACCGGGTCGCCCCCGCGGAGCGCGAGAGCATCGCCGAGCGGCTGGCGGCCCGCCTCCCGGTCCCCTGCTACGCGCTGCCCGACGAGCCGGCGCTCGCGGCCCCCACGGTCGCCCAGATCACCCACGCCCTGGGCGGCACCGTGCTGCTCGGCGACGACTCGGGCCTGGCCCGGGACGCGCTCGACTTCGTCTTCGGCGGTGCGATGCTGCCGAACCTCCTGAACGCGCTGACGCCCGGCTGCATGGTGGTCACCCCCGGGGACCGCGCCGATATCGTGGTGGGCGCGCTGGCCGCGCACTCGGCGGGCACCCCGCCCATCGCGGGCATACTGCTGACGCTGAACGAGCGGCCGACCGAGGAGATACTGACGCTCGCCGCCCGGCTCGCACCCGGCACCCCGGTGGTCTCCGTCCCCGGCAACAGCTTCCCGACCGCGACCGAACTCTTCGGACTTGAAGGCAAGTTGAATGCCTCCACGCCGCGCAAGGCGGAGACGGCGCTCGGCCTGTTCGAGCGCCATGTCGACACCGGCGAGCTGCTGGCCCGGCTCGCGGTGGCCCGCAGCGGCCGGGTCACCCCGATGATGTTCGAGCACGATCTCCTCGAGCAGGCCCGCGCCCACCGCCGCCGCGTCGTGCTCCCCGAGGGCACCGAGGAGCGGGTACTGCGCGCCGCCGATGTGCTGGCGCGCCGCGACGTCTGCGATCTGACCCTGCTCGGCGACACCGAGATCATCCGCAAGAAGGCCGCCGACCTGGGCATCGACCTCGGCGGCAGCCGGCTGATCGACCCCCAGACCTCCGAACTGCGCCAGCGCTTCGCGGAGCGGTACGCGCAGCTGCGCGCCCACAAGGGCGTGACGGTGGAGCTGGCGTACGACGTCGTGGCGGACGTGAACTACTTCGGCACGCTGATGGTTCAGGAGGGCCTGGCCGACGGCATGGTGTCGGGCGCGGTGCACTCCACGGCCGCGACGATCCGCCCGGCCTTCGAGATCATCAAGACAACGCCGGACGCCTCGGTCGTCTCGTCCGTCTTCTTCATGTGCCTGGCCGACAGAGTGCTGGTGTACGGCGACTGCGCCGTCAACCCCGACCCGAACGCCGAGCAGCTCGCGGACATCGCGGTCCAGTCGGCGGCGACGGCGGCCCGTTTCGGCGTGGAGCCGCGGATCGCGATGCTCTCGTACTCCACCGGCACCTCCGGCTCCGGCGCCGATGTCGACAAGGTGCGCGAGGCCACCAAGCTGGTGCGCGAGGCGCGCCCGGATCTGCGGATCGAGGGCCCGATCCAGTACGACGCGGCCGTCGCGCCGTCCGTCGCCGCGACAAAGCTGCCGGACTCCGAGGTGGCGGGCCGGGCGACGGTGCTGATCTTCCCCGACCTCAACACCGGCAACAACACCTACAAGGCCGTGCAGCGCTCGGCCGGCGCCGTGGCGGTCGGGCCGGTTCTGCAGGGTCTGCGCAAGCCGGTGAACGACCTGTCGCGCGGCGCGCTCGTCAGCGACATCGTCAACACGGTCGCGATCACCGCGATCCAGGCCCAGGGTCAGGAGCTCCCCGCATGAGAGCCAATCGTGTCCTCGTACTCAACTCCGGTTCCTCGTCGGTGAAGTACCAGCTGCTGGACATGCGCGATGCCTCCCGGCTGGCCGTCGGTCTCGTCGAGCGCATCGGCGAGGAGACATCGCGACTCGTGCACACCCCGCTGACCGGCGGCGGCAAGCGCGAGCGCATCGGCTCGATCGCGGATCACAGCGCGGCCCTGAAGGCCCTCGCCGAGGAGCTGACGCAGGACGGGCTCGGCCTCGACTCCCCCGAACTGGCCGCCATCGGCCACCGGGTGGTGCACGGCGGGCTGAAGTTCACGGCCCCGACGGTCATCACCGACGAGGTGCTGGCGGAGATCGAGCGGCTGATCCCGGTCGCTCCGCTGCACAACCCGGCGAACATCACCGGCATCCGTACCGCCCAGGCGCTGCGCCCGGACCTGCCGCAGGTCGCGGTCTTCGACACCGCGTTCCACACCACGATGCCGGAGTCGGCCGCCCGTTACGCCATCGACGTCGAGACGGCGGACGCGCACCGGATCCGCCGCTACGGCTTCCACGGCACCTCGCACGCGTATGTCTCCCGCCAGACCGCGGCCCTGCTCGGCAAGGACCCGTCCGAGGTGAACGTCATCGTGCTGCACCTGGGCAATGGCGCATCCGCGTCGGCGGTGGCCGGCGGCCGGTGCGTCGACACCTCGATGGGGCTGACGCCGCTGGAGGGCCTGGTGATGGGCACCCGGTCCGGTGACATCGACCCCGCGGTTACGTTCCACCTCAAGCGGGTCGCGGGAATGTCGGCGGACGATATCGACGAACTTCTCAACAAGAAGAGCGGTCTGCTGGGTCTGTGCGGCGACAACGACATGCGGGAGATCCGCCGCCGGATCGACGAGGGCGACGAGCGGGCGCGGCTCGCCTTCGAGATCTACATACACCGTCTGAAGAAATACATCGGTGCCTACTACGCGGTACTCGGCAGGGTGGACGCGATCGCCTTCACCGCCGGGGTCGGTGAGAACGCGGCGTCGGTGCGCGAGGCTGCCATCGCCGGCCTGGAGGAGCTGGGGATGACGCTGGACCCGGAGCTCAACGCCGAGCGCTCCGACCAGGCACGGATCATCTCGGCGGCTTCGGCACGGGTCGCGGTGGCAGTGGTACCGACGGACGAGGAAATGGAGATCGCCCGGCAGACCTTCGCTCTGGTCGCCCCCGAGGGTGAATAAAGGGCGCATAAAGGGCCCACGCCTGAGCGGCGGCCCGCCCATTTGTACATTCCACCAGACGGAATATTCCCCATAGAAACAAACCGATAGGATCCGCCTTATGCGCCGTTCCAAAATCGTCTGCACACTGGGCCCCGCCGTCGACTCGTACGATCAGCTGAAGCTGCTCATCGAGGCCGGTATGAACGTGGCCCGTTTCAATATGAGCCACGGGACCCACGCTGAGCACGAGGAGCGGTATCACCGCGTCCGCCAGGCGTCCGAGGACACCGGCCACGCGGTTGGCGTGCTCGCCGACCTCCAGGGCCCCAAGATCCGTCTGGAAACCTTCGCCGAGGGGCCGGTCGAACTGGTCCGCGGCGACGAGTTCACCATCACCACCGAGGATGTCGAGGGCAACAAGTCCATCTGCGGCACCACGTACAAGGGCCTGCCCGGGGATGTCTCCAAGGGCGACCAGATCCTGATCAACGACGGCAACGTCGAGCTGCGCGTCGTCGAGGTCGTGGGTCCCCGCGTGAAGACCATCGTCGTCGAGGGCGGTGTGATCTCCGACCACAAGGGCATCAACCTGCCCGGCGCGGCGGTCAATGTCCCGGCCCTGTCCGAGAAGGACGTCGAGGACCTCCGCTTCGCCCTGCGGATGGGCTGCGACCTGGTCGCGCTCTCCTTCGTACGGGACGCGAGCGACGTCAAGGACGTCCACAAGGTGATGGACGAGGAGGGCCGCCGCGTCCCCGTCATCGCCAAGGTGGAGAAGCCGCAGGCCGTCGAGAACATGCAGGACGTCGTGATGGCGTTCGACGGCGTGATGGTCGCGCGCGGCGACCTGGCCGTCGAGTACCCGCTCGAGAAGGTCCCGATGGTGCAGAAGCGCCTCATCGAGCTCTGTCGCCGCAACGCCAAGCCGGTGATCGTCGCGACCCAGATGATGGAGTCGATGATCACCAACTCCCGCCCGACGCGCGCCGAGGCGTCGGACGTGGCGAACGCGATCCTGGACGGCGCGGACGCCGTCATGCTCTCCGCCGAGTCCTCGGTCGGCGCCTACCCGATCGAGACCGTCAAGACGATGTCGAAGATCGTGGTCGCGGCGGAGGAGGAGCTGCTCTCCAAGGGCCTCCAGCCGCTGGTCCCGGGCAAGAAGCCGCGTACGCAGGGCGGTTCGGTGGCCCGCGCCGCCTGCGAGATCGCGGACTTCCTCGACGGCAAGGCCCTGATCGCCTTCACCCAGTCCGGAGACACGGCCCGCCGGCTCTCCCGCTACCGCGCGGAGCAGCCGATCCTGGCCTTCACGACGGACGAGTCCACGCGTAACCAGATGACTCTGAGCTGGGGCGTGGAGTCCTTCCTCGCACCGTTCGTGGAGACGACGGACGCGATGGTCGACCTGGTGGATGCGGCGCTGCTGAAGCTGCAGCGCTTCAACGAGGGCGACACCATGATCATCACGGCGGGGTCGCCGCCCGGTGTTCCGGGGACGACGAACATGGTGCGGGTGCACCACTTGGGCGGCGTCGACGCGAAGTAGGGCCACGCGCCTGCGGAGATGGCGAGGGCGGTACCCCGGATTGGTCGGGGGTACCGCCCTCGGGCCTTTCCGATGGGCGCGGCTGGTCGACCTCACCCGAGCAGGGGCACTCGACTCTCTGGCCCTCAGGCGAGGGCCACCCGGGAGTCGTCGACCGCCGCTGGTGGGCATTCAGTTGCTTGATTCATGTCACCAGCGTGGAGCGGCGCGGTTACGCTCGGCCATGACCGGAAACGTACGCCGCGAGGCCTTTGCTTGGGGGTGACCGCCGCGTGGTCAACATCCGCGACCTCGATCCCAGCGCATCACCGCTGGACTACTACGGCTCCGAACTGCGCCGCCTGAGAGAGGACGCCGGGCTGAAGCAGGGCGAGCTGGGCGTCAGTGTCTTCTGTACGGCGTCACTCATCGGCCAGATCGAGACCGCGCGGAAGGTGCCGACGCGGGACTTCTCGGAGCGCGTTGACGCGGCGCTGGGGACGGGCGGGGTGTTCTCGCGGCTGGTGGGGCTGGTGCTGCGGAGCCAGTTGCCGAGCTGGTTCCAGGCGTATGCGGAGATGGAGGCGCGAGCCGCGTACATCTCCACGTTCCAGGCGCAGTTGGTGTACGGACTGCTGCAGACGCCCGACTATGCGCGTGCGGTGCTCCAGGCTGGGTGGTCGGACCGGCTCGACGAGGCGGTGGCCGCGAGGATGGAGCGCCAGCGCATCCTGAACCGGGAGCGCCCGCCGCTGGTATGGGTGGTGCTGGACGAAGCGGTGCTTCACCGGCCGTTCGGCGGTCGAGACATCATGCGGAATCAACTGCTCCACTTGTTGGGCTTCCGGGATCAGCGTGAGGTCCGTATCCAGGTGCTCCCCTTCGATGCCGGTCAACACCCGGCGACGGTAGGGCCATTTACTGTCCTGAGGTTCGACGGAGACCCGGATATCGTCTACGCCGAGAGCTACGGCTCGGCTCATGTGACCGCCAACCCGGAGACCGCCAGGGACTGTGCCCACCGTTACGATCATTTGCAGGCCGCGGCCCTCTCGGTGGAGGACTCGACGGCACTGATCGCCCGCGTACGGGAGGAACGTTATGGGGACCAGCCAGGATCTGACCGGAGCGCTGTGGCGTAAGTCCAGCTATAGCGGAGGCACTGGCGGCGACTGCATCGAGTGCGCCCCACTCGGCGCCGCCTGCTGGCGCAAGTCGACGTACAGCGGAGGCACCGGCGGCGAGTGCATTGAGGTCGCCGCCCAGCCCTGCCGTATCGCCGTCCGTGACTCCAAGAACCCCGACGGCCCCGCCCTCACCGTCACCCCCGCCGCCTTCGCGGCCTTCGTCACGGCCGCCGTGGAGGGCGACCCGCACCTTTGGCAGTAGGGTGCGGGCCGCAATGCCGGGCGTAGCTCCGTCACCTGTTCCGCTCGACCGTGAGGCGGTAGGACCCGGAAGTCAGGCGTACGCGTGTCCCGTTCAGGACGCTACCTGCGCGCCATCAGTCCACCAGGTCCGACCAGATGTTGAAGTCACCGTCGTCGACGACGTCCTCACCGAGGCCGAGCTTCACGGCCCGGAGCAACAGCCGGAACCCGAGGTCCGTATCGACGTCCACCGCCTGTTCGCGTGGAAGTCCCGCCCGGGGACATGGCCGTGCCGAACAGCATTGGCTGTCAGCTCAGCCGCGAGAAGGCCGGCCCTCTCGTTGACGTCCGAGGCGCATGGATGACCCCAGCCGTCGAGCCGGTGAGACACCAGTCGCCGTGCGACATGAGCGCCGCGCGACGGCCCACGGCACTTTTCCCCGTCGGGTCCCCCATGCAATGATCAACTCGCCTTCGGGGGGAAGGTGGGGGAAGGGTGTGCCCAATGGGTGCCCCTGAGGGCTTTTCACTCTGACCAGAGTGGTTTTGACGACCCGTCAGACCAGCCGGGTTCCCTTATTCCGTGCTTCCTTCCTGGGCCGACCTTTTGCCGAGAAGACAGGCTGAGAAGTGCGAAAAAGAATGCTGCCAAGAAACAGACGCGCGAGACGCGCCTTGGCACGGGGAATCGCCGGCACCGCACTGGCAACCGCGTCCTCGATCCTGCTGGGCCTGGTGTACGCGGTACCCGCCCAGGCGGACGAGCCCGGGGACAATCCGACCGATCCATACCAGCGGACGGTACGGATCAGTCTGGGCGCGCAGGCCCGAAAGGACCGCTGCCAAGTGTCGCGGGGCGTGCACTACGGCGGTCCGGAGATGAAGACCGTCGCGAATACCGCCCTGTCGGGGACGGACGCGGATGTCCACGCGGCGATCAAGGACTGGAGCTTCGGCCCGGTCGGGCAGGCCATGGACCGGGACAAGGAGGCCGGCAACACCTACGCCGACTCCTTCAAGGCCCGCCAGGCCAAGCTCAATGAAACAAACAAGCCCTACGCCTCCGAGAACTCCTCGGGCGGACGGGACTACCACGCGCCGGAGTTCGGCGGGGACATCCTCGCCTTCACCTTCGGCAAGCAGCGTGACCTCTACTACAAGACGTTCGAGGAGGCCAAGCCGCTGCCCGGCAAGGCCTCCCTGGACAAAGCCAAGGAGGTCTTCGAGGCCTTCGACACCACTGACGACAGCTTCGGTGCTGCGTACAAGCCCTTCGCGGGCGAAGAGCTGTTCGGCGTCGCCGGCAAGGGCACGCCGGGCTCCGCCAATGACATCGCCACCTTCCTGCGGTTCGGTGGCTTCCTCAAGAAGGCTCCGGAGCCGGACTCGCCGGAGTTCCGGGCCGAGGTCGAGCAGCTGAAGGTCGCGTGGGCGGTCTGCGACAGCGCGAACCCCATCGACCACTACCGAGCCCTCTCCGGCGTTGTGCTCCAGGCCCACGCCGAGTGGGAGGCGGAGTACGCGTCCCAGGCGAAGCAGCGCGGCGAGATCGTCGCGGCGGAGATGGAGGCTGCCAAGCAGGCCCGCGCCGCCACGGAGGCGATGGTCGAGGCCATCCGGCAGGCGTGGCAGGCCGACCAGATCCTGTACTGGCAGAAGTACTGGGCCGCCCGGCCGGACAGCATCCTGCGCCCCAAGAAGGAGGTGTTCACCAAGGCCGCGGCCGACCTGACTGCCGCCCGCAAGGCCGCGGCTGCTCAGGTCCCGATCGCCGACAAGGCCGTGACTGCGGCGAAGACGGCGTCGGACAAGGCCGCCGCCGCGCAGACCGCCGCCTGGGGCATCGCGGACGCGGCCAAGACCCCCCGTGGCCGCGGACTCATGTACGGCCAGCAGTCGGTGCAGGTCACCAAGGCGTCGTACGCGGCCACGCAGGCGGCCGCGAAGACGGCCCTGACCGCGTCCAACGCGGCCAAGGCGACGGCAGCCGACAGCCAGGCGCTGCTGGCGCTCGCCCAGACGCAGTCGCACGCGCTGAACACCGAGTTCCGCAAGGCCGCGGCGCAGGAGGCTGCTGCTCAGGCGAAGGCGGCGGCTGCCGCGGCGGACGCGCAGGCGAAGGAAGCCGCGGCCAACGCCGCGAAGGCGAAGACCGCGCAGGCCACGGCGGAGGCCGCGGAGAAAACCGCGCAGACGGGCGCGGCCGAGGCGAAGAAGCAGCGCGGGATCGCCGAGAAGGAGAAGGCGAACGCGGCGCGGGAGCACGCCAACGCCACGCGTGAGCGTGAGAAGGCCGCGGCCGCCGAGCAGCGGGCCCAGACGGAACGCGACGCGGCGGGCCGGGCTCGCTCGGCGGCCGAATCCGCCGGGGCGACGGCGAGCGACAAGCGTGATGCGGCCGAAGCCGCCGAGGGCCGTGCCTATCTGGCACGGGACAAGGCCCAGGAAGCGGAGCGCAACAAGCAGGCAAGTGCGGCCAGGGCCGCGGCACTTGAGTCCGCTGCGGCTGCGGCCGAGGGCACAGCCGCCGCGGCCGAGACCCGGCAGGCGGCGACAGAGGCGCGTACCGCCGCCAATGAGGCCTCGTCGGCGGCGAGTCGGGCCCGTACCGCGGCCAACGAGGCGTCCACCGCGGCCGTGAACGCACGCGCAGCGGCGACCCGTGCCGAGGGCGCGGCCTCCCGCTCGCGTGCGGCCGCCGACAGCGCGTGGTCGGCGTACTTGACCACACATGCGGCGGCGGCGACGGCACATGCGGCCGCGGCCGATGCAATCGATGCGGCAGCGGCTGCCAAGACGAACGCCAGGAACGCCGAGGCCGAGGCGAAGAAGGCCCAGGCCGCGGCCGTCAAGGCGCGCCAGGAGGCTACGGGAGCGAAGGAGGAGGCGGCCAAGACCGCGGCCTGGGCCGCCAAGACGGCCGGTTTCGCCTTCGCCGCCGGTCAGGCCGCCACCGCCGCACGTGACGCGGCGACCGCTGTGACCAAGGCGGCCAACGAGGCCATCTCCATCGGCGCCCCCTACCAGGAAGCGGACTCCTCCGCCGCCTTCGCGGTCCTCGTCGGGCAGACGTCGAAGACGATGGCCGAGCAGCAGGCCGCCGCAGCCAAGGCGAAGTCCGACGAAGCCGCGAAGGCCGCCGCCGATGCGAAGGCTCTCGCGGACAAGGCAGCCGGAGACGCGAAGATCGCGGCACAGGCCGCGGCGGCGGCAGCGGCGGACGCGGCCAAGGCCCTGCAGTCCGTCGCGGCGGCTCGTGCCTCGGCGGCGGAAGCCGAGAAGGCGGCAGCTGCCGCCAAGAAGGCCGATGCCAACGCCCAGAAGTACGACCAACAGGCCGGTACCGACGCCGTATACGCGGGATTCGCGGCGAACGACGCCGAGACCGAGGCCGCGGCGGCAGACCGCGAGGCCACCGAGGCCGAGCGCGACGCGGCCAGTGCCCGGTCGTCGGCGAGCGCCGCCGAGGCGGACGCATCGAGCGCCCGCGACACCGCCACCCAGGCGGAGAAGGACGCGACGGCGGCGGACGAAGCCGCGACGAATGCCGACGGAGCGGCCAAGGACGCGGATGCCGCGGCCGACCGCGCCGAAGAGGCCGAGCGCAAGGCGATGGAGGAGGACCGCCGCAAGGCCATGGAAGCCGGAAGCACCGGCGTCCAGGGAGGTCCCGGTCAGCCGCTGTCCGCCGATGAGGAGGCGATCCTCCTCAAGGAGTGCGGTCAGAAGTGCGTGGATCAGTACCGCCAGGCCATGGCCGACGGCAACGCGGACGTCGTCGACTGGATCAAGGCCAATGGCGCGGACATCCTGCTCGAGGTTCTGGGCGTCAACAACGTCAGGCGCTGCTTCGGACAGGGTGACATCGAGAGCTGCCTGTGGGCGCTCGTCGATGTCGCGAGCCTGGTGGCCGTACTCGGCAAGATTCCGGCAGTCTCCAAGGCGATTGTCAGGGTGAGCAGCGGCGTCGTGCACTTCTTCGAGAAGGCTGAAGCGGGCAAGCGCCTCGTCACACAGTTCCGGAAGATCATCGAGCGCGTCCGCAAGACTCCCGAGTGCCGCCGGGTGCCGGCTGCCGCGGCGGCGAAGTCAGGTGTGCGAACTGCCGCGTTCGTCGGCGCACCTGCCTCCTCGGGCATGGTCGCCATGGGCGTACGCGCCCCCTCCTGCAGCTACATCCCGGGTGAAATCCCTTCACCGGAAGAGATCAACCGGGGCTCGCTGGTGAAGATCAGGGAGAAGCAGCTGGAGAAGGCACTCAAGACGATCGACGAGGACGCGCACTCGTTCAAGGAGGGGTACGTCGGAAGGGGCGTGTCCCGCTTCGACGCGTTCCGGGACAACATGAACCGCATCATTCTGCTGACCAAGGACGGAGTAGGCATGATCGTGACCAACGTCAGGTATCTGCCGTGAGCGTGTTCCGGATGTACGTGCGCGTGGTCAGCGGCACTCTGACGCCGGAGGACATCACCGAACGGCTGGGTGTACGACCGGACGAGGCGCACGCCGTCGGCAGCCGCCGCCGTCCGGAGCACCCTCCGCGCGCGTTCACCTCGTGGATACGGCATGCGGAAGCCCCGGTTCCTGAAGCACGGCCGGAGGATCTCGAACCCGTCGTCCTCGGCTGGGGGCCCGGCTTCGCCACCGCGCTCGGAGAACTCGCCGGAAACGGCGCCGAGGTGTCCCTCGTCATCGTGCAGCGGATCGAAGACATCGAGAGCACCGCGGCCAAGGGGATCTTCCTGGGGCCTCGCCTGATCGAGTGGCTGAGTTCCGCGCATGCGTCACTCGACATCGACCAGTACATCCACCACGACTGCCCGTGAGTTACTGACCGTCAGCCACACGACTGTGGGCCGCACCCCTGAGGGTGCGGCCCACAGCCCTTTCCGCGGCTCCCGGAAGATCAGATGCTGCCACCGGTGAAGTAGTTGTGCAGACCGGGCACCGTCAGCGTCCCACCGAACTGGCCCGCCTGCGTCACCTTCACGTTGGTGAAGAAGGCGAAGGGGACGTTCAGTGGCGGAGGCGTCTGTGGGCTGAACGTGATCGGGATGAGGCCGAAGAGGTTGCCCTTCAGCTCCTCCGTGTACATCGTGACTGTGCCGTTGCGGATCGTCGAGGTGGAGCCCTTCCTCGCCTCGACGTGCGAGGTGGTGCCCTTCGGGCCGACCACCAGCTGGTGCAGGTCCTTGATGTCCACGCCCGAAGCCGTGAACTTCAGTACCTTCTTGACCTTGCCGCTGCCCGTCTTCACCTCGACGATGCCCTTGTAGTCCAGGCCCGTCAGGGTCAGCTTCGAGCTCTCAAGGATCCACGGGTCGTCCGGGAGCAGCGGGATGCCCTGCTCCATGTCCGCTGCGGCCATGGCCTTGGGGTCCGAGGTCGGACACGGGAAGCGCGGCTTGGCGCCGTCCGGGATGTCCTCGTCCTTCTTGGGGTCGAGTCCCTTGACCGCGTCGTCGAGTTCCTCGGTCGTCGCACCTGCCTTGTCCGCCGCGTCCTTGATGGCGTCCTTGGCCTTGTCCGCCGTCCCGTCGACCGGGTCGGTGGGCTTGGTGGACGGCTCCTCGGACGGAGTCGCGGACGGCTTCGCCGTCGGCTCGTCGGTCGGCTTGGCGGTCTCGGAAGCGGTCGGCGTGGGGCTGGCCGTGGGCTCCTTGTCGGGGCCGTCGAACAGGTCCTTGAGCGCGTCGCCGAGACCCAGCGGGTCCAGCGGGTTCTTGGTCTCGGTCGCGGTCGGCGCCTCAGTCGCCTGCGCCACGGGCGCCTCGGCCTGTGCGGTCTTGCCCGCGTCGGCGGCCGACGGCGTCTCGGACGGCTGCGGCTCGTCCTTGTCAGCGGCCGACTCGCTCGCGGTCGGTTCGGGCTTCTGGGACGGCGACTCGGACGGCTTCGCCGAGTCGGAAGGCTTCGGGGACTCGGATTCCGCGGGCTCGTCCGACCGGGTCACACACGGCCCGGGGGCGAACGGAATGTCCTTGTCCTCGGCCAGTGCCAGCTTCGGGGTGAGCCCCATGCCCACGAACACGGCGGTCGGCATCGCAGCCAGGGCTATTGCCTTGCCGGCCGGCATCTGGAGCTTGGTCAGCAGCGACTTGCGGGGGGCCGCGTGCCGCGGCCCCTTTCTCGGCTGCGTGCCATCGCCTCCAGCCGTGGTCAGCGGTGTGACATCACCCGGCACTGTTCCTCCCGCCGTTGCCTTCGTCAATGGTCTTGTGCGTGTCCACGCCGTACGTGTCCCACTGCTCCGCTACGGGTGCCTGTGCGGGGTCGGGCGTGGGCTCCGGCTCCTCGGCCGGGGCCGACTGGGCGACAGGTTTCTTCTCCGGCACCCACGAGAGCGCGAGTGCACCGCCGATCAGGGAGAACAGGAAGCCGATCACGAAGCCGCCCAGGTTGGCGATCGGAATCGAGATCAGTGCCAGCAAAATCGTGGCGACACCCGCAAATACCCTGACGATGGGTTGGAGCCAGAGCGTCAGACCCAGCGTGACCAGCAGCACGCCGATGATCAGCGAGCCCGCGCCCGCGGTCGTCGACATGGAGAGCGTCATGTGGCCGAGCTTGAAGCTCGCGTACGGGAAGTAGGCGATGGGGATTCCGCCGAGCACGGTGAACAGACCTGCCCAGAAGGGCCGCTGCCCCCGCCAGGTGCGGAAGCCCCGCCGAATGACGCGAAGGTAGTGCTCGTCCCGCCCCGGTGACACTGCAGACTCGGCGCTCATGGAAAACAGCTCCCTGGAACTGGCGTTGCTCTGTGAAGAAGAAGGCGGGCGGGCGAGGCTGCCACAGGCTTCCCCGCCCGCCCTGACGGGATGACCGTCAGTAACACTCGATGCCGGCGCCCGAGCCCTTGAGCAGGCGCATGCTCAGACCGCTGAGCTTGAAGGTGCCGGCGGTGGTCGCCCACGCCTTCTGCTCGACACCGTCGAGCTCCGCGACCTCGGCCTGCTGCGCGAACCCGTTCTCGAGGTAGTTCTCGCGCGGCTTGATCTCCGGGCCCTTACCGCCCTTGGACGCGGCCGTGTCCCTGGCCGCGACGCCGATGTCGATGTTGGTGAACGTCGCATCGGCGTCCAGCTCGGAGACGTCGAGGTAGAGGTTCTTCGCCTGAACCGCTTCCTTGTCGCCGGCCTTCAGCTTCAGTGTGACCTTGCCGACGAACGGCACATCGGTCACCACGGACTGGCACATGTTGTTGATCGTGGCGTTCTGGAACGACGAGATCGCCACCGGGTGCGCGGTCTTCGCGTCACCCTTGACGTCGGCGTACCCCATGTCCACGCCGCCGTACTGCGCGAAGCCATGCCCCGTGAGGTGACCGGCCTTGACCTTGAACTCCTGGCCGGACACAGCGAAGGACGCTGCGAGCGCTCCCTGTGCCAGACCGACGCCTATCGCAGCCGTTGCGGCCACACTCGGCACCATGACAAGGGCGAACCGCTTCCATCTGGTTCCGCCCCGAGTCCCTGACTCCATGACTTTCCTCCTTCTCGGACGTACATCTCCGGTCCGGACCCTCAGGTCCGGCCTGGGATGGGAGAAGTGCTACGTCCTCGGGAAGGAGAGCGCCTGTACTTTCAGGCGCTTGCTGCGTCCGAAACACCGGCGATCACCCCCGAGCGACAACCACTGGTCGCGCCTGACGCATCACGCACAACCTGCCGGACAGGCCCCGCCGTTGAGCAGGAACCCCCCTGTCCGCGACCGGCGCCACTGCCGCCGGTCGACTCGGTGGGGACCCAACACCCCGCGGCACGGCTGGGGGCCGGGCTGGTGCGGTATTGGACCGAGCGTGGCCGATCGTGGTCCATTCCAGGCCGCGGCACAAGAGGCTTCGTTACCCACTAGTAACGGCCTGATAACCACGCAACGACCGGCTGATGTCGGGTGGCCACGCAGGGTGGAGCCAGGGGGTGAGCGGGAGGGGGAAATTGCCGCCAATAAGCGGACAGAACATACGGGTTGATTTACTGCGAGTAACACCGCGTGCGATTGCCAAGTTTTGGTAAAGCGGAGCCGCGTTTTGTCACTGTGTCGCCAAAACGGCGGCGGCATCCCACAGACGCCGCCGCCGCAAATCCGTCACACCAGGCGGAACCGTACCTTCCGCACAAGCATTTCAAACATCCGATCAGAAGAGCACGCGTGCCAGCGCCGAGCGCGCCGCCGTCACTCTCGGATCGTCCGGACCGACGACCTCGAACAGCTCCAGCAGACGCACCCGCGCGGCGTCCCGGTCCTCGCCCACGGTGCGGCGCACCGCCTCGACGAGCCGGCCGAACGCGTCCTCCACATGACCGCCGACCAGGTCGAGGTCGGCCGCGGCGATCTGCTTCGCCACGTCGGACGGGTTCTCGGCGGCCTCCTGGCGCACCTTCTGCGGGTCCATGTCCTTCACCCTGGCCAGCAGTTCGGCCTGCGCGAGGCCCAGCTTGGCCTCGCTGTTGCCGGGGTCGTCGGAGAGCACGTTCTTGTAGGCCTGGACGGCGCCGCCGAAGTCGCCGGCGTCCAGCGCCTGCACGGCCGCCTCCAGCAGGGCGTCGTACGGACCCGCCGGCACCGCGGCGGGGGCCGGCTCGGCCGTCGCGTCCCCGTCGACCGTGACACCGGTGAGACCGAAGCGCTCCTCGGCGACCTGGATCAGCTGGTCCAGCGTCTGGCGGATCTGCGCCTCCGGGGCCGCACCCTGGAAGAGCGGCAGCGCCTGTCCCGCCACCACCGCGAACACGGCCGGGATGCCCTGGACCCCGAACTGCTGCATCAGCATCTGGTTGGCGTCGACATCGACCTTGGCCAGCACGAAGCGGCCGTTGTACTCGGTGGCCAGCCGCTCCAGGAGCGGGCTGAGCTGCTTGCACGGTTCGCACCACTCGGCCCAGAAGTCGATGACGACCGGGACCTCGGTGGAGCGCTGGAGGACGTCGCGCTCGAAGGCGGCCTCATCGACGTCGATCACGAGGCTGGCAGGGGACACGGCACCGCCGCCGCCCTGCCGGGCGGACTCGGCGCGGGCCTGCTCCGCCTTGGCCTTGGCCTCACCGGCCGCCTTCACCGCGGCAAGGTCGACGACGCCGCTCATGGACATGTTCCTAGGCTGCATGAGTACATCCTCCCCCTTCCGCGCGCGCATGTGAAAAGTGCGGCCAAAAGCCCGCCGCACTGGCAAGAATGTTCGGCACCGGGTCCCCACCCGGCGCCTGTGGTTGTCGCTGCGAGTGCCCGGCTTTCGCCCAGCTTTTCGCTACAGGTCGTAGCGTAACTGTACGAGGCCGCACGCGTGTGAGATTCCTCCGGTGAACTGGCTCACAGCGATTCGCCTACCGGCCGGTATGGTCGGCCGCATGTGCAGCCACACCCGCCCCAAATCCCTGCGTACGGGTCGTACGGGACGTCCTCGCAGCATCGAGGCCGACACCGCGATCCTGGAGGCGACGCGCGCGGCGCTCGTGGAACTGGGCTGGTCGAAGCTGACGATGGGGGACGTGGCCACCCGCGCGGGAGTCGCCAAGACGACCCTCTACCGGCGCTGGGCGAACAAGAACGAGCTCGTCGTCGACGCCGTCGCCGTTCTCTTCGACGAGCTCGAACTCCCCGACCTCGGAAGCCTGATGGCCGATGTGGAAGGGGTGGTACTGCAGTTCGCGGCACTGCTCGCCCGGCCCGAGGCCAAGACGGCACTGATGGCGGTGGTCGCGGAGTCGACGCGGGACGACGCGCTGCGCGGCCGTATCCGCTCGACGATCGTGGACCGCCAGAAGCGGCTGGTACTGGAGGGCCGCGCCCGCGCGCAGGCCCGCGGCGAGCTTCCGTACGAGGAGGACGCGGACGCGGCGGCGCGCAATGCGGATCTGATCTTCGATGTGATCGCGGGAGCGGTGGTGCACCGGGCGCTGGTCAGCGCGGAGCCGGTGGACGAGGAGTGGGCGCGCAGCTTTACGACGCTGCTGGTGTCGGGGCTTGCCTCACTGGAGAACTGACGCCCGAGGGGGTGGGGGCGCCCACCGCACACCGGGCGGACAGGGCCACGGGGCCGACCTGCTGCCGGGCGGGCCTCGCCACGTACGGCCGACGCGGCGTCGCCCACAGCGGCGGGACGCCACCGCGGACCCGTCCGGGCGCAACGCTCGGCTCGCACTGTCACACGGACGGCGGGGCGCATCGCGCGCCCCGCCGGCCGGACAGTCCGTCAGAAGCCGGGCGGCTCGGTGTACGTGCCCCACTCGTCCCGGAGCGCGTCGCAGATCTCGCCCAGCGTGGCCTCGGCCCGCACCGCCTCCAGCATCGGCTCGATCATGTTCGAGCCGTCCCGCGCCGCGGCCAGCATCGCGTCCAGCGAGGACCGCACGCGTGCGTCGTCCCGCTTGCCCTTGCGCTCGCCGAGCTCCCGGACCTGCTCCCACTCCACCTCGTGACTGACCCGCAGGATCTCCAGATCGCCGGTGACCGACCCGTGGTGGACATTGACACCGACGACCCGCTTGTCGCCCTTCTCCACGGACTGCTGGTAGCGGAAGGCCGACTCGGCGATCTCGCCGGTGAACCAGCCGTCCTCGATGCCGCGCAGGATGCCGGAGGTGATCGGGCCGATCGGGTGCTGACCGTCCGGATGCGCCCGGCGACCGCGCTCCTTGATCTGGTCGAAGATCTTCTCTGCGTCGGCCTCGATGCGGTCGGTGAGCTGCTCGACGTACCACGAACCGCCCAGCGGGTCGGCGACGTTGGCGACGCCGGTCTCCTCCATCAGCACCTGCTGGGTGCGCAGGGCGATCTCCGCGGCCTGCTCGCTGGGGAGGGCGAGGGTCTCGTCCAGGGCGTTGGTGTGCAGGGAGTTGGTGCCGCCGAGCACCGCGGAGAGCGCCTCCACCGCGGTGCGTACGACGTTGTTGTACGGCTGCTGCGCGGTGAGCGAGACGCCTGCGGTCTGGGTGTGGAAGCGCAGCCACTGCGCCTTGTCGGTCTTCGCGCCGTACACCTCCTTCATCCAGCGCGCCCAGATCCGGCGTGCCGCGCGGAACTTGGCGATCTCCTCGAAGAAGTCGAGGTGCGCGTCGAAGAAGAAGGACAGGCCGGGCGCGAAGGTGTCCACGTCCAGGCCGCGGCTCAGGCCCAGCTCGACATAGCCGAAGCCGTCGGCGAGCGTGTACGCGAGCTCCTGCGCGGCCGTCGCGCCCGCCTCGCGGATGTGGTACCCGGAGACCGACAGCGGCTTGTACGCGGGGATGCCCTGCGCGCAGTGCTCCATCAGGTCGCCGATCAGACGCAGATGCGGCTCGGGCTGGAAGAGCCACTCCTTCTGCGCGATGTACTCCTTGAAGATGTCCGTCTGCAGCGTGCCGTTGAGTACGGCTGGGTCGATGCCCTGCCGCTCGGCGGCGACGAGATACATGCAGAAGACGGGCACGGCGGGCCCGCTGATCGTCATCGAGGTCGTGACATCGCCGAGCGGGATGTCCTTGAACAGGACCTCCATGTCCGCGGCGGAGTCGATGGCCACACCGCAGTGACCGACCTCGCCGAGCGAGCGCGGGTCGTCGGAGTCGCGGCCCATCAGGGTCGGCATGTCGAAGGCGACGCTCAGACCACCGCCGCCCGCCGCGAGGATCATCTTGTACCGCTCGTTGGTCTGCTCGGCGTTGCCGAAGCCGGCGAACTGGCGGATGGTCCACGTGCGGCCGCGGTAGCCGGTCGGGTGCAGGCCACGGGTGAAGGGGTACTCCCCCGGCCAGCCGATCCGCTCGAAGCCCTCGTAGGTGTCTCCGGGCCGGGGCCCGTAGACCGGCTCCACCGGGTCCCCGGAGAGCGTGGTGAAGTCCGCGTCCCGCTTGCGGGCCTTGTCGTAACGGGCCTGCCAGCGTCGGCGGCCTTCCTCGATGGCGTCAGCGTCCATGCCTACGAATTTACTAGGACGTCCTAGTAAATGTCGATGGCTGACCGGCGCGAGCCTTGCGCGCGCCGGTCCGGGTTTTACGCTTCCGCGGTCGCGGGGGCGTCCGTGATCAGCGGACGGACCTCGCGGGTGACCCGCGGCTCGACGAAGAAAGAGGCCACCGGGATGCAGCCGGCGGCCAGCACCCAGAGCAGCTTGCCGAGCGGCCACTTCGCCTTGGAGCCGAGATCGAAGGCGAAGATCACGTAGATGATGAACAGCACGCCGTGGATCTGCGAGATCAGCAGGGTGTCGCCGATCTCGAACCCGCGCTTCAGGATGATCGCCGCGGTGAAGACCAGCAGCCAGACGGCGGTGACGTACGCCATCACCCGGTAACGGGACAGCACATTCGACTTCATGGGATCGAGCGTAACGGGACGCAAGGGCCGATCTTCGCCCGGGGCGTGTGGCCTGCCTCTCGCCCGCCTCTCGCCTGCTTTGCGCGTGCTTTCCGCCTGCTTCTCGTCTACTTCTCGTCGAAGTCGTTGGCGGAGATCCGCAGCGGGCGCAGCATCGCGAAGATCTCGGCGCACTCCTCCGCGTCGTACGCGCCGAGCCCGAAGTCCATCTCCATGAGGTCGCGGGTTGCCGCCTCGACGACCTCGCGGCCCTTGTCGGTGATGGAGGCAAGGGTGCCGCGGCCGTCGTTGGGGTTGGGCCGCTTGTCCACCAGACCCGACCTGACCAGGCGGTCCACGGTGTTGGTCACCGAGGTGGGGTGGACCATCAGCCGCTCGCCGATCTTGGACATCGGCAGCTCACCGGCCTTGGAGAAGGTGAGCAGCACGAGTGCCTCGTACCGCGCGAAGGTGAGGCCGTACGGCTTGACGCAGGCGTCGACCTCGGCGAGCAGGATTTGCTGTGCGCGCATGATCGACGTGATCGCGGCCATGGAGGGCACGGGGCCCCATCGCCGCTGCCAGAGCTCGTCGGCGCGGGCGATGGGATCGAAGGGGAGGCTGAGCGGCTTCGGCACGGCACCGACCCTACCCACTGGTCATATTGCGGTCAGCCCCGTCTCGCTCTTCGGTCTTTCGGGCCTCGGCGACCAGCAGCAGGCAGCTGAGGGTGCCGAGGGCTCCGGCGGCCGCGACGACCGTGCTCACCGGGAAGAACTCGGCTGCCAGCCCGGCCAGCGCCATGCCGACGCCCTGGATCGTCATCAGCCCGGCGGTGAGCAGGGTCATGGCCCGGCCGCGCAGTTCCCCGGGAATCTCCTCGATGAGCCAACGGTCGAGACCGAGGGTGTAGGCGGATCCGGCGCCGCTGAGCGTGAGCGCGACCAGGGCCCAGCCGAGGCCGGGGGTCGCGGCGTAGACGGTGAGCGGGAGCAGGGTGACGGCGGCCAGCGGCAGGACGATACGGGAGCGGGTGGCGGGACCCAGGGCGGATCCGGCGTACAGCTCACCCGCGATGGTGCCGACGGGCAGCGCGCACATGAGGAGTCCGAGGCCGGCGGGACCGATGCCGATGACGTCGGCGTAGGGGGCGGCGAGGGCCTCGGGCGCGACGCTGAACATGGGCGGCACCCAGAAGAGCAGCATGAGCACCCGCAGCCGTCGGTCGGCGAGGACCTGCCGGGCGCCGGAGAGCGAGGACCGCAGGAGGGCGCCGCTGTCACCGCCGCGCGCAGGGCGCCTCTTCGTGCCGAAGCGGAGCAGCAGCGCGGAGCCGGCGAAGGTGCACGCGGTGATGCCGAGCGCGCCCCGCGGCGACACGACCGCGAGCAGCAGTCCGCCCAGGCCGAATCCGGTGAGCACGGCGCTCTGCGAGACGATCCGCAGCAGCGACCGCCCGAGCACGAAGCGATCCCCGTTCCCCAGGATGTCGGCGAGGGTCGCGGTGCGCGTCCCGTTGAAGACGGGTGAGATGGCGGCGATGACACACCTCAGCGCGAGCAGGGCGGCGACGGGGGTGACGGGCAGCACCATTGCGGCGGCGCAGGCGGCACAGAGCAGGTCGCACACGACGAGCACGCGCCGCGCCGGGTACTTGTCGGCGACCCCGGCGAGCAGGGTCCCGCCCAGCAGATAGGGCAGAAACCCGAGCGCAAAGGTGAGGGCGCTGAGCATGGGGGACCCGGTGAGCCGGTAGACGAGCACGGTGAGGGCGATCTCGCTGACGACGACCCCGAGCAGCGACATGAGATGGGCGACGAAGACGGCCCGGAACTCGCGCACCCGGAAAACCCCGCGGTACCCGCCGGGTTCATCAGGGGCCACTGCCTCGCCCCGGCCGAACGCGGCCCCGAGAGCCTCGGTGTCCGTCCCACCGGGCTCGTACGCCTCCTTCGTACCAGGGCCGGACGCCTGTGGTCCGCCAGGCCCGCACGCCTTGCCCCTCGGCGCACCGGGCTCATACGCCTCCGCCCCACCAGGCCGGGACGCCTGACTCTTCCGCCCGGCGAAGCCTGGGCCGTGGGCGGGCCCGCCCGACGCCGCAGCCGCCGCACCGGGCGCGCCAACAGGGCCCGGGCGCTCGCCCCCCGCAGAGGACGCCCCCACGTTCTCTTCTCGCATGGCCCGCAGCCTGCCCAACCCACCCCACCCACCCCTAGACTTTCGGCTCCAGCCGAATCTTCCAGGGGAGGCCGAGCCACACCATGCCGTCCCACATGCACTTCCGCGAAGCGGATCTCCTCCGCATCCGGTTCGCCATCTCCCCCCTCTGGGAGACCCAGGAAGCCGTACGCACCCTCAAGCGCCCCGAGCGGCACGGCTATCACCTCCCCTGGCTGCGCCGCATCCGGCAGGCCGCCGCCGGGCTCGATCTCAGCGCGCTGTGGCTGCTGATGCCGCAGCGCGGGCACACCCCGGACTTCCTGGGGCCCCCGCCCATCGGGCCGGCCGCTTCCTTCGAGGAGGAGATCGCCGCCGTACGCAGCGTGGATCCCGAGGAGGCACGGCGGGGCCTGCAGTGGTCGCTGGCGTGCACCCCGGGCGCCGCCGACACCCCCCAAGGACGCGCCCTCCTGGCGGATCCCGCGCTGGCCGTCCAGGAGCTCGCCGGCGCCATGACGCAGGTCTGGCACGCGCTCGTCGAGCCGGAGTGGCCGCGGCTGCGCGCGCTCCTCGAGGCCGATGTGGCGTTCCATACGCGGCGGTTGGCGCAGGTCGGCCTGGAGGGACTGTTCGCCGGGATCGACCCCCGGCTGCGCTGGGCCGACGGCACCCTCACCCTCGCCACGCCCAGCGACCACGTACGCGATCTCGACGGCCAGGGCCTGATGCTGATGCCCAGCGTCCTGTGCTGGCCCGACGTCGTGACCGGGTTCGAGCCGCCCTGGCAGCCGACCGTCGTCTATCCGGCGCGCGGCATCGGCGCGTTGTGGACCGAGCAGCCGGGCCAGGCCACGGGGACCCTGGCGCGCCTGCTCGGCGACCGGCGCGCCGCCGTGCTCCTCGCGCTCGACGAGCCCGCCGGCACGACCGCGCTCGCGCAACTCCTCGGTCTCGCACCCTCGTCCGTATCGGCGCACCTGTCGGTGCTGCGCGACGCGGGGCTGCTCACCTCACGCCGCTACGGACACCAGGTGCTGTACGAACGCACACCCCTGGGCATCGCGCTGGCGGGCCACCAGCCCTGACGCACTGCCCGAGGGGGTTCAGGCGGACAGGTGGCGCTCCACCGTGTCGACCTTGGAGGTGAGGCCGTCGGTGACACCCGGCCGGATGTCGGCCTTGAGGACGACGGAGACGCGCGGGGCACGGGCCTCGACCGCGGCGACGGCGCGTTTGACCACGTCCATCACCTCGTCCCAGTCACCCTCGATCGAGGTGAACATCGCGTCCGTACGGTTGGGCAGACCGGACTCGCGGACGACGCGCACGGCGTCGGCCACGTACTCGCCGACATCCTCGCCTACGCCGAGCGGAGTGACGGAGAAGGCGACGATCATGCGTTGACCTTGCCTTCGCGGCGGGCGCGGGATGCGATGACCTCGTCCTCGGCGGCGCGCTTGAGCTTGCGCTCGGCGACGAAGCCGCCGAAGGGGAGGACGGAGAGAACGAAGTAGAGGGCCGCGGTCTTCTTGTCCCACTTGGTGCGGTTCCAGGCGTCCAGCCAGAAGAGCACGTACAGGATGAAGAGCACGCCGTGGACCGCGCCCATGACCGGGACCGCGTTGAACTCCGTTGTGCGCTTGAGCACCGAGCAGACGAGAAGCAGGAGGAAGGAGACGGCCTCCGGCGCGGAGACCAGGCGGAGGCGGTGGAGGGACGAGGCGGTCTTGATGTCCACGGGGGCACCTTCGGTGGGTGAGGCGGCAGTGATCTCTTGTGAACGCGCTCACAAGAGCCCACCCATTGTGGCAGCCGTCCTGGCCGAGCCGTGGTCCGGGGTGTCCCGGCGGAAAACGGAGCATCGGGGACAAGTCGGGGTTCGTATCCTCCCGGGGGATCTGTTCGCGCCGCGCACTGACGGTTAACGTCACCCCGTGGCAACGTTCCGACTCCAAGGCAGCAAGGTGCTCGCCGTCGACATGACCGGCGACGCCGTCAAAGCGAAGAACGGCTCGATGGTCGCCTACGACGGCCAGATGGCGTTCAAAAAGATGTCCGGCGGCGGTGAGGGCATCCGCGGGATGGTCACCCGCCGCCTCACCGGCGAACAGATGGTGATGATGGAAGTGAAGGGGCAGGGCACCTGCTACTTCGCCGACCGCGCGTCCGAGATCAACCTGGTGAACCTGCACGGCGACAAGCTCTATGTCGAGGCGAGCAATCTGCTCGCCACCGACGCCGGGCTGCGCACCGGGACGACCTTCACCGGGCTGCGCGGCGGGGCGACGGGCAACGGCCTGTTCACGACGACCGTCGAGGGCACCGGCCAGGCGGCGATCATGTCGGACGGCCCGGCGGTGGTGCTGCGCGTCACGCCGCAGTACCCGCTCTCCGTCGACCCCGGTGCGTACATCGCGCACCAGGGCAATCTGCGGCAGGACTTCCAGTCGGGAGTGACCTTCCGGACCTTCCTGGGCGAAGGCGGCGGCGAGGCCTTCCAGATACGTTTCGAGGGCGACGGCCTGGTGTACGTGCAGCCGAGCGAGCGGAACACCATCGGGGGCGACGTCTGATGCCGTTCCGTGAGATCAACTCGAAGATGGTCGAGGCGACGGTGGTCCCCGGCCAGAAGATGTTCAGCCAGCGTGGCGCGATGCTCGCGTACCGCGGCGATGTCAGCTTCACGCCGAACATCCAGGGCGGCCAGGGCGGCCTGATGTCGATGATCGGCCGGCGGGTGGCCAACGAGGCGACCCCACTGATGACGGTCCAAGGCAGCGGCACCGTGATGTTCGGTCACGGCGGGCACCACATCCAGGTCATCCAGCTGACCGGCGACACCCTGTACGTCGAGGCGGACCGGCTGCTCGCCTTCGACGGGACACTGCAGCAGGGCACGATGTTCATGGGCTCGCAGGGCGGGGTCATGGGCATGGTGCGCGGCCAGGTCACCGGCCAGGGGCTCTTCACGACGACCCTCAAAGGGCATGGCGCGGTGGCGGTCATGGCGCACGGCGGGGTGATCGAGCTGCCGATCACGCCGGGTCGGGCGGTCCATGTGGACCCGCAGGCGTATGTCGCGCACCACGGCGACGTACGCAACAAGCTCTCCACGGCGCTGGGTTGGCGCGACATGGTGGGGCGCGGCTCGGGCGAGGCGTTCCAGCTGGAGCTGACCGGCAGCGGCGCGGTGTACGTACAGGCCTCGGAGGAGAAGCTGTGACCGGTCCCGTTGTGTACGACCCGATGACGCTGCCGAGCGACGACAACGTCAACGCGTACACCTTCTGCGTGGAGCTCAAGGGCAGTCAGTGGTTCCTGCAGAAGGGGAAGATGATCGCCTACTACGGGCGCATCGACTTCAACGGCATCGGCCACGGCCGGCTGGACCGGCTGCTGCGGACCTCCTTCCACTCGCCGCTGCACGCGAGCGACTGGGTGGTGGCGGAGGGCAGCGGCAAGATGCTGCTCGCCGACCGGGCCTTCGATGTGAACTCCTACGACCTGGACGAGGGGAACCTGACGATCCGGTCGGGGAATCTGCTGGCGTACCAGCCGACGCTGGCGCTGAAGCAGTCGATCGTGCCCGGCTTTCTGACGCTGATCGGCACGGGGAAGTTCGTGGCCGCGTCCAATGGCCCGGTGGTCTTCATGGAGCCGCCGATCCGGGTGGATCCACAGGCGCTGGTGGGGTGGGCGGACTGTCCGTCCCCCTGCCACCACTACGACCACGGCTATATGACGGGCGTGATGGGCGGTCTGCGGGCGATGACAGGGATCGGCGGGGCCTCCGGCGAGGAGCACCAGTTCGAGTTCGTGGGCGCGGGAACGGTGCTGCTGCAGTCGACGGAGGCGCTGATGGCCGAGACCGCGACAGGTGCGGTGCCCGCGCAGGCGGGGGTCCCCGGGGGCCACGCCGGAGCCGGAGCCCCAGGTCAACACGGGTCCACTCCTCGCCTTCCCGGTCAGCTGGGGGACCTCCAGCGTCGCTTCGGCCTGTGAGCGGTAGTCTGCGGAGTGTGACGTCGAACGTCTGCACCCTTCTGCGCGCGGTGCGCCTTGTGCGCCGGGTGCCTGGCGTCACACTTCCCGACTTCGTCCGTCTTTCAACTTCTTAGGTAGAATCCATATATGGAGACCGAGACGGCCACCCGCTGGCTGACCGATGACGAGCAGTGCGCCTGGCGCACCCACCTGGACGTCAGCAGGCTGCTGATGCACCAGCTCGAGAAGGACCTCCAGCCGTTCGGCCTGACCAACAACGACTACGAGATCCTGGTCAACCTCTCGGAGTCGCCGGACCGGCGTATGCGGATGAGCGACCTGGCCGCGGCGACGCTGCAGTCCAAGAGCCGCCTCTCCCACCAGATCACCCGGATGGAGAACGCGGGTCTTGTCCGCAGAGTGAACTGCGAGTCGGACCGTCGCGGGCTGTACGCGGTCCTGACCGAGCAGGGCATGGAGACGATGCAGAAGGTCGCGCCGCATCATGTCGCGTCCGTACGCAAGCACTTCATCGACCTGCTGACGCCGGAGGCGCTGGCGGACCTTCGGGAGTCACTGTCACCGGTGGCGGACCACCTGCGGGGGCACCGGGGCAAGCCGTAGCGTTCGGGGCCCGCGCTGGGAGGGTGCGGTGGTGCGATGCGCGGATCGCGCTGGGCGTACCCGGGAGGCGATGCGCGGCGTGAGGCCGCGGGGGCTGGCCTCCCCGTGAGGCCGCGGGGGGCCGTTGAAGCCCAGGGCCCTGTCCGCGTATCGGGCTACGCGATGCGAAACCGCCCCGCACAAAGGGCGGGGGCTTGGCCCGTTTCGCGAACAGGCCGCGGAACAACGGCCGTTGACGCCGGGGCGTGCCCCGGGCCTCAGACAGCCCATTCCCCTGCGGCGCGAAGCCGCCGCGCACCGCGCGTCCCGGGGGGCCTGACCCCGGTTCGGGAAGGGGCGGGGCGGGGCGGGGAGAGAGAAGACCCCCGCGTCAGCCCTCCGTCAGGCCCGCCACCAGCTCGTCCGCCGCCCCGTACGGGTCCAGCTCCCCCGCCACGATGCGCTCCGCCAGCGTGCCCAGCCGGCGGTCCCCGTGCAGGTCGCCGATCCGCTCCCGCAGTGCCGTCATCGCGATCGCCTCCACCTCGCCCGCCGCGCGGCGGGCCCGGCGGTCTGCCAGTACGCCGTGTTCCTCCATCCACGCGCGGTGCTTCTCGAGCGCCTCGACGACCTCGTCGATGCCCTCGCCCCGCGCCGCCACCGTCTTCACGATCGGCGGACGCCAGTCCCCGGGGCCTCGTGCCTCGCCCAGGCCCAGCATGTGGTTCAGCTCGCGGGCCGTCGCATCAGCCCCGTCCCGGTCCGCCTTGTTCACGACGTACACATCGCCGATCTCGAGGATGCCCGCCTTCGCCGCCTGGATGCCGTCGCCCATCCCGGGGGCGAGGAGGACCACCGACGTATCGGCCTGGGAGGCGATCTCGACCTCCGACTGCCCGACGCCGACCGTCTCCACGAGGATCACGTCGCAGCCCGCCGCGTCCAGCACCCGGATCGCCTGCGGAGCCGCCCAGGCGAGACCGCCCAGGTGCCCGCGCGTGGCCATCGAGCGGATGTAGACGCCCGGGTCGGACGCGTGATCCGACATCCGGACCCGGTCGCCGAGCAGCGCCCCGCCCGAGAAGGGCGAGGACGGGTCGACGGCCAGGACGCCGACCCGCTTGCCCGCCTTGCGGTACGCGGACACCAGCGCCGAGGTGGACGTGGATTTACCGACGCCGGGCGAGCCCGTCAGGCCCACCACGTACGCCCCTCCCGCCAGCGGAGCCAGCGCCGCCATCACCTCGCGCAGCTGCGGTGACGCCCCCTCGACGAGTGAGATCAGCCGGGCCACGGCCCGCGGCCGGCCCTCCCTCGCCTGGGCAACCAGCTGGGGGACGTCCACCATGCGAGCGCTCCTTACTTGCCGTTGCCCCGGACTTACTTGCCGTTGCCCGGGACGCGGACGATCAGCGCGTCACCCTGGCCGCCGCCACCGCACAGCGCGGCCGCACCCACTCCGCCGCCCCGGCGCTTCAGCTCCAGCGCCAGGTGGAGGACCACCCGCGCGCCGGACATGCCGATGGGGTGGCCGAGTGCGATCGCGCCGCCGTTGACGTTCACCTTTTCCGGGGATACCCCCAGATCCTTCATTGACTGCACGGCAACCGCCGCGAACGCCTCGTTGATCTCGATGAGGTCGAGGTCCTCGACGCCGATGCCCTCCTTGCCCAGCGCGTGCCGGATGGCGTTGGACGGCTGCGACTGGAGGGAGTTGTCGGGGCCGGCCACGTTCCCGTGGGCGCCGATCTCCGCGATCCACTCCAGGCCCAGTTCCTCGGCCTTGGCCTTGCTCATCACCACGACGGCCGCCGCGCCGTCGGAGATCTGCGAGGACGTACCGGCGGTGATCGTGCCGTCCTTGGCGAACGCGGGGCGCAGCTTGCCCAGCGAATCCACCGTGGTCTCGGCGCGGATGCCCTCGTCCTTGGCGAAGACGACCGGCTCGCCCTTGCGCTGCGGGATCTCGACCGGCGTGATCTCCGCCTCGAAGATGCCGTTCTTCTGCGCGGCCGCGGCCCGCTGGTGGGAGAGCGCCGCGATCTCGTCCTGCGCGGCGCGCGCGATGCCGAGCCGGGTGTTGTGCTTCTCCGTCGACTCGCCCATGGCGACGCCCTCGAAGGAGTCGGTCAGACCGTCGTACGCCATGGCGTCGAGCATCTCGACAGCGCCGTACTTGAAGCCATCGCGCGACTTCGGCAGCAGATGCGGCGCGTTGGTCATCGACTCCTGACCGCCGGCGACGACCACGTCGAACTCACCCGCGCGGATCAGCTGGTCGGCCAGCGCGATGGCGTCGAGCCCGGAGAGACAGACCTTGTTGACAGTGAGCGCGGGCACGCTCATCGGGATGCCCGCCTTGACCGCGGCCTGGCGTGCCGGGATCTGCCCTGCCCCGGCCTGCAACACCTGGCCCATGATCACGTACTGCACCTGATCGCCGCCGATGCCCGCCCGGTCCAGCGCGGCCTTGATGGCGAAGCCGCCAAGATCGGCGCCGGAGAAGGACTTGAGCGAGCCGAGCAGGCGTCCCATGGGCGTACGGGCGCCCGCGACGATCACTGAGGTGTTACCGGTCGTTCCTGACATGAGGCACGATCCCCTTCCAGCACGGAGCTGAGGAGTGAACGAGGGTTTACCTCAATGTACTGAGCGGTACGGCCCCAGGTCACCGGGCAGCCAGTGTGATCGCGCGCACGTTGCGTAACCACCGTCCGGGGCGCTGCACTGGGGGAATGCTGACGCGAATCGACCACATCGGGATCGCCTGTTTCGACCTCGACAAGACTGTCGAGTTCTACCGGGCCACATACGGCTTCGAGGTGTTCCACACCGAGATCAACGAGGAGCAGGGCGTACGCGAAGCCATGCTCAAGATCAATGAGACGTCCGACGGCGGCGCCTCCTACCTCCAGCTCCTGGAACCCACCCGGGAGGACTCCGCGGTGGGAAAGTGGCTGGCCAAGAACGGTGAGGGCGTGCACCACATCGCCTTCGGCACCGCCGACGTGGACGGTGACGCACAGTCGATCCGCGAGAAGGGCGTGCGAGTCCTCTACGACCAGCCACGTATCGGCTCCATGGGCTCCCGTATCACTTTTCTCCACCCCAAGGACTGCCACGGCGTCCTCACCGAACTCGTCACCTCTGCAACGGACCACTGACCTCCGGATTCCCGGCCCGGTAGAGTGGGCGATTCCGGGCCGGGGCCGGGTCGGGGCCGCGCCGCGTTCCCTCCGTTGATCTGTCACCATTCCCCGGGGGGCCGTTCGCCGGCGAACGGTGCTCGTACGGAGTCAGTTGCGACCAGGGGACGGATGGGACCGCGCAGTGCGGGGCTACGAACGCCAGGAGAGCCACCGAGCTGACGACGACCACCTCTCGCGGTTCGAAGCCGAGATGGACCGGCTGAAGACCGAGCGGGAGAAGGCCGTCCAGCACGCCGAGGACCTCGGTTACCAGGTCGAGGTGTTGCGCGCCAAGCTCCATGAGGCGAGGCGCAGTCTGGCCTCCCGTCCTGCCTACGACAGCGCCGACATCGGCTACCAGGCCGAGCAGCTGCTGCGTAACGCCCAGATCCAGGCCGACCAGCTGCGCTCCGACGCCGAGCGGGAACTGCGTGAGGCCCGCGCCCAGACCCAGCGCATCCTCCAGGAGCACGCCGAGCACCAGGCCCGTCTCCAGGCCGAACTGCACTCCGAGGCGAACCAGCGCCGCCAGCGCCTCGACCAGGAGCTGGCCGAGCGCCGGCAGACCGTCGAGGCGCACGTCAACGAGAACGTCGCCTGGGCCGAGCAGCTGCGCGCCCGCACCGAGGCGCAGGCCCGCCGGCTCCTCGACGAGTCCCGCGCCGAGTCCGAGCAGTCGCTGGCCGCGGCCCGCGCCGAGGCCACCCGGGTCGCCGAGGAGGCACGTCAGCGGCTCGGCTCCGAGGCGGAGTCCGCCCGCGCCGAGGCCGAGTCGATCCTGCTGCGCGCCCGCAAGGACGCCGAACGGCTGCTGAACGCCGCCTCCAACCAGGCGCACGAGGCCACCTCCCACGCCGAGCAGCTGCGCTCGTCCACCACCGCCGAGTCCGACCAGGCCCGCCAGCAGGCCGCCGAACTGAGCCGCGCCGCCGAGCAGCGGATCGCGGAGGCGGAGGAGAAGCTGCGCGAGGCCCGCGCGGAGTCCGAGAAGCTGCTGACCGAGGCCAAGGAGTCGGCGGCCAAGCAGCTGGCGTCCGCCGAGTCGGTCAACGAGCAGCGCACCCGTACCGCCAAGGCGGAGATCGCCCGGCTGGTCGGCGAGGCCACCAAGGAGTCCGAGGCGCTCAAGGCCGAGGCCGAGCAGGCGCTCGCGGACGCCAAGGCCGAGGCCGAGAAGCTGGTCGCGGCCGCGGCGGAGAGCGCCAAGACGGTCGCGGCCGAGGACTCGGCTGCCCAGCTCGCCAAGGCGGCCCGTACCGCCGAGGAGGTCCTGACCAAGGCCTCCGAGGAGGCGAAGGCCACCACGCGCGCGGCGGGCGAGGAGGCCGAGCGGATCCGCCGCGAGGCCGAGGCCGAGGCGGACCGGCTGCGCGGCGAGGCCGCCGAGCAGGCCGATCAGCTCAAGGGCGCGGCCAAGGACGACACCAAGGAGTACCGGGCCAAGACCGTCGAGCTGCAGGAGGAGGCGCGCAGGCTGCGCGGAGAGGCCGAGCAGCTGCGCGCCGAGGCGATCGCCGAGGGCGAGCGGATTCGCGGCGAGGCCCGCCGGAAGGCCGTCCAGCAGATCGAGGAGGCGGCCAGCACCGCCGAGGAGCTGCTGACCAAGGCGCGGGCCGACGCAGACGAGATGCGTTCGGCGGCGACCACCGACAGCCAGCGGGTCCGTACCGAAGCGATCGAGCGCGCCACCACCCTGCGCAAGCAGGCCGAGGAGACCTTGGAGCGCACCCGCGCCGAGGCCGAGCGGCTGCGTACCGAGGCCGAGGAGCAGGCCGAGGGCGTACGGTCCGTGGCCGAAGCGGCCGCTGCCCAACTGCGCGAGGAGGCCGAGCGGAGCATCGCCGCCCGCCAGGCCGAGGCCGCCGAAGAGCTGACGCGGCTGCACACCGAGGCCGAGTCCCGGCTCGCCGCCGCCGAGCAGAACCTGGCCGACGCCCGGGGCGAGGCCGAGCGGCTGCGCCGCGAGGCGGCCGAGGAGACCGAGCGGCTGCGTACGGAGGCGGCCGAGCGGATCCGTACGCTCCAGGCGCAGGCCGAGCAGGAGGCCGAGCGGCTGCGCACGGAGGCCGCGGCCGACGCGTCCAGTGCCCGGGCCGAGGCGGAGAACGTCGCGGTACGGCTGCGCAGCGACGCCGCCAACGAGGCCGAGCGGCTCAAGACCGAGGCGCAGGAGAGCGCCGACCGGCTGCGCGCGGAGGCCGCGGCCGCCGCCGACCGGATCGGCGTCGAGGCCGCCGAGGCGCTTGCCGCCGCCCAGGAGGAGGCGAACCGCCGCCGCCGGGAGGCCGAGGAGACCCTCGACTCCGCGCGCACGGAAGCGAATCAGGAGCGCGAGCTCGCCCGCGAGCAGAGCGAGGAGCTGCTCGCCTCCGCCCGCAAGCGGGTCGAGGAGGCCCAGGCCGAGGCGCAGCGCCTCGTCGAGGAGGCCGACCGCCGGGCCACCGAGATGGTCTCCGCCGCGGAACAGACCGCCCAGCAGGTACGGGACTCCGTCAACGGCCTCCACGAGCAGGCCGAGCAGGAGATCGCCGGACTGCGCTCCGCCGCCGAGCACGCGGCCGACCGCACCAGGACCGAGGCGCAGGAGGAGGCGGACCGGGTCCGCGCCGATGCGTACGCCGAGCGGGAGCGGGCCGCCGAGGACGCGAGCCGCCTGCGGGCACGGGCCCAGGAGGAGACGGACGCGGCCAATGCGCTCGCCGAGCGGACCGTCGGCGAGGCCATCACCGAGTCGGACCGGCTGCGCGCAGACACCGCCGAGTACGCCCAGCGCATGCGCACGGAGGCGACGGACGCCCTGGCATCGGCCGAGCAGGACGCCTCGCGCAGCCGCGCCGAGGCCCGCGAGGACGCCAACCGCATCCGCTCGGACGCCGCGGCCCAGGTCGACCTGCTCATCGGCGAGGCGTCGAGCGAGAGCGAGCGGCTGCGCACCGACGCAGCGGAGGCACTGGCCGGCGCCGAGGCGGCCGCGGCACGGCTGCGGGCGGAGGCCGAGCAGGTCAAGGCGGACGCCGAGGCCGAGGCCGAGCGGCTGCACGCCGGCATCCGGGCCGAGGGCGAGCAGATCCTCGACGAGGCCCGCCAGGCCGCCGACAAGCGCCGCAGCGACGCGGCCACCCAGGCCGACCAGCTGATCTCCGAGGCGTCCGGCGAGGCGGAGCGGCTGCGCGCCGAGGCCGCCGAAACGGTCGGCTCGGCCCAGCAGGCGGCCGAGCGCATCAAGTCCGAGGCGCAGAAGATCAAGGCGGACGTCGAGGCCGCGGCCGAGCGGACGCGTGCTCAGGCCCGGCAGGAGGCGGAGCGTACGGTCGACGAGGCGCGCGAGGCCGCGGCCAAGCGCCGCGCGGACGCCGCCGAACAGGCCGACCAGCTCGTCAACAAGGCCCAGGAAGAGGCGCTGCGCGCTGCCACCGAGGCCGAACAACAGGCGGACACGATGGTCGGCGCGGCCCGCACGGAGGCCGAGCGGCTGGTCGCCGACGCGACCGTCGAGGGCAACTCCCTGGTGGAGAAGGCCCGCACGGACGCGGACGAGCTGCTGGTCGGAGCGCGCCGGGACGCCACCGCCATCAGGGAGCGGGGCGAGGAGCGGCGCGCCCGCGTCGAGGCCGAGATCGAGGAGCTGCACGAGCGGGCCCGCCGGGAGACCGCCGAGCAGATGAAGACGGCCGGCGAGCGCGTCGACCAGCTGGTGAAGGCCGCAACCGAGCAGCAGGCCGAGGCCGAGGCGAAGGCCAAGGAGCTGGTCTCCGATGCCAATTCGGAGGCGAGCAAGGTCCGTATCGCCGCGGTCAAGAAGGCGGAGGGGCTGCTCAAGGAGGCCGGACAGAAGAAGGCCGAGCTGATCCGCGAGGCCGAGCGGATCCGGACGGATGCCCAGGCCGAGGCGGACCGCATGGTCGACGAGGGCAAGCGCGAGCTCGACGTGCTGGTGCGCAGGCGCGAGGACATTCAGGCGGAGATTTCCCGTGTCCAGGACGTTCTTGAAGCGTTGGAATCTTTCGAAGCGCCGTCGGGGGGTAGCAAGGAGGGCGGCGGTGTGAAAGCGGGTGTGACAGCCGGGGTTACACGTTCGAGTGGCAAGTCGTCCGACACCTAGCCACTCAAAAGGCTGGACATTCTCCAGATCAAACGGGCATCCGCTCGATGACACACCGCTTCGACCCCTAGGATTCCCCCTATCACCTCACCGGTCTCATTCGACAGGAACCCCATGAGCGACACTTCCTCCCCATTCGGCTTCGAGCTCGTGCGGCGTGGTTACGACCGCGGTCAGGTGGACGACCGCATTACCAAGCTCGTCGCCGACCGTGACAGTGCTCTGGCCCGAATCACCTCTCTGGAAAAGCGCATCGAGGAGCTCCACCTCGAGACGCAGAACGCCCAGGCCCAGGTCAGCGACGCGGAGCCGTCGTACGCCGGTCTCGGTGCCCGTGTCGAGAAGATCCTCCGCCTCGCCGAGGAGGAGGCGAAGGACCTGCGCGAGGAGGCCCGTCGCGCGGCCGAGCAGCACCGTGACCTCGCCGAGTCCGCGGCCCAGCAGGTGCGCAACGACGCCGAGTCGTTCGCCGCCGAGCGCAAGGCCAAGGCCGAGGACGAGGGCGTCCGTATCGTCGAGAAGGCGAAGGGCGACGCCTCTACGCTGCGTTCCGAGGCGCAGAAGGACGCGCAGTCCAAGCGCGAGGAGGCGGACGCGCTCTTCGAGGAGACCCGCGCCAAGGCCGCCCAGGCCGCCGCGGACTTCGAGACGAACCTCGCCAAGCGCCGCGAGCAGTCCGAGCGCGACCTGGCTTCGCGTCAGGCGAAGGCCGAGAAGCGCCTGGCCGAGATCGAGCACCGCGCCGAGCAGCTGCGCCTGGAGGCCGAGAAGCTGCGTACGGACGCGGAGCGCCGGGCCCGTCAGACGGTGGAGACCGCACAGCGCCAGGCCGAGGACATCGTGGCCGACGCGAACGCCAAGGCCGACCGGATCCGCAGCGAATCGGAGCGCGAGCTGGCGGCGCTCACCAACCGCCGCGACTCGATCAACGCGCAGCTGACCAACGTCCGCGAGATGTTGGCCACGCTGACCGGTGCGGCCGTGGCCGCGGCCGGCACCCCCGCCGACGACGAGCCGATCTCCCGCGGCGTCCCGGCCCAGCAGTCCCGCTAGTTCCTGAGCGGTACGTCTGAGAGTGCCCGGCGCCTTGCGGCGCCGGGCATTCGTGCGTCCGCGCCCGACGAAGAAGGTGCGCGCCCGGTGCCGAAGGGCACGCGGCCCATCCGCGTTGCTGGGCGATCCTGAGATCTTGATGCCGGAGATCTTGATGCGGGAGATCTTGATGTTCGGCGAGCCGGTCAATGGCCTGGACCGGAGAGAATTCACCGGATCCGCATTCCGGTGAAGACTTTGCATCAGAAGGACGCACGATGTTCATCTTCTCGCGTCTGATGTGCGAAATGACCCTCACCGCCGACCACTTGATCGCGATCAGGGGGGCGGCTTCTGGCCGACAATGGCCGGGCGACGACTCCCTCCCACCGAGACCGGAGTGTTACGGCTTGGCCGGAACCGTCAAGGCCCGGATATCCTCCTAACTCTTACGGGGGCGTACGGCAGGATGGCGTGGGCCCCGACGACCCAACAGTCGATGGGGCTGGAGCATGATCGAGGCAGTCGGCCTGACTAAGCGCTACGGCGCGAAGACGGCCGTGTACAACCTTTCCTTCCAGGTGCGGCCCGGGGCCGTCACCGGCTTCCTCGGCCCCAACGGCGCAGGCAAGTCGACGACGATGCGCATGATCCTCGGGCTCGACCAGCCGACCGAGGGCCATGTCACGGTCGGCGGCCGCCCCTTCCGGCAGCTGCCGAACGCGCCCCGCCAGGTCGGCGCCCTCCTCGACGCCAAGGCCGTGCACGGTGGCCGCAGCGCCCGCAATCACCTGCTCTCGCTGGCGCAGCTCTCCGGCATCCCGGCCCGCCGGGTCGACGAGGTGCTGGGCGTCGTCGGCCTCCAGGAGGTCGCCAGGAAGCGTTCCAAGGGCTTCTCGCTCGGCATGGGCCAGCGGCTCGGCATCGCGGCCGCGCTGCTCGGCGACCCACAGGTGCTGCTCTTCGACGAGCCGGTCAACGGCCTGGACCCGGAGGGCATCCTCTGGGTCCGCAATCTGATGAAGCGGCTGGCGGCCGAGGGCCGTACGGTCTTCGTCTCCTCGCACCTGATGAGCGAAATGGCGCTCACCGCCGACCACTTGATCGTGATCGGGCGCGGCCAGCTGCTCTCGGACATGAGCGTCAAGGACTTCATCTCGCACAACTCCGCGGACTTCGCCCGGGTACGTACGCCGGGGACCGAGCCGCACCAGCGCGAGAAGCTGTCCGCCGCGCTCACCGAGGCCGGTGGGCAGGTCATGCCGGAGCCGGACGGCGCGCTGCGCGTCACCGGGCTGCCGCTGCCGCAGATCAGCGATCTCGCACATGCCGCGGACGTCCGGCTGTGGGAGCTCTCGCCGCACCAGGCCTCACTGGAGGAGGCGTACATGCGGATGACGCAGGGCGCCGTGGACTACCGCTCGACGGCCGACCAGAAGTCGGGTCTGATGCAGCAGCCGCCGATGGGGTACGCCCCGCCGCAGCCGCAGATCCCCGAGGTGCCGCAGCAGGGCTGGTACGCCCCGCCGCCGCCCCAGCCGGGTCAGGGCCCGAACCCGTACGCCGGTTCTCCGGGAGCTCCGGCCGGTCCGTACGCGGGCGCGCCGGCGGCTCCGGCCGGTCCGTACGGCGCTCCCGCCGCTCCGCCCGCCATGCCCCCGGCCGCCGCCCCCGCCGACCTGACCAAGCCCGAGGACGCCCGATGACCACCCCCTACCAGCAGCAGGGCGCGCCCGGCGCCGCGTACTCCTCGCCGATCCCCGTGCGCAGCGCGCACCTCGGCGACGCCCTCGCCTCGGAGTGGACCAAGATCCGTTCCGTACGCTCCACGATGTGGACGCTCGGCGTCATGATCGTGCTCATGGTCGGTATCGGCATCCTCTCCGCGGTGGCCGTCGCCTCGTCGGACACCAATCTGGAGGGTCAGCCGATCCTCTCCCTCGGCTTCTTCGGCGTACTGCTCGGCATCATCTGCGTGATCACGCTGGGCGTGCTGACGATCGCGTCCGAGTACGGCACGGGGATGATCAGGACGACGCTGACGGCCTGCCCGAGCCGGATCCGGGTGCTCATCGCCAAGTCGATCGTCTTCTTCCTGCTCGTCTTCACGATCACCACGCTGATCGCCGCGCTCGTGGGCGCGCTGCAGCTCTCGATCATCGATCAGGGCTCCGCCACCGGCAAGGAGTGGTTCCGCGCGACGGTCGGCGTCGGCCTCTATGTCGCGGTCCTCGGTCTGCTCTCGCTCGCCGTCGGCACGCTGATCCGCCACTCGGCGGGCGCCATCACCATCATGATCGGCGTGGTGCTGCTGCCGCTCGTGCTGGCCATGTTCATGTTCTCGGAATCGCTGGCGGATCTGCGCCAGGCCCTCTTCGAGTACTCGATCCCCAACCAGCTCGGCGTCTTCTACGACAACTCCGTCACCGACTCCGGGCCGGCCGGCTGGGACCCGCTGTGGATCATGCTCGGCGTGACGGCAGCCGCGATGGCCGGCGCCTTCGCCGCACTCAACGCGCGCGACGTGTGAGCACGCGGGCAGTCGCACGAACGCATGAGCACCGACACATGAGCACGCACGAATGACCACGGACACATGAGCACAGGCACATGAGCACGGACGCGCAAGAGCCGTAAGGGCTTCAGTACTTCGGCGCGTTACGGGACCGCTGCACCCGCGTGGTGCGGCGGTCCTTCGCGTTCCAGCACGCCTTGTGCCAGTGCCGCCGCTCCTCGACGCCGCCGCCGTGTCCCGGCCAGGCGACCACATGCGGCACCCCGGACGGGATCTCCTGGTCGCAGCCGGGGCAGCGGTACCGCTTGCCCGCCGCACTTGCCCCTGCGACATGGCGGACCGACCACTCCTCCCCCTGCCAGGACTCGGTCCGGCCGAAGCCGCCATACCTGTCGCCCGGCTCGGCGGCTTGCTCGGTCGGCTTCTCGCCGCCTCGGGGGCGGTTGCGGCGCGGGGACACGTGACACCTCACGGGGCAAGTCAGGACAGTTCCCATCCAGCCTACGGGCCGGAGTCAGGGGTACACGTACCGCACGGCGTGAGACCGCGTCACCCACAAGGGGCGGTTACCGGAAAATCGCAACAACTTCACGAATGGCCGTGCCTTTGGCACGTGTCAGACGTTGTTGCCAGTAGGGGAGTGACGCGTCGGCCGCAAGGAGGCAGAAGGCGATGCGCGTGGGAACTTTCGTACTGGCGGCCCAATTCCCGGGCCAGGGACAGGGGGAGGCACTGCACCGGGCGGTGCGGTCCGCCGAGGTCGCGGAGGAGTCCGGGCTCGATTCGGTCTGGCTCGCCGAGCACCACTTCGTGCCGTACGGCGTGTGCCCGTCGGCCGTGACACTCGCCGCGCTGCTGCTCGGCCGCACCCGGCGGATCCGGGTCGGCACCGCAGTGAGCGTCCTGCCGAACGCCCATCCTGTGGCCCTCGGCGAGCAGGCGGCCCTGCTGCATCTCACAAGCGGAGGAAGGTTCTCCGTCGGGGTGGGGCGGGGCGGGCCCTGGGTCGATCTGGAGGTCTTCGGCACCGGTCTGGCTGCGTACGAGACGGGCTTTCCGGAGTCCCTGGACCTGCTGCTGCGCTGGCTGCGTGAACCCCGCGTCGCAGCCCGGGGGGAACGGTTCACATTCCGTGAAGTCCCGGTCGTGCCAAGGCCGGACGAGCTGATCAGCGGCCCCGGGCAGGGTCCCGAGCTGATCGGCAGCCCCGACCAGGGGCCCGAGGTGATCGTCGCCTGCACGTCCAAGGAGAGCGTGCGGCTCGCGGCCGGGCGCGGGCTGCCGATGCTGCTCGGGATGCACTGCGGCGACGAGGAAAAGGCGGAGATGGTCGCCCTGTGGCGGACGTACGCGCGCGCCGCGGGACGTACGCACGACGAGATCGAGCACGCCGGACATGTGTCGGCCGGAGTGGTCCAGATCGCGGACCGCAGGGTCGATGCCACGGAGACTCTCCTGAAAGCGATGCCGGGCTGGCTCAAGCAGGGGCTGGAAGCGCATGTCACGGTCGACGGCCGGCAGCGCGCGATGCGGGACCCCGTGGCATACACCGAACTGCTCTGCGCGGTGCATCCGGTGGGCCCGCCCCGGCTCGCCGCCGACCGGATCGCGGCCACCGCGGAACGCACCGGCATCACACGCTTCGCCCTGCTCGCCGAGGGCTCGGGCGACCTCGCCGCCACCGAGGAGAATGTGCGGCGCCTCGGCGCAGAGGTGCTGCCGCTGCTGAGCTGAGTCCGGGTTTCGCGGCCGTACGGGAGGTGCTGCCGCTCCGACATCAGTAGCACCTCCCGCGATGCGGAGCGACAGCGAAAGATGTCAGCAGTCGCGCAGTTCGGGCGACTGATTGAGCAACTGGGCCCGCACGGAAGTGAAGCGGGCGAGCCGCTCGTCGACCGAGGAGTCCAGCGGGAACACCGCGACGCGGTGGCAGTTCTGGAATGCCAGACGCACCCCGAAGTGCCGCTGGAGCGCCCCGCGTATCGCGTCACTTGCGAGCGCGCGCAGCAGCTGACCACGTGCCTGCTCGTCCGGCGGAGGCGTCTGGTTGTCGGCGAAGTCGCCGCCGTCCACCTTCAGCTGAGCCACCAGAGAACTGATCATCTCCCATGCGAAGGGCAGGGAGGTCCGGACGCAGTCGACGAAGGCAGCTTCGTCGACCTCGCCTCGCTCGGCCTGTTCTAACAGCGCCGGTGAGACGTCGAGCGACATGGGTTCTCCTCTCGCGGCCCCGAGTTGCGGGGCCTTACGGGCAGGGAGGGAGGATGAGGGACAACGGCGACATACGAACGACATACGACGACGCAGCGTGCACGACCGACAACCTCCCGCTTCCACGGTAAGTGCGCCGTCCGGAGCGCACCAGGAGATTGGGAGCACAACCGGCCAATAATGAACAGGGCTTCCGGGGCGAATCGCGCGCGGCGGCGTGCGTCGAGTAGCGTTGCGGACCATGCGTCTTGTCATCGCCCGCTGCTCCGTCGACTACGCGGGCCGGCTCACCGCCCACCTGCCCTCCGCTCCCCGTCTGATCCTGGTCAAGGCAGACGGCAGCGTCTCCATCCACGCGGACGACAGGGCGTACAAACCACTGAACTGGATGTCCCCGCCCTGCACCCTCAAAGAGGGTGATGACAGCGTCTGGACGGTCATCAACAAAGCGGGCGAGAAACTGATCATCACAATGGAGGAAATCCTCCATGACTCCTCGCACGAACTGGGTGTGGACCCCGGTCTGATCAAGGACGGCGTGGAAGCGCACCTCCAGGAACTGCTCGCCGACCGGATCGAGACACTGGGCGCGGGCTACAGCCTCATCCGCCGCGAATACCCCACGGCCATCGGCCCGGTGGACATTCTGTGCCGGGACTCGGACGGCGCGACGGTGGCGGTGGAGATCAAGCGGCGCGGCGAGATCGACGGCGTCGAGCAGCTCACCCGCTATCTGGAGCTGCTGAACCGGGACCCGCATCTGGCTCCGGTGAAGGGCGTGTTCGCGGCGCAGGAGATCAAGCCGCAGGCGAGGGTGCTCGCGACGGACCGCGGGATCGGGTGCGTGGTGCTGGACTACGACGCTCTGCGGGGCATCGAGGACGACAAGCTGCGGCTCTTCTGAGCGCTGTTACGACATGAGTCCGGCCCCGGGCGGGGATGCTGCCCGGGGCCGTACTGCGTGCTGGGCGCCGTCAGATGACGGGTGAGCCGCCCGCGGAGGGGTCGTTGGACGCGGGGGCACTGCTGGTGATGGGAGCGCTTGCCGAGGTCGACCCTCCGGGCGAGCCCGGAGACTCCGATGCCGTGGGACTGGTCGACGGCGTCGTGGACGGCGTGCTGGACGGGGTGCTGGACGGCGTCGGCCTGCCGCTCGACGTCGAAGGCGTCGGCTTCGGTGGCTTCGGCGTGGGCTTGCCCGAAGTCGTCGGCATTCCCTCCGGCGTCTCACGCGACGACGGCTTCCCGCCCGGCGTCGACGAGCTGCCCGTGGACGAGCTCGCCCCCGGCGTCACCTCACCCGGGTTCTTCGGTTCGTCGCCAGGACTCGGGGTCGAACCGTCGGTCGGCACATCCGCGTCCAGACCGTTCTCGGTGTCGTCCTCGTTCGCGGACTGACCGTTCCTGACCTTGTTGCCCGGCGGGTCCTGGTGGTCCGAGGTCGCCCCGAGCGTGACCACCGTGCCCAGCACCGCGGCGAGCAGCGCACCGGCGCCCGCGGCGACCAGGTTGCGGCGGGCTCCGCCGAGGACGGAGAAGCGGCGGGGCTTCGCACCGCCCGCCGACGCCCGCGACACCACCGTCGCGGGTTCCTCCGTGGACTTCGACTGCCCCACGGCTCCCATGCCCGGTCCCGTCCGCAGGCCGGGCGGCAGCACGGCCGCCGGTACCCCGCCGGGCGGCGAGGCCGACTCCTCGTGGCGCGCGGCCGGCACCTCCTCGCCCGCGGGGGTGCGGCCGGCGGGAACGAGGCCGCCCTCGCGGTCCGTTACGAGCGCCAGTGCCCGGCGTCCCGCGACGGTGCCGCGCTTGTCGGCGAGCGCGCCGCGCATGCCGATCGAGGTCTCCAGCTCGGCACGGGCCCGGTCCAGGTTGCCGGTGCAGAGCGCGAAGACGCCCAGTTCATGGTGGAAGTACGCCTCTTCGGCGACCTCGCCGGCGATCCGGGCCGCTTCGGAGCCGACCCGCAGGGCCCTCTCCCAGGCGCCCCAGTGCAGTCCGGCGGCGAAGGCGGGCCCGGCGCTGCGGGCCAGCAGCACGGCCGCGCTGGGGTGTCCCGCCTCCTGACCCGGCACCATCGCGGTGAGTGCGGCAAGTACGGCGTCCGCCTCGGCGACCGCACGCTCGGGGGTGACGGAGGGGTGCCCGGACCACCAGGCGTAGTGCTGGGCGGCGGTGTGGGCGCGGTCGACCGCGTCCTCGGCGTAACCCTTCTCGGTCAGCTGGGCGAGCACGCCGGCCGCGAGCCGGTAGCGGCTGCCGACCGGTGAGAGCAGCCCGCACGCCATCAGTTCGCCGAGCGAGGCGTCCGCGTGCGTGTCCCCGACGAGCGCCGGCAGATGGGCCTGGTGCGGGACCTCGCCGCCGAGCGCGACGGCGAAGTGCAGGGTGTCGCGGGCTGCCTCGCTCAGCCGGGAGGCGAGCAACGAAGCCGGTGCGGCGCCCTCCCCCAGCGTCGGCAGCGGTACCTCGACCTCCGCGATCCCGTCGAAGGGCGTGTACTCGTCGAGCTCGTCCGGGTCGGAGCGCAGGCTGTCGGCCTGTCGCAGCAGCGCGCCCGCCTGGATGAAGCGCAGCGGCAGTCCCTCGGACTCGAACCAGAGGTCGCCCGCCCAGTTCGCCTCGTCCTCGGTGAGCGGCCGCTCCACGGCGCGCTGCAGCAGGTCCAGCGAGGCGCTGCGGCCAAGGCCGGCGAGGAAGACCTCTTCGAGGTGCGAGTCGGCGGCGGGTGCGGGCACATCGGGGGTGGCGGCAACCAGGAAGGCGCACTCGGGCGCGGCGTCCAGCAGCTCGCCGAGGGCGGCGCCGCCGAACTCCAGGTCGTCGAGGACGACGATCGCGCCGATCTCCCGGACGTACTGGAGCAGCGCGTCGCGGTCGGGCCGGTGCTTGGGAGCGCTGTGGACGACGGCGAAGAGTTCGTACAGCAGCTCGGTGGGGGTGCGGTGATAGCCGCTGAGGCGTACGACGCCGTCGGGCGCGAGATCCGCGCAGTCCTCGGCGACGATGTCGAGCAGGGCGCTGCGCCCGGAGCCCGCGGGTCCGGTGAGCCGTACGGAACGCCCGCGGCCCAGCAGTCGTACCAGCCGCTCACGTTCCTCGTCGCGCTCGAGCAGTGGGAGCCGCGGCGCGGGCGGACCCGGCGGCACGGGCGGCTGCGCGGCGCGCAGCAGCTCGGCACGCTCTGAGGCGCTGCGCCGGGCCGGCCGCGGCGGCTGCTCTCCCGGCGGGCAGGGCTCTATCTCGCTGCCGTCCACGGGATTGACCGTGAGCAGGAAGTCACCCGATACGAGCCGGACGGTACGGGCCGGCGCCGGCTTGGGCTGCCCGAAGTCGGCAGTGCCGGTGTCGCGCTGGGGGCGCGCCTGTCCCGCGCCCTCGCCGAAATTGTCGTTGTCCATGGTCAAGCCCCCCAGATGCGATTGGCTCAGCTTGTCCCCGCCGAGGTATGTGATTCCTGGTGGCGGAGCCGCGTGCGGATGTCCCTCCCGGCTTTCTGCACGCCCCGCTGTAGCTTCGGTCCGGTGCCCACCGCATGGGTCCGTCGATTCGGCAGGCGTCCGAACCCTAGACCTTTGCCCAGTATCTCGTCACGAGTGGGGTGCCACCCCGCCCGTGACATCACATTCTCGTGAGGATTGCGAGCGTCGTGCGGTTCACACCCGAGGGAGCGATTCGGCCGCGATGCCGCCTTCGATGGCAAGAATGCGGTGCAGCCGGGTCGCCACGAGGAGTCTCTGCATCTGTGGCGGCACGCCGCGCAGCACCAGCCGGCGACCGCACCGGCCGGCCCGCCGGTGTGCGCCCATGATGACCCCGAGCCCGGTGGCGTCCCAGGAGTCGAGATCGGTCAGGTCGAGCACCAGGTCGCCGACTCCGTCGTCGACGGCCGAGTGCAGGACCGTACGGGCGTCCGCCGCGCTGCGGACGTCGAGGCGGCCCCCGACGACCAGCTCGGCGTGGTCGCCCCTGATGTGCATATGCGCTCCCCGTGAGTGCGTCAGTGCCCTGTGTCTGTCTCTTCTGACTCTTCTTGTTGCTTCTTGCTGCTCTGGTTTGCTCTCGATGCCTTGCAACATCTCAATGCCTTGCAACAACTGACTGCCACATGGGCAGGGCGGTTGCTGCTTGTAAGCGAACCGATACCGAATTCACCCTGCCGGGTGATACCAAACCGGTCGATGAGGGTCAGTACGTGTAGAAGCCCTGCCCGCTCTTACGGCCGATGTCACCGGCATCCACCATCCGGCGCATCAGCTCCGGCGGGGCGAACTTCTCGTCCTGGGACTCGGTGTAGATGTTGCTGGTGGCGTGCAGCAGGATGTCCACGCCGGTCAGGTCGGCGGTGGCGAGCGGCCCCATGGCGTGACCGAAGCCCAGCTTGCAGGCGATGTCGATGTCCTCGGCGGACGCAACGCCCGATTCGTACAGCTTCGCCGCCTCGACGACCAGAGCCGAGATGAGGCGGGTGGTGACAAAGCCGGCGACGTCGCGGTTGACGACGATGCAGGTCTTGCCGACGGACTCGGCGAACTCCCGCGTGGTGGCAAGGGTTTCGTCGCTGGTCTTGTAGCCGCGCACCAGCTCGCACAGCTGCATCATCGGGACGGGCGAGAAGAAGTGCGCGCCGACGACGCGCTCCGGACGCTCCGTCACCGCCGCGATCTTGGTGATCGGGATGGCGGAGGTGTTGGAGGCGAGGATCGTGTCGTCCCGTACGAGCTTGTCGAGCGTACGGAAGATCTCGTGCTTGACCTCGAGCTTCTCGAACACCGCCTCGACGACGATGTCCGCGTCCGCGACGGCGTCCAGGTCGGTCGTGGTGGTGATGCGCGCCAACGCCGCCTCGGCGTCGGCCGCTTCGAGCCTGCCCTTGGAGACGAACTTGTCGTACGAGGCCTTGATGCCGTCCTTGCCACGGGCCAGGGCCGCGTCGGTGACGTCGCGCAGCACGACGTCCCAGCCCGCCTGGGCCGAGACCTGCGCGATACCGGACCCCATGAGTCCGGCCCCGATGACGGCGAGCTTCCTGGCCACTGCGGCACCCCTTAACACCCGTTTACATTTCTGCTCTCCGGCGGAGGTTAGCGCTCGTGAGGTGCCGTGTGGCGGTGAAGAGATGCGCGTCACGTCTCGGATGACGGACATCACACCGGCACGGCTCATCACGCGTCACGGACGGCGAACTTGAGCACCTTCTCCCCCAGCACTTCCTCCATGTCGTCGAGGAGGACGAGAGCCTCGCGGGAAACCTCGTTGGGCGGGCGGCCCTTGACCATCTCGCGGCCGATGGCACCCATGAGGGTGGCCTGCACCCAGGCAAGCTGGCCGGCGACGAGGGTGGGGAGCGTGTCGTCGGGCGCCGCGCCGGTCTCCTGTCTGAGCGTGTCTTCGAGGTGCTCCAAGGCCTCCTGCTGGATGCGCCAGAGGCGGGAGCGGAGGGTGTGCGCACCGTGGATAACCCGTAGGAAACGGTCATACCCCTCCATCAACCCGACGGTGGGCGAGACGGTTTCGACCTGCTCGCGCAGTTCGCGCAGTACGGCGTCGGCGGCCGACTCTCCGATGTCGCGGCCGCGCACGAAGCGGGAGAGCCGCTCGACGATGCCCTTGCTGCGGTCGAGGAAGAGGTCCTCCTTCGCCGGGAAGTAGTTGTACACGGTGTTGACCGAGACATCGGCCGCGTCCGCGATCTCGGCGATGGTCACCGCATCGAAGCCGCGCTCCAGGAACAGGCCGGTGGCCATGTCCGAGATGTGCTGCCTGGTCTGCCGCTTCTTCCGCTCCCTGAGTCCCTCAGCCATGACCCCATCGTAACTTCGTTGGACTCGATGAAAACTTGGTGTCATTGCAAAATTTAAGTGACTCTGTTTTTCTGAGGTCATGGCAATCATCAGTACGGCCGGACTCGCCCGGACCTTCCAGACCAGGAACGGGCCCGTCGAAGCCGTTCGCTGCATCGACCTGACCGTCCAGCCGGGCGAGATCCTCGGCTTCCTCGGCCCGAACGGGGCCGGCAAGACCACCACCCTGCGGATGCTCACCACCCTGCTGCCGCCCACCGGCGGCGCGGCCACCGTCGCGGGCTTCGACCTGGCGCGCGATCCCGGCGGCGTTCGGCGCAGGACCGGCTATGTCGCCCAGTCCGGCGGCGTCGACCCGCAGGTGACCGTGCGGGAGGAACTGGTCACCCAGGGGCGGCTGTACCGGCTGCCGAAGTCCGAAGCCGTCGCCCGCGCACAGGAGTTGGCGAAGGACCTGGGCCTGGCCGACCTCCTCGAGCGCAGGACCGGGGCACTGTCCGGCGGGCAGCGGCGGCGGCTCGACATCGCGCTGGGCCTGACCCACCGGCCCGCAGTCCTCTTCCTCGACGAGCCGACCACCGGGCTCGACCCGGGCAGCCGGGCAGATCTGTGGGATCTCGTACGCCGTATCCGCGAGGAGCACGGCACCACCGTCTTCCTCACCACGCACTACCTCGACGAGGCGGACGCGCTGGCCGACCGGCTGGTGATCGTCGACAAGGGCGTGGTCGTCGCGGAAGGAACCCCGCACGCGCTCAAGGCGCGGTACGCCGGGTCCTCCGGGGCCACGCTGCAGGACGCCTTCCTCGCCATCACCGGACGCGGGCCCGCGCCGGTGGACGCCACCCCCGTAGCCGTCTAGGAATCGTGATGCGTGAATTTCTCTCCGACACCGGTCTGATCTTCGAGCGGTACGCCCGCCAGACCCTGCGGTCCAAGTTCCAGATCCTCTTCGGCGTGCTGATGCCGCTGCTCTATCTGCTCTTCTTCGGACCGCTGCTCACCGATCTGCCGCTCTCCGCGCAGGCCGACTCCTGGCAGGTTCTCGTCCCCGGGCTGCTGCTCCAACTCGGCCTGTTCGGCGCGGCGTTCGCCGGTTTTTCGGTCATCATCGAGAAGAACCACGGCGTGGTCGAGCGCATGCGGGTGACCCCGGTCAGCCGGCTCGCGCTGCTGCTCGGCCGGGTGCTGCGCGACGCCGCGCTCTTCGTCTTCCAGGCGGTACTGCTGGTGCTGGCCGCGCTGGCCATGGGTCTGCGCGCGCCCCTGGCCGGCGTCCTGATCGGCTTCGCGTTCGTCGCCCTGCTGACCCTCTCGCTCGCCTCGCTGTCGTACGCGCTGGCGCTGAAGGTCCGTACGCCGCAGGAGTTCGGCCCGGCCATCAACGCCCTCGCCATGCCCTCGATGCTGCTGTCCGGGCTGATGCTGCCGATGACCCTGGCGCCGGGCTGGCTGAACGTGGTCTCGCACTTCATGCCGTTCCGCTATCTGGTGGACGCGGTGCGGGACGCGTACATCGGCGAGTACGCCACGGCCACCATGCTGTACGGCGTGCTGGTCGCCCTGGGATTCGCGGCGCTCGCCGTGACGGTCGGCACACGTGTCTTCCGCCGGGCCGGAGCGTAACTACGCTGGTCACATGGTCAATCTGACGCGCATCTACACCCGTACCGGCGATCAGGGCACGACGGCGCTCGGCGACATGAGCAGGACGGTCAAGACCGATCTGCGGATCGCCGCGTATGCCGACGCCAACGAGGCCAATGCCGCCCTGGGCACGGCCATCGCACTGGGACAGCTCCCCGAGGAGGTCGTCAAGGTCCTCGTCCGCGTCCAGAACGACCTGTTCGACGTGGGCGCCGACCTGTCGACGCCGGTGGTGGAGGACCCGAAGTATCCGCCGCTGCGGGTCGAGCAGTTCTACATCGACAGGCTGGAGGCGGACTGCGACCGCTTCAACGAGCAGCTGGAGAAGCTGCGCAGCTTCATCCTGCCCGGCGGTACGCCGGGGGCGGCGCTGCTGCACCAGGCGTGCACGGTCGTACGGCGCGCGGAGCGCTCGACCTGGGCGGCGCTCGAGGTGCACGGCGACATGATGAACGCCCTCACGGCGACGTATCTGAACCGGCTCTCCGACCTGCTGTTCATTCTGGCGAGGACGGCGAACAAGGAGGTCGGGGACGTGCTCTGGGTCCCGGGCGGGGAGCGGTAGGCAGTACCGGGGGCCCGCCCCCTACGCCCGCAGGGCGTAAGGGGCGGTCTGGGGGCTTGCCCCCAGTTGCGGGAAGGGAGAGGCCCGCCGCACGCCCCTACCGCTCGACCCGGACCGGTTCGCGCTCCGTCTCCTCGCCCCGCTCCGGCCCCTTCTTCGGCCCCTTCTTCGGCCAGATCGTGTACGTGAGCGCGATCAGACCGTGAATCCCCACCGCCCGCAGCGCCGCGAACTGCCAGGAGCTGAGCGAACCGGTCCGGCTCGCGTCGCCGACGTACCAGATCGCGAGCTGGAGCAGGGCGAGAGCGACCCCGGCGGCGAGCACCGTGCGCAGCCACAGTTTGCCCTCGTGCTTGGCGCGGGCCGTCCCGTACCGCGGCGGTTTCAGCGGCGGCGGGCCGCCCGCGAAGCGGTGCGCCACGTGCCCGTCGATCCACTTGATCGTGTAGTGACCGAAGGCGACGGTGTAACCGATGTAGAGCGCCGCCAGCCCGTGCTTCCAGTCCGGCTCGGCGCCGTTCTTGAGGTCGATCGCCGTCACCACCAGCAGCACGACCTCCAGCAGCGGTTCCAGCAGCAGCACGCCCGCCCCGAGCCGCGGCATCCGCGCCACATAGCGCAGTGCCAGTCCGCCGGCCAGCAGCACCCAGAAGCCGACCTCGCAGATCACGATCAGCGTGACGATCACGGCACTCTCCTTTCGTTCTGCTCAAGCCTCCCGTCCGTATCGCCGCCGATCGTCGTCGCCAGTGACGAAGTGGCACTGCATCCTTCGATGTAGCCGGCCTTCACCCCGGACGTGGAGGCCCGCGCGCCGTCCGCCGTGTTTGATGGGTCCCGTGACCGCTCCCGCCCGCCCGCACCGCGACGACGTGCTCATCGCCGTGGTTGGACTCCTCGGCGGCCTGGTGCTGTGGGCGCTGGGCCTGGACACCCGCGGTGGCCACGGCGTCGACCCGCATGCGCTCCTGCTGCTGCCGCTGGTTGCCATGAGCGGCGCCGAGCTGCTGCGCCGGACGATGCCGAACACCGCGCTGGCCATCGGGTGTACGGCGATGCTCGCCGACCAGTTCACCGACGGGAACGTCGCCACCATCGCGATGTTCACGGATCTGGTCTACGCGGCCGTGCTGTACGGCACGCCCGCCGCCGCACGCCGTATCCCCGCCGTGTCCATGGTGGCCACGGCCGCCGTGACGGTCACCGCGCTCGTCGTCTTCCAGGACGCGCAGGCCGTGCTGCTCGGCCTGGTCTTCGCCTTGGTCACCGTGGCCCCTGCCTGGACCGGCGTGAGCGTACGCACCCATCGCGACGCCGCCGAGGCGGCCCAGCTGCGCGCCGAGCAGACGGCCCTGCTGGCCGAGATCGACCGTACTCAGGCGGTGACCGCCGAGCGCGCCCGGATGGCGCGCGAGCTGCACGACATGGTCGCCAACCACCTCTCGGCGATCGCGATCCACTCCACCGCCGCGCTCTCCATCGACAAACCGGGAACGAGCCGCGACGCGCTGGCCGTCATCCGCGAGAACAGCGTCGAGGGCCTGGCCGAGATGCGCCGACTGATCGGTCTGCTGCGGGACCGGGGCGCCGGCGCGGAGCCCGCAGCCGTGCCGAGGCTGACCGGCGTCGATGCACTGCTCGATCAGGCGCGGACGAACGGCGCACCCAGCGGCCTGGAGTTCACGCTCACCGACACCCGCAAGGACGGCCTGCCGCTGCCCGCTCCGGTCGAGCTGGCTGCGTACCGCATCATCCAGGAGTCGCTGACCAATGCCCTCAAGCACGCTTCGCCCGGCGAGATCACGGTCGGCCTGGGCCAGGACGAGCAGACCCTGACGGTGTGGGTCACCAGCCCGTACGGCGAGCGGCCGGGGCCGAGGGCGCCCGGCTCGGGGGCCGGTCTGGTCGGCATGCGCGAGCGGGTGGCGCTGCTGGACGGTCAGTTCGAGTCGGGCCCTGTGACCAACGGGGACGGGGCAACGATCTGGCGGGTACGGGCTCAGCTGCCCGTCGATGAAGGGAATGCGAAGGCATGACGATCCGGGTACTGGTCGCGGAGGACCAGAGCGCCGTACGGGCCGGTCTGGTCCTCATCCTGGGCAGCGCGCCGGACATCGAGGTCGTCGGCGAGGCGGCGGACGGTGAGGAAGCGGTGCGGCGCGCCCGCGAACTGCGCCCCGATCTCGTGCTGATGGATATTCAGATGCCGCGCCTGGACGGGGTTTCGGCCACTCGGCAGGTCGTCGACGCACAGCTCGCCGATGTGCTCGTCCTGACCACGTTCGATCTGGACGAGTATGTCTTCGGGGCGCTGCGGGCCGGGGCCGCGGGCTTCTTGCTGAAGAACACCGATGCCGCGGATCTGCTGGAGGCGGTGCGCACGGTGGCGCGCGGCGAGGGTCTGATCGCGCCGGCCGTCACCCGCCGGCTGATCGCTGAGTTCGCGGCGCCCACTCCCGTACGGCCCCGGGACGCGTCCGAACTCGCGATCCTCGATGCACTCACCCGCCGGGAACGCGAGGTGCTGTCGTGTCTCGGCGAGGGGATGTCGAACGCCGAGATCGCGGGTCGGCTGGCGATGGCCGAGGCGACGGTGAAGACCCATGTGAGCCGTCTCCTCGGCAAGCTGAAGCTCCGCAGCCGCGTGCAAGCGGCCGTGCTGGCCCAGGAGTTGGGCATCTGACCGCAGCACTCACCCACCACCCACACCTTTGGTCTGGACCTATTGACGATTGGTCCAGACCTTCCTACGCTCACCGCACAACACACTGCGGTGAGCCACGCAGGGTGCGCAGTGCACGGACCAACCGCCGATCGTCCGGACCTCCTCGAGGAGCACCCGTGAACACGCAACCTCCACTGCACAGAACCAGATCCAGATTCGGACTCAGATCCAGAGCCGCCGCGGGACTGACCGCGCTGCTCCTCCCGCTGGCCGCCATGGTCGGCCTCGCCTCCCCCGCCGAGGCCGCCGCATCGGCGACTGCCACCTACACCAAGGTCTCCGACTGGGGCACCGGCTTCGAGGGCAAGTGGACGGTGAAGAACACCGGCACCACCTCCCTGAGCTCCTGGACCGTCGAGTGGGACTTCCCCTCCGGCACCGCCGTCACCAGCGCCTGGGACGCCGACGTCACCGGCGCAGGCACCCACTGGACCGCCAAGAACAAGAGCTGGAACGGCACCCTGGCACCCGGTGCGTCCGTCTCCTTCGGCTTCAACGGCACCGGCTCCGGCTCCCCCTCCGGCTGCAAGCTCAACGGCGCCTCCTGCGACGGCGGAAGCGTCCCCGGCGACAACCCGCCGTCCGCACCCGGCACCCCGACCGCGAGCAGCATCACCAACACATCGGTGACGCTGAGCTGGACCGCGGCCAGTGACGACAAGGGCATCAAGAACTACGACGTACTGCGCGACGGCGCCAAGATCGCCACGGTCACCGGTCTCACGTACACCAACACCGGACTGAGCGCGGGCACCGACTACTCGTACACCGTCCAGGCCCGCGACACCGCCGACCAGAGCGGACCGGTCAGCGGCGCCCGCGCGGTCCGCACCACCGGCACCACCGACCCGGGCCCCGGCCCCGGCTCCTCGGTCAAGCTGGGCTACTTCACCGAGTGGGGCGTCTACGGACGCAACTACCACGTGAAGAACCTGGTGACCTCGGGCTCCGCCGCCAAGATCACCCACATCAACTACGCCTTCGGCAATGTCACCGGCGGCCGCTGCGCCATCGGCGACTCCTACGCCGACTACGACAAGGCGTACACCGCCGACCAGTCCGTCGACGGCGTCGCCGACACCTGGGACCAGCCGCTGCGCGGCAACTTCAACCAGCTGCGCAAGCTCAAGGCCAAGTACCCGAACATCAAGGTGCTCTGGTCCTTCGGCGGCTGGACCTGGTCCGGCGGCTTCGGCCAGGCGGCTGCGAACCCGGCCGCTTTCGCGCAGTCCTGCTACGACCTGGTGGAGGACCCGCGCTGGGCCGATGTCTTCGACGGCATCGACCTGGACTGGGAGTACCCGAACGCCTGCGGTCTGTCCTGCGACACCAGCGGCTCCGCCGCCTTCAAGAACCTGGTGCAGGCGATGCGCGCCAAGTTCGGTACGAACAACCTGGTCACCGCAGCCGTCACGGCGGACGCCTCGTCCGGCGGCAAGATCGACGCCGCCGACTACGGGGGCGCCGCGCAGTACCTCAACTGGTACAACGTGATGACGTACGACTTCTTCGGCGCCTGGGCCGCACAAGGCCCGACCGCCCCGCACTCCCCGCTCACCTCGTACTCCGGCATCCCGCAGGCGGGCTTCAACTCCGCCGAGGCGATCGCCAAGTACAAGGCCAAGGGTGTGCCGTCGGCCAAGCTGCTGCTGGGCATCGGCTTCTACGGGCGCGGCTGGACCGGAGTCACCCAGGCCACCCCGGGCGGCACCGCGACCGGGCCCGCCGCCGGCACATACGAACAGGGCATCGAGGACTACAAGGTCCTCAAGAACAGCTGCCCGTCCACCGGCACCATCGCCGGCACCGCGTACGCCAAGTGCGGCAGCAACTGGTGGAGTTACGACACCCCGGCCACCGTCACCTCGAAGATGAGCTGGGCGAAGGGCCAGGGCCTGGGAGGCGCGTTCTTCTGGGAATTCAGCGGTGACACGACGAACGGAGAGCTGGTCAGCGCGATCAACAGCGGTCTGGGCTGACCGGGCACACACCGAAGCCCGGGAGACTCGCTCTCCCGGGCTTTGTCATGTCCTACGCGGCCTAATTAAGCCACATTGACCCTTTGGCCCGGAGGCGCCGCCTCCAGCCAGGCGAGGAAACCGGTCAGCGCGTCCTCGCTCATCGCCAGCTCCAGACGCGTCCCGCGGTGGACACAGCCGAGCACGGTCGCGTCGGAGAGCAGCGCCAGCTCCTCCTCGCCCTGAGGCGTACGCCGTGAGACGACCTCGATGGCCGAGCGCTCAAGAACACGACGGGGGCGGGGGGCGTACGAGAAGACCCGGAACCACATGATCCGGTCACCGCTGTAGCGGGCGACGCCGTACACCCAGCCCTTGCCGGAGTAGTCGGTCTTCTCCGGGACGTTCCAGCGCAGACTGCAGTCGAAGGTCCCGCCCGAGCGCTGGATCAGCCGTCGGCGCAGCCCGAAGACGAACAGCCCGACCCCCACCAGTGTGACGACGACCAGGCCGCTCACAAGCAGAGCGAGGAACATGTCCACCGACCTCCTCGCATCGTTCTCGTCCGAGTCTGCTCACGCAATCCCACGTGCATCTGCATTGCCGCAGCCGCGGCACGGTCTGGAGAACTCCAGCCCGGGCCGCGGCTGAGGGCTACGACTGTCGGCGGGGTGCTCAGCGCACCGCCACCGCACGCAGCCGGACATCGGCACGCCGCTCGGCGGCGGCGTCCTCCTCCGACTTGGCGCGCTCCAGCGCACGCTCGGCGCGCTGGGGGTCGATCTCGTCCACCAGCTCGGCGATCTCCGCCAGCAGCGACAGCTTGTTGTCGGCGAACGAGATGAAACCGCCGTGCACTGCTGCGACGACCGTTCCCTCACTCGTACGGATTGTCACCGGGCCCGACTCCAGCACACCGAGTAGCGGCTGGTGACCGGGCATGACGCCGATGTCGCCGGACGTGGTGCGCGCGACGACCAGGGTGGCCTCGCCGGACCAGACCTGCCGGTCCGCGGCGACCAGCTCGACATGCAGCTCAGCAGCCAAGGGTGGCTCCTCGGGTCACCACCCGGCGGTACTGCCGGGTGTTGGGTCATAAGTCTAGTAGGGCTCCGGACGTCGAAACGCCGGGGCCCGCCCCGCCTGACGGCAGGGGGTCCGGGGATGGCCCCCGGGAAGGGCGTACGAAGGGGGGCGGGACGGACCCGCCCCCCTTCTACGAGTCAGCAGACTCAGGAGACGCCGAGCTCCTTGGCGTTGGCCTTGAGGTCCTCAATGCCACCGCACATGAAGAACGCCTGCTCGGGGAAGTGGTCGTAGTCACCGTCGCAGATCGCGTTGAACGCGGCGATCGACTCCTCGAGCGGCACGTCCGAACCGTCCACGCCGGTGAACTGCTTGGCGACGTGGGTGTTCTGCGACAGGAAGCGCTCGACACGACGGGCACGGTGGACAACCAGCTTGTCCTCCTCGCCCAGCTCGTCGATACCGAGGATCGCGATGATGTCCTGGAGGTCCTTGTACTTCTGCAGGATTCCCTTGACACGCGTGGCGGCGTCGTAGTGGTCCTGCGCGATGTAGCGCGGGTCCAGGATGCGGGACGTCGAGTCCAGCGGGTCGACCGCCGGGTAGATGCCCTTCTCCGAGATCGGACGGGACAGAACCGTCGTCGCGTCCAGGTGGGCGAAGGTGGTCGCCGGCGCCGGGTCGGTCAGGTCGTCCGCGGGGACGTAGATCGCCTGCATCGAGGTGATCGAGTGACCACGCGTCGAGGTGATGCGCTCCTGCAGCAGACCCATCTCGTCGGCCAGGTTCGGCTGGTAACCCACCGCGGACGGCATACGGCCGAGCAGGGTGGACACCTCGGAGCCGGCCTGGGTGTACCGGAAGATGTTGTCGATGAAGAAGAGCACGTCCTGCTTCTGCACATCGCGGAAGTACTCCGCCATGGTCAGACCGGCAAGCGCGACACGCAGACGGGTGCCCGGGGGCTCGTCCATCTGACCGAAGACAAGCGCCGTCTTGTCGATGACGCCTGAGTCGCTCATCTCCTCGATGAGGTCGTTGCCCTCACGGGTACGCTCACCGACGCCCGCGAACACCGACACACCGTCGTGGTTGTTGGCGACGCGGTAGATCATTTCCTGGATCAGAACGGTCTTGCCGACACCGGCGCCACCGAACAGACCGATCTTTCCACCCTTGACGTACGGGGTGAGAAGGTCGATGACCTTGATGCCAGTCTCGAACATCTCGGTCTTGGACTCGAGCTGGTCGAAGCTGGGCGCCTTGCGGTGGATCGGCCAGCGCTCGGTCGTCTCGCTGTTCGCCTCGGGGACGTTCAGCACCTCACCGAGGGTGTTGAACACCTTGCCCTTGGTGAAGTCGCCGACCGGAACGGTGATGCCCGAGCCGGTGTTGGTCACCGTGGCCTGGCGGACCAGACCGTCGGTGGGCTGCATCGAGATCGCGCGGACAATGCCCTCACCCAGGTGCTGGGCGACTTCGAGGGTCAGAGTCTTGAGCTTGCCGTCCTCGGCCGGGTCGGCTACCTGGACGGTCAGTGCGTTGTAGATCTCCGGCATCGCGTCGACGGGGAACTCCACGTCGACGACCGGGCCGATGACCCGGGCGACGCGGCCCGTGGCGGCGGCCGTCTCAACAGTGGTCGTCATTACTTGTCACTCCCCGCGGTCGCGTCGGCCAGGGCGCTCGCGCCACCGACGATCTCGCTGATTTCCTGGGTGATTTCGGCCTGGCGGGCCGCGTTGGCAAGCCGGGAGAGGCTCTTGATGAGCTCACCGGCGTTGTCGGTTGCCGACTTCATCGCGCGGCGGGTGGCAGCGTGCTTGGAAGCAGCGGCCTGGAGCAGCGCGTTGTAGATACGGCTCTCGACGTAGCGCGGCAGCAGGGCGTCGAGGACGTCCTCCGCCGACGGCTCGAAGTCGAACAGCGGAAGGATCTCGCCCTTCGTCCCCGACTCCTCGACCGTCTTCTCGAGGCTGAGGGGCAGCAGCCGGTTCTGCACCGGCGTCTGCGTCAGCATCGAGATGAACTCGGTGAAGACGATGTGGAGCTCGTCCACGCCGCCCTCGGCCGTGTCCTGCTGGACGGCCTCGATCAGCGGGCCTGCCACCTTCTTGGCGTCCGCGTACGTCGGGGCGTCGGTGAACCCGGTCCACGAGTCCGTGACCTTGCGCTCACGGAAGCCGTAGTACGACACACCCTTGCGGCCGACGATGTACGTGACGACCTCCTTGCCCTCCGTACGGAGCCGCTCGGTGAGCTGCTCCGCCGCCTTGATGGCGTTGGCGGAGTAGCCGCCGGCCAGACCGCGGTCGCTCGTGATGAGCAGGACCGCGGCGCGGACCGGCGCCTCCACCTCGGTGGTGAGGGGGTGCTTCGTGTTCGACCCGGTCGCCACCGCAGTCACCGCGCGGGTGAGCTCGGTCGCGTACGGAGTGGAGGCGGCCACCTGGCGCTGCGCCTTGACGATGCGCGAGGCGGCGATCATCTCCATCGCCTTGGTGATCTTCTTGGTCGCGGTGACGGATTTGATGCGACGCTTGTAGACCCGGAGCTGGGCTCCCATGAGTCAGGTCCCTTCCGTCGTCACTTGGCCGTGCTGACCGGCGCGTCGTCGCCCAGAAGCTTGCCGTCCGAGGTCTCGAACTGACGCTTGAAGGCGGCGATGGCGTCGCCAATGGCCTGGAGCGTGTCGTCGGACATCTTGGCGCCCTCGGCGATGCTGGTCAGCAGCTCCTTGCGCTCACGGCGCAGGTGCTCGAGCAGCTCGGACTCGAAGCGGCGGATGTCCTGGACCGGGACGTCGTCCATCTTGCCGGTGGTGCCGGCCCAGATGGAGACGACCTGCTCCTCGATGGGCATGGGCTGGTACTGAGCCTGCTTGAGCAGCTCGACCATGCGCTTGCCGCGCTCCATCTGCGCCTTGGAGGCCGCGTCCAGGTCGGACCCGAAGGCGGCGAACGCCTCCAGCTCGCGGTACTGGGCGAGGTCCACGCGCAGACGGCCGGAGACCTGCCGCATGGCCTTGTGCTGAGCGGAGCCACCGACTCGGGAGACCGAGATACCGACGTTCAGGGCCGGACGCTGGCCGGCGTTGAACAGGTCGGACTCCAGGAAGCACTGGCCGTCGGTGATGGAGATGACGTTGGTCGGGATGAACGCCGACACGTCGTTCGCCTTGGTCTCGACGATCGGCAGACCCGTCATCGAACCGGCGCCCATGTCGTCGGAGAGCTTGGCGCAGCGCTCCAGCAGACGCGAGTGCAGGTAGAAGACGTCGCCCGGGTAGGCCTCACGGCCCGGCGGGCGGCGCAGCAGCAGCGACACGGCGCGGTAGGCGTCGGCCTGCTTCGACAGGTCGTCGAAGATGATCAGGACGTGCTTGCCCTGGTACATCCAGTGCTGGCCGATGGCCGAGCCGGTGTACGGCGCCAGGTACTTGAAGCCGGCCGGGTCGGACGCGGGGGCGGCGACGATCGTCGTGTACTCGAGCGCGCCCGCCTCCTCCAGCGCACCGCGCACGGACGCGATGGTGGAGCCCTTCTGGCCGATGGCGACGTAGATGCAGCGAACCTGCTTCTTCGGGTCGCCCGAGCGCCAGTTGTCGCGCTGGTTGATGATCGTGTCGACGGCCAGAGCGGTCTTGCCGGTCTGACGGTCACCAATGATCAGCTGACGCTGGCCGCGGCCGATCGGCACCATGGCGTCGACAGCCTTGTAGCCGGTCTGCATCGGCTCGTGCACCGACTTACGGACCATGACGCCCGGTGCCTGCAGCTCGAGGGCGCGCCGGCCGTCGGTCTCGATCTCGCCGAGGCCGTCGATCGGGTTGCCGAGCGGGTCGACAACGCGGCCGAGGTAGCCCTCACCGACGCCGACGGAGAGAACCTCACCGGTGCGCTGCACCGGCTGGCCCTCCTCTACACCGCTGAACTCGCCGAGGACGATCGCACCGATCTCGCGCTCCTCGAGGTTGAGGGCGAGACCGAGGGTGCCGTCCTCGAACCTCAGCAGCTCGCTCGCCATGGCCGAGGGAAGGCCCTCGACCTTCGCGATGCCGTCGCCGGCAAGGCTGACCGTACCGACCTCCTCGCGCGAGGCCGCGTCCGGCTTGTACGCCTGGACAAAGTTCTCCAGCGCGTCCCGGATCTCCTCCGGCCGGATCGTGAGCTCCGCCATCTGGGTTCCCTGCTCTCCTTGTTGGGCCCGAAGTTTCTTAAGGGGGTCTGGGGGCCGACCCCCAGGAATCTTCTGCAATTTCTGCACGGCCCAACCGGGCCGCTCGTCCTGCTTGTTCAGTTACTGGCTGTCAGCCGGCGATACGGCGAGACGCCTCGGCGAGACGTTCCGCGATCGTGCCGCTGATGACCTCGTCGCCGACACGCACCGAGATCCCGCCGAGGACCTCGGGGTCCACGTCGAGGTTCAGGTGCATCTGGCGGCCGTACAGCTTCGCCAGCACGGCGCCGAGGCGCTGCTTCTGCTGGTCGGTGAGCGGTACCGCCGAGGTGACGACCGCTACCATCCGGTCCCGACGCGCCGCGGCGAGCTTGGACAGGGACTCGAGTCCCGCCTCCAGGCTACGTCCCCGGGGCGCCGTAACAAGACGGACTACCAGTCGCTCGGTGACCGGATTGGCCCTGCCGCCGAGCAGTGTGCTCACCAGCTCGGCCTTGGCGGACTTCGTCGCCGACCTGTCGGTCAGCGCGGCCCGCAGCTCGACGTTGGACTCGACGATCCGGCCGAACCGGAACAGCTCGTCCTCGGCATCGTCGAGCGCGCCCGCCTGCTGCGCCGCGGTGAGGTCGGCGGTGGCCGCCAGCTCCTCGATCGCGTCGACCAGGTCACGGGACTGCGACCAGCGGGAGCGGACCATGCCGGAGACCAGGTCGACGGTCGGGCCGCCCACCTGACCGCTGAGCAGCCGCGCCAACAGCTCGGCCTTGGCCTCGCCGGACTGCGCCGGGTCGGTCAGGACCCGACGCAGCGACACCTCGCGGTCGAGCAGCGCGGTGACGGCGGCCAGCTCCTCAGCAAGCTTCGCCGCGTCGACCGAGGTGTTGTCGGTCAGCGCGTCAAGAGCCTCGCGTGCGGCAGCCAGTGCCTCGCGGCTCGCTCCGTTCATCGGGCGGCCTCGGCCTTCTCCTCGAGCTCGTCGAGGAAGCGGTCGACGGTGCGGCTCTGCCGGGCCTGGTCCTCGAGGGACTCACCGACGAGCTTGCCGGCCAGTTCGATGGCGAGCTTGCCAACGTCCTGACGCAGCGCAGTGGCCGCAGCCTTGCGGTCGGCCTCGATCTGGGCGTGGCCGGCCGCGATGATCTCCTCGCGCTGCCGCTGGCCTTCCGCCTTCATCTCCTGGATGATCGCGGCGCCCTGCTCGGTCGCCTCCTGGCGCATCCGGGCGGCCTCGTGGCGGGCCTCGGCGAGCTGAGCCTTGTACTGCTCGAGCACGCTCTCGGCTTCGATCCTCGCCGCGTCGGCCTTCTCGATGCCACCCTCGATGGCCTCTCGGCGCTCTTCCAGAACCTTGTTGATGTTCGGGAGGAGCTTCTTGGCGAGGAAGCCGAAAACGATGACGAAAGCGATCAGGCCGATGACGAGCTCGTCGAGATGCGGGATGAGCGGAGGCTGCTCCTCCGCCGCTGCCGCAATGAACAGAGCGTTCACATCAGTGCCTTCCGTGAAAAAGATGGGGCTGTCGTCAGACCGGCTTAGTAGACGAAGCCCATGACGATGCCGATGAGGGCGAGCGCCTCACAGAAGGCGAAACCCATGATCTGGTTGGTACGGATCAGGCCGGCCGCCTCGGGCTGACGGGCGAGGGCCTGGGTGCCGTTACCGAAGATGATGCCGACGCCGACGCCGGGGCCGATGGCGGCGAGACCGTAACCGATGGAGGCGACGTTACCTTCGACGGCAGCAAGGGTCTGGAGAGCGGACATGCCGGTTCTTCCTTCTCTTTCAAGGACCCGGTGGGGGTTGGCCACCGGACGACTGATTTCAGGTGTGCGGGTCGGGCTCTGCTCAGTGGTGCTCGGCGAGCGCGCCCTGGATGTAGCTGCAGGCCAGGAGGACGAAGACGTACGCCTGGACGGCCTGGATGAAGAGCTCGAATGCGGTCATCACGACGGCCATCAGGAACGAGGTTCCGGCGTAGACGAAGCCGATGCCGTTGGCGAGGTACCAGGTCGCGATGGCGAACATCGAGATCAGCAGGTGGCCCGCGAACATGTTCGCAAAGAGCCGGACCGCGTGGGTGAAGGGCCGGATGAGCAGGTTCGAGAAGAACTCCAGCACGACCACGAGCGGAAGGATCGGGCCGAGGGACTTGTCGTACCCGGTGATGTTCTTCCAGCCGCCGACGAAGCCGTGCTTCCTGAAGGTCAGGCTGACCCACAGCACGTACACAACGAGGGCGAGCGCCGCCGGGTAAGCGATGATCGAGGTCACCGGGAACTGTGCGAGCGGCACAATCGACCAGATATTCATCATCCAGACGAAGAAGAACAGCGACACCATCAGCGGGACGTACTTCTCGCCGTCCTTCTTGCCGATGATCTCGTAGACGATTCCGCGGCGTACGAAGTCGTAACCGGCCTCGCCGACCATCTGAAGCTTGCCCGGTACCAACTTGGGCTTGTGGAAGGCGGCCCAGAAGAAGGCGACGACCACGAACGAACCGAGGAACGCGAGGAGCATCGGCTTTGTGAATTCGAAGCCGCCCACCGTCGCGATGGGTTCGTAGATGAACGTATGCAGGCCCGGAGCCGGGAATCCGCATCCGGTGAAGATGTGGCAACTCGCGTCGAAGGCGAGCGTCTGGTCAGCACTCACCGCGGGCTCCTTCAGCGTGGCGCATAGGTACGGCAACCTCGTTGTGTCGGCGCGGCGCTGAGCCGCGGGACGGCACTGGACTGGTGGTCTTACGGATGTGGGGGCGACGGTTCGGCATCGAGCCTCGCGCTGGGACAGGCGTCAGCTCGGACACCCGCGCCCGCAGTGCCGCAGTTGGCACCGGACGATAGCAGGATCGCGAACGGGCGCTTATCCCGGCCCTACCCTTCACGTCGACGACCCCGCGTTCTCGGGCTTTTCACCCTTCGCGGCATCGGGATCCACGTAGAGGATCTTGGCCTTCATATACGCACGAGCCTGCGCGGAGACCCAGACAAGGGTCACCGCGAGAATGGTGAAAGCGAAGGCCTTGGGGTCGAACAGGGTGGTGTCCTTGAACGCCGCCATGAAGATGAAGAGCAGCAGCAGCTGCGCCGTGTAGAGCATCAGCCCCATGGCCTGGAACAAGTGCGGAAGCGATTTCGCCGTCCGCTGGAGCACGACCATCCCGATCCCCATGAAGAGGAGGACCACCAAGGTGCCGACGACCGCCCCGATTGCTCCCTTGCCACCGGCGACTCCAGCGCTGACGGCAACGGCGACAGCGCCGGCGGCAGCCGCGGGCACGGCGGTGTGAAGGAGAGTCCGGACGTCATTGGTCGGCATGGCGGCAGCTCCGCTTACTGGTGGGGGCAGTGGTGTCGTCATGGACGAGCGTAATCCCGGTCCGAGATGGGCCTCGGGGCCAACGGACCGTCGCACTACGGTCCTTCGGCGCTGTCTCCGGGTCTCGTGAACCGTATCACAAACTATTTGAATAGGTCTTTACCCAGGAGTGTGCCAACCATCACACATGAGAGTGAACGCGCGCGTGTGTGCACCCTAGCCGGTCGCTATGTCTGCTATTGGGCGGAGATCCGGTAAATGGTCATCCGCGGGTCCCGGCCTTCCTTCCGTCCGGGAAACGCGAACGGGGGCCGATCGCGGTCGCTCCGTTGACGCCGTGGACGCGGTTGACGCCGCCTGCCCCAGGGGCGCCCACCGTGACCGGGGCGCGCTCCTCGGGCGCCTCGGGCAGCTCCGCCCCGTACGCGAGCGTGGGCACCGCCGCCTGCTCGGGCTGCACCGTACGGCGCCGGTAGCGCGGCGGCACAAAGGCCTCGGCCCAGCGCGGAGCCCGCGGCGTGAAGCGCGGCAGCAGCAGAAGCACCAGGCCGACGGCGCTCAACGCCACGATGGCCAGCACGATCCACATCGACGCCGAGTGCACGGAGTACGCGACGACGCCGAAGGCGATCAGCGCCGACCAGAAGTACATGATCAGGACCGCGCGGCTGTGCGAGTGTCCGATCTCCAGCAGCCGGTGGTGGAGATGGCCTCGGTCGGCGGCGAACGGCGACTGTCCGTTCCAGGTACGGCGCACGATCGCGAGCACCAGGTCCGCGACCGGGATCGCGATGATGGTCAGCGGCAGCAGCAGCGGAATGAAGACGGGCAGCGCCGCGTGCGTGGCCTGGCGGGTGCTGCCCTCGAAGATCTTCAGGGCGTCGGGGTCCACCTGGCCGGTCACCGAGATCGCGGCCGCGGCGAGCACCAGGCCGATCAGCATCGAGCCCGAGTCGCCCATGAAGATCCGCGCGGGATGCATGTTGTGGGGCAGGAAGCCCAGGCACATACCCATCAGGATCGCGGTGAAGAGCGTCGCGGGGGCGGCCGCCTCGATCATGTAGCCGTACCAGATCCGGTACGAGTAGAGGAAGAAGGCGGCGGCGGCGAGGCAGACCATGCCGGCGGCGAGACCGTCCAGGCCGTCCACGAAGTTCACCGCGTTGATGGTGATGACGACCAGGGCGACCGTCAGCAGGGTGCCCTGCCAGGAGGTCAGCGAGACCGTGCCGATGCCGGGCACGGGGATCCACAGGATCGTCAGACCCTGCATCACCATCACACCCGCGGCGATCATCTGGCCGCCGAGCTTGATCAGGGCGTCGATCTCGAACTTGTCGTCCAGGACGCCGATGATCCAGATCAGGGCCGCGCCGGAGAGAAGTGCGCGTGGTTCGTTCGACAGCTCGAAAACGCTGTTCAGATTCTGCAGATGGTCGGCGACCAGCAGACCGGCGCACAGGCCGAAGAACATGGCGATGCCGCCGAGTCGCGGCGTCGGCTCTCGGTGTACATCGCGGGCGCGGATCTCAGGCATCGCTCCGGTCGCGATGGCGAACTTACGCACCGGACCGGTCAGCAGATAGGTCACCGCGGCCGTGACACAGAGCGTCAGCAGGTAATCACGCACGGGCTGCCCCACAGGAATCGCTGGCCATCTCAGCCCCACACACTAGCTCTGGTAGCCACATGCTTGAGGACATACGGGGGGCCGCGATGGTTGCACAATGTCGCGGCTACCCCCGATAAGGCGGAAATCTACCGGCCAGTGCCCGCACTTCCGAACGTACCTTTCTCGCCTCTTCTCCCTCTTCACGCATCGCCGCTGTGAAGAGGGCGGCGATCCGCGTCATTTCGGCCTCGCCCATGCCCTGGGTGGTGACGGCGGCGGTGCCGAGCCGGATGCCGCGCCCGTCGCCGTACGGGAGGGCACAGGTGTCGAGCACCAGTCCGGCCGCGGCGAGACGGCCGCGGGCCGCCCTGCCGTCCACGCCGAGCGGCGCCGGATCCGCGCTGATCAGATGGGTGTCGGTGCCGCCCGTCAGCACGAAGTAACCCTCCTCGGCGAGCCCGTCGGCGAGCACCCGGGCGTTCGCCACCACCTTGTGTGCGTACGCCGTGAACGCGGAGGTCGACGCCTCCCCGAAGGCGACGGCCTTGGCCGCGATCGTGTGCATCTGGGCGCCGCCCTGGGTGAAGGGGAACACCGCGCGGTCGATGCGCTCGGCCAGTTCGGAGCCGCACAGGATCATTCCGCCGCGCGGCCCGCGCAGCACCTTGTGTGTTGTAGCGCACACCACATCGGCGTACGGGACGGGGCTCGGGGCGGCGCCGCCCGCGATCAGCCCCATCGGGTGGGCCGCGTCGGCGATCAGATACGCGCCCACCTCGTCCGCGATCTCGCGGAACGCCGCGTAGTCCGGGTGGCGGGGGTACGAGATCGAGCCGCAGACGATGGCCTTGGGCCGGTGCTGACGGGCCAGGGTGCGCACCTGGTCGTAGTCGATGAGCCCGGTCTCGGCGTCGAGGCCGTAGCCGACGAAGTCGAACCAGCGGCCGGAGAAGTTGGCGGGCGAGCCGTGGGTGAGATGACCGCCGTACGGCAGCCCCATGGCGAGGACCGTGTCGCCGGGCTTGAGCAGCGCAGCGTATGCCGCGAGGACGGCGGAGGAGCCGGAGTGCGACTGCACATTGGCGTGTTCGGCCCCGAACAGGGCGGTGGCACGCTCGACGGCGATCCGCTCGGCGGCGTCGACGAGCTCGCAGCCGCCGTGGTGGCGGGCGCCGGGATAGCCCTCGGCGTACTTGTTGGCGAGCGGCGAGCCGAGAGCGGCGAGGACCGCGGGGGAGGTGAAGTTCTCGGCGGCGATGAGCTGGAGGCTGTCGCTCTGCCGCCCCAGCTCGCCCAGGATCACCTCGGCGATCTCGGGGTCCTGGCGGCGCAGGGCGTCGAAGTCGGCGCCGTGATGGGTGATGCGGACGGCGTCTGGTGCAGCGGTGACCGGCATCTGTGGCTCCAGGCCTTGCGTGGAGTGGGCGGCGTCTCCAATGTAGGCCGGGCTCTGGCGGCCTGCGCGGTGTCGGGGGGATCTTTCTTTCCCCACCCCGCCTCCCCCTACGGCCTGGCGGCCGCGGGAGGTACCCCCATCCCGTAACTGGGGGCAGGCCCCCAGCTCCCCGTGCGCCCGCTTCGCGGCGCGGACTTGGGGGGTTCGGGGCCGAGCTCCGAAAGCCAGCCCCGTCGGGGTCTCCCGGACGAAGTCTGGGGGAGATTGAGGCGTGGGGTCCCACCACGCCCGCAGGGCGTAGGGGGAGGGTCTGGGGCGGAGCCCCGACAACGGCCCGGGCATTCAAGCCCCGCCGGCGATTGAGGCGCGGGGGTTCCACCACGCCCGCAGGGCGTAGGGGGAGGGTCTGGAGCGGAGCCCCGGTTCAGGGAAAGGGCGGGGTGGGGAAAAGCAACCGCTACCCCCGTCAGCGCCGCGCCCGTACCCCCGTCAGCGCCGTCACCACCGGATCCAGCGCCTGATTGATCTCGTCCCCGATCGAGCGAAAGAACGTGATCGGCGCCCCGTACGGGTCGTACACCTCATCCGCGTCCGGGCTCGGCGCGAGCAGCCAGCCCCGCAGCGCCGCCGCCGCGCGGACCAGCGCGCGAGCCCGGGCCACGACGCCCTCGCGCGGGTCCGGCAACGTTGCCGGGTCTATCGCCCGTACAAGCCGGGTGAACTCCTTGAGCGTGAACGTGCGCAGGCCCGCCGAGTGACCCATCGAGATCACCTGCGCCCGGTGGTCCCTGGTCGCCGTCAGGACCAGATCCGCGCGGATCACATGCTCGTCGAGCAGCTCGCGCCCCACAAAGCCGGTCGCATCCGCGCCGAAGTCGGCAAGCACGATCTCGGCGTTGGCCTCCATCGGGGCGCCCTCGTGCCCCCACGTGCCCGCGCTCTCCACGATCAGGCCGCCCGTGAGCGGATCGCCGAGGCGGTCGCTCAGGGCATGGCGGGTCAGCCGCTCGGTGATCGGCGAGCGGCAGACGTTGCCGGTGCTGACGTGGAGGATGCGGAAAGTGTCCGTAGGTCCCGCTATGCCACGCCCCTCAGGGGCGGTCAACTGGCCACCTCGAGGTCGGGTACGACCTTGCGCAGTTCGTCCGCAGAGAGAGCTCCCGCACGCAGCATCACCGGCACCTTGCCCGTGACATCGACGATCGAGGACGGCACGATGCCCGGCGTCGGACCGCCGTCCAGGTAGACCGAGACCGAGTCGCCCAGCATCTCCTGCGCCGCGTCACAGTCCTCCGGCGCCGGGTGCCCGGTCAGGTTGGCGCTCGACACGGCCATCGGGCCCACCTCGGTGAGCAGTTCGATCGCGACCGGGTGCAGCGGCATCCGGATCGCGACGGTGCCCCGGGTGTCACCCAGGTCCCACTGAAGGGAGGGCTGGTGCTTGGCGACCAGCGTCAGCGCGCCCGGCCAGAACGCGTCGACCAGTTCCCAGGCCTGCTCGGAGAAGTCGGTGACGAGGCCGTGCAGGGTGTTCGGCGACCCGATGAGGACAGGAGTGGGCATATTGCGGCCGCGCCCCTTCGCCTCCAGCAGATCCGCGACAGCCTCCGAGCTGAAGGCGTCCGCACCGATCCCGTACACGGTGTCGGTGGGCAGCACGACCAGCTCGCCGCGGCGTACGGCCGATGCGGCTTCACGCAGACCGGTGGTGCGATCCGTCGCGTCGTTGCAGTCGTATCGCCGAGCCATCAGCGGGCCTCCTCGTACATGGACACGTACACAAGCTTGGTCATGGCGTTGCCTTGCGCGCGGTCGCGAAGCGCGGCCGCTTGTTCAGGTCGGGGTGGTCGGCGGCGTCAGCCCAGCCGGCCTCTTCGCTGAAGATCCACGGCACCTGGCCGCCCTGCGTGTCCGCGTGCTCGACGACGACGAGGCCGCCGGGCCGCAGCAGCCGGTGGGCGGTGCGCTCGATGCCGCGGATGGTGTCCAGGCCGTCCTCGCCGGAGAACAGCGCCATGTCCGGGTCGTGGTCGCGTGCCTCGGGGGCGACATACTCCCACTCCGTGAGCGGAATGTACGGCGGATTCGAAATGACCAGGTCCACCTGGCCGTCCAGCTCCGGCAGGGCGCTCAGCGCGTCGCCCTGGTGGATGGTGACCCGGCTGCCCTCGGCGTTCTTGCGGGTCCACCGCAGCGCGTCCTCGGAGAGTTCCACTCCGTGCACCCGCGAGCGCGGCACCTCCTGTGCCATGGCGAGCGCGATGGCCCCGGAGCCCGTGCACAGGTCGACGATCAGCGGCTCGACGACATCCATGGCCCGTACGGCGTCTATGGCCCAGCCGACGACCGACTCGGTCTCCGGGCGCGGCACAAAGACCCCCGGTCCGACCTGCAGCTCCAGATAGCGGAAGAAGGCGCGTCCGGTGATGTGCTGGAGCGGCTCGCGGGCCTCGCGGCGGGCCACGGCCTCCCAGTAGCGGGCGTCGAAGTCACCGTCCGGGACGTTGTGCAGTTCTCCCCGCTTCACGCCGTGCACGAACGAGGCGAGCTCCTCCGCGTCGAAGCGCGGTGAGGGCACGCCGGCGTCGGCCAGCCGCTGGGTGGCCTGGGCCACCTCGGCAAGCAGCAGGTTCACGCGGTCCTCCGGGGCTGCGGGATGTTGTTGTTACTGGGCGGCGGCGAGCTTGGCGGCCGAGTCGGCGTCGACACACGCCTGGATCATCGCGTCGAGATCCCCGTCGAGCACCTGGTCCAAGTTGTACGCCTTGAACCCGACACGGTGGTCCGAGATGCGGTTTTCCGGGAAGTTGTACGTACGGATCTTCTCGGAACGGTCGACCGTTCGAACCTGGCTGCGGCGGGCGTCCGCCGCTTCCTTCTCGGCCTCCTCCTGGGCTGCGGCCAGCAGCCTGGAGCGCAGGATACGCATCGCCTGCTCCTTGTTCTGGAGCTGGCTCTTCTCGTTCTGGCAGGAGGCGACGATGCCGGTCGGCAGGTGCGTGATACGCACCGCGGAGTCCGTGGTGTTGACGGACTGGCCGCCGGGCCCGGAGGACCGGTAGACGTCGATACGGAGATCGTTGGCGTGGATCTCCACGTCGATCTCCTCCGCCTCGGGCGTCACCAGCACACCGGCCGCGGAGGTGTGGATACGGCCCTGCGACTCGGTGGCGGGCACCCGCTGCACGCGGTGCACCCCGCCCTCGTACTTCAGCCGCGCCCAGACGCCCTGTCCGGGCTCGGTCGCGCCCTGGCCGCCCTTGGTCTTCACCGCGACCTGGACGTCCTTGTAGCCGCCCAGCTCGGACTCGGTGGCGTCGATGATCTCGGTCTTCCAGCCGACGCGCTCGGCATAGCGCAGATACATCCGCAGCAGGTCGCCGGCGAACAGGGCGGACTCGTCGCCGCCCGCGCCCGCCTTGACCTCGAGGATGACGTCCTTGTCGTCGCTGGGATCGCGCGGCACGAGCAGCAGCCGCAGCTTCTCGGTGAGCTCCTCGCGCTGCTTCTCGAGATCCTTGACCTCGGCCGCGAACTCCGGGTCGTCGGCGGCGAGTTCACGCGCGGTCTGGATGTCGTCCCCGGTCTGCTTCCAGGAGCGGTACGTGCCGATGATCGGGGTCAGTTCGGCGTAGCGCTTGTTGAGCTTGCGCGCGTTGGCCTGGTCGGCGTGGACCGACGGGTCGGCGAGCTTCTTCTCGAGATCGGCGTGTTCGCCGATCAGTTCCTCGACCGCCTCGAACATCGGGGGCTCCTGGGTTTGCGTACGGAAGGGCTGCGGGGACGGCAAAGCGCCGGTCCCAGCCACCCCGCGCGGGGGCAGCCGAAGACCGGCGCAGTGGCTCGCTACTTCTTGGCGGAGCCGGCAGCCTTGCCGAAGCGGGCCTCGAAGCGGGCCACACGGCCACCGGTGTCGAGGATCTTCTGCTTGCCCGTGTAGAACGGGTGGCACTCGGAGCAGACCTCGGCACGGATGGTGCCGGCCTCGATCGTGCTACGGGTGGTGAACGACGCGCCACAGGTGCAGCTGACCTGCGTCTCGACGTACTCGGGGTGGATGTCGCGCTTCAAGGTGTCTCCTAGTTTCGGGAGGGCACCGGGTCGCACGGGCGGATTGCTCGTACGTGAACCGGGGCCGACGTACCAGTCTGCCAGGACCGGCCGTATCTCCCAAAACCGGGGGGCGGGCAGAACTATTCCCCGGCGCGCGGCGGGTGCGCCGAGCCGTGTCCCGTGGCTGCCGAGCCGTGCCTAATGGCTCTGGACGAGCGAGCCGGCCGCGCCCTTGTCGCCCGCCGATTTCTTGATCGCGGCCGGAGGGATCGGCTTGTCCTGCTTGAGCGCGGCCCACACCTGCTGGGAGGCGGCCTTGAGCGGGATCACGCGGTTGGGGTCGACCGGGTCGTACTCCACCGGCATCGTGATCATCTGCACGTCCTGCGCACCGAGCCCGCTCAGCCCCTGGGCAAAGCCCATCAGCTCCTTCGCCGAGTCGAGCTCGGAGTCGGGCGTGATCGCCTTGGTGGCGGTGTCCGCGACGTCGAGGAGCTTCTTCGGGTTGCTGAACAGGCCGATGCCCTTGACCTGGTTGATGAAGGCCTTCATAAAGGCCTGCTGGAGCTGTATGCGGCCGAGGTCGCTGCCGTCGCCGACGCTCTTGCGGGTGCGTACGAGACCGAGCGACTGCTCCCCGTTCAGGGTGTGCTTGCCGGGCGGCAGGTCCAGATGGCTTTTGGAGTCGTGGATCGGCTTGGTGGTGGTGATCTCCACGCCACCCAGCTCGTCGATGAGCTTCTTGAAGCCGGTGAAGTCGACCTCGATGTAGTGATCCATGCGGATCCCGGACATCTTCTCGACGGTCTTCACCGCACAGGCCGGGCCGCCGACCTCGTACGCCGTGTTGAACATGGCGCGCTTCTCGCCGGAGACGGACTTGCCCTTGCCGTCCGTGCACTGCGGGCGGTTCACGAGGGTGTCGCGCGGGATGGAGACGACGCTGGCCTTCTTGTGGCCCTCGTAGACGTGCACCATCATCGCGGTGTCGGAGCGGGCGACGCCTTCGTCGACGCCGTACTTGGCGTTGGCGCCGGAGCGGGAGTCGGAGCCCAGGACCAGAATGTCCATGGAACCGTTGTCGACGTTCTCGGGGCGGTCGGTGCCGAGTGCGGCGTTGATGTCGACGCCCTGGATGTTGCCGTTGAGCTTGAAGTAGACGTAACCGAGTCCGGATCCGCCGATCAGGACCAGACCCGCGGCCGACCATGCGGCGACGGTCAGTGCCCTGCGGCGCGTGCTGGGCTGTTTACGGCGCTTGCCGCGGCCGCGTATTCGGCCGCCGCTGTTCTGCTCGGTCATGGTCTCCCTTGCTTCCGCTCTTCCCGCTACCCCCTGCCGTGCTGTTCAGGCGCGGTTTGTTGTTACTTGTTCAGACGGTGAAGCAGGAAGAAGGGTTGCACAGGGGTCTTAAGACTCCTTAAGAACGCAATGTGCCCACCGTGCATCGCACGGTGGGCACATCAGCTTGCTTGCCGGCCGGACTCTCCGTTCTCACCTGCGAGTTCGGGGAGCGGGGAGCCGGGGCGCGGGAGCCACGTCACGTCCTGCGACTGTGGCGAAGATCTCCCGCCCGCGACCTTGAAGAGACTCTGGAAGGGCCTCTTCAAGGGCCGCCGTGAAGAACGTCAGTCGCCACCGTTGCCGGCGGACGGAGTCGTCTTCTGGATCTGCAGCAGGAACTCTGCGTTCGACTTCGTCTGCTTCATCTTGTCCAGCAGCAGCTCGATCGCCTGCTGCTGGTCGAGGGCGTGCAGCACTCGGCGCAGCTTCCAGGTGATGGCGAGCTCGTCGCTGCCGAGCAGGATCTCTTCCTTACGGGTGCTGGACGCGTCCACGTCCACCGCCGGGAAGATGCGCTTGTCGGAGAGCTTCCGGTCGAGCTTGAGCTCCATGTTGCCGGTGCCCTTGAACTCCTCGAAGATCACCTCGTCCATGCGCGAACCGGTGTCGACCAGCGCGGTGGCCAGGATGGTCAGCGAGCCGCCGTCCTCGATGTTGCGCGCGGCACCGAAGAAGCGCTTCGGCGGGTAGAGCGCGGTCGAGTCGACACCACCGGACAGGATGCGTCCGGAGGCCGGGGCCGCGAGGTTGTACGCACGGCCCAGGCGGGTGATCGAGTCCAGCAGGACGACCACGTCGTGACCCAGCTCGACGAGACGCTTGGCGCGCTCGATGGCCAGCTCGGCGACGGTGGTGTGGTCCTCGGCCGGGCGGTCGAAGGTCGAGGAGATGACCTCGCCCTTCACCGACCGCTGCATGTCGGTGACCTCTTCCGGACGCTCGTCGACAAGGACGACCATCAGGTGGCACTCGGGGCTGTTGACCGTGATCGCGTTGGCGATCGCCTGCAGGATCATGGTCTTGCCGGTCTTCGGCGGGGCCACGATCAGGCCTCGCTGGCCCTTTCCGATGGGCGCGACGAGGTCGATGATCCGGGTCGTCAGCACACCCGGGTCGCTCTCCAGACGGAGCCGGTCCTGCGGGTAGAGCGGGGTCAGCTTCTGGAACTCCGGGCGGCCGCGGCCGGATTCGGGCGCCATGCCGTTGACGGAGTCCAGGCGGACCAGCGCGTTGAACTTCTCGCGGCGCTCGCCCTCCTTGGGCTGACGGACGGCACCGGTGACATGGTCACCCTTGCGCAGACCGTTCTTGCGGACCTGGGCCAGCGACACGTACACGTCGTTCGGACCGGGGAGGTAACCCGACGTACGAATGAAGGCGTAGTTGTCGAGGATGTCCAGGATGCCCGCGACGGGAATCAGGACGTCGTCCTCGGAGACCTGCGGCTCGCCGGTCGCGAAGTCGTCGCGGCCACGGCGGCCACGGCGGTCGCGGTAACGGCCCCGGCGGCCACGGCGGCCGCCCTCGAAGTCGTCGTCGCCCTCGTCGGCGCGCGGACCCTGCTGGCCGCCCTGCTGACCGCCCTGGCGCTGCTGGCGCTGGCCGCCCTGCTGCTCGTCGCCCTTGCCACGGCCGCGGTCGCGCTGGCGGTCACGGCGCTCGCCGCCGCGCTCGCCGCGCTGGCCCCGCTCCTGGCGGTCGCGCCGGCCTTCGCCGTCCTGTGCGGAGACGGCGACGGCGGCCTCGGCCTTGGTGTCCGGCTGGGCTTCCGTCTTGACGTCGGTCTTGACGTCGACGGAGCCCTCGGCCTTGGCCTCTGCCTTGGTGTCCGGGCTGCCCGCCTGCGCGGTGGCCCGCCGACGGCGGCGCTCCGCGGCCGGCTGGTCGTCGCTGGCCGGCTGGCCCGGGATGTCGATCTGCTGCTGGGCCACGGCCTTCTCGGCCTTCTCCTCGGCAGCGGCAGCGGCGGGCGCATCGCCCGTACGGGCCTTGGAGGTGGCGCGGCGCTTCGGCTTGGCCTCGGCAGCGTCGGCGCTCTTCGCCGGAGCGGAGCCTGTGGCCTGCGCCTCCTTGATGACCTCGATCAGCTGGCTCTTGCGCATCCGCGCGGTGCCCCTGATGCCGAGGCCGGACGCGACCTGCTGCAGCTCGGCCAGGACCATGCCCTCGAGGCCGGTGCCGGAGCGGCGGCGCCGTGAGGTGGTGCCGGAGGCAGCACCTGCGGCGGGCGCGGAGGTGTCGACACTGTTGTCGGCAGTCACGCCCATCAGATCGGTGGTGTCGCTCACGAAGGGTCCTTCCCTGGAGCGGACGTCGGCCTTCTGGCTCGGCGACCGGTTGTGCTGTCCGACTCGGCCTGTGATGTTGCGTATCACGGACCGAAGCCGGGGCGGTGGTCCCGCCGGGAGTAACGGCGGAGAAATAAACGTGCAAGGCCCGGCCCGAGGTCCCCCTGCTCGGCCCACTCCTGACAAAGCGAGGGGTGTCGTGCCGGTTCCGGAGCGTGCTCGAAACTGCTCAGGCAGGCTGCTCAGGCAGTCGGGGAGGCTCCCGGAAGAATGTTGGTCCCTAATGGGGACACGAAGCACCGCGCCACAAAGACGGCGGTTGCAGACTTGAGGTTAACACTACCGGCTCCAACAAACATTCCCCCTCTCCATCACCGGCAATCTCGTGTCACTGCGGGGCGAGCGGCAGAACACTCGCGCCCGCGGCGTCGAAGGTGAGCCGGTTGGCCGCCCAGCCCTCGCCCGCCAGCCGTGCGACCTTGTCGGCCGCACTGTCCTCCGCCAGCGCAAGGACCGTGGGACCCGCGCCGGAGATGACTGCTGGGACGCCGTCGGCACGCAGTCGGTTGACAAGGTCGATGCTCTGCGGCATCGCCGGGGCCCGGTACTCCTGGTGGAGCCGGTCCTCCGTGGCGGGCAGCAGCAGCTCGGGACGCCTGGTCAGCGCCTCGACGAGCAGGGCGGCGCGACCGGCGTTGGCGGCTGCGTCCACATGGGGGACAGAGCGCGGCAGCAGCCCGCGCGCCGTCTCGGTGAGCACCGGCTTGGCCGGCACGAAAACCACCGGAACGACGGAATCGGCCGGCTCCATCCTGATGGCGCGCGCCGCTCCCCCGTCCATCCAGGCGAGCGTGAAGCCGCCGAGCAGACAGGCGGCGACATTGTCGGGGTGCCCCTCGATCTCGGTGGCGAGCTCCAGGAGGGCCGCGTCGTCGAGTTTGGCGTCGCCGCCTATGGTCACCGCGCGGGCGGCGACGATGCCGGCGCAGATGGCTGCCGAGGACGACCCCAGGCCGCGCCCGTGCGGGATGCGGTTGGCACAGACGACTTCGAGGCCGCGCGGCTGCCCGCCGAGCAGGTCGAAGGCCGTACGCAGGGAACGTACGAGCAGATGGCTCTCATCGCGGGGCAGCGTCGTGGCGCCCTCACCTGCGATGTCGATGTGCAGACCGGAGTCCGCGACCCGTACGACGACGTCGTCGTACAGCCCCAGGGACAGCCCCAGGGCGTCGAAGCCCGGGCCGAGATTGGCGCTGGTGGCAGGGACGCGCACTCGGACGGCGGCGGCGCGGAACGCTGGACCGGCCATCGCTCGATGACTCTCCTTGGATCTGACTGCGAAGGTTTTTTCGAGAGGTACCAACACCCGTGGGCCGTAACGGCAACAACACCGCGGCATATGCGGCGGGGCGGGTTCGGTACAGCTTATCGAAGGAAGGTTCAGTGGCGACATAGGGCGCACAGGAGGCGCACGATGCGTGTCGCAAGCCTCCTGTGCCCCTACGTACGCCGTTGTCCGGCTTGCCTTGCTTTCACAAGGGGTACGGCGCCTTCCCCAAGGGGTACGGCCGGACCGCGGACAGCGTTCGGACGAGGCGCCCGTACGAGAAGTCCGTACGAGAAGTCGCCACGGGCCGGCGGGGGCGGCTCAGGCGAGACCGAGGCGCTCCGCCGCCGCCGCCGCGTCCACCGGCACGGTGACCGGCTGGGGCGCTCCGGCGACCGCCCAGTCCGGGTCCTTCAGACCGTTGCCGGTGACCGTGCAGACGATCCGCTGGCCCGGGTCGACCTTGCCCTGCTCGGCGGCCTTCAGCAGACCCGCGACGGACGCGGCCGAGGCGGGCTCCACAAAGACGCCCTCCTGCGAGGCCAACAGCCGGTAGGCGCGCAGGATCTCACGGTCCGTCACCTCGTCGATGAAGCCGCCCGACTCCTCGCGCGCGGCGAGCGCCTGCTTCCACGAGGCCGGGTTGCCGATGCGGATCGCGGTGGCGATGGTGGAGGGGTCCTTGACCACCTCGCCGCGGACGATCGGAGCCGATCCCGAGGCCTGGAAGCCCCACATTCGCGGAGTGTGCGTGGACACCTTGTCCGCGGCGTACTCCTTGTACCCCTTCCAGTACGCCGTGATGTTGCCGGCGTTGCCGACGGGCAGCACATGGACGTCGGGGGCATCGCCGAGCGCGTCGACGATTTCGAACGAGGCGGTCTTCTGACCCTCGATGCGGTACGGATTGACCGAATTGACCAGCGCCACCGGGTAGTTCTCCGACAGGCTGCGGGCCAGGTTCAGGCAGTCGTCGAAGTTCCCGTCGACCTGCAGGATGCGCGAGCCGTAGACCAGGGCCTGCCCCATCTTGCCCAGCGCGATCTTGCCCTGCGGCACCAGGACCGCGCAGACCATTCCGGCCCGTACGGCATAGGCGGCGGCGGAGGCGGACGTATTGCCCGTGGAGGCGCAGATGACCGCCTGCGCGCCCTCCTCCTTGGCCTTGGTGATGGCCATGGTCATGCCCCGGTCCTTGAAGGACCCGGTGGGGTTGGCGCCCTCGACCTTGAGGTGCACCTCGCAGCCCGTGCGCTCGGAGAGAACCTGCGCGGGCACGAGCGGCGTGCCCCCCTCACGGAGTGTGACGACCGGGGTCGTGTCCGTGACCGGCAGCCGGTCCCGGTACTCCTCGATGATTCCGCGCCACTGGTGAGTCATTGCTGGTTACTCTCCTTCAACCCGCATGATGCTGGCGACACCGCGCACGGTGTCGAGCTTGCGCAGCGCCTCGACGGTCCCGGAGAGGGCGGCGTCGGGCGCGCGATGGGTGACGACGACGAGAGATGCCTCGCCATCCTTGCCCTGCTGGCGCACCGTGTCGATCGATACGCCGTGCTCGGCGAAGACCGTCGCGACCTGGGCGAGCACGCCAGGCTTGTCGGCCACGTCGAGGCTGATGTGGTACCGCGTCACCACGTCGCCCATGGGGCTCACGGGCAGCTGGGTGTACGCGGACTCGCCGGGGCCCGTGGCCTCGGCAAGCTTGTTGCGGCAGACGGCGACGAGGTCACCGAGGACCGCGGACGCGGTGGGCGCGCCACCGGCGCCCGGACCGTAGAACATCAGCTGCCCGGCGGCATCCGCCTCGACGAAGACGGCGTTGTACGCCTCGCGGACGGAGGCGAGCGGGTGGCTGAGCGGGATCATCGCGGGGTGCACGCGGGCGGTGACGGACTGACCGTCGGCCGCGCGCTCGCAGATCGCGAGCAGCTTGACGGTGCAGCCCATGCGCTTGGCGGAGGCGATGTCGGCGGCGGTGACCTCGGTGAGGCCCTCGCGGTAGACGTCGTCGAGTCGTACGCGGGTGTGGAAGGCGATCCCGGCGAGGATGGCGGCCTTGGCGGCGGCGTCGAAGCCCTCGACGTCGGCGGTCGGGTCGGCCTCGGCGTATCCGAGGGCGGTGGCCTCGTCGAGCGCTTCGGAATACCCCGCCCCGGAGGAGTCCATCTTGTCCAGGATGAAGTTCGTCGTGCCGTTGACGATGCCCAGCACCCGGTTGACCTTGTCGCCCGCGAGCGACTCGCGCAGCGGCCTGATCAGCGGAATCGCACCGGCGACGGCGGCCTCGAAGTAGAGGTCCTTGCCGTGCTCCTCGGCGGCGGCGTACAGCGTCGCGCCGTCCTCGGCGAGCAGCGCCTTGTTGGCGGAGACGACGGAGGCGCCGTGCTCGAACGCGGAGGTGATGAGAGTGCGGGCCGGCTCGATGCCACCGATGACCTCGATGACGACGTCGATGTCGCCACGTTTGACCAGGGCGGTCGCGTCGGTGGTGATGAGCGCGGGGTCGATGCCCTCGCGCACCTTGGACGGCCGGCGGACGGCGACGCCGGCGAGCTCCACCGGGGCGCCGATCCTCGCGGCGAGGTCGTCGGCGTGCGTCGTCATGATGCGCGCCACCTCTGAGCCGACCACTCCACAGCCCAGCAGCGCCACCTTCAGCGGACGCGTACGCATCATCCGACCTCGCTTCTCAATACTTCTACGGTGTGGACCAGTCTCACTCACCGGACGGAAGTTTCTATCCCCCGTCCGGGATGCGAGACATCTATCTCAACTATCCGACGTCAAGACGCAGGAGATCTTCCTCCGTCTCGCGCCGGACGATCACGCGCGCCTCGCCGTCCCTGACCGCGACGACGGGCGGGCGCAGTGCGTGGTTGTAGTTGCTGGCCATGGAGCGGCAGTACGCGCCGGTGGCGGGCACGGCGATCAGATCACCGGGCGCCAGATCGGCGGGCAGAAACGCGTCCTTGACCACGATGTCACCGCTCTCGCAGTGCTTGCCGACGACGCGGGCGAGCATCGGCGCGGCGGTGGACGTCCTGGACACCAACGCGACGCTGTACTCGGCGTCGTAGAGAGCGGTGCGGATGTTGTCGGACATGCCGCCGTCGACACTGACGTACGTACGCAGGCCCTCGAGCGGCTTGATGGTGCCGACCTCGTACAGGGTGAAGGCGGTGGGGCCGACGATCGCGCGGCCCGGCTCGACGGAGATCCGTGGCGTCCGCAGCTTGGCGGCCTCACACTCACGGGTGACGATCTCGTTCAGTGCCTTGGCGATGTCGTGCGGCTCGCGCGGGTCGTCGTCGGAGGTGTACGCGATGCCGAGCCCGCCGCCGAGGTCGATCTCGGGCAGCTCGATCCCGTGCTCGTCCCGGATCTCGGCGAGAAGGCGGACCACGCGATGGGCGGCCACCTCGAAGCCCGAGGTGTCGAAGATCTGCGAGCCGATGTGGGAGTGGATGCCGATGAGCTCGATGCCGTCGAGCTTGAGGGCGCGCCGTACGGCTTCGGCGGCCTGGCCGCCCGCGAGCGGGATGCCGAACTTCTGGTCCTCGTGCGCGGTCGCGATGAATTCATGGGTGTGCGCTTCCACGCCCACCGTCACACGGATCTGCACCCGCTGGCGCTTGCCGAGGCGCTGGGCGGTGTGGGCGACGCGGACGATCTCCTCGAAGGAGTCGAGGACGATGCGCCCGACGCCGGCGCTCACGGCTCGTTCGATCTCTTGCGCGGACTTGTTGTTGCCGTGGAAGGCGATGCGCTCGGCGGGCATGCCGGCGTCGAGAGCCGTGGTGAGCTCGCCTCCGGAGCAGACGTCGAGGTTGAGCCCTTCTTCGTAGAGCCACTTCACCACTGCCCGGGAGAGGAAGGCCTTCCCGGCGTAGAAGACATCCGCGTCCTTGCCGAAGGCGTCGGCCCAGGCACGGCAGCGGGCGCGGAAGTCGGCCTCGTCGAGGAAGTAGGCGGGGGTGCCGAACTCCTCGGCCAGCCTGGTCACTTCGATCCCGCCGACGGTCGCGACGCCGTCGCCGTTGCGGGAGACGGTCTTCGCCCAGACCTTCTCGTCGAGGACGTTGAGGTCGGTGGGAGGGGCGGTGTAGTGCCCCTCGGGAAGGACGTCTGCGTGACGGGGCCCGGCGGGATGTGCGGAACGGCTCATTTCTCGGTCTCTCTCACGTCTCACAAATATTCGGGTGCACTGATGCCGAGCAGGGACAGGCCACCGGCGAGCACCGTCCCGGCGGCTTCGGCGAGCGCGAGGCGGGATGGGTGGGCGGCCATGGGTTTCTCGTCTTTCCGGTCTTTCCCGTCGTTCCCGTCTGTCTCGTCGTCCTCGTCGCCCAAGGGCAGCACGGTGTGCTGGAAGGCGAGCAGAGCGTCGGCGGTGGCTTCCAGATGCCGGGCGAGCCGGTCGGGCGCGCGCAGGCGGGCGGCGGAGGCGAGGACGGCGGGATAGTCGCCGATGGCGGCGGTGAGGGCGGGGGCGTCGACGTACGTATCGGCGGCGCGTGAGAACCCGAGCTCCTTGGCGCCGCGCGCGAGGGCGCGGGTGCGGGAGTAGGCGTACCGCACCTTGAACAACGGATTGCTCTCCTGCTGCACCAGGAGCTCGTCGCCGGTCCTCGGGCGGTCGTGCGACGCGGCGGACAGGAGCCCCCATCGGGCGGCATCGACCCCGAGCCGCCGCACAAGGGTGGCTGCGTCGTCATCGGCGGGCACGGGCGTCACGTCGGCGGGCAGCTGACGCCGCCCTTCCTGAGCCTCGATGCGTACGCGCAGCTCGACCCAGGCCGGATCGGCCTTCCCCTCGCAACTGGTACGGACGAGGACACCCTGCGAGCCCAGAATCCGCCGCAGGGCATCGGCAACGACGGCCGCCCGCACCTCGGCGCGATAACTGGGCTGGGCAATCTCCCCGGTCAGCTCGACCCACCCGTAGTCACGCCCCTGCTCCAGCACGCTGCGTACGAGAGCCTGCTGCGCACCCTCGCCCAGGGTGATGTTGAGGAACCCGGGCCCGGTGATCTCGATCGAGGCGATCCCGGGGGCCTCGGCCATACGGTCCCGCAGCACTTCGGCGACGGCACGGGGCTGCTGCCCGGCGGGCCCGGCCAGCCGGAGCGCGACATTGGTCGCGTAGTCCCCGCTCCCCCCGGGCCGCGGCCGCTCGACACTGACGCTCTCGGGCACGGGCGCGTCCAGCACACCGTCCTCCACCGCACGGCACACGGCGTGCAGCACGGTACGGGAGAGCTCAGCGGGGGTCACGGGACAAGCGTATGGGAGGGAGGGGGGCCCTTCGCTAACCGGTTTCGCCATCCGGTCAGCCGCGCGCGCTCCCCGCCCGCCCGGCACCATGCCTGCCGTCGACAGACGGCGGACCCTCCCGGTGCATCAACTGCCGTACGAGACGGACGAGCTCGGCAGGCTCGAAGGGCTTCGAGAGAAACGCGTCCACACCGGCGATGAGGCCGCTCTCCACCTCGTACTGCGTACAGGCACTGATGATCGCGATCGGCAGATGACTGGTCCGCGGATCATCCCGCAGCAGCGCGGCGGTGCGCAGCCCGTCGAGCCGGGGCATGACGACATCAAGGGTGACGACATCGGGACAGACCTGATGGACGACTTCCAGACACTCGGCACCATCAGCCGCGGTCACGACCTCGAAGCCCTCCAGCTCGAGATTGACCCTGATCAGCTGCCGGATGACCCTGTTGTCGTCGACAACGAGCACCCGACCGGACGCGCCTGACACAACTCGAGAGTAGGTCGGAGGGCAGGGCTGCGTCCGGGTTTTGCCCACTTCCACCCCGTGCGGGCGACCTTTCGGACTCCGGGAGCGCGGCTCGAGGGCCCGAAATACCTGTTCACGGGGACCGCATGGGAGCTGGTAGGGTTCTACCCGTCGCCGCGAAGAGCGGCGGAACGCCCCCGTAGCTCAGGGGATAGAGCAACGGCCTCCGGAGCCGTGTGCGCAGGTTCGAATCCTGCCGGGGGCACTTCATCCGGACCAGCGTGATCAACCCGCTGACCTGCGGAAGTGCCAGACTTCAAGAGCCGGACCCAGTCCCACTGGGTCCGGCTCTTTGTCGTTGCTGAGCGCTGATCGCGATAGACCTGCGATAGAAAGGGACGCTGGCCGATCCGATCCTTGGCCACGAGCGGCTCGGAAGCGCCGTTGCCGACCCGGGCGATGCTCACGGCCCGGTCCAGCCCTCGCTCCCGGAGCCCGCGCCGCAGTGCGGCGTGGGCTGCCCCATTACGGGCCCTGGCCCAGAAGGGTGTCCTCCTGATCCTGTAGAGCCTGGAGAACTGCCCTTCCGCGTGCCCACTCGAGGACGCCAGGGAGGTCGACCACGGGCCCGGGTCCTCGTCGTCCGTTCGTGTCAGGCGGGATTCGCGTATCTCAACCGGTCGCCGGGTAGACGGTCAGGTCCTGGTCCAAGCCGCCGTACTCGTTCACAGCGCGCAGGAATCCCTCGTCGTAGGTACCGCGGTCCTTGCCGGTGGAGGCATCGAGTATGACGTAGCCGTTCCCGGCGACGTGGCCGTAGACGGCTCCGTGCCAAGCGGTGAGAAACGTGGGAACCTTGCGCGCCGGGTCATCGTCGGACATCCTCCACAACACCTTGTGCGTGCGGGCGTCCAGGGCGGCGAGGGAGCCCTCGCCCTCGCACACGACCACCGAGCGCTGGTCATACACGCAGTCGAGGCCAAGGATCGCGGCGGTGGAGTCTTTCGTCATGCCGGGCGGAAGCTTGCCCGTGCCGGTGTCGAGCAGCTCAAAGTCACTGGGGTTCTCCTTGAACTCCACACTGACTTCGGAGGAGAACAAGCCGGCGCCCACGCGCTCGATTTTCAGCCCGTACAGGTTGCGGGAATCCTTCCAGCGCACGGCTCCGTCGGAGGCGGACCGGCCCACGATGCTGATGCCTCCGTCATCGGCGAACCACCTTTCGGAGTCGATCTGCGCGGCGTCGGGAAGCTGGGCACCGACGACGGTCCCGCTTTCGAGCGCCGCGGCCCCGAAGTCGTCCTGCCGCCACTTGACCTGATGGTCATTCAGGTCGACGCCGTAGGTGATGGCGCTCCTGGTCTCGCCGTTCCCGTCCTCCGGGGTGGTCCGGACGGAGACGACGGCCGTCCCGCTCTCTGCGCCGACGACGGTCGGGGTGGAGTCGTCGCCGAAGGACTTTCCCGCTGGGACCGGCAGTTCGGCCGTCCATGAGACCTTGCCGGTGTCTGCGTCCACCGCCCGCAGATGCGCGGATGACTCATCGGCGGTCGTACCCGAGCCCGGGGTGTAATCCTGATAGGCGAACAGTGCGAATGTCCGTCCACCCTGCTGCACCAAAACCGGCGGCGCGTCGTCCTTCAGTCGGAAGCGCTCTTCCACACCAGTGGACATGCCATCGGGGCCTGAGACGGTCCACAGCTTGCTTCCGGTCCTGGTGTTGTACGCCTCAAGGCCGTCATCATTGAGGAGATACGCGACGGTGCCGCGCAGCGCGACCTCTGCGTTGGCGTTCTCGTCGGCGGACAGCTTCACTCCCTTGCCGAACTTGCGCGGAGGGTCGTACGCCTTCGCGCTGGGGTCAGGGCCCTGGCCGCCCCCTTCCGGCGAGCCGCTGGAACAACCCGCGAGCAAGGTCATGGTGGCGGCCGCGGCAAGCACCAGACTCGCGGCCGGGCGATGCGCAACGCGCACTGGAGTCCCCCGTTTCACTGCCATCGCTTCAACATCATCAACTCCGCGGCATCCTAGACCGTGTCTTACATGGCGGTCGCTCGTTATTCATCAGACGGGGACGTGGAGTTGGAACGTTCCGGACGGCTTGTGCCAAGCCGTTGATTCCGGAGGAGCGTGTGCAGCCGTAGGGCGGGGAAAACGGAACACGCCTGATGAGACCTTCCCTACGTGCTGGTGAGCGGGTGTGCCTGGGGGCTCTACCGCCGCGGGGCCTCTGGCTGATGCTCACCGGGTTCCCGAGACCGTGAGCCTCCTCATGTTGAGGGATGATGAAGGACGAGGACGGCCTTCACGATGTCGGTGATCCGGTTGGTGCTGCAGCGGAGCTTCCGCAGTAGGCGCCAGCCCTTCAGAACGGCCATGGCCTGCTCGCCGACGCACCGGATCTTGGCGTGGGTGGTGTTGTGTCGTCGCTTCCAGCGTTTGAGCCGGCGGGCCCCGGAAGGCGACTCGGATGTGCTGGCCGGCGCCTTGGTACGCCTTGTCCGCCCAGCACTTCAGTCCCGCGACGGCGATCGCGTCAACGATCCCGTGGCTCGCGAGCAGGGCCTGGCGCCCGGCGGGCAGTCGACGCCACCGCGTACCGATCTCCCGTTGCCGAACTGCGAGTTGCTCGGCCAGGTGCCGCAGGTGCTGCTGGACAGATCGATCGAGGACGGGTAGACAGGCACGCGAAGCTCCTGGCGGACACGGGTGATCTTGATCGAGAACCCGTCTACCAGAAGCTTCGTCATTACGTATAGCCCTTGCCCCCCCAACAACCCAGCATCGCGGTCAGGTTGGAAAGGGCTCCTTGTGTCCCAGCTGTCCGGCTGTCCGGATAAACCCATGACCCGCGGAAACTTGCCGGACAGCTCGAAGCGCAGCTGTCCGGGTCTCCGGTCCGTCTTACTGATCGTTTCGGAATGAGGGCACCGCGTCATCCGAGGGCACGCGTCCCGTGTCGCGCGCCCGCCGTGCCCGTTGTGCTGGCTGTGCTGGCTGTGCTGGCTGTGCTGGCTGTGCTGGCTGTGAAAATCGACGGCGGTTGTCCGGGCGTGATGGTAGACATCCAGCGTGGCAAAGACACTTGAGTTCCGCGTTCTGCTGCGGCTGATCGACGAAAGGTCGGTCGCGTTCCGGGCCGCGGTCGCCTCCGCACCCAGCCTCGACGTGCAGGTGCCGACCTGCCCCGAGTGGACGCTGTTCGATCTAGGCACTGTTTCTCGGATCTCGGGACGTGAGCGGGGGGTTGGGGTCAGGCTCGGGGTATGGGCCGTGGGGATCTGACAAATGCGGAATGGGATCGGCTGGCTTCGTGCTTACCTCGTGGTGGTACTCGTGGGGGCCGGTGGAGCGATCACCGTCGGGTGATCAACGGGGTCCTCTACCGGGTGCGGACGGGTGTTCAGTGGCGGGATCTTCCGGAACGGTTCGGGCCGTGGGAGACGGTCTATAAGCGGCATCGCCGCTGGTCCGCGGATGGAACGTGGGAGATGCTGCTGTCGAAGGTCCAGGCCGCCGAGGACGCCGCGGGCCGGATCGACTGGGACGTCTCGGTGGACTCAACAGCGGTGCGGGCCCACCAGCACGCCGCCGGCGCAAGGAAGGCTCGGCCGGCCGCGGTTGTTCAAAGGGGGCCGTCCGGGGGACGAACCAGGCCGATCCGGTGCTTCGGAAGCTGGCCGCCCGATTGGCGGAGGTGGTCAGATCGGCGAATGCCTGGGACGCTCCCGCGGAGGCTTCACGACCAAAATCCACCTCGCCGCGGAGGGACGATGCCGACCCCTCGCCCTCGTCCTGACACCCGGACACTACGGCGACGGCCCTCAGCTCGAGCGCGTGCTGGAGCAGGTATCCGTGCCTCGCACCGGAGTCGGGCGGCCCCGCACTCGCCCCGACCATGTCCTGGCGGACAAGGCCTACACGTCCCGAATTAACCGTCGTTACCTGCGACGACGTGGAATCCGGCACACCATCCCCGAACGTCTCGACCAGCAAGAACACCGCCGCAACCGCGGTTCCCGAGGCGGCCGGCCCACCGGTTTCGACAGCGAGCGCTACAAGAAGCGCAACACCGTCGAACGCGCCATCAACCGGTTGAAGGGCTTCCGAGCCGTCGCCACCCGCTACGAGAAACGCGCCTACATCTACCTCGGCACCGTCACACTCGCAGCACTCCTGATCTGGCTCCGCACATGATCCGAGAAACAGCGCCTAGTGCAACATCTGGGCGGGGTGCACCGCCGCTGGGCCGCCACCGTCGCCGCAGGGCATGCCGATGCTCCCCCGGCCGAGACCGCTTCGGAGGGCGCCCTGGCTGCGCCCCGGGAGCACGAGGCCCTGCTGGCCTGGTCGGTCGAGTCGACGGAGCAGTTGCTGAGCGCACTGCGCGAGGCCGGCCCGGATGCCGGTTGCTGGACGTGGTGGTCGGAGTCGCCGCAGACCTCCGGTGCCGTCGCCCGGCACCAGCTCCAGGAGATCGCGGTGCACACCTACGACGCCCAGATCACCCTGGGTACCCCGCAGCCGCTGCCGGACGAAGCGGCACTCGACGGTGTCGACGAGTTCCTGTCCACTTGCTGCGCATGGACAAGCGCCTGGCCGCACAAGGCCGCTGCCGTCGACTTCCACGCCATAGAGGGCCGCTCCTGGCGCCTCTCCCTCTCCGGCGACGGCGCACGGACCACCCGCCTCCCCACGCCCGGCACAATGTCTGACACCGTTGCCGACGAGGACCCGGACGCGGCCGCCGCCTCCGCCCGGGGCACGGCCAGTGAGCTGGTCCTCACCCTGTACGACCGCATTCCGGTGGACTCCCTGCAACTCCACGGCGACCGACATCTCTTCGACCTGCTCCAAGCCTGGGAGCCGGAGTAGGACGTGACGACGCGCCACCTCGTCCGCCCCGAGGGCATTGTTCCCGCGAACGGCTACAGCCACGCTGTGATGGCCTCGGGGCCGCTGTGGGGACTCGCGACAAAGACGCAGGGCTGAGGCGGGGCCATCGCCCGCCTGACTGAGCGTTTCAGGATGAGACGCGTAGGGCTCCCAGCTTGTTCATTGACCGCGGGCTGTCTCGTGACAGCGGCGGTTGATCGCCCGGTTCAGACCCTCCCCCATGCCCACGGCTGAAATCGACGCATCGGCCGCACTGCCTCAGCGGCGGCGCAGACGCAACGCGGTAAGCACGCCGCCGGCGCCGATCAAAGCGGCGGCCAGGGCCGCGTACCAGGTGGTGTCGGGGGAGCCCGTGGAGGCGAGCGCACCGGTGGTGGTGCGGGGGGTGTTCGCGCCGGTCGTCGCCGTGTCCGTGGGCGAGGCGGACGGAGCCGGGGACGCGGACGCCGAGGTCGTGGGCGACGGCGTGGCGGACGGGGGCGCCGACGGTGTTCCGCCCGGCGTCGTGGTGCCGCGCTCGGGGGCGATGGTGATCGCGCCGTCCGCGCCCAGGAACGGCGTTATGTTGCCCTCGGTCAGCGAGCTCGACGCGTGCAGCTTCAGTTTGAGCGGCTTCTGGATGCCCTTGAAGTCGACGACGCTCACGCGAAGGGTGGTGCGGTGCATGATGAAGTTCTTGCCGATGTCCGACAGTTGCCACTTGTTCTGGCCGTCGATCCGGGTGGCCCTGATGTAGCTGCCGTCGGCCGCGAGCTCCTCGACCACGAGTTGGGGGACGAACTGCGTGTCGTCGGGGCCCTGCTCGACCTCCAGCGTCGTCGCCAGGTCGGAGTCGAACGTCGCCGTGCCCTTGAGCTGGTGGATCAGGGAGACCTGGCCGTACGTGCCGGGCTTGATGGGCGTCTTCGGGTCGGACAGAAGGCGCAGACTGGCCGGACCGGACTCGACCTTCGGGCTGGTCTCGAAGACGAGGGTGTCGTCCTTCTCGCGCTGGGCATGGTCGAGCAGGTCGGCCGCCTCCAGCTTCAGGTTGCCGTTGTTGGAGGGGTACTTCTTGCCGAGGCCGACGGACACCTTCCAGCTCAGCTCGCCCTTGGCGGGCACCGAGAACGGGTCGCCCTTGGGCTTTCCGGCCGGGTAGAAGAGGCCCTGCGCAGAGCCGTCCTGCTGCATGACGTAGTCGTCCGTCGCCGGGGCGTTCACCGGCTCCACGTCGAAGACGATGTGGGAGGACGCCACGGGGCTCGCACCGTCCGAGTCGGCCACCATCCACGGCAGGAAGTCGACCGCCTTGTCCGAGGAGTTCTTCACGGTGAACGTGAACGTCTCGGTAGCCCCGCCACGGCTCAGCGGTCCGGCCGGCGCCGGGGTGCCCAGCTCGATCGTGAGCGGCTTGCCGGAGGCCACCGGCGCGGCATACGCGGTGAGCGGGACGAGGGTGGTGCCGACGGCAGCGGCGACGGTGAGAGCAGCGGCGGAGGCGAAGCGAGCGGACATGGTGGACTCCCCCCAAGGAATCGACTAGGGGCCGGGCTTCCGCTGGATGGGCGGGTGTCGGCCGAACGCAGGAGCAGCGCGGCGAAGTGGCCGCGGCACGGTGAAGCAGATGAGAGGTGGTACGAGACAGCAAAAGGAACGAGGCAGTACGGGGTGGAACTGATCGGGCAGCGCGGAGAGGCTTACCGGATGGTGCGTGAACTCGCCTACCGTCCGGCCCTGTTCGGTTCCGGCTGTGCGGCGATGTGTTCATCCTCACCCACCAAGATCGGCCGGACAATCCCCGTACTGTCACCACTCTGCAACAGCGCCCGTCCGCCAGAACTCACCGTTGACCTGGGCGTTGACCGGGCCGCGCGGGGGACATTCCAGCAAAGACCCACAAGCCGCCGGCCGCGGGCACGCCGATAGCCACCGACGTACGAGACGGCATGCGTGGATCCCAGGGTGGTGGCCGATCCGGAGCAGGCGCGGTCGCGCATCCGGAGGCAGTGCGTCTCGGGGACGCTGAGTCTCAGTTGTACTCGCGCAGCAGACCCTCGATGCGACGGTTGGCGACCTCCTGCCGTCCATCGATGCTCTTGGCGTACCGACTCAGCAGGACCTCAACACTGTTGCCTGCTCGCTCGGCAACTTCCGTCGGGTCGACCTCGCTGCGCACGTCGAAGCCCCTCGACGAGCAGCGGGACACCGACCGAAGATGCACGGCCGACCCCGGCGCTGTCCTTACTCCCCGTGTCGAAGAGCCCACGGGCAGGCTTCGACCGGTTTCCGCCTCCTGTCCGTCCTACGCTTGAACCGGGGCATCGAAGTTCTTGGTCAACGCCCGGGAGTGATGACGATGCTCGACTTGTCATCCAGGTTGTCGGACATCCCCACTGTGCGGGGTCGGGCACCTTGGCCCGATCACGAGTACGTCAAGGGTTGGGGCGTGTTTGCGCTGCCCTTCGACTCCGGTCACGTGCTCGCGCTCCGAGTCTTTCCTGAGAACAGCTTCGGGCCTTACCGCACGCTGTGGCATCGCGATCCGAGCGGCAGCTGGTCGATCCATGTCCACGGGGCACGACTGGACACAGCATGCCCCCGGTACTACGGCGCGGCCTGCGACCGTACGGGATACGCCCGTATCGGGCTCACCTGGACGGGCCCGGCCTCCTTGCAGGTGACGATGGATGCTCCTTCACTGGACTGGACTCTCACCGCCTCCTCGACCCGCCTCCTCGGCTTCCTCAACAGCGTCAGCGTGGCGCTACCGCTCGCCACATGGCGAGCGCGATCTTTGGTCCGGGCTCGGGAGCGAATGGCCCGCGCACTGGGAATGGGGCACCTTCAGATGTCCGGCGTGATGCCGAGCGGTCACACCGGAACCCTCATGCCACAGCAGATGTACTTCATCAATGACTCACGAGCCACGCTCGACGGCGTCGACCTCGGACTCCCCGTCCGGCTGCAGGACAATCCGCGGATCGGTGACGTGGCCCTGCCGGCCCGCGGCGTCCTCGCCATCGGCCAGGCAGTCTGGCAAATCCTGGACCCGACCGAATACGAACGCACCCGTTCCGAGACCGCCCGGCAGGCCGAGGGTTGACTCGTAAATGATCTACGGGTCGGTGCGGCTGTGGTCGCCCGGCAGCGGGGCACCGAGGACCCCGACCCCACGCCCCCTCCCCTCCATGGACGCTGTCCCGCCTCGTCGTGGAACCCATCAGTGAACCGATCGCCCGCCACGCCGCCACCCTCCTCGTCGGCGCAGGGCTGCACGGCCACAAGTGCGCGATCGACGCCATGCTCAGCGCCACCGCTCTCGCCGCCCCGGCCCCGTCACCGTCCTCACCTCGGACCCCGAAGCCGTCACCGCCCTGTGCGGCTCACGCATCACCGTCATCAAGGTCTGATTCCCGGCACCCAGAATCCCTCTCAACTGCGCCCGCGAATCAGGGGTGAAACCTGCCCGAGTAGCCGACAAGCGTAGGAGGGGCCCGGGCGCCCGGGCATCAGGCCATCAGGCCATCAGGCGAAGAACTCGTCGAAGGCGTCGATGTCCGTCGCGCATTCGTCAAAGTCGGTGGCCTTGTCGCCGACGATCCTGAAGACGATGCCTCCGATCATGTCGAGGCTGCGGCCCTGCCGGGTGGCCGTGACGCGGTGGACGGAGACGACGTGCCCCCGGCCGTCGACGAGCAGGTGCTGCAGCTCGCTCTTGAGCGTGCCGTCCGTCAGGGAGAAAAGACGGCCCCAGTAGTCGATGATCGCGTCCTGCCCCTTGAAGTCGCCGGACAGCTGGCTGTTGCCGGGGACGTGCAACGCGGCGTCCTTGGTCATGAGGCCACGGAGTGTGTCCATGTCGCCACGGGAGAAGGCTTCGTAGCCCTTGCGTACGAGTGCGGCGTGCGGATGCTCAGCCATGACTTTCGCCGCCCTTCCTGATAAACGGGGATATGACTGATACCTCCACCCTGTCACCCCCTACCCGCCCCCGCCAGAGCGCTACGGGCACCGTGCCCCGGCTGTCCACGGGTCGCCGAAGATCCAGTCCCACCGGGTCCGGCTCTTCGTCGTTCTCCAGCGCTACCAGCGTGTGAGAGGTGGGTGAACGCAGCTCAGACCGTCAGTCGGCCGATGACAGGAAGCGGTACATGGCTTGCCCATCAGCCTGGGCCTCGGCATCGCCCAGTTCCCGCCAAGCCTCATGGCCAGGGTCGAGCAGCGCCGTCGCCGTGGCCAGCCTCCTGCGATCCCCCTTCGTCAACTCCTGCTTCAAGGTTCGCGGATTGGCCGGCAGCGAGAGCAAGAACGCCAGGTCCCGGTAGTGCTTGTCCTGGGGAGCAGTCGGGATGCTCAGCGCCGCAGCCTTTCCCACGATCGCGCCCAGCAGACTGGGGCGGTGGATGACTCCGGCGCGCTCATCCAGCTGGACCGTCACGCTTTGCGTCCGCTGCACTGCCTGGCGGCCGCCGGGAACCTCAAGGGTTGAGCCCGGAGGCGTGGTCGTAAGGTCGGCCCTCTCCCCGAGGTTGTCCGGAGCAAGCAGGTCGACCACCAGCTCTCCCACGCCGTCATCACGCCTGTATCTGTGTGTCTTGCCCTCGGGTGATACTCCGGCAGATTCGAACCCCAATCCTTGCAGCGCGGCCACGAGCAGCCGGAGGCTCCTCTGGTGGGAAACCACATCTGCCAGCACATCGAGATCGAGACTCGCAGCCGGCGGGGTCCTGTCGTGCTCCAAACCGTGCAGGAGCACCATTTGCCCGCCGATCAGGGTCCACATTCGTGGAACCTTCTCCGACAAGTCCAAAAGCGTGTGCCACAGCCCCACAACCGGCCCTGTCAGCAAGTCGGACTCAATCCGCACCCTCGGTTCAGGCATTACTTGGCATCCCTCCTCAGCGCTGCGGATTCGAGCAACGATTCAAGGATGCCGACGGCCGCAACGCCGGCTCGGTCTTCGTGCGCGTCGAGCAAGTCAGCCGCAACCACGGCGGCCGGGGCATCTTTCCCTTCATCCGCATCCCCAGCAGCCGACACCAGGAACGGCCAGGCGTCAGCCGGCGGCACGCGAACAACGAGGTTGCCGCGCCGAGCGTCCAGGACGAGACCGAATGCAGCCTCCAGTTTTCCGATCCGCTCCGGATGTACGTAGATCTCGGCTCGGCCCGGAGCCACATAGTCAGCGCCCACGCGCGGCGCCGCACTGGCGCCGGCGCGCACCACGTCTGCTTCGTCGAGCAGCGTCGGCAGGAGGCCACGGTGCACGCTGTATCGCCTCACGTCGGCTCTCGATGCGAGAAGTTTTTGGATGCGCGCAGCCGGCACTTCCCCGTGCGCGGCAATGTCCCGTAGCCGTGCCAGAAGGCGGGAGCGCTCAGGGTCTGACAACCCGGGCGGGCGACAGCCGGAGAGTATGGCCAGGGCACCCCAGGCGTTGCGTGCCGACAGAGGCCGACCCGGCTCAGGGGCGAACTTCTTGCGTTCCCGCAGACTGTTGGCGTCAACGAGCCAGCGGCCCCCGACTCTCGAACCCTGCAACTTGCCGGCCTGGAGCAGTTGACGCACACGCGAGTCATGCACGCCCAAGCCCTCGGCGGCCTCCCTCACAGACACAAATTCCACGATCACACCTCCTTGCGTCTTCTCTCGCGAAAGCAAGAGAGAACACGCAACCAGTGTGGTACCTCGAACGGCTTGCGTCAAACCTCTCGAAACCGAGAGGGAACACGCAAGGGATCACCAACTGCGCGACCGCGATGGTTCGGCGGGGTCACCCTGGCCGGGGCGGACGGCATCGGCCCGTTGATCAGGCGAAGCGACAGACATCAAGAACCGGACCCAGTCCCACCAGGTCCGGCTCTCATCTCGCACGCACGCGCAATTCAGGGGGCGGTGCGCTCGGGCCGCTCAGGCGTTGGGGCGCTTGCCGTGGTTGGCCTTCTTCTTCTTGCGGCCGCGTCGCTTATTGCCTCGTTTAGCCATGGTGCGCATCTCCCTAATTCAGGACTTTCCGCGTTTTCGCCATTCTAAAGTCGGCCCGCGAGGTCCGCCTCAGCTGTGCGACACACGTGTCGATCTCGGCGTGCTGTGTCCGGCCACGGAACGCACCCTGGACATATGGCCGTGCATCTGGAGGTGAGCTCATGAAGCTCCGCAAGGTGCCACCCGGGTGGGGGGAGCCTCTCCAGCCGCCACCCGGCTACTTCGGATTCGACGGCGGCGTGCCCGATGAAACGCAGCGGCGTCTCATCCTCGATTGGGCGGTGAATCAGCGGATCGCGAGCGGATGGCGGGTGGAGTCCCGCTCGGAGACGCAGGCCATCCTGGTCCGCGGCGAGCCGGTGAACCATGTGCTGCACGCCATCCTCAGCCTCGTCACCTGTTTTTTGTGGGCCTTCGTGTGGGTCGCTCTCAGCGTGACGAACAAGTTCGAGCGGGCCGCGCTGACAGTAGATGCGCAAGGGCACGTGGTTGCCGTGCATGCTCCGGCGTCCTGCCGTTGATGGAGCCAGAGGATGCGCGCCACGGCCCGGCCACGAAGGCACGCACAGGTGCGGACACGACAGTCCCCGGCGGTTCTTGTCGATGCGAAGCGTCTCAGTCGTCGCTAGACGCTCCTTCACCGACAGAATCTGCCGGGGGCCTGGCCAGAGCCTGGACAAGGGTCACTCGGGCCTTCGGACGTCTCCTCAGGCGGTGCGGCTCTTTCCGGTTGTCCGGTGTATTAATGAGTCTCCTCCATATTTCGCATGAGTCAAGGTTTTTGTTCTAATATCTGCGGATATCTCCCGCGGGATCCCGGTCGTACGCTGGAAGCAACCCTCGTCGCGCTCGCCATGAGCCTGGCGGAAGGTGCCGCCAATGACCGCATCCGCTATTCCACGCGGGCCGGGTGCCACGACCTGGGCACCCGAGACGGTCACGGACGAGCCGTACAACGCCCAGACACCGTGGGCCGCGCTGGCCGAGCCGGTGACACCCGTGGGTGCCTTCTTCGTTCGTGACCACTTCGGTGTTCCGCGGACGACACGAGAGCGGTGGCGGCTGCGGCTCGGGGGTGCCGTGGACGCGCCGTTCGACGTCGGCTACGGCGAGCTGCTCGCGATGGCACGGCGGGAACTCGACGTCGTACTGGAATGCGCGGGCAACGGCCGCAGCCTGATGACACCCCGCCCACCAGGTCTGCAGTGGGAGCAACGGGCCGTCGGTTGCGCACACTTCGCGGGCGTGCCGTTCCGCTCTCTCGCCGAACGGGCCCGGATCGGGCCGGATGCCGTGGAAGTCGTCTTCGCCGGAGCCGACTCCGGCACCGTGCACGGCCGCCGGTTGGCCTTCGAGCGCAGCCTTCCGCTCAGCGTGGCGCTGCACCCGGACACGCTCCTCGTCACGCACATGAACGGTGAGCCGCTCGCGCCCGAGCACGGAGCGCCGGTACGGCTGGTGGTCCCCGGCCGGTATGCGGTCGCCGACGTGAAGTGGCTGATCGGGGCGCGGGCCGTCACAGAGCCGTTCGTCGGTGTCTTTCAGGCCGAGGAGTACGTCTATGTGGCGTCGCGTGGCACCACCGACGGGCCCGTGACGACCGTACGGGTCAAGTCGCTGATCACCACACCCGAGCCGGATTCGGCCGTCCGCCGTGGCACGGAGACTGCCGTACGCGGTCGGGCCTGGTCGGGGGCCGGGGTGCCCGTGCGGCGGGTCGAGGTGTGCGTCGAGTGCGAGGACGAAGAGGGCGTCGAGGACGGGGACTGGCGCGACGCCGTGCTCGAAACGCCGACCGGTCCGTACGCCTGGACGGGTTGGTCGTACCCGTGGACGCCGCGGCGGCCCGGTCAGTACCGGCTGCTGGCCCGCGCGACGGACGAGCACGGCGACACCCAGCCGCCACGGGCGCCCTGGAACGCCCACGGCTACGGCTGCAACCCAGTGGCATCGGTGGAAGTGGTCGTCGTGTGAGGGCGCCCGGGACAGTCAGCCCCCGAACAGGTACCAGAGGTGACGGTATGAGCGAGATCGAGATCATCACCACCCCATCACTCGGTGACACCAGCTATCTCCTCGTCAGCGGTGACGAGGCCGCGCTGGTCGACCCACAGCGGGACAGCTGGGGGCTGATGGAGTCCTGTACGTCCAGGGGGGTCGGGATCCGGTACGTCCTGGAGACGCATGTCCACAACGACTACGTATCCGGGGCGCTGGAGGTCCGCGCGGCGACCGGCGCCACGGTGGCCGGGCCGGCCCGCGCGCCGTACGCCTTCGATCATCTGCCGCTGGCGGAGAACGACGAGATCGTCGTCGGCGATGTGACCGTACGGGCGATGGAGACGCCCGGGCACACGGCGGAGCACACCTCGTACCTCGTTTTCGACGACACACGCATGGCGCCGACGGCCGTCTTCACCGGAGGCAGTCTGCTCGTCGGGAGCGCGGGCCGCACCGACCTGTCCGGTGACGACCGTACGGAGGAGCTGGCCAGGGCGCAGTTCCGTTCGCTGAGGCGACTTTCGCTGCTGCCGGACGCCACCCGGGTGCTGCCGACGCACGGAGCGGGCAGCTCCTGCGCGGCCGGGCCGGTGTCGGGAGACCGGACCACCACCGTGGGCGTCGAGCGACGCACCAACCCCTCGCTGACCATCCAGGACGAGGAGGGGTTCGTCAGCCGGCGGCTGTCGGGTCTGCCGCCGTACCCCGCCTACTACCGCTACATGGCGCCGATCAACCGGTCCGGACCACAGGTGCTCGGTGGCCCGCCCACACTGCGGCCGCTCACACCGAGCGTGGTGGAGGGGCTGGTCGGAGGCGGTGCGCAAGTCATCGACGGGCGCGACCGCACAACCTTCGCCGCAGGCCATCTGCCCGGGTCGCTCTGCGACGAGCTGGACGACCGGTTCGCGAGCCTGGTCGGCGAGGTCGTGCCGTTCGGCGCGCGCCTGGTGCTGGTGCTGCCGGAGCCGGAGGGGGAAGCGGCCGGCGAGGCGTTTGTGCAGCTGCTGCGGATCGGATACGAGAACATCGCGGGGTATCTGGCGGGTGGCGTCGACGCCTGGCAGGCGGCCGGTCGGCCGCTGCGTTCCTTCCGTACCGCGGACGTGGCCGAACTGGCCGGGCACATCGCCGAACGGCGGGTGCTCGACGTACGGCCGGAGCGCCCCGAGGGCGGAATCCCGGGAACGTTCGCCGTGCCACTCGCCGAACTGCCCAGGCGGCTGGGCGAGTTGCCCAGGGACCGCGAGATCTGGACGGTCTGTGAGAGCGGGCGACGGGCCACCATCGCGGCGAGTCTGCTCGACCGGGTGAGCATCCCCGTGACGGCGGTGGTCAGCGGTGGCGTGGGGGACCTGATGGCTCACACCTGACGGACAGCTGCCTGACACAACTGAGAGACAGAGGCCTGAGAGCCACGCGCGTGAGAGAGGAGACGATCATGGGCAACACCGGCTACTCCCATCCCGAGACGCTGGTGGACACCGGTTGGCTGGCCGCCCATCTCGACGACGGGACAGTGCGGGTCATCGACGTGGACGAGGACACCACCGCCTACGAACAGGGCCACATTCCACGCTCCGTCGGCTGGCACTGGACCAAGGATCTGCACACCGCCGTGGGCCGCGACTATCTGGACCGGGACGCGCTCGGGCAGCTGCTGGCCGCGGCCGGAGTGGCGGACGACACCACCGTGGTGCTGTACGGGGGCAACAACAACTGGTTTGCGGCGTACGCCTACTGGATCCTGCGGCTGCGCGGCTTCAACAAGGTGAAGCTGCTCGACGGCGGCCGGAAGAAGTGGGAGCTGGAAGGCCTCGAGATGACTCAGGAGGTCATGGACCACCCGCGCACCGGCTTCACGGTGACGGGACAGGAGAACCCGCAGTTCCGCGCGCTGCGCGGCGAAGTGCTGGAAGGCCTGGGGTCCACCGCTCGCATGGTCGACGTACGGTCGCCGGAGGAGTACCGGGGCGAGAAGCTGGCGCCGCCTCACCTGCCGCAGGAGCAGGCACAGGTGCCCGGCCACATCCCCGGCGCGGCCAACATCCCCTGGGCGCAGGCCGCCAACGACGACGGGACGTTCAAATCGGCCGACGAGCTGAAGGAACTCTACGCACGACAGGGCATCACGCCGGACCGCGAGATCATCGCCTACTGCCGTATCGGAGAGCGCTCCTCGCACACCTGGTTCGCGCTCCACGAGCTGCTCGGCTACCCGGATGTCAAGAACTACGACGGCTCCTGGACCGAGTACGGCTCGCTGGTGCGCGCTCCTGTCGAAATGGGGTGACGCACCTGAGAGCTACCCGAAGCGGCCCTCCACATAGTCCGCCGTCCGCGGGTCCGACGGCGCCGAGAACATCGCCGACGTGGGGCCGTGTTCGACGATCGCGCCCGGCGTGCCCTGTTCCGCGAGGAAGAAGGCGCACTGGTCGGAGACCCGCGCCGCCTGCTGCATATTGTGGGTGACGATCACGATCGTGACCTCGTGGACCAGTTCGCGGATCGTTTCCTCGATGCGGCGGGTGGACGTCGGGTCGAGCGCCGAGCACGGTTCGTCCATCAGAAGCACCTTGGGGCGCACGGCCAGGGAGCGGGCGATGCACAGGCGTTGCTGCTGGCCGCCGGAGAGTGCGCCGCCGGGCTGGCGAAGGCGGTTGCGGACCTCCTTCCAGAGGCCCGCCTTGGTCAGGCACTCCTCGACGAGGTCGTCCTTGGCGGCCCCGCCCACCCGGATGCCGGTGAGTTTCAGGCCGGCGGTGACGTTGTCGTAAATGGACATCGCCGGGAACGGGTTCGGCTTCTGGAACACCATGCCGATCCGGCGCCGCGCCTCGGTCAGCCGTTGGCCGGTCGCGTAGATGTCCTGACCGTCGATCAGCACCTCGCCCGCCAGTGAGGCCGACGGGACGAGTTCGTGCATGCGGTTGAGGATGCGCAGGAAGGTCGACTTGCCGCATCCGGAGGGGCCGATGAGGGCCGTGACCAGGCTCGTCGGCATGGTCAGCGACACGCGGTCGAGGACTTTGTGGTCGCTGAACCAGGCCGAGATCCGGCGGGCCTCAAGGGTGGCCCCGGTTACCCCGGTGGCCCCGCTGCTCAGGGAGCCGTCGGCGTGTGCCGGAAGCGGGAGGGTCGTCTCGATCTGGGTGGTCTGGTCGGTCACGGCACGTCCTTGTTCGGCGGAGGCTCGGTTACAAAAGGTTGGGGAGGAGCAGCGCGGCCTGGTCGGCGACCGCGAGGCCGAGGGCGCCCAGCAGCGGAACGCCGACCACCCACGTGTGCGGCCGGCCCCAGCGCGCATGCGCCCAGGCGACGGCCGCGGCCGCCAGCACCAGGGCCTGGCCCCACAACACGAGCGGCAGCCAGGCCGTTTGCTGCATGGCCATCGGCTTCTCGTCCTCCGGCAGGGCGCCCGGCGGGACGGCAGCCGGCGGTGTGGGCTGGGCGTCCGAGACCAGGTCCGCGTCCACGCGCAGAATGCCCCGGGGCATGAACGGGGTGCCGTCGGCGGTGGTGAGCGTGAGGCGGCCCCGGCCCGCGGTGAGCGCCGGCGGCTGGGGGTCGCCGGCCCGACGCGGGCCGATGACCTTGTACGTGTGTTTCCCCTGACCCGTGGTCACGGTGAACCGGTCCCCCTCGGTCAGGTCGCCCAGGAGCCGGAAGGACCCCCCATAAGTCGCCTGGCGGCCCATGATGACGCTGACTCCGGCCTGGCCCGGCAGCGTGGTGTCCCGGCGGTGGCCCGCGCCCCGGGCCAGGTCCCCCGCCGTGGTGCCCTCACGGACCACCTCGCGCAGATGGAGCGCGGGGATCTCCAGCAGCGCCACCGGTTCGCCGGGCACCGGAGCCGTACCGCCGCCGGCGGATCTGCCGACCGGAGCGACCCCGTTGGCGAGCGCGGACCGGAAGTCCGCGTAGTCGACCTGCCGGTCGCGGGCGTGCCGGAGGTCGCCCACGAGGCCTGCGTCGACGACGAATCCGAGCAGCAGCGCGGCGAGGATGCTCAGCGCGGCGCCGACGACGCGCAGTCCGGGGCCGGCGGCCGGGCGGCGGGGTGGCGAGGGGGCAGGTGGCCTGCTGTCGACCGGCGACGGGGCGTGCCGGGGCGCGGCGTCGGCCACGGCAACCGGTGCCGTCATCCGATCCTCCGCTGGGCCGAGGTGGCGTAACCCCAGGCGTATCCGGGGCGCTTCGCCGTGATGGTGACGGTGATCAGGTGGCCGCGGTCGGCCCTGGTGGGGTAGTACGTCACGCGTGTGGCACCGCTGATCGCTCGCCCGTCGCGCTTCCAGACGTAGCTGTACGTGGTGGCCGCGGGGGTCCATGTCCCCGGCTTGGCGGTCTGCCGGTAACCCACCTTGGCCGTCCCGGTGATCGAGGGCCTGGTCACGTTCCTGAGGGCCGGGCCGAGGCCCACGGTCACGGCCGGGCTGGTGGCCGTGGTGCTGCCCGTGCTGTTGGTCGCGATCGCCCGGCAGGAGGTCTTGTGCGGGTAGTCGGCGGCGACGAGCGGGCGGGTACGCGCGGTCGCCCCGCTGATGACGGCGGTGTCGCGGAGCCAGACGTACCTGACGGAGGTCGCGCCGCCGAATGCCACGGTGCAGGTCACCGTCGAGCCGACCTTCGCGGTGCCGGTCACCTTCGCGGGCGTCGTGACCGCCGGGGGCTTGATCTTGACCGTGTACGACAGGGCGGCGGAGACCGAAGTGCCGTACGCCGCCGGGTCGGACGGCGTGAACTCCGCCTTCAGCGAGTGGGTGCCGACGGCCAGGCCGCTGCTGGTCAGGGTGGCCGTTCCCGCGGACACGGGGACAGGGGCGCCGAGCTCGGCCGCTCCGTCCAGGAAACGCACCGAACCGGCAGCTTCGGCCGGGGCGAGAGTCGCCGTCAGCTTCACGGCGGTGCCCACGACGACCGGGCCGGCAGGCGCTGCCGCGAGGGTGGTCGTGGTCGCGGCGGCGGGCGCGGCGCTCTGGTACGCGGTGTTGGAGGTGAACCAGACGGGGGCGGTGAAATCGCCGTACGTCGTCGAACCGAACGCGGCCCGGCAGGTCAGGGTGAAGTCGTAGCGTCCCTGCAGCGTGGTGAAACCGGCCGTACTGGCGTAGTCCCGCATCGTCTGCGTCAGCGGCACCACGATGCCGCCGTTGCCCGTGGAGCCGTACGTCTCGATCGGTGAGTTGCTCACCACGTTCTGTCCCTCGGCCGGGAAGCCCGAACCGGCCACGGAGACAATGAGGTTGGTCGCCTCAGCCGGGCACGGGCCCGCGGTGGTCAGCGTGATCCCGCTGGTGTCCGTGCCGGTGGCCGGGGTGACCTCCATCGAGCCGAGGACATCCGCCCTGGCCCCGGCGGTGCCGAACGCGAGGGCGCCGGCGGCGAGGAGCGATGCGAGAGCGACCGACAGAGGTCGGCGTGCAGTGGAGAATTTCATGGTCTCTCCGTCTCAGACGTTCAGGGTTTCGGCGACGGGGAACTCTTCGCGCTTGCGGGTCCGGCGGACGACGGTGATGCCCCCGGCGAGGAGGAGGGCGGAAGCCACGCCGACCATGGCCACGTCGGTGCCGGTGGCCGCCAGAGATCCCTTGCCGCCCGAGGAACCGCCGTTGACGTCGGTGGAGATGCCCTGGGAGCCGCCGCCCGGGGTCGCGGTGTCCGTCGGCAGTGCCGTGTCGGTCGGCGACGCCGTGTCGGTGGGTGAGGCGCTGTCGGTGGGCGTGGCGGTGTCCGTCGGCGAGGCGGTGTCCGTCGGACTCGCCGTGTCGGTCGGGGACGCGGTCTCCGTGGGCGACGGGGAGCCGGTGTTGGAGGGCGACGAGGAGGACGGTGTGGCCGTCGGCCCGGCGGGGTCGGTGTTGCGGTACGCGGTGTTGGACGTGAACCAGATCGGCGCGGCGAAGTCGCCGAGGCTGGTGCCGTTGAAGGCGGTGCGGCAGGTCAGCGTGAAGTCGTAACGCCCCTGCAGCGTGGTGAAACCGGCCGTGCTGGCGTAGTCCCGCATCGTCTGCGTCAGCGGCACCACGATGCCGCCGCCCGGCGTGGTCGCGTACGTACTGATCGGCGAGTTGCTCACCACGTTCTGTCCCGCGGCCGGGAAGCCCGAACCCTTCACCGCGACGATGAGGTTGGTGGCCGCGTCCGGGCACGCCTTCGCCGTGGTCAGCGAAATCCCGCTGGTGTCCGTGCCGGTGGCCGGGGTCACCTCCATCGAACCGGCGGCATCGGCGTGCGCTGCGGTCGCGGCGAGCAGCCCGGCCGCACCGGACGCCACGATCAGCGATCCGAGGAGGACGGCGGTCGGCCGGGATATCAGAGTGCGGGACGTGAGTGTGAAGGACACGGTGTTCTCTCCCTGTGGCTGATGGATCAAGTGCTGCTGGTGGTGGCTGTGTTCAGTCGTTCAGTCGTTCAGTCGTTGTCGGTTCAGTCGGTTCAGTCGCTCGCAGCGGGCTCGGCGGCCTCGCGCCCAGTGGACGACGCCCGTGAGAAGTGCCAGGAGGCCGACGGCGAACCCGCCCACCGACCAGGCGATGAACGAGGTGTTGGAGTCCCCGGCGGCGGCATCGGCCGCCGTGACGGGCGTACCGGGGGTGCCGGAGCCGTTCGCGGGCGCGGAAGGTGCCGCAGCGCCCGCCCCGCCCGCCGGGCTCCCGGCCCCCGCGCCCGTACCGCCGCCCGAAACATCCGGCGGTACGGGCTGCTCCGATTGCCCCGGCGTCTTCGCGCCCGGGGCCTTGACCGCGACCCGCGTACCGTCCTGGTACGCGTCCTTCGCGGTGAACCGCAGGGACCCCGTGAAGTCCCGCAGACTCGTCAGGTCGAAAGCGCCCCTGAGGCAGCTGACCGTAAAGGTGTAGGTGCCGCGCAACGTGGTGAAGCCTGCCGTGCCGGCGTAGTCCCGCATCGTGTACGTCAGCGGGATCGACAGGCCGCCGCCCGGCGCTTTGGGATAGGTGGCGAGCGGGGCGTTGCCGACGACGATCTGGCCATCGCGAGGGAATCCCGCGCCCCTCACGCGGGCGATGACGTTGGAGGTCCTGGCCGGGCAGGGCGCGACAGCGCGCAGGGTGATGGGCTGGGTGTCGCTCCCCCGCGCCGGGCTGACCGCGAGCCCGCCGGCCTCAGCCGCGAGCCCGCCGGCCTCGGCCGCCTGCGCGTCGGCCGGTGCGCCCGCCACGACCGTTCCTGCGGTCAGCAGTATCGCCGCCAGGCCGACCGCCTGCTTCGACCGGGCCGCGGCGGGGCGCTGGTCCGGGGCGCCCGGGCCCGCTCCGCGCCGCCGACGCCTGCGAACGAGCAGCAGCGTCAAGGCTCCCGCGGCGACCAGCAGCAGGGCCAGCAGCGCCCACGGCACGGCCCAGAAGTCCTCGACCCGCGTGACACGCGGCAGCACACGGTGCTTGATGTCGCCCCGTACGGGCCTGGGGTCGACGGTGACCACGGTGGTATCGCGCACGGCCGGGAGGACGCCGGTCGCCGAGGCCGTTACCTTCACGGCGTCGCCCGGCAGGAGCTCCGCGATGTCGTGAGCACCAAAAACCGTTGCCTTGCCGCCGAACAGATCGCGCATACGCACGGCCTGATGGGCTGCCAGCCGGACGTTGCCGGTGTTGCGCACGGTGTAGGTGACCGTCGCGGAGCCGGTGCCGAAGGGGTTGGCCGTGCCGTGGTAGCTCGTGTGCAGGCCCTCGACGGTCAGCCGGGGCCTGAGCTCCCCGGCCACCCGCAGATAGATCCGCGCCCCCACCCGCTGGTCGACCGCGACCTTGCTGCCCTTCTTGTCGCTGCGTACCGCCGACAGCGACGCGACGATGCCGCCGGTGTGGTCCCCGGGGGTCGCATTCCGCGGAACGGTCAGGGTGAAGGGCACGACGACGTGGGACCGGCCGGGCACGCTGAGGAGGTTCTTGCCGAGTTTCACCCAAGAGCCCACGTCGGTCGACCTGTGGTGCGCCGCGAACAGGTCGAAGCCCCCGTCGGCGGTGGTGAAGGCGTCGCCGGCGTACACCCGCAGAGTGAGCGGCTCCTTGCCGTAGTTGAAGACGGCGATGTGGTCCTTGACGGCGGCGCCCGGGGTCGCCCCGTACGAGAAGTGCGGCCGCGCGTCCGGCTTCTTCGCGGCCGACGGCTGGACACCGAAGGTCGTACGCCCCTGGCCGCCGTCGCCCGGCCGGGTGGCCACAACCGTGGCGGCGGCCGACGCGGCTCCGGCTGCGGCCGGGAGGACGGCGAGGAGGCAGGCGGCCAGGACTGCGGCCATGCGGCGGGCTGAGGTCGTGATCATGTCGGGTCGTCCGATCGGGCGCGGGACGGGCGGAGCGGGGTGGTGTGGGGTGTGGGGTGTCAGGAGCGGGGTGGGAGGTCGGGACGGGCATCGCTGCCCGTCCCGACCCGGGGCGGCTGCTTGGGGAAGTGGGGGGCCGCCCCGCGAGCATCCGACCGGGTCAGATGGCCGTCAGGGTGAGCGTTGCGGTGTAGGTGCCGGCGACGGTCGACGTCGGCGCGTTGAGGGCCAGGTCCGCCCCGACGTGGGCGGTGCCCAGGCCGGTTCCGTTGGCGAGGGAACGGGAGGACTTGAGTCCGGCCGTGCCCGCGTCCGCGGGGGCGACACCATTGGCCGCGGCGACGGCCCCACCGGCGGTGACGGTCTGGGACGCGCCCTTGTCGATCACCTTCGGCGTCCAGCCGAGGTTCTGACCGTTGATCTGGTGCGTACCGCCGTCGGAGAAGTCGGTCAGCTGGCCGCTGACCGACCAGCCGGGGTTGCCGGCCCGGGTGTCGGTGAGCGTGACCGGGTTGATCGCGCCCGTGGTGGTCAGCAGGTCACCGTTGGCGTTCAGTTCGGGGGACGGCAGGGTGACGTGCGGGTTGTCGACGCTGATGACCAGCGCACCCGACTGGACGGTCGTGGTGATGTCCTGCGAGGCGGTGACCCCGGCGAAGGCGCCGATCACGTACGGGACGGCACCGGAGGTGGAGCCGACGTACGCGGCGGAGTTCGTCGGGACGAAGGCCGCCGTGAAGGAGTGGTCACCGGCGGCGAGGCTACTGGTGGTGAAGGCCGCCTGACCGCCCGAGAGAGGCACCGTGGCCAGCGTGGTGGTGGTGCCGCCCACGGTGTCCTGGAACTTCACCGAACCGGCCGCCGAGGCGGGCGACACCGTGGCCGTCATGCTGACCGGGCTGAACTGGGCCGAAGTGCCGGCCGGCGATACGGCCAGCGCGGTGGTCGTCACGGTCGCCGCAGCGGCGTTGACCGTGTACGAGACCGCGGCGGACGTGGACGGGTTGTAGGAGGTACCGCTCGGCGTGAAGGCGGCCGTCAGCGAGTGGTTGCCCGTGCCCAGGCTGCTCGTGGTGAGCTGCGCCTGGCCGCCGGACACGGTCACCGGGTTGCCCAGCGCCGCGCCGTTGTCGCGGAACTGCACCGAGCCCGCGGCGCCGGCGGGGCCGACGGTCGCGGTCAGGGTCACCGGCGTGCCCGCGGTGACCGGGCTGGCCGGGGACACCGCGAGGGAGGTGGTGGTGTCGGTCTTCACGGCCGGGTCGGTGTTCTGGTACGCCGTGTTGGAGGTGAACCAGACCGCGCCGGGGAAGTCGCCGAGGCTGGTGCCGTTGAAGGCCGTACGGCAGGTGACGAGGAAGCTGTACTTGCCCGTCAGATTGGTGAAGCCGGCCGTGTTGGCGTAGTCACGCATCGTCTGGGACAGCGGGATGACGAGCCCGCCGTCCGCAGTCGATCCGTAGGTGTCGATCGGCGAGTTGCCGACCACGTTCTGGCCGCCGGCCGGGAAGCCCGAACCGGTCACCGAGACGATGATGTTGGTGGCGTTGGCCGGGCAGGCGCCCGACGTGGTCAGCGTCATGCTGGAGGTGTCGGAGCCGGTGGCCGGAGTGACCACCGCGGTGCCGATGTCGGCGGCGTGTGCCGAGGGAGCCAGGATCAGGCCGCCGGCCAGCACGGCGACCAGGCTCGCGAGACCGCCCGCCAGGGTCCGCGAGAGCTTGTTCTTCCACACAGTCGTGCTCTCCTTCTTGGAAGGATTCGAAAGTGACGAAAGCGAAGTCAGGCATGGGGGGTTGAGGTGCTTGAGGTGCTTGAGGTGCTCTGGTGCGAGGTCAGGAGGCAGCCTCAGGGGGTCTGCTTGCTGGTGTCGCCGCAGTTCGCGTTGGTCGCGAAGCCGTAGGTGTTGATCAGGCCCGACTGCTGGCAGACGAGGGAGTTCGAGCCGACGAAGACGGTGCTGTAGGGCGCGGTCCCGATCTTGCTGGTCGGGATGACGTTGTAGACATCGCGCTTCACGGCAAAGTTGCTGTTGAGCGTGTTCGGCGAGAGGTTGTCGATGGTGCCCAAGATCGCCCGGCCGCGGAGGTCGGCGATGGTCTGCGAGCTCTGCGCGTTGTACTGCGCGATGGAGAACGGGGTGATCGACTTGTCGTCGAGGACACGGCCGTCGTGCTCCTCGACGGGCGCGCCGCCCTTGGTGTCCTTGATGCAGGGGTAGACGCCCGCGACCACGTCGGCGTCGGTGATGCCCATCGTGGACTCCCAGAAGCTGCGCGTACCGGAGCCGGCCTGCGGCAGGTACACGGTGAGGCTGAAGTTGGGAGCGGTTCCCACGTAGTTGGGGTCGCAGTGGTAGATGGCCTTGAGGTCGGCCAGGGCGAGCTTGCGCGGCACCGTGCTGGTGGGCGTGATCGCATAGCTCACCGCGTCCACGGCGAACGGGACGTAGGTCAGGCCGGGGTTCGCGGCGCCCAGGTTGAGGCTGGAGGAGCGCGCGAAGTCCAGACAGCCGTTGCCCGCCTGCAGCGAGTTCAGCAGGGCGGTGCGACCCGCGCCGGAACCGTTCGGGCGGTTGATGGTGCAGCCCGGGGTGGTGGCGGGGTCCTTCGTGGTGACCTGCGCCGAGCCGACGGCGTCGTACGAGCCGATGACCTTGGTGCCGTTGATGGTGATGACGTTGGCGAGGCCGTTCATCACGCCCTGCGTGGTGTCGGAGCCCACGCCGGAGAGCTGGCGGTAGGGCGGCGGACCGGAGGGGTCGGCGACGGCCTGGCTGGCGCAGACGGTGCCGGTGAGCAGACCGGTGATGCCGACAGCGGCGACCGCTATCTTCCTCTTGTTCACGTGCGTTACCTCTCGGATAGGCTTTCGCCGGGTGGTGCCCGGCGCGATGTTCAGACAGTTCGTTGGCGCGGACCTGTCGCTGGTTCGAGTTCGGGCATCACCTCCCTTCGCCGCCCGGCTTCTTGGCCCCGGCGCGCCGGGCCGACAGGCCTGCCGACAGCCGCGGCACGACCCTCGGCAGGAGGGGGCCGCTGACCGCGGCGGCGAGCCCGACGATGAGGGCGATCAGAAGGGCGTAGCGCACAGCGCCGAGCGCCCAGGCCGGAGTGCGGAGGATCGGGCCGTCGGAGGCGGCGGCTGCCGCCGCGGACGGCGAACCGGACGGCGTTGTGGTCGCGGACGGGGACGACCCGGCGCCACCGGCCGCGCTCGACTGCCCGCCCGGCGACCCGCCTCCGGTGCTTGCGTCACCGCCGCTGCCTGCCGCGCCGCCGCCGGACGAGCCCGAGCCCGCGGTGGAGCTGCCGAGGTCATCGCCGGGGCCGGGAGTTGACGGCGGGGTGCCGGCCCGGGATGCGATGGCGTCGGCGGCGGCGAGGGTCTGCGCGCGCACGGTCTTCGGCAGCGGCGCGTACCCCTCAGGGAGAGTTCCGGCCGCCACACCCGGCCGCTGTCCGTTGCCCGCCGCGTACTTCAGGAGGGCCGCGTAGTCCTGGCCCTCCTTCTTGGTCAGCTGTTCGGGCACGGTGGCGGCGTAGCTGAGGAGGGTGAGCGGGTAGGCGTCACTGTCCGTCGTGGCCGGGTTCGGGCTCACCACCCCGGGGACACCACTGGGCTTCATCGCCGCCTGGCCGGCGAGCAGGCCGACCGTGTCCGGGCCCACGAAGCGGCCCGCGGCGTTCTGGAGCTTCGCCGTCACCAGCCCGTAGCGGCTCGCCGTCGCCGTGTCGGTCACGGCCAGGACCGCCCGCCGTCCCATGGGCTGCGGAGGGTTCTTCTTGTAGCCGGGCGGCGTGGTGGTGTTGTCCCAACTGGCGCGGGCCAGCGTGTCACCACGGGCGGCGGCGCGGGCGGCCGCGTGCATGTCGGAGGCGTACGGATGCTTGTCCTGGATGCACAGGGGGTGGTCCTGGTGGTCCTCGAACTGCTGGCAGTAGGGGTCGCTCTTGGGGAAGTCGTTCAGCGGCAGCTTGAGGTTCTTGTAGTGCGGGTTGATCCTCATGCCCGAGAAGGCCGCGTCGCCGTACCGTCCCTTGTTGTCGGCGGTGCCGCTCAGGAACTCCCGGGCGGCCGGGTCCTTCGCCACCCAGTTCCACAGCTGCCCGGCCGCGTCGGAGAGCGCCTCGGGTACGAGCGCGTCGCCCAGGCTGCCGCCGAAGTCCAGGTCCTTGTAGGCGGGGTTGAACTTGCGGAACTCCAGGTCGCGGACGAGGTTGAACGGGTTGTCGGCGGTGCTCGGCGCGAAGCGCGAATTCCCGTCCTGGTACGACTCGGTGAGCAGCTTGGCGACCAGCCTCGGGGTGAGGTTGAGGCCGGTCAGCCGGGCTCCGTCGCGCGCTTTGACCGCATCGGGTGCGTTGAAGCCGGCCTGGCTCTCGACGAAGAAGCCAATGGTCAGCCCGGACAGTGCCAGGGGTGCGTAGACAGGACGCAGGCCGGCCGGCACCTGGCCGCCGGCGGCCGGGCGGCCCAGGAAGACCAGTCCGGGCCTTCCGGAGACGAGCTTGGCGCGGGCGGTGTCGTCGGTCACCTGTGCGTAGCCGTAGATCGTCCTGCTCGCGGACTGACACAGGGCCGGCTGCCAGCGGGCGATGGCCTCGGCGACGATCTCGTCGCCGAGCGTGCTCCGCTCGTCGGCGCCGAGCGGGCAGAAGCGGCCCATCGGTTCGAAGCGCAGCGGCACGACGAGACGGTGCTTCCAGTTGCTCGCGGTCAGGGGCGAGGACTGCAGGAGCCCGCTGGGCTGGGAGCGGTACGAGCCGCCGTCCACCTCGCTCTCGCCGCGCGGCACGATGACCAGCCAGCAGGGCCGGCCGGCCGTCGTGTTCGAGGCTCCGGCCGGCACCTCGCCGCAGCCCATGCCGGGCGCCTCAAGCGCCGTCTGGGCCTCGAAGTACACCTCACCTCTGCCGTCGGGACCGCTGCGGGCGTAGGGGGCTTCGTTCGTTGTGTTCACGTCGTAGAACTCGTTCCAGTTCCCCTTCGTGATCACATCGCCGGTCGCCGACCTGAACGGGACGTACGAGATGCCGCTGCCGGTCGCCGGCACAAGCTGCTGGTCGGGATCCTTCAGTGCGCCGTAGGTCAGCTGCCGGGTGTTGGTGTACGCGCCGGCGGCCTGGCTGCCCGCGCCGGCACCCAGCGCGGACGAGCCGCCGAACTGGCACTGCTCGGGGTCGGGCCCTCCTGCTTTGTCCCCCCAGCACTGCATGACCTGGAGGTAGTTGGCCGCGTAGGTGGTGTCCGAGACCGTGGGGGCGCCGCCCTTCCAGGAGATCTTCACCACCTGGTTGACCAGGTTCCGGGTCTGGCTGACGGTCACCTTCAGGTCCGCGTAGGGACCTCGCCCGGAGACGGTCACCGCGGACCCGGCGCCGGAGCTGCTCCGGTCGGCGGCGTCGGCCGGACCGGGAGCCGTCGCCAGGACGACGGCCACGATCAAGGCCAGGAGGACGAACGCGACAGCTGACGTGGTCCGGAGGAACCGGTGGAGTGCGGCGATCATGACCTGCCCCGCTTCAGCCGTCTGTTGAGCAGCGGGGGCCCGACCGTGAGCACCAGCAGCATCACCCCCGCCACCGCCATCAGCGCGCTCCGCATGCCCCCGCTGATGCTGCGGGAGGTCGTGACGGGGACGGCGAACGCATCACCGCTGCCGCCTGAGGCCGCGGCGCCGTTGTCCCCGATGACCTGTCCGGTGTCCGGGTCGATCGTGGCCCCGCCGGGGCCGCCGGTTGCGCCACCACTGCCGGTGCCGGACGTCGTCCCGCCCGTACCCTTGCCGCCCGCGCCGGAGGCCGACCCGCCGGAGCCGGTGCCTCCGCCGCCCGTCGCCCCCTGGGCGGACCCGGCCGAACCGCCCGAGGAGCCGGAGCCGTTGACGTTGGTCGGCGTCTTCGCGCCGCCCGTGCCGGTGTTGCACTGCGCCGCGCCCTTCTTGTCACAGGCGGGCGGGTAAGGGGCGCTCTTGGCCAGGGTGTTGCTGCCGTCGCTGGAGAAGGTGGGGTTGTGGCAGTCCTTGATGTTGATCTTCTCGACGTCGACCCCGGGAATCCTGCGGACCTGCTTCAGACCGGCCTGCACGAGGTTGATCGGCAGCGGTGAGTAGCCGAGGTTGTCCACGTGCTGCTGCCCCTGGCAGAGGAAGTAGTACGCGAAGGCACCGAGGGTCTTGCCCTTCTGGGCGTTGAAGTTCGACTCCAGCGCGGTCGGGATGACCATGTAGCTGTAGCTGGAGAGCGGATAGGCGCGCGGGTCCCGGTCGTTGTAGACGTCGTCGAGGATCTGCGTCAGATAGCCGGGCGACGAGCTGTTCTCGTTGATCCGCGCCTTGGTGAGGGCCACCGCCACGTTCTTCGCGGTCGGTTCGCTGTAGTACCCGGCCGCGTTGAGCACCTTGGCCACCGGGAATCCGGTCGTGTACACCGCGTACGAGTACTCGACGTAGGTGATCGTGCCGACGTTGCCGCCCTGGGCGACATAGCCGGACACACCGTTGGAGCCCGACTGGCCGACGAAGCCGCTGCCCGGTACGAGCGGGTAGTTGGACGTCGCGCCGCAGGGAGTGGTGCGTCCCGCCCGGCGGCAGTAGGCGTCCCACAGCGAGCCGTACTGCTTGCTCATCCAGGTGGTGAACTGCGCGGTGGTGCCCGAGCCGTCGGAGCGGACCACGGGGACGACCCGGCGGGCGGGCAGCGCCGAGGCGAGCGCCGGGTTGTCGGCCTTGATCGCCGGGTCGTTCCAGGTCTTGATCTGCCCGGTGAAGATCTTGGCGATGACCTCTCCGGACAGCCGGAGGTTGGTCACCCGCCTGTTGCCGATCGTGAGGTTGTACATGAACGAGGTACCGCCGGCCACGATCGGCATGTACGCGTACTTGCGGGACGGCGGCGGGTCGACGACGCCCGAGTCCTTGATGCCGTACGGGATCTCGGAGACGCCGTAGTCCACGGTGCCGTTGCGGAACTGGTTGCGGCCGTCGGAGGACCCGGTGCCGTTGTAGTTCACCGTCATGCCGTACTGCTTGACGTTGGCCCGCCACTGGTCGAGGGCGTTCTGGCTCCAGGTGGATCCGGCACCCGAGATCGGGACGTACGTCGCGGCGGCGGCGGGCTCGGCACCCGGCAGCGCGGCGCCGAACAGGAGGGCGGCCAAGAGGGCGAAGGCGGTCACGACTCTCAGGCGGAAGCGTGCGGACGTTGCCGGAGGTGATCCGGGCATGGCTGGTGACTCCTGGTCGGTGTCGTCGGTACAGGGCGGTGCGGAATCCGCGGGGCGGGGTGGGAGCCGTGCGGCTCGACGGGTCTCAGCCGGAGGGGCTGCCGGGGGCGCCGGACGGGGCGCCCGGCTCGGGGCCGGACCCAGGGTCCGGCGCGACATCCGACCCGGCGACCGACCCGGCGGTCGGCGCCGCGTACGGCACCGCGTCTGGTGTGATGTCCGGTGCAGCGTCTGGTGCGGAGTTCGGGAAGCCCCCGGACACCCCCGCCGCTACCGGCCGGAGCCGTGCGCGCTTGCCCATGCGCTCGACGTCGCGCCGCGAGGCAACCACGCGCCGGTGCTGCTGGTTACGGGTCAGCTCACCGGGACCGCGTCCGCCGACCACCCGGGCCACGATGAACAGCAGCAGCACGAGAGCCATCAGCAGGGCTGCGGAGCCGAACCCGCGGGCGATCAGGCTGGGCTGCGGGGACCCCACCAGTTGGAAGGTCGCCAGCGGCAGCGAGACCTGTGGACCACTGAGCGCGTTGGTGTTCAGGTCGGCCGTGAAGCCGGAGGTGAGCAGCACCGGCGAGGTCTCGCCGATCCCGCGCGCGGTGCCCAGGATCACGGCGGTGGTGAGCCCGGAGCGTGCGGTGGGCAGCACCACGGTCCAGACCGTGCGCCACTGGCTCGCGCCCAGCGCGTAGGACGCCTCGCGCAGCGAGCCCGGCACCAGCCGGATGACCACGTCGGAGGCGCGGATGATGATGGGCAGCATCATCACGCTGAGCGCAAGGGCGGCGGCGGACCCGGACTTGTCGACGCCGAGGATGAGGATCACCGTGGCGTAGATGAACAGGCCGGCCACGATCGACGGCAGCGCCGTCATCGCCTCGACGATGGTCCGTACGAACCGGGCGTACCGGCCCGGCACTTCGTTGAGGAACACCGCGCACGCCAGCCCGAGCGGCACAGTGATCGCCAGCGAGATGGCGATCTGCTCCAGCGTGCCGACGATCGCGTGCACGACGCCGCCGTCGGTGAGCGGCTGCAGCGGGCCGGTGCGCGACATGTCCTGGGTGAAGAAGTTGAGGTGCACCAGAGCGGACTTGCCGCGCCACAGGGTGTACACGACCACCAGGACCAGCGCCGCGAGCAGCAGCGTGGCGAGGCTCTGCCACAGCACCGCCGCGACCTTGTCCCGTACCGCCACGCCGTTCTCGTCGAAGGAGACAAGTACGGCGTAGACGCCGAGAAAGAGCACGTAGCCGACGACCGCGAAGCCCAGCATCGAGTCGAACGGAGCGATCCAGGTGAACAGGAGCACCGTCAGGGCGAGAGATCCGACGGCGGCGCCCGCCAGGGCGAGCACGTCCGACCCGTGCACCGACGAGGTGTTCCGGCGGACTTCGGGGGTCTCGTCCCGTCCTTCGGTGGTCGGCCGTACGGTCCCCGCCGGCCGCTTGTCCAGGAGGTCGGTCATCTCAGGCCTCCGCCCCGCTGCCCGAGCGGCTGCGGGCCGCGATCGAGGAAGCGATGAAGTTCACGACAAGGGTCATCAGGAACAGCGCGAGTCCCGCGGCCATCAGGGCCGACATCCCGAAGGCGCTCGCGGATCCGTAGCGCAGTGCGATCAGCGCCGAGACCGAGTTGGCGCCGTTCTGCAGGATGTGCGGCTGTACGGCGAAGACCGGGGAGATGATCATGTAGACGGCGATCGTCTCGCCCAGCGCCCGGCCGAGCCCGAGCATGGTGCCGCCGATCACGCCGCCCCAGCCGAACGGCAGCACGACCGCGCGGATCATTCCCCACCGGGTCGCCCCGAGCGCGAACGCGCCCTCGCGCTCTCCCGGAGGCGCCTGGGAGAACGTCTCCCGCATCACCGAGCAGGCGATCGGCGTGACCATGAGCGCCACGACGATGCCCGCGATGAAGGTGGAGGACGTGTAGACGGTCGTCGTCTCCAGCGGGTCGTGCGGGTCGCTCCCGTCGACCTTGAAGACCGGGATCCAGGAGAAGTACGTCGCGATCCAGCGGGAGAGCCCCACCACATGCCCCTGCAGGAAGAAGGCGCCCCACAGCCCGTACACCACACTCGGCACCGCGGCCATGAGGTCCACGAGGGAGACGAACGTCCGCTTCAGCCGCCGCGGCGCGTACTCCGCGATGTACAGCGCGGTGCCGAGCGCCAGTGGCACCGCGATGCTGATCGCCACGAGGCCGATGAGCACCGTGCCGGTGAGCACCGCCGCGATCCCGAAGCGGTGGGCATCCGGCTCCCACGCGGACGTGGTGAGGAACGAACCCTTGGCGACATCGAGCGCCTGAGACGCGCGGTAGGTGAGGAAGACACCGACCAGCAGCATGATGGCCAGCACAACGGCCCCGCTCCCGCGCGCCGCCCCACGAAAGAGGCGGTCCGCCGGCTCACCCCTGCCGCGCAGCGCGCGCGGCACGTCCACGGGGTCCGGGCCCGGCTCGGACGGACGTCCGAGCCCAGGTACGGCAACTGTCATCACGCACTCGTCCCGGCGCCGATACCGGTACGCGAAAGGGTGTGACCTTCGCCGTCCGGCCCTTCACGGGTGGACCTGGACCGCGCAGGACCGCGCAGCGGCAGCCCGCGCGGGCGGGGCCGGTTCGGCATTCCCTCGGTCAGCTGGGCCACCGGGACCGCGGCCAGGAACTGGCTGAAGTTGTACTGGCACTCGCGATGGCGCTGGTAGGCCCGTCCGGCGACGGCGACAGCCCGCCCCTCCAGTTCGAGTCGCCATGTCCAACTGCCCGTCATGTCCGACATGGTGAGGAACCCACGGGCCTGCGCGATCTGCTCCCGGAGCCGGGTCACCGCTGCCTGACACGTCGCGAGGCTGCCGAACGCTTCAGCGCTGCGACCCAGTTCACGGTTGTTCGCCCCGACCAGCCGCCATCCGACCGGTTTCTCCCCTTCTTCCGGTCTCTGTGGCGATACTCGTACTGCGTACAAAAAGCGCGGCCGAACCATCGAAACCACCCACCCCTCCGTCTTTCGCCTCTGCGCTTTTCGCCACTGGCCGAAAGACCGCCCCAAGCGCCCCTGACAGTGGCGGGTTGTGTAGGGCCTGTGTGCACAGCGAGGTGAAGGCCGAACGGGGGGAAGGTGAATGGAAAGCTCCGATGAACCCAAGGTAATCGTGATCAAGATTCTGGTGACGCTGTGCGCTCCCGCGAGGCCCGGCAGATCAAGAGGGCGGACATGACTCCGCCTCGCCGCGTGAAAACGGGCGAGGCGGAGGTGCCCGGGCTTGGCCCGGTCCCTACAGCGGCCGGTCGGTGCGCCGTAGGGACCGGACCGTGCCGAGGCGGGTCAGACCGCGGGCATCAGTACCTTCGTGGCCCCCTCCTCCAAGTTGTGCCGGTCGGCCCAGTTGGTGAGGGCCGTACTGCACGCGTGATCGACATGGCGCAGCTCGAGCAGGTCGAGCTCGATGTGCCGGTCCTTCGGCAGTCCCTCGAGGGTGTCGAGGATCCGGGGCAGCCGGAGGAAGGTCGCGTTGCCCGAGACGACCACGCGAAGTGGCTCGCTCCGGTCGGCGCCTTCATCGACGTGCACCTGGACGTGCGATGTCTCCCACGCCGTCTTGGCGACGGCGAGCAGCAGCCCGGCCAGCACGCCCTCGAACATGTTGGTCGCGACGATGGCGACCGCGGTCGCCACCAGGATCAGCGCCTCCCCGCGGTGCTCGCGCCACAGCGGCCCGAGTTCCTTCAGTGGGATGAGCTTCCAGCCGGAGAAGACCAGGATGCCGGCGAGCGCGGCGACCGGTATGAGACCGAGCGCGGCGGGTACGAGCGCCGCGAAGAGCAGCAGCCATACGCCGTGCAGCACCCGTGACACCTTGGTCCGGGCACCTGCCTGCACATTGGCCGCGCTGCGCACGATGACCGCGGTCATCGGCAGCGCCCCGAGGGCTCCGCAGACGGCGTTGCCCGCCCCCTGCGCCATCAGCTCCTTGTCGTAGTCGGTGCCGGGGCCGGTGTGCAGCCGGTCGACGGCAGCGGCGCTGAACAGGCTCTCCGCCGACGCGATGAGCGTGATGGCGACGACCGTGCCCATGGCCCCGACCACTCCGGCGTCCGCGATCCTGCCGAGGTCGTCGGCGGACGGTGGCCGGATCGCGCCCAGCAGCCCCTGTACGTCGACCCGCTTCACGGACAGCCCGAACAGCCCCACCACGGAGGTGGTCAGAGCCACGGCGGCCAGCGGTGCGGGGACCAGCCGGACCTTCGCCGGCAGATGCTTCCAGAGCGCCATCATCGCGACGGTGACCGCGCCGAGACCGAAGGCGGTCAGCGCCTGCGGCGAGCCGGCCGTACGGACGAGCAGCGCGGGCAGACCGATGAGGTTGGCGGGGCCCGAGCCGGGCGCCTTCGCGTCGGCCATGGCGTAGAGCTGACCGGCGATCAGTACGAGGCCGATCCCGGCGAGCATCCCTTCCACCACGGCGATGGAGATGGCGCGGAACCAGCGGCCCAGTCGCAGCGCGCCCATGACCAGCTGGAGCACGCCCGCCGTGAGGACGAAGACGCCCAGGGCCCCGAGTCCGAATTCGTTGACGGCTTCGAGGACGAGGACGGTCAGCCCCGCGGCGGGTCCGCTGACCTGGAGGCTGCTCCCGGGGAGCAGTCCGGTGACGAGCCCGCCGACGATGCCGGTGACCAGGCCGAGTTCGGCGGGGACGCCGGAGGCGACGGCCACGCCCACGCAGAGCGGCAGGGCGACGAGGAAGACGACGACGGACGCGGTGAGATCGGTTCGCAGCGTCGAGGCGGAGGGTCGCTCCGCGCGCTGCGCCGCCGCCCGGCGGTGGCGTCCGCGGTTGCCGCGTTCGGGGGCGTCGGGTTCGCGGGCGTCGCGTTCGCGGGCGTCGCGTTCGCGGGCGTCGCGTTCGCGGGCGTCGCGTTCGCGGGCGTCGCGTTCGCGGGCGTCGCGTTTGTGAGTGTCGCGTTCGCGGTCGTCGCGTTCGCGGGTGTCGGCGGCGCTCACAGCGGAAGGAACGCGTCGTCGTGCGGCCGGTGGGCGAGCACGGAGCCGGTGTCTATCTCGTAGAACCAGCCGTGCAGCATCAGCCGCCCTTCCGCGGCCCGGCGGGCGACGCAGGGGTAGTCGCGCAACCGCCCGAGCTGGCGCAGCACATGGTGCTGTACGGCCTCGGCGATGGCCGGGGACGAGTCGGTGAAGAGGGGTGGGGGTGACGTACTTTCCAGCCAGCCGCGGACCGCGGGTACGGCGGAGAGATCCTCGCCGCGCACTATCGCGCCGACGGCACCGCAGTGGGAGTGGCCGCAGACGACGATGTCGGCGACGCCGAGCACCTCGACGGCGTACTCGATGGTGGCCGCCTCGCTCGAGTGACGGTCGGGGTCGTGTTCGGGGATGATGCTGCCCGCCGTGCGGAGTTCGAAGAGCTCGCCGGGGCGGGCTCCGGTGATCAGCGAGGGGATCACCCGTGAGTCGGAGCAGGTGATGAACAGCGCTTGCGGGGACTGACCGTCCGCGAGGCGGCCGAACTCGTCGGCGCGGGCGGCGGCCCGTTCGCGGAAGGCGCGGGCATTCTTCATGAGCATGTACATGGGGGTGTTCCTCCAGCGCGCCCAGGGCACGCGGTGGTGAGTCGTCATGTCGAATCGCAGGTAACGGAGTGGGGGAAACCGTGCGGGCGACGAAACGATCAGAGACGGAACACCTGCAGAACGGGGAGCCGTGCTGCGGGGGGCTGTCCGGGTGGACCGGGAGGTGCACCCGTCGGGGGGCGGCGGAGCACCCAGGAGGCGGCGGAGCCGTCCTCACCCGTCGTGGCCGGGGAAGGCCGATTGCCTGTGGGCGGGGCGTGGGCGGTCGGCAGCCTGTTGGGCCGGCCGCCGTTGCGGGACGGGGGCGGCTCGTCCAGGGCATCCGGATCATCCCAGGGCAAGTCGACGGGTGAGACGCGTAAGCCGGGTTCGTCGGGCGAGTTGGGCTCACCGGCCGGGTCCCGTGCGCCGGTCGACTCGGGATCACCGGTCGACTCGGGGGCACCTGGCGATTCGAGGTCGTCCGGTGACTCGGGTGAGGAGTCGGCCTCCCGGGAAGTCCCTCCGGCGCCCAACTCCACTTCCCCGGCCACGGATACGGCCGACTGGCAGAGGAGAAGGACCGTGAGCAACAGGGAGCACAGTGTGCCGAGTGCATCCGGTGCTGCGGTACGCCTTGTCACGGTCCCTCCCCGACTTCGTCCTTGGCTTCATCTCAGCGATTGGTCCAACTGGTCAGTAACACCAGTCTCGTCAGTCACTGTGACAGCACGACGGCGCAAAAGTCAGCGATTCGTTAAACATTCGTGAGCGTCACACCACTTGACAGCAGACGCATGCCGGCGCTACCCGGGGTCACCCCAGTTGAGGCGCTGTTCGCGTCCCGCAGGACCCGATGCCGCCCTATTCCTCGATCGCCCCGCCCACTTCTCGCAGATGCTCGCGGAAGCTCAGGGAAGGCGTCTGCCGGCGCCGGGCGAGGTAGGTGTCGAACTGCACCTGACTGCGCAGAGAGACACCGGCACGGATCTGTTCCGCCTGGCGCCGCTCGGTGTCGCGGATCGTCTCCGCAAGCGTGAAGATGTCCGCGGCGCGGGCGGCCGGCACAAAGAGCACGCCATCGTCATCGCCCAGGACCACGTCCTCACGACTCACCGTCCAGTCGCCCACGCGGGCGGACTCCAACGCATCGTGGGGACGGGCCTGAAGGCTCAGCGGGCCGGTGGGGATCGCTCCAAGGCTGAAGACCGGCAGGCCAATTGCCCGAATGTCGGCCGTGTCCCGATGCAGGCCCCAGATCACGATTCCCGCCAGACCGGCAGCCTGAGCCTCCAGAACGACGAGATCGCCGACGCACGCCTCATCGAGTCGTCCGCCGTTGTCCACCACCAGCACATCGCCGGGCGCGCCCCCTTCGAACGCCTCCAGGAAGATGTCGACGCTGCCGACATGCCGAGCAGGGGACACACGGCCGACCAGGCGGCTTCCGGGCACCACGGCGTGCACAGGCGCAGGCGCACAGTGCACCGGGATACGAGCGCGAATGCATGCGTCCGCCAGATGGGCGGTCGTCAGGGTCTCGAACCGCCGCCGAAGCTCTTGAGGATCCATGGTGTCCTTCCTCTCACACTTCGGCCCTCGCCCTTCAGTCTTCGCCCTCCAAGTCGCCCTCCGTCTCCAGGAAGACCTGGCGCAGGGCCGCGAGGACTTCCGGGTCCGGCTTTGCCCACATGCCGCGCGACTCGGCCTCCAGCAACCGCTCCGCGATGCCGTGCAGAGCCCAGGGGTTGGCCTCCTGGAGGAATGCGCGGTTCGTCGGGTCCAGGACGTATGTCTGGGTGAGCTTGTCGTACATCCAGTCGGCCACCACGCCCGTCGTCGCGTCGTAGCCGAACAAGTAGTCCACCGTCGCGGCGAGTTCGAAGGCGCCCTTGTAGCCGTGGCGGCGCATGGCCTCGATCCACTTGGGGTTGACCACGCGGGCGCGGAAGACGCGGGAGGTCTCCTCGACCAGGGTGCGGGTGCGGACCGTTTCCGGGCGGGTGGAGTCGCCGATGTAGGCCTCGGGGGCCGTGCCGCGCAGGGCGCGGACCGTGGCGATCATGCCGCCGTGGTACTGGAAGTAGTCGTCCGAGTCCGCGATGTCGTGTTCGCGGGTGTCGGTGTTCTTCGCCGCGACCGTGATGCGCTTGTACGCCGTTTCCATCTCGGCGCGGGCGGGGCGGCCGTCCAGCTCACGGCCGTATGCGTAGCCGCCCCAGACCGAGTAGACCTCGGCGAGGTCGGCGTCGGTGCGCCAGTCGCGGGAGTCGATCAGCTGGAGCAGGCCCGCGCCGTACGTGCCCGGGCGGGAGCCGAAGATACGGGTCGTGGCGCGGCGTTCGTCGCCGTGGGTCGCCAGGTCCGCCTGGGTGTGGGCCCGTACGAAGTTCATGTCGCCGGGCTCGTCCAGGGACGCGGCGAGGCGGACCGCGTCGTCCAGCAGGGCGATCGTGTGCGGGAACGCGTCCCGGAAGAAGCCCGAGATGCGCAGCGTCACGTCGATACGGGGCCGGCCCAACTCCGCCGACGGGATCGGCTCCAGGCCCGTGACGCGGCGCGATGCCTCGTCCCAGACCGGGCGGATGCCCAGCAGCGCCAGCGCCTCCGCGACATCGTCGCCGCTCGTGCGCATCGCGCTCGTACCCCACAGGGAGAGACCGACGGAGGGCGGCCAGTCGCCGTTGTCCGTGCGGTAGCGGTGCAGCAGGGAGTCCGCCAGGGCCTGGCCCGTCTCCCAGGCCAGCCGGGACGGGACCGCCTTCGGGTCGACCGAGTAGAAGTTGCGGCCCGTCGGGAGGACGTTGACCAGGCCGCGCAGCGGGGAGCCGGAGGGGCCGGCCGGCACGAAGCCACCGTTCAGCGCGTGAACCGTGTGGTCCAGCTCGGCCGTGGTGGCGGACAGGCGGGGGACGACCTCCCGGGCGGCGAAGTCCAGGATCGCGGCGACCTCCTCCCCGTACTCGCTGGGGACTGCCGCGGGGTCCCACCCGGCATCGTCCATTGCCTGGACCAGGGCGCGGGCCTTGTCCTCCGCCTCGTCCGCCGTCGTACGTGTGGCCGCCGACTCGTCCAGGCCCAGCGCCTCCCGCAGCCCCCGCAGCGACGCCGTGCCGCCCCAGATCTGGCGGGCCCGGAGGATGGCCAGGACGAGGTTGACGCGGTCCGCACCCGAAGGGGCGTTGCCCAGTACATGGAGTCCGTCGCGGATCTGCGCGTCCTTGACCTCGCACAGCCAGCCGTCGACATGGAGCAGGAAGTCGTCGAAGCCGTCGTCGTCCGGGCGGTCCTCCAGGCCCAGATCGTGGTCGAGCCTGGCGGCCTGGATGAGGGTCCAGATCTGGGCACGGATCGCCGGGAGCTTCGACGGGTCCATGGAGGAGATCTGGGCGTATTCGTCCAGGAGTTGTTCCAGGCGCGCGATGTCGCCGTAGCTCTCGGCACGGGCCATCGGCGGTACGAGGTGGTCGACGAGGGTGGCGTGGACGCGGCGCTTGGCCTGGGTGCCCTCGCCCGGGTCGTTGACCAGGAAGGGGTAGATCAGCGGGAGGTCGCCGAGCGCGGCGTCGGGCCCGCAGGCGGCGGACAGGCCCGCGTTCTTGCCGGGCAGCCACTCCAGGTTGCCGTGCTTGCCCAGGTGGATCATGGCGTCGGCGCCGAAGCCGCCGTCGGACTGCGTGGCCGCGATCCAGCGGTAGGCGGCCAAGTAGTGGTGCGAGGGCGGCAGATCGGGATCGTGGTAGATCGCGATCGGGTTCTCGCCGAAGCCGCGCGGCGGCTGGATGAGGATGAGGAGGTTTCCGCGGCGCAGGGCCGCGAGGACTATGTCGCCCTCCGGGTTGCGGCTGCGGTCCAGGAACATCTCGCCGGGCGGCGGGCCCCAGTGTTCCTCGACCGACGATCGCAGTTCCTGAGGCAGCGTGGCGTACCAGCGCTTGTAGTCCGCCGCCGGGATACGGACCGGGTTGCGCGCCAGCTGCTCCTCGGTGAGCCAGTCCTGGTCGTGGCCGCCCGCCTCGATGAGGGCGTGGATGAGCTCGTCGCCGTCGCCCGACGCAAGGCCGGGGACCTCCTCCGTACCGAAGTCGTAGCCCTCCGCCAGCAGCCGGCGCAGCAGGGCGACCGCGGATGCGGGGGTGTCCAGGCCGACCGCGTTGCCGATACGGGAGTGCTTGGTGGGGTACGCGGAGAGCACGAGTGCGAGACGCTTCTCGGCGGCCGGGATATGGCGAAGACGTGCGTGGCGTACGGCGATTCCGGCGACCCGAGCGGCCCGCTCGGGGTCGGCGACGTACGCCGGAAGACCGTCCTGGTCGATCTCCTTGAACGAGAACGGGACGGTGATCAGACGGCCGTCGAACTCCGGCACCGCGATCTGGCTCGCGGCGTCCAGCGGCGACACGCCCTCGTCGTTCTCCTCCCAGGTGCTGCGCGAGCCGGTCAGGCACAGGGCCTGGAGAATCGGCACGTCCAGACCGCTCAGCGCGCCCGCGTCCCAGGACTCGTCGTCGCCGCCCGCGGATGCGTCGGCCGGGCGGGTGCCGCCCGCGGCGAGGACCGTCGTGACAATCGCGTCGGCAGCGCCCAGCGCGTCGATCAGCTCGGGTTCAGGGGCGCGCAGCGACGCGACGTACAGCGGCAGGGGCCGGCCGCCCGCGTCCTCGATCGCACCGCACAGGTCATCCACGAAGGCGGTGTTGCCGCTCATGTGGTGGGCCCGGTAGTAGAGCACCGCCACCGTCGGGCCGCTCACCTCGCGCGCTGTGCGCTCCAGCGGGCCCCAGGTGGGCGCGGGGGCCGGCGGCTCGAAGCCGTGGCCGGTGAGCAGCACGGTGTCGGAGAGGAAGCGGGCCAGCTGCTCCAGGTTGGCGTGGCCGCCGTGAGCCAGGTAGGCGTGCGCCTCGGCGGCGATGCCGACCGGGACCGTGGACGCCTCCATCAGCTGGGCGTCCGGGGCCTGTTCGCCGGTGAGTACGACGACCGGCAGCCCGGCCGCCAGCAGCTGGTCGAGTCCGTCCTGCCAGGCCCGTACGCCGCCGAGGAGACGTACGACGACGAGCTGTGCGCCGTCCAGCAGGGCGGGCAGCCCGGCGAGGTCCAGCCGGGTCGGATTGGCGAGGCGGTACTCGACCGGGCCCCCTGCCGCGCGAGCGCTGAGCAGGTCGGTGTCGGAGGTCGACAGCAGCAGAAGCATGCGTGCGGAGGCCTTCCTCGGGGTGTCCGCGCCCCGGGCGGTGTGGACGGCAGGAGTTCCTGGCTCACCCGGTGTGGACCGGGCTCACAGTGGCGGGACCGCGCCGGATTCGCACCGGGCTTCCTCCATGTCGCCGTCGCAGGCGATGACGGGCCGGGTGGCCCGTCGATGAGCATAGTAAGGCTCGGGCAGTAAGGCCCGAGCCGCAGGTGGAGGGCGTACGGGCGGCGAGCGGGCGGTCGGTATGCTCGCCGCCATGCCGACGGCCCCTGGCCCCCGCACGACCGGGGCGACGTCCCCCCTGCGGGATCGCGGTGACGCATGCCCCGGCGCGCTGCGGCTGCACACGGCTGACGACGGGGCGCTCGCCCGGGTGCGGATACCGGCCGGGGTGCTCACCGTGCGGCAGGCGCTGGCTCTTGCGGATGCCTCGCAGCGCCTGGGAGACGGGTCTTTGCACCTCACGTCCCGCGGCAATGTGCAGCTGCGCGGGCTCGCGACGGGGTGTGCCGGGGAGCTGGCGGATCTGCTCGGTGCGGCGGGGCTGCTGCCCTCGCCCCGGCACGAGCGGGTGCGGAACATCGTCGCCTCGCCTCTCTCCGGTCTCGACGGGCTGGGAAATGCCGATGTGCAGCCCTGGGCACGGGAGTTGGACCGGCTGCTGTGCGCGAGCGAGGCGGCACTCGGGCTGTCGGGACGCTTTCTGTTCGCGTGCGACGACGGGCGCGGGGACGTGGCCACGCTGGGCGCGGATGTGACGATCGTCGCGGCCGGCGATGCGGATGCGCTGCTGCGGCTGGGAGCGGATGATGCGGCGCTGTCGGTACGTGCGGAGGATGCGCCGCGCGCCGCGCTGCTCGCCGCCGAGGTCTTTCTGGACGCCGTCGGCTCCCGCACCTGGCGGGTGAGTGAACTGCCCGGCGGTACCGCGGAGTTGACCCGGAACGTGGCACATCGGCTGGCCGCGGAAGGGGTCCGTGGCCGACTGTCCGCCGTTGCCCCGGCCGCCGGGTCCGCGCCCGCTCCCGGCGTCGTCGCGGGTCCGGGCGGGCGCACCTCGCTGTCGGTCCTGGCTCCCCTGGGCCGGCTCACCGGCGCACAGTGGCGGCTGCTGGCCGCCGTCGCCGAGCGCGGCGGCAGCGGTGAGTTGCGTCTCACTCCCTGGCGCGGCGTGATCCTTCCCGGGTGCGACGGCCCCGGCGCCGACCTCGCTTCCGCCGGGCTCATCACCTCCCCCGCCTCCCCCTGGCTCGGCGTCGGCGCCTGCATCGGACGGCCCGGATGTGCCAAGTCCCTCGCCGACGTACGCGCCGACGCGGCGGCGGCACTCGGCCCGGACTTCTCCGGGCTGCCCGTGTACTGGTCCGGGTGCGAGCGCCGTTGCGGCCACCCGCACGGTGACCGGGTCGACGTCGTGGCCACCGCCCACGGCTACGACGTCTGCGTACGCGGCGAGCGCCGGCACACCGGCGTCACCGCACCCTCAGAACTCGCCGCCACCGTGGCGGCTGCGCGCACGACCGCCGTGACGCGTTGACGAAATGAGCGAGAGCACAGTGTTCGACTACGAGAAGGACGGCGCGGCGATCTACCGCCAGTCCTTTGCCACCATCCGCGCGGAGGCGGACCTCACGGGGCTGCCCGCCGACGTCAGCCAGGTCGCGGTCCGGATGATCCACGCCTGCGGCATGGTCGACCTGGTACGCGACCTTTCGTTCACGCCGGAGGTCGTGGCCCGCGCCCGTCGGGCGCTGCGGGCCGGCGCGCCCATCCTGTGCGATGTCGCCATGGTGGCCAGCGGGGTGACCCGGGGGCGGCTGCCCGCGGACAACGACGTCGTGTGCACGCTGTCCGACCCCTCGGTCCCGGACCTCGCCGCAAAGCTCGGCACCACGCGCAGCGCCGCGGCCCTGGAGCTGTGGCGCGACCGCATGGAGGGGGCGGTGGTGGCCGTCGGAAACGCCCCCACCGCTCTGTTCCGGCTGCTGGAGATGATCGAGGAGGGCGCTCCCCGCCCGGCCGCGGTCATCGGTGTGCCGGTCGGCTTCATCGGCGCCGCCGAGTCCAAGGACGCGCTCGCCGAACACCCCGCGGGCCTGGAGCACTTGGTGGTGCGCGGACGCCGTGGCGGCAGCGCCATCGCCGCGGCCGCGATCAACGCGATAGCGAGCGAGGCGGAATGAGCACCAAGCAGACCGGCCGGTTGTACGGGGTCGGGCTCGGGCCCGGCGATCCGTCCCTGATGACCCTGCGTGCCGTGGAGGTCATCGCCGAGGCGGATGTGGTCGCGTACCACAGCGCCCGGCACGGCCGTTCCATCGCGCGTTCCATCGCCGCGAAGCACCTGCGTGCCGACCATGTCGAAGAGCCGCTGGTCTACCCGGTCACCACGGAGACCACCGACCATCCCGGCGGCTACCGGGGCGCGATGGAGGAGTTCTACACCGAGGCCGCTGCCCGGCTGGCCGTGCATCTCGACGCGGGCCGCACGGTCGCGGTGCTCGCGGAGGGCGACCCGCTCTTCTACGGCTCGTACATGCACATGCACAAGCGGCTGGCCGACCGGTATCCGACGGAGGTGATCCCCGGAGTCACCTCGGTGAGCGCCGCGGCCGCCCGGCTCGGCACACCGCTGGCCGAGGGCGAGGAGGTGCTGACGATCCTGCCCGGCACGCTGCCGGAGGAGGAGCTGACCGCGCGGCTCGCCTCGACGGACTCGGCGGTGGTGATGAAGCTGGGCCGTACGTTCACCAAGGTGCGCCGGGCGATCGAGGGCTCCGGGCGACTGGACGAGGCGCGCTATGTCGAGCGGGCCACGATGGCCGGGGAGCGTACGGGCGAACTGGCGGACGTCGACCCGGAGTCGGTGCCGTACTTCTCGGTGGCGGTGCTGCCGAGCCGTATCGACGCTCCGACGGAGGTACGGGAGCGGGGCGAGGTCGTCGTGGTCGGTACCGGGCCCGCGGGTCCGCTGTGGCTGACCCCCGAGACGCGGGGCGCGCTGGCCGCGGCCGACGATCTCGTCGGCTACACCACGTACCTGGACCGGGTGCCGGTGCGCCCCGGCCAGCTTCGGCACGGCTCCGACAACCGGGTCGAGTCCGAGCGTGCCGAGTTCGCGCTCGACCTCGCGCGGCGCGGGCGGCGCGTCGCTGTCGTCTCCGGCGGCGACCCGGGCGTCTTCGCCATGGCCACCGCCGTGCTGGAGGCTGCCGGACAGGACGCGTACAAGGACGTGCCGGTGCGGGTGCTGCCGGGGGTGACGGCCGCGAACGCGGCTGCCGCCCGCGCGGGTGCGCCGCTCGGCCACGACTACGCGACCATCTCGCTCTCCGACCGGCTCAAGCCGTGGGAGGTCATCGCGGAACGGCTGCGCGCGGCCGCCGCAGCCGATCTGGTGCTCGCCCTCTACAACCCCGGGTCGCGGAGCCGGACCTGGCAGGTCGGCAAGGCGCGCGACCTGCTCCTTGAGCACCGGGCGGCGGACACGCCCGTGGTGCTGGGCCGGGACGTCGGCGGGGCACAGGAGAGCGTACGCATCGTGCGGCTCGCCGAACTCGATCCGTCCGAGGTCGACATGCGCACGATCCTGATCGTCGGCTCTTCGCAGACGCAGACGGTACGGCGCGGGGACGGCGAGCAGATCGTCTGGACGCCGCGGCGCTATCCGGAGAGCGGGAGCTGAGCGAGCCAGCCGGCCGCCTCGTCGGGGGTGGCCGCCACCGGGACGCCGGGCGGGACCGGGGGCCGTTGCACGACGACCACCGGCAGTCCGGCCTCCCGGGCGGCGGTGAGCTTGGGGGCGGTGGCGGCCCCTCCGCTGTCCTTGGTGACCATGACATCGATGCGATGGCGGGCCAGCAGCTCGCGCTCGCCGTCGAGGGTGAAGGGGCCGCGGTCGAGCAGCACCTGCATGCGGGGCGGGTGCGGGGGCTCGGGGGCGTCCACGGACCGAACGAGGAACCACGGTTCGGCGAGGTCCGCGAAGGCGGCGAGACCCATCCGGCCGGTGGTGAGGAAGACCCGCTGCCCGAGGCCCGGCAGCAGCGCGGCGGCTTCTTGCAGTGACGCGGCCGGGCGCCAGTCGTCGCCCTCGGCTGCGACCCAGCCGGGGCGGCGCAGGGCGAGCAGGGGAACATGGGTCTCGGCGGCGGCAGCGGCCGCATGGAAACTGATCGTCCCGGCGAAAGGGTGGGTGGCGTCGATGAGGGCGTCCACGTTGTGCGCGCGCAGCCACTGGGCGAGGCCCTCGGCGCCGCCGAAGCCGCCGATACGGACCTCGCCGGCGGGCAGCCTCGGCTGCGCCACCCGCCCGGCGAGCGAGGAGGTCACGCGTACCCTCCCGGGCAGGATCTCGGCGAGCCGCCGTGCCTCCGTCGTTCCGCCGAGGATCAGTACGTGCATCGGGTCTCGGGTCCGTTCATGAGTGAAGCGAAGGGCGGGCGCAGCGCCCAACTGAAGCACACCGGGCTGCGGCACGGCTGGACGACCGGGGCCTGTGCGACCGCGGCGACGACCGCGGCGTACACCGCGCTGCTGACCGGCGAGTTTCCCGACCCGGTGACGATCACGCTGCCGAAGGGGCAGACGCCGTCCTTCGCGCTGGCCGCGGAGGAACTGGCGGACGGCCGGGCGATGGCGGGCGTGGTCAAGGACGCGGGTGACGACCCGGACGTCACACACGGCGCGCTGATCCGCGCGACGGTACGGGCTGCGCCGCGCGGGGCCGGGGTGGTGTTCGCCGCCGGGCCGGGTGTGGGCACGATCACGCGGCCCGGACTGCCGCTCGATGTCGGCGAGCCCGCGATCAATCCCGTGCCGCGGCAGATGATGCGCGAGCATGTCGCGCTGGTCGCCGAGCGGTACGGCGGGACGGGCGACGTCGAGATCACGGTCTGCGTCGACCACGGAGAGGAGATCGCCCGCTCGACCTGGAATCCGCGCCTGGGGATCGTGGGCGGTCTGTCCATCCTGGGGACGACCGGCATCGTCGTCCCGTACTCCTGCTCGGCCTGGATCGACTCGATCCGGCGCGGTGTGGATGTGGCGCGGGCGGCGGGACGTACGCATGTGGCGGGCTGTACCGGGTCGACGTCCGAGAAGACGGTCACGGCTCTGTACGACCTCCCGGAGGACGCGCTGCTGGACATGGGGGACTTCGCGGGCGCGGTGCTGAAGTACGTGCGCAGGCATCCGGTGGACCGGCTCACGCTCTGCGGCGGCTTCGCCAAGCTGTCCAAACTGGCGGCGGGCCATCTGGACCTGCACTCGGCCCGCTCCCAGGTGGACAAGGGCTTCCTGGCGGAACTGGCTCGGGCGGGCGGCGCGTCCGATTCCCTGGCGGCGGAGGTGGCCACCGCGAACACGGGCCTGGCCGCACTCCAGTTGTGCGCTGCGCACGGCGTCCCCCTGGGGGACCTGGTGGCGGTGGCGGCGCGGGACCAGGCGCTGGGGGTGCTGCGGGGAGCGCCGGTGGAGGTGGACGTGGTCTGCATCGACCGCGGGGGCGATGTGGTGGGCCGCTGCACTGCGCGGGGGCCGGGGGGTTCGTCCTCAGTCGCCGGACGGGCTTGAAATTGCCCCCAGGCGTCCAGTGGCGGAGCCGACGCGGTTGACCGTGCGCCGCGGACGCTTCGTGGCCCTCTGTGTCCGTCCTCAAACGCCGGACGGGCTTGAAGGCTCAGGCGACCGGCGCACCCGGGACCGGCGCGCAGAACCCCCGCCTCTCCCGTTCCGCCGAGTACAAGTGACTGTCCCCGAACTGCGACGCCCCCAGCGTGGGCCCCACCATGATCACCGCCGTCCGCAGCACCCCCGCCGCCTTCACCTGGTCCGCGATGTCCGCCAGTGTGCCGCGCAGGATCAGTTCGTCCGGGCGGCTCGCCATCGCCACCACCGCCGCCGGGCAGTCGGACCCGTAGTGCGGCTCCAGTTCCTCAACCACCCGGTCCACATACCGCGTGGCCAGATGCAGCACGATCAGCGCCCCGCTGCGGCCCAGCGTCGCCAGGTCCTCGCCCTGAGGCATGGCCGTGGCGCGGTTGGCGATCCGGGTGAGGATGACCGTCTGGCCGACCGTCGGCACGGTCAGTTCCCGCTTCAGCGCGGCGGCCGCTGCCGCGAACGCAGGCACCCCCGGCACGATCTCGTACGGCACACCCGCCGCGTCGAGGCGGCGCATCTGCTCGGCGACGGCGCTGAAGACGGACGGGTCGCCGGAGTGCAGCCGCGCCACGTCGTCGCCCTCCTCGTGCGCGCGGATCAGCTCGGCCGTGATCTCGTCCAGGTTGAGCTGCGCGGTGTCCACCAGACGGGCGTCCGGCGGGCATTCGGCGAGCAGTTCGCGCGGCACCAGGCTGCCCGCGTACAGACAGACCCGGCACGCCGCGAGCGTCCTGGCGCCGCGCACCGTGATCAGGTCGGCGGCGCCGGGGCCCGCGCCGATGAAGTACACGGTCATCGTTCTTCTCCAGATCCAGACTTGGTTGCGGCCCACTGGGTGACAGGCATGGCCTGTCGCCAGCCGGTGAAGCCGCCGACGGGGACGGCATGCGCGACCGCCAGGCGTACGAGCTCGCCGCCGTGCCGCCGGTACCAGTCGGCGAGCAGCGCCTCGGACTCCAGGGTCACGGTGTTGGCCACGAGCCGCCCGCCGGCGGGCAGCGCCTCCCAGCACGCTTCGACGAGGCCGGGCACGGTCAGGCCGCCGCCGATGAACACGGCGTCCGGCGTGGGGAGTTGGGCCAGGGCAGCGGGTGCAGCTCCGGTGACCACCCGCAGCGTGGGGACACCGAGCTTCTCGGCGTTGCGGGCGATCCGGGCGGCCCGCACCGGGTCGCGTTCGACGGTCACGGCCCGGCAGGACCGGTGCGTACGCATCCACTCGACGGCGATGGAGCCGGAGCCGCCGCCGATGTCCCAGAGAGTTTCGCCGGGCGCGGGCGCGAGCGCGCCGAGCGTGGCGGCCCGCACATGGCGCTTGGTGAGCTGCCCGTCGTGTTCGTACGCGGCGTCCGGCAGCCCCGGCACGGCGCCGAGCCGCAGGGCGCCGGCCGCGCGGCGGCAGTCGACGGCGATGACGTTCAGCGGGTTGCCGGGCAGCCGCTCCCACCCGTCGGCCGTACCGTCCGCCTGCGCCTCGCGCTCGCCGCCGAGCTGTTCAAGGACGCGCATCCGGCTGGGGCCGAACCCCTTCTCGCGCAGGAAGTCGGCGACCTCGGCGGGCGTCGCGGCCCCGGCGCTGAGTACGAGCAGCCGTCGCCCGTCGTGCACGGCTGCGCCGAGCTGCGCGATGGGCCTGCCCACGAGGGTGACGACCTCGGTGTCCTCCAGCGGCCAGCCCAGGCGGGCGCAGGCGTACGACACGGAGGACGGGTGCGGCAGTACGTGCAGCGCGTCGGCGCCGAGCACTTCGGTGAGCGCCCGCCCGATCCCGTAGAACATGGGGTCACCGCTGGCCAGCACGGCGATGCGCCGCCCGGCATGCGCGGCGAGCAGTCCGGGCACGCCGGGCCGCAGCGGCGACGGCCAGCCGACCCGCTCCCCCGCGCACGCGTCGGGCAGCAACTCCAGCTGACGCGGTCCGCCGACGACGACCTCGGCGTCGACGAGGGCGTTCTGCGAGAGAGCGGGAAGTCCTTCCCACCCGTCGGCACCGATCCCGACGACGGTCACGGCCGGTGTGGTGGGGGAAGCGGGACTCACTGACGTACACCTCGGGGACGGAGAGAGAACGAAGGCGCACTCTACTGGGCGGTCGGGTGGCCTGTTGCTCGTGCCCTGCCTTCAGCCGTCCGTTCGCACGGGCGTTGTCCGGTCGGGGGCCGGTGGAGCCGCGAAGGCCAGCCGGCGGTGGGCGCGGCGCAGCATCATGCGGGCCATCAGGGGGTGGAAGCGGCGTACGACGGCGAAATAGAGCCTGCCGCGCCAGTTGTGGAACTTCACCACCGTGGTGAGCGTGACGTTGTCGTCGGCGATCAGCACCGAGGCGCGGAAGTCCAGATGACCGGCGTCCTCGCCGAGCAGGAGCTCGTTCGGGGCGCTCGCCTTGATCTCGAACGGGAGGACACCGTGCCAGGCCACGGGGTCGCGCGGCATCCCCGGGGCCAGCGGGATGCGGCAGGCGTCCGCGAAGTCCGGACGGGCGAAGGCCTGGTGGGCCAGCGTGGCCGCGGTGGGGACTTCCGTCGCCACCGGTCTGTCCCAGATCAGACGGCGCATCAGGCGCGCGCGGCGGGTCCATTGGTAGGGCCGGGTCAGGGCGCCGGGGGTCGCGGCGCGTTCGACGTTGTCGAAGAGCTCTTCGATCATCGTGTCGTGCATCGGGCGGATCACCAGCGTCCAGAGCAGCGACGACTTCAGGCCCTGCTTCTGTTCGAGGACATGGCGGACCCGGCAGCCGCCCCCGTCCAGCGGCTCCAGCTCAAGGGCGTGGAAGCCGTTGGACGGCGGGGCGAAGTCGAAACGGATGCGGCGCCCGGGTTCGTATGCACCCACCGAGTAACGGATGAAGCCGTGGCCGCCGGCCGCGCCGACGGCGAGGGGGCCGTCGAAGCGTATCGGGGGCCAGACAGGGCTCGGGCTGAGCGGGTCGTCCGGGGACGAGACGCGGTCGAGCAGGGCGCCGACCACCTCGACCGGGGCGTCGACGTTGCGTTCGTGGACGTTCCGTACCGTGCGCATGACGCACCTCCATACGGTGGCGTATGTTTCACCGTACGGTAGCGTATGGACATGAGGGAAGAGCGGGCGGGGCAGTCCCGCAAGAGGCTCACGGCACGCGACTGGGCCGATGCGGCGCTCGCCGCGATCGGGGAGCGCGGTCTCGCCGGGGTCGCCGTGGAGCCGCTGGCCGCCCGTCTCGGCACCACCAAGGGCAGCTTCTACTGGCACTTCGCCAACCGGGACGCACTGATCGAGGCGGCGTTGGCCCGCTGGGAGGAGATCGACACCGAGGAGATCATCACCGCGCTGGAGGCCGAGCCGGACCCGGAGCGGCGGCTGCGTACCCTCTTCGCGCAGGCGACGGCGTTGGCCGCGGAGGACCCGCTCGAGGTCTCACTGCTCGCCACCGCCGACGACCCCCACGTCGCACCCGTACTGCAGCGGGTGACGGAGCGTCGGATCGGTTACGTCGCGCATCTCTTCGAGGAGCTGGGCTTTCCGCCGGAAGAGGCGCGGCGGCGTGGGCTGCTGGCGTACACGAGCTATCTGGGACACACGCAGCTGAGCCATGCGGTGCCGGAGGCGCTGCCGGTGGGTCCGGAGCGGCGGGGCTATCTGGAATCGGTGATGGACAACCTGCTGCGGCGCAGCTAGGTCCTGTCCGGGCGATCTTGCCGGACGGGGCATTGGCAGGCTCGGGCGGATTTGCCCGGCGCGGTCAGGCCGAGGCGCGCTTCTTCGGGGTCGCCTTCTTGGCCGTCGACTTCGCCGCCGCCTTCTTCGCCGCGGTCTTCTTCGCGGCCGCCTTCTTCGCCCCCGCCGCCGTGGACTTGCTCGCCGCCGACTTGCTCGCCGCCGTCTTCTTCGCAGCCCCCGTCGTCGACTTCTTCCCGCCCGACGCCTTCGGCGCACTCGCCGCCCGCTTACGCCCCTTGATCGACGTGACCTCGGCGACCTCCGCGCCCTCCTCCCCCCGCGCCTCCTTCGCCGCTCGCACACTGCTCTCCAGGGCCGCCATCAGATCGATGACCTGCCCGCCGCGCTCCGCCGGTTCGACCTCCGGCAGTACGCCGCCCTCCACCTTGGCCGTGATCATCGCCTCCACCGCCGCCCGGTAGTCGTCGTGCAGCGAGTCCAGGTCGACCTCACCCAGCGTGTCCATCAAGGCGTCGGCCAGGTCGAGTTCGGCCTCCCGCACCGTCACCTCGGTGTCCGGGGCCACGGTCTGGGGGGAACGGATCTCGTCCGGCCACAGCAGCCCGTGCATGGCGATCACGTCGTCGACGACCCGCAGCATGCCAAGTCGCTCCCGGCCACGCAGGGCGAACTTGGCGATGGCGACCTTCTGGCTGCGCTTGAGTGCCTCACGCAGCAGCGTGTACGGCTTGGCGGCCGGGACGCCGTTCGCGGCGAGGTAGTACGCCGCGTCCATCTGGAGCGGATCGATCCGCGTCGCGGGGACGAACGCCACGATCTCGATCGTCTTCGCCGTGGGGAGCGGCAGAGCCGCCAGGTCCTCGTCCGTGATCGGGATGATCGACCCGTCCGCGGCCTCGTACCCCTTGCCGATCTCCTCGGTCGGCACTTCCTTCTCCTCCAGCTCGCAGACCTTGCGGTAGCGGATCCGGCCGCCGTCGGCGGTGTGGATCTGGCGGAAGGAGATGGAGTGGTTCTCCGTGGCGTTCACCAGCTTGATCGGGATGCTGACCAGGCCGAAGGAGATCGCGCCGTTCCATATGGATCGCACGTTTGATCCCTTTCATCCGAAATTTCAGGATTCGTGGGATTCTCATCGTATGACGCCGATCACCGACGTGGAGGGGCGGCGGCTGGCGCTCAGCAACCTGGAGAAGGTCATCCACCCCGCCACCGGGACAACCAAGGGCGAGATTCTGCACTACTACGCCACCACGGCCGAGGCGATCCTGCCCCATCTGCGCAACCGGCCGCTCTCCTTCCTCAGATATCCGGACGGGCCGGACGGCGAGGTGTTCTTCACCAAGAATCCGCCGCCCGGTACGCCGTCCTGGGTACGGACCGTCGAAGTGCCGCGCTCCGAGGACAAGCAAGCGCGCCAGGTCGTCGTGGAGGACCTGGCCTCGCTGATGTGGGCGGCGAATCTGGTGGTGGAGTTCCATACGCCCCAGTGGCAGGCGGACGAGCCGGGCATGGCCGACCGCATGGTCTTCGACCTCGACCCGGGCGCCCCGGCGACCGTCGTGGAGTGCTGCGCCGTCGCGCTGTGGCTGCGCGAGCGGCTGGCGGCCGACGGGCTGCACGCGTACGCCAAGACCTCCGGCTCCAAGGGGCTGCACATCCTCGTGCCGCTGGAGCGCACCCCCTCCGAGCAGGTGTCGGCGTACGCGAAGACCCTGGCCGTGGAGGGCGAGGCCGCGGAGCCCGGGCTGATCCTGCACCGGATGAAACGCTCCCTGCGGCCCGGCAAGGTGTTCGTCGACCACAGTCAGAACTCCTCGAAGAAGACGACGGCGACCCCCTACACGCTGCGCGCCCGTACCGAGCCCACCGTCTCGGCGCCCGTCTCCTGGGAGGAGGTCGAGGAGGCCGGGTCGCCGGCGGACCTCGTCTTCCGGATCGACGACATCGCGCCACGGCTCGAGCGGTACGGGGATCTGCTCGGCCCGCTCTTCGATCCCGGCCGGGCCGGGCCGCTGCCATGAAGGCGCGGCCGCTGCCGTGAACGCACCCCGGCCGCCCCTGAAGGTGGCGCTCGCCGAGTCGGTGAACGTGCTGCCGCGCGGGCGCGGTCTGGCCTACGAGCCGAAATTCGACGGCCACCGGATGGTGGTCTTCCGGCTCGGCGGCAAGGTGCTGCTGCAGGCCCGCTCGGGACGGATCGTCACCGATGCGTTCCCCGATCTCGCCGAGGCGGCAGAGCAGTTGCCGGACGGCACGGTGCTCGACGGCGAGGTCGTGGTCTGGCGGGAGGGCCGCATCGACTTCGCCGCCGTGCAAAGGCGCGCGGCCGCCACGCCGGGGCGCGCCCCCGCCCTCGCGCGCCGGCTGCCCGCCTCGTACGCCGCCTTCGATGTGCTCGCCGAGGGCGGCGAGGACCTGCGCCCGCTGGCGTACCAGAAACGGCGCAGACGGCTGGTCGCGCTGCTCGGCCCGCTGGGGCCGCCGCTGCAGCCCGTGCCGATGACGCTGGACCCGGACGAGGCAGCCACCTGGTTCGAGACCCTGCCCGCCATCGGTGTCGAGGGGCTGGTGGTCAAACGGCTGGACCAGACGTACCGCAGCGGCACGCGCGCGTGGCTGAAGCTTCGGCACACCTACGCGCGCGACGCGGCGGTGGTCGGCTTCACCGGGCCGCGGGCGCGGCCGTCCGCGCTGGTGCTGGTACTGCCGGACGACGACACCCCGCTGGTCTCCAGCCCGCTGGCACCTGCGCTGCGGGCACAGGCGGCGGCCGCGCTCGCGGGCCTGGAGAGCACCGGGACCGGGACGGCGATCGCCGTGGGCGTGGGCGAGGTCGGGTACCAGGCCGTGGCGGCGGGGCTGACCGCCGAGGTGGAGCAGGGCACGACACGGCACACCGTCACCACGGTGCTCCGGCTGCGCCTCCCCGAGGATCATGACTAATCAAGTTTGATTAGTCAAGGGATCGGGAATACCGTTCCGGCTGGGCGACAACCTCCGCCGACCCGGCCCGGGTTGGCTGACAGGGCCTATACGCGCAGCCAGGTCCGGCGGTCCCGGGCCGTCGCGTACAGCGCCTCGATGTCCGCGGGCTTCAGCACGCCGCCGAGCCCGGCCAGCGCGGGCACCTCGTCGTCCGTAAGGATCCGTACGTCCGGTGGCGCGGGCAGCAGATCCAGCCGCGTCGCCCCGACCACCGCGAGCACCGGGCGCACCGCCGTCGCCAGCGCGAGGGTTGCGCGCTCGGCCCGGCGGCGGGTCAGCCGCAGCAGCGGACTCGGCCCGCCGCGGCCGGCCCGCACCATCGGGTCGGCGATCCGCACCCGCTGCCGGCGGGCCGCGAGGGTGTGCACGGCGAGCACCCCGGCGGGTCCGACGGCCAGATGGTCGATGTGGTCGGCGCCGGGCAGCGGCACCGAGTGCAGGATCCGCCAGCCCGCGCCCTCCAGCCGGTCGAGCGCCTCGCCGAGCAGCTGCTGGGCGGCGAGTTCGCCGCGGCGCGGGTCCTGCCGCAGGCGCCGGGGACTCACGGGGAGGGAACGGGGACTCACCGGGAGGGAGTCGAGCGCGGCGTGCAGCGCCTCGCCGGGACGGTTGGGAGCCAGGTCGTCGTCCGGGTGCAGGGACAGCCTGGCGAGGTCGGCGGAGGTGGGCACGGGCGGCGGGCCGACGCTGACATCGCCCGTCAGATACGGCGCGAGCGCCGCCAGCACCTCGGCCCGCCGGGACTCGAGGACCAGGCTCACCCGGCCGCTGTCCTGGTCGTACCAGGCGGCATGACGGCCGTCCGGGAGACTGACGTACAGCCTCTCCCGGCCCTGCTCCCGTGCGGGTGTCACGCGCAGTTCCGTCATGCCACCACCCCCCGACCATGGGAACAGCCCGGGGGCCTTCGGGGCAATATCCACGCGATGGCTCAGCGGTGGTGCACACTCTCCCCAAGCGCAAGTTCTTGGGAGGGGGCAAGCGTGTTCGGGGGGATCGACGAGGTCGACTGGGCGTCAATGGGGCACGCCTACGGGCCGGCCGACGATGTGCCGGACCTGTTGTACGGGCTGGCGTCCGCGGACCCCGCCGAGCGCGAGACGGCGCTCGACGGGATGTACGGCGCGGTGCACCACCAGGGCGATGTGTACGACTCGACGCTCGCCTGCATTCCCTTCCTGCTGGAGCTGGTGGCCGATCCATCGGTCCAGGACCGGGGCGGCATCGTCGAGTTGCTCACCAGCATCGGCGGCATCGATCTGGACGGCGACGACGAACTGGACCCGGACGACGAGGAGTTCGAGTACGCCGCGAACTATGCGATGGCCGCGTCGGCCGTGACCGCGGGCGCGGACGTCTTCCTCGCGCTGGTCGACGACGGGGACCGCGGGGTGCGGCTCGCCGCCCCGCTCGCTCTTGCCACGCTGCACGACGACCCCGAGCTGGTGCTCGTCCTGCTGCGCGAGCGGCTCGGCACGGAACCGGACGCCGAGGTGCGGTTCGCCTGCGTCGAGGCCGCCGGCCGGATAGCCCTGCGGCACCGGCAGCTCGCGCCCGAGGTGGTGGGGTGGCTCTCCGGGCTGACCCGGGTGCCGTACGGAGCTGGGCTGCGGCTGGCCGCGCTCGCCCAGCTCGCCCGCTGCGCGCCGGGAGCGCTGCCCGCCGATGTGGTGCCGGGGGTGACGGGCCTGCTGCGCGAGCTGCGCGCCGAGCCGGTGGCCGCCCCGGTCGCGGAGCCCGTGCCCGAACGACCGTCGACGCCCACGCTGCTCGGGCGGCTGCGCGAGGCGCACGAGGAGGACACCGTGGGCCGCGGTGCGCCCTGGACGGCGGATCTGCTGCGCACGCTCCACTCCGGTCTCGGCGATCGTGTCGATGACCGGATAGCGCTCCTCGCCGACCAGTTGTGCAGCCCCGACTGGGGGCAGCGGATAGACGCCGTACGGATGAGCAGCGGGCTGCTGCGGACCTGGCGCGGTGCGTACGAGGAGCTGGTCGGCCTGGTCGGGGAGCAGCTGGCCGACCCGGAGAAACGGTTGGGCGACGCGGCCGCCGATGCGCTGGCGGAGCTGTTCGGCCTGGCCGCGCCCGCCGCGGACGCGCTCGCCGACCGGGTGGCCGCGGAGCCCGGGGCCTGGGTGCGTCAGTGGAACGACGGCCCGCCCTCGCTCGGCAGCCCGGTCCTGGCGCTGGCCCGGACGGGCGACCGGCGGGCCGTGCCGGTGCTCGCGCGGACGCTGGAACTGCCCGAGGCGCCGCGCGACCTGGGGTACGCGCTCGGCCATCTCGGCCCGGCCGCGGCGCCGCTCGCGCCCGCCCTGCGCCGCCGGCTCGGCGAGCTGGATCTCGACGAGAGGCTGTACGACCTGGCCGGGACGCTGCTGTACGGACTTGCGGAGCTGCGGGCCGCCGATGCCGTGCCGGAGGTGCTGCGTGTGCTGCGGGGCGCGCCGGAGTACCGCAAGGAGTGGGTGGCCGAGTCGGCGCTGCGGGCGCTCACCGCCTTCGGCCCCGCGGCGCACGAGGCTGTGCCGGATCTACGCGCGCTGATGCGCCGCATCGGCGTCGGCTCCGGCCTGTCGGCGTCCCTCGCGGCGCGCACGGCGGGGGCGCTGTGGGCGATAGAGGGTGATGCCGAGGCCGTACTGCCGGTGCTGTGCGCGGCGTTGTCGGGGGCGGACATCGGCGGCCGCCGCTCGGCGGCAACGGCACTGGGCGCGCTGGGACCGGCGGGCGAGGAGGCCGCTCCGGCGCTGGGTGAGCTGCTGCGGGTGGCCGAGCCATGGACCCGGGTGGACGCGGCGATCGCGCTGTGGCGGGTGACGGGCGATGGCGTCAGGGCATGGCCGGTGCTGCTGTCGGCCTGGGAGCGGCTGCCGTACACGCGTGTTCCGATCGCCCAGTGCCTGGTGGAGCTGGCGGCCGAGGGAGCGGAACCGGTTCTGCGCGCGGAGCTCGGATCCGTACGACGTCATAACGCGATCGACGGCGGCTACGGCAGCCATGACATCTTTACGGACGAGAAGCTGCTGGCTCTGTGCCGGCGAGCACTGACGAGGGAGAGACCACCAGCATGATCATCTTTGGCACCAGGGGCTACCTCTACCAGCTGGCGATACTGACGCTGGTGTGCGGGCACTGCGGCAATCCCTCCGCGCACACGCTCAGGAAGCGCGTCACCAAGTTCACGCTGTTCTTCGTGCCGTTGTTCCCGTTCTCGACGAAGTACGCGACGCAGTGCACGTTCTGCGGCATGGAGCAGCAGATCAGCAAGGAGCAGGGGGAGCAGCTGCAGATGCAGGGCGCGGGCGGGCCCGGCGGTCAGCCGTACGGGCAGCCGCAGCCGCAGCAGCAGCCCGGCGGACAGCCGTACCAGTACTGACGAGGCCCGGGCGGGGGCCGGGGGCCGCGGCCGGGCACCCGGCGCCATCGCGAACGTGCAGGTCGGTGACACAATCGAGGCCGGCCGGGGCGGCTCCACGACCGTCTGCGCCTGATCACCCGGCGCCCCCGTCAAGGGCAGCCGCAACACCGACCACACCATCTCCTTCGCCCGCCCGGTGAAGGAGCGCAGCGCCCCGGGTGCCCGCCCGGCGAGGAGAACCTTGAGCCCGAGCCCGCACCGCCTGCGGTACGCCGTCCTGCTGACGGCGTCCACAGCCGCAGCGCTGTGCGGACTGCTGTCCGGCTGCGGCGACGAGGGACGGATCAAGAGCGCGGGTGAGACCCCCACGGCCGTCGGCCCCGTCCATCTGTGGCCCGATCTGCCGCCCGTCACCGCGCCGCCGTACGACTACGGCGAGTCGGACACCCAGCTCGTGCCCGGCATCAAGGTGCCGGGCCAGGACGTCCGCGCCCTCGACCCCGTCGACGTCGTCCAGGCCGACGCCAAGGCGCACCCCGATTCGTTCACCGGCATCGACGGGCTCTACCAGGAGACCGTCAAGCAGATCGGCGCGTGCGGACCGAAGCCGAAGTCCTGCCCGGTACTCAAGCCGTACCACCGCGATCTGACCGGCGACGGCCGGGAGGAGCTGATCATCGGCATCAGGATGCCCGAGCAGCAGACGGCGGTGCGCTGCTACATGCCCGGCAGGAACGGCCTCACCCGGATCATGTCCACGGCCGACCAGCTCGTCAGCGTGGATCTGGCGGGCCGGGACGTGATCCTTCGGTCGGTCTCGGCGGGCATTCCCGGATACGAGTACCGCACCGCCTGGTCCTGGGACGGTCATCAGCGCGCGATGCTGCCCACGCGCGACGAGATCGTCCGGGTCAAGCCGTCCCGCTCCCCCGAACCCAAGCCCTCGGCGGCCGCACAGTGAGGCGGCTTCGGCTGCCCCGCTGGACCGCGACCCTCACCTGGAAGGCCGCGGTCTTCATCACGGTGATGTGCTGCGCCCTCGCCGCGCTGCTCGGCGCCCTGGTGCACGCCGCGGTCACCGAGCAGACGGTGAACCAGTCGCGCGAGAAGGCGCTGGGCCGGCTGGTCGAGGTCACCCGGGAGTACGAGTCGGGTGAGCCGGTGCCGCGACACGGCGGCATAGACCCGCCGGGCCTGCCCGACTCGCTGCGCGAACTCGCCGTCCGCGGACGGCGCGGCACGATGGTGGCCACCTTCCGCGGCCGCCCCGTCATGTGGGCCGCCGGTCCCGCCGACGGCCGGGCGATCGCCGTCCGCGTCGACTACACCACCAGCGCGAACACGATCAACGGCCTCGACCGGGCCATCGTCGGCTCCTCGGTGCTCGCCATCGGGGCGACCTTGCTGGTGGGCGCGTTCGCCGTCACCAGGGTCACGCGCCGGCTCCATCTGACCGCGCAGGTGGCGCGGCGGATCAGCGCGGGCGATCTGGACGCACGCGTCAACGACCCGCGTACCAGGAATCCTTCGCGCCCCCAGGACGAGGTGGCGACGGTCTCCGGTGCCCTGGACACGATGGCCTCGTCCCTGCAGGGCAAGCTGCTGAGCGAGCAGCGCTTCACGGCCGATGTGGCGCACGAGTTGCGTACCCCGCTGACCGGGCTGACCGCCGCTGCCGAGCTGTTGCCCGAGGGGCGTCCGGCCGAGCTGGTGCGCGACCGGGTGCGGGCGATGCGCTCGCTGACCGAGGATCTGCTCGAGATCTCCCGGCTGGACGCGGGCAGCGAGAGGGTGGACCTGGCTGTGCACGAGCTGGCGCACCTGGCCGAGCGGGTGGTGCTGGCCTCCGCGACCGACACGGAGATACGGGTCGTACGCGATGCCACCGTCGAGACCGACAGGCGCCGCCTGGAACGGGTGCTCGGCAATCTCGTCGCCAACGCCCACAAGCACGGGAGGCCGCCGGTGGTGCTCACCGTGGACGGCGCGGTGGTGACGGTCACCGACCACGGCCCGGGCTATCCGGAATATCTGCTGGCGCACGGGCCGCAGCGCTTCCGCACGGACGGCGGCAGCAAGGGGCACGGCCTCGGACTGACCATCGCGGTCGGGCAGTCGGCGGTGATCGGCGCTCAGCTGCACTTCCTGAACGCGAACGAGGGCGGCGCGGTGGCCCGGCTGACGCTGCCCGAGTACGTGCGTTTCCTGGACGACGATGCGGCGGAAGGGGGCCGGACGGGCTGAATTCAGCCCGTCCGGCTCCTTTGGACCGGGGTCCGGGGCAAAGCCGCGGCTACGTTGCGTGGCATGACCGCAACGACAGCGGTGGACGCTCCCCCGCCCGAACTACGCCTGGCCAAGCGGCGGGGCGTCGAGCTCTCGCTCCTCGTCTGCGCCGTCCTCATCTCCGTCTACGGCTATGTCGACGTGGGCCTGACGATGAACAACGCGGTTCCGCCGGACGCCGCCCGCTACGGCGCCGGCCTCGGCGTGCTGGCCCTCCTCGCCCATCTCGCCGTACGCTTCTGCGCCCCCTACGCCGATCCGCTGCTGCTCCCCATCGCCGTACTCCTCAACGGCATCGGCCTGGTGCTCATCTACCGCCTCGACCTGGCGACACCGCACCACGAGGCAGCGCCCACCCAGCTGATCTGGTCCACCATCGGCGTCGCGCTGTTCATCGCCGCCGTCGTCTTCCTGCGCGACCACCGGATCCTGCAGCGGTACGCGTATCTCTCGATGGCCGCGGCCCTCGTCCTGATGGTCGTGCCCATCGCCTTCCCCGCCGTGAACGGTGCCAAGATCTGGATCCGGATCGGCGCATTCTCCTTCCAGCCCGGCGAGTTCGCCAAGATCCTGCTCGCCGTCTTCTTCGCGGCGTATCTCTCCGCCAACGGCAACGCGCTCGCCTACACCGGCCGCCGGGTCTGGCGGCTGCTCCAGCTCCCCACCGGCCGGGTGCTGGGCCCCATCGTCGCCATCTGGCTGCTCAGCGTGATCGTGCTGGTGCTCGAGCGCGACCTCGGCACCTCGCTGCTCTTCTTCGGACTCTTTGTGATCATGCTGTACGTCGCGACGGGCAGGACCGGCTGGATCGCGGTGGGTCTGCTGCTCGCCGGAGCCGGTGCGTTCGCCGTCGGCGCCCTCGAACCGCACGTCCACAGCAGGGTGCAGGACTGGCTCAACCCCTTCGCCACCATCGACGCCGGCCAGGGTCCCAGCCAGCTCGCCCAGTCGCTGTTCGCGTTCGCCGCCGGCGGGATGCTCGGCGCGGGCCTCGGCCTCGGGCACTCCATCCTCATCGGCTTCGCCGCCAAGTCCGACTTCATCCTGGCCACCGCGGGCGAGGAACTCGGCCTGGTCGGCCTGACCGGGATCTTCCTGCTCTATGCGCTGCTGGTGGCCCGCGGATACCGCACCGGACTCGCCCTGCGCGATCCCTTCGGGCGGCTGCTCACCATCGGACTCGCCTCGATCATCGCCCTCCAGGTCTTCGTCATCGCGGGCGGCGTGATGGGCCTGATCCCGCTCACCGGTATGGCGATGCCCTTCCTGGCCCAGGGCGGTTCGTCCGTCGTCACCAACTGGATCATCGTGGCGCTGCTGATCAGGGTCAGCGACTCGGCCCGCGCGCCGCACCCCGACACCGTCGAGACAGGGGTCGTCGCCCCGGTGCTGGAGAACGAACGGTGATCCGATACATCCGGCGCGCGGCCGTCCTGTGTCTGCTGCTCCTTGTCGCGCTGCTCGTCAACGCCGCACGCGTGCAGATCTTCGAGGCCACCTCGCTCGACAAGAACCCGGCCAACCGCCGGGTGGCCATTGCCCGTTACCTTGCGCCGCGCGGCGACATCCTGGTCGGCGGGCAGCCCGTCACCGGCTCCAAGGACACCGGCCAGCAGCTGCGCTACGAACGCACCTACGCCGACGGCCCGATGTACGCGCCGGTGACCGGCTATGCCTCGCAGACGTACGGCACCAGCCTGATCGAGAACGCCGAGGACGGCGTTCTCTCCGGCACGGACACGATGCTCTCGCGGCTGCCGTTCTGGAACGACGTCAGCCGCGGCCGGCCGCCCGGCGGCAATGTCCTCACCACCATCAGGCCGTCGATGCAGCGGGCGGCGTACGAGGGGCTCGCCGGCCGACGGGGCGCGGTCGCCGCGGTCGAGCCGTCGACCGGGCGGATTCTGGCGCTGGTCAGCAGCCCTTCGTACGATCCCGGAGAGCTCTCGGGCACCGGGGCGCAGGTCAAGAACGCGTGGGCGAGGCACAACGCCTCGGACAGGCAGCCGATGCTCAACAGGGCCATCCGGCAGACGTATCCGCCCGGCTCAGCCTTCAAGATCGTGACTGCGGCGGCCGCGCTGGACTCGGGCGTGGTCACCGATGTCGACGCGCCGAGCGGCGCGCCGGATCCGTATGTCCTGCCGGGCACGAGCACCACACTGCCGAACGCGTCGGACGGCTGCGACGACGCCTCGCTCGCGTACGCCATCCAGTGGTCGTGCAACACGGTGATGGCGCATATCGGGGTGAAGGTCGGGCTGGCCTCGATGCTGGACACGGTGGACAGGTTCGGCTTCAACGACCGTCGGCTGAGGATTCCTTCGGGCGTCGCGCCGTCCAACTTCGACCGCAATATGACCGTCGATCAGCTGGCACTCTCCTCGATCGGGCAGTTCGACACCACGGCGACGCCGCTGCAGATGGCGATGGTGTCGGCCGCGGTCGCCAACGGCGGGGAGATCAGATATCCCTATCTGGTGGAGAAGGTGACCAGGTCGAACGGCGACATCGTCGCGCAGAACAGCCCGAGGCGGCATCGGCAGGCGATGAAGCCCGGGACGGCGCAGCAGCTCCAGCGGCTGATGATCAAGGCGGTCGAGGAGGGTACGGGCGAGAACGCGGCGATCGAGGGGGCGACGGTCGGCGGCAAGACCGGCACGGCACAGCACGGACTGGGCAACGCCGGTACGCCGTACGCCTGGTTCATCTCCTGGGCGCAGGTACGGGGCGCGAGCCGGCCGGCGGTGGCGGTCGCGGTGGTCGTCGAGGAGGCGTCGTTCGAGCGCGACGAGATCAGCGGCGGAGGGAGCGCGGCGCCGATCGCGCGGGCGGTGATGGAGGCGGCGCTGGGAGACTGGTCGCGTGAGCACTGACCACGTGAGCACTGACCCGTGAGGGATGCCGGCATGAGGGTCGAAGAAGCCCTGGACCGGATCGCGGACCTCGACCCCTCCCTGTGCGCGTTCATCGAGGTGTGGCCCGAGACGGCGCAGACCCGCGCGCCGGACCCCGAACTTCCCCTCGCGGGGCTGCCGTTCGCGGTCAAAGGCCCCGCCGGCATCCGTTCGTACGCGGCCCGGCGGCTGATCGCGGCGGGCGCGGTGCCGGTCGGCTCGACCTCGGTGCCGGGCCCGGGCACGTACTGGCAGACCTGGGGTCTCGGCACGCACGGCCGCACGCTCAACCCCTGGCGCGCGGACCGCACACCGGGCGGTTCGTCGGCGGGTTCGGCGGTCGCTGTCGCGGCGGGAATGGTGCCGCTGGCCACGGGGAGCGACGGGGCGGGCTCGGTACGGATCCCGGCGGCGTGGTGCGGCGTGTTCGGCCTGAAGACGACGAACGGACTGCTGCCGTCGCCGGACCGCACGGGCCTGGCGTCCGCGGGCGTGCTGACGCCCTCGGCGGCGGACGCGCGGCCGTATCTGGACTCCGTACTGGACGAATACGCGCCGGTGCGCGTGGAGTACCCCGTACGGGCGCGCTGGTCGCCCGACCTGGGCTTCGCGCGGACGGACCCGGAGGTGGAGTCGGTTGCGCAGGCAGCGGCGCAACGACTGGCCTCGGCGGGAGTCGTGCGCCTCGACGGGTGCCCGCTCACCCTGCTCGACCCCGCCGAGGCCTGGCAGTCCGTGCGCCGTGGGGACCCGTCGGCCGGGGCGGCGGTGCGCACGGAGAACGACCGCCGCCTGGACGCTCTCTACGCGGACGTGGACCTGCTGCTGACGCCCTCGACCCCGAATCGCCCGCACGGCCACGACGGTCCGGGCGAGCTCTACTCCACGGCCCTGACCTGGGCCTTCAACCTGAGCGGCCACCCGGCGTCCAGCATCCCGGCCGGCTTCACGAGCGACGGCTGCCCGGTCGGCCTGCAACTGGTGACGCCGCGTGGCTCGGATGTCTCGCTCCTCGAAATGGCGGTGGCGGCGGAGCCGCACGCGATTATCGTGCGCCCATGACCCACGAACTCGCCCAGGTGAACATAGCCCGCCTCAGATTCCCCTTGGACTCCCCGGAGTTGAAGCCCTTCGTCGACGGCCTTGACCCGGTGAACGCGGTCGCCGACGCGGCGGACGGTTTCATCTGGCGAATGCAGGAGGAGAGCGGGAACGCGACGGATCTGCGGATCTTCGGCGACGACTGGCTGCTGGTGAACATCTCCGTGTGGCGGGACCCGAATGCGCTGACGGCGTTCATGTACCAGGGCATGCACCGGGAGCTGCTGGGCCGCCGCTACGAGTTCTTCGAGCGGGTGGAGGAGGTCATGACGACGCTGTGGTGGGTGGACCCGGGCCACCGCCCGACGGTCGCGGAGGCGGAGGAACGCCTGCGCCACATCCGCGAACACGGCCCGACGCGGAGGGCGTTCACGCTGCGGACGTCGTTCCCACCGCCGGGAGGGGAGTGATCAGCACCGATTCACTTGTCGGCCCCGCCCGCTACGGGCGCGTGGTCCGGGCCCGGCGTCCGCAGCCGCCGGGGCCCGGCAGGAAATCGTTCGACACACTGCTGGAGGCGCACTCGAAGGGCCTCGGCCGGCATCCCGGCGGGCTTCACGCGTCAGCCGGCTGCCTGAGCCTCCTCCGCACCCGCCGCGATCGCCTCCTCGACCTCCGCCACCCGCGCCTCCTCCTCCGCCGCGAAGCGTTCGCGGTCGAGCTCCTCGGCGATCTCCTCGTCCTGGGACATCAGGAGGTCGAGGTTGGCGTCGCCCATCTCGAAGACGCCCATGTCCAGATACGCCTTCTGCAGCCGCTCGCCCCACAGTCCGATGTCCTTGACGCACGGCACGATTCTGCTGAAGAGCAGCTTCCGGAACAGCGCGAGGAACTCGGACTGCTCGGAGATCTCCTCGGCCTCCTTGAGCGGGATGCCGAAGTTCTCCAGGACTTCCACCCCACGCAGCCGGTCGCGCATCAGATAGCAGCCTTCGATCACGAACTCCTCGCGTTCGCGCAGCTCGGCGTCCGTCAGCTGTCTGTAGTAGTCGCGCAGCGCCATCCGCCCGAAGGCCACATGACGGGCCTCGTCCTGCATGACGTACGCAAGGATCTGCTTGGGCAGCGGCCTGTCCGTGGTGTCGCGGATCATGCCGAACGCGGCCAGCGCGAGCCCCTCGATGAGGACCTGCATGCCCAGATAGGGCATGTCCCAGCGGGAGTCGCGCAGGGTGTCGCCGAGCAGCCCCTGGAGGTTGTCGTTGATCGGGTAGAGCATCCCGATCTTCTCGTGCAGGAACCGGCTGTAGATCTCCGCGTGCCGGGCCTCGTCCATGGTCTGGGTCGCGGAGTAGAACTTCGCGTCCAGATCGGGGACGGACTCGACGATCCGCGCCGCGCACACCATCGCGCCCTGCTCGCCGTGCAGGAACTGGCTGAACTGCCAGGACGTGTAGTGCCTGCGCAGCTCACCCTTGTCCTTCTCGGTCATCTTCGCCCAGTGACGGGTGCCGTACAGGTTGAGCACCTCGTCGGGGGTGCCGAGGGGGTCGTACGGATCGACCTCCAGGTCCCAGTCGATGCGCTTGGCGCCGTCCCACTGTTTGTCCTTGCCCTTCTGGTACAGGGCGAGGAGCCGGTCCCGGCCGTCTTCGTACTCCCAGCTGAACCGGGCGGCGCCCGTGGCCGGGATCTCCCAGAGCGAGCTTTCGGGGGCGTTCGTGTAGCGATCGTGCGTCGACACTGACGGCTCCTTCGCCTCATATCGCCAACGACTAAGGACAATTGGCAGGCTCACACGTTGGTAGACGCGTAGTCAACAAGTCGTGTGCGAGGGATTGACGACCTTGCTGACAGGCAGTCTCATAACAGGTGACACCAGGTAACCCACTCGCGAGGTGCAGCCAGCCATGACGACAGTGACCGAACGCGACGTGCAGCTGCTCCGCGACGCACTCGGCCCGCTCCGGGACCGGGAGCAGGTCGCCCAGCGCCTGCTCGAATCCTCGGCCAAGCACTCCTTCGACCCCGACAAGGAGCTCGACTGGGACTCCCCGATCGAGGACGGCAAGTGGTTCTGGCCGCCGGAGCTGCTCTCCCTCTACGACACCCCGCTGTGGCACAAGATGTCCGAGGAACAGCGCTTCGAGCTGGCCAGGCACGAGGGCGCGTCGCTCGCCTCCCTGGGCATCTGGTTCGAGATCATCCTGATGCAGCTACTGGTGCGGCACATCTACGACAAGTCCGTGACCAGCAACCATGTGCGATACGCACTCACCGAGATCGCGGACGAGTGCCGGCACTCGATGATGTTCGCCAGGATGATCCAGAAGGCCGGTGCGCCCGCCTATCCCGTGCCGCGGGTCTACCACAATCTGGCGCGCGTGCTGAAGACCGTCTCGACCACGCCGGGTTCGTTCGCGGCGACGCTGCTCGGCGAGGAAATCCTCGACTGGATGCAGCGGCTGACCTTCCCCGACGAGCGCGTCCAGACCCTGGTGCGCGGAGTCACCCGTATCCATGTGGTGGAGGAGGCGCGCCATGTCCGCTACGCCCGCGAGGAGTTGCGCCGCCAGATGGTGACCGCGCCGCGCTGGGAACAGGAACTCACCCGGATCAGCTGCGGACAGGCAGCCCGGGTCTTCTCGGTGTGCTTCGTGAATCCGCAGGTCTACACGAACATCGGGCTCGACAGGCGCGAGGCGGTCGCCCAGGTGAAGGAGAGCGGACACCGCCGAGAGGTGATGCAGTCGGGCGCGAAGCGGCTGACGGACTTCCTGGACGACATCGGGGTCCTGCGTGGGCCCGGGCGCAGGCTGTGGAAGAGCTCCGGCCTGCTGGCGTGATACTCGTCGCTCGCCCGGTGCGGGGCGAACCGTGCGGTTACGCTGCGAGCATGACCAGTCCCGCTCCAGCGACGCGTGCGTACCGACGGCTCAGCGTCGAAGAGCGCCGTACGCAGCTCCTCGCCGCGGCGCTCACGCTCTTCGCGCACCAGCCGCCGGACGAGGTCTCCCTCGACGATGTGGCCGAGGCGGCCGGGGTCTCCCGGCCCCTCGTCTACCGCTACTTCCCCGGCGGCAAGCAGCAGTTGTACGAGACGGCGCTCCGCTCCGCCGCCGACCAGCTGGAACTGTGCTTCACCGAGCCGCCGGCCGGTCCGGCCACCGAACGGCTCTCCCGGGTGCTGGACCGCTACCTCGACTTCGTCGACAAGCACGACGCCGGGTTCAGCGCGCTGCTGCGGGGCGGGAGCGTCGCCGAGACCTCCCGTACGACCGCGATCGTGGACGAGGTACGGCGGGCCGCGGCCGAACAGATCCTGGTCCACATCGGCGTGGACCGGCCGGGACCGCGGCTGCGGATGATGGTGCGCACCTGGATCGCGGCGGTCGAGGCGGCGTCGCTGATCTGGCTGGACGAGGGGAAGCAGCCGTCGGCGGAGGAGTTGCGCGACTGGCTGGTGGACCATCTGATCGCGCTGCTCACGGCGACGGCGGCGACGGACGAGGAGACGGCGGGGGCGATGCGGGACCTGGTGGCGCTGGAGACGCCGACGGGTCCGGTGGGGACGCTGGCGAGGCGGGTGGGTCCGGTGGTGTCGGACGCGGGGCGCCTGCTTTAGCCGACGTCAGGCGGCAAAGCCGTCCGGCGACAACTCGGTGCCGTGGTCGTCCCTTGCCCGGACCCCCGGCAGGCCGGCTCCCGGCTTGCCCCGTCCGGGGGCGTGCACGTTTCCCGTGCTCAGACACCGGTGAGGACACGCGGCGCTCGCACCGGTCTGCCACGGCCTGACGAAGTGAGCGGAAGGCTGCGTCACATCCACCACCGGGAAGCAACAGGCGGTCCCGGCGCGGGAGGAGGCGGAGCCGGCGATCGTGGGCGGCACCCACTTTTCGGTCACGATGAGCTCAGTCCGATAACTGACTACGCTTCACATATGGAGGAACGGTATGAATTGTGGAGTTCGTGCGTAGAGATCGATGAATCTGGAGGTACCACCATGGTCCGTCTCCGTTCGGCCTCGCTGGCCCTGCTGACCGCTGCCGCATGCGTCGCGCTCTCCGCGCCATCGGCCTCGGCCTCCCCCGGAGACACGGCGACCATGTGCTCGAGCTCCTTGACACCGTCCGGCTGGGTCGATGTGCAGTGGTGGAACAGCTGGGCGTGCGGCGTCACGTTCAACCCCAATATGAAGAAAATCCAGCAGGTCTCCGGCATGCCCATCGGCTCCACCGTGAACGCCTGCTCCTCCACACTGCCTCCGGCGGGCTGGGTGCAGGTGAACCGCTTCTACAGTGGCGCCTGCCAGTACTCGGCAGTGCCCAGCCATGACCCCAACACCTGGACGATCAAACGGGTTTCCTGAAGCCCAAAGTCTCCCTCGAGCGGGAGAACGCCGCCTGCACCGGTGACGTTGACGAGGCTCAGGGGTCCGGGGCGGAGCCCCGGTTGGAGAACGGGGCGGGGTGGGGGAAGTCCGCCGCAGGCGTCAGAGGTCGTGGCCCAGGCCCGGCCCCGTCGGCACGTCCACCCACCCCGTGTCCTCCACCCCCGCGAACGCCGCAGGCGCCAGCGGCTCCGCCGCCACCAGCAGCGGGCCCACCAGGTCCGCCGGCACCGTCGCATGCGGCAGCGTGGCCGCCAGATGGGCCGCGGCCAGGGTGGCGACGCCCAGTTCCGGCATGGTGCCGAGCTTCACGGACAGGCCCGCGGACTCCGCCAGCGCGGCGATCTGCCGCGCCCTGTGCAGCCCGCCCACCTTGAGGATCTTGATGTTGAGGACGTCGGCCGCGCCGCGGCGGACGATCTCCAGGGCGTCGTGCAGGGACTGCATGCTCTCGTCGGCCATCACCCGCACACCCCCGCTGCTGCGCAGTGCCGCAAGGCCCCTCAAGTCCCAGCGCGGCAGCGGCTGTTCGACCAGATCGAGCCCCGCGTCGGCCAGCCTGGCGACGGTACAGCCCGCGGTCCCGGGGTCGTAGCCCTCGTTCGCGTCGAGACACAGCTCGACGCCGTCCGGCACGGCGTCCCGTACGGCACGCACAAGTCGCACATCCGTCTCCGGGTCCTCGCCGCCCTTGACCTTGATATGGGTGAAGCCCTTCGCGGCGTACCCGGTCGCCTCCGCCACCATCTCGTCGACCGTCCCGAGGCCGACCACCCAGGTGGTGGGGACCCGCGGGCGGACGCAGCCGCCGAGCAGCAGGTGCACGGGCCAGAGGGCAGCCCGCGCCGCCAGGTCGTGCAGTGCGATGTCCAGCGCCGCCTTGGCGAGATGCTGGCCGCGGATCGCGGCGTCCATGGCCGTGTGCGCACCCACCAGGTCGCGCGGGTCGCGGCCGATGAGCGCGGGGGCGGCGTGCTCGGTGAGCGCCGACTCGAGACCGGCGAGCGTCTCGCCGGTGTAGGCGGTCATCGGCGAGGCCTCGCCGAAGCCGGATTCGCCGTCCGCCGTACGCACTTCGACGACCAGGCTGATCAGTTCGGGGCTGGTTCCGCTGCTGATGACGAAGGGGCGCCGGTACGGAGCCCTGACGACGCGGGTGTGGACCGAGACGATCTTCAAGCACGGCTCCTTCGAGTTACGGCCCGGACCGTAAGGGCGGGCTCAGAGGCGTACGCGGTAGACGATCGGGGGCCGCCCCGTGCGGCCCTCCTGTCGGCTCCCGGTCGGCACGGCCACGCCCGCACGCTCCAGGCGCTTGAGGATGCGGCGTGCGGTGCGCTGCTGGACGGCGAGGTGTTCGGCGACGCGGTGCGCGGTGATGCCGTCCGCTTCCTCGGCGGCCAGTTCGCGCAGCCGGTCCAGCGTCCTGGGGTTCAGTCCGACGCGCCGGGCGAGGGTGACGCTGCTCTCCGGTCCTGCCGAGGACAGTGCGCCCGCGGTCCGTTCCGCGTCTATCACGATGTCGACGTCGTCGGTCATCGACACCACTCCGGCGACCGCGCCCACCGAGCGGGCCCGGTTGACCGCACGCCTGGCCAGCGACTCCGCCTCGGCGGCGGTGCGGCCGAGCCCGAAGCCCACATGGGCGGCGCCGTGCCGCGCGGCCAGGTCGTCGAGGAAGGGCAGCCGGGTGAACTGCTCGCTGACCTTCTCCAGGACACCGCGGGTGGTGACGACCAGCCGCTGCCCGTCCGGCAGATCGGCGAGACTGCCGCCCAGCACCCGCAGGTCGGCGGCCAGTTCGAGGTCGGCCGCCGGGAGGTCGATGATGCCGAGGGCAACCTGGGCGTCGCCGCTGTGCGCTCCCGCCGTGGCCAGCACGAGGGCCTGGAGCGTGGAGCGTATGGAGTGCCGGGACGGGGCGAGCCGTACCGCGTGCATCTCGTGGTCCAGCAGATGGAACGCCGAGCCCAGGCAGGTCAGGGCGACCCTCGTCTGCTTCCTGTCCCGCGCGGCGAGATGGAACTCGGCGAGATCCTGCGAGGTCAGCCCCGGCCGGTACGGCAGTACATGCACATGCTCGGTCGGCAGCTTGGCCTCGGTGAGCGTCTCCATGACCTCGCTGCGACGCAGCGTGTCGATGGAGATGCGGGAGACGTCATGGCCGAGGCGGAGCAGTTCGACCAGGGCACGCAGCAGGGTCGCGCCGCTGTACGGGACGTACATGGCGGGGCGGTCGAGCACGCCGGCGGCCGTGGCGAGCGTATGCGGCACGACGCCGGTGAAGAGCAGCGCGTCCACCTCACCCTGCGCCCTGCCGACCACGTCAAGGGTCTCGTTCTCGTGGCGGTACGGGAGAGGCACAAGCCGGTCCGCCCCGGAGGAGCCGCCGACGGCGACCACCTTGTGCACGAGGTCATCGGGACCGACAACGCCGACCGTGAGAGACATCGGCCGGTCTCCGTTCTTCTGGAGTGGTTCTGAGGTACTTCTGGACGGGTTGAAGCCCGCCTGGACGGGGTTGACGCCCCGCCGATCGCGGCCATAATTTCGGCCCAGGCCATAACCGCAGACTTGCGGAGAGGATAGTGCCCCGATGCCCGAACGGGAAATGCCGCTGCCCACAGTTCTCGGCCCGCGCGGCCGCACCCTCGGCGACGAGGAACGGGCCGCGGTGCTGCGCGTTATGGATTCGGCGGTGCTGTGCAGTGCCTTCGGCAGTGAAGCACGCTCCCTCGAAGCCGAGATGAGCAGGCTGTACTCCCGCGCGGAAACGGTCGCCTGCAGTTCGGGCACGGCGGCCCTGCATCTGGCGGTCGCGGCGGCCGGAGTCGGCCCGGGCGACGAGGTCATCACCACGCCCATCTCGGACTTCGGCACGGTCGCGCCGGTGCTGGCCCAGCAGGCGCGCGTGGTGTTCGCCGACGTACGCGCCTGCGACGGGAACCTCGACCCGGGCGCGGTCGAGGCGGCGCTCACCCCGCGCACCAAGGCCGTCATCGCCGTACATCTCTTCGGCGCGGCCGCGGACATCCGCGCGCTGCGCGCGATCTGCGACCGGCACTCGCTCGTCCTCATCGAGGACTGCGCACAGGCCTGGCTCGGCGAGGACGGGCAGGGCCGGTTGCTGGGCACCGTCGGCGACATCGCCTGCTTCAGCCTTCAGCAGTACAAGCACATCACTGCGGGCGACGGCGGCCTGGCGCTGGCCGACGACCCCGCTCTGGCCCGCCGTATGCGGCTGTTCATGGACAAGGGCTGGGACCGTTCGGAGGGCCGGATCCACCGCGAGATGGGCCTCAACTACCGGATGACCGAGCTCACGGCGGCGGTGGCCCGCGCGCAGCTCACCAAGGTGGCGGGTGTGGTGCGGCGCCGCCGGGAGCGGGCCGGGCAGCTCGTCGCCGCGATCGGCGGGCTGGAGCGGGTCACCGTGCCCGAGTCCCTGCCGGGTCACGCCTGGTGGGCGTTCCCGCTGCTGGTCGACGACAACTCACGCTGGGCGAAGGACCTGGAGGCGGAGGGCGTCCCGGCAACGCCGGGCTATCTGGAGCGGGTGCTGTACGCCAATCCGGCGCTGCCGGGATATCCGCCGGGCCTGTGCCCGCAGGCGGAGCTGCTGGTGGCCCGTACGCTGCTCGCTCTCCCCTGGAACGAGGCGTACACCGAGGCCGACGTCGAGCGCATCGCCCGCGCGGTCCGCGCCGTCCACCACCGGGCCGGTGCGCATTGAGCACGTACGAATGGCTGCGGACCACGCCCGAGGAACACATCGGCTGGGACGTCGACGTGCTGTACGGGCCGTGGCCCAGACACCACGCCGACATCGGCCTCGCCGAGGTCAGGGCGCGCCTGGCCCGCTCCCCCGTCTCCCGGGCGCTGGCCATGTCCACGCGCGGCGCGCTGTTCGACGACGCCGCGGGCAACATGGCCACGGTCAAGGAGCTCGCCGACTGCCCCGAGCTGCTGCCCGTCGGCACGGTGGATCTGCGGGACGCGCTGGCCGTCGAGGATCGGCTTGACGCGCTGGACGCGGACGGGGTGCGGTTCCTGCGGCTGTTCACCGAGGAGCAGGACGTGGGGCCCGACTTCCCCGGCTACCGCCATGTGGTCGCGCAGGCCGTCGCCCGGGGACTCGTACTCCTCCACGACGGGGACCCGCGCCGCTACGGCCCGGCGCTGGCGGGGCGCGCCGCGGACGTCGTCTTCCTCGACGTCCACTCGTACCACCTGGCCGACTTCCTGCTGCTGGCCCGCGGCGAACCGGGTTTCCGGGCCACCACCCGGCTGTTCTCCGCGCCCGACGCGATCGAGCGGGTCGTCGAGACGGTCGGGGCGCGCCATCTGGTCTTCGGCTCGCGCACCCCGTTCATGGACATCTCCCCGCAGACGCTGCGGCTGCGGTACGCGGGCATCGGGGCGGCGGAGCGCGCGGCGATCGCGGGCGGGAACGTCGAGGAGCTGCTGGGCTGATGCCGATCATCGATGTGCATGCGCATGTGGGCCCGTGGCCGTTCCACATGGACACGGGCGACGCGGGGTTCAACCTTCGGTTGATGGACCGTTACGGCATCGACCTGCAACTGGTCTCCGCCGCCGAAGCGGTGGTGTACGACGCGGTCGCGGGCAACGCCGCGCTGCGGGAGGTACTGGCGGTGCATCCGCGGCTGCTCGGCTACGCCGTGGTGAACCCGAACCGTATCGAGGCGAGCGCGGAGGATCTGCGGCGCTGCCTGGACACGGGGCGGTTCGTCGGCGCGAAGATCCACACGCACTATCCGGGGCGGTTGATCGGGTCGCGGGAGATGGGCGAGGCCTTCGACGTGATCGCCGAGGCGGGCGTGCCGTTGCTGCTCCACACCTGGGGTCCGGAGGTCGCCCTGCTGCCGTCGCTGCTGGCCGACCGGCCGGGGCTGCGGGTGATCGTGGGCCACGCGGGCGGCGACGCGTGGCGCGAGGCGGCACACGCGGCGGCGGCCTGCGACCGGCTGTACCTGGAACACTGCCGCACGGTGACGGACACGGGCCGGATCGCGTACGCGCGCGAGGCCGGGGTCCCGGTGGAACGGCTGCTGTTCGGAACGGATTCGACGCTGATCGATCCGTGTGTGGCGCTGGGGGTGGTGCGGGATGCGGGGTTCGCGCCGGCCGAGCTGGAGAGGGTGCTGTGGCGGAACGCGGTGGATCTGTTCGGGCTTGAGCTTCCCCCATCCCGCCCCTTCCCGCTGTGACATTTTGCGGCTCCGCCGCGTGGTGGGGGCGAGCCCTCAGACCCCTGCGCGCGGGCCCCGCGGCGCGGCTTGGAGGCTCCGCCCCGGACCCCGTACGCGCTTCGCGCGTGTCCTCAATCTCCCCCAGACTTCGTCCGGGGGACCCCCGGACGGGCTTGATATGCCCCGGCGTTTCAAGCCCCGCCGGCGATTGAGGCGTGGAGGTCACCCATGCCCGCAGGGCGTAGGGCGGTTCGGGGCGGAGCCCCGACAATGGCCCCGGCATTGCGACGCGCCTTAGTCGTCCTCCTTCGCCAGCTCCTCCAGGCACGCCACCACCGCATCCCGCTCTCCCCCACCGAGCCGCGGCCCGTACGGGTCGTGCGCCGCCCCCTCCGGGAGCAGGCCCTCCCATACCGCCGCCCACAGCATCCGCTGCACATACCCCTCGATCGGCGCCAGGAACGTCGACTCCGCCAAGCGGTCCAGCCGTGCCGACGCCCGGACAAAGCCCGCATGATCGCCCGACGTCCACGCTTCGAGCACCGCGCTCGTCAACGACACCCGGGCCGCCGCGATGCCCACCAGCGCCGAGTCCGCGCCCCACATCAGCGAGGGGCCGAACATCCGGTCCTCGCCCGTGATGACCAGCTTGCCGCTCTCCTGGGCCGCGCGGATCGCGTCCTGGCAGGACATCGCCCGGTCCAGGGTGGCGAGTTTGACCCCGGCGGCGGACGGCAGGGCGAGCAGCCGGCGGATCAGTTCCGGTGGATAGGGATAGCCGCCCGCCTCGCCGTGCAGGAAGAAGCCGAGCACCGGCAGGCCGCTCGCCTCGGCGACCCGCTCGTGCAGTCGTACGGCCTCCTTCTCGCCCTCGGGGCGGGAGGCGAACTGTGCCAGCGGATAGACCATGACCGCGTCCGCACCGAGGTCCGCAGCCTGCACGGCCATGGCAATGGTCGCGTCCCAGGCGTCCCGCAAGGTGCCGGCACTCACCGATCGTGGCACCCCCACACCGGCCACGATCGGGCCGGTGACCGCCGCACGCCAGACGCGCAGCACCTGTTGGCGGTCGGCCTCGGAGAGGTACAGGCCGCGGCCGGTGTGCGCCCAGACCGCGACCCCGCCGATCCGCGCGGCCGCGATCCGTTCCGCGTATCCGCGCAGCGCGCCGAAATCCACGACGCCCCGGGGATCCATGGGGGTGGCCACCGCGGGCAGCACCGTGCCGCGCAGCCTGCGCACCAGGCTCTCCGTCAGGCTCTCCGGCGCAGACATGGGCGATCTCTCCCGTCTGTTGCGGTCGTTGCCGACACGCTAGCCTTTACGGCCCGGACCGTAAAGGAAAGGCCCCGCGAATGTCCCAGCGCCCCATGCGTCTCGGCCTGTACGTCAATCTCTACGCGGACAAGGCCGACCGGCCCCGGCTCGCCGACGCTGTGGAGCAGGTGATCCTCGCCGAGCAGGCCGGGTTCGACTGGGTGGTGCTGGGCGAACGCCATCTGCACCGGCCCGGCTACCACGAGGCCGTCACCTCACTGGCGTATCTCGCCGCGCACACCGAGCGGATCGGGCTCGCCACGGCCGGACTGATCGCACCCGTCTACCAGCCGGTGTGGCTCGCCGAGACGCTCGCGCACATCGATGTGCTGTCGGGCGGGCGGCTCACGGCCGGGTTCGTACTGGGCTACCGGCCCGAGGAGTTCACCCTCTACGGCACCCAGCCGCGCGAGCGCGTGTCGCGCTTCGAGGAGTGTCTGGAGCTGGTCACCCGGCTGTGGACCGAGGACGAGGTCAGCCATCAGGGGCGCTGGACATCGGTCGACGGAGCGTTTCTCTCACCGCGGCCGGCGCAGCAGCCCCGGCCGCGGATCTGGAACGGCGGCCGGGTCTCCGCCGCTCTGGAGCGTACGGCCAGGATGTGCGACGGCTGGACGACCTCCTTCAACGAGCTCGACTCCGAACTCCCCGGCAAGATCGCGGAGTACCGCTCCTACCCGCGCGGCGCGGCGAGCCTCGGCGCGGAGGTCATCGTCTGCCGCGAGGGCTATGCCGCTGCCACGTCGAAGCAGGCAAGGGTCGCCCTGGAGGGCCCGCTGCGCGGCCTGTACGACGCCTACGGCGACTGGAAGCGCACCTCGGCCGATGCCGCGCGCTATGCCCAGCAGTGGGACGACATCGAGGCGCGCTCCGTGATCGGCTCGGTGGACCAGTGCGTGCAGCGGCTCGGCGAGTACGGCGAGATGGGTGCCGACGGCGTGGTGCTGCGCATCCAGCCGCCGGGCATGCCGCAGTCGGACGCGCTCAGCGCGATCGAGTCGTTCGGGACCGAGGTGCTGCCGCGTCTGGTGGGCTGAACGGGTGCTTCCGGAAGGCCTGTTGGACGACGAGAGCCGCGCCGCCGATGTCCGCCATGGCGGCGTCGTCGGCCATCAGCATCCGCTGGCGCACCCATACGACCGTGTCCTCGGCGGCCTCCGCGACCGGACAGGGGCCGCCCCCGGTGTCCGGCTCCCGGGACAGGGAGCGGTAGCCGGCGTCCAGCGGGATGCCCTCGGCGGCCATGGCGTCCAGGAACGCGGCCTTGGGATGTCCGCCGAACGCCGCCCGGTCGTATCGCAGCATGGCCAGGTGCCAGGTGTGCCTGGTGGTGCTCTCCGGGACCCCTACCGGCTCCAGCCCCTCGACCTCCTTCAGGGCCCCCGCAAGAGCCGCCGCCCGTGCCGAGCGGTGCTCCAACTGTGCTTCCAGCACCGCCAGTTGGGGGTGCAGAACAGCGGCCTGGAACTCGGTCATCCGCAAATTCCAGCCGAGCTCCGGATGCTCGTACCAGCCGCCCCCGACACGGCGGCCGACATTGTGCAGCGACCAGAGCCGTTCGTACACGCGCCGGTCGTCGGTCACCACGATGCCGCCCTCGCCCGCGGTCATCGCCTTGCCCGACTGGAAGCTGAAGCAGCCGGCGTCCCCGAGGCTCCCGGCCGGGCGTCCGTACCGCCGCGCGCCGTGCGCCTGGGCCGCGTCCTCCACCACCGGGATGCCCAGGGAGCGCAGCGATGCGGTGTCGGCGGGCGCCCCCGCCAGATGCACCGGCATGACGGCCCGGGTCCGCGGACCCGCCAGCCGCCGCGCGGCCGCCGGGTCGAGGTGCAGGGTGTCGGGCAGTACGTCGGCGACGACGGGCCGGGCCCCCGCCAGTACCACCGCGGTCGCGCTCGCGACGAACGTATAGGCGGGCACGATCACTTCGTCCCCCGGCCGCACACCGAGCGCGCGCAGCGCCAGGAAGAGCGCCACGGTGCCATTGACCGTACAGACGCCGTACGAAGCGCCGACGCTCTCGGCAAAGGCCGCCGCGAAGGACTCCGTCTCGCTGCCCGCGGTCGCTCCCCACGCGCCGCTCTCCAGCACCCGCAGCAGCCGCTCGCGCTGCTCGTCGGTCGCCTGCGGGGGCCAATGCGGCCACCCCTTGGTACGTACAGGAGTCATCGGAGCCCCTTCAGCAGGCGGTCCATGGTGCCGTGCAGGATCTGCTCGCGGTCCGCCTCGCTGATGTCCGCGAGCAGCACGCGCCCGAGGCCGGTCCGCAGATCGAGAAAGACGGCGTCGGAGCCGAAGGCGATGCGCTCGGCTCCGGCCTCGGCGACGAGGCGCCCGAGATGGCGGGCGGTCATCCGGGAGCCGCAGGTCTCCAGGATCAGATTGGGGCAGCGGGACGCGGCTTCGGCGGCGGGTGCGAAGCCGCTGGTCCACAGGCCCGAGTGGCCCATCAGCAGCGGGAGTTCGGGGTAGCGGGGCGCGACGGCGGCGAAGCGCACCGGGTCGGAGAAGGAGGAGGCGTGCTGGCCGTGCGCGAGCACGATACGGCCGCGCTCGGCGGCGATGTCGAAGGCCGGGGCGTATGCGGGGTGGTCGAGCGGGAGTTCATGGACCTCGGGGTGGAGCTTGACCCCGATGACGCCGGGCACCTCCAGCAGGTCCCGCAGCCGCTCCGGTGCCTCGGGATCGTGCGGGTTGAAGACGCAATAGCCGAGCAGGCGCCCGGGGTGCTGTGCGAGCTCCGTGAGCAGCAGCTCGTTTCCGGCGCGGGCGTCCGGGCCCACGGCGAGCAGATGCGAGACACAGGCGGTGGCGACCTTGCACCGGTCCATCACGGAGATGAGGCTGCGTGCGGAGCCGTCGGTGACGGCGAAGGCGTACCAGCGGCCGAGGTGGCCATGGGCGTCGACGATCCTCATGGGTCCACAACGCCCAGCAGCCGCAGCGCGTTTCCGCCCGCGATCAGGGCCGTGTCGGCGTCCGGGAGCTCCAGCGCGTCGAGCTGGTAACGGGGTCCGGCGTCGTCGGTGACCGGGGCGCCCGTGCCGAACAGGACGCGGCGGGCACCGTAGCGCCCGGCGAACCACTCGACCTGGAGATGTCCTGCGAGCGTGGAGGTGTCCACGCACAACTCCACGTGTTGGTCCATGAGTTCGGCGAGCTCCCGCATGCTGCGGTAGCCGGTGCCCGTCAGCACGATCCGCAGCGTCGGCAGGGCACTCGCCAGCCGATGGATCTCCGCGGCGGTCGTGGACTCCCAGCCGAGCAGCACGGTGGTGCGCGCCTTCGCGAGCGCGGCGGCGAGCGCGAGGGCATGGGCGCCGGTGAGGGACCAACTGTGCTCGGCGGGGCAGAGCCGCACCAGCGGGGCATCGCTCTCCGCGGTGCCGAGCGGTCCCGGGATCAGCACCGGCACCGGCCGCAGCCGTGCGCCGTCGGCTTCCTTCAGCGCGGCGTTCCCGTCGCGCGGGTCCCCGTACAGCGCGTGGGTGTGCACCACACACGCCGTGTCGATACGCAGCCGGTCGAGTTCGCCCACGAGCCCGGCCGGATCGCGGCTCGCCACCTCCTCGTACGGCAGCGGCCCGAGCAGCCGGTTGATGTCGACGACGGTCACGTGCTGCGCACCCATGTCCGGCGCAGCCATGTTGCGCGCGCCCATGTCTTGCGGGCCCATGTGTTGCGCAGTCATGTCTTGAGGCCGGTGGTGGCGATCGAGTCGGTCAGATACCGCTGGAGCAGCCCGAAGACGAGCAGGCAGGGGATCACGGTGATGGTCGCCCCGGCCATGATCTGGTTGACGGCGACGTTCTCGCCTTCGAGCGTGGCGAGGCCGACGGTGAGCGTGCGCATCTCGGAGGACTGACCGATGACGAGAGGCCACAGGAAGTCGTTCCAGTGCCAGAGGAAGACGAACACGCCGAGGGTCGCGAGGACCGGCCGGATCAGCGGGATGACGACGGTGGTGTAGATGCGCCACTCCGACGCCCCGTCGATCTTCGCCGCCTCGAACAGCTCGTCGGGCAGCTGGTGGATGAACTGCCGCATGAGGAAGACCGCCTGCGAGTTGGCCAGCGTCGGCACGATCATTCCCCAGTACGTGTCCACGCCTCCGAGCTCCGAGACGAGGATGTAGTACGGGATGAGGGTCGCCTGGAACGGCACCATCAGGGTCGCCAGGAACGACCAGAAGAGCACCTCGCGGCCCGGGAACCGTTTCTTCGCGAAGGCGTATCCCGCCATGGACGAGAACAGCAGGATGAGCGCGACGGAGACCACCGAGTAGATCAGCGAGTTGAACGCCCAGCGCATGATGTCCTCGCTGCCGAGGACGTCGGAGAAGTTCTGCCAGGTGGCCCTGGTGAGGTTGAACGCGCCGGGCAGCGTCTGGCCGCCGGCCGGTGCGAAGGCGACCAGCACCATCACCACGAAGGGCGTGACGGTCACGAGCGCCACCAGGATCAGCAGGACGGGCAGTCGCAGCCGCGCCATCAGTCCGCGTCCCTTCCGATGAGCCGGCGCTGAATGAGCGAGAAGGTCAGTACGACGAGGAAGAGCACCAGGCCGATCGCGCTCGCGTAGCCGAAGTCGAAGAACTTGAAGCCCGTGTCGTACAGCAGGTAGACGAGCGAGTAGCTGGCACGTACGGGGCCGCCCGCCGTCATCACATACATCGCGTCGAAGACCTGGAACGAGCCGATGGCCTCGATGACGAGGACGAAGAACAGCACGGGCCGCAGCAGCGGAAGCGTCACCCACCACAGCCGCTGCCAGCCGTTCGCGCCGTCGATGGTGGCCGCCTCGACGACATGCCGCGGGATCGACTGCAGCCCGGCGAGGAGGATCAGCATCGAGTAGCCGAACCCCTTCCAGGCGGAGGTGACCGCGATGGACGGAAGGACCAGGTGTTCGCTGCCGAGGAAGTCGACCGGGCCGAGCGAGAACACCCCGAGCGTGGCGTTGAGCAGCCCGTCCTCGACCTCGTAGATCCACTTCCAGATGACGGCGGCCAGCACGATGCTGGTGACGTACGGCAGGAAGAACACTCCGCGGAAGAAGCCGCGCGCCCATACGGTGCGGTGCAGCAGCAGGGCGGTGCCGAGCGAGAGCAGCACGGTCAGCGGTACGAAGAAGGCGGTGTAGAGGGCGGTGACGCCCAGGCTGGACCAGAACAGGTCGTCATGGAGAAGCCGGGTGTAGTTCTCGGCCCCGATGAACTGCCATTCGCCGTTCAGCCGGTAGTCGGTGAGCGAGAGGAACGCCGCACCGAGGGTCGGTCCGAAGCGGAAGACGATGAACAGCAGCAGCATCGGGGCCACGAACACAAGGCCGACGCGCGCCTCGCGCCGTCGGACGGCCTTGCTGAGCGAGCCCCCGCCGCGACCTCCGCGACTTCCGCGACCCGGCGCGGCGGTCTTGGCGGGGGGAGCCGTGCTGAGGGTGGTCCTGGTCAACGCTGCCGCGCCAGCAGGTCGTCGGCCTGCTTGGCCGCCGAGTCGAGCGCTTCCTTCGGGGTCTTCTTGCCGGTGAGCGCGGCCTGGATCTCGGGCGCGATCAGCGACATCAGCTGGCGCGCGGTGGGGTTGGGCTCACCGGGGTACGCCATGGCCAGAGCCGCCTGGAACTCCTTGGCATGCGGGGCGTCACTGGGCACCGTGACGTCCGTACGCGGGGAGAGGAAGCCGCTTGCCCTGCCCATGCTCTGGAGCTGCTCGGGCCTGGTCATGAAGGCGAGGAACTTCTCCGCCCCGGTGACGTTCCTGGACTTGGCACTGATGCCGAGCCCGCCGGGGATGCCGAAGGTCACCTGCTTGGCGCCGGTGAGCGGCGGCCCGACGAGGACGTTCTCCGCGCCCCAGGCCTTGGCCGCCGTCGCCGCGTCGGCCGGGGTGTTGGAGAAGCCCATCGCCGCCTGCTGCTTGCCGAGCGCCTGGTCGGCAACGGCGTTGATGTTGGTCAGCGCGGACTTGGGGATCTCACCTGCCTTGTAGAGGTCGGTGATGAAGGTGAGGGCCTCGACGCCCTCGGGACCGTTGAAGGCCACCTTCTTGCCGCCGTCGGCGAAGACCTTGCCGCCCGCCTGCCAGAGCAGCGGATAGAAGTTGAGGTTCTGGGTCGCCTCGTTGCCCGCGGAGTAGTCGAGGGCGGCGACGCCCGACTGCTTCAGCTTGGGGGCGGCGGCCTTGATCTCGTCCCAGCTGGCCGGGGGCTTGGTGATGCCCGCCTTCTCCAGCAGCTTCTTGTTGTAGAGCGTGGTGGTGACGGTGTGGTAGATCGGGGCGGCGTAGAGCTTGCCGTTCTGCTTCATGGCTTCGAGGGCGGCCGGCAGGAACTTGCCCTCGGTGCCCTTGAGCGCCCCGTCGACCGGCCGGATGGCTCCATTGCTCAGATACTGCGGGATCTGGTCGGGACCGAGCAGCACGACGTCCGGGCCCTTGCCGCCGCTGAGCGCGGTGGCGAGCTTCTCGTCGCGGTTCTCCCAGGGCTGCTGCTCGATGGTGAGCTGCGTGCCGGACTCCGCCTTTTCGAAGTCCTTCTCGATCTGCGTCCAGTAGGCGGTGTTGGCCTTGGGGTCGGCGATCACCGGATACATCCAGACGGTGACCTTCTTCGACCCGGAGCTGCTGTCGCCGCCGCAGCCGGTGAGCAGGGCGGCGAGCGTGAACAGCGCGAGAGGTGCGGCGGCGCGCGTGAAGCCTGTCTTCATGGGGGCCTCCGGAAGGCCTGAGAAGGGAGCCAGAGCCCGGCTAGTTTCGGCCTGGGCCGAAAGTAGCCGGGCATGATTTGACATGTCAATGCCCAATTGACGGGGGATTGATGACGGGTGGTCAGAGCAACCTGGTGAGGCGCACGGTCAGCGACGCAGATCGACGACGAACAGCTCGGCGGCGCGGCTGAAGTACAGCCGCCCCTGATGTGCCATCAGCCGTCGGTGCGGATACGCGACGATCAGCACCGGGTCGCGGTGCGGGGCGAACGGATCGATGCGGTAGACCAGCCCGCCGTCCACGCTCACGTACAGCTTCGAGCGCGAAACCACTATGGAGCCACCGGTGCTCCGGGTGCCCAGCTCGATCGTGTGCAGAATCCGGTGGTCCTCCCGGTCGAGCGCGAAGAGCGTGTGCCCGGCGAGTCCCCACAGCTTCCGGTCGGGGCCGACGACCAGCGCGCTGACCGTTCCCTCGGTGCTGACCGGCTCGAACTCCCACAGCTTCTCGGCGCGGTCCACGTCCCAGGCGAAGACCGCGCCCGCCTTGCGGGTGGGCGGCGTGGTGCTCAGGCCGCCGGTCACCGACCCGCCGCCGTAGACCACGCCGTCGTACGCCGCAAGGGCGAACAGGCTCTGGTCCTGCGCGACATTGCGGGTGAAGTGCCAGTCGCGCGAGGACGGGTCGTAGACGGCGAGCCCGCCGCCGAGCCGGTCGCCGGCCGGGACGGTGCCCACGGCGATCCTGCCGTCGTCCACCTCCGCGAGACACTTGCTGCGGGCCTGCAGCTGCGGACCCAGGTTGAAGATCAGCTCCGGGTTGGGGGCGGCGCCGGGAGGGCCGCCCGGTGAGTACTCGGGGCTGTTCCAGGGCTGGTCGGGCCGGTAGCGGTAGAGCCTGGACTCGGGGTACACACCGAGCCAGACCGTGCCGTCCGATGCCGTCAGTATCGACTCGATCTGCGCGAAGCGGTGGAACGACGAGACGCCGGTGTCCGTACGGACAGCGCCGAGGCCGCCGTTGAGGAACCCTCCTGCGTACACGGTTTTGCGTCCGCCCGCGCCCAGCGCCAGTATCTCGATGGGCTCTTTGCGGACCTTGGTGTCGAGGATCGCGGACGCCCCGGTGGTGGGGTTGTAGCGGAACATCTCGCCACGCCAGAGCGTGCCGACGACGCTGCGGCCCGGGTAGTTCGCGACGCCCAGCTCGGCCCAGCCGATGGACCGGGTGTTCTGCACCTTGCCGGTGAAGGTGAGTCCGGTGCCGGTGAGCTGCTTGGTGGCCGGGTCGTAGCGGCGCAGTTCGCTGCGCTGTACGAGGTAGACGCCGCCGCCGGAGTCGGGCGGGGAGATCTTCAGGCCGTGCGCGTCGGGGATCTCGTCGGTCCAGGCGCGCGCTTCGAGGTCGTAGACGAAGAGCGGTCCCGGCAGGTCGGAGCCGATGCGTGCGTAGAGCCGGCCGCCGAAGGCGTCCAGGTCGTAGACGGCCTTGCCCTCGATGGTGCCGAGGCCCGGCGGCTTGGGGAGCTCGGTGACCGAGCCGGTCGCCGGGTTCAGCTCGGCGATGTGTGCCGCGGCGTACGAGCCGGAGTAGACCTTGCCGCCGGAACAGGCGATGGACCGTACGTATGTCTGACCGGCGACGACCTGTCCGAAGTCGGTGAACGCCTTGGTGGCGGGGTCGAAGCGGAACACCTTGCCCTCGGGGAAGGTGCCGCCCCAGATCTTGCCGTCGGCGTCGGAGGTCAGCGACCAGACGAAGGTCTGCCGGGGAAGCGCCAGGCCGAGGTCCTCCGCGGCGTCGGGGCTGCCGGGACGCCAGCGGTACAGATGCGCGTTGCCGTAGGTCCCCGCGTACACGCCGTCGGGCGCTGCGGCCACCGCCCAGGAGCCGTCGGCGCCGGTCAGCGGGACGCTGACCAGCTGGTTTCCGGTAGCCGGGTCGATGGCGTTGAGATAGGCGGGCTTGCCCGTCGAGACGTTCCACAGGGCCGGACTGCCACCCGGTCCCGGTGCGACCGTGCCTCCCAGAAGGAGAACGTCGGCCAGTGGTACACCCAGTGATACGGGGTCGCGCATCAGAGCCTCCTCGGCGGACGCGGAGCTCGGAGCTGCTAACGACAGTACAGAGGCGGAGAGTGCTGCGGTCGAGCCGGCGAGAAACGCTCGTCGCGTCGTCACAGGTGGTAACACCTCCGAAAAGAACGGGAGTTACGGCACTAGCCGAAAGTGATACGCCACGCCCACTGGGGCGTCAACGGCGCGGACCGAGCGGGAACGGGACAGCACTCCATTGGGCCCATGCAATGACCATCCTTCGGACTGCAGGCGCGCCCGGTGCGGGCGACGCGCCGGGACTGCGTGAGACTGGCCCGTGTGAGAAGCGAGAACACCCCCTTCGAGGGAGGGCCACTGGACGGGCAGGTGCTGCCGATCCTGGTCGGGCCGACCGGTCATCCCCCGAAGTGGTACGAGATCCCCGTGCCGAACGACGACGGCACACCGCCGACGGTGTACGCGTACCAGCGCGTCCCCGCGGGCCACACCCGGCGGCTCGGCCTGCTGCGCGGCTGGAAGTACCAGTACGTCCCCGAGGGCGCGGCCCGGCGCACGCTGAAGTGGCCCTGGTCGAAGCCGAACAGCGCGCCATAAGATCGCTGGGGCGTGTGGCGAAAGTAGCTCCGTCCGCCCAGAGGGCGGGGCTCGCGGCGTCTGGTGCGTGCGATCGCAAGGCGGTGGGGGCACCCCCGGACGAAGTCTGGGGGAGGTCATCCTCGTACTGGACGTACTTGGATGACTCCGACAACATCGCGTGGGGGCACCTCCCAGCGGTAGCTGGGGGAGAGCGTGCCAGGCGCCGCGAGCCAGGAGGGACTTTCGCGACACGCCCCAGGACCGTGTCGCCAGGGGGGGGATGCTCGCCATGGAGCAGCTGCAGCAGGACGATCCGCGCCAGATCGGCCCCTACGGCGCGTTGGCGCGCATGGGAGAGTCGGCGAGCAGTGTCCGCTATCTGGCGCAGGGGCCCGACGGTGGGATCGCGGTCGTGTCGGTGGCCAGGCCCGCGCTCGCGGCGGTGCCGGCGTTCCGGCGGCGCTTCCAGGCGGAGGCCCGGACCGCGGAGCGCCTCGCCGGCGGGTGGGTGCAGGAGCCGCTCGGGTCCCGTACGGACGGGGAACTGCTGTGGACGGCGAGCGCGTACGTCCCGGCGCTGACCCTGCGTGAAGCGATCGCGCTCGCCGGGCCGCTGCCGGAGCGTGCCGTGCGGATACTGGGCGCGGGGCTCGCGGAGACCCTGTCCCGGGTGCATGCGACCGGGGCGGTGCTGCACGGCCTGGCACCCGACACGGTGCTGCTCGCGGCGGACGGCCCCCGGCTGACGGCCTTCGGCGCGCTGGGCGCGGCGGCGGTCGCGCACGCCGGTCCCGGTGGGCAACTGTCGGTCCAATTGAACTATCTGACCCCGGAACAGTCGACGGGCTCGGAGCCGGGCCCGGCGTCCGACATCTTCGTCCTGGGCCTGCTTCTGGCGTACGCGGCGACGGGCACGACTCCGCTGGGCGACGCGGACCGCATCGCCCATGCGGAGCCGGACCTCGCCGGAGTGCCGTCGGAGTTGCGCCCACTGGTGGCCGGCTGCCTGTCGAAGCGCCCGGAGGACCGCCCGCCGGCGGGCAAGGTGGCGGCGGAGCTTGCGCTGGAGGGCGCATCGGCGCTGGCGCGTGAGGGCTGGCTGCCACCGGTCCTGGTGGGAGCGGTGGAGTCCCAGGCGGGCAGGGCCGAGTCCTTGCTGTCGGGCGGGAGCGCGGGGGTGGCGGCGCCCGGGGATACGGCGCGTGCGGATCTGGTGCCTGCGGATGCGGTGCCTGCGCAGTATCCGGCAGGTACGCCGGCGCTGGGCCCGGCGCCCCAGGCTGCGGTCGACGCGATGCCCACAGGTGCGGTACCCGCGAGCCGGGTGGGCGAGCCCGGGCATGCGGTGCCCGCCCAGTACCCGGTCGGTGCGCCCGCGGTGGGCGCGGCGGCCACGGGTGCGGTGCCCGCGCGCTATTCCGCCGGGCTGCCGGCCGCCCCCGCGACCGACCGGCGTGCCCTCCTCGTCGGGGCCGCCGCCGGTGTCGCCGGGATCGTGGTCGGAGGTGGAGTCGGGTACGCCGTCGGTGACGGAGAGTCAGGCTCCAAACCCAAGGCCGCCCCCGCACCCCGGCGCACCCGCGTCGTCGGGGTGCCTCCTGAGCCGGTCTGGCGGTACGAGCATCCCGGCAAGGACGGCGACGCCGCGCCCAGTGCCACCCTCTGGGGCGACCGCGTACTCGTACTGACCGGCAGCGACCGGGCTGTCGGCGTCGATGTGCGCACCGGGCGGCAGCTCTGGCAGCTCAAGGAGGCCGTGTCGGCCTCCGGCGCCGTGCCCGTCGACAACGCGCTCGCTCTCGTCGACGCCGCCGCCGAGTTCCTGTGGATTTCCGCACTGAACGGGCAGATCAAGCACCGGATCGCCAAGACCGCCCTCGTCGGCCCGGGCGAGACGCTCACTCTCGGCAGCATCACCGGCTGGGACGGCGCCACGCTCTGGCTGACCGGCCACATCAAGAAGGGCGCCGCGGTCGCGGCGTACTTCTTCGCGTACGACCTCGTCGCGCGCAAGTGGCTCTGGCGCACCCCGGTCGCAGGCGGCGTCCCCCCGCTCATCCCCCGGTACGACCTGATCGCCGTCCGCCCCGCCGACATCGTCGTACGGCAGGACGCGGCATCGCTCACCCCCGCGCAGCGCAAGACCTCCAAGGGCGCCGCCACACTGCTCGTGTTCAACCGGGCGACGGGCAAGCTGCGTCAGTCGTTCGCGCTGCCCGGCGTCGTACCCGCTGCGGCCGTCGTCGGCGATGCGACGGACAAAGTCTTCGCCGCCGCGGGTGGCGAGCTCCGCGCGTACAACACCCGTACCGGCGCACGGCTGTGGCGGGTGGCCGCGGCCACGCCCGCGGCCGGTGAGACGGGGATCTTCCCGTACGGGAAGGCTGTTCTGCGCGGCCCGGTGCTGTACGTCGCCAACCGCCACCAGCAGGTGTCCGCCGTCGACACCGCGACCGGCCGCCCGCTCTGGCGGCGCTCCACCGAGGCCCCCGTCTGGAACGGCGTCCCGGCAACGGCCCTGAGCGCCGGCGGCCGCACGGTACTCGCGGGCGACGGCGCGCAGCTCACCGCGTTCGCCGCGCGCGACGGCAGACGGCTGTGGAAGTTCCAGGAGGCGGGCGTGCAGGACGCCCCGGGCGGACTGCGCTATGTGCCGCTGCCCGGCGGGGGCCGCACTGTCGTCGTCCAGCGGGACCGGGCTTTCTACGCGCTGCCCGCGGACTGACACGCCGGAGGGGACCTAGGGGGGTGTCTTGCGGATCTTGCTGGGCTCGCGTGCCCTGGCACGGCACCTCGCTGCGTTGTCGTCAGTCGCCGACGCTCCGCGTCGGCTCCTTCCTCCGCCTTGCGATGCACCACGCCAGACCCCGCTCACTGATCCAGCCTGATCCACAAGACACCCCCTGGACGAGTGGCCGGATTGCGCTGAACCGACCACCCGCCGGGCGCCCCCCGTTGCGCGCTCTCATGATCGGCTGGGGGAGGAACGGCCCGCCCGCAGCCGGAGGTGACGAGATGTCAGGCAGTCTGCTCCGTTCCGTCTGCACGACGGCGCTGGCGGCCACGACCGCCCTCGCGGCGGTCCCCGCGTCAGCCGACCCCGGCGCCAAAGCCGCCGCCGACCCGCCCGCCACCGTCTCAAGGATGCTGACGGAGCTTCAGAAGCGGTACCGGCAGGCCGAGGAGGCCGGGGAGACGTACAACCGCATGGAGCAGGAGCTCAGGAGGCAGCGCGCCGAGACCGCACGTCTCGGCCATGAGCTCGCCAGGGCGCGCAACGCGGTCGTCGCAGGCCGCGACGACGCGGGACGGCTGGCCCGCGAGCAGTACCAGGGCCGGTCCGAGCTCTCTTCGTATCTGAGGCTGTTGCTCGCCCGGAACCCTCAGCAGGCTCTCGACGAGGGCCATCTGATGGAGCGTGTTGCCACCGACCGGCTGGCGACGATGGCCAGGCTGGAGTGGGGCGCCAAGCGGGCCGGCGACCTCGCGGCCGCCTCCCGCAGGGCCCTGGACCGCGAGCAGACGATCGCCGCCCGGCACAAGCAGGCCCGCGACCGCGCGAAGGACCGGCTGAAGAACGTCGAGGAACTGCTCGCCTCGCTCTCCCCGGAGCAGATCGCCGCAGTGGCCGCACTGGAGCAGTCCGCCACGGCGAAGGCCCAGGCAGAGCTCATCGCCTCGGGCGCGCTGGGCGGCAGGCGCATGCCCACCCAGGAGGGCGGCCGGGCGCTGGAGTACGCGGTCGAACAGATCGGCAAGCCGTATCTGTGGGGCGCTGAAGGCCCCACGGAGTACGACTGCTCGGGGCTGACCTCACAGGCCTGGGCTCGGGCCGGTGTCGAGATCCCGCGGACCAGCCAGGAGCAGTGGGAGCAGCTCCCCAAGGTAGGGCTGACCGCGCTGCGCCCCGGCGACCTGGTGGTCTACTTCCCGGGCGCCACGCATGTGGCGGTCTATCTGGGCGACGGCATGGTGATCCACGCGCCGCGCCCCGGCGCCACCGTCAAGGTCTCCCCCATCGCGGCGAATCCGCTGCTCGGCGCGGTCCGCCCGGACCCGCACGGGCGCCCGCTGGTCGAGTACACCCCGCCGCGGCTCCCGGAAGGAGCCACGGCGGGGCCGGACACCGGCTACTGGGAGGCGGAGCCGCCGGACGACGCTCCCGACACCTCTGCCAGGTAGGCGTCGGTGAGCGCCGGGTCGTAGAAGTAGTTCTCGAAGTCCGCCGGGTCGTTGAAGCCGTTCGCGAACCGGTCGGCGACCGGCTGGAGCTGACCCGCGGCCCCGATCAGGTTCAGTACGTGCTCCGGCGGGACGCCGAGCATCGCGTTCGTCCACTTGGTGACGTGCTGGGCGGTGTCCCAGTAGCGGTCGAAGGTGGCCTGCATCCAGGCCTCGTCGAACGGCCGGTCACCGTGCTCCGTGATCGAGGCGAGGTACGCGGCGGCGCACTTGGACGCCGAGTTGGAGCCCTGTCCGGTGATGGGGTCGTTGGCGACGACGACATCAGCGACGCCGAGCACGAGCCCGCCGCCGGGGAGGCGGCCGATCGGCTTGCGTACGGTGGGGGCGTAACGGCCGGCGAGGGTGGCGCCCGCGTCGGTCAGCTCGACCTTGGTGGCACGCGCGTACTCCCAGGGCGTGAACTTCTCCATGAGCTCCAGGGTGAGCGAGAGGTGCTCGGCCGGGTCCTTGACGCCCTGGAAGACATCGAGCGGGCCGCCGGGGATGCCCTCCCAGAAGAGGATGTCGGCGCGGCCGGTGGTGGTGAAGGTCGGCATCACGAAGAGCTCGCCGACGCCCGGGACCAGGTTGCAGCGCACCGCGTCGTACTCGGGGTGCTCGGGGCGCGGGCCGAGGCCGTGCACGTACGAGACGGCCAGCGCGCGCTGCGGGGCGTCGTACGGCGAACGGGAAGCGTCGCGCCCGAACATCGAGACGAGCTCGCCCTTGCCGGCCGAAACCATCACCAGGTCGTACGTACGCGAGAAGAAGTCCAGGTCGGAGACTGCCGCGCCGTGGATGACGAGCTGCCCGCCGCGCTGGGCGAAGGTCTCCATCCAGCCGGCCATCTTCACGCGCTGGTCGACCGACTGGGCGTAGCCCTCCAGCTTGCCGACCCAGTCGATGGGCCGGGAGGCGTCGGGGGCGGCGACGGAGACGCCGAGGCCCTCGATGCGCGGGGCCTGGGACTCCCAGAAGTTGATGCCGAGATCGCGCTCGTGCTGCAGCGCCGTGTCGAACATGCACTGCGTGGACATGACCCGGCCGGCCCGGATCTCGTCGGCCGTGCGGTTGGACATCAGGGTGACCTCGTAGCCCTGGGACTGGAGGCCGAGCGCGAGCTGGAGACCGGACTGGCCGGCTCCGACGATGAGTATCTTCCGCATGGCGGGGGTTCTCCGTTGCGTAGCTATTCGGGAGTTGCTTCGAGGGCGTGGGCGACCAGCGTGAGCAGGGACTCGATCACCGTGATCCGGCTGCGCGCGTCCATGATCACAACCGGTACGTGCGGCGGCACCGTCAGGGCCTCGCGCACGTCTTCGGCCTCGAACAGCTCCGTACCCTCGAAGTGGTTGACCGCGACGATGTACGGCAGTCCGCTGCTCTCGAAGTAGTCCAGCGCCGGGAAGCAGTCCGGCAGTCTGCGGGTGTCGGCCAGGACGACGGCCCCGATCGCGCCGCGCACCAGGTCGTCCCACATGAACCAGAAGCGCTGCTGTCCCGGCGTGCCGAAGACGTACAGCACCAGATCGTCGTCGAGCGTGATCCGGCCGAAGTCCATGGCAACGGTGGTGGTGAGCTTGTCGGGCGTGGCGGCGAGATCGTCGGTCTCCTCGCTCGCCTGTGTCATCAGCGCCTCTGTCTGCAGCGGCGTGATCTCGGAGACCGACCCGACGAAGGTCGTCTTGCCGACGCCGAAGCCACCCGCGACGACGATCTTGGTGGCGATGGGGGCGCGGGTGCGGTCCAACTGCCAGTCCTGCAGGCCCTCGTCGGGCTGAGGGCGCGGTCCCTCCGCGGACTGCGGACGCGGTCCCTCTTCGGGCTGCGGGTGAGGCCGGGCGAGGAGCGTGTCAGAGTCGGCGGAGTCCACTCAGCACCCTTTCGAGCAGCGCGCGGTCGGGCTGGCCGGTGCCGTGCCCGGTCCCGTAGACGCGGATCTTTCCCTGGTCGGCCAGGTCGCTGAGCAGCACCCGGACAACGCCCAGGGGCATCTTCAGCAGCGCCGATATCTCGGCGACGGTGCGCATGCGCCGGCACAGCTCGACGATGGCCCGCAGCTCGGGCATGACGCGCGAGGAGAGATCGCCCTTGGGCAGCTCCCTGCGTTCGGCCGTCGCTTCGAGCGCGGCCACGAAGGTCTCGACGAGCAGCACATGGCCGAAGCGGGTGCGGCCGCCGGTGAGCGAGTAGGGGCGGACCCGGGCGGGGCGGCGGCCCTCGCCGCGTACGGGGAGCCTTCGGATGGGCTCGGCAGCGGGCGTCACTTGGCGCTCTCCAACGATTTGCGCAGCTCACTGCGGAGTTCGGGGGTCAGGACGTGTCCGGCGCGGCCGACGAAGAGCGCCATGTGGTAGGCGACGACGCTCATGTCGCAGTCGGGTGTGGCCTGCACGCCGAGCAGCGAGCCGTCGCTGATCGACATCACGAAGACGCTGCCCTCCTGCATCGCGACCATCGTCTGCTTGACGCCTCCGCCGTCCATCAGCTTCGCGGCGCCGATGGTGAGGCTGCCGATTCCGGAGACGATGGTGGCGAGGTCCGCGCTGGAGCCCCTCGGGCCGTCCGGGCGGCGAGCGGCGGGGGCCGCGTTCTGTGCCGGGTCGGAGGAGAGCAGCAGCAGCCCGTCGGACGAGACGACGGCGACCGAGCGGACCCCTGGCACCTCCTCCACGAGATTGCTCAGCAACCAGTGCAGATTGCGGGCTTCACTGCTCAGGCCGAATGTCCCGGTCGCAGTCAACTGCGTGCCTCCTCGACTGTGTCCCCCGATTCTGCTGCTTCGGCGCGTACTTCAGACTGTTCGGCGATCTCCGCCTCTGCGTCGCGGCGGCCGTCCTTGGCGCCTTGGTGGAAGCCGCCGAGGCGGCGGCGCAGGGCTTCGGCGTCGACGCTGCCGGAGCGCTCGCCGGGCGCGGACGTGGGCTTGACGACCTTGGGAGTGCGCTTGGGCAGGCCCTTGTCGGTGACGCGGTCCCACGCGGGCGCGGCGTGCGGTCCCGGCTCGGGCTCGGCGTGCGGCTCGGGCTCGGGCGCCGGCTCGGCCTCGGGCCCGTCCGTCGGCTCGGGCGTGAGCGGGGCCTCGGCCGTCGGCTCGGGTGCGAGCGCGGCCTCGGCCGTCGGACCCGGCTCCGGCTCCGGCTCCGGAAGCCGGAACTCGAAGGTCGCCTGGTCCTGGTCGGCCAGGGCGCCGTCCGGCTCGCCGTCCACCGTCCGCTCGTGCGCATCCGGCTCCGCTGCCGACACCGCGGCGGGCTCGATCTCCACCGCCTCGGGCTGCGCAGTGGGCTCGCTCTGCCGCTCCTGAATCGCCGCCTCGGCGGCCGCCACCAGCGGGTCCTCCCAGGCCGAAGGCTCCGGGGCCTCCGGGGCCTCCGCGGCCTCCGCGGCCGGGTCGAGGCGGCGTGAATTGGCCGGCAGAGCATTGGAGTTGGCCTCCGCCACCGACCCGGGCAACTGCAGCGCCGGCGACCCGCCGGCCGTCTTCGCCGGCTGCGACTCGGCGGCCGGCGGCCCGGCCGGCAGCAGCGCCTGCGACAGTACGACGACCGCCGCGATCCCGCCCTGCTTCTGCTCGCGCAGCTGGACGCGTACGCCGTGACGCGCCGCCAGCAGCGCGGCCACCCGCAGCCCGAGGCCCTCGCCGTCCCGGCCGGTCTCCGCCCCGTACGCCTCCGGGTCCTCCAGGCACGCGTTCAGCTCGGCGATCCGCCCGGCGGTCATCCCTATGCCGGTGTCCTGTACGGAGAGCATCACCTCGCCGCTCTCGAGCAACCAGCCCGAGAGCTCGACCTGGGCGTCCGGCGGTGAGAAGGAGGTCGCGTTCTCCAGGAGTTCGGCGAGCAGATGGCTGAGGTCGTCGGCGGCGAAGCCGGCGACCTGGGAGTGCGGCGGCAGGGACTGGATGACGACCCGTTCGTACCGCTCGATCTCACTGACTGCAGCGCGCAGTACGTCGACGAGCGGGACCGGGCCCTGATGCCCGTGGCCGTGCTCGGCACCCGCGAGGACCAGCAGGTTCTCGCTGTGGCGCCGCATGACCGTGGCCAGGTGGTCGAGCTTGAAAAGGGTGGCGAGCCGCTCGGGGTCCTGCTCGCGGTCCTCCAGCTGCTCGATGACGCCGAGCTGCCGCTCGACGAGACCGAGGGTGCGCAGCGAGAGATTGACGAACGTGTGCTGGACGGCGTGCCGCAGCTGTTCCAGCTCGGCGGTCAGCTCGTGGGTGCGCTGCTGGAGTTCGGCGCGTCCGGCGGCGAGTTCGGCGGCCAGCGCATCGCGGGCGCCGGCCAGGTCGCCGCGGTCGCTGTCCAGCCGCTCGGCCCGTACGCCGAGGTCCCGCAGTCGGCCGTGCAGGGAGTTCAGGGACCGTACGACCTGGGCGAACTCGTCGTTGCGGCCGGTGAAGCGGACCGGCTCCTCAGCCTCGGGGTCGGCCGCGAGGCGGGCCGCGCCGATCCGCAGGACGGCGAGCGGGCGGGTCAGCGTACGGGCGACGGCCGTGGAAACTCCGATGGCGACGATCAGCAGGCCGCCGAGAAGGGCGATCCGGATCTCCAGCGCGGTGACATCATCGTCACGCAGCTCCTCGAAGCGCTCGATCCGGCCGGTGGCGAGGGACGACTCCACGCCCCGCATCTGCTCGATCCGGGCGGTGAGTGAGGATTCAAGCTTCTCGCGGTTGGACTTGCGGTCGGCCGACGAGAGCTCGGGCTGGTCGGTGAGCCGGGCGAGATAGCGCTCGGCGGTCTTGACCTCGGGTCCGGTGACGGTGGCGGCCAGCGAGGTGCGGGCGTCCGGGTCGGCGGCCTGGTCGAAGTCGGCGAGCGCGGCGAGTTCACGCACCCGGGACTGCTGGGCGGCGGCGCTGAGCGCGTCGCGCGTCCGGTCGGCCGCGTCGGCGCCCTCGTCCTCCTCCTGCACGGGCAGGCCGGTGACCGGGTCGAGGGTCTGGCTGCTCTGCTTGCCCGGCACGGAGAGCGCGGCCAGCAGCAGGCCGCGGGTGGCGGATGCCTGCTCGACGGCAAGGCCGAGCGCGGCGGGCGCTCGGGTGCCGTCGGCGGCACGCGGCGGGGTCTTCTCGGCGAGTTCGTCGGCGAGGGCGTGCAGATTGGTGATGACGGCGGAGTAGGCCCGGTGGGCCTCCATGGCCGTGCCCTTGCCGGTCAGCGCGGTACGGCGCACGGAGGGGACGGCGGACAGGTCGCGGCGCAGCTCGGCGTGGTCCGCCGGGATGGCGCCGCGGATCTCGTCGATCTGCCGGTCGACGCGGGCGCTGCGGCTGCCGGAGATCTCGCGCCGGCTGTCCTTGTCGCCCGTCTGGGCGTCACGGCCCGCGGCGATGTACGCGGTGACCTCGTCACGCTCGTCGGCGAGCGAGTGTGCCAGGGTGACGGCCTGGCGGTTGAGTCCGGCGAGGGTGACGAGCCGCTGGGACTCGGTCAGTTCGGCGGAGGTGGCGAGGACGCCGGGGGTACCGGCCGCGATCACGACGAGGCTGACGGCGGCGACGCCGGCGACCAGGCGGTTGCGGACGCGTACGGTGCGGCCGCGGTCGGCAGGGTCGGGTGTGGCGTCCTGGGCCCCCGGAGTCTCCAAGGGGCCGCTGCCGTTTCGCCGAGGCCGCTTCTTCTGCACCGGTGCTCGCAATCTTGCTTGATTCGTCCAGCCCTGAAGCAGAGATGACGACCGGTCACACACGAAAGCCCCACCCCTGGTACGGCTTCAGACCATTCCAGCGTGTTTGGGAGGGAGGCGTGCAACGGCCGCTCCGCCACCCGAAGGAGTGAACAACACTCAGGAGTTGTCAAACAACTCGCGTCCGGGGGCCGGGCGTCGGCGCGCGGGGCATGGGCTGGATCTTCCGGCCGGGCTTTGGGAGGATGCGCGCCCGCAGCTTTGCGGCCCTGCCCGCCGGGGTTGGTGAACCCTCCTGACCTGCCGGGATGGGCCGATTGCGGACTCATGCGGGCGACGTGAAGGAGTCATGCAGACTGGGAATCATGCGTATCGAACTGGTCTCCGTCTCCGGCACCGCCGAACGTCTCAATGAGGACTGGGCATCCGTGGCCCTGCCTGCCTCGGGCCAGGGCGGAACGCTCGTGGTGCTGGACGGCGTGACCCCTCCGGCGGGCGACGACGGATGTGTGCACGGTGTGCCTTGGTTCACCGCGAGGCTGGGTGGCGCACTGGTCGAACTGTCCGGTTCGCGGCGGGATATGACGCTGTCGGAGATCCTCTCGGAGGCAATCCGGCGCACCGCGGACGCCCACCGCGACACCTGTGACCTTTCTCACGTGCGTACTCCCCAGGCCACGGTGGTCCTGGCGCGCTGGGGCGGCCCCGCGGACGAGGTGGAGTACCTGGTGCTCTCCGACTCGACGCTGCTGCTCGAATCACCGGCCGGGGAGGTACGGGCGGTACTGGACGACCGCATCGACCGGCTGCCCCGCGAGGCACTGCGCACACATGCAACGGCGGACGCACTGCGCAACGCGGAGGGCGGCTTCTTCACGGCGGCGGCCGACCCGGGGGTGTCGACCCGCGCGGTCACGGGCAGCACGCCGCGTGCCGGGGTCCGGGCGGTGGCGGCGCTGACGGACGGGGCGTCGCGCTGGGTCGACATGTTCGCGGAGGGCAGCTGGACCGAGTGCGTGGCCCTGCTCCGCAAGGAGGGGCCGCGGGGGCTGATCGACCGGGTGAGGGCGGTGGAGGCGTCGGCGCAGGAGCGGACGGAGGTGGTGCGGTGGAAGCTGCACGATGACGCGACGGCGGTTTTCGCGGAGCTCTGACGGGAACTGGGGGCGGAGCCCCCACAGCAAGCCCCGGGTCAGCTTTCCGCTCGGGCGTTCAGTTGGTGCAGCAGACGCGCCAGTTCCGCGATCTCCCCGCGGTCCCAGCCCGCCAGTTTGCTCACGTAGCGCTCCCGCCGCGCGTCCCTCACCCGGCGGAAGCGGGCGCGGCCCTCTTCCGTGAGCCGGACGAGTGATGCCCTGCCGTCCGCCGGGTCCGGCTCGCGCGCCACCAGGCCCAGCTCGTCGAGCGCGCGCAGCTGGCGGCTCATCGTCGCCTTGCCGACGCCGAAGTACCCGGCGAGATCCGTCGCGCGCTGCTGTCCCGCCTCCTCCAGACGGACGAGCAGTCCGTACGCCGCAGGCTCCAGCTCGGGGTGGACCTCGCGTGCCATCTCGCCCGAGGACGCCCGCGCCCGGCGCAGAAAGACCGCCAACTCCCGTTCCAGGGCGAGGAATTCCTGGTCCACACCACTCCCACCCTTGGGGTCCGCTTCACTCCCCGTACCGCTTTCGTGCACGTCAGCACCCCTCGCGCGCTTTCCGGATCCTGAAAGTTTCTGCCCGCGGCACCCATCGCCGCAGCTGGGCCAGTATTTCGCAGGCTTAGACCAACGGCAGCACCCTGCCCCCCTTCCAGCGCGCCGCTCTACGTGCGTAGCTTCATGAATGGCATGTCCACACCATTTGGTCCGCCGCCAGATGCGCCACGACATGTCGACACATCGTCAGATCCCCCCCACCGAGGTCTTCGGAGGCACGCTATGCCCGTGCACAGATCCGGAACGACCGGCCGCTCGCGCCTCGCCGCAGCCGGCACTCTCCTCGCAGTCCTCTCCCTCCTCCTCACCCTCCCCGGCACTGCCGGTGCCGCCGACGCGCCCCCACGCGGTTCGGCATATCTGGGCATGGGCGTCATCTCCCATGACGGCCAGGGAGGTCTCCCCCGTGACAGTCGCGTCGCGCAGACGGAAGGCGTCGACGTCTCCAGCCACCAGGGCAACGTCAACTGGTCGGGCCTCTGGAGCAGCGGCGTGAAGTGGGCCTATGTCAAGGCCACCGAGGGCACCTACTACAAGAACCCGTACTTCGCGCAGCAGTACAACGGCTCGTACAACGTCGGGATGATCCGCGGCTCGTACCACTTCGCCACCCCCGACACCACGTCCGGCACCGCCCAGGCCGACTACTTCGTCAACAACGGCGGCGGCTGGTCCCGTGACGGCAGGACCCTGCCGGGCACGCTGGACATCGAGTGGAATCCGTACGGCGCCGCCTGCTTCGGCAAGACCACATCCGCCATGGTCACCTGGATCCGTGACTTCCTGAACCGGTACAAGGCGCGCACCGGGCGCGCCGCCGTGATCTACACCGCCACCAGCTGGTGGACGCAGTGCACCGGCAACTACAGCGGCTTCGGCGCGAGCAACCCGCTGTGGATCGCCCGGTACGACACCACCCCGGGCACGCTCCCGGGCGGCTGGGCCTACCAGACGATGTGGCAGTACACCTCGTCAGGACCGATCGTCGGCGACCACGACAAGTTCAACGGCGCGCTCGACCGCGTCGTGGCACTCGCCAACGGCTGAGTCAAAGGCCGGCCAATCGGCTGAGCAAACGGGCTGAGCCGCGGGCCGGGCCAACGGCCGGGCGAACCGCTGAGCGCAGACGAAGGCCCGTCCCGTGCCCGCTGGTCACAACCAGTGCGCGGGACGGGTCAGCCCAGCCGGCAGCCTCGTCGCCGCGTCGCCCTTCGCCGCATTGAGCTGCGGCTGGGTGAGGAAGATGCTGCCGGTCAGATCCGCACCCGATAGATCCGCGTCCCTGAGGTCGGCCCCGATGAGGTCGGCGAGACGCAGATCGGCGCCCGTCAGATCCGCCGCGATGAGATACGCCCCGCGCAGACTGGCGCCCCTGAGGTCGGCGCCCCTGAGCCTCGCCCCGATCAGGTCCGCTCCCCTGCGGTCCTTCTTCTTGCGTCCGGCTCCGGCCCGGACCAGTTCGCTCGTACCGAGCAGCAGCACATTGACGTCCTGCCGGTGCGAGGCCACATCAAGCTTCTCCAGCTCGTCCGGGCCCAGCCCGGTGAGCCGCTCGGTCTTCTCCAGCAGTACCTGGATCTCGCCGTGCAGCGAGCGGGCCCGGGGCAGTTGCAGCGCCTCGGTCAGATACCAGAGCAGCTCATGCAGCTGCCGAACGACGGGGAACACCGCGAACATCTGCTGCGCGCTCTCAGGCGCCTGCCGCCAGTCCCTGCCGCCGAAGGTGATCTGGGAGACCTTCTGTCCGGCGCCGAAGCAGTCGTAGACCGTGCAGCCCGGAAAGCCGCTCTGCCGCAGCCGGGTGTGGATGCCGCAGCGGAAGTCCGTCCTCAGGTTGGGGCACGGCGTCCCGGCGTCCTTGTTGATCGCGAAGTCCGCCGACGCGGTGAACGGCAGCGCGGCACAGCACAGCCCGAAGCAGCTCCCGCAGTCGGCCTTGAGGGCCCGGTCCTCGGGTTTCGCGGTCGCGGTGTCCATCGGTCCATTGTGAAGGACCCCCGGCGCACGGGCGCCGGGGGTCCGTCTCTCAACTGCCGGGCGTCAGCCGCACAGGCCCGCCGGGCGTTCCCGGGTGACCAGGTCGGTCCAGCCCGTCGTGCCGTCGATCCAGACCACCTGCCGGCCGGAGACCGCGGCCGGGGAGAGCTGTTCGCCGCGGTTGCAGGAGACCCGCTCCTGGCGCGAGCCGTCGGTGGTCAGCTGCCACAGCTTCGACAGCGACTCATTGCCGAACACGACGTCGGGCTTCGCGCCGTTCACGGTGACCGCGGTGTCGGATGCCGTGAGGTCGAAGGCCAGCAGCGCGGTCGGCTTGCTCTCGGAGCTGATGTCCACCGTGTCGGTGCCGTCCAGGCTTGAGCGGCGCACGGCCATCTGGCCCTCGTCGTTCAGATTCTCGTCCACCAGCCAGAAGGCGTGCGTGGAGTTGATTCCGGTCTGGCCGAGGATCTGCGGCTCGCCGAGCTGCTCCGCGAGGGCGGCCTTGCCGGTCTTGAGGTCGTAGACCTCGACGCCCAGCTTGTAGTCCTCCGGGGTCGGATACAGCTTGGCGTAGGCGAGCTTCCCGTTCTTGATCGACGGGAGCGCGGTGAGGATCTCCCAGCCCGCGCCGTCCACGAAGGTGGGCGTGCGGTCGCCCGGGCGCAGATAGCCCACGTGCCGGTCGCCGAAGATCCCGAAGCTCTCGAAGACGACGACGCCGTTCTCCACCCGCAGGCCGCCGACGTCGGTGGTCGAGGTGTAGAGCTTCTTGATCGGACCGCCCGCGAGGGGGCGGGAGAGGATGTCGAGGCTGGTCGTGCCGTACGCCGCCCAGACGACCGTCTTGCCGTCGGTCGCCGGGTACACGTGGTAGCGCCCGTCGTTGGGGCTGATCAGCTTCGGCGCGCCCTTGCCGTCCGTACGCCCCGCGTACACGGAGTACGGCTCCGAGCCGTCGTCGTTGGACTGGGAGGCGGTCCACCAGCCGCCGCCCGCCTGCGCTCCGGTGCCGGCCGTGTTGACCTTGCCGAGGAGCTGGTCGGAGTCGACGCCGAGGGCGTCCTCCCAGCCGGGGACGATGCCGTGGGCGTTGAAGGAGCGCTTCACCGCGGTGAGCTCCTTGGCGCTGACGCCGAGGTCCTTGGCCGCCGCGAGCACGGCGTTGCGGCCGTCCGTGAAGCCGTCGAGCGGCGTCATGTACTCGGAGAGCGCCTTGTAGACGATGCGGTCGGCGAGCTGCCCGCCCACGTCCTGGCGCAGGTCCCACAGGGCGCCGGAGAAGATGGTGGAGTTGAGGTGCACACCGCCGTTGTCGGCGGCGAAGGTGACCCCGAGGAAGTTCTTCGAGGTGGTCGCGCCGTCGTTGAGGTTTCGGAAGGCGCAGTCGCGCGGCTTGGTCGTACGGCAGAGGTCCTCGCCGATCAGACCGGCGTCCGGGTCGTCCATCGAGACGCCGGAGGCGGTGGTGTCGATCGCGTTGCCGAAGTAGTCGGCGAGCGCCTCGTTGAGCGCACCGGACTGGCCGGCGTAGACGAGGTTGGCGGTGCTCTCGACGACACCGTGCGTCATCTCGTGGCCCACCACGTCGAGGTCGGCGGAGAGCGGCTTGTACTCCTCGTCGCCGCTGCCGTAGACCATCTTCTGGCCGTCCCAGAAGGCGTTGACGTACGGACCGCCGAAGTAGGTCACGCCGACCAGCGAGTTGATGGTCATGCCGCGGCCGTCGAGGCTGTCGCGGGCATGGTTCTTGCGGTAGTAGTCGTAGACCTTCCCGGCCGCCCAGTGGGCGTCCACCGCGCCGGCCTCGGTGGCGTCCTTGCCGAATTCCTTGGCCGGGCCGCTGAACTCCTTCAGCCCGGCCGGCCAGGCGCCGGACACCTCGCTGACGTCGCGGCCGCGGGCGTCCCAGGTGGTGAGGGAGTTCTTGCTGGTGTCCACCATCCGCGAGCGGTCGGACATCACATACGTGTTGGCGGCGGAGTCGAGGTAGAGGTCGAGGTCCACCTTCGCGCTGTCGAGCTTGACGCCACTGCCCGTGACGAGGGTGCCGGGGTCGGCCGCGGCCGCGCGGGCACTGCCCGTGGGAGCCGCCTTCGCCGTGCCGCCGGACGCCGCGTTCGGCGTCGCCGTCAGCGTCTTGATGCCGCTGAACTGGAGCACCGGGTAGCCGGCGTGGGCATCGATGTAGACCTGCTGCAGCACCGGTTCGCCGGTGCTGGGGTTCGTGCCGCGTACGGTCACGTGGTGGGCCAGTACGCCCTCGCCGCGCGGGACCACCACGAGGCCGCCGACCGTCGCCGTGAGCGCGGCCGCCTTGGCGGACCTGGCCCCCTTGCCGCGTATCGCGTCGGCCTTGCTCAGCGTCTTGCCGCCGAGGCGTCTGGCGGTCGCCGCGAGGGCGCGGCGCTCCGCGGTCTCCTTGCTGACCGTCGCCTTCGTGTCCGTCTTCAGGCCGGTGAAGTACTTGCCGGAGGTGCCGGTGACGACGCGCTTGCCGCCCTTGGTCTCCATCCGGACCACGTACTGGCCGCCGAACACCGGGATGCCGTGGTGCTTCTGCTGCAGCCGCACGGTCTCTTCCGAGCCATGTTTGACGGTGCCCAGCGGCGCGAGGTCGCGCCGCGCGTCGGCGATCTTGTAGCGGCTTTCCTTGGCGGCGAGATGGCCGCGGGCCGCGTCGGCGGGGCTGGCCTTGGCGTCCGCCGCCTCCCGGATTCCGTCGACGAGCGACGGGGTGGCCGTCTCGGCCCCCGGGATGACATCGGCGGGCGGTGCGACGGCCGGCGGGGTGACCGCCTGCGCCGGTACCGCGGTGAGCAACAGCCCGGCGACGCCGAGCAGAGTGGCGAGACCGGTCCCCCTGGTCATGCCCGATCTCTGTGTGCTTGTTCTGGCCTTGCGCACAGTTCGTACCCCTCCCACGTGCTGGTCAAGCCGTAAAGGTGGTCATGGCCATGCAACCCGGGGGACACCAACCGATCAATGTGGCCGACGTGTTGACAAGTGGACACGCACACTTGTGTGGCCCGTGAAGAGGGAGTGAGAATCCGAGGCATGACCGAGGGGGAATTGCACACCCTTGGCCTGGGGGAGGCCGAGGAACGCACCTATGAGGCACTGCTCAAGGAACGGGCCGCCGGGGCGGAGGAGTTGGCACGGCTGCTCGGGCTGCCGAGGGAACGGCTCGACCTGCTGCTCGGCCGGCTGGTCGAGCACGGCCTCGCGCTGCCCGCGGTCGGGGACGGGCTGCCGCATCCGGCCGCACCCGCCGCCGCGATCCGTACGCTCATCCACCGCCGCCAGGCCGAACTGCACTTACGCTCCGCCGAGTTGGAGCGATTACGGATGACCGCGGACCAGCTGGCGGGCCGGCTGATGTCCGGGTCACCCAGCGCGCCCGAGTGCGGTATCGAGGTGGTGACGGGCCCGCGGGCGATCGGCGAGCGGGCGGAGTATCTGCTGGCGTCGGCGGAGCGGGAGGTGGCGATCCTGGACCGCCCGCCGTATGTGAAGGGACCACGGGGTGACGACAGTTCCCGCACACCGGGGCTGGACATCGAAGCGCTCCTCGACCGGGGTGTGGAGGTACGGACCGTCCTGGACCGGGACGGGCTGGCCTCTCCCGGGCGGATGCGCTCGGTGACGGTCCTGGTCGAACAGGGTCTGCGGGCACGGGTGGCGACCGCGGTCCCCACCAAGCTGATCGCCGTGGACCGGCGGATCACCCTGCTCCCGCCGACGGACGCGGCGGACCCCAGGGCCACCGCGCTGGTGGTGGGCGACGCGCTGCTGCGCAACGCGCTGATGCCGCTGTTCGAAACGGTCTGGGACCGGGCCACCCCACTCGGCGGCACGGGCGGGGCGTGCGCCGCGCTCCCGAAGGCGCAGAAGGAGCTGCTGGGTCTGCTGGCGGCGGGCCTGAAGGACGAGGCAATCGCGCGCCGTCTGGGCGTCCACGTCCACACGGCCCGCCGGCGGATCAGCAGCCTGCTGGAGACACTGGGCGCGGAGACCCGCTTCCAGGCGGGAGCGCAGGCGACGTTGAGGGGTTGGCTGGACTGACAGCCACAACCGGGCAAGATGTCCGAATGACGTGGCACAGCCGTACGAGCACGACAACCACGACGCCCGCTGGGCGGGGCATGGGCCGGGACGGGGCGCGCCAGGCGGACGGGGCCGCCGCGACGGACCGGGCATCCCGGGACCGCGACGCGACGCGCCCGCCGGACGGGGCCGCCGTGGCCCGCGCGGACGGTCGCAAGCGGCGCGCAGGCAGCGCCGTCCGCGCAGGCGGCAGACGCGCGCGTCCATTTCTGCTCGTCGTGCTGCTCGGGCTGACCCTGAACTCCTGTGCCGGGCCCGCGTCCTCCGCCACCCGCCCCAAGGCCACCGGGTCCGGCGAGTCCGCTGCGCGCGCCGCCGCGCCCGAGCCGCGGTCGTCGGCGGTTGCTTTCGCCGGGGCCTCCTCCGTCGGCGTGCTCATCGACTCGCAGGGCGAGCACTTCTGTACCGCCAGCGTCGTGAACAGCCCCAAGGGAAACGTCATCGCCACCGCAGCGCACTGTCTCCAGGACGCCGGTGGCGATCCCGCCTACGAGCCGGGCGAGCTGGAGTTCGCGCCCGGGTTCACGGGGCAGGGCAAGGGGACCTATCCGTACGGGCGCTGGAAGGTCGGCTCCGTACACCTCGACGAGCGCTGGACCGACGACGCCGAGGACGCCGATGCCGCCGACTACGCGTTTTTGACCCTGGCGCCGGATGCCAGGGGCCGTCAGGTGCAGAAGGTCGTCGGCGCCGCCACCCCCGACTGGTCGTCGGCGCCCGACCGGCGGGTCACCGTCGTCGGCTATCCCAACAAGCAGCACAACCCGGGCAACCTCCCCATCGCCTGCACCACCGACACCCGCCCCGACCCGGACCTGCCTCAGACGTTGCTCATGGAGTGCGCGGGCTTCTGGGAGGGCACCAGCGGCGGCCCCTGGCTGGCGGACTATCGGGACGCCAAGCACCAGGGCCGGCTCATCGGCGTGCTGAGCGGTGGCGACACCGACAGCGAGTCGACGGCCGCCCTCTTCGACGACCGCACCCGCGAGCTGTACGAAGAGGCCGCGGGCAGATAGCGCGAAGGCCCGGCGGCAGGCGTGCCGCCGGGCCCTTCGGCCGTGGATCAGGCCGCGGATCAGGCATCAGGCCGGGGATCAGGCCGCGGCCGTCACCGGCATCTCGGCCGGCGAGAGCGCGATCTGAAGCACCTGCCGGACATCCGTCACCGGGTGGACCTCCAGCTTGTCCAGGATCTCGGCCGGGACGTCGTCCAGGTCGGGCTCGTTCCGCTTGGGGATCACGACCGTCGTGATCCCGGCCCGGTGTGCGGCGAGGAGCTTCTGCTTCAGACCGCCGATGGGCAGCACCCGCCCGGTCAGTGACACCTCACCCGTCATCGCCACATCCGTACGCACCTGGCGTCCGGAAAGCAGCGACGCCAGCGCAGACGTCATGGTGATGCCCGCGCTCGGCCCGTCCTTCGGCACCGCGCCCGCCGGGAAGTGGATGTGCACGCCCCGGTCCTTCAGATCGGCCACGGGCAGCTCCAGTTCGGCGCCGTGCGAGCGGAGGAAGGAGAGCGCGATCTGCGCGGACTCCTTCATCACGTCGCCGAGCTGCCCGGTGAGCGTCAGCCCCGCCGCGCCCGTCTCCGGGTCGGCCAGCGACGCCTCGACGAACAGCACGTCGCCACCCGCGCCGGTGACCGCGAGACCGGTGGCCACACCGGGCACGGCGGTCCGGCGCTCGGCCGGGTCCTGCGCGGACTCGGGCACATGGTGCGGCCGTCCGATGAGCGCCCGCAGATCGGTGTCGGCGATCGTGAACGGCAGCTCGCGCTCGCCCAGTTCGTGCTGTGCCGCCACCTTGCGCAGCAGCCTGGCCACCGAACGCTCGAGGTTACGGACGCCCGCCTCCCGTGTGTACTCGCCGGCCAGCTTGCGCAGCGCCGAGACCTCCAGGACGACCTCGCCGGGCTCCAGACCCGCCCGCTCCAGCTGGCGCGGCAGCAGGTGGTCCCGCGCGATGACGACCTTCTCGTCCTCGGTGTAGCCGTCGAGCCTGACCAGCTCCATCCGGTCGACGAGGGCCTCCGGGATGGCTTCGAGGACGTTCGCCGTGGCCAGGAACACCACGTCGGACAGGTCGAGTTCGACCTCCAGGTAGTGGTCGCGGAAGGTGTGGTTCTGCGCCGGGTCCAGCACTTCGAGCAGGGCGGCCGCCGGGTCGCCCCGGAAGTCGGAGCCGACCTTGTCGATCTCGTCGAGCAGGACGACCGGGTTCATCGAACCGGCCTCCTTGATCGCCCGGACGATACGGCCGGGCAGCGCCCCGACGTACGTACGCCGGTGTCCGCGGATCTCCGCCTCGTCCCGGACGCCGCCGAGCGCGACCCGGACGAACTTCCGCCCCATCGCGTGCGCGACGGACTCGCCGAGCGAGGTCTTGCCGACTCCCGGCGGGCCGACGAGGGCGAGAACCGCGCCCCCGCGCCGCCCGCCGACCACGCCGAGCCCCCGGTCGGCGCGCCGCTTGCGCACCGCCAGGTATTCGGTGATCCGTTCCTTCACGTCCTGAAGGCCCGCGTGCTCGGCGTCCAGGATCGACTTGGCGCCCTGGATGTCGTACCCGGCCGCGCTGTCATCAGTTCGCTCGTTCCACGGCAGTTCGAGGACGGTGTCCAGCCAGGTGCGGATCCAGGAGCCCTCGGGGTTCTGGTCGCTGGACCGCTCCAGCTTCTCGACCTCCTTGAGGGCGGCTTCGCGTACCTTCTCGGGCAGGTCCGCGGCCTCGACGCGGGCGCGGTAGTCGTCGGACTCGTCCTCGCCGCCCTCGCCGTTGAGCTCGCGCAGTTCCTTGCGTACGGCTTCGAGCTGGCGGCGCAGCAGGAATTCGCGCTGCTGCTTGTCGACGCCTTCCTGGACGTCCTTGGCGATGGACTCGGCGACGTCCTGTTCGGCGAGGTGCTCGCGCAGCTGCTCGGTGGCGAGCTTGAGCCGGGCCACCGGGTCGGCGGTCTCCAGCAGTTCGATCTTCTGTGCGGTGGTCAGGAACGGTGAGTAGCCGGCGTTGTCCGCGAGCTGCGAGACGTCGTCGATCTGCTGGACGCGGTCCACGACCTGCCAGGCGCCGCGCTTCTTCAGCCAGTCGGTGGCCAGCGCCTTGTACTCCTTGACCAGGTCGGCGAGCTGGCCGGGCAGCGGTTCGGGCACGCTCTCCTCGATACGGGAGCCTTCGACCCAGAGAGCCGCGCCCGGACCCGTGGTGCCGGCGCCGATCTTCACCCGGCCGCGGCCGCGGATGAGCGCGCCGGGGTCGCCGTCGGAGAGCCGGCCGACCTGCTCGACGGTGCCCAGCACGCCGATCCCGGGGTAGTTCCCGTCGATGCGCGGAACAAGCAGGACCGTGGGCTTGCTTGCACCACTGGATCGGGCGGCGGCCTGAGCGGCCTCCACCGCGGCTCGTACGTCGGTGTCGGACAGGTCGAGCGGCACCACCATTCCGGGCAGCACGACCTCGTCGTCGAGCGGCAGCACGGGCAGTGTGAGCGGCGTGAACGCGGAGGACTCAGCAGCCATGATCTCCCCTTAGGCAGTGAAGTTGAGCTGTACGGACTCAATGCACAGGGCGGGTGAGATGTTCCCGAGCCGCCGTTCGCTCTCAGCGATCAAGGCTCACGCCTTGCGGCAGGGCTCGGATGTAATAAGCCCACGTTGTGTTCAGTCATTACATCGGCCCGCTCACCGGAATAGTCCGCGCTCCGGCGGCCTGATCCCACATGCTGGGGCCATGAGCCGTAAGCGTGTGCGACGACGGACGACGACGGTGGGCATGGTGCTGGCCCTTGGGCTCGCGGCAGGGTGCGGGGCATCGGCGAGCGGCGACGGCGGCGATGACGGCGGCTCGGCGCCGGGCACGTCCTCGGCGAGCTCACCATCGCCGTCGGGCGCGCCGTCGACGTCGGGCGCACCCTCGCCGACGGCCTCCACCTCGCCCGTCCCGGCGCGGACGCTGGTCGAGATGACCGTCACCGGCGGCTTCGCCGGCGTCAACGACCGCCTCGTGGTCCAGGACGACGGCACATACAAGACGTACAAGAAAACCGGACCCGGCCGTTCCGGCCGGATGACACCCGCCGGGCTGGCCGCGCTGCGCCGGGCCCTGGAGAAGGCGGACTTCGCGCATCTCCCCCGCGAGGCCACCAAAAGCCCCGTCGCGGACGGCTTCACCTACCGGATCACGTACGAAGGCCACACCGTGACCACCGACGACACGGCGCGGCTAGCCGCCCTGCGGGAGGTATTCGCCGCGCTGCCGGACCACTGACCCGCGGACCTGGACGACCGACCGGCGCCCCTGGGCCCGGCGGCGCACCAGCGGCCAGCAGGCGACCCCGGACAGCAGGGCGAGCGGATGGCCCCAGACGGTGAGCGGATCCTCGAAGGCCACCGCGTCCTGGACGAGCATCAGGAAGACAAAGCCGAGCAGCGTCACGCGTGGCACCGGGCGGAGCAGTCCGGCCAGCGCGCCGATGCTCGCCATCAGGCCGAAGCTGATGCCGTAGTCGAGGCGGTGCAGCGAACTGGCGGGCAGCTGCCCGCTCACCACCCACACCGCGACCGGTACCTCGGTGGCCAGCGTCGCCGCGACGTGGCCCGCCAGGAAGACCCCAGCGGTGCGCCAGCCGCCGATGCGGCGTTCCAGCGCGGTGAGCACGAAAAGGAAGGCGACCGCGTACGGGGACGCCAGGCCGCCGGCGACCCACAGGGCGCTCGCGCCGAGAACGAGCAGCGGCGTATCGGCCAAATGGGCGACATCGGTGCTGGAGCCACGCAGCAGCGAGGAGACGGTTGCGGGGTCGCCGTACTCCGCGAAGAGCGAGGTGACGATCAGCACGAGGATGTAGCAGAAGGTGAACGGCGTCCCGGTCGGCGTGGGCAGCAGGTGGAGCGCCCGCCGCCAGAGCGGCAGCCGTAGGCACGGGGCAGGCAGGGGCGTGGGCGGCAGCGCGGGCGTCGCCACCCGCGCCGGCGCCGTGCGCTGGGCCGGAATACCGCCCAGCAGCTCCCTGCCCGTGGCCGGATCGCGTGTCGTCAGCTGGTCCACGCGTGAGGCCCCTCTCGTCAAGCCCCCGAACGATCCCCCACCCAACGCGATCACCATCCCCCTCGTCTATGACGTGCGCCACACGAAGCAACCCGCGCACCGGCGCGGGCGTCGTGGCCACGCCAGACTGCGCCGACCAGCTGTGCAGCGGCTGTGAGAGGGCTGTGCGGCACACCCGGTGAACCGGCCCGCGAGGGGGCGGGGCGGGTGCAGCCCCCGCGCCCCGAAACCGCTCAAACCGCGCGCCCCGAAACGGCTCAAACCATTTGTCCCGCCCGCCCCGTCCCGCGACCATGGCCACTTAGCCGCCCCCAGGAGGTCACCGCCGATGCCCCTGCACGCCGATACCGCCCCCGTCACCCTCGACCGCCGCGAGGGCCCCCACGGCGAGGTCGTGCTGCGGCAGCGCGGCGAGCACCACGAGATCATCGCCAACGGCTGCTTCCTCATGGACACCTCCGACGGCCGCTCCGAGCGGCTGCTCGTGGACGCCGCGTACGACGCACTCGCCGCCGCCGGCCGGACCGCCCCCGCTCTGCTCATCGGTGGACTCGGCGTCGGCTTCTCCCTGGCCCGCGCCGCCGCCAACCCCCACTGGCGGCACATCGCCGTCGTCGAGCGCGAGCAGGCGATCATCGACTGGCACCGCTCGGGGCCGCTGGACCGGATCTCCGGCGACGCGCTCACCGACCCCCGCAGCGTGATCCTCCACACGGACCTCGTCACCCACCTCCGCACGACCACGGACCGTTACGACGCGCTATGTCTGGACATTGACAACGGCCCCGACTGGACCGTCACCGACGACAACGAGAACCTCTACTCACCGGCCGGACTCGCCGCCTGCCAGGGCCGGTTGGAGCCGGGCGGGGTGCTCGCCGTGTGGTCCGCGCAGCCCTCTCCCGCTTTTGAGGATGCGTTGCGGAATGCCGGATTCACCGGGGTAAGAACCGAAGAGATCCGGGTTGCCCGAGGCGTACCGGACGTGGTCCACCTCGCCGTTCGCCCTGCGTAGCCGGGATGCCGTCCATGCCCTTACGCTGCTGACCTACACACGGGATCTACACCGGCATGCAGCTCGCGAGAACGCGTACAGGGGCGGGGCCATGGAGCAGACACACACCACGCACAACGGCGTCGCGGCCACGCCCGGCGCGCAGCGCCGGGTGCTGGTCGTCGAGGACGACTCGACGATCGTCGATGCCATCGCCGCCCGGCTGCGGGCCGAGGGCTTTGTGGTCCAGACGGCCGCGGACGGCCCGGCCGCCGTCGACGCGGCCGAGGCCTGGCAGCCCGACCTCATGGTTCTCGATGTGATGCTGCCGGGCTTCGACGGCCTGGAGGTCTGCCGCCGGGTCCAGGCACAGCGCCCGGTCCCGGTCCTGATGCTCACGGCGCGCGACGACGAGACCGACATGCTCGTGGGCCTCGGCGTCGGCGCCGACGACTACATGACCAAGCCGTTCTCGATGCGCGAGCTCGCGGCCCGGGTGCATGTGCTGCTGCGCCGCGTGGAGCGCGCCGCTCTCGCCGCGGTGACCCCGCGCAGCGGGATCCTCCGCCTCGGCGAGCTGGAGATCGACCACGCCCAGCGCCGGGTCCGGGTGCGCGGTGAGGACGTGCATCTCACGCCCACCGAGTTCGACCTGCTGGTCTGCCTGGCGAACACGCCGCGTGCGGTCCTCTCCCGCGAGCAGCTGCTCGCGGAGGTGTGGGACTGGGCCGACGCCTCCGGCACCCGTACCGTCGACAGCCACATCAAGGCCCTGCGCCGGAAGATCGGCGCCGAGCGCATCCGTACCGTCCACGGTGTCGGCTACGCGCTGGAGACGCCGGCGCCATGAGAGGGCGGCGCTGGGGGCGACGTCCCGGCCGCGAGAGCCGGCGGGACCGGCCGTCCGGCCGCGCCAGTCGGCGGAGCCGGCTGCGGTCCGTCTCCATCTCGATCAAGACCAAGCTGGGCACACTCGTCGTCGTCTCGGTCTTCATCACCACGGGCCTGCTGCTGGTGGCCGTGCGCACCCAGACGGAGCTGCGCTTCATCACCGTCTTCTCGGTGATCGCCACCCTGCTGATCACCCAGTTCGTGGCGCACGGTCTGACCGCGCCGCTGGACGAGATGACCACCGTCGCCAAGGGCATATCGCACGGCGACTACACCCGCCGGGTGCGCGGCGCCGACCGCCGGGACGAGCTCGGTGACCTCGCCTCCACGATCAACCGCATGGCGGACGATCTGGAGGCCGTGGACCAGCACCGCAAGGAGCTGGTCGCCAATGTCTCGCACGAGCTGCGCACCCCGATCGCCGCACTGCGCGCCGTCCTGGAGAACGTCGTCGACGGGGTCTCCGCCGCCGACCCGGAGACCATGCGCACGGCGCTGAAGCAGACGGAACGCCTGGGCCGGCTGGTCGAGACGCTGCTGGATCTGTCCCGCCTCGACAACGGCGTCGTACCGCTGCGGGCCCGCCGCTTCGAAGTGTGGCCGTATCTCTCGGGCGTGCTGAAGGAGGCCAATCTGGCCGCCGCCCAGCGCGGTCTGACCTCCGGGTCCGGCCATCACACCCGTACCGACGTGCATCTGCACCTGGATGTGTCGCCGCCCGAGCTGACCGCGCACGCGGACGCGGAGCGGCTGCACCAGGTGGTGGCCAATCTGATCGACAACGCGGTCAAGCACTCGCCGCCGCACGGCCGTGTGACGGTACGGGCCCGGCGCGGCCCGCTGCCCGAGTCCCTGGACCTGGAAGTGGTCGACGAGGGCCCCGGCATCCCGGAGCAGGAGCGCCACCGGGTCTTCGAGCGTTTCAACCGGGGCACCGTCACGGCCCCGCACGGCAAGGGCAGCGACGGCGGTACGGGCCTGGGCCTCGCGATCGCACGCTGGGCGGTCGATCTGCACGGCGGCCGCATCGGGGTGGCCGAATCGTCCCGCGGCTGCCGCATTCTCGTGACCCTGCCGGGGGTCCCGGCGGCGCGCGGTTGACGTAGGGTGCGAACCGGAAGCGCGCGTTCTGCGTGTACGCAGTGAGGGCGTGGCCGCAATCCGGCTCAGTAACCCGTCAGGTGTACGAGCCGACCGGCCGCGGCCGCAGATTTTCGCCCGGCGTCAGCCGCTCCGGTGGAGCCGAGGCTCCCGTCGGAGTACCCAAGGGCACCCGCGGTGATGCAGAACCACGCTTGTTTCCCGCCATTCCTTCGCACGAAACACGCTCTTCGGTGTGACTTGCGCGACGATGACCAGCCCGGCCTGCACCTCCAGGCCAGGGAGGCGTAGCCTTTATTTCCGCTGTCCATCACCTTGTGAAGCGGAAGAGGGCGGTTGCCGCCGTGTCGTCTCAGTCCCCCAGTAACTCGAGCATCTCGGCCGACCAAGGCGGGCAGGGTAAGAACCCTGCCGCCGCGTTCGGTCCCAATGAGTGGCTCGTCGACGAGATCTACCAGCAGTACCTCCAGGACCCGAATTCGGTCGACCGTGCCTGGTGGGACTTCTTCGCCGACTACAAGCCGGGCGGCGCGGGTGCTACCGCCGCAGGGGCGAAGCCGGTGAGTGAAGCCCCCGCCGCGGACGGATCCGCGCCTTCGGGAGCCGGGGCGGGTGCCCAGGGTGCCGTAGCCGCGGGGGCTGCGGGTACCGCGGCCCCGGCCGCCGCTGCGACCCCCACCGCCAACGGCGCGGCTCCGGCTGCCACCGGCACCGCCGCGCCACAGGCCGCTCCCGCCGCGCAGGCTCCCGCCGCGCAGCAGGCGGCCCCGGCCGCCCCGGCTCCCGCGCCGGCGAAGCCTGCCGCCGCGCCCAAGCCTGCGGCTGCTGCCGCCGGCAAGGCGCCCGAAGGCGCGGAGGTCGTGCCCCTGCGCGGGCCCGCCGCCGCGGTCGCGAAGAACATGAACGCCTCGCTGGAGATGCCCACGGCCACCTCCGTGCGCGCCGTCCCGGTGAAGCTGCTCTTCGACAACCGCATCGTCATCAACAACCATCTCAAGCGCGCCCGCGGTGGGAAGGTCTCCTTCACCCACCTCATCGGGTTCGCGATGGTGCAGGCCATCAAGGCCATGCCGTCGATGAACTGGTCGTACACGGAGAAGGACGGCAAGCCGGTCCTGGTCAAGCCGCCGCACGTCAACTTCGGCCTGGCCATCGACCTGGTGAAGCCCAACGGTGACCGCCAGCTGGTCGTCGCGGGCATCAAGAAGGCCGAGACCCTGAACTTCTTCGAGTTCTGGCAGGCCTACGAGGACATCGTCCGCCGCGCCCGCAACAACAAGCTGACGATGGACGACTTCACCGGCGTCACCGTCTCGCTGACCAACCCCGGCGGCCTGGGCACCGTCCACTCCGTGCCGCGTCTGATGCCCGGGCAGTCGGTCATCATGGGCGTCGGCTCGATGGACTACCCGGCGGAGTTCCAGGGCACCTCCCAGGACACCCTGAACAAGCTGGGCATCGCCAAGGTCATGACGCTGACCTCGACGTACGACCACCGGGTCATCCAGGGCGCCGCCTCCGGCGAGTTCCTGCGGATCGTCGCCAACTTCCTCCTCGGCGAGGACGGCTTCTACGACGACATCTTCGAGGCGCTGCGCATCCCGTACGAGCCGGTCCGCTGGCTCAAGGACATCGACGCCAGCCACGACGACGACGTCACCAAGGCCGCACGTGTCTTCGAGCTGATCCACTCCTACCGGGTCCGCGGCCATGTCATGGCCGACACCGACCCACTGGAGTACCGCCAGCGCAAGCACCCCGACCTGGACATCACCGAGCACGGGCTCACGCTGTGGGACCTGGAGCGCGAGTTCGCGGTCGGCGGCTTCGCCGGCAAGTCCCTGATGAAGCTGCGCGATGTGCTCGGCGTGCTGCGCGACTCGTACTGCCGCACCACCGGCATCGAGTTCATGCACATCCAGGACCCGAAGCAGCGCAAGTGGATCCAGGACCGGGTCGAGCGCCCGCACTCCAAGCCCGAGCGCGAGGAGCAGCTGCGGATTCTGCGCCGCCTGAACGCGGCCGAGGCCTTCGAGACCTTCCTGCAGACCAAGTACGTCGGTCAGAAGCGGTTCTCGCTGGAGGGCGGCGAGTCCGTCATTCCGCTGCTCGACGCGGTCATCGACTCGGCCGCCGAGTCGCGCCTCGACGAGGTCGTCATCGGCATGGCCCACCGCGGTCGTCTGAACGTCCTGGCGAACATCGTCGGGAAGTCGTACGCGCAGATCTTCCGGGAGTTCGAGGGCAACCTCGACCCGAAGTCGATGCACGGCTCCGGCGATGTGAAGTACCACCTGGGCGCCAACGGCACCTTCACCGGTCTGGACGGCGAGCAGATCAAGGTCTCGCTGGTCGCCAACCCCTCCCACCTGGAGGCGGTCGACCCGGTTGTCGAGGGTGTCGCGCGCGCCAAGCAGGACGTCATCAACAAGGGCGGCACGGACTTCACGGTCCTGCCGGTCGCCCTGCACGGTGACGCGGCCTTCGCCGGCCAGGGTGTCGTCGCCGAGACGCTGAACATGTCGCAGCTGCGCGGCTACCGCACCGGCGGCACGGTCCACATCGTCATCAACAACCAGGTCGGCTTCACCGCCGCCCCGGAGTCGTCGCGTTCGTCCATGTACGCGACCGACGTGGCCCGCATGATCGAGGCGCCGATCTTCCATGTGAACGGCGACGACCCGGAGGCCGTGGTCCGCGTCGCGCGGCTCGCCTTCGAGTTCCGCCAGACGTTCAACAAGGACGTCGTGATCGACCTCATCTGCTACCGCCGCCGCGGTCACAACGAGGGCGACAACCCGCAGTTCACCAACCCGCAGATGTACACCCTGATCGACAAGAAGCGCTCGGTGCGCAAGCTGTACACCGAGTCGCTGATCGGTCGCGGCGACATCACGCTGGAAGAGGCCGAGCAGGCGCTCCAGGACTTCCAGGGCCAGCTGGAGAAGGTCTTCGCGGAGGTCCGCGAGGCCACTTCGCACCCGGCCCCGGCGCAGGTCCCGGACGCCCAGCCCGAGTTCCCCGTGGCCGTCACCACCGCGGTCTCCGAGGAGGTCGTGAAGCGGATCGCCGAGTCCCAGGTCAACATCCCCGACCACGTCACCGTCCACCCCCGTCTGATGCCTCAGCTGCAGCGCCGGGCGGGCTCGGTGGAGGACGGCACGATCGACTGGGGCATGGGCGAGACGATCGCCATCGGCTCGCTGCTGATGGAGGGCACCACGGTCCGGCTCGCCGGCCAGGACACCCGCCGCGGCACGTTCGGCCAGCGCCACGCGGTGCTGGTGGACCAGAAGACGGGCGAGGACTACACCCCGCTGCTGTACCTCGCCGAGGGCCAGGCGCGCTTCAACGTCTACGACTCGCTGCTCAGCGAGTACGCGGCGATGGGCTTCGAGTACGGCTACTCGCTGGCCCGTCCGGACGCGCTGGTCATGTGGGAAGCGCAGTTCGGTGACTTCGTCAACGGCGCGCAGACCGTCGTGGACGAGTTCATCTCCTCCGCCGAGCAGAAGTGGGGCCAGACCTCCGGCGTCACCCTGCTCCTGCCGCACGGCTACGAGGGCCAGGGCCCGGACCACAGCTCCGCCCGCCCGGAGCGCTTCCTCCAGCTGTGCGCGCAGAACAACATGACGGTCGCCATGCCGACCCTGCCGTCGAACTACTTCCACCTGCTGCGCTGGCAGGTGCACAACCCGCACCACAAGCCGCTGATCGTCTTCACCCCGAAGTCGATGCTGCGTCTGAAGGCCGCGGCGTCGAAGACGGAGGAGTTCACCACCGGCGGCTTCCGCCCGGTGATCGGCGACGACACAGTGGACCCGAACGAGGTCCGCAAGGTCGTCTTCTGCACCGGCAAGGTCTACTACGACCTCGAGGGCGAGCGGGTCAAGCGCGGCGTCAAGGACACCGCGATCATCCGTCTGGAGCGGCTGTACCCGCTGCCGGGTACCGAGCTGCAGGCCGAGATCGCCAAGTTCCCGAACGCCGAGAAGTACCTCTGGGTGCAGGAGGAACCGGCGAACCAGGGTGCGTGGCCGTTCATCGCGCTCAACCTGATCGACCACCTGGACCTTGCGGTCGGCGCGGACATCCCCGGCGCCGAGCGCCTGCGCCGGATCTCGCGTCCGCACGGCTCGTCCCCGGCGGTCGGCTCGGCCAAGCGCCACCAGGCGGAGCAGCAGCAGCTGCTCAACGAGGTCTACGAGGCCTGACCGGTCGTACGCCATAAAGGGCCCGGCACCGAGTTCGACTCGGAGCCGGGCCCTCGGCGTTGCTCAGGCGCCCTCGAGTCTGGCGATCTCCTGGCGCATCAGGTCCGCCGGCTGTATCCCTGCCGCGTCCGCGGCGATCAGCATCGACAGCACCGCCCGGTGCTCCTCCAGGGCGCGCTCCTCGCCGGCCGTGCGCTCCAGACGGGTGGCCCGCATCCACTGGGCGGCGGCCGCCCGCTCCAGCACCTCACCGGCCCCGGGCTGCGCCGCGGCCCGGCGGTAGTGGGCAGCGGCGTCCTGGAGCCTCGGGTGCGAGGCCGTGCGCCGGGCCAGCAGTGCGGAGGCCAGGGCGCGGTACCACCAGGCGTACGCGGCCAGTTCGGGGTCGGCCGCGGCCCGGGCCGCGGCGCCCAGCATCCAGTCCGCCTCGTGCAGATCGGCGACCGTGCCGTCGGCGCGGAAGCGTTCGAGGTAGGCGTGGCCCAGCAGGGCCCGGCGGCGCGGGAGTTCGGGATCGTCCGCCGCCGTCTCGTCGATCGCACCGCGCAAGGCCCGTACGGCCGCGTGAATGTCGGCGGCGGAGTTCTTGTCCACACCGCGCTCGGTCAGCTGCCTGCCCAGCGAGGTGAGCACCACGGCACGGCTCGGGTCGTGCCAGGGCAGGAGCGGCACGGCCTCCGTCCAGGCCGCCACCGCCGAGTCGCGGTGCGCCCAGCCGCCGGTGGAGGCATAGCGCTGCTCCAGGACGCGGGCCATCCGCAGCAGGATGTCGGCCTGCACCTCCTCGTCCTTGCCGACGTGCTGGCGCGCCTGGTCCAGGGCCTGGAGGATGCGCAGCCTGTCGTCGTCGTCCGGGTTCTCGTGGGCGAACTCGATGGCGTCCGCGTAGTCCAGCCAGGCGCGGCAGAGCTCCGGCTGCGCGATGGCGTCCCAGTCGAGCCCGTCGATGCCCGCGTGCAGATCCTTGTCGGCCCGGTCGGCGAAGGCCCGGGAGGCGATCCGGTCCTCCTCGTCGGTGGCCCTGGGCACGGGGCCCTCGCCCCGGTAGTGGCGGGCCAGTTCGAGCAGGATGCCGCCCTTGACGAGCAGCGCGGACTCCCGGTTCTCGTCGGCCAGCAGCAGTTGTACGACTCCGAGTGCGCACTGCAGCGTCTCGGTGAACCAGTCCTCGGGCCGGACCGGGCCGCGCAGCCCGTACGGAGCGCCCGTCACGGCGAGTCGCCGCAGCACCCGGATCCGGTCGGCCGCCGCGGCTTCCCTGAGGACCCGCACGGCGTCGGGCCGCGGCGGGTCCTCGGTCAGCTCGGCGAGGCCGGCATCGGCCGTCGCCAGCAGGATCGCCGCCACCAGGCCCGTGTCGTCGGGCGCGGCGGCCGCCTGGACCCGTACCCACTCCGGCATCAGGCGGGGGCTGAGCCGGCCCGCCTGCACCTCGTCGGCCATCGCCTCGAGGACGTGCGCGAGCGTCAGATGGGCCCCCGGTTTCCCGTTGAGCGCGTTCTGGGCGGCGTCCAGGGCCTCGCGCAGGTCCTCGGGCAGCGGCCGCACCAGCCAGCGGCGCAGCATGGCCTCGGCCAGCTCCCCGTACAGCGCTGCCCGTTGAGCAGTGCGGCGTTCGGCTTGTGTGGCCGAGCCGAGCAGTCGGATCGCCTCGTCCAGGTCGCGTACGGTGCCGTACTCGCCGAAGTGCGTCAGACAGGCGCGGGCCTGCGCCACCAGGCCCGCCGGGCCGTCCTTCGGCAGACCGCCCGGCGGCGAGGCCGGCTCCGTGCCGCCGAGCCGCCGCAGCACCTGCGCCGAGACCTGCGCGAACGCCCACTGGCTGTGGCCGGCGGGAGCGGCGTGGGGCAGTGGGTGCGGGTCCACCGAGCCGGCCAGGAAGGCGGCGGCCAGGGCCGGGAAGTTGCGCACGGTGCGCCCGTAGCGCGACTCGACGTACTCGGAGCAGTGCTTCAGGACCAACGCCGCGCTGCTGGCGCCCAGTTGGCCGAGCAGCTCCTCACGGACGCCGTCCAGGAAGGCGTACGCCGGTCCGCCCTCCCGCTCGTCCGGGCCGTGGCCGTCCCGCCGCAGCAGCCCGCTGAGCAGGACCTCCGCCAGCACGTCGGGGCCGCTGCGCACCAGCATGGCGCGCTGGACGAGCTGCATCACCGGTAGCACCAGCGGGACCGCGGAGAGATACACGGCGAGCTGAGTGGCGGCGGGCGATGCGGTCCTGCGGAAGGTCCGTACGCGCTCGGGGGCCGCGATGTCCTGTGCCGTACGGGACGGGCTCGCGGCGGCCCTGTGGCGGGCCCGCACAAGACCGGCTGCCGCGTTCAGCGACTGCCCCGTCGCGCCGGCCACCAGCCGTGTCCAGGCCTCGAACGAGGAGCGGCGCAGCGCCAGCACCGGAACCGGTATGCCCCACTCCACAGCGCCCTGCGGGGCGAAGTGCGGGGTGAACTCCAGCCGTCCGACCGGTCCTTCGCGCCTCCGCAGCAGCCCGGGCTGCGCGGGCAGATGCGTACGCCGCCACATCCGCTGCGGCAGCGGCTGCACGACGGCGACCGGCGCGGTCGAGGCCCAGGTGTGCAGCAGCCGCTGCATCCGGCCGCCGCGCCACATCGGGCCCGCGCAGTCGCTGAGCACCACGGTCAGCTGCCGTCCGGTGGGGTCGCCGAGCTGGGCGGGGGTCGGCTCGTCCTCGCGCAGGTGGTGCACGGCGACCTCGCGGAAGGCCCCGGCGCGCTCGCAGACCTGCCGCAGCTCGTCAAGGGCCTTGTCCCACACGACATTCGACGAGGAGACGTCCATGACCAGGGCGAGCCGCGCCTCGCGCCGCCGGACCGTGCGCAGCACCGGCACCACCAGGCCGGTGTCTGCTGCCCGGTCGGCTGTCGCGACCTCGTCGATCTCGCGGCGGACCAGGCGCATGGGCGGCCGGTACCGCTGCAGGGGCCGCAGCGAACGCTGGAGCGCGAGCGGGTCCGGCAGCGCGGCGGCGGCGGGCACGGGAACCCTGCGCATGCCGGTGGCCGGTACGCCGCCGGGCACGCCGCCCGACTGCGCGGGACCGAAGAGGCCGACGCGGGGCCGTGGCGGCGGCCCGGCCGGGAACAACGAGGGCGCATGCCCCGGCACGGCCTCCACGGGCGGGCGGTCCACTGGCGGCGGCCCGACGGGACCCGCTCTCTCGGGGCCCGGCCGCCGGGAGGCCACGGGCGGCACGAACCGCGACAGCCACAGGGCGTCCGCCAACTCCTCGGCGGTCGGCTTCAGTTCCACCTCACGCAGCCGCGCGACGAGGGCGGTCAGAGCCGGTGCGGCGGCGGGCCGCGGGGCCGGGGTCACAGGTCAGCGCTGCCGGGTGTCGAGGGGACGTATCAGCAGCTCGGCCAGCTCCTCGCGCCGCCCCGTGTCCGCGCGTACCGCGTGCTGGGTGAGATAGATGGCGTTGAGCAGCTGGTCGGTCGGGCGCAGTTCGCCGTCTCCGTCGTCCCGCGTGAACTGCCCGATCAGATCGAGGTTCTGCTCGTCCGCCCCGGCCCCGAAGTGGGCCTGCACCATCGCCGCGAGCCGCTCGTCGCGCGGCGGGTCGAGGTGCAGATGGATGCAGCGGCGCAGCAGCGGGGCGGGGAAGTCGCGCTCTCCATTGCTGGTCATCACCACGAAGGGGAAGGCGTGGCAGCGCACCCTGCCGTCCCGCACGGGCACCCGGCGGCCGTCGTCGGTGAGCACCTGCACCTCGTCGTGACCCGGCCGGTCGGCCATCCGCTCCAGCTCGGGGAGGGCGAACTCGCCCTCCTCCACCACGTTCAGCAGGTCGTTCGGCAGATCGATGTCGCTCTTGTCGAGCTCGTCGATGAGCAGCACCCGGGGCCGCTCGGCAGGCAGCAGCGCGGTGCCGAGGGGCCCGAGCCTGATGTAGCGGCCGATGTCGTCGGACCCCCGCTCGGCGAGCTGGGCGTCCTGGAGCCGGCCGATGGCGTCGTAGGTGTAGAGCCCGTCCTTGAGCTCGGTGCGGCTGACGATGGGCCACTGGAGGACCCGGCCGAGCCCCAGTTCGTAGGCGATGGAGTGGGCGAGCGTGGACTTGCCGGAGCCGGGCTCGCCGGTGACGAGGAGCGGCCGCCGCAAGTACAGGGCGGCGTTGATCAGTTCGAGCGCTTCGGCGTCCTGGGCGGGCGGGGCCTCCACACGCGCGCCGAGCCGCCGCGTCGACGAGCTGTCGATCGGCGGGGCCGGGTCGGGCAGCGGCTCTCCGGAGAAGGCGCGCCACGGGGGCGGGGGCGGCAGCCTGCGGATCCGGTCGGGATCCGGTGCGCCGACGCCTCGGTAGATCAGCCAGTCGTCCATCGCTCGCTCCCTAGGTCCTGTGGGACCCGTGGCGGACCATGTGGGGGACATTTACCCACCGTCCCGCCGTCCCAGACTGCATTTTCCGGGGGACGGTTCCCGGACCCCCCGGCCGGAAACACGGGTCGGCCACGGTGCCCGGCGCGGACACCGCGAGGCGCATGCGAGTACCCCGGCGGCGGCCTCTCATGGGGAATCCACCGGTCCGGTGTCGTCGGCGGGCAGAGGGCGGCTCGGGTCGTCGTAGAGCATGGCCACCCCTTCCGCCCAGTGCCGGCTGTTCCTCGATCCGCTGATGTCGTCTCTGATACGGCGCAACCGGTCGGGTAACTCAACGGCGGCCGCGGTCTGTCCGAGCAGCTGGGCAGCGCCCTGGTGCAGTTCCTCGCAGAACTCCGTACAGCCGTGGTCGGGATGGCCGTCCGTGTGCCACAGGGCGATGCCGAGTCCGGCCTGGAGTGCCATCCCGATGGCTCTTCGCCCGACGCCGCTGCCTGCGGGCCTGCACAGGACGGGCACGGCGGACGGCGGCATGTCCTCGAAGTGCCGTGGTCGTGGGACCTGTCGCTGCGGCGGGGTGCGGCAGGCCGTGAGCGCATCGGAGGCCAGTAAGCCCTCCCAGCGGCGCTGCCACAAGGCGTCCGGTTTCCCTCGTCTCGCGAGGTCGCGCAGCACCACCATTCTCCGTACGCCGACATACGCCGGATGGTGCAGCCTGGCCATCTCGGTGAGCTGCCAGCGGTGTACGGCGGTGTCGAAGTGGTCGACAGGCAGGGCGACTTCGAGGGGTGCGGGGGCACCGGGCGAGTCGACGGACGCGAAGACCTCGTCCAGCGGGCCGCGCAGCTTCTGGACGAGCTGTTCGGGCGGAACACCGTCGCCGGTCTGCTCCTCGTGCAGCGGCTCGTTCACGTCCTGGCCGTCGTCGACGCGGATGCGCCAGTAGAAGCGGACGGTGCGGGCGTCGCAGACGGGCTCCAGCTCGACGATGACAACGGCGGACCCGTCGCCGGGCCGCGGGTAGCGGACGACTATCCGGTCCTGCCCGTCGGGTGTGCGCGCATGGACGAGCCCCGGCGGCAGGGTGGCCTCGGTGACCACGGTGTGCACGATACGAGGCACGTCCTGGAGCCGGTGGGCCACCCAGTCGGCGAGCGCCACGGGGTCGCCGCCGCGGCTGCGCTCGTACTCCACCACCAGCTGGAGGTAGTGCAGCGCGGCGATGGCGGCGACGGGCTGCCCCGCCTCGTACAGCAGGCCGTGTCCGTCGCGCCAGCTGCGCGGCAGCAGCTGGCCGGGCGGCGAAGCGACGCCGCCGCGAGCCTTCTTGGCGAGCTCGACGACGGGCCGGATGGCGGCGGGCGGATGCACGGCGGCAAGCAGGAACAGCGCCTCGCGGCGGTCGCGGGGGCTCCACTGGTCGCCACCCGTGTGCAGGCCGGCGCCGGGTAACTGGTGCTGGCGCTCGATCCAGTTGTGCCCCGTGACCTTCGGGGACTGACCGTGCCAGCGGTCGTGCGCGGCCATGAGGACCTGGTACGTGGGCCCGAACCGGCGCATTGCGGTGGCCGCGATGGCCATGCCGCCGTCCCTGCCGACCCGGCGGGACTTGAGGATGCCGACGACGGCGCCGGTGTGGGCATCGAGCACCGGGGATCCAGAGCCGCCCTTGGGGAACTCGGCCTCTGGCCGAAATCGCATGCCGTAGTCGTCGTCGAAGCCGTTGATCCTGGCCGCGGCCTTCCAGCGCACGGCCCGCCGTACGGAATCCTCCTCGGGCCGGTAGCCCTGGACGATCCCGCGGCCGCCGGGGTACTCGGTACGGTCGGTGAGCCAGACGCACTCGTGCTCGACGCCGGACTCGACGAGGCGTACGAGGGCGAGATCCTGCTCGACCGGCACGCGCTGCTCGGCGCGCGGCTCGCCGTCGAGCAGCCAGCACTCCAGGCGGGCTGCGAGCGGTTCGCCGTCGTTGACCTCGCTGCCACTGAGGTGGAAGGTCCGGGTCCGGTCGCCCTTGAGATGGGGGGCGAGTACGTGTGCGCAGGTCAGGACCCAGCCGGGCGCGACGAAGAAGCCGCTGCCCCACATGCTGGCGTCCTGGTGGGCGGAGGTAAAGTGAACGGTTGCCGCGCGGGTGAGGGCATCGATGACGGAATCGGAGTCGGTCATGTCGTGTCTGGGTGAGGCTGGTACGTGAGCTGATGCGCGGGCGGCACCGTGGGCGGGCCGGTGGCCTGATCCGTGCGCTGATCCGTGCTCTGCTGATCCGTGCGCCGGTCCTTGAGCTGCCAGGTGAGGGTGACCTGGACGGATGCCTTGGCCTCCCCCGCTGCGAGCACGGCGAGGGCGACCCCCGACTTGGCGGTCAGCTCGACGCCGAAGGAGACGCTCGCCTCGTCGGGCCCGACGGCGGCCGCGGCCTCGAGTACGGAGGCGCCGACGTCCGTGATCAGCTGCTGCAGCTGCTGGACCTTGGCGGTGGCGTTCTCGACGAAGCCGACGTCCTCGTCGTCCTCGCCGTATCCACCGCCAGGAGTGGAGAGCCGGGCGAGCACGACGGCTCCCCCGGGGAGTTCTATCTGCTGGACGCGTCCGTTCACGGCTGTCCCCCTCTTGGCGGTCGACCGCCAATGCACCCGAGGCGACGACGTTACTGGCCTGCCCGGTTGCAGGCGAGAGCCGGAAGTCGCCGTAATCTGGAGAGTCTGAAGAGTTTGGGTTCCATCCGTACCAGGAGCATGTCTTGTACTTCACCGATCGCGGCATCGAGGAGCTGGAGAAGCGACGCGGCCAGGAGGAGGTCACCTTCGAGTGGCTCGCCGAGCAGCTGCGTACGTTTGTCGACCTGAACCCCGACTTCGAGGTCCCGGTGGAGCGGCTGGCGACGTGGCTGGCGCGGCTGGACGACGAGGACGAGGACGAGTAGTACGGCGGGGACGAGCGACGCCGAGGGGCAGGTAGGCCCTCCTAGGCCCTTCGCTCGCGCAGCCGGTCGTACGCAAGACCCAGCACCCCGTGCGCCATCAGCACCGCCCCCGCCACCGCCCAGCCGCCGCTGCGCCGCCGCAGCCCCCACACCGCCAGCGGCACCCCGGCCGCCAGCTGGGCGGCTCCCAGCAGTCGGGCCTTCGGGCCGCGGAGCCATGGACCGAGCGGGCCCCCCTCGACCACGTCGAGTTCCGCCCGTACGGCGTCGCGCCAGCCCGACCACTCCACCGGCTCGGCGCCCAGCGCACGGGCGACCGATCGCAGCCGGTCGGCCGATTCACCCGGCGTCATGCCCATGGGCAGATACAGGCCGTCCCGCGCGAGGACGGCGATCAGCCCGAGCAGCCGGGTCCGCGCGTCCGACCCCGGGTCGGGGAGCGTGAGCGGCTCCAGCGCCTGCATGTCGAGTACGGGATCGAGGCCGAGGCGGGCGGCGAAGGTGCGCATCGCCTCGTCCTCGCCGACCGGCGTGCCGTCCGCGAGCCAGGTGTAGCCGACGGGCCTGCGGAAGCCGGACGCGAGGGTGAATCCGGCGCGGTCGCCGTCCCACCACAGGGCGAGCACCGGCCAGTTCACGCCGACGGCGAGTGCCGCCGCCCAGCCCGCGAGCACCCGGTCGACCGGTTCGCCGCCGTCCAGCCAGGGCTTTCCCTCCGGGACGAGCATGCTCCAGTTCTGGCCGGCCGGGATGAGGAGCTGCTGCTCGCGGAGCAGATGGGCGGGGGGTCGTACGACGGCGGGCTCGGCCCGGCAGAGCAGCAACGCACCCACGGATGTCGCGTTCATGCGCCTTACGCTAGGCCAATTTGTGCCCGTATGACCGCTCATGGGCGACGACGCCAGCACCCGGTGCCCCGCCCGATACCCCGCCCATATACCCCGTCATAGCGCTTGACATCCTGCAACCGCGATATATCGTGTTGAGCATAAGACGCGATATGTTGCGTCACAGCCCGCCCAGGGAGGTCTGCATCATGTCCGAGTGGTCCGTCTCAGAGCCGAAGAAGCTCACCTTCGACGACCCCGTGACGGCACTCAATGTGCGCATCGTCAACGGAACGGTCAACGTCGTTGGCACGGACGAAGGTTCCGCCCGCCTTGAGATCACCGAGATCGACGGACCTCCGCTGATCGTCACGCAGCAGGGCTCCACACTCACCGTCGCGTACGAGGACCTGCCCTGGAAGGGCTTCCTCAAATGGCTCGACCGCAAGGGCTGGCACCGCAGCGCGGTGGTCTCCCTCGCCGTGCCGGCCGGCTCGTCCGTCGAGGTCGGCGTCGTCGGCGCGGGCGCGGTCATCTCGCGGATCCAGGGGACGACGGCCGTACGCGGCGTCAGCGGCGACACCACGCTGGTCGGGCTCTCCGGCGCGGTCCGCGCCGACACGGTCTCCGGGAACCTGGAGGCCCAGTCCGTCACCGGCGATCTGCGCTACAACTCCGTCTCCGGCGATCTGACCGTGATCGAGGGCGCCGGCTCCTCCGTACGGGCCGAGTCGGTCAGCGGCGACATGGTCATCGACCTGGACCCCGCGGGGAAGCCGACGGACATCCGGCTGACCACGGTCTCGGGCGAGGTCGCGATCAGGCTGCCGCACCCCGCGGACGCGCAGGTCGAGGCGAACACCGCGAGCGGTGCGGTCTCCAACGCCTTCGACGATCTGCGGGTCAGCGGCCAGTGGGGCGCGAAGAAGATCACCGGCACGCTGGGGGCGGGCACGGGCAAGCTGAAGGCGACGACGGTGTCGGGCTCGATCGCGTTGCTGCGCCGACCGCCGGCGGAGGACGACCCGCACGACGCGGCTCCCGCAGGAAAGGTGCTCTGACATGGCTCCCGTCTTCGCTCATGGACGTCTGCGCCTGTACTTGCTGAAGCTCCTGGACGAGGCGCCGCGCCATGGCTACGAAGTGATCCGGCTGCTGGAGGAGCGTTTCCAGGGCCTGTACGCGCCTTCGGCGGGCACGGTCTACCCGCGGCTGGCCAAGCTGGAGGCCGAGGGTCTGGTCACCCACGCCACCGAGGGCGGCCGCAAGGTCTACTCGATCACCGACGCGGGCCGCGAGGAGCTGGCCGGTCGCAGCGGTGAACTGGCCGATCTGGAACTGGAGATCCGCGAGTCCGTCTCCGAGCTGGCCGCGGAGATCCGCGACGACGTGCGCGGTGCGGCGGGCAAGCTGCGCAGCGAGATGCGCGCGGCGGCGTCGCAGACCCAGAAGGCGACCGGAACGGAGGACTGGGGGGCGGCGAAGGAGGAGCTGCGCCGCGCCAAGCAGGAGTGGAAGGAGCAGGCGCGCCGCGCGAAGGACGAGTCGCGCCGGGCCCGCGAGGACGCACAGCAGGCGCGCCGCCAGGCGAAGGAGGCGCAGGAGTCGGCCCGCCGGGAGATGCAGCGCATCGCCAAGCAGGTCCAGGAACAGGTTCAGGACCACTTCGCGCGGGGCGACTGGCCGACGGGCGTGCGGGAGGGCCTGTCGGAGCTGACCACCCAACTGGGCGGCCTGGCGCGGAGCACGGCGTGGCCGCCGTACTCCAAGCCGGACCCCGCCGAGGAGCCCCCGGAGTGGGCGAAGGCCCCCCTGCCCGCGGACGACCCGGCCCGCGCCCTGGACCGCCTGCTCGACCGCTTCCGCGACGACATCCGTGACGCGGCGAGGGACCACGGCGTGACGGAGGACCAACTGGGCGAGGCCCGCCGCCACTTGTCAACGGCGGCGGCGCATATCGGCGCGCTGCTGCGGAAGCCGGAGGCGTAGCCGGCGCGCGAGGGTCCGGGGCGCGGGGGTCCGGGGTGCGGGTCCATCGCGGGGCGCGGGGGTCCGGGGTGCGCCCGGGCCCAGGTTGCGCGGTTCGCCCGCGAAACCCACCACAGGCAGCGATCACCAACGTCCCCTGGCCCAGGCAGGCCACGAACGCGGTGCCGCCGCGCCGGGCTCGTGTCCTGGACCGCGCTGCATTCGCTATGCGGCTCCGCCGCGTGGTCACCGCGCTTCGCGCGAGTTGCGCCGCCTTACGGCTGCGAGCCGCTTGAGCTTGCCCCGCATCGGCTCGGTCTGCTGCGGCTGCACTCCCATGCCCAGCGCCTCACACACCTCCCGCACCTTCACCGGCTGCCCGCCCTTGCCCTCCACGGCACGCAGGATCCGCCGGTGGTTTCCGGCAGGGTGAAGTTCACCCTGCCGGAAACATTGCCCGCAGCGCGGCGGTGAATACCAGGCTGAAGCCGCCGTCGCCGTCCGCACCTTCGCCTGCGGCCGGCCGGAGAAGTCCTCGTCACTCCACTGCTCGTCCAGCCGGTCCCGTACCCATGTCGCCGTCGTGCCACCGGGATTGCTCGCCCGCACCACCCGCGCGGTCCGGGGCGGAATCCGCGCACCAGAGTGGGGATGGAGGGGCACCGGCTCACCTCAGGGACGACGGTTGTCCCTCGAAACCGGCATGAGCATGCCCAGCGATCACGTAGTTCCGTCCGGGAATCTCAAGGCCCCCTACAGGACCCATCTCTGATGGCTCATCAGTTTCTTCTGTTGCCTGCAACCCTCTTTCACTGTCATGTGAACTGTGAAATTGTACGGTCACACTTTCCGCGGCCATGACAGCTCCGGGAGTGCCCAACTTCCGTTGCCATCACGGTCCGCACCCCCCACCGCCGTGCCCCACGCACGGCAGCCGACCGGCCTGGAGGCCATCGCTATGCGCCGACCCCCCACCCTCAGGAAACTCGTCCAACTGCTGATACCTACCGTGGCCGCCGCCGGCCTGGGGCTCACCATGCTCGCCCCCAATGGCACGGCGGCCCCGGCCGGAGCCGGGGCACCCAAGCCCGCACCGAGGTCGGCCCCCGCCCCACAGCCCGCCTCCGCCACCGTGCTTGCCGCCGATCTCGCACCCGGACACGCCGTCGACCCCGCGCGATCGGCCACGAAGACCTCGAACCCCGCGCAACGCCCTCCGCTCCCCGCGGCCCAGAACTCCGCAGAGCGCAAGAAGGCCCGCTCTGCGGCGAAGGCCGCGGCGGACTGCAACGTCAGCGACTTCACCTCGAAGACCGGCGCTGCCCTGGTCGAGCAGATCAAGCAGTCGGAAACCACCTGCATCAACACGCTGTTCAGCGTGACCGGTGAGGACTCCAAGGCCCTCTTCCGCGAGGAACAGATGGTCACGGTGGCGAACGCACTCAAGGATGTCGCGACCAACTACCCGGGGGACAACAGCACTTTCGCAACCCAGGTGGTGCTGTACCTGCGCGCCGGCTACTACATCCAGTACAACCAGCCGGAGAACGTCGGCGAATACGGCCCGACGCTGAAGAGCGCCATTCAGGGCGCCCTGGATGCCTTCTTCGGCTCGTCCCACGCCTTCGACGTCACCGAGGCCAACGGAGAAACCCTGGCCGAGACGGTCACCCTGATCGACAGCTCCGGAGAGAACGCCCGCCACCTCGACGTGGTCAAGCGTCTGCAGAAGGACTACAACTCGTCGTACGACGAGTTCTACGGGATGGTCGCGGCGGTCAACAACACCTACACCGTGCTGTTCCGCGGCCACCAGCTACCGGAGTTCGCGGAAGCCGTGCAGGCCGACCCGAGCGTCCTCACCGGACTACGTGACTTCGCCGTCGCCCACGACGATCTGCTCGGCACCGACAAGTCCTACCTGGCCAGCAACGCCGGACGCGAACTCGCTCGCTTCCTGCAGCACGCCGGCCTCAAGGACACCGTCAAGCCGTTGGTCAAGGAGCTGCTCGGCCGCAGCGAGATCACTGGGCGCACCGCCCCGCTCTGGGTCGGCCTCGCCGAGATGACGGGCGAGTACGACAAGGAGAACTGCGCCGAGTACGACACCTGTGACCTGCAGAACCGAGTGCGCGACGCCGTGCTGACGATCAAGCACGAATGCGGTCCGAGCGCGAAGATCCTCGCGCAGGAGCTGACCGCGTCCGAACTCTCGGCCACCTGCGACAGCATCCTCAAGCAGGACCCGGTCTTCCACAACATCGTCAAGGACAACGGCCCGGTCAAGGACGACAACAACACCAGCATCGAGATCGTCGCCTTCAACTCCAGCGCGGACTACAAGACCTACGCCGGTGTCGTCTTCGGCATCGACACCAACAACGGCGGCATGTACCTGGAGGGCGACCCGGCCGCTGAGGGCAACCAGCCGCGCTTCATCGCCTACGAGCAGCGGGCCGAGGACGGCGCCTTCCAGATCTGGAACCTCAACCACGAGTACACCCACTACCTCGACGGCCGCTTCGACATGTACGGCGACTTCGCAGCCGGGCAGACCACCCCGACCGTGATGTGGGTCGAGGGCTTCGCCGAGTACGTCTCCTACTCGTACCGCGGCGTCACCTACGACAGGGCGATCGAGGAGGCGGGCAAGAACACCTACAAGCTCAGCCAGCTCTTCGGGACCACCTACGAGAACGCCGACACCACCCGCATCTACCAGTGGGGCTATCTGGGCGTCCGCTACATGCTCCAGTCGCACCCCGAGGACGTGGCCACCCTGCTCGGCCACTACCGCGCAGGCGAGTACGACGCGGCCCACAGCCTGCTCCGCGACACCATCGGCACCAAGTACGACGCCGACTTCGCCGACTGGCTGAGCAAGTGCGCCGGTGGCGACTGCGGCCAATTGCCGGCCCGGAGCGCCCGGTGACCGGGGCCTCGGTCACCGGCAAGAACTGAGCCAGCAGAGCCTGGTGTCCCGCGCATCGTTCGTGCGCGGGACACCAGGCTTCTCAACTCTCCGGCGCAGACCGGCTCGGTTCGGGCCCCGCTCGTCCTGGCGAACATCGAGGTCCAGAGGTGACAGACGATCACCTGCCGCCGATCACGCCCACGGCCGGCACGAGTACGCCACTCCCGCCCCCACTCCAGCCCCGTGACCTGCGAAATCAGGATGGCATCTTCTCGGTGCGCCCGGCACCGTGAAGCCGCCGCAATGGGGGCTCGGGGGCGCCAGCCCCCGGCACCCCGTCCGGGCCCGCGCCCGCGGCCCGCGCCTGCGGCGAGAAGCTGCCGCCCAGAGGTGCGGGAGCGGCCAGCGGCGAGAAGCTGCCGCCAGCGGGGCCGTGGGGGCGTCAGCCCCGCACACCCCGCCCTGGCCCGCACCTGCGGGCTGCGGGCTGCGGGCTGCGGGCTGCGGGCTGCGGCGCGAAGCTGCCGCTCGGGGGCCCGGGGGCGAAGCCCCCAGGCCCCCGTCAGGGTTTCGGGAAGGGGCGGGGTGGGGGAAACAGCCCCGCCCGCATCGGTCCCGGCCCACCCGCGGCGGGAAGCAGCCGCTTCGGGTGTGGGGCGTTCAGCCCCCGAACCTGCCTAGAGGGCCTGGGGGTGTCCCCCAGTTCCGGGAAGGGGCGAGGTGGGGAACACCCCCCTCACCCCGCCCGCGCCGCCCCACCCCCAAACATCACCCTCTCCACCGCCTCATACGTCGCCCCATGCTCCGCCAGCACATCCGCCACCACCCCCGGCCGCGCCGTCAGCGCCAGCAGCAAATGCTCGCCCCCGATATGCCGGTCGCCCCGACCCACCGCGATGCGGAGCGACTTCACCAGCGTGTCCTTCGCCGAGGGGCTGAAGGCCCGGTGCCCCGACCACCACCGCTTCGACTTGGGACCCACCTGCAGCGCCCCCGCCCCATGCGTCTGCTCGACCTTCGAGACGATCTCGGCGACGTCGATCCCGAGCCCCGCGAGGGCTTCTTCGTCCGCCCGGGACAGACCCCCGCGCCGCCGCGCGTCCGCGAGCGCGTTCTCCACCGAGCCGCGCCGGTCGGTGATCCCGAGGGACGCGAAGGCGAACGCCGTCCGGGTCCCTTCCTGGTCGAGCATGGCCAGTAGCAGATGCTCCTCGGTGGTGGAGTCCGCGCCCGCCCGTTCCGAGTGTTCTACCGAGCCCGTGACGACATCACGGGCGTCCTTGGTGAAGCGCTCGAACATCACTGCCTCCCGTACTTCTTGTGCACGGCCTGTCGGCTGACTCCCAGCTCGGCCGCAATCTCCTGCCACGACCAGCCCTGGTTGCGGGCACTGCGCACCTGCACGGCCTCGAGCTGCTCAAGAAGGCGCCGCAGCGCGGCGACGGCTCGCAGCCCGACCCGCGGGTCGCGGTCGCCCGCCCGCTCGGCGAGATCGGTTGCTTCGGTCATGCATGTCAACCTACATTGACAGTTATCCACAGTCAACCCCGGTTGACAACATCTCGCCGTACCGTGGTCCTGTGATCGATTTCCGTACGTCCGCACCCGTGACCGGCAGCCTCGATGTCCAGTGGCACGCCGGCTGGCCCTCCCCGAAGCACGACCCCGCTCCGGAGATACAGGTGCATGCCTACTCCGAACACACCGTGATCCTGCGGCAGAACAAGTCCGTGCACTTCGAAGCCCCGTTCCTCTTCCTGCTGTTCGGGAACGAACGGGCGCTGCTGCTGGACACCGGCGCGACCCCGGACTCCGCCTACTTCCCCCTGCGCGCCACCGTCGACGCGCTGATCGAGCAGTGGCTGTCCCGCCATCCCCGCCGGGATTACGGGCTGGTGGTCGCACACACGCACGGCCACAGCGACCACATCGCGGGCGACCCCCAGTTCACGGACCGGCCGCACACCGAGGTCGTCGGGCCGTCGCTCGGCGAGGTTCGGGAGTTCTTCGGGCTGACGGACTGGCCGGACGGCCACGCCGAACTGGACCTCGGCGGGCGGGTGCTCGACCTGGTGCCCGGGCCCGGACACCAGGAAGCGGCCGTCGTCTTCCACGACCGGCACACCGGGCTGCTGCTGACCGGCGACTCCCTCTACCCCGGCCGGCTGTACGTCCAGGACGCCGAGGTGTTCGCCGCCACCGTCGACCGGCTGCTCGCCTTCTGCGAGACCACCCCGGTCACCCACATCCTCGGCTGCCACATAGAGATGACGAGAACCCCGGACAAGGACTACCCCCGCGGCACCACCCACCAGCCGGATGAGCCCCCGCTCCAGCTGACGACCGCGCATCTGCGGCGGCTGCGCGACGCCCTCGCCGAACACAGGGCCCACAACGGGGACTTCATCGTGGTGTACGGGGACTGACGGTGACCGTGATCCGCGCGCCGGGCAGCGCCGGCACCCGCACCGTGCACGCCCTGCCCGCGGGCACCGTCCGGGTGTCCGCCCACGCCGGGCCGTCCAGGGCGATACGCCAGCCGGACGCGCTCGGCGGCAGCGAGATCTCCGTCGCGCCGTGCCGCCCGTGCGCCCGGTACACCAGGCGGAACGTCCCGGACCCCGGGTCGTACGTATCGGCCACGACCCGCCCCGCGACGGCTGCCGCGTACGGCGCCGCGGTCTGTTCCTTGTTCGTACGGAAGAGACCGCGCTCGTCAACGGCGCAGTAGCCGCCGCCGTAGCACCAGACATAGCCCGCCCAGCCGGAGCTGTAGCGGCTCAGGGATGCCAGTGCCTCGCGGTAGAAACGGGCCATGTTCGGAAGGGAGTTGTTCAGGGGACCCCACTCCCCCACCACCACCGGGATCCGCTGTTCCTGCGGGTATGCGGTGACGGCCGCCTCGTACGACTCGATCCAGCCCGCCGACGGGTCGTAGTCCGCCCCCGCCTCCATCGCGGCGTTGTAGAAGTGCGGTGCGTAGACGACTTTCGGGTCCTCGATCCTGCCGAGACCCGTCGGGACTCCCTCGCCCACGATCGGGGTCGGCTCGACGAAGATCCAGTTGCCGCCGTCGGCCGAACGGACCGCGTCCGCAAGCCGGTTGTACATCGGCGTGAGCTGATCGCGCTCGATGCGCCGGGCCGCGGTGGGCAGGTCCTCGCCCGCGCGCAGCTCACCCATCGGCTCATTGATCAGGTCGTAGCCCAGTACGGCCGGGTGGTGCTCGAAGCGGTCGGCGAGCACCCGCCACATCCGCGCCTGCGCGCGCCGCAGGTCCTCGTCCTCGTAGAGGTGAGTGAACGCCCGCTGCACAGCCGGTTCGAAGTACTCGGCGAACCAGTCGTCCGGGTGCGGGGTGAAGGGCAGCCCATCGGTCCGGGTCGCCCACTCAGGTACGCCGCGATGCCCGAAGGCCGGGCCGAAGACATCCTGGTGGGCGTCGATCAGCACCTGGATGTCGTATGCCTCGGCCCAGTCCAGAATCCGCTCGATCTTGCGCAGATACGCGGCGCTGTACCGGCCTTCGCGGGGTTCGAGGTCGTCCCAGAAGACCAGCAGGCGGGCGAAGTTGAAGCCCTTGGCGCGCAGGTCCCGGAAGTGCTTCTCGGTGATGGCGGACAGGGCCGCCTCGCCGCGGTTCGTCTTGTCCTCGACGTTCCAGCCGCGCAGGGTCAGTGCCCGGCCGCGGTCGTCCGTGAGGCGGGGAATGGGGCGGGGATCGAGACGGGAATCGAGGCGGGACATGCCGACGGGATCACCCGGATCCGCGGCGGCGGGCGCCGCCGCGGACAGCACGAGAGTGCAGCAGACCGCCACAAGTGCCTGGATCGTTCGGCGTGTACGCATGGGACGGATCCCATCAGCGCACCTGACGACCCATCAAGAGGGCGTCAGCACGATCTTTCCGAAGAGGTCGCCGCCGGCCATCCGCTCGAAGCCCTCCCGGGCCCGGTCCAGCGGCAGCACCTCGTCGATCACCGGCCGTACGCCCGTGGCCGCACAGAAGGAGAGGAGGTCCTCCAGTTCGTCCTTGGAGCCCATCGTCGAACCGACGACCTTCAGCTCCAGGAAGAAGATCCGGGTGAGCTCCGCGTGCGAGGGGCGGTCGCCGCTGGTGGCGCCGGAGATCACCAGCGTGCCGCCGGGCCGCAGCGACTTGATCGAGTGCGACCAGGTGGCGGCACCGACGGTCTCGATGACGGCGTCCACGCGGCGCGGCAGCCGGACGCCCGGTTCGTACGCCTCCTCCGCGCCCAGCTCGAGGGCCCGCTTGCGCTTGGCCTCGTCGCGGCTGGTGGCCAGGACGCGCAGTCCGGCCGCCTTGCCCAGAACGATCGCCGCGGTCGCGACGCCGCCGCCCGCGCCCTGGACGAGGACCGAATCACCCGGCCGGACCCCGGCGTTGGTGAAGAGCATCCGGTACGCGGTGAGCCAGGCGGTCGGCAGACAGGCGGCCTGCTCGAAGCTGAGCTCCTTCGGCTTGGGCAGCACGTTCCAGGCCGGGACGGCGACCTGCTCGGCGAAGGTGCCCTGATAGCGCTCGGTGAGGATGGAACGCGGCTCGTTCGGCCCGACGCCGTGACCGCTCTGGCCGATGACGGAGTGGAGCACGACCTCGTTGCCGTCCTCGTCGATGCCCGCCGCGTCGCAGCCCAGGATCATCGGGAGCTTGTCCTCGGCGAGGCCTACGCCGCGCAGCGACCAGAGGTCGTGGTGGTTGAGTGAGGCGGCCTTGACGGTGACGGTGGTCCACCCGGGACGGGCCTCGGGGGCCGGGCGTTCGCCCAGCTCCAGGCCGTTGAGCGGGGTGTCACGGTCGAGGCGTGCGGCGTAGGCGGCGAACATGACCTTGACGATAGGGCGGGGACGGGACGTGATGGAACCGCACGGCGGTGTGAGACGCACCGCGTCGCGCGCGGACTGCCGAGGCCCGGGGACCACCCGTACGGACGAAGCCCCCGTGACCAATGCGCGGACCGGCCGCAAAACGGGCCGTGCCGCACCCTCAAGGAGTGCGCCACGGCCCGTTCGCGTACGTCGGATTCACGTACGTCAGACGCGGCAGCGCGTCGTCAGCGCCTGGCCACACCCTCCGCGCGGGCCGCCGCGGCCACCGCCGCGGTGACCGCCGGGGCCACCCGCTCGTCGAACGGGGACGGGATCACATAGTCGGCCGCCAGCTCGTCGCCCACCACGTCCGCCAGCGCGTTCGCCGCCGCGATCTTCATGCCCTCGGTGATCCGGGACGCCCGGACCTGGAGCGCGCCCGCGAAGATCCCGGGGAACGCGAGCACGTTGTTGATCTGGTTCGGGAAATCGCTGCGACCCGTGGCCACGACCGCCGCGTACTTGTGCGCGACGTCGGGGTGGACCTCCGGGTTCGGGTTGGCCATGGCGAAGACGAAGGCCCCCGGCGCCATGGACGCGACAGCCTCCTCCGGCACCGTGCCGCCGGAGACGCCGATGAAGACGTCCGCGCCGGCCAGCGCGGTCTCCAGCGAGCCGGTCAGCCCCGCCCGGTTGGTGATCTCCGCGAGCTCCCGCTTGACCTCGGTGAGGTCCTCGCGGTCCTGGCTGACGATGCCCTTGCGGTCGGCCACGGCGACATCACCAATGCCGGCCTCCAGCAGGAACTTCGCGATGGCCACGCCCGCCGCGCCCGCGCCGGAGATGACCGCGCGCAGCTCGCCCAGGCCACGGTCGGTCAGCTTCGCGGCGTTCCGCAGGGCCGCCAGGGTGACCACCGCCGTGCCGTGCTGGTCGTCGTGGAAGACCGGGATGTCGAGCCGCTCCTCGAGCCTGCGCTCGATCTCGAAGCAGCGGGGCGCCGAGATGTCCTCGAGGTTCACTCCGCCGAAGGAGGGCGCGAGACGAACGACGGTCTCGACGATCTCGTCGGTGTCCGTCGTGGCGAGCGCGATCGGCACCGCGTCCACGCCGCCGAACTGCTTGAAGAGGATGGCTTTCCCCTCCATGACCGGAAGCGACGCCTCCGGTCCGATGTCACCGAGCCCGAGGACCGCTGTGCCGTCCGTCACAACGGCCACGACCTGGGACTTCCAGGTGTAGTCGTGGACGAGCTCCGGCTGCTCGGCGATGGCGCTGCACACTTTGGCGACACCGGGCGTGTACGCGAGGGACAGGTCGTCCTTGTCGCGGATCGGCACGGTGGCCTGGACGGCCATCTTGCCGCCGCGATGCAGCGCGAAGGCCGGATCGAAGGGCTCTTCGGGAGCACTCTCCGAACCGCTGTCGCTGCGAGGATTGACGATCTCCGCTGCCATTTGGTTGACCCCTTAAGTCTTCATCAGTTGAGGGTGGCCACTCCTGGTTGAGGAGGGGTGGGCGGGCACCGCGTCCGTGCCCTGCCTCAGCGGTTGGCCCGCCTGGCAGGGGGAGGTACGTACGCGCGGGCGCGCCGCACACGCGCCCTGAGCCCCGGATGAGGGGTGTAAACGTCCTTCTTACCGGACGGACGGCACCGCAGACGAGTCGGTATCCGCGCGGTGACACGACTCATGGCCGAATATCTGGACACGTCTGGTTCGCGCCCTGAAAACCGTCCAGAGCGCGAGACGGACCGCAGATCTTCCGGTGGGAAGAAGGCATTCCCGTAAGAGGTCCGGCCTTGATGTACCGGCCTCGTAGGGTTCGGGGGTGACCCGTTACCCGATTTTGACATGCGCGGCCCCCTGATCGGGCTAGCCCGAATGGCAAGATGCCGAAAACACTCAAGGTCGCGACACTCGAAGATGAGTACAACGACCAAAATGCCCGAAATGGCAACCCCCTCACCCGCCGGAGGATCACGACCATGACCGCAAGCAACACCTCTCGTACGACCGCAACCAGGGCCCGGATCGCCGCGGTCGGCGCGATCGCGGTCGCCGGGTCACTGATGCTCACCGCCTGTGGTGACCAGACGAACTCGGGCTCGAGCACCAAGGAGTCCGGCGGCACCAAGTCCAGCAGCGCCCCGCTCTTCGACAAGCTGCCGCAGAAGTACCAGGACGCCGGCGTGATCAAGGTCGGCACGGACGCCGCGTACGCCCCGATGGAGTTCGAGGAGGGTGGCAAGATCGTCGGAATCGACCCCGACATCGCCGCCGCCCTCGGCACGCAGCTCGGCGTCAAGTTCCAGTTCACCAACGGCACCTTCGACGGCCTGATCTCCTCGCTCAACACCGGCCGCCAGGACCTCGTGATGTCGGCCATGAGCGACACCAAGGCCCGCCAGCAGGGCCTGGACGACAAGGGCAAGAAGGTCGGCCAGGGCGTCGACTTCGTCGACTACTTCAACTCCGGCGTCTCGCTCCTGGTCAAGAAGGGCAACCCGGACAAGATCCAGTCGCTCGACGACCTGTGCGGCAAGAAGGTCGCCGTCCAGCGCGGCACGATCTACGAGGAGACCTTCAAGACCCAGGCCACCAAGTGCACCAAGGACGGCAAGGGCACGCTCACCATCGAGGCGTTCGACACCGACGCCGAGGCCCAGACCCGCGTGAAGTCCGGCGGCGCCGTCGCCGACCTCAACGACTACCCGGTCGCCGCGTACATCGCGAAGACCGCGGGCGGCGGCAACGACTTCGAGGTCGCCGGCGACCAGACCGGCGCCGGTCCGTTCGGTATCGCCGTCGACAAGGACAACGCGCAGCTGCGCGATGCGCTCAAGGACGCCCTGAACGCGATCATCAAGAACGGCGAGTACACCAAGGTCCTGGAAAAGTGGGACGTCAAGAACAGCGCCGTCACCGAGGCGACCGTCAACGCCGGCAAGTAATCCCTGGCGTCAGCCTCAAGCGTTTCACTGAAGGGCAGTCACTGTGACTGACAAGTTCGACAAGACGCCCGCCGACGAGCCACCCAAGGACTCGGCGGTCGCCAAGGTGGCATCTCACCCCGAGCAGATCAAGGCCATCCCGGTACGGCACTGGGGCCGCTGGGTCAGCGGTGTCGTGGTCGTGGCACTGCTGGTCCTGCTGGTCTACTCGTTCTCGCAGGGCGACGTCGACTGGGGCACGGTCGGGGACTTCATCTTCGACCCCCGGATCGTGACCGGCATGTGGCACACGCTGCTGATCAGCGTGCTGTCGATGCTCATCGGCCTGGTGCTGGGCGTCGTCTTCGCCGTCATGCGGCTCTCGAAGAACCCGGTGACCGGCGCGGTGGCCTGGCTGTACATCTGGTTCTTCCGCGGCACTCCGGTGTTCGTGCAGCTGCTGCTGTGGTTCAACCTCGCGCTGATCTTCCCCGTCCTGAACCTCGGGTTCTACAAGGACGAGATGGTCGACGTGATGACCCCGTTCGTGGTCGCCCTGCTGGGCCTGGGCCTGAACGAGGGCGCCTATATGGCCGAGATCGTCCGGGCCGGCATCCAGTCGGTCGACGAGGGCCAGACCGAGGCTTCGCACGCGCTCGGCATGTCCAGCAGCAAGACCATGCGGCGGATCGTGCTGCCGCAGGCGATGCGGGTGATCGTTCCGCCGACCGGCAACGAGTTCATCAACCTGCTCAAGACCTCGTCGCTGGTGTCCGCGGTCCAGTACACCGAGCTGCTGCGCGCGGCCCAGAACATCGGCTCCACGTCCTTCGCGGTCATGGAGATGCTGCTGGTGGCTTCGGTCTGGTACCTGGCTCTGACCAGCGTCTTCAGCGTCGGCCAGTACTATGTGGAGCGGTACTACGCGCGCGGTTCGCTGCGCCAGCTGCCGCTCACACCGTGGCAGAAGATCAGAAAGAACGTGACATTCCTCAGCAGCCCCAGGGGGGTGTGACATGACCGCCATGGTGAAGGCCGAGGGCGTACACAAGTCCTACGGCCTGGCCCACGTCCTCAAGGGCATCGATCTGGAGGTCGCTCCGCAGGAGGTGTTCTGCCTGGTCGGCCCGTCCGGTTCCGGAAAGTCGACGTTCCTGCGGTGCATCAACCACCTGGAGCAGATCAACGCCGGCCGGCTCTCGGTCGACGGCCAGCTGGTGGGCTACCGGCAGAAGGGCGACAAGCTCTACGAGCTGAAGGACAGCGAGGTCGCGGCCCAGCGCCGGGACATCGGCATGGTCTTCCAGCGCTTCAACCTCTTCCCGCACCTGACCGCGCTCGCCAACGTCATGGAGGCGCCGATACAGGTCAAGGGCGAGTCGAAGGCGGTGGCCCGGGAGCGGGCCGAGCGTCTGCTTGACCGGGTGGGCCTGGGCGACAAGGGCAAGCACTACCCGACCCAGCTCTCCGGCGGCCAGCAGCAGCGCGTCGCCATCGCCCGTGCGCTGGCGATGGAGCCGAAGCTGATGCTCTTCGACGAGCCGACGTCCGCGCTCGACCCGGAGCTGGTGGGCGAGGTCCTGGACGTCATGCGCGGCCTGGCCGAGGACGGCATGACGATGATCGTCGTCACGCACGAGATGGGCTTCGCCCGCGAGGTCGGCGACGCGCTGGTGTTCATGGACGACGGTGTGGTGGTCGAGGCCGGCAACCCCCGCGACGTCCTGAGCAACCCCCAGCACGACCGCACGAAGGCCTTCCTCTCGAAGGTCCTTTAACGGCACTCAAGAGGGCGGTACGGACCAGGGGTCCGTACCGCCCTCTCGTGTTGCCCGCCTGGCTACTTCACTGCCAGCAGCAGGGTGTCCGACGGCGACGCCCAGACGGCCCTGGCCTCGCCGAAGCCGGCCGTGAGCAGCGTCTCGGCGTGCCAGCGCACGGACGGCATCTCGCCGTCGGCGTGCTCGCCGTAGATCTCGTACCGCTTGGCCGTCGGCCCGGCGAGTACGGGGTCCTTGGCCGCCAGGGCCCACCACTCGGACCAGTCGAGCGCGCCGGCCGCCTTGGCGCGGTCCATCTGCGTGTGCCGGTGGGCGCGCTCGGCGGCGTTGATGCGCGGGGTTGTGCGGTCGATCATGTGATCCGCGTTCATGAAGACCCCGCCGTCGCGCACGAGCGTGGCGAGCTGCCCGTACAGGGTGGCCAGCGGTCCGCTGCGCAGCCAGTGCAGGGCGGTGGCCGTGAGGACCGCGTCGTACGAGTCGTACGGCAGCTTCCGCGCCCAGTCCGGGTCCTTGAGGTCCGCCGTGACGAAGGTGACGCGCTCGTCGCCCTCGAAGTAACCCCGGGCGATGGTCAACAGAGCGGGGTCCAGGTCGACACCCGTGCTGGTGGCCTTCGGGAACCGACCGAGGAGCCGGTCCGTGATACTTCCCGTGCCGCACGCGAGATCAAGCACCCGGGGCTCGGGGCCGACCAGTGCCTCGACCATGTCCAGCATGACCCGGAACCGCTCCTCGCGGTCGGGCATGTACCACTCCTGCTGCCGGTCCCAGCTCTCCTGCCAGGCCCGCCAGTCGGCGCTCGCCCCGGCCACCGTCTCCGTCTCCACCACCGGAAGCCTCCCGTTCGTAATACCCTCGAAGCACCATCAGCTGTTACGTTGACAGTAGACCGCCGCGGTAAGGACTACAAGTGGAACTGGCCTATTACTCTGACTATGCCGTGCGCCTGGTCAACACCGAGGAGCCGGCTCGCAACAAGGACTCCCTCACCTCGGTCGAGGCCATCCGCGAACTCTTCGGACCGGCCTCGCAGGCCGCACGCCGTGCCACCGACGCGGACGTCACGCGCTTCCGGTCCGTACGGGGCCGGCTGCGCGCGGTCTTCGCCGCGGCCGACGCGGGCGACGAGACCCAGGCGGTCGACCTGCTCAACTCCCTGCTGCTGGAGTTCCCGGTCAGCCCGCAGATCTCGGGCCACGACCACCGGGACGAGGACGGCCGCCCCAAGTGGCACATGCACCTGGCGGACCATCCCTCCAACGCGACGGCGGGGTACGCCGCGACCGCCGCAATGGGGCTCGCGTTCCATCTCACCGAGTACGGAGTCGACAGGCTCGGGCTGTGCCAGGCAGCACCGTGCCGCAACGCCTACCTCGACACGTCGACCAACCGCTCCCGCCGCTACTGCTCGGACCGCTGCGCGACCCGGGCCAACGTGGCCGCCTACCGCGCCCGCAAACGCCTCGAGACGGAACGGTCCGACAGCACGGGCCGCACCGCGGAGAACGCCCAGGAGACGATCCCGCGCACCGAGCGCTGATCCTCCCCGAGCGGCCGGTATCTGCCGCGCACTCGCCCCAGCAGCAACTCATGGGGCACCGTGCCGAACACCCGGCTGTCCCCCTCGGCCCCCGGGTTGTCCCCCAGCACCCACCAGCCGTCCTCGCGCCGCTCGACGAGCCGCTTGACGATGAGCAGATCCTGCTGGAGCGGATGGCGCAGCACGGCGACATCGCCGGCCCGCACCTCCGCCCCGTAGTGCACCAGCAGTTGATCGCCGTGCTTGAGCGTCGGGTACATGGAAGGACCTGTCACTTCGGCGACTCCGAACGGCGGTTTCGGCTCCCGCCCCTGCTCAGTCATTCGCCACCTCCGAGTCCCACGGTATGTTCCGCCACCAGTCCCATACTGACCCTGGACTTTTGTCCTAAGCCCTAGGGGGCACTCGCGAAAACAGGTCACTCACGGAGTAATGTCCCACCTGAGAAGACGATCACGAGGAAGGACAGCTCAATGCTCTCCCGCCTGTTTGCCCCCAAGGTGAAGGTCAGCGCCCACTGCGACCTGCCTTGCGGTGTCTACGACCCGGCCCAGGCCCGTATCGAGGCCGAGTCGGTCAAGGCCGTCCAGGAGAAGTTCCAGGCCAACGAGGACCCGCACTTCCGGGCCCGCGCCACGGTCATCAAGGAGCAGCGCGCGGAGCTCGCCAAGCACCATGTCTCGGTGCTGTGGAGCGACTACTTCAAGCCGCCGCACTTCGAGAAGTACCCGGAGCTGCACCAGCTGGTCAACGACGCCCTCAAGGCGCTGTCGGCCGCGAAGGCTTCGACGGACCCGGCCACGGGCCAGAAGGCGCTGGACTACATCGCCCAGATTGACAAGATCTTCTGGGAGACCAAGAAGGCCTGACCTTTCTGGTCACGTCCATCGCGTACGAACGGCAGCACCCGGCATCCGCGCGGAGCCGGGTGCTGTTGTCGTCGCTCCCGTCGAGCTCCGCGCTCAGGCCGAGCTCCAGGCTCAGGTCGGGCCCGTCTCGGCCGCCGCGGCCCTGCGGCTGTGCAGGACCACCATGGCCGTCACCGCCGCGGCCAGCAGCGCGAGCGCAACCAGTGCGGGGATCAGGACCACCACCAGGCCCGCGCACAGGCAGCCGAGCCCTCCGACGATGAGGACCGGGGACCTGCGTCCACCGGTGCGCAGCAGGATCGCGGCGGCCGCCAGCAGGAAAATGCCCACACCGCCGGCGAGCGCCCACGCCACCACGCCGTGCAGCGGTTCCGAGAGGTCGTAGTGCTCGCCGTCGGCGACCTGGTGAAGCACCGTCTTCATGCCGAGCGCGGTGAGCACGATCCCCCCGACAAGCGGCAGATGCAGGAAGGTGTAGGCGTCGCGCGCCAGGCGGGTGCGGTCGTCGCCGTCCAACTCGGTCAGCCGGTGCTCGGCACTCTCGCTGATCTGCCGGAAGTACAGCCGCCAGAGCCCGGCAACGACCAGCACTCCGGCGGCGGTTGCGGCCAGCACCGGTGTGGAGATGGGAAGGTCTGCCACTCCGACGCCGATCGCGACGATGGACTCGCCGAGGGCGATGATGACGATCAGGCCGTGCCGCTCGGCGAAGTGTCCCGGTGAGGCCACACGCCAGCCCGACGATCCCGTGAGGTAGATCCCGAAGTAGTCGATCGCGACCGCGCCGAGCCAGACGAGCACTTGGGCCACGCCGGTGAGGCTGCTGCCGACGAGGAGCAGCGCGAAGGGCGGCGCCACCGACAGCAGCGCGGTACGGCGCAGGGTGGCATGGAGGGCCTGGTCACCGGGGCTGGAGATCCAGTACGTGACCAGATGCAGGATCCGTACGGCGCCGTAGCAGAGCACGAAGACCAGGGGCGCGTACAGGCCTCCGGGCAGGTCGTCATAGACCTCCGGGACGGTCAGTGAGACGACGAGCACCACCGCCATCACCGCGACGAGGACGGCGAACATGGCACCGGAGTCGGCTCGTACGACATTGCCCAGCCAGGCGAAGCAACACCAGCACCACCACAGCAGCGCAAGCACGACGGCCGCGCCGACCATCCGCAGTGCCGACGGGTCGGCCGCCATCAGAGCGGTGACCTGGGTGATCGCGTAGACGAACACCAAGTCGAAGAAAAGCTCGGCAGGCGTCACCCGATGACCGCCCTCCGTGGCGATCATGCGGGACCGATCTCTACCTGTCGGCACGGCGTTTCCCCTCTGGAGGCGGCACTCGGCTCGGCCGACTCCGCGCGGAAGGATACGGCCAAATCATGGCCGGACTCGGGGCTTGACGAAATTGCGCCGAGGCATTTCCGCAGGGGCCGCAGCCGAATCCCACGCGGTCCGGCCTGCTGAGCGTGCGACCGCCCGGGGCGAGAGATCCCGGACGGCTCACTCGCCCAGCACCCGCCGGATATTGGCCCTGATCACATCCTGGTCCTTCCGTATCGCCTCGTACCTGGCCTTGTTCCGGTCGATGTCGGCGCGCTGTACCTCCGCCTTGACCTCCCACCACGTCTTCACCGTGTCGTGCTTCCGCTTGCACTCGACGTCGGCGCTCGCGGTGTCCCGCTCCCTGTCCGTACGGGTCGTATTGCCGTCCTGGCCCCGTCCCCAGGCCTTGTCGGCGAACGCCTTGTCCGGGTTCTCGTACCGTGAAAGACCCTTGTCCACGAGGCACTTCGACCAGGTGTCCCATGCCCGGCGGACCCGCTCGTCCTTCGCCACCGCCTTGTCCAGGCTCTGCTCGCGTCCCGAGACGTACGACCACAGCTGCGTGGAGTCCTTGACGCCGCGCACCAGTTGCTTGCCCGCCTCGCCCTGGCAGCCGCTCGCCGGGACCTTGCGACCGCGGACCGTCGCCGGGCCACCGGTGCCTATGCCGGTGGCCGTGCCGTGGAGGACGCCGTATTCCCCCTCGGTCATCGCCCGGCCCTTCGGCTCCGCCCGCAGGCTCTTCTTCGGGTCCCGGCCGTAGCCCCAGCGGCGGGCGTGGTCGAGATCGAGGACGCCGAAGGGGCCCGTAGAGACCAGCCCAAGCATGATCACGGGCGTCCGACGCGGCGGGTCCTTCGGGTCCACAGGGAAGTCGGCAAAGCCGAAGGCCACCATGCAGCGCTGCTCAAGGCGGGCCTGCGCCAGGTTGAAGCGCTGGTACTCCTTGGTGCTGAGCCGGTAGTGGTCGATGGGCAGTTCGGGGATGTCCTCCTCGCTTGCGGCGAAGGGAGCCTTCGCGTCGTCGGCGAGGAGCCCGCACCCCGTCACTGCCATGGCGAGCATGAGCAGAGCCCACCACAGGTTGTGGTGTAAGCGGCGCACGGACGGCGACTCAAGATCGGTCATGCAGCAATGATGCAGGCCGCCGCCGACACTCGCCCGGGCCTGTGGAAAACCCTCCGCTCCGGTCCGTGCCTCCGCCGTGACAGGGGTCAGGCCGCGGGCGCGTGCAGCAGTGGGCTCTTGTGTCTGCGCAGCCACTGCCGGTACGCCGCCGCCCCCAGTGCCGCCTCCCGGTACGCCGCCTCCAAGTCCGCATACACCGCCTCGTACAGCTCCGCGCACGCCCCGGGTCTGGAGTACAGCAGCAGCCGTACCCCGAGCGGGTCGCCGCGCAGCGGACGTATCGCCATGTCCTCGCGGGGGCCGGATGTCGGCTGGCACGGCGCGACCGCCTCGCCGATCGCGATCAGGGATGCGGCGGTGAGGTAGTCCCCGTGCAGGACCGGGGGGTTGAGACCGGCCGCGACCAGCACTCGGCGCAGACCGTCCCACTCACCGTCCACCGTCGGGTCGACCATCCAGCGGTCCTCGGCCAGATCGGCGAGTTCCACGACAGGGGCCGCGGCGGCCGGATGGTCGCTGGCCATGGAGACGAACTGCGGCTCGCGATCCAGCAGTACGCGTACGGCGAGGGAGTCCGGCACGAGCAGCGGGCAGCCCTCCACCTCGTGCACGAAGGCGACGTCGAGCTGACCCGCCGCGACCATCCGCAGCAGCGCGTTGGCCGATACGTCCACATGCAGCGAGATGTCGGTGCCCGGCAGCCGCTGCCGCAGCCTGCGCAGCCATCCGGCAAGCACGCGGCTGGCGGTGGAGCCGACGCGTAATCGGGGGCCCCCGGCGCGCGCCGCGGCGGCCTTGGCCTCGACGACGAGGGCGGCCATTTCGGCTACGAGCGGGCGGGCGCGGCTGAGCACCGAACGGCCCAGCGGAGTGGGCCGGCAGCCCGTGCGTTCACGCGAGAAGAGCTCCGCGCCCAGGGAGTTCTCGATCCGCCGCAACTGGGTCGTCAAGGACGGCTGGCTGACGCCCAGTTGGCGGGCTGCTTTGTGCAGGCTGCCGGTGTCCGCTATGGCGCACAGCGCACGCAGGTGCCTCACTTCGAGCTCCATGAACCGAGCGTACGGCCGCACCAACTGCCACACCAGTAACCCTAGTCGGGGTACAGCGGACGGACCGGGACAGGTCGAAGCAGGGGTGATGGGCTCGTGCTATCGGCAGTTGACATCATCCGCGCGAGGGGCGGGCTCCCCGAAACTCTGCCCTACCGAACCCGTTCATCGGAGCTCGGAGTTCATCGGACGAGTAGTAGGAGCCCCCCATGCGTCACCAGAGAACGTTACTCTCCGCCGCACTCGGTCTCGGCCTCGCCGCCGCGCTGGGCGCAGTGCCCGCCACCGCCGCCACGACCGCCGCCTCCCCAACGGCCGTCGCAGCCCCGTCCTCGCACGCCACGTCCTCGTACGCCGCCTACCAGGGGTCCGCCGAGGACGCCAAGGCGACCAAGGCCTTCTTCGACGCCGTCGTGAAGTCGATCGCCCAGAAGCGCGCCGCGAACCCCGGCGCCCAGGCCGTGACCGTCGTCTACAGCACCAGCAACGCACCGAGCTTCCGCAGCCAGATATCCCAGAGCACGCAGATCTGGAACAGCTCGGTGAGCAATGTAAAGCTCCAGGAGGGCGGCAGCCCCGACTTCCGGTACTACGAGGGCAATGACTCCCGCGGCTCGTACGCGAGCACCGACGGGCACGGCCGGGGCTACATATTCCTCGACTACCGGCAGAACCAGCAGTACAACTCCACCCGCGTCACCGCTCACGAGACCGGGCACGTGCTCGGTCTGCCGGACCACTACTCCGGCCCGTGCAGCGAGCTGATGTCGGGCGGCGGTCCCGGCACCTCCTGCCAGAACGCCTACCCGAACGGGCAGGAGCGCGCCCGGGTGAACGCCCTGTGGGCGAACGGTCTGGCGGCGGCGATCGCCAAGGTGTCGTAACCGGTCCGACAGCCCTGGGGGCGCCCGCCGAAAGTGGGGGGCGCCTCTCCGCGTATCCGCGCTTAGGCTGGCGCCATGACGAGTCCGAGTGAGCGTTCCGAGACGTTGTACGCGGCCGTGGGCGGCGCGGACGCCCTGAGCCGGCTGAGCAATACCTTCTACGAGGCCGCCCTCACCGATCCCCTGCTCGCCCCTGTCTTCGCCGACTTCACACCCACCCATATCGAGCATGTCGCCGTCTGGCTCGCCGAGATCTTCGACGGGCCGGCCCGTTTCACCGCCGAGCTGGGCGGCCACCAGGCTCTGCTCCGCGCCCACCTCGGTCTTTCGATCACCGAGGAGCAGCGGCTGCGCTGGATGGAGCTGATGACCGCGGCGGTGGAGAAGGAGCTCCCGGACGACGAGCTGCTGCGCCGACGCGTAATCGAGTACTTCGACTGGGGTACGAAGATCGCCCGCGAGGTTTCGGCCGACCCGGAGGGCACGGACCTGGGCGACCCGGGCCCGACGCCGCGCTGGGGCTGGAACGGGCTGCGCTGAGGCCCGCGCGCCGTCTCAGGCGTCGGCCGGGCTGAGCGCTCCCAGCTCCGCGCCCGGCGGCAGTTGCTTCTGGATGCGGGCGAGTGCGTCGCCGAAGTCGCCCCCGGCGACGCCGGATTCATACGCGGCCCCGCCGTAGTGCAAGGTCAGATTGAGGTCGGCCCGATCGAGCGACCCGTCCGGCTGCGGCTCCCCGAGCGTCAGCAGGCAGCTGAGCGTGGCCCGTTGCACAGCACCGTCCAGGTCGACGGGCAACGGTATGTCCCACTCCAGTACGCAGGAGGAGAGCACTCCGTCGGCCCCGGCCGGCTGCAGGGCGGCGAATGTCGCCCCTTCGTACTCAACGCCCCTGATGCGCGTGCGCAGTTGCCGTCCGTGCGCCGCGATCGTGACCGCTTCCGCGCCCCGACGGTCGCGGTACCAGCCCGCCCAGACTTCAGTCGACTCCGATGACATGGCGCGGACTGTAGCGGTACAGCACCTTCCGCTGAACAGCCGGGATGCCTCAGGCGGTGCCGACCGCCTTGCCGGGCTCAGCACCGGGCTCAGCACCGGGTTCACCGCCGGACTTGTCGGCCGGCTCCTCGCCCTGGTACTCGGGGCTCAGTGCACACCGGGAATTGCGGCAGGGGCCCGGCTCCCAGGTCGGGACGAATGCCCCGAGCGTCTTGCGTCGTTTGATGACCGTGCCGACAGGCTCCCCGCACGCCGGGCATCGGTACTCGGCCTGCGGGCTGCGGACGGTTCCGCGTCCTTCGCTGCCCATACCTCCAGGATATGGCGGTGCGGGCAGCCAGGACAGCCGAGTGACCTGCGCTTCTCAGCGCGTACGGCGTGTGACGAACTCCGCCAGCGCCAGCAGATCGCCCGCCGCCGTCAGATCCGGCACCGCGCGGGCGAGCTCATGAACGGCCCGCGCCATCCGGTCCGCCGCCTGGAGCTGCGCCCAGTCGCGGCCGCCCGCCCGGTCCACGGCCTCGGCGGCGCGGTGTACGGCTGTCGAATTCATGGGGCCGCGGTAGATCTCGGCCAGCTCTGCGCCGGCCGCGGTGCCCGAGGTCAGGGCGGCGACCACCGGCAGGGACTTCTTGTGGGCCGCCAGGTCGGCGCCGGCCGGTTTGCCCGTACGGTCGGGGTCGCCCCAGATCCCGATCAGATCGTCGATGAGCTGGAAGGCAAGCCCGGCCTCCCGCCCGAAGGCGTCCATCGCCGCGGCCTCCGCCGCACTCGCGCCCGCGTACAGCGCCCCGAGCGCACAGGCGCAGCCCAGCAGTGCGCCGGTCTTGGCCATCGCCATGGCGAGGCACTCGTCGAGCGTGACCTCGTGCGGCGCGCGCTCCTCGAAGGCGCAGTCCGCCTGCTGCCCCGCGCACAGCTCGATCACGCAGGCCGCGAGCCGTTCCGACGCGGCGGCCGACGCCGGGTGCCGGTCCTCGGCGAGCATGTGCAGCGAGAGAGCGAGCAGGGCGTCGCCCACGACGATGGCGTCCGCGGTGCCGAAGACGGACCAGGCGGTGGGACGGTTTCTGCGGATGGAGTCCTCGTCGATGACGTCGTCGTGGAGCAGGGTGAAGTTGTGCGCGAGCTCCACCGCGGCCGCCGCGCGCACCGCCTGCTGCGGGTCTCCGCCGAGCGCCCGCGTCGCGGCCAGGACGAGCGCGGGTCTGATGGCCTTGCCCGCAGAGCCCGCCGCCGGGGTGCCGTCCGCGTGCTCCCAGCCGAAGTGGTACACCGCGACACGGCGCATGGATCCGGGCAACGACTCGACGATGGCACGCAGTTGGGGATCGACGGCCGTGCGGGTGCGTTCGAGGAGGACGGCGGCCTCGCGGGCCCCGACGATCTCCGACATGGTCAACTGGGCGTTCCTTCCAGGCATTGGGCCGGGACGACGGGTGGGGCGAACGGTGAGCCGGGGCGCGGGGCGCTGCCGCTTCCCGGCCGGGCCGGTCACCGCCAGCGGCTCACCTCCACGTTCTCCAGGACGCCGAGCGCGTCCGGCACCAGCACCGCAGCCGAGTAGTAGGCCGTGACCAGGTAGGAGATGATCGCCTGCTCGTCGATGCCCATGAAGCGCACGGAGAGGCTGGGCTCGATCTCGTCCGGGATGCCGCTCTGCTGCAGTCCGATGACGCCCTGGTCGGACTCGCCCGTACGCATGCAGATGATCGAGGTGGTCCTGGCCTCGGTGATCGGGATCTTGTTGCAGGGGAAGATCGGCACTCCACGCCAGGCGGGCACATGATGGCCCGCGACCTCCACACTGTCGGGGACCAGACCGCGCCTGTTGCACTCGCGCCCGAAGGCGGCGATGGCCCGCGGATGGGCGAGGAAGAGCTTCGACCCGCGCCGCCGCGACAGCAGTTCGTCCATGTCGTCGGGGCCGGGCACGCCGTCGTGCGGCTGCAGCCGCTGTCCGTAGTCGCAGTTGTTCAGCAGTCCGAACTCGCGGTTGTTCACCAGCTCGTGCTCCTGGCGCTCGCGCAGCGCCTCGACCGTGAGCCGCAACTGCTGCTCGGTCTGGTTCATCGGCTGGTTGTAGAGGTCGGCGACCCGGCTGTGGACCTTCAGCACGGTCTGGGCGACGCTCAGTTCGTACTCGCGCGGGGCCGCGTCGTAGTCGACGTACGTGTGCGGCACTACGGCTTCGCCGACATGGCCGGCCGAGAGGTCGATCGCCGCCTCTCCGTACTTGTTGGTCCGCTGCTGCGGCAGCGCGCTGAGCCCGGCCAGGTGCGTACGCAGCGAGTCCGCGCGCACCGCAAGGTTCACCACGTCGGCCCTGGTCAGCACGAGGACGGTACAGGCGGTCGCGGCACGGGCCGTGAAGTCCCAGGAGGCATCCTCGTCGAGGAGCGTCTGGTCGCCGAAGTACGCGCCGTCGGCGAGGACGCCGAGGACCGCCTCGTCGCCGTACGGCCCGGTGCCGATCTGTTCCACCCGGCCGTGTGCCAGCAGATAGATCCGGTCGGCGGCCGAGCCGGCTTCGGCGAGCACCTCGCCGGCCGCGAACTCCTGCTGCTCGCAGCGGTTGGCCAGCTCCGCGAGCGCCGCCTCGTCGGCGAAGTCCCGCAGGGCCGGCAGCTCGCCGAGTTCGGCGGGGATGACCGCCACCCGGTCGCCGGTCTGCACGAACGTCACGCGGCCGTCGCCCACGGAGTAGCTCAGTCGGCGGTTCACCCGGTAGGTGCCGCCCTGGACCTGCACCCACGGCAGCATGCGCAGCAGCCACCGGGAGGTGATCTCCTGCATCTGCGGGGCAGACTTGGTGGTCGTCGCAAGGTTCCGCGCGGCGGCCGTGCCGAGACTCTGCTGCGAGGTCTGCTGCTCGCGGACCTCGTCGCCGGCAGAACCAACCGAACCAACCGGACCAACCGACATGTGACTCCCTCTCCATCACGGATGTGACCTGCACGGACAAGCCTTCATCACGGAGAGTCCCGATGCCATTACACAAATGGATGGGACTAGTTCGGCGTCGGCGGGGCATGTTGCGCGCCGCTTCCGGCGGCACGCGCAGCGCCACTTCCGGCGGCACGTCCAGCGGCACACGCGAGCACCGCTCCCCCGGCTGACCGGATCGGCTCGCACGCCGTACGAACGAATGGTCCCTCCACGGGAGTTGGGGTAAAAGCGCAGTGCCGCGCATTTCCGCGCAGTTCCCCCGCATCCCCATGGAGATGGTCATGTCCTCACCCATGTCCGCAAACAGCTTCCTCGACGCACTTTGCGACGAAGGGCTCACAGTCGTCGAAGTCGGCGAATGGCGCACGCACAACCGCAACCACAAGGGCCCTTGGGGCCCCGTCCACGGCGTGATGATCCACCACACCGTCACCGAGGGCACCGCCGACACCGTCCGCATCTGCCGTGACGGCTACGAGGCCCTGCCCGGGCCGCTGTGCCACGGGGTCATCGCCAAGGACGGCACGGTCCATCTCGTCGGTTACGGCCGCGCGAACCACGCGGGTCTCGGCGACGACGACGTACTGCGCGCCGTCATCGCGGAGAAGGTGCTGCCCCCGGACAACGAGGCGAACACCGACGGAAACCGTCATTTCTACGGCTTCGAATGCGAGAACCTCGGCGACGGCGAGGACCCGTGGCCCGCGGTCCAGCTGGAGGCGATCGAGCGGGCGGCCGCGGCTATCTGCCGCCACCACGGCTGGACCGCGCGCTCGGTGATCGGCCACCTCGAATGGCAGCCGGGGAAGATCGATCCGCGGGGCTTCACGATGGACTCCATGCGCGAACGCATCCACGAGCGTCTGAAGTGACATCGGAAGTGACAATGGATGCGTGACCAGCGAAGCGCTCGACCCCACCACGGCCCTGCGGCCGCGACTGCCGTCGCCGCTGCAAGCGGTCGAGGACGAGCGCTTCGCCCGGCACGGCATTCGTCTGCTGCTCAAGCGCGACGACCTGATCCACCCGGACCTCCCGGGCAACAAGTGGCGCAAACTCTCCCCGAACCTCGCGGCAGCGGCGGGCCGCCCCCTGCTGACGTTCGGCGGCGCCTACTCCAACCACCTCCGCGCCACGGCCGCGGCGGGCCGCGTCCTGGGCTTCCCGACGACGGGGATGGTCCGCGGCGACGAACTGGCCACCCGCCCCCTGAACTGGTCGCTTTCCCAGTGCGCGGCGGACGGCATGCACCTGGTCTTCGTCGACCGCGCGACATACCGCGCGAAGGACGCCCCGGACGTGCGCAGGCGCATCCTGTCGCTGGCGACGGCCGCACTCTCCGCGGGGCCCGCGCTCTCGGGAAAGGGGCGGGAGGGGGACATCTACGTCGTACCCGAAGGCGGCAGCAACGCCCTCGCCGCCCGCGGCTGCGCCGCCCTCGGCCACGAGCTGCGCGGCCTCGCGGACGTCGTCGCCGTCGCCTGCGGCACCGGTGGGACCCTCGCGGGACTGGCCGCGGGGCTGGCGCCCGGACAGCGCGCCATCGGCTTTCCCGTCCTCAAGGGCGGCTTCCTCGGCGACGAGATACGCGCCCTCCAGCGAGAGGCCTTCGGCGGCCCGGCCGGCGCCTGGTGGCTCGACGAGCGCTTCCACTTCGGCGGATACGCCCGTACCACCCCCGAACTCACCGCCTTCGCCGACGACTTCGAGGCCCGCCACCACCTCCCCGTCGAGCGGATCTACGTCGCCAAGATGCTGTACGGACTCCTCGCCCTCGCCGAAGAAGGCACCTTCCCGCCCGGCACGACGCTCGCCGCCGTCGTCACCGGTCAGGAATCCTTCATCACCGGTCAGGAATCCTCGCGGTAGGCCGCCGCCTCCTCCAGATCCAGCCGGCGCAGCAGCGTACGCATCATCTCGTCGTCGATCCGACGCTGGTCCCGAAGCTGTACGAAGACCTCACGCTCGGTTTCGATCATCTCCCCCGCAAGACGCCGGTAGGTGTCGTCCAGCGACTCCCCGGTCACCGCGTTCACCGCCCCGAGCCGCTCCCAGACCGCGTTCCGCCGCCGCTCAAGGACCGTGCGCAGCCGGTCCACGAGCGGCTCCGGCAGCGTGTTGCGCTCGTCCGCGAGCAGCTCGTCCAGCCGCCGCTCCGCCGCCCGCGAGGCCTCGCTCTGAGCCTGTGCCTCGGCCAGCGTCTCGGCGTACGCGTCGCGCCCCGGCAGCTTCAGCGCCCGGATCAGCGACGGCAGTGTGAGCCCCTGCACCACCAGCGTCCCGATCACGGTCGTGAAGGTCAGGAACAGCACCAGGTTCCGCGCCGGGAAAGGCTGGTCGTGCGCCGTCGCCATCGGGATGGAGAAGGCGATCGCCAGCGAGACGACCCCGCGCATCCCCGCCCAGCCCACGATCACCGGCGCGGTCCAGTTGGTTTCCGGCTCGCGTTCCCTGATCCGCCGGGACAGCACGCGCGGCAGGAACGTCGCCGGGAAGACCCAGACGAACCGCACCACCACGACGGCCACGAAGACCCCGACCGCGTACCAGAACGTCTCGCCGACGCTGTACCCGCCCAGGCCCTTGACCACGTACGGCAACTGCAGGCCGATCAGCGCGAAGACGGAGGACTCCAGGATGAAAGCGACCATCTTCCAGACCGCCGCCTCCTGCAGCCGGGTCGCGAAGTCGACCTGCCAGGCCCGGTGGCCGAGATAGAGCGCGACGACGACCACGGCGAGCACGCCGGACGCCCCGACCTGCTCGGCGGCCGAGTAGGCGACGAAGGGGATCAGCAGCGAGAGCGTGTTCTGCAGCAGTGCTTCCTTCAGATGGCTGCGCAGCCAGTGGATCGGCACCATCAGCACCAGGCCGACGATGACGCCGCCGATGGACGCCAGCGCGAACTCCTTGATGCCTCCGGCCCAGCTCGCGCCCTCGCCGACGGCCGCGGCGAGCGCCACCTTGAACGCGGTGATCGCGGTCGCGTCGTTCACCAGGGACTCGCCCTGCAGGATGGTGGTGATCCGGGTGGGCAGCCCGAGACGACGGGCGATCGCGGTCGCGGCGACGGCGTCCGGCGGCGCGACGACCGCGCCGAGCACCAGCGCGGCGGTCAGCGGCAGATCGGGCACAAGGAGATGGGCGAGGTAACCCACCGCGAGAGTCGCGAAGAGGACATAGCCGACCGAGAGCAGCGCGATGGGCCGCAGATTCGCGCGCAGATCGAGGTACGAGCTGTCGACCGCGGCCTTGTACAGCAGCGGCGGCAGCACCAGTGGCAGCACGATGTTCGGGTCGAGGGTGTAGTCCGGCACTCCGGGCACGTACGCGCCGATCAGCCCCGCCGTCACGAGCAACAACGGCGCCGGGACCGGGGTTCTGCGGGCCGCCCCGGCGATCGCGGCGCTCGCCGCGATCAGCGCCACGAGTGGCAATGCGTCCATTTCGCCGTCCCTCACGTCCGTACGTACGTCCGTCGCCAACGTCGTAATCTGGCAATCATGAGCGAGTGTCCGCACATAGCCGAACTCCCCCACCCCGAGCCGTCCCCGCTGACCGAGACCTGCCCGGGGTGTCTGGCGAGCGACAGTCACCCCGTGCAGCTGCGCATCTGCCTGCTCTGCGGCCATGTCGCCTGCTGCGACTCCTCGCCCCACCAGCACGCGAGCGCACACTTCAAGGAGACGGGGCATCCGGTGATGCGAAGCTTCGAGCCAGGTATGGCCTGGCGCTGGTGCTTCGTGGACGGTTCGATCGTCTGACGCGTGGGTACGTCAACCCTCCGCTGATTCCTCGCAATTGGACGCCGCAGACCTCTAGCCACTGTGCGTACTCATATGCTTACCATGAGTGACAGCTACCGACTGGGGTCCCGGCGACAGGGCACCATGGATCGCGATAGCGTCGCCGGGCCAGTACCGGCTACGTATCGAGTACGTAGCGACGGCTTCGGGATCACCCTCCCGTAGCCCCGATTGAGCTTGTGCCACCTTGGAGGTGAGGGTGTCCCAGATCGCAGGCGAGCCCGGGACTCAGGACTTCGTGGAAGTCCGGCTGCCCGCTGCGGGTGCCTACCTGTCCGTGCTGCGTACGGCCACGGCCGGTCTCGCAGCGCGCTTGGACTTCACCCTCGACGAGATCGAGGATCTGCGGATCGCGGTCGACGAGGCGTGCGCGATCCTGCTGCAGCAGGCCGTCCCCGGTTCCGTCCTCAGCTGCGTGTTCCGGCTCGTCGACGACTCGCTCGAGGTGACGGTCTCGGCCCCGACGACCGACGGCCGGGCGCCGGAGCGCGACACGTTCGCCTGGACGGTGCTCTCGGCACTGGCCGGCAAGGTCGACTCATCGGTCGCCGATGACCGTACGGTCTCCATCAGCCTGTACAAACAGCGCGGCGCGGGACCCGGGCCGGCGTGAGGAACGGGGACGGTCCCGTGCGGAACGAGCCGCCCGCAGTGACGGGCATCCCGGAACAGCAGGCCCGGCCGCACCCGGAGGTGGACGGACTTGACGGCCAGACGGCCGCGGCGGAGCAGGCGCAGGCAGAGCAGGCGGATCGTATGAGCGAGCACGTGCACGAGAAGCAGCACCACGATCCACATGACCGCAGCGGGGCGCGGGTGATGTTCATCGAGCTGCGCAAGCTGCCCGACGGCTCGCCGGAGCGGGCGGAGCTGCGCAACCAGCTGGTGCGGATGCATCTGCCGCTGGTGGAGCATCTCGCGCGGCGCTTCCGCAACCGCGGCGAGCCGCTGGACGATCTGACGCAGGTGGCGACGATCGGCCTGATCAAGTCGGTGGACCGGTTCGACCCGGAGCGCGGCGTCGAGTTCTCGACGTACGCGACGCCGACGGTGGTGGGCGAGATCAAGCGCCACTTCCGCGACAAGGGCTGGGCGGTACGGGTTCCGCGCCGCCTGCAGGAGCTGCGGCTCGCGCTGACCACGGCGACGGCGGAACTGTCCCAGCAGCACGGCCGCTCCCCCACGGTCCACGAGCTGGCCCACCGCCTGGGCATCTCGGAGGAGGAGGTCCTGGAGGGCCTGGAGTCCGCGAACGCGTACTCGACGCTGTCGCTGGACGTCCCCGACACGGACGACGAGTCACCGGCGGTGGCGGACACGCTGGGCGCGGAGGACGAGGCGCTGGAGGGGGTGGAGTACCGGGAGTCCCTGAAGCCGCTGCTGGAGGACCTTCCGCCCCGGGAGAAGCGGATTCTGCTCCTTCGCTTCTTCGGCAACATGACCCAGTCACAGATCGCACAGGAGGTGGGCATCTCGCAGATGCACGTCTCCCGCCTGCTGGCCCGCACGCTGGCGCAACTCCGCGAAAAGCTCTTGGTGGAGGAGTAACACCCCGCCGCGTCCCCGGTGCCGCCGGGGACGCGGGTCGTCGCCGGACCGGACCTTTACGCGTCGCGCGCGCCGGCGCCCCGGACGCCCAGCGCCTGCGTCGTCGTCGGACTCACCAGCAGCACCAGCCCGGTCACCGCCACTGCCGCGAGCACGATCCCCACGGGGATCAGCGCGCCCGAAGCCCGCAGCAGCGTCCACGCCGGGATCAGCGCCATCAGATGCGTGATGATCGCCGGGCCCCGGCTCCAGCTGCGCCGCCTCAGCAGCCCCCGCGCCGCGATCAGCGGAATCGTGCCGAGCGCGATCAGCGTCACTCCACCCATCTCCGCCTGCGACGAACTGTCCGGCCGTCCGAGCAGCCCCATCACAAGCATGTAGACGCCGCCCGCGACCAGTGCCAGGCCTTCCAGACCGGACACCGCCGCCGCGACGGCAATACGGGCGGGGCGGGGGGTCTGGTCAGGGGTCTGGTCAGTGCTCACCCCAGCAGGGTAGCCGTCGGGCGAAGCCCTGGGCTGGGTCAGGTATCACCCACTGGGTACGCTGCTGGGCATGCGCGCACTTCTTGTGGTCAATCCGGCAGCAACCACCACCAGTGCCCGCACCCGTGACGTACTCATCCACGCCCTGGCCAGCGAGATGAAGCTCGAGGCCGTCACCACGGAGTACCGCGGGCACGCCCGCGACCTCGGCCGCCGGGCTGCCGAATCCGACGACATCGAGCTCGTTGTGGCCCTCGGCGGCGACGGCACCGTGAACGAGGTCGTCAACGGCCTGCTCCACCACGGCCCCGACCCCGAGCGCCTCCCCCGTCTTGCCGTCGTCCCCGGCGGCTCGACGAACGTCTTCGCCCGCGCCCTCGGTCTGCCGAACGACGCCGTCGAGGCGACCGGCGCGATCCTGGACGCGCTGCGCGACCGCACCGAGCGGACGATCGGCCTCGGCCTGGCCGCCGGCACCCCCGGCTCGGAGGACGAGGCGACCCCCGACCGCTGGTTCACCTTCTGCGCCGGGTTCGGCTTCGACGCGGGTGTCATCGGCCGGGTCGAGCAGCAGCGGGAGAGAGGCAAGCGGTCCACCCACGCCCTTTACCTGCGCCAGGTGGCACGCCAGTTCCTGGACGAGCCCCGCCGCCGGCACGGCACCATCACCCTGGAACGCCCCGGCCAGGAGCCGATCAACGATCTCGTGCTGTCCATAATCTGCAACACCGCCCCCTGGACCTACCTGGGCAACCGCCCGGTGTACGCGTCCCCGGACGCCTCCTTCGACACGGCCCTCGACGTGCTCGCGCTGGACAGACTCTCGACGCCGGCCGTGGCCCGTTACGCGACCCAGCTGCTCACTTCCACCCCCGAGCGCGGCCCGCGCGGCAAGCACGCCGTCACTCTGCATGACCAGACGGACTTCACCTTGAATTCAAAGGTTCCGCTCCCGTTCCAGATGGACGGTGACCACCTCGGGCTCCGTACGAGCGTGACGTTCACAGGCGTACGCCGTGCACTGCGTGTGATTGTGTGAGTAGAAGGGCCGGAAGGCCTTTATCTCGAACGTACGGACTGGGCTCCACCCCATAGAAGTACGGCTGTGACCTAGTCGACACCGAGGAATCAAAAAAAAGTTTCCGGAAGGGGTTGTATCCGCCGCCGAGGTTTGCGAATCTCTACATGGCGATCGGGACGGCCCGCAACATCGGCCCCACAGACCGCCAGAACCCCTCCCAAAACCTCAGGACCACGCCAGTGCAACTGGCAGTCGGCCCTTCCGTTACGGAGGGATTCGTGAAAGCGTTCACATTCACAAGCAACCTGCATGTAATACCAAGGAGAGGTAGCAGCCATGGACTGGCGTCACAACGCCGTTTGTCGTGAGGAAGACCCCGAGCTGTTCTTCCCCATCGGCAACACCGGTCCTGCGCTGCTGCAGATCGAGGAAGCCAAGGCCGTCTGCCGTCGCTGCCCCGTCATGGAGCAGTGCCTGCAGTGGGCGCTCGAGTCCGGCCAGGACTCCGGCGTCTGGGGTGGCCTCAGCGAGGACGAGCGCCGCGCGATGAAGCGCCGTGCCGCTCGCAACCGGGCGCGTAACGCCAGCGCCTGATGCCCCAAGCCTGAGCTCTGGCGGCGCGTACAGCGAGTACGCACTCACCGCCCCCGAGCCGCAGCGCGCAGTACCCCCGATGCGCATCGCAACGTGAGCTTCGAGCCCCGGACCGTTCACCACGGTCCGGGGCTCATCGCTTTTCCCGTTACTTCGTGCCCTGGACGGGGATGTCGAGCACCACCCGCGTGCCACGGCCCGGCTCCGGCACCCGGACCATGTCGAAGGTGCCGCCCAACTCTCCCTCCACCAGGGTTCGTACGATCTGCAGCCCCAGGTTGCCGGCCCGCTGCGCGTCGAAGCCCTCGGGCAGCCCGCAGCCGTCGTCCTGGACCGTGATGAGCAGCCGGCTGTCCGCGCGCTGGTCGCCGCGTACGGCCGAGACCTCGACCGAGCCGTGCTCGGTCTGCGGGAAGGCGTGTTCCAGGGCGTTCTGCAGCACCTCGGTCAGGACCATCGCGAGCGGCGTCGCGACCTCGGCGTCGAGGATGCCGAAGCGGCCCGTACGGCGGCAGTCGACCTTGCCCGGTGAGATCTCCGACACCATCGCGATGACGCGGTCGGCGATCTCGTCGAACTCGACGCGCTCGTCCAGGTTCTGGGAGAGGGTCTCGTGGACGATCGCGATCGAACCGACGCGCCGTACCGCCTCGTTGAGCGCCTCGCGGCCCTGTGCCGAATCCATCCGGCGGGCCTGCAGCCGCAGCAGGGCGGCGACCGTCTGGAGGTTGTTCTTCACCCGGTGATGGATCTCCCGGATGGTCGCGTCCTTGGTAATCAACTCGCGCTCGCGGCGGCGCAGTTCGGTGACATCGCGCAGGAGTACGAGAGAGCCGATCCGGGTGCCCTTGGGCTTGAGCGGGATGGCGCGCAGCTGGATGACGCCGCCGTTGCCCTCGACCTCGGTCTCGCGGGGCGCATAGCCGCTGGCCAGTTTGACCAGCGCCTCGTCGACCGGGCCGCGGGAGGGGGCGAGTTCGGCGGTGGTCTGGCCGAGGTGGTGTCCGACGAGGTCGGAGGCGAGGCCGAGGCGGTGGTAGGCGGAGAGACCGTTGGGGCTCGCGTACTGGACGACGCCGTCCGCGTCGAGCCGGATCAGTCCGTCGCCGACGCGCGGCGAGGCGTCCATGTCGACCTGCTGGCCGGGGAAGGGGAACGATCCTGCAGCGATCATCTGGGCGAGGTCGGAGGCTGACTGAAGATAGGTGAGCTCCAGCCGGGACGGGGTGCGCACGGTCAGCAGATTCGTGTTGCGGGCGATGACACCGAGGACGCGGCCCTCGCGGCGTACGGGGATGGACTCGACCCGTACCGGGACCTCCTCGCGCCACTCCGGGTCGCCCTCGCGCACGATCCGCCCCTCGTCGAGCGCGGCGTCGAGCAGCGGGCGCCGGCCGCGGGGAACGAGATGGCCGACCATGTCGTCCTGATAGGAGGTGGGGCCGGTGTTGGGCCGCATCTGGGCCACGGAGACGTACCGGGTGCCGTCACGGGTGGGGACCCACAGGACGAGGTCGGCGAAGGAGAGGTCGGAGAGCAGCTGCCACTCCGAGACCAGCAGATGGAGCCACTCGAGGTCTGATTCGCTGAGGGCTGTGTGCTGGCGTACGAGGTCGTTCATGGAGGGCACATCTGCGAGCGTACCTGGGGGTAAACCTGGTGGGTCGGGCGCCCGTGGTGGAGGATGGGCCCACAACTATGCTCTGCAGATGGATGGACATCCGAGAATGGTCTAGTCCACAATGAGTATATGAAGCCTCCGCCCTCCCCGCACAGGAGGGCGGACCGAGGTACCCGACGCTCTCTGCCCTGACTGCGTCGAGACCTCCCTCACGGCCGCGCGGGACCGCACACCTGCCGGCCGTAGCAACTCCGGGCTGCGGTGCCGGACGGGTTGAGGGTCCCGTCAGGCGCCGCGGCCCGCGGGTGTTTTTGCGGGCGTAGGGGGCGGAGCCCTGCAGGTCAGTGCGTTTCCGTCACCTTGGCCAGCGCCCTCGGCGCATCCGGGTCCTGACCCCGCGCAATCGTCACCTCGTACGCCAGTCGCTGCAGCGGCAGGATCTCCAGGATCGGCTGGAGTTCCTCCGGGACCCCCTCCGTCGGGAGGACAAAGCCCGCGGACGCCGCCTCGACCTGCGGGCGGGGGCCCACCACCACCAGGTCCGCGCCGCGGCCGCGGAGGCGGTCGAGGACCGGCTGGAGCGCCTCGCCGCCCTTGCCGTCCGTGACCACCGCGATCACCGGGGAGATGTTGTCCACCATCGCCAGCGGGCCGTGCAGCAGGTCCGCTCCCGAGTACGACAGGGCCGGGATGTAGCTCGTCTCCATCAGCTTCAGCGCGGCCTCCTTCGCCGTGGGGTAGCCGTAACCCCGCGACGTGATCACCATCCGCTCGGCGAAGCGGTAGCGCGACGCCAAGTGCCGTACCTCGTCCTGACGCGACAGCACCTGGGACGCGAGGTCGGGCAGTGCCTTCGCCGCCGCGCCGTCACCGCCCCGCAACCCCTCCACCAGCAGATAGAGGGCCAGCAGCGACGCGGTGTACGTCTTCGTCGCCGGTAGCGCTCTCTCCGGGCCGGCCAGGATGTCGATGTGGAATTCGGAGACCGCCGCCAGCGGCGAGTCCGGGTTGTTCGTGACCGCCACCGTGATCGCACCCGCGTCCCGCGCCGCCCTGGTGGAGGCCACCAGGTCGGGTGAGCCGCCGGACTGGCTGACCGAGATGACCAGGACATCCGTCAGGTCTGGCCGCGCGCCGTACGCCGTCGTCGTGGACATGGAGGTCAGCCCGCACGGCAGACCCAGCTGGATCTCCAGCAGATACTTCGCGTAGAGCGCGGCGTTGTCGGACGTACCGCGCGCCGTCAGCAGCACGAACCGCGGCCGGCGCGCCGCGATCGCCGTCGCCACCTCACGGATCCTCGGCGCGCCCTCCTCCAGAATGCGCCGCAGCACCGTCGGCTGCTCTGCCATCTCACCAGCCATGATCCGGCCCGGCTGTTCGGACATGCGGGGTGCCTCCATGTGGCGTTCCTCGTGCACAGTCCGCGTCGGTCAGGCCCCGGCGCCCTTGCCGGTGATGACCTCCGCGGCGGCCCGTCCGCAGACGCGGGCGGCGCCATGGGTCGCGATGTGCAGGGCCCCCCTCGGATCCGCCCGGTCCACACCCATCTCGACCACGACCGTGTCGGGACGGGCCGCGATGAGGGCGTCCAGAGCGTCCGCCATCCAGGGGTGGCGGTGAACGTCGCGCACTACAGCGACGATCCTACGGTCCGCCGCAACACCCAGCACATTTGCCAACAAAGAGGAATTATCGACCGAGGCGTCATACGTGTCCGTCGTCGTGCCAGGCAGCAGCGCCGCCAGCTCCGCCGCCACACCCCACGGAGTCTCGTCGCCGACCGCGATGTTGGCGACGGCAGTGAAGGCTGCGACGTAGGGCGCGCTCGTCAGCGGCTCGTACGGCTGCGGTCCCACCGTCACCCGTACCGCCCGCCGCGCCGCCACCAGCCCGATGTCAGAGCCGGGCGCAGTCCCCACCTGTGAAGCCACGCCCGGCTCCGCTGCAGCCCCCCTGGCCCGCCGCGTCCAGTCGGCGAGGGCGCGCACCCGCGCCGCCGCGTCGGCCAGCCGCTCCTCGGGCAGTTCGCCGTCCCGTACCGCCGCGACCAGCGCGTCGCGCAGTCGCAGTACGGTCTCCTCGTCGGCCAGGCCGCCGCCGACGCAAATCGCGTCGGCTCCCGCGGCGATCGCGAGGACGGAGCCGTGCTCGATGCCGTACGTCGACGAGATGGCCTGCATCTCCATGCCGTCGGTGACGATCAGGCCTTCGTAGCCGAGCTCTTCGCGCAGCAGACCGGTGAGGATCTGCGGGCTCAGCGTCGCCGGGCGGTTCGGATCGAGCGCGGGCAGCAGGATATGCGCACTCATCACCGCTTTGGAACCCGCCGCGATGGCCGCGCGGAAAGGCACCAGCTCACGGGCGTGCAGCGTGTCGAGTTCCACATCGATCCGGGGCATCGCATGGTGCGAGTCCACATTGGTGTCCCCATGTCCCGGGAAGTGCTTGGTACATGCGGCGACTCCGGCGGCCTGCAGACCTTCGACGTAGGCGACGGTGTGCCGGGCGGCGAGCGCGGTGTCCGCGCCGAAGGACCGCACACCGATGACCGGGTTGTCGGGGTTGGAGTTGATGTCGGCGGCCGGAGCCCAGTTGAGATCGACTCCGCATTCGGCGAGCCTGCGGCCGAGTTCACGGGCGACGGCCCGGGTGAGTTCCGTGTCGTCCACCGTGCCCAGCGCATAGTTGCCGGGGAAGGAGGAGCCGGTGCGCACCTCCAGGCGGGTGACGTCGCCGCTCTCCTCGTCGATCGCGACCAGCAGATCGTCCCGCTCGGCCCTCAACTGTGCGGTGAGGGATGCCAGTTGACCTGGTGAAACGATGTTGCGACCGAACAGGCCGACGGCGGAGAGCCCTTCGCCGATCCGGCGCAGCAGCCAGTCCGGTGCGGTCGTACCGACGAAGCCGGGCTGGAGGACGGCGAGGGCGTCGCGGGTCAGGGTGTCCGAGGATCCACGTACGAGAGTCGTCATGAGTCGGCGTTATCCCTTCACTGCGCCGGCCGTCAGACCTGCGGCCATCTTGCGCTGGACGAGGAGGAAGAGGATCACGATGGGGACGGCCATCATCGTGGCGCCGGCCATCATGGGGGCGTACTCGGTGCCGTTCTTGGTGGTGAAGTTGCCGAGCCACACGGTCGCTGTCTGGTTCTGCTGGCTCATCAGCATCAACGCGTACAGATACTCGTTCCACGCCTGGATGAAGCCATAGACCGAGGTGGCGACCATGCCCGGGGCGAGCAGCGGGAAGACCACCCGGACGAAGGCGCCGGTGCGGGTGCAGCCGTCGACCATCGCCGCCTCCTCCAGCTCTCTGGGGATGTTGACGATGAATCCGCGCAGCGTCCACACCGTGAAGGGGAGGATGAAGGTCAGATACGTGATGATCAGGCCGGTGAGCTTGTCGTACTGACCGAGGTCGTTGAGCAGCAGGAAGACCGGGATGATCATGGCGACCAGCGGGATCATCTGGACCGCGAGAATGCCGACGATCACGATCTTGCGTCCGCGGAAGGCGAACCGGGAGATGGCGAGCGCGGCCAGCATGCCGACAGCGATCCCGATGACGACCACCACCAGCGACACGATGAGGCTGCGCCCGACCGGGCCCCAGAAGTCGGCGATGTCCAGGGCCCGCCGGAAGTTCTCCGTCGTGAAGACGTTGGGGAAGAAGTGCGGGTTGGGGTCGATGGCGTCCTTGGCCGGCTTGAACGCCGTGTTCAGCATCCAGTAGACCGGGAAGCCCGCGGTGACGAAGACGAGGAGGCCGAGCAGATTCCAGCCGAGCTTGCTCGTGCGGGGGCGGCGCGGGGCGGCGGCAGCCGCGCTGGTCGAGGTCACGCCGCTGCGTACGTTCACTGCGCTCACTCGACTTCTCCGATCTTGAGCATCTGGCGCATATAGACCGCGACCACACCGAGCAGCAGGATCACGGTGACGAGGGCGATGGCCGAGCCTGTGCCGTAGTCGTTGACGACGAACGCCTTGTCGTACGAGTACGTGGTCAGAAGCTGGAACTCGGCCTCGGGGTGGCCGTTGCGCATCACGAAGACCTGCGGGAAGACGCCCATGTCCCAGATCACCGACAGCGTCGTCAGCATGACGACGATGGGCTTGAGAATCGGCAGGGTGACGAAGCGGAAGACACCCCAGGCGCCGGCGCCGTCGAGGCGGGCTGCCTCCTCCAGCTCCTTGGGCACCTGCGTGAGGCCGGCACTCAGCGTGATGACGACGAAGGGCACGGCGCCCCAGACGACCAGCAGGATGATCACGGCGAGGCCCTGGGGGCCGCTGGCGAACCAATTGTGGCCGACCATGTCGACGCCGGGCAGCCTGGACAGCAGCCAGTTGAGTACGCCGTAGTCCGCGTCGAAGAGCCACTTGAAGATGGCGGTGGCCACGATGATGGGCATGCCCCAGCTCGCCACCAGCGCGATGTTGATCAGCGTCTTGACCCAGCCGGACACCCGCTGGAGCAGCAGGGCGATCAGCATGCCGATGACCATCGTCAGGACCACGGCACTGACCGCGAAGACCGCGGTCCGCACGACGACGGTCCAGAACTCACTGTCCCCGAGGATCGCGGAGAAGTTGTCGAAGCCGACCGACTCCGGGTCCTTGAAGCCCCACAGCTGCGGCTGCCCGAACTTCTGGAACGACAGCGTGACCAGCCGCACCAGCGGATAGCCGAGAACCAGCAGCAGGATGAGGAGGCAGGGCGCGAGCAGCAGCCAGGGCACCCCGGCCCCGCCCGCTGTCGGCTTCTTGCCCGGCCCTGGAGGGGGCGCCGCCGCGTTTCTCGCTGGCGGTGATTGCCGCGTGGGCGGCACCTTGGCGGTGGTTGTCTCTGCGGCACTCATCCCGTGCTCCTCAGCGGTCCCTCTCCCGGTACGGCCGGCAGGACCCCGTCGATGCGACGGGGCCCTGCCCACAGGTCACTTGGTGTTGATGACCTTGTCGATCGCGGCGTCCGCGGCCTTCGCGGCCTCCTCGACCGACTTCTTGCCGGTGCCGATCTCCTGCAGCATGGTCTTGAGGGTCTGGGCCTTCTCGACCTGACCCCAGCCCGGTGCCATCGGCACGAACCAGTTGGACTCGGCGGCGGTGGCCGGGACCACCGTCTTCGGGTCGTTCTTCAGGGTCGCCAGGTCCGTCTTGTTGTTGGGCAGGTTGCCCTTGGCGAGCAGCCCCTTCTGGCCCTGGGCGCCGGTGAAGGCGTTGATCCACTCGGCCGCGACGTCCTGCGCCTTGGACTTGACCGGGACGGCGAGGTCGGAGCCGCCGAGGAAGACGGGCAGTGGCTTGCCGGACGGGCCGGGCATCACGAAGTTCTCGAGCTTGTCGGCGAGTTTGCCGACCTTGTCGTTCTTCGGGTCGGCGGCGGTGCCACCCTCCCAGGCGGCGCTGAAGATCGTCGCGGACTTGCCCTGGCCGAAGACGACCGGACGGTCGGCCTCGTCCTTGGTCTTGTCGCCGTGCATGTACTTGTCGAGGATCGACTTGTACTCATTGAGGCCCTTGAGGGACTCGGGCGAGGAGAGGTTGGCCTTCCACTTGTCGCCGTCCTTCTTGGCGATGGAGCCACCGGCGTCGTAGACGAAGGACATCGCGGCGTACCAGTCCGGCGAAGGCTGGTACCAGGCGCTGAACTTGTCGCCCTTCTTCTCCTGGATCTTGTCCAGGGCTGCGGTGAGTTCGGCGTACGTCTTGGGGGCGGCCTTGACGTCGACCTCGGCGGCGATGTCCTTGCGCCAGGTGCCCACGCGGCCACCGGCGTAGTAGGGGACACCGTAGGTCTTGCCCTCGTACTGGGTGGACTCCTTGAGGCCGTCCAGCCACGCGTCCGACTGATCGAACTTCTTCGGGTCGACCTCGGCGAAGGCGCCCTTCACCATGTAGCCGAGCATCTCGGTGTTGCCCATCTCGACAACGTCCGGCGCCTTGTCGGTGGCGAGCACCGCGTCAAGCTTGGTGTTCTTGTCCGGCCAGCCGTAGTACTCGTGCTTGATCTTGATGCCGGGGTGCTTCTTGACGACCGCGTCGTCGGCCGCCTTCACCAGTTCGGGCCAGTTGTTCTGCGCGTCGACGGTGAGCCAGACGGTCAGTTCCTTGGCGTCACCGCCGGCCTTGTCCCCGCCCTTGTCCGAATCACCACAGGCCGCAAGGCCGATCATCATGCCCGCGACGCCTATCGCCGCGATGAGCTTGCGCTTCACGCCACCCTCCTCAGGGATGCCTGCAACCCCTGCCCACCGCAAAGACATACGACGAGTACTACTCGTGGGGCTGGGACCTGGCCTTTAATGGTTTAGACCAGTACCGGGAGCTTGGCCTAGACCTTTAGGGGTGTCAAGGGTGTATAAGAAGGGCAGTCGGGTCCGTTATCGGACCGACACCTGAGGGAGGGCAACGACCCGTGAGCGGAGCGTGCCACCATGTGAGCCGCAACAGACGGAGGAGCCGGTGACGGCAGCACACGAGTCGGGAAGGCGGGCCATGACCACGGACGGGGGCAGCACGGGCAACGAAGGCGGGGCACAGACCCGTACCGCACGCGTGCCCAAGTACTACCGGCTCAAGCGCCACTTGCTCGATATGACCGAGACGCTGCCCCCGGGCACGCCGGTGCCGCCGGAGCGCACGCTCGCCGCGGAGTTCGACACCTCGCGTACGACGGTGCGGCAGGCGCTCCAGGAGCTGGTCGTCGAGGGCCGCCTCGAGCGCATCCAGGGCAAGGGCACGTTCGTGGCCAAGCCCAAGGTCTCGCAGGCCCTGCAGCTCACCTCGTACACCGAGGACATGAAGGCCCAGGGCCTGGAGCCCACCTCGCAGTTGCTCGACATCGGGTACGTCACGGCCGACGACACGCTGGCCGGGCTGCTCGACATCTCGACGGGCGGGCGGGTGCTGCGGATCGAGCGGCTGCGGCTCGCGAGCGGCGAGCCGATGGCGATCGAGACGACGCATCTGTCGGCGAAGCGCTTCCCGGCGCTGCGGCGGTCGCTGGTCAAGTACACCTCGCTGTACACCGCACTGGCGGAGGTGTACGACGTCCATCTGGCCGAGGCCGAGGAAACGATCGAGACCTCGCTGGCCACCCCGCGCGAGGCGGGTCTGCTGGGTACGGACGTGGGCCTGCCGATGCTGATGCTCTCGCGCCACTCACTGGACGCCCAGGGCGAACCGGTGGAGTGGGTGCGCTCGGTGTACCGCGGCGACCGGTACAAGTTCGTGGCAAGGCTCCAACGGCCGAAGGACTGACGCGGCGGCCGGCCCGAGTTTGCTGGGGGTCCGGGGGTTACCCCCCGGGAGACTGCAGCGTGGCAAGGCTCCAACGGCCGAAGGACTGACGCGGCGGCCGGCCCGAGTTTGCTGGGGGTCCGGGGCCCGCGGCGCCAGCCGCTTGTGTCACGGCCCCCGGGAGACTGCAGCGTGGCGAGGCTTCAGCGCCCGAAGGACTGACCGGTGCGCGTGGTGTAGCGCGGGTCGCCTTCCTGCTCTACGGTCCTCCCGTCATCGCATGCGACGGGAGGACCCCCGGTGCGTCCTGCACACCCACAAACCATCGTCATCCGGACGCTTCTCGCGCAGATCGGCGCGGCAGGGTGGACCGCGCTCGCCCTGCGGATCGGGCTGCGGCGGGCCGCTGGCACGGTGCGGTGGTACGTACGCGAACTGCTGGACGAGTCGGCGTACGACAGATATGTCGCGCATGCGCGTTCACACGATCCGGCGGTCTCTGTCCCGTCCCGGCGGGAATTCGAGCGGATGCGGACGGACCGCCAGGAGTCGGACCGGCGCGGCGGGTTCCACTGCTGCTGACGAGGGGTTACCGCCGTTTCGTTGCCGTACCGATATACGGACGAGGGGTGACGGTACGCGAAAGCCTCGCTTAGATTTCATGCCCATTACAACTGGTGACAGGTGAGGGGACGGAGTCGCTGTATGTCCGAAGTGACCGATGAGAAACGAGCCTTGATCACGCCGGTGCGCGTGGTCGTCGCCCTCTGCCTCTTCGCGCCCTTTGTGGCGATGCTCTGGGTCGGCTCCTACGCGAAGATCGAACCGAAGTTCATCGGCATTCCGTTCTTCTACTGGTACCAGATGCTCTGGGTGCTGATCTCCACCGCGCTCACCATGGTCGCTTACAAGCTGTGGCAGCGCGACCAGCGCGCCCACAAGGGGGGTGCGTCGAAGTGACGGACGGCGTGAACGGCGTCGCGCTCGCCGTCTTCATCTTCTTCTTCCTGGCCGTCACGGTCATGGGCTTCCTGGCCGCGCGCTGGCGCCGGGCCGAGTCCGACAGCCTCGACGAATGGGGCCTCGGCGGCCGGTCGTTCGGCACCTGGGTCACCTGGTTCCTGCTCGGCGGCGACCTGTACACGGCGTACACCTTCGTGGCCGTGCCCGCGGCGATCTACACGGCCGGCGCGGCGGGCTTCTTCGCCGTGCCGTACACGATTCTCGTCTATCCGCTGATCTTCACCTTCCTGCCGCGGCTGTGGTCGGTGTCGCACAAGCACGGTTACGTCACCACCTCGGACTTCGTCCGCGGGCGGTGGGGCTCGAAGGGCCTGTCGCTGGCGGTCGCGGTCACCGGCATTCTCGCGACGATGCCGTACATCGCACTCCAGCTGGTCGGCATCCAGGCGGTGCTCGACGTGATGGGCGTCGGCGGCGGCGAGACGACGAACTGGTTCGTGAAGGACCTGCCGTTGCTGATCGCCTTCGGCGTGCTGGCGGCGTACACGTACTCCTCCGGTCTGCGGGCACCGGCGCTGATCGCGTTCGTCAAGGACACCCTGATCTACATCGTCATCGCGGTGGCGATCATCTACATCCCGATCAAGCTGGGCGGCTTCGACGACATCTTCACGAAGGCGGGGGATGCATTCGCGCAGATCAACCCGGCGACCGAGAAGCCGCGTGGCGCTCTGGCGCCGGGCGAGGCGGGCCAGTGGGGTTACGCCACGCTCGCGCTCGGGTCGGCGCTCGCGCTCTTCATGTATCCGCATTCGATCACGGCGACGCTCTCGTCGCGCAGCCGTGAGGTCATCCGGCGCAACACGACGATTCTGCCGCTGTACTCGCTGATGCTGGGACTGCTGGCGCTGCTCGGCTTCATGGCGATCGCGGCGGGTGTGAAGGTCAAGAACGGCCAGCTGGCGATCCCGCAGCTGTTCGAGAACATGTTCCCGGACTGGTTCGCGGGTGTCGCCTTCGCGGCGATCGGCATCGGCGCGCTGGTACCGGCGGCGATCATGTCGATCGCCGCGGCGAATCTGTTCACGCGCAACATCTACAAGGACTTCATCAAGCCCGACGCCACGCCGGCGCAGGAGACCAAGGTCTCCAAGCTGGTGTCGCTCCTGGTGAAGGTGGGCGCGCTGGTCTTCGTGCTGACGATGGACAAGACCGTGGCGATCAACTTCCAGCTCCTGGGCGGTATCTGGATCCTGCAGACCTTCCCCTCGCTGGTGGGCGGCCTGTTCACCCGCTGGTTCCACCGCTGGGCGCTGCTGGCGGGCTGGGCGGTCGGCATGATCTACGGCACGGCGGCGGCGTACGGAGTCGCAAGCCCGACCCAGAAGCACTTCGGCGGCTCCTCGGCGGAGATTCCGGGCATCGGGGAGATCGGCTACATCGGCCTCACCGCGTTCGTGCTGAACGTGGCGGTGACGGTGGTCCTGACGTTCGTGCTGAAGGCGGCGAAGGCGCCGGAGGGTGTGGACGAGACGTCCCCGTCGGACTACACGGCGGACGCCGGTGACCCGGTCGTCCAGGTGGAACTGCCGCCGGCGACGGCGGGCACGGCGGCGCACTGAACCGTCACTGATCCGGCCACCGAGCCGCCGCACCGGTCGAGGGCCGCCGCGCTTCCCACGGGAAAGCACGGCGGCCCTCGCCGTACCTGCGAAAGAATGTGCGCATGAGACGTGGTTCGCGCTTGTCGCTGCTTGTGCTGCTGCCCCTCGCCCTTGCCGGCTGTGGTTCGCAGGTGGCGGGCGACAGCGACTCACGGGGCGGCGACGGTACGGGAAGCACCAACGGTCCCGTGCCCGAGCACTCCGCGCTCGAGGCGCGCGCCCGCGCGCTGCAGACCCTGCCCGAGCATGTGTATGTGACCCGGTCCGACGGCTTCGAGCTGGCGCGGCAGTCCGTGGGTGTCATCGGCGGCGACGGCTTCTCGGCCACGTACGTCTCCAAGACCGGCGGCCAGATCACCCTCGCCGTCGACCGGGGCACGGTGGACGCCGCGAACTGCGCCGCAATCCCCATGGGTTCGGCCACGGGCGCGGACGGCCCGTCCGGCGCAGCCTGCGCGAAGGACGGAAAGGGCTGGTACCGCACCTCGGACAGCGGCCATGAGTACGTCCGTACGGAGAACGGTCTGCGGATCCAGATCAGCGCCGGCACCCAGGTGGAGCGCGACGTGCTGCGCAAGGCCGCCGAGGCGGCCCATCTCGCCGACGACCGTGAGCTGGACGAGGTCCTGCCCCAGGCCGAGGACATCGGCGGACAGACGCCCGTCGAGCGCGGCGACCTGCCCCCGGCCGGCGACGGCGCCCCCAACAATGAGGTGGGCGTGAGCGGCTGATCCGGTCCACACTGCGCCCACGGACATCACCGTCAGGGCAGTGCGGCCGAAGGAGTACACCGAACTGGGCGAGATCACCGCCCAGGCCTATCTGGGCGACGGGCTGCTGGACTTCGGCGAGGACGATTCGTATCTGCATGTGCTGCGGGATGTGGCGCGGCGGGCCGCCGAGGCCGAGGTGCTCGTCGCCGTCGACGGTCGCGACCGACTGCTCGGTGGCGTGACCTTTGTCTCGGGCGGCGGGGCGTGGGCCGATGTTGCCCAGGACGACGAAGCCGAGTTCCGGATGCTCGCCGTCGCCGAGCAGGCGCGTGGGCGGGGTGCCGGCGAGGCCCTTGTGCGGGCGTGCGTCGAGCGCGCCCGGGGCGTCGAGGGGTGCAGGCGGCTCGTGTTGTCCACGCAGCGCAGCATGCTCGCGGCCCACCGGATCTACGAGCGGATGGGCTTCGTCCGAACACCCGAGCGGGACTGGGGGCCCATCGCGGGATCACCCTACTGACTTACGCGTTGGAGCTGTAGCCGCCCCGACACAACATGTGGTGGGTGCGGCAACTCCCCGCCCCCACATGTATGCTCATGCTCGCTGTCGCCGCAGGGGAATCCGGTGTGAATCCGGAACTGTCCCGCAACGGTGTGCTGTGGTGTGCTTTGTCGCACCCCACCAGTCCGAAGACCTGCCGACGGTGCATCCGGCTCGACCGAACCGGGTGCCGAGACGTCCGGGCCTCGCGGTTGGGTCGGTGGACGCCGTGCGGTGTGCTGCCCTTTCCGGGTACGTACGCCTCCGCGGCCCGCCCCCTCCCCCGTCGGCCCAGAGCCGAGCGAGGGAGAGCACCACGTGACCATCGCGCCAGCCGATCCGGCTTCAGGCATCGCAGTGCAGGCTGCCGAGGAGAGCGACGGCCCCGGGACCGCGCTTCTGCGGACCCTGACCGATCTCACCGCCGATCTGCCGGACACCGACCCGGGACGTGTCGCCGCCGCCGCGCTGCGCGGCCGCAACGCCCGGTCGGACGCGGCCGAGTTGCGGAGCCTCGCCACCGACGCCGCCGCGGGGCTGATCTCCGAGGACCCGGCCTACTCCCGCCTCGCCGCCCGCCTGCTGACCCGTCACATCGCGGACGAGGCCGCCGGACAGGGCGCGGTCTCCTTCTCGGCATCCGTCGCGGTCGGCCACCGCGAGGGCCTGATCGCCGACCGCACCGCCGAGTTCGTGACGCTGCACGCCGCTCGTCTTGACGCGCTCATCGACACCGGCGCCGACGACCGCTTCGGCTACTTCGGGCTGCGCACCCTCTACAGCCGCTATCTGCTCCGGCACCCGATCACCCGTCAGGTGATCGAGACCCCGCAGCACTTCATGCTGCGCGTCGCCTGCGGCCTCGCCGAGGACTCATCCACCCGCGCCCTGGACGAAGTCGCGGCGCTGTACGGGCTGATGAGCCGGCTCGACTACCTGCCCTCCTCCCCCACGCTCTTCAACTCCGGCACCCGTCACCCGCAGATGTCCTCCTGCTATCTGCTGGACTCGCCGCTCGACGAGCTCGACTCGATCTACAACCGCTACCACCAGATCGCGCGCCTGTCCAAGCACGCCGGTGGAATCGGCCTCTCGTACTCCCGAATCCGCGCCCGCGGTTCGCTGATCCGCGGCACCAACGGCCACTCCAACGGCATCGTGCCGTTCCTGAAGACGCTGGACGCCTCGGTCGCCGCCGTGAACCAGGGCGGCCGCCGCAAGGGCGCCGCCGCGATCTACCTGGAGACCTGGCACGCGGACATCGAGGAGTTCCTGGAGCTCCGCGACAACACCGGTGAGGACGCGCGGCGTACGCACAACCTCAACCTCGCGCACTGGATCCCGGACGAGTTCATGCGCCGCGTCGAGACCGACGCCGACTGGTCGCTGTTCTCGCCCGCCGACGTGCCGGAACTCGTCGACCTGTGGGGCGACGAGTTCGACGCCGCGTACCGCAAGGCGGAGGCCGACGGCCTGGCCCGCAAGGCCATCCCGGCGCGCGAGCTGTACGGCCGCATGATGCGCACCCTCGCCCAGACCGGCAACGGCTGGATGACCTTCAAGGACGCCTCCAACCGCACGGCCAACCAGACCGCCGAGCCCGGCCGGGTCGTCCACTCCTCGAACCTGTGCACCGAGATCCTTGAGGTCACCGACGACGGCGAGACGGCCGTCTGCAACCTCGGCTCGGTCAACCTGGGTTCGTTCGTCGCGGGCGACGGCATCGACTGGGAGCGCCTCGACGAGACGGTCCGTACCGCCGTGACCTTCCTCGACCGGGTCGTCGACATCAACTTCTACCCGACCGAGCAGGCCGGGCGCTCCAACGCCAGATGGCGGCCGGTGGGCCTGGGCGCGATGGGCCTCCAGGACGTCTTCTTCAAGCTCCGCATCCCGTTCGACTCGCCCGAGGCGAAGGCGCTCTCCACGAAGATCGCCGAGCGGATCATGCTCGCGGCGTACGAGTCGTCCTGCGAGCTCGCCGAGCGCAACGGCCCGCTGCCCGCCTGGTCCGAGACCCGCGCGGCCCGTGGCGTACTCCACCCCGACCACTATGACGTCGAGCTCAACTGGCCGGAGCGCTGGGACGCCCTGCGCGCGCGGGTGGCGAAGAGCGGCATGCGCAACTCCCTCCTCCTCGCCATCGCACCGACCGCCACCATCGCCTCGATCGCGGGCGTGTACGAGTGCATCGAGCCGCAGGTCTCCAACCTCTTCAAGCGCGAGACGCTGAGCGGTGAGTTCCTCCAGGTCAACGCCTATCTGGTGGAGGAGCTGAAGAAGCTCGGCGTGTGGGACGCGCAGACCCGGGAGGCGCTGCGCGACTCCAGCGGCTCGGTGCAGGGCTTCAACTGGATCCCGGCCGACGTCCGCGCGCTGTACCGCACGGCGTGGGAGATCCCGCAGCGCGGCCTGATCGACATGGCCGCTGCCCGCACCCCCTTCCTGGACCAGTCGCAGTCGCTGAACCTGTTCCTGGAGACGCCGACCATCGGGAAGCTCAGCTCGATGTACGCGTACGCCTGGAAGCAGGGCCTGAAGACGACGTACTACCTGCGCTCCCGTCCCGCGACGCGGATCGCCCGCGCGGCTTCCGGCACCTCGGCGGCCGCCGCCCCCATCCCGGCGCAGGCCGCCGACCCCGACGCGGTCGCCTGCTCCCTGGAAAACCCCGAGTCCTGCGAGGCCTGCCAGTAATGAGCTCGACCGAAAAGAACCTTCTGGACCCCGGCTTCGAGCTGACTCTCCGCCCGATGCGCTACCCGGACTTCTATGAGCGCTACCGCGACGCGATCAAGAACACCTGGACCGTGGAGGAGGTCGATCTCCACTCCGACGTGGCCGACCTCGCCAAGCTCACGCCGGGTGAGCAGCACATGATCGGCCGACTGGTCGCGTTCTTCGCGACGGGCGACTCGATCGTCTCCAACAACCTGGTGCTCACCCTCTACAAGCACATCAACTCCCCCGAGGCGCGGCTCTACCTGAGCCGTCAGCTCTTCGAGGAGGCCGTGCACGTCCAGTTCTATCTGACGCTGCTCGACACCTACCTGCCGGACCCGGACGACCGCGCGGCCGCCTTCGACGCGGTCGAGGAGATCCCCTCCATCCGCGAGAAGGCTCAGTTCTGCTTCAAGTGGATGGACTCGGTCGAGAAGATCGAGCGGCTGGAGTCGCAGGCCGACCGCCGTCGCTTCCTGCTGAACCTGATCTGCTTCGCGGCCTGCATCGAGGGGCTGTTCTTCTACGGCGCGTTCGCGTACGTCTACTGGTTCCGCTCCCGCGGTCTGCTGCACGGCCTGGCCACCGGCACCAACTGGGTGTTCCGCGACGAGACCATGCACATGAACTTCGCCTTCGAGGTCGTGGACACGGTCCGCAAGGAGGAGCCGGAGCTCTTCGACGACCAGCTCCAGCAGCAGGTCACCGACATGCTGAAGGAGGCCGTCGAGGCGGAGCTGCAGTTCGGCCGCGATCTGTGCGGTGAGGGACTGCCGGGCATGAACACCGAGTCGATGCGCGAGTATCTGCAGTGCGTCGCCGACCAGCGGCTGACCCGTCTGGGCTTCGCCCCGGTGTACGGCTCGGAGAATCCGTTCTCCTTCATGGAGCTGCAGGGCGTCCAGGAGCTGACGAACTTCTTCGAGCGCCGTCCCTCCGCCTACCAGGTGGCGGTCGAGGGCTCGGTCGGCTTCGACGACGACTTCTAGGTCCTGATCCGGCCTGATCGGCCGGACGGGGCATTGAACGTCCGGGCACTCTCCCGCCGGGGGGACGGGGGAGCGCCGGGAAGCGAATGGCCGGGCGGCTGCGTACAGCTTCCGCCCGGCCGTTTCGTATGCCCACCGCGTCCGCGGACCGCTATGCGGCGCGGCACGGCGCAGCCTCGGGGGACTCAACCTGCCGGGCCTCGACCTCACGGGCCTCGACCTGCCGGGCCTCGACCTCACGGGCCTCGACCTCACGGGCCTCAGCCTGCCGGGCCTCAGCCTCACGCCGCTCGGCCAGCAGGAGCTCCGCCTGACGCTGCTGGGCACGGCGCCGCTCGGCCTGTCGCGCCCTGGCCCGACGCAGGTCGGCCCGGCCCAGCTCGGCCTCGCGCAGCTGGCGGTCGACAGCCCGCTCCCTCAGGTGCCCCACCAGCGAGGGAAGGATGATCAGCCCCAGGAGGGCGATGACGAAGAGGTACTCCATGAATGTGTTCATGCGGTCCACTGTCGTCCTCGCGCGCCAAAGAAGTCAGTGGCAGGACTGTCATGAACCATCGAATTACTGCCACAATGGTTCCATGCTGAAAAACGTGGCCGCCGTCCTCCTCGACGGCGTGCATCCCTTCGAACTCGGCGTGATCAGTGAGGTCTTCGGTTACGACCGCAGCGACGACGGCCTGCCCGTCTACGACTTCGCGGCGGTCTCCGCAGAGGGCCCCGTCCTGCCCACCCACGCCGGGTTCACCATCAGCACTCCGTACGGCCTCGAACGGCTCGAGGAAGCCGATCTCATCGCCGTCCCCACCGCCGGCTCGTACCCGACCCGCGACTATCCCGAAGAGCTGCTCGACGCGCTGCGCCGCGCGGTCGACCGCGGCGCCCGGGTGCTCAGCGTCTGCACCGGCGCCTTCGTCCTCGGCGCCGCCGGACTGCTCGACGGCCGCCGCTGCACCACCCACTGGCGGCACGCCCAGGCGCTGGCCGAGCGTTATCCGCGGGCGCTCGTCGACCCCGATGTGCTGTATGTCGACGAGGGCCCGGTGATCACCTCGGCAGGGACCGCCGCCGCGATCGACGCCAGCCTCCATGTCGTACGCCAGGAACACGGCCCCGAGGTCGCCAACCTCATCGCCCGCAGGATGGTCGTGCCGCCGCACCGCGACGGTGGCCAGGCGCAGTACATCCAGCGCCCGCTGCCGCGCACGTCCTGTGACACGGTCGGCGACGTCCTGTCCTGGATGGAGCGGCATCTGGACCGCGAGATGACCGTCGAGCAGCTCGCCGACCGGGCACATATGTCGCCGCGCACCTTCGCCCGCCGCTTCCAGCAGGAGACGGGCACCACTCCCTATCGCTGGCTGCTGCGCCAACGGGTGCTGCTGTCACAGGAGTTGCTGGAGTCGACGGACGAGACGGTGGACGCCATCGCGGGCCGCGCCGGCTTCGGCAACGCGGCGGGGCTGCGCCACCACTTTCTCCGTACGCTCGGCACCACACCGAACGCCTACCGCCGCACCTTCCGAGGCCCGGTGCGGGACGCCGCCTGACCGCCTTCAGGACGCGCCGGATCAGTCGTTCGGGACGGTCTCGTACCGCGGCGTGCCCTCTTCCATCTGCCGCAGCGCGTCCTTGCGGTCCCGCTTGGACAGCCGGTCGATGTACAGGTAGCCGTACAGGTGGTCCGTCTCGTGCTGCAGGCAGCGGGCGAAGTACCCCGTGCCGCGCACCTTGATCGGGTTGCCCTCGGCGTCCTGCCCGCGCACCACCGCGTAGTCGGGGCGGGCCAGCGGGGCGTAGGCCGTCGGGACGGAGAGGCAGCCCTCATTGGACTCGTCGAGGACCCGGCGCTCGGCCGGCAGCTCCTCCAGCACCGGGTTGCAGACGACGCCGACGTGCCGTAGACCCTCGTCGTCCATGCAGTCGTAGACGAAGACCTTCAGGTCCACGCCGATCTGGTTGGCGGCCAGGCCCACGCCCTCCGCCGTCCGCTGGCTGGCGAACATGTCGTCGATGAGAGCGGCGAGCTTGTCGTCGAACTCGGTGACGTCCTTGCACTCCTTGTGGAGCACCGGATTGCCCACGACCGTGATCGGGCGGGACGTGCCGCGCTCGCGGTACGCCAGCTCACGCTCCTCGCAGTCTTCTGTGTCCACGACGAAACCATCGTTGACCTGCTGGTCCGTCTCCTGCTGCGACGCCATGTCAGCCGTACGCCCTTCTCACTACCCGATGCATGCCCGGTGTCCGGTCACTCTGTGTCCGTACAGCCTACGGGCAGGGGTCAGCAGACTTCCTCGAGATCCCGCCACTCACGGGAGTCCGGGCTGTCGGCGACCCAGCCGTCGAGCAGCCCGCGCACCAGACCGGCGGGCGCCGCGAGGCCGCACTCGCGCTCCGGCGACCACAGATCGCCCTCGGTGCGGTGGCCCAGTGGGCCCGGGTGGCCCGGCTCGCTGTGGTCGTGCGGGTCGAGGTGCTCGCCCTCGCCCTCGGCGCTCGGCATCCGGCTCTCGGAACAGGCCCGGCACAGCAGCCGCACCGACGACGACCAGTCCTCGGCGGCGAAACCGGCGTCCGAAGCAAGCTGCTCAAGGGCGTCCCGGTCGGCCTCGGTCGCGGCCTCCAGCAGGACCACCCAGGTCGGTACGGGTGAGGGCGCCCAGAGCTCGATCTCGTCGAAGACGGGGTACGAGGGGCCCGCGCTGGTGATGCGCTCGCCGTGCGGAACACCGTCGTGCAGGACGACCTCGCCCCAGCGGCGTCCGGAGGACGGCAGCGGGATGGACAGCACCTCTATCCGGGCCGGGTCGAGCCTGCGACCCCAGACCACCTCTGCCTCGCCCTCGGGCGACAGCCGTACGGCAGCGCTGCCGAGCTCCATGCCGACCGGCTCACCGTTGGCTCCCCCGCCGCCTCCGGCACGGGTGGGGCTCCCGGGGACCTTGAGTCCGTACGCCTGCCAGGCGCGGCGGGCCAGCGGCCAGTCCTGCAGGGCGGTGGCCGCGATGCCGACGTTCCACCAGTCGGGGGCACCGCTCTCCTTGTCGAGCAGCGCGACGGCCCGCAGGCCCGCGGCGCGCGCCTGCTCCCAGTCGTGCCGGAACTTGTGCAGCAGCGCCAGGTTGAACCAGGACTCGGAGAGCCAGGGCTCAAGGTCCGCCGCGCGCGTCAGCAACGCGCCCGCGTCCTCGTACCGGCCGTCGCCGATCAGCGTGAACGCGCGGTCGGTGGCCTGCCGCCACGAGGCGGAGGGCCGATGCCGTACCTTCCCGAAGATCCTCACGATTCCTGCCTGCCGGTTCGCTCGGGTCACTGCCCCCGGATACGTCCTTGTGCCTTCATTCGCATCCAACCATGCCGAGTCGGAGGCTCGCTCATTACTCATGGGTTACCCCGGCGGGACCGGGGCCAGACCGCCTCGGGCCAGGACCCTGGCGAGCGATTCGACGACCTCTGGCTGATAGTCGTGCCCGGTGCCGAGACGCAGCTGTTCGAGTGCGCTGAGCGCCCCGCCCGCCGTTCCTCCGCTTCCCCCGGTGAGATCGTCGTATGCGTTGACGGTGCGGACAATCCGGGCGGGCAGCGGCTGGTCGCGGTACGGGTCGGCCTGCAGCTCGACGACGACGGCGACCGCTGCGGGGGCGCCGGTCTGCCGTACGACGGCGCCGCCCAGCAGAGCGATGCGCCGCTGCTCGGCGGCCGGGAGAAGCGCGGTGGCCCCTTCCGGGACCGGGTCCAGGAGCGAGAGCTGCCCGATGTCGTGCATCAGCGCCGCGTACTCCAGCACGGCCAGATCGGGCCCGGAGAGCCCCAGCTCGCGCCCCACGGCGGTGGCGAGCGCGGCTACGCGGTGGGCGTGCCCCGGCTGGGTGTACCCGGCTATCTCGGTCGCGCGGGCGAGGGAGGCGATGGTCTGCCGGTAGGTGGTCCGCACGGCGGCGTACCGCCGGAAGGACAGCTGGGTGAGCAGCAGCGGTAGACAGAACACGGGCAGCGCCCAGAGCCCGGCGACGGCGACGGAGAGGGCCACCACGGCACCGGTGGCGCAGACGGCGGAGCCGATGCCGAGCAGGGCGCGTAGCTCGTCGCGCAGGAGGGGTCCGTACGGAATGGGGGTACCTCCCATGCGCCTGGCGCTATGGGGGAGGGTGCGGGCGCGCAGCATGGCGGCGGAGAGTACGGCGTCGCAGAGGGCGGTCAGGACGAGCAGCAGAAGCAGGAAGAGCGCGTAGTACGCACCGTGGCCGATTCTGCGCTCCAACTCGCCCGAGGTGTACAGCGGTTGAAAGCAGGCCGCGGCGAACCCGACGGTCAGCACCCGCCGCGCCACATGATCGAGCGCGGGCCCGTGCCCCCGCGCCACATGCGGGACGGCCCCGACGAGCACACCCGCGACGACGACGGCGACGACCTGCAGGGCACCGTGCGACGTCGGCCGCCCCGCGCACTCCCCGAGCAACGCATACGCCAACGCCCCCGCGGCCCCGAGCGGCGCGGGCTCCCGCTCCCCGGGCTGCGACCCCCACCGGGCGAGCTCCCCGACGGCGATGAACGCACCGAACGCGAGGGCGTTCCCGGGCTGATCAACCCCACGCCACAGGGTCCACGCAAGCCCCACACCGGCAACCAGGGCGGCGGCGCCGTAGACGCGGCGAATGCCGCCACTACCTCCGGCCATTACACGCCACCGACTGCAGGGCGGGGTGCGATGCGGCATAGAGAGACGGGGCCGCGCTCGGGCGAGGGCCCGGGGGGCCCGCTCAGGGAGTGCGAAGCTGCCGCACCGGCCGCCGCAGGCCGAGGAGCACCGCGGCGCGAAGCCGCCGCGCACGTCGCAGGCGAGTAAGACCCGCCCGCGCCCCGTATGCCCGCGCTCACAGCGGCCGACCCCCCGCCCGCGCCGGCACGCCCCCCACCCACTGCTCCCGTTCGTCCGACGTCACCGCCGTCTCCCACCCGTGCCGCTCCAGCGCCCGCACCAGCGCCCGTACCATCCGCGGGTCGAACTGCGTCCCCGCGCACCGCTTCAGCTCCTCCAGCGCCGCCGCCACCGGCCGCGCCCGGCGGTACGACCGCGTCGACGTCATCGCGTCGAACGCGTCCGCCACCGCCACCACCCGCGCGAACTCCGGGATCTGGCGCCCCACGAGCCCGTACGGATACCCGCTCCCGTCCATCCGCTCGTGGTGGTGCAGGATCGCCGCCCGCGCCTCCCCCAGGAATCCGATGCCCCGCACCATCTCGTGCCCGTACTCGGGATGCAGCTCGATCACCCGCCGCTCCTGCGGCGTCAGCGGCCCGTCCTTGCGCAGCACCCGCGTCGGCACCCCGAGCTTCCCCACGTCGTGCAGGATCCCGGCGAACCGGAGGACTTCCAGCCGCCCCTCGTCCATGCTCAGCTCACGCGCGATGAGCACGGACGCCCGCCCCACTCGCTCACTGTGCCCGCGCGTGTACTCGTCCTTGATGTCGACCGCCTGGACCAGCGCGCGGATCGTCGCCTGATGGGCCGCCCGCTCCCGGTGGTACTGCGCGAAGATCCAGGAGGAGATGTACATCGGCAACAGGACGAAGAGCGCGGACAGCGGCCCGTACGGACTGCGCCACAGCACGGCCATCATCAGCCCGGCGAGCCCGTGCACACAGTGCGGCGCCGGCGAGCGCAGCAGCAGACCGCGCCAGGCGGCCCGCAGCGGCACCCGTTCCGCGGCGGCGAGTATGCCGCCGTCGAGGGCGGTCAGCACCAGGCAGAAGGCGAGCGCCCCGGCCACGGCGGGCAGCAGCGCGTACGGAAAGTCCGGGGCACGCAGGGTCCGTTCGCCGCCGAGGAGCGCGTACGCCTGCGCCGCGCCCCAGGTCGCCAGCGCAAGCTGCGCGGCGCGCCAGATCCGCCGCACGCCGCCGGGGCGCTGGTCGACCCGGCCCAGCAGCGCACCGGGCACGGCGACGAACACGGCCACGGCGGGCGGCAGCAGGAACGCCGCGGCGAGCAGCACGGGGAAGAAGGAACCGGCGCCCACCGGCACGGAGTTCCCGACATAGCGGCAGCGGGCGGGCAGCTCGCACGTGGCGTAGAGCCCGGCGAGCAGCAGCACGGCGCCCCAATTGCCCCCCTGGGCGGGCAGCGCACATGCCGCAGCACAGAGCACCGCGCACAGTATGTACACGCGTGCCGCCGCCGGAATGGCCCTCACTGGCCGCCCTCCCCGCCTGTCCTGAAATAGAGCGTCAGGCTAGCGAGTTGGGTGAATCATGGCGGCAGGATGACGGCTATTCGCACCTACGGGTGACACACGAACAGGGTGTGCCGTGACAACCACGACACACCCCGTACGTCTGTGCGAGAGCGGCTACTCCTTGACGATGTCCTGCTCGGGCACCGCCTGGCCGGAGCGGATCAGATCGATGCGCCCCAGGACCTTGGCCCGCAAGTCGCTCGGCACGTCGTCGTGTCCGCAGCACCGCTTGACCAGTTTCTTCACGGCCTGCTCGAGCCCGTACTTTTCCAGGCAGGGAGAGCACTCCTCGAAGTGCACTTCGAACTTGGTGCAGTCGCTGTCGGGCATCTCGCGGTCGAGGAATTCATAGAGATGGTCCAGGACCTCTGAGCAGTCCGTCTCGTGCGGCTCTCCGCAGCTCATGAGCCCGAGCCTTTCGCGTCGTTCGACTCCCCCGCTCCGGCCGGGACGAGCCCGCGCTCACGGGCGTAGTCCTCGAGCATGCCACGCAGTTGACGGCGGCCCCGGTGCAGGCGGGACATCACCGTCCCGATCGGTGTTCCCATGATGTCCGCGATCTCCTTGTACGCAAAGCCCTCTACGTCGGCGAGATAGACCGCGATACGGAACTCTTCGGGGATGGCCTGCAGTGCTGCCTTGACGTCCGAATCGGGCAGGTGGTCGAGGGCCTGCGACTCGGCGGAGCGCAGCCCGGTCGACATGTGCGACTCGGCGCGCGCGAGCTGCCAGTCCTCGATCTCCTCGGCGGCGCTGCGCTGGGGCTCGCGCTGCTTCTTGCGGTACGAGTTGATAAAGGTGTTCGTGAGGATCCGGTACAGCCATGCCTTGAGGTTCGTGCCCTCGCGGAACTGGTGGAAGGATCCGTACGCCTTGGCATACGTCTCCTGCACAAGATCCTCGGCATCGGCGGGGTTGCGCGTCATACGCAGCGCAGCCGAGTACATCTGGTCGAGGAAGCCGAGAGCGTCCCGCTCGAAACGGGCATTGCGCTCGGCAGTCGTCTCCTCGGACTGCCCCGCCTGGCCGTCGTCGGTCCCTGCGTCGGTCCCAGTGACCGGACCCACCTCCTCCAACGATGTGGCGAACCCGAATGCGGACCCGCTCGAATCGGAGGATAGACGACGATCCGCTCCGCCCGCCGCCCGAACAGGGGCGGTCTTGGCCGCGGAAAGCACCGTCCACTCCAGGTCAGCGGCGTGCGCGCGGCTCGGGCAGATGGTCGAACCCATGCGACGAACTCCCTACTCGATGCTCTGTGACTTCACGTCCCGACATCGGCCACAACAGTGCGCGCCCGCGCCTCATTCCCGTAGGCCCTGTCCGGCCGATCCTGCCGGGCTCGCGTGCCCTGGCACGGCACTCCCCCGTAGCCCTCGCGCCCAGGTCCGCACGGCGTCCGTGATCACTCGGAGGGTCTCCTCCGGCGTGATCCCGGCGCGCTTGGGCACGGCGAAGCCGTGATCTCCGTAAGGGACTTCCACGAGTTCGTACTCCCCCTCCGGGAACTCCTCGGGCTTCCCGAACGGGTCGTTGCCGCCCTGTACGACGAGGGTGGGCACGCCCGCGGCGAGGAGCTCGACCGCGCGGGACTTCTCGGGCCTGCCGGGCGGATGCAGCGGGAAACTCAGCGCGAGCACGCCGACGGCCCCGAGTGCCGTCGCCGTCCGGCAGGCGACCCGGGCCCCGGCACTGCGCCCGCCGGCGACGACGGGCAGCCCGGGCTTCTCCAGTACGGGCCAGACCCCGCGCCAGCCGACATCCAGCGTCTTCGGCGCTGGGGCGACCTTCTTGCCGGCGACCCGCCACGGCTGCTCGACGAGGGCGACGGTGACCCCGTCCGCGGGCAGCGCGTCGGCGATCGCCCGCAGGTCCCGGGCCTCGATCCCGCCTCCGGCCCCATGGCTGAGGGCGAGGACGAGCCGGGCGCGCTTGGCCAGCACCCAGGTGACGCGGGCTTCACCGGCGTCCGTCTCCACGATCTCTGCGTGCTGTGCGTGCTGCGGCTTCTCAACGGGGCTCACGCCTTCATCCTGCCGCGCCGCTGCGGTGGGCGCCGGATGGCAAGGCCGGTCAGCACAGGCGCCGCGGCAAGGCCGGTCAGAACAGCGTGCCCTCCTCCGGTGCCGCCAGTTCCTCCAGCAGCTCCGGCCCGTTGTTCCGCACATTGCTCACGGCCGTCGTCACCGCAAACGCCCTCATCAGCCCCTCCGGCGGCGGCACCAGCAGCGTCCGCAGCTCCTCCAGGTCCGTCCGCGACGGGTCCAGCCACGCGTCCCACCGGTCCGGCGTCAGCATCAGCGGCATCCGCGGGTGGATGTCCGACAGGGACCGCGGCCCGTCGGCCGGCGCCACCCCCAGCGGCCCCTTCTCCGCCTCCGTCGTGATCACCGAACAGGTCACCCACCACGCCTGCGGATGGTCGTCCGGCAGCGTCCGGTCCCGCCAGAACTCGTAGAGTCCCGCCATCGCGAACACCGACCCGTCCGCCGGCGTCACGAAGTAAGGCTGCTTCCGCGGCCGCTTCTTCTTCCCCTCGACCTCCAGCTCCCGCTCGCCGGACCCGGTCACCCACTCGTAATAGCCGTCCGCGGGCAGAATGCAGCGCCGGGAGACGAAGGGCCTGCGGAAGGACGGCTTCTCGTGCACCGTCTCGGCCCGCGCGTTGATCATCCGCGCGCCGCCCTCCGGCGACTTCGCCCACGACGGCACGAGCCCCCACTTCAGCGCCCGCAGCTGGCGAACCGGACGTTGATCGTCAGCGTCTTTCACAGGGCGCTCGAGAATCGCATAGACCTCCTTCGTGGGGGCCACGTTCCAGTCGGGCGCCAGCGTCTCCTCCGGCTCCCACTTCTCGACCTCGAAGACTCCCGCGAGATCCTCGGGCCTACGACTCGCTGCATACCGTCCGCACATGAGTGCCACACTGCCACTTCCGCCCGACGCCTGAGGAGCCGCCCGAGAAATGGTCAGCACCGACCCCGCAACCACCCTCAGCAGCGCCTCCATCGGCGACCTCTGGGACCGCGTCTTCGGCACCCAGCCCGTTCCCGAGAAGTGGCTCGTCATCGCCACCGGCCTGCTCGCCCTCGCCGCCGTGGCCCCCCACCCGATATGGCGGATCTCACGCAACGCCGTCACGATCGCCCACGAGGGCGGCCACGGTCTCGTCGCCCTGCTGACCGGCCGCCGGCTCGACGGCATACGGCTGCACTCGGACACGAGCGGTCTCACCGTCAGCGCGGGCAAGCCCACCGGCCTCGGCATGATCCTGACCGCCGCGGCCGGCTACACCGCGCCCCCGCTGCTCGGCCTCGGCGGTGCATACCTGCTCGCCGCGCACCACATCACGCTGCTCCTCTGGCTGGCCACCGCCCTGCTCATCGCGATGCTGGTGATGATCCGCAATGCCTACGGAGCACTCACCGTGATCGTCACGGGTGCCGCATTCCTCCTCGTCTCCTGGCTGACGGAACCCGCCGTGCAGGCCGGCTTCGCCTACGCCGCCGTCTGGTTCCTGCTGCTCGGCGGCGTACGGCCGGCCTTCGAGCTTCAGTCCAAGCGCCGTCACGGCGGGGCCCCCGACTCGGACGCCGACCAGCTCTCCCGGCTGACCCATGTGCCGCCCGCGATGTGGCTGTTCCTCTTCCACGCCGTGTCGATCTGCTCACTGATCGGCGGCGGCCGCTGGCTGCTCGGCCTCTAGCTCTGCGTCCGTTCGGCCCCCAGGGCCTGCACGCAACCGGCCCCGCCCCACTCATCCGGCCTGATCGACCGGACAGCCCCTAGCTCGGCCGGAAAACGCCCACGATGCTCCGCCGAAGCTCACTACCACCCAATGGTTACGCCCCGATTTCGACGTATTTGATCAAGATCGGGCTCTCCACCGAGCCACTAAAGTGATGGCCATGACCGAAAGCTCCGTGCACCCCGCCCTCTGGCCCGCCCCCTACGCGACCGGGGCCGTCGAAGCGACGGTCACCGTGCCCGGATCCAAATCGGTCACCAACCGTGCACTGGTGCTGGCCTCCCTCGCCGCCGAGCCCGGCTGGCTGCGCCGCCCGCTGCGCTCCCGAGACAGCCTCCTGATGGCGGAGGCCCTGCGCGCGCTCGGCGTCGGCATCGAGGAGACGGTGTCGTCCAGCTCCACCGTCGCGGGAAGCCACGACGGCGAGGGCGAGGCCTGGCGCGTCATCCCCGCCGGCCTGCACGGACCCGCCACGGTTGACGTCGGCAACGCGGGCACGGTGATGCGCTTCATGCCTCCCGTCGCCGCCCTCGCGGACGGCGCCATCCGCTTCGACGGTGACCCCCGCTCGTACGAACGCCCGCTGAACGGCGTGATCGACGCCCTGCGTGTCCTCGGCGCCCGTATCGACGACGACGGACGTGGCGCGCTCCCGATGACCGTGTTCGGCGGCGGCGCACTCGACGGCGGAGCGGTCGAGATCGACGCCTCCTCGTCGTCCCAGTTCGTCTCCGCCCTGCTGCTGTCCGCGCCCCGCTTCAACCAGGGCGTCGAGGTACGGCACATCGGCGGCACGCTCCCCTCCATGCCGCACATCCGGATGACCGTCGACATGCTGCGCGCCGTCGGCGCCCAGGTCGACGAGCCCGAGACCGGCGGCGAGCCCAATGTCTGGCGGGTCTCCCCGTCCGCCCTGCTCGGCCGCGATCTGACCGTCGAGCCCGACCTCTCCAACGCCCAGCCGTTCCTCGCCGCGGCCCTGATCACCGGCGGCCGGGTCACCATCCCCGACTGGCCCGAGCGCACCACCCAGCCCGGTGACGCGCTGCGCGAGATCTTCACCGAGATGGGCGGTTCCTGCGAGCTGACGGATGCCGGACTGATTTTCACCGGAACGGGTCGTATCCACGGCATCGACGTCGACCTCGGCGAGGTCGGCGAGCTGACCCCCGGCATCGCGGCGGTCGCGGCGCTGGCCGACTCCCCCTCCACGCTGCGCGGCGTCGCCCATCTGCGCCTGCACGAGACGGACCGCCTCGCGGCCCTGACCAAGGAGATCAACGAGCTCGGGGGCGATGTCACCGAGACCGACGACGGTCTGCACATCCGCCCGCGCCCGCTGCACGGCGGCATCTTCCACACGTACGACGACCACCGCATGGCCACCGCAGGATCGGTCATCGGCCTGGCCGTCGAGGGCGTACGGATCGAGAACGTGGCGACGACCGCCAAGACCCTGCCCGACTTCCCGCAGATGTGGGCCGGAATGCTCGGGGCCTGACGAGATGCGCCGCTACGGCAAGAACCCCGACGAGGACGACATCCGCGTCCGCCCCAACCGCAAGGGCAACCGCCCCCGGACCAATATCCGCCCCAAGCACGAGGACGCGGTCGAGGGCATGGTCCTGACAGTCGACCGCGGCCGGCTCACCTGTCTTGTCGACGATCGCGTCGTGATGGCGATGAAGGCCCGCGAGCTGGGCCGCAAGGCCGCGGTGGTCGGCGACCGGGTCGGGATCGTCGGCGATCTCTCCGGCGAGAAGGACACCCTCGCCCGCATCGTGCGTATCGAGGAGCGGAAATCCGTCCTGCGGCGGACTGCCGACGACGACGATCCGTACGAGCGCGTGGTCGTCGCCAACGCCGACCAGTTGGCGATCGTGACGGCGCTCGCCGACCCCGAACCCCGCCCGCGCCTGATCGACCGCTGCATCGTCGCGGCGTACGACGGCGGACTCACGCCACTTCTCGTGCTGACCAAGTCGGATCTGGCCTCGCCGGACAAGCTCCTTGACATGTACGGCGCGCTCGGCGTCCCTCATGTGGTCACCACCCGCGACGAGTTCGTGGACGGCGTTGCGGCCGAGCGCGTGCATGAGCACCTCAAGGGTCGTACCACCGCGTTCGTCGGCCACTCCGGCGTCGGCAAGACGACCCTCGTCAACGCCCTCGTACCGAAGGAGCGCCGACGGAGCACCGGCCTGGTCAACGCGGTCACGGGCCGCGGCCGGCACACCACCACATCCGCGCTGGCCCTGCCGCTCAACGACGCCGAAGGCGGCTGGGTGATCGACACTCCGGGCGTGCGTTCCTTCGGTCTGCACCATGTCGATCCGTCCCGGGTGATCCTCGCCTTTCCCGATCTCGTGCCGGGTACGGAGGGCTGTCCGCGGGCGTGCAGTCATGACGAGCCGGACTGCGCGCTGGACGAGTGGGTGGCCAAGGGGCATGCGGATCCGGCGCGGCTGTATTCGCTGCGGCGGCTGCTGGCCACGCGGGAGCGACGCGAAGGCGACTGACTCGCGCACGTTTGCGGTCCCCCCTTGCTGGTAAGTGCATAATCGCACCAAGTGCGACGAAGCAGTCACCGACTGATGCGGGAGGCACAGACCATGGCGTGGCTGCTGGTGGTGGTCGCCGGATTGCTTGAGACGGGGTTCGCCGTCTGCCTCAAGCTCTCGCACGGTTTCACCAGACTCTGGCCGACGATCGCATTCGCCGCTTTCGCCCTCGGCAGCTTCGGACTGCTGACGCTCTCCCTGAAGAAGCTCGACGTCGGTCCCGCGTATGCGGTGTGGACCGGCATCGGCGCGGCGGGCACCGCGATCTACGGAATGGTCTTCCTCGACGACTTGGTCTCCACCCTCAAGATTGTCTCGATCGCGCTGGTGATCATGGGCGTCATCGGTCTGCAGCTGTCGGGCTCATCGCACTGACGGCTCCGGTGACGGCCGTACGCACCAGCTCCCCGACCCCCTCGCCGACGGGCGCGATCACATATGAGAGCGCGAGCCGCACCACCAGCTCGCAACGGTGCGCCAGCTCGGCCGACTCCTCCTTCGTACGACCGCTGTCCCGGCGCCCGTGTTCCAGCGCGGCCACCGCCCGGTCCCTTACGGCCGCGACCAGCTCGCCCGGCGACGGCAGCCCCGCGTCCGCGCGGCGCTGGGCGGGCACCTGGGAGAGCACGGCGTTGCGCCGCGCGGGCCGCGGCGCCGGCAGATGTTCGCTCCAGCAGCCGGTGAGCAGGGCCCGCAGCAGTGGTTTCGCCCGCGCCTCTCCCACGGTCCATTCGGCGACCGAGACCAGCCGGTCCGCGGCTCTCGCCCGCTCGGCCATCAGCCGCTCGACGCCATGCAGGAACGTATCGGCCTCGCGCCGCACGAGCGCGCGGGCGAGGCCGTCCTTGCTGCCGAACTCGTTGTAGAGGGTCTGCCGCGAGACCCCGGCCGCGGACGCGACATCGACCATCCGCACCCCGGACCAGGGCAGTGCGGCGAGCGCCGTGAGAGCGGCGTTCAGCAAGGACTCTCGCGCTGTAGGCATCGTCGCCTCCCAGGCCGTGCGGCTCTCAGGCCGTGCGCCCACCGGGCCGTGCGGCTCTGCGCTCAGAGTTGACGGGCCGCCATCCACTGTCAATAGCAGCGGCGCACAGGGGCGCAGGACGGCCTTACTCAGCCCCGATAGAGTGATGACCATGCCCGACTACCACGACGATCTGCGTCTTGCGCATGTGCTCGCGGACGCCGCCGACGCCGCCACGATGGACCGGTTCAAGGCGCTGGACCTCAAGGTCGAGACCAAGCCGGACATGACTCCGGTGAGCGAGGCCGACAAGGCGGCGGAGGAGCTGATCCGCGGACAGCTCCAGCGGGCGCGCCCGCGCGACGCGATCCTCGGCGAGGAGTACGGCATCGAGGGCACGGGTCCGCGCCGCTGGGTGATCGACCCGATCGACGGCACCAAGAACTATGTGCGCGGGGTACCGGTCTGGGCGACGCTGATCTCGCTGATGGTGCAGGGCGAGGGCGGCTACCAGCCCGTCGTGGGGGTGGTGTCCGCCCCGGCGCTGGGCCGCCGCTGGTGGGCCGCGCAGGGCGGCGGTGCGTACACCGGGCGCAGTCTCAGCTCGGCCAGCCGGCTGCGGGTCTCCAACGTCTCCCGGGTTCAGGATGCCTCCTTCGCGTACTCCTCGCTGAGCGGCTGGGAGGAGCAGGGGCGGCTCGACGGGTTCCTGGATCTGACCCGGGCCTGCTGGCGCACTCGCGGCTATGGCGACTTCTGGCCGTACATGATGGTCGCCGAGGGTTCGGTGGACATCTGCGCCGAGCCGGAGCTCTCGCTGTGGGACATGGCGGCGACGGCAATCGTCGTACAGGAGGCGGGCGGATCCTTCACCGGCCTGGACGGACGGCCGGGTCCGCACAGCGGAAATGCGGCCGCGTCGAACGGTCTGCTCCACGACGAGCTGCTGGGTTATCTCAACCAGCGCTACTGACGTGTGGCCGGTCAACAACTGACGGGCACATACACCCATTTACCCGGCGCGCAACCGACCGTGCGCGCCCTCTTGCTGCCGCCCCCAAGGGCTGCGACTCTGAGAGTCCCCCCACTTGTGAATTTGTGAATCGGTTCCCGAACAACCGATCCGCCAAGGAGGTGGCTCCATCCATGCTCGTCCGTGACGCCATGAGCACGGTGGTCCTCACCATCGGACCCGCACACACACTCCGCCAGGCCGCCCGCCTGATGGCCGCGCGCCGTGTCGGCGCGGCCGTCGTCCTCGACACCGACGCCGGCGGGCTCGGCATTCTGACCGAGCGCGACATCCTGAATTCGGTGGGTACGGGGCAGGACCCCGATCTGGAGACCGCCGGCGCCCACACCACCACCGACGTCGTCTTTGCCGCGCCTTCATGGACCCTGGAGGAGGCCGCGGAGGCCATGACACACGGCGGCTTCCGGCATCTGATCGTGCTCGACGGCGACGGGCCCGTGGGCATCGTCTCCGTACGCGACATCATCCGCTGCTGGGCCCCCGCGAGGCGGCACCCGGCGACGCTCGCCGGCTAGCTCACACAGAACCGGTTGGCAGGCAGGAACCGGGTTTGGCGCGCAGGAACCGGTTTGGCGCGCTTACGAAAGGGCCGGACCCCTCTGGACAGGGATCCGGCCCTCCGTACTACGGCAGGCGTCCGTCAGCCACGCAGGGCCTGGACCGCGGCCTCCAGCCGCTTACCGAAGTCTCCGTCGGCCTGACGGAAGTTGTTGACCGCGCGCTCGGCGATGTCGTCACGCGACACCTTGGAGATGAACCCGGCGAGGTTCTCGACGACCCGGCCCTTCTCGTCCTCGGACATCAGCCGGTAGAGGTTGCCCGCCTGCACGAAGTCGTTGTCCTCTGCGTGCGAGGGGGCCTCGTGGTTGCCGGTCGCGCCGGAGACGGCGGTCGACACCCACAGCGGCTTGTCCGTCTGGAAGGGGCCGCCGAAGCTGTTCGGCTCGTAGTTCTTGGTGCCCTTGTGGCGGCCGTCGTACAGATAGCCGTCACGGCTGTTCGTACGCGCCTCGGTGGCGTGCGGGCGGTTCACCGGCAAGTGGTCGGCGTTGATGCCGACGCGGTAGCGGTGCGCGTCGCCGTACGCGAAGAGACGGCCCTGGAGCATCTTGTCCGGGGACGGACCGATGCCCGGCACGAAGTGCGCGGGGCTGAAGATCGACTGCTCGACCTCGGCGAAGATGTTCTCCGGGTTGCGGTTGAGCTCCAGCTTGCCGATCTCGATCGGCGGGTAGTCCTCGTGCGGCCACACCTTGGTGAGGTCGAACGGGTTGAAGCGGTAGGTCGCCGCCTCGGCCGCCGGCATGAGCTGCACCTGCACGGTCCAGGACGGGAAGTCACCGCGCTCGATGGCCTCGCGCAGATCGCGCTGGTGCGAGTCCGGGTCCTCACCGGCGAGCTTGTTGGCCTCGTCCTGGGTGAGGTTCTTGATGCCCTGGTCGGTCTTGAAGTGGTACTTGACCCAGAAGACCTCGCCGGCCTCGTTGTTCCACTGGTACGTGTGCGAACCGTAGCCGTTCATGTGACGCAGCGTGGCCGGGATGCCGCGGTCGCCGAAGAGCCAGGTCACCTGGTGGGTGCTCTCGGGGCTCAGCCCCCAGAAGTCCCATACGTTGTCAGCCTCCTGGCTGCCCGTGTACGGGTCGCGCTTCTGGGTGTGGATGAAGTCGGGGAACTTGATGGCGTCCTTGATGAAGAACACCGGGGTGTTGTTGCCGACGAGGTCGTAGTTGCCCTCCTCGGTATAGAACTTCAGCGCGAAGCCGCGGGGGTCACGGACGGCGTCGGCGGAGCCGAGGTTGCCCGCCACGGTGGAGAAGCGGAGGAACGTCTCCGTCTGCTTGCCCACCTCGGAGAGGAACTTCGCGCGGGTCCACTGGGACACGTCGCGGGTCAGCGTGAAGGTGCCGTAGGCACCGGCGCCGCGCGCGTGCACGATGCGCTCCGGGATGCGCTCACGGTTGAAGTGCGCGAGCTTCTCCAGCAGCAGCTGGTCCTGGACGAGAACCGGCCCGCCGACGCCAGCGGTCTCGCTGTTCTGGTTGTCGGCGACCGGAGCCCCGGCCTCCGTGGTGAGCGGTCCCTGCGTCACGTGCGCCTCCTGCGTCATTCCAGCAACGTCCTGTCCTTTGGCGTTTTACCGGTCCCGATCCTACAATGGATATTGTCTAAGTCAAGTGAACGTCCAAAGTCACATCCGTTCGGGACCTGGGTTCCACCACTGTTAGGCTTGTCTTTATGAGTGACCTGTTGGAACGACTTCGCGGACGCGGCTGGCGTATGACCGCACAGCGGCGTGTCGTGGCCGAGGTCCTCGACGGCGAACATGTCCACCTGACGGCCGACGAGGTACACGCACGGGCGGTGACGAGGCTGCCGGAGATCTCCCGGGCGACGGTCTACAACACCCTCGGCGAGCTCGTCTCCCTCGGCGAAGTCCTGGAAGTCTCGACGGACCGCCGCGCCAAGCGGTACGACCCGAACGCGCACCAGCCGCATCAGCACCTCGTCTGCGCCCAGTGCGGCGCGATCCGCGACGTGCATCCGGCGGGCAACCCGCTGGCGGACCTCCCGGACTCGGAACGCTTCGGCTTCACGATCTCGGACGTCGAGGTGACGTACCGGGGCACCTGCCCGAACTGCGCGTCGGCGTGACGCACCGAGCCTCGGACGCACTCACGAGCACGCACTGAGCACGCATTGAGCCTCGAAGGGCCCGGCATCTTCTGGATGCCGGGCCCTTCGCGTTACCGCCACTGCGCGCGCGGCGCACACGATCGCAGCGCAGGCGCACACGATCGCTCAGCGCATACGACGAAGGCCCGGATCCTGATGGATCCGGGCCTTCGACTCTGAGTAGCGGGGACAGGATTTGAACCTGCGACCTCTGGGTTATGAGCCCAGCGAGCTACCGAGCTGCTCCACCCCGCGTCGGTGAACACAACACTACGTCACCCCGCCGACCAGCGCAAATCCATATCCGCTACGCCCTGACCAGGCCCTGAGCCGGGCCTCGGGCCGACCCGGAGCTACGCCGTGAGCTCCTGGTGCAGCGCCTCCCGCAGCCGTGCCGCGCGCTCCGCCACCTCCGCAGGACCCAGCTCAACGGCCCGCGCGCACCACCGCTGCCCCTCGGTCAGCTCGCCCCTGCGCGCCGCGAGCAGCGCAAGGCGCAGCGCGGCCCGGCCGTGCCCCGCGCGGGCGGCACGGCTCCACCACAGGGCGGCCTCGCGCTCGTTCCCCTCGCGGGCCAGGAGCAGCCCGAGGTTGAACGCGCCGTTGCGGCTGCCCGCCTCGGCGGCCTCCCGGTACCAGCGGGCGGCGTCGGTCATGTCGCCGCGGGCGGCGGCGAGCATCCCGACCCGTACCTGCGCACGGCGGTGCCCCTGCTCGGCCGCGCGCTCGTACCACTCCTCGCACTCGCTCTTCTCCGCCATCGGCTCGCCGAGCGCCGGCGGCCCCGGCGGCGGCTGGCGGGAGTCGAGCACGGTGCCGAGCCGGAAGGCGGCCTCCGCGCTGCCGCCGCCCGCCGCACAGCGCAGATGGCGCTCCGCGGCCTGCTCGTCGCCGTCCCGGAGCAGCGCGATGCCGACCTGGAGCGCGGCCTCGGTGTGACCGGCGGCCGCCGCCCGCTCGTACCAGCTCAGAGCCGTACGGTCGTCGTCCCTGCCGACGTAGAGGATGCCCAGGTTGAAGGCGGCGTCGACGCTTCCGGCCTCGGCGGCCTTGGAGAACCAGGGCTCGGCGCCGGTCGCGTCGCCGGCCTGCAGAAGCAGCACGGCGAGCGCGTTGGCGGCCTCGCGGTGCCCGGCGTACGCAGCACGTCGGTACCACTGCTCGGCCTGCGGCGTACGGTCCTGCGCGGCGCAGAGCAGCCCCAGGTTGTACGCGCCGTTCACATCGCCCGCGTCCATCGCGGCCCGGTACCAGCGCTCGGCCGTCTGCTGCTGGCCGCGGGCGGCGTGCAGCGCGCCCAGCGCGTTGGCGGCGTTGCCGTCGCCGTCCTGGGCAGCACGCAGCCACCAGACCGCGGCGCTCTCCTCGTCGCCCGTGTCCCGCAGCAGGAAACCGAGCGCGCACGCGGCCCGGGCCTCGCCGTCCTTCGCGGACATGAGGTACCAGCGACCGGCCTCCTTCAGCTCGCCGCGCTTCTCGAGGATCGCGCCGAGGTGCAGCGCTGCCCGCCGATGCCCACGGGCGGCGGCCTGCCGGTACCACTGCGCGGCCTCGTCGAGTACGGACAGCCCACCGCCCTCGGCATCAGCACCCGCGGCGGGCGCAGCCGCGCCCCCGGCAGGGGCACCGGCAGCGCGAGCGATGTCACCGAGAGCAGCGGAGACAGCACGGCGGGGACCGCCGGCCGAAGCAGCGCCGGCCGAAGCAGCGCCGCCCGGGGCGACCCCGCCCGCTCCGGTACCCGACGCGGTGGCCGCGGCCACCGCACCGTCCCGCACCGCCGGCTCCGCGTGGCCCATCACCAGGCCCACGCCCCCGCCCGTGCGGGCCTCCTCCGCCGCCCGGCGCTCCAGTGCGCGGGCGAGCCGGTAAGCCCCCTCACGGTGACCCTGTTCCGCAGCCGCGCGCAGCCAGCGCTCGGCGCCCACATCGCTGCGGTGCTCCAGCAGATCGGCGAGGGCGTAGGCACCCAGCGCATGCCCCTGCTCGGCGGACTGGCGCAGCCAGTACTCCGCGGCGGGCTCGTCGCCGCGCTCACGGAAGTGCCGCCCCAGCGCATGCGCCGCGGCCGCGGAACCGGCGACGGCGGCGATGCGCCACCATCCCGCGGCCTCGTCGGCGTACCCCCGCTGGTGGAGCAGGACACCCAGATTGTTGGCGGCGGCGCGGTCGCCGTCTGCCGTCGCGGCACGCAGATAGGGCTCGGCGCCGTCGAGGTCGCCGCGGCGCAGCAGCAGCGCGCCGAGCACGCTCATCGACGCGGTGTCGCCGCCGTCGGCCGCGCGCCGGTGGCGCGCCTCGGCCCCGGCGGTCTCCACCGAGGTCTCCGCCTGGTCGGCGCCGGCCCCGCGGCCGGCGCTGTCAACGTTGTCAAGGGCGTCCTCAGCAGCGGCACTGGCCGCGTCCATCACGCTTCCGGCATGCCGCTGCACAAACCGCCCTGTCTCCAACAGAGTTGCCCTGTCCCCCATAAATTCCATCGTCGCACCACCTGCAACCCGCGTACACCTGGTATACCGCAGCCAGTGAGGTCACTTCAGCGTTTTGTCGACATGCCCACAGATTGATAAGTCAAACACGCTCAACGCCAACTTGCCGCACGCGGCACGCAGTTCCCACCGGCAGCACATACGCACGAAGAGGGCCCGAATCCTCAAAGGATCCGGGCCCTCTTCATCTTCAGTAGCGGGGACAGGATTTGAACCTGCGACCTCTGGGTTATGAGCCCAGCGAGCTACCGAGCTGCTCCACCCCGCGTCGTTGTGTTGCAACCGTATCACGACGCGGGACGGTGCCTGCCCAGTCCCTTCTCAGTGGCCCTTCAGTGATCCTCGAGTCCCTGCCCCTCAGCCGCCGGGCTTGGCCGTGCCGCTCGGCGGTGTGGACTGCGCCGCGGCGAGCCGCGCCAGCGCCGCGTCCAGGTCCTTCTGGGCCTTGCCGTACGCCTCCCAGTCCTTCGGCTCCTTCGCCAGCGCCGCCTCGGCGTCCTGGTGCGCCTTCAGGACGTCCGCGACGGCGGCCTTGAGCGCGGCATCACCGGTCGCGGGCGGCCTGGTGGTGCCCGGTGGCGGTGTCGTCGTCGGTGGCTGCACGGCGCCGTCCTGCGCGAAGACCGCGTCGAGCGCCTGCGTCAGGTCGTCCTTGAAGACAGGCTTGCCTCCGCCGTAAGCGACGGCGACCTTCTTCAGCAGCGGGTAGTTCGCGCTGCCACCGCGTGCGTACACCGGCTCGATATAGAGGAACCCGCCGTCGAGCGGCACGGTGAGCAGGTTTCCGTACTCGATGTCCGAGTCGGTGCCTCTGAGGTTTCTGACGAACTCGGCGACGTCGTCATTGCCGTTGAGCTCACTCTGCACCTGTTGCGGACCCTGCACGGTCTCGGTGGTTCTCAACAGCCTTATCGTGCCGTACTTGTCGCTGTTGGCATCGGCGTCGACCGCCATGAACGCGCCCAGGTTGGGGCGTCCGGCCGGCGTGAACGTCGTCGTCAGCGAGAACTTCTGCGCCTTGTCCCCGGGCATCTTCAGGCTCAGGTAGTACGGCGGAACCGCGCTGGTGTCCTTGTTCGTCGGGTCGTCCGGCACCTGCCAGGCGTCGGAGCCGCTGTAGAACTGCTCCGGCTCGGTGACGTGGTACCGGGTGAGCAGCTCGCGCTGCACCTTGAACATGTCCTGCGGGTACCGCAGATGGGCCTTCAGCGCCGGCGAGATGTCGCCCTTGGGCTTCACCGTGCCGGGGAACGCCTTCATCCAGGTCTTGAGCACCGGGTCCTCGGTGTCCCACTGGTACAGGTTGACCGTGCCGTCGTACGCGTCGACGGTGGCCTTCACCGAGTTGCGGATGTAGTTGACCTGGTTCTGCTGGGCAACGACCGTGCGCTGATTGGTGGTCAGCGAGTCGGCCGTGGTGTCCCCCAGCGTCGTGCGCGAAGCGTAGGGGTAGCCGTTGGTCGTGGTGTACGCGTCGACGATCCACTGGATCCGGTGGTTGACGACCGCCGGGTAGGCGTCGCCGTCGATGGTCAGCCACGGGGCGACCGCCTCGACGCGCTCCTTGGGCGTGCGGTTGTACAGAATCCTCGAGCCTTCGCCGACGGCTCCCGAGTAGAGAATCTGCGGCTCGCTGAAGGCGACGGCGTAGGCCGCGCGGTTCAGCGGGTTGGAGAGGTTGACGCCGCTCTTGCCCTGGTAGCTCGTGTACTTGGTGGGCCCGACGCTCGCCTCGTAGTCGAGCTCCTTCTGCGGGCCGCCGACGATCGAGTACTGCTCGGTCTTCTCGCCGTAGTAGATCCGCTGCTCGTACTTGGGGAGCGCGCCGCTGGTCGGCATCCCGGACTCGGTGAAGTCGGGCGAGCCGACAGTGCCCTTGTCCGGGTCGGTGATGGCGCTCGTACCCTTGGCCGCGATCGCACCATAGCCATGGGTGTAGGTGAAGTGGTCATTGATCCAGTTGCGCTTCTGGATGCCCTTGATGTTGAGCTCGCGCAGACCGATGACCGTGTCCTGCGGCTTGTTGTCGAGACCGGTGTACCGGTCCACGTCGAGAGTCGCGGGGAACTGGTAGTACTTACGCTCCTGCTGGAGCTGCTGGAAAGCGGGCGAGACGACATTCGAGTCGACAAGTCGATAGCTGGCCGCCGAGGGAGCCGCCGCGCGCTGCTGGGCCTTGCGCTTGGTGTCGCCCTTGCCGGAGTAGTCCTCCGGGGTGGCCTTGTCGATGCCGTACGCATGACGCGTGGCCTCGATGTTCTTCTTGATGTACGGGCTTTCCTTGGCCTGCTCGTTCGGCTGGACCTGGAACTTCTGCACGATCGCCGGGTAGAGACCGCCGATGAGAATCGCCGACAGGACCATCAGCCCGAAGCCGATCACGGGCAGCTGCCAGGTGCGGCGCCAGAGCGTCGCGAAGAACAGCACCGCGCAGATGACGGCAATGCAGAAGAGGATCGTCTTCGCCGGGAGGTACGCGTTGGCGTCGACGTACCTCAGGCCCGTCCAGTTGCCGGTGGCCTTGAAGTCGCTGGACTTCACCGCGAGGCCGTACCGGTCGAGCCAGTACGCCACGGCCTTGAGCGAGACGAAGAAGCCGAGCAGCACCGACAGGTGGCCGGTGGCCGCGCCGGTCGCGCGCGGGCCGGGGCTGGTGATCCGCAGCCCGCCGTACAGATAGTGCGTGAGGGCGGCGACGATCAGGGAAAGCACTGCGGCAGCGAAGCCGAAGCCGAGCAGGAAGCGGTACCAGGGCAGGTCGAAGGCATAGAACGACACGTCCATCTGGAACTGCGGGTCCTTCTGACCGAAGGACACGCCGTTGACCCACATCAGCCAGGTCCGCCACTGGCTGGTGGCGGAGGCGCCGGCGATCAGCCCGACCAGAGCGGTGATCGCGAGGAGCACCCACTTCTTGTACGGGGCGATGCCCATCCGGTACCGGTCAAGGCTCTGCTGCTCCAGCGACATGGCGCTGAGCGGCGGGCGCAGCCGGTGCGCCAGCCAGATGTTCACGCCGACAGCAGTGGCCATCAGCAGCCCGAAGACGGCGAACAGGCCGATCTTCGTCCACAGCGTGGTGGTGAAGACGGAGGAGTAGTGGACGGATCGGTACCAGAGCCAGTCGGTCCAGAACCCCGCGAACATGACGAACGCCATGGCCAGCACGGCCAGCACGCCCAGTGTCATGAGCAGGGTGCGGACACGCCGGGACGGCCGGCCCACTCTGATCCGTGGCCCGGTCGGGCCTCCGCCGCGGTCCGGCATCTGGAAAGCCAACGTGCGCACCTCGAAGTTCGCGGTCGTGTGAAACGGGCCCCGCGATCGTAGAGCCCACTACTGCAACTTACTGAGGCTTTACCTAGTTCCCGTCTTGGGGTCGGAAGGAGGCAGGATATTGAGCATGTCCAACGTTTCTTCTTCCGGCCCTCCCATGGCCGCGAGCCCACTGACCCGCGCGGTGCTCGAAATCGACGAGTACGCGTCCGGGCTCGGCTGGGACCAGCCGGCCAGGCTCTTCGCGCTCGTCGACACCGCACAACTACGCACCCAGGAGCCGGGTCTCGCGGCCCAGCTCGGCCTCGACGGCGACGAGGCGGGCGCGCCGCTGACCCCGATCGAGCAGGACGAGATCCCGTCCGGCACCCCGCTGGACGAGTTCCTGGCGACGATCGCCTGGCCGGACGCGGTCTCGGGCTGCGCCCTGACGGTGGAGCGCCAGATGCTCCCGCCCTCGGCAGAGGCCTCGGTCCCCGCCGGCCTCTCCGGCAAGGCCCTCACCAAGTGGGTCGCGTCCCACCCGGACCGCCAGGAGGTCCGCATGACGGTCGCGGTCCTCCGCGACGGCACCCGTGAATCGGCCCTGCGCCTGCGCGAAAAGGACTCCCCGACGGAGGTCCTCACGGGCGGCTCCCTGGTCCCGGGCCTGGCAGAGGCACTCTCGGCAACGTTCGAGGGGTAGCCGCGACGTCGTACGGCACCGCTGTACCCGGTCGCAAGGGACCGGGTACAGCGGTGCGCTGTGGGGTGGCCCGGCCGCAGCTGCGAGCAGTGCGGGCGAGCGCGGGCCGCGGCGCCCAGAGGTGGCCCGAGCCACGCCCGGCTCCAGCACGAAGCGCGCTGCCTGGCCCGGGGCAGGCACGCCCACGGTGCGTGCGCGTTCGTCTGGCGGGCCATTGGACGAGGGGCGGCAGCTTCGACCGCGAGGGGCAACGCGGGCCGTGAAGGCGCGAAGCGCCGAGTGGGACGAACGGGCGTTACACCCGACAGAACCCCGAAGCGCCTACGGGATGAAATGACGGCAGCCTCAACCGCAAAGGGCACGGCCCGCAGCATCACGAACCCGCGAGGGCGGAGGCTCGGGTGCCGAACCCACAGCGCGGGGGGGGGCGCAGCCTCGCGGAGCGGGGCCCCGCGCGAGCGCAGCTCCGCGCCACGGGGGCCTGGGGCACCCCGTGCCCCAGAAAACAGGGCGGGCGGACGGAAAAGCCCGCACCCGCCCACGGCAGCCCGAAGCGACGCCGGCCAGGTGCTGCGTGAAACGCCGAGCGGGTACGGCGCGAAGCGCCGGCCGGGCCCCGAGCAGCGACCTCCGCCTCGCAGGGGGCGGGCAGCCGAACGCGCTCGCAGGGGGTCTGGGGGGCCTCCCCCAGTTCGGGAAGGGGCGGGTCAGGGGAAACCCCCGCCGTCAGCCCGTACCGCAGCCCAACAACCCCGCCGTATCCCCCGACCTGATCTTCTCCAGCGACTTCGCCGCATCGTCGATCGTGTTCACCTTCACCAGCGTCAGCCCCTTCGGAATGTCCGACGCCGCCGCCGCGCAGTTCTCACTCGGCGTCAGGAAGTACTTCGCCCCCGCATTCCGCGCCCCCACCAGCTTCATCTCGATCCCCCCGATCGGACCGACCTTCCCCTTGTCGTCGATCGTGCCCGTGCCCGCCACGAACTTCCCGCCCGTGAGGTTCCCCGGCATCAACTTGTCGACGATCCCGAGGGCGAACATCAGGCCGGCACTCGGACCCCCGACATCCGCCAGGTTGATGTCGATGCCGAACGGGAAGGTGTGGTCCGTCCCGGCCTGGATGCCGACGATCGCCCGGTTGTCCTTGTCCGCCTTCACCGTGGTGATCGTGACCTTCTCGGTGCCCGAAGGCTCCTTGCCCGCCTTCTCCGCGGCGGCCGCATCCTTCGCAGGGACGATCGTGAAGACGACGTTCTGCCCGGGCTTGTGCTTCACGACCAGCTTCGCGACATCCGCGGGCTCCTTCACCGCCGTGCCGTCCACCGCCCGGATCACATCGCCCGCGTGCAGCCGGTTCTCGGCGGGCGTGTCCTTGAGGACCGTGGAGACGACCACCCGCGTCTTCACCGGGATCTTCAGCTGCTGCAGCGCCGCGACCTTCGCGCTCTCCTGCGACTGGGTGAACTCTTCCGCGTTCTCCTGCGTCGACTGCTCTTCCGTCTTGCCGCCCGGGTAGAGCGTGTCGTGCGGCACCACCACGTTGTCGTGGGCCAGCCAGCCGTAGACCGCCTCGACGAGGTTCATTTTGTAGTCCGCGCCCGTGACCCTGACCGTCGTCATATTGAGGTGACCGGTCGTCGGGTAGGTCTTGCGGCCGGAGATCTGCAGGACCGGTTCACCACCGGCCGCGCCGAGGGTGTTGACCGTAGGTCCGGGCGACATCTCCGAATACGGCACTGTGATGAACACCCCTGCGCAGAGCAGCGCAATAAAGATCAGCGTGGAGGCGAGCATCGTCGCGGTGCGGCGTGGCATGGAACGACAGTACGGGACGGGTCTGTCAGAGGACCGTCGGGGCCGGTTCGTACGGGCGACTTGGCAGCTGCGTACGGTCCCCGGCCGGAGCACACTCGGATCAGCCGGGTCACACCCGGGTCATACGGCGTCGGTACCGGAGCCCGCCTTCTCCATCGCATCGCGGAACCGCGCATAGCCGGCAAGCTCGGCCACATCCCCGGTCGTCCGGTTCCGTGAGGCCCAACTGCCCCATATCGCGGCACCGACGGCAGCGAAAAGCGGAATGAGGAGCCAAGCGAGTGCCGCCATCCCGGCCTCCTTACACCATGAGCATGCGGAACTGAGTGATCAACAGATTAGTGTCTGCAAGTTCAACGCTCATGGCAGGGGTGCGGTTACGCAAACCGGGGCGGTTGGCAGCCGTCCGGGTTTCAGCGCCAGCGACGGCCCTATGCGCCGACCCACTCTTCCGTCCCGTCGGAGAACTTCTGATGCTTCCAGATCGGCACCTCGTGCTTGAGGTCGTCGATCAGCTTCCGGCACGCTTCGAAGGCCTCCCCGCGGTGCGGGCAGGACACGGCGACGACAACCGCCAGATCGCCGACCTCCAAGTCACCCACACGGTGGACGGCGGCAAGCGCCCGCACGGGGAACTCCGCCGTGATCTTCTCGGCAATGCGGCGCATCTCGGCCTCGGCCGAGGGATGGCAGGAGTACCCGAGCGTGTCGACATCCGCCCCGCCGTCGTGATTGCGCACGGTGCCGACGAAGAGCGCGGTGCCTCCTGTCGCGTCGTCGCCGACAGCCGTGAAGACCTCGTCGACGGAGAGCGGGGTCTTACGGATCGCGAGCAGCCGGATGGGGTCCTTCGCCGCCTGCTCGCCGGGGTGGTCGTACCTGCTTGCCATGCCATCCATCGTGCCGTACGCCACTGACATCGCGGAATAGCGGATTCGACCGGCCGCCGGGGCAGCGCGTTGGAGCCTCCTACAGTCGGCTCCCGGTCGGCTCCCGGACGACCGCCTACAGACGGCGCCGCGCCTTGCGCGCACGCCGCACCAGCGCGGCCGTACCGAGCAGCGCCACCGTCGCACCCGCGGCGCCCGCCGCCGTCGCGTCCTTGCGGCCGAGACGGCGGCCCGCGACGGTGTGGCGCCCCTCCACCTCCTCCAGCAGCGCGGCCAGGACCTCCTCGTTGGTCCACTGCGGACGCCAGCCCGCGTCGTGGAGCCGGCTCACGCTGACCACCCAGGGGTGCATCGTGTAGGCGAGGTCCCCTGCCGGGGACGGGGTGAGACCGATCCGGTGGAGCCTGGCCGCCGCGCCGAGGGCGACCGCCGAGGGCAGCTCCATCCGCCGGATGCCACTGAGCTCCTCGACCTCCTCCTGCTCCAGCCAGCCGTCACAGCCAACCGCCAGCTCGCCCTCGACCTTCTCCAGGGCGGCGTACTCCAGCGCGCTCACCAGGTCCTCGACATGGCAGAACTGCCAGGTCGGACGGGATCCGGCGACCACCAGCAGACGCGGCGACTCGAAGTAGCGGGTCAGTGCGGTGTCAGTACCGCCCACCAGGACGGCGGGTCTTACCACCGTGACGTTGAGCCCCGGGTGCGCACGCGGCCCACGTCGGCCCAGGCGCTCGATCTCCAGCAGGTCGCCGACGCCCGTGGCCTCGGCGGTGGCGCGCAGCTCCGCGTCCTCGGAAAGCGGGATGTCGTTGTCGGGCAGGGCCCCGTAGACCATCGCGGAGGTGCACAGGACGACCCTGTGCACACCGGCGGCCGCGGCCGCGGTCAGCACGGTCTGCGTGCCGCGCACGTTGTAGGCGGTACGGGCGGCGGAGTCGGTCTCCAGGTCGAGGTCGAGCGCCAGGTGCACCACCACGTCGGCGCCGCGCAGCTTCTCGGCGATCGCCGGGTCGCGTACGTCGAGAACGTGCCACTGCGCTTCGGAGACCTCACCCCGGCGCTCGTCGATCGCGATGACCCGCTTGATCTCCGCGGATGCGGTCAGCCGTCGGGTGAGCAGGTCGCCGACGCCGGTGGCGGCTCCGGTGACCGCGACGACGGGACCACGGCCTGCCGACCCGCGGCCTGCGGTCTGGGTTGAGCGGTTTCGCGCTGCGCGAACCTGCGGATCTGGGGAACTCACCAGGCGTCTCCAGCGGTTGTCTTCAGTACGTGAGCGAATGACGCGTACGTACCAGGTGGCGTCCATCCTGCCGCAGGCCAGGAGTCGGCGGAGCATCGAGCCCATATGCGGCCCGGATGTCGAGGCCACTCCGGCAGACCCGCAGCCGCTTAGGCTGGTGGTGTTGTCGGGCATTCGCCGCCGGCAGGAAGCCGGCGGCCCTACGAGCCGAGGAACCCCGTGAGTGACACCCCATTCGGATTCGGCCTTCCGCCGGAGGAGCCGGAGAACGGCGACGAGGGCAAGAAGAAGGATCCCGCCGGCGGTGGCCAGGGCGCAGACGGGCCCTCCCCGGCGAATCCCTTCGGTTTCGGCTCCGGGCAGGGCGCGGACAATCCGTTCGCCGCGATGTTCGGCTCCCTGAACCCGAACGACCTGGGCGCGGCATTCCAGCAGCTCGGCCAGATGCTGAGCTTCGAGGGCGGCCCGGTGAACTGGGACATGGCCAAGCAGATCGCGCGCCAGACGGTCTCCCAGGGCACCCCGGACGGCGCGAAGGACGAGAGCGTCGGCCCGGCCGAGCGGACGGCGGTCGAGGAGGCCGTGCGCCTGGCCGACCTGTGGCTGGACGGCGCGACCTCACTGCCCTCCGGCGCGAACACCGCCGTGGCGTGGAGCCGCGCCGAGTGGGTCGAGGCGACCCTGCCCGCGTGGCAGCAGCTCGTAGACCCGGTCGCTGAGCGGGTCGGCCTGGCCATGGGCGATGTGCTGCCCGAGGAGATGCAGGCGATGGCGGGCCCGCTGATCGGCATGATGCGCTCCATGGGCGGTGCGATGTTCGGCCAGCAGATCGGACAGGCCGTGGGCGCGCTCGCGGGCGAGGTGGTCGGCTCGACCGACATCGGCCTGCCGCTCGGCCCTGCGGGCAAGGCCGCGCTGCTGCCGCTGAACATCGAGTCCTTCGGTAAGGACCTCGGTGTGCCGAAGGAGGAGGTGCGGCTGTATCTCGCCCTGCGCGAGGCCGCCCACCAGCGGCTCTTCGCGCATGTGCCGTGGCTGCGCTCGCATCTGTTCGGCGCGGTGGAGAGTTACGCGCGCGGGATCAAGGTCGACACCAGCAAGCTGGAGGACGTGGTCGGCCAGCTCGACCCCACGCACCCCGAGCAGCTGCAGGAGGCGCTCCAGCAGGGCATGTTCCAGCCGGAGGACACCCCGGCGCAGAAGGCGGCGCTGGCCCGCCTGGAGACCGCCCTCGCGCTGGTCGAGGGCTGGGTGGACGCGGTTGTGCACGAGGCCGCGTCGACCCGGCTGACCTCGGCGGACCGTCTGCGCGAGACGCTGCGCAGGCGGCGTGCCTCGGGCGGGCCCGCCGAGCAGACCTTCGCGACGCTGATCGGTCTCCAGCTGCGGCCGCGACGGCTGCGGGACGCATCCCGGCTGTGGGCCTCCCTCACGGATGCGCGGGGCGTGGACGGGCGGGACGGCCTGTGGGAGCACCCGGACATGCTGCCGACGGCCACGGATCTGGACGACCCGGACGGCTTCGTCCACCGCGAGCAGCTCGACTTCTCCGAGCTGGACAAGATGCTCGGTGAGGCGGCAGGTGGCGGGAAACCGAAGCTCGACAAGGGCGACAAGGCCGACGAAAGCGACAGGGACGAGAAGGACGACACCGACAAGTGAGCCTGCACGACAACGCCGTTCTCGTACTGAAGAGCTACGAGGATCAGGAGGAGCTGCGGCAGCTTTATCTGGACCATCTGACGGCGCACCCGGACGGTATGTGGAAGTCCTGTGAGACCGGGCATGTCACGGCGAGCGCCCTGGTCATCGACCCGGTGCGCGCTCGGGTGCTGCTGACGCTGCACAAGAAGCTGGGCATGTGGCTGCAGATGGGCGGCCACTGCGAGCCCGGTGACGCGACCCTCGCGGATGCCGCGCTGCGGGAGGCGACGGAGGAGTCCGGGATCGGCGGGCTGACCCTGCTGCCCGGTGGTCCGGTGCGCCTTGACCGGCATGCGATTCCGGCGCCCTGCAACTGGCATCTCGATGTGCAGTACGCGGCGCTTGCTCCGGCCGGGGCGGTCGCGGAGATCAGCGACGAGTCGCTCGATCTGCGCTGGTTCGCGTACGACGAGGTGGCGGGCGTGGCCGACGAGTCGGTCGTACGACTCCTCGATCGCACCCGCTCGGCGCTCTCGGCGCTGTAGCCACGACATGAAGTAAGGGGCGGCCTCAATGGAGGCCGCCCCTTACTGGTGCACCGTGTTACTCGTACACCCTGGTTACTCGTACACCCTGCTAGTTCCAGGCGTTGTTCTGGTTCTGGGCGTGGGCACCGTGCTGGCCCATGCCGTACTGCGCGCGCAGGCCCTGCCCGATCTCCGCGCTCTGCGGCGGCATGACCTCGCTCGGCTGCACCAGCGCAAAGCCCTGGCCGAGGAAGCTCAGCTCCCAGCCCTCGCCGGTGTTGCCTCGCCGCCGCCGTACGCCCGAAGAGTGCGTCTGCGCCTGCATCTGCACCCGCAGGGCGGAGGACCAGGCGACGATCGCGTCGGCGTCGACATTGACGTACTTGTCGGGCGTGACCTGCATCATCAGCGGCTGGCCCGAGGTCATCAGCGCGACCTTGCCCCGGCCGGAGATATTGAGCTGGTACTTACCGGATCCGGAGATTCCGTACTGGCTGTCCACCGCGATGACCTCGGTGTGCAGCGTGGAGTCGAGCGCCAGCACATAGGCGCTGTCGACCGTCATGCCGTCCTGGTCGACATCCACTACATGGATGTACTGCGCGAGGTTGGCGAAGTAGACGGTGCCCTGCCCCGAGCAGCGCATCAGGTCCAGGCCCTCGCCGGTGTTGGCGCGGGCCCGCCGCTGGTTGTTCGTCTGGTACTCGCCGTCGAAGTCGACAAGACCCTGGTACGCGACCATGGCGCCCTTGCGGGCGAGGATGTCGTCGTGGCCGGTCAGCGAGACCCGCAGGAGCTGCGGGTTCTGCACGACGTACCGGTCCTGCGACTGCTGTTCCGTGTAGCTGAAAAGCGGACTCTGCATGGTGTGTTCTCGCTCCCCCTCAGTTCCGGATCCGCAGGCGGTCGGTACTGTCCTCGCTCGGCTGTACGACGACGATGCCCTGGCCCGAGAAGGCCATCTGGTAGGCCTCTCCGCTGCCCCGCCCGATCAGCGAGGATGCCTTGAAGCTGCGCTTGCCCTTCACCTTGAGGTTCGGGGACCAGGCGACAAGGGCATCCGGGTCGACGTACGTCTCGTCCTCGCCGCGGCCGCAGTCGACGACGATCGGCGTGCCGCGCGAGGTGAGAGCCACCCAGCCGGTGCCCGAGATCTCGATGTTCCACAGGCCCTGGCCGGCGAACTTGGCCAGGCCCTTGACCCGCTCGACGCCCCACTGCAGGTGCGCGTCGAAGGCCAGCAGATTGGTGCCGTTGACCGAGAGCGAGTCGTTGTTGAGGTTGATGACGACGACATCGGCGCCGTAGTCGGCGAGGTAGAGCAGTCCGTCGCCGGAGCACTTCATGATGGGCGCGCCCTCGCCGGTCACCCACTGGGACGCGATCTGGCGGACGGCGGGCGGGTTCGGCTCGTACTGCACAAAGCCTTCGTAGGCGACCATCGAGCCGGTGCGTGCGAACAGGTCCTGGCCGCCGGCCATGGCCACCTTGAGCATGGCGCGGCCGTGGTTCTCCATCCGGGCCGCGATCGGGGTCGGGGCGAAGCCCGCGAGTTGCTGGTTCATTCTTCGGGCTCCCTCAGACCTCGTACGGCTGGACGACGATGAAGTTCCCGGGAGCACCCCGGAACTGGAGATTGACGGTCTCTCCGCTGTGTCCCGGGTATGCGTTGCGACGCAGCCGGACCTGGCTGGAGAGGATGACCTGGGACGCGGCCGACCAGGCGACGACGGCGTTGCAGTCGGCGAACGTCGTCGGCGTGACCGGCAGGACCACGGGAACGCCGTGGGTCTTCACGACGACCGTGCCGGTGCCGTGGAACATCATCGTGAACAGCGCGCCGCCGGGGATGCCGTGGCCCTCGATCCTGCGCACCTCGTGCTGCAGGGTCTCGTCGAACGCGAGCACGTTCTCGGCGGAGACACAGATGCCGTCGCCCTGCAGCTCGATGGTGTGCAGATGCGCGCCGTTCTCGGCGAGGAAGACCTGGCCGCGGCCGGAGCAGCGCATCAACTGCATCTCCTGGCCGGTGGCGTTGCCGACGATGCGACCGGCGAAACCGGCGCCCTTGTAGCTGAAGTCGACCTTGCCCTGGTACATCACCATGCTGCCCTGGCGGGCCAGGACGGGCGTGCCGCCCATGGTCAGATCGACCCGCATGAGCTGCTGGTTCTGCGGCGTCCAGCGCTGACCGGTGGGGGTCTCGCGGTAGGGCTGGAGGGCGGCCTGCAGACCGGCGCCGGCCTGCGGGACTCCCTGGGGCATGCCGGCGGGCTGCTGCTGTCCGTAGGGGGACGGTGCCTGCTGTCCGTACGGCGAAGGCGCACCCGGCGGGACCTGGCCCGGCAGCTGGCCCGGGACTTGCCCCGGGACCTGGCCGTACTGCGGCTGCTGGGGCGGCTGTCCGTACGGCGAGGGGGCGGGCGGAGGCGGCGGAACGGTGCCGCCCGGCGGGGTCATCGGCGCCGCGATGGTGGGCGCGGCGTGCATCTGCGGGTTGTGCGCAGGAGCGGGCGCCGGGGCCGGAGCAGGCGGTGCGCCGAAGGAGGGCGCGGGCTGGGGGGCCTGAGGCATCTGCGGCGCGGCGGGCGCGCCGAACGCCGGGGGCGCGGTCGCCTGCGGGGGCGGCGCGAACGACGGAGCGGCGCCCTGCGGCTGCTGTGCGGCCGGCTGCTCCTCGGCGACCTCGCCGCCGAAGTTCTTCAGCAGCGCGTCGAGTCCGCCGTCGAAGCCCTGGCCGACGGCGGCGAAGCGCCACACGTCCTTCAGGTAGAAGTCGCCGAGCATCACCGCGCGCTCGGTGCTGAACTCCGAACCGGTGAAGGCGTACCGCACGACCTCTTCGCCGCCCGCGACGATGCGGATGTACCCGGGGCCGACCTGCGACATCTGCCCGGCGCCGTCGATCGTCGCTGTGAACGAGAGCTTGTGGATGTTGGCCGGAATGCGGTCCAGGGTGACACGGAAGGACTCGGTGTCACCGGACTGTGCGCCGAGCAGCTGAACGGACTCCTCAGGCGATTTCGGCTGGTTGAAGAAAATGAAGTACCGGTCGTCCGAAAGCTGCTCGTTGGCGTCGAGTCCGAAGCAGCTGATGTCGAAGGTCAAACCAGGAGCGGCGATCTGCACACCTACGTACAGATCTGTTCCCGGCGTGAGATCACTGATCTTGGCCTTGTGGCCGCGTTGGAATTCCCTGGCCATGCGTAACGACCGTCCCCCATCCCGAAATATGATTACGTCGCGCCAGGCTAACGGCTGAGTGCGACATTGAGCCAAGCCGGTACCCATTCGGTACAGGACCGTCGATCATCACTCTCCGCGCGCGGCGGGAAGGTGAGGCAGCCGGTCGGCGGCGACGACGCCCTCGAGATAGCCCCTGGCCCGCTCGGTACGGGGATACGCCTCCAGCAGCCGCCAGAACCGCGGCCCGTGTCCCGGCACGAGAAGATGGGCCAGCTCATGGACGAGCACATAGTCCACGACGTACTCGGGCATGCCCTGCAGACGGTGCGACAGGCGGATGCTGCCCTCCGCGGGGGTGCAGGAGCCCCAGCGGGTGTTCTGATTCGTCACCCATCGCACGGATGTCGGTCTTGCCCGTCCATCGAAGTACTGGGCGGACAAGCGCTCGGCACGCTCGGTCAGTTCGGCGTCGCCCAGGATGCGCTTGGACTCCTGCGCGGCGAGCTTGTCGAGCATGACGGTGACCCAGCGCCGCTCCTCCGCCTCCGACATCCTGGCGGGAATGAGGACGATGGTCCGGTCACCCTCCCGATAGGCGGAGACCGTTCTGCTGCGCCGGGCGCTCCTGCGGACCTCGACCGCACTCGTCCCCGATCCGCGGGACGGGCGGCTGATCGCGCTGCGCTGTTGACTCCCGGAGCTGTGCGGTGGGGTCTCCCCAGCGAGGCGAGGGGAAGGGTCGACGGACACGCCCCGACGTTACCCGCTGTCAGTGGGGGAAGTCCCGACTCCGGGACGGTTCGAGCATGATCCACTCCATGGCGTGCACCATTTGAACGACTAATACCGGGTGCCTGTGGACAACTTTTCACAGCTGTCGGCGGGACCGTGCATTCTGACAGCAGATCAGTCCGCAGATCTTGCGCAGAGATCCGACAAGACCTTCACAACACTTCGACGGGGGATCGGGGGAACGGGGAAGTGGAAATGCATCCGATGGTGAAGCCTGCCCTGAGGCGGGCATGGCGGGAGCGGCAGACCGTGCAGTTCGGGGTGACTCCTGCGCATGCGGTGGCCGTCGGCCCGGTGGACACGGCGACGGGCTCACTGCTGGAGCTGCTGGACGGCACACGGGGGTTGCCCCTCTTGCGCGAGGAGGCACGGGTGAGAGGTCTGCCCGAGGGACAAGTGGATGCTCTGGTCAAGCGGTTGGCGAATGCCGGACTGCTCGACGATCCGACGGCCGGCGGACCTGCGGCCGATGCGTTACGGAAACGGGCAGGCGCGCTCGACCGGCTGCGCCCCGATCTGGCATCGCTGTCCGTGGTCCATCCGGAACCGGGCGCCGGAATGCAGCGCCTGGCGGCGAGGCGCGCGATGCGCGTCCAGGTCCGGGGCGCCGGCCGGGTGGGTGCGACGGTCGCCGCCGTGCTGTCCGCCTCCGGAGTGGGCCGGGTCGAGGTGCTGGACGGCGGATGTGCGCAGCCGTGGGACGTGGCCCCCGGCGGCCTGCCGCCGGAGGCCGTCGGTGAACGGCGGGACGCGGCAGCACGGCAGCTGGTGCGGCGGTCCGCGCCGGACCGCCCGCCGCGCGCGGCCGAGTCGGCGACGGCATCGGCCGGGGCCGAGCCCGGCCTCTCGCTGGTCGTCGTGGCTCCACGGGACGGGCTTGCGGCCTATGCGCCCGAGCCGGCCGCGGCCGAGGACTGGATCACCACCGGCACACCCCATCTGTATGCGGGAGTTGTCGAAGCCTCAGGCGTGGTGGGCCCGCTGGTGCTGCCCGGCGGCACGGCCTGCGCCGGCTGCCTGGAGCTGCGCCGGGCCGAGCGCGACCCGGGCAGGGCGAGGCTGCTCGCACAGTGGCGCTCGGGCGGCCGTCGCAGCGCGGCTCCGGCCTGCGATATTGCCCTGGCCACTGCGGTGGCTGGGATGACGGCGGCTCACGCGCTGTCGTTTCTCGACGGGGAGCTGCCCGCGAGCACGGGAGTGCGGTGGGAGACATCCCTGCCTCTGCTGGACTGGCGGTCGGAGACGATCACACCGCACCTCGACTGCCTCTGCAGGGCAGCCGGGAAAAGTGAGAGGGGGCACACCTCAGGGTTCGGGCCGTCGCACGAGACAATGGCCGGGTGACCGCCGTCAGTGAGGTAAAGCCATCAGGCGAACGCGGCACGGCTGTCTGGGATTTGGAGGGGCGCATGTCTGATCTTCCCCGGAAGGCGGTCACCCGGACCGCCAAGTTGGCCGCGCTGCCACTGGGCTTCGCCGGCCGTGCCACGTGGGGTCTGGGCAAGCGGATCGGTGGGAAGTCCGCGGAGATAGTGGCGAGAGAGCTGCAACAGCGCACGGCGGAACAGCTCTTCAAGGTCCTCGGTGAGCTCAAGGGCGGTGCGATGAAGTTCGGGCAGGCCATGTCCGTCTTCGAGTCGGCGCTCCCCGAGGAGATCGCGGGCCCCTACCGCGCGGCTCTCACCAAGCTGCAGGACGCGGCGCCCCCGATGCCGACGCGCACGGTCCACGCGGTCCTGACGGAGCGGCTGGGCCAGGAGTGGCGGGAGCTGTTCCTCAACTTCGAGGACAAGCCGTCGGCCGCCGCGTCCATCGGTCAGGTGCACCGGGCGGTGTGGCACGACGGGCGCGAGGTCGCGGTGAAGGTGCAGTACCCGGGGGCGGGGGATGCGCTGCTGTCCGATCTGACGCAGCTCAGCCGGTTCGCCCGACTGCTCGGTCCGCTGATCCCGGGGATGGACATCAAGCCGCTGATCGCCGAGCTCCGCGACCGGGTGTCGGAGGAGTTGGACTACGAGCTGGAGGCGCAGGCACAGCGGGAGCACGCGGCCGAGTTCGCGGACGACCCGGATGTTGTGGTGCCGGACGTGGTCCATCAGTGTGACCAAGTGCTGGTGACCGAGTGGATCGACGGGATCCCGCTGGCCGAGGTGATCGCCGACGGCACGGACGAGCAGCGGGACCGGGCGGGGCAGTTGCTGGCCCGCTTCCTGTTCTCGGGTCCGGCGCGCACGGGGCTGCTGCACGCCGATCCGCACCCGGGGAACTTCCGGCTGCTTCCCGACGAGGACCGCGAGGGCTGGCGGCTCGGGGTGCTGGACTTCGGCACCGTGGACCGGCTGCCCGGTGGGCTGCCGGGGACCATCGGCGACTGTCTGCGGATGACCCTCGAGGGCGAGGCCGAAGCGGTCTACGAGCTGCTGCGCGAGGCGGGCTTCGTCAAGGAGGCCATAAAGCTCGACCCCGACGCCGTGCTCGCGTATCTGCTGCCGATCATCGAGCCCGCGGAGGCCGAGGAGTTCACCTTCACCCGGAGCTGGATGCGCCATCAGGCGGCCCGGATCGCCGATATCCGCTCCCCCGCCCATCAGCTGGGCAAGCAGCTCAATCTGCCGCCCTCGTATCTGCTCATACACCGCGTGACGCTGAGCACGATCGGCGTGCTGTGCCAGCTGAACGCTACGGTGCGGCTGCGCGACGAGCTGGACTCTTGGCTCCCCGGGTTTCTGGCGGACGTCGAGGAGGACGGCGAGGCGGTCGAGGCGCAGGCCTGATCCGGTCAGCGGGACCTGGTCGACGCGTGGCCGTCACCACCAGGCGGAGTCGAGCCTGCCCTCGATCGCTCTGATGTTGGCGCGTGCGCAGTCGTCGCAGAAGTAGTGACGAGTGCCGTTCTCCACGGAGCAGGTCCAGGTGGGCGGTGGTCCCTCGGCGACGGCGCCGCAGTGGGAACACACGATGCTCTCGGCACCCGGCTGCGCAGGGTGAGGAGTCTGCTGCTGGTCCACCTCGTGACGATAACCCCGCAGGGGACCGGCCGCAGGGACAACGCACCGGGACAACGCACCGCGGGGGCCGGTCCGTTCGGACCGGCCCCCGCGGGTCTGCTTCTGCTTCTGCTGTCAGTGCATGTGTGCGGTCAGTGCATGACCGCCATGGCCAGTGCGCGGCGGGCGCGCATCGAGACACGCTCGGCGCGGCGCTGCATCTTCCGGGCGGCGATCAGGCGCACGGCCTGGCGTTCCGCGTTGGCTTCGCGCAGGCGCTCGTGCATATGCGCACGTGCCATGGCTTCTGGGATGAGTTGCATCTCACGGGTCCTGTTCTGACGCGAGGCGTTCGCGCCGGTGGTGGTGACGTCTGAGGTCGCGGAGCCGGACGGCTCGCTCATGGAAGGGGTCATTGGGGCCAGCTTCTGGGGATCGTGCGTGACGGGTCGGTCGATGGTTCCGATGGCGTTCATGCCGCGACCGGGTTCTTACGCGGGCGACCACGCGGCCGCTTGCGGGCGACGACCACGCCCTGGACGAAGAGCTCGCCGCCCCAGACGCCCCACGGCTCACGCCGCTCCTTGGCGCCCGCGAGGCAGGCCTCCATCAGCGGGCAGGTGCGGCAGAGGGACTTGGCGTACTCGACATCGGCCGGGGACTCGGCGAAGAAGACCTCCGGGTCGTAGGCACGGCAGGGGACGGGTACGCCGAGGTTCTCGATGGCGTCGTCGAGCGCGGTCAGCGCAGTGAGCGGAGTCAAGGTGGAGTCCTCCGTGAGGGCGGGCGGGGGAATGGTCTCGGAAGGCGGTACGGACGGGGCGTGCGCTTCGAGTTGCACGGTGGTCTTTCCTCGTCTGGTCGGTCCGGCTTGTTGGCCGGGTGTCGGCTGGTACCGGGTGCTTCTTGTCCCGAGGCCCCTTCGCTCTGGCATCCCCGTTCGGGGAAAACAGAAGGGCCGCGGATCCCGGGTGGGGTTCCGCGGCCCTGAAGGCGCCGGCCTGATCTGGATCAGGCTGGATCACTCCAGGGTTCGAGCCCACGGAAGGCCCACATCGTGTGGTGCTGCGTCTGCTGCTTCTTGGTGCCGGCACTGGCCGCCGCAAAGGCATAGGCCCGAGCCTTTGCCGCTGCTACTGCTGCTTCCAGTGCCTTGGTCTGTCGCTCATTGCGCTCCAGGACGGGGAGTCCGCCCAGACCGGAGACCGGACGCACGGCGGAGATGCCGGACACACCGGTACCGTTGAGCGCCGCGGAGAAGCCGAGCGAGCAGGCGGAGACGACCGAGCGATCGGTCATTTTGTCGGTGCTGGTGAAGCGGGTCTTGATGCTGATCACTGGAATCGCCTCCTCTCGGCGTCTCGAGGACCGGCCGGGGCCGATCACGCGTATTCGGATAAGTACAGCACGAGGACAGGGCTTCAGAGAAGTCGCTGTTCCCGTGGTTAAGAACCTATGGGGCGTGCTGGGGCGGGCGCAAACTATTTTCTCGACGAGTTTGTATCAGTCCTCTTCGTCGGCACCCTCAAGCTCCTGACCTGCACAGATGGCGAGCACATCGGCGCCGAAACGCTCCAGCTTGCGCCCGCCGACGCCGGAGATCCCGGCCAGCTCGCCCTCGTCACCCGGCACGGCCTCGGCGATCGCCATCAGGGTCTTGTCGGTGAACACGCAGTACGCGGGCTGGCCCAGCTCCTTCGCCTGGTCCGAGCGCCACTCGCGAAGCCGCTCGTACAGCGCCTCGTCCATGTCGGAGGGGCAGTCCTCGCACCGCATCAGTTTCATCTCACCCGCATCGGTGAGCGTCTTGCCGCACACCCGGCACAGCACAGGGCTGCGCCGCTTGCGGCGGCCGCCGCTGCCGCGCTCGACGCCGCCCGCGCCACGCGCGCCACCCGCGCCGCGTGCACCGGGGGCCACGGAACCCGGTCGCATCCCGTTCAAGAAGCGGGTGGGGCGGCGGGAGGCGCGGCCGCCCGGTGAGCGGGACAGCGCCCAGGACAGGGACAGATGGAGCCTCGCCCGGGTGACGCCGACATAGAGCAGCCGCCGCTCCTCCTCGACCTGCCCCTCGGTCTTGGCGTAGGTGATCGGCATCATGCCTTCGGTGAGCCCGACCAGGAACACGGCGTCCCACTCCAGGCCCTTGGCCGAGTGGAGCGAGGCGAGCGTGACGCCCTGAACGGTGGGGGCGTGCTGAGCCGCGGCGCGCTCGTCCAGCTCGGTCACCAGATCGGCGAGGGTCGCGCCCGGCTTGGCCCGGGCGTAGTCCTCGGCGAGGCGGACCAGCGCGGCCAGCGACTCCCAGCGATCGCGCACCGCCCCGGAACCGGCGGGCGGCTCGGTGGTCCAGCCCTTCGTCGAAAGCACGGCCCGGACCTGGGCGGGGAGGTCCTCGGCGTCGTCGAGCAGCGAGTCGTTGCCCCCAGCCCGGGCCGCGCCGCGCAGGGCGACGCCGGCCTCCCGCACCTCCTGGCGCTCGAAGAAACGCTCGGCGCCGCGCAGCTGGTAGGGGACTCCGGCGTCGGCGAGCGCCTGCTCATAGACCTCCGACTGGGCGTTGACCCGGTACAGCACGGCGATCTCACCGGCCGGGACGCCCGCGGCGATCAGGTCGCGGATACGGCGGGCCGTGCCCTCGGCCTCGGCCGGCTCGTCCGCGTACTCGGTGTAGGCGGGCTCCGGGCCGGCCTCCCGCTGCGAGATCAGTTCGAGGCGATGCTCGGCGGCCCGGCCGTGGGCCTGGCTCAGCAGGCCGTTGGCGAGATGGACGACCTGCGGGGTGGAGCGGTAGTCGCGGACCAGTTTGACAACGGTCGCGTCGGGGTGGCGGGTGCGGAAGTTCAGCAGATGGTCGGGGGTGGCTCCGGTGAAGGAGTAGATCGTCTGGCTGGCGTCGCCGACCACGCAGAGGCTGTCCCGGTCTCCCAGCCACAGCTCAAGGAGCCGCTGCTGGAGGGGGCTCACGTCCTGGTACTCGTCCACCACGAAGTGCTGGTACTGGCGGCGGATCTGATCGGCGATGTCATGCCGGTCCTGGAGGATCCCGACCGTCAGCAGCAGAACGTCCTCGAAGTCGATGCCTGAGCGGTCGCGTTTGAGCTGTTCGTACATCCCGTAGATCTGGCTGATTTCCGCCGGGTCTCGCGGGGCGTCGCGGTGCGACTTGGCGACCGCGGCCGGGTAGTCGGCGGGCACGGTCTGGGTGACCTTGGCCCACTCGATCTCGCTGGTGACGTCCCGCAGCTCATTGCGGTCGAGCCGGACGCGGCAGCGGGCGGCGGACTCGGCGACCAGCTGGATCTTGCGGTCGAGCAGCCGGGGCAGCTCACCGCCGACCGCTTTCGGCCAGAAATACTGGAGCTGGCGAAGCGCGGCCGAGTGGAAGGTCCTGGCCTGGACGCCGCCGGCGCCGAGTTGGCGGAGCCGGCCGCGCATCTCGCCCGCGGCGCGGTTGGTGAAGGTGACGGCCAGCACACTGGAGGGCTGGACGATGCCCGCGCGCACGCCGTACGCGATGCGGTGGGTGATCGCGCGCGTCTTGCCCGTGCCGGCACCTGCCAGCACGCACACCGGACCGTGCAGGGCGGTCGCCACTTCGCGCTGCTCGGGGTCGAGCCCGTCGAGCACCGCGTCCGCCGACTCGGGGACCTGCGGGAAAAGGGAGGAGTGCGTTGCTGCTGTCACACCGCCATGCTGCCAGGTCCCGGGAGGTGGCTGGGGCCGTTGTCCACAGGGGGGCGGGGGCAGTCGTACTAATGCGGGAATGGTGGCCAGTTCGCGTACGTTCACCTACTCGGTGCGCACAAGCGAACACGTATCGAGCACACCCGATGACACAGCGAGACGAGACCGAGGAGCGAGAGAGACGATGCAGGGCACTGTGACGATGTACAGCACCACGTGGTGCGGCTACTGCCGTCGGCTGAAGAGCCAGATGGACCGGGAGGGCATCACGTACGTCGAGATCAACATCGAGCAGGACCCCGACTCCGCGGCATTCGTCGAGAAGGCCAACGGGGGCAACCAGACCGTGCCGACCGTGCTCTTCGCGGACGGTTCGACGCTGACCAACCCCTCGTTGGCCCAGGTCAAGCAGAAGATCGGCGTCTGAGCGACAGCTCAGCAATCACCGAGCTCAACAATCACCGACAGCTCAGCGATCACCGGTTGCTCAGCGATCGCCGAGCAGTCGCTAAGCGACATCTCCGGGCTTCGGCAGCGGCTTGCCGTACCAGAGCTCGATGAGGCGGGCCGCAATCGAGATCCCGAAGGGAGGCAGCACCTCCCCGGACTCGAATGCGGCCCGCAGCTCGTCCCGGGAGAACCAGCGCGCCTCGTGGATCTCCTCGCCGTCGACATTGATCTCGGAGGACCCCGAGGGATCGGTCCGCGCCAGGAAGCCGAGCATCAGGCTCGACGGGAAGGGCCAGGGCTGGCTGGCGACGTAATCGACCTCGCCGACGCTGACTCCCGCCTCCTCGAAGACCTCCCGGCGCACCGACTGCTCGATCGACTCGCCCGGCTCGACGAAGCCCGCGAGCGTGGAGAAGCGCCCTTCCGGCCAGTGCAACTGGCGGCCCAGCAGCGCGCGGTCGTCCTCGTCGGTGACGAGCATGATCACGGCGGGGTCGGTACGGGGGTAGTGCTCGGCGCCGCACGCCTGGCAGCGGCGGATGTGACCCGCGGCCGCGATGACGGTGCGCTCGCCGCAGCGCGAGCAGAAGCGGTGCAACCGCTGCCAGTTCTCCAGCGCGACGGCGTGCACCAGCAGGCCCGCGTCGCGCGGGCCGAGCAGCAGTCCGGCCTCGCGCAGCCCCGCGGGACGCGCGGACTGGTCGATACGGCCGGGGAGGGCATCCTTCTGGAGCGCGAAGTACCGCACACCGTCCTCGTCGGTGCCCAGGAAGTAGCGGTGGGTCTCGGTGACAGGGGCCTCGAAGGCGGGCGTCATGACGAGCTCGGTGCGGCCGTCGGGGGTGTCGTCGACCAGCGCCTGACCGCCGGAGACCACGAAGACCCGGGTCGTCGGGTGGCTCCACGCCGCCGCCAGCCAGGCCTCATCGAGGCGGTGGTGTGCCTCGCGGTCGATGCCGCTCGGCGCGGTGAGACCGATCGGGCGGTCTGGGACGGCGTAGCTGTTGGTGCTCACGGTACTTCCAACTCCCCCGGGTGGATTGGGTGTCAGTTCAGCGACGTTCGGCTCAGGGCGGCGGCGAGGTCGCCCCACAGGTGTGCGGTCGTCTCCACGCCCTTGAGGAGGAGGTCGATCTCGACCTTCTCGTTGGGCGCGTGCCAGCCGTCGGACGGTACGGAGATGCCCAGGAACAGCACGGGCGCCTCAAGGACGTCCTGCAGGTCCGCGGCGGGGCCTGAGCCGCCCTCGCGGGTGAAACGGATCTTCTGCCCGTCGAAGGCCCGGCCCATGGCCCGTACGACCGACTGCAGGGCGGGGTGGTCGAGCGGCGTCAGGCAGGGGCGGGTCGAGGCGCCGAAGGTCAGTTCGTGGCGGATGCCGGCGGGAATCCTGGCTGCGACCCAGGTGCGGACGGCCTCTTCGACACGGTCCGGGTCCTGGCCTGCCACCAGCCGGAAGGAGAGCTTCAGCCGGGCCGACGACGGAATGATCGTCTTGCCGCCGAGGCCTTGGTAGCCGCCGCCGATGCCGTTCAGCTCGGCGGTCGGGCGGGCCCAGACGCGCTCCAGCGTGGAGTACCCGGCCTCGCCGAGCGTGCCGTGCGACTTGGCGGTGTTCAGCCAGGACGCCTCGTCGAAGGGGAGCTCCGCGAACAACTCGCGCTCTGCGTCGGTCAGCGGCGTGATGCCGTCGTAGAAGCCGGGGATGGTGACCTGCTCGTCGGCGTCGTGCAGCGCGGCGACGAGACGGGCGGCGACGGTGGCCGGGTTGGGGACCGCGCCGCCGAAGGAGCCGGAGTGGATGTCCTGGTCGGGGCCGTACAGCTCGATCTCGCAGTCGGCGACGCCGCGCATGCCGGTGCAGACGGTGGGAGTCGTCTCGGACCACATGCCGGTGTCCGAGACGATCACGGCGTCGGCGGCGAGCCGGGAGGCGTTCGCCTCGACGAGGGCGCGGAAGTTCGGCGAGCCCGACTCCTCCTCGCCCTCGATCAGCAACTTGAGGTTGACCGCGGGCGCGGTGCGGCCGGTGGCGGCGAGGTGGGCCCGTACACCCAGGGTGTGGAAGAAGACCTGGCCCTTGTCGTCCGACGCGCCACGGGCGTAGATCCTGCCGTCGACGGTCTGCGGCTCGAACGGGTCGGTGTGCCAGCCGTCCTCGCGGGCGGCGGGCTGGACGTCGTGATGGCCGTAGACCACAACGGTGGGTGCGTCCGGGTCGCCGGAGTGCCACTCGGCGAAGACCGCGGGGGCGCCGGGCGTGGGCCAGACCTCGATGACCGGGAAGCCGGTCTCCTTGAGCTTGGCCGCGAGCCAGTCGGCGCTGCGCCGTACGTCCGCCGCGTGGTCGGGCTGTGCCGATACGGACGGAATGCGCAGCCAGTCGGCAAGGTCGTCGAGGAAGGCTGCGCGGTGCCGCTCTATGTACGTACGGACGGCGCTGTCCGGGGTGTCGCTCATGCACTTGAGCCTAACGGGCGCCGGTGGGTGTCTCGTCGGCCGTCTCGCCCAGCAGGATGCGCTCGAGCTCGGCGCGCCCCGGGAGAGCGTCGGGGCGCACGATCTCCCCACTGCGTACGTAGACGAACGCTGCGTTGACGGCTTCAAGGGGCAGGTCGTGCTGCTCGGCCCAGGCGAGACGGTAGATGGCGAGCTGGAGAGGGTCGGCGGTAAGGGTGCGGCTGGTCTTCCAGTCGACGATTTCGTGCGTGTACGGGGCGCCCTGTGAGGGGTCGGTCAGATAGACCGCGTCGATGCGGCCCCGGATCACTCGGCCCGCGAGGGTGATCTGGAACGGAGACTCCACACGGAACGGGGTACGGCGGGCGTACGGGGTGCGCTCGAACGCCTCCTTGAGCGCGGCCAGGTCGCGCTCGTCGGCGATCTCGGGGTCGTCCTCGTCGCCCCCCGGGAGCTCGTCCGGGCCGAGCATCGGAAGCGGCAGTTCCTCGAACCGCGACTCCACCCAGGCGTGGAACCGGGTGCCCCGGCGGGCGGCGGGGTGCGGGGGGCGGGGCATGGGGCGGGCCAGCTCCTGGGCGAAGCCGTCGGGGTCGGCGGCGAGGCGCATGAGCTGGGAGGCGGAGAGGGAGGGGGGAAGGGGGACGTCGCGGACGGAGGCGCGGGTGCGGTGGAGCTCGCGCGTGAGGGCGGTGAGGTCGCGGTCCCAGGAGGCGATCGTGCGCGCGTCTTCGGGGGTGGGGGGTTGTTCCCCCGACCCGCCGGTTCCCGAAACCGGGGCTTCGCCCCGGACCGCTGGAGACTCGCGGCGCTGGTGCGGGAGGTCGACCGGCTCGTCGTCGTCCCACGGCGTCCAGTCGATGTCCTCAAGGTCCTCCGGCTCGCCCAGGGCCTCGGGCTCGTCCAGGTCCTCGGGCTCGCCCAGGTTCCCCGGCTCGCCCAGGTCCTCCACTTCGTCCGGCGCCCCGAAGTCCCCCCGGTCCTCCGGTTCATCCACGCCGTCCGGGGTCTGCGAAAGCGCGTCCAGGTAGGACAGCACCGTGTTCGCCGCCTCGCGGCGGCGCGACAGCGATGTGGGGTCCAGTGGGAGCGGCCAGGCCTGCTCGCCCCTCGTCTTGTGAAGGGACGGGTTCTCCGCGTCCTCGTCCGGTTCCGGGGCCCAGCATTCGATCTCGCCGAAGCCCTCCGCGCAGTGGTCGTACAGCGCCTGCAGGAACTCCGAAGGGCCCCGGCGGCGCTTCTGGGTCGGGCCCCACCAGTGGGCCGAGCCCAGGAGCAGGGAGCGGGGGCGGGTGAAGGTGACGTAGCCGAGGCGCAGTTCCTCCGTGTGCTGGTGGGCCTTCATGGCGTCCTTGAAGGACTTCAGACCTTTCGCGTCCCAGGACGGGATGTCCGGGAGCGTGACCGCGTCGCCCCGCAGCGCGTGCGGCAGGACCTTGGACTGGGAGGTCCAGGCCTCGCGTGCCTGGTCGTTCGGGAAGTGCTTGGCGACCAGTCCGGGAACCGCCACGACGTCCCACTCCAGCCCCTTGGACTTGTGCGCCGTCAGGACTTTGACCGTGTTCTCGCCGCCCGGCAGGGCGTTGTCCAGGCCCTTCTCGTACTGCGCGGCCGTACGCAGGAAGCCGAGGAACGCGAGCAGCGTGGCCTCCCCGTCGAGCGCCGCGAAACCGGCCGCTGTGTCCAGGAAGTTGGCGAGGGTCTCGCGGCGGCGGGCGGCCAGCGCGTGCGGGGACGCGGAGAGTTCGACCTCAAGGCCGGTGGTGGCAAGGACGCGATGCAGGACGTCCATGAGGGGGTCGGCCAGGGAGCGGCGCAGGTCGCGCAGTTCCGCGGCGAGGCGGGCGAAGCGGACCCGTGCCTCCGCTGAGAAGGGCAGGTCGTCGTCATCGCCGCCCGCCGACTCCAGGAACGTGTCCAGCGCGTCGGCGAGCGAGATGACCTCCGCCGGGTCGATGCCTTCGACCGCCGCGGCCAGTCGCTCGTCGGGGTCCGTCCCGTCGGACGCCTCGCGGTGGACGAGCAGCCGGGCCCGGCGGCCCAGCAGCGCCAGGTCGCGCGGGCCGATCCGCCAGCGCGGTCCGGTGAGCAGACGTACGAGGCAGGCGTTGGCACCCGGGTCCTGCAGGACCTCGCACATCGCGACCAGGTCGGCGACCTCGGGGAGGTGGAGCAGTCCGGAGAGGCCGACGACCTCGACCGGGATGTCCCTGGCGACCAGCGCGCCCTGGATCTCGGGGAAGTCGCCGGCCGTACGGCACAGGACCGCGATCTCGCCGGGCTCCTTGCCCGTACGCACCAGATGGGCGATCGAGTCGGCGAGCCACTCGATCTCCTCGGTGTGGGTGGGCAGGAGTGCGATGCGGACGATGCCGTCGCGCTCGGCACCGGGGGCGGGGCGCAGCGCCTCGACGCCCTCGTGCATGGCCCGCAGCGGGGCGGCCAGGCCGTTGGCGAGGTGCAGCAGCCGGCCCCCGCTGCGGCGGTTCTCGCTCAGCGAGAAGCGGGTGGCGGGGCGGCCGTCGGAGTACGGGAAGTGCGCCGGGAAATCGTCGAGATTGGCGACGGAGGCCCCTCGCCAGCCGTAGATGGCCTGGCAGGGGTCGCCGACCGCGGTCACGGCATGGCCGGTGCCCTGCCCGAACAGGCCGGACAGAAGCAGCCGTTGGGCCACCGACGTGTCCTGGTACTCGTCGAGCAGGACCACCCGGAACTCGTCCCGCAGGATCGATCCGACCTCCGGCCTGGTGAGCGCCAGCTCGGCCGAGAGCGCGATCTGGTCGCCGAAGTCGAGAAGGTCGCGGGCGCGCTTCGCCTCGCGGTAACGGATGGTGAGATCGAGCAGTTCGCGGCGGGCCGCGGCCGCCTCGGGGACCTTGCGCAGCTCGGCGTTGCTGAGCCGGGCGCTCTCCAGGGTGTGCAGCAGTTCCGCGTCGTACGCAGCGAGCTGCTTGGGGCGTACGAGATGCTCCGCGAGCTCCGCGTCGAGCGCCAGCAGGTCGCTGACCAGGGACGGAAAGGATCTGGTGAGCGAGGGATACGGGCCCGGTGCCTCGCGCAGCACGCGCGCGGCGAGCTGATAGCGGGTGGCGTCGGCGAGCAGGCGGGCGGTCGGCTCCAGGCCTATCCGAAGGCCGTGGTCGGTGAGGAGCTGTCCGGCGAAGGCGTGGTACGTCGAGATGCGGGGCTCGCCCGGCGGGTTGTCGGGGTCGATGACGTCGGGGTCCGTCACCCCGGCCCGTACGAGCGCCGTGCGGACGCGCTCGGCGAGCTCGCCGGCCGCCTTGTTGGTGAAGGTGAGGCCGAGGACCTGCTCGGGTGCGACCTGGCCGGTCCCGACGAGCCACACCACCCGCGCGGCCATCACCGTCGTCTTCCCCGACCCGGCTCCGGCCACGATGACCTGCGGGGCGGGCGGCGCGGTGACGCAGGCCGTCTGCTCCGGGGTGAAGGGGATCCCGAGAAGCTCCTTGAGCTGCTCGGGATCGGTGATGCGTGGGGTCACCTCAGTGAGGCTAGTGGGGACCACTGACAGCGAGGACCCCCACGGGCCTCGGCCGAGCCGGGTGGGACCCCCGCCGGGCCGGGTGGCCAGGCCGGGCCTTCGGCCGAGTCAGGCGCTGGTGCCGCCGAACGCATTGCCCAGGTCCAGGTCCAGGGCCGCGACCGCCGCCGCGTCCGTGCTCAGGTCCTGAAGGTCGACGATCTCGTCGGCCGGCGGAGCGACTGCCTTGACCGGCTTGTTGTACTCGGAGAAGACGATCGTGCCGGGCTCGTCCCCGCCGGTCTTCACGACCTTGAGCAGATAGGGCTCGCCCTCCTTCGCCACGAACAAGGTCGTCGACTTGCCGCCGGCCTTCTTCTTCACCAGGGTCGCCGCGGGCCTGCCGTCGACCTCGGCGTCGGGGCCCCTGGTCATGCCCCGGCGATCCGACTTGTCCTTGTCAATGCCGTCGAGCATGGCCCTGAGGTTGCAGACCCCGTCCATGTCACCCGCAGTGCCCGCCGGCACCTTCAGCCAGCGGCCTTTCAGCAGGGAGGTGAGTCCCTTGGCCTCGGCGCCGAGCGCGGCATCCCAGAACTTCGCGTCGCCCTTCATGTAGAGCACTTTGTTGACCTGGAGGAGCTCGGCCCTGCCGCCCTTCATCCCGAGCTTGCCGGTACAGGCGCCCTTGGTGTCCACGGCGAAGTCGATGGTGAGGGGTTCGCCGTCGCTCACGACCCGGCCCGCCATCCTGATGGATGCGGCCTCCTTGGTGGCCGCGACCGCCTTGTCGGCGATCTGGTCGGCGCCCAGGCCGCCGAACGGGTCATCCGATGCCTTCGTCGTCGCGGCGGCCACCGCGTCCTTCTTCTCGACGCTGCCCTCGGCCTTGAGTTCACCGCCGGTGGAGCAACCTGCAAGGCCGGCGGCCGTGGCTGCCCAGACCACGGCCGTGACCAGGAACTTCCGCTTGGCCGCCATGTGTCTCTCCTCGTGGATCACGTGGTTTGCCGAACGGCCCTCGTGATCTGCCTCACAGCGCCGCCTATTCCACTATCTGGCGGCCTTCGGGCTGTGCGCTGCACGAAGCACGGAACGAGCAGTGGGTGCAGTGCGCTCCAGAGGTCGGGGTGAACCGTTCGTCGAGGACGCGGCCGGCGGCGGTGGCGAGCAGTTCGCCGACCCACTCCCCCGCGAGCGGCTCCTGCGCCTGGATCTTGGGGAGCGCTTCGCCGCCCTCCTTCTTGGCGGCGGCCTGGCGCAGCTGTACGAGTTCGGCGCCGCCGGGCTCGGGACGGCGGCCGTCGAAGGCCTCGTCGAGCGCGCCCTCGCGGACGGCGAGCTGGTAGACGGCGAGTTGAGGGTGGCGGGCGACCTCGTCGCGGGTCGGGGTCTGCTTGCCGGTCTTGAAGTCGACGACATACGCACGGCCTTCGGCGTCCCGCTCGACGCGGTCCATGGAGCCGCGGATGCGTACCTCGTACTCACCCGCCTCCAGCGTCACGTCGAAGTCGTGCTCGGTCGCGGCGGGGACACGGCCGCCGCGGTCCATGACGTGCCACCGCAGGAAGCGTTCGAGCGCCACGCGCGCGTGCGCCTTCTCCTGCTGCGACTTCCATGGGGCGTCGAAGACGAGCGCGTCCCAGACGGAGTCCAGGCGCTCCATGAGTACGGCCAGGTCGGCGGGGGTCTGTCCGGAAGCGACCTCGTCCGCGAGCACATGGACGACGTTGCCGAAGCCCTGGGCGGCGGTGGCAGGGGCGTCCGCCTTCACTTCGCGCCCCAGGAACCACTGGAGGGCACAGGTGTTGGCGAGTTGGTCCAGTGCGCTGCCGGACAGGGTGACGGGCTGGTTCCGGTCCCGCAGGGGCAGCCGACTGTGGGTGGGCTCGTAAAGGCCCCACCAGCGGTAGGGGTGTGCGGCGGGCACGAGCGGCTGGCCGTCGTCGTCGATGAGCGCGGCGAGGCGGGCGAGGCGGCGGGCGGCGGCGTCGCGCAGCTCGGGTGTCGCCTGCGGGTCCACGGTGGTGGCGCGCAGTTCGGCGACGAGCGCGGCGACGGCGAGGGGGCGGCGGGGGCGGCCGGTGACGTCCTTGGGCTCGACGCCGAGTTCGGTGAGGAAGCGGGAGGGCTGATCGCCGTCGTCGGCCGGAGCCTTGACGGCGGTGACGACCAGGCGGTCACGGGCGCGGGTCGCCGCGACGTAGAAGAGCCGGCGTTCCTCGGCGAGGAGGGCGCCGGGAGTGAGCGGTTCGGCGAGGCCGTCGCGGCCGATGCGGTCGGCCTCCAGGAGGGAGCCGCGCCGGCGCAGGTCGGGCCAGAGACCCTCCTGTACGCCGGCGACGACGACGAGGCGCCATTCGAGGCCCTTGGAGCGGTGGGCGGTCATCAGGCGTACCGCGTCGGTGCGGACGGCTCTCTTGGAGAGGGTGTCGGCGGCGATGTCCTGGGCCTCGATCTCCTCGATGAAGTTGAGGGCGCCGCGGCCGCCGGTTCGTTCTTCGGCGCGGGCGGCGGTGTCGAAGAGGGCGCAGACGGCGTCGAGGTCGCGGTCCGCGTTGCGGCCGGCCGCGCCGCCGCGGAGGGCGGCGCGCTCGAGGCGCTGCGGCCATGGGGTGCCGTCCCAGAGCTCCCACAGGGCCTCTTCGGCCGTGCCGCCGCCTTCCAGGAGCTCGCGCGCCTTGCGCAGGAGCGCGCCGAGCCGCTGCGCGCCGCGGGCGTACGCGGGGTCGTGCGCGACGAGCCGTTCGGGCTCGGCGAGTGCGCGGGCGAGCAGCTGGTCGGAGGGCGCGGGGACGCGGTTGCCGCCGGCGCGCTCCTCGTCGCGGAGGGCGCGGCCGAGGCGGCGGAGGTCGGCGGCGTCCATGCCGCCGAGGGGGGAGGTGAGGAGGGTGAGGGCGTTCTCGGTGCTGAGCCAGGTGTTGCTCCCCTCCCCGGCCCCTTCCCGCACCTGGAGGGCGGGCCCCCCAGACCCTTCGGGGGCTTCGTCCTGCGGCCCCGCCTCGCGCGTCGTACTCCCTTCCGTCGCCGCCTCCGCCACCGCGCGGAGCGCCGTCAGCAGCGGGGTCACCGCCGGTTCGTGGCGCAGGGGCACGTCGTCGCCGTCGATCGCCAGGGGGACGCCTGCCGAGGTGAGGGCCCGGCGGACCGCGGGGATGGTGCGGCCGCCGGCGCGGACCAGGACGGCCATGTCGTGCCAGGGGACGCCCTCCTCCAGGTGGGCCCGGCGCAGGATGTCCGCGATGTTGTCGAGTTCCGTGGAGGCCGTCGGAAAGGTGTACGTCTCGACCCTGCCGCTCTCCCGGATCGCGGACAGTTCCCGGTGCGCCCGGGCCTTCTCCGTGGGAAGGCGGGGCAGCGGCATCCTGCGGGTCAGCAGACGGGTCGCGGCCAGCAGGTCCGATCCGCTGCGGCGGGATGTCGTCAGGACCGCCACCCCCGCGGGCCTTCCGTCCCCGTGCCGGAAGGCGTCGGGGAAGTCGAGGATGCCGTTCACGTCCGCGCCGCGGAAGGCGTAGATCGACTGGTCCGGGTCGCCGAAGGCGACCAGCGTCCGGCCCCTCCCCGCCAGGGCGTGGAGCAGCCGCACCTGTGCCGGGTCGGTGTCCTGGTACTCGTCCACGAACACCGCGTCGTAGGGGAAGCCGTACTGCAGACGCTCCGCCAGCAGGACCGCCCGGTGCACCAGCTCCGCGTAGTCCAGCACCCCCTGCATGTCCAGGACGTCCAGATACTCCGCGAGGAACGTCGCGGCCGCCCCCCAGTCGGGGCGACCGGTGCGGGCCGCGAAGCGGGCCAGGGAGTCCGGGCCCAGGCCCAGCTCGCGGCTCCGGGCGAGCACCGCCCGTACCTCGTCGGCGAAGCCACGCGTCGTCAGGCACGCCCGCAGCTCGTCCGGCCATTGGTTGCGCGCCAGTCCCTCCGACTCCAGGTCGAGCTGACCCGCCAGCAACTCGCGCACGGCGACGTCCTGCTCGGGACCCGACAGCAGCCGCAACGGCTCCGAGAAAAGGTCGGCGTCCTGGTGAGCGCGCACCAGCGCGTAACAGAAAGAGTGAAAGGTCGTCGCCTGCGGCCCCCGCGCCCCGCCCAGCCGAAGCGCCATCCGGTCGCGCAGCTCCACCGCCGCCTTGCGGCTGAAGGTGAGCACCAGGATGCGTTCCGGATCCGCCCCCTTGGCCACCCGCGCGGCCACCGCCTCCACCAGCGTGGTGGTCTTCCCGGTGCCCGGACCTGCCAGCACGAGCAGCGGCCCATGATCGTGGTCAACCACCGCGCGCTGAGTTGCGTCCAGGAGAGGGGGATCCCCCGGTCCCGGCGGGGTACGCACCAGTCGGTACGCGCCGGGGGTCCTCCCCCTACGCCCCTGCGGGCGTGACGGGACCCCCTGCCGTACCTGTTGCCGGTACGGCGTACGCCCGGAGGTGGAGGAGGAGCTCACGTGGATCGCCGGTCCTGGTGGGTGTGCTGGTGGTGATGGAGCGGTTCGTGCCGCGCGCTGGAGACGCTACGCCAGCGCCCGGCAGGGACGCAGTGAGTCTGTCGCGCACTCCGCGTGCTCCTGGTAATCCGTACGGTCCCCGGAGCACCCGCGCCGCCGTCGTTTGGCGGAAGCTGTCATATGTGAGCGCTGTCGTCCCCGGGACCGTCGCCCTCGACCGCACCCTCGCCGCCGTCCCATCGCGCGTGCTTCATGTCGATGCGCGGCACATGGCCTTCGGAGCTGCGTGCGGCCGGGCGCAGGGGCGTCCCCTCCGCGCGGTACTGCGCGAGGGCGCTCAGCTCATGGCCGGGCAGCAGCGTGCCGTCCGCACGCACGACGCGCCACCAGGGCACCCCGCCGCCGTACAGCGCCATCACGCGGCCGACCTGGCGCGGGCCTCCCTCGTCCAGCCACTCGGCGACGTCCCCGTACGTCATCACCCGGCCAGGCGGGATCAGCTCGGTGACCTCGAGCACCCGCTCCGCGTACTCCGGCAGCTCTTCCATCCGGCCCATCCTGCCGCACGCCACCGACAACGCCCCGGCCTGCGGACCCGGCGCACACAGTGGACCGCAGGAAGCAAAGGGGCGTATCTTACGCACCTTGCGCCCCCTCGATGCACCCTGATGCACCCCTCTGTCTTCCGGTCGTGCCACCATCATGCGGGCGGTGACTGGTGATACGAGATCAAGAAGAGACCGAGACGGCGAAGGAGCAGGGCGTGCAGCCTCAGCAGGCGGCAAGCACCCCTGAGGCCGAGTCGCACCCGGACGCGCCCTCCCCCGTAGCCTCGGAAGGAAGGCAGCACGAGCACCAGCCCAAGCCAGCAGAGGAAACCGACGTGGGCAGCGTCGACCGGGTCTCGGGGGACGAGCCGCTGCTCGCCGCCCGCGTCCACCGCCCCTCCGATCTGCTGCGCCTCCTCATCGGCATCCTCGCGATCGCCGTCGTGCTCGCCATCGCCGCCTTCGCGCACGGCACCACCTCCGGCCTCGAACAGGACATCAACAAGGGCACCGGCCAGGCGCCCGACCTGCTGGTCAAGATCGCCGGTCTGGTCTCCAGCATCGCCGTGCTGCTCGTCCCGGTCGCCTTCGCGATCGAGCGGCTGATCAAGCGGGACGGCCTGCGTATCGCGGACGGCGTCCTCGCCGCCGTGCTTGCGCACGGCGTCACCCTCGCCACCGACCTCTGGGTCGCCCGGGCCGCGCCCAGCACCCTCCAGGAGGCGCTGACCCAGACCCAGACGGGCGGCGGCCTCACCGATCCCGTGCACGGCTATCTCGCACCCGTCATCGCCTATATGACGGCCGTCGGCATGGCCCGCAGACCGAGATGGCGCGTGGTCCTGTGGGTGGTGCTGCTGCTCGACGCCTTCGCGATGCTGGTCGCCGGGTACACCACTCCGTTCTCGATCATCCTCACCGTGCTGCTCGGCTGGACCGTGGCGTACGGCACGCTGTACGCCGTCGGCTCGCCGAACGTACGCCCCACCGGCCAGACCCTGTTGGCCGGTCTGCGCCATGTCGGCTTCCGCCCGGTCACCGCCATGCGCGCCGAGGACGTCCCCGACTCGGCCGAGCAGGGCGACCGCGGCCGCCGCTATCTGGTCACGCTGGAGGAGGGCTCGCCCCTCGATGTCACGGTCGTCGACCGCGAGCAGCAGGCGCAGGGCTTCTTCTACCGGGTATGGCGCCGGCTGACGCTGCGCTCCATCACCACGCGCCGCTCCATCCAGTCGCTGCGCCAGGCCCTGGAGCAGGAGGCGCTGCTCGCCTACGCGGCGATCGCCGCCGGGGCCAACGCCCCCAAACTGATCGCCACCTCCGAGCTCGGTCCGGACGCCGTGATGCTGGTGTACGAGCACCTGGGCGGCCGTTCCCTGGACTCCCTGGCGGACGACGAGGTCACCGACGACGTGGTGCGCGGGGCCTGGCAGCAGGTGAAGGCGCTCCAGTCGAGACGTATCGCGCACCGGCGGCTGACCGGCGACGCGATTCTGGTGGATCGTTCCGGCAAGGTGATCCTCACGGACCTGCGCGGCGGCGAGATCGCGGCGGGCGACGTGGTGCTGCGTATGGACATCGCCCAGCTGCTCACCACGATCGGCCTGCGGGTGGGCGCCGAGCGAGCGGTCGCCACCGCGGTCGAGGTGCTCGGTCCCGACCAGGTCGCCGACTGCCTGCCCCTGCTGCAGCCGATCGCGCTCAGCCGCTCGACCCGGGCGACGCTGCGCAAGCTCGCCCGCGAGCGGTCCCAGCGCGAGCGGGAGGCGGTGCTCGCGGCGTCCGAAGCCGCCAAGCAGGCCCGTACGGAAGGGGCCGACGCCGACCCCAAGTCCGCGCGCAAGACGGAGCGCGCGGAGAAGCAGGCCGACAAGAAGGCCATGGACGAGGCCATGGACGAGGCGCGCGAGGAGGATCTGCTCTCCCAGATCCGCCGCCAGATGCTGCTGATCAGGCCGCAGGCCCCGGTCGAGCCGGTCCGTCTCGAACGGATCAGGCCGCGTACGCTCGTCAGCTTCATCGCGGGCGCGGTCGCCGCGTACTTCCTGCTCTCGCAGCTCGCCGGAATCGACTTCGGCACCGTGTTCGGCCGGGCCCACTGGGGGTGGGTGGCCGCCGCGGTCGCCTTCTCCGCGCTCAGCTACTTCGCGGCGGCGATGAGCCTGCTGGGCTTCGTGCCGGAGCGGGTGGCCTTCCTGCGGACCGTCGTCGCGCAGGTCGCCGGTTCCTTCGTCAAGATCGTCGCCCCGGCGGCGGTCGGGGGCGTCGCGCTGAACACCCGCTTCCTGCAGCGCTCGGGCGTACGGCCCGGGCTCGCGGTGGCCAGCGTCGGCGCCTCCCAGCTCTTCGGCCTCGGCGCGCACATCCTGCTGCTGCTCTCCTTCGGCTATCTGACCGGTACGGAGAAGACCGCGTCGCTCACCCCGTCGAGGACGGTGATCGCGGGGCTGCTGACGGTCGCCGTGCTGGTGCTGGTGGTGACCGCGATCCCGTTCCTGCGCAAGTTCGTCTCGACGCGGCTGCGTTCGCTGTTCGCCGGGGTCGTGCCGCGCATGCTCGACGTACTGCAGCGGCCGATGAAGCTGCTCACCGGCATCGGCGGGATGCTGCTGCTGACCGGTGTGTTCGTGATGTGTCTGGACGCGTCGATCCGGGCCTTCGACAACGGCAACCAGCCGCTCAGCTACGCGAGCATCGCTGTGGTGTTCCTGGCGGGCAACGCGCTGGGCTCGGCGGCGCCGACGCCGGGCGGTGTGGGCGCGGTCGAGGGTGCGCTCACCTTCGGTCTGATCGTGGCCGGGGTGCCGAAGGAGGTCGCGGCGCCGGCGGTGCTGCTGTACCGGATGATGACGCTGTGGCTGCCGGTGCTGCCGGGGTGGTTCGCGTTCAACCACCTGACGCGCAAGGGCGCGCTGTAGTGCCGGGGTCGTCCGGCGGCCGCTTTGTCCTCAATCGCCGGACGGGCTTGATTTTGCGCGGGCAGTCCGGCTGACCGGCCGTCCTCAAACGCCGGACAGGCTTGAATTCGCTCGGGCGGTCCCACTGACCGGCCGTCCTCAAACGCCCGACGGGCCTGAACTCGCGCAGACAGCCCCGCCGACCCGCCGTCCTCAAACGCCGGACAGGGTCGGAAGTGAGCCCGTCCGGCGATTGAGGACACGAGGCGGACCACCCGCATGGACCGTCGTCGCGGGCGCCGCCCTCCCCCGCGGCGCACGATGGCTGCATGCCGACCTCTTGCCCGGCGGTGCGCGCCGCTTCCGCAGGCGCCCGTGCCGTCGCCCTCGTCGCCTCGGTCTCCGTGCTGCTGGCCGCCGCCGGCTGCTCCGACAGCGGCGACAAGGGCGGCACGGACCAGGACCGGGCCAAGGAACTCGCCACCCAGACGCTGAAGTGGCAGACGTGCCCGGCCCCCTCGGAGGCGGAGGGTGGCGGGACCCCGCCGTCGCCGCTACCCGGCGGCATCGCCTGGGAATGCTCCTTCATGGAGGCCCCGCTCGACTACGACAAGCCGGACGGCGAAACCGTCGAACTGGCCCTGATCCGCGCCAAGGCCCGTGATCCGAACAAGCGGATCGGCTCCCTCATCTTCAACTTCGGCGGGCCCGGCGGCTCCGGGGTCGCCAATCTGCCCGCCGCCGCTCCCGACTACACCGCCCTGCACGCCCGCTACGACCTCGTGAGCTTCGACCCGCGCGGGGTCGGCCGCAGCGCGGGCGTGGAGTGCGAGGACGACAAGCAGCTCGACGCGTACTACGAACAGGACGCGACGCCCGACGACGCCGCCGAGGAGAAGACCTTCACGAAGAGCCTGAAGTCCTTCGCCGAAGCCTGCAAGAAGCACTCCGGAGGCGAACTCCCGTACGTCGGGACCACCAACGCCGCCCGCGACATGGACCTGATGCGCCAGGTCCTGGGCGACAAGAAGCTCTACTACTTCGGCATCTCGTACGGCACCGAACTGGGCGGTGTCTACGCCCACTTGTATCCGTCGAACGTCGGCCGGGCCGTCTTCGACGCCGTCGTCGACCCGACGAAGAACTCCGAGCAGGGCGCCCTGGGCCAGACGAAGGGCTTCCAGCTCGCGCTCACCAACTTCGCCCAGGACTGCGTGAACCGCGGCGACAAGTGCCTGCTGCCCGGCTCCACACCGCAGGAGATCCAGAACTGGATCATCGCGCTCCTCCAGCAGCTCGACAAGAAGCCGATCCCCGGCAGCGGCGACCGGATGCTGACCCAGTCCCTGGCCACCGGCGGCATCGCGCAGGCTCTGTACTCCAAGGAGTACTGGAAGTATCTGGAGCAGGGGCTCGACGAAGCCGACGGCGGCAACGGCGCACTGCTGCTCGCACTCGCCGACGCGATGAACGGGCGCAGCGAGGACGGTGACTACAGCAATATCCAGGCAGCCAACGCGGCCATCAACTGCGTGGACTTCAAGGACCGTTACTCCCTGGAGCAGACAAAGGCGAAGCTGCCTCAGTTCCGGGCGGCCTCGCCTGTCTTCGGCGACTACCTGGGCTGGTCCCTGATGGGCTGCACCGAATGGCCGGTGCCCGGGGCCTGGTCCACGCCCGACGTCTCGGCTCCCGGTGCGCCGCCCATCGTCGTCATCGGCAACACCGGCGACCCGGCGACCCCGTACGAAGGCGCGAGGGCGATGGTCAACGCGCTCGGCAAGGGCGTCGGCGTGGAGCTCACATACAAGGGCCAGGGTCATGGCGCGTACGACAGCGGCAACAAGTGCGTACAGCAGGCCGTGAACGCGTATCTGCTGGACGGCAAGGTCCCCGCGAACGGCACGACGTGCACGTAGGCCCCCGGCAGCACCCCTCAGCAGCGTGAAGGGCCCCGGACCAGTACTGCGGTCCGGGGCCCATCGCACAAGGCTTGCGTCAGTAGATCGGCAAGTCAGGCCACTTGCAGCCTGACCTGCGCGTTCTCTGCGCCCTCAGCCTCCCTGGGCCGTGGTGGGGCCGTCATCCGCGTTCGGGCCGTCGTCGAAGACGCGGTTCACCGCCTCCCGAGTCCGCTTCTCGCTGATCGGCATCAGATGCGTGTACGTCCGCAGCGTGAAGCCCGGGTCGTGGTGCCCCAGGTACTCCGACACAGCTTTGACACTCTCGCCCGCGTCCAGCAGCACGGACGCGTAGAAGTGCCTCAGCGCATGCATGCCGTTCTCCCGTCCATACGGGATGCCCGCCGCGTCGAGCGCGGGGCGCCACGCGTGGCGGTTGAAGTCGTTGCGGTTCACCGGGCGCTCTCGGTCGCGGTAGAAAAGCATGGTGGCCGTGACCGGCGAGGCGTCGACCATCCTCCACGGCAGCGTCACGGCAGTCGGCGGATGCTGCGTGATGTGCTCCTCAAGCGATCGAGCGACGCTCTCCGGCAGCGGGACCGTGCGGGTCTTGCCCCCCTTGGGGAACGCGAACACCGGCCGGTTGCGGATGAGCTTGACCTGCCGAGCCACGTGAACCAACCCCTCGACGAAGTCCACGTCGTCGACTGCCAGTCCAAGCACCTCACCCTGCCGCATGCCACAGCCGCCGGCCAAGTCCACCATGGGCCGGTACTGTTCAGGCAGCGCCGAGCGCACCGCGAGCACGCGCTCTCGCGGCCAAGGAACGATCCGGCGAAGGTCGAGCTTTGGCGCACGCACGGACGACGAGCGGCAGGGGTTGTCGGGGATCAGACGGTCATCGACGGCCGCCGTGAGCATGGTGCCAAGATTCGCGAAGATCACTCGCTGATAGGCGGGCGCCACTCCCCCGTCCTGCAGCTTCCGCAGCCACTCGCGGATGTGCGTCGGCCGGAGCGAGCCCAGCGTGCGACTGCCCAGGTACGGCAGGACGTGCAGGCGGATGCGCTGCTCGGTGCCCACGAAGGTGCCGGGGTCCATGGTGAGCGACGCCAACCATCGTTCGGCGTGCTGTCGAACCGTGAGGCGACCGCCTTGCGGATCAATGTACTGGCCGCGAGACATGTCCGCCTCGATCTGCGTGAGCCATTGCTCAGCGAGCCGTTTCTGACGATCGGGGAAGCTCTTGGACTTCTCGGTGCCGTCGGGACCGATGTAGCGGGCGCGGTAGCGCAGACCGACGCCGTACCGCTGGGTCTTGACCTTGACGACCTTGCCGTTGGGTCCAGGCTCGGTCCGATACCAGCGGTCTTGGATGTGCCCGGCCATCAGGCAGCCTCCCCAAGCTGGGAGTCCACCCAGGCCCGCACGTCACCCGGATCGAAGCGCAGGTGCCGACCGACTCGGAATCCGCGAGGCCCGGTGCGCTTGCGCCGCCACTGGTAGACGGTCTCGACGCTGGGAAGCTCGAACATCTCGACCAGGTCCTCAGGGGTCAGGAACCGGTTCGGCAGCTCTGAGGCCATGGTCAGTACTCCCCTTCATTGGTGAGCTGGTCGAGTAGGACTTCGCGGGCGGTTTCTCGGTTGATGCGGATGTCTTCGGCGATGGATGCGGCCAGAGCGGATTCGCCGGGGGTGTGGCCGTTTCCGGCGTAGCGCCAGTCCGCGAGCACGAGCGTCGTGTCGGGTTCGGGCAGGCCGAGGGTTCGGCGTTGCTCGGCTGCGCGGTACTCGGCGCGGACCTGTCGGCGTTCGGTGAAGGTGGAGGAGTAGCGGCGTGACTTGGTCAGGAAGTGGCCGCGGAAGCCGAGCATGTGCGCCCAGGCCCACAGCTTGCGTTCGGGATAAAGGGCATCGATGTCCCAGCAGGCGCGAATGAGCCGCCGAGCATGGTCGGACACGTGGTGCTGGTCGAGTTCGGCGAGTTCGCCAATGCGGCGGTCGAGAGCGCCGGTGGACTCGGCTGCCTTGGTGGCGTACTTGGCGACGTAGGCGGCGACCTTCTGTTCGCTGATGTCGTCACCGTCGTCGAAGGCCTGGATCGGCCGGACGTCGAGTTTCTCGCCCCAGCACAGCGTGCGGGCAGGCTCATCTTCGGCAGCGGGCACGGTCACCGCGGTGTAGGGGTGCTCCCGCGCTTCGCGAATCGCCTGGGTCAGCAGGTCGAGCGTGGCCCACGTCGGGGGAAGGGTGTCGGGCCCATCGGGTCCGTCGATGCGGATGACGGCGTGGAAGTGGATCGCTCCGCGCTTTTGGAACTCGGCGACCTTGTTGAACGAGAGCCGGGCCGATTCCTTGAACGCCTTCTGGGTGAGTCCGGCGGCAGCGGCGAGTTCGCGGCGGAGCCGGTTGATGAACCGGTGCCACAGCTCGCCTGCGTGGTTGTTGAACAGCACCGCGCCCGCGTAGTCGTAGGTGGTCGGGTCGAGGGCGGTGCCGAGTGCAGGATCACCGTCCTGGTGGCGGGTGCCGCAGTGGCAGCGGCCGGTGTCGGGGCGGTTGTGGACCCGTCCGAAGGACGGGGCGGTGATGGTGGCGAAGACGCGGGGGCGTTCGCGGACGGCGGTGGGGATGTTCATGGCGGTGTCACCGGACAGGCCCGCGCGCACGAGGCGGTAGGCGTCTCCGGCGTAGAGGTAGGCGCAGGGCTGGCAGCGGGAGGCGCGGCGGTTGCCGCAGGCGATGCGGAGCCGGCCGCCGGGTTCGTCCTGGGTGGAGTAGGTGTGCAGGATCTGCCCGGTGGTCTTGTCGCGGGTGAGGGACCAGCCGGTGAGGTGGATGGGCTGGGCGCAGCCGCCGGTCTTGCGGATCTGTTCTTGCCAGCGGTCGAAGTCGGGGGCCGAAGCCACCCTGAGCAGGTCGCCCAGGGTGGTCGGATCCAGCGTGTCAGGCACTGGCGACCTCCAGCGCATCGGCGAGGGGCGGGGAGGCGAGAAGGCCGGGCGGCGGGGTCCACAGGCCACGCGCACCGGGCCAGGGCAGCGGCCGGGCAAGCGGGACGACAGTGGTCAGTCGCCAGTGGTAGCGGCCGCGGGCGGACCACAGGGTGCAGTAGCCGTCATCGGGGTGGCAGTCGTCGAGCAGGGCGACGGCGACGATCGCGCCTTTGGGCTGCGGGCGGCGCAGGAACGGACGGGACAGCGGCACCTCGTGCGCGTTCGGGTCGAGGGTGCGTCCGGCGTGGATGAGGACCAGGCCGCGGTGGTCGGTGGGCCAGTCCCGGTTCTCGATCCGCTTGGTGGCGTAGGCGATGGCGCTTGCCCAGGGCTGCCAGATCGTCAGCGCCAGGACAGGCGCCGTGTCGAATTCGCGGGCATGGGGCTGGGGCATCAGAGCACCTCCAGGAGGGCGGAGGCGATCCATTGGGCGACGTTGGCGGGCACAGCGTTTCCGGCCTGCTTGGTCTGCTCGCCCCCGTGGCCGGTCACGGTGTAGTCGTCGGTGAAGCGCTGGGCGCGCAGGTGTTCGCGGGCGGACAGCATGCGGAAGTAGCAGTCCTCCACCTCGATGTCTTCGGGGGTGGGGTCGGCGCCGAGGACCACGCCTGCTGACTCGCGGGTGGCGATGGTGTGCAGGGGGGTTCCGGTCGTGGTCGGGCCGCCCTTGCGGTAGGGGATGACGAGGCCGTGGTGGTTGCCCCCGGCGGTGATCGCGGCCAGCGGGTCGCCGATTCCCCGTGTGGTGGAGCCGCCGCCGCGGTGCTCGGTGATGAACGGACCGGGCCACAGCAGGGCTTCGCTCTCACGGGTGGTGCGGGTCCGCATCGGCACGGTGACAGCGGCGGCGTCGGTGTTCCAGCTGCCGCCGACCGGGACCAGCATCGGCGGGATGGCGATCCCGTCACCGATCCGCACCGTGCAGGTCGGCAGAGGGGCCGCGAGCGCGGGAAACGCACGGCCGTCGCCCTGATCGGAGTGGTTGACCGTGACCACGGACGGCACCCGGTGCTTCTCCAGCCCGAGCCGGATCTTGCGCAGGGTGGACGCGGCCAGAGGCTTCATGCCCTGGGTGGGCCGCTCCCCGATCCGGATACCGGGATCGGCCCAGTTGATCGCGGAGGCGGCGGGCCGCACGTAGGGTTCGACGATCCGGTGGCGGCAACGAGTGTTGGGGCAGCGGAAGTCGTACTGCTGCCGGTACTTGCCGATCTTCCGGCCGTTGCGCCAGGACTGGACCGCTAATGCGTCTCGTTCGCAGATGGGGCACCAGGCGGGCGGCCGGACATCGAGGTTAGGTGCCCGCAGCTCCCTGCGCGTGAAGACGATGAAGATGCGGTCCCGCCACTGCGGGGCGTGCGGGTTGCCATCGGCGCCGATGTGAGCGGCGGTGACCGACACGATCTGGTGGCGAAAGCCCAGGATCTCCCAGGCGTGCAGCCACCAGGAGAACAGCGGCCACGCGGTGGCGAAGCGGGGGACGTTCTCGCACACCACGGCGTCGAAGTGGTGGACCTCGGCGGCGCGCAGGATGTCGTAGGCGGTGGCCCTGGTGCGCTCCCACGCCGCGTCCTGGATCGGTCCTTCCTCGAGCAGGTCCAGTTGGCCGGGGGTGGGCGGGGGCTTGGGACGGCTGACGCCGTCGGCGGGGCTGCCCTCGGTGCAGATCGGGGAACCGACCAGGACCCGGGCCTTCGGCAGACGCCGCATGTCGTAGTGGTCCAGATCCACGCAGAGGTGTTCGGCCTCGGGGAAGTTGGCCGCATGCGTCTCGACCGCACGTGCCCAGTGGTTGGCACCCAGCACCACATCGAAGCCGGCCCGGCGGAACCCGTCGGAATCCCCGCCCGCACCGCAGAACAGATGGATGGACGTGGCGCGGGAAGTGGCGGATCGGCGCATCACCGCAGTGCCTCCCGCCCGGACGAGACCACAACCAGCTGGCGGACGTTCACGGTCGGGCGGCGGGTGGTGACGAGCCAGCGGGGCGCGTGGCCGGTGCCGTGGCAGGCCGGGCAGACAACGGACAGCGTGGTGCGGGTGCCGTCCAGGTTGCGGCTGCCGGTGGTGACGGCGACAACAGGGAAGCCGTCGCAGTCCGGGCAGATCCGCGCGGTCGACAGCGGGCGGTCGGGCATGATGGAGATTCCTTCCGGTTGAGAGATCGGACAGGGGCACGGCCGTCCGGGCGGCGGATGCTTGGCGGTATCGGAGCCGCCCGGAGGGCCGGTCAGCGCTGGTTGCTCATGAGAGAGCGGATCACCACGGCCAGCAGCGCGAGTGATCCCGCGGTGATGGCGATGGCAAGGAACATCGACGTGAGCACCGCACCCGTGACCACCACACCGCCCACGACCGCGAGCGGCTTGCTCTTGACCAGCTCCACGACCGCGCTGGTGCGCGTCACCGGCACGGCAGTCGACGAGAGCGAGGGAGCCTCGCCCTGCTGAGCGGGAACGACGGCATGCGTGGTTGGGATGTAGGTGTCGGGGACCGGGTACTTGGGCTTGAACATGGCGGATCTTCCTTTCGGGTCAGGTCACTTGCCGGTCTTGTCGATGACATCGACACCGGTTTTGGTGCCGGATTCGATGGCGGGGGCGAGGAAGGTGTCGGCGAGGAGGAAGCCGCCGAGGAGGAGCACGACGATCAGCCAGGTCGGCGGACGCCTGAGCTTGATCCCGAAGTAGCCGACGAGGGCGACCACAAGGATCAGGGGCAGTTCGACGGTCACGACGGGTCAGTCCCTTCGGTGATCTGGTGGGCAATGGCGTCCGCCAGCTGCGGAGCAACACCAAGACGGGCGCGCAGCGTTGCGGGGTCGATCGGGCTGCCGGTGGCGGTGCGGTGGGCGTCGGCGACCTTGCGTGCGTGAGCCAGCAGCGCGGCAGGCACCGTGACGGCGGGCGGCAGGGCCGGAACCGGCTCGGTCTCGGTAGTCGGGACCGGGGCAGGCACGTCACGAGTGACGGCGATGTCTGCAGCCGGTTCGGCAGTCCGTACGGTCTCGGTGCGCGGTTGGGCGGGGGTGTGGACGAGCAGGGTGCCGCCGAGGAAGGCGAGGGCGGGCCAGCCGGCCACGAGGATCCGCAGCCAGGCAGGCACGGCCGTCAGGTCGAGCAGGCCCGCGGTCGCGACGTTCGCACCGAGCGATGCAGCCAGGGCAACGGCAAACCAGGTCCACGCGGCACGGACCGCCCCTCCGGTACTGCGGAGGATGCGCAGGCGTCGCCAGGCAGCGACCAGGAGCAGGTCCACGCTGATGGGGTAGGCCCACGCTTTCCAGCCGTCCTGTCCGGCAGCGGCAGCGATGTCATGCAGGTGGGCGAAGGACAGCGCACCGGCGATCACCGCTTGGATGAGTACGGCATCGGGGTGGATCGAGCGGGTCACGGGTCTTCACCTCCTTCAAGGGGGTTGAGGGCCGGGGCCGGGCGGGGCTCACAGGTCCTGCCGCCCGGTCCCAGCGGGTCAGTAGGTGCCGGGGCAGGTGTGACCGGGAGGCGGGTAGAGGCCGTGGGTGCGCTGTTCGGCCTCGGTGGACAGGGCACCGCAGACCAGGTGGGCGAACTGTTCATCCGCATCCGGGGTGATCAGGTAGCCGACCGCGAGGATCGTCAGTGCGTGGGTGAGCTTGGCGTCCAGGGCGTGAGGACACATGACGGTCGCTCCTTTACGGAGTCGGGGCCTGGCCGGTACCGAAGCAGGTCAGGCACAGGGCTTCCTGCCGGTCGGTGCTCTCGCGCTTGCTGCGGCCGCCGACCTTGAAGGACTCGGAGACCTGACCGGTCTGGCAGTCCGGACACGGCGCGGCCTCGGGAGCGGCCTTGGGCTTGGCCGTTCGGCGGGTGGTGCGCTTCGCTGCGGTCACGGGGCTTTCTCCTTTCGGGCATGGCAGGGGTAGGGACCTGGCGCGAGACGGTCACGCCAACCGGAATGGAGCGGGGAACTACGGAGTGCTTGGAGCCGCCATCGGCACGGCCGCAGAGGCGGGGACCGCGGGCTGTGGGCGGAACGGGTCCAGGGCCGGGATGTGCGGGGTCAGGTGCGCGAACTCGCGGCACACCGCGGCGACTTCACCCAACGTGGTCTTCGGGGTGCGGATGCGGGACCAGCCACCCGAGGAGTCGCCCGCGATGGCAGTACCGGCCCGCTCAGGAGCGATGTTCGTAGCCGCCACGACCGCGAGTTCGTTGACGTCGCCCAGGCCCATATCGGCGGTCTGCTTGTCGTTGCAGCGATGCACCACACGGCCAGTCAGCTGAGCCCGCAGGGCAGTTGCACCCTTGCCGAGCTCCGAGCCGAAGCGCTGCCCGCACACCTCCAGATAGATCCCCACCGCACGAGCCAGCTGCGCCAGACGCACGAATTGGGTGACCATGTGGTCCCGCCGGGCAGCGTCCGCCCTGGAGGTGATCAGGAACAGCTCGGCGATCTCATCGATCAACACCACGATCGGGACCGGACGCAGCTTCTTCGGCAGGCCCCAGACGTCCGAGGTGATGTCCTCCAGCGGGGTGCCCGGGGTGATGCCCTGGTGCAGGCACAGCAGGTCGAAACGCTCTTCCATCTCCACGACCAGGGCATCCAGCAGCCCATCGGCCTGATCGGGAGTGATGGCCAGTGCGGAGAGACGTGGGGCGAACGAGCCCTGTTCCACGCCGCGTTTGCAGTCGATGCCCACGATGGCGACGTCCAGCGGTGCGAGACCCTTGATCAGGCAGCGTTGGTACATCGACTTGCCCGACTTGTTCGCACCCAGTGTGAGGGAGTGCGGGATGTCCTGGTAGTCACGGACGTAGGGCAGTCCGTCTTCCCGCAGGGCAACCGTGACGGACAGAGAGCCGATGGGCAGCCGGCGCGGCATTCGCACACGGGCCAGGACGTCGAAGCCGGTCAGCCGCAGGTCCACCACACCGGGTTTGATCTCAGCGACGTGCACCGAGTAGATGCCCCAAGCGTGCCGCAGCCGCTCAGCCGACTTGACCACGTCTTCCGGAGCCAGGCCCGCAGCCAGCCGCAAGCGCAGCCTAAGCCCCGTGGTGGTGGGGCGGATTCCCCGGATTTTGGGGATTCCGGGGCGGGTCACCGTGTCGCTGGTGGACAGCTTGTGGGCGAACACCCGCCACCACGGCGGAGTGACCGTGAGCTCACAGGCCTCCATGGTCCGGCGGTAGGAGGACAGGACCCGGTACAGCGCGGCCGGAAGACCGAACAGCATCCAGTACACGGCGGGAGCCTTGACCCGAACGATGAGCGCGAAGACGGCTAACGCGCCTATGCACAGCAGCAGTTCCGTCACGGCGATCAGCCCTGACCGTTCGCAGCCGCCGGAACCTCCGCGGCCATCACCGCGGTGGCCTTGAAGCTGATGCCGTGCCCGAACTCGTTCTCCCACTTGGTGGCGTACAGACCGGGCAGAGCCACCGGCATACCGGGGATCAGGTCCGGCTGAATACCGTCCTCGGTAACGACGACGGTCACTGCATCCGGCCGGCCGTCCACGATCACGGCGACGTTCACGTTGTACTGAACCTGGCCGGACTGCTTGTCGATCGCGATCTCACCGGTCTTCTGGTTCTTGACCTTCTTCTCCGGAGCCTGGATGAGCATCAGCGTCATGGCTTCAGTTTTCAGAGGCATCCTGCGCATGATGGAACTCCCTTTCAGGGGATTGGGAGGGCGGCGAACTACTTGGCGGTTGGGCGTCGCCCTCTCGGCTTCTCATGACTGGAGCGTCATGAGTCATGTTGCTATATAGCAGACTAGAGCACAAGGGGTAGTGCGCAATAGAGTGCGCTAGATCTTGGCGCTCGATACCCTCGGTCCATGACCGTTGCTGCCCACGATCCGAGGCCCAAGAAGGTGCAGATCGCCGACGCGTTGCGCACCGAGATCACAGACGCCCGACTTCCGACAGGACATCGCCTTGCATCACTTCGCGATCTCGCCGAGAGGTTCGAGGTCACGACGGTCACCATTGGCAACGCGCTCCAGATCCTCATGGACGAAGGGTTGATCACGTCCGTGCCCACAAGGGGGTACTTCGTACAGACGCCTCCGATCGACGCTGACGAAGCGACCGGGCCTGTTAAGCGGGACGAGATCAACGCAATCAACTCCGAGATCCGAGAACTTGCCGCCCGAGTAGCCGAGTTGGAGAAGCGAGCTGGCCAGAAGGGCAGCGCCTGACTGGTGACCCACCATGCGCGCTACGTGACCCTGCAACTAGTGACAGGCCTGGTGTCACTGGGGGACAGCCCTGGTGCCAACCCCCTGTCACCCCCCGTGTCACCGGTCTCCGGGATGCCAGACTCGAAGCAGGCACCCCGATAGGAGGGCACATGAGCGACGACCGTCCGGCATGGGCGCGACGTATCGCGGCGGAGCGAGAGGCACGACAGTGGTCACAAGCTGAGGCCGTGGCCGCCCTGCGAGCACACGCCCCGAAGCGGCTGCCTGAGGGCGCGAACATGGTCCGGCAGTGGAAGCGCTGGGAGTCCGGCGAAGTCACGCCGAGCGAGTTCTACCAGCCGATCATTGCGGCAACCTTCGGCACGGTGACCCACGCGATCTTCCCGGTCACCAGCCGACGAGACGGAAACGCCGAGATCATCGCGGCCAGCGGCATGGAAACGCTCGACATCATCAGCCGCTTGCAGGCTTCCGACGTCGACAGCGCCACTCTGGACGCTCTGCGGATCACCACTGATCGGCTGTGCTCTGAGTATCCGCATCTGCCGAGCGGCCAGCTGGCGATGGAGGGACGACAATGGCTCAAGCGTGTGGCCGGCCTCCAGGCACAGCGGCTCACCCTTGCCCAGCACCGCGAGGTACTCACGCTCTCTGGATGGCTCGCCCTCTTGATCGGATGCGTCGAGTACGACATGGGGGACCGAGGAGCCGCCGAGAGCACGCGCCGCGCCGCGCTGTCGCTCGCCAACGAGGCGGGCAACTCGGAGATCGCCGGTTGGGCTCATGAAATGCGCGCATGGTTCGCTCTGACCACCGGCGACTACCGCGGCATCCTTGCCGCTGCACAGGCAGGCACAGACGCCGCACCGAGTCACGGTGTGGCTGTCCAGCTCGCAGCGCAGGAAGCCAAGGGATGGGCCCGAGTCGGCGATCGTCGACAGGCTGAAGTTGCGCTCGACCGCGGTCGGAAGTTGCTCGAAGGGATGCCATATCCCGAGAACCTTGATCACCACTTTGTGGTGGACCCGGCGAAGTTCGACTTCTACGCAATGGACTGCTATCGACTCCTCGGAGAGGACCGCTTCGCGGAGAACCTTGCTCACGAGGTTATCCGCGCGGGGACGGACTTCGACGGAACCGAGCGCGCACCGATGAGGATGGCAGAAGCTCGGATCACTCTCGGGGTAGTTGCGGCTCGACAGGGCGACTTGGACCAAGCCGTGAACTACGGAGCATGGGCGCTCAAGGGCGATCGGCAGTCCTTGCCGTCGCTCCTCATGGTCAGCCGAGAGCTAGCCGCGATCGTCAACCGTGACTACGCCAGCGAAGCATCGGGCCGCGACTACTTGGATCACCTGAACACGCTCAGCCGCGCCAGCTGAGTCACTGCCGATGCTCAGGTGATATCTGAAAACTTGACGTCGGGTGGTTCTGGTAAATCGCTATTCCTTTCTCAGCAGGCACGGGAATCTTTGTCCCCCGACAAGGCCATCCGCTTTGTCATCTACTTGTACGCCGTTCTCGTCATAAGTAGATTTCACGGTGACTTTCTCGAGTACCTCGCGCTTTAGAGTGAGCGGCCAGCATGTGCGTGCGTTTACCTCCGCGTGTTGGACCTTGACAGAGACAGTTGCATAGCTGAAATCGGCATCTTGCAAGAGCGCGCCCTCAAGGTTTGCGCCATTGAAGCTCGTTTCCTTGAGGTTAGCGCCTATAAGGTTCGCACCCCGGAGATCAGCATTGTCGAAGACCGCCCCTTCCAGGTCGGCGTCTCTAAGTTTGGATCCTTGCAGGTCAGCACCGGTGAAGTCTGCGGCATGCAGCTTCTTGCCGCTAAAGTTGATCCCCTTGATGTCCCGCCCGGCTGGGTCGAACCCTGGGATGCTTTCAGCAACCTCCACACTCGCTCTCCATGTCGCATATTTTTGTGACTCTTCAAATGATTTCTGAAGAAATAGCACTGCCAGACCAACGGCAAGCCCAGTAATCAGTCCGCCACCCACAGCGGAGAGCACTTCGATTCTTGGCTCTTGCTCTCGCTCTTTGACCGCCATCTTCCATGCGAGCAGCGCAAACATGATTCCGAGCACGACCAGTACGCCGACAAGAGTCCACTGCCATGGGCCTGCAACGGGCATGGGGATCCTCCCCAGCGCGTGGGTAAATCACTCTCTCTTCAGTCGTACGCCTGACGACCCTCGATCGCAAACGGAAAACTATTGCATTTCGCCGCCGCCCCAGCGACGCGCTGAATGAAAGCCTCTGGCAGGCCGAACGGCGTGACCCTCTCACCCGCGACTTTTAACCGATCACGCTCGGCCGGGGCTGCTCGACTACCCAGTCAGCGTCCCGGGTCCTTGCCTTGGCAAGCGGTCCCAAACGTCGGGTGAGCCACTGCTTGAAGCATCAACCGAGTCCGGACAGCAAGCTAAGCAAGCTAGTTGAGACGACGCGGACAGAGTTTCCCTACGTCTATCAAGGCTCGCTGCGCTCGCTGCCCGACCCGGGTTCGGTCAGCGAGCGAGGATCGTTGCCAGCCCAACCGAACGGGACCGGCCCTGTCCCATGCCTGCCATGCGCCCGAGTGGCCCCCGGCAGACGCCAACGACACCAGCGCACCAGCCCGGGGGAAGAGGCGGACGCTCGGGAGAACACCACATTGGACGCTCGGGCGTCTGCATTCCCGACCTCCTGAACTGCGTAGCAGTCTGATCAGAGATCAGAGGTGCCGCGCACAGCGCGGCGGCGCCGGCCGGACGCCGCCGCGCTTGCCCCTCCATGTCTACGCCACCGGGGCCGCACGTCGTCGCCCGCCCGCGCCCACAAAGGGGGCGAAAGAACCAGGCCGGGGGTGGGGACGGACGGCTCCACGGCTTTACCCACACTCCCCGATCCGGGACCCACGTCGAGCAAGACCAGGGGGCCACTCGGACACATTACGGGCAGGGGACAAGCCTGCCCGAGTAGCCGGAAAGCGTACGGCCCCCTGATCATGCACGACCCCAAACCGGGCAGGACACCGGCCAAAGCCGTTCCACCGACCTCACAAAAAGCGCCTACTATGCGGCCTGCCAAGACACAGCTACAGACTGCCGCGTCGATGCAAGGGATCAGCCGGGGATTGGTTGCTTCGTTCGGGCGAGAGTAGTCCTGGTTGGGGTGGCTGCCCGGGCTGACTGGGGATCATGCTCATGTGACGTTGATTCGAGAGTCTCCAGCATCTCTTCCTCCCGGCGAAGGCCGAGCCAAGTGGACCGTGACCTTGACAGGCCACAAGGGCGAGCGATTCCCGGCTCAAATGGTTGAGATTGACGGGCCGGCCACCGGCGAGCGCACGATGAGGGCGCTACGCAGCCTTGAGACCGTGATGGGCGTAGATTTGCCGCAGCGAGGCGAACTATTTGACGACTTCGGTAGTTCGCAGGGACCGGTCCCGGGTCGAGATGCCATCAGCGAATGGGGCCAGCATGCCGTCAACCTATGGGAAAGGACCGGGCAGGATCCTGACGCCGCCCGTCCTATCTTTATTGAAACGGGACTCGCTTGGTTAGAGGGGAGCCGCCAGATCACGGCCGCTTGGCATGACGAGACTGTCCTGGCTTTCTACCTTCCCCCCGGAGTGAGGCGATTTGAGATCGCCTATACAGAGTCTCCTCGCTCTCGTCGCCAGCGACGGGCCATACTACGGGAATGGCGAGGTACCTCGCTCCACCGCCTCCGTGCGCAGTGGCATGGAGAATCGGTCGTCGAATGGACTGCCTATTGCGGGGATAACACGACAGCCGAGGCGGGCGAAGGGAGGGTACGACGAATCTGGAACAGGACCCTTGGCGTGGATCACGACGGACGCGCCGGCATCGTCAGAGCCTCGGTGTTCCAGCGGCTGGGCGCCCCCGAGAAACAGCGACGCGATCCCACATTCAACAAGCGCCTAGCGCACTGGCTCGCCAAGCTCGAAGGAGATGCTGACGAACACCCAGAGGTGTCTGACCTGCCGGACCGGTCACTAGCGAACGAGATCGTCTTTATTCATGGGGCGCTCTCTTGCGGGCTCGCGAACCTACCCTCACTTAAATCAGAACTAGCTCGGGTTGCCGCGCATCGGCGAATTCTGCGTTTTGAGCACGACACGTTCCTCCCGATCGACAACAACGGCGAGCAACTGTCTCGGATCCTCAGGAAGAAATTGTCCGCCGACTCACGGGCAAAGGTGGTACTTGTCGGACACTCTCGCGGCGGTCTCGTTGCCCGCTGGGTCGCGAATGATCTGCTAGATGCGGGGTACGCACCCGACCGTATCCGTGTTGTGACCTTCGGTACACCGCACGAGGGAACACCCATTGTCAATGCCAGCAGAAGGGTCCTGAGCGGGCTGGCGACGTTGGCCACATTCGCCGTCAGGTCAGTGACTCCCGATCCGGCGACGCCGCTCGTGACGTACCTCTTCGGAAACGCCAAAAAGCTCCCAGAAGGCATCAGCGTCATGGCAAAGGGGAATAGTGTTCTTCGGGAGATTAATAGGCGTCCTGTCCCGTTCCGGCTGCGAGCTTACGGAGCGACCTATCACAAAGGCACGAACCCTCGCAGCCGCGGTGTCGCGTTCCTCGATAGCCAGGGCCGTAACCTGTTCATCGAAAACCGCACGATTCAACCAAATGACCTACTCGTAACGGTCAAATCTGCGACGGCAGTGGGCGAGGGCCAGACCATGAGCGACCCGTGCGGCCACTTCGGATACCTCGCCCAGCCAGAGGCCATGCAGGCGATCATTAACCTGCTCAAGCCGTAACCGACATCCAGTAATGCTTCGCTAGGCTGGCGCTAGCCGGGTTCTGCTCGCAGCCAGCATCGGCAACCGTCACTGGATGATTCCCAGAGATGACGTGACACCACGGCGGGGGGCCTCACGGTTGCATCGAACACATACTGTCCGTATAAGGAGACGGCCGTCACCAACTGCTGGCCAGATGAGATTTTGCTTGAGTACTTCCATGAACCGCGGCCTATTCGTGGACAGCGAAGGCTGTACCGAGCTCCCAGACGGCGCTGACCAGCAGAAGCGCGTAGGACACACGCGGCCTCCGGAGCCGTGTGTTGCGTAGGGCGCCCTCGACGCCGACGCATCCGCTCAACGATTGGCAATCTTGTCGACTTGGGGCCCCTTAGCAGTGTCGATCGCTATTTGTGCGCACCACATCGACCCGACTCAGTTCTGTAATGCCACTCGGGACAGATCCCCGGAAGACGAGACGCCACTTCCCGTCATCATCGCGCTTGGAAACGGTATCTGTGAGGTCGATGTAAGAGTTTTCGAAGGCTTCTGACGTCCTGCCGTCAAGATCAAGAGCGAGAATCTGAAACCGAACTCCTCGGTCTCCGGAAATTCCGATATTCATGGGCCCTGCGTGCCATGTGCCACTATTTTTAGGCGAGGTCTGTTCTGCCTGCATCACGATGCGGATCTGTCCTTGTGGATCTGCTGCCCCAATCCACAGATGATGGCCATCCAGCGAGCCCGTGCCCCTAATGAGGTCAATACACCTGGGAACCGAGGCACCATCCAATGGCTCAGAAAAACGGATAGGGGAATGCCTTGGAGAACACGATCTTAGACCTCCAGCCGCCCATGTAATCAGCAAGCCAACAATCACCACGATCGCAGCATTAATGGCAGTATTTGTGTGTTGTTTAATCACGCCCCAAACGCGAGAAGGGAAGATCGGCCTTTGTTGCTCTTCTGTGGAAGAATCCGGATCCACGGCGCCCTCCATAATGCGCGCGTTATAGGTAAGCAGATTCATGATTCGCACTTTTTTAACCCAGCCGTGGAGGCGCGCCGATTTTGCGGGTATTGCCAACCGTAAGGGCTAACGATCGCGTGCATAGTTACTTGCGGCGCATCAGGGACCACGCTCTACCTTCTTAATAAACGCTCGGTGGGCCGACTGATGAGCCCGACACAGCAGACGGCCCCGAAGTAGTGTGTCCTCTGGCGACGGCTGGACGGTGCTGCCAAGCGCAAGCTGTCGGCGTACGGCCTCAGCTCCCCAGCCGCGTACAGATGAACGTCCCCAGCTGTCAGGCCACTTCGTTCTCTCGCTCGATGGCCTTGAGTCGGTTCTTGAGTCGGTAGCTGGGGCCGTTGATGGCGATCACTTCGCAGTGGTGCAGGAGGCGGTCGAGGATGGCGGTGGCGAGGACTTCGTCGCCGAAGACCTGGCCCCATTCGCTGAAGGTCTTGTTCGAGGTGAGGATGATCGAGCCCTTCTCGTAGCGCTTGGAGATGACCTGGAAGACCAGGTTCGCTTCCGCTCGTTCGAGGGGCTGGTAGCCGACCTCATCGACCACCAGGACGCTCGGCCGAAGGTAGGAACCGAGCTTGCTGGTCAGCCGGCCCGTCGCTTCGGCGGCTTTGAGGTTGCGGACCATGTCGTCGAGACTGGTGAAGTAGATCGAGTAGCCGGCCCGGCAGGCCGCGACCGCGAGAGCGACGGCGATATGCGTCTTGCCGACCCCGGGCGGACCGAGCAGGGCCGCGTTCGCCTTGGCCTCGACGAAGGACAAGGTGGCCAAGTCCTTGACCTTGCGCGGGTCGAGTTCGGGCTGGAAGGAAAAGTCGTATTCGTCGAGCGTCTTGTGGTGCGGCAGCTTTGAGGTCCGCAGGCAGGTGCGGAAGCGGCGGTCGTCACGGACGGCGAGTTCTTCGGAGAGGACCAGGTCGAGGAAGTCGAGGTAGCCCATCTTCGCCTCGTCCGCGCGCCGGGTGAACTCGTTGATGGTTTCCGCCAGGTGGGGCAGGCCGAGCTTGCCGGCCGTGGTGCGGATGCGGTTGCCGGTCAGCTCGCTCAAGAGGATTCCTTCGTCGGTCGGCTGGTGGTGAAGGGGCGGGTGCCGGTCAGTTCGTCATAGACCGACAGCGGACGGCGGCCGACCTCGATCCGGGTGGCGGCGGCCCGGTTCAGCAGGGCCTGCAACGGGCCGGCTTCTTCACCTCGGGGCTGCGGGCGGGGCCGGGGCGGGATGTCGCCGGTGGTGGTTCGGCGTCCCTTGCCGGTGGGCAGGCCGTCCCAGTGCTGTTCCTCGACAACGCGGACACCGCGGCCGACCACCCGCGCATGCATGGCCAGCAGCGTGTCGCCGTCGGTGCCGGGGACGGTGGAGTGCAGCATGACCTGCGACTTCGTGGCCCGGATCTCCACCAGCTGGCGCGGGCGGACGCGCCGGGCGGGCACCGAGTAGAGGTTGCCGCCGAAGGCGACCAGGCAGTCCTTGCCGACCGGCCGCAGGTGCCGCTCGGCCACCAGATAGGGGGTCGGCGGCAGCGGTTTGAGGGCCGCGTGGTCGCGGGCCGCCCGCTCGCCGATGACCTCCCGGTGTGTCTTGTGGATCTGAGCCCGCCGGAGCGGCACCCACGCGGCGAACGCGGCGTCCATCTCCTCGACGGAGCAGAAAGCCCGGCCGGACAGCACGTGATCTCGGACGATCAGCACCTGGCGTTCGACGCGGCCTTTGCCGGTGGGCCGGTAGGCGGCCAGGACATCGATGTCGAAGTCGTAGTGGCCGGCGAAGCCGACCGCCTCCGGATGCAGCGGGACCGCCTCGCCGGGGGCGACATGCCGGCGGACGACGGTCTTGGTGCGGTCGTAAACGATCGTCATGGGCACCCCGCCGAAGTGGGAAAACGCCCGGCGGTGGCAGTCGAAGAACGACTGCAGGTCTTGGCTGGTGGTGAAGCAGCAGAACGGGTCACGGGAGTACGACAGCGTCATGTGGAAGGAGTAGACCTTGCCGATGCCCATGTGGGCGAGGGTCCTTCCCTCGTCGCCCCAGTCCACCTGGGCCTGGGCGCCCGGGATGACCTCGAAGCGGCGGTGCATGCCCGCCAGTTCCTTCGGCGTGATGCCGAGTTCCTCGGCGATCCTGGGACGGGCATCCTGGACGTAGAGCTTCGTCCGCTGGTAGTTGCCGGTGAACCCGTACTCGCTGGCAAGCCGTTCGTGGATGACCGCCGCTTTCATCAGGACCTCGGCCCGCAGCATCGAGTCGACCAGCGGCGCGAACTCGTCGATTGCCCTCGCCCGTGACCGCCCGTTCGCCGACCGCCTCGGAGGAGTCGCCGGACCAGGTGCAGAGAGGTACTTGCGGACCGTCTTCCTGTCCAGCCCCGTCTCCCTGGCGATCTCCGACAGACTTATCGCCCCGGACTCCAACAGGCCACGGAAACGCCGCAGTTCCAGCCAGCGATGCGGATCCAAGACCACCGTCAACCGCCCTCCGCCATCCCACATCGATCAAGCAGCAGAGTGGCGGGCAACAGGTCTCACCGCATCAACAACTGTCCCTTTTCATCCGTACGCGGGTGGGGACGTTCACGTGTACGCCGACACGCAAGCGTCACTACGTGAGTCTTGGCGGCCCCTGAAGAACCCGGGGCGGCGAAGCTGCCCGACCGAGGAGGGTCCCGCCCCGCTTCGGTTACCGGCGCGGCTGATCGACTCATCGGCCCTGCGGACGCCAAAATTCGGGGTATGTGGGTAGCAATCATCTCCGCAGCTGTCGCGCTTGCCAGTGCAGCCCTGACAGCAGGGCTAGGGGCTAAGGATGGCAAGCAGCGCGCTGTACTACAGGACCAGCTAGAACGGCAACGTGTCGCGAGCCTCAAGCAGGAAGAGCGGCAGGATCTGATGAGCCATTTCCGCGATCCTCTGCTGTGGGCGGCATTCGATCTACAGAGCCGCGTCTACAATATCGTCGCTAACAGATTCCTCGACGTCTACCTGTCACGCGGCACTCCGGTGGAACAGACGTACGCCCGGAACAACACCCTGTTCGTCGTAGCAGAGTACCTGGGATGGGTCGAGATCTTGCGGCGCCAAATCCAGTTCCTAGAACTAGGCACCCAAGAAGATAACCGTAAAGTTGTCAATCACTTGTCGGCTATTAGTGCTGCCCTGAACACTGACGGTTTCCCTAATCAGCTCTTCCGCGTCTTCCGTGGCGAGCAGCGCGCTATCGGAGAAATAATGATTGATGCTAGCGCCGAAGGCGGTGCCTGTATCGGATATGCAGAGTTCTGCGCGAAGCTCGAAAACGACTCCTCATTCTCTAATTGGTTCGCGCGCCTATCGGCCGACGTCGATCAGTTTGCACAGGGACCGACAGTGCGGCATCCAAGGCTAGTCCTGCTGCAAGAAAAACTAATGGGTCTGATCAACTTCTTGGATCCAGAGTCGATTCGTTTTCCAGACCCGCACAGGGAGCTTCTGCACCCAGTTAGTCACCAAGGCGCAAAACGCTAAAATCGCCGGGAGCCGGAGATTGATAAAGCAAGGGAGCGAGCCGCTTCCTCGATCAATGGGCCAGGCAGCGAAGATTCGCAGGTCAGCGGGCTTCCTTCGACGGAGTGATCGGCTCGCCAGGCCTCCGTACTACAGGCAAGACACTCCAGACGAAGGTGCCGCCGCAGTCGAATGCGTGTCGAAGTTGGTGACGAGCTAATCGCTTGGCCGCAAGATCGAGCGCCCTGGGTGAGTTCTAAATGCGTGACAACGCCAGCGAACAGCCACGGACAACAACGGACGACGACGAACATCGCAGCAGCTCAGCAGCACGCCGCCCCTGTCACACGGTCATCCCAGTTGCTTCGGGACGAAGAGGTCGTGGCGGATTCGAGCAGTGGCGGAGCTGAGGCAGTGCGATGTCAGAGCCCGATGAGAGTGTGTCCGGCATGGAGATACCCATGGCCCCTGACATCGGGGATGAGGAGCACGCCGTCATCGCCCACTTCATGCTTGCTGCTGGCGGTTTTGGCGACGCCGACCAGCGAGAGCGGGTCTACGAGGCTGAGCATGTGATGGCGGTGGCGGCCGAGGAGGCCGGTGTCGGCGAGGTCGACGGCGATGCCCTTCCGGCCGGCAAACGTCGTTCTCAGGCGGGGCGACATCGAGACCCGTGTTGACCTGTAGGGCTGCCCCGGCACTGGGGAAACGGACACGGGGAAGTCCGGGCCGTCTCTGGGCCGTGCGAGGGCGCCCGACGCCGACCAACAACGACAGAAGCCCACGGCACCTGACCTGGTCAGAGCCGTGGGCTTCTTCAGCCTTGCTGGTCAGTCCAAGAGCTGATTAGTAGATCGGCTTGTCGGGCTCGATCTGGTTGACCCATCCGATCACACCGCCGCCCACGTGCACCGCGTCGGCGAAGCCCGCGGACTTGAGCACCGCGAGGACTTCCGCACTGCGGACACCCGTCTTGCAGTGCAGGACGATCTTCTTGTCCTGCGACAGCGCCTCAAGGGCGGTGCCCATCAGGAACTCGTTCTTCGGGATCAGCCGCGCGCCCGGGATCGAGACGATCTCGTACTCGTTGATCTCACGGACGTCGATGATGTCGATGTTCTCGCCGTCGTCGATCCACTCCTTGAGCTGCTTGGGAGTGATCGTCGAACCGGCCGCCGCCTCCTGGGCCTCCTCGGACACGACGCCGCAGAAGGCCTCGTAGTCGATGAGCTCGGTGACGGTGGGGTTCTCACCGCACACGGCGCAGTTCGGGTCCTTGCGGACCTTGACCTGGCGGTACTGCATCTCCAGGGCGTCGTAGATCATCAGCCGGCCGACCAGCGGCTCACCGATGCCGGCCAGCAGCTTGATGGCCTCGTTGACCTGGATGGAACCGATGGACGCGCACAGCACGCCCAGCACGCCGCCCTCGGCGCAGCTCGGGACCATGCCCGGCGGCGGGGGCTCGGGGTAGAGGCAGCGGTAGCAGGGACCGTGCTCGGACCAGAAGACGGAGGCCTGGCCGTCGAAGCGGTAGATCGAGCCCCAGACATACGGCTTGTTCAGCAGCACGCACGCGTCGTTGACCAGGTAGCGGGTCGCGAAGTTGTCGGTGCCGTCGACGATCAGGTCGTACTGACTGAAGATGTCCATCACGTTCTCGGCCTCGAGCCGCTCTTCGTGCAGGACCACGTTCACGTACGGGTTGATGCCGAGCACCGAGTCCTTCGCGGACTCGGCCTTGGAGCGGCCGATGTCGGCCTGGCTGTGGATGATCTGGCGCTGCAGGTTCGACTCGTCGACCTCGTCGAACTCCACGATGCCGAGCGTGCCGACACCGGCCGCGGCGAGGTACATCAGGGCCGGCGAACCCAGACCGCCTGCGCCCACACACAGCACCTTGGCGTTCTTCAGCCGCTTCTGCCCGTCCATCCCGACGTCGGGGATGATCAGGTGGCGGGAGTACCTGCGGACCTCGTCGACGGTGAGCTCAGCAGCTGGCTCGACCAGGGGTGGCAGCGACACGGGGACTCCGTTGATCGGTATGTCAGTACGGTTGTTCTCTCGGTAACACTGCCACGGCCCTCCTCATTCCGAGACACCCCGTCCGATCTGCGAGACGATTTCGTCCCAGTAACCGGGCAGTGTCTCGAATGGGCGAATATGCCCTCTTTGACCCCCGGGCCCCGTCCCATCAGTGCGGTCGGTGAAGAAGATCGTCCCGGCGCCCTGCCAGCGGGCGATGCGGGTGGCCTCCTCCAGATGCGTACGCGGCACCCCATGTACGAAGTGCACAAAGCGCTCCGGCGGGTAGTCCGCCGTCCACTCCGCCACCTGCGACCAGCGGTAGTCGGTCCACGGCCCGGAGAAGCTGACCAGCTGGTCGGCGACCTCCGCATATCCGGGATACGGGTGCGAGCCGTGCCCCAGCACCAGGTGGCCGCCGTCGAGGACCGCCTCCAGCGTGGCCGTCGTACGCCGCACTTCCTGCAGGTCCGCGCGGTCCGTGGGACATCTCTCGAGCAGGAAGCCCGCCACGCGGTACCACTCGAGGTAGTGGTGCGCATCGGCGACGAGATCGCCGAAGGAGCGCGAGCCGTGCGCCATGTCGAGATGGCCGAGGACGCGTACGCCCGCGTTGCTCAGCTTGCCCACGGCCTCCAGGCAGTGCGGGTCGGGGCGGGCGCCCGGGCCGTCGTCGACATTGAGGACGACCCAGTGCAGGGGCGTCCCCGGCCGGGTCAGTTCCGCCCATTCGACGGGCGCCAGCAGCGGGTGGGCATAGCCGGGCACGCCGAAGCCAAGCCTCTCCGCGCCGGTCGCGGAGAGCTGGGTGCCGGTGGTGGTCAGATGCGGCATGCCGCCTCCATCCAGATATCGGCAAGGGACTCTTCGAGGTTGATACGGGGCCGCCAGCCGAGCCGGTCGCGGGCGGTGCGGACGTCCGCCTGCTGCCAGCTGCCGCAGCCGTCGGGGTAGGGCAGCGGGGTCGCGGACAGCTGCTCCAGGACGGACTCGGAGCGCGGGCCGCCGAGGGGCGGGCGGCCGGCCGGGGTGTCCAGCTCGTGCAGCGCGCCCGCGTACCCCGCGACCCTGGCGAGGACGGCGGCCGCGTCCCGCAGCCGTACGGCACGTCCCGTACCGATGTTGACGATGCCCTGGGCCGCGGAGAGCGAGGCGGCGTGGACGGCGCGCGCCACGTCCCGTACGTCGACGAAGTCGCGCTGCACGCCCAGGCCGCTGAGCTTCAGCTCGCCGTCGCCGGACTGCATCGCGCGGCGCATCGCCTCGGCGAGACGGCCGAGCGGGGAGCCGGCCGGGGTGCCGGGCCCGACGGGCGAGAAGACCCGCAGCACGACGGCGTCCAGGCCCGCGCCGAGCACCAGCTCGGTGGCGGCGAGCTTGCTCACGCCGTACGGGCCGCCGGGGCGCGGGATCGCGTCCTCCGCGGTCGACGAACCCTGCTGGGAGGGACCGTACTCGGAGGCGCAGCCGAGCTGGACGAGCCGGGCGCCACAGCCGCTGCGGCGCAGGGCCTCGCAGACGGTGGCGACGGCGACGGTGTTGTGCCGGGTCAGATCGCGGGCGCCGCCGCGGGTGGCACCGGCGCAGTTGATGACGACGCCGGGGTGGACGGCGCCCAGGAAGCGGGTGAGGGCTCCGGGGCTGCCTCCGGCGAGGTCGAAGCGTACGTCGGCGTCGTCGCCGCGCCCGAGGGCGGTGAGGTGCACGGCCGGGTCGGCGAGCAGCCGGTCGGCGACGAAGCGGCCGAGGAATCCATTGGCACCGAGCAGCAGCACCCTCATCGCGCGGCCCCTCGGTGCCGACGGGCCGGAGCTGGGGGTTGAGGGGTCATGTCGCTTTCTCCTTAGGGATGTTGCTTTCGGTGCCGGAACTGGTGCCGGTACTGATGCCGGGGGACGCCCGCGGTGTCGGCTCCGCGGGAGGTCAGACGGTGTGCGCCGAGGCCCGCGACAGGGCCGCTGTGGCGTGGGCCAGCAGGCCGAGTGCGGCGGTTGCGCAGGCGATGGCCGGCACGGATCCGGCGCCCCCGGCGCCGACGACTGCTTCGACGGGGCCGGCCAGAAAGCTGCAGCCGGGCAGGCGTCCGGCCAGCAGCAGCGCGGGCGCGGTGGCTTCGGCCGCGCATGCGGCGGCGAGTCCGGCGGCCGCCGACTCGGGGAAGCCGTGGACGATGAGCAGCCGGGCCAGGAAGAGCAGCGCGCCGAGCGCGACGGCGGGGGCGGCGGACGTGTGCGGGAGGGCGAGGCCGGCCAGCAGGACAAGCGCCGTGAGTGCGCAGACATACAGCGCGACAACTCCGAGCAGCAGGGGGCGCACGCCGGATGCGAACTCCTCGAGGCCCCGGCTGCCGTCGAGCCTGCGCCGCGCCTGTACGGAGAAGAGCCAGGCACAGCAGGCTGCGGGGGCGACGGCGACGGCGAGGGCGACAAGCGGGGCGGGGGCCATGGGCAGGGGTCCATCGGGCCCGCCGCCGATGATCTCGTCGAGGAGTCCTTCGCCGTAGGCCGCGTAGGCCAGCAGCCAGAGCGTCCACAGGCGTACGGCGGGGACGGTGCGCCGTTGGGCGCGCAGTGGGCCGTGCCGCAGACAGAGCGTGAGCACGGCGGCCGCCAATGCGGTGCCGATGGCTCCGGCGGCGATCCGGGCAGCGCCTTCCATGGCCTCCATGCCGGCGACGGAGAGCGCGCAGACGGCGCCCGGCAGCAGCACGAGGAGCGCACGCCCCGCGCCCGGACGTTCTTGCGTCGCTGCGACGCGCGCCGGGCGGTCGGCTGCCGCCGACGACTCGGCTCCTCGTGGCACGCGCGCGTAGAGCTCCTCGGCGAGGGAGAAGACATCCCGGTGGCGGAAGCGGGCGGCGGTCCGGTCGGTGACGCCGTGGGCCTCGAGGCCCGCGGCGATCTCCAGGGGGTCGACGGCACGCTCGCACAGCTCCCGGTGGCGGTGCATCAGCGCTCTGACGGGGTCGGCGGGGCCGCGGCGCGGGGCGGGGGGCTTACGCCCGGTCGTCCTGCCGGACGCCGGGTCGGACGTCTTGCCGCCCGCTGTGTCGGGCCGCTTGTCGGCCGCCCTCTCGGCCGCCCTCTCTGCCGCCCTGTCGACCGTCGCGAGGGAGTCGGCGAGCAGCGCGTCCGAGCAGGTGTCCCAACCGCCCGGGCTGCTGGGCGCACCGGCAACGTCGACCTGGATGTCGACCGGGGCCTCGACCGGAATGCCGGCCAGGCTGTCGATGGAGCGCACGCCCGCCGGTTCTTCTCCAGCCGCGCTCTCCGTGATACGCGGCATACGCGGCGTACTCATGCGCGTGCCTCCTTCCGGGTCGCAGCCGCACCGATCAGGCCGCGCAACGGCCCCGGCCCGTTCGCCCAGCGCGGGATGCGGCCGCCCGACGCGGTGCCGCCGCCCGTCCAGTTCCCGGGCACATACGCCTCGGCCGGGTGGGCGAAGGGCAGCGGCTCGCCGTCGGCGCCGATGGACTCGGCCTCGCGCCGGACCGGGGAGTGCGAGATCAGCTCCAGGTACAGGGCACGAAATGCCGTCAGGTTCTGCTCGATCGTGAACAGTTCGAGCGCCCGGGCGCGTGCGGCGGCGCCCAGCCGTTCCCTGCGCTCGGGGTCGCGCAGCAGAGCGAGGCACGCGTCCGCGAGCGCACGCGGATTGCGCGGGGGCACGACCAGGCCCGTGCCCCCGATGACTTCGACGACCGCGCCGGCGTCCGTGGAGACGGTCGCGCGGCCGCAGAACATCGCCTCCACCAGGCTGATCGGAAAGCCCTCGATGACGCTGGACAGGACGACCACGGCGCCTGCGGCGTATGCGTCGGCGAGCTCGGGGGCCTCGGGTCCGCCGATCTCCTCGAAGGAGACGGGGTTGTCGCCGACGGCGTGCGCGTCGGCCGCCTCGTCGGGGAAGAGCTGGGCGGCCAGCGCCTTGCAGTGGGCGAGATACGTCGCGGCCTCCGGCCCATGCACCGGCGCCCCGAACAGCCTCAGCCGCGCCCCCGGCTCCTCCTTGCGCACCTCCGCGAACGCGTGCAGCAGCGCGATGAGATCCTTGGCGGGCTCGATCCTGCCCACCCAGACGAGGGTGTGCTCATCGCCGCTGTCGTCACCCTCGCCCACCGCGGCGAAACGGTCCGACTCCATGCCGGGGTAGACGGTCCGCAGTTTGGCCCGGTCGGCGCCGCACTTCTCCTGCCAGCGCCGTGCGTGCGTGTTGCCGGGCGTGATGATGGCGGCCTGCGCGTACACCTCGGCGGCGAGCCGGCCCTGGAAGGCGGCGAGCAGGGCCCGTACCGGCGCGGTCAGCTCGCGGTCGTCGGCCGCCAGATAGTGCGCGCGCAGCTGAACGCCGTACTCCGTGACCAGCAGTGGGACCCCGAAGAAGCGTTTGGCCAACAGGCCGGTCAGGGCCGCGGATCCGCCGGACGCCGCATGGCAGAGGTCGACGGCACCGAGGCCGTCGTCGCGGTACCAGTCGAGCGAGAGCGGCCGAAGTGCGCGCTCGAGACGGTCCACGAAGGCGAGATAGTCGAGCACGGTGGCGGCGTGCACGGCGCGGCGTGTGCCGGGGGCGCGGCAGGCGGATTCGAGGACGCGTACGGCGAGTTCGGAGCGGAGGGCGGCATAGAGGCCGCCGCGTTCGCGGGCGAGTTCGGCGAGGCCGTACAGACCTGCGGCGAAGTCGCCGTTCTCCCCGCACAGCGCTGCGGCGAGTTCCTTGAAGTGGCAGACGAAGCGCCGCCGTTCGCGGCGCCCATAGGTGCGTCCGTCGTCCTCGGGCGCCCACAGCGGAGCGGTGCGCACGCACTGCACCTGCGGCGGGAGCCGGATCCAGCCGTGGTCCTCCTGCTGCGCGGTCCGGCTCAGCGCATAGATGTCGAACTCGTGCTGTGCCAGTCCACGCACAAGCCGGTCGCACCACAGCCTGGACTCACCTGTCGCATACGGATAACCACCGTCCGTAAGCAGTCCGATCCGCACGAGCGCACCCCCGATCTCCCTTGTGGGCGGCCGCCGTTGATCCGGCGGCTCACAGCGGGACGACGTTAAGCCGGTGTACCGGTGGTGCGACGGACGGTTGTCCATCGCACCACCGGAAGGGGTGAATGCACGTAACTTTCGCGCGCCGGTGGCGTTCCGTCGCGCTAAGGTGCCACTTCATTACGGAGCGTCAGGCACCGGCCAGCTCCTCGCCGAGAATCGGGCGTGAGACACCCGTCCCGCATTCCGGACTCAACTACTGGGATACACCCAGGGGTTGGGCTTGCACTTGATCCCGTCGATGTCCAGCGACTTGGTCTGCTGCTGCATCACCGGCGCGAGCGCCCCTGGCGTGCGGCAGCTCACATGGCCGTGCCCGAGCCGGTGTCCGACCTCGTGGTTGATGAGCATCTGGCGGTAGCTGACCATCGCCTTGTCGCCGTAGGTCGTTGAGCCCTGCGCCCATCGGTACGCGTTGATCATCACGCGGTCGGTCGACGCCGAGTCGCAGCTGACATTGTCGACCGTGGTGTCCAGATCGGATTTGGCGCACCAGTCCGCCGTGGTCCCGGGAGACGCCAGCGTAATGACGAATTCCGGCTCACCGGACGAGATCCGCTCGAAGGTCATCTCACCCCCGTGCGCCCAGCTGCGGTCGTCATTGAGGGTTTCCTGGACCGCTTTGGCGAAGAGCGCGCCGTCCAGTGCGAGGCCCCGCTCGATATCCACCCGGTAGCGGATCTTGCGGCCCTTGCCGGGCGCCTTCTCGAAGCCGGGTACCGTCTCGAACTTCCCGCTCGCCTTCAGCTTGGCGTCGATGGGGAACTGAGTCGCCATCAGCTGCTGGTACGAGACTCCCGGCGCGGCGGCCTGCTGGTCCTTCGGCGGCGCCTTCCGGTCCTCGGACCGGGACGCCGGGCTCTCGGCCGCGCCCCGGTCGTCGCCCGCGGACTGGGCGGTGGGGTGGCCGGGATCGTCGGCGGCCACCTGGCCGGCCACGACGACGGCGAGAACGGTGGTCACAGCGGCGGCTGCGATCCCGGTGAAGGTGCGTCCCTTGCCCGCCTTGGCGGGCCGCTCCTGCGGCCCGCCGTCCTGATCGTCGAGCGCGTCGGGCCCGCCCGGCTCATCGGTCCAGGAAGTGACGGAGGTGTACGGATCGGAGTCCGGCGCTCTGTCCTGCCGGGACTGCGACGGGGGCTGCGGCCGGGACTGCGGCTGGTCGAAGGCCTCGACGAACTCCCGTCGCGGGCCGGGTATTCGCGCCCCGCCGGCGACCGTCCGCGGCGCGGGAGGCGCCTGCGCCCGCTGACCGCCCGGGGCACCCTGCCAGTTCTGGTACTGCTGCGGTACGCCCCAGCCGCCGCCCTGCTCACGCTGCTCGGGGTGTCCGCCCCTGGTCTGCGGTGTGCCGTATCCGGCGGGGGCGTGCTGTTCGGATCCCGGTGCGGCTGAGTGTCTGCGCCGCCCACCGCCGGAGTCCGTGGTCCCTATGCCGGACGTGCTGTCCGAATCCGAGCCCTTGGGTGCGGGGCCTTTGCGGCTGTGTCGTCCCACGCCCCGGATCAGCTCCTACGGTCGACGAGCAGTTCACGGAAGGCCAGGGCGACCGTCTCCGGGTACTCCATCATGGCGACATGCCCCGCGTCCGGGAGCGTCAGCAGCCGGGAGTCCCTGAAGGCCGCCGCCGCCTTGCGCGCCATACGGTACGACACGAGCTGGTCCCGCCCTCCGTAGACGAGCAGCGTCGGCGCGAGCACCCGCTCCGCCTGCCGCCACAGTCCGTGCTGGCCGCCCAGGGTGTACGCATCGACGATTCCCCGGGCCGAGCGGGCCATCGCGTCCCAGAAGTACGGGAGTTGTGTGCGCCGCTCCATCTCCTCCACAGCATTGCGCAGCGCCTCGTCGCTGACGCGCGCGGGGTCTCCGTAACAGAGCGCCAGCGCTCCTCTGGTGCGCTGCTCGGCCGACCAGTCCTTGGTGAGCCTGGTGAAGAGCGAGGTCACGCCGGGCACCGCGAGCAGTGCCGTCGGCACGGCCGAGCGCTGGACGCGCAGCTCGGGCAGCGCGGGTGAGACAAGGGTGAGCGTGCGCACCAGATCGGGCCGGACGGCCGCGACCCGGGTGGAGACCGCGCCGCCCAGAGAGTTCCCGAGCAGATGCACGGGCCCGCGCCCGGCGGCGTCGAGATGCCGGATCACCGCCCGTGCATGGGCGGTGACCGAGTAGTTGCCGTCGTCCGGCGGCGGGGAGTCCCCGAAGCCGGGCAGGTCGATCGCCTCACCGTCCACGACGTCCTCGAGCAGCAGCATCAGCGAGGACCAGTTGAGCGAGGAGCCGCCGAGCCCGTGGACGTACAGCGCGGGCGGCAGTCCGGCGCGCGCCGGGGGCCGGGATCTGACCGTGAGGGTCAGTCCTGGCAGCGCCACGGAGCGCAGTTCCTCACCCTCCGCGACCCGCACGGCCGCGACCTTGGGGGCCGCGGCGGCGGTGACAGCGCGGACTCCCGGCAGCTCTGTCGAAGACATGCGGCAATGTTACGAGACGATCACACCGTGGTTCGTGTGTTCGGCATCACACATCGCATAGCGCTGTGAATCAGGAGCTCCTACGCTCGTAGGAAAGGCGCTCTCCATGGAAAGCGGTGCCTCATGCCTGTCGATCCCAGCGACCCCGACACCTTTGAAGATTTTGAAGAAGAAGACGACGATCAGGCTTCCGAGCTCGACGAGGAGGTCCCCGAGGCCGACGCGGCGGAGCAGCACACAGTCGTACGGCCAGTGCACGATGAGCCTCTGACCCGCGTCTATCCGGACGCGGCGAACGAGGCGGACGCCGTGGAACAGGCCCGCGTCGTCGCCCTCGACGAGGACGACTATCGGTGACCTGCCCCTCTTTGCCCCCGAATCGGGAGCTACCGCGACTGTCCGGTCCGTGAAATTCTGCGTCCGCAGCACGCACAGCCGGGTTACCCAAAAGTACGATGGCGGCGCGGCGCACAGCGCGCACAGAACGATTTTTTGGGAGGCGGCGTGACAGCCATCGAGCAGACAGAGGCAGCGCGCCCGCGGGGCACGCGCCTGCCACGCCGAGCCCGCAGGAACCAGCTTCTGGGCGCTGCCCAGGAGGTTTTCGTGGCCCAGGGCTACCACTCGGCCGCCATGGACGACATCGCCGAGCGGGCCGGCGTCAGCAAGCCCGTGCTCTACCAGCACTTCCCGGGCAAACTCGAGCTCTATCTCGCCCTGCTCGACCAGCACTGCGAGTCGCTGCTGCTGGCCGTCCGTACGGCCCTCGCGTCGACGACCGACAACAAACTGCGCGTCGCCGCCACGATGGACGCCTATTTCGCGTACGTCGAGGACGAGGGCGGGGCTTTCCGGCTGGTCTTCGAGTCGGACCTGACGAACGAGCCCGCGGTGCGCGAGCGCGTCGACCGGGTCTCGCTGCAGTGCGCCGAGGCCATCTCCGACGTGATCGCCGAGGACACCGGCCTGTCCAAGGAGGAGTCCATGCTGCTGGCCGTGGGCCTCGGCGGGGTCTCCCAGGTGGTGGCCAGGTACTGGCTCTCCAGCGGCTCCGGCATCCCGCGCGACAAGGCGGTTCAGCTGCTGACGTCGCTGGCATGGCGGGGCATCGCGGGCTTCCCGCTGCACGGCAGCGAGCAGCACTGACGCGCGAGGGGCCGCTGCCGCGCCCGGTGTTCGCTCCTGGCGTTCTTGACGGACGTCTGCCGTGCCCGCCCGCCGGGCTAATGTGTGCTGCGTACGGCGCGGCTGACCGCGCAACGCACTGACCGTTCGGAGGGACATAGCCGTGGAGGTCAAGATCGGCGTGCAGCACGCGCCCCGGGAGATCGTTCTGGAGAGCGGGCAGTCCGCCGAGGAGGTCGAGCGCGCGGTGGCCGACGCGCTGGCCGGCAAGGCACAGCTGCTCAGCCTCACGGACGACAAGGGCCGCAAGGTCCTGGTACCGGCCGACCGGATCGCGTACATCGAGATCGGCGAGCCGGCCACCCGGCGCGTGGGCTTCGGCGCTCTGTAGGGCGACGCGAGCCCCTTGAGGGCGTATGTGAAGAAGAGGGCCCGGCGGAATTTCCCGCCGGGCCCTCTTCCGCTGCTTGGCGAAGGGTTGTATTCCGCGGCCGCCGGGTAGTACGGGCTACGACCGATTTGCCCGCACCGGCGTCGTGAGGTGATCAGCAGTGCTGCTGGAAGCGCTCGGTTCAGTCCTGCTCGGACTCGCCCTCGCCTGGGCCGCCGCCCGTCATCTGCCCGACCGTATGCCGTCCCGCCGAGTGGTGTTCACCACAGGCCCGGTCGGTGCGCTCTTCGGCGCCTATGTGACGCATGCGGCGCTCGGTCCGGGACACATCCTGGCGGTGCTGGTGGGCGCGGTGGCGATCGGAGCCGTAGTGCTCTCGCTGCTGATCCGGCCGTCAGCGCACCGCCTGCGTCGCGCGTTCCCCTTCTGAGCACAGGTGCTTGGGGCGCCGGACGGGTTTGACCCGTCCAGCACCCCAGGACTGCCGGTCAGCCCACGCCCTATGCCGCGAGGCCGAGCGCGGCCATCCGCTTGGTGTGCGCCTCGGTGATCCGGGAGAACATCCGGCCCACCTCGGCCAGGTCGAAACCGTCCGCCACACCGCCCACGAGCATCGTGGAGAGCGCGTCGCGCTCCGCCACCACGCGCTGCGCCTGGGAAAGCGCCTCGCCCATCAGCCGCCGCGCCCACAGCGCCAGCCGTCCGCCGACGCGCGGCTCGGCCTCGATAGCGGCGCGTACCTTCTCGACCGCGAAATTGCCGTGGCCCGTGTCGTCGAGCACCGCGAGCACCAGCCCTCGGGTGTCGGTGTCCAGCCGGGCCGCCACCTCGCGGTAGAAGTCACTGGCGATCGAGTCGCCCACATACGCCTTGACCAGGCCTTCCAGCCAGTCGGACGGCGCTGTCTGGCGGTGGAAGTCGTCCAGCGCCTGGGCGAACGGCTCCATCGCGGCGGTCGGCTCGGCGTCGATGGCGGTCAGCCGGTCCCGCAGCTGCTCGAAGTGGTGGAACTCCGCGGAGGCCATCTTCGCCAGCTCCGCCTTGTCGGCCAGCGTCGGCGCGAGCTTGGCGTCCTCGGCGAGCCGCTCGAAGGCCGCCAGCTCGCCGTACGCGAGCGCACCCAGCAGATCCACGACGGCGGCGCGGTACTGGGGGTCGGCGGATGCCGTGGCCCAGTCCTGGGCGGCGATTCCGGTGAGTTCAGTGGCGTTGTCAGGCGTCTCCATGAAGCGCACAATAGCCCGCTCATCGCAGGGCGGAAGGGCCTGGTCAGCCACGCCCGAACCGCCGCTCCTACGAATTCGCCCAACACACATGCGCGAATCCGGGGTACAGTGGTAATGCGCCTGTCGAGCGTTTTGGTTACTCGGCGGGCGATCGCAGTGTTTGACTGAGGGATTTGCTTCCTCAGACCCCCCATGAGGATGCCCGGTCGGTGGCACGATCGGCTCCAAACCGACCGCCCTCCACGCGGGCCCGTGCGCTTCAGTTGCGTACAACCGCAGATGAGGGGCCCCTCAGCGGCACGAGCGCTCGAGCGACGGCAGTGGTCCCGCGCCATCCGGCCAATCCACGGCCGGCCCAGTACCCAGGCGCGGTACGACCCCCCATCGTTCGCCTCGCGCCGCGTCTCACAGAAGAGGCAACACCCTGACTACGCAGCCTACGACTTTCCGTGATCTTGGGATCCTTCCCGAGACCGCCGAGGCCCTCGAAGCCGTCGGCATTCTGTCCCCGTTCCCCATCCAGGAGATGACGCTCCCCGTCGCGCTCTCCGGCACCGATGTCATCGGCCAGGCCAAGACCGGCACCGGCAAGACACTCGGTTTCGGTCTGCCGCTGCTGGAGCGCGTCACCGTCCCCGCGGACGTCGAGGCCGGCCGGGCGAAGCCCGAGCAGCTGACCGACGCCCCGCAGGCGCTTGTGGTCGTCCCCACCCGCGAGCTCTGCACGCAGGTCACCAATGACCTGCTGACCGCCGGCAAGGTGCGCAATGTCCGCGTGCTCGCGATCTACGGCGGCCGTGCGTACGAGCCGCAGGTCGAGGCGCTCAGGAAGGGCGTCGACGTGATCGTCGGCACCCCGGGCCGACTGCTCGACCTGGCCGGCCAGCGCAAGCTGGACCTGTCGCATGTGCGCGCGCTCGTTCTCGACGAGGCCGACGAGATGCTCGACCTGGGCTTCCTGCCCGACGTCGAGAAGATCATCAACATGCTTCCGGCCAAGCGCCAGACCATGCTTTTCTCGGCGACCATGCCGGGTGCGGTCATCGGCCTCGCCCGCCGCTACATGTCGCAGCCCACGCACATCCGCGCGACCGCGCCGGACGACGAGGGCGCGACCGTCGCGAACATCACGCAGCGCGTGTACCGCGCGCACTCCATGGACAAGCCGGAGCTGGTCTCCCGCATCCTGCAGGCCGACGGCCGCGGGCTCGCGATGATCTTCTGCCGTACGAAGCGGACGGCGGCGGATATCGCCGAGCAGCTGGCCACGCGCGGCTTCGCTTCCGGCGCGGTCCACGGCGACCTGGGCCAGGGCGCCCGCGAGCAGGCCCTTCGGGCCTTCCGCAACGGCAAGGTGGACGTCCTCGTCTGCACCGATGTCGCGGCGCGCGGCATCGACGTCGAGGGCGTGACGCATGTCATCAACTACCAGTCGCCCGAGGACGAGAAGACCTACCTCCACCGCGTCGGCCGTACCGGCCGTGCGGGCGCGTCCGGCACCGCCGTGACGCTGGTGGACTGGGACGACATCCCGCGCTGGCAGCTGATCAACAAGGCGCTGGACCTCGGCTTCGGCGACCCGGTCGAGACGTACTCCACGTCGCCGCACCTGTTCGAGGAGCTGAGCATCCCGGCGGGCACGAAGGGCGTTCTGCCCCGCGCCGAGCGCACCCGCGCCGGTCTGGCGGCGGAGGCGGTGGAGGACCTCGGCGAGACGGGCGGCCGCGGTCGCAAGTCCGCCGCGCCGACCGAGGAGCGCGCCCCGCGCACCCGGACCCCGCGCCAGCGCCGCCGCACCCGCGCCGGCTCGTCCCTCCTGACGCCGGACGCGGACGCTCCGGTGGAGTCGGAGTCGACCCAGTCGACTGAGCCGTCGGAGCCGCGCACCCCGCGGCGCCGCCGCCGCACTCGTGCGGGAGCGGGAGCATCGACGGCTGAGGCGGTCGCGGTGATCGAGGCGGCCGAGGCTGTTGTCGAGATGTCGGCTCCCGAGGCCGAGCCGAAGCCGCGCCGCCGCACCCGTGCGGTGAAGGCCGTGGAGACGGTCGAAGCGGTCGAGGCAGTCGCCACGGAAACGGCCGAAACGAAGCCCCGCCGCCGCACGCGCACGGTCAAGGCCGCCGCGCCGGTCGAGGCAGTCGAGGTTGTCGAGGCCGTCGCCACGGAAACGGTCGAGACCAAGCCCCGCCGCCGCACCCGTGCGGTGAAGGCCGTGGAGACGGTCGAAGCGGTCGAGGCAGTCGCCACGGAAACGGCCGAGACCAAGCCCCGCCGCCGCACGCGCACGGTCAAGGCCGCCGCGCCGGTCGAGACGGTCGAAGCGGTTGCCACGGAAACGTCGGAGACCGCGCCGCGCCGCCGCACGCGCACGCGTAAGGCAGTCCAGCCGGAAAGCTGACGCCCGACCAGATGGCCCGGCCCCCGCGGGATGGGGACCGGGCCATCGGCCTTTCCGGGCCCGGGGGCGCAGTCCCGGCGCAGGCCCACCCCCGTTAGCCTCGTCGCATGAGTCGCCCGCCCACCTTCACGCCGCCCCCCTCCGCCCGCGCCCGCACTCTCCCCACCGCCCGCGGCGACTTCGCCGTGCTCGACGCGCAGCCCACCGACGACGGCCGCGCTCCCAAGGGCACCGCGCTCCTCCTCCCCGGGTACACCGGGAGCAAGGAGGACTTCATCGCGCTGCTCGAGCCCCTCGCCGCCGCCGGCTACCGCGCGGTCGCCGTCGACGGGCGCGGGCAGTACGAGACCGTCGGCCCCGACGACCAACAGGCTTACGCCCAGGCCGAGTTGGCCCAGGACGTGCTCGCTCAGGCCGCGGCGATCCAGGGATCCGTGCATCTCCTCGGGCACTCCCTCGGCGGACAGATCGCCCGCGCCGCCGTGCTCCTCGACCCCGCCCCCTTCCGCACGATCACCCTCATGTCCTCGGGGCCCGCCCAGATCTCCCCCGCCCAGCAACGGAAGGTCAAACTGCTCAGCGACGCACTCGCGACGATGAGCATGGACCGGGTCTGGGAAGCCATGAGGGCACTCGATCCACCCGAGGACGCCGACGCGCCCAAGGACGACGGCGAGGACCTCCGCCGCCGCTGGCTGCGCCACAATCCCGCCCAGCTGATCGCCACCGGCCGCCAGCTGACCGTCGAGCCCGACCGGGTCGACGAACTCGCCGCCGTACAGCCACTGCCCAAGCATGTGATCTCCGGCGAGCGCGACGACACCTGGCCGGTGCCGCTCCTCGACGCGATGGCGCAGCGGCTCGGCGCCGACCGGACCGTGATCGCCGGAGCCGAGCACTCCCCCAACACCGACCGCCCCGCCGAGACGGCGGCAGCGGTCACGGCCTTCTGGGACCGGCAGGGTCGCTCCCCGCAGGGTCAGTACTGAGACTGCAGGTGCTGCCAGAAGCCGTCCCGCAGCGCCCGCCGCAGCACCGCGTGCCCCCGCAGCGAACGCTGCAGCACCCTCTCCGCCTCGATCAGCAGGTCCTGGTCCACCGGACCGGGCAGGTACGGATGGCCGGGCAGCAGCTCGGCCATCGCGTCCCGGCCCCGCTCCGCCAGCCAGGTCGCCGCGATCTGCGCCCCCACAAAGCGCACCTCGTCCCGCGAGGGCGGAGGCGCGCCCTCGTTCTCGTACGTCGTGACCGGGCGGCGTGTGATGTACGGACGGCAGAAGTCGAGGTCGAAGGTCCGCTGGCTGTCGACCTCCCACAGCAGCGGCTCCGCCTGATTGCGCCCGTCCGCCGCCTCTATGCCCCACAGATGGACCCGGGCCCCGTACCCCTGCGCCGCCTCGACCGCCGAGACCAGGTCCTCGTCGCCGCCCACCAGCGCCGCGTCGCTGATCGCGCGATGCCGGGCGAGCGACTCCAGATCCGTACGGATGAGTGAGTCGACGCCCTTCTGCTGGTTGTTCGCGTTGAGGTTGCCGAGCCGCACCTTGACGTCCGGCAGCTCGGCGATGGACTGCTGCTCCGGGGTGTGGATACGGCGGCGGGCGCCGTCGTACCAGTACACCCGCAGCAGCCTGCTGTCCGCGAAGATCGTCCGGGCCTTGTCGATGAAGGCCTCGATCAGCCCCTCCGCGTCCAGATCGAAGGAGCGCCGGTCCTCGGTGCCCGCCACAAGCAACCCGGCCGCAGCATAGACGTAACCCGCGTCGACGAAGATGGCATGGGTGGAAGGTGTCTTGGCCACCTCGGCGAGCATGCGATGGAGCAGCTCGTTGGTGCGCTCCAGGCGGGCGCCGATCTCGTTGATCTCTGCATCGTTCATACGGTGCTCATTCTCCGCGGCCGCGCCGTCACCTGCCAGTAGTTAGGCATCCAAAAAATTTCCTTAGCGTAGGGAATGTTTGCAGGGTGCGTCCTGTTGAACAGCTATAGAACGCAGAAGACTGACGGACATCCGTCGCCACCAGTTCTCCAGCAGGAGGATCAGACGAAGGGAGAAGCCTTGCGCTTCGAAATCATGCGACTCGACGACGTCGACGGCACCGCCGTGGACAGCACCGTCGTAGACGCCGCCTCCGTCAACCGGATCGTGCAGCAGGCCGCTTCGATCGGCCAGCGCATCTTGATCCGACCGGCCGAAACGACCGCCTCGTAAAGCTTGACGCCGCTTGTTACGCGCAGCGCGCCCCCGTACGGACGATCCGTACGGGGGCGCGCTGCGTCGGGCGCTCGCTCCAGCAGCGCGAACAAGCCCGCTCAGGAAGCCTTGATCACCTGGGTGACGCCGTTGATGATCTGCTGCACGGCGATCGCGGAGAGCATCATGCCCGCGAGCCTGGTCACCAGCACCACACCACCGTCCTTGATCAGCCGGATGATCAGCAGCGAGTTGCGCATGGTCAGCCAGAGCACCAGATGCATGGCCACGATCGCGGCCCACACCGAGACCTGCTCCTTGACGCTGTCCGCATGCTGCACGGCGAGGATGACCGAAACGATCGCTCCGGGCCCGGCGAGCAGCGGCATGCCCAGCGGTACGAGCGCGACATTGACGTCCTTCGTCTGCTGCGGCTCGTCCGTCTTGCCGGTCAGCAGGTCGAGCGCGATGAGCAGCAGGAGCAGACCGCCGGCGATCATCAGCGCGGGCACGGAGATGTGCAGATAGTCCAGGATCTGCTGGCCGAGAATGCCGAAGACGGTGATCACACCGAAGGCGACGGCCACCGCCTGCCAGGCCATCCGGCGCTGCACCTTGGCGGGCCGCCCGGAGGTGAGGGCGAGGAAGATCGGAGTGATCCCCGGGGGATCCATGATGACGAAAAGGGTCAGAAACAGAGAGCCGAAAACGGCAGCGTCAAACACAGTGAGGGCCTAGCGGGAGGAAGGGTCGGGCGGACGGACGAGGGGTTACGGGCGACGTCCGCCCGCGCCCGGCACCGGGAACGCGCCGGCCGCGCGTCGCGTGATCTCGCCGTAGATCTCCGGGTCGGTGGTGTACTCGCCGAGCCGGCAGGTCTTGCGGCTGCCGTGGTAGTCGCTGGAACCGGTGGCCAGCAGCCCGAGGTCGGCGGCGAGGCCGCGCAGCCGGGCCCGCGTCGGCTCGTCGTGGTCCATGTGGTCGACCTCGATGCCGTCGAGGCCCGCGGCGGCGAGCTCGGCTATCGCGGTCTCGGGCACGGTGCGGCCCCGCTGGACGGCGAGCGGATGCGCGAAGACGGTCACCCCGCCGGCCGCCTTGACCAGCCGGAGCGCGGTGAAGGGGTCGAGCTCGTGCTTGACGATATGGGCACGGCCGCCGTCGGCGATCCACTCCGGCGTGAAGGCGTCGGAGACGGTCGGCACGACGCCGAGCTCGACGAGCGCGGACGCGATGTGCGGGCGGCCGACCGAGCCGTCCCCGGCGATCCGGGCGACCTGCGCCCACTCGATGGGGACGCCCAGCTCCTGGAGCTTGGCCACCATTGCCTGGGCGCGCGGCACCCGGTCGTCCCGTACGAGTTCGCGCTCGCGCAGCAGCTCGGGCTCGTCCGCGTCGAAGAGATAGGCGAGCAGATGAAGGCTCACCCCGTCGAGACGGCAGGAGAGCTCGGCGCCCGTGACGAGGGTGAGGGACTCCGGGAGCGCGGCGATCGCCTCGGCGTGGCCGCGGGTGGTGTCGTGGTCGGTGAGCGCTACGACGTCGAGTCCGGCCGCGGCGGCGTTCCGCACCAGCTCGGCGGGGGTGTCCGTGCCGTCCGAGGCCGTGGAGTGGGTGTGCAGATCGATGCGCACGACGCGTGACTCCAGGGACGAGGGACGGACAGGGGACGGTCAAGTGTATCGGGGATTCGAACAGCCCCGGTTCGGCATCGTCGCGCCGCGCGCCCGCCCGAGCCCGACGCCGGATCACCGCGGGCGCGGCCCCGACCCGCTTCCGGTTCCGCCTCGGCTCAGTTCGGGCGCAGCCCCGGCTCGGTCGCTCCGCTCACGACAGCAGCCCCGGCTCGTCGCTCCGCTCACGACAGCAGCCGCGGCGACAGCGCCCCGCACGGCACCAGTTCGACCTCCGCGCCCGCGTCCCGCAGATCCGTCAGCACCAACTCGTCGTACATCAGCAGCCCGGACTGCTCGGGCCAGACGATCGCCCACAGCCACAGTCCCCTCGCCTCCCCTGCAAACACCGCGCGGTCGTCGGGCGCATCGGCCACATGCCACAGCGGGGTCGGGCGGCCGGCGGCGAGCACCTTTGCCTGCGGCGGCTTGTCGACGCAGATGTGCGGGCCCGGATCGGGCCCGTCGATTCCTGCGTAGCGCGCTCCGAGGCCGACCCCCAACTCCTCGGCGACCAGCAGCAGTTCACCTATGCCGCCGAGCGGCCCCGGTCCCGAGCAGGCGACGGCGGTCGCGCGACCGCCGCTGCGGTCGTCCCCCGCGTACGCGACACCGGTGAAGAGCCAGCCGACCGGCAGTGGCCAGGGCATCCAGACAGGGACTTTCGCGCGGTGCACGACCACGCTGAGGGCCTCAACGCTGGGCGGGATCACCGGCTGCAGCGGGTGCACGGCGCCGTGCACATCGCACTGCCAGGAGTCGGCAAAGAGACCGGGCGCCCTGACCCGGCCACCGCACTTCGGGCAACTGGGTTCGCCCCTCATAGCGCCCCACGGTCCTCCCCGGCCGTCGTCGCGTCAAGGACGATCACCCTTCCGGCGTGTGCCCTCACCACCCAAAACTAGATGCGACTTACATTCATTAGGCCGCCTAAATCGTTGCCGCCGATCGGCGCGGGCATCGCCCGGGCGGGGCGCGCCTCGCTGAGCCACGAGGCAACGGAGCATCAGCCCGTGCACGCCACCCAGGACAGCGTCTCGGTGTTCGCCAACTGACCTGATTCAGTCCAGAGTTACGGACCTGCGCAGCGGATCGCGCAGGTCCGTGCCGTGCGTCAGCCAGCGCTCCTGAAGCTCCTGCGCCCCGTGCACCCGCTTCCAGGCCGCCTCGTTCGACGTCATCGGCAGCAGTGGCAGAAAGCGCACCGGGTCCATCGGCTCGTCCAGCTCCAGGTCTTCGACAAGACCGCCCGGTTCGGCGACGAGGACGGAGCTGAACGGCGCGCCGGGCCACAGCGGATCGCCCACGTCCAGCGAGGCGCCGGGCGTCACGACGACGCCCTCGACCTGCGGGGACGCGGCGAGTACGGCCAGTGGTCGCAGCACCTTGTCGGTGTCGGCGAGCCCGGCCCGTACGGAAAGGACCAGCTCGGAGCGCGGCCCCTTGACGGGGTCGGCGAGAGCCGCGTTGGGGTCCGTCATCGGCTGAGCGGACATGCCCAGAGTGGCGTAGCGGACGATGTCACCGTCGCCGCCCCGGTCGAGGAACCGGAGCACCTCGATACGGTCCGTGCCGAGGAAGGTCACCGCGGCGCGCGCATCCGGTTCGCCGAGCGCCGTACGCAACCGGGCCTCGACCAGAGCAAGAACATCTTCCATGTCGCGAGCATAAAGCGCGTATGGAACGGGCAAAACAAGGGATTGACCCTCTGTCGGCTGATAGTCTTGGCCGCTGGTCGGGACAGGCACGCAGGTGGGGGGTACCCCCTGGCGGAGCTCTGGGGGAGTTGCTCTCAAGTCCCGACGACACGTCATCCCCCACGGGGGACCGGCCGGAGGAGGTGGGGCTGCGGTGGATCGAAGTCGACCGTGCAGTACCAACCGCTCTTCCGCACGGCACCTTTCCTCTGTGACCCGAGGCGTCTGAGGCCTTCCCGCACGGGGCCCACGGCTTTTCGCACTACGGAAGAGCACTTCGTTTTTGCCTGTCTGTAGCGAACCCCGTCACCGCGATCCCGCGGTGCCGCCCGCTTTGCGGACGTATGCATCACGTCCTCATTCCGGGCTGTGCCACGCCACTCGCCGACGGCCTCTCCGTGAAGGAGCCAGCCATGTCGATGATCCGTGACCTGCGCGCAGCGGTCCGTCCCGCACTGCGCAAGAGCAACGCCCCGTACAGCACGTACGACACCACCCGAGACCCCTCCGCCTCCAGCGCCGTCGTCGACTGCGCGGTTTACCGCGACGGGCAGCGGGTGGAGAGCGAGTCCTGCCAGACGCCGCACGAGGCCATGCTGCGGGTGCGCGAGGGCGGCGGCTTCGCATGGATCGGGCTGCATGAGCCGACGGAGGCGGAGTTCGCGGGAATCGCGGCGGAGTTCGGGCTGCACCCGCTGGCCGTGGAGGACGCGGTCCACGCCCACCAGCGGCCCAAGCTGGAGCGGTACGACGACACGCTGTTCACCGTCTTCAAGACGATCCATTACGTCGAGCACACGGAGCTCACGGCCACCAGTGAGGTCGTCGAGACCGGCGAAGTGATGTGCTTCACCGGACGGGACTTCGTCATCACGGTCCGGCACGGCGGCAAGGGTTCACTGCGTGCGCTGCGGCACAGCCTGCAGAAGGACGCGGAGTTGCTCGCCAAGGGGCCCTCGTCGGTGCTGCACGCCATCGCGGACCATGTGGTCGACGGGTACATCGCGGTGGCCGCGGCGGTGCAGGACGACATCGACGAAGTCGAGATCGACGTCTTCTCCGCACCGGCGAAGGGCAGCCCGCGCGGCAGTGACGCGGGCCGGATCTACCAGCTCAAGCGCGAGGTGCTGGAGTTCAAGCGGGCCGTGTCCCCGCTGCTGCGGCCGATGCAGCTGCTCAGCGAGCGGCCGATGCGGCTGGTCGACCCGGACATCCAGAAGTACTTCCGTGATGTGGCCGACCACCTTGCGCGTGTGCACGAGCAGGTCATCGGCTTCGACGAGCTGCTGAACTCCATCCTCCAGGCAAATCTGGCGCAGGCGACGGTCGCGCAGAACGAGGACATGCGCAAGATCACGTCCTGGGCGGCGATCATCGCGGTGCCGACGGCGGTCTGCGGGGTGTACGGCATGAACTTCACGTACATGCCGGAGCTGCACTGGAAGTACGGCTATCCCCTGGTGCTCACCAGCATCATCGGCGTCTGCCTCGTGATCCATCGCTCACTCAAGCGCAACGGCTGGCTGTAGCCGGGCGGGCGATAGGCTGCGCGCATGACAGATCAGGTGCTCTCGCAGGCGCTCATCGAGGAGGCCACGAAGAAGTCCGGCCTCATCTGGGTGCGCGGGGACGGTCCCTCGCGGCCGCTGTGGCACGTGTGGCACGAGGGCGCGGCGCATGTCGTCGGCGACTGCCCCGGCGAGCAGCCGCTGCCGCAGCTGGTGAGCGGCACTACGGCGGAAGTCACCGTGCGCAGCAAGGACAAGGGCGGCCGGCTGATCAGCTGGACGGCGGCCGTGAGCGAGCTGGAGCCGCACTCCGAGGCGTGGGAGTCGGTGGTCGCCGAACTGAAGGGCAAGCGACTGAACGCGCCGGACGCGGAGCAGATGACGGAGCGATGGGCGCGCGAGTGCCGGGTGCTGCGCCTCGAGCCGAAGGACGCGATCACGTCCCTGCCGGACGGGTCACTGGCGGCCGCGCCGCTGCCGACCCCGGCGACAACGCGCCACGCGGTACCGGCGGCGCTGCCGCGGCTTCTCCTTGCGCGCAAGAAGAAGCGCGCCCAGAAATAGAAATCCAGCCGGCCCGCACTACCCAGCCGTCCGCGGCACAACCAGCCCGTCCGGCGTTTGAGGACAAGCCCATCGGCGGGACGACCCGCACACTCAGCCCGTCCGGCGCTTGAAAACAAAACCCGGCCGCCGGACGCCCCCGGCCCCTCAGTCGTCGTCGCTGGTCTTAGGAAGCGCACGGCCATAATCCACCGTCTCCCCCTTCGACGGCGCCGCCAGCGCGAAGTCCTTGTCCCAGTCGCCCAGCGTCAGGACCCCCGCGCCCCCCGCACGGGCGAACTGCAGCGGAAACGGCTTGCCCTCCAGCGAGACGTCCAGCGTGCCGCCCGCCCCCTCGCCCGCCCTGACCTTGATCGTGCGGACGCCGCCCACCTGCGTCCGGTCGCCCTTGCTCAACTCGCCCTGCATGCCCAGCAGGCCGTCCAGCAGCACATCCATGTCCGTGAAGCCCCGGAACTGCTTGTACGCCGGGTCCCCCTCCGGCACCTTCACATACTTGGCGGCGAGCTTGCCCGCCACTTCCGCGTCCGTCTTGCTCGGCTTCTGTTCGCCCTTGCCGTCCGCATGGCTCCAGAAGCCCGCGTCGGCCTTCAGATAGAGCACGTTCCCGACCCGCAGCAGCTCGAAGGTGTTGTCCTTCGAGGTGACGGAGCCGGTGCCGCCGTCGTGCTTGAGCCGCATGTTCAGCTTGTACGTGCCGCCCTTGCTGACCAGCGTCCCGGAGAGCCGTACCGAGGAGGCCGCGTCCGCCGCCGCACGCGCCTTCGTCTCGATCTCGACGGCGGAGAGCTTGCCGACGCCGTTGGTCCCCGCGTCCGGGTCCTCGCCGCAAGCCGTGAGCGCCACGGTCAGCCCGGCGCACAGCGCCATGGAGAGCGCGGTCCTGCGGGCGCGGGAAGCCGGGGGGAGGGGAGTCACAAGCGCACTGCCTCTCGTCTGCGTGATCAGGTGGCAGACCGCAGCGTACCCGTGTGGCGCGCAACGATCTGCAGGGAGCCGTACGGACGCCAGCCAGGGGCGGGCCGGAAGGGTACGGGCTAGCCTGAAGCCGTCAAACGGCGGTATTTCCTGTCAAATTTCCCGGCGAAGAGGAGGTGCGGAGCATGGTTGCAGGCGCCCCCCGAATCTTTGTCTCGCACCTCGCCGGCATCCCCGTCTTCGACCCCAACGGCGACCAGGTCGGCCGGGTCCGCGACCTCGTCGCGATGCTCCGGGTCGGCCGCCGTCCGCCCCGGCTGCTCGGCATGGTCGTCGAGGTGGTCAGCCGCCGCCGGATCTTCCTGCCCATGACCCGGATCACGGGCGTCGAGTCCGGACAGGTCATCACCACCGGCGTGGTCAATATGCGCCGCTTCGAACAGCGCCCGACCGAACGGCTCGTCCTCGGCGAGCTGCTGGACCGGCGGGTACGCCTGGTGGAGAGCGGCGAGGAGGTCACGGTCCTTGATGTCTCGATCCAGCAGCTGCCCGCGCGCCGCGAATGGGAGATCGACAAGGTCTTCGTACGCAAGGGCAAGCCGGGGGCGCTGCGTCGCAAGGGCGAGACGCTGACCGTCGAGTGGTCCGCGGTGACCGGCTTCTCGCTGGAGGAGCACGGGCAGGGCGCCGAGAGCCTGCTTGCCACCTTCGAGCAGCTGCGCCCCGCCGACCTCGCCAATGTGCTGCACCACCTCTCCCCCAAGCGCCGCGCCGAGGTCGCGGCGGCTCTCGACGACGACCGGCTCGCCGACGTACTGGAGGAACTGCCGGACGACGACCAGATCGAGATCCTCGGCAAGCTCAAGGAGGAGCGCGCGGCGGACGTCCTGGAGGCCATGGACCCGGACGACGCGGCCGACCTGCTGTCCGAGCTGCCCGAGGATGACAAGGAAAGGCTGCTCGCACTGATGCGCCCGGACGACGCCGCGGACGTACGGCGGCTGTTGGCGTACGAGGACAACACGGCGGGCGGCATGATGACCACCGAGCCGATCGTGCTTCGCCCGGACGCCACGGTCGCCGACGCGCTGGCGCGCGTACGCCAGCAGGACCTCTCCCCCGCGCTCGCCGCGCAGGTCTATGTGTGCCGGCCGCCGGACGAGACGCCGACGGGCAAGTATCTGGGCACCGTGCACTTCCAGCGGCTGCTGCGGGACCCGCCGTACACGCTGTGCAGCTCAATCGTGGACAGCGATCTGCCGCCGCTCGCGCCGGGCAACGCGCTGCCCGCGGTCACCAGCTATCTCGCGGCGTACAACATGGTCGCGGCACCCGTCGTCGACGAGAGCGGTTCGCTGCTGGGGGCGGTGACCGTCGACGACGTACTCGACCATCTGCTGCCGCCGGACTGGCGCGAGACGGAGTTCCACGAGGAGGGTGCCCGCCATGGCCATTGACCGCACGGTGGAACGTCCTCCGCGGACCCGTCTCGACCAGCCGCGCGCGCCGCGGCCGAGGCTGCTGCCGGAGTACGACCCCGAGGCCTTCGGGCGGCTGTCCGAGCGGATCGCCCGCTTCCTGGGTACCGGGCGGTTCATCGTCTGGATGACGATCGTCATCATCATGTGGGTCGTCTGGAATGTCTCCGCCCCCGAGAAGCTGCGCTTCGACCAGTACCCGTTCATCTTTCTCACCCTGATGCTGTCGCTGCAGGCCTCGTACGCAGCCCCGCTGATCCTGCTGGCGCAGAACCGCCAGGCCGACCGGGACCGGGTCAATCTCGAACAGGACCGCAAGCAGAACGAGCGTTCCATCGCCGACACCGAGTACCTGACCCGGGAGATCGCGGCAGTGCGGATGCGCCTCGGCGAGGTCGCCACCCGCGACTGGATCCGCTCGGAGCTCCAAGACCTGGTCAGGGAGATGGAGGAGCAGCGCACCGTATTCCCGAACGGGCATCCGTACGGAAGTGACGAAGGCGACCGCTGACGGGCTTACCGGGGGCGGGAGGCAGCGCCGTACCATCTCCGTATGGCTACGGAAGACGCGGTGCTTGAAGCACTGGCGACGGTGAACGACCCCGAGATCAACCGACCGATCACCGACCTCGGCATGGTCAAATCGGTCGAGATCGGTGCGGACGGTGCGGTCGCCGTCACGGTGTATCTCACCGTCTCCGGCTGCCCGATGCGCGAGACGATCACCAAGAATGTGACGGATGCGGTCGCGCGCGTCGACGGCGTCACGCGCGTGGACGTCTCACTGGACGTGATGGGCGACGAGCAGCGGCGCGAGCTGGCGGCCTCACTGCGCGGCGGGACCGCCGAGCGCGAGGTGCCGTTCGCCAAGCCCGGCTCGCTGACCAGGGTGTACGCGGTGGCCTCGGGCAAGGGCGGCGTCGGCAAGTCCTCTGTCACGGTGAACCTGGCGGCGGCGATGGCGGCCGACGGCCTGAAGGTCGGCGTCGTCGACGCGGACATCTACGGGCACAGCGTGCCGCGCATGCTCGGCGCGGACGGCCGGCCGACCCAGGTCGAGAACATGATCATGCCGCCGTCGGCGCACGGCGTGAAGGTCATCTCGATCGGGATGTTCACCCCGGGCAACGCCCCGGTGGTGTGGCGCGGGCCGATGCTGCACCGCGCGCTCCAGCAGTTCCTCGCGGATGTGTACTGGGGCGACCTGGACGTGCTGCTGCTCGACCTGCCGCCGGGGACCGGCGACATCGCGATCTCGGTGGCGCAGCTCGTGCCGAACGCGGAGATCCTGGTGGTCACGACCCCGCAGCAGGCCGCTGCCGAGGTCGCCGAACGGGCCGGCTCGATCGCCGTACAGACCCACCAGAAGATCGTGGGCGTCGTCGAGAACATGGCGGGTCTGCCGTGCCCGCACTGCGACGAGATGGTCGATGTCTTCGGCACGGGTGGCGGCCAGCGGGTCGCCGAGGGGCTGACGAAGACGACCGGCGCGAATGTGCCGGTGCTGGGCTCCATCCCGATCGACGTACGGCTGCGGGAAGGCGGCGACGAGGGCAAGCCGGTCGTGCTGACCGATCCGGACTCACCGGCGGGCGCGGCACTGCGGGCGATCGCGGGCAAGCTCGGCGGGCGCCAGCGCGGTCTGTCGGGCATGTCCCTGGGGATCACCCCGCGCAACAAGTTCTGACGCTCACTGGGTGACGCGCGCCAAGTTCTGACTGGGCTCGGCCCCAGACCCTCCCCCACGTGGGGGACGCCCGGCGGGCGAACGGGGTCTGGGGCGAAGTCTCGGTCCGCGAAGGGGCGCGGGGCTCCGGGCAGGGTCCTCAGGCGTACGCGCCGAGGTCCTCCACCACCGAGAAGCCGAGACCGTACGCGCTCATCCCACGCCCGTAGGCGCCAATGTGCAGCCCGCCACGCGTCGACCCCGCCAGCACCCAGCCGAACTCCGACTCGCGGTAGTGGAACGACGTCGGCACACCGTCGACCGGCAGCGAGAGCGTCGACCAGGCCGGCCCGGCCAGATCGTCGGCGAGCTCGAACGCGGTCTCCGTCTGCTGGTTCAACCAGTGATCACGCAGTGAGTGGTCCAGCTGGGCGGGCCAGGTGTGGGCCAGCAGCCCCGAGCCGGCCAGCCAGGCCGCGGAGGAGACCGTGATGGCGTCCAGGACGCCCGTGCCGTCGCCGCTGCTGCGCACCGGGCCGGACGCCACGGTGATGACCGCCGCGAAGCGCTCCTTCTCCGCTCCGCCGGCTTCCGACCGTATCGACGGCTCTTCGCCGTGGCCCATCGCGCCGTGCTGCACCGTGCCGTCCGCCGCGGCGCCGACCTGCATCAGCCAACGCGGGCCGGTGAAGGCCTCGTCAAGGCCGTACCAGGGGAAACTCGCACGCAGATATCCCTCGAGCGCGCGCTGGGCCGCCGTCCCCGTCCGTGCCGCTGCGATCGTGCGCTGCCCGCCGGGCGCGGGGGAATCGCTGACCGTGCTCTGAGCCGCTAGTCGACTTCTCGTCTCCATCTACCCGGCCGCCTCCTCTGTGTCCGAGGTCCGGAGCGGACCCGCCCCCCTCGGGCGTCCTCGCGTCCTGACAGATGGAGAGAATAGCCACCCTGTCCCGTCTCGCAGGGATTGACGGTAATCAGGTGGCGTCTGCGTCGAAGGGCGGGCGCTCGTCCTGATCGAGCTTTTCGCGCTTCTTGAGCAGGTCGGGGGTGCCCGGCGAGCCGTTCACGGCGGCGGGCACGGACGTGTCCGATTCCCTGCTGTGCACCGCGTCCGCGACCTCGTTGATCTCCTTCTTGAGGTCGAAGCTGCTGCGCAGGTCCTTGAGTTCCTTGAGGTCGTCGTTCTCGTTCAGCTGCTTGCGGATGAACGCCTTGGGATTGAGGTCCTCGAACTCGAAATCCTTGAACTCCGGCCCCAGTTCGCTGCGGATGTCCTGCTTCGCGCTCTCGGAGAACTCGCGGATCTTCCGGATCGTGCGGGTGACGTCCTGGATGAGCTTCGGCAGTTTCTCCGGGCCGAAGATGAGCACGGCGAGCACCACGAGCGCCACCAGCTCAAGTGCGCCTATGTCATTGAACACCCTGCTGCTCCTCGTGTTCTCTGCGGCCCGCAGGTCGGATGGGGTCCGGGCCCGATCCACGGTACCCGCCGACACTGTCCGTGCGGTACCTTCCCCCGCCCGGGGGCCGGGACCTGCGTCAGGTGCCGCTTGCGCGTCATGTGCCGTTCGCGGAACCGAGCGTGAGCGTCATCTTCCGCTCCTTGCCGCCGCGGACCAGGGTCAGCTCGAGACGGTCGCCGGGGCGGTGCGAGCGGATCTTGACGATGAGCTCCTCGCCGCTGTGCACACGCTGGCCGTCGACCTTGGTGATGATGTCGCCCGGCTTGATACCGGCCTTCGCGCCGGGGCCGCCCCGGGTGACGGACGGGGCGCCGTCCTTGCCCTTGTCACCCACGCGGGCGCCGTCGCCCCTGTACTTCATGTCGAGGCTGACGCCGATCACCGGGTGGGTGGCCTTACCGGTGTTGATCAGCTCTTCGGCAACGCGCTTGCCCTGGTTGATGGGGATGGCGAAGCCGAGTCCGATGGAGCCGGCCTGGCCGCCCTCGGTGCCCGAGCCGGTGTCCGCGGCGCGGATCGCGCTGTTGATGCCGATGACGCGGGCCTTGGTGTCCACCAGCGGGCCGCCCGAATTGCCGGGGTTTATCGGTGCGTCGGTCTGCAGCGCGTCGACATAGCTGACATCGCTGCCGTCACCCTTCTCGCCGCCCGCGGTGATGGGGCGCTCCTTGGCGCTGATGATGCCGGAGGTCACGGTGTTCTGGAGGTCGAAGGGCGCGCCGATGGCCACCACCGGGTCGCCCACCTGGACGCTGTCGGAGTTGCCGAGCGGCAGCGGCTTGAGGCCCGAGACACCGGAGACCTTGACCACGGCGAGGTCGTAGCCGCTGTCCTTGCCGACGAGCGTCGCCTTGGCGGTCTCGCCGCCGCTGAAGGTGACCGAGATGTCGCCGGAGGAACCTGCGGGGTCGACGACATGGTTGTTGGTCAGGATGTGGCCCTGGTGGTCCAGGACGAAGCCGGTGCCGGTGCCCTGTTCGCCGCTGCCACTGACATGGAGGGTGACGACGCTCGGCAGCGCGCTGGCGGCGATGCCCGCGACGCTGTCGGGCGCGCGATTGCCGTCGTCCTTGGATGCCTGGGGGAGTTCGACTTGGGTGATGCCGCCGTTGCGTTCGATGTACGCGCCTATGCCGCCGCCGACGCTGCCCGCCACGAGGGCCAGCAGGACCCCTCCGACCAGCAGCGAGCCTCGCCGGCGCGGCTTCTTGCCGGGCTCGCCGGGGTGGGTCAGCACCTGGCCGGGTGTGCTCCAGGGGTCGTACTGCATCCAGAGCGAGGACTGCGGCTGGACCGGAGCCGCGGGCTGGGCCGGAGCCGCGCCGACCGGCTGGGGCTGGGGCGGCGGGGCGTAACCGCCGCCGGTGGCATCCGCACCCGGCGCCGTGCCGTGGGGCGCCGGGTACTGCGGCGGTACGACAGTGCCGTGCGCCGGGGTCGCCATCGGTCGCTGTACGGGCGGCGCGGGCGCCCACGGCCCGGGTCCGCCGTACGGCGGGGTGCTGTACTCGTCCGGCTCATGCAACGGCTGCGGCCTTGCCGGCGCAGACGTGACCGGCGTAGACGTGACCGGCGCAGAGGTGGCCGGCGCAGAGGTGGCCGCCGCGGTCAAGGCTGACGTGGCCTGCGCAGACGTCGAGGCGGGCGTGGGCGGCAGCTCCGCCGTCACCTCGGATGTCGCGGACTCCTCGGACTCCGCGGCATCCGCCTGCGCCGGAACGGGCACCGGCGCAGGCTCCGGCGAAGGTTCGGCCACGGCGGCCGCCACCGGCTCCTGCACCTCCGGCTCGGAGTGTGGGGCACGTCCCGCACTGGGCCGGCTCCACCACTTCGCCTTCGGTCCGGTGGGCTTCCCGTCGTCCATGCTCTCCCCGCAAACTGCCGACCACTGCGTACCCCCGCGGGGCACCCCTCAGAGGATTCAACCAGGTCCCTGAATCTCCGTGCAGGGTCCCTCTCAGCGCTGGGGCGAGCGGGACGCACCAGGCTTGGCCGGGGCAGCGAGATATGAGGGGACCGGAGTGGCGGCGGGGGCGGACACGGGGGCGGTCGCAAGCTGGAACGCCGCGCTCGTGGGACGTATCAGCGGCGGGGAGAAGGAGGCGTTGGTCAGCAGCGGAGCGACGAAGGGATGGTTCGGCGGCACCGCCGGAGCCAGCAGTCCGGGCGCCCCGGCGATCACTGGGCGGTTGTCCGACCTGGCCAGGCCGCTCCCCCCGCTGCGGCGGCGCTCGACATCCGCGCTCCGGAGGCCCGTCGCGCCGTTGCCCGATCCGGAGTTGGAGCCGCCGACACCCGTGGTCGGGGCGGCCGCGCGCAGTGGCGTGACGCTGTTCCGCGACCCCTCGCTTCTGGGGCCGGCCTGGACCGATGTGTCCAGCGGCAGCGCGCCGAGGGCGATCGCGGCGAAGGAGACCGCGCTGGCCGCGGCGAAAGCGAACCTCCGCCCGCGCCAGGGGGAGCGCTCCGCTTCCGCACGCCCCACGTCATGGATCCGGTAGCCACTGCCCGGACCGCCGGGAAGCATTCCCGCGTGCGCCCCCGCCGGTACGTACCCGAACGTCCCCGTGCGGGGGTCGCGGCCTCGTCCCGCGGATGGGCTCAGCGCTCCGAAGACGCCGTCGGCGGTTCGCCCCCCGCCGAAAGGTTCACCCCTGCCGTCATCGTCACCTCCGGGTCCCGCGGGCAGCCCCTGGAGCCGCGCGAGCAGCCCCTCGGACGGGGGCGGCGGCGCGGTCTGCGCGAAGACGCTCTTCACCCGGCGCTGTGCGTCGGCCTCGGCCTTGCACTTGGGACAGGTCGCCAGATGAGCCAGCACCCGGTCCCGGGCATCGTGTTTGAGCTCGCCGTCGATAAGCGCAGCGAGCCGGTCCCCCAAGTGCTGCTCCGCAGGGGTCGGGCCTGAGCCGCTCACGCCGGTCCGCCCTCCAGTGCCAGGCCGACCGCACCCGTCAGTGTGCGCTGCTCGGCGCGGGCCTCCGGGGAACGGTGCTGCAGGGCCTTGCGCAGGTGGGACCGGCCGCGGTGGATGCGGCTGCGGACGGTACCGAGCTTGACGCCCAGGGTGGCGGCGATCTCCTCGTACGAAAGGCCCTCGATGTCGCAGAGCACCACGGCGGCACGGAACTCGGGCGCGAGCGTGTCCAGCGCCTGCTGCACATCGGCGTCGAAGTGGGTGTCGTTGAAGACCTGCTGCGGAGACGGCTCACGGCTGGGCAGCCGCTCGGCCGCGTCGTCGCCGAGAGCGTCGAAGCGGATGCGCTGCTTGCGCCGGACCATGTCCAGGAAGAGGTTCGTGGTGATGCGGTGCAGCCAGCCCTCGAAGGTGCCGGGTGTGTACGTCGACAGGGAGCGGAAGACGCGTACGAAGACTTCCTGGGTGAGGTCCTCGGCGTCGTGCTGATTGCCCGTCAGTCGATAGGCGAGTCGGTAGACCCGGCCGCTGTGCGTGCTGACGATCTCCTCCCAGGTGGGAGGCGTCCACGCCGGCGAGTCCGCATCCGATGCGAAGGTCGCGGTAGCTGCCGAGTCGTCGTAGGAGGCACCTCCCACGCCCTTGGGGCCGTGGGAGAGGGACTGGTCAGCAATGTAGGTCACGGATCTCGGCTCACCCACCGACCTGAGGAAGCGCTTCAGCGCTCCTCTCCGATCCGCAGGTGCAGCCGCACCTCCCCTGTCGGCTCTGGTGGTGTCCAGCGGAGCCCCTACCATAGCCACCTCGCCCGTTAGCTCCGGATAAGAATCTTTACGCGAATTTGGGTGCTGCTTCCGGTCTTGATCCATGCGCTTCCCCCCGTCCTTCCATAACGCCTGGTCCCATCGGCGGGTTCCCGGGTGCAGCGGATACAGTCAGCCTCGGCAACCTAGGGGGACAGGAGAGGGCCATTACAGCCAACCGGCAGACGAGCTGGGCGTTCGCCGACGCCTTTGTCGCCGAGGACGATGCGCTGCGCTGGGCCCGGGACCGGGCCCGGGAGTCAGGGCTCCCCTCGGTGTCACCAGGCACGGGCGCCGCGCTGCGACTGCTGGCCGCCACGGCTGACGCGAAAGCAGTGGCCGAAATCGGTACGGGTACGGGTGTCTCCGGGATCTATCTGCTGCACGGCATGCGGCCCGACGGCGTACTGACCACGGTGGACCCGGAGCCGGAGCGGCAGCAGTTCGCGAAGGAGGCCTTCCGGGCGGCGGGCTTCGCGGCGAACCGGGCGCGGTTCATCCCCGGCCGCGCCCTCGACGTACTTCCGCGCTTGGCGGACGGCGGGTACGACCTCGTCTTCTGCGACGGCGACCGGATGGAGTCGCTGGACTATCTCGCTGAATCGTTGCGCCTGCTGCGACCTGGGGGCCTGGTCTGCTTCGAGGGCGTTTTCGCGGACGGCCGCACGGTCGACTCGGCGGCCCAGCCGGCGGAGGTGCTGCGCCTGCGTGAACTGCTGCGCGCGGTCCGGGAGAGCCAGGAACTGCTCCCCTCCCTGCTCCCGGTGGGCGACGGCCTCCTCTGCGCGGTCCGCCGCGGCTGACGCCGCCGCGCTCGGCGGACGGCGTACGGCTCGCCCGGGGCGCCCCGCCGCGGGCCTCCCGAAAAACACATCGCCCCGGCACGTCGCGGTACCGGGGCAATGAGAAATCAGGGCGCTTCCGCGTCAGCCGACGACCTTCTTCAGGGCGTCGCCGAGGGCATCGGCTTCGTCCGGAGTCAGCTCGACGACAAGCCGACCGCCGCCTTCGAGCGGAACGCGCATGACGATGCCCCGCCCCTCCTTGGTCACCTCGAGCGGGCCGTCGCCCGTCCGCGGCTTCATGGCCGCCATGCTCGTTCCCCTTCCTGAAACCAGCTCATCGTCAGCCGACGGCCCATGGATAGGCACGCGTCCCGGCATCGAACACATTGCTTCCAGGTCATTATCCCGCATGGCGGGACCCGATGACCAACATCAGTCGGCATCGCTTGCGCAACGCGCTCTCGCAAAACCACTCAATTCGGCGATCCGCCTGCGATACTTCGCCGCCGCGCGCAGGAGCGGCGGCGAATATTGTTTGACGCAGGTCACATGTTCGCCCTCGTCGATCTCCGACATGCTGGGCCTGCACACCACCGCCCGAGCCGCAAAGGGGACTCTGACATGGCCGACTCCGTGCTGTACGAGGTGAGCGACGGACTCGCGACGATCACGATCAACCGGCCCGAGGCCATGAACGCGATGAACACCGAGGCCAAGGTCGCCCTCCGGGACTCGGCACGGGCGGCAGCCGCCGACCCCTCCGTACGAGCCGTACTGCTCACCGCGTCCGGGCGCGCCTTCTGTGTGGGCCAGGACCTCAAGGAGCACATCGGCATCCTCGCCGCCGCCCGCGAGTCCGGCAGCGGCGACACCATGAACACCGTGCGGGAGCACTACAACCCCATCGTGCGGGCGCTGACCGAGATGCCGAAGCCGGTCGTGGCCGGGGTCAACGGCGTCGCCGCCGGCGCGGGCCTCGGCTTCGCCCTCGCCGCGGACTACCGGGTCGTCGCCGATACCGCCAAGTTCACGACGTCCTTCGCGGGCGTCGCGCTGACCGCGGACTCCGGGGTGTCGTGGACGCTGCCCCGGCTGATCGGCCAGAGCCGGGCCGCGGACCTGCTGCTCTTCCCGCGCTCGTTCTCCGCGCAGGAGGCGTTCGAGCTGGGCATCGCGAACAAGCTGGTCCCCGCCGACGAGCTGGCCGCCGAGGCCGCCGCGGTCGCCCGCGCCCTGGCCGAGGGGCCGACCGTCGCCTATGCGGCGATCAAGGAGTCCCTGGCCTACGGCGCGGGTCACACGCTCGGCGAGACCCTTGAGAAGGAGGACGAGCTGCAGACGAGGGCGGGTGCTTCTGCGGACCACGCGATCGCGGTCCAGGCGTTCGTCGGCAAGGAGCAGCCGAAGTACCTGGGCCGCTAGCGGCCCTTCCCGCGGGCGATGCAGTCGCTCAGATGGTCGTCCACGAGGCCGCACGCCTGCATCAGCGCATACGCCGTGGTGGGCCCGATGAAGCGCAGTCCGCGCTTCTTGAGTGCCTTCGCCAGCGCAGTGGACTCGTCGCTCACCGGAGGTACGTCGGCGAGCGTGCGCGGCGCCGGCCGCGTCGCCGCGTCAGGGGCGTACGACCAGATCAGCTTGTCCAGCTCGCCGGCGGACCAGCCGGCGAGCACGCGCGCGTTGGCGAGGGTCGCCTCGATCTTGGCGCGGTTGCGGATGATCCCCTCGTCGGCGAGGAGGCGGTCCCGGTCGGCGTCGGTGTACTCCGCCACGGCTGCGATCTTGAAGTCGTCGAAGGCGGTACGGAAACCTTCCCGGCGGCGCAGAATGGTGATCCAGGACAGACCGGACTGGAAGGCCTCCAGGCAAAGGCGCTCGAACAGCGCGTCGTCGCCGTGGACCGGGCGGCCCCACTCCTCGTCGTGGTACGTCACATAGTCGTCGGTGGACAGGCCCCAGGGGCAGCGCAGCTTCCCGTCGGGACCGGCCACGGCGCCGGCGCTCACTGCTCGGGCTCCTTGCCGGGCTTGGTGAACAGGTCGCCGCGGCCCCTCGCGGTGGCCTGCGCGCCGGCCAGAGCCGTCTGCAGTTCGGCGATGCGGGCGTCCCGCTCGGCCAGCTCGGCGCCGAGGCGGCCGAGCACGTCGTCGACGTCCGCCATCCGGTAGCCGCGCGGGGCGACGGGCAGGCGAAGCGCCTCGACATCCGCGCGGCCGACGGGGCGGGTGCCCGGCAGTGGGTCGACGAGCTGCTCGGGCGCGACCTCCGGAAGGGCCGCGCTGTCGCCGCCGCCGACGACGGCGAGCGTGACCGCGGCGACCACCACGACCATCGCGATCAGCAAGAACAAGAACACGAGCGACCCTCTCCCCGAACGGAAACTGTCCGGTGCTGATCGTGCCACGACCCTCTGACAGTTAGGGTCGCAGGCGAACGACCTGAGGAGGAAACCGCTGATGCTGCGGCTGGGACGGCGCGAATTCGACGCGCACGAGCCGGTGATCATGGCGATCGTGAACCGTACGCCTGACTCCTTCTACGACCAGGGCGCGACGTTCCGCGACGAGCCCGCGCTCTCCCGCGTCGAGCAGGCGGTGTCGGAGGGCGCCGCCATCATCGACATCGGTGGGGTGAAGGCCGGTCCCGGGGAGGAGGTCACGGCCGACGAGGAGGCGCGGCGCACGGTCGGCTTCGTGGCCGAGGTCCGCAGAAGGCACCCGGACGTGGTCATCAGCGTCGACACCTGGCGGCACGATGTGGGCGAGGCGGTCTGCGAGGCGGGCGCGGATCTGCTGAACGACGCGTGGGGCGGCGTCGACCCGCGGCTGGCGGAGGTCGCCGCGCGGTACGGGGCGGGGCTGGTGTGCACGCACGCGGGCGGCGCGGAGCCGCGGACGCGGCCGCACCGGATCGCGTACGACGACGTGGTGGCCGACATTCTGCGGGTGACGGTCTCCCTGGCGGAACGCGCGGTGGAGCTGGGCGTCCGTCGTGACGGGATCATGATCGACCCGGGCCATGACTTCGGGAAGAACACGCGGCACTCGCTGGAGGCGACGCGACGGCTGGGCGAGCTGGTGGAGACGGGGTGGCCGGTGCTCGTCTCGTTGTCGAACAAGGACTTCGTCGGGGAGACGCTGGACAAGCCGGTGAAGGAACGGTTGATCGGGACACTGGCGACGACGGCGGTGTCGGCGTGGCTGGGGGCGCAGGTGTACCGGGTGCATGAGGTGGCGGAGACGAAGCAGGTGCTGGACATGGTGGCGACGATTGCGGGGCGGCGGGGGCCGGCGGTGGCGCGGCGGGGGCTGGCGTAAGGGTGCGGCGCGCCTCCGAACTGGGGGTTCGCCCTTCGGGCGGGTCCTCGATCTCCCCCAGACTTCGTCCGAGGGACCCCCGGACGGGCTTGATTTCCGCCGGTCGGCCTGAAGATTCAGGCGGACCGGCGGAAAATTCAGCCCCGCCGGCGATTGAGGCGCGGGGCCCGGGGCGGAGCCCCGGTAGGGGAACCCGCGGCCGCGCCTAGTGGCCCGTCTCCTTTGTCACCATCGCGACCGCCTCATCCACCTCGTCCGTCACATGGAAGAGCAGCAGATCCTTCGCCGACGCCTTCCCCTGCGCCACCACCGTGTTGCGCAGCCAGTCCACCAGGCCGCTCCAGTACTCCGTGCCGAACAGCACGATCGGGAAGCGTGTCACCTTGCGGGTCTGGACCAGGGTCAGCGCCTCGAACAGTTCGTCCAGCGTGCCGAGGCCGCCCGGGAGCACCACAAAACCCTGTGCGTACTTCACGAACATCGTCTTGCGGACGAAGAAGTAGCGGAAGTTCACTCCGATGTCGACGTGCGCGTTGAGGCCCTGTTCGAAGGGGAGCTCGATGCCCAGGCCGACCGAGATGCCCTTCGCCTCGCGCGCGCCCCGGTTCGCCGCCTCCATGACGCCCGGGCCGCCGCCCGTGATCACCGCGAAGCCGGCCTCAACCAGGGCCCTGCCGATCCGGACACCCGTGTCGTACTCGGGGGTTCCCGGCGCCGTGCGGGCGGAGCCGAAGACACTGATCGCGCTGGGAAGTTCGGCGAGCGCGCCGAAGCCCTCCACGAACTCCGACTGGATGCGCATGACCCGCCACGGGTCTGTGTGCACCCATTGGGAGTCGCCCTCGGTGTCCAGCAGCCGCTGGTCGGTGGTGCCGGACTGCACCTGTTCCCTTCGGCGCAGTACCGGTCCCAGTCGCTGCTCCTCCAGCGCCCGCAAACCCTCGGATCCCTCGGGGTTGCCCATGACCTGCTCCCTCCGCCGAACTCTGCCGCACTCTGCCACGCAATGCCGTGCACTGCAGAACATCGTTGCTTTGGGTCAGGGTAGGTCGGCGAACGTTACAAGATGTGAAATCCCAGCGGTCAGGCAGTGAGCCAGTCGCGCAGCCGCCCCTCGCAGTGCGTGATCTTGTCCACCTCGACATGCTCGTCCCGCTTGTGTGCGTAGATAGGGTCACCGGGTCCGTAGTTGACCGCGGGCACGCCCAGCGCGCTGAACCGGGAGACGTCCGTCCAGCCGAACTTGGGCTGCGCGGTGCCGCCGACCGCCTCCATGAACGCGGCCGCGGCCGGGTGTGAGAGCCCCGGCAGGGCGCCCCCCGAGTGGTCGTCCACGACGAATTCGGCGACCCCGCAGTCCGCGAAGACCTCGTGGACGTGCGCCAGCGCCTCCGCCTCGCTCAGGTCGGGTGCGTAGCGGTAGTTGACCACCACGGTGCACTCGTCGGGGATGACGTTGTTGGCGACGCCCGCCTCCATCGCCACGGCGTTGAGCCCCTCCCGGTACTCGAGCCCGTCGATCACCGGTCGTCGCGGTTCGTACGCGGCCAGCCGCGCCAGGATCGGCGCCGCGGCGTGAATGGCGTTGGACCCCATCCAGCTGCGCGCGGAGTGTGCCCGCTCCCCCGTCGTACGGAGATGGACCCGCAGCGTGCCCTGGCAGCCGCCCTCGACCTGCGCGTCCGACGGCTCCAGCAGGATCGCGAAGTCGCCCTCCAGCCAGTCGGGATGGGCATCGGCCACATGCCCGAGACCGTTGAGGTGTGCGGCAACCTCTTCGTTGTCGTAGAAGACGAAAGTGAGGTCGCGGTTGGGCTCGGGGACGGTCGCGGCGATCCGCAGCTGCAGCGCGACGCCCGACTTCATGTCGCTCGTGCCGCAGCCCCACAGCACGCCCTCCTCGTCCAGCCGGGACGGCACGTTGTCGGCGATCGGGACCGTGTCGATGTGCCCGGCCAGGATGACCCGCTCGCTGCGCCCGAGGTACGTACGGGCCACGACGTTGTTGCCGTGCCGGTCCACGGTGAGGTGCGGCACGGCGCGCAGCGCCTGCTCGATCGCGTCGGCGAGGGGCTTCTCCGTGCCGCTGACCGACGGGAAGTCGACGAGTGCAGCGGTGAGCGCCGGGGCGTCAAGAGTGAGGTCAAGCACGGTGTCAGGCATGGCTCCGACCCTAACGCGGGCTCCAGTACGGTGGGCACCGTGTCCGAGACCGCCTCCCCCCTCCGGCGCGGCCGCCTTCTGCGTATCGCGGCCGCGTTCGCCGTGCTTCTGGCACTCATCGGCTATGTCGTCATGCAGTACGTCACCGGCGGCGGAACTCCGCGCTGCACGGTCCGTACGGCCGAGGGCGCGGGCGGCCCCACGTACGAGCTCAGTGCCGAGCAGGCCGCGAACGCCGCGACAATCTCCGCCGTCGGCACCACCCGCGGCATGCCGGAGCGCGCAGTCACGATCGCGCTCGCGACCGCCCTCCAGGAATCGGGCCTGCGCAACATTCACCACGGCGACCGCGACTCGCTCGGACTCTTCCAGCAGCGCCCCTCCAAGGGGTGGGGCACGAGACAGCAGATCCTCGACCCCGTCTACGCCGCCGGGAAGTTCTACGAGCATCTCGCCGAGGTCCCGGGCTACTCGCGTCTCCCGCTGACCGTCGCCGCGCAGCGCGTCCAGCGCAGCGGCTTCCCGCAGGCGTACGCGAAGCACGAGCCGGACGCGACGCTCCTGGCGGCTGCTCTCACCGGGCGCGCGACCGGGGCTCTGACCTGTGAGTCGGTTAAGAGCCGCGAGGCGGGCGACCCGGCGAAGGTGCGTCAGGAACTGGTCCGCGCCTTCGGTCCCGAGGTGCTGCCGAGGGCGACCACGTCGGGCCGGGCGGCGGGGGCACCCGGAGCACGCGAGGTGTCCGTACCGGTGCCGTCGACGGTCGGGACGGACGGCGGCGGGGCGTCCCAGCGGGGCTGGGAGCTGGCGCACTGGGCGGTGGCGCGGGCGGACGGGCTGCGCATCGAGGAGGTCTCGTACGGGGGCCGGGTGTGGAGCTCGAAGAAGTCCGAGCAGGGCTGGCGCACCACGGGCCCCGACTCCGCCGCGGGCACCGACTCCGCTGCGGACGCAGATTCCGGCACCGGTACCGATTCGGGCGCCGACCCCGATTCCGGCACCGATTCCGGCACCGATTCCGACGCGGACGGCCGCACCGACTCCGACTCCGACTCCGCCGCGAACGAAGACTCCGGCACCGGCACCGAATCCGCTGCTGCGAACGACGGCTCCGGCACCGAATCCGGCACCGATTCCGATTCCGGCGCCGGCTCGGATTCCGGCGCCGGCCTCGATTCCGCTGCCGGCAACGTACGAATTCGACTCGCACGCTGATCCGAGCACTCCCCCGAACGAGCCACGCCACCCAGCTTTCGGCGAGAACTCTCGAGGCCGTTTGGGCCGATAGCCGCTGATCGCCCAATCCCCTTGAAAACAAAGGGAAGTGACGGTTCAGCAGGCCCTTGCGCAATGCAATGTTTGCCCGTTTTTATCCGAAGCCGATAATGCGATGCATTACCAACTCTTTACCTCGGTGTACCGCAACTTCCCCCGCCCTCCGAGGGGTTGTCACTGCGTCCGAACGCCGGAGACCGCACCGGGACCGGCACCGGGCAGGCACCATTCCAACGTCCTTCTCGTCTCAAGGAGCATCATGTCCCTCCCCCTGACCCGTCGGATCGCCCGTGCCGCGCTGCTCATCGCGGCGGGCGCAGCCCCCGTGGTCGGTGCGGCCGGCTCCGCAAGCGCCGTCGAACTCCCGCAGGCCCCGGTCGGCGGCCTCACCGCGCTCGACGCCGACGGCCTCAGCGGCACGGTCGACGGTGCCACCCAGAAGACCTCCAACCTGGCGGGCGACACCGGCGGCGAGGCGGTCAAGCAGACCCTCCCGGCCGCGGCCAAGACCGTTGGCCAGGCGGGCAAGACCGCGACCCCCGCCGCGCAGAAGGCCGCCGGTGACACGGCGGGCAGCGCGGGCAAGGTCGTCGGCGAGACCGCCGGCACCGCGACCGAGTCGCTCGGCGGCAGTGGCCTGCCGACCGGGTCGCTCGGCGGCGGCCTGCCGACCGACGGGCTCGCCGGTGGCGGCCTCCCCGCCACCGACCAGCTGCCCGTGAAGTCGCTGCCGCTCGGCTAGTTCCTAGCCCCCGCACATGAGGTAGTCCCACATAGGAAGGGCCCCGGGAGCGTGCTTGGGTTCTAGGAGTCGTTGCAACACCCCAGTTCAAGGGGTGCGATGGACTTCGAGATCCGCGAGGACCGGCAGCCGCAGGGACGCAAGAAGCTCACTCGTGAGCGGGCGGCATACTTCCGGCTCGTGCAGCAGGGCGTAAGCAATACGGAAGCGTGCCGGATCGTCGGGATCAACCGGCGGACCGGGAAGCGCTGGCGATACGGACGCAACCCGTCCGGCGGGAACAAGGCGGCACCACCGATCCGTTCGGTGGTGCCGCCTTCCGTACCCTCGCGGTACCTGCGCGAGGCCGAGCGGATCCACATCGCCGACCGGCTGCGGGAGAAGGCCACGATCCGCGCGATCGCCGTCGAACTGGGACGCAGCCCCTCAACCATCAGCCGGGAGATCCGCCGCAACCGGCACCCGGGAAACGGGCAGTACCGGCCCTTCGCCGCCCAGGCCCGCGCCGATGGCCGCCGGCCCCGCCCCAAGCCGGGCAAGATCGGCCAGAACCCCGAACTGCGGGCCGCGATCCAGGCCGGCCTGGACGAACGGTGGAGCCCGGAGCAGATCTGCCACGCTCTGCGCAGGTACTTCCCCGACCGGCCGGAGATGCACGTGGTCCACGAAACCGTCTACCAGGCCCTCTACGTCCAAGGACGCGGAGAACTACGCAGACAGCTCGCCGGCGCCCTGCGCAGTGGCCGCGCCCGCCGCAAGCCCCACCGGCAGGCCAACTGCCGCCAGCCCCGCTTCACCGACCCGATGGTCATGATCAGCGACCGCCCGGCCGAGGCGGAAGACCGGGCGGTGCCCGGCCACTGGGAGGGCGACCTGATCATCGGCAAGGACAGCGCCTCAGCGATCGGCACCCTCGTCGAGCGAGCCACCCGCTACGTGATGCTGCTGCACCTGCCCGACGGGCGCGGCGCCGAGCAGGTCCGCGACGCCCTCCAAGAGACCGTGCAGCGGCTGCCTGCCCACCTGAAGCGGTCCCTGACCTGGGACCAGGGCAGCGAGATGGCCGCCCACAAGAGCTTCACGCTCGCTACCGACGTCCCCGTCTACTTCTGCGACCCGGCCAGTCCCTGGCAGCGCGGATCGAACGAGAACACCAACGGCCTGCTGCGGCAGTACTTCCCCAAGGGCACCGACCTGTCCGTCCACACCCGCGACCACCTCGACGTCGTCGCCGCCCAGCTCAACGGCCGGCCACGCAAAACGCTCGGCTGGGAAACCCCAGCCGAGCGCCTGCATAAACTCCTCGCGGCCTGAACAACCGACCACGTGTTGCAACGACCCCTAGAAACCGCCGTGTGCTCCCGGGGCCCTTCGTCATGCTCAGCCCAGGCGCTTGACCGCCGCCTCGACACGCTCGTCGGTCGCGGTGAACGCCACCCGTACGAAACGCTCACCGGCCGTTCCGTAGAAGTCGCCGGGCGCCACCAGAATCCCGAGCTCCGCCAGGTGCGCCACCGTGTCCCAGCACGGCTCGTCGCGCGTCGCCCACAGATACAGGCTGGCCTCGCTGTGCTCGATCCGGAAGCCATGCCCCTCCAGCGCCGTGCGCAGTGCGGCGCGCCGGGCCGCGTACCGCGCCCGCTGCTCCGTGACATGCGCGTCGTCGCCCAGCGCCGCGACTGTGGCGGCCTGCACCGGCGCGGGGGTCATCATCCCGCCGTGCTTACGGATCTGGAGCAGCTCGCCCAGCACGGCCTCGTCACCGGCGATGAACGCGGCGCGGTAGCCGGCCAGGTTGGACCTCTTGGACAGGGAGTGGACGGCGACGACGCCCTCGTACGTACCGCCGCAGACATCCGGGTGCAGGACGGAGACCGGCTCCGCCTCCCAGCCCAGCTCCAGGTAGCACTCGTCGCTGAAGACCAGCACGCCGTGCTCGCGCGCCCACGCGACGATGCGGATCAGCTCCTCCTTGGCCAGCACACGGCCGGTGGGGTTGGAGGGCGAGTTGAGCCAGAGCAGCTTCAGACCGGCCGGGTCGAGGTCCGTGGGGTCGTCGTAGACGACGGCCTCCGCGCGCGCCAGCCGCGCGCCCACCTCGTACGTCGGGTAGGCAAGCCGCGGATAGCCGACCTTGTCGCCGGGGCCGAGACCCAGCTGGGTCGGCAGCCAGGCCACCAGCTCCTTGGAGCCGACGACGGGCAGGACGTTCGTGTGCGCGACGTCGACCGCGCCGAGCCTCAGCTCGACCCACCCGGTGAGCGCGTTCCGCAGCTCGGCCGTCCCCCACACCGTCGGATAGCCGGGCGAGTCCGCGGCCTCGACGAGAGCCTTCTGGATCAGCTCGGGGACGGGGTCGACGGGCGTGCCGACGGAGAGGTCCACGATGCCGTCGGGGTGGGCCGCGGCCGTCGCCTTGTACGGCTCGAGCTTGTCCCAGGGGAAGACGGGAAGGCGCGAAGAGACTGCGGACACAGGTTTCTCTTTCTCGTACGTGGAGCGGTGGCGGCGGCAAACGCCTCGGTCCCGTACGGACGACGAACCGTACGGGACCGGGGGCGGAGCACTTGCCGGCTTACTGGTTCTGCGGCGGCAGTGCAGCGATGAAGGGGTGGTCGCGCTCGATCAGGCCGAGCTTGGAAGCACCACCGGGCGAACCGAGCTCGTCGAAGAACTCGACATTCGCCTTGTAGTAGTCCTTCCACTCCTCCGGGGTGTCGTCCTCGTAGAAGATCGCCTCGACCGGGCAGACCGGCTCACAAGCACCACAGTCGACGCATTCGTCCGGGTGGATGTACAAGGACCGGGAGCCCTCGTAGATGCAGTCGACGGGGCACTCCTCGATGCACGCCTTGTCCTTGACGTCGACACAAGGCTGCGCGATGACGTAGGTCACGCTGTCGTTCCTCCTCGGTAGGGCTGGCATTGCGCGGGAGCGCGGCGTCGTCGATGCCCGCCCCTAGTATCTCCGTTCTTGGGGACGATCCGAACAGGAGGGGCTAACAGAGCTGTGGAATTCACCGGCGGCGGACGGCTCGAAGTCCGTATTACGCCCGCTGACGTGGGAAAACGTGTATCAGTGAGGCGTCTGAGCGACTCCGGCGGGGGGCCCGAGAAGTTCACGGACACGGTCGGCGTTCTCACATCCTGGAACGAAGGTGTGCTGCTGATCACACGACGGACCGGAGAGAGCGTCCGTATCCCGGAATCCTCCCTGGTCGCGGGCAAGGTCGTGCCTGCCGCACCGGCCCGGCGAAGGGGTCCGGCGGCGGACTTCGAAGAGCTTGCCAGGGTCACCGCGCGCGCCTGGCAGCCGGTGGAGAGCGAGCGGCTCGGCGACTGGGAGATGCGGGCGTCCTCCGGGTTCACACGGCGCGCGAACTCCGTGCTGCCGCTCGGTGACCCGGGTCTGCCGCTGGACCGGGCCCTGGCACAGGTCCGGACGTGGTACGAGAAGCGTGGCCTGCCCGCGTACATACAGACCGCGACCGGGGCGGCGGGGACACAGGAGGAGCTCTGCGCCGAGCTGGAGGCGCGCGGCTGGCGGCGCGAGGTCTCGGCGGAGGTGCGGATCGGCTCGCTCGCCGCCATCGGCGACCTGGACACGGACGTGGCGCGGGTGCGGCTCGCGCGCTCCTTCGACGAGGCCTGGCTCCAGCGCTACCAGCGGTTCGGTGTGCCCGGCCCACATGTGCTGAAGGTACTGAGCAGCGGCCCTTCGGTGTGGTTCGCCTCGGTGCCCGGCGAGGGTGGTGTGCCCGCGGCGATCGGGCGGTGCGTGGTCGACGGACGCTGGGCGGGCTTCATGGCGGTGGAGGTGGACCCGGCGCTGCGGCGTCAGGGCATCGCGACCACGGTGATGACCGCGCTCGCGCGGCGCGCGCTGGAGGAGGGCGCATCGGCGGCGTGGCTCCAGGTGGAGTCCGACAATGAAGGGGCGCGTGCGCTGTACGAGGGGATGGGCTTCGCGGCCCACCACCGCTATCACCACTTCCGAGCTGCGTAGGCGGGTACAAATCGCGTATGTACGACGAACCCCCCGACATGCCTGTCGACCGGCGGCCCGACCGGCGGCGGCAGTTCGCCGAGGAGGCCCGCTGCGAGCGGCCCGACCTCTCGCTGCTGTGCCTGCTGGTGGGCACGGTGGCGGATCCGGCGCTGGACGACGCCGGCCTGGACGCGGCCCAGATCGAACTGGACCGCCTCGCGGGCATGCTCCCCTTCGGCCTGACCGGCCCCCGCGCCTGGGCCACGGCCCTGGCCGACCTGCTGGGCGGTCACTACGACTTCAGGGGCAGCCCCGGCGACTATCAGCGCCTTGAGTCGTCGCTGCTGCACGAGGTGCTGCGGCGCCACCGTGGCCTGCCCATCCTGCTCTCGGTGGTGTGGATCGAGGTGGCGCGCCGGGCGGGCGCACCGGTGTACGGAGTCGCCCTGCCCGGCCATTTCGTGGTCGGCTTCGGCGACCCGGCCGCTCCGGACGACCAAGTCCTGGTCGACCCCTTCGACGGCGGCCGGCTGCTGACGGGCTCCGACGCGGACCTGCTGGTCGCGGGGGCGACGGGGGCGCCGCTGGACCCGTCGATGCTGACGCCCGCGGATCCGCTCGACCTCGTACTGCGCATCCTGAACAACATCCGCGCGTGGGCGGCGGCCCGGCCGGAACAGTCGGAGGTCGCGCTGTGGGCGCTCGACCTGTCGTTGCTGCTGCCCTCGCATCCCGCGCGGCTGCGGTACGAGCGCGCACAACTGCTTGTACAGCGCGGGGAGTTCCTGACGGGTGCGGCAGAACTCGACGCGTACGCGGAGGTGGTGGCGGCGGTGGACCCGGCGACGGCGGACGTGATCAAGGAGAGGGCGCGGGCGGCGCGGGCGATGCTGAACTGAGTCCCGGGGTTCCGGTTCTGGTGCGCCCCGGGTGTCCCGGTGTCACACGCGCACGGCGTCGCGACTCTCAGATGCAAGAGGTCGGACCCTGCCGGCGGGCTGGTGACATGACAGCACCACGCGCGAGCGTGAGGTTGATCTCAGAGACGTCCGTACGCTGCGTGCATATCCGGGGCATGTGCGGAAAGTGCCATCATGAAGTGTCCAGGATGCCTTTACCTGCGCGTCGGACGACGCCGACGCCCAACAGCAAGGAACCCGACATGGCCACCGGAGCGACCGACAGCCCTGCGACCCTCTACGGGCCGGTCTCCCTCGTCCTCGGCACCGTCGCGCTGATCGCCGCAGTGCTCTCCGGCTTCGTCGGAATCGCGATCCCGCTCCTGGCCGGCAGCCTCGCCGTCACCTTCGCCCTCCTCGGCCTGGCCAACAAGCTCAACCGAGGCCAGTGCGCCATCGGCCTGGCCGCCGGATCCCTCGGCGTGCTCTACCCGGTCCTCCTCGTCGCTGCCTCCAGCGCCTGACGCGTCCTCCCCATGGAACGGGGAGGACACCCGACCCTGGCCGTTCTTCCTGTCTTGCGGCGCTACGTCGTGGCGCCATGGAAAGCCGGACCGCCGTAAGGAGAAGGGGCCCGCCACGCGATGCGCGTGGCGGGCCCCCCTTTTTTTGCACCGCGAACTGCAACGGCGTCTGCTGCCCCACTCAGCCGGTCGGTCCGTCAAGGCCACACGAAAAGCCGCTGCCCTTTCGGGCACTGCCCCAGGAGACACTTACGCCCCACCCCTCCTCCTCCCTAGGGTCGTTGACGCAGCCCTGACAGAAGGAGGCGAAGGGCCGGTGTGAGCCCCCTTTTCAGGGCCCTGATGCATGAGGCGTCGATGGCAGCGGCGTCCAGCTCCAGCGGGCCCGCTCTGCGCAGTTCGGTCAGCAGTGCCTGGTGCAGACCGGGCCGGACCCCAACTGCGGCAGATCCGTCCCGCCGGCACATCTCTCCAGCTCACGCCCTTCGCAGAACGTAGACGACGCCCCCACGGCGAGACGGTCGTCCACCGGCTGCTGCCCGCCCGGAAGCGGTGGCGCGGCAGAGGCCGGGCAGGGAGGAGCGGCGATATCCGCTCCCCCACGTCGTCAGTGGCATTGAAGAAGGATGAAAGGAAACAAATAATGCAGCTTTCTCGTGTTGCCAAAGTGACGGCGCTGTCCGCGGCTCCGCTCATGCTTGTCGCGGGCGGGTTCCAGGCGTTCGCCTCCACCAACTCCCCCTCCGACCAGGCCCTGCGGCCGGGCGCTGCGGCGTTCTCCGTATCCGCACTGTCCTCCGACGGACTGAAGGACGTGTCCGGCGTCAGTGCGAACAGCGCCGAGGGCAAGGCCCTTCAGACGCAGGGGTTCGGCGTCATGCGGGCGGCTTCGGGTGAGACCGCCGTCGTCGACAGTTCCATGGCCCGCGAGGGGATCACCGCGGCGGCCGGCAAGGGCTTCGTGGAGCTGTCGTGGAAGGGCTACGCGAAGGACGCCCGCTACGTGATCACCCGGGGCGGCCAGGATGTGGCCACCCTGGCCGCGGGGGTGACGTCCTTCCGCGACACGAACGTGAAGCCGGGCGCCGATTACAACTACCAGGTCGTGCCGCTGCTGCCGAAGAGCGGCAGCCCGGAGTCCCGGCTGTACGGCATGAAGGTGTCCGTCCCCGCCTCCGGATCACTGACGGGTCTGCGCGAGGAGGCGGTCGAGCGGGCGGCTGCAGCGGGCGTGGCCAAGACGTCCACGTTGTCCTGGGTCGGCTTCATCCCGCAGAAGAAGGTCGACGCTCCCGTGGCGGGCTGTTCGTACGGCAAGAACTTCCAGTTCGGCGGCGACGGGCACTCCGACTTCAACTGGAAGTCGAGCAAGTACCGCTTCGCCCTGCACGCGACCGTCACGTGGAAGTCCAAGGCGGTGGTGGGCAACAAGCACATCCAGCCCACCCACGTGTACGTGAAGAAGACCGGCAAGTACGTCACCAAGAAGACCGCCAGCGCCAAGGACACGTACGCCAAGAAGCTGGGGTCGGGCAAGAACTACGTGGACCTGCGGATGGTCGTGCACGCCACCAACCCGTTCTGCAAGGGCCTGGGCGGAGTCAAGGGCGCTGCCGACGGGGCCTTCACCATCAACCTGACCACGAGCGGGAACTACACCATCCGCTCCGGCAAGCACCGGCTGTTCCCGAACCACCACATCTACATCTACGACGGCGGCAAGGTCACCAACGTCTACACGCGGAAGTACGCCAGCGTCGCCTGCCTGATCGGTTCGATCACCTGCCCCGAGGCTGACCTGACCGGCCGCTACGGCAAGTTCTGACCTCAGCGACAGGTTTCCTTGCAGGGTGCGTGCCGGGCGTCTTGTACGCCTGGCACGCACCCTGTCGTCTTTGGCCCCGGAGCGGGAGTGATTCAAGCGCCTCCGCAACGGCTACGAGATATGACGACCGGACGCCGTCGAACCGCCGGCGCCGGAAAAGGGAGTGGCGGCGCGGCTCGGGGGAGATGAGCCGCGCCGCCAGAGGGAGCTGACCGGTGACCAGCCACTTAGCCGGCTGATCGGTAACCATGTGGTCAGCGGTTGGCCAGGATCGCCTTCCAGTAGCCGGAGCCGCTGGTGACGTTCTGTTCCTTGATGACCTTCTTGCCGAACGACTGGTAGTTCGGCGTCGCGGTCCACCTGGTGCCCGCGAGGTAGCCGCCGATGACCTTGCGGGCCTCGATCTTGCCGGCGAGGATCCCGATCGCCGCGTTGACGTTGGTCACCTTCGCCTCACCGCGCACGAAGCCGCCCGGCTTGACGGGCTTGGCCTGGTACTTCACCGAGACCTGCTCGCTGGTGACCGGGATGCCGTAGATCCGCTCGGTCACGGTGAAGGTGACCTTGGTGGTTCGCTGCTTGTCCTTGCCCTGGACCGTCCTGACGGTCTTGAGGAAGTTGACGTCCGCGTTGTACGGGGTCACCACCCGCAGGTCACGGTTGACCGTGCCCTTCATCGACGCGGTCAGCGCCGTGTAGACGCCGCGGTTCTGCAGGTAGTTGACGAACTTGACCTTCTTGGCCTGCGGCAGCTTGTTGAACTGCGCCAGGGTCTGCTTCGCCTCGGGCTTCTTCGACGTCTTGAGGTAGCTGACATAGCCGCTCACGGTCAGCTTCTTCGCCGCGGCCTCAGCCTGGACGCCCGCAACAGCGGCCGGGGCGGACGGGGCAGCGGTGGCCGCGGAGGCAGCCGGGGCGAGAACCGCGACCGCTGCGGCGCCGGCGACGACGGCGGTGGACATACGACGCATGGTGGGACCGGTGTTCACTACTGCTTCTCCTCTTCGTACGGGTGTGCTCCGTGCACAACGACCCTACGAATTCGTGCAGTTGACCGGTATTGACTCTTCGGGTGCTGCCCTGACGGCCACCTCCCTGATGGCCAACCGCCCTCGTCGGACCGCAAGTTACTGTCGTGTATGTGTCAGAGCGATCGGTTAGATTGGATCACGATTGCCGCCGCACTCGGGGCACGGGGCTTCGCTGGGACGAGCGGCATCAGGGAGACGAATTCGCACATGCGCACCAACCGCACTACTGCAAGCGTCCTTCTCACCCTGGCCATGACTACAGTCACCCTTCTCGTCGGCCCGCAGGCGTATGCGACAGAGAAGTTCTACGACGTCCACAACAAGAACCACACCCGGGCGACCCTGGTCGTCGCGGACCGGGAGAAGGACCTCCTCCACAGCCTCTCCGGTGACTACACCGCCCCCAAGAAGGGCGGCACCTACGAGATGCGCGTGATCGTCGACGAGCCGAAGAAGGCCCCGAGGGCGTTCACTGGCTGGAAGAAGGCGAAGTACGTCGGTGAGATCAGCCACGTCTACCGCGCCAGCTGGGGGCTGAAGAAGCCGCAGAAGTTCCCCAACGGAACGACGATCCACGTCCAGATCAAGGGCCACGGGACCACCCCTCGCTTCGCTCTCTGACCTGTACGCCGCGACCCGCGTCGGCTGACCGGTGGTGCGGGTCGCCCATTTCTAGGGGGAAATGTTGAAAAAGCGAGTGAATCGAGAGGACATCGCGCTGTGCCCCTACGGGAGCCCCCGGACCGGGCCGTTCGATGCTCCCTGGGACATCGGCCGGCTCACTGACCGGGAAAGGCAGGTCCTGCTGCTCCTCGGCGGTGGCCTGTCCAACCGTGAGCTGTCCCTGAAGCTCGGGATAGCTGAACGTACCGTCAAGGCGCACATCTCGCGGATACTGGCCAAACTCGGCCAGACGTCACGCCTGCAAGCTGCGGTGATCTCCGTCCTGGCGCACGACCGGCTGTGCCCGGACCCGCGGTGCACCAGACACCTGCCGCTGATCCCCACCCAACCCCATGCGGTGCCCTCTCGCGCGGCCCAGTACAGCAATTGCGCTTGAGGTGACGAGGTCACAGCCCGTAGGGCTGTGACCTCGTTTGCAGTGGCCGAGTCGGGATTGGTGCTGTTGGCAGGCGGCGCCAGTGGGACCAGCGCACCGACCTCATGTGGGCCGATTCCCTTCCTTCAGCAGGGGCGAGGTGAGCTTCCGGAACTCTTCCTCCGTCACCGCGCCCGGCACCACGGCTGCCGCCCGCCCCTTGCGGTCGATGATCACGCTGAAGGGAATGAACTGGGTGTTCAGCAGCCCTCGGGGAAGCCGCAGAAGCTGCTTCCCTGTCGGGTCGACGATGCTCGGATACGACAGCCCGTACTCCTTCTCGAAAGCCCGCGCGCTCCCCAGGTTCGAATCCCGGGTGATCCCCAGCACCTCCACGCCCTTGTCCTTCATCGCAGTGCGGAACCTCTCCAGCCCCGGCGCCTCCGCCCGGCATGGCCCGCACGTGAACGACCAGGTGTTCAGGATCACGACCTTCCCCCGGTAGTCCGACAGCCGCACCGCGGCCCCGTCCAGCGACTTTCCCGAAAGATCCGCCAGCGCCGGACGCTCGTTCACCGGGAACTTCCGCGCCGCCCCGGTCTCCGGATCAATCTCCGGCCCCTTCCCGGCAGCACACCCCGACAACAGCGCGCACAGCGCCCCGGCCCACGCCACAGCACGTTTCACTCTCATGCCGGAAGTATCCCAACTTGCTCACCAGACGGCGCAGTTGCCCCACGCTCGCTTGGACTGATTCCGGCTGAATGGCGAATACCCCGGGATGCGCCTCCCCGGGGCACGCTGCCGCGGCGGCAGCGCGACGAAGGGGCCCGCTGCACACACTGCGCGGCGGGCCCCTCCTCGTTCAGGTGCTCAGGAGATGCCCCACTCCTCGGCCTTGCGGTTGCCGCACTTGGAGATGACGGACTTCGTACCGCTCGTGTCGTTACGGGAGATCAGGCACTTGCCCGCCCACTTGCTGATGATCCGGCTGCCGGAAAGGGCCCACTGCTGGGTCTTCGAGGAGGCGTTGCACGGCCGCTGTGTGACGGCCGTCCCGTTGCTCGTGCTCGATATGCCCATGCACTTGCCCGACCGCTTGTTCTTGATCGTGTAGATACCGTGGGAGTTGCCCTTGAGCGTCCACTTCTGATCGGTGGCCGTGGAACAGCCCTTCTGCATGACCGGCGCGTTGTTGCTGGTCTTCCCGTTCACCGACAGGCACAGATTCTTCGCGCTCCAGACCTTCTGAAGGCGCACGTTGTTGTAGGCGGCGGTTCCAGCGTTCGCCGGCGCTGCGGAGACGGCGAACAGGGACACGGCCGCGCCGGTGAGCACAAGAGCCCGGGCTGCTTTATGCATGGAACCATTTCCCCTTTTCGGGTGGAGGTGCAGGTTTTTCAGATGGTCTGACGCTCTCGCAGATCACCTACCGCAGTCGGCGTGGTCGCCGTCACCGCGGCTGCCGTCGGCGTTCTCGTGGCGCGTGAGAAGACCCTGCCCACGTTGGGCGTGCAGGCCGCCCCGGGGGTGACGCGCCGGAGTACGCGCGGATCGAGAAGAGGTTCCCGGACACCCTGAACGGTCACGACCCTGCCGTGGAGGTCTCGATCTCCGGCCAGGCCACCACCATCGACGGGGCTCTCGTAGAACTGAGCCGGATCGTCAGCCCATCCGGCAGCAGGCTCAATGCCTGTGACAGCCGGAGGGGGCCCGCCACTCAGCGAGCCCCTCTCGCGCCCGGACGGGGCTACTGGACGCCGCCGGACACCTGCTTGCCCTTCTTCGGGTAGTGCACGGTGAAGTAGTACTTGCCTGCGCTCATCTGCTTGAACGGCGCCATCCAGCACACGTTGCTGTCCTTGCCGCTCAGCTTCTGGATCAACGGGTCCTTGCCCTCGACCTTCTTGTAGAGCTCGGCGGTGAACTTCGTCTTCCCGTTGCCCTTGATGCAGACGTTCAGAAAGTGCTTGCCCTTCGTGACGCTGCGCACCGGCGAGGACTGGGAGGCCTTCCCGTTGCTCGTGAACGAGGTCTGCCAGGCCAGCGCATCACCCGCGCTGCCCAGCCCCAGCGCGAGCGCCATCGCGCCGACACCGGCCGCCTTCGCGAACCGCTGCTTGATCATCGTCGCCCCCATACATGACGCGTCCAGCACGAGGACACACCCGCCCCCGTACGTACCCGGAAGATCACCAGGCACCGCTGGTGACGGTACCCACGACCATCACACCGGCGCGTCCGGCGTCGGGGAGGTGTACCAAAGGGCAGTGCCCCGACGACCGGCGTCCCCTCGTCCGTCGCGAAAGGGCCCGTCGAGGACATAAAGGGCGTCAGTAATTTCCCGCCTCAGATTCTCCTCAAGTCACGTGACCCCACTTCGCCACGGCACTATAAAAGTTCCCGACCACGCAGGAAGATCACTCGCCGAAAAGCGAGCAAGGGGGAGCAATTGTGAACAGGAAGAGGAATGCTGTCGCCGGGATGGTCACATCCGCCCTGGCTGTCGGACTGGCCGTGACCGGGCCTGCCTCGACCGCGCATGCCGAGCCCGGCGGCCGTTGGTACATCGTCAACCAGGCCAACGGCAAGTGTATTCAGGGGAACGGCTACAACAAGAACCTCACGCTCGGCACGTGCCGGAAACGGGACGCTTTTCACTGGAACAACTACGGCTCCGCGAAGTACACCAACTACAGCACCGGAACCGCCCCGTTCGGCATGGCATGCCTGGCCGGCAACGGCAGGAATAAGCCCGTGTCCCTCAAGCGCTGCGACGGTGGAGCCGGGACCGCGGGATGGGGAATCGCTTCCTTGAACAACGGGGCAAAGACTCCGATCGCGAACGCCGCCAATTGCGGATATCTTCAGGCCGTGAGCGCGACCGCTCTCAAGTGCGGCAAACGGCCTGCCAACCGGAAGACCATGACCTGGATCATCAAGTACTCGCTGTAAGTGCAGTACATTCCATCGTCAACGGTGAATTCACCAGGATGCCGGGAGGCCGCGCGTAAAGCCCGCGGCCGAAAGGGCTCTACGCCGGGACAAGGCTGTAACGCAGTGCGCAAAACGCAACGCGTTACAGCCCTCCGCCCGGAGAGAGTCCAGCGGAGGCCGTCGGCCTTGACGGCTCTCAGAAACCGCCTACAGCCAGCCCTTCTCGCGCGCCGTCCGCACCGCCTCCGCCCGGTTCCTGACCGCCAGCTTCTGGATCGCCGTCGACAGGTAGTTGCGCACCGTCCCCTGCGACAGATGCAGCCGCGCCGCCAGTTCCGCGTTCGTCGCGCCGTCCGCCGCGGACCGCAGGACCTCGCGTTCGCGGTCGGTCAACGGGTTGGCGCCCTCCGCCAGGGCCGCCGCCGCCAGGCCCGGGTCGATGACGCGTTCGCCGGCGAGCACCTTGCGTACCGCCTCGGCCAGTTGGGCCGCGGGGGCGTCCTTCACCAGGAAGGCGTCCGCACCCGATTCCATCGCCGTGCGGAGGTAGCCGGGGCGGCCGAAGGTCGTGAGGATGACGATCTTCACCGCGGGGAACTCCGTGTGGAGTTCGCGGGCCGCCTCGATGCCCGTCTTGCCCGGCAACTCGATGTCGAGCAGGGCCACGTCCACCTCGTGGGCCCGGGCCGCCGTCAACACCTCGTCGCCGCGGGCGACTTGGGCGACCACCTCGAAGTCCGGGTCCAGGCCGAGCAGCGCCGCAAGGGCCTCGCGGACCATCGACTGGTCTTCGGCCAGGAGGAGTCGGATCATGAGGCGGATCCTAGAGGGACCCGGACGGTGAGGATGAAGCCGCCGGCTTTTCCGGAGCCCGTGATCACCGTGCCGCCGACCTCCGTGACGCGTTCGCGAAGACCGGTGAGCCCGTTGCCGAACGTCGCGCTGCCGCCATGGCCGTTGTCCTCCACGGTCAGCTCCAGCATCGGGCCGTCCAGCGTCTGGCGCGGCGTCAGCGCGATGACGCAGCGGTGCGCGCCGCTGTGCCGTACGACATTGGTCACCGCCTCCCGCAGCGACCAGGCGAGCGCCGCCTCCTGCTTCTCGGGGACGTCGGGGGACTCCGTGGGGACCTCGGCCGTGATCCCGGCTGCCGCCAGGGCCGTGCGTGCCCCCGCCAACTCGCCCGGCAGCGTCGGCCGTCGATAGCCGGTGACCGCCTCCCGCACGTCCACCAGCGCCTGCCGGCTGACCTTCTCGATGTCGGCGACCTGCTGGGCCGCCCGCTCCGGCTGGTCGGGCAGCATCCGACCGGCCAGTTCGCTCTTCAGGGTGATCAGGGAGAGGGAGTGGCCGAGGAGGTCGTGCAGGTCCCGGGCCAGCCGCAGGCGCTCTTCGTTCGCGGCGAGCTGGGCGACCGTTGCCCGGGCCTCGCGCAGTTCAACGGTCGTACGCACCAAATGCCGCACGCCCGTCATCGAGAATCCGCCGAGCAGGGCGGGGATGACGACCGCCGGGAGGATGCTCCCCGGGTCGTCGGTCTTCAGGCCGATCAGAACCATCGCCCCGGTGATCCCCGGGATCGCCCAGCGGGCCAGCCGCAGCGGCAGCACCGCTCCGGCCGACACCGACACGTACACGAAGAGCACCAGCCACTCGGAGCCGAGCGTCAGGGACAGGACGACGGAGAGCGAGAAGAGGCCGGCGAGCGTGGCGTAGACCGTGGTGCTGGCCAGGGGCCTTGAGGTGTGGCGGAAGACCAGGGCCAGATAGACGGCTACGAAGGCCACCAGGCCGAGCCACCCGAGGGCGGTCGGCCAGGCGGCGTGTCCGCCGTTGACGAGGTCACTGACCGGGGCTCCCATGAAGGCCAGCCAGATGCCGATCCACATCAGCTTGATGAAGGCCTGACGGCGCGTGCTCGCAGGGCGCCCGATCCCGGCGAAGGTTTCCTCGTTCACGCCTTCAGTGTGTCCTTCCGGTACAGCCAGGCCGCACCTGCGGCAAAGATCAGGAAGTACGCGGCCAGTATGGCAACGTCCTTCAGGTGCGGGGACGTTCCGAGCTCGATGGCCTGACCGAGGGCGGCGTACGCGTGCGTGGGCAGCCATTCCGCGATGTTCTGCAGCCACTGCGGGTAGACGGTGGTGGGCATCCACAGGCCGCCGAGGATCGAGAGGCCGAAGTACAGGATCATCGTGACGGGCCGTACCGCGTCGCCCGAGACGAGATAGCCGAGGGCCACTCCGAGGGCCGCGAAGCAGAGGCTGCCTGCCCAGATCGCGCCGGTGAGCGCGAGCCACTGCCAGTTCTCCAGGCGTACGTCCTTGGCCGCGGCCGCCACCACGAAGACGATCACGATCGACGGCAGGGTGACCACGGCGGCGCCGGCGATCTTCGCCAGGACATAGCCGCGGCCGGGCAGCGAGGTGAGGCGCAGCTGGCGGACCCAGCCCTTCTCGCGCTCCTTCGCGATCCGTTCGCTGTTGCCCATCAGTACGGCGGTCAGCGCGCCGAAGGACGCCATCGCGACCATGTAGAACGCGGGCATCGTCAGATTGGTGTGCGGGACCTTGGCGGTGGAGTCCTGGGTGCCGGCGATCATCAGGAAGAGCGCGGAGGGATAGATCACCGAGAAGAACATGAACTTCTTGTTCCGCAGTGCGCGGGTGATCTCGAGCTTGATCAGTGCCCCGGAAAATTGATTCAGCACAGCGCCTTGGCCTCCTCGGCCTCCGTGATGGCGACGAAGGCCTGCTCCAGGCCCAGTCCTGCGACTTCGAGATTGCGGGGGTAGACCCCGAGTCCGTACAGCGCGTGGACGGTCGCATCCGCGTCGTGCGACTGCATGCGGACCGTACGGCCGGACAGGGAGAACGTGGACAGGAACGGCAGCCCGCGCAGCGCGCTCTCGTCGACAGCGCCCTCGAGGTCGAAGGAGATCCGCCGGGCGCCCGCCTTCGCCTTGATCTCGGCGGCCGTGCCGTCGGCGAGGAGACGCCCGCGGTGCAGCACGATCACCCGGTCGGCGATCGCGTCGGCCTCTTCCAGATAGTGCGTGGCGAACAGGACCGTACGGCCCTGCTCGGTCTGCTCGCGCATGGTGGCCCAGAAGGACTGCCGCGCTGTGACGTCCATGCCGGTGGTCGGCTCGTCGAGCACGATGAGGTCGTTGGCTCCGGCTGTCGCGAGCGCGAACCGCACGCGCTGCTCCTGGCCGCCGGAGAGCTTGTCGACCATACGGTCGGCGATCTGGGTGATCCCGGCCTGCGACAGCACCTGGTCTACGGGGTACGGCTTGGGGTGCAGCGCGCAGGCGAGCCGCACCAGTTCGCGGACCTTCACCTCCTCCATCAGGCCACCGCTCTGGAGCATCGCGCCGACGCGGCCGTCCGTGACGGCCTGCCTCGGGGTCGTACCGAAGAGCTGGATGGAACCGGTGTCGGCGGGGCGCAGGCCGAGGAGCAGGTCGAGGGTGGAGGACTTGCCCGCGCCGTTGGGGCCGAGGAGGGCGACGGTCTCACCCGGGTGGAGCGTCAGCGAGAGATCGGCCACGGCACGGACCGAGCCGTAGCTCTTGCTCACATTCTCGAAGCTCACCACCGGGCTCGTCACGGTGGGAGCGGCTGTCGTCGTCATGTGCCAAGACTGGCCGTGGGCAGGGGTACGGCGTCAGTGTCGGTGGTCGTGACTGAGGGATGACAGATGTCATGGCCACGGTCGTGACAGAGGTCCTGACAGAGGTCGTGCCAGAGCCCCCGCCCGGGACCGGGCAGGGGCTCTGATCAGCTACGGCAGGGTTCGCGCTAGCTCGGGTCGAGCTCGATCGTGGCGGTGCGCTCGGCAGCCGTCTTGCCCCGCAGCGCCGTCCCCATCGCCTGGGCGACATCGTCCGCGGTGAGCTGGTGCTTCTTTCCGTCACCCTTGGTGATCATGATCCCGTCGAAGACGCCGTCGAGGAGCTCGGTGATCGCCTTCTTGTCGTAGACCTCGACCAGCTTCCCGTCGATCGCCTTCATGGAAAGGATCTTCGGCAGCGACTTGGCCGGGCCGAACTGGATCTGCTTGCCGCCCGCCTTGATGGTGATCAGGCCGGACATCGCGGGCTCGGCGAACTGCTCCATCGCCCGGTCGAGCTCGGTCTGGGTGATTCTCGGCTGGCGGGTGGCGACGGGCAGTTCGACGACGTTCGGCCTGCCGGTCTCGACCTGGGCGCGGTAGGCGTCCTTGACCGAGAGCATGGAACGGCCGACGTCCAGCGTCAGACCCGCCTTGCCCGGTACGGCGACGGCCTTGTTCGGCTCGAACCTGATCGTGCCCTCGCTCGCCGAGCCGGAGACGCCCGCGAGGTCGGTGAGCGCCACGCTCAGCTTCTCCTCGTCGACGAGGATCACCGGTTCGGCGACCCGCTCGGTGCCGAAGAGGGAGCCGATCACCGAGACGGGGTTGTAGTCGCTGCCCGCGGCGTTACGGACGGTGGCCTGGCTGTCCAGGGAGAGCCCGGCCTTGTCAGGGGCGAGCTGCTCCTTCTTGCCGCCGACCGAGAGCTGCAGCGGCTTGGCGGCCTGCTTGCCGAGGGCGGTGTCGAGCTTGCTGACCGCCTCCTCCTTGGTGCCGCCGCCGATGTCGACGCCGAGGACCGTGGTGCTCTTCGGTACGTCGGAGTGGTTCAGCAGCAGTCCGGCGCCGTACGCGATGCCGAGCAGGCCGACCACTCCGGCGCCGGCGAGCACCAGCTTGGAGCGGCCCTTCTTGGCAGGCGTGGGCCGGGGTGCGGGCCTCGGGGTGGCGGGTGCCGGGGTCGGCACGACGGGACCGGCGGGGCCGCCGCCGGGGCCGGCCGGGAACTCCGGTGCGGAGAAGTCGCCCTCGTCCGCGGGGCCGGGGTATCCCCCGATGACCGGGTTCGGTCCGGTGCCGGGGCCCGGCGGCGGGCCGCCGAGCGGCGGGAAGGGCGAGCGGTGGTCGCTCGGGACGACGGGGATGCCGCTGGTGAGCGTATCGCCGGAGACATGGCCGGCGGGCGGCTCGGGGGCGGATCCCGCGGGCTTCTGCGGGGTCAGCACAGCGGTGTCGTCGGACATCCGGGGCGTGCCGGGGCCGCCGGGGACGCCAGGGCCGCCGGGACCTGGGACGCCGGGGACCATCGGACCGGGGACGCCGGGAACGCCGGAACCGCCGCTCGTGCCGGGACCGCCCTGGCCGCCGGGGCGCGGGCGGATCGGCATGCTGCCCTTGACGGGCCCCGAAGTCGGCCCGGCCGGCGGGCGCACTCCCAGCGGGGGCGTGTTGTTCCCGGGCCCGGGAGCGAAAGCGTTCGGGCCGGATGCCCGGCCGTCGGCGTTTGCCGCCAGGTCGCTGAGCGAGCCGCCGGCGCGAGGCACGCCGGGACCGCCGGGACCGCCGGAGGCAGGACCGCCCGAGCCGGGACCGTCGGAGAGGTACGGCGAAGACGCGCCGCTCCCGCCGCCACTCGTGCCGCCACTCGCGGACGCCGGGCCCGCGGGCGCGCCCGGAGCCGGAGCGGACGGCTGCGCGGCCGAGGCCGACAGACCCGCCCCGTTCGTGGCGGAAGAGGACTTCCGCGGAGCGAACCAGTCGCTCGCCGGAGCCTTCTCCTCGGCCGGCGGCTCCACCGCGGGTGCGGCAGTCTCCTGCGTCACATCGGGCCGCGGTGTGCTGCCCGTGCGCTCGCTGCTCTGTCTGCCGGAGGAGCCGGTGGAGCCCGAGGAAGCAGCGGAAGCCGCCGAGGCGGTGGCCGCGTCCACGTCACTCATGGGCGTGCGCATGACCACCGGCGGGATCGGCCGCGAACCCGGGATGTTGATCCGGATGCGCGTGGTCAGCGTGGTCTCGGTCCTGGGCTCGTCCGACTGCTGCTCGGGAACCGCGTCGGCCTCGTCCGGTGCGTCCTGCGTGGGATGCAGCGACGGATACTGGCGGGTTCCGTACGGCGGTGTTCCCGAGGGGTACGCGGCTCCACCGCGCCCCTGGGGGCCGGAGGACGAACTGTCAGTTTCACGACTCAAAGCAGGTTCTCCCGGTTGGCTTCGCCGCCCGTTTTTTACTGGATAGCTACTGCTGTGGGCGGCTCGGCGGCGCGCACCACCATACTGGGCGCCGCCGACAGACACCCCGGGACTGTGGGAAGCGACATACCGCCGACCGTACGGGCATGGTCAGTTCAGGGGCTTCCCACCCCTCGGGGCGACCCACCATAGGCGTCTGGCGTACCGACTGCCTGCCGGGGGTTCCCGCAGACCCCTTATGTGCCAAGTCGGCTGGGTCTGCCGCCCGGTTGCTAAGACCTCGACATGGTGGCGCACATCACAGCCACCGCCATTCCGCCGAGCATGTAGACGAGCGGCCCGATCCCGGCGGAGAACACCCCGTCGCCCTCGGGCCGTCCGATGCTCAGCACCACGATCCCCATCAGCCATCCCACCGCCGGCGCAAGCACGCCGAGCTGGGTGCCGGTGGCGCGCAGCGAGCCGTAGAAGAGACCCGCGGTGGCGAGCAGCGAGAGCAGCAACCCGCCCGGGAACCAGGCCCCTTGGACCAGCGCGCCCGCGATCCCGACCAGCAGGCCGAGCACGGCGAGACCGAGGTACGCGGCGATCCGGCCGGGTCTGGGCGACTGCGCCAGCCAGGAGCCGGCCTGCCCGTCATGTCCGCTCATGCCGCTCATGCCGCCACTCCTGTCATGCCATTCATGCCATTCATGCCGCCACTCCCGCGAAGAGGTCGTGTTCGCGCTCTTCGGGCGGAGCACCCGGCTCGCCCCGCACCAACTGGTAGTACTCCGTGGCGAAGATCGGCTGCCCCAGATCGTTGGAGAGTGCGAAGAAGGGCCCGTCCACGGCGATTTGGCTGGCATGGGCGCGCATCGCCGCCGCCTTCCGTTCTGTGTACGAAGTGCCGTCGATCTCCGCGGTGATCAGGGAATCATCCACGACACCCGGAATGTCGTCGATCGCCGCGATGCCCGGGAAGTCCACTCCCGCCGCCCGCAGCCGGGCGAAGCCCTCCTCGGCCACCGACCGTGGCACCCGGTTCCAGTAGATCTTGGCGATGGCGTGGGCGTCGCCGAGGTCGCGCCGGAAGTCTGGCTCCGCGGCCAGCTCGGCGGCGCGCATCGCGACGCGGTGCGCCTGGATGTGGTCGGGGTGTCCGTAGCCGCCCTCGGGGTCGTACGTCACGAGCACCTGGGGCCGCACGGAGCGGATGATCTCGACGAGGTGCAGGGCTGCCTCGTCCACATCGGTGTTCCAGAACGCGCCTGGGCGGTGGTTCTGCTCGACGCCCATCATCCCGGAGTCCCTGAAGCGGCCGGCGCCGCCGAGGAAGCGGTGGTCGGTGACGCCCAGCTCCTTCATCGCGGCGGCCAGTTCGCCGATGCGATGGGGTCCGAGCCGGTCGTCCCGGTCGGGCGCGAGGTGGGCGAGGTCAGGCGGAATGACCTCGCCCTCCTCCCCGAGGGTGCAGGTCACCAGCGTGACCTGGGCGCCGGTGGCCGCGTACAGGGCCATCGTGGCGCCGTTGTTGATCGACTCGTCGTCCGGGTGCGCATGCACCAGGAGCAGACGACGGGCGGGAAGATCCTTCATACGGGACAGCCTAGGGGTGTCTTTTGGATCAGGCCGGACCCGTCGCGCTAGAACTTGATGCCACCGATCATTCCCGCCACATTCGTGGTCAGCTCGTTGATGGTGGGGGCGATGGACGAGCTTGCAAGATAGAACCCGAGCAACACGCAGACCGCCGCATGCCCACCCTTCAGCCCGGACTTCCGGACCAGCAGGAAGACGACGATCGCCAGCAGCACCACCGCCGAAATCGAGAGTGCCACGGCGGTTCACCTCCACAGATATTCGGTCGGGACGGGCAGGTTGCATGTGCCGGCAGGTTCATACCCACCTTGCGCTACGGATCATAACTATCCGTGCCAACGCATCGATCGGTGCACAGCAGCACACGGGGGCGCACGAACGCTAGGTTCGGTCGCATGACCACGAGGCAGCAGCTCTCCTTCCCGCGTCAGTACGCCAGGACCCAGCGCTTCACGCTCGGCGCTCCGCGCGCCTTCACCGTGTCGCCGGACGGCTCCCGGGTGGTGTTCCTGCGGTCGGCCTCCGGAACCGACCGGGTGGGCCGGCTCTGGGTGCTGGATCTCGACGGCGATGCCCGCCGGCTGCAGGAACGGTTGGCCGCCGATCCCGACGCGCTGCTGGGCGGGGCGCAGGAGAGGCTCTCCGCGCAGGAGCGGGCGCGGCGGGAGCGCAGCCGTGAGGGGTCGTCGGGGATCGTCGCCTATGCGGTGGACCAGGAGGTCGAGTTGGCGGCCTTCGCACTCTCCGGGCGCTTGTACGTGGCCGAGCTGCGGGCCGGAACCGCGCGCGAACTGCCCGTGCCCGGGCCGGTGATCGACCCCCGCCCGTCGCCCGACGGCCGCCATATCGCTTATGTGGCCAAGGGCGCGCTGCGGGTGACCGGCGCGGAGGGCGAGGGGGACCGGGCGCTGGCGGAGCCGGAGGACAAGGACAGCTCGTACGGCCTTGCGGAGTTCATCGCGGCCGAGGAGATGGGGCGCTCACGCGGCTTCTGGTGGGCGCCCGAGTCGGACCGGCTGCTGGTGGCCCGTGTGGACGAGCGGCAGGTGCGGCGCTGGTGGATCTCCGATCCCGCGCATCCGGACCGGAAGCCGGAGCAGGTCGCGTACCCGGCGGCCGGGACGCCCAATGCCGAGGTGCGGCTGTTCCTGGTCACGCTGGACGGGGAGCGTACGGAGGTGACCTGGGACCGGGTCCGGTATCCGTATCTCGCCCGGGTGCACTGGTCTTCGGCGGGCGCACCGCTGCTGCTCGTCCAGGCGCGTGACCAGCGCACCCAGGTGTATCTGGCGGTGGATCCGCAGTCGGGCGCGACCCGCACGGTGCATGTCGACGAGGACCCGGTGTGGCTGGACCTTTTCCCCGGGGTGCCGGCCTGGGCGCCGGACGGCCGACTGGTACGGATCGCGGACGAGGGCGGCGCACGGGTGCTGGCGGTCGGGGACCGGGCGCTGACCGGGGCGCAGCTGCAGCTGCGGGCGGTGCTGGACATCGGCGAGAGCGATGTGCTGGTCGCCGCGGCGGCGGGCGAGGAGGCCGCGGAACCGGAGATCGGCGAGATCCATGTCTACCGGGTCAATGAGCTGGGGATCGAGCGGATTTCGCAGGGTCCCGGGGTGCACTCGGCGGTGCGCTCCGGCGGGGTGACCGTGCTTGCGTCCTCACGTACGGAGGTGAGCGGAACGGCCGTACAGGTGCTGCGGGAGGGGAAGGCGGTCGCGACCGTGGCCTCGTACGCGGAGCAGCCGGTGCTGAGTCCGCGGGTGCGGCTGTGCGAGGGGGGCGGGCGGAGGATTCCGTGCGCGGTCCTGCTCCCCACCGGGTACCAGGAGTCGGACGGCCCGCTGCCGGTGCTGATGGATCCGTACGGCGGACCGCACAGCCAGCGTGTGCTGGCCGCGCACAATCCGTATCTGACCTCGCAGTGGTTCGCGGACCAGGGTTTCGCGGTGATCGTCGCGGACGGGCGGGGGGCTCCTGGGCGCTCCCCCGGCTGGGAGAAGGCGATCAAGGACAACTTCCCGCTGACGCTCGACGACCAGATCGAGGCGCTGCACTCACTGGCCGGGACGTTCCCGCTGGACCTGGAGCGGGTGGGGATCCGCGGCTGGTCGTACGGGGGCTATCTGGCGGCGCTGGCGGTGCTGCGCCGCCCCGACGTCTTCCACGCGGCGGTGGCGGGCGCGCCGGTGAGCGATCTGCGGCTGTACGACACGCACTACACGGAGCGGTATCTGGGCGATCCGGCGGAGCGGCCGGAGGTGTACGCGGCGAACTCCCTGGTGACGGAGGACGGGTTGACGACTCCGGAGAATCCGGCGAGGCCGCTGATGATCATCCACGGCTTGGCGGACGACAATGTGGTGATGGCACATACGTTGCGGTTGTCGGCGGCGCTGTTGGCGGCGGGGCGGGGGCATGAGGTGCTGCCGCTGACCGGGGTTACGCATATGACGCCGCAGGAGCAGATTGCGGAGAATCTGCTGCTGCTTCAGGTGGAGTTCCTGAGGCGGTCGTTGGGGCTGGGGTAGTTTCCCCCGCCCCGCCGTCACCAGCCCCTGCGGCCGCGAGTACACCGCCCCAACAAGGGCCCATGCACCGCAAAGGCGACCGGCCGGGGCCACATGGCGAGCCCCGGCCGGTCTACGGCACCCGCACGGCCGTACGCTGTTCAGCGTGACGCGTTCGTATATCGGAGCTGCGACGGTCAAGTTGCCTGTGTGTTAAAGAAATTGATGGGCATTTATTGCCCTATGTCGCCCGTGGTCACCCCTCGTCAGGGGCCGCGTCCCGCTCCGGCGCCACCACCCGCTTCTCCTCCGCGAAGTGGCACGCCGACGGATGCTTCGCCGGCCCCTCCCCCCGCCGGAACACCTCCGGCACCTCCAGCAGCGGCACCTCCAGCTCGCACCGCTCCTGCGCCTTCCAGCAACGCGTCCGGAAGCGGCACCCCGACGGGATGTTCGCCGGTGACGGCACATCCCCGTGCAGAATGATCCGTTCCCGGCGCTCCCGCGCCGCCGGGTCCGGTACCGGGACCGCCGACAGCAGTGCCTGGGTGTACGGGTGTGTCGGATGCTCGTAGATCTCCTCGTCCTTGCCGATCTCCACGATCCGGCCCAGATACATCACGCCCACCCGGTCCGAGATGTGCCGCACGATCGACAGGTCATGTGCGATGAACACATAGCTGAGGCTGAACTCGGTCTGCAGTCTGTCCAGCAGATTGATGACCTGCGCCTGGATCGAGACATCGAGCGCCGACACCGGCTCGTCCGCCACGATGATCTCCGGCTGGAGCGCGAGCCCCCGCGCGATGCCGATCCGCTGCCGCTGACCGCCGGAGAACTGGTGCGGATAGCGGTTGATGTACTCGGGGTTGAGCCCGACGACGTCGAGCAGGTCCTGCACCTTCTGCCGGCGCGAGCCTTTCGGCGCCACCTCAGGATGGATCTCGTACGGCTCCCCGATGATGTCCCCGACCGTCATCCGGGGGTTGAGGGACGTATACGGGTCCTGGAACACCATCTGGATGTTCCGACGCACCGCCTTCAGCGCACGTCCCGACAGCTTGGTGACGTCATCGCCCTTGTAGCGGATCGCCCCCGCCGTCGGCTCCTCCAGATGCACCAGCATCTTCGCCAGCGTGGACTTGCCGCAGCCCGACTCCCCCACGATGCCCAGCGTCTCGCCCGCCACCAGGTCGAGGTCGACCCCGTCCACCGCCTTGACCGCGCCGACCTGCTTCTTGAAGAGGATGCCCCGGGTCAGCGGATAGTGCTTCACCAGGTCGCGGACCTCGAGGATCGCCTCAGTCACGGAGTACCTCCTGCCAGAAGTGACAGGCGCTGCCGCGCTCGTCCGACACCTCGTACAGCGGCGGCTCATCCGTGCGGCACACGTCCTGCGCCAGCGGACAGCGCGGGTGGAAGGCGCAGCCGGGCGGGATGTTCATCAGGTTCGGCGGCAGTCCCTTGATCGCGTACAGCTCCTGGCCCTTCTGGTCGAGCCGCGGGATCGAGTCCAGCAGGCCCTTCGTGTACGGATGGGCGGGAGCCTTGTAGATGTCGTGCACGGGGGCCGTCTCGACGATCCGCCCCGCGTACATCACCGCGATCGTGTCCGCGACGTCCGCGACCACGCCCAGGTCGTGGGTGATCAGGATCAGCCCCATGTTCAGCTCGTTCTGGAGTCCCGCCAGCAGCTCCATCACCTGTGCCTGGACGGTGACGTCGAGCGCGGTCGTCGGCTCGTCGGCGATGATCAGCGACGGCTCCAGTGCCAGTGCCATCGCGATCATGATCCGCTGCCGCATACCCCCGCTGAACTGGTGCGGATACTGCCCCACCCGCTCCTTCGCCCCCGGGATCCCCACGCGTTCCATCAGTTCGACGGACTTCGCCCGCGCGTCCTTCCTCGACATCCCCCGGTGGACGGTGAACATCTCCCCGAGCTGGTCACCGACGCTCAGCACCGGGTTCAGCGACGACAGCGCGTCCTGGAAGATCATGGCCATCTGGGCCCCGCGGATCTTCCGCCGCTCCTCCTCCTTGAGCTTCAGCAGATCCTGCCCCTTGAAGAGCACCTCGCCGCCGGTGATCCGCCCCGGCGGCATGTCCAGAATCCCCATGACGGCCTGCGCGGTGACGGACTTTCCGGAGCCCGACTCGCCGAGCACAGCCAGCGTCCGGCCCTCATCGACCCTGTAGTTGACGCCGTTGACGGCCTTGGCCACGCCGTCCCGCATGCGGAACTCCACGTGCAGGTCGCGCACTTCGAGCAACATGGCGGGCTCCTCAGCGCAGCTTGGGGTCGAGGGCGTCGCGCACCGCGTCGCCGAGCATGATGAACGCGAGCACCGTGATCGCCAGCGCGCCGGCCGGCCAGAGCAGCATGTGCGGGGCGTTGCGGATGTACGGCGACGCCGAGGAGATGTCGATGCCCCAGGACACGGACGGCGGTTTCAGACCGGCGCCGAGGTAGGACAGGGTCGCCTCCAGGGCGATGAACGTACCCAGCGCGATGGTGGCCACGACGATCACCGGGGCGACGGCGTTGGGCGCGATGTGCCTCAGCAGAATCCGGGAGTTGGAGGCGCCGAGCGCCCGCGCCGCCTGCACGTAGTCGTTCTGCTTGGCGGTGATGACGGAGCCGCGCGCGATACGGGAGATCTGCGGCCAGCCGAGCAGCACCATGAAGCCGACCACCGGCCAGACCGTGGTGCTGTTGACCACGGACAGAAACACGAGACCGCCGAGGATGACGGGGATGCCGAAGAAGATGTCGGTGGTCCTGGAGAGGACCGCGTCCCCGCCGCCGCCGAAGAACCCGGCAAGACTGCCGAGCAGGGACCCGAGCAGCGCGACGCCCAGGGTGGCACAGACGCCGACGGTCACCGAGGTGCGCGCGCCGTAGACCGTACGTGTGTAGACGTCGCAGCCCTGTCCGTTGAAGCCGAAGGGGTGGCCGGGCTGGGAGCCCTGCTGTGCCTTGGCGAGGTCGCACTGGAGAGGATTGCCCGAGGCGATGAGCTGCGGCCAGATCGAGATGATCACCAGGAAGACGATGATCAGGCCCGAGATGATGAAGACGGGATTGCGCCGCAAATCGCGCCAGGCGTCCGACCAGAGGCTGCGGGGCTTTTCGGAGGGGCCTGTGCCCAGCGGGCCGCCGGGGGTCTTCTCCAGGGTCGCGCCCTCGCTGGTCGCGAGGTCCATCCCGCCGCCCGCGCCGGTCGAAGCGATGGCTCCCCCGTTGTTGTACTGCTGCTCAGGCATAGCGGATCCTCGGATCGAGTACGGCGTACAGCAGGTCGACGAGCAGATTCGCCAGCAGGAACACCAGCACGAGGACGGTCACAAAGCCGACGACGGTCTGGGTGTTCTGGCGGACGATGCCCTGGTAGAGCTGGTAGCCGACGCCGTGGATGTTGAAGATGCGCTCGGTGACGATCGCGCCGCCCATCAGCGCGCCGATGTCCGTGCCGATGAAGGTGACCACGGGGATCAGTGAATTGCGCAGCAGATGACGGGTGATCACGCGTTTTCTGGGCAGCCCCTTCGCCTTCGCGGTGCGCACATAGTCGGAGCGGGTGTTCTCGGCGATCGAGGTCCTGGTCAGCCGGGTGACGTACGCGAGGGACACGGAGGCGAGCACGAGACCGGGGATGAGCAGCTCGTTCAGCGGCGCCTCCGGCGAGACCGCGGGCTTGATGACGCCCCACTCGACGCCCAGCAGCAGCTGGAGGACGAGACCCATGACAAAGGTCGGGATCGCGATGACCACCAGGGTGAGCCCCAGCACGCTGGTGTCGACGGGACGGCCGCGTTTCAGGCCCGTGATCACACCCAGCGTGATGCCGATGATGATCTCGAAGAAGATCGCTACGAGCGTGAGCCGGATGGTGACCGGGAAGGCCTCAGCCATCAGCTCGGTGACCTCCTGGCCGTTGAAGGCGGTGCCGAAGTCGCCGGTGAAGACATTGCCCATGTAGGTCAGGTATTGCTGCCACACCGGCATGTCGAGGCCGAACTCCTTGCGCAGCTGCGCGGCCGTCGCGGGGTCGCACTGCCGCTCGCCGCAGAGGCCCGCGATGGGGTCGCCCATCACGTTCACCATGAGGAAGATCAGCAGCGTCGCGCCGAAGAAGACCGGGATCATCTGCAGCAGACGCCGGATCACATACCGTCCCATCGCGGGCCTCCCGGCGTCAGTCGGTCACTGCACCTTGATCTCGTTGTAGACAGGGAGACTGAACGGGTTCAGCGCGACATTGGAGACCCGGTCCGAGTAGCCGGCACTGCCGTTCTGGTACCAGAGCGGGATGGCGGCCATCTGGTCGCGTACGACCTCCTCGGCCTGCTGGAAGGTCTGCACCGCCTTCTGCGTGTCGGACTCGGCGTTGGCCTCGTTGACGAGCTTGTCGAAGTCCGGGTTGCTCCACAGGCCGTCGTTGGACGAGGCGTTGGTGTAGTAGAGCGGCTGCAGGAAGTTCTGGATGAGCGGGTAGTCCATCTGCCAGCCGGCCCGGAAAGGACCGGGCATCTTGTGCTCACCGATCTGGTTGCGGAAGTCGGCGAAGGTGCCGACGGGGTTGCCGACGCACGCCTTGTCATTGCCCAGCGCGTTGTTGATGCTGTTGCAGACGGCGTCGACCCACTCCTTGTGCGAGCCGGTGTCGGCGTTGTACGAGATCTTCAGCTGGCCGCCGGGGAAACCGCCGCCCTCCGTGATCAGCTTTTTGGCCTCGGTGGGGTTGTAGGTGCAGGCCTCGCCGCAGAGCGTGTCGTTGTAGCCGCCGTCCACGCCGAGTACGGGCGAGGTCCAGTCCTTCGCGGGCGTACGCGTCTTCTGGAAGATCGTGTCGGTGATCTGCTGGCGGTTGATCGCCATGGAGATGCCCTTGCGGACCTTCGCGCCGTTCGGGGTGTTCCAGGCCTTGTTGTAGTACGGGAAGGCGAGGGTCTGGATGATGCCGGCGGGGGTGTTGATGTACCGGCCGCCGAGGTCGGCCTTGACGTTCTTGAGCTGCGCGGCCGGCACGTCATCCACGAGGTCGAGGTTGCCCGCGGTCAGATCGGTGTAGGCGGTGTTGTTGTCCGTGTACACATTCAGGTCGACGCCGCCGTTCTGCGCCTTGTCGGGGCCCGGGTAGCCGTCCCACTTGCGCAGGGACATCTTCGAGCCCTTGGCGTACGAGTCGACGGTGTACGGGCCGTTGCCGATGGGCTTCGCGAGCCAGGAGTCGTGGCTGGTGAAGAACGCCTGCGGAAGCGGCGAGAAGGCGGAGTAGCCGAGGGTGTCGGGGAAGGTGGAGAACTTCTGGTTGAGCTTGACCGTGAAGCTCGTGTCATTGACGACCTTGAGGCCCGACAGGGTCGCGGCGGTGGGCTGGCCCGTGTCCGGGTGGACCTGCGCGTAGCCCTCGATATAGCCGAAGAAGTACGCGTTCTTCTGGTTGTTCTTGAGGTTGGCGCCGTAGTTCCAGGCGTCCACGAAGGACTTGGCGGTGACCTTCTCGCCGTTGCTGAAGGTCCAGCCGTCCTTGATGGTGATCGTGAAGTTGACCGAGTCCGAGGTGTCGATCTTCTCGGCGAGCATGTCTTCGGCCGCACCGGTCTTGGCGTTGTACCGCTTGAGGCCACGGAAGACCATGTCGAGGACCTTGCCGCCCTGCACCTCGTTGGTGTTCGCGGGCTCCAGCGGGTTCTGCGGATCGCCCCAGGAGGAGCTCACGATCCCTGCGGCGCCACCACCGCTGTCGCTGCCGCCGCCACAGGCCGTCGCCGCGAGAGCGACGGCCACCGCGCCTGCGGCCCATCTGGCGTGCGTCGCTCCACGCATGGAGTGCCTCCTGTGGTCCCGAGTCTCCTTAGGACCGAATACACCCCATGTCTATGCAGACCGCACGTTATCCTCGGCCGTCCGGACGAGCCTGCTTATCCTCGGCCGTCCGGACGAGCCTGCCTATCCTCGGCCGTCCGGACGAACCGGCGGATCGGCCTTCAGTGTCACCTCCCAGGTGTCCACTGCGAAGGAGAGGCTCATCCCATGGGCCTCGTACAGCCGCAGCGCACCCGTCGCATTGCCGGTGTCCACGCCCAGGCCGATGGTGTCGCGACCACGCCCGGCATAGACGCCGAAGGCATGGCGCAGCAGATGGCTCGCTATCCCCTGGCCCCTGGCCTGCTTGCGTACGCCGAGGTTCGGGATCCAGCCCATGGCCTCCCGGTCGTCCCGGGTAATCACCACGGCGACATCGCCGGAGCCGGCAAGAGAGGCGATCCACACCAGGGACCAGTCGATGCCCTTGCCACGGTCCTCGAGCCACTGCTCGTAGCTGCGCGGCTGATGGTCGTAGTGGTCGGCGAAGGTCTCCTCGAAGAGCTGATGGGCGCGCCTGCGGTCCGCTTCGTCGCGGCAGTCGCGCAGGGTGAGCCCGGGCGGCGGTGCGGGGACGTGATCGACCGCGGCGGACAGCGGCCGGGTCAGTACGTTGTAGCGGCGCACGGTCTCCCAGCTGCGACTGGTGAGCAGCGCGGTGTCCAGCGTGGGGCGGACATTGAGGTGGAGGTGGACGACGGCACGCTCGGCTCCGTTGGCGGCGGCCTTCTGCGCGGCCCGTACCTGCATCAGATCGAGCAGATGCTCGCCCGCGGCCTGGTGCTCGGGCAGCACATAGTGGTCGATGTCGATGCGCTCGGCCCCGGAGTCGTCCCACAGCAGTCCGTACGCCACCAGCCTGCCGTCCTCGAACGCCAGCCAGGAGTTGTGCTCCAGATCGGCCTCGGAGCGGGTCAGATCGGTCTCGACGGAGCTGAGCTCGGTCTGCGCTCGCCCGGTCTCGGCGACATCGACCGCATTCAGCAGTGCACAGACGGCGGGCGCATCCTCGGGGGTGGCCGGCCGGACAGTAAAGGACATGCCGCCACTATTCGGTCCGGAGCGCGGATGCGCAAACGATTTTCCCGACCCGCGGATTTCTGTGTAACCGTCAACTTCCTTTAACCGCACGGAAGTTAAGCTCAGCTTTTCCTCAAATGGATTCCAACTCCCCGCCGGTTGGGCCACAGTTGTCGGCGACCGGTCAAGCCAGCACGGTGAGACCAAAACGAGGGGAAATCTGGCATGAGGCGTGCTCTCAGCACGGCGCTCGCCGCTGTCATTATCAGCGGTGGCACCATCGTCGCAGCCGCACCCGCAAATGCGGGAGTTCAGGGATGCGACTCGACCGGGACCTACATCACCATCATCAACAAGAAGACGGTGTGGAAGCCCACCAACATCCACAGCGACTGGGCCCGCCCTGGTGTCACCATCAGCTACGCGAAGAACAAGACCGGCAGCTGGACCGCCACCGGCACGGCAACCGTCGGCGCCGAAGCCGGCGTCATCTTCGCCAAGGCCAGCACGTCCTTCAGCGTCTCTCTTGCCAAGACCTGGACCAAGTCCGACACCTGGACCTATTCGGCCACCGTGCAGCGCAAGGCCGGCAAGACCAAGGGCCGGCTGATGATGTATCACGACGCCAAGAGCTTCACGGCGCACAAGTACCGGGTCTTCACGGGAGCCGGCGGCGTCTGCAAGACGCAGACGGTTTACAAGAAGCCCGGCATCATCCCGGTCAAGGCGAACAACAATCTGTGGGGTATTCAGTACTCCTGACGAATACCAAGGACCGACCCCCGGGAGTGAATTCCCCCGGGCCGTGAATGGAAATGCCCCGGCCACCACAAGGCGGCCGGGGCATTTCCCTGCATACGCGTCAGTCGTCGGAACCGCTCTGGTCCTCGAGCGCCGCGAGCGCCGGGTCGAGAACGACGTCCTCGGTACGCCCCTCGGTCGTCGGCTCCTCAGGGAAGTGGCAGGCCGTCAGGTGGCCCGCCCGGTTCCCGGAGATCTGCACCAGCGGCGGCTCCTCCGTCGCGCACTTGTCCTGCGCCTTCCAGCAGCGGGTGCGGAAGCGGCAGCCGGACGGCGGCAGCACCGGGGAGGGAACGTCGCCGGAGAGACGGATCCGCTCCTTCTTCGCGGCGTCGACGTCTGCCTCGGGCACGGCCGAGAGCAGTGCGTGCGTGTACGGGTGGCGGGGCCTGTTGTAGAGGGAGTCGCGGTCGGCGACCTCCATCACCTTGCCCAGGTACATGACGGCCACGCGCTGCGAGAAGTGCCGCACGACCGCGAGGTCGTGGGCGATGAACAGGAAGGCGATACCCAGCTCGTCCTGGACCTTCTTCAGCAGGTTGACGACCTGCGCCTGGATCGACACGTCCAGCGCCGAGACCGGCTCGTCGGCGACGATCAGCTTCGGTTCGAGCGCGAGGGCCCGCGCCACACCGATGCGCTGCCGCTGGCCGCCGGAGAACTCGTGCGGGAAGCGGTTGTAGTGCTCCGGGTTGAGACCAACGGTCTCCAGCAGCTCCCGCACCCGCTTCTCCCGCCCGCCGGGCGGGTTGATGCCGTTGACCTCCATCGGGCTCTTGATGATGGTGCCGACGGTCTGCCGCGGGTTCAGCGACGAGTACGGGTCCTGGAAGATCATCTGGATCTCGGACCTGATCGGCGCCAGCTGCTTGCGGCTGGCGTGGGTGATGTCCTGCCCGGAGTAGGTGATCCTGCCGCCGGTCGGTTCGAGCAGGCGGGTGATCAGCCGTCCGGTCGTGGACTTGCCACAGCCCGACTCACCGACGAGGCCGAGGCTCTCACCGGCGTGCACGGTCAGATCGATCCCGTCGACCGCCTTGACGGCGCCGACCTGGCGCTTGAAGGGGAAGCCGCCGTAGATCGGGAAATGCTTGGTCAGGCCCTCGACCGTGAGCAGTGCCTCGCCCGGGTCGTCGGCCGCATCTGATGTTCCCTGCTGCTTAGGCAGAGTGACGTTTTCACTCATGTCTCTGCGTCTCCCTAGCCCAGCCGGGGCTTGATCTGATCGATGAAGATGGTCTGCTTCTGATCCGCCGTGAGGTGGCAGGCAGCGGCCCGCCCCTCGGCCAGCAGCGGCCGCTCACCGGAGCACCGCGAGTCGCTCACCTTTTCGGTGAAGGTGCAGCGCGGGTGGAAGGGGCAGCCGGACGGCGGTGTGAGCAGGCTCGGCGGGGAGCCGGGGATCGGCATGAGCGCCTCGTCGATGTCACCACCGAGGCGCGGCATGGAGCTCAACAGACCCCAGGTGTACGGGTGCTGCGGTGCCTGGAGCACCTCGCGGACGCTGCCGCGCTCCACCGCCCGACCCGCGTACATCACCAGCAGGTCGTCAGCCATGTTGGCGATGACGCCCAGGTCGTGGGTGATGAAGATGATCGCCGACCCGAACTCCTGCTGGAGATCCTTGAGCAGGTCGAGGATCTGCGCCTGCACGGTGACGTCGAGCGCGGTGGTCGGCTCGTCGGCGATCAGCAGGTCGGGGTCGCAGATCAGCGCCATGGCGATCATCGCGCGCTGGCGCATACCGCCGGAGAACTGGTGCGGGTAGTCGTTGAAGCGCAGCGCGGGCTGCGGAATGCCGACCTTGTCCAGCATCTCGATGGCCCGCGCCTTCGCCTCCTTCCTGGAGGCGCCGGTGTGCTTCATGAACGGCTCGGCGATCTGCCGGCCCACCGTGTAGTACGGCGAGAGCGCCGTCAGCGGGTCCTGGAAGATCATCGCGACCTTGTTGCCGCGAAGCTTCTCGAGCTGCTTCTCGGAGGCGTCGGTCAGCTCCTGCCCGTCGAGTCGGATCGAGCCCTCGACGGCGGTGGTCTTCGGGTTGTGCAGACCGAGGACGGTCAGGTTGGTGACGGACTTGCCGGAGCCCGATTCGCCCACGATGCCCAGGGTCTTGCCGCGCTCGACATCGAAGGAGAGGCCGTCGACCGCGTTGACGATGCCGTCCTCGGTGGAGAACCGCACCCGCAGGTCGCGGACCGAGAGGAAGGACTCCGGCCCGGTCGGGGCCGGTGTGTCTTCGGTCTTGGTCAGTGTGGTCACGGTCGTTCTCCTAGGCGAGGCGCACGCGCGGGTCGATGTAGGCGTAGGCGAGGTCCACGATGATGTTCAGGATCAGGATGAAGAAGGCCCCGAACAGCATCACGCCCATGGTCAGCGGCAGGTCCTTGGTCAGCGAGGACTCCACCGCGAGACGGCCCACGCCCGCCAGGTCGAAGGTGAACTCGGTGACCACGGCGCCCGCGAGGAGGCCGGAGAGGTCCATGCCGAGGATGGTGACGATGGGAGCCAGCGAGCCGCGCCAGGCGTAGCGGAAGAAGACGTACCGCTGTCGCATGCCCTTGGCCCGCGCGGTGCGGACATGTTCTTCCTGAAGCTGCTCGATCATGGTGGAACGAGCCATACGCGTGTACTGCGCGGTGAAGATCGTTGCCATGACGGCCCAGGGGATCAGCAGCCCGACGCCCCAGCCGACCGGATCGTCCGTGAACGAAACGTACTTGGGGTTCTCCATCCAGCCCGTGCTGTACACGAAGATCCCAAGAACGATCGGCCCAAGGAAGTAGATCTGGAACGAGCTGAGCACCATCGATGCGCCGCTGACGGCCTTGTCGACCGCGGTACCGCGCTTCCATGCGGCGATGAGTCCCGAGGCGAGTCCCAGCACCAGGAAGATGATGAGACCGCCGATGGTCAGCGAAAGCGTCAGCGGGAAGCGGTCCATGATGGAGGCCCAGACGAAGTCGCCCGTACTGAAGGAGACACCGAGGCACGGTGCGGGGCAGTGCCCGACAGGGAAGTCCCGGCCGGTCACGATACCGACCATGAAGTCCCAGAACTGTGCGGTGATGGGCTTGTCGAGGCCGAGGTTCTCGCGGATGACCGCGATGTTCTCCGGCGTGCAGTTCTTGCCGCAGGAGAGCTCGGCGAAGTCCTGGGGGATTGTGTAGAACAGGAAGAACGTGAACGCGCCGATCAGGAACATGATCACGACGGCGCCGATCAACCTGCGGATGAGGAACTGAAGCATCGCGGGAGGCTGCTCTCTTCGGAAGCGGCGGGGGTTGTGAGGGGTTGGAGTCCGTGGGGGTGCGCTCCGCCTGGCGCACACCCCCACGGATCAGCCGTGATTCGGTGTTACGGCTTGATCAGGTACAGCCGGTTGATGTCGATGTAGCTCGAGTTCGTGCTGTACCGGGCACCGCCGATGTTGGAGCCGAAGAGCTGGATCTGCTTCGAGTAGTAGACCGGAGCAGACGGGTTGATCTCCTCGATGATGCGGTGGTGCGCCTCTTCCCACTTCTTGGCCGCGGCCTCGGGCTGCAGGACCAGGGCCTCCTGGATGAGGGTGTTGACCTTCTCATCGTTGATGTGGGAGTAGTTCGGGGCACCGTCGGCGATCAGCTTGCCGTCGTAGACCGGGGTGACGACCGTCGACGGGGAGGACCAGTCCTGGCCCCAGCCGGTCATGTAGAGGTCGTACGGGTTCTTGAGCTTGCCGATCTGCTCGTAGAACGTGGCGCGCTCGATCTCCTTGGCCTGAACGTCGAAGCCGATGGCGTTCAGCGCGTCCTTGATGATGACCATCTGCTTCTGGCCACGCGGGGTGTTGGAGTAGGCGTAGGTGAGCTTGGTGCCCTTCTTGACACCGGCCTCCGCGAGGAGCTTCTTGGCCTTCTCCGGGTCACCGTTGGGCATCTTGAGCTTGCCGAACGGGTCGTACTTCGCGTCGAAGCCCGGCAGGGTCGGAGCGAACAGACCACCGGCCAGCTCGCCGCCGTACTTGCCACCGTCGGCCTGGATCATGCGCTGGTTCGGGATCGCGTAGGTGATCGCGTCGCGGACCTTCTTGTCCTTCAGACGGTCCAGGTTGAAGCTCATCTGCCACACGTAGGGCTGGTAGCCCTTGATCGTGCGCTTGTTGACCGCCGCGTTGCTGATCACGGACTGCATCTGCGCCGGGTCCACCGAGTCGGTGAACTGGATGGCGTTCTTCGACTCGCCCTGGTCGGCGACCAGACGCTTGGTCTGGCTGGCCTGGTCGATCGTGGTGGTGAAGGTGTAGCCGTCGACGTACTGGTGGCGCACGGCGTCCGTCTTCGGGTCCCAGTTGGTGTTCTTCACCAGCTTCAGGGACTTGCCGGCCTTGTACTCGGCGACCTTGTACGGGCCCAGCGACTTCGGGGCCTTGTCGTACTTCTCCTTCGTGTCGTCCTTCTGCGGGACGATGCCGTAGCCGGCCATGGCCAGCGCCTGCGGGAGGTCCGGACGCGGCTTGTCGAAGTGGAAGACGACAGTCTTCGCGTCCGGGGTCGCGAGGACGCTGTCCGGAAGGTGCTTGCCCTTGTACGGACCGTCCGGGAGCGCCTTGCGGTAGTCGGAGCCGGAGAGCCAGCTCTGCACGAAGGTCGGACCGTCGAAGATCACCTTCGCGTACTGACGCTCGATGGTGTGACGGACGTCGGCCGAGGTGATGGCGTTGCCGTCCTCGTCCTTGATGCCGTCCTTGAGCGTGTACGTCCAGGTCTTGCCGCCGTCGGAGGACTTGCCGGAGTCGGTGGCAACGTCACCGACGACCGTCAGGTTGCCCTTGTCGTCCTCCTGGTAGTTGGTCAGCTTGCGGTGCACCAGGTTGGCGAACTGGCCGGCGTCACTCACGTAGATCTGACCCGGGTCCATGTGGGACAGGTCCGACTGCGTGAAGACATTGATGCTGCCGCCGGGCTTGGCGCCCGGGACCTCTGCCGCCGGACCGTTGGAGGCAGCCGCGTCGGCGTAGACGACCGGCTTGGACTGGGCCGCAGCGTCCTGCTTGGACTTCGACTGGTCCTTGCCGTTACCGCCGCTGTCCTTGGAGCAGCCGGTGAGCGCCAGCGAGCCGACCGCGACAGCGACGACTATGGCGCGTGCGGAGCGCGAGTGAATGGGCTTCATGATGCTCGTTGCACCTACCTGTCGGTTGTTATCCAAAAGAGCTGCCTGACCGTCCGGTTGCCCGGCGCGGGAGCGGCAGTTACCCCCGCCCATGGACGTCACCGTCCGGTCTTGGGGTCGAACGCGTCCCGGACCGAGTCGCCAAGAAGGTTGAAGGCGAGGACGAAAACCACCATGGCCACGCCCGGGAAGATCATGAACGCCGGGTCCTGCTCGTAGATCTTGGAACCGATGGCGAACATCCGGCCCCAGTCGGGTGTCGGCTCCACGAAGCCGACACCGACGTACGAGAGGAAGGCGATGCTGAGGATGGAGCTGGGCAGCGTGTAGGTGCCCTGCACCAGGATCGGCGTCACGATGTTGGGCAGGATCTCCTTGCGGACGATCCGCCACCGTGAGGCGCCCGAGACCTTGGCCGCCTCCACAAACTCCCGCTCGCGCAGGGAGAGTACGGAGCTGCGTACCAGACGGGCCATGCCCATCCAGCCGAGGAACCACATCACCAGCAGGATCGCGACGGCGCGCAGGTAGGTGGGGGTCTCGTCCGCCGGAGAGACGAACAGCGCGGTCACGACGGGCATGAAGGCGATGAAGAACAGCTGGCTCGGGAAGGCCAGGAAGAAGTCGGTCACCCGGCCGAGCCAGTAGTCGACCTTGCCGCCGAAGTAGCCGCCCACCATGCCGATGATCACGCCCGTGAGCACGCTGAAGAGCGTCAGGACGAGCGCCATGTACAGCGAGGTGCGCATGCCGTAGAGCAGCATGGTGAGCACATCGCGTCCCAGGTAGGGCTCGACACCGAACCAGAAGTCTCCGGAGATGCCACCGAAGCCGCCGGACGGCATCGAGAAGTCGTCGAGCAGGGTCGCGTACTCCGGCTTGGTCGGGTACAGCGTGTACGGGTCTTTGCCGTACAGGGCGGAGATCACTGGGGCCAGGGCGGCAATGGCAAAGAAGAAGAGCACCACGCAGGCGGAGATCACGCCCGTGCGGTCGCGCTTGAAGCGCGCCCACATCAGCTGCCCGGGTGAGCGGCCGGTGAGGTTCTTGCTGTCCGCGGTGTCCGTCTCGGTCGCGGTGTCTTTGTCCAAGGCGACAGAGGCGTCGGCGCCCTCGGTCTCAATTGGACTGGTCATGATGTGTCCATTCACGGGTGTCGGGTGACCCGCGATCCTGCGCGCTGTGACGGCCGAGCGGTTTGCACTCGGACCGTCATGGCTGTCGCGTGACATTGCCCCTGCCGGCGTCCGCCGCCCTGGAAGGGTGCGGTCGCGTCACCTTCTGCCCAGGGGAGTACCCACGTGCAAGAAGGCTGGAAAGAGCGTTGATCGGGATGGATTCCATCCCCAGGAGCGCGAGCCGAGCGGTTGACCGAGTGTCAGATTCGCCGGCCGCTGCCAGCGACCTGACCGGATGAAGTGCGCTGCAAAAAACCGGCCGTACGAGTCGTCTGCGACGACCCGTCCCCACTGGCGCTCGTGGCACCGCGCATGGGTTCCTCCTCAGGAGTCCACGTATTCACTCAAGGTTGGGTACATGACACCCGCCGACACCCCTGACGGCGAAGAGCAGTACCTCGTGTGCTCGTGAGTCGGCGCTCCCCAAAGCGCGTGACCCGTTGACCCGAGCTCAATGAAGCCAACTATTGGGTAAGTTCAGGCTGCAAACCACACTTAAAGCATCTCGTTTTGGCAACATCACCTCACCCCAGAGGCCCAAAATTCGGACAAAGGGATCGCAGACAGACACCCGCGAAACGGACTGTTAATACAGGTTTCCGGTGAGCAACGTCCGATAGCCGAACAAGTGGGGTGGGAAAACCTGTTGACGGACAAGCCCCGACCCGTGTTCTGTCCGGGCAGTTTTCCATGCGATGCGACACACACAAACGGCCCGGACGACCCCCTGGCGGGGTCGTCCGGGCCGTTGCCGGACAGGGGTGCGGGCGGGGGCGCCCGCGGCCCGTCAGTTGCGCTTGGCGCGCGAGGCGGTGCGGCCGCGCTCCTTCTGGTCCAGGACGACCTTGCGGATACGCACGGTCTCCGGGGTCACCTCGATGCACTCGTCCTCGCGGCAGAACTCCAGGGACTGCTCCAGCGACAGCTTCCGGGCGGGCACCACGTTCTCGGTGGTGTCCGCGGAGGCGGCACGCATGTTGGTGAGCTTCTTCTCCTTGGTGATGTTCACGTCCATGTCGTCGGCGCGGGAGTTCTCGCCGACGATCATGCCCTCGTAGACCTCGGTGCCGGCCTCGGTGAAGATGACACCGCGCTCCTGGAGGTTGACCATCGCGAACGGCGTGACCGAACCCGAGCGGTCGGCGACCAGGGAACCGTTGTGACGGGTGCGCAGCTCGCCGAACCAGGGCTCGTGGCCCTCGAAGATGGAGTGCGCGATGCCCGTACCGCGGGTCTGGGTGAGGAACTCCGTACGGAAGCCGATAAGGCCGCGGGACGGGACGATCCACTCCATGCGGACCCAGCCCGAGCCGTGGTTGGTCATCGTCTCCATGCGGCCCTTGCGGGTAGCCATCAGCTGGGTGATGGCGCCGAGGTGCTCCTCGGGCGAGTCGATCGTCATGCGCTCGATCGGCTCGTGGACCTTGCCGTTGATCTCCTTGGTGACGACCTCGGGCTTGCCGACGGTCAGCTCGAAGCCTTCCCGGCGCATGGTCTCGACCAGGATGGCCAGCGCGAGCTCGCCTCGGCCCTGGACCTCCCAGGCGTCGGGACGCTCGGTGTCCAGGACGCGGAGCGAGACGTTACCGATCAGCTCACGGTCCAGCCGGTCCTTCACCTGGCGGGCAGTGACCTTGTGGCCCTTGCCGCCCTTGCCGACCAGCGGCGAGGTGTTCGTACCGATGGTCATGGAGATGGCGGGCTCGTCGACCGTGATCAGCGGGAGCGCGATCGGGTTCTCGGGGTCGGCGAGGGTCTCACCGATCATGATGTCCGGGATACCGGCGATGGCACAGATGTCGCCCGGGCCCGCCTTCTCGGCCGGCTTGCGGGTGAGCGCCTCCGTCATCATCAGCTCGGTGATCCGGACATTGGACATGGTGCCGTCACGCTTGATCCACGTGACGGTCTGGCCCTTCTTCAGCTCTCCCTGCTCGACGCGGCACAGCGCGATACGGCCGAGGAAGTTGTCGGCGTCCAGGTTGGTGACGTGGGCCTGGAGCGGCGCGGCCTCGTCGTACTCCGGGGCGGGGACGTGCTCGAGGATCGTGTTGAAGAACGGCTCGAGGTTCTCGCTGTCGGCCGGGACGGTGCCGTCCTCCGGCTTGGTCAGCGAGGCGACACCGTCACGGGCGCAGGCGTAGACGATGGGGAACTCGATCTGCTCCTCGTCCGCGTCCAGGTCCAGGAAGAGGTCGTAGGTCTCGTTGACGACCTCGTCGATCCGGGAGTCCGGGCGGTCCGTCTTGTTGATGCACAGGATGACGGGCATCCGGGCCTGGAGGGCCTTGCGGAGCACGAAGCGGGTCTGCGGCAGCGGGCCCTCGGAGGCGTCGACGAGCAGGACGACCGCGTCCACCATCGACAGACCGCGCTCCACCTCGCCGCCGAAGTCGGCGTGGCCGGGGGTGTCGATGATGTTGATGGTGATCGGGTCCCCGCCGCTCTTGGGGTGGTACTTCACGGCGGTGTTCTTCGCCAGGATCGTGATGCCCTTCTCACGCTCCAGGTCGTTCGAGTCCATCATGCGGTCGTCGAGGTGCTCGGCGGCGTGCGCGGCGAAGGCGCCGGCCTGCTTCAGCATGGCGTCGACCAGGGTGGTCTTGCCGTGGTCGACGTGGGCGACGATGGCAACGTTACGGATGTCGTGGCGCGTGGGCATGCTGGCTGGCGCTTCTCTCGATCGTGGGATCAGGCGTCTGACGGTCGTAGCCTCGTCCGCCCGCCGGGCGGACACGCCACGGCTAGTCCTATGGTACGGGCACGCCGCGCAAGGGGCTTCCCGGTCCGATCGGGGGAGGGTTTCTGCAGCACGGGGAGTGTGGTGATGCCGGTGTGGTGCCTGGGTGTGGAGCCCCGGGTCAAGGGTGGCACCACCTTGCCCGCCGGCGCTGCCGACGGGCAAGGGACTTGAGCCAGTTCTGAGGTTCTGACCTGCCGCTTCCGGCAGCCGCTACTTCTTGGGGCCGTTCGCTGCCTTCGGCTTCTTGAAGCCGATGTCCTGGTAGCGGGGGGTGCCGAAGCCGAAGGCCCCGGCGTTGGCCACATCCGGTCTGGCCGCGACCAGCTCGGGGCGCTGGTAGATCGGGATGGATCCGGCGGCGGCCCAGATCCGGGCGTCGGCCCGGCGCACCAGATCACGGGCTGCGTCCTCGTCCAGCTCGGCGGCCGCCCGGTCGAAGAGCTGGTCGACGTAGTCGGAGCCGACACGGGTGTAGTTCTGCTCCACCAGCAGCGATCCGTCGGTGGCGGGCACGGGCTTGGCGAAGATCGGGCGGGCGTCGGTCGCCGGGTAGGCGGTGGCGGGCCAGGAGTACAGCGCAAGGTCGTAGTTGCCCGAGGCGACGTGGTCCTTGAAGTAGCTGTCGTCGGCGACCTTGGTGATCTCGGTGTGCACACCGATGCGGTCCAGCATCCGAACGATCTTGTCGCCGACTGCGCGCAGCGCCTCGGAGCCGGGCCCCGAGGGGAGTACGAAGCGCAGGGTGAGCGGCTTGCCGTTCTTGCCGATGCGGCCGCTCGCGCGGGCGGGGGCAGCGGTGCCGCGCGGCGCGTACGCTCCGGGGACCCCGCCGTCCAGCGACCGGGCCTGGCGCTTCACGGCCATCCCCTGGAGGGCCGCGGCGGGGGCGGGGGCGAGGATGTGCGTACCGGCCTCGTGGCCGTGGCCTGCGGGCTTGTCGTCGCCGACGATGTACATCCCGTCGTTGGACGCGACGTCCTCTTCCTTCTTCTTGTGGGCGGCTTCCTTCTCGGCGGCTTCGGGTGCCGCCGCGGGCGACGCCTTGGTCGACGCCTTGGCGGACGTGCTGGCGGATGTGCTCGCGGATGCCTTGGGCGACGTGCCGGCCGACCCGCTGGGCGAAGCACCGGGCGACGCCTTGGACGAAACGCTGGGCGAGGCCTTCGACGAAACGCTGGGCGAGGCCTTCGCCTCGTTGCCCGCCTTCGCCGGGGCGGGCTTCATCCGAGCCCCGTCAGTCGTCCAGCCCGCGTCGGCCAGCAGCGCCTGCGCCTCCTCCGTGTTCTGCTCACCGAGCGCGGCGCTGTTGTCCTTGTACGCCCGCTGGCCGACCAGTGCCAGATGGCTGCCGGGCGGCGTGGCGGGCAGGCCGAGCGGGGTCAGTACGGTCTCGGCCAATTCCTTGCGGTTCAGCGCGCGGGCCACGGCGCGGCGCACCCGGTCGTCGGCCAGCGGCCCCGTCTCACCGTTGAGCGCGAGCTGGGTGTACGCGGGCTCCAGCGACTTGCGGACCACATAGCGGCGCAGGGCGCTCTCCTCGGCGGTGTACGCCTCGATCGCCTCGGACTCGGCGACGGCGGCGCCCGGTCCGTGGGCCTTCTTCGAGCCCTTGTCCCGTGCCGCGAGGACGATACGGTCCGCCGTGCTCCGGTCGACGTCCGCGAGATCGAGCGTGCCTTCGACAAGCGCCGCGGCCCGCTTCTCGCGCGGCACCTCGGTGAGCACCAGCCGGTCCAGCTTGGCCTGCTGCCCCCACCAGCGGGGATTGCGTACGAGGGTGGTGGTGCCGGCCTTGCGGTCGACGGACTTCAGCTGGAAGGGACCGGCCGTCGACTTGAGCGTGCTGCGGGCCCCGTCGTTGAAGGAGGCCGGGGTCCCGGTCACTTCCTTCGGATACAGCGGGGTGAAGAGGGACTTCCAGTCCGCGTAGGGCTTCTTGAAGGTGATCTTGACCTCGAGGTCGTCGGCACCCTTCTCGATCTTCTCGATCCGCTCGTACCCGGCATTGCGCGCGGTCCAGTAGGCCGAGTCCTTCCCGTTCAGCGCACGCCACTGGGCGACGAAGTCCGCCGCGCCGATCTCCCGGCCGTCGCTCCACACCGCCTGCTGGTTGAGCTTGTACAGAACGACCTGCTTGGGCTCGCGCTTGACGACCTTGGCGGACTCGACGTAGTCGGGGTTGCGCCGCGGGCTGCCGCTCTTGTCGAGGACGAAGAGGGAGGGGAGCACGGCCCCCGCGACGCGCGTGGTGGCGGCGTCGGCGTCGGCCTGGAAGACATTGAGCGTGGTGGGCAACGCGTCGATCGCCCAGCGCAGGGAGCCCCCGTCGGCGATCCGGTCCCGCCTGGTGGCCGCGATGTCCTGGGCCGCGGCCTTTCCGGTGTTCTCGGCCTCGTCCGAAGCGCAGCCCGTCAGGACCGGGAGGGAGAGCACCCCGCTGGTGAGCAGTGCGACGGAGCGGAGCGTCCGGGAGCAAGTCCTCCCGCGTGGCGCATCGACCTGGGACATGACTTGTACCTCTTCGTCCTGTTTTCTGACATTTAGCGATGATCACATCGGTTCCCGTCCACTGAAGTGGACGGGAACCGGCGGGCGGCGGCGACACGGCGGTGCGCGCCCCCAACGCCACCCGTGCAGCCCAACGAAGAGACGGGCATAGTGTCACCAAAAGGGAGAAAATGGGGGGAGTGAGAAACCAGCCACAAGGGGCGCGCTGCAAGCCCATGCGCCGATCAATCCCTGCACATCCCTTCACAAGCGGGGATGTGACGCGCAACACTCGCTGGCGCATGAGCGATGCCACCGCACCCTGCGGAAGTGAGGGCAAGTCATGTCCCAGCAGGAAGATCTGACGGCGATCAAGCAGCGCCTCGACGAGCTCGTCCAGCGTGTCGGAGAGCTGGAGCGCACCGTCGATCAGCTGCGTGGCCCCGTCACCGCTGCCGAGCCGAAGCAAGCGGGCCGTCCCGAGCTGGTCACCATTCCCGACGCCCCGTACAACCACGCGCTGTGGACGGACTCGGACGACGAGGGCCTGGGCGCGCGCGACCGACACGCCCCCTAGGAGACCTCGTTGGCCACAGGCACTGAACCACCACAAATCAATACAGGCGTACATGCGGCGACGCGCGCCGCCATCGGCCCCCGCCATCTGCGGACCGACCGCTGGTGGCTGTCGCCCGCGCTGACCGCCGCCGGGCTGCTCGCCTTCATCGTCTACTCGACCTGGCGTGCATTCGCCAACGCCGACTACTACGCGGCGCCGTATGTCTCGCCGTTCTACTCCCCCTGCCTCGCGGAGAACTGCGAGACGATGCGCGGCGGCCCCAACTGGGAGATCTTCGGCAGCTGGTGGGGCCTGTCCCCGGCGCTGCTGATCCTGATCTTCCCGCTGGGCTTCCGGCTGACCTGCTACTACTACCGCAAGGCCTACTACCGGGGCTTCTGGGCCTCACCACCGGCCTGCGCGGTCGCCGAGCCGCACAAGAAGTACACCGGCGAGACCCGCTTCCCGCTGATCCTGCAGAACATCCACCGGTACTTCTTCTACGCGGCGCTGCCGGTCGCCTCGATCCTCACGTACGACACCGTGCTGTCCTTCCGCGACGAGCACTACGCCTGGGGTCATATGGGCCTCGGCACGATCGTCTTCGTGATCAACATCGTGCTGATCTGGGCGTACACCCTCTCCTGCCACTCCTGCAGACACATCATCGGCGGCCGTCTCAGGCACTTCTCCAAGCATCCGGTGCGCTACCGCCTGTGGGGCTGGGTCGGCAGGCTCAACGAGCGCCACATGCTGCTCGCCTGGGCCTCGCTGATCAGCGTGGCGCTCGCCGACTTCTACGTCTATCTCGTCGCGTCCGGCGCCTTCGACGATCCGCGACTCTTTTAGTTGAAGGGGCCTTGTACATGACGCAACTCGAACGGCAGCAGTGGGACGTCGTGGTGGTGGGCGCGGGCGGCGCGGGACTGCGGGCCGCCATCGAGGCGCGCGAGCGGGGTGCCCGGACGGCCGTGATCTGCAAGTCCCTCTTCGGCAAGGCCCACACGGTGATGGCCGAGGGCGGCATCGCCGCCTCCATGGGCAATGTGAACGCCGGGGACAACTGGCAGGTGCACTTCCGCGACACCATGCGCGGCGGGAAGTTCCTCAACCAGTGGCGGATGGCCGAGCTGCACGCGCGCGAGGCACCGGACCGGGTCTGGGAGCTGGAGACCTGGGGCGCGCTCTTCGACCGCACGGCCGACGGGAAGATCTCCCAGCGCAACTTCGGCGGACACGAGTACCCGCGCCTCGCGCACGTCGGCGACCGGACGGGCCTGGAGCTGATCCGTACGCTGCAACAGAAGATCGTCTCGCTGCAGCAGGAGGACAAGGCCGAATTCGGCGACTACGAAGCCCGGTTGAAGGTCTTCCAGGAGTGCACGGTCACCCGCGTGCTCAAGGACGGGGAAAGGGTCGCCGGCGCGTTCTGTTACGAGCGCGAGTCCGGGCGCTTCTTCGTACTGGAGGCGCCGTCCGTGGTGCTGTCCACCGGCGGCATCGGCAAGTCCTTCAAGGTGACCTCCAACTCGTGGGAGTACACCGGTGACGGGCAGGCGCTGGCGCTGCTCGCGGGCGCGCCGCTGCTGAACATGGAGTTCGTGCAGTTCCATCCGACCGGGATGGTCTGGCCGCCCTCGGTGAAGGGCATCCTGGTCACCGAGTCGGTGCGTGGCGACGGCGGGGTGCTGCGCAACTCCGAGGGCAAACGGTTCATGTTCGACTACGTCCCGGATGTGTTCAAGGAGAAGTACGCGCAGTCGGAGGAGGAGGGCGACCGCTGGTACGAGGACCCGGACCACAACCGGCGTCCTCCCGAGCTGCTGCCGCGCGACGAGGTGGCCCGCGCCATCAACTCCGAAGTGAAGGCGGGCCGCGGCTCCCCGCACGGCGGCGTCTTCCTCGATGTGTCGACCCGGATGCCGGCCGAGGTCATCCGGCGCCGACTGCCGTCGATGTACCACCAGTTCAAGGAGCTGGCGGACGTCGACATCACGGCGGAGGCGATGGAGGTCGGACCGACCTGTCACTACGTGATGGGCGGCATCGCCGTCGAATCCGACACCGCCGCGGCGGTCGGCGTCCCCGGTCTGTTCGCGGCGGGCGAGGTCGCGGGCGGGATGCACGGCTCCAACAGGCTCGGCGGAAATTCCCTCTCCGACCTGCTGGTATTCGGCCGACGGGCGGGTCAGCACGCGGCCGAGTACGCCGAAGGACTCGCCGAACGCCCGCCGCTGGAGGAGACCCAGATCGACACGGCCGCGGCGGAGGCGCTGCGTCCGTTCAGCGCGGAGGGCCCCGAGGAGGGCGCGCAGCCCGAGAATCCGTACACCCTCCACCAGGAGCTCCAGCAGACGATGAACGACCTGGTCGGCATCATCCGGCGTGAGGCGGAGATGGCGCAGGCGCTCAAGAAGCTGGCGAATCTGCGGGTACGGGCACGGCGCGCCGGCGTCGAGGGGCACCGGCAGTTCAACCCCGGCTGGCATCTCGCTCTCGACCTCCGGAACATGCTGCTGGTCAGCGAGTGCATCGCACGGGCGGCGCTGGAGCGCACGGAGAGCCGCGGCGGGCACACCCGCGAGGACTGCCCGACCATGGAGCGCGAGTGGCGGCGGGTCAATCTGCTGTGCCATCTGATCGATTCCTCGGGCGGGTTGGCGGCCACCGATCCGGTGCGCGGCCAGATCGCGCTCGAACGGAAGACCACTGAACCGATCCGTCCGGACCTGCTCGCTCTCTTCGAGAAGGAGGAGCTGGTCAAGTACCTCGCCGAAGAGGAGCTCTACGAGTGAGTTCGACCGCAGCTACTCAGTACGTAGCCAGCTTCAAGGTGTGGCGGGGCGATCAGGACGGCGGGGCGCTGGAGGACTTCGCCGTCGAGGTCAATGAAGGCGAGGTCGTCCTCGACATCATCCATCGCCTCCAGGCAACCCAGGCCTCCGATCTCGCGGTCCGCTGGAACTGCAAGGCGGGCAAGTGCGGTTCGTGCAGCGCGGAGATCAACGGGCGGCCGCGGCTGATGTGCATGACCCGGATGTCGGTCTTCTCGCGCGAGGAGACGATCACGGTGACGCCACTGCGGGCGTTCCCCGTGGTGCGCGACCTGGTGACCGACGTGAGCTTCAACTACACGAAGGCACGGGAGGTGCCGTCCTTCGTGCCGCCGCCGGGTGTCGCGGCCGGGGAGTACCGGATGCAGCAGATGGATGTGGACCGCTCGCAGGAGTTCCGCAAGTGCATCGAGTGCTTCCTGTGCCAGGACACCTGCCATGTGGTGCGCGACCACGAGGAGAACAAGGAAGCGTTCGCCGGTCCGCGCTTTCTGATGCGGGTGGCGGAGCTGGACATGCACCCGCTGGACGCGGCGGCGGAGACGGGCCTGGACCGCAGGAAGACCGCCCAGGACGAACACGGCCTCGGCTACTGCAACATCACGAAGTGCTGTACCGAGGTGTGCCCCGAGGGCATCAAGATCACTGACAATGCGCTGATCCCGCTGAAGGAGCGGGCGGTGGACCGGAAGTACGACCCGCTGGTGTGGCTCGGCAACAAGATCAAGCGCCGCGGCGCCGAATAGGTCCTGTCCGGGCATCACCTCGGGGCCCCGGTCCGCCGGGCCCCGATCCGTCGGGCCCCGGTCCGCCGGGCCGCTGCGCGAGGGCGGGCACCCTGCGCGGCGGCCGGGCGGCTGCCGTGCGCCCTACGGCGCGGAGTAGCCGTGCTCTCCCCAGTCCTTCCGGTACGCCTGCCAGTCGGCCTCCTCCGCCGCGAAGTCGACATAGAGCGCGACCCCGAAGCGCTCGCGGTCGCGGTCCGTGCGCCCAAGTCCCAGCCGGGTGCCGCGGATCGCGGCCGCTACCGTTTCGGCGTTCTCCCAGTGGCCGATGTCGTCCTCGTGGAAGAAGGGCAGGCCCATGAGCAGATCGGTGTCCTCGGGCGTGACTTCGAGGGCGAGCGCGGTCTGCTGCGCGACATAGCCGCCGTACAGACTCTCCAGCGGGATGCCGGTGTCGTACGACATCACGGCTATCTGGTCGACCCGGCGGGCAACCTGGCCGAAGAATTTCTGCGACCACCACTTGGGGTGCCCGGTGAGCCCGCCCCTCACGGCATGCAGCGCCGGGAGCGGATCTATCTGGTGGGCGGCGACGGACAGCGGGACCTTGCGGGCGCGCGTCAGCTCGCGCAGATCGTCCAGCAGGGACAGATAGTCACCGTCCCCCGAGTGCAGCGGCTCCAGGTCGAAGTGCACGCCGTCGAAGCCCGCGTCCAGGATCTGGGCGGTGGAGCGCACGACGGCGGCGCGGGTGCCGGAGTCGGGCAGCTTCAGTCCGTCCGGGCCTTCGCTCGCGAGCTCGTCGCCGAGCCAGGCCTGGACGCGTATGCCGGGGATCTTCCGGTGGACGGCGTCGATCAGCCACCGCGCCCGTGGATAGCGGTCGGCGGGCAGTGACCCGTCGTGCTCCAGCGGCCCGGCGTGGACATAGAGGTCCCGGATCCCGCTCCCCCGTATCCGCGCGGCGAAGGCGTCGACATCGGCGTCCTTCTTCCGGCCGTCCACCCAGGCGTGGCCGAGCCACACCGCGTCCTTGCCGCGCGTCGTCGTGCCTTCCGCAATGTCGCCGGCGTAATTGACGCGCAGCGCGACCGCGCCGGCGACGACCGGGACGACCAGCAGGACTGCCAGCGCCAGGGCGATCCGCCTCGGCCAACTCATGCGGCGGCTGCGCCACTTTCGTACCAGCGCACGCGCGCCCGAAGCCGCGAGCAGCGCCCTTGCGCGCTCGCGCATTCCCACCCCGTTGTCTTCCCCCATGCCTCGCAAGGTTAGATCACGTCTCTGACAACGCTCCCGCAGTGCCCGCTTGTCAGAACATGCTGAGCAGCTGCTCGACCGTGGGCTCGGCCGTCGAGTCCCCGTCGGGCAGGGCCAGTTCGAACCAGACCGTCTTGCCGCGGGGGGTCCTGCGCGAGCCCCAGGCCGCGCTCAGCAGCCCGACCAGCTGCAGCCCGCGGCCGCCCTCGTCGGTGTCGCGCGCGCGTCGCCGCCGGGGCTGGACCAGGCCCGCGTCCCACACCTCACAGACCAGGGTGCGGTCCCGCAGCAGCCGGAGCCGGATCTCACCCTCGCCGTACCGCAGCGCGTTGGTGACCAGCTCGCTGACCAGCAGCTCGACCGTGTCCACCAGCGCTTCGAGGTCCCAGGCGACGAGTTGGGCGCGGGCCAGCTCCCGGGCACGGCCCACCGAGCGGGGTTCGCGCGGCAGCAGCCAGTCGCCGACGGCCTCCAGGGGCAGTCCCTGGATGCGGGCCATGAGCAGTGCGATGTCGTCCTCGCCGTGCCGGGTGTCGAGAGTGTTCAGCACGTGGTCGCAGACGTCTTCCAGGGGACGTACCGGATTGGTGAGCGCGGTGCGGAAGGCCCGCAGTCCCTCGTCGAGGGGGTGGTCGCGGGACTCGACGAGCCCGTCGGTGTAGAGGGCGAGCAGCGCGTCCTCGGGGAGCTCGACCTCGACCTCCTCGAAGGGCTCGCCGCCCACGCCGAGCGGCATCCCGGGCGGCACGTCGAGCAGCAGTGCCTCCTCGCCCGGTTCGACCAGGACGGGGGGCAGATGGCCGGCGTTGGCGAAGGTGCAGCGCCGGGTGACGGGGTCGTAGACGGCGTAGACACAGGTCGCGAGATAGACCTCCGAGAGGTCGGCGTCGCGGGACTTGTGGGCGACGCGGGAGGCCTGCTGGGCGCCGCTGGGGCTGCCGAGGCCGCGGGCGATCTCGTCGAGCGCGGAGAGCACTTCGGCCGGCTCCAGGTCGAGCAGCGCCAAGGTCCGTACGGCGGTGCGGAGTTCACCCATGGCCACCGCGGCCCGCAGGCCACGGCCCATCACATCGCCCACGACCAGGGCGGTGCGGTGGCCGGGGAGCTCGATGACGTCGAACCAGTCTCCGCCGACCTCGGTGGCCGTGTTGCCGGGGAGATAGCGGCAGGCGATGTCCAGCCCCGCGGCCTCGGGGTCACCGGGCGGGAGGAGGCTGCGCTGGAGGATCAGCGCCCGCTCGTGCTCCCTGCGATACAGCCGGGCGTTGTCGATACAGACGGCGGCGCGGGCGGCGAGCTCGACGGCGAGCGCCTGGTCCCGTTCCCCGAAGGGCTCGCTCCCCTTCGTACGGGAGAACTGCACCAGGCCGACGACGGTGTCGTGCGCGACCATCGGCACCGCGAGCGTGGACTGGACGAGGGTGCCGTCCTCGCCCGGGATCGACTTGACCCGGGCGGTGCGCAGGGCGCCGGCGCAGGGCGAGTTGAAGGGATAGCGGTGGACCGCACCGACCGCGGTGGGGGCGCTGCCCTTCGGGCCCCAGCCCGGCGTGGTGACCAACGGGGCGTCGGAGACGGCACTGGCGAAGGCGACCCGGCGCAGCTCGGCGCTGCCGTCCGCTCTCCCGGGCGGGGCCTCGTCGCCGGTGAGCAGACCTTGGTAGAGGTCGACGGAGGCCAGGTCGCAGAAGCCGGGGACGGCGACGTCGAGGAGCTCGCGGGCGGTGGTCTCCAGGTCGAGGGAGTTGCCGATGCGGGCGCTGGCCTCATTGAGGAGGGCGAGATTGCGCCGGGCGCTGGCGGCCTCGCGGGCGGCGATATGACGACGGGTCACATCGGTGCCGACTCCGGCCACTCCGATGGGCCGGCCCGATCCGCTGTGCACGCGGTAGAGGTTGATCGACCAGTGCCTGCGCTCCGTGCTGCCGGGTACGGCGCCGACGATCTGGAGGTCGATGGCGGATTCGCCGGTCTCCAGGACCCGGCGCAGCGAGGCGTTCATCCGCTCCGCCTCGGGCCGGGAGAGATAGTCGTGGACCGTGCGTCCCCGATGGTCGTCGGCCTTGCCTCCGAAGACGGCGGCGAAGCGCGCGTTGGTGCGCTGCACCGTGAGGTCCGTGCCGAACAGAAGGAAGCCGAAAGGAGATTGGCCGAAAATCGCCTGCGAAGCGGCAAGGTCCGTCTCGATCCGCCGCAGTGCGCGGACGTCGACGACGATACAGAGCGCAGCCCTGTCGCCGCTCTCCGTCTCACTCGGCATCACATAGACCTCGGCGACGCCGTGTGCTCCACCCCCGCCCGGCATACGGAAGGGGACCAGGCCCGTCCACTCCTTGCCGTCGAGGATCTCGGCCACCTGCCGATGGCCGCGCGGGCGCAGCTCCGCGGGCATGAAGACTTCGACCGGATCCTTGCCCCTGACCTCCTCCGCCGTGATGCCGAAGAGATCCACCGCACGGCGACTCCACTGGTCGACCAGCCCGTCGGCGCCGATCGAGAAGGAAGCAACCTTGATGTAGTCATAGATCGAGCCAGGCGGGCTGCTCTGCCACACGACATTGCTCGCCGTCTCAGGTATTTCGCTCACGCGACCGTCCCCTCCAGCTCACCGCACCGGACCGGCCATGACCGCAGTATTCAGCACTACGGCCCCGATCGACACGGCGTTCACGATCACAGCACGGTCTCGTTCATTTTCGGCCGAGTCCGGTTCAGGCCGGAACCGAGTCCGGCCTGATCGGTGTCCCTTCACCTTCTAACCAGTCAGAGGCAGCTCGAACCACACGGTCTTGCCGGTTCTGCCTTTGCGCGTGCCCCAGCGACGGGCGGAGCAAGCCACGAGCTGCAGCCCGCGGCCTCCCTCGTCATCGGGTGCCGCGGGGCGTTCGGTGGGGGGATCCGGAAGCGGATCGGAGACTTCGACGAGCAGGCTGGGGGCACTCTGGCCGGGGTCGGGCCGGCACAGCCGGACCCCGATCGGGCCCGATGCGTACCGCAGGGAATTGGTCACCAGCTCACTGACCAGCAGCACGGTCACATCGCCGACAACCGAGTCCAGTCCCCAGGAGCGGAGGGTGTCGCGCACGACATGCCGAGCGGTGCGCACGGCGTCGGGCTCGGCAGGGAAAGTCCACTCGGCGCATTCGCCTTCAGTGTCGATCACGCCGCTCACTTCCCGAGTCCAGCAGCAGACCCACGCCCTATTTCGGGGGGTTAATCAGCACATACCCGATATTTAGGGCGAGGTATCCAGTCGGCACGGCAATGGGCGCACGGTGGTACGAACGGCGTACGCGCCGGTTGTGGGCGCAGTCGCACGCCCTTCGCCCAGGGCCTTCACTCACGGCTTTCACTCAGGGCGTTTGCTCACGGCTTTCACTCACGGCTTTCGCGCGGTAGCCGGGCGGCACTCTCGCTCAGTAGCCGGGCCGCCTCCGCCACGGCGGGCCGGTCCTGGTCGAGCCAGTCGACGGCGTCCGTTTCGTGCGGTGCGAGCCAGCGCAGTTCGTCATGGTCCTCCAGCGGCCGCGGCTCCCCGGAGAGCAGCCGGGCCGTCCACACCTGCAGGACATAACCGGGCTTGAGCGGCCACTCGCCGGGAATCCGCTCCAGCGGCTCCGTCTCGACGCCCAGTTCCTCGCGGAGCTCGCGCACCAGGCCCTGTTCGGGGCTCTCGCCGGGTTCCAACTTGCCGCCGGGCAGTTCCCAGCGTCCTGCGAGCTCTTCGGGGGCGCTGCGGCGTGCGGCCAGCAGCCGCCCCCGGTCGTACACCGCTCCGGCCACCACCACGACACGATCGCTCATGTGCCGGAGCATATGGCCCGCGACGGGACACACCTGTGGGCGGGCCGCGGCCCGCCCACAGGATCGCCCGCGGTCCGGACAGGGCCTAGTGCGTCGTCTGCCCGATACGCTCGACCCAGTAGAGCTGCTTGTGTCCGCGGCCGTCGAGTGTGTCCACTATCTGCTGGGCCTCGTCCCTGGTGGCGTACCTGCCGACGCGATAGCGATTGCCGTTGTCGTCCTGCCGTATGACCAGCCAGGGCAGGACAGGGCCGGTGTCGTTCATCGCGCCCCTCCCTCGGCAGGTCCGCTTGTCCATAACGATCGCCAGGAAACCGCACTACGCATATGCCCGACCGTACGCCTGACCTTTACTCAGCGGATACGGGTTTTCACAAAGAGACAGGAAAGCGGGGCGTACCCGACTGGATACGCCCCGTCTGGCTGGTTCCGGCCGCCCTGACCGCCCCGCGTTACGAGGCGGCAGACGGCATCGTCGGCATCGGCATCAGGACCGGACCGGCCGCCGGATCCTTGCGGCAGACATCACCGCACTCGGCGTCCAGCGAGCAGCACAGCGAGCAGATGGGGCCGGACTGGACCGGGCAGTCCGCGATGTCGGGGAGTTCGTACGCCGTCTCGCACACCGCGCAGGTGTGGGTGGCGGTGACATCCTCCACCACCACGTCCGGCCCGTTCACCGTGTTGGGGCGGGCCAGGTAGTACTTCCCCTTCGTCGCCCACGCGATCAACGGGCAGAGGATCAGCGCGAGTCCGGCCGCGATGAAGGTGGAGAAGGCCTCGGCATACCTGCCGAAGAGCCCGAAGAAGGCGAGGATCGAGACGGTCGACGCGATGGCCATCGCACCGAACCCGGCCGGGTTCACGGCATACAGATACGCCCGCTTGAACTCGATGTACTTGGGGCTCCACCCCGCCCGCTTGTTGATGACGAGGTCGGCGGCGACGGCCGCGATCCAGGCGATGCCCACGTTCGAGTAGAAGCCGAGCAGCTTGCCCAGGGCTGCGAACATGTTCATCTCCATCAGCGTCAGCGCGATGGCGAGGTTGAGGAAGATGTACCAGACCCGGCCCGGGTGCCGGTGGGTGATGCGGGAGAAGAAGTTCGACCAGGACAGCGAGCCGCTGTAGGCGTTGGTCACATTGATCTTGATCTGCGAGACGATCACGAAGAGCGCGGCGGCGGGCAGAGCGACCGAGCCGAGCCAGGGCTTGAGCGCCTCGATCTGCGGGGCGATCGGCTCCAGGGCGTGCGTCTTGCCCACCGCCTCCAGCGCGACGAAGGCGAGGAAGGCACCGCCGAGCTGCTTGGCCGCGCCGATGATCACCCAGCCGGGCCCGGCGGCGAGAACGGCCAGATTCCAACGGCGCTTGTTCTCTTCGGTCTTGGCCGGCATGAACCGCAGGTAGTCGGCCTGTTCTCCGATCTGGGCGATCAGGGAGAGAGCCACACCGGTGCCGAGGCCGAAACCGATCCAGGAGAAGCCCGAGCCGGCCCCTTCCGTACCGCCGAAGGAGCCGAACGCGCCCCAGGCGTCCGGCGCTTCGAAGGCCAGCACCACGAAGGGCAGCACCATGCCGATGATCCAGACCGGCTGCGTCCACGCCTGCACCTTCGCCAGCGCGCCCATCCCCTTGAAGACGATCGGGATGACGATCAGCGTAGTGATCAGATAGCCGATCTGAACGGGCAGTCCGACGGCCTGGTGCATGGCCTGAGCCATGATCGAGCCTTCGAGCGCGAAGAAGATGAAGGTGAACGAGGCGTAGATGAGCGAGGTGAGGGTGGAGCCGAAGTAGCCGAACCCGGCGCCGCGCGTGACGAGATCCATGTCCAGGCCGTACTTCGCGCAGGCTCGGGCGATCGGTATCCCGGTGAGGAAGATGATCACCGCGGCGGTGAGGATGGCGGCGAGCCCGCTGGTGAATCCGTAGGTGAAGACGATCGACGCGCCGATCGCGAAGTCCGCGAGATAGGCGATGCCTCCGAGCGCGGTGCCCGCGACCATCGAGGGCGACCAGCGCCGGAAGGAGTGCGGCGCATAGCGCAGCGAGTAGTCCTCACGGCTCTCGTCGGCGGCGAGCTTCGCGTAACTGCGCTTCGGTTGTTCCTGCTGGGGTGCCTGAGTGGGCGTGGCGGTGTCCGTCATCGGCGGCTTCCCGTTCGTCGGCCCCTGTGCGGGGCGGTGGGGCGCGTACGGACCGGAAGGTAGGAGCGGGACGTGACAGGCCGTCGCAGTGGGGCATTGCCCGGGCGTTACGGGACGCCGTGTGCCGTTAACTCGTGGTCACGGTAGCCGGACGCACTGTCCGGCTACCGGTCACCTCACAGGGTCACCCCACAGGGGTGCCTCGCAGGCAATCACCGGCAATCCGGCTTCACTTCACCGGCAGGTGGTATGCGATCCGGAAGCGGTCGGCCGGGACGACGACGTCCGCCGTCTCGACCGCGCGTCCCGATGCGTAGTAGGTCCGCTCGACGACCATCACCACATGGCCCGGTACGCCGCCGAGCGCCAGAAGCTCCTCCGCGAGCCCGGGCCGGGCGCCGACCTCCTCCGCCACGTTGTCCACGACGACATCGATGGCGGCCATTCGCTCGACAACCCCGCAGCCGCCCAGCGGACCCTCCTCCGGCAGCATCACCGGTGTGCGCCCGGTGACCTCGAGAGGCTCCCAGGAGGTGGAGAGCATCATCGCCTCGCCCGCGTCCCGGAACACATAGCGCGTACGCATCACTCGGGCGCCGAGCTCGACACCGAGCCGGGCGGCGATCTCCGGACCGGCCACCTCCTGCTCGCTGCTGGACTCCCAGGTGCCCCGGCTCGCCTCGTCGGCCTGCTCCTGACGAAAGGGGTTGGCGCCGGCCGGCGGCCGGTAGCCGGAGCGGGCGATCCGGCGCGGGACCGGCCGCTCGCGGACATAGGTGCCGGAGCCGGAGCGGCCCTCGACCAGGCCCTCCGCCATCAGGACTTTGCGCGCCTCCAGGGCGACGGTGTCCGAGACTCCGTACTCCTCGCGAATGCGGGCCTGCGAGGGAAGTCGGGTGTGCGGCGGCAGCGCGCCGTTGACGATCTTCTGGCGGAGATCGCTCGCAACGCGCAGATAGGCGGGCTGCTCACCGAATGTCACTGGCCACTCCCAACAGGTTGACAGACAGCAACAGCGTGGCAACCCTGGGTTGTTGACCGCAAGCATGGGCCAAAGTTTCACCCGAAGTGATGACTTGCCGTTACGCAGGTGTTTACCGCGGGTATGAGCATCTCTCCGGCGGCGCCCCTTGTGGCTTGCGGCACCCCTTCCAGCATCGCGCCAGTCATGACCCCCGGCGCCACTCGGCGCCCCTCGACGCCCCTTCCCGGCATCGCTTCGGCGCCATTCCACGCCCGAACCCTTGACCGCAATGGTCCAGACCAATACGTTCCTGCCCATGCTTCGAACCTGCCGAAGATCCCTTGCCGGGACGGCCGTTGCCGCCTGCTCCCTCGCCCTCCTCGCCGCCCTCGCGCCCGGCGCATCCGCCGCCCCCGACCACGGCGCAAGTCACGGCAAGCCCGCGTACAAACGCGTCGGCTACTTCACCCAATGGGGCGTCTACGGCCGCAACTTCCAGGTCAAGGACCTGGACACCAGTGGCCAGGCCGCCAAGCTCACCCACATCAACTACGCCTTCGGCAACGTCAGTTCCGACGGCACATGCTTCACCGGCAACATCCCCGGCGAGGCGGACGCCTGGGCCGACTACGTCCGCCCGCTGGACGCCGCCGGCTCGGTGGACGGCGTTGCCGACACCGCCGAACAGCCCCTCGCAGGAAACTTCAACCAGTTGCGCGAGCTCAAGGCCAAGCACCCCGGCCTCAAGGTGCTGATCTCCCTCGGCGGCTGGAGCTGGTCGACGCACTTCTCGGACGCCGCCCGCACCCCCGCGTCCCGCAGGGCCTTCGTGTCCTCCTGCATCGACCTCTACATCAAGGGCAATCTGCCTGTCGACGGAGCACGCGGCGGGGCAGGCGCGGCGGCCGGGCTCTTCGACGGCGTGGATCTGGACTGGGAGTGGCCGGGCTCGGCGGGCGACACCGACACCGTCTTCCGGCCGGAGGACAAGCAGAACTTCACCGCGCTGGTACGGGAGTTCAGGACGCAGCTCAACACATACGGAAAGTCCCTCAAAAAGCGTAAGCACTACGAACTCACCGCTTTTGTGCCGACGGCTCCCGCGAAGATCGACGCGGGCTTCGAGGTCCGCAGGATCATGCGCGACCTCGACTTCGTCAACCTCCAGGGCTACGACTTCCATGTGTCGGGCGAGAAGAGAACCGCCCAGCAGTCCGCCCTGTACGCGCGCGGCGACTTCAGCGTCGACCAGACTGTGCGTGACTGGCTGCGCCGCGGCGCGCCCGCCCGCAAGCTGGTGATGGGCATCCCCTTCTACGGCCAGGGCTGGGCGGGTGTGAGCGGCGGTGGCGACGGCCTGAACCAGCCGGCGCAGGCCCCGGCTCCCGCGACCTGGGCGGCCGGTTACGAGGACTACAAGGCCCTCAAGAAGCTGGCCGACTCGGGAACGTACACACTCCACCGGGACCGGCGGGGCGGCCATGCGTGGCTCTTCGACGGCACAACCCTGTGGACGTACGACGATCCGCAGGTGCTGCGCACCAAGACCTCGTACATCCGCGAACGAGGTCTCGGCGGCGCGATGTTCTGGTCCCTGGACGGGGACACGGCGGAGGGTGAGCTGATGACCGCTGTCGACCGCGGACTTTCGCGCAGCTAGAGCCTGTCCGGTCGAGCCGGGCGGGAGCCGGGCGAGTTCGGTGCCTGGGCCGTCAGTGGCTCAGGCTCCGGTCTCGTCGCCGGTCTCTTCGCCGGATGTTCCGCCGATCTCGTTGCCGGTCCCATCGCCGGACGTTCCGCCGGACTCTTCGGCCGCGGGGGTGCTCCCGGCCTTCAGGGAGCCCGTGAGCTTGCCTTCCGTGGCAGCGAGTGCGCAGGTCACCGAGCGGTCGCCGAGACGCCAACTCCGCTTGCTCGGCATGTAGTAGTACATGTCCACATTGTCGGGCACGGCCGAGGCGTCCGACACGTACGCGTTGTTGATCTCCTCGCAGCGGCTCTCGGCCACCGGCTCGACCGCGGCCTCGCCGGGCCAGGCGTCGAACCGGTCAAGCTTGAAGGAGCCCGTGACCTCGCCTTCGTGCTCCTTGGCGCAGTCGACCACCCGCACGCTCGCTGTCTCCCGCTCCAGCTCGCCGGGGACGGTGAAGCAGTCCCCCTTGCGCAGGTCGAGCGTGCTGCGCGAGCGGCTCGCCTCGTCCATCCCGTCCCGGAAGCCGTTCCAGGCGTCGCTGATCCCGCCGGTGGCGAAGGCCACGGCGAGCAGAGCCGTACTGATCCCGGAGAGGATGCTCCCCGCGATCGCCATGCCCTTGCCGCGCTGGCCCCTCCGGCTGATCTGGGAGAGGGCGATCAGGCCCAGGATCAGACCGAGCGGGGGGATGCAGCACACGATCCCGAGCACCAGGGACGCGATGGCGAGCCCGTTCACGGACGGCGGCCTTGCGGGGGTGTACGGGGCGTTGTACGGGGGCGGGTACATGGCCACGGGAAAGTGCTCCTCATCCGGACTCGGCCGGCTCACGCGAACAGGCGCGCGGATCCTACTCGGGGACTGCCCGCGAACCGAGTGTGGGGGGCGGTCGCCGCGGCGACCGCCCCCCACCGAACCAGTCCTGAACCAGTCCCGATTCAGCCCAATGAGCTCAATCAGCTCAGAATCGGGTCAGAACCGGCTCAGACTTCAGAACTGCAGAGCCCAGGAGTCGATCTTGCCGACGTCCTGCGCAGCGTTGTCACTGACCCGCAGCTTCCACGTGCCGTTCGCGACCTCGGACGACGCGTTCACCGTGTACGTAGTGATCACGTTGTCCGTGCTGCCGCCGGACCCGTACGCCTTCAGGTTGTAGACCGTCCCGTCCGGCGCGACCAGGTCGATGCGCAGGTCGCCGATGTACGTGTGCTTGATGTCGACCGGCACGCTCAGGCCGGACGGCGCGTTACCGGCGACGCCGCTGACGGTGATCGGCGACTCCACCGTGGAGTTGTCGCTGATCGTGTAGTCCGCGGTGTTCTCGAACTTCGGGCCCGGAGGCTGGGTGGAGCCGGTGCCGACGTACAGCAGACGGTTCGGGGAACCGGTGCCCGGGTTGGTCACCAGGCCGGTGGTCGCGGCGCTGGTCAGGGCATCCGAGACCTGGGCCGGGGTCGCGGTCTTGTTGGCCGCCAGGTAGAGCGCGGCCGCACCCGTGACGTGCGGGGTGGCCATCGACGTACCGGAGATCGTGTTCGTCGCCGAGTCGCTGGTGTTCCAGGCCGAGGTGATCGACGAGCCCGGGGCGAAGATGTCCAGCGCGGTTCCGTAGTTGGAGAAGCTGGACCGGGCGTCGGTGCTGGTCGAGGAGCCGACCGTGATGGCCTCCGCCACCCGCGCGGGCGAGTAGTTGGAGGCGTTGGCTCCGTCGTTGCCCGCCGCGACCGCGTAGGTCACGCCGGAGGCGATGGAGTTGCGCACCGCCGTGTCGAGCGCGGTGTCGACTCCGCCGCCGAGGCTCATGTTGGCGACGGCCGGCTTGACGGCGTGCTGCGTCACCCAGTCGATGCCCGCGACGACCTGCTCGGTCGTGCCCGAGCCCGAGTTGTCGAGGACGCGGACGCCCACGATCTTGGCCTTCTTGGCGACGCCGTAGGTGTTGCCGGCGACGTTGGCGGCGACGTGCGTGCCGTGCCCGTTGCCGTCCTGCGCGGTGTTGTCGTTGTCGATGGCGTCATAGCCGTACGACGCCCGGCCGCCGAAGTCGCTGTGGGTGATCCGTACACCGGTGTCGATGATGTACGCGGTCACCCCCTCGCCCGCGGTGTCCGGGTAGGTGTAGCTCTGGTTGAGCGGGCGGCTCTTCTGGTCGATCCGGTCCAGGCCCCAGGACGGCGGGTTCGGCTGGGTGCCGGTTGCCTTGAAGACGCGGTTCTGCACGACGGAGACGACGGCCGGGTTCGCGGCGAACTTCTTCGCCTGCGCCTCCGAGAGCTGAACGGAGTAGCCGTTCAGCGCCGCGTTGTACGTCCTCTTGATCTTCGCGCCGTACTTCGCGGCGAGCGCCTTGCCCGCCAGCGATCCGGCGTCGGCCGCGGTCCCGCGGAGTGTGACGATGTAGCTGCCCTTGATGGCGCCGGGGGCTCCCGCGTTCTGAATCACGCCCACGGGGGTCGGCTCGGCCGCGTTGGCCGTGAGGGCGGAAGTCGCGCCGATCGCCAGCGCGGTGACGGATATCGCGCTGGCTGCGGCAAGTCTTCGACGCGAATTACGCATCACTGACATGTGAGGGGTCCTCCTCATTGGTGGTGCGCTGCTGTGGGGGTCCGGCAGGCCCATGACAATGGATCCAAGCTGTATTCGCTGTGTCCTCATCTCGCCTGCCGAGCGAAAGATTGTCGGATCCATAGGAATCCCACAAGGGCTCGGGGAGGGACGTAACACATGCGCCACACAGCTGCCATGCTGGCGACCCATGATCTCCTACCACTGCCCGGAGTGCGGTACCAGGTCCCCCGTCGAAGCTGCCGCCTGGCGTTGCCCGGACTGCGGCAGCCCCTGGGATCTGGAGTTCACCGCATTGCCGGTCGACCTCAAGTCCCTGCCGGGCAGGGTCAACTCACTGTGGCGGTACGAGGAGGCGCTGCCGCTCGCCGCGCCCGCCCTCTCGCTCGGTGAGGGCCGCACCCCTCTCGTACCGCTCACCGGGACCGTCTCCGTCAAGCTCGACTATCTGATGCCGACGCTGTCGTTCAAGGACCGCGGCGCGGTGATGCTGGTGGAACTGGCCCGCCGCCTCGGGGCCCGGAGGGTGATCGCGGACAGCAGCGGAAACGCGGGAACGGCCGTCGCCGCGTACTGCGCACGGGCCGGTCTGGACTGCACGGTGTACGTCCCCGAGGCCACCTCGGCCAAGAAGGTCGAGCAGATCCGGGCGCACGGGGCGCATCTCGAACTCGTCCCGGGCGACCGTGAGGCCACCGCGGACGCGGCCCGAGCGGCGGCGGATCAAAACGGTATTTTCTACGCAAGTCATGTCTATAACCCGTACTTTCTGCACGGCACGAAGACATACCTCTACGAACTGTGGGAGGACCTCGGCGGCAGGCTCCCCGAGGCGATCGTCGTCCCCGTCGGCAACGGCACACTGCTCCTGGGCGCGGCGCTCGCCCTCAGCGAGCTCCACGCCCACGGGCTGATCGCCGGGCGCCCCGCCCTGATCGCGGTCCAGGCCGAGGCGGTGTCCCCACTGGCCGCCGCCTTCCACGCCGGCGCCGACGGGCTCCTGGACGAACGCGCGCCGCTGCGGCCCACTCTCGCCGAGGGCATCGCCATCCCGCGTCCGCCCAGGGCCCGGCAGATCCTGCGGGCGGTACGCGAATCGGGTGGCACCTTCCTTACGGTGACGGAGGAGCAGATCCGGGCGGCCCAGCTGGATCTGGCCGCGCGCGGACTGTTCGTCGAGTCCACGGGCGTCGCCTGCTGGGCGGCCACGGGCGCCTGGACCGACCGCACGGCAGTCGTCCCGCTGTGCGGCGCAGGCCTCAAGACCGGCTTGGCGCCATAGAGGGGCCGTGAACGCGGGTCAGTCGGTCCAGTAGGTGTCGTGCTTGATGAAGAACTCCGCCTGCTGCTCGGGCGACCACTCGGTGGCGACCTCGGCGATCTTCTCGAAGTACTCCTCGCGGGGCGCACCCGGCGTGAAGAGCAGCAGCATCGAGGCGAGCGCGTCCGAGTCGTTCCGGAAGGCGTGCAGCCCGCCCTGGGGGACGTACAGGAAGTCGCCCGCGGTCGCGTCGATCCAGCTGTCGCCGTTGTAGAGGCGCACCGTCCCCTCGATGATGAAGAACGACTCGGAGATCGACTTGTGGAAGTGCGTCTTCGGGCCGCCGGCCTTCGGAGCCATGTCCATCCGGTAGAGCCCGAACTCCCCGCCCGTGGAGGCAGTGGTGGCCAGGTAGTGCGTGCGGCTTCCGTTCCTGCTCTCCAGATTCGCCCGGGTGTCCGCGGGCCGGAACTCGGCGCTGATCTCGCCCTTGCCGTCCACGTACTTCGGGTCCGGATACGACATGTACGTCTCCTCTTATCGGCCGTCTTCCGGCGTCTCCCGGCGTCTCCCGGCGTCTCCCGGCGTCTCCCGGCGTCTCCCGGCGTCTCCCGGCGACGGAACCACGGTCCCACGGTCCGGCGATGAGCCACTCGCGGGCTCAGTCCGCAGTCAGTGCCCCGCGCCCCGTGGGCGAGTGCACACCCTTGCGCGCCGGTTCGCCGCAGTGCGTGCAGATCAGCCTGGGCTCCAGCGTCTGCCCGCACGCGTGCTGCCACTTCAGCGGCGGGTCGTCGGAGTTGAGGTGCCGGTCTCCCCAGTTCATCAGCGTCAGCAGTACGTCGCCGAGCTCCTGGCCCGCCGGCGTCAGGTGGTACTCGTACCGCGGGGGATGTTCGTTGTACTGCTCCCGCCGGATCGCGCCTGCCGCCTCCAGCTTGCGCAGTCTCGCCGTCAGGATGTCGCGGGACGCCCCCGTGTTGCGGACGATCTGGTCGAAGCGCCGTACGCCGTGGCTCAGTTCGCGCACCGCCAGCAGCGTCCAGCGCTCGCCCACCAGGTCGAGCGCGTCGGCGATGGAGCATTCCCGGGGCCGGCCGCTCTTCGACTGGACGCTCTTCGACATGCGGTCATTCTAGGACGGTCGGTTGCGAATCCAAACGTTCTGGACAAGCGCGACGGCCGGCCCGGACCGGGCTCCCGGTCCGGGCCGGCCGGACGCGTTCGTACGTGTTCCGCAGCGTTCAGAGACGTTCGATGATCGTGGCGTTCGCCAGACCCCCCGCCTCGCACATCGTCTGCAGCCCGTACCGCCCGCCCCGGTCCTCCAGGTTGTGCAGCAACGTCGTCATGATGCGCGCCCCGCTGCCGCCCAGCGGGTGCCCGATCGCGATCGCACCGCCGCGCACATTCAGCCTGTCCGCGTCCACGCCCGTCTCCCGCTGCCAGGCGAGGACCACCGACGCGAATGCCTCGTTCACCTCGAACAGATCGATGTCCTCGATGGCGAGCCCGGCCCTGGCCAGCACCTTCTCGGTTGCCGGCATGATCGCCGTAAGCATCAGCAGCGGATCGTCACCGACCACCGCGACGGAGTGGAACCGGGCCCGCGGCAGCAGCCCCAGCCGTTCCGCCACATCCGCGCCCATGACCAGCAGCGCCGCCGCGCCGTCGTTGACCGGTGAGCTGTTGCCCGCCGTGACCTGCCAGCCGATTTCGGGGAACCGCCGCTCGGCCGAGGGGTCGTAGTACGCAGGCCTAAGCCCGGCCAGCGCCTGAGCCGACGTTCCGGGTCGTACGGTCTCGTCCCGCTGCCCGGCCCAGGCGACCTCCCGGTCGAACTCCCCTCGCTCCCACGCGCCCGCCGCCCTCCGGTGCGACTCCAGCGCGAACGCGTCCATCTCCTCCCGGGAGATCTTCCAGCGGGCGGCGATCAGCTCCGCACTGATGCCCTGGCCGACAAGACCCTCCGGATACCGCTCGCCGAGCCGCCGCCCGAACGGATCGCTGCCCGGCAGCACGTTGGATCCCATCGGCACCCGGGACATCGACTCCACACCGCAGGCGATTGCGATGTCGTACGCTCCGCTGATCACTCCCTGCGCCGCGATGTGCGCGGCCTGCTGGGACGAGCCGCACTGCCGGTCCACCGTCATGCCCGGCACGCTCTCGGGGAATCCGGCGGCCAGCACCGCGTTCCGGGTGATGTTGAGCGACTGGTCCCCGACCTGGGTGACACAGCCGCCGATGACGTCGTCCACGAGCGCGGGATCGATCCCGGCCCGCTCGACGAGCGCCGCGAGTGTGCGGGCCAGCAGGTCTACGGGGCGCTCGTCGTGCAGCGCCCCTCCCGGCTTGCCCTTGCCGACCGGCGTACGAACCGCCTCGACGATCACCGCGTCCCGCACCACGACAACCTCCCCATCCCCTGCGATGGTTTGAACTTCAAACCTACTCCCCCAACAGTGCCCCGCAAGGAGAGGGTTGTCAATTCCAACTAAGGCCGCTGCGCCGGTACGGCTGGTCAGCGGCCGCGCAAGGCACCCGCCGTACTGCCCGTGCGTTCGCGCAGCAGGATCCGCAGGGTGTTCGCGTGCTCGTACCCGACCTTGCGGGCGATGGAGTCCAGGGACATGTCCGTCGTACGCAGCAGATGCGTGGCCTGTTCGACCCGCAGGTCCTGGACGAAACGCACGGGGGACGTGCCCAGTACGCGGCGTACGGTCCGCTGGAGGGTCCGTTCGCTCACCCCCAGCGAGCGCGCCGCCGCGCCGACGTCGACGGGCTCCTCCAGATGCAGCCTGGCCCAGCGCTCGAAGGCGGCGACGACCGGATCGCTCTGGGCGAGGGCGCTCGGGATCGTGTACGCGGACTGCGACGGTCGTTCGTCGACGACCAGATAGCGGGCGACAAGATCGGCCAGCGCAGGACTGCTCATCCGGACAACGGCCAGCGCGAGGTCGACATGGCCGAAGGCCGCACCGGCCGTCGTCACACCGTCCGACGTGGTCACCATCCGCGTCTCGTCGATCGTGACCGCCGGATAGCGCTGCCGGAAGACCGGCGCCAGCCACCAGCTCGTGGTCGCCTCACGGCCGTCCAGCACCCCCGCCTCGGCGAGCAGGAACGTACCCGTACAGGCCGAGGCCACGGGTGCGCCGCGCCCGCGCGCATCGCCCACGAGGCTGCGTACGGCTGCCGAGTCGGGGCCGGAAACATGGGCGATGAGCGCATCGGGCCGCCGCTCGGCGAGGGCCGGCACGATCAGCAGGTCCGTACGTTCGGCTTCGGCCACCGGCGCGGTGGCGACGAGATGGCCGGCGCCGGTGCGGACCCGGCGGCGGAAACCGACCGTGGTCACCTGCCAGGCGGGCGGCGGCTGCGGGAGCTCGCCCCGCATGACGTTGGCCGCGTCGAGCACGTCGAGGATCGCGGAGAGCCCTGAATCGAATACGCCGTCGTAGACGGCCACTGCCACATCCATGACGGAAACGCTATCGGAGTAGTCGTTTGCGCCACTGGGGCGGCGGTTCTCGCGAGCGTAGATTTGCTGTTGTCCCGCTGATCGGGACGCCGAACCGACCTGACCCCGCCGACCTACGGAGTGAGACGTCATGAACATCGGACTGCTGGCCAGGATCGAAGCCAAGCCGGAGTACGCGGACAAGGTCGAGAGCCTGTTGAGGGGTGCGCTGCAGCTCGCTCGCGAGGAGGAGCACACGGTCACCTGGTTCGCGTTCCGGGAGAGCGCCACGGTGTTCGGAGTCTTCGACACCTTCGAGAACGAGGAGGGAAGGGCCGGCCATCTGCAGGGCCGGATCGCCGCGGCGCTGATGGAAGCGGCGGAGACGATGCTGAGCGCGGCGCCGGACATTCGTCCCGTGGACCTGCTGGCGGCCAAGCTGCCGTGACGGTGACGGCCCGCGGGGCGCAGTCTGCGGCCCGCGGGCCGTCGGAACGGCCGGGACCGCAGCCCCGGCCCGTTCCGACCGATGCTCGCCACCACGTCCTGGTCCTCGCCTGGCGGGACGCGGCCCGAAGCCGGAGGATCCAGCACATGAAGAGGACGACGGTCGTCAATCTCAAGGGCCATCGCGACGACCCCGACTACGCGGACGTTTTGTACGTGGGCCGTGCCATGCACCGCGGTGGCTGGCATCTCGACGGATCGCCGCTGGCCAGCCCCTTCCGTCCGGGACCCGACGGAACGCGGGAGGAGGTCCTCGAGAAGTACCGCGTCCATCTACTGTCGCGGCCGGGACCTCCTCGAACTCCTCCCTGAGCTGCGCGGCCGCAGACTCGGCTGCTGGTGTGTGCCGGAGCGGTGTCACGCCGAGGTCATCGCGGAACTGGCGGACGCCGGCCCGGGATGATGGCTGCCATGGCGGACGTGGACGAGCTGCTGGCAGGCGGCACGCCGGGGTGAATCGGCGGCCTTCGAGGAACTGGTGGGGGCCACCGCCGCGAGCTGTACGCGCACTGCTACCGGATGCTCGGCTCGGTGCAGGACGCCGAGGATGATCGGCGCGGTCGTGCTGGGCGGTGGCACCCCGGCCCCGAGCTGCCTGGTCGGCTCACCTTCTCCTGCCTCAGGTGGGATCCTTGGTGACAGAACCTGACAAAGGAGGCGAAATGTCCGCCATCAAGGAGAGCGTAGACATCTCCCGCCGCCCCGAGGACATCTACTCCTACGTGACCGACCCCTCCCACCTCCCCGAGTGGCAGGAGAGCGCCGTATCCGTGAGGCCACTGGGCGACACTCCGATGCACGTGGGGTCCCGCATGGTCGTGACCCGGCGCATCGGCCGCAGGGAGTTCCCGATGACCATGGAGGTCACCGAGCTCGACCCTCCGCGCAGCTGGCACATGAGAGGCGTCGACGGGCCCATCAGAGGCGACGTCCACGGCACGATCGAACCACTCGGCGACGGCGAACGCTCACGCCTGACGCTCAACCTCGACTTCGAGGCCCACGGGATGGGCAAGCTGCTCGTTCCGCTGGTCGTCCGCCCGCACGCAAAGAAGGAGATGCCGAGGAACGAGCAGAAGCTCAAGGGCCTACTGGAAAGCAGTGCGGTGTAGGGCAGAACTGACGCACGGGGATGCGCGCGGGGCGAGAGGCGGCGAGGTGTCGGGAAGAAGCGCAGACGGAAGGAGTGCGGACGGGGCGGGGACAGGATGGTGATTCTGCCGTTGACGATCTCGTGGCCCGGGCATCCCCGAGTCGCTACGGTTGAGCCATGACCGCACTGCCCGACTGGATGCGCCCGCCGCGCGCGGAAGGCTGGTTCGCGGAGGACCTGGACCGCCTCCCCGAGGCGCCCCGCCACACCGAGCTGATCGACGGAGCGCTCGTCTTCATGATGTCCCCGCAACGGTCGTGGCACGGCCGCCTCGTCACTGGCCTCACGGTCGCGCTCATGGCTCAGGCCCCCGGCGGCATCGAAGTCGAGCGGGAAATGACTATCCGGCTCGACGCCCGGAATCGTCCCGAACCCGACCTCCTCGTGACGACTGCCCCGTACGACGCAGACCGCACCTGGTTCGCGCCGGAAGACGTTCAGCTCGTCATCGAGGTCGTCTCGCCGGAATCAGCCCACCGCCACCGAACCGTCAAGCTGCGCAAGTACGCCGAGGCGGGGATCCAGCACTACTGGTGTATCGAGGACGAGGACACGATCCCGGCCGTACACGTCTATGAACTGGACGAGCCGACCAGTGCTTACGCGCCGACGGGCATCTTCCGCCACACGCTCCAGCGCTCCGTGCCATTCGAGATCAGCCTCGATCTGGACAAACTCACGCCCAGCCGCACCGGCTGACGCCGCCCCCGGAGTCTCCGGCCCCCAAAGTCGGCACCAAGGCAGCATGGGAATGCTGAAGGGGCCGGGTTTCCTGAGCCCGCCCCCTTCTCATAGCGCACGGCAACGCGGACGATCACACGTTGAAGCGGAACTCCACGACGTCGCCGTCCTGCATCACGTAGTCCTTGCCCTCCATGCGCGCCTTGCCCTTCGCGCGGGCCTCCGCGACCGAGCCCGTCTCGACCAGCTCCTCGAAGGAGATGACCTCGGCCTTGATGAAGCCCTTCTGGAAGTCGGTGTGGATCACACCGGCAGCCTCCGGAGCCGTCGCGCCCTTCTTGATGGTCCAGGCGCGGGTCTCCTTCGGGCCCGCCGTCAGATACGTCTGAAGGCCCAGGGTGTCGAAGCCGACCCGGCCGAGCGTCGCCAGGCCCGGCTCTTCCTGGCCCATCGACTGGAGCAGTTCCAGCGCCTCGTCGTCGTCGAGCTCGATCAGCTCGGACTCGATCTTGGCGTTGAGGAAGATCGCCTCCGCCGGGGCGACCAGCGCGCGCTGCTCGTTCTTGAAGTCCTCGTCGACCAGCTCGTCCTCGTCGACGTTGAAGACGTACAGGAAGGGCTTGGTGGTGAGCAGGTGCAGCTCGTGCAGCAGGCGGCCCTTCTCCGTGCCGGCGGTGATGCCCGCGGCGAAGAGCGTCGTGCCGGCCTCAAGGATCTTCTGCGCCTCCTCGACCGCCGCGAGCACCGCGACCTTGTCCTTCTGGAGGCGGGACTCCTTCGTCAGGCGCGGGACGGCCTTCTCGATCGACTGGAGGTCGGCGAGGATCAGCTCCGTGTTGATCGTCTCGATGTCGTCCTTCGGCGAGACCTTGCCGTCCACATGGACGACGTTCTCGTCCTTGAAGGCCCGGATGACCTGGCAGATCGCGTCCGACTCGCGGATGTTCGCCAGGAACTTGTTGCCCAGGCCCTCGCCCTCGCTCGCGCCGCGCACGATGCCCGCGATGTCGACGAAGTCCACAGTCGCCGGAAGGATGCGCTGCGAACCGAAGATCTCGGCCAGCTTGGCGAGGCGGGCGTCCGGGACGCCGACGACGCCGACGTTCGGCTCGATGGTGGCGAACGGGTAGTTGGCCGCCAGCACGTCGTTCTTGGTCAGGGCGTTGAACAGGGTCGACTTGCCGACATTCGGCAGGCCGACGATTCCGATCGTGAGCGACACGTTGGCGACTTCCTGGAGTGAGGACTGGCTGATGGGCGCCCGGCCCGGAGGTGGGCCGATTCCCCAGTTTACGGGCGGGTCAAGCGGGGCCGTGACGGGAGCCGTGGCTCGAACTCAACCCCAAGGTCACCCAAAGGGCGTGTCCCAGGCCTGTTTCATCCCCAGTTGCGACCTACGTTGGTCAGGTGGAGCAGCACAGGACAAGTCACCCTCAGCGCCGCCAGCGGCCGCAGGCCCCTCTTTCCCCGCAGAGCGCACTCGCGGAGGGCACGCTCGGCGAAGGCCCCGCCGTGTACCGGGTGGCGGCCCGGCCCGCGCGCACCGTCCCGCCGGTGGTGCTCGCGCTGCGCAGACTGCCCAATCCCCGGCTGACCGGGCTCGGCGCCGGGCTCTTCGGCGTCGCGACCATGCTGACGCTCGGCTGCCTGGACTGGCTGCTGTTCGACGGCTCCGCGGTGGTGTACGGGGTGCTGTTCCTGCCCGTCAGCGCACTGACCGCGCTCTGGGTGCGGGAGGCGGACCTGGTCACCGCGCCGATCAGCGTGCCCATCGCCTTCGCGGCCGGCATCGTGCCGATCTCGGGTGGCACGGGCGGCTTCGGCGGACAGGCGATGGCCGTGGTGACTTCGCTGGCCGTGCACGCGGGCTGGCTCTACGGCGGCACGCTGGTCGCGGGGCTCATCACCTGCGTACGGAAGATCCGAGTGATGAGCCGCCGACTGCGCCGCCCCCGCCAGGGGCCGCCGGAACGACGGGGCTGACATTCGCGCCGAGCCCGCCGGTGCGCCAGGGCTGACGCCCGCGCCCGCACGCACCCCGGGCTAGCGGCTCGTCGCCGCCATCGCCGCTCCCACGATGCCCGCGTTGTTCTGCAGCCCCGCCGGCACGATCTCCGCCCTGATGCCCTCGATCAACGGCACGAACTTGTCCGCCTTGCGGCTCACCCCACCGCCGATGATGAACAGCTCCGGCGAGAACAGCATCTCCACATGTGCCAGATACTTCTGCACCCGGTGTGCCCACTGGTGCCAGCTCAGGTCCTCGTCCTCCTTGGCCTTCGTCGAGGCGCGCTTCTCGGCGTCGTGGCCGTGCAGCTCGAGGTGACCGAGCTCGGTGTTCGGAACAAGCCGGCCGTCGATGAAGACCGCGCTGCCGACGCCCGTACCGAACGTCAGCAGTATCACCGTGCCCTTGCGGCCGCGGCCCGCGCCGAAGGCCATCTCCGCGATGCCCGCCGCGTCACCGTCGTTCAGGATCGTCACCGGCAGGCCGCCGAGGCGGTCGGCGAGCAGTTTGCCCGCGTCCACGTCGACCCAGCCCTTGTCGACGTTCGCCGCCGTGCGCGTGACGCCGCCCGTGACGACGCCGGGGAAGGTGATGCCGACCGGGCCCGACCAGTCGAAATGGCCCACCACCTCCGCCACGCCGTCGGCCACCGCGTCCGGCGTCGCCGGCTGCGGGGTCAGAACTTTGTGGCGCTCCTGCGCCAGGTCGCCGCGCTCAAGGTCCACTGGTGCGCCCTTGATGCCGGATCCGCCGATGTCCACTCCGAACACGTTCATGGACACAACGTTACGGGCAGCCCCTGACAGTTACGTCCCCGATACGTCCCCGGCTGCTTTCAGGACTACTTTCCGGACGGCTTCCCGGCGAGCTCGGCCGCCTCCGCGCGCAGGTCCCTGCGCAGCTCCTTCGGCAGCGAGAAGGTGATCGACTCCTCCGCCGCCTTGACGATCTCGACGTCCTCGAAGCCGCGCTGCGACAGCCACTCCAGTACGCCCTCGACCAGCACCTCCGGCACCGACGCGCCCGACGTGACGCCGACCGTCGAGACCCCGTCCACCCACGCCTCGTCGATCTCCTCGGCGAAGTCCACGAGATGGGCGGCCGTTGCGCCCGCGCCCAGCGCGACCTCGACCAGCCGGACGGAGTTCGAGGAGTTCTTGGAGCCGACCACGATGACCAGGTCCGCCTCCGCGCCCATCTGCTTGACCGCGATCTGGCGGTTCTGCGTGGCGTAGCAGATGTCGTCGCTCGGCGGGGAGATCAGCTGCGGGAACTTCTCCTTCAGCTTGTCCACCGTCTCCATCGTCTCGTCGACCGAGAGCGTGGTCTGCGAGAGCCAGACGACCTTCGACTCGTCCCGTACGGAAACGTTCGCGACGTCCTCGGGGCCGTCCACGAGCGTGATGTGCTCGGGCGCCTCGCCGGACGTGCCGATGACCTCCTCGTGGCCGTCGTGGCCGATGAGCAGGATGTCGTAGTCCTCGTTGGCGAAGCGGACCGCTTCCTTGTGGACCTTGGTGACCAGCGGGCAGGTCGCGTCGATGGTCGCGAGCCTGCGTTCGGCCGCCTCCTCGTGGACGACCGGCGCCACACCGTGCGCGGAGAACATGACGATCGACCCCTCGGGGACCTCCGCCGTCTCGTCGACGAAGATCGCACCCTTCTTCTCCAGGGTCTGTACGACGTACTTGTTGTGGACGATCTCGTGGCGCACATAGATCGGCGACCCGTACTGCTCAAGGGCCTTCTCCACGGCGATCACGGCACGGTCCACGCCCGCGCAGTAGCCACGGGGAGCGGCGAGGAGGACGCGTCGGGCAGGAGTCGCAGCAGTCATGCCCCCCATCGTAAGGCCGCCCAGAAGAGGCGGGAGATCACCCACAGCGGGAAGACTGAGGCGGGACGCGAGCGACGGAGGGACCCGATGGCGGCAGCGGAGGTGCCGGACAAGGGGAACGGCACGGGCGGTGAGCTGCGGCGCACACTCGGATTCCTGGATCTGCTCGTCTACGGACTGCTGTTCATCGCGCCCATGGCTCCGGTCGGCATCTTCGGCACACTCGACGCCAAGTCGCACGGGGCCGTCGCGCTCGTCTATGTCGTGGCGACGATCGCCATGGCGTTCACCGCGGTGAGTTATGCCCAGATGGTCCGGGTCGCGCCGCAGGCCGGCTCGGTCTTCACGTACGCCCGTAAGGGGCTCGGCGACGGGCCCGGGTTCATCGCCGGGTGGATGGCGATGCTCGACTATCTGCTGATCCCGGCCGTGGCGTATCTCTTCTCCGGGATCGCGATGGAGGCGCTGGTTCCGGAGGTGGACCGGTGGGTGTGGACCGCGATTGCGGTGGTCGTCACCACGCTGCTGAACCTCTGGGGCGTACGGGCGGCGGCCCGGGTCGGGTTCGCGGTGCTCGCGATGGAGATCGTGGTGCTGCTGGTGTTCGTGGTGTCGGCGGTGGTGGTGCTCGTACGGGACGGGGCGGAGCGCGGCTGGGCGTCGCCGTTCTCCGGGGATGCGGGCTTCTCGCTGACCGCGGTGCTGAGCGCGGTGTCGGTTGCGGTGCTGTCGTATCTCGGCTTCGACGCGATCGCGTCGTTCGCGGAGGAGGTCACCGGCGGCTCGCGACAGGTGGCCAGGGCGGTGCTGCTCTGTCTGGCGCTCGCGGGCGTGCTGTTCGCGGCGCAGACGTATCTGGTGGCCCTGCTCGAGCCGTTGTCGTCGGCGCAGCTGGCCGCGGAGCCGGGTAGGCAGGGGTCGGCCTTCTACGACGCGGTGGACGCCTCGGTCGGAGGGTGGCTGCACGACCTGGTCGCGGTGAGCAAGGCCATTGGTGCGGCGTTCGCGGCGCTGGCCGGGCAGGCGGCGGCGGGCCGGCTGCTGTTCGCGATGGCACGCGACAGGCGGCTGCCGCACGCACTGTCCCGTACGGACTCGGGCGTGCCGCGGATCGCACTGCTCATGGCTGCCGCGGTGACGATGGTCGCGGCGCTGTGGGCGGCGCGGCGGGACGACGGCATTGACCATCTGGTGTCGGTGGTCGACATCGGGGCGCTGACGGCGTTCGTTCTGCTGCATGCGAGCGTGATCGGCTGGTTCGTGGTGCGCCGGATGGACGGCCCGCCGGACTGGCTGCGGCATGTCCTGGTGCCGCTGCTCGGCGCCGGGGTGCTGACCGCGGTGATCGTGACGGCGGCGGGCACGGCGCAGGTGGTCGGCGTGGTGTGGCTGGGGGTCGGGATGATCGTGCTGGCGGTGCAGTGGGGACGCGTCGGGCCCTCGGAACAGCTGTAGGCGCGGTCGCGGCGCGTCCTTGGAACAACCGTCGGCCCGGTCGCGGCGGGCCCTTGGAACAGCCGTCGGCGCGGTCGCGGCGGGCGGCTTTGTCGTACGCGGCCGATACGCTCGCCCGTATGGCTCTCAACACGTCCGCGGAAGCTCCTCTGCCGGTCGGCGAGGTGTCACGGCTCATCGGCGGGTGGATCGACCGGCTCGGCACGGTCTGGGTGGAGGGGCAGATCACCCAGCTGTCACGGCGGCCGGGCGCCGGGGTCGTCTTCCTGACGCTGCGCGATCCCTCGTACGACATCTCCGTCAGCGTCACCTGCTTCCGACAGGTCTTCGACGCGGTCGCGGATGTGGTCGCGGAGGGCGCGCGTGTCGTCATGCTCGCCAAGCCCGAGTGGTACGCGCCGCGGGGGCAACTGTCGCTGCGGGCCGTGGAGATAAGGCCGGTGGGGATCGGCGAACTGCTCGCACGGCTTGAACAGTTGAAGCGGACCCTCGGCGCAGAGGGGCTGTTCGCGGTCGACCGCAAGATGCCGCTGCCGTTCCTGCCGCACCGGGTGGGCCTGGTCTGCGGGCGGGCGTCGGCAGCCGAACGCGACGTCCTGGAGAACGCGCGGCGGCGGTGGCCCGCCGTCCGCTTCGAGGTGCGCAATGTCGCGGTGCAGGGGGTGCACGCGGTCGCGCAGGTCGTTCAGGCGGTCAAGGAGCTGGACGAGCTCGCCGACGTGGACGTGATCATTGTGGCGCGCGGCGGGGGCAGCGTGGAGGACCTGCTGCCGTTCTCGGACGAGCAGCTGGTGCGGGCGGTGTCCGAGTGCCGTACGCCGGTGGTGTCGGCGATCGGGCACGAGCCGGACTCACCGCTGCTCGACCTGGTGGCGGACCTGCGGGCGTCGACGCCGACGGACGCGGCAAAGAAGGTCGTCCCGGACGTCGGCGAGGAGCTGGACCGGGTGCACCAGCTGCGCGAGCGCGCGCTGCGCACCGTCCGGGGGCTGCTTGAGCGGGAGGAGCGCGGTCTGGCGCACGCGCTGGCCCGCCCCTCGATGGAGCATCCGCAGCGGATGGTGGACGAGCGCGAGGCGCAGGTGGACGCACTGGTCGCCCGCAGCCGGCGGGTGCTCGGCCACCTCCTCGACCGCGCGGACTCGGAGCTGGCACACACCCGGGCGCGCGTGGTCTCGCTGTCGCCGGCCGCGACGCTGGAGCGGGGGTATGCGGTGCTGCAGCGGGCGGACGGGGCGGTCGTGCGCTCGCCGGAGGACGTGGCGGCGGGCGAAGAGCTGCGGGCACGGGTCTCGGAGGGCGAGTTCGCGGTACGGGTCGCCGAGTGACCGCCGTCGCCGCGCGATGGCGGGACGACCGCCAGGCCGGGGTGAACGTCGTGCCGCGGTGAACGTCGTGCCGCGGTGAACGTCGTTGTCGTACCTCACACATAGGGTGGATCGCATGGCTGCGAACACGGACGAGGCCGCGCTCGGTTATGAGCAGGCACGGGACGAGCTGATCGAGGTCGTACGCCGCCTGGAGGCGGGAGGTACGACGCTCGAGGAGTCGCTGGCGCTGTGGGAGCGCGGCGAGGAGCTGGCGAAGGTCTGCCGCCACTGGCTGGAGGGCGCCCGAGCGCGGCTGGACGCGGCGCTGTCCGGCGGAGCGGACGAGGCCGCAGGAACCGACGAGGACTGACACCGCGGACACCGGGGGCGAGCCGGGCGCGGACGTGTCGGTGTGAGTCGGGTCACCATCCCCATGTAGTTGAAATTTAATCTACTGGGGTGCGGTTACACCCGCCGTAAAGCTCCACTGCACGTCCCGGAAGGTACGCCAGCATGTCTCTCGTTCTTGACCCCGCCGCCCAGGACCTCCTCTTCCGCGAGGCCCGCACCGCCAACACGTTCACGGACGAGCCGGTGACCGAGGAGCAGGTCCAGGCGATCTACGACCTCGTGAAGTTCGGCCCGACCGCCTTCAACCAGAGCCCGCTGCGCGTCGTCCTCGTCCGCTCGGAGGATGCCCGCGAGCGCCTGGTGCAGCACATGGCCGAGGGCAACCGGCCGAAGACTGCGGCTGCCCCGCTGGTCGCGATCCTCGCCGCCGACAACGAGTTCCACGAGGAGCTCCCGGCCCTGTTCCCGCACTTCCCGCAGGCGAAGGACGCGTTCTTCTCGGAGCGCCCGGTCCGTGAGCAGGCTGCGGGCTTCAACGCCGCGCTGCAGGCCGCGTACTTCATCGTCGGCGTCCGTGCCGCGGGTCTGGCCGCGGGCCCGATGACCGGCTTCGACTTCGCCGGCGTCCAGAAGGAGTTCCTGGACGGCGACCACACCCCGCTGATGATCGTCAACATCGGCAAGCCGGGCGACGACGCGTGGTTCCCGCGGTCACCGCGGCTTGAGTACGACGAGGTCGTCACCACCGTCTGACGAAGCGCCCGGCAACCCCACTGCCGAGGGTCCGGGGGTCGCCCCCGGGAAGACACAGTCCGCGGTCACCGCGGCTTGAGTACGACGAGGTGCTCACGACCGTCCGAGCCACCGGCGCGGCCTACGGGAGCTCGGACGTCACGCGGCCCCGGAGCACACCGCGCTCCGGGGCCGTCGGCTTCCCTCAGCGCGTCAGCGCCGGGTTCTCCAGGCGCCGTAGAGGCCGGTGACCGCCGCGATGACCAAGGAGAAGTTCGCACTGCCCGTGACCAGATAGACCACGGTCACCAGCCCCAGCAGCAGGGCCAGCGCGCCGAGTTCGATGGCGCTCACATCCCTGCGACGCTCCTCGGGCAGCTGCTCTTGGGACGCTTTCTGCGCGTCGTCGTTGTCCATGCACCCAGCTCAGCGGAGCCTGCCGCGATTACTCCAATCGAGCGCACAAGCCCGTCCGCCGCGGATCATCGCGGCCCGTTCGGCGTTCGGCGCCGACCGGGCACCGGACCCCCGGCGGCGGCCGCGAAACATCCCACCGTACGCCCTTGATGCACCCCGGACGCATCACTGACGAGCACAGTGTGAGCGAACGGTCACTTCGCGTCTACGATGCCCATCTCACTTCCGCACCGGCGCGTAAGGATGGAGCACATGGCACCGCGCCAAGAAGAGCCCGCGGCCGAGCACGAGGACGCGGAGGCGGCGTACGACCGTGCCCTCGATGCGTTCGCCGGGGACCTGAACGATCTGCACAGCCTGCACGACGCGCCATCCCTGCAGAGCCTGCTGGACCGGTCCGTCGAGAGCCGCGGACGCCGGGTGGGCAAATCGACCATGAGCGACGCGTTCAACGGGAAGCGTCTGCCGTCGGTCGATGTCACGCTGCGGCTGGTCCAGTTGCTCGCCGCCGACGCCCCGGCCGACGCCCGCGAGAAGCTCACGGCGCACTGGCGCGGACGGTGGCGGGAGACGAAGCGCCTGCAGAAGGCGGCCCAGCGGCAGGCACGCAGCCGGGCTCACAGCCGAACCGATTCCGCGACCGATCCCGCACCCAGCCCCGTGACCGGCCCCGCGCCGGACTCCGCGTCGGTCCTGCCGATGCAGCGCGCGGCACAGAACATGGCCGAACACTTCCGGACGACGCCGTACGAGGCCGAACTCTGCGCCGAACTGCCGTTTCCGCCGCCGTTCTACTTCTTCCTGGAGACGTACGCCGACGTCTGGTCGGTGTTCGACCGGTGCGACACGACCACCACACCCCTCGCCGAACGGGCCTGGTACCGCGTCATCGGACACGGCCCGGACCGGGGCTGGATCATTGCCACCGTGCCCCCGGCCCCACCCGTCGTACTCGGACTGCTCCTCACCCCGGACAAGATCCGCCCGGAGCACATCCAGAAGTACCTGCCCGAGCCCTTCTGAGCGCTGCGCGGTTACCTCTCCTCGGCTCCGCGCGGTTACTTCGGCTCCGCGCGGTTACTGCTGAGGGGCCTTGCCGGTCTCCAGCGCCGCCGCCATCTCCGCCAGCCGCTCTGCCGACGCCGTCCCGGTCACCACGGTCGTCGAGCCCTTGTCCTCGCGCACCAGCGCGTCGTACTTCGGGCCCTCCCAGCGCTGCCACGTCGCGCCGGCGATCTGCTGGGTCTTCCCGGTCTCGTGCGCCTGCTGGCTGACCTTCGGAATGTACTTCCTCGCCGGTGCCGTGGACTGCTCGACGGCGACGTACTCGCCGTCCGGGTCCAGGAAGCCGAGATGCCAGGCGTCGCCGTCGGTCCGCTCGTACGAGACCGAGGTCGGCTTCCACTCCTTCGCAAGGCCCTCCGGCGCCGCCACCGGGTACGGCGCCGCGCGCCGCGCCGTCACCAGCTCGACCCGGTAGTCGACCGCCTTGATCGGGTCCGCCTTGTCGTCGTGCGGAATGAACATGTAGATGACTGCGACGACGGCGCCGATCACCGCCATCGACAGCACCATGTCCCGCACCGTCTGTCTGCCTCGCATACCTGCCACGCCCCCATGTTCGCATCAAGGTGGCGTGCTCAAACGTGGCCCCCTCTGCTCAATTTGTCGACGTACCGATAGAGTCGCATCACCCTCTTTTCCGGCCGTCGTCGTACAGAAAGGTGCGCTCCGATGACCGAGCACAATCTGCCTCCCCAGCTCGAGGTCTCGCCCGAAGCCCCCGACCGCAACCTCGCCATGGAGCTCGTCCGGGTCACCGAGGCCGCTGCCATGGCCGCCGGTCGCTGGGTCGGGCGTGGGGACAAGAACGGCGCGGACGGCGCGGCCGTCAGGGCCATGCGGACCCTCGTCTCCACCGTCTCGATGAACGGCGTCGTCGTCATCGGCGAGGGCGAGAAGGACGAAGCCCCGATGCTGTTCAACGGCGAGCACATCGGTGACGGCACCGGCGCCGAGGTCGACATCGCCGTCGACCCGATCGACGGCACCACGCTCAACGCCAAGGGCATGCCGAACGCCATCGCCGTCCTGGCCGCCGCCGACCGCGGCACCATGTTCGACCCGTCCGCGGTCTTCTACATGGAGAAGCTGGTCACCGGCCCCGAGGCCGCCGACTTCGTCGACATCAACGCCCCCGTCTCGGTGAACATCCGGCGCGTCGCCAAGGCCAAGGGCGCCAATCCCGAGGACATCACCGTCGTCATCCTCGACCGCCCCCGCCACGAGGGCATGGTCAAGGAGATCCGCGAGACCGGCGCCCGGATCAAGTTCATCTCGGACGGCGACGTCGCCGGCTCGATCATGGCCGTACGCGAAGGCACCGGCGTCGACATGCTGATGGGCATCGGCGGCACGCCGGAGGGCATCATCTCCGCCTGCGCCATAAAGTGTCTCGGCGGCACGATCCAGGGCAAGCTCTGGCCGAAGGACGACGCCGAGCGGCAGCGCGCGCTCGACGCCGGCCACGACCTCGACCGGGTGCTGCACACGAACGACCTGGTCAGCGGCGACAACGTGTTCTTCGTCGCGACCGGCATCACCGACGGCGAGCTGCTGCGCGGCGTGCACTACCGCGCGGAGACCGCCACCACGTCCTCGCTGGTGATGCGCTCCAAGTCCGGCACGATCCGGCAGATCGACTCGACCCACCGGCTGTCGAAGCTGCGCGCGTACAGCGCGATCGATTTCGACCGCGCGAAGTAGGTCCCGTACGGAAGCAGTTCCGCGTACGTACGGGACACACGGATGCATACGGAAGGGGCGCTCCCACGTGCGGTGGGGCGCCCCATCCCGTAGGTACGCGTCCCCGCGCGGGTACCCCTCAGGCCGCCGAGGCCGGCTTCTTGATCTCGACCTCCCGCCGCCTGCGCCGGGCCAGCACCACGCGGCGCTCGGCCGCGGTGAGCCCGCCCCACACGCCGTACGGCTCGGGCTGGAGCAGGGCGTGTTCCCGGCACTCGACCATCACCGGGCAGCGCGCGCAGACCCGCTTGGCAGCCTCCTCGCGCGACAGCCGTGCGGCCGTTGGCTCCTTGGATGGCGCGAAGAAAAGCCCGGCCTCGTCCCGGCGGCACACCGCCTCCGCGTGCCAGGGTCCGGCCTGATCTTCCCGAGCGGGAATCCGCTGGGGCGCAAGGGCGGCTACCTGCAAGGACTGATGCGGCAGTTGCAGCACGGTCTACTCCTGACGACGGCTTCGCGAGCGAGAGACGATGCAGCACTCCCTACCCGCTGTACGCACTCCTATTCACTGAGTGGCACTGAGTTCCGGGGTACGGAATTGCGGACGGGCGCTCGCGGCCGGAAAGCACTCCGGGGCGGAGCCGTCAGTCGAGGTGTTTACGCAGGCGGTCATGGAGATCGGCGATCAGCCGGCCCCTCTTCGGCTTGGCTTCGACATTGCCGAAAACCGAGTAGCCGTTGACGACGACGACCGGGGCCTCGGGGTCGGCGGCCTCCAGGCTGAGGACGTCGAAGTTCCCGAAGAATCCGGTGCCGCTGCCGCGCAGCGAAATGTTCTCCGGGACCCGCACTTCGACATTGCCGAAGATGGACGTCGCGTTGATCACGGTGAGCCGCTGCTCGAAGAGCGCCTCGGTGAGGTCGATCTCGATGGTGCCGAAGAGCGAGAAGGCATTGGTCCGGCGGCCGACGCGCCAACGCCCCTTGCGGGTGGAGCTGGAGAAGACGGCGATCAGGTTGTCGGCAGGTCCGGCGGGCTCTTCGGGCCCGTACGCTTGCGCGGTGGGGTCCGGGCGCTTGCGGGTCGTGGGCAGGTCCCGGACGAGCGGCTCGAGTTCACCGACGGTCTTGGCGCTGTAGACGGCGTCGATGCGCTCGGAGTGCTCCTCGGCGTCCAGCCGGCCCTCGGCCAGCGCGTCCCTGAGGATGTCCGCGATCCGGTCGCGGTCGGCGTCTGAGGCACGGATGTCGGTGCCGCCGGCGGGGTCCGCGGGGGCGACCGGCTTCTGGGGGTGCTTGTCGAGGTCCACGGAGCCAGCGTAGCGAAACGCGATAGATCGCGACTAGGGGGCGCGGCCGCGGGTCGCCTCCGAACCGGGCCCCACCCCTGGTTCGGGTCCCGCGGTCCCGCGGGTGAGCCTTACCTCACAGACTGCGTCAGCCAACCGCGTTCTACGCTTGAGGGCGCGTTGCCAATGGAGGCCGCGCCGCCGTCTGCCGAGTAAGGAATGGCCGTAATGCCAGAGTTTGCGTACTCCGATCTGCTCCCGCTGGGAGAGGACACCACGCCCTACCGCCTGGTGACCGCCGAGGGAGTCTCCACCTTCGAGGCCGACGGGCGTACGTTCCTCAAGGTCGAGCCGGAGGCGCTGCGCAAGCTCGCCGCCGAGGCCATGCATGACATCTCGCACTACCTGCGGTCCGCCCACCTCGCGCAACTGCGCCGTATCGTCGACGACCCGGAGGCCTCCTCCAACGACAAGTTCGTCGCGCTCGACCTGCTCAAGAACGCCAACATCGCCGCGGCCGGTGTGTTGCCCATGTGCCAGGACACCGGCACCGCCATCGTCATGGGCAAGCGCGGCCAGAACGTCCTGACGCAGGGCGGCGACGAGGAAGCCCTCTCGCGCGGCATCTTCGACGCGTACACCAAGCTCAACCTGCGCTACTCGCAGATGGCTCCCCTCACCATGTGGGAGGAGAAGAACACCGGCTCCAACCTCCCCGCCCAGATCGAGCTGTACGCGACCGACGGCGGCGCGTACAAGTTCCTGTTCATGGCAAAGGGCGGCGGCTCCGCCAACAAGTCCTTCCTCTACCAGGAGACCAAGGCGGTCCTTAACGAGGCCTCCATGATGAAGTTCCTGGAGGAGAAGATCCGCTCGCTGGGCACGGCCGCGTGTCCTCCGTACCACCTCGCGATCGTCGTCGGCGGCACGTCCGCCGAGTTCGCGCTGAAGACCGCGAAGTACGCCTCCGCGCACTACCTCGACGAGCTGCCCGCCGTGGGCTCCCCCACCGGTCACGGCTTCCGGGACAAGGAGCTGGAGGAGAAGGTCTTCGAGCTCACCCAGAAGATCGGCATCGGCGCGCAGTTCGGCGGCAAGTACTTCTGCCACGACGTGCGCGTTGTCCGGTTGCCGCGGCACGGCGCCTCGCTGCCCGTCGCCATCGCCGTGTCCTGCTCGGCCGACCGCCAGGCCGTCGCGAAGATCACCGCGGAGGGCGTCTTCCTGGAACAGCTGGAGACCGACCCGGCGCGGTTCCTGCCCGACACGACGGACGAGCACCTGGACGAGGCGGGTGACGTCGTGAAGATCGACCTCAACCGGCCGATGGACGAGGTGCTGGCCGAGCTCACCAAGTACCCGGTCAAGACCCGGCTCTCGCTGACCGGCCCGCTGGTCGTGGCGCGCGACATCGCGCACGCCAAGATCAAGGAGCGGCTGGACGCGGGTGAGGAGATGCCGCAGTACCTGAAGGACCACCCTGTCTACTACGCCGGTCCGGCGAAGACTCCCGAGGGTTACGCCTCCGGCTCCTTCGGGCCGACGACCGCGGGCCGTATGGACTCGTACGTCGAGCAGTTCCAGGCGGCGGGCGGCTCGAAGGTCATGCTGGCGAAGGGCAACCGCTCGCAGCAGGTGACGAACGCGTGCGGGACGCACGGCGGCTTCTACCTTGGGTCGATCGGCGGGCCCGCGGCGCGGCTCGCGCAGGACTGCATCAAGAAGGTGGAGGTCGTGGAGTACGAGGAGCTGGGGATGGAGGCGGTGTGGCGGATCGAGGTGGAGGACTTCCCGGCGTTCATCGTGGTGGACGACAAGGGGAACGACTTCTTCACTGAGCCTGCGCCGGCGCCGACGTTCACGTCGATCCCGGTGCGGGGCCCGGGGCTGGGCTAACGCCTGCGGCGGAGCTGTTCCCCACCCCGCCCTCCCCCTGCGGCCTGGCGGCTGTAGGGGGAGGGCGGGGTGAGGGAAACTCACGCGAAGCGTTGTCCGGCCGAGCCGTTGCAGGGCTGGAGGCGCAACGCCTCCCTCGCCGAGCCCAGCGTCGCGCACAGGCCCTCCGCCGACGCCGGGCGGAGCGTGCCCGAGGCGCGGACGAAGCGCTGGTTCGCCGCGCCCGAGCAGTTCCAGACAATCAGCGCCGCCCCCGCCTCGTACCTCGCCCCCGGCACATCCAGGCACCGGTCCTGCGTCAGCTCCGTATGCAGCGAGCCGCGCGCCGCGTCGTACCACCAGCCCTGGTTGCGGCCGCCGTGGCAGTCCCACCCGACAACCGCCGTGCCATTGCGGCTGACCGCGCCGGAGACGTCCACGCACGCACCCGTCGCCTCGTTCTTCAGCGGCCGGTACGCCTCGTCCCACGCACCCGCGTACAGCTGCGGCTTCCCGCTGGACGCCACATCCGCGCAACTGGCCTCGCGCAGGCCCGAGTTGTACAGCTGGGTGAGGCAGGAGGCGAAGGCCGCATGTCCGCGCACATTCGGGTGGAAGGACTGGCGGACCGAATTGGAGTCCGGCGGGAAGGGGTTGGACAGGTCGATGTACAGCCCGCGCGCCCAGGTGTCCTCCATGCAGACCTCATGGCCGTGGAAGAGCCGGGAGTTGTCGAGATAGACCGCCCCCGTGGACTGCGCGATCCTGCGCATGCCGCGCTCGAACGCGGGGACGGCGGTGTTGCGGCCCCAGACGGTGTCGGAGTCGTAGCCCATGCCTCCGCAGATCAGCTTGCCGGGGAAGTGCGGGTTGTCGCGGAAGTCCGGGCCGACCGGGCTCGGGTAGCCCATCACGACCAGTTTGTAGTCGGCGTCCGCGTAGCCTGCCTCGCGCATCACGGTGCGCAGGTCGCGTACGGTCTGCTCGACCTTGGGTACGAGGCCGTCGACGCGGGTCTGCCAGCCGGGGGCGTACTTGGGCTCGCACGGCCCCTGGAACAGCACATAGCGCGTGACGCAGTCGGTCATCACGGGCCCGAACTGCAGGTCGTCATTGGCGCCGGCCACCAACAGGACCATCTTGATGCGGGTGTTGCGCGCCTTGATGGCGAGAGCGTCGCTCTGGACCAGTTCGTCGGCGTGCTGCTTGGAGCCGCCGATCCTGATGTTTCCGGTGCCCGCGCCGGAGCAGGAGACGTTGTACGTGAGGTCCGCGGCGATGCCGGTGCGATGGATGGCGGCGTCGGGTGAGCGGTGGCACCAGTTGTCGGGGCCGTTGGTACCGGGCTCGTAGGTGCCGACTCCTTCGCCCGAGATCTCGCTGTCGCCCAGCGAGATCAGGCCAGTTTTGCGGTCGGCGAGGGGGCGTTCGGCGGGGCTGCCGTAGAGCTTGACGGCCTCGGCCGCACGGATGGATTCCAGTTCGGGCGGGAGCGGTAAGGCTGCGGCCGTACGGGAGGTGCCGGCCTCGGCGGCCCGGGCGGTGGTGGCCGTGGCCGCCATTCCTCCCAGGCCCGCGGCCAGTGCGGCGGCGGCCGCGACCGTACAGCGAAGTCTGTGCCTGGTGCGCGTCATTGCGCCTCCCCGGTTCGTGGTTAATCCGGGTATTTACTGGCGGGTAGTGCACTTGGGAATAGGCGTAACAAGACAAGTGCTCACCTTTTGGGGGTTCGGGGGTCGCCCCGGAGAGACACAGCCGAGTGATGAGGAGGCGTGGCGGCGATGGACGACACGAGCGAGTACCGGATCGAGCACGACTCCATGGGTGAGGTACGGGTCCCCGCCCACGCCAAGTGGCGGGCCCAGACCCAGCGGGCGGTGGAGAACTTCCCCATCTCCGGGCAGCGCCTCGAACGCGCGCACATCGAGGCCCTGGCCCGGATCAAGGCGGCTGCCGCGCAGGTCAACGCCGAACTGGGCGTGCTCGACAAGGACATCGCGGGTGCGATCGCCGGCGCCGCCGCCGAGGTCGCCGAGGGCCGCTGGGACGAGCACTTCCCGGTGGACGTCTTCCAGACCGGCTCCGGCACTTCCTCGAACATGAACACCAACGAGGTCATCGCGACGCTCGCCACCGAGCGCCTCGGCCGCGAGGTGCACCCCAACGACCATGTGAACGCCTCCCAGTCGTCCAACGACGTCTTCCCCTCCTCCATCCACATCGCGGCGACGGCGGCGGTGACGGGCGATCTCATCCCCGCTCTGGAGCATCTGGCGGCCTCTCTGGAGCGCAAGTCGGCCGAGTTCACGGACGTCGTCAAGTCCGGCCGTACGCATCTGATGGACGCCACTCCGGTGACGCTGGGCCAGGAGTTCGGCGGCTACGCCGCCCAGATCCGGTACGGCGTGGAGCGGCTCGAGGCGTCGCTCCCCCGCCTCGCGGAACTGCCCCTCGGCGGCACGGCGGTGGGCACCGGCATCAACACCCCGCCCGGCTTCTCGGCCGCGGTCATCGCCGAGGTCGCCCGCGCGACCGGGCTGCCGCTGACCGAGGCCCGCAACCACTTCGAGGCGCAGGGCGCGCGGGACGGACTGGTGGAGGCGAGCGGTCAGCTCCGCACCATCGCCGTCTCGCTCACCAAGATCTCCAACGATCTGCGCTGGATGGCCTCGGGCCCGCGCACGGGTCTGGCGGAGATCAACCTCCCCGACCTCCAGCCGGGCTCGTCGATCATGCCCGGCAAGGTCAATCCGGTCATTCCCGAGGCCGTACTGATGGTCGCCGCACAGGTGACCGGCAACGACGCCACGGTCGCCACCGCCGGGGCCGCCGGGAACTTCGAGCTGAACGTCATGCTCCCGGTGATCGCCAAGAATGTGCTGGAGTCGGTCAGGCTGCTGGCGAACGTCTCGCGGCTGCTCGCGGACCGCACCGTCGACGGCATCACGGCGAACGTCGAGCGGGCCCGGGAGTACGCGGAGTCCTCACCGTCCGTCGTCACCCCCCTGAACAAGTACATCGGCTACGAGGAGGCCGCCAAGGTCGCCAAGAAGGCGCTCGCTGAGCGGAGGACGATCCGCGAGGTCGTCCTCGAGTCCGGCTATGTGGAGCGTGGAGCGCTGACCCTTGAGCAGCTGGACGAGGCCCTTGACGTGCTGCGTATGACGCACCCCTGACGCGGCGCCCGTGACCTGGATCGCTGCGCGGACCGGGCCGTCCTCCTAAGATCTGCTCATGACAGGTACGGAACGCAGCACACGCTGGACGCCCGGGGACCACATCCTCTGGCGCTATCGCGGCCATGCCCCGGACCTGTCGGGCTCGGGCATTCACATCTGCCGCCCGGTGACCGTCGTACAGGACACCGAGGACCTGCTCGCGGCGTGGATGGCGCCGGGCACGGAGTGTGTGAAGCCGGTCCTCGCGGACGGCACCCCGGTGCACCAGGAGCCGCTGGCCACCCGCTACACCGCCCCGCGCACGGTGACCCGCTCCCGGTGGTTCGGTGCGGGGGTGCTGAAGCTGGCCCGGCCGGGGCAGCCGTGGTCGGTGTGGCTGTTCTGGGAGCGCGGCTGGACGTTCCGCAACTGGTACGTGAACCTCGAGGAGCCGCACACCCGTTGGTCGGGCGGCATCGACTCGGAGGACCATTTCCTGGACCTCTCGGTCCATCCGGACCGCAGTTGGCGCTGGCACGACGAGGACGAGTTCGCCCAGGCCCAGCTGGTCGGCATGATGGACCCGCAGAAGGCCTCCCGGGTACGGGAGGCGGGCCAGGCGGCCGTCGAGGTGATCCGGGCCTGGGGAGCGCCGTTCTGCGACGGCTGGGAGCGCTGGCGCCCGGACCCGGCCTGGCGGGTACCCGAACTGCCCGCGGACTGGGGGCGTACGGCCGCGCAGCTGACGTCCTGAGCGCCACGCGGGGCGGTGATCCGGGGGCGTGATCGCCTTGGCTGACTCCTGTCCAGTAACAAGCTCCGGCGCGTACGACCTCATGAGACTCTTGATGCGCCCCCGGGGGGCAAACGTAGGATCGTCGTCCGCAAGGCTGCGTCGTTTCGACAACCATTGAGCGCAGCAGACGACCTGACCGTAAGTCATCTCGAGTCATTCAAGGGGGTGGAGCTGTGCCGGATGCCGGCCACCCTGTCGACGCCACCCCCAGAACGGTTGTTTCGGCCGGGGGCTCGGGGGTTATCCCCCGAGAGAGTGCAGCACCGCTTCACGAGGCCATCGCATCGCACAACCGGCCCGGACGGACGGAATCCCACGCGTGACGGAGCAGCCCACGTCCCACGAAGGCCGGCAGCCCATGGCTGCCCGGTCGCACGAGCGCACCCGGCCGCGGTCGGAGGCAGGCCCCTCGGCCGTGCCGTCGCCGCCCGGGCCGCCGCCGCAGGATCTGGCGGGCACGGCGCGGCGCGAGGGCGACCGGCTGCGTTTCGTGGGGGCGGCCACCCGGCGGATCGCGCGCGGGATAGACCTGGACGAGATCGTCCTCGGTCTGTGCAGGGCGACCGTGCCGACCTTCTCCGACGCGATCCTCGTCTACCTCCGCGATCCGCTGCCGGTGGGCGACGAGCGGCCCGTCTCCCCGTTCGTACTACGGCTGCGCCGCACCGACCGGCTCCGTTTAGCCGGTGAGGACACCGACCTCGGCCCGTCCGCGTCCCTCCCCGTCATCGACCCGCAGACCGACCTCATTCCGGCCTCCGAGCTGTGCGAGGTGCGGTCCGGCGGTGCCCTCTCCGAGGTGCTGCGCGGGGTACGGCCGGTCTTCGGCGACTCCGCCGCCGCCCGGGCCGCGCTGCCCGAGCTGCTGGGCGACGGACGGACCGTGCCGAGCGGCCATCGCGCGATACTGGCCCCGCTGCGCGGCAGGCGCCGGGTGATCGGCGCGGCCGTCTTTCTGCGCCGGCCCGACCGGGCCGGGTTCGAGCCCAACGATCTGCTGGTCGCGGCCCAGTTGGCGACGCACACCGCGCTCGGCATCGACAAGGCCGTGCTGTACGGCCGTGAGGCGTACATCGCCGACGAGTTGCAGCGCACCATGCTGCCCGACTCGCTGCCCCAGCCGACCGGTGTACGGCTGGCATCCCGCTATCTGCCGGCCGCCGAGACGGCCCGCGTCGGCGGCGACTGGTACGACGCGATCCCGCTGCCGGGCAGCCGGGTGGCGCTCGTGGTCGGCGATGTCATGGGGCATTCGATGACCTCGGCCGCGATCATGGGTCAGCTGCGGACCACCGCGCAGACCCTGGCCGGGCTCGATCTGCCGCCCCAAGAGGTCCTGCACCACCTCGACGAGCAGGCCCAGCGGCTCGGCACCGACCGCATGGCGACCTGCCTGTACGCCGTCTACGACCCGGTCTCGCACCGGATCACCATCGCCAACGCGGGCCACCCGCCACCCATCCTGCTGCACCTGGGCGGGCGGGCCGAGGTGCTGCGGGTGCCGCCCGGCGCACCGATCGGGGTCGGCGGCGTCGACTTCGAGGCCGTGGAGCTCGATGCCCCGGCCGGCGCGACCCTGCTGCTGTACACCGACGGCCTCGTCGAGTCCCGGCTGCGCGATGTGTGGACGGGAATCGAGCAGCTGCGGGAGCGGCTCGCCGACACGGCTCAGCTGACCGGTCCCGACCACTCGCCGCCGCTGGAAGCCCTCTGCGACGACGTGCTGGACATGCTGGGGCCGGGCGACCGGGACGACGACATCGCGCTGCTCGCGGCCCGCTTCGACGGCATCGCGCCGAGCGATGTCGCGTACTGGTTCCTGGAGCCGGAGGACGCGGCCCCCGGCCGGGCCCGCCGCCTGGCCCGCAGGGCACTGGCCCGCTGGGGCCTGGAGGAGCTGAGCGACTCGGTGGAGCTGCTGGTCAGCGAGGTGGTCACCAATGCCGTGCGGTATGCGGAGCGTCCTGTGACGCTGCGGCTGCTGCGTACGGACGTGCTGCGCTGCGAGGTCGGTGACGACTCTCCGCAGCTGCCGAGGCAGCGTCGCGCCCGGGACACGGACGAGGGCGGCCGCGGTCTGTTCCTGGTGAACCGGCTTGCCAGACGGTGGGGAGCGACTCGCCTCTCGACCGGCAAGGTGGTCTGGTTCGAGCTGCCGACCCGTACGTAGCCCAGATCTGGCCCAAGTGTGCCCGCGGACCCGGGAGCCGGGTGCCGCGGGCACAGTCATGCCGTCACAGCCGTGCCGTCAGGGATTGGCGACGGAATTGCCGTTCGGCCCGCCCGGGTCGCCGCTTCCCGGCTCGACCGGCGGGCTGAGGCTCGGCGTCACCGACGGCGTACTGCTCGGCGTCCCCGTCGGGTCCTTCGTCGGCGTCCTGGTGGGCGACTTGCTCGGAGTGTGCGAGGGAGTGTTCTCCGGCGACTTGGACGGGCTCTGCGAGGGCGTCTGGGACGGGCTGTCCGACGGCGTCGGGTCCGGCTCCACGATCGCGCTCTCGTCGACCTCCAGGTCGAACTCGTCGCCGGCCGCCTCGTCGTCGAGTGCGCCCGTCGTGTACTGCTTCCAGATCTTGGCCGGGACGCCACCACCGTTGGCGCGGCCCTCGTTGACGGTGTCGGTCAGGGTGACCTGGCCGGTGCCGTCGGGCTTCTCGCCGAAGAGGGCGACGGCCGTGACGAGATCGGGGGTGTAGCCGACGAACCACGCCGAGCGGTTGTTCTCCGACGTACCGGTCTTGCCGGCCGCCGAGTAGTCGCCGGCCGCGTTCGTGCCGGAACCGCTCTTCACCACGCCCGTCATGGCCTTGGTCACGGTGTCCGCCGCCTCGCGGCTGATGACCTGGTCGCCGATCGGGTCCTTCGGATCGGCCTTGCGGACCGCGTGCTCGGCGGACTTCACGATCGTCGGCGTGACCTTCTTGCCGTGGTTGTCGAGGGTCGCGTACGCCGCGGCCATGTCCCAGGTGGAGGCGCCCATCGTGCCGAGCGACATCGCGGGGCGCTCCGGCCAGCCCTGGCCGTCCTTCATGCCCATGTCGAGCGCGGTCTTCTTCGCCTTCTGCGGGGTGACGTCCACGATCATCTGCGCGAAGACGGAGTTGATCGAGCTGTTGGTCGCCCGCTGGACGGTGACCGGGCCGTAGTCCTGGTCGTCCTCGTTCTCCGGCGCGAAGGGGGTGTCGCTGCCCTCGACCGGCCGCTTGCTGGTGCCGTCGTACTTGGTGTTGAGGCCGATCTTCTCGCCGTCCTGGGTCTCGGCGCCGTTCTCCAGGGCGGAGGCGAGGACGATGGGCTTGAAGGTCGACGCGGGCTGGTAGTCGCGGCGGGTGGCGTTGGACAGCCAGTGCTCGGTGGCGCCGATGCCGCCGTAGAGCGCGACGACATGGCCGGTCTTCGGGTCGACCGACGTCGCGCCCGCCTGGACGGTCGCGTCGGCCTTGTCCTTCTTGCGCTCCAGCTTCTCCTCAAGCTGCTTGTCCACCGACTTGACCAGCTGCTTCTGGCGCTTCTCGTCGATGTTGAGGGTGATCGTCCAGCCGCCGGCCTTGATGTCCTCCTCGCTGATGCCCTGGCGCTCCAGCTCGGCGTTGGCGGCGTCGACGAGGTAGCCGGTCTGGCCCTCCATGCCCGGGGCGGCCTTGGGGGTCTTGGGCTCGGGGAACTTCAGGCCGCTGCGGACGGAGGCGTCGAGCCAGTCCTCCTCGACCATGTTGTCGAGTACGTAGTTCCAGCGCTCGGTGACCAGCTTCTTGCCGGTGGGCGACGCGACCGCCCAGTCGTACTGGCTCGGCGCCTGGAGGAGAGCGGCGAGGTAGGCGCCCTCGGCGACGTTCAGGTCCTTGGCGTCCTTGCGGTAGTACGCCTGGGCCGCGGCCTGGATTCCGTACGCATTGCGGCCGTAGTAGCTGGTGTTGATGTACCCCGCGAGGATCTCGCTCTTTTCCTTCTTCTGGTCCACCTTGAGCGAGATCACCAGCTCCTTGAGCTTGCGGGTGACCGTCTGGTCCTGGTTCAGGTAGTAGTTCTTGACGTACTGCTGGGTGATGGTCGAGCCACCCTGCTTGCCCTCGCCCGTGAGGGTGTTCATGAGGCCGCGGGCAGTGCCCTTGAAGTCGACTCCGTTGTCCTTGAAGAAGGTCTTGTTCTCCGCGGCGACGAAAGTGAACTGGACGTCCTTGGGGATCTTCTCGAGCCCGACGATCTCGCGGTTGATCTTGCCGGTGCGGGCGAGGATCTTGCCGTTGCTGTACTTGTAGACGTTGCTCTGCATCTCGGCCTGGGCGTTGGCCGTGGGCACGGGGACCAGCAGATAGATCACGAAGAACGCGCCCATCACCAGCAGGCAGAGGCCGAGGAAGGTGCCCAGCAGCTTCCTCCAGGTGAAGAAGCGCCGTATGCCCGTGGGCTTGGCTCTCTTCGCCCGGCGCGCCCCGCGCTCCCGCGCCTTTCGCGCTTCCGCTCGGCCCATCGCTTCGTCGCTCCGCTCGTCGTCTTGTGTGGTCTCTTGCCGGATTCGGCCCGGGCGGACCGCCCACCCGCTCGGAATCGGCTCAGAAAGCTAACACCGCTCGTCCAGACAAAGGGCGACCGATCCGGCCTTTTCCGGACGTGAGAATCAGCACCCCGTCTCAAGGAACCGACTCACGAGAGGTGCGCAGGGTTGCTGTCGAAGATAATGTGATATCACTCTGCTAAAGCGTCGGCGATGGTCGCCGACCGCGGAAACGGGGAGCGATCATGCCTGCCACCAGCACCGGAACGACGGACGACCTGCCTCAGATGCCGGCACCACACGTTCGTGAATTTCCGGCCCACAACATCGGCGGCGGGCTTGCCCTGCTGCTGGGTCTGGTCGGTCTCGGCCTCGGGATCGTGCTCATCGTGGCCGGGTCGGCTCTCGCCGCGACGGGCGCGAAGGTGGCGCTGATCCTGGCCGGCATCGTGATAGCGGTCGCGGCGTTCGTCGCGATGTGCGGGCTGAACACGGTCGCGCCCGGCGAGGCGCGGGTCGTGCAGCTCTTCGGGCGCTACCGGGGCACGATCCGCACGGACGGGCTGCGCTGGGTCAACCCGCTCACCTCACGGTCCAAGATCTCGACGCGGGTACGGAACCACGAGACCGCGGTACTGAAGGTGAACGACGCGTACGGCAACCCGATCGAGCTCGCGGCGGTCGTGGTCTGGAAGGTGGAGGACACCGCGCAGGCGATGTTCGAGGTGGACGACTTCCTGGAGTTCGTCTCCACGCAGACGGAGGCGGCGGTACGGCACATCGCGATCGAGTACCCGTACGACGCGCACGACGAGGACGGGCTTTCGCTGCGCGGCAACGCGGAGGAGATCACCGAGAAGCTGGCGGTCGAGCTGCACGCGCGTGTGGAGGCGGCGGGCGTGCACATCATCGAGTCGCGCTTCACGCATCTCGCGTACGCGCCGGAGATCGCGTCCGCGATGCTCCAGCGCCAGCAGGCGGGCGCGGTGGTCGCGGCGCGGCGGCAGATCGTGGACGGCGCGGTGGGCATGGTCGAGGCGGCGCTGGTGAGGATCCAGGAGCAGGACATCGTCGAACTGGACGCGGAGCGGAAGGCGGCGATGGTGTCGAATCTGATGGTGGTGCTGTGCGGAGACCGCGCGGCACAGCCGGTCCTCAACACGGGCACGCTCTACCAGTGACGCCGCCCCCCGAACGCAAACAGGTACTGCTGCGGCTGGACCCGGCGGTGTACGAAGCGCTGGCGCGGTGGGCGTCGGACGAGCTGCGCAGTACGAACGCGCAGATCGAGTTCATCCTCCGCCGCGCCCTGTCGGAAGCGGGCCGCCTCCCGGGCAGTGTGGGCCCGATCCCCCGCCGGGGGCGTCCGCCGAAGCCCCCGGCGGGCCCGGAGTAGCGAGCAGGACCACCAGCGGACCCGCGCGGCGCGGGTCCGCTGCCCGCTTCCCGAAGGCGCCTCCGCGCGGATTCACCCGAGCTATACACAGGGCGTATACACCACGTGTACAGTGCTTCCCATGTCCATCGGTCACACCCTCCTCGCGCTCCTCGAGTCCGGCCCGCGCCACGGATACGACCTCAAGCGCACCTTCGACGAAAAGTTCGGCCACGACCGGCCCCTCCACTACGGGCAGGTCTACTCGACCATGTCCCGCCTCTTGAAGAACGGTCTCGTCGAGGTCGACGGGATCGAGGCCGGCGGCGGACCCGAGCGGAAGCGCTACGCCATCACCGACGCCGGGATCACCGACGTCTCGCAGTGGCTCGCGCAGCCGGAGAAGCCCGAGCCGTATCTCCAGTCGACCCTCTACACCAAGGTCGTCCTCGCCCTGCTCACCGGCCGCAGTGCCGCCGATCTCCTCGATACGCAGCGGGCCGAACATCTGCGGCTCATGCGCATCCTCACCGACCGCAAGCGCCGCGGCGACCTCGCCGACCAGCTCATCTGCGATCACGCCCTCTTCCACCTCGAAGCCGATCTGCGCTGGTTGGAGCTGACCGCCGCCCGGCTCGGCCAGCTCGAGAAGGCGGTGCTCGGATGACCCCCGCGGGCTCCCTCCTCGTCGCCGCCGATCTGCACAAGGCGTACGGCCCCACCCCTGCCCTCGACGGCGCGTCCTTCTCCATCCATCCCGGCGAGGTCGTCGCCGTCATGGGGCCCTCCGGCTCCGGCAAGTCGACCCTGCTGCACTGCCTCGCCGGGATCGTGCGGCCGGACGCCGGGTCGATCAGCTACGGCGGACGCGACCTCACCGCGATGTCGGACACCGAGCGCAGCACTCTGCGCCGTACGGAGTTCGGCTTCGTCTTCCAGTTCGGCCAGCTCGTACCGGAGTTGAGCTGTACGGAGAACGTCGCCCTGCCCCTGCGGCTCACCGGCGTCAGGCGCAAGGCCGCCGAGCGCACCGCGCAGGAGTGGATGGAGCGCCTCGAAGTCGCCGACGTCGGGCACAAGCGGCCCGGTGAGGTCTCCGGCGGCCAGGGGCAGCGCGTCGCGGTCGCCCGCGCGCTGGTCACCTCGCCGCGGGTGCTCTTCGCCGACGAGCCCACCGGAGCACTCGACTCACTCAACGGTGAGCGGGTGATGGAGCTGCTGACCGACGCCGCCCGGGACACCAACGCCGCGGTCGTCCTGGTGACCCACGAGGCCCGGGTCGCCGCGTACTCCGACCGCGAAGTCATCGTCCGCGACGGCAAGGTGCGCGACATGGCGGGCGTGGCATGAGCGGCGGCGCCACCTGGATACGGGATCTCGCCCTGGGCGCCCGGTTCGCCGTCACCGGCGGCCGGCGCGGCTGGATCCGTACGATCCTCACCGCCATCGGCGTCGGCCTGGGCGTCTCCCTGCTGCTGGTCGCCGCGTCCGTGCCACATCTCATCGAGAGCCGCGACACCCGCGAAGCGGACCGCGCGGTCACCTACAACGACGAGGTGAAGCGTTCCGAGCGCTCGTTCCTCTTCGCCCAGACCAGCACGCTCTACCGCTCGGACACCGTCAACGGCGCCGTGTTGCGGCCCGACGGCAGCGACGCCCCGGCGCCGCCCGGCCTGGCGAAGCTGCCGGGCCCCGGCGAGATGGCCGTCTCCCCCGCCCTCGCCGACCTGCTCAACTCCCCCGAAGGGGCACTGCTGAAGGACCGGCTGCCGTACCGGGTCACCGCCACCATCGGGGACCGTGGTCTGATCGGCCCCGGTGAGCTGTTCTACTACGCGGGCAGTTCCACCCTCTCCCCGGCAGCGGCCGAATGGCGCGCGGACAGCTACGGCGGCAACCAGGGCAAGGGCGACCCGATGAGCGCGGTGCTCCTGCTCATCATGGTCATGGCCTGTGTGGCCCTGCTTCTGCCGGTGGCCGTGTTCATCGCCACCGCCGTGCGATTCGGCGGCGAGCAGCGCGACCGGCGGCTCGCCGCGCTCCGGCTGGTCGGCTCCGACCGGGCGATGACACGGCGGATCGCGGCCGGTGAGTCACTGTGCGGCGCACTGCTCGGGCTGGTCGCGGGCGCCGGATTCCTCGCGCTGATACGGCAGTTCATCGGCTCGGTGACGATCTGGAACGTCAACGCCTTCCCCTTTGACATCGTGCCGAGCCCGGTGCTGACCGCGCTGATCGCCGTCGCCGTACCGGCCTCCGCGATCGGGGTCACCCTCTTCGCGCTGCGCAATGTGTCGATCGAGCCGCTCGGAGTCGTACGCAACACCGCTCCGCGACGCCGCAGGCTGTGGTGGCGGCTGCTCCTGCCGCTCGCCGGTCTCGCCCTGCTGCTGCCCCAGTCGGGCCAGGTCGGCCTCGGGGACACGGAGATCGCCACCTATCAGATCGCCGGCGGCGCGCTGCTGGTGCTGACCGGGGTCACCTTGCTGCTTCCGTGGCTGGTGGAGGCGGTGGTCGGCCGGCTGCGCGGCGGGCCCGTGCCCTGGCAACTGGCCGTACGGCGGCTCCAGCTGAGCAGCGGAACGGCGGCCCGCGCGGTGAGCGGCATCGTCGTCGCGGCGGCGGGTGCCATCGCGCTGCAGATGCTGCTCAGCTCCGTGCAGAGCGACTTCATGAAGCCGACGGGCATGGACGCGGCCCGCGCCCAGCTCGAGACCAGCGCGAAGGCCACGGACGGCTCCGCGGCGCGCAAGATGATCGAGAAGTACTCGGCGACCAAGGGCGTCTCCAGCGTGATCGGGATGATCGAGGCGTCCGTCGACCGGCCGGGACCGATACGTGCGGGCGAGGACTTCATCCCCATCACCCAGATCACTGTCGCCGACTGCCCGTCGCTGCGGGAGCTGGCGAAGCTGCCCTCCTGCAAGGACGGCGACGTCTTCATCGCCCGTACGCACGGCACTCGAGGACCGTCGGACGAATATCTCGCCGAGACTGCCCGGCCCGGCGCCCAGGTCAACCTCAACCGGCAGCAGTTCGGCCCGGGAGGCGAGGCGAAGACGACCAAGCCGGTGCTGTGGCGTATCCCCGCATCCGCCAGGACGGTGGAATCGCGTACCGACCCGGTCGGGCAGGTCTCCTTCGGCATCATGGCGACGCCGTCCACCGTCGATGTGTCGAAGCTGGTGAGCCCGATGGCCAGGGCGATGATCCGGCTCGACCCGGACGCGGAGGATGCGGCCGAGTACGCCCGTAACAGTGCGGCCGCCATCGACCCGCTGACCAGCGTCTCCACGCTGCAGAACTTCGAGCGTGACAGCCAGTACTCCAGCGTGCGCACCGGTCTGTTCGTCGGCGCGACCGCGACGATGCTGCTGATCGCCGCGTCGATGCTCGTCTCCACGCTGGAGCAGCTCCGCGACCGCAAGCGGCTGCTGTCGGTGCTGGTCGCCTTCGGCACCCGGCGCGCCACACTGAGCTGGTCCGTGCTGTGGCAGACGGCCGTGCCGATCGCACTGGGGCTCGCGCTGGCGGTCACCGGCGGCATCGGGCTCGGGCTCGTCCTGCTGAGACTGGTCGACAAGCAGGTCGCCGACTGGTGGGGCTTCCTGCCGATCGTCGGGGTCGGCGGCGGTCTGATCGCGCTGGTGACGCTGCTCAGCCTGCCGCCGCTGTGGCGTCTGATGCGCCCCGACGGGCTGCGTACGGAGTAGTCGCCGGCGTACGGAACGGTCAGCCGAGGACCCGCACGGGCAGCGGCCGCATCGCGTCCCGCAGGGCCTCGGCGAACTCCTCGAACTCGCCCTGGCGTGCCGCACCCGCGCGCATCGCCAGGGCGATCCGGCGCGTCGGCGCCGGATCCGCGAAGTACCCCGTCACCAGGCGCTCGTTGCGTCCGGTCTCCACCTGGACGGCGGTCCGCGGCAGCAGCGTCACACCGAGTCCGCCGGCGACCAGCTGCACCAAGGTGGACAGACCTGCCGCGGTGGTGGTCACCGCGGCACCGTCCGCCCGGCCCGCCTCCCGGCAGATGTCGAGCGCCTGGTCACGCAGGCAGTGCCCCTCGTCGAGGAGCAGGAGATGGAGCTCCTTCAGCGCCTCGCGGGGGATGTCCTGGCGGCCGCCCAGCCAGTGGTCCTCGGGCGTGACCAGGACGAAGTCCTCGTCGAACAGCGGGAGTTCGGTGACGGAGGGCACGCCGAGCGGCACGGCGAGGAGCAGCAGGTCGAGCCGCCCGCCCGCGAGCCCGTCGAGCAATGACGAGGTCTGCTCCTCATGGACCTGCAGATCGAGGTCCGGGTACTTCTCGTGGACCAGCCGAAGCACGGTGGGCAGCAGATAGGGCGCGACGGTCGGGATCACCCCGAGCCTGAGCACCCCGGTGAAGGGCGCCTGTACCGCCTCGGCCTCCTCCATCAGTTCGCCGACCGCGTCGAGGACGGCCTTGGCCCGTGCCGCCAGCCGCTCACCGGCAGGCGAGAGCAGCACCTTGCGGGTCGTACGCTCCAGCAGCTGCACGCCGAGGACGTCCTCCAGCGCCGAGACCGCGCCGGACAGGGCGGGCTGGCTCATCCCGATCGCCGCGGCCGCGTCCCTGAAGTGCAGATGCTCGGCCACGGCGGCAAAGGCGCGCAGCTGCGCCAGAGTGGGCTGCTTGCCTCTGGGTACGGCACCGTTCGCCACGACCACTGATAGGCACCTCCGATCACGCTGACCCAGTCTAGCTATTTCTGTGATCAATAGACCCTGTGACAGGATCAAGAATCCGTCCAACCCCCACGGAAGCCCTCAAAAGGGGCTTCCCATCCGCAAGGAGAGCGCGTGCTCACTGTCGGTGACCAGTTCCCCACGTTCGAACTGACCGCCTGCGTCTCGCTGGAGAGCGGCAAGGAGTTCGAGGAGATCACCCACAAGTCCTACGAGGGCAAGTGGAAGATCATCTTCGCGTGGCCCAAGGACTTCACCTTCGTCTGCCCCACCGAGATCGCGGCCTTCGGCAAGCTGAACGACGAGTTCGCCGACCGTGACGCCCAGATCCTCGGCTTCTCCGGCGACTCCGAGTTCGTCCACCACGCCTGGCGCAAGGACCACGCCGACCTGCGTGACCTGCCCTTCCCGATGATGGCCGACTCCAAGCACGAGCTGATGCGCGACCTCGGCATCGAGGGCGAGGACGGCTTCGCGCAGCGCGCCGTCTTCGTCGTCGACCCCAACAACGAGATCCAGTTCACGATGGTGACCGCCGGTTCCGTGGGCCGTAACCCCAAGGAGGTCCTGCGGGTGCTGGACGCCCTGCAGACCGACGAGCTGTGCCCGTGCAACTGGAACAAGGGCGAGAACACGCTCGACCCGGCCGCGCTCCTGTCGGGCGAGTGATCCCGGATGTCTCTCGATGAACTGAAGTCCGCGGTACCGGACTTCGCCAAGGACCTGAGGCTGAACCTCGGTTCGGTGATCGGCAACAGCGAGCTGCCGCCGCAGCAGCTCTGGGGCACCGTCCTGGCCTGCGCGATCGCCTCGCGCTCGCCGAAGGTGCTGCGCGAGCTGGAGCCGCAGGCCAAGGCCAACCTCTCCCCGGAGGCGTACACCGCCGCCAAGTCCGCCGCCGCGGTCATGGCGATGAACAACGTCTTCTACCGGACCCGGCACCTGCTGTCGGACCCGGAGTACGGGACGCTGCGCGCGGGTCTGCGGATGAACGTCATCGGCAACCCGGGCGTGGAGAAGGTCGACTTCGAGCTGTGGTCGCTCGCCGTCTCCGCGATCAACGGCTGCGGCCAGTGCCTCGACTCGCACGAGCAGGTACTGCGCAAGGCGGGCGTGGACCGCGAGACGATCCAGGAGGCCTTCAAAATCGCCTCGGTGATCCAGGCCGTGGGTACGACCCTGGACGCGGAAGCCGTGCTCGCGGACTGAGTCCCGCGCCATGGCAAGGGCGCCCGGACCGGCTGCGAGCCGGACGGGGCGCCTTGTTGCGGACGGCTTTACGGTGCGAGGAGTTGGCCCGCCGCCAGCGCCGAGGCCACCGCGCCTCCGGCCACCACCGCCGAGGCAGCGAAGAGCGGAACCCTCCGGGTCCAGGTACGCACGGCCGGGGAGCGAGAGACGCGGTCCAGCAGCGCGTCACGCCCCCGCAGCACGATCAGGCCGACCACGGCCGAGCCTTTCGCCTCGACCTTGACGACGGGCGGTGTGCCGAAGGGGTGCGCCTGGGCCGTCCCCGCGCTGCCGAACAGCAGCGCGGGGACGGCGGCCAGGAGGAGCAGCACCCAGGTGCGCAGTGATCGCACGGTGGTGCTTCCCCTCAGTCCCGGCGGGCGGCGAGTGCGTGGACGGTGCCGTCGTCCGTGAGGGCGACGACCCAGTCACCGCTCGCGGAGAGCGCCGAAGTCACTCCCGCGCCGAGGTTGTACGCGGCGAGCTGCGTGCCGGTGGCGCGGTCCAGCACGAGCAGCCGCCCGTCCCATGTCCCGGCATACACAAGGGACTTGGTGACCAGCGGATGCATCGTCGGCGAACCCGCGCCCGCCGAGCAGCCCATGGCGACGCGCCACTTGTCGTCCATCGGGCTCTCGCCCGCCAGATATCCGGCCTTGGTCTCCCACACGGGCTTCGACGGATCGGCCGCGCTCGTGTCATAGGCGCGTACGACACCGTCGCGGCCCGCGACATAGGCGCTGTCGCCCCACACGGCCGGGCTGGTGAGCGGGGCCCGCCCCGGCTCGCAGGTGCTGCCGCCGCCCGCCTTGGACTCCCAGGTCACCGCGCCCGTCTTCGGGTCGTGCCCGCGGACTCCGTACGCCGTGAAGGTCACCAGCTTCGCCGGGCCCGAGGCGGGCTGCGTCAGCACGGGCGACGAGTGGCTGTCGATGTCGCCCGCGGTGTCCGTCACCCACAGCTGCTTGCAGCTCGCGAGGTCCATCGCGATGACCGTGTTGCTCGACGAGGAGTGCAGATAGGCGGTGTTGGAGCCGGGCCGGCGCACCGCCGTGCTGTGGGACTGGCCCCAGGAGGCCGCGGCCCCGAAGCCGCCGGGCTGCTTCTCGCCCGTCTTGGCGTCACGGCAACGCACGGTGTCCCAGTCCTGGTAGACGGCGACCGTACGGTCGTCGCCGACGAGCGGAAAGACGCTGACCGGCCCGCCCGCTCGGCCGTAGCGGCGCACGGTGTCGCCGTGCTGCTCCTCACGGTCGATCGACTCCCAGGCGATGTGTCCGTCCTTGACGTCCAGCGCGTAGATCCGTCCGACGCCGGTCGTCAGATAGACCCGTCCGTCGTGGAGTGTCGGCGCCGATTCGGCGTCGCCGTCCAGATAGCTGCGCCAGATCTCGCGGCCGGATGTGATGTCGTAGGCGAGCATCATGCTGTACGGAGAGTCGAAGGCGCGGGACGAGACGATCAGCTTGCCATCCGCGATCACGGAACCGTTCAGGTTGAACTGCTCGCCCGTGTGCCGGGTCCACCTGAGGTCGAGCCGGTCGCCCGGGTTGTCGCCGCTCGCGGACTGTCCCGCCTCGTTGCCGCCCTGCCGCAGCCAGTCCTGCCCGGTGCTCGGCTTCGGCAGCGCGGAGTCGTGTACGACCTGGAAGGTGCTTTTCACTGCGGGCAGCGCGGGGAACGCCTTGCCCCGGGTGTCGTACACGGTCGTCTCGGCCGTGTAGGTGCCGGGCCTCAGTCCGTGCAGCCTGTCGCTCGCCCGGGTCCATGCACCGCGTGCGTCCGGGCAGGGTTCGGCCCTGCCGCCGGGCGGGGTGTAGCAGTTCTCGATGCCCGGCCTGTCCCCTGAGTCGCCGAAGCGCAGGCGAGTGCGCTTCACCGTATGGCCGTGGCTGTCGCGCAGGGTCAGCGTGGCCTTCGCGGGCGTGCGGCCGTCGTCCTCCGCGTACACCTCGACGGGGACTCCGGCCTGCGCGCCGTGCACGCTGCCTTGCGCGGGGCTGACCAGCGCGGAGTCGTCGTCGATGTCGAACTGCCGGTGGATGCCGGTCACATGACCCGTGTCCTCGTTGCGGCTTGTGCGCAGATCGTCGGTGATGCCGCTGAAGTCGAGGACCTTGTAGTCGGGGTGGGCGCCGTCGATACCGTACGTGCCCTGGTTGTTGATCTCGACGGAGCGCTTGAAGGCACCGCGCCGGAACTCGGCCTGCTGGTTGTGACCGGCGGCGACCATCCGTACGTCGTACTTCGCCAGCTCGTCGATGGTCGGCTGCATGCCCGCGCCGGGTCCCCACTGGGTGAACAGCGAGCGGTGCGCGAAGACGAACACCTGCTTGCCGACCGCGTGCTGGGCCAGGTCCCTGCCCAGCCACTCCAGCTGGGGCTTCAGCCCGCTCGCGTCGTAGTTGTCCTCGAGTACGACGATGTGGCGGCCGTTGCGGTCGAAGCTGTACCACTCGGGGGCGAGGTTGCGGCGGTAGTACTCCAGGCTGCCGGCGTAGCCCTTGGAGGCGGCCGTGCCGCCGAAGTCGTGGTTGCCCATCACGGGGTAGAAGGGGTGGCCGAGCCGACCCTGCTCCAACCCCTTGCTGAAGAGGTCGTACGCGCCCTGCCGGCGCGGCTCTTCCGCATAGTCCGTGACGGTCAGATCTCCGGTCGCGATCTGCATCGTCGCGCCGTCGACCTCGGACATCGCCTGCACCTGGCCGGTCCACTGGGGCAGCGCCGTGCGGGCCTCGGCGTCGGTGCGGTTGCCGACCTCGGGGTCGGAGTTCATGACCCACTTCTCGGTGGGGTCCGAGGCGTTGCGGTCCGGTACGAGCGCGAAGTCGATGCCGGTGCCGCCGGTCTGGGGGACCTTGTGGAAGAACTGCGGGATGTAGTCCTTGCGCAGGGCCGGGGTGTAGCCGTCGGGCGAGACGATGCTGACGAGGTCGGTCTCACGCCGCGTCGGGTCGATGGCCAGGGTGTACGAGCCGTCCGCGCGGGTCGTGGCCCACGCGGCGCCGTCCGTGACGTCGACGCCGGGCATGGCACGCTCGCCCTTGTCCCGCTCGCCGTTGCCGTTGCGATCCTTGAAGACGGTGCCCTCGACGGTGGCGGTGGCCGGTGTCGTGTCGTCGGCGAAGGCCGCCTGGGGCGCGAGGCACGACAGGGCGACGGCTCCCGCGGTCGCGAGCCGGAACCGACGGCTTGTGCGCAGCCCGCGGACGAGGGACGGCAGCCGCCGGGCGGCGAGTACGAACACGGCACCGGCCGCAGCCACGAGTACGACGGCGAGCCAGGGGAACGTCGGGAGCGCGTGCGCACCCTTGGCGTCGACGAGCGGCGTTGCCGCGGAGGCGTCGACCGCTGTGCCGTCGAACTCGACGACGACCCGGGTCAGTCCGCCCTTGTCGAGGAGCGGGCTCATGTCCAGCGCGTCGATGTGGCAGCTCCACGCGAGTTCGATGACGACACCGCCGGGCACCCCGCCGTCGTCGCCGGGCACGCCCGAGCCGGTGGCCGGGCAGGGTGCCGACAGCATCGAGGATGCCCAGGTGCCGGCCCTCTCGGGGGACACCACGTCGCGATGCACGATGAGACGGCCGCTGGTGACGTTGTCACCGGTGGCGACGACGAGTTCGGCGTGCTCGCGGGAGACATGCGCCATCGCGGGCTGGGCTCCGACGCCCAGCACAAGGAACAGCAGCGCGAGACAGAGCCCGGCCGCTGTGCGTATATGTTTCATGAGAGCGGACGCTAGCGAGCATCCGCTCGAATTCCGCCAAGATCGAACGACTTTCATCGAGCCGTCCGCAAGAGTTCAGCTCTGCAGCTTGGCCATCAGCGTCCGCATGTCCTCGATCATGAAGGGCTTGATCCCCGACAGATCCGTCGGCGCCTCCTGGCCGTCCGACCCCGGCGTGCTGCCCGCCAGGACGCCGAGCGTCAGCACCGCCTGGCCGTCCAGGACATGGAGGACGGGCGAGTCGTCGCCCTCGGCCTGGGCGAAGAAGGCGCGTTCGCCGAGTTCTTGGACCCGCTCCAGCTTGACCTGGTTCTCCCCGCCGAACAGCGCCGTCGTCGGCGAGACGACGCTTGCCTCGAACTCCGGCCCCGGGTCGGTCTTCTTGTGCAGCGTGTAGGTGAGAAAGGCACTCGTCGGCATCGACTCGTACGACTGCTGCTTCTGCGTACTGTCCCGCAGCGTGATCCAGCAGAACGCCACATCCCTGCCCTCGTGCTCGCGCCCCGTCGGCGTCGGCGTCTCCGTCTTGCCGAGTGCCGTGGACAGCGCCTTCAGTTCGGTCTCGACGCAGAGGTTGCGGCTGGTCCGGTACGCGCCGACGTCCGGGTCCGGCCTCTCGTACGCGTACAGGCCACCCGCCCACACCGCCGACGCGGCCACCGCGCCCCCGAGCGCCCACAGCCATGACTTCAGCGGCCGCCGCCGAACGCGCGAGACGTCGTCCGTTCCGACCGTCTCGGGCCCGGCGTTCAGCTCCGCCCGCGGGCCGGGAATCTCCGCGCCGCCGAACGGCTCGTCCTCCCCGACCAGTTCCGGCTCGGATATCACTCGCGCCCCTCGGCGCCCGCCGTGCCCGGCGTACCCGCCGCAGCCGGCCCGGACGCCGTGAGTGGCGCCGGCGCAGCCGTCGGCGCGGCCTCGACCACCGCCGCACCACGCAGCGCCTGCTCCTGGCCGTACGCGCGCAGATAGCCGACGACCGTATTGGTGACGGCCACCAGCGGTACGGCCACCACCGCGCCGCCGATCCCCGCTGTCAGGCCACCCGCCGCCACCGCCAGGACAACGGCGAGGGGATGCACCCGCACCGCCCGGCCCAGGATGAAGGGCTGCAGCACATGGCCCTCGAGCTGCTGCACGGCAAGGACGACGATCAGCACCATCAGGGCGGTGAACACGCCCTGGGTGACCAGCGCGACGACCACCGCCAGCGCACCGGAGATGACCGCGCCGACCAGCGGGATGAAGGCGAACAGGAAGATGAAGACGGCGAGCGGCACGGCCATCGGCACATCGAGGAAGTAGATGCCGAGTCCGATGAAGATCGCGTCGATCAGGGCGACAATCACCGTGCCGCGCACATACGCGGTCAGCGTGCGCCAGGCGCGCGGCCCCGCCCCCGCGACCCCTTCACGGGCCTGTGCCGGGACCAGCTTGAGCACCCACTGCCAGATGCGCTTCCCGTCGTACAGCAGGAAGAGCGTGGAGAACATCGCCAGCAGTATCCCGGTGAGGATCTCCACCATCACCGTCACGCCCTGCAGACCCGCCGAGGTGATCTCCTCGGTGTTGGTCCCGATGGTGTCGCTGAGGTTCTTCGCGATGTCGTTGATCTGCTGCTCGGTGACATGGAACGGACTGTCCAGCAGCCAGCGCTTGAGCTCCTCGATGCCGTCCCTGACCCGGTCGGAGAGATTGTCGAGGTTGTCCATGACCTGCCAGACCACGAACCAGCCGACCAGGCCCATGATGACGAAGCCCGCGATCGCGGTGACCGCGGTGGCCAGACCGCGCGGCAGGCCGAGCCTCTTCAGCCGGGCGACGGTGGGCTGGAGCATCGCGGTGACGAGCAGCGCCGCGACGAAGGCGAGGACCACCAGCTGGACCGCGCTGATGATGCGTATCAACACCCAGAGCGTGCCTGCCAGCACGAGCAGCCGCCAGCCGGCCTCGGCGGCGACGCGCATGCCCCAGGGGATCGCGGCGACCGGATCGGGGCGGGCCGCGACGGTGGGGGCGTAGGCGGGCGGCGGCGGGATGCTGTCCCGGGCGGCCGGGACGGCGACGTCGGGCACGTCGTCCGCCTCGGCCTCGTTGCGGCGCTCGTCCAGGCGCTCGCTGATCCGGGTCAGCCCGGCGCCCAGCCCGGCGAGCCATCCAGGCACTCGTGACATGATCTTTCCTCTTCCCCCCACCACTCCCCCCGGGAGCTGTTCCGGTCCGACGGTACACGCACGGAACCCCCCACCGTAGGACGGCGAGGGGCTGCGTGAAGTTGAGCGGGGGGCGAACCCGGGCTGGTCCTAGTACCAGTTGTTGGCCTGCCAGAACGACCACGCGCCGCAAGGGCTGTCGTAGCGGCTGTTCATGTAGTTCAGGCCCCACTTGATCTGGGTTGCCGGGTTTGTCCGCCAGTCGTCGCCGGCCGAGGCCATCTTCGAGCCGGGCAGCGCCTGAACGAGACCGTAAGCACCGGAAGACGCGTTCTGCGCCTGGTAGTTCCAGGTGGACTCGTGATTCACGATGTTGCTGAAGCACTGGAACTGGTCGGCCGGGACCATCTGCCGCGCGATCGCCTTGACCTCTTCGACCGTGTAGGAGCTCTTCGCGGAGAAGCTCGACGCGTCGCGCAGGGAGTCGCGGTTGGCGCGCGCCTCCGCTTCCTCGCGCTTGCGCTCGGCCTCCTTGTCGGCGGCTTCCTTCTTCGCCTCGGCGGTCTTGGCAGCCTGGAGGCGGGCGGCTTCCTCGGCAGACTTCTTCGCAGCCGCGTCCGCGGCAGCGGCCTGCGCTTCGGCCTGCTGCGTCAGGGACGAGACCTGAACCTGGGCCTGCTGGCCCATGGGTATGTCTGCGAGGAGAGTCGCGTCGGCCGCCGTAGCCTCGAGGTTGTCGTTCGAGGGCTGCGTAGTGCCCGACGCAACGCCCACGACGGCGCCGACGGTGGTGACCGCAGTGGCAGATGCCACCGCGAATCCCCGGACCGAGATCCGGCTCACACGGTTTCCTTCCAGCATCGCCCGCTTCGGTGACCTTGCGAGCGCGATCGTGCCCCTGGCGCTGGCCTCCCTACTACCTGGGTCACGGGAGGCGCGGACCCGGTGGGCAACTCCCTCACGGGAGAAGCCGCATGATGCTCTCGGGCGGCACACGACGGCGGGTCTTGAGTTGTGTGGTGCGGTGCACCGGGTGGTGCTGGTGTGTCGTATGCGGGGCCTGACGGAAGCAAGACTCTGCCGGAAGCCGACGCCGCAAGGCAATTCTTCGTTACGTGTGAAAGCTCACACCCCGTTTACGCCAGGAGTTTTGGAGAAACCGGCGCACAGCACGACGCCGCCCGGCTACGCTCTTGCGTTCTGCCGGGCGGCGCCAACTGCCTTATTCCGTACTAGATCTGGCCGTCCTCCAGCATTTCGGTCACGAGCGCGGCGATCTGCGAGCGCTCGGAGCGGGTGAGGGTGACATGCGCAAAGAGCGGATGGCCCTTCAACTTCTCGACAACTGCGACGACTCCGTCATATCGGCCGACGCGCAGATTGTCCCGCTGTGCCACGTCATGCGTGAGTACAACCCGGGAATTCGCCCCGATACGGGACAGAACCGTCAGCAGGACGTTCCGTTCCAGCGACTGGGCCTCATCGACGATGACGAACGCGTCGTGCAGCGAGCGGCCCCGGATATGAGTGAGCGGCAGGACCTCCAGCATGCCGCGCCCCAGCACCTCCTCGATCACCTCGCGGCCCGCCACGGCCGACAGCGTGTCGAAGACCGCCTGCGCCCAGGGGCTCATCTTCTCGGCCTCGGTGCCGGGCAGATAGCCGAGCTCCTGCCCGCCCACCGCGTACAGGGGCCGGAAGACCATCACCTTCTGGTGCTGCCTGCGCTCCAGGACCGCCTCCAGGCCGGCGCAGAGCGCCAGCGCCGACTTTCCGGTGCCGGCCCGCCCGCCCAGCGAGACGATGCCGACGTCCGGGTCGAGGAGCAGATCGAGGGCGATGCGCTGCTCGGCGCTGCGGCCGTGGATACCGAAGGCCTCCCGGTCGCCGCGCACCAGCCGGACATTGCCCTCGGCGGTGATCCTGCCCAGCGCCTTGCCGCGCTCGGACTGGAGGACGAGGCCGGTGTGCACGGGCAGCTCGGCCGCCTCGGGGACGTACAGCGTGTCCTCTCCGTACAGCAGATCCACCTGTTCGGCCGACAGAGGCAGTTCGGACATGCCGGTCCAGCCGGAGTCGGTGATGGCCAGCTCTGCCCGGTACTCCTCGGCCAGCAGGCCGACGGAAGACGCCTTGATACGCAGCGGCAGATCCTTGGAGACGACGGTGACGTCATACCCCTCGGCCTGCAGATTGCGCGCTACCGCCAGAATCCGTGAGTCGTTGTCCCCCAATCGGAAGCCGGCCGGAAGGACACCGGGATCGGAGTGGTTGAGCTCGACACGGAGCGTGCCGCCGAGGTCACCCATGGGGATGGGGTCGTCGAGGCGTCCGTACCGGATCCGGAAGTCGTCCAGCAGGCGCAGTGCCTGACGGGCGAAGTAACCGAGCTCCGGATGGTGCCTCTTGGCCTCCAGCTCCGTGATCACCACGATCGGGAGCACGACTTCGTGCTCGTCGAAGCGGCTCAGGGCGTTCGGGTCGGCCAGCAGGACGCTGGTGTCGAGAACGTAGGTGCGCCTGTCGGGCATGCGGCGCTTTGTGCTGTTCACCACGGAAGGACGTACCCCCTCGGATGAGGTCGGGGTGCGACTGCGACGGCGTCGCGGGGGGATGGGGCCGGGCTCGGGCCTCGCTGCGCGGGCCGAACACCGGCCCTCCGCGTCGTCCGTACAGGTACTGCACGGTCGTCCTGGTGCAAAGGGCCTCCCGGGTGAGCGGACTCTGTGCCACTCACTCTGGAAGGGGTATTCCCTCGAACAAGCGCAGCCATGCCATGGCATATGACGGCGCGTGGGTGAACAGGGGGTGACAGCGCTCACGCGGGTGCGCGGGAGTCGCGCGTGTCCCTCGTCAGGTGCCGTAGCGGCGGTGGCGGGCGGCGTAGTCGCGCAGCGCACGCAGGAAGTCGACCTTGCGGAAGGCCGGCCAGAAAACTTCGCAGAAGTAGTACTCCGAATGAGCGCTCTGCCAGAGCATGAAGCCGGACAGACGCTGCTCACCGCTGGTGCGGATGACCAGGTCCGGGTCGGGCTGGCCACGGGTGTAGAGGTGTTCGGAGATGTGTTCGACATCGACGATCTCGGCGAGCTCCTCGAAGCTCGTGCCCTTGTCGGCGTGCTCCAGCAGGAGGGAGCGGACCGCGTCGGCGATCTCCTGGCGGCCGCCGTAGCCGACGGCCACGTTCACGAGTATGCCGTCGATGCCGTCGGTCGCCTGTTCGGCTTCCTTCAGTACGGACTGGGTGCGGGCGGGCAGCAGGTCCAGCGTGCCGACGTGGTGGACGCGCCAGCGGCCGTCGGCGGCGAGGCCGCGGACCGTGTTCTCGATGATGCCGAGGAGCGGGATCAGCTCGTCCTCGGGCCGGTCGAAGTTGTCCGTGGACAGCATCCACAGCGTGACGACCTCGACATCGGTCTCGTGGCACCAGCCGAGGAACTCGGAGATCTTGTCGGCCCCGGCCTTGTGGCCCTGCGCGGCCGTACCGCCGGAGGCCTTGGCCCAGCGACGGTTGCCGTCGAGGATGACGCCGATGTGCTTGGGCACCTGGGCGTGGTCGAGTCGGCCTTCCACCCGGCGTGCGTAGAGCCCGTACACCAGGTCGCGCAAGTTCACTGAGTCCACCTCTCGGTTCCGTCGGGGATCGTCCGTCCCCTGGCGGGGTCCCGGGGACCGGCCCCCGCGAGATGCGGCACCGCTCCAGACCCCTCCGGGCCGCAGTCCCCGAAGCCGCCACAGTACTGCGCACGGGCCACAGCGACCCAACCCGGTCTGTCACAAGTCCGTGATAAGGAGGGATGCGTGACTGATACCCCTTCTTACCGAGCCGACACGGACCGCTACGAATCGATGGAGTACCGGCGCAGCGGCCGCTCCGGGCTCAAGCTCCCCGCGATCTCGCTCGGCCTCTGGCACAACTTCGGCGACGACCGCGCCCTGGACTCGCAGCGCGCAATCCTGCGCCGCGCCTTCGACCTGGGTGTGACGCACTTCGATCTGGCGAACAACTACGGTCCGCCGCCCGGCTCGGCCGAGCTCAATTTCGGCAAGATCTTTGCACAGGATTTCACGCCATACCGCGACGAACTGATCATTGCGACCAAAGCGGGCTATCTGATGCACCCCGGGCCCTACGGCGAGTGGGGTTCGCGGAAGTATCTGCTTTCCTCCCTCGACGCCTCCCTGAAGCGGATGGGCCTGGACTACGTCGACATCTTCTACTCCCACCGCTTCGACCCGGACACTCCGCTCGAGGAAACGATGGGCGCGCTGGCCTCTGCCGTACAGCAGGGCAAGGCGCTGTACGTGGGTGTGTCGTCGTACACCGCCGAGCAGAGTGCCGAGGCGGCCCGGCTACTGAAGGAGATGGGCGTCCCCGCCCTCATCCACCAGCCCTCGTACTCGATGATCAACCGCTGGATCGAGGGGAGCGAAGCGAGATGGGGGTCCCCCAGGACGGAGTCTGGGGGAGGACTGCTCGGCACACTGGAGAGAGCCGGCATGGGATGCATCTCCTTCGTGCCGCTCGCGCAGGGCCTGCTCACCAACAAATACCTCAAGGGCATCCCGGAGGGCTCGCGGGCCACCCAGGGCAAGTCCCTTGACCCGAACCTGCTCTCCGACGAGGTCCTGCGGCGGCTGAGGGGTCTGAACGACATCGCGGCCGCGCGCGGGCAGTCGCTCGCCCAGCTGGCGATCTCCTGGGTGCTGCGGGACCCGCGGATGACTTCCGCGCTGATCGGCGCGTCCAGCGTGCAGCAGCTGGAGGAGAACGTCGCGGCGCTGGCCGGACCGCCGCTGAGCGCCGAGGAGTTGAAGGAGATCGACACCTTCGCGGTCGACACCGAGGGCACCAACATCTGGGCCGGGCGGAGCTGACGGGTGGAGCCGGGAAGAGAAAACGGGCCGGTCCGTGGGGGGGGATACGGACCGGCCCGAGGGGGGGTTTCCACCATAACCCTTCGCCAGTCGTGCTGGGTGCCACGCCATGCCGCAACCATGCAGCGGATTCGGCGTACAACGCACGGTCAGCGGCGGGCCGCTGCCGGGGCCGTACCCCACAAGAGCGACCCCCGAATACGGGCGTCAGGTTGACGGCGGGTCAGACCGGCGACTGCTCGGCTTTGTTGGCGAGAATCCGCCCCATGAAGGTGTCACCCCACTCGCCGAGCGGGAGCAGAGCGGCGTTGAGGGCCTGCCCCATTTCGGTGAGGGAGTACTCGACGCGCGGCGGGACCTCTCGGTACACCTCGCGGTGGACGATGCCGTCCGCCTCCAGCTCGCGCAGCTGCTGAATGAGCATCTTCTCGCTGACGCCGCTCACACGGCGCTTCAACTCTCCGAAGCGGTACGTCCCGTCGTGCAGGACCCACAGGATGAGGGGCTTCCACTTTCCGCCGACGACGTCCACAGCCGCGTCGAGGCCGCAGCGGTAGGAAGTCTTGATCTTGGCCACCGCAACTCCTGGGAGATGTACGACACTTGGCGACGCTTACCGTTTCGCCAGTACACGACCGTACGAGGGCGAGGGACGAGGGCGCGGGGCCGGAGCGGCAATGCGGACAGAACCTGGCCTAATTCAACCCTAGAGTCGTCCCCATGACGACGCACAGTGTGACGTGGAACGAGGCCAACGCCCGCCGGCTGCTGCGCCAGGGGCTGGCCGAACCCGCCAAGGGCTCCCCGGGTGCGATGGCCGCCGCCATGCTCGGCGCGCATGCGCAGGTGCTGTCCGCCGCCGAGCTGTCACTCGCGCTGCGGCTGGACGGCGGCGCGACCCGGGCCGATGTGCGCGAGGCGCTGTGGACGGACCGCAGCCTGGTGAAGACGTACGGACCGCGCGGCACGATCCATCTGCTGGCCACGGCGGATCTGCCGATGTGGACCGGGGCGCTGTCCGCGATCCCCTCCGGCGCGAACCCGATGCCCCCGGACGTACGGATGACCGCCGAGCAGACCGACCAGGTCGTCGCGGCCATCGGGGACGCACTCGACGGTGCCGAGCTGACCATCGACGAGCTGACGGACGCGATCGTGGCGCGCACCGGGACCTGGGCCGGGGACCGGGTGATGGACGCCTTCCAGGACAAGTGGCCGCGCTGGCGGCAGATGACGCACACGGCCGCGCACCGCGGGGTGCTTGCCTTCGGACCCAACCACGGCCGCAAAGTCACCTACACCAGCCCCGGCGTGACCCCCATGGAGTCAGCCGCCGCACTCTCGGAGCTCGTACGGCGTTATCTGCACGCCTACGGGCCCGCAACGCCGCAGCACTTCGCAAAGTGGCTTGCTACTCCGAAGAGTTGGGCTGACGAGCTGTTCACGAGGCTGGCGGTCGAGGGAACGATCGAGGAGGCGGCGTTCGAGGGCGGCCCGGCGTGGGTGGCGGCCGGTGACACCGCCTTCCCCGACACCCCGCCACGGGGTGTGCGGCTGCTGCCGTACTTCGACGCGTACACCATCGCCTCCCAGCCTCGCGAGCTGCTCTTCCCCGGTGCCGCATACGAGCGGGCGCTGGCCGGCGGACAGGCCGGGAACTACCCGGTGGTGCTGGTGGACGGGACCGTCGCCGGCGTCTGGCACCAGCGGCGGTCCGGGCGGCGGATCGCGGTGACGGTGGAGCCGATCGGGGACAGCCTGGACTTTGCTGCCGGGCGCGGCGAGCTGGCCCAGCAGGTGCGGCGGATCGGCGAAGTCCTGGAAGGCCGGGCGGAGTTGACGGTGGGGAGGATCACGGTCGGGCCGCATGCCTGAGACGCAGCAGGGTGATGCCGTCGCGCTGGGCGATGCGCTCATACCCGTACCTGCGCTGCGCCAGGTCGAGTTCGGCTACCTGCTGCGCCAGCGGGTAGGGCCAGTGGCCCGTGCGGTACGGCCAGGCCTCGGGCGCCCTGCTGTCGTGAATGATCCACTCGGCGGTGGGGCGGGGCAGCCGCTTCGTGTCGTACTCGTAGAGCCGCGCGTGGACCGGGAAGGTCGGGAAGAGAACCACCTCGCAGCGTGAAGTGAGCTGTGGGGCGAGGCGGTTGGAGGCCGCGACGGTGGCGCCGTCGGGGATTTTCGCGATGAGTGAGCGGGCGGCCTCGATATGGGGGGTCGCCTGCCAGGTGGCGCGCTGGGCCAGCTGGGCGAGGGGGAAGGACGGCAGCATGACGACGGTGACCGCGAGGACCGTGACGAGCGAGGCGCGGATGTGGCGGGTGGCGAGCGGATGGTCGGCGCCGCGCCACTGCCGCAGCGTGTCGATGAGCCCGGCGGAGACGACCGGCATCAGTACGGCGCTGTAGTGGAAGGACGTGCCCCAGTGGAAGCCGTTCTGGGACAGCATCCGCCAGGCGAGAGTGGGCAGGGCGAGCAGCGCGAGCGGTGAACGCAGGGCGAGCAGCGCGGACGGCGCGAAGACCAGGATCAGGGTCATGGCCTTGATGTCGGGTCGCAGCGCGTCGAGCGGGGCGAAGGCGATCGTGGTGAGCAGCGAACTGTGTGCGCCCTCGGCGAGGTTCTCGCCATGGGCGTAGCCGCCCGCCGGATTGAAGGCGGGCAGCAGTAGCTCGATCTCGATCGCCGAGGCGAGCAGGCCGGCCGCCGCGGTGACGACGCCGAGCCGGCGCGGGCCCTTCCAGGCGACGTAGCAGCCGAGCGCGGCGAGGGTGAGCCCCAGGTCCTCCTTGACCAGCACCAGTGGGGCGGCCCAGGCGACCGCCGGGACCCAGCGCCGTCGGGCCAGCGCCTCCAGGGCGAAGGAGAGCAGCGGCACGGCGAGCGCGACCTCGTGGAAATCGAAGGCGGCGGCGGATGCGATGCCCCAGCTCAGGCCGTAGCCGAGGGCGACGGCATGCGCCGGACGGCGGCCGAGCACGTGCAGGGCCCGGCGCACGAGCGGCACGGCGGCCAGCGCGAGCAGTGCGGACTGGGCGACCAACAGGCACAGGGGGGACGGCCACAGCCGGTAGAGGGGGGCGAGGACGGCGAGCGCCGGGTGGAAGTGGTCGCCGAGCAGATTGAAGTGGTCGCCGCGCAACGGGACGACGGGCGGCCGCAGTTGGGAGTAGGCGCGCACGGCCTGCTCGAAGATGCCGAGGTCGTAGCCGGTGGTGCGCAGCAGCTGGTGGCGCCGTACGGCCACGGTGGCGTAGAGCAGAAAGAACGCCGCCGCCCAGGTCCAGGGGAGCAGGGCGACGGGAAAGCGGGCAGTCGGGCGGGATCCGGGTTCCGGCGAAGGGGTGGGGATGGGGGACCGCAGCAGTCCGCGTCGCGCCACCGCATTGTCAGAAAATGTCCGCATGCATCCGGATGCTAGACGGGCCCGACGGCGCCGGACGGGCTTGAACGCCTCGATGAGGAAGCGCGTCGCCGAGCCGTACGGCGGCGGTGCTACCGCCTCGCCGCGGCGGGCGCAGCCGGTTCCACCCCGGGGGCCGCGGCGTGCGCAGCCGGTACTACCCCGTCGTCGCGAGGGCTCCGAGCAGCAGACCGCACAGCGCCCCCACGATCATGAAGGGCCCGAACGGGATCGCGGTCTTGCGGCCGGCGCGACGCAGGGCCATCAGACCGAGGCCGTACAGCGAGCCGAGCAGAAACCCGGCGAAGGCGCCGAAGAAGAGGACCGTCCAGCCGTACCAGCCGAGGACGACACCGAGCGAGAGGGCCAGTTTGACGTCGCCGAAGCCCATGCCGTTCGGGTGGATCAGGAAGAGCACGAGGTAGGCGGCGCCGAGGACGAGCCCGCCGAGCAGCGCGGCGGGCCAGGAGCCCGCGGCGCCGGGGAGCAGCGCGGCGAGGCCGAGCAGTGCGGCGGCCGCGGCGGCGAGCGGGAGGGTGAGCTGGTCGGGCAGCCGGTGGACCGTGCGGTCGACGACGGCAAGCAGTACGGCGAAGGGCGTCAGCAGCAGCCAGACGGCCAGCTCGGGGCGCGGCCCGGTGGCGGCGGCGAGGACGGCGCAGCTGACGGCGGTGACGAGGGGGACGGTGTAACAGGAGGGCGCGTCGGGCTCCGGTTCTGCAGCGCCTTCGGCAGTACGGACCCGAACGGCGGCGGCGCAGGCCGTACACCGCGAACCACCGAGCCAGCCCCTCGCGGGCCCGGTGAACGGGTGCCCGGCGGGGCACGCGTCCCGCCACGCCTCCCCAGGCTCGACGGAGAGCCGGTATGCGGCGCGCGGGACGAGCAGCCCGGCGGCGGCGCCCCAGAGGGCGGCGACGGCGATCAGCGTGGCGTACACGGCAGCGAGCGTAGGCGGCCGACCGAGTCCGGTCATGGGCCCTGGGGCCTACTCCCGGCGCTCCAGGGGCCATGGTGGTACGCCGGACGCTACGGTCTACGACCATGGCTGGACGGCGTCAATGGCAGGGCGGCACAGGGACGTTGCGGGTCCCCGGACGGGACGCGGCGGTGCCGGTGGAAATCGCGGCCACATACGGGCTGCGGCGGCGGGGGCTGCTGGGGCGGGACGGGATCGAGGGCGCGATCCTGCTGACGCCGTGCAACAGCGTGCACACCTTCAAGATGCGCTTCGCCATCGATGTGGCGTATCTGGACAAGGAGTTGAGGGTCGTCGACCTGCATGTGATGCAGCCGGGCCGGCTCGGCAGACCACGGCTGAGGGCGCGGCATGTGCTGGAGGCGGCGGCGGGGGCGATGGCGGGCTGGGGCCTGCGCCCGGGGGTGCAGGTGGTGATTGGCTGAGCTCAGCGAGCTCGGCCACCTGCGCGCAGCCGCCTGTGCGGTCCGTCGTGGCGACGGCTCAGACCTGTTGGGGGCCGGTCAGGCGTGGCGACGGCCCAGGCCTGTTGGGCGCGGCGCGGGTCGTCGCGGTGACGGCTCAGAGCTCCCACGGCGACGGGCCCCTCTCCGTCACCTCTCCGCGACGCCCGACAAACGCCCACGCGCCGAGCCCCAGCAGCAGCACCGTCCCCAGCCCGATCGCCCCGATGCCCAGCGCCTTCAGCCCCGCGTTCTCCGCGCCGCCGTCCTCGGCACGGCCCTCCTGGGCGGCCGCCCGGTCCGCGTCCGTGATGCCGAACCCTGCCGCCGTCGCGTCCCCGTCGTACGCCGGGCCCTGCTGTGGCTCGCCCCCGATGCCCACGCGCAGAGTCATGGGGAGGGTGCTGTCGATCTGGCGGTCTAGGGTGATCCTCACGTAGTACCAGCCGGAGAAGCGCATCGCGCCCGTGTCGTCCTGGGACGAGGCACGGTTGGAGAAGGCGGCCGGGGCAGTGCCGAAGCCGACCGCCGCGGGCTTGCCCAGGTAGTTGGTGTCCGCGCTCCGCACGAATCCACGGGCGGTGTTGAACAGGGACAGCCGCAGCCCGCCGACCACCACAGGCGTCTGCTCGGTCGTCGAATTCGCGAATTCCGCGTCGAGGAACAGTTGCTGCCCCCAGTCGACCGGCACCTTGTAGAAGCGGCTTTCACCGGGGCTCAGTTCGTCCTTCCAGGCTCCTTGTCCCACCGCGGGCGCATCGTTGAAGCCGGTGCCGCCGCTCACACCTTTTGCTGTCCCGGCAGCGGGCTGAGGTGCCTGCGTACCCCACGTGGCCGGCGCCGACGGCACCACCGCCCCGGCCTTCAGCCCGGGCTCCGTCATGTATTTCAGCTCCACGGGCCAGCCACCGGCGCCCGGGCCACTGCCGGAACCGGTCCACTCGACGCTGTAGAGATAGTCGCCCGCGCTCTGGCAATCCCGGCCGTCCTCGATGCGCCGGGTGGCGTAGTCGGCGATGGGACGGGAGGTGGCGCTCCCGAAGCTGACCTCGTTGCTGACGCTGCACTTCACGCCGTCGGTGGACTCCAGCGTGACCCGGATTCCGTCCGTGGGCTGCACCGCGCTCCCGGGCGGTGGAGCGAGAACGGCCGAGACGTAGGCATTGGTCCTGTCATCCAGTTCCACCCGGTAGTACTTCTTCTGCCCCGCGGAGATGGTGTCGGTGTACGTCCCCGGCCGCAGCCTCGGCCCGTCGGTGCTCGCTGCGGTACCTCGTACGGGAATGGCGCCCTGGGCCGTCCGGTACGGCGCCAGGTTCTCCGGCCCGGCCGGAGACGAGGCGGCGACCGGCACGGCCGCCAAACCGAGGGTACAGAGGGCCAGCACGATGACCGCTCCGGCTCTGCCACTTGTCACTGATCCGCTCTCCTCCGCACCCGACCAGTCTGCCCGCACAGGTCTGCCCGCACAGGCGAGGGCCGGCCCGCGGCACGCTGCGGGCCGGCCCTCGCCGGGACTTTCACCCCCTGGGGAAGGAAACCTCGACCCGGCGGTTCTTCTTGCGTCCTTCTTCGGTCGCGTTGTTCGCGATGGCGTACTGCTCGCCGTACCCACGGATCTCATAGATGATGCCGAGGGAACTCAACTGCTGTGACAGCACACTGTGTACGGCATTCGCGCGCTGCTTCGACAGCACGTCACCGTGCTCGGAAGTACCGAGATTGTCGGTGAAGCCGAAGACGCGAACCTTCTTGGCGTCCTGGTTCTTGATCTCCGCGGCAATCGCGGCGATGCGGGCGTTCGCCTCACTGGAGAGCTTCGCGCTGTCCTTGCCGAAGAGCACCTCGGCCTGGAGGGCGAACGTGATGTCGGCGTTGGTGTCCTCGCGGCGCTCCTCGCCGCCGATCTCCTCGACGACCGACTTGATGTCGATCACCTTGGCCGCGGCGAGAGTTGCCCCTTCAGGGAGCTTGAGGTCGGAATCCTTGGCATCGATCTGGACGGGCGCGGAAGCGGACGGGGTGGGATACGGTCCGTCCTCGGCCACGGCATCCACGGGTCCCACAAGGCCCAGAGAGAGTGCGCCCACGAGGACGGTCACCGCCGTGCGCGAGCGGTGCCGGGTGTGGGTGGTGAGGGCGCTCATCAGGAGAGCTCGATCGTCGTGCTGGGGAACCCGGGGAGCTGGAGGGCGACCTTCGTGGTGGAGGTCGGCGGCGCAGGGAACTGGGCGAAGAAGGTGAGCGTCTGGCCGGGCTTGATGTAGCTGTTGTAGGCATACGTGGTGAGGGGGCGGTTGTCGGTGTCGCGCAGTACGTAGTAGCGCTTCCTGCCCTTGGAATCGACTAGCGTCATTCCCGCGAATGAGTTGCCCGTAGCTGCTACAGACTGCTCTAGGCCGTTCCAGCTCACGGGAACGGTATACCCCTCACTGCCGGGGTTCTTGAACTGTCCGTCCACAGTGAGAAATCCGCCGTCATCACGTTTTGCCGAATAGACGGCCAGCTCCAGCCCTCCATCACCTTTCACGTTCGCGATGGGGTCTCCAGACGTGGGCGCGGTCGCGTTGTCGCTCTTCCCGTCCTCGCTCTTGTCCGGGGCCGAGGAAGAGGAGGCCGGCTCCTTGCCCTTGTCCTCCCCATCGTCACCCCCGCAAGCGGTCAGCGAAAAGGTCAGGGCCGCAGAGAGCAAGGCAGCCGCCCCGGCCCGGCGCATGGTCCTCATGTGCCGCATACTCATCAATCCTGTTCCTTTGCACTCATGTCAGTCCTCTGCCAGTCGGACGGTGAAGAGGTCCGCAACGTCGGGAAGCAGCTCCAGGTGCCCGGGGTCGATCTCCCACTCCTGGTTATCGCAGACGAGCTTGCCCAGAGGCGGCTTCTCCTTCTCGTCCCCACTCCCGGGAGGCCCCTTTGACTCATCCGGCTCACGAGGCGTGAAGGAGCAGTAGGGCTCGACCACAGCCGTGGCTCTAGCCGTCGCGTGTCGGTCTGCCGTCCCCTCGACGATGTTGTCCCCCATCGGTTTGAGGGACGTGGCTTCCACGGTGAAACCCCAGCGCCCATCCGTGAGCTGGGTGCAGCCAACGCGCGCGCCGTTGCGGGCGGCAAACCGACTGGCTTCCGTACAGCCGTTGGCCGTACCGATCTCGTCCCCGTCGAAGAGGCCTTGCAAGTCATCGCGGAAGTCCGTCAGGTCCAGCTGGTCCCTGGACTCCTGGGCGGCCGCCAGGGCAGCGGCGTCGGCCGCGGTCTGGGTGCCGTTGCGGCTGATGTCCGCCTGGCCGAACGCGAGGTATACGAGCGCAAAAAAGAGCAGGCCAACCACCGCTGTGATGTACAGCGGTGTGGCCTGCCCCGTGTCTGTCCGTTCTGGCAGAATCAGCCGGCTCCGCCGCCCCCTCCGCCACCGCCCCCACCGCCGCTGTTGAGGACCGAGTTGATCTTCTCCCGGAACGTATTTGCGATCTGGGTACCCATGTTGGTCTGCAGCAACAGCACCACGATGGCCACCACCAGAATCGTGATGCCCACGTACTCGATCGCGCCCTGACCCCTGTCCTTGCGGCTCTTGATGCCCTCGAGGACCGAGTTCCTCCAGCCGGCCACATAGACCCTGGCCGCTGTCGCGGCCTTCAGCCCGACGTCCGTCATGGCGTTCCCCTCCGGTTTTGTACGACTCCCTGATGTCGGCTCTCGCGTTTCCGGCTTCCCCCTGACCGGACCCGGCGACACCGGAAACGTACGACCGTAAGGAATCCACCGCCATGGGCCTCAGGGCCCAACTCCGGGCCCAAACCCCGGGCTGGGCCCTCCGCCAGCGGGTCGGCGCACGCTCAGCCATGCGCTGCCGACCCTCCTCGGGCAACGGCGTGCCAGATGGCGATGGCTTCGCCGCGGCTCCCCGCGTTCAGCTTGCCGAAGATGCGGTTGATGTGGTTCTTGACGGTCTTCTGGCTGATGAAGCAGGACGCGGCGATCTGCTGGTTGGTCATGCCGGACGCAATCAGCTCCATGACCTCCACCTCCCGCCGGCTCAGCTCCGTGATCACTCCGCGCAGCCCTACGGCTACTCCGCGGCCCCGAGACGAATGTGCCACATCCGCTTGCGAAAGCGAAGGCATTCGAGCAAATCCCTGTGCGACCGGGTCGGCGTGAAAGGCAGCTGACGACTGGCTCGTTGACCGGTCGTCCCCAGCGTGGGCGTCCGCTCCGTAAACGGTCGCAGACGGTTGCTCGGGCGAAGCCGACCGTTGGCAGGGGCTGGTGAACGCCGTGCCCAGACCGTCGGGCAGCGCCGGGCCACAGCCCCCGCCCGCCCCCTCTTCCCGCACCTTCGCCAGCAGTGCGCTGGAGGCGGAGTGCGTGAAGTGCACCCGGCCCAGCTTGATGTCCCGTACTGCGGTGACGAGTTGGTCGGCGGTGAATTCGCCGTGTACGAGATAGCCGCTCGCGCCCAGGCGCAGCGCCTCGTGGACGATCTCGCTCTCCCGGCTGTAGGTCATCATCAGCACCGGGGCCAGTCGCACCAGGTGCGGCAGGGCCGAGATACCGTCGACGCCGGGCATGCGGACGTCCAACAGCACCACATCCGGGCGGAGTTGGACCGCGGCTTCATAGGCCTGACGTCCGTCCGCCGCCTCCGCGACGACCTCGAGGTCGTCGCGGCCCTGGAGCAGGACGGTCAGGCCCGCTCGTACGACCGGGTTGTCGTCGGCGACGACAACGCGCAGGGGCGGGGCCTCGGGCATGGCGGCCGGCCCCGGCAGGGCGGGGAATTCGCCGGTGGGCGCGGGTGACGCGGGTGGCGCGGAGGCCAGCGGAATGCCCGTGGTGCGGCCGGAGCTGAGCGAGGTGGCGTGCGAGGACGTGTGCTGCGAGACATGGGACTGCTGGGTCCAGTTCTGCCCCGAGCTGTGGGAGATGTCGTCCTGCATGCTGCAGCCTCCTCTCGGAAGTGGGGGACGGTGGGTTGATTTGACGCCGTGAACAGGTCAGTGAACAGATCTGTGAACAGGTCGGTGAACAGGTCGGTTGAGCAGGTCGGTTGAGCAGGTCAGTTGCGCAGCGGGGGTCCGGTGGTGCGCGGGCCGAGCCGGTTGTGTGGGGATGCCGGGCGCGAGTCTCAGTGCGGCGGCAGGCAGCTCCAGGCGGACTTCGGTGCCCTTCGCCGCCCGGCCTCTGCCGATCCGGATACGGGCCCCGATGGAGGCGGCACGCTCGACCATGCCGACCAGGCCGAAGTGGCCCGTCCGCCGCAGGTCTTCCAGTGTGGTCCCGGGAGGTAAGCCCTGCCCGTCGTCGTACACGCTGATTCTCAGCACCTCGCCCACGAGACCCGCCGAAACGTCCAGACAGCTGGAGTGCGCATGGCGTTGGGCGTTGTCCATGGCCTCGGTCGCGATGGTCAGGGCCTGCCGGGCGACGGCCTGGGGCACCGGCGGCACGGGAATGTCACCGAGCCCGCGGAAGCCGGCCTGCATGCCGTGGCGCCGGGCGAAGTCCTCAGTTCTGGCCCGCAGTTCGGCGAGGATGTCGACCCCGCCGTCCAGGCCGGACTCCCGGCGCAGATCCGACAGGAGCTCACGTGATTCGGTCGCGGCCCGGCGGGCCGAGCGGGCGACCAGCTCGGCCTGGTGCCTGACGGTCAGCGGGTCCATCCGGTCGGCGGTGCGGGCGAGGCCGTCGGCCGCCAGTGCCAGGCCGTGGAGCGTCTTGGCGACGGAGTCGTGCATCTCGCGGGCGAGCCGGGCCCGCTCCATCTCCACCGCGTCGCTGACGGCGAGCCGGGCCCGGGTCTCGGTGAGCGCCTGGGACGCGGCGCCGAATCCGAGCAGGAGGTTGCGCAGCGTGCTGCCGACGGCTCCCGCCATCACACAGAGGCCGACCATCAGCAGCGCCGACGCGTCCGCCTCGATCTCCTGGTTGACGGCGTAGGCGGCGGCGAGCAGCAGGGACTGGAGCGGCGCGAAGATCGCGGCGCCGCGCCACCCGTACACGAGCCCGGCGAGGAGCGGGGTGCAGAACGTGACATAGGTGAGCGTGGAACCCGGCGAGGCGGAGAACAGCAGCAGTGCCCCGAACAGCATGTCGACGGCGAGCAGCGAAGGGTGCCGCAGCAGCACCGGGCCGAAGCGCTCCCAGTCGCGCAGCAGCACATAGGACACCATGACCGTGACGAGAACGGCCGCGCCCACCAGCCAGCCGCCCAGCCCCCGGTCGACGCGCGCGAGGGCGAACGGGGTGGCGAGCGCGGTCATGGCCAGGCGGAAGCCGAACAGCTGGCGGCACAGCGCCTGGAGCGCGTTGACCTGGATCGGCAGCGACGGCACATGTCCCGGGGCGCTCGCCGGCGCGCTCGCCTCGGCCCCACCGGTCAGCGCCGTCCTGGTCGGCCGCGGAAGTCGTCCCATGTCCGGTTCAACCTCCGAAGATGTCGTTGAAATTGACATTGGAGGCGTAGTAGAAGCCGACCACGATCAGGATCATCGTCCCCGGGAGCATGAAGCTGGTGACGATGAGCGTGGCCTTGGGGACGGCCTTGGCTGCTTTGCGGCGGGCGTTCTGCGCATCGGTCCTGCGCATGTCGTTGGCGATCTGGATGAGGGTGTCGACGATCGGCGCTCCGAGCTCCTCGCCCTGCTGCAGCGCGGACACGAACATCGACACCTGGTCCGACTGGTTGCGCCTGCGCAGCTGCTCGAAGGCCTCGCGCCTGCTCACACCCATGTCCATCTGGCGCAGGGTGATACGCACTTCGTCCGCCCAGGGCCCCTCGTACTTCTCCGCGACACGCTCCAGCGCCTGCCGGAACCCGAGTCCGGCGGAGACCACGACCGCGAGGACGTCGAGGAAGTCGGGGAGTGTGCGCTCGATGTCGTCCTTGCGCCTGCTGATGGCTGCCCACAGGAGTACGTCGGTCCAGAACAGGCCGTACAGGACGAAGAACACGGCGAGTACGAACCGGCCGTTCATCAGCATGCCGAGGGCCACCAGCGACCCGAGGCCGCCGTATACGGCGCGGCGGGCAGCGTAGCGGTCGACGGTCAGACCGCCGGGGTTGCCCGCCATGTCCAGCTTCCGGCGGACCGCATCGACCCTCTTGGGCCCCATCAAGCGCTGGACGGACGGGGCGTACCGCATGCCCAGGCGGTCGATGACGGAGCCTGTTGCGGTGGTGCGGGTGGCGCCGACCTCCAGCGCGACGGCGAGGTCGCCGGGGAGCTTTGCCTCGGCGCGGTACATGCGGACGCCCAGGAAGGCTCCGTAAACGGCGAGTCCGATGACGGCCGCGAGCAGCAGTCCCATGGTGTACTCCCTCCCTTCGGATACGGATCGTCAGACGGGCACGGATTCAGAGACGGACATGGATTCAGAGACGGACACGGATCAGATACGGACGCGGGTGAGACGGTTGATGAGGAAGAAGCCGAGCGCGTAGAGGCCCGCCGAGACGAGCACGGCGAGCCTGCCGACCAAAGCGCTGGTCATGTCGTCGAGGGCACCGGACCGCATCCCGTTGATGAGCAGCAGGAAGCCCGTGCCGAGCACGGGGACCGCCACCGCGGTCACCTTGACCTGCGAGAGCAGGGTGGTGACCTCACGGCGGGTCTCCTTGCGCTCCTCCAGCGTCTCGGTGAGGTTGCGCAGCGAGGAGACGATGGTGCCGCCGGCCCGGTTGGACAGGATGAGGGTGGTGACGAGAACGGTCAGCTCGCGCGACGGCAGACGCGCGGCGAGATCGTTCAGCGCGTCGTCGAGCGAGTGGCCCAGAGCCAGCTGATCGGTGACGCGCCGCAGCTCCTCCCTGGCCGGGTCGTCGAGCTCCTCCACGGCCATGCCGATGGCTGTGCGCAACGCGAGACCGGCCTGGGTGGCGTTGGCCAGTACGCGGGTGAGTTCGGGGAGCTGGTTGATGAACGCTTCGGTGCGCTTGGCGCGTTGCCAGTTGAGGAACCCGTTGGCGCCCCAGATCCCGATGACGGCGGCGATGATCCCGAAGAAGGGCGCGAAGACCGATGCGGCGATGAAGTACAGGGCAAGCAGCGTGCCGAGTACGTAGACGAAGTACTCGCCCGGACTCAGGTCGAGACCGGTCGCGGAGATCTTGCGCTCGATGCGCTTGCCGAGGCGTGTCCTGCGCAGCCACCGGTCGACGCCCCTGAACCGACGGCGTCGGCCGCTCTCGATCGCGAGCTGTCCGCTCTGCGTCATCCGCTCCAGCAGTGCCTGTCGTTGGGCCTGTCCCGATGCGTAGACATGCACGCCGACGACGGCGAGCACACAGCCGAGCAGCGTGACGGCCATCGTCAGGAGCGGGAGGTTATTCATCTCGGGCGGGGCCTTCTGTGTGAGCGGACGGACGGGGGCGGGTGGGTGCGGCGGGCCGGTCAGGCCGTCGATGTGCGCGAGGCAAGCTGCTCCTCGGACAGCGCGACGCCGAAAGCCGGGGGAATCGACTCGCTGGCCATGTAGAGGCGGTCGGCGACCCGTCGGGGCAGCGGGAAGTACTCGAACTTCCCGTAGATACGCCCGTCCGGGGCCATGGGCTGGGCGTCGAAGCGGCAGACCGTGACAAACCGGTAGTCCTCACGGCCGTACGAGTCGACGATCGCGATCTCGGTGATCTTGCGGGCGCCGTCGGCGTGCCTGGTGAGCTGCACAATGACGTCGACCGCGCTGTTGATCTGGTCATGGATCGCCACGAAGGGGATCCCGACCTCGGACATGGAGCTCAGGGTCTGCAGTCGCATCAGCGCGTCCTCGGCGCTGTTGGCGTGGACGGTGGCGAGCGAGCCGTCGTGGCCGGTGGACATCGCCTGGAGCATGTCGAGCGTCTCGCCGCCGCGGACCTCGCCGACGATGATGCGATCGGGTCGCATCCGCAGTGAGTTGCGCACCAGATCGCGGATGGTGACCTGGCCCTTGCCCTCGACGTTGGCGGGACGGCTCTCCAGCGTGATCACATGCGACTGCTGAAGCTGGAGCTCGGCGGAGTCCTCGATGGTGACGATGCGCTCGCCGCCCGGGATCAGTCCCGACAGAGCGTTGAGCAGCGTGGTCTTTCCGGTACCGGTGGCGCCGGAGACGATCACATTGAACTTCGCGCGAACCAGGCCCGCCAGCAGCATCAGTATCTGTTCGTCCAGCGAGCCCAGGCCGATCATCTCCTGGAGCGTGAAGGCCCGGGGGAAGCGCCGGATGGTGAGGATCGGGCCGGTCAGGGAGAGCGGAGGAATGATGACGTTGACGCGTTCCCCGCTGGGCAGCCGGGCGTCGACCATCGGATTGGCCTCGTCCACCCGCCGGTTGACGGTGGAGACGATGCGCTCGATGGTCTGCATCAGCTGCTCGGTGGAGGAGAAGCGCATCGGGAGCAGCTCCAGCCGCCCGCTGCGCTCCACAAAGACCTGCTCGGGTCCGTTCACCATGATTTCGCTGATGGAGGCGTCTTCGAGCAGCGGTTCGAGGATACCGAGGCCAAGGGCTTCGTCGACGACCCTGCGGATGAGCTGGGAGCGCTCGACGGTGGAGAGCACCGGGCCTTCACGGCTGATGATGTGGCCCAGGACCCGCTCCAGACGAGCGCGTCGCTCGGCTGCCGCGAGGGCGGACATCTCGGCGAGGTCGATCTCCTCGAGGAGCTTGGCGCGGTAGACGCCGACGAGGCGGCTCTCCTCGCTCTGCCCGTTCGTCGGCTCGGGGTTGTTGATGCGCGCCCGCAGACTCATGACTTCAACTCCCTCGTACGGCTTGCCTGGTGCTGTCGGTTCAGTCGCGGGGCATGGTGGCGCTCTTGGTGGTGGTGAAGTCGAGGCCGGGGACGAGGGAGGGAACGGTGACCGTGGCCTCGACCGTGACCTCGTCGCCCTGACCGGAGCAGGTGAAGCTCGCCTGGAGCCAGGAGCTCACCGACTCCCGGCCCGCCTGCTGATAGGAGATGCGCGGCTGGTGCTGCGATGCCACCCGGGCCGCTGCCCGCGCCGCCGTGCCCGCCTGCTGCGCGGCGTACACGGCCAGGCCCACCTGGACCGCGACCATGGCCACGAAGAGCAGCATCACGAGCCATCCCCCGTACTCGATGACCGCCTGGCCCCTGTCGTCCCGACGGACCGACTGCTTGCGCATGGCTCAGTTCCTCTCCGTCGCGGCGGCGGCACGGCCGGGCACAGTGATCGGGAGGCTGAAGCCGCCGGGGAAGAGCAGCGGGACTTCGAGGTCTGCCTGGGCTTTGACCAGATCGCCCTCCTGGTGGCAGGTGATACGGCGCGTCCACGCTCCGGGCACGTCCACCTCGCCTGCCCGTTTGCAGGCCGCGTCCCGGTCTCCTTCCGCCACCGCGCCCGCGCTGACCGCCTTGTCGGCGGCGTTGCCCGCGAGCACGAAGGTGTAGCCGACGAGCGCCGCCTGCCACAGCACGACCATCGTCACCAGAATGATCGGGACCATGCCCGTGAACTCGATGACGGACTGTCCCCGGTCATCACGCAGGCAGGGGCCCCGGTAACGCACGCGTACGGCTCGGCCCTTCATGACGCAACGCTCCCCCTCACCTCGGTGTCACCTTCCGCGGCCCGGGCGGCGGCCACCGCCGAGCGAGCCCCGGTCTCCGCGGAACCTGCTCGGCTTCCCGGCCGATCCCCTCTTCACGAGCCCCAGTTCTCCCGCCAGTTGCCACAGTGCTTGTTTCACCGTGGACTTGGGTTCCAGGTCCTGCATCCGGCCGGCATCGACGACGGCTTGAAGTTCCTTGAAATTGGCGGGGATCGCCACTCGGGCCACCCGCGTCGAGGTGATCTTCTCGACCAGCTCGGGCTGGATCTCCGTATGGCGCGTATGGCGGTTGACGACGGCAACGGTCTCCTCCGCCTTGCGGATCTGGAGCCGGTCCCAGAGCCTGACCATGCGCTTTGTGGCCCGGACGGTGACGACGTCCGGCGTGGTCACCAGCAGCGTGGTGTCCGCCATCTCGATGGCTGCGGCGTTGGCCGTGTTCATATAGGTGCCGCAGTCGATGACGACGACCTCGTAGCGGTGCCGCAGCGCGCTGATGATCTGGCGGACCAGCCGGTCGCTGACGTCCTCGCCGCGTTCGCCCTCGCTCGGCGCGAGCAGCAGCCCGAGCCCCGTCTCATGGCTGAAGAGCGCGTCCTGCAGTACCCGGGGCGAGATGTCCTGGATGGTCGTCAGGTCCACGATGGACCGGCGGAACTGCACATCGAGATACGAGGCCACATCACCGCCCTGCAGATCCAGGTCGACGAGCGCGACGGTGTGCCCGGAGGCCCGGGCGGCGAGGGCGAGCTGGATCGCGGTCACGGTCGTGCCGACTCCGCCCTTGGCGCCGCTGACGGTGACGACTCTGCCGCCGGGGCCGGTGAAGACGTCGGCCCCCTGGCCCAGATGGCGTCGTACTCCGACGGACCAGCCCGCCGCCGCCTGCACGCGCTGCGCCAGCACCTCGTACGACAGCGGCAGTCCCACCAGCCCCCGGGCACCGGAGTCCATCGCGGCCGAGTACAGACCCGGGCTTGCGTCGGAGGTGACCAGGACGACCCCGACCGCCGGAAAGCGCAGTGCCACCTCCCGGATCAGCTCGAGAGCCGGCACCGGTCCGATCCGCTCGTGGACCAGTACGACCTCGGGCAGTTCGTCGAGGGACTCGCCCGCGAGCCGGGACAGCAGGTCGAGCAGTGAGGTCGAGTCGCCCACCGGCGAGGCCGGTTCCACGTCCGGGAGCTGGCTGAGGAGAGTGGTGATGGATCGGGAGGCGTCGGCATCACCGACGGCCGGGAGGATACGAGTCGTCATCCGGCCCTCACTTGTTCTTGTCTTCGGAGAGGTCGTAGCTGCCGTCTCCCGGGCGCAGCGTGGTGGGGCTGCCGTCGGGCAGCAGGGCAAGGCGTACGTGCTCGGCGAAGGATTCGGCGTAGGCCACGCGCTGCGCGTCGGTGGTGCCCAGAGCGAAGGTGATCGGCACCGCCTCGGTGGGGCCGCTGCTGCGTTCGCCCTTCTTGGGGCCCAGCGCGGTGAGCTCGCCGACGTCCAGGACCTTGGCATTGGCGACGATGATCCGGGACTGGTCCCGTTCGGAGTCGTTCTGCGCGGCGAAGGTGGCGAAGATATTGACCAGGTTGCCGGGCCTGATCTTGCCCGCGACTCCGGTGGCGGCATCGATCATGATGGCGATCTCCTGCTGCCCGCTCTCCAGCTGCGGCCGCTTCACGATCATGTCGTCCTGGAGCAGTGAGCCGCTGCGGAGCTGTGTGACCGCGATCTTTCCGTTGATTGCACCGAGATCGGTCACGGCACTCCGCGACAGCCAGCGCTTGGGCATGGTGACCTTCTCGAACTGGTCCGGCTTCAGGGGCGTATAGGGCGCGATATCAGTCTTGACCCGGTAGGCGGCGACCTCGGGACCGACCTTTGAATTCACGTCACTGATCACCGAGAGCACACCGGCGAACGCACCGAAGGCGCAGAGAATCGAGAGAAGCAGAAGTACGACGCCGCGGCGCTGCCGTGAATTCATGGGCGGGACAACCTCGTTCGGATACGTGGGCTGACGGAGCGGACAGGGCGAGCGGAGCGGGTGGGTGCGCGCTTTCGACAGGCCGCCACGGCCCGTGCCGATCGCCCGGGAGGCGGGATCACGAGCCTTGGTGCGTAGGTGCTGAGTGGTTCAGGACACCGGGCGCACGCGTTTGGTCCTCGGCGGAGGAAAGGGGGGACAGACAGAACCCGCAGCGGTCACCGATCAGTTGAATGCCGCACCAGGAGCACACCTCTCGCCGTACGGACGAAACCAGTTGGTAGAGAACGGAGATGTCGGCAAGGTAGGCGGCGAATTCGATCATCCTGCCGGTGCCCCACCACCGGGGGGATTCGGCGGGCAGTGCGGATTCCTGCACGTTCTGGACCTGCCAGGACGGCGCGAGGGTCCCTGTCACCCAGTCCGACTGCAACTGGCCTCTCGCGACGATCAATTGGGTGCCGAATTCGGGTCCCGCGAGGTCGCCGCTGCCGACCTTGACCAGCTGGGGGTGGGGATTGGCCAGCACGCCGAACTGGGAGCCCGGGACCCAGGACTTGGCATGGGACTTGAGAGTGACCGAAACCCGGTCCAGCTTGGTGACGGAGCCGAGCAGTGCACCCGCGTAGACATAGTGCGAGAGCAGCCGGGCCGCGGATGCGACGACTCCCGCACTGAAGTCGCAGACCGATAACTGCCGCATCTGGCGTACGAGTACGGCGAGGCCGAGCGGCGGCAGGTCGACCTTCAGCAGCGCGATGCGGTCGCTTTCCAGCACGGAACGGACCGTATGCAGCCGGCGTTCATGAGCCACCGGAAGGGAGGAGGAATAGAGGGCGATCACATAGCCGTGCTGCTCCAGCAGGACGGTCATGTCGGCGAGGGCGGCATCCAACGGCTGAGTGTCCGGCGACTTCAGCAGAGCCGCGGTGGGCGTCTGCTGGTCGGTCGGCGGCAGCACCAGATCTGCGCTGGTGACAGCTATCGCGGTCGGCACGCTGGTTCCCCGTTCGCTCCGGCCGCCGGAGTTCCGACGCCCGCAGATCCCTACTGCTCCGTGCTCCTGTTCCAGCACTTTATCCACGAGTGAGGAGGCAGAGAACACCTTTCAGAACCGAGAGCCTCAACCCGCACACGCTGCGCACAGGCTAAATGGGACGAAGGGGTCAGGAGTTAACTCCCGTAACCCTCGGGTGAATTCCAGGGTGGCGCTTCGGGGCGAGGCCCGATCGCCGCACTTACCACGGATGCGCGATGCGCGTCCGTATACGAATCGTCGCCAGAGGCCTTGACAACGCGATTGGTCTGGACCAACTTGTACGCCCAGCGGTGGCCACCGTTCCCCCTACCCCTCCACATCCCCAACTCCCCCACCGGAGGCAGCAAGTGGACCGCACCACACGCTCACGAAGACGACCGTCCCGGAAGTGGCTCGGCGGAGCGCTTGCGCTCGCGGTCGGGGCCGGTCTCACTCTCGTGGGCATCACAGGAACCGCGCAGGCCGCCGACGTCAATGTCGCCAAGAACGCCGGCTTCGAGTCCGGGCTCGCCAACTGGACCTGTTCCGGCGGCAGTGGGGCCAATGTCTCCTCCCCGGTGCACGGCGGCGCCTCCGCCCTCAAGGCCACGCCCGCCGGGCAGGACAACGCCAAGTGCACGCAGACCGTCGCGGTGAAGCCCAACTCGACGTACACGCTGAGCGCCTGGGTACAGGGCGGGTACACCTACCTCGGCGCCACCGGCACCGGCACGACCGATGTCTCCACCTGGACCCCGGACTCCGCCGGCTGGAAGCAGCTGTCCACCACCTTTACGACCGGCGGCAGCACCACCTCCGTGACGGTCTACACCCACGGCTGGTACGGGCAGGCCGCCTACTACGCCGACGACGTATCCGTCTTCGGCCCGGACGGCGGCGGTGGCGGCGACCCCTCGCCGACCGTGCCCGCCACCCCCGGCGGCCTCGCGGTCGGATCCGTGACCTCGTCCTCCGTGGCTCTGTCCTGGAACGCCGTGTCCAACGCGACGGGCTACAACGTCTACCAGAACGGCACCAAGGTGCAGTCGGCCACCGGCGCCTCGGCGACCGTGACCGGGCTGAGCGCCTCGACCTCGTACCAGTTCCAGGTGACCGCGACCAATGCGGCCGGTGAGTCCGCGAAGTCCGCGGCGGTGACCGGCACCACCTCGGCCTCCGGCGGCGGAGGTGGCGGCGGGACGGTGCCCAAGCACGCGGTGACCGGCTACTGGCAGAACTTCAACAACGGCGCCACCGTTCAGAAGATCAGCGACGTTCCGGCCAACTACGACATCATCGCGGTCTCCTTCGCCGACGCGACCGGCACACCCGGCGGCGTCACCTTCAACCTCGACACGGCGGGACTCGGCGGCTACACCGTCGACCAGTTCAAGGCCGACATCAAGGCCAAGCAGGCGGCCGGCAAGTCCGTGATCATCTCGATCGGCGGCCAGAACGGCACCGTCACGATCAACGACTCCACCTCCGCGACGAACTTCGCCAACTCCGTCTACTCGATGATGCAGACGTACGGCTTCGACGGCGTCGACATCGACCTGGAGAACGGCCTCAACTCCACCTATATGACACAGGCGCTCAGGTCCCTGTCGTCGAAGGCGGGCTCCAAGCTCGTCATCACGATGGCGCCGCAGACCATCGACATGCAGTCGACGTCGAACGAGTACTTCAAGACGGCGCTCAACATCAAGGACATCCTGACCGTCGTCAATATGCAGTACTACAACAGCGGTTCGATGCTCGGCTGCGACGGCAAGGTCTACTCGCAGGGCTCGGTGGACTTCCTCACCGCGCTCGCCTGCATCCAGCTGGAGGGCGGTCTCGGACCGGCCCAGGTCGGGCTCGGCCTGCCGGCCTCGACCAGTGGCGCGGGCAGCGGCTATGTCTCCCCGACGATCGTGAACAACGCGCTGGACTGCCTCGCCAAGGGCACGAACTGCGGATCGTTCAAGCCGTCCAAGACGTATCCCTCGCTGCGGGGTGCGATGACCTGGTCCACGAACTGGGACGCGAAGTCGGGCAACGCCTGGTCGAACGCGGTGGGTCCGCACGTCCACGCTCTGCCGTAGGGCCCCGACAACCGAGAACAGCAGCGCCGCCGCTCGCCCGGCGGCGCTGCTGCATGTTGCGGCCGGCACCCGGTACCGGCAGGACCCGCGGCGAGGACGGCAGGCATTTGGGGGACGGCCGTCCGGGCTAGAGCAGGCCCCAAGTCCTCGCCCATTCGGCCCGGACGGGCGCTGGAGCTCCAGGGTGCTTGAGCTTCTGGGCATACATGCCGATAAGTTCAAGATCGATAATATGGCCGAAGGTGGCCCCTTGACCAGGTCATGCCATGGCTTCACGATGTGCCCACACAACTGCACCACCCCACGCGTAACCACATGCGTCGCAACTGAACAACCCCCCACACTCCCCACCCAGGAGACAGCATGCGACTTCGCATTCGCGGCAGAGGCAGGAAGGCCGCAACCTTCGCGGCCCTGACCGCACTCGCCGTTGCCGCCCCCTTCACCGCCAACGCCGCGCCCCCCGATCCCACGGCGAGGACCACCCCGGCAGCCGCCGAGGAGGAACAGATCCTGCAGTACGAGGTCCGGGGCCCGGCCGACGCCGCCGCCCGTACCGCGCTCGCCGCCACCGGTGTCTCGATCGACGAGGCCGACGCACGCTCGGTCGTGGTGAGCGCCACCGCCACACAGGTGAAGCGGCTGCGCGCACTCGGCTACACGCCCAAGGCCCTGGGCGCTCCCCCGGCCAGAAACCGGGCCGGCGCGGCCGTCGAACCCTTCGACTTCCCGTCCGCCGACGCGCGCTATCACAACTACGCCGAGGCGAAGGCGGAGATCGACCAGCGGATCGCCGCGCACCCGAACATCATCAGCAAGCGCGTCATCGGCAAGAGCTACGAGGGCCGGGACATCATCGCCATCAAGGTCAGCGACAACGTCGCGACCGACGAGAACGAGCCAGAGGTGCTCTTCACCCACCACCAGCACGCGCGCGAGCACCTCACCGTCGAGATGGCGCTGTATCTGCTGCGCGAGCTCGGTGACGGCTACGGCAAGGACTCCCGGATCACCAACGCCGTGAACGGCCGCGAGATCTGGATCATCCCCGACGTCAACCCGGACGGCGGCGAGTACGACATCGCCACCGGTACCTACCGCAGCTGGCGCAAGAACCGTCAGCCCAACTCCGGTTCGTCGAGCGTCGGCACCGACACCAACCGCAACTGGAACTACAAGTTCGGTTGCTGCGGCGGCTCTTCGGGCTCCCCCGGCTCCGAGACCTACCGCGGCCGGGCCGCCGAGTCCGCCCCCGAGGTCAAGGTCGTCGCCGACTTCACCCGCAGCCGGATCGTCGGCGGCAAGCAGCAGATCAAGGCGGGCATCGACTTCCACACGTACAGCGAGCTGGTGCTCTGGCCGTTCGGCTACACCAACTCCGACACCGCCCCGGGCATGACGCAGGACGACCGGAACGCCTTCGCCGCGGTCGGCCAGAAGATGGCCGCGAGCAATGGCTACACGCCGGAGCAGTCGAGCGACCTCTACATCACGGACGGCTCGATCGACGACTGGCTGTGGGGCAACCAGAAGATCTTCGCGTACACCTTCGAGATGTATCCGACGGGCTTCGGCGGCGGCGGCTTCTACCCGCCCGACGAGGTGATCGAGCGCGAGACGAGCCGCAACCGTGACGCGGTGCTGCAGCTGATCGAGAACGCGGACTGCATGTACCGGTCCATCGGCAAGGAGCAGCAGTACTGCACGGGTTGATACGGACAACAGGGCGCCCCGGAACCGCTCGGTTCCGGGGCGCCCTACGTTCTGCGTTCTGCGTTCTGCCTACCGCTAAACGGCCAGACTCAGCGCGGCCGCGACCGCGAAGCCCGCGACCGAGAGAACCGACTCCAGCACCGTCCACGACTTCAGCGTGTCGCGCTCGGAGATGCCGAAGTACTTGGCGACGATCCAGAACCCGCCGTCGTTGACGTGCGAGGCAAAGATCGAACCGGCCGAGATCGCCATGATGACGAGGGCGAGGAAGGCCTGCGAGTGGTTGGCGCTCTCGACCAGCGGGAGCACGATGCCGGCCGTGGTGACGATCGCGACCGTCGCCGAGCCCTGCGCCACGCGCAGCACCAGCGAGATCAGATACGCGAGGACGACCACCGGCAGGCCGACGTCGTTGAAGGTGTCGGAGAGCGCCTGCGCGACGCCGCTCGCCTTGAGGATGGCGCCGAAGATGCCTCCCGCGCCGACGACGAGCAGGATGTTGCCGACCGGCTTGAGCGAGGAGGTCGACACCTGCTCGAGGGACTTGCGCGACCAGCCGCGCCGGATGCCCAGCAGGTAGTACGCGAGGAGCAGCGCGATCGTCAGGGCGACGAAGGGGCTGCCGAAGAACTCGATGACGCTGCGGAGGGTGGAAGGGTCCAGCGCGATGGAGGAGAACGTCGCGGCGAGTATGAGCACCAGCGGCGTACCGATGATGAGGAGAACCGTGGCGAGGGAGATGGGCGCCTCGGCCGACTGCCCGTCGCGCCGCATGCGCTCGGCGGCGACCGCGGCCTTGGCGTCCTCGGCGGCCTCCACCATGTCCTGCGGGACCTCGACGAAGAGCCGCTTGCCGATCCAGGCGGCGTAGCCCCAGGCGGCCAGGACCGCCGGGAGGCCGACGAGGATGCCCATCAGGATGACCCAGCCGAGCGAGACATGCAGCAGACCGGCGGCGGCGACCGGGCCGGGGTGCGGCGGCAGGAAGGCGTGGGTCATGGACAGACCGGCCAGCAGCGGCATCGCGTAGAGGATGATCGACTTTCCGGACCGTTTGGCGGCGGCGTACACGATCGGCGCGAGGACGAAGATGCCGACGTCGAAGAAGACGGGTATGCCGAAGATCAGGCCGGTGAGGCCCATGGCGAGCGGGGCGCGCTTTTCGCCGAAGAGGTTCAGCAGACGCGAACTCAGCACCTCGGCGCCGCCGGACACTTCGAGTATCGCGCCGAGCATGGTGCCGAGCCCGATGATGATCGCTACGTGCCCGAGGATGCCGCCCATGCCCTGCTCGATGACCGAGACGGCGGCGGACTTCTGGACGGTGCCGAAGAGTTCGGTGACGGAGAGACCGGCGGCGAGGCCGACGGCTATGGAGACGGCGAGCAGGGCGACGAAGGGCTGCAGCCGGACCTTGATGATGAGGACGAGCAGCAGCGCGATGCCGAGGGCGGCGACGGTCAGCAGACCGGCGGTGCCGTCGATGAGGAGGAGGAGACCGCCGGTGTGCGGCGGGGCGGGTGGTGGTGCGTCAGCGGCGATGAGCATGGGGATTCTTCCTGTTTTCGGGCAACGCGAATCGCGAGGTGAGCCCGGGAAAGCCGGACAACCACGTCAAGCCGCGATGCGACAAGGGGGGCAACGCGAATCGCGGGGTGAGCCCGGGAAAGCCGGACAACCACGTGAAGCCGCGATGCGACAGGGGGGGCAGGGGGGACCGCGGGACGGCGCTCGGGGGAAGCGCGCCGCCCCGTGCAGTGGGGGGTTCAGCAAGATCAACCGAAGGTCAGTCGCGGATTCAGCCCAGGACTGCCAGTACGTCGATCTCGATCAGGAGGCCGGCAGGAAGGCCGACGTACACCGTCGTACGGGCGGAGGCGGGGGCTCCCAGGCCCTCGCCCTCGAAGTACGCGTTGTAGATCTCGTTCATCTCGGCGAAGTGGTCCACGTCGGTGAGGTAGACGCGCGTCATCATGACGTCGTCCCAGCTCGCGCCGCCCTCTTCGAGGACCGCCTTGACGTTGGCGAGGGTCTGGAGGGTCTGCTCACGCAGCGTGGGGCCGGCGACGGTCGGGGACTGCCCCTCGACGGCGGGCAGAAAGCCGACCTGGCCGGCGACCTGAAGGATGTTGCCCTTCTTGACGCCGTGGGAGAACTTCGCGGGCGGGGCGGTGTGGGTGGCGGGGGTGATCGCGATCTTCTCGCTCATGGAGCTTCCTTGGGTGGGACGGCTTTTGCGTCGGGTACAGCACCGGAGTACTCCCGGCTGATGGCGTCGGCCGTGCGGCGCACCAGCGGGAGAAGGGTGAGGAGTTCCTCGGCGGTGACGACGACATTCGGCGCGGAGACCGACATGGCGGCCACGACCCGGCCGTCCGCGCCGCGGATGGGCGCGCCGATGCAGTTGATGGACTCCTCGTGGCCGCCGAGGTCGGTGGCCCATCCCTGTTCGCGGACGACGGCGAGCTCCTTGAGGAACGCGGCGGGGTTCGGGATCGAACGGGATGTGTACATGGGGTAGTCGAGCTTCTCGGAGAGGGCGCGCCGCTCGGCCTCGGGGAGGTCGGCGAGCAGCAGTTTCGCCACCGCTGCGACGGTGATGGCGACGGGCTTGCCGATCCGGGAGTACATCCGGACGGGATAGCGGCTCTCCACCTTGTCGATGTAAAGGACCTCGCTCTCCTCGTACACGGCGAGGTGAACGGTGTGCCCGCACTGCTCGTTGAGCTGTACGAGATGGGGGTGCGCGATCTCCCGCACATCAAGGTTCTCGACGGCTTCCTGGGCGAGCGCGAAGAGGCGGGCGCCGAGGCGGTAGCGCTGGTCCTGCTGGCGGTAGACGAGTCCGTGCTCGTGGAGCGTACGGAGCAGGCGCAGGGCGGTGGACTTGTGCACGCCGAGCCGGTCGGCGACCTGTCCGAGGTCGGCGGGTCCCTGCGCGAGCAGCGGCAGGATGCTCAGTGCGCGATCGACGGTCTGGCTCATGGCGTAGCTACCTCCTCATCCACGGCTGCGGTCCAGCCGGGGCCGAGGTGCAGTGTCTCCCAGCCACGCGCGTCGAGTGCGACCAACCGGTCGGCATACGCCCGCGCGGGGGGCACGGCGAGATCCGCGTCGACGGTGAGCGTGGCGGCGGCCATGAGATGCCCGTGCCGCAGCCGGTCGTGGGCGGGGAGCCCGCGGAGGGTGGCGGAGAGAAACCCGGCGGCGAACGCGTCGCCGGCGCCGACGTGGGCGACGACATCGACGCGGGGCGCGGGCGCGTGCGTGACGGTGTCGGGGCGAGGTCCGGGTCCGCGGCCGGGGCCGCTGCGGGCGTACGCCACCGCACCCTGTGCGCCCCGCTTCACCACGAGCACGTCCGGCTCACGCAGCGCCTCCCGGATCGCATCCGCGCCCCGCACCCCCCACGCCTCCTCCGCCTCGTCCTCGCCGACGAAGACGATGTCCGCTCCCCGGGCCAGTTCGAGGAGGACTGTCGGACCCGCGGCGTCGCGCCACAGGCCAGGACGGTGGTTGACGTCGAAGGAGACGAGCGGGCGCCCCGGGCGCCGCGTCGTCAGGTCACGCATCAGCGCCAGGCAGTCCGCCGACAGTGCCGCCGTGATCCCGGACAGGTGCAGGATCCTCCCCGCCCACACGTCCTCGTCCCGCACAGTCGACCGCGACATCGCCGACGCCGCCGACCCTGTCCTGTAGTAGAGGACCTCATGCGCATCGGCCGCGCGGTCGCCCGCCGTACGGAAGTAGATCCCCGTCGGCCGCTGCGGATCGCGCTGCACCGCCGACGTGTTGACGCCGTACGCCGCCATCGCCGCGACCAGGTGCTCGCCGAAGCCGTCCGCGCCCACCCGGCCGACCCACTTCGCGCTGTGCCCGGACGCCGCGAGCGCACAGGCCACATTGGACTCCGCCCCGCCGATGCCGCGTACGAACGACGGCACATCGGTGAGGCGGCCCGGCGCCGTGGGCACAAACGTGACCATGGACTCGCCGAGGCAGACGATGTCCACGGGGCCGGCTCCGGGCACGGTGGCGGTCACGATCGCTCAGGCTCCTCGCTGGTGGGCCGCCGGACACCATTGACCCGGCGTTGGCACGGATGTTAGACAGCGATAAGCGAAGTGCGCAATGAGTGTTGCGAATGTTGCAACGCAGAAGAAAATGCGACCCGAGGAGGATCCATGGCAGGCGACAACCCCGTCGGACGACTCGCCGACGAACCCGTCGACCACCGCTTCAAGGCCCTCCCCCCGGACGCCGAAACCGCCGGCCTCACCGTCGGCGCCCTCGCCGCCCAGCGCCGCAACCTCTTCACCGGCGGCTTCACCACCCCCGTCCTCGCCCTCTCCGCCGAGTCCGTCGAGCACAACCTCGCGCTCCTCGAGACGTACTCCGAGCGCCACGGCCTCGCCTTCGCCCCCCACGGCAAGACCTCGATGTCGCCCCAGCTCTTCGCCCGCCAACTGGCGTACGGCGCCTGGGGCATCACCGCCGCCGTCCCCCACCAGGCCCGTGTCTACCGCGCCTACGGCATCCAGCGGATCTTCCTCGCCAACGAGGTCGTCGACCCGGCCGCCCTGCGCTGGCTCGCCCACGAGCTGGACACCGACCCCGACTTCCGCTTCATCTGTTACGTCGACTCCGTACGCGGCGTCGAGCTGATGGACGATGCGCTGCAAGGGACCGGCCGCCCCCTCGATGTCGTCGTCGAGCTCGGCGCAGGCGACGGAGCCCGCACCGGAGCCCGAAGTGAAGCCGACTGCGCCGCCGTCGCCGACGCCGTGGCCGCCGCCGAAACCCTCCGCCTCGTCGGCGTCGCCGGCTACGAGGGCGAGGTCCCCCGGGCCGACGGCGACCGGGTACGCGCCTGGCTGCGCCGCCTCACCGCGCTGGCCGCCGACTTCGACAAGTCCGGCCGCTTCGCCGCCACCGAGGAGATCGTGATCAGCGCGGGCGGCAGCGCCTGGTTCGACGCGGTCGCGGACGTCTTCGCCGAGATCCCCGAACTCTCCCTCCCCGTAGTGAAGTTGCTCCGCTCGGGTGCATACGTCTCGCACGACGACGGCCACTACCGCCATCTCACCCCCTTCAACCGCGTCCCCGACGAGGGCCGTCTTCAGCCTGCCTTCCGCCTCTGGGCCCAGGTCGTCTCCCGTCCCACCGAGGAGCAGGCCTTCGTCAACGCGGGCAAGCGGGACGCCGCGTACGACCTCGACCTCCCCGAGGCCCAGGTCGTACGCGACGGCCGTACAGGCGAGATCCGCCCCGCGGCCGGCATCACGGTCAGCGGCCTCTCCGACCAGCACGGCTGGGTGCGTACGGCATCCGAGGCGCGGCTGGAGGTCGGCGACTGGATCGGCATGGGCCTGTCCCACCCCTGCACCAGCTTCGACAAGTGGCAGCTGATCCCACTCGTGGAGGCGGACGGCACGGTCACCGACTACATCCGCACCTTCTTCTGAGAGGCCGCCCCATGGATCTCGTCATCCGCGACGTTCGCGTCATCGACGGCTCCGGCGGCCCCTTCTACCGCGCCGACGTCGGCCTGGACGGCGGCCGGATCGCCGCCATACGCCGCAAGGGTGCGCCTGCCCTGTCCGGCAGACGCACCCTCGACGCACACGGCCTCGCCCTCTGTCCCGGCTTCATCGACATGCACGCGCACAGCGATCTCGCCCTGCTCCGCGACCCCGCGCACGAGGCGAAGGCCGCGCAGGGCGTGACCCTCGAAGTCCTGGGGCAGGACGGGCTGTCGTACGCGCCCGTCGACGACGCCACCCTCGGCGAGGTCCGCCGGGCCATCACCGGCTGGAACGGCGGTGCGCCCGGGGACACAACCATCGACTTCGACTGGCGCACGGTCGGCGAGTATCTGGACCGTCTCGACCGCGGTATCGCGGTCAACGCCGCCTATCTCGTCCCGCAGGGCACCGTACGGATGTACGCGGTCGGCTGGGACGACCGCCCGGCGACCGAAGCCGAACTCCGGCGGATGAAGCAGCTCGTTGCCGAAGGCCTCGAACAGGGCGCGGTCGGCATGTCGTCCGGCCTGACCTACACCCCCGGCATGTACGCGGGCAACGCCGAACTGACCGAACTGTGCCGGGTGGTGGCCCGCTACGACGGCTACTACTGCCCGCACCACCGCTCGTACGGAGCCGGGGCACTCCAGGCCTACGAGGAGATGGTCGCCCTCACCCGCGACGCCGGCTGCGCCCTCCATCTCGCCCACGCCACGATGAACTTCGGTGTGAACAAGGGCAGGGCGCCGGATCTGCTCGCCCTGCTCGACGAGGCGCTGGACGCGGGCGCGGACATCAGCCTCGACACCTACCCGTACACCCCCGGCTGCACCACACTCGTCGCGATGCTGCCGAGCTGGGCGGGCGAGGGCGGGCCCGAGGCAGTCCTGACCCGCCTGCGGGACGAGGAGAGTGCCGAGAAGATCCGCCACCACCTGGAGGAGATCGGCTCGGACGGCTGTCACGGCGTACCCATCGAGTGGGACACCATCGAGATCTCGGGCGTGAGCGACCCCGGGCTCGCGGGCTGCGTGGGAAAGACGATCCAGCAGTCCGCCGACCAGCGCGGCGAGTCCCCCTGGGGCACCGCCCGCCGGCTCCTCATCGCCGACCGCCTCGGCTCGACGATCCTCCAGCACGTCGGCCACGAGGAGAACGTCCGGCAGATCATGCGCCACCGCGTCCACACCGGAGGCAGCGACGGCATCCTGCAGGGCTACAAGCCGCACCCGCGCGCGTACGGCACCTTCCCGCACTATCTCGGGCGGTACGCAAGGGAGTTGGGCATCCTCACCCTGGAGGAGACAGTGGCCCATCTGACCTCGCGCCCGGCCGCCCGGCTGCGGCTGCCCGACCGCGGCCTGGTCCGCGAGGGCTACCGCGCGGACCTGGTGCTGTTCGACCCGGACACGGTCGCGGCGGGCTCGACCTTCGAGGCCCCCCGCACACTGCCGACCGGCATCCCGTATGTGCTGATCGACGGCAGATTCGTGATCGAGGACGGTGCGCGTACGGACGTCATGGCGGGCCGTTCGGTACGCAGGACTCCCGCGCGGTCCGTCAGCTGACCCCGTGCGGCCGGAACTGGATGCTGATGCGCGGCCCGACCGCGCGGGCGGTCTTCGGCACGGCGTGCTCCCAGGTCCGCTGACAGGAACCGCCCATCACGATGAGATCGCCGTGCCCGAGCGGCCGCCGCAAAGGCAGCCTGCCGCCGCCGCGGGGCCGCAGCACCAGATCGCGCGGCGCCCCGACGGACAGGATCGCGACCATGGTGTCCTCCCGTGACCCGCGCCCGGTGGTGTCCCCGTGCCAGGCGACGCTGTCCCGGCCGTCCCGGTAGTAGCAGAGCCCTGCCGTGGTGAACGGCTCCCCGAGCTCGCGCGCGTAGTACGCGCAGAGCGCGGCGCGGGCCTCGTCCAGGGCGGGGTGCGGGAGGGGGTCCTCCTCCCGGTAGTAGGCAAGCAGCCGCGGCACGTCCACCACGTGCTCGTACATCTGCCGCCGCTCGGCCCGCCATGGCACCTGGGAGACCAGCTCCTCGAACAGGGCGTCCGCCCCGCCGAGCCAGCCGGGCAGCAGATCGATCCAGGCCCCGTCCCCGAGCACGGTCCGCCGGACGTCCTTCAGCGGACCGAGCCGTATCTCGTCGGTCTGGTCGAAGAGGGAACCCTGGAGGTGTGCTGCCATGCCTCCAGGGTACCTCTCCATTCGAACATACGAACGGATTACTCCGGTGAGGCGCTACGGCTTGGGCAGTGTGCAGCCCGCCCGGCCCAGGTCGATCTTGTTGTCGAGGCCGACGCAGGGGACGATCAGGTACGTCTCCTGGCCGTAGTTAATCCCCTGGCGCACGGTGACCTTCCCGCTCTCGTCCACCTCGCACGGGTTGTTGTCGGTGCAGCGCCCGCCGTCCTCGTTGCCGGTGTTGTTGACGGCGACGACCTTGCCCGTTGCGTTGTCGACGACCGGCGAGCCCGAGGTGCCGCCTATCGTGTTGCAGCTGGAGGTGTAGCGGACCGAGTCCTTCCAGGTCCACTCACCTTCCTTGAGGCGGTACGCGAACCCGTCGATGTTGCAGCTGTAGATCCGCTTCCAGTACCCGGAGACGACCTTGATGGCCGTGCCCTGCACGGGGTGCACGGCGTTCAGTTCGAGCGCCTTGATGCCGTAGCTGCTCTGTATCTGCGCGTACGTACGGGTGAGTTGATACAGCGAGATGTCGGTGTCCGTCATCGTCGCGTACGCGATCTTGCTGGCCCGCAGCGTGGCGACTCTGCTGCCCGCGGAGTTGAGCAGAGAGAAACTGCGGGTGGACGGCTGGTCGACTATGACCTCGCCCGCGGCCGGGAAGCCGCTCTCGATGCAGTGCCCGTTGGAGAGTACGAGGGCGGGGTCGTCGGGCTCCGAGGCCGGTGTGCGCACCACCGATCCGGAGCAGTTGCTGAGCGCCACAGTCCCTGCGAAGTCGACCGCCTTGAGGTCGACTCGGGGCTTTGCGCCGGTTTCGGCGCTCGTGGCGGCCGATGCCGCGTCCGCGGGGGTGACCGCGATCGCGGGGGCCGCGCCCGCCCCGAGGAGTGCGAGGGCGAGGAACGCGCCGACGAGAGGCTTCTTCATGTGGGGGTCCCCTCTTGCGACTTCTGTGACCGAAGGGGGTCTTCGGTTTGTCATGCGCATTGTTGGGGGATCCGCCTCGGCCGACAAGGGACTGTTTCCGGTCAGGCGTTGACAGCACCCTGAAGCCGCAAGCCCTGCGGCCGGGCCGCAGGGATGCGGGCGTCACCGCTACCGGGGCACGGTCACCGCCGCAGCCGGCCCACCGGCAGCAGTACATGCGCCGCGCTGGTGAGGGTGTCCTCGTCGCCGAGGAAGGCCTGGAGCACGTCCTCGGTGACGGGCCGGCCCGGAGCCGCCTCGGGCCACGGACGGCTCGCGATCATGAAGTGCACATGGCCGCGACCGTCGGCGGCGCTGAGCCACTCCTTCGGGACGGGGCACTGAACGTTCAGATAGGGCATGCTCAGGACGGCCTGACCGCCCTCGACGAGCAGCCTGATCGGGGAGTTGTTCGCGCCGGTGACGTCGGCCAGGCCACCTCCCGGCGTGAGCCCGAGCTCCCCGATCATCGCCAGGACGGCGGCCTCGCCCGCCTCGGCGCCCGCGGCACCGTCACCGAGGGAGTAGGCGATCAGATAGGGCGTGTCGTGGCCCTCCTCGGGATCGCCGGTCCACGCGAGCACCGAAAGGGTGCCCAAATGGCCACGCTGAACGGTGCTTTTGGAAGTGTGTGCAGTGGTCATGGCTCGGCACCCTAGGCCCTGCAAACCCCGCCCAGCTCACGCGTTCACCTGGATGGCCGAAGCCGGGTGTCTGCTGTGACTGCCGATCCCCATGAGCGTTCCCGCGGTGCAGTGGAGACGTGCAATCCGCATTTTCGGGGTCGCAAAAACGTTCCTGCCGTACCCCCGCTCCGCAGCCCGGCAGTGACTTCGCCCGCCGGTCGCGCGTTTGTCGCCTTATGGCAAGGACCAACGCGCCTGCTCCCTGGCAGCGCGTCCAGACGCTCTCAGCCCCGAATCCGACGAGTCCGCCCGCCGGCGCCAGCCCCATCTACGAAGAGCTCGAGCGGGAGTGGGCCGCCGCAGGCCGCACTCTGCCGGGCAGGCCCGACTTCGAATGGACCCGTCTCGCCCACTATGTGCCGCAACCGGGCGGCACGGCCGACGCCCGACCCGGTACCCCGCCGCCGCGCAGGGGCTGGCTCCACGCCTGATCGGTGTCAGCGTTCGCGGACGGGCTGCGTCGCTCCCGCCGCGGACACCGGCGGGGCGGGGTGCGGCACCCGCGCCTGCGCGCCGCCGCGCAGGCGCTTGCGCACCCCGGCGACGAGGCGGCCTGCCGTGAACGTCGCGCCGTGGACGAGGGGCAGCGCCGGATCGAAGGACGGCGCGGCGGACAAGCGTGTGCCGACGTTCCCCGCCGCGATCTCGCGCCGGGCCGCCTGCGACGCGCGCAGCCGCAGCGCGGCCTCGAGCCCGGCCGGAGCGAGCAGCAGCCGCTGATTGATGACCGCCCTCGGTCGCCAGTGGTTCTTGTACGGCTCGTCGCCCCGCAGCAGGCTCAGCACCTGCCGTCCCCCGCTCGCGGCGAGCTCGACCTCATGACGCAGCAGCAGCGTGGTGACGTCCACGTCCTTCTCCCTCAGCCCCGGGTGCGCGCCGTGCAGATAGCTGCCCGTCAGATACCCCGAGTGCAGCGCCACACTGGCCGCCACCACCTCGCCGTCCAGCCGGAACTCCGTGAGCGAGGCCTCGCCGTCCCGCACCATCCGCCGGATCGCCCGCGCCAGATGCTCCGCCAGGCGCGGCTCGTGGTGCTCCACGGTGGCACGGCTTCCTCTCCGCTCGAGTTCGCGCAGCCGCAGCAGATGGTCGACGGCCGCCGGCACCTCGTGCTCCGGCACCGCACAGTCCTCGATCTTCAGCGCGTCGATCTTGCCAAGACCGGCCCGTGCGCGCTGCGCCCTGCCGGCCGGCAGCCGCTTGAGGATCTCCTCCACCGGGACTGCCGGGAGCTCCAGACAGACCGAGTCGGCAAGCCGCCGTCGCGCCCCGGTCCACGCCTCGTACAGCCGCTCGGCGGCAGCCCCCGGCCGTACCTCGCGCAGCTCGATCACCGCATGGCGGGCCGCGCGGTGCAGGCCACGCTCCAGCGCCGTGATCGCGGTCTGTGCCTGCTCGTCGTCGACGAGGATGTCGCCGAAGTCGGAGATCTGGCCGCCCATCGGCACGAGCAGCGGCAGCGGGCGGTGTACGAGCATCAGGGGCGCGGCCGCGATCAGAACTCCGCCACGGCGTACGAGAACGACACGGAGCCGGCCGCCGCGCCCGTACGAGAGCCACCAGGACAGCAGCCAGGCGTGGCTCTGGAAGGGCGTGGCCGTGGCGCACCTGCGCTGCAGCGCCTGCCACTCGGGCCGCAGGCCGGCGAAGTCGCGGGGGTCACGGCACAGGCTGACCGAGAGTGCGCCGGTCCGCCGCGACGGCGGTCCGGGGGTGGCGGGTTCCTGCTCGGGCGACTCGGTCATTGGCCTGCTCACTTGGTGGAGAGGTTGGTGAAGTGGAGGGCGAACACAGGCCCGGGGCAGAGCAGTTGGGGCGCCGGAGCGCGACGCCCCCAGCCACCGGTGCAGCCGGGTGAAAAACCGTCAGTCGGCTGTTCTCACTCGTACTTCTCTGCAGCACGGGCGGCTCGCTTCGTACGCGGACGGTGATTCTGGCTCTGCCAAGCAGCGCCGCCGTGAAACAAAACAGGAGTGCACTTTGTCAGAGAGCCAGTTGGAAATCACGCCAGACTCGCTCGCACCGCCTTCTGCGGGTCGCCGTGGACGATCGGGATCGATCGGCCCAATAACAGCTGGTACGAGAATCTCCGCGGCGCGGCCCCAGGGTTTCTCCTGCGGCCAGGTGTCGTTACCCATGGCGACGGCGGCGAGAATCGCAGCCTGGGAAAGGGGTCCGAAGACATGAAGTACTCGAGGGTCGCCGCGATCATTGCCGGCTCCGTGGCGGCCATGGGGGCAGCCTCTCCCGCGATTGCCGCGACGACGGCGCCCATGCCCCCCATGAGCCTCAACGGCGGCCTTGCCCATACCGTCAGCCAGACCCCGCTGCTGAACGGCGACGAGTCCATGGTGACCGGGATCGCCGACGCCGCGACCGAGCTGAAGAACGCCAAGGGCGGCGCCCCGGGGAAGGTTCTGAAGACGGCGCACGAGGTCACCCCCCTGCTGGGCGGCGTCGGACTGGGCGGCTGAACGGGCCCTTGTGGGAGGGGCGTTCCGGAGGGGGGTGCGACCCGGCGGTCGCACCCCCCTCCCGTTGTTGTGCAGTTCAGCCCGCACGGGAAGAGACCTGGGAAAGACACCAGGGTGGCGCCACCGGTTGGTACCGGTGGCGCCACCCTGGTGCGACGGCGCGCGGGTCAGCCGTTGGAGGCGACGTTGCCGAAAGCCGGGTTCAGGAGTCCGACCACGTTCACGGAGTTGCCGACGAGGTTCACCGGGACGTGGGTGGGAAGCTGGGCCAGGTTGCCGGAGAGCGCACCCGGCGAGTTGGCGGCGGTACCTGACGCGGTCGTGTCGGCGAACGCGGAACCGGAGGCAGCACCAGCGGCGAGTCCAGCGGTGGCCAGCACCAGGGCGGCCTTCTTGGCAGTCTTCATGGGAAATAGCACCTTCTGCTCGATGTTCTGCCCAACGTTAGGGCTCACACAGATCGAAACGGATTGCCCATAGAGATGACACGGCGACAGCGCCGGTACCCCCTGTTCAGCTCAATTTCCCTACGAGCGTGCCGATGCGGGCCAATTGAGTGAACCCGCAGAACCAATCCTCAAAGGAGGTAGTTGACCAGGGAGCCCCACCAGCGGGCATCCACGAGACGTAAGGACGGAACATGTTCAAGAAGGTTATGGCGACTGCGGCGATCACCCTTTCCGTGGCGGCCGCGGGCGCGGCTATGGCGCCGCAGGCTATGGCCATCGGCGATGACGAGGGCACGATGACGCAGAGCGGCAACGACGCCAGCCAGTCGTTCGGCAACGCCGAGACCTACGGCGACATGAGCCCGCAGATCGGTCTCGTCCAGGGCTCGCTCAACAAGCCCTGCCTCGGCCTGCCCGCCAAGGCCAACCTCGGTTCGCTCGTCGGCGTCGTGCCCGTCGGGGTTCAGGACATCCCGGTCCTGTCCGCCCCGCAGACCCAGCAGTGCACCGAGAACTCGACCCAGGCCAAGGGCGACGAACCGCTGTCGCACGTTCTCAGCAACATCCCGGTGCTGTCCGGAAACGGCTCCACCGACAGCTGAGGCTCGCCCACCGGCCCGACGCCGGTCGGCACGCAGAAGCCAGTCACATCGAAGACCCCGGCGCCTCTCGCAGGCCGCCGGGGTCTTTGCGTGTCCGTACAGGGAGTTGGCCCGGGTCAGCCGGTCCAGAAGTCCCACCAGCGGGTCAGGATCAGCATCCCGATGATCCCGATCCACAGCACCGGCGGCATCCAGTGGAACTCCATGAGCCCGTTCCGCAGGCCCTGAGGGACCTTGATGATCCGGTGCTTGATGTTGTGCACCGTGACGTAGCAGAACATCACGATCGTGGCGACCCACGCCAACGAGCACCACAGGCACAGCGAGTTGATCTCGTACAGCGACTGATACTGCAGCCACGTACAGAACCCCACCCCGAACAGACAGCCGGCATTGAGGCCCAGCCAGTACCAGCGGCGGTACCGCGCCCCCGCCAGCAGCGCCACCCCGATCGCGATCACCATCGAGTACGCAACGAGCCCCATCATCGGATTCGGGAACCCGAACGCCGACGCCTGCTCGCTCTTCATGACGTTCCCGCAGGAAACGACCGGATTCAGACTGCACCCCGGCGTGAAACTGGGGTCTTCCAGCAGCTTGAACTTGTCGATCGTGATCACCCACGAAGCCAGCAGACCCGCCGCCCCCGTGATCACGAGCAGCCAGGCAAAGGGACGGCTGCCGCCGATTTCGTCTCTGCGAGCCCTTCGGCTTCTCCCGTGTTCCGTGGGCACAGATCCGGTCACCGTGATTGTCATACTGTTTTCACCGCTTCGATTGCGTGCTGGACGGCCCCATTGTGCCTCAATCACGAATTGCTCCGACCGCCCGGAATTCATTCGGCAGACGGGTGAATACGGGGCAGGAAGACCGTCCAGGAATGATGGAATGGCGGAGCAGACCGTGCACGCGATCTGCGCCCGGTGCAACCCTCCAGCCGGCGGCGCATTGCGTCGTGGGGCAGTCGTGCTTCCTGTTGGCATGGCGCATCCGGGTGCGCGCGACGGTCTGCTCTCACCGGCGGAGGGCTCCTCAATGGCCCTCCGCCGGTATTTACGTACCGGCCACACATAAACGCATTGCGGCATTCGAGTGACCGCACGGAACCAAACCCGCCGGACGCAGTTGATCAGTCTGCTCCGCGATCGAATCGGTCAAAGCGAAAAGGGACAAAAAGTGATCAAGAAGATTCTGGCCACCGCTGCGGTCACCGCTTCGATGGTGGGCGCCGGTGCCGCGATGGCTCCGCAGGCCCTGGCCATCGGCGACGACGGGGGCACCATCACGGAGAGCGGCGTCGGGGCCTCGCAGGTCTTCGGCAACTCGACCACCAACGGCGACATGAGCCCGCAGATCGGTCTCGTCCAGGGCTCCCTGAACAAGCCCTGCCTCGGCCTGCCGGCCAAGGCGAACGCCGGTTCGCTCATCGGCGTCGTGCCCGTCGGGGTACAGGACATCCCGGTCCTGTCCGCCCCGCAGACCCAGCAGTGCTCCGAGAACTCGACCCAGGTCAAGGGCGACGAACCGCTGTCGCACATCCTCGACAGCATTCCGGTCCTGTCCGGAAACGGCTCCACCGACAGCTAGTAAGGGTTCGCCGCTGAGCGCCGCGCGTTCGGGGTGCACTCATTCAGGGCGTCATATGCTCCAGCGAAATAGAAATGACGCCCCGAGAAGCAGGAATCGCGTTTTCCGGCAAAGAATCTCCCCGGCGGTTCGATAAAGCACCCATGCTGCATACGAGTGACTTTTCGAACGGGCGGTCATATTGAGGTTTCTTTGCGGGAATCCAGTCGTTACCAGTCCTGCAGAGGTGTTCACGAACAGGAAACTGGCAGCGCAGCGCGAAGGTCGCGCTTGCGTATGGCACCACTGCTGAAAGGATCCAAGAAATGAAGCACACGAAGGCTGCGGCCGTCGTCGCAGGCGTCCTCCTGGCCATGGGCGCCGCCGCCCCCGCGATGGCGGACGGGGATGCCATTGGTTCCGCTGTCGGCTCCCCCGGCGTCCTGTCGGGCAACGTCCTGCAGATTCCGGTCATGGTTCCGGTCAACGCCTGCGGCAACTCCCTCAATCTGATCGCACTGCTGAACCCGACTATGGGCAACGCCTGCATCATCGGCTGACATTCAGCACAAAGCGGCCCCGAGGTACACGAAAGTGCACCTCGGGGCCGCTTTTTTGTGATGGCTGATTCCGGCACATCGACGAGAGGCTGATAACGGACCTAGTCAGCCCCTGCGTTGGTACCTACCATTCCAGTCGTTCCGGCTCTTCGAGAAACGCCCAGAAATGTTTTGAAGAGTTGACGCGGTCATGCCTAATCGGCGTTCCTTGCCGAATTTGTCGTGGCCGGCTTCCGGATGAACCCCTCACATTTCCCCGATGGGAGAATCATGTCCCGTGCACTTTTCGCGGGCGGCGCGGCAGCGGCAATTCTCGCTTCGTTGCTGGCCTCTCAGAACGCTTCCGCCGTCAGCATCGCGCCCCCCGACAAAATCACGATCGACATCGCGACAGTCAACGGATCCGGCTGTCGTCCAGGGTCCGCCGCGGTGGCGGTGTCCGAGGACAACACCGCCTTCACCGTGACCTACAGCGAGTACCTCGCCAAGGTCGGCGTCGGGGCGAGCCCGACCGACTACCGGAAGAACTGCCAGCTCAACCTCGTGGTGCATGTCCCGCAGGGCTTCACCTACGCGATAGCCAGCGCCGACTACCGCGGCTTCGCCAGCCTCCAGTCCGGCGCCACCGCCGCACAGAAGGCCTCGTACTACTTCCAGGGATCTCCGGACACGGCGTCCAGAAACCACCCCTTCAAGGGCCCGCTCGATGACAACTGGCAAGCCACCGACTCCACCGAGTGGGGCCAACTGGTGTGGGCGCCGTGCGGGGTGAAGCGCAACTTCAACATCAACACCGAAGTGCGGGTCAGCGCCGGGACATCGGATCCGAAGAAGACGACCAGCTTCATGACGATGGACTCCACGGACGGAGAGATCAACACCATCTACCGGCTCGCCTGGAAGGTGTGCCCCGAGAGCTGAGGAGAATCGTTCTGAGCATGCACGACGCCCCGGCCACCTCGCGGTGGCCGGGGCGGCAGCTGCGTGAAGGGTGGTCAGCCCTCGGCCGCGGGGGACGACCCCCGGCAGATCTCCAGCAGTGCGAGCGAGATCGCCGTGCCCTGACGGCCGAAGCCGTCCGCGTACGACTTGATGATCTGCATCTCGCGGCCGGTGTCCGTACGCGAGCCCCCCTCGGCCATCCGGGCCCGCTGCACCGCGTGCGAAAGTTCGCGGCGGCGCTCGAACAGAGCCCGGATCTCGGCGTCGATCCGGTCGATGCCGGAGCGGAGCTCGCTCACGTTCGCCGCGCGCAGGTGGTCCGGTTCAGCCCCGTCGACCTGTTCCTCGGCCGGGAGTCCGGGAGCCTGGCCGGAAGGCACAGCGCTTGCGGACGCGGTCGCTTCCTGCTGCGCGAGCATTTAGTCCCCCCAGGTGTTGCCGTTGATGGTGAGCTGGATCGACTGTGCGAGATCGTGCGGCTTCACTCCGAGCGTCGCCCCGGCCCCCGCGACGATACCGAGCACCGAGACCGACGCTCCCGTCGAAGGCTCGTGAGCGGTCTCCGTCGCGCCGGCCATCGGCGCCAGAGCGATCAGCGCCGCAACTGCCGTCCCCATGGCGGCCGCGGGCATGGTGACGATCCGTACGCGACGTTGAGCGATGTTCCCCATGACTGCTTCTCTCCCCCTGAAATCTCACTGCGATCGGGCGTTCCTCCCGACAGCCATGAGTCTTGCCTCTCACAACCCGTCCCGTCTGCATCACGGACTGTCAGGGTCCTGTGATGGCAACTCCCTGTCAGCCGGGACCAGTCCAAGCCGTTCCATGGCGAGTGGGAGCGGAACCGCTGGTTCCCACACGATTGCTGTGGTAGCGGGTGAGGGTCGCAAGGCGCGGGCGACAAGCAGGACCGCGGCCTCCTCCGTGCGGGCCGCGTCCACGTGGCCGAGAAAGAGCACCAACTGCGCGTCACCGTCCGCCGCCAGGCTGAGATGAAGATGCTCCAGACGGTCCTCGGAGGTGACCACACGGCGGATCCGATCGTCGAGCGCTTCCCCGGCGGTCAGTGCCCGCGCGGGCACTCTGGCCGTCACCAGGAACATGATTGCGCCTCCATGAACAGCAACTGAAACGAAACAGTGACCGGCGAGTAACGTTGCTGCTGATCGAATCTGGCTGAGATACTTGTTTTCGTCGCTGCGTGTGACCGCGCCGTTGACATGGGAGTTCTCCGGGGGGCGAACGTTGGACCAGTTAGGTCTGGATTCGGATGCAGAATCTGTCTATCGAGTACTGCTCAAAACACCCAGGGCTGGGGTGGCAGAGATCGCCGAGGTGCTCGGCTGGCCTGCCTCCAGGGTGACCGACACGCTCAATGAACTGGCAGGACTCGCTCTGGTACGGAGGTCCTCGGAGGAACCGGACAAAATGCGGCTGGTCAACCCGGAGTTCGGGCTGGCAAGTCTGCTGCACCGGCAGGAGCAGGAGCTGGCGGCGCGCCAACAGGCCATGGCGGCAGCCCGGTTGACCATCACGCGGATGCTCACCGAGTACGACGACACCCCCTCGGCCGAGACCACCGGGGTGCACAGATACACCGGCCTGGACGCCATCAACTCGCAGATCGAGCGCCTGTCGCACAGCGCGGAGAGCGAGATAGCCGTATTCGCGCCACGCGGCGCACAGACCCGGGCGGCGCTGGACGCGGCGCGACCGCTCGACCGGAACGCCCTGACCCGCGGCGTCCAGCTGCGCTATGTCTACCTCGACTCGATCCGCAACGACCCGGCGACGCTGGGCTATGCGCGCTGGCTGCAGGAGAGCGGCGGCGAGGTGCGCACCCTCCCGCAGCTGCCGCTGCGCATGATCATTTACGACCGTCGTACGGCCATCGTCCCCACCGATCCCGAGGCCGCGGCCAAGGGCATTCTGGTGCTCGACGGCACCGGTGTGATCACCGCGCTCACCTCGCTGTTCCAGCAGACCTGGGAGCAGGCGCAGCCGATCGGCGGCGCCCGGCCGCAGGAGCCGGAAGGCCTGACCCCGCAGGAGCAGGCCGTTCTGGACCTGCTCCTGGAGGGCCACACCGACGAGGTCGTCGCCCGCAAGCTGGGCGTATCGGTGCGCACCGGACGGCGTGTCACCGCGGAGCTGATGGCACGCCTGGGCGCCCGCAGCCGCTTCCAGGCCGGAGCGCTCGCGATGGACCGGGGCTGGCTCGGTCCTGCGGGCTCCAACGAGGAAACGGATGCGGGCGCCGATGGAGGCTGAGGTCACCGGTTGACCGCGAGGGCCCTGCCCGGGGCGTTGACTGCGTCGGGCACGGGCGCACCCGCGAGGGCAAGCAGTACGGACTCGGCGGCCTGGGTGCCCGCGCGCTCCTGCGCCTCGGGGGTGGAGGCGCCCAGATGCGGGGTGACGACCACGTTCGGCAGCTCGAACAGCGGGGAGTCGGTGCACGGTTCGGTGGCGTAGACATCGAGGGCGGCGCCGGCCACCCGGCCCTCCTTGAGGGCGGCGTACAGCTCGTTCTCGTCCACGATGCCGCCGCGCGCCGCATTGACGATGCGCAGGTCGGAGCGGACCCGCTGGAGCGCATCGAAGCCGATCAGGCCCGTCGTCTCAGGGGTGCGCGGCAGATGCACGGTGAGGAACTGCGCCCGGGCGAGCAGCTCGTCGAGGCCGACCAGCCGGACGTCGATGCCCGCCGCGTGCGTCTCGCTCGCATACGGGTCGTACGCGATGACGTCCATGTCGAACGCGGCAAGACGGCGGGCCACCAGCGAGCCGATCCGGCCGAGGCCGAGCACGCCGAGCGTCTTTCCGGCCAGCTCCACACCGGTGTACGTACTGCGCGCCCAGCGGCCCGCCTTGAGAGCCGCGTCGGCCTGCGGGACATGGCGGGCCACCGCCAGCAGCAGCGCCACGGCGTGCTCGGCGGCGCTGACGACGTTGGAGGCGGGGGCGTTGACGACGGTGACACCGGCGGCGGTGGCCGCGGGCACGTCCACATTGTCCAGGCCGACGCCCGCGCGGGCGACGACCTTGAGGCGGGGGGCCGCGGCCAGCGCCTGGGCGTCGATGCGGGTGGCTGAGCGTACGAGCACGGCGTCGGCGTCGGCGAGCGCGGCGAGCAGCGCGGGGCGGTCGGTGCCGTCGACGTGCCGTACCTCGACGCTGCCGTCCCGGCCGAGTACGGACACGGCGGACGGGCTGAGCGCGTCGGCGATCAGAGCAACGTACGTACTCATGGGGCCAGTTCCCTTTCGGTGGTGATCGTGCGCAGCAGTGCGGAGCCGTCGTGGACGGACAGGCGCAGCGGTGCGCCGACGGCGGCGAGCGCGGCCCGGTGGCCGGGGCCCGCGTCGAGGTCGTACAGGCGCAGCGGCAGCAGCGGACGGTCCGGTCCGTCCCAGGACAGCAGCCGCGGCGGGGCGTGGGGGGCCGTGACCTTCAGCAGGTCGGGCGCGACGGCGAGGCCGTCGCCGGTCGACTTGAGCAGGGCCTCCTTGCGGGTCCAGTAGCGGATGAAGCCGGCCGGGCGGGCGGCCGCGGGGAGCGTGGCGAGGACCGCGCGCTCCTGCGGGGCGAGGACCCTTGTCGCGACGTCGGGCGCGTACGGGGCGATCTCCTCGACGTCCACGCCGACCGGGGTGGTGTGGGCGAGTGCGACGAGCACCCGGTCGCCGGAGTGCGAGAGGGAGAGGCGCAGCGGGTCGGGGGGCTGGGGCTTGCCGTGCGGGCCGCCGCAGTGCTTGCACATCACGGTGAGCATCACGTCGGGGGCGCTGAGCCCGAGTTGGCTCGCGACGGCGACGCGGGCGAGGGCGTGGGCGGTGAGGTAGAGGGCGCGGGCGGCGGGGTGGCGGAGTTCGGCGAGGCGGGTGCGTTCGCGGGTGTCGAGCAGCGGTGACAGCTCCGGGTGGGCGTCGTGGGGTGACGCCCACCAGAGTTGGCAGTGGCCGGGCTGCAGGGCTGGAATGGCCGGCCCCGCCGGCGATTGAGCCGCGAGAGCCCGGGGGCGGAGCACCCGATGGGGCGTCACAGGCCGCCGTCCACAGGCAGGACCGCGCCGGTGACGTAGGCCGCGCGGGCGGAGGCCAGGAAGGCCACGGCGTCGGCGACCTCGGAGGCGAGTCCGGGCCGGCCGAGCGCGGTGCGTTCGGCGATCTGGTCCTTCACCGTGCCCTCGAGGCCGGCCGACATGTCCGTGTCGATGAGTCCCGGCGCGACCGCGTTGACCCGGATGCCGCGCCGGCCGACCTCCTTGGCCAGCGAGCGGGAGAACGCGATGATCCCGGCCTTCGAAGCCGCGTAGTTCGTCTGGCCGGCGTTGCCGTGCAGCCCGGAGACCGAGGAGACGGTCACGATGCTGCCCTTACGGCGCTTGAGCATGGGGAAGACGACGGCGCGGCAGACGTGGTAGACGCCATCGAGGTTGGTGGCGATCACGTCGTGCCACTCGGCGTCGGACATCATCAGCAGCGGCTTGTCGCGGGTGATGCCGGCGGACGTGACGGCGACCTCGACGGGGCCGAAGTCCTTCTCCGTACGGCTCACCCAGGCGCGCACGTGATCGGTGTCGCTGACGTCGACGCGCGCGGCCAGCGAGCGCGCGCCCGCCTCGGCGAGCTCCTTCTCCAGGTTGGCGGCGGCCTGTTCGTCGCCGCGGTAGCAGAAGGAGATGTCGTACCCGTCCTCGGCGAGCCGCAGGGCGGCGCTCCGTCCGATACCGCGTGAGCCGCCGCTGATCAGGGCGACGGGGCGGGCGGTCATACGGCACCGTCCGCCGTGCCGGAGCCGTCGGCCGCTTCATCGGCCGGTGTGCCGGAATCGGGCGTGGCGTTCGTCAGCAGGCGCAGGACCGCGCAGCCGACCGGGCCGTCCGGGTCCGTTGCGGTGATCAGGGCGATGCGGCCTGCGCCGTCCGGAGCCGACAGCAGTGCCGCGATCTGGAAGGAGGCCGTCGCCGCGGCCGTGTCGCCGAGCAGAGCGGGGGACGGGACCCGGTCCCGTGCAGAGGCGGTGAACAGCGCCTGGAGTACCTGCTGTTCCTGTTCGCCCGCCGGTCCCGGTGCGCCGCCCGGGACGGCTGCCCATATCTCGCCGGGGGTCACACCCGCCGCGGTCAGCGCGTCATGCACGGTTGCCGCGAGCGCGTCCGCGAAGTCCTCGGTCAGCGCGACGCGGTGGTGCACCGCGAGAACCTCGGCCAGGGCCCCTCCCGTGGCGTCGCCCGGTTCGAGCAGCACCATCGCGCAGCCTTCGCCGACGACGACCTCGTCTCCGTACGCCCGGTGGGCCAGGTGGGCGCGGCTCGCCGAGTACTCCTCGACCGAGCCGCACAGCACCCGCTGTGCCCGGCCGTCCGCCAGCAGCCGGCGCGCGTGCGCGAGGGCGATCAGGCCCGAGAGACGGCCGGCCGCGACCGTGGAGTTGGGGCCTTTCAGGCCATGGCGGATCGCGCTCGCCGAAGCGGCCCTGTTCATCGCCATGTTGGGGACCTTCGACGGCGGTACGTCGATGGGCCGTTCGCCCTCCAGCGAGGCCTTGGTGAACTCCAGGAAGCCCTGGACACCGCCGGCCGCCGTGCCGAGGACCAGCCCGGTGCCGGTGCCGCCCTCCTCGTCGCCGAGCAGTTCCCGTACGGCCACGGCGGTCAGCCCGGTCATCCGGTCCATGCCGCGGGTGCCGACCCGGCCGAGCGCCTCGCGGACGTCGAAGCCGGGGACGAGGCGAGCGGTGGCGGACGGCTCGGACAGCCATTCCTCGGGGGCGGCGGACGGCTCCGGTGCCGCGCCCGAGCGCAGGCCCCGGGTCAGGGCCTCGCTGCCTGTGCCGTACGGCGACACGGCCGACCACGCAGTGATCACCGCGGTGGTGGTGCTCATCGGGCGTACTCCCCTCGGGGGTTCTCGTGGCGGCCGAGCAGTACGACGGCGTTGTTGCCTCCGAACGCGAGGCCGTTGTTCTGGACGATCCGGACGTCCGCGGAGACCGACTGATTGGGCACCACGTCGACGTCGCAGGTCGGGTCCGTCACACGGTGATTGGCGGTGGGCGGGATGAAGCCGTGCCGGATGGCGAGGGCCGATGCGATCGCGCCGAGCGCGCTGGCCGCGCCCATGGTGTGGCCGATCATGCCCTTGAGGCCGACGGTCCGCGGGGCGCCGTCCCCGTACACCTGGCGGATCGCCGCGATCTCGGTGGTGTCGTTGGTCGGTGTGCCGGTGCCGTGCGCGGAGATCAGGTCGACCTCCTCCGGCTTGACGGAGGCGTTGGCGAGGGCGAGGCGGATGCAGCGGGCGACGCTGTCCTCCTCGGGCGCGGTGGGGTGCGCGGCGTCGCAGTTGAGGCCGTAGCCGAGCACCTCGGCGTAGATGTGCGCGCCGCGCTCCAGCGCCGACGCCTCGGTCTCCAGGAGCAGCAGGCCCGCGCCCTCGCCGGTGAGCAGGCCCTTGCGCTCGGAGTCGAAGGGGCGGCACTCGTCGGGGGCGATCAGGCCGAGCCGCGAGAAGCCCGCGAAGGTCTTGCGGTTCAGCGCGTCCGCGCCGCCGACGAGCGCCCATTCGGCCTCGCCGCTGCGCACCGCGTCGAAGCCGCTGCCGATGGCGTAGTTGCCGGCGGCGCAGGCGGTGGCGACGGTGCTGGTCTCGACGTCGGACAGACCCAGTTCACGGGCGACGTTCAGCGCCAGGCTGCCGGTGGCGGACCGGCTCATCGCCGCGCCCGTGAAGGCGCTGAGTCCGATGGCGAGCGCGGATTCGGCGAGCAGATCGAGCTCGCCGACCTCGCCGTCGGTGGTGCCGATGACGATGGTGCCGCGCCGCGAGCGCAGTTGCTCCTCGGTCAGTCCGGCGTCGTCGAGCGCCATCCGGGCTGCCGCGGCCGAGAACTGCGAGGCACGCCCGGTCTCGTCGGCCCGTACGTTCCGCAGTCGCGTGGCCGCGTCGAAGCCGTGGACCTGGTGGCCGCGGTTCGCCGGGAACCCGGCGGTGTCGAAGACGGTGATCTCACAGGTGCCGACCCGGCCCGCCTTCAGGGACTCGGTGAACTCCGCGACTCCGTTGCCGATGCTGGACAGGACCCCGCAGCCGGTGAGAACGACCCGGCGTGGCTCACTGGTCACGGCTGCCGTCCCTCGGCTGTGGCCAGCACCTCGAGGACGGCATCGAAGTGGACCAGCTTGACCAGGTCCTCCTGCGGGATGACCACGCCGAGCTCGGCCTCGATACGGGACAGGATCTCGATGGCGCCGAGCGAGTCCGCGCCGTGGTCCTCGATGAACAGGCTGGTGGCGGTGAGCTCTTCGTCCTCCAGTTCAAGGACGTCGAGGATGATGGACCGGACGGCCGCCACGTCGGCAGAAGCGTTGACAGTCATTGCGATGCCTCTCGGATGAGTTCGTTGATGAGGGGTGGCGACCGTCAGGCAGCCGCGTGCTGGATGAGGGACTTGGGGCGCATGTCCGTCCAGGTCCGCTCGATGTGGTCGAGGGCGGCCTCGCGGCTGCCGGCCGGCAGGACGGTGGTCCAGCCGTCGGGCACGGCGGCGAACTCCGGCCAGACGCAGTGCTGTCCCTCGTCGTTGACCAGGACCAGGAAAGTGCCGTTCTCGTCGTCGAACGGGTTGTTCTTCATGATGCGTCCTCCGTGAATTCTGCGGCGCCTGCGCCGATGCCTGAAAGGTGCGCGGCGATGATGCGTCCGATCGCCCCCTGCGGTTCGGGGCGCATCATTCCGTCGTGGTCCGATTCGATGCTGTGGTGGGAAATCCGGCCGCCGATGTACGGGGCCCATTCCGCGATGGTCGGGGAGTTCTCGTCGGTTCCGAGTGCGGCGGACAGGAAGAGGACCTCCCCACTGAAGCGGGCGGGTGTGAACTCGGCACTGAGGACGGCGTGGTTGCGCACGATCCGCAGCAGCCGGCGCAGCTGCTCCTCGTCCAGTCCCGCCAGCGGGTTGGCGTCCCGCCTGAAGAGCTCCAGAACCTCGGTGAGCTGCGGCTCCCGGCCCCGGAACAGCTCCGGGTCGTACCCGCAGTACTCCAGGATCTTCGCGAGCAGCGCCTGGTCGTCCGGGATGCCGTCGGGCTCCGGGACGGGGTAGCTGTCGAGGTTGGCGAGGAAGGCGACCCGGTGGCCGAGCGCTTCGAGCCGGGTGGCGCTCGCATGGGCGAGAAGTCCCCCGAACGACCAACCAATAAGATGGTAGGGCCCGTTGGGCTGGATTTCCAGAATTCTCCGCACATATTCCTGGGCCATTTCCGCAATCGATGACGGAAGCGGCGCTTCCGAGACAATTCCGGACGCCTGGAATCCATATACGGGGAATTCCTGGCCGAGATGTTCGGCAAGACCGAGATACGGCCAGCTGAGTCCGACGCCGCCATGCATGAAGAACAGTGGCGGGCGGGTGCCATCGGGCCGGATGGCCAGCAGTGTCTCGAACGCCTCGGTGAGCAGGGCGGGGCGCCGCTCGGCGGTCTGCGGCCGGGAGAGGGCGAGTTCGCCCGCCCGTGCGGCGAGCGTCCGCAGGGCACGGAACCAGCCGTGGGCGAGCGCCTCGGCGGCCGGAGCGTCCAGCACTCCACCGGCCCAGGTCCAGTTGGCGACCAGCTCGGGTCCCTGCGCGCCCTCCTCGACGAGCGCGTCCAGTTCGACGACATGGCCCAGCGGCATGCCGTCGGCGGCCGCCGCGAACGCCTCCCGGGACTCGGGAGCGGCCGCCCACTCACTTCCGTACGACTCCACCCCCGCGAAACGGCCGAGGTAGTTGAAGCCGAGCTGCGGATTCACGGCGAGCGACGGCTCATGGGCGAGATGGCGCAGGATGCCATGGCCCAGGCCGTGTTCCGGCAGGGTGGCGAGCTGTTCCCGCACCTCCTTGACCGCCTGCTCGGGGCCGAGTCCTGCGGCCCGCAGCAGCACCGGGTGGGTGCTGGTGAACCAGCCGACCGTGCGCGAGAGATCGACGCCCGGGTGGAGCTGCTCCCGGCCGTGGGTCTCCACCTCGACCAGCGCACCCGTCCCGCGCCACTCCTCGACGGCGAGCGCGAGCGCCGCCAGCAGAAGGTCGTTGATCTCGGCCTGGAAGGCGGCCGGGCCACGCTCCAGGAGCGGGGCGGTGACCTCGGCCGGGAGAGTCAGCCGCAGCCTGCGGGCCGTGGCGTGGGTGTCCCGCGCCGGGTCGAGAGCCCGGCTGCCGATCAGTGGCTCGCCCTGCCCCGACAGCGTCTGCCACAGGGACAGTTCGGGCGCACGGACACCCTCGACGCCCTGGGTGTGCAGCAGCTGCGACCAGTGCCGGAAGGATGTGCCGACCGCGTCGAGGGCCGTGCCGGGCGTCTCGTACGCGGAGAGCAGATCCGGCAGCAGGATGCGCCAGGAGACGCCGTCCACCACGAGGTGGTGCAGCATCAGGACCAGTCGGCCGGGCCGCTCGGGGCCACGGTCGAGCCAGACCGCCTGGAGATTGACCGCTTCGCGCGGGGCGAGCCGGTCGCGGGCCGCCGTCGACTGCGCGGCGACGGCCTGCCGCAGCAGGACCTCGTCCTCGTACGCCCGGTGCGATGCATCAATGCGGGTCAGCAGCGGGCCGGCCGGTACGGAGCCGGGGGCGCCGGTCAGCAGCCGCCAGTTCGCCGGTCCGTCGCCGATCAGGCGCAGGCGCAGGGCGTCATGGTGGTCGATGACCCGCTGGAGCGCGGCGGTGAGCCGGGCTTGATCGAGGGTGGCGGGAGTGGTGAGGACGACGGACTGGTTGAAGCCGTCGATGGGGCCGCCCTCTTCGAGCATGCGCAGCATGACCGGGGTGGGCGCCATGACACCCACGCCGTCGTCCGTGCCGACGGTGGGCACGGCTTCCGCCTCGCCGACGGCCGCGGCCAGGGCGGCGACCGACTTGTAGGTGAAGACGTCGGCCGCGGTGACGCTCAGACCGGCCCGGCGTGCGCGGGCGACCACCTCGATGGAGCGGATGCTGTCGCCGCCGAGGTCGAAGAAGTTGTCGTCGATGGAGACCTCGGGGAGGCCGAGGACGACGGCGAAGACTTCGCAGAGGGTGCGCTCGGCTTCCGTACGGGGCAGGCGGGCCGGGCCGGTGGACATCGCCGCCGGGTCGGGGGCGGGGAGGGCCTTGCGGTCGACCTTGCCGTTGCCGGTGAGGGGGAGCGCGTCGAGGGTGAGGAAGGCGCTGGGGACCATGTAGTCCGGCAGAATGCCCGCGAGCGTGGACTTCACATCCTGCGCGTCGCCGACGACGTAGCCCACCAGCCGGCCGTCATGCACCGCGGCGGCGGCATCGGTGACGCCTTCCACGCTGCGGAGTGCGGCCTCCACCTCGCCCAGCTCGATCCGGTGACCACGGATCTTGACCTGATGGTCGACCCGCTCCAGGAACTCCAGCTGACCATCAGGTCGCTGCACCACCCGGTCACCCGTCCGGTACATCCGCGCCCCGGACACCTCCGCATACGGATCAGCAAGGAAGGTCACCGCCGTCTTACGCGTGTCGTCCAGATACCCGCGACCGACCCCGACACCACCCACATACAGCTCACCCGCAACACCCGGAACCACCGGCCGCAACGCCGAATCCAGCACATACAACCGCGTGTTGCGCACCGCATGACCGATCGGCGCACGCGCCCCCAGCTCACTGCCCGCACCGATCACCGCATGCGTCACATCGTCCGAGCACTCCGTCGGACCGTACGCATTCACCAACGGAATGTGCGGGGCGAGCTCCAGCCACTGGCGGGCCAGATCGGCGGGCAGCGCCTCACCCGTGACCATCAGCGCGCGCAGCGGGGCGAGTTCGGGGCGCCCGAGACCGTCCTGCCACGAGTCGACGGCCGCCTTCAGCAGCGACGGCACGACCTCCAGGACCGTGACCCCGTCCGTCGCGATCCGCCCGAAGAGCTCCTGCGGATCAGCCGCGGTCTCCCGCGACACGACCACGAGCCGCCCGCCGACGATGAGCCCGGACAGCATCTGCCACACCGAGATGTCGAAGGTGACAGGCGCGTTGTGAACGACCACGTCGGTCGCCGACATGCTCAAGTCCTGCACCTTCGCCAGCAGATGGTTGACCATCCCCCGCCGGTGCACCATCGCGCCCTTCGGCCTACCCGTCGAACCCGACGTGAAGATCACATACGCCAGGTCGTCCGGCTGCCCGGCAAGCGGTGCCAGAGCGTCCGGCTCGTCCTTCGCGTCGTTCCACGAGACGACGGTCGGCGAGGTGCCGGCCCGAGCCAGGATCTCCCGGGCGAGCTGCTCCTGGCCGGGGCCGACATACAGCGCGTCGGCACGGCTGTCGTCGAGCAGCGCGGCCGTACGAGCCACCGGGGCCCGCAGATCCAGCGGCACCCACGCCGCCCCGGCACCGAGCACACCCAGCACGCCCGTCACAAAGGGCACACCCGGCTCGCAGAGAACCGCGACCCGACGGTCGGGACCCACCCCGGCCGCCGTCAGCCGCCGCGTCAACGCCGAGCCCAGACCGACCAGTTCACCGTACGAGACGGTGGTTTGAGGGTCCTGGACAGCACGGTCGTCAGGATGCAACGACGCAATCGCCCTGATGCGCTCGACGACACCGACGTATGTGTCATCGGCAGCCGTCGCCGACCAGTCGTCCTCGATCCGCCGGCGCTCGGCGGGCAGCAGCGCGTCGGCCTCGTCGACCGGCCGGTCCGGGTCACCCACCAGCACGCCCAGCAGATGCGTCAGCCGGTCGGCGATCGACTGCGCGGTCGCCGCACCGTAGAGGTCGCTGCTGTACTCCAGTACGGCGTCGATCCCGTCCGGCGTGCCCTCGGCCGTACGCCGCTCGAAGAGCTCGAAGGCGAGGTCGGCCTTTGCCGTCCCCGTGGTGATCAGCAGCGGCTCGGACTCGGTTCCGGCCAGCTGCACTGCTGCCTCAGGGGTGTTGTGCAGGGTGAGCATGGTCTGGAACAGCGGGTGGCGCGACAGCGAGCGGGGCGGCGCGAGGGCGTCGACCAGTGCCTCGAAGGGCAGGTCCTGGTGTGCGTAGGCCGCCAGGTCCGCGGCCCGCACCCGCTCGACCAGTTCACGGAAGGTCGGGGCGCCCGACAGGTCGGTGCGCAGGACGAGGGTGTTCACGAATAGCCCGACGAGGTCGTCGAGCACCGGGTCGGTGCGGCCCGCGACGGGTGTGCCGAGCGGGATGTCGTCACCGCCGCCGAGCTTGGCGAGCAGCGCGGCAAGCGCGGCCTGCAGCACCATGAAGGTGCTGGCGCCCGACGTCCGCGCCAACTTCCCGATCCTCGTGTGCAGTTCGCCGTTGATACGGAACTCCACCGTGCCGCCCCGATAGGTCGGAGCCGCCGGTCGCGCATGGTCGGTGGGCAGCTCCAGCTCCTCCGGCAGCCCGGCCAGCGCCTCGCGCCAGTAGGACAGCTGGTCGTCGGCTACCGCGTCGAGCAGCTCGCGCTGCCAGAGCGTGTAGTCGGCGTACTGGACCGGCAGCGGCGCCCAGGCGGGTGCCGCGCCCTGACGACGGGCCTCGTAGGCCTTCGCGAGATCGCTGCCGAGCGGGCCGATCGACCAGCCGTCCGCGGCGATGTGGTGGACCACCAGCAGCAGTACATGCTCGGTGTCACTGACCCTGAACAGCTCTGCACGCAGGGGAAGTTCGGCCGACAGATCGAAACCACGGCGGGCCGCCGCCGCCACAGCGCCCTCGGCCGACTCGGTCACCGGCAGGTCGATCCGTACGGCGTTGGCGTCCAGCACCTCCTGCCGTGGCCGGCCGTCCGTGTCGGGGTAGCGGGTGCGCAGCGCCTCGTGGCGCCCGACGACGTCCCGCACGGCGGCGGTCAGCGCATCCACATCCAGCTCGCCGGTCAGGCGGACCGCGACGGGAATGTTGTACGCCGGGTTCTCCCCCTCCAACTGGCCGAGAAACCAGAGCCGTTGCTGGGCGGGCGAGAGCGGCAGCACCTCGGGACGTACGACCGGGACCGGAGCGGTCCGCGCCTCGCCCGCGCCCTCCAGACGGGCCGCGAGACCCGCCGGGGTCGGCGACTCGAAGACCGCGCGGACCGGCAGATCGGCGCCGAGCGCGGCACTGATCCGGCCGACCAGGCGGGTGGCGAGCAGCGAGTGCCCGCCGAGTTCGAAGAAGGACTCGTCGGGTCCGGGCGCCGCAGGCAGGCCCAGCACCTCGGCGAACGCCTCGCAGAGCAGCTGTTCCTGGGGAGTGCGCGGGGCGCGTCCGGCGGCGCGAAGGGCGGGGTCGGGCGCGGGCAGCAGCTTGCGGTCGACCTTGCCGTTCGCGGTGAGCGGCAGCGCGTCCATGGCGACGAACAGCGCGGGCACCATGTGCGCGGGCAGCGTCTCGCCCAGGTGCGCGCGGAGCGCCGCCGGATCGGCCGTCCGCCCCTCGACTGCGACCGTGTAGGCCACCAACTGGGTGTCCCCCGGCCGGTCCTCGCGTGCCAGCACGGTCGCCTGCGCCACGTCCGCGTGTGCCGCGAGCGCGGACTCGATCTCGCCGAGCTCGATGCGGAAGCCACGGATCTTCACCTGGTGATCCGCGCGGCCGATGTACTCGATCTGACCGTCCGCGCCCCAGCGCACGACGTCGCCGGTCCGGTACATCCGGCTGCCGGCCGGGCCGTACGGGTCGGGCACGAAGCGCGTCGCGGTCAGCGAAGGCCGCCCGTGGTAGCCGCGGGCCACGCCGTCGCCCGCGATGTACAGCTCGCCGATCGCGCCTGCCGGGGCCGGGCGCAGGGCGTCGTCGAGCACATACACCTGGGTGTTTGCGATGGGCCGGCCGATCGGCGGCACCCCGCCGCGTACACCGTCGAGCGTCGCGGCCGTCGACCAGATGGTCGTCTCGGTCGGCCCGTAGACATTGGTGACCTCGCGGGCCGCGGCCCGCAGCGCGTCGGCGAGCGGCTCGCCGACGGCCTCGCCACCGATCAGCACCCGCAGTCCGGCGAGGGACTGGGGCTGCTCGGTCACCAGGGCGTGCCACAGGGTCGGGGTCGCCTGCATGACGGTGGCGTCGCTGTCGCTGATGAGCCGGGCGAGTGCGGCGGGGTCGCGTACGGTGTCGCGCTCGGCCAGGACGAGTTCGGCGCCGGCCAGCAGCGGTACGAAGATCTCCAGGTTGGAGATGTCGAAGCCGAAGGTCGTGACGGACAGGAAGCGGTCGTCCGCGCCGATCCGGAAACGCCCGGCCATGTCGTGCACCAGATTGATCAGCGCGCCCTGCGGTACGACGACGCCCTTGGGGCGGCCGGTGGAACCGGAGGTGTAGATCGTGTACGCGGTGTCCAGCGGGTGCGGATCGGGGGTCGCGACGGGCCCGGTGGGGCGGGCCGCGATCTGCTGCGCGGTCGCCTCTGTGTCGAGCGCGAGGTGGGGGCGCTCGGTGACGGCGGGCAGCGCGTGGGCGACGGCGGTCGTGGTGAGGACGAGCACCGGGGCCGCGTCGTCGAGCATGTAGCCGATCCGGTCGGCCGGATAGTCGGGGTCGAGGGGCAGATAGGCGGCGCCGGCCTTGACGACGGCGAGGGTGGCGATGACGAGGTCGGCGGAGCGCGGCAGGGTGATGGCGACGAGGGTGCCGGGACCTGCGCCTTGCGCGACGAGCTCGTGGGCGAGGCGGTCGGCGCGGGCGTGCAGTTGGGCGTAGGTGAGCCGTTCGCTGCCGCAGCGGAGTGCGGGTGCGTTGCCCCCGGCCCCCCAGTCCTCAATCGCCGGACGGGCTTGATTCCCCGCGCTGGAGTCGCGGCCGGGCAAATCCAGCCCCGCCGGCGATTGAGGCGTGGGGTTCGGGGCAGAGCCCCGACGGACGCGTGCACCCGTGGGGAAACCCTCAGCTTGGGACGGCTGAAGCGCACGCCCTTCGGGCGTGTCCTCAATCGCCGGACGGGCTTGAGTTTCCGGCGTTTGAGGCGCAGAGCCCTGACGGGCCTGAAATGCCAACTGCTCCCGCAGCGGGGCCGTCGGGTACTCCCGCCCCGTGTCGTTGTACCCGCGAAGCAGCCGCGCCCGCTCACCCTCGCTCAGCAGGTCCAGCCGCCCAAGCGGCACATCCGCCTCATCCGGCAACGCGTGAAGCAGCCGCAGCACGCGCCCCGCGATCGCCCCCGCCTCCTCCCCCGTCACCAGGTCCGGCGCGTGGTCCAGGCGCAGCGTGAGCCGCTCCCCCGGCAGCACCAGCAACGAGAGCGGGTAGTGCGTCGCGTCGCGGCCCTGGATGCCGGTGACCTTCAGGCCCGGCACCGCGTCGCGCAGGGCGTCCGGGTCGAGCGGGTAGTTCTCGAAGATCAGGACGGTGTCGAAGAGTTCACCGTGGCCCGCGCCCTGCTGGATGCGGGACAGGCCCAGGTGCTGGTGCGGCAGCAGCTCCGTGTGCTGCGACTGCGCGGTGGCGACGACCTCGGCGAGCGTGCGCGAGGCCGGCGCCGTCAGCCGTACCGGCAGGGTGTTGATGAACAGGCCGACCATCGACTCCACGCCCGGGATCTCCGGCGGCCGGCCCGAGGTCGTCGTGCCGAACACCACGTCGTCCCGGCCGGTCAGCGCCGACAGGACGACGGCCCAGACGCCCTGCAGGACGCTGGAGAGGGTGACTCCGCGCTCGCGGGCCCATGCGGTGAGCCGCTGGGTGGCTGCCTCGTCGAGCTCTCGTACACACCGCTCGGGAAGCACCGGAGTACGGCCGGGCGGGGCCGGGACCAGCCGGCTCGGCTCCTCCAGGCCGGACAGCAGCTGTTGCCAGGCGGCGGAGGCGGCCTGCTGGTCCTGGCCGGCCAGCCAGGACAGGTAGGTCTTGTACGCGGTGACGGCGGGCAGCGACGCGGCGTCGCCCCCGGCCCCGTACGCCGCGAACAGCTCCTGGAGCAGGATCGGCATCGACCAGCCGTCCAGCAGGATGTGGTGGCAGGTGATCAGCAGCCGGTGGCTGTCCGGTCCCGTACCGATCAGCGTGAAGCGGATCAGCGGCGGGCGGCCGACGTCGAACGGCTCCGAACGGTCCCGGTCGGTGAGTTCCGTGAGTTCGTCCAGATCGCCCGCTGCGGCCGTCTCCCGCCAGGGAACGGGCACTTCGCGCGGGATCAGCTGAACCGGCTGCCCGTTCTTGCGGTACCGGAAGCCGGCGCGCAGATTGGCGTGGCGACGCAGCAGGCCGGCGGCCGCGGCCTTGAGGGCGGCCCGGTCGAGGGGTCCTTCGAGGTCGAGGACGAGCTGCACGGCGTACACGTCGAGCTGCTGCCGGTCGTAGACGGCGTGGAACAGCAGCCCTTCCTGGAGCGGCGTCAGCGGCAGTACGTCACTGAGGCCGCCGCCCGCCTTCTGTGGTTTTCTCGTGGTCCCACTCACAGATCCGTCCCCCACTCATCCGCAAACTCGTTCTCGAACTCGTCGATCTCGTCCTGGTCCAGGCCGTCCACCAGCGCCAGGTCCGACGGTGTGAAGCCGCCGGCGTCGGGCCGCGCGGCATGCTCGACCAGGGCTTCGAGCGCCCGGAACCAGCCGCGGGCGATGGCCTCCGCGTCCGCGTCCGCCACCGTGAGCCCCGCCCATGCCCAGTCGGCGACCAGGCGCGGCCCCTCGGGCCGGTCCTCGGTCCGGGCGTTGACGCCCAGCGCGTGCGGCAGCGGCATGCCCGGGTCGGTGCCGGCCGCCACGTCCAGGGACTCGGCGGCGAGCTGCCAGTCGGCGGCCTCCGCAATCGCCATCCGGCCCAGGTAGTTGAAGCCGAGCTGGGGCGCCCTGTGGCCGCGCAGCCGCTCGGCCGTTTCCGGGTTGAGATGGCGCAGCAGGCCGTGGCCCATGCCGTGGTCGGGCAGCTGCCGCAGCTGCTCCTTGATCTCCTTGAGCACCTGGCCGACGGACGGGCCGCCCGCCCTTATGTCGTCCCAGTCGGGCAGCCCGACGTCGAGCCGCACCGGGTGGGTGCTGGTGAACCAGCCGACCGTGCGGGAGACATCGGTGCCCGGCACGATCTGCTCGCGTCCATGGCCTTCCAGCTCGAGAAGGACGCTCTGCGGCTCGTTCCGCTGCCGCCGCCAGTCGGCGACGGAGAGGGCGAGCGCGGTGAGCAGTACGTCGTTGATCTCGGCGTGGAAGACCGCGGGCACCTCGGTGAGCAGCGCGGCCGTGCGCTCGGGCGACAGCTCCAGACGCAGCCGGTGCGCGGTCGCCGCGGTGTCCTGGGCCGGGTCGAGCGGACGCCGTCCCATCGGGGTCTCGCCGCCCGCCAGTACCTCTTCCCACAGGGGCAGTTCGGCCGCACGGCCGGCGGCCTCCTGGTGGAGCAGCCGCGCCCACTGCCGGAACGAGGTGCCGACCGGTGCCGGGGGCTTGTCCGGCTGCTCGTAGGCCTGCGCCAGATCGGGCAGCAGGATGCGCCAGGAGACGCCGTCCACCACCAGGTGGTGCAGGGTCAGCAGCAGCCGTCCTGCGCGTCCGGCGCCCGCGTCGATCCAGGTGCCGCGCAGCACGGCTCCGTCGCGCGGCGCGAGCTCGCGCCAGGTGCGGTCGGCCGCCTGCCGTACGAGGGCGGGCAGTTGGGCCGCGGCGACCTGCGAAGCGTCCACCCGCCGAAGCACGTCCTCGGCCCGTACGGAACCCGCCTCGCGGATCTCGTCCCCGTGCAACCGCAGCACGTCGTGGTGGTCGAGCACGCTCTGGAGCGCGGCCGCGATCCGCTCGTAAGTGGCTCCCGCCGGAGTCCGTACGACCGCCGCCTGGTGGAAGCCGTCGACCGGTCCCGGGATCTCGTCCAGCCAGCTGGTGATCGGTGTGGGCAGGAGCGTGCCGGTGCCGTCCCCGGCACCGACGATCTCGACCTGCTCGGCGGCGCGGGCCGCCAGTGCCAGACCCTGCGGGGTCCGGTGCACGAACACGTCCTGCGCGGTGATCGCCAGGCCCGCTTCCCGTGCCTTGCTGACCAGTTGAATGGAGCTGATGCTGTCGCCGCCGAGGTCGAAGAAGCTGTCGTCGGCGCCGGCCTGCTCCAGGCCGAGCACTTCGGCGTATGCCCGGCAGAGCGCGGCCTCCCGCTCGTTCGCCGGGGCACGGCCCGAGGTCACCGTGGTGTAGTCGGGCGCGGGCAGGGCCCGGCGGTCCAGCTTGCCGTTGCCGGTGAGCGGCAGCTCGTCGAGGAGGACGACGGCGGCCGGCACCATGTGCTCGGGCAGCGCGGCGGCGAGGTGGTTGCGCAGCTCCCGCGCATCGGCTTCAGCAGTCGGTACGGCGTACGCGACCAGGCGCTTGTCACCGGGACGCTCTTCGCGGACGATCACCGCGGCCTGCGCGATGTCGTCGCGGGCGAGCAGTACGCCCTCGATCTCGCCCAGTTCGATACGGAAGCCGCGCAGCTTGACCTGGTCGTCGACGCGGCCCACATAGTCGAGGCTGCCGTCGACGTTCCAGCGCACCAGGTCGCCGGAGCGGTACATCCGGCCGCCTGGCTCCTTCGCCAACGGATCGGCGACGAAGCGTTCCGCCGTCAGCGCGGGGCGGCGGAGATAGCCGCGGGCCAGCTGCGCGCCGCCGATGTACAGCTCGCCCGTGACGCCCGGCGGCACCGGGCGCAGCCGCGCGTCGAGGACGTACAGCCGGGTGTTGTGGAGCGGGAAGCCGATGGGCGGCTTGACCGCGCCGGACAGCGGCACGCTGATGCTGGAGCAGACGGTCGCCTCGGTCGGGCCGTACGCGTTGAGCATCACGCGCCCGCGCGACCAGCGCTCGACCAGCTCGGGCGGGCAGGCCTCGCCCGCGACGACCAGCTGCATGCCCTCCGGCATCGGCCGGTCCGCCGGCCAGGCGGAGAGCACGGTCGGCGGCAGGCAGACCATGTTGACGCCGCTGCGGGCCACGAGGTCTGCAAGCGGCTCGCCGGGGCCCCGGTCCTGTGCGGTCGACAGCACCATCGTCGCCCCGGACAGCAGTCCGATGGACAGCTCCCAGGTCGCGGCGTCGAAGCTGTACGAGGCGAATTGCAGCCAGCGGGTGCCGGGACCGATGCCCATGCGCGGGCCCTGGTCGGCGACCATCACGGCGACCGTGTGGTGCTCGACGACGACGCCCTTGGGCCGGCCGGTGGAGCCCGAGGTGTAGATGACGTACGCCGGGTGGCGCGGGGTCAGCGGCCCGGTCCGGTCGGCGTCGGTCGGGGCTCGTTCCGGTCGTGCGGCGATCGCGGTCCGGACGGCCGGGTCGTCCAGCAGGAGTCGCTCCACGGACGCATCACCCAGGCTCGTGGACTCGGCGGCCATGGTGAGCGTGAGCGCGGGCCGCGAGTCGTCGAGCATGTAGGCGATGCGGTCCAGCGGATAGGCCGCGTCGATCGGAAGGTAGGCCGCGCCCGCCTTCAGTACGGCGAGCAGTGCGACCACCATGTCCGGCGAGCGCGGCAGCAGCAGAGCGACCAGGTCTCCGGGGCCGGTGCCGCGTGCGATCAGCTCATGCGCAAGCTGGTTGGCGCGGGTGTCCAGCTCCGCGTAGCCGACGGTCAGTTCGCCGAAGACGAGCGCCGGGTGCGCGGGCTGCTCGGCGGCCTTTGCCGCGTACAGCTCGTGCACGGGCGCGATGTCGACGTGCTGTGTCGGTCCTGCCCACGCGCCGAGAATGCGGGCGGCCTCGTCGGGCAGCAGTGCGTCGGCCTGGCCAAGAGGGCGGTCGGGGTCACCGACCAGGATGCCCAGCAGATGCGTGAGGCGGTCGGCGATCGACTGAGCGGTGCCCGCCGTGAAGAGGTCGGTGCTGTATTCCAGTACGGCGTCGATGCCCGCCGGCGAGCCGTCAGCAGTGTGCCGCTCGGTCAGCTCGAAGGCCAGGTCCAGCTTGGCGGCGCCGGTGCGGACCGGGGTCACTTCGAGGTCCAGGCCGGGCAGCGCCAGTTCGGCGGCGGCGTTGTTCTGGAAGGCCAGCATCGTCTGGAACAGCGGCTGCCGCGACAGCGAACGGCTGGGCGCGAGCGCGTCGACCAGCGCCTCGAAGGGCAGGTCCTGATGGGCGTATGCGGCGAGATCCGCGTCGCGGACCCGGTCGAGCAGCTCCCGGAAGGTCGGGTCGCCGGACAGATCGGCCCGCAGGACCAGGGTGTTGACGAAGAACCCGATGAGCTCGTCCAGGGCCGCGTCGGTGCGGCCCGCCACCGGGGTGCCGAGCGGGATGTCGGTGCCCGCGCCCAGCTTGGAGAGCAGGGTAGCGAGCGCGGCCTGCAGCACCATGAAGGTGCTCGCGCCCTGTCCGCGCGCCAACTGGACGGCAGCAGCATGCAGTTCGCCGTCGATGCGGAACTCGACCGTGCCGCCCTGATGCGTGGAGACGGCGGGGCGGGCGTGGTCGCTCGGCAGCTCCAGCTCCTCCGGGAGACCCGCCAGAGCCTCCTTCCAGTGGGCGAGCTGCTCGTCCGCGACCGTGTCGAGCAACTCGCGCTGCCAGAGCGTGTAGTCCGGGTACTGGACCGGCAGCGGCGACCGGTCGGGGGCCGCGCCTTCGAGCCGGGCGCCATAGGCCTCGGCCAGATCGCGGGCGAGCGGGCCGATGGACCAGCCGTCCGATGCGATGTGGTGCAGGACGAGGAGCAGGACGTGCTCGGTCGGCGCCACGCTGAACAGCTCGGCACGGAGCGGGAGTTCGGCCGCGAGGTCGAAGCCGCGTACGGCCGTCGCGGTCAGGGCATCGGGCAGCGCGTCCTCGGTGATCGCCGTGACGGGCACGTCGATGCGCGCTTCCGAGGCGGGCAGTACCTGCTGCCGGGGGCGTCCCGAGGTGTCGGGGAACACCGTGCGCAGGGCTTCGTGGCGGGCGACGACATCGCCCAGGGCCGCGGCGAGCGCTGCCGCGTCCAGCGTGCCCGTCAGCCGTACGGCGAAGGGCAGATGGTAGGTCGCGGAGCCGTTCTCCAGCTGGTTCAGGAACCACAGCCGCTGCTGTGCCGGGGAGAGCGGCAGCTCTTCGGGGCGTACGGGAGCCGCGGCGAGCGGGGGCCGTACAGCGGATCCGTCGGTGTCCGCGAGATGGTCGGCGAGCGCCGCGACGGTGGGGGCCTGGAAGAAGGTACGGATGGCGAGTTCCGCGCCCAGCCGGGTGCGGACCCGGGCGGCGACGTTGGTGGCGAGCAGGGAGTGGCCGCCGAGGTCGAAGAAGTTGTCGTCGATGCCGATGGCGGGGAGCCCGAGGACCTCGGCGAAGATCTCGCAGAGGGCCTGCTCGCGCGGGTTGCGCGGGGCACGCAGATCGGTGGAGACGGCCGCCGGGTCGGGGGCGGGGAGGGCCTTGCGGTCGACCTTGCCGTTGCCGGTGAGGGGCAGGCTGCTGAGGGTGAGGAAGGCGCTGGGGACCGTGTAGTCCGGCAGAATGCCCGCGAGCGTGGACTTCACATCCTGCGCGTCGCCGACGACGTAGCCCACCAGCCGGCCGTCATGCACCGCGGCGGCGGCATCGGTGACGCCTTCCACGCTGCGGAGTGCGGCCTCCACCTCGCCCAGCTCGATCCGGTGACCACGGATCTTGACCTGATGGTCGACCCGCTCCAGGAACTCCAGCTGACCATCAGGTCGCTGCACCACCCGGTCACCCGTCCGGTACATCCGCGCCCCGGACACCTCCGCATACGGATCAGCAAGGAAGGTCACCGCCGTCTTACGCGTGTCGTCCAGATACCCGCGACCGACCCCGACACCACCCACATACAGCTCACCCGCAACACCCGGAACCACCGGCCGCAACGCCGAATCCAGCACATACAACCGCGTGTTGCGCACCGCATGACCGATCGGCGCACGCGCCCCCAGCTCACTGCCCGCACCGATCACCGCATGCGTCACATCGTCCGAGCACTCCGTCGGACCGTACGCATTCACCAACGGAATGTGCGGGGCGAGCTCCAGCCACTGGCGGGCCAGATCGGCGGGCAGCGCCTCACCCGTGACCATCAGCGCGCGCAGCGGGGCGAGTTCGGGGCGCCCGAGACCGTCCTGCCACGAGTCGACGGCCGCCTTCAGCAGCGACGGCACGACCTCCAGGACCGTGACCCCGTCCGTCGCGATCCGCCCGAAGAGCTCCTGCGGATCAGCCGCGGTCTCCCGCGACACGACCACGAGCCGCCCGCCGACGATCAGCGCGGACAGCATCTGCCACACCGAGATGTCGAAGGTGACAGGCGCGTTGTGAACGACCACGTCGGTCGCCGACATGCTCAAGTCCTGCACCTTCGCCAGCAGATGGTTGACCATCCCCCGCCGGTGCACCATCGCGCCCTTCGGCTTACCCGTCGAACCCGACGTGAAGATCACATACGCCAGATCGTCCTCAGCACCAGCAAGCTCCACCAGAGCCGTCTGCGGATCGCGCGACCCATCCCAGGTCACCACCTTCGGCGTGGCCGTCGCCCGGTCCACGATCTCCTTGACCAGGTCTTCCTGGCCCGGTCCGGCGTAGAGAACATCCGCTCCGCTGTCGTCGAGCAGCGCGGCCGTACGAGCCACCGGCGCCCGCAGATCCAGCGGCACCCACGCCGCCCCGGCACCGAGCACACCCAGCACGCCCGTCACAAAGGGCACACCCGGCTCACAGAGAACCGCAACCCGGCTGTCCGGACCCGAGCCCGCGGCCTTCAGCCGCCGCGTCAACGCCGAGCCCAGACCGACCAGTTCACCGTACGAAACCGAGCGCTCTTCGTCCTGGACGGCAATCTTCGCGGGCTTCGCGACCGCGACAGCCCTGATGCGCTCGACGGCACCGACGTACACATCGTCCCAGGCGGTCTCGCCCCACTCCTCGCTCAGCACGCCGAGTTCGTGCGGCAGCAGCACGTCCAGCTGCCCGAGCACCGCGTCCGGTCCGGCCTCGGCGATCGTCTCCAACCAGCCGAAGAGCCGCTTCTGGTGCAGCTCCAGTTCGTCCTCGGTGTAGAGGGAGGGGTTGGCGTCGAGGCGTACGGCATAGCCGTCGGCGGCCGCGTCGAGATAGATGATCTGCATGTCGTCGACGGGGCCCGTCGAGAGGTTGTGCAGCCGTCCCGCGCACGCGCCGAAGGTGAAGTCGAAGCCGGACTCCAGGACATTGACGGTCGGGCCGAGCGAGCGGCCCGCGTCGCCGGTGAAGCCGAGGTCACGGCGGACCTGGTCACCGCGGTAGTTCTGGTGCCGGAGCGTGGCGCGCAGTTCGCCGGCGCTCTCCTTCAGGAACTCCGCCAGCGTCTGGCCGGGACGTACCCGCACCGGATGCGGCAGGAAGTTGGCCCGCATGCCCGGCACCGCGCGCGCGGCGGCGGTGGCGCGGGCCGGCACGGCGAGGGTGAGCAGGGCGCGCTCGGCGCCCGCGGCCCGCTGGACGTAGGCGCCCGTGGCGGCGATGAGCAGCGTCTGCCAGGTGATGCGGGTGTCCCAGGCCAGCGCGCGCAGCCGCTCGACGGTGGCCGCCGGCAGCAGGGCCTCGCGCCGCAGGGAGCGGCGGGCCGGCACGAGCGGGCGCGTGGAGAGGCTGACGGGCTCGGGCGTCGTCTCGAACCGGGCCTGCCAGAAGGCGCGTTCCTTCTGGTACTTGGCGGTCGCGGCGAACGCGTCCTCGTCGTCCAGCAGCGTCTGCGGGCCGGGGAAGCCGCCCTCGGCGTCCGGCTCCGCATACAGCGCGGCGAGCCGGTTGTAGATGAGGACCCGGCTGAAGCCGTCGACCAGGATGTGGTTGACGCGGATGTAGAACACCGCGTGCCCGGGCCCGAGTTCGAGCAGCACCGACCGCAGCGTGGGCACGGTGAGGTCCGGCGGTGTGAGCAGGTCCTGCCGCATGAACTCCTCGGCGGCCCGGCGCGGCCGGTCCTCGCCCGACAGGTCGATCGTCTCGACCGGGAAGTCCTCGACGGGGGCGAAGTCCTGGCGCGGCTCGCCGTCGTGCTCGGTGAAGCGGGCGCGCAGGGTGGCGGCTTCCCGCAGCACGCCCTGCCAGGCCGCGGCCAGCCGGGCGGCGTCGAGCGGGCCGTGCAGTTCGAGGTAGTCGCCCATGGTGAACACGGGGTTGCCGGGGTCCGCCTGCTGCCCGTACCACATCTCGCGCTGCGCGGCGGAGAGCGGCAGCTGCTGCGCGGGGTGAGAGGGGGTCATGACTGCAGTGCTCCAGAAGAGAGATCGGTCATTTCCTGGCCGTCGGCGTCACTTTCGCCGTCGCCATCGCCATCACGTTCGCCATCGCCTTGGCCTTGGCCTTGGCCTTCGAGGTCTCCGTAGATGTCCCGGACCCAGCTCGACTGATAGACGGTGTCGAGGTAGCGCTCGCCGAGGTCGGGCGCGATGGCGACGGCCGCGACGTCCTCGCCGGGCCGGTGCTCGGCGAGCCAGCGGAGCGCGCCGCTGACGACCGTGCCGGTGGAGCCGCCGAAGAGGAATCCGCCGCGGGCGAGGGTGTGGCAGGCGCGTACGGTGTCGGCCTCCGGGACGTGCACGACGTCGTCGACGTACGACGTGTCGAGCAGTGCGGGCCGTACGCCGGTGCCGAGCCCCGGGATCATGCGGCGGCCCGCGGGGCCGCCGAAGGTGACGGAGCCGTCGCTGTCGACGGCGACGATCGTGACCGGGCGGGGCTGCTCCTTGAAGTAGCGGGCGCAGCCCATCAGGGTGCCGGTGGTGCCGGCGCCGATGAACAGCAGCTCCAGGGCCGGGAACTGCTTCTCGATCTGGGGAGCCGTGGTGCGGTAGTGGGCCCGCCAGTTGTCCGGGTTGGCGTGCTGGTTGAGCCAGACGTAGCGCGGGCTCGTGGCCAGCAGCCCCTGGACGTACGCGAGTCGGGCCGCGAGGAATCCCCCCTCCGCGGCCGGCTCGGAGACCGTGTGCACCTCGCTGCCGAGCGACTCGATGACCTTGCGCGTGGCGAGGTTCGTCCGCGAGTCGACCACACAGATGAAGCGGTAGCCCTTGGCCGCGGCGATGACGCTGAGCGCCACTCCGAGGTTGCCCGACGAGGACTCCACCAGGATCGAGTCCTGGGTGAGTTCACCACTGCGTTCGGCGGCCTCGATCATGCTCGCGGCTGCCTTGAGTTTGATGGAACCGGCGAAATTGAATCCCTCGCACTTGAGATGCAGCGGAAATCCGTACATCTCACGGAGATTTACATAGAGGTCTTCGGTGTTGAACTCCTGCGGCGCCGATATGACCGGCATGACTCCCCCAAATCGACCAGATCATCGCGCGGCCGACGTGCGGTACACACGCAGGCTCAGCGGTACAAGAACTGCAATGAGAACGCTGAGAGTGATCAGCGAGACAATCACCGGGTGCTCCACCGGGAAGCTCCGCGAGGTGACGGCGCCGGTGTTCCCCCACAGCTGCCGGCAGGCCTCGGAGACGGCGCTCACCGGATTCCACTCGGCCACCGCGCGCAGCCAGCCGGGCAGCCCGGTGAGCGGCATGAACGAGCTGGAGAGGAAGGAGAAGAGGACCAGCAGCAGTGCGGCGACGCCGTTGATCGCTTCCAGGTTGCGCATCACCATGCCGAGCAGCGCGCCGACCCAGAGCATGGCGTACGCGAAAGCCAGCAGCAGGGCGAAGCCGGCGACGGTCTCCCCCACCGTGCCGTGCACACGCCAGCCGACCAGCAGCCCGGTGAGGGCGACGACGAGGATGCTCATGGCGGCGGTGACCAGGTCGGCGAGCGTGTGCCCGACCAGTACCGTCGCCCGGCCCATCGGCAGCGAACGGAACCGGTCGATCAGGCCCTTGCCCAGATCGCCCGCGACCCCGATCGCGGTGATGCCGATGCAGGAGAGCCCGACCTGGGCGAACACCCCGGCCATCACGTACTCGCGGTATTCGCCGCTGTTGTCGACCTGAACGACGCTGGCGAAGAGATAGCCGAGTACGACGACCATGGTGACCGGTGTGAGCGCCACCCCGATGACCTTCTCCGGGGTGCGGCGCAGATGGCGCAGATGACGGCCGGTGAGGGCCAGGACATCGCTGCCGTGGGCGAGCGCCGAGCTCATCGTGCGGCCTCCGCTTCCTTCGTTTCTACGGGTCCGGCGGACTGACCGGTGAGGTGGAAGAACACGTCGTCGAGGGACGGGCGGCGGAGCGCGAACTCCTCGACGGCGATGCCCGCGTACTCCAGCGCGGTGGCCGCGGACGCCAGTGCGCCCATTCCGTCCGGCAGTTGTACGGAGACGGTGCGCTGGCGTTCGTCCAGCTGCGGCGCGTTCAGCGCCAGCGGGGCCAGCGCGGCTGCGGCGGTCGCAAGCGTCGCGGCCTCGCTGACCGAGACCTCCAGGCGCTCGCCACCCACCTTCCGCTTCAGCTCGTCGGAGGTGCCTTCGGCGATGACCTGACCGCGGTCGATGACCAGGATCCGGTCGGCGAGGAAGTCGGCCTCTTCGAGGTACTGGGTGGTGAGCAGGACGGTCACGCCGCGGTCCACCTGCTCCTGGACCATCCGCCACAGCGTGGCGCGGCTGGCCGGGTCGAGCCCGGTGGTCGGCTCGTCGAGGAAGAGCACCTCGGGCGAGGCGATCAGACAGGTCGCGAGGTCGAGCCGGCGCCGCATGCCGCCGGAGTACTCCTTGGCGGGCTTGTCCGCGGCGGCCTCCAGCTCGAACTGCGCGAGGAGTTCGGCGGCGCGGGCGCGGGCGCCGTTGCGGCCGAGCCGCAGCAGCCTGCCCAGCAGTACGAGGTTCTCGCGGCCGGTGAGCAGTTCGTCGACGGCGGCGTACTGTCCTGCCAGGCCGATGCGGCGGCGTACTTCGCGCTGCTGCCTGACGATGTCGAAGCCCGCGACACGGGCGGTTCCGGCGTCGGGTTCGAGCAGGGTGGCGAGCATTCTGACCGTGGTGGTCTTGCCCGCGCCGTTGGGCCCGAGCAGACCGAGCACGGTGCCCGCCCGGACCGACAGGTCCACGCCGCCCAGGGCGCGATGGCTGCCGTACTGCTTCGTCAGACCTTCGGCCTCGATCGCGGTATTCACACCTTCCCCCCTTCTTGGAATACTTGGAGTTCTGGAATTCGGTGAATCTTCCGACGAGAATTGAACGTAACCGGCCGTATGGCCGGAAGGAACGCATTCCTGTTGTCCGAAGACTGCCGTTGCAGGTTCCTGCACCCGTCCTGTACTGGGACTTGGCAGGATGCTGCAACGGCACTCAACTGCCACTTCCAGGGCAGGAGTTGACCTTGGGAAATCCTTACGCTGATTCCCATTGAAGGCAACGTCCCACATCGGGAGAGGTAATGGCGAGTCAACGCAATCTGGCGGCTTCACTGGGAGGCTGGAGCGCCCGGCACCGCAAGACCGCGGTTTTCGGGTGGCTCTTCGCCGTCATCGCGCTCACGGTGCTGGGCGGCATGGCAGGACAGCAGAATCTGACGGAGGCGGACTACGGCACCGGTGAATCGGGGCGCGCCGCCCGGATCCTCGTCGATGCCGGCATTCGCACTCCCGCGGCCGAGATGGTCCTGGTCCACAGCGACCGACTGACGGCGGACAAGGCCGAGTTCAAGAAGGCCGTGATCGACGCGATCTCGGCCGTGGGCGACACGGGTCTGGCCGAGAAGATCGGCGACCCGTACCAGACCGGCGCGGTCTCCAAGGACAAGCACGACGCGCTGATCCAGTTCTCGGTGAAGGGCGACCCGGACACCGCCGCCGACCGCATCAAGCCGCTGATCGACGCGTTGGCGAAGACGGACGAGGCCCACTCCGCCGTGACACTCGGCGAGTACGGCGCGGCCAGCGGCCTCAAGGGCATCAACGACTCGCTCGGCGAGGACTTCACCCGAGCCGAGTACACGGCCGTTCCGGTCGCGCTCGGCATCCTGCTGGTCGTCTTCGGCGCGCTGCTCGCCGCCGTGCTGCCGCTGGTCCTCGCGATCACCGCCTGCGTCGCTGCGATGGGCCTGCTGGCGCTCTCCAGCCATCTTGTGCCGGTCGACGCGATGACCAACTCGGTGATGCTGCTGATGGGTCTGGCCGTCGGCGTCGACTACTGCCTCTTCTACATCCGCCGTGAGCGCGAGGAGCGTGCGGCCGGACGGGACAAGGCGACCGCGCTGCGCATCGCCGCCGCGACCTCGGGCCGCTCGGTGCTGATCTCCGGTCTCACCGTCGCCGTCGCCATGGCCGGCATGTTCTTCTCCGGACTGACCGTCTTCGAGGGCTTCGCCATCGCCACCATCGAGGTCGTGCTGATCGCGGTGCTCGGCTCCATGACGGTGCTGCCCGCCGTGATGGCGATGCTCGGCGACAAGGTCGAGCTCGGCCGTATCCCGGGCCTGCGCCGCAAGGCGCGCGTGCGGCACGCGAACGAGCGTCCCGGCAGGCTGCTCGGCGCGGTGCTGAAGGTGCCGGCGCTCTTCGCGCTCATCGGCATCGCGGGACTGCTTGCGCTCGCCGCGCCCGCGCTCGACATGAAGACCGAGAAGCTGGGCTTCGACCAGCTGCTGCCCGCCGACAACGCGACGGCGGCCACCGCCCAGCGGATCGAGAAGGCCTTCCCGGGCGCGCCTGCCCCGGCCCAGATCGTCTACAAGGCCTCCGACATCCGCTCCGCCGCTTCCACGCAGGCCATCGAGGACTTCAAGAAGCGGGCCCTGGCCTCCGACCAGGTCAAGAACCCGATCGAGGTGACCCTCCACAAGGCCGAGAACATCGCCGTGATCAACGCCCCGCTGGCGGGCGACGGCCGCGGCGCGACCTCGGTGAAGGCCCTTAAGACCCTGCGCGACGACATCATCCCGGCGACGCTGACGAAGGCCTCGGGCACCGAAGCCCCCGTCGGCGGCGACCTCGCCTTCTCGACCGACTACAACGACCAGCTGAAGTCGAGCATCGTGCCGGTCTTCGCCTTCGTGATGGGCATCAGCTTCCTGCTGATGCTGCTCTGCTTCCGCTCGCTGGTCGTCGCGATCACCGCGATCGTCCTCAACCTGCTGTCGGTGGCCGCCGCGTACGGCGTGATGACCGCGGTCTTCCAGAAGGGCTGGGGCGACGAGCTGGTCGGCACGACGGCGGTCGGCGCGATCGAGTCCTGGATGCCGCTGTTCGTCTTCGTGGTCCTGTTCGGCCTGTCGATGGACTACCACGTCTTCGTGGTCTCCCGGATCCGCGAGGCCCACGACCGCGGCGCCGACAACATCAAGGCCGTCGCGCACGGCATCCGCTCCACCGCCGGTGTCGTCACCAGCGCGGGCATGATCATGGTTGCCGTCTTCGCGGTCTTCGGCACGCTGTCCATGCAGGACTTCAAGCAGCTGGGCATCGGCCTGGCCGTCGCGGTCTTCCTGGACGCGACGCTCGTACGGGCCGTACTGCTGCCCGCCGTGATGGCCCTGCTCGGCGAGTCCAACTGGTATCTGCCGCGCTGGCTGAAGTGGCTGCCGGAGCTCTCGCACGGCGAGGAGGCGGCCGACGCCCCCGCATCGGCGCCGCAGGTCTCCTCGGCGCACCGCACAAGTCTCGTCAACCACTGAGAGCCAAGGACCTACGACATGTACGAGTTCAGCGTCATCGGCGGCAAGACCGCGCGGGAGATCATCGGAGCGTCCCGCCCGGAGATCGTCGACGTCGTACGCGACACCTACCTCGCCCACCACGCGGGCGACTCGGTGAACCCCGACAGCTACTTCCTCCGCTTCCCCGAGAAGCCGGACGCCCGCATCATCGCGCTCCCCGCGCACCTCGGCGGCGGCGCCGACGTCTCCGGCATCAAGTGGATCAGCAGCTTCCCGGCGAACATCGAGCGCGGCATCCCGCGTGCGTCGGCGGCCCTGCTGCTCAACGACTACGAGACGGGCTACCCCTTCGCCTGCCTGGAGGCCTCGCAGATCAGCGCGGCCCGCACGGCGGCGTCCGCGGTGCTCGCGGCCGAGCAGCTGACCGGCGGGCGCAGGGCGGGGAAGCTCACCGTGGTCGGCGCGGGCATCATCGCCCGCAACATCCTGGAGTTCTTCAAGGCCCGTGAGTGGGCGGTCACTTCGGTGACGGTCCACGACAAGAGCGAGGAGTACGGCTCCGCGCTCGCGGCGCATTCCACCGATGTCCTGGGCTACCCGGCCGCCACCGAGTCCTCGCTGTCCGCCGCCCTGACCGGCGCGGACGTGGTGGTCCTCGCGACGACGGCCGCCGAGCCGTACATCGTGGCCCCGGACGCCTTCGCGCCCGGCCAGGTGGTGCTCAACATCTCGCTGCGGGACATCGGCCCGGAGCTGATCGACGGGGCGTACAACATCCTCGACGACGTCGACCACTGCCTGAAGGCCAACACCTCGCCGCACCTGGCCGAGCAGAAGTACGGCGGCCGCGACTTCATCACCGGCACGCTGGCACAGGTCGTGAACGGCGAGGTGAGCGTCGGCACGGACAAGCCGGTGATCTTCTCGCCGTTCGGTCTTGGCGTGCTCGACCTGGCGGTCGGCCTGCATGTGTTCCGTACGGCGAAGGAGTCGGGCACGGCCGTGGAGATCGAGGACTTCTTCGGCGAGACGACGCGCTGGTAGTTCCGGCCTCTTCCGCCCGCGGCCCGTCCGGTGTCCCCCGCCGGACGGGCCGCGCCTTTGTGTCTACGTACGGATGGCCCGCAGCTCGAACCAGACGGCCTTGCCGATGCCGTAGGGCCGGGGCTCGGCGCCCCATGCGTCGGCGAGCGCGTCGACGAGGGCGAGCCCGCGCCCCGACTCGTCGTCCGCGCACGCGGTGCGCGGCCGCGGCAGCGCGTCGCAGGCGTCGTGGACCTCCACGCGAAGGACGGCTTCACCCAGCACGCACCGCGCGGCCACCTCCCGCCCGGCCGGGACGCGGGCATGACGGCAGGCGTTCGTCATGAGCTCGCTGAGTAACAGCACGGCGGTGTCGGCCAGTTCGTCCGGGATCTTCCAGTCCCGCGCCTGCTCGGCGAGAAGCGCACGGGCCCGGCCCACGCTTCGGGGAGTGCGCGGCAGCCGCCACTCGATGTGCTGGTTCATGGCTCATACGGTGGTGGCGCGGGCTTAGCCTCTGGAGTAACGAGGTGGGTACGGAGGGTGGTTGTACCCGGCGGGTACCAAAGGAGGCGCCGTGACGGAGACGTGGCGGTACTGCGGAAACCAGATCAAGCTGTGGCGTACGCAGGCTGGGGTGAGCCGCGAGGACCTGGGCAAGGAAGCGAATTACGAGTACGAGTCGGTCAAGTCGATGGAACAGGGGCGACGACGGCCGACGGTACGGCTTTTGCAGGTGGCGGACCAGATGTGCGGGGCGCAGGGGAAGCTGGCGGCGGCGCAGGAGTTCTTGAAGCCGGAGCCGTTCCCGGCGCGTTCGCAGGAGTACATGGCGGCGGAGGCGGAAGCGATCGCCCTGCACTGGTACGAGCCGCTGCTCATCCCTGGCTTGCTTCAGACGGAGGAGTACGCCCGTGTGCTGATGAGCGAGAGCTGTCCACCGCTGGACGACGAAACAGTCGAGGAACGGGTCCGGGCGCGGATGGAGCGGCAGGAGGCACTGACGCGTAAGACCAGCACGATGTTCAGCTTCGTGCTGCACGAGGCAACGCTGCGTACGCTAGTGGGCGGCCGGGAAGCTATGGGGCGCCAGCTCGAACGCCTCCTTGAAGTAGGCGAGTTGCGGAACGCCTCGATTCAAGTGCTGCCGATGGGTCGATGCAGCGGCCTCGCACTCATGGGCCCTATGGTGCTGCTGGAGAACTCTGACAACGAGCGCTGCGCCTTCGCCGAAGGCCAGACAACGAGCGCTTTCTACGCCGAGCCCAGCAAGGTCAGCGAACTGACCCAACGGCATAGCATGATCCGTATGCACGCCCTCAGCGTCGCGGAATCGGCGGCGTTCATCAGAAAGGTGGCGGAAGAACTATGAGCGAGCGCCTTACCTGGTTCAAGTCCAGCTACAGCGATGACGAGGGTGGCGCCTGCATAGAAGTCGCTCTGGACTGGCGGAAGTCCACGCACAGCGATGACCAGGGCAGCGCCTGCGTCGAGGTCGCCACCTGCCCCCACACCGTCCACGTCCGCGACTCCAAGCTCGGCGAGACCAGCCCCCGGTTCGCCATACCCGCCCCCGCGTGGACCGCGTTCCTGGCCGCTCTCTGAGGGTGCGCCTCGGCACTTACCCCCGGCCCCCGCACTACGGTGGCCAGGTGACCAACACCCAGCCCTGGGATCCCACCGCCCCCGGCGTCCTGCGCCTTCCCTCCGGACGGCTCGTCCGGGGCCGCGCGCTGCGCCGGCCCCTGCCCGCCGGTCCCGAGCCCACGTACGCCGTCTATCTGCTCGGCAAGCAGCCGCCCGAGGTCCCCTGGGAAGCGACGTGGCTGCGCTGGCGGGACTTCCGGCTGCCCAGCAGCCGGGCGGACGCCCGGGCCCTGCTCGGCGAGGCATGGGACCGCTCCTCGGTCGGGCGGGTCGAGATCGCCTGCGGCGGCGGCCGGGGACGCACCGGCACCGCGCTGGCCTGTATCGCCCTGCTCGACGGTGTGCCGACCGACGAAGCGGTGGAGTTCGTACGCCGGAACTACGACCCACACGCCGTCGAAACCCCCTGGCAGCGCCGCTACGTACGCCGCTTCGCCGACTGACTGGCGCGGTCGCTCGTCCATACCGGGCCCGGCTGGTGGCTCCGGACCTCGGGCAGTGTGTCGACGCTCAGCCCTTGGCCTCGGCATCCGCGACGGCGATGGCGACGCCGAGTGCCTTGGCGATGTTGCCGGCTGCCGTCATCCCGCGGGCTGTGCCAACGATGAGCCTGCGCGTCGCCCCGGTCCGTCATGACTCCGGGCGGCGGTGGCATCCAAACGGGTGGGATTGGCGGTTCACATGGCGAGTGGTGAGGCGTCTTCCCTAGGCTGCCTCGGCATGAGGGGCGGCAGCCGGCGTCCGCCTCGCGGCGATGGGTGCGGGAGAGCAACCGGTGGTTCGCTACAGCAAGTTCAGCAAGTTGGTGCGGGACCGGATTCCGCAGATCGTCCGCGAGGACGGGGCCGAGCCGATCACCTACACCGCGGGCCCGGAGGAATACCGCAGCAGGCTGCGGGACAAGCTCGGCGAGGAGGTCGCCGAGTTTCTTGCGGCGGACGAGGAGTCGGCGCCCGAGGAACTCGCGGACGTACTGGAGGTCGTGCGCGCGCTCGCCGCGGAGCTGGGGGTCGATGCGGATCAGCTGGAGAAGATCCGCGAGGCCAAGGCGAGTGAGCGGGGCGGCTTCGCCGACCGGATCGTCTGGACGGGCAACCGCTGACCCGCGGCCGTCTCGGCAATCAGTTGGTACACAACTGCGCACACGACCAGGGACGTTGGTTAGTACGCGGCTTCGTATACAACGTCGTACGCACCTGGGACATTCGTGGGTACGCAGTTCATGCCTCGGACTTGGACAGGACGGCATGGCAGACCCCGGCCAGGGGCAGCACAGGGGCGTCGGCGGCGGGGATGAGTCCGGCCCGGCGGGCGAGTGCGGTGATCTCTTCCGGGTCGATGCCGCGCTGGAAGGTTCCCTTGCTCTGGCTGGACCAGAAGCCGTCGTGGTGGGCCGTCCAGCCGCCCTCCGCGGCGGCCTTGGTGATCTCCTGCGGTGAGCGGGTGACGACGACGACATGGCCGCCGGGGCGGGCGAAGGATGCCGCGTCTTTGAGGGCCTGGATCCGCTGCCACGGGTCGGGCAGCACGTTGAGGACGAACATCGAGCTGACCAGGTCGAAGCCGCTGCGGCCGGGGCGGGGCCAGCCGAAATCATCGTGCGGGTCGAAGCCTTCGGCGTCCAGGCCCACCGAGCGGTAGTGGGCGACGTCGGCGCCGCGGCCGCAGCCGTGGTCCAGGACGCTGGTGATGCCCAGCTGGCCGGTCAGGTTCTCGGTCACCGCCCGGGAGGCCGGAGAGGGGGCCTGGCGGCTCATCGCGGTCTTATGGGGCTGATACTCCCTCCTCGCCGGGGCGGCGGAGCTCTCCCCGGCGAGCTCGCTCAGCGCGAAGAGCACGTCGTCCGGCTCGGCCGCCTGGAGGGTGACGGACAGGTCGACCAGCAGCGCTGAGTGGTCGGTGAACGCCTTGGGGCCAGTTCGGACCGAGGCGTCGGCGGTGACGGTGGTCGTTGCCGTCAGGTGGTCGCTGAGCAGGGCGAGGTCGCAGCGGAAGCGGCTTGGCTTGCCGGAGAGGACGCGCTCGAAGGTGAACGCGGGCTCCGTCTCGGCGGTGGTGTCGACCAGACCCGCACCCTGAGTCAGCTGCCGCAGCGTCTCGCGTTCGGCATCGGTAGTGAAGGTGCTGATCTCCTCGCCGAACAGACCGTCCTCGGGGCGGGGGGCGAGGTTGAAGTCCCCGCAGATCAGCAGTGGGCGACCGTCCTCGGCGGCGGCCATCGCGGCCAGTTCGGCCAGCTGGGCGGCCCGGGAGGCGCTGGCATAGGCGTCGAGATGCACCTGGAGGACGACCAGCCACTCCAGCTCGATCCGCTGGACCCACTTCTGGGGTGACGAGACGGCGGGCGTGGCGAGGTCCTCGCTGATCCACACGGCTAGGTGTCCGTCACCGCCGCCGAAGGAAAAGCCTCTCAGCACGGGTGGCGTCCGGTCGGCGGGCTTGAACGGCTCCTGGGCGAGCACGGCCTTGACGCCGTGCTCGCGCAGCCACGCGGCGAGGTTCGAGCGGGCGCCGACGACGCCGAGACGCTTGTTGAGGTTGACCGAGGCCAGCAGCACGAGAGGTCCTTAAATCACAGGGGCAGGGGCCTGCCGGAGGCGGCCTCGTCACGGAAGGCGTCCCACAGGATGTTCAGCGGGTGGGAGGCGTCGTACGTCTCGCGTTCGCCCTTGCGGGCGAAGACGCCGGAGATCAGCTGGAGCATGGGGTCGAAGTCGTCGGCGAACTTGATGAGCCGGAAGTCCTCGCTGGTGGGCAGGCGCCCGTCGACGGCGGCCTCGCCGATGGAGCGGGCACACAGCATGCACCCATACGTCACGCGGGACCGCAGCAGGGCGAGTCCGTAATAGATGTCGTCGATCTCGGCGACGATCTGCAGCTGCGAGCGGAAGTCGGGCCCATACCAGCGCTCGACGAAGTCGGTGATCACTCCACGAGCGGGGATGACCAGCGGCAGGGTCCGCAGCCGGTCTACACCGACGGTCTTGGCGGCGAGTTCGCGCACCGGCAGGTTCGTCAGCAGGGCCAGGCCCTCGCGATGCCATTCGAGGAAGTCGTAGTCGGGGGCGACCCGCTCGGCGCCGGCATCGGCCGCCAGCCCACCGCACAGCAGGTCGACCTGGTTGGAGTCCAGGCGTTTCCAGAAGTCGCGGGTGCGCACATGCACGACCTTCAGCTCGACCTCCCGCTCCATCAGCTGCGGGGCGACCCGCTCCCACACCCGGCCCAGGAAGCCGAGGGTGAACTCGGTCGTCCCCACCGTCAGCGTCGATCCGAGCCGGCGGCGGGAGTCGGCTATGCCCTGCAGCCAGTCGGCGAAGGTGGCCCGAGCACGTTCGACGACCTCCAGCCCGGTCGGGGTGAACAGGAAGTCCTTGCCCCGGCCTTGCTTGACCACCAGCAACTCGCCGGTCAGGACCTGGAAGTTGCGGTTGAGGATGTCGAGCTGCTTTTGCACGCTGGACTGCTCACGCCCGAGCACCTTCGCCGCGGCCAGCGCGGTCCCGGCCTCGCGGACGACGATCAGCGTCCTGAGCTGGTCCCACGTCAGATCCAGCAGATCCGGGGAACACGACAACAGATCGGCGCGGAACCCCTCCGGGCCCGGCACCTTCAACGGCCCGGGCGGCAACGACGGCACCATCACGCCCCCCTCCCTGACGCGGCCTCAACCAGGTTGCACTGTCCGCACGGCCAGCAGAACTGAACTTCTCCGCATTTCACCCCGAGAAAACCTTTAAGTGTCCTATCGGACATATGGATATCGCGGACTGTCCCGGGGAACATTTCAGTAGCCGCCTTCGATCCGAAAGGCGATGCCCACAGCACTGCCCAAGTCCCGGGGGTGAGCCATGCTCTCAGCCGAATCGATCACCCGGCTGATCAATCAGAGTGCTCTGGAATGGCCGGGCCAACTGCGAGGCGACGGGCTGCTGTTGACGCTCGGCTCTCCGCTGCAGCCTCTTGCGGCACCGAGCACGCTGGTGATCGACCTCGCCGACCAGTCCAGCATCGACGAACTCTACGGCGAGCCGGTCACCGAGTGGAAGACGCATGAGCTGATGCCTGGCGAGATGCTGCTGGGAGCGGTCGAAGAGCCGCTGCGGCTCGGCGCCGGGCTGATGGGCATGATCGGCGGGCTGAGTCACCTGGCCCGCGTCGGCCTGGCCGTCCACGTCACCAGCCCGTTCGTCCTGCCCGGCTGGAACGGGCACTTGACGCTGGAGCTCGTCAACACCGGCCCCGCCGTCCTGCGGCTGCACCACGGCATGCCACTGGCCCGCCTGCTCGTCTTCGCCCTGGACGGACCCCGCACCGACGACGTTGCGCCCCACCCCTTCTACGCCCGCGAGACCGACCTGAAGAGCCGATACGCCGACGAGTTCCCCGTCGGCCCGATCCGGAGGTGACAGCCATGGACTGCCAGTTCTGCACCGAGTTCACCGCACGCCAGGGCACGACCCGGATCATCACCGAGACCGCCTGCGGCTGGGTGCTGCTTCCCACAATCGGCGCCCTGACCCCGGGCTACTGCCTGTTCATGCCCGTCGAGCACTTGGACGCCGCCGCCGACGTCAGCCCTGCCGGCCTGGAGCGGGTCGCCGCGGAGACCGAGGAGATGCGCACCCTCATCCAGGCCCGCTACGGGCCGGTCATCCTGGCCGAGCACGGGCCCCGGGACTGCGAGCTTGGCGCCTCCTGCTGCAGCCACTGCCACCTGCACCTGATCCCCGTCCCTGACCCGGACGCGATCACCGCCGCCTACGAGAAGGCCGGCGGCCCCGGGCTGCGGCTCGCCTCGATGGCGGACCTACCGACGGCCGCGGAGGGCTCCTACCTCTACCTCTCGCCCCGGCCCGGCGAGCACTACTACTGGCTCTCGGCCGGCTTCGCCCGGCAGTTCGTACGCCGCGTCTGCGCATACGAACTCGGCATCGGCGAGTACTTCGACTGGCGCGACCACCCCTTCACCGCCCACCGCGAGCGCACCTTCGCCGAGCTCTCCGCCGACCTGCACCTCGCGGACGCCGCCTGACGAAGGAAAGGAAACGACGCGATGGCGATACCCCTGCCCCGCCCGTTGCACGCGCTCGCCACCAATGAGCTGACCGCGGCGACCAAGGACCGGCGCTGGCCGAAGTGGCAGACCATGGCCCTGCTGCACTCGCTGAAGCTACCCGTGCTGAATGCCTGCCTGATCCCGCCGGGCACCAGCGCAGCGACGGTCCGCACCGCCGCCCACGCGCTCACCGCCGCCACCTGCACAGCCACGCTGATGATTCGTTCCGACGGCGGGGTGGAGAAGAAGCAGTACTACCGCGGCGGCAACACCTTCCCCGTCGTGGAGATCCCGCCGAGGGCGGCCGGCCTGCTGGCCGACTGCCGGGCCGTGATCCTTGCCGAGCCCACCAACCGCTTCACCAACAGGCTCACCGTCCTTATCCGCATGGACCGGCCAGGCCCGGGGCGGCCGGGCTGCCTCACGATGGAGGCCCTCGGGCCCGGCTACGACGTCGCGGACCTGACCCGCGGCCAGATCCCGCCACAGGTCACCGCCCACCTCGACGACGTCGACTTCGACCGCTACCAGCCGCCCCGCTGGCACGAGTGGAAGATCTCCGGCGACCACTGCCCCGGCGGCGAGGACGCTCGCCGACGCCGCCGCCTTGAGCGGCTGGCCACCCAGACCCTCACCGACGGCGGGCATTTGGACGGCGCGGCCGGCGCAGAGCACGCCGAGGCATGGCTGCGAGAGCGCGGCTTCCTGCACCTGTTCGGGCCGCAGCCGACCTGCGAGGCCCTGGCCAAACGCGCCCGCCGGCTGTTCGAGGACGCCTTCTTCCTCGCCCTGGCCCAGTCGAACCGGAACTGGCATTGCCTGGCCACAGCGTTCTCCGTCTTCGACGAGCCCCGCAGCATCTACTGGGACCTGGTCGACGGCGAACGCAAGTACGCCGCGACGGCACCGGCCGCCGCCCGAAACGAGGAGCGGGCCGCATGATCACCGAACCGATCTACCTCGATCACCAGGCCACCACCCCGCTGGACGAGCGCGTTCTGGAGGCGATGCTGCCGTTCCTCACCGGTGAGTACGGCAACCCCTCCAGCCCGCACGCCTATGGACGCACCGCCGCACGGGCCGTCCGTACCGCCCGCCGCCACGTCGCCGACCTGGTCGGCGCCAAGAACGAGCTGGAGATCGTCTTCACCTCCGGCGCCACCGAGGCCAACCACCTGGCGATCGTGGGCGCCGCCCTGGCCGCCCGGCCGTACGGCGGGCACGTCGTCACCGCCGCCATCGAGCACAAGGCCGTCCTCGCCGCCTGCCAGCGGCTCGTCGAACACCACGGCTACACACTCACCCGCGTCGGCGTCGACCGGCAGGGCCGCGTCCACCCCGCCGACATCGCCGCAGCCCTCACCCCGAATACCGTGCTGGTCTCCGTGATGCACGCCAACAACGAGATCGGCACCTTCCAACGGCTCGCGGCCATCGCCGAGATCACCACCCCGCGCGGCATCCTCCTGCACACCGACGCCGCTCAGAGCGCCGGCTGCGGCCTGCTGGACGTCGACGAACTCGGCGTCGACCTCGCCTCTCTGTCCGCCCACAAACTCCACGGTCCCAAGGGCATCGGCGCCCTCTACATCCGCGGCGGCGTCCGCATCACCGCCCAGCAGACCGGTGGCGGACAAGAACGCGGGCTGCGGGCGGGCACCCCCAACGTCCCCGCGATCGTCGGCTTCGGCGCCGCCGCCCGCCTCATTACCACCGACGTCGCCCCGCCCCCGCCCCGCATCCGGGCCCTGCGCGACCAGCTCCAAGACCGCCTCCTGGCCGCGATCCCCGGCGCCGTCGTCAACGGACACCCACACCGGCGACTGCCCGGGAACCTCAGCCTCACCCTTCCCGGCATCGAGGCCGCCGACCTCCTCGACCGCCTCCCCGGCATCGCCGCCTCCACAGGCTCGGCCTGCAACACCGGAAGCGGCGACCCCTCCCACGTCCTCACCGCGATCGGCCTCACCCGTGACCAGGCCCGCGCAACCCTCCGGCTCAGCCTCGGCCGCACCACCACCGAGAACGACATCGAGCAAGCCGTCGACCTTGTCACGCGAGCCGCACACACCCTGGCACCGGCGCCCGCCGACGGGGCCTGACCCGCTCGGACCGGCATCACCAGCACCGAAGATGCAGGCCAGGTGAGCCATGACATGGCCGCGGGTCCAGCCGGGCAGCGCCGAGGGCGCACGTACGTCCGCGTCGGTCAGTGGGGCAAGCGTGGCCGCGATGCGGGCACCGGATCGGGTGACTTCATCAACGATGCTGAGCACGGCTGCACTGTCCAGCCGACTGCGGAATGACTCGGGTGATCGTTCCGGCCAGGGTGACGAGGGCAACACCGGCCCGTTTTCTTTCTCTCGCCGCAACGGAATCCGCAGGCGTACGGACCACTCGGCCGGCCCTTTCGAAGGAATGCGGGCGCTCTCACCGGCCGAACATGCCAAATCGGACATTCTCGCCACCCTCTCGTGGCCGAAAACACCAAGCGATCAGCGTTACGCGCCCGTATCCTCACCGACATGCAGGTGATCCAGTCGACGAAGCTCGCAAACGTCTGTTACGAAATCCGGGGCCCGGTCCTCGAGGAGGCGATGCGGCTTGAGGCAGCGGGTCACCGCATCCTCAAGCTCAACACCGGCAACCCGGCCGCCTTCGGTTTCGAGTGCCCGCCCGAGATCCTCGAGGACATGCTCCGCAACCTCGGCGGCGCGCACGGATACGGCGACGCGAAGGGCCTGCTGTCCGCACGCCGCGCAGTGATGCAGCACTACCAGACCAAGGGCATCGACCTGGACGTCGAGGACATCTATCTCGGCAACGGCGTCTCCGAGCTGATCCAGATGTCGATGCAGGCGCTGCTCGACGACGGGGACGAGGTGCTCGTACCGGCCCCGGACTACCCGCTGTGGACCGCGTCCGTCTCGCTGGCGGGCGGAACGGCCGTGCACTACCGGTGCGACGAGCAGGCCGACTGGATGCCGGACCTCACCGACATCGAGCGGAAGATCACCGACCGCACCAAGGCGATCGTGATCATCAACCCGAACAACCCCACGGGTGCGGTGTACGACGACGAGATGCTGCGCGGTCTCACGGAGATCGCCCGCCGGCACAATCTGATCGTCTGCTCCGACGAGATCTACGACAAGATCCTCTACGACGGCGCCACACACACCCCGACCGCCACGATCGCCCCGGACCTGATGGTCCTCACCTTCAACGGGCTCTCCAAGAACTACCGCGTGGCGGGCTTCCGCTCCGGCTGGATGGCGGTCTGCGGCCCCAAGGCGCACGCGGGCTCGTACATCGAGGGCCTGACGATCCTGGCCAACATGCGCCTGTGCGCCAACATGCCCTCGCAGCATGCGGTGGCCACGGCGCTCGGCGGGCGGCAGTCGATCGAGGACCTGGTGCTGCCGGGCGGGCGGATCCTTGAACAGCGGGACGTGGCGTACGACCTGCTCACCCAGATCCCCGGCGTGACCTGCGTGAAGCCGAAGGGTGCGCTGTATCTGTTCCCGCGGCTCGACCCCAAGGTCTACAAGGTCAAGGACGACCGGCAGATGGTGCTCGATCTGCTGCGCGCCGAGAAGATCATGGTGGTGCACGGCACGGGCTTCAACTGGCCGGAGCCGGACCACTTCCGGATCGTGACGCTGCCGGCGGCGAAGGATCTGGCGGATGCGGTGACGCGGATCGGGACGTTCCTGGACGGCTACAGCCAACCCTGAGCAAAGATTCACGACCGAGCTCAACTTTAGACAGAATCTAAGCTAGGATGGCCTTCTGAGACAGCAGGAGGCCATTCCCATGTACGAGCCGATCCGCACCAAGTCGGTCCATGCGATGGCCGACGATGCCCAGTACCCGCACCGCAGCCGCGAGGAAGAGCTGGACATCCAGCTCGCGGGCCATCTGTCCGCTCTGCTCGCCGTCACCGACGAACTCGGCCTCGGCAAGGCCGCAGAGAGCATCGCGGCCCAGATCGCCCGCCTCCGCGGCGCCCCGCCCGTCCGCCACGCGGGTTTGAGCGGCGCGGACCCCGCGGCCCTGCACCGTCGCGCCCTCGCCCTGGCAGGCCGCGCCCTCGTGGTCGCGGCATCCCGCGCCGACACCGCGGCGGCGATCCTCTCCGCCGAACGCATGGACGCGCACACGGCCGCCCTGGCCGAAGCGCGCCTGGTCGGCGCCCCCTGACGGCCCCGGTCCACGGCCGCGGAGGCAGGTGGACCGGGTGCCACCCATCTCCCACGTGCCCTGCGGGTAACCCCCGCTGCAATCACCTGCGCCAAAACCCGCGGCAACACCTGTGCCGGAAAGGGTCCGGCCCCCGGAGCCGTGAGGGGGCTCCGGGGGCCGGGGACGCGGCAGACCATGGGTGACCCCACAGGTCAGGGCGGAAGTCGAGTTGGTCCGCCGCGACGTCTTACACGTGCTCAGCCGGCTGCTCAGCCGAGCCGGGCGACCAGCGCGCGGTACTCGTCCCACAGCTCCTTCGGCGCGTGGTCACCAAAGGTGTTGAGGTGCTCGGGGATCAGACCGGCCTCCTCGCGCCACACGTCCTTGTCGACCTTGAGCAGGAAGTCGAGGTCCTCCTCGGGCAGTTCGAGGCCGTCCGTGTCGAGCGCCTCGCGCGTCGGCAGGATGCCGATCGGGGTCTCGACGCCCTCGGCCTTGCCCGCCAGGCGCTCCACGATCCACTTCAGCACGCGGCTGTTCTCACCGAAGCCCGGCCACACGAACTTGCCCGCGTCGTTCTTGCGGAACCAGTTCACGTAGTAGATCTTCGGCAGCTTCGACGCGTCCGCGTTCTGACCGACCTTGATCCAGTGGGCCATGTAGTCGCCCATGTTGTAGCCGCAGAACGGCAGCATCGCGAACGGGTCGCGGCGCAGCTCGCCGACCTTGCCCTCAGCCGCGGCGGTCTTCTCACTCGCCACGTTGGCGCCGAGGAAGACGCCGTGCTGCCAGTTGAAGGACTCGGTCACCAGCGGTACCGCGGAGGCGCGACGGCCGCCGAAGAGTATCGCCGAGATCGGCACGCCCTTCGGGTCCTCCCACTCGGGCGCGGCGATCGGGCACTGCGAGGCGGGCACGGTGAAGCGGGCGTTCGGGTGGGCCGCCGGAGTCTCGGACGCCGGGGTCCAGTCGTTGCCCTTCCAGTCCGTGAGGTGGGCCGGGGCCACCTCGGTCATGCCCTCCCACCAGATGTCGTTGTCGTCGGTGAGCGCGACGTTGGTGAAGACGGCGTTGCCCCACAGGGTCTTCATGGCGTTGGCGTTGGTGTGCTCGCCGGTGCCGGGCGCGACGCCGAAGAAGCCGGCCTCGGGGTTGATCGCGTACAGCCGGCCGTCCTCGCCGAAGCGCATCCAGGCGATGTCGTCACCGATGGTCTCGACCGTCCAGCCCGAGATCGTGGGCTCCAGCATGGCCAGGTTGGTCTTGCCGCACGCGGACGGGAAGGCCGCGGCGACGTACCTGGACTCGCCCTGCGGCGGGGTGAGCTTGAGGATCAGCATGTGCTCGGCGAGCCAGCCCTCGTCGCGCGCCATGACGGACGCGATGCGCAGGGCGTAGCACTTCTTGCCGAGCAGGGCGTTGCCGCCGTAGCCCGATCCGTACGACCAGATCTCGCGGGTCTCCGGGAAGTGCGAGATGTACTTGGTGGAGTTGCAGGGCCACGGGACATCGGCCTGGCCCGGCTCCAGCGGAGCACCGAGCGTGTGCACGGCCTTGACGAAGAAGCCGTCGGAGCCGAGCTCCTCGAGGACGGGCTGTCCCATGCGGGTCATCGTCCGCATGGAGACCGCGACATAGGCGGAGTCGGTGATCTCGACGCCGATCGCGGACAGGTCGGAGCCCAGCGGGCCCATGCAGAACGGCACGACGTACATCGTGCGACCGCGCATCGAGCCGCGGAAGATGCCCTCCTCACCGGCGAAGATCTCCTTCATCTCCGCGGGGGCCTTCCAGTGGTTCGTCGGGCCCGCGTCCTCCTCCTTCTCGGAGCAGATGAAGGTGCGGTCCTCGACGCGCGCCACGTCGCTCGGGTCGGAAGCGGCGTAGTAGGAGTTCGGGCGTTTGATCGGGTCCAGCTTCTTGAACGTGCCCTTTGCGACGAGCTCCTCGCACAGGCGCTCGTACTCGGCCTCGGATCCGTCACACCAGACGACGCTGTCCGGCTGCGTAATTGCTGCGATCTCGTCGACCCAGGAGACGAGCTCCTGGTGGTTGGTGGGAACGGTGCTGGGAGCCGCGATGTCGCGCGCCACGATTGCTCCTAAGTGAGGGATTTATTGGTTGTCGCCCCGTGGGGGCCGCGACCCGGATGCTTCGTAGCCGCTCATCCGGTGCCGACCGCACTCATCTGATCATCCGTGCAGTATGCGCATATGTCCAGAGGACGTCTCACGTGAGCATCACCACTCGCGGGCACGCGAAACTCGTAGGAGACTCGTAGATGGCCTGTGCCCGGCCCGGTGTCACCCGGTGTAACACTCGTTGTGAGACTGGCCGGAGAGGGCCTGTTACCTACGGTTGCGTAGGTACCATCCCCGTTATGACCTCTGCCGCGCCCGAAGTGACCGAGATAGAGCCCTCGCCGGTGAAGCCCCGGCTGCGCGGCTGGCTGCACGCCGGGATGTTCCCCGCCGTACTGGTCGCGGGGCTGACGCTCACGGCGCTGGCCGACTCCACCAAGGCCCGGGTGGCCTGCGCCATCTATGTCTTCACCGCATGCCTGCTCTTCGGCGTGAGCGCGCTCTACCACCGTGGCAACTGGGGCCCTCGCGGCGAAGCCGTGCTGCGCCGGCTCGACCACGCCAATATCTTTCTGATCATTGCGGGCACCTACACGCCGCTGACGATGCTCCTGCTGCCCGATTCCAGCGGCCGGACGCTGCTCTGGGCGGTCTGGGCGGCGGCCGTGGCGGGCATAGCCTTCCGGGTCTTCTGGGTCGGCGCACCGCGCTGGCTCTACACCCCCTGCTACATCGCGATGGGCTGGGCCGCCGTCTTCTTCCTGCCCGAGTTCATGCGGGCCGGCGGGATCGCGGTGCTGGTCTGTGTGATCGTCGGCGGGCTGCTCTACAGCGCGGGCGGCGTGATCTACGGAATGAAGCGGCCGAACCCGTCACCGCGGTGGTTCGGATTCCACGAGGTCTTCCACTCGCTCACGCTCGCGGCGTTCGTCGTGCACTACGTCGGCATCTCGCTGGTGGCCTACCAGCACTCGTAGGCCCTGCCGCCGGCCCACCGATCTCCCCCAGACCTCGTCCGGGGGGACCCCACGGGGCTGGACTTTCCGCCGGACGGGCTGAATCTCTCAGCCCGTCCGGCGATTGAGGACTGGGGGTCTGGGGGCGAAGCCCCCAGCTACCTCCCCCCGTCCCCCTTTCCGCACGCGACCCCGTCCCCGCTCGGGTCCAGCCGCAACGGATCGTCCCTCCCGTTCACCTTCAGCCGGCCGTAGTCGTGCGCCTCCAGCCACCCGCAGCGCGCCGTCGTCGTCGCCTTCACCCCCCGGGGGAAGACCGTCGGGACGCAGACCCCGACCGTCCCGTAGTGCCGGTCGCACCCCGCGATCCGCGGGCTCACCGGGGCCGAGTTCCGCTTCTTCAGCCGCGACTTCGGCTCCGAGGAAGGCGCGTCCGCGAAGCTGTGGACGTGCGCCGACGGCGCATCCGCGGACATCGCCGCCGGGCCGCCGAGGTGCACCCACTGCGCCACCGACGGAATGCCGTTCGCGTCGACCGCGAAGAGCATGTACCAGCCGGGCGGGGCCAGATTCGGGTTGCTGGTGACATTGAGGTCGATGTTGTTCCCGTCGACCGTCATCGGCAGATCCACGAACCGCTGGTTGGGGTCGGAGGAATGAGTGACCGCCGCCGGGCGGATCAGCTCCGCCTTGGCGATCGGCCGGTCTACCGTGATCCGCTGGGTGTCTCCGTACGTCCACTGCCCGTCGATCACCGAAGTGATACTCGGCCGTGCGCCCTTGAGGAGATACGGCGGGGTGTAGACCGACACATTGTTGTTGTACGTGCCGTTGCCGGGGTTGTCGCCGACCGCCATCACCCGCCCGTCCGGCAGCAGAAACGCCGAGGAGTGGTACGTACGCGGGATCGGGTCCGTCGCAAGACCCTCCTGGTACGTATTGCTCACCGGGTCGAAGAACGACGCCTCGTACACCGGGTCGGCCCGGTCGTGCAGCCCGCCGCCCGTCTCGAAGACCTTGCCGTCGGGCAGCAGCACCGCGGACACGAACATCTTGCCCTCCGCGCCCGTCTGCGGCCGCTTGCCCTGCCCCTGGTCGACCTGGCCCTGCGGCAGCAACGGGCCGTGCACATACGACGGGTTGGGCACCTTGAGGTCGATGATGTCGGTGAGGCGGTTGGCCGCGGGGTTGGTCTCGTTGTTGCCGCCGCCCATCGTCAGCACCCGCTGGTCCTGCGCGGGCGGCAGCAGCACGCTCGCCGACTCGTCCCGCTGGTCCTTGTTCTGCAGGCCGGGCACATCGGTGATGGTGTTCGCGGTGTAGTCGTAGATCGAGGCGCCCGACCCCTGGGTGCCGTTGCCGAAGACATGGCTGCCGGAGTAGAACAGCCGGCCGTCCTGCATCAGGATCATCGACGGGTACAGACCCCAGTACGACCAGGTCTGGTTGACGTCGTACCACGGCAGCCACTTGTTCTGCGCCGCGGAGAACTTCTCGGCGGTCACATTGCCGGTCGAGTCCTCCTTCAGACCGCCGAAGGAGATGACGTCACCGTTGCCGAGGACCGTGGCCGACGGATACCAGTGGCCGCCGTTCATGTCGTTCGTCTTCGTGTACGTCTCGGTCGCCGGGTCGAAGGTGTACGAGTCCTTCAGGCCCTGGTAGCCGATTGTGCCGTCGGCGGAGGGATAGCCCTTGTTGCCGCTCATCACCAGCACCCGGCCGTCCTGGAGCTGGACATGGCCCGAGCAGAACATGTCCGCGGGGGTGGGGATCATATGGAAGGCGCCGGTCGCCGGGTCGTAGATCGCCGAGGTGAAGGTGCCCGCGTCGAACTGCGCCTGGTCGTTGCCGGAGCCCGCGATGACGAGCACCTTGCCGTTGTGCAGCACCACGGAGTGCATCGAGCGCACCGGGTTCTTGGCCGTCAGGACGTCCCAGCGGCCCTTGGCGCACTCCTCGGGCGTCGCCGTGCACTGGGGCTCGGGGTCAGGCGCGGACACCTCCTCCATGACGTAGTCGTCGGTGGTGGCCGAGCCCGTGCCGTAGACCGAGACGCCCCAGGTGATCTGGTCGGTGCCCGGCGGGATCTCGGGTGTGCGGACCTCGGAGCGCTGGTAACTCGCGCTGATCGGCAGGGTCCTGAGATCCGTCCAGTACTGCCAGCCGGCCGTGACGTCGTGCCGGAAGAGCGTGACCGCGGTGTCGGGGGTGTCGCTCTTGTACCAGAACGACAGGTCGTACTGCTTGCCCGGCCTCACCTTGGGCGCACAGACCGTGTCCTCGGTGATCATCGCCTTGCGGTCGCCGTCGACCCGTCGGGTCAGCGACACCTTCATGGCTTTGGTGCCCGAGTGCGCGTCGGCGACGGTTTCGAAGGTGAAGTCGTTGTCGCCCCAGCCGGACTTCTCCCAGCAGGCGGGCATGTCGGCGGTACCTGCCTGCTCGAAGCCGGGGTTGGTGATCAGGTTGGCTCCGGCGGACGCGGGCTGGGGGGCGGATATCAGCAGCGCGGCGGTCATTGCGCCGACGCTCAGCAGCGCCGCTGAGCGTCTGCGCCTTCTTCGGATCGTTGGTGGCATGGACAGATCCCTTTCTGTGCTGTCCCCGATCTCCCCGTCCGGCGATCAAGGACGAACCGGCTGCCGGACGGCTCCCGGCAGCCATGCGCGGCCATGTACTAGCGCCGCGCGCTCCTCGCGCTCCGGGAGGTCCGGGTCGTCCCAGCGCCCGACTCCCGCCCCTTGCGCGGCAGATAGACCAGCGCCTCCGTCGCCGCGAAGCGCAGAACGAACGTCGTCAGCAGCGCCAGCGTGGTCGCCGGCAGCACCTCCAGGCCCAACTGCCCCACGAACAGCGCGATCAGCGGAATCCGCAGCAGCAGATCCGCGTTGGCGAGCAGCGCGAACCGTCCCACCCGGTCCGCCCAGTGCCGGTGCCCGCGGCGGTCCCGGAACAGCAGCACCTCGATGAGGACGAAGTTCCACAGCACGCCGAACTGGTTGGCGACGATCTCGGCCGGCAGATAGTGCATCCCCGCGGCGACCAGCAGATGCAGCCCGAGCAGGTTCGGCAGAAAGCCGGTCAGGCCGATCAGGCCGAAGGCGACCATCCGCGCCACCGGCGACGACGTACGCAGCGCGGCCAGGTGCGACAGGAAGCGCAGCCCTTCCTTCGCCGTCGACTTGGACTCGCCCGCGAACCTCTCCTGGAAGACGAACGGCACCTCGGCGACCGTCTCCGGGCGGCAGCGCACCGCCAGCTCCAGCAGGATCTTGTAGCCGAGCGGCTTCAGCGTCTCGGGGGTCACCGCGCTGCGCCGGATCGCGAAGAACCCGCTCATCGGGTCGCTGATGCCGCGCAGCCGGCGCGGGAAGAGCGCCTTCGTCAGCCAGGTCGCGCAGCGCGACACGGCGATGCGGTAGCCGCCCGCGAGGCCTTCGCGGCTGCCGCCGCGTATGTAGCGGCTGGCGACCACGAGGTCGGCGACCGCGCTCTCCCCCGCCCCGACCAGCTCCGGCACCAGCGAGGGCGGATGCTGGAGGTCGCCGTCCATGACGACGATCCAGTCGGAGCTCGCTGACTTCAGACCCTCGACGACCGCGCCGCCGAGTCCGCCGACCGGGGTCTCGCGATGCAGCACGGCGACGGGAAAGGGGCAGTCCTGCGCGGCGTCGCGGATCACCTCCGGGGTGTCGTCCGTGGAGTCGTCGACGAAGAGGACCTCACACGGCAGCCGGGACGGCACCGACTCGGTGAGCCGGTGCAACAACTCCCGTATGTTTCCCGACTCGTTGAAGGTCGGGATGATGATGGTGACGGCACCGGGCTCGGCGAGCTGGGCGGCGCTCAGTTCCGGATCTCCGAGTTCTTCGGCGCCGGTACGGGGTGTGGTCATCGCTGGCCTCCGGCGATACGGCGGATCTCGATCCGGTCCTCGCCGCCGCCGAAGACGGCGACGGGCTTCGAATGCTCAAGGGCAGACTTGACGTTGGGCAGGTTCACCGCGTCGCGGCGGACGGTCGGGGACGAAACGACATAGTCGAGGTCCCGCCAGCCGCGGGGCATCGTCTTCGTCACGGCGGGGTCGAGGTCGGCCTTGTAGAACCAGATGGCGCCGGTGCCGGGCTTGTACCCGTCGTGCACGAGGTCCAGCCAGAGCGCGTCGTCGACGAGCACCCTGGTCGCTGCGGGGTCGGCGACCTCGTCCTGGAGCCAGGCGGCGGCGGCGCGGTAGGGGCCGTTGGCGTCGACGGTGAGGGCGTCGCGGTTGCCGGTGTACCAACGGGGCACGACGTACGCGGCGGCGGCAACGGCGAGCACGACGGCCACGCCGACCCTTGCCGGGGCTCCGCCCCGGACCTCACTCCTCAAACGCCGGAGGGGCTTGTTTCCGGGGGCTCCGCCCCCGGACCCGCCCCCTACGCCCTGCGGGCGTGGGGGGACCCCCAGCTCCTCAATCGCCGGAGGGGCTCCATGTCGCCACAGCACCGCATGCGCCACACTCGCCGCCCCACCCGCCAGCACCAACGCCAGGAACGGCAGTGCCTGGATCACGTACATCGCCGGCAGATAGCCAGTCGGCCGCATCGCCACAAGCGCAAGGATCCCCACCGCCAGCGCCGGGCCGGCCAGTGCCCGTGCGGTCACCGACCAGCGCAGGGTGATCAGCAGCAGCGCCGCGCCCGCGAGGCCGCCGAGCGGCAGCACCCTGTCGTAGTACAGCCAGGACTGCAGCACCCCGTGCGAGCCGGAGCCCGCGTCGAAGATGGAACCCGAGCCCTCGCGGCCCATCTGGTACGTGATGCCGTCGATCAGCGACACATGGCCGGGACCGGGAAACAGCTCATTGTTGAGCAGCGCGAAGAGCGGATACGACAGCCCGATCAGCGCGCATGCCGTAATCGCGCCGGTGACGGCGAACTTCCGGGTGTCGCGATGACTGTGCCGCCACATCGTCACCAGCAGCGCGGGCAGCACCACCAGCATCGTCTCCTTGGTGAGCACGGACGTCGCGGCGGCGAGCCCCGCGGCGAAGTGGTGCCACAGATGACGGCTCGGCGAAGCGGCCAGGCAGAACGCCAGCAGCATCCACATCACGGCGATGTTGTCGAGGAAGATCTCGCGCTGGAGTACGACGGAGAGCGGCGAGAGCCCGAAGAGCACCATGGCAAGACCGGCGGCCCAGCGCGGCAGGAAGAGCCGGCGCGCCAGCACGTACAGCAGCACCGCGCACGCCGCGCTGACCAGCAGCATCGCGAAGCGCATCGACGCCACGTTCATCGTGTCGGGCGCGATCAGGGACGGTATCCAGGTGAGCCCGGCTATCTGTATCCAGCCGAGCGGCGGATGGTCGTACCAGTACGTGTAGTGCGCGAGTCCGTCGCCCTGCTGGACCGCCCAGGCCTGGGCGAGATACGTGCCCTCGTCGTCGCTGAGGTTCGGGAAGTTCGTGATGTTCCAGCCCTGGACCAGCAGGATCACGGCCAGCAGGCCGAAGCAGAGCAGCAGATCGGGCCGGGAGCTGCGGAAGCGTATGACGGGCCGGACATGCACGGGCACCGTCGGGCGGGGATCCGCTGCGACGGCCGGCGTGGCGGTGTCGGGCGCCGGGGGCAGGGTCGTGGTCACCGGCGGACGTCCTCTCGTGTCTCGGTGAGATGCGCGCCCACATGGCTGGTGAGCTCCCACTCGTTGCGCCCCCGCTGCTCCCGCCAGACCGCGCGCACCGCGGCACCGGCGAGAAGCACCTGGTAGAAGGGCCCGCCGACGATGAGCTTGAGGTAGTGGACGAAGCGGACGCGAAGGCCGTACTGCTTGCCGAAGTCGTGCAGCCCGACGATCTCGAAGACGAAGGTGACCATCGCCGTGATCAGCGGCAGGAAGGTCACGATGGCGATGCCGACGGGGACGTCGAGGAAGAGCGCGATGGCTGCGTTGAGCGGGATGATCACGCCGGAGAATGCCTGCAGGAAGGGCGTCATCAGGGTGTAGCGGGCGAGCAACCGCTGGCCGCGGCCCGGGAGTTGTTTCCAGTCCTTCTTCCGGTAGACCTGCAGGAAGCCCTGGTTCCAGCGGGTGCGCTGCTTGAGCAGGCTCATCAGCGTGCCGGGGGTCTCCTCGCGGGTGACCATGTCGCTGTCGTACGCGACGACGACCCTCTTGCCGACGGACGAGAGCCGCACGCCCAGGTCGCAGTCCTCGGCCAGGCAGTTCGGGTCCCAGCCGTCGGCCTCGCGCAGGACGGTCGTACGCACGAAGACGGTGTTGCCGCCGAGCGGTATGAAGCCCTTCTGCGCGTGCAGATGCAGCCGGCTGCGGAACCAGAAGAAGTACTCCAGGCAGTTGCGCAGGCTGTACCAGCTGGAGTGGAAGTTGATCAGCTGGACCCCGCCCTGGACGACGTCCGCGCCGGTGGAAGTGAAGGCGTGGTCGACATGGGCGAGCAGTTCGGGGTGGACCTGGTCCTCGGCGTCGAAGACGCCCACGATGTCGCCGCGGCAGTGCGGGAGGGCGGTGTTGAGGGCCTTGGGCTTGTTCTTCGACTCATGGGTGTCGGTGACGACCCGCACCCGGATCGGGTCGCGTTCCGCGGCGCGCTCGGCGACCGCTGCGGTCTCCGGGTCGTCGTGGCCGACGATCACGATGATCTCGTAGTTGGTGTGGCTGGATTCCAGCAGCCGCTCGATGGTGTGCTCCAGCACGGCCTGCTCGTGGCGGGCGGGCAGCAGCAGCGAAAAAGAGAGACCGGTCCCGCCGTCGGGACGGTCGAAGCGGGTCGAAGCGAGCGTCTCGGGCGTACGCCAGGCATGCATCTGCCACCACAGCGTAAACGCCGCCATCCAGAACAAAGCCACCGAAATGGCAACGACGAACACCGATATGAGCACCGAAGGGTCCCCCCTTGGACCTGTGCCCCGGCAACAGGACCCCCCTGGCCGGCAGCACACTTTGCGCAGCTTCGGGCGTGGCACTCCCCAGTGCCGCCGTCCGGCTACTCCTCGAGCGGGACGCTAGCCCCGGAACGTTAAACTCCGGTGCTCGCCGGATAAAAAGTGATGTATTTCCGCCACTTGGCGAGTTTCCGGCACGTACACATCCGTCCGTGCTATGTCGGTCCGGGCACTGCCGCGGGCCTCAACCGCCCAGTTGCTCGGCGAGCTCCGCCGGATCCGTCGTGGGCATCCGGCAGGCGAAGTTCCTGCAGACATACGCCGCCGGGCTGCCGTCCACCAGGGTGCGTCCGTGCAGCAGCGGGAACTCCTCGCTGTCCGGCTCGCCGACCGCGACGACCGCTCCCGGGGCCTTGGCCAGCAGCGCCGTACGGTGCAACTCCCGTGTCTGCGTGTGCACTTCGGCTCCCCAAGGCCCGGCCACCGCCACCTCGCGCGGCCCGTCGAGCAGCGCCTCCGCGACCGCGAGACCCCAGCCGATGAAGCGCGGGGCCCGCGGGCCGAGCGCCTTCACCACGCCCAACGCGCCCTCGGCGGCGGTGCGATGGGCCTCCGAGCCGGTGTGCGCGGCGTAGGAGAGCAGCGCACCGGCGGCCGCCGTCCAGCCGGACGGGGTGGCGCTGTCCGTCGGGTCCTGCGGGCGGCGGATCAGCTGCTCGGCGTCGTGTGCCGTGTCGTACAGAGCCCCGCCCTCGCCGACGAACTGGTCGATGACGATGTCGAGGAGGAGGCCCGCGAACTCCAGCCACACACCCTCGCCGGTCACGCCCGCGAGCGCCAGGAAGCCCTCCGCGACATTCGCGTAGTCCTCCAGCACGCCCGAGTGTGCGCCCATTTGTCCGTCCTTGGAGGTACGGGCAAGGCGCGCCCCCGTGTCCATGTGGAGGCGTACCAGGAGATCGGCCGCCTCGGTCGCCCGCTCGAGCAGATCCGGCCGTTCGAAGTACGCGCCGACCTCGGCCAGGGCCGCGATCGCGAGGCCGTTCCACGCGGCGACGACCTTGTCGTCCCGGCCGGGCCTGGCCCGCCGCTCCCGCGCGGCGAGCAGACGCCGCTTGATGGCCGGATCGGCTTCGCCGTCCGGGAGTTGCAGGACCGACGCGCCTTCCTCGAAGGTGCCTTCCTCCGTCACCCCGAAGCGCTCGGCGGCCAGCCGGCCGTCCTCGTCCCCCAGCACGTCGCTCAGCTGCTGAGGCGTCCAGACATAGAAGGCGCCCTCGACATGCTTGCCCGCACCTCCCCCAGAGCTTTCGGTCTGGGGGTCCCCCCGTCCGTCTCCGACGGCGCTGTCCGCGTCGAGCGCCGACGCGAACCCGCCCTCCGGTGTGCGCAGCTCCCGCACCATGAAGTCCGCGGTCTCCAGCGCCACCCGCCGGGCCAGCTCCGATCCGGTGGCCCGCCACAGATGCGCGTACACCCGGCACAGCAGCGCATTGTCATAGAGCATCTTCTCGAAGTGCGGCACCACCCACTCGCGGTCCACCGAGTACCGCGCGAAACCGCCGCCGAGCTGGTCGTAGATCCCGCCGCGTGCCATGGCCTCGCAGGTTTCGGCGGCCATCTGCAGCGCACCGTCGGCCCCCGTACGGGCATGGTGCCGCAGCAGGAACTCGATCGCCATGGACGGCGGGAACTTGGGCGCCCCGCCGAAGCCGCCGTGCCGCTCGTCGTACTCCCTCGTCAGCCCGAGCAGCGCCTGCGCCAGCTCCTCCTCGCCGGGCACCCCTTCCCCGCCGTACGCGAGCGAGCGCCCGGCCAGATCCCGGACGATCTTCCCGGCCACCTCGCCGACCTCGTCACGCCGCTCGGTCCAGGCGCCCACGACCCCTTCGAGGATCTGCCGGAAGGAGGCCATGCCGTGCCGGGGCTCGGGCGGGAAGTACGTACCGAAGTAGAAGGGCTCGCCGTCCGCGGTGAGAAAGACGGTCATCGGCCAGCCGCCCTGCCCGGTGGCTGCCTGCACGGCCTCCATATATACGGCGTCGACGTCGGGCCGCTCCTCGCGGTCGACCTTGACCGGAACGAAGTGCTCGTTCAGATACTCGGCGGTCGCCTCGTCCTCGAAGGACTCGTGCGCCATGACATGGCACCAGTGGCAGCTCGAATACCCGACGCTGAGCAGCACCGGCACACCGCGTCTGCGCGCCTCCTCGAAGGCCTCGCCCGACCATGGCCACCAGTCGACCGGGTTGTCGGCATGCTGCAGGAGGTAGGGGGAGGTCTCATGAGCGAGGCGGTTCGGCATACCTCAATCTTTGCGCACCCGGCGAAGGCACGCGCATACGCCACGGTGGTAACACACAGTGGAACCGGAGCCACGTTCAGTGAGGGGCTGCGCCTGCGGACGCGTCGCCCCGCCGCATGGACCGCCGGGCGGCCGGAGGGACCGGGCCGTACCGAGCTGAAAACGTGTACTCGCCTGCCAGAAAGCGCACTTCGGGCCCGGGCACCCCAGGACCCTCGACACGCTCGCCGCACTGCGGTCTCTCGTGGCTCCCTCGCGCTGAAGCCCCGTACGCAGGACACTTGACGCCGGTACGGAACCGGAACCGGAACCGAACCGTACGGAAACCGGAGCTCTCAGAGGGGGACGCACATGCGGGACAGCCATCGGGCGGAAGCCGAGCGGCTGTTGGTACGCGCCGTCGAGGAAGAGGTACGGCGTTCGGGAGGGCGGTCGGACTCGGGTGTGCTGCTGGCACGCGGGCGGGCAGCCCTGGACAGCATGGCGGCGAGTGCGGGCGAGGAGTACGCCGCGTACGAGCAGGCATTGGCGGAGGCGGAGGCCGGGCAGCAGCCACTGTCCGCGCGGTTCAACCGGCAGAACATAGCAACACCCGTGCTGGTGACGGCCGTTGCCGCGGCCGCCGCGATCGGCGCGGATCTGGCGCTGGGCACGGCCACGGGGACCGCGATCGGCGCCGGAGCCGTCGTCGCCGTCGCGGGGGCCGCGACCACCGTCGCCAAGGTGACCGCCTCGCACTGGCCGGCCGCGCACCGCCGCGCCGGGGCGCTCGGGCAGCCGGGCGGCGCCGAGCAGCTGCGCCTGCAGTGGCTGACCGCGCTGGAGGTACGGGGCATCCGCCCGTTCCTCGACCAGCAGCGGATGCTGGCATCGACGACCCGTACCGCGACGAAGAAGGCGGCCGCGGCGCCGCAGCTGCGGGGCACCGACCGGAGCGCGGCGGCCCGCAGGCGCTCCGTGCTCGAGCAGTCCTTCGGGCATCTGCCGGACCCGGAAGGGCCGTTCGCGGGCCGGCGGGACGAGATGACGCAGATCGCGCAGTGGGTCCACGCGGCCCGCGCGTCGACCGAGACGAAGCCGACGATCGTGGTGCTGTACGGCGAGCCGGGCTCGGGGCGCACCACGCTCGCGGTGCGGGCCTCGCACCACCTCAAGGACCAGTTCCGCGGCGCGTGCATCGTCGATCTGCGCGGCGACGGCGACCAGCCGCTCTCCACACGGGACGCCCTGCTGCATCTGCTGAACCGTCTCGGCGCACCGCGCGAGCAGCTGCTGTTCCGGGGGGCCGACTCAGGCTGGGGCGGGAGAAGGAGCGGGTCGAGGGCCGAGCATGGCAAGGCGCGGGAGGAGAGCGCAGCGGTGCTGCGCGCGACGAGCGCAACGCAGCCAGGCGACAGCCATCGGCACGCGACGCCGCCCCAGCCTGAGTCGGCCCCCCGAGGGGAGCGGTCCTCGGCCGAGCAGCAGGTGCGGCGGCTGAGCGAGCTCTACCACCAGCATCTGACCGGTCTGCCGGTGACGGTGGTCCTGGACGACGCGAGCGACCCGGCGCAGGTGCGCACCCTGGTGCCGGAGCGCTCGGACAGCCTGGTTCTGGTGACCGCGCGCGGGCCGCTCGACCTGCCGGACGACATTCCGGCGTGGGTGCACCAGCTGCCGGTCGACGCGCTGGACCCGGCGGGCGCCGAAGAGCTGCTGCGGGCCTCGGCCGAGGAGCCCTCGTCCGGTCCGTACGACGCCCAGTCGGCCGACGCCGTACGGGAGTTGTGCGGCGGGCTGCCGCTCGCGCTGCGTATCGCCGGCTCCTCGCTCGGTCCTCGCACCGCGCACCAGCTCGCGGCCGATCTGGGCGCCTACGGTCCGGTGGACCCGGTCGAGCGTGCGCTGTGGCTGCGCTACACGGACCAGCCCGAGCAGGCGCGCCGGCTGCTGCGCAGGCTCGCACTGGCCGGACGGGCCTCGCTGGGCGCGGCCGCCGCGGCAGCGCTGCTGGCCACGGACGAGCAGGAGTCCGAGCGGCTGCTGACAGACCTGGCCGGGGCGGGCCTGATCGACCATGTACGGGCCAGCCGCTACCGGCTGCACGACGTCGTACGGTCCTTCGCCCGGGCCCGGCTCCTCGACGAGGAGGAGCCCGCCGAGCGCACGGCCGCGCAGGAGCGGCTCATCCAGAACTACGCGGATCTGGCCGGGGCCGTGATCCGCATGGTGGACGGCAAGATGTCCACGCGCGCCGGCCAGTTCGGGGCGCACGGCTTCCCCTCGCTGGACGCGGCACTGCGCTGGCTGGACGACGAGTCGAGCTTCATCACCTCGGCACTGCGGTACGCGGAGGGCGTGGACCAGCAGACCGTGCTGAGTCTGCTGGGCGCGCTGTGCGACTACTGCCTGCTGCGTGGCGACCTGTACCGCCTCGGTGAGATCAGCGAGCTCTCCCAGGCCGTGGACCAGGGGCTGCTGGAGCGGTCCGTCCGCTGGCGTACCGGAATCGCGGCCCGCCAGCTCGGCGAGCTCGACAAGGCCCGTACGACCCTGTCGTCCGTCGTCGGCCTCTACCGCGAGGCGCAGAACGACTCGGGCACCGCGCTGGCACTCTGCTCGCTCGGCATCACGCTGCACCACCAGGGCAATCTGACCGAGGCCGCGGCGAAGCTGCACGAGGCGATCGAGCTGCAGTCCCCGGACGAGCAGGCCGAGGACCGCGCGTGGTCGCTGCACGCGCTGGCCGCGGTGGAGCGCGACCGGGCCAACCTCAAGGAGGCGCTGACCCTGCTGGCGACGGCGCTGACGCTGCACCGGGAGGGCGAGTCCCTGCACGGCGAGGCGTGGACGCACTTCCAGCTGGGCCAGGTGTGCCTGCGCATGGGCGACGTCCCGCGCGCGGAGTCGGAGCTGCACACCGCCCTGGATCTGTACGGCCGCACCCGTGACGGCCGCGGCGAGGCCTGGGCGCTGACCCAGCTGGCCCGCGCGCGGCTGGTGGACGGTGATCCGGCCCCGGCGGTGGAGCAGCTGCGCCAGGCCCTGTCCCGGCACCGGGACAACGAGGACGCGCGCGGCGAGGCCTGGACGCTGTACTACCTGGGCCAGGCGCTGGAGGAGAGCGGGGACCGCGACCAGGCGGTACGGGAGCTGGAGCGGGCCCGCACGATGTTCTCCCGGATGCGCGACGTCTACGGCCTGGCGTGCGCCCGCCACCACTCGGGCCGGGTCACCCGGGACCAGCGCGCGGAACAGACCGGCAACCTACGCAATTCCGGCTTCGCCCGGCAGCTCCTGGTGGACGCCCGCGCCGACTTCCACCGCATCGGGGTGGCCCACGGAGAGGCCTGGACCTGTCTGGAGCTGGCCCTGATCGACGCGGGGAACAACCGCCCGGCCCAGGCACTGACGCTGTGCGACGAGGCGGTGGAACTGTTCGCCTCGTACGAGGACGACCGTGGCGCCGACTGGGCCCGCTTCCTGCGCTGCACCCTGCTGCCGTACGCGTCCCCGGGCGGTATCGAGGTGGGCACGGTGGTGGCCCAGGAGGAGCTCACCCGGCTGATGGAGAGGCCGCACCCCTCACGCGACGGCAAGCTGGAGGACTGCGCGGAGGCGCTCGCGGTGATGCTGGAACGCGGCGTCCGCCTGGAGGACGGCTGGCAGGCCTGGCACCTGGGCATGGTCCCGAACCGCCATGCGCGGGAGGTGATGGGCGTCCCGGTGGCGGCTGCGACCTAGCACCGGGGCCGTCCGGCGGCCGGTTCGTCCTCAATCGCCGGACGGGCTCCTATGGAGCCCGTCCGGCGATTGAGGACACTCCCCCTAGAAGGGCGTCCGGGGTCTGGGGCGAAGACCCTTGGTTACGGGATGGGGCGGGGTGGGGGAACAAACCTCGGGTTCAGGCCGACGCCGGCCCGGCCTCACGCTTGCCGTCCACCGACGCAGGCTTCGCCTCCCCGTCGGGCGCCTCCTCGAAGTTCACCCTCCCCATGTGCCGGTTCATCGACTTCATCAGCAGCCACACCCCCACGGCCAGCGCCGCGAAGACGATGAAGCCGAGGACGCCGGGCGTCACCTTGTCGTTGTCGATCTCCTTGGCCAGAGGGACCAGGTGCGTCGTCAGTGCCAGGCTCGCGCTCATATCAGGCATTCTCGCGTACACCCGCGAAGAGGTCGTCCTCGGGGAGGGAGGTATCGACCAGAGACTTGGCGAGCTCGTACTCCTCCGTCGGCCAGACCTTCTTCTGGATCTCCATCGGGACCCGGAACCAGCCGCCGTCGGGGTCGATCTGCGTCGCGTGCGCGATCAGCGCCTTGTCGCGGATCTCGAAGAAGTCGGCACACGGAACGTACGTGGTCAGCGTGCGCTCGGCGCGCTGGAACTCCTTCCAGCGCTCCAGCCACTCCCCGTACGGGGACTCCATGCCGCGCTCCAGCAGCGCCTCGTGCAGCGCGACCGTACGCGGACGGTTGAAGCCCTGGTTGTAGTAGAGCTTCAGCGGCTGCCAGACCGGGCCGAACTCCGACTCCGGGAACCTCTCGGCGTCCCCCGCGCCGTCGAAGGCCACCATCGAGATCTTGTGGGTCATGATGTGGTCGGGGTGCGGGTAGCCGCCGTTCTCGTCGTACGTCGTGACGACCTGCGGGCGGAAGGCGCGGATGGACTTCACCAGGCGGCCGGCGGCCTCCTCGACGTCCTCCAGCGCGAAGCAGCCCTCGGGCAGCGGAGGCAGCGGGTCGCCCTCGGGCAGACCGGAGTCGACGAAGCCGAGCCACTCCTGGCCGACGCCCAGGATCTCGCGTGCCTCGTCCATCTCCTTCTTGCGCACTTCGTGGATGTGCTCCTCGATGTACGCGTCCCCCTGGAGCTTGGGATTGAGGATGGAGCCGCGCTCGCCCCCCGTGCAGGTCACGACCAGCACGTCCACCCCCTCGGACACGTACTTGGCCATCGTGGCCGCGCCCTTGCTCGACTCGTCGTCGGGGTGGGCGTGAACGGCCATCAGTCGCAGCTGCTCAGTCAAGACTCGATCCTCAGTGATTCGTCGCGTAGTACCGGTGCCGTATACCGGTGCCGTCCGGAGGGACATCGATGTGGGGCGGCTGGCGGGTAGCGGGCGGACGGCTTCTATAGTGACCGAATCGGGGGACGGAAAATTCCGCAGCCCCCACCGAGAGGAATTGACATGACCGCGCTGCGCGACGACGTCCCCACGGGCCGTTACGGCCGCTCCGCGGACGAGCGCGCCGACCGCAAGCTCAAGATCGTCGGCGCCTGCCTCGGCGTCGTGTTCCTCGGGGTGATCGGCTGGTTCGGTTACGACTACATCGCCGGGCAGCGGATCAGCGCCGAAGTGATCAAGTTCGGCGTCACTTCCGACACCGAGGTCCAGGTGCACCTGGAGGTGCGCAAGGACGCGGACGCCACCGGCACCTGCACACTGCGCAGCCGCGCCGAGAACGGCGACGAGGTGGCCAGGCTCGACGTTCGGGTCGGGCAGCGCGGCGAGACGCGCATCGACCAGGTCGTGAAGGTTCGTACGAAGGCGCGCGCGACCAGCGCCGAGCTCGTGGAATGCAACGCCCACTAAGCCGGTGAATCACCGCGGGTCTCTACGCTGACCTGCAATGACGTAATTCATATGGCTTTCGTCCTCCCCCTTCCGCCACGAAATTGTTAGGCTCGTGGTTTCGCCCATCCATGGAGGCACATCCTTCTGGGTAGGGCGATGCTTTGTATCCCAGTACCTACGAGGAGCACCTGTGACCCAGACCAGCGAGAACGCCACCTGGCTCACCCAGGAGGCGTACAACCAGCTCAAGGCCGAGCTGGAGTACCTGTCTGGTCCCGCGCGCACGGAGATCGCCAAGAAGATCGAGGCGGCCCGTGAGGAGGGCGACCTGCGGGAGAACGGCGGGTACCACGCGGCCAAGGAGGAGCAGGGCAAGCAGGAGCTCCGTGTGCGCCAGCTGACCCAGCTCCTGGAGAAGGCCAAGGTCGGCGAGGCCCCCGCGGACAACGGCGTGGTCGAGCCCGGCATGGTCGTGACGATCGCCTTCGACGGCGACGCCGACGACACCCTGACGTTCCTGATGGCCTCGCGCGAGTACGCGAGCGCGAGCATCGAGACGTACTCCCCGCAGTCCCCGCTGGGGGCCGGCGTGAACGGCAAGAAGGTCGGCGAGGACGCGGACTATGAGCTGCCGAACGGCAGGATGGCGTCGGTGAAGATCCTCGACGCCAAGCCGTACACGGGCTGAGCCCGCCACCGGACAGCGCGAAGCCCCCGGCACATCGACTCGATGCGAGTCGATGTGCCGGGGGCTTCGTGGTGCGTACGGCTGCCCGCGGTAGTCAGTGGCGGCACTCGAGGTAGATACCGCCGGACATCTTCACATCCACCCTGCCGTTGCGCTTGGTGCCCTCCACCCAGGTCTTGAAGGCGCCGCGCGTCGGGCACTTGATGGTGGTGTTGAAGCCGCCGGAGGAGTTCGGGGAGACCTTGACGCACTTGTGCGTCAGCTGGACCCAGCCGGACAGCGTCTGCCCCAGAAGCGAGGCGCAGACCTTCTTGTAGCCGTCGTAGAACACCTGGCCCCCGACCACACCCTGCACAATGCGGGGCGTGTACGCCTCCAGCTTCGGCGCCGCCGACGCCTGCGTCGTGCTCACAGCCATCACTGCCGAGGCCACGGCAGCGACAACACCCATGCGCGTCTTGTTCATTGAGAACCCCCTGGTTTCAGCGCAATGCCGGCCGGCCCGATAACGGCCGACCGGCTTCGGTCCCAGGCAGCATCTCCGTCCCGGGGAGCTCTCGAATATCCCCCACCCAGGGGATCTTCAACACGCGCCGCACAAAGCTCAAATTCCCCTCAGTTACGAGGTGTTCACTCCACGGCAGAGCGGCGATCAAGGCACGGTTGTAGCGTCAAGCGCGCGCCTGACCAGCGTGCATGTTCACGATGGGTGCGTAATTCGCACGAGGGGGAAATTCACGTGATAAGGATCGTGCTCGTCGCCCGGCATCAGCTGGAAAGGGCGCAGATCCGCACCACTTTGGAGGCGGACCACCGGCATCGCGTCGTCGCCGAGGGAGTGCCGGGCCAGGAATGCGAGCTCGTGTGCCGCACCCGCCCGGATGTGGTGATCGTGAGCCAGCCGGAAGAGGGCGCGGCACTCGGTGCGTTGAAACGCATCACGGAAATACCGGCGCCCCCGGCCGCATTACTGCTCGCCGACCGGCTCACCGGCGACGGCGTGCGCCGGCTCCTGAGGCTCCGCGCTGCGGGCATCCTGCACCGGACCACCGCGGGCAGGCATCTGCCGTGGGCGGTCCACGCGGCGGCCCACGGCGGCCTGGCCCTGGAACCGGGGCTGGCAAGGGACCTGGCGGACATTCCCGCCGAGCCGACGGGCGCGGCCGCGGAGCGGGCCAGGGCACAGGCGCTGCTCGGCGAGCTCTCACCGCGCGAACGAGAGGTGATCGCACTCGCCGGCGACGGCCTGTCGAACCCGGAGATCGCGGCGATCCTGACGATCAGTGCGGACACGGCCAAGGACCATCTGCACCACATCTACGCCAAGCTCGGCATCCGCAGCCGACTGCAGGCCGCCCGCATCGTCTGGCAGGCAGGACTCGGTGACAGCAGAAGGGGCAGTGACCGCCCGGCGGGTAAGCCGGGCGGTCACTGCCCCTCAGTCATCTGCTCCGGCTGATCGGGCAGCGGCCGATGATCAGGCCGCAGCCGAGATCAGGTCACGGCCGATGATCAGGCCGTGGCCGAGCGGTACTTGCGTACCGCCAAGGTCCGGAAGAGCACAATGATCAGGATCGACCAGATCAGCGAAGCCCAGACCGCATGTTGCATAGGCCAGGCATCCGGTACCGGATAATGGGGCGGCAGATTACCGAAGAGCTGCCGACATGCCTGGACGGTGGCGCTGAACGGGTTCCAATTGGCGATGGTCTGCAGGAACGCCGGCATGTTCTCGGACGGCACGAAGGCGTTCGAGATGAACGTGAGCGGGAACAGCCAGATCAGTCCGCCGGAAGTGGCCGCCTCCGGGGTGCGGACGGTGAGGCCGATCAGCGCGCCGATCCAGGAGAACGCGTACCCAAGCAGCAGCAGCAGGCCGAAGCCGGCGAGCACCTTGCCAAAGTTCTCGTGGGTCCGCCAGCCGACGATGACAGCGACGATTGCAAGCACCACAAGCGTCAGTGCCGTCTGGACAAGGTCGGCCAGCGTGCGCCCGGTGAGCACCGCGCCGCGGGCCATCGGCAGCGACCGGAAGCGATCGATGAGACCTTTGTGCATGTCGTCGGCGATGCCGGCACCGGCGCCCGCCGTCGCGAAAGTGACGGTTTGGGCGAAGATGCCAGCCATCAGGAACTCTCGGTAGCCGGCAGCGCTGAGCCCGCTACCGGGCACGCTGATCGATCCACCGAAGACGTAGCTGAACAGCACCACGAACATGATCGGCTGGATCATCCCGAAGATGATCATCTCCGGGATGCGGGTCATCCGGATCAGATTGCGCTTGGCGACGACGAGCGAGTCGTTGACCGACTGCACGACACCACCGCGAGGTCTGGGGGCCGCCGGCCTGACGGCTTCCGTAGCTGTGGTCACTTCGCGCTCTCCTTCCGGGACTTCTTGTCCTTGGCACCCGCGGCGTCCGCCGGCCCGCCGTTCTCCTCCTGCTCAAGCTCGGCCGCATGGCCGGTGAGCGAGATGAAGACGTCGTCGAGGGTGGGGCGGCGCAGGCCGATGTCGTCGATCTCGACGCCTCGTACGTCCAGTTCGCGGATGACCTCGGCGAGCAGCTTGGCGCCTCCGGTGACCGGGACGGTGAGCTTGCGGGTGTGCTCGGCGACGGCGACCTCGCCCTTGCCGAAGCCGAGCAGCACCTCGCGGGTCGGGGCTATCTGCTCGCTCTCGTGCACGACGACCTCGACGCGCTCGCCGCCCGTCTGGGCCTTGAGCTGGTCGGCGGTGCCGCGGGCGATGACCTTGCCGTGGTCGATGACGCAGATGTCGTCTGCCAGGTGGTCGGCCTCTTCGAGGTACTGGGTGGTCAGCAGCAGTGTCGTACCGCCGCTGACCAGTTCCTGGATGACCTCCCACAGCTGCATCCGGTTGCGCGGGTCGAGCCCGGTGGTGGGCTCGTCCATGAACATCACGGGCGGGGAGACGACCAGGGCGGCGGCCAGGTCGAGCCGGCGGCGCATACCGCCGGAGTACGTCTTGGCCGGGCGGTCGGCCGCGTCGGCGAGGTTGAAGCGGTCGAGCAGCTGGACCGCCCGCGCCTTCGCGTCGCGCGCGCTCATCTGGTAGAGCTGGCCGACCATCTGGAGGTTCTCACGGCCCGTCAGATACTCGTCGACCGCGGCGAACTGGCCGGAGAGGCCGATGCAGCGGCGGACTTCGTTCGGGTGCTTCAGGACGTCGATACCGGCGACGACGGCCTTGCCGCTGTCGGGCTGCAGCAAAGTGGTCAGTACGCGCACGGCGGTGGTCTTGCCGGCTCCGTTGGGGCCGAGAAGTCCCAGAACCGTGCCTTCGGGGACGTCGAGGTCGACGCCGTCCAGTGCCCTTACCTCGCCGAAGGTCTTCACCAGGCCTTCGGCGTATATGGCGCCCGGCATATGGGTTCTCCCAAGGTGGCAGATGAGTGGGTTGCTTCGTACAAACAACTCAGATATGAACGAACTTCCGCGCCCGGCGAGAGCACGTGGAGAGCCCTTACCGTAACGCGATACATCGCGACTCTCAAGAGGGATCTCAAGAGTGTCGCGAGTGATGGCGTATGCAGCACCCCTGGAACACAACGGGGGCTTGACCGTGCAGTGCTGAGCCGAGGCGGCGGGCAGCCCCCCGTCAGCTGATGACCGTGTAACCCGCCTCGCGCAGCGCCGTCGCGACCTGCTCGCAGTGCTCCGGACCCTTCGTCTCCAGCTGCAACTCCACCTCCACCTCCGTGAGTCCGAGCCGCGGATCGGTCCGTACGTGACTCACATCAAGGACGTTAGCGTCGACCACTGACAACGAGCCGAGAAGTGCCGCCAGCGCCCCGGGCCGGTCCGTCAGACGCACCCGCAGCGACAGATAACGGCCCGCCGCCGCCATGCCGTGCCGCAGGATCCGCTGCATCAGCAGCGGGTCCACATTGCCGCCCGACAACAGGGCCACCACCGGCCCCTTGAACGACCGCGGCTCGCTCAGCAACGCCGCCACCGGACTCGCCCCCGCAGGCTCGACCACCAGCTTCGCCCGCTCCAGGCAGAGCAGCAGCGCACTGGAGAGCGCGTCCTCGGAGACCGTACGGACCTCGTCCACCAGATCGCCAATGATTTTGAACGGAACGTCTCCGGGGCGGCCCACCTTGATGCCGTCCGCCATCGTCGTCGGCGCGTCGATGGAGACCGGATGCCCGGCGCTGAGCGAGGGCGGATACGCGGCCGAGCCCTCCGCCTGCACGCCGACCAGCTTCACATCCGGCCGCAGCGCCTTCACCGCCACCGCGATACCGGCCACCAGCCCGCCGCCGCCGACCCCGATGACGATCGTCCGCACCTCCGGGCACTGCTCCAGGATCTCCAGGCCCACCGTGCCCTGCCCGGCGATGATGTCGGGGTGGTCGAAGGGGTGGATGAAGACCGCGCCCGTGTCGTGCGCGTACTCCTGCGCGGCGGCCAGGGTCTCGTCGATGACCTGGCCGTGCAGCTTCACCTCGGCGCCGTACTCCCTCGTCGCGGCGACCTTCGGCAGCGGCGCCCCCATGGGCATGAACACCGTGGAGCGCACGCCGAGGAGCGAGGAGGCCAGCGCCACGCCCTGCGCGTGGTTGCCGGCGGAGGCGGCGACGACCCCGGCCGCCCGCTCCTCCGGCGAGAGCCCGGCGATCCGCACGTACGCGCCGCGCAGCTTGAACGAACCGGTGCGCTGCAGGTTCTCGCACTTGAGGTGGACGGGCGCGCCCACCAGCTGCGACAGATGCCTGCTGCCCTCCATCGGCGTGGTTCTCGCGACTCCCGAGAGCATCTTCTGCGCCCCCCGGATGTCGTCGAGGATGACGGGGTGCAAGGGGCCAGACGTACTGAAGCTCATGACGTCAAGTCTCGCAGCTCACCGGCCGGGCGGCCGCCCGGATGCCGGGCCCCTCTTCCCTGCGGCCGCCCCGATCCCTCGCTGCCTCACTGGTTTGTGCAGCCCTGGTACGCACCGCGTGAAGGCCGCGTACTCTGTCCCCCACCAACCGACCACCGCACGAGAGAGCCCCCTGGCCATGCCCACCTCTCAGGACATGACGACTCATCTCGACCCCGGCCTCCTCGATGCCCTCCAGCACCAGGTTGCCGTCTTCGCACGCCGCGCGGAACAGACCCGGCTCGGCGGGGTCGGCCAGGTCCGCAACTCCATGGACCGTGCCGCATATCTGCTGCTCAACAGGCTCGACAAGGAAGGCCCGATGGGCGTCAAGGCTCTTGCGGCGGGCATGGGCATCGACTCTTCGACCGTCACCCGCCAGGTCGCGCCGCTCGTCGACACCGGCCTGGTCAAGCGCACCTCGCATCCGGAGGACGGCCGCGCCGTCGTACTCCAGCTGTCCCCGCGCGGCCAGGCCAGACTCGAAGAGGTCCGCTCCTCGCGGCGCGAGCTGATGGCCCAGGTGACGGACGGCTGGACGGAGACGGAGCGGGAGTCGTTCTGCACTCTGCTCACCCGTTTCAACACTGCGCTCTCCGCCCGCCAGGCCGGCCTGCCTCCCGTGGACACGGAGACGCCGCCGACCTCTTGACCTGGGTGGCGCATCTGCTCCTATATGAGGACGTGAGCGAGCGGCAGACGGCACAAAGGCGTCGCCGGGCCCGGGAGTTCGAGGCGTTCGTCGCGGGCGCGGCCGGCCGGCTGCTGCACGCCGCCACACTGCTGACCGCCGAGCCGCCCGGCGTCAACCCGCACGCCCAGCAGCTGCTGACCGCCGCGCTTGCCCATACGTACGCGGAGTGGGACCGGCTGCGCGGCGAGGATCCGTACGAACGCACCCGCCAGGAGCTCGCCGCCCGCTTCGCGCGCAGCGCCTGGCGCTACCACCGGGTGCGCGGCGGGGTGCTCGACCGCCTGACCCCGCAGGAGCGGCTGATTCTGGTGCTGCGCCTGTACGAGGGGGTGGCGGAGGAGCAGACGGCGGCGCTGATCGGGCTGCCGGTGGAGCGGGTCCGGGCGATCTGCACCCGCGCGATCGCGGCGATGCGCAGCACGCCGCCGCCGAGGCCGCCGCGCGCTCCGGCGGAGGCGGCGACATGAGCCCCCGCCCGCGGACTCAGGCCGAGGCGGCGACATGAGCCCCCGAGACCGCAAGGAGGACGAGGTCCGCCGGATGCTGGAGACCCGCCATCCACAGGTCCCCGCGGACCTGGCCGCGCGCGCCGCCGCGCAGGGCACCCGGCTGCTGCGCCGCCATCGGGCGGTGCGCCGTGCGGCATGGCTGCTGCTGGCAGCGGCGGCGATCGCGTTCGCGATCTGGGCCGTGCTGGCAGAGCCGTGGGTGACGCCGCCTACGAATACGACGCCTCCACTTGAGGGCTGGTAATCCCGCCCGTATTGCACGATCTGTACAGATTTACCCTGGAGAAGGCGGCGTACAGATCGAGCCGAGGAGATCGTGATGACGAGAAAGATCGCCGACTGCCGCAAGTTCCCGAGTGACATGAACTGCTCGCTGACGATCAGCGGCGAGGAGGAGGAAGTCGTAACGGCCGCGTCGGAGCACGCGGTCTCGGTCCACGGGCACGCGGACAGCCTGGAGCTGCGCTCGCAGATCCGTGAACTCCTTGAGGACGAGAAGGTCAGCGCCTGATGCGCGCCTGACGCTCAGGGCCCGGGGCTTGGCCCTTGGCACTTGGTGGGGCGGGCGTGGGCCGATGACCGGGTGTGCGATGACCGGGTGGGCGTGGCCCGCGACGAGGCAGGCGGCCTCGGTCGACACTCCTACGCCGCAACCGTCGGCCGCAACCGTCGGCCGGCACCGTCGGCTGTGCGCCCGGGCCGGGTCCCTCCGCAGGACCCGGGCCCCGGACCCCAACCCGGCCCTGACGCGGCGAGCCGTCGTCCGTCTCCCTAGCCGAGCGCCTGCTGCAGGTCGGCCAGCAGATCATCCCCGGCCTCGATGCCCACCGACACGCGCACCAGGTCCGCCGGAACCTCCAGGGCGGAGCCCGCCACCGAGGCGTGCGTCATCCGTCCGGGGTGCTCGATCAGCGACTCGACGCCGCCCAGGGACTCACCCAGCGTGAAGAGCTTCGCGCGGTTGCAGACCTCGACCGCGGCCTCCTCCCCACCCGTGACGCGGAACGAGACCATGCCGCCGAAGTGCTTCATCTGCTTCGCGGCGGTCTCGTGGCCCGGGTGGTCCGGCAGGCCCGGGTAGAGGACCTGGGTGACCTTGGGGTGGCGGGTGAGCATCTCGGCGACCCGGGTGGCGTTCTCGCTGTGCCGGTCCATCCGGACGGGCAGCGTCTTGATGCCGCGCAGTACCAGCCATGCGTCGAACGGGCCCGCGACCGCACCCATCGCATTCTGGTGGTATGCCAGTTCCTCGCCGACCGCCGCGTCCGCCGCGATCAGCGCACCGCCGACGACGTCCGAGTGCCCGCCCATGTACTTGGTCAGCGAGTGCACGACGATGTCCGCGCCGAGCGCGATCGGCTGCTGGAGGTAGGGGCTCGCGAAGGTGTTGTCCACGACGAGCCGCGCGCCCGCGCCCCGGGCGATCTCAGCGACGGCGGCGATGTCGGTGATGCCGAGGAGCGGGTTGGACGGGGTCTCGACCCAGATGACCTTGGTCTTCGGGGTGAGGGCGGCCCGTACCGACGCCGGGTCGGAGGTGTTGGCGACCGACCATTCGACGCCCCAGCGCGAGACAACCTTGGCGAAGAGGCGGAAGGTGCCGCCGTACGCGTCGTTCGGAATCACCACGTGATCGCCGGGCTCGAGCAGCGTACGCAGCAGGCAGTCCTCCGCCGCGAGTCCGGACGCGAAGGCGAGCCCGCGACGGCCGCCCTCCAGCGCCGCGAGGTTCTCCTCGAGCGCGGTACGCGTCGGGTTGGCGCTGCGGCTGTACTCATAGCCGCCGCGCAGTCCGCCCACACCGTCCTGCTTGTAGGTGGACACCTGGTAGATGGGCGGGACGACCGCGCCGGTCAGCGGGTCGGCGGTGTTGCCCGCGTGGATGGCGCGGGTTTCGAAGCTGTGCAGGTTGTGGTGATCGCTCATGAGCCCGAGCGTAGTCCCGAGCCGGGCTTCCGCGCGGACCGGCCCGAAGCCCCTCCGGTGCGGTCCGGGACAATGGATTCATGGAGATTCTCTGGTTCCTGATCGCGCTGTGCATGCTGACAGCCGTCATCGGTCCTTTTGTACTGCGCCGACGTTCGGGCATCCACCTGGTCGCGCCGGGCTCGCCCGATGCCGCCGACCCGGACACGTACGGATTCCTGCGCCAGGAGGAGCAGGACATCCGGCTCCCGGGACCTGACCAGGACCTCCTCGACGTACTCGACGTCGTCCAGCGCACCCAGGACTGGCGGGCCGCCTCGCAGCTGCTCGCGGGCACCTCGCGGGAGGGCGAGGTGCGCTGGCAGCGCGTACAGGCCTTCGCCGGGGCCGCATCGCTGGAGCTCCAGCAGCAACCGGGAGTCGGCGGCGCGTGGCTGCGCGCCTGGCGGCTGGACTCCCCCAAGGACGCGGGCGGCGCGGCCGTCTTCGCCGAGTTCCTTGTGCAGCAGGCATGGCGTTCCTCCGCGGCAGGGACCGACGACTTCCGGATCATCCTGGAGGAGGCGCGTGCGGCCTGCGGCGAGGCGGCACTGCTCGCGCCCGGCGACCCGATTCCGTACATCGTGGAACTCGCCGTCGCGCGCGGCCTCGGCTACTCGCACGAGCAGTTCGACCAGGTGTGGGCGAAGATCATCGACCGCGCGCCGGAGCACATGGGCGCGTACCTGGCCGCGCTGCACTACTGGTGCGAGAAGTGGCACGGCTCGCGCGAGGAGGCCGACCACTTCGCGACGACGGCCGCGGCCCGCGCCCCGCAGGGCTCACTGCTCGCCGCGCTGCCGCTCTTCGCGGTGTACGAGCATCTGCCCGAGGTCAACCTGGTACAGGGCTTCTACCGCAGCGCGGTGGTGACGAAGGCGATGGAGGGCGCCCTCTTCGCGGTCCACGCGGCCCGCCCGGACGACCCGATGCTGGCGCATGTACGCCATCTGCTGATCCTCTTCCTGGTCCGCTCGGAACGCTGGGCCGAGGCGATGAACCAGCTGGTCCACGTGGACGGCCACGTCGGCGCGCTGCCGTGGACCATGAGCGAGGACCCGGCGGCGACGTACACGATCCACCGGAACCTCGCGGTCGCGGGCTACGAGGCGAACGGCGGCAGCCCGGCGACGCTGCCGCACTGAGCCGGGCGCTGTCCGGGCGGAGGCCGACGGAATCCTGGACCGCCCCCGGACGTTGTGCTGAAGGCATCGACCACCTGAGGAGCCCCGCATGTTCCTGTCCCGCCGCACCCCCGAGCTCCCCACCCCCGACCAGGCCCTGCGCGGCCGCCCGACCCCCGAATTCACCGTCCCCGACCGCCACACGGTCCTGGGCAACCCGCTGCTGGGCCCGTACCCGGAAGGCCTGGAGGTGGCGGACTTCGGCCTGGGCTGCTTCTGGGGCGCGGAGCGCAAGTTCTGGCAGACGGACGGCGTCTGGACGACGCTGGTCGGCTACCAGGGCGGCTACACCGAGAACCCGTCGTACGAGGAGGTCTGCTCGGGCCTGACGGGCCACACGGAGGCGGTGCGGGTCGTATTCGACCCGAAGATCGTCTCGTACGAGTCGCTGCTGAAGCTGTTCTGGGAGTCCCACAACCCGACGCAGGGCTTCAGGCAGGGCAACGACGTGGGCACGCAGTACCGCTCGGCGATCTACACCCACTCGGACTCCCAGGCCGCGGCGGCACAGGCTTCGCGGGAGGCGTATCAGGGGGTCCTGACGGGCTCGGGGTACGGGACGATCACGACGGAGCTGCTGCCGGCGGAGGGGCGCCCGTTCTTCCCTGCCGAGGGATACCACCAGCAGTACTTGGACAAGAACCCGGCGGGGTACTGCGGTATCGGCGGGACGGGCGTCTCCTGCCCGATCGGCGTCGCGAAGGCGGACGGCTGAGCCCCTCTCGCAGCAGGCGACGGCGACGTTGAAGGCGCTGCTGACCGGCTCGGATCCGGTGAGCAGTGCCCTGCGCGCTCAGATTCCGCATACGCAGGTGGCGGACAGGTGCGGTTGCGGCCGTGTGACGGTCGACCTGGCGGTGGACCGCGCCGCAGCGCCGCCAGCTCCGACGCGCGGCAATCCGGCTGCGGATGCCTGGTACGCCGTGCCGGAGGACGCCGGGGTCATGGTCTTCGCGAAGGACGGATATCTCTCGCTCTTGGAGATCTACTCGGCGTCCAGCGAGCCGATCACTGCATGGCCGGAGCCTCGCTTCGCCGAGCGCTGAGCAGCCGACAGCGCAGCGAGAACCCCCACCCTGGTCAAGCGAGAGCAGTCACCCCGGTTTCCGACGGGCGGCTCCAGGTGGCCATCCGACTCCAACATCATCGGGACGAAGGTCGGCGGCTGGCCCGCCTGGACGCAGCCTGCCGAGTGGCCGGACTGCGAGAGCGGACACTGTATGGACCACCTTCTGACCATCACCGGCGACATTCAGTTGGGCGACTGCGGTGGCGTCTACTTCTTCCATTGCCGCCAGTGCCCATGCCTCCCGTGGGACTGGCGCTTCGACTGCCACTGACCGTGGTCGTGCACCCTGTAGGGCACGCTGTGGGCTCGACGCCGCTGAGCTGCCCGGCGCCGGGCTGCGGGTGGCGCTCGCGGCGGGGCCGGGACCTCGAACGCTAGGACCGACCAGGGCCGCTCAACGCACCGGGAAGCCGCAGGAGTAGCCCTGCTCCTTGAGCCAGGGGAGGATCCGGCGCAGGGCCTCGACGGTCTGGGAACGGTCGCCTCCCGCGTCGTGGAAGAGGAGCGTCGGCCCGTTGTGCAGCTCTCGCTCGACGGTGGCGACGATGGCGTCCGTGCCCGGTCGTTCGAAGTCCTTGGTGTCCACGTTCCAGCCCAGCGGGCGCATCCCCCGGGAGGCGGCGAGCTTGCGGCTGTGAGGGGTGAAGGCCCCGCCGGGCGCCCGGTAGTACATCGGCCGTACTCCTCCTGACGCCTCGGTGATCAGGCGTTCGGCGTCGCGTATCTGCTGCGACTGGTAGGCCTGGGACTTCTTGTCCATGGTGGTGTCGTGCGACAACGAGTGGTTGCACAGCCGGTGCCCGGCCGCGACCACCTGCTTCACGAGGTCCGGATGGGCCTGCGCCTGCATCCCCACCATGCAGAACGTGGCCTTCACCCCGTACTCCCGCAGCACGTCCAGCACTTGAGGGGTCCACACAGGGTCGGGGCCGTCGTCGATGGTGATGTTGACGCCGCGCGTCCCCTTGTCCGAGGCGTGCGCGATGGTCACCGCGACCTGCTTGACGTCACTGCCCGGCGTCGCCGACGCGGCCGCCTTGGGCGACGAGCCGCCCACGGTACCGGCCTGCGCCGTCCACACCGAGGCACCGGTGGCGAGCACCGTCACCCCGAGCGCCGCCCCGACCAGCTTGCCGTACCAGCCCCGCCCACCACCGTGCCGTGCCATGTCCGCCCCGCTTTCGCCCAGTCCCTCGCCGATCCCCGGTCACATTGCGACCACCCGGCAGGACGAAGGGCGGCGGCCATGGGATGCGTCCGTTACCGATCACGGACAATCTCGGGGAAGTTCGCGGACAACTCGGCCGGCAGCGGCCAGAACCGGGCCAGTTGGCCCGTTCTCAGGGCGGCGGCCATGGTGCGGGTGTCGTTCCACTCAGCCTCCCCGGACATCCCCGACAACGAAGCACCGCGTTGGTGGACAGTCCAGCGCCTGGCGGAAGGCCAATGAACGCGACACTCACCCTCGACCGGCGCGGCTTTGGCTCCCCAGCAACAAAGCGGGGCTATGACACCAGCAGTACCTTTCGAGCTGTACGTGAGGCAAAGGCCCTTGAGGCGAAGCGACTCGACTACAGCCTCGGGCATCGCATCAGCGGCGCAAATTTCCGGACGACGCCGAGACTGCCGCCTATCTCGCGGCGGCAGCCCTATGTGGCCCCCGACCGGGGCATCCTGAGAACAGCATGCTGTGACACGGTGCGGCGGTCTCGCTCACCAGGGTCCAACCAGGCAACGAGTGTGGCACTCAGAATCGACGGAACAGAGGTCTAACGTCAGGAGCGAGCCATGGGTGAGGCGTGGACAATGGGCAGCACACTGGCAGCACTCCTGGTCGCGGTCGCGGCATTCCTTGTCCCACATCGCAGGGCGCTCAAGGCAGAACGGGAAGCCGCAGCCGTACAGGCACGCTCGGCCGCGGGCCGTGCATCCCTGGTCACGGCTTCAACCTCCTGGTCTAGTAGCACAACCATTGACGTAATGATCACCAACGGTGCACCAACCGCGATCGCCGATGTGGACCTGCTCAGTGTGCGCGCAGCAGCGGCAGATCCAGAAGCAACCTGGCGCCTCAATCCGAACATCTCGCATAACACTGCAGAGGCGTGCATCTTGCAGCCTGGAGAATCTCTGACGTCGCGTGTACAACTGCTCGTTGCAGGGGGCGTACCACTTTCACCCACGCCGGGCATGAGGCTTGTGATCACCTTCGGTTTCCGCGACGCGGATGGCCAGTGGTGGAAGCGGGACATCGGCCACCCCCCGCAGCGCTGCGAGACGCGTCCGGTCGCCTGACTTGGGTCAAGGAAGCAACGGTGCAAGCGAGCTGGGCCACCAGCAGTACTTGAACAAGAACCCGGCGGGTGCTGCGGTATGGCGGGACGGGCGTCTCCTGCCCGATCGGCGTCACGCCCGCCGAAGGCTGATCACATAGCGGCTGGTCCCGCATCCACACTTTCGTCTGCAGCATGTGGCGGAACATGGCGAGGTTGCCGAGCCGCAGCGCGGTGTCGGGGTGGTCGGGCCCCAGGGCGGGCCGCCAAGCGGGGCCGACCATTGTGCACCGGATCGGCCGGCCCCAGCCTTGCCCGAACGCCGCCCCGGAAGCACGTCCCGCGCCCGAAGCCGGAGGGAAAACGCGTGAACCATCGGTGAGCTGTAGTTCAGCGGGAGCGGTTGACTCAGTAGACCCCGTTGAGATCCGTGCCCTCGGGTGCCTTGTAGCAGCCGGAGACCACATTCACCAGGATCAGAGGCTGTTCCGCGGACGAGCCGCCGATGTGTAGTTCTGCGTTGACCGAGAAGCGTTCCTTCTCTGAGTCCGCCGTCAGTTCCAGGGTCTTGGCTGCGCTCTTGTTCGGGCCGTACTCGACAATCTTCCAGCCCTGCTTGGGAAGGTTCTCCTTGAGGCGCTGGAAGCCCTGTTTCAGCTGTTCGTCCGAGACGCCGTAGAGCGACCACGGGTGGCGGGAGAGGAAGAGGTGCTCCGGGTCCTCCTCGCAGGTGGAGATGCCCGGTCCAGGTTCTGTCGTCTTCGCTTGCTTGAGGCCGATCATGTCGAAGATCTGGCTGGAGACGGACTTGGTCTTCGCCCGGGCGTCTTCGACGGCGAGCGTGGTGGGTGTGTAGCCGAGATCGTCCATGTCTTTCGAGCATCCCGTCGCAATGGTCGCCAGGGCGAGCGCGGAGGTGAGGGCGCCGACCGCGCGCCGCGCGCCGCCCCTGCTGCTGATGCGTGTCACTAATCGTCCTCTTCCACGCGGTTGTAGTTGCCGACGACGACGGCAGCCTGGTTCTTCAGGCTCTGCGAGCCACGATTCCAATAGTCGCTGTGCCCGCTGGTATCGACGTCCATGCGGTGTGCACCGAACGCCTCGTCGGAGGGCACCGTCTGGACGTACCCCGCGTTGAAAGGGATGCCGTTCCAGGTCTCGACGCCCCACTTGTAGCCGCCGAGCCCGGCAACCTTGCCGCCTGCCGGTACCGGGTCGTTCCAGGCGGCCTCGGACCATACGTGGCCCTTGGGCGCGTCGAGGTCGTCCGCGTCACCAACCATCATGCCGGGGCTGCCCGCTACCACGATGTCGTCGGCGGAGAGGTCGCCCTTGTTGGAGGCGTCGCCGACGACCGTGGAGCCGTAGCTGTGGCCGATGACGGTTGTGTGGCTCTTGTCGGCGCCGCCCTGGGCTGTCTCCAGGCCGTCCATGAAGTTGTTGAGCTTCGGTGAGCCGTTGTACGCCCAGTCCTTCTCCATCGCCTCGGGGACGATGCTCTGCGGGGCGTCGTAGCCGAGCCAGGTGATGGTCGACGTGGTCTCGCCCGGGGCCGCGGCGTTGCTCGCTCGCCACAGCTCGGTCATCCGGTTGATGTCCCCGCCGATGCTCTCCAGTTTGGAGGTCGTGCCCGGGACGTACACGGCCGTGTTGGTCGCCGTGTCCGGGTTGCCATTGGCGATGATCGCGCGGCCGGTGCCCTTCTCGTCGAAGCCGAGAAGGAACGCCTGGGGGAGCTTCTCGGAGGGCGGGGCGTCGAATCGCTTCTGGATCGCGTCCATGCCCGCCAATTTTGCGACGTACGGGGCGCGCTTTTCGGACCATTCGGTCCAGGCCGGGTTTCTGTAAGTGCGACCGTGGCTGGGGTGCTTGAGGTACTTTTCCGGTTCCGGGCCGATTGCGTTGAGGTCCAGTTGGGTCTGGGCGCGGGTTTCGGCCAGGACCATGCGGTTGGCGTCATCCCGGACGGCGGAGGGGATGCCGTCAAGGGCGCCTATGGAGGCCGGGTACATGGTGGCGTACTCGTCTCGCTCTTCCTGCGACAACTTGTTCCACCACGCGGCATTCTCGGTCGGGGACTTGCCCTTCGGGATCTCCGATTCCTCGCGGTACCTGGACGCCTTCTGCAGGTCCTTGGTGTCGTTGGCGGCATCGGCGAACATCGCGTCGGTGATGTCGAGGCCCTTGACCCCGTCCGGGATCTTGAGTTTGCGCAGGACGCCCGCGTACCGGCCGTCGATCTCGTTGGCTTCCCGGAGCGCCGCAGCTATGTCCTCGGCGATCTGCTCGGCCAGGGCCTTGTTGGCGTCGCCGCCGCCTTCGGCCTTGCCGGGGAGGAGCGGGATGGGGGCTCCGGGGTTGGCGGTGCCCGTCCCCGAGGCAGGCACTATGAGGGAAGAGACGGGATACTCGACGGAGCCGTCGGGCTTCACCGTGAAGGTCTTGGGGGCATCCGCCAGCGCATCCTTGAGCTTCTTTTGCGGGCCGGCGAGTTCGGCGGCGAGTCCGTTCAGGGCGGTACGGATCAGTCCGCACTCGGTGTGGATGTACTGGTAGTTGCGACTGAGCCGGGTCAGGTCGCCGATGGCGGCGTCAGCGGTCTTGCCCTTCTGGGTCTCGCGGAGCTTGCCGAGCATCTCGTTGTCGACACGGTCCTTGGCGGAATTGGCGCGGCTGGAGACCTTGCCCCACCCGTCCGCCGCGTCCTGGTACTCCTTGAGATTGAGCTTCTCCAGCTGCTGCCAGGTGATCACTTCGGTGCCCCGGTCCTGCCCTCGAACTTCTTCCGGGTCGCGATCTCCCGCTCGCCGAACTCCTTGCCCGCGCTCTTGAGAGAGCCCTCGAGGCGCTGACACTCGTCGCGTACGGCGGTGAGACGCACCTTCCAGGAACCGAGGACCTCGTCCATCGCCTTGGTGCTGTCCAGGCCCTCGGTGTTCTTCGCCTCGACCTTGGCGGCAGTCTCCAGGTCGGTCAGCGCGGAGGCAGAGGAGGTGTGCAGCGCGTCGGCGACGCCGGAGGCCGTAGTCCAGGGGCCGCCGCTGGCCTTGAGATCGGGAGCGCCGTTGTCGCGCCAGCCGCCGGGCGCATCGGCCGAGGCCAGGGCCATTGAAGTGCCGGAGCTAGGGCTGTCGTTGCCGAACAGCTCTCCCCATTTCTCGTTGAGCGCCATGCGCCCTCCCCCGTGGTAAGCGGACAAATACTCTCGCGAACCTAACGGACAGGACTGGTTCCGTCGAACACGGCGGAGTAAGCCACTCCTTGTGATGGGTGAGGACGATGCGATGGGGGTGACTACCGGCAGCCAGCTCCAGTACCGCCACGACGTCCTCGACGGCTGCCTCACCGGCACCGGCCTCCGACGCCAGCCACCATGACGTCACGCATTCAAGGTCAGTAGGAACGGTGACGGGCGGTCAGCGGCAGGTCGTTCAGCGTGGAGTCCTGGTGTCAGTCGTCTCCTGACGGCATCGGGTCTTCCCCGAAGCCGAGTATGGCGGTGGACTCAGCGCCAGTCGTCGATCACGTAGGCGTCTGGGTGGCTGTAGCCAGGTTCGTTGGGCTTGTGCATGGTCACGCCTTGCAGCCAGGTACGGAAACCACGGTCGACCATGCGCCGGTAGGCATCCTGGCGGGCCAGGTTCATTCCGGCGTCCAGTTGCCCCAGTCCCTTCTCGGTGGCCAGCTGCTCGCACGCATTCAGCAGTCGTTCGAACCGGTCCGCGGCGTCCGGGCCAGGGCGTACGGCGCCGAATTTGACGAAGCACACGTCCTCACCGGCCTCCGACCCCGCTCCGCAGTGGCAGACAGCCAGACCGTCGAGGTCGGAGTCGGCGCCCTCGAGGAGGACGGTGTCACCGAGCCCCTGCGCCTGTGTGGCCATGATCTCGCGCTCCAAGCTCAGGCCCTCGTACACGGCCCCCGTCAGTGCGCGACTGAGGCTCAGTGCGTCGGGCCGCTCAGCGGCGGTCAGCTCGCCGTACAGCACTCGGCCGGGGACTGCGGCACTGACGGCGACCTGTTTCTTCATGATGGCTGTAAGGAATCGGGGCCAGAAACCGTACCGGCGGTAGAGCTCGAGGTGCTTGGGACTGTGCGAGAAGGTGAACAGGCCGAGGTGGCGGTTCTCCCAGGTGTCGAAGCAGGCCATGACCGGTTCCATGAGGCGCCTGCCGATGCCCTTGTCCCACAGATCCGGACGTACGGTCAGCGGGCCGAAGAACCCGACGCTGCCCCAGTTGGCGGCGAAGTTCGATCCGACGACCTCGCCCTCGACTGTCGCTGCGAAGGCCGCGTGTGGATCTGCCGCCCAGCGGGTGCGGACATAGTCGGCGGTCCCGAAGAACGTCTCCGGCTCAGGAGCCCCGAGGAAGGTCCCGAAGGCGACCCTGAAGATCTCGTCGGCCCGATCCAGGTCCGGCTCAACCAGCGGGCGGACCGACACCGGGGCGGCGACACTCGTTCGCTTCGCTGCGGGCATGATCGCTCTCCTTTCCGCCCCCAGTTCCATCGCACCACGGACGTGCGCCGCGGGCGAAGCGACAGGTCCGGCGGTACCTCAAGGATCGAGCGGCCGCGTTCCCCGACAACCGGGCGGCCGTCTTCCTGCCGATCGACGACCCGCTGGGCCGCGGTCCGCCGGGGGCCTCCGAGGAGCCGGAGGAGCGCCGACTGTGCCTGCTCTACCGCCTCGCCCCGCCATGGTTATCACCGCCGTCGACAAGTTCGCCCAGCGAACTATTTGGAGCCCGTCACCGTTCCTACGGACCTTGAATGCGTGATGTCGTCATGGTGGCTGGTGTCGGAGGCCGGTGCCGGTGAGGCAGCCGTCGAGGACGTCGTGGCGGTACTGGAGCTGGCGGAGGCCGCGTCGGACGGCAGTGATCAAGTCATCGGGGTCGGCGAAGGCACGATTGGCCACGGTGGTGCGTCGCGGGACGGACCAGATGCCCTCGACCGGGTTGAGGTCGGGTGCATAGGACCTTCCAGGAGAAGCTTCTGCGCCCATCGGGCCGGGCGTCCGGGCAGGGCCGGTAGATCAGCCGCGAGGACTCGCCGGCCTTGTACCAGGCCAGGGCGGCCACCCCTTGCACGGTGTAGCTCCTGTGAAAGCGGCGCCCGATCAGCGTCTTGATCCGCGACAGGGTCCACGTCTGGTCCGGCCACCCGTGCCACCGGCCCCTTGGCCGGCTCACGCTCCAGCACGGCGAACAGTTCGTCGCTGAGCAGCGCCAGCGATGCCGGGCCCTTCGAGGCCAGGGCTCTCGGCCCGTCCTGCGACCAAGCCTTGCGCCAACGCTGTACCGACCGGACGCTGACCCGCAGGTCGTGAGCGATGACCGTGTTCTCGTCGCCCTGCCGGAACCGCTCGGCCGCCTCCAGGGGGCGGCGGGGCGTCAGTAGCCGGTACCGCGCTTGACCTGGGCCCGCTCGATCCCGTGAGTCGCACCCTTGTCGTCCAAAGTGCGACACGCGTCGACAATGTCCTGGCTCAGGCGGTCGATCTGCTCGCGGCTCAGGGTCTCCTTGACCAGGGCACGCATGATCTTCACCCGCTCCGCGTTGGGCGGGAGGGTGTACGCCGGCACCATCCAGCCGCGCTCGGCCGAGAGCTGCCAGGCGACGTCCGACTCGTCGTAGGGGTGCTTGCCGGCGAGACGGAAAGCGACCAAGGGCAACTGCTCAAGGTCGCTGCCGATCACTTCGAAGCGGCCGCTGCTACGCAGGTTGTCCGCCAACGCATGGGCGTTCTCCTGCATCACCTTCATGACGTAGGTGTAGCCCTGGCGACCGAGCCGCACGAAGTTGTAGTACTGCGCGAGCACCATCGACGCGCCGGTGGAGAAGTTCAGCGTGAACGTCGCGTCGGTCTTGCCCAAATAGTTCTCGTAGAACACGAGGTTCTTGGCCAGGTCGGACTCCTCACGGAAGACCAGCCAGCCGATGCCGGGGTAAACCAGGCCGTACTTGTGTCCCGAGACATTGATCGAACGGACCTGCTCGAGCCGGAAGTCCCATTTCGAGTCCGGGTAGAGGAAGGGCCACACGAATGCGCCGCTGGCGCCGTCGACGTGGATCGGGATGTCGAGGTCCCGCTCTTTACGGACGTCTCGCAGGAGCTTGTCGATCCCGACGACGTCGTCCTTGTGGCCGGTGAACGTGGTGCCGAGGACGGCGACGACGCCGATTGTGTTCTCGTCGAGATGGGGCTCCACGTCCTCCGGGCCGATCGTGTACTTGCCCTCTGCAAGCGGCACGATCCGCGGCTCGACGTCGAAGTAGCGGCAGAACTTTTCCCACACGACGTGGACGTCCCCGCCGAAAATCAAGTTGGGCCGATCGATCGACAGGTTTGCCGCCTGACGGCGCTCGCGCCACTTCCACTTCAGCGACAGCGCGCCGAGCATGATCGCCTCGGACGAGCCCTGGGTCCGACATCCGGTCGTCCTGCCGGGCGCGTGGAAGAGATCGGCGAGCATGCGCACGCAACGCTGCTCGATCTCGGCGGAAATGGGGTACTCCGCGTGGTCGATAAAATTGCGGTGGAGGTTCTCGGCAATGAGCCGTTGCGCCTCCGGCTCCATCCAAGTAGTGACAAACGTGGCCAGGTTGCGTTGCGGGTCGCCCTCCATGGCGAGATCCACATCCACGAGCCTCATTGCGTCCGTCGCGGCCATGCCTTCCTCGGGGAAAGTCTCCGAGGGAGCGGGCTCGGTCAAAAATCGGTTGCCGAACAGGGCCGCGTCGTCGCGCTTAGTCATACGACGATTCAAGCAGTGCCGGAGTTGGCCTCTGGGAGGGACACGCCGAGGCGAATAGCGAGGTTTCGATCATGGATGTGGCCGCCTGTCACCGCACTTGGAGCACGAATTTCGCCAGGAAGAAACACGTGAAGGCAGCAGAGATCGGGAGCAAGCGCGAGGGCTAAGAGCTTAGGGGACATCCTCCAGATTCACCGTGCGTCATCCGTCCTCCCGTCGTTCTGGACCTCGACTGCTCGGCTCTGCCTGGGGCGAAGGTGGTCGGGATGGGAGCCCACAACTCTCACCGGATCCGCCGGCACTCGCGAACGACGCCGCTGACAGCCCCTCAATGCTGTTGCAATCCACCATCGTTGATGTCAGCTGTGGATGCCAGATCGCCGGTCGTCCAATCCGGCGGTTGCACCGGTACCGCCCGCGCTCCGGAAAGCTGGCAGAGGCACACGCATACGCCTCCCGGGTGGGCGAAGCATCGGATGTGCTGTGGCTGTCGTTCGGTCCGACCAACGTGAGGGTTCACGCCGTGTCGGCCCATGTCGAAATGGGCGAATTCGGCGAAGCACTGGCTCGACGCACACCCGACACCTCGATCACCTCGCCGCCTGGGTGGGGCTGTAGGACTCTCACACCTGGCCCCCGACTTTCACTGAACTGTGAAAGTCGGGGGCTTTGTGTGTCGCCAGCATGGTTGAACAGCCGGTTTACCGATCACCGGAACCCGAGGTGGGCGACACGCAGGCGAAAGAGCCGCCACTGGTGCGGCGTTGGACTCTCCATCCGGCAAACGTGAAAGGAGCGCGTGCCGAGTTACAGAAGGCGCTGGCCAATTGGTGCCTCAACGCGGTCGAGGGCACGGCACTGGTGGTGCTGTCCGAGCTGGTCACCAATGCGGTTCGGCATGCAGACGTTCCGCCGGGGCGGGAGAAGCGCAACCCCAACGGCGCGGGCACGCGAGCTGAGAAGCTCAATGTGACGGCCTGCCGGGTGGATCGGCAGGCCGTCACAGAATCCATCGGGCCAGGGCTCTTCTACGGCGCTTGCCACTCCGCCTGGAGCTGCGGAGCTACGACGGCCCCTCCATTAGATGCGGAGAGAGAGGTGGCGGGGCTTCCGCTGTTCTGGAAGACCGTGAGGGAGATCACGTCACCGGCATTCAGCTCAAGAATCGTGGACACCTCCTGCGAAATTCCAGGAGCGCTCCCGGTGTCTGCGGTGTCCTGCTCGTCGTAGGCCTGGAGAACGCCGTTGACGTAGATGCCCATTTGACGGCTCCCCGGAGCCGGAGTGATGGACCAGAGAAGCCTTGCCTTGAGGAGGTAGCGCCCGGGGGTGGTGACCACCAGACTGTCGGACGTGTCATCGAACATCGCGTCCGTGTCGTAGGCGGCGGCATTGAAAGTGATCTGAGTCGCGGCGCTGCTCGGGATGGCCTGGTTCGCTGTGGCGAAGATACTCGCGCCGACATTCTCCGTGGGCCCGGTTGCCCCGGTTGCCCCGGTCGCCCCGGTCGGACCCGTCGGACCCGTCGCCCCGGTCGGACCCGTGGTGCCTGTCGGTCCCGTGGCGCCTGTCGGACCAGCGGGACCCGTCGGTCCCGTCGCGCCGGTCGGACCCGTCGCGCCTGTCGGACCAGCGGGACCGGTCGGACCCGTCGCCCCCCTGCAGTGGCCCCTGTCGCCGAGGATCGACCCGCCCTCGCACCCATCGTCTCCGCCGCCCGGACCGCTCGACGCGTTCACGCCTTCGCCCATGCTCTGAGCCGCGACCGCGACCGGACTGACAACCCCGGCCGCAAGGACCAGCGCGAGGGAGACGATCGTGCCGCGTGCCTTCCACTTGCCTCGACGTGGCACGGGCCCCAGCGGGGACCTTGTCCTGTTGTCTGAACTCATGGACTTACTCCCTGTTTCAGTCGATTTGACGGAACCCAGGGCTGAGCTTGACCGGTGCGCAGTCGATCGATCCTCCCCACTCGACAAGAACGCGCTGATTGTCAGCAGATCGGAGTAATCGACATATCCGGAGGGGTATTTTTCGTCTTCTTCGCGTCCCCAATTAGGCCGCGGGCTGATGGCGGGTCTCCACTTCGTCGTGTCTCGAGTCATCACGTCACACCGTCCGTGCCCCGTGACGGCCTTGTCCCGGCTCTGTGACACCAGGAGTCCCAGTGCTGCGGTGCGACGAGGCCGTTGCTACGGTCCCGCTTCGGGGTGCGGCCGATTGGGCCGCCTGTGAACAGGGGGACGTCCAGATGAATGCCAATCGCCTCAGACCCGTTGTCCTCGCGCTCGCCGCCGTCGCGCTGACCGCAGTGCTCACCGGGTGCAGGGAGGACGGGTCTGCCGCCGGGGCGGACGCGGCGCCGAGCGCGGGAGCCAAGGCCACTCCGTCGCCAAGCACGACTGCCGGGGAGCCCGACGCGATGCCGAGCGCGGGAGCCACGGCCCCCTCGTCGCCCGTTTCGGGCGGTAGCGGCACGCCCACTGGCAAGCCAGACGCCAAGCACACCGGATCAGCCGCGACCAGCGCGCCCGCCCCTGACTGTGCCAGCGAGCCGCCGAGCCCGGACCGGGTCGACCCCGACGAGATCGCCGTCTACCGAGTTGAGGAACTCGACGGCAGCACCGGGAAGGTGAACCTGGTCATTGAGCACGGTGCCTGGGGATGCCCGGGGAAGGACACTGACGGCGCGCCCTTCGTCGTCACAGGCGAGCACAGCCGCTGGGCTCTCGACCAGGCCGCGTATGTCACCGCCACCAACCCCATCACCGACAGCAGTGAGAACCAGCGGATCGGCGTGCAGGAACTGATCGACTGGATCAATGCGCACCCCGACTCCGGCCTGGTGTTCAGGTATGAGACCGGCGAGGACGGCGCCATCCACCGCCTGGAGCAGGTCTTCACGCCGTAGTCAGTGCGGAGCCCTGTTGGTCTCCGCACTGGCTGTACCCGTACGCCAAGAGCAACGCACAAGACCGACCTGCACCATCTGTTCGGGTATTGGTGGGGCCCTGCGGGGCCGGCGGCCCTGGGTGGCGGAGATGTCATGCTCATAGGGGACGCCCCGCGCGGTCTGTAAATCTGCCGATGCACGGCCGCTGGTGCTCCCCCAGATGCAGATGTCAAAGTCCCCGGACCAAGATCGGTCCGGGGTCTTTTCGCTGGTGCCCCCGGCAGGATTCGAACCTGCGACACCCGCTTTAGGAGGGTGGTGGGGCGAGTTGGGGCTTACCTGGGGCATGTCGACTTCGACAGGCACGGGCTGCACGCACTGTCGGCGACCCGTGCTACGACTGATCCACCGTGGCGCTCGATCGCATGGCCTGGGCCGCCGCGCGGCGCGTGCGACGGCGTCAGTCGGCAGCAAGTGCGGGCACCGTGCACCTTCGCTGTCGAGCATGCAGACGCCCCCGGGACCACGCTCGTGGTCACCACCAACCAGCCGCACGCCAGCAACTGGTTCGGGCGCCAGGCCAAGTCCGTGCTGCCATGCGACGTTGCTCACGCCGTCGAACTCGCTCTCCGCCAGGGTGGACCCCCACGGCCCAGGGCCCCCCGTTTCACCTGGACCGGTCCGCCGGCTTCACGCCCCCACCCTGAGCCGAGTGGTTGACCGACAGTGTCGCCGGGCTGACGCAGCACTGAAGCATCTGGAGAAGCAGGGGGAGAAGCTCCAGCAGGACATGAAGGCGGAGCGCGACGCGGGCCAAGCGGTTCGTCTGTTGGAAGAGGTTGATGGCCCGCTCAGAGCCCATCTCCAAGCGGCCCTCATTCTGAAGTTCTCCGGCGCGCAGCTGCCCGAGCTGGACAGTGTCCTGAAGTGGGCAGCCCCGTTGCCGCAGCCGCAGACCTCAAATGGAGCGGTACCGCATCCACAGCCGCAGAGCCCGGCGCCACAACGCTGAGCACGTCATTGTGTGGTCTCTGCCGCCGGCATGGCCGTGGCGCGCCGCGGGTGCGGCCCGGATCGACCCAGCGTTCAACGGACTTGGGGTCCACCCGGCTGTTTCCACCTCCCACCCAGCCCCGTCACTGGATCTGATGGCCGGTAGCCCGGGGAGTTTGGTCCGGGTACAGGTCATGGTGGATGGCCTTTGCCACGCCCTCGACCGTAGCCATGCCGTAGTCCCACCCCACCTCCGGCGATTCGCCTTCAGGGACCCTGTTGTTCTCGGTGAGGACCACGAGGCCATAGTCGTAGGCATGGCCGGTGAACGCGCTCATGCTGTTGACCTTCCAATCTCCCCGGTCCCAGGGGTCCTTGAGCCGCGCCTGGGAACGCTGCAGCCACCCGTTCTTGACCTGTACGGCAGCGTCCGACGGAGCCCCGGCGGGCGTTCCCCACCGCTGGTCCTCCTGCACGTCACGCATAAGGCCCAGGATGTAGGTGCGCTCTTCGGCGTTCAGGACCGTGTTGTCCTTGGCGGTGAGCAGCTCAAGCAGTTTGGCCTGGTCCCTTGCGGTGACCTGAGTCAGGCCCATGTAGCCGGCTTCGTCGAGCTTGGTGTTCTTCATTCCGGCCTTGTCCAGGAAATTCTGGATGGTTTTGGGGCCCAGGCTGTCCCACAAGGCGTACGTAGCCTCGTTGTCCGAGTTCACGATCATCTGACTGGCCAGGTACTGCTCATCCTCGGACAGATCAACACCTCTGTCCAGGAGCAGAGCCCCCAAAATTATCGGCTTGACCATGCTCGCAGAATCGTAGTGTTTGTCCGCGCCGTACGTGCAGGAGGTATGGGTGGTTCGGTCATACAGCACCACCGAGGCTTGACTGGCGCGATTTTCGAGCGACTTCACCATGTCTCGAGTGAGAGAATTTGCCAGTCCGGGATTTTCGGACGCGCACTCAATTGGGCCGCCACTGAGCCGCTTGGATGTGAACTTTATGTTCCGTGTCTCATGGGTTGCCGTAGAAGCAGGAGCGACGGCCGAAGTGGAGACCCCAACGACAACTACCCCTAAAGCCACCTTTGAAGCCATCTTGCCGAGTGCCAATTCATTCCCCTTCTGCATTTCTGGCCCACCAGTGTGGACACGGCAGCAGATCCGGCCCGATTTGATCCACAGCAAGGTTCGGTAAGTAACTGTCTGGTAATTCGGTGTAGCTCGGCGCCTATGGACTGACGTTACAAGGACGGAATGGGCCCGACCTGTCGGGTAAGCCGATAGGCCTATCGGTCGGCCTCTATGGCAGCCGATGAGGTGAAACCAGGTCCTCCGGTTGGGCCCGGGCCCGGTTTGGCGTGCGGGAGAAGGCTTCTCACTCGCTCGCTACGCGGCTGACTGGTTCGTCGGGGCACCGCCAGTCAGGCTCCGCGGTGGGTCAGTTACGCGGCACCAGGACGGTCTGCGCCCGCGGTGCCGCTCCGGCGGAGGGCTTTCCAGCAAGGTGCGGACGACGACGTACCGACTGCGGCGTGCCTCCTGGGGTATCGCAATCGGCCTGACGGCCGAAGCGAGCCACACCCGGGAGCCACCAGCGGGTGGCGATCACGAAGGTCACAGTCCATCGAGTCCTGTTTCCCCTCACGGACTTCCAGCCCGAGGGCCTCGCCGCAGCGGTACTCGAGTGGGCCGAGAAGTGACGCGGCGCCCGTGGAGGACCCCAGGTACTCAGGCCGGTGACTTCGCAGATGGCTCCGCCTCCGCGGTGCCACTCGCCGCGGACGCCCCGGAGCGCCGCGTGTGCCGCACAGCCACCACCACGTTCCGCACCCCGACAATGAGGCAGAACAGACCGGTGGCGGCCGGGAGCAGCCAGGCTCCGGTTCGGTGTTCGACTGCCACTGTCGCCGAGGGACCGTCGACTGTGGCAGCAACCGGCTCGGTCGGCTTTTCGTCGAAGACGGTCTCGACGTCCACCTGCGCGATCCGGAAGGAACCGTCCTCAGCCTCGAAGGATCCGGTGCACAGCAAACCGTCGTCGCCGTGCCGGGACTCCGAGATCTCGCAACGCTCGGCCCGGAAATGTCCGGGCACACCCGTCAGTCGTGTCTCCAACCGCATCAAGCCGCCGCCGAGCAAGAAGACACCGGCACCCAGGGCCACCACAGTGACCAGCACCCGTCTCGGACCTATTCGTCCCATCCCCGCCCCATCCCCCAAAACCCGTGTATTCAGTCGGCGGGAAGCGTAGCGCCCGGCTCGGCGGTAGCCGACCGGGCCCCCCGGTCGGCCGAGTGTGGCAGCGCGGTGGCCGACGGCGCATGCTCGAGGGAGAACCACGTGGAGGTGCGCGATGACACTGTCCGAGATCACCGAGAGCGTGCATGTGGACGCCACTCCCGACGAGGTGTGGTCGGTCGTCACGGACGTACGGCGGCATCCGGAATTCGCCGGGCCGAAGAGCATCACCAAAGGGATCGAGTTCGACGGTCCGCTGGAGATCGGGGTCCGCTGGATGGCGCACGAGAAGTTCGGGCCCACGAAATTCGATGCCCCGTCCGAGGTCACGAAGGTGGAACTCGGCCATGACTTCGCCTGGGTGTCCTTCCTGCCCATGAAGGAGGAGAAGCGGGGCACGGGCGGCCGCGCCTACTGGGACTACCACCTGGAGCCCGAGAACGGCGGTACCAGGCTCTCGCACCACATGCGGGTGGAGGAGCCGGCCAAGGGTGCGATGTCGATGAAGGCCATGTACAAGGTCCTGAACCTGCCGAAGAAGCAGCGGGCGGCCATCCTCACCTCGCTGGGCAACATCAAGGAAGCCACCGAACACGAACATCCGCATGGCACCGGCATGGCCTGAGGCCTTCGCCGTCCCATGGACGCCCCGCTCAGCCGTCGGCCGCGGCGTGTTCCTCACTGAGTTCGTTGGCCCGGTCGATTTCCGCCATGTGCTCCTCTGCCCATGCCCGGACCGTGGCGAGCGCCACCTCCAACGACAGTCCGAGCTCGGTGAGTTGGTAATGCACGCGCGGCGGAACGGTCGGCTCCACCCGGCGGGTGATCAGCCCGTCACGGGTCAGGCTCCGCAGCGTCACTGAGAGCATCTTCTGCGAGACGCCGGGCATCCTGCGCTGGAGCTCGGCAAAGCGCACCTCGTCAGGGGCAGCCTGGGCCAGCACTTTGACGGCCATCGACGTCCACTTCGTACCGATCCGGTCCAGCAGCTGACGGGTCGGGCACTGCGGGTCGAACAGATCACCGCGCGTGCTGCCGGAGGCAGGCCCGGCCTGGGAAGTCACCTCGAGCTCACCACCTGTGGGGAAAGTACGGTCTTGGCGCCTCCACCGTAGTTTCCTAGCGTTTCCTTGTCACCATTGGTAACTGCCTAGGAGGCGCCATGTCCGGCCCCGCATCCCTGTCCTCAGAAGGTCGCCCCGCAGAAGGTCGCCCCGCAGAACGTCGCCCCGCCGCGGTCGAGCTGCGCCGTATCGCGACCAACGGCGTTGAGCTCAACGTGGCGATCGCCGGTGACGGACCCGCCGTGCTGCTGCTGCACGGATTCCCCCACACCTGGCAGGTCTGGGGCGAAGTCATCGGCCGGCTGGCCGGGCGGCACCGGGTCATCGCACCGGACATGCGGGGGTTCGGCGCCAGCACCCGGGCGACGGACGGCTACGACGCCGGCAGCCTCGCCACCGACGCCGAAGGCCTCCTGGACGCACTCGGCGAGACCTCCGCAGCGGTGGTGGGCATCGATGCGGGCTCCCCGCCGGCCTTTCTGCTCGCCATGCGGCGGCCCGGCCTCGTCCGGCGGCTGGTCGTCATGGAGTCGCTGCTGGGCAGGCTGCCCGGGGCCGAGGTGTTCCTTGCCGACGGAGCGCCTTGGTGGTTCGGCTTCCACGCCGTGCCGGGCCTCGCGGAGTCCGTTCTGAGCGGTCACGAAGCGGAGTACGTCAGCTGGTTCCTCGACTCCGGGACCCGCGGCCGGGGCGTGCGCCCCGATATTCTCGACGCCTTCGTCAGCGCCTATACGGGTACCGAGGCTCTGCGCTGCGCCTTCTCGTACTACCGCGCCCTGCACACCAGCGCCCGGCAGATCCGTGATGCGGTCGAATCGGCCCGGCTCACGGTTCCCACCATGGCGATCGGCGCCCACCCCGTCGGGGCCGCACTCGAAAAGCAGCTGCGGCCCGTCACCGACGATCTCGTCGGTCATATCGTCGAGGACTGTGGCCACATCATCCCGCTGGACCGCCCCGAGGCCCTGCTCGGTCTGTTGGAGCCGTTCCTCATGGCGGACCGGGGTGCATGACCGAAGGAGACTGAGAACGCCGTGGACAGGACGATGCGGGCAGTTGTGCTCGACAAGCCGGGGCCTGTGGACCAGCTGCACATTCGCCGGCTCCCGATCCCCGAGCCGCCCCGGGGCTGGGTGCGGATCAAGATCGAGGCGTTCGGCCTCAACCGCTCCGAGCTGCACACCCGCCTCGGCCTGGCCGAAGGGGTGACCTTCCCCCGTGTCCTCGGCATCGAGGCCACCGGAACCATCGACGCCGACCCGGACGGCGAACTGCGTCCCGGACAGCAGGTCGTGGCCATGATGGGCGGCATGGGCCGTACCTTCGACGGCGGCTACGCCGAGTACACCGTGGTGCCGCGCTCCCAGGTGATTCCCTTCCGCTCCGGACTGCCCTGGGAGACCCTCGGCGCAGTCCCGGAGACGCTGCAGACCGCGTACGGGTCGCTGACCACGGGCCTGGACCTGCGACCGGGCCAGTCGCTGCTGATCCGGGGCGGAACCTCCGCGCTCGGCCTGGCCGCCGCGACCCTGGCCAGGGAAATCGGGGCGACCGTCCTGGCCACCACCCGCAGCGCGAGCCGCACCGGCGCCCTCGCCGACCACGGCATCGACCACCCGCTTGTCGACGACGGCAGCATCGCCGCCCAGGTGCGCGAGATCGTCCCCGGGGGCGTCCACGGGGCCCTCGAGCTCGTCGGCACGCCCACGCTGCCCGACACCCTGGCCGCCACTCGCGTCCACGGCACCGTCTGTTTCACCGGGATGCTGTCCAACCAGTGGATCGTGCCGAACTTCTACCCGATCGGCTACATCCCGACGGGCGTACGGCTCACCGGCTACTCGGGCGACGCCGCCGACCTGCCCGTCGGCGTACTCCAGCGCCACCTCGACCGCATCGCCGGCGGAGACACGCCGCTCGGCCCCACCCATGTGTACGCACTGGACGAGATCAGGACGGCCCACGAGGATCTCGAGCAGGGCCATCACTTCGGCAAACTCGTCGTCCGCCTCGGCGCGGTGGAGGGGAGTGGTCGGTCAACGGCTGGGCGTACAGCCTGAATCTGAACGACGGCGGTTCCACGAAGCACTGCTGACACGGAGCTCGAGGGGCGCCCCCAGGGCGTCTCAGGAATGATCGCCGCATGGTCGAGAACCAACCCACTTCCGCACCCGAAATCGCCATCACCGCACCACTGTTGGTCGTCGTCGGTCTGCTCGCCACCGTCGGCTACTTCGGCGCCGACGACGCGCACATGTCCGCGCAGTGGGCCGCGTGCCACGACCTGCCGGTCAGCCGGCAGATGTACGTCACGGCATACGGCGGACTGGCGTGCGCCCTCGTCGCACTGTTCCTCTCCGACCGGCTCGTGCGGCGCGCCGGGGCAGTGACCTGGGTCGTGGGTCTGAGCGCGGTGGCCGCGGCCGCGCTGCTGCTGGTGCACGGATTCATCGTGTACTGGCTGTACCAGCCCGACCCCGGCGGCGTGATCAGCTGTGCGGGATGAGGCCGGACTAGGGTTTGTGCCGTGGGGATCAGCGAGCGGTCTCACACCGCACTGACAGACGCAGTCGAGCGGGACGCACCATCGAGGTGGCGCGTCCCGCTCGTCGCGACGGCCGTCGTCGTGCCGCTGTACGTCCTGTGGGCCCTCTGGCTCGCGACCGGCGGCGGCGATCTGGCGGCGCAGCTCGCCTGGGCGGGCTTCATGGAGCGGCACCCGGCCTCCGCGTACAACCTCTCCTGGTACGGCGGCACCCACACCGCCAACTACAGCCTGCTGACTCCGCCGCTGATGGCCGTCTTCGGCGTACGCGCCGTCTCGGTGGCCGCCGGGCTCGCCGGGACCTGGGTGCTGGCCCGTCTGTTCGTACGCAGCGGGGTGCGGCGGCCGGTGTGGCCCGCCGTGCTCGGGGCGGTCGCGCTCTGGTGCAACGTCGCCTCCGGGCGTACGACCTTCGCGCTCGGCGTCGCGATCGGGCTGCTCGCCCTGCTGTATGTACGCCGGACCGCGCTCGCGGCGGCGTTCGCAACGCTCGCGACGACGGCCAGTCCCGTCGCCGGGTTGTTCCTGGTGGTGGCGGGGGCGGCGTATCTGCTGGACCGGCAGTGGCGCAGGGGCGCGGCACTCGTACTGCCGCCGTTCGTGGTGGTCGGGGCGGTGACGCTGCTCTTCCCCTTCGAGGGCGAACAGCCCATGGCGCCGGGCAAGCTGTGGATGCCGCTGCTCGCGTCCGCCGCTGTGGCCGTCGCTGCGCCGCGCGAGTGGCGGGTGGTGCGGTACGGAGCCGGGGTGTACGGCGTCGGGGTCGTCCTGACGTATCTCATCGCCTCGCCGATCGGCACGAACGTGGAGCGTCTGGTCGGTCTCGTGGGGCCACCGGTGCTGCTCGCCGCAGTGCTCGCGGGCGGGCGCGGCAGGCTCCGCGTGGCCGGCAGGCTCGGCGCGCTCGGCAGGCTCCTGCCCGCGGTGCTCGCAATCGCGCTCGCCGTGAACACGTACTGGCTGATCGACAAGACCGAGGACGATCTGGTCGTCTCCGACGACGTCCCCGCATGGGCCGCGCACACGGATGGTGTCGTACGGGAGCTCGAGCGGCTCGGCGCCGACCGCACACGGGTCGAGGTCGTCCCCGCCCGCAACCACCGCGAGGCGACCGTCCTCGCGCCGCACATCGCCATGGCCCGCGGCTGGAACCGCCAGCTCGACGTGGAGCGGGGGCGGCTCTTCTACGACGGGTCGCTGACCCTGACGACGTACCGGCAGTGGCTGGACCGCTGGGCGGTCGGATTTGTCGTGCTGCACCACGGGCGCCCGGACGGGCCCGCCGAGGGCGAGGCGGCGATCGTCAGGAGCGCCCCCGACTGGCTGGAGCCCGTGTGGCAGGACGAGGGCTGGACGGTCTACCGGGTGCGGGACGCGGTTCCGCTCGTGTCGGCGCCGGGCACGGTGGTGCGCGGCGACGACGCGGAGCTGGTGGTACGGATGCCGGCGGCCGGGTCCGTGACGGTGCGGGTGGCGTACTCGCCGTGGCTGCGGGCGCAGGGGGCTTGTCTGCGACAGGAGGGCGAGTGGACGCGGCTGACGGTGCGCAGGGCTGGCGAGTACCGACTGGACTCGCCCTACCGGCTGCCGCGCTCGGCGGGCTCCGACTGCTGACAGCCGACTGAAGCGGGAGGCTGGGGCTGGAGCTCAGGCGGACGCCTCAGCGCCCGGAGTATTTGTCCAGCAGGCTCGGCTTCTCGGGGGCGAAGGGGACTCCGCTCGCCAGGCCACGCGCGCCGACAACCAGCGCCTCGCCCAGGAAGCCGACGCCGATGGACAGGTTGATCGGCCGCGCTTGCTCGTGCATGCCCATCCGCACGGCGAGGAAGCCGAAGCCCGCCATCACCACCAGGGACCCGACGATGACGAGGAACGTCCTGCCCGTGTAGCGCTGAAAGAGAATCCCGTCCTTGGGGTAGACCTGGATGGTTGCTCCGCGCACCGCTCCGAGCCCCACACCTACTACCGCTCCAGCGATCACCCAGCCGAGGTCGGTCCCGGACAGTCCCTCGACTTCAGTGAGTGCCCAGATCCCGAGTCCAGTGAGTACCAGCGGCGGTGCGAACAAGTCGCGGGCGTTGAGCGGCTCGCCCCTCAGCCGCTTGACCACCACCGCGACTGCCACGACGGCGATGATCGTGACGAGTAGCCAGACATTCACTACTGCTCCCCCTCTGTTCCGGCCCGCTCGCATCTCCAGCGAGCGCGGTTAATTTAGCGCGACCGTGCTATAAAAACCATATGCCAAAGGTTGTCGTAGCCGAAACCAGACGTCAGGACGTTGCGCAGGCAGTGCTGCGCATCGTGGGCCGGGACGGGCTGGAGAGCGCTTCACTGCGCAACGTCGCCCAGGAGGCGGGGTTGGCCATCGGGTCTGTGCGGCACTACTTCGCCGGCCAGACCGAGCTGATGATTTTTACGATGGAGGAGCTGCGGCGGCGCATCGACAACCGCATCCGCAGCCATGCCGAGCAGCTACTCGACCCGGACGCCGGTATCGACCGCCGGGCCCGCACCGAGGAACTGCTCGCCGAATTCCTCCCCCTCGACGAGACTCGCCGCGAAGAAGCCGTGCTCTGGACGGCGTTCGTCACCGCCGCATGCACCCGCCCCGAATTCCGGCCGTGCGCCCGCAGGATGTATGACGAGATGCGCGAGCTGATCGCTCGGGTGCTGTACGAGGCCCAGAAGTCCGGCGGCATTCCCGCCGACCTCGACATCGAGCTGGAGACGCTGCGGCTGGCCGCGCTTCTGGACGGTCTGGCCTTCGGGGGAATGCCGTACCCGGGCGGTATCGCCCCCAATGCCGCGCGCGACATCCTCCGTCGGCACCTTCAGTCCCTCACGGTTCCCGCCCAGCGCAGTTGATCAGTGCCAGACCGCCGATTGTCAGTGGCCTGTGTCACGATCGGCCCATGATTGATCACATCTCGGTACAAGCGGCGGACCCGGCGGCCAGTGCCGCCTTCTACGACCGCGTGCTCGCACCGCTCGGCGGCAAGCGGCTGCTCGACTTCGGCCAGGTGATCGGCTACGGCACGACGAGGCCGACGTTCTGGATCGGACCGGTGACGACGGAGGGGCGGGCGCGCGAGGCGCACATAGCCTTCTCGGCGGCCGACCGCGGGGGCGTAAGGGCCTTCCTCGCGGCGGCCGTCGAGACAGGGGCGGAAGTGCTGCACGAGCCACGGCTGTGGCCCGAGTACCACCCGGACTACTACGGCGCGTTCGTCAGGGATCCGGACGGCAACAACGTGGAGGCGGTCTGCCATACGCCGGAATCGTGATCACGGCGGTCATGCCGCCCCGGCCTGCGCCTGCCTGAGGCGGTCCGCGGTCGCCGACGCCCGGTAGCCGTCCGGTACCCCGTCGATCAGCAGGACATCGCCCGCCATGTGCCGGGTGCGCAGGGTGATGAGCTCCTGGTACGCCGGGGAGTCGTACCACCCGCGGGCGGCGTCCATCGACGGGAAGGCGATGATGCCGAGCGCCTGGGGCCACTCGCCCTCGCGCACTTCGCGCTCGGGGGCACCGTGGACGAGGAACGCGCCGCCAAAGGGGTCGAGGGTGGCCTGGATGCGCTCCATGTAGTCGAAGATCTCGGCGTCGAGGCGGGCCGGGGGCCGCAGGTTGCCGATGGCGTACGCGCTCATGAGGTCCTCCTCGTGCTGCCGGTGGGATGTCCTCGATCCTGCCGGGGTGCACGCACCCGGTCGATTACCGCTCGGGTAATCGACCGGCGGTCCGCGGTCCTGGGCCGCGAGCCGCGACGCCCCGGTTGCGGTGGATCCGCACAAAGCGGATCCGCCGCGACCGGGGCACCGGGAACGACGACGCCTAGCTAGATCGTCGCCACGTCGATCACAAAGCGGTAGCGGACGTCGCTCGTCAGCACCCGCTCGTACGCTTCATTGATCTCGTCCGCCCGGATCAGCTCGATCTCCGCGCCCAAGCCGTGCCCGGCGCAGAAGTCGAGCATCTCCTGGGTCTCACGGATGCCGCCGATGCCCGAGCCCGCGAGGGACCTGCGGCCGCCCATCAGCGAGAAGACGTTCAGCGAGACGGGCTCCTCGGGCGCGCCGACGTTCACCAGCGCGCCGTCCGTCTTGAGCAGCGAGAGGTACTTGTCGAAGGGCAGCGGCGCCGACACCGTGGAGACGATCAGGTCGAAGCTGCCGGCCAGCTTCTCGAAGGTCGACTCGTCGCCGGTCGCGTAGTAGTGGTCGGCGCCCAGCTTCAGCCCGTCCTCCTGCTTGCGCAGCGACTGGCTGAGCACCGTTACCTCGGCGCCCAGCGCATGGGCGATCTTGACACCCATGTGGCCGAGGCCTCCCAGGCCGACGATGGCGACGTTCTTGCCGGGGCCCGCCTGCCAGTGGGCGAGCGGCGAGTAGAGGGTGATGCCGGCGCACAGCAGCGGGGCCGCGACATCCAGCGACAGGCCGTCGGGGATGCGCAGGGTGAAGGCCTCGTCGACAACGATATGGGTGGAGTAGCCGCCATAGGTCGGCTCACCGTTCTTGTCGAGTGCGTTGTACGTGGCGACGTTTCCGCCGGTGCAGTACTGCTCCAGACCCGCCCTGCAGTTGTCGCACTCACGGCAGGAGTCGACCATGCAGCCGACGCCCACCCGGTCGCCCACCGCGAACTTCGTCACGCCGGGGCCCACTTCGGCGACGATGCCGGCGATCTCGTGGCCCGGCACCATCGGGAAGATGCCCTCGGCCCAGCCGTCGTGTGCCTGGTGGATGTCGGAGTGGCAGATGCCGGCGTACTTGATCTCGATGAGTACGTCGTGCTCGCCGACGGAGCGGCGCGGGATGGTGGTTCGCTCCAGCGGCGCCTTGGCAGCGGGAGCGGCGTATGCGGAAACGGTGGTGGTCATGCCTACGAGCGTGCCGCCAGGTGCACCAGCTACCCAGCCCTCTGTTGTGCCTACGTCCCGCGTGCGTACCACTGACAGGGTCAGGCTTGTCAGGCTCCCCGGCCGTAATACTGGCTCCATGGACCAGCGCGCCGAACTCAGCGAATTCCTCCGCTCCCGCCGCGCCCGGCTGCAGCCCGGGGACGTGGGCCTGCCACAGCTGGGCCGCCACCGCCGAGTCCCAGGGCTGCGCCGTGAGGAGCTGGCCCAGCTCGCCGGGGTGTCCGTCGCGTACTACACGCGGCTGGAACAGGGCAACGGCCGCAATGTGTCCACCGAGGTGCTCGACTCGATAGCGCGGGCGCTGCGGCTGACCGAAGCCGAGCGCGACCATCTGACCCACCTGGCCAAGCCGAAGCAGAAGAAGCACCGGCGGATGGGGCGGCCGCAGCAGGTGAGGCCCGCGATCCAGCATCTGATCGATGCAATGGACGGGGTGCCCGCGTACGTCCTGGGGCGGCGGCTGGACATCCTGGCCTGGAACCGGATGGCCCGCGCCCTCCTCGGCGACATCGCTGCGCTGCCGCCACAGGAGCGAAACATGGCCAAGCTCGTCTTCCTCGACCCCAACGCACGTGATCTGTACGTCGACTGGGACGCGAAGGCGACCGAGGTCGTCAGCGTGCTGCGGATGTACGCGGGCTGCTCGGCCGACGACCCGCAGCTGCCCGGACTGATCGGCGAACTGTCGGTCAGGAGCGAGGAGTTCCGCAGACTCTGGGCCGCGCACACGGTCACGGAGAAGGGCCATGGCGCGAAGCGGCTGCACCATCCGCTGGTGGGCGAGATGACCCTGTCGTACGAGACGCTGACGCTGCCCGACGAGCACGACGTGTCACTGGTCACCTATCACGCGGAGCCCGGCAGCCGGTCGGCCGAGTCGCTGCGGCTGCTGGCCGGCTGGGGCGTGGACGAAGTGACCGATGCGAGATCTGACGCACGAGCCGATGGACCCACCGACCGCCCCACTGAGTGACCCACCGAGCGACCTGCTGAGTGGCCCACCGAGCGACCTGCTGAGTGGCCCGCTCAGTGGCCGCGGTCGACGCGCTGAGTGATCGTCAAATCCCGTTCCCTATAGGGAAGTCAGCGGACAGACGAGGGCGGCGGCACCCCTGGGGTGCCGCCGCCCTCCAGCGTACGCAGTGGCTCAGACCGCGGAGCCGGCCTTCCACGCGCTCCAGCTCATGTTCCAGCCGTTCAGGCCGTTGTCGGGCTGGATGGTCCTGTCCTGGGAGTTCTTCACGATGACGACATCGCCGACCATCGAGTTGTCGAACATCCAGGCGGCGGGCTGGCCCGGGTCGCCCGCGCCCTTCACGTCGTTCAGGCCGACACAGCCGTGGCTGGTGTTGGCGCTGCCGAAGATCGAGTCGGCACCCCAGTAGTTGCCGTGGAGGAACGTGCCCGACGTGGACAGCCGCATCGCGTGCGGGACGTCCTTGATGTCGTACTCGCCCTTGCCGTCCTTCTTCTTGAAGCCGACCGTCGAGCCGTCCATCCGGGTCTCCTTGAACTTCTCGGAGATCACCATCTGGCCGTTGTACGTCGGGTTGTCCGGGGCACCGGCGGAGATCGGGATGGTCTTGATCGTCTTGCCGTCCTGGGTGACCGTCATCGTCTTGGCCGACGCGTCGACGGTGGAGACCTGGTTACGGCCGATCTTGAAGGTGACCGTCTTCTGCTGGACACCGAAGACGCCGTTCGCGCCCTCGACCCCGTCGAGCTTCAGCTTGAGGGTGACGGTCGAGCCCTCCTGCCAGTACTGGTCGGGGCGGAAGTCGAGGCGCTGCCCGTTGAACCAGTGGCCGACGACTTCCTGGCCGCTGCTCGACGACACGGTGATCCCGGACTGCACGGCCTTCTTGTTGGTGATCGCCTTGTTGAAGTTGATCGACACCGGCATGCCGACGCCAACGGTGGAACCGTCCTCCGGCGTGAAGTTGCCGATGAAGCTGTTCGCGGGCGAGACCGTGGTGAAGGAGGAGTTCTCGTGGGCCTCCCGGCCGTCGGAGTCCTTCGCCGTGGCGGAGATCTTGTACGTGGCGGAGCGGTCCAGCTGCTCGTCCGGCTGCCAGCTCTTGCCGTCGCCGGCCAGCGTGCCCTTGACGACCTTGCCACCGGCGGCGGTCATGGTCACCTGAGTCAGCGTGCCGTCGCTGACGGTGACCTTGGTGCCGTTGTTGATGCTGGCGTTGGTGGAGCCGTTCTTCGGCGAGATGGTTATTCGGGCCTTCGAGGCATCCTTGGCGGCCGCCTCGTCGACCTGGGCCTGCGACTTCTTCGAGCCGTCAGCGCTGCCGCCCTTGTCCCCGCCGCTGCAGGCCGATATCACCAGCACGCCGCCGAGCACCGCGGACGCGGCCATCAGGCCCCTGCGCCGCTTGCTGTCCGTCATCACACGCTTCTCCATCGTCGCCGATTCCCCTGACCCACTGCTTGAAGAAACACCCATTTCGGGATGCCCGGTTCCACATCTCCATTCGATGTGGGCAACACCACTCATCGACACTCACCGACGCAGCCGTGGCCTCACCGGTTGCAGCGCGCCTCGAACACGCCACGCATTTTGCCGGGCTCCGGTTCAGACTCCATCTTCCTCGTCGAGGTCCCAGTCCTCCGCATCGGGGTCGTACTCGATCTGCTCGCTGCTCCACGAGGCCTGCGCGAGGTCCACCCCCGGCACCTCGCTGACCATGTCGAAGGGGTCGACGAGATACGCGATCGCCTCGGCAGCATCCTCCCGGACCGCCGACTTGGCGTGTGCCCGCTCCTCGTCCGGCATGAACTCGTCGGATGCGATGCGTTCGAGCGCTGCGCCGGTCAGTGCGTCGGGGTCCTCCACCTCCAGCACCAATTCCACTCGAAGCCGTACATATCGTGATGTCTCAGAAGTGGTCATACGAGGGAGGGTAGAGCTCTGCATCCCGTGGCTTTCCCACGACCCGCTGCGTTCACTAGCATCAGCGCACCCGGCCAATTCGAGGATGCCTCAAGGGGGATCGAGTCCGTGTCCGTCGCACGTCGACCGCTTCTTACCGCCACTGCCGCAGGGACTGTGCTGTGTGCGCTGTGGTTCGTACCCTCGGCAAACGCCATGTCCGAGCGGGAAGCGGTGCAGAGACACAGGGTTGACGCGAATACGTCGGCGCAGGAGCTGGCGCTGGCCGACACGGGCACGTTCGACACCACGCCGTATTTGATCGGCGGGATGACGTTTCTGGGCGTAGGCGTGGGGTTTGTGACGTACTCGGTCCGCCGCCGCGACGGAGCGGCGCTCTTCTGACTGGGCCCGCCCCCAAACCCACACCTCAATCGCCGACGAGGCTGAAATTTTCAGCCCGTCCGGCGATTGAGGACTGGGGGTCTGGTGAGGACTGGGGGTCTGGAGGCGAAGCTCCCAGTCACGCGAATCAGGCCAGCGGGCCCGTCACCGGCTCCACCGCTGCGATCAGCTTGCCGTCCCGTACGAACGCATCCGCCGCCTCCAGGTCCGGCGCGAGGAAACGGTCCGGGCCCGGGCCCTCGACGCCCGCCGCGCGCAGGGCCGCGATGGCGGCCTGTGAGGCGGGCGCGGGGGTCAGATGGCGCCGCAGCTCGATGGCGCGGGTCGCCGCGTAGAGCTCCACGGCCAGGATCCGGTTCAGATTGCCGACGGCGGTACGCAGCTTGCGCGCGGCCGACCAGCCCATCGAGACATGGTCCTCCTGCATCGCCGACGACGGGATCGAGTCGGCCGAGGCAGGCACGGCGAGCCGCTTCATCTCGCTGACCAGGGCGGCCTGGGTGTACTGGGCGATCATCAGGCCCGAGTCCACGCCCGCGTCGTCCGCGAGGAACGGCGGCAGACCGTGCGAGCGGTTCTTGTCGAGCAGCCGGTCCGTACGCCGCTCGGCGATCGAGCCGAGGTCCGCAGCGGCGATGGCGAGGAAGTCCAGGACGTACGCCACGGGCGCGCCGTGGAAGTTGCCGTTGGACTCCACCCTGCCGTCGGGCAGCACGACCGGGTTGTCGACGGCGGAGGCGAGCTCACGGCCGGCGACCAGGCGGGCGTGGGCGAGGGTGTCCCGTCCGGCGCCCGCGACCTGCGGGGCACAGCGCACCGAGTACGCGTCCTGGACGCGGGGGGCCTCTTCCTCCTGGAAGTGGCCGACGAGGCCGGAGCCCTTGAGGACGGCGCTCATGTTCGCCGCGGCGACGCCCTGGCCCGGGTGCGGGCGGATGGCGTGCAGCTCGGGGGCGAGCACCTTGTCGGTGCCGAGCAGCGCCTCCAGGGAGAGGGCTGCGGTGATGTCGGCGGTGGTGTAGAGGCGCTGGAGGTCGGCGAGGGCCATGACCAGCATGCCGAGCATGCCGTCGGTGCCGTTGAGGAGGGCGAGGCCCTCCTTCTCGCGGAGCTCGACGGGGGCGATTCCGTGCGCGGCGAGCAGCTCGCCGGCGGGCTTCACCACGCCGTCGGGGCCCTCGGCGTCGCCCTCGCCCATGAGCGTGAGCGCGCAGTGGGAGAGCGGCGCGAGGTCGCCGGAGCAGCCGAGGGAGCCGTACTCGTGGACGACCGGCGTGATGCCTGCGTTCAGTACGTCCGCCATGGTCTGGGCGACCTCGGGGCGTACGCCGGTGTGGCCGGAGGCCACGGTCTTCAGGCGTAGGAACATCAGCGCGCGGACGACCTCGCGCTCGACGCGCGGGCCCATGCCGGCGGCGTGCGAGCGGACGATGTTGCGCTGCAGCTGGGCGCGGAGCTCGCTGCTGATGTGCCGGCTGGCGAGAGCGCCGAATCCGGTGGAGACCCCGTACACGGGCTCGGGCTTGGCGGCCAGCGCGTCCACGATCCCGCGGGCCGCGGCGAGGGCGGCGACGGCCTCGGCGGAGAGCTCGATGCGGGCGCCTTCGCGGGCCACGGCGATGACGTCTTCGGCGGTGGTACCAGACGTCCCCACCACGACAGTGTGCATATCCATATTCAGCAGCGTACGGACTGAATCGCAACCTGTCACTAGTGGCGGCCGGGTTGGACCCTTACACGCTGACAGCTGCCGCCGGGCGGGCTCAGGGCTCACTCCAGGGCCCAGCCCCTCCAGGCTCAGAGCTCGCTCCAGAGCCCAGGGCTCACTCCCAGCTCAGGGCTCACTCCAGGGCTCAGGTGCCTCGTGCGCATCCTCGGGCCGTGCGGCGCGGAAGCTGCGGCGCTCGTGCGGCGGGCGGGGCGGGGCGTCGGCGAGTCGCAGCACCGTTCCGTCACGGCCCGCGACCACAGGCTTCGGCGAGCGGGCCGCCTTCGCCCGGTACTGGGCCGCGTCCGCCAGCCGGAACAGCCGACGGGACGAGCGGACCTGCCCGATCGGGTCGCCGGTGGACGCGACTCCGCACGCCACGCCCTCACCCAGCTCCAACTCGTTCGCGCGGACGCAGAGTTCGTCCGCGACGCGGACCACCTCGTCCGCGGCGGGGCCGACCGTGACGAGGCAGAACTCGTCGCCGCCGAGGCGGGCAGCGAGCGTGCCGGGCAGCATGGCGCCGCAGAGCGAGAGGACCGAGCCGAAGCGTTCGAGCAGCCGGTCACCGACAGCGTGGCCGTGGGTGTCGTTGACCTGCTTGAGGCCGTTGATGTCGCAGACCACCAGACTGACGACCAAGCCGTCCGTGCGGTAGCGCTCCAGGGCCTCGTCGAGCCTTATGTCGACGGCGCGGCGGTTGGCGAGGCCGGTGAGCGGGTCCGTGAAAGCGAGCCTGCGGACCTCTTCGAGGCGTTCGGTCTGGGCGATCCCGGCGGCCACCACGGAGGCGAGGACGGTCGCGAAGTCCGCGTCGTCCCGGTCGAAGACGGGGGCGCCGGGCGGCCTGGCGACATACAGCTCGCCCCAGGCCCGGCCGTGCAGCACGATCGGCGCGACGACGCAGCAGCCGCGGTGGCGGCGGCGCAGGGCCGCGACCCTCCCCCACAGCACTTCGCGGGCGGGAGGCGGCCCCTGATGGTGCCGGCCCTGCCCGTCGGAGACCGCGCCGTCAGAGACCACGCCGTCGGAGCCCGGACCGTCGGAGACCGGGCCGTCGGCGGTTTCCACCCAGGCGTCCGGTTCGCCGCCGCCGGCCCACTGCTCGTGCAGAAACTCGGCGATCTCGGGGAAGCGGTTGACGGGGTAGGTCTCCGACTCGGGGAACTCCTCCTCGCCCGCGGCCCGTTCACCGGCGTTCACGAGCACCTTGAGGCGGCCGAGCTCGCGCTCCCACACCGAGAGCGCGGCGAAGGACCCGGCGAGCGCGTCGCACGCGCCGAGCGCCGCTGCCCGCCAGAACTCGCGCGGGGTGTGCGCGGCAGCCATTGCCTGCGCCAGCGCCACTACGGCTCGCAACCGCCGATCCTCAGCCATCACCCCAGCTTAGGGAGGTTTGCCCGAATTTGATCAGTTGTACTGGCCCGGCTTCTGCGGGGTCACTCGCCGGGCCACTGCGGCTTCCGCTTCTCGTTGAAGGCGGCGACGCCCTCGGCCCGGTCCCCGGAGAAGGCGACCGAGCGCCAGGCGGCGTCCTCGACCTCCAGGCCGGCCCGCAGATCGAGGCCGTGCCCGAGCCGCAGGGCGCGCTTGGCCGCGCGCAGGCCGACGGGGGAGTTCGCGGCGATTCGGGCGGCGAGGGCGAGCGCGTCGGTCCTGGCGTCGTCGGCCAGCCGGTCGACGAGCCCCAACTCCCGCGCCTCGGCCGCCTCCACGCGTCGGGCGGTAAAGACGAGCTCGGCGGCGCGGGCGGCCCCGACCCGGCGCGGCAGCAGCTGCGTGCCGCCGCCGCCGGGGATGACGCCGACGGACACCTCGGGCAGCCCCACCACGGCGGTCGCGTCGGCGACGATGAGATCGCAGGCGAGGGCCAGCTCGAACCCGCCGCCGAGCGCGAACCCGTGCACGGCGGCGACGGTCGGCATGGGCAGCTCGAGCACCCCGGTGTAGGCGGCCCGCGCGGTGGGCCGCTGCCGCACCAAGTCGGCGTCGGAGAAGGAGTTCCGCTCCTTCAGATCGGCGCCGACGCAGAAGGCGCGCTCGTGGCTGGAGGTGAGCACGGTGACGCGTACGTCCCGGTCCGCACCGAGCGCGGCACAGGCGGCGGCGAGGGATCGGGCCATCTCGGTCGAGACGGCGTTCATGGCCTTGGGCCGATCGAGGACGAGCTCGGCGACGTGCTCGTGGCGGCGTACGACGACGAATTCGCCGAACCGCTGCTCGGACTCGGACATGACGGCACCCTCCCGGTTAACGACGGTTCACCGGATCATAGGCGCGGGCGGGCCCGGAGGTCTCGCCCGCCCTCGCGCCTGGTGCCCCAGACCCCGGGCCCAGGGGTCAGCGCCGTCGGGAGAGCAGCCAGGGCTCGACCACGCCCAGGCCGCGCACCGGGCGTTGCCACATCGGTTGGAGCGCGAAGCGGTACGTGGGGGGCTCCTCGCCCTCCTTTTCCGCCGCAGCGGCCTCTTCCGCCGCCTGCGTCTCCGAGGCCGGCGCGTCTCCCGTCCGGGTCAGTTCCTGCGCGAACGCGCCGTCCACCAGCACCGCGTCCTTCGGCGCTATCGACGTCAGGCGGCTCGCCAGGTTCACCGTCGTACCGAAGACGTCGCCCATCCGCGTCGTCACCGTCCCGAAAGCGATGCCGACGCGCAGCGCCGGCATCGTCTCGTCGTGCGTCATCGTCTCTATCAGCCGCAGCGCGATCTCCGCCGCCGTGCCCGCGTCGTCCGCCGCGTACAGCACTTCGTCGCCGAGGGTCTTGATCAGCCGGCCGCCGTGCGCCGCGACCAGGTCCGCCGAGGTGGTCTCGAACGCCTCGACCAGCTCGCCCAGTTCCTCCTCCTCCAGCCGGCGCGTCAGCCGGGTGAAGCCCACCAGGTCCGCGAAGCCGACCGCGAGCCGGCGGTCGACCATCTCCTCGTCGTCCGCCGCCTGGACCACCCGCCCGGTCGCCGCCGCGAGCTGGCGCCGCCAGACGTACACCAGGAACTCCTCCAGCTCCGGCAGGAGCAGTTCCACCAGGGGGTACGTGACTTCCGTACGCGTCATCCCGGGCTCGGGCGGCTCGGTCAGCCCCTCCAGGAAGGAGTCGATCTGCCATTCCGCAAGCCGGGCGGTCGTCTGGCCGGTCGAGCGGGCCACCTGGACGGCCATCGGCTCGCTCAGCAGGCCCGCCTCGACGAGACCGGCCAGTCGCCGCAACGCCAGCACATCGGCCTCGGTCAGCGCCTTCGCCTGGCCGATGTCCGCGAATCCCATGGCCCGCCAGAAGCGGGAGGCGAGCTCCATCGAGACCCCGGCCGTACGCGCGGCCTGAAACGGTGTGTAGCGCCGGTCCGCGCCGAGGATCAGCTGCTCGAGCCGGATCGCGAGCGGGTCGTCGGTCGGCTCAGCGGTGTGGTCGACCTCGTGGTGCGGCGTCGGATGGACGGACGACGACGTGCCCCCCGACGAACCACCAGAGCCCGAGGCACCCGAGGCCGAGGCACCCGAGGCCGAGGCACCCGAGCCTGGCGCCCCCGACGGACCGCCCGACGCCGAGGCGCCAGAGGCCTGCGAGGGACCGCCCGACCCGGAGGCGTCCTCCGAGGCCCCAGAAGCCTCCGACGAATCAGACGCTCGGGCCGACCCGGACGCGTCCGACCCATTCGACGAGGAGTCCGGCGGCGGCTCCGCGCCCGCGCCGGAAGTGGTGTCGTCGACGGTCACCAGCCGCCTCCTGCCCGTTCCGTGCGCATGCCCTGCCGATCTGTCGCTCGATCGCCTCAACGATACGGCAGGTGTGCCCTAGCTCACGTCCCGGTCGCCCACCCGGTTCACCGGGTTCAGCCGGCCGGCCGCAGGTGCACGATGTCGCCCGCGCTGATCGCCTGCCGCCCGCCGCCCTCCGTGCTCAGCACCAGTCGCCCGTCGCCGTCAATCGCCACCGCCTCGCCGATCACCGAGCGCTCACCGGGCAGCTCGGCCCGTACCGGCCGGCCCAGCGTCGCGCAGCCCGCCGCGTACGCCTCCTGCACCCCCGAGAGCCCCGGGTCGCCGCCCGCCTCGCGCCAGTCCCCGTACCACTGCTCCAGCGAGCGCAGCACGGCCCGCAGCAGCGGGTCGCGGTCGGTGGAGATCGCGTTCGCCAGGGCGAGCGAGCCGGCCCCCGGGACAGGGAGTTCGTCGGCACGCAGCGTGACATTGAGGCCGATGCCGACGACGACCGCATCGTCGCCCGCACGCTCGGCGAGGATCCCGCCGGTCTTGCGCTCCTCGCCGTTCACCTTTACCAGCAGGTCATTGGGCCATTTGAGGGACATGTCGACGCCCGCGGCCCGCGCAAGACCGGTCGCGCAGGCCACTCCGGCGAGCAGCGGCAGCCAGCCCCAGCGCTCCGTCGGGACGTTATTGCCCGGCCGCAGCAGTACGGACAGGAACAGCCCCGAGCGCGCGGGCGACGTCCAGCTGCGGTCCAGCCGCCCCCGCCCCGCGGTCTGCTCCTCGGCGACCAGCACCGCCCCCTCGCCCTCCAGGGACGCGGCGCGGGCCGCCAGATCGGAATTGGTGGAGCCCGTCGAGGGCACGATGTCGAGTGAGGTCCACAGTCCACCGGGCTGCAGCAGGGCGTGGCGCAGCGCGGACTCGTTCAGTGGCGGCCGTTCCAGGTCGTTCCAGCGGCTCGCGGGCGCATTCTCAGGCGTCATGCAAGCCAGGTTAGGTGTGGCAAACGCCGCACTGCCGAGCGCCATGCGCGCCGATACGCTACGTGTCAGTAGCCATTCGGTTGACGTTGACCAGGACAGGTTGACCAGGACAGGGAGCCGCATCCCGATGTCGGAGTCCGAGATTGACATCCACACCACCGCGGGCAAGCTCGCGGACCTGCAGCGCCGCATCGACGAGGCGACGCATGCCGGCTCCGCGCGGGCGGTGGAGAAGCAGCACGCGAAGGGCAAGCTGACTGCCCGGGAGCGGGTCGAGCTGCTGCTGGACGAGGGTTCGTTCGTGGAGCTCGACGAATTCGCCAGGCACCGGTCCACGAATTTCGGGCTTGAGCAGACCCGCCCGTACGGCGACGGCGTGGTCACCGGCTACGGCACGGTGGACGGCCGCCCGGTCGCCGTTTTCTCGCAGGACTTCACGGTCTTCGGCGGCGCGCTCGGCGAGGTCTACGGCCAGAAGATCGTCAAGGTCATGGACTTCGCCCTGAAGACGGGCTGCCCGATGATCGGCATCAACGACTCCGGCGGCGCCCGTATCCAGGAGGGCGTCATGGCCCTCGGCCTGTACGGTGAGATCTTCCGCCGCAACACCCACGCCTCCGGAGTGATCCCGCAGATCTCCCTGATCGTGGGTCCCTGCGCGGGCGGCGCGGTCTACTCCCCCGCGATCACCGACTTCACGGTGATGGTCGACCAGACCTCCCACATGTTCATCACGGGTCCGGACGTCATCAAGACGGTGACCGGCGAGGACGTCGGCTTCGAGGAGCTCGGCGGAGCCCGTACGCACAACACCACCTCGGGCGTTGCGCACCACATGGCGGGCGACGAGAAGGACGCCATCGACTACATCAAGTCGCTGCTGTCGTACCTGCCGTCGAACAACCTCTCCGAGGCGCCGGCCTTCCCCGAGGAGGCCGATCTCGCGACGACCGACGAGGACCTGGAGCTCGACACCCTCATCCCGGACTCGGCGAACCAGCCGTACGACATCCACACAGTCATCGAACATGTGCTGGACGACGGCGAGTTCCTGGAGACCCAGGCGATGTTCGCGCCGAACATCGTCACGGGCTTCGGGCGGGTGGAGGGCCACCCGGTCGGCATCGTCGCCAACCAGCCGATGCAGTTCGCGGGCTGTCTCGACATCAACGCCAGCGAGAAGGCCGCGCGCTTCGTCCGCACCTGCGACGCCTTCAACGTCCCCGTGCTGACCTTCGTCGACGTGCCCGGCTTCCTGCCCGGCGTCGACCAGGAGTACGGCGGCATCATCCGCCGCGGCGCAAAGCTGATCTACGCCTACGCCGAGGCCACGGTCCCGCTGATCACGGTGATCACTCGGAAGGCCTTCGGCGGCGCGTACGACGTCATGGGCTCCAAGCACCTGGGCGCGGACCTGAACCTCGCCTGGCCGACCGCGCAGATCGCGGTGATGGGGGCGCAGGGCGCGGTGAACATCCTGCACCGCCGCACCATCGCGGCCGCGGAGGACGTCGAGGTGACGCGCGCGGAGCTGATCCAGGACTACGAGGACACGCTCCTCAACCCGTACATCGCGGCCGAGCGCGGCTATGTCGACTCGGTGATCATGCCCTCGGACACGCGGGCGCACATCGTGAGGGGTCTGCGCCAGCTGCGTACGAAGCGGGAAAGCCTGCCGCCGAAGAAGCACGGCAACATCCCGCTCTAGGACGCCAAGGGACTTCAGGAAGGGGCCTGACGATGATCAGGGTCGTACGAGGAAACCCGACCCCGGAGGAGCTTGCCGCCGCACTGGCGGTGGTCCGGGCGCGCGCCGCGGCGTCGGCCTCCACGGTGGAGGGGTCAGCACCGCCGCCCGAAGAGTGGTCGGACCCGGCGCGCATCGCAAGGACGCGCAGGCCACTGCCGGGTCCCCGGGCGTGGGCGCGCAGCTACTGGCCGGTGTAGCCGACACGTGGGGCTTCGCCCTCATACCTCCAAACGCTCTCTTCGGGCGTGCGCGGGGTGTGGGGCGAAGCCCCAGAAAATGGCCCACTCTCACCCCCGCGGTTGAGTACCCGTACTCAGGCGCTCGCCCCGCCCCCGCAGCACTATCGAAGGCATGCTGTGGTCCGACCCGGAGAACGAGCCCCCCGAGGAACTGCGTGAGACGCAGGCGATGATGCGCCGCGTGGGCCTCGTGCTGGCACTGGCAATGGTGCTTGCGATGTTCGTGGTCGGCCTCCACTGATCGCCACCTACGATGGTCCTATGACCGATCAGCGTCGCCGACTCGTCCTCGCCTCCGCCTCCCCCGCCCGCCTCAACCTGCTGCGGCAGGCCGGACTCGCCCCCGATGTGATCGTCAGCGGCGTCGACGAGGACGCCGTCTCCGCGCCCACTCCGGCCGAGCTGGCGCTGGCACTCGCGGAGGCCAAGGCATCCGTCGTGGCCGCCCGGGCCGATGTGATCAGGAGCCGGGCGCTCGTCATCGGCTGCGACTCCGTACTCGACCTCGACGGCCATGCGTTCGGCAAGCCGGCCGACGAGGAGGAGGCCATCGCCCGCTGGAAGTCGATGCGCGGCCGCGCGGGCACTCTGCAGACGGGGCACTGCGTCTACGACACCGCCACCGGCCACTACGCCTCGGCGACCGCGTCCACCGTCGTGCGCTTCGGCCACCCGTCCGACGCCGAGATCGCCAGCTACGTCGCCAGCGGCGAACCGCTGCATGTGGCGGGCGCGTTCACCCTGGACGGCCGCTCGGCGCCCTTCATCGAAGGCATCGACGGCGACCACGGCAATGTCATCGGCCTCTCACTGCCGATGCTGCGCAAGCTGCTGGCCGAACTGGGGCACTCGATCACCGATCTGTGGGCCTGAGATTCCGCCGGGCCGGCGCCCGTGCGACAGGCCGGGCAACTCGCCACGGTCCGCCCGGCATTGAACGTTCGTCACGAGTACTCCAGACGGTCGGACGTTCGCTGATGCAGGATGAGCAGCATGCGTCTGACCTCCACGGCTCCCCAGACGGTCCGGCTGGCAACGGACACCGGCCAGAACGGCGTTGCCGTCCTGGGGATCATCGTCCTCGGGCTGCTCGTCCTGATCACGCTCTGCGCGTATCTGTTCCCGACGTTCATCGCCCGTCGCGGCTTTGCCGCCCCGACGCTCCCGGGAACGCTGCGGGACGTGGCGGTGGTGTGCGTGACGGTCGCGCTGGCGCTCCATGTGTACGGGCTCATGTGCTGCATCCGGCTGGAGAACGAGTCCTATACCTGCGCAACCGAGCGGTACGGGAACTCCTCCGGGATCGCCCGCGCGAATTTGGAGCGGATGCAGGACAGTCTCTTCCCGGTCAGCTCGACCTGTAACTGGTCCGACGGGTACACCCACGACTTCGTGCCCGCGTTCGTGAATCCGGCGATCGCTGTGCTGCTGTTCCTCGCGGTGATCGCGGCGGGCGTCGCCCTCGGGCACGCGGGGGCTGCGCGGGACTTGGCCCGGCGGGGTTGATGCCTGCCGAGGCGATGCGTTCGGCGGGGCGTGAGGCTGCGCATGAGACGCCTCAGCCCGACGCCTCCTCGCCCACCGGACGGTTCACAGCGTCCGACCCGGACGCCTCCTCACGCGGGCGCAGCACCATTCGTGGGCGCCGCGCCGTCCTTGGCCGCCGGGGCGTCCTCCACCGGCGGCCTCTCCCTGCCGTACGCCACCAGCGTCAGCACGATCAGGCCCAGCACCACCATCATGAACGCGAAGGCGTCCCAGCCGACCAGGCCCACCGTCAGTGCGCCCAGCACGCCATGGGTGATGGCGCAGCTGATCAACAGGATCCGCGCGACGCGGCCCGGGGCCCGGTCGCGCAGACCGGCCAGCAGGGCCACCACGCCGCACGCCGCGAGGTAGAGGCCGAACACGCCGCCCATCACCCAGGTCCCCGTGACCATCGCGTCCGGGTCCAGATCGGCGAGCGACATGTCCTGCTTGTCGACGAACGTGGCGAGGATGCCGTTGATCACCACGATGCCGACGGCCTCCACCAGCAGAACAATCGCGGCCACCACGGCCACCGGCCTGCGCGCCACGGCGCCCCCAACCCTCAGTTACCGGAAGTACGTACGACATCGCGAACGCTACTAACGGGTAAACCTCTGGACAAGGGTCTTGGCACGCCCGGTCTCACGGCAAAGAATCGTTGGGCCATTCGTAGGGACTCAACAAAGAAACCCGTTGGGCGGCTGGTCTCTCGAACAGAGACCAGTGCCACACCGTAGGTCTACTGTGCGAGGGAGAAACCCGTCGTACCGTGGTGCGACAAGGGATTTCGCGACTTGCGCGAGCCTCGAATCACGCTCCGTGTGGGCAAGCTCACCAATGGGGACGGGTCGTAAGGCCGTGTCGGCAGTCCCTAAACTCAGCTTGTTTCAAGGAGGGAGCCATCGTGCGCAAGGTGCTCATCGCCAACCGTGGCGAAATCGCTGTCCGCGTTGCCCGTGCTTGCCGGGACGCCCAGATCGCGAGCGTAGCCGTCTACGCCGATCCGGACCGGGATGCGCTGCATGTCCGCGCGGCCGACGAAGCGTTCGCCCTGGGCGGTGACACCCCGGCCACCAGCTATCTGGACATGGCCAAGGTGCTCCAGGCCGCAAAGGACTCCGGCGCGGACGCCATCCACCCCGGATACGGCTTCCTCTCGGAGAACGCCGACTTCGCCCAGGCCGTCCTGGACGCCGGTCTGACCTGGATCGGCCCGCCCCCGCAGGCCATCCGCGATCTGGGTGACAAGGTCGCCGCCCGCCACATCGCCCAGCGCGCCGGCGCCCCGCTGGTCGCGGGCACCCCCGACCCGGTCTCCGGTGCCGACGAGGTCGTCGCCTTCGCCGAGGAGCACGGCCTGCCCATCGCGATCAAGGCAGCATTCGGCGGCGGCGGCCGTGGTCTGAAGGTCGCCCGCACGCTGCAAGAGGTGCCGGAGCTGTACGACTCCGCGGTGCGCGAGGCCGTTGCCGCGTTCGGCCGCGGCGAGTGCTTCGTCGAGCGCTACCTCGACAAGCCCCGCCACGTGGAGACCCAGTGCCTGGCCGACTCCCACGGCAACGTCGTCGTCGTCTCCACCCGTGACTGCTCCCTGCAGCGCCGCCACCAGAAACTGGTGGAGGAGGCCCCGGCCCCCTTCCTGTCCCAGGCCCAGAACGACCAGCTGTACGCCGCCTCCAAAGCCATCCTCAAGGAAGCCGGCTACGTCGGCGCCGGCACCGTCGAGTTCCTCGTCGGAGTCGACGGCACGATCTCGTTCCTCGAGGTCAACACCCGCCTGCAGGTCGAGCACCCGGTCACCGAAGAGGTCACCGGCATCGACCTGGTCCGCGAGATGTTCCGCATCGCCGACGGCGAGGAACTCGGCTACGACGACCCCGCCATCCGCGGCCACTCCTTCGAATTCCGCATCAACGGCGAAGACCCCGGCCGGGGCTTCCTCCCCGCCCCCGGCACCGTCACCGCCTTCAACCCGCCCAGCGGCCCCGGCGTGCGCCTGGACGCGGGCGTGGAGTCCGGCAGCGTGATCGGCCCGGCCTGGGACTCGCTGCTCGCCAAGCTGATCGTCACCGGCGCCACCCGCCGGCAGGCGCTGCAGCGCGCCTCCCGCGCGCTGGCGGAGTTCCAGGTGGAGGGCATGGCCACCGCCATCCCCTTCCACCGCGCGGTCGTCACCGACCCCGCCTTCACCGCCGACCCGTTCACCGTCCACACCCGGTGGATCGAGACCGAGTTCGTCAACGAGATCAAGCCGTTCGCCGCGCCCACCGAGGCGGAGACCGAGGACGAGCCGGGCCGCGAGACCGTCATCGTCGAGGTCGGCGGCAAGCGCCTCGAGGTCTCCCTGCCCTCCTCGCTCGGCATGACGCTGGCCCGCACCGGCCTGGCCGCCGGCGCCAAGCCCAAGCGCCGCGCCGCCAAGAAGTCCGCCTCCGCGGCCTCCGGCGACACCCTCGCCTCCCCGATGCAGGGCACCATCGTCAAGGTCGCCGTCGAGGAAGGCCAGGAAGTCAACGAGGGCGACCTCGTCGTCGTCCTGGAAGCCATGAAGATGGAACAGCCGCTGAACGCACACCGCTCCGGCACCATCAAGGCACTGGCGGCAGAAGTCGGCGCCTCCATCTCCTCCGGCGCCACCATCTGCGAGATCAAGGACTGACGTCCTGCCGAGTACGTGTGTGGGGCCTGCCCGGTATGTCAACGGGCAGGCCCCACACACGTACGTTCAGGATGTTCAGGCCCGGTCGGCCGCGGTCCGGGACAGCAGGAGCAGGACCAGCGCGACCGTCATGAAGGCCGCGGCCGCCAGCAGCCCTGCCGAGAAGCCCTCCGCCATCGCTTCCGGGCCCGAGCCGCCCGAGCCGCGCACGGCGCTTCCGTACACCGTGACCAGCGCCGAGAGCCCGAGCGCGCCGCCGACCTGCTGCATGGTCTGCATCAGACCTGACGCGGCGCCCGCCTGGTCGAGGCGGATGCCGCTCAGGATGAGGACGCTCAGCGGCATGAAGACAAGTCCGACGCCGAAGCCGTTCACGGCGAGCGGGACGAAGAGCGTGGTCCAGTAGCCGCTGCCGGTGGAGAGGGTGGACTGCCACAGCACTCCCGCGACGGCGAGCGCGAGTCCCGTCCCCGCGACCTTCTTCAGGCCGTGGCGGGCGAGCAGCCTCCCGGCGAAGGTCGAGGCGACGAAGATGCCGACGGCGAGCGGCAGGAAGGCGACACCGGCGCGCAATGGGCTGTAGTCGCGCACGAATTGGAAGTACTGGGTGTCGAAGTAGAAGACCCCGAACATCGCGGCGGGCACCAGCAGCATCCCGGCGTATGCGATGACTCGATTGCGTACGGCGAAGAGTTCGAGCGGTACGACGGGCTGCCGGACCCGGCGCTCCACGAGGAGGAAGACGGGCAGCAGCACGGCCGCTGCAGCGAAGGCCCAGGTGACCTGCCCGTCGCCCCAGCCGTGGTCGGCGGCGCGGATGAAGGCGTAGACGAGGGCGGTCACGGCGGCGGTGCCGGTGAGCGCGCCGACGAGGTCGAAACGGGCGCGATGGCGCTCGGTCTCGGCGATGCCGAGCGGGATGAGCGCGGCGACGGCGAGACCGACGGGCACGTTGATGAACAGCGTCCAGCGCCAGGAGCCCGCCTCGGTGAGGATGCCGCCGAGGATCATGCCGATCGCGGAGCCCGCGGCGGCCATCCCGGTGAACAGGCTGAGCGCGCGGTCGCGTTCGCGCCCCTCGCCGAAGGTGGTGGCGACCAGCGCGAGGGTGGACGGGGCGGTGAGCGCGGCGGCGGCGCCCTGTACGGCGCGGGCGAAGAGCAGCAGGCCGGCGCTGTCGACGAGACCGCCGAAGAGGGAGGCGGCGGTGAAGGCGAGTACGCCGATGCAGAGAGACCGGCGGCGGCCGATGAGATCGCCGATCCGGCCGCCGATGAGGAGGAGCCCGCCGAAGGCGAGGGTGTAGGCGTTGAGCACCCAGGACAGCCCGGCGGAGCTGAAGCCGAGTTCCTCGCCGATGTCGGGCAGGGCGATGTTCACGACGGTCGCGTCGAGCATCAGCATCATCTGGCAGGTCAGGATCAGAGTGAGCGCGAGGGCGGACCGGTGACGGGGGCGCGGGAGTGCGGAGTGCTCGGATGCGACTACGTCGGCGGTGGGCATGGCGGTGGTGCCTCCAGGGGACGACAGTATACGGAGGGTTCCTCCGATTAAGATACGGAGGGTTCCTCCGGTTCTGCAATGGCATCCTGGACACTGGACGTCGGGGGCGGACTCAGGGAGGACGGCGCGATGGCGACGAGTACGTCGACCGGTACGGGTACGGGCACAAGTCCGAGTACGGGTACGGGTACGGCAGCGGGCTCGGCACGGCCGATGCGGGCCGATGCGCGCCGCAACTACGAACGGCTGCTGACCGAAGCCCGTGTCGTCTTCGCCGAACACGGCACCGATGCATCGCTCGAGGAGATCGCACGCCGCTCGGGTGTGGGTATCGGCACGCTGTACCGGCACTTCCCCAACCGCCACGCGATGATGAGCGCGGTCTTCCAGGAGGCGCTGACCTCACTGCTGCAGCGCTCCCGCGAACTGTCTTCGGCCGAGCAGCCGTGCGGGGCGCTGGTGGAGTGGTTGCGCGCCATCATCACTCATGCGGGTGAGTACCGCGGTCTGGCGCGGGCGCTCATGTCGGCTTCGCACGACGAGAGTTCGGCGCTGTCGCAGTGCAGCGTGCCGATGCGGGAGGCGGGCGAGCGGCTGCTGGTGCGGGCGCAGGAGAGCGGGGCGGTGCGGGGGGATGTGTCGATCGGGGATCTGATGCAGCTGACGAACGCGATTGCGTTGGCGGCGGAGGAGGAGCCGGGGGATCCGGAGTTGGCGGACCGGTTGCTGATGCTGACGCTGCGAGGGTTGAAGGCGGCGGAGTAGGGGGCGCGGGCGTGCCGCTGGGCGGGGCCTGTTCCCCACCCCGCCCTCCCCCAGGCGAAGCGCCGAGGGAGGCCGGGGTGGGGGAAAGAACCCCGGCCGCACGACGGCACCCCGCACAAACCACCCCCGCCGAAGCCTCAGCGGCGGCGGAGGTCCGCCACCCTGGCCGAACGTTCCGGCGGCGGGGGCGTGTCCGCAAGTGCGCCCGTCGCGGTGCGCAGTTGGGGGCCGGCGCCGCCACCGCGCGTGCGGCGTTGGCCCGGGAGCGGCACGTCCCGGCGAGGCCCTCGCCCCGTCTGGACGCCGTCACCGCCGGCGTCCTCGGGACCCGCAACCGCGATCTGGACCCCTTGGTCCGCCAGCGCCTGCAGCTCCGTACCCGCCCGGTCGTCATGCGTCGGCGGCTCGTCCGTGACCAGCCGTGTGATCACATCCGTCGGCACCGTCTGGAACATCGTGTCGGTGCCGAGCTTGGTGTGGTCCGCAAGGACGACGACCTCCCCCGCCGCCTGGACCAGCGCGCGGTCCACGCTCGCGGAGAGCATGTTGGACGTGGACAGGCCACGTTCGGCCGTCAGGCCACTGCCGGAGAGGAACGCACGGGAGACCCGCAGGCCCTGCAGGGACTGCTCCGCCCCGCTGCCCACCAGCGCGTAATTGGAGCCGCGCAGCGTCCCTCCCGTCATGACGACTTCGACCCGATTGGCATGGGCCAGCGCCTGCGCCACCAGCAGGGAGTTGGTGACAACGGTCAGCCCGGGGACGCGCGCAAGCCGGCGAGCCAGCTCCTGCGTGGTCGTCCCCGCGCCGACCACGATGGCCTCGCCCTCTTCGACGAGGCCCGCGGCGAGATCGGCGATGGCCGTCTTCTCCGCGGTCGCGGACAGGGATTTCTGCGGAAAGCCGGACTCCCGCGTAAAACCGCCCGGCAGTACCGCACCGCCGTGCCGGCGGTCGAGGAGTCCTTCTGCCTCCAGTGCCCGCACGTCCCGCCGTACGGTCACTTCGGAGGTCTGGACGACGCGGGCGAGCTCACGGAGCGACACGGCCCCGTTGGCGCGCACCATTTCGAGGATCAATTGGCGACGTTCTGCAGCGAACACGAAACTGACAGTAACCTGACCGGCCGAAGGTTTCAGCATTATGCGCCGAATAACCCAAGTAGTGCACGGCGGCGGCCGCCAAGTGGTATGGACAGCCCCGAAGTTGATCAGTCGGTGCGCGAAGTGCCCAGGTTCTTCAGGTTTACGCCTGCATCACGCCTCGCCCGCGGCCTTCCGGGTGTGCAACTGCCGCGCCACCTCGGCGATCGACCCCGACAGAGACGGGTACACGGTGAAAGCGTTTGCGATCTGTTCCACCGTCAGATTGTTGTCGACCGCGATCGAGATGGGATGGATCAGCTCGCTGGCACGCGGTGAGACGACCACGCCACCGACCACGATTCCCGTCCCCGGACGGCAGAAAATCTTGACGAAGCCGTCCCGGATGCCCTGCATCTTCGCGCGCGGGTTGCGCAGCAGCGGCAGTTTGACGGACCGGGCGTCGATCTTGCCCGCGTCCACGTCCGCCTGGCTGTAGCCGACCGTCGCGATCTCCGGGTCGGTGAAGACGTTCGACGAGACGGTCTTCAGGTTCAGCGGCTGCACCGCGTCGCCCAGGAAGTGGTACATCGCGATACGTCCCTGCATGGCCGCGACCGAGGCGAGTGCGAAGACTCCGGTGACGTCACCGGCGGCGTACACACCGGGCGAGGTCGTACGGGAGACCTTGTCGGTCCAGATGTGGCCCGAGTCCTTGAGCCGGACCCCGGCCTCCTCCAGGCCCATCCCCGCGGAGTTCGGGATCGCGCCGACCGCCATCAGACAGTGCGAGCCGGAGATGACCCGGCCGTCGGAGAGCGTGACCTCGACGCGGTCGCCCACGCGCTTGGCGGACTCGGCGCGGGAGCGGGCCATGACGTTCATACCGCGGCGGCGGAAGACGTCCTCGAGGACGGCCGCGGCGTCCGGGTCCTCGCCGGGCAGCACGCGGTCGCGGGACGAGACGAGGGTCACCCGGGAGCCGAGCGCCTGGTACGCGCCGGCGAACTCGGCGCCGGTGACGCCGGAGCCGACCACGATGAGCTCCTCGGGGAGCTCGTCCAGGTCGTACACCTGCGTCCAGTTGAGAATGCGCTCACCGTCGGGGAGCGCATCCGGGATCTCGCGCGGGTGACCGCCGGTCGCGATCAGCACCGCGTCGGCGGTCAGCCGCTCCTCGGTGCCGTCCGCCGCGCGCACGACCACCGTGCGGGAGCCGTCCATCGCCTGCTGGCCCTCCAGCCGCCCGCGGCCGCGCAGCACACGCGCGCCGGCCCGGGTGACGGAGGCCGTGATGTCGTGGGACTGGGCGAGCGCGAGGCGCTTCACGCGTCGGTTGACCTTGCCGAGATCGACACCGACGACGCGCGCGGCCTGCTCGAGCGGCGGGGTGTCGTCGGCGACGATGATGCCGAGCTCTTCGTAGGAGGAGTCGAAGGTGGTCATCACCTCTGCGGTGGCGATGAGGGTCTTCGACGGTACGCAGTCGGTCAGCACCGAGGCGCCGCCGAGGCCGTCGCAGTCGACGACGGTCACCTCCGCGCCGAGCTGGGCGCCCACCAGGGCCGCCTCGTATCCGCCGGGTCCGCCGCCGATGATCACGATCCGGGTCACTGGGGTTACGCCTCGCGCTCTCGTTCGTTCTGCCGGGGGTCGGGGGGGGTGGCCCCGTTGGACTGCAGTACGTCCTCCATTGTCCCGCACGGTTCAAGCGCCATTGCCCCGGGTCCCTCCGATGGTGAACGGCACTCACCCGCGCCCCTCCCGTACCCTCGATCCCATGTCGCTCTACGCCGCGTACGCCGGCAACCTCGACGCGCGGCTGATGTCCCGCCGCGCTCCGCACTCCCCGCTGCGCGGCACCGGCTGGCTGAACGGCTGGCGGCTGACGTTCGGCGGCGAGCAGATGGGCTGGGAGGGGGCGCTGGCCACGATCGTGGAGGCGCCGCGCTCGCAGGTCTTCGTGGCGCTGTACGACATCGCGCCGATGGACGAGGACTCGATGGACCGCTGGGAGGGTGTCGGCCTGGACATCTACCGGCGGATGCGGGTTCGCGTGGACACGCTGGACGGCGAGGAGCCGGCCTGGGTGTACGTGCTGAACGGGTACGAGGGCGGGCTGCCGTCGGCGCGGTATCTGGGGGAGCTGGCGGACGCGGCGGATTCGGCGGGGGCGCCGCACGACTATGTGATGGAGCTGCGCAAGCGGCCGTGCTAGGGCCTGTGTTCTGACCTGCGACCCGGCCGCGTCCCGACCCGTGTTCTGACGTGTGTTCGTCGGCCCTTTGTCGGAAACAACAAGACAACGATCCGAAGACCGTGAGCTGCGTCATCTACGCGCGTAGGGATTCACCGGTTACCCTCGTCCGCGTGAACGCATCTGTGAATCCGGACCTCAACGGCGTTACCGCCGACCCCCACGCCGCAGCCGACGCCGCCGCCGCGCGCCTGCGCGAGCTGACCGGCGCCGAGACGCATGACGTAGCCCTGGTGATGGGCTCCGGCTGGGCGCCGGCCGTCGACGCGCTCGGTGCGCCCGAGGCCGAGTTCCCGGTCACCGAACTGCCCGGCTTTCCGCCGCCGGCGGTCGAGGGCCACGGCGGCACGATCCGCTCGTACCGGATCGGCGTGAAGCGGGCGCTGGTCTTTCTGGGCCGTACGCACTACTACGAGGGACGGGGCGTCGCGGCCGTCGCGCACGGGGTGCGCACCGCGGTCGCCGCGGGCTGCAAGACCGTCGTCCTGACGAACGGCTGCGGTGGTCTGCGCGAGGGCATGCGCCCCGGGCAGCCGGTGCTGATCAGCGACCACATCAACCTGACGGCCACGTCGCCGATCGTCGGGGCGAACTTCGTGGACCTGACGGACCTGTACTCGCCGCGGCTGCGTGCGCTGTGCAAGGAGATCGACGCGTCGCTGGAGGAGGGCGTGTACGTCCAGTTCCCCGGCCCGCACTACGAGACGCCGGCGGAGATCAACATGGTCCGCGTGCTGGGCGGCGACCTGGTGGGCATGTCCACGGTCCTGGAGGCGATCGCGGCCCGTGAGGCGGGCGCGGAGGTGCTGGGCATCTCGCTGGTGACGAACCTGGCGGCGGGGCTGACGGGTGAGCCGCTGAACCACGAGGAAGTGCTGCAGGCGGGCCGGGACTCGGCGGCCCGGATGGGCGCGCTGCTGACGCGGGTCCTGGACCGGATCTGACGGTTCGCTCCGCGGGGTGCGTATTCCGTTGCCCGGGTCGTGGAGCGGGGTCCGTTGCCCGGGGGTCCGCGGCGCGCGGGGGGGGGCCGTGGCGTGGGGCGCGGGCGGTCCGTGGTGCGGGTCGCGGGGTGGCCCGGTGCCGCGGGGTGCGGGTTCCGGGGGTTCGCCCGCGAAACCCACCACCGGCAGCAACCACCAACGCCCCCTGGCCCACGCCCACCACGACCGCGGTACGGGCGCCGTCGGGCTCGACTCCTCGGGGTCGGCGGCGTACGGGGGTGCGCATTGATCACTCGGTGATTGCCGCCGATCCCCTGCGGGGACGACCCTGCACCGCCCCTCCCCACGAGACGGGGCACCCGGGGCGCGGCGCGTACGGGACGGCCGGGGCGCGGGTTGCATACGGCGCTCCCGGGGTCCGGGGCGGAGCCCTCACGCGGCGGAGCCGCAAGTCGATACAGCCGGGAAGGGGCGGGGTGGGGAACAAGCCCCGCGCCCGAGTCACCGCACCCCGCACGCATGCTGACGCCCCGACAATGGCAGGGCGACGACGACCACACACGAGAGGCGGACCAACCGTGCAGCAGGACCTCATCGCGCGGGCCAGCGCGTGGCTGGCGGAGGACCCGGACAGTGAGACCCGGGACGAGCTCGGGAAGCTCATCGACGCGCACGATCTCGACGAGCTCGCCGTGCGGTTCAGCGGGACGCTGCAGTTCGGGACGGCTGGGCTGCGCGGAGAGCTCGGGGCCGGGCCCATGCGGATGAACCGGGCCGTCGTCATCCGGGCCGCTGCCGGACTCGCCGCGTATCTCAGGGCGAAGGGCCAGGCCGACAGCCTCGTCGTCATCGGGTACGACGCCCGCTACAAGTCCGCCGACTTCGCGCGCGACACCGCCGCGGTCATGGTCGGCGCCGGGCTCCGCGCCGCCGTACTGCCCCGCCCGCTGCCCACCCCCGTACTCGCCTTCGCCATAAGGGAGCTGGGCGCCGCCGCCGGCGTCGAGGTCACGGCCAGCCACAACCCGCCGCGCGACAACGGCTACAAGGTCTACCTCGGGGACGGCTCCCAGATCGTGCCGCCCGCCGACTCCGAGATCGCCGCCGAGATCGACACGATCCGCAGCCTGGAGGACGTTCCCCGCGCCGAGTCGGGGTGGGACACCCTCGGCGACGAGGTCCTGGACGCCTATCTGGCTCGTACAAACGCCGTGCTGACCGCTGGTTCCCCCCGCACCGCCCGCGTCGTCTACACGGCCCTGCACGGCGTCGGCAAGGACGTGCTGACCGCCGCCTTCGCCCGGGCCGGCTTCCCCGCCCCCGCGCTCGTACAGGAGCAGGCCGAGCCCGACCCGGCGTTCCCGACCGTCGCGTTCCCCAACCCGGAAGAACCGGGCGCGATGGATCTCGCCTTCGCGAAGGCCCGCGAGGTCCAGCCGGACATCGTGATCGCGAACGACCCGGACGCGGACCGGTGCGCGGTCGCGGTCCCGGACAACGGCGACTGGCGCATGCTCCGTGGCGACGAGGTCGGCGCGCTGCTCGCCGCGCACCTCGTCCACAAGGGCGCGCGGGGCACCTTCGCCGAGTCCATCGTGTCCTCGTCCCTGCTCGGGCGGATCGCCGAGGCGGCGGGGCTGCCGTACGAGGAGACGCTGACCGGCTTCAAGTGGATCGCCCGCGTGGAGGACCTGCGGTACGGCTACGAGGAGGCGCTCGGCTACTGCGTCGACCCCGAGGGCGTACGCGACAAGGACGGCATCACCGCCGCCCTGCTCGTCGCCGAGCTCACCTCGGAGCTGAAGGAACAGGGCCGCACCCTCACGGATCTGCTCGACGACCTCGCCGTCGCGCACGGCCTGCACGCCACGGACCAGTTGTCGGTGCGCGTCGAGGACCTGAGCATCATCTCGGACGCGATGCGCACGCTGCGCGGGCAGCCGCCGACCGTGCTGGCCGGGCTGCGCGTCGTCTCCGCCGAGGATCTGAACCGCGGCACGGACAAGCTCCCGCCCACGGACGGCCTGCGGTACTACCTCGACGGCGAGTTCAAGGCCCGCGTCATCGTCCGCCCGAGCGGCACCGAGCCCAAGCTCAAGTGCTACCTGGAGGTCGTGGTGCCGGTCGCGGACGCGAGCGGGCTCGGGACCGCGCGGGAGCGGGCCACGGAGATCCTGGACGGCATCAAGCGGGATCTGGCGGCCGCGGCGGGGATCTGACCGCCCGTACGGGTGAATCTCGTACGGAGTTGAGGCAGCGGCACCCGCTCCCTGTGACCGTCCGGGCAATGGTGACCCGGTAGCGCATGCCGAGTCACAGGAGCAGCCGCCGTGTCCCCCACCGCGACCGTTCGAGCCACTGTCCCCGCCTCCCGCCGGCCGCCGGCCACGGGAGGCGGCGGCCCGGCAGGCGTACCGGACCGTCTTTGGCGGGCGCTGCGGCGGGCCGCGCCCGCGCTGCTCGGCTATCTCGCGGTACGGCTCTGCGGGCTGCTGGCCCTCGCCAGATGGGCGCATGTGCAGGGGCACGGCGTCTGGCCGACGCTGGCCACGTCCTGGGACTCGGGCTGGTACCTGGGCATCGCCGACCATGGCTACGCCGACGCCCTCGGCACCCGCCCCAACGACAACAACCTCGCCTTCTTCCCGCTCTATCCGATCCTGGTGAAGGCCGTCGCCGCTCTCACGCCCGGGTCGCGCGCGAGTGTCGGGCTGCTGCTCGCGGTCGGTTTCTCGTTCGTCGCCGCGTGGGGTGTCTTCGCGGTGGGCGACCTGCTGTACGGGCGGCGGGTGGGCATCCTGCTCACCGTGCTCTGGGGCGTGCTGCCCGTCGCGATGGTCCAGTGGATGGGCTACACCGAGTCGATGTTCACGGCGCTCGCGGCGTGGTCGCTGTACGCAGTGCTCACCGGGCGCTGGCTGTGGGCGGGTTCCCTCGCGGCGCTGGCAGGGCTGACCAGGCCGACGGGCATCGCGCTCGCGACGGCGGTGTCGGTGGCCGCGCTGTCTGCCTGCCGCGGACGCCGCCCCGGCGGCCGGCGGGCGGCTCTGGTGGGGGCGCTGATCGCGCCCACGGGGTGGCTGGCGTACGTCGCGTGGGTGGGCCTGCGCGTAGGGCGCGTGGACGGCTACTTCGCCGTACAGAAGCTGTGGCGGAACGAGTGGGACGGCGGGGCGTCAACGCTGCGCTATCTGCGGCAGTACCTGGTCTATATGACCAAGCCGCAGCTGTTCCTGGTCATCGTGTCGGTCGTGCTGATCGTGTCGGTCGGGCTGTATCTGCTGTGCCTCGCCGAGCGACAGCCGCTCGCGCTGCTGGTCTTCACCGGCGTGCTGCTGCTCGTCGTGCTCGGCAGCGGCGGCGTCTACTTCCCGCGCGCCCGCTTTCTGATGCCGGGCTTCCCGCTGCTGATGCCGCTCGCCCGGTCGCTGGCGAGAGCGCGGCGTCCGGCGGTGTCGGCGGGCGTACTCGCCACGGCGACGCTGTCGTCGGCCTGGCTCGGGGCGTACATGCTGCTGGTGTGGAAGGGCCCGCCCTGATCTGCCGTGATCACCGGGGGTGGCTCCGTGAGTGCGCCGCGCCCAGCGGGCCCGAGACGTCCCGCGCCGCCGCTCCGACCAACCGTCAGCCGATCGCCAGAAGCACCGCGAGCAGCACCGCCCCCGCCGCCGCCGGCGCCACGACCTCGTACGCCCAGCGGATCTGCGGCTCACCCTGCGCGCCCGGCCGAGCCGCGTTGTGCTCCTTCAGCTCCCGCAGGTCCACGATCGCCTGGTCCGTAGGCGCCACCCGGGCCTTGGAATCGGTGACATCCGCCGAGACCGACGTGCGCCCGCGCGGGTCGTCGTGCGCCCGCCGCATCTGCTGGCGCGAAGCCCGCTTGCGCTGCCGCAGCGAGACCGGGATCGCCCACAGCTGGTACTTCGTACCCTCCTGCGTGAAGACCTCGCTGGAGTACCCGGCCCGCACATCCGCGACAACGGCCCAGGGCAGCGTGATCGTCCGGAACGGATTCCGGATGCGCAGCCGGTCGTCGCCGGCGAAGACCGCGGGACGCAGCGTGAAGGCGATCACCAATGGGGCGGCCAGCAGCGCCGCAGCGAGGGCCACCCACGGCGTGCGCCCCTCGCCCCGGACGATCGCGTCCCCGGTGAGCCAGGCGACGAGCGCGAGCAGCAGGACGCCGCCCACCATCCCGAGAGGCGAGCGGAAGACCCGGTCGGCGTAGGTAGGCTCGGCGGGCGGCTGGGGGGTCGTCATGCCTCCGATTCTGCCGTACGCGCGGCGGGGGGCCATCGACGAGGTCAGACCTAGGGCGTGTTTTAGAAGTAGCGCCGTCCGCCCGCAGGGCGGGCCCTGCGGCGTCTGGTGCGTGCAATCGCAAGGCGGAGGATCGCCCTCGTACTGGACGTACTTGGGCGACTCCGACAACATCGCGAGTGTGCGTGCCAGGCGTCGCGGGGCAGGCGGGACTTCTAAAACACGCCCTGGTGCCGCACGAGACCGGCAGGTCTCGATCGGGGGCACAATGGACGGGTTCCAGCCCCACCCCCTGTACAGGCCGCTACGCGCGTAGATATGCTCATCTGGTGACCATGCCCACCATCCCCACCGCATTCGCTGACGTGACCGCGTCCGACAGCACACTGCGGCGCTTCCTCCATGGCCTCTCCGGCGTCGACGCCGTCGGCCTGGAGGCCCGCGCCGCAGGGCTCGGTACGCGCTCGATCAAGACCACGGCCAAGGCGTACGCCATTGATCTGGCCATCTCGATGATCGATCTGACGACGCTCGAAGGCGCGGACACCCCGGGCAAGGTCCGGGCGCTCGCCGCCAAGGCCGTCCATCCCGACCCGACCGACCGGACCACCCCGTCGACCGCCGCGGTCTGCGTGTACCCCGACATGGCCGCCGTCGCCGCCGAGGCCCTCAAGGGCTCAGGCGTCAAGGTCGCCTCCGTCGCCACCGCCTTCCCGGCCGGCCGTGCCGCCCTCGGCGTGAAGCTCGCGGACACCCGCGACGCCGTCGCCGCCGGGGCCGACGAGATCGACATGGTGATCGACCGCGGGGCCTTCCTCGCCGGGCATTACCTGAAGGTCTACGAGGAGATCCGCGCCGTGAAGGAGGCCGCGGGCCACGCCCGGCTGAAGGTCATCTTCGAGACCGGCGAGCTCTCGACGTACGACAACATCCGCCGCGCCTCCTGGCTCGGCATGATCGCGGGCGCGGACTTCATCAAGACCTCGACCGGCAAGGTCGCGGTCAACGCCACCCCCGCGAACACCCTGCTCATGCTGGAGGCCGTGCGCGACTTCCGGGAGCAGACTGGAGTGCAGGTGGGCGTGAAGCCCGCGGGCGGCATCCGCACCAGCAAGGACGCGATCAAGTTCCTGGTCCTGGTCAACGAGACCGCCGGCCCGGACTGGCTGGACAGCCACTGGTTCCGCTTCGGCGCGTCGAGCCTGCTGAACGACCTGCTGATGCAGCGTCAGAAGCTGGCCACCGGACGCTACTCCGGCCCCGACTACGTGACGGTGGACTGAGACCCCATGACTATGGACAAGCAGACATCTGTGTTCGAGTACGCACCGGCCCCCGAATCGCGGTCGATCGTCGACATCGCGCCGTCGTACGGCCTCTTCATCGACGGCGAGTTCACCGACGCCGCCGACGGCAAGGTCTTCAAGACCGTCTCGCCGTCCACCGAGGAGGTCCTGGCCGAGGTCGCCCAGGCGGGCACCGAGGACGTGGACCGAGCTGTGAAGGCGGCCCGCAAGGCGTTCGAGAAGTGGTCGGCGCTGCCCGGCTCGGAGCGTTCCAAGTACCTCTTCCGCATCGCGCGGATCATCCAGGAGCGCTCGCGCGAGCTCGCCGTCCTGGAGACCCTCGACAACGGCAAGCCGATCAAGGAGACCCGCGACGCGGATCTGCCGCTCGTCGCCGCGCACTTCTTCTACTACGCGGGCTGGGCCGACAAGCTCGACCACGCGGGATACGGCCAAAGCCCGCGGCCGCTCGGCGTGGCCGGCCAGGTCATCCCCTGGAACTTCCCGCTGCTGATGCTCGCGTGGAAGATCGCGCCTGCGCTCGCCACCGGCAACACCGTGGTGCTGAAGCCCGCCGAGACCACGCCGCTGAGTGCGCTGTTCTTCGCGGACGTATGCCGCCAGGCGGGCCTGCCGAAGGGCGTCGTCAACATCCTTCCGGGATACGGCGAGACGGGCGCCGCGCTCGTCGAGCACCCGGATGTCAACAAGGTAGCCTTCACCGGCTCGACCGCGGTCGGCAAGGCCATCGCCCGCCAGATCGCGGGCACGAACAAGAAGGTCACCCTGGAGCTGGGCGGCAAGGGCGCCAACATCGTCTTCGACGACGCCCCCATCGACCAGGCCGTCGAGGGCATCGTCGGCGGCATCTTCTTCAACCAGGGCCAGGTCTGCTGCGCGGGCTCCCGCCTCCTCGTCCAGGAGTCCATCCAGGACGAGCTGCTGCACTCGCTGAAGCGCCGGCTGTCCACGCTCCGCCTCGGCGACCCGCTGGACAAGAACACCGACATCGGCGCGATCAACTCCGCCGAGCAGCTGGCCCGCATCACGTCGCTGACCGAGACGGGCGAGGCGGAGGGCGCCGAGCGCTGGTCCGCGCCGTGCGAGCTGCCGAGCTCCGGCTACTGGTTCGCCCCGACGCTCTTCACGAACGTCACCCAGGCGCACACCATCGCGCGCGACGAGATCTTCGGCCCGGTGCTGTCCGTGCTGACGTTCCGTACGCCGGACGAGGCCGTCGCCAAGGCCAACAACAGCCAGTACGGCCTCTCGGCGGGCATCTGGACGGAGAAGGGCTCCCGCATCCTCGCGGTGGCGAGCAAGCTCCGGGCCGGCGTCGTCTGGGCCAACACGTTCAACAAGTTCGACCCGACCTCGCCCTTCGGCGGCTACAAGGAGTCGGGCTTCGGCCGCGAGGGCGGCCGTCACGGTCTGGAGGCCTACCTCGATGTCTGACGGGCGACTGAGCGTCTTCAAGACCTACAAGCTGTACGTCGGGGGCAAGTTCCCCCGCTCCGAGAGCGGCCGGGTGTACGAGGTGACGGCGAAAACATCGGCCGCTGGCGCGGCGGGCAAGGGCAAGTGGCTGGCCAACGCCCCGCTCTCGTCCCGCAAGGACGCGCGTGACGCCGTCGTCGCCGCCCGCAAGGCCTTCGGCGGCTGGTCCGGCGCGACCGCGTACAACCGCGGCCAGATCCTCTACCGCATCGCCGAGATGCTGGAGGGCCGCCGGGACCAGTTCGCGCGCGAGGTCGCCGATGCCGAGGGCCTGTCGAAGTCCAAGGCCGCCGCGGTCGTGGACGCCGCGATCGACCGCTGGGTCTGGTACGCGGGCTGGACGGACAAGATCGGCCAGATCGTGGGCGGGGCGAACCCGGTCGCGGGCCCGTTCTTCAACCTGTCGACCCCCGAGCCGACGGGCGTGGTGACGGTGCTGGCACCCCAGGAGTCGTCCTTCCTGGGCCTGGTGTCGGTGCTCGCCCCGGTGATCGCGACCGGCAACACGGCGATCGTGATCGCGAGCGAGAAGTCCCCGCTGCCCGCGCTCTCCCTGGGCGAGGTGCTGGCCACGTCCGACCTGCCCGGCGGTGTGGTCAACATCCTGTCGGGCCGGACTGCTGAGATTGCGACCCCGCTGGCCTCGCACCAGGACGTCAACGCCATCGACCTCACCGGTGCCGATGACGTGCTGGCGAAGGAACTGGAGATCGCGGCGGCGGACAATCTCAAGCGCGTGCTTCGTCCACAGGCTGTGGATTTCTCGGCGGATCCCGGCACGCACCGCCTGACGGCCTTCCTGGAGACGAAGACGGTCTGGCATCCGACGGGCTCGCTGGGCGCGTCCGGTTCGGCGTACTGACGGTTCCGCGTACTGACGGTTCCGCGTGCTGTCGGTTCTGAGTACTGACCGGTTCTGAGTACTGACCGGGCAGCGGCCCGGCCCAAGACCGAGCCCCCTGCCGTCCCGTCCGGCGGCAGGGGGCTCTTCCGCGCCCGGACTCGGACCGGCCTCAGAAGGGCAGCAGCCGCGTGGCGCCGCCCACGACCGGCAGGTCCTTTGCCGCGGCACCGGCCGCGAGGGGGCCGGTGACCGCCTCGGTGGAGACCGGCTTGAAGTCGGCGACCTGTGTGCCGACCGAGTTGTCGAGCGGGTCGACGCCGGTGTTGGCCAGGGGGTTGAGCTGGAGGTTCTTGAGCTGCCCGGCACCGGCCAGCGAGTTCGTGACCACGCCCGTCGCCCTCTGGGCCTGCCCTTCGAGCGTGTCGAGGCCCACGGGTGCGCTCGCCGGCGCGGCGTGCGCGGCACCGCCCGCGCCGAGGGCCGCGGCCACCGTCGCGACGGTCAGACCTGCTCGCAGCAGGGCGAGCCGCGGGGGCTGGGGAGCTTTGTGACGTGCCATGAGGTTTCCCGCCTAAAGGAGTAATCGGTCGAGCACGCAGCGTATTTGAGGTGTGATGCTCAATACCAACCCCGGCCCCGGCGGGTCCCCTTCACGAGTCAATGCCTCACACTGGTGTCCCGTGAGCTCTTCCTCCATTCCCACCCGTGTCGTTCTGCTTTCGGGTCCCTCCGGTTCCGGAAAGTCGTCCCTCGCCGAGCGCTCGGGTCTGCCGGTGCTGCGCCTGGACGACTTCTACAAAGAGGGCGACGACCCGACGCTGCCGCTGGTGGTGGGCAGTTCGGACATCGACTGGGACTCGCCGGGGTCGTGGGACGCGGACGCGGCGGTGGCGGCGATCGAGGAGCTGTGCCGTACCGGACGTACCACCGTCCCTGTGTACGACATCGCCACGAGCTCGCGCGTCGACCGGGAGGCGTTCGGGATCGGCCGCACGCCCCTGTTCGTGGCGGAGGGCATCTTCGCGGCGGACATCGTGGGCCGCTGCGCAGAACTCGGCGTGCTGGCGGACGCGCTGTGCCTGCGCGGCCGCCCGTCGACGACGTTCCGCCGCCGGCTGGCGCGGGACCTGCGCGAGGGCCGCAAGTCAGTGGGCTTCCTGCTCCGCCGCGGCTGGCGACTGATGCGCCAGGAACGGGGCATCGTGGCCCGCCAGACGGAACTCGGCGCGCATCCGTGCGGCAAGGAGGAGGCGCTGGGCCGCCTCGCCTCGGCGGCAGCGGGCCACAGCCGTACACCCGCGGCGCGCACCCTGGCCTGACGGCCGAGGTCTCGCTGAGCAGCGCACCCAACGCCGCAGGGACAAAAAGAAAGCGCGGGGCCGGACAAGACCCCCCGGCCTGTCCGGTCCCGCGTTGTTTCCCCCGTGGTCCCCGTTGGTCCCCCGTGACCCCCGTGGTCCCCCGACGCCGCCGTCTCCCCCGAAACAGCGGCCCCCGTTCCCCCGTTCCCCCCAGGTGCCCTCAGGCCACCAGCTCGCCGAAGGACTCTTCCTCGTCACGGCCGAAGCTGAGGACCTCGTCCTCACGCAGCCGGCGGAGCGACCGCCAGATGCTCGACTTCACCGTGCCGACACTGATGTCCAGGATCTCCGCGATCTCCGGGTCGGTCCGGCCCTCGTAGTAGCGAAGGACCAGCATCGTCCTCTGGAGTTCGGGCAGCCTGGCCAGCGCCTGCCAGAGCACCGCGCGCAGCTCCGTACCCCGCATCGCGTCGGTGTCGCTCGCCGTCTCCGGCAGCTCCTCCGTCGGGTACTCGTTGAGCTTGCGCCGGCGCCAGGCGCTGATGTGCAGGTTGGTCATCGTGCGGCGCAGATAGCCCCCGACCGCCGCCTTGTCGCTGATCCTGTCCCAGGCCCGGTACGTCGAGAAGAGGGCGCTCTGCAGCAGATCCTCCGCCTCGAACCGGTCCCCGGTCAGGTGGTACGCGGTCGCGTACAGGGAGGCGCGGCGCTCCTGCACGTAGGCGGTGAACTCCGCCTCCGACAGGCTTGTCCGCTCCCCAGTTGCCTCCCCGTACGCGGCTCCGCTTCCCCCGACCGTCGCGTCAACCACCGTCATGTACGACGGCTTGTGCTGACGCCCGGCGCCGCGAACGCACCCCCGCCCGTTCACGGCGCCGGACTTCTCCGTGCTCCTCACAACGTCGTGGAGACGCGTGACAACTGCGCTTGAGTTGGTGCTGTGCAGTGCGTTCATCTCGCGCCCCCCGTCGAGTGGAGTCTGTTTCCGTCCGTGTGCCAAAAAGATTGCCCGGGCAGTTTCATCGCGGTGTCCGTCGACTGTCACAGGCCTGTCACAGGGCCCACCGGGGTCTCGCAGAGGCCGGGCCAAGACCGTCACAAAGGCCGCGCGAAGGCCTCGCAGAAGCCGTTCGATCCCCCCGCGCCCACCGCCTCAGAAAGCGCTCGTTACGCCTCTCACAAGCGGAGGAGTCGTGTGGGAGCGACCCAACGGTCGAACTCCGGCGGCACCATGGGCCAGAATGACCTCCGTGCCTTTCCTGTTGCTGATCGAGGACGACGACGCCATCCGCACGGCCCTCGAACTCTCCCTGTCACGCCAGGGCCACCGTGTGGCCACCGCGGCGACGGGCGAGGACGGCCTGAAACTGCTGCGCGAGCAGCGGCCGGACCTGATCGTGCTGGATGTGATGCTGCCCGGGATCGACGGTTTCGAGGTGTGCCGACGCATCAGGCGCACCGACCAGCTGCCGATCATTCTGCTGACCGCACGCAGCGACGACATCGATGTGGTCGTGGGTCTTGAGTCGGGCGCCGACGACTATGTCGTCAAGCCCGTGCAGGGCCGTGTGCTGGACGCCCGGATCCGCGCCGTGCTGCGGCGCGGTGAGCGCGAGTCCACCGACTCCGCGACCTTCGGCTCGCTGGTGATCGACCGCTCCGCGATGACGGTCACCAAGAACGGCGAGGACCTGCAGCTCACGCCGACCGAGCTGCGGCTGCTCCTCGAACTGAGCCGCAGGCCCGGTCAGGCCCTGTCGCGGCAGCAGCTGCTGCGTCTGGTGTGGGAGCACGACTACCTCGGCGACTCACGACTGGTGGACGCCTGCGTACAGCGGCTGCGGGCGAAGGTCGAGGACGTGCCGTCGTCGCCGACCCTGATCCGTACGGTGCGCGGCGTGGGCTATCGGCTGGACGTCCCGCAGTGAGACAGGTGCACGCCCTGACCCGCAGAAACGGAACCCCTAGGTGAGCAGTGCCGCAAAGCGCGCGATACTCGCTGGACTTCGGTGGACGAGCCTGCGCCTTCGACTTGTCGTCGTCTTCGCCCTCGTCGCGCTGACCGCCGCCGTGTCCGCTTCGGGCATCGCGTACTGGCTCAACCGGGAAGCCGTGCTCACCCGCACACAGGACGCCACCCTCCGGGACTTCCGCCAGGAGATGCAGAACCGGGCCGCCGCGCTGCCGCTTCGGCCGACGCAGAACGAACTGCAGAAGACCGCCGAGCAGATGGCCGACGCCAGCTCCGGCTACAGCGTGCTGCTCATCGGCGAACGCGCCGAGGGCAAGCCGATCGTCGGTGCGTCCAACCCGGACAACTTCACGCTCAAGGACGTGCCCGGGAAGCTCCAGGAGGCGGTGAACGAGCGGCAGGGCGTGGGCGCGGGCAACTCCGTCCCATACCACCTCTACTGGCAGCGCACCCAGCGCCGCGGTAAGCCCTACCTGGTCGGCGGCACCCGGATCATCGGCGGCGGTCCGACCGGCTATGTCTTCAAGTCGCTTGACCAGGAGCGGCAGGACCTCAACTCGCTGGCATGGTCGCTGGCGATCGCCACCGCGCTGGCGCTGATCGGCTCCGCGCTGCTCGCGCAGGCCGCGGCCACCACCGTGCTCAGGCCGGTGCACCGGCTCGGCGAGGCGGCCCGGCGGCTCGGCGAGGGCAAGCTCGACACCCGGCTGCGGGTCTCGGGCACGGACGAACTGGCGGAGCTGGCGCGGACGTTCAACAAGACCGCTGAGTCGCTGGAGAAGAAGGTCGCGGACATGAGCGCGCGGGAGGAGTCCAGCCGCCGCTTCGTCGCCGACATGTCGCACGAGCTGCGCACCCCGCTGACCGCGCTCACCGCCGTCACCGAGGTGCTGGAGGACGAGGCCGACAGCCTCGACCCGATGATCGCGCCCGCCGTGAACCTGGTGGTGAGCGAGACACGGCGGCTCGGTGATCTCGTCGAGAACCTGATGGAGGTCACCCGCTTCGACGCGGGCACGGCCAGGCTCGTTCTGGACACGGTCGACGTCGCCGACCAGGTCACCGCCTGCATCGACGCGCGCGCCTGGCTGGACGCGGTGGAGCTGGACGCCGAGCGCGGAATCATGGCGCGGCTCGATCCGCGCAGGCTCGACGTGATCCTTGCCAATCTGATCGGCAACGCTCTCAAGCACGGCGGTTCGCCGGTACGGGTCTCGGTGCGGCCGGTCGACCACGAGCTGCTGATCGAGGTACGGGACCACGGGCCCGGCATCCCCGAGGACGTGCTGCCGCATGTCTTCGACCGCTTCTACAAGGCGAGCGCCTCGCGGCCACGCTCCGAGGGCAGCGGTCTGGGGCTCTCGATCGCTATGGAGAACGCCCATATCCACGGCGGCGACATCACCGCGGCCAACTCGGCGGACGGCGACGGCGCGGTGTTCGTGCTGACGCTGCCGCGCGATGCGTCGTCGCTGAATGACGACGCCTCGTCGCTGAGCGACTACGACGGGCACGACGACGCGGACGCAGGCGCCGACGCTGCTGGGGACCGCGCGGACCACCGGGGAGAGGAAGGCGCGCAGTGACGCCGAAGGGCCGTATTCGGCGGGCGGCGGCCGCACTCGCCGTACTCATAGCCACTGCCGCGCTCGGCGGCTGCGGGATCAGGACCACACAGGTACCGGTCGACGCCGGTCCCGCGCCCTCGCGCGTGCCGTGCGAGGTGACCTCGCAGGACCTCACTCCCCAGGCCCAGCCGAAGGGCGTCCCGGTCCGCGTCTATCTCGTCTGCGCGTCCCAGCTGGAGTCCGTGGACCGTACGGCCAGGGTTTCGGAGAAGGCCGTCGGCAGCCGCACAGGGATGGCCCGGGCGCTCATCGACGAGCTGGCGCGGGAGCCCTCGTCGCCCGAGCACGAGGCGGGCTTCGCCACCTACGTACGAGGACCGCTGGTGCTGAGCGGCCCGCGCCCGGGCGATCCCGCGGGCACGCTGCGGCTGAGCCGCCAGCCGGAGGATCTGCCGCCGGCGGCGCTCGCCCAGATCGTGTGCACCTTCGCCGAGGGCCGGGCGGCGGCGGCGGACGGTTCGGTGGTGCTGGGCGGGCCCGGGGAGTATGCGCCGCGCGGGTACCGGTGCTCGGCCGAGACCAAGGAGCGTCCCGAGGAGCCGGTGCCCACACTCGGCGCGCTCCCTTCGCCTTCTTCCTAGGACCGATCGCCTTCCGATTCTTCCTGGGACCGTTCTCCTTCTGAGGCTTCCGGCGGGGCCACTCGGCTTCCTCTTCGCACCGCGCGGAACCGATTCGCGCGAAGCATGCGTCTTGGGGGGCGTGCAGCGTCAAGGTCAGGGCGGCAGTGCCGCCATCCGCTTCCGCGCGGCGGGGGTCATCCTCCTCCTCGCGCATCTGCTGCTCGTCGCATGGCTGACGCTGCGCCCACTGGACGTCGTGTGGGTGACGGCGACGAATCTCCAGCCGCTCGCCGGAATCAAGGCGGACCTGGTGCTGGGGCCGGTGGAGGCCGCGCGCAGGATCGGCGAAGGACTGCTGCTGCTGGCCCCTCTCGGCATACTGCTGCCGATGGCGGGCGGCCGGCTCTTCGTCTCCCCGCTGGCATCCCTGGCCCGTACGGTCACGGCCGGAGCCCTGCTGTCGCTCGCCATTGAACTGCTGCAGACGGCGGTGCCGGGCCGGGTACTGGATGTGGACTCGCTGCTGCTGAACACGGCCGGGGTGACGCTGGCCCATCTGCTGGTCGTGCCCGCGGGGCGGGCCCGGCTCCGCCGCAGGCAGCGGACGGCGACGGGACCGGCCGCGGGTTCGGCCCGGCAGCAGCGCGGTGCCCTGCTGCGGGACGATGCGTCTCAGGGGGCGACCCCGACGATTCCCAGGGTCGGGATCGCCCCGTAGAGCGACGCTTTGACCCTCCTTGTGGAGCCACCATGGAGTCATCGGGAGCACGACGGAGCTGCTCCCACGAACGGTTCTTGCTAAGGAGCCCACCATGGCCGCACTTGCCCGCCCCCGTGACGGACGCATGATCGGTGGAGTGTGCGCGGCGCTGGCACGGCGCTTCGGCACCTCCGCGAACACGATGCGCGTGATCTTCCTGGTTTCGTGCCTGCTGCCCGGACCGCAGTTCCTGCTCTATCTGGCGCTCTGGGTGCTGCTGCCCTCGGAGAAGACCGCGAGCACGGCCTGGTAGCACCCGCCGTACGACAAATGGGGCGCACACCCGAACCCGGGTGTGCGCCCCACTGCTGTCACGTCGGTCAGCCGAGGCCGTGCAGACCGTCGCCGACCGGCAGGATGCCGACGTCACCGATCGGGAGGCCGTCGGCCGGGAGGCCGCCGAGCAGGCTGGCGACCGGGGCCGCCGACTGCGCGGTGGGCAGCGTGTGCGTCAGCGCGTCCTGGACCGGCAGGACGCTGGTGACGCTGTCGAGCGAGGGCGCGGGGGCGGGCAGGACGGCCGGCGCGGCGGAGGCAGTGCCCGCGGCGGCAGCGGCGAAGGCGGCACCGAGAGCGGCGACACCGAGAGACTTGGCAGCAGACTGCTTCATCAGGGATGAGTCCTTGGGACGAGGTTGGTGGGAGGCTCGCCAAGCTAGCCAGCACCGCACAGCGGCCGCAAACACCTCGAAGCGGCCGGGTGTTGACGTTCCCGGCCGCTTCTGCGCCCTCCCACTCAGTCCTGAGTGGGGGAAGAGTCGCTGGTCGTGGCGGTCTGCCGGAACAGCCATTCGGACTTCAACTCGGCGTAACCGGGCTTGATCACGTCGTTGATCATCGCCAGTCGTTCATCGAAAGGAATGAACGCGCTCTTCATCGCATTGACGGTGAACCACTGCATGTCGTCGAGCGTGTATCCGAAGGTCTCGGTCAGCAGCTCGAACTCGCGGCTCATGCTGGTGCCCGACATCAGTCGGTTGTCGGTGTTGACGGTGGCCCTGAAATGAAGCCGGCGCAGCAGTCCGATGGGGTGCTCGGCGTACGAGGCGGCTGCCCCGGTCTGCAGGTTGGAGGTGGGGCAGAGCTCCAGCGGAATGCGCTTGTCCCGTACGTATGCGGCGAGCCGTCCGAGCTTGACGGCGCCGTCTTCGGTGACCTCGATGTCGTCGATGATCCGCACTCCGTGCCCGAGCCGGTCGGCGCCGCACCACTGGAGCGCCTGCCAGATCGACGGCAGCCCGAAGGCCTCGCCGGCATGGATCGTGAAGTGGTTGTTCTCCCGCTTCAGATACTCGAAGGCATCGAGGTGGCGGGTGGGCGGGAAGCCCGCCTCGGCGCCCGCGATGTCGAAGCCGACGACGCCCGAATCGCGGTAACGGTTGGCAAGTTCGGCAATCTCCAGGGCGCGGGCCGCGTGCCGCATCGCGGTCAGCATGGCGCCGACGCGGATGCGGTGGCCGCTCTCGCGGGCCCGCAGCTCGCCCTCGCGGAAGCCCTCGTTGACCGCCTCCACGACCTCTTCGAGGGAGAGCCCGGCCTCCAGATGCTGCTCGGGCGCGTACCGCACCTCCGCATATACGACGCCGTCCTCGGCGAGGTCCTGCGCGCACTCGGCGGCGACGCGGACAAGGGCGTCGCGGGTCTGCATGACGGCGCAGGTGTGCGCGAAGGTCTCCAGATAGCGCTCCAGGGAGCCGGAGTCGGCGGCCTCGTGGAACCAGATTCCGAGCTTGTCGGGCTCGCTCTCGGGAAGCGCCGTGTAGCCCGCGTCGCGGGCGAGTTCGATGATCGTGCCCGGACGCAGCCCGCCGTCGAGGTGGTCGTGGAGGAGCACCTTCGGAGCGCGGCGGATCTGGTCCGCGGAGGGCGTATTGAGGGTCTGGCTCGTCATCTGCGCACTCTAGCCCCTACGCGCGTAGAGAGCGCTGTGTCGATACGTAACAGTGACCGTGCGTACGGGTGGAGTACACCTGTCCTTCTGAGACTGTTCTGCCATGGCACACCACGCACAGCCCCTGTGGTGGGGGCGTCCGGAAGGCGCGGCGGCAGCGACAGTGGCAAGGGGCGCACGAGGGAGCCGGGAAACGCCCTGCGCGCGCCTGGGCAGGGCCACCAAAGGACGCGGCCTCGGGGTCGACTCCGCGGTGGGCGGGGTGGTGCTGCTCCTGCCGGACGGGGAGCCGCAGTCGGTACGCCGACCCTCGACGCTGTCGTACGCCGCGGCTCTGCCGCTCGGCCGCACGCTGGCGCGGGCCGGGCGCGGGGACGGCCTGGTCGCGCACGCGGTCCACTACCGTTGCCGCGGCTGGAACGGCACGGACGCGCATCTGGCGGCGGACGCGAGCTGGGCGGTGGACGAGGTCGTACGGCGCTACGGCGACGTCCCCGTCTGCCTGGCCGGCCACGGCATGGGCGGCCGCGCGGCCCTCCACGCGGCGGGCCACCCGGCGGTCAACTCCGTGCTGGCGATGGCCCCTTGGCTGCCGGAGGACGATGTGGCGGCGACACCGGAACCGGTGAAACAACTGGCCGGCCGCCATGTGCTGATAGTGCACGGCACGAATGACGCGCGTACGGATCCGGAGCTCTCCTACCGCCTCGCGGAGCGCGCGAAGAAGGCCAACCGCGACACATGCCGCTTCGAGGTCCACTCGGACGGCCATGCGCTGCGCCAGTACCAGGAGGAAGTCCAGGCGCTGGCAGCAGACTTCGTGCTGGGCGCACTGTTCACCCGCACCTACGCCCGCCCCGTCGCGGACGCCCTGGCCGCCCCGCCGCCACTGGGCCTGCGCATGCCACTGGCGGCGGGCTTCGGCCGCGCACTGCGATCGTGAGCCCGAGGCCGGGGCTGCGCCCCGGACCCTCCCGGCGGACCACCGCGCCTCAGTCCGGCAGCAAGTGACCCCGCCTGGACAACAGGAACCGTTTGAACGCCGCCACCGGGGCCGTGTCCGGGTGGCCGTCCAGCCATGCCACCCCGATCTCCCGTACCGCCCGCGGCGCCGTCACCGTCAGTTCGACCACGCCCGGGCGGGCCACCGCCGGTGGCGGGAGCAGGGCCACGCCCAGGCCCGCCGCGACCAGGCCGCGCAGGGTTTCCGCCTCCTCGCCCTCGAAGGCCACGCGCGGCGTGAAGCCCGCCTCCGCGCACAGGTCGTCGGTGATGCGGCGCAGCCCGTAGCCGGGTTCGAGGGTCACGAAGGTTTCGTCCGCCGCTTCGGCCAGGCGGATCCGCTTGCGGGACGCGAGGCGGTGATCGTCCGGGACCACGAGCCGCAGCCGCTGTTCGTCCAGGCGCCGGGCCACCAGGTCCGGCGCGTCCGGGACCGGCGAGGTCAGGCAGAGGTCGAGGTCGCCCGCGCGCAGGCGCTCGATCATTGCCTCGCCGTAGTTCTGGACGAGGGTGAAGCGGATACGGGGGTGGTCGGCCCGGAAGGCACGGATCAGGCCCGGCACGGTCTCCGAGCCCATCGTGTGCAGGAAGCCGAAGGCGACCTTTCCGGACGCCGGGTCCGCGTCCGCACGCACCGAGTCCGCCGCCCGCTCCACCTCGGCCAGCGCCCGCTCCACCGAGGTGAGGAACGTCCGGCCCGCCGGGGTCAGCGAGACCGTGCGGCCCTTGCGGGCGAAGAGCGTCACGCCGAGGTCCTCTTCGAGGCGGACGATCGCCCGTGACAGCGTGGACTGGGGCACGCCCATCTCCTGCGCGGCGCGCGTCACGTGCTCCTGCCGGGCGACCCCGGCGAAGTAGGCGAGGCGCGGAGCGAGCAGCAGCGCCGTGTCTTCCGCATATTCTTCGTAACTGCCTGGTGACAGCCGCGGCTGTGAGCTGTGTTGATGCACCATGGGAACGATTATTGCCATTCCATGCATTGGACGCATGAAAAACGGCGGCCTACTTTCGATGCATGCCTTCCGCCAGTACCGGGGCGCCCACCACCGTGGGTGCCCTCACCTCGCCGTCCCTCGCACCGTCCCCTTCGCACTCCGCCGAGCTCCTCGCCCCCGGCCGCCCCGGCTACCGCCGCATGAGCTTCGCGCTCTTCGCCGCGGGCGTTGCGACCTTCGCCCTCCTCTACTCCACGCAGGCGCTGCTGCCCGCCGTCTCCGCCGGCTTCGGCGTGAGCGCGAGCGCCGCCAGCTGGACGGTCTCCGCCGCGACCGGCGCGCTGGCCCTGTGCGTCCTGCCGATGAGCGCCCTCTCCGAGCGCTACGGGCGGCGCACCGTGATGACCGCCTCGCTCGCGGTCGCCGTCGTCGTCGGGCTGCTGGTGCCGTTCGCGCCGAGCCTTGAGTGGCTGGTGGCGCTGCGCGCCGTGCAGGGCGCGGCGCTTGCCGGTCTGCCCGCCTCTGCGATGGCGTTTCTCGCCGAGGAGGTACGGCCCAAGGCACTGGTCGCGGCGATCGGTCTGTTCGTGGCGGGCAACAGCATCGGCGGCATGAGCGGCCGGATCGTCACCGGCTGGGTGGCCCAGCTGTGGGGCTGGCGCGCGGGGCTCGCCGCGGTCGGCCTGATGGCGCTGGCGTGCGCGCTGGTCTTCCGGGCGATGCTCCCCAGGGCCCGTCAGTTCACGCCCGGTTCGCTCAACCCGAAGGCCCTGGCCGAAACCGTACGCGGCCACCTCGCCGACCCGCTGCTGCGGCGGCTGTACGCGATCGGCGCGCTGTTCATGACCGTCTTCGGCGCGGTCTACACGGTGATCGGCTACCGACTGGTGGAGGCGCCCTTCAACCTCCCCCAGGGCATCATCGGCTCGATCTTCCTGGTCTATCTGGTCGGCACGGTCTCGTCCGCCGCCGCCGGCACGCTGGTCGCCCGCCTCGGCCGCCGTGGTGCGCTCTACCTCGCGGTCACCACCACCGCCGCAGGCCTGCTGCTGTCGCTGGCGGACTCGCTGCCCGCCGTGCTGGTCGGCCTGGTCCTGATCACCGCGGGCTTCTTCGCGGGCCACGCGGTCGCCTCGTCCTCGGTGAGCCGTACGGCGAAGACGGGCCGCGCCCAGGCGTCGGCGCTCTACCAGTCGGCGTACTACCTGGGCAGCAGCGCGGGCGGCACGCTCGGCGCGGTCGCCTTCCACTCCGGCGGCTGGCCGGGCACGGTCCTGCTGGGTCTGCTCGCCGTCCTCGGCGTCGTATCGATCACGCTGTACGGGACGCGGGTCGCCAGGGCCGAACACCGGCTGGTGCTCGCGGCGGCCCAGCGCTGAAATAAACACCGAAATCCGCACAACTCCAACTCCCCGACGTGCGTCCAACCGGCAGGCACACCGCAATTGCACGGTGCACGGAGGGGAGTTGGTGGCTGTGAGGCGTATACCGAAGAGCACGAACCGCAGGCGAGCAGGGGTCGTGCTCGGACTGACCGGACTGGTGGTCCCGCTGACCGTGGCGCTCGGCAGCGCGCCCGCGCAGGCGGCGTCGTGCACGACATCGACGGGGCCGTACCAGAAGCAGGTGGAGAAGTTCCTGGGCCGGCCGGTGGACGGCAAGCAGTCGGCGGCCGACTGCAACGCGATCCGTGCCTTCCAGGCCAAGCACGGGATCACGCCCACCATCGGGTACGCGGGGCCGATCACCTGGCGCACCATGAGCACGATGCTCGCGCAGCGGGCGGCCGGCAAGAACCCGAACCAGGCGGGCAGGTGCCCGACCAACAAGGGCCGTATCGCGTGCGTCGACCTGACGCGCCAGCTGACCTGGATCCAGGACGGCAGGAAGCTCAAGTACGGCCCGGTGCCGGTGCGTACGGGCAAGAACGGCACCGAGACCCGTACCGGCGCGAAGAAGATCTACTGGCGGAGCATCAACCACTGGTCGACGCTCTACAACGTGCGGATGCCGTACGCGCAGTTCTTCGACCGCGGGCAGGCCTTCCACTCCACCACGAAGTCGATGTACAACCCGCCCGGCTCCGGCGGTTGTGTGAACATGCGCCCCGCGGACGCGAAGGCATACTGGAATCTGCTGAAGAACGGCGACGACGTGTACGTCTACGGGCGCAAGCCCGGAACCTGACCCCCATTGTCAGTCCGCTCCTGTAGCTTCCGGAGGACTGGTGCCAAGGGGCTACAGGGGTGGACCCGATGAGTGATACGTCAACTACGAAGGACCTGGACTCCAGGCTGGAGCAGTACCGACGGGAGCTGACCGGCTACTGCTACCGCATGCTGGGCTCGACCTTCGAGGCGGAGGACGCCGTCCAGGACACGATGGTCCGGGCCTGGCGGAGCTTCGACAAGTTCGAAGGGCGCTCGTCGCTGCGCTCCTGGCTCTACCGCATCGCGACGAACGTCTGTCTGGACATGCTGAACGCCGGAAACCGCCGGGCCCGTCCGATGGACCTCACCTCCCCCACCCCCGTCGCCCAGGCACAGCTCAACGCCCGCCCGGAGATCACCTGGCTGGAGCCGGTGCCCGACGGGCGGGTGCTGCCCTCGGTCGCCGACCCGGCGGAGACGGCGGTGGAGCGGGAGACCATCCGGCTGGCCTTCGTCGCCGCGCTCCAGCATCTGCCGCCCAAGCAGCGGGCGGTGCTGATCCTGCGCGAGGTGCTGGCCTGGAAGGCGAGCGAGGTGGCCGAGCTGCTTGCCACCTCGGTCGCCTCGGTGAACAGCGCGCTGCAGCGGGCGCGGGCGACGCTCGCCGAATCGGAACCGGCTGCGGCGGACGCGGCAGACCCCCTCGACGACGAGCAGAAGAAGCTCCTCGACCGCTATGTCGCGGCCTTCGAGGGGTACGACATGAAGGCGCTGACGGCGCTGCTCCATGAGGACGCGACCATGTCCATGCCGCCCTACGACCTGTGGCTGCGCGGCCACGACGACATCGTGGGCTGGATGCTGGGCGTCGGCGAGGTCTGCCGGGGTTCGAAGCTGGTCCCGACCGTGGCAAACGGATCGCCGGCGTTCGCGCACTACCACCCCAGCCAGACGGGCGACGGGTACGAGCCGTGGGCGCTGATCGTCCTGGAGGTCAGGGACGGCATGGTCGGCGGGATGGACTTCTTCCTGGACACCAAGCGCTGGTTCCCGCTGTTCGAACTGCCGGACCGGCTGGACGGGGCGGGCGCGCCCGCGGGTTAGCTCGCGTGCCAGGGCACGCGAGCCCGGCAAGATCGGCCGGACAGGACCTAAGCGACCTCGCCGAGACCGACCAGGTCCAGCAGGGCCCGCAGCTCCGGCCCGGCATTGCGCAGCCGGATCCGGCTGCCCAGCCGCCGTGCGGTGAGCTGGAGGCAGGCGACGGCGTTGACGGCGGCGAGGTTCGCATCGGTGAGCCCGCCGACGTCACAGATCGCCTCGGTGGCATCGGCACCCGTGAGCCGCGCGCTCAACTCCTCGCACAGGCGCGGCACATCGGCCGGGGACACTCTCCCTGCGATGCGCACGATGATCGGCTGTGTAGCGTCCACACGGAGGAGACCGCCCCAGCGTCCAGAACTCATCGAGGTACCCGGTCGTCGGCCCATGGCCCCATGTCCCCGTCCCGTCGCAGTGGCGGATATGCCCTGCTCTGTGGACCGCCCGGCGGGCCGATTCTCATCGGTCCGCCGAGCGACGCGGGTCAGGCGATGCGGTCCAGCACGATCGGGTCGGCGGTGAACTCCGTGCCCGCGGGGGCGATGTCGTACGCCGCCTTCAGCGAGTCCAGCGCGTAGTCGAACTTCTGCGGGGTGTCCGTGTGCAGGGTCAGCAGCGGCTGGCCCGCGGTGACCTGCTCACCGGGCTTGGCGTGCAGCTCGACACCCGCGCCCTCCTGCACCGGGGCCTCCTTGCGGGCGCGGCCGGCGCCCAGGCGCCAGGCGGCGAGGCCGACGTCGTAGGCATCGAGACGGGTCAGTACGCCGGAGGACGGAGCCGTCACCACGTGCTGCTCGCGGGCGACCGGGAGCGTGGCGTCCGGGTCACCGCCCTGGGCCGCGATCATGCGTCGCCAGACGTCCATCGCCGAGCCGTCGGCCAGCGCCTTCGCCGGGTCCGCGTCCTTGATGCCGGCCGCGTCGAGCATCTCGCGGGCGAGCGCCAGGGTCAGCTCGACGACATCGGCGGGGCCGCCGCCCGCGAGGACCTCGACGGACTCGCGGACCTCGAGGGCGTTGCCCGCGGTGAGGCCGAGCGGGGTCGACATGTCGGTGAGGAGCGCGACGGTCTTCACGCCGCTGTCGGTGCCCAGCGCGACCATGGTGGAGGCCAGTTCGCGGGCGTCCTCGATGGTCTTCATAAAGGCGCCGGTGCCCACCTTGACGTCAAGGACCAGCGAGCCGGTGCCCTCGGCGATCTTCTTGGACATGATCGAGGAGGCGATGAGCGGAATCGCCTCGACGGTGCCTGTGACATCCCGCAGGGCGTACAGCTTCTTGTCCGCCGGGGCCAGTCCGTCGCCTGCCGCGCAGATCACCGCGCCGGTGGTGTCCAGGACGTGCAGCATCTCCTCGTTGGAGAGCAGCGCGCGCCAGCCGGGGATGGACTCCAGCTTGTCCAGGGTGCCGCCGGTGTGGCCGAGGCCGCGGCCGCTCAGCTGCGGCACGGCCGCGCCGCACGCCGCCACCAGGGGCGCGAGCGGCAGCGTGATCTTGTCGCCGACGCCGCCCGTGGAGTGCTTGTCGGCGGTCGGGCGGGAGAGCGCGTCGAAGTTCATGCGCTCGCCGCTCGCGATCATCGCGGCGGTCCAGCGGGCGATCTCCGCACGGTTCATGCCGTTCAGCAGTATCGCCATCGCCAGCGCCGACATCTGCTCGTCGGCGACCTCACCGCGCGTGTAGGCGTCGATGACCCAGTCGATCTGCTCGGGGCTCAGCTCGCCCCGGTCCCGCTTGGTGCGGATGACGGAGATGGCGTCCATGGGATTCCTTCCGGCAAGTGCTGTGTTTGCGTACGCGCGACTCTACGCGCATAGAGGTATGAGGGGTCGCGGCCCTCCCGCGAACGGGAGGGCCGCGATGCCAGGGTGTGCCCCAGCCCAGATGCCAGGGCACGCGAGCCCGGCAAGATCCGAAAGACAGGCCCTAGCCCACCAGATGCCCGGGCCCGAAGGACTGCGGCAGCATCTCGGAGAGCGGGAGCACCCCTTGCGGGGTCTCCAGCAGCAGTTCGGGCCCGCCGAACTCGTACAGCAGCTGACGGCACCGGCCGCACGGGACCAGGATCTCGCCCCGGCCGTCCACGCAGGTGAAGTGGGTCAGCCGGCCGCCGCCGGTGGCCTGGAGCTGCGAGACGAGACCGCACTCCGCGCACAGGCTCAGCCCGTACGACGCGTTCTCGACGTTGCAGCCGGTCACCGTGCGGCCGTCGTCGACGACCGCCGCGACTCCGACCGGGTAGCCCGAGTAGGGGGCGTACGCACGCGACATCGCCTCGCGCGCCTGCTCCCGCAGAGCGTCCCAGTCGAAGGTCACTGACGTCGTCACTTGCCCTGACCCTTGCGGTAGCGCATTCCGTCGGCCTTCGGCATCCGCAGGCGCTGCGCGGAGAGCGACAGGACCAGCAGCGTCACGACATACGGAGTGGCCGTCACGAACTCGTTCGGGACCGTCTCCGTGCTGATGTACCAGAGCAGGACGCTGACGGCGATGACCGCGCTGATCACGGAGGGGACGAAGCTCTTGCGGTAGAGCTTCCAGGCCGCGAGGCCCGCGAGGACGACCACGAGCAGCAGCAGGAGCGCGTGGACGGACTCGCCGCCGTTGCGCAGCTGGAGAGCGTCGGAGAAGCCGAACAGGCCCGCACCCATGGCGAGTCCGCCGGGACGCCAGTTACCGAAGATCATCGCCGCGAGGCCGATGTATCCGCGGCCGCCCGTCTGGCCCTCGTTGTAGATGTGCGAGGTGACCAGCGAGAGGAACGCGCCGCCGAGACCCGCCAGACCGCCGGAGACGATCACCGCGATGTACTTGTACGTGTAGACGTTGACGCCGAGCGACTCCGCCGCGATCGGGTTCTCGCCGCAGGAGCGCAGCCGCAGACCGAACGCGGTCTTCCACAGTACGAAGAAGGTCAGCACGAACAGCACCGCCGCCAGGATGGTCAGCAGCGACAGGTTGGTGACCACGCCGCCCAGCACACCGGCCAGGTCCGAGATGAAGAACCAGTGGTGCGCCTCGATCGAATGCAGCCAGTCGGAGATCCCTGGAATCGTGACCGAGGTGATCTCGTCGACCGGCGGGGACTGCTTGGGGCTGCCGCCCTTGGACGCCGCCTCACCGGAGTTGAACCACAGCTTGGCGAAGTAGGTGGTGACACCGACCGCCAGGATGTTGATCGCGATACCGGAGATGATGTGGTCGACGCCGAAGGTGACGGTGGCGACCGCGTGCAGCAGACCGCCGAACATGCCGCCGAGCACACCGGCGAGTACGCCGAGCCAGGGACTGGTCTGCCAGCCGGCCCAGGCACCGAAGAAGGTGCCGAGGATCATCATGCCTTCGAGGCCGATGTTGACCACGCCCGCGCGCTCGGCCCACAGACCGCCGAGACCGGCGAGGCCGATCGGCACCGCCATGGCGAGGGCAGCGCTGATCTGACCCGCCGACGTGATGTCCTGGGCGCCGGTGATGGCGCGCACCGCCGACAGCGCGAGCAGGGCACCCGCGATGATCAGCAGAATGACGGGGAGGGAGAGGCGGGTGCGGCCGCCCTTGCCGCCGGCCACCTTGGGGGCCGCGGGCGGCGGGGTGGAAGTCGCCGTGGCGCTCACGCCGACACCTCCTGCTGGTCGGAGTTACTGGCCTGGGCGGCGAGCTTCTCGCCGACCTGCCGCTGCTGGCGCTTGATGCCGTAGCGGCGCACGACTTCGTAGGCGATGACGACACACAGGACGATGACGCCCTGGATGACGCCGACGATCTCCTTGTCGTAGCCCTCGAACTCGAGCTTTCCGGAACCGCGCTCCAGGAAGGCCCACAGCAGCGCGCCGAGCGCGATGCCGACGGGGTTGTTGCGGCCGAGGAGGGCGATGGCGATGCCGGTGAAGCCGACACCGACCGGGAAGTCACCGCTGTACTCGAAGGAGTCGTTGAGCAGGGTCGGCATACCGATCAGGCCGGCCATGGCGCCGGAGATCAGCATCGAGGTGACGACCATCCTCTTCACATCGACGCCGCTGGCCTCGGCCGCGGAGCCGGACTGGCCGACCGTACGCAGGTCGAAGCCGAATCGGGTGCGCGAAAGCGCGAACCAGAACCCGATGCCCGCGACGATCGCGATCACGATGAAGCCCCAGATGGGGGTCGGCGTGGTCGGGAACTCGAAGAAGTGGGAGGACTCGGGGATCGGGGTGGTGGAGATCTTCGTGCCGGCCTTGTCGAGGTGGCCGAGCCGGCCGACCTGGAGGAGGTAGCCGATGATCGCCGTGGCGATGGCGTTCAGCATGATCGTCGAGACGACCTCGCTGACGCCGCGGGTGACCTTGAGAACACCGGCGATACCGGCCCACATCGCGCCGACGATCATCGCGGTGAGGATGATCAGCGGGATCTGCACAACGCCCGGGAGGGTCAGCGCGCCGCCGAGCGCGGCGGCGAAGAAGGCCGCGAGCCGGTACTGGCCGTCGACACCGATGTTGAACAGGTTCATCCGGAAGCCGAGGGCGACCGCGAGACCCGCCAGGTAGTACGTGGTGCCCTTGTTCAGGATGTAGACCTGGCTGTCCGACTTCGTGCCGTAGTCGAACATGATGCCGAAGGCGTTGAACGGCTCCTTGCCGGTGGCGGCCAGCACCAGGGCCGTCACCAGGAAGGCGACCACGATCGCGAGCAGGGGCGCGGCAATCCCCAGGAGCACTCGCTCCTTGTCGATCTTCTTCATCGGTCCTCTCCCCCGTCGGGGTCGTTGACGGGGTGGCCGTCGGCGTTGTTGCCCGGCGCCTCGAGGTGCCCGGTGGCGGCACCCGTCATGGCCGAGCCCAGCTCCTCGGGAGTGATGGTGGCAGGGTCGGCGTCGGCGACCAGCCGGCCGCGGTACATGACACGCAGCGTGTCGGAGAGTCCGATCAGCTCGTCCAGGTCCGCGGAGATGAGCAGTACGGCCAGGCCCTCGCGGCGTGCCGCGCGGATCTGGTCCCAGATCTGCGCCTGCGCGCCGACGTCCACACCGCGGGTGGGGTGGGCGGCGATCAGCAGCTTCGGGCTGTGGCTCATCTCGCGGCCGACGATCAGCTTCTGCTGGTTGCCGCCGGAGAGGGAGGCCGCGGTGACTTCGATACCGGGGGTGCGTACGTCGTACTCGCGCACGATCCGCGCGGTGTCCGCGCGAGCGGCCTTGAGGTCGAGGAACGCGCCCTTGCTGTTGGGCTCCTCGGTGACATGGCCGAGGATGCGGTTCTCCCAGAGCGGGGCTTCCAGCAGCAGTCCGTGCCGGTGCCGGTCCTCGGGGATGACGGCGACACCGTGCTCGCGGCGCTTGCGCGTCGGCGCGTGCGAGATGTCGTCGGTGTTCAGGGTGAGGACGCCGGTGTCCGGGGTTCTCATGCCCATGATGGCCTCGACCAGTTCGGACTGACCGTTGCCCTCGACGCCGGCGATGCCGAGCACCTCACCCTTGTGGATGGTGAAGTTGATGCCGTCGAGCACCGCGCGTACGACACCGTCGGGGTCGGTGGCGGTCAGCCGCAGGTCCTGGACGGTGAGCATCGGCGTGTCGGTGACGGTCGACTCACGGGTCTCCGGCGAGGGCAGCTGGCTGCCGACCATCAGCTCGGCGAGCTGCTTGGTGGTGACCGACTTCGGGTCGGCGTCGCCGACCGTGGTGCCGCGGCGGATGACCGTGATCGTGTCGGCGACCGACAGCACCTCACCCAGCTTGTGCGAGATGAAGATGACCGTCAGGCCCTCGGCCTTGAGTCCGCGCAGGTTCTCGAAGAGCGCGTCGACCTCCTGCGGGACGAGCACGGCGGTCGGCTCGTCGAGGATGAGGATGCGGGCGCCGCGGTAGAGGACCTTGAGGATCTCCACGCGCTGGCGGTCGGCGACACCGAGGTCCTCGACATAGGCGTCCGGACGGATGTTGAGGCCGTACGCGTCCGAGATCTCCTTGATCTTGGCGCGGGCCTTGTCGCCGATGCCGTACAGCTTCTCTGAGCCGAGAACGACGTTCTCGAGGACGGTGAGGTAGTCGGCGAGCATGAAGTGCTGGTGGACCATGCCGATGCCGCGGTCGATGGCGTCGCCGGGATCGTGGAACGAGACCTGCTCGCCGTCCACCGCGATGGTGCCCTCGTCCGGCTTCTGCATGCCGTAAAGGATCTTCATCAGAGTGGACTTGCCCGCACCGTTCTCGCCGACGAGGGCGTGCACGGTGCCGCGGCGCACGGTGATGTCGATGTCGTGGTTGGCCACGACCCCGGGGAATCGCTTGGTGATGCCGCGGAGCTCTACGGCATGGGAAGTGCTGGACGCTTTGATGGCGCACTCTCCTAGGCAGGGAGTGGGAGGAGCAGAGGCGGTGGTGGCGAAAAATACCGCGTAGGGGGAGTGCTACGCGCGTAGCGCCGCCAAATTGTTGAGGTGCCGAACCCGCTACGTGAGTCGGGGCCCGGACAAGCGGCCGAAGCAGCTCCTCCGGGCCCCGTCACGGGCCGGTCAGGTCGTGGTCTTGACCTTGATGGTGCCGTCGACGATCTTCTTCTTCGCCTCGTCGAGCTTGGCCTGGATGTCCTTGAGGTGGTCACCCGTGGTGGTCAGGCTGACGCCGTTCTCCGCGAGCGAGTACACGTGCGTTCCGACGAGCGGCTTGCCGTCCTTGACGGACTTGGCGAGGTCGTAGACACCAGTGTCCACGTTCTTGACGACCGAGGTGAGGATCGAGGCGGCGTACTTGGACAGGGCCGGGTCCTTGGCCTGGTCCGAGTCGACACCGATGGCCCAGGCGCCCTTCTGGGCGGCCACGGCCTCGATCGAACCGGCGCCGGAGCCGCCCGCCGCCGCGTAGATGACGTCGATGCCCTTGTCGAGCATGCCCTTGGCCGCAGCCTTGCCCTTGTCCGGGCTGCCGAAGCCGGAGAGGTCCGAGCCCGTGGTCAGGTACTGGATCTGCACCTTGGCCTTGGGGTTGGTCTCCAGGACGCCCTGCTGGAAGCCGGCCGCGAACTTCTTGATCAGCGGAAGGTCCACACCGCCGATGAAGCCGATCTGACCGTCCTTGGACTTGAGCGCCGCCGCGACACCGGCGAGGTACGAGCCCTGCTCCTCGGTGAAGACGATGTTGTCGACGTTCTTCGCCTCGGCGACGGAGTCGACAAGACCGAAGTTGACCTTCGGGTACTTGGCCGCGACCTTGTCGAGCGCGTCCTTGTAGGCGAAGCCCACGGCGATGACGGGGTCGTAGCCGCCCTCGGCGAGGGAGGCCAGACGCGCCTCACGGTCGGCCGGGGTCTCACCGTTCTTGGCGGTGAGCTCCTTGGCCTCGGCCTTGAACTCGGCCTTGGCCTTGTCCAGACCGCGGGCCGCGGAGTCGTTGAAGGAGTTGTCGCCACGGCCGCCGACGTCGTAGGCCATGCCGATCTTGAGGGTGCCCTTGGTCGAGCCCGAGGACTCGGTGGACGACTCGCCACACGCGGTGGCGGTGAAAGCGAGGGCCGCAGTGGCGATACACGCGGCAGTGATCTTGGATACCCGGCGCAAGAGGAGGGGTCCCTTCAAGACTGACCGAAAGCGCCTCTTCCGGCGCTGGTTTTGCCGCGATCGTAACGCGCGTAGATGTCAGTTAAAGACCTGTTCATGAGTCGTTATCGGATCGTCGCGAACAGCGAACCCGCCAACTCCCGGCTGACGACTCAAGCAGCATGTCACTCCCAACCTCGACAGCTACACGCAGCGACACGATCAAGCCATTCGGTCACTCGGACGTTATAAGGGGAGCGGAACCCATTGAACACCCGAAAGACCGCGTTCGCTGCGATCGTCATGAGCATTGCCAGCCGGACGAGCCGCCCGGCCTCTGCGGGGCTCAGCAGAGACGATCAACGTGAGTCGGCCCGCCGAGAACACCGGCGGGCCGACTCACTCATGAACGCCGTCGCGGCTCAGGCGCGTCCGTCGAGCAGCGCGGCAGCCGTGAAGAGCTCCACGCCGACCGTGATCGCGTGCTCGTCCGCGTCGAAGTCGCCCCGGTGCAGATCGCGCCGGGTGGTGTCGCCGGGCGTGCGCACGCCCAGTCGCGCCATCGCGCCCGGGACATGCTCCAGGTACCAGGAGAAGTCCTCGCCGCCCAGACTCTGTTCGGTGTCCTCGATTGCGTACGATCCCCGGCGCGCGGTCTGCGCGTCATGCAGCAGCTCGGTGACGACCGGGTCGTTGACCACCGGCGGGACCCCGCGGATGTAGTTGATCTGCGACTTGGCTCGGTGCAGGGTGGCGATCTCGTCGATGGCGGCGTGCACCATGTCGGGAGCCGCGCGCCAGCCCGCCAGATCCAGGCAGCGGACGGTTCCGGACAGCTCCGCGTGCTGCGGGATGACGTTGCAGGCGTGGCCCGCCTCGATACGGCCCCAGGTCACCGCGAGCCCGGAGCGTGCGTCGACGCGGCGGGCGAGCAGGGCAGGGACCTCGGTGACGACCTTCGCGGCTGCGTTGACCAGGTCGGTGGTCAGATGCGGGCGGGCGGTGTGCCCGCCGGGGCCGTCGAGCGTGACCTCGAGCCGGTCGCAGGCGGAGGTGATGGGCCCGGGACGCAGCCCGATGACACCCGCGTCGACCTTGGGGTCGCAGTGCACCGCGATGATCTTGCTCACGCCTTCGAGGACGCCCGACTCTATGGCGTCGGCCGCTCCGCCGGGCAGCACCTCCTCGGCGGGCTGGAAGATCAGCCGGACCGGCTGCGGCAGCAGCCCCTGCCGGTCGAGGTCCGCGAGCACGAGCCCGGCGCCGAGGACCGCGGTGGTGTGCACGTCGTGCCCGCAGGCGTGGGCCCGGTCGGGGACGGTGGAGCGGTAGGGCACCCCGGTCTTGGTGTCGGGGATGGGGAGCGCGTCGATGTCGGCGCGGAGCGCGAAGAGGGGACGCTTGCGGTCCCGGCTGCCGATGTCACACACGAGCCCGGTGCCGGTGGAGAGTACGCGCGGCCTGAGCCCTGCCTGCTCCAGTCGCGCCTTGAGTGCGGCGGTGGTACGGAACTCCTGGTTGCCGAGCTCGGGGTGCATGTGCAAGTCGCGGCGGAAGGTGATCAGTTCGGCGCGCAGCGATTCGGACAGCGTGCCGGGCAGTACTGCTTCCCCTTCCCCGGGCGCTTCACCGGGCAGGTCTGCTTCGGACTCGCGGGACATCAGTTGGTTCACCTGTTGAAGAGTAGGCCCAGAGACCGGCCAACTGACCACTGATCAACAAAAGTTCAGCCCGTTAGGGTAAGGAAAGGTGGCCCCGAGGTGCATGATTGCCCACGCCTGTGGGTAAGCTCACTCCTCTTCTCGACCGTACCTCAACCCGCTGACGGCCGAACGATCACGGTTTCAGGCCGGTGCGGGCAGCCGCTGCACATCCCGGGCCGTCCCCGTCACCCCCGCCAGGAACCCCTGAGCCCGCGGTGACGCAGTGTCCCTGAGCCACTCCGGTGCGATGTCGCAGACCGCGACCCTGATGCCCGTGCCCACCAGGGCGAGCGGCAGGGTGTGCACCACGGTGGAGGGGAAACTGAGGACCGTACGCCCGATCGGGCCACGGCGGGCGATCAGCTCCAGCGGCAGATCCGGGCGGACGATCTCCAGTCCGGTCTCGACGGCGAGCCGGTGCAGCTTGTCGGAGCTCTCGCGACGGTGCGCGAAGTAGCGCGTCGCACCGTGCGTACGGGCCAGCGCGGCGACCGCCTCCACATACTGGTCCGGGTCGACGACCCCCGTCTCCACGAGGGACGTGCCGACCAGGTCGGCACCCCGGGTGATCTTGGGTGGTCCGAAGCGGGAGCGTGTCCAGGCGAACCGGTTCGGTGTGAGCGTGACCCCCGGCGGCGGCTCGACCGGCATCGAGGTGAAGACCTCGACGTCACGGCTGCGGGACGGGGTGAGCCTGCGGCGGGCCAGAAAGGTGACCGGTGCGAGGACCAGCTCGCGCGGGCCGCGCCTGCCGCGCCGGTGCCAGCGCACCAGCTTCTCGCCGCGCGCCAGCTGCGCCACGAACTCCATCGTGGCGGTGCCGTCGTCGACCACGGTCAGATCCTTGCCGCCGAAGAGCGTCAGCAGCAGCTGTACATAGCGCGAGAACGGGTCCCCGATCACGATGCGCTCGGCACGGTGCAGCATCGGCGCCAGCTCACGCACCGTCTTCAGCGGCGCGCCCGCGCCGCCGCGCGCCTCCTGCCAGCGCACCGTGAACCCCTCGTCGCGGGCCAGCTCCGCCATCCGGCGCAGCTGGCCACGCGACATCGGGTCGGTGGGCGACAGGACGACCACGGTGAGATCGGCGACCGGAAGCCGCGTCCTGGCGGCCGGGCCCGTCGGCTGCCCGGGGACACCGGCCAGCGGCGCGCCCGGCCGGGCGTGCGCCCATTCCAGGACGTTCAGAAGCTGGACCGGACTCTCGACGAAGGCGAGATTCACCGTCGTTCACCTCGTGATTCCCAGTCGGCGGGACGACACAGTCGGGCGGCGGGACGACGCAGCTGGGCTGCGCGACGACTCGGCGCGGCGGCGGACACGTCAGACCGCGGCCGGCTCACGGTCGCCCGCCTCGGCGACGACGCCCGCGACCCGGCGCAGCTTCTTCATCGGCGCGAGCTCGGACTCGTAGACCTTCTTGACGCCGTCACCCAGCGCGGTCTCGATGGTCCGGATGTCGCGGACCAGGCGCTGCAGGCCACCCGGCTCGACCGAGGCGGCCTGGTCGGAGCCCCACATCGCGCGGTCGAGCGTGATGTGGCGCTCGACGAACGCCGCGCCGAGCGCGACCGCGGCGAGCGTGGTCTGCAGGCCCGTCTCGTGGCCGCTGTAGCCGATCGGGACGTTCGGGTACTCGGCCTGGAGGGTGTTGATCACGCGGAGGTTGAGCTCTTCGGCCTTCGCCGGGTACGTCGACGTGGCGTGGCAGAGCAGGATGTTGTCGCTGCCGAGCACCTCCACCGCGTGCCGGATCTGGCGCGGCGTGGACATGCCGGTGGAGAGGATGACGGTCTTGCCGGTGGCGCGCAGGGCGCGCAGCAGCTCGTCGTCGGTGAGCGAGGCGGAGGCGACCTTGTGGGCCGGCACGTCGAACTTCTCCAGGAAGGCGACGGCCTCGGTGTCCCACGGGGACGCGAACCAGTCGATGCCGCGCTTCTTGCAGTGCGCGTCGATCTGGCGGTACTCGTCCTCGCCGAACTCCACCCGGTGGCGGTAGTCGATGTACGTCATCCGGCCCCAGGGGGTGTCGCGCTCGATGTCCCACTGGTCGCGCGGGGTGCAGATCTCGGGGGTGCGCTTTTGGAACTTGACCGCGTCGCAGCCCGCGTCGGCGGCGGCGTCGATGAGCGCAAAGGCGTTGTGCAGGTCGCCGTTGTGGTTGATGCCGATCTCGCCGGTGACGTAGACGGAGTGGCCGGGGCCAGCGGTCTTGGTGCCCAGGGTGCGCAGACGGGACGTGCTCATGGGGGGCGGTTCCTTACTTCTCAGGGGACTTGTGGGACGAGGCAGGGGTGTCGTGGCTGTTTGCAGGAGCGGTGTTGGCAGGGGTGTGGAGCGTCGGGCCGAGGAGCCAGGCGGCGATCTCGCGGATCGCCCCCTCGCCGCCGCGCGCTGTGGTGACGGCACGCGCGGCGTCGCGCACGGAGCCGTGCGCACTCGCCACGGCCACGGGCCAGCCGGCGAGGTGGAAGCACGGAAGGTCGTTGACGTCGTTGCCGACGTAGAGCACCCGCTCCGGTGCGATCCCGTGCTCCTCGCACCACTGCTTCAGTGCGAGGTCCTTGCGGTCGATGCCGTGCAGGACGGGGATCCGGAGTTTGCGGGCGCGGGCGGCGACGACCGGGTTCTGCTCGGTGGACAGGATGAGCAGCTCGAGGCCGGCCTTGCGCAGATGCGCGATGCCGAGGCCGTCGCCGCGGTGCACGGCGACTGTTTCCCGGCCGTCCGCGTCGATGTAGACGCGGTCGTCGGTCTGCGTGCCGTCGAAGTCCAGAACGACGGCGTCGACGTCCTCGCGCGTGGGCAGCGCGGGGGTGTCGAGCAGCGGTGCGAGCGCACGGGCCCGGTCGAGGTCGTGCGGATCGTCGACCTCCAGGACGCGCGCCGGGTCGGTGGGTACGAGTGCGGTGCGGCCGAAGAAACGGTGCCCGGCCTCCCGGAAGCCGGTGGCGGACATCGCGTACGCGGCCCCGGTCTCCAGGAAGTCCTGCGGCCTGTCCTGGCGGCGCGGCCGGAAGGACGCGTCGTGGTTGACGCCGTACCCCGAGGCCTCGGCGGTGTCGACGAGCAGCGCCGTGGAGCCTGCGATGCGCTGGGCGCCGTTGTTCGTCGCGGAGCCGACGTCGCCGTCCTCCTCGCGCCAGACGAAGCCGTGGAAGGGCGCGACGGTCACCGCGCTGTCCGCGCCGCCCTCGACGACCGCGGACGCGACGCCCTCGACGTCCTCGCGGGTCAGGAACGGGCTGGTGCACTGGACGAGCAGGACCACGTCCACGGGCCTGCCGTGCATCGCCTCGTGCGCGTCCATCGCGTGCAGCACCGCGGCCTCGCTGGTGGCGGTGTCCCCCGCGATCGCCGCCGGGCGCAGCACCACTTCGGCACCGGCGCCGCGCGCGGCGGTCGCGATGTCCGGGTCGTCCGTGGAGACCACGACGCTCGTGACCAGGCGGGCGGCGAGGCTCTCGCGCACGGCGCGCGCCACGAGCGGCATGCCGCCCACGGGGGCCAGGTTCTTGGCCGGTACGCCCTTGGAGCCGCCACGGGCGGGGATCACGGCGAGAACGGTCATCGGGGCTCCTGAGTACGGGAGTTGAAGACGGGCGGGCGGTTCGGGCTCACAGCTCGCCCATCCGGCGGATGACGGGTGCGACGCGCTGCACGCCGTGGCGGTACGCGCCGCGCGCCGCGTTCCGTACGGCGTCGCGCACCACCCGCCGTACGCCGCTGATCTCGGCCTTGGCAGCCGCGCCCGGCAGCGGAGTGCCGTCGGGGGCCAGGTGGTGGCGGGCGAGGATGCCGGGCAGATAGCCGGGCGCTGTCGCGGGCGTGTAGTACGGAGCGAGCGGCGCGAGTCCGGGACGCTCGAGCAGCTCGGCGACGCGCTTGCGGGCCGCGTCGAAGGCCGTGTCGTACGCACCGTCGGCGGCGACGCCCTGCCTGGCCAGCCAGTCCGGGTCGGGAGCCGGGCGGTGGCCGCCGTCGAGCCGGTCGAAGGAGGTCAGCAGCCCGGAGCCGAGGAAATGATGGTTGCCCAGCGCCTCGCGCACGCCCAGGTCGGAGAGGACCGCGGTGGGGATGCCGCGGTGCAGGGACTCCAGCGCGGCCGTCGAGGAGAGGGTCACCAGCAGGTCGGTGCGGTCGAGAACCTCGCCCATGTGCCCGTACACCAGGCGGAAGTTGGGCGGCAGTCCGCCGGGCAGCCGGTCGGCGAGCTTCTGGTACGGCAGCTCTTCGAGGTGCGTGGTGTGCTCGCCGGGCTTGGAGCGCAGCTTCAGCAGCACCTCGCGGTGCGGGTGGAGCCTTGCGTGCTCGACCAGTCGCCGCAGCAGATAGGTGCGGTCGGCGCGGGACTCGGGCACGGAGGGCTGGGCGGCGAAGACGACGGTGTCGCGGTCCTCCTCGGCCCGGTAGGGCGCGCCGCCGAGAAAGGGCAGCGCGGCCTCGGTGACGCACGAGGCGTCGGCGCCCACGCCTTCGTACACCGCACGGAAGCGGTCGGCGTCGTGGCGGGAGTTGGCGAGTACGACGTCCGCACCGTGCCGCAGCAGCAGTCCGTCGGCGAGCTTCTCGTAGACGACGCCGACATAGCCGGTGACGACGACGGGCCGCCGCGGCAGTGGCAGGGCGGCGAGTCCGTGCAGCATGGCCTGGACGGCGCCGCCGACGAGCGCGAGCACGATCACGTCGTACGGCTCGTCCGCGTCCCGTATCGCCCCCAGGAACTCGTTCCCGGTCACCTCGCGCAGCTCGTCGGCGCGCACGCCCACCTCGGCGAGCTGGCGGGCCGTGGGAGTGGCCCGGCCGCGCAGCAGAAAGCCGCTCAGCTCGATGGAATCCGGGGCGTCGCCCGGGGCGATACGACGCGCGGTGAGCGCGCCCCATTTCCACCGGGTGTCGGAGTCGGCGAGTACGGCGATCCGTACGGCCTGACGGGTACTTGATGGCACGCCGAGGACGTTAGAAAGGCATGTGGTTTGACGGCCCAACTCGACCACAACAGCTGGTTAACAGCGTGTCTACGATTGGCGAAAAGGGACACGAATCAAGCCGATTAACAAGTCCGTCGCTTTCTGTTCACCCGCCATCTCTCCCAGGGTCAAGACGAATGCCGGGCGCCGCCCTAACCTCACGCGGGTGGTTAAGCTCTCCGTCATCGTGCCGTTCTACAACGTGCAGACATACGCCCCCGACACCCTCAGAAGTCTCCAGGCGAACGCCCGCGAGGACTTCGAATTCCTGCTCGTCGACGACTGCTCGACGGACGGGACACCGGAGATCCTGGAGCGCGCGGAGCGTGAGGTTCCGGGAGCTCGGCTGATCAGACATGAACGGAACGGCGGGCTCGCCACCGCGCGGAACACCGGTCTGGACGCCGCGAGCGGGGAGTACCTCACCTTCCTGGACGGCGACGACTGGCTGGCGGCCGGCCACTACGAACGGCTGCTCGCCGCCATCGAGGACCTGGGCTGCGACTTCGTCCGTACCGACCATGTGCAGTGCACGGCCAGGGCCCGTACGGTCCACCGCGTCCCGGTCGGCCGGCGCGGCGAGGTGCTGCGGCCGCGCGACGCGATCCTGCCCGCCGACCGCTCGACGAGCGTCGACTACCCGATGGCCTGGGCGGGGATGTACCACCGGCGGCTCGCGGAGCGCGGGCTGCTGCACTTCACGGACGGGCTGCGCACCGCCGAGGACCGGCCGTGGATCTGGCGGCTGCACCGCGAGGCGGAGTCTTTCGCCGCCATCAGCCAGTTGGGGATCTTCTACCGACGCGGGATCGCATCATCCCTGACACAAATCGGTGACATTCGGCAGCTGGATTTCATCCGCGCATTCGACCAGGTGCTCGAAGAAACGGCAAAGGATCCGGATTCCGATCGGCTGCTGCCAAAAGCCGTACGGACGTACTGTGCTGTTATTTCCCACCACTTGGGATCAGTAGAGAGGTTCGAACCCGCAGTGGCCCGGAAATTGCGTGCGATGAGCGCGGCGGCGCTGAAGCGGATGCCGCAGGACATTCTCAAGGACGCGCTCGACTCGATGGACATCGAACGCGCGTCGAAACTGCGCAGGCTGCGCCGCCGGCCCGCCCCACTCTCCGCGGAGGCCGCGGCCTGATGCGCACGACCCAGATCTTCTACGCGTCCTCGCTGTACGGGGCCGCCACCCTGGCCGCGGCGATCGACAGCGGCGCGTTCGCCACCGCCGACCGACGGCTGCTCCTGGTCGCCAACAACTCCACCACGCCCGAGACTTCACCCTCGCTGGACCGTATGCCGGGCTTCGAGCGGCTGCGCGGCCGCTTCGACGGGGTGCTCTCCTGGAACGAGACCATCGCACCCTTCCATCCGGGCGGCTGGTCCCCGCGCCCGGACGACATCCCGCTCTGGGAGCGGTATCTGCGGATGCTGTGGGACCTGGGCGACGACCGGATCGAGCTGGCCGTCGAGTCCATCCAGGTCACTCCGGCGCTCTCGATCGCGCAGCTCTTCCCGGACGCGGCACTGGATGTGTACGCGGACGGTCTCATGAGCTACGGCCCCACCCGCAACAAGATCGACCCGCTGGTCGGCGAGCGGGTGCGCAGGCTCTTCCACCTGGATCTGGTGCCGGGGCTGAAGCCGCTGCTGCTCGCGGAGTTCGGGGCGGAGCCGCGGGTCGTACCGACGGAGGCGTTCGTCAAGGTCATCGCCGAACTCTCCGACGCGGTGACGGATCCTGCGCCCGAGGTGGAGGCCGGGGAAGAGGGCGGCGCGGAAGGGGGCGCGGCGGAGGGCACGGCCCTGCTGCTCGGCCAGTACCTCGCGGCGCTGGGCATCATCACGCCCGAGGAGGAAGAGGCCCTGCACGTCCGGATGGTGCGCGGCGCGGTCGCGCTCGGCCACCGCCGGATTGTATTCAAACCGCACCCGACGGCTCCGGCGTCCTGGACGCGCACCCTGGAGCGCGAGGCGGCGGCGCTCGAGGCGGAACTGACGGTCCTGGACCGCCCATTGATCGCCGAAGTGGTCTACCGCCGGCTGCGGCCCGCCCTGGTGGCGGGCTGTTTCTCGACCGCGCTGTGCACGGCGAGCACGTTCTACGGCATCCCGGTCGCCCGGATCGGCACCGAGCCGCTGCTCGACCGGCTGACGCCGTACCAGAACAGCAACCGGATCCCGCTGACGATCGTCGACGCGCTGCTGCCGGACCTGGCGGAGGGGGAGTCGGGGGCGCCCGGCGAGGCGGACGAGACGCTGAGGGGCCTGGTCAGCGCGGTCGGCTTCGCGATGCAGCCCCAGATCAGGCCGGATCTGCGACCGGCGGCGGAGAGCTACCTCGGCACCCATCTGAACGCCCGCACCTGGCGCTACTTCAAGCGCCGCCGCCTGACGGTGCTGGGGCTGCCGGGCGGCATCCCGGTCCCGCGGAACGCGACGGCGCGACGCGTGGTCCGCCAGGCGCGCCGCGTTGCGCGGCTGGTCCGGGGCTGAAGGGGTTTTCGGGGGTTCCGCCCCCGTACCCCCGCGCCTCAATCTCCCCCAGACTGCGTCCGGGGGGACCCCACGGGGCTTGATTTGCCCGGCCGACGGTCGCGTTCTGGGGGTCCCCCACGCCCGCGGGGCGTAGGGCGCGGGTCCGGGGGGCGGGGCCCCGGGAAAACTCACGCGCCCCGCAGCACCACACCCACCCCCGCCACCACCGCCGCCAACCCCGCCTCGAACCCCTCCTCCTGCCGCGCAAAGAGCTCCGCCCCTGCCGCCGCGACCAGCGGATACGCCGCCAGTCGCGCCGCGCGGGCCGCCAGGTCGAACCCCTCACCCGTCGCCGGGTCCGGCCCCATCGCCTGCTCCTCGATCACGTAGCCGATCGTGTAGTTGTACGCCGTGAACCACGCGCGCGCCGCCCCGGCCGCCGTGAAGCCCGCCTCGGTGAGCAGCCGCAGATGCGCCTCCATCGCGGCGGCGTAGCTCGTGTCGGTGTAGTGCGTGCCGCTGTAGACCTTCGCGCCGTCCCGGTAGCGCAGCAGATGCCCCCGCAGCCCGCGCATCGCCACTGTCAGCACCTCGGCCCAGTCCGCCGGCGGCCCCGACGGCGTCATGTCCGCCGTCATCCGCCGCACCATCTCCGTGGCCATCTCGTCGAGCAGCGCCTGCTTGTCCTTGAAGTGCCAGTACAGCGCCGGCGCCTTGACGTCGAGTTCCTTGGCGATGGCGCGCAACGTCAGCCCTTCGAGGCCCACCTCGTTGAGCAGGCGCAGGGCGGTGCGCGCCACCCGGGTCCGGTCGAGTCGTTCCGTAGCCACGGGGCCAACCTACCCGTACCTCCTTGACAACTTAACAGCGTTAAGCGCACCCTCTGAGGCATGGAACTTAACAACGTTAAGGAAACCGAGGTTCTGGTCGTCGGCGCCGGACCCACCGGTCTCACCCTCGCCTGCGATCTCGCCCGCCGCGCCGTGCGCACCCTCGTCGTCGAGCAGTCGGACACCCTCTTCCCCGGCTCCCGCGGCAAGGGCATCCAGCCGCGCACCATGGAGGTCCTCAACGACCTCGGCGTGCTGGACGCGGTGCTCGCCGCCGGCGGCACGGCCCCGGTCGGCATGGTCTGGGAGAACGGCGTCCGGCAGGGCGAGCACGACATGTTCGAACGCCCAGGACCGACGGAAACCGAGCCCTACTCAGAGCCCTGGCTGCTCCCCCAGTGGCGCACCCAGCAGATCCTGCACCAGCGCCTGACGGAGCTCGGCGGGAGCGTCGCCTTCGGCACGGCCCTGACCGGGATCACCCAGGACGCCGACGCGGTGACCGCCGAGCTGTCGAACGGTACGGTCCGCGCCGCGTACGCGGTCGCGGCCGACGGCGGCCGCAGCAGCGTCCGCCCGGCCCTCGGCATCGCGATGACCGGAGACAGCGTCGACCCGGCCCTGATGCTGGTGGCCGATGTCCGAATCCCCGCGCTCGACCGGCTCAACTGGCACATCTTCCCCGGCGGCGGCAGCACCGGCTATCTCGCCGTCTGCCCGCTGCCCGGCACCGACGACTTCCAGGTCGTCGGCCAGTTCGGCCAGGGCGAGCCCGACATCTCACCCGAGGGCGTACGGGAGCTGATCGCCGCCCGCACCCACCTCGCCGCCAACGACGTCACCGAGGTGCTGTGGGCCTCCGACTTCAGGCCCCGCGCCGCCTTGGCCGACCGCTTCCGCGAAGGACGCGTCTTCCTCGCGGGCGACGCGGCCCATGTCCACTCCCCCGCGGGCGGGCAGGGCCTCAACACCAGCGTCCAGGACGCCTACAACCTCGGCTGGAAGCTCGGCCAGGTGCTGCGCCACGGCGCGCCCGCCTCGCTGCTCGACACGTACGAGGAAGAGCGGCTGCCCGTCGCCGCTCAGATGCTCGGCCTGTCGACCCGTATCCACCGCGGCCAGGAGCAGCGCGGCGCGGCCACCATGCAACTGGGCCTCGGCTACCGCGGCGGTCCGCTCTCCTTCGGCTCCGCGGGTGCCCTGCAGGCGGGCGACCGCGCCCCCGACGGCCCACTGCCCGGCACTCGCCGGCTCTTCGACCTCTTCCGCGGCCCGCACTTCACCCTGCTCGCGGTGGGTACGGACGCCGAACTGCCCCTGCTGGAGGGCGAGTTGGTGCACGTACACCGCATCGACGCGTACGAGCCGTACGGCAAGGGGCTCTTCCTCGTCAAGCCCGACGGGTATGTCGGCTGGGCGGGCGAGGACGCGACGGGCCTGAGCGACTACCTCGCGAGAGTCACGAGCTAATCGTCGCCGTCGAGCAGCCGGTCTGCGGACAGCTCCAGGGCGATGCCCACTGAGGGCGGGACGGTGACGGACATGCCGCGCTTGTACTTCGAGCACGTCCGGTACTCGTCGCCCTCGGGGTCGGCGTGCACCAGGACGCTGCCGTGCTTACGGTCCACGACGACGTACACGGGGATGCCGGCTCTGGCGTAGGTTTCGACCTTGATGACCATGTCGTTCGACCAGTTGGTCGACGTGACCTCAAGGACCAGGCGAAAGACGTGCGGTGCGTAGCAGTTCTTCTCGACGAGAGCGTCTTTGAAATCGGCGTCGACAAGCGACAGGTCCGGCACCGCGTAGTCGTCTGGCCCTGTCGGCAGCCACAGGCCGATACCTTGCAGATCCTTGAGCCCTGCCTCCTGGGCCCCTGCCTCGTGGCACTTCACGATGAGCCACGACAGCGTCTCCTGGTGCGGCCCGTCAGGCGGCGGTGTCACAACAATGCTTCCGTTGAGGATCTCCACCCGGTGCCCGGGCAGCTCGTCCCAGAGACGGTCGGCAGCATCAGCAAGCGATGTCTCGTGCATCATCACGGCCACGGCACCCTCCATTTCGGAGCCCACTGTCCACGAGCGTATCCCGCGGGGCAGGCACTCCGCCCGGGATCACTCGTTCGCGGTATGCACCTCAGAAGGCGTCGGTCGGGACGTATGTGCCCCACACCGCGCGCAGCGCATTGCACACCTCGCCCACGGTGGCCCGCGCCCTCAGTGCGTCCTTCATCGGATAGAGGACGTTGTCCGTGCCCTCCGCGGCCTTCTGCAGCGCCGCCAGCGCCGCGTCAACGGCTCCCTGGTCGCGCTCGGCCCGCAGCTTCGCCAGCCGCTCCGCCTGCTGCGCCTCGATCGCCGGGTCGACCCGCAGCGGCTCGTACGGCTCCTCCGCCTCCAGCGTGAAGCGGTTGACGCCGACGACGACCCGCTCGCCCGCGTCCGTCTGCTGCGCGATCCGGTACGCGCTGCGCTCGATCTCGTTCTTCTGGAAGCCGTGCTCGATCGCGCTGACCGCGCCGCCCTGGTCCTCGACCCGCTGCATCAGCGCCAGCGCCGCCGCCTCCACGTCGTCCGTCATCTTCTCCACGACGTAACTGCCCGCGAAGGGGTCGACGGTGGCGGTGACATCGGTCTCGTACGCGAGGACCTGCTGGGTCCGCAGGGCGAGCCGGGCCGACTTGTCCGTCGGGAGCGCGATCGCCTCGTCGAAGGAGTTGGTGTGCAGCGACTGGGTGCCGCCGAGGACCGCCGCGAGGCCCTGCACCGCGACGCGCACCAGATTCACCTCGGGCTGCTGCGCGGTCAGTTGCACACCCGCGGTCTGGGTGTGGAAGCGCAGCATGAGCGACTTGGGGTTCCTGGCGCCGAACTCCTCCTTCATCACCCGCGCCCAGATCCGGCGCGCGGCGCGGAACTTGGCGACCTCCTCCAGGATCGTCGTACGGGCGACGAAGAAGAAGGAGAGCCGCGGCGCGAAGTCGTCGACGTCCATGCCGGCGGCAACGGCGGTGCGGACGTACTCGATCCCGTCCGCGAGTGTGAAGGCGATCTCCTGCGCGGGCGATGCCCCCGCCTCCGCCATGTGGTAGCCGGAGATCGAGATGGTGTTCCACTTCGGGATCTCTGCCCTGCAGTACTTGAAGATGTCGGCGATCAGCCGCAGCGAGGGCTTGGGCGGGAAGATGTAGGTGCCGCGGGCGATGTACTCCTTGAGCACATCGTTCTGGATGGTGCCGGTGAGCCTGTCGGCCGGGACGCCCTGCTCCTCGCCGACGAGCTGGTAGAGCAGCAGCAGCAGCGCGGCCGGGGCGTTGATGGTCATCGACGTGGAGACCTTGTCCAGCGGGATCCCGTCGAACAGCACCCGCATGTCGTCGAGCGAGTCGATGGCGACGCCGACCTTGCCGACCTCGCCGTGCGCGATGGGCGCGTCCGAATCGTGGCCCATCTGGGTCGGCAGGTCGAAGGCGACGGACAGGCCCATGGTGCCGTGCGCAATGAGGTCCTTGTAGCGGGCGTTGGACTCGACGGCGGTGCCGAAGCCCGCGTACTGGCGCATGGTCCAGGGACGGCCCGTGTACATGCTCGGGTAGACGCCGCGGGTGAAGGGGTACGTGCCGGGCTCGCCCAGCTTCTCGGCCGGGTCCCACCCATCCAGTGCGTCGGGTCCGTAGACCGGTTCGATGGGCAGTCCCGACTCGGACTCGCGCGCCATGTCTGTGCCTCCGCTGAACCACTCGTGAAGCTACTCGTTGGTAACTGACCCTCGCGACGGACTGTAGCGGCGGCTCTGCGGCGGATGGAGGGCCACGCGCTGGGACGTTCCTCACAGCCTCCTTCCCCATCATGCGCGGGTGTGTTCCCCATCATGCGCGGGATTGTGCAACCGGGCAGAGCGGGAATCTGTCTCTTGAGGCACAAGGGATACAGGGGGGCGAAATGCTTCGGAAAAACGTCATACGTAGAGCAATGGCCGCGGCCGCCATGGTGGCCGTGGCCACCGGCTGTACGGCCCAGGCCGCGACCGGCCGCCCGGCGGCCGACGCCAAGCCCGGCAGCTCGGCGGCCGCGCCGGACACCACACAGACGCCGTCGGCGTCCGACGACGCCTCCCCGACGGGCAGGCCGAGCGAGCAGGCGAGCGAGACCGCGAAGCCCGAGGTGCTGTTGGCCGGCGGCTCAAAGGGCGAGAAGGTGCGCGAACTTCAGGCCAGGCTGGCCCAGATCGGCTGGTTCGACGACAGGCCGACGGGCACCTACGGACCGGTGACGGTCGCCTCGGTCAAGGGCTTCCAGGGCAAGCGCGGTCTGCCCACTACAGGCGACACGGACACGGTTACCTGGCAGAAGCTGCTCGCGATGACGAAAAAGCCGACGCGCGACGAGCTGGACGGCAAGACCGTCAACAAGCCGTCGGCGAAGCTGGACCCGCGCTGCAAGACCGGCCGGGTGCTGTGCATCAGCAAGACCACCCGCACGCTCTCCTGGGTGATCGACGGCCATGTGCAGTCGACGATGGACGTGCGCTTCGGCTCGCAGTACACGCCCACCCGTGAGGGCACCTTCAGCGTGTTCAGCAAGTCCAAGGACCATGTCTCGACGATCTACCACACGTCCATGCCGTACGCGATGTTCTTCAGCGGCGGCCAGGCGGTGCACTACTCCTCGGACTTCGCGGCCCGCGGCTACAACGGCGCGTCCCACGGCTGTGTCAACGTCCGGGACAAGGGGAAGATCGCCTCGCTCTTCGGGCAGGTCCGCACCGGCGACAAGGTCGTCATCTACTGGTGAGTGACCCGGACACACGGTGAGTGGGAGAGAGCGGCGCGGGCGGGACCGGGGGAACGTGTCCCGCCCGCGCCATTTGCGCCCAGGCCGTAGGTACGGGGGGAACCCCGGCTACGGGCGCAGCCGATGACCAGTCGGCTCACTCTTTACTGCGCCGGAGGGCCAAAAAACGTCACACCTGGCCGACCGGAATTCGTCACGGTCGGGAAACCACAGGTCAGAGCGCGGCCAGCGAAGGGCTCGGCGAGGGCCGGGGAGTACTTTCGGACGGCAGCGGCGCGGGCTCCGCGGGCAGCTGCGACCAGGAGACGGGCGGCAGGGAAGCGCCGCCCGCGGTGCCGACGCTGCCGGGGAGCCTCCCGGCACCACCGTCCCCGTCACCGCTGTCGCCGTCGCCGCCGTCACCACTGCCGCTGCCGCCGCTGTCGTTGCCGTCCTTGCCGCCCTCGGACTCGCCGCCGAGCAGCCGGTCACAGAACTGCTCGACCCGGCCGGGCCCCTTGGCCAGCGCCTCCAGCTTCCGCTTGCGCTCCGGGCTGATGCGGCCGCTGCGGTAGTCGCGGCAGGCCTCCATCGTCTTGCGGCGCAGCTCGGCCTTCCGTTCGCGTGACTTCTTGTCCGTGTCGCCCTGCTTGCCGAAGTCGCCGCCCTCGGGACCGCTCGTCGGGTCCGGGCTCCGGCTGCCGCCGGTGCTCGCCGACGGCGACTGAGACGTGCTGGGCGAACCCGGAGTCTGCGGCGGCACGAGGGCTCCGCCGGTGGACGAGTCGGACGCCAGCGGCTGCGGGGTCGCGGCGGCAGAGACGGTCGACGCGGGTAGAGGACCGTCGAAAGGACTGGGGAGCAGGCCCGTGCCCGCCGCCACGGCGACACCGCCGAGCGCGCATCCTGCCACCGCCGCGACCAGCCCGAAGCGCACCGGACGGCCCAGGCGCATACCGAACGCAGGACGCGTGGGACGAGCCAGCCGTACCGTGCCAAGGGTGTCACCGGCGGGTGCCGCGGCATCCGCCCTGGCCTTGCGGAAAGCGGCCAACGCGGCCGCCTCACCGGGCATTTCGCCCTCGTCGGCGTATGCCTGAGTGCCACCCCTGCTGGTGTCGTACAGGGCACGGGAAAGTCGTGCGGCCTGGGCGCGGGCGTGCTCGTCGGCGGCCTCGACCGGTTCACCGCGCAGCAGCCGCTCCGCCGCTTCCTTGTCAAGCCACTCGTACCGCTCGTCGGCCATCACATGTCCTTCTGCGTCCGCAGGCGTGAATGCGTCACACCAGCGGGAGCCGTCGCGCCAGGCCGGGGGCCACGCTGCGGCGGTACGCCATTCAGATCCACGCCGCGCTCGGCAGGACCCGCGCCTGTGTTGTCCGGGTCGGAGCCGTACGCCCCATCGGCACCATCCGCACCGTCTGCTCCAAACGCGCCGTCCGCGCCGTCCGCGCCCAGCAGCTCGGCCAGCCGCTTCAGTCCGCGGTGCGCGGCCGTCCGTACCGCGCCGGGCCGCTTGCCCAGAGTCTTGGCCGCGCTCTTCGCGTCGAGGCCGACCACGACGCGCAGCACGACGGCCTCGGCCTGGTCCTGCGGCAGCTGGGCGATGAGCGCCATGGTGTTGCCGGTGGCGAGGGCCTCCATGGCCTCGACCGCGGTGTCCGACTCGCCGGGCTTGCCGGTGAGCTCGGTCTCGTCGCCGCCGACGGCGGGGCGGCGGCCCCGCATGCGGATGTGGTCGAGGGCGCGATTGCGGGCGATCCGTGCGGCCCAGCCGCGGAAGCGGTCCGCGTCGCCACTGAACCGGTCGAGGTCACGGGCTATCTGCAGCCAGGCCTCGGACGCGACATCCTCGGCGTCCGGCTCGCCCACCAGAGTGCGTACATAGCCGAGCAGCCGCGGGTGCACGGCGCGGTACACAGTACGGAAGGCACTCTCGTCCCCGTCCTGTGCCGCGAGCACCGCGGCGGTCAGCTCCGCGTCGTCCCCCAGCACTCCCTCAACCTGTCCCAAATAGCAGCTGGTCACCACTGCGCCACCCTGCGCGAATCAGCACGCTACGTGCTTCAGCGGGGCCGCGTCCACATTTTGTACAACCGGCAACAACACACTGACGCAGCGCGGTGTGACAGAAAAGGCACCCCAGGCGCTGAGAGAAGTACGGGGCCGCTCTGCGGCCCCGGCGAACGACGACCGGGGCCTCTCCTGTGGGGGGTGGCGGCCCCGGTCGTCCTTCCATGTCCAGGACCGCCGCTCAGCGGGGCTGGGCCGCCGGTGTTTCCCCGGCTCCGCCATCGAGGTCGGCTGCCGAATCGTTATCCTGCTTCCCCGGCTTCTCCCCGGGCTTGACCTCCGCAGGGCCTGCGTCCGCCGGATTCGGGCGGGTGTCGTGCATCTCATCCGCCAACAGTGGCTCGCAGTAGGCCCGTACGGCCTCCGGGCCGCCGGCGGCCGTCTCCAGTTCGTTCATGGCCGCGCCCCGGGGCGGCGTACCCCGCCGCTCCACCGCCGCCAGGTACACGCGACAGTGCGCGACTGTGTCCCGCGCACTGGCCGGACGCCCGGGTGGAGCGTCGGGCGCGGACGGGGTGGGCCACACCGGGCCCGCCGGTGCTCCTTCCCGGCCACCGGCACTGTCCTCTTCGACGCTCTCTTCGACGCCCGGTTCCGTGGGCGCGCTCCGTCCCGGCTTCGGCTCCGCGCCGCCCCCGAACGGCAACGGGATCGCACCCTTCCCGGCCGCGACCGCCACCCCGCCCAGCGCCGCCGCGGCAACACCCGCCACCAGCGCCTTCAGCGCCCGCCCCCGGTGCCGCTCACCGGCCGGCCGCCAGTCGTCCCTGCCGCGCCGCCACCGCACCGGCGACGGGCGCACGCCCTTGTCGCGCACCGCGCGGAAGGCCAGCAGCGCCCGCTCCTCGGCAGCCGGATCGAGCACGCCGGGGCGCCGCGCCGCGTCCAGCAGCGCCTCCAGCTCGGGCGTACGGGGGGCTTCCCGTTCCGGTTTCATGTCCCATCCTTCAGCGTGCGCTGCACCACGGACTGGCCACTGCCGGCCCCGGACCTGGCCAGTCGCTCCGCCAGTCCTTTCAGTCCCCGGTGCGCCGCCGTGCGTACGGCTCCGGGGCGCTTGCCCAGTACCCGTGCGGCTGTCGGCCCGTCGAGTCCGACGACCGTACGCAGCAGTACGGCTTCCGCCTGCTCGCGCGGCAGACTGCCGATGAGCGCGAGAGCCCGCCCGGTGGAAAGCGCCTCGATCGCCGCGGCGGCCGTGTCCTGCCCGCCCGGAAGTTCGAGCACGTCCTGTTCCAGTAACGAGGTACGCGGACGCCGCTTCTGCTTACGGAGATGATCCAGAGCGCGGTGCCGGGCAATCGTCGCCGTCCAGCCCCGGAACCCGGCCCCGTCGCCACGGAACCGGCCCAGATCGCGGGCGATCTCCAGCCACGCCTCGGCCGCCACGTCTTCGGCATCGTCGCCGACGAGCCCTCGGACGTAACCGATCAGCCCCGGCTGCACCAGCCGGTACGCGGTCGCGAACGCTCCCTCGTCACCCTGCTGCGCCCGCTCGACGGCAGCCCCCAGGTCCGCGTCGTACGCCCCCACACTTCCCTCTCCGTGCCAGTGCCCTTTGGCACATGCCCCTTCATCTCTGCGTACGGAGGCGGAGAAACGTCACCGCCCGCAGGCGGCCCTCGGGTCGGCGGTCCTGCGCGCCCGCCCGTGCAGCAGCAGATAGAGGCGCTGCACCGACTCTTCCGGGCCGCCCAGCTCGAAGCGGTTGAGGACCTTGCCGAGCGGATTCCACACGCGTCCATCGGGCATCCGGACGCCCACCGGCTGGCCGAACAGCTCCCGCTGCTGCGGACCGAAGTCCGCCCACTGAGCCCCGGCCCGCCGGACTATCACCTCTCCCGTGTACGCCCCGAGCCCCTGGAGCAGCCCAGCGACCTGCGCGACCTCCGGACGGCCGCGCCGTACCCCGTCCACCATGAAGTCGACGAGGCGCAGGCTGGCGACGGAGTAGTCGAACGGCAGCCGGTTGCGCTCCGTCAGCCGGTCGACGACCCCGGCGACGTACGCGCGCATGTCGGCAGCGCTGGGCAGAACTCCAAAGTCCGTATCCATGTATGACCAAGCGAAAGATGCGCGGAGATCATCACGGAGTACGGAAGTGTTCGTTCTCACACATGAGTTCGAGCCATTCGTACAACCACCGGCGCGGCTCAGGCGTCTTGGACCACCACTCGCTTCAGGCGACGTGCCAGAATGCGCCCCCGTGACACCAGCCTCCTACGTCACCGCCTTCGCGGAACTGTTCGGCCCGCCCCCGGTAGACGCTGCCCCCGCTCCCGTCCCCGTCGACTGGGACACGGTCGAGTCCTGGCTCGGACTCCGGCTGCCCGCCGACTACAAAGCGATCGCATCCGCGTACGGGCCGCTGGACATCGGGGAGTTCGTCTGGCTCCACATACCGTGCGCCAGGCAGGGCTGGTTCGAGTACGGCAGCTGGCTGGAGGGCGCACGGCGGGAGGCGCCCGACGGGCTGCTCCCGTGGGGCGAGACCCGGATGTGCGACCTTCTCTACTGGGACACCACGGCGTCCGACGATCCCGACGAGTGGCCGGTCGTCACCTTCCACAAGGACGGGGCTCGCGCCGGCGCGGACCCCTGGCACCGCTACAGCACTCCACTGCTGCCCACCCTGACCACGCTCCTCGGCGAGGGCCTCCGGCCGACAGCGAGCCGCACCGCGTTCCTGACCGAGGTCGACCCCGGCCCATGGACCCCGCCGGTCCCGCGCCCGGCACCGAGCCCGCAGCAGCGCGCCGCGCTCACCGAGGGCACCGGCCTGGCGGCACTGACCGCACTCGTACCGCCGCCGCGGCAGCCGTATCTGGGAGACGGCACGTGGGAGTGGCTGTACGAGCGCCTCGGGACCCGTCTGCCGACGGAGTACGTGACCCTGATGGAGACGTACGGAGGCGGCTGCTGGACGCAGTGGCTCAACTTCGATGCCCCGCTGGAAACCGGCAGGTCCGGACTCGTAGAGGAGGCCACGAGGGTCTGCGACGGCTACCGCAGCCTGCGGGCGAGTCACCCGCAGTTCCGGCCGCTGGCGGTCTGGCCCGAGCCGGGCGGACTGCTGCCCTTCGCCTCCTCGATCGACGGCGACCAACTGGGCTGGCTCACCAAGGGGTCCACGCCGGACGACTGGCCGCTGATCGTCTACCCGCGCCATGCCGAACAGGGCCCGCCGCTGACCGGCACGCTCACCGACACTCTGCTGGAGTGGCTGCGCGGTCGTTTCGGCACGGAGGGCCTGCCGAGTCTGGGCCGGGTGAAGGACCCGCTGGAACACATCGGCTTCGAGCCGTTGGACGACGTTGAGTAGCCGGTTGAGTAGCCACGACGGAACGCCTCACCCCGGCTCCCTTCCGCAGAGCAACCGATCAGCGAAAAGGAGCGGGATGAACAGCGCGACAAATTCAGGCTCTTTCGGCCGACGGGTCAGCCGATGGCGATGCGCGGGTGCGCGCCGGGCTTGATCCAGCCCATGATCCGGTCCATCGTGGCGCGCGGCACCGACACGCAACCCGCGGTCGCCCCCTTGCCGTTGACGTGCAGGAAGATCCCGGCTCCGCGACCCGGTGTGGCCGGCCAGCGGTTGAAGTTGATGACCAGAGCCTTGGCGTACTGGGTCGGGTAGTTGATGAGGTGCTCACTGCCCCGGTCGCCGGACTCGGTGAGCGGGAAGTCGGCCCCGGCCGCGGTGTGCATCTGGTTGTAGAACTTCGACTCGGGGTCCTCCACCCACCAGTGGCTGGAGTTGACCCGCGTGTACGGCATGCTCGTGCCGCTGGACTCGACGCCGAAGCCCTCGGTGATGGTGTAGGTGCCCGCCGGCGTGGTGTAGGTGCCCTGTCGGCGGGTGGACCCGTCGACGATGCCGTTCGACCCGACCCTGCCGCTGTCGGAGAAGACGGACTTCCAGCCGGACGCCCCCTTGGACCAGGCCGTCACCTTGGCGTACGAGCCGCTCGCCTTCACGGTGATGACCTGGGTGGCGTTGCCCACGGAGACCGGCACGGGGAAGTTCGGCACCGCGGGCTGCGGGGTTGCCTGGGTCTTGCCCGTACCGCCGGTCGCAGCGGTGCCGGAGCCGCTGGGGGACGGCTTCGCACTGTCGGACGGCTTCGCGGAAGTGGAGGCGGAGGCGGAGGGGGAAGCAGATGTCGAGGCGGAGGCGGAACTGCTCGGAGAGGCGGACGAGTTGGGCGCGTCCGACGTCATGCTCTCGGCTGTGGCGGCGGCGGCGTCCGCGGCCGGGGCTTCCTGGCCCTGGTGCCCGCACGCCGACGCCAGGAGTATCGCGCCGGTGGCAGCCAGTGCGGCGGAGAAGTTACGGGACGAGGGCAGCACGAAGTAACCCTTCGGTTGATGGGGAAACGCGACCGGTCGAGGTCGACACGGTGAAGTTGGCTCGTTTTATACCAAGACGACGCCGAAACGCGAGTCGACGGACCTTTCGGACGAATCCCCAAGCAGTGAGGGTGAGGCACACCAAAGCTGACGGCTACTGAGGTTGAACTCGGGGTGTCGTATGGGCTGACGTCCTCGATCCGTGCGATATCACCGCGGTGTGCGGTATCTACAAGGCGGCGGGCTGACCGCCGAACGTCAGGAGTTCCGGGAGCGGTTACGGCTGGAGGCGGCCGAGCGGTTCGGCCGGGGTGAGTCGAACGCGGTGATCGCCAAAGACTTGCGAGTCAGTGTCCGATCCGTGCAGGGGTGGCGTCGGACCTGGGCTGAGGGTGTCACACGCGAGCGGTGTGCTGGTCCAGGATGGCCCTCAGCCGGTCGAGGCCCCCGGCCTCATGCACACCCCGCTTGGGCAGGACATCGAGGTACATGATGTTGGGGTCCCGGCTGAGCAGGACGAAGTGGCCGGCCGTCTCCCGGTAGCCCTGGAAGACGGACCACTTCTGGACCAACGTGCTGTGGTCGCTGCGGCAGGTGATCCCGGCCGCAGACACGGTGGCGCGGTACTCGCCCTGCCATCCGATGATCCGCTGCACGTGGGCGGCCTGTAGCCGCGGGTAACCCCACACCACCAGGACGACGAACAAGAACAGAACGGTCGAGACCACGTCGGTACTCCCGCGGCCCACGGCGGAGACCAGCCAGTGCCCTACCCACAGTGCGAGGAACACGCCCCGCAGCAGTAGCCCGGTCCGCTTGATCCGCTCGCGGACCCGCAGGCCGACCAGTGTGTCGGCAGACTGGGGCCGGTACACCAGCTGGACCGCGGTCTGCTCGTCCACGACAAGGTCAGAGGTTTCCGCGCTGTTGTTGGCGCCTTCCGCGCTGCGGCCCTCGGCCATGATCCCTCCCCGTACGAAGACCCGCGGATCCTACCGAACCTCAGTGCCGGGGCGGACGGCCGCCGACAGCACGAGTTCAACCTCAGTAATCACGAACGACCGAGGCCGGTCGTGGTCGCTCAGGCCAACTCGGACCTGAAGAGAGTCAGCTTCTGGAAGGTCGGGTTCTTGCGGAAGGCCGGGTATTTACCGGTGATGAATTCCAGGCCGTCCGCGGTGAACTGGCTAACAGTCGCAATGAATTCATCAGTTCCACAGTGCCCCGGTGCCGGGTCCCAGGAGCGCAGGATCTTCAGGTCCGATCCGTCGCGGACGAAGTCGATCACCACGTCGGACTCCGTAAAGCTGACGCACCCGTTTTCGCCTTCGCGAATTGCGCGCGCCGACAGCAGGAGGCAGTACATGAAATCGAGAACCGGGACCTGAAATTTCTCCACGATGAAACCGCCCGCGGCGATGGTCACATCCGCCTCGAAATAAATGTAGCGCAGCTTCCACTCAATGACGGAACCCAGGTCCGCGACCTGCCGCTCCGAAGGCTCCCGCATGGAGTCATGGTTGAAGTGTATGAGCAGCATGGCTCCGTACCCCTCCGCTGGCCGGCCTCACATAGGTTCCAATGGATGCCTCAGTACCAGAAGGCTTTGATGACGGCATGGCCGGTTGAAGCAGCCCGCCTGTAGAAGGAGTTCAGGCTTTCGTGATGTCCGAGGAAGAGGTCTTTCACCTCTGTTGCGTCCCAACCGCGGTACGGCGCCGCGATCTTGGCACCCGCGGCCGCCCACAGCGCATCGAACGATGCGGTCGTCAGGAAGTCCGCGGCCTCCCGGACCTCTGCCGCAGTCAGTAGGACAAAGGGTGGTTGATCGTGGGAGGGGTGATAGACGGGGCGGCCCCCGTAGACCGGCAATTCACACTTCCGCGATCCAGGGTCGTCGTCCACGAGTGTCGCGGCTGCGGTGTGGAGCTCGTGGACAGGGCCGAAGTCCTTTTCGATGGCGTGGGCGATGCCTGCGTCCAGCTCAGCCTCCCACCGGTCGGACCAGGCCGCCTCCATGAACTCCTCCAGCCAGGAGTAGTCGTCCTGAATTTCGGTTTCCCGAATGGCACGTAGGTGCATGTGGAAGCTCACGGGCCCGGTACCTCCTGCGCGGCGGAGGTCACCGCACGCCCGCGGGGAGCTCGATCTTCCCGTCGAACGTGCCCTGGTTCTCCTGCCGTACGTCCTGCTCGTACGCGATGTCCCGGCCACCGGCGTACGGGACGAGGAAGCCGAACTCGAACCGGTGGCTCTTGATCCGGTACGTCTTGCTGTCCAGAACCAGCACCTCCTTCAGCCCGGACAGCGTCAACTGAGCGTCGTTCACCGGGATTCCGGCGTCCCGGAGCTGCTCGGCGGTGGGGTCGAACTCCCGCTGCGCCTTTTTCACCCAGGCCCGGTCCCGGACGGCGGTCAGCTTCTGCTTGTCGCTGCCGACACGGAGCTCGATCGTGCCGTCCCTCTTGGTCAGCGTCATCTCGTCACCGGCGGCCTGCGCGTACTCCCGGAACTCCTCGATGGCCGCGACAGCGTCCTCGACCTTGTTCTGCATCTCGGGGTCGGAGGTGGGCGCGGCCTTCCACGGCGCACTGCCCTCCTTGAGATGTGCCGTGCCGTCGACGACGTAGATCTCCTCGTGCTTCGTGGTCCCCTTGCTGCTGGTACTGACGCCCTGCGAGTGCAGCGCCTCCGGCTCCATGCCGCGCCGGACCGTGGCCCGGTAGGTCGCGGCGCTCTTGTGGCCCTGGAGCGTCAGCCCTTCCTGTCCCTGCACGGAGAAGGTCCAGGCGCCTTCCTCCGCCATCGCCTTCTCGGCGAGGTCGAGGAAGTCCTCCGGGGACTCGGGTGCCGCGGGCGTCGCCTCGGCCTGCTCGGAGGACTGCGTCGCCTCAGGGCTCTCGGCCCCGGCCGACTCCACCGGCCCGTCCTCCTCCGCCGCGCCGCAGGCGGCCAACGAGAAGGCGAGCGGCAGAACCAGTGCAGCGCACCTGAAACGACTTCGCATGGATCTCTTCCTTACGTCACGGCGGGGCGCGCGGACTGTACAGCAGCGATCAGCCTCCGATCACGCCGACGACCATTCCTCGCGAACCGGCATGAATGCCCGGCAGTTCGCACCACACGGTCTTGCTGCCGGGCCCCTGTTCCACGCCCCACCGCAGGGTCACGGCGTCGAGCAGGGCGAGGCCGCGGCCGGTCTCGTCATCGTCTGCGGCCTTGCACAGAACGGGCAGGGTCCGGGGATCGGGGTCGGTGACCTCCAGTCGCGTACGGCCCTGCCCGCAGACCACACGAACGGTCAGGGGAACGCCCTCCCCGATATGGCGTACGCCGTTCGTGATCAGCTCGCTGGCGCACAGCTGGAGGTCGGCGCAGGGCACGCCCATGTACGCACGCAGGGCGCGGCGGACCTCGGGCACGTCCTTCGGGGTGGCGAGCAGTTCCAGGGTGAGCGGTGGCCGCATCACGCAACTCCCTTGCGCAGGGCGGCGGCCAGGGCGCGTGCGGTGGGCAGGTTGCAGTTGCCCAGCGCGATGAGGGGCTGGGTCGGATTGCGGGCGGCGAAGGTCGGCAGGTCGACGCCGAGGGACGGCAGCGTGATGCCGTGGGCGGCGAGGGCGGCCCGCAGCTCCTCGGCGCAGTCCTGGACGTCCGGGTGGTCGTGCATGGGGGTTACACCTTCCAGTGCGCTCTGTGACGAACTGCTCACACCCTGACGCGGCGCGACGTACCGTGAAAGAGGTTCGGCCTCCCGGCCCTGAACTGCACGTATACGACGTGGATTTGGTACGGGCACGGGAATCGCCGGGACTCGGGCGGACACACCGGGAAACGGGCGGTAGCGGCACCAAGGGCGGTGAGCGATGGGGCAGCGCAAGGACATCGACGGCTCGGCGAGCGTCCCCACCTTCTACGGCAAGGAGTTGCGCTGGAAACGGGAGGAGGCCGGGCTCACCCTCCAGCAGCTGGTCGAGGGCAGTTTCTACGGCCCCAGCCACCTCAGCGAGATCGAACGCGGCGAGCGCCGGATGCCGGCGGAACTGGCCGAGCATGTGGACAAGGCGCTGGGGACGGACGGCTTCTTCAAGCGCCGCTGCGAGGACGTACGGAAGGCGAAGAGACGAGGCCACGCCAGCTACTTCGAGCGCGTGCTGGAGGCGGAGAGGCACGCGGAGACCATCGAGGAGTGGTGTCCGACCCTGATTCCGGGCCTGTTGCAGACGGACGCGTACGCGCGGGCGGTCGTACGGTCGGCGCACCCGCTGGCACCGGACGACGAAGTCGAGGAGAAGGTCGGCGCCCGAATGGCGCGGGCCCGCCTCTTCGAGGACGACCACAAAACCCCGGAGTACTGGGCGATCCTGCCCGAGTCGCTGCTGCGTCAGCCGATCCTTCCGCAGGCGGAGACGGCCGAACAGCTGGAGCGCATCGCGGCGCTGGCGCGGAGGCGCCGGATCCTTCCACAGATCCTTCCGTGGAACCGCGGACCTCATCCCCTCATGCTCGGCACGGCCAAGATCATGACCTTCCCGGATGCCCCGCCCCTGGTCTACACGGAGGCGCAGTACAGCGGTGACACCATCGACGATCCGGCCCTCGTGAAGCAGTACCGCAAGGCATACGATCGGCTCAGGGCCGCCGCACTGCCGCCGGAGGCGTCCCTCGCCCTGATCGAGCAAGCGGCTGAGGATGACCGAAATGGCAAGCAACGGGATTGACTTGAGCACCGCCGTCTGGCGCAAGAGCACCTACAGCAACGGCGACGGCGGCGACTGCGTCGAGGTCGCCGAGGCCTTCCCCGGCGCGGCCGCCTGGCGCAAGAGCAGCTACAGCAATGGCACCGGCGGGGACTGCGTCGAGGTCTGCGACGCCCACACCGGCATCGTCCCCATCCGCGACTCCAAGCTCCCCCACGGCCCGGTCCTCACCCTCACCGCCCCTGCCTGGACATCCTTCGTCACATCCCTCAAGGACGCCCCGGCCGCGCAGGCATCGTAGGACCTGCCCCGAACCGAAAATGGACGGCCCGCCAATTGGACCTGGCGGGCCGTCGCATCGAAGTCCGGTTCAGTCAATGCCCGGCGGCTCAGAAGGTCCGGTAATAGGGCGTCTCGATCGTCGCCGCGACACTGAATGCGGAGAACTCGGCTTCCGCTTGTAATCCTCGGGGAGTGACGCACCAGGCGCTTCTTCAATCCCATCCCAGGGGAGATCCAAATTCAGGGGTTCCCAGCCCGTGACCGCAGCAATTCGCTCGACTCACACAGTTTTCGCATTCCGATCTGGGATTCAGACCAGGGACATCCCGAATCGCATGGAGTAGGACCTCAAGTACCCCGGGGACTGACGACGCGTGTCATCCAGCAGCTGGAGTAAAGAAAGGCTGCGGAATTGTGCGCGACACACCGAAGGGCCGAAAGTCGGGATCCGTCAGGACTCGAAAAACGAACTCCGGAACCGAGATGTCGAAGCGGCGCCAATTTGTGGAATCTGCGACTCGGGCCAGAATCGGCCAATCGCCCGTGGTCCCGGGTTCCACCAGCCAGTAGAATTCGTCGGCCGACCGACTCGAACCCCAGGGAATGAGCCCGACCTTCCCCGGCTCGTAGATTCGGTAGGGATCGAAGATCGGGTCGACATCGTCCTCACCGACGCCGAACTCGAGAGCGTCATTCAAGAATCCCCGCCATCGGATGAGCAGGTCGAATACCTTACTGTCGTCGACGGCCAGCACGTGAAGGAAGTCCGAGAACTCTCCGCACCCGAAGACTTCACACATCTGCTTATAGTCGCCCGGGAGTTGCACCCCCAATTCGCGCTCCACGGACCCCCACTCAATCGGAACATTTCGAGGTTCCCACGCTGTCGCATCCAGAAGTCGCTTCATCCACACAGTAACCTCCAACAAGAAGCAGAAAATTAAGAAGGCACGGGCGGGCATCCTAACAGGGTGCCCGCCCGTCACTCAAGCCACCATGGGCTATTTCATGGAACTATTGCACCTATGGAGCGGGGGGAAGTCCATCGGGTGTATTCCAGATCGTGGCCGACCCGGATTGACCCGTGGTAATGCTCTTCCAGCTGATGTCCAGAGTGTCAGGCGCACCATTGTCACCGGTGTATCGCGGCATCACCTGGTAGTACATGGTTTCACCCGCCGCGATACGCTTCGCGATCTGGTTCTCTACCCGCCTCATCTGTGACATGTTCGGCTTCCCGTACAGCGGCACCAGGTTTCGCCTGTCCTCGCCCGAGCCGCCAAGCGCGTTGGCGAGCAGATGCCCCCGGTGATATCCAGGCCCCATTCCCGGCGGTGTCCAAAGCGGATTTCCGTCCGGGGGACGCGGGACGGGGGTACCGAGAATGGCCGAATCAGCATTGCCTTTCATCTCGCCCGTGTCTCCGTCCACCCAGCCGAATCCACCGGCGCTGAGGCAGGCGCGGACGCCCGTCGCACGCCCCTTTTCGTCCAGCGGACTGTAGTAGACGGCACTCTTGCCCTCACCACAGTTGTCCTGATTTACCGGGAAGTCATGTCCCCAGTAGTACTCGTTCGCGGCCTCCGGCTCGACCAGCAGGCCCACGTCGTAGTCGGGCTTCTCCCGGTCGTAGGGAACCTTGTCCGGGGTCTGTGTGTCGTTCCACCCGATCCCGTTGAGGAATACCTCGAACGCGGTGAGCACACCGCTGGGGGCTCGCGCCACCGTCTTCGTGCCCAATCCGACAGCGGACTTGAACGTGTCCCACCAGTCGTGCCCATCGAGCTCGACGCCGCTGATGGGGTTGCCCCCGGTGAAGGCGTAGCGGTTGCTCGTGTACGGGTCGTTGCCGAGGTTCATGTCGGCGAGGGCGCCGTTGTACATGTCCCGAGTGGTGAAGCGGTTGAGCCCCGGGTTGTAGTCGCGGAAGCCCATGTCGTACGTGCCGGACTGGGCGTCCCACCGCTTGGCGTTGAAGCGGTAGGGGTTGTACGCCTCCTTGGTCGGGTCGCCGGCGTCGGGCTTGTCGATACCGGTGAACTCGGACTTGTCGTCCGAGCCATAGGCCGTGTAACCGTAGGTCGACTTGGTGTCGCCGTTGCCGTCGGTCAGCGTCTCGACGTCGGTGTGGCTGTTGTAACCGTAGTAGCCGTCCTCCGCCGTCCCGTCGGTGTTGTGCTTGACCTGGGACAGGCGCTCGCCCCACGGGCTGTACTGGTACGACTTGGTCAGCGCACCGGCGACCTCCTCGTTCAGAACCTCGCTCGACAGGCCGAGGTACGTGAAGTCGGTGGTCTTTCCGTCCGCCGTCTTCGACGCCGTGCGGTCCAGCGGGTCGAAGGTGTACTTCGTGGTCTTCAGCACACCACCGTCGTCCGTCTTACTGGACTCGATGACGTGGTCGAAGCCGTCGTACACGCTCCGCTCGACGACTGTGCCGCCGCTGGTGACGGACTCCTGCCGACCGAACGGGTCGTAGTTGTAGGAGGCGGAGACCCCCGACGTGGTGGCCGTCAGCAGTCGGTTGCGGTCGTAGGTGTAACTGGTGCTCGTCCCCTTGACCGACTGGGTGATGACGTTGGCGTTGTTGTCGTGGGTGTACGTCTCGGTGCCCGCGCCGTTGCCCGTCTTGACCGACTTGGCGAGCCGGTCGACCGGGTCGTAGGTGTAGTCGGCGGTGGAGTCGAGGTACGCCGCGTGGTTGTCGGCGTTCATCTTCTTCGCCACGTCCTGCGCCTTGTTGCCGTTGGCGTCGTAGGCGTAGGTGTGCGAGGAGACGAGGGTCCCGTTCGGCTTCTTCTCCGTCGAGGACTTCAGCGCACCGTCGAGGTAGTAGCCGTAGTCGACGGTGTTGTTGTTGGCCTTGGTCTCCTTCAGCTTCTGACCGCGGTCGGTGTAGGTGTACGACGAGACCTTCGGCGAGGTATCGGCAGCCGTCTTGCCGACGGAGACCGTCTTGACCAGGTCACGCAGGTCGTAGGTGTACTTGGAGAACTGGTCGGGGTGGGTTGTCGTATCCGGCTTGCCGTTGGCGTCGTAGGTGTAGGAGGTGGACTTCTTCTCCTGGCCGGCCAGCGTCTCGGTGACCTTCTGGACCTGGTCGAGGCCTGTGTACATGACGGTGTACGCGTCGACCTTTGCACCGGAAGAGGTGTCGTCGACCGACGTCATGTTGCCGTTGACGTCGTAGGCGTAGGCGAAGGTGTGCTTCTCGGTGTCGGTGTCGCCGGAGTTGTCCCGGACGAGCTTTACTCCGTCGGCGACGACCGCGCCCCCGCTGTTCTGGAACAGCTGGAGCTTGGCCGCGTTGCCCTGGGTGAAGGCATACGAGCCGAGCGATATCCAGGTCCCGGTGGCGACGTTCTGATCCTTCGTCACGTCCGCCGTGGTGCCGTCGGACTTGGTCACCGTGTACTTCGCGGTCGTCGCCGCCCCGGTGACCCTCGGGAACTTGACGTAGGCCGTGTAGGTCCCGTCCTTGGGGATGTTCAGCGTCCAGGTGAACGCGTCCGTCCCGGTTCCCGCGGTGTGGACCTGGTGGTCATAGCCCTGCTGGCCGGTGATGTCGCCCTTCGACCAGGTGCCGGTCGCGGACGTGTGCTGCGTGTCGGAGTTGTCCACCAGCGCCACCGCGCTGCCCACCGGCACCCCGTCGTCCGACTTGGACTTGAGCTTGCCGTCCGGGAAGTACGACCACGTCATGGTGCGGTTCGAGGAACCCCCGGCCGACGTGATCGTGCGCGAGGTCTGCTTGCCCAGCTCGTTGTAGTCGTATGTGGTTGCGATGTCCCACGGGTCCGTCGAGGACTTCACCCAGCCGTTGTCGAAGTAGCTGTTGGTGGTGTCGTTGCGGACCGTCTGGCCCTCCGACGGCGGCATCGATGTCTTGGAGACCCGACCCACCGCGTCGTAGAACGTCTGGGTGTAGACGTTCGGGTCGTTGTAGCGGGCATCTGCCGGGTCGTACGGCTGGAACTTCTTGACCGGGCGGTTCAGCACGTCGTACTCGGTACGGGTGGTGAAGTCGTCCGCTGTCGCCGTTGCCGTGCCCCGCGGCGTGATCACCTTGGTGGTGTTGCCGACCTGGTCGTACTCGTACTTCGTCGTGCGGTACGTGATCGAGGTGGTGCCGTCGTGCGGAGCCTTGACCTCGGTCTGCTTGCCCCGCTCGTCGTACGTGACGGTCGTGGTGTTGCTCTCCGCGTCCGTCGTCGAGATGACCAGCGAGTCCTTGTCATAGGCCCGCTGGGTGGTCTTCCCGGCTGCGTCCGTGGCCGTGGTGACCCGGTGGTTCAGGTCGTATGCGGTCTTGCTGGTGTAGTCGGTGGCGTCGGCGGTCGCGTTCTTCTTGGGATCGACGACCGTGATGACGTTGCCGGCGTTGTCGTACTCGTAGCTGATCTTGTCACCGGCCGCGTTGACGACCGAGGTGAGCTGGTAGAGCTCGTTGTAGTGGTTGGTGGTGATGTAGTCGGACGGGTCCGTCGTGGTCGCCGTGCCCTTGGGCCGCGTGGTCGTCTTGAGGTTGCCGACCTTGTCGAACGTGTAGGCCGACTTGCGTTCGCCCGATGTGGTGGTGTCCTTCGGGGCGGTCGCCCAGGAGATCTGGTCCGCGGCATCGTAGGCAGCCGTGGAGACCGCGCCGTTGGGTGACGTCGACGTGGTGACGTTGTCGTTGGCGTCGTAGACCGGAGCGGGAGTGGTGATCAGAACGCCCGCGGCCTGGTCCTTTGGCACCGTGTTCACCAGTGGACGTCCGAACGTGTCGTACGCCTGCGTGGTCTTCTTGCCCAGCGCGTCGGTGACCTCGGTGACCTGGCCGCGCGCGTCGTACACGAACTGCGTGGACTTGTTCAGCGCGTCGGTGATGGTCGCCGGGTAGCCCGTCGGGCCGAAGTTGCTGTTGGTCGTCGGGTTGCCGTTGGCGTCGGTCGCCTTGGTCAGCTGACCGTAACCGTCGTACTCGTAGGACGTCGTGTAGTCCCCGGCCGTCGCCGTGGCGACACCCTTCGGGTCGGTGACCGTCTTCAGATTGCCGAAGGAGTCATAGCCGAATTGCCACTTGCGACCCTCGGGAGAAGTCTTGGTGAACAGGTCGGCGCTGAAGCCGTCGAGCCGGGTCTGGTACTCATACTTCTGCGCGTTGGCCGGGTAGGTGCCGGGGGCACAGTCCGAGGACGGAGGAACGCCGGACTTGTTGTTCTCCGCGTCGCGCTGCCAGAGCGGGTAGCCCGTCTTCTGGTCGTAGCAGTACGCGGTCTTGGCGCCGTTGGGCTCCTCGAGATAGGTGACGTTGTTGTCCGCGTCCCACGACATTTTGGTGGTCTGCGACTTGGCGTTGGTCGTCTGGACCGGGCGGCCGAAGTCGTCCGTGACGAATGCCGCTGCGTGCTGCTCGGCGTCGGTGACCCTCGTGTCGGTGAACTTCGTGTTGCCCGCGTTCACGGCATAGCCGAAGTCCGTGGTGCCCTGCAGACGGTCGGTGATCGTCTTCGTCCACCAGTGGTACTTCGGGTCGTCACCGGCCTGGGGCGCGTAGTACGCCATGTTCGTCGCGTTGCCGCGCGGGTCCGTGATCTTGACCAGCTTGACGTTCTTGTTCCCCTGCGTGGCGTCGTAGGTGAACTTGAAGTCCTTGGGCTGGCTTGAGCCGGCACCGTCGGTGAACTGGCCGAGCAGGCCCTTGTCGGTGTAGTAGAAGGAGACCTTGCGGCCCGAGATGTCCGTCATGGACTTCACGTGGTCGTAGATCTTGGAGTTGGTCAGGTTCGAGCCGGTGACCTTCGCGCCCGAGTCGTTGATGTACTCGTAGGACGCGTCACCCTTCTTGTAGTAGTCGACGGTGAGCGTCTGACGGCCGGCCGGGTCCGTGATGTAGGTCAGGAACTTGGTCGGCTTGTTGTTGGACTTGCGCTCCTCGTACGTGAACGTCTGCGTGTTGCCGTTCTTGTCAATCGCGGACGTCATGTAGCCGTCGCAGCCGAACAGGAACCGCGTGCCGTCCGGACGGGTCAGCGTCCAGGCGTCCGGAACCGGATCCTTGGAGGGCTTGCAGTCCAGGCCCGACTTCATCGTGACCTTGTAGTGGACACCCGCCGGGGCCTTCCACGAGCCGTCGGGCTGCTTGCTGAAGATGTGCGTGGTGCCGTCACCGTCCGGGAGACGGATCTCCGTCGGGTTCGGGTTGGGGTGGAAGTCCAGCGGCGCACCGAGCCGGATCGGCCCGGCGGCCTGGAACGACCAGCCGTGGCCGGCCACCGTGTCCGATGTGTCCAGCGAGTTGTACGCGAACCGCGCGAACGTGTTCAGACCCCTGCCCGGGTTCGTGAACGCGTTGTAGGACCAGACGCTGTTACCGGCCGCCAGGTTGTTCATGACCGTAGAGCCGGCGCCGGTGTTCTTCCCCGTGTAGGAGTAGAACTTCTCCAGGCCCAGGCTGTTGGAGGTCGGGTCCTCCACCGCCACGTTCTGCTTCAGCGACGGAATAGCGCCCGTCCCGGCCGACAGCCAGCTGCCGTCGGAGATCTTGCGGACGTCCCAGCCCAGTACGTACTCGGTGCGCTTGGAGCCGTTGTCCGAGTTGATGGGCGTCTTGACCTGCGCCTGGATCGTGGCCGACTTGCCCGGCAGCAGTGCCGGGATCGCCGTCGACAGCTGGTTGCCGCCGTTGGTCATGTCCGTGCCGTCGGGCAGCTTCCAGGTGTACGACAGCTGCCGCTCACCGGCCGCCCACGCGGTCGCGGTGGTGTTGGTGACCGTGAAGTCCACCGTGTACGTGGAGTTCGGCGTCATCCGCGCCGGCGTCTGCGGCGCGTAGTACGTGTCCTCGGTCGTCGAGTCCACGTAGATGACCTGCATGTACGGCCGCAGCTGCGGGTCCGAGGCCTCCGACGACAGGAACAGCGTGCGTTCCTGCGGGCCGGTGGTCGTCTCGTCCTTCAGCTTGACGGCCACGCCCTTGTTGCCCGTGGGCGTCTTGACCCAGGACTGCATCAGGCCGGTGGCGTCCCACCAGTGCCGCCCGACCTCGTCCGTGATCTGCGGGACGGTGTCCGAGACGGTGGCGGACATGTCGCCGCCCGGCGTGGTCCACGCGGTCGTCGCCGTCGCGTTGTTCCAGGTCGCCGTCGTGTCGGTGAAGTCCCGGGTCAGCGCGTGGAGTTCGTAGATCGCACCGTTGGTGGTGCTGGTGGTCTCCGCGCCCCACATGTACAGCTTGTTCTCCAGCACCGTCGCGGTGGCGGGGATGCCGGTGGTGGGGAACTTCAGCACGGCGCGCGTCTTGCCGTATGTGGTGGAGTTGTTGCCGACGCTCAGCCAGGTCTGGCCCACGCCGAAGGACTGGATCGCGTTCTGGTTGGTGGTCGGCTGCTGCGAGGACAGGGTCGTGTCCGTCTGACCGGACTGGATGATCTTCATCGTCCGGCCGGCCTTCGGGATGCCCACCACCCGGGTCGGCGACCCGAGCAGCTCACCGCCCTTGGTCTTGACCGCCAGCTGGTAGAAGTACGACTTCCCGATCTCACTGGAGCTGGAGTCCGGGGTCGGCACCGCGGTGGTGTCCGTGTACGCGGTCGTGGTCGAGGGGATCGGCGCGACCAGCGTTGCCGCGGACGGCGTGAAGACCTGCTGCGTGGAACGGTGCAGCTGGTACTCGACGATGTCGTCGTTCGCCGCGCCGCCTGTGTTGACGTACGCCGGCCAGGACAGCTCCGGGCCCGTGCCGTGCACCACGGTCGGGGAGTTCAGCGCCGTGCCGACCTTCCCGTAGGTGACGGTCAGCCGCGGAATGGTCGAGGTCTCGCCGCCGTAGGTGTTGCCGTCGCCCGCCTCGTAGCGCGGGCCGCCGGTCGGCGCGGTGCCCGACTCGTCGGTGGCCTTCAGTACGAACCCGTAGTTCGGGGCGGTACCGGACACCCACTTCTGGACGGTGTCGGCGACCGGGAAGTCGTGCCACACGTTGTACTTGCCGACCGGCTTCACGATCTGGGCCGGGTTCACCAGCCGGACCGAGTCCGCCAGGGTGCGCGTGGTCGAACTGCCGGTGTCACCCAGCACGATCTTGCCCGCGTTGCCCTTGGCGAAGCTGTACTCGGCGGCGTCCAGGGTCTTCCAGACCCCGCCCGTCCCGGTCTGGTTGACCGTGTAGTTCTTCGTGCCGCCGTTGTACGTGACGGTGTACGGGGCGGCCGTGGCCGCGTCGGAGGCCGCCGGGTAGTGCACATCCACCCGGTAGGAGTCGGTCTCCGGGACCTGCGGCTGCCAGGTGTACTTCTCACCCGTCAGCGCGTTCTTGTTGTAGGCGAAGTCGTCATTGGTCGCGGCCCCACCGGTGGTGGTGCCTCCCGGCCACTCGCCGACCGCCGCCGTACCGGTGTCCCCGTCGTCCTGCTGGACGGTGGTGCCGGACAGCTCACCCACCAGCGCACTGGTGTTGGACCAGTTCGCACCCGCCTCGGTCCACGAACCCGTCGCCCGGTGCGCCTCGATGGTCACCGCGTTGGCGTTGGTGGTGTGCGACTGGTCGTAGTACATCGACAGCCGCGCCGCATCGACCTTCACACCCGCCGGGATCTCCGTCAGCGGGAACTGAATCAGCGAGCGGGCGATGCCCGTGTCCGTCTTGCCTGCTGAGAGCTTCCACGTGGTGTTGAAGTTCACCGACGGCTGGTCGGACAGGACCATCGTGTCCTGCGAGTCCGTCGGCGACGGCGCGATGGTGATCGTCGGGTCGATCACCACCGGGTACTGACGCTCCTTCGCCGCCAGCCACTTGGCGTCCGGCGTGAGTGTCAGCTTCCAGTTCTTGCCGTCGCGGGCGAGCTTCTGGCTGACCTTGGTGGAGTACGTACCACCGGTCGGCGACAGCGCGTCCTTCTTGGCGTCCGTCATGTACGGCGCCGGAATGACCATCACCGGAGTGTTCGGGAGCTCACCGAACAGCGCGACCGAACCGTCCTTGCGGGCCTTCGGCGTCAGGCCGTCGGTGTTCAGTGTGAAGGTGTACGACACCGGGCCGGCCGGAGCCGCGTCCAGGACGATGTTCTCCTTGACCTGCCCCCGGCCCACCACGTACTGCAGGTCCGCGCCGGAAACAGCGTCCTTGTACGTGACGGTCTCGCCCTTGGCCTGCGGCTTCAGCGACTTGCCGGCACCCTTCAGGCCCATCGTGACCGAGCGGCCGTTCGGCGCCCCGAAACGCAGCAGCTTCCCGGCGTCGGAGCCGAACCAGCTCTGGCCGGTGTTCGCCGTGTTGGCGAAGTCGAAGCCCTTCGCCGTCGTCGGCCTCAGCGCCGTGTCGATCGGCTTCCAGGACTTCCCGGACTTGTAGGAGACCGGCACGGCCGCCAGCTCCGCCTCGACCCGGCCGTCCGACAGCTGCCAGAACCGCGCCTGCGGGGTACGGCGGTTCGTCAGCTCCTTGACCCGCTTCGCCTTCGGAAGCTTCTTGCCCTTCGGCAGCTTCTCGCGGCTGGGTATCTCCAGCTTCCCGCCGACCGGCGGCTTGTCAGCCTCCTCGTCGTCGTCCGAGAACCAGCCCTTGACGGTGTCGACGATCCCCTTGCCGTCGTCATTCGACGACGATGCCGGGGCCGCATAGGCGACCTGCGGCAGCAGCGTTCCCGCTACCGCAGAGACCACCAGACAGGAGATATATCTCCTGTACGGAACTTTCACCTCTATGCCCTTTCGCATCGGCGGCCAATTCGCCGCATGCGAAATGGGCACGCCGAATGAGCCGACCCGGAGGTTTCCGGCCGGCGTGACTCATTGCTCCACGACCGCGAACTGGCAGTTCACGGCTGTGGCGGCGTGATTTCTAATCACTTGAGTGATGCCCCGTCAACCCCGAGGACATTAGGGACAGTTGACCCCCGAAAAGAGCGCTGATTCGCCCGTTTCTTCCGCTCGCTCGCGCCCGGCGGGTCGCGTCGTGTATAAACGCCCGGTTCCGCACAGAGTCAATTCGCCGAAAGTCGGTCCCTTATGCCATCCACGGAATCCGCCGAGTCCACTGAGTCCCTTGAGTCCGTGGAGTCCATAGAGTCCATAGAGTCCGCTGAAACGACCGAAGCCTCGGATCTGATCGACGTCGCGGAGCCGGAGAACGCCGAGAAGGGCGGTGCCGACGCCCGCCCGGACCGGCGTGGCCTGGTCATCGCGGCAGTCGTGCTGCTCGCCTGCGGCGGACTCGTCGGCTACGGCTTCCTCAACACTCCCGAGAAGCCGAAGCCCCGCGCCGTCCCGACCGCCGAGGTGACCTATGAGGTGACCGGAAGCGGCACAGCCGAGCTCTCGTACCTCGCGCGCAGCGAGTCCGGCGAGGCAACCGTGGAGAAGGGCGTCACGCTGCCCTGGAAGAAGACCGTCCAGGTACCGCTCGGCAAGGCACCGACCGTCGCACTCGTCCTCGACGGGAAGGGCGGCCAGGCCAGTTGCACGCTCGCCATCCGCGGCAAGCACGTGCAGCGTGCCACCGCGTCCGGCAACTTCGGGCGAGCGACGTGCACCGGCGAGCTGCCGGCCGGCGAGCACGGCGAGCACTGACGCCCGCTCGTCTCACTCTGTGCGGTGCCCCCGACGGGCACGGACAGGGCGTACGGAACCGGAGCCGGGCGGCGCCCCGCGGCCCCCGGAGGCCCAGGCGTCCGCGGTGGCCCCCAGACCGCGCGCCTCAGCGCTTGACGCGAGCCCGGCGCGAGACGACCGCGCGCAGCACGCGCTGGCCCTCGATCGAGACATCCAGCGCCTGACGCAGCCCGACGCCGCCCTCCGCGTCCGCGAGGATCTCCAGAATCTGGATCTGGCGGCGCAGTTCACCGGCGACGAGCGGCCCCGCGCCGTCCGGCTCGCCCTCGCGGCAGCGCGCGAGCACCTGGACGACATCGGCCGCGGCCGGCTCGTCGGCCCCCGGGCCCGCGTCGAAGCGGTGGTGGAGTTCGAGCGCGGCGACGGAGCAGTCGTCCGCCCACTCCCGCAGCGGGTCCGCCGCCCACTCGGAGGGCGCGGCGCCGAGCATCTGGCGTACGAGCGTGGCGGCTTCGTCGTCGACGGCCTCGCTCTCCATGGTCGCTCTGGCCTCGGCGAGCCGTCCCGACCAGTCCTCCTCGCCCTCCACCAGGCCCGACCACAGCGGACGCAGCGCGTCGGCCTCGGACGCGAGCAGCGGCAGACAACGATCCAGGCAGGCGAGCCCGCTCGCGGCCAGGCCTCGCTCATCCGCCTGTGCGATCAGTTCCCTCAGGCTCTTCGACGCCACCGGACGACTCCCATCACGGACGCAGTACTTCCTCTTACTGCGCCCCGTGGCTCGATTGCGTCACTCCTCCAGGTCGGGAATCCCCAGTTCCTTCCAGCAATCGGAAGCAGAATTCCTCGGCACAAGCCGCGGACCGCATGGCGCAAAATACCCCCTTCGGCGCCCCGGCCGCCACAGTCCTGCCAAGCCGACGCCGAGCATTCACCATACGCAACTCGTACACATATACGGCACAGCCCTGTTACATTCTGCGCCACGGAACTCGGCCTGCAGAGCGCCCTGTTGGGAGCGCCGCGGCCTGAATTCCCGCGGTGTGGGCCCGTACACCCCCGAGCGGGCCCACACCGCGATCCCTTCCGCGAGCCTTTCAGCGACCGCTCACTGCGCCGCTCAGCCGCCCAGCCGCTCAGCCCGCGAGGCCCAGCTGGCGGGCCAGCGCCTCGAAGGACTGCCAGCTGCGCTCCGGAGTCCGCGGGTCCCACAGTTTCTGCGCCGTCGCAGCCAGTGGCATGGCGATGCCGCGCGCCACCTGCTCCTGGGTCTGGGAATCGGCGAGGTCGCACCAGACCGCGAACCGGCCGCCCAGTATCTGGTCCGAGTACGTGCGCGACACCGGCTGGGTGCCACGGATCACGAAGGGCGTCCACTGCTCGTATATCCGGCGGCCCGTCGGATATACGAAGGTCTGCGGCTGTCCGAGCACGTAGTACAGATACTCGTCATTGACGTTGACCAGCCGCCGGCCCTCGCGCAGATACTCCTGCGGCACTCGCGCGCCGATCTCTTTGCCGGTCCAGTACTCGACCTCGAGGTCCTTGGCCGCCCTGACCACACCGCCCCGGAAGAACCCGTCGTTCCATGCCTTGAGCTTGCGTCCCAGGGGGCGCAGCACCGCCGCGCGGTCGTTCACCCAGGCCGTCGCCAGGTCCTGGACCCGCCCCTGCGGTCCGTACTTCTGCCGGGCCAGGGCCGCCAGCTGCGGGAAGGACGCCTCCGGGTTCTTCCGGACCAGCGCCTGGTACTCGTCGCCGCCCAGATGCCAGTACGCGCCGCCGAACAGCTCCGCGTACTCCCGCAGCAGCTCGTCCACGATCCGCGCGGACGCCTCCTGCCCGATGTCGATCGCCCCGGGCACCGTCCTGCCCGTCGCGTCCCTCAGCCGCAGTTGCGGATGCGCGGCGAGCACCGCGCCCAGATGGCCCGGGGAGTCGATCTCGGGGATGACCGTGATGTGCAGGCGCGCGGCGAGCGAAAGGATTCTGCGCACCTCGTCCTTGGTCAGGTGCTCGCGCGAGACCACCTCGGGATGCGAGTCGGACGCGATGCGGAAGCCCTGGTCGTCGGAGAAGTGCAGGCCCAGCTGGTTGAGCTTGAGGTCGGCCATCTCGCGCAGCCGCGCCTCGATCCAGGCCGCGGTGAAGTGCTTGCGCGCGATGTCGACCATCAGCCCGCGCTGCGGCCGGTCGGGACGGTCTCGTACGACACCCTCCGGCATCGCCCCACCCGACTTCACCGCCTGCTTGAGCGTCCGGGTCCCGTAGAAGACCCCGGCCTCGGCGGGACCGGTGATCCGCACCCGGCCGCCGCTCGCGCTCACGGTGTACGACTCGGCCCCGCCCTTCCCCGCGGCATCCAGCGCCAGCTCGACATCGCCCGCCCGGGCGGGCACGGCGCCCCGGTAGCCGAGCTTCAGCTCGCCGGCGAGCAGCCGCCCCTCGTCGGCGAGCGCCTCGCTGCCCCGGGCGACGACGACCCCGCCGCCGGGGCCGGGACGCCAGCCCGGACCGCGGGCGGGTTCGTGCGTACGCACGGAGGGGATGGTGGCGGGCGCCACCGAGAGGGGGTACGTCCTGGACGGTTGGGGAGACGGGCTCACCGCGGCGGGGGTCTTCGCCTCGGCGCCCCTGGCCTTCGCGGGTTCGCCGCTCGAGCAGCTGGTCAGGGTCATTGAGAAGGCCGCGGTCGCGGCCAGGACTGCTCCGGCGAACCGGGCACGCCCTGAGTGCCGTATCACTCGGATACCTCCCAAATGCGTCGGAACTACGGCAAACCACCCCCGTACATCGTCCATCACATGAGTCGAAACTCTCCCGTCCGGGTGAAAATCGCGCATCCATCGGACAGCTCCTCGCGCGCATGGATAGCGTTGCGCCTCAGCGCCCCGGCAGACCCAGCACGCACATGGGCCACCCACGCCCCTTGCCCAGGTTCACGACGACCGCAGTGCCCCGTCCCTTGCGGTACAGCCGTCCCGCTGTCCTTTTCGAGGAGCCCACGCTGTCCAGCGAATCCCACGCCGGCCTCCCGATGCGACCGCCGACACTCCAGCACACTTCACACGCCCTCGCCCCTTCAGCCCTGCCCTCCCCACCGTCCCCGCTGCCCGCCCAGCGCCACGGCACTCCCGGTCTCGACCGCTTCAACACCGCCGCCGCCTCGGCCGCCGAAGCCGCACTCCTCGCCTGCTGCGGCAGCCGCCGCTGGGCCCAGCGCCTGGTCGCCCACCGCCCCTACCCCGATCTCGACGCACTCCTCGCCGCAGCCGACGAGGCCAGCTACGACCTCTCCCCCACCGACCTCGCCGAGGCTCTCTCCGACGAGTCCTCCGCCGGCCCGCACCCGGGCGCTCCCCCGGCCGCGCACACCGCACTGGCCGCCGCCCACGCCGCGTACGAGAGCCGCTTCGGCCACGCCTTCGTGATCAGCCTCGACGGGTTCCGCCCGGAGGAGTATCTCGATCAGGTACTGGCCGGTATCCGCGCCAGGCTCGGCCACGAAAGGGACGAGGAGCGGGCCGTCTCCGCCGAGGAGCTGCGCGGCCTCGCCCGCACCCGACTGGCACATGTAGTGGCCAACCATCCGGAATCAGACGTTGCCGGAGCCTCCCGATAGCCCGTACGAGGCTGTTTGATTGCCTGTTTGATCACACCTAAGGACCCCGGGCGAGCGAACCGACAAGTCGTCGCTACGATGGCCAGGGCCGGTGGACCGTACCCGGCCGGGCCAGACCGACACCCCTAAGCCGGCAGGCCCCAATCCCCGCTCCCGGAGGGTTCTTCCGTGCCGGCTGGAACGCTGTACCGCGGCCGGGAAGGAATGTGGTCCTGGGTGGCTCATCGAGTCACCGGCGTCCTCATCTTCTTCTTCCTGTTCGTACACGTGCTGGACACCGCTCTCGTCCGCGTCTCGCCCGAGGCGTATGACGATGTCGTTGCCACGTACAAGACGCCGATCGTCGCGCTGCTCGAATACGGCCTGGTGGCCGCGATTCTCTTCCACGCGCTCAACGGCCTGCGTGTCATCGCCGTGGACTTCTGGTCCAAGGGCCCGCGCTACCAGAAGCAGATGTTCTGGACCGTGATGGCCATCTGGTTCGTGCTGATGGTGGGCGCCCTGTACCCGGTGCTCGGCCACGCCGTACGTGAACTGTTCGGGAGCTGAGCCAGACCATGTCTTCGAACAACACAGTCGCCGAGACCTCCGCCGTCGGCCCCGTCGAGGGCGCAAGCCTGTATGACGCCGACAACCCGGCCCCGTACATCGAGGCCCCGCGCAAGCGCACCGGGAAGACCCCGAAGGCGACCCGCGGCAACTTCGAGATGGCCGCATGGCTCTTCATGCGCCTGTCCGGCATCGTCCTGGTCGTCCTCGTCATCGGCCACCTGCTGATCCAGCTGGTGCTCGACGGCGGTGTCTCCAAGATCGGCTTTGCCTTTGTGGCCGGCCGCTGGGCCTCCCCGTTCTGGCAGGTCTGGGATCTGCTGATGCTGTGGCTTGCCATGCTGCACGGCGCCAATGGCCTGCGTACCGTCATCAATGACTACGCGGAGCGTGCCAACACGCGCCTGTGGCTCAAGGGCCTGCTGTACACCGCCACGGTGTTCACCATCCTTCTGGGCACGCTGGTGATCTTCACCTTCGACCCGAACATCCGCTAAAGCCGGGGCTGACGACCAATGAAGATCCACAAGTACGACACCGTCATCGTCGGCGCCGGCGGCGCCGGTATGCGCGCGGCCATCGAGTCGACCAAGCGCAGCCGTACCGCCGTGCTGACGAAGCTCTACCCGACCCGCTCCCACACGGGCGCCGCGCAGGGCGGTATGGCCGCCGCGCTCGCCAATGTCGAGGAGGACAACTGGGAGTGGCACACCTTCGACACGGTCAAGGGCGGTGACTACCTGGTCGACCAGGACGCCGCCGAGATCCTGGCGAAGGAGGCCATCGACGCGGTCCTGGACCTCGAGAAGATGGGCCTGCCGTTCAACCGCACCCCGAACGGCACCATCGACCAGCGCCGCTTCGGCGGCCACTCGCGCAACCACGGCGAGGCCCCGGTCCGCCGGTCCTGCTACGCCGCGGACCGCACCGGCCACATGATCCTCCAGACGCTGTACCAGAACTGCGTCAAGGAGGGCGTGGAGTTCTTCAACGAGTTCTACGTCCTGGACCAGCTGATCACCGAGGTCGACGGCGTCAAGAAGTCGGCGGGCGTGGTCGCGTTCGAGCTGGCCACCGGCGAGATCCACATCTTCCAGGCGAAGGCCGTCATCTACGCCTCCGGCGGCACCGGCAAGTTCTTCAAGGTGACCTCCAACGCGCACACGCTCACCGGTGACGGCCAGGCCGCCTGCTACCGGCGCGGTCTGCCGCTGGAGGACATGGAGTTCTTCCAGTTCCACCCGACGGGCATCTGGCGCATGGGCATCCTCCTCACCGAGGGCGCCCGCGGCGAGGGCGGCATCCTTCGCAACAAGGACGGTGAGCGCTTCATGGAGAAGTACGCGCCCGTCATGAAGGACCTCGCCTCGCGTGACGTCGTCTCACGCTCCATCTACACGGAGATCCGCGAGGGCCGCGGCTGCGGTCCCGAGGGCGACCACGTCTACCTGGACCTGACCCACCTGCCGCCGGAGCAGCTGGACGCCAAGCTCCCGGACATCACCGAGTTCGCCCGTACGTACCTCGGCATCGAGCCCTACACGGACCCGATCCCGATCCAGCCGACCGCGCACTACGCCATGGGCGGCATCCCCACGAACGTCCAGGGTGAGGTCCTCAGCGACAACACCACCGTCGTCCCGGGCCTGTACGCCGCCGGTGAGGTCGCCTGCGTCTCGGTGCACGGCGCCAACCGCCTGGGCACCAACTCGCTGCTGGACATCAATGTCTTCGGCAAGCGGGCGGGTATCGCCGCCGCCGAGTACTCCGCGAAGTCCGACTACGTCGAGCTTCCCGAGAACCCGGCCTCGCTGGTCGAGGCGCAGGTCGAGCGACTGCGCAGCTCCACGGGCAAGGAGCGGGTGGCGGACATCCGCCGCGAGCTGCAGGAGACCATGGACGCGAACGTCATGGTGTTCCGCACCGAGCAGACGATCAAGACCGCGGTCGAGAAGATCGGCGAGCTGCGCGACCGCTACAAGAACGTGTCCATCCAGGACAAGGGCAAGCGTTTCAACACGGACCTGCTCGAAGCCATCGAGCTGGGCAACCTGCTCGACCTGGCCGAGGTCATGGCCGTCTCGGCGCTGGCCCGCAAGGAGTCCCGCGGCGGTCACTACCGCGAGGACTTCCCGAACCGCGACGACGTCAACTTCATGCGCCACACCATGGCGTACCGCGAGGTGGGCGACGACGGCGTCGAGTCCATTCGTCTCGACTACAAGCCGGTCGTCCAGACCCGCTACCAGCCGATGGAGCGTAAGTACTGATGGCTACCCCGACCCTGGACAAGGTGGAGGCGGAAGCCGCCGCCTCGCCGTACATCACGGTCACCTTCCGGATCCGCCGCTTCAACCCCGAGGTCTCCGACGAGGCCCAGTGGCAGGACTTCCAGATCGAGATCGACCCGAAGGAGCGTGTGCTCGACGGTCTCCACAAGATCAAGTGGGACGTCGACGGCTCGCTCACCTTCCGGCGCTCCTGCGCGCACGGCATCTGCGGCTCCGACGCGATGCGGATCAACGGCAAGAACAGGCTCGCCTGCAAGACGCTGATCAAGGACATCAACCCGGAGAAGCCGATCACGGTCGAGGCCATCAAGGGCCTGACGGTCCTCAAGGACCTGGTCGTGGACATGGAGCCGTTCTTCCAGGCGTACCGGGACGTGATGCCCTTCCTGATCACGTCCGGCAACGAGCCGACGCGTGAGCGGCTGCAGTCCGCCGAGGACCGCGAGCGCTTCGACGACACCACCAAGTGCATCCTGTGCGCCGCGTGCACGTCCTCGTGCCCGGTGTTCTGGAACGACGGCCAGTACTTCGGCCCGGCGGCGATCGTCAACGCGCACCGCTTCATCTTCGACTCGCGTGACGAGGCCGGGGAGCAGCGCCTGGAGATCCTCAACGACAAGGACGGCGTGTGGCGTTGCCGCACCACGTTCAACTGCACGGACGCCTGCCCGCGTGGCATCGAGGTCACCAAGGCGATCCAGGAAGTGAAGCGCGCGCTGATCACGCGTCGCTTCTGAGGAACCTCCCGGCTCCGCGAAAGCCCGCTTCGGTACGCTGACCCGTACCGAAGCGGGCTTTCAACTTGATGGGGGACAGGGACACATGACCGAGCCGAATCCGTACGCGGCGGACGGAGAGCAGCCCGAGTACAAGTGGGGGCCGACGCAGCCTCCCGGTACACCGGCCTACGGATACCCCAACCCCACCCCTGGGTACGGCTATCCCAACCAGCCCCCGTCGTACGAACAGACGCAGCCCGCAGGTGTGCCCGTCCCCATGGACGGCGCGCCGGCTCCGATGGGCGGCCAGCCGCTCGTCTCCATCGGCGACATCACGGTCATGGGCGACTCGATCGTGACGCCCGCGGGCACGCTGCCGCTGCGGGGCTCGGTCTGGAACGCCACCGACATGTCGCGCACCGAGGAGAAGATCCCGGTGGTGGCCGTCGTGCTCGCGATCATCTTCTTCTTCGCCTGTCTGCTGGGTCTGCTCTTCCTGCTGATGAAGGAGAAGACGACGACCGGCTTCATCCAGGTCACGGTGACGAGCGGCGGGAAGCACCACTCGACGATGATCCCGGCCCAGCGTCCGGAGACGTTCCAGATGGTGATGGGTCAGATCAACTACGCCCGCTCGCTGAGCAGCATGTAGTCACCGGGGTCGATCAGGATGTTCCGTTGCCGACGGAGGCCACGCCCACGAACAGGTCGACGTCGCGCAGGACTTCGGAGAGCACCAGCTCGGGTATCCCGGACAGCGGCAGTGGGGCGACTCGCGTCCCGCGCCGCCATCGGGCGCCCTGGCGGTACGCGCCGCCGCCCGCGTGCGCCAGGTTGCCAGGGGCGTCGATCGGATAGAAGCGCACCTGGTCGGTCGAAATCCTGGTGTACGCACCGGCGTCGGTGAGGTCGTCGTCCTCACTGCCGCCGATGCCCTCGATCCAGAACTCCGCGCGCAGCCCCCAATGCGGCAGCTCCCGCACGGCGGGCGGGTACGAGGCGTCGACGCCGAGCCGGAGCCGGGCGGTCCAGCCGCGTATCGCCGCAAGGGAGTTGAACTGGTGCTGACGCAGGACATGCCCGGCGAAACGGTTGGAGTGGGTACGGGTGCTCCGCTCGGCGTCGGTGAGCGGATAGACCTCGCGATGGCCCTGCTTGAACGGCTGGGCGATCTGCCTGGTCTCCAACCACTGCTGCCAGGCGGTGACTTCGCCGGCGGGCCGCAGGACGGGATGCCAGAGCTCGACGACGGCGGTGGGCGTGGGGTCCACCGGATCGCCGTCGAGTGTGCGCATCTCGGTGCCGTCGAAGGCGACTGATGTGCCCGCGACCGTCCAGATCAGCCGGCGGGCGAGGGTGCCGACCAGCGGATGGTCGAGAAAGCGTGCGCGCCAGTCCAGGTACGCCCAGCTGCGGCGGCCCAGGAACTGCCGGTCCAGCCGCTCGGACTGGGCGCTGAGCATCTTGTCGATGTCCTTGGCCGCGGCCTTGAGTTCCCTCAGCTCGTCGGGGAAGTCGCGCTTCACCGCCGCGGGTACCGTCTTGACCGTCTTGCCCGCCGCATTGCGCCAGGACAGCACGGCCTTGCTGCCCCGCACCTCCAACAGGGCGGTGACGTCGCCCAGTCGGTGCTCGCCGTGCCCGACCCCGCTCAGCCCGTACGCCGGGATGCCGAGCTCCTCGACCTCCTCACGGCTCAGCCCTCGCGCCTGTGCACGGGCGTCGAGTGCCGCGACCACCTGCTTGAGGGTGCCCTTGTAGGTGACGCGGGTGGACAGCCGCGCCAGCTCGGCGAGGGCCGCTTCACCTTCCGCGCGGGCGAGCCCGGTCACGCCCGCGTTGGCGACCTTCGGATTGCGCGGGCCACTGCCACCGACCTTGCTCAGGGAGCTCTCGACCAGCGCCCCGAGGGCGCGGGCGGTGTCCTGCCCGGCCGGCAGCAGGGCCGTCAGCCAGGCGACTCCACGCAGGGCGTCGGCGTTGAACGGGTCGTCCATGCTGTTGTAGTCGACCCAGCCCGGATTGATGTGCAGCTGTATCGTCCGTGCCTGCCCCACGAGTTGGAGCCAGTCCAGCACGGCGACCCGTACGGCCGTGGTCCCGATCTCGTCGACCAGGGCGCGGGCGGCTTTCTCCCAGGTGCCGGTCGGCTTGGCGGAGGTGGCCTTCCGCAGATGCTTCAGCAGCCGTCGCCCGGCGTCCCCGAACCGGGCGGCGTCCGCGAGGGCCCGGTCCGCCCACGCCTCCCCGGGGTTGAGGACGGGGTCCTCGACCCGGTCCAGTACGCGGGAGAGCTCGGGCTCGGCCTCGTAACTGTTCAGCCTGGAACGGCGCAGCACGGCGACAAAGGCCCCGGGCAGACTGCGCCCGGCGTCCAGCTCGCCCTCGGCCAGGGTGATCAGCTCGTGGTGGGCGTGGAAGGAGTACGCCGTGGCGAGCTCCTCGATGCGCTCCAGGCGCGCCTGCTCCGTGCGACTTCCCATGCCGAGAACAGTAGGACGCGCCACTGACAATCAGCCGTGCCGCAGAGGATGACCGGGAGGTTGACGGGGTGACACGGGCCGCTCGAAGAAGGTCTCCAGTGAGACCGTGGCCTGGGTGCCGCTGACGCCCTCGATGGCGTACAACCGGCGCAGTACGTCCTGCAGTTGTTCCGTGGTGGCGGTGCGCACCTTGACCAGCACGGACGCGCTGCCCGCGATGATGTGCGCCTCCTGGATCTCGGGGATCGCGGCGAACGCGGCGCCCGATTCCCCCATCCACGCCGACGACTCGACCATGACGAAGGCGAGCACGCCCTGCCCCAGCGCGGCCGGGTCCACCTCCACCGTCGTACGGCGGATGATGCCGCGCTCGCGCAGTTTCCGTACCCGCTCGTGCGCGGCGCCGGCCGAGAGGCCGACTGCCTTGCCCAGCGCGGCGTAGGCCTGGGTGGCGTCCTGCTGGAGCAGGGCGACGAGCTCACGATCGACTACGAGGGCCACCGCGCGCAGAGCGAGATCGGCGCGTGCAATGTCTACCGCGTCGACCCGGCCACGGCCGAGGTCCGGCTCGTCGCCGACTGCCTCGCCACCCCGAACGGCCTCGTGTTCTCCCTCGACGAACGGCAGTTGTACGTCTCGGACACCTGCGGCGGCTGCATACGCGTCTTCGACGTACGCGATGACGGCACGCTCTCGGACGGCAAGGTCTTCGCCGAGGCCACGGACGGCATCAGCCGTTTCGACAACCTCCGCTTCGACGACGAAGGGCGCCTGTGGGCGGCGGCCATCGAGGGCGGCGTCCACTGCTACGACCCGGACGGGACCCTGCTCGGCCGTCTCCTGATCCCCGAGCCGGTCTCCAACATCGCCTTCGGCGGCCCCAAGAACAACCGCGCGTTCATCACGGCGTCGACGTCGCTGTACTCCCTGGTGATGTCGGTGACGGGGGCTCCCCGGATCCGCCGCGGGACCTGGCCCGCCGGATGAGGAACAGCGCGCCCGCAACGCCGACCAGGGCCGCTCCGCCGACGGCCCACGCCACAGCAGGCGTACGGGAGTCGTCGCCGGCGAGCGCCTGCTTTTCGGTCCGGCACGCCCGGCCGGTCGCCTCGTCCGCAGGGACGACCCGATAGCGAGCCCAGACCGCCGGCCGGGCCTTCGAGGAGGCGTCCTTGTCGTACTGATAGACGAGGTAGAGGCCGGGCTTGGCGTCGCACCTGATGGTCGCGGTCGCGCTCTGCTCGGCCTTGCCGCCGCTCAGGACGGGCTTGTCGGCGAAGGCCGGGGAGACAAGGCTGACGGATCCGTCGAAGTCATGGCCGATGCTGGTGGCCACGACCCGGCTTCCGGCCGGGAAGGACCGTACATCCCATTCGGTCCGAGGCCACTTGGTGCCCTTGGGCCACTGCTCTTCCTTCGAGTCGGGCGCAAGGTTCTTGAGCTTCGTACGGCACTCCCGCACGGCGGCGTCGTCGGCCTTCTCCACGCGCACCGTCGTGAAGGGGGTGCCGTGTTCACTCGTCCGCGCCCAGGCCGGGGGCTGGATCTCCACCGGGTGGATGCCGGGCGTCGCATCGCACTTGATGGCGACGGTCGCCGTGAGGCGCGGGGCGTGCATCCGCAGGACGCCGTCGGCGAGGAATGCCTTCGAGGTCACCACATCACCGTTTTCCAGCTTTCCCTCGCCCACCGTCACGGCGAGAACGTCGCCGGGGCGCACCAGGTGGACCTTCCCCGGGGCGTAGGGCAGCGGCTCGTCTGCGGCCGCCGGTGGGGCCGTGGCCACCGCACACCCCAGTAAGAGCGCTGCGGCGAGTGCTGCGCGGGAGCGGTTCATGGCGGGGCTCGTGTTCCTTCCGGTGCGCACAAATGCAGGCTTGTTCGTTGCGTTGCGCCCTTTGGGGCGAACTGACGTGCGATTGTTTAGTTGTTGGGGACACACAGTCCCTCCCACAGAGAGAGAGTGCATTGCGTTCACGTTGGTTGCCTGCCCTCGCGTTCATCTTGTGCGCGGGCGCATTCGGCACCGGTCCTGCCGCCGCAGCGACCGGTGCACCCTCGCCGCTCCCTTCGACAAGCGCGGCCACTCCCCCCGCCTTAGCCACACCGTCTCCTTCTCTTCCCGAGCCCACGCCCGCACCCACGGCGTCCCTGAGCGAGGAGGAGAAGTACTGGACGGCCGAGCGCATGGCCGACGCCGTGCCGGTCGATGCCGAACGGGGTGACGCGGTCCCGGGGCCCGCCGCCCGGTCCGGACTGCGGGCCGCACCTGCCGGCACCAAGCAGGGTGAGTACTTCGGCGGACTGCCGATGGTGGGCACCTTCTTCTTCGACGGCAAGGAACTGGGCGGTACGAAGACGTACTGCACGGGCAGCGTCGTCCACAGCAGTACCCGTGACCTGGTACTGACCGCCGGACACTGCGCCATGGGCCTGAACGGCGCCACACACCGGATCTTCGTACCGCAGTACCGTCACGGCACCTCCGCCGCCAATCAGCCCCACGGCGTCTTCCCGGTCAACGCCGTCTTCATGGACCCGCGGTACAAGAAGGCGGAGGAGGACACCCCGAAGGGCGACACCAAGCTCCCGGTCTCCGACCTCGACCTGGCGTTCACGCGGGTCGGCCCCAACAGCAAGGGCAAGGCCGAGGATGTCACCGGGGCGCTGACCTTCACCCCCACCACCACGTACGCGCACAACGTCACCGTCATCGGCTACCCGTCCAGCGAGGCCAACAACAAGGAGCACAAGGCGCTCCGTTGCGAGGTCCCGACCAAGCAGCTGCCCGGCTTCCGGCAGATGCGGATGACCTGCGGCGGCTTCCACGGCGGAGTGTCCGGCGGTCCCTGGATCACGGACTACAACGCCGGCACCCGTACCGGGAAGGTCATCGGCAACACGGGCGGCTACTACGGCGGCGGCAACGACCAGAACGTCGACTGGATCACCTACGCGCCGATCTACGGCAAGGATGCCCAGGACCTCTACAACGACGCCGTCGCCGGCCGGCAGCCGGGCGCCCGCCCGCCGTACCAGCCCGCAACGGGTGATCCCTACCTGCCGGGCGGCGGCGACCTCTGGAAGCACGCCAGGCTCCTGGCCTCCGGCGACTTCTCGAACACCGGCCACAGCGATCTGATCGTGGTGTGGACGGACGGCGAGACCACCCTCTACCCCGGCGACGGCAAGGGCGGCTTCAAGCCCGAGCGGCAGCTGCTGCCGAAGAACGACCTCTGGAAGAGCGCCGGGTCCATCACCGGCGGCGACTTCACCGGCTCGAACCACTTCGACCTGCTGGTGCGCTGGAACGACGGAGAAGTCACCCTCTATCCGGACGTGAGCTCCAACGGTCTGAACGTGGCCGGGACCCAGATGGCCAAGAAGGACTCCGTCTGGAAATTCGCCACCCAGATATCGGCGGGCCGCTTCAACGCCGCAACGTACGTCACGGATCTGATGGTGCGCTGGAAGGACGGCGAGCTCAGCCTCTACACCAATGTGAGCTCCGGGACCTTCGGGCAGGAGCACAAGCTGCGGGCGGCCGACCCGCTCTGGGAGCACGCCACGCTGCTCACCAGCGGGCAGTTCTCCGGGAACCACAAGTGGGACCTCATGATCCGCTGGTCCGACGGTGAGGTCGACAACTACGTCGGCACCACGACCACCGCCCTGGGCAGCGAGAAGCGCGTTCTGAACGAGAACGACCTCTGGGGGGATCACGCCGACGTCATGTCGGCCGGCAACTACACCCCCAACGGCCTGGCGGACGACCTCCTCGTGCGGTGGTCGGACGGCGAGACCACGATGTACGTGGACTCACGCGTCGACCGGGTAGGGACCGAGCAGACACTCGTCGCTCCGTGAACCGACGGCGGCAGCCGTTCTCCTGCGCGCGCCGGAGAACTGCTGCCGCCGTCCCTCGTCCGGCCCTCTTGCCCCCGATCCTCCACTCGCTTGAACATGTTCAAAAGTAGGTCTACAGTCCATGACAACAGCTTTTGAACGCGTTCAAGGGAGGGTGGGGCATGGACCTCACTGTTGTCGCCTACGTCGTCTACCTGCTGATCAGCGTCGCGCTCACCATTTGGGTGGCCCGTACGCTCAGCCGCAACGGGCGGATCTTCCTCGCCGACGTACTGCAGGGCAACGAGAAGCTCGCCGACGCCGTGAACCACCTTCTGGTGGTCGGCTTCTACCTGGTGAACCTGGGCTTCGTCGCCCTCTACCTGAAGTCGGCCGACGCCGTCGCCGACGCCCGCGGGCTCTTCGAGGCCCTCTCGGTGAAGGTCGGCGTCGTACTGCTCGTACTCGGCGTGATGCACCTCGCCAATGTGTACGTCCTCAACAAGATCCGCCGTCGTGGAGTGATGGAGCGCGAGCAGGTGCCGCCCGTGCCGCCGCAGGGCTGGACGGGCCAGGCAGGTCAGGGCCCGTGGGCGGCGCCCGCAACCGGGGCCTGACCCGGCCGTGGGCATCACGACCATGCGCACCCCGGTGAAACGGCTGACCGTGCTGTACGACGCACAGTGCCCGCTCTGTGTCCATCTGCGGCACTGGCTCCTGCGGCAGCGCCAACTCGTGCCGCTCGACCTGGTCCCGGCGGCGTCGGACGAGGCCCGGCGCCGCTTCCCCGGCCTCGACCACGCAGGGACGCTCACCGAGATCACGGTGATCGGCGATGCGGGCCAGATCTACCGCGGAACCTCCGCCTGGATCGTCTGCCTGTGGGCGCTGGCCGAACACCGGCCGAAGGCCCACTGGCTGGCCACCCCGGCCGGCGAGCCCTTCGCCCGGGTGACCGTGCTGGCCGCGGCCAAGTACCGGGAGGTCACCTCGCCGCCCTGCGACGACCGGTGTTCCCTTCCCGGTTAGGCTCGGACACCGTGACAGACGCGAAGGCCCCGAAAGACGCGAAGGCTCCCAAGAGCGAGCAGACCCGCACGCTCATCCTCGAGACCGCGCTCCGGCTCTTTCAGGAGCGCGGCTACGACAAGACGACCATGCGGGCCATCGCCAAGGAGGCCGGGGTCTCCGTGGGCAACGCGTACTACTACTTCGAGTCCAAGGAACACCTCGTCCAGGGCTTCTACGACCGGATCGGCGCCGAGCACCAGGCGGTTGTCCGGCCCATCCTCGACCGGGAGACCGATCTGGAGACCCGGCTCGCCGGGGTGCTGACCTCCTGGCTGGACATCGCCGAGCCGTACCACGAGTTCGCGGCCCAGTTCTTCAAGAACGCGGCCGACCCGCAGAGCCCGCTCAGCCCGTTCTCCCCCGAGTCGGAACACGCCCGCGAGGCGGCCCTCTCCGTCCACCGGGAGGTACTGGCCGGCTCCAAAGCCAAGGTCGCCGACGAACTCGGGGACGTCCTGCCCGAGTTGATGTGGCTCTCCCAGATGGGACTCGTCCTCTACTGGGTCTTCGACCGCTCAAAGGGCCGCGAGCGCAGCAGACGGCTGGCCGAACGCGGCGCCCGCCTCACCACGCGCGGTGTCGCGCTCTCCCGGTTCCGGGTGCTGCGGCCACTCGTACGCGAAGTGCACGAGTTGTTCACGGACTTCCTGCCCGGGATGGCGGAGACGGCCGCCTCCCGCAAGAAGGCGTCACCGGCCCCGGACTCCCGTACCAGGGCCTGAGGCTCGGCAAAAGGCCCTGACCGGCCCCGCCGAGCGGGACCGGTCAGCAGCCGTGGGCCGCGCCTCGCTACGGCTGATGCACACCCTCCTGCGACAGCACCACATCGTCGATCCGCGGATCGCCGCCGGTGCCGTCCCCGGCCTCGGGCTCCGCACCCGGCCCCGGCACGGCGCCCGCGAGCGCCGGTGCGTCCTCCCGCGGCTCCACCGCCAGATGCGGCAGCCGCTTCTCCAGACCGGCCGGCAGCCACCAGTTGGACCGCCCCAGCAGATGCATCGCCGCCGGCACCAGCGCCGTACGCAGGATGAACGCGTCCAGCGCCACCGCGGCCGCAAGCCCGATGCCCGCCATCGCGCCCTCCATGTCCCCGCTCAGCACAAAGGCGCTGAACACGCAGATCATGATCAGGGCGGCGCAGTTGATGACCCGGCTGGTCTCGGCGAGGCCGACCCGCACGGCGCGCGCGTTGTCCTGGGTATGCACCCATTCCTCGTGCATCCGGCTCACCAGGAACACCTGGTAGTCCATCGAGAGGCCGAAGAGCAGGGACAGCATGATGACCGGCAGGAACGCGGTGATCGGCCCCTCCTTGCCGAGGCCCAGCGCCTCCGCTCCCCAGCCCCACTGGAAGATCGCGACCAGTACGCCGAAGGAGGACGCGGCCGCGATCAGGTTCATCAGCGCGGCGGTCAGCGGTACGACCAGCGAGCGGAACGCGATCAGCAGCAGCAGGAAGCCCAGCGCGATGATCGTGCCGATGAAGTACGGCAGCCGGTCGCCGGTCACCGCCGCGAAGTCCTTGAAGATCGCGGTGACTCCGCCGACATGGATCTCCTCGCCCGACTGCGGGATGACCTTGTCGCGCAGGGTGTCGATCAGCTGGTCGGTCTCCTCGGACTGCGGTGAGGTCGTCGGCACGACCTGGATCACCGTGACGCCGGAGCCGGGCGGCGAGGGCAGCGCGACGGCCTGGGCGACACCCTCCATGCTGCGTACCGTGCCCACCAGCGTCCGGACGGCGGCCGGTTCGGCGTCCTTCGCGACCAGCTGCAGCGGCCCGTTGAAGCCGGGCCCGAAGCCCTCGGCGAGCAGGTCGTACGCCTGCCGGGTTGTGGTGTCCTTCTTGTGGTTGCCCTGGTCGGTGGCGCCGAGCCGCAGGGACAGTACGGGGATCGCGAGCGCCGCCATCACCACGACGGCGAGCAGCGCGATCGACTTGGGCCGCTTCTGCACGGTCGCGGACCACCGGGCGGCGACGCCACTGGACTCCTCGGGCTCCGGGCCGACTGCTGCGAGCCTGCGCCGCTGCCGCCGGCTCAGCACCCGCGGGCCCAGGACGCCGAGAAGCGCGGGCAGCAGGGTGATCGCGGCGAGCACGCTCAGTACGACGGTGAGCGAGGTGGCGATCACGACTCCGTTGAGGAAGCGCATGTTCATCACCAGCATGCCGGCGAGCGCGATGCACACCGTGCCGCCCGCGAACAGCACCGCACGCCCGGAGGTGTTCAGCGCGGTGACCGCCGAGTCCTCCGGGGCCATGCCCCGCAGAATGCCCTTGCGGTGGCGCGTGACGATGAACAGCGCATAGTCGATACCGACGCCGAGTCCGATCAACGAGCCGAGCAGCGGCGCCACTTCGGGCACGTCCGTGGCGTGGCTGAGCAGCGTCGTCGACAGCATGCCGGTGCCGACGCCGAAGATGGCCACGACCAGCGGCAGCACCATCGCGAAGAGCGAGCCGAAGGCCAGGAAGAGGACGACCGCGGCGGCCGCGAGGCCGACCATTTCGGCCGTGCCGGTCGGCGGCTCCTGAATGCGGGCGATCGCCTGCCCGCCGAGCTCGACCTGCAGTCCTGCGCGTTCGGCGTCCTGCGCGGTGTCGACGACGTCCTCGATCAGGCCCTTGGGTACACCGTTGGCCTGTTCGGCGAAGGTGATCTGGGCGTAGGCGATCCGCCCGTCCTTGCTGATCTGCGCCGCGCCCGCGGGGGTGTACGGGCTCGCGACCTCCCCGACCCCCTTCATGCCCGCGATCTCCCCCAGCGCGGGCTCGATCCGCGCGCGTACGGAGGCATCGCGCGCCGAGCCCTCCCGGACCCGCCACACCACGGTGTCGGTGTCGCCCGACCTCTGCGGAAAGGCCCTCACCATCAAGTCGTACGCATGCGTGGAGTCGGTGTCCGGAAGACTGAAGCTGTTGGAGTAGTTGGTGCCTGCCGAACTGCCCGCGGCCCCCAGGCCGAACAGCGCCCCCACCCACAGCACCAGGACCACCAGCCGATGCCGATAGCACCACCGTGCCAATGCCGCCACGATTCCTGCCCCTTCGTAGATCCGTCTCCCCCGGGCCGGTCTCCAGAATCGGCCGCAGGCGGCGTCCGTGGCATGGCACGGCCATGACTCTCAAGGAACTCCAAGACAGTGACCGGTCCCCGGCGCGGGGAACATGCCGATACTGAGGACATGGACCATGAGGGAGCGACCGTGCTGGTCGTCGAGGACGAGCCGAGCATCGCCGACGTCCTCGCCATCGCACTGCGCTATCACCGTTTCGAGGTGATCACGGCGGGAAGCGTGCGGCAGGCCCGGCAGGTGGCCGGGCAGACGCGCCCCGATGTGGCGCTCCTCGATGTGATGCTTCCGGACGGCGACGGGCGCGCGCTCGGACGTGAACTGCGCGCCGCCCGCCCCGAGACGGCCGTCGTGTTCCTCACCGCCCGCGACGCCCCCGCCGAGATCGTGGGCGCACTCGGCTTCGGCGACGACTACATCACCAAGCCCTTCAACGTCGACGAGGTCGTGGCCCGCATCAGGGCGGTGCTGCGGCGCACCAGGCCGGCGGATGTGCTGCCGGTGCGGCCTCCGCTGCGGTACGGCGACCTGGAGCTGGACGACGCGACGTATGCGGCCCGGCGCGAGGGCGGCTCGGTACAGCTCACCCCCACCGAGTACGCGCTGCTGCGTTTCCTCGTACGCAACGCCGGGCGCATCGTCACCAAGGAGCAGTTGCTGCGCCATGTCTGGCAGTACGAGCACCAGGCGGAGTCGACCGTCGTCGAGACGTACATCAGCTATCTGCGTCGCAAGCTCGATCCCCTGGGACCACCGCTGATAACCACCCGCAGAGGCGTCGGATACGGGCTCGCATGAGGCGCTGGATACGGGCGGCGGCCGGGGCCCGCGCCTGGCACCAGCAGCACCACCGCTCAATCCACTCCCTGCGCGCCAAGCTCACCGTGGTCAATGTGGCGCTGCTGGCCCTCGGCATCGTCGCCGCCACCGCCGTCAGTCTGATGGGCATGCGGCACTATCTGCTCGACCGGGTGGACAGCGAGCTGATGGGAAGCGCAAATGCCTTGGCGCGCACGGGATTCACGCAGAAGGAGATCGACTCGCTGAGCGCGATCGGGGCGCTGCGTGACCAGTTCGCGCCGGACGACAAGGAGGCGAGCCGACTGACACGCTCGCCGACGATCCTCGTCGCCCTCGACGCCGGGCACCGGCCGATCGCCTTCGCCAGAATCGTGCCCACCGACCGGCAGCGGGACCTCGCGGCCGCGGTCGACGATCCCGGCGCGCTCGCCGACTCCGCCGAGGCGCGGGACGTGAACGTCGACGGCGAGCCGTACCGCGTGGTCGGGACCCGTCTCGGCGACGGCACGTTCGTGCTGCTGGCCACCGAGACCGGAGCCGTGCACAACGGAATGGCGAAGGCCCTGAAGCTCGATCTCGCCTTCGGGACCGTGCTGCTCGCGCTGCTCGCCCTGCTCACCATGCTCGGTACCAAGCACCGGCTGCGGCCGCTGGAGGACATGGTGGAGACGGCGTCCGCCATAGCGGAGGGCGATCTGACCCGGCGGGTGCCCGCCGGACGTGATCCGGTCACCGAGATCGAGCAGCTGCGGGTCGCCCTCAACTCCATGCTCCACCAGGTCGAGTCGGCCTTCGAGACACGCGAGCGCAGCGCCGCCCAGCTGCGGCGGTTCGTCGCGGACGCCTCGCACGAGCTGCGTACGCCGCTGTCCGCGATCCGCGGCTATCTGCAGCTGTACGACAAGGGGATGCTGCGCGAGCCGGTGGAACGGACCAGGGCGCTGGCCCGGATGAGCGCCGAGGCCGACCGGATGGGCCGGCTCGTCGAGGAGCTGCTGACCCTGGCCCGCCTCGACCAGCAGCCTCAACTACGGCTTTGCGCGATCGACTTGAGCCATCTGGTGCGGGACGCGGCGGACGATCTGCGAGCCCAGCAGCCGCAACGGCCGCTCACGGTCCGGGCGGACGGAGCGTTGCTCGTGCAGGGCGACGAGTCGGGGCTGCGGCAGGTCGTCGGCAATCTGCTGGCCAACGTCCGCGCGCACACCCCGGCGGACGCACCGGTGCGGGTGGAGCTGGCGTGTGAGGACGGCGACGGGCGGGGGCCGGGTGCGGTGCGGCTGCGCGTGGCGGACGAGGGTCCGGGCATGGCCTGCGAGGATGCCGACCGCATCTTCGACCGGTTCTTCCGGGCGGGCGGGGAAGGGAGCGGGCCTGCGGGCAGCGGACTCGGCATGGCGATCGTGGCGGCGGTGGTCGCCTCGCACGGCGGCGAGGTCACGGTTCGGACAGCGCCGGGCGAGGGCCTGGCGGTGACGGTCGTGCTCCCGGCGGCCGCCCCCGCGCCGACGGCGTAGCGGGTGCTCGGTGGGGTGCTCAGCGGGGGTGGACAGTGAGGGTGCTCAGTGGGGGGTTGCGCCGTCAGATCCAGCCGAGCTCCCACAGCCGCCAGACGCCGGTGCCGTCCGACAGATACTGCGCGCCACTGACGTTCTCGCTGCTCAGTACGTAGTCCTTCTGCTGCCACAGCGGCAGCAGCGGCACATCCTTGGCGATCTCCCGCTGCAGCGACTTGAAGTCCTCGGTGGCGCGGGCGCGTTCGCTGTACTGCTGAGTGGAGGCGATCAGCCTGTCGACGGCCTTGCTCCGATAACCGTTGTGGAGGGTCGAGTCCGTGCCGACGAGGGGCTGGCTGAAGTTGTCGGGGTCCGGGAAGTCCGGGATCCAGCCGACGGTGTACGCGTCGTACTTGCCGTCCGCGTACCCCTTCTGGAAGACCGTCCAGTCCTGGGCGACGACCTTCACCTTGAACAGCTTGGTCGCCTCCAACTGCCGGCGCAGTTCGGCCGCCTCCTGCGCCGGGCCGCTGTCCGCCCGGTGCACCAGCGTGAAACTCAGTGGGGCAGTGATGCCCGCCGCGTTGAGCAGTTGCCTGGCGCGCTCGGTACTGGGTTTCGGATAGGCGTCGAAGAAGGAGTTGGTGTGCCCGAGGGTCCCCTGCGGGATCAGGGAGTAGAGCGGCTGCACGGTGGAGTGATAGACGGAAGTGACCACTTTGGGGCGGTCGATGACCGCGGCGACGGCCTGCCGTACCGCCTTGTTCGCCATCGGCGACCCCGGCCGTAAGTTGAAGACGAGATTGCGGATCTCCGCGCTCTCCGACTCGCTGACGCGCACGGCCGAGTCGCTCGGGTCGAGCCCGGCGAGGTACGTGGCGGGCAGCTGGCGGTGGGTGACGTCGAGCTGCTGAGCCTGCCAGGCCGCCGCGAGCTCGTCGGCACCCTTGAAGTAGCGGATCACCACGGGCCCGCCGGTCTTCGTCAGCGCGCCCTTGTATCTGGGGTTGGGTACGAGACGGGCCCTGACGCCGGGCTCGTACTCCTTCAGCACGTACGGTCCCGAACCGTCCACCGCTGAGCCCTGGCGCAGGCTCTTCTCCGGGTACCGGGTGCGGTCCACGATCGCCCCCGCACCGGTGGCGAGCTTCTGCGGAAAGGTGGAGTCACGGGTGGTGAGGTTGAAGGTCACCGTCCGGCCCTTGGCGACGACGTTCTTGAGGGTCGCGAAGAGGGGCTGCGGGCCGACGTCCGACTTGATGCGCAGCATCCGCTCGAAGGAGTACTTCACGTCCTCGGCAGTGATCTTCCGGCCATTCGCAAAGGTGAGGTCGTCGCGCAGTTCGCACTGGTAGGTCTGGAGCTTGATCCCGGTGAACTTACAGCTGCTGGCGGCGTCGGGGACAGGGGTCACGCCGCTGGGTCTGAAAGTGAGGAGCGTCTGAAAGACGTTGCTGTACATGGCCCAGGAGCCCGCGTCGTAGGCCCCGGCGGGGTCGAGGGAGGTGACGACGTCGGTTGTGCCCACGGTCACCGCGGCCTTCTTGTCCGCACCGGACGGCAGTAACTGCCAGCCCCCCACAGCCGCGGTCACAAGCACCACGCACATGACCAATAAACGAAGACGGATCGATTGCATCGCCCGAGCTTCCCTTCACGCCCACCCCGGTTCGTGATTTGGCGCGTTCAGCCAATCACAGGGCCGTCGCCGGAAGGAGGAAAGCAGAAGTGCTCACAGCCAACTTTGACCTCGGCTATGCCTTGCCGCCTTCGAGGCTTTACCCCCAGGGTCTTTACGCGCCGGGTATTTACACGCTGGCTCTTTACGCCGTGCGGGACGCGAGCTGTACGACGGTGATGTCCGAGGGCGCCCCCACGCGCACGGGCGGGCCCCAGGCACCGGCGCCCCGGGTCACATACAGCTGGGTGTCGCCGTAGCGTTCAAGGCCGGCGACGGTCGGATTGGCGAGGGCGGCGAGGTGGTTGCCCGGCCAGAGCTGACCGCCGTGGGTGTGGCCGGACAGCTGAAGGTCGACGCCGTGCTCGACGGCGTCATGGATGACGACGGGCTGATGCGCGAGCAGCACGGACGCGCGGCGGCGGTCCCGGTCGCCGAGCGCCTTGGCGAAGTCGGGCCCGTCGCCCTCGCTCTCGCCGGCGACGTCGTTGACCCCGGCGAGGTCGAATCCGCCGATCTCGACGCGCTCGTTCCGCAGGGGGTGCAGCCCGAGCTCGCGGACGTGCTCGACCCACGCCTCGGCCCCCGAGAAGTACTCGTGATTCCCCGTCACGAAGAATGCCCCGTGCCGTGCCCCCAACTGGGCGAGGGGTTCGGCGGCGGGCCCGAGATCGGCAACGCTCCCGTCGACGAGATCACCGACGACGGCGACCAGATCGGGCGATGTGGCGTTGATGGTGTCGACGATCCGCTGGGTGTGGGCGCGGCCGAGGACGGGCCCGAGGTGGATGTCACTGACGACGGCGATCCGGAACCCGTGGGCGGCACGGGGAAGCCTGGCGAGAGGAACGGTGACCCGCTTGACACGAGGTCCACGGAGGACGCCGTACGTTCCGTACCCAACCGTGCCGAGGGCGACGGCGGCGGCACCGCCCCCGACGATCCGGCTCACAAACATCCGCCGCGAGACCCCGGGCCGCGCACCCGCGACGTCCGCGGTACGGACGGCTTCGCTTCCCATGTCGGTACGGACCGCTCCGGCATCCAGAGCCGGGGCGATCTCCTGCGCCGTCGCCAGAGCGGTGGCCTTGTCGTCCGTGGCCTGCGCGGCTGCGCCGACGGCCACAGGCCGGTCGGTCTCAGGCCGGTCGGTCTCAGGCCGGTCGGTCTCAGGCGCCGCGCCGAAGCCCGCGGCGGGCGTCCCGGAGCCGCTCACCCCGGCCCGACGCCCCAGCACCCCCCGCAGCACCGGCCGTACAGCCTCGCCCACCACCAACGCCAGCACCAGATACAGCAGCACGGCCAGCCACAGATACCCCGGCCACGCCACCACCCGCTGGACCCAGAACGGCGCCCCCGCCCGCCCCGACACCAGCGCCCCCACCGACAGCAGCGGCAGCACCCACACCGCCGTCGTGCCCACCCGCCGGGCCACCCCGCCCGGTGCGGTCGTGTCGCGGACCAGGCGTCGCCAGACGTACCAGTGCACCCCCGCCAGCAGGGCGACAACCGCTACCACCACGAGCAGGACGACCACCAGCACGAACCGCTCCCCTATTCCTTGGCGCGCGTTGCGCCCATTGCGCGTACGCCGCGCAACCCGATGACGCCGACGACCGTCCCCAAGACAAAGGACGTAATGGCGAGCAGCAGGTGGACCCAGAAATACCCGGTCGGGTTCCCCGAGTCGTCGAAGGCGAGCCCGCTGCCGTCCTTCCAGAGGTTCTTGACGAAAGTGATCCAGATGAACCAGCTCCACACCCCGAACGCGAGCAGGAACCAGGAGGCAGAGCGGCTGAGCTTCATGGACTCAGTATCGCGTCCGTCCTCCGACCGGGTCCTCCGGGGTGGGCTGTCCCGGCGTTACTTCCGGCGGGTCATCGAGCCGATAAGCATATTTTCTGCTTGGCGATGTACGTTCTCGTCCGTGTCTGCCTCGAAGAAGACCGCGCTGACGGTCGCCGCCGCTGTGTTGCTGCCCGCACTCACCGTCGCACCCGCGACCGCGGACACCCATGACGACAAACCAGGAAGAAAGCAGCAGCCCAACCCGCCGGCCTCCATGTCCACCGTCGGCGGCACCCAGCTCGGCATGGCCGGCGTCCAGGTCAGCCTCGGCCCCGGTGCGCCCGTACTGCCCGCCGAGCTGAGCGGCCGGTCCTGGATCGTCGCGGACGCGGAGAGCGGCGACGTGCTCGCCTCGAACAACGCCCACTGGCGGCTGCCCCCGGCCTCCACGCTCAAGATGCTGTTCGCGGACACCGTGCTGCCCCGGCTGCCCAAGACCGAGATCCACAAGGTCACCGACGCCGAGCTCGCGGACGTCGGCGAGGGCAGCAGCCTGGTGGGGGTCAAGGAGGACCACACCTACTCCGTCCACGATCTGTGGCTCGGCGTTTTCCTCCGTTCCGGCAACGACGCCGTGCATGTGCTGGCCTCGATGAACGGCGGCGTCCCCAAGACCGTCCAGGACATGCAGGCCCACGCCGACGAGCTGCAGGCCCTCGACACCCATGTCGTCTCGCCCGACGGCTATGACGCAGACGGCCAGGTCTCCTCCGCGTACGACCTCACCCTCATCGCCCGCAGCGGTATGCAGAAGAAGGACTTCCGGGAGTACTGCTCGACGCCCCGCGCCATGTTCCCCGGCGAGAAGGTGCCGGGCAGCAAGCGCGACTACTTCGAGATCCAGAACACCAACCGGCTGCTGACCGGCGACGACGGCGTCACTCCGTACAAGGGCATCGCCGGCGTCAAGAACGGCAACACGACACACGCGGGCGCGACCTTCACCGGCGTCGCCGAGCGGAACGGCAAGGTGCTGCTCGTCACCGTCATGAACCCGGACTCCGGCGAGAGCCAGGCCGTCTACCAGGAGGCTGCCCGGCTGCTCGACTGGGGCTTCGCGGCGGCCGGCAAGGTCAAGCCGGTCGGTGAACTGGTCCCGCCGAAGTCCGCGACCCTGCCCGACTCGGGGGGCGCACAGCCCGCGGGCAAGGGCGCTCCGGCCAAGACAGCCGCCGCCAAGCACAGCTCCGGCGGCATCGGTACCGCGCTCGGCATCATCGGTGGGGTGCTGGTGGTGCTGGCGGCCGGGGTCTTCCTGGTCAACCGGCGCTGGCCGCTGCGCCGCCGCTAGGTCCTGGCCGTTCCGGGGGAGTCCCGTCCGCCGTCTGCTTGCTCTGCGTCGCCGTCCACGCGGCGCAGAACAGCAGCAGCTTCGCGCTGAAGTTGATCCACAGCAGCAGGGCGACCGGGACGCCGAACGCCCCGTACATGCTCTTCCCGGCGACACCCTGGATATAGCCGCTGAGCAGCAGTTTGAGCAGTTCGAAGCCGACCGCTCCCATCAGCGCGGCCACCATCAGGCGGCGGCGCGGCGGCTGCACGCCCGGCAGCAGCGTCAGCAGATAGAGCAGCACCAGGAAGTCGGCGACGACGGCGATCGCGATGGCCACGGCCTGCAGCAATACGCCGCTGGCTCCGCCCTTGTCGATGCCGAGCCGGTCGGCACTCCAGCCGACGGCGGTGGAGGCGAGCGTCGACGCCGCGATCGAGGTGACTGCGGTCGCGCCGAGCCCGAGCAGTACGCCCCCGTCCTTGAGCTTGCGCAGGACGGGATTGCCCTCGTCCTCGTCGTCCAGCTCCCAGACCGCCCGCAGGCAGTCCCGCAGCGAACCGACCCAGCCGATGCCGGTCACGAGCAGCAGGGCGCCCGCGACGACTCCGATCGTGCCGGCGTTGGCGACCAGGGAGTTGATGTCGAGCTGGTCGGAGATGCCCGGCACCTGCTCGCTGATCCTGTCCTCGAGCTTGGTCAGCTGCTCCTGGTCGAGCAGCGCGGCGCCGATCGCCGCGGCCACCGTGATCAGCGGGAAGAGCGCGAGAAAGCTGATGAAGGTGATCGCGGCGGCGAGCCGCGTCCAGTGCACCCGGTCGAGTGTCTCGTACGAGCGCCAGGCATGGGTCTTCATCAGTCGTGCGACCAGCGGTCCGACGACGGGGAGTTTGGTCAGCCAGTCCATGTCGTACGCGTACCCTCTGCGCGGAATACAAGTGTCCGGGTTCCCCAGAATCGCAGGCAGGTGGCGAGGAGCATGCCGACGCCGAGCCCGGACACGGTGTCCGCGCGCCCCGAGGTGAGTCCGAGGCCGTGGTGCGAGACGACGAGACAGAGCAGTTGGACGAGCGCGCCCGCGAGATTGACGCCGAAGAAGACGGCGCACTCCCGGAGGTCCATCCTTCTGCGCCGGTAGGTCCCCAAGGCGTTGCCGAGGTAGGCGACGGTGCACCCGGCGAGGAAGGAGAGGGCCTTCGCGGTCAGCGGCTCCCAGCCGAGCGGGCCGCGCAGCCATACGAAAACGGCCAGATCGGCGGCGTACGCGCAGCCTCCGACCAGTGCGAAAGAGCCCAGCTCGGACCACCCGACGGGCTTCACAGGTCGGCGACCGCCAGTCCGTACATCGCGGCCCAGACGAGTCCGACGACGGCGAGCGCCCGGTCGTGCAGCACCACGTCCTCGGGCGCGCCGGCCGTGCCGCGGTCCGCGAAGACCGCGTAGCGCAGCACCGCCAGGATGAACGGGATCATCGACAGCTGCCGCCAGGGCAGCAGCGCCTGGGCGGCCACTCCGCCGCTCTCCAGGGCCCACAGGCAGTAGGCGAGCACGGCGACACCGGCCGCGAGCTGCCAGACGAAGCGCAGATAGCCGGTCGTGTACTCATTGAGCAGCGCCCGGGTCGCGCCCTTGCTGCCCTCCATCTGCACGGCTTCCGAGTACCGCTTGGCCGCCACGATGAACAGCGCGCCGAAGCCGGTGGTGATCAGGAACCAGCGGGACAGCGGGATGGCGAGCGCAACCCCGCCGGTCATCGCACGCATCAGGAATCCGGTGGTCACGACCGCCAGATCGACGACGAGCACATGCTTGAGCCAGAGGCAGTACGCGAGTTGCATCGACAGATAGGCGGTGAGCAGGGCGCCCGTCATGGCGTTGCACAGGACTGCCGCTCCGGTGATCGCGACGGCTGCGAGCAGGGCGCCCATCGTGTACGCGACGGCCACGGGCACGTCCCCGGCGGCGACGGGACGTCTGCGCTTGACGGGGTGGGCGCGGTCGGCTTCGCGGTCGCGGGCGTCGTTGACGAGGTAGACCGCCGCGGCTGCCGCGGTGAACAGGACGAAGACGAGGGCCAGTTGACCGGCGGTACGCCTGGAGCCCAGGTCTCCGGCTGCGGCGGGGGCGGCCACGACGAGGGCGTTCTTGATCCACTGGCGCGGGCGCGCGGTTCTGAGCAGGCCGAGGGGCAGGCCGACGGCCCGGCGCGGCGCGGGCCGTGGGGGCCGCCGGGGCCGTTCGGACCGCTTCAGCAGCGCGCTGCCGCGCTCAGCCATGCCGCCCCCGGAAAGCCGGCCTCGGCGGCGCCTGAGGCCCGCCTTCCGGCGCGCCCCAGCGGGGACCTGTCATCCAGCGGGCGCCGAGACGGACCGCGAGCCCGCCGAGCATGGCACCCGCCGCGATGTCCGTCGGATAGTGGACGCCGACGACAAGCCGGGACACGCACATCGCGGCGGCCAGCGGCGGCGCCAGCCGGCGTCCGGCCGGGCGCAGCACACCGAAGGCCACGGCGGCAGCGGCCGCGGACGTGGCGTGTGAGCTGGGGAAGGAGTGGCGGCCCACGGTACGGACGAGAGGCTCGCCGACGGGGAGTTGGGGGCGGGGGCGGCGTACGGCAGCCTTGACGCCGATGCTGGCCAGATGCGCCGCGCCGACCAGGGCGGTGGCCCGCAGCCAGGCCCCGCGCCGCTCGCGGTCGGCCGCCGCGCCCACGAGTCCGGCGGCGAGCCAGAGCGCGCCGTGCTCGCCGGTGACGGAGAGCGCGCGGGCGGCAGCGGCGATCCGAGGCTGCCGCCCGCAGTCGCGCAGCGCCGCCAGCAGCCGCCGCTCCGCGGCCGCGCAGTCCACGTATCTCATCTGCCACCCCTTCTCATGAGCTCTCATGAGCCAGGGGCGACTCTTCTCGGCGATCGGCGGACTTTCACGTCCATCTTTGATGACACTCGTTTAATCACCCATTTCGGCGAGTCCTGCGAGGTACCGCCAAATGCGGGCATAGGCGGCTATAACGTCTCGGACATGGTTGCCGAGACCCGCACCACCGACACAAGTGCCGCTGCGCGCACCGAGTTGGTGTCCCTCACCGGCTGGGGCCGGACGGCCCCGACGACGGCCCGGCTGCTGCGTCCCCGTACACCTGAGGAGGCCGTCGCGGCGGTGCGGGACTGGGGGGCGCGCGGCGGCATCGCGCGCGGCCTCGGACGGGCGTACGGAGACGCGGCGCAGAACGCGGGCGGAGCCGTCCTCGACATGACCGCCCTCGACCGCATCCGCACCATCGACGCCGAAGCGGGCGTCGTCGTGTGCGACGCCGGCGTGAGCCTGCAACGGCTGATGGAGGTGCTGCTGCCGCTCGGCTGGTTCGTGCCGGTGACACCCGGGACCCGCCATGTCACGGTCGGCGGGGCCGTCGGCGCCGACATCCACGGCAAGAACCACCATGTGTGCGGCTCCTTCTCGCGCCATGTGCGCTCGCTGGAACTGCTGACGGCGGACGGCTTCGTACGGACGGTGCTGCCCGGCACGGACCTCTTCGACGCGACGACGGGTGGCATGGGCCTGACCGGCCTGATCCTCTCGGCGACCGTCCAGCTGCACCCCGTAGAGACGTCCCTGATGTCCGTGGACACCGAACGGACCGCCGACCTGGACGACTTGATGGCCAGGCTCACCGCGAGCGACCACCGCTACCGGTACTCGGTCGCGTGGATCGATCTCCTCGCGCGTGGGCGTGCGCTGGGGCGCTCGGTCCTCAGCCGCGGCGAGCACGCCCCGCTGGAAGCCCTGCCTCCGCGCGCCCGGAGCACGCCGCTCGCCTTCCGCCCCCGGACGCTGCCGGCCGCCCCCTCACTCGTACCGGAAGGGCTGCTCGGACGCACCACCGTAGGGCTCTTCAACGAGCTCTGGTACCGCAGGGCGCCCCGCTCGCGCACCGGCGAGCTGCAGACGTTGGCGGCCTTCTTCCACCCGCTGGACGGCCTCCCGCACTGGAACCGGATCTACGGCCGCGGCGGCTTCGTCCAGTACCAGTTCGTCGTCGGGTACGGACAGGAGGACGCCCTGCGCCGGATCGTGCGCCGGATCTCGCGGCGCCGGTGCCCTTCGTTCCTGGCGGTCCTCAAGCGCTTCGGCGCAGGCGATCCCGGCTGGCTGTCGTTCCCGCTGCCCGGCTGGACGCTCGCGCTGGACATCCCGGCCCGGCTGCCCGGACTCGGCGCGTTCCTGGACGAGCTGGACGAGGAGGTCGCGGCGGCGGGCGGCCGGGTCTACCTGGCGAAGGACTCCAGGCTGCGTCCGGAACTGCTCGCGTGGATGTATCCACGACTGCCCGAATTCCGTGCCCTGCGGGCCGCTCTCGACCCCCGCGGAGTCTTCACCTCCGACCTCTCCCGCCGTCTCTCCCTCTAAGGAGCACCACCCGTGAAGAACGCCTTTGGCTCCCCGCAGTCCCTCCTCGTCCTCGGCGGTACGTCGGAGATCGGCCTGGCCGTCGCCCGGCGGCTGATCGCCCGGCGCACCCGCACGGTCTGGCTGGCCGGCCACCACGCCCCCTCCCTCGAAGACGCGGCGAGCGGGCTCCGCAGCCTCGGGGCCGACGTCCGCACGGTCGCCTTCGACGCGCTGGACTGTGCCGCGCACGAAGAGGTGCTGGGGAAGATCTTCGCCGAGGGCGACATCGACATGGTGCTGCTGGCCTTCGGCGTCCTCGGCGACCAGGCGAACGACGAGGCCGACCCGCCGGCCGCCGTCCGGGTCGCGCAGATCAACTACACCGGGGCGGTCTCGGCCTCACTGGTGTGCGCGGCGGCCCTGCAGAACCAGGGGCACGGCTCGCTGGTGGTGCTCTCCTCGGTGGCGGGCGAGCGCGCCCGCCGCGCGAACTTCATCTACGGCTCCAGCAAGGCGGGCCTGGACGCCTTCGCACAGGGGCTGGGGGACGCGATGCACGGGACGGGCGTGCACGTCATGGTCGTACGCCCCGGATTCGTCCGTACGAAGATGACGGCGGGGCTGCCTCAGGCGCCGCTGGCCACCACCCCCGGGGCCGTCGCCACGGCTGTCGAGCTCGGGCTGCGACGCAGATCGGAGACGGTGTGGGTGCCGGGGGCGCTGCGTGTGGTGATGTCGGCGCTGCGGCATGTGCCGCGCCCGCTGTTCCGCAGACTGCCGCTGTGAGGGCCGCCCTGGGCTGCGGAGCGCGGTCAGGGGGTGGCTGCGGATCCCGGGGTCAGGGGGTGGCGGCGGGCTCGTCCACCGGGGAGCCCTGGGCGGGCACGGCCACGATGCCGCCCCCGAAGGCGTACTCGTGGAGCTTGCGCCACACCCCGTCCGCTCCCTGCTCGTACAGCGCGAAGGAGGCGCAGGTCCAGGACGCCTCGTACTCGGACAGCGCCTCGTACGCGCGGTCCATCGCCTCCTCGGCGATGCCGTGCGCCACCGTCACATGCGGGTGGTACGAGAACTGCAGCTCACGCACCAGCGGCCCGGACGCGTCCCGCACCCGCTTCTGCAGCCAGGTGCAGGCGGCCGCGCCCTCGACGACCTGGACGAACACGACGGGTGAGAGGGGGCGGAATGTTCCGGTGCCGCTGAGCCGCATCGGGAACGGCCGGCCGGTCGCCGCGACCCTGGCGAGATGCGCCTCGATCGCGGGCAGGGCCTCTGCGTCGACCTCGGTCGGCGGCAGGAGCGTGACGTGGGTCGGAATGCCGTGCGCGGCGGGATCCCCGAAGCCCGCGCGCCGCTCCTGGAGCAGGCTGCCATAGGGCTCCGGGACCGCGATCGAAACGCCGAGCGTTACGGTCCCCACGTCGTTCTCCTCAGTCGTCTGCGGGTAGGTGTGCAGCCGCCAGTGTGGCGGCTGCACGGCGTATGTGGCCAGAGGCCTTGGACACAGTGCCGATTCGGTGATGACTCAGTACGGAATCAGAACGCACTCAGTGCTTCGCGGGAAGGAACCCCACCTTGTCGTAAGCGGCGGCCAGGGTCTCGGCCGCGACCGCGCGGGCCTTCTCCGCACCCTTGGCCAGGATCGAGTCCAGCGTCTCGGGGTCGTCCAGATATTCCTGGGTACGGGTGCGGAACGGAGTGACGAATTCCACCATGATGTCGGCGAGGTCTGTCTTGAGCGCTCCGTACATCTTGCCCTCATACTCCGCCTCCAGCTCGGCGACGGTCTTGCCGGTGAGGGTGGAGTGGATGGTCAGGAGGTTGGAGACGCCCGGCTTGTTCACCGGGTCGAACCGGATGACGGTGTCGGTGTCGGTGACCGCGCTCTTGACCTTCTTGGCCGTCGCCTTGGGCTCGTCGAGCAGGTTGATCAGACCCTTGGGGGTGGACGCCGACTTGCTCATCTTGATCGACGGGTCCTGAAGGTCGTAGATCTTCGCGACCTCCTTGACGATGTGCGGCGCCGGGACGGTGAAGGTGTCGCCGAAACGGGCGTTGAAGCGCTCGGCGAGGTCACGGGTGAGCTCGATGTGCTGACGCTGGTCCTCGCCCACCGGGACGGCGTTGGCCTGGTACAGCAGGATGTCCGCGACCTGCAGGATCGGGTAGGTGAACAGGCCGACCGTGGCCCGGTCGGCGCCCTGCTTGGCGGACTTGTCCTTGAACTGCGTCATCCGGGAGGCCTCGCCGAAGCCGGTGAGGCAGTTCATGATCCAGCCGAGCTGGGCGTGCTCGGGGACATGGCTCTGGATGAAGAGCGTGCAGCGCTCGGGGTCGAGACCGGCGGCGAGCAGCTGGGCGGCCGCGAGCCGGGTGTTGGCGCGCAGCTCGGCCGGGTCCTGCGGCACGGTGATCGCGTGCAGGTCCACGACCATGTAGAACGCGTCGTGGGTCTCTTGCAGCGCCACGTACTGGCGGATCGCTCCGAGGTAGTTCCCGAGGTGGAACGAGCCTGCGGTGGGCTGGATACCGGAGAGCGCGCGGGGTCGGTCTGAGGCCATGCACAACATTCTCTCAGGTGCGGAACCGATCTCCGGCCGCCGGTGTATGAAAGGTGTGAGGACGCGGGAGGGGACCCTGGAGGCCGGTCCGGAGTAGGGCCGCATCGTCGAGGAAGAGGCTGCGGTGATCGCGCAGGCGTATCAGTCGCCGGGGCGGTTGCGGAACGGTGCCGCGTTCCGTCCATGGCTGCTGCGGATCGTGGTCAATGAGACGAGGAACACAGTCCGCTGCCGCGCCCGCCGTTCGGGCGGGGCGGCAGCACACGGGAGCCTGGCCCGCGCCTGCTGGACGGCTGGACGGTCAGGCCGGGTCCCGGGCGGGACGGACCACGGAGGAGCCCGTCCCGCCCGGAGGGCTCAGTCGGTCACTGCCCTACGCGCTCAGGCCCGGCGCGGGGTACGCAGACATCAGCTCCGCGACCTCGGAGCGGATCTCTCCCAGCGCGTCCTCGTCACCCGAGCCGGCCGCGGTCACACCGCGGTCGATCCACTCGGCGACGGCGGCCATGTGCTGGGTTCCGAGACCGCGGGAGGTGAGGGAGGGGGTACCGATGCGGACACCGGAGGGGTCGAAGGGCTTCCTCGGGTCGTACGGCACGGTGTTGTAGTTGACGACGATTCCGGCCCGGTCGAGCGCCTTCGCCGCCACCTTGCCGGGGACGTTCTTGGGGGTGAGGTCCATCAGGATCAGGTGGTTGTCGGTGCCGCCGGAGACCAGTTCGAAGCCGCGGGCGAGCAGTTCGTCGGCGAGTGCCTTGGCGTTGGCGACGACCGACTCGGCGTACGTGCGGAAGGAGGGCTGAGCCGCCTCGTTGAGGGCGACCGCGATCGCGGCCGTGGTCTGGTTGTGCGGGCCGCCCTGGAGGCCGGGGAAGACCGCCTTGTCGATGGCCTTGGCGTGCTCCTCGCGGGACATCAGCATCGCGCCGCGCGGCCCGCGCAGGGTCTTGTGGGTGGTCGTGGAGATCACGTCCGCGTACGGGACCGGCGAGGGGTGGGCACCGCCGGCGATCAGGCCGGCGATGTGCGCGACATCGGCGACCAGGATGGCGCCGGACTCCTGGGCGATCTCCCCGAAGGCCGCGAAGTCGATGGTGCGGGGCAGCGCGGTGCCGCCGCAGAAGATGAGCTTCGGGCGTTCCTTGAGCGCGAGCTCGCGCACCTCGTCGAAGTCGATCAGGCCGGTGTCCTGGCGTACGCCGTACTGGACGCCGCGGAACCACTTGCCGGTGGCCGATACGCCCCAGCCGTGGGTGAGGTGGCCGCCCATCGGCAGGGCCATGCCCATCACGGTGTCGCCGGGCTCGGCGAAGGCGAGATAGACGGCGAGGTTGGCCGGGGAGCCGGAGTAGGGCTGGACATTGGCGTGCTCGACGCCGAAGAGCTGCTTGGCGCGGGCGATGGCGAGCAGCTCGACCTTGTCGATGTTCTGCTGGCCCTCGTAGTAGCGGCGGCCGGGGTACCCCTCGCTGTACTTGTTCTGCAGGACGGTGCCGGAGGCTTCCAGGACGGCCCTGGAGACATAGTTCTCGCTGGGGATCAGGCGCAGGGTGTCGGCCTGAAGCCGCTCCTCGTCGCCGATCAGGGCCGCCAGTTCGGGGTCGGCGGCGGAGAGTGCCGGGTGGGGCAGGGGAAGAGTCATGGTGTCCTCCGGGGGCGATCCGTCTGCTCGGTCGTGGTCCCGGGGTGCGGCTCGGGACCCCTTGCCGGGCAGGCCGGGCAGGGGACGGGCAGCACCACGGGACGAGTCCCGGGGTGCCCAGGCGGGCGGCACCTCGTGTGATCTTCCGCGCGCGGTTCCCTCGGGGTTACTTCCCCGTACGCCAGTCGCCGTGCGTACTGTCCAGCCTAGCGGTCACGCCCTGAAGCAAGGTTTCTTCGTCCACCATGCGAGCGACGATAGAAACAGGGGCACACCCCGCCCCACGCCGGATGCCTTGTCTCTACGTGAACGGAGATCCCGTGTCTGCATCGGAGAGTGCCATTGCCTCTGCGGAGGCGCACAGTGCGCACAACTACCACCCGCTTCCCGTTGTCGTCGCCTCGGCGGACGGCGCGTGGATGACCGATGTCGAGGGGCGCCGCTACCTCGACATGCTCGCCGGGTACTCGGCGCTCAACTTCGGCCACGGAAACCGCCGGCTGATCGACGCCGCCAAGGCACAGCTGGAGAGAGTCACGCTCACCTCCCGCGCGTTCCACCACGACCGGTTCGCCGACTTCTGTACACAGCTCGCCGAGTTGTGCGACATGGAGATGGTGCTGCCGATGAACACCGGGGCGGAGGCGGTGGAGACCGCCGTGAAGACCGCCCGGAAATGGGGCTACAAGGTCAAGGGCGTCCCGCCCAACCAAGCGAAGATCATCGTCGCCGCCAACAACTTCCACGGCCGCACGACCACCATCATCAGCTTCTCGACGGACCATGAGGCGCGCGCGGACTTCGGTCCGTACACCCCGGGCTTCGAGATCGTTCCGTACGGGGACCTGACCGCTCTCGAGGCTGCGATGAGCGCGAACACCGTGGCGGTGCTGCTGGAGCCGATCCAGGGTGAGGCCGGGGTGCTGGTGCCGCCGGCCGGATATCTGCCGCGGGTGAGGCAGCTGACCCGCGAGCGGAACGTGCTCTTCATCGCGGACGAGATCCAGTCCGGCCTCGGGCGGACCGGCCGTACCTTCGCCTGCGAGCACGAGGGTGTCGTGCCGGACATGTATGTGCTGGGCAAGGCGCTCGGCGGCGGTGTGGTGCCGGTGTCGGCGGTCGTCTCCTCCAATGAGGTGCTCGGCGTCTACCGCCCCGGTGAGCACGGCTCGACCTTCGGCGGCAATCCGCTCGCCTGCGCGGTGGCCCTGGAGGTGATCGCGATGCTGCGCACCGGCGAGTTCCAGCAGCGCGCCACCGAGCTGGGCGAGCATCTCCACCACGAGCTCGGCCTGTTGACGGGCGGCGGCGCGGTGGAGGCGGTGCGCGGCCGCGGGCTGTGGGCGGGCGTCGACATCGTGCCGAGCCACGGCACCGGCCGGGAGATCTCCGAGAAGCTGATGGACCGCAGGGTCCTGGTGAAGGACACCCACGGTTCCACGATCCGGATCGCCCCGCCGCTGGTGATCAGCAAGGAGGACCTGGACTGGGGCCTGGACCAGCTCAGGGCGGTCCTGGACGCGTAGCGCCCCGGCCCCGGTCCGGGCCCCAGTCCGGGTCCGGGTCCGGGTCCGGGTCCGGGTCCGGGTCCGGGTCCGGGTCCGGGTCCGGGTCCGGGTCAGAGGATGACGTGGGGCAGGAAGCGGGCGTACTCGTCCGTCACCAGCCCCGCCGATTCCCGGATGCCGAGACCCGCCGCCTCGTCCTCGACGACCCAAGCGCCGAGCACCACGCGGTTGCCTTCGAAGTCCGGCAGCGGGGCCAGCTCCTGGTAGCAGCAGGACTCTTCGCGGACCACGGGGGCATCGCCCGCCTCATGGATCGTGACGCCCGCGCCCTCGCGGCCGAGCAGCGGCTTGGCGACATAGCCCCGCTCGGCGGCGAGTTCGCGCGGGCCGTCGAGGTAGGCGGGGAGCAGATTGGGGTGTCCCGGGTTCAGCTCCCAGAGGATCGCCAGCAGCGCCTTGTTGGAGAGCAGCATCTTCCAGGCGGGCTCGATCCAGCAGGTGGTGCCCGTGCCGCCACCGTTGTCCAGGGTGTCGAGGACGTGCGGCCCGAAGCGGTCGGTGACCAGCCACTCCCACGGATAGAGCTTGAAGCAGCTGCGGATGAAGCGCAGCCGGTCGTCGACGAAGCGCCCGGACAGCCGGTCCCAGCCGATCCTTTCGACGGAGAGTGCCTCGGTGGCAAGCCCCGCCTGCTCGGCCGTCTCGCGCAGATACGCGACGGTCATCAGGTCCTCGCCCAGCTCGTCCCCGTCGGAGTGGACGAAGTGCAGCGGCCCGGGCGGCAGCAGTGGGGCCTGCCGCTTCCAGGCGTCGACGAGGCGTTCGTGGAGGGAGTTCCACTGGTCGGCGCCGGGGAAGCGGTCCTCCATCCAGAACCACTGCGGGCTGGCGGCCTCCACCAGGGAGGTGGGGGTGTCGGCGTTGTACTCCAGCATCTTGGCCGGGCCGGTCCCGTCGTAGCGGAGGTCGAACCTCCCGTAGACGGAGGGGAGTTCGGCCCGGCGCCGCCAGGACTCGGCGATCAGTGAGGCGAGCCTCGGGTCGGTGATGCCGAGATCGGCGAAACGATCCTGCTCGACAATGTGGGCGGCCGCGGCCAGGCACATGGCGTGCAGTTCCTCGACGACCTCTTCCAGCGCCTCGACCTCGGGCAGCGAGAACTCGTAGTACGCGCTCTCGTCCCAGTACGGGCGCAGGGTGCCGTCCGGGTAGCGGGTGAGCGGGTAGATGAGGCCCTGCTCCTCGACGATCTGCTGCCAGCCGGGGCGGGGCTCGATGGTGTGACGCTTCATGCTCTGGGTGCCCCGTACTCAGCCGCCGCCGGAGCTGGAGTGGCCGAAACCGCCGCTGTCGACGGCGGTCCTGTCGAAGCTGCCGCCCTCGGCCCGGCCACCGCTCACCCTGCCACCGTAGTAGTACCGGCCGGAGCTGTTGTATCCGTCGCTGTCGGCGTCGCCGTCGCCGTCGCACTTGTAGTCGGGCAGCACTTCGTAGGTCACCGGATCGACACACCGCTCGTCGGGCTCCGAGCTGCACGCCGTCAGCGTCGCCGCGAGCACCCCCATGCCGCCGAGCACCACCGTGCTCGACCTCAGCCTGCGTCGTGCCATCAGCCGGTCGCCCCCGTTCGATTCAAGCCAGTAGATCGCCGGACAGACTAGAGGGCCGCCCCGCACGGCTGACAGCCCGGTCCGCCAACCGTCCTCATCTAGAGTCGCTTTGTGCTCATTGGGATGATCTGCGCGCTCGGTTCAGCGGTCTGCTACGGCACGGCCTCCGTTCTCCAAGCCGTCGCCGCTCGCGCCACGCAGCCGGGCACCGGTTCCGGCGTGGACGCGGCGCTGCTGCTGCGCGCGCTGCGCCAGTGGCGATATATCGCCGGACTCGCCCTCGACGGCCTCGGTTTCGTCCTCCAGATCGTCGCCCTGCGCTCCATCCCCATCTACGCGGTCGGCGCGGCGCTCGCCGCCAGCCTCGCGGTCACCGCCGTGGTCGCCTCCCGCCTGCTCCATGTCCGGCTGAGCGGTATCGAGTGGGGCGCCGTCGCGGTGGTCTGCGCGGGCCTGGCGATGCTGGGTCTCGCCTCCGGTGAGGAGGGCGACAAGGCCGGATCGTCCGCGCTGCGCTGGTCCATGCTCGGGATCGCGTTCGCCGTACTCCTCGTCGGCGCGGCCGCGGGCCGCCTCCCCGACAAGCCGCGCGCCCTGGTGCTCGGCCTGGGCGCGGGCTTCGGCTTCGGCGTCGTCGAGGTCTCGGTCCGACTGATCGACTCGGTGGCTCTGCCGGGTGTCCTGGGCAATCCGGCACTGTATGCGCTGCTGCTCGGCGGGGCCGCGGCGTTCCTGCTGCTCACCTCCGCCCTGCAGCGCGGCTCGGTGACGACGGCCACGGCGGGCATGGTGATCGGCGAGACGATCGGCCCGGCGCTGGTGGGCGTGGTGTGGCTGGGCGACCGTACCCGGGAGGGCTTGGCATGGCTGGCCGTGGCGGGCTTCGTGGTGGCGGTGGCGGGGGCGCTGACGCTGGCGCGGTTCGGCGAGCCGCCTGCGGCTTCGGAGGTGCAGGAGGGTGCGGCGGCGGCCTGAGCGGGGCGGTTCCCCTACCCGCCCTCCCCCAGAGCTTCGCCTGGCTGGGGGCAAGCCCCCAGTTACGGCAATGCCCGGCACAGTGCGTCCAGCGCCCCCGACCAAGCACTGTCCGGCGGCGTCCCGTACCCCACCACCAGAGCGTCCCGCCCCCGCGGCGCGTCCTTGTGCCGGTAGCGGGAGACGCCCTCCACGGAGAGGCCATGCCATGCAGCCGCCTGGACCACGGCCTGCTCGGTGCCCGACGGGAGTTCGAGGACCGCGTGCAGTCCCGCCGCGATCCCGCTGACCCGGATGTCCGGTGCGCGCTCCGCCAGCGCCGCCACCAGTTGGTCGCGCCTTCTGCGGTAGCGCAGCCGCATTCCCCGTACATGACGGTCGTACGCGCCCGACGAGATGAACTCCGCGAGCGTCAGCTGGTCCAGCGCGCTCGACACCCAGTCCACCGGCCCCTTCGCCGCGAGCACGGGCTCCACCAGCTCCTCCGGCAGGACCATCCAGGCGAGCCGCAGCCCCGGCGCCAGCGACTTGCTCGCCGTGCCCAGATACACCACCCGGTCGGGGTCGAGCCCCTGGAGCGCGCCCACCGGCTGGCGGTCGTAGCGGAACTCCCCGTCGTAGTCGTCCTCCAGGATCACCCCGCCGCTCCCCCGCGCCCAGTCGACGGCGGCCGCCCGCCTGTCGGGGTGCAGGGCGACGCCCACCGGGAACTGGTGCGCGGGCGTCAGCAGCACCGCCCCGACCCCGCGCAGAGCACCCAACTCGCCTGTCTGGGAGCCCAGTTCGTCAAACGGCAGCGCTGGCGTCCGCAACCCCGCCTCGGCCAGCAGATTCCAGTGCTCATCGAGCCCGTACGACTCGACGGCCACCTCCCGCACCCGTCGCCGCCGCAGCACCTTTCCCATCAGCATCAGCCCGTGTACGAAGCCGGAGCAGATCACGATCCGCTCGGGGTCCGCGTACACGCCGCGCGCCCGCGCCAGATAGTCGGCGAGCACGGTGCGCAGCTCGACGCGCCCGCGCGGATCGCCGTATCCAAATGCCTCGTGGGGCGCCGCGGTCAGCGCCCGGCGGGCCGCTTTCAGCCACTCGGCCCGCGGGAAGGCGGCGAGGTCGGGGTGTCCGGCCCGCAGGTTGTACTGCGGACCCCGGCGAGCCGGCCGCGCCCTGGCCGCCCCCGCCGCGGGCCTGCGCGCCGTGGCGCGGCGGGCGACCCGCGTCCCCGAGCCCTGCTGCGCCGTCAGCCACCCCTCGGCGACCAGCTCGGCGTACGCGTCAGCGACCGTATTGCGGGCGATCCCGATGTCGGCGGCGAGCGAGCGGGAGGACGGCAGCCGTGTGCCGGGGGCGAGCCGTCCGGTGCGAACGGCCTCCCGCAGGGCGTCCATCAGCCCCGTGCGCAGCCCGGAACCGCGCAGTTCCAGATGCAGGTCGGCACCGAAAGTGGCCCAGGAATCGGTCATGCAGGTGGACCATACTCGTGCGCCACACCGGCAATAGATTCGCAGGCATGACGACCGACGACATGACCGGCGAGACGACCGACAAGAAGCCTTCCTACGTGCCCGAGCACACCCCCCGGCTGCCCTGGGCCACGCTTGCGCCCGAGGTCTACAAGGCCATGGTCAGACTGGACGTGGCCGCCCGGCAGGGCCTCGACCCGGTCCTCGTCGAACTGGTCAAGATCCGCGCCTCGCAGATCAACCACTGCGCGTTCTGCCTCGACATGCACACCAAGGACGCCCTCGCGGCCGGCGAGTCGGTCGAGCGGATCATCCAGCTCAGCGCCTGGGAGGAGTCTCAGCACTTCTATACGGCGAAGGAGATCGCGGCGCTCGGGCTGACGGAGGCGGTCACCGAACTGACCGACGGCTTTGTGCCGGACGAGGCGTACGAGGAGGCGGCCAAGCACTTCGACGAGGCGGAGCTCGCCCAGCTGATCTCGACGATCACGGTCATCAACGCCTGGAACCGCTTCGCGGTGAGCACGCGCATGGTTCCCGGTCACTACACGCCCGGCCAGTACAAGCACTGACCAGATCGGGAGCGCGTCATGAGCGTTGAGACCTTCCGTTCCCTCCACCACGACCGCGTACCCGGCGATCCCCTGGTCCTGCCCGGCCCCTGGGACGCCGCCAGCGCCCGCGTCTTCGCGGACGCGGGCTTCGCGGCCCTTGCGACGCCGAGCGCGGGGATCGCTGCATCGCTCGGGTACGAGGACGGGCAGACGCCCGCGGACGAGATGTTCGCGGCGGTCGCCCGTATCACCCGGGTCGTGGACGTCCCGGTCTCGGCGGACATCGAGGGCGGCTACGGCCTGCCGCCCAAGGAGCTGGTCGCGCGGCTTCTCGACACGGGTGCGGTCGGCTGCAACCTGGAGGACTCCGACGCCGGGACCAAGTCCCTCAAGGATCCGCAGCGGCACGCCGACTGGCTCGCCGAGGTCCGCGCGGAGGCGGGCGACGGGCTGTTCATCAACGCCCGGGTCGACTCGTTCCTGCGCCAAGTGGCCGACCCGGCGGAGGCGGTCTCCAGGGCGCGGCTGTACGTGGCGGCGGGGGCGGACTGCGTCTACCCCTACGCCGTACCGCCGGAGCAACTGCCGCTGCTGCGCGCGGAGATCGAGGGCCCGATCAACGTCGCGCCGTTCCCGGACAGCCCGTCCGTCGCCGAACTGGGGCGGCTCGGCGCGACGCGGATCACCTTCGGGCCGGGCCTGCAGCACCAGGCGCTGGAGGCGGTACGGAAGATCGCGCAGGAGCTGCGCGGCTGACCGCCGTGCCGGGGCGCCTGGTCAGGCGTCGGCCTTCCCGGCCCAGGGCCGGGTTGCGTCCGCGTCCTTCGCCAGGCTCACCGCCGTCGCGAGGCTCAGTCCCGGCTCGGCCTTGCGCAGGGCCTTGAGGGCGTGGATCGAGTAGGCCGGGCCTTCGAAGCCGGCCGCGTCCAGCTGCTGGCGCACCCAGCGCCCGCGCAGCTCGGCGGCGGGGGTGTCCGCGGCCTGGGCGACGAGGGCGGCGGCGCGCTCCAGGCCTGGGCGCTCTTCCGGGGTGGCGGTGGACAGCGCGGCGCGGACGGCATCGGCGATGCCGTCCGCGTCCCGCAGCACGAGTACCGAGAGTTCCTGCCTGCTGAGTCCGAACATGTACTGATCTTGATCGCAACTGCGCGGCAGCTCAAGCCGCTTGAGCTACTTCAGAGCTAGAGGGGGGCTCGGCTACTTCTTCGGGAGCCACGCCTTCCACGTCGCCTCGTTCGCCTTGACCCACTTCTCCGCCGCCGCCTCCGGCGACATCTTCTCGCCCGCGATCATCAGCGCGACCTCGTTCTGCTGCTCGGTCGTCCACTTGAAGTTCTTCAGGAACTGGGCCGCCTCGCCGCCGTTCTTCGCGAAGTCCGCGTTGAAGTACTTCTGCAGCGGCGTGTTCGGGTACGCGCAGGCGATCTTCTTCGGGTCCGCGTCACAACCCGCCTTGTACGCCGGCAGCTTGACCTCGACCATCTCGACCTGCTCGTTCAGCCACTGAGGGGTCCACCAGTACGTCAGGAACGGCTTCTTCTCCTTCGCGTACTTCTTGATCGCCGTGATCTGCGCGGCCTCGGAGCCCGAGTAGTTGGTCTTCAGATCCAGCTTGAGGTTCGTGATGAGCGCGTCGTCGTTGGTGACGTAGTCCGGGGAGCCCTCCAGGATCTGGCCCTTGTCACCGCTCTCCGCGGTCTTCAGGTCCTTCACGTACTTGTTGAGGTTCTTGTAGTCCGTGACCTCGGGGTTCTTGTCCGCCCAGTACTTCGGCACGTACCAGCCGATGTGTCCGTTCACCCCGAGGTCGCCGCCCTTGACGACGGTCTTCTTCGTCGTGACGTACTGCTTCTCCTCCTTGGGGTGGCCCCAGTCCTCCATGACCGCGTCGATGTCGCCCTTGGAGAGCGCGTCCCAGGCAAGGACCTCGCCCATCTGCTGGGTCTTGACGTGGTAGCCGAGCTCCTTCTTCAGGATGTAGCCGGCGACGGCCGTGTTGGCCTGCGCGCCGACCCACGAAGGCACGGTCAACGTCACGGACTTCTTGCCGCCGGCCTCGTCCTTCTTGCCGGTCTCGGCAGCGCCGCACGCGCTGAGGGTGAGGACGCCGAGGGCGCTGATGACAGCAGTGGAGATACGGAGGGTGCGCATGGTGCTCCTGATAATTGGGTTAAAAGGGGTCAGTGGGACTGCTTGCGGGAGCCGGGCTGGGTGATCCGGTCCAGTACGAGACCGAGGCAGACAATCGCCACTCCGGCCGTCATCCCGATGCCCATCTCGCCCCGGGACAGGCCCTTCACGACGTCGTAGCCCAGCGCCCCGCCGCCGACCAGGCCGCCGACGACGACCACGGCCAGCACCAGGACCACGCCCTGGTTGACGGCGAGTTGCAGCGCCGGGCGGGCCAGGGGGAGCTGGACCTGGAGGAGTTGCTGGCGGGTCGACGCACCCAGCGAGCGGGAGGCCTCCAGCGCGGCCGGGTCGACCTCGCGCAGGCCCTGGGTGGTGATGCGTACGACCGCGGGCAGCGCGTAGACGACGGCCGCGATGATCGCCGAGGCCCGGGTGACGCCGAACAGCGCGACCACCGGGATGAGATAGACGAACTGCGGCATCGTCTGCATGGCGTCCAGCACCGGCCGCAGCCAGCGTTCGATCCGCCCCGCACGTGCGCAGAAGACGCCTGCGAGCACGCCGAGCACGAGCGTGAGGACCAGCGCCGCGAGCACCTGTGACAGCGTGTCGAGGGACTTGCCCCACACCCCGAGCACGCCGATCGCGCCCATCGAGAGCGTCGCGGTCAGCGCGGTCGCCCAGGTGCCGACCAGCCAGGCCAGGGCCGCGACGAGCAGCAGGACCGACCACCACGGCAGCCAGATCAGGCCATCGCGCAGGGGGTTGAGGATCCAGAGCGTGAAGTGCTCGGACCACACTTCGGTGCCGCCGAATACCGGCACGCCGGACGCGAGGTTCTCGGTGATCCAGTTCTGGGCCTTGTTGACGGGCGTGGAGATGTCGTACGTCCACGCCTCGGGCCACGCCTTGCCGACGACCAGGCCCGCCAGCGATGCGGCCACCACACCCCCGACGGCGAGCGCCCAGGCCGGGCGGCCGTGCAGCAGCCCGCCGCCCGGTGCGCTCTCACCGATACGGTCGCCGGCCGCAGCCGTCGTACGGTCCAGCCAGACCGCGATCAGCACGATCGGGATGCCCGCCGCGAGCGCCTTGCCGACGTCGACCGTGGAGAGCGCCGAGTAGACCTCTTCGCCGAGGCCGCCGGCTCCGACGAGGGCCGCGATGACGACCATCGAGAGCGCCATCATGATCGTCTGATTGAGGCCGAGGAGCATCTGCTTGCGCGCCAGCGGCAGCCGCGCGGTCCGCAGCCGCTGCCATGCACTCGCGCCGAGCGAGGCGGAGGCCTCCAGCACGGCGGGGTCGGCGCCGCGCAGCCCCAGCGCGGTGAGGCGGGCCATGGGCGGGGCGGCGTAGATGACCGTGCAGAACAGCGCGGCGGGCGTGCCGGTGCCGAAGACCAGCACGAACGGCAGCAGATACGCGAAGGCGGGCAGCACCTGCATGGTGTCGAGGACCGGCCGCAGTGCCCGGTCGACGCGATCGGAAAGACCGGCGGCGAGCCCGATCAGCACGCCGAGCAGCGCGGCGACGGCGACCGACACGACCATCAGCGCGATGGTCAGCAGCGTGGCGTCCCACATCCCGAGCAGCCCGCAGGCGCCGAACGTCCCGAACGCGGTGGCCGCGACCTTGATCCCACGCCGTCCGAGCCCGGCGCCACGCCAGGCGAACAGCACACCCGCGGCGAAGACGCCCGGCCAGCCCATGGCGTCCAGGAACCGGTAGACGACGTCGACCGCGTCGGTGGCGGTGTTGGAGAAGTGCAGCAGGAAGTAGAGGAAGAGGGGGTGGGTGTCACGGTTGTCGATGACCCACTGGTTGGCGTCGTCGAGGGGGCGGGAGATGTCGAGGGTCAGCCCGGAGGGCCAACTGCCGCTGCCCCACAGGGCGATGCCGAGAGGCAGCAGGACCAGCGCCCCGACTGCGAGCACGAGCAGCTTGCGCTGCACCCGGTTCTTCAGGACGTTGCGCAGTGCGGGCGTTTCCTTGGCGGGGGCGGTGACGACGGCCGTCATGCGACGACCGCCTTGTCCGTATGGGCGCCGCGGTCGAGGCCCGCCACCACGTCCAGCAGACCCGCGTGGTCCACCACTCCCAGGCAGTTGCCGTTCTCCACCACGCGTGCCGTCCGGCCGCTGCGGGCGACCGACTCGATCGCCTCGAAGACCGTCGCGTCGGGGGCGAGCGCCGGCCCCGACTCCGCCTCGTCCGCGGCCGCCGGGCGCATCGCCGTACGCACCGTCATCACCTGCTCGCGCGGCACATCGCGCACGAAGTCCCGTACGTAGTCGTCCGCGGGCGAGCCCACGATCTCCTCCGGCGTGCCCAGCTGCACAATCCGGCCGTCCCGCATCAGCGCGATGCGGTCACCCAGCTTCAGCGCCTCGCTCAGGTCGTGGGTGATGAAGATCATCGTGCGGCCCTCCTCGCGGTGCAGCCGGATGACCTCCTCCTGCATATCGCGGCGGATCAGCGGGTCGAGCGCGCTGAACGGCTCGTCGAAGAGCAGCACTTCGGGGTCGACGGCTAGCGCGCGGGCCAGCCCGACACGCTGCTGCTGACCGCCGGACAGCTGGCCGGGCCGCCGGTGCTCAAGACCCTCCAGGCCGACCTTGGCGACGACCTCCGCCGCCCGGGACCGGCGCGCGGTCTTGCCCATGCCCTGGATCTCGAGTCCGTACGCGACGTTGTCGAGCACCGAGCGGTGCGGCAGCAGGCCGAAGTGCTGGAAGACCATCGACGCGCGGTGGCGGCGCAGTTCGCGCAGCCGTGCCGCGTCCATGGAGAGCACGTCCTCGCCGTCGATGACGATCGCCCCGGACGTCGGCTCGATGAGCCGGGTCAGACAGCGTACGAGCGTCGACTTGCCGGAGCCGGACAGGCCCATGACGACGAAGACCTCGCCCTTGCGGACGTCGAAGGACACATCGCGTACGGCGGCGGTGCAGCCGGTGCGCTCGCGCAGCTCGGCCGGGGCGAGCGCGCCGAGTTCGGCGTTGCCGGGGATGCGGTCGGACTTCGGGCCGAAGACCTTCCACAGCTCGCGCACGGAGAAGACGGGCGGCTGATCCCCGTCCTTCTTCAAGGCGGTACCGGTCTCGGGTCCGGTGCTGATGTCGGTCATAGGGCGCTGCCCCTTTCCTCGGGCGCCGCTGCAAGCAGCTCCGCGCACTTTTCTCCCACCATCAGGACCCCGATCATCGGGTTCACGGCAGGCATGGTCGGGAAGACGGACGCGTCGGCGATGCGGATGCCGTCGAGCCCGTGGATCCTCAAGTCCGGTGAAACGACGGAAAGTTCATCCGTCGATGACCCCATCCGGCAGGTACCGGCGGGGTGGTACACGGTGTGCGCGACGCTCCGCGCGTACTCGCTGATCGCCTCGTCCGAGGTGATCTCGGGCCCCGGGCAGACCTCCCGCTTCAGCCGGCCCGCCAGCGGCTCGGCCTTCGCGATCTCGCGGGCGAGCTTGATCCCGTCGACGAGCGTGCGGCCGTCGTAGTCGTCCTCGTCCGTGAAGTACCGGAAGTCCAGAGCAGGCTTGACCTGTGGATCCGCGCTGGTCAGATACAGCCGGCCGCGGCTGCGCGGCTTGGGGATGTTCGGCGTCATCGACACGCCGTGCGCGGGCCGCTCGTACCCCAGTCGCTCGGGGTTGTCGGTGAACGGAACCTGGTAGAAGTGGAACATCAGGTCCGGCCCCTGGGCGTCCGGGTCGCGCCGTACGAACAGACCGGCGTCGCTGTCCATCGCCGAGTTCTCGGGGATCGGCCCGTGCGTCTCCCAGACGATCACCGACTCCGGGTGGTCGAGCAGGTTCTCGCCGACGCCCGGCAGATCGTGTACGACGGGGATCCCGAGCGCCTCCAGGTCGGCGCGCGGCCCGATGCCGGAGTGCAGCAGCAGCCGCGGTGTGTCCACCGCGCCCGCGCAGACGAGGACTTCGCGACGGGCCCGGACGAACCGCTCCTCGCCGTCCTTCGTACGGACATGCACGCCCCTGGCCCGGGTGCCGTCGAGCTCCAGCCGGTACGCCCAGGTCTCCAGCGCGATATGGAGGTTCGGCCGGTCCAGGAACGGGTGGAGATACGCGACCGAGGCGGAGGAACGCTTGTTGTTCTCCGGGTGGTACGCGAGGTCGAAGAAGCCGACGCCCTCGTGGAAGGGCTTCTGGTTGAAGCCCTCGACGCGCGGGACGGCGAGCGCGGCCTGGGCCGCGTCGACGAAGTCCCGGGCGATGGCGTTACGGTCCGCCTCGTCGACCGGCACGATGTTGTTGAGCAGCCGGTCGAAGTACGGGTCCATGGCTTCGGCATCCCAGCCCTCGGCACCGGCCGCCGCCCACTCGTCCCAGTCGGACGGCAGCGGCCGGAAGGCGATGAGGGTGTTGTGGGAAGAACAGCCGCCGAGCACGCGGGCGCGGCTGTGCCGGATGTGGGAGTTGCCGCGCGGCTGCTCGGTGGTGGGGTAGTCGTAGTCGAGCTCGCCGCCGAGCAGCCCCATCCAGCGCCGCAGGGTGAGCACGTCGTCCCGGCCGACGTCGCTCGGTCCACCTTCGATGACGGCGACGGTGACGTCCGGGTTCTCGGTGAGCCGGGAAGCGATGACGGATCCGGCGGTGCCACCCCCGACGACGACATAGTCGTACGTGGTCATGTTCTGGTTCTCCTGCTCAGCCCGCGAACCAGCGCACGGGGCGCGGGTCGAGGTTCTGGTAGATGTGCTTGGCCTCGCGGTACTCGGCGAGACCGGCCGGCCCCAGCTCGCGCCCGATGCCGGACTTCCCGAATCCGCCCCACTCGGCCTGCGGGAGATACGGATGGAAGTCGTTGATCCAGACGGTTCCGTGCCGCAGCCGCCCGGCCACACGCCGCGCGCGGCCCGGGTCGGCGGTCCAGACGGCGCCGGCGAGGCCGTACTCGGTGTCGTTGGCGAGCGCGACGGCCTCGTCCTCCGTACGGAAGGTCTCGACGGTCAGTACGGGTCCGAAGACCTCTTCGCGTACGACGCGCATGGAGCGGTGGCACTGATCGAGGACGGTGGGCCGGTAGAAGTAACCGTCGCCCTCCGGCCCCCGGCCCCCGGCCCGCAGCACCGCCCCTTCGGCCAGCGCGGAAGCAACGAAGGACTCCGTCCTGGCAAGCTGCTGGGCGGATACGAGTGGGCCGCACTCCACACCGTCGTCGGTGCCGCGGCCGAGGCGGATCTGCTCGGCCCGGCGGGCGAGTTCGGCGACGAATCGCTCGCGCAGGGACTCCTCGATGATGAGCCGGGACCCGGCGGAGCAGACCTGACCGCTGTGGATGAAGGCGGCGTTGAGCGCCTGGTCCACAGCCGTGTCGAAGCCCGCGTCGCTTTCGCACGCATCGGCGAAGACGACATTGGGATTCTTGCCGCCGAGTTCGAGTGCGACCTTCTTGACGCTGTCGGCGGCGGCGCGCATCACCTTCGTACCGCTGGTGAGCCCGCCGGTGAAGGACACGAGATCCACATCGGGATGCTCGGCGAGCCGGGCCCCTACGGGGTCGCCCGCGCCGGTCACGATGTTCGCCACGCCGGCGGGCAGCCCCGCCTCCTCCAGCAGCTGGATCAGCTCGACGGTCGTCAGCGGAGTGATCTCACTCGGCTTGATCACAAAAGTGTTGCCCGCGGCCAGCGCCGGGGCGATCTTCCAACTGGCCTGCAGGAGTGGATAGTTCCACGGCGTGATCAGCGCACAGACGCCGACGGGCTCATGCACCACCACGCTGTGTATGTCCGGCGAACCGGCATCGACCACCCGCCCGCCGCTCTCGTTCATGACGAGGTCGGCGAAGTAGCGGAAGGCGTCACTCACACAGTCGACGTCGATGCGGCCTTCCTCGACGGTCTTGCCCGCGTCCCGGCTCTCCAGCACGCCGAGGGCTTCGCGGTTCCGCTGCAGCAGGTCCGCGACCCGCCGCAGCAGCGCGGCCCGCTCGGCGACGGGCGTGCGGGGCCATTCGCCCTGGTCGAACGCGGTACGCGCGGCGGCGACGGCGGCATCGACGTCCTCGGCTCCACCCTCCGCGACGACGGCAAATACGGTCGCGTCAGCGGGGTCGATGATCTCGCGCGCGGCGCCGGAGGCGGCTGCTCGCCACTCTCCGCCCACGTGGATGGTCTGTTGTGCCGACACGTCGTGTTTAGCCTTCCGTTCCCGATTTGTACCTCGCCGGCAAGGACCGGCGGACGGGTCGCCTGCCCCTGGGGGTGGAAAGCATGCGCAACGTGTCGTGTGTCACTTATTCGCTGCCTACGCCGCGGTGACCAGGCAGCGGGGGACATCGGTAGCCGGCTCACCTGACGGGGCGCCCGGCGTACGGCGCGCCGGTTCCCTACCGGCGGGCCGTACGCATGCGCACTGCGGGCATGCTTGCGCTCGGCAGGCGCGGCGCGCCGAGGGGAGGTCGGCTCGGCTGACTGCCCCCGAACGAAACCGCCCCCGGCTGCCAGTCGGCTGCCGGGGGCGGTGTGGGGTCAGATGCCTCAGATGAGGCCGAGCTCACGGACCGCCGCGCGCTCCTCCGCCAGCTCCTGCACCGACGCGTCGATCCGCGCACGCGAGAAGTCGTTGATCTCCAGGCCCTGGACGATCTCGTACTTGCCGTCCTTCGTGGTGACCGGGAAGGACGAGATCAGGCCCTCCGGCACGCCGTACGAGCCGTCCGACGGGATGCCCATCGAGGTCCAGTCGCCCTCGGCGGTGCCGTTGACCCAGGTGTACACGTGGTCGAGCGCGGCGTTCGCGGCGGACGCGGCCGAGGACGCGCCGCGGGCCTCGATGATCGCGGCGCCGCGCTTGGCGACGGTCGGGATGAAGGTGTCGGCCAGCCACTTCTCGTCGTTCACGGTCTCGGCGGCGTTCTTGCCAGCGACCTCCGCGTGGAAGATGTCCGGGTACTGGGTCGCCGAGTGGTTGCCCCAGATGGTGAGGCGCTTGATGTCGGTGACCTGCGCGCCGGTCTTCTTCGCCAGCTGCGAGATCGCGCGGTTGTGGTCGAGGCGGGTCATCGCGGTGAAGCGCTCGGCCGGTACGTCCGGGGCGGCGGCCTGCGCGATCAGCGCGTTGGTGTTGGCCGGGTTGCCGACGACGAGGACCTTGATGTCGTCCGCGGCGTTGTCGTTGATCGCCTTGCCCTGCGGCTTGAAGATGCCGCCGTTGGCGGAGAGGAGGTCGCCGCGCTCCATGCCCTTGGTGCGCGGGCGGGCGCCCACGAGGAGGGCTACGTTCGCGCCGTCGAAGGCGACGTTCGGGTCGTCCGTGATCTCGATGCCGCGCAGCAGCGGGAAGGCGCAGTCATCGAGCTCCATCGCGGTGCCCTCGGCGGCCTTGAGGCCCTGCGGGATTTCGAGAAGGCGCAGCTTGACCGGCACATCCGCGCCGAGCAGGTGGCCGGAGGCGATGCGGAAGAGCAGCGCGTAGCCGATCTGGCCGGCCGCGCCGGTCACGGTGACGTTGACGGGAGTGCGGGTCATGGCGATCTCCGTAAGACAGCTGGCGGTGGGGTTTCCCTGCCCCTGATGCTGGACACCCCCGCCACGTCTGGTCATTCCGTCCCGAAACTCGGACTGAATCTTGACGTGAAGAGATATCCAGCGATCAGGCTATCCGACCCGGGACCCGGCCGACCCACGCCCCCTTGTGGCGCGGCTCACTGCGGCGTGGTGCAGCCCTTCACACCGGTCTTGAGGGTCGCGCAGGCCTTGGCATCGGCCGGTCCGGTCACCGCGGTCATCGGTGTGTACGCGTCGTTGTCGGCGTTCACCAGACCATTCTGCGCGCCGTCGCCGCCGACGCTGATCTGCACCGTGTCGCCGGGAGCCGCCCGAGTGATACGGGCCCAGGCCGCCTGGCAGGTCTTGCTGTAGCGGACCTCGACAAGGGTCTTGCCCACGGTCGCGGACGAGACGGTCTTGGCGAACTGGCCGCCGCAGCCCATCGTCTCCGGGTCCTGGCCGGTGCAGTCCTTGCCGCTGCACTTCACCCCGGCGGGCAACTGCGGGCTGCTGGTGGTCGGTGTTGCCGACGGGGTCTGGGACGCCGCCTTGGCGTCGCCGCCGTCGCCGCCGAGGTCGGTCAGCAGCACGGCCGCGGCGATCACCAGCAGCGCGCCGACGAGGCCGACCAGGAACATGGTGACCTTGTGCTTGCCGCCGCCCCGCCCGGAACCGCCGCGCCCCGCACGTCCCCGGCCGGGACCTGACCGGGCGGGACCTGACTGGCCGGGACCTGACTGGCCGGATGCGCCCTGTCCGGGAGACGGAGGCGTGGCCGTCGGCCCCTGGTGGCCGGGCTCGCTCCGGGTCGGCAGATACGACTGGTCCTGCCGCTCGGGATCACGGCCGCCCGGGTCCTCGGGCGCGCTGGTCCGGCCGCCCGCCCCGCTGTTCGCCGTGCCCGCCGGAGCCGGGCCGAATTCCCCGAGCGCCGCTCGCGCCTGAGAGATCCGTATCGCTTCCATCGTCATGTCGTGACGCATCTCGGCACGGCTCCACGCACGCTCCGCGAGCTCCCACATGGTGGTGAGATGGAGCGCGTTCGTGCCGGTCACTTCTGCCAGCGCGACTATCGCGCCCTTGGGCGCGAGCAGCCGGCCGTTCAGATACCGCTCCCAGGACGTCTTGCTGTAGCCGGTGCTGTCCGCCACGGCTGCGATGCTCAGCCCGCTGCGGTCGACAAGCCGCCGCAGCTGGCTGGCGAACTCCTTGACCTGCGGGTCGAGCTCTTCCGGCAGTGCCTTCCAACGAGGCATGTACTTCCCCCCTTGTCTCCCCGAACGGGCCTGATGTGCCCCGTGCTGTCGGACCCCCGTGCGGTACCCGCCGGGGGTCCGAGTACCGGACTACCCAGTGGGATGCGCAGGGCCAGGATGTCAGTTCCTGATATCGGCGTGCACGGGAGCATTGGGGACGGTTGGTGCGCCCCGATGTGCGCCCCGCCCCGGCTGCCGCCTCAGTGTCGCAAACGTAGCCCAACGATCACACCGTGGCGGAATGGTCACTTCCGTGCCACAGGCCCCAACCGTCCCTTGTATGGACTTGGCGCGTCCATGACCCTGGAAACACAACGGCGCCCGTCCTCCCTCGGGGGAGGGGACGGGCGCTGTTGCGTTCGTACGAAACGGGCACTGTGGCGTTCGTACGGATTCGGGGGCCGCGGGCTCGGCCGAAAACACTCGCACACGCGGCCGCGGGCTCGGCCGAAGCACTCCCGTACCGCTCAGGGCGCACCGCCGCCCGGCGTCACCAGTCCCGTCTCGTACGCCACCACCACCGCCTGCGCCCGGCTGTCCAGATCCAGCTTGGTCATCGCACGGTTCAGATGCGTCTTGACGGTCGCCTCGCTGATGAAGAGCTGATCCGCGATCTCCAGATTGGTCAGGCCACGCGCGGTCAGCTTCAGCACCTCGAGCTCGCGCCCGGTCAACGCCCGGAGATCCGGGGGCGGTTCGGACGTCGGGCCGGCGTGCCGTGCGAATGTCTCGACCAGCCGCCGGGTGACGCTGGGCGCGAAGAGCGCGTCACCGCCGCCGACCACGGCCACGGCTGTGAGCAGCCGCTCCGGTCCCGAGTCCTTGAGCAGGAAGCCCGAGGCACCGGCGCGAAGCGCCCCGTACACATACTCGTCCAGGTCGAAGGTGGTCAGGATGAGGATCCGGGGCGCCGGATCGAGCGCTTCGGCCAGAATGCGCTCGGTGGCGGCGATCCCGCTCATGCCGGGCATCCGGATGTCCATCAGGATCACATCGGGCCGGGTGGCCGCGGCCTGTGCGACCGCCTCGGCGCCGTCGCCCGCCTCACCGACCACCTCGATGCCGGGCGCCGCGCGCAGCAGCGCCACCAGACCCGCGCGGATGAGGAACTGGTCGTCGACGACGAGGACTCTGGTCATCCCGTGGCGTCAACCCCCTGCGTCATCCCCCTGGCCCAGTGCCTGCGCGGAGGTGGGCAGTGTCAGTTGCACCGAGAAGCCACCGCCGCTGCGCGGGCCGATGCTGATCGTCCCGCCGTAGAGCTTGGCCCGCTCCCGCATCCCGATCAAGCCATGTCCTGCGCCGGTCCGGACTCTGTCCGGAATCACCCCCTCACCGTCGTCGGTGACCGAAATCCTCACATGGTGCTGGAGATAGTGCAGTTCAACGGTCGTGCTCGCGTGCGGGGCGTGCTTCAGTACGTTGGTCAGGGCCTCCTGGACAACGCGGTACGCGCACAGCTCCACGCCGGGCGCGAGGGGGCGCTCAGTGCCCTCGGTCCGCAGCTGGACCGGGACACCGCCGGCCCGTACCCGCTCGACCAGCTCCCCGAGCCGGGCCAGACCGGGCATGGGCGCGACCGGTGCGCTGTCGGTCTCCTCCGCCCGCAGCAGGTGCAGCATGCGTCTGAGCTCTTCGAGCCCTTCCTGGCTGGTGTCGGCGATGGTCGACAGCGCACTGCGTGTGGTGCCCGGGTCGGAGTCGAGGACAAAGCGCGCGAGGCCCGCCTGCACGGATATCACCGACATGTGGTGGGCGACCACGTCGTGCAGCTCGCGTGCGATCCGCCCGCGCTCCTGAGCCACTTCGCGCTTGGCCCGCTCGGCCTGCTCCCTGCGCAGTTGGCGGGCGAGTTCGGTGGACCGGCGGGCGATGAGGCCGAAGCGCCACAGAACCGCGGGGAAGAGCAGCGCCTGGCCGACGACGGAGGGCATGGAGGAGCGTTCGGTCACCAGCCCCGCGTAGATCCACACCGCGGCCATGAGCGCGGCGGAGGCGAGGGAGATGCGCACGGAGCGCACGGAGGCGACCGTGTAGACCGCGACCATCGGGCCGAAGGTGGTCACCACCGGCCAGTGGCCGGCGCTGATGTAGCCGATCATCACGAGATGGACGAAGAGGCAGATGGCCACCGGGGCCTTGCTGCGCAGTGCGAGGGGCAGATTGGCGAGCCCCACGAGGACATAGGCCGGGGCGTCCAGCCGGGGCCAGCCCTGGCTGGTGGCCTCCTGCCCGAGGAGCACGGCCACGCTGGTCATCGCGACGGCGATGAGCGCGTCGACGGCGAGGGGGCGGATGCGCATCGCCGCAGCGTAGCCGCCGTGCGGACGGCCGTACGTCAACCTTGCGCAGTACCGCGGTAGTTGCAGGAACCGGGCGGCTACCGCGTGGGGTGGGCGCGGAGTTCAACCCGGGGCAGGACGACGCCGGATGCGGACTGCCCGTAACTTCTGGGGCCAGGCCCTGACTTCTGGGACCACGTCCTGACTTCTGGAACCACGTCCTGACCTCTTGGGCCAGGCCCTGACCCTTGGACCAGGTCCTCACCCTTGGACCAGGTCCTGGGCGGTGCCGAGGGTGACCCGCCTCCCCGGGGGAGAGGCGGGCCACCCTCATGCAGCCGCTGCGGCCGCTCAGGCAACCGCCATCTTCTTCTGCAGGTTGGCCTCGAGCGCCTCCAGGAACTGCTCCGTCGTCTGCCATGGAGTGTCCTTGGAGATCAGCAGCGCCAGGTCCTTCGTCATCTGGCCGCCCTCGACGGTCTCGATGCACACCTGCTCCAGAGTCTCCGCGAACCTGGTGACCTCGGGGGTGCCGTCCAGCTTGCCGCGGTGGGCGAGACCCCGGGTCCAGGCGAAGATCGAGGCGATCGGGTTGGTCGAGGTGGGCTTGCCCTGCTGGTGCTGGCGGTAGTGGCGGGTGACCGTGCCGTGGGCGGCCTCGGCCTCGACGGTCTTGCCGTCGGCCGACATCAGCACGGAGGTCATCAGCCCCAGCGAACCGAAGCCCTGCGCGACGATGTCGGACTGGACGTCGCCGTCGTAGTTCTTGCACGCCCAGACGTAGCCGCCCTCCCACTTGAGCGCCGCGGCGACCATGTCGTCGATCAGACGGTGCTCGTAGGTCAGGCCCGCCTTGTCGAAGTCCGTCTGGAACTCGGCGTCGAAGATCTCCTGGAAGATGTCCTTGAAGCGGCCGTCGTACTTCTTGAGGATCGTGTTCTTCGTGGACATGTAGACCGGGTAGTTACGGGCGAGGCCGTACCGGAACGAGGCGCGCGCGAAGTCGCGGATCGACGCGTCGTGGTTGTACATGCCGAGCGCGACGCCGGAGCCCGGGAACTCGTGCACTTCGAGCTCGATCGGGTCGGTGCCGTCCTTCGGGGTGAAGGTCATGGTGAGGGTGCCCGGTCCCGGGACCTTCAGATCGGTGGCGCGGTACTGGTCGCCGAAGGCGTGACGGCCGACGACGATGGGCTTGGTCCAGCCCGGGACGAGCCGCGGCACGTTCTCCATGATGATCGGCTCACGGAAGATCACGCCACCGAGGATGTTTCGGATGGTGCCGTTCGGCGAGCGGTACATCGCCTTGAGGTTGAACTCCTCGACCCGCGCCTCGTCCGGCGTGATCGTGGCGCACTTCACGCCGACGCCGTACGTCTTGATGGCGTTGGCGGCGTCGACGGTCACCTGGTCGTTGGTGGCGTCGCGGTGCTCGATGCCCAGATCGAAGTATTTCAGCTCGACATCGAGGTACGGGAGGATCAACCTGTCCTTGATGAAGGACCAGATGATGCGGGTCATCTCGTCGCCGTCGAGCTCGACGACGGGGTTGACTACCTTGATCTTGGCCATGAGGTGGAACGTCCCTCTCACGCGTCGATATATCCCGACATCCCGTGATCAAGATACTCAACGCGGAGCTGTCTGACGGTAACGCGGCGCTATCTGACGGTGCGCTATCTGACGGTGAAGTGGACCGCGTCTTCCAGGAACGGGACGTCCAGCCACGGCTTCGGCTGCGTCACCAGCGCGAGCAGGACGATCAGGGTGCCGAGCAGCCCGTACGTGACCATGTCGGTGAAGCGCGAGCGCACGGCGAGCATGCCGACGGAGGGCAGTACGCGGCGCATGACGGCGCCGGTGATCAGGGCCACGCCGATGAGGATGGTGCCGATGCGGAAGGCGTCGGCGAAGCCGTCACTGGCGACGATGACGAGCCCGAGCCCGGCGAGCCCGAGCACGGTGAGCAGGGGCCACTGCCGCGCGGGCGCGGAGGCATCCCCGGGCGCGGCCCGCCCTCCGCCTTCGGGCCGGGCGGTGTCCCGGGTGAGGGCAGGCGGCCGCCGGGAAGGCGCCTTGCTCAGGCCGACATCGACGCGAGGGGCACTCCCGTTGGGACTGCCGGCCTCCGAATCGAAGGAAGCCTGGTCGCCCATGTCGACCTTGGCCGACCGGCCGACGACAGCGGTGGGCACGTCTGTGCCGACGGTGGGTGACCGCGGGTGGACCGCCTCGGCGAGCGCCGCCTCGACGGCGTCGCCCACCTCCGGGTCGGCCGCGTCCGGCAGGGGGCCGGACCCGCCGACCAGGGCGGCATCCGGGCCGGCCGGGTCCGCGGCGCGCTCGGCCGCCTCCGGCGCGGGGACGGCGCCACCCACGGGAGCAGCAGGCTTCAGGCCGCCACCCGCGGGAGCGGCACCGCCGACCGGGTCACCAGGTGTCGTCATGCCGCCGTCCGCGCCGGACGTCGTCCCGGCGGCACCAGCGGTCGGGGCCGGCCGGGCCGCCCCTTCGTCGTTCCTGCTCACGCCCATGCGCTCGCGCCTTCCCCGTCAGCTCGCGGCGCCGACCGCGCGCTCCGCCGCTTCGACGACGTTGACCAGCAGCTGCGCCCGTGTCATCGGGCCCACCCCGCCCGGGTTCGGGGCGACCCAGCCGGCCACCTCCGCGACGCCCGGGTGGACGTCCCCGACAATCTTGCCGTTCTCGTCGCGGCTCACACCGACATCCAGGACCGCCGCGCCCGGCTTGACGTCCTCCGGCTTCACCAGGTGCGGCACACCCGCCGCCGCCACGATGATGTCCGCCTGCCGCAGATGCGCGGACAGATCACGCGTACCCGTGTGGCACTGCGTCACCGTCGCGTTCTCGGACTTGCGCGTCAGCACCAGCGGCATCGGCCGCCCGATGGTGATCCCGCGCCCGACGACCACCACATTCGCGCCGTTGATCTCCACGTCGTGGTGCCTCAGCAGCTGCACGATCCCGTACGGAGTGCACGGCAGCGGACCCTTGATCCCCAGCACCAGCCTGCCCAGGCTCATCGGGTGCAGTCCGTCCGCATCCTTCGACGGGTCCATCAGCTCCAGCACACGGTTGGCGTCGATGCCCTTGGGAAGGGGGAGTTGGACGATGTAGCCCGTGCAGTCGGGATTGTCGTTGAGCTCGCGGACGACCGCCTCGATCTCTTCCTGCGTGGCGGTGTCGGGCAGCTCGCGCTGGATCGACGCGATGCCGACCTGCGCGCAGTCCTTGTGCTTGCCGTTCACGTACCAGCGGCTACCCGGGTCGTCCCCGACCAGCAGAGTCCCAAGACCGGGAGTGACACCCCGCGCCTTGAGCGCCGCCACGCGGGCGGTCAGATCGGACTTGATCGCGGCTGCGGTGGCCTTGCCATCGAGAATCTGGGCAGTCATGGACCCATCCTCGCGGATAGACCCGTCCCTGTTCCAATTCGGTCCTGATCGCTCCGCGGCTCCGGCCCTCATGACGCCGCCGTTGCGGCTCGCATCACGCCGCCGCCCCGCCCCCGCCGACGCGAATAGGAGGTTGCACTTGCACAACACACACGAATACCGACTGGACAAAAAGTCGACCAAAAGACGACGATGACCGCGCACTACCGCGGCAGTGTTGGGGGGCAAACCGCATATTTCACGACGTTCCTCCGCTCGGACCGCGCCGTCCCCGCATTTTCCAACGGAGGAATCCCGCAATGAGCTTCGGCGACCCGAACAACCCCTACGGCCAGCAGCAGGGCGGCCAGCCGGGCTACGGCTACCCCCAGGGCCAGCAGCCCCAGGGCCAGCCCGGTTACGGCTACCCCCAGGCCCCGCCGGTCCAGCCGTACGCCGGTGGCTTCGCCGGCGGCCCGACCGAGATGCCGGGCGGTGTGAAGGCGGCCCGCGTGATGCTGTTCGTCATCGCCGGCTTCCAGGTGATCGGCGCGGTGCTGTTCTTCCTCACCGGCGCGGCCATCAGCAAGGCCCAGGACAACCCGGCCCTCAAGGACGACATCCAGTTCAAGGACCTCGCCGACTTCCCGACGGGCGGGGTCTACGCCCTCGGGGTCGCGGTTCTGCTCTGGGGCGTGCTCGCCATCTTCCTGGGCGCCAAGTTCAGCAGCGGCGGCAACGGCATCCGCGTCACCGCGATGGTGTTCGGCATCATCACGGCGATCCTGGGCATCTACCCGTTCGTCATCGTCGGCCTGGCCCACACGGTGCTCGCGATCCTCGTGGCCGTGTTCGTCGGCAAGTCGGACGGCGGCGCCTGGTTCAACCGTCAGCGCGTCTGAACCAACCGCTGACGAGCTGTACGGCAAAGGCCGCGTCCCGAATTCGGGACGCGGCCTTTTCGCGCCTGCCGCTCAGTCGACTCCTCGGCCGACCGATCAGCGACTGCTCAGCGACTGCTCAGTGGAAGAAGTGCCGCGTCCCCGTGAAGTACATCGTCACGCCCGCCTTCTTCGCGGCCTCGACGACCAGCTCGTCACGGACCGAACCGCCCGGCTGGACCACCGCCTTGATGCCCGCGGCCGTCAGGATCTCCAGACCGTCCGGGAACGGGAAGAACGCGTCGGACGCGGCGTACGAGCCCTCCGCACGCTCCGCACCCGCCCGCTCCACGGCGAGCTTCGCGGAGTCGACGCGGTTGACCTGGCCCATGCCGACGCCGACCGACGCGCCGTCCTTGGCGAGCAGGATCGCGTTGGACTTCACCGCGCGGCAGGCCCTCCAGGCGAAGGCCAGCTCGGCCAGCTCGGCCGCCGACAGCGCATCGCCCGTCGCCAGCGTCCAGTTCGCCGGGTCGTCGCCATCCGCCTGGAGGCGGTCCTTGATCTGGAGGAGCGCGCCGCCCTCGATCGGGCGCAGCTCGACGGGCGCCGCCGGGGCACCCTCGCACCGCAGCACGCGGATGTTCTTCTTGCGTGCCAGCACCTCGACCGCGCCGTCCTCGTACGCCGGAGCCACGATGACCTCGGTGAAGATCTCGGCGACCTGCTCGGCGAGCGCGACCGTCACCGGCCGGTTGACGGCGATGACCCCGCCGAACGCCGAGAGCGGGTCGCAGGCGTGCGCCTTGCGGTGCGCCTCGGCGACGTCCGCGCCGACCGCGATGCCGCACGGGTTGGCGTGCTTGATGATCGCGACGGCGGGCCCGTCGTGGTCGTACGCCGCCCGCCGGGCCGCCTCTGTGTCGACGTAGTTGTTGTACGACATCTCCTTGCCGTGCAACTGCTCGGCATCGGCGAGGCCACCGTTGCCGTTGGAGTAGAGAGCGGCCGCCTGGTGCGGGTTCTCGCCGTACCTGAGAACGTTCGTACGCTCGAAGGTCGCACCCAGGAAGTCGGGGAGGACCGAGTCGTCGGCGGGCGCATAGGAAGAGGCGAACCAGGACGCGACGGCCACGTCGTACGCGGCGGTGTGCTGGAAGGCCTCGGCGGCGAGCCGCTTGCGCTCGGCCAGGTCGAAGCCGCCCTCCCGCACCGCGGCGAGGACGTCCGCGTACCGCGCCGGGCTCGTGACGACCGCGACGGACGGGTGGTTCTTGGCCGCGGCGCGGACCATCGACGGGCCGCCGATGTCGATCTGCTCCACGCACTCGTCCGGGGTGGCGCCGGACTCGACGGTCTCGCGGAAGGGGTAGAGGTTGACGACCACCAGGTCGAAGGGCTCGACACCCAGCTCGGCGAGCTGCTCACGGTGCGACTCGAGCCTCAGATCCGCGAGGATCCCGGCGTGCACGCGCGGGTGCAGCGTCTTGACCCGGCCGTCCAGACACTCGGGGAAGCCGGTGAGCTCCTCGACCTTGGTGACCGGCACCCCGGCCGCGGCGATCTTCGCGGCGGTCGAGCCGGTGGAGACCAGCTCCACGCCCGCCTCGTGCAGCCCGCGGGCGAGCTCCTCGAGACCCGTCTTGTCGTACACGCTGACCAGCGCTCGCCGGATGGCCCGCTTCTCGGCCTCAACAGTCACGGGAAAACTACCTTTCGTCCCTCAATGCGGTAGCCGTTACGGGCCAGACGCCCCACGACCTCGACGAGCAGCGCTCGCTCGACTTCCTTGATGCGCTCATGAAGAGCGACTTCGTCGTCCTCGTCCCGGACCTCGACCACGCCCTGCGCGATGATCGGGCCGGTGTCGACGCCGTCGTCGACGAAGTGGACGGTGCACCCGGTGACCTTGGCGCCGTACGCGAGCGCGTCGCGCACGCCGTGGGCCCCGGGGAAGCTGGGCAGCAGGGCAGGGTGCGTATTCATGAACCGGCCGCCGAAGCGGGCGAGGAATTCCTTGCCCACGATCTTCATGAAGCCGGCCGAGACGACGAGGTCCGGCTCGTACTCCGCGGTGGCCTCGGCGAGTGCGTGGTCCCACGCCTCGCGGGTCTCGTAGTCCTTCACCTTGCACACGAACGTGGGAAGCCCGGCGCGCTCGGCACGCTCGAGCCCGGCGATCCGGTCCCGGTCGGCCCCGACGGAGACGATACGGGCGCCGAAGCCCTCCGGGTCCTCGTCGATGGCGTCGAGCAGGGCCTGAAGGTTCGTACCGGATCCGGAGACCAGGACCACGAGGCGGGCCGGTCGGGCGGAGGGGGGCGGGGAGGCCACGGCGGGTCTCTTTCTCGCGGTGCTGTACGGCTTGTGGTGCGTCATTTGTGTGGTCGTACGAACGGATCGCACCCCTCGATACGGGGAACTCTACGAAGGCGCCGACCGTCAGCAACGATACCGGCACACAGAACGGCCCCCACGGGACGGGGGCGTGGCCGGGAGGTAGCGTCTGGGGACAGGACCCGTCCTCTGGCGGGCACGACGACACAAGACCCCAAGTGCGCAGGGTCTGAGGGGAAGACGTTCACCAGATGCCGGACCGACGCCACCGTACGGACCTCCTGTTGCCGCGGGAGCGCCAGTCCACGGACGAGACCAACCCCTTCGCGCCGCCGCCGGAGGGCAGGCCGGACCAGCCCTGGCAGCCGCGGCGCCCCACGAACAACTCGTCGTCGTCCTCCGGCCCCGACCTCGACTCGGACTCGGACTCGAACTCGGACTCGGACTCGGACTCCGGAGATCGTGACTCTTCGTCCAGGGGCAGCCAGTGGAGCAGCCGCCAGCCGGGCCGCTCCTCGGGCGGCGGCTTCGGCGGCCGCCCCGGCGGCCAGCCCGGCCAGAACGGCGGCGGCCAGCAGGGCCCGGACGGCTCTCCCCCCGCCGGCCTGAAGTGGGACCCGACGGACCCGGCGCAGAGACGGGCACGCTATGCGCTGTTGTCGGGCATGTGGGCGTTCTTCTTCGCGCTGTTCGACCTGCCGGAGATCGGGCTGCTGCTGGGCGCGCTGGCGCTGTACTGGAGCATCAGCTCCCTCCGCGCCAAGCCCACGCGCCGCACCGCGGACGCCCGGACCTCGTCCACGCCACCGCCTCCGGGGGCACCTTCGTCCCCGAACAGGCCCCAGCTGACGGCGGCGGTGAGCGGCCTGGTCATGGCGAGCATCGCGCTGATGATCGTGACGGCGTCGTTCACGGCGCAGCTGGTCTACCGCGACTACTACACGTGCGTGAACGACGCCCTGACGAAGTCGGGCCAACTGGCCTGCAACGACTTGCTCCCGGACCCGCTGCGCGGCCTGATCGGCATCAAGGAGTAGCGAGGCGGGGGGCTGGGGTTCGGGGCGGCGAACCGGTTGCGGCACGAAGCCGCCGCACGGGTGGGGTCTCGGGGGAAACCCTCGCGGTGCGAAACCGCCGCACGGCCCCGGGCTGGGGCGCGCCCGCGGCGCGAAGCTGCCGCACCATCGGGGGTCTGGGGGCCCTGCCCCCAGTTACGGGATGGGGGTAGCTCCTACGGTGCCGACGACTCCCCCGGCGGCTCCGGCTCGGCCGACGGCTCGGCCCCTTCCTCGGGCAGCGGCTCCGGCTCGGCCACTTCCACCGGCAACCGCTCCGGCTCGGACGGTTCTTCCGGCAACGGCACCGGCACCGCCACCGGCGGGTTCTCCCCCCAAGCCCCGATCGGCACGAAGTCGTACGACTCCTCCGCCTCCTCGTCCAGATCGTTCAGATCGTTCAGATCGTTCAGATCGTTCAGATCGTTCAGATCCGACGAGCCATGCAGACCAGACGGTTCGGGCGGCCCCTCCCCCACCGCCTCCACCGGCACCGGCACCTCCCGCCCCCTCACCCGCCAAGCCCGCACCCCCAACGCCCCCGGCACCCCGATCACCGCCGACCACACCATCGCCGCCCCGCCCGTCAGCCACCATGTCGGGCCGAACGCCGCCAGCCGGCCCGTGCCCAGCGGGCCGCCCGCTGCCGCCGCCAGCAGCGCCATCAGCACCCCGCAACCCACCGCACCCAGCAGCGCCCTCAGCGCGGTCTCGCGGACGCCCCGCTGCTCGGCCGTCCGTACCGTGAGCCACGCGACCACCACCCCCGCCACCACCGGCACCGCCACCGCCGCCCAGTTCAGCGCGGTCCCCCGCCCCTCCACCGGGACCGCAGCGAGCAGCGGGAAGGGTGGCAACGCCGGGTCCCCAACTAGCGCCAGTGGTGTCGCCGTCGCGCCCGTACCGAGCGCGAAGCCGGGGCCGAGCCCGTACGCCGCCCCCCACACCGCCGCGTTCGGGACCAGCGCAAGACCCAGCAGCAGCACCCCGAACCGCCCCGACCAGTCCTCCGCCAGGTGCAGGAACGAGTCCTGAGTGGCGTCCGCGTGCCACACCAGCGACGCCGCCACCAGCAGTGCCCCGCCCCCGACCAGCGTCAGCGCGCCCGCCGCCGCGGACCGCAGCGCGACGGCCACCCGGGTGCGGGCAGCCTCCCCCCGCAGCCACTCGGGCAGCCACCCCGGCAGCGGCCCGAGCGGTCGGCCTCCCCCTTCGCCCTGGCGGGCGTCGGTGGACCTCCACGCCCGCCAGACCCCGACCCCTGCCGCGCACACCGTCACCAGTGGCAGATGCAGTACCGCGCTCAGCGGATTCACCGCCAGTGGACCGCTCGCCGCATAGCCCGCCACCGCCCCGCCGACCAGCAGATATCCCGCACTCACCGCGCACAGCGCGCCCCGCGCCGACGGCCGCGGCCGCCCCTCGTCCGGCTCCAGCGCGTCGCGCGTCGCCCGGTGCGCCAGCCAGGCGGGCAGCACTGCGACGAGCAGCGGCACGACACCGACCGGCGCCGGGTGCCCGGAGAGCGTTCCGGCCCGTACGAGCTCCACGCCGTGGGCGAGCAGCCACAGTCCGGCGGCGGCATGCAGTGCCTCGCTTGGACCGCTGTCCGGATACGGCGAGCTGATCCACAGCACCGTCACCAGGACGGCGAGCGTGCCGAGACCGAGCCCCGCCGCGGTCGCCCCGCGCACAACGGCCGCGGCCAGCGCGGGCGCACGACCCCCCTGTACGACGGCCGAGGCCTGCGGCGGCGACATCGACGGGCTGTGCTCAGTCACTTGGGTCACCCGGCCATGCTGCCAACGACACGCGCTTTGCCCACGTAACAGCTGATTGCCCGTTGTGTCGCTCAAGATACGTTTATGTACTTTTATGCCGAGTGCAGTGCCGCGGGGAGCCCCTCATGACTCAGAGCACCGCACGCTCCGCCACCTCCCCCCTGCCTTCCCCCGAGGAACGGCGCCGACTGCGCGAGGCGTCCGCCGTGAGCGAGCAGGAGGTCGCGACGGCGATCGGCGTCACCCCGGCGACCGTCAGATCCTGGGAGACGGGCCGCACCAACCCCCGGGGGCGCAAGCGCGAGGCGTACGCGAAACTGCTCGCCGCGTGGGCCAACGAGCCGGACACGCCCGCGGAGCAGTCCTCGAAGTCGCCCGCCCCCACGGCCACAGGCGACACGCAGCCCCCGGCTCACTCCCGCCGGCCCAAGCAGTCGCACGCCACCACCCGGCCCAGGCCCGCCGCCAAGCGCGCGGCCAGGCCACCCACGGTCCCGGCCGACCCGGCACCGCCGCACACCGCCCAGCCCAGAACACCGGCCCCTGCCCCCGAGCCGCCAAGGCTCCCCGCGCTCACCGCCGACGAGGCATTCGACGCGCTGTACGCATACGCCGCCCCCGCCCTCGTACGCCAGACCTACCTGCTCACCGGCCGCTGCCGGCTCGCGCAGGAGTCCGTCGAGCGCGCCTTCCACCTCGCCTGGCAGCGCTGGCCCGAGGTCGCCGTCGACCGGGACCCCGCGGGCTGGGTGCGGGCCGCCGCGTACGACTACGCCATGTCCCCCTGGCAACGGCTGCGGCGCACCCACCGCGCCCTCGACAGCACTCCCGTCGACGGGGACCCGAGCAAGCTCCTCGACGCACTGCTGGAGCTGCCCCCGTCGTACCGTCGCACGCTGCTCCTCTACGACGGCGTCGGCCTCGATCTGCCGGAGACGGCCGCCGAGACCGAGGCGAGCACCCCCGCCACCGCGAACCGCGTGCTGCACGCGCGCGAGGCGCTCGCCGAACGCTGTCCCGAGCTGGGCGTGCCCGAGACGCTGCACGAGGAGCTGACGGCCCTCGCGCTCGCCGGCCCGATGCCGCAACTGCTGGCCGCCCAGGCCGTACGCACAGGCAGCGAGCGCCGGGCCCGGTTCTGGACGCGAGCCGCCATCGCCGTCACCACGCTGATCATCGGCGCCACGATGCTCACCCTGGCCAACGCCCCGACTCGGTACGAACCGCCGCTCGCCCCGGGCCAGGAGGTCGGCGGCGTACCGGCGCACAACGGTCCGCAGCGGCTGACCGCCCGGGACAGGCAGCTGCGCGCAAAGCTGCTCTCCGAGCCGGCGGCCGGTCCCGAGCGGCTGGTACCGCAGAGCCGCTGAACAGCCGGACAGCCGGACAGCCGGACAGCCGGACAGCTGAACAAGCGTGTGGGCCCGCATCTCACGAAGAGACGCGGGCCCACACCCGTACGTACTGCTGTACTGCCGTACTGCTGAACCGCGAAGGTCAGGCGCCGAGGCTGTGTTTACAGGCCGAGAATGGCGCGCGCCAGCTTGGCCGTCTCGGTCGGCGTCTTGCCGACCTTGACGCCCGCGGCCTCCAGGGCCTCCTTCTTCGCCTGGGCCGTGCCGGAGGAGCCGGAGACGATGGCGCCGGCGTGGCCCATGGTCTTGCCCTCGGGCGCGGTGAAGCCCGCGACGTAACCGACGACCGGCTTGGTGACGTTCTTCGCGATGAAGTCCGCCGCACGCTCCTCGGCGTCGCCGCCGATCTCGCCGATCATCACGATCAGCTCGGTCTCCGGGTCGGCCTCGAACGCCGCGAGGGCGTCGATGTGCGTCGTACCGATGACCGGGTCGCCACCGATGCCGACGGCCGAGGAGAAGCCGATGTCACGGAGCTCGTACATCATCTGGTAGGTCAGCGTGCCGGACTTGGACACGAGACCGATGCGACCGGGCTTGGTGATGTCGCCCGGGATGATGCCGGCGTTGGACTGGCCGGGGGTGATCAGGCCGGGGCAGTTCGGGCCGATGATCCGGGTCTTGTTGCCCTTGCTGACCGCGTACGCCCAGAAGGCGGCGGAGTCGTGCACCGCGATGCCCTCGGTGATGACGACGGCCAGCGGGATCTCGGCGTCGATGGCCTCGACGACGGCGGCCTTGGCGAAGGCCGGCGGCACGAAGAGGACGGAGACGTCGGCCCCGGTCTTCTCGATCGCCTCGGCGACCGTGCCGAAGACCGGCACCTCGGTGCCGTCGAAGTCGACGCTGGTGCCCGCCTTGCGCGGGTTGACGCCACCGACGATGTTGGTGCCGTCACCGAGCATGAGCTTGGTGTGCTTCATGCCCGTGGCGCCGGTCATGCCCTGGACAATGACCTTGCTGTCTTTGGTGAGGAAGATAGCCATGGCTGTGCTGAACCTCGTCCCTTACTTCGCAGCCGCGAGCTCGGCGGCCTTGTCGGCCGCGCCGTCCATGGTGTCCACGCGCTGAACCAGCGGGTGGTTGGCGTCCGACAGGATCCTGCGACCCAGCTCCGCGTTGTTGCCGTCGAGGCGCACGACCAGCGGCTTGCTGACTTCCTCGCCCTTGGAGGCGAGCAGCGCGAGCGCCTGGACGATGCCGTTGGCGACCTCGTCACAGGCGGTGATGCCACCGAAGACGTTGACGAAGACGGACTTGACGTCCGGGTCGCCGAGGATGATCTCGAGACCGTTCGCCATGACCTCGGCGGAGGCGCCGCCACCGATGTCGAGGAAGTTGGCGGGCTTCACGCCGCCGTGGTTCTCACCGGCGTACGCGACGACGTCGAGGGTCGACATGACCAGACCCGCGCCGTTGCCGATGATGCCGACCTCGCCGTCGAGCTTGACGTAGTTGAGGTTCTTGGCCTTGGCAGCAGCCTCGAGCGGGTTGGCTGCGTCCTTGTCCTCGAGCGCTGCGTGCTCGGGCTGCCGGAAGTCGGCGTTCTCGTCGAGCGAGACCTTGCCGTCGAGGGCGATGACGCGGCCGTCGGCGACCTTGGCCAGCGGGTTGACCTCGACGAGGAGCGCGTCCTCTTCGATGAAGGTCTTCCACAGGGTCACCAGGATGTCGGCGACCTGGTCGGCGACATCGGCCGGGAACTTCGCGGCCGCGACGATCTCGCGGGCCTTCGCCAGGTCGACACCCTCATTGGCGTTGACCGGGATCTTCGCGAGGGCCTCGGGGTTCTCCTCCGCGACGACCTCGATCTCGACGCCGCCCTGGACGGAGGCCATGGCCAGGAAAGTGCGGTTGGTGCGGTCGAGGAGGTACGAAACGTAGTACTCCTCGGCGATCTCCGGTGCCGTCTCGGCCAGCATCACCTTGTGGACCGTGTGGCCCTTGATGTCCATGCCAAGAATCTGGCCGGCCTTCTCGACCGCGTCAGCCGGGTCGGAGGCCAGCTTCACGCCGCCGGCCTTGCCGCGGCCGCCGACCTTCACCTGCGCCTTGACGACCGACCGGCCGCCCAGACGCTCGGTCACCTCGCGCGCCGCCTCAGGCGTGTCGATGACTTCACCGGCCAGCACCGGTACACCGTGCTTGGCGAAGAGGTCCCTCGCCTGGTACTCGAACAGGTCCACGCGCGTCCGTCCCTTTTCTGATGATCGCGGTTCGTTGTCTGCGTGGGCGTGCCGCGAAGGGCAACGTGACTGCGCTGTCACAAGGGAGGCGTACACGGTTGTCCGAGCACGCGGCATGTCCGTCCTGCAGGTTATCCCCGTGGGCCGTGGGTCCCTAAATCGCAGATCACACCTGGGCGGTGATAACGGTCACAGACCGCACAGGTCGCGGCGCTGTACGGAACCGGGCGGCCCCCACCCCAATGGAGACCGCCCGTGAGCATCGGACCCGCCTGTCAGATGCACTCCGTAACACGTCGGGTTTCCTGCGTCAGATGCCCTGGGTCAGATGGGAGACGTAACCCGGGGTGATCGTGGAAACCGCGCCCTGGGCACCGTGGACGGCGTTGCCGGCGAGCGGCGTCGCGCCCGCCGTGCCGTACACGTCCTGCGCGAACGGCTGGGCCTGGTGGGCAACACCGTCCGCGAAGGGCGTGACATCGCCGGCCACACCCTGCGCGAGGGTGCCCGCGCTGCTGCCGACGCCGTACGTGACCGGCTGGACGTGGTCGACGATGGTTTCGACGAGCGGCTGGACCGCACCGACGACACCGCCCGCGAAGGGCTGGACCTCGGAGACGACACCGCCGGCGAACGGCTGCACGTCGGAGAGGACACCGCCCGCGAACGGCGTCACATCGCCCACCACACCCTGAGCGAGACCGCCGGCGTCGCCGACCGCCTGCCCGGCAACCGGGAGCACGCCGCTCACGGCACGGGCGGCGATGGGCGGCAGGGTGTCCTGCGCGGCGGCGTCGGCGAGCGGGGTGGCGGCGACAACGGCGCCCTCGGCCCGGTACTGGGCCTGGGCCGGGGCCTGCTCCAGCTCGTGCGCGAAGGCGGAGAGCGGGCCGAAGAGGTAGTCGATCTCGTCCTGAGCATCGGTGCGGGCCGCGGACTGGGCGCTGCCCTGGGCCTGCGCGGCGGTGCCGGCAGCGGTGCGCTGAGCCTGCGCGGCCGTGCCCGTCGCCTTGCCCCTGACCTGGGCAGCCGTGCCGGCAGCGGTGCGCTGAGCCTGCGCGGCCGTGCCCGTCGCCTTGCCCTTGACCTGGGTAGCCGTGCCGGCAGCGGTGCGCTGAGCCTGCGCGGCCGTGCCCGTCGCCTTGCCCCTGACCTGGGCAGCCGTGCCGGCAGCGGTGCGCTGAGCCTGCGCGGCCGTGCCCGTCGCCTTGCCCTTGACCTGGGTGGCACCCGTGGCCGCGGTGGTGGCTGTGGAGCGCGCGTCGGAGACGGCGCCCTTGGCGTCCTGGACGGCGTCGGCCGCCTGGTCGGGCGTGGAGAGCGGTACGGAGACGTGCGCCTCGTCGGCGCTGGCCACGGCAGTGCCGATGGCCCACATGCCGCCGGCCGTGGCCGCGACGGCTATAGAGCGTCGAATGTTCTTGTGCATGCTTGAGTCGAATCCTTCGAATGAGTTCGGCTGTCCGGAACTGTCCGGTTGGCGGGCAGACCTGTCCCGCCCCCGCGCGGCAGGTCTTGAGCGGGGAAAGGGCTGCCCTAGCCGGGGAATTCGAGGATGTCGCGCGGTCGTTCGCGAGTCGGCGCATCCGCCGCCGCCCGGACCGCGCCGGAGCCGAGTGCGATGGGCCTGCCGTACGCACTCACCGCCGCGTGCTGATCTCCCGTACGCGGGGTGTGTGTCTCGGTGGACTGCTGCAGCGCGCCGGGCGTGGAGTTGCAGGGGCTGCCGGGGACTTGAGCAGGTGCGGGTGCCGACGCGGGCTGCTTGCCCGCGGCTTCGGCCCGGCCCCGTCCGAGCCCACTGTCGTATCCGCCGACCGGGCCGACCATGACGGCAAGAGCGCAGGACGGCCGGGCCGAGTCGGACTTGCCTGCCGGGTTCTTCGCGGTGAATCCGTCCGGGGACTCGTCCACGGGCCGCTCGAGGGGGAGTTGCGGCGTGAGTCCCGGGCCCACGCCGCCGCCGGGAGTCGGCAGCGGTACGGGAAGGTGCCCGCCCGGCGTGCCGGTCAGTGCGCCGGTGACCGGTTCGGTCAGCGACCGCACCACCGTCCGTACGACGCCGCGGCCGGAGTCCGTCACCGGCTCGGCCACTTCGCGCCCGGACGGCACGGGCAGGACGGACGGGGTGCCGTCGGCGGCTTTAGTGAACTTCGTCGAGTCGACGGAGTCCTGTGCCACGCGCCGCAACTCCCGTGCCGGGGCCGACAGGTCCGGCTGCGCGGCGCTCGTCCCGGCATCGGCCGACGCCGGGTCCGGCAGCCCGGTCGCGTGCGCCTGTCCGCCGTAGAGGAAACCGACCGTCAGCAGGCCTCCGAGGAACAGCATCACCTGCAGCACACGCCGGCCGGCAACCGCCCTGCGCAGCACGCACAGGGCAGCAGCGGAACGAGCGGCTGCGGCAGTCACGGTGAGGGGCCTTCCCGGTCGGCGGAAGCGGACCTTCCGCGGGGATCCGGACGATGCTCGCACGAACCTCCCGGGTTGGCGCAAGTCCCACGTTACTGATGGGTCACCATGTCCGGTATGGGCAGGGGCCGCTTCTCGATCGCGGCCGCCATCACCTCCGGGAAGAGGTCGGGCGTACACGCGAAGGCCGGTGCGCCCAGCGCCGCGAGCGCCGCCGCGTGCTCGCGGTCGTACGCGGGCGTCCCTTCGTCGGACAGCGCGAGCAGCGCCACGAACTGCACGCCGGACGCCTTCATGGCCGCGACCCGCTTCAGCATCTCGTCCCGTATGCCGCCCTCGTAGAGGTCGCTGATCAGTACGACGACGGTGTCGGCGGGGCGGGTGATCTGGGACTGGCAGTACGCGAGCGCCCTGTTGATGTCGGTGCCGCCGCCGAGCTGGGTGCCGAAGAGGACGTCCACCGGGTCGTCGAGCTGGTCGGTGAGCTCGACGACGGCGGTGTCGAAGACGACGAGGCGGGTGGCGATGGAGCGCATGGACGCCAGGACCGCGCCGAAGACGGATGCGTAGACAACGGAGGCTGCCATCGAGCCCGACTGGTCGATGCAGAGGACGACGTCCTTCTTCACCGACTGGGACGCCCGTCCGTATCCGATCAGCCGCTCGGGGACGACGGTCTTGAACTCCGGCAGATAGTTCTTGAGGTTGGCCCGGATGGTGCGGTCCCAGTCGATGTCCCGGTGACGCGGGCGGTTGATCTTCGCCGAGCGGTCGAGCGCACCGGTCAGAGTGGAGCGGGTGCGGCTGGCGAGCCGCTTCTCCAGATCGTCGACAACCTTCCGGACGACCGCCCTGGCCGTCTCCTTGGTCGTCTCGGGCATCGCCTTGTTGAGGGAGAGCAGGGTGCCGACGAGATGGACGTCCGCCTCGACGGCCTCCAGCATCTCCGGCTCCAGCAACAGCGTGGACAGACCGAGCCGGTCGATCGCGTCGCGCTGCATGACCTGGACGACGGAGCTGGGGAAGTACGTACGGATGTCGCCGAGCCAGCGGGCGACGGAGGGGGCGGACGCCCCGAGCCCGGCCGAGCGGCCCCCGCTGCGGCTGTCGGCACTCGTGCCGCCGTTTCCGTCGCCGTAGAGGGCGGACAGGGCGCCGTCCATCGCCGCGTCCGTCCCGGCGAGCGTGCAGCCGGTGCCCTCGGCAGAGTCGCCGCCGAGCACCAGCCGCCAGCGCCGCAGCCGCTCGTCGTGCGCGATCTCCGTCATCGGGCCACCCCCGCAAGGTCGTTGTCGTCGATACCGAGAAGCAGCTGGAGCACGGGCAGCACCGCGTTTGCCCGCTCCTCGTCGAGGCCCGCGCCGAATCCGGGCACGCCCGACTCCTGGTGTGCGTGGCCGCCCGCTGCCGGGCCGCGCCCGACCAGCTCACCGAGCGTGCGGCGCACGCCCGGTTCGTACGCCGAGAAGGTGCGGCGCAGCAACGGCAGTACGTCGGTGAAGGCGTCCGCGGGCACCCCGGTCAGCCAGGCGTCGACGAGCCCGAGCAGGCGCTCGTCGTGGACCAGGAGCATCCCGCCTCCGGACGCGCCGCCGACGAAGCCCTCGATCCAGGCGGCCGCTTCGGCGGGCGGCGTGCCGGGCGAGAGCGCAAGGGCCATCAGCCGCGCGGCCTGGTGCTCCTCGAGCCGCCCGTCGTCCAGCAGCAGCCGGGCGGCCCGGCCGCGTATCACCCCCGGCACCGTGTCACGGTCCGCCAGCCGGTGCAGTACCGAGCCCCAACGCTCGCCGAGCTCCTGGGCCTTGGGCAGCAGTCCGATCGCGGAGTTCACGGCGTCCAGATGGCTCCGCATCTCGGCGGCGCCGTCCGCGTCGAGCCCGGTGCACGCGGGTGGCAGCCCGACGCAGATGCGCTCGGCGAGCCCGGCCGCGACCTCGCCGAGGGCGGCCGTGTCCGTGGACCGTACGTCCCCGTACCGCAGGGCGCGGGCCAGGGCGGGCAGCGCCTGGGCGAGGTGGCCTACATCCGCGTCGAGCGCGGCCCGGTCGGCGAGCGCCCGCATCACCACGGGGAGCGCGTCGGTCAGTTCGGCCAGCAGGCAGTGCTCGGCGAGCACGGTGACATCGGCGAGGGCGGTCGCCGACACGGCCTTGTTCTCGGCCTTGGCCGTGGCCGCGGAGAGCACCGTGGTGCCCCACACCCCGGCCTCGGCGACCCGCACGAAGAGCTCCGGCTCCCAGCGCAGCCGCCAGCTCTCCCGGAACGTGCCGGTGCTCCCCCGCCCCGTGACCGGCTCGCCCCAGCCGATGGCCAGCAGCCGCAGCCGGTGCAGCAGCCGGCTCTTCGCCGCATCGGTCTCCTTGCGCAGATCGAGCTCCAACTCGCGCTCCAGCGCCTCCGGTTTGAGCCGCAGGCTGCGCTGCAGCCGGCTCAGGTCGCGCTGCAGCGGCACGGCGGGCGCGGCGTCCGGGACCTCACCGAGGACGTCACCGACGATCAGCCGGTCCCGGATCAGGTCGAGCGGAACGTCGGAGCCGTCGCACATCACGGCCCGTATGGCGTCTGTCGTCTCGGTCAGCCCGGCGAGCGGCCGGCCGCGCATGGCGGCAAGGGTGTCGGCAAGCCGCACCGCCTCAATCACATGGGCGGACGACACCATCCGGTCCTCGTCCCGCAGCAGCCGGGCGACCTTGGTCATCCAGCGCTCCACCGGCCGGTCCGGCGCGCCGAAGAGATGCCCGTACCAGCCGGGCGAGTCGATGCCCGCGCCGTAGCCGCTGTGGCGGGCGAGCCTGCGGTGCGTCCAGGGCACCCAGGTCATCTCGGCCTTGACCTTGGGCAGCCCCTTGAGGAGGGCCTTGTCTGCGGCGAGCGTGGTCTTCTCGGCGAGCGCAGGCACATGCCAGGCGCCGCAGACGACGGCGACGTCGTCCCCGAACTCCTTGCGCGCGGCGCGTAGTTGGATCCGCATGTGCGCCTCGCGGACGAGATCCCGGTCGTGCCCGCCGTGGCCGTACATCTCGCGCAGCGCGGTCATGGCCTCGCCGAGCGCGGCGAAGGGCGCCCGGGGGTCCGCGGCGTCGACCGCGGAGCCGGTCCCGGAGCCTGGCCCCGAGCCGCGGTGCTCGACGACGTCCTCCCACCACCGCTCGGGGTCGTCGTACCCGGCGGTTTCGGCGAGGACGGCGATGGGATCGATCCGTACGCCGCCGGGTTCGCTCCCCGAGTCCGAGTCCGAGTCCAGGTCGGAGGTCGAGGCCAGGTCGGAGGTCGAGGCCGGGTTCGGGTTCGGGTCCGGGTCCGGGGGTGAGCCCGGGCCCGGGTCCGCGGCCGTCTCCGCTTCGGCCAGCGCCAGCGAGTGCACCGCCGGGAGGTCGATGAACCGCACCGGCACCCCCCGCCCGAGCGCCCAGCGGATCGCCACCCACTCCGGCGAGAACTCGGCGAGGGGCCAGAACGCCGCCCGCCCCGGATCCTCCACGGCATGGGCGAGCAGCGCGACCGGCGGGCGCATCTGCTCGTCCGCCGCGAGCGCAAGCAGTGCATCGCCCTCGGGCGGACCCTCGATCAGCACCACCGGCGGCGACGCCGCATCCAGCGCGGCCCGCACCGCCCGCGCCGAGCCAGGCCCGTGGTGGCGCACCCCGAGCAGCAGCGGGCCGGTCATACGCTCACCTCACGGCAGGCGCGGTAGAAGTCCTTCCAGCCGTCCCGCTCGCGGACCACCGTCTCCAGGTACTCCTGCCAGATGACCCGGTCCGCCGCGGGGTCGCGTACCACCGCGCCGAGGATGCCGGCCGCCACGTCACCGGGTCGCAGCACGCCGTCGCCGAAATGCGCGGCGAGCGCGAGACCGCCGGTGACGACGGAGATCGCCTCGGCCGTGGAGAGCGTGCCCGACGGCGACTTGAGCTTGGTGCGGCCGTCCGCCGAGACGCCGTCGCGCAGCTCCCGGAAAACGGTGACGACCCGGCGGATCTCCTCCAACCCCTCGGGCACGGCGGGCAGATCGAGCGAGCGCCCTATCTGGTCGACGCGCCGGGACACGATGTCGACCTCCGCCTCGGGCGTCGCGGGCAGCGGCAGTACGACCGTGTTGAACCGGCGGCGCAGCGCGCTGGAGAGGTCGTTGACCCCGCGGTCGCGGTCATTGGCGGTGGCGATGAGGCTGAACCCGCGGACCGCCTGCACCTCCTGCCCCAGCTCCGGGATCGGCAGGGTCTTCTCGGACAGGATCGTGATCAGCGTGTCCTGTACGTCGGCGGGGATACGGGTGAGCTCCTCGACACGCGCCGTCATGCCCTCGGACATCGCGCGCATGACGGGGCTGGGCACGAGAGCGTCCCGGCTGGGGCCGTGGGCGAGCAGCTGGGCGTAGTTCCAGCCGTACCGGATGGCTTCCTCGGGTGTGCCCGCCGTGCCCTGTACCAGCAGGGTCGAGTCGCCGCTGACAGCCGCGGCCAGATGCTCGGAGACCCAGGTCTTGGCGGTGCCGGGCACGCCGAGGAGCAGCAGGGCCCGGTCGGTGGCGAGTGTGGTGACAGCGACCTCGACGATCCGGCGCGGCCCCACGTACTTGGGCGTGATCACCGTGCCGTCGGTGAGTTCGCCGCCGAGCAGATAGGTGGCGACGGCCCACGGCGACATCTGCCAGTTGACCGGGCGCGGCCGGTCGTCGGCCGCGGCGAGCGCCTTCAGCTCGTGGGCGAAAGCGTCCTCGGCATGCGGCCGCAGCGCCTCGGCGCCGGTGGCTGCGCCGGTTTCGGACACGGTCATGGATCCCCCTCCGGGTCGTCGGCCAGATGGTTCGGCCCGATGTGATTCCAACCGTGCACCACGCCACTGACAATCGACCGTCTACGCAGGTCAGAGGCCATTGTCAGACCCGGCCCGTAACGTCGTCGGCATGAATCAGCAGGGGGTGCGCTGGACGTCGGAACAGGTGCTGGCACTGGCTCCTGACGACGCATCACGCAAGGCGGGTAACAGGCTCGGCGCGGCCGGGCCGTGGTCCGGGGCGGGCATTGACGGATCGGGGGCAGTGTGGGGCCTGTGCAAGGGCAGCGGCAGCAAGCCGTACCAGACCATCGTCGACACCACGGGCCCGGCGTACAAGTGCAGTTGTCCGAGCCGGAAGTTCCCGTGCAAGCACGCGCTGGGGCTGCTGCTGCTCTGGGCGGCGGACGAGGACGCCGTACAGGTCTCCACCACGCCGGACTGGGCGGAGGAGTGGCTGGAGGGGCGCAGAAAGCGCGCCACCGACAAGGAACAGAGCGATGCGGGCGCGGGGCAGTCCGCGAAGACCGCCGACCCCGAGGCGGCCAGGCGCCGCGCCGAGCGCCGGGCGGGGCGGATCACCGCCGGGGCCACGGAGTTGGAGCAGCGGCTCGCGGATCTGCTGCGCGGCGGCCTTGCTGCGGCCGAGCAGTCGGGTTACGGACTGTGGGAGGAGACCGCGGCCCGCATGGTCGACGCGCAGGCGCCCGGACTGGCCGCCCGGGTACGGGAATTGGGGGCGATCCCGGGCTCGGGGCCGGGCTGGCCGGTGCGGCTGCTGGAGGAGTGCGCGCTGATCCATCTGCTGGATGCGGCCTGGCTGGGGGTCGAGCGGCTGCCGGAGCCGCTGGCCGCGACGGTTCGTACTCGGGTCGGCCTCACCTCGCCGGCCGACGGCCCGCCGGTCCGGGACGACTGGATGATCCTGGCTCAGTACGACTCCTCGGACGGCAAGATCACCACACGCCGTATATGGCTGTACGGACGCGAGTCCGGGCGTACGGCACTGCTGCTCTCCTTCGGAGCGGCGGGCCGCTCCCCGCAACAGGCGCTGCCGGTGGGCCTGATGATCGACGCCGAGCTCACTCCGTACGCGGGCGCCGGGCAGCTGCGGGCCGAGCTTGGCGAGCAGTTCGGCGCGCCCGCCCCGATCACGTCGCCCCCTCGGGGCGGGCCGACCGCGGCGGCTCTCGATGCGTACGGGCGGGCGCTGCGCGACGACCCCTGGCTGGAGTTCTGGCCGGTGACGCTCAGCCGCGTCATACCCGTCCCGACGAGCCCGGGGTGGCAACTGGCCGACGCCGACAGCGAGACCGCCCTGCCCATCGCGCCCGCCGCGCTCGGCCGCTCCGGGCTGCTGAAGCTCGTCGCGCTCTCCGGCGGCGGCCCGGTCATCGTCTTCGGCGAATGCGGCCATCAGGGCTTCTCACCGCTCGCCGCCTGGTCCGAGGACGGGTCCGAGACGGTCCCGCTCATCTGAACGTAGAGAGGACGCCATGACCAGCACCACCAGCACCAGCGGCGCCGCACTGTGGGAAGAGCTCGTCACCTCGGCCCTTCTCGGCACCGACCGGCGCACGCCGCCGGGCGCCGTCATGACGTCGGGCAAGGACGCGCCGGCCGCGCTGCTGGACGCCGCAGCGCTCCACACCGTCCGGCGCAGGGCGGGACTGATGCCCGCGCCCGCGGCCGTCCGTCCTGAGCCCGCGCCGAACGACACCCGCCCGCAGTTGCCCGCGCCCGCGCGGCGCAGGCTCGGCCTGCTGCTGGCCGACCGGTCGGCCCCGTCGCATGCGGGCGGGCGGCGCGGTACGGCACCGGATCTGACCGAGCTGCTGCCGCAGTGGCTCGCCACGGCCAATGAGCACGGGTACCAGGCGCCGCCGTCCGTACTGCCCGCGCTACTGGACGCGGCCCGCGCGCGTACGGATCTACGGCCGGGGGCCCTCGCCTTCGCCGGTCCGCGCGGGCTGTGGCTGGCCCGGCTCAACCCGGAGTGGAAGTTCGCGCTGCGCGGCGGGTCCGGGGGCCTGGTGCTGCCGGACCCGGCTGACGCCGAGGCGGTTCAACGTCTGTGGGAGGAGGGGCTGTTCGCCGAGCGGGTCGCCCTGCTCGCTTCGGTACGGACGCACGACGCGGGGGCGGCGCTGGCGCTGCTCACGGCGACCTGGGCGACGGAGCGGGCCGAGGACCGGCTGATGTTCCTCGACTCCCTGCGTACGGGGCTGTCCGACGCGGACGAGCCGTTTCTGGAGCAGGCCCTGTCCGACCGCAGTCGCAATGTCCGCGCGACGGCGGCCGAGCTGCTCTCCGCGCTGCCGCACTCGGCGCTCGCCGGGCGGATGGCGACGCGCGCGGTGTCGTGCGTCAGCCTGGACCGCAGCGGGGACGGGAGCGCTGCGGCGATAGCTGTGGAGGCGCCGCACGAATGCGATACGGGCATGCAACGCGACGGGGTCGTGCCGAACCCGCCGTCGGGCCGGGGCGAACGATCATGGTGGCTGGGCCAGTTGGTGGAGGCGGCCCCGCTGTCCACCTGGGCGGGACGGCTCGGGGGGCGTACGGCGCAGGAGATAGTCGCGCTGCCCGTCGCGGACGAGTGGGGGCAGGAGCTGCACGCGGCGTGGTGCCGGGCCGCGGTGCGGCAGCGGGACGCGGAGTGGTCCCGCGCCCTGCTCGGCGCGCCGTCCTCGCCGCCGGAGACCGGGCCCGGCACGTCGTCCCTCGCGGAGCGGGCCAAGCTGCTCGGGACGCTGCCCGCGCCGGAACGGGCGGTGTGGGTTGCGCAGTTCATTGCGGCGCACGGTCTGTCGGAGGCGTTCCAGCTGCTCGGCGTCTGCGCGGTGCCGTGGGCGGAGCCGCTGGGCCGCGCGGTGGTGGACGCGCTGGACATCGCGCGGGACGCGGGGAGTTACCCCTGGAGCTTCAGCGGGGTGATGGGCCTGGCGGAACGCTGCCTGGACCCGGCGGAGGCGAGCCGGCTGGAGCTGCTGACGGCGACGCCGGACGAGGTGGAAGGGGGGTCGCCGGGGGCGGGGGGGTATTGGTCGGAGGCGTTTCAGAGGCTGGTGTCGACGTTGAGGTTGCGGGCGATGATGCGGGTGGAGCTGGGGGGTGTTCCCCCCACCCCGCCCCTTCCCGAAGCTGTGGGCTGACGCCCCCAGGCCCCCGGGGGCCACCGCGCCCCGGTCCCCCGGGGTGGGGAGGTTGTGTGTGGGGGCTGCTGCCCCCACGCCCCGGCCCGTGGCAGCCTCTCGCCGCAAAGACGAACCCCCGGACCAGACCACGCCGCCGGGACGGCTCAGGGGCGCGCCGCCCGCGCACCGTCCTCGGGCCGCGGCGGCCCAGCGCTCGTCAGCCCGCCCCGCGGCAGGCCACGCCCAGCGGACCCGGCACACCCCACACGGGCAGGCCCCGCGCCCAGCGGATCGCGTCGCTACCGACTACGCGTCCGCAGGCTGGCGGACGTTCGCGTTGACCCAGTCGACGATCGACGCCGTCGTCGCGCCCGGGGTGAAGATCTCCGCCACGCCCTTCTGCTTCAGCGGGGCGATGTCCGCCTCCGGGATGATGCCGCCGCCGAAGACCTTGATGTCCTCCGCCTCGCGCTCCTTCAGGAGCTCGATCACCTTCGCGAAGAGCGTGTTGTGCGCGCCGGACAGGATCGAGAGGCCGATCGCGTCCGCGTCCTCCTGGATCGCCGTGTCCACGATCTGCTCCGGGGTCTGGTGGAGCCCGGTGTAGATGACCTCCATGCCCGCGTCACGCAGCGCCCGCGCGATCACCTTGGCGCCCCGATCGTGGCCGTCGAGACCCGGCTTGGCCACCACCACGCGGATCGGACCAGTCACACCCATCACTGCCTCCACATACGACTGCGCCGCCCTGGGCACGGGTCCCGCGCGGGTCCCGCACCGGCAAAGGCCCAGGGAAGTGAACGAACGTTATCTCCAGCATCCCGCAACCGCCCGTTTCACGGTGGATAGCGAGGGGGAAATCACACGTGGGACATGTTCGCTACGCGTCGTACCCGCATCAGGCGACACACAAGCGGCTCGCGAGCCGCGCCGCCACAGGGGACCGTCGCAAGGGAGCCGCTTCGGATCGTCGTATGTCCGCGCCGTCAGCCGCGCGGCGCGGAGATACGACACACCTTTGGTATCGGCCCGGCACGGGCACCGAACCGCACAGGGCCTGAACGGCGCCCATGAGGGCATTAACGGGGGACGGAGCTGTCCTCCCGCTGTGCCGTACGGGAGGTCGGTATGAAGGTCCTGCCCTTCTTTCCGCTGTGTCTGCGCCCCGTGCGACACGTGCGACAGCTGCGAATATCCGCGGCACTGCTCCGCGCCACCGCTCTCGAGCTGGCGATACTCGCCGGGCACCTCCTCCTCTACCCCACCGGCCTGATCACCGAGCGCCCAGCACCCACCCCAGGCCCGAACCCGTCCGAAGACCCGCACCCGGCCGACACCGCGACCCTGCCGACCGGCGGCGGCCCGGACCACCCGCCCGTCGTGCTGCTGCACGGCTTCGTGGACAACCGCTCCGTGTTCGTACTGCTTCGCCGTTCCCTCGCCCGGCATGGCTGGCGGCATCTCGAGTGCCTCAACTACTCCCCGTTGACCTGCGACATCCGCACCGCCGCCGAGCTGCTCGGCCGGCACATCGAGGAGATCTGCGCCCGCACGGGACGGAGCGAGGTCGACATCGTCGGGCACAGCCTCGGCGGCCTGATCGCCCGCTACTACGTGCAGCGCCTCGGCGGTGACCAGCGCGTACGCACACTCGTCACACTCGGCACTCCCCACTCCGGCACCGCGGTCGCCCCGCTCGCGAGTGCTCACCCCATCGTGCGCCAGATGCGGCCCGGCTCCGCCCTGATCGCGGAGCTGCGCCGGCCCGCGCCCGGCTGCCGCACCCATTTCATCAGCTTCTGGAGCGATTTGGACCAGATCATGGTCCCGGTCGAGACGGCCTGCATCGATCACCCGGACCTCATCGCGCAGAACGTGCGCGTCAGCGGAGTCGGCCATCTCGCCCTCCCGGTCCACCCCGCGGTCGCGGCCGGCATCCGGCAGGCGCTCGAGTCGAGCGAGTCGACTGCAGGCACCTCGGGGGCCGTCTCCGTCGCATGATCCCGCAGTCGCCCGATCCACGTTCAACGGCGTCCAGACAGACACCAGAAAGTCGAACGCTTTTCGAACGTAGGGCCAAGGCTGTGCCCGCAGTCCCCCGAAACACGGCCGAATGCCCGTTTCCTGATTCCCTAAAACCTGCGGAAGATTGTCGCCGTCGCGTACCGCCGGGTACAGTCGCGCCACTGCTTTCCCCTCTGGGTGCCTCACTCCCCCGTGGCCCCAGAACCCAGGTCCTGCTGCCGAGGCGAGAGAGAAGTTGGTGAACGACCAGCACGCCCACGCCGGGTACGTCGGATACGACGAGTACTCCACCACTGGCAGCTTCTCCACTGGCAGCTTCGACGCCGACCCGCTCTTCGGAGATCTTCCCGGCAGTTATGAAGCGGGCCACAGCGGCCAGTACGACTCCACCCAGTGGGACACCGGGTCGCACCAGACCACCGGCTATGACGGTTACGACGTCTACGCCGCGCAGCAGCAGATACAACAGCCGCAGCAGACGCAGCAATTCCCGCAGTACGACACGACGGGCCAGTACGACGCCACTGGCCAGTGGGACGCCGGCGCGGTCCAGTACGACACGACCGGCCAGTGGGACGCAGGCGCCTGGAATCAGACCACGCAGACGGGCCAGTTCGAAACGGCTGCCGCCACCTTTGCGTATGACGCGACAGGGCAGTGGGCCGCCCCCACCGTCGAGACCGGGACGTACGACGCCACCGCCTGGAACACGGGCGCGGAGGCACACGTACCGCAACAGTTCACGCCGGAGCATGAGTTCCTCCACGAGACCGCCCCGGCGGCGCCCGAGTTCGAGTACGAGACCAGCCCCGCCGCCCCCGAGTACGAGTACGAGAGCGCGCCCGACCTCACCACCCAGTTCCAGCCGGAGTACCAGTCGGACTTCCCGCAGGAGTACGCGGCCGAGTACGACGCCGGGTACACGTACGAGGCCGAGCCTGAACTCGGGGCCGAGCAAGATCTCGAAGCCGGATTCGACGCCGACACCGAGTCCGACACCGACTTCGATTCCGAGTCGGAGTCCGAGTCGGAGCTCGCGCACGAATCCGAGCCCGTCGGCGTCGCCGTAAACCCCCGCCCCGTCCGCCGTTCCGGCGGCTCGCGCGGCCGTCGCCGCACCCCCGCCAAACGCTCCGCCCTCCTGACCGTCGCCGTACCCTCCGCATGCGTGATGGGCGTCGCCGGCATCGCCGCCGCATCCGTCGGCGACCTCGGTGGCGACAGCAAGGGCGAAGGCACCAACCAGGCCGCCGCGGACCCGTCATCCGTCAAGCCGATCGCCGCGAACAACAAGATGGACACGCAGCTCGCCGCTCTCAGCGCCGACGCCCGTGACTTCGGCGACCGTGCCTCCCGCACCCAGGAACGCCTCGACCTCAAGGCGCGCCAGGAGGCGGACAAGAAGAAGCGCGAGGAAGAGGCGAGGCGCCGCGAGGCGCTGCGCCCCAAGTTCGTGCTGCCGGTGACACAGCAGGGTCTGAGCGCGTACTACGGTCAGGCCGGCGTCAACTGGATGTCCGTGCACACCGGCATCGACTTCCCGGTGTCGTACGGCACCAAGGTGATGTCCGCGACCGACGGCACCGTCCGCACCCAGTGGAACAGCGCCTACGGCAACATGGCGATCGTGACGGCGGCCGACGGCACCGAGACCTGGTACTGCCACCTCAGCAGCACCAAGATCCGCTCCGGTTCGGTCAAGGCCGGTGACGTCATCGCGTTCTCCGGCAACTCAGGGAACTCCACCGGACCGCATCTCCACTTCGAGGTCCGGCCCGGCGGCGGCTCGGCGATCGACCCGCTGCCGTGGCTCCGCAGCCACGGCCTCGACCCGACCTGACAGTAGCCACGACCACAGCCTCGACCCGACCGTAGCCACGACCACAGCCTCGACCCGGTCGGACCGCAGCTCACGGCCTTGATCCGACCTGGCCGTGAGAGCTACAGCTTCTCGACGGGCGCGTACCTCAGCAGCAGCCTCTTCGGCTTCGTGTCCCCGAAGTCGATCGTCGCCTGCGCGTCCGCACCCGACCCCGTCACTCCCACCACGGTCCCCAGACCGAACTGGTCGTGCGTGACCCGGTCGCCGACCGCCAGCGAGATCACCGGCTTGTCGGTCGTACGCCGCGTGGCAAAGCCCGAAGCGCCGCCGCCCGAGCGCGACCGCGACGACGACAGCGAGGCGGCGATGCCGGAGGTCGGACCCGCGGGCGCGGCCATCGGCCCCGTCCGCTTCCACTCCAGGTGCTGGCCCGGGATCTCCTCGAGGAAGCGCGAGGGCGGGTTGTACGAGGGCTGGCCCCAGGCGCTCCGCATCGACGAGCGCGTCAGATAGAGCCGCTCGCGGGCGCGCGTGATGCCGACATACGCAAGGCGCCGCTCCTCCTCCAGCTCCTTCGCCTGACCGAGGGCGCGCATGTGCGGGAAGACGCCGTCCTCCATGCCCGTCAGGAACACCACCGGGAACTCAAGGCCCTTCGCGGTGTGCAGCGTCATCAGGGTGATGACGCCGGAGCCGTCCTCGTCCTCGTCCGGAATCTGGTCGGAGTCGGCGACGAGCGCGACCTTCTCCAGGAATTCGGCGAGCGTGCCCGCGCCCTCCTCCTCGGCACGGTCCTGCTCAAACTCCAGCGCGACCGCGGCCAGTTCCTGAAGGTTCTCGATGCGCGTCTCGTCCTGCGGGTCGGTGGAAGCCTGCAGCTCGGCCAGGTAGCCGGTCCGCTCCAGGACGGCTTCCAGCACCACAGCAGGGCCCGCGCCCGAGTCGACGACCGTGCGCAGTTCCTCCATCAGCACGTTGAAACGCTTGACGGCGTTGGCGGAGCGGGCCGCCATGCCGTACGCCTCGTCCACGCGCCGCAGTGCCTGCGGGAAGGTGATCTTCTCGCGCAGCGCGAGCGCGTCGATCATCGCCTCGGCGCGGTCGCCGATGCCGCGCTTGGGGACATTGAGGATGCGGCGCAGCGGGACGTTGTCCTCGGGGTTGGCCAGGACCCGCAGATACGCGAGGACGTCCCGGACCTCCTTGCGCTCGTAGAAGCGCACCCCGCCGACGACCTTGTACGGCAGGCCGACCCGGATGAAGATCTCTTCGAAGACACGGGACTGGGCGTTCGTACGGTAGAAGACGGCGACGTCGCCGGCCTTCGCCTCGCCCGCGTCCGTCAGCCGGTCGATCTCGTCGGCGACGAACTGCGCCTCGTCGTGCTCGGTGTCGGCGACATAGCCGGTGATCTGCGCACCCGCGCCCGCATTCGTCCACAGGTTCTTGGGGCGGCGGCTTTCGTTGCGCTCGATGACCGCGTTGGCTGCGGAGAGGATCGTCTGCGTGGAGCGGTAGTTCTGCTCCAGCAGGATCGTCGTCGCGTCCGCGTAGTCCTCCTCGAACTGGAGGATGTTGCGGATGGTCGCGCCACGGAAGGCGTAGATCGACTGGTCGGCGTCGCCGACGACGCAGAGCTCGGCCGGCGGCAGATCCTCCTGGCCCGTCCCTACCAGCTCGCGTACGAGTGTGTACTGAGCGTGGTTGGTGTCCTGGTACTCGTCCACCAGGACATGGCGGAAGCGCCGCTGGTAGTGCTCGGCGACGTCCGGGAACGCCTGCAGCAGATGCACCGTCGTCATGATGATGTCGTCGAAGTCCAGGGCATTGGCCTCGCGCAGCCGTGCCTGGTACATCCGGTAGGCCTCGGCGAGCGTCTTCTCGAAGCCTCCCCCAGAGCCTTCGGCCTGGGAGGTACCCCCAACTGCCTGGTCGGCGAAGGTCTCCTCGTCGATCAGCTCGTTCTTCAGGTTCGAGATCTTGGCGCTGAAGGACTTCGGCGGGAACTTCTTGGGGTCAAGATCCAGATCGCGGCAGACCAGGGCCATCAGCCGCTTCGAGTCCGCGGCGTCGTAGATCGAGAACGACGAGGTGAAGCCGAGCCTCTTGGACTCGCGGCGCAGGATGCGCACGCAGGCACTGTGGAAGGTCATGACCCACATGGCGTTGGCGCGCGGGCCGACGAGCTGCTCGACACGCTCCTTCATCTCGCCGGCGGCCTTGTTGGTGAAGGTGATCGCCAGTATCTGCCCGGGGTGGACGCTGCGGGTCCCCAGCAGATACGCGATCCGGTGGGTCAGCACCCGGGTCTTGCCGGACCCGGCCCCGGCGACGATGAGGAGCGGCGAGCCCGTGTGAACGACGGCGGCGCGCTGCTGTTCGTTCAGCCCTTCCAGCAGGGCGGCGGGGTCCACGACCGTGCGCGGGGCGCCGTCACGGTGGTACGGATCCCGCGCAGGGGGCACGTCGAACGCGCCCTGGAAGAGATCGTCCGGAATCTCCTCCGGGGCCGAGTCCTCGGGCGGTGGCGGGGCGTGCTCCGAGCTGGGCTGGAGGTCCGCCAGGAAGCTGTCGTCAAAGAGGCTGCTCATCGCTCTACGAGTCTAGGCCGCCGCGCTGACAGCTCGCGGCCGCATTGGCATGCCGCACGGGAATCCGGCCCGGCAACCCTGCGCGATCGAGCCACTTCGCCATGTCATGGCACAGGCACACCGGAAACCCGATCCCCGCCGCGCTGAAAAAAGGTCACGAAAATGTATCGGGCATATCGACCATCAAGCTTCACAGCGGCCACACGAGTTGGCTAGCGTGCTCGTCCAGGCGGCTCGTACCCCCATGGCGATCCACGCCAATCGGGCGGCCTGCGCCGAATTCGGGCTTCCTTCAAGGAAGTTCGGAACCGGGGACCCACCATGCACAACCGGGGTGAATCGGACCTGTCTCATTCGGTCCGTAGGGCGTCTTCCGTTCTGCCCGAACCCGACAGCTAACCCGGTAGGCGGTCCACGGAAGAAGGAGATGCCGGCCTTGGCGTCGCATCGCAAACAACGCAGCCGTACCGCGAAGACCTCGCCCGCCGTCGGGCTCACGACGGCAGCCATCGCCGGCGTTACCCTGCTGTCGACTCAGAGCGCCAACGCGGCGCCCGCCGAACCGAAGCCCTCCGTCGAAGAGGTGCAGAAGAAGGTCGACGACCTGTACCGGCAGGCCGGCACCGCGACCGAGAAGTACAACAAGGCCAAGGAATCCACCGACGAGAAGCGGCGCGAGGTCGACGAGCTGCTCGACGACGCCGCCAAGCGCACGGAGAAGCTGAACGAGTCCAGAAGGGCGCTCGGCAACTACGCGGCCGCGCAGTACCGCACCGGCGCGGTCACCCCGACCGCCGCGCTGCTGTTCGCGGACAGCCCCGAGTCGTACTTCGACCAGACCCAGCTGATGGACCGGATGACCGACCGTCAGCGCAGCGCCATCACTGACTACGAGACCCAGCGGGCCGCGGCCGCCAAGCAGCGGGCGGAGGCGACGAAGAGCCTCGAGTCGCTCACGACCTCCCAGAAGGCCCTGCGCACGAGCAAGCAGGAGGTCCAGGCGAAGCTCGCCGAGGCGCGCGCACTGCTGTCGAAGCTGACCGCCGAGGAGAAGGCGCGGCTCGCCGAGATCGAGCGCAGGAAAGAGGAGGAGGCCCGCCGCCAGGCCGAGGCAAAGGCCAAGGCGGAGGCGGAGGCCCGCGCCAGGGCGGAGGCCGCGCGCAAGGAGCAGGAGCAGAACCAGGACAGCGGCACGGGCACGGGAACCGGTACTGGCACTGGTACCGGCACCGCCGACGGCAGTTACACGGCCAAGGCCGACAAGGTCCTGTCCTTCGCCCGCGCCCAGCTGGGCAAGCCGTACGTCTGGGGCGCGACGGGCCCGAGCTCGTACGACTGCTCGGGGCTGACCCAGGCCGCCTGGAAGGCGGCGGGCGTGGACCTGCCGCGCACCACCTGGGACCAGGTGAAGGTCGGTACGCGCGTGGCCACGAAGGACCTGCTCCCCGGCGACCTGGTCTTCTTCTACGACGACATCAGCCACGTGGGCATTTACATCGGCGACGGCATGATGATCCACGCGCCCAAGCCCGGTGCGAACGTCCGCGAGGAGTCGATCTACTACATGCCGATCTACGGCAGCGTGCGCCCGGCCTGAGCCCGGACGCAGCCGAACGCCCGGACCCGTCGGGTCCGGGCGTTCTCACGTCCGCAGCATCACGCCCGCAACATCAGGTCCGCAGTCATGCCCGCAACATCAGGTCCGAAGCGTCCCGTCCGCCGACAGGCTCAGCGCATCAGGTCCACAGCGTCGCGATGAAGATGTTCGTGACGGTCAGCCCGCCCACCGCGCCGAAGAGCGCCTTCTCCACCTTCTCCTCGTCCCGCTTGACGTAGACCAGTCCCAGGATCACCACCAGGACCGCCAGCTTGACGCCGATCTTGATGTTGTTCACCGGCTGATCGTCCGCCTGGTTCAGGCCCACCAGTGCCACGCCCGTTATCAGCATCGTCAGCGCACCGTGCAGCATCGCCGGGCTGAAGCGGGCGGTGCCCTCGCCCATCGCCTTCATCTGGGTGAGGAAGCCGCCGAGCAGCGACGCGATGCCGATGATGTGCAGGGCGACGAAGACATTGATGAGTACGTCCATGAGGCGGAGCCTAACCGTCGCCATACCACCCCTCTCAGGGCAGGTGCGCCTCATTCGCCGCATCGGTCACGGCGGCACGGGGATGTGCGCCGATGGCATCAGACCGGCTCGCACAAAGCGCTCCCGCCTGTCCAGCTTTGGGCAACTTCGGTCCTTGCGCCGCGTTCCCGTGACTCTCAGGTTTAGCGTCCTTCCCCAGGTGACCGACTCTCCATCGCCGCCGCGCCCCCCGGGCGGCCGTCGGACATCACCGCCGAGAAATACCGGCGGCGGGACGCTCCCCCTGTGCGGACCGCCGCCGGCCCCGGTCCGGCCCCCGCCCGGAGTCGGACCCGGAGTCGGACCGCAGGAACGACGGAAGGACGTGGACGCCCTCGTGGCAGCGCACCGGAAAGCCAAGCAGCATCCGCTCAGCGGGCCCGCCGCCCGTACCGCCGCAACGCTTGCGCTTGCCGGGGCTGCGACCGCCACCGCGTTCGACGGCACCGGACACGCCGAGCCCGCGCTCACCCCCGCGCAGATCAAGGCCAAGGTCGACAGGCTCTACCAGGAGGCGGAGGCCGCCACCGAGCGGTACAACGGGGCCAAGGAGCGGACCGCGAGCGCTCGTACGTCGGTGGACGCGCTGCGCGACGAGGCCGTCCGCAGGACCGAGCGGCTCAACACCTCGCGCAACGCCCTGGGTTCGGTCGCCACCGCCCAGTACCGGGCCGGCGGCATCGACCCCGGGCTGCAGCTCGCGCTGAGCTCCGACCCCGACGAGTATCTGGAGCGGGCAGCGCTCGCCGAGCGCGTCGGCGAGCGGCAGGCGAGCGCCATCGCGGGGGTGCACCAACAGCTCGTGGACATCGCCCGGTTGCGGGCCGAGGCCGGCAAGCGGCTCGATGCGCTCAAGGACCGCCAGCGAGAGCTGGCCAGGCACAAGGCGACCGTCCAGGAGAAGCTCTCGGCCGCCCAAAGCCTGCTGGCCCGGCTCCCCGCCGAGCAGCGCGCCTTCTCCCAAAGCGGCTCCCCGGAGGCCACGCGCGCCGACCGCTCCCTCGTGTCCCGCGGCTCCCTCAGGGCCCCCAACTCCCGGGCCGCCCAAGCCGTCGCCTACGCCTACGGAGCGCTCGGCAAGCCCTACGTCTGGGGCGCGACCGGCCCCACCTCCTACGACTGTTCCGGACTCGTCCAGGCCGCGTGGCGCTCCGCCGGAGTCTCGCTGCCGCGCACCACATACACCCAGATCAACGCGGGACAGCCGGTGTCCCGCTCCCAACTCGCGCCCGGTGACCTGGTGTTCTTCTACTCCGGCATCAGCCATGTCGGCCTCTACATCGGCGGCGGCCAGATGATCCACGCGCCCCACCCCGGCGCTCCCGTCCGTGTCGCGCCGATCGACCAAATGCCCTTCGCCGGCGCGACGCGGGTGGCATAGCATCCGCCGAATGGACCTCGACGTACACAACGACCTGCAGAGTTCCGTCCGGGCGCTGACGCTGCGCTCCCCCGACCACCGGCGTGTGGGCCCCTTCGTCGTCCGCTACCACCCGGACTGGCCCATTCCGCCCGCAAATTACGCGATACCGGACGAAGGCGCGACCCCGACACGCGAGGACATCGACGCGCTCGTCGAGACGTTCCGCGAGCTCGATCGCGTACCGCGCCTCGAGTTTCTGCCGGCCTGCGCCCCCGAGGTCGAACCCGCCCTGCTGGCGGCCGGGTTCACCGTGGAGAACCGGGCGCCGCTCCTCGCGGTCGTGCCCGGCGGTCTGCTCGAGCCGAAGCCGGTGGACGGGATCACGATCGTCGAACCGTCCGACGACGCCGAGTACCACGCTGCGGCCGGAGTGCAGCATCTCGCGTACGGGCAGACGGGCGGGCCCACCGAGGGCGAGATCACATGGCTGCGCACGGCCCAGGAGGGCGGCGGGGTCGCGGCTCTCGCCGTCGACGACAAGGACGGCACCCCGGTCGCCGCGGGCGGCTGCTCGGTCCCGGTCGACGGGCTGACCGAGCTCTGCGGCCTCGCGGTCGCCTCCTCACACCGCCGCCGGGGCATCGGCGCGGCGCTCTCCGCCTACCTCACCACCGCCGCGTTCGACCGTGGCTGCCGGGTGGTCTGGCTGGAGCCCGGCGATGTGGACATCGAGCGGATCTACGCGGGGATCGGCTACCGGCGGGTCGGCGAGAAGGCCGACATGTCACTCCAGTAGGCCGCTGGGGGTGAGCACCTGGTCCTCAGGGGCGTCGCCCTGGCTCTGCCCCTGGCCCAGGCCCTGCTGCCCCTGACCCCAGCCCTGCAGGTTCATCCGCTGCGTCAGCCACTGGAACGCGTACGGCAGTTGCCTGCTCCACACGGGGGTGACATGCCCGCCCGTCGTCGCCCGCAGATCGATCCTCGTCGGCGGCTTGGCCACCCGCTGGAGCGAGAGCCCCGGCAGGTAACCGTCCGCGCCCTCCCCCGTCACCAGCAGCGAGACACGCGGCGGGGTCTTCGCCGACTTCAGGATGCGCAGCACGTTGTTCTCGCGCCGCAGATCCGGGTCCGACGCGGTCAGCGATCCATGCTCGGCGGCAGGGTCGTTGTACCCGGAGAAGCTGACCGCCGCGCTGTAGCGGTCGGGGTGGGCGAGGGCCAGTTTGGCCGCTCCGTGGGCGCCGGCCGAATAGCCGGCGATGGCCCAGTTCTCGGGGCCGAGCGACACCCGGAAGTTGTCGGCGACCATCTTGCGTACGTCGACGGTGAGCCAGCTGTCCGCATTCACCTTGCCCGGTATGTTCGCGTACCCGGTGTCCTTGTCGCCCAGCATGGTGCGCGGCGAGACCAGGATGAAGGGCGCGACCCGGCCCGACTCGATGAGCGGCTGGACGCGGTCCTGGAACTTCAGCGTCCGGAACCAGTTCTTCGAGGAGCCGGGGAAGCCGGACATGACCTCGACGACGGGGAACTTCCTATTGCGGTAGGCGGGGTCGTGGTACTGCGGCGGCAGCCAGACATACACCTCGCCCTGCACCCCAGAAATGGAGCCCTTGAGCTCGGTGCGCACCAGCCCGCTGCCGAGTTTGGGATCGTCGACCTTCTCGAACTTCTGGAGCACCTTCGGCAGGGCGGAGATCTGCTTGCCGCCCATGCCGTTCGGTCCGAGGTCGTTCGCGGCCTCGACATGACCGGACGTGCCGAGCAGATCGTCCCAGCTGTCGTAGAGGCCATTGGCGTTGTTGACGGCCACGAACACCACCGTGATCGCCGTCGCCTGCGCGAAGAGCACCATGACAAGCCGGATCGCACCCCGCACCAGGGCGGGTCCGCGCAGCCGGCCCCACAGCAGCAGCGGCAGGAGTACGGCGATCACGACCAGGACGATCGTGATCACGAAGAAGGTGTTCCCCGTCAAGTTCATCACGCACAGCAAGAGGTGAACTCGGCGTAGACGGTTGCCCGGCTATGTTCCGGTTACCTCACAACGGTGCCTAAACCAGCCGTCGAGCCGTCGCCCATCGCGTCAATTCGTGCCGGTTCGAGAGCTGCAGTTTCCGCAGTACGGCGGACACATGCGACTCGACCGTCTTCACCGAGATGAACAGCTGCTTGGCGATTTCCTTGTACGCGTATCCGCGCGCGATCAGCCGCAGCACTTCGCGCTCGCGCTGAGTGAGCCGATCCAGGTCCTCGTCCACCGGCGGCGCGTCCGTCGAGGCGAAGGCGTCCAGTACGAAGCCCGCCAGGCGCGGCGAGAAGACCGCGTCGCCGTCCTGCACCCGGAAGATCGAGTCGACCAGGTCGGTACCGGTGATCGTCTTGGTGACATAACCGCGGGCGCCGCCCCGGATCACCCCGATGACGTCCTCGGCGGCGTCCGAGACGGACAGCGCCAGGAACCGCACGGGATCCTCCGCCGCCGCCATCAGCGAGGCGCAGCGGCGCAGCACCTCCACCCCGCCGCCGCCCGGCAGATGCACGTCCAGCAGGACGACTTCGGGCCGCGTCGCCGTGATCACGGTGACCGCCTGGTCGACGTCGGCGGCCTCGCCGACCACCTCGACGCCGGTGCGGTCGGTCTGGCCGATTTCGGCCTGTACTCCGGTGCGGAACATCCGGTGGTCGTCGACGAGCACAACCCGTACGTGCCGCCCGGCAGTCTCTCCCGCAGCCTCGTTCTCGGTCATTCGCCCGCCCTCTCCATCTCCAGCTCGACCTCGGTGCCCCCGCCGGGCACCGAGCGAAGCCGTGCCGTCCCGCCGTTGCGCTGCATCCGGCCGATGATCGATTCTCTTACGCCCATACGGTCCTCGGGCACCGAATCCGGGTCGAATCCGGGTCCTCTGTCGCGTACGGAGACGAAGACCGTACGACCCTCGACTTCTGCGTAGACCTGTACCGCCCCGCCCTCGCCACCGTACTTGGCCGCATTGACCATCGCCTCGCGTGCGGCTTGCATCTGCGCGGCCAGTTTCTCGTCCAGCGGGCAGTCGCCGACGACCACGACCTCCAGCGGGACACCGTGCTTGTCCTCGACCTCGGCTGCGGCCTTCTTCACCGCCTCGGCGAGCGTGTCCGGTTCCTCGTCCTCGTCCTTGCCGGTGCCCTCCGGCTTGTAGAGCCAGTTTCGCAGCTCGCGCTCCTGGGCGCGGGCGAGGCGGCGCACCTCCGAGGCCTCGTCGGCGTTCCGCTGGATCAGGGTCAGGGTGTGCAGTACCGAGTCATGGACGTGGGCCGCGACCTCGGCACGTTCCTGGGCCCGGATGCGCATCGTCCGCTCCTCCGAGAGATCCTGGGTCATCCGCACCAGCCAGGGTCCGGCAAGCAGGGCCATTCCTGCGATGACGGCTATCGCCGCGGTCAGTACGTTGCCGAGCTGGGCGGCGGAGCCGCGCACCACTATGAAGACGGTCAGTCCCATGCCGACCAGCGCCACACCCGCGAGCGCGCGGCCGAGCTGCAGCAGTCTGCGGCGGCGGCCCACTTCGGTCCAGCGGGCACGCCGGGCGTTGTCCGCCTGCCGCCACACCAGCACCACACCGGCGCCGATCAGCAGGATCGGCCAGATATAGCGGTTGGCGCTGCCGCCCATGTTCACATTGCCGACGAAGATCGCCGCGCCGATCATCAGCGCGACCATGGCGAACAGCTGCCCCTTGTCGGGCTTGCGCAGCCGGCGCCTGCCGTCGGCGGTGGCCTCGAAGACGGAACGCGGCTCGGCGGTCCGGCCCCCCACCCCGAGCGGCACGACGATCCAGAACACCGCGTACAGCAGCACACCGAGGCCGTCGGCCATGAACAGGCCGAGGAAGACGAGACGTACCCAGATGACGGGCAGGCCCAGATGTCCGGCGAGTCCGCGCGCCACCCCGCCGAGCATCCGTCCGTCGGCGCTGCGGTACAGCTTGCGCAGCGGCTGCTCCTCCGGCACGGGGGCGCGGGGGGAACCGGCGGGTCGGGGCGTGACTACTGGCATGCCCCGATCGTCACATGCACGGGCAGGCCGCGGTATCAGGGTCGTCCCCCAAACCGACCCTGAGAGCAGGGACCGATATCAGGGAAGGGCCAGGGTCGGCCCGGGTGCCACGGCAGCCCGGGGCCCGTCACCATGGACGTATGACTCAGCCGACCACTCCGCCTCAGGTGCAGCCGGACGCGCCGCCCGAGGTGTACCTGCGCCGCGCCCCGAACCAGAAGGTGGTGGCGGGTGTCTGCGGCGGTCTCGGCCGGTACTGCGACATCGACCCGGTGATCTTCCGGATCGTGATCGGCGTGCTCTCCGTGACCGGTGGCATCGGCCTGATCTTCTACGGCTTCGCCTGGCTGCTGATCCCGTATGAGGGTGAGGACGAGAACGAGGCGCGCAGGCTGCTCTCGGGCCGCGTGGAGGGCGCGTCGCTGACCGCCGTGTTTCTCGCCCTGATCGGCTGCGGAGTGTTTCTCACGATGCTGAGCAACGGCGGGATGCTCGCCTTCGCCGCCATGCTCTCGATCGCGGTCGTCGGCGCGGCCGTGTGGTCGCAGCGGCGCCGGATCGCCGCGCCCGACGGCGCGGCGATGGATCCGGCGACGGCGCACGCGGTGGCCGAGGCGCCGCCCGAGACGAAGGCTCCGCCCACGCCCGGCAGCCCCTCGTGGTGGCGGGACCCGATCGTGAAGGACGGCACGACGGGCCCGGTGCCGACCGGCTATCTGTGGGGACCGGAGGAGGCGACGGCCGAGGCCGCTGCGCCGCCCCGGCGGCGTACGCCGGCTGCGCCCCCGCAGACGCGCGGCCCGCGCGGAATCGGCGGCATGGTCTTTCTCAACGCGCTGGTGGCGGGCGGCCTGGGTACCGGGCTCAGCTGGGACGGCCATCCGCTGGGCACAAGTCTGCAGATCGGTCTGGTCTGCGCACTGGCGGTGTTCGGCCTGGGCCTGCTGGTCAGCTCGCTGCTCGGCCGTACCGGCTTCGGCACGATCCTGATGACGGCGGTCACGGCGGTGCTGCTGGCGGGCGCCGCGGCCCTGCCCAAGGACATCAGCACCCACTGGGTGCGTACGGACTGGAAGCCTGCCTCCGTCACCGCCGTCCAGAAGCGCTACGAACTCGGCTCCGGCGTCGCCACGCTGGACCTGTCCTCCCTCGCCGTGCCCAAGGGGCAGACGGTGTCGACGAGGGCCGAGGTCGGGGCCGGCCGGCTGAAGGTGGTGGTGCCGAAGGACGCACCGGTGAAGCTGCGGGCCGAGGCGGGCTTCGGCGACATCCGCCTCCCCGACGACGCGGCGAACGACATCGACGTCGCCCCCGGACAGGAGCGGCAGCTGACACTGCCCGCGCCCGCCGGCGCGAAGCCGTCGGGCACTGTGGAGCTCCGTCTCGAAGTCGGCATCGGACAGGTGGAGGTGACCCGTGCCGCGTCGTGAATTCCGGCATGGCTTCAGGCCGGGCAAGCTGGTCGCGGGCGTGGCGGTGCTGGCCGCGGCGCTGCTGTACGCGGGCGACGCGGCCGGCTCCTGGCAGACACCCTGGTTCGTGGTCTTCCCGGTCGTCTTCGGCGGTCTGTTCCTGGCCGGGGCGGTGACCTGGGTGCACTACGGCATTCGGCGCCGTCGGTCGGCCAGCAGGGCGTCGAGCGAGAACACCGAGGCACCGGCGAGCACCAACGGCAGCCAGGCCATCAGATAGGCGAGGTCATTGCCGTAGTAGTACGGCTCGGTCTGCCAGCTCACCGTCAGCCACAGGCTCAGCGAAATGAGCGCGCCGCCGAGCGCGGCGAGCCGGGCCAGCAGCCCGACGAGGGTGCCGATGCCCACGGCGAGCTCACCGAAGGCGATCGCGTAGCCGAAGCCCTCGGGGCTCTTGAGCGCAAGGTCGACAAGGGCGGGCACGGCGGAGGTGTCGCGCACGCTGCGCATCAGATCCCCGATGGAGCCGTTTCCGCTCGCGGCCAGGAACTGGCTGTCCGTGAGCTTGTCGATGCCCGCATAGATGAAGGTCACGCCGAGGAAGATGCGCAGCGGCAGCAGAGCGTAACGACCTGCCCGCTCCCTGAGGCCGCCGCGCCCGCCGTCGACCGTGCCGTACGTGGCCGTCGTCCGATATGTGTGTGTCATTACTGGTCCCGCCTTCGGGTAGACCCGTCAACTGACCATACGTACGACGAAGCCGCCCGGCTCACCAGGCATGCGGCTCACTCTGTGACAACCGCCCGGGCAGCGGTCAGTCCGGCACACGATCGGTCCGGCACACGATCAGCACGGCAGGCGGTCAGTCCGTCACCTCGATGCGGCAGCTGTTGCTCTCCAGGCCGGCCGCGGTCACCACCTGGATGTCCACCTGCCCCGGCTCGACCTCCGCCGGGACCGGCACGGTGAGCACCGCGTCCGACGGGTTGGCGAAGCCGCCGGGCACCGGGATCAGCGGGACATGGACATGCACCGTGCCGATCCGTACGACCAGACGGGCGAGCCGGTCGGGAGCGCCCGCGCCCGGCGGCACAAAGCCCGAGCCGCGGATCTCGATGTCGTCACCGGTGCGGATGGGGGCATCCAGATCACCCACCTCACGGGCCCGGACGACCGAGAGCACGACGGGTCTGCCGCCCTCCGCGTACTTCCCGGCGAAGTACGTCGCCGCCGAGACCGCGACCAGCAGCGCGAGCCCCCACGGCAGATCGGGCAGCTGCTCGGGCCGGCGGGCCAGGCGTACCAGCGCGAAGACCACCGCGACGGCGTTCACCAGCGCGTACTGGGCATCCGCGAAGCTGCCGCGGCCGCCGTCGTCGCAGAGCAGATCGCCGAGGCGGGGGCGGTCGGCGCGCACCTTCTGCAACCGCTGGCCGACGACGCGTACGGCCACCACGCGGCGTACGACGACGGCGATCGCGCACACGAGCGCGAGGACGCAGACCATGCCCGCGCCCCGGGCCAGGTCGAGCCCTTCGATCAGTGCGTCCCGGTCGGCGGAGGCGGAGGCCCAGGCGAGCTGAAGGGCGAGCACCAGCACCGCGAAGACGATCAGCAGGACCCAGGCGGCGGCGACGGCGCGTGAGGTGGACAGGCGGTTGTCCTCGCCGATCAGCGGGGCGAGCACCCCGCCGCGCTCCCGGTGCAGCCGGGCGGCCGCGGTCAGCAGAGCGCCGATGGCCACCGCGGCGATCAGCCCGGCCGTACGGCTTCCGGTCCAGCCCGCGCCGATCGCGGTCACGGCCTGTCCGAGCGCCAGCGCGGCGACACCCGCCCACACGGCGAACAGCGAGCGCCGCCACACCAGCTGGAGCCAGGCCTCACCCGCCTGGCGGCTGCGGTCGGCGACGGCGCGGGCCGACTGGGTCAGCTCGTCGGACACCCACTGGCGCGAGGCGCCGGGCGAGTGGGCGACGGCGGCGGGCAGCCCCTGCCCGGCGGCCAGCTCGTCCCGCTTGGCGAGGAAGGCGGCCACGGCCCGCCGATGCCCTTCCCGCCCGCCGTGCGTGCATTCGTCACACTGTCCTGCTTCTTGCACCGCCACGACCGACTGCCGCCTTCCCCGCCCCGTACCGAGTGAACTTCCCAGTAATTCATGGGAATTGTGCCGTACGAGAGGGGCGCACACTCCGGCGCAGGAGGCCACAGAGGGTGAACGTGCCGCCACTCGATTGACTGCCCGGCTATTGAAGCAGCTCGGGCTCCCCGCGGCTGATCTGCCGCCACAACGGCTGGTAGTTGATCCACGCGACCAGATCGCTGCCGAGCTGCTCGCGCGTGGCCACCGCGTCCCGCTGCTCGATCATCACCGGCTTGCCGGCGGCCCGCGCCGCGAGCTGCACCTGGGCGCAGCGCTCCATGGAGATGAACCACCAGGCCGCCGCGTCGACCGAGTCGCCGACCGTCAGCAGCCCGTGGTTGCGCAGGATGACGCCCTTGTATGTACCGAGGGCGTCCGCGATCCGCCGCCCCTCCGCCTCGTCGACCACGACCCCGGTGTACGCGTCGACCAGCGCGTGATCCTCGTAGAAGGCGCAGGCCTCCTGGGTGATCGGCTCGATCAGCTCACCGAGCGCGGCCAGCGCCCGCCCGTGCACCGAGTGGGTGTGTGCGACGGCGACGACCTCGGGCCGGGCGCGGTGCACCTGCGCGTGTACGGCGAACGCCGCCTGGTTGACGTGGTGGCGGCCCACGACGACCTGCCCGGCCTCGTTGACCAGGACCAGGTCACCGGCCGTGACATGCGCGAACGGCACGCCGAAGGGATTCACCCAGAAGCAGTCGGTGAACTCCGGGTCCCGCGCGGTGATATGGCCGGAAACCCCCTCCTCGTAACCGAACCGCCCGAAGAGCCGCAGCGCCCCGGCGAGCCGCTGCTTCCGGTACGCCCGCTCGTCCACCGGCAACTCGTGCACGGGCGGCATGGCGAATCGCAACTGCTCGACGGGAATGGGGGCGGGCGACACACTCATGGCCGAATCAGTCATGGCCGGGAAGCTACCTCCGGGTACCGCAAGTGACCAGAGACATCACGCACCTTGTACGAGAATGCGCTCATGACCGACACGACATCTGAGCTGGTCCAGCTCCTCGGCCTCGAACGGCACGTGGAGGGCGGCTGGTTCCGGGAGACCTGGAAGACCGCGGGCTCGACCACCCCGCCCGGCTACCCGGGCCCCCGCGCGTACGCCACCGGCATCTACTTCCTGCTGCATCCCGGCGAGAGGTCGCGCTGGCACCGCGTACGCTCCGACGAACTCTGGCTCTGGCACCGCGGCGGCCCGCTCCAGCTCCACCTCGGCGGCTCGGGCAACGAGCCGGGCGAAGCCACGACCCTGACGCTGGGTCCCTCGGTCGAGGCGGGCGAACGGCCGCAGCTCCTGGTCCCCGCGGGCGTCTGGCAGTCGGCGGACCCGGCGGGCACGGAGCCGGTCCTGGTGAGCTGCATCGTCGCGCCGGGATTCCACTACGACGACTTCGAACTGGAGAAGCGCTAGAGGTTGTTGATGTCCGCGAGGTCGATGTCGATGTCGAACGGGACGGAGAGCTTGAGCGTGTCCCGGTACGTTCCGGTCGGCGTGTACGCGCGCGTCTCCTTGTCGAGCTCGAAGACATGGACAACCGGATGGTCGTCCACCCCGGCCATCTCGACTCGCCAGAAGTACGGGATTCCGGCGGCGGCATACTTGTGCGGCTTGGTGTCGTGGTCCCTGGACTCGGAGTCCGGAGAGACAACCTCGACCGCGAGCAGCACGTCCCTGACCTGGAAGTGCGTCTGGCCCCGGTTCCGCACCGCTGCGGCGCGTACGACAGAGACGTCCGGCTCCGGACCGTTGCGCTTGTCGATCACCACAGTCATTTCCCGAGCGACCCTCAACTCGGGTGGCACAGTCCGACGCAGGCTGTTCACCAGCAGATCGATCACGATGCTGTGGAAATACCGCTGCGGACTCACGAAAACCAGGCTCCCGTCGATCAACTCCGTGTGCGGCGGGAGGTCGGGCAGCGTCAGCAGGTCGTCCACGGTGTAACCGTCCTGCGGCGGCACCGGCCAGGGGTGCGCGATCTCAGCGGTCATGGTTCCTCCCATGGACGGGATTCTGGGCCGTACGCTCAGCGTACCCAGCCCATACGACAACGCCGCCACTCAAACGAATGAGCGACGGCGTCGGCGTTGACCTCGCAGAAAGGTCACTCCCACTCGATGGTGCCCGGCGGCTTGGAGGTCACGTCCAGCACCACGCGGTTGACGTCCGCCACCTCGTTGGTGATCCGCGTCGAGATCTTCGCCAGCACGTCGTACGGCATCCGCGTCCAGTCCGCCGTCATCGCGTCCTCGGACGAGACGGGCCGGAGCACGATCGGGTGCCCGTACGTACGCCCGTCGCCCTGCACGCCCACCGACCGCACATCGGCGAGCAGCACCACCGGGCACTGCCAGATGTCACGGTCCAGACCGGCCGCCGTCAGCTCCTCGCGGGCGATGGCGTCCGCCTCGCGCAGCAGGTCGAGCCGGTCCCTGGTGACCTCGCCGACGATACGGATGCCGAGGCCCGGGCCCGGGAAGGGCTGGCGCTGGACGATCTCCTCCGGCAGGCCGAGCTCCTGGCCGACCATCCGGACCTCGTCCTTGAACAGCTTGCGCAGCGGCTCGACGAGCTCGAACTCGAGGTCCTCGGGCAGGCCGCCGACGTTGTGGTGGGACTTGATGTTCGCGGTACCGCTGCCGCCGCCGGACTCGACCACGTCCGGGTAGAGCGTGCCCTGCACCAGGAAGGCGACGTCCTCACCGTGCGCGGCCTCGGCGATGATCTCGGCCTGCGCCTGCTCGAAGACCCGGATGAACTCGCGTCCGATGATCTTGCGCTTCTCCTCGGGGTCGGAGACCCCGGCCAGCGCGTTCAGGAACCGCTCCTGCGCGTCGACGACCTTCAGCTGCACGCCGGTCGCCGCGACGAAGTCCTTCTCGACCTGCTCGGTCTCGCCCTTGCGCATCAGGCCGTGGTCGACGTACACACAGGTCAGCTGCGAGCCGATGGCCTTCTGCACCAGCGCGGCCGCGACGGCGGAGTCCACGCCGCCGGACAGCCCGCAGATCGCGCGCTTGCTGCCGACCTGCTCGCGGATCACCGCGACCTGTTCCTCGATGACATTGCCGGTGGTCCAGGTCGGCTCGATGCCGGCGCCCCGGTAGAGGAAGTGCTCCAGGACCTGCTGGCCGTAGGTGGAGTGCATCACCTCGGGGTGGTGCTGCACGCCGTACAACTTCTTCTCGTCGTTCTCGAAGGCCGCGACCGGCACGACGTCCGTGGACGCGGTGACGGTGAAGCCTTCGGGAGCCGCGGAGCAGGCGTCGCCGTGGGACATCCACACCGACTGCTCGGCCGGGGTGCCCTCGAAGAGCGTGGAGCCGGTCTTGGAGACATGCAGCGGCGTACGGCCGTACTCACGGGCGCCCGTGTTGTCGACGGTGCCGCCGAGCGTCGTCGCCATCAGCTGGAAGCCGTAGCACATGCCGAAGACCGGAACCCCGGCCTCGAAGAGCTCGCGGTCCAGGCGCGGGGCGCCTTCCGCATACACGGAGGAGGGGCCGCCGGAGAGGATGATCGCCTTCGGCTTCTTGGCCAGCATCTCGGCCACCGGCATCGTGGACGGGACGATCTCGCTGTAGACCCGGGCCTCACGGACACGGCGGGCGATGAGCTGGGCGTACTGCGCGCCGAAGTCGACAACGAGGACTACGTCCGGGTTGGAGTGGTCTGGCGCGGCAGCGGGGGACGCTGATGACACTGGCGGCCTTCCGGCGGTGGGAGGGGGTCGGTTTTGTCGATTCTACCGGCGTGGCGGAACCGCTTTTCGTCTCACCATCCGAACCCGGCTTTGGCCCGGGTCGGCGGGCGGTCCATACTGCTCCCATGCACAAGCAGCTGACCTTCGTCTTTACCTATGGCACCGGCCCGTCCGGCTGCCATGGTCGTGCTGCTTGAGCCACTGACAAGCAACTTCCCAGGCGCCCCGGGCCGACAAGGCCCGGGGCGTTCTGTCATCTCCGGGCACTGTCGCTCCGGGGCCGCCGCCCCGAACACAAGGAGCCCCAACCATGGCCGTCACGGAGAAGACCGTCACCGAGAAGACCGGCGCCCGCACCGAAGAGGCCGCGGATCTGATCACCGGCGCGCGCGAGCGGATCGACGCACTCGACGACCGGATCATCGGTCTCGTACAGGAACGGATGGCGGTCTCGGCCGTCATCCAGGAGGCGCGCATCTCCTCCGGCGGCCGCCGGGTCAATCTGTCGCGCGAGATGGAGGTTCTCGGCCATTTCCGCGACGCGCTCGGAAAGCCGGGGACGGCGCTCGCGATGACGCTGCTCGAGCTCTGCCGGGGCCGGGTCTGAGGCCGTATCTGAGTTCGGGCGCATCCTCACCCGTACGGCACGTGACCGCGCCCGGCGGGGCTTCGTTGGTACCGGTGACCGTGCCAGCCAGGCGCGGACCTCGAAGGAAACCACGCGTGGCTCCGCTGGAGCGTGTGACGTACTGCAGGTACGTCGTGGGACCTCGCCCCAGCGTGCGTGACCGGTCGGCAGGGGACAGCAGCCCGGTCACCCCAAGGGCGGTCGGCTCCGGGGACGCCCGGGGCCGACCGCATCCGGTCGAAACGGTTGCGCACTTCGCAGCCGGTCCAGCACGATGCCAAGACAGGCGCGTCCCTCTGCCCCACCACATTGCCAAAGGTCGATACCACCCGTGCGCCGCGAGTGCGCCGGGTCGGCGACCCTCCCAAAGCGGCGCTACCCCCGGCGCCGCACCTCGGCACCGGCGCCGCCCCGACGTCGGTGCTGACGGCCAAGGGCCCTGCGGATCATGCGTCCGCGGGGCCCTTGCTCTGGGACTCCCACCTGCACGGTCGGTGCGCGAGACCGAACGGCAGCCGACCTCCCGCTCGCGTCGCCTCGCCGCCGCCGGCTCAAGGCCGGGACGGCATGTGACGCGGGACACATAAGTTTTCTGTGAAAACGGGGGCAACCATTCCGGCCATTCACAGGTCACCTATGCGTACCAACGGCCCCACCCGTGCACCCCCACCTCGGACGGCCTCCAGATTCCGTACCGCGTCAAGTGGTACGCCGGACTTCACTGAGGTCTTAATGAAGCTTCGCCGCGCTATGGCCGTCGCTGCAGCGACCGCTGTCATAGCCCCCGTCGCGCTCCTGTCGGCTCCGGCCGCGTTCGCGACGGAAACCCCGACGGCCGAGACGTCGCCGTCGGCCGAGGCGCCGAGCGCGACGCCCTCCACCCCGGCCGCCGGTGAGTCGACCCCGGCCACCGCGGAGACCGCTCCGGCGACCACGTCGAGCTCGCCGGCCGCGCCGAGCTCCCCCGCGACGACGCCGAGCACCCCGGCCACCTCCCCGAGCGCGACGGCCGAAGAGCCGGACGAGGACGAGGAAGAGCCCGCGCTCTGCGAGGACGACACGATCGACGTTTCGATCAAGGGTCTTCCCGGCAAGATCGCCGCCGGCAGTGGTTGGCACAAGTTCACGCTGAACGTCTACAACTCGTCGGACGCCACGCTCACCGACCTGGTGTACTTCGCCGGCGCCTCAGCCGACAAGAACGGCGAGAAGCTCTTCAAGAGCAAGCAGGTCCAGCTGCAGGCCTACGACCCGGATTCCAAGACCTGGGAAGACCTGTCGGGCCCGCTCGGCGAGGCGGTTGGCTTCGTCGGCTACTCCGACTCGCTGGAGCCGGAGTTCGAGGTCGACCTCCCGCTGCGGATCAACGTCAAGTCCAGCGCCCCGGTCGGCGCGGGCTTCTCGCTCGGCGCGAGCATCTACACCGACGCCGAAGCCGAGTGCGAGGGCTTCGGGGACGTCTCCTACAAGTTCCAGATCGTGAAGGCCGGCACCGACACCGGCGGCACCAAGCCGCAGGAGGGTGGCAAGGCCCCGGTCCCGACCGAGAAGCCGAGCAGCGGCACGGACACCGGTGCCAAGGTCGAGGGCAACCTCGCGACCACCGGTTCCAGTTCCATGCTGCCGACCATCGGCATCGCCGGTGGCATCGCCATCGTCGCCGGTGCCGGTGTCGTCTTCGCGATGAAGCGCCGCCGCAGCGGTGACGCCACCGCGTAACACCAGGCCCGCAAAGCCAGAAGGCCGCTGCACTCGGAGGGGGGTGCAGCGGCCTTCTCACGTTCGCATGGCCAGAAGGCGCAGGCCTACTTCTTCGGCGGGACCGCCGGCATCCCCAGGAACGGCAGCTTCAGCGCACCGAAGGCCGATTCCGGGACGGCCGGGGACTTCGGTGCGATCGCCGAGAGCCGTTCGTACGCCGCTCCCTGCGCCGGGCGCGCGTCCTCCTCGCCCTTGTTGGGCCAGAACGACATCGCCCGTTCCGCCTGTGCCGTGATCGTCAGCGAAGGGTTCACGCCCAGGTTCGCCGAGACCGCCGCGCCGTCCACGACCGAGATGCCCGGGTGGCCGTACAGCCGGTGGTACGGGTCGAGGACGCCCGCGTCCGCGGAGGAACCGATCGGGCAGCCGCCCAGGAAGTGCGCGGTCAGCGGGGTGCCCATCAGTTCGCCGATGTTCGAGCCGGCGAAGCCGTTGATCTCCTCGGCGAGCAGGGAGGCCGCGCGGGTCGCCTCCTGGATCTGGTTCGGATTGGGCGCGCCGTGGCCCTGGCGGGCGGTGAGCAGGCCCTTGCCGATGCCCTTCGGCTTGCGGTACGTGGTCAGCGAGTTGTCCAGCGACTGCATGACAAGACCGATGATGGTCCGCTCCGACCAGCGGCGGTTCGAGAGCGAACGGACCGAAAGCAGCGGGTGGCGCGCGCAGTTGCCCAGCCAGGACAGGACACGCCGCGAACTGTAGGGGACCTGGAGAACCGTCATGCCGCCCATCGCGTTCGAGCCCTTGCCGTAGCGGACCGGCTCGATATGGGTGTTCTCGTCGGGGTGGATCGAGGACGTGATCGCGACTCCGCGCGTGAAGTCGACCTTCTCCGCGCCGTGCCGCTTGCGGTAGCGCCGGTTGTCGGTCTGCGCGCCCACCACCGCCTCGGAGTTCGTACGGGTCAGCTCGCCGAGCCGCGCCGAGATGCGCGGCAGCAGGCCGCCGTCCTTCATCCGGTGCAGGAGGGTCTGGGTGCCGTAGGTGCCCGCAGCGATGATGACGCGCTGAGCGGTGAACGTACGGCCCTTCCCCTTGCGCTTGTTGTCGCTCGGAAGGGTCTGCACGGCGAAGCCGCCCCGCGAGTCCTCCGTGACGGTGACGACCGACATCATCGGATGGATGACCGCGCCCGCCTTCTCCGCCAGATAGAGGTAGTTCTCGTTGAGGGTGTTCTTCGCGCCGTGGCGGCAGCCCGTCATGCACTCGCCGCACTCGGTACACGCCTTGCGGGACGGCCCGACGCCGCCGAAGTATGGGTCGGCGACCTCCGTCCCCGGCGCGGCCTTCGCCCTGCCGTCGGCGTCGTCGCCGTCCCCGAAGAAGACTCCGACCGGCGCCAGGTGGAACGTGTCGCCGATCCCCATGGCCTGTGCGGTCGCCTTGAGATGGACGTCCGAGGGCGTCATCGTCGGATTGAGCCGCACGCCGAGCATCCGCCGGGCCTGGTCGTAGTACGGCGTCAGCTCCTCCTGCCAGTCGGTGATGTCCTTCCACTGCGGGTCGTCGAAGAAGGGCTTCGGCGGTACGTAGAGGGTGTTGGCGTAGTTCAGCGAACCGCCGCCCACCCCCGCGCCCGCCAGCACCATCACATTGCCGAGCAGATGGATGCGCTGGATGCCGAAGAGGCCGAGGGCCGGGGCCCACAGGAAGTTGCGCAGATCCCAGGAGTTCTTGGGCAGCGTCTCGCGGGTGAAGCGGCGGCCCGCCTCCAGGACCCCGACCCGGTAGCCCTTCTCGGTCAGCCGCAGCGCGGAGACCGAGCCGCCGAAGCCCGAGCCGACGACGATGACGTCGTAGTCGTACTCGTCGTGGAGCGGGTCGTCCTGATTCTGGGCAGGGGATACCTCGGGCATGGCTCTCCTCGGTGCGTAAGGGGCTGTATCAGCGCAGGCGCAGGGCCTTCATCGCCTTCAGGGACCGGCTCATGAACGCCGCGTACTTCTCGTCGTCCATGCCCAGCGACGGGGCCAGCGGGAGCAGTCGCTGCTGGGCGATGGTCTGGGCCTCGGTGTACTTGAGAATGCCCTCCGAGCCGTGCCGCCGGCCGAGGCCGGAGTCCTTCATCCCGCCCATCGGGGACTGCACGCTGCCGTACGCCGGTGCATACCCCTCGTTGATGTTGACCGTGCCGGTGCGCAGCTTCGCGGCAACGGCGTGGCCGCGGCGGCCGTCGCGCGTCCAGACGCTCGAATTCAGGCCGTACGGAGTCGCGTTGGCCTGCTCGACGACCTCGTCCTCGTCCTTGAAGCGGTAGATGGAGACGACAGGACCGAAGGTCTCCTCGGTGCAGACGGCCATCGGGGCCTCGACGCCGTCGAGGATGGTGGGCTCGTAGAACAGCGGGCCGATGTCGGGGCGGGCGACGCCGCCCGCGACGAGTGTCGCGCCCTTGGCGACGGCCTCCTCGACATGGCGGCTGACGGTCTCCAGCTGACGCTCGCCGACGAGACAGCCCATGTCGGCCCCGTACGCAAGGGAGTTGCCGAGGCGCATCGCCTTCGTACGGGCGGCGAAGCGCTCGACGAACTCGTCCGCGATCGACTCGTGGACGTACAGCCGCTCGATGGAGATGCACAGCTGCCCGGCCGAGGAGAAGCAGGCGCGGACCGCTCCGGCCGCTGCCTTGTCTATGTCCGCGTCGTGCAGCACCAGCATGGCGTTCTTGCCACCGAGCTCGAGGGAGACGCCGATGAGGCGGGCCGCCGCGCCCTGGGCGACCTCGCGGCCGGTGCGCGTGGAGCCGGTGAAGGAGACGTAGTCCGCGTGCTTGACGACCTCGGGGCCGACGACGGGGCCCTCGCCCAGGACCACTTGGAAGACCTCGGCGGGCAGGCCCGCCTCGATCAGCAGATCGCGGGCCCACAGGGCGGTCAGCGCGGTCTCGGTGTCGGGCTTCATCACGACGGCGTTGCCGGACACGAAGGCGGGCAGCGCATCGCCGACGGAGAGCTCGAACGGGTAGTTCCATGGCGCGATCTGGCCGACGACACCACGCGGCTGGCGCAGTTCGGTGGTCCTGGTGAGCACGGGTACGACGCCGGTGTGCCGCTTGGGCCTGAGATACGCAGGGGCCTTGCGGCCGTAGTGTCGGGCGGCGACCGCGACGGCCAGGACCTCTTCGTGCGCGTGCAGCCGGGCCTTGCCCGTCTCCAGCTGGATCAGGTCGAGCACCTCGGCCTGGCGCTCAAGGACGAGGTCGTGGAAACGGAGCAGGACGGCGGCGCGGGCGCGGGCCGGGGTCGCGGCCCAGGCGGGCTGGGCGGCGCGGGCGCGCGCGAAGGCCTCCGCCACGTCCTCGGGTGTGGACTCGGGCAGGTCCGCCAGCTTCTCCCCGGTGAACGGGGTGTGGTTGGCGGTACGGCCGGAGCCGATCACACCGCGCGTGAGCTGGGCGACCACCTCGGGGGTGACCACGTCGGCGGCGGTGCGCGCACCGGCCGGGGCGGCGGCTGTCGGATTGGTGCCGAGGGCGGCGGCGGGGGCCTGCGAGTCCGTCATGGGGGCGAGAGTATGCGCCATCCGGAACTTTGGGTACCCGCCGGTAACGGCTTTTCACACGGCCCTCACCACCGTGCCAGCGATCGCTGGCAGATAAGCCCTGATCAGGGGCTCGTCTCCGCTTCTCCGAGGTTCAGACAGTTTTCGGAGCTTCAGACGGTCGCGCACACCGCGGAAGAGATCCTGCCCCCGCTTCACCTCTGAAGGGTGAAGGAATCCAGCATGGTGTCGAAGTGCCGCCGCGCCTCGTCGGCCTTGCCGACCGGGGCGGACACCCAGACGTCGTACATCTTCCCGCCCTCGTCCCAGCAGATGTCGAACGTGTGCCGGGGCCCCTCCGCCGTGGAGAAACCGTCCCAGGTGAACTCCCAGAGCGCGGCCGACAGTCCGTTGTGCGTGGTGGGGGTGACCTTGCCGGCGCGGTAGCCGGGGTTGGTGCTGGATCCCTCGGCGTCCGAGCGGCGCATCGTGCCGAGCGGCCCCTCGGCGGTGGCCGGCTGCACGCGTACACCGATCCTGATGCCCTTGTCCGGCGCCATGTAGTAGACCCGCTTGTCGTCCTCGGAACGGAGGAAGCCCTCGGGGATGGTAAGTACGAAACCGTCCGGGTCCGCGACCGTGAGATAGCCCTCGGGCGCCTTGGGCCTGGCGGCCGTTGGGGCGGTGACGGTCACGGTGGGGGTGGGCTTCGCGTCAGCAGCCGGTGACTGTGCCGTACGGATCGACGGCGTGCTGCTCACGGTCGGATGCCCCGATGCCGCCGTGTTCCCTCCGTCATCGCCGAGCAGAACCACAGCCGCCCCTCCCGCCCCGGCGAGGGCGGCCACCAGGGCGGCCGCGACCAGCAACGGCGTACGCCTGTTACGGGCGGGCGTGGGAGGGGGCGGTGGCGCGGTCACACTCGGCGCGTCCTGCCTCGTGGGGGTGTGCCGCACCGGCACCGCGCCCGTTGTGACGTAGGTACGCAGCAGTTCCTCCGCCTGCGTCGCGCTCAGTCGGCTCTCCGGAGCCCGCTCGAGGAGACCCAGCACGACCGGCAGCAGCGGCGCGGCCTGCGCGGGCGGACGGATCTCGTCCTCGACGACCGCGTGCAGAATGCCGCCCAACGAGTCCCGGCGGAACGGCGATTCACCGCTCACCGCCGCGCACAGCAGCACCCCCAGCGACCACAGATCCGACTCGGGCCCCGCCGTGACGCCCTGCATCCGCTCCGGCGCGGTGTACTCGGGCGATCCCACGAACGACCCCGAATCGGTGATCGTCGTGGACCCGGCGAGCTGCGCGATGCCGAAGTCGGTCAGCACGACCCGCCCAGTGGACTCCTCGATCAGTACGTTGGCGGGCTTCAGATCACGGTGCAGCACTCCGAGCTCGTGCGCGGCCCGCAGCGCGCCGAGCAGCGCAAGCCCGATACGCGCCGCCTCCGCCACATCGACGGGACCGCGGCGCGCGATCTGCTCGGCCAGCGAGCCGCCGTCGACCAGCTCCATGACGATGTACGGAAGCCCGTCGTCGACGACCACGTCATGGACGACGATCACATGCGGATGCTTGACCCGGGCGACGGCTCGGGCCTCGCGCAGCGGCGCAGCCGTCGAGGTGTACGGGGACGCGTTGCGCCCGCCCCGTGCATCCTCCGGATGGAGCTCCTTGACGGCCACGCGACGACCCAGCAACTCGTCGTCCGCGCGCCAGACGGTGCCCATGCCCCCGCGCCCCAGCCGGTCAAGGAGCCGGTAGCGGCCCGCGATCAGCCGCGTTTCCTCGGACACGCAACTCCCTCTCGATCAGCCTTCGTCCATCATGCCCGGAGGCCGCCAGCCACGGAGCATGGTGTCGAACTGCGCGCGGGTCGTCGCCCAGTCCTCGGCCGGACCCGACATGTAGAGGGCGTACTCCGTGCCGTCGTCCTCGTCGTACATCTGGTCAATGGCCCGCCGCGGACCGGGGAAGGTCTTCTTCTCGGTCCAGGTGAACTCCCAGAGCGCGGAGTTCGTCTGGTCGCGGTAGGTGTTGGGGCCCAGCTTCAGCCTCTTGTACTGGGGAAGCCGCTTCTCGAGGCTCTTCTCCATGTCCAGCATGTGCATGTACGGATTCTCGAAGTCCGGCGACGTGTTGCTGCTGATCCGGATGCGGTGGCGGCCGTTGTCGGGCGTGTAGTCGATCTGGTCGCCGTCCGTCTGGCGCGTCCAGCCGTCCGGTACCCAGAGGGTGAAGCCCGCCGGGTCCTCCACGCGACGCCAGCCGGCCGGCAGGCCCGAGGACTGCCCCGGCTGCTTCGGCTGCTTCGTCGACTGGCTGCCGGTGGACGCTGCGCCATCGTTGTCGCCGCGCGCGTACTTCATGGCCGCGAAGCCCGCGCCGACGCCGACGACCGCCGCGAGGACGACGACGAGCGCCGCCCTGCGCAGCCGGCCACTGCGCCGGGGCTTGGGGGCAGGGGCCGGGTCGGGACCGACGGCGGGTACCGGAGCGTGCGGCGTCGGCGTCGGCGTCGGCGTCGGCAGCTGAGTGGTCTGGGGCCGGGTGTGCGGCTCCGTGGTCCGCTGGGGCGGCACCGGCGCATTCCGCGGCGCTGCCCGGCGCTCTCCCATCGCTTCCGCCAGCATCTGCTCGGCCTCGGCCGCCGACGGGCGGGCAGCGGGGTCCTTGCGCAGCAGCGCCATGATGACGGGCGCCAGCGGGCCGGCGTTGTCGGGGTGGCGGGGCTCCTCGCCCACGACGGCCTGCATGCTGGACAGCGGCGACGAGCGCCGGAACGGCGACTCACCCTCCACCGCCGTGTACAGCGTCGCGCCCAGCGACCAGAGGTCGGAGGCGGGCCCGGGATCGCCGCCGCGCACCCGCTCGGGGGCCAAGTAGTCGATGGACCCGACGATTTCGCCGGTCCTGGTGATGGTCGCGTCGCCCTCTATCGCGGCGATCCCGAAGTCGGTGATGAGCGCCCGGCCGTCCCGGTTGAGCAGGACGTTCGCGGGCTTGACGTCCCGGTGGAGCACCCCTGCGGCGTGCGCGGCGCCCAGCGCGCGCAGCACATGCAGTCCGATACGGGCGGCTTCGGTGGCCGGTATGCGCCCGGACTCCTTGGCCGCATCGGCGAGCGAGGGCCCGTCGACGTACTGCATGACGATCCAGGGCCGGTCGTCGTGCTCGAGCACGTCATGGACGGTGACGACGCCGGGGTGGCTGATCCGGGCCGCGGCCCGGGCTTCCTTCTGGGTGCGGGCGTGCAGGACGATCCGGTCGGCCTCGGAGACATAACGCCCGGCGGTCAGCTCCTTGACCGCGACGATCCGGTGCAGCACCTCGTCGTGTGCGCGCCAGACCTTGCCCATGCCACCGCTGCCGATGGTCTCGCTCAGCCGGTACCGCCCGGCGAGCAGAAGACCTGCTCCGGTGCTCTGACTCTGAGAATGTTCCACGTCCCCCGCCCAGTTCCTTGGGATGACAGGTTACGGAGGGGATGTACGGGCGCGGAACCCCGGATGCCTCAAGTGACCTCGCCGTGATGCTAGCGCCTGGCGTGGTGGACGGTCAGCGGGTGGTGCGGTAGGCGGTGGTGGCTTCCCGGTAGACCTCCGTCACCTTGTCGCGCTGATCCTCCGGGCCGATCACCTGGATGACGTGGTAGTTGCCGCCGACGATCAGGACGAGATTGCGTACGAACACCTCGCGGCCGCTGCTGTCCCGCCAGGTGAACTGGCCCTCGGCCATGGCCTGCTGCCCGACATCGATGCGCCGCAGCCCGGACGCCCCGGCCCAGGAGGAGTTCCGCCACGGCTGCAGCTCGCGCTCCTTGTCGCGCTGGTACGTCAGCGGGTCGTTGCCGTTCGCTTTCACAGTGTCCCGACCGGGGACGACGATCAGTGTGAAATCTCCGTCGGTGTAACGGACTTGGCCTATGTCGTTGATGGGGCGGCGCTGCCACGTCTTGTCCACAGCCGTCTCGAAACCTTCCGGGTCCTTCCGCAATGTGTAGCCATGGGGGAGGTTTCCGGCAGGGGCAGAGGTCTGGGGCTGCTGGGCGCCGGAACTGGTGGCCGGGGTGGTCGGCTTGTTGTTGTCCTGGACGGTACGGGACGGGCTCGGACTGGAGGCCGGCGGACGCCCGCCGTTCTTGCCCTGGGACTCCTCGCGCTGCTGCGGCTGGGACTTCGGCATGAAGAGCACGGCATACGCCACGGCTGCGACCAGGAGCAGAAGTATCAGCAGCAGCAGGACGCGGCCCAGCGAGCGCGGCCCGCGCCGCTCGGGCCTGGCCTTCTTGTGGCGGTGGCGGCCGTGCACGACCTCGGCCGAGCCGCGGCGCTTGCGCACGAGCTCGCCCCGGCGGCGTACGACAGGCAGCCGGGAGCCGTCGACCGCACCCGAGGGGACAGGCACGACATCCATCCCGGCCTCGGGCTCGGGAGCGGACCGCACGAGCGAACGCAGCCAGCCGCGCAGCTCCTCGAAGTCCGGGCGCTCCGTGGGGTCCTGGCGCAGCAGCGACTCGACGACGGGGCGCAGCGGCCCGCACTCCTCGGCGAAGGCGGGCGGCTCGGCGCAGACGAGCTGGACCAGCTCGACGGCGCTCTCCTCAGGGTACGGGGCATGGCCCTGCACGGCCCGGAACAGCAGCGCGCCCAGCGCCCAGAGGTCGGTGGCGGGGCCGACGGGGGCGGCCAACTGCCAGTTCTCGTGGACGGGTCCGGCCTGCTCGGGGGCCCATCGCTCGGTGACGGCCCCGACGACGGCGATGCGCGCCTGCCGGGCCCGCTCGGCGGCGAGGGGCGTGGCGGGGCCGCGGTACGCGGGCGCGGTGCTGCCCGCGACGATCTCGTCCCACCGCCCGCTGGGCGCCTGGGCACCGGCCACGACGGGCTGCCGCTGGGAATCGGCCCGCAGGGCTTCCCGGGCGGTCCCACCGTGACCGCCGACGGGCGGCACACTGCCGGTCGCGGGACTGGTGCGCGCAGCGGGGAGGGCGGGGCGGGCGCCGTAGGGGTCGCTGCTGCTCGCCTGGGCGGCGCGCGCAGGACCGGGCAGGGCCGGGCGGGCGCCGTACGGGTGATTGTCAGCGGCGCGTGCGGGGCCGGGGAGCGCGGGGCGGGCGCCGTACGGATCGTTGTCCGCCCGGACGACGCGCGCAGGACCCGGGAGCGCGGGGCGGGCGCCGTACGGCAGTTCGGCGGCGGGCGGGCCGCCTGCGGAGCCGCTGCCGCCCGCGGGCGTGGCGCCGGTGCCGGGCGTGGCACCAGTGCCGGTCGGGCCCGTGCCGCTGCCGCTGCCCGCCGGGATGGGGCCCGGGCCGTCCTGGGACGGGAAGGGGCGGTCGTGCCATGTCCCGGCCAGCCTGGCGCGGCCGGGGCCGGGCCAGCCGCCGCCCTCGCCCTCGCCCTCGCCCTCGTCCTCGTCCTCGTCGATCTCGTCATCGATCTCGTCATCGATGTTGAGGTCCGGGCCCGGCTCGCCGGGGCGCCTTGCCCACCAGTCCGGGTCGGAGCCGGCCTGAACCGGACGGTCGCCCTCGCGCTGGTCCTCGCTGATCCGCGCCGCGGCCCGCGCGCCCGCGCGGTACGCCGCGATCGCGCCCGCCCGGGCGGCCCGGACGTCCGGCGCACTGGTCGCGGGGCCCGGCAGCGCGGCCCGGGCGTCGGGCGAAGCCTCGTACGGACCGTCGTCGTCCGGATCCGCGTACACCTCCGCCTCCACCGGCGAAGGCTCTTCAGCCGACGGCTCTTCCGGCAACGGCTCTTCGGACGGCCCCGGCACCCCCGCCGACTCGTCCGGAGGACCCGGCACCGGCGCGTAGCCGCACAGCGCCTCCTCCGCCGCACCCGACGCCAGTCCGGTCAGGACCACCCGCCCGTCGTCGCAGACGAGCACCGTACGGGTGGTGATGTTCCGGTGGGTCCAGCCGTGCCCATGCAGCACCCGCAGCGCGGTGAGGACGTCGGAGGCGACCTCGGCCGCCCGGTACGGGCTGAGCGGCCTCTCCGCAAGCAGCGCGGCAAGCGGCCGCGCGGCGACGCGTTCGCTCACTATCCAGAGCGAACCGCCCTCCGCGAAGACGTCGAAGACCTGGTCCAGACGCGGGTGGTCGGGAATCTGCGCGGCCGCCTGCGCCGCCTCGATGGCGCGCCGCACCGCCGGGTCCGTGGGCCGCCGCGTCGTACGCCCCTGGGTCCGGCGCGGCACCGCCGCACCCGCCAGGCCGTCCGCGTCGACGACCTCCGCCTCCAGCACCTCCGGCAACGGCACCTGCCGCACCAGGACTTCCTGCCCGCTGTATGTATCGAACGCCCGGGTCTCGACCAGTTCGAACTCGTCCGAGGGCGGCAGCGGCAGGCGGTAGCGGTCGGCGAGCACCCTTCCCGCATAGTCGTCCACGTCGCCTCCCCACAAGCGCGCTGTCCCCCGGACGGTCCCGGGACCCGTAACAAACCGTCAATTCCGGTCGTTTGACGGCCTCTTACGACCTCTTGCGGCTGCGTACCGTCCGCGGGCTCTCACGATACGTGGCCTTGCTCAGTCCTTGGGCTTGAATGTGGCGAACGCCGTCTTGCGCAAGGTCTCGCACTCCGTGCTCTGCCATTCGCTCGCCTTGCAGGTGATCATGATCGCGTAACCGCGCTCGTCGTCCACCTTGAAGCCCCTGTTGAGCACCCGTACCCGCTCGCCGCCCTGATTGCGCTCGAACTTCCAGTCGGCAACGGTCGGATAGCCGTTGTACCTGACTCTTGCGATGCCCAGTTGCTTGAAGCCGTCGCTGCTGGCGCGTGCCCCGGCGACCGCAGCGCTCCAGGCGGCGACCGCGTCGTCCTTGGGGCTGTCGCCGAAGTCGACCTGGATGCGCGGGAAGCCGCCGTTGAGGCTGAATATCCCGCCGGAGTTCTCACCGGCCGTCCCGGTGAGATGGAAGCCATTGGGCATGGCCATGGAGAAACGGAACTGGTCGTTGGAGACCATCGCATACCCCGGGGGCACAGTGATCCCGCCCGCGGCGTCGTCGGTCTTGGGCTTCCCCGACGGCTGCCCGCCCTTGCCGCCGGTGCTCGCGCCGCCGCCCTGGCCGGTACCGGTGCCGGTGCCCTTGTCGTCGGCCTTGCCCTTGTCCTTGGTCTTGCCGTTGTTGCCGCTCGTGGCTCCGGCCGAAGTCCTCTTGTCGCCCTTGGTCTTGTTCTGGCTTCCCTTGTCGTCACCCAGCGTCAGGACGAGCACGGTGATCAGTACGGCGAGCGCGGCGACGATCGCGATGATCACCAGGGTGCGCCGGGGCACCACATCGGTGAGCGGCGCGCGCACCGGCGCAGGCGCGGCGGACTGCGTGGCCGCGGGCGTGGGCTGCGGCTTCGTCGACTCGGGCTTGGCGGCCGCAGCAGCGGCAGCGTTGCGTACGGAGCGCAGCGCCCCGCGCACCCGGTCGGCGCCGGGGTCCTTCGCCCTCGCCTCCGGCGGCGCGGGGGGCAGCGGCGGCAGCCCGATGACCCGGGTGGCATCCGCCGGCGGCTCGGGCTCCACGGGTTGCTCGGGCGTCTCGGGTGCGTGCAGCACATCGGTGAGCAACGCCCGCGCGCCCGCGTCGTCGAGCCGCTGCGCGGGATCCTTGACAAGGAGGCCGTAGATGACCTCCTCCAGCGGGCCCGCGTTCTTCGGCGGGTCGAGCGGCTCGGTCATCACGGCGGTCAGCGTCGCAATCGCCGAGCCCTTGTCGTACGGAGGGCAGCCCTCGACGCTCGCGTACAGCAGCCCGCCGAGCGACCAGAGGTCGGCGGCCGGTCCGGGCTTGTGGCCACGGGCCCGCTCGGGCGAGATGTACGAGGGGGCGCCGACGAGCATGCCGGTCGAGGTGATCGACGGGTCACCCTCGACCTGAGCGATGCCGAAGTCGGTGAGCACGACGCGTCCGTCCTCGGCGATCAGCACATTGGACGGCTTCACATCGCGGTGCAGGATGCCCTCGCGATGCGCGGAACGCAGTACGTCGAGGATCGCGAGCCCGACCTCGGCGGCCCGCCGCGGCGTCAGCGTGCCGTCCTCGCGCACGGCTTCGGCGAGCGACTTGCCCTCGACGAGCTCCATGACGATCCACGGGCGGTCATCTTCGTCAACGACGTCGTAGACCGTCACCGCGCTGTTGTTGCGGATCCGGGCGATCGCCTTGGCCTCGCGCAGCGTACGCGTGATGAGCCGGCGCTTCTCGTCCTCGTCGATGCTGTTGGGGAAGCGCAGCTCCTTCACGGCGACGGTACGGCCGAGGGTCTCGTCGACGGCCCGCCAGACGGTGCCCATGCCGCCGCGCCCGAGCACCCCGCCGAGCCGATACCGCCCGGCGAGCAACCGGCCCTCGGCTTCCGCCTTGCCTGCGCCCGCCTTGCCTGCGCCCGCTTTGGTCGCCCCCGCTTTGGCCGCACCCGCCGTGGCCACGCCCGCCTTGCCGTCACGGCCGGCCTCGGCCGCGTCACCCTGTGCCGCACCCGTACCGGAGTCCTTCGCAGCCGCCTGACCCGACGCGTCGGCGGCCGGCTTCTTCGCCCCGGCCGACTCACGCTGCCCGGAGCCCCGTTCGGCCCCACTCTCGGACCCCGCTGCCTTGACCGACTCGGACCCCACCCTCTTGACCGAATCCGGCGCTGCCGCCTTGGCCGACTCGGCACCCGCCGCCTTGACCGAATCCGGCCCTGCCGCCTTGGCCGACTCGGCACCCCCGCCCGACGTCGGCTCGGATTCCGGATCCGGCGCGCCCCCGGCCGCTTCCGACGCCAACTCCTGCCGCTCCCGCGGCTCTTCGGCCGTGTCCCGCTGGGGCTCCCGCGACTGCTCAGCCTCCGACATGCGTCCCCTCTGCGATCCCTGATCTTCGCCCCGCGCCTGCCGCTTCCCGCGCGATGCGGTAACCCGCCCTGGCAGAGCCTCCATTGTCTCTCACTCCGGGACCGGCGCTGCTCCCGGGTCCGCCGTCCCTCGGGACGGGCCGGGAGGTTGGGACCACCCACCATGCCACTACTCTGGGTAAAGCTCACCGCCTCGCTGGTCGGGGCCCTGTACGCGCGCCGTCGGGATCAGATCGGCACGATGTCCGGCGCCCCCAGCCGTGCCGCGTCCGCCGTCAGATCGTCCGGCTGCCGCTGCGACTCGCGCTCCGCCTCCACACGCTTCTCGTAGTGCTCGACCTCCTTCTCGATCTGCCCCTTGTCCCACCCCAGCACCGGCGCCATCAGCTCCGCGCACTCGAGCGCACTGCGCGTCCCGCGGTCGAAGGTCTCGATCGAGATCCGGGTCCGCCGGGTCAGTACGTCGTCCAAGTGCCGCGCCCCTTCATGCGATGCGGCATAGGCGATCTCCGCACGCAGATAGTCGTCCGCATTGGCCAGCGGCTCCCCGAGCGTCGGGTCGTCGGCGATCAGCGCCAGCAGCTCCTCCGCCAGCGAGCCGTACCGGTTCAACAGGTGCTCCACGCGCACCACATGAAGCCCCGTCCGCGCCGCGATCCTCGCCCGCGCGTTCCACAGCGCCGCGTACCCCTCGGCGCCGACCAGTGGCACGTTCTCCGTGACGCACGCGGCCACCCGCTGGTCGAGGCCGTGCACCGCCTCGTCCACCGCGTCCTTCGCCATCACTCGGTACGTCGTGTACTTGCCGCCCGCCACGACCACCAGGCCCGGTACCGGATGCGCCACCGTGTGCTCGCGCGACAGCTTGCTGGTCGCGTCCGACTCCCCGGCGAGCAGCGGCCTCAGCCCCGCATACACCCCCTCGACGTCGTCCCGGGTCAGCGGTACGGCCAGCACCGAGTTCACGTGTTCCAGCAGATAGTCGATGTCTGCGCTGGAGGCGGCCGGATGCGCCTTGTCGAGGTCCCAGTCGGTGTCCGTCGTCCCCACGATCCAGTGCCTGCCCCAGGGGATGACGAACAGCACCGACTTCTCGGTCCGCAGGATCAGCCCGGTCGTCGAGTGGATCCGGTCCTTGGGCACCACCAGATGGATGCCCTTGGACGCGCGCACATGGAACTGCCCGCGCTCCCCGATCAGCGCCTGGGTGTCGTCCGTCCACACCCCGGTCGCATTGACGACCTGTTTGGCCCGGATCTCGTACTCCCCGCCGGCCTCCACGTCCTGCACTCGCGCCCCTACGACCCGTTCCCCCTCCCGCAGAAAGCCGATCACACGGGCCCGGCTGGCCACTTGGGCCCCATAGCTCGCGGCCGTCCGCACCAGCGTCGCCACATAGCGCGCGTCGTCCATCTGGGCGTCGTAGTACTGCAGGGCCCCGACCAGGGCGTCCTTCTTCAGAGCGGGCGCGACCCGCAGCGCCTGCCGCCGCGACAGATGCCGGTGGACGGGCAGCCCGCGCCCGTGCCCCGAGGACACCGACATTGCGTCGTACAGTGCGACGCCCGATCCGGCGTACAGCCGTTCCCAGCCCTTGTGCTGCAGCGGATAGAGGAACGGCACCGGTTTCACCAGGTGAGGCGCCAGCCGTTCCAGCAGCAGCCCGCGCTCCTTCAGCGCTTCCCTCACGAGCGCGAAGTCAAGCATCTCCAGATAGCGCAGCCCGCCGTGGATCAGCTTGCTCGACCTGCTCGATGTGCCCGAGGCCCAGTCACGCGCCTCGACAAGTCCGGTGGAGAGCCCTCGTGTCGCGGCGTCCAGCGCGGTCCCTGCTCCGACCACGCCCGCGCCCACCACCAGCACGTCCAGTTCACGCTCGGCCATCCCGGCGAGCGCTTCTGCACGCTCCTCGGGTCCCAGTGTCGCTGTCCTCACTGCTGCCTCCCGTCGCCCCCGTACGGCCCCTGCAGTCGGGCTCACAACGTCGATTCTGTCCGCAGTCGACGACTTCAGCCACCGCCTGTGGATAACACTCGGACAGCCACAAGCTCGCAATGCGGCATATCGGTCATATTTACGCCTAGTCTGACATTGCGCATGCCCGTTCTGCCCACAGGGCTTGCGCTTTCTGCCTCCTCGGGTTAAGGGAAGGACGGCCAAAACCATGCCCGCAGATCTCGCCGTCATCGGACTCGGACATCTCGGCCTGCCCCTCGCCCAGGCCGCCGTTGCCGCCGGCATCGAGACCATCGGCTACGACACCGACCCGCGCCAGCTCGCCGAACCGGCAGCGGGCCGCACCCCGGCCGACGTCCGCCGCATGCTCTCCTCCGGCTTTCGGACCGTCACCGACGCGGCCGAGCTCGGCCGGGTCCGCACCGCCGCCATCTGCGCCCCCACCCCCCTCCGCGGCGACGGCGCCCTGGACCTCTCGGCACTCGGCGAGGCCGCCCGGGCACTCGCCGCGCGGCTGCGCCCGCACACCACGGTGCTGCTCGAATCGGCCGTACAGCCCGGCACCACCGAGAACTTCCTCCGCCCGATCCTTGAACAAGGGTCGGGGCTGCGTGCCGGGCGGGACTTCCATCTCGCGTACTCGCCCAGCCGCGTCGACCCGGGCAGCCGCACCCACGGCTACGCCAACACTCCCAAGGTCATCGGCGGCCTCACCCCCGCCTGCACCGAATCGGCCGCCGCCTTCTACGGCCGCCTCACCGACAAGGTGGTCCGCGCGCGCGGACCCCGCGAGGCCGAGACCGTCAAAGTCCTCGAAACGAACTTCCGGCACGTCAACATCGCCCTGGTCAACGAGATGGCGGTGCTCTGCCACGACCTCGGGGTCGACCTCTGGGACGTCATCCGCTGCGCCGAGACCAAGCCCTTCGGCTTCCAGGCCTTCCGCCCCGGGCCCGGCGTCGGCGGCCACGGCGTCCCCCTGGACCCGAGCGACCCGAGGAACCCGAGGAACCCGGGCGACCTGAGCGACCTGAGCGACCTGGGACACCCGAGGGACCCGAGGGACTCCAGGGACTCCAGGGACCCCAGGGACTCGGGCGCCCCAGGCGGCCCGGACGTCCCAGGCGTCGCCCCGCACACCGGCCGCGTCCCCGGTCACCCGCTGCGGATGGTCGGCCTCGCGCAGGAGATCAACTCCCGGATGCCGCGGTACGTCATCCAGCGCTGCGCCACCCTCCTCAACGAGCACGGCAAATCGGTCCGCGGAGCGCGCGTGCTGCTCCTGGGCATCACCTACAAGCCGGACCTCCCCGACCCGGAGCGCTCCCCCGCGACCGAGATCGCCCGCCGTCTGATGGATCTGGGCGCGGCCGTCAGCTACCACGACCCGTACGTCCCCGACTGGCGCGTGCGTGACGTTCCCGTCCCCCGAGCGGACTCCCTGTACGAGGCCGCGGCCAACGCGGATCTGACGGTGCTGCTCCAGCATCACCGCACGTACGACCTCCAAGGTCTGGCGGTCAAGGCCCAACTCCTCCTCGACACAAGGGGTGCCACCCCGGCCGGCGCGGCACACCGCCTCTGAGTCTCCCCAACAGCTTCATAACTGAGTGCCGCGCTGTCGGACCGGACTGCTAGTCTCCGGGACCTCCGCTCGCACTCTCGTGCGACGCATCCGTCCCTGGGGGGATTTCCACATGAGCCAGCCCGTTCCACCGCCGTCCGGCAACCCGTTCGCCGACGCGCCCGGTGGCGACGCCCCGTACGCCCCGACTCCGCCGTCGGCCCCGGTCCGCGACAACATCGGCCTCGGCCTGGTGGCCGCGATCGTCGCCGCGCTGGTCGCCGCGGGCGCGTACGGCGCCATCGGCGGTGCCATCGAGCGCGAGATCGGCTACGCGGCCATCGGCGTCGGCTTCCTCGTCGGCTTCGCCGCCGCCAAGGTCGGCGGCCGCAACCCGGCCCTGCCGGTCATCAGCGCGGTGCTCGCGCTCGGCGCCGTGTATCTGGGCCAGCTGGTCGCCATCGCGGTCATCTTCACGAAGTTGGGCGACCTCTCCTTCACGGAGTACTTCTTCAACCACTTCAGCGACCTGACCAAGGTGTGGAAGGAAGCGGCGGACTTCATGTCCTACGTCTTCCTCGCCATCGGCGCGGTCGCCGCGTTCGCCGGCGCCAAGAAGGCCAACGACTGATCCACGCAAGCGAAGGGGCCCCGCACCACCAGGTGCGGGGCCCTTCTGCGCACGAACCGTACGGACCAGCGGCGTCAGCGGCGGTGCTGCGAGTCCGCCACCGTCACCTCGACGCGCTGGAACTCCTTGAGCTCGCTGTAACCCGTCGTCGCCATCGCCCGCCGCAGCGCGCCGAAGAAGTTCATCGACCCGTCGGGGCTGTGCGAGGGACCGGCGAGGACCTCCTCGGTCGTGCCCACGATGCCCAGGTCCACCAGCTTGCCGCGCGGCACGTCCTCGTGGACCGCCTCCATGCCCCAGTGGTGGCCGCGGCCCGGCGCATCCGTCGCCCGGGCCAGCGGGGAGCCGATCATCACCGCGTCCGCGCCGCATGCGATCGCCTTGGGCAGATCGCCCGACCAGCCCACGCCACCGTCCGCGATGACGTGCACATACCGGCCGCCCGACTCGTCCATGTAGTCCCGGCGGGCCGCGGCCACATCGGCCACCGCCGTCGCCATCGGGACCTGGATGCCCAGGACGTTGCGCGTGGTGTGCGCGGCCCCGCCGCCGAAGCCGACCAGCACGCCCGCGGCTCCCGTACGCATCAGGTGCAGCGCGGCCGTGTAGGTGGCGCAGCCGCCCACGATCACCGGCACATCGAGCTCGTAGATGAACTGCTTCAGGTTCAGCGGCTCGGCCGCGCCCGAGACATGCTCGGCCGAGACCGTCGTACCGCGGATGACGAAGATGTCCACACCGGCGTCCACAACGGCCTTGGAGAACTGCGCGGTGCGCTGCGGCGAGAGCGCGGCGGCCGTCACCACACCCGAGTCGCGCACCTCCTTGATCCGCTGCCCGATCAGCTCCTCCTTGATCGGAGCGGCGTAGATCTCCTGCAGACGGCGGGTCGCCGCGGTCTCGTCCATCTCGTCGGCGATCTCGTCGAGCAGCGGCTGCGGGTCCTCGTACCGGGTCCACAGACCCTCGAGGTTCAGCACGCCGAGACCGCCCAGCTCACCGATGCGGATCGCGGTCTGCGGGGAGACCACCGAGTCCATCGGAGCGGCCAGGAAGGGCAGCTCGAAGCGGTAGGCGTCGATCTGCCAGGCGATCGAGACCTCCTTCGGGTCCCGGGTGCGCCGGCTCGGTACGACGGCGATGTCATCGAACGCGTACGCCCGGCGGCCGCGCTTGCCGCGCCCGATCTCGATCTCAGTCACGATGTGTGGCCTTTCCCTCTACGTCTGCCGCTCCAGTATCCCCGACACATGCGGGAGGGGCGGCCCCGGGAATTCCGGAACCGCCCCTCACCGGGGAACGCGTTACTTCCTGCTGTAGTTCGGCGCCTCGACCGTCATCTGGATGTCGTGCGGGTGGCTCTCCTTGAGCCCCGCCGAGGTGATCCGCACAAACCGGCCGCGGTCCTGCAGCTCCGGCACCGTCCGGCCGCCGACGTAGAACATCGACTGCCGCAGACCGCCGGTCAGCTGGTGCACGACCGCGGAGAGCGGACCCCGGTAGGGCACCTGGCCCTCGATGCCTTCGGGCACCAGCTTCTCGTCGGAGGCCACACCCTCCTGGAAGTAACGGTCCTTCGAGAAGGAACGCTGCTCGCCACGGGTCTGCATCGCGCCCAGCGAACCCATGCCACGGTACGACTTGAACTGCTTGCCGTTGATGAAGAGCAGCTCGCCCGGCGACTCCTCGCAGCCGGCGAGCAGCGAGCCGAGCATCACCGTGTCCGCGCCCGCGACCAGCGCCTTCGCGATGTCGCCGGAGTACTGCAGACCGCCGTCGCCGATCACCGGGACGCCGGCCGCCTTCGCGGCGAGCGAGGCTTCGTAGATCGCCGTCACCTGCGGTACGCCGATGCCGGCGACCACGCGGGTCGTACAGATGGAGCCCGGGCCCACGCCGACCTTGATGCCGTCCACACCGGCGTCGATCAGCGCCTGCGCGCCGTCGCGGGTGGCGATGTTGCCGCCGATGACGTCCACGCCGGAGGAGTTCGACTTGATCTTGGCGACCATGTCGCCGACCAGCTTGGAGTGGCCGTGGGCGGTGTCGACGACGATGAAGTCGACGCCCGCCTCGATCAGCGCCTGGGCCCGCTCGAAGGCGTCGCCCGCGACGCCGACGGCCGCGCCGACCAGCAGCCGCCCGTCCTTGTCCTTGGCGGCCATCGGGTACTTCTCGGCCTTGACGAAGTCCTTGACCGTGATCAGGCCCTTGAGCACACCGGCCTCGTCGACCAGCGGAAGCTTCTCGATCTTGTGCCGGCGCAGCAGCTCCATGGCGTCCACACCGGAGATCCCGACCTTGCCGGTGACCAGCGGCATCGGCGTCATGACCTCGCGCACCTGGCGCGAGCGGTCCGACTCGAAGGCCATGTCGCGGTTGGTGACGATGCCGAGCAGTTTGCCGCCGCGGTCGGTGACCGGGACGCCGCTGATACGGAACTTCGCGCAGAGCTGGTCGGCGTCGGCGAGCGTCGCGTCGGGGTTCACCGTGATCGGGTCGGTGACCATGCCAGACTCGGAGCGCTTGACCAGGTCGACCTGGTTGGCCTGGTCGGCGATGGAGAGATTGCGGTGCAGCACACCGGCGCCGCCCTGCCGGGCCATCGCGATGGCCATCCGGGCCTCGGTGACCTTGTCCATGGCGGCGGACAGCAGCGGGATGTTCACCCGTACGTTCTTCGAGATGTACGAGGAGGTGTCGATCTGGTCGGGCGCCATGTCCGAGGCACCTGGCAGCAGCAGCACATCGTCGTAGGTCAGCCCGAGTGTCGCGAATTTATCGGGCACTCCGTCGACGTTGGTCATGACACCTTCCCCAAATGGCCTTGATCGGTGCGGATGTCCATGCTAACGGGCTCGGAAGCCGTCTCATTCCACGATCAAGATCAGCGAGCAGCTTTGTGTGTTCATACGTGCGCGAAGTGCCGTACGACTCACTGCTGCACGACTCAGTGCCGTACGAAGGTCTGCCGTACAGCTCACTGCCGTACAGCTGACTGCCGTACGGCTCACTGCCGGGCCAGTACGGGTCACTGCTCGGCCAGTGCGCGCAGCCGGCTGAGCGCCCGGTGCTGTGCCACCCGCACCGCCCCGGGAGACATGCCCAGCATCTGCCCCGTCTCCTCGGCCGTCAGCCCCACCGCGACCCGCAGCACCAGCAGCTCGCGCTGATTCTCCGGGAGGTTGGCGAGGAGCTTCTTGGCCCACTCGGCGTCATCGCTGAGCAGCGCGCGCTCCTCGGGACCGAGGGAGTCGTCGGGCCGCTCGGGCATCTCGTCCGACGGCACGGCCGTCGATCCCGGATGCCGCATGGCGGCCCGCTGAAGATCGGCGACCTTGTGCGACGCGATGGCGAACACGAAGGCCTCGAAGGGCCGTCCCGTGTCCCGGTACCGCGGCAAAGCCATCAGCACCGCGACACAGACCTCCTGTGCGAGGTCCTCCACGAAATGGCGCGCGTCGCCCGGCAGCCGGCTGAGCCGGGTGCGGCAGTAGCGCAGCGCGAGCGGATGGACGTGCGCGAGGAGATCATGCGTTGCCTGCTCGTCGCCATCGACGGCACGGTGAACGAGTGCACCGATCACCGTGGGCTCGTCGTTGCGCATCGGTCCATGGTGCCTTGGCGGCTGAGAATCCGTGGCACCGCGTCCAATGTTGTGCACCGAAGCGTTATGAGCAGGTGCGCCGGAACTCATCTCCTGCGCCCTCCTCTTCCGCTCGACCGACTTGTCCCCGAGGAACTCCACTCCTCAAGGATGCGGCATCGCGGGGGAAACGGATGCCTTCGGCCATCCGTCGCCCCGCCCACCCGACGGCGGGCGGGGTTCGACACTCCCCCGCGGCGAACCACTCGTATGGCCTAGCGGACCAGGCCCCAGCGGAATCCGAGCGCCACCGCGTGCGCCCGGTCCGAGGCTCCCAGTTTCTTGAAGAGCCGCCTGGCGTGCGTCTTCACGGTGTCCTCGGAGAGGAAGAGCTCGCGCCCGATCTCGGCGTTGGACCGGCCGTGGCTCATGCCCTCGAGCACCTGGATCTCACGAGCGGTGAGGGTGGGCGCGGCGCCCATCTCGGCCGAGCGCAGCCGCCGCGGGGCAAGCCGCCACGTCGGGTCGGCGAGGGCCTGAGTGACCGTCGCGCGCAGCTCGGCGCGCGAGGCGTCCTTGTGCAGATAGCCGCGGGCACCGGCGGCGACCGCGAGCGCGACGCCGTCCAGGTCCTCTGCGACGGTGAGCATGATGATCCGGGCGCCCGGGTCGGCGGACAGCAGCCGCCGGACGGTCTCGACACCGCCGAGACCGGGCATGCGTACGTCCATCAGAATCAGGTCCGAGCGGTCCGCGCCCCAGCGGCGGAGGACTTCCTCGCCGTTGGCCGCGGTCGTCACGCGCTCGACGCCGGGCACGGTGGCAACCGCGCGGCGGAGCGCCTCTCGGGCAAGCGGGGAGTCGTCGCAGACGAGGACGGATGTCATGGCCGCCCTCCGCAGCTGATGCGCGTCACCTTGAGCCTCCAGGCTGGGTACGTTTCGTCACCTGTGCGGTTGAACGCTCTCGGACATGTGCCCTAGCGCTTGTTCTTTCAACCGCCTCCGCACTCTCAACGACGGTCACTCGAAAGAGTTACGGGTCGGACTTCCGCCTTCAGCACTCTATGTGAGGGGGCGTGCGCAGAGGAGAGCACCGCAGGCCATGGGCCCTTCACCCGGAAGGTCTGCCCCATTTAGCGCCTTTTCTTCCCTTTTTGTAGTGTCTGTAGCTAGATTCGCAATGAGTCATATTTACATCTACTTACATAGTAGATGTACGGTCGTGAGGCACGTGCGGGTGCCGGACCCGGCTCATAGCCCGCTCGTGTGCGACCTGACCTGTATCCACTCAGCACGGTTTCAAGGGGACATGCGCTATGGCAGATTTCTCCCGCCTTCCCGGACCCAACGCCGATTTGTGGGACTGGCAGCTCCTCGCAGCTTGCCGTGGGGTGGACAGCTCTCTCTTCTTCCACCCCGAGGGCGAGCGGGGTGCCGCACGGAGTGCGCGCGAGAACTCGGCAAAAGAGGTCTGCATGAGGTGCCCGGTCCGCGCGGAGTGCGCGGCGCACGCGCTGGCGGTGCGGGAGCCGTACGGCGTGTGGGGCGGACTGACGGAGGACGAGCGCGAGGAGCTGATGGGGCGTGCACGGCATCGCCTGATCCCGGCCACCAGCGTGGGAGGCGTGACGCGGAACTGACGCCGCGGCTCGAAGGACATTCGAAGAAACGTTCCTGCACCACCCCCGCCCGGGCTTCGGACGGGGGTGGCCGGATCCTCGGGCACGAACGGGCCCAGCCCGGCCGGATTCAGTGGGCGCAGCCAGGCCCAGCCCCGCCGGATCGGCGGGCGCAGCCAGGCCCAGCCCGGCCTGAGCCTCGGGCGCAACCGGGCCCAGCCGGTCGCGGCCGGGTCAGCGGGGTGCGGCCAGGCTCAACTGGTGGAGCATGGCCGCGACCGCCGGGACCTGAGCCAGGTCCGGCAGCGTGAGCGCCACGATCTCGCGCTCGACGGACGGCTCGACGGTCACGGTGCGTGCACCCCCCAGCCGTACGGACTCCATCGCGAGCTCGGGCAGCACAGCGACGCCGAGACCCGCGCCCACCAGGCCGATCACCGCCGGATAGTCGTCGGTGGCAAAGTCGATCCTGGGCGTGAAGCCGGCCTCCTCGCAGACCTCCACGAGGTGGCGGCGGCAGCGTGGGCAGCCCGCGATCCAGGACTCGTCGGCGAGATCGCCGATGGCGACGGCCTGTGAACCGGCGAGCCGGTGCCCGTCCGGGACCAGTCCGACAAGGCGGTCGGTGAGCAGGGGGCGGACGATCAGGTCGTCCCACTCCGCGGCCGTCTTGCCGTAGCGGAAGGCCAGCGCCACATCGCAGTCGCCCTCCCGCAGCATCTCGACCGAGCGCGGCGGCTCGGCCTCCACGAGCGAGACCCGGGTGCCCGGGTGGGCCGCGCGCAGGGCGGCGAGCGCGGTCGGTACGAGCGTGGAGCTGCCGCTGGGGAAGGACACAAGGCGCACCCGGCCGGCCCGCAGACCGGCGATGGCCGCGATCTCCTCCTCGGCGGCGGTCAGCCCGGCGAGGATGCCGGCGGCGTGGCGTACGAGGGCTTCCCCCGCCTGGGTCAGTCGCATCTCACGGCCCGTACGGATCAGCAGCGGGGTGCCCGCGGACGCCTCGAGCGCCTTCATCTGCTGGCTGACGGCGGGTTGCGTACAGCCGAGGCTGCGCGCCGCTGCGGAGAAGGAGCCGGTGGCGGCGACCGCGCGCAAGACTCGGAGATGGCGGGCTTCGATCACGCGTCGAATATAAGGGACCCTTGGAGGTGAAGCTAACTATTGGGTAGATCGTTTGAGGGCGGGCCGGTTAGCGTGAGTCCATGAAGCTTCTGACCGTGAATGTGGGCCGGCCCAAGGTCGTCGAGTACACCGACACGCCGGGCGGTACGACCGGTATCGACAAACAGCCGGCCGACGGGGCCGTACGGGTGACGGACCCGGGCCCCAAGGGCGAGGCGGGCGGCGGGGTGGCGGGCGACACGGTCTGCGATCTGCGGCACCACGGCGGCACCGACCAGGCGGTGTACGCGTTCGCCCGCGAGGATCTCGACTTCTGGGAGCGGGAGTTGGGGCGGCCGATCACCAATGGCGCTTTCGGTGAGAACCTCACGACGAGCGGGCTCGATGTGAGCGGCGCGAGGATCGGCGAGCGCTGGCGGATAGGCGACACGCTGGTGCTGGAGGTGACGAGCGGCCGCATTCCGTGTCGTACGTTCGCCGGCTGGCTGGACGAGAAGGGCTGGGTCAAGCGCTTCACGCAGCAGGGCGCGCCCGGCGCGTATCTGCGGGTGATCGAGCCGGGCGAGATCCGCGCGGGTGACGCGATCGAGATCGTGCACCGGCCGGATCACGAGGTGACGGTCCACATGGCGTTCCGGTCCGAGACCACGGAGCGGACGCTGCTGCCCCAGGTGCTGGCGGCGGGCGAGGCGCTCCACCCCGAGCTGCTCAAGGCCGCACGCGACTACGTCGCGAAGCAGACCTCATAGGGGAAATCCCTTAGTTGGTAAGGGATTTGATTCGGGGACGGCCTGGGGGCCGTCCCCGATGTAGCCACGAGCGCCCGCCGGGACGCTCGTTGTATGTCTCGCTTGAAGCGCGTCCTCATCATTCTCACGACGGTCGTGGTCGTCATCGGCCTCGCACTCGGCGGCGGCGTTCTGTATCTCTACTCCGACGCCGAGGTCTCCACGGTCGGTACCGAGTTCCGCACCGAGCTGGCCGTGCCGCCACTGGCGAAGTCGACGGTGAAGCGCGACGGAACCCGGCTCTTCGAACTGACCATGCAGGCGGGCCAGAAGGAGTTCAGAGCCGGGAAGCAGACACCCACCTGGGGCTTCAACGGCGACTTCCTCGGGCCGACGCTGCGTGCGAAGCGCGGCGAGAAGGTCGAGGTGAAGATCAAGAACACGCTGGGCGAGGCATCCACGGTGCACTGGCACGGCATGCATCTGCCCGCGAAGATGGACGGCGGTCCGCATCAGATGGTCGCTCCGGGCGCGACCTTCAGCCCGCACTGGACCGTGAACCAGCCTGCGGCGACGCTCTGGTACCACCCGCATCCGCATGGCAAGACGGAGCAGCATGTACAGCGGGGTCTCGCCGGGATGTTCCTCCTCGACGAAGAGAAGGCAGCGCGGCTCACGCTGCCCGGGAAGTACGGAGTCGACGATCTGCCGGTCATCGTCCAGGACGTCCGTTTCAACGGGGCGAAGTTCGACCACGCGCACCAGATCCTGCGGGACACCGGCTTTCTGGGCGACCGGACGATGGTCAACGGCACGCTCGATCCGTACAAGGTGGTCGGCGACGAACTTGTGCGGCTGCGGCTGCTCAACGCTTCGACCGCCCGCATATACGACTTCGGGTTCTCCGACGACCGGCAGTTCGCACTGATCGGGACGGACGGCGGGCTGCTCGAGAAGCCGGCCGGGACGGACCGGATACAGCTCTCCCCCGGTGAACGGGCCGAGATCGTCGTGCGGATGAAGCCCGGCGAGCGGACCGTGCTGCGCAGCTTCCCGCACACCAGTTACGGGGCCGGCTGGCAGGCGCGGTTCGGCGGCGGGGACGACAGCTTCGATGTGCTCCAGCTGCGGGCCGCGACCACGCTGCGGCCCTCGCCCCCACTCCCCGGCGAACTGGGCACGCTGGAGGTGCCCGACGGATCGCACTCGGTGCGCGGACGGTTCTTCGGCCTGGTGACGACCGGCATCAACGGCAAGAAGATGAAGATGGACCGGATCGACGAGACCGTCGTCCGGGGCACCACCGAGACCTGGACCGTACGCAACGAACACGGCACCCCGCACAACTTCCACGTCCACGATGTGCAGTTCCGGGTCCTGGAGGTGGACGGCAAGGAGCCGCCGCCCGAGCTGCGCGGGGCGAAGGACACGGTCTTCGTGCCCCCGTTCAAGACGGTCAAGCTCGCGATGCGCTTCGAGGGGCCGGCGGATCCGGAGACTCCGTATATGTACCACTGTCATCTGCTGTACCACGAGGACCTGGGGATGATGGGTCAGTTCGTGGTGGTCGAGAAGGGCCGGAAGGCAGGCAAGGTGCGTACACCGCACTCACACTCGGGGCACTAACGTGCCGCCTATGACGACTGCACTGATTACGGGAGCGACCGCGGGGATCGGTGCCGCGTTCGCGCGGCGGCTCGCGGCAGAGGGACACAACCTGGTGCTGGTGGCCCGCGACACCAAGCGGCTGCAGGAGCAGGCCACCGAGCTGCACGACCGGCACGGCATCGAGGCGGAGGTGCTGACCGCCGACCTCGCCCAGGACGACGGGATCGAGGCGGTCGAGCGACGGCTCGCCGACCGGAAGAACGCGGTGGATCTGCTGGTCAACAACGCCGGGTTCGGGAACAAGGGGCGCTTCCTGGAAGTGTCCATGGCCGACGAACTGACGATGCTGAAGGTGCACTGCGAAGCGGTGCTGCGGCTCACATCGGCGGCGGCCGGGGTGATGCGCGAGCGCGGCCGGGGCGGTGTGGTGAATGTGGCGTCGGTGGCCGCGTTCGTGCCGCGCGGGACGTACGGCGCATCGAAGGCGTGGGTCGTGCAGTTCACGCAGGGAGCCGCGCGGGATCTGGCGGGGTCGGGGGTACGGCTGATGGCGCTCTGCCCCGGCTTTGTACGCACCGAGTTCCATCAGCGGGCCGGGATGGGCACGGACAACATCCCGGGGTGGATGTGGCTGGACGCGGACAAGCTGGTTTCGACAGCGTTGTCCGACCTGGCGCGCGGAAAGACTCTGTCGATCCCGGACCCGCGGTACAAGGTGCTGATGGGCGTGGTGAAACTGGCGCCGCGGGGGCTGCTGGGCGGCGTCAGCTCGAAGGCCGGCCGCAAGTACGGACCTCAGTAGACGAGACCTTCGGGCGCTGCGGCGACTCACCTTCTGCTCCATCGGACTACCCCGGCGCCGACTGACCCCAAGCGACGTATGAGGAGCACGAGTTCCCGCATGCACCCCGCCAGTGACAATCGCCCCAGGGTCCTGCTCGCCATGGGCCCGGGCATCTCCGAGCGTCTGTTCGCCGACCACCACCGCACCCGGCTCTGCGCGCTCGCCCGCACCGACCCGCAGCTGATCGCCCACGACCTGGCGGCCCCGACGCCCGAAGTCGCCGCCGCGCTCGCCTCCGCCGACGTACTGCTGACCTGCTGGGGCGCTCCCCCGCTCACCGCCGAAGTCCTTGATGCCGCTCCCGGATTGCGGGCGGTCGTGCACGCCGCAGGGTCCGTCAGGCATCACATCACCGAGGCGTGCTGGGAGCGCGGCATAGCCGTGACCTCGGCCGCCGCCGCCAACGCCCTGCCCGTGGCCGAGTACACGCTCGCCGCGATCCTCTTCGCGGGCAAGCAGGTGCTGCGCTCGGCACAGCGCTACGGGCAGCTGCGCACCGGCCACGACTGGAGCCGGGAGCTCGCCTCCGTCGGCAACTACCGCCGCACCGTGGGAATCGTCGGCGCGTCGCGGATCGGCCGCCGCGTCATCGAGCTGTTACGGCCGTTCGATGTCGAGGTGCGGCTGTACGACCCGTACGTCACCCCCGCCGAGGCGGCCGGACTCGGCGTCGCCCTCACCGGTCTTGACGAGCTCTGCAGCCGCAGCCACATCCTCACGGTCCACGCTCCGCAGCTGGCGACGACGCGCCATATGATCGACGCCCGCCGGCTGGCGCTGATGCCGGACGGGGGGACCCTGATCAACACCTCGCGCGGCTCGCTGATCGACGAGGAAGCGCTGCTGCCGGAGCTGATATCCGGCCGGCTGTACGCCGTGCTCGACGTCACCGACCCTGAAGTCCCGCCCGCCGACTCGCCTTTGTACGCGCTCCCCAATGTCCTGCTGACCCCGCACATCGCGGGCTCGCTCGGCAATGAACTGCACCGGATGACGGACCGGGCCCTCGACGAACTGGAGCGGTACGCGAAGGGGCTGCCCTTCATGGACCCGGTCCTGGCTGCGACGCGGCACCAGTCCGCCTAGGACGACGGCGCGCCGCCCGCCGAGCTCCCGACCTGTCCGGACCGGGCTCAGCTCCGACCGCCGCCCGCCGCGAGGTGGAGCGGATACCGCACACACTCAGACCGAGTAAAAACGGCATTTAACACTAAAATGGACGTATCCCCCACCCCTCCGGGAGGCGCCATGAAATTCGTACAGATAGTCGACTACAAGACCGCGCAGTACGACAGCGTGGACAAGCTCATGGACAAGTGGGTCGAGCAGACCAAGGGCAAGCGGACCGCCACACACACCGTCACCGGCAAGGACCGCTCCGACGGCTCCCACTATGTCGAGATCGTCGAATTCCCGTCGTACGAAGAGGCGATGAAGAACTCCCACCTTCCGGAGACCGACCGGATCTTCCAGGACATGGTGGCGCTCTGCGACGGGATGCCCTCGTTCACCGACCTCGACGTGGTTCGCGAGGAACAGCTGAACACGGCGACCGCCCGCCGCTTCTTCCACGAGATAGCTGCCGGAGGCAATTTCGACGCACTCGAAGAGGTGTTCGCGGCCAACTACCGCGACCACGACATCATGAAGGAGGAGGACACCGTCGTAGGGATCGACGTTATTCGCGGCGACGTCACCATGTGGCGCAAGGGCTTCGACTTCACCTTCGATCTCGACAGGCAGGTGTCCGAGGGTGACGACGTCGTGACGTTGTGGACCTGGACGGGTCGGCACAAGGGCGAGTTCATGGGCGTCGCCCCCACCGGCAAGCAGTGCACCATGACCGGCACCACCGTCTTCCACTTCGAGGACGGGAAGATCCAGGAAGGCTGGTGGCACTTCGACGCCATGGGCCTGATGAAGCAGCTCGGCGCGATGGGCTAGCACGACGGACCAGCGCCGAACGCCGAAGGCCCTCGTTCCCGCAGCGCGGCGGGAACGAGGGCCTTCACACGTCCTACGACGTCGTCAGTGACGGCGTCCGTGACCGTGTCAGTGGCTGTGACCGTGGCCGTGGCCCGCGTCGGCCTCTTCCTCGGCCGGCTTCTCGACGACCAGGGTCTCGGTCGTGAGCAGCAGCGAGGCGATGGACGCGGCGTTCTCCAGGGCGGAGCGCGTGACCTTGACCGGGTCGATGACGCCGGCCTTCACCAGGTCGCCGTACTCGCCGGTCGCGGCGTTGAAGCCCTGGCCCTTGTCCAGCTCCGCCACCTTGGCGGTGATGACGTAGCCCTCGAGACCGGCGTTCTCGGCGATCCAGCGCAGCGGCTCGACGACGGCGCGGCGGACGACCGCGACACCGGTGGCCTCGTCGCCCTCCTTGCCGAGGTTGCCCTCGAGCACCTTGGCGGCGTGGACCAGAGCGGAGCCACCACCGGAGACGATGCCCTCCTCGACCGCGGCGCGGGTCGCGGAGATGGCGTCCTCCAGACGGTGCTTCTTCTCCTTCAGCTCCACCTCGGTGGCGGCGCCGACCTTGATCACGCACACGCCGCCGGCCAGCTTCGCGAGGCGCTCCTGGAGCTTCTCGCGGTCCCAGTCGGAGTCCGTGGACTCGATCTCGGCCTTGATCTGGTTGACACGGCCGACGACGTCCTCGTGGCTGCCGCCACCGTCGACGATGGTGGTGTCGTCCTTGGAGACCGTGACGCGGCGGGCGGTGCCCAGCACGTCCAGGCCGGCCTGGTCGAGCTTGAGGCCGACCTCCTCGGCCACCACGGTGGCGCCGGTGAGGGTGGCAACGTCCTGCAGCATCGCCTTGCGGCGGTCGCCGAAGCCCGGGGCCTTGACCGCGACCGCGTTGAAGGTGCCGCGGATCTTGTTGACGACGAGGGTGGAGAGGGCCTCGCCCTCGACGTCCTCGGCAATGATCAGCAGCGGCTTGGAGCTGCCCGCCTGGATGACCTTCTCGAGCAGCGGAAGCAGGTCCTGGATCGAGGAGATCTTGCCCTGGTGGATCAGGATGTACGGCTCGTCGAGGACGGCCTCCATACGCTCCTGGTCGGTCACCATGTACGGCGACAGGTAGCCCTTGTCGAAGGCCATGCCCTCGGTGAAGTCGAGCTCCAGACCGAAGGTGTTGGACTCCTCGACGGTGATGACACCGTCCTTGCCGACCTTGTCCATGGCCTCGGCGATCAGCTCGCCGACCTGCTGGTCCTGCGCGGAGAGCGCAGCGACGGCAGCGATGTCGGCCTTGTCGTCGATCGGACGGGCGGTCGCGAGAAGTTCCTCGGAGACGGCCGCGACCGCGGCGTCGATGCCCTTCTTCAGGGCGGCCGGGGACGCGCCGGCGGCGACGTTGCGCAGGCCCTCGCGGACGAGCGCCTGGGCCAGCACGGTGGCGGTGGTGGTGCCGTCACCCGCGATGTCGTTGGTCTTGGTCGCCACCTCCTTCACCAGCTGGGCGCCGAGGTTCTCGTACGGGTCCTCGACCTCGACCTCACGGGCGATGGTCACGCCGTCGTTGGTGATGGTGGGTGCGCCGAACTTCTTGTCGATGACGACATTGCGGCCGCGGGGGCCGATCGTCACCTTGACGGTGTCGGCAAGCTTGTTGACGCCACGCTCGAGGGCGCGACGGGCGTCCTCGTCGAACTTCAGGATCTTCGCCATGGAGCTGAATCAGTCCTCTCAAAATGAACTGCGCCCCTGGCCACCCGGCACACGTGAATGAACACAGCAGCGGGGGCCAGGGGCGCAGTTCACAGCAAATTCTGGTGAATTACTTCTCGATGATCGCGAGCACGTCGCGAGCCGAGAGGACGAGGTACTCCTCGCCGTTGTACTTCACCTCGGTGCCGCCGTACTTGCTGTACAGCACGATGTCGCCGGTCTTGACGTCGAGCGGAAGACGCTCGCCGTTCTCGAAGCGGCCCGGGCCCACGGCCAGGACGACGCCCTCCTGGGGCTTCTCCTTGGCCGTGTCCGGAATGACCAGGCCCGAGGCCGTGGTCTGCTCGGCGTCGAGCGGCTGGACCACAATGCGGTCCTCGAGCGGCTTGATGGCAACCTTGGAGCTGGCGGTCGTCACGATCCGACCTCCCCCTTCGGAGATCTCACGGGGTTAACTGTCTGAGGTGGCGACCAGGTGGATCCGTCGTCGCGGGTGCCGGACCTGCCCGTCGCTGTGTTGGCACTCTCCGGTGGGGAGTGCCAGAACCGAGACTATGACCGGGATTAGCACTCGGTCAAGCGGAGTGCCAATTGATCTGCCGCGCGGCGGGGTTAAGCAGCCCTTCGGGCGCAGCGCGAGACGGACGCTGCCCCGCCCGGCGTAGCCCCCGTCCGGCGTAACTCCCGCCCGGCGCAGTCCCAAGTGACGTAGTCCCCGTCCCGCGCAGTCCGGCCCGGCGAGTCCCGGTCCGGCTTGGCTTTCTCGGCACCCGCTCAGCGCCATCGCCCCCGCTCTCGGCGCCCAACTCAGACGTAGTCCTCCAGGCGCGCCACCGCGTACCCCTGCTCCTGGATGCGGCGCAGCAGCCACGCCGTCGTCCTCGCCTCCGCCCGCACGATGTCGCCGGGGTGGAGCCGCTCGCCCTCCGCGTACTCCCTGGCCAGCACCACCGCACGGATCCCGCAGTCCGCCGCCGCCCGCAGTGTGTCCTCGTTGTACGTCGCGTGCGGCGGGCGGAACAGATGGCGCCCCCGCTGCCCGCAGATCTCGGCGCGCTGCCTCTCGTACGAGAGGGTGCGCAGGTCGGAACGGGCGCTCGGACGGAAGATGCTGACCGGCAGCTTCAGCTCGGTGGTCATCCGGACGAACTGCGGGTCGTGCGCAGCGTCCTCGTCGAAGGTGAGGAAGACGACCTTGTCGGGGGTGTGCACGCGGTCCACCACATACGCCGTCGAAAGCCGGTGGGCAGGCGGCTTCGGCGCGGCGGCGAGCGGCCCGGCCAGCCCCCATCTCTTGTGCACCGCGGAGCCGGGCGCGCCGGCGCCGGGGGTGACCTTCTGCGCGGCCTTGCGCCCAAGGCGCTCGATCGGGTCCACCGACTGTGCGCACCCCGCGATGAGCAGCGCGCCGGCCGCCAGCAGCCCGGCGAGCAGCCGGTGCGCCCGTGTCATACGTAGTCCTCCAGCCTCGCCACGGCGTAGCCCTTGTCGGTGACCGTCTTCATCACCCGCCGGATCATGTCGGGCATGGTGCCCTTCCAGTCATGGCGGCCACGGAAGTGCGTGAGGATGATGTCGCCGGGGTGCAGGTCCCGGTCCCACTCCCGCCACTCCATGTGATCGGGAAAAGCCTCGGCGGCCCACAGGGGCACGGCCTTCACACCACACGACCGAGCGACGCGCAGCGTGTCCTGGTTGTAGTTGCCGTACGGCGGGCGGAAGAGCGGGGGCCTCTTTCCGTACCTCTTCTCGAGTTTGACCTGCTGACCGCAGATCTCCTGCTTCTGCTGGGTGTACGAAAGGCCGGGCAGGTATCGGTGGTTGAGGGTGTGGTTCTGCAGGGCGACGCCGTGGTCCTGCATCTGCTTGAAGTAGTCGTAGTTGTCGTGGATCAAGTAGTCGCTGAGAAAGGCGCTGTACGGGATCTGGAGATCGCTCATCATCCGGAGCAGGGCGGGGTCCTTCTCCGCACCGTCGTCGATCGTCAGGAAAACAATCTTCTCCTTGACCGGCACCGTGGTGAAGACCGGTGGCAGCGACTCGCCACCCTCCACCTCGAAGCCCTTGCGGGTGGTGATCCGCGGCTTCTCGGCGGGCGGCTGGGGCGCGGCCAGCGGGGTCTTCGCCAGGCCCCACTTCTTGGCGGCGAACGCCCGTGCCGCCTGGGCACGCTTCACCTTCGCAACGTATGCGGAGAGCGCGCCGGCCGGTCCCGGCGGCTGCTTCGGCTGCTGACCGGGGGCAGGTTCCGCGCCACTGCCGAGGTCAGGGGACCCGACGGTGCAGGCGGAGCCGAGGGCGGCGACCAGGAGCACGGCCAGGACGGCACGGGCCCCGCCGACTCGCGCCCCATTTGGCGGCCTTTTTGACTTTTGTCGTACTAGCTGCATGGCGCCGCATCCTGTCAGCACGGGTCCGTACGGCCCGGCCGACACCGCCGCCCGCGGGCGCACCATCCCCCGGCTGGCCCACAATGGGCCGGGTGAACGACCTCGATCCCCTTGCCTCCTTCGCCGCTCTGCTCACCGCGGAGGGGCGGGCGCTGCTGGACTGGCTGGCCGACTACAACCCGTCCGAGGAACTGGCCGTCGCCACCCGGCTGCGCCGCGAGCACCCGGCGGAACTGGTCTCGGCGGCGCTCGGGCAGGCGCGGCTGCGGCAGCGGGCGGCCGCCAAGTTCGGGCCCGAGGACGCGGGCCGGATGTACTTCACGCCGAACGGCGTCGAGCAGGCGACCCGCTGCTCCGTCGCCACGTACCGCGCCGAGCGCTTCGCCGCCCTCGGCGTACGGAGCGTGGCGGACCTGTGCAGTGGCATCGGCGGCGACGCGATCGCGCTGGCCCGGGCGGGCATCTCGGTCCTGGCGGTGGACCGGGACCCGCTGACGGCCCAGACCGTGCGCGCGAACGCCGAGGTGCTGGGTCTCGCGGAGCTGATCGAGGTCCGGTGCGCGGATGTCACCGAGATCGACACATCCTCGTACGACGCGGTCTTCGTCGACCCGGCCCGCAGGGGAGGACGCGGCCGGATCTTCGACCCGGAGGCGTACTCCCCGCCCCTGTCCTGGGCGATCGACGCGGCCCGCACCCGCCCGCACGCCGCCCTCAAGATCGCCCCCGGGGTCCCGCACGAGGCCGTCCCCGAGGACGCCGAGGCGGAGTGGATCTCCGACCACGGCGATGTGAAGGAGGCCGTGCTCTGGTTCGGCACCGCCCCCCGCACGGTACGGGCCACCCTGCTCCCCGGCCCGCGCTCGCTGACCGGCCGCGGGCTGCCGGACCCCGAGGTCCGCAAGGTCGGCCGTTTCCTGTACGAGCCGGACGGCGCCGTCATCCGCGCGCATCTGGTCGCCGAGGTTGCGCAGGAACTGGACGGCGGACTGATCGACGAGACGATCGCGTACATCACCTCGGACGAACTGCGCCCGACGCCGTATGCCACTGCGTACGAAATCACCGATGAACTCCCCTTCAATCTCAAGAAGTTGAAGGCGCTGCTGCGGGAGCGAGATGTCGGCGTACTGACGGTGAAGAAGCGCGGCTCGGCGGTGGAGCCGGAGGAACTGCGCCGCAAGGTGAAGCTGCGGGGGCCGAATACGGCGACGGTCTTTCTGACCCGGGTGGCGGGTGCGCCGACAATGCTGGTCGGTCGGCCTGCGTAAGCGCCGTCACATCCTCCTTTTCGTCTGCAACTGCTCTGCTGTCAGGCCCGGTTGTTTGGCTGCCCGCCGACCATGCCGTAGGGGGAGCCACAAGTACTCGGGCAGCAAATCCGCAGGAGGCCTGGACCGCTGCCCCCACATGCGCACGCGCCATCGCCCCTGAGCCGACGTCAGCGGTGCGCGCCCCCGCCGCTCGCCGCCGCCGGTACGGCCGTCAGCAGCCGCACCGCCCACCGGAAGTGGCTCACCGCCTTCGCGATGCCGAGCAGACCCGTCAGCCAGAGGATGAGCCCAAGGCCCATCAGCATCGTGACGTCGGCGTACGTCTCCTGGCCGCGCTCCGCCGTTGCCGGGGTGGCGAAAGAGAGCCAGAGTCCCAGCGCGCACAGCAGGAACGACGGCACGAACCAGCACAGGCTCACTCCGGGCGAGCGGAAGCGGGCGTCGCTCGTCGGGTCGCGGTCCAGGGACGACCATTGGGTGAGCCGTTCACGGACGGTCCTGTCCCGGCGGACACCAAGACCGATCACGATCCCGGTCGGGATCAGGAACCCGGCGGCCAGGCACGCGCAGATCACCCCGAACAGTGCGCTCAACACGTCGAGGCTCGCCTCGAAGGTCTTCAGTGCCGCGCCGGCCAGGCCCCACCCCACCGCCAGGCCGAACGCCGTCAGCCACAGCAGCAACAGCCGCGACACCCCGATGCTCAGCCGGTGCAGTTCCTCCATCGCCTTCGCCCGGTCGGCGAGCAGCGCCTCGCGGTCGGGCCAGCAGCGTACTTCCGCAGGCGGCGGGGGCGGGGGCAGAGTGCGGCTGGACATGTGTCCGACCCTATCGACCGCCCGGTGCGCACTCGGAGGCGCGGGCCAACAACAGCTCCCTCTCCCGCTCGTTGCGCGTCAGCGATGCCGCACGCTCGAACTCCGCCCGCGCCTCCGCCGTACGCCCGAGCCGTGCCAGCAGGTCCCCGCGCACGCTCGGCAGCAAGTGGTAGTCCTTCAGGGCCGGTTCGGCGGCCAGCTCGTCCACCATCGCGAGCCCCGCCTTAGGTCCTTCCGCCATCGAGACCGCGACCGCGCGGTTCAACTCCACGACGGGGGACGGGGTGAGCGCCGCGAGCCGGCCGTACAGCACGGCGATCGTCGGCCAGTCCGTCTCCTCGTATCGCACCGCCTGGGCGTGGCAGGCGGCGATCGCTGCCTGGAGGGCGTACGGGCCGGGGGGACCACCCGCAGCCGCGTTCGCCCGTGCCAGCGCCGCGAAGCCGCGCCGGATCAGCATTTGGTTCCAGCGGGAGCGGTTCTGGTCGGCGAGCAGCACCGGTTCGCCGTCCGGGCCGGTGCGCGCCGCCGTGCGGGAGGCCTGGATCTCCAGCAGTGCGACCAGGCCGTGGACTTCGGGCTCCTGGGGCATGAGGCCGGCCAGCACCCGGCCGAGCCGCAGCGCGTCCTCGCAGAGCGCCGGGCGCTGCCAGTCGTCGCCCGCCGTCGCCGAGTAGCCCTCGTTGAAGACGAGGTAGATGACTTCCAGGACCGACGAAAGGCGTTCGGCGCGCTCGGAGCCGTACGGGACCTCGAAGGGGACGCCCGCCTTGGCGAGGGCGCGTTTGGCGCGGACGATGCGCTGGGCGACGGTCGGCTCCGTGGCCAGGAAGGCGCGCGCGATCTCCTCGGTGGTCAGGCCGCCGAGGAGCCTCAGTGTGAGGGCGATCCGTGCGTCCGTCGACAGCACCTGATGGCAGGCGGTGAAGATCAGCCGCAGCAGGTCGTCGTCGATGTCCTCGGCGTCGGCCGGCTCGGGCGGCGGCACGTCCTCCAGGGCACGCCCGACCTCCGCGAGCTTGCGGGCATAGGTCTCCTTGCGCCGTACGAGATCGATCGCGCGGTGCTTGGCAGTGGCCATGAGCCAGGCGCCCGGCCGGTCCGGAACACCTGACTGAGGCCACTGCTCCAGCGCGGCGACCAGAGCGTCCTGCGCGATCTCCTCGGCGATGCCCACGTCCCGCACGATGCGGGCGACACCGGCGATGATCCGGGCGGACTCGATCCGGAATACCGCTTCAACCGCGCTTGCTGCCGTCACGGCCACCCATCAGAGCAGCCGCAGGGAGGGCGAGCAAGCGGAGGGCCGCTCAGCCCTCGGCGATCTCGCGGATCTCGGAGGTGACGTTCCAGTGGTCCTCGTGGACCTGCAGGAACCGCTTGGTCCACTCAAGGACCTCGGCCTTGTCCTTGGCCTGCAGGATGGCGTATCCGCCGACCACTTCCTTGCTCTCGGTGAAGGGCCCGTCGGTGACGGTCAGCTTCCCGCCGGACCAGGTGACGCGGGTGCCCTGCGAGGTCGGGGTCAGCCCGTTGGTGTCGAGCAGGACCCCCGCCTTGGTCATCTCCTCGATCAGCTTGCCCATCCGCTCCATGAGCTCGGGGCTGGGGCCCTCGGCGGGCATCTCGTTCTCGTTGACGCGGACCATGGTCAGGTAGCGCGGCATGGTGGCTCCTCGGGTCGGGTGAGCAGGGCCGTTCCCCGCCTCTCACCCATGCGTCGAACGGGAGACGGCCGGATCGACATCCTCCGGCAGATTCTTCTGAGGTTTTTCCGGAGCGGCCACCGGTAGGGCCGGATCAGCGGTCACCGGTACGGCCCGAAGCCGCCACTTGCACGGCCCCGTTCAGTCGACGTCAACCGACTCGAAGCGCCAGCGGTGCGCCGGCCGCGTGATCAAGTCCGCCGTCGGCTCCGGCAGTTCCGGCAGCTCCGCGCCCACGTCGGACCCCTCCCACCAGGTGATCACCAGCACCCGGTCCTGCGGCGCACGGAAGGTCTCCCGGCGCAGTGGCTCCCGCGCCAGCTCCTGGGCCCGCGCCCACTCCAGCAGCTCACCACCCCGGCCCTGGGCCGCCCGGGCCTCCCACATCAACGCAATCGTCATGAGTAGAGGTTGTCCTTGCTGATCTCGTGCACATGGTCGTGCCTATGCGCGGCACCCGGCACATGCGTGTCCGTCACCGGCAGCGAGGAGTCCGCCGACAGCTCCAGGTCGGACACCGGCCTGCCCCGCGCCACCATCTCCGCGCCCAGCGCCGCCACCATCGCGCCGTTGTCCGTGCACAGTCCCGGCCGCGGCACCCGCAGCCGGATGCCCGCCCGCTCGCACCGCTCCTCGGCCAGCGCCCGCAGCCGCGAGTTCGCGGCCACTCCGCCGCCGATCATCAAATGGTCCACGCCCTCGTCCTGGCAGGCGCGCACCGCCTTGCGGGTCAGTACGTCGACGACCGCCTCCTGGAACGACGCCGCCACATCCCGTACGGGCACCTCCTCGCCCGATGCGCGCTTCGCCTCGATCCAGCGGGCCACCGAGGTCTTGAGCCCCGAGAAGGAGAAGTCGTACGCCGCATCGCGCGGGCCGGTGAGACCGCGCGGAAAGGCGATCGCCGCCGGGTCGCCCTCCTTCGCCAGCCGGTCGATCACGGGACCGCCCGGGAAGCCCAGGTCGAGCACCCGCGCGATCTTGTCGAAGGCCTCGCCCGCCGCGTCGTCGATTGTCGCGCCCAGCGGCCGTACGTCCGACGTGATGTCGGGCGCGAGCAGCAGGGACGAGTGGCCGCCGCTCACCAGCAGCGCCATCGTCGGCTCCGGCAGCCTGCCGTGCTCCAGCTGGTCGACGCAGATGTGCGAGGCCAGGTGGTTCACGCCGTACAGCGGCTTGCCCAGCGCGTACGCGTACGCCTTCGCCGCCGAGACGCCGACCAGCAGCGCGCCCGCGAGACCGGGCCCGGCCGTCACCGCGATGCCGTCGAGGTCGCGCGCCGAGACGCCCGCCTGCTTCAGGGCGCGCTCGATGGTCGGAACCATCGCCTCCAGATGCGCGCGCGAGGCGATCTCGGGCACCACGCCGCCGAAGCGGGCGTGCGTGTCCACGCTGGAGGCGACGGCGTCGGCGAGCAGGGTGGTGCCGCGGACGATGCCGACGCCGGTCTCGTCGCAGGAGGTCTCGATGCCGAGTACGAGCGGTTCGTCAGCCATCAGTTAAGTCTCTGTTCCTTGTACGTGGAGCCGCATGACGAGGGCGTCGACATTGCCCGGCTGGTAGTAGCCGCGGCGGAATCCGATGGGCTCGAAGCCGAAGCGCTGGTACAGCCTCTGGGCCCTGGTGTTGTCCACGCGCACTTCGAGGAGCACCTCGTCGCACTCGAAGGCGGTGGCGTGCTGCAGCAGATCGGCCAGGAGCCGGGACCCGAGTCCCGTGCCCCACTGTTCGCGGGCGACGGCGATGGTCTGTACGTCTCCGAGGCCGCCGGCGGCCGCGAGGCCCGCGTATCCGACGACCTTGCCGTCCGCCTCGGCCACCACATAGCGGCGGGTGGCCTGCGGGCCGCGCGCATGAGCCAGTTCGGACCAGAACATCCCGGCCGACCAGGCGTCCTCGGGAAAGAGCGCATGCTCGAGCGCAAGCACCGGCTCCAGGTCCCACCAGCGCATCTCACGCAGCACGGCGGTCGGTACTTCGGTCACTTGGGCGTGACCACCTTGTAGTTCTTCGGGACCTGGGCGTCGGGCCGGCGCAGATACAGCGGCAGTGGCGGCAGGAAGCCGTCCCCCGCGGCCAGCTTCTCGGCGGCCAGCGAGGCCAGCGCACCGGCCGAGACGTGCTCGGGCGCGCGGGCGTCCGGGAAGGTCTCGGGATAGAGCAGCGCACCGGCGCCGACGGCGGGCAGACCCGCGACCTCCTCGGCGATCTCGGCCGGCCGGTCCACGGCGGGTTCACCGACCCGCGCCCGGGCCGATTCGTACCGCGCCCAGTACACCTCTTTGCGGCGCGCGTCCGTCGCCACCACGAACGGTTCGTCGAGGCCGGAGGCGTACGCGAGCCCGTCCAGCGTGCACAGCCCGTACACCGGCACCCCCAGCACGGAGCCGAAGGTCGCGGCCGTCACCAGGCCGACCCGCAGTCCGGTGTACGGACCGGGGCCGACGCCGGCCACCACGGCGGTGACGGCGTCCAGTTTCACCCCGGCCCCGGCGAGGACGCGGTCGACGGCGGGCAGCAGCAGTTCCCCGTGCCGTCGCGCGTCGATGCGGGACGACTCGGCGACGACGGAGCTGCCGTCGTGGAGGGCGGCGGTGACGGCGGGCGTGGCGGTATCAACGGCGAGCAGGAGCACGCAAACAGCCTACGGCTCCGGCGACGGGGGCACGGTGCCCCGTCGGAGCTAACGGTGCTGCTACCGTCACCAACGGATACGTACAAGGGAAAGGTGGGCGTGGTGGCACGGAGCAGCTCGGGACTCGTGGCCGGGCTCACGGCGGCAGCTCTGGCCGTCGTCGGTTTCCTCGCCTACCAGGCGTCGGCGAGCGCCCCCGATCAGCTCGGCAAGCCCGCGACCTCCGGTGCGGCGCCGTCCACGCAGGCCCCCGGCAGCCCCCAGCCGAAGTCCAAGAACCCGCTGGCGCTGCCCGCGAAGTCGGGCAAGGGCGTGCGCGTCGTGTACTCGCTCGGCGAGCGGCGGGTCTGGCTGGTGGGTGCGAACGGGAGGGCGGAGCGAGCCATCGAGGTCATGCCGTCGACGGTCAGCCCGGCGCCCGGTACGTACGCGGTGACCTCGCGGTCCGGCACCGTTCCCGGCTCCGACGGGGTGCCCGTCGAGCATGTGGTGCGGTTCGCGAGCATCGACGATGTGTCGATCGGCTTCAGCGCCGCGGTGAACGGGGCGATGGCGAGCCCCGACCCGGCCAGGAAGACCGGCGGCGTACGGATGAAGCGGGCGGACGGCGACGCGATCTGGAAGTTCGCGGCCATCGGCACGAAGGTCGTCGTCGTCCGATAACCCCCGAACGGGCTACGCGGCGTCGCGCCGCGATTCACGCTCCCCGGGGAGCCGTTCCTCGCGCGGCGGGGTGGAGACCGCGCTGGCCGCCGCGCACGACGCCAGCAGATCACGCATCGACACGGCCGACGGCGACGCCGTCACCGGCTCGGCCGGCTGCTGCCGCGGCTGGGATTCGCGCTCGGATGCCGACATGGTCGCCTCCAAAAGCTCCGGGGGCAGGCGTGGTTAGGCAGACCTAACCAGGTCTCACTACCATGTGACCACGCCCGGTGCTGCCCGCGCAACATTTTGCCGACGTCTTGTCGGAACGGACACAAACGGGGCCGTCAACCGGCCAGCAGGGCGAGATCGACCGCTGCCCAGCGCGCGCCGAACCCCGTCAGCGTCACCTCACGCCGCTCGTCCTCGGTGTCACCCACCACCCGGTGGATCAGCACATGCAGCCGGTCGTCCGAGAGATCCTCGACCTTGCCGACGCCCCACTCCACGACCACCACCGACTCCGGCAGCGAGACATCGAGATCGAGGTCCTCCATCTCGTCGAGCCCGCCGCCCAGCCGGTACGCGTCCACATGGACCAGGGCGGGGCCACCGGTCAGCGAGGGATGGACACGGGCGATCACGAACGTCGGTGAGGTGACGGCGCCGCGCACGCCCAGGCCCTCGCCAAGGCCCCGGGTCAGCGTCGTCTTGCCCGCCCCGAGCTCGCCGGTGAGCATCACCAGATCGCCCGGGCGCAGCAGTTTCGCGAGTCTGCGCCCCAAGTCCTGCATCTGCTCGGGTGAATCGACGGGGAGGCGGGCGGCAGACTCAGCCGCCTGGCTGTGCGGTGCTTCCATACGGGCCAACGTTAGCCGGTGCCGGCACCGCGCCGACCCGGGCCAGCAGGTCCGCAAGACGGTCCGTGACGACCTCCGGGTGCTCCAGCATCACCAGATGTCCGGCGTCCGGCACGATCACCAGCTCCGAGTCCGGCAGCAGGTCCGCGATCGCCTCGCTGTGCGAGCTCGGCGTCACCAGATCCTTGTCACCGGCCAGCACGAGCACCGGCACCTCGCGGAAGGCGGGAAGGGCCTCGGCCTTGTCGTGCTCGACGAAGGCCGGGTAGAACTCCGCGACCACGTCGATCGGGGTGGACTCGATGAGCCGTTCCGCGAACCGCGCCACCGCCGGGTCCACGTCCTTGGACGAGAACGAGTAGCGCTTGATCAGGCCCGCGAAGAGATCGGCGGTCGCGCGGCGGCCCCGCTCGACCAGCTCGGCCTGCGAGCCGAGCGCCTTGAGCACCCCGGGCAGCACCCGGCGCACGGCGTTCACGCCCGCGACCGGCAGGCCGTAACTGACCTCGCCGAGCTTTCCGCAGGAGGTGCCGACGAAGGCGACCCCGACGACCCGTTCCCTCATCAGCTCGGGGAAGTGGCCGGCGAGCGCCATCATCGTCATGCCGCCCATGGAGTGGCCGACCAGCACCAGCGGTCCCTCGGGAGCGGCCGCGTCGATGACCGCCTTGAGGTCGCGGCCCAGCTGGTCGATGGAGACCGGCACGCCGTCCGGTCCCGACTGCGACGCGCCCCTGGCCGAACGGCCGTGGCTGCGCTGGTCCCAGTGCACGGTGCGCACCAGGCCGCGCAGGGCGGCGCGCTGGAAGTGCCAGGAGTCCTGGCTCAGACAGTAGCCGTGGCTGAAGACGACGGTGACCGGAGCCGGGGCCTTGCGGCCGAAGAGCCTGCGGCGGCGCGGGCCGCCCGCTTCCGGGTCCACCTCGTCGGTCTCGTAGTAGAGCTCGGTGCCGTCGTCGGCGATGGCCGTGCCCGGCAGGCCGCGCAACGAGCCGTACGGCCCCGACGCGTCCAGCGCGAGCCGCGCCTTCTGGCGCATGCCGCGGCCGACCGTGAGCCGCTCGATCGCGACGCCCGCGGCCGCACCGGCTGCGATGACGCCTATCGCGGCCCCGGCGATGCCCGCGCGGCGCCAGTTCCCCGTCGTGGCGGCCGTCGCCGCGGCCGCCACGACGTCCCCCGTGCTGGTCTCGCTCACCGTGCCGCTCCTACTCGTCGCTGTCCTCGTTCAGATAGACGCGCGGAACCCTCGTTCCGATGCGGGTGACGATTTCGTACGCAATGGTGCCCGCTGCCTCGGCCCAGTCCTCGGCGGTCGGCTCACCCCGCAGGCCCGGCCCGAACAGCAGCGCCTCGCTGCCTTCCTGGATCTTCTGCCCGCCAAGATCCACCACGAACTGGTCCATCGCGACCCGGCCGGCGATGCGCCGCCACTCGCCGCCGACCAGGACGGGGCCGCGTCCTGAGGCATGGCGCGGGATGCCGTCCGCGTAGCCGATGGGGATGAGGCCGAGCGTCGTCTCGGCCTGTGTGACGTACTGATGTCCGTAGCTGACGCCGTGGCCCGCGGGGACCTGCTTGACCAGGGCGACGGAGGCGGCGAGCGTCATCACCGGCCGCAGCCCGAAGTCCTCGGGCGTGCCGAGCTCCGGGCTGGGCGAGATGCCGTACATCGCGATGCCGGTCCGGACGAGATCGAAGTGCGCCTCGGGGAGCGTCAGCGTCGCCGGGGAGTTGGCGATGTGCCGGACCTCGGGCTCGATGCCCGCCTTCTCGGCGTACGCCACCATCTCGCGGAACTGGTCCAGCTGGGCGGCGATCGAGGGGTGGCCGGGCTCGTCCGCGCAGGCGAAGTGCGACCAGAGACCGGTGACCTCGACCGTGCCGTCGGCCTCGGCGGCGAGCGCGGCGGTCACCAGCTCGGGCCAGTCGGCGGGCTGGCAGCCGTTGCGCCCGAGGCCGGTGTCGGCCTTGAGCTGGATCCTGGCCGCGCGCCCGGCCTGGCGCGCCGCGGCGGTGACCTCGGTGAGCGCCCACAGGCCGCTCACCGACATGTCGAGATCGGCCTCGATGCCCTCGCGCCAGGGCCCGCCGGGGGTCCACAGCCAGCACATCACGCGCTCCTGGATGCCCGCAGCGCGCAGAGCGAGGGCCTCGTGGGGCGTGGCGGTGCCGAGCCAGGTCGCACCGGCCTGGAGCGCGGCCTTGGCACAGGGCAGCATGCCGTGTCCGTACGCGTCCGACTTCACCACGGCCATCAGGGCAGCCTGGGGCGCGCGGGCGCGCAGCGCGCGCACATTGGCGCGCAGGGCCGCGAGGTCGATCTCGGCACGGGCTCGGAGGGGCGGTGGCTGGCTCATCGGGCCCAGTGTCTCAGAGGGGTACGAGAGTGTTCGTACAACAGGTCGCGGTTTGAACGACTGAGGGGCTGTGCGGTTGCTCACGAACGCCGTTCCCCCACCCCTCCCTCCCCCTACGGCCTGGCGGCTCAGGACTGCACGTCGCGCCACGCGAAACGCAGCGTCTGGGCCACCTCGTACGCCGTGATCGGCACTCCCTCCGACGCCGCGCGGCGCGCCGCCAGGCCGTGCAGGTAGGCCGCCGCCGAGCCCGCGTCCCGTGCCTCCAGGCCCGCGGCGAGCAGTGAGCCCGCGAGGCCCGACAGGACGTCGCCGCTGCCGGCCGTCGCCAGCCACGACGTGCCCATCGGATTCACCCGGACCGGGGACCGGCCGTCGTCCGGCGCGGCGACCAGTGTCGTCGAGCCCTTGAGCAGCACCGTCGCCCCGTAGCGCGCGGCCAGTTCGCGTACGGAGGCGAGCCGTGCGGACTCCACCTCCTCGCGCGACACACCCAGGAGCGCGGCCGCCTCCCCGGCGTGCGGGGTCAGCAGTGTGGGCGCGCTCCGGGCCCGTACCGTCTCGGCGTCGAGCAGCCGCAGCCCGTCCGCGTCGACCAGCACGGGGACGTCGGAGGCCAGCACATCGCGTACGGGATCGAGCCCGTCGCCGAGCCCCGGGCCGACGACCCACGCCTGGACCCGTCCTGCCTTCGACGGCGGTCCCGCGTGCACCAGGGCCTCGGGGAACCGGGCGATCACGGCGTCGGCGCCGGGCCCCACGTACCGCACCGCACCCGCGCCGCCGCGCAGCGCGCCCGCCACGGCGAGCACGGCCGCGCCCGGGTAGCGCGCGGACCCGGCGGCCACTCCGACGACGCCCCGCCGGTACTTGTCGCTCTCCGCGGCCGGCAGCGGCAACAGCCGTGCCACGTCCTCGTGTTGGAGCGCCTCCAGGTCGGGCACCGACGGCAGGTGTTCCTCCAGGCCGATGCCGACGAGCCGCACCGTCCCCGCGTACTCGCGCGCCGGATCGATCAGCAGCCCCGGCTTGTACGTCCCGAAGGTCACCGTCGCGTCCGCGTGCAGCGCCTCGCCCCGCACTTCCCCGGTGTCCGCCTCGACCCCGCTCGGCAGGTCGACTGCGACGATCACCGCATTGGACCCGCGCGCCGCCCGCGCCACCGGTACCGCGTCCGGCCGCAGCCCGCCCCGGCCGCCGATCCCCGTGATGCCGTCCATCACCAGGTCGGCGACGGCAAGCACCTCGAACGGGTCGTCCGCGACCCGCCCGCCCGCGCCGAGCAGGGCCGCAAGACCGCCCTCGTGCGTGCGCGACCCGAGCAGCACCGCCGAGACGCCTGCCCCGCGCCGGGCCAGCCGCGCCCCCGCGTACAGTGCGTCGCCACCGTTGTCCCCGCCGCCGACCAGCAGCACGACTCTCGCGCCGTACACCCGCCCCAGCAGAGCCGCGCAGGTGGCGGCAAGTCCGGCGGCCGCCCGCTGCATGAGTGCGCCCTGAGGCAGCCGTGCCATCAACTCGGCCTCGGCGGCCCGTACGGTCTCCACGCTGTAAGCGGTACGCATACGGTCAACCCTCCGCGATCACCACGGCCGACGCCACCCCCGCATCATGGCTGAGCGACACATGCCACGACCGCACGCCGAGTGCGGCCGCCCGCGCGGCGACCGTCCCGCGCACCCGAAGCCGCGGCTGCCCGCTGTCCTCCACGTACACCTCCGCGTCCGTCCAGTGCAGCCCGGCCGGCGCGCCGAGCGCCTTGGCGACTGCCTCCTTCGCGGCGAACCGCGCCGCGAGGGAGGCATAACCGCGCTGCTCCCCGCTGGGCAGCAGCAACTCCCGCTCCAGGAAGACCCGTTCGGCCATTCCCGGGGTGCGCCGCATCGATGCGGCGAAGCGGTCGATCTCTGCGACGTCGATCCCCACCCCGATGATCATTCGACGGTGACAGACTTCGCGAGGTTGCGGGGCTGGTCGACCTCGTTGCCGCGCGCCGTCGCCAGCTCGCAGGCGAAGACCTGCAACGGCACGGTCGCGACCAGCGGCTGGAGCAGCGTGGGCGTCGCCGGGATGCGGATGAGATGGTCCGCATACGGCACGACCGTCTCGTCCCCCTCCTCCGCGATCACGATCGTCCGCGCACCTCGCGCCCTGATCTCCTGAATATTGGAGACGATCTTGTCGTGCAGTACGGAACGCCCGCGCGGCGACGGCACCACGACCACCACCGGCAGATCTTCCTCGATCAGCGCGATCGGTCCGTGCTTGAGCTCGCCCGCCGCGAAGCCCTCCGCGTGCATGTACGCCAGCTCCTTGAGCTTCAACGCGCCCTCCAGCGCCACCGGATAGCCCACGTGCCGTCCCAGGAACAGCACCGTGTTCTTCTCGGCGAGCGAGCGCGCCAGCTCGCGTACCGGCTCCATCGTCTCCAGGACCTTCTCGACCTCGCCCGAGATCTGGGCCAAGTCCCGGATGACGGCCTGGATTTCGTCGCCCCACTTGGTGCCGCGCACCTGCCCCAGATACAGCGCAACCAGATAGCAGGCCACCAGCTGCGTCAGGAACGCCTTCGTCGAAGCGACGGCCACTTCGGGCCCGGCGTGCGTGTACAGCACCGCGTCCGACTCGCGCGGGATCGTCGAGCCGTTCGTATTGCAGATGGCCAGTACCTTCGCGCCCTGCGCGCGCGCATGCCGCAGCGCCATCAGGGTGTCCATCGTCTCGCCCGACTGGGAGATCGCGATCACCAGCGTCCGCCGGTCCAGGATCGGGTCCCGGTAGCGGAACTCGCTCGCCAGCTCCACCTCGCACGGAATCCGGGTCCAGTGCTCGATGGCGTACTTGGCGATCAGACCGGCATGGAAAGCGGTGCCGCAGGCCACAATGACGATCTTGTCGGCCTCCCGCAGCACCGATGTGGGGATGCGCACCTCGTCGAGGCTGAGGGAGCCCTCCGCGTCGATCCGCCCCAGCAGGGTGTCGGCGACCGCCTTCGGCTGCTCCGCGATCTCCTTGAGCATGAAGTAGTCGTAGCCGCCCTTCTCGGCGGCGGACGCGTCCCAGTCCACGTGGTACGAGCGCACCTCGGCCGGCAACCCGTCGAAGTCGGTGACGGTCACGCTGTCCCGGCGCAGCTCCACCACCTGGTCCTGGCCCAGCTCGATGGCGGAGCGCGTATGGGCGATGAACGCGGCCACGTCCGAGGCGAGGAAGGCCTCACCCTCGCCGACTCCCACCACCAGCGGGGAGTTGCGCCGCGCGCCGACCACCACATCCGGCTCGTCCGCGTGCACGGCGACCAGCGTGAAAGCGCCCTGCAACTGCCGGCACACCTGACGCATGGACTCCGCCAGATCCCCGCACGACGAGAACGACTCCGCCAGCAGATGCGCCACGACCTCGGTGTCGGTCTCGGACGCCAGCTCGTGCCCGCGCGAGGCCAGTTCGTCGCGCAGGGTCGCGAAGTTCTCGATGATCCCGTTGTGTACGACGGCGACGCGTCCCGCGTTGTCCAGATGGGGATGGGCATTGGCGTCGGTCGGCCCGCCGTGCGTGGCCCACCTGGTGTGCCCGATGCCGGTGGATCCGCTCGGCAGCGGCCGGATCACCAGTTCCTTCTCCAGATTGACGAGCTTGCCCGCCTTCTTCGCCGCGGCCAGCCCGCCGTCGGCGAGCACCGCGACTCCGGCCGAGTCGTAGCCCCGGTATTCGAGCCGTTTGAGGCCCGCGATGACCACATCAAGCGCCGACTGTCCGCCGACGTATCCCACGATTCCGCACATGGCCGCAGCCTACGACTCCCGCGCGCCGCATCCGGTGAGTCCCAGCGTGTTCGGGGCTTGAAGGGAGAGGGTCAGCCGCCGGTGGCGAAGCCGGGGAAGAGGGTCATCCCGCCGTCCACGTAGAGGGTGGTCCCCACGACGTAGTCCATGAGGTCGGAGGCGAGGGCGACGACGGCATGGGCGATGTCCTCGGGGTCTCCGATGCGGTCGTAGGGAATCAGCTTCAGCAGCTCCTCCCGGGCCTCGGGTGTCTCCCAGGCGCTCTGGTTGATCGGCGTCCTGATCGCTCCCGGGGCGACCGCGTTCACTCTGATCTTCTGGGGAGCGAGTTCCTGCGCCAGTGTCTGCATCATCATCAGTACGCCGCCCTTGGGAGGCGTAATTCACGTGCCCCGCCCAGGGGATGAGCTGATGGACCGAGCTCATGCAGATGATCTTTCCGGCCGCGCGTGACACTTCCGGGACGACACCACGGCGCACAAACTCCTTCGTCACCTCCCGTGCGCACAGGAACTGTCCGGTGAGATTGACGTCCAGCACCTTCTGCCACTGGGCGAGTGTCATGTCGACGAACCGGGCGTCCCGCTGCAGGCCCGCGTTGGCCACCAGGATGTCGATCGTGCCGAACTCCTGGACCATCCCGTCGACCATGGCGACGACTTGCTCCTCCTGGGAGACGTCGGCCTCGTACGCAGCAGCGCGCACCCCGAAGCTCTTGATCTCCTCGACGACCTGCTCGGCGGCATCGCGGTCGGCCACATAGTTCACGCCCACATCGGCGCCGGCGCGGCCGAGGCCGATGGCGGTCGCCCTGCCGATACCGGAATTGGCGCCGGTGACGAGCGCCTTCTGGCCTTTCAGCAGGTGCACGGGAACCACGCCCTGTGCTGCGCCGGCGGTGGAATTCACGATGGTGTGCCTCCTCGGTGCGTGGCCCCGGTCCCGCAGACCGCAGCACCCGTCGAGCCGGCTCGTCACAGAACCACCGGTCGGCAAAGGCAGCACACTCTCCCGGCTCCCATTGGGCCGCTGGGCGGACCTTCTTCGCCCGGTCGGCCCCCCGCCCGGCGGTCGGTCGACCCGGTCCACGATGCGACCGGCCGTCGGCTCGCAGGCGCAGCCGAGCTGCCCGGGTGCGGGCCACGCCTGAGAGGGGGAGGCTGGAATCGACGCGATCGGCCGTACGGGCCGCCCCGGCTCGTACGGCAGTACTAGTCGAAGGAACGCACCATGACCACTCATGCAGGCGTCCGACAGGACAGCGGGGGGCACAGCCCCCACAGAGGCTTCGCCACAGGATGGATGGTGTTCGCCGCGGTCCTGATGATCTTCGGCGGGTTCATGGCGATCTTCGAGGGCATCGCCGCCATCGCCAAGGACGACGTGTTCGTCGCCACCCGTAACTACATGTTCCAGTGGAACCTGACGGGCTGGGGCTGGATCCACCTGATCCTGGGCATCATCCTCGTGGCCGCAGGATTCGCACTGTTCAGTGGAGCCGTCTGGGCGCGGGTCCTCGGTGTCGCAGTGGCCGGCCTGGCCATGATCGCGAACTTCATGTGGCTGCCCCACTACCCCTTCTGGGCTCTGACGCTCATCGCCGTCGACCTCTTCATCATCTGGGCGCTCTGCGTCGCCCCACGGCCCGGGAATACCTGACAGCCTGCGGACCCTCACCGGCCGAAGACCTCGCCTGCACCCGGCAGCGGACAGCGATTCGGTGGTTCTCCGGTCGCACGATTCACATGGAGCGTTTCTCCTGGATGAGCGGCGGACAGCTCCGCCGCTCACGCCCCACGGGACCAGACGCAGGAGCGCTTCATGGCACCCCACGCATCCGAGCCGGATCCATCGGGTACCGGTCAGGGACCGGAGGTCCCCGGTTCACCGAGCGGGCGGCCGGGTGACGCAGCCCCCGAAGGACCGTCCCGTGCGAAGGCCGGTGACCAGCCGCCCTCCAGTGATCAAGCAACGCTGGACGAACTGCGGCGCCGTGTTGCGGAGCTGGAGGGCGGAAAGCAGCGGCGACACCGTGTCCGGTCGGTGCTCTCTGCCGTACTGGTCATCCTGGCCGCGCTCCTGTCCATCCTCTCGGTCGTCGCCGTATGGGTGAACAGCATCGTGGGAGACACCGACCGCTACGTCGCCACCGTCGCCCCACTGGCGGACGATCCGGCGGTGCAGACGGCCGTCACCAACCGGGCCACAGCCGCGATCCTGGCCCAGATCGACGTGAAGGCCCTGGTCGCCCAATTGTCCGATGCAGCAGCCCAGAAGGGCGTACCACCCAAGGCTGCCGAACTGATCAACAATCTGGACGGACCGATCGAGAGCGGCTTGAAGGAACTGATCAGCAGCACGGTCCGCAAGGTCGTCTCCAGTAGCGCGTTCGAGACCCTGTGGGTCGACGCGAACCGGGTCGCTCACACCGCCCTGGACAAGGCGCTGACCGGTAAGGGCGGCGGCGCGGTCTCCCTGAAGAACAACCAGGTCTCCATCGATTTGGGCCCCATTGTGGCCAAGGCCAAGGACGAGCTGGTCAAAGCCGGTTTCGCGCCTGCCGCGGCGATCCCCGAGGTGCATACGACCTTTGTCGTCTACTCCTCGGACGACCTCGGCAAGATCAAGACATATATGCGGATCCTGCAGATCCTCGGTACCTGGCTGCCGGTGGTGACGGTGATCATCGCCGCCGCCGCGGTGTTCCTGTCGGCCCACCGTCGCCGCATCCTCATCGCGACGGTGCTCTCGATCGCGTTCGCCATGCTGCTGCTCGGCACCACCCTCGCCGTCTTCAAGAACATCTATCTCGACCGGCTGCCGCCGAGCGTGTACCAGCCCGCGGCGTCCGCCGTCTTCGACGATCTGGTCAGATTCCTGCGCTCTTCGGTACGTGCCGTGGCGGCGGTGGCGTTGGTGACCGCCATCGGCGCCTTCCTCATCGGGCCCTCCCGGGCCGCGGTCACGGTGCGACGTGCCGGAGCCGACGGGATCGGCTCCGTACGAGGTGCCACCGAATCGGCCGGACTGCGGCTCGGCCCGGTGGGGCGCTTCGTCCACCGCTACAAGCGCTGGATCGGCGGAGTCATCCTGCTGGGCGCGGTGCTTGTCCTGGTCACCTGGTCCTACCCGACCACGCAGGTAGTGCTGTGGATTGGGCTCGTCGTGCTGGCCGCCTTCGCAATCCGTGAGTTCCTGGACGACGCCGGCCCACAGGACGGAGCCGAGCGGACCGGGCCCGACGCGCCGCCGAGACCGTCTTGACACCGGATGAGGGCGGCGCGCTCAGCCAACAGCAGCAGCGCCGCAGCCTGCTCGTTGGGCTGCTGCGCTCGATCGCCTCCGTTGCTGTGCTCACCGCGCTGTATTACCTGGCTCCGCTGGACCAAAAGGCGGGCCTCGGCTCACTGACGGCGCTGATCGTGGGTCTGGTGGCGTTCGGGGCTCTGGTCGCCTGGCAGACGGTGGCCATCATCCGTGCCGAACATCCGCGGCTGCGCGCCATGGAGGCACTGGCCACGGCTGTGCCCTTGTTCCTGCTGCTGTTCTCCGCGACGTACTACATCATCGCCAGGGAGCGGCCGTCGTCCTTCTCCGAAACCTTGAGCCGCACCGACGCGCTCTACTTCACGGTCACGGTCTTCGCCACCGTCGGCTTCGGCGACATCGTGGCCACGACGCAAACGACCCGGGTGCTGACCACCGTGCAGATGGTCGCCGACCTGATCCTGGTGGGACTGATCGCCAAGCTCATCTTCGGAGCGGTTCAGCTTGGGCTGGAACGTCGGAAAGGACGTGTTCCATGACGGAGCCGAGCGCTCGACCGGCCGCGTCCAACGGCGCGACGCAGCCACCGGCGGCCGACCGGCTGCGGGACATGCTGCGCACCCCCGGCTACCTCAAGGTGCTGGTCTTCAGCGCTCTGATCGGTGTTCCGGTCTCCCTCGCGGCCTTCTGGTTCCTCGTCGCCCTGCATGAACTCGAGAACGCGGTGTGGGCAGATCTGCCGCAGGCCCTTGGCTGGGACACCCCGCCGTGGTGGTGGCCGCTGCCGCTTCTCCCGGTGGCCGGGGTCATCGTGGGGCTGGTCGTCACCCATCTGCCCGGCGCGGGAGGCCACATCCCCGCGTCCGGTCTGCACGCCGGGGGAGCCACGTCGCTTGCGCTGCCCGGAGTGATCATCGCGGCGGTGGCAAGCCTCCCGCTGGGCGCGACGCTTGGCCCGGAGGCGCCGCTGATCGCCCTGGGCGGTGGGTTGGCACTGCTCTTCAGGGATCTCGTCCGCGCCCCGGCCACTCCCCAGAGCAACGCCCTGCTGGGTGCGGCCGGCGCCGCGGCTGCCATCGCGGCGATCTTCGGCAATCCGCTCATCGCCGGGGTGCTCCTCATCGAGGTGGCGGGAGTGGGAGGCCCGCAGCTGTTCGCCGTCCTGCTCCCGGCGCTGCTGGCGAGCGGCGTGGGAGACCTGGTGTTCACCGGTTTCGGGCGCTGGACCGGTCTGGATACGGGCAGCCTCACTGTGAAGTTCCCGGAGCCGCCGTCGCGGCTGGACACCGGAGACGTGGCGTGGTCGATCCTGATGGCAGTGGCCATCGGCGTGCTGATGCACCTGGTGTTCGCCGGAGGACGGCTGACCGCGGCTTTCGTAGCAGCGCACACCGTACGCAGGACGGTTGTCTGCGCGGCGGCTGCCGGGGCCTGCGGCGCCCTGTATGCGCTCATCACCGACCGCTCGCCGGTCGATGTCGCGTCGTCCGGGCAGGACACGCTGACCACCATGGCTGCCGATCCCCAGGCCTGGGGAGTCGGTGCCCTGATTGCCGTGCTGGTCTTCAAAGCCGCCGCCTACTCGCTCTGTCTGGGCAGCCTGCGAGGCGGTCCCATCTTTCCCGCTCTGTTCCTGGGCGGGGCGGCAGGGCTGTTGCTGGCGCCCCTGCCGGGCCTGGGAGTGGTACCCGGAGTGGCCGCGGGTATGGCGGCAGCCGCGGCCAGCGCCTTGCGGCTACCGGTCAGCAGCGTGGTTCTGGTGGTCCTGATCCTCGGAAACTCCGCGACCATTCCCGTGGTGATCATCGCGGCCGTGGTCGCCTTCGTGACGGCCGAGCTGCTGCCCCCGGGGCCGTCGATCCCGCCGCGGGCGCCCCGTCGCCGCGAAGGGGGCGAAGGCGCGGCCGCCAAAGTCTGACCTCAGCGGCTCTGTTGCCGGTCGAGGGCTTCGTCGAGAGTGCTGGCGGCCATGATGAGAGAGAGATGGGTGAACGCCTGTGGGAAGTTTCCGAGTTGCTCACCGCTGGGGCCGATCTCCTCGGCGAACAGGCCCACATGGTTGGCATATGTGTGCATCTTCTCGAACGCGTAGCGCGCCTGAGGGAGCCGCCCGGCCCTGGCCAGTGCGTCGACGTAGAGAAACGTGCAGAGGCTGAACGTGCCCTCCGAGCCGCGCAGACCGTCCGGGGAAGCCGTTGGATCGTAGCGGTAGACAAGGCTGTCCGAGACGAGCTTGCGGTCGACGGCGTCGAGCGTGGACAGCCAGCCGGGGCTCTTGGCGGCCAGGAACCGGACCCGTGGAATGAGCAGCAGGGAGGCGTCCATGACGTCGCCGTCGTAGTACTGGACGAGGGCCTGCTCCTTGTCGCTCCAGGCCCGTTCCATCACCTGATCGAGAATGGTGTCTCTTGCGTCGGTCCACAGAGCGGTGTTCGCGGGCCGGCTGAACTCCTGTGCCAGACGCAGTCCGCGGTCGAAGGCGACCCAGCACATCACCCGGCTGTAGGTGAAGTCCTTGCGGCCGCCGCGGGTTTCCCAGATGCCCTCGTCCGGGCGGTCCCAGGATTCGGCGAGCCAGTCGAGCGTCGAGGCGAGCCCCTTCCAGCCGTGGTATCCGGTCTGGATTCCCACCTCGTGGCCTTCGGCCATGGCGTAGAGCGCCTCGCCGTAGATGTCGAGCTGGAGTTGATCCATAGCGGCGTTCCCGGCCCGTACCGGGGACGAGCCGCGGTACCCCTCGAAGTGATCGAGGATCTCCTCCGGGATGTCCGGATCCCCGTCGACCCGGTACATGATCTGCAGACGTTCGCCCGGAGAGTCCGCGCGGTCGCGCATCCGGTCGCCGAGCCAGCGGGTGAACCGGGACACCTCGTCGACGAATCCGAGGTCCAGCAACGCCCGCACCGACAACGCACCGTCCCGCACCCAGGTGTAGCGGTAGTCCCAGTTGCGCTCGCCCCCGATCTGTTCGGGTAGACCCATGGTCGCCGCGGCGACGGGAGCACCCGTGGGAGCGTAGGTGAGGAGCTTCAGGGTGATCGCGGAGCGGTTGACCATGTCCAGCCACCGGCCGCGGTACCGGGAAGTGCGCAGCCAGTCCTGCCAGAAGTAGCCCACGGCGAAGAGCTGTTCGGTGAGCCCCTCCACCGTGGGGGGAGCGGGCCGCTCACCGTCCGGGTCACAGACCGTGAACTCGGCGGCGGCCGACTCGCCCGCGTCGAGTGTGACCTCGCCCCTGACGTCCAGCCCGTCACGTTCCAGAGGGAAGGTGGCCCAGAGGTAGCCGGTCTGCTTCGGCGCCCGGAACGCCGCTCCCTCCGGGCGCAGTTCGAGGTCATGAGTGGCCCGCCCGTAGTCGAACCGCGGTCTGCACTCCAAAGAGAACCGCACTGTGCCGCGTACGCACCGTACGACGCGCACCAGCGTGTGCCGGTCCGTCGGCGTGAGCGCCTGGTTCGGCAGCATGCAGTCGATTACCTCGCCGACGCCGTCGGGCGACATGAACCGGGTCACCAGGACTGCCGTGTCGGGGAAATAGAGCTGTCTGCAGACCGCGTCGGCGTCGTCCGGAGCGAAGAGGAAATATCCGCCGCGGTCATGGTCGAGCAGAGCGGCGAAAACACTCGGTGAATCGAACCGGGGAGCCGGAAACCAGTTGATGACGCCGCGGGAGGAGACCAGAGCGGCGGTCTGCAGGTCACCGATCAGACCATGGTCGGCGATGGGCGGATATCGGTCCATGGGCACTCCGATCGGGACCCCAAAACGGGATTTCGCTCAGGAGCTGAGGATCTGGCTCTTCTGAGCCTCGAACTCGCTTTCAGTGAGGACACCCTGCGCCTTGAGATCTCCGAGTTCCTTCAATTGGCCAATTTTGCTTTCCATCGACGGTGCGGCCGGGGGCGGCGGCTCGGCAGCGGCCGGCTGCTGTGCGGGAGCCTGCTGGCTGTCCTGTTCGGCCCATCGGCCGGCCTGTCGGCGCGACACACGGTTGGAAACCGCGGTCGCCGTGCCGGCGACGACGGCGGTGCGGGCGACCCCGCGAAGTAGACCAGGCATGTGCTGTGTCCCTGTCTCGTGAGCAGCCGCTGACGGCTGCCTCAGGAATCGGACTGGGCCTCGGCGGCTTCGAGTGAGGCCACGAGGGCCTGAACCGGAATCCGTCCGCCGGCCACCAACTGGGCGCCGCTGCGCCGCAGGGCCGACGCGAGGGGCGCGGCCCACAGGTTCTCGTACACAATGATCCCCGCGGAGCTTCCGGGCTCGAGCACGGCGGACGCGTCCTGAAAGTCGTCGTCACCGAGCAGGCCCGAGGAGGCGCCCTCGAAGACGGTCAGGTCGAGTGTGCCGTCGCGGTCGATGTCCGCGATTTCCAGCCCGGTGACCGAGCCGTCGGTTTCCTTTCTGACAAAGCTGAGGTCGAGGATCCGGATAATTCCGCGCTCGACCAGGTCGACGAGCAGCGGCAGGCCCTCACCGGTCATTCGGTTGCCCGGAAACTCGATGACCAGATAGTCGACAGGACCCATTTCGTAAAGTTCGTCGGCGCTCATACGGGCTCCTCGCACGGTTCGGCTCGACGGCGTTCATCCGCGGACGAACCCTTCCGGTCTGCCGGGCGGATTTCACACCACCGAACCCATTGCATCACCGCACGGAACTCCATGCACCTCGGGTCGGGCCTCCCGGCCCGGGGCAGAACGGCCGCAGAGGTCATCCCAATGGGCGCCCACCTTTCGCATTTCCACCGGCTTCGTGTCTCGCTGGATTCGGCGGACGAAGGGACCGCGTCCGCCGAAGAACCGGCCCCTGGAGGAGTGAGGACGCCGAGATGACTCTCGACCTCATCCTCATCGGCCTGGCGATCACCCTCGAACCGTTTCCGGTCATGTCATTCATCCTGGTGCTGTCCGCGGAAAAGGGCGTACGCAAGGGCCTTGTCTTCATCCTCGCCTGGCTCGCATGCCTGGTTCTGGTGATCGCCTGTGTGCTGCTCTTCACCGACGGGACGCCGCCCAAGTTGAACTCCGCCCCCTCCACCGGGGCACTCGCCGTCAAACTGGCCGTCGGCGTCGGGCTGATCGGCTACGGCGTGCACAAGCGCCGCAGCACCGGCCGCCCCCGACGGGACCCCGCAGGGCAGGCGAAGCTGCACAAGGGCTCGTCGTGGACGGCGGCCGGCCTCGCGGTCCTCCTCCAGCCCTGGGGGCTCGTCGCCGCAGGCGCCGCGACCGTCATGAACGCGGATCTCTCGCACGCCGCCACCTGGCTGACGCTGATGCTGTACTGCCTGCTGGCCACCTCCAGCCTGCTGACAATGGAGTTCTACGCGACATTCCGGCCCAGCGCGGCCACGCCGAGACTCCAGGCACTGCGTACCTGGATGACGGACCACCAGGACCAGGCCGTCGTCACGCTGTCCCTGGCGCTGGGCTTCTGGCTGGCCGGCCGGAGCATCTCCCAACTTGTCTGACGGCCCCCGCGCACCCGGGCGGGCCGGCGGACACCGAGCGCAGAGGAGGCGAGGATGGCGCGGTGGCGCGCGTGGTCCCACGCCCTGGACGCCCGTCTGCGACTGAGGCTCGCCGAGGCGCATACGCGCTTCCCCGTCATCGCTCGCCTCATTTCGCGGATGCACGCCGTCAACATCCTGGATGCCGCGACCCGGCTGGCAGCGCAGTCGTTCCTGACCGCGATCCCTCTGTTCTTCCTGATCGCCTCCTTCGCCCCGAGCTCGGTGCGCAATCAGCTCGTCAGCTCCCTACGTACGGTCTTCGGCCTCACCGGAGCCGTGAACGCACAGCTCGATCAGCTTCTCCAGTCGCACACGGGTGGCGTGCGCGACACCATCGGCGTGGTGGGCGCTCTCATGGTGCTCATCTCGGCGACAGCCGTCAGCCGGGCGCTGCAGCGGCTCTGCCGACGTGCGTTCGCCGTGCCCAAGGCGGCCTCCAAGGTCGCCCCCTGGCGGTGGCTGGTCTGGATCGCCGTCTGGATGCTCGCCCTTCTGGTGCAAGGGCCCCTGCGCAACGGCTTCGGCGCCGGGCTCTGGCTGGGCATCCCGGTGACCGCAATCAGTCTGACCCTCCTGTGGTGGTGGACTCAGCACCTGCTGCTGGGCGGTCGGGTCCGCTGGCTGCCGCTGCTGCCCGGCGCGTTTCTCACGGCGGCGGCGTTGACGGCCCTGTCGGTCAGCGCCCGGATCTACATGCCGCGGGCGCTCAACCGCAGCATGGCGGAGTACGGATCGCTGGGGTCGGTGTTCACCATGCTCTCGTGGCTGATCGTGGTCTGCGCCGCGATCGCCGTCGCCATCACGGTCGGCGCGGTCCTTGCGCAGGAGCCGTGGCTGGCCCGTCACCTCGGACCGTCCATGGAGGAGGGCCCATCGCCGCGTGACCGAGCACACCCTCCAGAACCGCCGCCCAGCCCCGACAATGTGTAGGTGATCTCTTCGCCGCCACGGAGCGCCCACCGCCGGGCCGAGCCTGCGTCGACGCCTTACGTCGACCTCACCCGCGCGGAGTGGAGCGCCCTGCGTGAAAAGACCCCGCTCCCCCTCACGGCCGAAGAGGTCGAGCAGCTGCGCGGTCTCGGCGATGTCATCGACCTGGACGAGGTACGGGACGTCTACCTCCCGCTCTCCCGGCTGCTCAATCTGTACGTACAGGCCACGGCCGGTCTACGAGGCGCGCTGAACACCTTCCTGGGCGACGCCGGGAACGGCCACGGCGAGCAGCGCGGCACCCCCTTCGTCATAGGCGTCGCGGGCTCCGTCGCGGTCGGCAAGTCCACCGTCGCCCGACTGCTGCAGGCCCTGCTCGCCCGCTGGCCCGAGCACCCGCGCGTCGAGCTGGTCACCACCGACGGATTCCTGCTCCCCATGAAGGAGCTCAAGGACCGCGGTCTGATGTCCAGGAAGGGCTTCCCCGAGTCGTACGACCGGCGCGCCCTGACCCGCTTCGTCGCCGACATCAAGGCCGGCAAGGACGAGGTCACCGCCCCCGTCTACTCCCACCTGATCTACGACATCGTGCCCGGCGAGCGCCTGACCGTCGCCCGCCCCGACATCCTGATCGTCGAGGGGCTCAACGTCCTGCAGCCCGCGCTGCCGGGCAAGGACGGCCGCACCCGGGTGGGTCTGGCGGACTACTTCGACTTCAGCGTGTACGTCGACGCCCGCCCCGAGGACATCGAGCGCTGGTACCTCAACCGCTTCCGCAAGCTGCGCGAGACGGCCTTCCAGAACCCCTTCTCGTACTTCAGGAAGTACACCCAGGTCTCCGAGGAGGAGGCCCTGGACTACGCCCGTACGATGTGGCGCACCATCAACAAGCCCAATCTGCTGGAGAACGTGGCCCCGACCCGCGGCCGTGCCACGCTGGTGCTCCGCAAGGGCCCCGACCACAAGGTGCAGCGCCTGTCCCTGCGCAAACTCTGAGGAGCCGCCCGCGTGCTGCATCTGCGCCTGATCACCCCGGCCGACCGCACCGCCGAGGTGGTGCGGCTGATCGAGCGGACCGTCGGCACGACGCATCTCGCCCTCGTCCCCGGCGCCGCCCTCAATCCCGCGGGCGACCTGGTGATGTGCGACGTGGCCCGGGAGGCGGGCGACGAACTGATCGGCGAGCTGCGGGCGCTCGGCATCGACGAGTCGGGCTCGATCGCCGTCGAGAACATCGACCTGTCGCTCTCGAGGCGCGCCGACAAGGCTGAGGAGGAGGCACCGGGCGAGGGCGCGGACGCGGTGCTGTGGGAGCACCTGACGGACGCGACCCACGAGGAGTCGACGCTGTCCGTCACGTACATCGCGTTTCTGACCCTGGCGACGATGATCGCGGCGTGCGGCGTGGTGCTCGACAACGCGATCCTGATCGTGGGCGCGATGGCGGTGGGCCCGGAGTTCGGCCCGCTGGCGGGTATCTGCACAGCGCTGGTGCAGCGCGCCCCGCGGCTGGCGTGGCGCTCGTTCCAGGCGCTGATCGTCGGCTTCGCCGCGGCCATGCTGGCCACGGTGGCTTTCAGCTTCTTCATGGACGGGGTGGGCCTCTTCGAGTCGTCGCAGCTGGCGGCCGAGCGCCCGAACACCAACTTCATCTACCGCCCGGACTGGTTCTCCTTCGTCGTCGCCGCGCTGGCCGGCGCGGCGGGGACGCTCTCGCTGACCTCGGCGAAATCGGGCGCGCTGGTGGGCGTGGCGATCTCGGTGACGACGGTCCCGGCGGCGGCGAACGCGGCGGTGGCGTTCAGCTACCAGGAGTACAAGCAGGCGTGGGGCTCGACGGAGCAGCTGCTGCTGAATCTGCTGGGCATCGTGCTGGCAGGCACACTGACGCTGCTGGCGCAGAAGTACCTGTGGGCGAGGCAGCGGGCGCGTACGGCGGCAAGAACGACGCTGCTCTGACGCCGGGCGGGGGCAGGCAAAAGCGCCCGGCCCGAACCGTCACGGTCCAGGCCGGGCGCACCCGAAACGCAGCGAGGGCGGCCCCGGTCCACCAGGACGCGCCCCCGCCGATCCGTATCAGCCGAGCGCGGACTTCACCGCGTCCGCCAGCCGGCCGGCCACCGAGCGGGCCTGCTCGATGTCCGCTGCCTCGACCATGACGCGTACCAGCGGCTCGGTACCCGACGGACGCAGCAGTACACGACCGGTCGCACCCAGCTCGCGCTCCGCCTCGGCAACCGCGCCGGCCAGCTCCGTAGAGGTGTTCACCCGCGCCTTGTCCACGTCCGGCACATTGATGAGCACCTGCGGCAGCCGGTCCATGACCCCGGCAAGATCGGCCAGCGAGCGGCCCGTCGCGGCGACCCGGGCCGCCAGCATCAGGCCGGTGAGCGTGCCGTCGCCGGTCGTGGCGTGGTCGAGCACGATGACGTGCCCGGACTGCTCGCCGCCCAGCGCGTACCCCTCGGCCTTCATCGACTCCAGGACGTACCGGTCGCCGACCGCGGTCTGCACCAGCTGTACGCCCTCGCGCTCCATCGCCAGCTTGAAGCCGAGGTTGGACATCACGGTGGCGACAACGGTGTCCCCGCGCAGGGTCCCGGCCTCGCGCATGGCGAGCGCCAGCACGGCGAGGATCTGGTCGCCGTCGACCTCGTTGCCCGCGCCGTCCACGGCGAGGCAGCGGTCGGCGTCGCCGTCGTGGGCGATGCCGAGGTCCGCGCCGTGCTCGCCGACCGCGGCCTTCAGCAGACCGAGGTGCGTGGAGCCGCAGCCGTCGTTGATGTTGAGGCCGTCCGGGTCCGCGCCGATGGTGATCACCTCGGCGCCCGCCCGCGCGAAGGCCTCCGGCGAGACGCGGGATGCCGCACCGTGCGCCTCGTCCAGGACGACCTTGAGCCCGTCGATCCGGTTCGGCAGCACGGCCAGCAGATGGGCCACGTACTTGTCGAAGCCCTCGTCGTAGTCGGACACCCGGCCCACGCCCGCACCGGTCGGCCGGTCCCAGGGAGCGCCGGTGCGGTGCTCCTCGTACACGGCCTCGATCCTGTCCTCGAGCTCGTCGGCGAGCTTGTGACCGCCGCGCGCGAAGAACTTGATGCCGTTGTCGGGCATGGCGTTGTGGCTCGCGGAGAGCATCACGCCGAGGTCGGCGCCGAGGTCGCCGGTGAGATACGCCACCGCGGGTGTCGGCAGTACGCCGACGCGCAGCACGTCCACGCCCGCACTTGCGAGACCCGCCACGACGGCGGCCTCCAGAAACTCTCCCGACGCACGCGGATCACGTCCGACCACGGCGGTCGGCCGATGCCCCTCAAAGGTCCCCGCCTCGGCGAGCACATGCGCCGCAGCGACCGAAAGGCCGAGCGCGAGCTCCGCCGTCAGATCCGCATTGGCGACACCGCGCACGCCGTCCGTGCCGAAGAGTCGTCCCACAGCTGTCCTCCGAAAATGCTCCGAAAATGCAAGCCCCCGAGCGCTAGCCCGTTATACGCCCGGGGTGGTCCATATACGAACGCCCCGGCAGCACGGAGTGCCGCCGGGGCGAACGAAAGCCGTACAGGCCAGCGAGCGATTAGCGCTTGCTGTACTGCGGGGCCTTACGGGCCTTCTTCAGACCGGCCTTCTTGCGCTCGACCGCACGGTCGTCGCGGCTCAGGAAGCCGGCCTTCTTCAGCGGGGCGCGGTTGTTGTCCACGTCCGCCTCGTTCAGGGCGCGGGCCACGCCGAGGCGCAGGGCGCCGGCCTGACCGGAGACGCCGCCACCCGAGATGCGGGCGATGACGTCGTAGCGGTTGTCGAGCTCGAGCACCTTGAAGGGCTCGTTGACTTCCTGCTGGTGCACCTTGTTGGGGAAGTAGTCCTCAAGGGTGCGACCGTTGATCTTCCACTTGCCGGTGCCCGGAACGATCCGGACGCGGGCAATGGCGTTCTTGCGACGGCCCAGGCCGGCAGCCGGCTGGGGGTCGCCGAAGCGGGACGCCAGCGACTCGCTGGTGTACTCGCCCTCGACGGGAACCTCCGACTCGAAGGTGGTCACCTCGGCGAAGGTCTCTTCAGCCTCGGTGCCCTCGACGGGGGTCTCTGCAGTGGTCTCGGCCACGATTCTCCTCAGATCTTTCTGTACGTCTTAGGGGGTGGCCGGAACTACTGCGCGACCTGGGTGATCTCGAACGGGACCGGCTGCTGAGCAGCGTGCGGGTGCTGGTCGCCCGCGTAGATCTTCAGCTTCGAGAGCATCTGACGACCCAGGGTGTTCTTGGGGATCATGCCTTTGATGGCCTTCTCCACAGCCTTCTCCGGGCTCTTGGCAAGCAGCTCGTCGTAGCGGACGGAGCGCAGACCACCCGGGTACCCGGAGTGGCGGTACGCCATCTTCTGGGTCTTCTTGTTGCCGGAGAGGTGAACCTTCTCGGCGTTGATGATGATGACGAAGTCGCCCATGTCCATGTGGGGGGCGTAAGTCGGCTTGTGCTTGCCCCGGAGGAGGTTCGCTGCCGTAGTCGCCAGACGGCCCAGGACAATGTCCTGCGCGTCGATGATGTGCCACTGGCGCGTGACATCGCCGGGCTTGGGGCTGTACGTACGCACGGTCGTAGCCTTCGCTTCTTCAGTGATGGGGCCTCCCCAAGCCCCAAGGCTTAGGGGAAGGGTCCTGACAGGTCCACCCGGACGATCACGACAGCCTTGGCGGCGCTACGGGGACGCAACCCGAGTGCCTGCCGCTGGTCATCGGCCCGGTGGACCGGCGTAAGGGCCCCTCACGTGAGATAGAGCAAGCCAATACGCATAACGAACCAGAAGAATACCCGCGCTCCCCCGGTCGGGTCAAAACGCCGGCGTCACGGGGCACCCAGTACCTTGGCCAGAAACTGGGCCTCGTTGCGCTTCAGGCCGACGGCGATCGGCGCGCTCCCGCCCGGCAGCCGCTCTATTATCGCCGGGCTGGCCAGCAGCCGGTCGTCACCCTGGACGAACGCCAGGTGATTGTGCGGCTCGGCACGGCCCGCGACGTTCCCGGTCAGCTCGGCGAACTTCGTCTTGTCGGCATCCTCGAAGGTGACCATGACGGCCCAGCCCTTCGCCCCCGGCCCCGTGTCCTCGAAGGCGGTCACCTTCTTGAATTTGTTGACGGTCATCCCGGGAGCCGTCGATACGACGACACAGGTCTGCGTGTCGTACGACATGAAGCCACGTCCGTCAGGCACTGGCGTCTGCGTCGGGAGCAGCCCCGTGTCCGATCCGGTCGCGCACGAGCCCCGGAACTCGTTCTCCACCTCCAGGATGCGCACGGGCTTGTCCGGCACACCCGCGGCCCGCTCGCCCTCCCATGGCCGTACCACCAGGAGCACCGCGAGTCCCGCCACGGCGAGCACCGTCCCGCCGCCCGCCCACCACAGCCTTGTACGCCGTACGGGAGGCGGCGCCGCCAGCCGTGAGGTCGGCCGGGGCAGAGGCACCGCATCCGTCACCGCGTCCGGCTGCACCCGCCGCCGGGCGTCCTCCACCGCGCGGGTCCGCCGCTCCCGGTGTCCTTCGATGGCCTCGATCCACGCCGGATTCAGCCAGTCCTCGCCACCGCGGGCGTCCGGCCGCTCCCCGAGCCGGGACGCGCACAGCGCCAGGATGTCGGCAGGAGCAGGCCGCTCCGCCGGGTCCAGCGCCAGACAGGGCAGGACCAGCGCGTCCAGCTCGGGCGGCAGCCCGGAGACATCGAGCTCGCCCGTCGCGGCACGCACCAGCTGTTCCATCGCGGAGCCCGCGCCCCCCTCGCGGTACGGCGCCCGGCCCACCGCGAGAAAGAAGAGTGTCGCCCCCAGCGAGAAGACGTCCGAGGCCGCGGTGGTGGGTTCGCCCCGCGCCTGCTCGGGCGCGGCGTACGCGACCGTGCCGAGCGCCGCCTGCGTACGGGTCACATCACCGGCCTGCGAAATGCCGAAGTCGATCACCCGCGGGCCTTCGACCGGGAGCAGTACGTTCGACGGCTTCACGTCCCGGTGCACCAGACCGGCCGCGTGGATGGACACCAGAGCCTCGGCCATACCGGCGGCCACCCATTGCAAGGCGCTGGGGCCGAGGGGCCCGCAGCCTTCGACCAGGTCCCTCAGCGAGGGCGCGGGGATGTACTCGGTCGCCATCCACGGCACCGCGGCGTGCGCGTCGGCCTCGACGACGCTCGCGGTGTACACGCCCCGGACGCGCTGCGCCAGGACCACCTCGCGCGCGAACCGCCGCCGGTCGTCCGCGCTGTCGGTGAGCAGTGTCTTGACGGCGACCGTGCGACCGCCGGGCGAGCGGGCGAGATAGATCCGCCCCATGCCGCCGCTGGCCAGTTCGGCCAACACCGTGAACGGCCCGAAACTGCTGTGCCCCACCGGGAGCGCATCCGCCACCCCGTCATCCTGCATGCCCGCCCCCCGGATCGGCCCCACCCGACAACGGCCGCCACTCTAACGGCGGTTGGACCCTGCGCTCCATAGCAGCCGAAGCCTCACGCGGCGCGCAGCGGCCGCACCACGGCCCGCCGAGCGCCCGAGGTCACGCGCCCAGGTCAGCGCGCCCGCTCCACCCGTCGCTCGTCCCACACCGGCTCCGACGTCTCCCGTACGACCCCGTCCGAGCCGAAGACCAGGTACCGGTCGAAGGACTTCGCGAACCACCTGTCGTGCGTGACCGCCAGCACCGTCCCCTCGTACGTCTCCAAGCCCTCCTGCAGCGCCTCCGCCGACTCCAGATCCAGGTTGTCCGTCGGCTCGTCGAGGAGCAGCGCGGTCGTCCCCGCCAGTTCGAGCAGCAGGATCTGGAACCGCGCCTGCTGGCCGCCCGAGAGCTTCTCGAAGCGCTGGTCCCCCTGCCGCTCCAGCTCGTACCGCCGCAGCACCGACATCGCCCCGCCCCGGTCCTTGGCGTGCTCCGTCCACAGAATGTCGACCAGCGTCCGCCCCAGCAGCTCCGGATGCGCATGCGTCTGCGCGAAGTGCCCGGGCACCACCCGCGCCCCCAGCTTCCACTCCCCCTTGTGCGCCACCGGCTCCCCCGCCAGCAGCCGCAGGAAGTGCGACTTCCCGGACCCGTTCGAGCCCAGGACGGCGACCCGCTCCCCGTAGAAGATCTCCAGCGAGAACGGCTTCATCAGGCCGGTCAGCTCGAGCCCCGCGCAGGTCAGCGCGCGCACTCCGGTCCGCCCGCCGCGCAGCCGCATCCGGATCTCCTGCTCCCGCGGCGGCTCCGGCGGCGGCCCCGCCTCCTCGAACTTCTTGAAGCGGGTCTGCATCGCCCGGTACCGCGACGCCATGTCCGGGCTGATCGCCGCCTGCTGCCGCAGCCGCAGCACCAGTGCCTTCAGCCGCGCATGCTCCTCGTCCCAGCGCCGCTTCAGCTCCTCGAAGCGGGCGAACCGCTCCTTGCGCGCCTCGTGATACGTACCGAAGCCGCCGCCGTGGACCCACACGTCCGACCCCGCCGGGCTCGGCTCCACACTCACGATCCGCTCCGCGGCCCGCGCCAGCAGCTCCCGGTCGTGAGAGACGAAGAGCACCGTCTTACGGGTCTCCTTCAGCCGCTCCTCCAGCCACCGCTTGCCCGGCACGTCCAGATAGTTGTCCGGCTCGTCGAGGAGCAGCACCTCGTCGGGACCCCGCAGCAGCGCCTCCAGCACCAGCCGTTTCTGCTCGCCCCCGCTGAGGGTGCGCACCAGCCGCCACTGCGCGCTCTCGTACGGAACGCCCAGCGCGGCCATCGTGCACATGTCCCAGACGGTCTCGGCCTCGTACCCCCGCGCCTCCGCCCAGTCGCTCAGCGCCTGCGCGTACTTCATCTGCGCGGCCTCGTCGTCGACCGTCATGATCAGGTGCTCCGCGGCGTCCACCTCCGCGGCGGCCTCGCGGATCCGCGGCTGCGCCACCGACACCAGCAGATCCCGTACGGTCCGCTCGTCCCGCACCGACCCGACGAACTGCGGCATCACACCGAGCCCGCCGCTCGCCGACACCGCACCGCCGTGCGGCTGCAGCTCCCCCGCCATCAGCCGCAGCAGCGTCGTCTTGCCGGCGCCGTTCGCGCCGACCAGGGCGACCACCGCGCCCTCCCCCACCCGGAAGGAGGCGTCACCGAGGAGCACCCGCCCGTCCGGTAGGTAGTACTCCAGATGCGCTGCCTCGAGATGTCCCATGCTCCGATTCTCGCTGTCGTCATCCCCTCGCCCCAACAGGTTTAGGATGCGCGGCATGAGCTTTGGGCAGGGGGGACCTCAGTGGGGGTCCGGTGGACAGAACCAGGACCCGTACGGAGGTCAAGACCCGTACGGGCGAGCGGACCGGTACAACTTCGGGCAGAACGACCCGGATCCGTTCGGCCTGCGCGCCTCGGCGGCGGCCGACAACACACCGGACTGGGCCGCGCTCGCCGACGCCTCGGCGACGCGTGCCCGCCGCAGGCGGTGGCTGCTGATAGGCGGCGGCGCACTCGCGACCGCCACGATCGCCGGCGTCGTGGCGACCGGGATCGTCTCCTCCAACAGTGACGAGGACAACCGCTCTTCGGGCAAGAACGCCAGCGAGCTCCCCGCGGCGCCCGACCTGCCCAGCGACACGACCCAGCCCGAGCCGTCCTTCTCCTCGGTCGCCCCGCTGCCCCCGCCGAACCCGAAGGACTTCATCTCCGACGAGAAGAAGGACACGGCGCCGCTCAGTGCGGAGTCCCTCTTCCCGGGCAAGAAGCTGACGATGGGCGACCGGGTGTACGCCAAGGGCGCCACCGCCCGCACCGGCACCTGCCCCTCAGCCACCCAGGGCGCTCTCGGCTCGGTCCTCGAGAGCAACGGCTGCGACCAGGTCTTCCGCGCCACCTACAGCAAGGACGGCATCGCGGTCACCATCGGCGTCGCCGTCTTCGGCACGGAGGCGGAGGCCAAGAAGGCGGCCCAGCAGGCGAAGGGCAATGTCGCCCCGCTCCCCGGCGCAGGCGTCCCCAGCTTCTGCAAGGGCGGCCCGGTCTGCCGGTTCACCGCCAACTCCTACGGCCGCTACGCCTACTTCACCGCCACCGGCTACACCAAGGCCAAGTCCGTCACCTCGGGCGACTCCAAGGCCTTCCAGACGGGCGACGACCTCGCGGAGTTCACCTTCCGTCAGATCGTGCGCCGCGGCGAGGCCCAGGCCTCAGCAGCAGCCGCCAACCCCGCCGGCTGACCCCGGCAGCGAACGCCTGTTGCGGGCCTCCCGATTCCGGGCGGCCAGCAACTCGTCGGCGGGATAACCGACTTCCTCCAGCGTCAGGCCGTGCGGGCGCACCACATGGACTGCAGAGTCCCGCACCCCGGCGGCCAGCACCTTGCCCGGCCAGTCCACCGGACGGTGCCCGTCCCCCACGAACAGCAGCGCGCCGACCAGCGAGCGCACCATGTTGTGGCAGAAGGCATCGGCCTTCACGGTCGCGGTGATGATCCCGGCCGCGTCCCGCTCCCACTGAAGCTGCTGCAGCGTACGAATCGTGGTGGCGCCCTCGCGCTTCTTGCAGTACGCCGCGAAGTCGTGCTCCCCGACCAGCCTCTCGGCGGCGGCATTCATGGCCTCGACGTCCAACGGCCAGTCGTGCCAGAGCACATGGCCGCGCAGCAGCGGATCGACGCCCGCGGGGTGGTCGGTCACCCGGTACGCGTACCGCCGCCAGATCGCCGAGAAGCGCGCGTTGAACCCGGCCGGAGCCTCGGCGACCCGCCAGATCCGGACATCGCGCGAGAGCCGCCCGGCCAGCCGCTTCAGCAGCTTCTCCTGGTGCTCGGCCCAGAGGCTCCGGGGCAGATCGACGTGCGCGACCTGCCCGCGGGCGTGCACCCCGGCATCGGTCCGCCCGGCGACGGTCAGCTCGTACGTCTGCGAGGAGCGCGTGACCGTACGCAGTGCGTCCTCGATCTCCCCCTGGACCGTCCGCTGCCCGCGGGCCTGCTTGGCCCAGCCGGAGAAGTCCGCCCCGTCGTAGGACAGGTCCAGCCGCACCCGCACGCTGTGCTCCTCCGGGGGGCAACCCCCGGACCCCCGGTCGTGCTCCACCTCATCGCTCACGCGACAGATCCTCTCAATGCGGAAGGGCCCGCTCCCGTGAGGGAGCGGACCCGTCCATCAGCCGTCAGAACGCTCAGGCGTCCTTGGACTCGGCGGCCTCGTCGGCCGGCGCGGCGTCCTCGACAACCTCGGCCTCGGCGGCCTTGGTCTCGGACTCCTTGACCGCGCGCTTGGTCGCGGCCTCGGCCTCGGCGACGGTCGCCTTCTTGGCGATCTCACCCTCGACCAGCTCGATCACAGCCATCGGGGCGTTGTCGCCACGACGGTTGCCGATCTTGGTGATGCGGGTGTAGCCACCCGGGCGCTCGGCGTAGCGCGGGGCGATCTCGGTAAAGAGGGTGTGCACGACGCCCTTGTCCGTGATCGTCTGCAGCACCAGGCGACGGTTGTGGATGTCGCCCTTCTTCGCCTTGGTGATCAGGCGCTCGGCGACCGGACGCAGGCGGCGGGCCTTGGCCTCGGTCGTGGTGATGCGGCCGTGCTCGAACAGCGACTTCGCAAGGTTCGCGAGAAGCAGACGCTCGTGCGCGGCGCTGCCGCCGAAACGAGCTCCCTTGGTGGGACGCGGCATGGTGTTTCTCCTTGTGATCTGCACCGGCCGTATCAGGTACCGATGTCAGTTACCGGCGGGCGGCCGCCCACCGGAAGTGTGTGATCAAGCCCGTCCGGCGGTTGAGTTCTCAACCGCCGGACGGGTCTGGATCAGTACTGCTCGGTCTCGACGAAACCGGCGTCCGCGTCGTCGTCGGCGCCAAAGGCGTCGGCGGCGGCGGTCGGGTCGAATCCGGGGGGGCTGTCCTTCAGGGCCAGGCCCATGCCGGCCAGCTTCGCCTTGACCTCGTCGATCGACTTCGCACCGAAGTTGCGGATGTCGAGCAGGTCGGCCTCGGAGCGGGCGACGAGCTCACCCACGGAGTGGATGCCCTCGCGCTTGAGGCAGTTGTACGAACGAACGGTGAGCTCGAGCTCCTCGATCGGCAGCGCCAGGTCGGCAGCGAGCGCGGCGTCCGTCGGGGACGGACCCATGTCGATGCCCTCGGCGTCGATGTTGAGCTCGCGCGCCAGACCGAACAGCTCGACCAGGGTCTTACCGGCCGACGCCATGGCGTCACGCGGACGCATGGCCTGCTTGGTCTCGACATCGACGATCAGCTTGTCGAAGTCGGTGCGCTGCTCGACACGGGTCGCCTCGACCTTGTACGTGACCTTGAGCACCGGCGAGTAGATGGAGTCGACCGGGATACGGCCGATCTCCTGGCCCACCTGCTTGTTCTGCACGGCGGAGACATAGCCGCGACCGCGCTCGACGGTCAGCTCCATCTCCAGCTTGCCCTTGCCGTTCAGCGTCGCCAGAACGAGGTCCGGGTTGTGGACCTCGACACCGGCCGGCGGGGCGATGTCAGCAGCGGTGACCAGGCCGGGACCCTGCTTGCGCAGGTACATCACGACCGGCTCGTCGTGCTCCGAGGAGACGACCAGCTGCTTGATGTTGAGGATGAGGTCGGTGACGTCCTCCTTGACGCCCGGCACGGTGGTGAACTCGTGCAGGACACCGTCGATCCGGATGCTGGTGACAGCAGCGCCGGGGATCGAGGAGAGGAGCGTACGGCGGAGCGAGTTACCGAGGGTGTAGCCGAAGCCCGGCTCCAGCGGCTCGATCACGAACCGTGAGCGGTACTCGTCGACGACCTCTTCGGTCAGCGAAGGACGCTGAGCGATAAGCATGAGAAATGCCTCCAGTCTTGGCACCCACTATTTGATGCCAACGGAACAAGGGTACGGGCGGTACGGCACCGAAGCGCCATACCGCCCGCAAAGTCCTACCCGCGAGGGGTCAGACGCGGCGACGCTTCGGGGGGCGGCAGCCGTTGTGCGGGGTGGGGGTGACGTCCTGGATCGAACCGACCTCGAGGCCCGTGGCCTGGAGGGAGCGGATCGCGGTCTCACGGCCGGAGCCGGGACCCTTGACGAAGACGTCGACCTTGCGCATGCCGTGCTCCTGCGCGCGGCGGGCGGCCGACTCGGCGGCCATCTGCGCGGCGAAGGGGGTGGACTTGCGCGAGCCCTTGAAGCCGACGTGGCCGGCGGAGGCCCAGGAGATCACGTTGCCCGAGGGGTCCGTGATCGAGACGATCGTGTTGTTGAACGTGCTCTTGATGTGGGCGTGCCCGTGAGCGACGTTCTTCTTTTCCTTGCGGCGCACCTTCTTGGCAGCGCCCTGACGACCCTTGGGGGGCATCTATTACTCCTACGGGAGGTGGTCGGTCCTACAGCGAAGACCGCTGATGAGCGTCCGGCTGAGGACTACTTCTTGCCCGGCTTCTTCTTACCGGCGATCGCGCGACGCGGGCCCTTGCGGGTACGAGCGTTCGTGCTGGTGCGCTGACCGTGGACCGGCAGGCCACGGCGGTGCCGCAGACCCTGGTAGCAGCCGATCTCGATCTTGCGGCGAATGTCGGCCTGGACCTCACGGCGAAGGTCACCCTCGGTGCGAAGGTTGGCGTCCACGTACTCGCGGATCTTGACCAGGTCCTCTTCGGGGAGGTCACGAACGCGGGTGTTCGGGTTCACGCCCGTCTCGGAGAGGATCTCCTTCGACCGGGTGCGCCCGATACCGAAGACGTAGGTGAGTGCGATCTCCACACGCTTTTCGCGCGGGATGTCAACACCGGAAACGCGTGCCATTCAATGGCTCCTGTGTGTTTCGGGGGTCTTCCGCAGAACCACTCCCGACCGCCGACCGCCTCGAGTGAAGCAGTGGTACGTCCGGGTCCCCGGCCCCCGCCGGAGGTGCCGCCGACCCTCTACGGGCTGGGCGGATTCTGCGTATGTACTTGCTTGGATACGTCGCGCGAAGATCTGCGAATGCAGGTCGTGCGTCAGCCCTGGCGCTGCTTGTGGCGCAGGTTGTCGCAGATGACCATGACCCGGCCGTGACGGCGGATCACCTTGCACTTGTCGCAGATCTTCTTGACGCTCGGCTTGACCTTCATGGGATGTGAGGTTCTCCGGGTCAGTGCCGGCACCCCACGCGATGGGGTGACGACAAGATCTACTTGTACCGGTAGACGATCCGTCCGCGCGTCAGGTCGTACGGAGAGAGCTCCACGACAACCCGGTCGTCCGGGAGGATACGGATGTAGTGCATCCGCATCTTGCCGGAGATGTGCGCGAGGACTTTGTGACCGTTCTGGAGCTCCACCTTGAACATGGCGTTCGGGAGGGACTCGATCACGGTGCCCTCAATTTCGATGGCACCTTGCTTCTTGGCCACGCTTCGCCCTTCGAATCGGCTACCTTGATCGGCTCACACGACCGCATGCAGACACACGGGTAGACGAGAGCCGACGCATCAGTCTACGTCAGGCCACTCGAAAAGACGAATCCGGCAAGTTTGCCCATCCGGAGAGATCCTTAAGCGGCCGCACGCCCGTCGGCGTCCTCCGACCGGCTGCGCCGGACTCCGTCCGGACGTGACGCTCAGCCCAGCGGGGCCCAATCCCTGACGCCGCCCTCGCGGGCTCGGCGCCGGGGCGCCTCGCAAGCTTCGACCGGCTGCGCCGGACTCCGTCCGGACGTGGCCGCTCAGCCCAGCGGGTCGGGGGCCGCCGTGATCCCGTACTCCGCCAGCTTCGCCCTGCCGCAGTCCGGTGCGGTGAGGACCAGCGGGCCCTGCTCGGTCAGGGCGACGGAGTGCTCCCAGTGCGAGGACCACGTGCCGTCCGTCGTGATGACCGTCCAGTCGTCCTGCAGCACCTCGGTGTGCGGGGTGCCCAGCGAGACCATCGGCTCGATCGCCAGGCAGAAGCCGGGGACCAGCTTCGGGCCCTTGCCACGCTTGCGCGAGACATAGTTCAGCAGGTGCGGGTCCATGTGCATCTCGGTGCCGATGCCGTGGCCGCCGTACTCCTCGATGATCCCGTACCGGCCGCCGCCCGGCTTCGGCTGGCGGCGGATGTACGTCTCGATCGCGCGCGAGACGTCCACCAGCCGGTTGCCGTTCTTCATCGCCGCGATGCCCGCCCACATCGACTCCTCGGTCACCCGCGAGAGCTCGATCAGCTCCGGAGCGTGACCGCTGCCGACGAAGACGGTGTAGGCCGCGTCACCGTGCCAGCCGTCGACGATCGCGCCCGCGTCGACGGAGATGATGTCGCCGTCCTTGAGGACGGTCTTCTCGTCCGGGATACCGTGCACGACGACCTCGTTCACAGAGGTGCAGATCGTCGCGGGGAAGCCGCCGTACCCCAGGAAGTTCGACTTCGCACCGTGGTCGGCGATCACCTTGCGGGCGACCTCGTCCAGATCCTTGGTGGTGGCACCGGGCACGGCCGCTTCACGCGTCGCCGCATGGATCGCGGCGACGACCAGCCCCGCCTCGCGCATCTTCGCGATCTGCTCCGGGGTCTTGATCTGCACCATGTGCTTTGCCTTCCACCTCTGTCGTGTCTGTGCTCAACAGTACGGCCGCGGCGCCCATCGGACACCGCGGCCGAACCACTGGTACTGCGGGGTACTGCTCAGTCCTTGGCGTGCTGCGTGACCTTCTTCAGCGCCTCCATCGCGCGCTCGGTCACGTCGGTGACCTTGCCCAGCGCGGAGATGGTGACCACCAGGCCCTGGCCCCGGTAGTAGTCGATGATCGGCTCGGTCTGCGTGTGGTAGACCTCGAGCCGCTTGCGCACCGTCTCCTCGGTGTCGTCGTCACGCTGGTACAGATCGCCGCCGCAGGTGTCGCAGACACCTTCCTGCTTCGGCGGGGAGTACGTCACGTGGAAGACATGGCTGGAGTCGTTGCGGCAGATGCGACGGCCCGCGATCCGCTTCACGACCTCGTCCTCGGGGACCTCCAGGTCGAGCACCGCGTCCAGCGTCATGCCCTCGGACTTCAGCATCGCGTCGAGCGCCTCGGCCTGCGAGACATTGCGCGGGAAGCCGTCCAGCAGAAAGCCGTTCGCGGCGTCGGGCTGTTCCATCCGGTCCTTGGCCATGCCGATGGTGACCTCGTCCGGGACCAGCTCTCCCGCGTCCATGTAGGCCTTGGCCTGCCGGCCGAGCTCTGTGCCCTGGCTGATGTTGGCGCGGAAGAGGTCGCCCGTGGAGATGTGCGGGATCGACAGGTTCCTGGCAAGGTACGCAGCCTGCGTTCCCTTGCCGGCACCGGGCGGTCCGACGAGGACGATTCGCATCAGCGGAGGAACCCTTCGTAATTGCGCTGCTGGAGCTGGCTCTCGATCTGCTTCACGGTCTCCAGACCCACACCCACGATGATGAGGATGCTCGTCCCGCCGAACGGGAAGTTCTGGTTCGCGCCGCCGAAGCCCGCCAACGCCATTGTTGGGACGAGAGCAATCAGACCCAGGTACAGCGAGCCCGGCCAAGTGATCCTGTTGAGCACGTAGCTCAGGTACTCGGCAGTAGGTCGACCAGCCCGGATACCCGGGATGAAGCCACCATACTTCTTCATGTTGTCCGCGACTTCCTCGGGGTTGAACGAAATCGCCACATAGAAGAAGGCGAAGAACACGATCAGGAGGAAGTACGTGGCGATGTAGTACGGGTGGTCACCCTTGACGAAGTGCTGTTGGATCCAAGACTTCCAGCCCGCCTGGGAGTTGGAGAACTGTGCGACCAACGCCGGGATGTAGAGCAGCGACGAGGCGAAGATGACGGGAATCACACCCGCCTGGTTCACCTTGAGCGGGATGTACGTGGACGTGCCGCCGTAGGAACGGCGCCCGATCATGCGCTTCGCGTACTGAACCGGGATACGGCGCTGGGCCTGCTCGACGAAGACGACCAGGGCGACCATCACGAAGCCGATCAGGATGACCGTGCCGAACTCGATCCAGCCCTTGGCGAGCTTGCCGGTCTGCTTGATGGCCCACAGGGCGCCCGGGAAGCCGGCGGCGATCGAGATGAACATCAGGATCGACATGCCGTTGCCGATGCCGCGGTCGGTGATGAGCTCACCGAGCCACATGACGGCCGCGGTGCCCGCCGTCATGCAAGTGACCATGACGATGGTGGTGAAGATCGAGCGGTTCGGAACGATCTGGTCGGCCACCTGGCAGCCGCTGAAGAGCGCGCCGCTGCGGGCCGTGGCCACCAGCCCGGTGCCCTGCAGCACGGCGAGTGCCACGGTCAGATACCGGGTGTACTGCGTGATCTTCGCCGTGCCGGACGAGCCCTCCTTCTTGAGGGCTTCCAGGCGCGGGATGACCACGGTCAGCAGCTGCAGGATGATGCTCGCCGTGATGTACGGCATGATGCCCAGCGCGAAGATGGTGATCTGCAGCAGCGCTCCGCCGCTGAACATGTTCACCAGGCCGAACAGGCTGTTGTTGCCCTTCTGGGCCGCGTCCACGCAGATCTGTACGTTCTGATAACTGACACCCGGGACCGGAATATGTGACCCGAGCCGGTACAGAACGATGATGCCGAGCGTGAAGAGCAGCTTCTTGCGCAGGTCGGGCGTCTTGAACGCCCGGGCGAACGCGGTGAGCACGGTGCCTCCTGCGACCCCCGCGCTTCTGCGTCAGAGGTGACGGTAATTGAGGATCAACGAATAGGTATTTACAGCAACAGTGCACGCCACCTTACCGGCGGATGTGCTCCCCTAGGAACGACCAACCGGGGATGCCCCTTTTGGGAGGCATCCCCGGTCGGTTTTCAGCTTTCAGCCACTGAACTCGTCTCAGACGAGCTCGGTGACGGTGCCGCCGGCAGCGGCAATCTTCTCCTTGGCGGAGCCGGAGACGGCGTCAACCGTCACCTGCAGCGCCACGGAGATCTCGCCCTGGCCCAGGACCTTGACGAGGCTGTTCTTGCGCACCGCGCCCTTGGCGACCAGGTCGGCCACCGTGACCTCTCCACCCTCGGGGTAGAGAGCGCCGAGCTTGTCCAGGTTCACAACCTGGTACTCGGTGCGGAACGGGTTCTTGAAGCCCTTGAGCTTCGGGAGACGCATGTGGAGGGGCATCTGCCCACCCTCGAAGCGCTCCGGAACCTGGTAACGGGCCTTGGTGCCCTTGGTACCACGACCTGCGGTCTTACCCTTGGACGCCTCACCACGACCCACACGGGTCTTCGCGGTCTTGGCACCCGGGGCGGGCCGGAGGTTGTGGACCTTCAGCGGGTTGTTCTCCGCCATGTCAGTCGACCTCCTCAACCGTGACGAGGTGGCGGACGGTGTGCACCATGCCGCGGAACTCGGGACGGTCCTCCTTGACAACCACGTCGTTCAGGCGCTTGAGCCCGAGCGAACGCAGGGTGTCGCGGTGGTTCTGCTTGCTGCCGATGTACGACTTCGTCTGCGTGATCTTGAGACGGGCCATTACGCACCCGCTCCCGCACGTGCACGAAGCAGAGCCGCGGGGGCGACGTCCTCGAGGGGCAGACCACGGCGGGCCGCGATCTCCTCGGGACGCTGCAGGCCCTTGAGGGCCGCCACGGTCGCGTGCACGATGTTGATCGCGTTGGACGAGCCGAGCGACTTCGACAGGATGTCGTGAACGCCGGCGCACTCGAGCACCGCACGCACCGGGCCACCGGCGATAACGCCGGTACCGGGGGCAGCAGGCTTGAGCAGGACGACGCCCGCGGCCTTCTCGCCCGTGATCGGGTGCGGGATGGTGCCCTGGATACGCGGAACCTTGAAGAAGTTCTTCTTGGCCTCTTCAACGCCCTTGGCGATGGCCGCGGGAACTTCCTTGGCCTTGCCGTATCCGACACCTACGGTGCCGTCACCGTCGCCCACCACGACCAGCGCGGTGAAGCTGAAGCGGCGACCACCCTTGACAACCTTGGCAACGCGGTTGATCGCGACAACGCGCTCAACATAAGCGGTCTTCTCGGCGGCAGCGCCACCGTCGCGACCCTTCCGGTCCCGCCGCTCGCCGCCACCGGCACCGCTTCCGCGGCGCTGGGGTCCAGCCATTGGATTTACCTCTCTCTGTTACGTCCGTTAGTCCCGGAACCGGGGCTCAGAACTTCAGCCCGGCTTCGCGGGCGGCGTCAGCCAGAGCGGCAATGCGCCCGGCGTACCTGTTGCCACCACGGTCGAACACGACGGTCTCGATGCCGGCAGCCTTCGCACGCTCGGCGACAAGCGCGCCAACCTGCTTGGCCTGGGCGCTCTTGTCGCCCTCGCCACCACGGATCGAGGTGTCCAGGGTCGACGCCGACGCGAGCGTGTGGCCCGCGATGTCGTCGATGACCTGCGCAACGATGTTGCGGTTGGAGCGCGTCACGACCAGGCGCGGACGCTCCGGCGTACCGGAGATGTGCTTGCGGACGCGGATGTGGCGGCGCTTGATGGCGGCGCGCTTGTACGCGTCACCCTTGGCGATCTTTACACCGTATGCCATGGCTTACTTACCCGCCTTTCCGACCTTGCGGCGGATGACCTCGCCCGCGTACTTGACGCCCTTGGCCTTGTACGGGTCGGGCTTACGCAGCTTGCGGATGTTCGCGGCGACCTCGCCGACCTTCTGCTTGTCGATGCCCTCGACCGAGAACTTGGTCGGCGACTCGACCTTGAAGGAGATGCCCTCGGGCGCCTCCACCAGGATCGAGTGGCTGTAGCCGAGCTGGAACTCCAGGTTGGAGCCCTTCGCGGCAACGCGGTAACCGACACCGCTGATCTCGAGCGCCTTGACGTACCCCGTGGTCACGCCGGTGATCATGTTCGCCACCAGCGTGCGGGACAGGCCGTGCAGGGCCTTGTTCTGACGCTCGTCGTTCGGGCGCAGCACCTTCAGGGTGCCGTCCTCGCCCTTGGTGACCTCGATCGGCGCGGCGACGGTGTGCGAGAGGGAACCCTTGGGGCCCTTCACAGCGACCGTGCGGCCATCGATGGTGACGTCCACACCGGCGGGAACCTGGATGGGGAGCTTGCCGATTCGCGACATTGGCTATTCCTCCGTTCCCGACTACCAGACGTAGGCGAGGACTTCCCCACCCACGCCCTTCTTCTGCGCCTGCTGGCCGGTCAGGAGACCGTGGGACGTGGAGATGATCGCCACGCCCAGGCCGCCGAGAACCTTCGGCAGGTTGGTGGACTTCGCGTACACGCGCAGACCCGGCTTGGAGATGCGCTTGATGCCGGCGATCGAACGCTCGCGGTTCGGGCCGAACTTCAGCTCCAGGACGAGGTTCTTGCCGACCTCGGCGTCCTCGACCTTCCAGCCGGTGATGAAGCCCTCCTGCTGGAGGATCTCCGCGATGTGCGACTTGATCTTGCTGTGCGGCATCACGACGGAGTCGTGGTACGCCGAGTTTGCGTTACGCAGACGCGTGAGCATGTCTGCGATGGGATCAGTCATGGTCATGAATTGGCCTTCGGCCTCTCTCGCCGGGGTTTCCTGTATGCGCCATCCCTCTCCCCACTCAGTGGCGGGACGGGTGCGGTGCGGGGACCTACGGCGTAGTAAGTCGGTCAGGGCGACGGGCGCCCAACCCCACAAGCCTACGGCATGTGAGGGCGGGCTCCCGCCGACCAGATACTTACCGAGAGCTTCCGGTGATTCCCAAGTAGGGAATTACCAGGAGCTCTTGGTCACGCCCGGCAGCTCGCCACGGTGAGCCATCTCACGAAGGCACACGCGGCACAGGCCGAACTTGCGGTAGACGGAGTGCGGACGGCCACAGCGCTGGCAGCGGGTGTAGGCGCGCACACCGAACTTGGGCTTACGAGCAGCCTTGGCAACAAGAGCCTTCTTCGCCATCTCGCTTACGCCTCCTTGAACGGGAAGCCGAGGTGACGAAGGAGCGCGCGGCCCTCAGCGTCGTTGGTCGCCGTGGTGACCACGGTGATGTCCATACCCCGGACGCGGTCGATCTTGTCCTGGTCGATCTCGTGGAACATGACCTGCTCCGTGAGACCGAAGGTGTAGTTGCCACGGCCGTCGAACTGCTTGGGGGACAGACCACGGAAGTCGCGGATGCGCGGCAGCGCGAGCGACAGGGTGCGGTCCAGGAACTCCCACATGCGGTCGCCACGAAGCGTGACGTGGGCACCGATCGGCTGGCCCTCACGCAGCTTGAACTGCGCGATGGACTTACGGGCCTTGGTGACGGCCGGCTTCTGGCCGGTGATCGTGGTGAGGTCCTTGATGGCACCATCGATCAGCTTGGAGTCGCGGGCGGCGTCGCCCACACCCATGTTGACCACGATCTTGACGAGGCCGGGCACCTGCATGACGTTCTCGAACGAGAACTCCTCGCGCAGCTTGCCCGCGATCTCCTCGCGGTACTTCGTCTTCAGACGCGGAGTGGTGGTGGTAGCCATCAGATGTCCTCACCCGTCCGCTTGGCAACGCGGATCTTGTTGCCCTCGTCGTCGAAGCGGTAACCGACGCGCGTGACGACCTTGTTGCCGTCCTTCTCCACGACGAGCTGAACGTTGCTCACGTGAACAGGGGCCTCGGTCGTGACGATGCCACCGGTCTGCGAACCGCGAGCGGTCTGACCGGCCTTGGTGTGCTTCTTGACCCGGTTGACACCCTCGACCAGGACGCGGTCCTCGCGGGGGAAGGCCGCGATGACCTTGCCCTGCTTGCCCTTGTCCTTGCCGGTGATGACCTGAACCAGGTCGCCCTTCTTGATCTTCATGCTTACAGCACCTCCGGCGCGAGCGAGATGATCTTCATGAACTTCTTCTCGCGCAGCTCACGGCCCACCGGGCCGAAGATACGGGTGCCGCGAGGGTCGCCGTCGTTCTTCAGAATGACGGCGGCGTTCTCGTCGAAGCGGATGTACGAGCCGTCCGGACGGCGGCGCTCCTTGACGGTGCGAACGATGACCGCCTTGACGACGTCACCCTTCTTCACGTTGCCACCGGGGATCGCGTCCTTGACGGTGGCGACGATGACGTCACCGATGCCCGCGTAGCGGCGACCGGAACCACCGAGAACACGGATGCAAAGGATCTCCTTGGCACCAGTGTTGTCGGCGATACGCAGCCGCGACTCCTGCTGGATCACGTCTATCTCCTGATCGTCTGCCGGTTCCCGGCGGGCTGTGCCAGATCACTGGCCCAGCCCGCCGAGCCTGGCGGAACTAGTGCTGGGGCGAGCCCAGCGGGGGGGGCATGCGGGGACTCTCCGGTCAGGGAGAACCCCGCAAAATTACTTGGCCTTCTCGAGGATCTCGACGATGCGCCAGCGCTTGGTCGCCGACAGCGGACGCGTCTCCATGATGATGACGCGGTCGCCGACGCCGGCAGCGTTCTGCTCGTCGTGCGCCTTGAGCTTGTTCGTACGGCGGATGACCTTGCCGTACAGCGCATGCTTCACGCGGTCCTCGACGGCGACGACGACGGTCTTGTCCATCTTGTCGCTGACGACCAGACCCTCACGGGTCTTGCGGAAACCGCGGGCGGTGTTCTCTTCAGTCACATTGCTCTCGCTCATGAGGCGTTCTCCACCGTCTCGATGCCCAGCTCGCGCTCACGCATGAGGGTGTAGATCCGCGCGATGTCCTTGCGGACGGCCTTGAGCCGGCCGTGGTTCTCGAGCTGACCGGTCGCCGCCTGGAAGCGGAGATTGAACAGCTCTTCCTTGGCCTCGCGGAGCTTGTTGAGAAGCTCCTCGTTGCCCAGCTCGCGCAGCTCGGACGCCTTGGTTCCGGCCGACATCACGCCTCACCTGCCTCGCGCCGAACGATGCGGCACTTCATCGGAAGCTTGTGAGCAGCGCGGGTGAGCGCCTCACGAGCAGTCTTCTCGTTCGGGTAGGACAGCTCGAACATCACCCGACCGGGCTTGACGTTCGCGACCCACCACTCAGGGGAACCCTTACCGGAACCCATGCGGGTCTCGGCGGGCTTCTTGGTCAGCGGGCGGTCCGGGTAGATGTTGATCCAGACCTTGCCGCCACGCTTGATGTGGCGGGTCATCGCAATACGAGCCGCCTCGATCTGGCGGTTGGTCACGTACGCCGGGGTGAGGGCCTGAATGCCGTACTCGCCGAACGCAACCTGCGTACCACCCTTTGCCATACCGCTGCGCTTCGGGTGGTGCTGCTTGCGGTGCTTGACCCTACGGGGGATCAGCATTTCGGTCAGGCCTCCGTTCCGGTGCTCTCAGCAGCCGGAGCAGCGGCAGCGGCGGGAGCCTCGGCCTTGGGGGCCTCGGCTGCCGGCGCAGACTGCTGCGGCTTGCGGCCACCGCGGCCACCCCGCTCGCCACCACGACCGCCACGGCCACCGGCCGGACGGTCGCCGGCGCCACCACGGGCCGGGCGGTTACCCGCACGGGCCGCAGCGTTCTCGGCGCGGACCTCGGCGATGTTCTTGACGTCGCCCTTGTAGATCCAGACCTTCACACCGATACGGCCGAAGGTCGTCTTGGCCTCGAAGAAGCCGTAGTCGACGTTCGCGCGGAGCGTGTGCAGGGGCACGCGGCCCTCGCGGTAGAACTCCGAGCGGGACATCTCGGCGCCGCCGAGACGGCCACCGCACTGGATCTTGATGCCCTTGGCGCCGGCCTTCATCGTGCCCTGCATGCTCTTACGCATGGCGCGACGGAAGGAGACGCGGGAGGAGAGCTGCTCGGCGACGGCCTGGGCCACCAGCTGAGCGTCCACCTCGGGGTTCTTGACCTCGAGGATGTTCAGCTGGACCTGCTTGCCGGTCAGCTTCTCCAGCTCGCCACGGATGCGGTCGGCCTCGGCGCCACGACGACCGATGACGATGCCCGGGCGGGCGGTGTGGATGTCAACGCGGACGCGGTCGCGGGTGCGCTCGATCTCAACCTTCGAGATACCGGCTCGCTCCATGCCCTTCGTCATCATGCGACGAATGGCGACGTCTTCCTTGACGTAGTCCTTGTACAGCTTGTCGGCGTACCAGCGGGACTTGAAGTCCGTGGTGATGCCGAGCCGGAACCCATGCGGGTTAACCTTCTGGCCCATTACCGGGTTCCTTCCTTGCTGCTGACGACCACGGTGATGTGGCTGGTCCGCTTACGGATCCGGTAGGCACGGCCCTGAGCACGCGGACGGAACCGCTTCAGGGTCGGGCCCTCGTCCACGTACGCCTCGCTGATGACCAGCGAAGAGGCGTCGGTGTGGTCGTAGTTGTGTGCAGCGTTGGCAATGGCGCTGTCAAGCACCTTGCCAACCGGCACGCTCGCGGCCTGCGGGGCGAAACGCAGGACCGCCTGAGCCTCCGTGGCATCCATGCCACGGATGAGGTCCACCACTCGGCGGGCCTTCATGGGCGTGACGCGGATGTACCGCGCCTGGGCCCTGGCTTCCATGGTTGTCCCTTCGGTGTAAGTCATAGTCGTTTCCACCCCGCGTTAGCGGCGCTTCGACTTCCGGTCGTCCTTGACGTGGCCGCGGAAGGTGCGAGTCGGCGAGAACTCGCCGAGCTTGTGGCCGACCATCGACTCGGTGACGAACACCGGGACGTGGATCTTGCCGTTGTGCACCGCGATCGTGTGGCCGAGCATGGCCGGGATGATCATCGAGCGACGGGACCAGGTCTTGATGACGTTCTTGGTGCCTGCTTCGTTCTGTACGTCCACCTTCTTGATCAGGTGGTCGTCGACGAAAGGCCCCTTCTTGAGACTGCGCGGCATCTAAACCCGCTCCTAGCGCTTCTTGTTCGTCTTGCGGCGGCGGACGATGTACTTGCTCGATGCCTTCTTCGGCGAGCGAGTACGACCCTCCTTCTGACCCCACGGGCTGACCGGGTGGCGACCACCGGAGGTCTTGCCCTCACCACCACCGTGCGGGTGGTCGACCGGGTTCATGGCGACACCGCGGACGGTCGGGCGGACGCCCTTCCAGCGCAGACGGCCGGCCTTGCCCCAGTTGATGTTCGACTGCTCGGCGTTGCCGACCTCGCCGATGGTGGCGCGGCAGCGGACGTCGACCAGGCGGATCTCACCCGACGGCATACGAAGGTGGGCCATGGAGCCCTCCTTCGCCAGCAGCTGCACGGAGGCACCCGCGGAGCGGGCGAACTTCGCGCCGCCGCCGGGCCGCAGCTCGATGGCGTGGATGGTCGTACCGACCGGGATGTTGCGCAGCGCCAGGTTGTTGCCGGGCTTGATGTCGGCGGCCGGGCCGTTCTCGACACGGTCGCCCTGCGACAGGCCACGCGGCGCGATGATGTAGCGCTTCTCGCCGTCTGCGTAGTGCAGCAGCGCGATGCGCGCGGTGCGGTTCGGGTCGTACTCGATGTGAGCGACCTTGGCCGGCACGCCGTCCTTGTCGTGACGACGGAAGTCGATCACGCGGTAGGCACGCTTGTGGCCACCGCCCTGGTGACGGACGGTCACACGACCGGTGTTGTTACGGCCGCCCTTGCTGTGCAGGGGGCGGACCAGCGACTTCTCCGGCGTGGACCGCGTGATCTCGACGAAGTCGGCGACGGAGGAGCCACGGCGGCCCGGCGTCGTCGGCTTGTACTTGCGGATTCCCATTTCTCAGTCCTCGTCCGATTCCGGACGATCCAGACCGCCGTTAGGCGGTCGGACCGCCGAAGATGTCGATACGGTCGCCCTCGGCAAGGGTCACGATGGCGCGCTTGGTGTTGGCGCGCTTGCCGAAACCGGTGCGGGTGCGCTTGCGCTTGCCCTGGCGGTTGATCGTGTTGACCCCGGTGACCTTGACCGAGAAGACCGCCTCGACGGCCTGCTTGATCTGGGTCTTGTTGGAGCCGGGCGCGACGATGAACGTGTACTTGTTCTCGTCGAGCAGGGCGTAGCTCTTCTCGGAGACAACCGGCTTGACGAGAACGTCACGCGGGTCCGAGTAGGTCTTGCTGGTTACGGTCGCCTCGGACATCAGGCGTCGCTCCCTTCGGTCTCATCGGCCTTGGGGCCAGACACGAAGGACTCGAAGGCGGCCTTGGTGAAGACCACGTCGTCGGAGACGAGCACGTCGTACGTGTTCAGCTGGCCCGGCTCCAGGAGGTGCACCTGGGGCAGGTTGCGGGCGGAGAGCCACGCGGCCTCGTCGGCCCGCTCGACGACCAGGAGCACGTGCTTGCGCTCACTGATCTTGCCCAGCAGGGTCTTCGCGGCCTTGGTGGAGACCTCGCCCTCGATCACGCCGGTGACGACGTGGATACGGGAGTTGCGGGCCCGGTCGGTGAGGGCACCGCGCAGGGCGGCGGCCTTCATCTTCTTCGGGGTCCGCTGCGAGTAGTCACGCGGCTGCGGGCCGTGGACAACGCCACCGCCGGCGAACTGCGGCGCACGGGTCGAACCCTGGCGGGCGCGGCCGGTGCCCTTCTGACGGTAAGGCTTCCTACCGCCACCACGGACCTCGCCACGGCGCTTGACCTTGTGCGTGCCCTGACGGGCGGCCGCCAGCTGCGCAACGACGACCTGGTGGAGCAGCGGGATGCTGACCTTGGCGTCGAAGATCTCGGCCGGGAGCTCGACGGTCCCGGACTTGTCGCCGGAGGGCGACAGAATGTCAATGGTGCTCATAGTCCTCAGACCCCCTTGGCCGCAGTGCGGACGAGGACGAGGCCGCCGTTCGGACCAGGAACCGCGCCCTTGATGAGCAGCAGGCCCTTCTCCGCGTCAACCGCGTGGATGGTCAGGTTCTGGGTGGTGACCCGCTCGTTGCCCATGCGGCCCGCCATGCGCATGCCCTTGAAGACACGCCCAGGGGTGGCGCAGCCACCGATGGAACCGGGCGAGCGGTGCTTGCGCTGGGTACCGTGACCGGCGCCCAGGCCCTTGAAGTTGTGACGCTTCATGACACCGGCGAAGCCCTTGCCCTTGCTCTTGCCCGTGACGTCAACCTTGACGCCGGACTCGAACACCTCGGCAGTGATCTCCTGGCCCAGCGTGTACTCGCTGGCGTCAGGGGTGCGGAGCTCCACCAGGTGGCGGCGGGGGGTCACGTCGGCCTTGGCGAAGTGGCCCTTGAGGGGCTTGTTCACCTTGCGCGGGTCGATCTCGCCGAAGGCGATCTGGACCGACTCGTAGCCGTCGGAGTCATTCGTACGGACCTGGGTAACGACACAGGGCCCGGCCTTGACGACGGTCACCGGGACGACACGGTTGTTCTCGTCCCAGACCTGGGTCATGCCGAGCTTCTCGCCCAGGACGCCCTTGATCTGCTTTGCCATCTCTTCCGCGCCTCTCAGAGCTTGATCTCGATGTCAACGCCGGCCGGAAGGTCCAGGCGCATCAGCGAGTCAACGGTCTTGGGCGTCGGGTCGAGGATGTCGATCAAGCGCTTGTGGGTGCGCATCTCGAAGTGCTCGCGAGAGTCCTTGTACTTGTGCGGCGACTTGATGACGCAGTACACGTTCTTCTCAGTGGGCAGCGGCACCGGGCCCGCGACCGACGCACCAGTGCGGGTCACCGTCTCGACGATCTTCTTCGCCGAGGAGTCGATGACCTCGTGGTCGTAGGCCTTGAGCCGGATGCGGATCTTCTGTCCCGCCATGGCTACTCAGTAGTCCTTTGTCTAGTGAAACGCTCTGGAACTCGGTCGGTCCTGCGATCTTCTCCGACCCCCGCGGTCGGGCGTGTCGCACTCCCTCTACGAAGATCTCCCGAAGGATTTCCCAACCAAGGGGGTGCGGGCCGAAGACCACGCGTCGGGGGAAGAACACCCACCGAGTGCCTGGCTGGTACCCCGCTGACACTTCCCGGAAGATTCCCGTACGTCCGCTCCAGCGCTGCCTTACGACAGATGGGGCGACGAGTACTGTGGGACTCGCTTCCGGTCCTCCCGGCGGGAGGCGCGCAGCATTGGCACTCAACCGAGCAACCCGGATAGTCTGCCATACGGGCCGGTGCCCTGGCCAATCGAGCCGAAGAGGTTACCCCGGCGGGGTTGCGTGTCAAACCCCGGCACGCGGAGGGCCGGGCGCCCCCGGCCGGTGGTTATTGGCTGGATCGCCGCTCGATGGGACTCCTACAGTGACGGGCACATCGTCACCGGGGGGCCGATCCGTCATGCGTACGCACTATCCGCGGACACCGCATCTGCCGTGGTCGCCGGGTGCGGCCTCGGACGATGTACGGATCGCCGATCTGTCCGCGCTGCTCGGCCGCGAGGTCGTGGTCACCGAGAAACTCGACGGCGAGAACACGACGCTGTACGCCGACGGGCTGCACGCCCGCTCCCTCGACTCGGCGCATCATCCGTCGCGGGCCTGGGTCAAGGCCCTGCAGGGGCGGATCGGGCACGGCATCCCGGACGGGTGGCGGGTGTGCGGCGAGAACATGTATGCGCGGCACTCGATCGCCTATCGGGACCTCGACAGCTGGTTCTACGGATTCTCGGTCTGGGACGGCGACGGCCGGTGTCTGGACTGGGACCGGACCGCGCGGTTTCTGCGAGACCTGGGCGTTCCGGTGCCGGCGGTGCTGTGGCGGGGGGTGTTCGACCGGCGGGCGGAACGTGCGCTGCGGGCGCTGAAGTTCGACACCGAACGGCAGGAGGGTTACGTCGTACGGACGGTCGACGGCTTCGGTCCGCAGGAGTTCGGCCGGCGGGTGGCCAAGTGGGTGCGGCCCTGGCACGTAGCGACCGACACGCACTGGATGCACGCCACCGTCGTGGCGAACGGACTTGGTCCGGCCGCCGCGCTGTGGGCGGTCCGGTCCGGCGCCGCGCCGGACGCCGAGGCGCTGCTCGCTGCGGTGGGGGTGCCCGAGGGGGATCGGACCGCGGCCTGTGATGTGTCCGCGCGGCTCGATGCGCTCGGGCGGACCGGCGACGCCCGGCTGGCCGGAGTCCTCGCCGCGCTGCTGCACGAGCGCCCGCGCTCCTGGCTCGCGGGGCGGCTGGCCGCACCGCTGGGCATGCCGACGGCCCGCCGCGTCGCGGACCTGGTCGGGCTGCACACCGGGCTGCACCGGCCCTACCCCGACGAGCAGCGCCGGACCGGGCTCGTACGGATGTCGTACGCAGTGGACCTGGGTGTGCTGCACGCCGTCGCCGGGGCCCTCGCGCCGGACGCCGATGCGCGCGAGCAGGTGGACTGGTCCCAGCTGCACGCGGAAGGCGTCGATGGGCCGACGGGCCTGCGGGAGGCGTTCGCCGACCTGGACACCGACGCGGCCGACCGCTGCTGGGCCGAGGCCCGCGAGGCGTACGCCCAGGGGCGCATCACGACCGCCGAGGAGGCCGTCGCCGTGAGCTGGCGCTGGCGGTCCGGGGAGTTTCCGAAGCTGATCCACATGGTCGGTCCTTCGGGCAGCGGGAAGAGCACCTTCGCGCGCGGCCTGGACGCCGATGTCCACGTGTCCCTCGACGATCTGCGGGAGGCCCGCGGTTCACGCGCCGACCAGCGAGCCAACAAGGACGTCCTGCGCACCGGCCTGGAGCGGCTCGACACCGCACTGGCCGAAGGTGGGACCGTGGTGTGGGACGCCACAGCCCTGAACCCGCACCAGCGTTCCCTGGTGCACGCGGTCGCCCACCGCCGCGACGCCCTGACCACGCACGCGGTGGTGCTCGTCGACGCGGCCGAACTGGCCCGGCGCAATACCGACCGGGCGAACCCGGTGCCGCCACAGGTGCTCGGCGCGCAGCTGCACCGCTTCGTACCGCCGTACCCCGGCCAGGCGCACCGCACCTGGTACATCGGAGCGCGCGGGACCGTCGAGGAGGAGGTGTAGGTGCGCACCAGCGAGGAGATCTACCACCGGGTCCGCTGGGACTCGCGCTTCGACCCGGCCCGGTTCGTGATGGGGATCAACCAGCGGTCCGCGCCGCCCAAGCGGATTCCACTGGACGCATTCGACCCCGGCGGCGAGATCCCGTGGCACCGGGTGCTGTTCTTCGAGGCGGACGGCGAGGTCGTGTGGGACCGCTCCTCGGGGGTCGACCGGATCGACGCGACGGACGCCGGACGGGTACGGGACCCACGGCGACTGCGCGCGCCGTTCTTCGCGGCGAGGACTCCGTACGCCTGGGACCGGGAGCAGGACGCCTGGGTGCCCGCGCGGACGCCCCGGGGAGCAGCCGTGTCGGAGAGTCTGCGCGTACTGACCTGGAACACCCTGTGGGACCGCTACGACAGCGACCGCATCGACACCGCCCGGCGCCGCCCACTGCTGCTGGACGCCCTCCGTGACGCAGACGCGGACGTCATCGCGCTGCAGGAGGTCGAGGCGGAGCTGCTCGGCATGCTGCTGCGGACCGGATGGGTGCGCGACGGCTACACGCTGGGCACCGACCCGGCCGCAGAGGACGTCGAGGACTGCGGGCTGCTGCTGCTCAGCCGACTGCCCGTGCGGGAGGCGGGCCAGCACGTCCTCGGCCCGCACAAGGCCGTCACCGCCGTCGTCGTGGACACGTCGTCCGGCCCACTCGCCATCGCCGCGACCCATCTGACCAGCGACCACTCCGAGAACGGCCAGGACAGGCGGGAGGCCGAACTGGTCCGGCTGGCCGAAGGCCTGGCGGGCGTCGAGGGCGACCTGGTCCTGCTCGGCGACTTCAACGACGGCGGGGACGCCCCGCAGACGACTCTCGGGATGCGGGACGCGTGGAGCGAGGTGCACGGGGCGCACGACCGGACACCGACCTTCGACCCGGCCGCCAATCCGCTGGCCGCGGTCTCCTCACTGTCGGGGCGGGCCTCCCGGCTGGACCGGGTACTGCTGCGCGCGGAGGGCCTGCGGGCGGACGGAGCGGTCCTGCGGGGCAGAGCGCCCGGCCCGGACGGGCTGTATGTCTCCGACCACTACGGCGTCGAGGCGGAGCTCGGTCTCGGCGGGTACGAGCCTGGCGAAGTCCTCGCCGTACGACCGACGGCCCGTACGGCGGTGGCGTGGATTCCCCCGCAGAAGCTGTGGCCGCCGATCCAGCACGTCCGCCGGGAACACGACCGCCAGATCCACCGCTGGCCGCCGCACGTCAATGTGCTCTTCGGTTTCGTGCCGGAGTCCGAGTTCGAGCGGGCGGCCCCGCTGCTCGCCGCGGCGGCCGCCGAGGCACCGGCGTTCACCGCCCGGCTGGAGGGCGTGCACTGGTTCGGGCACCGGGAGGACTCCACCGTGTGGCTCGACCCGGCCGCGGACGGCGAGGAGCCGTGGGGTCGGCTGCGCCACGCGCTGGAGCAGCGGTTCCCGCGCTGCGGGGGCCGCGCGAAGGGCTTCACCCCGCACCTTTCGCTGGGCCGGACCAGGGATCCGCACGAGCTCGCCGCCCGCTGCGCTGCCCTGCTCGACGGCATGACGGCGCGGGTCGGGGAGCTGGTCCTGCTCTCCCGACGGGGCGAGGAGCCCATGCGGGTGCGGGCGACGGTGACGCTGGGGACGGGCGAGGTGCGATGGGTGCCCGAGGACGGCGCCGTGGGTGCTTCGGCCGCCGACGGGCCCGAGCTTGCTCCGGCCGCCGACGGGTCCGAGCTTGCCGGCCGGATCGCTTGGCGTGTCTCGCAGGCGCTCGGCGACGGAGCCGTCCATCTCGTCGGCTCCCGGCGCATGGGGTGCGCCCTGCCCGGCGCGGACCTGGACCTGGTGGCCGCGCTGCCGGGCGCGGCCGAACCGGCCGACGTGCGGGCGCGGTTGGCGGCCGCGCTGCCCGATGCGACCGAGGTGCGGGAGGTGATCGGGGCACGCGTGCCGGGGCTGCGACTGAACGTCGACGGTATGGGCGTGGACCTGGTCGTCGTCGCCACCGAAGCGGTGGATCCCGCTCAAGCGGTCGGCCGCCGGGCCGAGTTGGGCGAGGCGGCGGCTATCGCGCTCAGCGCGGTGAGCGACGCGAACGACCTCCTCGCATCGGTCGGCGCCCACAGCGCGGCGTTCGCCCGACTGGCCACGCAGGTCAAGGCGTGGGCGAAAGCCCGCGGCCTCGACTCGGCCCCCTTCGGTGGCCTGCCTGGCCTGGCCTGGTGCGTACTGGCGGCCCATACCGTCCGTGAGGCCGGTGACCTGCCGCCCGCCGACCTGATGCGCCACTTCTTCGCGACGTGGGCGGCCTGGGACTGGCGCGAGCCGGTGGGCCCGCCGGGGCCCGCCGTTCCGCTCGTGGGCTCCCCATGGCCTGCCGTCCCCGTCGCGATCATGACCCCGTCGGCGCCGGTCCGTCCCTGCACCGCCCAGGTGACCGCCGCCGGCCGTGACCTGCTGGCCCAGGAACTGTTCCGCGCCTGGGAGCTCCTGGAGACGGACCCGGACCCGTGGCCGGAACTGCTGGCACCACCGCCCCTGCACCGCCGCCACGCGGCATGGGCCGTCGTGACCGTCCCCCGCGGCCCGGACGAGGGCAGGGTCCGCGGCCGCATGAGGGCGCTGCTCACGGCACTGGAGGAGGCGGGCGTACCGGACGTCCACGCCTGGCCCCACCCGTTCGGGACGGACCCGGCCACCACCCGGTATGCCATCGGCCTGGGCCCCACCCCGCCCGATGGGGCTCTCCTCGACGAGATCGCCGACCGCTGGCTGCGGGGCCTGCCGGGCGTGACGCTCGCCCTGGCGCCCGGCGGCGAGGTCCCGACGCTGGGCTGATCCCTTTCTGTCCCTTCCTGTCCTTCCTGCGGATCCTGTGGACGGGAACAACACACGAACGCTCAGGCAACCTGGCGTGCCCGCTTTCCGTCTAGCTGAGCGCGGGGAGCGGCTCCGACCAGCCTCTCCGGCAGCTGGGGAGATCACAGTACGCAGACGGGGGCCCGGCCCGACCGCTGCGGGGGGAAGCGGACGGAGCACAAGTGAACGACGGAGCTGTCCGCGCGCTGCCCACGGCCGTGCGCGCAAGGGGCGAGGACATACCCGCGGCCGGGGAGCACGGTGACACCGCCACCGCCGGCGGGCGAAGCCGGCCACGCAGGCGCAGTGTCGTCGCCGCGTTGACCGCCCTGGTGGCGGCGGGCGCGGTCACCTCATGCTCCGTACCCGCCCCGCGGCGGGCCACGGCCACCGCCGACCCCGCCCCCGGCATGCCGATAGCCAGCTCCCGACGCGCACAGCTGATGCAGATACTGGCCCACCCGGACGACGATCTGTACTTCATGAACCCGGACACCCAGCGGATGCTGGACGCCGGGGTCCCGCTCGTCAGCGTCTATGTCACCGCCGGCGAGCACGACGGCAGGAACCACATCCCCGGGGTCGGGAACGTCCCCGCGGACAAGGCCGACTACTCCTCCGCACGCCACCAGGGCCTGCGCCAGGCGTACGCCGCGCTGATAGGGCTCGACAAGTTCGCCGACTGGACCAAGGGCGTCGTCTCGCTGAACGGCGACCGCCAGGCCGAGATCAACACCCTCACCAACGGCAGCCGCAGGGTCGAGCTGATCTTCCTCAACCTCCCCATGCACACCGCCCGCCGCTATATGGCCCTCCCCAGCCTGTGGCAGGACCGGGCACTGGGTCTGAACACCGTCGTCGCCGCGGACTCCCGGCTGCGCAGGACCGTCGCGTACGACTACGACGCGCTCATCGACGTACTCGTCGGGCTGATGGAGCAGTACCGGCCGACCGTGATCCAGACCCTGGACCCCGACCCGGACATCCAGCACAGCGACGAGGCGACCCGCAAGAAGGACAGCGAGCAGCGCGGCTACTCGGATCACGCCGACCACACCGCCGTCGCCTCGTTCAGCTGGGCCGCGATGGTCCGCTGGGTCGCCCATGCCACCAAGGACGACGGTGAGGTGCCCGGCTTTGTCGCCACCTCGTTCCGCGGCTACTACAACCGCCACTGGCCGAAGAACCTCCCGGTCCCGGTCCTCAGGGCGAAGGCCGCGGGTCTCGTCCCGTACGGCGGCGACCCGGACTGGGAGTGCGGCAACCCGGCCGGCTGCGGCGACTACAACGTCGGTGGCATCCGCCCGCTCAGGAACACGAAGGGCTGGGTGCGCTCCACCCACTACCGCTACCCCGGCGCCCGGCCCGTCGTCGCCGCCGAGCCGTCCGGCCGGCTGGTCGCCTATGGCGTGCTCGGGCTGCGCACGGTCCGCTGGCGCGAGACGCGGCCGGGCAGCGGCCGGTGGGGAGCCCCGGACGACCTCGGCGGCGGCCCGCTCGCGCCCACGCTCGGCGCGGCGACCCTGGAGGACGGCCGTCAGCTGCTGTTCGCGCTGCGCTTCGCCTCGATCGGCGGCCACGGCAGCACCAACCGCCGCGAGATAGTGCTGCTCGAGCAGCGCTCCCCCGGCGGCGAGTTCCTCGCCTGGGACGGTCTCGGCAACCCGGAGCGGGACGACGACCGGGGGCGGCGCATAGGCGTGCCGGTCGCGGTCGCGGCCCCCGACGGCCGGGTGCATCTCTTCGTGCGCAACGCGGACAAGGGCATCAGCACCCGGATACGCGACACCGACGGCAGCTGGGACCACTGGCGCGACCTCGGCGGCGCGGAGATACAGGACGGTCTGTCGACCGTCGTGGACGGCGCGGGACGCGTCCATGTCTTCGGCGCCGGGCGGGAGAACGTGCACCACTGGACGCAGGAGACGATGGGGCTGCCGCTCACGTTCCGCTCGGACGGCGAGCTGCCCGTGCCCGGGGACCCGCTTGCCCCCGTCCCGACGCGTGACGGCGGTATCGAGCTCTTCTACCGCAGGCCCGCTTCCTCGCTGGTGCTGGCCGTGCGACCCGGTGGCGCCCCCTCGCGCCCCCGCAAGGAGGGCTTCGAAGGCTACGGTCTGCTCAGCGCGGCCGCGGCTCCCGGCGGCCCGGTGCTGCTCGGCAAGGACACCCGCGGCCGGGTCCAACTCCGCACCGGCAAGCAGCTTCTGACACGTATTCAGGGCACTGCTGCACTGGACTCCCCCGCCCTCCACCTGCGCGGCCCGCGCGGCACCGCCACGGCGGTGGGCATGGGCGCGGACGCACACCCCTGGATCTGGTCCCCGCAGTCCGGCACCGCCGGCTGACAGCACCGGCAGCACCGGCAGCACCGGCAGCACCGGCTGACAAGGCCGCATCCCGCCCAACGCGAAGGGCCCCGCACCGAAGTGCGGGGCCCTTGCTGTTGCTGCAGGAGCAACCAGGTCAGATCAGCAATTACTTGTTGATCTTGGTGACCTGGCCGGCGCCGACGGTCCGGCCACCCTCACGGATGGCGAACTTGAGGCCCTCCTCCATGGCGACCGGCTGAATCAGCGAGACCGTCATGGTGGTGTTGTCGCCCGGCATGACCATCTCGGTGCCCTCGGGGAGGGTCACAACGCCGGTCACGTCCGTGGTACGGAAGTAGAACTGCGGGCGGTAGTTGTTGAAGAAGGGGGTGTGACGACCACCCTCGTCCTTCGACAGGATGTAGGCCTGGGCCTCGAACTCGGTGTGCGGCGTGACCGAACCGGGCTTGATGATGACCTGGCCGCGCTCGACGTCCTCGCGCTTGATGCCACGGAGGAGCAGACCGACGTTCTCACCGGCCTGGCCCTCGTCGAGCAGCTTGCGGAACATCTCGATGCCGGTGACCGTGGTGGTGGTCTTCTCCTGCTTGATACCGACGATGTCGACGGTCTCGTTGACCTTGAGGACACCACGCTCGATACGACCGGTGACAACGGTGCCACGGCCGGTGATCGTGAAGACGTCCTCGATCGGCATCAGGAACGGCTTGTCGACGTCACGCTCGGGCTGCGGGATCGACTCGTCGACGGCCTTCATCAGGTCGAGAACGGTCTGGCCCCACTCGGCGTCGCCCTCGAGCGCCTTGAGCGCCGAGACCTTGACGACCGGCAGGTCGTCGCCCGGGAACTCGTACTCGGAGAGGAGCTCACGGACCTCGAGCTCGACGAGCTCCAGGATCTCCTCGTCGTCCACCATGTCGGCCTTGTTCAGGGCGACAACGATGTACGGAACGCCGACCTGGCGGGCCAGGAGCACGTGCTCCTTGGTCTGCGGCATCGGGCCGTCGGTCGCGGCAACCACGAGGATCGCGCCGTCCATCTGCGCGGCACCCGTGATCATGTTCTTGATGTAGTCCGCGTGACCGGGGCAGTCGACGTGCGCGTAGTGACGCGACTCGGTCTGGTACTCGACGTGCGCGATCGAGATCGTGATACCGCGCTGGCGCTCCTCAGGAGCCTTGTCGATCTGGTCGAAGGCCGAGGCCTCGTTCAGGTCCGGGAACGCGTCGTGCAGCACCTTGGTAATGGCGGCCGTGAGGGTCGTCTTACCGTGGTCGATGTGACCGATGGTGCCGATGTTGACGTGCGGCTTAGTCCGCTCGAACTTCGCCTTCGCCACTGGGTCCTCCTGTGGAGTGGTTCTGTACGCCTTGCTTCATCGGCGCCAGGTGATCTTTGCTGGGATGCCGGGGCCCGGGGCATTCCGGCCGCATTACTTGCGTAGCGGCTGGAATGCCCCCGTAGGCTCCGGTGACAAGCCTAAAGCGTGTACTCGGGAGAGTTACTCGCCCTTGGCCTTCGCGATGATCTCCTCGGCGACGTTCCGCGGAACCTCGGCGTAGGAGTCGAACTGCATCGAGTAGCTTGCGCGACCCGAGGTCTTGCTGCGGAGGTCTCCGACGTAGCCGAACATCTCCGAGAGCGGCACGAGGCCCTTGACGACCCGGGCACCGCTGCGCTCGTCCATGGCCTGGATCTGGCCACGGCGGGAGTTGAGGTCGCCGATGACATCGCCCATGTAGTCCTCGGGCGTGGTGACCTCGACGGCCATCATCGGCTCGAGAAGCACGGGGGACGCCTTGCGGGCACCCTCCTTGAACGCCTGCGAACCGGCGATCTTGAACGCGAGTTCGGAGGAGTCGACCTCGTGGTAACCACCGTCGAGAAGGGTGACGCGGACGCCCACCATCTCGTACCCGGCCAGGATGCCGAACTGCATGGCTTCCTGCGCACCCGCGTCCACCGAGGGGATGTACTCACGGGGGATGCGGCCACCGGTGACCTTGTTCACGAACTCGTACGACGCGTCGCCGCCCTCGATGGGCTCCAGCGCGATCTGCACCTTCGCGAACTGACCGGTACCACCGGTCTGCTTCTTGTGCGTGTAGTCGATACGCTCGACGGCCTTGCGGATCGTCTCGCGGTACGCGACCTGCGGCTTGCCGACGTTCGCCTCGACGCGGAACTCGCGCCGCATGCGGTCGACGAGCACCTCGAGGTGAAGCTCGCCCATACCACCGATGATGGTCTGGCCGGTCTCCTCGTCGGAGTGGACCTGGAAGGAGGGGTCCTCCTCCGCGAGACGCTGGATGGCGACACCCAGCTTCTCCTGGTCACCCTTGGACTTGGGCTCGATCGCGACCTGGATGACCGGCGCCGGGAAGTCCATGGACTCCAGGATCACCGGGTTCTTGTCGTCGCACAGCGTCTCACCGGTGGTGGTCTGCTTCAGGCCCATGACGGCGACGATGTCGCCGGCGCCCACCGACTCGATCTCCTCACGCTTGTTCGCGTGCATACGGTAGATCTTGCCGATGCGCTCCTTCTTGCCCTTGGTGGGGTTCAGCACAGCAGTGCCGGACTCCAGGCGACCCGAGTAGACCCGGATGAAGGTGAGCTTGCCCAGGTGCGGGTCGCTCGCGATCTTGAAGGCCAGGGCGGACAGCGGCTCGTCGTCGGACGGCTTGCGCTTGACGACCGTCTCCGGGTCCTTCACGTCGTGGCCCTCGATGGCCTCGACGTCCAGGGGAGAAGGCAGGTAGCGCACGACCGCGTCGAGCAGCGGCTGAACACCCTTGTTCTTGAAGGCGGTGCCACAGAACACCGGGGTGACCGTGGTGCCGCCGCCCTTGCCGGACGCGATGGTGATACGACGGATCGCGGCGTACAGCTGCTCCTCGGTGGGCTCGACGCCCTCCAGGTACAGCTCCATGACCTCTTCGTCGTTCTCCGCCACGGTCTCGATCAGCTTGCCGCGCCACTCCTCGGCAGCCTCGGTGTGCGTGGCCGGGATGTCGACGACGTCGTACATCTCGCCCTTGGTGGCCTCGGCGGACCAGACAAGAGCCTTCATACGGACGAGGTCGACGACGCCCTTGAAGTCCGCCTCGGCGCCGATCGGCAGCTGCATCACGATCGGGGTCGCACCAAGGCGGTCCACGATCATGTCGACGCAGCGGTGGAACTCCGCGCCGGTGCGGTCGAGCTTGTTGACGAAGCAGATGCGGGGCACGCCGTAACGGTCGGCCTGACGCCACACCGTCTCGGACTGCGGCTCAACACCGGCCACACCGTCGAACACCGTGACGGCACCGTCGAGGACGCGGAGCGAACGCTCCACCTCGACCGTGAAGTCGACGTGACCCGGGGTGTCGATGATGTTGATGGTGTGATCGACGTCCTCGAGCGGCCAGTGACAGGTCGTCGCGGCGGACGTGATCGTGATGCCGCGCTCCTGCTCCTGCTCCATCCAGTCCATCGTGGCAGCGCCGTCGTGGACCTCACCGATCTTGTAGCTCACACCGGTGTAAAACAGGATGCGCTCGGTGGTCGTCGTCTTGCCCGCGTCGATGTGGGCCATGATCCCGATATTGCGGACCTTGGCCAGGTCAAGCGAAGTGGTGGCCATAAGGCTCAATCTTCTCTCGGTCTCGATGTGGGTAGCGACTACCAGCGGTAGTGCGCGAAGGCCTTGTTGGACTCGGCCATCTTGTGCGTGTCCTCACGCTTCTTGACCGAAGCGCCGAGGCCGTTGGAGGCGTCGAGCAGTTCGTTCATGAGGCGCTCGGTCATGGTCTTCTCGCGGCGGGCGCGGGAGTAACCCACGACCCAGCGCAGCGCGAGGGTGGCGGCGCGACCGGGCTTGACCTCGATCGGCACCTGGTAGGTGGCGCCACCGACACGGCGGGACTTGACCTCGAGAGACGGCTTGACGTTCTCGAGAGCGCGCTTCAGCGTGATGACCGGGTCAGCGCCGGTCTTCTCGCGGAGGCCTTCCATGGCGCCGTAGACGATCCGCTCGGCAGTGGAACGCTTGCCGTTGAGCAGGATCTTGTTGATCAGCGACGTGACAAGAGGAGAACCGTAGACCGGGTCGATGATGACCGGGCGCTTCGGGGCGGGGCCCTTACGAGGCATTCTTACTTCTCCTTCTTGGCGCCGTAGCGGCTGCGGGCCTGCTTGCGGTTCTTGACGCCCTGGGTGTCAAGGGAACCGCGGATGATCTTGTAACGAACACCCGGCAGGTCCTTCACACGGCCACCACGCACGAGCACGATGGAGTGCTCCTGCAGGTTGTGTCCCTCACCCGGGATGTAAGCCGTGACCTCGATGCCAGAGGTCAGACGCACACGCGCGACCTTACGCAGCGCCGAGTTCGGCTTCTTCGGGGTGGTCGTGAACACACGCGTGCAGACGCCGCGACGCTGAGGAGAACCCTCGAGTGCGGGCGTCTTGTTCTTCTCGACCTTGTCCTGCCGGCCCTTCCGGACCAGCTGCTGGATCGTAGGCACTACTTCTCCGGTTTCTGTGTGCCGTTCGTGAAGCTAACCTGGAACGTCGCCGACCCACGCGGTCGGGTGTGTCGAATACTGCAGGCTCCTGCCGCGAGGCAAAGAGAGCGCAGATTACGGTGGCCGATTTTTCAGGCTCGCCATGCGGTTGAGGACACGCACACGAGCCCAGGCACACCCCAGGCACAAGGTCTGAGCGTACCTACCTCACGGACTTCGGTCAAAACAAATGGAAGGGCGCCGCGACACGCCGAGCGCCCGCCCCGGATACCGCACCGCCACGGCGCGGTCAATCCATTGGCGCATTCGCGCCCACGGGACCCCGCGCCTTCAGTACCTTGACCGGTCTGCTGTGACTACCGGGGGAGCCATGACGGCGGTGAACTTACCCGACGACGGGGGTCTGGACGACCGCGTGCCCTTCCTGGCACGCCTCGAGACCGAGGACCGGCAGGCGCTGCTTGCGCTCGGCCGTGAGCTGGGCTTCGCGCCCCGTGTCCTCCTGCTGCATCAGCACGAACCCTCCTCCCACGTCCTGTTTCTCACCCAGGGCTGGACCAAGGTGACCGCTGCGGCCGCCAACGGCTACGAGGCGCTGCTCGCACTGCGCGGCCCCGGCGACATCATCGGGGAGTCCGCCGCGCTGACGGGCCGGCCGCGCTCGGCGACGGTGACCGCGCTGGAACCCGTACGGGCGGTGGCGGTGGAGCACGAGCGGTTCAAGGAGTTCCTCGGCCGCTCCCCCGATGTCTCCTTCGCCCTCCTCGGGCTCACCTCCGACCGGACCCGCGCCGCCGACCGGCGCCGTCTGCAGTTCGCCTCGATGAGCGTGCGCGAGCGCTTCGCCGCGCTGTTGCTGGATCTGGCCCGTACGCATGGCCGACGTACCAACGCGGGGATCGAACTGGCCGTACCGCTGAGCAAACAGGAGCTCGCCGGATCGGTGGGAGCCTCCCGCGAGATGGTGCAGCGGCTGCTCAAGGAGCTGCGGACGCGCGAGGCGGTGACCACCGGGCGGCGGGCGCTGCTGATCACGCGCCCGGACGTGCTGCGCCGGATAGCCCGCGCGGAACAAGCCGATCCCTGACCGTGGCGGCCGTCCGCCGTCCTCCTTGCTTGCGCTTGTTCCGCTGCCCGGCCCCTCACTCACGGTGTCCGCATGCTTCCCAGGAGCGACTCTGTGCACACGGTCACACTCCGAGTGCGTCATCGTTCCTCACCGCCGACGGCCGCGGGCCAGCACTCTTATCGCCACCCCGTGCGGCACCCCATCGAAAGGTGACCATGACCGATCCCGTGAGCCGGACGATCCTCCTGCTCGACATCGAGAAGTACAGCGACCGGGACGATGTCGAGCAGGCCTACCTGCGGCGCATGCTCTACGGCATCACCGACAGCGCCCTGGAGGCGGCAGGCGTCGACGAGACCCTTCGGCTGCGCGCCGACCGCGGCGACAGTGTGATGGAGCTGATCGACGCCAACGCCTCGGTGACCGCGCTGCTGCGCGCGCTCCTGTCCGAGGTACCGGCCCAGTTGCGCGCGGTGAACCGGATGGCGTCCAGCTCCGCGCAGATCCGGCTGCGCGGGGTGGTGGCTACGGGATATGTCGCGGTCGACGGGCACGACGGATGGGTCGGCTCCGACCTCAACCACGCCTGCAGGCTCCTCGACGCGGAACTGCTGCGCGCGGCCCTGCGTGAGCGCACCGACGACTTCGCTCTGTGCGTCTCGCAGAGCGTGCACGACGGGATCGTGCGGCACAGCCATCCGGGCATCCCGGCCGAGGACTTCCACGCCATCACCGTCAGCAGCAAGAACGGCCCGCTCAAGGCGTGGCTGCACGGGCCGGTGCCGAAGGAGGGCGGGAGCCCGGAAAAGGACCAGGGGGATGCGGGGACGGGGGGCGGCCCGGTGCCGGAGCAGGAGGGGGTCTCCGGCACCGGGCCGAAGCAGGGCGCGGGCCCGGGATCGTCGCAGGCTGCGGCTCCCACGTCTGCGGCTCCCGGGTCCGCGGTCTTCAACTTCAACGGCGGCGCCCCCAGCTTCGGCGGCTCGCTGGTCGGCGGCGACCAGCACGGGGTGTCCGGCGGGCAGGTCACGGGCGATGTGCACCTCGGCAGCTCGGGCCCGAGGTCAGGCTCGGGGGCAGGCGCCGACTCCGCGACGGGGTCGGGCCCGGTCTCCGGCTCTCGCGGTCCGGAGCAGGGTGAGCCCGCATGAACGTACCCCCGCAGGCCGACCGCGCCCCCGGCGCCGTACCACCTGCTCAGCAGCAGTCGCCGTCCCCGGACCCCGGCCGGCCGGCGACGGAAGCGGCCGAGCCCGAGGAGCAGTCCCAGGAGGCACGGGCCGCGCAGCGTGAACTCTTCGCGCACGCACCGGGATTCATCCTCGGTTCGGCCGCGGCCTTCGGCGGCTCGCTGGTAGGCGGTGCCCAGCACGGGGTGTCCGGCGGGCAGGTCGCCGGTGACGTCTTCATGGGCGGCAAGACCGAGATCCACCATCACGGTCCGGCGGCCGGGTCCGCCTACGCCTCCGGGGAGATCCCGCCCGCACGGCTCGACCAACTCGCCGGCGTCTTCGTGGAGACCCCGGCCTTCGCGGCTGCCCTCCAACGGCTGCGCGACGAGCGGGTCCTGGTGCTGTCGGGCGCCCACGCGACCGGGCGCAGCGCGGCCGCGCTGATGCTGCTGCACCGCCTCGGTGTCCCCGCCGTACGCGCTCTCCAGCCCGAGACCAGCCCGGCGGCGCTGGCCGCGCAGCTCGCGCAGCCGGGCGGCCACGTCCTGCACGACATGCCCCTGAGCCGCAACAAGCCGCTTCGCGACACCCACCTGTACTCCGCCCGCGACCAGCTCAAGGCGTCCGACGGCTATCTGGTCATCACCGTCGAGAATTCGCCGTATCTGTTGGGGGTCACGCCTTCGCCGTGGGAGCCGCCGGAGGCCGAGGCCGTTCTGCGGGCGCATGTGGTGGCCCTGCGCGAGGAGGACGACATCGAGTCGCTGCTCGCGCTCGCCCCCGTACGGGACTTCCTGGCGCACGGCCACCACCGACCCGCCGAGGCCGCCGACTTCGCCGAAGGGCTCGCCGCGTACGACGGAAGTGAGGAGGCGCTCGGGCGGCTCGCGGGGTTCGGTCTCGCCGCGGTCGAGAAGCAGTGCCGCACATGGCTGAGCGACCCTGCGCTCGGGCTGCGGGACAAGGCCTTTCTGATCTCGCTCGCGGTGTTCGACCAGGCGCCCTATGTGCTGGCCGCCGAGCTCGCCGACAAGCTCTTCGTCCACTTCCAGCGGCTCCAGCACCCCGAACAGCCGCCGGAGATCCCCGTATTCGGCCCCGCGGTCACCGACCGGCTGGGCCTCGCGCGGGCCGGCGGCGAGCTGCGGCACGAGACGACCGAATGGGGTCCCGTCCCCCAGTACATGGCGCAGTTCAGCGAGGAGCGCACCCCGCGCGCCCTGCTCACCGAGGTGTGGACGGGCCATCCCTCGGCCCGGCCCGCGCTGGTCGACTGGCTCAAGCAGCTGGCCCGCGACGGCCGCCCGCTCGTACGGACCCGGGCCGCCGCCGCCACCGCGCTGCTGGCCGCCGCCGATCTGCCCTCCACGATGGCGCTGCTGCTCGACGGCTGGGCACTCTCACGTTCCTTCGGGCCCCGGGTGACTGCCGCGAACACCCTCACGCTCGCCCAGCTCCTCGACGCCCCCGTGATCCTGCGGCTGCTCTCACAGTGGTGCACCGACCCGCACTGGGCCCGCCGCTGGACCGCGATCCGCGCCTTCGCGCTGCTTGCGCCGCTGCGGCCCGATCTGGCCGGACCCGCCCTGGACGCGCTCGCGGCCCGGGCCCGGGCCGACGACAGCAGCGAGGCGGAGCGCCACAACCTCGTCGAGTCCACGGCTCTGCTCCTGTCCGCGGGCAGCCGCAGGGAGATGCTTTCCGAGCTGGTGCGGCTGCTCTACCTGGACACGCCGGCGGTCCGCGCGCTCGCCCTCGCCGCGTTCGTACGCGCCTGCGACAACGCCGAGGAGCACGGACTCGTCGAGTGGTACACGGAGTACGGCATGGACGACGCGGAATCCGCCCGCGATCTCGCCACGCTCTGGCGCACCGCTCTGGGCGACCGCACCCACACCAAGCAGGCGATGGAAGCGCTGCGGACCTGGCTGTACGTCGCCGAGCGGCGGGCCGACACGGCGCAGGCCCTGGAGCTGCTGCTGCCCGCGCTGGTCAGCACGGCCGCCGACCGCGACCGGCTGAGCCATCTGCTGGACACCCTGCGCGCCGAGGACGGCGGACCGCGGCCCGCGATCGCCGACCGACTGCTGAAGGTGCTCCAGTCCGCGCGCCCCCCGGCCCCGTCCCACTGATCTTCCATACACCTGCCCGATTTCCGACCTACCCGTCCCTGAACCGTCGAGGAGTTGACCCATGGCGGACTTCCGCCGTCAGCCGGAGTGGCAACAACAGGCCGACCGGCACAGTACGTTGATCGACCCGGTGCTCACCGTGCGGCCGATCTCGCGGTTCGACTACACGGCCCGCAGGCCCGTCGGCGCGATCGACCACGCACTGGTCTTCGCCACCGCCAAGGGGACGTACGACGTCTTCATCCCGCCGCACCGGCCGAGCCGCGCGGACGCCGCGGCCCGGCGCTACGCCTCCGTGTACGAGGTGGACATGGGCACCCACCCCGTGCAGCTGGAGCTGCAACTGCCCAGTGACGACGACGCGTTCTCCTTCGGGGTCACTGCCGATCTGACCTGGCGCGTCTCGGACCCGATCGCCTATGTGGCGGGGGGCGAACGCGACATTCCCACGCGACTGACCCGCGAGCTGAACCAGTTGGCACGGCCGGTCAGCCGCCGCTTCTCGATCGAGGACAGCCCGGCGGCCGAGGCCGCGGTGCAGCAGGCGGTCGAGAGCGGGGGCTTCGCGGCGGGCATCGGACTCGCCGTCACCTGCGTGGTACGGCTCCGGCTCGACGACGAGGCGATCGCGCACCGGCGGCGGCAGCGGAGCCTGCGGTACGAGAACGAGATGCTCGAGCCCGAGCACCAGTTCCGGCTGCGGATGGCGCACCAGCAGCACGAGCTGGAGGTGCTGCGCCAGCAGCAGTCGCACGAGCTGGTGTCGCAGAAGATCGCGTTCTACCAGTACCACCTGCAAAACGGCGGGGTCGGAGTGTGGGCGCTGCATCTGGCTCAGCACCCCGAGGACACCCAGCTGGTCATGAACAGCATCAGGCAGGACCAACTGGCGCTGATCAAAAGCCAGTTGGAGCTGATCGGCGGGGACGCTCTCGAGGACTACCAGAAGGCCGAGTCGGCGAAGCACGCCCTGCGCGCAGTCAATGACCTCATCCGTCAGCACGGGCTCACCTCGCCGATGCCACCGCCGCCGGCCGAAGAGCAGGGCGCGCTGCCTGCCGGATCGGTTCCACAGCAGCAGCCGTACGGCGATCAGGCGCCGCAGCAGCCGTACACCGGGCAGGCCCCAGGAGCCGTATCCCAGCCGCCCTACGCAGGGCAGGCGCCGCAGCAGCCCTACGCGGGTCAGCCGGCCGGCGCGGCACCGGCACCGCCGCCGCCGTACGCGGGGCAGGCGCCTGATGCCACACCCCCGCAGCCGTACGGCGCCCCACAGTTCTACGCTCCCCCGTCGTACACCCCGCCTCCGCCGGGGGCCGAACCACCGGCTCCCGCGGCGCCTGAGCAGAACGCCCCGGGTTCAGGCTCCTCATGACGGCACCGGACACCGCTGACGGCACCAAAACCGCCGAGCGGCTGCTCACCGAGCTGCGGGCCGAGATCGCACGGGCCGACAGCAAGGCCTCCGTGCTGGTGGCGGCGCTGGGCATGACCGCTGGTGTGTTCAGCGCACTGCTCGCCGGGCGCCACTGGGCGCCCGGCACGCTCTCCATGTGGGGCACGGCCGCCTGGTGGCTGGGGACGTCGACGCTCGCTCTCGCCCTCTTCGCGCTACTGCTGGCCGTACTGCCCCGCTACCGCAGCGGCACCTGGGCCCCCGGACAGCCGCTCTCCTACTTCGGCGACATTCAGCAAGCAGCACGGCAGGGCCAGTTGGCGGCCGCGCTCGCCGAGACCGAACGCGACCCCGCCGCCGGCCTGACGGCGGCCCTCACCGAAACCAGCCGCATCGCGGCCCGCAAGCACCAGTGGATCCGCACGGGGCTGATCGCGTTCTGCGTCGGCACGGTGCTGCTGCCCGCATCCCTGCTGATCGGCTGACGTCCCCAACGATCCGAAGGAAGTCCCATGTCCCAGCCACCGGGCCCCACCTACCCGGAGCCCCAGTACCCGGGGGCCGACACCGCGCCTCCGCAGTACCCGAGCGCCGCGCCGTCCCCGGCGCCTCAGTACCCGGAAGCCGCGCCGTCCGCTGCCCCGCAGTACCCACAGGCCACCGAGCCCCCGCAATACCCCGCGCCCACGCCGCCGGCCCCGCAGTACCCGCAGTACCCGCAGTACCCGCAGTACCCGCAGGGAGCAGCCCAGCCGCCCCAGTACCCGACCGCCGCGCCGTCGGCCCCGCAGTACCCGCAGGGAGCAGCCCCGTACCCGCACCCGGCGGCGGCCGCGGCCCCGCCCCCGCAGCAGCCCGCCCCCGTCCCCCACCAACCCCCCGCCGACGACCTCGATTACCGCCATCGCGGCTCCCGCGTCCATGTGGCGGCCCACCAGCGCGGTGCCGACGCCACCGCCATAGGGCGACTGGCGATCCACGTACCGGGGTTCCTGGTGAGCCTCGCCGTGGTCGCCGCGATCTCGCAGGGGATGTTCGGCACGGTCGGCGGCTGGCTCGTCGTGCTCGCCTGGCTGGCATCCGGCGCCCTGGTCTTCCACCGCCCCACCGAACTGGCCTACGCCCGCAGCGTGCTCAAGCTGCGGACCCCGCTGGCCCAGGAGCGGGCCAGGCTGGAGCCGGTCTGGCGCGAGGTCACCGCCCGCGCGGGCGTCGAGAGGCACACGTACGAACTGATGGTGGAGAACAGCACCGAGCTCAATGCCATGGCCGCCGCCGGGCACGTCGTCGGGGTCACGACGTACTCGCTCAACCACCTGTCCAGCGGCAACCTGGCCGCCGTGCTCGCCCATGAACTCGGCCACCACACGGGCGGCCACGCCTGGGCGGGCCTGCTCGGTTACTGGTACTCGCTGCCCGGGCGCATGGCCTGGTCCCTGGCCCGGGGATTCGCCCGGATCGCGCTCTTCATCGCCAGGCGGCTTTCCTTTGCCGCGTACGGCATCCTCGTTCTCTTCTTCGGGATGTTCGTGATAGCGGGTCTGCTCGGCGCCTGGTTCGTCACCATCCCCCTGGTCATCGCCCCGTATCTGCTCGCCTACGTGGGCCGGCAGGCCGAACTCCGCGCCGACCAGCAGGCCGCGGCCCTCGGTTTCGCGCCCGAGATGGCCGAGGTGCTGCACCGGCTCCAGGCCGAGGAGGACGCGGACAGGGCCCGCGCCGCCGCGGCCGGCCAGAAGCTCAACGAGCCGGGCACGCTGGCCAAGCTGCTCGACACCCACCCCGACCACGTCACGCGGCTGCGCGCCCTGGAGCCTTACCGACAGCCCGGCCGCTGAGGCCCACAAACGCCGGGCCCCGAGAACGCCGAAGGGCGGCCACCCCGTGCGAAACGGGGTGGCCGCCCTTCGTCAGACCTACGCCTTACTGGTTGTACGGACCGTAGTCGTAGTCCTCCAGCGGAACGGCCTGGCCGGAGCCGGTGCCGAACGGCGAGTAGTCGATGTCGTCGTAGCCGACGGCCGAGTACATCGCGGCCTTGGCCTCCTCGGTGGGCTCCACCCGGATGTTGCGGTAGCGGGACAGGCCCGTACCGGCCGGGATGAGCTTACCGATGATGACGTTCTCCTTGAGGCCGATCAGGGAGTCCGACTTGGCGTTGATCGCCGCGTCGGTCAGGACCCTGGTCGTCTCCTGGAAGGACGCCGCCGACAGCCACGACTCGGTGGCCAGCGAGGCCTTGGTGATACCCATCAGCTGCGGACGGCCGGAGGCGGGGTGACCGCCCTCGGTGACCACACGACGGTTCTCGGTCTCGAACTTCGAGCGCTCGACGAGCTCGCCCGGCAGCAGTTCGGCGTCGCCGGACTCGATGATCGTCACACGGCGCAGCATCTGCCGGATGATGATCTCGATGTGCTTGTCGTGGATCGACACACCCTGCGAGTTGTAGACCTTCTGGACCTCGCCGACCAGGTGGACCTGGACCGCGCGCTGACCGAGGATCCGCAGCACGTCGTGCGGGTTGGTGGCACCCACGGTGAGCTTCTGGCCCACCTCGACGTGGTCGCCCTCGCCCACCAGCAGACGGGCACGCTTCGAGATCGGGAACGCCGTCTCGTCGCTGCCGTCGTCGGGGGTGACGACGATCTTCTTGGTCTTCTCGGTCTCCTCGATACGGATGCGGCCGGCCGCCTCCGAGATCGGGGCGACACCCTTGGGCGTACGAGCCTCGAAGAGCTCGACGACACGGGGCAGACCCTGGGTGATGTCGTCACCGGCCACACCACCGGTGTGGAAGGTACGCATCGTCAGCTGGGTACCGGGCTCACCGATGGACTGGGCGGCGATGATGCCGACCGCCTCACCGATGTCGACCAGCTTGCCGGTGGCCAGCGAACGGCCGTAGCAGAAGGCACAGGTGCCGACCGCCGACTCACAGGTCAGGACCGAGCGGGTCTTGACCTCCTCGACACCGGCGCCCACGAGGGCGTCGATGAGCACGTCGCCCAGGTCGACATTGGCCGGCGCGATGACCTTGCCGTCGACGACGACGTCCTCGGCGAGCATCCGCGCGTACACGGAGGTCTCGACGTCCTCGGTCTTGCGCAGCGCACCGTCGGCGCCGCGCTCCGCGATCTTGAGCTTCAGACCGCGGTCGGTGCCACAGTCCTCCTCGCGGATGATGACGTCCTGCGAGACGTCCACCAGACGACGGGTCAGGTAACCCGAGTCGGCGGTACGCAGAGCGGTGTCCGCCAGACCCTTACGGGCACCGTGCGTGGAGATGAAGTACTCCAGCACGGACAGACCCTCACGGAACGACGCCTTGATGGGCCGCGGGATGGTCTCGTTCTTGGCGTTGGACACCAGACCACGCATACCGGCGATCTGACGCATCTGCATCATGTTTCCGCGAGCACCCGAATTGACCATCATGGAGACCGGGTTGGTCTTCGGGAAGTTCGCGTTCATCGCCTCGGCAACCTCGTTGGTCGCCTTGGTCCAGATGGTGATGAGTTCCTGCGTGCGCTCCTGCTTGGTGATCAGACCGCGCTCGTACTGCTTCTGGACCTTCTCGTCCTGCGCCTCGTAGCCCTTGACGATCGCCTTCTTGGCGTCGGGGACCACGATGTCGGAGATGGCCACGGTGACACCGGAGCGGGTCGCCCAGAAGAAGCCCGCCGCCTTCAGGTTGTCGAGCGTCGCCGCCACGATGACCTTGGGGTAGCGCTCGGCCAGGTCGTTGACGATCTCGGAGAGCTGCTTCTTGCCCACCGTGTAGTCGACGAACGGGTAGTCCTCGGGCAGCAGCTCGTTGAAGAGCGCGCGGCCCAGAGTCGTACGCAGCCGGAAGCTGTCACCCTGCTGCCACTCGCCCGCGGCGATGTCCGAGCCCTCCTCCGCGACCGGCGGGGTCCAGCCACGCGGCGGGATCGTGCCGACCGGGAAGCGGATGTCGACCTTCGCCTGGAGCGAGAGCTCCCGGGCGTCGAAGGCCATGATCGCCTCGGCGGTGGAGTTGAACGCACGGCCCTCGCCGCGCACCTCGCGCTCCTCCTCGTCCGTGGTGAGGAAGAAGAGGCCGAGCACCATGTCCTGGGTGGGCATGGTGACCGGACGGCCGTCGGCCGGCTTGAGGATGTTGTTCGAGGACAGCATCAGGATGCGGGCCTCGGCCTGCGCCTCCGCGGACAGCGGCAGGTGCACGGCCATCTGGTCACCGTCGAAGTCCGCGTTGAACGCGGTGCAGACGAGCGGGTGGATCTGGATGGCCTTGCCCTCGACCAGCTGCGGCTCGAAGGCCTGGATGCCGAGGCGGTGCAGCGTGGGCGCACGGTTCAGCAGCACCGGGTGCTCGGCGATGACCTCTTCGAGGACGTCGTACACGACGGTGCGGCCGCGCTCGACCATGCGCTTGGCGCTCTTGATGTTCTGCGCGTGGTTCAGGTCGACCAGACGCTTCATCACGAACGGCTTGAAGAGCTCCAGCGCCATGGCCTTGGGCAGACCGCACTGGTGCAGCTTCAGCTGCGGGCCGACGACGATGACGGAACGCGCCGAGTAGTCGACTCGCTTGCCGAGCAGATTCTGACGGAAACGACCCTGCTTGCCCTTGAGCATGTCGCTCAGGGACTTCAGCGGGCGGTTACCGGGACCGGTCACCGGGCGACCACGGCGGCCGTTGTCGAACAGCGCGTCGACGGCCTCCTGCAGCATCCGCTTCTCGTTGTTCACGATGATCTCGGGCGCACCGAGGTCAAGGAGACGCTTGAGGCGGTTGTTGCGGTTGATCACACGGCGGTACAGGTCGTTCAGGTCGGAGGTCGCGAAGCGGCCACCGTCCAGCTGCACCATCGGACGCAGGTCCGGCGGGATGACCGGCACGCAGTCCAGCACCATGCCCTTGGGGCTGTTGCTGGTCTGCAGGAACGCGGAGACGACCTTGAGGCGCTTGAGCGCACGGGTCTTCTTCTGGCCCTTGCCGGTACGGATGATCTCGCGGAGACGCTCGGCCTCCTCCTCGAGGTCGAAGGACTCCAGACGCTTCTGCAGCGCCGCAGCACCCATCGAGCCGTCGAAGTACGTGCCGAAGCGGTCACGCAGCTCGCGGTAGAGCAGCTCGTCGCCCTCCAGGTCCTGGACCTTGAGGTTCTTGAAGCGGTTCCACACCTCGTCGAGACGGTCGATCTCGCGCTGCGCACGGTCGCGCAGCTGCTTCATCTCACGCTCGGCGCCCTCGCGCACCTTGCGGCGCACATCGGCCTTGGCACCCTCGGCCTCGAGCTCGGCCAGGTCGGTCTCGAGCTTCTTGGCGCGGGCCTCGAGGTCGGCGTCGCGGCGGTTCTCGACCTGCTGGCGCTCGACGGAGACATGCGCCTCCAGCGAGGGCAGGTCGCGCGTACGGCGCTCCTCGTCCACGAACGTGATCATGTACGCGGCGAAGTAGATGACCTTCTCGAGGTCCTTCGGCGCGAGGTCGAGCAGGTAGCCCAGGCGCGACGGGACGCCCTTGAAGTACCAGATGTGGGTGACGGGCGCGGCCAGCTCAATGTGGCCCATCCGCTCACGGCGCACCTTGGCGCGGGTGACTTCGACGCCACAGCGCTCACAGATGATGCCCTTGAAGCGGACACGCTTGTACTTACCGCAGTAGCACTCCCAGTCCCGGGTCGGACCGAAGATCTTCTCGCAGAAGAGTCCGTCCTTCTCGGGCTTGAGCGTGCGGTAGTTGATGGTCTCCGGCTTCTTGACCTCGCCGTGCGACCACTGTCGGATGTCGTCCGCGGTGGCCAGGCCGATCCGCAGCTCGTCGAAGAAGTTGACGTCGAGCACTTGTCGTCAATCCCTCTTTCGGGGTCGTGTCTCAATCATGGTCTGTACGGGTCCGGGGCAGGGCCGGGGCCTCACGAGGAGGTCCCGGCCAGACCCGTCAGACCTCTTCGACGCTGCTCGGCTCGCGCCGGGACAGGTCGATACCGAGCTCCTCCGCAGCGCGGAAGACGTCCTCGTCCGTGTCGCGCATCTCGATGGACATACCGTCCGAGGAGAGCACTTCCACGTTGAGGCAGAGCGACTGCATTTCCTTGATGAGCACCTTGAAGGACTCGGGAATGCCGGGCTCGGGGATGTTCTCGCCCTTGACGATGGCCTCGTAGACCTTCACGCGGCCGGTGACGTCGTCGGACTTGATGGTCAGCAGTTCCTGGAGGGCGTACGCGGCGCCGTATGCCTCCAGCGCCCACACCTCCATCTCACCGAATCGCTGGCCACCGAACTGAGCCTTACCACCCAGCGGCTGCTGGGTGATCATCGAGTACGGGCCGGTCGAGCGGGCGTGCAGCTTGTCGTCGACCAGGTGGTGGAGCTTGAGGATGTACATGTACCCGATCGAGATCGGGTCCGGGAACGGCTCGCCGGAGCGGCCGTCGAACAGGTTGGCCTTGCCGGACGGCTGGACCAGGCGGTCACCGTCGCGGTTCGGGATCGTGGCCTCGAAGAGACCCGCGATCTCGTCCTCGCGCGCACCGTCGAAGACCGGTGTCGCGACGTTGGTGCCGGGGGCGACCTGGTCGGCGCCGATGGCCTGCAGGCGCTGGGCCCAGTCGTCGGCGAGACCCGAGACGTCCCAGCCGCGGCTGGCGAGCCAGCCGAGGTGGATCTCGAGGACCTGTCCCGGGTTCATTCGGGACGGGACACCGAGGGGGTTGAGGATGATGTCGACCGGGGTGCCGTCCTCCAGGAACGGCATGTCCTCGATCGGCAGGATCTTCGAGATGACGCCCTTGTTGCCGTGACGGCCGGCGAGCTTGTCACCGTCGGTGATCTTGCGCTTCTGCGCGACGTACACGCGAACCAGCTGGTTCACGCCCGGCGGCAGCTCGTCGCCCTCCTCGCGGTCGAAGACGCGTACGCCGATGACCTTGCCGGTCTCGCCGTGCGGCACCTTCAGCGAGGTGTCACGGACCTCACGCGCCTTCTCGCCGAAGATCGCGCGGAGCAGACGCTCCTCCGGGGTCAGCTCGGTCTCGCCCTTGGGCGTGACCTTGCCGACCAGGATGTCTCCGGCGACGACCTCGGCACCGATACGGATGATGCCGCGCTCGTCGAGGTCGGCGAGGACCTCCTCGGAGACGTTCGGGATGTCCCGGGTGATCTCCTCGGGGCCGAGCTTGGTGTCACGGGCGTCGACCTCGTGCTCCTCGATGTGGATCGAGGAGAGGACGTCGTCCTGCACGAGGCGCTGCGACAGGATGATCGCGTCCTCGTAGTTGTGACCCTCCCACGGCATGAACGCGACCAGCAGGTTCTTGCCGAGCGCCATCTCGCCCTGCTCGGTGGCCGGACCGTCGGCGAGGACCTGGCCCTCGACGACCCGGGCGCCCTCGTCCACGACAACCTTCTGGTTGACCGAGGTGCCCTGGTTCGACCGGGAGAACTTGGCGATGCGGTACGTGGTGTACGTGCCGTCGTCGTTGGCGACGGTGATGTAGTCCGCGGAGACCTCCTGGACAACACCTTCCTTCTCCGCCTTGATGACGTCACCGGCGTCGACCGCGCAGCGGTACTCCATGCCGGTGCCGACCAGCGGCGCCTCGGCCGTGATCAGCGGAACGGCCTGGCGCATCATGTTCGCGCCCATGAGGGCACGGTTGGCGTCGTCGTGCTCGAGGAACGGGATCATGGCGGTCGCGACCGACACCATCTGGCGCGGCGAGACGTCCATGTAGTCCACGTCGGAGCCCGGGACGTAGTCGACCTCGCCGCCACGGCGGCGGACCAGGACACGAGCCTCTGCGAAGCGCATGTCGTCGGTCAGCGCGGCGTTGGCCTGCGCGATGACGAACCGGTCTTCCTCGTCGGCGGTCAGGTAGTCGACCTCGTCGGTCACCTGGTCGTCGACGACCTTGCGGTACGGCGTCTCGACGAAGCCGAACGCGTTGACCCGGCCGTACGAGGCGAGCGAGCCGATCAGACCGATGTTCGGGCCTTCAGGGGTCTCGATCGGGCACATGCGGCCGTAGTGCGACGGGTGCACGTCACGGACCTCGAAGCCGGCCCGCTCACGGGACAGACCACCCGGGCCAAGAGCCGACAGACGGCGCTTGTGGGTGAGACCCGACAGCGGGTTGTTCTGGTCCATGAACTGCGACAGCTGGCTGGTGCCGAAGAACTCCTTGATGGAGGCGACGACCGGCCGGATGTTGATCAGGGTCTGCGGCGTGATCGCCTCGACGTCCTGGGTCGTCATGCGCTCACGCACGACGCGCTCCATACGAGCCAGACCCGTGCGGACCTGGTTCTGGATGAGCTCGCCGACGTTGCGCAGACGGCGGTTGCCGAAGTGGTCGATGTCGTCGGTCTCGACGACGATCTGGGTGCCGCTCTCGCCCACGGTCTCGGTCTCACCGGCGTGCAGCTTGACCAGGTACTTGATGGTCGCGATGACGTCGTCGGTGGTGAGCACGCCGGCGTCCAGCGGCTCATCCGCGCCGAGCTTCTTGTTCACCTTGTAGCGGCCGACCTTGGCGAGGTCGTAGCGCTTCGGGTTGAAGTAGAGGTTCTCGAGCAGCGTCTGAGCGGCCTCACGCGTCGGCGGCTCGCCCGGACGGAGCTTGCGGTAGATGTCGAGCAGCGCGTCGTCCTGGCCCTGGGTGTGGTCCTTCTCCAGGGTGGCGCGCATGGACTCGTACTCGCCGAACTCCTCGAGGATCTGCTCGGTGGTCCAACCGAGAGCCTTGAGCAGGACGGTGACGGACTGCTTGCGCTTGCGGTCGATGCGGACACCGACCATGTCGCGCTTGTCGATCTCCATCTCCAGCCAGGCACCCCGGGACGGGATGATCTTGGCCGTGAAGATGTCCTTGTCGGACGTCTTGTCGATGTTGGAGTCGAAGTAGACACCCGGCGAGCGGACCAGCTGCGACACCACGACACGCTCGGTGCCGTTGATGACGAAGGTGCCCTTGTTGGTCATGAGCGGGAAGTCGCCCATGAAGACCGTCTGGGACTTGATCTCGCCGGTCTCGTTGTTGGTGAACTCGGCCGTGACGAAGAGCGGGGCAGCGTACGTGAAGTCGCGCTCCTTGCACTCGTCGATGGAGTTCTTCGGAGGCTCGAAGCGGTGGTCGCGGAAGGTCAGCGACATCGACCCGGAGAAGTCCTCGATCGGAGAGATCTCCTCGAAGATCTCCTCCAGACCGGACTTGGTGGGGACGTCCTGTCCGCTTTCGAGAGCCGCCTCGACACGAGCCTTCCATGCGGCATTGCCGAGCAGCCAGTCAAAGCTCTCGGTCTGCAGCGCGAGGAGGTTCGGAACCTCGAGGGGCTCCTTGATCTTTGCAAAGGAAATGCGCAGCGGGGCGGTGCTGGCGCCGTTGTTCGTATTCGCGGTCGAGGCGTTGCGCGAGGCGGCCAAGAGGGGGTCCTTCCGAGGGCTCGGACTCACTACGCGCGTACCGGTCCCACGATGGGCACGGAGACAGACGCTCCTGATTGGTCAAATGACCAGGTCAGGGATGCTTCCATCAACGATGCTCATACGTGGGGATGCCCCTGGTGACGGGCAGGGGGCAGTTAACAGGCAGCGCAAAGGGTCAGTGTAGCCACTTGGCACACTGATGTCCAGTGCGGGTTTTCGAGACCCTCGTTGTCCTCAACTCCGCGGAACCCTCGCGCCGTGTGGCGCACATCGATACTGCCCGTTCGGTCGTCGATCCATGCCTCGGATACGGATCGTTGTGACGACGCGTCCTGAGAATTGCGCGCTGCGTGCGGTTCGTCAAGGCCCCCCAACCCAAACTGGCTGCTGAGATCGTCACTGACCAGGACTGACCAGGGTCTGGAGCGCACGGCGAAGATCACCATACTCGCCGCTTCCGGAAGAGCAAGGCAGGCCGTCACAACGCCGAAGGGCGACCACCCGGATGGGTGATCGCCCTTCGCTGTGTCCCTTGCGGCCCCTTGCGGAGCCACGAGTCAGAGACTCAGTGGGGTCACTTGACCTCGACGGAGGCGCCGGCGGCCTTGAGGGACTCGGCAGCCTTCTCAGCGGCCTCCTTGGCGACCTTCTCGAGGACCGGCTTCGGGGTGCCGTCGACGAGGTCCTTGGCCTCCTTCAGACCCAGCGAGGTCAGCTCACGCACGACCTTGATGACCTGGATCTTCTTCTCGCCGGCGCCGGTGAGGATGACGTCGAACTCGTCCTGCTCGGCCTCGGCCTCGACCGGGGCACCCGTGGCGGCAACGCCGGCAGCGGCGACCGGGGCGGCGGCGGTGACGTCGAACTTCTCCTCGAAGGCCTTCACGAACTCGGAGAGCTCGATGAGGGTCATCTCCTCGAACTGCGCAAGCAGGTCGTCCTGGCTGAGCTTCGCCATGATGGCGGTCCTTCCACTAATTCGGCTGGTGCCGGGTGTATGTGTCGGCGGGCGTGCGGCCCGCTGCAACCAGCGCCTTCAGGCGGCGCTGATCAATGCGCGAGCCGAATTACTCGGCACCGCCCTGCTCGGCCTTCTTGGCACGAAGCGCCTCCGCGGTGCGGACGAACTTCGAGGGAAGCGCCTGGAAGAGCGCGGCAGCCTGGGACTGCTTGCCCTTCATGGCGCCCGCCAGCTTGGCGAGCAGAACCTCGCGGGACTCGAGGTCCGCAAGCTTCTTGATCTCATCGGCGGACAGCGCCTTACCGTCAAGGACACCGCCCTTGATGATGAGGTTGGGGTTGTCCTTGGCGAAGTCACGAAGACCCTTCGCCGACTCCACCGGGTCACCGGTGATGAAGGCAACCGCCGTCGGACCCGCGAAGAGGTCGTCCAGCGTGTTGATCCCGGCCTCGTTGGCCGCAATCTTGGTCAGCGTGTTCTTCACCACGGCGTACTGGGCGTTCTCACCGAGCGAACGACGCAGTGTCTTGAGCTGCGCCACGGTGAGACCCCGGTACTCGGTCAGCACGGCGGCGTTCGAGCTGCGGAACTGGTCCGCGAGCTCGGCTACCGCGGCAGCCTTGTCGGGCCTTGCCATAGAGCGTCGGCCTCCTTCCGGGTGATGAGGACCGCTCAGAAGGGGCTGGACAAAACGAAACGCCCCGGCGCAGGCGCACGGGGCGTAGCTCAACCGGAGCGAGTCCGGGAACTTTCCACAGTCACCTGCGCAGGACGTCCGCAGCTAGCGGATCCTTCGGCCGCTGCACCCTCTTGCGAGCGCACAGCAACGACCAGCGGTCTTTGGCTTCTGTGGAAGAGTACGGGACCGGATCCCGGTCAGGCAAATCGGGCCTTACGCAGTCCGCTTCCGGCCCCGCCGGCCTGCTTCACGGCGCCCGCCAGAGGGCCGCCGACGCACTCCGGCTTCCCCCGGGCCGGTGATGCAGTCCCCAGGGCCGCCAGCGGGCTCACAGCCGTCACACCGACGCCCCGGGCCCGCCTCCTGCCCGGCAAAAGAACCGGCCCCCGCGCCTCGTACGAGGTGCGGGGGCCGGCTTCAGTACGCGAGACCCGCGACTGCCGTCAGACTCAGACGGCGGCCGGGTCCTCCTCGACGAGGAGGTTGCGGGTGCGGTTGGAGTCCAGCGGGATGCCGGGGCCCATCGTCGTGGTCAGGGTCGCCTTCTTGATGTAGCGGCCCTTCGCGGCGGACGGCTTCAGACGGAGGATCTCCTCCAGCGCCGTGGCGTAGTTCTCGACCAGCTTCGTCTCGTCGAAGGAGACCTTGCCGATGATGAAGTGCAGGTTCGAGTGCTTGTCGACACGGAACTCGATCTTGCCGCCCTTGATGTCGTTCACAGCCTTGGTGACATCGGGGGTGACGGTGCCGGTCTTCGGGTTCGGCATCAGACCACGCGGACCGAGCACGCGGCCGAGGCGGCCGACCTTGCCCATGAGGTCCGGGGTGGCGACGACGGCGTCGAAGTCCAGACGGCCCTTCGCCACTTCGTCGATGAGCTCGTCGGCGCCGACGATGTCGGCGCCCGCGGCACGCGCGGCCTCGGCGCGGTCACCGGTCGCGAAGACCAGGACCCGGGCGGTCTTACCGGTGCCGTGCGGGAGGTTCACGGTGCCACGGACCATCTGGTCGGCCTTGCGCGGGTCAACGCCCAGACGGAAGGCGACCTCGACGGTGCCGTCGAACTTGGTGCTGGCGGTGTCCTTCGCAAGACGGACGGCCTCGAGCGGGGCGTAGTTGCGCTCCCGGTCGATCTTGGCGTCCGCGTTGCGGAGAGCCTTGCTGCGCTTCACTTCTTCTCCTGGTGGTTCAGGTATGGAGTCGTGGTGCGGACCAGCGCGTGGTCCTGCCACTGAGGTCTACGGCGCCACATGTGCTGCCGGCGCCGAGTGGGGGCTGATTCAGCCCTCGACCGTGATGCCCATGGAACGGGCGGTGCCGGCGATGATCTTCGACGCGGCGTCCAGGTCGTTGGCGTTCAGGTCGGGCATCTTGACCGTGGCGATCTCACGGACCTGGGCGCCGGTGAGCTTGGCGACCTTGGTCTTGTGCGGCTCGCCGGAGCCCTTGTCCACACCCGCGGCCTTGAGGATCAGCTTGGCGGCCGGCGGAGTCTTGGTGATGAAGGTGAAGGAACGGTCCTCGTAGACCGTGATCTCCACCGGCACGACCATGCCACGCTGCGACTCGGTCGCGGCGTTGTAGGCCTTGCAGAACTCCATGATGTTGACGCCGTGCTGACCCAGCGCGGGGCCGACCGGCGGTGCCGGGTTGGCCGCGCCGGCCTGGATCTGGAGCTTGATAAGCCCCGTGACCTTCTTCTTCTTGGGAGGCATTGCTCTCTCCGGGTCCTAGTGAGAGTTTCCAGCGCTCCAGCCGATCATCCGGATGGAGGCATACCGCACAACGATAACGGGTATAGCCGTGCGGCCAAAAACCGAGCAGGTCAGAGCGGCTGCGAGAGCCGTTCTGACCTGGTCGGAGGCATATGTTCCAGAGAGTGTGTCAGTTCTTCTGGATCTGGTCGAAGCTCAGCTCGACCGGGGTCTCGCGGCCGAAGATCTCGACGAGGCCCTTGACCTTCTTCGAGTCGGCGTTGATCTCGTTGATCGTGGCCTGCAGCGTCGCGAACGGGCCGTCGGTGACGGTGACCGAGTCGCCGACCTCGAAGTCCAGCACCTGGACCTCGACCTTGCGGGCCGGAGCCGGCTTGCCCTCGGCCTCGGCAGCCTCGCGGGCGGCCTTCTCCTCGGCCTCCGGGGCGAGCATCTTGACGATCTCGTCCAGGGTCAGCGGGTACGGGTCGTAGGCGTTGCCCACGAAGCCGGTGACGCCGGGGGTGTTGCGGACGACGCCCCAGGACTCGTTCGTCAGGTCCATACGGACGAGCACATAGCCGGGGAGCTTGTTCTGGCGGACGTTCTTGCGCTCGCCGTTCTTGATCTGGACGATCTCTTCCTCGGGCACTTCGGCCTGGTAGATGAAGTCCTCGACGTTCAGCGAGACGGCGCGCTGCTCAAGGTTGGCCTTCACGCGCTTCTCGTACCCGGCGTACGTGTGGATGACGTACCACTCGCCGGGCAGACCGCGGAGCTCCTCGCGCAGGGCGGTGACCGGGTCGACCGGGGCCTCGGGCTCGGCCGGCTCGCCCTCTTCGAGCTCTGCGGCGGCGGCCGGGTCGGCCTCCTCCACGGCGAGCTCGTCCTCATCGACCTCGGCCGCCTCGCCCTCGACGGTCATCGCGGCCACCTCGGCCGGCTCGCCCGCGCCGGCATCGGCAGCCTCGGCCTCGTCAGGCTCCACAGCGTCCGCCGCCACAACGATGTCGAGCTCGTCCTCTACGGACTCGACCGACTCGCCGGCGTCGTTCAGGTTCGGGTCAGACACGGTGGCTGCTTCTTCCTGGATACAGATGGGGTGGAACATGCGAAAGGGGCGCCGCTGCCGGCGCCCTCCGCGGGATCAGCCGAAGACGTACTTGACGGCTTCCTGGAACCCATAGTCAATCACGGTCACCAGACCAATCATGACGACTACGAAGACAATCACCACTGTGGTGTACGTCGTCAGCTGACTGCGAGTGGGCCAGACGACCTTGCGCAGCTCGGCGACGATCTGGCGGTAGAAGAGCGCGAGACGGCCCAGGGGGCCCTTCTTTCCGCGCTTGCCGCCCTTGCGGGACTTCTTCTTCGACTCCGGCGCCTCGTCCTCGGCATCAGGCATGTCGATGGAGCCCACGGCGTCCGTCACGATCTTTCACCTGGTTCCGGGTCGTGGCCGTGCCGCACCCGGTGGAGCCGCACGGCGGTTCATTGAATGTACGTACATGCGCACACAACCTGGCGGAGGTGTGTGTAGCAGGGCCGGAGGGACTTGAACCCCCAACCGCTGGTTTTGGAGACCAGTGCTCTACCAATTGAGCTACGACCCTTTGTGGTTTCCCCAACCTACCCCATCCCACGATGTGGTTGGTGAGGGCCAACGACGAGTGAGTGTACGTGGTCATGGGCCCGGCGTCGAACAGATAGCTCCCGAGCGCTTCCGGTCCGCTACTCGAAAGCTTTCGGTCCGCTCCTCGAAACACGTGTGCCGGGCGCGATTGCCGTCTGGGACCATGGGCCGCATGAGCGCTGCAACCCCTCCGACCGAGCGCCGGGTCTCCGCCCGCATCGGCGCGATCTCCGAGTCCGCGACCCTCGCCGTCGACGCCAAGGCCAAGGCCCTCAAGGCCGCCGGGCGCCCGGTGATCGGCTTCGGCGCCGGTGAGCCCGACTTCCCGACGCCCGACTACATCGTCGAAGCGGCCATCGAGGCCTGCAAGATCCCCAAGTACCACCGGTACACCCCGGCCGGCGGGCTCCCCGAGCTCAAGGCCGCCATCGCCGCGAAGACGCTCCGCGACTCCGGCTATGAGGTCGAGGCCTCGCAGATCCTGGTCACCAACGGTGGCAAGCAGGCGATCTACGAGGCCTTCGCTGCCATCCTCGACCCGGGCGACGAAGTCATCGTGCCGGCGCCGTACTGGACCACCTACCCCGAGTCGATCCGGCTCGCGGGCGGTGTCCCGGTCGACGTCGTCGCCGACGAGACCACCGGCTACCGGGTCTCCGTCGAGCAGCTGGAGGCGGCGCGCACGGAGCGTACGAAGGTTGTGCTGTTCGTCTCGCCGTCCAACCCGACGGGCGCGGTCTACAGCCGGGCCGACGCCGAGGCGATCGGCCGCTGGGCCCACGAGCACGGCCTGTGGGTGCTGACGGACGAGATCTACGAGCACCTGGTGTACGGCGACGCCACGTTCACCTCGCTGCCGGCGCTCGTGCCCGAGCTGCGCGACAAGTGCATCGTGGTCAACGGTGTGGCCAAGACCTATGCGATGACCGGCTGGCGCGTGGGGTGGATCGTGGGCCCGAAGGACGTGGTGAAGGCCGCGACCAACCTGCAGTCGCACGCCACGTCGAACGTCTCCAACGTGGCACAGGTCGCGGCACTGGCCGCCGTCTCCGGTTCGCTGGACGCGGTCGCCGAGATGCGGACCGCCTTCGACCGCCGTCGCCAGACGATCGTGCGGATGCTCAACGAGATCGACGGCGTGCTCTGCCCGGAGCCGGAGGGCGCCTTCTACGCGTACCCCTCGGTGAAGGCTCTGCTCGGCAAGGAGATCCGCGGCAAGCGCCCGCAGACCTCGGTGGAGCTGGCGGCGCTGATCCTGGACGAGGCCGAGGTGGCGGTCGTACCGGGCGAGGCCTTCGGTACGCCGGGCTATCTGCGGCTGTCGTACGCCCTGGGCGACGAGGATCTGGTCGAGGGTGTGTCGCGGCTTCAGAAGCTGCTGGCCGAAGCGCGCGACTGACGTCCTGGGGCAGTCCGCCGCAGTCACGGCAGTCCAACGACGGCCCGGCGAGGGTCCGTCGAGGGTTCGTCGAGGGTTCGTCGACAACGAAAGACCACCGGCTCACACGAGTCGGTGGTCTTTCGTTTCTTCGTTCGGGCAAGAACCCGATCGGGGAAAGGGGCTGCCGCGCGGCGGGCGGGTGCGGCAAGATCCTGCAATGGAGCGCGTACGAGATCTCAGCCTGCTGCCGAAGGCCCACCTGCATCTGCACTTCACCGGCTCGATGCGGCCCACCACGTTGCTGGAGCTCGCCGACAAGTACGGCGTCCATCTGCCCGATGCGCTGACCAGCGGGGAGCCCCCCAAGCTGCGGGCCACCGACGAGCGCGGCTGGTTCCGCTTCCAGCGGCTGTACGACATGGCGCGTTCCTGCCTGCGCCGGCCCGAGGACATCCAGCGGCTGGTGCGCGAGGCCGCCGAGGAGGACATCAAGGACGGCTCGGGCTGGCTGGAGATCCAGGTCGACCCGACCTCGTACGCACCACGGCTCGGCGGGCTGATCCCGGCCCTGGAGATCATTCTGGACGCGGTGGAGACCGCGGCGCGGGACACCGGTCTGGGGATGCGGGTGCTGGTCGCCGCGAACCGCATGAAGCACCCCCTGGACGCCCGCACGCTGGCGCGGCTCGCGGTGCGGTACGCGGAGCGCGGCGTCGTCGGCTTCGGCCTCTCCAACGACGAACGCCGGGGCATGGCACGGGACTTCGACCGCGCCTTCGCGATCGCCCGGGACGGCGGGCTGCTCGCGGCGCCGCACGGCGGCGAGCTGACGGGCCCCGCGTCGGTGCGGGACTGCCTGGACGATCTGCATGCCTCGCGCATCGGCCACGGGGTGCGGGCCGCGGAGGACCCCCGGCTGCTGCGGAAGCTCGCCGAGCGCGGAGTGACCTGCGAGGTGTGCCCCGCCTCGAATGTGGCGCTGGGTGTGTACGAGAAGCCCGAGGACGTGCCTCTGCGGACGCTGTACGACGCGGGGGTGCCGATGGCACTGGGGGCTGACGACCCGCTGCTCTTCGGCTCACGGCTGGCCGCTCAGTACGAACTGGCGCGCAGGCATCACGGCTTCACGGACGAGGAACTGGCGGAGCTGGCCAGGCAGTCGGTGCGGGGATCGGCGGCGCCGGACGAGGTGAAGGCCAAGCTGGAGGCCGGTATCGACGACTGGCTGACCGGCTAGCCGATTCCGCGCAGGAGGGTGCGTGCGAGGCAGGCGGCGAACTCTTCGACGGACTGCGGGGGTTTTCCGTCCTCGGTCATGTCGTACGCGAAGGCGCGCTGGGCACAGGCGCCGAGGAGCAGGGACGCCGCGGCGTAGGTGTCGGCTTCGGGGCTGATACGGCCGGCGGCCTGCTCGGCGCGGAGGTAGGCGTCGAGGCCCCGGATGGGCATGTGCGGGCCTCTGCCCATCTCACGCATGGCCGCGTCGTGGCGCTGCTTCAGCTTGGGCTCGGCGTAGAGCGAAGCGGCGATCGGGAAGCTCTGGGCGTAGAAGAGGGCGGCTTCGCGGGCGATCTCGGTGAGGTTCTCCCCGACACTCCGCTCCCCCGGGTCCTCGGCCAGCCGGCTCAGCAGCGGGTTGAGCCTGGGCAGCCGCTCCTTCAGCACGGTCACGAACAGGTCTTCCTTGCTCGCGAAGTACTTGTAGAGCGCTGCCTCGGAGCAGCCGGCCGCCTTGGCGATCTCCTTGGTGGTGACGCGGGCGAGACCGATGGTGAGCATGAGCTCATGGGCGGCGTCGAGGATGCGGACGCGAGCCGGTTTCTGCATGGATCCTCCGACCGGGAGACCTGGACCCGGACCTGCACTTGACGGGTGGGTGAGTGTTTACCCACTCTAGGGGTGAGTGAACACTTACCCACCTTGGAGGTGCGGGCAATGAGGCTCACGGTTTTCGGTGCGACCGGCGGCATCGGACAGGAGATAGTGCGGCAGGCGCTGGCGTCGGGACACGAGGTGACGGCGGTGGTGCGCGATCCGTCACGGTTCCCGATCACAGGCCCTGACCTGCAGGTGTTCAAGGCGGACCTGAAGGAGGGCGAGTCGTTGCGGGCGGCCGTGGTCGGGCGCGACGCGGTGCTCTCGGGTCTGGGGGCACGGCGCCGCGCCGACGCCGGGATCGCGGCGAAACTGACGCGCTCGGTGCTGTGGGCGATGGAGGCGGAGGAGACGCGCCGGCTGCTGGTGGTCAGCGCGGGCCCGCTCGGTCCGGCCCCGGAGGGTACGCCGCTGCTCGACCGCACGATGCTGGCGGTGATCAACACGCTGCTGAGGGACGTGTACGACGATCTGCGGGCCATGGAGGAGGAGCTGGCCCGCAGTGCGACGGACTGGACGTCGGTGCGTCCGCCGCGGCTGCTGAACAAGCCGGTGACGGGCTCGTACCGGACGGTCGTCGGGGGCAATCCGCGCAGCGGGCGGACGATCGGGCGCGCGGATGTGGCGCACGCGATGCTGGCGATGGTGGACGACCCGGCGACGGTCAAGCAGGGGGTCGGGGTGGCGTACTGACCCCAATGAGTCAGGCACAGATGGGGCGTTCGCCATCGTAGGGACGGAAGGTGATCGGGGCGTGGCCGGGGAGCTCGAAGCGCGCCTTGTCCGGCGACGTCAGGGTCATCTCTCCTGGCACGGTGAAGGGGGCGGTCTCCCGGCCGTCCGGCAACGGCCTGTGCTCGATGAGCGAGGTCTCCTTGTCCGAGATCCACTCCCTCCCGCCGAAGAAGGTGTGGTACCGGGGGCCGCACTCCACAAGCCCGTGGACGTAATGGACCCCGGTCTCCGGGCGCTCCGACTCGGCCGACGTGCCCGGCGCTCCCGGAGTCCCGGGAGAATCGTTCAGACAGGTCGGCCAGGACGGAGCGCCCTTCTTCGTCCCCGCGTGTGGGTGGTACGTCCACGACGGACCGCCCGCGACCGGTGTGATCCGTACGGTGTCGGCGTCTGTACGCGTCAGATACACCTTGTGGAACGGGACAGCCCAGCTGATCACATGCGCGAGGCCGCTGTCCTTGGTGGTCCAGGCCTTCCCCCCGAGCACGATGTGGTCCAGATCGCACCGGAGGGGCAGGGCGTACCGGTAGGTGACCCCGATTTCCGGCATGGCGGTGCCCGGTTCGAGCGGTGGGTCCCCGGCAGTGCTCGCGACCGAGGAGTCCGGGGCGCGGGACGGCGAAGTGTCCGTCAGATGCAGCCCCAACCCCGTGCCGCCCGCCACCAGCACCGCCACGCTGCACATCACGGCCGCGCGACGCACGCGGCGGGCGCGGCGGCCCTTCGCCAGTACCGTGTCCACGGCCTGGGCCCCCGCGGAGCCGTCCGCGTCGGCCAGCTCGTGCAGGCCCCGCCTCAGCAGGTCCTCGTCCGAGTGAGTCGTGTCGCTCATCGCGTGCCCCTTCCCGCGTAACCGGCCAGCGCCCCCGTCGCGCGCAGCCGCTCCAAGGCCCTGTTGGTACGGCTCTTGACCGTCCCGGGCGAACAGCCGAGCAGCTCGGCCGTCTGTTCCACCGACAGGTCCTCGTAGAAGCGGAGCACCACCACGGCGCGCTGGGCACGGGGCAGGGCGGCGAGTGCACGGCCCAGTTCGAGCCGTGCCTCCGCGCTGCCCGCCATGTCGTGACCGTCCGGAGCACTGTCCTTCTCCGGGCGGACGACTTCCGTGTGCCAGCGGCGCCTGCGCCAGGTCGCGTAGAGATTGACGACCACCTTGCGCGCGTACGCCTGGGGCGAGTCCCAGCCCGCCGAGCGGCCCCAGCGCAGATAGACGCGCACCAGCGCGGCCTGCACCAGGTCCTCTGCGGTGTGCGGATCGCCGGTCAGCAGACGGGCGGTCCGCAGCAGCGACGTATGCGCCGCCGTCACGAAATCCGCGAACTCCAGGTCGCGTGCCGAACCGCCGTCGCCCACAGGCGCTCCCCCCGAGGAGTGTGGTCCTGAAGGACCCTGTCACCCACTCGACAACGTGGCGGGCTCGGGGGGTTCCATCGGTTTTTGCAGGCGGTCCTTACAGGCTGACGCCGACCGTCACCGGCTCATTGACCAATGTGACCCCGAAGGCCTCGCGCACGCCCGCGAGGACCTCGCGGGCCAGTGCCAGCAGATCCTCGGTGGTGGCTTCGCCGCGGTTGGTGAGGGCGAGGGTGTGTTTGGTGGAGATACGGGCCGGGCCGGAGCCGTACCCCTTGGTGAAGCCGGCCTTGTCGATCAGCCAGGCCGCCGAGGTCTTGGTGTGGCCGTCCCCCGCCGGGAAGGCGGGCGGCACGACGTCCGGGCCGAGGCGGTCCCGGACCCGGGCGAGGAAGACCTCGTACGCGGCCTGGTCGAGGATCGGATTAGTGAAGAACGAGCCCGCCGACCAGGTGTCGTGGTCCTCGGGGTCCAGCACCATGCCCTTGCCGGCGCGCAGCTTCAGGACGCTCTCGCGGGCCGCTGCGGCCGGGACGCGGTCGCCCGCCTCGACGCCGAGGGCCCGGGCGGTCTCGGCGTACTTGAGGGGAGCCGAGAGGCCGTCCGCGTCCTCCAGTTCGAAGCGGACGCGCAGGACGACATAGCGCTCGGGGTCCTGCTTGAAGCGGCTGTGGCGGTACGAGAAGGCGCACTCGGCGTTGGGGACGGTGACCGTCTCGCCGGTGCGGCGGTCGTAGGCGACGACCTCGGTGATGGTGCTGGAGACTTCCTGGCCGTACGCGCCGACGTTCTGGATCGGCGTGGCACCGGCCGAGCCGGGGATGCCGGCCAGGCACTCGATGCCCGCGAGGCCCGCCTCCACGGTGCGGGCGACGGCGTCCGTCCAGACCTCGCCGGCCGCCAGCTCCAGCCGCGTGCCGTGGAGTTCGAAGCCCTTCGTCGCGATGCGGAGGGCGGTGCCTTCGAAGCCCTTGTCGCCGATGACCAGATTGCTGCCGCCGCCGATGATCAGCAGCGGGGTGCCGGCGGCGTCCGCCGCGCGTACGACGGCGACCACCTCGTCGTCGGTGGTCGCCGTGACGAGTCGGGTCGCGGGGCCGCCGAGCCGGAAGGTGGTCAGGGGGGCGAGGGGGACGTCGTGGAGTTCCTGCACGGGGACAAGGGTACGGTCCGTGGCCCGCCGCTCGGACGGGAGCACGGACCGTGGACGTGTACCTCTTCTCATACGGCTCATGCGGCGACTTTCGTACGCCTTGTCATGCGCCTGGAACTGAGCCTGCAACTGGCCCTGGTCCGGCGCCGGGCCAAGCGCCTTGTCACACGGCGACGGACTGGGGCTCCTCGGTGGCCTGGGCAGGCGCCTTTGACACGCTCTGCGCGGCCTGCGCGGCCTGCTCCATGCGGCGGCGGCCGGGGATCAGCAGGGCGATCAGCGCCGCCAGCGCCACGGCACCCGCGCCGATCCAGAGCGCCGGGACGGTGCCGTCGGTGAAGGCGTCGGGGGTCTGGTATCCACCCTGAGCTGCGAAGACAGCACCCAGGACCGCGACGCCCAGGGCACCGCCGACCTCGCGCAGAGCGTTGTTGGCGCCGGAGGCGATGCCCTGTTCAGCGGGGCGGACGCTGGACATGACCACGCTGGCCGCCGGGGCGAAGTACAGGGCCATGCCGACGCCGCTGAGGATCAGACCGGGGAGCTGGACCGCGTACGACACACCCGGCTCGAGGACCAGGGCGAAGAGCCCGAGGCCGACGGCCTGGAGGGCGAGGCCGGTGGCGACGACCGGGCGGCCGCCGATCTTGTCGGAGAGTATTCCGGCGATCGGAGCGACGATCAGCGGCATACCGGTCCAGGGGAGCATCCGCAGGCCGGCCTCGGTGGGCGAGTAACCGGCGACGCCCTGCAGGAACTGGCTGAGCAGGAAGATCGAGCCGAACATGCCCAGGAACATCAGCAGGCTCGCGATATTGATCCCGAAGAAGGCGCGGTCACGGAAGAGCCGCATGGGAAGCATGGGGTTCTTGCTGACGAGCCCGTGCCGGACGAAGGCGACGAGGAGCAGGGTTCCGACGATCAGACCGGTCAGGATGGGGGTGCTGGTCCAGCCGTCGGCCTGGCCGTTGACCAGGGCGTAGACGATCCCGAAGAGCCCGCCGCTGACGAGCAGGGTGCCGGGTACGTCGAGCCGGGCGTTGGGGGCGTACGACTCGTCCAGACGCAGCCGCGCCAGGGGCAGCAGAGCCAGGCCGATCGGTACGTTCAGCCAGAAGATCCACCCCCAGGAGATGTGCTCGGTGAGGCTGCCGCCGATGAGCGGACCGCTGGCGACGGCCAGGCCGGTGACAGCACTGAAGATGCCGAGGGCCGCGCCGCGGCGGGCCGCCGGGACGGCCGCGGTGAGCAACGTCAGCGTCAGCGGCATCATGATCGCGGCGCCGACGCCCTGGACGGCGCGGGCGGCGATCAGCGCGTCGATACCGGGCGCGAGGGCAGCCGCGGCAGACGCGCCGGTGAAGACGGTCAGGCCCGCTATGAAGAGCCTGCGGCGGCCGAAGCGGTCGCCCAGCGCGGCACCGAGCATCAGCAGGACGGCGAAGGTGAGCGTGTATGCGCTCACCGTCCATTCGAGGTCCTCCAGCGCGCCGCCCAGGTCCTCGCGGATGGAGGGGAGGGCGGTGGTGACGACGAGGTTGTCGAGGGCCGCCATGAAGCCGGCGACGCTGGTGATGACAAGAGCCCAGGCAGCGCTGCCGCGGCGGGCTGTTTGCTGGTTCATTGCTCCCCCAGAGGATTAGTTATTGATGACTAACTTTTACGGGCAGAACTCACCCACCCCCGAGGGGACGGGACGGTGCTCCTAGCGCGGAGCCTTGAGATCGGACATGTCGAGTCCGGACCAGACCCGGTGGTCCTCGGGGAAGCCCAGCGCCACCAGAACGTTGATCAGCATGCCGCAGCCGAGGAAGTCGGTCGTCTCGCTCGCGTCCCCGGCGAAGGCGACCTGCGCCAAGTCCCAGATCTCGGCCCAGGCAGCCCTGATCTCTTCGCCGAACTCGTGATCGCCGGCCGCCTCGGCGGAGGCCACCGCGACATACGTCTGCATCTGCATCAGCAGCTTGTCGCTGTCGTTGATCATCCGCATGTACGCGGCCGCCATCGCCTCGAGCGGTGAGCTGTCGGGACGCTGCTCGAGCGCGTCGGCGAAGGCTTTGGGGGTCTCCTCGAGGCAGCGAAGGGCCGCCGCCAGGAACAACTTCCGCTTGTTCTTGAAGAGACGGAAGAGATACGGCTGCGACACTCCGACCCGCTTGGCGATCGCCTCGGTGGAGGTGCCGTTGTAGCCGCCGCGCGCGAACTCGGTGATCGCGGCGCGGATGACGCTCTCACGTCGCTCGTCTGCGCTCATCCTGACCATGTGAAGTAAGTTAGTGGCCAATCACTAATTAAGTCAAGAGCTGGCGGGAACGTTTCGCACGAAGTACACGAAGTAAGGGGCACCCGCTACTGACGGGTGCCCCTTACTCGTATGCGCTGCGCTCGGGACTCGTACCGCTCAGGACTCGTACCGCTCAGGACTTGTCCTGCTCAAGCGAGCTGCACCACGGCACGGGACATCCCGAGCACCTTCTGCCCGGCGCTCATCGCCGTCAGGTCCACCCGCACCCGGTTGCCGTCCAGCTTCACCGCAACCTTGCCGCTGACCTCGATCAGCGCGCCCTTGTCGTCGTTCGGCACGACGACGGGCTTGGTGAAGCGCACGCCGTACTCGACGACAGCGCCCGGGTCACCCACCCAGTCCGTCACCACGCGGACCGCCTCGGCCATGGTGAACATGCCGTGCGCGATCACGTCCGGCAGCCCGACCTCGGTGGCGAACTTCTCGTTCCAGTGGATCGGATTGAAGTCGCCCGAGGCACCCGCGTACTGCACCAGCGAGGCGCGGGTCACCGGGAAGCTCTGCGCCGGCAGCTCGGTGCCGACCTCGACGTCCGCGTAAGAGATCTTCGCCGTCATGACGTCTCACACCTCCTCGGCGGCGCGCGCCACCAGCTTCGTCCAGGCGGTCACGACATGCTCGCCCGCCTCGTCGTGCACCTCACCGCGGATGTCCACGATGTCGTTGCCCGCAAGGGACTTGATGCTCTCGATGGTCGACGTGACCGTCAGCCGGTCCCCCGCCCGCACCGGCCGGGTGTACGCGAACCTCTGGTCGCCGTGCACCACCCGGTCGTAGTCCAGCCCCAACTGCGGGTCCTGAATGACCTGTTCCGCCGCCTTGAAAGTGATCGCGAAGGCGAAAGTCGGCGGAGCGATCACATCGGAGTGGCCGAGCGCCTTGGCGGCCTCCTGGTCGGTGTACGCGGGATTGGCGTCACCCACCGCCTCGGCGAACTCGCGGATCTTTTCCCGGCCGACCTCATAGGGCGAGGTGGGCGGATAGGTCCGCCCCACGAAGGACTGGTCGAGCGCCATGGACTGGCTCCCTCCTGCTGGATTGACCTGACGGCTTGGCCTGATCGATTGAACTGATGGCTTGACCTGACGGATTGGCCACAACAAACGACACGAGGCCGCCCCCAGTGGGGACGGCCTCGTATACGAGCCTGATTCAGCGCGTTTCGCGGTGCGCCGTGTGCGAGTTGCAGCGCGGGCAGTGCTTCTTCATCTCAAGACGGTCCGGGTTGTTGCGCCGGTTCTTCTTGGTGATGTAGTTCCGCTCCTTGCACTCCACGCAGGCCAGCGTGATCTTCGGGCGGACGTCGGTGGCAGCCACGTGAGTGCTCCTTGGACGGACGGATGAACGGATGAACGCATAAAAGAGTAGCCGATCGGAGGACCGACCCCGCAATCGGCTACTGTGTGTAGCGGTGACCGGACTTGAACCGGTGACACAGCGATTATGAGCCGCTTGCTCTACCGACTGAGCTACACCGCTGCGATACCGGATCCCCTCACCCGAAGGTGAGGATCACCGACATCAGAGCCCCAATACGGAATCGAACCGTAGACCTTCTCCTTACCATGGAGACGCTCTACCGACTGAGCTATTGGGGCGAGCGATGAAGACATTACACGGTCGGTCGCCGATCGCCCAAATCCGTTTCTCCGCCCCCCGACCGGTCTGCGCCCCGCCTGTCCCGTACGCCACTCGTGGCCACACCGGTACGACTATTGCGCTCCTCCTCGAAGCACGCTCGACGCGCCCCTAGGCTCGACTCACGCTGCGTGATCTTGCCCTTCGTCACGCCGCCCGAGCCCCACCGCCCGACGCAGGAGCGCAATGCCCGACAGCCAGCCGCAGCCGCCCGACGGCGCCACCGCGGACACCACCGCGCTGCTGCTCTGCGGCGCTCGGCTCACTGACGGCCGCACCGTCGACGTACGACTCAGCGGCGGCCGCATCGAGGCGGTCGGCACCGCGGGCAGCCTCACCCCCTACTACACGCGCGTCGACCTGAGCGGCTACCTGCTGCTGCCCGCGCCGGCCGAGCCGCACACCCACGGCGACACCGCCCTCACCGCCGACTCCCCCGGGCCTGTCTCGTACGACATCGAAGAGGTCCAGCGGCGTGCCACCGAGGCCGCACTGCTGCAGTTGGGACACGGGGCGACGGCGCTGCGCTCGCACGTACGGATCGGCGATGTGCAGGGTCTTGGCCCGTTGGAGGCGGTGCTGCAGGCGCGGCGCTCGCTGCGCGGGCTCGCGGATCTGACGGCGGTCGCGGTGCCTCGGCTGCTCACGGGCGTGGCGGGGGCGGACGGTCTGGCGATGCTGCGGGACGCGGTGAAGATGGGCGCAGGGATTGTGGGCGGCTGCCCGGACGCCGACCCCGATCCCACCGGGTATGCGGAAGCCGTGCTGGAGGTCGCGGCCGAGCACGGCTGCCCCGTCGATCTGCACACCCACGGGGACGATCCGGCCCGGCTCGGGCGCCTTGCGGCGATGGCGGGCGGGCTGCGGCCGGGGGTGGTGATCGGGCCGTGCGCGGGGCTCGCCCGGCTGCCGCACGAGGCCGCCTCCAGGGCGGCCGACCAGCTTGCGGCGGCGGGTGTCACGGTGGTCTGCGTGCCGCAGGGCGGCTGCGGGCCCGTCGAACACCGGGGCAACGCGCCGGTGCGGCTGCTGCGCGCAGCCGGCGTACGGGTCGCGGCGGGCAGCGGGGCGCTGCGCGACGTCTCCAACCCGGTGGGCCGCGGTGATCCGCTGGAGGCCGCGTTTCTGCTGGCTTCGCAGGGCGGGATGCGGGCGCGGGACGCGTACGGGGCGGTGGCGGGGGCGGCGCGGGAGGCGATGGGGCTGCCCGAGGTGCGGGTGGAGGCGGGTTTTCCGGCGGAACTGCTGGCGGTCCGCGGCGAGCGGATCTCAGGGGTGCTGTCACTCGCGTACAGCCGGATCGTGATCCACCGGGGGCGGGTGGTGGCGCGGACGAGCGCGGTGCGGGAGTACTGCGACTCTGCGGCGGCGGTCGCGCTTGAGCTGCCGCGGCAGGGGCGGCCGGATCCCGGCCCCTGAGCGTCGGCCGCGCTTCGGACGTACCGTCGTAGTCATGCGCATTGTCATCGCCGGAGGACACGGACAGATCGCACTTCGCCTGGAGCGGCTGCTCTCGGCGGGTGGACACGAGGTCGCAGGCATCATCCGCAGACCGGAACAGGGTGACGACCTGCGCGAAGCGGGAGCCGAACCGGTTCTGCTCGACCTGGAGTCGGCCTCGGTGGAGCAGGTCGCCGCGGTGCTGCAGGGCGCGGGCGCCGCGGTCTTCGCGGCGGGCGCAGGCCCGAACAGCGGTGCCGCTCGCAAGGAAACGGTGGACCACGGCGCCGCGGTGCTCTTCGCCGACGCGTCGGAACGGGCGGGCGTACGGCGGCACATCGTCGTTTCCTCGATGGGCGCCGACTCCCAGCATCCGGGCGACGACGTGTTCGACGTCTATCTGCGCGCGAAGGGCGCTGCCGACGACTACGTACGGTCCAGGCCGAGCCTCGACTGGACGATTCTGCGGCCGGGCATGCTGACGAACGACGCGGGAACCGGTCTCGTAGAGCTGAAGGCATCGACCGGGCGCGGCTCGGTGCCGCGTGACGATGTGGCGGCGGTACTGGCGGAGATCGCGGAGTCGTCGGGCACGGCGGGGCTGACGCTGGAGCTGATCAGCGGGTCGGTGCCGGTGACGGTTGCCGTGAAGGCCGTGGCAGGGAACTAGCCGTGGCTCCCTCTTCCTTTCCTTCCTCTCTGCGATTTCCTCTCTGCGATTTCCTCTCTGCGATGAATTGCCGGTCTCCGTACGGTCCTTGATGTCATGAGGGAACAGATGCCTGAGATCCAGCCCGCGGTCGTCGAACGCGGAGAGCAGCCCTACGCCTTCATCCGCGGGTCCGTAAGGATGGACGCCTTCGCCTCGATCGCGGACCGGCTGCCGGAGTTGATCCGCTGGCTGGCCGACCGCGGGGCGGAGTTCGCCGGTGCTCCCTTCTTCCGCTTCAACAGCATTGACATGGAAGGGGAGTCGGAGGTCGAGGCGGGCATGCCCGTCGTGTCCACGCCGGAACCCGAGGGTGACATCGGCGTCGCTGTGCTGCCGGCGGGCCGGTATGTGACGGTCACTCATGTCGGCCATCCCGACCAGCTGCCCGGGGTCATCACCGCCGTACGGGAGTGGGCGCAGCGGCAGAGTCTGGAGTGGGACATGAGGGTGGTCGAAGGTGTTGAGCGCTGGGCTTGCCGCCTGGAGTCGTATCTGACCGATCCGAGGGAGGAGCCGGACATGTCCAAGTGGGAGGTCGAGCTGGCGTTCCGGCTGGCCGACTGAGGCCACGCTGTTCCGGGTGGCCCAGCAGGCAGTATTTCCCCGCCGAGCCTGCGGGGACGGCCTATAGGCTGCCGAAATGACTTCGTCGCCGCGCCTGGAGAAGGTCACACCGGACAACGTTCTGGCCGCGTGCCGGTTGAAGGTGCAGCCCTACCAGGAGCGCCTCGTGGCTCCGGTCGCCCGGTCACTGGCCGAGGCATATGTGCACCCTGAGCTGGCCTGGCCTCGACTGATCTTCGACGGTGAGCAGCTCGTGGGCTTCGTCATGGGTTTCTTCGCGGCCAATTTCGCATCGGACGGCTCGGACGACGATTTCCGCTCCGGAATCTGGCGGCTGAACATCGCCGCCGGTCAACAGGGACGCGGGTACGGCCGCTTCGCCGTGGAGTCCGTGTGCGAGGAGGTCCGCAGGCGCGGGCACACACGCGCGACCACGACATGGGCGCCGGGAGAGCACGGTCCCGAGCGGTTCTACCTGCGGCTCGGTTTTCGACCGACCGGAGAGAAGAGCGGCGATCAGACCGTGGGCGAGCTGGACCTGACCGGGGCCTGAGAGTCCCGGACCGCTTGCCGGCACACGGCACACGGCAGAGGCAGAGGCAGAGGCAGAGGCAGAGGCAGAGGCAGAGGCAGAGGCAGAGGCAGAGGCAGATTGCGCGCTCGGCCGACGGCAGGAACGACGATGGCCCCTGATCGGCGTTTCCGCAGATCAGGGGCCATCTTTATCGCGTGGCGGCGCCAGGATTCGAACCTGGGTAGGCAGAGCCGACGGATTTACAGTCCGTTCCCATTGGCCACTCGGGCACACCGCCATGGGATGTCGCCGTGAAAGTCACCCGCTCTGGGGCGGTGCTCCGTGGCAACGACGTAAACGATACCTGATGCCCGGGGGTGCTCCGCCACCGGATTGATCAGCCCTCGGGGCGGTTGCGGGTGGCTAGGCTTGCGGGTGCGCACCGGGCACTCCGGCCGCGCCTCCACGCACCCGATACAAGGAGCCACAGGACATGGCCGACTCCAGTTTCGACATCGTCTCGAAGGTCGAGCGGCAGGAGGTCGACAACGCCCTCAACCAGGCGGCGAAGGAGATCTCCCAGCGCTACGACTTCAAGAACGTCGGGGCTTCGATCGCCTGGTCCGGCGAGAAGATCCTTATGCAGGCCAACTCCGAGGAGCGGGTCGCCGCCATCCTCGACGTCTTCCAGACCAAGCTGGTCAAGCGCGGGATCTCGCTGAAGGCACTGGACGCGGGCGAGCCGCAGCTGTCCGGCAAGGAGTACAAGATCTTCGCCTCGATCGAGGAGGGCATCTCCCAGGAGAACGCCAAGAAGGTTGCGAAGATCATCCGTGACGAGGGCCCTAAGGGCGTCAAGGCGCAGGTCCAGGGCGACGAGCTGCGCGTCAGCTCGAAGAGCCGGGACGATCTGCAGGCCGTGCAGGCGCTGCTGAAGGGGCAGGACTTCGACTTCGCGCTGCAGTTCGTGAACTACCGCTGATTCCGGGCGCGCGGCGGGCGGACCGGGGGCGGAGTGGCTCGACCGCCCCGCCCCCGCCCGGACGGGCGCGCTGCGCTGGCACCGGGCAGCGGAGGCAGGTACAGGGGCGGACGCCGGGTGCGGGCGCCGGATGGGCGTGCGGGGGCGGACGCCGGGCGCGATGTCCGATTCCCGCCAGCTTCGGCGCGGGCAGGCGGACAGACTCGTAGGCGTAGGAATGCAGCGCGGGACGCAGCGCCACGCCGCGAGGAGAGGAACAAGCCATGACGGTCTACGCGACCATCGACAGCCCACTGGGCGAACTGCTGCTGGTCGGCGAGGAGTCCGCCACCGCGAAAGGGGGCACCGCGCTCGCCTCGCTCTCGCTGCCCGGCCAGAAGGGCGCGGCCGTCGTCCAGGACAACTGGCGGCGCGACCCCGCGGCCTTCGAGGAGATCGGCAGGCAGCTGAGCTCGTACTTCGAGGGCCTGCTGACTCACTTCGAGATCGAGTACGTCGACGGCGGTACGGACTTCCAGCGGCGGGTGTGGGAGGCGCTTGAGGAGATTCCGCACGGCGCCACCACCACCTACGGCGAGATCGCCGAGCGGATCGGAACCTCGGCGGTGGGCGTACGGGCCGTCGGCACCGCGATCGGACGCAATCCACTGCTCGTTGTGCGCCCGTGCCACCGGGTGATCGGAGCGGACGGCGCCCTTCGGGGGTACGCCGGCGGGCTGGAGCGCAAGGAGCGGCTCCTCGGTATCGAGGGCGCGCGGGCATCGTGAACGGCCAGGCACTGTTCCCCAGGGAGCGGGCGACGGTCGCCCCGGGAGCGGTGCATGTGCCGGGCTGGCTGCCGGTGGAGCGGCAGCGGGAGCTGGTCAAGGCCTGCCGCGCCTGGGCACGCGGCCCTGTGCCGATCCGGCACACCGTGCTGCCGGGCGGTGGCGTGATGTCCGTACAGACCGTGTGCGTGGGCTGGCACTGGCAGCCGTACCGGTACAGCCGCACCGCGGACGATGTGAACGGCGCCCAGGTCGCCGAATTCCCTGACTGGCTTGTGGAGTTGGGGCGCGCGGCCGTGGTCGAGGCATACGGACAAGGCGGGAGCGGCGGTAGTGGGGTGGACCGCACGGACGGCGGGGGCAGCTGGAACGGCGGGATCGACCGGGCGTACACCCCCGACACCGCGCTGATCAACTTCTACAACGGCGGCGCTCGGATGGGGATGCACCAGGACAAGGAGGAGCGCTCCGGTGCGCCTGTGGTGTCGCTGAACATCGGCGACAGCTGCGTCTTCCGGTTCGGGAACACCGAGACGCGGGGCCGCCCGTACACGGATGTGGAGTTGGCGTCCGGGGACCTGTTCGTCTTCGGCGGACCCGCGCGCTTCGCGTATCACGGAGTGCCGAAGGTGTACCCGGGCACGGCCGACCCGGCTACGGGGATGAGCAGCGGGCGGCTGAACATCACCTTGCGGGAGACCGGACTCCCCGGCTGACCGGACTGCCGGAACTCCCGCGCCCCGAGAAGGGTGCTAGCGCGAGCGCGAGTGACCGAACAGGAGCCGGTAGATGACCAGCAGCACGAGCGAGCCGCCGATGGCCGCGGTCCACGTGGCCCCGTCGTAGAACTCCTTGGTGATCGGCCGGTCCAGGAAGCGGGCGGATATCCAACCGCCGATGAACGCGCCCGCCACGCCTATGAGCGTGGTGCCGATCAGGCCGCCCGGGTCTCGCCCCGGCAGCAGGATCTTGGCTATGGCTCCGGCGAGCAGCCCGAGGATGATCCAGCTGATGATGCCCATGCCGTGAACCTGCCTTTCGTACGGTGTTGCACTGGAGGACGCCGGGGGGTGGGGCCGCGGTTGCGGAGATCAGTAGGGTGCGGCGCATGGCACAGGAGCTGCGACGATCCTTGGGAGTCTTCGACGCGGTCGTGATCGGGCTGGGGTCGATGGTCGGGGCGGGCATTTTCGCCGCGCTGGGCCCGGCGACCCGGGCGGCCGGTTCGGGGCTGTTGCTGGGACTGGCACTCGCCGCCGTCGTCGCGTACTGCAACGCAATGTCGTCGGCGCGGCTCGCCGCACGCTATCCGGCGTCCGGCGGGACCTATGTGTACGGGCGGGAACGGCTCGGCGTGTTCTGGGGGTATCTGGCCGGCTGGGCGTTCGTCGTGGGAAAGACCGCGTCGTGCGCGGCGATGGCACTGACGGTCGGTGCGTACGTATGGCCGGGGCAGGCGCACGCGGTGGCGGTGGCCGCGGTCGTGGTGCTGACTGCCGTGAACTATGGGGGCGTTCAGAAGTCGGCGTGGCTGACGCGGGCGATCGTCGCGGTGGTGCTGGCGGTCCTTGCTGCGGTCGTGGTGGTCTCCCTCAGTTCGGGCGCGGCGGACTTCGGGCGGCTGGATGTGGGCGCGGACGCCTCGGCCGGCGGGGTGCTCCAGGCGGCGGGGCTGCTCTTCTTCGCGTTCGCGGGGTACGCCCGGATTGCCACGCTGGGCGAGGAGGTGCGTGATCCGGCTCGTACGATCCCGCGCGCGATCCCGCTGGCGCTGGGCATCGCGCTGGTGGTCTATGTGGGCATCGCGGTCTCGGTCCTTTCTGTGCTGGGAGCCGGGGAGTTGGGCCGGGCGACGGCCCCGCTCACCGATGCCGTACGCGCGGCGGGCGCGTCCTGGCTGGCTCCCGTGGTGCGGGTGGGCGCCGCGGTGGCGGCGCTCGGGTCTTTGCTGGCGCTGATCCTCGGAGTCTCACGGACGACGCTGGCGATGGCGAGGGACGGTCATCTGCCGGGGACGCTGGCTGCCGTCCACCCTCGCTTCCAGGTGCCGCACCATGCGGAGCTGGCGGTTGGTGCGGTCGTCGCCGTGGTGGCGGCGACGGCGGATCTACGCGGGGCGATCGGCTTCTCGTCGTTCGGGGTGCTGGTGTACTACGCAATTGCCAACGCCTCGGCGTGGACACTGAGTTCCGGCCCGAATCGTGATACACCCGAACGGGTGGCGGCGGCCCGAGCGATGACGGTCCGGGTGACGGCGGGCTGCGGACTGCTGGGATGCCTGGTGCTGGCCTTCGCCCTGCCCGTGTCGTCGGTGCTGGCAGGGGCGGCCGTACTGGCGCTGGGCGCGGCCCTGTACGGCGTACGGAAGGTCAGCCGGTCGCGGTCCGCGCCCTGAGCTCCGACCAGGGCTCGAGGTCCATGCCTTCGCCCGCCTCCTCGTACCAGCCGGTCCCGTCGAGCCAGCCCCGCAGCCAGTCGGCGAGGCTCGGCGCGTCCACGTACCACGCGCGGTCGGCCTCGTCGGCGTTCGGCTCGAACAGCAGGACCGTGCCCTGCGCACTGCGGCTGTCGACGCACGCGTACATCCCGCAGCCCCAGTGGGATATCGGCAGCACTCCTGCGGGCCAGGGCCAGTCGGGGTCCTTTTCGCCGCCCTTGCGGTTGTCCAGGTACTGCGCAACAACCGGCCGCTCGCCCCGGGGCGGCCCTTCGAGGAGCGGAAGCAGGCCGTACTCGGGACCGAATCCGCCGTCGCCTATGCGCGAGTAGAGGGCGGCGAGCAGTGGCGGCAGGCCGAAGCCGAGCGCGGCCTCGGCGCGGGCGAGGGTGTCGGGGCTTACCGGCTCCGGAAGTGAATCCCAGCCCCAGGGACGGCTGGTGCGCGCCTCGGCAGCAACGCGGTCCAGCAACTGCTCGATCTCGGTCATGTGTTCATGGTGGACCACGGCACTGACAATCAGGCGAGGACGGAGTCGTCCTCGTCGTCGACCGGGCGCCACGCGAAAGCGGGGTCCGGCGTCGGCGTCACCGAACGGCGAACGGCTGGTCCACGGGGACGATCTCCTTGCCGAAGGGCATCAGTGACACCGGAATCAGCTTGAAGTTGGCGATGCCCAGCGGGATGCCGATGATCGTGATGCACAGGGCGATGCCAGTGACGATGTGGCCGAGGGCCAGCCACCAGCCGGCGAGGATCAGCCACAGCACATTGCCGACACAGGAGGGAGCTCCCGCGTCGTGGCGGTCGACCACGGTGTAGCCGAACGGCCAGAGTGCGTAGACGCCGATGCGGAACGCGGCGAGAGCGAACGGGATGCCGATGATCGTGATGCACAGCAGCAGTCCCGCGAACATGTAACCGAGGAACATCCAGAAGCCGCACAGGATGAGCCATATGACGTTCAGGATTGTCTTCACGGGCGGCGACCTGCCATCTGTTCGAGTCGGGCAATACGTTCCGCCATCGGCGGGTGTGTTGAGAACATCCTGGAAAGGCCGGGTCCCGGGCGGAACGGGTTCGCGATCATCATGTGGCTCGCGGTCTCCAACCTTGGTTCGGGCGGCAACGGCAACTGCTTCGTGCCGGCGTCGAGTTTGCGAAGTGCGCTCGCCAGGGCAAGCGGGTCGCCCGTGAGCTGGGAGCCCGAGGCGTCCGCCTCGTACTCCCGTGAACGGCTGACGGCGAGCTGGATCACGGACGCGGCCAGCGGGCCCAGGATCAACACCAGCAGCATGCCGATCAGACCGGGGCCCTCGTCGTCGTCGGACCGGCCAATGGGGATCAGCCAGGCGAAGTTCACCAGGAACATCACCACGGAGGCGAGAGCGCCCGCGACCGACGAGATAAGGATGTCGCGGTTGTAGACATGGCTCAACTCGTGGCCGATGACTCCGCGCAGCTCGCGCTCGCTGAGGATCTGCAGGATGCCCTCCGTGCAGCAGACCGCGGCGTTGCGCGGGTTGCGGCCGGTGGCGAAGGCGTTGGGGGCCTGGGTGGGCGAGATGTACAGGCGCGGCATGGGCTGGCGGGCGGCGGTGGAGAGCTCGCGGACGATGCGGTACAGCGTGGGCGCCTCGAATTCGCTCACGGGACGGGCGCGCATGGCTCGAAGCGCCAGCTTGTCGCTGTTCCAATAGGCGTACGCATTGGTGCCGAGTGCCACGACGAGCGCGACGAGCAGCCCCGTACGGCCGAAGAAGCTACCGATGACCAAAATGAGTGCCGACAGCCCCCCGAGGAGTACGGCGGTCTTCAGCCCGTTGTGCCGGCGGTGCACGGTACGCCCTCCAAATCGTGCGGCAGGGGAACCCTTTACGTGGTGTGCTCCACTCTCCAGTGGACCCTTCTGTACTGGTCAACGCCAGGCGAAGGTGGCTGGTTCCCTTGTGCGCTCGGCCGTGGGCTGGGCCGTTCGGGTGGCGCTCAGAACAAACTGCTCGCCGCGACGCGCAGAACCAGCTGTGGATAGCCCGAGAGGATGACGCCCACGACGGCGGTGATCACGATGGCGACGGTCACCGGGGCGGGGGCACGCTTCCTGACGGGCTCGCCGGTGCTCTCCTCGGCTCCTGCCGCGGCGCCTTCAGGAGCTCCCTCGGGGGCCCGGAAGAGGATCGTCGTCCACTGCAGGTAGTAGTACAGGGCGATCACGACGTTGACGGCCATGATGACGGCCAGCCAGCCCAGTCCGGCGTCGACGGCCGAGGAGAAGACGGTCACCTTGGCGAAGAGGCCGATGATGCCGGGGGGCAGGCCGGCCAGGCAGAGAAGGAAGAAGCCCATCGCGAGCGCGGTGAACGGGCGGGTGGCGTACAGGCCGCGGTAGTCGGCGATCCGGTTGAGCGGCGCCGTACGGGCGACGAGCGCCACCACCGCGAAGGCCCCGAGGTTCACGACGGCGTACATGAGGGCGTACGCGACGGTGGCACCGATCTGGTCGTCACTGGAGTACGCGGCGGCCGCGATCGGCACCAGGATGTAGCCGGCCTGCGCCACGGAGGACCAGGCGAGCAGGCGTACCGCGCTCCACGCGCGCGTGGCCGACTGGCGCAACGCCGCGACATTGCCCGCGGTCATGGTGAGACCGGCGAGGACGGCGATGGCCGGGCCCCAGACATTCGCGTATCCGGGGAAGGCGATGACGGTCACCAGGACGAGGCCCGAGAAACCGACCGCCTTTCCGACGACGGAGAGATACGCGGCGATGGGCAGCGGGGCGCCCACATAGGTGTCGGGAACCCAGAAGTGGAAGGGGACCGCGGCCGTCTTGAAGGCGAAGCCGACGAGGGTCAGCGCAACGCCCGCCTTGGCGAGGGTGTCCAGCTGGCCGGGGACCTTGTCGAGGTCGGCGGCGATCTGCGTGAGGTGCAGGGAGCCCGTCGTGGCGTACACGAAGCTGACACCGAGCAGCGTCACTGCGGTCGCGGTGACCGAGGAGAGGAAGAACTTCAGGGCCGCTTCGCTGGAGACCCGGTCGCCGCGCCTGAGGCCGACGAGCGCGAAGGCGGGCAGTGATGCGACCTCGAGAGCGACGACGAGGGTGGCAAGGTCGCGCGAGGCGGGCAGCAGGGCCGCGCCGGCGGCGGAGGACAGCAGCAGGAACCAGAACTCCCCTGCGGGGAGCTGCTTGCGTGTGTCGTGGATCGAGAGCAGGGCGGTGAGCAGGGCGCCGCCGAGCACCAGGAGCTGGATGACCAGGGTGAAGTGATCGGCGGTGTAGCTGCAGGCGTGGGCATCGGTCGTGAGGCAGAACGTCGCGCGGTTGCCCTTGCGCAGCGGAACCAGCGTGATGAGAGCGGCGACCAGACCGGCGATCGCTACGCCGCCCAGCAGCCGCTTGCGGCTCTCGGGCACGAACAGGTCGGCGACCAGGACGATCAGGGCGACCGTCGCGGTGATGGTCGGCGGCGCGATCGTGAGCCAGTCGACGGACTGGACGAGGCTGGTGACGCTGTCGGCTGCCACGGTCACGACTTGCCTCCTGCGAGGAGCTTCTGCACGGCCGGGTCGGTGAGGCCGAGGAGGACCGCGGGCCACAGTCCGGCCAGCACGGTGAGGGCGACGAGCGGGGTCCAGGCGGCGAATTCGTACGTCTGGACGTCGGCGAGCGGCTTGGCCTGGGGCTGCTCCTGCTCGTCATGCCCCAGCGCGCCCATGCACACGCGGCGCACGACGACGAGGAGATAGGCGGCGGTGAGCAGGGTGCCGAAGGCGCCGATCGCCATGAAGGTGAGGAAGGCGGGGCGGCTCAGGCCGTCGGCGGGGTCGAACGCGCCGAACAGCGCGAGCATCTCGCCCCAGAATCCGGCGAGGCCGGGGAGGCCGAGGGAGGCGACGGCGGCAAAGGCGAGGAGGCCGCCGAGGCGGGGGGCACGACCGTAGAGGGCCGCGCCGGTGGCGCCCGCGAGGGTGTCGAGGTCGGCGGTGCCGTAGCGGTCCTTGAGCGCTCCGACCAGGAAGAAGAGCAGGCCGGTGATGAGGCCGTGGGCGATGTTCGCGAAGAGGGCGCCGTTGACGCCGGTGGGGGTCATCGTCGAGATGCCGAGGAGCACGAAGCCCATGTGGCCGACGGAGGAGTACGCGATCAGACGCTTGAGGTCGCCGCCCGCGCCCTGCTTGGCGAGGGCGAGACAGGCCAGGGACCCGTAGATGATGCCGACCACCGCGAAGGCGGCGAGGTACGGCGCGAAGGTCTGCATTCCGTCGGGCGCGATGGGCAGCACGATGCGGACGAATCCGTACGTACCCATCTTCAGCAGTACGCCGGCGAGGAGGACGGAGCCGACGGTCGGTGCGGCGGTGTGCGCATCGGGGAGCCAGCTGTGCAGCGGCCACATCGGAGTCTTCACCGCGAGGCCGAGCCCGATCGCCAAAACGGCGATGACCTGCGTGGATGCGGTCAGCCCACGGCCGTTGTCAGTGGCGAGTGCCACCATGTCGAATGTGCCGGTCTTCAGCCCGACCAGCAGAAGGCCGAGCAGCATGACGACAGAGCCGAGCAGCGTGTAGAGGATGAACCTCCAGGCCGCGGCCTGCCGATCCGCACCGCCCCAGCGGGCGATGAGGAAGTACATCGGGATGAGCACCATCTCGAAGGCCAGGAAGAAGAGCAGCAGGTCGAGAACAGCGAAGGTCGCGAGCGTCCCGGATTCCAGGACGAGCAGAAGCGCGACGAATGCCTTCGGGGACGGGCCCGCAGGCATCTTGAAGTAGCTGTACAGCGCGCACAGGAAGGTCAGCAGCGCCGTCAGGACCAGGAGGGGGAGCGAAATGCCGTCGATTCCGAAGTGGATCCGCACATCAAGTGCGGGGATCCAGCTGATGTCCGTCGTGGCCTGCATCTTCGACGGCTGGTCGTGGTCGAAGCCGAGAGCCAGCACGATCGCCGCGGCGAGGATGACGCCGGTGACAGTCACGCCGTGGCGCAGGACCGCCTGGTCCGGGCCCTTGCCGCGCAGCCCGGGCGGTGCGGGCAGCAGCGCAGCGGCGGCCCCGACGAGCGGGCCGACGACGATGAACGCGAGAAGGAACTGCATCACGGACTCGCTGATATCGATCACGGCTCACGATCCCGCGTTGACGTTGGAAAGGACGACGGCGGCGATCGCCAGGACGACCGAACCGGCAAACAGCGCGCTGAGGTAGGTCTGCAGATTGCCGGTCTGCGCGCGGCGGACAGCCGCGCCCAGCCAACGGGCGCCGGTGCCCGATCCGCGCACGTAGGTCTCCACAACCTCCCGGTCGAGGAAGCTGACCAGCTGGGCGGCGGCCCGGACCGGGCGTACGAACAGGGCGGAGTAGACGGCGTCGAGGTGGAATCCGACTGCGGCGTGGCGGTGGAGCGGGCCGAGCAGCAGGCGGCCGGGGTCCGCAGGGTCAGGTGCTGCCGCGATGTCGCCGTAGGCGGGGGTGTGTGCGGCGATCGCCTCTGCCTCGACGACCGACGGCGGGGCCTCCGGATGGGCGGCGACGGCGCCCAGGGGGATGCGGGCGGCGCCCGCGCGGTACTGGATGGCGCGCCAGGCGCCGTAGGTGATCAGTCCGCCGACGAGTGCGACACCGGTGCCGAGGACACCGGTGGTGACCGTCGGGGCGAGGCTTTGGCCGTCGAACCAGTCGTCGAGGTAACCGAGGGTCAGACCGAAGCCCATAGAAGGGATGACGAGCACCCACAGTACGGCGTTCATGACGATCGGCTGGCGGCCGTGGTCGGGGGCTTCGGCTCCGCGGCCGCGGAAGGCGAGCAGCCACAGGCGGGTGGCGTACGCGGCGGTGAGCAGGGCGGTGATGAGACCGGAGACCAGGACGGTCCACCCGGCGGCGCCGGGTGCGACCTCGGACTCGCCGAGCGCGGCGTGCTCGGCGGCCACCAGAACGGCTTCCTTGGAGAAGAAGCCGGCGAAGGGAGGGATTGCGGCGAGCGCGAGTAGGGCGACGGTCATCGTCCAGAACGCGTCGGGGATGCGCTTGGTGAGGCCGCTCATGCGGGACATGGCGGCCAGCGAGTTGGTGCCCGCGGCGTGGATGATCACGCCGGCGGCGAGGAAGAGGAGCGCCTTGAACGCACCGTGGGCAAGGAGGTGGAAGACGGCGGCGCCTCGGTTACCGACGGCCAGAGCGCCCGACATATAGCCGAGCTGGCCGATGGTCGAGTAGGCGAGGACACGCTTGATGTCGTCCTGGGCGAGGGCGGCAAGACCCGAGCCGACCATCGTGACTGCGGCCATCACGGCGAGGACGATCAGCGCTGCCGCGGAGGCGGTGAAGACGGGAAGGAGGCGGGCCACGAAATAGATACCGGCGGCGACCATCGTCGCCGCGTGGATCAGCGCGGAGACGGGGGTGGGGCCCGCCATCGCGTCGGGCAGCCAGGTGTGCAGCGGGAACTGGGCGGACTTGCCCGCCACACCTGCGAGCAGCAGCAGCGCGACAAGCGTGGGGTGTTCGATCCCACCGGCGGCGACGGAGCCGAGGATGCCAGTGATCTGGAACGTGCCCGCGTCGGTGGCGAGCGCGAACAGACCGATCAGGAAAGGGACATCGCCGAGCTTGGTGACCAGGAATGCCTTGAGGGAGGCGGCGCGCGCCTCGGGCGTCTCCCAGTAGTGGCCGACGAGGAAGTACGAGCAGATGCCCATGATCTCCCAGCCGACCAGGAGCACCATCAGGTCGCCGGAGTAGACGACGAGCAGCATCGCGGAGGTGAAGAGGGAGACGAGGGCCGCGTAGGAGGGATAGCGCGGGTCGTCGCGCAGATAGCCCGTCGAGTAGATCTGCACGCAGGACGCGACGACCCCGACCAGGACGGCGACGAGGACCGCGAAGCCGTCCAAGTACAGGGCGAGGTCGATGGGGATCGACCCGGTGGGGGTGAGTTGGGTCGAGGCGTCGATCGCCTTCCCGCCGCCCTGGCGTACGGCGACCAGGACGGCGATGGCGGCCGCGGCGAGGGTCGGCAGTACGGCCAGCGGCCGGACCATGCCGGGGGCGATGCGGCCGAGCAGCAGTCCGGCCGCGGCGCCCAGGAACGGAAGGAGGGGTACGAGGACGGCGAGGGTCGTGGTGGTCACGCGGTGGCCTCAGCCTTCTGCGCCGAGGCGGTCGCGTCAGGGGCGTCGGGGATGCCGTCGGGGCCCTCGGCGGTGTCGCGGAGCCGGTCGACGTCCGAGGTCCCGCGGTTGCGGTAGACCATCAGGACGATCGCCAGGCCGATGCCGATCTCCGCGGCTGCGATGGCGATGGTGAAGAGGGTGAGCGCCTGGCCGGCGTGCAGGGCGTCGCGCAGCCAGACGTCGAAGGCGACGAGGTTGAGGTTGACCGCGTTGAGCATCAGCTCGACGGACATCAGGACCAGGATCGCGTTGCGGCGTGCGAGTACTCCGTACAGCCCGACGCTGAAGAGGAGGACGGCCAGCACGGCGGGATAAGCGAGGTGCATCAGCGCTTCCCCTCGGGATCGGGATCCTTGGCGTCCTTGGCGTCCTTGCGGGACAGGACGATCGCGCCGACGAGGGCGGCGAGCAGCAGTACGGAGAGCGCCTCGAAGGGCAGCACCCAGTGCCGGAAGAGGATCTGGCCGGACACCTGGGTGGAGCCCTGGGCGGGTCCGTCCAGGTCGATCCAGGTGGCGCGGAACGCGTCCACGACCACCCAGACCAGGGCGGTCGCTGCGGCGACTGCCACGGCCAGGGCGACCCAGCGGTTGCCGGAGTTCGCGTCCGGGGAGCGGCCGATGGGGGCCTTGGTGAGCATCAGCCCGAAGAGAAGGAGGACGACCACGGAACCGACGTAGATCAGGACCTGCACCCAGGCGATGAACTCCGCCGTCAGGAGCAGGTACTCGACGGCGAGACCGCCGAGGGTCACGACCAGCCAGAGGGCGGCGTGCACGAGCTGCCTGGTCGTGACAGTGATGGCGGCCGCGCCGAGGGTGGCGATGCCGACGAGGAGGAAGGCGATCTCGACACCGGTCGGGGAGAGGAAGCCGTGGGTCTGTGCTGCGGCGAGCATCATGCGGGACCTCCCTCGCCCGAGGGCGGGCCGGCGGCGTCGCCGGGCCCGGTCGAACCAGCCGGACCGTCCGGACCGTCCGAGGCTGCGGGGCCTGCCGGGCCTGGCTGGTCAGCCGGGCCGCCCGCAGGTGCCGGGCCGGCCGAACCAGCGGAGTCGGCCGGACCAGCCGGACCGTCCGAGGCTGCCGGGGTGGAGGGAGCCGACGGGGGCGAGGCCGGTTCCGACTGTGCCGCCGCGAGCTTCTCGGCCGCCTTGCGGGCAGCGGCGAGCTCCTTCGGCTCCTCGGCGCCCGGGTCGAGCGCGGGCGGTGCGGGCACCGTCCACATCCACTCACGGAGTTTGTCCCGCTCATGGGTGAGCTCGCGGATGTCCGTCTCCGCGTACTCGAACTCCGGGGACCAGAACAGCGCGTCGAAAGGACAGACCTCGATGCAGATACCGCAGTACATGCAGAGCGCGAAGTCGATGGCGAACCTGTCGAGGACGTTGCGGCTGCGCTCGCGGCCGCCGGGGGCGGCGGGCGGGACCGTCTCCTTGTGGGAGTCGATGTAGATGCACCAGTCGGGGCACTCACGGGCACAGAGCATGCAGACCGTGCAGTTCTCCTCGAACAGGCCGATCACGCCGCGGCTGCGCGGCGGGAGTTCGGGCTGGGCGTCGGGGTACTGCGCGGTGTGCGAGCGCTTCGTCATCGTGCGCAGGGTGACGGCGAGGCCCTTCGCGAGGCCGGATCCGGGGATCGGAGGCATTACTGAATCACCACCTTCACGACGCCGGTGAGGGCGATCTGGGCGAGGGCGAGCGGGATGAGCGTGGTCCAGGCGAGCTTCTGCAGCTGGTCCTCGCGCAACCGGGGATAGGTCACCCGCAGCCAGATGACGACAAAGGCGAGCACGGCCGTCTTGAGCAGGGTCCACACCCAGCCGAGACCCTCCGCCCCGAACGGGCCGTGCCAGCCGCCCAGGAAGAGGACGGTGGTCAGTCCGCACAGGACGACGATGCCCGCGTACTCGGCGAGCAGGAACAGCGCGAAACGCAGCCCGGTGTACTCGGTGTACGCGCCGAAGATGATCTCGGAGTCGGCGACCGGCATGTCGAAGGGCGGGCGCTGGAGTTCGGCGAGGCCCGCGACGAAGAAGACCAGGGCGCCCACGATCTGCCAGGGCAGCCACCACCACTCGAAGGCGTTCAGGATGCCGGGCAGCGAGACCGTGCCGGCCGCCATGGCGACGGAGGCGGCGGCCAGCAGCATCGGCAGTTCGTACGCGAGCAGCTGTGCGGCGGTACGCAGACCGCCGAGAAGGGAGAACTTATTGGCGGAGGCCCAGCCCGCCATGAGCGAGCCGAGCACGCCGACGCCCATGACGGCGAGCACGAAGAAGATGCCCGCGTCGACGACCTGGCCGACCGCGCCCTGGCTCGGGCCGATCGGGATGGCGATCAGTACGAGCAGATACGGGAGGAGGGCGACGGCGGGGGCGAGCTGGAAGATGCGGCGGTCGGCGCCGGCCGGGACCACGTCCTCCTTCTGTGCGAACTTCACGCCGTCCGCGACGAGCTGGGCCCAGCCGTGGAAGCCGCCGGCGTACATGGGGCCGAGGCGGCCCTGCATATGGGCCATCACCTTGTGCTCGGTCTGCCCGATGACGAGGGGAAGGACAAGGAACACGGCGAAGACGACGACCAGCCGGAGGGCGATGTCGAGGGCGTCGTTCACGCGGGGTCGCCTCCTGCGGTGTCGGTCGGCTCGTCGTCGGGTCCATCGGCGGACCCGGACTTCGGCCGGGGGGTGGTCGGTGGGGTGTCGCTGTCTGCTTCGCTGCGGGCGTCGCCGCCTGCGTCCTCGTCGGTGCCGGTCTCGGCGCCGGTCTCGGTCCCGGTCTCAGTCCCGGTCTCGGTCCCGGTCTCGGCGCCGGTCTCGGTCCCGGTCTCAGTCCCGCTCTCAGTCCCGCTCTCGGCGCCGGTCTCAGTCCCGGTCTCGGCACCGGTCTCGGCACCGGTGGCCGAGTCGTCGAACGCGGGGCGCGCGTGGTGCCACGGCGCGTCGGCGCTACGGGTGCGGGGCGGCGGGGCCGACGTCTCCGGGGCGTCCGTCGGCCCCTCAGCCTCGGACTCCGCGGCCGTTGCCGCCTTCTTGGACGCCTCAACTGCCGGCGGCTGCGCGGGTGGCTGAGCCTCGGGCTTCGGCGCCGCGGGCCCGGCCGTCGGCTCCGGCGCAGCGGGCCCCGCAGGCTGTGTCTGCGCCGCGTCCGGCGCAGGGGTGGGCTCCTCGCGCTGCGTTGCCGAGCCTTCGCTCGCGCTGCGTGCGCGGCGCGGCGGGGTCGTGCCCGGGGCTGCGGCCTGGCCGGCCGAGCCCTCACTCGCGGTGCGGGTGCGGCGCGGGCCCGCGGCGGGTGCCCCGGTTCCTCCGGTTTCCGCGGTCTCGGCGGGCTCCGCCGCCTGGCCGGCCGAGCCCTCCCCCGCGGTGCGCGTGCGGCGCGGGGGGCGGTCGGCGGTCGCGCCCGCCGCGCGGGGCGTGCGGGCAGGACGGGCCGGAGCCGGAGGGAGCTGGCCCTTGAGAGGGCCCCATTCGTTCGGGTCCGGGACACCCGGCGGCAGCATCTGGCGGCGCTTCGGGCCGCCGTGTTCCGACTCCCCCGGCTCCTTCGCGCCCGGCCAGGCCTTCGCGACCCGGGCCGCCAGGACGAAGTCCTTGCGCAGCGGGTGGCCCTCGAAGCCCTCCGGCAGGAGCAGCGGGACGAGGTGCGGGTGACCCGGGAACTCGACGCCGAACATCTCGTGGGTCTCCCGCTCGTGCCAGGCCGCGCCCGCGTAGATCTCGACGGCGGAAGGAAGCGACGGGGCGGTGTGCGGAACGGTCGTACGGAGCAGCAGCCGGCGCACCGTACCGCCGCCCACCGCGACGACATGGGCGCAGATTCGGAAGCCGGTGCCCGGTTCGTCGACAGCGCTCAGCCAGTCGAAATAGGTGCAGCCCAGCTTGTCCCGGGCGATCTCCAGCGCGGCGATCCACGAGCCGACGGGGACATCGACCGTGAGCAGCTCGTACGCGCGCTCGGCCGTGGCCTCCTCGCCGAAGATCTCGGTGACGGCGTCCGGAAGGCGGTCGTACGAGCTCATGCGCGTCCCTCCCCCGGGGTCGGGGGCGGCACCAGGCCACTCTGGAGGGCGGCGGCGGAGGGCCGCGGGGACGCGTAGCGCTCGCCGAGCGACTCCCGGGCGATCTTCTCCTGGAGCTTGAGAATGCCCTGGAGCAGCGCCTCGGGGCGCGGCGGGCACCCCGGCACATACACATCGACGGGGATGATCTGGTCGACGCCCTTGGTCACGGAGTACGAATCCCAGTACGGGCCGCCGCAGTTGGAGCAGGCGCCGAAGGAGATGACGTACTTGGGCTCGGGCATCTGCTCGTACAGCCGCTTCACCGCCGGTGCCATCTTGTCCGTCACCGTGCCCGAGACGACCATCAGGTCCGCCTGGCGCGGGCCGGGCGCGAAGGGGATCACGCCGAGCCGGATGAAGTCGTGGCGCGCCATCGAGGCCGCGATGAACTCGATCGCGCAGCAGGCGAGCCCGAAGTTGAAGACCCACAGGCTGTAGCGGCGGCCCCAGTTGAGGACCACCTTCATCGGCTCGGGGGCGAGGCGGGCGAGAGCTCCGAGCCGTTTCGGCTCGGGAAGCAGTTCGGGAAGCAGCTCAGTAACCGGCTCGGGAACCGGCTCACGGGTCACGTCCATGTCAGGACGCCCTTCTTCCATGCGTAGAGCAGTCCCACGGCCAGGAAGCCGAGGAAGATGAACATCTCCACGAGCGTCGTCGCGCCGTATCCCGCGGCCGCGAAAACCGTCGCCCATGGGAAGAGGAAGATCGAGTCGACGGCGAAAATCACGTACAGAAAAGCGTAGACGTAATAGCGGACCTGGGTGTGTGCCCAGCCCTCGCCGACGGGGTCCACTCCGCACTCGTACGTCAGGAGCTTCTCCGGCGTGGGCACCACGGGCCGCAGCAGCCGGCCCGCCCCGAAGGCGACGGCGACGAACAGCACGCCGATCAGCCCCATCAGCCCGACGACCGAATAGCTCTCGAAATAGTCCGCCGCGAGCACGGCCACGGTCGGTTCCGGCACGTCCGCCCCTCGCTCCCTGACTTCGTTGGCGATCTGTTCGACGATCTGTACGCACGGGAGTCTAGGCCCTGCTAAAGGGACGGTAAGCAGTCGGTCACGCATCCATGGGCGGCGGGTGGGGTTATCCCTACTTCATCCCACCCATGTACCCCATGGCGTGCGGCCGCCCCGGCCCGGCAGGCTGGGCCGCATGACCGTGAGTATCACCGCCGCCGACCACGACCGGCCGCCACCCGCGCGCTTCGCCTTCGGCCGCCACACCTGGAAGGAGATCGCCCATCTCCTGGCCAATCTGCCGATGGCGCTGATCGGATTCGTCTACGTGGCGTTCATGATCTTCACCGGCGTGGGCCTGTCGGTGACCGTGATCGGTCTGCCCCTGCTCGCCATCGGGCTGGCCGGTGCGCGTCTGCTGGGCAGGGCGGAGCGGGCGAGGGCACGGGCGCTGCTGGGAGTACGGATCGAGGAGCCGAGCCCGTTGTACCGGCCGCACCGGCAGGACGGAGTCCTGCCCTGGCTGTGGACGAGCCTGAAGGACCCGGTCGCATGGCGGTCGGTGCTGTACTCCTTCATCCGGCTGCCGTGGGGTGTGCTGACCTTCAGTGTGACGTTGGTGGGGCTGTTCGTGCTCTGGCCCGTACTGCCCTTCGTGGCGCGCGGGCTGACCAACGCGGATCGGGCGATGGCCCGCGGCCTGCTCTCACCCTCCGACGAGCTGGAGCGGCGGATCGCGGAGTTGGAGTCGGACCGGGGTGTGGTCGTCGACCGGGCCGCCGCGGATCTGCGGCGTATCGAGCGCGATCTGCACGACGGCGCGCAGGCGCGGCTGGTGGCGCTCGCGATGGGGCTCGGCCTCGCGAAGGAGAAGCTCACCGAGGACCCGCAGGCAGCCGCCCGCATGGTGGACGAGGCGCACGGCGAGGTGAAGGTGGCGCTGCAGGAGCTGCGCGATCTGGCGCGCGGCATCCACCCCGCCGTACTGACCGACCGCGGACTGGACGCGGCACTCTCCGCCGTCGCGTCCCGCTGTACGGCTCCGGTGAAGGTGACCGTGGATCTGGTCGAACGGCCGGCCGAGGCGATCGAAGGCATCGCGTACTTCACCGTCTCCGAGCTGCTGCAGAACGTGAGCAAGCACGCGCAGGCGAAGAGCGTCTCGGTGGATGTGTGGCGGGCGAACGAGCGGCTGCTGATCATGGTCACGGACGACGGGCGGGGCGGCGCACGGCTGGACGGCGGCACGGGGATGGCGGGTCTGGCGGAACGGCTGGGGGCGGTGGACGGGGGGTTCGTGCTGGACTCGCCGGTGGGGGGACCGACGACGGTCAGGGCGGAGCTGCCGTGGCGGGGGCGTGTCGCCGGCTGACCGGGGCTCCGCCCCGGACCCCGGGAGCTCGCGGGGGCCGGCGCCGCATGCAACCCGCGCCCCGGCCGTCCCTTACCTTCGCGGCGCACCCCTTGTGGCCCGTCTCGTGGAGAGGGCGGTGCAGGGTCGTCCCCGCAGGGGATCGGCGGCAATCACCGAGTGATCAATACGCGCCCCCGTGCGCCGCCGACCCCGAGGAGTCGAGCCCGGAAGCGACCCGGAACCCGCACCCCGCGCCACCGGGCCACCCCGCGACCCGCACCACGGACGCCCGCACCCCCGCGCCCGCACCCCGCACACCCCGCGCGAGCCCCCATGGTGGGGAAAACCCCCGCCCCAACCCGGGAACCCCCCTCATGGTGCGGGCCCTCCGCGCCGGGAGGCTTGCAGTCATGACAGCCCCATACGCAGAACGGACGACTTCGATGGCCGCCACGGAATACCGACCGGAGCCCCGGGACCACTTCCTTCCCCCGGCACTGCGCGCACCGTTCGAGGGCCGTACCTGGCGTGAGTTCGGTTATCTGCTGCTGAGCCTGCCGATCAGCATCGTCTTCTTCACCTTCGCCATAGCGACCGTCTCGACCGGCGCGGGGCTGCTCGTCACCTTCCTCGGCATCCCCGTCCTCGCCGCCGGGCTCGCGGGCTGCCGCGGGCTCGGTGCCCTGGAGCGGGCCCGGGCGCGGGGGCTGCTGCGGCTGGATGTCGGGGATCCGTCTCCGGTGCGTGCCCAAAAGAGCGGACTGATGCCCTGGGTCGGCGCCGTGCTCAAGAGCGGCGCCTCCTGGCGGCACTTCCTCTACGCGATGCTGCACTTCCCGTGGGCGGTCTTCGCCTTCTCCGTCTCCGTCACCTTCTGGTTCACCGGCTGGGGACTGCTCACCTACCCCCTGTGGCGGTGGACCTTCCCCCGCTATCTCGACGAGCCGGGCATCTCCCTCTACGGCGACAGCGACGGCGCCAGGTTCTATCTCGACACCACCTTCGAGATCGGTGCCACCGCCGCCGTGGGCTTTGTGCTCGTACTCGCGACCGCCTGGCTCATCCGCGGTCTGACCTGGGTCGACCGGCTGATGGTCGCGGGGCTCCTCGGGCCGTCCACGCTCGACACCCGCGTCGTCGAGCTGGAGTCGGACCGTGGCGTGGTCGTCGACACGGCCGCCGCCGACCTGCGCCGTATCGAGCGCGATCTGCACGACGGCGCGCAGGCCCGCCTCGTCGCGCTCGCCATGGACCTCGGTCTCGCCAAGGAGAAGCTGCTGGAGGACCCGCAGGCAGCCGCCCGCATGGTGGACGAGGCGCACGGCGAGGTGAAGGTGGCGCTGCAGGAGCTGCGCGATCTGGCGCGCGGCATCCACCCCGCCGTACTGACCGACCGCGGACTGGACGCGGCACTCTCCGCCATCGCATCGCGCTGCACCGTCCCGGTGACCGTCGAGGTGGATCTGCCGTCCAGGCCCGCCCCCGCCATCGAGGGGATCGCCTATTTCACCGTCTCCGAGCTGCTGCAGAACATCAGCAAGCACGCGCAGGCACGCCGCGCCACGGTGGACGTCTGGCGCTCCCAGGACCGGCTGATGCTGCAGGTCACCGATGACGGCCGGGGCGGCGCCACGCTTCCCGACGTCAGCTCCGCCGCGGGCTCGGCCGGCAGCGGTCTCGCGGGCCTCGCGGAGCGGCTGGACGCGGTGGACGGGATCCTCGCCCTGGACTCGCCGGCCGGCGGTCCGACCACGGTCACCGCCGAGCTGCCCTGGCGTGGCTGACCCCCGCCACACATCCTCACAGGCCCGTAGACCCCTACAAGCCCCTAGATCCGTCGATTACCCGAGCCTGGGCGCGGTCCGGTCCGAATACTGGGATGCTGGAGGGTGCAGGGGTGGAAGAGATCGACAGGGGGGCGTCAGGGTCGTGGAGGACAGGGTGCGGGTGGTCATCGCCGAGGATTCAGTGCTGCTTCGGGAGGGCCTGACCCGGCTGCTGACCGACCGCGGACACGATGTCGTGGCCGGTGTGGGCGACGCGGAGGCGCTGATCAAGACGGTCGGCGAGCTGGCCGCGGAGGAGGCGCTGCCGGACGTGGTCGTCGCCGATGTGCGGATGCCGCCCACGCATACGGATGAGGGCGTACGGGCGGCGGTGCGGCTGCGCCGGGACCATCCCGGGATCGGCGTGCTGGTGCTTTCCCAGTACGTCGAGGAGCAGTACGCCACCGAGCTGCTCGCGGGCAGCAGCCGCGGAGTGGGCTATCTGCTCAAGGACCGGGTGGCCGAGGTGCGCGAGTTCGTGGACGCCGTGGTCCGGGTCGCCCGGGGCGGCACGGCCCTGGACCCCGAGGTCGTGGCCCAGCTCCTCGGCCGCAGCCGCAAGCAGGACGTGCTCGCCGGTCTCACTCCGCGTGAGCGGGAGGTCCTCGGCCTGATGGCCGAGGGGCGTACGAATTCAGCGATCGCCAAACAGCTAGTGGTGAGCGACGGCGCGGTCGAGAAGCATGTCAGCAACATCTTTCTGAAGCTCGGGCTGTCCCCCAGCGACGGGGACCACCGGCGTGTACTGGCGGTGCTGACCTACCTCAACTCGTAGTTGACTGACACTCTGTCAGATATTGATTCAGTGTTGAGCCGGACGGCAGTCCCAGAACCGAAGAATGAGTGGAGAGCGTCTTACCAGAAGGACCGGGGGCGAAAAGAGAACATGGCACATCAGGGCGTCAGGGCGTCGTACACGGATGTCCGGCATATGAGCGGTCCAAGGAAGGTCACCCTTAGCGACGTAGGGTGGCTAGTGGGACGGCCGGCAGGCCGGCCGGACCCGAGGAGCCGCCTCGAGGGAGGTCCAGTTCAGTGACCAGCCAGGTCAGTAGCCCAGCCGAGCAGGCCGACGAGTCCAGTGACGACGAGGCCAATGAGGCTCTCGTCGGCGGGCAGCGCACGCACGCCGGCGAGAAGGAGATCCGCCGCCTCGACCGGGTGATCATCCGCTTCGCGGGTGACTCCGGTGACGGTATGCAGCTGACGGGTGACCGCTTCACCTCGGAGACCGCGTCGTTCGGAAACGACCTCTCCACGCTGCCGAACTTCCCCGCCGAGATCCGGGCACCCGCCGGGACGCTGCCCGGCGTCTCCAGCTTCCAGCTGCACTTCGCCGACCACGACATCCTCACTCCGGGTGACGCGCCGAACGTGCTGGTGGCGATGAACCCGGCCGCGCTCAAGGCGAACATCGCCGATGTGCCGCGCGGCAGCGAGATCATCGTCAACACCGACGAATTCGCCAAACGCGCCATGGCCAAGGTCGGCTACGACACCTCTCCCCTGGAAGACGGCTCGCTGGCCGCCTACCACGTGCACCCGGTGCCGCTGACGACGCTGACGATCGAGGCGCTCAAGGACTTCGGACTCTCCCGCAAGGAGGCCGAGCGTTCCAAGAACATGTTCGCGCTGGGGCTCCTGAGCTGGATGTACCACCGGCCGACCGAGGGCACCGAGACCTTCCTGCGGACCAAGTTCGCCAAGAAGCCGCAGATCGCCGAGGCGAACATCACCGCCTTCCGGGCCGGGTGGAACTTCGGCGAGACGACCGAGGACTTCGCCGTCTCCTACGAGGTCGCGCCCGCGAGCGCGGCGTTCCCCACCGGCACGTACCGCAACATCTCCGGGAACCTGGCCCTCTCCTACGGGCTGATCGCCGCGAGCAAGCAGGCCGACCTGCCCCTCTACCTGGGCTCCTACCCCATCACCCCGGCCTCCGACATCCTGCACGAGCTCTCCAAGCACAAGAACTTCGGTGTACGGACCTTCCAGGCCGAGGACGAGATCGCGGGCATCGGCGCGGCGCTCGGCGCGGCCTTCGGCGGCGCGCTCGGCGTCACCACCACCTCGGGCCCGGGCGTGGCGCTCAAGTCCGAGACCATCGGGCTGGCGGTCTCCCTGGAGCTGCCGCTGCTGATCGTGGACATCCAGCGCGGTGGCCCGTCGACCGGTCTGCCCACCAAGACCGAGCAGGCCGATCTGCTGCAGGCGATGTTCGGACGCAACGGCGAGGCCCCGGTCCCGATTGTCGCGCCGCGTACGCCCGCGGACTGTTTCAACGCCGCCATCGAGGCGGCCCGGATCGCCCTGGCCTACCGCACGCCGGTGATGCTGCTGAGCGACGGCTATCTGGCCAACGGCTCCGAGCCGTGGCGGATCCCGGACATCGACGAGCTGCCCGATCTGCGAGTGCAGTTCGCCACCGGACCCAACCACGAACTGGCCGACGGCACCGAGGTGTTCTGGCCGTACAAGCGCGATCCGCAGACGCTGGCCCGCCCCTGGGCGGTGCCCGGCACGCCCGGTCTCGAGCACCGCATCGGCGGTATCGAGAAGCAGGACGGCAGCGGCAACATCTCCTACGACCCTGCCAACCACGACCTCATGGTCCGCATCCGCCAGGCCAAGATCGACGGCATCGAGGTCCCGGATCTCGAGGTCGACGATCCGCACGGCGCGACCACGCTGGTTCTCGGCTGGGGCTCTACGTACGGGCCGATCACCGCCGCCGTACGCAGGCTGCGCACCGCGGGAATCCCCATCGCGCAGGCCCATCTGCGCCACCTCAACCCGTTCCCGAGGAATCTCGGGGAGGTTCTGGGGCGTTACGAGAAGGTAGTGGTACCCGAGATGAACCTCGGCCAGCTCGCCACCCTGATCCGGGCGAGATATCTGGTCGACGCGCAGAGCTACAACCAGGTGAACGGCATGCCGTTCAAGGCGGAGCAGCTCGCCACGGCTCTCAAGGAGGCCATCAATGACTGAGGCGCTCTCACTGGTGCCCAAGGCCGAGGCCAAGCAGTCCATGAAGGACTTCAAGTCCGACCAGGAAGTGCGCTGGTGCCCGGGCTGCGGTGACTACGCGATCCTCGCCGCCGTGCAGGGCTTCATGCCCGAGCTCGGCCTGGCGAAGGAGAACATCGTCTTCGTCTCCGGAATCGGCTGCTCCTCCCGCTTCCCGTACTACATGAACACGTACGGGATGCACTCCATCCACGGCCGCGCGCCGGCCATCGCGACCGGGCTCGCCTCCTCCCGCCGCGATCTGTCGGTCTGGGTCGTCACCGGTGACGGCGACGCCCTCTCCATCGGCGGAAACCACCTGATCCATGCGCTGCGCCGCAATGTGAACCTGAAGATCCTGCTCTTCAACAACAGGATCTACGGACTCACCAAGGGCCAGTACAGCCCGACCTCCGAGGTCGGCAAGATCACCAAGTCGACCCCGATGGGCTCGCTGGACGCGCCCTTCAACCCGGTGTCGCTGGCGATCGGCGCCGAGGCCTCCTTCGTGGCCCGCACCGTCGACTCCGACCGCAAGCACCTCACCGAGGTGCTGCGCCAGGCCTCCGCCCACCAGGGCACGGCGCTGGTGGAGATCTACCAGAACTGCAATATCTTCAACGACGGCGCCTTCGACGTGCTGAAGGACAAGCAGCAGGCGGAAGAGGCGGTCATCCGCCTGGAGCACGGGCAGCCGATCCGCTTCGGCGCCGACGGCAACAAGGGTGTCGTACGGGACCCGGCGACCGGGGATCTTTTGGTCGTGACGGTCACGCCGGAGAACGAGTCGCAGATCGTCGTCCACGACGCCCACAGCGCCAGCCCGACCACGGCCTTCGCGCTCTCCCGGCTGGCCGACCCGGACACCCTGCACCACACCCCCATCGGGGTGCTGCGCAGTGTGGAGCGGCCGGTCTACGACACGATGATGGCCGACCAGCTGGACACCGCCATCGAGCAGAACGGCAAGGGCGACCTGGCCGCGCTGCTCGCGGGCAGCGACACATGGACCGTCGTCGGCTGATGCATCGCTGAGGTGCCCCGGGGCCCGGATCTCCTGTCAGGAGGTCCGGGCTGGCCGCCCGCGCCGACTATGCCGCCGCGGCGGCCGCGGTACTGACCGGCGACGGCCACCTGGGTGCGGCGTACGAGCTGAGCGGCGACGTCGCCTGGCCCTTCGCGGAATACGCGGCCGAGCTGTCCCGGCGGACCGGCCGGACGATCGCGTACAACAACGTCCCGGCCGAGGCGCACACGGCGATCCCGGCGGGTGCGGGTGTGCCCGCTCCGTTCGCCGGGATCCTCGTCGACGTCGACGCGGCGGTCGGCCGCGGGCTGCTGGCCCGGACGACGGGCGACCTGGCGCGGCTGACCGGCCGCCCGACGACTCCGCTGGCCGACTCGGTCGCGGCAGCGCTCGCCGCAGTGTGACCGAAGCTGGGTCATGACCGTATGGCGATACGGGCATGACAGCCAGGCCCCCTGCCGCGTACCTTCGTCGTGGTGATGCGCGCAGGGCAGGAGGGGCAGATGAAGCCTGAGGGCGAACAGCGGGCAGGGTTGCTGTACGGGATCGGGGCCTACGGAATGTGGGGCCTCGTCCCGCTGTTCTGGCCGCTCCTGAAGCCGTCCGGAGCGGCGGAGATCCTCGCCCACCGGATGGTCTGGTCGCTGGCCCTCGTCGGCATCGCGCTGCTTGCACTGGGGCGGTGGGGCTGGGTCCGGGAGCTGATACGCAGCCCCCGGAAGCTGGGTCTGATCACGGTCGCCGCGGCCGTGATCACCGTCAACTGGGGCATCTACATCTGGGCCGTGAACTCCGGCCATGTCGTCGAGGCGTCGCTCGGCTACTTCATCAACCCCCTGGTCACCATCGCGATGGGCGTACTGCTGCTGAAGGAGCGGCTGCGCCCGGCGCAGTGGGTCGCGGTCGGCACCGGCCTCGCGGCGGTGCTGGTCCTGGCGATCGGCTACGGGCAGCCGCCCTGGATCTCGCTGACGCTCGCCTTCTCCTTCGCGACGTACGGCCTGGTCAAGAAGAAGGTCAATATCGGCGGTCTTGAGTCACTGGCCGCCGAGACCGCGATCCAGTTCCTGCCGGCGCTCGGCTTTCTGCTCTGGCTGGGCGCCGACGGCTCGCTCACCTTCGGCGCGCACGGGGTCGGCCACGCTGCCCTGCTCGCCGCGACGGGCGTGGTGACGGCGGTGCCGCTGGTCTGCTTCGGCGCGGCGGCGATCAGGGTGCCGCTCTCCACGCTGGGGCTGCTGCAGTATCTGGCGCCGGTCTTCCAGTTCCTGCTGGGCGTCCTGTACTTCCACGAGGCGATGCCGGCGGAGCGGTGGGCGGGCTTTGCGCTGGTGTGGCTGGCGCTGACGTGTCTGACGTGGGACGCGCTGAGGACGGCACGGCGTACGAAGGCGGAGGCGCTGCGGCTGGCGAAGGCGGCGCCGCTGTCCCGGGTCCCCGCGGAGCCCGCACCGCAGGCGGAACCGACGGCCTGACGCCTGGCGTACGGAGCCCGCACCGCACGCCGAACCGACGGCCCGACACCCGACCGCGAATCCATCCCCCGTTTGCGTCCCTCGTTCTGCCACTCGATCGGCCTACCGCCGACGCTGGGCGCAGGGCCCCACCGCTGAGGCGGTGATACGCCGGAGGTCGAGGCCTTTCGCCATTAGGGCCGGGCCCGTGGAGCGGAGAGAGCGCGTCATGCCGCACCCCCTCGCCCTTTCGGTCGACTTCGGTCAGGGGTTCACCGACGCATGGACCGCGGTCGCCACCTTCGTCCCGAAGTTCATCGCCTTCCTGGTCATCCTGCTCATCGGCCGGCTTCTTGCGAAGCCGACGGCCAGGGTCGTCGACCGGCTGCTGCGCAGGGTCGGCTTCGAGCGGCTGGCCGAGCGCAGCGGCGTCGCGCACGCGCTCAGGGGGTCGCAGTACGACGCGACCGGGATCCTCGTCAGGATCCTCTACTACGGGATCCTGCTGGTCACCCTTCAGCTGGGCTTCGGGGTCTTCGGCCCCAACCCGGTCAGCGGCATGATCAACAGCGTGGTCGCCTGGCTGCCGAAGGCGCTCGTCGCCTGCGTGATCGTCGTGGTGGCCATGGCCCTCGCACGCGCGGTCCGCGACATCGTCCGGGGAGCACTGGGCGAGAGCTCGTACGGCAGGGGCCTGTCCACGGTCGCCTGGGCCTGCATCGTCGCGCTCGGCGTGATCGCGGCGCTCGGCCAGGCCGAGATCGCGACCTCGGTGACCGGACCGGTGCTCACCGCGGCGCTGGCCACGATCGCGGGCATCCTGATCGTGGGCGTGGGCGGCGGCCTCATCCAGCCGATGCGCAGGCGCTGGGAGCGGTGGCTCTCGATCGCGGAGCAGGAGGCGGCACGGGTCCGCGAGGAGCCGGAATCGGGCCCGCCGACGACGCCACGTCGCAAGCCTCCCGCCGGCCCGACGGGACCGGGCGAGGGGCCGGACTTCATCGACCCGATGTGAGCCGTGCGGCAACGGCCGTAACAGCTCTGGCAAAAAGACTCCGGGCCCGAAGACCCTCAGTAGGCATCATCAGTGCCCTTCTGCGTGCCGGGCGCGGTGCGCCCGGACCTTGTTGCGGTTGCCGCACCGCTCCATCGCGCACCAGCGGCGGCGCCCGGGCCGCGAGGTGTCGACGAAGAGCAGGAAGCAGTCGTGCGAGGCGCATTCGCGGATGCGGTCCGCATGCGGACCGGTGAAGAGGTCGACGGCGTCGCGCGCCACGGCGGACAGCAGTTGAGTCCCGGTGGCCGGCCGGACCCAGCCGCGGCCGCCGTCCGGGGTGATTCGCGGCGCGGGCGGAGCCTGCGCGGCCGCTTGGTTGACCACGGCCAGGTCGTCGGGGCCGAGTGGACGCCCATGCGCCCGGTCGGCGGTGAGCCGCCACAGAGCATCCCGCAGCTCACGGGCCGCAGCCACGTCCTTGCCGGTGACCTGGGGCTCGAGCCCGCCGGGCAGCCGGCTCTCCGCCGCCCAGCGCACCAGATCACCGGGCCCGTGCAGCACCTCGTAGTGCGCGAAAGCTCCAGGGCCTCCGGTGGGCAGCAGCTCAAGGCAGAGTGCCCCGGCGTCGAATGGATAGGTATGCCCCTCCGGGGTGCGAAGGGTCAGACCTCTTGCGACCTCACTCACGTAACTACTATAACTGGTTACTATGGCACTGCACTGGAAACTCGTCATCGATACGTCCGACCCGCACGCCCAGGCCGATTTCTGGGCCGCGGCCCTGGGCTACGAGCTCGAGGACCACAGCGCACTGATCGCCCGCCTGCGTGGGTACGGCCAGCTGCCGGACGACTCGACGGTCCAATCACACGGCCGCGAGGCCTGGCGCGATTTCGTCGCCGTCCGTCATCCGGACGACCCGTACGACAAGGACAGCGGCATGGGTCGCGGCCGCCGGATTCTGTTCCAGCAGGTCCCGGAGCACAAGACGACGAAGAACCGCCTCCACATCGACCTGCATGTCGGCGCGGACCAGCGGGAAGCGGAGGTGGCCCGACTGGAGGCACTGGGGGCAAGGGTCCTGTACGACGCGAACGAGCCGGAGGGCGTCTGGACGACGATGGCGGACCCCGAGGGCAACGAGTTCTGCGTGGAGTGACGGCCGGCCGGACCGCGGGTCTTCGGTATGACCCTGAATGCCCGGTTCTCGTGAACCCCACCGCCCCGCGACGTACCAGCGAGCAGCGCATTCGTTCGACATGCGAACATCCGTGACCGGTTTCCGCCCTTGACGGTGAGTCAAGCTCTCACTGAACATTCAGCACGCACAGCGCATCACGCACGCGCCCCACAAGTTCCAGCGCACCAACGCACGCGCACCACCAGCTCCAGCGCCCCAGGACCCGCCATCCCGGGGCGTCTCGCACGTTCCGTCCTGTCCCCGTACGGAATCCGGAGCCCCCACATGAACCTCTCCGTTCCCAGACGTACCGTCGCGGCTGCCGCGATAGCCCTGGCCGGGCTGCTCGCATCCGCCGCGCCCGCCGCGAGCGCGGCCCCCGCGCCCGCCCTCGCCGCCCCCGACATACCTCTCGCCAACGTCAAGGCCCATCTGACCCAGCTGCAGTCGATCGCCTCCGCCAACGGCGGCAACCGCGCACACGGCAGAGCCGGATACAAGGCTTCCCTCGACTATGTGAAGTCCAAGCTGGACGCGGCCGGATTCACCACGTCCATCCAGCAGTTCACCTCATCGGGCGCCACCGGCTACAACCTGATAGCCGACTGGCCGGGCGGTGACGCCAACCAGATTCTGATGGCCGGCTCGCACCTCGACTCGGTCGGCGCGGGCGCCGGGATCAACGACAACGGCTCCGGCTCGGCGGCCGTCCTGGAGACCGCACTCGCCGTCTCCCGCGCCCAGTTCAAGCCGGACAAGCACTTACGCTTCGGCTGGTGGGGTGCCGAGGAGCTGGGTCTGGTCGGGTCGAAGTACTACGTCAACAACCTTCCCGCCACCGAGCGTTCGAAGATCTCCGGGTATCTCAACTTCGACATGATCGGCTCCCCGAACCCCGGTTACTTCGTGTACGACGACGACCCGACGATCGAGAAGACGTTCAAGGACTACTTCGCGGGCCTGAGCATCCCCACCGAGATCGAGACCGAGGGCGACGGCCGCTCCGACCACGCGCCGTTCAAGAACGCGGGCGTCCCGGTCGGCGGCCTGTTCAGCGGCGCCGACTACACCAAGACCGCGGCCCAGGCACAGAAGTGGGGCGGCACGGCGGGCCAGGCATTCGACCGCTGCTACCACTCCTCGTGCGACAACACGTCGAACATCAACGACACCGCGCTCGACCGCAACAGCGATGCGATCGCGCACGCGATCTGGACGCTCTCGACCGGGACGACCACCCCGCCGGGTGATGTGTACGAGACCACGGCGGACGTCCCCATCCCGGACAACGGCGCGGCCGTCACCTCGACCGTCACCGTCTCCGGCCGCACCGGCAACGCCCCGGCCACCCTCAAGGCCGGCGTGGACATCAAGCACACCTGGCGCGGCGATCTGGTCGTGGACCTGGTCGCCCCGGACGGCACTGTGTACAACCTGAAGCCGTTCAGCTCCTCCGACTCGGCGGACAACGTCCAGGCGACCTACACGGTCAACGCCTCCTCCGAGGTCGCCAACGGCGCCTGGAAGCTGCGGGTCCAGGACAAGGCAGCGCAGGACACCGGCTACATCGACAGCTTCAAGCTCACCTTCTGAGACGCACGACTGCCACCCCCCACAGACTGCATGCGTGTGCATATACTGCACACGCATGCAGTCGCGTACGAGGGGGAGCGCCATGACCCGCAAGTTCCTGTTCCTGCTGGGCAGCAGCCGCACCGGCGGCAACACCGAGGCGCTCGCCCGGCTGGCCGCCGAGCAGCTCCCCGACGGAGCCGAGCAGCGCTGGCTGCACCTGGCCGACCTGCCGCTGCCCGAGTTCGACGACCTGCGCCACGAGGGCGACGGCATCTACCCCGCACCCACCGGCAACGCGGCGACCCTGCTGGACGCCACCCTGGAGGCGACCGATCTCGTCATCGCCTCGCCGCTGTACTGGTACTCCCTCTCCGCCGGCACCAAGCGCTATCTCGACCACTGGTCGGGCTGGCTGCGGGTGCCCGGCGTGGACTTCAGGGCACGCATGGCGGGACGCACGCTGTGGGGTGTCACCTCCTTCGCGAGCACCGCCGACAAGGCCGAGCCGCTGATCGGCACTCTGCGCAACACCGCCGAGTTCATGGGTATGCGCTTCGGCGGCGTGCTGCTGGGCAACGGCACCCGGCCGGGCGATGTCGCAGGTGACGCGGAGGCGACGCCGGCCGCCAAGTCCTTCTTCCAGCCGGTCAGGCCGTGATGTCCTTCGCCGTGAAACGCGCCCACGCCGCCGACCCGAACACCGCCGCGTACACCCCTTGCAGACCGAGGTTCTTCAGCACCTCGTCCCAGTAGACGGGCTCCCGCAGCAGGTCCGAGAAGGACAGCCAGTAGTGCGGGAAGAGATACGGATGGATCCCGTGCAGCTGCGGAATGCTGTCCAGGATCTGCACCGTGATCAGCAGCCCGACCGTCGTCGCCATCGCGGCGATGCCACTGCCCGTCAGGGTCGAGACGAATACTCCGAGCGCCGCGATCCCGGTCAGCGACGCCGCCACGACCACCGCGACGAGACCGGCGCGCAGCAGCCCGTCCCCGAAGGAGATCCGGGTGCCGGAGATCGTCGTGACATCGCCGAGCGGGAAGAGCAGCGACCCGACCGCGAGCGCGGAGGCCGCCACGACCAGGGCCGCGACCAGGCAGAAGGCACACGCCGCGGCGTACTTGGCGAGCAGCAGCCGGGTGCGTCCGGCCGGCGCGACCAGCAGATAGCGCAGGGTGCCGGAGTTCGACTCGCCCGCGATCGCGTCTCCCGCGACGACGCCGATCGCCATCGGGAGGAAGACGGGCAAGGTCGCGGCGAGTGCCGCGAAGACCAGGAAGAGCCCGTTGTTGGTGATCTGCGTGATGAACGCCGGGCCCCCGCCGCCACCGTTGCCGACCGGACCGCCGTCGCTCGTCTCGATCTTCACGGCGATGCCGATCAGTACGGGGACGGCCGCCAGCACCCCCAGCAGGGCGAGCGTGCGCCAGCGCCGGAACGTGGTGGTCAGCTCGGAGCGCATGAGACCGAGCGTCCAATGACGCCGTACGGGAAGCGCCGTCGCTTCAGCCTGCAACATCGAAGCCCTCTCCGGTCAGGGCCACGAAGGCATCCTCCAGGGAGGCGCGTTCAAGGCCGAAGCCGCGTACCCGTACGCCTGCCCGCACCAGTGCCGCGTTGAGGTCCGCGAGGTCCTTCCCGAGGTCCTTCGGAGGTGGTTCGCCGGTGACCCTGTCCTCTGTGACGGTCAGGTCACTCACGCCCTGCTCCTTGAGAATGCGCGCGGCATCACCCGCGTCGGGAGTGGTGACGACCAGCCGGCCCCGCGCGCCTGCCGCGAGATCGGCGACCGGCCCCTGGATGAGCAGCCGCCCCTGCGCCATCACGGCCGCATGCGTGCAGACCTGCTCGATCTCGTCGAGGAGGTGCGAGGAGAGAAAGACCGTGGTGCCGTCCGCCGCCAGCTCCCGTACCAGGGAACGGATTTCCCGCATGCCCTGCGGATCGAGGCCGTTCGTCGGCTCGTCGAGCACCAGCAGTCTCCGCGGCTGCAGCAGCGCGGCGGCAAGACCGAGCCGCTGCTTCATCCCGAGCGAGTACGCCTTGGCCTTCTTCCCCGCGGCCGAGGTCAGCCCGACCCGGTCCAGCGCGGCGGCGACCCGGGCGCGCCGGGTGCGGGGGTCGGCGCTCGGGTCGGCACTGTCGTAGCGCAGCAGATTGTCCCGGCCGCTCAGGAACCCGTACAGCGCGGGCCCTTCGATCAACGCGCCCACCTGCGGCAGTACGGTCCGCACGGCGCGGGGCATCTGACTGCCGAGGACCGTGGCGCTGCCCGCAGTCGGCTCGATGAGCCCCATCAGCATTCTGATGGTGGTGGTCTTGCCGGAGCCATTGGGGCCGAGGAAACCGAAGACGCTGCCGGCCGGCACAGTCAGATCGAGCCGTTCGACGGCCAACTGCCCGCCCCGGTAACGCTTGGTGAGCCCGCGCGTCTCGATGACGGCTGTCATTGCGGTCCCCGTTTCTGTCGGTCAACGGTCCGCCCCACCGTACGGAGCGTACGGTGGGGCGGAGTGAAGACGCGCCTTGCGTTACTTCGCCGCGTTCGCGGCCTGCACGAGCGCGTCCTTGGTCACGGCGCCGACGTAGACCGTGCCGTCGTCCGTCATCAGGGCGTTGACCAGGCGGGTCGTGAAGACCGTGCCCGAGCCGAACTTCCCCTCGACCTGGTCGCCGAGCGCGTCCAGGAACTTCTTGGCCTCCGGCGGGACGTCGCCGTCCTTGGGCGCGGTGGCACCCTTGCCGCCCGGTGTCTCGATCTTGGCGATGGAGGTCCAGCCCTTGCCGATGACGTTCAGACCCTGGAAGTCCTGGGGGCCCTGGACGTCCTCTCCGCTCCCCAGGCCCTTGTGGTTCTTGAAGCCCTCAAGGCCCTTGTGGTTCTTGAACCCCTCGTGCCCCTTGGCGGCGTGCCCCTTCTCCAGCTCATCCGCCTCGGTCACCTTCGCGCCCTTGGGCGGGGTGAAGTCGAAGGTGGACGCCTCCGGCCTGGAGAAGTCGACCTTGGTGAAGCCGACGTCGATCGCGGCCTTGCCACCGCTGCTCGGGGTGAGCGTGAACTTCAGCGGCACGCCGTTCTTCGCGTCCACCGCCACCTTGATGGAGCCGATCGTCGAACCGCTCTGCTTGGGCTTGATGACCAGCTGATAGGCGTCCCGGCCGGCCACCTGGGCCGTGCCGCCGACGGTCACCGACGTGGTGTCGTCCGCGGCCTTCAGCGCCTCGTCGGCAAGCGCCTTGGGCGTGTTCGGCAGGTCCTTCGGCGGCGTGGCCTTCCGGTCCTTGCCGTCGCGCGGTGCGCCGTCCTTCGAGTGGAAGGCCTCGTTCGAGGCACTGTCGTACGCCCAGACCTCGTCGCCGTTGTGGATCAGGCTGTACTCGGCGGTGTCCTCAAGGATCGACACCTTCTGCTTGTCCGGGCCGTCGGCCGCGATCCGCAGCGTGTGCGAGCCCGTGGCAAGCTCCATCAGCTTGCCGTCGGGGGACGCGGACGAGCCGCCTTCGCCGTCCTGGCCCTTGGGCGCGAAGGAGCCGCCGCCCAGAGAGCCGAGACCGGCGAGCGAGGGCAGGCCGAGGTCCGTGTTGACCTTCACCGTGCCGGAGAGCTGCTGGGTGTCCGACGCGGCCATCTTCGCGATGAGTTCCTGCGCGCTGATCTTCGGCAGATCGGGGTCACCGGAGGCAGCGAGCGCCGGGACGAGCCCGATGGTCGCCGCCGCCACCCCGGCCACCGCGACCGGGACGATGTAGCGCGCTGCCTTGCGGCGGCCCGCTGGGAGGTCCTCGGCCTCTTCGGTGGACTGTGCGCTGTCGTTCGGTGCCATGGTGTGCCCTACCTCCGTGGTTGGTCAGGGTGGCGCTGTTCAACTGCATCCATCTGACCAAATCGGGCATGAAGAAGCGTCAGACCGCGGGAGCAACTTGGCGTACTGCTCTGGGATGACAGAAGGACGCGGCGCCTCCCCCAACCAGTAGGGGAAGCGCCGCGAACCCGGTTGCCGTAAGGGTTACTTCTGGATGAAGACGTAGTCCGCCCCGTAGGGGACGCCGACGATCGCTCCCTGCTGGCAGCTGCCGGCCGGGGCGACACCGCCCACGGTGTTCAGCCGGAAGATCTCCTGGGTGTTCGCGAGCAGTCCGCGCTTCTTGCCGGACCGGGTGGCCTTGAGGTCCAGCTCGGCGATGTTCTTGGCGCCGTTGGGCGTCTTGCTGATCAGCTTGCCGGTGACCGCGCTGTGGTCGGGCGCAATCCACTGCGGCGTACCGGAGTTGGGGGCGACGAAGGAGTGCGCGATGTGTCCGCCGAGGACGGCACGCACGTCGCGCTGCTGGAAGGAGTACGTGCCGTCGTCACCCTTCTTGCACTCGTAGATCTGCTTGCCCTTGACCACCGAGGCCTGGAAGTTGTCGAGGGCCTTGCCGAAGCCGAAGGAGCCGGTGACCTTGTGGAACTGGCCGCGGACCGCGCCGCCCGGGAAGGCAGCAGTGTGCAGATTGGCGTAGAAGCTGGTCGGGTCGGCCTTGAGGGCGTCGAGGACGGCCTTGTCGGTGACCTTGACGGTGCCGGTGACCGCGCCGGTCCAGCCCTTGGACTTGGTCTTGCCCTTGCTGAGCAGCCCGGTGAAGTCGACCTTGATGCCGCCGTTGGTGCCCTTCGCGCCCCGGTGGATGTGGAGGGCGGTCGGCTTGTCGGTGCCGCGGAACTTCACGGCGACGGACACCTTGTCTCCCTTGACCTTCACAAACTCGAGCGCCGCGCCGTCGCGGTCACCGACGGCGGGTCCACCCTGCACCGGCACCTCGTTGGCGCCGTTCAGGCTCGCTACGAAGAGGGAGGCACCGCGGTCCGAGCCGGTGCGGTCCGAACCGCTCTGGACGGCGATGCCGGCGCTGTTCCCGTGCCCCGCGTGGTCGGCGGCGGAGCTCTTGCTGTCGGCCGAGGCCGGCAGGACGGCGAGCGCCACTCCGGCAGCTGCGGCGACGGCGGTGGTACCGACAAGGAGGGCCTTGTTCCGCTTCATTCTGTTATCTCCCCGTACTGAGGCCAACGCCCCGTGCGTCAGCTTCTGGGCATGGGTACGGAGTGGATCGAAGGTTAGACTCAATCCAATGATGTGACCTGCGACACAGATCGAGAGAGCGCCGGGCGGCGGTCCACCCGAAGGGTGTACGGGAGATGAACGAGGGGCGTACGGGGGGTCGTCCTGCGGGCACGCCAGGTGGCGCCCCGCACCACCATGAGCAGGGCGTCCGCCAACCAGCCCCGGGCGCTCGCCAGTCAGCCCCGCGCGTCAGCCCCGGCCCTCAGGAATCAGCCCGCACATCAACCCGCGCGGTGGACCACCGCGTCGCAGAGTTCCTCCAGCGCCGCCTTCGCATAGCACTCGGGCAGCGGCGCCAGCATCGCCCGCGCCTCCTCCGCGTACCGCACGGTGTCCCGCCTGGCCTGCTCCAGCGCGGGATGAATGCGCAGCAGCCGCAGCGCCTCGGCATGCCGGGCGTCGTCCGTCAGATCCCCTTCGAGCAGCGCGACGAGCTCAAGATCCTCGGGCCGCTCGTGCGCCTCCGCCCGCGCGCGCAGATGCAGCACCGGCAGCGTCGGGATGCCCTCACGCAGATCCGTGCCGGGCGTCTTGCCGGACTCGTGCGAGTCGGAGGCGATGTCGAGTACGTCGTCCGCGAGCTGGAAGGCGACGCCGAGCCGCTCCCCGTACTGGGTGAGGATGTCCACGACACCCTCGTCCGCGCCCGACATCATCGCGCCGAACCGGCCCGAGACCGCGATCAGCGAGCCGGTCTTGCCCCCGATGACGTCGAGGTAGTGCTCCACCGGGTCGCGGCCGTCCCGTGGGCCCGCCGTCTCCAGGATCTGGCCGGTGACAAGGCGCTCGAACGCCTCCGCCTGGATGCGTACGGCCTCGGGACCCAGGTCGGCCAGTATGTGGGAGGCCCGCGCGAACAGGAAGTCGCCGGTCAGGACCGCCACCGAGTTGCCCCAGCGGGCGTTGGCGCTGTCCACGCCGCGCCGCACCTCGGCCTCGTCCATCACATCGTCGTGGTACAGCGTCGCGAGATGGGTGAGCTCGACGACCACGGCCGAAGGCGCCACACCCGGCGCGTACGGATCACCGAACTGGGCCGCGAGCATCACCAGCAGCGGCCGGAAGCGCTTGCCCCCGGCTCGTACCAGGTGCTGTGCGGCCTCCGTGATGAAGGGCACCTCGCTCTTGGTGGCTTCGAGCAGTCCCGCCTCGACAGCCGCCAATCCGGTCTGGACATCGGCCTCAAGAGCCTGGTCCCGCACGCTCAGCCCGAACGGCCCGACGACGGTCACGAGGGGATCTCCTGTCTGCTGACGGTCACACGGATTGTCGATGTGTCGCTGGATTCACTCAAGTCAGCGTATCCGGTCGCCTTTCGATCACCGTGGGCGCCTTCCCGCTGCCCCCGGTATGTTCGTGATCAGCCAATACGACATGAAACGGCTGCTTTGTCGGAACTGAGGTCCTGCCATGCGCATCCGCACCGACTTCCCGTACGAGACCTCCCACGAGGACATCCGGATCCCGATGCCGGATGGCGCAAGGCTCTACGCGCGCGTGTGGCGTCCGCTCACCGACGAGCCCGTACCCGCCCTGCTCGAATATCTGCCGTTCCGGCTGAGTGACGGCACCGCGCCGCGCGACTGGCAGCGCCACCCCTGGTACGCGGGCCACGGCTACGCCTCCGTACGGGTCGATGTGCGGGGACACGGCAACAGCGAGGGCCTTCCCGGCGACGAGTACAGCGCGACCGAGACCGCCGACGGGGTCGAGGTGATCAACTGGCTGGCCGCGCAGCCCTGGTGCACCGGCCGGGTCGGCATGTTCGGCATCTCCTGGGGCGGCACCAACTCACTGCAGATCGCCGCGCTGGCCCCGGAGCCGCTGAAGGCGATCGTCACGGTCTGCTCGACGGACGACCGCTACGACAACGACGCGCACTACATGGGCGGTTCCGTGCTCGCCTGCGGCATGCACGCCTGGGCCGCCACCCTGCTCGCCTTGGTCTCCCGCCCGCCGGACCCCCTCTTCGTCGGCGATCAGTGGCGGCAGATGTGGCTCGGGCGCCTCGAAGCGGTCTCCCCCTTCCTCCACACCTGGCTCGCCCACCAGATCCGCGACGACTACTGGAAGCACGGCAGCGTCCGCGAGGACTACGCGGCGATCGACGCGGCGGTCCTCGCGGTGGGCGGCCTGCACGACCCGTACCGGGACACGGTGCTGCGCCTGGTCGAGCAGCTGCCGCCCGATCGGGTACGGGGACTGATCGGCCCGTGGCCGCACCAGTACCCGGACCGGGGCCGACGGCCGGGCCCGGCCATCGGCTTTCTCCAGGAGACGCTCAGATGGTGGGACCACCACCTGAAGAACACCGCCAATGACGTGATGTCCGAGCCGTTGCTGCGCTCCTGGATCAGCGAGTCGCATCCGCCCGCCACCGTGTACGAGGAGCTGCCCGGCCGCTGGGTCGGTGACCCCGCCTGGCCGTCGCCGCACGTCACCACCGTGTCGTACCCCCTGACGGGCGAGCCGGTGATCGTCGACTCGCCCCAGCACACCGGCCTGGACGCGGGCCGCTTCCTCCCCTGCGGGAACGACGCCGATCTGCCGCCGGACCAGCGCGACGAGGACGCCCGCTCCGCCTGCTTCGAGTTCCCGGTCACCGACGCGCCGGTCGAGCTCCTGGGCCGCCCCGGCCTCACGCTGCGGCTTCGCCTGGACGTGCCCCACGGCCAGACGATCGCCCGCCTCTGCGACGTCGCCCCCGACGGATCGTCCACCCTCGTCACCCGGGGTGTCCTCAATCTCTCCGCCCGCCACGGCCGCGAACGCGCGGGCGCCTGGCCGCTCGGCGCGAGTGAGGACGTGACCTTCGAGCTGAACGCCGTCGGCCACACCTTCCCGCCCGGCCACCGCATCCGGCTCGCCGTCTCCTCCGCGTACTGGCCGTGGATCTGGCCGCAGCCGGGCTCGGCGGGCTTCACCCTCGACCCGGCGGGCTCCCGCCTGGAACTTCCCGTACGTTCCCAGGGCACGACCGAGGACAAGATCCTTTTCGAGGAACCGGAGCAGTCCGAGCCGCTCGGGGTCAGCTCCCCCGTCACCCTCGACGAGCAGCGGCCCGAGCGTCTGGTGATCCGCGACGTCGCCAAGGGCGAGTGGCGCCTGGAGGTCGACCCGCGACCCGGCGGCATGCGGGTGTATCCCGACGGCCTGGAGTACACGGAGGAGGCCCTTGAGACGTACACGATCCGCGAACGCGACCCGCACTCCGCGCAGGCCCGCTCCGACTGGGCCGTCCGGCTGCACCGGCCGGAGCTGGCGTGGGACGTGCGGATCGAGACGCGTTCCGAACTCACCTGCGACGCGGCCGACTTCATCGCGTCGGACGAGGTGGTGTGCAGGGACGGCCGCGAGATCGTCTTCCACCGCACGTGGGAACGGCGCTTCCCGAGAATGGCGGGGTGAGCGGGCCGGGCGGGTGACCTGCCGAGGCGGGGCAACACCCACGTAACGTGTGCCTCACACACGTGGAAAGCGAGGCAAGCACCGATGCCCGAGCAGAGCCCGCTCGATCTGGCCGAGGGCGATCCCTTCGGCCCGCACAACCTCCCGTACGGCGTCTTCAGCACGGCCGACGAGCCCGGGCGCCGGCGGCTCGGCGTCCGCATCGGCAGCCATGTGCTCGACGCCGGAGCGGCCGCCCACACTCTCGGCTCCCCCTACGCGGCACTGCTGGCGCAGCCGAACCTCAACCCGCTCCTCGCGGCGGGCCGCACCGCCTGGCGGGACGTGCGCCGGGCGATCACCGCATGGGTCACCGTGCCCGCCCACCGGCCGGACATCGAGCCGCTGCTGCACCCGCTCGACTCGGTCACGCTGCACCTTCCGTACGAGGTCGCCGACTATGTCGACTTCTACGCGAGCGAGCACCACGCCACGAACGTCGGCAAGATGTTCCGGCCGGACGGGGACGCCCTGACCCCCAACTGGAAGCATCTGCCCATCGGTTACCACGGCCGGGCCGGGACGGTTGTCGTCTCCGGCACCGATGTGGTGCGCCCCAGCGGCCAGCGCAAGACCCCGGCCGACCCCGCGCCCCTGTTCGGCCCGTCCGTGAAGCTCGACATCGAGGCCGAGGTCGGCTTCCTCGTCGGCACTCCCTCCGAGCTCGGCCGCCCGGTGGCCCTCGGGGACTTCCGGGAGCATGTCTTCGGTGTGACGCTCCTCAACGACTGGTCGGCCCGGGACATCCAGGCCTGGGAGTACGTGCCGCTCGGCCCGTTCCTCGGCAAGTCCTTCGCCACGTCCGTCTCCGCGTGGGTGACCCCGCTGGAGGCCCTCGACGCGGCCCGTACCGAGCCGCCCGCGCGGGACTTCGAGCTGCTGCCCTACCTGGACGACTCCGGCGACGAGGAGCCCGGCGGCTTCGACCTGCGCATCACGGTGGCGATCAACGGCCATGTGGTCTCCGAGCCGCCGTTCGCCACGATGTACTGGACGGCCGCCCAGCAGCTGGCCCATATGACGGTCAACGGCGCCTCACTCCGTACCGGCGACCTCTTCGGCTCCGGCACGGTCAGCGGTCCCGAGGTCCACCAGCGCGGCTCGCTGCTGGAGCTCACCTGGAACGGACGGGACGCTCTCGAACTTCCCGAGGGCAAGCGGACCTTCCTGGAGGACGGCGACGTGGTGACGATGACGGCCTGGGCACCGGGCCCGGACGGCGTACGGGTCGGCCTCGGCGAGGTCACCGGCCGGATCGCGTCGAGCGCCGCGGAATGACCGGACTCACCCTGCCCGAGGAGCTCCTGCTGCTCGCTCTCGACCCCGTGACGGGCCGCCGGCACTGCTCCAGGAGTTACCTCCAGTACGGACTGGCCGGCGCCGCCCTCGCCGAGCTGGAGCTCCAGGGCAGGGTCGCCGAGTCGCGTGGCAAGGTGACGGTGGTCAATCCACTGCCGCCGCAGAACCCGCTGTCGGCGCAGATACTGGCGAGTCTCCCGGCCCCGGGCACCAGCCGGTTCGGCGACGGCGTACGCGCCCGGCCCTGGGTCAGGCGCGCCGGGCGGCACGTCGAGGAGTTGTGCCTGCACCACCTGGTGGGACGCGGTGCGCTGCGGGTGGAGACCCATCGCTTCCTGGGCATCTTCCCGTACCGCCGGTACCCCGCGGCGGCCGAGGACTTCTCGACCCCGGCCCGCGGGCGCTACGCCCAGTCGGTGTGGGCCGGCTTCCCGGACCGCCGCAGCCGGCTGCTGGCCGCCTTCACCGCGGCGATCGGCATCGCCAAAGTGCTCCATCCGCGATTCGAGTCGTGGCGGGGGCGGGGCGCACTGCGCGTTCTCGTACGGGAGCAGTGGGCCCCGTACGCCGTGCACCGCGCCATACAGCAGGACAAGAAGTCGAGCAGCAGCAGTGTCAGCTTCGGGGGCGACGGAGGGGGCGGAGGCGACGGGGACGGGGGCGGAGGCGACGGGGGCGGTGGCGACTGACGCCCCAGGGGTGGCAGATCTTCCCGACTGATCCGTATCACCGCAGGTCAGCGAGGTGTCCCGGTGCCCGCTTCATGGCGCAACACTCTGGCAACACCACCGCCGACGCAGCGTCGGTATGGTCCGGGGCATGCCAGCCGAACGTACCCGTGAGCACACCGTGCCCCTCGCCGCCGCGCGTCGGCGGCGGCTGCGCGCGGATCAGGCGCGGCAGCTCGCCGACCTGCTGCGCCACCAGGTGCGCACCGACGGCTTCCCCGGCGGCGTGCTGCCGCTGGAGGGCACGATCGGCGACGACTACCGCGTCTCCCGCAACACCGTCCGCCAGGCACTGGATCTGCTCCGTGCGGAAGGGCTCGTCGAACGCCAGCCGGGCGTCGGCACGGTCGTGGTGTCCGAGAAGTACCCGCACGGCCTCGACCGGCTGCAGGGCCTCGCCGAGACCCTGCACGAACACGGCGACGTCACCAACGAAGTCCGCACCGTCGGCCCCGTCACCGCGCCTGCACCCGTGGCCCGGCGGCTGGGGCTGCCCGAGCACACCGACGTGCTCTACATCGAGCGGCTGCGGCGGCTGAACGGCCTGCCCCTCTCACTCGACCTCACCTACATCCCGATGGACATCGGCACCGGTCTGCTCGGCTGCGACCTGGAGCACACCGATGTGTTCCGGCTGCTCGAAAACCTCACCGGACAGCCGCTGGGCACCGCCGAGATCACCCTCGAGGCCGTCAACGCCGACGCGCACTCCGCCGCCGTACTCGAAGCCCCGCGCGGCGCCGCCGTGCTGATGCTCGAACGGCTCACGCAACTGTCCGACGGACGCCCCGTGGATCTGGAGTTCATCCGCTTCCGCGGCGACCGCATCACCATGAGCGGGCTGCTCCACCGCTCCCTCTGACCCGTCCCCGTACCTCCCGTACCCCTTTCCCGGAGACAGCCATGCCTCTTGCGCCCCAGCGTGCCGACGTGCCCGTGACCATCGACGAGTCGAAGTGCATCGACGGCTGCACCCTCTGCGTCGACATGTGCCCGCTCGACTCCCTCGCGATCAACCCGGACAGCGGCAAGGCCTATATGCACGTGGACGAGTGCTGGTACTGCGGCCCGTGCGCGGCCCGGTGTCCCACGGACGCGGTCACGGTCAACATGCCCTATCTGCTGCGGTAAAGCCCGAGAGGTCCGAACTCCCATGTCACGCAAGCCAGTTGTGCTCATCGCCGCCACCCTGCTGCTACCGCTCACCGGCTGCGGCGGCGACGCGGAGGCGGGCGACGGCTCGACCGTCACCGTCACCGTCGGCTACCAGTCCAAGACCATCAACACCGTTACGGCGGGCACGCTGCTGCGGTCGCTCGGCTACTTCGAGCGGGAGCTCGCGGCCCGCGGAAAACGTGAGGGCGTCACCTACAAGGTGAAGTGGCAGGACTACGCCACGGGCGCGCCGATCACCGCGCAGATGACCGCCGGGAAGATCGACATCGGTTCGATGGGCGACTTCCCGCTGCTGATCAACGCCACGCGCGGCAAGCAGCTGCACCGGCCGACGCGGCTCGTCTCCGTCACCGGCTACAACCTGCGCGGCGGCCTCAACACCATTGTCACGGCGCCCGGTTCGAAGCTGTCCTCGCTGGGGGACCTGCGCGGCAAGAAAGTCTCCACGAGTGTCGGATCGGCCGCGGACGGCACGCTCGTACGGGCGCTGCAACGGGCGGACATCGACCCGGAGAAGGACATCCGCAAGCTCAACCAGCAGCCTGCCGTGGGTGCGTCGGCGCTCCAGGCGGGCAGCACGGACGCGCTCTCGCAGTTCGTGGCCTGGCCCGGGCTGCTCGCCTTCCAGGGCAAGGCACAGGCGCTGTACGACGGGGCGGAGCTGAACCTGCCGACCTTCCACGGGGTCACCGCACGCGAGGACTTCGCGAAGAAGCGGCCCGCGGTGCTCGAAGACTTCCTGCGCGCGCAGGCCGATGCGACCGAGTATCTGCACAAGCAGCCCGTCGCGGCCGCGGAGTCGGTGGCCAAGGCGACCGGACTCCCGGCCGAGGTCGTCTACCTCTACAACGGCGCGCACGGCATCGCGACCTTCGGCCCGGCCCTCAAGCCCGAGCTGGTCGACGCGTTGAAGAAGGACGTGCCGGTGCTGAAGTCGGCGAAGCTGGTGGGCGACGTGAATGTGGACGCCTTCGTCGACGACCAGTATGTGAAGCGGGCGTTCGGGAACGGCTATGCCAAGGCGCTCACGGCCGCGCCCGCCCCCGCACTCAGCGAGCTGTGGCTGAAGGGCAAGAACACGACCCAGTCCTTCGCGACCCCGCTCCAGTTGCTGCGGCAGGTGGCCGCGGATCCTGGCCAGGTGCGCGCGGCGTACGTCCCCGACGCGACCACCGGCACGCGCTGGTTCGCGAACAAGGCGGTGTGGGTGGCCGACGGCACGAAGCTGCTGCCCTTCGTCACCCGGTCCGCGGCTGCGGCCTACGTGACGGGACACGCGGGCGCCCGGACCGTGTCGTACGCCGAGGCCTTGAAGCAGGTGTCATGACCGGCCGGCACGTCGTGCGCGCGCTGTCCCTGGTGGGCGCGCTCGGGGTGTGGCAGCTGCTGACCGCCTACGACATCAATCTGTGGCTGCGGTTCGAGCAGTTCCCGACGGTCGTCGACGTCGCGCGGGAGTTCGGGGAGCGAGTCGGGAGCGGCCCGTACTGGCAGGACCTGACCGACAGCCTCACCCGCATCGTCACCGGCTTCACGCTGGCGGCGCTCGCGGGCGTGGCGGTCGGCACCGCGATCGCCCGCTCCCACCTGGCGGCGGACCTGCTCGGGCCGGTGCTCGAAGTCCTCCGCCCGATCCCGGCGATCGCGCTGGTACCGGTGGCGATCCTGCTCTTCCCCAGCAACGAGCAGGGCATCGTCTTCATCACCTTCACCGCGGCGTTCTTCCCGATCATGGTCTCCACACGGCATGCCGTGCGCGCCCTGACCCCGGTCTGGGAAGAGGCCGTCCTCACGATGGGCGGCGGCCGGTGGCGGATTCTGGCGTCGGTGGTCCTGCCGGGGGCGCTGCCGGGGATCCTCGGCGGTCTCTCGGTGGGGATCGGCGTCTCGTGGATCTGCGTGATCTCGGCGGAGATGATCTCCGGTGAGTACGGGGTGGGTTACCGCACCTGGCAGGACTACACGGTGGTGGACTACCCCGGCGTGTTCGTGGGCATGGCGACGATCGGCGTCCTGGGCTGGCTGACGTCGACGACGGTGGAGCTGGCGGGGCGCCGGGTGACGAGGTGGCTCCCGCGGGTGGAGTCGGGACCACCGGTCCGCCGCCCGAGGGTTTCCCCCGCCCCGCCCGCACATCAAGCCCCGCCGGCGATTGAGGCGCAGGGTCTGGGGCGGAGCCCCAGTGCGGGAAGGGGCGGGTAGGGGAAAGCCCGCCGCAGGCGCCCCCCACCCACACCCCCATCCGCACCCACGAGGAGGCGTAACCCCATGACCACACCCCCCGAAACCACCCTCGCCCCCGCCCCCGCACCGCTCCGTGGGACCCGGCTCACCCTGCGCGGCGCGTCGCTGGGGCGGCCCGGAGCGCCCGTGCTCGACGGGATCGACCTGGACGTCGTGCCCGGCGAGATCCTTACCGTCGTCGGGCCCTCCGGCTGCGGCAAGTCCACCCTCCTGCGCACCCTCGCCGGGCTGCTCCCCCCGCTCGACGGCGCGGTCGCTCAGGACGGCGAGCCCATCACCGGGCCCCGCGCCGAGCGGGCACTGATCTTCCAGGAGGACGCCCTCCTTCCCTGGCGCACCCTGCGCGGCAACGTCGAACTCCCCCTGGCCATCAGGGGAGTCGGCCGCGCCGAGCGCCGCCGGAAGGCCCAGGCATGGCTGGACCGGGTCGGGCTCGCCGACCGGGCCGCCCACCTCCCGCACCGCGTCTCCGGTGGGCAACGCCAGCGCGTCCAGCTCGCGCGGGCACTCGCCGCAGAGCCGCGGGCCGTCCTCATGGACGAACCCTTCGGCGCGCTCGACGCGCAGACCCGCGCCGGGATGCAGCAGCTGCTCGTCGACGTGCTGCGCGGCACCGGCGCGACCGTCGTCTTCGTCACGCACGACGTCGACGAGGCGCTCTTCCTCGGCGATCGCATCGCCCTCCTCGGCACCGGGCGCGTCCTCGACGTCCCCGGCCCCCGCGACCGTGCGGCCCACGGCGAACCCGCGACGCTCGCGCTGCGCCGCGAAGTACTCGAATCCCTCGGCACCTGAGAGGCCCTCCCCATGGACATCCCCGCACTCGCGGACGCCGAGGAGCTCTCCTGCGACGTCCTCGTCATCGGTGGCGGCACGGCCGGCACCATGGCCGCGCTCACCGCGGCCGAGCACGGCGCGAACGTCCTGCTCCTCGAAAAGGCGCACGTACGGCACTCCGGCGCCCTCGCCATGGGCATGGACGGCGTCAACAACGCCGTCATCCCCGGCCGCGCCGAACCCGACGACTACGTCGCCGAGATCACCCGCGCCAACGACGGCATCGTCGACCAGTCCACCGTCCGCCAGACCGCGACCCGCGGCTTCGCGATGGTGCAGCGACTCGAGTCGTACGGCGTGAAGTTCGAGAAGGACGAACACGGCGAGTACGCGGTACGCCAGGTGCACCGCTCCGGCTCGTACGTCCTGCCGATGCCCGAGGGCAAGGACGTCAAGAAGGTCCTCTACCGCCGGCTGCGGCGGCGCGAGATGCGCGAGCGCATCCGGATCGAGAACCGCGTGATGCCGGTCCGCGTCCTCACGGCGGACGGCCGGGCCGTCGGGGCCGCGGGCTTCAACACCCGTACGGGACAGTTCGTTTCGGTACGCGCAGGCGCCGTCATCCTCGCCACCGGCGCCGCGGGCCGCCTCGGTCTCCCCGCCTCCGGCTATCTCTACGGCACCTACGAGAACCCCACCAACGCCGGTGACGGCTACGCCATGGCCTACCACGCCGGCGCCGAGCTCACCGGCATCGAGTGCTTCCAGATCAACCCGCTGATCAAGGACTACAACGGCCCCGCCTGCGCCTATGTCGCCAACCCCTTCGGCGGCTACCAGGTCAATCGGCACGGCGAGCGCTTCGTCGACTCCGACTACTGGTCGGGCCAGATGATGGCCGAGTTCGCCAACGAACTCGCCTCCGACCGCGGCCCCGTCTTCCTCAAACTCAGCCATCTCCCCGAGGAGTCCATCGGCGCGCTGGAAGGCATCCTGCACTCCACCGAGCGCCCCACCCGGGGCACCTTCCACGCGAACCGGGGCCACGACTACCGCACCCACGACGTCGAGATGCACATCTCCGAGATCGGCCTCTGCGGCGGCCACTCGGCCTCGGGCGTCCGCGTCGACGACCACGCCCGCACCACCGTGCCCGGCCTCTACGCCGCCGGTGATCTGGCCTGCGTCCCGCACAACTACATGATCGGCGCCTTCGTCTTCGGCGATCTGGCGGGCGCGGACGCGTCCCAGTACCGGGCGTACGAGGGCGAGTTGCCCGCCGACCAGCTGCGCGCCGCCCATGAGCTGATCTACCGGCCGCTGCGCAACCCGGACGGACCGCCCCAGCCCCAGGTCGAGTACAAACTCCGCCGCTTCGTCAACGACTACGTCGCCCCGCCCAAGTCCGGCGCCCGGCTCTCCCTCGCCGTCGAGCACTTCGAGCGGATGCGCGGCGAGATCGCCGAGATGGGCGCCAAGACCCCGCACGAACTGATGCGCTGCGCCGAGGTCGACTTCATCCGCGACTGCGCCGAGATGGCCGCCCGCTCCTCACTCGCGCGTACGGAGTCCCGCTGGGGCCTCTACCACGAGCGTACGGACCATCCGCAGCGCGACGACGAGGACTGGCTGCACCATCTGGACCTGCGCAAGTCGCCGGCCGGGACAATGGAGTTCACGGCCCGCCCGGTCGCGCCCTACCTGGTGCCTGTCGACGAGTTCAGCCCCACCGGCGGCCCGTCCCGCCACCTCGGTGAGGTCGCTCTTGAACAGGTCTCCACAGCGGGCCCGCGCGAGATCGCGCCGACGGGCTCCCGCATCGCCGCGCCCGTACGCGTCGACACACGTGTCGCGGCCCACTCCCCGCGCATCCTCGAACTCCTCGCGCTCGCCGAGGAGGAGCCGTCGCTCACGGAGTTGAGCCCCTACCTTGCCGACGCCGACCCGGCGGTCCGGGCCGCCGCCGTCGCCACGCTCACCGAGACCGCCCCCGACGGCACGGGCCCGGCGCTCGCCACGGCCCTGGTGGACGAGGACGGGGCGGTACGTGCCGCAGCCGCGGCCTCCCTCCAGGAGCTGGTCGAAGTCCTGCCGCCGACCGCCGAGTTGAGCACTCCCCTGCTGGCGGCGCTCGACAACGACGATCCCCGGGTCCGCTCCACCGCGCTGGACGTCCTGCGGGCGCTCCGGCTGGGTGACGCCGACCGCTTCGGGGGTGCGCTCTCGGACCCGGCCATCGAGGTCCGTATCGCAGCCGTACGCGCCCTGGTCTCGGTCGACGCCCTCGATGCCGTCGCCCGGGCGACCGCCGACCCGGCCCGCGAGGTCCGCGTCGCGGTGGCACGCAGCCTGACCGACCCGGGAGCCCTCGCCCCCCTCCTCCAGGACCCGGACATCCTGGTCCGCGCGGCCGCACTCGCCGCACTGTCCGTCGCGGGCTGCCCGTCTCCGTACGACACCACGGCGATCACCGCGCTGGCCACCCCGTCCTGGCAGGTCCGCGCGGGCGCGGCGACGGCCCTGGGCGCGGCCGCCGCGGACCTCGCCGTACCCGCCCTGGCCAAGGCACTCGGCGACGCCAACGCCGATGTCCGCAAGGCGGCGGTCCTGTCCCTGCTCCGCCACTCCACCACCCCGGAGGCCCGCGCGGCCCTGTCCACGGCGGTCCAGGACCCCGACGCGGACGTACGCGCCTACGCGGCCCGGGCGGCTACTCCGTCCTGAGCGGCGGCAGCCCCATCGCATTGGGGAACGGCACCCCGCCCGCCCCCACGATCCGCCGCGCGAGCGGACGCAGACACTCGGCGAGCCTCGCGCCGGCGAGGAGGGGCCGGGCAAGCCGATCGGTGGTGGCCTCGATGGCATCCCGCTCAAGGCTGCCCGCGTCGGTCAGGGTGCCGTCCTGCGAGAGCACTCCACGGTCGCGGAGACGGGCGTGCGCGGCCTGCCACTCGGCCTCGCTCCAGCCGCGGTTGAGGCGCTGCTCTGGCGGGGCGAGCCCCAGCGCCACGGTGATCACATTGGCCTCGCAGCCGTCCACCCCGGCGGTCACCAGGGCGGCAACATGACCGTCCCCACGGAATTCCCGCAGCGCGGTGGCCGCCCACCACAGCCCCAGCTGGGGCTGCTCGGGCACGGGCAACGCGGCATGCGCGGCAAACAGCACCCGCCCGGCCACCGGCAGGGCCTCGACCGCCCGCCGTCCGAGCTCGGCGGCCTCGACAACCTCCGGACCGTCGACGAACTCCCCTAGCAGCCGCCGCAGAGCCCGGTCAGCCACGTCGAGCCGGGCGGCAAGCACCTGCTCGGGCGGACAACGCGCCCAGGCATCCGGAATCGCCCGGGCAACCCGAGCGGGCGCGAAATTGTAGAAAGCAGCGGTCACCACCTCCGGCGGCACCGCACCGAGCGCGGCGGCGCGGGAGGCAAAGTACCCCATCCAGTACCCCTTGAGCCCGGACCCTGCGGCGGCGTAGACGGGGCCAGTCTCGGGCGCGAAGTAGACGGGCGCGTGTACGCATTCCAGCAACTGCCAGATGTCGTCCATGGTCACCGACGCTAGCCGACACACAGGACCCGTCAACGTAGGGCGACGCCTTCACCCATGCGCGGGAGCCTGCTCGACTCCCCCAGGTGGCGCGGAACAGGCACGCGAGACTCCCGTCCTATGGGAACACCAATGAGCGGCAGCCCTGAAGCCCCAGAGCCCAGCTGGCCCGCCCCGCCCCTGGGCGGCTGGACCGCCGACGACCTGGACCGGCTTCCAAATCTGCCTCCGCATACGGAACTGATCGACGCGAGCCTCGTCTTCGCGACTCCCCAGACCATCTTTCATGAGCGCGCGATCGGCTTCTTCGAGCGGAAGCTGCATTCTGTCGCGCCCAAGGACCTCGAGGTTGTCGGGCGATTCACCATCGACATCGATCGCTGGAACCGGCCCGAGCCCGATGTGATCGTCGTGCGCGGGTATGTCGTTCAGAACCCGGAGCAAACCCGATTCCCGGCCGAGTCCGTGGTGCTGGCCATCGAAGTCGTCTCCACCGACTCCCTGACCCGTGACCGAGAGACCAAGCCGGTCAAGTACGCACGGGCCAAGATCCCGCACTACTGGCGGGTGGAGCACGTGGACGGCCGGGCTGTGGTCCATGTCTTCGAGCTGGAGCCGACCACGGGCGCGTACACAAGCACCGGCATCTTCCACGACCGGATGAAAGTCTCAGTCCCATTCCCCGTCGACCTCGACCTCGCCCAGATCAAGCCCCGCCGAAACAGGGCCGCCGTAGAGTAGCTGGTCGGTCGCGCACGCGAAGGCCCGGCACCTCACCGAGGCCCCGGGCTGTGCGTCATCCGATGCACACCCCGGCGCGAATAGATCACGATCTCTGGTCGTCCCTGGTGGCAGCCCCTAAGCCCCCGTACGGTTCAGCGGCACACATCGTTTTGCCCTTGGGGGGCGTCTTGTACAGGCACATGCGGAAGCTGCTGGCAGTCGGCTTCATGGCGATCACGCTCACACTCACCGTTGCTGGGTGCTCGAAACAGCCCGCGAACCGCCCGGCCGACGCGGCCGCCGCATCAAAGGAAACTGCCGAGACCGGACCACGCCCGCTCGCGCAGGCAGAGCTAGCCGCAAGCCGGCTCACGGAGCAGGAGACGGCCACACTCAAGTACGTGAGTATGTGGACGGACAACACCCTGGAAGCCTTCGCGGACATCAAGAGGGTCTCCGCGACCCCAGCGCCCTGCCAACCGGTCGCCGACGCGATCTATCGCGGTTATCCGGACGGCTCAACGGCGTATGCGGACGTGAGCTACTCGGAGAAGGATTCAGCATTGGTTGCCGGCTATATCAGCCTGTCCAGCGACTCGGCGGCCGGAGCCGAGAAGTTCTTCGACGCGGTGAGGTCCTCACTGGAGCAGTGCGATCAGTTCACGCATACAGGCCGGTACGGAGACACCATCACCACAATGATCACAATGGGGCCGTCAGACACCGTAGGCGACGAGTCCATCACGTTCACCACGTCCTCCAAATGGAAAATGCCGAACGAGGACGGACTAACCGAGGACCTCGCGACGACCACCCTCGTCCGTAGCGGCTCCGTGACCCTGTCTTTCGACCTCGGCAACACCTATCCGTCCGGCTTTCCGAAGGGGAAGCGAACCATGCCGAAGGTCGATCCCGAACTCATCGCCCGCCAGGTCGCCAAGGTCCAGGCAGCCCAAGGCACCTGAGGAATTCCATGAGTGGGCTGGAAGCTCAGAGGCGGTGAGGGGTCAGGGCTTGGACGTGTACGTCACGAAGGTCGCCCACTGGGCTTCGGCAAACGCGAGTTGGGGGCCCTGGGTGTTCTTGGAGTCGCGGATGTGGACCGTGCCAGGGGTGGCGGCTACCTCGACGCAGTCGTTGCCGTTACTGCTGTCGCTGTAGCTGCTCTTGAACCAGTCCAGCCCGGTGCCGTCAACAGCGAAGGGCTTGTCGGTCATGTGTCTCCCAGCGCTTTCTCGATGAAGGCCAGCGACTCCCTCGGGGTGAGAGCCTGGGCCCGGATGATCCCATAGCGCAGCTCAAGGATCCGGAGCTCCCTCGGATCGGTGACCGGACGGCTGGTGAGCTGGCCTTCGTCGTGGCCCACCGCCGAACCGTCCTTGAACTTCAGCACCTGGATCCGACCGCCCATTCCGGCGTGGTCGTCACGGTCGGTCGGCATCACCTGGATCTCGACGTTCCGCAACTGTCCTACCTCCAACAGGCGTTCGAGCTGCTTGCTCAGGACCATTCTGCCTCCGATGGGACGGCGGAGGGTCACCTCTTCTTGGACGAATGTGAGCGCGGGGGCTGGGGACCGGTCGAAGATCGACCGCCGGGCCATACGCGCGGCGACCATGCGCTCCACCTCGTCCTCCGAATACGCGGGTCGCCACGTCTCGATGAGTGCCCGCGCGTACGCCTCGGTCTGGAGGAGGCCGTGGAGGTTATGGTTGCCGTACGCCCCGACCTCGACTGCCTGCGCCTCCAGCTTCGCCAGGTCACGGACCTTCTTCGGGTACCGCTCCTCCGCGATGTCCTTCTTCATCGCGGCGATCTTTCCGCCCGCTCCGAGTGCGTCGTCAGCCTTGTCCAGGAACTCCGGCCTCGGGATGCGCTTGCCGCTCTCCACCTTGTAGATGAGGTTCTCGCCGTACCCGATGGCCGCCCCGAACTCGGCCGGCCGTAGTCCCGCCGCCTCACGCCAGAGTTTGAGCTGGTGGCCGAGTGCCGCGACCACCGCCGCCGAGTCGTTCCACGGATCGACGTCCCAGCCGGGCTCGTCCGCCCCTTCCGCCGCGTGCTCCGCACGTTCCCCGCCCACGCTCATCCGAGCCCACCTCCGAAAAAGTCATGGTGGACAGCCTGTACAACCCTGGACAGCCGTCAGACAGTCACCGTACGCATCGGCATCATCACTGTTCAGGCTACTCACGCACGGCCACGCTGAGTTACGTGAACCCAGAAATCACCCAAGCCGACACCAGCGTCCGCCAGTTCAGCGCGCAGCTCTCCGCCACCCGCAGAGGTGCGCGTCTTGCTCGCCTGCTGGCGACGGAGCAACTCCGCTCCTGGGGGCTGCCGTTCGAGTCAGCGGCCCATGTCGTCGCCGAACTCGCCGCCAACGCCGCGCTGCACGGCCACGTACCCGGACGGGACTTCCGCCTCACCCTCACCGCCGCCGAGGGCATTCTCCGTATCGAGGTGACCGACACCCGTGGTGACCGTCTCCCCGTCAGCCGGCAGCCCGGAGACAGCGAGTCCGGACGTGGCCTCATCCTCGTCGACGCCTTCGCCGACCGCTGGGGCGTCACCCCTGGCCCCTTGCCGTGCAAAACCGTGTGGGCCGAGTTTGATCTCACGCCCTGACCGGGCCCCCACTGGGTCGCGGTGGGCGATGCCCAACGCCAGAGAGACGGGACGACCAGGTGCGCTATATCGATTTCTGTATACTCCTACCTGTGAGCAAACCCTGGCAGATTGAGGTCGAGCCGGAGGTCCGGCAGTGGCTTGAACTGCTGTCGGACACCCACTACGACAAGGCCGAACGTGCGGCTGACATGCTCGCGGCAGGGCCAACCACTCTGGGTGAGCCGTACTCCCGCCATCTCGGTGGCAAAGTACGCGAGCTCCGCTTCACGATGGACGGCAACGCCGTGCGCATCACGTACTGGCTCGCCCCCGACCAGCGAATCGTGCTGCTGACAGTGTTCCGCAAGACCAGACAGCGCGAGGCCGCTGAGGTGGAGCGTGCCCAGCAGGCCCAGAAGGTGTGCCAAGCGGACCACGGTCCCGCCGAGCACAGCTACGACCGGATCAAGGAGGAGAGCCCGTGAACCACTCCCAGTGGAAGACCCGCCGGACCAGGAAGCTCCTGGACGAGACGGTCGAGGAGTCCCCGGCTTACATCGAGGCAGGGTATGCGTTCGCACTCGGCCAAGCCGTCTACGACCGCAGAACCGAACTCGGGCTGTCACAGACTGAACTGGCTCGGCGGGCCGAGATGACGCAGCCGCAGATCTCCAACATCGAGGGCGGCGACTCCGTACCGACCCTGCCTCTGCTGACTCGTCTGGCCAAAGCCCTGGACGCGTCGTTGACGATCGACCTGGACGGCGACACCTCGGCCTTTGCCTTCAGGGCGCACGACAGCCACCGGCCTGATGATGCATCGCCGGACGGCCGGTCCTCGGCGGCTTGACGTGGCTGCGCGACAACCGGCGCGCTCCTGGCGGCATGAAAAAGCGCTCGCCGTGGCGTCGTCGAAGACACCACGGCGAGCGCAAGAGCGGTCAGCGCACGAACACGCTCGCCTGGCTCGCCAGATTCAGGAAGTACTGCGGCGCCACACCCAGCACCAGCGTCACCGCCACGCCCACCCCGATCGTCGTCATCGTCAGCGGCGACGGCACGGCGACCGTCGGGCCGCCCTCCTTCGGCTCGCTGAAGAACATCAGCACGATGACCCGGATGTAGAAGAACGCGGCGATCGCCGACGAGATCACACCGACCACGACCAGCGCGCCCGCGCCCCCCTCCGCCGCCGCCTTGAAGACCGCGAACTTTCCGGCGAAGCCCGAGGTCAGCGGAATACCGGCGAAGGCCAGCAGGAAGACCGCGAAGACCGCCGCCACCAGTGGTGAACGGCGCCCGAGCCCCGCCCACTTGGACAGGTGCGTCGCCTCGCCGCCCGCGTCCCGTACCAGCGTGACCACCGCGAACGCGCCGATCGTCACGAAGGAGTACGCGGCCAGATAGAACAGGACGGAGGAGACGCCGGCGGGCGTCGTCGCGATGACACCCGCCAGGATGAAGCCCGCGTGCGCGATCGAGGAGTACGCAAGCAGCCGCTTGATGTCGGTCTGCGTGATCGCGACGATCGCACCGCCCAGCATGGTGACGATCGCGACAGCCCACAGCACCGGCCGCCAGTCCCAGCGCAGCCCCGGCAGCACCACATACAGCAGCCGCAGCAGCGCGCCGAACGCGGCGACCTTCGTGGCCGCCGCCATGAAGCCGGTGACCGGCGTCGGCGCGCCCTGGTAGACGTCCGGGGTCCACATGTGGAACGGCACCGCGCCGACCTTGAAGAGCAGCCCCACCAGGATCATCGCCCCGCCGATCAGCAGCAGCGCGTCGTTCCCCATGGTGTCGGCGAGCGCCGGGTCGATGGTCCGCACGCTGCCGTCGACGACGTCCGCGATCCTTGCGTACGAGACGGAGCCCGCGTACCCGTACAGCAGCGCGATACCGAAGAGCAGGAACGCCGACGAGAACGCGCCGAGCAGGAAGTACTTCACCGCGGCCTCCTGCGACATCAGCCGCTTGCGGCGGGCGACGGCGCACAGCAGGTAGAGCGGGAGCGAGAAGACTTCCAGCGCGATGAACAGCGTCAGCAGATCGTTGGCGGCCGGGAAGACCAGCATGCCGGTGATCGCGAAGAGCACCAGCGGGAAGACCTCGGTGGTGGTGAACCCGGCCTTGACCGCGGCCTTTTCGCTTTCGCCGCCCGGCACCGACGCGGCCTGAGCGGCGAACGAGTCGATGCGGTTGCCGTGTGCCGCGGGATCGAGGCGGCGCTCGGCGAAGGTGAAGACGGCGACCAGCGAGGCCAGCAGGATCGTGCCCTGCAGGAAGAGCGCCGGGCCGTCGACCGCGATGGCGCCCATCGCCGCGATACGCGCCTTGGTGCTGCCGTATCCGCCGGCCGCGAGGGCGACCACGGCGGCGAAGGCGGCGGTCAGGGCGACCACGGTCAGGAACACCTGCGTGTAGTAACGGGCCCTGCGCGGGACGAATGCCTCCACCAGCACACCCACGACGGCTGCGCCCACGACGATCAGCGCGGGTGCCAGCTGGGCGTACTCGACGGTCGGGGCAGGGATCTTGTCGATCGGCTCGGCGGCCGTTGTCCACAGGCTGTGGACAGCCATTGCGCTCACTTGGCCGCCTCCACTTCAGGCTGGGGGTCCTTCTGATGTACATCGGACAGCGTGTGCTCGACCGCCGGGTTCACGATGTCCGTCAGCGGCTTCGGGAAGACGCCGAGGAAGAGCAGCAGCGCGATCAGCGGTGCGACCACCACCAGCTCACGAGCCCTGAGGTCCGGCATCTTCTGCACCTCGGGCTTCACCGGGCCCGTCATCGTCCGCTGGTAGAGAACGAGGGTGTAGAGCGCGGCGAGCACGATGCCGAAGGTCGCGACGATCCCGGCCACCGGATAGCGCGTGAACGTGCCGACCAGGACCAGGAATTCACTGACGAAGGGCGCGAGGCCCGGCAGCGAGAGCGTGGCCAGACCGCCGACCAGGAAGGTGCCTGCGAGCACCGGCGCCACCTTCTGCACCCCGCCGTAGTCCGCGATGAGCCGCGAGCCGCGCCGGGAGATCAGGAACCCGGCCACCAGCATCAACGCGGCGGTCGAGATTCCGTGGTTGACCATGTAGAGCGTCGCGCCCGACTGCCCCTGGGAGGTCATCGCGAAGATGCCCAGGATGATGAAGCCGAAGTGCGAGATCGATGCGTAGGCGACCAGCCGCTTGATGTCGCGCTGGCCGACGGCGAGCAGCGCGCCGTAGACGATGCTGATCAGTGCCAGTACGAGAATGACCGGCGTCGCCCACTTCGAGGCATCCGGGAAGAGCTGGAGGCAGAAGCGCAGCATCGCGAAGGTGCCAACCTTGTCGACGACCGCGGTGATCAGCACGGCGACCGGGGCGGTCGCCTCACCCATGGCGTTGGGCAGCCAGGTGTGCAGCGGCCACAGCGGCGCCTTGATCGCGAAGGCGAAGAAGAAGCCGAGGAACAGCAGCCGTTCGGTGCTGGTCGCCATGTCGAGCGAGCCGGACGCGCGGGCGTCGGCGATCTCGGTGAGCGAGAAGCTGCCGGCGACGACATAGAGCCCGATGACCGCGGCCAGCATGATCAGACCGCCGACCAGGTTGTAGAGCAGGAACTTCACTGCCGCGTACGAGCGTTGGGCCGCGGCGTTCTCGTCGCTGCCCGCGTGGGCCCGGTCTCCGAAGCCGCCGATGAGGAAGTACATCGGGATGAGCATGGCTTCGAAGAGGATGTAGAAGAGGAAGACGTCGGTGGCCTCGAAGGAGAGGATCACCATCGCCTCGACGGAGAGGATCAGGGCGAAGAAGCCCTGAGTCGGCCGCCATCGATAGCTCCTGGTCTCCGACGGGGTCTCCCCGCCGGGGGCAGGCGAAGGGTCGGCGTCGTGCCAGCCCGCGAGGATCACAAAGGGGATCAGCAGGGCGGTCAGCGCCAGCAGCGTCACCCCGATGCCGTCCACGCCCAGTTCGTACCGGACACCGAAGTCCGGGATCCAGGCGTGCGACTCGGTCAGCTGATACCGGGGGCCGCCGGGCTCGAACCGTACGAGCGCGACCGCGGCCAGCACCAGCGTGCCGAGCGAGACCAGCAGCGCCAGCCACTTGGCCGCGGTACGCCGCTCGGCCGGGACGGCGGCGGTGGCAATGGCACCGATCGCCGGGAGCGCCGCCGTCGCCGTAAGCAGGGGGAACGACATGGCAGTTACACCGCCCTCATCAGCAGGGTCACGGCGATCAGCACTGCCGTACCTCCGAACATCGAGACCGCATAGGTGCGGGCATAGCCGTTCTGCAACTTGCGCAGCCGGCCCGAGAGCCCGCCGAACGAGGCGGCCGTGCCGTTGACCACGCCGTCGACCAGGGTGTGGTCGACATAGACCAGGGAGCGGGTGAGGTGCTCGCCACCGCGCACCAGGACGACGTGGTTGAAGTCGTCCTGGAGGAGATCGCGGCGGGCGGCCCGGGTGAGCAGCGAGCCGCGCGGAGCGACGACCGGCACCGGTCGGCGTCCGTACATCCCCCAGGCGATCGCGACGCCGATGACCAGACACACCATCGTGGCTCCGGTGATCGTCGCCACGCTGAGCGGGGAGTCCCCGTGCGCGTGCCCGGTGACGGGCTCCAGCCAGTTCAGGAACCGGTCGCCGATGCTGAAGAACGCTCCGGCGAAGACCGATCCGAAGGCGAGGACGATCATGGGGATCGTCATCGAGCTGGGCGACTCGTGCGGATGCGGCAGCTCACCGGGGTGCACCTCGATGCCGGGCTCGATGCCGGGCGTCTTGTCCGGGTCGGGGGCGGGCTGCCAGCGCTTGTCACCGAAGAAGGTCAGCAGCATCACGCGCGTCATGTAGAACGCGGTGATCGCGGCGCCCAGCAGGGCCGTGGCGCCGAGGATCCAGCCCTCGGTGCCGCCCTTGGCGAAGGCCGCCTCGATGATCTTGTCCTTGGAGAAGAAGCCGGACAGACCCGGGAAGCCGATGATCGCCAGATAGCCGAGCCCGAAGGTGACGAAGGTGATCGGCATGTACTTCCGCAGGCCGCCGTACTTGCGCATGTCGACCTCGTCGTTCATGCCGTGCATGACCGAACCGGCACCGAGGAACAGTCCGGCCTTGAAGAAGCCGTGCGTCACCAGGTGCATGATCGCCCAGACATAGCCGATCGGACCGAGGCCCGCCGCCAGCACCATGTAGCCGATCTGCGACATCGTCGAACCGGCCAGCGCCTTCTTGATGTCGTCCTTCGCACAACCGACGATCGCACCGAAGATCAGCGTGACCGCGCCGACCACCGTGACCGCCAACTGCGCGTCCGGGGCCGCGTTGAAGATCGCCCCGGAGCGGGTGATCAGGTACACGCCGGCGGTCACCATGGTCGCCGCGTGGATCAGGGCCGAGACCGGGGTCGGGCCCTCCATCGCGTCACCGAGCCAGGACTGCAGCGGCACCTGGGCCGACTTGCCGCAGGCGGCAAGCAGCAGCAGCAGCCCGATGGCCGTCAGCCTGCCCTCGCTCGTCTCGCCCGTCGACGCCAGGACCGGCCCGAAGGCGAAGGTCCCGAAGGTGGTGAACATCAGCATGATCGCGATCGACAGACCCATGTCGCCGACGCGGTTGACCAGGAAGGCCTTCTTCGCCGCCGTCGCCGCACTGGGCTTGTGCTGCCAGAAGCCGATCAGCAGGTACGAGGCGAGGCCGACGCCCTCCCAGCCGACGTACAGCAGCAGGTAGTTGTCGGCGAGGACCAGCAGGAGCATCGCCGCGAGGAAGAGGTTCAGATAGCCGAAGAAGCGGCGGCGCCGCTCGTCGTGCTCCATGTACCCGATGGAGTAGAGGTGGATCAGCGAGCCCACGCCCGTGATCAGCAGCACGAAGGTCATCGACAGCTGGTCCAGCTGGAAGGCGACGTCCGCCTGGAAGTTCCCGACGGAAATCCAGCTGAACAGCGTGCTGTGCAGGGTGCGATCCTCCGTGCCCTTGCCCAGCATGTTCACGAACAGCACCGCGCCGATGACGAAGGACGCGGCCGCGAGCAGCGTGCCGAGCCAGTGGCCGGTGCGGTCGAGCCGCCGCCCGCCGCACAGCAGGACCGCCGCTCCGAGCAGAGGCGCCGCGACAAGCAGCGCAATCAGGTTCTCCACGATTCAGCGACCCCTTACAGCTTCATCAGGCTGGCGTCGTCGACCGAGGCCGAGTGGCGGGTGCGGAAAATTGACACGATGATCGCGAGCCCGACCACGACCTCGGCGGCGGCGACGACCATCGTGAAGAAGGCGATGATCTGACCGTCGAGATTGCCGTGCATCCGGGAGAACGCGACGAACGCGAGATTGCAGGCGTTCAGCATCAGTTCGACGCACATGAAGAGCACGATCGCGTTGCGCCGGATGAGCACCCCGGCCGCGCCGATGGTGAACAACAGGGCTGAGAGATAGAGGTAGTTGACCGGATTCACCGTGTGGCCTCCTCTTCGTCCCGGTCCCGCTCTTCGTCCGGGTCCCGTCCGAGCAGCCGCTCCTCCGCGCGCTGCTCCAGCGCCTTGAGGTCGTTCAGCGCTTCGCTCGGCACCTCGCGGACCTGTCCGCGATCCCGCAGCGTCTTGCTGACGGTGAGCTGGGACGGCGTGCCGTCGGGCAGCAGCCCGGCCATGTCCACGGCGTTGTGCCGGGCAAAGACGCCGGGCGCGGGAAGCGGAGTCGGCAGGCGCCAGCCGTAGGCGGCCAGCGACGGGTGCTCGGGCTCGGGGGCGCTTGCCGCCCGTACGCGCAGCTCGGCCAGCTCGCGCTGGGTCTTGGCGCGTTCGGTCCGCTCCCGGTGGGTGAGCACCATCGCGCCGACGGCTGCCGTGATCAGCAGCGCGCCGGTGATCTCGAAGGCGAAGACGTACTTGGTGAAGATCAGTTGGGCCAGGCCCTCGACGTTTCCGCCATGCGCGCTGTTGGCCGCGGCGAGGCCGTTGAAGTGCTTCAGCGAGGCGTTGCCGATTCCGGCGATCAGCAGCACACCGAAGCCGAGACCACAGGCCGCGGCGAGCCAGCGCTGGCCCTTCAGCGTCTCCTTGAGCGAGTCGGCGGCGGTGACACCGACCAGCATGACGACGAAGAGGAACAGCATCATGATGGCGCCGGTGTAGACGATGATCTGGACGACACCGAGGAAGTACGCACCGTTGGCGAGGTAGAAGACCGCGAGGACGATCATGGTCCCGGCGAGAGCGAGCGCGCTGTGCACGGCCCGCTTCATCAGGATCGTGCCGAGCGCTCCCAGCACCGCGACAATGCCGAGCACCCAGAACTGAACGGCTTCGCCGGTCGAAGTGACAGTGGCCGCGAGGGCGTTCATGCGTCCACCTCCTCGCCCTTCTCCCCCTTGGAGGCGGCGACCTGCTGGACCGTGCCGGGCGCGGCCTCGGTGACCAGGCCCCGGTAGTAGTCCTGCTCGTCCATCCCCGGGTAGATCGCGTGGGGCGAGTCGACCATGCCCTCTTCCAGGCCCGCGAGGAGCTGTTCCTTCGTATAGATCAGGTTCTCGCGGGAGCTGTCGGCCAGTTCGAACTCGTTCGTCATCGTCAGCGCCCGCGTCGGACAGGCCTCGATGCACAGCCCGCACAGAATGCAGCGGGCGTAGTTGATCTGGTAGACCCGGCCGTAGCGCTCGCCCGGGGAGTACCGCTCCTCCTCGGTGTTGTCCGCGCCCTCCACATAGATCGCGTCCGCCGGACAGGCCCAAGCGCACAGCTCGCACCCGACGCACTTCTCGAGCCCGTCCGGATGCCGGTTGAGCTGGTGCCGGCCGTGGAAGCGCGGCGCCGTGACCTTCTGCTGCTCCGGGTACTGCTCGGTCAGCCGCTTCTTGAACATGGCCTTGAAGGTCACGCCGAAGCCGGCAACCGGATTCTGGAACTTGCTTTCGGATCCCTCAGACATCGTCAGCCTCCTTTCCGTTACTCGGGCCGTCACTCGTAGTGTCCGGGCCACCACTGACAATCAACGCGCGCTCGTGGCGCGGTCGTCGGCGCGGCACGGGCGGCAGGGTCTGTCCGGGCAGCGGCGGTACGGGGAATCCGCCCGCCATCGGGTCGAAGGCTGCGGGCTCCGGTTCGGCGGCCTCGGCTTCCTTCTCCTTCTTGCCTCGGAAGATGTCGGCCACGAAGGAGAGCAGCAGCAGCGCGATCACGGCGCCGCCGACGTAGAGCACGATCTGCTGGAAGTCGTAGTTCTCGTTCCGCAGCGCTCGTACGGTCGCCACCAGCATCAGCCAGACCACCGATACCGGGATCAGCACCTTCCAGCCGAGCTTCATCAGCTGGTCGTAGCGGACTCGGGGCAGCGTGCCGCGCAGCCAGATGAAGAAGAACAGCAGCAGCTGGACCTTGATGACGAACCAGAGCATCGGCCACCAGCCGTGGTTCGCGCCCTCCCAGAAGCTGGAGACGGGGTACGGGGCGCGCCAGCCGCCGAGGAACAGAGTGACCGAGACCGCGGAGACGGTGACCATGTTGACGTACTCGGCCAGCATGAACATCGCGAACTTGATCGAGCTGTACTCGGTGTTGAAGCCGCCGACGAGGTCGCCCTCGGACTCCGGCATGTCGAAGGGGGCGCGGTTGGTCTCGCCCACCATCGTGATGACGTAGATGATGAAGGAGACCGGCAGCAGGATGATGTACCAGCGGTCCGCCTGCGCCTCGACGATCGCCGAGGTCGACATCGATCCGGAGTAGAGGAAGACGGAGGCGAAGGCGGCGCCCATCGCGATCTCGTAGGAGATCATCTGCGCGCAGGAGCGGAGTCCGCCGAGCAGGGGGTACGTCGATCCGGACGACCAGCCGGCGAGCACGATGCCGTAGATGCCGATGGAGGCGACGGCGAGGATGTAGAGCATCGCGATCGGCAGGTCGGTGAGCTGCATGCTGGTGCGGTGGCCGAAGATCGAGACCTCGTTGCCGGCCGGCCCGAACGGGATCACGGCGATCGCCATGAAGGCGGGGACGGCGGCGACGATGGGCGCGAGGACATAGACGACCTTGTCCGCGCGCTTGACGATCAGGTCTTCCTTGAGCATCAGCTTGATGCCGTCCGCGAGGGACTGGAGCATGCCCCAGGGGCCGTGCCGGTTGGGGCCGATGCGCAGCTGCATCCAGGCGACGACCTTGCGCTCCCAGACGATGGAGAAGAGCACGGTGATCATCAGGAAGGCGAAGCAGAACACGGCCTTGATGACGACGAGCCACCAGGGGTCGCGCCCGAACATGGAGAGATCCTCGGCGGCGAGGACGCTCCGCTGGGCTTCGGCGATATGAGCGAGGGTGGTCACGCTCGCACCTCCGTTGCGGGGAGGGCCGGGCCCGGGGCCGGCCGGGATACCGCCGCGCGGCGGTCGGTGATGGCGGTCACGACTGAACCTCCGCGTCCGTGGCGGCCTGCGATGCGGCCGGGCCGATGCGGACCAGCTGTCCGGGGGCGACGCCGGTGTCCGAGGTGACGCCGCCGCCGACGGAGTTCAGCGGCAGCCACACCACCCGGTCCGGCATCTCGGTGACCTGGAGCGGGAGTTCGACCGAGCCCGCCGGTCCCGTGACGGCCAGGACGTCGCCGTCCTTCACTCCGGTCTCCGCCGCCGTCGCCGCGGAGAGCCGGGCGAGGGTGGCATGGCGGGTGCCCGCCAGTGCCTCGTCGCCCTGCTGGAGCAGGCCCAGGTCGAGCAGCAGCCGGTGGCCGGCCAGGACCGCCTCGCCCTCGCCCGGGCGGGGCAGCGGCTGCGCCGACTCCAGCGGCTCGCTCGCCCGCGGACCGTCCCAGGTACCCAGCCGGTCCATCTCCCTGCGTACGGCCGTCAGGTCCGGCAGCCCGAAGCTGACGTCGAGCGCGTCCGCGAGCATGTGCAGCACCCGCGCATCGGTCGGCGCCACGGTGCGCGTCATCTGCTGGGGCTTCAGCGCGGCCTCGAACGGCCGCGCCCTGCCCTCCCAGTTGAGGAACGTGCCAGGCTTCTCGGCGACCGCCGCGACCGGGAAAACCACGTCCGCCCGCTCGGTGACCTCGCTCGGCCGCAGCTCCAGGGAGACCAGGAAGCCGACCGCGTCGAGTGCTTCACGCGCGCGTGCCGGGTCGGGCAGGTCCGCGACCTCGACGCCCGCCACCAGCAGCGCGCCCAGCTCGCCGGTCGCGGCGGCCTCGACGATCTGGCCGGTGTCGCGGCCGTAGTGGTGCGGGAGTTCGCGTACGCGCCAGGCCGCCGCCGTCTCCTCGCGGGCCCGCGGGTCGGTGGCGGGGCGGCCGCCGGGCAGCAGCGAGGGGATCGCGCCCGCCTCGATCGCACCGCGTTCGCCCGCCCGGCGCGGGATCCACACCAGCTGCGCGCCGGTCGCAGTCGCGGCCCGCACGGCGGCGGTGAGCCCGCCGGGCACGCCCGCGAGCCGCTCGCCGACGACGATCACCGCGCCCTCGGCGCGCAGCGCCTCGGCCGCCTTCGCGCCATCGTCTTCCAGACCGGTGCCGGCCGCCAGCGCGTCCAGCCACTGGGTCTCGGTGCCGGGGGCGGCGGGCAGCAGCGTGCCGCCCGCCTTCGTCAGGCCGCGGGTGGCGTGCGTGGCCAGCGCGAAGGTGCGCAGCCCGTGCTTGCGGTTGGCCTTGCGCAGCCGCAGGAAGACTCCGGGAGCCTCCTCCTCCGACTCGAACCCGGCGAGCAGCACCGCCGGGGCGTTCTCCAGCAAGGTGTAGGTGACGCCCGCGCCGTCGAGGTCACGCCCGCGGCCCGCCACCCTGGCGGCCAGGAAGTCGGCCTCCTCGGACGAATGCACCCGCGCGCGGAAGTCGACGTCGTTGGTGTCGAGGGCGACCCGGGCGAACTTGGCGTACGCGTACGAGTCCTCGACGGTGAGCCGGCCGCCCACCAGGACTCCGGCCCGGCCGCGGGCCGCGCGCAGCCCGTCGGCCGCCGCCTCCAGCGCCTCGGGCCAGCTCGCCGGTTCGAGGACGCCTTCGGAGTTGCGTACGAGCGGAGTGGTCAGCCGGTCGGGCTGCTGCGCGTAGCGGAAGCCGAAGCGCCCCTTGTCGCAGATCCACTCCTCGTTGACCTCGGGGTCATTGGACGCGAGCCGCCGCATGACCTTGCCGCGCCGGTGGTCGGTGCGGGTCGCGCAGCCGCCGGAGCAGTGCTCGCACACGCTGTGCGACGAGACCAGGTCGAAGGGGCGGGCGCGGAATCGGTACGCCGCCGAGGTCAGCGCCCCCACCGGGCAGATCTGGATCGTGTTGCCGGAGAAGTACGACTCGAAGGGGTCGCCCTCGCCAGTGCCGACCTGCTGCAGCGCGCCGCGCTCGACCAGCTCGATCATCGGGTCGCCCGCGATCTGGTTGGAGAAGCGGGTGCAGCGCGCGCACAGCACGCAGCGCTCACGGTCGAGCAGCACCTGTGTGGAGATCGGCACGGGCTTCTCGTAGGTGCGCTTCTGGCCGTCGAAGCGGGTGTCGACGTCGCCGTGGGACATCGCCTGGTTCTGCAGCGGGCACTCGCCGCCCTTGTCGCAGACCGGACAGTCCAGCGGATGGTTGATCAGCAGCAGCTCCATCACGCCCTTCTGCGCCTTCTCGGCGACAGGAGAGGTGAGCTGCGACTTGACGACCATGCCGTCGGTGCAGGTGATGGTGCAGGAGGCCATCGGCTTGCGCTGGCCCTCGACCTCGACGATGCACTGCCGACAGGCGCCGGCCGGGTCGAGGAGAGGGTGGTCGCAAAAGCGCGGAATCTCGATGCCGAGCAGCTCGGCGGCCCGGATGACCAGGGTGCCCTTGGGCACGCTGATCTCGATGCCGTCGATGGTCAGCGAGACGAGATCCTCCGGCGGTACCGCCGCGCCTGCGCCTCCGGCGGGGGAAGGCGTGGTGACGGTCATGACTGCACCTCCGAGCGATGCGTGTCGAAGTGGGGTGCGGGGCCCGCGGAGCGGCCTGCGGCGAAGCCGCGGCCCGGGCTCGGCGCATGCGCCACCGTCATGCGTTCACCTCCAGGTGCTTGTCGGCCCAGGCGGTCGACCGTGCGGGGTCGAAGGGGCAGCCGTTGCCGGTCATGTGCTGCTCGTACTCCTCGCGGAAGTACTTGAGCGAGGAGAAGATCGGGGACGCCGCTCCGTCGCCCAGCGCGCAGAACGACTTGCCGTTGATGTTGTCGGCGATGTCGTTCAGCTTGTCGAGATCGGACATGACGCCCCGGCCGGCCTCGATGTCGCGCAGCAACTGCACCAGCCAGTACGTGCCTTCGCGGCAGGGCGTGCACTTGCCGCAGGACTCGTGGGCGTAGAACTCGGTCCACCGCGTGACGGCCCGCACCACACAGGTCGTCTCGTCGAAGCACTGCAGCGCCTTGGTGCCGAGCATCGAACCGGCCGCGCCCACGCCCTCGTAGTCCAGCGGGACGTCGAGGTGCTCGTCGGTGAACATCGGGGTCGAAGAGCCGCCCGGCGTCCAGAACTTGAGCCGGTGCCCGGCGCGCATACCGCCGCTCATGTCGAGCAGCTGGCGCAGTGTGATGCCGAGCGGGGCCTCGTACTGGCCGGGGTTGGTGACATGGCCGCTGAGCGAGTAGAGCGTGAAGCCCGGGGACTTCTCGCTGCCCATCGACTTGAACCAGTCCTTGCCGCGGTTGAGGATCGCGGGAACCGAGGCGATGGACTCGACGTTGTTCACCACAGTGGGGCACGCGTAGAGACCGGCGACCGCGGGGAAGGGGGGACGCAGCCGGGGCTGACCGCGACGTCCCTCCAGTGAGTCCAGCAGCGCGGTCTCCTCGCCGCAGATGTACGCGCCCGCGCCCGCGTGCACGGTGAGCTCGAGGTCGAGTCCGCTGCCGAGAATGTTCTTGCCGAGGAAGCCCGCTTCGTACGCCTCACGCACTGCTTCATGCAGCCGCCGCAGTACGGGCACGACTTCACCGCGCAGATAGATGAACGCGTGATTGGAACGGATCGCATAGCAGGCGATCACGATCCCCTCGATGAGGGAATGCGGGTTGGCGAACAGGAGCGGGATGTCCTTGCAGGTCCCGGGCTCCGACTCGTCGGCGTTGACAACCAGATAGTGCGGCTTTCCATCTCCCTGCGGAATGAACTGCCACTTCATTCCGGTGGGGAAGCCCGCGCCGCCGCGGCCGCGCAGACCGGAGTCCTTGACGTAGGCGATGAGGTCGTCCGGCGACATGGCAAGCGCCTTGCGCAGCCCCTCGTACCCCTGGTGCCGCCGGTAGGTGTCCAGCGTCCAGGACTCCTCCTCGTCCCAGAAGGCCGACAGGACGGGCGCGAGAAGCTTCTCGGGACTCGTCTCTCCCCCGGCGTCCGGCCCGGAGGTGCCCCCGTATTCAGTGGACAAGGTCATCACTCCCCCTCCTCGGCTGCGGGTCCGGCCGGGTGGTCCGGGTCGGAGTCCGATGTCTGCTGCGGTGCGTCATGGGAACTGAGGTGCTCGGAGCCGGGTTGCGGCGCGTCCTGCCGGGCCTCGCTGCGCGGGGAGACGATCCTGGCCGCCGAGGTCTCGCCCTTGGCCAGGCGCAGACCGATCAGCGAGGCGGGGCCCGCGCCGCCGCTCGCCTCGACCGCGCCCGGGCGTTCGTCGGGGAAGCCCGCGAGCATCCGCGCGGTCTCCTTGTACGTGCACAGCGGGGCGCCGCGGGTCGGCTCGACCTGGCGTCCCGCGCGCAGGTCGTCGACGAGCTGCCGTGCGGACTCGGGCGTCTGGTTGTCGAAGAACTCCCAGTTGACCATCACCACGGGAGCGAAGTCGCAGGCCGCGTTGCACTCGATGTGTTCGAGGGTGACCTTGCCGTCCTCGGTCGTCTCGTTGTTGCCGACGCCCAAGTGCTCCTTGAGCTCCTCGAAGATCGCGTCGCCGCCCATCACCGCGCACAGTGTGTTGGTACAGACCCCGACCTGGTAGTCGCCGGACGGCTTGCGCCGGTACATCGAGTAGAAGGTGGACACCGCGGTGACCTCGGCGGTGGTCAACTCCAGCATCTCGGCGCAGAACCGGACCCCGGTGCGGGTCACATACCCCTCCTCCGCCTGCACCAGGTGCAGCAGCGGCAGCAGGGCGGACCGGCTGTCGGGGTAGCGGGAGATGATCTCCTTCGCGTCCGCTTCCAGCCTGGCGCGCACATCGGCCGGGTATTCGGGGGCGGGGAGCTGGGGCATCCCCAGCTGCACCTCTTGATTCGGCGACTGGGCCGTCATCGGTCGACGCCTCCCATCACGGGGTCGATGGACGCGACGGCGACGATGACGTCGGCGACCTGGCCGCCTTCGCACATCGCCGCCATGGCCTGCAGATTGGTGAACGACGGATCGCGGAAGTGGACCCGGTAGGGGCGGGTGCCGCCGTCGCTGACGACATGGACACCCAGCTCGCCCTTGGGCGACTCGACCGCCGCGTACGCCTGCCCGGCCGGGACCCGGAAGCCCTCGGTCACGAGCTTGAAGTGGTGGATCAGGGCCTCCATGGAGGTGCCCATGATCTTCTTGATGTGGTCGAGCGAGTTGCCGAGCCCGTCCGGGCCGAGCGCGAGCTGCGCGGGCCAGGCGATCTTCTTGTCGGCGACCATGACCGGTCCCGGCTCAAGGCGGTCCAGGCACTGCTCGACGATGCGCAGCGACTGCCGCATCTCTTCCAGGCGGATGAGGAAGCGACCGTAGGCGTCGCAGGTGTCGGCGGTCGGGACGTCGAAGTCGTACGTCTCGTAGCCACAGTAGGGGTCGGTCTTGCGCAGATCGTGGGGGAGGCCGGCGGAGCGCAGGATCGGCCCGGTCGCACCCAGTGCCATGCAGCCGGCCAGATCGAGATGGCCGACGTCCTGCATACGGGCCTTGAAGATGGGGTTGCCGGTGGCGAGCTTGTCGTACTCCGGCAGGTTCTTGGTCATCTTCTTGACGAACTCGCGCACCGCGTCGACCGCGCCCGGGGGCAGATCCTGGGCGAGTCCGCCGGGCCGGATGAAGGCGTGGTTCATCCGCAGGCCGGTGATCAGCTCATAGAGGTCCAGGATCATTTCGCGGTCCCGGAACCCGTAGATCATGATCGTGGTGGCGCCGAGCTCCATGCCGCCGGTGGCGATGGCCACCAGATGGGACGAGAGCCGGTTGAGCTCCATCAGCATGACGCGGACGATGCTCGCCCGGTCCGGGATCTGGTGGGTGATGCCGAGCAGCTTCTCCACGCCCAGGCAGTACGCCGTCTCGTTGTAGAACGAGGTGAGGTAATCCATGCGCGTGACGAAGGTGGTGCCCTGCGTCCAGGTCCGGTACTCGAGGTTCTTCTCGATGCCGGTGTGCAGATAGCCGATGCCGCAGCGGGCCTCGGTGACGGTCTCACCGTCGATCTCCAGGATCAGCCGGAGCACGCCGTGCGTGGAGGGGTGCTGCGGGCCCATGTTGACGACGATCCGCTCGTCGTCGGCCTTGGCCGCGGTCCGGACGACCTCGTCCCAGTCGCCGCCGGTGACCGTGTATACGGTCCCCTCGGTGGTCTCGCGTGCGCTTGCAGATGGGGTGGTCACGAGTACGACCTCCGCTGGTCCGGAGCCGGGATCTGGGCGCCCTTGTACTCGACGGCGATGCCGCCGAGCGGATAGTCCTTGCGCTGCGGGAAGCCCTGCCAGTCGTCCGGCATCATGATCCGGGTGAGGGCGGGGTGGCCGTCGAAGACGAGCCCGAAGAAGTCGTACGTCTCGCGTTCGTGCCAGTCGTTGGTCGGATAGACCGTGACCAGGGACGGGATGTGCGGGTCGCTGTCCGGGGCGGAGACCTCGAGACGGATCAGCCGCCGGTGAGTGAGCGAGCGCAGGTGGTAGACGGCGTGCAGCTCACGGCCCTTGTCCTCCAGGTAGTGCACGCCACAGACGCCGGTACAGAGCTCGAAGCGGAGCGCCGGGTCGTCGCGCAGGGTGCGGGCCACCTGGAGGAGGTGCTCGCGGGCGACGTGGAAGGTGAGCTCGCCGCGGTCGACGACCGTCTTCGCGATGGCGTTCTCGGGGACGAGTCCCTGTTCTTCCAGCGCGCCCTCGAGCTCGTCGGCCACCTCGTCGAAATATCCGCCGTAGGGGCGGGTTGCCGGGCCCGGCAGGCGTACGGAGCGCACAAGCCCTCCGTAGCCGGACGTATCCCCTCCGTTGGCGGCGCCGAACATGCCGCGCTGGACGCGGATCTCCTCGCCGCCCTCACCGCGCTGCCCCGGCAGATTCTGCTCGCTGAGTTCCTTCTCGGGGTTCGGCTGGTCCGTCATCGCAGCAGCCCCTTCATCTCGATCGTGGGGAGCGCCTTCAGGGCCGCTTCCTCCGCCTCGCGGGCCGCCTCCTCCGCGTTCACGCCGAGCTTGGAGGTCTGGATCTTCTGGTGAAGCTTGAGAATCGCGTCGATCAGCATCTCCGGACGCGGCGGGCAGCCTGGCAAATAGATATCGACGGGCACAATGTGATCAACGCCCTGCACAATCGCGTAATTGTTGAACATTCCACCCGATGAGGCACAAACACCCATGGAGATCACCCACTTGGGGTTGGGCATCTGGTCGTAGACCTGCCGCAGGACGGGCGCCATCTTCTGGCTCACCCGGCCGGCGACGATCATCAGGTCGGCCTGGCGCGGCGAGCCGCGGAAGACCTCCATGCCGAAGCGGGCCAGGTCGTAGCGGCCGGCGCCGGTCGTCATCATTTCGATGGCGCAGCAGGCCAGACCGAAGGTCGCCGGGAAGACGGATGACTTGCGCACCCAGCCCGCGGCCTGTTCGACGGTGGTCAGCAGGAAACCGCTCGGCAGCTTCTCTTCGATTCCCATGTGGTGCCCCTCAGCCCCTCAGTCCCATTCCAGGCCGCCGCGCCGCCATACATACGCGTAGGCAACGAAGACGGTGAGCACGAAGAGCAGCATCTCCACGAGCCCGAAAAGCCCCAGGGCGTCGAAGGTGACCGCCCAGGGGTAGAGGAAGACGATCTCGATGTCGAAGACGATGAAGAGCATCGCCGTCAGGTAGTACTTGATGGGAAAGCGGCCGCCTCCGGCGGGCGTCGGAGTCGGCTCAATGCCGCACTCGTACGCCTCCAGTTTCGCCCTGTTGTACCGCTTTGGGCCGATAAGCGTGGCCATGACCACGGAGAAGATCGCAAACCCTGCCCCGAGGGCGCCGAGCACAAGGATGGGCGCGTAAGCATTCACCCTCCTCGCTCCTTCCAGTCGTCCTTGACCGTTGGACCGCACCGGGCATTCCGCCTCGCCGCCTCGCGAAGATCGTGCACATGTGAGGCAGTTCACAAGCCCGACTGCTCCGCATCCTATGCCTGCCGGTCTGTGATCTGCGACACGGGGTACGACAACGCCTTTGTGATCTCCACCACCCGGCGAACGATCATGAAGTCGGATGAGCGGTGATCTTCATACGCGAAGCGCCCGAGTAATCACCAGACGTGACATCTGGACCCGTTACCGCTGGTCGGAGGGTCGGCGCTCTATCAAGGAGTGGCCCGTACAGGCAAATTGGAGATGGACCGCAACGGGTGATAGTGGACGCCGCGTCACCCGGTCGGGTTGCAGGGGCAGATGAAGGTGGACACGTGCCTGCGTTCACGAACTCTCGAGCGGCCGGACGTTCACCATTCTGTGACCTGCGCCACTCGCTCCGAGTCGCAATAAAAGCGGGCTTGGCCAACGGAGTGAAGGGATGGTAAGTGCCAGGCAATTCGGACCTTTTACGGAAAGCCCTTGATCACGGCCGTGATCATGCATGCCCGTTTTGCCCGTTACGGCGTCAATAAGGGCCGGAGCAGAGCGGATTCAGAGGTTCCGGTAGTAACTGTGGCGCAACACACGTTTCTTGAAGGGAACCGTGTGCCCCTGATAGCGGTTGTACTCATGTCCCACACCGCTCACATACCCAGCCACCGGAAGCCCCGCCGCAGCAGCTCGAAGCTGGCGCTGCGAGCCGGAGTTGCCGGTGGCGTCCTCAGCACCATCGCGGTGGCCGCCGCCACGGGGTCGGCGAACGCCGAGCCGGTGACCGAGACCATTGAGATGCCCACGCTCACCTCCGACCTCTCGGCCGCCGTCGCGCAGTCCGCCGAGGCCACGCAGCAGGTCGCACTCGACCTCGAGCTGCAGGCCCGCGAGGACGCCGCGGCTGCCAAGGCCGCGAAGACCGCGAAGGTGGCCAAGGCCGAGGCGGACCGCAAGGCAGAGGCCAAGAAGAAGGCCGAGGCGAAGAAGCGCGCCGAGGCCGAGGCCACGGAGCGCGCCTCCCGCTCCTCCGAGCGCACCACGCTCTCCGCCCCCACCTCGAACGCCACGGGCTCCGCAGCGACCGTTGTCGCCTTCCTCAAGGCGCAGCTCGGCGACGCGTACATCAGCGGCGGCACCGGACCCAACTCGTGGGACTGCTCCGGCCTCGTCCAGGCCGCGTTCAAGACGGTCGGCGTCGACCTGCCGCGTGTCTCGCAGGACCAGTCGGTGGCCGGCACCCAGGTGGGCACCAGCAACCTCCAGGTCGGCGACATCCTCTACTGGGGCGGCGCCGGCAGCGCGTACCACGTCGGTGTCTACATCGGCGACGGCAAGTACCTCGACGCGGCCAACCCCGGCAAGGGCGTCGTCATCCAGGATCTGTCGGGCTACCCGGCGAGCGGTGCGGTCCGGGTCCTCTGACCGCCCCACGCCCTGACGGGCACGCTTGAAGGCCAGACTTCGAAGGGCCGCGGCTCCCCCGCTCGGGGGTGGAGCCGCGGCCCTTCGTCCGTTCACAGGGCCCGGTCAGCCCCTTCGTATCGCCGCAAGGCCCGTCACGCCCGCACCGTACGCCGCCGCGCGAAGCGGCGGCGCGTCGTCATGAACGCGGGGCCGTCGTCATGAACGCGGGGCCACCTTGCTCAGCCCGTTGATGATGCGGTCCATCGCGTCGCCGCCCGTCGGGTCGGTCAGGTTGGCCAGCATCTTCAGCGTGAACTTCATCAGTACGGGATGCGTCAGACCGCGCTGCGTCGCGATCTTCATGACCTTCGGGTTGCCGATGAGCTTCACGAAGGCGCGGCCGAGCGTGTAGTAGCCGCCGTAGGTGTCCTTGAGGACCTTGGGGTAGCGGTGGAGGGCCAGTTCGCGCTGGGCCGGGGTCTGCCGGGCGTGTGCCTGGACGATCACGTCGGCGGCGATCTGCCCGGACTCCATGGCGTACGCGATGCCCTCGCCGTTGAACGGGTTGACCAGACCGCCCGCATCGCCGACCAGCAGCAGGCCCTTGGAGTAGTGGGGCTGGCGGTTGAAGGCCATCGGGAGCGCGGCGCCACGGATCGGGCCCGTCATGTTCTCCTCGGTGTAGCCCCAGTCCTCCGGCATCGAGGCGCACCAGGCCTTCAGCACCTCGCGCCAGTCCAGCTCCTTGAAGGAGGCGGAGGTGTTGAGCACGCCGAGGCCGACGTTGGAGGTGCCGTCGCCCATGCCGAAGATCCAGCCGTAGCCGGGCAGCAGCCGGTCCTCGCCCGGGCCGCGCCGGTCCCACAGCTCCAGCCAGGACTCCAGATAGTCGTCGTCGTGCCGGGGCGAGGTGAAGTACGTCCGTACCGCCACGCCCATCGGGCGGTCCTCACGCCGGTGCAGGCCCATGGCGAGGGAGATCCGGGAGGAGTTGCCGTCGGCGGCGACGACGAGCGGGGCGCGGAAGGTGACCTCACGCTTGTCCTCGCCCAGCTTGGCGTGCACGCCGGTAATACGGCCGGTGCGGTCGTCGATGACCGGCGCGCCCACATTGCAGCGCTCGTACAGCCGCGCGCCCGCCTTCTGCGCCTGCCGGGCCAGCTGCTCGTCGAAGTCGTCGCGCTTGCGGACGAGTCCGTAGTCCGGGTAACTGGCGAGATCCGGCCAGTCCAGCTGGAGCCGCACACCGCCGCCGATGATCCGCAGGCCCTTGTTCCGCAGCCAGCCGGCCTCTTCGGAGATGTCGATGCCCATCGCGACCAGCTGCTTGGTGGCACGCGGGGTGAGGCCGTCGCCGCAGACCTTCTCGCGCGGGAAGGCGGTCTTCTCCAGGAGCAGCACGTCAAGTCCGGCCTTGGCCAGGTAGTACGCAGTCGTGGAGCCGGCCGGGCCTGCCCCGACGACGATCACATCGGCGGTGTTTTCGGAGAGGGGCTCGGTCACGGCGGGTTCTCCCGAAGACTCGATATTGCGTACCGAATGGCACAGGACATGTGCAGTCTATGGGTGCGAACTGATCCACAAACTGAAGGGTTCCCCCCTATGAGCAGGCCGCTCCCCGCCGTACAGCTGCGTGTGCCCACCGACGAGGACGCCCTGGCCTGGCACCGGATCTTCGCCGACCCGGAGGTCATGGAGTTCCACGGCGGCACGTCGGCCGAGCTGTCGGTCTACGAGGAGCTGACCGCGCGGCAGCGCAGACACGACGCCGAACGCGGCTTCTGCCTGTGGACGATGCTGGACGAGGACGGTGAGGTCATCGGCTTCACCGGGGCGCAGCCCTGGCCGCACGAGAGCTTCGGCCCGCGCGGCGAGATCGAGATCGGCTGGCGGCTGGCGCGGTCCGCGTGGGGGAAGGGGTACGCGACGGCCGCCGCCCGCACCACGCTGGAGCGGGTGCGGGCGGCAGGGGTGGAGCGGGTGGTGGCGATGGTGGACGCCCTCAACGAGCGCTCCATCGCGGTGACCCGGCGGCTGGGGATGGAGCTCGCGGAGACGTTCACAACGCCTCAGTCCCAGCGGAAGGGGTACTGCTTCCGCCTGGAGCTCAGCTCACTCTGAACGTGTTGAGCGCGGTCGAGAACACCACGTCCTTGCTGGCGTCCCAGAGTTCGGCGCGGCCGGCGGCGAGGATCGCGTACTCCGTGCCGTCCGCGGCGACGAACGCCTGGTCGATGACATGCCGCTTGAGGGTGCCCTCGTCCGGCTCGGGGATGTGGGTGAACTCCCAGAGCGCGCCCGGCCGGCCCTGATAGGTGTTCTGGATCAGCTGACTGCGCTCGTACCTGGTCTTCGGGGTCTGCAGGTGCTTCTGCTCCAGGCCGAGGAAGTTCTCGTACGAGGACGTCGGCGTGTTCTTGACGATGCCGATCTGGAGGTATTCGCCGCCGGTCGGGGCCTCGTAGAAGATCTGGCTGCCAGTCTGGCGGCGGCTCCAGCCGTCCATGACGCCGACGCTGAACCCGGCGGGGTCCTGCTTCAGCACGAAGCCCGCGGGGAGGGTGCCGGTGCCCGTCGGCTGCGTCGGCGAGGCCGAGGGGGTCGCCGACTGCTGCGAGCTCGGGTCCTGGCTCGGCGGCGGGTCCGTCTTCGGGGACTCGGAGGGCGAGGCGACGGCGGGCTTGTTCTGGTTCTGGTTCTGCGTGTTGCCCGGCTTGTCGTTGCGCTTCTGCATGATCAGCGCGCCGGCCGTCGCTCCCCCTCCGATCAGGAACGCGACGGTGAGCGTGGCGGTCCAGAGGAGGACCTTGCGCTTGCGCTCGGCCGCGGGGGCGGGGGCGGGGGCCACCGGGGCGGCGGCGGCGAGATGGACGGTGTGCGGGTCGTACGCACCGGCCGCGTGGGTCTGGGCGGCGTACGGCGGTACGCCGCCGGCGGAAGCGGCCGGGTCGGTCACGGTAACCGGGGCGGCGGGGGCTGCGGGGGCGACTGGCGTCGCGGGAGCGGCCGAAGCGGCCGGGTCCACCTGCGTGGGCGGAGCCGCAGGAATGGCCGGAGTCCCCGCAGCGCCCGGCACTTCCGAGCCCGCCGGAGCGCCGGGCGTCGCCGGGGCCGTAGGGGCCGCCGGGAATCCCGGGGGCACCAGGGGCTGGGCGCCAGGTGTCGCGTACGGCGCGACCGGCGTGCCCGGGGCGTACGGCGGTACCGCGGGAGCAGCCGTCGGCTGCCCGCCCGTCAGTTTCAGTACGTACGGGCCCAGGAACGTCGCCGCGCCCACCCACAGCAGGCCGAACAGCAGCGCGTCCGGGACACTCGGGGCGAATTCCGTCGTGCCCCGGCCGCCCCAGTCCTCGATCCCGCCCGCGAGGTCGCCGCCGACCCCGCTGACGCCCATGAACAGCAGGATGAGCCCCAGCGAGAAGCCCCCGGCCAGCAGCTGTTCGCGACGGTCGGCCGAGCGGCGAGCCGCCCAGACACCCAGCGTCAGCGCGCAGACCGCGCCGAGCGCCAGCATCCCGGCGACCGCCCCGCCGCCCCACACGTCCTTGATCTCGCCGAGCCCGAAACTGCCGTGCTCCGTGCTGGAGCCGACCATGCTGAACCGCCCCTGGACGGCGAACTCGACCGGCACGCCCCAGCTCAGCCCGAGCACCGCGAACCCGATGTTGGGCAGGATCGGCAGCGCGATGAGCAGGGCCGTGCCGTCCACGTCGTCGGCGTTCGCGTACACGACGAAGCCGACCAGTGAGCAGAGCGCCACCACCGCGCCGAGCGCGCGTACCGACGTACCCAGAGCCCGCACCGCCGACCGGGCCGCGGGCCGCTGCGCCAGCCACGCCGCGAGGTCGTCGCGCTGGAGCACCCCGCAGCTCACCGCGAGCGAGATCCCCAGCGCACCGAGCGCCGCGAGCAGCGGGGACGAGGAGACCTCGACCCCGGCGATCTCGGGCTGCGCGAACAGCCCGAGGACCAGCACCACGCCGGTGACCAGCAACGAGAGCCGTACCGCCGCTTCCAGCCCCGCGCCGCGCGTACGCAGCATCCGCGCGCCGATGCACACCGCGCCGATCCACAGCAGGGTCATCGTCAGTGGTACCAGGGAGAGCGAGGCCCCGCCCTGCGCGATCGCGTCCGAGCTCCCGCCGCCCGAGGTGCCGGGGTAGCCGCCGTCGCCGAAGATCCCGCCGGAGGAACCGGAGCCCGAGTCCGAGCCGAACGGCGAGGAGCCGGCCGTCGCCTTCACCTCGAAGCTGCCGCCGAGCGCCTGCAGCAGCATCGCGAGCGCGATCCGCAGCCGGTCGCTCCAGCCGACGACGACGTCGTCGTCCTGGCCGTACGAGGGGATGGCCAGCGCCACCGCGAGCGCGAGCAGCAGTCCGCTCGGCCAGGCGGCCGCCTTCGCCGAGGACAGCCAGTCGCCGCGGAACACGCGGCCGAAGAAGGCCCCGACGGGCGAGGGCTGTGCGGGCCCCGGCCCATATGCGGGTACGGCCGGCAGCGCCGGTGGTGGCGGGCCCGCGGCAGCGTCGGGCAAGCGCTCGCGCCCGCACTTCATGCAGAAGCGCGCCTCATCCGGGGATGGGTTGCCGCAGTGCGGGCAGTACGAGGCCATGGGGAGACTCCGGGGGACGAGCGGGGACAGGAACAGGGCGGATAAGCAAGCCGTAAACAAAAGTCGTAAACAACTGACTCATCTTGCCCGTCCGCTGGTTCCCGTCAACTCGCAGCTACGCAGCGCCACTTCAGGGTCCCGCCCGGGAGCGGGCCCACGCCCGCGCGGGACTTGGCAGGCCTGTCCGGCCTGATCGGCCGGACAGGCCTAGAAAACGGAAAGGCCGGTCAGCGTCGTGAAGCGGTCCAGCGCCGCGACGCCCGCCACCGAGTTGCCGCGCTCGTCCAGGCCCGGGCTCCAGACGCACAGCGTGCAGCGCCCCGGCACGACCGCCACGACCCCGCCGCCCACGCCGCTCTTGCCCGGCAGTCCGACCCGGTAGGCGAACTCGCCGGCCGCGTCGTACGTACCGCAGGTGAGCATCACCGCATTGATCTGCTTGGCCTCGCTGCGGGTCAGCAGGCGGGAGCCGTCCGCCCGGAGCCCGTGGCGGGCCAGAAAGCGGGCCGCCAGGGTCAGATCCGCGCAGCTCATCTCGATCGAGCACTGCCAGAAGTAGTGGTCGAGGAGCGTGGGAACGGGATTGGCGATATTGCCGTACGAGGCCATGAAGTGGGCCAGCGCGGCATTTCGGTCACCGTAGGTGGATTCGGACTCGGCGACCTCCGCGTCGAAGGCCAGCTCCGGATTGCCGCTCTCCTGCCGCAGGAATTCCAGGAGTTCGCTGCTCGCGTCGCCGGTCAGGGTCTGCAGACAGTCGGTGACGACGAGCGCGCCCGCGTTGATGAAGGGATTTCGCGGAATCCCGTTCTCGTACTCCAACTGCACCAGCGAGTTGAAGGGATTGCCGGAGGGCTCCCGGCCGACACGCTCCCAGAGACTGTCGCCGCCCTGGGCGAGCGCCAGCGCAAGCGTGAAGACCTTGGTGATCGACTGCATCGAGAAGGGGCGCTGCCAGTCCCCGACTCCGTACACCTTGCCGTCCACATCAGCTATGGCCATGCCGAAGCGGTTCGGGTCGACGGAGGCGAGTGCCGGAATGTACGCGGCGGGCGTGCCGCTGCCGATCTGCGGTGCGACGTCCTGAGCGACCTGCTCCAGGACGGCCTGGTAGTCCAGCTGCTCCATGGCCTTACTGGGGCTTGGTGCCGCGGTGCAGTGCCACGATCCCGCCGGACAGATTCCGCCAGGCGACCTTGGTCCAGCCGGCCTGCTGCAGCCGCTTCGCCAGACCGGGCTGGTCGGGCCAGGCGCGGATGGACTCGGCGAGATAGACGTACGCGTCGGGGTTGGACGAGACCGCCCGCGCCACCGGCGGCAGCGCCCGCATCAGGTACTCGGTGTAGACCGTGCGGAACGGCGCCCAGGTCGGCTGCGAGAACTCACAGATCACCACCCGCCCACCCGGCTTGGTCACCCGGTACAGCTCGCGCAGCGCCGCGCCCGTGTCCTGCACATTGCGCAGCCCGAAGGAGATCGTCACGGCGTCGAAGACCCCGTCACGGAAGGGAAGCCGTGTCGCGTCCCCCGCGGTGAGCGGCAGCCACGGGTTGCGCTTCTTGCCCTCGCGCAGCATGCCGAGCGAGAAGTCGCAGGGCACGACGTACGCGCCGGCGGCGGTGAACGGCAGCGAGGACGTGCCGGTGCCCGCGGCCAGATCCAGGATCTTCTCAGCCGGGCGCGCGTCCACAGCCTTGGCGACCTCCTTGCGCCACCGCCGGTCCTGACCGAGGGAGAGCACATCATTGGTGAGGTCGTAGTTCGCCGCCACGTCGTCGAACATGGAGGCGACTTCGTGCGGCTGCTTGTCCAGGGTTGCTCGGGTCACGGCTCCATTGTGCCCGTCGGGAGCAGTCAGAGGTCGAGCAGGGCCTGAAGGTCGAACTCCACGGGGAAGGGCAGCTCGGTGATGAACCGGTCGCGGTGTGCCTGGGGCGGGGCATACGAGCGCGTCTCGGTGTCGAGCCGGTACTCGTACAGCCCGAGACGACCGTCCCGCTCCCGTTCGATGCGCCAGTAGGTGGGCACGAGGGCATCGGAGAAAAGTGCGGGCTTCGTGAAGCGGTCATCGGTTCTGGACCCTGGTGAGACCACCTCGACCACCAGGGCGAGCTTCTGAACCGGCACGCATTCCAGGTCGAACAGCTCAAGGCCTGTGGGGTCGAAGACGATCACATCCGGCTTCGGCCTCGTGTACTCGTCGTACATCACGCACTGCTCGGTGACCACCCGGTAGGGCTTTGTCCGTGCCTGCTTCAGATGGTCCGCGACCTCGTCGCGCACAATGTTGTGCCAGTACTTCGTCTGTCCCCGAACCACGACCACTCCGTCCACGAGCACCCAGTCGAAGGGCAGATCAAGATCCTTCACCTGGTCGAACGTCCAGCCCTCGGCGGGCGGGTACATCCAGTTCTCCTCGGTGGCCCGCTCGAATCGTCGGGTTGTAGCCATGACTGCTCCCATGGACGCGAGTGTGGACGCACGTACGGAGCGCGGTCCTGGTTACGACGGTACCGTCACCAGAAGTGATGGACGGCCGCCGCGCTATTGACGCCGGAACACCAGGCGTCCGTCGAGGGCGGTCACCAGGCAGCGCCCGTCATCCGCAAAAACCGCGAAGTCGGCGACGCCTGACGGGATCAGGACCCTGGGCCGGAGCTCCGGGGGAGCTTGCGGGTAGTACCGGATGCCGGAGCGCTCGACGGCCGCGCGGACCGCAGGGCGGGTGAAGGGACCCGCGAGCACGGTGGTCCCGGCCGCCAGCAGTCGCTGCACCCCGCGCCGGGCGCTCGCGCCCCACCGGGTGTCGGTCATCCCGAGCGCACCGAGAGCGTCCCCGGTGAGCGGTTCGGTGCCCAGTTCGTGGGCCTCCCGCGGATCGGGCCAGTACATGGACTCCAACAGGGCGACCGCGTCCGGTTCGTACCGCCCGGGGGTGAGGATCCCGTCCCACTCCCGGACCCTGGCCCGGTCTCCGTACGCCGCGAACAGCTCCTCGTACGGCCCGATCGCGGCGAACCGCGCGCCCTCGACGACAACGGCATGCCCGAGGTCGGTCTCCGCGGCGCGCGGATGGTCGGCAACGAGCCGCACTCCGCGCACCCGGTGAAGTGTCAGCATCGAGGCCTCAGTTGGAGGCGAGCAGCTTCAGCTCGGGATGCGCCGTGCCGCCCGCGATCGCCGTCGACGAGATGTGCGAGGCCACGCGCTCGTCGACCGGGTCGTCCGCCGGGTCTTCGTGCACCACGATGTGCTCGTACGTCGTCGTCCGCTGGGCCGGCACCCGGTCCGCCTTGCGGATCATGTCGATCATCTCGATCAGGTTGGAGCGGTGCTTCGCACCGGCCGACGAGACGACGTTCTCCTCCAGCATGATCGAGCCCAGGTCGTCCGCCCCGTAGTGCAGCGTCAGCTGGCCGATCTCCTTGCCCGTGGTCAGCCACGAGCCCTGGATGTGTGCGATGTTGTCGAAGAAGAGCCGGGCGATCGCGATCATGCGCAGGTACTCGAAGAGGGTGGCCTGCGTCTGGCCCTTGAGGTGGTTGTTCTCGGGCTGGTACGTGTACGGGATGAAGGCCCGGAAGCCGCCCGTCCGGTCCTGCACGTCGCGGATCATCCGCAGATGCTCGATCCGCTCGGCATTGGTCTCGCCGGTGCCCATCAGCATCGTGGACGTCGACTCGACGCCCAGCCCGTGCGCGGTCTCCATGATCTCCAGCCACCGCTCGCCGGATTCCTTGAGCGGGGCGATGGCCTTGCGCGGCCGCTCGGGCAGCAACTCGGCGCCGGCGCCCGCGAAGGAGTCGAGACCGGCGGCGTGAATGCGCGAGATCGCCTCCTCGACGGACACCTTGGAGATCCGGGCCATGTGCTCGACCTCGGACGCGCCGAGGGAGTGGATGACGAGCTGCGGATACGCCTTCTTGATCGCGGCGAAGTGCTCCTCGTAGTACTCGACGCCGTAGTCCGGGTGGTGCCCGCCCTGGAACATGATCTGGGTGCCGCCCAGCTCGACGGTCTCGGCGCAGCGCCGCAGGATGTCGTCGAGGTCGCGGGTCCAGCCCTTGGCGGTGTCCTTCGGCGGGGCGTAGAAGGCGCAGAACTTGCAGGCCGTGACGCACACATTGGTGTAGTTGATGTTGCGCTCGATGATGTACGTCGCGATGTGTTCGGTCCCCGCGTAACGCCGCCGCCGCACGGCGTCCGCCGCCGCGCCGAGCGCGTGCAGCGGCGCGTCGCGGTACAGATCCAGCGCCTCTTCGGGCGTGATCCGCCCACCCTCGGCAGCACGGTCCAGCACGGACTGAAGGTCGGCCTTCTCGGTCACCGGGCGTCACCTTTCGGCGGTTTTTCAGAGCATCTGCGGGCCGGTCCAGCCTACGCCAGCCGCTGCTACGGCCTGCGAGCCGGTCACGACCTGCGGGCCCGATCAGTCCGCCCGGTCAAGGAGCGCACGCGGGTTGCCTGCCCGCGGTTCCTCGGAGGTGTACTCGAGCCGGGCCCCGGTGAGCTTCAGCTTCACCGAGTGCGTGCCCGGCGTGCAGTGGTTGCCCTCCTTGCCGCTGGACGTGCCGTCGGCGACAAGCTGCGTCGCGGTCGCGCTGCGCAGCACGAGTCTGTCCTCGCAGGCGAAGTTCCCAAAAGCGTCGAACTGGGTGACGGTGCCCACCTTTGCGCCCGCCTTACCGGGGCCGACGACGACCGAGAAGGTCCCGGCCGCGATCTTGCTGCCGGCGAACTCGACGTCGAAGGGGCCCTTCCAGGTGCCGACGAAGGCCTTGGGCACCTCGTTGAGCACCGTGCTTTCAGCCGCCGGCGGGCGCGCCGCCACGTCGCCCCCCTCGCCGCCCGAGCCGTGCGACGGCCACAGGTCGAGCAGGAAGCCGGCGCCGATCGTGACCGCGGCAAGTGCGGCCGCGATGGTCAGGGTCACGGTGCAGCTCACCTTCCGGCGGCCGCGGCCCGGCGGCTGTTCCGCGGGCCGCTCCGGTGTATGCGGCCGCACGTCCGTATGCGGCCGCGCGTCCCGCGGCGGTTCCACCGGTTCGACGGGCGGGCCGAAGGTGCCTATCGCCGGACTGCTGAAGGCGACCGGGCCCGAGACGGCGTCCGCGATCGGCGCGTCCGAGGGCTCCAGGTCCAGCAGCCTGACCGCCGACCGGCTGACCTCTTCGACCAGCGGGCCCGGCAGCCAGCCGGAGCCGGCCAGCGCGGCCGCGCCGCCGGGAGCCAGTCTCTCGGCGATCTGCGCGGGCGCGGGCCGCGCCGCCGGATCCTTCGCCAGGCAGTGCGCGACCAGCTCCCGCAGATCGCCCTCCAGGGAACCCAGTTCGGGTTCCTCGTGCACCACCTTGTAGAGCAGCGCCGCCGATGAGTCGCCCGGGAAGGGGGCCTCGCCCGTCGCCGCGTACGCAAGCACCGCGCCCATCGAGAAGATGTCCGCCGCGCCCGTGATGCCCTTGCCGAGGATCTGCTCCGGCGACATATAGCCGGGCGAGCCGACCGAGACCCCGGTGGAGGTGAGCGAGGCCGTGCCGTCGGTGGCCCGGGCGATCCCGAAGTCGATCAGCCGCGGGCCGTCCAGCGTGAGCATCACATTGGACGGCTTGACATCCCGGTGCACCAGATCGAGGCCGTGCACGGCCGCCAGCGCCTCCGCGAGGCCCGCGCCCAGCACCCGTACCGAATGCGCGGGCAGCGGACCGTGCCCGGCGACCGCCTGGGACAGCGCGGGACCGGCGACATACCCGGTGGCCACCCACGGCACCGTCGCCTCGGGGTCCGCGTCGAGCACCGGCGCCGTCCACTGGCCGCCGACCCGCCGCGCCGCCGCCACCTCGCGCCGGAACCGCGCCCGGAACTCCTCGTCCAGCGCGAAATGCGGATGGACGACCTTCACCGCGACCGTACGGCCCCCGGCGCTGCGCCCGAGATAGACGCGGCCCATCCCGCCCGCACCCAGCCTGCCGAGCAGTCGGTACGCACCGATGCTCTGCGGCTCGCCCGGATCCAGCGGCTGCATCTGCACTCCCCCGATTGCCTTACCTGCTACGGCGATTGTCCTACCTGCTGCGGCGCTTCAGCCTAGGGGCGTCGTGTCCGGCATCACGAGGATTCCTGGCGCCGCGGAGCCAACCTAACCGGGCCCGGCGCCATCTCTCTGGGCGTAAATCACACCGGTCGTCCGAAAACACCGCTCGGAGTCCCCATGAAACGCCTGCCCAAGGCCCTCATAGCCGCCGTCGCCCTCGGCTCTGTCGCGCTCGTCGCGGGTTGCTCGGACGAGGGCGATCCGGTCTCCTTCGACGGCCCCACCGCGCAGGCCCCCGCCGGGCAGCAAGGCGGATCCGGGGGCCGCAAGGGCAACAACGCGGCCTCGGAGGCCGCGGACAAGACCCTGTTGCCGACCGGCCCCAAGGCGTCCTTCACCACCCAGAACAGCCTCGACGACGGCACCAAGATCGGCGTCACCACGCTGGACGGCAAGAAGTCCGGCTTCCGGGGCAAGGTCTGGGTCTGGGCCCCGAAGGAGTACTTCGATCCCACGTACGCGAACAGCGGCTTCCCCGTCCTGATCGCCCTCCCCGGCGGCAACGGCTACCCCAAGAACTACTGGATGGGCACCGACCTCAAGCTGCAGAGCAGCATCAGCAAGTGGTCGAAGGAGGGCAAGAGCCTGCCGTTCATCGTGGTCATGCCGGTGCTGAACCCGGATGCCAAGTACTACTACGACGGCAGCGACATCCCGGGGCAGCCCAAGATGGGCACCTGGATGACCGAGGACGTCCCCGACTTCGTGAGGGCCAACTTCCGCACCTTCAAGTCCCGCGACGGCTGGGCCTTCATGGGCTCCTCGTCCGGTGCGTTCGTGGGCCTCAAGTCCGTGCTGCAGCACCCGGACAAGTTCAAGGCCGTGATCGCCTCGGGCCCGGACACCGTCCCGGACTCGCCGCTCTGGGCCGGCCACGAGACCCAGCGCCAGGCCAACAACCCGGAGAAGCTCGCCAAGGCGCTGTCCGCCAAGCCCGACACCAAGGACAACGACGTCTATCTGGCCTTCCAGATCGGCACCAAGGAGTCGGGGGTGAAGCGCGTCAAGAGCTTCATCCGCGACTACGGCAAGGGGCCGGTCAAGACCCGCCTCCAGCTCATCCGGGACGGCGAGCACAACGCCAAGACCTATGTGAAGGGCATGGAGGACGGATCCATCCAGTGGATCAGCGAGCACATGCAGGCCCCCATACCTTCGTCCTAGCCGTCACAGGGGCCGGGGCGCCACCGGCCGCCACGTCGCCGGCGGCCGCGCCCCCGCTGTCGCTACCGGCTGTCGCTACCGGCCGCCGAGCAGCTCGACCGCCACGTCCGCGGGAAACCCCGTCGTGGGACCGGTCCGCCGCGCGAACTCCCGTACGCCGGCGAGCTGCTCGGGGCCGAAGCGGAAATCCAGCGTGCGGAAGTAGCGCTCCAGGAGCTGCGCGTCGAAGGCCTCCCAGCGCGCGGCCTGCTCGGCGACCTTGACGACCTCCTGGAGCGAGAGGTCACGCGAGGCGAGGAATGCCTCGTGCACCTCCCGTACGACCGCCGGCTCGCGCGCCAGATACTCCTTGCGCGCAGCCCACACCGCGAAGACGAAGGGCAGCCCGGTCCACTCCTTCCACATCAGCCCAAGATCGTGGACCGTGAGACCGAGCCGGGGCGCATCGTGCAGCGAGGCGCGCAGCGCGGCATCCCCGATCAGCACGGCCGCCTCCGCCTCCTGCATCATCAGGCCGAGATCGGGCGGGCACGTGTAGTAGTCCGGCGTCACCTTGTACTGCTCGGCCAGCAGCAGCTGGGCCAGCCGTACGGACGTACGCGAGGTGGAGCCGAGCGCGACCCGCGCCCCGTCCAGGTGCTCCAGCGGCACCTGGGAGACGATCACGCAGGACATCACGGGACCGTCGCAGCCGACCGCGAGATCGGGGAAGGCGACGAGCTGGCCGGCATTGCGCAGGAATTCGACAAGAGTGATCGGCGCGATGTCGAGTTCGCCGCGCACCAGCCGCTCGCTGAGCTTTTCCGGGGTGTCCTTGGTCAGCTCGAGATCGAGGAGAGTTCCGGTACGCGCCAGCCCCCAGTAGAGGGGCATGCAGTTCAGGAACTGGATGTGTCCGACACGGGGCCGGACACGAGGGTGGTCGGTTGCTGGGCCTTCTCCAAGACTGTGCACATCGTGAGGCTAGACCTGTGGCGTACTGCGGGCGGCGCCGGGCGGTGTGCACCCCCTCCGAGCTGCGGTTCATCGGCGATTCGTCAGCAGAAACAAGATCGCTTCAAACGTCCGGGTGACGTGATCTTTCCCTCTACCGCTGCGCCCACGCTGCGTGCTAGGCTCAACGCAAGTTGCAGTTTGGTTTCCCTTGCAGTACAGAGCCTGCGGAGCATGTAACCCGCAGGCTTTTGTAGTTTTCAGACTTCTTGCAGGTTCTGGAGCAGGGCAACCCTTTGGCCCAAGGAGGGCTTATGGCTACCGGAACCGTCAAGTGGTTCAACGCTGAAAAGGGCTTCGGCTTCATCGCCCAGGACGGCGGCGGCCCGGATGTCTTCGTCCACTACTCCGCGATCAACGCGTCTGGTTTCCGCTCTCTCGAGGAGAACCAGGTCGTGAACTTCGACGTCACTCAGGGCCCGAAGGGCCCGCAGGCGGAGAACGTCACCCCGGCCTAGTCAGCCAGGGTCGGCGATCGCGCACGACTTAGCAGTACCAAGGAGCCCCGTCCCCTGTGGAACGGGGCTCCTGCCTTTTCGGCGGTACCGCTCCGCGAGGGCCCTGCGCCGGCCTCGTACCCGCCTACGATGGAACGACGAAACGGGAGGAGCGGACCGTGACCGAACGCAAGCCCCCTGGTGTCAGCTTCGAATCGTGGGTCGACAAGCAGATCCGGGACGCTTCGGAGCGCGGGGACTTCAAGGATCTGCCGGGCTTCGGAAAGCCCCTGCCCGACGACACGGCCCCGTACGACGAATTGTGGTGGGTCAAGGGCAAGATGCACCGCGAGGGCGTCTCGGTCCTGCCTCCCGCGCTCGCCCTGCGCAAGGAGGCCGAGGACGCGCGGGAGTCGGTCGACCGGGCCGTCACAGAGTCCCAGGTGCGCCGCATCCTCACCGACGTCAACGAGAAGATCGAGGCGGCGATCCGCCGCCCGCCGCCGGGTCCGCCGCTGGGCATCATGCCCTTCGACATCGACGCGGTCGTACGGGAGTGGCGCGCCGCCCGCGCCGACTAGGCCCCGTCCGGTCGATCTTGGCGGGCGCCCGGGGCGGCGCGTCGTGCCGGTCAGCGGCGCGGCTGCGGCAGCGCGGGAAGCTTCTCGTCGTACAGCCACATCCTGAACAGACCCTCCAGCGGATGCGCCGAGTGCCGCTGCGCCAGCGCGATGAAGTCCTCGGTCCTCACCAAGCCGTGGCGGTGCGCCGTCGTCCACTCACGCAGCAGCGATACGAACGCCGCGTGCCCGATCACCGTGCGCAGCGCGTGCAGCGTAAGGCCGCCGCGCTCGTAGACCCGGTCGTCGAAAAGCCGCCGCTGGCCGGGGTCGGCGATGCGGATGTCCTGGCGCATCAGGGCCAGCCGGGCCCGGGACTTGGCCGCGATCGCGGCCGCCGACGGTCCTCCGGAGACTTCGGACCAGAGCCACTCGGCGTACTTCGCGAAGCCCTCGTTGAGCCAAATGTCCCGCCAGTCGGCGACGGTCAGGCTGTTGCCGAACCACTGGTGGGCGAGCTCGTGCGCGACCAGGCGCTCGCTGCCGCGCCGCCCGTCCACATGGTTGGCGCCGAAGATCGACAGGCCCTGCGCCTCGACGGGCACGTCCAGTTTCTCGTCCACCACCACGACGGCGTAGTCGTCGAACGGATAGGGACCGAAGAGGTCCGTGAAGGCGGTCATCATCTGCGGCTGCCGGGCGAAGTCGCGCTCGAAGCGATCGAGCAGGCTCCGGGGCACGGCAGCCGGCTGCGGCACCCTGCCCGCGTGCGCGACATCGACCAGTTCGTACGGGCCGATCTGGACGGTCGCCAGATAGCTGGCCATCGGCGCGGGCTGCTCGTACACCCAGGTGGTGGTGGAGGCGCTGATCGTACGGGAGGTGAGGGCGCCGTTGGCGACCACGGTGTACGGGGTCGGGGCGGTCACCGCGATCCGGTAGCGGGCCTTGTCGTCGGGGCGGTCGTTGCACGGGAACCAGGACCGCGCGCCGATCGGCTGCGAGGCCACCAGCGCCCCCTCCTCCAGCTGTTCCCAGCCGAGGTCGCCCCAGTCGCGGGTGCGGACGGGGCGGGGCACGCCGGTGTAGCGCACCTCGACGGTGAACGCGGCCCCGGCCCGCAGCGGCCGGGCTGGCCGCACCCGGAGCTTGTCGTCCCGGTGCGTGTACCGGGCCGGGCGGCCGCCGTCCACCAGGACCCGGTTGATCCTGAACGGGCCGAGATCGAGGGCGAGTCCGGACAGCTGGCGTTCGGCGACGGCGCTGATCCTGGCCCGGCCGGAGAGCCGTCCGGTGTGCGGACGGTAGTCCAGCTCCAGGTCGTACGCCGTGGTGCGGTAGCCGCTGTCGCCGTGCTGCGGGAAGTACGAATCCGTCACCCTCGTGCGTCCTTAGTGCTGTTGCTCGCTGTTGCTCTCGTACGTCACTGCTTCCATGCCGCGATCGGGTTGCCCAGCCAGCGGGTGCCCGCGGGCACGCTCTCCCCGCGCATCACCAGCGACGCCGGACCGACCGCCGCGTGGTCACCGATGACCGCGCCGGGCAGCGCGATGCCGTGCGGACCGAGCGTCGCGCCCGCTCCGAGTACGACATTGTCCATACGCATGATCCGGTCATGGAAGAGGTGGGTCTGCACAACACACCCCCGATTGACACTGGCGCCGCCGCCGACGGTGACGAGGTCGGCCTCCGGCAGCCAGTAGGAATCGAACCAGGCCCCGCGGCCGATGCGGGCGCCGAGGCCGCGCAGCCACAGATTCATCAGCGGCGTGCCGGAGATCGCACCGACCAGCCACGGCACGGCGAGCACCTCGACAAAGGTGTCCGCGAGCTCGTTGCGCCACACGAACGACGACCAGAGCGGGTGCTCGACCGCCCGGAAGCGGCCCACCAGCAGCCACTTGGCGGCGATCGCGACGACGCAGGCCGCAAGGCCGCAAGCGAGCAGGAGCCCGCCGCCGGACAGCGCCGCGAGCAGGACGCCGATGCGGCCGGCCAGCAGACCGAAGGCCACCAGCGCGAGCACGGCGAGCGCCGCGCCGCACATGAGCGGCACGATCCGGCAGAGCTCGACCGCCGCGCGCGCCCACATCAGCCGCTTGGGCGGGTCGAACGTACGGCTCTGGTCGCCCTTCTCGGCCGCCCGGGGCAGCTTCATCGGCGGCATGCCGAGCCAGGAGCTGCCCGCCTTCGCCCGCTTCGGGGTGGCCGACAGCACGCCGACCAGGCCGCGCTTGGGGACGGAGCGGCCCGCGGCGGTCATCCCGGAGTTGCCGAGGAAGGCCCGCTTGCCGATGCGGGCCTCGGCGATACGGAGCCAGCCGCCGCCGAGTTCGTAGCTCGCCACCATCGTGTCGTCGGCGAGGAACGCGCCGTCGCCAACCGTCGTCATCGCGGGCAGCGCAAGCACGGTCGACGCCTCGACCCGGCGGCCGACCTTCATACCGAGCGCCCGCAGCCACACGGGCGTGAACAGGCTCGCGTACAGCGGAAAGAGGTGCACCCGGGCCATGTCCATCAGCCGTTCGGTCGCCCATGCCTGCCAGGCCACCCGGCCGTGCACGGGGTGGTAGCCCTCGCGCAGGCCGATGCTGAGCAGCCGCACTCCGGCGAGGACGATCAGCGCGTAGCTCACCACGGCGACAACCGTCGCGATCGGCACGGCGGTCAGGGCGGCCGTCAGCGCCTCGCCGAAACCGGTGCGGCCGCGCAGGAACAGGCCGATCACCAGCAGTCCCGGAAGCGCCGCGAGTGCGGGCAGCAGTCCCAGAAGCAGTGAGGTCAGCGAGTAGATCCCGATCCAGCGGCGTCTGCGGGGCGGGCGGCCTTCGGGGAGATTGCGGTTGGCCTTGCCCTTGCGCGTGGCGGGCACACCCGAGAAGCGCTCGCCCGCCGGGACCGTCCCACTCACGCCCGACCCCGCGGCGATCTCGGCCCGCTTGCCGATCCGCGCGCCGGGGAAGAGCGTGCTGCGGGCGCCGACCGTGGCACCCGCACCGATCCGGATGTCGCCGATGTGCAGCCGGTCGCCGTCGAGCCAGTGCCCGGACAGATCCACCTCGGGCTCGACCGCGCAGCCCTTGCCGAGCCGCAGCATGCCCGTCACCGGCGGCAGGGCGTGCAGATCGACGCCCTCGCCGATACGGACGCCGAGGGCTCGTGCGTAGTACGTGAGCCAGGCTCCGGCGAGGCTGGTCGCGCCGCTCACGTCGGCGAGGCGTTCCGCGGTCCACAGCCGCAGATGGACGGAGCCGCCGCGCGGATATGTGCCGGGGCGCAGGCCGCGCAGCAGCAGCCGCGCGCCGCCCGCCGCGATCACGATCCGGCCGGCCGGGCTGAGGACCAGCAGCCAGCCGAGGGCGAGCCACCACCAGGACACGGCGAGCGCCCAGGGCAGGCCGATGAGGTTGTTGACGGCGGCCGCGACCACGCCCCAGCGCAGCCCGGCCACGCCGAACAGCGGCAGCAGGAGCAGCAGTTGCGCGAGGCCGGTACGGCGCGGCACCGGGCGTATCTCGCGGGTGTGCGCGCCTGAGGTGGAGGTCTCTTCCAGTGTCCGGGCGAGCGCGCCGAGGGTCGGGTTCTGGTAGATGTCGCCGACCGACCCGGTGGCGTACCGCTCCCGGATCCGGGACACCAGCTGCGCTGCGGCCAGGCTGCCGCCGCCGCTCGCGAAGAAGTCCGCGTCGGGGCCGCTCACCGGCGCGCCGAGGAGGTCGGCCCACTGCTCGGCGAGCCAGGCCTCGGCGGGCGTGAGCTCGGCGACCTGCTTGTCCGGTGTCTGAAGGCTGGGCAAGGGCCACGGCAACGCGGCCCGGTCCACCTTGCCCGAGGTACGGGTCGGAAGGGTGTCCACGACTGCGAGCAGCGGCACGAGAGCGGCGGGCAGCTCCTTGCGGAGCCGCGCGACGGCGTCGGCGTGATCGAAGGGCACGGTGTCGAAGGGCAACGCGTCGCCGATCACGTCGCAGGCGTCGGCGTCTTCGGCGCGCGGGGCGGACTCGACAGCATCGGCCACCGGGCCGGAGGCCGCGGCGCCGGGGGCACGGTCGGCCGAGCCCGCGACCGTGCCGCCGGGAGCGGCGGACTCGACAGCATCGGCCGCACCGGAGCCGGAGGCCGTGCCGTCCATGCAGTCCGTGCAGTCCGCGCCGTCCGCAGCCGCCGCGGGTCCGCTCGGCACCACGTAGCCCACCAGCAGCTGATGCCCCGCGCCCGTCGTGCGGACCGCAGCCGCGGCCCCCGCGACGCCCGGGAGCGCCTGCAGCGCCGCGTCGATCTCACCGAGTTCGATGCGCCGGCCGCCGAGCTTGATCTGCTCGTCCGCGCGGCCGACGAAGAGCAGGCCGTCCGCCTCGGCCCGGACCAGGTCGCCGCTGCGGTAGGCGCGGGCCCAGCCGAGCGCGGGCAGCGGGGCGTACTTCTCGGCGTCCTTGCCGGCGTCCAGGTAGCGGGCGAGGCCGACGCCACCGATGACGAGCTCGCCGCTCTCGCCCATCGGCACGACCTCACCGCGGGCGTCCACGACGGCGAGCTCCCAGCCGTCGAGCGGCAGACCGATCCGTACCGGCCCCTCGCCGGTCAGCGGCGCGGCGCAGGCGACGACGGTGGCCTCGGTGGGGCCGTAGGTGTTCCAGACCTCGCGCCCCTCGACGGCCATGCGCTCGGCCAGCTCGGGCGGGCAGGCCTCGCCGCCGAATATCAGCAGGCGTACGTCGTCCAGCGCCTCGGCGGGCCAGAGCGCGGCGAGCGTGGGAACCGTCGACACGACGGTGATGCGCTGCTCCACCAGCCAGGGACCGAGGTCCAGGCCGGTCCGTACGAGCGAGCGGGGAGCGGGCACCAGGCACGCCCCGTGCCGCCAGGCCAGCCACATCTCCTCGCAGGAGGCGTCGAAGGCGACGGAGAGCCCGGCCAGGACGCGGTCGCCGGGGCCGAGCGGCTCCCCGGCCAGGAAGAGCCGGGCCTCGGCGTCGACGAAGGCGGCGGCGCTGCGGTGGCTGACGGCGACACCCTTGGGCTTGCCGGTGGAGCCGGAGGTGAAGATGATCCACGCGTCGTCGTCGGGTCCGGGCCGGCTGCCGTGGCGCCCGCCCGCCGGGCCCAGCGCCTCGATCCGGCGCCCGGCGCCTATGACGGCGCCGACCGCGGCCTCGGAGAAGACCAGCTCGGCGCGCTCGTCGGGGTCCTCGGCGTCGACGGGGACGTAGGCGGCACCGGCGGCGAGCACGGCGAGGATCGACACATAGAGATCGGCGGTCCCGGACGGCACCCGCACACCGACCCGGTCGCCGAGGCCTATCCCGGCGTCGGCGAGACGCAGTCGCAGCGCCTCGACCTCAGCGAGCAGTGCCCGGTAGCTGAGCGGCGCCGTGCCGTCGTCGACGGCTGCTGCGTCCGGGTGACGCCGGGCGGTCTCGTCGAGGATGTCCAGCAGGGTTCGCTCAGGAGCGGCGGCACCGGCGGCGAACAGGGCCGGTGCGGGCGCTTCGTCCAGCAGCGGATCGAGAAGAGTCGGGGACTCCGGGGCGACGGTCATACAGCGCACCGTTCGCCGGCCGACAGGACATGTGGTGCGGGTTTGCTCCGGTGGTCACCGGGCTGGCTCGTACGCATCTCTCACTCTCCGTCGTCGTGTGGAGTGCGCTGCGAATCCCCATTCCGCGCACGGCAAACGAGGAGTTTATCCAGCGTTGACCCGACTCGCCTGGTGTGCAAGGCACAGGCCACGGGCGGCGCCCGACCCCATGTACCCCGTCGAAGCGGCATCGCCCCTGCTCGGGGCGGCGATGTGCGATGCCCTACGCACCGGTAGCCCGACCCGCTCCGAACCCCGACTGTGGCGAACCGCACTCGCGCGACCACCCTGAGTTCACCCGACGCGCCCCGGCAGACGCCCCCGTCGGCTCCCGGCGGCCCCCGTCGGAGCGTCTCAACGGGGAGACCAGCGCTCACCCTTCATAAGGCCCCCCAGCCCCGTCCAGGCAAAGTTCATCAGCGTCCCCGCGGCTTCCTTCGCCGACAGGCCCTCGGTCTCGTTGGCCCACCCCGCGAGCGACTCCGCGGCGCCCACCAGCGCCTGCGCGAGACCCGCCACATCGCGGCGGGCAAGCTCGGGGTCCCGGTGGGTCTCGCGCGCCGCGGCGCCGATCAGAACGGTCACGTATGCCAGCATCTCGTCCCGCATCGCCGACGCCTCCGCGGCGAACGGCTCCCCGTGCGTACGCGCCTGACGGTGCAACACCGCCCAGCCGTCCGGGTTCTCGGCGGTGTGCGTGAAGAACGCCGCAAGTCCCGCCCACAGTTGACGGTCCGCCGACAGCCCCGGCTCGACCCCGGCCTGGACGGCGGCGATCAGCGCCTCCGCCTCACGCCGGATGCACGCGGTGAAGAGCTCTTCCTTGGAGTTCAGGTACAGATAGACCAGAGGCTTGGAGACCCCTGCGAGCTCCGCTATCTCGTCCATCGAGGCCGCCCGGTAGCCGCGCTGCCCGAAGGTCTGCACGGCGGCGTCCATCATCTGCCGCTCGCGCACGGCGCGCGGCATCCGTTTGGCCCTCGCGCCCTTCACAGCACCCATGTTCAGAAATCCTCCCGCCCCACACCCCCGACTCCGCGGTAAGCCTACGGCCACCGCAGATCGGGCGGGACGCGGCCGGGACGCGGGACGGGCCGGCCGCAATGCGCCGAACTCGCCGCACACGAAGACGCGTGCTGCACCCGCGGAACGGGCACAGCACGCGTCGTCACGAGCTCGACCAGGTCAGTACTGCAACCGGGCCGGAACCACTACCCGAGTCAGGAGAACTTCTTGCCCTTGGCGTTCGGGATGACGCCCTTCACTTGGCTCTGGTCAACGGACGACAGGAGGAGGAGGGCCGGGGTGACCTGCTGCGTCCAGACCTCGGTGCACGCAAAGGTCGGCACCAGCACCGGCGGAGGCCCGGGCGACACGAAGTTCAGGTCGCAGGTGGTCTCCCACACCTCTCCGCCCTCGGTCGACACCTGGACCGAGGCCGTGCCCGGCGTCCCGTTGCTGGACACCGAGATGGCGCAGGCGTCCGTCGGGAAGGTGTCGCCCGTGTTGCTGATGTTCTCCCAGTCGTAGACACCGCCGGGGACCGTCCGGATGCCTGCGAACGCGACCCCGTCGATGAGCGCGGCGCTGAACTGGTGGGTGGTGACGACCGGTGCAACCACGAGGGGGTTGAAGGTGTCGATGTCGTTGCACGGACCCGTCGGACCGGTGTCGCCCGTCGCACCCGTGGCACCGTCCAGGCCGTCCAGACCGGGAGGACCGGTCGGACCCGTCGGACCCGTCGGACCCGTCGGACCCGTGGGACCGGTCGGACCCGTCGGACCCGTGTGACCCTTCGGCCCCTCCGGCCCTCGCGGACCCCTCGGACCGCGGTCGGCTACGGTCATTTCGTGGCCCGCGGGGGCCGCGATGGTGGTTCCGGCGTTCGCCTTGACGCTCTCCGCCGTGGCGATCGCGGGGCTCGCGATCCCCGAAAGCACGAGAGCGAGCGACGCGATCGATCCGCCGGTCACCCAGGCACGCCGCCTCGGAAGCGGGCCCAGAGGGGACTTGGTCCTGTTCTCAGGACTCATACACTGCTCCTTCTTGAACCGGTTTGAGTGAAGCTCCGGAAGCGAGTTCGGGCTTCCCTCGGCATCATCGGTTCGCGGTCGCAACGTCTTGAGAGGCTCGCGGAGCTATCAACGCAATGGCCTATGAGAGACACACCAATGGGCGTACGCAGACGCGAACGCGGCACGGACATCGGCGTGCCGTCGCCTCGCCAACAGGCGTGCTGCATAGGGTCGCCGCCGGACCGACCCGCCGGAAAAGGGTGATGCCCGTGAAGCCGTCCGTGTGCCTGTGCATGATCGTCAAGAACGAGTCGAAAGTCATCGAGCGATGCCTCGCCTCCGTACGGGACTTGGTGGACACCTGGGTGATCTCCGACACCGGCTCGACCGACGGTACCCAGCAGCTGATCCGTTCGGCACTGGACGGCATCCCGGGCGAACTGCACGAAGAGCCCTGGGTCAATTTCGGCCACAACCGGACCCTGAACATCAGGCACGCCCGCGGCAAGGCCGACTATCTGCTCCTCCTCGACGCCGACCACGTGATCCGGCAGGACGGCCCGCTGCCCCGGCTGACCGCCGACTCGTACATGCTGCGGCACGAAGGCGCGTTGGAGTACCGCATCAAGCGCCTGGTCCGGGGGTCCATCGCCTGGCGCTACGAGGGCGTCACCCATGAGTACCTCACCGCCGACCGCCAGGGCGCCCAGCAGAATCTCGACGCACTCGTCATCGAGGACTTCGCCGACGGAGGCTCACGGCACGACAAGTTCGAGCGCGACGCGCGCCTGCTGAGCGCCGAACTCGAGCGGAACCCCGCCGACTCCCGCACGGTCTTCTATCTGGCACAGACCATGCGCGACATGCACCGGACCGACGAGGCGATCGCCCTGTACGAGCGCCGCGCGCAGATGGGGGGCTGGCTCGAGGAGGTGTACTACTCGCTGTTGCAGGTCGGCATCCTCAAGGCCGATTCCGACGACTGGCCGGCCGCCATGGACGCCTTCGCACGCGCCTGGGAGTCCCGCCCGCAGCGGCTCGAAGCCTGTTACGAACTGGCGTCGCGGCTGCGCAGACTTGGCCGCCATCATGCCGCGCACGCGTTCGCCTGCGCCGCACTCGGCAAGGAGCAGCCGGACGACCTGCTGTTCATCCAGCCGTGGGTGTACCGCTGGGGGCTGCTGTTCGAGTTCTCGATCACCGCCTACTGGGTGGGCGACTACCCCCGCTCGCTGCAGGCGTGCGACAGCCTTCTCGCGCTGCCCGACGTGCCCGACGCGTTTCGCAAGCAGACCATCGCCAACCGTGAGTTCGCCGCTCAGCGCCTCGCTGCGGTTCCCGAGCCGGCGCAGCGCGCTCGGCGGCAGCCCGTCGGGACGCGGCCGCAGCGCTCTGCCGTTCCCGCGGGAAAGAGGCGCGGCAACTGACGCGACGTCTGGACGCGGCGCCTACTGGACGGCGCCGTCCTCCTGCGAACGGTTCGCCTCAAAACGGGCCTTCGCCTCGTCGATCCTGGGTGCGAGCTGCTCGGACATCGCGTCGCGCTGCTTGCGCAGCAGTACGAAACTCAGCGGCGCGGAGAGCACGAGCGCGAGCAGGACGACCCAGACGAAGTTCGAGTCGCCCAGTCCCTTGGGCAGTACGCCGACCTGGACCAGGCCGCCGACGACGACGAGGCAGCCGATGAAGATGGCCAGACGCAGGGTGGTGTACCGGATCGCGGCGCTCGACTTGGCAGCGGACACGGTGGGCCTTCTCTCTCGTACGACAGCTCGTGCCCGTCCAGTGAAGCACGCCGGGCAAATGGGGCGGACTGCAGGGCCTCGATGAGGGTTGCGGCCGGGCGGCGGACAGGCGATCCAGGGCGATCAGTTCAGCGGGAGCAGCATCATGATGTCGTCGCGGTCGTCGCCCGCGGCCACCCGGATCGCGCCGGGCACCCGCCCGACCTCCTTGTAGCCGCAGGCGGCGTAGAAGCGGTCCACGCCGGTGCCGCCCCGGCAGGTGAGCCGTATCGCCTCGATGCCCTCGAAGCTGCGGGCGGCCTCGGCCACCGCGGCCATCAGATCGCGGCCGTACCCCGCGCCCTGGTGTCGGGGGTGGACCATGACCGTGTACAGCCAGACCCAATGCCGCATCAGCCGGTGGGTGTTGTACGTGAAGAAGGCGGTGGCCGCCACGACGCCTTCCTCGTCGTACCCCACGAGCAGCCGGGTCCGCCCTCCGGCCATCGAGGCCAGATGCTTCACCAGCTCGGGCCGCACGGCATCGGCATCGACGGGCGGCACAAAGCCGACGGAACCGCCGGCATTGGACACATCGACCCAGAGCGCGACGATCCCGTCCCGCAGGTCACGGTCGATCGACGGGTCCAGCCGAAACGTAAGGGGCATGAATGGATGCTAGCCATTACCGCGCCACCGCCTCAACGGGTGTCCGTCACGTGAGAAGCCCCGGCCTGGGGCCGGGGCTTGTGACGACGAGGCGCTCGGGGAGCCCCGCGCGTCAGACTCGCATCGGCTGCGGCGACTCACGGCGGCCGGCATCCGGGCCCGGGTACTCGCGGATGATCTCGTAGCGCGTGTTCCGCTCCACCGGGCGGAAGCCCGCGTCGCGGATCAGGTCGAGCAGATCGTCGCGGGTCAGCTTGTTCGGCGTGCCGTAGTTGTCCGCGTCGTGCGTGATCTTGTACTCGACGACCGAGCCGTCCATGTCGTCGGCGCCGTGCTGCAGCGCAAGCTGGGCGGTCTGCACGCCGTGCATCACCCAGAAGACCTTGACGTGCTGGACGTTGTCGAACAGCAGCCGGGAGACCGCGAAGGTCTTCAGCGCCTCGGCGCCGGTCGCCATCGTCGTCCGCGCCTGAAGGCGGTTACGGACCTTGCCGTCCTTCACGTCCACGAAGTCGTGCTGGTAGCGCAGCGGAATGAAGACCTGGAAGCCGCCGGTCTCGTCCTGGAGTTCCCGCAGCCGAAGGACGTGGTCGACCCGGTGCCTGGGCTCTTCGATGTGGCCGTAAAGCATCGTGGAAGGGGTCTTGAGACCCTTCTCGTGCGCGAGCCGGTGGATGCGCGACCAGTCCTCCCAGTGCGTGCGGTGGTCGACGATGTGCTGCCGGACCTCCCAGTCGAAGATCTCGGCGCCGCCGCCGGTCAGCGACTCCAGACCGGCCTCGATCAGCTCGTCGAGGATCTCGCTCGCGCTGAGCCCCGAGATCGTCTCGAAGTGGTGGATCTCGGTGGCGGTGAAAGCCTTCAGGGAGACGTTGGGCAGGGCCTTCTTCAGCTCGGAGAGCGAGCGCGGGTAGTAGCGCCACGGCAGGTTGGGGTGGAGCCCGTTGACGATGTGCAGCTCGGTGAGGTTCTCGTTCTCCATCGCCTTGGCGAGGCGGACGGCCTCCTCGATGCGCATGGTGTACGCGTCCTTCTCGCCCGGCTTGCGCTGGAACGAGCAGTACGCGCACGACGCGGTGCACACGTTCGTCATGTTGAGGTGGCGGTTGACGTTGAAGTGGACGACGTCGCCGTTCTTGCGCGTGCGCACCTCGTGGGCGAGACCGCCGAGCCAGGCCAGATCGTCCGACTCGTAGAGGGCGATGCCGTCCTCGCGGCTCAGCCGCTCACCGGCCCGGACCTTCTCCTCCAGCTCGCGCTTGAGCCCCGCGTCCATGTACGGCCCGCCTCCTGTATGTCTCGTGCTGTGTCTTCCGGGGGCCACCCCCCGGACCTCCGAGCGCTTCGTCAACCGTACTTCCCCCCGCACTTTTCAGGCGGGGGACCCCCATTGGCGTTCCGCGTCAGCCCTGTTCGGGCAGATCCCCGACCCGGTTCTCCCACTTGGTGGAGAGCACGATCGTGGTGCGCGTCCGCGAGACTCCCCGTGTGCCGGAGAGCCGGCGGATCGTCTTCTCCAGACCGTCCACGTCGCTCGCCCGCACCTTGAGCATGTACGAGTCGTCGCCCGCGATGAACCAGCAGTCCTCGATCTCGGCGAGGTCCTTCAGCCGGCGCGCCACATCCTCGTGGTCGGCGGCGTCGGAGAGCGAAATGCCGATCAGGGCGGTGACGCCGAGGCCGAGCGAGGCTGCGTCGACGGTGGCGCGGTAACCCGTGATGACGCCTGCCGCCTCAAGGCGGTTGATGCGGTCGGTGACGGAGGGCCCGGAGAGCCCGACGAGCCGGCCGAGCTCGGCATACGAGGCCCTGCCGTTCTCCCTGAGGGCCTGGATGAGCTGCCTGTCCACCGCGTCCATATGTCTGGACCCTTCCATTATTCAACAATCTCGCAAGTCTACTTTAGAATCCAAGGTGCGCAGGGTCAACACCCTGTGAATCTTTCACACTTTCCGTGGCGATCCTTCAAACCGCACGGCCCGCCGCGCCAAGAAGCGCTAGTCCGGGCTAATCGGGACTAATCCGTACGAGAGCCACCCAGCTCTCCCTCCCAACGGCGGTACAGCTGATGCGGCACCCCGGCCGCGTCCAGCACCCGCCCCGCGACGAAGTCCACCAGATCCTGGATGTGCGTCGCCCCCGCATAGAACGCAGGAGAGGCGGGCAGCACCACGGCGCCCGCTTCGTCGAGCGCCACCAGATGTCTGAGGGTCCCTCCGTTCAGCGGGGTCTCCCGCACCGCGACCACAAGCCGTCGACGCTCCTTGAGCGTCACGCTCGCGGCACGCTGCAGCAGATCCTTCGAGAGCCCGAGCGCGACCCCGGCCACACACGCCGTCGACGCGGGCACAATCAGCATCCCCTTGACGGGATACGAGCCCGAGGACGGCCCGGCGGCCAGATCCCCCGCGGCCCAGTGCCGTACGTCGTCGACGTCCACCCGGAAGGTGCCCGGTTTCCCGTCGGCCCCGCGCGCCAGCCACTCCCGCAGATCGTCGCGCCAGTGCGCGTCGCGGAAGGCGATCCCGGTCTCGTCGAGCAGAGTCAGCCGCGAGGCCCGGCTGATCACCAGGTCCACGCTCTCGCCCGCGGCCAGCAGCCCACGCAGCACGGCGGCGGCATAGGGGGTCCCGGACGCACCGGATACCCCCACCACCCACGGGGTGCGCTTGGCGTCGTTCATGCCGTTGAGCCTATCCGCCGGTCACACAGTGAGGCCGCGCACCAGCAGATCGAGCAGCGCGCACACGAAAAGGACGATCCCGATCAGACCGTTCACCGTGAAGAACGCACGGTTCAGACGGGACAGGTCGTGCGGGGTCACGATGGAGTGCTCGTAGAAGAAGGCCACCGAGACGATCACCAGGCCCGTCCAGAAGAACCCGCCCGCATCCGTCGCCAGGGCGTACCAGACCAGCAGCACCGTCGTCACGACGTGCGAGGCCCGCGCCCCGTACAGCGCCGCCGGGATGCCGAAGCGGGCCGGGACCGACAGCACGCCGTGCGCGCGGTCCGCCTGGACGTCCTGGCAGGCGAAGATCAGGTCGAAACCGCCGATCCAGACACCGACCGCGAGACCGAGGATCACCGCGTCCCAGGACCACTGCCCGGTGATCGCGATCCAGGCGCCGACCGGGCCCATGGCCTGGGCGAGGCCGAGGATGGCGTGCGGGAAGTTCGTGAACCGCTTGCCGTACGGATAGACCACCATCGGGATCACGGCGATGGGGGCGAGCGCGAGACAGAGCGGGTTCAGGGCGGCCGCCGCGCCCAGGAAGACCACGACCGCGATCAGCGCGCCGGTCCACGCGGACCGGACCGAGACCGCACCGGTCACCAACTCGCGCCCGGCGGTACGCGGGTTACGGGCGTCGATCTCGCGGTCGATGATCCGGTTGCAGGCCATCGCGAACGTACGCAACCCGACCATGGCGAGCGTGACCAGCAGCAGCCGCCCCCAGTGGATGTTCTGGTCGAGCCGGAACATCGCGGTGAGGGCCGCGATGTACGCGAAGGGCAGCGCGAAGACGGAGTGCTCGATCATGACGAGCCGCAGGAACGCCTTGGTCCTGCCCGGTCCCGGTACCGCTGCGGCAGCGCTGCTCACAGGCCGTACTCCTTCCAGCGGCGGTCGACCTTCGCCGCCGTCTGAGGGTCGGACTCGACCATGTTCGGCCAGCCGCCGTCCCGGACGTACCCCTCCTCGGGGAGCTTCTTCGTCGCGTCGATGCCCGCCTTGCCGCCCCAGAACTGCTGGTACGAGGCGTGGTCGAGATGGTCGACCGGGCCCTCGACGACGGTCAGGTCACGGGCGTAGTCGGTGTTGCCGAGCGCCCGCCACGAGACCTCGTGCAGATCGTGCACGTCGCAGTCCGCGTCCACGACCACGATCAGCTTCGTCAGCGACATCATGTGCGCGCCCCAGATCGCGTGCATGACCTTCTGCGCGTGCTTGGGGTACTTCTTGTCGATCGAGACGATCGCGCAGTTGTGGAAGCCGCCCGACTCGGGCAGGTGGTAGTCCACGATGTCCGGCACGATGATCTTGAGCAGGGGCAGGAAGAACCGCTCCGTCGCCCGCCCCAGCGGCCCGTCCTCCGTCGGCGGCCGGCCGACCACGATCGACTGGAGCAGCGGCCGCGTGCGCATCGTGACGCAGTCGATGGTCAGCGCCGGGAACGGCTCCTGCGGTGTGTAGAAGCCGGTGTGGTCCCCGAAGGGGCCCTCCGGCAGCATCTCGCCGGGCTCCAGCCAGCCCTCCAGGACGACTTCGGCGTTCGCCGGGACCTGGAGCGGCACCGTCTTGCAGTCGACCATCTCGATCCGCTTGCCCTGCACGAAGCCGGCGAAGAGATATTCGTCGATGTCGCCGGGCAGCGGCGCGGTCGATGCGTACGTCACCGCGGGCGGACAGCCGAAGGCGATCGCGACCGGAAGCCGTTCACCGCGTTTGGCCGCCACCTGGTAGTGGTTGCGGCTGTCCTTGTGGATCTGCCAGTGCATGCCGATGGTGTTCCGGTCGTGGCGCTGGAGGCGGTACAGACCGAGATTGCGCACCCCCGTCTCCGGGTGCTTGGTGTGCGTGAGGCCCAGGTTGAAGAAGGACCCGCCGTCCTCCGGCCAGGTGAACAGTGCGGGCAGCTGCAACAGATCGACGTCGTCGCCGCGCAGGACCACCTCCTGCACCGGCGCGTTCTTCACCTTCTTCGGCGGCACGTGAACCATCGTGCCGAGCTTCCCGAAGGCCTCGCGGACCCCGACGAAGCCGTGCGGCAGCTCCGGCTTGAGCAGCCCGCCGATCTTGTCGCTGATCTCCGAGTAGGACGTCAGGCCGAGCGCCTTGAGGAGCCGGCGGTCGGTCCCGAAGACGTTCATCGCGAGCGGCATCGCCGACCCGCGTACGTTCTCGAAGAGCAAGGCGGGTCCGCCCACCTTGTTCACGCGGTCGACGATCTCCCCGACCTCCAGACAGGGATCGACCTCGGCCTTGATGCGCTTGAGGTCTCCCTCGCGCTCCAGCGCCCGGAGCAGGGAGCGAAGATCGTCGTAAGCCATGCTGTCCAGTATCCGGTACCCGCTACCCTGGCCCGGTCACCGGGGCCCGCCGCGCCCCACCATCGCTCCCCGGGGGGATTGCACCACCATGCTCCGGTATCTGCCCTTCCTTCTGGTCCTGGCGCTGTGGATCTACGCCTTCATCGACTGCCTCAACACCCCCGAGCAGGAGGTCCGGCACCTGCCCAAGGTGGTCTGGGTCATCATCGTGCTGCTCTTCGGCGAAGTGCTGATCGGCCCGATCGCCTGGCTGGTGGCGGGCAGGGCGCGCAAGGCTTCCGGCGGCGGCAGCACGCCGTCCGAGTGGCACCGCAACCACCGCACGGAGTGGGTCGCGCCCGACGACAACCCCGACTTCCTCAAGTCGCTGAAGGACGAGAACAAGAAGGACGAGGCGCTCCTCAAGGACTGGGAGGCGGATCTGCGCCGCCGCGAGGAGGAGCTCAAGCGCCGCGAGAACGGCGACGACCCCAAGCAGTCCTGACGTGGAACTGCGCCTGCTGGTCACCTTCGAGAAGGTCGCCACCGTCCTCAGCTTCACCCAGGCGGCCGGGGAGCTGAAGTACGCCCAGTCGAGCGTGACCAGCCAGATCCGCTCGCTGGAGACCTCGCTCGGCACGGAGCTCTTCGACCGGCTCGGCAGCAGGATCCGGCTCACCGAGGCGGGCGAGCGGCTGCTGCCGTACGCCCGGCGGATCATCGAGCTGAACGATGAGGCCCGGGCCGCCGTCACCGGCGCCGATGAGCCCGCCGGGGCGATCAACATCGGCACCATGGAGTCGCTGACCTCCTACCGGCTGCCCGCGCTGCTCGAGTTGTTCCACCACCGCTATCCGCAGGTGAAGCTGTCGCTGCGGCCCACGCTCGGCGACGAGACCCGGCAGGCGCTGCGCCAGGGCGTGTACGACATCGGCTTCCTGATGGAGCGCGAGACGGAGCACGCCGGCCTGGAGACCGTGGTGCTGACCGCCGAGCCGCTGGTGCTGGTCTGCGCGCCCGGTCATGCGCTCGCCGTGGCGGCGAGCAGGAGCGCGCCCGGGGCCGGGGCCGCGAAACTCGCGACCGTCGATCTGGCGGAGGTCCAGCTGGTGGGTACGGAGCCGGGCTGCCCGTACCGCGATCTCTTCGAGGAGGAGCTGCGCGAGAGCACCGGCTCTCCGCCGCCCTTCATGGAGTTCGGCACGATCGAGGCGACCAAGCGGGGTGTGGCCGGCGGGCTCGGCGTGGCGCTCCTGCCGCGGATGACGGTCCGCCAGGAGCTGGCCTCGGGAACGCTCGTCGCGCTGCCCTGGGAGCCGTCGTTCCAGCTCTCCACGCAGGTGGCGTGGCGGGAGGGGAAGCGGCTGCCGCGCCATGTGCGGCTGTTCATCGACGAGACGATGCGACTGGTGCGGGAGCAGGAGTCGAACCAGCCACCGTGCGCGGCGACTTGGCGAGGCTCACCTTGAGGCTCGCGAGCACGATCAGCGGGACGCCGAGTGCCTGCACGAGGCCGATGTGGTGTCCGTACACCGCCCAGTCGGCGACCATCGCGACGGCCGGGTAGGTGAAGGCGAGCACGGCGATCTTCGTGGTGGGCAGCTTCTGGTACGCGGAGTACATCAGGACGTACATCAGGCCCGTGTGGATGAGCCCGAGACCGATCAGCCACCCCCAGTCCGCGCCGGTCCCGCTCATGGCGCCGAAGTCCGCGAAGGGCAGCAGCAGCGGGATACCGACGAGTACCTGGACGAGGGCGATCAGGTGGGGGCGTACACCCGTGATGCGCTTGGTGACGATCGTCGAGAGTCCGTAGAGGAGTGCGGCGGCGAGTGCCTGGCCGACGCCGAGCAGATAGCTGCCCCCGCCGCCGGCGAAGTCGGCCGGTGTCACCCCGGAGACGAGGATCAGTCCGGCGAACGCGAGCCCGATCCAGCCCGCCTTCGCCGCGGTCAGGCGCTCACGGAAGAACAGGGCGCCCAGCAGCACCACGTAGAACGGCTGCGTGTGATAGACGACCGTCGCCACCGAGATCGACGTGTTCTCGTACGACTCGAAGAGAAACACCCAGTTGAAGACGATGAACAGGCCGCCGAGCGCGGCCAGTGAGAGCTTCTTCGGGGTGAAGCCGTGGCCGCGGAAGTAGCCGCGGGCCAGCACGTAGCCGCCCAGGGCCAGGGCGCCGAAGAGGACGCGGAAGAACACGACGTTGAAGGCCGACGCGCCGGACTCGACGACGAAGATGCCGAGCGTGCCGGACAGGACCATGGCCGCGGTCAGTTCGAGGGTGCCCTTGCTCTCTGTGTTCATGGCCATGACGCTACGAGCGGGGTCCCTGGGCGGTCCACGAGCCAGTGGGGCGTCCTGCCGATGGCCCGATCGGCACCGCCGATGGCATACGTTTCGGGGTGTGTACGAGACGTGGCTGGCGACAGCCGTCGAGGAAGCGCGGGCCGGGCTCGCCGAGGGCGGGATCCCGATCGGGGCCGCGCTGTACGGGGCGGACGGGACCGTCCTCGGGCGCGGGCACAACCGGCGAGTGCAGGACGGTGATCCGTCGATGCACGCGGAGACGGCGGCCTTCCGGGCGGCCGGGCGGCAGCGCACGTACCGGGGTACGACAATGGTGACGACATTCTCCCCCTGCTGGTACTGCAGTGGTCTGGTCAGGCAGTTCGGCATCTCCCGGGTGGTGATCGGCGAGGCGGTCACCTTCCACGGCGGGCACGACTGGCTGGCCGAATGCGGCGTGGAGATCGTGCTGTTGGACGACGGCGAATGCAGAAGCCTGATGCGTGACTTCATCGAGGCCAACCCCGAGCTGTGGAACGAGGACATCGGTGACTCGGACGACTGAGGTGGCTGGACCCAGGATCCCCACGATCGATCTGCGCCCCTGGTTCTCCGGGGACCCGGCAGCCCGCGCGCGGATCGGCGCAAGCGTCGACCGGGCCCTGCGGACCGCCGGATTCCTGCTGGTCACGGGGCATAGTGTCGATCCGGGGCTGCGGATGGAGATCCGGGAGGCGGCCGGTGAGTTCTTCCGGCTGTCGCCGCAGGCGAAGGAGCCGTACGCCGTGCGGGTCGGCGGACGGGGCTGGCTGGGCCCGGGCGCGGAGGCCAACGGCTATGCGGAGGGCACCGAGACCCCGCCGGACCTGAAGGAGTCGCTGTCCTTCGCGGCCGAGGACCCGACCGGCGTTGCGGCGGTGGACGCCGAGTGGTTCCTGCCCAACACCTGGCCGGGTGAGGTGCCGCGGCTCAGGGCCCTGGTGGAGACGTATCTCGGGCAGATGCGGGAGCTGTCGGACCGCCTCCTCGAGCTGCTCGGTGTCGCGCTGGGCGAGCCTGAGACCTTCTTCACCCGCCACACCACGCATCCGACCTGGGGCTTCAATGTGAACTGGTACCCGAGCCGGGAGCGGCTCGGCGAGCCGCAGCCGGGCCAGTTCCGCATCGGCCCGCACACCGACTTCGGCACGGTCACGGTCCTGGACCGGCAGGCGGGCAGGGGCGGACTCCAGGTCTTCACGGACGAGGGCGGCTGGGAGGACGCGCCGTACGACCCCGACGCCTTCACCATCAACATCGGGGATCTGATGGCCCGCTGGACGAACGGCCGCTGGCGCTCGGGCCGGCACCGGGTGCTGCCGCCGCCGGCGGACGTACCGGCCGAGGAGTTGATCTCGCTGGTCTACTTCTACGAGTGCGACCCGGGCACGCAGGTACGGGGCATCGACTCGCACACCTATCTGCGAGCCCAGCTCGACGCGATCACGACGGGCTGACCCGGCCCGTTCCGGGGGACCCCCAGCGCCTCAATCGCCGGCGGGGCCCGAATGTCCGCCGTACTCCACCGCCGCGTACTGAGACCGCAGCTGCTCCCACCGGTCCGGCGTCCACGCGTCCCAGTCCGCGCCCGTCATCGGCCGCCCCTCCAACGCCGCGGCCAGCAGCTCGAAGTGGTGGTGCCAGCCCGCCAGGTTGTCCAGCCGCAGCTCGTCCGTGCCCCGGAACTCATTGGTGAAGCGGAGCGTCGTGCCCGCCGTGCCGTCCGCGCCGCAGCGCTCCAGATGGAAACGGATCCGGCCGTGGACGCCGACCGTGTACTCGGCGACCCGCTCCATGTCCCACGCCGTGACGGTGCCCTCGGCGACGGTGTGGCGGCCCTCCGCGTCGGCGTTGAGCCAGTGCAGCGCGACCGCCCCGCCGATCCGCGGTTCCAGGACGTCGGCGGCGGCCAGCCAGGTCGGCAGGCCCTCCGGCGTGGCGACCGCCGCCCAGGTCCGGATCACCGGGTGCGGCAGACGCAGCTCGAAGTGGAGTAGATGTACGCCGCCGTCCCGGGTCTCGCTGGTGCCGTGCGGGATCGCGTCGCTCATGGCACCAGCGTCGCTCCCGGGCGGCGCGTCCGCTACCTCAGACGCCTACCTCAGACGCCGGCGTAGGAGTGCTTGCCGGTGACGAAGATGTTCACGCCGTAGTAGTTGAAGAGCCAGCAGCCGAAGGCGATGAGCGCCAGGGTGGCTGCCTTGCGGCCCTTCCAGCCCGCGGTGGCACGGGCGTGCAGATAGCAGGCGTACGCGACCCAGGTGATGAAGGACCAGACCTCCTTGGGGTCCCAGCCCCAGTAGCGGCCCCAGGCGTCACCCGCCCAGATCGCGCCCGCGATGATCGTGAAGGTCCACAGCGGGAAGACCGCGGCGTTGATGCGGTACGAGAACTTGTCGAGCGAGGCGGCCGCGGGCAGCCGCTCCAGGACGGACCGGGCGAAGGAGCTCGGGTTGCCGCCGTTCGCCAGCTTGTTCTCGTAGCTGTCGCGGAACAGGTAGAGCAGAGTGCCGACCGCGCCCAGGTAGAAGACCGCGCCGCAGAAGATAGCGGTGGAGACGTGGATCCACAGCCAGTACGAGTGGAGGGCGGGCACCAGCTGGTCGCTGTCCGTGTACAGCCAGGTGGTGGCGATGCCGAGGTCCAGCAGGACTGTGGTGACCAGCAGCAGCCCCATCCAGCGGACGTTCTTCCGGGCGAGCAGGAAGCCGAGGTACGCGCCCACCGCCACCGTGGAGAAGGTGATGGAGAACTCGTACATGTTGCCCCAGGGGGCCCGCTGCACCGACAGCGCGCGGGCGATGACGCCACCCGCCTCGACGAGGAAGGCGAGGACGGTCAGCGAGACGGCGATCCGCCCGTACAGGTCGCCCTTCTCGGTGCCGCCGGCCGCGCCGGGGCCGTCCGGGACGTCCCGGGTGCCGGCCGCGGAGCGGGTGACGATCTTCGGCTTGTCCAGTACGGCGGTGCCGCCGCCCTGCTGCTTCACCTGGACCTTGACCGAGGCGGCCGCGGCGGCGGTGCCGGTCAGCGCGGCGGCCGTGCGGCCGACCTTGCTGCGGCTGCCGAAGACCCATTCCGCGATGTGTGCGAAGAAGGCCAGCGTGTAGACGGCCATCGACGAATAGACCAGCACATTGCTGATGTGCGCCAGATTTTCGTTGGTAGCGGCGGCGAGAGTCACTTCTCAGCCCCTTCGGCAGGTACGTCTTCGGGTTCAGGTTCGGGTTCCGGCGCGGTCGGCGCCTCTGCATGCAGAGTCATGGCCAGGTCGGCCAGCTCTTCGGGGAGCTTCGGGGACTCGCTGCGCCCCAGCCCCGCCATCTCGACGACGGTGACGCCGTCATCGCCCCGTACGGCCTTGACCCAGACCCGGCGGCGCTGGATGAACAGCGAGCCGACCAGACCCCCGATGGCACAGATCGCACCGGTCAGCGCCCAGCCGTTGCCGGGCTGCTGCGAGATCTGGAAGCTCGCCCACTCCTTCACTTCCTTCTCGAAGGTGATGGAGCCCGCGCCGTCCGGCAGGGTCATCTTCTCGCCGGGCAGCAGCCGCGCCTTGAGGATCTGGCCGTGCGCGTCCTTGAACTGCTTCATCTTGCTGGTGTCGAGCTGGTACACGTTCTGCGGCAGACCCGCGTCCACACCCAGGCTGCCGTGGTAGCCGGTGAGCGCGAGCACCGGGAACTCGAGCCCCGGGAACTGCGAGAACATCGTGCCCTTGCCCACGCCGCCGAAGGTCGGGACGAAGAAGGCCTGGAAGCCCAGCTGGTCCTTCTTGCCGTTCTTGTCGCGGTAGCCGTCCATCACCTTGATCGCCCCGGTCGAGGTGACGTTGTTGTCGATGGGCAGCAGCGGCACCGGGCCGTTGAAGACGATCTTGCCCTTGCCGTCCCGGACCGTGACGACGGGCGCATAGCCGTGGGACAGCAGAAAGATCTTGGTGCCGTCGATGACCAGGGGCTTGTTGACCTGGATGACGGACTTCTTGTCCGGGCCGCCTGCCTGCGAGTACGTGACGTCGGCCTCGAAGGTGCGCGGGGTACCGCGCTGTGGCCCGCTCTTCTGGTACGTGCCGGTGAACCGGTCCAGGCTGAAGCTGAACGGTACGAGGTCGTCCGTGCTGTACAGCGATCCGGACCTGAAGTCGTCGTACTGGATCAGGGTGTTGGAGAAGCCGTCGCCCTCGACGATCAGCTTGCCGCCCTCGGACTTGAGGAGCTGTCCCGCGGCGAAGGCGACCAGCATCACGATCAGCGCGATGTGGAAGAGCAGGTTTCCGGCCTCGCGCAGATAGCCCTTCTCGGCGGCGACCGCGTCGCCGACGGTGTGGGCACGGAAGCGGCGCTTCTTCAGCATCGCGAGCGCGGCCTCACGCACCTGCTCGGGCTCGGCCTCCGTACGCCACGTGGTGTACGCGGGCAGCCGGGTCAGCCGGCCGGGGGCGCCCGGCGGGCGGCCGCGCAGCTGCCCGACGAACTGCCAGGAGCGCGGCACGATGCACCCGATGAGGGAGACGAAGAGCAGGATGTAGATCGCCGAGAACCAGACCGAGCTGTAGACGTCGAAGAACTGCAGCTTGTCGTAGAGCGGCGAGACCGTCCGGTGCGCTTCCTTGAAGGTCCGCACCTTCAGCTCGTCCACGCTGTTCTGCGGGATGAGCGAGCCGGGGATCGCACCGAGCGAGAGCATGAAGAGCAGGATCAGCGCGACCCGCATCGAGGTCAGCTGCCGCCAGAACCAGCGGGCCCAGCCGAGGATCCCGAGCGTGGGCCCGCCGATGAGCTCTTCCTGGGGAGCGGTGGAGAGCTGGGACCCGGCCGCACCGAATTCCTGCTCTGTCGCTTCTGTCTTGCTCATCGAACTCAGATCCCCACCGTGAAGCCGTTGGACCAGCCCTGCATGTCCTGCACCAGGCCGTCCCAGACGCCGGTCAGCAGCAGCAGACCGGTCGCGATCATCATGACGCCGCCGATCCGCATCACCCAGGCGTAGTGGCGCTTGACCCAGCCGAAGGCGCCGAGCGCCTTGCGGAAGGCCACCGCCGCGAGCACGAAGGGCAGCCCGAGACCGATGCAGTACGCGACGGTCAGTATGGCCCCCCGGCCCGCGCTCGCCTGCTCGGCGGCCAGCGCGTTCACGGACGCGAGCGTCGGTCCGATGCACGGTGTCCAGCCGACGCCGAACAGCGCGCCCAGCAGCGGGGCACCCACCAGGCCGGTCACCGGCCGCTTGTGGATGCGGAATTCCCGCTGGGTGAGCCAGGGCATCAGCCCCATGAAGAAGACGCCCAGCAGGACCATCAGCACCCCGAGGATCTGGGAGAGGATCTCCTTCTGTCCTTGCAGGGTGGAGCCGAAGTAGCCGAAGAGGGCCCCGCCGGAGACGAAGACGGCGGTGAAGCCGAGCACGAAGAGGGAGGCTCCCGCCACCATCCGGCCGCGTCTGGCCTCGGCCAGATCGCTGCCGCTGACGCCGGTGACGTACGAGAGATAGCCGGGTACGAGCGGCAGCACGCAGGGCGAGAAGAACGAGACGAGCCCGCCGAGTACGGCGATGGGCAGGGCGAGGACGAGCGCCCCGCCGAAGACCGTCTCATTCATGCCGGAAGCGGCAGCGAGAACATGCACGAGATCACTTCTCCGCGATCAGCGGATCGATGATCTCGTGGAGTTCCTTGTCGTCGAGCGCCTTCAGCGAGCGCGCCGCGATCTTCCCCTCACGGTCCAGCACGATCGTGGAGGGAATGGCCTGCGGATTGAGGCTGCCCCTGGGGAAGCCATTGACGATCAGTTTGCCCACCGGGTCGTACAGGCTGGGGTAGGTGATCGAGTAGTCCTTCTCGAAGGCGAGCGCCGGGCTCCTGTTGTGGTCGCGGGTATTGATCCCGACGAACTCCACGCCCTTGTCCTTGGTCTCGTTGGAGACCTTGGAGAAATACGGCGCCTCGGCCCGGCAGGGCGGGCACCAGGAGCCCCAGACGTTCATCACGACGACCTTGCCCTTGAGGTCGGCGATGTCGAGCTGGTTGCCTTCGAGGGTCTCGCCGGAGATCTTGTAGGGAGCCGTCCGCTTCCCCTTCGCGACGGTGGAGATGCCGCCGGTGTTGGTGACGAAGTTGGTGTTGCCGCCACCGCCGGACTTGCCGTTGGAGTCACCGCTGCAGGCGGACAGGGTGAGCGCGCCGGCGGCGACCACGGCGGTCAGCACGGCAGCGTGAGGGGCACGACCAAGGCTCATGTGAAAAGTTTCGCATGGCCGTTCCGGGGATCTTTCCGCGACCCCCTGGGTGCCCGTAACGCACCTTGTCAAGCTGCCTTAAAGAATGAGTTCCAGCCGCCGGCCGGCGACTGACCGACCTCGAGCGTACGAAGCTTGGCGAGCACCTGCGGGTCCTGGACGTCGAGCCAGTCGCAGAACTGCCGGAACGAGACCAGCCGTACGTCCTTCTTGCCGGCCATGCCCTTGAGAGCCTCCTCGACGGCGTCCATGTAGATTCCGCCGTTCCACTGCTCGAAGTGGTTGCCTATGTAGAAGGGCGCGCGATTGGACTCGTAGGCCCGATTGAATCCGGCGAGGTAGGCCTCGGCGGCCTGCTTCTTCCAGCCGGGATAGCGCTCGGGCATGCCCTTGGTCGAATTCTGCGACTGATTGGCGAGGATGTTGTAGTCCATCGAGAGCACCTCGAAGGAGTGCCCCGGGAACGGCATCTGCTGGAGCGGCAGATCCCACAGGCCCTGACGCTTGACGGGCCACGTCTGGCGGCCGCCGGGCGAGCTCGCGTCGTAGCGCCAGCCGAGCTTCTTCGCCGTGGGCAGCAGCTTGTCCTGGCCGAGCAGACAGGGCGTGCGGGCGCCGACGAGTTCCTTGCGGTAGTCGAAGGGCAGCGGATCGATGTCCGTCCAGCCGGTGTTCGTACGCCACTCGGTGACGAACTTCACAGCCTGGTCTATCTCGTTCTGCCAGTCCGCGGGCGACCAGTTGCCGACCGATCCGGAGCCGCCGCAGAAATGCCCGTTGAAGTGCGTGCCTATCTCATGGCCGTCGAGCCATGCCTGGCGTACGTACTTCAGCGTCTCCTTGATGTGACCGTCGGTGAGATAACCGATGTCGGACGCGCCGATGCCATTGTTCGGCGGGCGGTAGATCGTCTTCTTCGACTCCGGGAGCAGATAGAGCCCGGAGAGGAAGAAGGTCATCGCCGCGTCGTGATTCTTCGCCAGTTCGAGGAAGCGCGGGAAGAGACCGTTGCCGACCTCGCCCGCACCGTCCCAGGAGAAGACGACGAATTGCGGGGGCGTCTGGCCCGGCTCAAGCGGAACGGGCTTCGGCGGCTGGTTGGGCTGCTTTCCGGTGTCGGACGTGGAGCCGTCACCGATGGGCCGGCCCTCGGGCTTGGAGGGGGACGGCTTCCCCCCGTCGCCATCCTTGCCCGATCCGGTATGTCCGCCTACGTCCAGACCGGACGAGCCGCAGCCCGCGATCGAGATCGCGGCCGCGGCTCCAAGTCCCGCCCCCAGCAAGCCCCTTCGGCTGATGTCACGCATATCTGTGTCCCCCGTCCCCCGCTCTCCCGGGTCGGGAGAGCCCGTCCAAACCTCAATGGTTTAGATGCCAAACGGAAGACGGGGGTTCCGAAAGACTCGCACTCGTTTTCGTGGGCGTCCGTGAGGAACTGCTCACGGACTACTCGCGGATGATCACCGAACTGCGGGTCCAACTAGGCGCCGTTCATTGCGCCGTACTACGCGCCCTACTGTGCGCCGTACCTGCGCCGCGCTATGCGCCGAATGCTTTGGCCTTGCCCTTCACGGGCTTTGCACCGGCGAGAAGATGCGCCGGAACAAGATCACGCGCGGGCTCGCTGTAACCGACGGAAACAATCCGGTCGCCGTGATACGTGAATGTGGTCAGCGATGCCAGAGTGCACTGCCGCCGTCGCGGGTCGTGCCAGAGCCGGCGCCGCTCGACGAAACTCCGCACGATCCAGATCGGCAGCTGATGGCTGACGCAGACGGCCTCGTGGCCGCGGGCCGCGTCCCGCGCCGCCTCCAGCGCACCCGTCATCCGTACGACCTGATCGACGTACGGCTCCCCCCACGACGGGCGGAACGGGTTGGTCAGATGCCTCCAGTTGGCCGGCCTGCGCAGCGCCCCGTCGCCGACGCCGAAGGTCTTGCCCTCGAAGACATTCGCCGCCTCGATCAGCCGCTCGTCGGTGTCGAGAGTGAGGCTGTGGCTCTTGGCGATGGGCGTCGCCGTCTCCTGGGCGCGCTCCAGCGGCGAGGAGACGACATGGGTGATGTCGCGGTCGGCGAGATGCTCGGCGACCCGGTCGGCCATCTGCCGACCGAGTTCGGAGAGGTGATAGCCGGCCCGGCGGCCGTAGAGCACACCGTCGGGGTTCTCGACCTCGCCGTGCCGCAGCAGATGGACCACAGTGATCTCGCTCACGCCGACACCTCCGTCGCTTCGGCGGCCGCGCGGGCGGCGGCGGGCAGCGCGGCGGCGATCCGCTCGATCGCCCGATCGTCGTGGGCGGTGGAGACGAACCAGGACTCGAAGGCCGAGGGCGGCAGATAGACACCCTGGGCGAGCATCGAGTGGAAGAAGGCGGTGAAGCGGAAGGACTCCTGCTTCTTCGCGTCCTCGTAGTTCCTGACCTCCGAGCCGGTGAAGAAGACGGAGAACATGTTGCTCGCCGTCTGGAGCCGGTGGGCCACACCCTCCTTGCCGAGCGCCTGCGTCACAAGATCCCGGATCTCGGCCGAGACGGCGTTGACCTTCTCGTACGCGGCGTCGTCCAGCAGCCGCAGCTGCGCCAGACCGGCAGCGGTCGCGATCGGGTTACCGGAGAGCGTGCCGGCCTGGTAGACGGGACCGGCCGGGGCGAGGTGCGCCATGACGTCCCGGCGGCCGCCGAAGGCCGCCGCGGGGAAGCCACCGCCCATGACCTTGCCGAAGGTCATCAGATCGGGTACGACGCCGTCGACGCCGTACCAGCCGGCCTTCGAGGTACGGAATCCGGTCATGACCTCGTCGGAGATGTACAGCGCGCCGTTCTTCGCACAGGCCGCCTTGAGGCCTTCGTTGAAACCGGGCAGCGGCGGTACGACACCCATGTTGCCCGGCGACGCCTCGGTGATCACACAGGCGATCTCACCGGGGTGCGCGCGGAAGGCCTCGTGCACCGCTGCCAGATCGTTGTACGGCACCACGATGGTGTCCCCGGCCTGCGCGCCCGTGACTCCCGGGGTGTCCGGCAGCGCAAAGGTCGCCACGCCCGAGCCGGCGGCGGCGAGCAGCGCGTCCACATGGCCGTGGTAGCAGCCGGCGAACTTCACGATCTTGGTCCGGCCGGTGAAGCCGCGCGCCAGCCGGATCGCGGACATCGTCGCTTCGGTACCGCTGGAAACCAGCCGTACCTGCTCGACGGGGTCGATCCGGTCCACGATCTCCTCGGCGAGTGTGACTTCCCCCTCGCCGGGCGTACCGAAGGAGGTGCCGCGGGCGACCGCCGACTGCACCGCCTCGATGACGGCCGGGTGGGAGTGCCCGAGGATCATCGGCCCCCACGAGCAGACAAGGTCGACATATTCGCGCCCGTCCGCATCGGTAAGGTATGGGCCGTTTCCGGACACCATGAACCGGGGCGTACCACCCACGGCTCGGAAGGCGCGGACGGGAGAGTTGACGCCGCCGGGCGTCACGAGGGACGCGCGGTCGAAAAGCGACTGCGAAACTGGGGCTTCGTATGAATACGCCACTTTGGTCCTGATCTGCGATTCGGGTGTTCGGTGGGGCCGGGAGAGAGGATCTCGGCCACCGGTGAGCAGGGAGCGCGGTCTCCTCGTATTACGAAAGGGCGTCACCCCGCTCGCGTCTGCGAAACTGGGGCGACATTGGGAAAGCTCACGGAATCCATGGTGTCAGAGGCCCCGACGTTCTTGCGGACTGGTGTTTCACAGTACGTTCGTGGGGGAGGTCACTGTCACGATGATCGGGTTGCGCGGCGGGGGCTGCGAGTGGTCGGGTGGAGATATGCATCGCGGTGGCGGACTGGGCGAGGGGACCGACGACCTGGGTCCTGAGCCTGCCCGGCGTGGAAAGCACCGGCGAGGCGACGCGGGTGCGCACGAGCCCTTGGGAAGCAGGAGCGGCCGAGTGGGGGTGACCTACAAGTATTTCGGTGCGCCTGACGGAGCCACGGCCGCACGGGTGCCGATTTCGATGCGCCCGGAGGAATTGGGCGGCGACGAGCTCGGCATGGGCGGGATGTTCGCCAAGATCAAACCGGAGACGATAGCCGCCATGGTGCTGACCGGCATCCAGGGCATGCCGCTGAACAAAGTGCCGCCGCTGGAGCTGGTGGTTCTTCACCCCGACTATGCGGTGGTCAAGCTTCCTATGACGGTGGTCGACCCGCTGCGGGACATCGGCGAGGAGTCCGTGGGTGCGGCGGCCTTCATCTGGTCGACGGTTCCGGACCGGGGCGGCCCGCGCGACGCGTTCAATGTGTACCAACTGCTGCACGAATGGCAGGATTTCAGCCATCGTCTGCATGAGGCGGGGCACCAGCCGTACTGCCTGGTGTGGCCCTGAGCCGGCGCTCCCGCGGGGCGCAGGTGCCTGAGCGAGCCGCAGATCGCGCGGTGGCGCGCCCCGCCGGGTGAAGCCGAGCGCCGCTTGGTGAGGCCGCCGCCCGGTCCGTCGCGGGCTACTCGGGCTGCCGGGCTGCCGCGTTGCTCAGGTTGCCGGGGCCGCCCGGGTTGCTCGGTCCGACGTCGGCTACTCGGGCCGCTTGGGCTGCCAGTGCGGGTCACGGCCGGTCAGGGCGAGCACCCGGTCGAACGGAGACGCGTCGTCCCCCACCTCGACGGGCTCGCCGAACACGCCGCCCTGCCGCGCCATGGGCGCCATCTGTGCGAGCGCGGGCCCGATCTCGTCGACCACGGCAGGATCCGGCGTGAACTCCTGCCCGGTGGCGCGCGCCAGGTCCCAGGCGTGCACGGTCAGATCGCCCAGCGCCATGTTGCCGACGGTCCTGGCCGGGAAGCCCATGCTCCCGGTGGTGCCGTCCTCGGCACCGGGAGCCGCCCACGCCGCGACGAGTGCGGCGGTCTCGTCGGCGAACCGGCCCCGCCAGTCGCCCTCCATGTAATGCGGCTCGGAGGCGAAGTCGGAGTCCTGCTTCGCGGCCAGCTTCTGGAAGTTGATCACCACCTGGATGAGGTGGTCTGCCAGGCTGCGTACGTCGTACTCGACACACGGCGTGGGGTCGGCCAGCCGGTCGTCGGCGATGCCCCGCACAACCGGAACAGCACGCTCCGCCGCCGCGTCGAGCAGCTCACTGATGGTTTTCGTCATCCCTCGACGGTAGGACGTCACAGGCATCCTGCGTCTTGAACAAACGCGACATAGGATCCGCGTCATGGTCGGTCCGCGACGCGACACCAGGGGAATCGTCGAGGCCCGCGAGCTCTTCGCGCGGGTCGATTTCCGCCGCCGGGAGCCCGCTCCCGAGCTGCGCCCGTATCTCGAGCACTACTGGCTCATCGACTGGGACCTCGCGGAGCCGTACGCATCCCATGTGGTGCCGCATCCGTCCGTGAACGTGGTCTTCCAGAGGTACGGCGACGAGCCGGCGTGGGGCGAGGTCGCGGGCGTCGGCCTGGGGCTCTTCACACAGAAGCTTCAGGGCCGGGGGCGGGTGTGCGGGGTGCAGTTCCGCCCCGGCGGCTTCCGGCCGTTCGCGCCCCGGCGGCCGGTTTCCGACTGGACGGGGCAGCGGGTGCCGGTCGGGGACGTGCTGGCGGGCGCGGATGCCCGGACGGCGGGGGCGATCGTCGGGCCGGAGGCGGAGGACGCGCGGGTGGCCGCTCTGGACGGCTTCCTGCTGGGCCTGGAGCCCGCGGCGGACCCACAGGCGCTGCGGGCGATGACGCTCGTCGACCTGGTGCGTACGGACCGTACGATCCGGCGCGTCGCCGAGCTCGCGGCGGCGGAAGGAATGTCGGCGCGTTCGCTGCAGCGGCTCTTCGCGGCGTACGTCGGCGTCGGACCCAAGTGGGTGATCCTGCGCTACCGCATCCATGAGGCGCTTGAGCGTGCCGAGTCGGGCGAGGATCCGGCGGTCGAGGGTGCGCCGGACTGGGCGGAGCTGGCCGCCGAGCTCGGCTACAGCGATCAGGCGCATCTCGTGCGGGACTTCACCGCGACGGTGGGCGTGCCGCCGACGGCGTATGCACGCCAGGCCCCGGGATAGCCCTCAGCAGCTCTCGGTAGCCCTCAGTAGCTTTCGGTGACGCCGACCGCGCCTGTTCCACCCGCTGCGGCGTACCGCAGCACCCGCAGCGGCCCGTCCAGCAGCGTGCGCGCATCGAAGCCGGGGTCGTCGCTCATGGCCGACATCCAGGCGTCGATCCGCGTGAGGATCTCCGTACGGCGGGGCCCGTGAACGGCGAGCACGGACTCGGCGTGCGGGAGGACGGCCCGTACTTCGGCTGCGGTCAGCAGGAAGTCGCCGAACCAGCCGGGGAGCCGGGCGGCAGCCTCCGCCCCGAGGCCGTAGCAGAGGGCGGTGGCGGGGTCCCCCTTCCGGGCGGCGGCGACAAACGCAGCGCTGCCTTCGGCCGTGCGGAGGAGGTCCATGCTCGCCTCCTTCATCGCGGTCACGGCCGGTGCGCTCGGGCCGCCACTGCGCGCGAAGGCGGCGAAACGGAGGGCGGCGGGCGTGGGTTCGGGCGTGAAGTACGGCTCGCGGTCGCCGCCACTCAGCCACCACGTCAGGTCATCGGCGTAGCCGGGAGGCGTGGTCCACTCCCCCTCCAGGTGGGCGAAGCGCCGGGGCAGGGCGGCGACTTCGGCGTCGGGGACGGCACCGATCGCCCACACACCGGTGAAGCTCATCCTCGTGACCCCCGGTCGTCAGACCTGCGTCTTACAGTGCGTGACATGGAGATCAAAGCACCGGAGGTACGGATCGAGCCATGGTCCGAGGACGACTTCGACCTGCTGCGCGCTGCGAACGCGCCGGAGTTGATGACGCACCTGGGAGGCCCGGAGACGGAAGAACAGCTGATCACGCGGCACGAGCGCTATGTGGAGCTGAGCTCCGACCGTACGGGCAGGGGCCGGATGTACCGCATCGTCCTGGTGGAGACGGGCGAGGCGGCCGGCACGGTCGGCTTCTGGGAGAAGCCGTGGAACGGACAGCAGGTGTACGAGATGGGCTGGGGCGTCCTGTCCGCCTTCCAGGGCAGGGGGATAGCGACAGCGGGCGCGGTGGCCGTGGTCGAGGAGGCGCGGGCGCAGCACAAGCACCGCTATCTGCACGCGTTCCCGCCCCCTGAGAACGGCCCCTCGAACGCGGTGTGCAGGAAGGCGGGCTTCGAGCTGATGGGCGAGTGCGACTTCGAGTACCCGCCGGGCAACGTGGCGACGTCGAACGACTGGCGGCTGGACCTGCGGGCAACCCCGCGAGGCTAGGTTCTGTCCGGTCCATCGGGCCGGACAGGGCCCCGGGGCCTGTCTTCCGGATCTTGCCGGGCTCGCTCGCGCGCTTTATGTGCTTGACGGGCAGGTCCTCTTCACGGATATTTATCTGCGTCACGCAGATTCTGCGCAACATCGCCTAATTGAGCGTTGCGACTGCGCGCCCCTGCCCTCGGAGCGACCTCTCCGCGCCCTGCGAGCCGCACCGCACACAACTCCCTTAAGGAACCTCACCATGACCGTGCTCGTCACCGGCAGCCGCGGCAAAGTCGGCTCCACCCTCATCACGCTCCTGCAGCAGGCCGGAGCCGATGTCCGGGCCGCATCCGCCGCCCCCGAGAAGCTCAGCCTGCCCCCGGGCGTCAGCGCCGTGAAGTGCGCGCTCGACGATCCCGCGACCTTCCCCGCCGCCCTCGACTCCGTCACCTCGGTGTTCCTGTACGCCGAGCCGTCGCACATCGGCGCCTTCCTCGACGAGGCCGTGGCCGCGGGCGTCGAGCACATAGTGCTGCTCTCGTCGAGCTCCGTCCTCGACCCCGACGCCGCGGACAACCCGATCGCCGCGTCCCATCTCGCGGTCGAGCAGGCGCTCGCCGCCTCGCCCGTCGAGAGCACCGTCCTGCAGCCCGGAGCCTTCGCGGGCAACGCGCTCCAGTGGCGCTGGGCGCTGGAGTCCCAGGGCGCGATCGACCTGCCGTACCCCGGCAGTTACGGCGATCCGATCCACGAGCGGGACATCGCGGAAGCCGCGCTCGCGGTGCTCACCCAGCCGCGGCTGCGCGGCGGCACGTACCACCTGACCGGCCCCGAATCGCTCACGTTCACCGAGCAGCTCACGATCCTCGAACGCGCCGTCGGCAGCCCCTTCCCCTTCAACACCGTGACGCGCGAGGCCTGGAAGGAGTCCATTGCCGGGTACATGCCCGGCGCCTTCGCCGACGGACTGCTCAACTACTGGGCCTCGACCGACGGTTCGCCCGCCCCCCTCACCACGACCGTCGAGGAACTGACCGGCCACCCCGCCCGCACCTTCGCCCACTGGGCCGAGGAGAACGCGGATGCCTTCCGCGCCGCCCGATGACATGCTGGCGGCGTGAACGGACCGGAAATCCACCTCAGCGTCGCCCCTGAGCTGCGCCTCTTCATCCCGTCGGAGCGCCGGCAGGGGCGTACGGCCCTGGTCACCGACGGATCGTCGACGCTCGGCCATGTCGTCGAGTCGCTCGGCGTCCCGCTCACGGAGGCGGGCCGGCTGCTCGTCGACGGCCGCGAGGTGGCCGTCTCCCACATCCCGAGCGCGGGCGAGAGCGTCGACGTGTACGGCGTCGAGCGGCCGCAGCAGGTCCCCGGCGCCCCGCTCCGCTTCCTGCTCGACGTCCACCTGGGCACGCTGGCGCGGCGGCTGCGGCTCCTCGGCGTCGACGCCGCGTACGAGAACGAGGACATCGGCGACCCCGCGCTCGCCACCCTCTCGGCGAAGGAGCGGCGGGTGCTGCTCTCCCGGGACCGCGGGCTGCTGCGGCGACGGGAGATCTGGGCAGGGGCGTACATCTACAGCGACCGGCCGGACGACCAGCTCCGTGACGTACTGGAGCGGTTCGCACCCGCGCTCGCGCCGTGGACCCGCTGCACGGCATGCAACGGCCGGCTGGCGAAGGCCGACAAGGACTCGGTCCAGGACCAGCTGCAGCAGGGCACCCAGCGCTCGTACGACGTATTCGCGCAGTGCACGGCCTGCGACCGGGTGTACTGGCGGGGCGCGCACCACGCCCGTCTGCAGGCCATCGTCGAGGAGGCCGTGCGGGAATTCGGCGGGGCCGCCGCATAGTTCAGCGCTGCGTGCCGGACAGGGCCTGACCCGCGCCCTCGGCCGGGTCAGAGCTCGCCACCCCGCAGGCGCTCGATCTGCGCGGCACTGAGCTCCACGGTCCGTCGCATATGGGCGGTGAGGAGGGCGATCTCCTCGTCGCTGTACGCGTCGAACATGGCGTACCAGGAGCCGTTCAGCTTCTGCCACACCGCGCCGAACTCCGCCATCCGCTCGGGCACCAGGGTCACAAGCACCCGCCGCCGGTCCTCGGCGTCGCGTTCACGCGTGACGTACCCGGCCCGCTCCAGCCGGTCGACGAGCCGCGTCGCGGACCCGGTGGTCAGCCCGGTCAGCTCGGCGACCCGCCCGGTGGTGACAGGACCCGGTTCGAGCCCCAGCAGATTGAGGCACTGCAGATCGGTGGGGTGCAGCCGCAGATGGTCGGCGAGGGCCTGGTTGAACAGGGCGTACGAGGCCATGTAGCGCCGCGAGGCGGTGGACAGCTCGTCCATCAGCCTGCCGCGCCCTCTCGGCAGCGCATCGCGCCCGGCCGGCAGTTCTTCGCGCCCGGCCGCGTTCTTCTGCGTCATGCAGAGATTGTACGGAGCAAATGCTCTACGGCTCCTCCGCCGTCAGATACCGCTGAATCGTGGGCGCCAGCCAGGCGATCACCTCTTCTCTGGGCATGTCGGCGGCGGGTGGGAAGCGGAGCACGTACCGAGCGAGCGCCATCCCGAGAATCTGCGAGGCGGCGAGGGCGGCGCGGCGGGGAGCCTCGGCCGGGTCGGGGCAGATGGCGGCGGCGACGGGCCCGAGCTGACCCTTGAAGATCTCCTGGGCCCGCTCGGCGGCAGCGGCATTGGTGACGCTCGCCCGCAGCAGCGCGGTCAGCACCTCGTCCTGCTCCCACCGGTCGAGGAAGTGGGAGACCAGGACCGCGCCTATGTGCTTGGCCGGCAGGGCGCCCAACTCGGGCAGGCGCAGATCGAATTCGGAGGCGGCGGCGAACAGCCCCTCCTTGTTGCCGTAGTAGCGCATGACCATCGACGGGTCGATGCCGGCGTCGCGGGCGATGGCGCGGATGGTGGCGCGCTCGTACCCGTCCGCGGCGAAGCGCTCGCGCGCCGCTTCGAGGATCGCGGCCCGGGTGACATCGGAGCGGCGAGGACCGCTCGGGGCTTCCGTCATCATGCCAACAACTGTAGGCCAACAGGTGTTGACATGCCAGGCCTGACGGCTCTACATTTGCCAACAAGCGTTGACCAACAAGCGTTGGCACCCCAGGAGGCAGCCATGAACGGCAAGCCCGGCACCGAAGGAACGACCGGCACGACCGCGGCCCGGCGCGCCGCGGAGGCCGCCCGCACCGGCGACATCACCGACGTCCTCGTCGTGGGCGCGGGCCCCACCGGCATGCTGCTCGCGGGCGACCTCGCCGCCGCGGGCGTGTCCGTCACCGTCGTCGAGCGCCGCCCCCACGAGACGAGCAACATGACGCGGGCGTTCGGCGTGCATGCCCGCACGCTGGAGCTGCTGGACTCCCGCGGACTCGCCGACGAGCTGGTCAAGAAGGGCACGCCCATCACCGGCCTGCGGCTCTTCGGCCGGCTCTCGCTGGACCTGTCCCGGCTGCCCTCCCGCTTCCCGTATCTGCTCATCACCCCGCAGTACGAGGTGGAGCATCTGCTGGAGCGCCGCGCGCTCTCGACCGGCGTGACCTTCCGGTACGGGACGGAGCTGCTCGGCCTGGCCCAGTCCGCCGACGAGGTCACCGCCGAGGTCCAGGACGCCGACGGCACGCGCAGCACCCTGCGCGCCCGCTATCTGGTCGGCACCGACGGAGTGCGCAGCGCCGTGCGCCAGTCCCTCGACCTGCCGTTCCCGGGCGTCTCCGTGATCCGCTCCATCGTCCTCGCGGACGTGCGGCTCACGGATGAGCCCGAAGACCTCCTCACGGTCAACGGCGCGGGCGACGCCTTCGCCTTCATCGCCCCCTTCGGCGACGGCTGGTACCGGGTCATGGGCTGGAACCGCACGCGCCAGGTCCCCGACAGCGAGCCCGTCGACCTCGACGAGGTGCGCGAGATCGCCCGCCTCGCCCTCGGCACCGACCACGGCATGCACGACGCGCGCTGGATCTCCCGCTTCCACAGCGACGAGCGCCAGGTCGCCAAGTACCGGACGGGCCGGGTCTTCCTCGCGGGCGACGCGGCGCATGTCCACTCCCCCGCGGGCGGCCAGGGCATGAACACCGGCCTGCAGGACGCGGCGAACCTCTCGTGGAAGCTCGCCTCGGTCCTTCAGGGCCGGGCCCCCGACCCCGAGGCCCTGCTCGACAGCTACCAGTCGGAGCGGCACCGGGTCGGCGCGATGGTGCTGCGCAGCAGCGGCGCGATCGTCCGCCTCGCCATGGCCCACTCCCCGCTCCAGCGCGCCGCCCGCTCGCTGGCGTCCCGCTTCCTGAACACAGTCCGCCCCGCGGGCGCCAAGGCGATGGGCATGATCTCCGGGATCGGCATCTCATACTCCGCGCCGCGCGGATCCCACCGCCTCACGGGCAAGCGCGCACCCGACCTGGAGCTCGCCGAGGGCCGGCTCTACGAGCTGCTGCGCGAGGGCAGGTTCGTGCTGGTCGCCCCGCCCGGCGAAGCCCCCACGGCGCCGGCCGCCGCCCCCGGCAGCGTCATACGGGCGCACTGGGCGACGGACCGTAGCAGCGCGCTGCTGATCCGCCCCGACGGCTACATCGCCTGGGCGAGCGGACGCTGAACGGCCCGGCGGCAGGTGCCAGACATGGAGCCAGTCGCGGGAGCCAGCCGCAGGAGTCCAGGCCGAACGCCTTCGCACGCACCCAGGCCCACCCGTCCCCTGACACACCCAGGAGCCGTGATGTCCTCAAAGCCTCTGACGCACTCAGAAGACGTACGGGTCCCCGGTGGCCGGCGTGAGCACCTGATGCTCGTTGTTGGCCGGGTTCCGGTCGGTCGCGCCGCCGTTCCACTGGGTTCCGACGGTCATGACGACCTCGTCCCATGTACCGACGGTCCGCAGATCGAGCGTGACCCGGCGGCCGACGGCACCGGCTCGCAGCGGGCCCGTCGCGCACAGCACCAGTCGGTCGCTGCCCCACAGACACCCGGCGGGCAGCGCCCGGACAGCGGCCATGGGCACCGAGAAGGAGAGCCGCACGGTCGCGTCCGCGAGGCTCGCCGGACCATGGCTCTCGGTGACCAGCGAGACCCCGAGCCGCCCGCTCGTCAACGAGACATGGCCATGGTGCGCCACGTCCGCCTCCGGCGCGATCGTCCGGTCACCGGCGTTCGCGCTCGCTCCCGGACCAACCGCCATCACCACTGCGGCGCACACCGCCAGCAGGGTCTTGCGCGTCACACACATGACCAGAAGATACCTTTTATGCCTAATTACTCCTGACTTCTCGTCAGCCCCGGCGAGTCGGCCCGTGTCGAGCAGGCTGGTCAGACGCTGGTAGGTGCCGTTGTCCGGCGTGGGATCTCCTCGTTCCTGACGGCGCGGTGGGCGCGTTCGATGGCCTGCCCCCAGTACGTTCCGGCGACCATGAGGGCCGTGCCGAGGGCGGCGAGGAGGGTGAACCGTTCGCCACCAACGCCGATGCCGATCGCGACGGCCCAGACCGGTTCGGTGCCGAGCAGCAGACTCGCCCGGCTGGCAGAGCTGTGCTGTACCGCCCAGGTCTGGGCGAGGAAGGCGAACACACTGCAGAACAGGGCGAGATAGACGAGTTGGGCCAGAACTGCGGCATCGATCCGGCTCAGCGCCGGCAGGCCGCTCGCGGCGGGCACCGCGAACAGCGCCGAGCCGACAACCGTCTGGACGGCCGTGAGCTGCAGCGGCCGCACAGTGAGGCCCTTCGTGAGCCGTCCCACGAGCGCGACGTGTGCCGCGCGCACCACCGCGGCGGCGAGCATCAGTAGGTCGCCGATCCCAGGAGCATGGAAGCCGCTGCCGGACATGAGCAGTCCGACGGCCAGCAGGCACACGCCCGTGGCGACGAAGAAGCGCGCCGGAAGCCGGCCGTTGCCGGCTGTGCGGTCCAGCAGCGGGGTGAGCACGATGGTGAGGCTGATGATCAGGCCGGCGTTGGCTGCGCTGGTGTGCGCGACACCGTACGTCTCCAGTACCAGGACAGCCGCCTGTGTGACTCCCAAAAGCGCCCCGACACGGACCTCATCTCGTGTGCAGCGCCTGTGCCGGCGGCGGGCGGTGGCGAGGGTGAGGGTGAGGGTGAGGCAGGCGATCGCGGAGAACAGGTACCGCACGAAGAGGACTACCAGGACCGGGAGGGCGTACGTGGCCGTCTTCGCGGCCAGGTAGCTGGAACCCCAGACGATGGCGACAAGGAGAAGCACTGCGTCAGTGCGGCGGGCTTGGAACACGCCCCTACGCTGGACCAGCTCAACCCTGAAGCCAAGAGCGAGCTTCTTCATCAACCCTTAAGGTTCACTACATTGGGAAGATGAATGAACGGCAGTTGCAGATCTTGCGGGAGCTCGGTGAGCTGGGAAGTGTCACTGCGGCCGCCGAGGCGCTGTTGATGACTCCCTCTGCGATCTCACAACAGCTACGGCTGCTGCAACGCTCGATCCCCGTCTCGCTCACCGAACGTGACGGACGACGGCTGGTGCTTACCGATGCCGGGCAGGCCCTGGCCGACGCGGCGGTCGAGGTGGAGACCGCGCTGGCCCGGGCGCGGCACACCATCGACGAGTTCGTCGACCAGCCGGACGGAGGCGTGTCGGTGGCTGCGTTCCACAGCGCGGCCTCGGCATTCTTCCCGGTCCTGCTGCGGGGCCAGGCAGGCCCCGGGCGCCCGCAGCTCTCGCTCGCCGACGAGGACGTCGCGCAAGACCACTTCCCCCGGCTGACCCGCGACTACGACCTCGTACTCGCTCACCATCTGGACCATGCGCCTCCGTGGCCGCGCGCTGTCACCGTCACCACGCTGCTGCGTGAACCGCTCGACATCGCCATGCCGGCCGATCATCCGTTGGCCGCCAAACGACGCCTCACCCCGCGAGACGTCGCGGATCAGCCCTGGATCACCGTTCACGACGGCTTCCCCCTGATGGCCACCATCGACGCCATCGCGACTGCGGCGAACCGGCGGCTCGAAATCGCCCATCGCATCAACGAATTCGCGGTCGTTGCCGAAGTGGTCGCTGCCGGGGGCGGCCTGGCGCTGATGCCCCGCTGGACCACGCGTCCGCATCCCGCGCTGGTCCTCAAGCCTCTCAGCGGCGTACACGCCCGACGCCACATCGATGTACTCCATCGTCCTGAACGCCTCGCGCGAAGAGCCGTACGGACGGTGCTCACCGAACTGCACCGTGCAGCCGCAACGATCCAGAACCGAGACGTCAACGCGGATTCCGACGCAACAGCAAGCCCGGCCGACAAGAGCTGACCTGGTAGGTGTCGCGGGCGTCCGGCGTGGCACGCTGTGCCCCATGCTCGTCGTCCGTTCCGCCGCCCTCTTCCTGCTCGCGGCTCTCTTCGAGATCGGCGGCGCCTGGCTCGTCTGGCAGGGGTTCAGGGAACACCGGGGCTGGATCTGGATCGGCGCGGGCGTCATCGCCCTCGGCGCGTACGGCTTTGTGGCAACGCTTCAGCCGGAGGGCGAGTTCGGCCGCATCCTCGCCGCGTACGGCGGAGTCTTCGTCGCGGGCTCCATCGCCTGGGGCATGGTCGCGGACGGCTATCGCCCGGACCGCTGGGACGTGATCGGTGCACTGGTCTGCCTGGCGGGCATGGCGTTGATCATGTACGGCCCCCGGGGCCGCTGAGACCAGGCGCCGTCCGCCGGGCGGCCCGCCTATCCTGGCCGTATATCGATCACACGCGCGAGGATCAGGACATGACCGCCGCTGGGACCCCTGTCGCCGTCGTCACCGGAGCCAGCAGCGGTATCGGCGCCGCCACCGCACGCCAACTCGCCGCGGCCGGATACCACGTTGTCCTCACCGCCCGCCGCAAGGACCGCATCGAGGCGCTCGCCGACGAACTGAGCGGCGCGGGGCACCGGGCCACCGCGTACGCCCTCGATGTCACCGACCGCCCGGCCGTCGACGAGTTCGCCGCATCCCTGGAACGCTGCGACGTCCTCGTCAACAACGCCGGCGGCGCCCTCGGCGCGGACCCCGTCGCCACCGGCGACCCCGCCGACTGGCGTCAGATGTTCGAGGTCAACGTCATCGGCACCCTCAACACCACCCAGGCCCTGCTCCCGGCCCTCACGGCGAGCGGCGACGGCACGGTGGTGGTCCTCTCCTCCACCGCGGCCCACTCCACCTACGAGGGCGGCGGTGGCTACGTCGCCGCCAAGCACGGCGCCCGCGTCCTCGCCGAGACCCTCCGTCTGGAGATCGTCGGCACCCCGGTCCGGGTGATCGAGGTGGCCCCCGGCATGGTCAAGACCGAGGAGTTCGCCACGACCCGCTTCCGCGGCGACGAGGAAAAGGCCGCGAAGGTCTACGCGGGGGTGGCAGAGCCGCTCACCGCGGACGATGTGGCGGACACCATCACCTGGGCGGTCACCCGCCCCTCCCACGTCAACATCGACCTCCTGGTGGTCCGGCCCCGCGCCCAGGCCTCCAACTCCAAGGTGCACCGCGAGCTCTGAGACCGGCCCCCCGGACAGGGCTGACTCGGACGAAGAAGCAGCCCCCACCGAATGACCTCGGTGAGGGCTGCCTCGATCCGGCCGTTGGTGCGCCGCTGCGCCGGGGTGCTCAGCCCGGTCCGCCCGGCGCCCGCGTCAGAAGACGCGGACGTTGGGCGCGGTGTCCCAGCCCATGTCTGCGTTCGGGCCGCTGATCCCGCCGGCCCCGTTGCCGTGGTAGATGAACAGCTGGCCGCTGATGGGCCGCATGACGTCGGACAGCCCGTCGCCGTTCACGTCACCGGTGGCCATGACCGGCTCGTCGGCAGGCCAGGCGTACGGGAGCTTCTTGCGCGTGCCGAAGGCGCCCTGGCCGTTGCCGGGGTACAGCCACAGCGCCCGCGCTCCGTCGCGGGCCAGCAGGTCGGCCTTGCCGTCACCGGTCAGGTCGCCGGGCGAGGCAAGCCGGTTCATGACGTTCCAGCCGCCGCCGACCTTCTTGCGGACGCCGAAGGCACCCTTGCCGTTGCCCGGGTACGTCCACAGCGCCCCCGCGGTGTCGCGCGCGAGCAGATCCCGGCGCCCGTCGCCGGTCAGGTCTCCGGCCGCGCTGATCTCACGCATGGTGTTCCAGCCCGCGCCGACCTTCACCCTCGTACCGAAGGTGCCGTCGCCCCTGCCGGGGTAGAACCACAGCACCCCCGACTTGTCGCGGGCGAAGAGGTCCTCCCTGCCGTTGGCGTTGTAGTCGCCGTGGCGGACCAGCTGGGTCATGGCATTCCAGCCGCCGCCGACGAGCTTCCCCTTCGTGACCCAGTTGGCGTCGCCGACGCCCGACAGGAACCACAGCCGGCCGTCGTCCGCGCGCTCCAGGACATCGGCGCCGCCGTCGTTGTTCAGGTCGCCGAACTGGGCGACGGCTGGCAGCCCGGCGGGCCGCTTGGCCTCGGGCTGCTGGTACCAGTCCATCCACGGGACGCCCTGGAAAGCCTCGTACTCGGTCGTGGTGACTCGCATCGAGCTGATCTTGTTGTCGAAGCGGTTGTCGAAGGAGCCGTTGCCGAGGTCGACCGGGCCGTTGTGCGGACCGACGACGACGAAGTCGGGATCGGTGCCGTAGTTGGACTGTGGGTAGAGCGTCGCCCACAGTCCGCTGTTGTTGACGACCGACGAGATCTTGTCGTTCCACGTGCCGAGCGTGGGCTGGGAGGACGAGAAGTACTTCATCTCGCCCGTGTAGCCCGCGCCCGAGAAGACACAGAACTTGCCGGCGGGGCAGCGGGCGGAATTGTCCACGGCGGCCGCATTCGGGGCCGCCGTGACGAGCGTGGCCAGCGACGCGGCGACGGCGACAGCCGTGCCGAGGGCGCGCCGGCCCAGGGTGGTTCCGAGCATGAACCGAACTCCGTTTTCGATGCAGAAGACTGGTCAGAAGACAAAGTGGGTGGCCTGGACCGAGGCGAGCGTCTTCGGGGCCTTCAGGCCGCCGTCCGCCGCGCCTGTCCCCGGGTACACGCGGACGGAGCTCTGGCCCGGCGCGTGCGCAACCAGGTCCGGCCGCCCGTCACCGGTGACATCGCCCAGGCCGGCCAGCTCGGTGAGCCCGTTCCAGCCGCCGGTCCCGATGAGCTTGCGGGCGCCGAAGGTGCCCTTGCCGTTGCCCGGGTAGAACCACAGCTTCCCGGCGGTGTCGCGGGCCACGAGGTCGGCCCGCTTGTCGGAGTTCATGTCACCCGCGCCGACGAGCTCATTCATGACCTTCCAGCCGACGCCGACCTTCTGACGCACGCCGAAGGAGCCCCTGCCGTTGCCCGGGTACGTCCACAAGGTGCCCGCGCTGTCGGCGGCGAGCAGGTCGGCCTTGCCGTCACCGGTCAGGTCACCTGCGGCGACGAGGTCGCGCATGGTGTTCCAGCCGCCGCCGATCCTCACCCTCGTACCGAAGGCGCCGTCACCCCTGCCGGGGTAGAACCACAGCACCCCGGCGCTGTCCCGGGCGAACAGGTCCTCCTTGGCGTCCCCGCTGTAGTCGCCGTGCCGGGTCAGCTTGTTCATGGAGTTCCAGCCGGCCCCCAGAAGCCGGGTCTTCCCCGCGCTCTCGTCGACGTGGGAGGTCCACAGCTGCCCGAACTTGTTGCGGGAGAACAGATCGGCGTACCCATCGCCGTTCACATCACCGAAGGCGCCACTGACCGGCAGCCCGGCGGGCCGGGGCTTGGGCTGGTTGTCCCACTGGTAGACCGCGAACCGGCTCTCGGTCCCGCAGAAATCGTCCGCTTCGGGACCCAGGTCGATGGAGCTGACCGCGTTGTCGAGGTCGGGGCGCGCGCTCTCGTCGAAGGACACCTGCGACGGGTAGTAGTGCGTGGCACCCCACGGGTCGAGCCCCGGCTCGGGGTAGAAACACACCGGCCAGTCCGTGTAGTTCACGAACGAGCTGATCCGGTTGTCCCACGCCCCGAGCTTCAGCGTGCCCCCGCTGACGACCAGCATCTCGCCCTGGCCCAGCGGCTCGCTGAACACGCAGAGCTTGCCCCAGGCACAGCGGTCGTACCCGCTCGAGGCCTGAGCCGGCACGGTCGCGACGGTGGCGACAAGCCCCGCGGCGGCAACGGCCGTGAGCGCGCCACGAACGACGCGCGAAGAGAAGGAACGCACTCAATCCCCCCAGGATGTGCGCAATTTTCGAGCATGTGTTCTCGAAATGATCGAATGGCCGGATCATAGCGAGCCCCGGACCGTCATCGGCCCGGGGCTCGTCAGTGAGCCCGGCCATGAGGATGTCCGATCCGGCGCATGGCGTCAGAATTGGCGTTATCTGCTGTTTCTGCCGGATCGGAGACATCCATGAAGGACCTCAAGTTTGAGCAGAAGCGCTCGCTGTCACGCCTTGAGGCGGCTGATCAGCTCACGGCGCTCGGCGCCGCACTGAGGCACGGCGGTGATGCCGAGCTGGAACTCGGCCCCGGGAGGCTGAGCCTGCGGATCCCCGACGACCTTCGCAGCGAGATAGAGGTCGAGGTCGGTAACGGGGAGATCGAGCTGGAGATCGAGTTCAAGTGGCCGACCGCACCGACCCGGACAGCGCCGTCGCAGGCGGTGGCAGGCACAGGGGAGGCCCCGCGAAGCGAAGACCACTGACGCGAGACGCAAGACGCAAGACAAGAACGGTGCGCCGCTCCTGACGGCGATTGCCCGGCGCTACGGTTCCGTCGAGCCGGGCTGGGTGGTCGGGATCCGTTGGGTGAAGAACATCGCGAGGATGGCGGTCAGAGCGAGGATGGCGAGTGCGGCGCGCAGGCCGTCGATCCTCGCTGCCTCGTTCGCGTCGAGCGCGGCCTGGGTGACCTCCTCGCTCGTGCCCGCTTCGTCCAGGGCGTCCTTGAGCTGGGCGTCCGACAGGAAGGGCACGCCGCTTTGGAGTTCGACGGTCGCCCGGCTCTTGACGTCGGCCGGGATCGCCTCGTTCTGCTCGACGCTGGTCAGGAACGAAGTCGTCAGCGCGGCGATCAGGATCGACCCGGCGAGTGCCGTACCGATCGAGGCGCCGAGGTTGGTGACGGCGTTCTGGATGCCGCCGACCTCCGCGCTCTGCTTGTCCGGTACGGCGGACACCGTGACCGATCCGAGCTGGGACGCCAGCGCGCCCATGCCGAGCCCGATCAACAGGAGGGGGATGGTGACGATTTCCGCACCCGCGTCTGCGTCGAGCGCGGCCATCAGGACCACCGCACCCGCGAGCAACGCGAGGACCCCGAGCCGCACCACGCGCCGCGGCGAGACGTGCGGGAAGAGACGCGGGATCAGGATCGCGGCGGCCAGCAGTGTCAGCGAGAGCGGCAGGATGCGTGCGCCTGTCTTGAGCGCGGACAGGCCGAGTGCGACCGACAGGTAGAGCGGTACGACGAAGAACACGCCCATCTGCACGAGGTACTGGAAGAAGAACATCGTCAGGCCGCCGGTGAGCTGCTTGTTCCGCAGGAGCGCCGGGTCCACGAGGGGCTCCTTGCGCTGCTCCACCAGACGGGCCTCCCAGCGCAGGAAGAGCCAGATCAGCAACAGACCTGCAAGCATCAACCACACGACCAGCGAGATCCCCAGCCAGGAGGGTGCGTCGGGCTTCGGCCGGAACCAGCCCCATTCGTCCGAGCGGAGTACGCCGTAGACGAAGATCCCGAGCCCGAGGGCGGAGAGCACGGCGCCGACGAGATCGAGGCGGTGGCGTTGGCCGGTCGGTGCGTCGGCGATACGGCGGGCGAGCACCAGGATGCCGAGCACGATGACAACCTCACCGGCGAAGACCCAGCGCCAGGAGAAGTACGTCGTTGCGACACCCCCGATGATCGGCCCGACCGCGATCGCCACGGCTCCTGCGGCCGCGACGAGTCCGTAGGCGGCGGGGCGGCGTTCCACGGCGAAGTTGCCGGCGACGAGCGCCACGATCGCGGGCAGAATGAGCGCCGCCCCGACGCCTTCGAGGAAGGACCAGCCGAGCAGGAGCACAGGAAGGTTCGGGGCGAGCGCCGTCGTCAGGGACCCGCAGCCGTAGATGCAGCAGCCGATCATGAACGCACGCTTGCGGCCGATGAGCGCGCCGACCTTGCCGCCAGGGATCATGAACATCGCCATCACGAGCGTGTAGGCGGTGATCGCACCCTGGATCCCGGTCACCGTTGTGCCGACGTCGTCGGCCACCGTCGCGATCGAGACGTTCATGACGGAGCTGTCGAGCGCCATCAGGAACTGCCCGGCCGCGAGCGTCAGCAGGACGAGCCCTGCCTTTGTCGAATTCCCCGTGCCCGCCCTGGATGCCATGGGGCGCATCGTCCCAGCGCCCCCGGCGGACGGAACCTCGACCCGCCTCGGAGATCAACCGGTTGGCCGACGTTTCGCCTCGTGCTGCTCGCCCCAGGGGCCGAAGCGGTCGCGCCCGGCGACCTGAACCGAAGACCGCAGGCCCCAGACCTCGTCAGTCTGGGGCCCGTCGTTCCTGAAGAGCTGGAGTTCAGCCCTTTACGCAGACGACCTGCTTCAGCTTGGCGACCACCTCGACCAGGTCCTTCTGCTGATCGATGACCTTCTCGATCGGCTTGTACGCACCCGGGATCTCATCCACGACGCCGGAGTCCTTACGGCACTCCACACCCCGCGTCTGCTCCTCCAGATCCTTCGTCGAGAAACGCCGCTTCGCCGCGTTCCGGCTCATCTTCCGACCCGCCCCGTGCGAAGCCGAGTTGAAGGACGCCTCGTTCCCGAGCCCCTTCACGATGTACGAGCCGGTGCCCATCGAGCCCGGGATGATGCCGAAGTCCCCGCTGCCCGCCCGGATCGCTCCCTTGCGGGTCACCAGCAGGTCCATGCCTTCGTACCGCTCCTCCGCCACATAGTTGTGGTGGCAGGAGATGACCGGCTCGAAGGTCACCTTCGCCTTCTTGAACTCCTTGCGGACCACGTCCTGGAAGAGCCCCATCATGATCGCGCGGTTGTACTTCGCGTACTCCTGCGCCCAGAACAGATCGTTCCGGTACGCCGCCATCTGCGGGGTGTCCGCGATGAAGACCGCCAGATCCCTGTCGACCAGACCCTGGTTGTGCGGCAGCTTCTGGGCCTCGCCGATGTGGAAGTCCGCGAGCTCCTTGCCGATGTTCCGGGACCCGGAGTGCAGCATCAGCCAGACCGAACCCGACTCGTCGAGACAGAACTCGATGAAGTGATTTCCGGAACCGAGCGTTCCCATCTGCTTCGTCGCCCGCTCCTGACGGAACTTGACCGCATCGGCCGCCCCGTCGAACTGGCTCCAGAAGTCGTCCCATCCCGCCGCCGGAAATCCGTGCAGCAGCCCCGGGTCGACCGGATCGTCGTGCATCCCACGGCCGACCGGGATGGCCTGCTCGATCTTCGAGCGGAGGCGGGAAAGGTCGCCCGGCAGATCGTTCGCCGTCAGCGACGTCTTCACCGCCGACATGCCGCAGCCGATGTCGACGCCGACCGCCGCCGGGCAGACCGCGCCGTGCATCGCGATCACCGAGCCGACCGTTGCGCCCTTGCCGTAGTGGACGTCCGGCATCACGGCCAGGCCCTTGATCCACGGCAGCGTGGCGACGTTCTGCAGCTGCTGCATCGCACCGCCCTCCACCGTCGAAGGGTCGGTCCACATCCTGATCGGGACCTTGGCTCCCGGTACCTCTACGTACGACATACTTCCTCGATTCCCCCGAAACACCATCAAAAGCCTCAAAGCGCAAAAGCCGGTGCCAAGGTCAGTAAAAGGCTCAACGGACCGGCATCCACGGCTGCGTGTGCGATAGACATTGTGTCCATCGGCCGCCATCGAGCGGCAACCGTTTTTCGCTCGCGAAGGGAGCCTGGGACCGTGCAGCGAAGGGCGCGAAAGGCGTACGTACCCGGCCTGGCGGCGCTCCTTGTCGCTCTCGTCGCCGGCTGCACCGCCGACACCGGCACCGAGGGCTCCGCCATCGACTCCAAGACCGGCGGCACCAAGACCGCCGCCGCACCCCCGGGCAAGTACCGCACACTCCGCGAGCCCTGCGGCTCCATAGGGCGCTCCACCCTCAAGGATCTGCTGCCAGGCGCAGCCGAGCTGCCCGACGACCAGCAGCAGAAGATCTTCCGTGGGACCGCCGACGTCACCTACGACACCGACCGCCGCGTCGGCTGCAGCTGGAATGTCGACTCCCCGGACGCCTCCCATCACCTCACCCTGGACTTCGAGCGCGTCGTCTCGTACGACACGGCGGTCAGCGACGACGACCGCGCGCAGGAGGTCTTCGCCACCAAGCAGGCCGCGGCCTCGCTGCCCGCCCCCGCCGACACCGGCCCTGAGAAGGGCCAGGGGTCCTCGCCCTCCACCACGCCCTCGCAGTCGAAGCCACCGACCGGATCGGCGCCTCCCACGGGCACTCCGTCCGGGTCCGCCACACCGTCCGGCTCCGACCCCCTCGCCGGGCTCGAACCCCGCGTCCTCGACGGCCTCGGCGACGCCGCCTTCCTCAATGATGTCCTCGACGGCGCCGGGGCCGGATCCACCGCCCAGCGCCGCACCGTCAGCGTGGTCTTCCGCACATCCAACGTGATCGTGACCATCGTGTACGTCGAGCAGCCCGCCCGTACGACGGAGGTCCCGGACAGCAAGGAACTGCAGGAAAAGGCCCAGAGTCTGGCCGGCAGGCTCGCCGAGGAGTTCAGCGACTGAGGGGGCCGGCGGACGGGCCGTGCAATTGCGTGCGTATCCGGAGACACACTCGCGGACGTGCCGAGTCCGCGTACCGTGGCCTGGCCGACCGGAGAGACCGTACGACAATCGACTGATCGACTGAAGGAACCATGCACCGTTCAGCCCCGCGACTCACTCGCCTTCTCGCCTGCGCAGCCGTCCCGGTGATGCTCGTCGTCGCCGGCTGCTCGTCCGACTCCGACAGCGCCAAGAACTCGAGCACGGACTCGTCCTCCTCCGCCTCCTCCCAGAACGGCCAGAAGCCGGCGAAGGTCGAGCCCGCGAAGTACGCCAAGCTGCCCGACCCCTGCAAGTCGATCGCCACGAAGACGATCACGAACCTGGTGCCGGAGACGAAGGCCAAGACGGGCACGGCCGGCCGGTCCTCCGACACCACCAGCCGCGGCAGCTGCTCCTGGAACGGCCTGGACGACAACGGCGTCAAGGGCTCGCAGTACCGCTGGCTCGACATCTCCTTCCTCCGGTACGAGTCCGACGCCTCCCTCGGCGTCAGCGGCGAGAAGCGCGCCGAGGACAACTACGCCAAGGAGATCGCCAAGGCGCAGGCCACCGAGGGCGCGAAGAAGGTCCGTACGTCGCCCGCGGGCGGCGTCGGCGATGGGGCTACAGCGATCGGCTACGAGCTGAAGAAGACGGGCGAGGACTTCACCTACGCCACGATCGTCACGCGTACGGACAACATCGTGATCACCCTCACCTACAACGGCACGGGGTACGCGGGCGCCGATTCTCCGTCCTCCGCCGACCTGATGAAGGGCGCGGTGGCAGCGGCGAAGGAGGCTGTGGCCTCGGTCGGCGTCGCCAACAAGTAGGCGGCAAGGACCTGGCACGCAGGCACCGCGCAGACGGCACCTTGGCCGCGATCAGGTCACAGGACGGCCGCAAGTAGGTTCCGTTCACAGCCTGTTGACGGAGCCCGCCGCTCCCGGAGCGACGGGCTCCGCAAGCATGTGCCAGGCTGTGCCCCGCTGGATTCAATAACGGGAGGGGATCGCGGGTGGCCGCGATGCAGCTTTCACGCACGCACCGAATACTCATCGGGCTCGTTGTCACGGGCGCGGTGATCATCGCCGCGATCGGCTTCGCAGGGTCGTACGCCGCCGTACGCGAGCTCGCCGTGCGGAAGGGCTTCGGCGACTTCTCCCTGGTCTTCCCCATCGGCATCGACGCGGGCATCTGTGTGCTGCTCGCCCTCGACCTGCTGCTGACCTGGCTGCGCATCCCCTTTCCGCTGCTGCGCCAGACCGCCTGGCTGCTCACGGTCGCCACGATCGCCTTCAACGGCGCGGCGTCCTGGCCCGACCCGCTGGGCGTCGGCATGCACGCGGTCATCCCGGTGCTGTTCGTCGTCTCGGTCGAGGCGGCACGGCACGCGGTCGGCCGGATCGCGGACATCACGGCCGACAAGCACATGGAGGGCGTACGCCTCACCCGCTGGCTGCTGTCCCCCATACCCACGTTCAAGCTGTGGCGCCGGATGAAGCTGTGGGAACTGCGCAGCTACGAGCAGGTCATCAAGCTCGAGCAGGACAGGCTGATCTACCAGGCCCGCCTCCAGGCCCGCTTCGGGCGGTCGTGGCGGCGCAAGGCTCCGGTGGAGTCGCTGATGCCGCTGCGGCTTGCGAAGTACGGCGTACCGCTCGCGGAGACGGCCCCGGCGGGGCTGGCCGCGGCGGGCGTCGAGCCGGTGCTGCTGCCGCCGGCGCCGCAGCAGCAGCAGCAGCCCGAGCTGCCGCGGGGGCAGGAGTGGCCCGTGGAGACGTACGAGCAGTACGCGGAGCAGCCCGTGCCGCAGCCCCGGCCCGCCCAGAACGGGGTCGCGGATGGGCTCGCCGCTGAGGTCGTAAACGGCGTCACCAACCACGAGAGCCCCTGGTTCGCCGCGCCGCATGTGCCGCAGGAGGCGTATCAGGAGGCGTACGAGAGCGCCTTCAACCCGACGTACGTGGAGGGCCTGGAGCCCACCCCGGTCCGCGTACCCGCGGGCCCCGGCCGCACCCGCCCCCTCGGCGGAATGGTTCCCGGCCCACGCGTCGAGGTCCCCCAGCCCGAACCGGTGGACGTCCCCGGCACGCCGGGCCCGGCGGAGGACGAGGAATTCGCCGAGCTGGCCTACCCGGTCTTCCGGACGTACGTGGAGCAGCACGGGGACTTCCCCAGCGCCGATCAGCTCGACATCCACCTGAACGACGGGCATGGCGTACAGCACCCGCGCAGCTCGGCGTTGCTGCGGCGGCTGATCCCGGCGTTCAAGAACCGCTACCAGGCGGATCTTGAGGCGGAACACATCGCGTAGCCGGGCCGCGGCCCCTTCGTGGACTGGGGCTCCGCCCCCGTACCCCCGCTCCTCAATCGCCGGAGAGGCTTGATTTGCCCGGGCATATCAAGCCCGTCCGGCGATTGAGGACACTCCCGAAGGGCGTCCAGGGTCCGAAGCGGAGCCACGGCACCGGCGTGAGCCCTACGCGCCCAGCAGCTTCCGGACCCGGTCCGCCCCCACCGCCAGCAGCAGCGTCGGCAGCCGCGGCCCCGTGTCCTTGCCCACCAGCAGGTGGTACAGCAGCGCGAAGAACGACCGCTGCGCCGTCTTCAGCTCCGCCGTCGGCTTGGCGTCCGGCTCCAGGCCAGCCATCACCTTCGGCACGCCGTAGACCAGCGTCGTCAGACCGTCCAGGGACCAATGCGTGTCCAGCCCCTCGAGGAGCAGCCGCAGCGACTCCCGGCCCGCGTCGTCGAGCGAGCCCAGCAGCTCCGTGTCGGGCTCCGAGCGCACGACCGTCCGCGCCTCGGCCGGCACCTGCGTGGTGATCCAGTTCTCCGCGCGGTCCAGCCGCGGCCGCACCTCGTCCAGCGAGGACAGCGGGTTCGCCGGGTCCAGGTCGCTCAGGATCCGGATCGTCTGCTCGTCGTGCCCGGCCGTGATGTCGACGACCGACGCGAGCGTCCGGTACGGCAGCGGCCGCGGCGTACGCGGCAGCTCACCCGCCGCGGTCCGCACGGCCCGCGAGTACGCCGCCGCGTCCGCCGGCAGCGCGCTCCCGTCCGCGACCTTGGACTCCAGCTTGTCCCACTCGTCGTACAGCCGCTGGATCTCCTGGTCGAAGGCGATCTTGAAGGACTGGTTCGGGCGGCGCCGCGCGTATAGCCAGCGCAGCAGCGGCGCCTCCATGATCTTCAGCGCATCGGCCGGTGTCGGCACGCCACCCCGCGACGACGACATCTTCGCCATCCCGGAGATCCCGACGAACGCGTACATCGGACCGATCGGCTGCTCGCCGCCGAAGATCCCGACGATCTGCCCGCCGACCTGGAAGGACGACCCGGGCGAGGAGTGGTCGACACCCGAAGGCTCGAAGATGACGCCCTCGTACGCCCAGCGCATCGGCCAGTCGACCTTCCAGACCAGCTTGCCGCGGTTGAACTCGCTCAGCCGGACCGTCTCCGCGAAGCCGCACTCGGTGCAGCTGTACGTCAGCTCGGTGGTCTCGTCCTCGTACGCCGTGACCGTCGTCAGGTCCTTGTTGCAGTTGCCGCAGTAGGGCTTGTACGGGAAGTACCCGGCCGAGCTCGTGCCGTCGTCCTCGGCCGCCGCGCCTGAGCCCTCCGCGGCCTCCAGCTCGGCCTCGTCGACCGGCTTCTGCGACTTCTTCCCGCCCGGAGCCTTCTTCGTCCGGTACTGCGCCAGGATCGCGTCGATGTCCCCGCGGTGCTTCATCGCGTGCAGCACCTGCTCGCGGTACACACCCGAGGTGTACTGCTCGGTCTGGCTGATGCCGTCGTACTCGACGCCCAGCTCCGCCAGCGACTCGATCATCGCGGCCTTGAAGTGCTCGGCCCAGTTCGCGTACGGGGACCCCTTGGGCGCCGGCACCGAGGTCAGCGGCCGCCCGATGTGCTCGGCCCACGACTCGTCCACGCCCGCGACGCCCGCCGGCACCTTCCGGTACCGGTCGTAGTCGTCCCAGGAGATCAGGTGCCGGACCTTGTACCCACGCCGCCGGATCTCGTCCGCGACCAGGTGCGGGGTCATCACCTCACGGAGATTGCCCAGGTGGATGGGGCCGGAGGGGGAGAGTCCGGACGCGACGACAACCACCGGAGCGGTGGCGACTGAATGTTTCGCCCCAGGCGCACGTCGCTCCGATTCGGCGATGACATCGTCCGCGAAGCGGGAGACCCAGTCGGTCTCGGTGCTGCTCTGAGCCACGGTCGGCACGTCCTTCTTTCTCGAGAATCCTCGAAGCTTGGCGTAAGCCATTCTCCCAGACGGAACGAGGCCGTCCGAGGTTGCCCGTTTCCGGGGAGAAAACCTGGAGAGAGAGGCTGCTCGCCCATGGGACACTTGACAACCGATATAGCCCTCACCAACAGGAACGGAAGCTCATGGCCTCGGTCCCTTCCCTCGCTTCGACCGTGCAGCAGCGCCTCGCGGACGCCCTCTCGGCAGCCCTGCCGGAGGCCGGTTCCGTCGACCCCCTGCTGCGACGTAGCGACCGGGCCGACTTCCAGGCCAACGGCATCCTGGCGCTCGCCAAGAAGCTGAAGGGCAACCCGCGCGAGCTGGCGACCAAGGTCACCGACGCGCTCCCGGCCAATGACGTGATCAAGGAGATCGAGGTCTCGGGCCCCGGCTTCCTCAACATCACGATCACCGACGAGGCGATCGTGAAGACGCTGGCCGCCCGCGCCGCGGACGACCGCCTGGGCGTCCCGCTCGCCGAGAACCCCGGCACGACGGTCATCGACTACGCCCAGCCGAACGTCGCCAAGGAGATGCACGTCGGCCACCTGAGGTCCGCCGTGATCGGTGACGCGGTCGTGCAGATCTTGGAGTTCACGGGCGAGCAGGTCATCCGGCGGCACCACATCGGCGACTGGGGCACCCAGTTCGGCATGCTCATCCAGTATCTGATCGAGCACCCGCACGAGCTGGACCACAAGAGCGGCGAGGAGGTCTCCGGCGAGGAGGCCATGTCGAACCTCAACCAGCTCTACAAGGCAGCCCGTGTCGTCTTCGACTCCGACGAGGAGTTCAAGACCCGGGCGCGGCGCAGGGTGGTCGATCTCCAGGCGGGCGACCCGGAGACCGTCTCCCTGTGGCAGAAGTTCGTCGACGAGTCGAAGATCTACTTCAACTCGGTCTTCGAGAAGCTCGACATGGAGATCAACGACGCCGACGTCGTGGGCGAGTCCGGCTACAACCACATGCTGGACGAGACCTGCCGCCTCCTTGAGGAGTCGGGCGTCGCGGTCCGCTCCAACGGCGCGCTCTGCGTCTTCTTCGACGACGTCAAGGGCCCGGACGGCAACCCGACCCCGCTGATCGTCAAGAAGTCCGACGGCGGCTACGGCTACGCGGCGACCGACCTCTCCGCGATCCGCGACCGCGTGCAGAACCTGGGCGCGGACACCCTGCTGTACGTCGTGGACGCGCGGCAGTCCCTGCACTTCAAGATGGTCTTCGAGACCGCGCGCAGGGCCGGCTGGCTGAACGACAAGGTGCACGCCGCGCAACTGGCGTTCGGCACGGTGCTCGGCAAGGACGGCAAGCCGTTCAAGACCCGTGAGGGCGAGACGGTACGGCTGGTGGACCTGCTGGACGAGGCGATCGACCGCGCGACGGCCGTCGTGCGCGAGAAGGCCGAGAAGGTGGGCCTGACCGAGCAGGAGATCATCGAGAACGGGCGGTACGTGGGCATCGGCGCCGTGAAGTACGCCGACCTGTCCACCTCCGCCGTGCGCGACTACAAGTTCGACCTGGACCAGATGGTTTCGCTGAACGGCGACACGTCCGTCTATCTCCAGTACGCGTACGCCCGTATCCGGTCGATCTTCGGCAAGGCCGGCGACCAGAAGCCCGCGGCCCACCCGGAGCTCGAACTGGCCCCGGCGGAGCGGGCGCTGGCCCTGCACCTGGACCAGTTCGGGGAGATGCTGGCGGAGGTCGCCGAGTCGTACGAGCCGCACAAGCTGGCCGCGTACCTGTACCAGCTTGCGTCGCTCTACACGACGTTCTACGACCAGTGCCCGGTCATCAAGCCGGCACCCGCGCAGGAGGTGGCCGAGAACCGCCTCTTCCTGTGCGAGCTGACCGCGCGCACGCTCCACCAGGGCATGGCGCTCCTCGGCATCCGCACCCCCGAGCGTCTCTGACGTCTGAAGGGGGCCCTCACAGGCCCCCTTCAGACGCCCTCGCTCAGGAACTCGCTCAGGAAGAGGACTGCGCGACCCACTCGCTCCTGTCCGGCCAGTACCCGTACTCGGTCCGTCCCTTGGTCGCGCTCGTACGGAACGGCTTCCCACCGTCGTCGACGCGTACCGTCCCCCGCCGGTCCCCGCTGCTCCAGTCGAGCTCCAGGTACCAGCTGACGTCGTGTGCCTCGGTGTGCAGGTCGAGGTTGAGCACCTGCGGATCGTCGGACGCGACCTTGTACGGGAAGTCCTTGGCGGGCACGACGGTGTCGCCGTCCTGCCCCGCCACGGGCTTCACCAGCGGATGCGCGGCGTCCAGGTCGATGTCGAACGTCTGCGGGGTGACGCCGCCGCCGCAGCCGTCACCCATCGAGTACGCATCCCAGTCGAGGGGTTCGCTGCGCTCAACGACCCGTAGGTGCACGGCATTCAGCACCACCGAGTCCGCGGTCCTGCCCGTCGCGGTCAGCTGAAGCAGCATGTGGCCGCCGTCCACTCCGCCCAGCGCGCGGGCCCAGCTGCGGTGGTCCTGCGGCGCGGGCGGCGGCGGGACCGCTTGTGGGGCCTGGTCCAGAAGGTAGTACTGGCCGCAGGGCGAGTCCCAGTTGTACGAGCTGACGCCCACGCGCAGCGGTACGCCGACGGTCGCCGGCGGCGTCGTCGCGCGACTGGGCGACGGTGAAGCCGACGGGCTCCCGCTCGGCGACGTGCTCGGGGAAGGGCCGCCGCTCGGCGAGGTGCTCGCCGACGGGGACGGCACCGTGACCGTGGGCGCGCCGGCGACGGCTCCGGACTTCCCCTTGCTGTCGTGGTCCGGCCTGCCTGTGTAGGCCGCGACGAGCGCAGCCGGGAGGGCAAGGGCGACAACAGCGCCCGCGGCGAGGGTGATCCGCATCCGCTTGGGGTCGCGGGTGCGCGGCGCGGCCCCGGCATCCGGCACAGGCTCCGACGGAACCTCAGGTTCGGCCGGCACCTCGGCCGCCTCCGGCGCCGCCCCCTCGGCCCGCGCCCGGCGCCGCGCCCCGTCCGCCACGATCCAGCGCCGGTGCAGCTCCACGTGCTCGTCCGGCGTCGCCGCACACAGCCGCGCAAGCCGCTCCACGGGCGCGTAATCAGTGGGGACGGCGTCCCCGTTGCAGTACCGGTGCAGCGTGGACGTACTGACATGGAGCTTGCCCGCCAGCACGCCGTAGCTGCGTCCCGAGCGGTCCTTGAGTTCCCTGAGCAGGGCCGCGAACTCCTCGGCCTCTGGCGTCGCCACTGCGGTGTTCCCCCTCGTGAGCCCCGTGGACTGTCCCGGAACGCCGTTCCAGGGACGCGATGTCCCCCCAGGTCACAGTATGCGGAAGCGTTCCAGCATCCCCAATGGTTCAGGGGCTGTTGCGGCTCGAATCCGCCGCCGCCCAGTCTTTGATCAATGCGAAAACGCATCCGCAACGGCCTCGTCGATGCCGTGGCCGTGCTCGTACTGATCGCGGCCACCGCCACCGTCACAGCCCTCATCTGCCACTACTGATCCACCACAGATCGATACGGGGAGAACCGAACACCATGCGCAAGACCACCATCGCCGCCACCACTCTGCTGGCCGCCCTCTCGCTGAACGCCTGCCAGTCGTCCGACAACAGCCCCAGCAAGCCGGACGCGGCCGCCCCGTCCAGCCCCGCGGACATCCCCAAGACCCCCGCCGCGGACAAGAGCGGCAAGACCGCTCAGCCCTCGGCGGGCGCCAAGTCCACTCCCCAGGGCTCGGACAACGCAGGCGGCAACGGCAAGGCAGGCGAGAAGGGCAAGGCAGGGGACAGCGGCCCCGTCACCGCCGCCTGCATCGGCGCGAACACCAAGGTCACCGTCACCAGGGTGTCCCGCCCCATCAACCACCTGCTGCTCACCATGACCAACACGGGCTCGAAGGCGTGCAACGCCTACCACGCCCCGCTCCTGCGCTTCGACGACGCCCAGGCTGTCACCCAGATCATGGACGACAGCAAGCCGCAGACGGTCGTGACCCTCTCGCCCGGGGAGTCCGCGTACGCCTCCATCCTCCTGTCCAGCGGCGACGGCAGCGGCGGGGACGGCCGCACGGCGAAGAACCTCGGCGTCTTCTTCGCCCCGCGCAACGGATCAGGCTCGACCAACACCCCGCCCGACGAGCTGAAGCTCCCCGCGGGCACCCACATCGACGACAAGGCCGCCGTCAGCTACTGGCAGAGCACCATGGACGATGCGCTGACCTACTAGATCGCTCTTTCCTGGACCTCACTGCAGCGCGTGCGACGTCCTGCCCGAGGCTTCGTCGATCTCTACGTGTGCCTTCTGCAGCAGCTGCGACGCAATGTCCATGAGCGCCCGTGCGCCCGAGATCTCCTCGCCCACCCGCAACTGCTCCGGGTCTGAGTGATGACGCTGCGCGTTGCCGTGACCACGAATTTCCGTGCCGTCGCTGAGCCTCACCATGGCGGCGGCTCTGGTCCGGTCGCCGTCCTCTTTGAATTCCATCTCCACATGCCATCCGACGAGCGTCTGCATGGCGGATCACCTCCAGAGGTACCTCTCCAGAGTGCTCCGTCCGAGCTCAGATCACCACTGTCCGAACTCACACCACACGATCTTTCCGGGGTCGCGCCCGCCGACCCCCCACTTGTCGGCGAGCGCGTCGACGAGCACGAGCCCCCGCCCCGACTCTCCGTCCGGCTCCCGCACCCCGGGCCGCCCGCCGCCGCTGTCGTGCACCTCGACGCGCAGCAGGCCGTCCCCGTACAGCCACAGCCGCAGCCGGTAGCCGCGCCCCGGCGGGACGCCGTGCACGAGGGCATTGGTGGTCAGCTCGCTCACGCAGAGCAATACGTCGTCGATGCGTGAGCCGAGACCCCAGTCGGCCAGCACGGTTCGTACGAACTCCCTGGCAGCGGGGACAGAGCGCCGCTCACGGCGGTAGAACTGCTCGCGCAGACAGGGTTGTTGAATCACGTCATCCATGAGACGAGCGTCACTCCCCGTGACTACGGTGGTGCAGTACGCGAACCCGTACAAGAAATCCGTACGGGCCCGCAGGGCGTGACGTACGGACACGGGTGGGGAGTTGGACGTGTATGCACCCCAGAAAGCGGCAGCGGAAGAACGCGTCGGCGATGAAGCTCGTGGGCGCGCAGTTGGCCATGTTCCGGGAGTTCGCGGAGCTTACGCAGCGCGAACTGGCCGAGCGGGTCTGCGTGCACGAGGAGACGATCGCGTCGGTGGAGCAGGGCCGCCGCCCTCTGAAACCGGACCTGGCGAAGGCGCTGGACCGGGTTCTCGATACGAAGAGGGCGCTGGAAACGGCGGTGGACAACATGCCGGAGATTGATTTGATCCCGGCGTGGGCGGAGCAGTACATGGACATCGAGGCCGAGGCGATCGCGCTCTCGTGGTTCGAGAACCAGGTGTTGCCGGGTCTGCTCCAGACGAAGAGCTACGCCCGTGCGGTGTTCCGCACCAGGATCCCGGCCTTCCGCGAGGACGAGATCGATGCCCAGGTGGCGGCCCGGCTGGAACGCCAGGAGATCCTTCGCCGCAAGACGCCGCCGAACTTGAGCTTCATCCTTTCGGAGGCGATCGTGCGGGACCGCCTCGGTGGCGACGCGGTGTACAGGGAGATGCTGAGAAATCTCCGCACCTGTGCCGATCTCCCGGGCGTCACGATCCAGATCATGCCGCTCGGCCGCGAGACCCATGCCGGGCTCACCGGCCCGTTCATCCTGCTGGAAACGCCAGACCATCAGCACCTCGCCTACACGGAGACCCAGCGCGGCAGCCAACTGATCTCCGACCCGGACGAGGTCAGCATCCTGGCGCAGAAGTATGCGATGCTGCGAACGCAGGCCCTCAATCCCGAGGAAACGAAGGGCCTGTTGGACCGGCTTCTAGGAGACCAATGAGCACGGCACTTGAGTGGTTCAAGTCCAGCTACAGCGGCGAGGAAGGCGGCGCCTGCCTCGAAGTCGCCTACGCCTGGCGCAAGTCCACGTACAGCGGCAGCGAAGGCGGCGCCTGCGTCGAGGTCGCCGCGCACCCCGCCGCCGTCCACGTCCGGGACTCCAAGAACCCCGACGGCCCCATGCTCACCCTCACCCCCGCCACCTGGGCCGACTTCACCGCCACCCTGGTCTGAGCCCGATTGTCAGTGGCGACCCCTAAAGTCGCCTGCATGGTGATCAACCCGAACGCGCTCGGCCTGGACCTGCCGCCCGGTGCCATGCGCGTCCAGCCGTCCCTCTGGTACGCGAACGAGCCTGCACAGCTGAACACTTGGGCGCGCCTGCTCCCCGCCCGGGAGGCGTCCAGCATGCACCCGGTGCTGCTCGTCAACGACGAGGACCGCTCTCTCACCTGGGACCGGGACCTCGATCTCGACCGTGTGTCGCACCCGGACGACTACGACGTCGAAGAGGTCCTGACGTCCCTGTGGGACTACGACATGGCAGAGAACGAGGCCGAGGACGACGCGGACACCATCGCCCCGTTCACATCCGAGTGGCCGGGCCTCGCCCCCGCCGGCGAGCGGTTGGCCGACGCTGACGTCACGGCCGCCCGGGTCGCGGGCGAGCTGATGAAGGCGGGCCGGCTGCCCGGCGCCCGGGCCGGGCTGATTCCCGTACGCCGCAGCGCGGACATCCCCAGCGCGCTGGGCTGGACCGCCGCGGGCAACCACTACGACACGGGCCCGCTGTCCACCATCCTGCGTTCCTGGGAGGACCGCTTCGGACTACGCGTCGTCGCACTCCACTTCGACCGCCTGGACGTGTCCGTCGCAGCGCCGCCCAGCACGATGACGGATGCGCTCGCCGTCGCCGCCGAGCACCACGCCTTCTGCCCGGACAACGTCCGGCAGGGGTACGACACGATCCGCGAGTACGCGGCGGAGGGTGTGCTGGGGAAGCAGCACTGGACCTTCTGGTGGGACTGACGGAGGAACAGTTTTCGGCTGACCTTGAATCGCATTGGTCTATACCTTGACTCGATCACGTCAAGCGCGCTTGAGTGTGCGGCACAACCCCCCACCACGGCACGGCCGTTGCGTGCTAAGGAGTGATCGCGTGCTGAGACGACACCGCATCATGGCGTTGCTGATCGCCATCCTCGTAGGAAGCGGACTGGCGGCGGTCTTCATGCCCGCCGCCACCGCCGCCACCGCGGACGCCTGCGCGTCCGCGCCGAACTGGTCGGCCGGTACCTGGTACGGCACTGGCAACGTTGTCAAGTACACGGACGGCAAGTACTACATCGCGGAGCACGACAACCCGGGCTACGACCCGACCATCAGCACCTGGTACTGGGACCCGTACACCTGTAGCGGTGGCGGCGGGGACCCGTCCCCCTCGGGCTTCGTCGTGAGCGAGGCGCAGTTCAACCAGATGTTCCCGAGCCGGAATTCGTTCTACACGTACAGCGGGCTGACGGCCGCACTGAGCGCGTACCCGGGCTTCGCGAACACCGGCAGCGACACGGTGAAGAAGCAGGAGGCCGCGGCCTTCCTCGCGAACGTCAGCCATGAGACGGGCGGTCTGGTCTACGTCGTCGAGCAGAACCAGGCCAACTACCCGCACTACTGCGACTGGAGCCAGTCCTACGGCTGCCCGGCGGGCCAGGCGGCGTACTACGGCCGCGGGCCGATCCAGCTCAGCTGGAACTTCAACTACAAGGCCGCGGGCGACGCGCTCGGCATCGATCTGCTGAACAACCCCTGGCTTGTGCAGAACGACGCGGCGGTGGCCTGGAAGACCGGCCTCTGGTACTGGAACACCCAGAACGGGCCGGGCACGATGACGCCGCACAACGCCATGGTCAACCAGGCGGGCTTCGGCCAGACCATCCGCTCCATCAACGGCTCGCTGGAGTGCGACGGCAAGAACCCGGCGCAGGTGCAGAGCCGTGTCGACAGCTACACGCGGTTCACGCAGATCCTCGGCGTGCCGACAGGCTCCAACCTGTACTGCTGACACCCCCCACACAGGCTGCGGACCGGGAGCCTTCCCCGGTCCGCAGCCGCTTTATGTCTCTCAGAGCGTGCGCGCGACCTCGGTCGCCCAGTAGGTGAGGATCATCTGCGCACCGGCCCGCCGGATCCCGGTCAGGGTCTCCAGGATCGCCTTGTCCCGGTCGATCGAGCCCTTCTCTGCCGCGGCTTCGATCATCGCGTACTCACCGCTGATCTGGTAAGCGGCGACCGGCACGTCGACCGCGTCCGCGACCTTCGCCAGCACGTCGAGGTAGGGACCGGCGGGCTTGACCATCACCATGTCGGCGCCCTCTTCGAGGTCCAGCGCCAACTCCCGCAGGGACTCCCGGACGTTGGCCGGGTCCTGCTGGTAGGTCTTGCGGTCGCCCTCGAGGGAGGAGCCGACGGCCTCACGGAACGGCCCGTAGAAGGCCGACGAATACTTCGCCGTGTACGCGAGGATCGAGACGTCCTCGTGGCTCGTCTGGTCCAGCGCATCGCGGATGACGCCGACCTGGCCGTCCATCATCCCGCTGGGCCCCACCACATGGACGCCGGCGTCGGCCTGAACCTGGGCCATCTCGGCGTACCGCTCCAGCGTGGCGTCATTGTCGACGCGGCCGTCCGCGTCCAGCACGCCGCAGTGGCCGTGGTCCGTGTACTCGTCCAGGCACAGGTCGGACATGATGACGAGCTCGTCCCCGACCTCGGCCTTCACATCCCGGATGGCGACCTGCAGAATCCCGTCCGGGTCCGTGCCGGCGGTCCCGGCGGCGTCCTTCTTCGCGTCCTCCGGCACCCCGAACAGCATGATCCCGGCGACACCGGCCTCACGCGCCTCAACGGCGGCCTTCCGCAGGGTGTCCCGGGTGTGCTGCACGACGCCGGGCATCGCGGAGATGGGCACGGGCTCGCTGATGCCCTCCCGCACGAAGGCGGGGAGGATCAGATCGGCGGGGTGGAGCCGCGTCTCGGCGACCATGCGCCGCATCGCGGGGGTCGTGCGCAGCCGCCGCGGCCGCGCGCCGGGAAAGGATCCGTACGCAGTCATATGGGAACGGTACGCCCGTCCGGGGAGCGCACGTACCGACAGCCCGTCGGCGGGGGCGGGTCGCCTGCGGCGGTAACCGGGGCTCCGCCCCGGACCCTGCTCCTCAATCGCCGGAGGGGCTTGAAAATCAAGCCCGTCCGGCGATTGAGGACTGGGGGTCTGGGGGCGAAGCCCCCAGTTACGTCGTCCGCCTCCGCCGCCCCCCGGGACGGCGCTCGCTCGGCCGGGTCACATGCTCGCCCGCCTCCAGCGCCGCCACCCTCCGCCGCGCGCCGAATTCCGCGAGCGCCTCCGCGAGCTTGTGCACCGACGGCTCCGGCGACAGGACGTCCACCCGAAGCCCGTGCTCCTCCGCCGTCTTCGCGGTCGCGGGGCCGATGCACGCGATCACGGTCACGTTGTGCGGCTTGCCCGCGATCCCGACCAGGTTCCGGACCGTCGACGACGAGGTGAACAGAACGGCGTCGAACCCACCGCCCTTGATCGCCTCGCGCGTGTCCGCCGGCGGCGGCGACGCCCGCACGGTCCGGTAGGCCGTGACGTCGTCGACCTCCCAGCCGAGCTCGATGAGGCCCGCGACCAGCGTCTCGGTCGCGATGTCGGCCCGCGGCAGGAAGACCCGGTCTATCGGGTCGAAGACGGGGTCGTACGGCGGCCAGTCCTCCAGGAGACCGGCCGCGGACTGCTCGCCGCTCGGCACGAGGTCCGGCTTCACACCGAAGTCCACCAGCGCGGCCGCGGTCTGCTCACCCACCGCCGCGACCTTGATCCCCGCAAAGGCCCGCGCGTCGAGCCCGTACTCCTCGAACTTCTCGCGCACGGCCTTGACCGCGTTCACCGAGGTGAAGGCGATCCACTCGTAACGCCCGGTCACAAGGCCCTTGACCGCGCGTTCCATCTGCTGCGGCGTCCGCGGCGGCTCGACGGCGATCGTCGGAACCTCGTGCGGCACCGCGCCGTACGAACGAAGCTGGTCGGAGAGCGACGCCGCCTGCTCCTTGGTCCGCGGCACGAGCACCTTCCAGCCGAACAGCGGCTTGGACTCGAACCACGCGAGCTGGTCGCGCTGAGCAGCGGCGCTGCGCTCACCGACCACGGCTATGACGGGCTGGTGGCCGTCCGGCGACGGCAGCACCTTCGCCTGCTTCAGCGTCTGCGCGATCGTGCCGAGCGTCGCGGTCCAGGTGCGCTGGCGCGTCGTCGTACCGGCGACGGTGACCGTCAGCGGGGTGTCCGGCTTGCGGCCCGCGGCCACCAGCTCTCCCGCGGCCGCGGCGACCGTCTCCAGCGTCGTCGAGACGACGACCGTGCCGTCGCTCGCGCCGACCTCGGTCCAGCAACGCTCGCTCGCGGTGCGGGCGTCCACGAAACGGACGTCCGCACCCTGCGCGTCACGCAGCGGCACACCGGCGTACGCGGGCACACCGACCGCGGTCGCCACGCCCGGCACAACCTCGAAGGGAATTCCCTCCGCGGCGCACGCGAGCATCTCCTGACCTGCGTTGGTGTCCAGGCCGGGATCGCCGGTCACCGCACGGACGACCCGCTTGCCACTGCGCGCAGCCTCCATGACAAGATTGGCCGCATCCCTGAGGACGGGGATTCCGGCGGCTGTTGACGCGTCGTCAACAACCGTCAGTTCAGGCGTGCTTACACTCGCTCTCGCATGGCCGCGTACGACGTCGAGCACATCAGGCTCGGCGATCAGTACGTCCGCGCCCGCGAGCGCCTCGACGGCGCGCAGTGTCAGCAGTCCGGGGTCGCCGGGACCGGCGCCGAGGAAGGTGACGTGCCCGTGTGCCGAGAGCGTCGAGGATGCGTTGACGGTGGGACTGGTGGGGCTCAAAGTGCTCGCTCCCCCATAAGACCGGCCGCACCCTTGGCGAGCATCTCGGACGCGAGTTCGCGACCGAGCGCGATGGCGTCGCCGTGCGACGTGGGTACGGGACCGGTGGTGGACAGCTGCACCAGCGTGGAGCCGTCGGTCGTGCCGACGACGCCGCGCAGGCGCATTTCGGTGACAACCTGTCCGTCGGCCAGCAGGTCGGCCAGCGCACCCACAGGTGCGGAGCAGCCGGCCTCCAGGGCGGCGAGCAGGGAACGCTCGGCGGTCACGGCGACCCGGGTGTGCGGGTCGTCGAGCTCGGCGAGCGCGGCGGCGAGGTCCGCGTTGACCGCGGCACACTCGATCGCCAGTGCCCCCTGGCCGGGGGCGGGCAGGACGAAGTCGACCGACAGAAAGTCGGTGACCTCGTCGGTCCTGTTGAGGCGGCTGAGCCCGGCCGCGGCAAGCACCACGGCGTCCAGCTCCCCGCTGCGTACATATCCGATCCGGGTGTCTACGTTGCCGCGGATCGGTACGGTCTCTATGCGCAGGCCGTGCGTGCGGGCGTACGCATTGAGCTGCGCCATGCGGCGCGGCGAACCGGTACCGACGCGGGCGCCGTCGGGCAGCCGGTCGAACGTCAGTCCGTCGCGCGCCACCAGCGCGTCCCGGGGGTCCTCGCGCAGCGGCACGGCCGCCAGCGTGAGGTCGTCGGGCTGAGTGGTGGGCAGGTCCTTGAGTGAGTGCACGGCGAAGTCCACTTCACCGGCGATCACCGCGTCGCGCAGAGCGGTGACGAAGACGCCCGTGCCGCCTATCTGCGCGAGATGCTCACGGGAGGTGTCCCCGTACGTGGTGATCTCGACGAGCTCGACGGGGCGCCCGGTCAACTGGCGCACCGCCTGAGCCACTTGCCCGGACTGGGCCATGGCCAGCTTGCTGCGCCTGGTCCCGAGCCTCAGTGCCCTCTCGGTCATACTCGCCCTCGATTCGGGTCATTCATGTCGGCCCGGCTGACGGAGGCGACCGTCTCCGGGTCGAGGTCGAAGAGTGTCCGCAGCGCGTCGGCGTACCCGGCACCGCCGGGCTCGCTGGCCAGCTGCTTGACTCGCACGGTGGGCGCGTGCAGGAGCTTGTCGACGACGCGGCGCACGGTCTGGTTGATCTCGGCGCGCTGCTTCTCGTCGAGCCCGGTCAGCCGCCCTTCGAGGCGCGCCATCTCGCCCTCGACGACATCGGCGGCCATGGTGCGCAGCGCGACGACGGTCGGCGTGATGTGCGCGGCCCGCTGGGCGGCGCCGAATGCGGCGACCTCGTCGGAGACGATGCGGCGCACCTGGTCGACGTCGGCGGCCATCGGGGCGTCGGCGGATGCCTCGGCGAGCGATTCGATGTCGACGAGCCGCACTCCGGCGAGCCGGTGGACGGCACCGTCGATGTCCCGCGGCATGGCGAGGTCGAGCAGAGCCAGCCTCACCGCTCCACTGCGCGCCCCCCGCGCTCCGGGAGTGGGCCGGAGGCTCCGCTCCGCGTTGTCCACCCACGCCCCGTGCTGCGCAAGCTCATCAACATGCAGCTCGTCCAGCCCCACGGGGCAGCTCTCGCTTGCCGGCCCCGCCGGCGTCTGAGGCGCGGGGTTCGGGGCGGAGCCCCGACCAGTGCCCGCGTCGTCGTCGGTCAGCCCCGCCGACGCAGAGCGGTCGTGTACGCGTCCGTCCCGTGCCGCCGTCGCCGCCAGGCGGGCCACCAGGCTGCCGTCCGGGGCTCGCAGGTCGGCCCGGGGCGCGGGAGCGGGGACGGTGTGCTCAGCGAGCGCCGTCGCGACCGACTCGGCGGTCAGGACAAGACCCGTCGCTCCCGTGCACGACACCGCCACATCGGCACGTGTCAGTTCGTCGGCAAGGTCGGCCATCGACACCGCGCGCGCGGACACCCCGCCCGCCCCGTCCAGCACCGCGGCCAGCCGCTCCGCGCGCTCAAGGGTCCGGTTGGCGATGACAAGTTCACGTACACCCAGCCGCGCCAGCGTCGTCGCGGCGAGCGAGGACATCGAACCCGCGCCGATCACCAGCACCCGCTTGTCCGCCGCCCAGCCCGCAACCTCCGCGCCGTCCGCGAGCTGCTCCAGACCGAAGGTGACGAGCGACTGCCCGGCCCGGTCGATCCCGGTCTCGCTGTGCGCGCGCTTGCCGACCCGCAGCGCCTGCTGGAAGAGGTCGTTGATCAGCCGGCCCGCGGTGTGCAGCTCCTGCCCCAGCGCGAGCGCGTCCTTGATCTGCCCGAGGATCTGCCCCTCGCCGACGACCATGGAGTCGAGACCGCAGGCCACCGAGAAGAGGTGGTGGACGGCCCGGTCCTCGTAGTGGACGTACAGATAAGGAGTGAGCTCCTCTAGACCGACGCCGCTGTGCTGCGCGAGCAGGGTGGACAGCTCGGCGACACCCGCGTGGAACTTGTCCACGTCCGCGTACAGCTCGATGCGGTTGCACGTGGCCAGCACCGTCGCCTCGGTCGCGGGCTCCGCCGCCAGCGAGTCCTGCAACAGCTTGATCTGCGCGTCCGGGGACAGCGAGGCCCGCTCCAGCACGCTCACCGGCGCGCTGCGGTGGCTCAGTCCGACGACCAGAAGGCTCATGCCGGCATCACGGCGGGCATGTCCCCGTCCGGTCCCTTCCGGCCTGCCGCGGCCTCGGCCTCCTCGCCGGCCTTCCGCTGCTCGTGGAAGGCGAGGATCTGCAGCTCGATCGAGAGGTCGACCTTGCGCACATCGACGCCGTCGGGCACGGAGAGGACGGTGGGGGCGAAGTTGAGGATGGAGGTGACACCGGCCGCGATCAGCCGCTCGCACACCTGCTGCGCGGCGCCGGCGGGCGTCGAGATGACGCCGATCGACACTCCGTTGTCACTGATGATCTTCTCGAGCTCGTCGGTGTGCTGCACGGGAATGCCGGCCACCGGCTTTCCGGCCATGGCCGGGTCGGCGTCGATCAGCGCGGCGACCCGGAAACCACGGGAGGCGAAGCCGCCGTAGTTGGCGAGCGCGGCGCCGAGGTTACCGATGCCGACGATGACGACAGGCCAGTCCTGGGTGAGACCGAGCTCGCGGGAGATCTGGTAGACGAGATATTCCACGTCGTAGCCGACACCTCGCGTGCCGTACGAGCCCAGGTACGAGAAGTCCTTGCGCAGCTTCGCGGAGTTGACCCCGGCGGCGGCGGCGAGTTCCTCGGAGGAGACCGTCGGCACGGACCGCTCGGACAGCGCGGTCAGGGCGCGCAGGTACAGCGGAAGCCTGGCGACGGTGGCCTCGGGGATTCCTCGGCTTCGGGTCGCCGGTCGGTGATTTCGGCCAGTTGCCACGGTGCTCCTGCGGGATGAGCGAGGCTGCAGGCGGCCATACGTCCAAGGACCGCCCCGTCGAATGCAGGCTATGTCTTTGTGAACGCGTGCACAAAGATGGTGTCCGCTTTGTCCGTGCAAAGTGACCGGGGTCACGCAATCCGGTCGCTTGTTCCAGGAACTGCGAACCGCATCGGTCCGTTGAAGAGCCGAAGGGGGCAAAGCCGTACACACTCCTCACGTATACGCCCCCGAGACCGCCTACTGTGCCCTGTCCACATCGCGTCCGGATAGAGCCGGGTCAGCAGATCCGGGTCGGCCCGGCCAGCCGGGGAAGTACTGGCAAAGCATCCGCGAAGGCAGCCGCCTTTCCGGTTACGCCCCCAGCGCTCGCCGCAGCCGCCCGGCATCCACGCGCCAGAAGGTGTGCTGATCCCCGTCGACCAGGACGACCGGGATCTGCTCCCAGTACGCCCGGTGCAGCGCCTCGTCCTGCGTGATGTCCTTCTCCTCGAAGGACGCGCCCGTCTCGGTGCACACCTCCTCGATCACGACCCGCGCGTCGTCACAGAGATGACACCCCGGCTTCCCGATCAGCGTCACCACGCGCTCGGCGGCCTTCTTCTTCGTACGTCGCAGCACAGGACTCATGCAGCCATTCTCCGTCCTGTCCGCCCATGCGTACGGGACACGGCTCCCATCCCGGACATGCTCACGATCGCCGCTTAACAGAGCGGTCGCGGAGAGTTCACGCCACCGCATCCCGGCGTGTCGGGAAGTCCCGAACGGACTGGCTATGCTCACGACATGGCCGCACTGGGATGGCTCACGCCCCGTAGACGCTCCGCCACCGCGCGGAGCGTGCTCGCAGGCGAGGCAGCAGCGGAAGCAGCACGAAAGTCGTCACAGCAGTTCGAGGCGCTCGACGCGCTCGAGACGCGGGAGCGCACTGCCCCGGCTGCAGTGCCGGAGTTCCCCGTCGCGGGGGACGTCCGGGCCGCGGCATTCTTCGACCTCGACAACACCGTGATGCAGGGCGCCGCGATCTTCCACTTCGGCCGCGGCCTGTACAAGCGGAAGTTCTTCCAGCGCCGCGAACTGGCGCGGTTCGCCTGGCAGCAGACCTGGTTCCGGCTGGCCGGCGTCGAGGACCCGGAACATATGCAGGACGTACGAGAGTCCGCGTTGTCGATCGTGAAGGGTCACCGGGTCTCCGAGCTGATGTCCATCGGCGAGGAGATCTACGACGAGTACATGGCCGACCGCATCTGGCCGGGCACCCGGGCACTCGCGCAGGCCCACCTTGATGCAGGTCAGAAGGTCTGGCTGGTGACGGCCGCCCCGGTGGAGACGGCGACGATCATCGCCCGCCGGCTCGGCCTGACGGGCGCGCTGGGCACCGTCGCCGAGTCCGTCGACGGCGTGTACACCGGCAAACTCGTGGGCGAGCCGCTGCACGGGCCCGCGAAGGCCGAGGCCGTGCGGGCGCTGGCGTCGGCGGAAGGGCTGGAGCTGACCCGGTGCGCTGCGTACAGCGACTCGCACAACGACATTCCGATGCTGTCGCTGGTGGGGCATCCCTACGCGATCAACCCGGACACGAAGCTGCGCAAGCACGCGCGCGAGCGCGAGTGGCGGCTGCGGGACTACCGGACGGGCCGCAAGGCGGCGAAGGTGGGCATCCCGGCGGCAGCTGGCGTCGGCGCCCTGGCGGGCGGCACGGCAGCCGCGGTCGCCCTGCACCGGCGCCGCCGCTGACCCGCAGGCGACGCCCGCGCGCCGGTCAGAGCCGGGGGTGACGGGCGCGCCTCAGCCACGCCATGCCGCGGGCCGGGACCGGGCTGGGGCGGCCTGAATGAGCGCCGCGGTGCAGCGCCCGCGGGCCGGCACGCGCCGTAGGCATTGCCGCCGCAGAAACCCCCGTGGCCGCGGCGCGCCCCCAAGGCAATCACTGGTGTTGCCCCGCCACACCGCTGGCCAGTCCTCTTGCCGCACCTCGCGCACAACTCACCCCCCGTTGCGACAGATCGTGACGCGATTCGATCAATAAACACTCACGATGTGCCACTTGATCCGTCGTCGAGTCGTAAGAGAAGCGACGGAAACGGCGATTTGAGCAACTGGGTGTAGCACTGCCTGTACGAAGCGTTATTCTCCTCAGACGCATAACGGACCCCACCAGTCCCCACGACGGGTGAATGGTCCCGCACTGCACGTGATGGAAGCTCTGCCTCTGGGAGTCCCGTGTACTCACACGTCGGGGTTGACGCCTCGGGCCTGGCTACGCTGCGCGCAGCGGTCCTCGACCACTTGCGCGGCTTCGTCCCCACCGCGTACGCCGTCCCCGCCTTCGCCACGCCCCGCCTTGCCGCAAGCGGCCCCGCCGCCCCCTGCTACGCCCTGACCGACGGCATCGAGAAGGTGCCGGGGCGCAGCGCCGTCGTTGAGGGACGGAGGTCGGGCGGCGGGCGGGAAGTCGGCAGACGAGGCAGCCGGGGCAGCTCCGGTGCCTCGACCGCCGCACGTCGTCCCACCGCCGACAGCGACAGCGCCCGCATGATGGAGCTGGTCGAGCGCGCTCAGGCGGGCGAGGCCGACGCCTTCGGACGGCTCTACGACCAGTACAGCGACACCGTCTACCGCTACATCTACTACCGCGTGGGCGGGAAGGCGACGGCCGAGGACCTCACCAGCGAGACGTTCCTGCGCGCCCTGCGCCGTATCTCCACCTTCACCTGGCAGGGCCGCGATTTCGGCGCCTGGCTCGTCACCATCGCCCGCAACCTCGTGGCGGACCACTTCAAGTCCAGCCGCTTCCGCCTCGAAGTCACCACCGGCGAGATGCTCGACGCCAACGAGGTCGAGCGCAGCCCCGAGGACTCCGTCCTGGAGTCCCTCTCCAACGCCGCACTGCTGGAAGCCGTCCGCAAGCTCAATCCCCAGCAGCAGGAGTGCGTGACCCTGCGGTTCCTGCAGGGCCTCTCGGTCGCCGAAACGGCCCGGGTGATGGGCAAGAACGAAGGCGCGATCAAGACCCTCCAGTACCGGGCTGTACGCACCCTGGCCCGGCTCCTCCCCGACGACGCCCGCTGACCGATCCCCGACCTCCCACCACCTCCCACCGACCTCCCACCGACCGATCCCGACCTCAACTCACAATCGGTGACGGCTTGATGACGCACTGGTCCGATCATCTTTCGCGCGTAACCCAAGTGCCACGACGCTCGTTGTGCGGGATGCAGGCCCCCTGTGGTCACGCCATGCCCATAGCCACTCACTCGATCGTGTGGATGTGTGCAGGGCGTGCAACCTTCCAGACCCCCGGGGGAGTCGATCGTCATGACGAGAGGAGGTGCCGCCAGTGATCGGACAAGTTTCGGCGCACCGGCGGGCGAACGCCTTCGCCCAGGCCCTGGAAGATCAGGCGGCCGAACAGCCAGAGGAATCGGTCGAACAGGCCGGGCGCGGACGGCTGTTGGCTCTGGCGAACGGTCTCGGCGAGCTGCCGAAACCGGAGATGGACCCCGAGGTCAAGGTGGTGCAGCGAGCACAGCTCGTGGCCGCCATGGAAGAGATGTTCGCCTCGGGAGGTGCGTCCGCGGGCCCTACGCTGCCCGAGCAACGGGCGTCCGGCCGCGGCGCCCATCGGGCCTCCCCACTCCGGAAACTGCGACCACGCTCGCGCTGGTCGAAGGGCCTTGCGGCCGGCGGTCTTACCGTCGGAGTCGCCGCGGGGGCCTTCAGCGGAGTGGCCGCTGCCAGTTCCGACGCACTGCCCGGTGACTCGCTGTACGGGCTGAAGCGCGGCATGGAGGATCTCAAGCTCGGCATGGCGGACGACGACTCCGACCGCGGCGAGCTCTACCTCGACCAGGCCTCCACCCGCCTGAGCGAGGCGCGCCGCCTCATGGAGCGCGGCCGCACGGGCACGATGGACCACGAGTCGCTCGGCGAGGTCCGGCGCACGCTCAACGGCATGCGGCACGACGTCAGCGAGGGTCACCGCCTGCTGCACGCCGCGTACGCACGGGACGGCTCGCTCGGGCCGATGGCGACGCTCAATTCATTCGCCCGCTCCCACCGCGACGCGTGGAACGGACTCCGCGACCGGCTGCCCATGCAGCTGACCGACGTCGGCGACGAAGTGAGCTCCGTCTTCGACGCCATAGACCAAGAGGTCGGCCCGCTGGAGTCGTTGCTGCCCCGGGCTCCCGAGAAGGGCGCCCGCGGCTCGCAGCAGCCCGGCTCGTCGACCCAGGACTCGGCACGCACCTCGGACCCCGGCAGTACGACACAGTCGTCACCCAGCGCGGGCGACAGCCGACCGGGAGACAACAGTCCGCGTCCCTCCGGCTCGGGCAGCCTGTCGGACGACGGCCTGCTGGGCGGGAACACGGGCGGCCTGTTCGAGCCCCCGGCCGACGGTGCCTCGCCGTCCGCGTCCGGCAAGAGCCTCACTCCGTCCCAGCCGGATGTCACGATCCCGCCCCTGCTCCCGGGCATCCTCCCGGGCCTCGGGTTCGACAGCGAGGACGACGAGTAGTCCTCATCGTCCGCGTACCTCCGCACACGAGAGGGCGGCCGCTCCCGCTGGGAGCGGCCGCCCTTGTGCTGCACGCCTCAGAAAACACAGTCAGAAATAGACCGTCAGCAGAACACGGTCAGCAGAACACCGTCAGAAGAACACCGACCGCCGCTGCACCAGCAACTTGTACAGCGTGTGCTGGATCTGCTCCCTCACCTGGTCCGTCAGGTTGAACATCAGCATCGGATCCTCCGCCGCCTCCGGCGGATACCCGTCCGTCGGGATCGGCTCCCCGAACTGGATCGTCCACTTCGTCGGCAGCGGCACCGCTCCCAGCGGCCCCAGCCAGGGAAACGTGGGCGTGAGCGGGAAGTACGGGAACCCGAGCAGCCGTGCCAGCGTCTTCGCGTTGCCGATCATCGGGTAGATCTCCTCCGCCCCGACGATCGAGCACGGCACGATCGGCGCCCCCGCCCGCAGCGCCGTCGACACAAAGCCGCCGCGACCGAACCTCTGCAGCTTGTAACGGTCGCTGAAGGGCTTGCCGATGCCCTTGAAGCCCTCCGGCATCACCCCGACCACTTCGCCCCGCTGCAGCAGCCGCTCCGCGTCCTCGGCGCACGCCAGCGTGTGCCCGGCCTTGCGGGCCAGCTCGTTGACCACCGGCAGCATGAAGACCAAGTCCGCGGCGAGCAGCCGCAGATGGCGGTTGGCCGGATGGTTGTCGTGCACGGCGACCTGCATCATCAGCCCGTCCAGCGGCAGCGTCCCCGAGTGGTTCGCCACCACCAGGGCCCCGCCGTCCGACGGAATGTTCTCGATGCCCTTCACCTCGACCCGGAAGTACTTCTCGTACAGCGGCCGGACCATCGACATCAGGACCTGGTCGGTGAGCTCCTTGTCGTAGCCGAACTCGTCGACCTCGTAGTCACCGGTGATCCGCCGGCGCAGGAACGCGAGACCGCCCGCGACACGCCGCTCCCAGCCGCCGCTCCGGACTGCGGCCTCCCGGAGCTCACCGGGCTCCTGCCCGGCCGTCCCAGCGGCCCTCACGGGCCCCTGCTGGCCCGGCAGCGGGCTGACCGGAACCTCCCGCACCACCGCGGGCTCGGTCTTCCGGCGGCCCTGCGCCGGGCGCCGCCGCGCGGAGCGCTGCGCACCGGCCCGCGAACGGTCGTCGTCGAACGGAATGACCTTGGCGTCCGCCATCGTTGGCTGCGCTCCTTATTCGGCGTCGCTCTGAGTCGTCTGTGTCAGCCGAGTCGTCCGAGTCAGCTGCTGCGTGGCTTTCGTCAGCGCTCCACCCACACAGGGCACCGCCGCCGCCACCTGGTCCACCGCCCGGGCCAGGCCGTCCGGCGGCAGCAGCCCCGGCGCCCGGCTGCGGGCGAAGTCCGCGAAGGTCTCCGCGGTCGTGTACTTCGGGTCGAAGCCCAGTGTCTCGCGCATCTGAGCCGTGCTCACCACCCGGCCATGCGTGAGCAGCCGGATCTGCTCGGGCGAGAAGTCCGTGATACCGACCGTGCGCAGCGCGGAGCCGACCCAGGTGACCGCGGGCAGCAGCACCGGCAGCGTCGGCCGTCCCAGCCGCCGCGAGCACTGCGACAGCAGCAGTACGCCGTCACCCGCAATGTTGAAGGTGCCGCTGTTGAGCGTGCCGCGCCGTGGGTCGTGCAGGGCGATCCGCAGCACATCGATCACATCGTCCTCGTGGACGAACTGCAGCCGCGGGTCGTAGCCGAAGACCGTCGGCATGACCGGCAGCGAAAAGAACTCGGCGAGCGGGGAGTCCGCGCACGGCCCGAGGATGTTCGCGAAGCGCAGTACGCACACCGCGACATCGGGCCGTCGGCGCGCGAATCCGCGTACGTACCCCTCGACCTCCACCGCGTCCTTCGCGAAGCCGCCGCTCGGCAGTGACTTGGGCGGGGTGGTCTCGGTGAAGACAGCCGGGTCGCGGGGCGCGGAGCCGTACACGCTCGTGGAGGACTTGATCACCAGGCGCTTGACCGTCGGCGACTTCTGGCACGCGCCGAGCAGCTGCATGGTGCCGATGACGTTGGTCTCCTTCACCGTCGTACGGCCGCCGGTGCCCAGGGGCGTACCGGTGACATCCATGTGTACGACCGTGTCGACGGCGTGCTCGGCAAGGACCCGCCCTATAGCGGGCTGGCGGATGTCCGCGTGGATGAAGTCGGCGCCACCCAGCCGGTGCTCGGGCGCCACCGCATCGACGCCGATCACCCGGTCCACCTCGGGATCCCGCTGGATACGCCGTACGAGACGACCTCCGAGCTGCCGGGCCACTCCGGTGACGAGCACGACCTTCCCCAAGATCAGCGCCTTCCCATAGGTACGCGAGGTCCGCAGATCCGCCCGGATCCGCCCTCACGCGTCACCGTAGCGGTTCGGTGTTGCGCTGTGATGACCGCGCGGCGCACTTTTGCCAGTGTTCAGCCACCAACGGAGCGAATGACTGGGCCACCGGGCCGAAAACGCACCGCGGCCCTCCCACCGTGCTGGTGGGAGGGCCGCGGCGACACGTAAAGCGTTCGCCTACTTCTTGTTGCGACGCTGAACGCGCGTGCGCTTGAGCAGCTTGCGGTGCTTCTTCTTCGCCATCCGCTTGCGCCGCTTCTTGATAACAGAGCCCACGACTACCCTCGCTCACTTCTCTTCACTGGTGCGGGGCGTCTGGGCCCACACGACCTACGTCGGCCTAGCCTACCCGCCAGAGCTCCGAGCCTGTAATCCGAGGGGAGCCGAGGGGCTCCGGCTATGCGGATTCCACCCCCACAAATGATTCGCGGAGATACTCGTGAACCGCTTGCTCCGGAACCCGGAAGGACCTCCCCACCCGGATCGCCGGCAGATGACCACTGTGCACCAAGCGGTACACGGTCATCTTCGACACTCGCATTACCGAGGCGACCTCCGCCACGGTAAGAAACTTGACCTCGTTGAGAGGCCTCTCGCTGCCAGCAGCCATGACCCACCTGTACCTTCCGCACATGACGCACACCGGCTTCCCCTCCGGTGACTCTTCGTCGCTGTGCGCTCACTCCCCAGACTAGGGGCGGGTGATGCGAGTGGGGAAGAGGAGCAGCCATCGGCCGTTTACTGTGACAGACACGCTCGATTGAGTACATAGCGAGTCAGCGGTCGGTAGTAATCGGACCGCACAGCGTCATCAAGCGGAACGGCGACGGAAACTCGCCCCTCGGCCTCGCCGACGAACAGCGCGGGATCGTCCGTGTCCGCCAGGCCGATGGCCTCAATCCCCAGCTGACCTGCCCCGCAGACCCAGCCGTGGTCCCCGACGACGAGCTCGGGCAGCGGTCCGGCACCCTCCGCCACACCCTCCAGCGCGGCCCGAACCGGGAGCGGAGAGTGGGTATGTGCGCCGGTCACACTGCCGGCGCCCCGTGCGCCGTGTTCGCGCACCAGCGCGACTCCTCGTACGTACTCAAGGTTGTACGTGCGTACGCCGAACCGGGTCGTTATGTCGACACATCGCCCCTGCGCAGGGGTGAGGACTTCGCACCCCACCGCCGACAAAGCGTCTGCCAGCCCTGCGTAGAACCCGAGAAGCCGGTGCGGATGCCCGGTCCCGAACATCACGACGCCGCGCCGAGCAGCGACCTCCCCCAGCCGCTCGGCAAAGGCACCGAGCCCGCTCAACGTCCTTTCAGGATCAATCACATCCGGCCCGGACACATGCCCGGGGTCGGCCGAAACCCCGCACCTGTCGGCCATCAACGCGATCAAGTCCCGCTCGCTCCAGTCCGATTCGGGATCGAGCCCGAGGGTGACGCGGGGATCCCTGGCGGCGAAGAGCCGATAACTGCGCAGGCTCTCCTCCCGCGTGGTGGCGACGGGCCCGGCCAACCGCGCGGCCAAGAGGTGCGCACGCAGCGCTCCGGTACTCAACACGGTGGAGATGCTGCCGCACGGAGAAGAATCCCGGGCCAAAAGGCGGAATACCACCCACAGTTGGCGTAATCACGCCATGGAGAGAGGCAGGGGCGGGGCGAGCCTGCCGTCGCCCCATAACGGGGGCAGCGCAAAGGCCGGCCTTCAAGCACGCCGCGCGACGGCGCGAAGCTGCCGTACCGCCGGGGCCGGGCACCGCGGCGTCCACTTGCGGCGCGGAGCGCCGCAGCCGCCGAGCCGGGCACTGCGCCCCCCGCTTTACGGCCGCGGACTCGCCGCTGACTGGCCCTTCAGGCACACACCGCGGTGCGAAGCCGCCACGTCCAACGGGGCCGGGCACCGCGGCGCGAAGCCGCCGCGACCGACGGGGGCGTGGGGGTAACCCGTACCCCCACATCTCAAGGGCGGGCGGGTGGGGACGAACCCCCGGGGAGGGGAAACGCCCCGCGCAGCGGCACTACGCCAACAACCCCCGCACCGGAAATACCGCTCGCCTCGTCGCCAGCACCGCCTGGTCCACCCGGTCCGCCGGGTCATACCCCGACTCCCACTCCCGCCACACCGACTCGCGCCCGTCCGTCATACGCCCCGGCGCCAGCTGCCGCGTCCGCGCATACACCTCGTCCCGCCACGACGACGGAATCACCGACTTCGGATCCACCGGCGCATGCCCCGCGATCCCCACCAAGTGCGTCCACGACCGCGGCACCACATCCACCACCGCGTACCCGCCCCCACCGAGCGCCACCCACCGCCCGTTCTCGACATGCTCGTGGGCCAGCGCATGGCAGGACTCCTGCACCAACCGCTGCGCATCCAGCGACACCGCCAAATGCGCCAGCGGATCCTCGAAGTGCGTATCTGCGCCGTGCTGCGTCACCAGCACCTGCGGCCGGAAGTCCGCCAGCAGCTCCGGCACCACCGCGTGAAAGGCCCGCAGCCACCCCGCATCCCCCGTCCCCGCCGGCAGCGCCACATTCACCGCACTGCCCTCGGCCGTCGGCCCACCCGTCTCCTGTGCCCACCCCGTACCCGGGAACAGCGTCTGTGGATGCTCGTGCAGCGACACAGTGAGGACGCGCGGGTCGTCCCAGAACGCCGCCTGCACCCCGTCCCCGTGATGCACGTCGACGTCCACGTACGCGACCCGCTCCGCCCCCAGCTCCAGCAGCCGCGCAATCGCCAGCGCCGCGTCGTTGTAGATGCAGAATCCCGCGGCCGAACCCGGCATCGCATGATGCAGCCCACCCGCGAAGTTCACCGCATGCGTCGCCTCGCCGCGCCACACCGCCTCCGCCGCCCCGACCGACTGCCCGGCGATCAGCGCAGAAGCCTCGTGCATCCCGGCAAAGGCGGGATCATCCAGCGTCCCCAGCCCGTACGTCTGATCCGCCGCCCGCGGATCCGCCGACGCGGCCCGTACCGCCGCCACATAGTCCTCGCGGTGCACGAGCCGGAGCGTCGAATCCCCGGCCGGCTTCGCGGCCACCACATCGAGGACACGGTCAAGCCCGTACGCCCGCACCAACCCCATGGTCAGCGCAAGCCGCACCGGATCCATCGGATGGCCGTTCCCGAAGTCATACTTCGTTACCGCCTCGTCCCACATCAACAACCCGCGGCCGCTCATGCCCGCCACGGTATCCGGCCTGATCCGCCCCGAACGACCTGGCATACCGCAACGTCACCAGCACCAACACCATGGGAACGACCATCGCCCACCGATAGCTCCACGCGTCCCCGAGCGCCCCCACGAGCGGTGAACCGATGAGAAACCCCACGTAATTGAAGACATTCAGCCGCGCCACTGCCGCATCACTCGCCCCGGGACCACCGTTCTCCACGGCTCGCCGCCCCGCCGCCGCGAACGTCTGCGGCACGATCACACACAGCCCGAGCCCCAGCAGCGTGAACCCGAGAATCCCCACCCAGGCCCCTGGCGCCACGGCCACCACCCCGAACCCGGCCGCCGCAAGCACGGTCCCGCACCGCACGACCGCCTCCGCACCGAAGCGCCGCACGCCGAAATCGCCGACGGCCCGCCCGAGCAGTGTCGTGACCATGTAGGCGTTGTACGGAACGGTCGCGAGCTCCTCCGAGCTCCCCAGCACGTCCTGTAGATACTTCGCGCTCCAATTGGAGACCGTCGAGTCCCCGATGTACGCGAAGGCCATCACGAGGCAGAGCGGCAGCAGAAGCTTGAAGGCGACCCCTTGCCCCGCCGCCCCCACCGTTCCCGCTTGCGCCGCTCCCTCGCCGCGCTCCCCGTCCGCGTACCACCGGCTCCCGGCCAGTACCGCCGGCAACAGCACGCCGACCACCGGCAGATACGACACGAGCAGCGACAGATGCCAGTGCGCCCCGGCCCACGCGAGCGAGGCGCCTGCGATCCCGCCCAGGCTGTACGCCGCATGAAAGCCGAGCATGATGCTGCGCCCGTACGCCCGTTGCAGGCTGACTCCAAGCATGTTCATGGACGCGTCCAGCGCCCCCACGGCCAGCCCGAACACGGCCAGGGCGACCGCCACCTGCCACATCTCGCTGCCCGCCGCGACCCCGAGCAGAGCCAGCATCACAACGGGCTGCGCCCACCTCAGTACGGCACTCGGCGCGACCCGCCCGACCACCTTCTCGGTGACAACGCTGCCCACCCCGGCGAGCACCGGTACCGCCGCCAGAAAGGCGGGCAGCAGCCCGTCGGATATCCCGTACCGGTCCTGGATGGCAGGAATACGCGTCACGAGCAGCGCGAAGGCCACCCCCTGCGCGAAGAAACTCAAGGCCAGAGAGGCCCGCCCGTGCCGCAAACGCGCATCTGTCATGGCCGGACAGCGTAGGCCGCCGCCTTACCCATGGGTAGATAGATCACACAGGGAATCCCACAGGTGGCCATCAAGCGATCAGGCAAGCAGCGCGGGCAACTCCGCCATGGTCCCGAAGTACCCCTTGGCACCGCCCAGTTCCTCGGCCGACGTCATCGCCGTGAACCCGTACACCTCCATCCCGGCCGCCAGGGCCGCCTGCACCCCCAGCGGACTGTCCTCCACAACGACGCACCGCTCGGGCGCGACCCCCATCCGCTGGGCGGCATGCAGAAACAGATCCGGCGCCGGCTTTCCCCGCCCCACATCCTGCGCGCTGAAGACGACGCCGTCCTGGAACCAGAGATCGAGCCCGGTCTTCCGATGCCCGACCCGGATCCGCTCGTGGCTCCCGGACGAAGCGACGCAGTACGGCACGGAGTCCGCCACCAGCTTCCCGAGCACCTCCGTCACTCCGTCCACGGCGGCCAACTCCCGCTCGAAGGCGGCGAAGACGCGAGCGTGCAGGGTCTCGTCGAAGTCGTCGGGCAGCCGATTGCCCGTCCGCTCCATGACGAGGTCGTGTATGCGATGCACAGCCGCCCCCATGTAGTCCCGCAGGGAGTCCTCGTACGAGGTGGGGTGGCCCAGCTCGGTCAGATACCCGGCGAGGATGGTGTTGGAGATCGGCTCGCTGTCGACGAGCACGCCGTCGTTGTCGAAGATGACGAGGTCATAGCGCATGCCCCCACCCTAAGAGGGCCCCACGCACCACAGTTGACCCAGGCACTCACTCGATATGCGCATGTCAACACTGTACTGACGCACAACGCAGAAAAGCCCCGCACCAGAAGGTGCGGGGCTTTCCCACAATAATTGTTCGGCGGCGTCCTACTCTCCCACAGGGTCCCCCCTGCAGTACCATCGGCGCTGAAAGGCTTAGCTTCCGGGTTCGGAATGTAACCGGGCGTTTCCCTAACGCAATGACCACCGAAACTCTATGAAAATATTGAACTCCAGCCGGCCAAAAGGCGAGTTCGTTACTTCAGAACATACACAGTGGACGCGAGCAACTGAGGACAAGCCCTCGGCCTATTAGTACCAGTCAGCTCCACCCCTTACAGGGCTTCCACATCTGGCCTATCAACCCAGTCGTCTACTGGGAGCCTTAACCCCTCAAAGGGGGTGGGAGTCCTCATCTCGAAGCAGGCTTCCCGCTTAGATGCTTTCAGCGGTTATCCTTTCCGAACGTAGCCAACCAGCCATGCCCTTGGCAGGACAACTGGCACACCAGAGGTTCGTCCGTCCCGGTCCTCTCGTACTAGGGACAGCCCTTCTCAAGACTCCTACGCGCACAGCGGATAGGGACCGAACTGTCTCACGACGTTCTAAACCCAGCTCGCGTACCGCTTTAATGGGCGAACAGCCCAACCCTTGGGACCGACTCCAGCCCCAGGATGCGACGAGCCGACATCGAGGTGCCAAACCATCCCGTCGATATGGACTCTTGGGGAAGATCAGCCTGTTATCCCCGGGGTACCTTTTATCCGTTGAGCGACGGCGCTTCCACAAGCCACCGCCGGATCACTAGTCCCGACTTTCGTCCCTGCTCGACCCGTCGGTCTCACAGTCAAGCTCCCTTGTGCACTTACACTCAACACCTGATTGCCAACCAGGCTGAGGGAACCTTTGGGCGCCTCCGTTACCCTTTGGGAGGCAACCGCCCCAGTTAAACTACCCATCAGACACTGTCCCTGATCCGGATCACGGACCCAGGTTAGACATCCAGCACGACCAGAGTGGTATTTCAACGACGACTCCACCTGAACTGGCGTCCAAGCTTCACAGTCTCCCACCTATCCTACACAAGCCGAACCGAACACCAATATCAAACTGTAGTAAAGGTCCCGGGGTCTTTCCGTCCTGCTGCGCGAAACGAGCATCTTTACTCGTAGTGCAATTTCACCGGGCCTATGGTTGAGACAGTCGAGAAGTCGTTACGCCATTCGTGCAGGTCGGAACTTACCCGACAAGGAATTTCGCTACCTTAGGATGGTTATAGTTACCACCGCCGTTTACTGGCGCTTAAGTTCTCAGCTTCGCCACACCGAAATGTGACTAACCGGTCCCCTTAACGTTCCAGCACCGGGCAGGCGTCAGTCCGTATACATCGCCTTACGGCTTCGCACGGACCTGTGTTTTTAGTAAACAGTCGCTTCTCGCTGGTCTCTGCGGCCACCCCCAGCTCACCGAGTAAATCGGATCACCAGTGATGGCCCCCCTTCTCCCGAAGTTACGGGGGCATTTTGCCGAGTTCCTTAACCATAGTTCACCCGAACGCCTCGGTATTCTCTACCTGACCACCTGAGTCGGTTTAGGGTACGGGCCGCCATGAAACTCGCTAGAGGCTTTTCTCGACAGCATAGGATCATCCACTTCACCACAATCGGCTCGGCATCAGGTCTCAGCCTCAATGTGTGACGGATTTGCCTATCACACGGCCTACACCCTTACCCCGGGACAACCACCGCCCGGGCTGGACTACCTTCCTGCGTCACCCCATCGCTTACCTACTACCACCTTGGGCCGGCGGCTCCACCACTCCCCTTCACCCGAAGGCTCCAGGGCGGCTTCACGGCCTTAGCATTAATGGGCTCGATACTGGGCGTTTCAAAGCGGGTACCGGAATATCAACCGGTTGTCCATCGACTACGCCTGTCGGCCTCGCCTTAGGTCCCGACTTACCCTGGGCAGATCAGCTTGACCCAGGAACCCTTAGTCAATCGGCGCACACGTTTCTCACGTGTGTATCGCTACTCATGCCTGCATTCTCACTCGTGAACCGTCCACAACTCGCTTCCGCGGCTGCTTCACCCGGCACACGACGCTCCCCTACCCATCCCAGCGGGCGTTGGCCCTCATGCTGGAATGACACGACTTCGGCGGTACGCTTGAGCCCCGCTACATTGTCGGCGCGGAATCACTTGACCAGTGAGCTATTACGCACTCTTTCAAGGGTGGCTGCTTCTAAGCCAACCTCCTGGTTGTCTCTGCGACTCCACATCCTTTCCCACTTAGCGTACGCTTAGGGGCCTTAGTCGATGCTCTGGGCTGTTTCCCTCTCGACCATGGAGCTTATCCCCCACAGTCTCACTGCCGCGCTCTCACTTACCGGCATTCGGAGTTTGGCTAAGGTCAGTAACCCGGTAGGGCCCATCGCCTATCCAGTGCTCTACCTCCGGCAAGAAACACACGACGCTGCACCTAAATGCATTTCGGGGAGAACCAGCTATCACGGAGTTTGATTGGCCTTTCACCCCTAACCACAGGTCATCCCCCAGGTTTTCAACCCTGGTGGGTTCGGTCCTCCACGAAGTCTTACCTCCGCTTCAACCTGCCCATGGCTAGATCACTCCGCTTCGGGTCTTGAGCGCGCTACTAAACCGCCCTGTTCGGACTCGCTTTCGCTACGGCTTCCCCACACGGGTTAACCTCGCAACACACCGCAAACTCGCAGGCTCATTCTTCAAAAGGCACGCAGTCACGACTGCTGTTCCGAAGAACAACAGCGACGCTCCCACGGCTTGTAGGCACACGGTTTCAGGTACTATTTCACTCCGCTCCCGCGGTACTTTTCACCATTCCCTCACGGTACTATCCGCTATCGGTCACCAGGGAATATTTAGGCTTAACGGGTGGTCCCGCCAGATTCACACGGGATTTCTCGGGCCCCGTGCTACTTGGGTGTCTCTCAAACGAGCCGCATAGATTTCAGCTACGGGGGTCTTACCCTCTACGCCGGACCTTTCGCATGTCCTTCGCCTATCTATACGGTTTCTGACTCGTCTCACAGCCGGCAGACTGTGAAAGAGAGATCCCACAACCCCGCATGCGCAACCCCTGCCGGGTATCACACGCATACGGTTTGGCCTCATCCGGTTTCGCTCGCCACTACTCCCGGAATCACGGTTGTTTTCTCTTCCTGAGGGTACTGAGATGTTTCACTTCCCCTCGTTCCCTCCACACTGCCTATGTGTTCAGCAGCGGGTGACAGCCCATGACGACTGCCGGGTTTCCCCATTCGGAAACCCCCGGATCAAAGCCTGGTTGACGGCTCCCCGGGGACTATCGTGGCCTCCCACGTCCTTCATCGGTTCCTGGTGCCAAGGCATCCACCGTGCGCCCTTAAAAACTTGGCCACAGATGCTCGCGTCCACTGTGCAGTTCTCAAGCAACGACCAGCCACCCACCACCCCACCCCTTACAGGGCGAGTTCACTGGGGCCGGCATCACGAAGGTGCAGACTTTCCAGTCCGTACCCTCAGATACCCAACAGCGCGCCCGGCACGACCAGTCGAAGACTCACGTTCCACGCCGAAGCAGTACTAGTGATCCCAACCAACCGTGCCGAATAGTCAACGTTCCACCCATGAGCAACCAGCACCGGACACTCGCCGGTGTACTGGCCCCTGACCAGGCCCGAAGACCCGGTAAGAAGTGCTCCTTAGAAAGGAGGTGATCCAGCCGCACCTTCCGGTACGGCTACCTTGTTACGACTTCGTCCCAATCGCCAGTCCCACCTTCGACAGCTCCCTCCCTTACGGGTTGGGCCACCGGCTTCGGGTGTTACCGACTTTCGTGACGTGACGGGCGGTGTGTACAAGGCCCGGGAACGTATTCACCGCAGCAATGCTGATCTGCGATTACTAGCAACTCCGACTTCATGGGGTCGAGTTGCAGACCCCAATCCGAACTGAGACCGGCTTTTTGAGATTCGCTCCGCCTCGCGGCATCGCAGCTCATTGTACCGGCCATTGTAGCACGTGTGCAGCCCAAGACATAAGGGGCATGATGACTTGACGTCGTCCCCACCTTCCTCCGAGTTGACCCCGGCAGTCTCCTGTGAGTCCCCATCACCCCGAAGGGCATGCTGGCAACACAGAACAAGGGTTGCGCTCGTTGCGGGACTTAACCCAACATCTCACGACACGAGCTGACGACAGCCATGCACCACCTGTATACCGACCACAAGGGGGGCACCATCTCTGATGCTTTCCGGTATATGTCAAGCCTTGGTAAGGTTCTTCGCGTTGCGTCGAATTAAGCCACATGCTCCGCTGCTTGTGCGGGCCCCCGTCAATTCCTTTGAGTTTTAGCCTTGCGGCCGTACTCCCCAGGCGGGGAACTTAATGCGTTAGCTGCGGCACCGACGACGTGGAATGTCGCCAACACCTAGTTCCCAACGTTTACGGCGTGGACTACCAGGGTATCTAATCCTGTTCGCTCCCCACGCTTTCGCTCCTCAGCGTCAGTAATGGCCCAGAGATCCGCCTTCGCCACCGGTGTTCCTCCTGATATCTGCGCATTTCACCGCTACACCAGGAATTCCGATCTCCCCTACCACACTCTAGCTAGCCCGTATCGACTGCAGACCCGGGGTTAAGCCCCGGGCTTTCACAACCGACGTGACAAGCCGCCTACGAGCTCTTTACGCCCAATAATTCCGGACAACGCTTGCGCCCTACGTATTACCGCGGCTGCTGGCACGTAGTTAGCCGGCGCTTCTTCTGCAGGTACCGTCACTTTCGCTTCTTCCCTGCTGAAAGAGGTTTACAACCCGAAGGCCGTCATCCCTCACGCGGCGTCGCTGCATCAGGCTTTCGCCCATTGTGCAATATTCCCCACTGCTGCCTCCCGTAGGAGTCTGGGCCGTGTCTCAGTCCCAGTGTGGCCGGTCGCCCTCTCAGGCCGGCTACCCGTCGTCGCCTTGGTAGGCCATCACCCCACCAACAAGCTGATAGGCCGCGGGCTCATCCTTCACCGCCGGAGCTTTCAACCCCCCGAGATGCCTCGGAAGGTGGTATCCGGTATTAGACCCCGTTTCCAGGGCTTGTCCCAGAGTGAAGGGCAGATTGCCCACGTGTTACTCACCCGTTCGCCACTAATCCACCCCGAAGGGCTTCATCGTTCGACTTGCATGTGTTAAGCACGCCGCCAGCGTTCGTCCTGAGCCAGGATCAAACTCTCCATGAATGTTTTCCCGTAATCGGGATGAACACCACAAGAGCGGAACGGCCGGTCGGAATAAGACCGGTCGTTCACAGCGTCCTCGCTGTGTCAATGCCTACCCGCCACAATGGGCCGGCAGGACTTTCAAAGGAACCTCGAACCTGCCGAAACAGGCCGGGGTATCAACATATCTGGCGTTGACTTTTGGCACGCTGTTGAGTTCTCAAGGAACGGACGCTTCCTTTGTACTCACCCTCGCGGGCTTTCCTCCGGGCGCTTCCCTTCGGTCTTGCGTTTCCGACTCTATCAGACTCTTTCGTGTCCGATTCCCCGTCGGAAGGGGCTTGCTTTCCGGCCTTTCGGCCTTCCGGCGATTCCGACTCTATCAGATCCTTTCGGGCCTGATTCCCGGTCGAACTCGGGTTGTCATTCCGGCCGTTGGGCCGTTCCGACGAGTGAGACTTTAGCGGAATCCTCGCCCCCGACGCTAATCGGGGTTGCGCTCCTTCGAACGCGGATTCCTCATTTCACAAAAGCGCACAGAAAGCTGAGCGACAGAGTGCCGCTTGCTTGTAGTGGATCTTGCGGAATGGCTGTCCGGGGACCGGCCGAAGTCGGTGCTCACGTCGGACAACTCGGAGAACACTACGGTTGCCGGTATCCGCTGTCAACCTGATGCCAGGTCACGTAGTCTCGTACGCATGACAACGCGTACGTGCTTCCTTCAGTGGTGGGCCGCCTGACGGCGGCCGGCACCTACGCATGCACTCAACGGCCGCCGCTTCGGCGGCCGTTCTCGTTTCTCTCTCGGGGAGTCCGGTCGCTGAACGCGGCGGCTCCGATCAGGAGACGGAGAGCGGGATGACGCGGATCTTCAGCGGGATCAAGCCCACGGGGCATCTGACGCTGGGCAACTACCTCGGGGCGCTTCGCCGCTGGGTCGAGGTCGACCAGCATCAGGCGGATGCGCTGTTCAGCGTGGTCGATCTGCATGCGCTGACCGTGGAGCACGATCCGGCGCGGGTGCGCAGACTCAGTCGGCAGGCCGCCACGCTGATGCTGGCGGCGGGACTGGATCCGCAGCTGTGCACCGTATTCGTACAGAGTCATGTGGACGAGCACGCGCGGCTTTCGTATCTGCTGGAGTGCACGGCGACGGACGGCGAGCTGCGCCGCATGATCCAGTACAAGGAGAAGAGCGCGCAGGCGCGGGCGGTCGGGCAGAGTGTGCGGCTGTCGCTGCTGACGTACCCGGTGCTGATGGCCGCGGACATCCTGGCCTACGGGACTGATGAGGTTCCTGTGGGGGACGACCAGACCCAGCACGTGGAGCTGACCCGGGATCTGGCGGTGCGGTTCAACCAGCGGTACGGGCACGTCTTCACCGTGCCGAAGGCGACGCATCCGCAGGTGGCGGCCCGGGTCATGGATCTGCAGGACCCGACGTCGAAGATGGGCAAGTCGCACGAGTCCGGGGCCGGGATCGTCTATCTGCTCGATGACGCGGACGTGGTGCGCAAGAAGATCATGCGGGCGGTCACGGACAGCGGGCGTGAGGTCGAGTACGACCGGGAAGGCAGGCCCGGGGTCGCGAATCTGCTCGAAGTGCTGGCGGCTTGCGAGGGTGGGAACCCGATCGACCTGGCCGGTGCATATGAGTCGTACGGGGCCTTGAAGAGGGATACGGCCGAGGCGGTGGTGGAGCTGCTGCGGCCGGTCAGGGAGCGGCACGCCGAGCTGGCGGCGGATCAGGACCATGTCGATGAGGTGCTGAGGAAGGGGGCCGAGCGGGCCAGAGGGATGGCCAGGCCGACGGTGGATGCCGCCTATCGGGCGATCGGGCTGCTGCCCGGGTAACGACGGAGGACGGCTCGCCCCACCGCTGTGGCGCCTCGGCGGTGGAGCGGCGGGTGTCAGCTGTTGCCGGAGGCGAGTTCGCGGCTGCGGTCGCGGGCCGCTTCGAGGGCGGCGATCAAGGCGGCGCGTACACCGTGGTTCTCGAGTTCGCGGATGGCGCTGATGGTGGTGCCGGCGGGGGAGGTGACGGCCTCACGGAGCTTTACGGGGTGTTCGCCGCTGTCGCGGAGCATGACGGCAGCACCGATGGCGGCCTGAACGATGAGGTCGTGGGCCTGGGCGCGCGGCAGACCGAGGAGGATGCCCGCGTCGGTCATGGCCTCGACGAGGAAGTAGAAGTACGCCGGACCGGAGCCGGACAGGGCGGTGGCCGCGTCCTGCTGGGACTCGGGGACGCGGAGGGTCTTGCCGACGCCGCCGAAGATCTCTTCGGCGTGGGCGAGGTGGTCGGCGGTCGCATGGCTGCCGGCCGAGATCACGGACATGCCCTCGTCGACGAGTACGGGGGTGTTGGGCATGACACGGACGACGGGGGTGCCCGCGGCGAGGCGCTCTTCGATGAAGGAGGTGGGGATACCGGCCGCGGCACTGATGACGAGGCGGTCAGCGGCGATGTGCGGGGCGAGCTCGTCGAGGAGCTTGCCCATGTCCTGGGGCTTGACGGCCAGGATGAGGGTGTCGGCCCGCTTGGCGGCCTCGGCGTTGGTGACGGGCTCGACGCCGTAGCGGGTGCGGAGTTCGTCGGCGCGATCGGTGCGACGGGTGGTGACCAGCAGGTCGGCGGGGCGCCAGCCGGCGCGGATCATGCCGCTGAGAAGGGCCTCGCCGATCTTGCCCGTACCGAGGACTGCGACTGTCTGGGTCATGGCTCTGTTCACCTCGCCGGTGGGGATACGTGTCGTCATCCTCGCACCGGGGGCGTGGCGGTGCCGGGGCGTCCGCGTGGCGGTACGGGTGAGTGCCCGCCCGCACCGTGGACGCCGTGACCGGCTCCGCCACGATCCGTCGCGCCCTCCTCGCGGGTCTAGAGGGCGCTGCGGGAGCGCCATTCGGACCAGGAGAGGTTCCAGTCGCCGTAGCCGTTGCCGGGGGCGACCTGGTCCTTGGAGTTGATCACGCGGATGACGTCGCCCGGGATGATCTGCTCGTAGAAGCGGCGGGCCGTGCCGTCGGAGGCGAGGCCGATGCAGCCGTGGGTGACGTTGTCGCGGCCGGCGTAGGTGTTGGCCCTGTCGTTCTCGTGGAGGTAGGTGCCGGAGGTGGTGAGGTGGACCGCGTAGCTGTACCAGCCCTGGTAGGCGTCGGCGATGTTGACGGTGCGGGAGTCCATATAGACGCGGCGCTGCTTGTCGGAGACCACCATCGTGCCGTTCCAGGTGTCGAGGCCGGGGCGGCCCGCGGTGATCGGAATGGCCTGCGTGGCCGCGCCGTCCTTGACCACGGTCATTTTGTGGGTGCGCACGTCGACCGTCGCGACGAGGGAGCGGGCGACGGTGAATGAGCGGGCGATGGAGGGGCCGGCCGTCACGCTGACCTTGGTGCCCGGCTTCCAGTAGGTGCGGGGGCGGAAGTCGACGCGCTGGCCGTCGTGGCGGTTGCGGTCCTTGATCCAGGCCCAGGCGCCGGTCACGCCGGGGTCGGCGGTGACTTCCAGCCGGCGTTCCACGTCGGCGCGCTCGGAGGTGGGTATCGGGCGCTTGAAGGTCACGGAGATCGGCATGCCGACGCCGACGTGCCCGCCGTCGGTGATGTTGATGGAGGCGTCGGCCAGGTGACCGAGGGTGGCGGCTGAGGGCGGGGTGGTCGTGGGCCGGGGTGTTGCGGGAGCGGAGGCCGGACTGCCGGCGCCCGGTGGCTTGGGCGCTGCGGCGGCGTCGGATGTCAGGCCCGCGTCCGAGCAGCCGGTGAGCGACAGTGCGCAGATCAGGCCGAGTGCGGCCGCGCCGATGTGTCCTCGCATGGATTCCTCCCCCTGGGTCAGCTGATGTTCAGCTGTGCTGGTTCGGCTTCTGTACGCATGGGAGGAGGGGGAGGGTTGCAGCGGTGACGAAGAGAAATTCCGGGGAACCGACGGGGCGTGGGCGCTGTCCTACCGCTCGTGACGGAGGAGGAGTTCGATGCCTTCTACGCGACCTCGTTCCCGCGGCTGGTGGGGCAGTTGTACGCGTTGACGGGTGATCACGGCGAGGCTCAGGACGTGGTTCAGGAGGCGTTCGTACGGGCCTGGGACCGCCGTGCCTCCTTCCTGGCGGAGGCGGCTCCGGAGGCGTGGATCCGTACGGTCGCGATGCGGCTCGCGGTGAGCCGCTGGCGGCGGGCGAAGCGTTGGCTGGAGCTCGTACGGCACCATCCGCCGGCGGACCGTACGCCGGGGCCGGGGCCTGAGCACACGATGCTCGTCGAGGCGCTTCGGCAGCTGCCGGAAGCGCAGCGGAGGGCCGTCGTGCTGCACCATCTGTGCGACCTGAGCATTGAGCAGATCGCCGCGGAGACGGGTTCCCCCGCCGGTACGGTCAAGGCACGGCTGTCGCGTGGGCGGGCCGCGCTCGCGAAGTTGTTGTCCCCCGGGGAGTCCGCCGACGAGAGGGAGGACAGCCATGTCTGAGGCCGGTCGGGAACGGGACGAACTCGACTCGGCGCTGCGGGTGCTGGCTGCGGACGCGGCGGTGGCGCCGTCCCTGTCGGGCGATCAGATCCGGCGCCGCGGCCGGGCGCGGGGGCGACGACGACGGGTGGCCGGAGCGACGGCTGGGGCGGTGGCGTTGATCGCGGGGGTCGCGTTCGGGGTTCCGCAGGTGATGGGAGCGCGTGGGGCCGACCAGCCGCCTGCCGCGTCGACGCCGAGCCCTTCCGTGCCGACGCCGTCGGCGTTGCCGGTTGCCAGCCTCGATACGGCGAACATGGTGTTGACGGTCAGGGGGCGCGGCGGGCGGGCGCGCTCGATCAACGTGTGGATGAAGGACACGTCCCTGATCCGACTCACCGTCGCGGCGAAGGACCCCACCCGCAGGCTCCCCGCCGATGAGTTCCCGGGGGGCAAGTACGACTTCGAGGCGAAGTGGGTGGTGGAGCTGACCAGGGCGGGCGGCTCCCCCGTGTACATCGCCCAGACGGGCAAGGACGCGAACTACTCCTCGCACGTCATCTCCGTGGGTTCCGCGGACGCCAAGTGGGTCTACGACCAGCTCCGGGCCGGAGACACGATCGTCCCGAACTAGGGCCTGGACTCAGGCGGTGCGGCGGCGCAGGGTTGCCGCTCCGAGGGTCAGTACGAGGATCGCGCAGGCCGTCACGATCAGGACGTCGCGGGTGAAGTCGGCGGTGGCGTCCGCGTGGCGCAGGACCTGGGTCATGGCGTCGACGGCGTACGACATGGGCAGGACGTTCGAGATCGCCTCCAGGACGGGCTGCATCTGCTCGCGCGCGGTGAACAGACCGCAGAGCAGCAGCTGCGGGAAGATCACGGCCGGCATGAACTGGACCGCCTGGAACTCGGAGGCGGCGAAGGCCGAGACGAAGAGGCCGAGTGCCGTGCCGAGCAGGGCGTCGAGGAGTGCGACGAGCAGCAGCAGCCAGGGCGAGCCGATGACGTCGAGGCCCAGGGCCCAGAGCGCGAGGCCGGTGGCGAGGAGGGACTGGACGACGGCGACGAGTCCGAAGGCCAGGGCGTAGCCGGCGATGAGATCGCCCTTGCCGAGGGGCATGGCGAGGAGGCGTTCCAGGGTGCCTGAGGTGCGTTCGCGCAGGGTGGCGATGGACGCCACCAGGAACATCGTGATCAGCGGGAAGATGCCGAGCAGCGAGGCACCGATGGAGTCGAAGGTCCGGGGGCTGCCGTCGAACACGTATCGCAGCAGGAAGAGCATCACGCACGGCACGAGGACCATCAGGGCGATGGAGCGCGGGTCGTGGCGCAGCTGGCGCAGGACGCGGGCGGCGGTGGCGAGGGTGCGTGAGGTGCTCATCGGGCGTTCTCCTGAAGGGGCTTGGGCGCGGCGGCGACCGTCGTGTGCCGGGCGTTGGCCTCGTCGACCAGGTGGAGGAAGGCGGCCTCGACCGTTTCCGAGCGGGTGCGGAAGCGCAGATCGTCCGGGCTGTCCTCGGCGAGGATCTCGCCCTCCCGCATCAGCAGCAGGCGGTGGCAGCGTTCGGCCTCGTCCATGACGTGCGAGGAGACGAGGATCGTCGTGCCGCGCTCGTCGGCGATGCGGTGGAAGAGATCCCACAGGTCGCGGCGCAGGACGGGGTCGAGGCCGACGGTCGGTTCGTCGAGTACGAGCAGTTCGGGTGTGCCGAGCAGGGCGACGGCGAGAGAGACGCGGCTGCGCTGCCCTCCGGAGAGGCGGCCGGCGAGGTCGTCGGCGTGCGGGGCGAGGTCGACGTCGGTGATGGCGCGGGTGACGTGTTCGCGGCGGGCTTCGCGGTGGTTGCGGCCGGGCAGCAGGACGGCGGCGAAGTAGTCGAGGTTCTGGCGGACCGTCAGGTCGTCGTAGACGGACGGGGCCTGGGTGACGTAGCCGATACGGGAGCGGAGTGCGCGGTCGCCCGCCGGTTTGCCGAGGATCTCGAGGGTTCCGGTGACCTGGGCCTGTGTGCCGACGATCGCGCGCATCAGGGTGGACTTGCCGCAGCCGGAGGGGCCGAGGAGGCCGGTGATACGGCCGGGCGGGACGGTGAAGTCGATGCCGCGGATGACGGTGCGGTCTCCTCGTACGACGGTGAGGCCGCGGGCCAGGACGGCAATCCCAGAAGAATTCATCATGTGATGAATAGTGCGACCGGGGGCGGCGCGGCGTCAAGAGATGGGGGGCGGATCAGGGGCATCCCCCATGGCGTACCGGGGGAAGGGCGGCGGACTGTGGACATATGAGTCACAACAGTGAGATCTCGAAGGCCGAGCGGCGGCGGCTCGCCGTCGCGTCGGCGACACTCGGACCCTGGCGCGCCGCGGCGGCAGTCGGTGGTCTTGGCGGAGGTGTCGCGCTCGCACTGGGGACGATCGGCGACGGCATCGGACTCGGCGTGCTCGCGGGGGCGCTGTCGGTCGCGCTGATGCTGTTCTTCATGGTCGGCGGGGCGGGCGCGGTGCTCGGCGACAGGCCGGGCGCGGGAAGCGGCGACGACCGCCGGATACGGCGCTGGGCCGCGGCCCACCCATGGCGGGTCGCGGCGGTGCCGGGCGCGCTGATGGTGGCGGCGGATGTGGTGGTGCGCCAGGCGCTCACGACGCAGGGGATCTTCGGCAGCGTGTGGGACGGGCTGTGGCGGGGCGCGATGGTGGTTGCCGTGGTGGGGCTGGTGGGACGGTTCTCCCGCGGGCGGGGGTGACGGCGGCGCCCGGTCTCCTCTCCCGCCCTGTGCCCTAAAACGTGGAGGTGCCGGGCGCGCGGACGGTGACAGTCAGCTCCACGGCGTACGCCTCCTCGACAACGCCGTCCGGGAAGAGAGCAAGCAGTTCGGCCCGCTCCTGAGCCAGGAAGCTGGCCGTGGCCTCCTCACCGAGCACCAGGAAGATCGAGTGGCTGCCGAGGTTGGCGAGGTGGGTGTCGAGCGGGACCCGCCGGGTCCAGTTCACCCGGCGTTCGACGGACTCCAGCCCGTCCGGCAGCCGCCGGGCGCGACCCCCGGCGCCGTGCGCCCCGTACGTCAGCTCGCGGCGGAGGCGTTCGTCCTGCGCGGCGATCCATGGCACAGCGGGGTCCGAGACGTTCCACCACAGGGCGAGCGCACCGCCCGGCCGCAGCACCCGCAGTGCCTCCGGGACGGAGCGCGCCGGGTCGGTCCAGTGCCAGGACTGGGCGTATGTGACGAGGTCGGCGCAGCCGTCGGCCAGCGGCAGTGCGTCACCGAGGCCCCGCACCAGCGGTATGTCCGGCAGGGTGCTGCGCAGTTGGGCAGCCATTTTGACGCCCGGCTCCACGGCGGTGACCTGCGCGCCGCGCTCGCGGAGCAGGCGGGTCGCTATGCCGGTGCCCGCGCCGACATCTATGACGCGCGAGCCGCTGAGCGCGCGGCCGGTCAGCTCCTCGACGGCGTCGAAGAGGGCGGGCGGGTAGCCGGGACGTGCTGCGTCGTACTGGGCGGCGACCGCGTCGAAGGAAAGCGCGCGCAGTGCATGATCCGTCATGCGCACCATCCTCACCGGAATGCCGCTACTTACGCCGGGACTTGCCGCTCTTTGCCCGGCCACCGTTCGACCCACCGGCCTTCGACCCACCACCGTTGGACCCACCACCGTTGGACGCACCGCCCTTCGGCCCACCGCTCTTCGGCCCACCGCTCTTCGCCTTGCGGGCCGCGGGGTTGCCGGTGCGCGCGCCGCGGCGCTTCTCGTACTGCGCGCGGGCCGTCTCGTACTCCGCACGGTGCAGCTTCTCGCCCGGCGCCTCGGTCAGCGAGCGGAAGAAGTACGCGAGGAGCAGGCCGACGAAGCCGATCAACTTGAGGCTGCGCAGCGAGTCATCGCCGACCGGGCCGGTGCCGCGGCGGGTGAAGCCCTCCCAGGTCTTACGGAAGGCGACAGCGCTGCAGATCGCGAACATGACCACGACCAGCGTGTTGACGAAGCCGCCGACGTCCGCCACCGCCAGGCCCTGGTAGGCGAAGCGCAGTACGAGGCAGCCCGCGACGGCGGCCGCGAGCGAGCCGACGGCAGCACCGGCGCGGCGCAGCCCGTAGCCCCCGTCACGGCCGACCCAGGTCGTGCCGAAGAAACGGATCGGCTCGGGCTGCGGGCCGCCGCCGGCGTGCATCTCGCTCTGCTCACTCTGCTCGCTCACAAGGTCGATTATCCCCGGGGCGAGACCGCCGCCCCCTCAGGAGCAGCGGATGGTCACATAGCCATCGCTTCCGGTGTTCACATACGCGTCCGCAACGAACTGCCCGTTGGCGATGTTGTCCCAGATGTTGGAGGTGCCGTACGGGCCGCTGACCCACTCCCCCGGCTTCTGGCAGTTGATCGGCACCCGGGCGCCGATCGGGAGCACCTTGATCAGCCGGTAGTTGGTGCCGGGACCGCTGCGCACGTTCAGCGCCACACCCGGTGCGACCGGATAGCGCTTGGCCGTGGTCTCCTCGTAGGTCTCGCCAAAGCTCTCGGACTCGCTCTGCACTTCTTCAACAGCCATGGAACTTCTCCCCCGCCACTGTGACTTGTTTCCGTTACGGTGTCTTGATCCGTACGGTCTCTTCCGTACGCCGCGCAGGCTAGCAAGCCACACCTGCATCGCACGCATCATCGACTAGGCTCCGTGCGTCGCGCGTGCGCACGAACAACACGGGGGTGGAAGATGCCACCGCTGCGCAGCACCGGGCGGTTCCCGGAAGCGGAGCATCCGGAATATGCCGGGCAGTACCGCCTTGAGTCATGCCTGGGCACAGGCGGAATGGGTGTCGTCCATCTGGCCAGCTCCGCATCGGAGTTGCGCCTCGCGGTCAAGGTCATCCATGCCGAGCATGCCTCGGATCCCGAGTTCAGAGCCCGTTTCCGGCAGGAGGTCGCGGCCGCCCGCAGGGTCAGCGGCGCCTTCACCGCGCCCGTCGTCGATGCCGACCCGGAGGCCGAACGGCCCTGGATGGCCACGCTGTTCATCGAGGGCCCGACGCTCGCCGAGCGCGTGAAGCGGAATGGGCCGTTGAGCGCGGACGAGCTGCGCAAGGCGGGCGCGGGACTGGCCGAGGCGCTGCGCGACATCCACCGCGCCGGCGTGGTGCACCGCGATCTCAAGCCCAGCAATGTGCTTCTCGCGCCCGACGGGCCCAAGGTCATCGACTTCGGCATCTCCCGTCCCGCGGACAGCGATCTGCGTACGGAGACGGGCAAGCTGATCGGTACGCCGCCGTTCATGGCACCCGAGCAGTTCCAGCGCCCGCGCGAAGTCGGGCCTGCCGCCGACGTGTTCGCCATGGGCGCCGTGCTGGTGCACGCGGCGACCGGGCGCGGCCCCTTCGACTCGGACAGCCCGTACATAGTGGCCTACCAAGTGGTGCACAACGAACCGGACTTGGCGGGGGTACCGAAGGATCTTGTGCCGCTGTTCCGGCGCTGCCTGGCGAAGGATCCGGCGGAAAGGCCGACGCCGTACGAGCTGATGATCGCGCTGCGCAGCTCCTCGCCCTCGTCCTCGTGCGACACCCAGGCATACATACCGGCGCAGCGGCCCCCGGACCCCCGCGAGAACGCGCTCCGCCGGCTCACCGCACGCCCCCGGCTCCGGCTGAGCCGCAAGCTGCGGTGGGTGGCGGCAGGCGCGGCGCTCGTCGTGCTGGTCACGGCCGGGATCGTCGTCGTACGAGCCGTGGTGGACGGCGACACCACGGGCTCCGCACCCGGCGCGCCCCGCGCCGCGCACGGCTTCAGCCCCTGGAGCGTGTCCCTGCGCGACGGGGACGGGGAGAACAGGACACCGGTCTGCGCGGCGGGAGGCTCCGGGCTCTACTGCGCGGCCCCGGGGATCAAGGCGGCCCGGCTGAACCCGGACAACGGCAAGACCCTCTGGTCCACGCCGGCGGGCACCACCACGACGCAGACCGACGAAGGCATGACTCCGGTGCTCGCCGGAGGACTGCTGCACGTGGTCGCGCCCGGCGGACACCGTCTCGAAGCGCTCGACCCGGAATCGGGCACGGTGCGCTGGGACCTCGACATCTCCCCGTACTCCTCGGTCCGGCACGCCGGCTCCATGGTGCTGCTGGTGACCGAGAGCGGTCGGGTACGGGCCGTCGACGCGGCGACGGGCAAGGAACGCTGGACCCGGCAGCGGGGCGGACGCGGCGCCCAGTGGGTCTCGTCCCCGGGCGCCGAAGGGCCGGCACTCGCCGCAACGCCTTCGCCGGACGGTACGTCGACGCTGGTCAGCGCGGTCGATCCGGCGAACGGCGAGCTGCTGTGGCAGAAGCGGGTGAAGGGGGCGCTGAGTCCGGTACAGCGAGTGGGCGGTGCGCTGTATCTGCTCGCCGCCAACAGCGACGGCTTCACGGACGCCGTCGTACGGCTCGACACCACGGGCCGCGCGCGTACCGTCCGCCGTGTCGCACTGCCCACACCCCTCGACCAGGCGCAGGCGACGGTGGCCGGGAACACCGTCTATCTCAGCGGATCGGGCGGCGCGCTGCTCGCCCTCGACACCGGCGGGTCCAAACCCGCGCAGCTGTGGCGACTCGAGACCTCGGTGACCCACCTCTCGCGCCCGGCCGCCGATGCGCACGCGGTGTACGTGACGGCCGGGGACGGGCGGCTGCTGGCGGTGGACGCGTTGCGCGGTGTTCTGGTCGGCCAGACGAAACCGCGTATGGACGACGGGCGTTACACGTTCGCGTCCATGCTGCCCACGCCTCTCGCGACGGGGGGCGAGGTGTACGGGACGGCGCCGGACGGGTCGGTGTTCGCGCTCAACGCGGAGGATCCGGCGCGGTGGTGAGCGGCGGGGAGACTTTTCCCCGCCGCGCCCCTTCCCATGGCCGGGGCTCCGCCCCGGACCCCGTATGCGGCCTTCGGCCGCATGTCCTCAATCGCCGGACGGGCTGGAAAACGGTCAGCCGAGCTGGGACACGTCCCGCACCGCGCCCTTGTCCGCGCTCGTCGCCATCGCGGCGTACGCCCGCAGCGCCGCCGAGACCTTCCGTTCGCGGTTCTTCGGCGCGTAGACGCCACCCAGCGCCTCACGCCGGGCAGCCAAGTCCTCCTCGGACACCAGCAGTTCGATCGTGCGGTTCGGGATGTCGATATGGATGCGGTCGCCGTCCTCGACCAGCGCGATGGTGCCGCCCGAGGCCGCCTCCGGCGAGGCGTGGCCGATCGACAGGCCCGAGGTGCCGCCGGAGAAGCGGCCGTCCGTGACCAGCGCGCAGGCCTTGCCGAGCCCTCGGCCCTTCAGGAAGGACGTCGGGTACAGCATCTCCTGCATGCCGGGGCCGCCCTTGGGGCCCTCGTAGCGGATGACGACGACGTCGCCCTCCTTGATCTGCTTGCGCAGGATCTTGTCGACGGCCTCGTCCTGCGACTCGCAGACGACGGCCGGGCCCTCGAAGGTCCAGATCGACTCGTCGACGCCGGCGGTCTTCACCACACAGCCGTCCACGGCGAGATTGCCCTTGAGGACGGCGAGGCCGCCGTCCTTGGAGTACGCGTGCGCCGCGTCGCGGATGCAGCCGCCAGCGGCGTCGGTGTCCAGCGACTCCCAGCGCTCGGACTGCGAGAAGGCGGTTGCGGAGCGGACACAGCCGGGGGCCGCGTGCCACAGCTCGACGGCCTCGTCCGAGGGCGAGCCGCCGCGCACGTCCCACGCCTCCAGCCATTCCTTGATGCCCGGCGAGTGGACCGTGTGGACGTCCTCGTTGAGGAGTCCGGCGCGGTAGAGCTCGCCGAGGATGGCGGGGATGCCGCCCGCCCGGTGCACGTCCTCCATGTAGTACGTGCCGCCCGGGGCGACGTTCGGCGCGACCTTGGCCAGGCACGGCACCCGGCGCGAGACCGCGTCGATGTCCTTGAGGTCGTAGTCGAGCCCGGCCTCCTGGGCGGCGGCCAGCAGGTGCAGGATCGTGTTGGTCGAGCCGCCCATGGCGATGTCGAGGGCCATGGCGTTGTCGAAGGCCGCGCGGGTGGCGATATTGCGCGGCAGGACGGAATCGTCGTCCTGCTCGTAGTAGCGCCGGGTGATGTCGACGACCGTGCGGGCGGCGTTCTCGTACAGCGCCTTGCGCGCGGTGTGGGTGGCGAGGACGGAACCGTTGCCCGGCAGCGAGAGGCCGATCGCCTCGGTCAGGCAGTTCATGGAGTTCGCCGTGAACATGCCGGAACAGGAACCGCAGGTCGGGCAGGCGTTCTCCTCGATACGCAGCACGTCCTCGTCCGAGACGTTCTCGTTGACCGCGTCCACGATGGCGTTGATCAGGTCGAGCTTGCGGACCGTACCGTCGACGAGCGTGGCCTGACCGGCCTCCATGGGGCCGCCGGAGACGAACACGACCGGGATGTTGAGGCGCAGCGCGGCCATCAGCATGCCCGGAGTGATCTTGTCGCAGTTGGAGATGCAGATCAGCGCGTCCGCGCAGTGCGCCTCGACCATGTACTCGACGGAGTCTGCGATCAGGTCGCGGGAGGGCAGGCTGTAGAGCATGCCGGCGTGGCCCATCGCGATGCCGTCGTCGACGGCGATCGTGTTGAACTCACGGGGCACGGCGCCCGCCGCCAGGATCGCGTCGGACACGATCCGGCCGACCGGGGCGAGGTGGGTGTGCCCGGGCACGAACTCCGTGAAGGAGTTGGCGACGGCGATGATCGGCTTGCCGATATCCGCACTGGCTACGCCCGACGCCCGCATAAGGGCGCGGGCGCCCGCCATATTGCGGCCGTGGGTGACAGTGCGGGACCTCAGCTCGGGCATCGTCGCTCGCTCCTTCAGACGGATAGGACTCATTCGAGCGTACGCCGAGGCTCCAAGATCTGGACACCCTGTCCGTTATACGGGACGCCCGGCTCACGCTTCGGTCATTCGCGCTTGGGCTCTCACGCGTGGGCCTCACGCTTCGGTCAGATACCGCTGCAACGTAGGGGCCACCATCGCCACGATCGTCTCCGGGTCCGCCGAGGCCAGCGGCTCCACCTGAATCACATACCGCAGGATCACAATGCCGATCATGTGCGAGGCCGCAAGCTCCGCCCGGAATTTCGGGTCCGGCACATCGAGATCGCCCGCGATCCGCTCGAGAAGACGCCGCAGCACAAAGCTCCGCAGCACCTTCGCCGCCGCGTCGTGGGTGAGCGCCGAACGGATGATCGCCAGCATGGGCGCCCGGCTGACCGGGTTCTCCCACACCCCGATGAAGTAGCGGGCGAGCCGCTCGCCGATACCCTCCGCGCCCTGGCCCAGGATCACCGGGATGACCAGGGCCGGCTCGAAGGAGACCTCGATGGCGGCTGCGAACACCTCGTCCTTCGTACCGAAGTAGTGGTGCACGAGGGCCGGGTCGACGCCCGCGGCCCGGGCGATGCCGCGGACGGTCGTCTTGTCGTAGCCGCGCTCGGCGAACTCCGTACGGGCGGCAGCGAGGATGCGCTCGCGGGCGCCGGGGCCGCTGTCCGACTCCGTACGGGCCGGGCGGCCGCGCCGCTTCGGTGACGTGCCCGTCATGAGATGCGGGCTGCCGAGGCCAGGTGCAGCCGGGTGAAGGCGAGGGCCTCGGCGAGGTCGGCTTCGCGTTCGGCGGCCGACATCGCGCGCCGGGTGTTGACCTCGATCACGACATGGCCGTCGAAGCCGCTACGGGCGAGGCGCTCCAGCAGCTCGGCGCAGGGCTGGTTGCCGCGGCCCGGAACCAGGTGCTCGTCCTTCGCCGACCCCTTGCCGTCGGCGAGATGCACATGGCCGAGCCGGTCTCCCATCCGGTCGACCATCGCCAGGGTGTCGGTCCGGGAGGTCGCGGTGTGCGAGAGGTCGATCGTGAAGTGCCGGTAGTCCTCTTTGGTGACGTCCCAGTCGGGTGCGTACGCAAGCATCTCGCGGTCCCGGTAGCGCCAGGGGTACATGTTCTCGACGGCGAAACGGACGTCCGTCTCGTGCGCCATCCGCCAGATTCCGGTGACGAAGTCCCGGGCGTACTGCCGCTGCCAGCGGAAGGGAGGGTGCACGACGACCGTCGACGCCCCCAGCTTCTCCGCCGCCGCCTGCGCGCGCTGGAGCTTGACCCAGGGGTCGGTGGACCAGACCCGCTGGGTGATCAGCAGACAGGGCGCGTGGACGGCGTGTATCGGTACCTCGTGGTAGTCCGAGAGACGGCGCAGGGCCTCGATGTCCTGGCTTACGGGATCGGTCCAGACCATGACTTCGACGCCGTCGTACCCCAGGCGCGCGGCAATCTCGAAGGCCGTCGCCGTGGACTCCGGATAGACGGAAGCCGTCGACAGGACAACCTTCGCATCCGGGATGCGCACCACTGGTTCTGCCGGTTCTGCCACGGGAGACAGGGTACGGGCCCGCGCTAGGAGGTCGGGAGGTGGTCCAGGCGCCGCAGAATGACGCCCTCGCGCAGCGCCCAGGGGCAGATTTCGGCCGCCTGGACCCCGAACAGATCCATCGCACCCTCCGCGACCAGGGCTCCTGCCAGCAGCTGGCGGGCACGGCCCTCGGACACGCCCGGGAGCTCTTTGCGCTGCTCGACCGTCATGGAGCTGAGTTTCGGCACCCACTCCTGCAGTGATTTACGACTCAGTTCACGCTGCACGTACAGCCCCTCGGTGGAGCGGGCCGCCCCCGCAATACGCGCCAACTGCCTGAAGGTCTTGGACGTCGCCACGACGTGGTCCGGCCGTCCGAGCCGGTTGAACTCACCGACCACACGGGCGATTTCGGCGCGCACATGGCGGCGCAGCGCCCTCACGTCCTGCGGGTCGGGCGGGTCACCCGGCAGCATCGCGGCGGTCAGCCGGCCCGCGCCGAGCGGCAGCGACACGGCTTTGTCCGGCTCCTCGTCGATCCCGTACGCGATCTCCAGCGAGCCGCCGCCGATGTCCAGGACCAGCAGCTTGCCGGCCGACCAGCCGAACCAGCGGCGGGCCGCGAGGAACGTGAGCCGGGCCTCCTCGTCGCCGGTCAGGACCTGCAGATCGACCCCGGCCTCGGCCTTGATCCTGGCCAGCACCGTGTCGGCATTGGTGGCCTCGCGGACGGCCGAGGTCGCGAACGGCAGCACCTGCTCGCAGCCCTGGTCCTCCGCGGCCTGCACCGCGCCCTCGATCGTCTCGACGAGCCGCTCGACACCGGCGGGACCGATCGCCCCGTCGTCGTCGAGCAGCTCGGCGAGCCGCAGCTCCGCCTTGTACGAATGGGCCGGCAGCGGACGGGCTCCAGGGTGGGCGTCCACCACCAGCAGGTGCACCGTGTTCGAACCGACGTCGAGGACTCCGAGTCTCATGGAGCGAACGCTACTGCCGTTACGCGCATACGCTGGGCCTGTGCCAAAGACGAAAAAGGCGAAGCCGGGCAAAGCCAAGCCCTCGAAGCAGCGTGACGAGCCCAGACGCGACGAGCGCGACGAGAAGGGGCTCGATTTCGCGCGTGCGTGGGTCGAGTTCCCGGACCCCGCCGACGACGAACAGGTCTTCCGCTGCGATCTGACCTGGCTGACCTCGCGCTGGAGCTGCATCTTCGGCAGCGGCTGCCAGGGCATCCAGGCGGGCCGGGCGGACGACGGGTGCTGCACGCTGGGTGCGCACTTCTCCGACGAGGACGACGAGCAGCGGGTCGCGGAGCATGTTGCGCGGCTCACTCCGGAGCTGTGGCAGTTCCACGACGAGGGGACGGAGGGCGGCTGGGTCCAGCTCGACGACGACGGCGAACGCCAGACGCGGCGGTGGGAGGGCTCGTGCATCTTCCAGAACCGCCCGGGCTTCCCGGCGGGCGCGGGCTGCTCGCTGCACATCCTCGCCCTGCGTGAGGGCCGCGAGCCGCTGGAGACCAAGCCGGACGTCTGCTGGCAGCTGCCGATCCGCCGGACCTACGACTGGATCGACCGCCCGGACGACACGCGCGTGCTCCAGGTGTCGATCGGCGAGTACGACCGGCGGGGCTGGGGCCCGGGCGGCCACGACCTCCACTGGTGGTGCACATCGGCGACGTCGGCGCACGGGGCGGGAGAGCCGGTGTATGTGACGTACCGCCCGGAGCTGACGGAACTGATGGGCAAGAAGGCGTACGACGTCCTGGCGGACCTGTGCGAGGCCCGCCTGTCGTCGCAGCTTCCACTGGTGGCGCCGCACCCGGCGGACCCGTCGAACCCCTCGGACTGAGCCTGAATCACTGAGGCTCAGCCCGACTGGGAAGGCGGGGGCGACGACCCGTCCTCCGACGAGGTCGGGGGCGGGTCCGACGGAGGCGGGTCCGACGGGGTCGGCGTGGGGTCTGTCGGAGTCGGGTCCGACGGGGTCGGCGTCGGCTCCGGAGACGGCTCTGTCGGGGTCGGCGTGGGATCCGACGGGGTGGGTGCCGGGTCCGACGGGGTCGCGCCGAAGCCGTCGATCTCGACCACCGCTCCCGACGGGTCCACCCCCACCCGCGCGCTCCAGGCCCCGGCCGGCTCCCGCGCACGGTCCACGGTCACGTAGATCGTCACCGATTCGCCGGGCCGCAGCGTCCCTGAGGTGTGGCTCATGTACAGCCACGCCGCGTCGGTCCACGCCGACCACCTCACCGACGAGCCTCCCGAAGCCGTCAGCGTGATCCGCGTCGTGTCGCCGGACGGCTGCGCCTCGACCGTGAGGCGGCCCGGGCCGCTCGCGCGGCCGGCGCGGGACGACGGCGTGGACGTGCCGACGCTGATGACTTCGACCGAGACGTCCGGCGAGCGCGAGCCGGCCGTGAACCGCGAGTCCGGTTCCGCCTGCGCATTGCCCGCGTTCTCGTAGTAGTCGTACGGCTCGCCGTGCATCCCGCGCGGCCCGTCCGCCTCGCTGGCGATGACCGAGGCCCCGTCGTGCCCCTCCCCCGTCAGCGGTGCGCCCCGGTATGCCGCCCACAGCGCCAGCACCGGCGCCGCGACGACGGTGGCCACGACCGTGGTGGTCAGCGCGCGCGCCCTCAGCCGGCCGCGGCGGGCCGCGTGGTCCTTCGGGTCCAGCGGAAAGCCGTCGCGGCCGAAGCGCGGCGCGCCCGCCCGCGCCCGGGGAACCTGCTCCATCGCCCCGTACACGGCTGCCCGCGGGGCTTCGACGAGCGGCAGCGCGGCCGGGGTGACGGCCGACCCCGGCCACGGGCCGCCCGCCCCCGCGCGCTCGGCGATGCGGCGGCAGCGCGGGCAGTCGTCGACATGCCGGACGAGTTCCTGGCGCAACGCGGCGGAGAGCAGCACCCGGTGGTCGCCGGTGAGCCGGGCGACGGCCGGACAGTTGCCGCTCTCGACGACGGCGAGCGCGGCCCGGGTGCGCTCGACCTCGCAGGCCGCCGCGGCCAGCAGCTCACGCGCGGCGAGCGGGTCGAGGCCGAGGACGGAGGCGACCTCGCCCGTCCCCAGCCCGTGCCGGACGGCGAGTTCAAGCGCCTCGCGCTGTTCGGGTGTGGTGCCCGCCGCCTCCGGCCAGGCCAGCAGCGCCAGTTCACCGCGGCGGCGCTCGACGACGTCCTCGGGGACGCGCGGGGCCTCGGCCGATTCGGCGGGCCGCGCGGGGCGCCCGGTGTGCGCCCCCTGCGACTTGCGCCGCTGTTCGGTCAGCCGCCGCAGACAGGCCCACCGGGCGAGCGCGTACAGCCAGGCCTTCCGCTCGGCCTCGCCGGACGGGCAACGCCCGTACTGGCGCTCGGCGATGGCGAGTACGTCACCGAGTAGCGCGGTCGCCGCGTCGTGGTCGCAGAGCACGGCGAGGCAGTAGGTGAACAGGCCGTCGAGGTACGGCTCGTAACGTGCGGGAGACAGCCCTGCGGACGGACGGGGCGTGCGCCGGTGTGTGCGGTGTGCGCCGGTGGTGTGCGTGGGTGGCTCAAGCCTGCTGCTCGTCACCCGGCGACCGTAGGCTCATAAGCACACCCCCTTCGTACCCCTTGAACACTTTTAATCCTTACGGGTGAACAGTTCGCTCGAAGGGGGACAGGAATCGTTAATTCCATCCCTACCGCCCAGTCGGGCGCCGATGAGTTACCCGGCCTGGGGAAGTGGAATCGGCCCGCGGGGACGTGGTGAAGCAGCCCGCGGCGACCGCGTTGTCAGTGGTCCCCGCTACGGTTTGCGCATGGCTGCCCGTACGAAATCCGCGAAGGACCGGCCGTCCTACCGTTGCACCGAATGCGGCTGGACGACCGCCAAGTGGCTCGGCCGCTGCCCCGAATGCCAGGCCTGGGGCACGGTCGAGGAGTACGGCGCACCCGCGGTCCGCACCACGGCCGCCGGCCGCGTCTCCACCGCCGCCGTTCCCATCGGCCAGGTCGACGGACGGCAGGCCACCGCACGCTCCACCGGCGTGGACGAGCTCGACCGGGTCCTCGGCGGCGGTCTGGTGCCGGGCGCCGTCGTGCTGCTCGCGGGCGAGCCGGGCGTCGGCAAGTCCACGCTGCTGCTCGACGTCGCGGCGAAGGCCGCAAGCGACGAGCACCGCACGCTGTATGTGACCGGCGAGGAGTCCGCGAGCCAGGTGCGGCTGCGCGCCGACCGGATCAACGCCCTGCACGACCATCTCTATCTCGCCGCCGAGACCGATCTCTCCGCGGTCCTCGGCCACTTGGACGCGGTCAAGCCGTCCCTGCTGATCCTCGACTCCGTACAGACCGTCGCATCCCCCGAGATCGACGGCGCACCCGGCGGCATGGCGCAGGTCCGCGAGGTCGCCGGCGCGCTGATCCGCGCCTCCAAGGAGCGCGGGATGTCCACGCTCCTGGTCGGCCATGTCACCAAGGACGGCGCAATCGCCGGACCGCGACTCCTTGAGCATCTGGTGGACGTGGTGCTGTCCTTCGAAGGCGACCGGCATGCGCGCCTGCGTCTCGTACGAGGCGTCAAGAACCGCTACGGCGCGACGGACGAGGTCGGCTGCTTCGAGCTGCACGACGAGGGCATCACCGGGCTCGCCGACCCCTCGGGGCTCTTCCTCACCCGCCGGGACGCCCCGGTTCCGGGCACCTGTCTGACGGTCACCCTCGAAGGGCGCCGCCCCCTCGTCGCCGAGGTGCAGGCGCTGACCGTCGACTCGCAGATCCCCTCGCCCCGGCGCACAACCTCGGGTCTGGAGACCTCCCGGGTCTCGATGATGCTCGCGGTGCTGGAGCAGCGCGGCCGGATCACCGCGCTCGGAAAGCGCGACATCTACAGCGCGACGGTGGGCGGAGTGAAGCTCTCCGAGCCCGCCGCGGACCTGGCGATCGCGCTCGCGCTGGCCTCCGCCGCCAGCGACACCCCACTGCCCAAGAACCTGGTCGCGATCGGCGAGGTGGGACTTGCGGGCGAGGTCAGAAGGGTCACGGGCGTCCAGCGCAGACTCGCCGAGGCACACCGTCTCGGCTTCACGCACGCCCTCGTGCCGTCCGATCCGGGCAAGATCCCAGCCGGCATGAAGGTGACGGAAGTAGCCGACATGGGGGACGCGCTGAGGGTGCTCCCGCGCGGGCGGCAGAGACCTTCCGACGGAGCCTCTGTAACGGCCCCGCGCAAAGAGCGTGCGGAGGCCACCCGGGACGACGACACGCGCCGGTAGACTTTGCCCTGGTCTCGCCCATCCGTACGAGCCGGAGGAGTGCAGTGGCAGCCAAGGACGGGGCATCAGCACCCGGAAAGTCCGGCGGAGGCTCCGGCAACGAAGCGCTGATCCGCGCCGCCCTGAGCGCGGTCGCTCCCGGCACCGCCCTGCGCGACGGCCTGGAGCGGATCCTCCGCGGCAACACCGGAGGCCTTCTCGTCCTCGGTATGGACAAAACGGTTGAATCCATGTGTACCGGCGGTTTTGTGCTGGATGTGGAATTCACCGCGACCCGGCTGCGCGAACTGTGCAAACTCGACGGCGCACTCATCCTCGACAAGGACATCGGCAAGATCCACCGGGCCGGTGTACAGCTGGTTCCGGACGCCTCCATCCCCACCGAGGAGACGGGCACCCGCCACCGCACGGCGGACCGGGTCTCCCGGCAGTGCGGCTTCCCGGTCGTCTCCGTGTCGCAGTCGATGCGTCTGATCGCGCTGTACGTCGACGGGGAGCGCCGGGTCCTCGAGGAGTCGGCCGCGATCCTCTCCCGCGCCAACCAGGCGCTCGCCACCCTGGAGCGGTACAAGCTCCGCCTCGACGAGGTCGCGGGCACGCTGTCCGCGCTGGAGATCGAGGATCTGGTGACGGTCCGGGACGTCACGGCCGTGGCGCAGCGCCTGGAGATGGTGCGCCGGATCGCCACGGAGATCGCCGAGTATGTGGTGGAGTTGGGCACCGACGGCCGCCTTCTGGCGCTTCAGCTGGACGAATTGATCGCGGGCGTGGAACCCGAGCGCGAACTGGTCGTACGCGACTATGTGCCGGAGCCGACCGCGAAGCGGTCCCGCACGGTCGACGAGGCGCTCACCGAGCTGAACGACCTCACGCACGCCGAGCTTCTCGAACTGCCCATAGTGGCAAGGGCATTGGGGTACAGCGGCTCTCCGGAAACGCTGGACTCGGCGGTCTCGCCGCGGGGTTACCGGCTGCTGGCGAAGGTGCCGCGACTGCCCGGCGCGATCATCGAGCGGCTTGTCGAGCACTTCGGCGGGCTGCAGAAGCTGCTCGCGGCGAGCGTGGACGATCTGCAGACGGTCGACGGCGTGGGCGAGGCGCGGGCGCGCAGCGTGCGCGAGGGCCTGTCGCGTCTCGCTGAGTCCTCGATCCTCGAACGCTACGTGTGATTCCGGTTGCCCGAGAAATCAAGCCCGTCCGGGGATTGAGGACAGAGCAGCCACCGCCGGCCCCGGCTACCGCTAGTCCTTCTCCAGGCGGAACGACGCCGGAAGCACCGTCACCCCCGGATACTCCGCCTCCACCAGATACGTGCCCGCCCCCGCCAACCCCGCCGGCGGCGTCGCGCACTGCGGTGCGCTCTGCTTGCGGTCCCACTCCACCGAGTGCGTGATCGTCGCTCCCGCCGGGACCCTCAACAGCAGGCTGCCGGCCGCCCGCGGACAGTCCTTCGACGACCACACCTTGTCGTCCTTGTCGTCCTTGACCGTCAGCACCGCCGCCCGGGGACCGAAGTCCGCCTTGCAGGTGGTCCCCGACGAGTTGGAGGCGACCAGCTGGAACGTGGGCTTCTCTCCCGGCGCGTACGCGACCTTGGCGCTGCGCAGGGTCAACTTCAGTGCGCCCGGGGCGCAGTCGGGGAGTTTCGAGGAGGCCGGGACCTGCTGCCCGCCCGCGCCGCCACTGCCCGCGCCGCCCGCTCCGTTGCCGCCGCCGGCGCCCGCTTCACCGCCCGCGCCGCCGTCGGATCCTGTGCCCGTACCGCCCTCGTCCGTGCCGCCGTCGCCGGTGCCGGAGTCCCCCGACTCGTCGCGCCCGCCCGGCTGTTCACTGATCGCGGGACCGGACTGCGAGGGTCCGGGGGTGATGGAGGGCGCGGGAGTAGCACCGTTGGCGCTGTCGTCGCCCTTGCCGGCGTTGCCGCCACTGGTACTGAGCGCCCATGCGATCAGCACCGCGAGCAGCGCGATCAGTGACAGCGCGACTGCCCTCCGTCGCCAGTAGATGGAGGAGGGGAGCGGCCCGATCGGATTGCGCAGAGATCCCACGGCGCAAACTGTACGAGAGATCGGGGCCAACTCCTGTCCCACCCGCCGCCCGACTTCGCGAGTTCTGCGGATCATCATCACGGGCGCGGCCCGTGGCCCCGCTTTCGGCGGGTTTGTGCGTACAACTCCCGCCCGGGCTCCTGCCCTTCGACGCGCTCCTCGGTGCACACCTCGGGACGCTCCCCGGGGCTCTCCGGGGGCGCCTCTTCCGCGTCGCCCGACGGCGGTCCGCGGCCATGCTCGCCCCCGCCCGGCCGGGGACCATACTGCCGACCGTATCGACGGCGCGGCGGCCCCGGAGCGTATGCACCGTCCGCCCGCCCGGACATGCCAGGATCGTCAGTGCCATGACTGACATCTCCGCAGACCCCGCCACCGCCACCGTCCCCGCCCAGGCCGACGCGGCGTCCTTCCACGCCCCTGTCATCGCCTGGTTCGACGAGCACGCCCGCGATCTTCCCTGGCGCCGCCCCGAGGCCGGCGCCTGGGGTGTGATGGTCAGCGAGTTCATGCTGCAGCAGACCCCCGTCAGCCGGGTGCTCCCGGTCTACGAGCAGTGGCTGGCCCGCTGGCCACGCCCCGCCGATCTGGCGGCGGACGCGCCCGGCGAGGCCGTCCGCTCCTGGGGCCGGCTCGGCTATCCGCGCCGTGCGCTGCGGCTGCACGGGGCCGCGCAGGCGATAACGGAGCGGCACGGCGGCGATGTGCCCAGCGAGCACGCGCAGTTGCTCGCGCTGCCCGGCATCGGCGAGTACACGGCGGCCGCGGTCGCCTCGTTCGCGTACGGACAGCGACATGCCGTCCTCGACACCAATGTCCGCCGGGTGTTCGCCCGCGCCGCGAGCGGCATCCAGTACCCGCCGACCGCCACGACTGCCGCCGAGCGCAAGCTGGCCCGCGCGCTGCTGCCCGACGACCAGGCGACCGCGGCCCGCTGGGCGGCGGCCTCCATGGAGCTTGGCGCGCTGGTGTGCACCGCGAAGAACGAGGACTGCGCGCGCTGCCCGATCTCGTCGCGGTGCGCGTGGCGGCTGGCGGGCAAGCCCGCGTACGAAGGCCCCGCACGCCGGGGCCAGACCTACGCGGGTACGGACCGCCAGGTGCGCGGCAAGCTCCTCGCCGTACTGCGCGAGGCCGTCGTGCCGGTCCCGCAGTCGGCGCTGGACGCGGTCTGGCACGAGCCCGTACAGCGGGCGCGGGCACTGGACGGACTGGTCGCCGACGGCCTCGTGGAGCCACTGGAGAACGGCGTCTACCGCCTGCCGCACCGCTGATTGCGCACCCGGCCCCGGGGAGGCCCGGGTGCCGTTTCCCACCCGAACCCGACCTGAAACATTCGCTGTTACACAACCGATGGATGGCCGTGCGCCCTCCGACGGCTGCTCCGCACAGGCCCGTGACAACACCTCCGTAGCTTCTTGCGACGTAAGGCAAACGGCATGTGCTTGTCACGGGGATTCAACGGGGACGGAGGCGGTTGGAATGGCGCACGGCGAGGTGCTCGAGTTCGAAGAGTACGTACGCAACCGGCAGGAGGCACTGCTGCGCAGCGCCCGCCGCCTCGTCCCCGACCCGATCGACGCGCAGGACCTGCTCCAGACCGCTCTGGTCCGCACCTACGGCCGCTGGGACGGCATTGCGGACAAGTCGCTGGCCGACGCCTACCTCCGCCGCGTGATGATCAACACGCGTACGGAGTGGTGGCGCGCCCGCAAGCTCGAAGAGGTGCCGACCGAGCAGCTGCCCGACGCGAGCGTCGAGGACGGCAGCGAACAGCGCGCGGACCGCGCCCTGCTGATGGACGTACTGAAGGTACTGGCGCCCAAGCAGCGCAGCGTCGTGGTGCTGCGGCACTGGGAGCAGATGAGCACCGAGGAGACCGCTGCCGCGCTGGGGATGTCTGCGGGTACGGTGAAGAGCACGCTGCACCGGGCGCTGGCCCGGCTCCGCCAGGAGCTGGAGAGCCGGGACCTGGACTTCCGCGCCCTGGAGCGCGGGGAGGTGCGGCAGGATCGTGAACGCAGCGGGCACCTCCCGCGCCAGCAGGGCAACGGGGGAGAACGGGGGCAGGAGCGGTGCGCGGCCTGAAAGGCAGAGCGGGCAACAGCAGTCTGGCGGCGAGCGGTGCGGCGGTGGCCGGCCTCGCCGCCGTCGGCCTGTTCACCGTCGCCTGCTCCTCGGGCGGCACCGGGGTGCAGGACGAGGGCGCGGCGCACTCCGTCGCCAAGGCCACCCCCTCGGCCGTGCCCTCCTCCAACGGCGGGGCCCAGTTCGCCAAGTCCGTCAACGCGGTGGAGCTGATCAAGAGCGACCCGAAGGTCAGCGAACGAGTCAAGGCCGACCTCAAGCCCTGCGGCCGGGACACCTACCCGGTGGACACGTCGTACGGCAACCTCACCGGCGGGGCCTCGCCCGATGTCGTCGTCAATGTGATGACGTGCGGCGACGCTGTTGGCATGGGCACGTACGTGTATCGCGAGAACGGCGCGAAGTACGAGAATGTCTACGCCGCCGAAGAGCCCACGGTCTACTCCGCGATCGACCGGGGAGACCTGGTGGTGACCAAGCAGGTGTACACGAACGGCGACTCCTCCGGGCCGTCCGGCGAGGAAGTGACCACGTACCACTGGTCGAGCGGGAAGTTCGTACAGCTGCACTGGGTGCGCAATGAATTCAACAGAGCGGTCGGGGATGGCGAAGTAGTCGCCACGGAACCGCCCACGAAGAACGAGAACTGAGAGCAGGGGGATGGCCGACACTCATGTCCTGTTCGTCGAGGACGACGACGTCATCCGCGAGGCCACCCAGCTGACGCTGGAGCGCGACGGCTTCGTGGTCACGGCAATGCCCGACGGGCTGCAGGGCCTGGAGGCCTTCCGCGCGGACCGGCCGGACATCGCGCTGCTCGATGTGATGGTGCCGGGCCTGGACGGGGTGAGCCTGTGCCGCCGCATCCGGGACGAGTCGACCGTGCCGGTGATCATGCTGTCGGCCCGCGCCGACTCGATCGACGTGGTGCTCGGCCTGGAGGCCGGCGCCGACGACTACGTCACCAAGCCCTTCGACAGCGCGGTGCTGGTTGCCCGTATCCGCGCGGTGCTGCGCCGCTTCGGCCACGCGGGCGGCACGGCCGGCGGCGAGGACACGGCGGGCGAGGACGCGCAGGGCGCGCTGCTTTCCTTCGGCGATCTGGAGATCGACACGGAGGGCATGGAGGTGCGCAAGGCGGGCGAGCCGGTGGCGCTGACACCGACCGAGATGCGGCTGCTGCTGGAGTTCTCCTCCGCGCCCGGCACGGTGCTCTCCCGCGACAAACTGCTCGAGCGGGTCTGGGACTACGGCTGGGGCGGCGACACCAGGGTCGTGGACGTCCATGTCCAGCGCCTGCGCACCAAGATCGGACAGGACCGGATCGAAACGGTCCGCGGCTTCGGTTACAAGCTCAAAGCATGAAGCGCTTCGTACTGCGTACCGGAGTCCGCTGGAAGATCAGCATCGCGATCGCGCTGGTCGGCGCGCTCATCGCGATGGCGCTGAGCCTTGTCGTACACAACGCCGCCCGCGTCTCGATGCTGGACAACGCCCGCGACGTCCAGATGGACCGGGTGCTGCTCGCCCAGCGCTGGTACGAGACGTCCAAGAACAAGGACCCGCGGTTCAACACCAAGCTCAACGACCGCACGCTGCCCAGGCCGCTGCAGAAGCTGATGCACGAGAAGCGGCGCGGCAGCTATGTGCAGGACGGCCACCACGGCCCGCCCGAGATCTGGGCCGCCGTCCCGCTCTCCAACGGCGACGTGCTCTCCCTGCACACCCAGTTCGCCGGGCGCAGCGCCACCGTCATGAAGGACCTCGACCGGGCTCTGATCATCGGCTCCGTCTCGGTGGTGTTCGGCGGCTGCGCGCTCGGTGTGCTGATCGGCGGACAGCTCTCGCGCCGGCTGCGCAAGGCGGCGGCGGCGGCCGGCAATGTCGCGCAGGGCAATACGGAGGTACGGGTCAGGGACGCCATCGGCGGTGTCGTACGCGACGAGACCGACGAACTGGCCCGCGCCGTCGACGCGCTCACCGACGCGTTGAACGAACGCATCGAGGCCGAGCGCCGCGTCACCGCCGACATCGCGCACGAGCTGCGCACCCCCGTCACCGGCCTGCTCACGGCCGCCGAGCTGCTGCCGCCCGGCCGCCCCAGCGAGTTGGTACGGGACCGGGCCCAGGCCCTGCGGACGCTGGTCGAGGACGTGCTGGAGGTGGCCAGGCTCGACAGCGCGTCGGAGCGGGCCGAGCTCCAGGAGATCGCGCTCGGTGAGTTCGTCAACCGCCGCATCTCGGCCCTGAACCCCGATGTCCGTATCCGGGTCGTGCACGAGTCGTGGGTCAGCACCGATCCACGGCGGCTGGAGCGCATCCTGCTCAATCTGCTCACCAACGCCGCCAAGTACGGCAAGGCGCCGTTCGAGGTCACGGTCGAGGGCCGGGTGGTGCGGGTGCGCGACCACGGCCCCGGCTTCCCCGAGGCGCTGCTGCGGGAGGGCCCGAGCCGCTTCCGTACGGGCGCGAGCGACCGCGCGGGCACAGGCCACGGCCTGGGCCTGACGATCGCGGCCGGCCAGGCGCGGGTTCTCGGTGCCCGGCTCACCTTTCGCAACGCGGCGCCGGAGGGCACGACGCCGCTGGGCGAGTCCGGCGGCGCGATCGGGGTGCTGTGGCTGCCCGAGCACGCGCCGACCAACACGGGCAGCTTCCCGATGATGCCGCTTCCCGGCTAGCGGCAGCCCTTGTGGACGCATACGCGATGCCGGCACGCACCACTGACAACGGCCCCCGGTGTGCACACGGGGTGCACACCGAGGGCCGTCAGCCGGGGCTTTGTCCCGGGGCCTTTGTCCGGGGCCTTTGCCGAGGTCAGACGGTCTCGGCCACCTTGTCCACAGGCTTGCCCGCAGACTCGTCGTCGGCCGCCGCCTCCTTCGGGCCCGCTCCCCGCAGCGGCACCTCCTTGACGAAGAACGCCGCCACGAAGCCGATCACCGCGACCGCCGCCCCCAGCAGGAAGGCCGCGTGCGTCCCGGACGCCACCGCGAACTCGTACGCCTCACGGACCGGGTCCGGCAGCTTGGCCAGGCTCGCGGCGTCCAGCTGCGCAGAGCGCTGGGTGATCCCCGCGCCACCCCTCGCAGCCATCTCGTCCTGCACCCGGCCGGTGAACAGCGCACCCATGATCGCGACGCCGAAGGAGCTGCCGAGCGTACGGAAGAGGGTGGCCCCTGAGGAGGCGACGCCCATGTCCTTCAGCTCGACGCTGTTCTGCGCGACCAGCATGGTGATCTGCATCAGGAAGCCCATGCCCGCGCCGAGCACCGCCATATAGAGGCCGGAGGTCAGCCGGGAGGTCTCGGTGTCCATCGTCGAGAGCAGGAACAGGCCGGCCGTCATCAGTGCGGCGCCGATGATCGGGAAGAGCCGGTACTTGCCGGTGCTGGTGGTGACCCGGCCCGCGAACATCGAGACGACGAGCATCGACAGCAGCATGGGCAGCAGAAGCAGACCGGAGTTGGTCGCCGAAGCGCCCTGGACGGACTGCTGGAACAGCGGCAGGAAGAGCACCGCGCCGAACATCACGAAGCCCGCCAGGAAGCCGATCACCGACATCAGCGTGAAGTTGCGGCTGCGGAAGATGTGCAGCGGCATGATCGGCTCGGCGGCCTTGGTCTCGACGAAGAAGAAGCCGGTGAGCGCGGCCACGCCGATCGCGATCAGCTCCATGATCACAGCGGAGTCCCAGGCGTACTCCGTACCGCCCCAGGTGGTCACCAGCACGATCGACGTGATGCCCACGGTCAGCAGCGCCGCACCCAGATAGTCGATGCGCGCCTTCGTACGCTCCTTCTTCGGCAGGTGGAGCACCGCGGTGACCATGGCGAGCGCGACGGCGCCCAGCGGCAGGTTGATGTAGAAGCTCCAGCGCCAGCCGAGGTGGTCGGTGATGGTGCCGCCGGCCAGCGGCCCGCCGATCATCGCGACGGCCATGACCGCGGCCATCATCCCCTGGTACTTGCCGCGCTCCCGGGGCGGGACCAGATCGCCGATGATCGCCATCACGCCGACCATCAGGCCGCCGGCGCCCAGTCCCTGGATGGCGCGGAAGCCGATCAGCTGCCCCATGTCCTGGGCCATGCCGCTCAGCACCGAACCGATCAGGAAGATCACGATCGAGGTGAGGAAGGTGCCCTTGCGGCCGTACATGTCGCCGAGCTTGCCCCAGATCGGGGTGGAGGCGGCGGTGGCCAGGGTGTACGCGGTGACCACCCACGACAGATGCTCCAGGCCGCCCAGCTCGCCGACGATGGTCGGCATCGCGGTGCCGACGATCATGTTGTCGAGCATGGCGAGCAGCATGGCGATCATGAGCGCGAGGATCACGACCCGCACACTGCGAGGCTGCGGCGGCTCGTCCCCCGCCGTCGCCTCTTTCTGGTCTTTCGCTATACCGGCCATCGTTTCCCACTCCCCGACACTTACTTGCCGCCCGGCTAGTTGACTACACTGGGGAAGGTAGCCCGCCACTAGCCGGGCGTCAAGTAAGTTTTTCTCAGGAGTGCCCCATGGCCAGAGGCAACACCCGTCAGCGCATTCAGGACGTCGCCCTGGAACTCTTCGCCGAGCAGGGTTACGAGAAGACGTCGCTGCGCGAGATCGCCGAACGGCTGGACGTCACCAAGGCCGCGCTGTACTACCACTTCAAGACCAAGGAAGACATCCTGATCAGCCTCTTCCAGGACCTGACCAGGCCGATCGACGAACTGATCGAGTGGGGGCAGACGCAGCCGCGCACCCTGGAGACGAAGCAGGAGATCCTCCGCCGCTACAGCGAGGCGCTGACGGTCTCGGCCCCGCTCTTCCGCTTCATGCAGGAGAACCAGGCCACCGTGCGCGACCTGAGCATCGGCGAGACCTTCAGGGACCGGATGCTGGTGATGCTCGACCTCGTCAAGGAGCCGGAAGCAGCCCTGGAGGACCAGGTCCGCTGCGTCAGCGCGCTCTTCACGATGCACGCCGGAATGTTCGTGCTCAAGGACGTCGCGGCCGACCCGGAGGAAAAGCGCAAGGCCGTCCTGGAAGTGGCGATGGGCCTGGTCACCCAGGCCCACCACGTCACGCCCTGAGGGCGCCTTTCAGCGTCGGATGTCAGACCCGCCGGACCCGTGTGACCCGTCCGACCCGTGGGACCTGTCAGACCCGTCGGACGTCAGACCGTGACGCCCACGGAGCGCAGGAAGGCGACGGGGTCGACGGCGGAGCCGTAGTTCGGGGTCGTACGGATCTCGAAGTGCACGTGCGGACCGCTGGAGTTGCCGGTGTTGCCGGAGAGGGCGATCTTCTGTCCGGTCTTCACCGTCTGGCCTATGTGCACGTCGATGCGCGAAAGGTGCGCATACTGCGAGTACTTGCCGTTGGCGTGCTTGATCACGATGGCGTTGCCGTACGCGGGGCCGTCACCGCCGCCGTTCGGGCCGGCCTTCACGACGGTGCCGCCGTGCGTGGCCACGACCTTGGTGCCGATCGGCACCGCGAAGTCCTGGCCGGAGTGGGCGTGCGACCACATGTTGCCCGCCTTGCCGTAGGTGGCGCTCAGCGTGTACTTGGCGACCGGCTGGGACCAGCCGACCTTCTTCGCGGCGGCCTTCTTCGCAGCGGCCTTCTTGACGGCGGCAGCCGCGGCCTTCTTCGCGGCGGCCTGCTTGGCGGCTGCCTGCTTGACCGCAGCTGCGTGCGCGACGGCGGCAGCGTGCTTGACGGCAGCGGCGTGCTGGGCAGCGGCGGCGGCCTTGGCCTGCGCCACGGCCTGCGCGGCGACGGCACTGGAGGTGTTCACCGGAGCGGCAACCACGGCAGTGGTCGTGGTGGTCCCAGCGGCGAACGCGGCCCCGGCTCCGAGCGCCATGGACGCCCCCAGACCGGCAGCCAGCACGGCGGCACGGGTACGGAGAGCGGACCGGCGGGGATGGTGGGACGTAGCGCGCTGCGTCATCGGGAAACCTCCGGGCATAAAGGGACCCGGCACGTCTGCGCCGGGCTGGCCATCCCTTGGTAACCCGAGTCCCCGCGCTGTCTCAAACCGCCCATCTACGACCATAGGCCGTAGACAGCGCGCCAGGAATTCGACTCTTGACGCCCCTCCAGACCCTTCCCGAAATCGGACAAAACGGTTGAGAATCGACCGAAGCGAAGAGGTTTAGCCCCACATCCGAACCGAGCGAATGGGACATCCGGCATGGATCCCCAGCCATCGGGCACGAGAGGGCAGAAGATCCCACCCGCCGGCGACCCGAAGGTGCCGGATCGAGGCTGATCGCTGCGACTATTCCGGGTAGTAGGTCCGAATTGTCCTGTGCGCCTTGTCACGGATTCAAGGGGCGGCCAACTGCCCGCGGCGCTTCTCCCGGCCTCCTCCTGAGGGCGGCGGAAGGCCACCACCCGCCACGGCTGAGGCGCCGCACAGCCCTCGACGCGTTCTTCCCGCACGCACTCTCGTCCGGGATGCTCCTGTGCCATGAGTAGACCCGTGATTCGCTCGAAGCGCCGTGTGAAGCGCCACGGCTGGATCTGGCCCGTCGCCATCGGGCTCGCCTGCACACTCACCTGGAGCGCGCCCGCCGGGGCCGGACCCTCCGACACCGGCCTCAAGGGCGCCATCGACAAGATCCTCACCGATGCCCGGCTGGACGGCGGAGCGGCGAGCGTGGTCATCGCCGACGCCGCCACCGGGGAGCAGCTCTACCAGCACGACGGCACCGACCGGCTGATGCCCGCCTCCAACACCAAACTCGCCACCTCCACCGCCGCGATGGCGTTACTCGGGCCCGACTACCGCTACCGCACCGACGTCCTGACCGACGGCCGCCGGCATGGCTCCACCCTCCGCGGCGACCTGTATCTGCGCGGCAGCGGCGACCCGACAACCCTCGCCAAGGACTACGACCAGCTGGCCGCCGACCTCGCCGCCTCGGGCGTCAAGCGCGTCACCGGCCGCCTCGTCGCCGACGACACCCGCTTCGACACCCAGCGCCTCGGCCGCTCCTGGGCCGCGGACGACGAGTCCTCGTACTACTCCGCGCAGATCTCACCGCTGACCGTCGCGCCCGACACCGACTACGACTCCGGCACGGTCATCGTCGAGGCCCTTCCCGGCGCCGCACCCGGCGACAAACCGCAGGTGAAGCTCACCCCGGCCACCGACTACGTACGCATCGACAACCGCGGCACCACGGTCGACAAGGGCCTGCCCGACACCCTCTCCGTCGAGCGGCAGCACGGCACCAACACGATCACCGTCAGCGGAAACATCCCGGTCGGCGCGAGCGCCACCAAGGAGTGGGTAACCGTGTGGGAGCCCACCGGCTACGCCGCCGCGGTCTTCTCCGACGCCCTCGCCCAGCACGGCATACGCATCACCGGCCACCCCCGCCTCGGCCGCCCCACCCCGCCGGACGCGAAGCTCCTCGCCTCGCACAGCTCCATGCCGCTGCGGGAGTTGATGCTCCCGTTCATGAAGCTGTCCAACAACATGCACGCCGAGGCGCTCACCAAGACGATCGGTTACGAGAAGGCCGGCCGCGGCACCTGGGACGCGGGCCTGACGGCGATCGGCGGCTATCTGAAACAGGAGGGCGTGCAGACCTCCACGATCCGCCAGCTCGACGGCTCGGGCCTGACCCGGATGAACCTCTTCCCGGCCCAGCAGCTCGCCACCCTGCTTCTATCGGTTCGGGACGCCCCCTGGTACGCCGACTGGTACGCATCCCTCCCGGTGGCCTGCAACCCGGACCGCGCCATCGGCGGCACGCTCCGCTCCCGTATGTGCGCGACGCCTGCCGCGCTCAACGCCCGTGGCAAGACGGGCTCCTTGACGGGCGCGTCGGCGCTTTCCGGTTACGTGAAGGATGCGGCCGGCCGTGAGCTCGTCTACAGCGTCGTCCTCAACAACTACCTCGCCTCCTCGGTGAAGAGCATCGAGGACGCGATCGTGGTCACGCTGGCGAAGTCGGACACGGGGGCGGGCACGATCGCCGCCGTGCCGCCGAAGACGGCGCGCACCCATGAGCTTCCGTCCGACCTCGAATGCTCCTGGCAGAAGCCGAAGTTCTGCTGAAACGACATGGCCCGGACCGTACGGAAGGTACGGTCCGGGCCATGACGGACATTGAGCTCGCCGACGCGATCCAGTCGGTACGGGACCAGTTACTCGACGCGGCCACACGGGCCACCGGTCAGCCCGTGGTCTTCGAAGTGGGCGACATCCAGATGGAGTTCACGATCGAGCTCCGCAAGGAGATCAAGGGCGGCACGAAGGTCAAGGCGTGGGTGGTGGAGGCGGGCGCGGACGCCGGCCGTACAACGGGCCACACCCACAAGATCGCCTTCGCACTCAAGCCGCGGAACGCGACCACCGGCCAGCCCTGGAAGGTGAGCAACGAAGACCTCGGCAGCACCGAAGACTTCGGCGCCGGACCCGCTGGCTGATGGCCCGCTCGTCATCCCCGGCGCCGTTCCGGAGCGTCGTCGCGGTCCTGTCCCACCACCAGGGCAGCGGCGTACTGATCGGCCGCAGCACAGTGCTCACGTGCGCGCATGTCGTCGGCGCCGCCGACACCGCCCATGTGGCTGTCCCCGGCAGCTCCGGCGAACTGCTCTGCCGGCTGGTCTGGTCCGACGAGGGCCTCGATGCAGCATTGCTGCACATCACGCGAAAGCCGGAAGCACTCACGCAGCTGCCCCGTATGAGCACCCTGGCCACCGACCGGCCACTGACGCATTGCGAGATCATCGGCTTCCCCCACATCCAGCGGTACGACGGCGGCCGCAAGCTGGACCTCGATCAGTACACCGGGACGATCCTCCCCATGGCCGGCCTCATCCGGCGCACCATGGTGTTCGAGTTCGACCGGCCTCCCGCGAGCGAGCCCGCTGACGGTACATCGCCGCTCGCCGGTCTCTCCGGTGCGCCGGTCTTCGCCGACGACGGGCTTCTCGGCATCGTCCAGGAGGTCCCTCGCGGCCGTGGCCACCGGCGAGTCGAGTGCCTTCCCCTGCAGACGCTCGCGATGAACCGAGGCTTCCTTGACGCGTACGGTGCGTCGACCGGTCACTCGCCGCCGCGCCTGACGGAGCTCAGCAGCCCGGCGGTCAACGACCTCCGCTTTGAGCGGGAGTACGCGGAGGCCGTGGGCGCCGCCTACCGCCGAACGAGGATCTTCGGCCTTGACGAGCTGCGCAAACGGGACTCCGAATGGGACCTCGACACGGCCTATGTGAGCCTGGAGGCCCGGCCTCGGCAGGGCGGGAGTCACGACGGGCGCGGCGCCCCGCCCCAAGTCCCCGTAGTGCCCGAAGTCCCCGAAGCGGGCGGTGCCGTGACCTGTGAACCGAAGAGGATCGACGACCTGCTGGCCGACCGGCCGCGCGTCCTGCTGCGCGGTGAGGCCGGCGCCGGAAAGACGACGCTCATGTGGTGGCTTGCCGCGCATGCCTCGGCGGGGACGCTCGGTCCGCGGCTCGATCAGCTGAACGGCCTGGTGCCGTTCGTCGTCCCCCTGCGTACCCTGCGCGCCCGCGGCGGCACCTTCCCCACCCCTTCCCAACTCCACTCGGTGGCCCAGCTGACGGCCGATGATCCGCCCGAAGGCTGGGCGGGGCGGGTCCTCAAGGCCGGTCGCGCCCTGCTGCTGCTGGACGGTCTTGACGAGATGCCGAAGGACGACCGGGAGGAGGCCCACGAGTGGCTGTCCGGGCTGCTCGCCCGCTTCCCCGGCACCCGGTGTGTGGTGACCGTACGGCCACTCGCGGTCGAGCCGGACTGGCTGAAGTCGGAGGGCTTCGAGGAGCTCAGCCTGCTGCCCATGACGGGCTCGGACATCCATGCCTTCGTCGCCGCATGGCACAGGGCAGCCCGGCTGGACGGCGACGACGGCGAGAACCTGGACGACCTGGAACGGGAGCTGGCCCAGCAGTTCGAGCAGAACCGCGCACTCAGCGATCTCGCCCGTACACCGCTGCTCTGCGCGGTCATCTGCGCTCTGCACCGGCTGCGCCAGGGCTTCCTGCCGGAGACCCGGTGGGCGCTCTACCAGTCCGCGCTCCAGATGCTCCTCGGCAACCGCGACAAGCGCCGCAAGATCGACGCGCCCGAAGGCATCTCGATGACTGTGGAGGAGCACCTGCAGCTGCTCCAGCGGATCGCGGTGTGGCTCGTGCGGGGCGGCCAGGCCGAATTCACCCGGGAACAGGCGCTGCACCAACTCAAGCGCGCCCTGCCGGGGATGCCACGGGTACGGGAGCAGGGCACGCCCGAGGATGTACTGAACCATCTGCTCAACCGCAGTGGTCTCCTCCAGGAACGCGGCGACGACGACTTCCAGTTCGCCCACCGGACCTTCCAGGACTTCCTGGCGGCCAAGGAGTTCGTCGAAGGCGACCACATCCAGGAGGCGCTGAAGCACGCCCACGAGCAGCAGTGGCAGGATGTCCTGCTGCTGGCCGCAGGCCACTGTTCGCGCCGGGAACTGACCGTGCTGGTCAATGGGTTGATGACCGCCGGTACCTCACAGGGGATGCAGGAAGGCAGGCTGCGCACCGAGCTGTACGTACTGGCCGCGCTGTGTGCGCAACACGCGGCGTGGCTGGACTCGGACACCCTTGAGCGCGTACGGGCGGGGATCAGGTCTGTCGTCGAGCCCCGCAACAGCCTGGAGCTGCACCTGCTGGCCCGGCTGGGGCCGTATGTGCTGCCGCTTCTGCCGAGCCCCGCCCCCCGGCCCAGGACGCACGAAAGGGCGGTGGTCGATCTGATCAACCAGATCGGCGGAGCCGACGCCATCCCCTACGCCCGGCGCTTCGCGGAAAAGGCCGACGGCTCCGACCACTTCTCCTCCGCACTGGCGCGCAATTGGGCCAACTATCCGGCCGCGGACTACGCCCGCGAAGTCCTGGCTCGTGTCGACCTGACGGACGTGCCCGTGCTCATCACCGCCCGCGAACAGCTGGCACAGCTGCCCGTGTTGTCACACGCTCGGCATCTCGACATCACGGGTGACATCAGCGCCGCCGAACTCGAGGCTCACCTCGACGGCCACAGCATCGAGACCATCGGTATCGCGGACAACAAGCTCCTCACCGACCTGGCCTTCCTGCGCTGCTGCGCTTCCCAGCTCAAGCAGGTGGCCATCAGGCGCTGCTCCGGCGTGGAGAGCCTCGCCTTCCTCCCGGAGCTCGACGCACTGGAGGTGGTCGACCTGGATGCCGTGCGGGTTTCCGCCGTCGATGTGGGGGCCATGGCCCGGATATCCCGGCTGCGCTCCGTCTTCATCTCGTACCCTTCGATGGAGGAGGAAGAGCTGAATCTGACGCCGCTGCGGGCCGTGACCGGGTTGAAGCTCAGTGTCTCCGGGCTTCCCAAGCGACAGATCATCGGCTACCGCTGACGAAGGCGAAAAGGGGCTGCCCCGGAACCATCACTGGTTCCGGGGCAGCCCCTTCAGACACTCAGAACGCCTACGCGTCCTTCGACAGGTTCGGCCCGGCTCCGCCGGCCGCCTGCTCGATCGGAGGCACGTCCGGCAGCGCCGACTTCTCCTCGCCGCGGAAGGTGAACTTCTTCTCCTCACCCTCGCCCTCGGTGTCCACGACCACGATGTGACCGGGGCGCAGCTCGCCGAAGAGGATCTTCTCCGACAGGATGTCCTCGATCTCGCGCTGGATCGTCCGGCGCAGCGGCCGGGCGCCCAGCACCGGGTCGTAGCCCTTCTTGGCGAGCAGCGACTTGGCCGTGGGGCTGAGCTCCAGGCCCATGTCGCGGTCCTTCAGGCGCTCGTCCACCTTGGCGACCATGAGGTCGACGATCTGGATGATGTCTTCCTCGGTCAGCTGGTGGAAGACCACCGTGTCGTCGACACGGTTGAGGAACTCGGGCCGGAAGTGCTGCTTGAGCTCTTCGTTGACCTTGACCTTCATCCGCTCGTAGTTCGACTTGACGTCGCCCTGCGCCGCGAAGCCCAGGTTGAAGCCCTTCGAGATGTCCCGGGTCCCGAGGTTGGTCGTCATGATGATGACCGTGTTCTTGAAGTCCACGACGCGGCCCTGGGAGTCGGTCAGGCGACCGTCCTCCAGGATCTGCAGAAGGGAATTGAAGATATCGGGGTGGGCCTTCTCGACCTCGTCGAAGAGGACGACGGAGAACGGCTTCCGGCGCACCTTCTCGGTGAGCTGGCCGCCCTCTTCGTAACCCACGTATCCGGGCGGGGAACCGAAGAGACGGGAAACCGTGTGCTTCTCGCTGAACTCCGACATGTCGAGGGAGATCAGCGCGTCCTCGTCGCCGAAGAGGAATTCGGCGAGCGTCTTGGAGAGCTCGGTCTTACCGACACCGGACGGGCCGGCGAAGATGAACGAGCCACCGGGGCGCTTCGGGTCCTTCAGGCCGGCGCGGGTACGCCGGATCGCCTGGGAAAGGGCCTTGATGGCGTCCTTCTGGCCGATGACGCGCTTGTGGAGCTCGTCCTCCATGCGCAGCAGACGCGAGGACTCCTCCTCGGTCAGCTTGAAGACCGGAATACCGGTGGCCGTGGCCAGGACTTCGGCGATCAGCTCGCCGTCGACCTCGGCGACGACGTCCATGTCGCCGGCCTTCCATTCCTTCTCGCGCTTGGCCTTCGCGGCGAGCAGCTGCTTCTCCTTGTCGCGGAGAGAGGCCGCCTTCTCGAAGTCCTGGGAGTCGATCGCCGACTCCTTGTCGCGGCGGACGCCCGCGATCTTCTCGTCGAACTCGCGGAGGTCCGGCGGCGCGGTCATCCGGCGGATACGCATCCGGGAACCGGCCTCGTCGATCAGGTCGATCGCCTTGTCCGGCAGGAAGCGGTCCGAGATGTACCGGTCGGCCAGCGTCGCGGCCTGGACCAGCGCCTCGTCCGTGATGGAGACGCGGTGGTGGGCCTCGTAACGGTCCCGCAGGCCCTTGAGGATCTCGATGGTGTGCGGCAGCGACGGCTCCGCGACCTGGATGGGCTGGAAGCGGCGCTCCAGGGCCGCGTCCTTCTCCAGGTGCTTGCGGTACTCGTCGAGCGTGGTGGCGCCGATGGTCTGCAGCTCACCGCGCGCGAGCATCGGCTTCAGGATCGAAGCCGCGTCGATCGCGCCCTCGGCGGCGCCCGCACCCACCAGGGTGTGGAGCTCGTCGATGAACAGGATGATGTCGCCGCGGGTGCGGATCTCCTTGAGGACCTTCTTCAGGCGCTCCTCGAAGTCACCGCGGTAGCGGGATCCGGCAACCAGCGCGCCGAGGTCCAGGGTGTAGAGGTGCTTGTCCTTGAGGGTCTCGGGCACCTCGCCCTTGACGATGGCCTGCGCCAGGCCCTCGACGACCGCCGTCTTGCCGACGCCGGGCTCGCCGATGAGGACCGGGTTGTTCTTGGTACGGCGGGACAGCACCTGCATGACCCGCTCGATCTCCTTCTCGCGCCCGATGACCGGGTCGAGCTTGGACTCACGAGCGGCCTGGGTGAGATTCCGGCCGAACTGGTCCAGGACGAGCGACGTCGAGGGCGTGCCCTCGGCCGGGCCGCCTGCTGTGGCGGCTTCCTTGCCCTGGTAACCGGAGAGCAGCTGGATGACCTGCTGCCGCACCCGGTTGAGATCGGCGCCCAGCTTCACGAGGACCTGGGCGGCGACGCCCTCGCCCTCGCGGATCAGGCCGAGCAGGATGTGCTCGGTGCCGATGTAGTTGTGGCCCAGCTGAAGAGCCTCGCGGAGCGACAGCTCCAGGACCTTCTTGGCACGAGGGGTGAAGGGGATGTGCCCGGACGGGGCCTGCTGGCCCTGGCCGATGATCTCCTCCACCTGCTGGCGGACCGCCTCGAGCGAAATCCCGAGGCTCTCCAGGGCCTTAGCGGCGACACCCTCACCCTCGTGGATAAGGCCCAGGAGGATGTGCTCGGTGCCGATGTAGTTGTGGTTGAGCATCCGGGCTTCTTCCTGAGCCAGGACGACAACCCGCCGCGCGCGGTCGGTGAACCTCTCGAACATCGTTAATCGCTCCTCAGAGCGGTCAGGCAGTAAAGGGGTCGGTCCCCTCCCTGTCCTTCCGCAGCTTAGTCCCGCAAGCGGGGACCGCTCATTCCAACTGCCGACACCCGTCTGTGGCCTCCTGACCGCTGAACGCCGACAACTGCTCCAACCCGATGGTGCGAGACGATGTTCCCGCAGGCCAGGCAGATACCCTCACCACCGCTACGCCGATGGCGAACGTGAGACGGCCAGGCAGGCGTGTCGCCCCTTGCCACTAGGAATGTCTTACCCGTAAGCACTGACACTCCATGCGGCGCGCACCGGTTCCCTCAGCTACGGGCGAACAACCTTGCGCACTCGAATGCCTCCGTACGCCCCCAACTCGGACACCGTGTGCAATCAGTCACACACTCTGCGTAACCCAGGGGGCTGCTCGGTAGTTCCTCAATTATGGCTCTCACCGTCCCGCTCCCCCGTACGCCCGTCGACGGCGGCATTGCGCAGTGGTACGAGGACGAGCTCGGCTGGGCCACCGCGGGCGGGTCCCCGGTGCGGCTGCTGACCGGGCAGCGCTTCGATGTGCTGGAGCTGCCGGCGGACGCCGGAGCGGCCGTGCTGCGCCGTACGGACTCGGCAGGGACAGCCGGACCGGTAGCCCTCATGGGGCACAGAATGCGGCTCCTGGTGGCCGCCGGGAGCGCCGACGAGCTGCCTGGGCTGCTCGACTGGCTGCAGTGGGGCGGGATCGCCCTCGATCTGACCACCATCGGCGCGGGCGGGCTGATGACGGCCCCGCCGCCGCCCGGATGGTACGGCTCGCGGGGGGCCGCCGTATGGCTGCGACCCCCCGTGCCGGGGCGCGAGGTGGAGCCGACTCTGCCGGCCCTGAACTCTTTCGGGCGCAGTGCCGGAACCGATAGGGGTATCAGCCCCGATCTCGTACGACTCGTGGACACCGTGGCGACCGAGTGCCACCGGGCCCGATTGCTGCGTACGAATACGCCGCGTGCGAATACTCAGCCGTTGGCCTTCTCGTAAGCCTCACGGACATGGGCCGGGACGCGGCCGCGGTCGTTGACCTCGAAGCCGTTCGCCTTGGCCCAGGCGCGGATTTCGGCGGTGTCCTTGTTGCCGCCCGCGGCCGCACGGCCCTTGCCACGGCCGGTCGAGCTACGACCGCCCGTGCGACGGCCGGCCTTCACGAACTCCGCGAGCGACTGACGGAGCTTGTCCGCGTTGGCGGCGGTGAGGTCGATCTCGTACGTCTTGCCATCCAGAGCGAACGTCACCGTCTCGTCCGCCTCGCCGCCGACGAGGTCATCGACAAGAAGGACCTGAACCTTCTGTGCCACCGGATTTCCTTTCATCGAAAATGCAGTACGCGGAAAGGAAACCGCTTTTCCTTGGAAAACACAAACCCTTGGGAGAGGTTCAGAACCTCGAGAACGCGGGAAACGTGCGCGATTCGGACATAGGGTTCCGGTTCTTGTGGTGATCACAGGTGCAGAAGCATCCGACTGTTGCCCAAGGTGTTCGGCTTCACTCGTTCGAGCCCGAGGAACTCGGCGACACCCTCGTCATAGGAACGCAGCAGCTCGCTGTAGACATCTCCGTCGACCGGTGTCTCACCGATCTCCACGAAGCCGTGCTTGCCGAAGAAGTCCACTTCGAAGGTGAGGCAGAAAACCCGGCGCACTCCGAGCCAGCGGGCCGTGTCCAACAGCTTGTCCAGCACCTGATGTCCGATGCCGGTGCCCTTGAAGACCGGATCGACGGCAAGAGTGCGGACTTCGGCGAGGTCTTCCCACATGACATGCAGAGCACCGCAGCCGACCACGCGGGCATCGTCGTCGCGTTCCGCGACCCAGAACTCCTGGATGGCTTCGTAAAGGGTGACCGTCGCTTTGTCGAGCAGGATGCCTTCACTCACGTACGGGTCGACGAGTCGGCGGACCGAGGGCACATCGCTGGTCCTGGCCCGCCGGACGGTGATGGCATTTGCTGCGACATAAGACATGGCCCGACGCTATCGCCCCGCCTGCGTACCGCCCTCGGCGGGCTCGTCGCCCTGAACGATGCGGACAGCGGCTTGGAGGGCTTCACGCTGCTCGGACGACATCATGCCGAAGAAGGCGACTAGTGCGGCGGCGGGGTTGTCACTCTTGGACCAGGCTTCGTTCATCAGTGCGGCGGAGTACGCGGCGCGGGTGGAGACCGCCGTATATCGATAGGCGCGGCCGTCGACTTCCCTGCGTACCCAGCCCTTCTGATGGAGATTGTCCATTACGGTCATGACGGTGGTGTAGGCGATGGACCGTTCCTGCTGAAGGTCTTCCAGGACTTCCCGGACCGTGACCGGCCGGTTCCATTGCCAGACGCGTGTCATGACGGCGTCTTCGAGCTCTCCCAATTGGCGGGGCACAGCGCCACCATAGTGCGAGATGCCGGGAATGGCCGGTTATTGACGTAACAAAAAGGACGTACGGCCCCGGAAATCTGCCGTACGTCCTTGAAGCGCGAGCGCGCGGTGCGTCGTGTGGCGTCAGGCGTCCCGGCCGGCCTGGCGGGTGGATTCCGCGCGGGCGATCACGGCGTCCGCGATCGCGTCCTCCTTGGCCTTGTTCGGGCCACCCTGGCTCTTGACGATCGTCACGACCAGGACGGTGAAGAAGGCGGCCATCACCACGGGGGGCAGGAGCGCGGATACGTAGTCCATGGCTCCAGAGTAGCTATCCGGCGGCCCGCTCTTCCGGTGGGGGCACGGGCTTGCGGCGGGGAGGGAAGACCTCGGACGGCTTCGGCATCGGGCGGTCGGGGGGCGTGGGCCCCTTGGGCTGCGGTTTCTCCTGCGGCGCCTGCCGGGGTTTGTGCTGGGGCTTGGGCTGCGGCTTCGAGTCGTCGGACGCGCGGCCGCCGGGGAGCGCGAGGAGGCGGGTGCGAGGAGCGGGCGCGGCGGCGCCGGGCCCCCTTGCGCGGCCGGCCAGCCGGGCGCGCAACGACTGCTCGGCGAGCCCCTGGCAGCGCTGCAGTACGGCGGCGCCGACCGGGTTGCCGCGCAGGGTGCGCAGCGCGGACAGGTCTTCCGGGCGGGGGTCGTAGCCGGTGGCCAGGGCGTCCTGGAGGAGCTCCAGATAGCCGGTGGCGGAACCGGGGAGCGCGTCGCGGTAGCGGACGAGGTCGGCGAGCAGGAACGTACGCAGCCGGCCGGCCTCGCGAACCGCCTCGTCCAGGGAACCGGCCAGTCGCAGACAGTCCTGGACGTCCGAGTCGGTGAGAGGGGCGGGATGGAGGGCGCTGGCGAGAGCGCGTCGGAGCACACGCAGCTCGTCTGCGCTGAAGGCCATGCCGCCGCGGGATCCGTATGGCGTGGGCATGAGCCGACGATACGTCCGACTTGGACAAAATCGGGTTAATTGGCCACCCCGGGCGCGGCGAAGCTTTCTGTGGGGCTGGGGTGCACCGGTGCCGTGCGGCGCGGGCCCCGGGGGTTCGCCTGCGAAACCATCCACCGGCGGCAACCACAAACGCCCCGGCCCACGCCCACCACCGACCGGGGCGACTGTCACATGCGGGAGACGTTGCGCTCGTACACCAACCGCAGCCCGATCAGCGTCAGCCACGGCTCGTGTTCGTCGATTTCCGAGGCTTCGCCCATCACCATCGGGGCCAGACCGCCCGTCGCGATCACCGTGACCTCGTCCGGGTCATCCGCGAGTTCGCCCTTCATGCGCTTGACCACGCCGTCGACCTGGCCCGCGAAGCCGTACACGATGCCCGCCTGCATCGCCTCGACCGTGTTCTTGCCGATAACACTGCGCGGGCGGGCCAGTTCGATCTTGCGGAGCTGGGCGCCCTTGACGCCGAGGGCCTCGACGGAGATCTCGATGCCCGGGGCGATCACGCCGCCCGCGTACTCGCCGCGCGCGCTGACCGCGTCGAAGGTCGTCGCTGTGCCGAAGTCGACGACGATCGCCGGGCCGCCGTACAGATCGACCGCGGCGACCGCGTTGATGATGCGGTCCGCGCCGACCTCCTTCGGGTTGTCCATCAGGATCGGCACGCCGGTCTTGATGCCGGGCTCGACGAGGACGGACGGGACGTCGCCGTAGTAGCGGCGGGTCACCTCGCGCAGCTCGTGCAGGACCGAGGGAACGGTGGAGCAGATGGCGATGCCCTCGATACCGTCGCCCAGTTCCTCGCCGAGCAGCGGGTGCATGCCCATCAGACCCTGCAGCAGGACGGCCAGTTCGTCGGCGGTGCGGCGGGCGTCCGTGGAGATGCGCCAGTGTTCGACGATCTCCTCGCCGTCGAACAGGCCGAGGACGGTCTGGGTGTTGCCGACATCGATCGTGAGCAGCATCAGACGCCTGCCTCACGCAGGTCGAGGCCGATGTCGAGGATCCGGGAGGAGTGCGTCAGCGCGCCCACCGCGAGGTAGTCGACGCCCGTTTCGGCGTACGCGCGGGCGTTGTCCAGCGTGAGCCTCCCCGAGGACTCGAGGGCGGCGCGGTGCGCGACGATCGCGACGGCCTCCTCGGTCTCGGCCGGGGTGAAGTTGTCCAGCAGGATCAGGTCCGCGCCCGCGTCCAGGACTTCGCGGACCTGGTGCAGGGTGTCCACCTCGACCTCGATCGGGAGGTCCGGGAAGGTGTCCCGTACGGCCTTGAAGGCCTCCGCCACGCCGCCCGCGGCGACCACGTGGTTGTCCTTGACGAGCGCGGCATCCGAGAGCGACATCCGGTGGTTGACGCCGCCGCCGCAGCGCACCGCGTACTTCTCGAGGGCGCGCAGTCCCGGCGTCGTCTTGCGGGTGTCGCGGACCCGGGCGCCGGTGCCCTCGAGCACGTCCGCCCACGCGCGCGTGGCGGTCGCGATGCCGGAGAGGCGGCACAGGATGTTGAGTGCGCTGCGCTCGCCGGTGAGCAGGTCACGGGTGTTGGTGGTGACGGACAGCAGCTTCTGGCCGGCCTCGACGCGGTCGCCGTCCTCGACGTGCCGCTCCACCTCGAACTCGTCGGTGCACACGATCGACAGGACCGCCTCGGCGACCCGCAGGCCCGCGACCGTACCGGCCTCACGAGCCGTGAAGTCGCCGGTGGCGACGGCGTCTTCGGGAACGGTCGCCACCGTCGTCACATCCACGCCACCGTCCAGGTCCTCGGCGATCGCGAGGTGGGCGATGTCCTCGACCTGTACGGGATCGAGGCCCGCGTCGGCGAGCAGCTGCGCGAGCGTGGGGTCCAGACCGCACTCCAGCTCGTCGTACTCCTCCCCCTCGCCGGAGCAGCCGCAGCCGTCCCCGCAGCCGCCCTTGGACGGGGCGGGGGCGCCGATCTGGATCAGCGGTACGTCCACGGGGCGCGGACGTTCTTCGGGCGTGCTCACGGTTACGGCTCCCTGGGGGCGTCGGGGACGGTGTCGAGGACGGTCGGGGCGAATGCGGTGCTCTCGGTGCGGCTGACGACGAGAGGGGGAGGCGTGACGCGAAGCGTCTCGTTGGAAGGGTTGCGGGAGACGGGCGGGCCGTCGGGCGCGAGGCGTACGACGAGATGGCGGCGCCAGTCGGCGTCGTCCCGCTCGGGCCGGTCGTCGCGCCAGTGACAGCCGCGGGTCTCCTCGCGCTCCAGGGCCGCGGTGGTCAGTACGCGGGCCACGCACAGAAGGTTCGACGTCTCCCAGGACTCGACGCCGGGCTCGGCCGTCTTGCCCGAACCCTCGTGGTCGTGCACGGCGTTGCGGTGTACGGAGTGCAGCGCGGCGGCCGCGGCCGCGAGGCTCTCGGCCGAGCGGAGCACGCCCGCGCCGTGGGACATGATCCGCTGGATCTCGGCCCGCGACTCGGGGGCGATGAGCGGCAGTACGGACGGGCTCGCCGGGTTCGCGGGGGCGCCGGCCGCGAACGGGGCCCGGGATGCGATGTCGACGGCGATGCGCTCCGCGAAGACCAGCCCTTCCAGAAGGGAGTTGGAGGCCAGCCGGTTCGCGCCGTGCACTCCCGTACACGCCACTTCGCCGCATGCGTACAGTCCCGGGACCGTGGTGCGGCCGTGCAGGTCCGTGCGCACCCCGCCGGAGGCGTAATGCGCGGCGGGGGCGACCGGGATGGGCTCGGTGACCGGGTCGATGCCATGGGCGCGGCAGGCGGCCAGGATCGTCGGGAAGCGCTGCTCCCACATCTCGGCGCCGAAGTGGCGGGCGTCCAGGTACATATGAGCCGTGCCCTGTTCCTGCATCCGGCGCATGATGCCCTTGGCGACGATGTCGCGGGGCGCGAGTTCGGCCAGCTCGTGCTGTCCGAGCATGAAGCGGGTGCCGGACGCGTCGACGAGATGGGCGCCCTCTCCCCGTACCGCCTCGGAGACCAGCGGCTGCTGGCCCTCGGAGTCCGGGCCGAGGAAGAGCACGGTCGGGTGGAACTGCACGAATTCGAGGTCGGAGACCTCCGCACCGGCGCGCAGCGCGAGCGCGACGCCGTCGCCCGTGGAGACCGCGGGGTTGGTCGTGGCGGAGAAGACCTGGCCCATGCCGCCGGTGGCCAGGACGACGGTGGGGCTGTGGACCGCGCCGACGCCGTCGTGCTGGCCCTCGCCCATGACATGCAGGGTGATGCCTGCCGTACGGCCTTCGGCGTCCGTCAACAGGTCCAGGACCAGGGCGTTCTCGATCGTACGGATGCCCGCTTCGCGCACCGCCTCGACCAGCGCGCGGGAGATCTCGGCACCTGTCGCGTCGCCGCCCGCGTGCGCGATACGGCGGCGGTGGTGCCCGCCCTCGCGGGTCAGCTCTATCTCGCCGGAGCCCGGGTCGGTGTCGAAGTGCGCGCCGGTGGCGATCAGTCGGCGTACGGCGCCGGGGCCCTCGGTGACCAGGGTGCGTACCGCCACCTCGTCGCACAGGCCGGCGCCCGCGACCAGGGTGTCGTCCAGATGCTGCTCGGGTGTGTCTCCGTCGCCGAGCGCCGCGGCGATGCCGCCCTGTGCCCAGCGCGTGGAGCCGTCGTCCAGACGGGCCTTGGTGACCACGACCGTGCTCAGCCCTGCCGCGGCGCAGCGCAGCGCGGCGGTCAGGCCGGCCACCCCGGAGCCGACCACGACGACCTCGGCGTCGATGGACCAGCCGGGGGCGGGGGCGTGCAGCCGTATTCCGGTCACTTGGGCGCTCCGAAGGTCAGGGGGATGTTGTCGATCAGCCGCGTAGTGCCCACCCGGGCCGCGACGGCGATGATCGCCTCGCCGGTGTGGTCGTCGGGGACCTCGGTGAAGTCGGCCGGGTCGACGAGGGCCAGATAGTCGAGTACGAGCGGCGGGTTCGCCTTGGCCGCCTCGTCGAGGACGACACGGGCCGCGGCCCGTACCGCGTCGGCGCCGCCGGGTCCCGCCTGGGCCACCGCGTGCGCGTCGGCGGCGGCCCGGGCCTCGCCCAGCTTGGACAGCGCGGCGGCCCGGGACTGCGAGGCGGGCAGCGACTCGGCACGCGCGAGCAACGCCTGCTGGGCGGCGAGCCGGTCGCGGGCCGCGAACAGCGCTCCGGACAGCGCGAGGGCGGTGCGGCGCTCGTCGGCCGAGAGAAAACGGTTACGGCTGGAGAGCGCGAGGCCGTCCGGCTCCCGCACGGTCGGTACGCCCACGATCTCGACCGGGAAGTTGAGATCGGCGGCCATCCGGCGGATCAGGGCGAGCTGCTGCGCGTCCTTCTGCCCGAAGAACGCCACACCGGGGCGGGTGAGATGCAGGAGCTTGGCGACGACAGTGAGCACGCCGTCGAAGTGGCCGGGGCGGCTCTCTCCTTCGAGGCGCTCGCCCATGGGGCCCGCGGTGATCCTGACCTGCGGCTCGCCGCCCGGATAGACCTCCTCGGCCGAAGGGGCGAACACGACGTCGGCGCCCGCCTCTTCGGCCGTCTTGAGGTCCGCGTCGAGCGTACGGGGATAACGGTCGAGGTCCTCGCCCGCGCCGAACTGGAGCGGGTTGACGAAGACCGTGACGATGACGAAGCCCTCGCTGCCGACGTGCTCGCGCGCGGCGCGGATCAGCGTGGCGTGGCCCTCGTGCAGGGCGCCCATGGTCATGACGACGGCGGTGCGGCCGAGGGCGCCGTGGTGGTCGATGGCGTACTGCAGATCGCCTCTGGTCGGCACGAGCTCGACGGTGCGCCTGCTCATCGCTGGTCCCCCTCGGCGAGAACGCCCAGCAGATCCTCCGCCAGCTCGGGCTTGAGCAGGCCGTGCGCGAGGGCGCGGTCGGCGGTGGTGCGGGCCATCGCCAGATAACCGGCGACGGTGCCGGGTGCGTGCTTGCGCAGCTCGGCGACATGGACGGCGACGGTGCCGGCGTCGCCACGGGCGACGGGTCCGGTCAGGGCCGCGTCGCCGGAGCGCAGGGCGTTGTCGAGGGCCGCGCCGAGGAGCGGGCCGAGCATCCGGTCGGGGGCGGCAACCCCCGCCGTACGCAGCAGCTCCATCGACTGGGCGACCAGGGTGACCAGGTGGTTCGCGCCGAGGGCGAGGGCCGCGTGGTAGAGCGGGCGGGCCTCCTCCTCGATCCACTCGGGCTCGCCGCCCATCTCGATGACCAGCGCCTCGGCGGCGAGCCGCAGCTCGTCGGGGGCGGTCACACCGAACGAGCAGCCCGCGAGACGCTGCACGTCGACGCTCGTCCCGGTGAAGGTCATGGCGGGGTGCAGCGCGAGCGGGAGCGCACCGGCCCGCGTGGCGGGGTCCAGCACCTTGGTGCCGTACCGCCCGGAGGTGTGCACGAGCAGCTGCCCGGGGCGTACGGCGCCGGTCTCGACGAGGCCGTCGACCAGCGCGGGCAGTGCGTCGTCGGGGACGGTCAGCAGCACGAGCTCGGCGCGGGCGAGGACTTCGGCCGGGGGCACGATCGGTACGTCGGGGAGCAGTGCGGCCGCGCGTCGCACGGATGCGTCGGAGACTCCGGAGACCGCGACCGGTCGGTGTCCCGCGAGCTGCAGCGATGCCGCGAGGGCCGGGCCGACGCGGCCGGCTCCGACGACGCCGACGCGCAGCCTGGCGGGGCGGTCCCGCGGGTCGAGCGGTTCCTGTGGTGCTGTGGCATTCACGCGGCGGGGCCTTCCGTTCCAGTCCGCGGGGGGTACCGGACGATTTCTCGTCATGCTACGCCAGCGCGTGAGGCCCTCTTGCAGTTGTCCACAGGCTGTGAACCGGGCGCCGCCCCTTCCCGAACCGGGGCTCCGCCCCGGACCCTCCCCCTACGCCCTGCGGGCGTGGGGAGACCCCACCTGGGGGACCCCCACAACTCAATCGCCGGCGGGGCTGAAAGATTCAGCCCGTCTGGGGGTCCCCCGGACGAAGTCCGGCGGAGATTGAGGACAACGCCCGAAGGGCGTACAGGGAGTCCGGGGGCTAGTCCGGGGGCTTGCCCCCCACGCGGCGGAGCCGCAAATCGGCACAGCGGGAAGGGGCGGGTAGGGGAAGGCACCCCGTGCCCCAGAGAGCAGGGGCAGGCGCGGGGGAAGCCCGCACCCTCAGCCGGAGTGGAGCAGGCGGGCCAGCGCCGAGCGGACGCGGCCCCGGGAGTGGCGGGCGCGGCGGGGGGCCGCGTGGGTCGTGAGTTCGCGCGCGGCCTGCCAGTCGTGGAGGCCCGGCTGGGGCGGAGCCTTGGTGCCGTGCTGGGATGCGCGGTAACTGTCCAGCATGTACTGATGCATCGCATTCATGACCTCACGCTGCGCCCACCCGCCCCCGCTCGTCCCGTCGATTGACGAGCCCCGTCAAATGACACCGCCACCGCCCCGCGCACCCCGCACCATGGAGCCGTGAGCGTGAGCATCGACATCGCGGGCCTGGCCCCTGAGCGCATCGTCTTCGAGATTTCCCCTCTCGCCGAGCTCGGCGTGGCGCTGCACGCGCTCGCAGAGCCGGCGCACCATCCCGGGCTGCACGGCTGGGCCACCGCCACCGCCGCCGGGCTCAAGCCCGATCTCGCAGACCGGCTGCACGAGGCCGACTTCCTGTGGCGGACCACGTTCTCGGACGTCTTCATGCCGTTCGCGGGTCTGGGCAGCCCCGATGCCCGCACCGGCACGACCCTCGCCGAAGAGCTGGACATGCTCGACCGGCTGGACGAGGAGCGGTTCGTCGCCGCCGCCCTGGAGTTCACCTGCGCCAGTACGTACGGAGTCGGCGGCCCCTCCGCCCTCACCGACCCCGTCCGCCGCGAGCGCGCCCTCGAACTCGCGGCCACCCGCGGCCCCAAGCAGCTCGACTTCGCCCGGCGGCTGCTGGACGACCCGGCTTCCGTACGCGCCTGGGTACGCCGTCTCTTCGAGGACTGCGACCAGGCCTTCTTCGCCGACACCTGGCATCGCGTCGCCACCCAGCTCGCCGCCGACGCCCGGCACAAGACCGATCTGCTGCGCCGCAAGGGCCTGGCCGAGGCGCTGCACGCCGTCTCGCCCGCGCTCGCGGTGGACGAGGACCACGCCCGTATCAGCGCCGACAAGCTCGCGGACGGGCGAACGACAGCCCTCGACCCCGCCGTCGGCGCCGGGCTCTCCCTCGTGCCGTCCAGCTTCGGCTGGCCGCATCTGATGGTGCTGCACGCGCCCGGCTGGCGGCCGGTGATCCACTACCCGGTCGGCTCACCGTCACTGCCCGGCCCCGCCCCCGTCGAGCTGCTGAAGCTCCGGATGGAGGCGCTTGCGCACCCGATGCGGATGCGGCTGTGCCGCCACCTCGCCCGCTCGCCGTACACGACGAGCGAGCTGGCGGACGCGTACAACATCACCGCGCCCGAGGTCTCCCGTCATCTCGCCGTGCTGAAGAAGGCAGGGCTCGTCTCGACCCGGCGGCGCGGCCGTTACGTACTGCACCAGCTGGACGTCACCGCCGTCGCACGGCTGGGCAGCGACTTCCTGGAGACCGTGCTCCGCTGATCCACGGCTAATCCAGGGCGACACGGAGCAGCAGCTTGCCCGTCGTCGCGCGGCTCTCCATCAGCCGGTGCGCCTCCGCCGCCTCGGCTAGCGGCAGTTCGGCGGTGACCGGCAGCTCCACAGCCCCGTCCGCGACCAGCCGGAACGCCCGCTCCGACAGCTCCCGCAGCGCCTTGGGCTCCGTCACCGCCAGGGTCAGGATCGAGAAGAACGCCACCGACCGTGCACCGGGCGCGAGTTCGGCCGCGCCGAACTGCCACGCCGCCTCGTCGCTCGTATTGCCGAAGTTCACCACCCGGCCGAACGGCGCCAGCGAGTCAAGGCTGCGGCGCAGCTGCTCGCCGCCGATCGGGTCGAGCAGCAGGTCGACGCCGCGCCCGTCGGTCGCACCGGCCAGCTGCGACTCCCAGTCGTCGCCGACGAAGACCTGGTCGTAGCCGTGCTTCAGCGCGAACTCCGCCTTGGCGGTGGACGAGACGACGCCGTAGACAGCACCGTCGCCCACGCGCTTCGCCAACTGGCCCGCCACCGTGCCGACTCCGCCCGCCGCGCCCTGCACCAGCACGCTCTCGCCGGCCCGCAGCCGCCCCAGCTCGTGCACCAGAGCGTGCGCGGTGGGCAGCACGGTCGGCAGCGTGGCCGCCGTACGCAGCGAAAGACGGGCGGGGACCGGGAAGACCTGGGCGGCGGGCGCGATGGCAACCTCCGCATAGCCGCCGTGCGAGATGAAGGCGGCGACCTCCTGTCCGACGGCCAGATCCGTGACGCCGTCGCCAAGCGCCCGCACCCGGCCCGAGACCTCAAGTCCGGGCCGGAAGGGGAGACTTGGCACCCGGTAGCCGGTGCGCCTGGCCCTGATCTCCGCGAAGTTCACGCCGGCGTACGCGACATCGATGGCGACCTCGCCCGGACCGGGCTCCGGCGCGTCCGCCTCGACCAGTCGCAGCACCTCGGGGCCGCCGTACTCCGTCACCTGAATCGCGCGCATAGCGAACTCCTCGCCCAGAGTGTTCAATGGGAAGCGAACACTTGGAGTGTATGACCGTCGTCGAACACTCCGCAAGGAAGAACAAGAAAGACGAGGAGAACACGACAGAGACATGAGCAGTCACCGGCCCGCACCCGAGCACACGCACCCCGCCGACGTCCCGCTGCTGAACGCGCTCGACGCCCTGGCCGATCCCGTACGCATCCAGCTCGTCCGCGAACTCGCCACCTCCGAGGAGTGGACGCGCACCTGCGGATCCTTCGACGTGCCCGTACGGAAGGCGGCGATCAGCCATCACTTCTCGGTGCTGCGCGCCGCCGGGCTCGTCGAGCAGCGCGACATGGGACCGAAGCGAGTGAACCGGCTGCGGCGCCCGGAGTTCGACGCGCGCTTCCCCGGCCTGCTGGACCTCGTCCTGCGCGAGGGCCGTGAGGACTGAGTCGTTCGACGTCAGCCGAGGCGAATGTGCTTGAGGCCCGTCCACGCCTTGCGCAGCCGGTGCCGCAGCGGCCCGTCCGCGTTCGGCTCAAGGCTCAGCCCCGCCGAAGCCGCGATCTTGTCGGCCACCTGCGGCACACCGACCCGGTCGGTACGGATGTGCTCGGCGAACAGCGGCCGGTTCAGCCGCTCCAGACACAGGTCCAGCTGCCGCACCGCGAAGCTCTCGCGCTTGAGCCCGCGGCCGAGCCCCCGCTCCGTCAGCCGCCGCAGCACCGTCTCGCGCTCCGCGAGCAGCGCGAAGTGGTGCACCTCGTGCCCGGCCGCCCGCAGCCGGCCCACCGTCTCCTCGAAGTACGCCGGCTCGACCACCGTCATGGGCGCGATCACCACGCCCTCGTACGTCCGCAGCGTCAGGTCCAGCACCTCGTACACGCCCTGCCGCCAGGCGGCCAGATCCTGGAAGTCCGATCGCAGTTCACGCGGAAGCATCCGGTGCAGGCCGAAGCCGACATGCTCGGGATCGCAGACGACGCTGCCGGGCAGCCGTCGCCGCAATTCGTACGCGGTCTGGGTCTTGCCGCCCCCGAAGGGGCCGTTGATCCAGAGCAGCATGCGTCAGGCCGCCCCGCCGCCCGCCCGCACCAGGCCCGTCTCGTACGCCAGCACCACCACCTGCACCCGGTCCCGCAGATTCAGTTTGGTGAGGATGCGGCCCACATGCGTCTTGACCGTGGCCTCCGACAGCACCAGACGGGCCGCGATCTCGCCGTTCGACAGGCCCTGGGCGACGAGCAGCATCACCTCTCGCTCCCGGTCGGTGAGCCGCTCCAGCTCCTTGTTCTGCGGCTCGTGGGAGCTGCTGGGCAGCATCGGCGAGAAGCGGTCGAGCAGCCGGCGCGTGGTGGACGGCGCGACCACCGCGTCGCCGCTGTGCACCGAGCGGATCGCGCCGAGCAGTTCGCCGGGCGGCACGTCCTTGAGCATGAAGCCGCTGGCGCCCGCCTTCAGCCCGGAGAAGGCGTACTCGTCCAGGTCGAAGGTGGTCAGGATCAGCACCTTCGGCGCGTCCGGCTCGGCACAGATCCGGCGGGTCGCCTCTACGCCGTCCAGCCTCGGCATGCGTACGTCCATCAGCACCACGTCCACGGCCGTGGAACGGAGGTTCTCGATCGCCTCCGCGCCGTCACCCGCCTCCGCGACGACCTCCATGTCCGGCTGGGCGGCGAGCACCATCCGGAACCCCGTGCGCAGCAGCACCTGATCGTCGACGAGCATCACACGGATGGACATGTCAGTTGAGTCCTCGGTCTCTAGTGGGCGGGCTCTAGTGGGCGGGCTTGAGGGGAAGCAGTGCACTGATCCGGAAGCCGCCGCCGGGCCGTGGCCCCGCGTCCAGCGTGCCGCCGACCATACCGACGCGCTCGCGCATGCCGATGAGCCCGTGGCCCTGACCGTCGGCGCCACCGTCCTCGTACAGCTCGTGCGCCGAGCCACGGCCGTCGTCCTCCACCAGCAGGCCGAGGCCGTCGTCGAAGTAGACGAGACGCACGCTGGCGCCGACGTCCGGGCCGCCGTGCTTGCGGGTGTTGGTCAGCGCCTCCTGGACGATGCGGTACGCGGTGAGCTCGACGCCGCTCGGCAGCGGCCGCGGCGTTCCCTCGATCTTGAAGTCCACGGTCAGACCGGCGCGGCGCACCTGCTCGACCAGATCCTCGATCTGCTGCACATCGGGCTGCGGGACGTACTCGCCGCTCTCCGGGGCGTCGCCGGTGCGCAGTACGCCGAGCAGCCTGCGCATCTCCGCGAGCGCCTGGCGGCCGGTGGTCGAGATGGTCTCCAGCGCCTGCTTGGCCTGGTCGGGCGCGGCGTCCAGGACATACGCGGCGCCGTCGGCCTGCACCACCATCACCGAGACGTTGTGTGCGACGACGTCGTGCAGCTCGCGGGCGATCCGGGCGCGCTCGGCCGCGACGGCGACCTTCGCCTGCGCCTCGCGCTCCTTCTCCAGCCGGGTCGCGCGTTCCTCGAGCTGGTCGAAGTACGCGCGCCGAGTGCGTATCGAGTCGCCGAGCACCCAGGCAAGTGCGAAGGGCACGCTCATGACGATCGTGAAGAAGATCTTTCCGCCGAGGCTGGTGTTCTCCGCCGGCCAGCGGATCTGCGAGATCGTGGCCGCGGAGAGGCCGCCGACGAGCGCAAGACGGGACGCCCAGCGGGGTCCGTCGTGGGCGGCGACGGTGTAGATGATCACCAGCATCGCGAAGTCGGCCGGGTTGACATCGACGTCCGCCACGAGCTGGGCCACGCCCAGCACGGCGGCGAGGACCAGCATCTTCTCCGGCATACGGCGGCGCAGCGCCACCACCACGCACAGCAGGAGAACGATGAACGCGGCCGACCAGCGGGCCTCGACCCCGACCGGCACCTGGATCACCCACAGCATGGAGAAACCGAAGAGCATGACAGCCCAGAAGGTGTCGACGCCCATCGGGTGTCTGCGGATGAAGTCATAGAGGCGCTGCACGTAACCCAGAGTAGGGAAAGCAGATAGGTGCAGGGGTCAACCGGAGGAGCGATCCGGGCGGCGGAGGCGTACTCCGCAAGGTGGAGACTTGTGCCCGTGATGGATGACGTGGCGGCTGAGACGGGTCAGTGGCGGGGTTGGCGGGAAGCGACTCAGGCTGCGCTGTACGGACCCGACGGCTTCTATCTGCGGCCCGAGGGACCGGCCGGCCACTTCCGTACGTCGGTGCACGCCTCGCCCCTGTTCGCCGCGGCCATCGCGCGACTGCTTCAGGCAACGGCGGACGAGCTGGACGAAGCGGACGAAGTGGCTTTCGTCGATGTCGGTGCGGGGCGCGGCGAACTCCTCACGGGCGTGCTGGCCGCACTCCCCTCCGGCTTCCCGGTACAGGCGTACGCCGTCGAACAGGCCCTCCGGCCCGCCGGCCTGGACCCGCGCATCGAGTGGTGCACGGAGCCGCCCGCCGGGGTGAGCGGACTCCTCTTCGCCAACGAGTGGCTGGACAACGTCCCGGTGGACGTCGCCGAGGTGGATCAGGACGGGGTGGCGCGCCACGTCCTCGTCCGCCCGGACGGCACGGAGCGCCTCGGCTCCCCCGTCACCGGCCCGGACGCGCAGTGGCTGGCCCGCTGGTGGCCGCTGGGGGAACCGGGCATGCGCGCGGAGATCGGCCGCCCGCGGGACGAGGCATGGGCGTCGGCGGTCGGCACGCTTCGGGCGGGGCTCGCGGTCGCGGTCGACTATGCACATGTACGGGACGCCCGGCCGCTCTTCGGAACGCTGACCGGGTTCCGGGCCGGCCGGGAGGTCCAGCCCGTCCCGGACGGCAGCTGCGACATCACGGCGCATGTGGCCCTGGACGCGTGCGCCCTGCCCGGCGCGACCCTGACCACCCAACGCGAAGCCCTCGCCGACCTGGGCGTCTGGGCCACGCGGCCCCCGTTGTCGCTGGCGTCGACCGACCCGACGGCCTACGTCCGGGCGCTGGCCGCGGCGGGCGAGGCGGCGGAACTGACGGCAAGGCCCGGCCTCGGCGACTTCGGCTGGCTGCGCCAGCGGGTAGGTCGGCGATCAACCCCGCCCGGCGTTTGAGGACCGGGGTCCACGATCAGGCCCGTCCGGCGATTGCGGACCGGGGGTCCCCCCACGCCCGCAGGGCGTAGGGGGCGGGTTCGGGGCTGAGCCCATACAGAGGGATACTGTCGCCCATGACGGAGACCACGGTCGGCATCGGCGGCGCGGCAGAAAGCACCGACATGGTGCTCAACATCGGCCCCCAGCACCCCTCCACCCACGGCGTCCTCCGCCTCCGTCTCGTACTCGACGGCGAGCGCATCCAGCACGCCGAGCCCGTCATCGGCTATATGCACCGCGGCGCCGAGAAGCTCTTCGAGGCGCGCGACTACCGCCAGATCATCATGCTGGCCAACCGCCACGACTGGCTCTCCGCCTTCTCCAACGAGCTCGGCGTCGTCATCGCCGTCGAGCGCATGCTCGGCATGGAGGTCCCCGAGCGCGCGGTCTGGACCCGTACGCTCCTCGCCGAGCTCAACCGGGTCCTGAACCACCTGATGTTCCTCGGCTCGTACCCACTCGAACTGGGCGGAATCACCCCGATCTTCCACGCCTTCCGGGAACGCGAAGACCTCCAGCACGTCATGGAGGAGGTCTCCGGCGGCCGGATGCACTACATGTTCAACCGGGTCGGCGGCCTCAAGGAGGACCTCCCGGCCGGCTGGCTCGGCCGGGCCAGGCAGGCGGTGGCGGAGCTCCGTTCCCGGATGGATGTGTACGACCGGCTGGTCCTCGGCAACGAGATCTTCCGCGGCCGTACGCGCGGTGTGGGCGTGCTGTCGGCACAGGCCGTGCACGCGTACGGAGTCAGCGGCCCCATCGCCCGCGCGTCCGGCGTCGACTTCGACCTGCGGCGCGACGAGCCCTATCTGGCGTACGGGGAGCTGCAGGACACCCTCAAGGTCGTCACCCGGGCGGAGGGCGACTGCCTGGCCCGCTTCGAGGTGCTGCTCGATCAGACGCACAACGCGCTGGAGCTGGCGGATGCCTGCCTGGACCGGATCGCGGACCTCCCGGCGGGGCCGATCAACCAGCGGCTGCCGAAGGTGCTGAAGGCGCCCGAGGGCCACACCTACGCATGGACCGAGAACCCTCTCGGCATCAACGGCTACTACCTGGTCTCCAAGGGCGAGAAGACCCCTTACCGGCTGAAGCTGCGCTCGGCGTCGTACAACAACATCCAGGCGCTGGCGGTACTCCTGCCGGGGACGCTCGTCGCCGACATGGTGGCGATCCTGGGCTCGCTGTTCTTCGTCGTCGGCGACATCGACAAGTGATCCACCGGCGAGTGATCACTCGCCGGCATTCAGCGGGCCGATGATCAGCTGACCGCGTCGCGCAGGGCGACCACGTCGAGGTGTTCCGTTTCGTCGTGCGCGGTCAGATCGATGACCTTGCCGACCGGGCCGGCATCCCCCGACTCCTGCTCGGCCAGCGCCTCCTCGCCCACCACATCGGCGAGGTCCTCGTTGTGCGCGGCCTCTATCGCCTTCTGCGCCCCCGCGCCCGCCGCCGCGGCAGCGGCAGTGGTGCCGAAGAAGTCGAAGCCGCCCTCGGGGCGCTTGGCCGGGCGGCGCTGGGGTCCGTACGGAACGATCGCAGCCGCTGCCGGGACGGGACGTCTGGCGGGGACGGCGGACGACGGGCGGGTGTGCTGCTCTCCCCCGGCGACCGCCGCGTGCTTCCCCTGCGGCTCGTCCGCCTCACGGGCCCGCTCCGCAAGATCGCGCGCGCGGGCCTCCTGAACGGTGCGCTTGCCCTCCTGCTCGGCGGCGTTGCGCGACAGCTCGTCCAGGGCCTTGTTGGCGCGCAGGAAGGTCGCCGGGCTGGGCGTGGTCCCGGCCGGGGGCAGCGCCTTGACCGGGGACGACGCCTCCAGCGCGAGTTGGCGGCGGTCCTCGAGCACGCCTGCCCGCTCGGTCTCGGCGGTTGCGTACCGGCGCAGCAGCGCGGCGTGCTCGCCGCGCAGCGCGGCCAGTTCGACCCGTTTTGCGCGCAACTTCGCATCGAGCTTGGCGCGCAGCTCGCGCGACTCCTCGATGTCCGTCTCCAGCTCGGCTATGCGCTCCTCGGTCTTCCAGGCGTCGCTCGCGCGGCCGCGGGTCAGCTCCGCAACCCGGCGCCCGGCGGCCCGGTCCCAACTGCGCATCATGACGGCGCCGGTAACGGCCGCGGCCGTAGCGGCGGTGACCAGCGAACGGAGCACAACTGGCTCCGCCAGAAACCACGCGCCGGCAGCACAAAGAACCGACGCTCCGGCGACCGCCGAAGGCGGCAGCAGCCTGTGAAGGGGTGGGGAATGGCGGTGGCGTCCACGTGGCATGGCCTGAAATTTACCGTGCGTAGACGCCGAATGGGGTCTCGGACCGGCAAATCTCTCGTTCAAGCACGCCGGGCCATACCGAGGCCACTTCCGAGGCAGGCGCCCGCCACTTCTCCAAGCGGGCGCCCGCCTCTTCCGAAGCGGCCCCTCACTACTTCTTGAGCAGGCCCTTCGACTCGAGATATGCCTTCGCCACGTCCTCGGGCTTCGCGCGCTCGGCGTCCACCTTGCGGTTCAAGTCGGCAAGATCCTCGGTGGTCAGCACCTTGGTGAGCTTGTCGAGGACATCGGCTATCTCCTTGGAACCCGCGTCCTTCGCATTGACCACCGGCAGCACGTTGTCGGCGTTCTGGAGCTTCTTGTCGTCCTCGAGGAAGACAAGGCCGTCCAGCACGGCGTCGGTGGTCGTGGTCAGCACCAGCTGGTCGGTGCCGTCCTTGACGGCCTGCTTGGACTGCGGGGTACCGACGCCCTTGGGATCGATGCCCGCGACATCAATGCCGTACGTCTTCTTCAGACCGGGCGCGCAGAACGGCCGCACCTCGCACTCGTCGCCCGCCGCGATCTTCACCTTCAGCTTCGACTTCCCAAGATCGGAGAGAGTCTTCAGCTTGTTCTTCTCGGCGAATTCCTTGCTGACCGCGAAGGCGTTCTGGTCGACGGCCGCACCGGCGGACAGCACCTTCAGCCCGCGCGGTTCGGCGAGCTTGGTGAGCGCCGCCACGGTGGCGGTGACATCGCCGGACGCGACCGGCTTCTCGTCGGGCGCCTTGGGCCCGTTCGCCTTCGCGTTGAGGAATTCGGCGATCGTCGCGGCATATTCAGGTACGACATCGATCTCACCCTTCTCCAGGGAGGGTTCGTACAGCTCACGGTTCTTCACCGTGGTGACCGATGTCGTGTATCCGGCTTCCTTGAGGAGCTGTGCGTACAGCTCGGCGAGCACCTTGGACTCGGTGAAGGACGCGGCGCCGACCACGAGCGTGCCCTTCTTGCCCGAGCCGCCGCCCGGGGCCGAGCCGCCCTTCTCCTTCTCCAGGCTGTCACCGCCGCATGCGGCGAGAGAACCCGTCAGGGCCACCACACCGAGTACCGCTCCCGCGATGCGCGAGGTCTTGCTCATCAGGTTCTCCGTCCAAGTGTTGTCACACGGTCTTACGCAGGGGGCTCAGCAGCCGGTCGGCCGCCACCAGCACCCCTTCCACCAGCAGCGCAAGCAGCGCCGCGAGGAGCGCGCCCGCCACCACCTGCGGGGTGTTGTACGTGTTGAATCCCGCGGTGATGATCCGGCCGAGGCCTCCCTGGCCGACCATCGAGGCGATCGTGGCCGTGGCCACCACCTGGACGGCGGCCGACCGCAGCCCGGTCATGAGCAGCGGGTAGGCGAGGGGCAGTTCGACCCGGAGGAAGAGCTGGCCGCCCGACATCCCCATCCCCCGTGCGGCCTCCACCACCGCCCGGTCCACCTCGCGCATACCCACGTATGCGTTGGTCAGCAGCGGCGGCACCGCGAACAGCACCAGCGCGATGATCGTCGGCAGATAGCCGGCGTTGCGCAGCGACGTGAGCATGAAGAGGGCGAGGACCGCGAAGACGGGGATCGCCCGCCCGGCGTTGGAGATATTGATCGCGAGCGCACCGCCCTTGCCGAGATGCCCCAGCCACAGCGCGATCGGCAGGGCGATGGCACAGGCCAGCACGAGTGCGATCCCGCTGACGTACACATGCTCGCCGAGGCGGTGCCAGGCGCCGCTCTCCCCCGACCAGTTGGAGCCGGTGGTCAGCCATGTCCACGCGTCGGCCACTACCCCCATCAGCCCGCCACCTTCACCTTCGCCGCTGAATTGCGCACGGAGTTCCCGGAGTTCCCGGAGTTCCCCGCCGACAGCACCGCAGGCTTCGCCGTACGTATTCGGGTCCAGGGCGTCAGCAGCCGCTGCAGACCGAGCAGCAGCACATCGGCGACGGCCGCCAGCAGCACACAGAGCACGGACGCGGTGAGCACCTGTGCCTTGAAGGTGGTCTGCACCCCGTCGTCGATGAGATTGCCGAGGCCGCCCTTGCCGACGAGCGCGCCGACCGTGGTGAGCGCGATCGTCGAGACGGTGGCTATGCGCAGGCCCGCCATCAACGCGGGCAGCGCAAGGGGCAGTTCGACCTCCCAGAGCAGCCGCCCCGAGCCGTACCCCATTCCGCGCGCGGCCTCCCGCGCCTCGTCGGGCACCGCCTCGAGACCGGCCATGATGTTCCGTACGAGAATGGTGAGCGAATAGAGCACCAGGCCCGTCACCACCAGCGCGGCCGAAAGGCCGAAGACCGGCAGCAGAAGCGAGAACATCGCCAGCGACGGAATCGTGTAGAGCAGGGTCGTCAGGCCGAGCACCGGGCCGGCGAATCGCGGCTTTGCGCGGGCGAGCAGCGCCAGCGGAAAGGCCACGGCAAGGCCGATCAGCACGGACACCACGGTGATCCAGACATGCTGGACGGTGGCGTCGGTCAACTCCTGGCTGCGGGTGCGCAGGTACTCCCCGCAGATCCAGTCATTGGCCGCCAGACAGCTCTGCGCAGCCTGGTCCGTACTCATGCACCCCCACCTCCCCAGCAGTGCCGAACGTATGTCTGGCGACCTTATCCCTGACCACTGACAATCGCCGAGGGCCGCCACATTGCAGCAACATGGCTTTCACACAACACCCGTCACAATGGGGAACCATGATCCGATTCGAGCACGTCACCAAGCGGTACCCGGACGGGACGACAGCGGTCGACGACCTGTCGTTCGAGGTCGCCGAGGGCGAACTGGTCACGCTCGTCGGACCCTCCGGCTGCGGCAAGACCACGACCATGAAGATGGTCAACCGCCTCATCGAGCCGAGCAGCGGCCGGATATTCCTCGACGGGGCCGACATTTCCGCCATCGACCCCGTCCAACTGCGCCGCCGTATCGGCTATGTGATCCAGCAGGTCGGCCTGTTCCCGCACAAAACGGTCCTGGAGAACGTCGCGACCGTCCCCCATCTCCTGGGCTGGAGCCGCTCCAAGGGCCGTGAACGGGCCGCCGAACTCCTCGATCTGGTGGGCCTGGACCCGGGGACGTACGGCGGGCGGTACCCCGAGCAGCTCTCCGGCGGCCAGCGCCAGCGCGTCGGCGTGGCCAGGGCGCTCGCGGCCGACCCGCCCGTGCTGCTGATGGACGAGCCGTTCGGCGCGGTCGACCCGGTGGTGCGCGAGCATCTGCAGAACGAGTTCCTCAAGCTCCAGTCCCAGGTGCGCAAGACCGTGCTCTTCGTCACTCACGACATCGAGGAGGCGGTCCGCCTCGGCGACCGCATCGCCGTCTACGGCCAGGGGCGGATCGAGCAGTTCGACGCCCCGGCGGCGGTCCTCGGCACCCCTGCCACTGCGTATGTGGCCGACTTCGTCGGCGCGGACCGCGGTCTCAAGCGGCTCTCGGTCACCCCCATCGAGGAGAGCGATCTGGACGAGCCGCCCGTCGTACGGCTCGACGACCGGCTGCCGAAGGAGCTCGGCTCCCGCTGGGCCGTCGTCCTGGACGAATCGGGCGACCTGCACGGCTGGATCTCTGCCGAACAGGCGCGGCAGCAGGGCTCCGTACGCGAACACGCCCGCCGGATGGAGGCATGGCTGCCCGTCGGCGCCTCCCTGAAGCAGGCCTTCTCCACGATGCTGCAGCACGACGCGGGATGGATCGCGGTCATCGACAAGGAGGAGACCGGGCGCTTCCTCGGGGTTCTCACCCCGGCCCGGCTGCACGAGGCGCTGCGCCGCTCGATCGACGCGGACGCGCAGGACATTCCGCGTACCGCAGTCGAGCTGGAGTCGATCGAGACGGTCGCGCCCTTGACGTCCGTAGCGTCCGTAGCGCCCGTGACGGACACGTCCGTGAAGGACATGCCTGCCACGGAGGCGGCAGACACGAAGACGTCCGTCACGAAGCGCTGAGCCTGCCGCTCATCCACACTAGGGCGGGCGGAATTTCGCGCCGCCAGGTGTTGAAGTTGTGCCCGCCGCTGTCGAGCATGATGGACGAAACGCGCGCGGGGGCCTTCACCTTGTCGATGAACTTCAGGGTGTTCTTGAGGTTCGCCTCGCCCGACGTGGAGCTGGTCACCAGGAACGACGACTTGCCCTGCGGCAGATGGTCCAGGCTCCACAGCAGATTGGACCGGTTCTTCTCCTTCTTGTTGCCGTGGAAGAGATCACCGGTCGTCGGGTCGTCGGCAGCCTTGTAGTAGGCGGAGAGTCCCGCGGACGCGGCGAACTGCTCCGGGTGGTGCAGCGCGATCTTCAGTGCGCAGTAGCCGCCGGTCGAATTCCCTATGAAACCCCAGCTCTGCGGCTTGGTCCCGACCCGGTACGTCTCGGAAACCGCCTTCGGCAGGTCCTTGGCGAAGAAGGTCTCGGTCTGCGGCCCGCCCGGCACATCGACGCACTCGGTGTCCCGCGGCGGCGCGACGGTCGGCCGCAGCATCACCAGGATCATCGGCTGCATGGTGCCGTCCTTGGCCTGCTGGTAGGCCGTCCTCGGGTACTTGAGCCCTTTGAGCAGGTTCTCCGCGGTCCCCGGATACCCGGTCAGCACGACAGTCGTCGGAAAAGTTCTTTTCGCGAATTTCGGCTGGAAATATTCCGGCGGCAGATAGACATAAGCCGGGCTGTCGATCTTCGATTTCTCGCCCGCGATGACGATCTTCTGTATCTGTCCGCCCGCCGCGGGCCGTGCGCCGCCCGGCACATCGAGCCTCTTCTTCTCGACGATCTTGATCCGCTTCGCACCGGCCGAGTGGTCCACCACCACGCCCATCTCCTGTTCCTGACCGAACAGGTCGGACCAAGACCCGTAAAAGAGGAAGGAGTTGTTGGCCGCGAGTCCGACCGCGGCGAACAGCGCGAGCTGGGTAGCCAGCAGCAGGCCGATCCTGCCGGTCACGGCTCGCCAGCCGCGGCGGGCGAGCCGTGGCCAGAGCCAGACCGTGGCGGCGAACAGCAGCACAGCCACGAGGGCGGCCAAGGCCAGAACTTTGTTACTGGTCAGACCCATGAGTCGCGTGAGCTTTCTTCCTTGAGAATTTCCTGTGAATGAGTGAACCCGCCTCCCGAAAGTCCCGTCCTAGAGAGCGCTAATCGTCCGAAGCCCAACCTGCGGCCCACGGACACTGGATCTCTCGCGAAGTCACGGGAAGCGATGTCTGCAACGGTAGATGGGGACAAGTCAGGATTGGTTCCGGATTGGGTGCGTCGCGTGCTGCGCGGCCCCCGGCCGGAGTCAGTTCCTTCGCTGGTCGGAACGGCCTGCACACTCGTCGGCCTGATCGACATTGCCGCCGGGGTCTTTCCCCGGTTCCGGCACAGCCGCATGCACTCCCTGGCCGAGGTGCTCCCCGGAGCCACCGGCCCCTTCGCCGCGGCGCTTTCGCTGAGCGTCGGCGTACTGCTTCTGCTGCTCGCCCACGGGCTCAAGCGCCACAAGCGCCGGGCCTGGCGGGCCGCGGTGATTCTGCTGCCCGTCGGGGCGGCCGGGCAGTTCGTCTACCGGCACTCGATCATCGGCGTACTGCTCTCGCTGGTGCTGCTGACGCTGCTGCTGCGCCACCGCAGTGAGTTCGCGGCGCTGCCGGACCCGCGCAGCCGCTGGAAGGCGCTCGCCAACTTCGTCCTCATGGGCGCCGGTTCCCTCGGGCTCGGCCTGGTCATCGTCAGCGCGCACCCCGGCAAGGAGGTCGGCAGCCCGAGCCTGACGGACCGCCTGGAGCATGTCCTGTACGGGCTCTTCGGCTTCGAGGGTCCCGTCGACTACTTCGACGGGGTGTCCTGGACCGTCGGTTACTCCCTCGGCGCGCTCGGCCTGCTGACCGCCGTCACCACCATCTACCTCGCCTTCCGCCCGGAGCACCCGGCAGCGCGGCTGACCGAGGACGACGAGCAGCGGCTGCGCGACCTGCTGGCCAGGCACGGCGGCCGCGACTCACTGGGCCACTTCGCGCTCCGCCGCGACAAGGCCGTCGTCTTCTCCCCCAGCGGCAAGGCCGCCGTCACCTACCGCGTGGTCTCCGGCGTGATGCTCGCCAGCGGCGACCCGATCGGCGACGTCGAGGCCTGGCCGGGCGCGATCGAGCGCTTCATGGACGAGGCGAAGGCACACTCCTGGACCCCGGCGGTGATGGGCTGCTCGGAGACCGGCGGCGAGGTCTGGACCCGGGAGACCGGTCTGGACGCGCTGGAGCTCGGTGACGAGGCGGTGGTGGATGTCGCGGATTTCTCCCTCACCGGGCGCGCGATGCGAAACGTACGCCAGATGGTGAAGCGCATCGAGCGCAATGGATACGAAACCCGCGTGCGGCGCGCTCGTGACCTCTCGGACGAGGAGCTGGAGCAGATCCGCCGGGCAGCGGCTGACTGGCGCGGCACCGACACCGAGCGGGGCTTCTCGATGGCGCTCGGCCGGATCGGCGACCCGGCGGACGGCGACGCGGTGATAGCCACGGCGCACAAGCAGGACGACGAAGGCACTGCCTCTCCGTACGGCGACGTGAAGGCGATCATCCACTTCGTCCCGTGGGGTACGGACGGGATGTCCCTGGAACTGATGCGCCGCGACCGCTCGGCAGACCCCGGCATGAACGAACTGCTGATCGTGGCCGCGCTGCAGGCGTCTCCCGCGCTGAAGATCGAGCGGGTCTCGCTGAACTTCGCGATGTTCCGCTCGGCGCTGGCGCGCGGCGAGAAGATCGGGGCCGGGCCGGTGCTGCGCATGTGGCGCGGTCTGCTCGTCTTCCTCTCGCGCTGGTTCCAGATCGAGTCGCTGTACAAGTTCAACGCGAAGTTCCAGCCGCGGTGGGAGCCACGCTTCGTGGTCTTCCGCAGCACGCGGGACCTGCCGCGCATCGGCTTCGCCGCGATGCAGGCGGAGGGCTTCGTCAACGTGGCCCTGCCCCGCCTCTTCCCGCGCCGCCGCCCGGCCCGCCAGCCCCGCCCGTGCGCGCACATCGCGCAGGCGGAAAGGGAAGTCCGCGCGGCGTAGACCGTACGCGTGAGCCGCTGGGCCGCCCCGGCCCGTCGGCGTCACGGAGCCACCCGCCCTCCGCGGGAGCCAGCCCTGCCGGGCCCGCCGCCCTCGGCAGCGCTCGGCCCGTTCGGCCCGGGGACGCGGAACAACCGCGTCCCCGGGCCGAACGGGTTCCGTGGGGTGCCCCGCACCCCCGCAATCACTGGCGGGTGGGGTGGGGACAGCGCACCCGGCGATGAGGGACCCGGGCGCGGGCCTAGGCTGGGGACATGAGTACGTTGCGCGCACGGGGCACTGCCAGCGGGCTGCCGGAGTGGGATCGCTGTGCGGTCATGGGGGTCGTCAATGTGACGCCCGATTCCTTCTCCGACGGCGGTCGCTGGTTCGACACCACCGCCGCCGTCAAGCGCGGCCTCGAGCTCGTCGCCGAGGGCGCCGACCTCGTCGACGTCGGCGGCGAGTCCACCCGCCCCGGCGCCACCCGTGTCGACGAGGACGAAGAGCTGCGCCGCGTCGTCCCCGTCGTCCGCGGCCTCGCCGCCGAGGGCGTCACCGTCTCTGTCGACACCATGCGCGCCTCCGTCGCCGAGAAAGCAGTCGCGGCCGGCGCCGTGCTGGTCAACGACGTGAGCGGCGGCCTCGCCGACCCCCGCATGGTCCCCGCCGTCGCCGCCGCCGGCGTCCCCTTCGTCGTCATGCACTGGCGCGGCTTCAGCCGGGACATGAACTCCCGCGCCGTCTACACCGACGTCGTCGCCGAAGTCGTCGCCGAGCTCCGCACCCGCATGGACGCCGTCGTCTCCGGCGGCATCGCCCCCGAGCGCATCGTCATCGACCCCGGCCTCGGCTTCGCCAAGCAGGCCGAGCACGACCTCGCCCTCGTCGCCCACCTCGCCGAACTCCACGCACTCGGCCGCCCGCTGCTCGTCGCCGCCTCCCGCAAGCGTTTCCTCGGCCACGTGCTGGCGAAGGAGGGCGCCCCGCCGCCCGCGAGAGAGCGGGACGCCGCCACCGCCGCGGTCTCCGCCATCGCGGCGCACGAGGGCGCATGGGCCGTCCGCGTCCACGAAGTACGCGCCACGGCCGACGCGGTACGCGTTGCCCGCGCCGTCGAGGGCGCCCGGTGAGCCGTACCGACGTAGAACTGGTCGAGGAGGCCAACACCACGTTCTACGAGACCATGGAGCGCGGTGACTTCGAGAAGCTCTCCAGCCTCTGGCTGGACGAGGACATCTCGTGCATCCACCCCGGCTGGCCCGTCCTCTCCGGCCGCGGCGAAGTGCTCCGCTCGTACGCCCTGATCATGGCGAACACGGACTACATCCAGTTCTTCCTCACCGACGTGAAGGTCAGCCTGCACGGCGACACCGCCCTCGTCTCCTGTACGGAGAACATCCTCAGCGGCGGCCCCGCCGAGGAGGCCGGGGAGCTCGGCCCGCTCGTCGGACAGCTCGTCGTGGCCACCAATGTGTTTCGTCGCACATCGGACGGTTGGAAGATCTGGTCACACCACGGTTCACCCGTGCTGGCGGAAAGCGACGCCGAAGAGGACGACGAAACCTCCTCATAAGGGGGTAACCGGCCCGTCGGGGATTGGAATCCGGGCACCCGGGTAGGGGCGGCTACCAGCCTCTCGGAGCCCGCGCGCCCAACTCCCGCCCGAGCCCCCATGGGCAAGCACTGTCAGTGCCCGCAGGTAGATTCGAATATGGACACAGGCCGCCCGCACGCAGCCACGTGCCCGCAAGACCAACGACAGCAGGAGTGATTCGCGTGGATCGTGTCGCGCTGCGCGGCCTCAAGGCCCGCGGGCACCACGGCGTCTTCCCGAAGGAACGCGAGGAGGGCCAGACCTTCATCGTGGACCTGGTGCTCGGCATCGACACCCGCCCCGCGGCGGCCGACGACGACCTGGCGAAGACCGTGCACTACGGCGTGGTGGCGGAGGAGGTCGTCGACGTCGTCCAGGGCGAGCCGGTCGACCTGATCGAGACCCTCGCGGAGCGCATCGCCCAGCAGTGCCTCAAGCACGAGGGCGTCCAGGAGGTCGAGGTGGTCGTGCACAAGCCCGACGCCCCGATCACCGTCCCGTTCGACGACGTGACCATCACGATCACCCGGAGCCGAGCATGAGCGACCCCACCGTGCAGCCCGTGCCCGCCTCCGTGGTGGAGCAGGTGGACGCTGCGGACGTCACCCTGTCCAATCCGAAACGGGCCGTGATCTCCCTCGGCTCCAACCTGGGCAACCGCCTGGAGACCCTCCAGGGCGCCATCGACGCGCTGGAGGACACGCCGGGCCTGCGGGTCAAGGCGGTCTCTCCGGTGTACGAGACGGAGCCGTGGGGCGTCGAACCCGGCAGCCAGCCGTCGTACTTCAACGCGGTCGTCGTGATCAAGACCACGCTTCCGCCGTCGTCCCTGCTGGAGCGCGGCCAGGCCATCGAGGAGGCCTTCGACCGGGTCCGGGAGGAGCGCTGGGGGCCGCGGACGATCGACGTCGACATCGTGGCGTACGCGGATGTGATCTCCGACGACCCCGCACTCACGCTGCCCCACCCGCGGGCCCACCAGCGCGCGTTCGTGCTCGCGCCGTGGCACGACGTGGAGCCGGAGGCCCAGCTGCCGGGCTGCGGACCGGTCGCGCAGCTGCTGCACGGCGTCGGCCAGGACGGCGTGTTTCCCCGCGCCGACCTGGAACTCCGTCTGCCGGAGTAGTCGTTAGGCTCTGCGGAGCCTCTACGGCTTCGTGCGGCAAGCGGCAACAAGTGAAGGGCGGCCCCCTCGGTGAAGCAACTACGGCTCGGTGTACTGGCCGGTCTCTTCGCCGCGGCCGGGGTGCTGTCCTGGGGCGCCGCCCGCCTGTGGGAGTCGATCGGCACGCTGCCGAGCGTGCCGCTGGCCGCGCCGATCGTGCTGGCGGTCATCGCGGTCGTCCTCACCTCGACCGCGCTGTCGCTGCGCGCCCGGCTGCGGGCCCAGCGCGAAAGGCGCCCGGGCGCGAAGGGCGTGGAGCCGCTGATGGCGGCGCGAGCGGTGGTCTTCGGCCAGGCGAGCGCGCTGGTGGCGGCGATCGTGTCGGGCATGTACGGCGGTACGGGAGTGTTCCTGCTGGGCTCCCTGGACATCCCGCCCCGCCGGGACCAGGCGATCTACGCGGGCTTCTCGGTGCTGGCGGGGATCGGGGTGATCGCGGCCGCGTTCTTCCTGGAGCGCGTCTGCAAGCTCCCCGAGGACGACGACGAGAACGCGACGCGGGCGTAGCACGCCGAGGGCTGTGCCGGCTCGGCCTGCGCAACAGCCCGCGGGCCGGCCACCACATGGGAGTTGCGCGAACGCGACCGCCAGCGCGCCATGATCAGGTCAACGCACCAGGTCAACGCACGGGGTCAACGCGGCAGGCCAACGCACCCGGGTCAGCGCGCCATGATCAGGCTCATTGCCTCATTGCGCGTCGCAGGGTGCCGCAGCTGCCCCCGCACCGCCGAGGTGATCGTCTTCGCGCCCGGCTTCCGCACCCCACGCATCGTCATGCACATGTGCTCGCACTCCACGACCACAATCACACCGCGCGGCTCCAGTATCTCCATCAGGGAGTCCGCGATCTGCGTCGTCAGCCGCTCCTGCACCTGCGGCCGCCGCGCGTAGACATCGACGAGGCGGGCCAGCTTCGACAGGCCGGTGATCTTCCCGTCGGACGACGGGATGTAGCCGACGTGCGCCACGCCGTGGAACGGCACGAGGTGGTGTTCACAGGAGCTCATGACCTCGATGTCCTTCACCAGGACCATCTCGTCGTGGCCGAGGTCGAACGTCGTCGTCAGGACTTCCTCCGGCTTCTGCCACAGCCCCGCGAATATCTCCTTGTACGCGCGGGCCACCCGGCCCGGCGTCTCCCGCAGGCCCTCCCGGTCCGGGTCCTCCCCGACCGCGATGAGGAGCTCACGAACAGCGTTCTCGGCCCGCTTCTCGTCGAACTCGCCGATCGTGCCCTCGCCGTCCAGCGTCACCGGGTCGGTCATTTGTGCCTCGTTCCTTCGTGCTCCGGCATGCGGACATACGAGAATGCCGCGTCCCCCAGGCTAGAACCTGGGGGACGCGGCATTCATTCCGGGCCCTGCGTGACCGCAGCGCCGGATGTGTCAGCTCTCCGGGCGCTCCTCCGGGACCGCCTCGATCGCCGGAGCGGCGTCCGTCGGGGCGGCGCCGTTGGAACCGACGGCGCCGTTCGTCAGCGCCAGCTCCTTGGGCGAGAGCACCGGCGGCCGCGTCGAGGGCGTACGCCGTGAGGAACCGGTCCACGCCGGGCGGGCCGGGCGCCGCACGATCGGGGCGAAGATCTCGGCGATCTGCTCCTTGCCGAGGGTCTCCTTCTCCAGGAGCTGGAGGACCAGGTTGTCGAGAACGTCGCGGTTCTCGACGAGGATCTCCCAGGCCTCGTTGTGCGCGGTCTCGATGAGCTTCTTGACCTCTTCGTCGACCAGCGCCGCGACCTCTTCCGAGTAGTCGCGCTGGTGACCCATCTCACGTCCGAGGAACGGCTCGGTGTTGTCGCCACCGAACTTGATCGCGCCAAGACGCTCGGTCATGCCGTACTGCGTGACCATCGCGCGGGCCGTGGCCGTGGCCTTCTCGATGTCGTTGGCCGCACCGGTGGTCGGGTCGTGGAAGACGAGCTCCTCGGCCGCGCGCCCGCCCAGCATGTATGCCAGCTGGTCGAGCATTTCGTTACGCGTCGTGGAGTACTTGTCCTCGTCCGGCAGGACCATGGTGTAGCCGAGCGCCCGGCCGCGGGACAGGATCGTGATCTTGTGGACCGGGTCGGAGTTCGGCGAAGCCGCCGCGACCAGGGCGTGACCGCCCTCGTGGTACGCGGTGATCTTCTTTTCCTTGTCCGACATGATCCGGGTCCGCTTCTGCGGGCCCGCGACCACACGGTCGATCGCCTCGTCCAGGGCGTGGTTGTCGACCAGCTTCTTGTCGCTGCGCGCCGTAAGGAGCGCCGCTTCGTTCAGCACGTTCGACAGGTCCGCGCCGGTGAAGCCGGGCGTACGCCGGGCAACTGCGCCCAGATCGACGTCCGGGGCGACCGGCTTGCCCTTCTGGTGGACCTTGAGGATCTCCAGACGGCCCTGCATGTCGGGACGGTCGACGGCGATCTGCCGGTCGAAGCGGCCCGGACGCAGCAGCGCGGGGTCGAGGATGTCCGGCCGGTTGGTGGCGGCGATCAGGATGACGCCGCCCTTCACGTCGAAGCCGTCCATCTCGACGAGCAGCTGGTTCAGCGTCTGCTCGCGCTCGTCGTGGCCGCCGCCCAGACCAGCACCACGGTGCCGGCCGACGGCGTCGATCTCGTCGACGAAGACGATCGCCGGGGCGTTCGCCTTGGCCTGCTCGAAGAGGTCACGGACTCGGGAGGCACCGACACCGACGAACATCTCGACGAAGTCGGAGCCGGAGATCGAGTAGAACGGGACGCCCGCCTCGCCCGCGACGGCGCGTGCGAGCAGCGTCTTGCCCGTACCGGGCGGGCCGTACAGCAGCACACCCTTCGGGATCTTGGCGCCGACCGCCTGGAACTTGGCCGGCTCCTGCAGGAACTCCTTGATCTCGTGGAGCTCCTCGACCGCCTCGTCGGCCCCCGCCACATCGGCGAAGGTCGTCTTCGGAGTGTCCTTGGTGATCAGCTTGGCCTTGGACTTCCCGAAGTTCATGACTCGGGAGCCGCCGCCCTGCATCTGATTCATCAGGAAGAGGAAGACCACGACGATAAGGACGAAGGGCAGCAGCGAGAGCAGCACCGAAACGAACGGGCTCTGCTTCGACGGCGAGACGGTGTAACCCTTCTCGATGTCGCCGGCCTCGTACTTCGTCTGCAGCTTGTCGGCCAGGGAGGCGCCCTGGGAACCGATGTAGCTCGCCTGGATCTTGTCGCTGCCCTTGACCTTCTGGCCGTCCTTCAGATCAACCTTGATGATCTGTTCGTCGCCGGTGGTCAGCTTGACCTGGTCGACCTGGTTCTTGTCGATCGCCTGGACGACCTCGCCGGTGTCCACCGTCTTGTAGCCGCCGGACGAGCCGACGACCTGCATCAACACGACCACGGCGAGGACGGCCAGCACGATCCACATGACCGGCCCACGGAAGTATCGCTTCACGTCCATCCATACGGAGCGAAATCGCCCCGTCCCTCCTGCCCGTAGGTAAATGCTGCTGTGAGAAAAGACTGTTCTTCGGACGGTACCCCAGCATTGTCACCCGCGACCGCCTTCCCTTGCTCCAACGGCGGGAGTGGGGCCAGGGTTCCCGTCTCCGTGCGGGGTCTCAGCCGCCGTAAACGTGCGGTGCGAGCGTGCCGACGAACGGCATATTGCGGTACTTCTCGGCGTAATCCAGGCCATACCCAACGACAAACTCATTGGGAATGTCGAAGCCGATCCACTTCACATCGATCGCGACCTTCGCGGCATCCGGCTTACGCAGCAGGGTGCAGACCTCGAGCGAGGCCGGCTCGCGCGAGCCGAGGTTCGACAGCAGCCAGGAGAGCGTGAGGCCGGAGTCGATGATGTCCTCGACGATCAGGACGTGCTTGCCCTTGATGTCGGTGTCCAGGTCCTTGAGGATCCGGACCACGCCGGAGGACTGGGTGCCCGCGCCGTACGACGACACCGCCATCCAGTCCATGGTGACGGGGGTGGACAGCGCACGTGCCAGATCCGCCATGACCATCACGGCGCCCTTGAGGACACCGACAAGCAGAAGGTCCTTGCCCGCGTACTCCGCATCGATCTTCGCGGCCAGATCGGCCAGCTTCGCGTCGATCTCTTCCTTGGTGATGAGCACCGACTGAAGGTCGGTGCCCATGTCCTGCTCGTTCACGCGGTCGCTTTCTGTTGCCGGGGGGTCCTGGGGCCGTCAGGGGTTTGTCCCCCGGACGACCCCCGGGCAGACACAGCCTGTTGCCCGGGATCCGGAGGGGCTCGGCAGTGGCTGCGTCAGCCTTGCCGAATCACCAGTCTGCCACCCTGCCGTCGCGCCTCGACGCGACCCGGCAGATTGATGGCTCCCTGACCGCGCCAGCCGGTGATCAGCCGGTCCACTTCCTCGACGTGCCGGGCGAAGAGCGAACCGGCGGGCGCACCGGCCTCGATGAGGGCCCGGCGCAGCACCCGGCGGCGTACGGCGGGCGGCAGCCCGTACAGCTTCGCGCAGTCCAGCCGGCCAGCCTCGTCCCGTACGGTCGCGTCCGCGTCGGCGGCCCAGGTGTCCAGGGCATCGGCATCGTCGCGGGAGAGCTGTGCGGTACGGGCCAGGGCCTCGACGACGCCCTTGCCGAGCGCCTTCTCCAGGGCGGGCAGCCCCTCGTGGCGCAGCCGGGAGCGGGTGTAGGCCGGGTCGGCGTTGTGCGGGTCGTCCCAGACGGGCAGCGACTGGGCCATGCAGGCCTTGCGGGCGGTCTGCCGGTCGAGCTGGAGGAAGGGGCGGCGGTAACGGCCGGCCGCCCCCGAGACGGCGGCCATTCCGGAGAGCGAGCGGGTGCCCGAGCCGCGGGCGAGGCCCAGCAGGACGGTTTCAGCTTGGTCGTCACGGGTGTGGCCGAGCAGGACGGCGGCGGCGCCGTAGCGCTCTGCGGCGTCGTCGAGGGCGGCGTAGCGGGCGTCACGGGCCGCGGCCTCGGGCCCGCCGCCGCGGCCGACCCGTACGGCGATGGTTTCGACGGGGTCGAGCCGCATCGCGGTGAGCCGGGCGGCGACCTCGGCGGCGCGGAGGTCGGAGCCGTCCTGGAGGCCGTGGTCGACGGTGATGCCGCCGGCCAGGACGGCGAGCTTGGGGGCCTCGAAGGCGAGGGCGGAGGCGAGGGCCATGGAGTCGGCGCCGCCTGAGCACGCCACCAGTACGAGCGGACGCTCGCAGTCGGAGGCGGAGTTCAGCGAGGCGGAGTCCAGCGGGGAGTGAACCGATGAGGTCGCAAAGGCCGCGCGACCCGCGGAGGAGCGCGCGGAGGCCGCGTGGCTCACGGACCGCGCGACACGTTCGGAGTGTTCGGTGAGTACGTCGTGGAGTACGCGGCGGACCGCCAGGCGTATCGCCGCGACCGCAGGATGGGGACCCATGTCCGGTGCCCTTCGTGAAAAGTTGGGGGGTGCCTCGGTCGAAGTCGGAATCAGTCACTCAGAGTGCGTCGATGGTGACAGAACCGGGCCGTTCCCCGAGCATTGCACGCCTACCCATGGGCTACGGTCCCTCGGATGGGTGATGCTGCGGCTCCAGGAGTGCACCCTCGAACCCCACAGAGCGCGCTACAACCTGCGGCCGCCGCCCGCTCACGAGTCCGCTTTGCGATGCACCCTCGCGACCCAGTCCTCAGGTTTGGCGATCTCCGCCTTGGTGGGCAGGGTGTTCGGAGACGTCCACACCCGGTTGAATCCCTCCATACCGACCTCCTCGACCACGGAGCGCACAAAACGCTCGCCGTCGCGGTACTGACGCAACTTGGCATCGAGCCCGAGGAGCTTGCGCAGCGCCTGGTCGAGACGGCTCGCCCCTCGTGCCCTGCGCTGCTGAAACTTCTCCCGGATCTCGGCCACCGACGGCACGACATCGGGTCCGACGCCGTCCATCACATAGTCCGCGTGACCCTCCAGGAGCGACATCACGGCGGTCAGCCGACTCAGGATCTCCCGCTGCGCAGGGGTCTGCACCAGCTCGACGATGGAGCGGCCGCCCTCGTCCTGCTCGCCCTCGGGACGGGCTCCCGCGAGCGACTGGGCGGCCTCCCGGAACCGCTCCAGAACGGTCATCGGGTCGACCTCGGTCTCGCCGAGAAATGACTGGATCTCGCCCTCGAGATGGTCCCGCAGCCACGGCACACCCGTGAACTGGGTGCGGTGCGTCTCCTCGTGGAGACAGACCCACAACCTGAAGTCGTGCGGGTCGACCTCGAGTTCGCGCTCCACATGGACGATGTTCGGGGCGACGAGCAGCAGCCGACCGCCGCCGCTCTCGCCCGCGGGCAGCTCGCGGGTGGCGGGGGCGAAGGTCTCGTACTGCCCGAGGACCCGCGAGGCCAGGAACGACAGCAGCATGCCCAGCTCGACGCCGGTCACCTTGCCGCCGACCGCGCCGAGCACGGCGCCGCCGGGGCTGGACGCGCGGCGTTCCTGCATCTTGTCCAGCAACGGTTTGAGCAGCTCGCGGAAGCCCGCGACATTCGCCCTGACCCAGCCGGCCCGGTCCACGACGAGGACGGGGGTGTCCTGGGGGTCGTGGCCCTCGGGGATCATCCGGGTGTAGCCCCGCACATGTTCCTCGGAGGACTTGGCATGCTGCCGCAGCTCGGCGACGACGGCACGCGCCTCGTCCCGGGTCACCTCGGGTCCGGGCCGCACGAAGCGGGTCGCGGTTGCCACGGCAAGGTTCCAGTCGACCATCTCGGCACCACCGATGCTCGTCATGCGTCAACCGTACGTTGTCGGCTCCGGCAGCGGTGGGGTGTCGGCAACCGCCGGATCGCCGGAAACGTCAGGAGGCCAGCGCGGCGGCCAGCCGGTCGAGCGCGGGCTGCGCGGCCTCGCGGGAGGGCGTGTTCGCAGCCAGGAAGGCAAAGGCGAGCAGTCGGCCGTCCGGGGCGACGACGGTGCCCGCCAGTGTGTTCACGCCGCTCAGAGTGCCCGTCTTGGCCCGGACCAAACCGGTGCCCGGCGAGGTCTCGGTGTAGCGGGACTGCAGAGTGCCGCTGAAGCCCGCGACCGGAAGACCGGTCAGGACCGGGCGCAGCTCGGGGTGGGCCGGGTCGGCGGCGCGGATCAGCAGCGTGGTCAGCAGGCCGGCGGTGAGCTTGTCCTCGCGGTTGAGGCCGCTGCCGTCGGCGAAGCGGGCGCCGGCCAACGGGAGCCCCAGCCGCTTCAGTTGCCCGGTGACGGCGCGCTCGCCGCCCGCGAAGCTCGCCTCCTCGCCCGTGGCGAGGGCGGTCTGCCGGGCGAGGGCCTCGGCAATGTCGTTGTCACTGTTGGTCAGCGCCCGCTCGACCAGGGCGGACAGGGGCCCGGAGAGCACTCGGGCGAGCGGCTTGGTCCCGGCGGCGGCCCGGCCGGGGGCAGGCGCCGCGGAACTCGCGACGCCGCGTTCGGTCAGCAGCCGCCCGAAGGCACGAGCCGCGTCGCCCGCCGGATCGCCGCTGCGGGTCGCTGCGCCCGTGGACTTCTCGTCGACCCGCCCCTCGCCGACCATCAGCGCGCTGACCGGGGAGATGTTCACATTGGGGCCGATGGGGTGCCGGAGAGGTCCCGCGTAGAGCGAGGTGTCGTACGCAAGACGAATGCGGGTGACCCCGCGGTCGCGCAGGGCACGGGCCGTACGGTCCGCGAGCGTGCGCAGTCCGGCCGAGTCCAGGGTCGGGTCGCCGCCGCCGACCAGCGTGAGCGACCTGGCGTCCTCGGAAGCGACGACCGTGGTGGGGATCCGGTGGTCCGGGCCGAGCGCCGACAGGGCCGCGACGGACGTGGCGATCTTGATGGTGGAGGCCGGGGTCATGGGATCGGCGGCCCCCTTCTCGTACACCCTCCGGCCCGTCGCGACATCGACGACACAGGCCGTACGGACCGTCCCGAGACCGGGGTCGCCGAGCAGCGGCGCAAGCACCTTGGCGAGGTCGGCGGCGGCCTTCGGGGCCGAGACGGTCGCGGCCCTGGGGGCGCCGAGTGCCGCGAGCACACCGGGTGCGCTGGGCGCCGGGCCCTCCGGCCTGCGCCGCTCGTGATGTACGCCACCCACGGGGCTCTGGGCAGCCGCCCACTGCCTCTCGGCCTTACGCTGACCGGAGTCCCAGGGGCCCGCCGCGGCCACCGCCCCGGCAGCGAGGGCAAGGCCGACCACGGCGGCGCCCGATGCGAGCTGCCACGTCCTGACCTCTGGCACCTCGAACCAGCCCCTTTCGCGATCACACACCTGCGTGAGGGACACTTAACCACCAGACGTATGTGTTGATCATGGAGGAGCCACCCGTGGAGTTCGACGTCACCATCGAGATCCCGAAGGGTTCGCGGAACAAGTACGAGGTGGACCACGAGACCGGTCGGATCCGCCTGGACCGTCGACTCTTCACCTCGACCAGCTACCCGGCCGACTACGGCTTCGTCGAGAACACCCTCGGCGAGGACGGCGACCCGCTGGACGCGCTGGTCATCCTTGACGAGCCCACGTTCCCCGGCTGCCTCATCAAGTGCCGTGCGATCGGCATGTTCCGGATGACGGACGAGGCGGGCGGCGACGACAAGCTGCTGTGTGTGCCGGCGTCCGACCCCCGGGTTGAGCACCTGCGCGACATCCACCACGTGTCCGAGTTCGACCGCCTGGAGATCCAGCATTTCTTCGAGGTCTACAAGGACCTGGAGCCCGGCAAGTCCGTCGAGGGCGCCAACTGGGTCGGCCGCACCGAGGCGGAGGCGGAGATCGAGGCCTCCTACAAGCGCCTTGAGGCGCAGGGCGACTCGCACTGAGCGCGTAGCACGCCGGCATCGAGCTGACGACGGGCGGGGCACCGAGAGGTGCCCCGCCCGCCGTGCGTCCCGCCCACAGGTCCCGCCCGGACCGGTGGGCGGAGGCCGTCGGGGACCCGTCGTGCGTCGGAGTGCTTGACCATGCCCATACTGGGCAGACACCGGCGACACGAGAGGGAGCGAGGACAGCACGTGGTGGCGGAGCCGGACGTTCCGGAAGACCGGAAGCCTCAGTCCGACGAGGCGCACAGCGCCTTCACCCCGCCGCCCGGGGTGGGAACACCGGATGCGCCCGAAGAGGACCACCCGACCTCGGAGTTCGCCGTTCCGGCCGGCCTTGCGCCCGAAGTGCCCGCCGAGCCGGAAGGTTCAGCCTTCGCCCCGCCCCGCACGTACAGCGCCAAGCAGTCGCCGCCCGCCTTCACGCCCGCGCACGGCGTCCCCGTCGTACGGCTCACCAGGGACGCGCCCTGGCAGGACCGGATGCGGGCGATGCTGCGGATGCCGGTGGGCGAGCGGCCCGTTCCCGAGACCGTGCAGCGGCACGAAGAGGGCGGCCCCGCCGTCCCGCGCGTCCTCGACCTGACGCTGCGTATCGGCGAGCTGCTGCTCGCGGGCGGCGAGGGCGCGGAGGACGTCGAGGCGGCGATGTTCGCCATCTCGCGTTCGTACGGCCTCGACCGCTGCGAGCCGACCGTCACCTTCACACTGCTGTCGATCACCTACCAGCCGTCGCTGGTGGACGATCCGGTGACGGCGAACCGGACCGTACGCCGCCGGGGCACCGACTACACCCGACTGGCCGCGGTCTACCGGCTGGTCCACGACATCAGCACCGAGGAGTCGGAGGTCTCCCTGGAGGAGGCCTACCGGCGTCTCGCGGAGATCCGCCGCAACCGGCACCCGTACCCCGGCTGGGCCCTCACCGCGGCCGGCGGCCTGCTGGCGGGCGCGGCCTCCGTCCTGGTCGGCGGTGACCTGCTGGTCTTTCTGGCGGCGGCGATCGGCGCGATGCTCGGCGACCGGCTGGCCTGGCTCTGCGCGGGCCGCGGGCTGCCGGAGTTCTACCAGTTCGTGGCCGCGGCCATGCCGCCCGCCGCGATGGGAGTCGCGCTGACGCTGACGCCGCTGGACGTCCGCGCATCCGCGGTGATCACCGGTGGGCTGTTCACACTGATCCCGGGACGGGCCCTCGTCGCCGGCGTGCAGGACGGTCTGACGGGCTTCTACATCACCGCGGCGGCCCGGCTGCTCGAGGTCGGCTATCTCATTGTCGGAATCGTCGTCGGCGTGCTGATGGTGCTGTATCTGGGCGTCGCGCTGGACGCGGGGCTCAACCCGGAGACGGCCATCCACAGCGTGCAGCGGCCGGTGGTCCAGACGCTGGCGGCAATGGCGCTGTCGCTGTGCTTCGCGGTACTGCTCCAGCAGGAGCGCAACACGGTGCTGCTAGCGACCCTCAACGGCGGTGTGGCCTGGGTGGTGTACGCGGCGCTCGCGGACACCGCGGATGTCTCGCCGGTCGCGGCGACGGCTGTGGCGGCGGGTCTCGTGGGCCTGTTCGGGCAGATGCTCTCGCGCTACCGGTTCGCTTCGGCGCTGCCGTACGTCACCGCTGCCATCGGGCCGCTGCTGCCCGGTAGCGCGACCTACTTCGGTCTCCTGGAGATCGCCAGGAACGACCTGAACGCGGGCCTCGCCTCACTGACCAAGGCGGCGGCGCTGGCGCTGGCCATCGCGATCGGGGTGAACCTGGGAGGCGAGCTTTCCCGGCTGTTCCTCAGGGTGCCGGGCACGGAGGGCCCGTCCGGGCGCCGCGCGGCGAAGCGGACGCGAGGCTTCTAGCGTCGATCGCCGGACGGGCCTGCAGGGCAGGCCCGTCCGGCGACGAAGGACAGCGCGCACTTGGCGCTTGGCACGTACAGAGGCGTTCGCTCAGCGCTGTGCACGCGCAGGGACGTCACCTCAGCGCGGTGAGCACGCCGGGGCGCTCAGCGCTTGGCGTGGCGGCCGCGCTGGGCCGGCGGCTCGTCCGCCGCGGGGCCGGCCTGCGCCGCTTCCTTCTTCTTCTTCGACCGCGCCCGCAGGAACTCGATCGCGATCGGGAGCACCGAGAGCAGCACGATCAGGATCAGCATCGCCTCGATGTTCTTGTGGACGAACTCGACGTTGCCGAGCGCCGCGCCGAGCAGCGTCACGCCCGCGCCCCACAGCGCGCCTCCGATCACGTTGAACGTGACGAACGAGCGGTAGTTCATCCGGCTCACACCCGCGATGATCGGCGTGAACGTCCGCACGATGGGCACGAAGCGGGCCAGGATCAGCGACTTGGCGCCGTACTTCTCGAAGAATTCGTGCGCCTTCTCCACGTTCTCCTGCTTGAAGAGCCTGGAGTCCGGTCGCTTGAACAGCGAAGGGCCGACCTTGCGGCCGAAGAGATACCCCGCCTGGTCGCCGAGCACGGCCGCGACCACGACAAGCAGGCACACCGCCCACAGCGGCAGAGTGTTGAGCTTTCCGGTCGTGACCAGCAGGCCGGTGGTGAACAGCAGCGAGTCACCCGGCAGGAAGAAGCCGATGAGCAGGCCGGATTCGGCGAAGACGATGGCCAGGACACCGATGAGGCCGAAAGTCCCGATGAGATAGTCCGGATCCAGCCAGCTCGGTCCGAGCGCAAGGGTAGTCACGAGGTCCGGGCTCCTGAGTCGGTAGTCGGTCGATCGTCGATTCGGCCGTCGAATTCGGCGTGGTCGGCCACCTAAAGCTATCAACGCATCGCCGCCGGTCCACGTTCCACCGGCCCGCCCAGGATGCACTGTGCGCGGACTGGGACAAAGCTGTGCGTCACAAGCCTCCAGCAGACGCACGGAAGGTGAACGCGGATGGGCATCGAGGATTACGGCGGCGGACAGGGACCGCAGTCCGACGTACTGGTCGTCACCACGAACGACGTACCGGGATTCCAGGTGCAGCAGGTGATCGGCGAGGTCTTCGGCCTCACGGTGCGCTCGCGGCATCTGGGCAGCCAGATCGGCGCCGGCCTCAAGTCGATGATCGGCGGCGAGCTGAAGGGTCTGACGAAGACCCTGGTCGAGACGCGCAACCAGGCGATGGAGCGCCTGGTGGAACAGGCGCGCTCGCGCGGCGCCAACGCGGTGCTGATGTTCCGCTTCGACGTGTCGGAGGCGGCGGACGTGGGCACGGAGGTCTGCGCGTACGGCACGGCGGCGGTCATCGCCCGCACCTGAGCCACCCGAACGGGGCACCGGGCCCGGACCGGCCGGACATGGGCCCGGACGCCGGGCCCGCCCTGGCGTCGGGGCCGGACGCCGGGCCGGAGCCGAGCGTCGGGCCCGGGCCCGGGCGCTGTCAGGTGTTGCGCGCCGCGTTCGCGAGGATCGCGGCGCGCAGATGCACGGCGAGCCCCTCCCTCGTCGCGTCGTAGAACGCACGGAAACGTTCGTCCGAGATGTACATCTCGCCCAGACTTGTGTGGAACTCGTACGTGCACTCGTAGAACCACTTGGTGATGTGCTGCCGGTGCTCCTCGGCCATGTCCATCGCCCGCTCGCCGGTCGGAAGCTCACCGTCCGCCATCAGGGCGTCGTAGCGCGCGCCCCAGTCGGCGACCTCGTCCTGCATGCGCTTCCAGTCGTCCTTGGTGTAGCCCGCCGCCCGGCGCTGCGACTCGGCGTACGCCGCGGTGCCGCCCCAGCGCTGCTCGGCCTCCTCGGCGTACTGCTCGGGGTCCTTGTCCCCGAAGACCTCGAACTTCTCCTCGGGCGTGAGGTTGATGCCCATCTTCTTCGCCTCCATGGCTTGTTCGACGGCGGCGGCCATCTCCTGCAACCGGGCGATCCGGGCGGTCAGCAGCCTGTGCTGCCTGCGCAGATGTTCGCGCGGGTCCGCGTCCGGGTCGTCGAGCAGCGCCGCGACCTCGTCGAGCGGAAAGCCGAGCTCCCGGTAGAACAGGATCTGCTGCAGCCGGTCGAGGTCGGCGTCGTCGTAACGCCGGTGACCCGCGTGGCTGCGACCGCTCGGACAGAGCAGCCCGATCTCGTCGTAGTGGTGCAGCGTGCGCACCGTCACTCCGGCGAATGAGGCGACCTGTCCCACGGAGTAGCTCATCGCTTTGCGCTCCTTCGTTTTCTCGGTACGCACCTCAGCCTGAGTCCTCACGTTGCGTGAGGTGCAAGCCCGTACGAGCCTGAGAGCTGAGACCCCAGAGTTGGGAAGGCGGACACCGACGATGCCACTCCACCAGGGCGCGGGCAGCACCCCCGAGCAGGACGCGGACACACGCAGGCTCTCCCTCAATCCGTTCTTCGGGGAGGCCGACCCGGTCAGCGAAATGACCGTGGCTCCGCCCACGCACCGGCTTCCGGACGGCCCGCTGCCGCCATCGACGGCGTACCAGCTGGTCCATGACGAGCTGATGCTCGACGGCAACTCCCGGCTGAACCTCGCCACCTTCGTCACCACGTGGATGGAGCCAGAGGCGGGGGTGCTGATGGCGGAGTGCCGTGACAAGAACATGATCGACAAGGACGAGTATCCGCGCACCGCCGAACTGGAGCGGCGGTGTGTGGCCATGCTCGCCGACCTCTGGAACGCGCCGGACCCGTCCACGGCGGTCGGCTGCTCGACCACGGGCTCCAGCGAGGCCTGCATGCTCGCCGGGATGGCCCTCAAGCGCCGCTGGTCGCGCCGCAACGCCGACCGCTATCCCGCGACCGCCCGGCCGAATCTGGTGATGGGCATCAATGTGCAGGTCTGCTGGGACAAGTTCTGCAACTTCTGGGAGGTCGAGCCGCGGCTGGTACCCATGGAGGGGGACCGCTTCCATCTCGATCCGCAGGCTGCGGCCGACCTCTGCGACGAGAACACCATCGGGGTGGTGACCGTGCTCGGCTCCACCTTCGACGGGTCGTACGAGCCCGTCGCGGAGGTGTGCGCCGCCCTGGACGCCCTGCAGGAGTTCACGGGCCTGGACATCCCCGTTCATGTCGACGGGGCGTCCGGCGCGATGGTCGCGCCCTTCGTGGACGAGGGACTGGTCTGGGACTTCAGGTTGCCGAGGGTGTCCTCGATCAACACCTCGGGGCACAAGTACGGCCTGGTGTATCCCGGGGTCGGCTGGGCACTGTGGCGCACCTCCGACGAACTGCCGGAGGAACTGGTCTTCCGGGTCAACTATCTGGGCGGCGACATGCCCACGTTCGCCCTCAACTTCTCGCGGCCCGGGGCGCAGGTGGTGGCGCAGTACTACACGTTCCTGCGGCTCGGCCGGGACGGCTTCCGGGCGGTCCAGCAGACGTCCCGGGACGTTGCGCGCCGGCTCGCGGACCAGTTCGAGCAGCTGGGAGACTTCCAACTGCTCACCCGTGGCGAAGAGTTGCCGGTGTTCGCGCTCACCACTGCGCCGGACGTCAAGAACTTCGACGTCTTCGACGTCTCGCGGCGGCTGCGCGAACAGGGCTGGCTGGTGCCCGCGTACACGTTCCCCGCGAACCGCGAGGATCTGTCGGTACTGCGGGTGGTGTGCCGCAACGGATTCTCCGGGGATCTCGCGAAGCTGCTGATGGATGACCTGCAAGGACTGCTGCCTGAACTGCGCCGCCAGCCGCACCCCCTGAGCAAGGACGCAGCGACGGCGACGGCGTTCCACCACTGACCCTCGCCCCTGGTCGTGGTGCCGTGTGTCACTCGATCAGCCGTGGTCTCCCTCATGCGGCTCGCCCGTCGCGTACGGGTTTTCCTCGCCCTCCGCCAGCACTCCCACAAAGGGCTCCCCCTCCCCCGCGAATGTGTACGCCCCGCCCTCGATCCGCTCGATCAGGCCCCGCGTCCACTCCGCTCCGGCGTCCGACGAGTGCACCCACATGTTCATGATCTCGCCGATGTGCCCGATCGACTCGGGCCCGTCGGCCGGCGTGTAGTACTCGGTCACCGAAGTCCGCCACTCCTCCAGGCCGCGCACCCGTTCCTTCAGCAGCGCCACCGCCTCCTCCCGCTTCAGACAGACGATGAAGCCGATCCCCGCCGAGAGCACGTCCGTCTTCTGGTCGTAGGACGTCAGCGCCTCACGCAGCAGTTGGAAGAACTCCTCGGTGCCCTTCTCGGTGATCTCGTACTCGGTACGCGGCGGCCCGCCGGCCGTGGACGGCGCGATCTCATGGGCGTGCAGCAGCCCCTGCTTCGCCATCTGCTTCAGCGCGTGATAGATCGATCCGGGCTTGGCGTTGGACCACTCATGGGCTCCCCAGTACTCCAGGTCGTTGCGCACCTGGTAGCCGTGCGCCCGCCCGTGCTGGCGTACGGCGCCGAGTACCAGCAGCCGGATCGCTGACATCCGCGCACCTTTCTATTCAACTTTGAATAGAGTACTCGGCCAGGCTCAGCCCCAGCTCTGGCCGCTCTCCAGTGCCGCGAGCCCGAACGCGGTCTTTCCGTCCAGGGACTCGCGCACGATGTCCGCATGGCCCGCGTGCCGGGCGATCTCCTCGACCAGATGCAACAGCAGCCAGCGCATCGACACCCCGCCGTCCTTGGGGAACCAGGGCTGCGCGGGCAGCGGGAAGGTGTCGTCCAGGCTCGGCACGGAGTGGATGAACTGCGCGGTCTCCTTGGCGACCGCATCCCAGAACGCCAGCATCTCGGGGACCGTCTCGTCGCCGACCAGGCGGAAGCTGTCCGCCCACGTCTCCTCGGTGCGCTGCTTCTCGTTGGGCTTCTGCTGCGCCAGACGCAGCCAGCCGAGCTCCGTCTCCGCGACATGCTTGAGCAGTCCGGAGAGCGAGAGCTCACTGGCGCTCGGGCGGCCGGCCGCCTGCTCCTCGGTGAGTCCGAGCACCGAGCGGCGGATGGCTCCGCGCTGCGCCTCGACGAACGAGAGAAGCGCGCCGCGCTCGTCGCCGTGAGCCTCTGCGGGAACGTGAGTGACCATGATGTCCGCCCTTCCAAACCTGGCTGTTGCCGTCCTGCCGTCCTGACAACAACAAAGCTACGGACCCTTGCGGTCAGCTTCTGTCCGCAAGGGTCCGTGGAGGGAAAGACTGGCGAGAGACGTCAGAACGGGAACTGTGAACGGCCGTGCTGCACCGAGATCCACTTCTGCGTCGTGAACGCCTCGATCATCGACTCCCCGTTCAGCCGCCCGCTGCCCGAGTGCTTCTCGCCGCCGAAGGGCACGATCGGCTCGTCGTGGACCGTGCCGTCGTTGATGTGGATCATGCCGGTGTCGATCCGCTTGGCGATCCGTACGCCCCGCTCGATGTCCGCGGTGTGCACCGCGCCGCTCAGCCCGTACGGAGTGTCATTGGCGATCCTGACCGCCTCGTCCTCGCCGTCGAACGGCACTATCAGCGCCACCGGGCCGAAGATCTCCTGCGTCAGGACAGGCGAGTCGGCCGCGATGCCGGTCAGCACCGACGGGCTCACCAGATTGCCCTCGGTGCCGCCGTGCAGCAGCGCCGTCGCGCCGGCTTCCACGGTCTGCTCGACCAGCGCGGTGACGGCGTCGGCCTGCGAGGTGTTGATGAGCGGGCCTATGTGGGTCCCCGGGTCGGACGGGTCGCCGACCTTGAGGGTCTTGACCTTGGCGACGAACTTCTCGGTGAACTCCTGCTCCACACTGCGGTCCACAAGAACCCGGTTGGCTGCCATGCAGACCTGGCCCTGGTGCACGTAGCGGCTGAAGACCGCCGCGTCCACCGCGTAGTCGATGTCCGCGTCGTCCAGCACGATCAGCGCGCTGTTGCCGCCCAGTTCGAGGATGGCGCGCTTGAAGTTGGCCGCGCAGACCGTGGCGACATGGCGCCCCACCTTGTCGGAGCCGGTGAAGGAGATGGCCTTCGGCACCGGATGCTCCAGGAGCGCGTCGCCTATCTCTGCTATGTCGGTGATGACGACGTTCAGCAGTCCGGCGGGCAGGCCCGCGTCCTCGAAGACCTTGGCCACCAGGGATCCACCGCAGATCGGGGTGTTCTGGTGCGGCTTGAGGACCACCGCGTTGCCCAGCGCCAGCGCCGGGGCCACCGACTTGATCGACAGCAGGAACGGGAAGTTGAAGGGGCTGATGACGCCCACGACACCGACCGGCAGCCGATAGACGCGGTTCTCCTTGCCGTCGACCGGCGAGGGCAGGATCCGGCCCTCGGGCCGCAGCGCGAGCTGGATCGCCTCGCGCAGGAACTCCTTGGCGAGGTGCAGCTCGAAGCCCGCCTTCAGATGCGTGCCGCCGAGCTCCGCGATGATCGTCTCGGTGATCTCCTGCTCGCGCTCCTCGATGATGCGCAGGGCACGCTCGAAGACCAGCCTCCTGGAGTACGGGTTGGTCTCGCCCCAGGCCTTCTGCGCGCGTTCGGCGGCGCGGTAGGCCTGGTCCACCTCGGCCGCCGTGGCGACCGGGATCGAGGCCAGCTTCTCGCCGTCGTACGGGTTGAAATCGATGATGTCCCAGGAGCCGCTGCCCGGCCTCCACTCGCCATCGATGTACTGGTGGGCCAGCTCGGTGAAGAAGGACATGTGATCTGATTCCTTACGGCAGAAGCAGATGGCTGTATGGCTGATGTCGCGTCATCGTACTTGCGTTTCAGGTGAGTTGGAGTAGACCCCGGAGAAGGTCACAGCTCTCGGCCGGATCCGGACTGTCCTCCTGCAGGCGCTTCATGGCCCTTTCGTACTGGGCCACCTCTTCGCGCTTGTCGAGATACAGGGCGCTGGTGAGCTGCTCCAGATAGACGATGTCGGAGAGGTCCGACTCGGGGAAGCGCAGCATGGTGAAGGAGCCGCTCTCGCCCGCGTGACCGCCGAAGCTGAAGGGCATCACCTGCAGGGTGATGTTCGACTGCTCGGACACCTCGATCAGATGCCTCAACTGGCCCTGCATAACCGCCCGGTCGCCGTACGGGCGGCGCAGTGCGGCCTCGTCGAGGACGGCGTGGAAGCGGGGGGCACGCTCGGAGACGAGGACCTTCTGGCGCTCCAGGCGGAGCGCGACCCGGCGGTCGATCTCGGCCCGAGGGGCGTCGGGGATGCCGCGGCTGACGACGGCGTGGGCGTACGCCTCGGTCTGCAGCAGTCCGTGCACGAACTGCACCTCGTAGATCTGGATCAGCGAGGCGGCGCCTTCCAGCCCTACATATGTCTGAAACCAGCCGGGCAGCACATCGCCGTAACTGTGCCACCATCCGGCGACATTGGCCTCTTTGGCGAGGCCCAGCAGGGATCCGCGCTCCGCCTCGTCGGTGACTCCGTAAAGCGTCAGCAGATCTTCGACGTCCCTCGCCTTGAAGCTCACCCGTCCCAACTCCATGCGGCTGATCTTTGACTCGGATGCGCGGATCGAGTAGCCGGCGGCCTCTCGGGTGATGCCGCGTGATTCGCGCAGCCGCCTCAGCTGCGAGCCCAACAGGATGCGCCGCACCACGGAACCGCTCGACTCACTTGCGGTCACGACTCCAGCCCTCCCCATCGCTCTTCATCGCTACTTCGGTTGGCCTGACGGAGCACCCCCGAACCCCGAGACCCGGGATTCTGCCACCAAAACGCTTCACCCCGTACTCATTCGATTACGGAAATGAGAAGGCCTTGGGAAGGGGGCGAAAGAGATTGGGGGAAGAAATGAGAAAGAATCGGCACGGGGTTGGACAGGTCGGGCGCGTGCACGTGCATCTGCCCTTGCATCTGCCGTACGCATTCGGAACCATGGTGCTCGCGCACCTGCATGCTCGTACGTGTTGTAGCGTCACAGCCGCGATTCCCGGGAGTGCCTCGCATGGGGATGAATGGATCGACCATGCTCGAGCCGTTACGGCAGGGGCTTCCCCCCATCGATCCCGCAGCGGTCTCCAGCTCCGCCTCGTGCGCCCTGCCCGCCCGCTATGAAGCGGTGCGCGGGGCCCGGCAGTTCACCAAGGCAACGCTCGGGCAGTGGGATCTGAACGACCGTTTCGACGATGTCGCGCTGGTCGTCTCCGAACTCGTCACCAATGCACTGCGGCACGCGCTGCCCGCGGAGACTCCCCGGGAGAACCAGGACTGTCCCGTACGGCTGCACTTGATGCGCTGGACGACCCGACTGGTGTGCGCGGTACGCGATCCCAGCCATGACAGCCCGGGGGCGGCCGGCGAGAGCGACGACGCCCCTTTTCCGGACCCCAGCGGCGCGGCCGAGTCGGGCCGGGGCCTGTTTCTGGTGGACTCCTTCAGCGACAGCTGGGGGTGGCACCCGCTGGCCGGGGCACTGCACGGCAAGGTGGTCTGGGCGCTGTTCCGCCTCGGCTAGCCCCGCCGGCTTCGCCGGTTTCGGCCGGCTTCTCGCGGGTTGAGCCGACCCCTCGGTGGGCCGGCTCCCCGCGATCACGCGATCAGATGGTCGAACTCTCCGTCCTTGACGCCCAGAAGCAACGCTTCGATCTCCGCAGGCGTATATACGAGTGCGGGGCCGTCGGGGTGCCGTGAGTTGCGCATCGCCACGTCCCCGCCGGGGAGCTTGGCGAACTCCACACAGGAGCCCTGGGAGTTGCTGTGTCTGCTCTTCTGCCAGACGACACCGTGAAGCTCCGTGGCCGCCATGCCGTTGTACACGTGGTGCACAAGTCGCTCCCGGGATGCAAGGTGCAGGTGTCAACTATCCCGGATCATAGCTGTGTTCATATGCCAATGCATGAGCAGATGCCCGGGCAGATGCACGTGCACGCGGGGTGGTCCTCCGATTACAGCTCCCACGGCCGCGGCCCGAGCCGGTCCAGCGTCTCCCGCAGTGCCTGAAGGGTGCCTGCACAAGGAAGAGAAGGGTGCCTGCACAAGGAAGAGACGTATGCCGGGCCGTTCTGGCTCCCACGTCCACGCAATCACTTGCCGCGCGGGCATCTGCGGAAGTTCGGCCTGTCGCGGGTGCGGATGCGTGAGCAGGCGCACGCCGGGTTCCTGCCGGGGGTGCGGACGTCCTCCTGGTAGCTTGGCGCGGTCTTGGAACCGACAAGGGGGACAGAGAAGTGCACAAGCGCGTACGTACATCGGTCGCCGCGGCGGGTCTCGTCGCGGCCGCCGCTCTCGTGCTGTCCGGCTGTGGCAGCGACGGCGGTGACGACGCGGGCAAGGAGAAGGCGTCCACGGCGCCGACGAACGCGGGCGGCGACGCCGGCGCGGGCGGGGACAGCGGGAACATCGAGGGCGCCTGGGCAGGCGTGACCGAGGGCAAGGCCGTGTCCCTGGCCGTCACCGGGACGAAGGCGGTGCTGCTGGCCGACGGGCACGCCTGCACCGGCGAGGTGTCGGACATGGGCACGCAGATGCTGTCGCTGAAGTGTGCGGACGGGAACACCGACCGCACGATGGGCTCGATCGAGTCGAACGACGGCAAGACGCTGGTCGTCTCGTGGGACAAGGGCGCGAAGGACACGCTGACCAAGTCGGCGGCGGGCAAGCTGCCGACGGGCCTGCCGACCGGCTTCCCGACTCCCTGACGTACACGGCCGGTTAGGTCCTGTCCGGTCGATCAGGCCGGATCAGTGAGTGGGGGTCCCCCCACGCCCCCAGGGCGTAGGGGGAGGGTCTGGTGCGTGCAGATGCAAGGCGGAGGAAGGAGCCCACGCGGAGCGTCGGCGACTGACGACAACGCAGCAGATGTGCGTGCCAGGGCACGCGAACCCGGCAAGATCGGCCGGACAGGGCCTACGGGCCACGGACCTTCACCGGGTCCGTGGCCCTTCGTCGTTGCGCGCCCCTGGCGTGTCGGGCTTGTTGTCGCAACAATCGCAGACGCAACAGGCGGTGATCGTCGGCGGGCATCAGGCGCCTCAACTCCCGTTGCCCGCGGGCGGATTCACCGGCCCCCCAGCACATGCGAAAGGCAACAGGATGACGAACAACCGCGCCATGCGGTACGCCGGCCGTTTACTGGTCACAGCCGTGGCCGCATGCGGGATAGCGGCGGCGGCCGCCCCGTCCGCGGTCGCCGACGAGCAGCCGACACTGCAGCAGCTGACGGCGGACTGTGCCTCGGGCGAGGGCAAGTGTTCCTTCAACTCCCCCCAGCTGGGCGAGGCGTACCTGGGTGAGTTCCGCCAGGTCTCCGACTCGCTCTTCAACTGCAGTACGTCGGACGCCACTCAGTCCATGACCTGGAACGACACCGTGGGCTCGACCGACTCGGCCGGCGTCTCGGTCACCGCGGGCGGCAAGATCGCGGGCATCATCGACCTGAGTGTGACGGCGACCTACAGCCACACCTGGTCGAGCACGCACTCGGAGAGCAGCTCCCTGGGCATGACGGTCAAGCCCGGTGAAGTGGGCTGGATCTCCCGCGCCCAGGTGATGCAGAAGGTCTCGGGCACCTGGCAGACCCACTACGACAGCCCCAAGTGGGGTCACTACTACTGGTTCTGGCAGGACACCATCACCGGTCCGGCCCCGAACGGCACGGACGGCACGAGCAACGCGGTGGTCGTCAAGAGCCGCAAGATGACCGATGCGGAGAAGCAGTCCTGCTCCGCGGACGCCCGCGCGGGCAAGGCGCTCGTCCAGCAGCGCTGATCCACGGACCCCTGCCCTGCCGCCGGGCGGGGCAGGGGTCCGCCGTGGAACTACGCGTCCCCGAGCTCGGGCGTCAAGCAGCCATCAAGGAAGTCGTCAAGGAAGCTGAGGGTGCGCCTTCGGCATGTGCGCGCCGTCCGCCGCCGTCGTGCCGTGCTCCCAGCCCGCCAGGTCCGTCACCCCGCGCACCCGCGTGCTCGTCGTCTGCGGGAACATCTGGTCCGCGCGATCCGTGACCGCCACGTCCCGGGACGCCAGCACGGGCAGCAGATCCGCGGCGGCGGTCACGCTTCCACTCGCCGCCGCCAGGCGTTCGCCGAGCCGGCTCGCGTACGCCACCAGGAACGACTGCCGGAAAGTCTTCGTCCGCTTGCGGCCACCGGCGCGCTGGCCCGTCTCCGCCCGCGTCATCGCCGCCGTCCCCTGCACCAGCAGTGAGGTGTACAGCAGCTCGACCCCCTCCAGATCGGCCTCGAAGCCGACGACCGTCGAGAAACCGAAGGCGCTGTTCCACACGGCACGGCAGTGGTTCGCGGAGGCGACCGCGTCCAGCAGGATCGCCTTGGCCGTCTCGTACGGCGCGTCCACGCCGATGCGGCAGGCCGCCGGGGCGTCCGGGCGATGGGTCCGCGCCGCGAGCAGGGCCTCGTCGACGCTGTGGCGGGCCATGAGTTCCTGCGCCTTGGCGGTGAGCGCCTCCGCCTCGTCCGGGTAGCCCGTCGCCTCCGCCTTGGCGAGCAGGGCACGGATACGGCTGAGCATCCGCGGCTCCCCCGCCGACGGGGCCACGTGCAGGGCGGACGCGCCGGGCACCGGGCCGACCGGCTCGATGGAAGGCAGCCGGACCAGCAGCCGGTACAGCTCCAGCACCGCCGTGGCGTACGAGAAGCGGTCGGCGCGGTACGGGACGTACGCCGCCAGCTCGGTGAGCTGCGCCGTCCAGCGCGGGGTGGGGTGTTCGTACCGCCTGCTCTCCCCCGTGATCAGCTCGGCGGCCAGCCGCTCGTGCGTCTCGTCGAGGTCGCGCCTCACGAGCCGTACGACATCGGCCGGCTGCCAGCCCCGCTCCCACGCCCGGCGCACGAACTCCTCGCCGCGCTGCCGCAGTTCCGCATCGGCGGCCGGGTCCGCCGCGAGCAGCGAGGCCGCGGTGTCCAGCGCCGAGTCGTCCTCCACGTACAGCGCGCCTGCCAGCGCCTTCTCGACCGTGCTCACGTACCGATGATCCCAGGCGGGTATGACAGGCCCCCGAGGGCGCCCCCCTGCTGCGCTCAGGCCGTCGCCAGGCTCTCGCGCCTGCGCCGGTGGTACGCGATCGTCACCGCCGTCAGCAGCGGAGGCCAGGCCAGCAGCGGTGCGTAGCAGGCCACCATCAGCGCGTCCTGGAACGGCCCGGCGCCGAATCCCTCGCCGAGACCGGCGAACTGCGCATAGAACGACCACGCGCACAGCCCGAGCAGCCCACTCGCGCCCAGCAGGGCGGGGACCACCGCGGCAAGCGGTCGCACCCGCCGTCCGCCGAGCAGCGGGATCCAGCCGGGGACCACCTCGCCCCACGGCCGGACCAGACCGAGCGTCAGCAGCGCGAGGCACTCGGAGACCACACTGAGCATGACGATGTAGAGGGCCTCGCCCCCGTTCGGGACGGCACCGTCGAGCACGGGCACCCCCGCGGCCAGGGCGATCCGCCACAGGCCCGACGGCAGGGTGACCAGAGGGACGGCGTGGGCCGCGAGCACTGCCCAGCGCGGCACGTTCTCAAGAGCACTCACCTTCAGCATGCGTTCATGCTCCGGCCGGGGGCAGGTGCGCCACATCGCCGTACGGGAGCATCCCGCTCCGCCGCGCGGCGGAGGGGGATGTACGACGCGCCCCCTGCGTCACGCGTTGCGGACGCTCTTCTTCGCCAGTTCGTACGCCGGGAGCATCGCCTCGTGCTCCTCGGAGTCCAGTCCGCCCAGATGCACGACGACCACGCCCTTTCCCGTGGTGAAGGCGAGCGCCCGCTCCTTCTTGGGCTCATCCAGGAACTCGTTGGTGTTGAGGTAGTTCACCTCGGCCGCCGCGTACTCGCCCGCCTTCGTCTGCGAGTACACGACCTTGTCCCGGCTCTTCGCCTCCTCGGCGACGAAGGCTTCGAGCGCCTTGCGCGGGTCGTCGCCAACGGCGCCCCCGGTCCAGACACGGATGAAGCCGATGTGCCCGGCGGGCTTCGCGTCGATCTCGCAGACGAGCGTGACGGGACCCTGCTTGGTCAGCCCGAAGGTGGGGTCGTCCCTGACCGCCTTCGGCTTCCAGTCGGCGGCGAGGTCGAACGAGACGGGCAGGGCGCACGGCGAGCCCGCGCCCCCGACCGTGCCGCCCTTGGCCGCGGTCGGCGTCCCGGTCTTCGCCGTGTCCTTCGCCGTGTCCTTCGCCGTGTCCTTCGCCGTGGTCTTCGCAGCGCCCGTCGGCCGGTCCGGCTTCGGCTCCGACGAGCAGCCGCTCAGCACCCCCATCAGCAGGGCCGCAGGGACCAGCCCCGCGCCCACAACGCGTCTTTGGCCTCGACTTCGTACCACGATTTCCCACCCCTGGTTCAGCTCGAACAACTCGCTCGATCCTAGAGAGGCCGACCGACAGGGAGATCGCGGGACCGGTGGTCACGCAGGGCGCCCGCTACGGGGTGATCACCAGCTTCCCCCACACATGGCCCGTCTCGCTCAGCGCATGCGCCTTCGAAGCCTCCGCCAGCGGGAAGACCTCCACCACCGGAATCCGCAGCCGCCCGTCGGCCGCCAGTCGGGCATGGCCCGCAAGCGCTATCTCGGGCCGCTCCGTGCCGCCCCCCGAGAACGTCACCCCGTGCGCCTGCGCCTCCGGGTCCGCGATGGTGACGATCCGCTCGGTCGTGCCCCCGCGCAGTTCGATCGAGAGCGGCAGCACCCCCTTGCCCGCCGCGTCGAAGACGGCGTCCACACCCTGGGGAGCCGCCGCGCGCACCCGCTCGGCAAGACCGTCTCCGTACGCCACCGGGGTCGCGCCCAGTTCCCGCAGATAGTCGTGACCGGCCGGAGAGGCCGTGCCGATGACCGTCACGCCCGCCGCCACCGCGAGCTGGGTGGCGGCCGCGCCGACCGCGCCCGCGGCCCCGTGCAGCAGCAGAGTCTCGCCCGCCTGCACCTTGAGCAGGTCGAGCACCCGCTGGGCGGTCTCGGTCGCGACCGGCAGGGCCGCCGCCTCCGCCCAGCCGAGCCCGGCAGGCTTGGGGGCGAACGACTCGGCCAGGGCGTACTGGGCGTACGCCCCGGCAACGGTCCACCCCAGGACCTCGTCGCCGACGGCGGCGCCGTTCACGCCCTCGCCGACCTCGTCGACGATCCCGGCGAACTCCAGACCCAAAGTCGCGGGCAGCGACGTCGGGAAGACCTGCTGCATCCAGCCGTAACGGATCTTGTAGTCAGCCGGGTTGACGCCCACAGCCTTGACCCTCACCCGTACCTGTCCCGGTCCCGCGTGCGGCTCCGCGGCCTCCGTGAGGCGCAGCACGTCGGGTCCGCCGAACTCTTCGAAGACGATCGCTTCCATGTCTGGCTCCTTCCGCCGGGTTCAACATTCGATCCCCGGGTGGCCATACCCGGCCCGCCTTTCGGACGGTTCGACCTGGCCGAAGGGACAGCCGCCCGCGCCGCCCGCGGTCGTACGCTGGCCGTCATGGAACTCACCGGATCCACGCCCGCCGCGTCCGTCCTGGCCGCCGCCTACGAGGTGATCCGGCAGCCGCTGGGCGAAATCCTGCCCCGGTTGTCCGCGACCCTGCACGGGCTCGTCCCGCATCTGGCCGCGGCCGAGCTCTCCACGCACTGCGCGCACTCGCCGTTCAAAACGCACGGCGAGAGCGGTTCACCGGCCGGCCGGATCACCGCCGCCGACCTGCATCCGCTGGTCGCATCGGTGCCCGCCGGACAGTCCTGGCAGGGCACGGCGCAGATCGGCGGGACCCAGTACCCGGTGCTCGCGGTGGCCAGCGACGCGACCGCGCGAGGGGCCCTGCTCGTGCTCGTACGGAGTGCGGACAGCGTCATCGCCGCGCCCGACACCGCCGTCGTACAGGCCATGTGGGACCTGGTGACCAGCCACTTCGACCGGCTCGCCACCGAAGCGGTGCCGGGTGCGCTGGCCCAGTCGCGGGCCTCGGCCGGCGAACGGGCCAGGGTGATCGCCGAGCTGACCGAGACTCATGCGACCGCGCTGTCCGGACTGCTCGGAGTGTTGCGCAGCCGGGGTCTCGACGACAGCGCCGCCCGCGCCGCCGCCGTCGACCTCGCCGTCACCGCACTGGTGGAGCTGCGGACCGAACGGGAACGGGACCAGGCAGTCGCCGAGGAGCCCGCCGGACAGGCCTTCGCCCGGCTCGCGGACTCGCTGCGGCCGATGCTGCGCTACAGCCCGGTCCGTCTTGAGCTGGGTGCCCCGGACACCGCCCGGCCGCTGGCCGCCGATGTGGCGCACGCGGCGCGCGCGGTCGCACGGGCCCTGCTGCTGACCGTCCTCGAACAGGACCGGCTCGGCCGGATCCATGTCGGCTGGCATCTGACCGAGACCGAGCTGCGCGTGACGGTACGGGACGACGGCCCCGGCGAGCTCACCTCCTGCGCGCTCGGCGCCCACCGGGTCGGGGAGCGGCTCGACGCGCTGGGCGGGCGGCTGGACGTGGACGCGGTGCCGGGCTGGGGCACGACGATCACGGCGACGTTCCCGCTGGGGACGCCCCAGCCCATGCCCACCGATCCGCTCGGCTCGCTGGGGGCGCGTGAACTGGAGGTGCTGACGCAGCTGGCCCGCGGGCACCGCAACCGCGTGATCGCGCAGGAGCTGCACATCAGCGAGTCGACGGTGAAGTTCCATGTCGCGAACATCCTGACCAAGCTGGGGGTCGCGTCGCGGGGCGAGGCCTCGGCGCTGTTCCACGCCGTGGCGTAGCTGTCGGACCCGGCGATTGTCAGTGGCGGCTGCCACACTCGAACCCATGGGCGAACGATGGGCTCTGGCGGCTGCGGAGGGCGACGGGGCGCGGCTCGTCCCCCTCGGCTCCGACGGGCTGCCCGCCGGGCCCGTCCAGGAGGAGCCCGATCTGGTCGGGGCCGTCCGCTCCCGGCCGGACGTGGGCCGGTGGGTCTGGCGCTCCACCGCCGAGATCTATCCACGCCTGCTGGCGGCCGGCGTGCGCGTCGAGCGGTGTTACGACATCGAGGACGCGGAGCTGTTGCTGCTCGGCCACGAAGGACGTCTGGGGGAGCCCCGGTCGGCGGCGGCCGCCTGGGCCCGGCTGCGGAACAGCCCCGTACCGCCCGATCCGCCGCAGCGCGGGGCCGAACCGGGCTCGCAGTCCTCGCTCTTCGAGCCGCAGCCCGTGCCCGTACCGCTCGATGCCCTGCTCGATGTCTACGCCGACCAGCAGCGAAGACACGAGGCCGCCGAGCACCCCGGGCGGATGCGGCTGCTGACGGCCGCGGAGTCGGCGGGGATGCTGGTGGCCGCGGAGATGAACCGCGCGGGGCTGCCGTGGCGCGCGGACGTCCACCGCCAGGTGCTGCACGAGCTGTTGGGCGAGCGGTATGCGGGCGGGGGCGAGCCGCGCCGCCTCGCGGAGCTGGCGGACGAGGTGTCGGAGGCGTTCGGACGCCGGGTGCGCCCCGATCTGCCCGCGGACGTGGTGAAGGCGTTCGGCCAGGCCGGTATCAAGGTGAAGTCGACGCGCCGTTGGGAGCTGGAGGAGATCGACCACCCGGCGGTGAAGCCCCTGATCCAGTACAAGAAGCTGTACCGGATCTGGACGGCGCACGGCTGGAGCTGGCTCCAGGACTGGGTGCGGGACGGGCGCTTTCGGCCCGAGTATCTGCCCGGCGGCACGGTCTCGGGCCGCTGGACGACCAACGGCGGCGGGGCACTTCAGATACCGAAGGTGATCCGTCGCGCGGTGGTCGCGGACGAGGGCTGGCGTCTGGTGGTCGCCGACGCCGACCAGATGGAGCCGCGGGTGCTGGCCGCGATCTCGCGCGACCGGGGCCTGATGGAGGTCGCGGGCCACGAGGGCGATCTGTACAAGGCCCTGTCGGACCGGGCCTTCTCCGGCGACCGCGACCACGCCAAGGTCGCCCTGCTGGGCGCGATCTACGGCCAGACGTCGGGCGACGGCCTGAAGAACCTGGCGATGCTGCGGCGCAGATTCCCGCTCGCCGTGTCGTATGTGGACGAGGCGGCGCGGGCGGGCGAGGAAGGCCGTCTGGTACGCACCTGGCTGGGCCGCACCAGCCCGCGCGCGGTGGGGTCGGGCGAGGACGACGAGGCGGGCATCCCGCAGGAGGAACTCCCGCCCCAGGGGGAACTTCCGTCCCAGGAAGGCGGGTTCACGCCCGGCTACGCGTCGTCGAATGCCCGGGCGCGGGGCCGTTTCACCCGTAACTTCGTGGTGCAGGGCAGCGCGGCGGACTGGGCGCTGCTGCTTCTGGCCGCGCTGCGGCAGGCGACGGCGGGCATGCGCGCGGAGCTGGTCTTCTTCCAGCACGACGAGGTAATCGTGCACTGCCCGGCCGAGGAGGCGGACGAGGTCGCACAGGCGATCCGCGCGGCCGGGGAGCTGGCCGGGCGGATCGCCTTCGGGGAGACTCCGGTGCGTTTTCCGTTCACGACGGCGGTGGTTCAGTGCTACGCCGACGCGAAGTGAGTCAGCCGGTGGGAAGCGTCTCCTCGGCCGCCCTGAGGTAGACCTTGTTGTTCCACTCGTTGTCCAGCGCGATCATCTTGAGCATCGGCACATTGATCGGTGGGCTGTTGCGCGTCGCGTCGGCATCCGGGCCGGGCGCGTTGTAGGCGGTCACGATCACCTCGCGGCCGCCCGGTCGGCTGCCCGTGACGATCCAGCGGATCACGCCCTTACCGCCGCCCTCCACCCGCTCCTGCCGGACGCTGACACGTTCTTCCGTGCCCTTGTTCACCTTGCTGTCGTCGAAGCCGATCTGGATCATTCCGGGTCCCAGGCCGTCGCTGTTGACGATGTTCTGCGACCAGCACGCGCCGGCACACACCCTTTCGTGGGAGTGCCCGTTCTTGATGTAACGGCGCACAGAGCCCAGGTTCCGCGCCTCCATGAAGACCTGGTCCCAGGTGGGCCGGGTGGGACCGCCGACCGTCTCCTTCGGCGCAACCGGCAGTTCGTTGAGCGCGGTGCGCCACTGAGGAGACATCGCCAATGCCCTCACCTGCGCACGCGAGAGCGGCGGCTCGTCCCGCGTCGCCGGGCCCTCTGCCGCGACGCCGTCCCGTTCGACGACCTCCACCATGTCCCCGCGCGGCGAGACATAGGTGGCCCGCCACTCTTTCCTGTCCTGTCTCTTCACGCTGTAGTCGAGCTGGTAGACCCGCACGACGGACCCGTCCGGGAGCTTCTCCCTCTTGCACTTGTCGTACGGGATCGAGGTGCCGGTCGTCCGGCACATGGTGTACTGCCGGGTCGAGTAACCGTCCGGGTCGACGCGGTACAGCCTGACGTCAATGGCGGCCCTGCCCTTACCGTCGTCGTGCACGACCGAGGCGGCCGGGCCCAACTGGTCACCCGTGCCCCGGCCCTTCTCCGCGCTGATCGTGCCGTTCGGCAGCAGCCCTTTGAGCGTGCCGATCAACTGAGCGCCGGACACCTTGGCGGACGGCGCGACGAAGGCCGGGTTCATCGCGGGCTCACCCAGCAGCGGATCCGGCTTGGGGAACTTCTTCAGCTCCTCCCGCCACTCGTTGGCGTTGAGCCGGTTCAGGTCGTACATGACCGGCACCTTCCGAGTCCCCGTGGCCTGCTTGGGGTCGGGGGTGTTCCACACGGTGGCTTCGACGAAGAAGCCCTCGGGCGTGACGATCTGCTTCCGCACGGACTTGGTTTCGAGCGTGGTGTAAGGGGCTTTGTGACTCTCGACATACAGATTCCGGGCGCTGTCCGACGCCGTCCTGGAGGAGCATTTCGCGTCGTTGCCCGGAGGGCAGTTCTCTGTGGCCTGCCGCGGGTCGAACTCGCCCATCCGGAACTCGACGAGACCCGCCCCCTTGCCGTCGTCGTACACGAACGACACATGCGCGTACTCCCCCGCCTTCCGCGGCAGCACCCGCTCCTGGCTGAACGTCCCCTTCGGGACCAGCTTCTTCCAGATCTCGAAGACCCGGCCGCTGTCCACCGAGGGCGCCTCCTTGGCGACCTCGGTCCCGCGGAGTTCGTCGAGCAGTCCGCCCGCGTACGCCCCCGAACCCATCAGCCCCAGGGCCACCACGCTCGCCGTGACCGCGAGGACGCGTCTGCGGCGGACCGTCCGCCGGCCGCGTTGCAGGCCCGACGTGAGCAGAGTCTGCTGGTCGCTGTCGAAGGTGTTGCCGATACGGCGCAGCGCCTCGCCGAGTTCGTCCTCGAAAGACATGGGGAACCACCAGTTCTGGGTAAGTCCGGGGGATTGCTCGGGTCGGATCGGATCGGGTCGGATCGGATCGGGTCACGGCGCGACGAACTCGGCCAGGCTCGTGCCCAGCACGGCCCGCAGTTTCGCCAGCGCCCGCGTCGACCGGGTCCGTACCGCGGCCGTGCTCGCGTTCATCGCCTCGGCGGTCTCCTCGATGCTGCGGTCCTCCCAGTACCGCAGCACCACCACCGCCCGGTCCTTCGGCGCCAGTTCCCCCAGCGCCGTCAGCAGGGACAGCCGCACCTCCTGGTCGGTGCCCGGTGCCGCAGTTGCGTCCGGCACCTCGGCCAGCGGGCGCTCGGTGGCCGAGCGCCGCCGGCGGTGGCTGAGGAACGCCCGTACCAGGACGGTCTGGGAGTACGCCGCAGGGTTGTCCACCCGCGCCATCCGGCCCCACACCACATACATCCGGCTCAGCGTCTCCTGCACCAGATCCTCGGCGAGATGGGTGTCGCCGCTGGTGAGCAGACATGCGGAGCGAAAGAGATGGCCTGTGCGACCGGCTGCGAATTCCATGAACTCGTCCGCGCGGGACTGTCTCATGCCCTCCCCGTTCATCACCGTTGTGTCGAGCGGGGTCTCTCACCCCTTCATCTCATCGACGCGGTGGCACCGAGGGAATGTTTCACAGGAAACGCTCAGGCGGTCAGCGAGCGGCCAAGCAGTTCCCGCAGCTCGCCGAGCGTCGACTCGTACGCCCCGTCGAACGCCTCCAGCGTCGCCACCGCCAGCCGCCACTGCTCACGCGCCTCGTCCTCGCGCCCCTCGGACTGCAGCAGCAGACCGCGCTGGTGGCGGGCGAGCCCCACCATGTAGGCGTCGGTGCGCGACTCGGCGCGTTCCAGCAGGAGGGCGCACTCGCGGGCGGCCTCCTCGGTGCGGCCGAGGCCCCGCAGTGCGCGGACCCGGCCGACGCGGGTCTGGGACTGGCCGTGCCAGTGGCCGTCGTCGCCGAGGATGCGCAGGCTCTCGTCGAAGTGCGCGGCGGCCGAGGCCGGTTCGCCGAGGGTGAGGTAGGCGTAGCCGATATTGCAGTGAGCGGTCTCCTGGAGCATGTCGCTCGCAAGGCGCACCCCGGCTTCGAGGCTGCGTTCGTGGTACGCGATGGCCGCCCGGGCGTCGCTGTGCTCGTACAGATTGCCCAGATGGCTCAGCACGATCGCCTCTGCGTGCGCGTCGCCGAGCCTGCGGGCGAGCTCCAGGCTGGATTCCAGTGCCTCGGCCGCCTCCTTGTGGCGGCCCAGGCTCTCCAGCAGCATGCCGCGGTTGCCGAGGCCGCGCTGCAAACGGCGTTCGTTGCCGAGCGCGCGCCAGACGGCGATCGCCTCCTCGTTCAGCGGCAGGGCCCGTTCGGGCCTGCCGGTGAGGAAGTTCATCCCGGCCAGGTCGCTCAGGGCGTGCGCCTCGGTCTCGGGGTCGCCGGAGGCACGGGCGGCGTCCAGGGCAACGCGGTTGAGGGCAGCCAGCTCCTGGGGTCTGCCGCGGTGCTGGAGATAGGTGAAGCAGGACCGTACGAGCAGCAGCACCGTCCTGGAGGCTGCGGCGTACCGCTCGGTGAGCGCGACCAGATTGACCAGTTCGAGATCGCCCCAGGCCAGGGCCGCTTCGGGGGTGTCGAAGGGGGCCGCCTCACCGATCGGCTCAGGCAGCCGGAGCTCCGCCTCGGGGCCGCGCGGGAGCAGGGCCACGCCCGTCTGGCGGGCGGCCTCGGCGTACCAGCGCAGGACGCGGTCGGCCGCCTGCTGCCGGCCGTCGTCCCGTTCGGCGAGTTCGCGGGCGAAGTCCCGTACGAGATCGTGCGGGACGAAGCGTCCGTACGAGACCTCTTCGAGCAGCGCCACATCGACGAGCCGGTCGAGGGCTCCCACGGCACGCCGCTCGTCGCTGTCCATCAGCCGGGCGACGGCGGGGGCGCCGTACTCGGGCAGGTCCACCGCGCCGAGGCGGCGCAGCGCGAGCGCCGCGTCCGCATCGAGGCCGTCGTACGCGACCGCGAGCGAGCCGCGCACGCTCAGGTCGTCGTACTCGAGGTGGTCGAGCCGGCCGGCCTCGGCGTCGAGGAGACCGGCGAGTACGTGCGGGGTGAGCGCACGGCGGGCGGCGAGGCGGGCGGCGACGACGCGCAGCGCGAGGGGCAGCCGGCCGCAGCGTTCGACCAGCCGCTCCAGGCCCTCGTCGAGGCCGCGGCCCGAGACCGCCCGCAGCAGCGTCCCGCTGTCCTCGGCGGACAGCGGCGCGAGCGGGAAGCGGGCCGCGCCGTCGAGCGCGGTCAGCGGGGAACGGCTGGTGACGACCACCGCGCAACCGGGCCCGGCGGGCAGCAGCGGCCGCACCTGCGCGGCGGAGGCCGCGTCGTCGAGTACGAGAAGGGTCCGGGTCGGCGCGAGGGTGGACCGCAGCAGGGCGGCTGCCGCGTCCATGTGGTCGGGCACCTGCCGGGGGTCGACGCCGAGGTCGCGCAGCAGCCCGGAGAGCGCTTGGCCCGGTTCGAGCGGGGTCACGCCGGGGGTGGCACCGTGCAGGTTGAAGTACAGCTGCCCGTCGGGGAACTGATCGCGCAGCGCGTGGGCGACATGCACCGCGAGCGCGGACTTGCCGACTCCGGCCATGCCGGAGACCACGGCGGGACCCTCGCCCGGGCTGGTCAGCGTCTTGCAGAGGTCGGCGACGAACGCGTCGCGCCCGGTGAAGTGAGCCGGTGCGGGCGGCAGTTGGGCGGGACGCGGCGGCCGGGACTCGACCGCGGCGGCGGGGGTACGGAGCACCTCCTGGTGGGCCTCCTGCACGACCGGGCCCGGGTCGACGCCCAATTCCTCCACGAGCGTGGCGCGCAGCGACTGATACGCGGCGAGCGCCTCGGCCTGCCGGCCCGTACGGTGCAGGGCCAGCATGAGCTGCCGGTGGAATGCCTCACGCAGGGGGAACTCCGCGATCAGCGCGGCCAGTTCGGGCCCGAGGCCGTCATGGCGGCCGAGCTCGAGATCGGCGTCGTACCGCCACTCCAGCATCAGCAGCCGTGACTCCCGCAGCCGTTGGGCGAGGGCGGGAGTGCCCTCCTCGGGGTCGTAGAGCCCGGCCAGCGGGGTGCCGCGCCACAGCGCGAGCCCGGCGCGGGCGGCCTCGGCGACGGCCTCCCAGTCCCCGCGGCCGTGCGCCGCCCGGGCGGTGCGCACCTGCTCCTCGAAGACCTCGGTGTCCAGCTCCCCCGGCTCGACCCGGAGCAGATAGCCGGGCGGCACTGCCCGCAGCCGGTCGTCCTCGGCGAGCAGCCGGCGCAGCCGGGTCACATGGTTGTGCAGGGAGGCATGGGCGGAGGCGGGCGGGTCGTCGCCCCAGAGAGCGGCCTTGAGCTCGCCGACGGGAACGACGCGATTCGCCCGCAGCAGCAACGCGGCAAGCAGGGCACGGGCCTTGGCGCTGCGCAGGGGGCGCGGCTCACCGGCGGAGCCGTGCACGGCCGGGGGGCCGAGCAGCCCGAACCGCATCCGCGTCCTCCCCACCAGTCACAGGCGCCTTCCTAGGGCGTCAATAAGCCAAGCGTTGGCCACATGTTAGCGATCTGTTGGGGGTGACTGTTTGGATCGGTGCATCGGATCCGGCCCTGGTGGTGCTCGGCGTGGCCAGCCACACTCGGGGGAGTGTCGCCGCCGCGGCCGGGTCCGCAGCAAAGCCCGGCATCCCGGGCCTCGGTGTGGTCGTCACGCCGACCAGGGATCAGTCAGTCGACCAGCCAGCGCCCCTCCCTCATCAGCTCGCGGCCGTCCAGCTCATTGGCCTCGCGCCAGGCCTGGACCCGTCGCGGACGGATACGGAAGTAGAGGTACGGGCTGACGAGTTGGCGCGGGTCGAAACCGGTCTTGACCGCGAAGGCGTCGCCGACGTCCTCCCCGAGCCCGTCGGCCGTCAGCGTGTCGGCCTCCCCCTCGACGAGGACGACGTCGCGGGTCGGTCCGATGCCGATGCGGACCCGTCCGGTGGCCCGCAGATTCCGGCCGGTCGGGCTGGACGCCGGTGTCGCCACCAGCAGGGTCTCGCCGTCCCACAGGAAGGACAGCGGCACCATGTACGGCGTACCGCTTTCCGCGTCGGCCGTGGCGACCCACGCGTCGGTGTCCTTCTCCAGCCGGTCCAGCGTGTCCTGCTTGCGCTCTTTCGGGGGGCGGGGCAGTGGGGCCATCACCGTTCAACTCCTTCGTCGAGTACAGGCTTCACATCGAGCACGGGCGTGCCGTCCAGCGCCTCGAGGTTCGCTACGCACACCCTCATGCCCTCGATGGACAGGATCCGCACCCGGTGCAGCCCGATGGGATTCGGGCGGGCGGGGGAACGGGTGGAGAACACACCCGTCTTTGGCCGTGCCGCGTCGCCGCGCGGGTGCACCACCAGGACATCGCGGCTCGCGCGGTCGAGCCAGGTGAGCACCATGACCTCGGATCCAGCCGCCAGGTCACGCAGCCCTTCGCGCACACTGGGCTCGAACACCAGCCAGGCGTCGGGCGCCCCCTCGTCACCCTGCTTCGGCGCCTTGTCGAAGTCCACCAACGGTGACTCGACCACGCCGATCGGCCGCAGCACATACTCGGTGCCGGTCATCGGTCCTCCTTTCGCGCCATGATTGCCGTTCGCGTGTCACATCGGCTCGGTCTCGTGGGTCTCTCCTATGACACGTCGCAACAGAGGAATGTGACCGCAGGTGTGTGACCGCAGGAACATGACCGAAGGTATGTGAACGCAGGAACATGACCGAAGGTATGTGAACGCAGGAACATGACCGAAGGAATGCGCCCGATGGACGAGAACGAGTTTCTGGCGGAGCGCTTCGAGGAGCACCGTGCCCGGCTGCGGGCCGTGGCGTACCGGATGCTCGGCTCGACCGGCGAGGCCGAAGACGCGGTTCAGGAGGCGTGGCTGCGCCTGAGCCGGTCCGACACCGGCGACGTGGAGAACCTCGGCGGCTGGCTCACGACCGTCGTCGCACGGGTGTCCCTCAACATGCTGCGCTCGCGCGAGACGCGGCGCGAGGACCCCTGGGACGCCGACCGGCCCGAACCGGCCGTCGGCCGCCAGGACACCGCCGACCCCGAGCATCAGGCGGTGCTCGCCGACTCGGTCGGCCTGGCCCTGCTGGTGGTCCTCGACACCCTCACCCCCGCCGAGCGGCTCGCTTTCGTACTGCACGACATGTTCGCCGTGCCCTTCGAGGAGATCGCACCCATCGTTGAGCGCTCCACGGCCGCGACCCGGCAGCTCGCGAGCCGCGCCCGCCGCCGGGTGCAGGGTGCGCCGGCCGCTCCCGAGATCGATGTCTCGCGGCAGCGGGAGGTCGTCGGGGCCTTCCTCGCCGCCTCCCGCGGCGGCGAATTCGAGGCCCTGCTCGCGCTTCTCGACCCGGACGTCGTCCTGCGGGCCGACAGCGCGGCCGTTCTGTCGGGCGCGGCCGGGGCCCGCGGCGCGACGGCCGTGGCAGACACCTTCGCGGGGCGCGCCAAGGCCGCGCAGCCTGCCCTCATCAACGGCGCCGCCGGTCTGGTCTGGGCCCCGGGCGGACAGCCCCGCGTCGTCTTCGGCTTCACGATCAGGCAGGGCCGGATCGCCGCGATCGACATCCTGGCCGACCCGGAACAGCTGGCGCTGCTCGACCTGGAGATCCTGGGCGACTGACCCCAGGGACCGGCGCGCGGGGCACGGCGAGCGCCCGCGTGCCGGTCCTCGGGTGCCTACCGCGGCGCGGGCCGTCCGGCCCTTGGCCTCAGGCGGCCTGGAGAAGCCCGATGATGTTGCCGTCCGCGTCCTTCACCACGGCGGTCAGCTTTCCGCCACCGACGTCCTGGACCTCCTGCTGTTCCTCGGCCCCGGCGTCGATGAGGGCCTTCACGCTCGCCCTGATGTCGTCGACGTGCCAGTAGCCGACCGGGCCGGTCATCCCCTTGCTGTGGCCATTGGGGTCCAGACCGACATCCTGGCCCGCGACCCTGTAGCCGACGTAATAGGCCTCGTCCATGATCGGCTCCACCCCGAGGAGTTCGGTGAACAGGGCCTTGGCCTTCGCGAGGTCCCTGACGGGGTAGATGACCGTCTTGATGCCTTCGTTCATGGTGTGCTCCTCATCCTGTTCGTGGTCCATCACGGGTATGACCCGCGCCGGCGCGAGTGTGTGACAGGTGACCGCGAAAGGAGCAGGAAACCCCAGGTCAGGACCGCTAATCGAAGATCGCCGGCTACCGCTCCCGTACGAGGTGGGCGTCGGCGACCGCCAGTGCCGCGGCCATGATGCTGAGCTGCGGATTGACCTCGGGACAGCCGGGCAGCACCGAGCCGTCGGCGACCAGCACCCCACGCACGCCGCGCAGCCGCCCGGCGGCGTCGGCCGGGAAGTGCTGCGGATCGGCGCCCGCGGCGACCGTGCCGGTGGGGTGGTACGCGGACAGATGCAGCTGCCGTGACGTCACACGCCGGAGAGTGTCGTCGAGCTCGGCCAGAGTGCGGGCGCGGGGCGCGAGAGGAATTCCGGTGAGGACCTCCTCCGCGCCCGCGGCGAAGAGGAGCTGCCCCATGGCGCGTACGGATCGCATCAGCCGGTCCGCGTCGCGCCGGTCCAGGTCGTAGCGGAGCAGGGTCCGTTCGCGGCCGAGCACACGGCCGGACGGACGGTCGGCGATCATGGCTCCGAGCGTGGCGAGCCGGTCGGCGTTCTCCAGCTCGCGACGCAACTCGCTGCCCAGGCCGGGCAGTACGAAGGAACCCATCCCGGGCGGCGTCGCGGTGGCCTCGATCAGCACGCCCCCGTCGTGCAACTCCTCCACGCCCACGCTCTGCAGGACTCCCTCCCATGCGGTGACGGGCTCTGCAAACCGCCCGGCGACGCTGGTCGCGGGGTGGACGCTGAGGTTCCGGCCGAGCCGTGGATGCCCGCCCAGGCCCGAGCGGCGCAGCAGGGGCGGCGACTGCAGGGCACCCGCGGCCACGACGATCAGCGGAGCCAGAATCTCGAACTCGCCTCCGCCCTCGCGCCGTACGCGCACACCGGCCGCCCGCGGGCCGCCGGGGCGGTCGCCGTCCACGAGGATCCGCCGGACCTGTGCGCCGGTGACGATGCGGGCACCCGCGGCGCAGGCGTCGGGCAGTACGGACAGCTGCACACTCTGTTTGGCGCCGGTGGGGCAGCCGACCACGCACTGGCAGGAGCCTTTGCAGCCGGGCGCGTTGCGGCGTAGCGGCGCGGCCCGCCAGCCGAGGCGTTCGGCCCCCGCGAGCGCGAGGCGGCCGTTGTTCCCGAGGACGTCGAGCGGCTGGGGCGCCACGCGCAGCGTGCGTTCGACCTCGTCGAGGTACGGCCCGAAGCGTTCGGCGATCAAGAACCCGAAATCGGCCGTCCAGCGGCTGAGCACATGGTCCGGAGTGCGGTAGCAGGTACCTGAGTTGACGACCGTGGTGCCGCCGACGGCGCGCCCCACGGGCAGCAGCAGGGGCGGGGAGCCCACGGCGACGGTGGCTCCGCCGTCCCGGTAGAGCTCGGCGAACCGGTCGAGTGGAGTGCGCTTCCCGAAGGAGGCCGTCGAGTGATGCTGCCCTTCCTCCAGTACGACGACCTCGAGACCGGCGCGGGCGAGGGTCCGGGCGGCCATGGCCCCGCCGGCGCCGGACCCGATGACGACGACGTCGGCGGTGGAGCGGGCGGGCCACGCATCCCCGGGTGTGCAATCGAGCGAGGGATCCTCCCGTGTCAACCGGGGTGCGTGCACGTCTCCTTGGAGCATCCGCTCGGTTCCTGCCGCCAGAAGCACAGGCACCTTGAGCACGTCGAGGAGCGGCAGCAGCGCGGGGCGCCCGCCGAGGGAGCCGAGCACCGCCTCCCGCTCGGTGCCGGTGAGGGCGGCGAGCCTGCGGCCGGTGCGCGCCATGGCGTACGCGTCGAGGGCGCCGGCCGCCGCCCGTACTCCGACACGTGCGGGCAGCGGCATCGAGTCGAGGACGGACTCCACCCTCCTCGGGACGCGCGCGGGCCAGCCGGCGGTGCCGTCATCGGCGATGAGCGCGGCCACGAGCCCGTCGAGACTCATCGGGTGCCCACCTCCGCGTGCGCCGTGCCTGCGAGGGTCCACTCGGCCTCCGTACGCCACCCGCCCCACCACCACCGCTCCAACAGGACATGCGCGTCGGCGCTTTCGCTGTTGCGACAGATCGCGTGGGAGCCGTCGGGGTCGGTGTAGTCGAGCGCCAGTGTCCGCTCCTCGGGCTGGGTGACCTCGACGCGGATACGCCGCAGGCCGGCGCGCCCGGTCACCGTCCAGGTGGGCAGCCCGACAGCGGCACGGAACCGCCCGATCCCGCCCCAGCCGACGGCCGTACGCTCGGCCCGCCGCGGCCAGGTGCGGCCACGCCGTCGCAGCCGCAGAAAGACCAGCGGCGGCAGCCGGCGCAGCCCCGGCCGCATGGAGACGGCGGCCACGATCTCCAGCACGTCCCCCTTGCCGAGATCGGCGTGCAACCAGGCCCAGCGACGCGCGTTGCCGTGCCCGTAGATCCGTGCGGAGGCACCGGGCGCGCTGTCGAGTGTCAGGCTCATGTCACCGTAGGAGAGCGTCCCGTCGTACGACGCACGCGCGGCGGGAAGGATCTGCGCGGCGGGCAGCAGGGGCCGCCGCCACGACCAGCGGGGGAAGGTGAACAGCGGCGCGTCCTGGTTCTTTTCGGCGAGGTCCCAGCGAAGCCCCCCGGCCGCCCCGATCAACCAACCGGACGTGACGCAAACCCCATCCGCCGTGAAGCCGTGCTCATTGCGGGTCCACTTGGCGGGCCCGAAGCGGGCATGCACCACCGGCCCGTCCTTGGGAAACACGGCGGCCCAGCCGTGCGCGTACGGCTCCGCTCCGTCGGCGGGCGCGGTGAGCTCATGGTGCAGCCACAGCCCGGTCCCGGTCGCCGGATCGGTCGCGGTGGTGTACCAGACCTCGGTCCGGCCGGGCGCGCCGTTCCAGCGGGGCGCCATGAGCCGATCCGCTTCCTCGCGCCGCGGAAAACGGAAACTGGCGAGAAACGGCGCGAGCCCGGTCGCCAGCGGGAAGCGCAGCGTGCCCGCACCGACCCGGACGCTGCCCTCGTACAGCGTGAAAGGCAGCACGGTCATCGACCTCACCGGCCTGCGCGGCGACACGGACTTCCAGCCGTCGAGGGTGAGCCGACGGCCGTCGGCGGTGAAAGAAATCCGGTAGCGGATACGCCGTCTGGCGATCGGCGAGATCTCCAACTCGCCTTCGGCGCCCGGATCGTCACACCGCCCGGCGATGCGGACCCGCCCGGATGCCCGCGCCTCGGTGGTGCCGAGGCCCCGCAGGAGCCGGTCCGCGGCAACACACAGGTCGAGCCGCATGCGGCGGGTACGGCCCTCGCCCTCGAACTGGACGAGACCGAGCATGGTCTCCCTGAAATCGGTCCCCCTGTCGCTCACGCGAGCCCCTCCAGCATGATCCGCTCAGTAGCGGTCAGATAGGCCTCGGCGGCCCGCCGCGCGCCATCCTCATCACCCGCGGCGACGGCCTCGACGACGGGCTCCAGCCGGTCGTGCGCCACACCGGCGTCGAGGAAAGGCCCCACGAGCGCGGCCCGCACCGGCAGATACGCGTTGAAGAGGGTGTTGGTCAGCAGCGCATAGACCCGATTCCCGGTGGCACGCGCCAACGCCCGATGCACCTCGATGTCGGCCAGCTGCGCCCCGTCCCCGCCCTCGGCCAGCCGCACGGCCTCCAACAGCCCGCGCAACTCGTCCCGCTGCTGCTGGGTCGCCCGCGCGGCGGCCCGCGCGGCGATCAACGCGCCGACAGTGCGCCGCACTTCGAATATCTCGCCGATCCAGTCCGGGCTGTGCCGCACGAGCATGGGCAACAAGTCGGCACCACCGAGCCGCGCATAGTCCCGCACCCGGGTCCCCACCCCGTGCTTGGTCTCCAGCAAACCCGCCTGCACCAGCCGCCCGAAGGCGTGCTTGAGGGTGGTGCGGGTGACGCCGTAGCCGTCGGCGAGCTGCCGCTCGGGCGGCAGATAACTCCCGGCGGGATGTCGCCCCGCGAGGATGTCCTCGCGCAGCCGGCCCTCCAGGACATCGACGATGGTTTCGCGGGGCAGTGCCTCCATGCCGTCCCTCCCATTGGATCAGTGGATGAGCCACTCAACCAACGCGAGGGAGGGAAGTCAATGGGGCTGGCCCCGGAACGGCATAAGAGGCTGCGTCGCCGCCCGGCGGCGCAGCTGAGCGTGCCGCTGAAAGTACTCCTCGCGCTTGCGGTCCCGTCCCGTCGGTTGCAGTTCCTCCCGCTCGAACTGCGCCAAGAAGTCGTGGTCGTCCGCCAACACCGCACAAGCCGGTGGGGTATCGGGTTTGGTGGGCTCGGTGATTCCGAGGATGGCCCCCAGCCGGCGCCCCGAACCCGCCGACGAGGATGTGTGCACGCGAGCCCTTGGCAGGCCTATGTACGGGCGGACCTGGTCGCGGAGGAGGGACGTCCCGTCAGGGAACCTTCAGGCTCGGCGAGCACCAGTCTGGCGGCTTCACTGCGCAGCCGGGCCGTGGCCTGGGGCCGCCGCTCCGGTCGCGTGGCGAAGTACCGCCGCAGTTCGGGCTCGGGCGCGTAGCCGTAACGATCGAGGTAGTACGCAATCTGGTCGGACCAGACCCATGTTCCGTCGGTGCGGAAGCCGGCGGGCACCACGCGGCCGCATTCGGGGGCGACACGGTCCGGCTCGGGCGAGAGGAGCACGGCGGCAGGCGCATCGCGCAGGCAGCTCAGAAGGGCGGTCCGCTCCTCGGCCGAGGTGATGCGCTCGTGAGCCGCCCCGATGGCGGGCCCACCGTCGAGAGCCTGCAGATCGAACACCCGCGCCAGTCGAAGTCCACCAGTCCGGCTGGGCCCGGCTGCGGGGCTCAGGACGGAATTCCCGGCGGCGTCCGAGCCCAGTGCCGGATGCGGAAGAGCGGCGAGCCGTGCGAGTCGGTCCCGCACGGTCAGCGCATCCGCCGGGCGGGCGTCGGGTTCCTTGGCCAGCAGGTCGAGGACGAGGCGTTCGAAAACGCTGGACACCTCCGGTCTGCGCAACTGGAGTCCGGACGGCTCCTCCGTCAGGTGCCGGGCGACGACGTCACCCTCGGGTCCCGTCCCGAACGGTGGTTCTCCCACGGTGAGTTCGTACAGCAGACAACCGAGGGAGTACAGATCCGCGCGCAGGTCGACCCGACGCCCCCGGATCTGCTCCGGGGCGGCATACGGCGGAGTTCCGACGAACATGCCGCTGGCAGTCAGCGCGGTGAGGTCGGCCGCCACCGGTCCGGGCCCGCCCTCCAGCAGTCCGGCGACCCCGAAGTCCAGAACCTTGACGGTGCGTGCGCCGGTGAGGATGAGGTTGGACGGCTTGAGGTCCCGGTGCACGACACCTGCTGCGTGCGCGGTCGCCAGGGCGTCACAGACCTGGACACCCCATTCGACCACTTCGGCCTGGGCCGGGGGCCCTTCCAGACGGATCCGGACGTCCAACGGCGTGCCCTGCACGAGTTCCATGACCACGTGCAGCGGATCCTCGCCGAAGTCGTACACCGTGACGATGTTGGGATGGCCGGAGAGGACCGCCGTGATCTTCGCCTCGCGCCGGAACCGGGCCGTCCTGCGGACGCGATCCGGGTCTCCCTCGGAACCGGCACGATGGCGCCGTGCGGCAGGTCTGATCAGTTTCACGGCGACCTGCCGACCGAGTCGCTGGTCCTCGGCCCGCCACACCTCCCCCATGCCCCCTGCGCCGAGGAGGCAGCGGAGCCGGTAGCGGCCCGCGATCAGCCGGCCTTCCTGGCCTTCCGCCGAGCCTGTCGCCATGGTCACCGCGTCGTCCCCTCGCCGCCGGGCTCGGACAGCCCGAACCCGGCGCTCGCGAGCAGCGGGGCGAGTGAGTCGACAGAGATCGCGAACGTGGTCGCCCCTGACCCGCGCTGCACCAACATGCCGACCACTTCACCGAGTTCGTTGAGCAGCGGCCCGCCGCCCGTCTCCGGCGGCAGCTCCTGATCGGTGCGGAACAGCTTCAGGTCGTACTCGGGAAAGGACTCAAAGCCCTGGACGATCCCCGTGACGAGCATCTGGTCGGCAGCGGCCACCCACGTCTCGTCCCCGATGTTCGTCAGCCTCGGAAAGCCCAGACGCAACGGCTGGGCCGGCGCCCGTTCAGCAAGGAGGATCACGCTCGCGTCGATGGCCGAGGAGTCGGGGCGGAAGACGCGGCGCACGGCGCGCGTGCCCGCCGCCATGTGCACCATGAGCCCCGCGGCTGACTCCGCCGACCAGCGGCCTCCGGCCAGCACATGCCGGTCCGAGATCAGGAAGCCGCTTCCCTCTCTGCCGTCGCCGTCCGTCACCCGTACCAGGGAGGGCTTGGCCGCATCCATGTACAGCTCCGGACGCTCGGGGTCCAGGACGATCGCGGGCAGCCTCGGTGCGTCCGCGAGCAGAGTCTCCCGGTACCTGGCTCGATCGCCGGTGCCCGCCAGGCAGCGCAGCCGTCGGCGCAGGTCCTCCGGATCCGACAGCGGTTCGGTGAGCTCGTCGTGCGCGCGCAGCGCGCGCTGGTGGTCGCCGGCATCGTGCAGGGCCCGGAAACGTCGCAGCGGATCAATGTCCGCGGCGGCCAGCGCCGCGAGCACCCCGTTCCATCCGGCCACCCGGGCCATGCCCTGCCGCATCCGGTCGAGGTGCTCGGCGAGCCGGTCGGCGAGGAGTCGTCCGGCCTCGGCCCGGTCCATGGCGGCCGGACGGTCCAGATAGTCCCGAACGTTGACCGTGAGGTCACGCAACGGGCCGCGCAGCAGGAGCAGTTCGCTCTCCACGTCGGTCGCCTCGTTGCCGTACATCTCCGACAGCAGCCGTTGACTGTTCTGGTCCAGCGGTCCGCGGGTCGGCCGGTGGGCCTCCAGCCGGTCGCGGAACTCGCGGCAGAGTTGCTCCGGGTGCAGCTCTGCGGCTTGCTCCAGGAGGTCGTGCAGCGTACGCCGGAGGTCCTCCACCTCTCGCTGTATTGCTTGCCTTTCGGTCATTTCCTGAATCTCGCGCGGCGACAGCAGGGTGGGGTCGGTGATCCGGGCCGAGTTGGACTGGCCGGTGGCCTTGTCCACGGCTGTGGCCTTGAGGACACAGCTCTCGTCGAACGAGAACGTGACCTCGATCTGCGGTATCCCCTTCGGCACAGGGGGAAGACCGACCAGATCGAACTGACCGATCTTTGAACGCGCGTCGAGCTGGCCGTTGTAGATCTCGATCAGTACGACATCCTGGAAGTCGCGAGTCGTCGTGTAGGTTTCGCTCCGCTCTGCCGGAATCCGCGTGTTCGCTTCGATGATGGTGCTGAACGTCGGCTCTCCGGTCTCCCTGTCACGGGCCCTGATGCCGAGCGGCAGCGGGGTGACGTCCTGCAGGAGGATTTCATCGAGGTTTCCGGCCATCACCGCGCCCTGCAGGGCGGCGCCGAATGCCACCGCGGCGCGCGGATCGGCAAAGTGCGTCCGCCTGCGCCCGAAGACCTCCTCCACGACACCGCTCACGAGCGGGGACAGCATGGGACCGCCCACCAGGACCAGGTGCTGCGGTTTACCGGCGTCCATGACCCACTCGGCCCTGGCTTCCTCACAGACCCGGCGCAGCGTGCCCAGCGGCTCTGCGAGCAGTGCCGCGAGGTCGGCCCTGGTGAGTTCGATGCGCACGCTCGGCCGGTCCAGGAACGCGTTGAGCGTGTAGTCGGCCTCCTCCTGGGAGGACAGCGCGATCTTCAGGTATTCGGCGGCGATCTCCAGCCTCTTCCGCGCCCGGCTGGAGGCGGCAACGTCCAGCCCTTCGTCACGGAGCCGGTCGGCCAGGAAATCGGCGATGGCGGCGTCGAAGTCCCGACCGCCATACGTGGTGTCGCCGGACACGTTCTCGACGTCGTACCGGTTGCCCTTTACCTTGACGAAACTCGCGTCGAGGGTACCCGCGCCCAGGTCCAGCACGGCAACCTGGCCTTCCAGTTGCCGCTGCCGGGCTACTGCCATGCAAGCGGCCGTGGGTTCGTGGATCAGCCGGACCAGTTCCACCCCTGCGATCTTGCAGGCGTTCTGGGTGGCGGCCTTGGCGTTGTTGTGGAAGTAGGCCGGAATCGTCACGATCGCCGCCGGCCGGCTCACAACGAGATCGTGCTGCTCTGCGGCCCAGTCCAGCCACGCGTCCCGGACCTCGCCGAGTTCGGCTCGGGCGAGTTCGGCGACTTCTTCCCTGACCTGCTCGGACAGGAAGGACTCGACCAGGGTGCGGGCATGACGAACCATCCGGGCGGCCACCTCCTCCGGCCGGTAGTAGCGATCCCGGATCTGAAAGCCTTTCCGGTTGCCCATCCGGCGTTTTGCGGCGCTGACATGCCCGATGATCCCGCGGGCCAGCATGGCGTCGCCGGTCAGTCCGACGATCTCCTCTCCCTCTTTGGTCAGGCTCAAAGTCGAGGCGAAGTACGGCTTCCCGGTGGGCGGGCAGAACACCGGCCGCTCCGTCTTCGTGTCGTAGACGGCCGCCACACAAGTACTGGTGCCCAGGTCCATGCCCCAGATCCGGGAGAAGCGGCCGTCCACCAACCGCTTCGCCCGGGCCACCCACTCCCCGACCCGCTCCTCGAAGGCTCCGCGGCCGACCGCACCCGCGGCCTCCAGCGCGTCGAGAGCCTCTTGGCGCAGAGGCCCCGTCACGGTGGTCTCGTCGTCGTCGACCAGCGAGCGCAGCACCGCGCCGGCGCGGGAGGCACTTCCTCTGCTCGCCAGGGCGTCGAGGCAACGGCGGACGAGTTCACCGATATCGCCCGCCCGGCGCAGGAATCCGGACAGGCGGGGGTCCTCGATCGCTTCGTCCCCGCGCCACCGAATCAGGCAGCCGGCGGCTGCCACCGGGTCGTCGGCCCGTTCGTAGAGGACGACGGCCTCCGCGTGCCGGTCGGCCTGCTCGTGCAGGCGGGCAGCGCCGAGGATGTCGCCGCCGGCTTCGCGGGCTTCCGCGCGGGCGGCCAGACCTTCGGGGGAGTCGTCGTTGTGCAGGACGCGGTCGGCGTCGCCGAAGCGCTCGACCGCCTGGTAGAAGCGGTGGGCGCGGTAGTGTTCCTCGGCGTCCTCGGCGTGCCGGGCCGCTTCGAGGAGTTCCCCGGCTTCCTCTTCGAACCGGCTCCATTCCTCGTGCACCGACCGGCGGCCGGAGTCGTCGGGGGCGGAGTGGAAGAGTCCCTGGAGGCGTCGGCGTTCGACCGCCGTCACGGCCTGGCGCAGGCGCTCCAGTTCGTCACGCCGACGGGTCACCGCTTCGGCCGGTTCCGCCTGGTTCAGGCGGCTCAGCAGCGTGCGGGTCCGACGTACGGCCTCGGTGTGTTCGCGCTGCTCGACCAGCGAGTCGATCTCCGCCCTGCACTCACCGGCGAGATGCGCCAGGCGTTCTGGCTCGTTCTCGGGACAGGTCTCCAAAGCGGCGCGGAAATCGCCGAGTTGCTCGTGGCAATGGCTCATCCGGTCGCGGCGTCCCGCCCGTTCGAAGTACGGCAGCGCATCCTCGGGCCTTCCCTCTGCAAGGGTCAGCTCCGCGGCCCGCTCCGACAACAGCCGCGCGGACTTTGCATCTCCTGCCGCGTCGGCCAGATCCAGGCCGGCCCGCAGGTCCTCCAGCCGCGACGACTGGACGCAGCATTCCAGCGCCGCGCGTTGACCAGCCGGGGTGTCCGCGAGCCGCACCGCGTCGGCGCCCCGGCCCAGGAGCAGCCGTACGTCGAACCGGTCCGGCACAAGTGGTTGCGGAAGGTGGTCGAAGAAGGCCGACCAGAGGGTGGCGTCGCTGCCCAGCTTGGTCCGCGCGGTGTGTGCCTCCAACGCCGCTGCCAAGACGATCGCGTCCAGCGCTCCGGTCTCGTGCAGGCCGTGCAGCCATGAGACCAGCTTCTCGGCATCCCCGGCGGCGCCCAGCAGGCCGGCCAGGGTATGACAGGCCCGGAGCCGGAGCTTGCGGTCCTCCAGCCTGTCCGCCACGCCATGGACGACGGCGAGCAGGGTCCGGTCGGCATGGCCGCCCAGGGCGAACAGCTGCTCCGTATCGGCTGCGCCGAAGGCCGATGCGTACTGTTCGGCGGGGAGCCGGGCGTCGTACTGCTCGAAGAGGTCGCGTGCCAGCGCCGGATTCTCGTTGAGGGCGAGCATCATCGCACGCCCGTACGCGGTGGCCGCGCGATCGGCGTCGCGGCCGACGAGGACCGTGTGCCGGAATCGCGACTCAACACCCTTCAAGGCTCGGCGCAGCTTCCAGGAAGCGCCCCCCGGCGCAGCCTCACGTAACATGGGCCCCCACTTTTCCTGCCACGACCGGACGGCGTCAGCTTAGGCCCGACCGGTTCCTCCAACCCGGCACTCGCCACGCAACGGGCCTTGGCTGCCGGGAACTTCAAGCATGATGCCGGTGTTCCCCGTGCCGCGTACGCAACTTGGGGACGAAGGTGTCCGGCGGTGCGGTTGCGCAGCCCGCGCCGGAGATCGCCGTCATGATTCGCCGCTGCTGCCGACCCCGCCGCCGACCGCCCGCACCAGCCGCGTCGACTGTTCCCTCAGGTGCGATGACAGGCCGTCCGGCCCGTCGCCGCCGTCCAGGCCGTCGCGCCGGAGACGGTCGGCCGCGGTGTTGAAGTAGCTCGCGGCCGCCAGCACGATCCGGTCCTCGGCCACCGGGGGCTCCGCGTGCGGAGCGCGCTCGGTGTCGTCGAGGATCCGCCGTACCTCGGTGGCGATCTCGGTCCGGATCTCGTCGGGCAGCCCGTCGGAGCGGGCGGTCTGGTCGAGAATCGCACGGCATGCCCGCTGGAGCCGCTCCAGCAGGACGTATCCGCGGCTGACACGCGTGGCGCCTCGTACGGTGAAATCGACATTTCCGGATACGGTCTGGGCCTGGATGCTGTCCACCACCACTCGGTCGTACGTGGCGATACCCGCGGCACTGGTGGCGCCGAGTGCTTCGCGGAAGCAAGGGTGCAGGTGGAACTCGTCCTCGTGCGGCTGAACGGGCAGTAGGGGTACGCCCGCGTAGACGATGCCGTTTCCACGGCGCACTCCGAGGAAGCCCACCTCGTAGAGCGTTCTGACAATGCCGTCCAGCGTGAGCGCTTCCGCGTACGCGGGAAATTCGCGGCGCAGCGTGTCCCGGGTCAGTTCGACGCGGCCGCGCAGCGCGGCGCGCGTCACGAGGTACCCGGTGTTCTGGAAGAGCGGGAAGAGGCGTTCCAGGAACGGGTGGGCGATGAGGTACTCCTGGACGAGGTCCTTCAGTTTCCACTCGGAGAAACGGCGAGTCGCCACGAGGATGTCGCTCTCGTGGATGAGGTCGTGGTGCCCGTTGCCGATCGCGGTGGACTGGCATTCGTTGAGGTACTGGATGACGTCGCGCGGCCGGGGAAGCGTGCGTGACAGGAGGTAGGACGGGGTGTGCCGGCCCTGGACCGTCCGCGGGAAGATCCCGCCCCACAGCTGGCGCGCCGTCAGCCCGGGGTCGACCGAGGCCTTCGCACGCCGCAGCGCCAGGTCCGCCAGGTCGGATTCGGTCCAGTCGATGCGCAGTTCGTCGCTGCGGAACTTGTCGCCCTCGCCGAAGGAGAGAGAGTCATAGATGTCCGACCGAAGGAACAGCGCGCATTTCAGGGCGTTTCCGTACTGGCTGCCGATGTGCCGGGCGGCCAGCAGCAGGCCGATGATCAGCGAGTTGCTCTCCAGGTCCGCGGACCACACCTGCTCCAGCTGGTCCACCAGCAGCAAAAGCGTGTGCGCCGGCGCGCATCCCAGCTCGACGAAGCCCAGGCGTACGCCGTCTTCCAAGATCTTCAACCGGTGTGCGGCCCGGGCGCCTTCCGTGGGCGTCTGCGTGAAGTCCGCCGCGGCCTTCACCCCGAACGCCTCCAGCGAGAGTGATCCGCTCAGGCCCTGCAGCCACTGCCCGAACCCGTTCGAGGTCCGGTCCTCGCCGATCAGTTCCTGGTTGGCCTTGAGGAAGCTCCTCAGGGTCTTGATGGACGCGGGTGTCCTGCCGCTGTGTTCCGCCGCGTGCCTCACCAAGTACTTCGCAGCACGCAGGGCGAAGACATAGCGCCACATCAGTGACTTCGCGTGATCTCCCGTCAGACCCGTCAGCTCGAACTGGCGGATCTCCTCCCCCGCAGTGTCGTCGGGCGTGATCAGCGCGGTGCCTCCGGGGTGCACTCCGGCTAACGCGAGCCGCACGCAGATGGCGCTCTTCCCGACCCCCTTGCGGCCGATGACGAGCATCTTCCGGCCCGACACCACGGCGTTGTACGCCGCCGTCTCCTTGAAGCCTGCCCGAAGAAGTCCGTCGGCGAAGTCGCGCTCCGCGTCGTCCCGCCCGAAGTACAACCGCTCGACCACCGACAACTCACTCACGGCTCCCCCTCCGGACGTCCCCATGCGCACCCGGCCAGTATCCCGCTGGCGGCCCCGCCCGGGGGCGGTTCCCGGGCGGGGGCGGTTCCCGGGCGGGGGCGGTTCCCGGGCTCGGCCCATCCGAGCACCCGCGGTGCCGGTGGCGCAGCTGCTTGCCGTGAGGACGGTTGGTCTTGCTCCATCGTTCCTGATCCTTCCGTTCCCACCAGGTTCCCAGCCGTTCCCGTGCTGCCAGTCCGTCCCGGTGTGACGAGCCCTGCTCCCGGCGCCGGCAGGCTGACAGGGCTGACCGCTGCCGAGTGGCCAACGCGCCCAGCGGCACCAGCCCTCCGGTCAGCGGAACAATCCCACCCCAGTAGGCCGCAAGGTTCTCGGCGCTGCTCAGGGTGACAGCGCCCGCTGCCAGGGCGAGTACTCCTGTACCTGCTCACGGACTCAACCGGGGCGGAGACCGACAGGCCAACTCCACCCTGCACCGGATCGTCCTTCACTGCTGATGGCGATCATCTCGCCGACCAGATCCGCGGCACTGCCGGAGAGTCGGTCCCTTCGGCATGTGCGAGGGCGGTGTCGAGGAGATCGCGCAGGCGGGCGGGGGTCGAAGCGACGGCCGTGGCAAGGAGGGCGCTGCTGTCGGCCAGCGGGGCCAGTACGGCAGAGCCAGCCGCCGGGTCGCCGCCGAGGTGCACCGGTTCGCGAAGGAGGACTTTCATGTCCGGCCGCACGAAGAGAAGTTGGCCGCAGGCGCGGTGATGTCCCAGGACGGCGGGACCGTCCCAGGCGGGGGCGGGGCCGCCGTAGGCGGTGTGCTGGTCGAGGAGGAGTCTGCCCGCGCGGCGGACGGTCAGGCGGGTGGTGAGGTGCCCGGGTGGCTCTGCCGTGCGGCCGAGTAGTTGCTCTTCTCGCAGCACCAGCCGGGCGGTGGAGGCAAGTTCGACGGTGTACGTCTGGTGCAGGGTGCTGCCGCGGGTGCTGATCAGCGGCTGGGGCAACCAGTTCAAGGACGCGTCCTCGCCTGCCGTGAGCCGTACGTCGTACGTGGCGGGGTCGGTCGTCGAGCCGCGCAGGGCGATGGTGGCGGCGGACGTGGTGACGTCCAGGCGAGCCCGTGTGCCGGCCGTGATGTCGAGTGCGAGGCGGTCCCCGCCCAGCGGCGCGCTCATGGCGCCGAGCACGCTGACCCGTGCCCGTCCGTCTCGGCACCGTAGTCGCCTCAAGTGAAAGGGACCGTCGCTGCGGAGCAAGGGGAGTGTGGTCGTGCGGCCGTTGTGCTCCGCGCGGATCTGGGCCGTCGCGTGTACGCCGCTGAGGTGGGGAACGGATTCCTCGCTCGCCCCCGCCCAGGCGGACCGCGGTCTTTCGTGCCCGGCGTCGTGGTGCTCGGCGCCGGTGGGGCGCACCATTGCGGGTGCGGCCCTCTGGACGGGGCCGGGCGCTTCCCGTGCTGGGCCTGGCAGGGGTGCGGAGCTGGTGGTGCGGGTCATGCGGCTGCTCCGGTCCGCCAGGCTGCCAGGCGCCCGTTGACCCAGTCGGCGACCGGTCGGATCCCGTCGGTCTGAGTGAGGCTGGTGAAGGCGACGGGCAGGTCTCCGCGCTGGCGTCGTGCGTCGGATGCCATGGTGTCCAGGTCGGCGCCGACGTACGGTGCCAGGTCGGTCTTGTTGACGACAAGGAGGTCGGCGGTGGTGATGCCGGGCCCGCCCTTGCGGGGGATGTCGTCACCGCTTGCCACGTCGATCACGAAGACCTGGGCGTCGACGAGGCCGCGCGAGAACGTGGCGGTGAGGTTGTCGCCGCCGGACTCGATGAGCACCAGGTCCAGAGCCTGCAGCGCCTCCTCCAGCTGTTCCACCGCTTCGAGGTTGGCGGAGATGTCGTCGCGGATCGCGGTGTGCGGGCAGGCCCCGGTCTCCACGGCGGCGATCCGTTCGGGCGGCAGAACGGCCTCGCGCAGCAGGAACTCGGCGTCCTCACGGGTGTAGATGTCGTTGGTGACCACGGCAATGGACAACTCGTCGCGCAGCGCGCGGCACAGCGCGGCCACGGTGGCGGTCTTGCCGGAGCCGACAGGCCCTCCGAGTCCGATCCGCAGAGCGCGGCGGCTGCCGTCGCCCCGCAGAGGCTCGGCGCTGTGGGTGTGGCGGTGGGGCGTGATCACGGGGTGGTCGAGGTGCACGTCAACTCCAGTTCGGCATGAGGTGGTTCAGGACCGGCGTGACCGGTTTCAGGAGGCGAAGAGGCGGACCGTCCAGGCGGCGTGCTGTTCGCCGGTGAGGTCGAGTAGCGGCGCTGAGGCGGCAGGGAGGGCATCGACTCCGAGGTCGGTGAGACGGCCCGCGGTGGTGGCAGCGGCGTCGGCCACTTCGTCCATTTCGGGGGCCAGTCGCGCCAGCAGCGCGGTCGCGTCGAACGGGTCAAGACTGAGCAGCCGTACCGCGGCGGTTGCCGGGCCGCTGACGCTCTCGTACGCGGCGGCCTGTGCGGCGTCCAGCGGGGTCAGGTCCGCCGCGCGGGCGGCGACTCCGAGGACGACGGGCTGGTGTACGCCCTTCGGCCGGTCGCGGGCGAGCCGGTCCAGGTCGGCCGAGGGCCAGGTGATGCGGGCCGCGCGCAGCATTTGGCGGCCGAGCCGACGTGCGACCTTCCGCAGTGCGGGCATGGGGGTGCGGGCGTCGGCGGCCTCGTCCAGGACGAGGGGGTCGTGGCCGTCTGCCGCAGCGGCGGTGAGGCCGGCGGCGGTGAGGCCGGCTGTATGCAGCCGTCCACGGCAGAACGCCTGCAGGCTCGCGGTGTCGTGCACGGCGCCGGAGGCCACCGCCGCCTCCACGCCGCCGGAATGGGCGTGCCCGCCGGCGGGGAAACGACCGTCGGCCAGGACCAGCAGGGCTGCACGGGGCATGGTGGGAGCGGCCCGCCTTTCAGGGAGCAGAGCGAGGAACGGGTACGGGAAGCACGGGTGTCCGCGACGGTGTCACTGTCCGGAGTGCGGCGGCCTTGCCCGGCCACGCGTCATGGCGCGGCCGGGGAAGGTGATCCGCAGGTCGGTCAGAACAGGAAGTACCGCTGGGCCATGGGCAGTTCGGTCGCGTAGGTGCGGCCCACGGCGTGCCCGTTGATCTTCGTTCGCACGTCGGACGTGACGGCGCCACCGATGTTGACGTCGAAGGTGTCGGGATCGATTGCGATCTCCGGCAGGCCGCTGTTGAGCTTCATGTCGGCCTTCGTCACCTCCCGGGTGCTGTTGATCTGCGCCAGGGGTTTGACGAGTCCCAGGTCGCCCAGCTCGCCGTTCAGGGCCAGCTCCGGCACGAAGTTGAAGGAGTTGGCTTGCGTGGAACGGCCACAGGAGCCCCACACCGGGCGCGGCAGGAACGGCTGCGGCGTCGGGATCGACGCGTTGGCGTCACCGACCTGCGCGTACGCGATCTGGCCGCCCTTGATGACCATGTGCGGCTTCACCCCGAAGAACTTGGGCTCCCACAGCACCAGGTCTGCGAGTTTGCCCTGCTCGACGGACCCGACCTTGCCGGCGATACCGTGTGTGATGGCCGGGTTGATGGTGTACTTCGCGATGTACCGCCGGACACGGAAGTTGTCCGCCTCCTGGGTGTCCTCGTCGAGGTGACCGTAGCGGGCCTTCATCACGTGGGCGGTCTGCCACGTCCGCATGATCATTTCGCCGATGCGGCCCATGGCCTGGGCGTCGGAGGACATCATCGAGATGGCGCCCATGTCGTGCAGGAGGTCCTCGGCGGCCATCGTGGAGGGGCGGATCCGGGAGTCGGCGAACGCCATGTCCGCCTCGATCTCCGGGTTGAGATGGTGGCAGACGATCATCATGTCGACGTGTTCCTTGACGGTGTTGATCGTCAGGGGACGGGTCGGGTTGGTCGAGGCGGGCAGCACATTCGGCCGGCCGACCAGGCTGATCATGTCGGGTGCGTGGCCGCCGCCCGCGCCCTCGACGTGGAAAACATGGAGGCTGCGGTACTTCTTCTCGCGCCGCCGGGCCGACTTCGGGTCCATGGTCGCCGCGAGGGTGTTCTGTACAAAGCCGGCCTCGTTCAGCGAGTCGGCGTGCAGGGCGACCTGGACACCAGTGCTGTCGCACACCGCCAGGGCCGCATCGATCACGGCGGGTGTCGCGCCCCAGTCCTCGTGAATCTTGAAGCCCAGGACGCCGGCCCTGACCTGGTCGGTCAGTGCGTCCTTGTTGACCGTGCTGCCCTTGCCGAGCAGACCGATGTTGACCGGGTACTGGTCGAGCGCCTCGAACATCCGGTGGATGTGCCACTTTCCCGGCGTCACCGTGGTGGCCGTACTGCCTTCGGCAGGCCCGGTGCCGCCGCCGATCAGCGTGGTCACACCGGCCGCCAGCGCCTCGTGAATCTGGCCCGGGCACAGAAAGTGCACGTGTGTGTCGACGCCGCCCGCGGTAAGGATCCGACCGTTGCCGGAAATGACCTCCGTCTCGGGGCCGACGACGAAGTTCGACGCACGGCTTTCGTCGAACCTCTGCTTGTCCATGGTCTCGGGGTTGTACGCCTTGCCGATCGCAGCGATCTCGCCGTCGCGCAGCCCGACGTCGGCCTTCACGATGCCCCAGTGGTCGACGATGAGTGCGCCGGTGATCACGGTGTCGACCGGCTTGCGCCGGCTGTCGCGTGCGTAGTGCGACTGCCCCATCGACTCGCGGATCACCTTGCCGCCACCGAAGATCATTTCGTCGCCGCTACGGCCGGGCCCGCCGGCCCAGTCCGCCTCGATCCTGATGACGAGGCCGGTGTCGGCGAGCCGCACCCGGTCGTCCGTCGTCGGACCGTACAGGTCGGCATACTTCTCACGCGTCAGTGCCTCAGCCATCGAGTTCTCCGTTCCCGGCCTTGATCTGCAGGCCCTTCACCTTCCGCTGCCCCTTGATCCGCACGAGCTCCACGCACCGCTCGTCACCGGGCTCGAATCGCTCCGACGTGCCGGAGGGAATGTTCAGCCGCATCCCGCGGGCCTGTTCACGGTCGAAGACCAGCCCAGGCTTGGCCTCGTCACCGGACCCGTGCCCGGCGTTCGCCTCGGCGAAGTGGAAGTGAGAACCGACCTGGATCGGCCGGTCCGACAAATTGCGCACCGACAGCCGAGTGACCGGCTCGCCGTCGTTGAAGCTCACCAGGTGCGGTTGCTCGACCACCGGCAGGGCACCCACCGGCGCATCACCGTGCTCCGGGCACTTCTCCTCAGGGTGCTGCTCAGCCCCGGGTACGAACTCGAACTTGCCGGGGTGCACGGCCACTTCTTCGTCCGGCTCGTCGAAGGGATCGTGGATCGTCACCAACTTCGTGCCGTCTGGGAACGTCGCCTCGACCTGGACATTATTGATCATCTCCGGGACGCCGTTCATGACCTCGCTGCGCTTGAGGACATGCCGGCCCGATTCCATGACGGAGTCGACCGTGACCCCGGCTCGAGCCTCCTCGTACACGTGCGCCGTCAACAGCGCCATGACCTCGGGATAGTTGAGCAACAGCCCGCGATCACGGCGCCGTTGGGCGACGTCTGCCGCCACGTGGATCAGCAGCCGTTCCTGCTCGTGCGGAGTCAGGTGCATACTGTCCCCTTTCCTGCTCGTCGCATTGACACGGTGCGGCGAGGCTCACGAGAACAGCAGGATGGTGGGCCACACTCCGCAAGTGATCACCGATCGCAACGAGCAACGGGCCCGGAAGAAGCGGCCCATACCCACCATGAGGAGTAATCGAAGCGCGCCGCCCAAAGATCGAGCGCGGGTCTACGCCTTGCTGGACGCCCCTTTGCGCCCCCGGCGAGAGGGCATTCACTAAGATCGTTTACCGTGCTCACCTGCCTTTGCGCACCTCAACGATGGGCAGCATGGTGCCAGTGGCGGGCAGGCTGAGCTCAATGGACTTGCAGAAGCCGTAACGGTGAATTCGTATGCTGTCTGTGGGTGGGTGTCCCCGAGAATCTGTTGGCAGTCGCGTTCGAGGACTGTCAGTAGGGCGTTGGCCTGCTCGTGCCCATCCGTCGAACGGGCAATGCATCTTGGGGCTTGCCTGCCTCCGCGAGGTAGCGGGCAATAACATGCCGGGTCTTCAGCGTGTCAGGGTCGTCCTCTCCGAGGGATTGCCGGCGGTGCGCGAACAGGTCCGTAAGGCGGCGGCCAGGGCACCGAAACCGCCGACCGCGATTCGCTGCAGCACTTCCCCGAAACGGTCTCTGCGTACGAAAAGTGGCAGCCGGTCCGCTCCAGCAGACGGTTCACGCCGTATCGCAGCGGGATGGACGCCAAGCGCGATCGGGTCTGCCAGATCATGGACACGGAAGCGTTTCACGCGTCCCCTCGCGCCAGGAGTTGGGATCGCACCGATGTCCCGGCGCCGTCGCCGCTCCGCCAGCACGCCTTGAGCGTCGGCCGTGAGCACGCCGTCCAGCGCGGCCACTACCGCCGCCATCCAGGCCGGCAACCAGGCACCCCAAGCCAGCACCGCAGCCGCGCCACCACCGGATACACCGATCAGCACAACCCACGGCCGCAGTGATCGCCAGAACATCAAGCGCCCGGATGACGCCACAACACCACGCATGCGTACCCATGTTCACGGCTGGCCACGCCCAGCGTCGATAGTGCAGTCGACATCAGGTTCACCCCGAACTGCATTCGAATCTAGAAAATCTAGACATAGAAGATATATCGGATCATCAATGTTCCCAGGATGTTCCCATCTGGGCACAGAAAAAGCCCCCCACGATCTTCATGGGGGGCTTTCAGGGCCCTGACCTGGACTTTTGAGAGCCGCCTTCGGGATTCGAACCCGAGACCTACGCATTACGAGTGCGTTGCTCTGGCCAACTGAGCTAAGGCGGCAAGCTGCGGATATACCCGTCCTCGCGAAGACACGTTCGCATCAGCAGCGGCGCCAAGTCTACAGGGTTGTTTTGGGTGCCCCGAACCACCTCCAGGTGGCCCGCTGACGACGTCAGCGGCACCGCTTGTCGTCCGGCGGAACCGTGCCGTCCAGCAGGTAGGTGTTGATCGCCGTGTCGATGCAGTCGCTACCGCGCCCGTACGCCGTGTGACCGTCGCCCTCGTACGTGAGCAGAGATCCCGAGGAAAGCTGCCCGGCCAGCCCCTGCGCCCACTTGTAGGGGGTGGCCGGGTCCCGGGTGGTGCCGACGACCACGATCGGGGCCGCGCCCTTCGCCTCGATGCGGTGCGGCCTGCCGGTGGCGGGGGTCGGCCAGTACGCGCAGTTCAGCGAGGCCCAGGCGAAGCCCCTGCCGAAGACCGGGGATGCCTTCTCGAACTCGGGGAGCGCGGACTGCACGGCCTCGGGGGCGGTGAAGGCGGGCGGCAGGTCGAGGCAGTTCACGGCGGCGTTGGCGTACATCAGGTTCGCGTACGAGCCGTCTTCCTCGCGTTCGTAATAGCTGTCGGCGAGCGCGAGGAGAGCCGCGCCGTTGCCGGCCATGGCGCTCGCGAGGGCCTCCCGGAGCTGGGGCCAGGCGCTCTCGTCGTACATCGCGGCGATCACTCCGGTGGTCGCCAGCGACTCACCGAGCTTGCGGCTCTCGCCGGTCGGGACGGGCTTGGCGTCGAGCGCGGCGAAGAAGGCCTTGAGGCGGGCTGAGGCGTCCGCGGCGGAGGTGGTGCCGAGCGGGCAGGCCTTCTTCTTGACGCAGTCGGCGGCGAAGGACTGGAACGCGATCTCGAAGCCCGCCGTCTGGTCGCGGTTCATCGCGCGGGCCGGCAGCGACGGGTCCATCGCGCCGTCGAGGACGAGGCGGCCGGTGCGGTCGGGGAAGAGCTCGGCGTACGTCGCGCCCAGGAAGGTGCCGTACGAAGCCCCCACGTACGACAGCTTCTCGTCGCCCAGCACGGCGCGCAGGATGTCCATGTCGCGGGCCGCCTCGACGGTGGAGACGTGCGGAAGGATCTTGCCCGAACGCTCCTTGCAGCCCGCCGCGAAGTCGTTCAGCGATGTGGCGAGGCGGGTCGTCTCGGCGGCGTCGTCAGGGGTCTGGTCGACCTGCGTGTATGTGTCCATTTCCTTGCCCGTGAGGCACTCGACGGGCTCGCTGCGGGCGACGCCGCGCGGGTCGACGGCGACCATGTCATAGCGGGCGCGTACGGGGGCGGGGTAGCCGATGCCCGCGTACCCCTGGAGATAGCCGACGGCCGAGCCGCCGGGGCCGCCCGGGTTGACGAGCAGCGAGCCGAGGCGCTTGCCGGGGCCGGTGGCCTTCTTGCGGGCGACGGCCAGATTGACGGACTCCCCGCTGGGCTTGGCGTAGTCCAGCGGCGCCTTCATCGTGGCGCAGTCGAAACCTGTGACGCCGCAGGGCCGCCACTTCAATTGCTGTGTGTAGTACGGCTTGAGCGCGGCGTTGGGAGCGGACCCGCTGTCCGGAGTGGAGGCGTCCGCGGAGGCGCTGGGCGACGAACTCCCGCCCGTGCAGCCTGAGATCAGCAGGCCGACCGTGGTCAGCGCGAGGGCGGAGATACGCAGCAGTCGCCTGGTGTCCATCCTTGGAGCCTAGTCGGCCGGTGGGCGACGGTGCCGTACCGCGCTCATTCGGGTGAGCCGGTCAACCCCTCAGCGGGCCGTCAGGCACCCGGGTCGCTCCGACGCCGTCAGCCCGCGCGGAGCGCCACCGTCATCGCCTCCACCGCCAGCAGCGGCGCCACATTGCTGTCCAGCGCCTGGCGGCAGGCGACGACCGCCTCTATCCGCCGCAGAGTGCCCTCGGGGGTCGAGGCGCGGGCGATCCGGTCCAGGGCATCCCGTACGTCGCCGTTGGCGAGCGCGATCTCCGAGCCCATCTGGAGGGCCAGCACATCGCGGTAGAAGCCGGTCAGGTCAGTGAGCGCGAGATCCAGGCTGTCCCGCTGCGTACGCGTCTTGCGGCGCTTCTGTCTGTCCTCCAGCTCCTTCATCGCCCCGGCAGTCCCGCGCGGCATCCGCCCGCTCGCGGAGGCGCCGAGAGCCGCCTTGAGGTCCTCGGTCTCCTTGACGTCGATCTCCTCGGCGACCTGGTTGGCGTCCTCGGCCGCGGCGTCGATCAGTTCCTGGGCGGCCTTCAGGCAGCCGCCGATGTCCTCGACGCGCAGTGGCAGCCTGAGCACGGTGGCCCGCCGCGCCTGGGCCCGCTCGTCGGTCGCCAGCCGACGGGCCCGGCCGATGTGCCCCTGCGTGGCGCGGGCGGCGGCCATCGCGACGTCGGGCTCGATGCCGTCCCGCCGGATCAGTACGTCGGCGACGGCGTCGACCGGGGGCGTACGCAGGGTCAGGTGGCGGCAGCGGGAGCGGATGGTGGGCAGCACGTCCTCCAGCGAAGGTGCGCAGAGCAGCCATACCGTGCGGGCGGCAGGCTCCTCGACGGCCTTCAGCAGGACATTGCCCGCGCCCTCCGTGAGGCGGTCGGCGTCCTCCAGGATGATCACCTGCCAGCGGCCGCCGGCCGGGGAGAGCTGGGCGCGGCGGACGAGGTCGCGGGTCTCCTTGACGCCGATGGAGAGCAGGTCGGTGCGGACGACCTCGATGTCGGCGTGCGTACCGACGAGGGTGGTGTGGCAGCCGTCGCAGAACCCGCAGCCCGGCTCGCCGCCCAGTGCCCGGTCGGGGCTGGTGCACTGCAACGCGGCCCCGAACGCCCGCGCGGCGGTGGACCGCCCGGAGCCTGGGGGCCCGGTGAACAGCCATGCGTGCGTCATCTTCGAGGCGTCGGCCGACCGCTCACCACGAGCCTCGGCGGTGACGCGGGCATCGGCGTCCCGGGCGGCGGCGGAGAGCTGCGCCCGGACGCGGTCCTGGCCGACGAGGTCGTCCCAGACGGTCATGCGCCGTCACCGCCTTTCGTGCTGGTGTCCCGTGCCGAAGTCTCCCCTTGCAGGGATCTCCCATTGTGGGGGACGGGTCTGACAGTGACGGCCGTGCGGGCGGGTCGCTTGCCCCCAGGCCGTCACCCGGGCGTCAGCGCCTGCCCCTGCCCTCGTCGTCGTCCTCGTGCGGGCCCAGCAACTCGTCCGCCAGGGTGGGCAGGTCGTCCAGCGGGGTCTCCTCCGCCCAGTCCGAGCGGGGGCGCGAGCGGCCCGACTGCGGGTCGACCTGCGGGAGTTCGCGGGTGCGGTCGTTCGAGGCCGCGCCCGCGGCCGGACGCGCACTCCCGTCGCGGAAGATGCCCGGAGGGACCCGGCCGGCCGGGTCGCCGTCCTCCCGCACCGGCGGAAGCACGGCTGTCTCGTCCGCGTCCCGCACGGGCGGAAGCACGGTCGTCTCGTCCGCGTCCCGTACCGGCGGAAGCACGGTCGTCTCGTCCGCGTCCCGTACCGGCGGAAGCACGGTCGTCTCGTCCGCACCGTCCGGGACCCTCCGCAGCACCGCCGTCTCGTCGGCCGCCGCAGGCGCCGGCTTCCGGACCTCCTGCGTCACCTCGTCCGGCTTGACCACCGGAGTCGGCACCGTCACCTCCGTGGCCGAGGCCACAACGGCAGAGGCAGAAGCAGAAGCAGCCGCGGAGGCCTCGGCCTGCCGCCGCGCCTCCTCCGCCCGCATCAGCGCCTCTTCCGCCTTGCGCTGCTTCTCGAGACGCCGTTCCTCCGCCTCCGCCCGCAGCCGGGCCTCCTCCTCCGCCTGCTTGCGCCGCCGTTCCTCTTCCTCCCGGCGCGTCTTCTCCTCCGCGAGCCGCCGTGCCCGCTCCTCCTCGGCGAGCCGACGGGCCTCCTCGGCCCTGCGCCTGGCCTCCTCAGCCTGCCGTTCGGCCTCGCGCTGCCGCGCCTCCTCCAGCTCGCGGCGCTTGCGCTCCTCCTCCTCGGCGCGGAGCTTCGCGAGCTGTTCCTGCCGCTCGCGCTCGAGTCGCTCTTCCTCCGCCTTGCGCGCGGCCTCTTCCTCGGCCCTGCGCCGGGCCTCCTCCTCGGCCGCCTTGCGCGCCTCCTCCTGCGCCTTCACCTCGGCGGCGGACAGCGGCAGCAACTGGTCGAGCCGGTGGCGTACGACGGTGGTCACCGACTCGGGGTCCTGGACCGCGTCCACCACCAGATAGCGGCCGGGATCGGCCGCGGCCAGCGTCAGGAACCCGGCACGCACCCGCTGGTGGAACTCCGCCGGCTCCGACTCCAGCCGGTCCGGCGCCTCCGTGAACCGCTCCCGCGCCGCCTCCGGCGGGACGTCGAGCAGTACCGTCAGATGCGGTACGAGACCGTCCGTCGCCCAGCGGTTGATCCGGGCGATCTCGGTGGGCGACAGATCGCGGCCCGCACCCTGGTAGGCGACCGACGAGTCGATGTAGCGGTCGGAGATGACGATCGCGCCGCGCTCCAGCGCGGGCCGTACGACCGAATCGACGTGCTCTGCGCGGTCGGCGGCGTACAGCAGCGCCTCCGCACGGTTCGAGAGCCCCGCCGACGACACATCCAGCAGGATCGACCGCAGCCGCTTCCCGATCGGCGTCGCACCCGGCTCGCGCGTGACGACGACCTCGTGGCCCTTCGCCCGGATCCACTCCGCCAGCGCCTCGACCTGCGTGGACTTACCGGCCCCGTCGCCGCCCTCTATGGCGATGAAGAATCCGGTCGCGGCCGGCGCCTGTGCCGGGTCCGCACCGCCGCGCAGCGCGTCACCCAGATCGCGGCGCAGCGGCACGCCCGCCCGGTCGTCCGTCTTCGCCAGAACGATCGCGGCGACGGGCAGCAGCAGCGCCCCGACCAGCATCAGCGTGAAGGCCGCGCCGCCGTGCGCGAAGACGAAGTCGCCGCTCGCGAGGCGGTGCGGCCCGATCACCGAGGCGAGCAGCGGCGCCGCGAGCGCACTGAGCCCGATGGCGACCCGGACGACCGCCTGGAGGTGTTCGGTGATCCGGGGCCGCCGGAAGTCCTCGGACTCCTGGTCGATGAGTGCGTGCCCGGTGCTTGCGGCGACGCCGGCCGCGAGGCCCGCGAGCAGCGCGATGAACAGCACGCTCGCCGTGTCCGGCACCAGTCCCATGGCGAGCAGCGCGATTCCGGTGACCGCGAGCGCGAGGGCCAGCAGCCGCCGGCGGGAGAGCGTGGGCAGTACGGAGGCGCCGCCGCGGATGCCGAGGCCGGTGCCGCCGGTCAGCGCGAGCACGAGCAGCGCGAAGGCGGCGGGCCCGCCACCGAGGTCGAAGGCGTGCAGTACGGAGACGGCGACAGCCGAGGAGATCGCACCCGCGACCGCGGCGCAGCCGAGGACGAACAGCGGTATGGCGCCCGTACGCCCCTTGTCCAGGCCGTTGCCGGTGGAGGGGCGGCGCAGCCCTTCGAGCGGCGAACGCGGCCGCGGGGTCTGCGAGCCGGGCAGTTCCACGAAGTACAGCGTCGAGATGGACGCGGCGAAGAGTCCGGCCGCGATATAGGAACCGAGCGCTGCCTGGTGCAGCGAGAACCACTCGATGCCCGAGCCGAGGAGGTTGCCGACGAGGGTGGCGAGCAGCAGCGCCGCGGCCCCCGCGGGGATGACGGCGAAGCTCGTACGCAGCCAGAGCCGGCGCAGCGCGTCGAGGTGGTCCGGCAGCGGACGCACCGCCGCGCCCTCCAGCGGCGGGGCGGGCAGCAGCGCGGGTGCCGCGCCGTCCCTGGCGACCGTCCAGAAACGCTCGGCGACGCCCGTGACGAAGACGGTGCTCAGCAGGATCGCGGGCGCGTTGTCAGGGGTCCAGTCGATCCACAGCGGTGCGACCACGAGGAGCGCAAGACGCAGCCCGTCCGCGCCGATCATGGTCCAGCGCCGGTCGAGCGGACCCTTGGGCGAGGTGAGGGTGGTGAGTGGGCCGAGCAGTACGGCACCGAAGAGCAGCGTGGAGAGCACGCGCGCGCCGAGCACCGCGGCTACGGCGACGGCGGCGCCGCGGTAGCCGCCGCCGAACGTGCCCTGCAGGACCGCCGCCTGAAGCGTCAGCAGCAGAAGCACGAGAATCGCGATGGAGTCCCCGATACCGCCCACCACCTGGGCGTTCCAGAGGCGCCTCAGCGGCGGGAAGCGCAACAGGGCGCGTACCGCGCGCTCGCGTGAGTCCGCGGCAAGTGCCTCGGATGCGTCGGAGTCTGAGGCAGTCTCTGAGACGGTGCTCACGACCGCCTGCTGCTCGGCTGGCTGCTCGGCTCGCGTCATCCGCCCAGCCTATCCGGAGCGCCGCGCTCCCCGGAGGCCTGCCCGAACATACGGGCGCTTTGCGCGGAGGGTGCGAAAGCTCCCCCCGAACAGAGCGCCCGTACGGAATCCGACTACTCGTCCGCCGCAGCCGTATCCGGCTGCTCGTCCGGTACTCGTCCCGCTGGTCGTCCGACTGCCGGTCCTACTCGTCCGACGCGTCCGCAGGAGCCGTCGAGGCCTTCGCCGACGCGGCCGTCTTCTTCGCCGCGGCCGCCGTCGTCTTCTTCGCCGTCGTCTTCTTCGCGACGGTCTTCTTGGCCGCCGTCTTCTTGGCTGCGGTCTTCTTCGCAGGCGCCTTCTTGGCCGGGGCCTTCTTCGCCGTCTTCTTCTTGACGGGCCCCTTGGCACGCTTCTCGGCGAGCAGCTCGTAGCCGCGCTCCGGCGTGATGTCCTCGACACTGTCGCCCGTGCGCAGCGTCGCATTCGTCTCGCCGTCGGTGACGTACGGACCGAAACGCCCGTCCTTGACCACCACAGGACGCTCGCTGACCGGGTCGGTACCCAGCTCCTTCAGCGGCGGCTTGGCGGCGGCCCGCCCGCGCTGCTTCGGCTGCGCGTAGATCGCGAGAGCCTCTTCCAGCGTGATGTTGAAGAGCTGGTCCTCGGTCTCCAGCGAGCGCGAGTCCGTGCCCTTCTTCAGATACGGGCCGTACCGGCCGTTCTGCGCGGTGATCTCGACGCCGTCGGCGTCTTTGCCCACCACACGCGGCAGGGACATCAGCTTCAGCGCGTCCTCGAGCGTGACCGTGTCCAGCGACATCGACTTGAAGAGCGAGGCCGTCCGCGGCTTGACCGCGTTCTTGCCGGTCTTCGGGGTTCCCTCGGGCAGCACCTCGGTCACATACGGGCCGTACCGGCCGTCCCGCGCGATGATCTGGTGCCCGGTGACCGGGTCCGCGCCCAGCTCGAAGTCGCCGCTCGGCTTGGCCAGCAGCTCCTCCGCGTACTCCACGGTGAGCTCGTCGGGAGCGAGGTCGTCCGGGACGTCCGCGCGCTGGTGGCCCTCCGCGTCCTTCTCGCCGCGCTCGATGTACGGGCCGTACCGGCCGACACGCAGCACGATCCCCTCGCCGACCGGGAAGCTGGAGATCTCCCGGGCGTCGATCGCGCCGAGGTCCGTCACCAGCTCCTTGAGGCCACCGAGGTGGTCCCCGTCGCCGTTGCCCACGCCGGACGCGGCGCCCGCGTCGTCGCCCTCGCCGAAGTAGAAGCGCTTCAGCCACGGCACGGCCTGCGCCTCGCCCCGCGCGATGCGGTCGAGGTCGTCCTCCATCCTCGCGGTGAAGTCGTAGTCGACGAGCCGGCCGAAGTGCTTCTCCAGCAGGTTGACCACGGCAAAGCTCAGGAAGGAGGGCACGAGCGCCGTCCCCTTCTTGAAGACATAGCCGCGGTCGAGGATGGTGCCGATGATCGACGCATAGGTCGACGGGCGGCCGATCTCGCGCTCTTCCAGCTCCTTGACCAGCGAGGCCTCGGTGTAGCGGGCCGGCGGCTTGGTCGCGTGGCCGTCGACCGAGATCTCCTCGGCGGACAGGGCGTCGCCCTCGGCGACCTGCGGAAGACGGCGCTCACGGTCGTCGAGCTCGGCGTTCGGGTCGTCGGCACCCTCCACGTACGCCTTCATGAAGCCGTGGAAGGTGATCGTCTTGCCGGACGCGGAGAACTCGGCGTCGCGGCCGTCGCTCGCCCGGCCGCCGATCTTCACGGTCACCGAGTTTCCGACCGCGTCCTTCATCTGGGACGCGACGGTCCGCTTCCAGATCAGCTCGTAGAGCTTGAACTGGTCGCCGGTCAGCCCCGTCTCGGCGGGCGTGCGGAAACGGTCGCCCGAGGGGCGGATCGCCTCGTGCGCCTCCTGCGCGTTCTTGACCTTCCCGGCATAAGTGCGCGGCTTGTCCGGCAGGTAATTGGCGCCGTACAGCTGCGTGACCTGCGCCCGGGCCGCCTGGATCGCGGTGTCGGAGAGCGTCGTGGAGTCCGTACGCATGTAGGTGATGAAGCCGTTCTCGTACAGCTTCTGCGCCACCTGCATGGTGGCCTTGGCCCCGAAGCCCAGCTTGCGGGAGGCCTCCTGCTGCAGCGTGGTCGTACGGAAAGGTGCGTACGGAGAGCGACGGTACGGCTTCGACTCGACCGAGCGGACCGCGAATGAGGCGTTTTCGAGTGCGGCGGCGAGCGCGCGGGCGTTCGCCTCGTCCAGGTGCAGGACCTGGCCGGACTTGAGCCGGCCGTCCGAGCCGAAGTCGCGGCCCTGGGCGACCCGCTGTCCGTCGACCGTGTTCAGGCGGGCCGTGAAGAGGGAGGGGTCGGACGCGTCACCGGCGCGGCCGGTGGAGAACGTGCCGGTCAGGTCCCAGTACTCGGCGGAGCGGAAGGCGATGCGCTCGCGCTCACGCTCGACGACGAGCCGGGTCGCGACGGACTGCACACGGCCGGCGGACAGCCGCGGCATGACCTTCTTCCACAGGACCGGCGAGACCTCGTAGCCGTAGAGCCGGTCGAGGATACGGCGGGTTTCCTGGGCGTCGACCATGCGCTTGTTGAGCTCGCGCGGGTTGGCGACGGCGTCGCGGATAGCGTCCTTGGTGATCTCGTGGAAGACCATCCGGTGGACCGGGACCTTGGGCTTCAGCACCTCGAGCAGGTGCCAGGCGATGGCCTCGCCCTCGCGGTCCTCATCGGTGGCGAGGAAGAGCTCGTCGGACTCGGCGAGCTGCTCCTTGAGCTTCCTGACCTGGGCCTTCTTGTCGGCGTTGACGACATAGATCGGCTGGAAGTCATTCTCGACGTCGACACCGAGGCGGCGCACCTCGCCGGTGTACTTCTCGGGCACCTCGGCGGCGCCGTTCGGGAGGTCGCGGATGTGCCCGACACTCGCCTCGACGACATAGCCGGGGCCGAGGTAGCCCTTGATCGTCTTCGCCTTGGCAGGCGACTCGACGATCACGAGTCGGCGGCCGCCCTGTGCGGTCTCGCTGGTCGGGGACAACTTCGCTCTTCTCTCCGGTCGACGCTCGGTGCGCGCCCACGGCGGTGCGGCACTGGGTGCGGCACTGCTGTGACGCTGCTGTCGCTGCGGAGTGTGACGGTACAACCCGCCCCCGTGTCAAACGGCAAAAGCCCGCAACGGCCACTCGAACGGTAACCCGACTCCGGCCATTCCTGCCGCCCGGACCGGCACGAAGACGCCTCGGAGCCCAGATGCCCCCAGATCAGACGCGGCCGAAACACCAGAGGCCGAGGGCGAGGGAGACGGCGCCGAAGAGGGTCGCGAGGGCGACGGCCGTGGCGGGACTCACTCCGTGCGCGACCGGTGCGCGGTGCCGAAGGCGCATTCCCGTCCACAGCAGCAGCCCGGCCCCGAACAGCGTGAACGCCGTCCCGGCGAAGATCGCTGGCCCGCTCTCCATGCCCGCTACCCGGTCCTTCCCTGATGCCGAGGTGCCTGGAGGCCGAGGCTGGCACCTCCGGGCGTCATGGGTGCGAATTCCGGGTGAACGCCGGATGGGTTCACCCGCCCGGTGGCGGTACCGGGTGAACCGGACCCGACCGGAGGCCGCCGCTCCCCTTCTTACTGCGACTTTCCGGGGCTCGTTGTGGATGTTGGCCGGTTTCACCTCATGGGACGGCGGCTCGAACTACGCCTCCGCCTCACGCCGCCAACTCGGCAGTGGTCCGGGACGATTCCGGTACGCGGCACCGGCGTGGCATCGGCCTCGAACCGGCCTCGCGCGGGCCTCGCACCGGCCTAGCCGACCGGAGCGGCAGGTTCCAGGAAGCCCTCGCCGACCAGCAGCCGCAGCGCCTGCGGCGTACGGTCGCGCAGCATCACCGGGTCCTCGTCGAGCAACTGGGCGATCGCGTCCAGAATCCGCCCCGCGCTCAGCGACCCGTCGCACACCCCGGCGAAGCCCGCGCCGACCGTGTCCACCTTGGTGGCCCGGCGCATGCCGCGGTTCTGACGCAGCACCACATGCTCCGGGTCCTCCGCGCCGGGCAGCCCGACCTGCTCCTGCACGACCTCCGCCGCGAGCGTGAAGTGCCCGGCGAGCAGCGCCGCGTCGTCGTGCGCACGCAGATAGTCCTGCCGCGCGAAGTGCGCCCGCACGCTCTCGCCGAGCGGCTGCTCGACAGGGTGCGGCCACTCCTCGACGACGATCGACGGGCGCTCGGAACCGGACTTTCTCAGCGTGATCCAGCCGAAGCCGACAGCCTTGGTCTTACGGGCCTCGAACTCATCCAGCCATGCGTCGTACCGCGCGGCGTACTGGGCGGGGTCGCCGCGGTGGTCACCGCTGTCGCGCAGCCACAGCTCGGCGTACTGCGTCACGTCCTGCACCTCGCGCTGCACGATCCAGGCGTCACAGCCGCGCGGCACCCAGGAGCGCAGCCGCTCCTGCCACTCTTCCCCCTCCACGTGCTGCCAGTTGGCCAGGAACTGGGCGTATCCCCCGTCGTTCAGCCTGTCCCCCGCCTGCTGGACGAGCGAGCGGCACAGATCGTCGCCGCCCATCCCGCCGTCCCGGTAGGTCAGCCGGGCACCGGGAGAGATCACGAACGGCGGGTTCGACACGATCAGGTCGTACGTGTCCTTGCCGACCGGCTCGAAGAGCGAGCCCTCGCGCAGATCGGCCTCGGGCGCCCCGGAGAGCGCGAGCGTGAGCCGGGTGAAGTGCAGGGCGCGCGGGTTCAGATCGGTGGCCGTGACCCGGATGGCGTGCTGTGAGGCGTGCAGCGCCTGGAGGCCGGAGCCGGTGCCCAGGTCGAGCGCGGAGGCGACCGGCGTACGCACGGTGATGCCGGCGAGGGTGGTGGAGGCGCCGCCCACGCCGAGGACGACTTCTTCGCCCTGGCCGCTCGCACCGCCGGCGCCGCCGACCGCGCAGCCGAGGTCGGAGACGATGAACCAGTCCTGGCCCTCGGGACCGCCGTACGGCCGCACATCCACCGTGGCCCGTACGTCGTCGCCCTCCCGCACCACCCAGCCGTCGGCCAGACACTCCTCGAGCGGCAGCGCGGCCCGTACCCGCTCGTACGCAACGGGTCGCTGGAGCAGAAACAGCCGTACGAGCGTGTCGAGCACGCCGTCCGCGCGGGTGGCCCGCAGGGCGGGCACCGTCTCACTGCGGGCGAGGGCGGCATAGGCGGGCGCACCGAGCAGGTCGAGCAGTCCGTCGGCGGTGAAGGCGGCGGCGATGAGGGCTTCACGCAGCCGGGACGAGTGGTCGGGCGAAGGAAGGCCTGGGGCAGGGCTGGTCGTACTCACCCGCCCATTGTGGCGGCCGCCACTGACAAACGCCGCACCGCCGACGGCAAACGCCTCGCCCTCGACGGCAAGCACCGCGCCGCCGACGGCAAGCACCGCGCCGCCGATGCCTGCCGCTCGGCCTGCTTGCCCCTACTGCCCGCTGGACGGGGACGCGGAGGTCTTCGCCGAGGGCTTCCCGGACGGCTTCTGAGACGCCGATCCGGCCGGTTTCACCGAGGCGGACGGGGTGGCCGACGCGGACGAGCCGGCGCCGGGGCTGGAGACCTTTGCCGTCTGGCAGCCGGGCTGCTTCGCCATCGCCTTGCCCAGGGCGCCGGACTGCAGCTTCTTCAGCGCGTCCTGGTCCATCGTCTCGATCTTCTTCAGGCCGTCCGCAACGCCCTGCAGCCCGTCCGCGAACTTCTGCTGGTCCTTGGCGTCGAGCCCGTCGACCTGCTTCTTCAGATTGAGGTAGGCAGTGGCGGTGGCGTTGAGTTCCTTGACCGCGTCCTGCTGGAGCTTTTCGCCGTTGTCGACGGGCGGGGTACCGGCGGCGCTCACCGCGGCGGCGAGCGCCTTGTCCGCGTCGGCGATGTCCTGGAAGGCCTTCGAGTCGGCCGCCTGGATGTCGGCCGGCTTGCCGTCCGCCGCAGTCGAGATGATCGTCTGCTGGGCGTTGGCCCTCTTCTGGATCTGCGGCTGCGCCTGGTCGCAGACCTTCTTGGCCCAGGCATTCACCTTGCTGTCACCGTCGTCGCTGCTGCAGCCGGACAGCGCCAGTACCAGTACCGCACCGCCGGACAGTGCGGCCGCAAGCTTCTTGTTCACCGGATTGGTCCCTTCCAAGGCTCTCGGCCCCGGAACATACACGCCAAGTGGGCGACATCCGCATGCCGTGTGTCCCATTTATCACTCATTAAAGCCATTTGCACCAAGGGAGACAAGGCTCACGACCACATGCCGACGGGCGGCCGGCACGTCAATACGCGCCGCCCGCCCGCCTATTGAGCAGGTGTTACGAAACCACCGCTGGATCAGGGGACTTCGCGCTCCGCTCCGCATGGTTGTCTTCGTCACCCACGGCGATACCGCGCCGCTTGGAGATGTACACGGCGCCGGTGATGACGAGGATGGCGAGGACCGCCACCACCGCCCGCACTCCGGCACTCGAGTCGTCCCCGTAACTGAACTGGATGACCGCGGGCGCGATCAGCAGCGCCACCAGGTTCATCACCTTCAGCAGCGGGTTGATGGCCGGGCCCGCGGTGTCCTTGAACGGGTCGCCGACGGTGTCGCCGATGACGGTCGCGGCGTGGGCCTCGCTGCCCTTGCCGCCATGGTGGCCGTCCTCGACCAGCTTCTTGGCGTTGTCCCACGCACCACCGGAGTTGGCGAGGAAGACGGCCATCAGCGTGCCCGTACCGATCGCGCCCGCCAGGAAGGAGCCGAGGGCTCCCACGCCGAGCGAGAAACCGACCGCGATCGGGGTCAGCACGGCGAGCAGACCCGGTGTGGCCAGCTCGCGCAACGCGTCTTTGGTGCAGATGTCGACGACGCGTCCGTACTCCGGCGTCTCGGTGTAGTCCATGATCCCGGGGTGCTCGCGGAACTGCCTCCGCACCTCGTAGACCACCGCGCCGGCCGAGCGGGAGACCGCGCTGATCGCCAGCCCGGAGAACAGGAAGACGACCGCGGCGCCGAGGATCAGGCCAACGAGGTTGTTGGGCTGCGAGATGTCCATCACGAGGTTCATCGGAGCGCCGTCGCCGACCTTCTCGCCGACGTCCCGGGCCGCGCCCGCGATGGCATCGCGGTACGAACCGAAGAGCGCCGCCGCCGCCAGTACGGCCGTTGCGATGGCGATTCCCTTGGTGATCGCCTTGGTGGTGTTGCCGACGGCGTCGAGGTCGGTGAGCACCTGCGCGCCCGCGCCCGTGACGTCGCCCGACATCTCCGCGATTCCCTGGGCGTTGTCGGAAACGGGTCCGAAGGTGTCCATGGCGACGATGACGCCGACCGTGGTGAGCAGGCCGGTGCCGGCCAGCGCGACCGCGAAGAGGGCGAGCATGATCGACGTACCGCCGAGCAGGAAAGCCCCGTACACAGCCAGGCCGATCAACAGCGCGGTGTAGACGGCGGATTCGAGACCGATGGAGATACCGGCCAGCACGACCGTCGCGGGCCCGGTCAGCGAGGACTTGCCGATGTCGCGTACGGGACGTCGGTTGGTCTCGGTGAAGTACCCGGTCAACTGCTGGATCAGGGCCGCGAGCACGATGCCGATGGCAACGGCGACGAGGGCCAGGACCCGCGGGTCTCCGCCGTGGAGACGGATCGCGGCCTCGGTGACGCCGTCCAACTCGGCGTACGAGGACGGCAGATAGATGAAGACCGCCGCGGCGACCAGGGCGAGCGAGATCAGCGCGGAGATGAAGAATCCGCGGTTGATGGCCGTCATTCCGCTGCGGTCGGCGCGCCGCGGGGCGACCGCGAAGATACCGATCATCGCGGTGACCACGCCGATCGCCGGGACGATCAGCGGGAAGGCCAGCCCGGCGTCGCCGAATGCCGCCTTGCCGAGAATGAGCGCCGCGACGAGCGTCACGGCGTACGACTCGAAGAGGTCGGCCGCCATGCCCGCGCAGTCACCGACGTTGTCGCCGACGTTGTCGGCGATGGTCGCGGCGTTGCGCGGGTCGTCCTCGGGGATGCCCTGCTCGACCTTGCCGACGAGGTCGGCGCCGACGTCGGCGGCCTTGGTGAAGATGCCACCGCCGACACGCATGAACATCGCGATCAGCGCGGCGCCGAGGCCGAAGCCCTCGAGCACCTTGGGGGCGTCGGCCGCGTAGACGAGAACCACGCAGGAGGCACCCAGCAGGCCGAGGCCCACCGTGAACATGCCGACCACGCCTCCCGTCCGGAAAGCGATCTTCATGGCCTTGTGCGAGACGGCCGTCAGATCCTTTTCCGGCTCGCCCTCCGCCGGGGTTGCTTCACGCGCGGCGGCTGCCACGCGCACATTTGCTCGTACGGCAAGACGCATGCCGATGTATCCGGTGGCGGCCGAGAAAAGCGCACCCACCAGGAAGAACACCGACCGTCCGCCGCGCTGCGACCAGTCGTCCGCGGGAAGAAGCATCAGCAGGAAGAACACCACGACGGCGAAAACGCCGAGGGTGCGCAACTGCCGTGCCAGATAGGCATTCGCTCCCTCCTGCACCGCTGCCGCGATCTTCTTCATGGAATCGGTGCCCTCGCCCGCCGCGAGCACTTGGCGCACCAGCAGCTGCGCGACGATCAGCGCCGCCACCGCGACGACGGCGATGACGATCACGATGAGCCGATTGTCGTCCGTGAGTACTGCGGCTGCGAGAGAAGTGGGGTGATCGATCAGTTCTGGGTTGAAGAGCCCCGCCATTCGTCCTCCTTGACGCTCAGAGCTCAAGATGTGGACGGATTGTAGGTAGCGGAACCTGATCAAAACAGAGCGCGACAAACGGAATTGACCTTCACTTGCTACTCAGCAAATGATCGGGTTCCGAAACTCGCCCCGAAAGAGGTAATGGGGCAAAAGCATTGACGTTCGATAAATGATCTAGAGAAAAGGAAAAAGGCCCTGCTCAGCAGGGCCTCATCCAAGTGGGGCTGATCGAAGTCGATCAACGGACCGGTGTGTCGTGCCCGTTGTCGATCACCAGAAATCAGGGCTCAACGGCGACGGGCGTCGTCGGCCAACTCATCCGGATCACGCCACCCTCCTCGGTGGAGCTGACCTCCACGTCGTCGACGAGACCGCTGATGACCGCGAGGCCCATCTCGTCCTCGCCCTCGGACTCCACGTCCTGGTCCGTGCCGCCACGCCCGCCGGAGGCCGCGGAGGACCCTTCGGCGCCCGCTGCGGGGACCTCGTCCACGACATCGATGGAGAAGGCCTTCTCCTCCTCGGTCAGCACGACCCTGACCGGGGCCGTGATGCCATGGCTGCGGTGCAGCCCGACCGCACGGCTGCACGCCTCCCCGACCGCGAGACGGACCTCGTCGAGCACTGCCTCGTCGACCCCGGCCCGGCGAGCCACGGCAGCGGCCACCAGACGGGCGGTCCTGACATGCTCAGGCTGAGCACTGAAGCGGAGTTCAACGGTGGCCATGCAATCCCCCTCAGACGTACGGGCGTGCATCTCAGGGGCCCGGGCTGGATGCCCGGTGCCCCTCACTTCTTCCGGCAGTCTCCGGCAACCGTCAGTCGGTGGCCGCGACAGCCTCCTCGACCGTGGTGTGGATGGGGAACACCTTGGTCAGACCTGTGATCCGGAAGATCTTGAGAATGCGCTCCTGGTTGCAGACCAGGCGCAGCGAACCTTCGTGCGCGCGCACGCGCTTCAGGCCACCCACGAGGACGCCAAGGCCGGTGGAGTCGAGGAAGTCCACGCCCTCCATGTCGACAACCAGGTGGTAGTTGCCGTCGTTCACCAACTCGACCAACTGCTCGCGCAGCTTGGGCGCGGTATACACATCAATCTCGCCACCGACCTCGACGACCGTACGGTCGCCACCAGGGCCGGACACATTGCGAGTCGACAGGGACAGGTCCACGGATCCTCCAGCACCTTGCTATCGAGCGGCCGCCCTTCAGGTCTCCCCGACGGAGCCGGAGGACGGTCGCCAGCCGCGATGGCATTCAATCACTTACCAGCAGCCATGCACGACGCCTTGAGACCATTGTCCGCTACGCCAGTGACACACTCGGTGCCGATGGCCAAGACACACCGTCCCAGACGACCGCCCGAGAGCGGGGGCAACCGCCCCTCCCCCGGTACGGTCCTCGACCGGCTCACCGCAGGTGCGAGCCGGGCTACGCGCATCACCCATACGGAGCACTTGCCCCCCAGACCGGGTCGCCATGCAGTCTGGCCCGACCGCATCCGCCCGGAAGTGATCAACGCCATTCAGCAGGCGGGGATCGACCACCCCTGGGCCCACCAGGCGGCCGCCGCCGAGCACGCCCTGGACGGCGAGTCCGTCGTGATCGCCACCGGAACCGCGTCGGGCAAGTCCCTCGCCTATCTCGCGCCCGTACTCACCACCCTCCTCGACGGCGCCGAGGCCCCGAACGGACGAGGCGCGACCGCCCTCTACCTCGCCCCGACCAAGGCTCTCGCCGCCGATCAGTGCCGCGCGGTGAAGGAGCTCGCCGGGCCGCTCGGCAACCGCGTCCGCCCTGCGGTCTACGACGGCGACACGCCCGTCGAGGAACGCGAATGGGTCCGGCAGTACGCCACGTACGTCTTGACCAATCCGGACATGCTGCACCGCGGAATACTTCCCTCACACCCCCGCTGGTCCTCCTTCCTGCGCGCCCTGCGCTATGTCGTCATCGACGAGTGCCACACCTACCGGGGCGTCTTCGGCTCCCATGTCGCCCAGGTGCTGCGCCGCCTTCGCCGCCTGTGCGCCCGCTACGGTGCGAACCCCGTCTTCCTCCTCGCCTCCGCCACCGCCGCGGAACCCGCCCTGGCCGCCGGCCGGCTCACCGGCCTGCCCGTCCACGAGGTCGCCGACGACGCCTCGCCCCGCGGCGAGCTTGTCTTCGCCCTCTGGGAGCCACCGCTCACGGAGCTGCACGGCGAGAAGGGCGCCCCCGTACGCCGCACCGCCACCGCAGAGGCCGCCGACCTCCTCACCGACCTGACCGTGCAGGGCGTCCGCAGCGTCGCCTTCGTACGCTCCCGGCGCGGCGCGGAGCTCATTTCCGTGATCGCGAAGGAACGCCTGGCGGAGGTGGACCGATCGCTGCCGGCGCGGGTCGCCGCCTACCGGGGCGGATACCTCCCGGAGGAGCGCCGCGCCCTGGAGCGGGCGCTGCACTCCGGCGAGCTTCTCGGGCTGGCCGCCACCACCGCCCTGGAGCTCGGCGTGGACGTCTCGGGCCTCGATGCCGTGGTCATAGCCGGCTACCCCGGGACACGGGCGTCCCTGTGGCAGCAGGCGGGCCGCGCGGGTCGGTCAGGACAGGGCGCCCTGGCCGTCCTCGTCGCCCGTGACGACCCGCTGGACACCTTCCTCGTCCACCATCCCGAGGCGCTGTTCCAGCAGCCCGTGGAGTCCACCGTCCTCGACCCGGACAACCCCTACGTCCTCGCCCCCCATCTGTGCGCTGCCGCGGCCGAATTTCCACTCACGGAGGCCGACCTGGAGCTCTTCGGCCCGGCGGCCACCGAGCTGATGCCCCAGCTGGAGGCCGCCAAGCTGCTCCGTCGCCGGGCCTCCGGCTGGCACTGGACCCGCCGGGAGCGGGCCGCCGACCTCACCGACATCCGGGGCGAGGGCGGCCGCCCCGTCCAGGTCGTCGAGGCCGCCACCGGGCGGCTGCTGGGCACGGTCGACGAGTCGGCCGCCCACAGCGCGGTCCACGACGGTGCCGTCCACCTCCACCAGGGCCGTACGTACCTGGTGAAGCATCTGGACCTGGAGGACTCCGTCGCCCTCGTCGAGGAGGCCAACCCTCCGTATTCGACCACCGCCCGCGACACCACCTCCATCTCCGTACTCGAAACCGACACCGAGATCCCCTGGGGCGACGGACGCCTGTGCTACGGCTCCGTCGAGGTCACCAACCAGGTCGTCTCCTTCCTGCGCCGCAAACTCATCACCGGTGAGGTGCTCGGCGAGACCAAACTCGATCTGCCGCCGCGCACCCTGCGCACCCGGGCCGTGTGGTGGACGGTCACCGAGGACCAGCTGGACGCGGCCAGGGTGGCCCCTGAGCAGCTCGGCGGCGCACTGCACGCCGCCGAGCACGCGTCCATCGGGATGCTCCCGCTCTTCGCCACCTGCGACCGCTGGGACATCGGAGGGGTCTCCGTGCCCCTCCACCCGGACACGCTGCTGCCGACGGTTTTCGTGTACGACGGCCATCCGGGTGGCGCGGGCTTCGCCGAACGGGCCTTCCACACCGCTCGCGAGTGGCTCACCGCCACCCGTGAGGCGATCGCCTCCTGCGAGTGCGAGGCGGGCTGCCCGTCCTGCATCCAGTCGCCCAAATGCGGCAACGGCAACGACCCGCTGCACAAGCGCGGCGCCGTCCGTCTCCTCACGGAACTGCTGCGGGGAGCCCCGGAGGCCCCGCACGGGGAGCTCCCGGGGAACCCGAGCGAAGTTCCGGGTGACCCGAGCGGCCCGAGCGGGGTTCACGGGGCCTCGGGGGCCCGTCCAGCCAGCTCCCCGGAACGGTGAGGAGCCAGGAAGAGACCCAGGCGGGCCCGGGGAGGCGGCCTGCGGAGGCCCAGGGAGCCGAGGGGGACGAGGGGGCACTGGGTGACCGGGAGCCCCCTCCCACGAGCTGACCGTGGCGCACAGGGAGCCCCGGAGGCCCCGCCCGCGACCTGACCGTCGGGGCGTACGGGCCGAAGCGGGCCTGCGCCGTGACCTCGGCGATCTCTCCCCGCACCGCGCACCGCACCACCGCCGCGCCCTGCGCCCGAGCCACCTCGGCCGCCTTCGCGCAGGCGGTGGCCGTCCCTCGCAGGGCGTTGTCGGCAGCGGCCAGCACCGCCAGGTCGGCGGCGGAGCCGGCCAGGTGGCGGGCGACCACCGCCTGCCCCATGGCCAGGACAACGGCGAACACGGCACAGAGCACGGTCACCGCCATGGCCACCCATACGGTCGCCGACCCACGGTCTCGCCCACGATCCCGGTTCACGGTTCCACCGCTTCGGTGCTGTGGGCGGCCGCGTCCGCCTGGCCCACGGTGTCCTCGGCGAGAGCCGCCGCCTCCGCGCTGAGCGCCAACGCCAGTGCGCCGGGTCCCGGGGCGTCCGCCTCGACGCGCACCCGCCACAGGTCCCCCGACCGTCCCAGGGTGACCCGCGCACCGCCAGGGGCCGCTGATCGGGCGGCGGCCAGGGCGGCAGCCCGTGGCTCGGATCTGGCCGCGGCGCGCGCCCCGGCCCTGGCCGCGTCCACGCACTGGATCTGGGCCGAGGCCGCCATCAGCGCCCACACCAGGGCTATGGCGAAGACCACCAGGGCCGGCACCGCGACGGCCGCCTCCGCCGTCACGGCCCCCCGGTCACTCGCAGCCTCACGCTCCTCAACCCGCGCCTTCTCCGGTACGTCAGAACTGCGCATTGAGCGCCTTCCCGATCACCGACTGGAGCGCCCCCGAGACGGCCCCGCTGGTGACGACCTTGTACAGAACCGCGGCGAAGGCACACGCGGCGATGGTCCCCATCGCGTACTCGGACGTGGTCATCCCCGAGTCCCCGCGCATCAAGTCCCTGCGCATTGAGCTCTTCCGCATCATGCGCGCCAGTCCGCGCAGCCGTCCCCGTACTGAATTCCACATGCCAACCCCCAATAGATCTCGTTCAGTTGCCGTTCAGCAGTCCGTCGGCCAGGCCGATCACAACCGGGGCCACCCCGACCGCGAGGAACGCGGGCAGGAAGCACAGCCCCACCGGAGCCGTGATCAGCACCTGCGCCTTGCGGCCGCGGGCATCGGCCATACGCGCCCGGTCTGCCCGGAAGCGCTCGGCCAGCCGAGACACCGGCTCCGCAGCCGGCGCCCCCGTGGAGTCGGCCCGCTCCAGACAGCGGGCCAGCGCCGCGGCGCCCGGTATCCGCCCGAACCACCCCCAGGCCCGTGCAGGCTCACCTCCGAGCCGCAACTCGGCCGCCACCCGCGCAAGCCGCTCGCCGACCGGCCCGCCCAGCGACTCCCCAACCGCCTCCGCCGCCTCGCGAGGACCGGCCCCGGCCGAGATGCAGGCCGCCAGAAGGTCGGCGGCGAGCGGGAGTTGACGGCCCGCATCCCGGTCCACGGCTTCGGCGGCAGGCCTACGTCCTTGCTGCCAGCGCCGCACGCCATACGCCCCGCCGAGCCCGACCGCGCAGCCGATCAGCCCTCCCACCAGGACGTAACCGGTGACCACAGCTCCCAGCGGCCCCGCCCAACTCAGCGCCCACACCCGGTAGTCCGGCCGCCACCGCGGCCGCGCGCGCTGCATGGCCAGGAGTGCCTCGATCCGCCTACGCGCCCGGCGCTCCCGCTGCCGCGCCGCGATAGTGAAGGCCAGGCAGGCCATCGCAGCCAGCACGAACATCACTGTCCCCAGCCTGTGGACGGCGTCCCCGGTCATGACTGAGCCCCCTGCCCGACGATCCGCCCTGCCCAGCACAGACCCGCGGCCTCCAGCAGCCCCCCGATCACCAGACATGCCAGCCCGGCCGCGGTGTGAAACAGCACCCTCAGCGGTTCGGCGCCCAATGCCCAGCCCATCGCCAGGCCGGCCAGCGGAAGCAGCGCCAGCAGCCGGATCGTGGACCGCGCACCCTCCAACTGGGACCGCAGATCCTCCCGTTGGTCCCGTTCCGCCCGCAGGGCCGCCTCCAGCCGGTCGAGCCCGGCGGCCAGACCCGCCCCGCTGTCCACGGCCACCTGCCAGCAGGCCGAGACTCCGGCGAGCCCGTCCGCGCCAGGCTCCCGCGCCGCCTCCCGCAGCGCCTGGGGCACATCGCCCCCGAACCGCGCCGCCGCCAGCACCGCGGATTCCGCACCGCCCAGCGCTCCAGTGGATCTGGCGGCGAACAGCAGCGCCTGCCCGGGCTGCATCCCCGCTCGCAGCTCACCGGCGACCGCGCCGCACAAAGCGATCACCCCTTCGGCCTGCCGCTCGTGCTGCTGCTTGCGCTCCCGGGCCTGCAGCTGCCGCCTCACCAGCGGCACCGCAGCCACCCCCGCGATCAGCGGCAGCACCGACTCCCCCAGTACGGCGAGGACGAGGGCAACCGGCAGGCACAGCCACTCCCGACGGAGCCTGACCACCGGCAGCATCCGCTCCCACGACCACCGCGGAGGGATCTGCACGGCGCCGCCGCCCGCAAGCAGCAGCTGCGCCCGCTTGAACCCCGGGTCACGCCCGACCGTCAGCCATGCCGCGGCCCCCGCGCACACCGCGGCCGCGTACACCGGTTCTGCGGCCATCACAGAGCACCTCCGATCAGCTGCCGCAGCCGCTCCCAGCCCCGCTCGTGCGCAAAGGCCTCCGCCCCCCACCGCAGTGCGGGCACGGTCACCACCAGGCCCGCCGCGTCCCGCTCCAGCACGTGCACCTCGGCGATCCGCCGCTGCCCGCCCCGGTCCCGTACGAGATGGATCACCACCGAGAGGGCGGCCGCCAACTGGCTGTGCAGCGCCACCCGGTCGAGCCCCGCCGCCGTCCCGAGCGCCTCCAGCCGCGCCGGCACATCCGCCGCCGCATTGGCGTGGACGGTCCCACAGCCGCCCTCGTGCCCGGTGTTGAGCGCGGCCAGGAGCTCGGTGACCTCGGCCCCGCGCACCTCACCGACGACCAGACGGTCGGGCCGCATCCGCAGCGCCTGGCGCACCAGGTCCCGCAGCGTCACCCTGCCCGCGCCCTCCTGATTCGCCGTACGCGACTCGAGGCGGACCACATGCCTGTGCTCGGGTCTGAGCTCCGCCGAGTCCTCGGCCAGCACGATCCGCTCGCGCTCCCCCACAAGCCCCAGCAAACTCGACAGCAGTGTCGTCTTGCCCGAGCCCGTACCGCCGCTGATCAGAAATGACAGCCGCGCATCGATCAGCGCCCGCAGTACGCGGTCGCCGCCCGGCGGCACCGTCCCCGCCGCGATGAGCTCCTCCACCGAGAACGCCCTGGGCCGCACCACTCGCAGCGACAGACAAGTCGACCCGACCGCCACCGGCGGAATCACGGCATGCATCCGCGTCCCGTCCGGCAGCCGGGCATCCACCCATGGCCGGGCGTCGTCCAGCCGCCGTTCCGCCACTGCCGCGAGCCGCTGCGCCAGCCTGCGCACCGACGCCGCGTCCGCGAAGGTCACCTCGGTGAGCTCGAGCCCTCGGCCCCGGTCCACCCACACCCGGTCGGGCGCGGACACCAGGACGTCCGTCACGGACGGATCCGCCAGCAGCGGCTCCAGCGGCCCCGTCCCCACGAGCTCGCAGCGCAACTTCTCGGTGCCGCCGAGCACTTCGGCATCCCCGAGCAGCCGCCCCTGCGCCCGCAGTGCGGCCGCCACCCTGGCCGGCGTGGGCTCGCCGCCGCTCTCCGCGAGCCGTTGTCGTACGGCATCCAGCAGTCCGGTGGTCATGAGACCCCGCCCCCGGCCAGCGCCCGCTCCCAGAACGCGGTGCAGAACCTGGCCAGCGGCCCGCGCGCGCCGCCCGGCGGGGTGCCACCGTCCTGTGCGATCAACAGACCTGCTTCCGCAGGCAGTTCGCCGGCCAGTGGAAGTCCCAGGGCGTCCGCGACCCACTGGTCGTCCAGCCCCGCCGCGAACGGCCCGCGCACAACCAAGCGCAGGTCCTGGAGCACCATGCCCACCGTCGACGCCACCCGGTTCGCCGCGGCGACCGCCCGCAGCTCGCCAGGCACCACGAGAAGCCCCAGATCCAGCTGAGCCAGCGCCTCGGCCACGCCCTCGTCGACCCGGCGCGGCAGGTCCACGACCACCACTCCGCCGCGTCTGCGTGCGGCGGCGAGCACCGACCGCATCGCCTCAGGCGGGATCACCACCGAGTCGCCACGGTCCCAGCTGAGCAACCGCAACGCATGCAGCTGGGGCAGCGACTCCTCCAGCGCCCCACCCGCGACACGGCCCTTGGAAGCGGCGAAATCAGGCCATCGTCTGCCTTCCGCTTGCTCCCCGCCGAGCAGCACATCGAGCCCTCCGCCGAGCGGGTCCCCGTCGACGAGCATGGTGCGCCGACCGACTCGGGCCGCTGTCACCGCCAGCGCGCAGGCCAGCGTCGATGCCCCTGCCCCGCCCCGACCGCCGATCACCCCGACGGTCAGCGCCGGCCGCCCGACCCCCTCGACCACATCGGCGATGCGGTCGACGAGCCAGCCCTCCGCATCGGGCAGCCGCAGCACGCAGTCGGCCCCGATCTCCACCGCCCTGCGCCAGACGTCCGGGTCGTCCTGGTCGCGTCCGACCAGCAGCACGCCGCGTCGGCGGGTGGCCCCGCGGCAGCGCGCGGCCGCATCGTCGCCGACAAGGACCAGTGGCGCGCCCTCCCAGCTTCCCCTCTGCTCCGGAACCGAGTGATGGACGTCCGGCTCGGCTCCCGCGGCCGCGCACAACCTCAGCAGATCGTCGAGCAGTTCCATGTCTTCGGTGACGATCAGCGGCCCGTCCCGACGCCCTTCGACGACCGGCGGCCGCTGCGATGTGATAGATCCAGCCACGATCTCCACCCCCTACTTACTTCGATCTCGCTTGGTCGTGAGATCTGCGATTCCTGCGGTCCGCGAACTACGCGGGTGGAATCACCGTGCAGCGCAACGGAAAATGGTGTGGATCTTGCTGAAAAACTGTGGACAACTCGCCACTTGTGAATATCCCCGTAGCTCATACCGGTGACTCCCGGGAGCAGCCCTTCCGCTACGCTCAGTGACGAGGCAGAGTGATGAGAGGCCGCCCGCAGCACAGCACGCTCGAAGGGAGAACGATCACGATGGATCACCGCACACAGGCGAAAAGGTGCCCGGACATGCGACGACCCCCGCCGGGGGGGAGAGCGGGGGTCGTCTCTCCGGCCGACTCGGGGGGGGAGGAGCCGGACCGGGTTAGCACGGTCGCGAACGATCCGTGACTTCCATGGTGTACCCGAGAGCCTTCTCAGGCAAACCCACACGCCCGAGCGTACGCCGAATGGCGGGCACCTATGCTCAGGCTCGTGGAAAACCACTCCTTGCCGCGCACAGCCGCCTTCTTTGACCTGGACAAGACGGTCATTGCGAAGTCTTCGACGCTGACCTTCAGCAAGTCCTTCTACCAAGGCGGGCTGATCAACCGGCGCGCCGTACTGCGGACCGCCTATGCCCAGTTCGTTTTTCTCGCGGGCGGTGCCGACCACGACCAGATGGAGCGGATGCGTGAGTACCTCTCATCGCTCTGCAAGGGCTGGAACGTCCAGCAGGTCAAGGAGATCGTCGCCGAGACCCTCCACGACCTGATCGACCCGATCATCTACGACGAGGCCGCGTCCCTCATCGAGGAGCACCACACGGCGGGCCGCGACGTCGTCATCGTCTCCACCTCGGGCGCGGAGGTCGTCGAGCCCATCGGCGAGCTCCTGGGCGCGGACCGGGTGGTGGCCACCCGCATGGTGGTCGGCGAGGACGGCTGCTTCACGGGCGAGGTCGAGTACTACGCATACGGACCGACCAAGGCGGAAGCGATCAAGGAGCTCGCCGCCTCCGAGGGGTACGACCTGGAGCGCTGCTACGCCTACAGCGACTCCGCCACCGATGTCCCGATGCTCGCGTCCGTCGGACATCCGCACGCCGTAAATCCGGACCGCGCGCTGCGCCGTGAGGCGACCGCTCGCGATTGGCCGATTCTCGTCTTCAACCGGCCGGTCCGGCTGAAGCAGCGGCTGCCCGCGTTCTCGATGCCGCCCCGGCCGGCCCTCGTCGCGATGGCAGCCGTGGGCGCTGCGGCGGCCACTGCCGGGCTCGTCTGGTACGCCAGCCGCCGGCGCAGCGCCACAGCTCAGGCCGCCGCGGCGGTCACGGGCAGCCATTTCGCCCGAATTTGAACCTAATTTGAACCTAAAAGTAAAGAAGTGCAGCCGGGCCTTCCGCTTGTCCGCTCGCAGGAGTAGAAAGGAGTCAACGGCCCGCGAGACCAAGGACATCCGAAAGGATCACCTTTAACGCATGAAGGCCCCACGGACCGAAGCATGAAAGCGGAGCACCCACGCGACGTCGACCCGTCGATTACGGGCCAGCCGCACCAGGTGACGGGCAGAGTTCCCGACCTGATCGGCAAATATTCGAGGACGCATGGTAACTCGGTGGACATGCCAGCGGCGGTACCAATTCCGGTACCGCCGCAACCCTGTTCAGGGAAAGTTCCGCCAGGAACGGTCAAGTAGCCCCGCGGCCGGGAAAAGTCACGCAGCCCCGCGCTGAAGTGCCTCGCAGACCGCTGTCGACTCCCTTACGCCGAGTTCCACCGCGCGCCCGCAGTGGGCGATCCAGGCGGCCATGCCGTCCGGAGTCCCCGACAGATACCCCTCGAAGGCCGCCAGATACGCGGCTCGGCCCTGCTCCGCATGCCCGACCTCCGCCGGGCAGATCGACTTCGGGTCCAGCCCGCTCCCGATCAGGACAATGCGCTCGGACGCCCGAGCGACGAGCCCGTTGTACGAGCCGAAGGGCCGCAGCGCCAGCAGTTCGCCATGGACGACGGCCGCCACCACCAGGGCGGGTGCTGAGCTGCCCGCGATGATCAGCTCGGCGAGTCCGTCCAGCCGGCCGGTGACCTCGCTCGCGTCCGGCAGCGGGGCCTCGATCAGCGGCTCGTCGACCGCTTCACCCGCCAGCCGCGGCCTGCCCACCGTGTCGTCGCCGGCGGCACCGCTCGCGGCGACCAGATGCAGCCGGGCCAGCACCCGAAGCGGCGACTGCCGCCAGATGGAAAGGAGTTGACCGGCCTCGGCGGTCAGCCGCAGCGCCGCGCCGACCGTACGCGCCTCGGGCTCGACACCGAAGTCGGTGCGCCTGCGGACCTCCTCCAGCGCCCAGTCCGCGCCGGACAGTGCGGCGGACCCACGCGCTCCGCGCAGCGCCGCCTCGGAGGTGATCTCGTTGCTGCGACGTCGCATGACCCGGTGGCCGTAGACCCGGTCGACCGCTTTCCGTACGGAGTCCACGGAGTCGGCGACACTCGGAAGGGAGCCGAGAGTGGCCAGGGGGTCGACCGACGAGGCATTCGTACTCATAAGTAGCGAGGCTACGCGCCCACGGCGCGCGCCCCACCTTGGAGTGGTCTTCCTCACGCAACTTGAGCACACCATGCGATTGATCCACTACCCTAGGTGAACATGAAGATCGCTTTCGTAGGGAAGGGCGGCAGCGGGAAGACCACGCTGTCCTCGCTCTTCATCCGCCACCTGGCCGCCAATGAAGCCCCCGTCGTCGCGGTGGACGCCGACATCAACCAGCATCTGGGGGCCGCGCTCGGTCTCGGCGAGGCGGAGGCCGCCGCGCTGCCCGCGATGGGCGCGCATCTGCCGCTGATCAAGGAGTATCTGCGGGGCTCCAACCCCCGGATCACCTCCGCCGAGACGATGATCAAGACGACGCCGCCGGGCGAGGGCTCGCGGCTGCTGCGCGTTCTCGAGGACAACCCCGTCTATGAGGCCTGCGCCCGCACCGTCCGCCTCGACGACGGGGACATCCGGCTGATGGCCACCGGCTCCTTCACCGAATCCGACCTCGGGGTGTCCTGCTACCACTCGAAGGTCGGCGCGGTGGAGCTCTGCCTCAACCACCTCGTCGACGGGCCGGACGAATATGTGGTCGTCGACATGACGGCCGGGTCGGACTCGTTCGCCTCGGGGATGTTCACCCGCTTCGACATGACGTTCCTGGTGGCCGAGCCGACCCGCAAGGGTGTGTCCGTGTACCGCCAGTACCGGGAGTACGCACGGGACTTCAGTGTCGCGCTGAAGGTCATCGGCAACAAGGTGCAGGGACCGGACGACATCGACTTCCTGCGCGCGGAGGTGGGCGACGATCTGCTCGTGACCGTCGGCCACTCCGACTGGGTGCGGGCGATGGAGAAGGGCAGGCCGCTGCACTTCGAGCAGCTGGAGGCAGAGAACCGCATGTCGCTCCAGGCCCTGCAGAACGCCGCGGAGGACTCGTACGAGCACCGCGACTGGGAGCGCTACACGCGCCAGATGGTGCATTTCCATCTGAAGAACGCGGAGAGCTGGGGGAACGCGAAGACGGGCGCCGACCTCGCCGCGCAGGTCGACCCCGCCTTCGTGCTCGCGGAGCGGATGTCGGACGTCAGTGCTGCCCAGCCCGCCTGACGGTGGGTGAGGCGGCCGGAGCCGCCGGCTGGGCGGCGAGGAAGGCCGTCCAGCCTCCCTTCGGGGCCTGGCCGACCCCGAGCGTGCGCATCTTCGCCAGGACCTGTGGGTCCTGGGCGTCCAGCCAGTCGGCGAGCTGGCGGAAGGACACGCACTTCACGTCGCGCTTCACACAGACCGTCGCGATGGTCTCCTCGATGGCGCGCATATATGTGCCGCCGTTCCAGGACTCGAAGTGGTTGCCGATGATCAGCGGGGCCCGGTTGCCCTTGTAGGCGCGGTCGAAGGCCTGCACCAGGCCGTTGCGCATCTGGTCGCCCCAGTACTCGCGCTGCGCGGGGTCGCCCTTGACCGTCCCGGACTGGTTGACCATGAAGTTGTAGTCCATGGACAGCGTCTCGAAGGAGCGGCCCGGCACCGGGACCAACTGCATCGACAGGTCCCACAGGCCCAGTTCCTTCTTGGGCCAGACCTGATCATTGATGCCGCTGGTGTCGTAGCGGAAGCCCAACTGGCTTGCGGCACGCAGGAAGTTGGGTCGACCCTCCAGGCAGGGAGTGCGGGCGCCGATGAGCTCCTTGTCGTAGTCGAAGGGCAGCGGCTGCTCGGACTCGAGGCCCGCGTTCGACTTCCAGTTCTTCACAAAGGACTTGGCCTGGCGGATCTCGCTCAACCACTCGGCCACGGACCACTTGCCGCCCCCGCCGTCCTTGCCGCAGAAGTGGCCGTTGAAGTGGGTACCCACCTCGTTGCCCTCCAGCCAGGCGCCGCGCAGCTCACGCACGGTGTCCTTGATCCCCTGCGTGTCGTTGAAGCCGATGTCCGAGCGCCCGGCCGAGTGCTGGGGCGGGAGGTAGAGGCCGGCCTTCGCCTCCGGGAGCAGATAGACGCCACTGAGGAAGTAGGTCATCGTCGCGTCGTACTTCTTGGCGACCTTGCGAAAGCGCGAGAAGAGCTTCTGGCCGTCCTCGCCGGCCCCGTCCCAGGAGAACACCACGAACTGCGGTGGCTGCTGACCGGGCTTCAGACGCTCCGGCTTGAGCAGGCCCGGCTGGACTCCGGTGAACGCGGTGGATCCGTCGCCGATGAGGCGTACCGCGCTCTTGGGGGCCGCAGCAGGCTTCTTCACTCCGGGGGCGCCCTTGTTGACGGTGGTCGAGCCATCGGCACCGGAACAGCCGGCGAGTCCTGCGATCAGCGCCGTGGCGACTGCGCCGACGGCGATCCTCCTCGTGGCGACCTTCATCCGCCCACCCTCTTTCCTGTGCCTATACGCCAATAGGCCGGTATGCCTATACGACGCATTGCCTACGGCGCCGACAAAGTCGCATCGGGGCGCCGAGGGGGAGGGTGCGACGAGCCGCATTCAAATCATTAATCACCAGTACGGGTGAAAAGCTGCCCCATTTGCCCTGAAAATCATGCCTCAGTCTTTACTCTGCATTACGATCCATTTACCGAGAGTTGAAGATCCCGCCGCTGCACGCCGTGACCCACGGCCGCGTCCCCACATTCCGCGACCGCGCTGCCCCGGAGGAGACGGGAAACATGTCCGCCTGCGTCCCCACTCGCACCGACGACCCATCTCGTAAAACCCCCAAGTCCCGAAAGTCCCGAAAGAACGGCAAGTCCCGCCAAGCCCCCACGAGCGGCGAGGCCGGCGCCTCCCGCAGGTTCCGTCCGTCCCGCGCGCTTCTCGCCGCGCGCTTCCAGCGTCCGCACAGCCCGCCACCGACCGGCGAAGGCGGCCCCCGCCGCTTCCGCATCGCGGGCGCCGATCTGACCGCGTCGATCGCCGTCTTTCTGATCGCGCTGCCGCTCTCCCTGGGCATCGCACTCGCCACCGGCGCACCACTCCAGGCCGGGCTGGTGGCCGCCGCTGTCGGCGGCATCGTCGCCGGCCGGTTCGGTGGTTCGCCGCTTCAGGTCAGCGGTCCCGCCGCCGGGCTGACCGTCGTCACGGCCGATCTGATCCACCAGTTCGGCTGGCGCACCACCTGCGCCATCACCGTCCTCGCCGGACTGGCCCAACTCGGCCTGTCCGCACTGCGGGTGGCTCGCTCGGCCCTTGCCGTCAGCCCCGCGATCGTGCACGGCATGCTGGCCGGCATCGGCGCCACGATCGCCCTCGCACAACTCCGTATCGTGCTCGGCGGCACCCCGCAGAGCTCCGCCATCGACAACGTCCGTGCACTTCCCGCCCAGTTGGCCGATCTCCAACCGGCCGCGCTCACGGCCAGCGCGCTGACCATTGCCGTACTGCTGCTGTGGCCGCGGATTCCCGGGCGCGCGGGGCGGGTCGTACGAAGGCTCCCGGCCGCCCTCGCCGCGGTGGCGGGCGCGACCACGTTCGCCGCGGTCGCCGGGCTGCGCCTGCCGCGCGTCGATCTGCCGTCGTGGAGCAACCACGCCCTGCCCGGGCTGCCCGACGGGCCGGCGCTCGGCATCCTCGCCGCCGTCCTCACCATCACCCTGGTGGGGAGCGTGGAGTCACTGCTGTCGGCGGTTGCCGTCGACAAGCTGGTGGCTGCCCGCAAGGAGCCGGACGTTCGGCTTCCACGTGCCCGGCTCGACCGGGAGCTGGCGGGGCAGGGGGCGGCGAATGTCGTGTCCGGTGCCCTCGGCGGGCTGCCCGTCACCGGGGTCGCCGTCCGCAGCGCCGCCAACGTGTCCGCGGGCGGGGTGAGTCGTCACGCCACGATGCTGCACGGCCTGTGGATCGCGATCGCCGCACTGCTGCTGGTGCCCGTGCTCGATCTGATCCCGCTGGGCGCGCTGGCCGCGCTGGTGATGGTCGTCGGCGTACAGATGGTCAGCATCACCCACCTGCGCACCGTGAAGCGGAATCGCGAACTGCTGGTGTACGCGGTGACGCTGGCCTCGGTCGTCGTCACCGGCGTGCTGGAGGGAGTGATGATCGGGATCGCGGTGGCGGTCGCGGTCGCTCTGCACCGGCTGACCAGGACCCGGATCACGGTGGACGAGCAGGAGGGGGTCCACCGGGTGCGGGCGCGCGGCCAGTTGACCTTCCTTGCGGTGCCGCGGCTGAGCCGGACGCTCGGTCAGGTGCCTCACGGGACGGACTGTGTCGTGGAGCTGGACGGATCGTTCATGGACCATGCCGCATACGAGGCGCTGCACGACTGGCAGGCCTCGCACCTCGCGCAGGGCGGAACGGTGGAGTTCACCGGCCGGGCCGGGGGCCGGATCAGCGAGCCCGCCTCGGAGGCGCACGGCTGCTGCCGCCCCTGGACTCCGTGGCGCAACCACCACTGTGGCGAGCGCCCCCGGCGCACCACCGGGCATCAACTGGCCAGTGGGCTCAGCTCCTTCCAGCGCAATACGGCTCCGCTGGTGCGGGAGGAGCTGGCGCGGCTGGCGCGCGAAGGGCAGCGGCCCTCGCAGCTCTTCCTCACCTGCGCCGACTCCCGCCTGGTGACCAGCATGATCACGGCAAGCGGCCCGGGCGATCTGTTCACCGTACGGAATGTGGGCAATCTGGTACCGCTGCCCGGTGCGGAGAGCGGCGACGACTCGGTGGCGGCCGCAATCGAGTACGCCGTCGATGTGCTGGAGGTCGGCTCCATCACCATCTGCGGGCACTCGGGCTGCGGCGCGATGCAGGCCCTGCTGAACGGCCCGTCGGGGGATGCGCAGACGCCCCTGCGGCGCTGGCTGCGGCACGGACTACCGAGCCTCGACCGGATGAGGAGCCCGCACCGCTCCTGGGCGAGGATCTCCGGGCGGCTGCCCACCGATGCGGTGGAGCAGCTGTGTCTGACCAATGTGATCCAGCAGTTGGAGCATCTGCGGTCCCATGACGCGGTGGCCCGGCGGCTCGCCGAGGGCAAGCTGGAGCTGCACGGCATGTACTTCCATGTCGGCGAGGCTCAGGCCTATCTGCTCGCGAGCAGTTGCGAACATGCGATCGACGTGGTCTTCGACCGCGTCGCACCTGCTCCTTCGGCCCTGGAGAAGTCGCGCGCCTGAACCGGCGACCCGCCGCGCACGTGAGAACGTATGGCCCCTCCTTCCCACCGCCCGGGGAGGAGGGGCCACTCAATGGAGCCAATAGGTCTAAACCAATTTCCGGAAGACTCTTGTCACCCGGCCGTCTGGCTGATGAGCTATGGCCTGGGACACATAGGCACATAGGACGCCCTGGGAAAGGGAGATGTCGTGAGCAACGAAAGCCTGGCCAACCTGCTCAAGGAAGAACGGCGGTTCGCACCGCCGGCGGAGCTGGCCGCGCACGCCAACGTGACGGCGGAGGCGTACGAGCAGGCCGAGGCGGACAGGCTTGGCTTCTGGGCCGAGCAGGCGAGGCGGCTGACCTGGGCCACCGAACCGACCGAGACCCTTGACTGGACCAACCCGCCGTTCGCGAAGTGGTTCGCCGACGGCACGCTGAACATCGCCTACAACTGCGTGGACCGCCATGTCGAGGCAGGCAACGGCGACCGCATCGCCATCCACTTCGAGGGAGAACCCGGCGACAGCCGCGCCCTCACCTACACCGAACTCAAGGACGAGGTCTCGCGCGCCGCGAACGCCCTGACCGAGCTCGGAGTCCAGGCAGGCGACCGGGTCGCCGTCTACATGCCGATGATCCCCGAGGCCGTCGTCGCCATGCTGGCCTGCGCCCGGATCGGCGCCGCGCACTCGGTCGTCTTCGGCGGCTTCTCCGCCGAAGCACTCGCCACCCGCATCGAGGACGCCGACGCCAAGGTCGTCATCACCGCCGACGGCGGCTACCGACGCGGCAAGGCCACCGCCCTCAAGCCCGCCGTCGACGACGCGATCGAGCGCGTCGACCGGGTCGAACACGTCCTCGTCGTACGCCGTACCGGCCAGGACGTCGCCTTCACCGAGGGCCGCGACGTGTGGTGGCACGAAATCACCGCCCGCCAGCCCGCCGAACACACCCCGCAGGCCTTCGACGCCGAGCACCCGCTGTTCATCCTCTACACCTCCGGCACCACCGGGAAGCCGAAGGGCATCCTGCACACCTCCGGCGGCTACCTCACCCAGGCGGCCTACACCCACCACGCCGTCTTCGACCTCAAACCGGACACCGACGTCTACTGGTGCACCGCCGACATCGGCTGGGTGACCGGCCACTCCTACATCGTCTACGGCCCACTGGCCAACGGCGCCACCCAGGTGATCTACGAAGGCACCCCCGACACCCCGCACCAGGGCCGCTTCTGGGAAATCGTCCAGAAGTACGGCGTCACCATCCTCTACACCGCCCCGACCGCGATCCGCACCTTCATGAAGTGGGGCGACGACATCCCCGCGAAGTTCGACCTGTCCTCACTGCGGGTGCTCGGGTCGGTCGGCGAGCCGATCAACCCCGAGGCATGGATCTGGTACCGCGAGCACATCGGCGCGGGCAAGACGCCGATCGTCGACACCTGGTGGCAGACCGAGACCGGCGCGATGATGATCAGCCCACTGCCCGGCGTCACCGAGACCAAGCCCGGCTCCGCCCAACGCGCCCTGCCCGGCATCTCCGCCACCGTCGTCGACGACGACGCGAACGAGGTCCCGAACGGGCACGGCGGGTACCTCGTACTCACCGAGCCGTGGCCGTCCATGCTCCGCACCATCTGGGGCGACGACCAGCGCTTCATCGAGACGTACTGGTCGCGCTTCGAGGGGAAGTACTTCGCGGGCGACGGCGCGAAGAAGGACGACGACGGCGACATCTGGCTGCTCGGCCGGGTCGACGACGTCATGCTCGTCTCCGGCCACAACATCTCCACCACCGAGGTGGAATCCGCGCTGGTCTCGCACCCGAAGGTGGCGGAGGCGGCAGTCGTCGGTGCGGCGGACGAGACGACAGGTCAGGCGATCGTCGGCTTCGTCATCCTGCGCGGCACCGCGGCGGAGGATGCGGGGCTGGTGGACGAGCTGCGCAACCACGTGGGCGCGACGCTCGGGCCGATCGCCAAGCCGAAGCGGATCCTGCCGGTGGCGGAGCTGCCCAAGACCCGCTCCGGCAAGATCATGCGCCGGCTGCTGCGCGATGTCGCCGAGAACCGCCAACTGGGCGACGTCACCACCCTCACCGACTCCTCCGTCATGGACCTGATCCAGTCCAAGCTGCCGACGGCGGCGTCCGAGGACTGACCCCGGGTGGTTTTACGGAGGGGTCCGACCGCTCGCGGTCGGACCCCTCCGTGGTGGATGCGCTGCAGGAAGCAGGCCCCCAACGGGCCGACCGCAGCTCCGCGCCTCAGAGTGCACACGACACACACCGCGCCCGCCGCCCCCTATATACCTAAAATGAGCTTCGCCGGATACGCCCTTGCACCGTTGGGTACAGTGAAGATCGCGTCAAGGACGCGACAAGAACGACCTAGGTGCGCCGGGAAGTCTGGTCGGCATGTGCTGTGTCCTGCCTACCCGACCGGAGGTCCCCCGACGTGGCCGCGCCCAACACCACCAGTCGTAAGTTCCTCGCACGCCTTTCGCTGCCCGAGCGGACCTACGTCGTGGATGCGCTGCGGGCCGAGACCGTCGGGGGCGTGCTGCTGCTCGTCGCCGCGATCGCCGCGCTGATCTGGGCCAACACCCCGCTGGCCGACAGCTACGAATCCGTACGCGACTTCCACATAGGCCCCTCCACCCTCGGTCTTGATCTCTCGGTCGAGCACTGGGCCGCCGACGGGCTGCTCGCAATCTTCTTCTTCGTCGCCGGGATCGAGCTCAAGCGCGAGCTCGTCGCCGGTGAGCTGCGCGAGCCCAAGGCCGCCGCCCTCCCCGTCATCGCCGCGCTCTGCGGCATGGCCGTGCCCGCGCTCGTCTACACCCTCGTCGCCATCACGGGCGGCGGTTCCACCGACGGGTGGGCCGTCCCGACCGCGACCGACATCGCCTTCGCGCTCGCCGTTCTCGCGGTCATCGGCACCTCGCTGCCGTCCGCGCTGCGCGCGTTCCTGCTCACTCTCGCCGTCGTCGACGACCTGTTCGCGATCCTGATCATCGCGGTCTTCTTCACCGGCGACCTGAACTTCGCCGCGCTCGGCGGCGCGGTCATCGGCCTCGGCGTCTTCTGGCTGCTGCTGAGGAAGGACGTGCGGGGCTGGTACGTGTACGTGCCTCTCGCGCTCGTCGTCTGGGCGCTGATGTACAACAGCGGCATCCACGCCACCATCGCCGGAGTCGCGATGGGCCTGATGCTGCGCTGCACCCGGCGCGACGGAGAGGAGTACTCCCCCGGCGAGCACATCGAGCACCTCGTACGGCCCCTCTCGGCGGGACTCGCCGTGCCCCTGTTCGCCCTCTTCTCGGCCGGAGTCGCCGTCTCCGGCGACCTGCTCGGCCATGTCTTCACCCAGCCCGAGCCCCTTGGCGTCGTCCTCGGCCTGGTGGTCGGCAAGGCCGTCGGCATCTTCGGCGGCACCTGGCTGGCCGCCCGTTTCACCCGGGCCGAGCTCAATGACGACCTGGCCTGGCCGGACGTGTTCGCCGTCGCCGCGCTGGCGGGCATCGGCTTCACCGTCTCGCTGCTCATCGGCGAACTCGCCTTCACCGGGAACCTCGTGCTGACCGACGAGGTCAAGGCCGCAGTCCTGATGGGCTCCCTGATCGCCGCCCTGTTCGCCGGGATTCTGCTCAAGCTGCGGGTACGGAAGTACCGGGCGCTCGTCGAGGACGAGGAGCGCGACGAAGACCGCGACGGCATCCCCGACATCTACGAACAGGACAACCCCGAGTACCACCTGCGGATGGCCGCAATCTACGAGGAGAAGGCCGCGGAGCACCGCCGCAAGGCCGAACTGGCAGGGGCATCGCACGACGACGGCGACAGTCCGGCATGATCTGACATCGGATCCGTTGATGAAGTTGATGAGGAATCCGTCGATGAGGAGAGGGAGTCAGCGATGAGCGACCCCGGCAACAGCGCGGCGATCACTGTCAGCGCCGACCGCAGTCTCGGCCAGCTGGTCGCCTCGGCGACCGCCGAGATGTCCGCGCTCGTGCACGACGAGATCGCCCTGGCCAAGGCCGAGCTGCGGCAGGACGTGAAGCGCGGCGCGATCGGCGGAGTTTCCATCACCGTCGCGGGAGTGTTCGCGCTCTTCTCGCTGCCGGTGCTGAGCTTTGCGGCGGCGTACGGGATTCACAATCTGGGCCTCGGCCTGGCGTGGTCGTTCCTGATCGTGGGCGGGGCCTTTCTGCTGCTCGCAGGGATCCTGTCGCTGCTGGCCGTCGCCAAATTCAAGAAGGTCAAGCCGCCGGAGAGGTCCATCGCGTCGGCCAAGGAGACGGCGGCCGTACTGCAGGGCGTCAAGCCGCACACCCGGCCGGCGCAGGCCAAGGTCTCGGTCTGAGGAGGCGGCCGCAGGGCCGTTGAGCTCCGGCGGAGCGCCCATCGGGGGCGGTCCGCCGCCCCTCGGGGGGTGGGCTTGGCGAACGCGGGCTGCGCGGGTGTGGCACGCTCGTCTGCATGACGGCCCCTGATACCGGTACTGGAAGCCCCGTACGCATCGATGGTCCCTGGACACATCGCGACGTGGCGGCCAATGGTGCGCGCTTCCATATCGCCGAGGTGGGAGACGGGCCGCTGGTGTTGCTGCTGCATGGCTTTCCGCAGTTCTGGTGGACGTGGCGGCATCAGCTGACCGCGCTCGCGGATGCGGGTTTCCGGGCGGTGGCGATGGATCTGCGCGGCGTGGGCGGCAGCGACCGTACGCCGCGGGGTTACGACCCCGCGAACCTCGCGCTCGACATCACCGGAGTCGTACGGTCCCTGGGCGAGCCGGACGCGGCGCTGGTCGGGCACGACCTGGGCGGCTATCTGGCGTGGACGGCGGCGGTGATGCGGCCGAAGCTGGTGCGTCGGCTCGCGGTCTCCTCGATGCCGCATCCGCGGCGGTGGCGTTCGGCGATGCTCTCCGACTTCTCGCAGAGCCGTGCCGGGTCGTACATCTGGGGCTTCCAGCGGCCGTGGCTGCCGGAGCGTCAGCTCGTGGCGGACGACGGGGCCTTGGTGCGCCGACTGATCCAGGACTGGTCCGGGCCGCAGCCGCCGGAGGAGGACGCGGTGGACGTCTACCGGCGGGCCATGTGCATTCCGTCGACGGCGCACTGCTCGATCGAGCCGTACCGGTGGATGGTGCGGTCGATGGCGCGGCCGGACGGCATCCAGTTCAACCGCCGTATGAAGCGACCGGTGCGGGTGCCGACGCTGCATCTGCACGGCTCGCTCGACCCGGCCATGCGGACGCGCAGCGCGGCGGGCTCGGGCGAGTACGTGGAGGCGCCGTACCGCTGGCGCCTGTTCGACGGCCTCGGCCACTTCCCTCATGAGGAGGACCCTGTGGCGTTCTCCACGGAGCTCATCAACTGGCTGAAGGACCCCGAGCCCGACCGGTAGGCCAGCCCGTGCGCACCAACAACATCTGTGAACACTTGTACTACGAACAGCCAAATGCCTGGCGCATAGGCCAATTGGCCGCCCCTGACGCGGTTACCGACCTTGGGGCACGGGCACACGTCGGGGTATGGGCTGGACGCACGACTACGGTGACGCAGCACGCAACCGCCGGTCGGCCAGTGGGCCGATCACCCAGGAGAGGGGTGGCCCCCCGACGGAGGGCCATGAGCATCCGGGGCAAGGGATCGGTATTCCCCGCATCCTCAGGCGCCGCGCCCGCTGGGTGTCGGCGCGGCTGCGGCATACCCGCGGCTGAGTTGCGGCATATCCGCGGCTGACGCACGCGCCGCCGCCACGTCATCGCCGCCACCGCAACGCCATCACCGCACCGCCACCACCGCAGGCGCTACAGCGCGCACCCCTGCGTGTCCACCTGCTGGTTGGCGGTCAGGCCGAATGAGATGTCCTCGCGGATCTCGTCGACCGTCAGGGCGTAGCCGGTGTCCGGGTCGTCCAGCGACCTGGCGAAGATGACGCCGTACACCCTGCCGTCGGGCGTGAGCAGCGGCCCGCCGGAGTTGCCCTGACGGACCGTCGTGAAGAGCGAGTACACGTCACGACGCACCGTGCCGCGGCGGTAGATGTCGGGGCCGTTGGCGTTGATCCGGCCGCGGACGCGGGCCGAACGCACGTCGTACGACCCGTTCTCCGGGAAGCCGGCGACGATCGCGCTGTTGCCGCTGCGCGCGTCCGAGTCGGCGAACTGGAGCGACCGTGCATTGAGATCGGGCACGTCCAGTACGGCGATGTCGCGCTGCCAGTCGTAGAGCACGACCTTCGCGTCGTACAGCTTGCCCTCGCCGCCTATCTGCACGGTCGGCTCGTCGACCCCGCCGACGACATGCGCGTTGGTCATCACGCGGCGCTCGCCGAAGACGAAGCCGGTGCCTTCGAGGACCTTGCCGCAGCTCTGCGCGGTGCCCACGACCTTGACGATGGACCGCTGCGCGCGGGCGGCCACCGGGCTGCCCGCAAGTGCCGGGTCCGGGGCCTGGACCTCGGTGATGGGCTCGTTGGAGAACGGGCTGAAGACCTGCGGGAAGCCGTTCTGCGCCAGGACGGAGGAGAAGTCCGTGAACCAGGTGTTGGCCTGATCGGGCATCACCCGGGAGACCCCGAGCAGCACCTTGGAGTTGCGGACCTCCTTGCCGAGCGTGGGCAGCGAGGTCCCGGCGAGCGCGGAGCCGATCAGCCAGGCGACCAGCAGCATCGCGACCACGTTGACCAGCGCGCCGCCGGTGGCGTCCAGGGCGCGCGCGGGTGACCAGGTGATGTGTCTGCGCAGTTTGTTGCCGAGGTGGGTGGTGAAGGCCTGGCCGACCGAGGCGCAGACGATCACAATCACGACGGCCACGACGGCGGCCGTCGTGGACACGTCGGAATCGTTGGTCAGCTGACCCCAGATCACGGGCAGCAGATACACCGCGACGAGACCGCCGCCGAGGAAACCGATCACCGACAGGATGCCGACGACGAAGCCCTGGCGATAACCGACGATCGCGAACCACACGGCGGCGACCAGCAACAGAATGTCCAGCACGTTCACCGTCATTTGCCTCGCAGATTCGTCGCCTATGCTCCGTCGGCCTGGAGCGGCTGGGATCAGCCTGTCATGAGCGCCAGTCCAGCGGGACCTGCTTGGCGCGGTCCCATGGTCGTTCCCATCCGGCGAAATGCAGGATGCGATCGATCACACCCGCGGTGAAACCCCAGACCAGAGCCCCCTCGACGATAAAGGCAGGGCCGCGGTAACCGCTCGGGTGCACCGTCGTCGCACGGTTGGCCGGGTCCGTGAGATCCGCCACGGGCACCGTGAACACTCGCGCGGTCTCGGCAGGATCGACCGCCCCGACCGGGCTCGGGGTGCGCCACCATCCCAGTACGGGCGTGACAACGAAACTGCTCACCGGGATGTAGAGCTTGGGCAGTACGCCGAAGATCTGGACGCCCGCCGGATCGAGGCCGGTCTCCTCCTCGGCCTCGCGCAGCGCGGCCCGCAGCGGCCCGGTGGTCGCCGGGTCGCCGTCCTCCGGATCGAGCGCGCCGCCGGGGAATGACGGCTGCCCCGGGTGCGCGCGAAGACTGCCGGCGCGCTCCATGAGCAGCAACTCGGGACCCCTGTCGCCCTGGCCGAACAGGATCAGGACGGCGGACTGCCGGCCGCGGCCGCTCTCGGGCGGCAAAAAACGGCTCAGCTGCTCGGGCTCGACGGTGTCCGCGGCGCGCACGACGGGGTCGAGCCAGGCGGGCAGCCCGTCGGCTGTCACGGTGACCTCGCCGTCACCGCTCGTCTCGTCATTCTCGTCGTATGTCTCGTTGAACGTGTCGTCGTACGTGTCGTCGTACGTGTTCTCTCCAGCTCGCATCAGGCACCCCTCGTTCACAACGCCTTGGGGCGCTTGGATCGTTCCGTGGCTCGTACGGCCGGAGGCCCGGGCACTCGTACGGCCCCCGCCTCCGGCAGCAAGGTCACCCGGCCGCCCCCAGCGGTGGGGCCGCCTTGCCCGGATAGTCCGGCGGCGGGTTCAGGCGCTGGCCCGGCAGGCCGCCCAGCTCGTACTTCAGCAGCTTCTTCGCCTTCTCCGGGTCCGTCTCGCCCTCTCCGTACGACGGGCACAGCTGCGTGATCGGACAGGCGCCGCAGGCCGGTTTCCGGGCGTGGCAGATGCGGCGGCCGTGGAAGATCACCCGGTGCGAGAGCATCGTCCACTCGCTCTTGGGGAAGATCGCGGCCATCTCCGCCTCGATCTTCACCGGGTCCTCCTGCTCGGTCAGCCGCCAGCGGCGCACGAGGCGCATGAAGTGGGTGTCGACGGTGATCCCGGGCACCCCGAAGGCGTTCCCCAGGACCACGAAGGCCGTCTTACGGCCCACTCCGGGCAGCTTGACGAGTTCTTCCAGGCGGCCGGGGACATTGCCGCCGTAGTTGTCCCGCAGGGCGGTCGCCAGGCCCATGATCGACTTGGTCTTGGCGCGGAAGAAGCCGGTCGGACGGATGAGCTCCTCGACCTCTTCCGGATTCGCGGCGGCGAGGTCTTCGGGCGTCGGGTACTTCGCGAAGAGGGCGGGCGTGGTCTGGTTCACCCTCAGGTCCGTCGTCTGGGCGGACAGGACGGTGGCCACGAGCAGCTGGAAGGGATTTTCGAAGTCCAGCTCCGGATGGGCATACGGATAGAACTCGGCCAGCTCACGGTTGATCCGGCGGGCGCGGCGAACCATCGCCAGCCGCGATTCCGGTTTGACCGTTTTGGTCGTTTTCTTGCCGCCGGGCGAGGACTGTTCGCCCACAGCGGAATTCAGCTTTCCGGACACTCTCCCAGCCCCCTTGGCCTGCGCTCTCACCGGCGAATTGGACACCCGGCCAGCCTACGGTCCCCCACTGACATCCGCCCCGGTCACAGGTAATCCGGACCCAATCGGGCCCCTGCCGCACGAACAGGCGCTCCAGTGCGTCAGACTTGTTGTGATTGATCGCACGGTTTTACTGCTGGTGATCCGGCCCCCGCGCCGCTGTACAGTGCAGCGCCGCCGTACGGTGCTGCGGCCTCGGTCCAATGCAGCGCGGTCCGGCATCATGGGGCCACAGCCCCTGAGCAGCATGGGGGCCATGGTCCCTGAGCAGGTCGACAAGGAGAGAACTCGTGGACGACGTTCTGCGGCGCGCCCCGCTCTTCGCGGCGCTCGATGACGAGCAGGCCGCGGAGCTCCGCGCCTCGATGAGTGAAGTGACGCTCGCCCGTGGCGACGCGCTCTTCCACGAGGGCGACCCCGGCGACCGCCTCTACGTGGTCACAGAAGGCAAGGTCAAGCTCCACCGCACGTCTCCCGACGGACGCGAGAACATGCTCGCCGTCCTCGGCCCGGGCGAGCTGATCGGCGAGCTGTCCCTCTTCGACCCGGGTCCGCGCACGGCCACGGCCACCGCGCTGACCGAGGTCAAGCTTCTCGGCCTCGGCCACGGCGATCTGCAGCCCTGGCTGAACGCACGCCCCGAGGTGGCCACCGCGCTGTTGCGCGCCGTCGCCCGCCGGCTGCGCAAGACCAACGACCAGATGTCCGACCTGGTCTTCTCCGACGTCCCGGGCCGTGTGGCCCGTGCGCTCCTCGACCTGTCGCGCCGCTTCGGCGTGCAGTCGGAGGAGGGCATTCACGTCGTCCACGACCTGACCCAGGAAGAGCTGGCCCAGCTGGTCGGCGCCTCCCGCGAGACCGTGAACAAGGCCTTGGCCGACTTCGCGCAGCGCGGCTGGCTCCGGCTCGAGGCGCGGGCCGTGATCCTGCTGGACGTGGAGCGGCTCGCGAAGCGTTCGCGCTGAGCAGCGACAGACAGCAGCTCCTGACGTAGGACAGACGTACGACAAGAGCCGCCCGGGACGACTCCCGGGCGGCCCTTGCGCATGCGCGGGACGACGTCTCAGATCAGCCCGTGCTCGCGCAGATACTCCAGCTGCGCCCGTACCGACAGCTCCGCCGCAGGCCACAGCGATCTGTCCACGTCCGCGTACACATGCTCGACCACCGCGGCAGGCGTCGTATGCCCGTCCTCGACCGCCGTCTCCACCTGTGCCAGCCGGTGGGCGCGGTGGGCCAGATAGAACTCGACCATGCCCTGTGCGTCGTCGAGTACGGGCCCGTGGCCCGGCAGCACCGTATGCACCCCGTCGTCGACCGTGAGCGAGCGGAGTCTGCGCAGCGAGTCGAGGTAGTCGCCGAGCCGCCCGTCGGGGTGCGCGACCACGGTCGTGCCGCGCCCGAGGATCGTGTCGCCGGTCAGCACGGCCCGGTCGGCGGGCAGATGGAAGCAGAGCGAGTCGGCGGTGTGGCCGGGGGTGGGGACGACGCGCAGCTCAAGGCCGCCGACCCGGATCACATCCCCCGCCGTGAGCCCCTCGTCGCCGAGCCGCAGCGCCGGGTCGAGGGCGCGCACATGCGTACGCGTCAGCTCGGCGAAGCGCGCGGCGCCCTCGGCATGGTCGGGGTGGCCGTGCGTGAGCAGGGTCAGGGCGACCCGCTTGCCCGCCTTCTCCGCCGTGGCGATGACGTGGTTCAGGTGGGCGTCGTCGAGCGGGCCCGGGTCGATGACGACGGCCAGCTCCGAATCCGGCTCCGAGACGATCCAGGTGTTGGTGCCGTCCAGCGTCATCGCGGAGGCGTTGGGCGCGAGGACGTTCACGGCGCGGTCGGTGGCGGGCCCGGAGAGCACACCACCGCGGGGCTGCCCGGGCAGAGCCGCTGCTTCGGTCATCGCACACCTCCGGCGTGCGGGCGGGCCCCGGTGTATTCCGTCATCGCGAGCCCTCCTTCGGGATGTGCTTGGTGAACTCGTCGTGGCCCGGCCAGCTCAGCACCAGTCTCCCCTCCTCCAGCCGTGCCTTGGCCAGTACGGGAGTGAGGTCCTGCTCCGCCGCCGCCGACAGTGCCGCCCCGGCCGTCGCGTACGGCTGAAGCGCCCGGAGCGTGGAGACCGTCGGCGGCATCATCAGCAGGTCGCCCTTGTCGTAGCCCGCCGCCGCGTCCTCGGGGCGTATCCACACCGTACGGTCCGCCTCCGTCGACGCGTTCCGCGTCCGCTGGCCCTTCGGCAGGGCCGCCACGAAGAACCAGGTGTCGTAGCGGCGCGGCTCGAACTCCGGGGTGATCCAGCGCGCCCACGCGGCGAGCAGGTCCGAGCGCAGCACCAGACCGCGCCGGTCCAGAAAGTCCGCGAAGGAGAGCTCCCGGTCGACCAGCGCCCGCCGGTCCGCCTCCCAGTCGTCGCCCGTCGTGTCGCCGACGACCGTGTCGGGGGTGAGGCCCGCGAGCAGGACGCCCGCCTCCTCGTACGTCTCCCGGACCGCCGCGCACACAATGGCCTGCGCGGATGCCGTGTCCACGCCGAGCCGGTCCGCCCAGTCCGCGAGCGGCGGGCCCGCCCATCGGACCGGCCGGGAGTCCCGTGCGTCGACCCCGCCGCCCGGATATGCGTACGCGCCTCCGGCGAATGCCATGGAGGCGCGTCGGCGCAGCATATGGACGGCAGGCCCGTCCGCAGAGTCGCGCAGGAGTATCACGGTGGCGGCCCGCTTCGGCGGCACGGCGGTGAGCTCACCGCTCGCGAGCGCGCGAATCCGGTCCGGCCACTCCGGCGGGTACCACTGACCATTGGACATGGACGGATGCTATGCGCATCCGTCGGGATGTTCGAGGGGCGGCCATGCCCTGCCGCCCCTCGACCTCCCGTCACAAACCCGGACCCCCCGTCATGTGCCCGCGTTGGAGTTGCCGCGGAGTTTCACGTTCGCGGTGCTCGCGTTCTTGACCGCCGTTTCGATCTGGGCCATCGACGAACCCGAGGTCAGCCCCGGCACGGTCGCCGAGTTCACCGCGTACAGCGTGAAGGTGTACGGATGGGTCGAGCCGCCCGGGCAGGGTCCGAAGAACTTCTGCGAGTTCGCCCCGCTGCCCATCGCCTTCTGCTTGGCACCGTCCTGACCCGGGACGTCGTAGCCGGACCCGAGCCCCTCGGGGAGGGAGAGTTTCGCCGCCGGGATGTCCCAGATCGCCCAGTGCAGCTTGTTGCCGCTGTTCGCGACGTCGGCGAAGACGATCGCATAGCTCTTCGCCCCCGAGCTGCCCGCGCCCCATGCCAGCGGCGGCGACGGATCCTGGCCGGCGGTGCCGTCACCGGCGCAGGTGTACTTCGCCGGGATGGTGGCGTTGTCGTTGAAGGCGCCGCTGGTCAGCTTGAAATCGCCGGGCTGCGGATTGCCGCCCGAGTAGACGATGTCGATCAAGAGGATCCGGTCGTTGCCGGCCGTGCCGTCCTTGTCCGTGGACGTGGTGAGCCAGATGTCCCCGTCGTGGTCGACCTCGACGGTGCGCAGCCGGTCGTACGTCCCCTGGAAGTACGTCTTCTGCTCGACCAGGTTGCTGCCGGGGTCGATGCGCAGCCGGTAGACGCGCTGGCCGACGGTGGTCGCGACGAAGACGTAGTCGTTGATGATGGTCAGTCCGCTGGGTGAGGCCGAGGAGGTGGGCCAGGTCTTCTTGGGCGCGATGTAGCCGGAGCAGCTGCCGCTGGTGCCCTCACAGTTGGGCCAGCCGTAGTTGCCGCCCTTCTGGATGAGGTTGACCTCGTCCATGTTGCTGTTGCCGAACTCCGCCTGCCACAGCCGGCCCTGGGAGTCGAAGTCGAGACCCTGCGGGTTGCGGTGGCCGAGCGACCAGACGGCGTTGCCGAAGGGGTTGTCCGACGGGATCGTGCCGTCCGGGTTGATACGAAGGATCTTGCCGTTGAGCGAGTTCTTGTCCTGCGCCCGGCTGCCGCTCTGGGCGTCACCCATCGACGCGTACAGCTTTCCGTCGGGGCCGAAGCGCAGCCGGCCGCCGTTGTGGAAGCGGCTCTTCTCCATGCCCTGGAGAAGGATCTTGTAGTCGCTGAGGGCGTTGTTCTCGTACTTCATCCGCACGATGCGGTTGCCCTCGGCGGCGGTGTGGGTGAAGTAGAGGTAGTGGTCGGTGTTGAAACCGGGGCTGATCTCGACGCCGAGCAGACCGCCCTCACCGCCCGTGCCCACGGCGTTGGGAACCTTGCCGATCAGCGTCTTGGTGCCCGCCTTGGTGAGCCGGTAGACGTTGAACGTGTTCCGCTCGGTGTAGATGCCGGAGCCGTCGGGCAGGAAGCCGAGGCCCCAGGCCACATCCACGCCGCCGGCGAGGGCCGATACGGCACCGGGGTCGGGGACGCCGCCGGGCTGGCTGCCGCCGGTGGTGACCGTGATCTCGGTGCTGAAGTCGGACTTGTTGCCCTTCAGGTCGAAGGCCCTGACCTTGAACTTGTACGCGGTGTTGGCCTTCAGGCCCGCGATCGTCGTCGTGGTGGAGTCGGCGGTGCCGGCCGCCGCGCCGTCGCGGTATATCTCGTACCCGGTGACCTTCACATTGTCCGTGGAGGCGTTCCAGGCGAGATCGACGCTGGTCGCGGTCCTTCCGGTGGAGCGCAGACTGCCCGGCACGCTCGGCGGCTCGTTGTCCGGCGGGGCGGGCTGTGTGGCGATGGTGACGGCGTTGCTCGCGGCCGAGACATTGGCGGCGGCGTCACGGGCGAAGACCGTCCAGTCGTACGAGGTCTCGGGGTTGAGGCCCTCCACCGTGGCGGCGAGCGTGCTGCCGTCGACCTGCTTCATCAACTGGCCGTGCTGGTAGATGTCGTAGCCGGTGACCTTGACGTTGTCGGTGGACGCGTCCCAGGCCAGCGAGACGGTGGACGCCGTCGGCTCCTTGTCCTTGCGGAGGTTGGAGGGCGGGGTGGGCTTCTCGGTGTCGGCCGGGCCGCTCGCCGTGACGGTGAGTCTGTCGAGGTTGGGGCCGTCGCCCGCGGAGGTGGTGGCGCGGATCTTGTTGGAGCCCGCCTTGAGGGCCGCGTTGACGGTGGCGGTCTTCCAGGTGGTCCAGGCGCCGGTGACGGGGAAGGCGAGGTCGTCGGCGGCCGAGGTGCCGTTCACCGTGATGTCCAGGGGGCGGCTTGCGGTGGAGCCGTTGGCGTAGCGGAAGTCCAGCTTGGCGTTGGCAGCCTGCGCGGAGTCGACGGTGAACTCCACATAGGCGCCTGTCACGGCCTGGAAGTTGACGAAGCCGGTGCCGAAGTAGCCGGCGTGATTGGACTCGACGGCGCCCTGGGAGATCGTCCCGGACTCGGCCTCGTAGTCCGTGCCTGCCTGGTTGTCGGCGGGAGTGACGTCGATGAAGTCCAGGTTGGGGCCGCCCTCGGCGGCGGTGGCGGTGGCGCGGACGGTGTTGGCGCCCGCCTTGAGCGTGACCGTGGTGGTCACGGTGGACCAGGTGGTCCAGGCGCCGGTGGGCTGAAAGGCGAGATTGGCGGAGGCGACCGCTCCGTTGACGGATATGTCCAGCGGGCGGTTGCCGGTGGTGCCGTTGGCGAAGCCGAGGGCCAGCGTGGCGCTGCCCGCGGCGGGGGCGTTCACCGTGAACTCGACATAGCCCCCGGCGACATTGGTGTAGTTGACGAAGCCGGTGCCGGAGAAGCCCGCATGGTTGGACTCGGTTGCACCTTGCGAGACGGTCGCCGATTCGGCCTCGTAGCGGACGGGCGCGGCGCTCACGGTTCTTTCGGCATGGGCGGCCGGCTGGGCGTTGCTCAGGGTGGGCAGGGCCACGGTTAAGGCTGCGGTGGCCGCGGCCACGAGAGCACCGGCCGCTCTGCGCGACCGGCGGGGGGTTGGTGCCACGGATCCCTCCTGCGTTCAGATGGTTAGGAAACGTTCCTAACCGTGGACAGGTCACACCCGTCGACGCGTCCACGTCAAGAGAGATGCAAGGGTTTACCGAAGACGAGTGAGGCCCCGCCTCCGCCGGAAGACCGGCGGACACGGGGCCTTGCACATGGCCTGACCAGGAGCTTCAGTCCCGTACAAGCGGCGCTCTGTGCTGAATGACGGGTCAGTCCTGAAGCGTGGACGAGGAGTCAGCCCTGGACCAGGAGTCAGCCCTGAACGAGGAGTCAGTCCTGGACTAGCTCGACCTGGATCTCGACCTCCACCGGGGCATCCAGCGGCAGTACCGCGACGCCCACCGCACTGCGCGCGTGCACACCCTTGTCGCCCAGCACCTCGCCCAGCAGCTCGCTCGCGCCGTTGATCACACCAGGCTGCCCGGTGAAGTCCGACGCCGAAGCGACAAAGCCAACAACCTTCACAACCCGGGCAATCCGGTCCAGATCGCCGACGACCGACTTCACGGCCGCCAGCGCATTGAGCGCGCAGGTGCGGGCGAGCTCCTTGGCCTCCTCGGGGGTGACCTCGCCGCCCACCTTTCCGGTGACCGGAAGCTTGCCCTCAACCATCGGGAGCTGGCCCGCGGTGTAGACGTACGCACCCGACACCACGGCCGGCTGGTACGCGGCCAGCGGCGGCACGACCTCCGGCAGCGTCAGCCCGAGCTCCGCCAGCTTTCTGTCGACGACGCCGGTCATGCCTTCTCCCGCTTCAGGTATGCCACGAGCTGCTCGGGGTTGTTCGGCCCGGGGACGACCTGGACGAGCTCCCAGCCGTCCTCGCCCCAGGTGTCCAGAATCTGCTTGGTCGCGTGCACGAGAAGGGGCACGGTCGCGTATTCCCACTTGGTCATGGAGCCGACTGTAGCCGCACCTCACCCGCACCTGCGGGCAGCCTCGTGCGTAGCCCGCCGCCCGACTGGTTAGGCTCGAATACGTGAGCAGGCTCCAGGTCGTCAGCGGCAAGGGTGGTACCGGTAAGACGACGGTCGCCGCCGCCCTCGCGCTCGCCCTCGCCACCGAGGGAAAGCGGACACTCCTCATCGAGGTCGAGGGCAGACAGGGCATCGCACAGCTCTTCGAGACGGAGGCACTTCCGTACGAGGAGCGGAAGATCGCCGTCTCGTCGGGCGGCGGAGAGGTGTTCGCGCTGGCCATTGACGCCGAACGCGCCCTCCTCGACTACCTCCAGATGTTCTACAAGCTGGGCAGTGCGGGCCGCGCGCTCAAGAAACTCGGCGCCATCGACTTCGCGACCACGGTCGCACCGGGCGTACGGGACGTCCTGCTGACCGGCAAGGCCTGCGAGGCCGTACGCCGCAGGACCAAGCAGGGCTCGTACGTGTACGACTACGTGGTGATGGACGCCCCGCCCACCGGCCGCATCACCCGGTTCCTCAATGTGAACGACGAAGTGGCCGGACTTGCGAAGTTCGGCCCGATACACAATCAGGCCCAGGCCGTGATGCGCGTCCTCAAGTCTCCCGAGACAGCGGTCCACCTGGTGACGCTCCTCGAGGAGATGCCGGTCCAGGAGACCGCGGACGGCGTCGCCGAACTGCGTGCCGCAGGGCTCCCCGTCGGCAAGGCGATCGTGAACATGGTGCGCCCGCACATCCTCGACGAGGATGCGGTCCGCAGCGCGGCCGGCGGCCGGCGCGCGGACATCGCCAAGGTGCTCACGGCGGCGGGCGTCAGCGGCTCCGCGAAGCTCGTCACCCCGCTCCTGGAGCAGGCCGCGGACCACGCCCAGCGCGTCGAGCTGGAGCGTGAGCAGCGCGCCACGCTCTCCGGCCTCGATCTGCCCACGTACGAACTCCCCCTGCTCAGCGAGGGAGTCGACCTGGCGGGGCTCTACCAACTTTCCAAGGAACTGCGGAAGCAAGGGACCGGCTCATGACCCTGGACGCGTCGGCCACCCTCGAAGTCGACCCGCTCATCGACAACCCGGCCACGCGGATCATCGTGTGCTGCGGCTCCGGCGGCGTCGGCAAGACGACGACCGCCGCGGCTCTCGGGGTACGGGCGGCCGAGCGCGGCCGCAAGGTGGTCGTCCTGACCATCGACCCGGCTCGCAGGCTCGCCCAGTCCATGGGCATCGACTCCCTCGACAACACCCCGCGCCGGGTCAAGGGCATCGAGGGCGAGGGTGAACTGCACGCCATGATGCTCGACATGAAGCGCACCTTCGACGAGATCGTCGAGGCGCACGCGGACGCCGAGCGGGCCCGGGCGATCCTGGAGAACCCCTTCTACCAGTCCCTGTCGGCCGGTTTCGCGGGCACGCAGGAGTACATGGCGATGGAGAAGCTGGGGCAGCTGCGCGCCCGCGACGAGTGGGACCTGATCGTCGTCGACACCCCGCCGTCGCGCTCCGCCCTCGACTTCCTGGATGCGCCGGGGCGTCTCGGGTCCTTCCTGGACGGCAAGTTCATCAAGCTGCTGATGGCGCCGGCGAAGATGGGCGGCCGGGCGGGGATGAAGTTCCTCAATGTCGGCATGTCGATGATGACGGGGACGCTCGGCAAACTGCTCGGCGGTCAACTCCTGCGCGATGTGCAGACTTTCGTGGCCGCGATGGACACCATGTTCGGCGGCTTCCGCACCCGGGCCGATGCCACCTACCGGCTGCTGCAGGCGCCCGGCACAGCGTTTTTGGTGGTCGCGGCGCCGGAGCGGGACGCGCTGCGGGAGGCGGCGTACTTCGTGGAGCGACTGGCGGCGGAGGAGATGCCGCTGGCCGGTCTGGTCCTCAACCGGGTCCATGGCAGCGGCGCCGCCCGGCTGTCCGCCGAGCGGGCGCTTGCCGCCGCAGAAAATCTTGACGAGGGCCGCATTGTGGATCAGAGGTCCGGGAAGACTGGTGTTCGTGACGCCACGGGCGCCTCTCCCGAATCCCCGTCCGTGGACGAAACCGACCACACCGACCACACCACGGAACAACTGACCGCGGGGCTGCTGCGCCTGCACGCCGAACGGATGCAGGTGCTCGCGCGCGAACAGCGGACGCGCGACCGCTTCACCGCACTCCACCCCGAGGTGGCGGTTGCCCAAGTGCCCGCGCTGCCCGGCGATGTACACGATCTCGCCGGCCTTCGGGCCATCGGTGATCGACTCGCGACCGGTGGTGGCGATCCGGCCGGAGCTGTGTAGAGACAACAGCGGGTTGATATCCCCTCTACGGGCTCCCGGTTCACGCGAACCTCGCGTGCGGGACCCTCGTGGGCTGCCCCGCGGAGGGCTACCCCACCGCGGACTGTCCCACCGAGGACTACCTCACCGTGTTCCGTGGGCTACCCCACCGCTGCGTACGTCTCGTACGTCTCGTCGTCGTCGAGACCCACGGGCAGAATGCCCGCGCTGCGCTCGTACTCCGTGCGCGCGGTCTCCAGCAGTCTTCGCCAGGAGGTGACCGTGGGACGCCTGCGCAGCAGTGCGCGACGCTCCCTCTCGGTCATTCCGCCCCAGACGCCGAACTCGACGTGGTTGTCGAGCGCATCGGCCAGGCACTCGGTCCGCACCGGGCAACCGGTGCACACCGCCTTGGCCCTGTTCTGCGCTGCCCCTTGTACAAACAGTTCATCCGGATCGGTAGTGCGGCAGGCTGCCTGCGCACTCCAGTCGGTTACCCAGCCCATGCCGGTGCCGTCCTCTCCCGAATCGAGGCTCCCCCACGGCGGCAGCGGCATATTCACCGCTGCCAGTTGAGGACGTTACGGAAGGTGGGCACAGCGCAACACCCCCTTCGGGCCCAATCTTGAATGGCCCGAACGGACTATGGGTACGCGGCAGATCACCCAGGGGAGTGAGGTGGGGGCATACGTGACTATCTGGACAAATGGGGGCAGTTCGGCTGAGCCACAACGGACGTCGGACGACGCATGAGGCGGATTCGGACATGAGCCCGCAAGATTCGGGATGCAGGGGGGTCTTGGAAGGGCTTGATGCAGAACCGCACGGCTGTGACAGTTGAGAGCAGCTTAGGCCAAGGCATATACGCGTGTCCGGCGATTCAGAACGTAGGCTGCCCCCCATGGCAAAGAAGCGCTCCGGCGGAGGTCTGACAGGGACCCAGCAGGCCGCCAAGTTCCTCGGTGTCAGCGTGCTCTCCGGAGCTGTGCTGGCAGGCATCGCCCTGCCGGCCGTCGGCGCACTGGGACTAGCGGCCAAGGGAACGGTGAAGGGATTCGACGAGATCCCCGCCAACCTCAAGACGCCACCGCTGAGCCAGCGCACCACGATCCTGGACTCGCAGGGCGGGCAGATCGCCACGGTCTACTCCCGCGACCGCACGGTGGTGCCGCTCAAGGACATCTCCCCGTACATGCAGAAGGCGATCGTCGCGATCGAGGACTCGCGCTTCTACGAGCACGGTGCGATCGACCTCAAGGGTGTGCTGCGCGCACTCAACCGCAACGCCCAGTCGGGCGGGGTCTCCCAGGGCGCTTCCACCCTCACCCAGCAGTACGTGAAGAACGTCTTCGTGGAGGAGGCCGGTGACGACCCCGACAAGGTCGCCCAGGCCACCCAGCAGACGCTCGGCCGCAAGATCCAGGAACTCAAGTTCGCGATCCAGGTCGAGGAAGAGCTGGGCAAGAAGAAGATCCTCGAGAACTACCTCAACATCACCTTCTTCGGGCAGCAGGCCTACGGCATCGAGGCGGCCTCGCACCGCTACTTCTCCAAGTCGGCCAAGGACCTGAAGCTGGAGGAGGCCGCGATGCTCGCGGGCATCGTCCAGTCCCCCAGCCGCTACGACCCGGTCAATGACGCGCAGGAGGCGATCAAGCGTCGCAACACCGTGCTGCAGCGCATGGCCGACGTACGCGACATCACCCAGGTGGACGCCGACAAGGCCAAGGCGGCCCCGATCAAGCTGAAGGTCAGCAAGCCGAAGAACGGCTGCATCACCGCGGCCAGCGGCGCCGGCTTCTTCTGCGACTACGTACGCGAGGTGTTCCTCTCCGACCCGGTCTTCGGCAAGACCAAGGAGGACCGGGCCAAAGTCTGGAACCGGGGCGGCCTGACGATCAAGACGACCCTCGACCCGCAGGCGCAGAAGTCGGCACAGAGGTCGATCAAGGATCACGTCTACCAGACGGACGACGTCGCCACCGCGGTGACGATGGTCCAGCCCGGCAGCGGCAAGATCCTGGCGATGGGCCAGTCGCGGCCGTACGGCTTCGGAAAGACCGAGACGCAGATCAACTACTCGGTCAACCAGGGGATGGGCGGCTCGAACTACGGCTTCCCGGTCGGCTCGACCTTCAAGCCGTTCGTCGCCTCGGCGGCGATAGAGCAGGGCAAGCCGCCGACGCAGATGTATCCGGCGCCGTACGAGATGCCCTATCCCTCCCAGGTGGCGACCTGCAGTGGAAAGCCGTGGGTCAACCTCGGCGATCAGCGCCTGGAGAACGAGAACGAGTCCGAGGTCGGTCCGTACGCCCTCAAGGACGCGATGGCGAAGTCGGTCAACACCTACTTCGTGCAGATGATCGCCGACATCGGTCTCTGCCCGGTGATGGAGATGACCCAGCGGCTCGGAGTGGTGCAGGGCAACGGCAAGAAGCTGCCCGAGGAGCCCTCCGCGCTGACCCTGGGCTCCACCGGCATCTCCCCGCTGACCATGGCCAATGCGTACGCGACCTTCGCCAACCGCGGCACGTACTGCACGCCGACCGCCATCGAGTCGATCAGGACGGCCGACGGCAAGAACCTGGAGGTGCCGCAGAGCACCTGCACCAAGGCCATGAGCGAGCGGACCGCGGACACCATCAACACACTGCTGCGCGGAGTGATCGATTCCGGTACGGGTCAGCAGGCGGGTCTGCAGAGCCGTGACAACGCGGGCAAGACGGGTACGACGGACGGCCGCAAGAACGCCTGGTTCGTCGGCTACACCCCGAACCTGTCCGGGGCCGTCTGGGTCGGCAGCCCCACCCAGCAGGTGAAGATGGAGAGGATCTACATCGGCGGAAAGTACGAGGACAAGGTCTTCGGTGGTCAGGTCCCCGGACCGATCTGGCGGGACGCGATGAACGGGGCGCTGGAGGGGAAGGAAGCGCCGCCGTTCAACAGCGTCGTGATCCCGGACCCGCCGAAGGAGAAGCCCGACAAGCCGGACGACAAGCCGGGCCATGGCAACGGCGGGCAGGAGCCGTGGCCGGGTATCTCGATCCCGCCGGACATCCTGGGCGGCGGGACCAACCGCGGCCAGACCAACGGCGGCGGGAACGGCGGGAAGTTCCCGTAGGGGCTGACTGCCTGTAGAAGCGACAGAGAGAGGGGACCCGGCCTGGCTGCCGGGTCCCCTCTCTCTGTTCTCGGTATCTACCGTGTTCTCTGTATCTACCGTCGCTGTCTACCGTCGCTCAGCCCGCGAGGAGCTGCTTCACCGTGGCGGCCACCCGACCACCCTCGGCGCGGCCCGCCACCTTCGGGTTCACGATCTTCATGACGGCACCCATGGCACGCGGCCCCTCGGCGCCGGCGGCCTTCGCCTCCTCGACGGCCTGCGCGACGATGGCGCGGAGCTCGTCGTCCGACAGCTGCTGCGGCAGGTAGGCGTCGAGGATGACGCCCTCCGCCTTCTCGCGCTCGGCCTGCTCGGGCCGGCCGCCCTGAGCGAAGGCATCGGCCGCCTCACGGCGCTTCTTCGCCTCCTTGGCGATCACCTTCTGCACCTCGTCGTCGGAGAGCTCGCGGGCCGTCTTGCCCGAGACCTCCTCCTTGGAGATAGCGGAGAGGGTCAGCCGAAGGGTCGAGGAGCGCAGCTCGTCCCGCGCCTTGATGGCGGTGGTGAGGTCTTCGTGCAGCTTGGACTTGAGGGTGGTCATGCGGCCAAGTGTGGCAGGTACGCAGATGTGCACGCCCTTGCATTTCGCGTGGTGGGGGTCGCGGGTGTCCGCGCCTGCGTCCGTCCGCGTCTCCGTCTCTCCCTGCGTCCGTCCGTGTGTTCGTCATGTGGCCGACATATGGCGGCCGCTCGATGGCGACGACCACGTCGCCTTGCGGCCACCGCCCGTTGACAGGCTGCACAGATGCTCGCCGTCCCCCTTCCCGTCGACACCCGCCGCTGCCAACTGCTGGGGCTGGTGGGCTCGGGAGCGCTTGCCGCGGGTGGCGTGACCGCGGGTGCGCTGCCCGTACGGGAGGCTCTTGCGCCGGAGTCCGGCCGGGCGGCGCTCGGCCTGGTCGTCACGTACTTCGGACTCGTACTGCTGGTCGCGGCCTGGGCGCTGCTTGGCCGGGCGGTGCGCGGCCCCGAACCGCCCGCCCCGCGCACCCTGTTGCTCACGCTCGGGCTGTGGGCAGCGCCGTTGCTGCTGGCGCCGCCCCTCTTCAGCCGCGATGTGTACAGCTATCTCGCCCAGGGCGCGATGGTCGACGCACAGATAGATGTGTATGCGAACGGGCCGTCCCGGCTCGGCGGACCGCTGACCGACGAGGTCGCGCCGCTCTGGCAGCACACCCCCACTCCGTACGGCCCGCTGTTCCTCGCCTGCGCGACGGCGATAGCGGACCTCGCGCGTACTGAGGTGTCCGTCGGAGTGCTCGGCATGCGCTTCGTCGCACTGCTGGGGGTCGCGGTGATGGTGTTCTGTCTGCCGGCGCTGGCCCGTCGCTGCGGGGCGGACTCGGCCGCGGCCCTCTGGCTCGGGGCGCTCAATCCGCTCGTGCTGCTGCATCTCGTCGGCGGGGCCCACAATGACGCGATCATGCTCGGCCTGCTGGGCGCGGGCCTGGTCGCGGCGCTCGGACGATGGCCGATCCTCGCCGCCGTACTGGTCACGCTCGCCGCGCTGGTGAAGGCTCCCGCCGCGCTGGGGCTGGTCGCTGTCGCCCTGCTCTGGGGCCGTCAGCTGGGGGGCCGGACGCCACGGCTGAGGGCCGGTCTTGCAGTGGTGGGCATCGCTGCGGCGACGACGGCGGTGACGACAGCCGTCGCGGGCACGGGCTACGGCTGGATAGGCGCTCTGGACACTCCCGTATCGCCGCAGAACTGGTCGATCACCTCATCACTGGGCCGGATGACCGGCGCGCTGCTTACGAGCGCGGGCAGCGGCCTGGCCGAATTCGCCGCCCCCGCCTGGCACTTGGCGGGACTGGCCGCCACCGCACTGACCGTACTGGTCGCGTGGCGGCGTCACCATCGGCTGCGTCCGGTGTACGCACTGGGGCTGAGCCTGATCGCGGTAGCCGTCCTCGGTCCGGCGATACGGCCCTGGTACGTGCTGTGGGGGCTGTTCCTGATAGCCGCCGCCGGGCCGGACAGACCCGTGCGGCGGGCGGTCGCGGCCGCGAGCGCGGTGCTGGCCCTGGCCGTACTGCCGAGCGGTTTCGCTCCGGAGGGGCCACAGCTGGCGCTGGCGACGTGCGGCGGGGTCCTGGCTGTGCTGGCGCTGTGGTGCGCGCATCGCATCGCGGGGCGTGGGGCGTCACATGCCGGGACCGACGCTCTGGGGAGCGCCGCATGACGATGACCTGGCTCACGACCTGGCTCATGACGACCTGCCTCATGGGGAGCGCGGCATGACCATGACCTGGCGGCCCAGGAGCACGCGCGGGCGGCTGTTCCTCGTCGCGGGCCTGGCGGTAGCGACCGCACTCTTCCTCGCGACGGTCCCGCTGCACCGGCACTGGTTCGACCTCCGCGTCTACTACGGAGCCGTCGACAGCTGGCAGCAGGGCGGCCGCATCTACGACTACCTCGTGCCGGGGACGCACTACGGCTTCACCTACCCGCCGTTCGCCGCGATCTGCATGCTGCCGATGATCCTGATCGGCTGGCCGGGCGCCGTCGCGATCAGTGTGCTGCTCAATGTCTCGGCGGCGGCCGCGGTGCTGTACTGCTCGGCCGCCGCGGTCGTCCGCCGGCAGGGCTGGAGCCGGTGGTACACGTTCGCCGTCGCGGGCTGTCTGTTCGCCCTGCTGGAGCCGGTCCGCGACACATTCAGCTTCGGCCAGGTGAATCTGCTGCTGCTGGCGCTGGTGCTGGCGGATGCGTGGCTGCTTTCCACGGGCGGCGGGAGGGCTGCAGGACGGGGAGGGACGGTGGGCGGCGGGCGGTTCGCGGGACGAGGAGGGGCCGCCGGCCTGGGGCGGCTCGCGGGCCTCGGCATCGGTCTCGCGGCCGCGATCAAGCTCACCCCGGCCATCTTCATCGGCTATCTGCTGGTCACCCGCCGCTGGCGGGCCGCCGCGACAGCCTCGGGTGTCGCGATCAGCGCGACGCTCCTCGCGCTGTGGCTGGCCCCCGGCGCCTCGCGTGTCTACTGGACTGACGCGATGTGGGACACGGACCGCGTGGGCAGGCTCGCCTATGTCTCCAACCAGTCCTGGCAGGGCGTACTGGCTCGACTCGCCGAACCGGACGACCCGAGCCGTACGGTGTGGGCGCTCGGCGTACTCGTACTCCTCTGCGTCTGGGTCTGGCGGGTACGCCGTGCGGTCGCCGCGGGTGACGAACTTGCGGGTTTCGCGCTCACCGGCCTGACTGCCTGCCTGATCAGCCCGGTCACCTGGGTGCACCACTTGGTCTGGGTCTTTCCGGCCCTCGCCGTCCTCACCGACGCCGGACTGCGCGCGGGCACGGAGGACCCGCGGCGAAGGAGGCTGCTGCTGAGGTGGGCCGGAACGATCTATGTGCTCCTCTGCAGCAGCGTCGTATGGCTGTGGAGCTGGGGCGCCGGCGGCATCGACGGCTTCCTGGGGAGTAATACGTACGTCTGGATCTGCCTCGGCCTGCTGCTCGCGCTGCCACTGCGCGAAGGCGCGAGGTCGAACGTGCCGAAGGCGACGTCGGACGTACCGGCGGCGACATCGGGCGGGCCGGAGGCGATGTCGAGCGGGACGTCGGGCAGGCCCGGGGGACCCGCCCGCCCGCGCCCACAACCCACCGGATCTGCAACGATGGGCGCATGCACGCACGCTACGGAGTATCCCTGGGAATCACGGCATTCGGCGCGGCCGGCCTCGCCTACGCCGCCGGCTTCGAGGTCCGCTCCTTCCGGCTCCGACGGCTGACGGTCCCGGTTCTGCCGCACGGGATGCGGCCGCTGCGCGTACTCCAGGTCTCCGACATCCACATGGTGTGCGGCCAGCGCAAGAAACGCGCCTGGCTCCAGTCGCTCGCAGGCCTGCGCCCGGACTTCGTGGTCAACACGGGCGACAACCTGTCCGACCCGGAGGGCGTGCCCGAGGTCCTCGACGCCCTTGGCCCGCTGCTCGACTTCCCCGGCGTCTATGTCTTCGGCTCCAACGACTACTACGGCCCCAAGCTGCGCAACCCGGCTCGCTATCTCATCGAGAAGGCACGGGGCAAGCACGGCCTGAACGGCAACGCTCCGGCAGTCGGCGTGGTCCACAACCCGTGGGAGGTCCTGCGCGACGCCTTCGACGAGGCCGGCTGGGTGAACCTGACCAACACCCGCGGCCGCCTGAAGCTGGACGGCTACGAACTGGCCTTCACCGGCCTCGACGACCCTCACATCAAGCGCGACCGCTACGACGCCGTCACGGGCGGCCCGGAGCCGGGCGCCGACCTGTCCCTGGCCGTGGTCCATGCCCCGTATCTGCGCTCGCTGGACGCTTTCGCGGCGGACGGCTACCCCCTGATCCTGGCGGGCCACACCCACGGCGGACAGCTCTGCGTCCCCTTCTACGGAGCGCTGGTCACCAACTGCGACCTGGACACGGCCCGCGCGAAGGGCCTTTCCACCCACAGCACGGCAGGCAACGTCTCCTACCTGCACGTCTCGGCAGGCTGCGGCACGAACCGCTACACGCCGGTGCGGTTCGCGTGCCCCCCGGAGGCGACACTGCTGACGCTGGTGGGGCGCGACTGAGGACGGGCCTCGTAGAGGTGCGGAGCCTGCCGGTGGAGCCGCCTGGAGTGCGGCGAAAACCGGATTTCGTCTGGGAGCGCGGGTGGGCTAAAGTAATCGATGTCGCCGCGACAGCGGTGACATCGGGGTGTAGCGCAGCTTGGCAGCGCGCTTCGTTCGGGACGAAGAGGTCGTGGGTTCAAATCCCGCCACCCCGACAGCTGAAACACCAGGTCAGGCCCGGTCTTCCATCATGGAAGACCGGGCCTGACCTGCGTTCTGGATGTTTCGGGAGTGACTGGGGAGTGGATCAAGGAAATCCACTGCCGGCATGTGGATCTCCGTACTGATCGGAGGCTCAGGTGTCAACGATGATCGTCAGTTTTAGAGCTAGTTGAGTCCCAGCGCGGACCGAGTTTCCCTACGTCATCAAGTGCTCGCTGCGCTCGCTGTCCGACCGGCGTTCGGGCAGTGAGCGGATCACTGCCAAACCAAACCGTCACACGCAGCCCAGTCACACGGGACCGAGGCGGACGCTCGGGAGAACACCACATTCAGTCTGATCAGAGATCAGAGGTGCCGCGCCAACCGCACACAGGCAGAACGGGTAGGAGTGAAAGGGCCCCTGGGCGGCTGCAGTACAGCAGCGAAGTACAGCAACCAACAGAAGTCGACCATGGCCAGTACCGCCTATCAGCAGCCCCGGAGCGGCCTGTATGACCTTCAATGTCTGATCTCCCCAGAGCTACGGATCAGAAGGTTCCCGAACCGGCCGCCAACTGGGCGGCCAGGGTGCTTCCTGCAGGTCCGTCATCTCAGCGACCTGCAGGCTCCTTCTTGCGTGCTGATAGAACTCGGCCCGCGCAGTCCTGTAGTCGCTGAAGGCCTGGGCCCAAATAGCGGTGTCTCCCGCCTTTCTCCCGCGGGCCAACCACTCAAGATGCCAGAGGCTGCGGTTGAGTGCTCGTACCGCATCAGCCGTACGAGCGTCGGCCAGCAGGCTCATGGGTTCCACCATGGCTGATCGTCGGCGCTCGGCGGTTGCTGCTTGTTCCAATACGTCATTGGTCGACTCAATGGGCGCCGGGTGATCCGTCAAGTTGCGGCCGGCGGCCAGTCGCAGGTAGTAGCTGGCGCATTCCTTCACTGCATGGGCGTAGTCGCTGTATGCCTGAAGCAGGCGCTCGTCCCAACGTGTTGCCTGCTGCCTGCGCCACCGACTTCGCTCAGTCACCGCTCCAGCGGCGTACGACATGACGCCGCCAACAACCACCCCAACAAGTGCGGGCAGTTGGTCCGCGAGTCCACTCACTTGCCCCCCCAGCTGCTCAGATACTCGGCACTCATACCCATGCTCAAGCTGCCAACCTTCATGGGCTCACAGATTTGACCCGCGGCGGAACGTCTGCGGGCTGTGCAAGGCTGCGCGGCAGTGGCCGCCGATGACAAGCAACGCTCACCGATCCACATCACGTTCTTCGGCGACTAACTTGTGGCCGACTGACGACAGGGCGTCGTCATACCTTCACGGTGGCGACTCGGCCCACACAGGGAGCTGACTACACCCTGATCACCGAGCTGCGGCCTATCCGTGGACAGGATGGCGCAAGAGGATCAACGGCAGGCCTGTGACCAGTGCGAACGCCCGGGACGCAAGGGGCCTCCGGAGCCGTGTGCTACTCGGCCGGGAGCATGGCACTCAAAACCGAAGACGCGGCGCGGTGTTCCTCGCAGACGGCCCACCAACTATCGCCGCGCCTGTCCTCGACATGCACGCTCCAGGCTGCGTCGTTGGAGCACGGGGCATTCCAAGCACAGCGCTGGCGATGGGACTCTGTGCCCGCGCGATGCTTGTCCTGGGTCCACCTGATTGGCGGCTCAACTAGTTCCATGAACTCAGTGAAGAGGATGCATGCCGACGGCCGCAGTCGAATGCGTCTCGAAGTGTGCAACCACTAGTAGGACTCCGTTAGGTCTTCCGGTCGGGCCTGTTTGGGAGCATGTTGTGTGTGTGGACGCACACCAAGTGAACCGTGTTCGGGCGAAGTTGGCGCTATTCGTGGCTGACGTATTCGCGTCGGTGCCGCGCAAGGACCAGCGGGCCAAGGGCGACTGCTATCTGCGGGGACTGATGCTGGACGGTCGCCGCAAGTCCATCCAGGCGATGGCCTCGCGGCTGCCGGACGGCAACGAGCAGAACCTGCAGCAGTTCGTGAACCAGTCCACCTGGGATCCGGTGCCGGTGCAACGGCGGATCTGCGAACGAATGCTGCCGCAGATCGCCCCGACGGCCTGGGTGATCGACGATGTGTCGGTGCCCAAGGACGGCCGGATGTCGGTCGCCGTTGCGCCGCAATACTGCGGGGCCCTGGGCAAGCAGGCCAACTGCCAGGTCGCGGTAAGCGTCCACGCGGCAACCGACACCGCCTCCTGCCCGTTGCAATGGCGCCTGTTCCTGCCCAAGGACTGGGCGTCCGACACCGACCGCCGGTCCACGACCCGTATCCCGCCCGATGTCACGCACCGCGAGAAGTGGCGGCTGGCCCTGGACATGCTGGACACCCTTGCCTCCTGGGGCATGACGCCGCCGGTCATCGTCGCCGACGCCGCCTACGGCACCAACGCGCACCTACGGGCCGCCCTGTCCGACCGCGGACTCGCCTACGTGCTGGCCGTCCGCGCGGATGTCACCGCCCAGCCGTTTGATGCGAAACCCGTCGCCCCGGACCGCAACGGTCCCATCGGCTGCTGGCCCCAGCCCCGCTACCGGCAGCCCGCACCGTCGGTGGCAGCCCTGGCCGCCGGCCTCGGACAGGAGGCATTCACCGCTCTCACCTGGCGGAACGGCTCGCGAGGGGAGTTATGCTCCCGCTTTGCCGCCGTGCGTGTGCGCCCCGCAGGCAAAGCAGTCGAGCGCGCTGTCAAGGCCGCCGCCTCGGCCGAACAGGGCTGGTGGGACGGGGTCCTGCCCGACTGCTGGCTGCTGATCGAATGGCCCATCGGCGCCGAGGCGCCGACCGATTACTGGCTGTCCAACCTGCCGGCCGACACACCGATCGCCGACTTGGTCCGTCTGGCCAAGGTCCGCTGGCGCATCGAGCACGACTATCGCGAACTCAAACACGGCCTGGGCCTGGACCACTTCGAGGGGCGTTCCTGGCCGGGCTGGCACCACCACGTCACCCTCGTGACCGCCGCCCATGCCTTCCTCACCGAACAGCGCCTGGCCCCAAAAGCGCCCGGACCGGTCTCACCCTCTACCAAGTCCTCGACGCCCTCCAGGACGTACTGAGGTGCTGGACCGGCATCTGCACCACATGCCACCAAGCCCTGCCCGCCAGGACACACACCGCGCCAAGATCGAGAACGACCTAACGGAGTCCTACTAGCAGTTGAGCAGGACTACCTACCAGCTCACGCCGGGGGCGGCACCGCAGATGCGAGGAGCCTTCGAAGCGCGTTGCCACACCTGGAAGGCAGCGGGCTTGGGGGCGCAGCTCCACTCGTGCCGCGGGCGCCGCGCCAATTGAGGCACTGGTTCCAGGCTGTGAAGATCGGATTCGGTCGGCGCCCCGCCGGGCATCGCTCACGTCATTGCGATGCGGCCGCCGTGAAGTCACGATCCGCGCAATGACTGCACGGTCTTCAGGATTCGAACAAATATAGCCTCCTTGACAGTTTCGATACTCCCGGGCGGATAATGACTTCCTACGCAGAGGGGGGCTGGGGGTGGACGACCATGCGTCACAGCGACTGCACAGCGTTCTTCCATTTCTTGCGACAGCACTAAGTGCCACTGCGTCAGTCATCGTCGCTCTTGCCGCAAAAAAGGAGGGAAGCAACTACACCCTCCTGGTATTTTGTGCCACTTTTTTCGCAATCCTCGGTGGCGCGTGGTTCCTCATGTTCGTAACACGAACCAGGAGCGAAAGAAAGAAGTATGACGTCTTCATATCGACCCCTATGGCGTCATTCTCATCCGATGAGGAATACCAGGAACACAGGCAGAACATCCGCCGAATAATAGACGCACTGGAACGAAACTATCATTTCACCGTCTACTACGCAGGCATGCATCTGCCAAGTCAGGAGAGTTTCCAGCAGCCGGATGTGGGTGCGCGGCAGGATTCAGCAGCGCTGCGACAGAGCACGCGATTCCTGCTGATCATGCCGCTGCCGCTGGTTTCTAGTTGCTATGTTGAAGCGGGGTATGCGCTCGCCCTGGGGAAGCCTTCCATTTACTACCATCACAGAGACGTAGAGCTCCCCTTCATGCTGCGGCAATCCGCCCAATACAACAGCGATTTCCCGCGCTGCAAGAAATACGAATACTCACAGATCGAGGATATCGTACGTCACATAGAGTCGAATGAGAGTTTACTATTCGATTAGGAGCTGTCTATGTCTCAGCAAGAAAGTTCCGCGCGGATGGGATCTCTGCTGCGCACCCGCGGACTCTCGATCAGCACAGCGGAGTCCCTAACAGGCGGAATGCTCGGCGCAGTCATTACGGGCGCTGCAGGGGCATCCGACTACTACGTCGGAGGCGCAATCACTTACGCGACCGAGTCGAAGGCTCAGATCCTCTCAGTGGCTGAGAGCGTCCTGGCTACGGAAGGTCCGGTGAGCCCCAAGACAGCTGAGCAGATGGCGAATGGCGTCCGACTTCTTTTTGGGAGCTCTCTCGCCGTTTCCACCACTGGTGTTGCTGGACCAACAGTGCAGGATGGAAAACCTGTTGGCCTGGTATATATCGGAGTGTCAGATGTTCGGCGAACAGTAAGCCATGAGTTCAACAGCGCCGGCGCAACACGCGAGGAAGTGCGACAGCAGACCGTGGATCGGGTACTGGAAATCCTGATCGAATATCTGGAAAAGGAGTAGCGGGCGCGGGGACCAGCGTGAGATGCCCACGTTCCCCCTCCACCCTTATTGATCGTTTGGCGGAAGCTTGTTAGCGACCGCGCAGTGCTTCCTCGACCCGTGCCAGATCGGGTGCTCCGATGCGCAGATAGATCGCCTGTGCCTGTCTCAGGCTGGCGAGGCCCCCGGTCGTGTCGTCGGTGCGGAGGAGGCAATGACCCAACCCTTCGATAGCACGCGCTTCCAGGAGCGGGGCGCCGATCTCTCGCGTCGGCTCCAGTGAACGGGTGAACTTGTCCTGGGCAGAGTCGTGTTCGCCGTGGCGGAGCAGAAGGTCTCCCTGGGTGATCATGGTGTCGGTCAGACCATGGCGGTGCCCGAATTCAGTGTGCAGATGGAGCGCCGATGCGAGGTCGGCCTCCGCGCCCGCACGGTCTCCGAGCGCATCCTTCACGACCGCCAGTTCCTTGAGCGTGCAGCCCTCCCCGTATCGAAAGGCGAACTCACGGTGCAGGCTGAGCGCCTGGATCAGTGTGCTGAGGGCGGTGGCGTGCTCGCCGGAAAGACGCTGGGCCACGCCCAGGTCGGTCAGGGCCAGCCCCATCCCGTAGCGGCTGCCGAGTTGGCGGTGCAGATCCACAGCCGAGGTGAGCGTAGTGATCGCGGCGCGAAGGTTTCCGGTGAGGTATTCGACGACACCCAATTCCTTGAGGGAGTAGGCCTCCCCAAACGTGTTGCCGAGCTCTGTATGGAGGCTCATCCCGTGGGCGACATGTGTGCCGGCCGCCGGGTAGTCGCCCATGAGGTAGGAGACCACTGCCAATTCGTTGTACGCGAAGGCCAGGCCGTAGGGTTTGCCGATGTCCTGGAACATCTCCAGTGCACGCGCCTGCGCGGTGAGCGACGCATGCAGGTTTCCCATCAGGAAATACATGGTGCCGAGTTCATGGAGCGTGTTGGCCTCGCCGAGCTTGTTGTCGAGGCTTCGGTACAGCGCTCCGGCCTGCTCCTGGCTGACCTGGTCGGCGGCGTAGTCCGAGCAGAGGCGTTGCGCGACGCCCAGTTCGTGCACGGCGTTCGCTTCGCCGAGGCGGTCGCCCACCTCCCGATAGGCTCTCTGTGCCTGCTGTTGGCTGCGCACCGCGGCCGGGTATTGGCCTTGCAGCCGTTGCACTGATCCGAGATTTCCCAGGGCCAGTCCCTGCCCGAGGGTGTCCCCCGTCCGGGTCGCTGCCTCCAGCGCGCACTGGTGCACAGCGACTGCCTCGTCCCAATGCCCTTGGATGCGGAGGAAGTCGTTCATCGCCGCCGCGATGTAGATCGCGTGGGTGGGACGGGCTCGGAACGCAGCGAAGTCGACGGCTGCGTGCAGGTTGGCACGCTGTTCTCTCAGCCAATCGAGGGCCTGTGCTGAGCTGTTGATCTCCGGTGTCCAGGCGGGGGGCCGGTTTGCCGTCGGCCGGGCCGAGGCGGGAGCCCGCCCGATGACGAAATGTGCGGCGTGCTGTGCCGTGTGCAAGTAGTAGTCCAGCATGCGGTCCAGTGCGGTCTCGGTTTCCAGGACCAAGTCCAGGGAGACCAGGGACTTTGCTTTCTGCCGCACGAGGTCGTGCATGCGATAGCTGCCACGCGCCGGTTCCTCGATGAGGTGGTGCATGAAGAGGTCGTCAAGCAGCTCTTGTGCCGTTGCCATCTCCATGTCGGCGAGTGCCGCAGCGACGTACGCGTCGATTTCCGAGCCGGGGTGCAGACCAAGCCGCCGGAACATGAGCTGAGGGTCGGGGGCGAGGTCGTGGTAGGAAAGATCGAACGCTGAAGCCACGGAGTCGTCTTCGGCACGCATTGCCGCAATCCGGTTCTGTGTCCGCGTGAGGTCGGCCACGAGGTCCCGGACGGTCCAGCTGGGATGGTGGGCCAGCTTCCCCGCGGTGAGCCGAATGGCCAGCGGCAGGTAGCCGCACAGCCGTACGACCTCCTCGACATGGGGGTCCGAGGGAAAGAGGCCCGGGCGGGCTGCCAGGCGAGAGAAGAGCACGGTCGCCTCTGTCGGCGGGAGCGTTTCCAGGCTGATCGGAACCACCCCTTCCAGCGCGGTAAGCCGACGGCGGCTAGTGATCAGGACCAGGCAACCCGGGGATCCGGGCAGCAAGTGACGAATCTGTTCGCTCGACACAGCATCGTCCAGCAGTAGCAATATCCTCTTGGTACGCAGTTGCTGTCGCCACAGCGCCGACCGCGTCTGCCGATCCGCAGGGATCCGGCTGGCGGGTACCCCCACTGCGAGAAGCAGCGAGACGAGAGCGTCTGACGGATCGACCGGGCGTTGCCCCGGGGTATGACCATGCAGATGGAGGAAGAGCTGCCCGTCCTGGAATCGCGGGGCAAGGAAGTGCGCGGTGCGCAGGGCGAGGGCAGTCTTTCCGATTCCCGCCATCCCGTCTATCGCGTGAATGTCAATGGCCCCGGTGTCCGGGTCCGCCGAGTCCAGGACCTGCACAATCCGTTCCAGCTCGGCACCGCGCCCGGTGAAGGATGCGATGTCGCGGGGCAGACTGAACGTCGCAGCCGCCCTGGCCGGCACCGCGAGTTCAGTGATCTGCAGCCCGAGCACTTCGAGTCGGCCCATGATTTCGGCCGTGTCGAGGGCGCGGACCAGCTCGGTCAGTTCCCCGGCGGCGGCATATTGGCGCAGGCCGGTGACGACAGCTTCGGAGACCTGTCCGATGAACTCCGCCGGCTCCATGTCCACCACGTCGCCGAAGGGGCGGCCGGTCGCATCGGCCACCCACTGCTCCAATTCGACCATTTGGCCTGCTACGGCGGCCGTCAGGGCGTCCCGCACGGATGGCGCACCGCCGAAGCTCAATTTTGGCGATGCGGCGAAGTATCGGGCGAGTCCGCGCTCCAGTACGGGCCGAACGGCTGGGTCCGCCTGGATCACGACCGTCCCCAAGGCGCGGCTCATGGTCTTCTTGAGTGATCGCTCGTCGTGTTGACCTCTGACCAAACGGACGCCGGAGTCGCTGCAGAAAGCCACCAGCCAACCCACAACAGCGCTTACGACATCGATCGCCACCACCGTGATGCGGCCCTCCCGCCAACACTCACGCGACGACGGTCACCAACCGCCTTTGCCACGGATCAGGCAGTGCCAGATTCAGAATGTTCGACACTCTTCGTGTTCAAGAGAACGTGCCCAGTAAGCATAGCGGGTAGCGGCCGAAGTTGGTCCGGTCGTTCCGCTCAGCAGCCACTGTCTTCCTCGGTTCAGCGACGCAGATCGCGGCGAGCCAGGCGTACCCGTCATCGCCATCATGAACTGCCTGGCAGGGCGCTGTTGTCATGCCCATTGCTTCACCCGTTCGGGCGCGTCCGGGTCGCCGCCCCGAGGCCTGCCGAACAGGCTCGGTGTCATCTCGACGAAGGAGCCTGCTATGGCCAAGACAACGACCCAGCCCAGCACCTCGCAGCACGCCGCATCAGGCCGCGGTGGTGGCAGCGCTTGGGCAATAGGCGGCGCCGTGTTCGCCGGTGTCCTGATGCTCGTGGACGGCGTACTCATGGTTCTCCAGGGCATCGTGGGCATTGCGAAGGACGACATCTACGCGCGGATCGGCACCTACGTCTTCGAGTTCGACTCGACCGCCTGGGGCTGGACCCACCTCATCCTCGGCGTGATCGTGGCCCTCGTCGGCGCAGCCATCCTCGGAGGGGCCGGCTGGGGTCGCGTCGCGGGTGTGGTGCCGCTCGCCCTCATCGCCAACTTCATGTGGCTTCCGTACCAGCCGGTTTGGGCCGTCGTCTCCATCGCCATCGCGGTCTTCGTGATCTGGGCGCTGTGCACGGATCGAGGGGACCGAGGGCGTTCGTCGGCCTACTGACGAGGCGCCGTCGCACTGGTATCGCTCGACGCCGGGAAATCCTGGCGGACAGCGACCGTCACCCGGTCCGGGCCCTCCGTGTCACGGCCCGTCGTTGTCAAGACAACGACGCCCTGTGGAGGGCCTGTCGGCAGGCCTGGATCGCAGGGTGCCGGCTGCGGCCGCGGCGTACCGCCGTGAAAAGCCTGCGGGACGCATGGCTGCGAGGGAGCAGGCGCAGGGGGACGGTCGGTGCACGGCCGCCCCAGACCAGGTCCGGGAGCAGGGCCGCCGCGTGGCCCTGCTCGACGAGGCGCAGATGGAGGAGGAGGTCCGTGGACTCGAATCGCACGTCGGGTTCGAACCCGGCGCTGCGGCAGAGGGTCATCGCCCAGTGCCGGGCGGCCGTGCCCTCCGGCTCCATCACCCAGGGGTGGTCGGCCAGCGAGCGCAGTGCCGCCAGCGGGTCGTCCGTCGGTCCGGGCTGAGGCAGGCCGCTCTGCGGGCTACCCGCGGCCGTCGGCCCCGGCCGAGCGAGCCGCAGAGGGTCCTCCAGCAGGTCCTCCTGTTCCACTTCGGCGGGGCGGGGATTCGGGTTGCCGGGGTACTCCTCCGCGATGACCAGGTCGAAGTCCCGTGCGAGCAACGCCGGAAGGGACTTCTCCGGTTCGTTCTGGGTGACGTGGACGCGCAGTCGGGGATAGGCGTCGCGCAGCAGCGTCAGCGCGCCCGGGACCAGGGCGAGGGCCGCGGTCTGGAAAGAGGCGATGCGCAGGGTGCCGGTGAGGTCGGTGAGAGAGGTGGCGATGTCCGCCTCGGCGCGCTCGAGCCGTTCGAGTACGGCTTCGGTGTGGGCGACCAGGATCTCCGCCTGCTCGGTGAGCCGGACGCGCCTGCCCACGGGCTCCAGCAGCGGGACGCCGACTTCGGCCTCCAGCTGGGAGAGCTGCTGGGAGACGGAGGAGGGGCTGTACGAGAGGGCCGCCGCGACAGCGGCGAGCGTGCCGCGGTGCTTGAGTTCGCGCAGTAGACGCAACCGGTGCAGGTCGAACATGCCCGCCCTCCGGATCGGTCGGCTTTCCTGATCAATATAGGTTGGAAACATGTGCTGGACCGAGGGAAGTGCCGGGCCCCACGCTGGTCGTGTGCCTGAAACCTCCTGCTCCCCCCGCTCCCTGCCGTGGTTCGCCAACCCCGACGCCCGTACCTGGACGTGCCCGCCCGCCCCCATCGGCGTACACGACTTCCACGCCTCCCTGGCCGACTACACCCCCACCCCGCTGCCCGAACTCCCCGCCCTTGCAGCGGAATTGGGCGTGGGGCGGGTGTTCGTCAAGGACGAGTCGTTCCGGCTCGGGCTGCCCGCGTTCAAGGCCCTCGGCGCCTCCTGGGCGATGCACCAGATCCTGTCCCGGCGCACGGCCACGACTCACTCCGACGGCCCGGTCACCTTCGTCACCGCCACGGACGGAAACCACGGCCGCGCCGTCGCCCGGATGGCCCGCCTGTTGGGGCAGCGCGCCCACGTCTTCGTACCTCAGGGCGTGCACCCGGCTGCCGCAGCCGCTATCGCCGCCGAAGAAGCGGAGGTCACGCAGGTCGCCGGGCCGTACGACGAAGCCGTACGACAGGCTGCCGACGCGGCCGCCGGGCCCGGCTCGGGTGCAGCCGGCGGGCCCCGCTCCTCGGTCCTCGTACAGGACACCGCCTGGAGCGGCTACGAGCAGATCCCCGGCTGGATTGTCGAGGGCTACTCCACGCTCTTCGCCGAGATCGACATGCAGCTGAACGCCACGGGCGCGAGGTCACCGAGCCTCGTCGCCGTACCGGTCGGTGTGGGCTCGCTCGCCCAGGCCGCCGTCACCCACTACCGCAGCCGATCGGCGGAGAACGCCCCAGCCCTGCTGGCCGTCGAACCCGACGCCGCGGCCTGCGTACTGACCAGCCTCACCCGCCGGGAACCGCTCAGCGTGGCCACCGGCGAGACCACCATGGCGGGTCTCAACTGCGGCACCCCCTCCAGCATCGCCTGGCCCTTCCTCCGCGACGGCCTGGATGCAGCCGTCGCCGTCACCGACGCCGACAGCGCCCGCGCCGCCCGCGACCTCGCCGCGCTCGGCGTCTCCAGCGGCCCGTGCGGAGCCGCCTCGCTGGCCGGCATCCGCGCCGCCCTGACCGGCGACGGCGCCGAGAGCCGCCGTACCGCCTTGGCTCTCGGACCCACCTCGACACTTGTGCTGCTGAGCACGGAGGGCACCGCCGCCAACCCTCACCTCGAGGAATGCGCACAGTGATCCACGTCGACGGCGACCGTCTGTGTCAGTCCCTCCCGGACCTACTTCTCGGGCACGTGAAAGCCGGTCGGTGCCCGCACCGCGGCAACCGCCACGTCCGCCGACGCGCCCGAACCACCGGGGGCGGGGTTCGTCAACCGGGCGGGGCTCGGGAGTCAGCCGTACCTCGACCTCGCCACAGAACGACCTCACGCAGGGGCGCGGCGTCGATGGCATAGAGCCGCCGCGTGCCCTCGGGCCGCACGGAGGCGAAGCCCCTCTCGCGGAGGTACGTCGAATGCGTGCACGTTGCCCGCTATGCCTATGCCGACCACCGTTTATATAAGTCAAAACTTAACGAATGTGGGGAACCCGAGCCCGGGTCCGCTCGTTGCCCCGGTGGGCAAAGGAATCGTCAAGAGGCGCGGCCCGCGCCGGATTGCGCAGGGGATTTCCATGGGAGTCAGCCTTTCCAAGGGCGGCAATGTTTCGCTCAGCAAGGAGGCCCCGGGCCTGTCTGCGGTCGTCGTGGGCCTGGGCTGGGACGTACGCAGCACCACCGGCACCGACTTCGACCTGGACGCCAGCGCCCTGCTGGTGGACGCCAACGGCAAGGTCGTGTCCGACCAGCACTTCGTCTTCTTCAACAACCTCAAGAGCCCGGAAGGCTCCGTCGAGCACACCGGTGACAACCTCACGGGTGAGGGCGAGGGCGACGACGAGCAGATCAAGGTGAACCTGTCGGGCGTGCCCACCGAGGTCGACAAGATCGTGTTCCCGGTCTCGATCCACGAGGGCGAGACCCGCCAGCAGTCCTTCGGCCAGGTGCGCAACGCATTCATCCGCGTCGTCAACCAGGCCGGCGGCGCCGAGCTCGCCCGGTACGACTTGAGCGAGGACGCCTCGACCGAGACCGCGATGGTCTTCGGCGAGCTGTATCGCAACGGCGCTGAGTGGAAGTTCCGCGCGGTCGGCCAGGGTTACGCGTCCGGCCTGCGCGGCATCGCGCAGGACTTCGGCGTCAACATCTGAGCCGCACGCGGCAGTTCGGCACCTCTGCGGCACTGCTCTGCGGCACTGCTTGTGCCGCGGTATTTCGGCGCTGCGTGTTGCGGTACCGCGGTTCGGCAGTTCTGCGGGTCTGCGAGTCTGCGGGTTTCGTGTCAAGGGCCTGGCCTCGTCGGGGTCAGGCCCTTGGCCCGTGCCCGGGAGGCCGCATCAAGCGCTTCCATAACCTCTCTGGCCTGAGGAGGACCACAGCATGGCGACCGGCGCACCGACCGGACAAGAGCCGCTGACGCCGCTGCCGGGCGTGGAGCTGCTCTGGTCCGGCCGGGTCCGCGACCATGCCGAGGACGCCGCTGCCCACCGGCACCTCCTTGATGCCGGGGAGACCGCGCGCCTGCTCGCCTTCCACCGGGACGCGGACCGGGACGCCTTCGCCGTCGCGCATGTGGCGTTGCGCAGGCTGCTCGGCGAGCGGCTCGGACTGGCACCGGAGGCGGTGACTCTGACGCGCGAACCGTGCGCCAACTGCGGAGGCCCGCACGGACGGCCCGTCGTCCCCGGCAACCCCGTGCACTTCTCGCTCTCGCACACGGCCGGCCTGGTGCTGATCGCCCTGGCCGGGGCGCAGGTCGGCGTCGATGTCGAAGGCGTACCCGACCCCGGCACCACCATGGAGGTCGCGGCCCAGCTGCACCCGCGGGAGCGTACGGAACTGGCCGCGCTGCCCACTGCGGACCGCCCCGCCGCGTTCGCCCGTTGCTGGACCCGCAAGGAGGCTCTCCTGAAGGCGACCGGCGCCGGACTGAACGAGGAGCTGTCCCTCACCTACGTAGGAACCGGCCCACAACCTGCCGTGAACCCCGACTGGTTGCTGTCCGACCTGCCCACCGACCCCGGCCATGCGGCAGCCGTGGCCGTACACCGCCTCCAGCCGATGCCGCGGTCACACAGTCAGGGCCTTCCTGGAGAGTGAGCCTATGGAGTTCGTCGTTTTCATGACCCTCCCAGGGTTGGTGATCCTGCTCGTCGGCATAGCCTTCGGCGACCAACTGCTGCGCGCGACAGGTCGGGGCCGGCGGCGCGGCCAGGTTTCCGCGACCGGGTTCGAGCAGCTGCATGCGACCTTCTCGCCCGGCAAGCAGAGCGAGCTCAAGGAGCGGCAGAGCGCGCTGCTGATGAAGGACGACGAGGAGGACGGAGCTCCGCCGCATCGGTCCACGGTCGATCTGGACGGTGGCCGTGCGGTGGTACGGCTGCCGCGCGGGCCGAAGGCTCCGTAATGCTTGCCCACGGGACAGCAACTACGGCGAGCAGGTACAGCGCCGGCGCCGACTCAACGCCCACGGTCTAGTAGCGCTCGACCAGGTGCTCGCGGCCCGGCGGGGGTTCGTACGCCTCGGGCCAGAAGTCCGTGACGGTCGTGATCCGGCCCTCCTCGTCGCCGGTGAAAAAGGTGACCGCGTACACCTCCTCAAGGCCGACCGTGACATGGATCCAGGTGACGACCTGCTCGGAGTCGGCCACGATCCGCTGGATACGCAGATGCCAGTCGCCGGGGTACTCCCGGTTGAACTGGACGTAACTGTCCTTGCCTCGTATGCGCTCGCGGGTCTGCGGCAGGTCGTAGAGCACGTCCTCGGCGAGCGTGGACGCGAAAGTGGACCAGTCGCGGGCCTCCGCCGCCGACCAGAAGCTCTCAACTGTCTTGCGCAGTTCGGTCATACGGCGAGTGTGCACCCCACCACTGACAATCAGGCCCGGGATGCCTTCAGCGAGTACATCAGCGGAATCCGAGGGCGGTCGGCCGCAAAGAGGAAGCCGCCGGGCGCGACGAGCGACGCGGCGGTCTCGGCCCAGCGGGTGGTGTCCGGCAGCCAGTTCAGCGCGCCGGTGCCGGTGTAGACGATGTCGTACGAGGAGTCGGGGACGGCTTCGGCGGCGTCGTGGACGTCGGCCGCGACGAACGCGGCGCGGTCCGGGCCGATGCCGATGCCGAGGTCCGCGGCGAGGCCGCGGGCCGTCTCGACGGCCGGCTCCGAGAAGTCCAGGCCGACGACGTGCGCGGCCCCGCGGCGGGACCAGCTCAGCGTGTCGAGGCCGATGTGGCACTGGAGGTGGAGCAGCGTACGCGCGGTGACATCGCCGACCTCGGCGACCTCGAAGTCGCGCAGGACGTCCTTGCCCGAGCGGAAGGAGTCGAGGTCGTAGTAGTCGCTCGCCGCATGGATCGGCACGCGTTCGTCCCAGCGTGAGCGGTTGGCCTCGCGCCAGTCCGAGGGGTCGGAGAGTACATGCCAACGAAGTTATCCACAGGCTGCGGACGACGCGAACGGATTGTCGGGGGTCCAGCGCAGAATGGGGTCATGACTGAGATCACTGACTCCACGCCGGAGCCGACCCGCACGTCTGAGCTGCCTGGCACGCCGGATCCGCCCGGCAGGCCGCAGCCGGCCGGCGTTTCGGAGCCGTCCGGCATGCCGGACTGGGAGAAGCGCTTCCGCGCGCCGCGCGTCTCCCTGCCCGACTGGGCGGAGGACGCGCCGGACCGCTCGCTCTTCGTGTCGAACGCCACGGGGACATACGAGCTGTACGCATGGGACAGGGCGACGGGCGAGCAGCGGCAGGCGACGGACCGGCCGAACGGCACGACGGACGGCGTGCTTTCGCCCGACGGCTCGGCGATCTGGTGGTTCTCGGACACCGACGGGGACGAGTTCGGGGTGTGGATGCGGCAGCCCTTCCGGGGCGGAGCCGACGAGCCCGCCGCACCGGGGCTCGAGCCTTCGTACCCGGCGGGGCTGGCCATCGGCCGGGACGGCACCTCGGTGATCGGCCGGTCGACCGACGAGGACGGCACGACGATCCATGTCGTACGTGCGGGCGCGGAGCCGGTCGTGATCTACCGGCACCGGGAGTCGGCCGGGGTCGGCGATCTCTCGCACGACGGGACGCTGGTCGCCATCGAGCACACCGAGCACGGGGACGCGATGCACTCGGCGCTGCGGGTGGTGCGTCTCGGGGGCACCTCCCGCGCCGAAGGCTCCGGCGGAGCCACCACGGTGGCCGAGCTGGACGACACGAAGGGGGGCACCAAGGAACTGGGTCTTGAAGTCCTCGGCTTCGCGCCCCTGGACGGGGACACCCGGCTGCTCATCGGGCATCAGCGGCGCGGCCGCTGGGAGCCGATGATCTGGGACGTCGCCTCGGGCGAAGAGACCGATCTCGCGATAGACCTGCCGGGCGACGTGAACGCCGAGTGGTACCCGGACGGCTCCGGGCTGCTGGTCGCGCACAGCTTCGAGGCGCGCGGCGAGCTGTGGCGGTACGACCTGGCGACGCGCGAGCTGGTGCGGATCGACACACCGACCGGTTCGGTCTCGGGCGCGACCGCCCGGCCGGACGGAGAGGTGGAGTATCTGTGGTCGTCGGCCGCGCTGCCGCCGCAGGTGCGCTCGACCGCGGGTGGCGTTGTGCTCGACCCTCCGGGGATGAAGGCGCCGGGTTCCGTGCCGGTGGAGGACGCCTGGGTGGAGGGGCCGGGAGGCCGTATCCATGCGCTGGTCCAGAGGCCGGCCGGCGCGACGGGTCCGCTGCCGACCGTCTTCGAGATCCACGGCGGCCCCACCTGGCACGACAGTGACGCCTTCGCGGCGGGCCCGGCGGCCTGGATCGACCAAGGGTATGCGGTGGTGCGGGTCAACTACCGCGGCTCGACGGGGTACGGACGGGAGTGGACGGACGCCCTCAAGCACCGGGTCGGGCTGATCGAGCTCGAGGACATCGCGGCGGTCCGCGAGTGGGCGGTGGCGTCCGGGCTCGCGGACCCGGCGAAGCTGATACTGGCGGGCGGCTCCTGGGGCGGCTATCTGACACTGCTCGGTCTCGGCACCCAGCCCGAGGCGTGGGCTCTGGGGCTTGCGGCGGTGCCGGTCGCGGACTATGTCACGGCGTACCACGACGAGATGGAAGCTCTGAAGGCGATGGACCGCACGCTGCTCGGCGGCACCCCGGAGGAGGTCCCGGAGCGGTTCGAGGCCTCGTCGCCGCTGACCTATGTGGACGCGGTGCGGGCGCCGGTCTACATCTCGGCGGGCGTCAACGACCCGCGCTGCCCGATCCGCCAGGTCGAGAACTATGTGGACAGGCTGGCGGCCCGGAGCGCGGTGCACGAGGTGTACCGGTACGACGCGGGCCACGGGTCGCTTGTCGTGGAGGAGCGGATCAAGCAGGTGCGGCTGGAGATCGCCTTCGCAGCCGAGCACCTGGGACAGGGGCCGCACCTGGGTTAACCGGAGGGGTGGGCCCAGAGCCCGCGGGCACGTTCCGTACCGTGGAGGGGTGTACCGGTTCCTGCTGACGCCCCGCTGGTGGGGGATCAATATCTTCGTCGTGCTGGCGATCCCCTTCTGCGTCTTCATGGGCTCCTGGCAGCTCGGCAAGTTCGAGGACCGCGTCCACAGGCACCAGGAGGCCGAGCGGAAGCCGGCTCCCGGTGAGCAGAAGGCCGCGCCCGTGGACGAGTTGCTGCCGGTCGACAAGGAGACGTCGGGGCGGCAGGCGACGGCCACCGGGCAGTACGGGAAGCAGTTCCTGGTGCCGGACCGGGAGCTGGACGGCAAGAACGGCTCGTATGTGCTGGCGCTGCTGAAGACCGACGGCGGCCGGACGCTGCCCGTGGTCCGCGGCTGGCTGCCGAAGGGGAGCCAGGTCCCCGCGGCGCCCACCGGCCGGGTCACCGTGGCCGGTGCGCTGCAGGCCTCCGAGACGCCCGGCACGGACGGGGTCCGTGCGTCCGGCGGGCTGCCGAGCGGCCAGCTGGGGATGATCAGCGCGGCCTCGCTGGTGAACCTCGTACCGGACGAGGTGTACGACGCGTGGGTCACGCTGACGGCAGCGGACAGCGGGCTGAAGGCGGTGCCCGCGGCGGCGCCGGAGGGCAGTGGTCTTGACCTCAAGGCGTTCCAGAACCTCGGCTACACCGGGGAGTGGTTCGTCTTCGCGGGCTTCGTGCTGTTCATGTGGTTCCGCTTGCTGCGCCGCGACGCGGAGGCGGCACGGGACAGCGCGCTGGGCCTGGCCCCGGAGCCGGACCCGAACACGTCGCCGGACCCGGTGTAGCCCGAGCCGGACCCGGGGCCGACGCAGGCCTAACCCGAGCCCGACCCGGCGCCCGGCGCCCGGCGCCCGGCGCCCGGCGCCCGGCGCCCGGCGCCCGGCGCCCGGCGCCCGGCGCCCGGCGCCCGGCGCAAGCGTAACCCGAGCCCGACCCGGGGCCCGGCGTTTGAGGCGCGAGGTCTGGGGCGCAGCCCCAGTCACTGGACGGCCGCTGCTACTGCGCGCTCAGCACGCCCGTGCGGTAGATCGTGCCCGCGCACGCATTCGGGATTGTCGCTTCCGCGGTCGGGGCGCCCGGCTGCGCAATGTGGTTCACGGTGACGCTGCCGTCCGCCGTGCCGCCGCCGTCCTCGGTGACGAGCTGAGGCTGGGTGTTCTCCGCCGTGCCCGTGCCGGCGCTCGTACCCGATGAGCCGCCCTGCGAGGGCGTCGGGTCGGGCGAGGCGCCGGTGGTCGGGCAGCTGTCCTTCGGCACCCAGGCGAACTTCACCTCATACGCCGCGTCCGGCTTCAGCAGCAGCGCGCTCGACTCCTGAGAGGGGTCGGGCAGCCCGGTCGCCGCGTCGCCCGCCGTGTGGTCGACCACGCTGATCTTGGCGGGGTCGGCCGCGCCCATCGCCTGGAAGCCGACCGTGCCGTCGCCGCTGAGTGCACAGCCGGCCTTGGAGATATTGGCGATGCGGAAGGTGCCGTACACCTTGCCGTCGGCGTCCGCCTTGGCCGCCTGCACCGAGGCGACGCCGAGCTGGTCGGCGGCGCAGGCCGGTGAACTCGCGGCCACTGTGCCCGGGGGATTGACCACCCCGCCCGCCGTGCCGACCGGGTTGCCGGCGGACTTCTCCGGCGCCTGCGACGCACCGCCCTGGTCCTGAGCGGTGCCCTGGCCGCCTCCCCAGGGACTGTTCGTTCCCTCGCCTCCGCCGTCGGCACTCGCCTCGGACCCGGTGCCGCCCTGCGCCTGTTCGCCGTGTCCGGCGTTGACGGGGTTGGCACTGTCGCTGCCGCTGGAGTTGGCGACGTGGACGAAGGCGGGGACGGCGGTGCCGATCAGCAGCACCGCGGCCGCCGCACCGACAATCGCCTGCCTTTTGCGGGCGCGCCGCGCAGGGACCGCCCTTCGCAGATGGTCGAGGGCGCCTTCGGAGGGCGCAAGGTCCTGCACGGCCCCCTGCAGCAGTCGGCGCAGGGCGTCTTCGTCCCCGCCGAGGCCTCCGAGGCCGCCCAGCTCATTTTCCGGCCCGTTGTTCACAATTCCGTTCCCAGTCCGGTCGTCAAACGGCCCGTCCGGCCCGTACCGCTCAAACCTGTGCCTGTGCCCGCTCATGTCGTGGCCTCCATGGCGACGCGAAGCGCCGCGATGCCCCGAGAGCCGTAGGCCTTCACCGAGCCCAGGGATATGCCCAGCGTCTCGGCGACCTGAGCCTCCGTCATATCGGCGAAGTACCTCAGCACCAGCACCTCGCGCTGGCGGCGCTGGAGTCCGCGCATCGCCTTGATCAGCGCGTCCCGCTCCAGTTGGTCGTACGCCCCCTCCTCGGCGCTCGCCATGTCCGGCATCGGCTTCGAGAGCAGCTTCAGTCCGAGAATGCGGCGGCGCAGCGCGGACCGGGACAGATTGACCACGGTCTGACGCAGATAGGCGAGGGTCTTCTCCGGGTCCCGCACCCGGTTCCGCGCCGAGTGGACGCGGATGAACGCCTCCTGGACGACGTCCTCGCAGGAGGCCGTGTCATCGAGAAGGAGGGCGGCGAGACCGAGCAGCGACCGGTAGTGGGCGCGGTAGGTCTCGGTGAGGTGATCGACGGTGGTGCCCGCAGTCATGGTTTCCTCAGCGCCCTCGCGCTGGGACGGGATGCGGGTGGTGCGGGGCGCGGGCATAGGGGCGATCACCGGCATGCCGCCGGACGGGCGGGGTCTGCGGAGCGGGCGCACTGCAGCGCCACGGACCGGGACCACCCTGGTGATGTCGAGAACCTCTGCCACGCCTGTTGGACACGCTTCCCCCCGTCAGGGTTGTACGCGTACGCCACCGTTTTTGACGGTGCTCCAAATGCCCTCATGCGTACCCGCTCTTCCCCAATGCCCCAGTTTCGCGGCACCGTGAAGGGGCAACCGCAAAGACGCTCTCCGCCCAACTACCGGTTGCAGAAAGGGGAGAAGCGAATCGTCGAACATCCTTGCACCCTGGTTCAAGCGGTACAGACCTTCGACTTGCTCACAAGGCTTTCACAGATCCTACAAAGTACTGCGCCGCCCCCGCGCCGCATTGATTGCAGGATTGCTCGCGGGACGGGTCGTGGGGCGCGTCGCGGGACCGATTTCGGCGGCCACCGCCTCCGCGATCTGCGCGGAGTTCAGCGCTGCCCCCTTGCGGAGATTGTCGCCGCAGACGAACAGATCCAGCGCACAGGGGTCGTCCGGCGCCCGCCGCAGCCGCCCCACCCATGTCGGATCCGTCCCCACCACATCCGCGGGCGTGGGAAAGTCGCCCACCGCCGGATTGTCGTACAGCACCACGCCGGGCGAGGTCGCCAGGATCTCGTGCGCCCGCTCCACCGTGACCTCGCTCTCGAAGCGCGCATGCACCGCGAGCGAGTGCGTGGTGATCACCGGTACGCGTACGAACGTCGCCGCCACCCGCAGCCCCGGCAGATCCAGGATCTTGCGCGTCTCGGCCCGCAGCCCCAGTTCCTCGGACGACCAGCCGCCGTCCTGCAACGTCCCTGACCACGGCACCACATTGAGCGCCAGCGGGGCATGGAAGGGCCCGAGATCGTCGCCCACGGCGCGGCGTACGTCGCCGGGCTTCTCGCCCAGTTCCGTACCGGCCACCAGCGACAGCTGCGCGCGCAGCGCGGCAACCGCGTCCCGGCCCGCGCCGCTGACGGCCTGGTAGGCGGAGACGACCAGTTCACGCAGCCCGAACTCGGCGTGCAGCGCCCCGACCGCCGGAATCATCGCCAGCGTCGTGTCGTGCGGACTCGCGACGATGCCGCGCGGGCGGACCCGTACGGCATGCGGATTGACCTCCGGGACGACCAGCGGCACATCCGGGTCCATCCGGAAAGCGGCAGAATTGTCCACCACCACAGCGCTCTTGGCCGCCGCGATCGGCGCCCACTGCGCCGAAACCTCGTCCGGTACGAGGAAGAGCGCGACGTCGACACCCGTCAGGGCCTCTTCGCTCAGCGCGACGACTTCACACTCCTCGCCGCGCACGGCCAGCTTGCGGCCGGCCGAGCGCGGTGAGGCGAGGAGTCGTATCTCGCCCCAGACGTCCGCGTGCTGCGAAAGGATCTGGAGCATCACCGCGCCGACGGCTCCGGTCGCTCCGACGACCGCGAGCGCCGGCTTGCGGTTCATCGTCCGGTGCCTCCGTAGACGACCGCCTCGTCGGAGTCACTGTCCAGGCCGAAGGCGGTGTGCACGGCGCGCACGGCCTCGTTGACGTCGTCGGCGCGGGTGACCACCGAGATGCGGATCTCCGAGGTGGAGATCAGCTCGATGTTCACGCCCGCGTCGGAGAGCGCCTCGAAGAAGGAGGCGGTGACGCCGGGGTTGGTCTTCATGCCCGCGCCGACGAGGGAGATCTTGCCGATCTGGTCGTCGTAGCGCAGCGACTCGAAGCCGATCGCAGCCTTCGCCTTCTCCAGGGCGTCGATGGCCTTGCGGCCGTCGGTCTTGGGGAGGGTGAAGGAGATGTCGGTCAGGGCGGTGGTGGCCGCCGAGACGTTCTGCACGACCATGTCGATGTTGATCTCGGCATTGGCGATCGTACGGAAGATGGCCGCGGCCTCGCCCGGCTTGTCCGGCACTCCGACGACCGTGACCTTGGCCTCGGAGACGTCGTGGGCGACTCCGGAGATGATGGCGTGCTCCACCTGCTGGTCCCCTTGCGGCTCGTTGCTGACCCAGGTGCCGCGCAGCCCGGAGAAGGACGAGCGGACGTGGATCGGAATGTTGTATCGGCGTGCGTACTCGACGCAGCGGTGCAGCAGCACCTTGGAGCCGGAGGCGGCGAGCTCCAGCATGTCCTCGAAGGCGATCCAGTCGATCTTCCGGGCCTTCTTCACGACCCGGGGGTCGGCGGTGAAGACGCCGTCGACGTCGGTGTAGATCTCGCAGACCTCGGCGTCCAGCGCGGCGGCGAGGGCAACCGCGGTGGTGTCGGACCCGCCGCGACCGAGGGTGGTGATGTCCTTCTTGTCCTGGGACACACCCTGGAAGCCGGCGACGATGGCGATGTTGCCCTCGTCCAGCGCGGTACGGATCCGGCCCGGCGTCACATCGATGATGCGCGCTTTGTTGTGGACCGAGTCGGTGATGACGCCTGCCTGGCTGCCGGTGAACGACTGGGCCTCGTGACCCAGGTTTTTGATCGCCATCGCCAGCAGGGCCATGGAGATCCGCTCTCCTGCGGTCAGCAGCATGTCGAATTCGCGCCCGGCAGGGATCGGGGATACCTGCTCGGCGAGATCGATCAGCTCGTCCGTCGTGTCGCCCATCGCGGATACCACGACGACCACCTGGTGGCCGTTCTTCTTGGCATCGACGATCCGCTTGGCGACGCGCTTGATGCCTTCGGCATCGGCAACGGAGGAGCCTCCGTACTTCTGCACGACAAGGCCCACGTGCGCTCCTCGCTCGGTTCTTACTGCAGTCATTACTGCGGTCGGCTCAGTCTAACGAGCGGCCGTGCTCCGCCCTTGTGATGTCACATCGTGAGATGTCCCGCTCACTCAGTGATCATGAGGGAGGACCACGGCCGCTCGGATCGACTTCTGCCCGCCGTCGGGTGAGCTACGCGAGGTGTGGGGCGGCTCACACCGCACCCGGCGTACGTGCTTGGCTCACGCGCCTCGTACGTGCTGCCTCACACGCCTCGTACGTGCTGCCTCACACGCCTCGTACGCTCTTGCCTCTCACGCCTTGTACGCGCTCGCCTCACGCGCCTCGGGTGACCGTGCGCAGACCCAGCGGGCCCGCGATCTCCTCCACCATGACCTTGCCGGCCTCCTCCGCCAGCGCCTCCTCGGCCAGGTCCTCGTCCGTGTCCAGACCGTCCAGCTCCTGAAGCGGCTGGTCGAGACGGACATGGGCGACCAGCGACTGGAGGGCGCGCAGCGTCGCGGATGCGGTCGGGCCCCAGTTGGAGAAGTACGAGAACTGCCACCACCACAGGGCCTCGGTGGTGCGGCCCGCACGGTAGTGGGCCAGGCCGTGGCGCAGATCCGTGACGATGTCCGCGAGGTTGTCGGAGACCCGGCAGGCGACCGGGGCTCTGCGCGGCTCGTACGGGTCGAAGACCTCGGAGAAGACGTCGACCGGTTCGAGCAGCACGGCGAAGCGCTCGCGCAGGTCGTCGACGTCCACGTCCGGGCCGGCGTCAGGTTCGTACCGATCGTCCGGGACGATGTCTTCGTGCGCGCCCAGACGGCCGCCCGTCAGCAGCAGCTGGGAGAGCTCCAGCAGCAGGAAGGGCACCGCACTGTCGGGCTCGTCGCCCTTCGCGACTTCCGTGGTCGCAACGATGAAGGATTCGATCGAGTCCGCGATCTGAACCGCGAAATCGTCCGGGTTCTGGCTCGTGGCGTGCAGCATGGCGTCAGACATCGAGAAGTCGTCTCCCCTCGAAGGCACGTCCCAGCGTGACCTCGTCGGCGTATTCCAAGTCTCCCCCCACGGGCAGACCGCTGGCCAGCCGCGTGACCCTCAGACCCATCGGTTTGATCATGCGGGCCAGGTACGTGGCGGTGGCCTCGCCCTCCAGGTTGGGATCCGTGGCCAGGATGAGCTCGGTGACCGTGCCGTCCGCGAGGCGGGCCAGCAGCTCACGAATCCGCAGGTCGTCGGGGCCGACGCCCTCGATGGGGCTGATGGCCCCGCCGAGCACGTGGTAGCGGCCCCGGAACTCCCGGGTCCGCTCGATCGCGACGACGTCCTTCGGCTCCTCCACCACGCAGATGACCGTCAGGTCACGTCGCGGATCACGGCAGATGTTGCACTGCTCCTGCTGTGCGACATTGCCGCACACCGCGCAGAAGCGGACCTTGTCCTTCACCTCGAGGAGTGCGTGGGCGAGGCGACGGACGTCGGTGGGCTCGGCCTGGAGGATGTGGAAGGCGATCCGCTGCGCGCTCTTGGGACCGACGCCGGGCAGCCTGCCCAGTTCGTCGATGAGGTCCTGAACCACGCCTTCGTACAACGGAACGCCTCTCCTGGAGTGCTTGGTGCTTACGGTAGTTGGTGGCCGTACGCCTTAGAAGAGCAGGCCCCGCATATCGAAGGGCAGGCCCCGCATGATCAGAAGGGCAGGCCGGGCATACCGCCCAGACCCTGGGTGAGCGGGCCGAGCTTCTCCTGCTGCAGCTGCTGCGCGTTCTCGTTCGCGGCCTGGACGGCGGCGACGACGAGGTCCGCGAGGGTCTCCGTGTCCTCGGGGTCGACGGCCTTCGGGTCGATGACGAGGGAGCGCAGCTCGCCGGAGCCGGTGACGGTGGCCTTCACCAGGCCGCCGCCCGCCTGGCCCTCGACCTCGGTCTGCGCCAGCTCTTCCTGTGCCTGCGCGAGATCCTGCTGCATCTTCTGAGCCTGCTGGAGGAGCTGCTGCATATTGGGCTGGCCACCACCGGGAATCACGGTCACTCCTGGCATTTCGACGAGGATTGTTCGGTATGCCGAGCCTACGTGGTCACCGGGCGCCGCGCCCCACCCTGCGGTGACCAACTCTTTCGAGTGAGTCGGTCAGGAGACTCCACCTGATCAAGACCCTCGTGTGGGCGGAAATACTGGGATTTCCGGCGCACAGCCCACCATTCGGCGGTAGGAAGTGCGGAGGGGCATGCGCATCAGAATGCCCGCGATGCACACCATGCAGTCCATGCCCGCACGCACCGTACGTCACGCAGTGTCACGTCCGTCGCCACGTCGTAGAGGAGTGCCCCGGTGAGCCAGCCGGAGATGCAGCCCGGGGGGCCGGCCCGGGGCGAGCGCGGCGAGGGGCCGCGCCGTGACCTGACCGGGAGGCCGTTTCCGCTCGGCGACTGGGGAGAGCCGGCGCAACGCCTCGACGAGCTGTACCGGTGGGTCGAGGCGGACGCGCTGCGTACGGCTCAGTGGTATCTGGCAAACCGGGTGCGCAAGCGGCTCGCGGCGCGGGTGCTGCGGCTCGGTACGGCTCTCGGGGCGATCGCCGGGGCGGCGCTGCCGCTGCTCGGGCTGACGGGTGCGGTGGCCGGGGCGGCGGAGTGGGGGTATCTCTCGCTGCTGCTGGCAGCGGCCTGTCTGGTGTGTGACCGGTACTTCGGCCTGACGTCGGGCTGGATAAGGAACGTCGCGACGGCGCAGGCGGTGCAGCGGCGTCTGCTGGCGCTGCAGTTCGACTGGGCGTCGGAGTGCGTACGGGAGGTGCTGGGTCCGGCGGAGGGCACGGCGAGCGAGGCGGTCGAGCGGTGCCTGGGGGTGCTGCGGCGGTTCTCGGAGGACGTCGCGGAGCTGGTGCGGCTGGAGACGGCGGACTGGATGGTGGAGCTCCGCGGGGGCGGTCAGGTGCAGTCGATGGGCGTGACTGCGGGGCCGCCCGGGGGCGGCGGAGGCGGCGGCGGGGCGCGGGAGGGCGGGGGTCCGGGGCGGATGCCGTTGCCGCCGGGGACGCGGCCGAACATGCCGAGACAGCGGCCGCCGGAATCGCCGCGCTGAGGGGGTGCCGGTTTGTGTCCCCCACCCCGCCCCTTCCCGAAACCGGGGGGGACCCCGGACCCCTGGCGGGGGAAGGGGGTCCGAGGTCGGGCCACCAGACCCCCGGGCGCCGGCTTCGCGGCGCGGAGGCGTGAAGCCAGACACCCTGCGGCAGCTTCGAGCCGCGGAAGCATGCCGCCGGGGGCGGATGCCCGGATGCGGGCACCCGCACGGGCGCGGCAGCTTCGCGCCGCGAAGGCGAGCCCGGGCCCCCGACGCGGTAGCTTCGCGCCGCCCGGCAAGTACGCACCCGCGCCCGCAGGGGCGCAGCGACCGAGCAACCCGCGCCGGCCCTCGCCGCGTCAGCGCGTGCGGCGGGACCTGAGCGCTCGCGTCAGGATCGGGGGGAGCAGGTCCCTCGCCAGGCGGCGGGTGAGGGAAGGGCGCCGGCGGGGGGCCGGAGGAGTCGCCGGCGGCGGGGTCGGGAGAGGGGGCTCCGGGGTTGGCTCGTGGCGGGAGGCAGGGGGGTGCGGGGGCGTCGTCGACTTGGTGGACTTGATGCGGATCAGCGGGGCGCCCGCGACCTCCTCCACGCCGTGCCACAGGTCCGCACGCGTCTGTAGCCACGCCAGCAGCGCTTCCCGCACCTCCGACGGGTCGCCCCACGTGCCGTACAGCTTCGTGCCCGTGATCACGATCGGCTTCAGGCCCGATGTCGCCACCGCGCCCCACACCGCCGCCGAGACGCCCGGACAGTGCTCCGCGCGGAAGTCGTCGAAGGACACGATGCCCCCGGGCTGCAGCAGCGCCTTCGCCGCCGCGATGTCGCCGTGCACGTGCTCGTACAGATGCGAGGCGTCGACATGCACGAAGCGGCAGCTCCCCGCCCGCACCCGGGAGGTGATCACCGAGGTGGGGGCCTGCACCATCGTCGGCAGCTCGTCGTGGAACGACAGATAGTTCGCCTCGAACGCGCGTCGCGTCAGCGTCGCGTACGACCGGTCCATCTCCGCGCTGTTGGAATCGTCCGGCGCCGGTGAGTCCCACAGGTCGCAGACCGTGAACTCCTCCCCCTCCCGCAGATACCGGCCGGTGAAGATCGCGCTCTTGCCCAGATACGCGCCGAGCTCGAGCAGATCCCCTCGACCGTCCGGATCCGTGTCCCGCTGATGGGACAGGAACCAGTCGAAGAGCAGTTGGTCCACGGGCCAGAACCAGCCCTTGACGTCCGCGAATCGCGTCGGCCGGGGGAGCGCCTCTTCAGCCATCTCCCCCGCCGTCGGGGTAGTCGTCTGTGACATGCACCGGTCCTACCGGGCCGAGATGTCCCGCAGCTTAAGGCTGTGCATTCAGCGCATGTGCGTCACATGTGCGTCAGCTGAAAATGATCATTGAGCCCTGGCCAAGGCTCCGCGTCGCGGCCGCGTGCAGCCCCAGCCACACATGCCGCTCCCGCGCGAACGGGCTCTCGTCGTACGGAATCGGCCCGGCCGGTTCCTCCAGCGAGGTGGGCCGGTCCGGCGGCTCCGGCGCCTCCGGCGGGTTCGCCGGGTCGATGCCGATCGACGGCGCGACGTATTCGAGCTCCCGCAGCAGCCCCTGCGTGGAGCCCAGCGGCCCGCCGCCCGCGAGGAGTTCGTCGTTGAACAGCGGTGTCGCGAAGTCCACCGGGACGTACGCACCCGCGTGGTCGTAGTGCCAGACCAGATGCGACTGCTGCGCCGTCGTCTCGAACATCTCCAGCAACTGCTCGTAGTCGCCGCCCAGTTCGTCCACAGGCGTTACTGCGAGCCCGCACAGCTGCAGCAGATACGCGCGCCGCAGGAAGTGCAGCGCGTCGTAGTCGAAGCCGGCCACCGGGGCCACATCACCCGACAGACCGGGCATATAGGCGAAGACGGGCACGGTCGGCAGTCCGGCGTCGGTCAGGGCCTTGTCGTAGGACGCGATCTCTTCGGCGAAGGGGTTGTCGGGGCTGTGGCACAGCACATCGACGAGGGGGACCAGCCACAGGTCACAGGCCAAGGGAAGGCTCGCTCTCCAACGGGATCGGGCACGCACGTGCGATGGTCGGAACAGCGTAGTGCCATGGATACGTTCGGCGAAGGGTGCCGGTCAACCGCCCGGCCCGCTTCGTTTTCAACCCGTACCCACATCCCATACCCACACGCCGCCCACCGGCTTGCCCGGCTTCCCGAGCAGTTTCTCCACCGTCGCATACAGCGCCTTGTCGTTGTACTGCGGCTCCAGCACCACCACCCCCGCCCGCCACGCGGCCAGGTCGAACCGCGCCTGCGCCTGCCAGTTCGGCCCTATCTCCGGCACCCGCCCGTTGCCCCGCACATCGTTGAAGAGGTTGGAGGTGTGCCGGGGCGTCGCGCCGTAGATGCCTATCCGGTCCGGTCCCCACGGCCCGTTGAAGTAGCCGCCCGCGACCGGGAAGCCGAGCCCCGTCGCCGACTGCCAGTGCAGGGCCTCCGCGCTGCCGGGATGCGGCAGCGGCACCGTGACCACCGACTCCCCCTTGGAGAGATACGAGCGGTACATGCCCTGTGTGATGAACGCCGGGACCTCGGAACGCTCCCGCACCGGGTACGGCGTCGGCAGCACCGGCAGCAGCGCCACCGCCACCGCCGCAAGCCCCACCACCTGATTCACCCGATCACTGGTCGCCAGCAGCCGGTCCGCCGCCAGCGCGATCAGGACGCCGAGCACCGGCGCGCAGATCATCGCCACCCGTGACTCGATGACCGACTCGAAGAGCGGCTGATGGGCCAGCACTCGCCAGGGACCTGTCAGCACGAAGTCCGTGTACGGGATGCGGAACTTCGGCCCGAGGGAGAGAAACGCCGCCGCGATCCCCGTAAAGGCAAGCGCCTTGACCAGCGCGAGCCGCCACAGCCGCACCACGATCGCCGCCGCGAGCGCGATCAGCGGCCAGCCGAAGAAAGCGTTCTGCTCGGTGCGGTTCATCGCGAGCGGGTCCGCGACCTCGTCCGTACCCATCAGCGATCGGCCCGCGAACTCCAGGAAGGCAAGCGGACTGTTGCCCGCATTGTCGCCGTGCAGCACGCTCGTGTAGCTCTGCGGGCCGAGGAACTGCCAGCCCAACGGCACGGCGGCCAGCGGCAGACAGACGGCGGCCGCGATCAAGAGCCCGCGCAGCAGCGGCCGCCAGGCCGCCCGCGCCACATCGCGGCGCACGAGCGCGTACGAGAGGGCGAAGAGCAGCATGCCCATCGACGCGAGCAGCAACGGTTCCTCGCCGAGGAGGATCTGATACGTCGCGAACAGGCCGAGCAGCACCCCGTCGCGTACGACATTGCGCCCCTCGCACAGCCGCAGCGCCCGGTCGATGATCACCGGAATCATGAACAGCACAAGGAAGTTGGGGTGCGCGTTGCCGTGCGAGATCATCGGCGGCGCGAAGGCCGCGAAGGCGCCGCCGAGCGCGGCGGCCCACCGGTGGTCGGTCAGCCGGCGGGCGATCAGCCAGTACCAGGCGGTCGCGGTCGCCGTGAGTCCCAGCGTGAGCACCAGCGCCCAGGTGACGGTCGGCCCGAGCAGCAGCGTCACCGGGGTGAGCGGGACGGAGAGCCCGAGCATCACGGTGTTCGCCATCAGGTTCACGCCGTCGGGATAGCCCTGCAGGGCCGTGAACAGGGGATTTCGCAGATGCGCGACATTGTCGGCGGTGACCGCGAAGAACCACTCCCACTGGTTCTGGTCCTGCCCCGAGTCGGCGAGATAGCCGCGGTCGAGGTCCGTCCACAGCCCTTTGTAGAGGAGTACGGAAGCGAGCAGGAAGAGGCCGGTGATGGCGAGGTCCACCCGCCGGACGGCACGCGCCCGGAGCCTGACGAGCTCCAGCAGCACCCTGCCGTAGTCCAGCGGCCGGACCTTGGAGCCCTCCTGATGCGACCAGCGCACCGGGACCTCCGTCACCGTCCAGCCCGCGCGCCGGAAGTAGCGGAGTATCTCGACGTCGATTCCCCACCCGTCCAGGCGCGAATCGGCGAAGGCGGCGCGCGCCTTGTCGCCGTCGAAGAGCTTGAAGCCGCACTGGGTGTCATGGATGCCGGGCACGGCGACGGCGCGTATGAGGCGGTTGCCCATCCGGCCGAGCCATTCGCGGATCCGTCGCTGGTGCACCTCGATACGGGAGTCGGGGTGCGCGCGCGAGCCGATCGCCGCGGCGCTGTCCTCCGCCGCGAGCTGCTTGTCGAGCCGGTCCAACTCCTCGATCGGCGTGGCGAGATCGGCGTCGGTGACCAGGACGCGGCGGCCGTACGAGGCGAGCACGCCCTGGCGCAGGGCGCTGCCCTTGCCGTGGTTGGCGTCGCTGGAGACGAGCTGGATGCGCGGTTCCTCGGCCGCGGCCTCCCGGGCGATCTTGGCGGTGGCGTCGGTCGAGCCGTCGTCGACGACGATCAGCTCCCAGTTGCCCCAGCGGCCCGGCTCCCCGCGCAGATGGGCGCAGATCGCGTCCAGCGTGGGGCGCAGCCGCCCTTCCTCGTTGTACGCCGGGACGACGACGCTCAGGTCCACGCTCACTGCTCCAGCCGATCCGCCCAGGCGAGCGCATGGTCGTTGTACGCGCCGATGACCTCGCGCACCTTCTCGGCGTCGCCGAGTGTCAGGGCGTCCACCAGGTCCTCGTGTCCGCTCCACAGCCAGTCCCGCAGCTCGGGCTCCTCGCGCAGGTAGGGGACGGCGAACACCCAGGCCTGGACGCGCAGCCGGTGCAGGAACTCGGAGATGTAGTTGTTGCCGACGAGCGCGCCGAGCTCGCGCCAGAAGCGCAGGTCGTAACCGATGAGTATGGCCAGGTCCCCGCCGCGGGCCGCGCGGGCGGCCTCCTCGGCGCGGCGGCGTACGGACACCAGCACCTTGTTGGGCACCCCGGTGCAGCGGCGCTTCTCGAGTTGGCGGAAGACGCCGTCCACGATCAGGGAACGGGCGTCGATCATGCCGCGGTAGTCGTCGACCGAGAACTGGTGGACCTTGAAGCCCCGGTGCTGGTCGGAGTCGAGCAGCCCCTGCGCCGACAGATCGACGAGGGCTTCCCGGACGGGCGTCGCGGACACGCCGTACTGCTCGGCGATCTGCTTGACGGTGAACTCCTGTCCGGGCTGCAAGCGGCCCGCCAGCACCTCGTCACGCAGCGCGTCCGCGATCTGCTGCCGCAGGGTGTTGCGGGTGACAGCGGAACTGCTGCCGGTGCCGGGCATCGTGGCCTTCTCCTTCGCCGGGGTCCCGGACACGATAGGCCAGACGTCACGAACCGGGTGCGGACAGGGGATTCTGACATGACTGACGCCTTCGAGGCGGCGACGGGTGACGGGCCGGTGTCCGGCTCCTTGGCACGTGCGGCCGAGGTGCGGGCGGCGTTCGACGGCCTGCTCCAGATCCGCCGTGTGACGAACGCCGCTCCCGCGGCGTGGGAGCTCAACCAGATGGTGAGCGCGGTCGCACTGGCGCTGGAGGCCGCGGGCCTCCCGCCCTCGGCGGTGGACGCGTCCGGTGCGCGGACGGCGACGGGCTACCGGGTACGCCTGTCGGACACCCCGGACATGGTGTGCGTGGACTGGCTGGGGCCGGCGGGGAGCGGTGCGGCGCAGGAGGAGGAATCGAGGCTCACTCAGTGCGCTTCGGCGCTGGGGGCGGTGGGGTGGGAGGCGCTGTTGTACCGGGGGCCACGTGGGCGCCGCTTCTTGGAGGTGGAGCCGGGCCGGGGCTGAGGGGGGTGCGTCTTCCCCACCCCGCCCTTCCCGCTGAGTCGACTTGCGGCCCCGCCGCGTGGGGGACAAGCCCCCAGACCCCCGAACGCGACCTTCGGCCGCGTGACCGGCGGCTCGGCCCCCGGACCCCGCGCCGTTCAAAGGACAAGGGGTCCGGGGGCCGCCCCCCGGCTCTACGCCACGTGCTCGTCCGCCACCGACAGCGCCGCGTCCAGCGCCGCCAGGCCCTCCTTCGCCTCCGCCTCGGTGACGTTGCAGGGCGGCACCGCGTGCGTGCGGTTCATGTTGACGAAGGGCCACAGGCCGTTCTTCTTGCAGGCGGCGGCGAACGCGGCCATGGGGGCGTTCGCGGCGCCCGTCGCGTTGTACGGCACCAGCGGCTCGCGCGTCTGACGGTCCCGTACGAGATCGAGCGCCCAGAAGACACCGGTGCCGCGCACCTCGCCGACGCTCGGATGCCGCTCGGCGAGCTCGCGCAGGCCCGGGCCGAGGACCGTCTCGCCGGTGTGGGCCGCCTGCTCGACGACCTTCTCCTCCGCCATCACGTTGATCGTGGCGACGGCGGCGGCGCAGGCCAGCGGGTGGCCGGAGTAGGTGAGGCCGCCGGGGTACGGGCGGGTCGCGAAGGTCTCGGCGATCGCGCCGGAGATCGCCACGCCGCCGAGCGGGACGTAGCCGGAGTTGACGCCCTTGGCGAAGGTCAGCAGGTCGGGGACGACGTCGAAGTGGTCGGCGGCGAACCACTTTCCGGTGCGTCCGAAGCCGGCCATGACCTCGTCGAGCACGAAGACGATCCCGTACCGGTCACAGATCTCGCGGACACCGGCGAGATAGCCGGGCGGCGGGGTCATGATGCCCGCGGTCCCCGGGATCGTCTCCAGGATGATCGCGGCGATGGTCGCCGGGCCCTCGAAGGCGATGGTGTCTTCCAGGTGCTGGAGGGCGCGGGCGCACTCCTGCTCCTCGGTCTCGGAGTAAAACGGCGACCGGTAGAGGAAGGGCCCCCAGAAGTGCACGACGCCGGCGGTGCCGTTGTCGTTGGCCCAGCGGCGCGGGTCGCCGGTGACGTTGATCGCGGTGGCGGTGCCGCCGTGGTACGAGCGGTAGGCGCTCAGCACCTTCGGACGGCCGGTGTGCAGCCGGGCCATCCGGATGGCGTTCTCGACGGCCTCGGCGCCACCGTTGGTGAAGAAGATCTTGTCCAGGTCACCGGGCGTCCGCTCGGCGATGAGGCGTGCGGCCTCGGAACGCGCCTCGACGGCGAACGCCGGCGCGAAGGTGGCGAGCTTGCCGGCCTGCTCCTGGATCGCGGCGACGACCTTGGGGTGCTGGTAGCCGATGTTGGTGTAGACGAGGCCGCTGGTGAAGTCGAGGTAGCGGTTCCCGTCGTAGTCCCAGAAATACGAACCCTCGGCACCGGCGACGGCGAGCGGGTCGATCAGGCCCTGGGCGGACCACGAGTGGAACACATGCGCACGGTCTGCGGCCTTGACGGCAGCGCCGGCCTGGGGGTCGGGATGAGGGGTCATGCGGCAAGGGTAGAGACGCGCTGGTGGGGGCGGACATGGCCACGGTGTATGGCCTGAGCCACGTTCTTGGGCAGTGTGTCGCCCCCAGGACGACGCACCGGTTCACGACACCGGCCGAGAGCCACCCGCCACCGCAGTCTCGAACACCTCCGGGCAGGAACGGCCGGGAGACCGGCTCAGGGAGACCCAACCGTCCCTCCTCGCAAGATCTCCTTGGCGAGCCCCGCAAGTTTCGCAGCAGCGTGGGAGAGCGCCCCCACCGCAAGGCTGGCACCGGCGATGAGGATCCAGCCTGCCGCCTCGTGCGGCAGGCTTGCGGGGACCACGGCAGGCGACTCGCTCTGCCCGGGCTCATTGCTCGGCTCCGCTCGCATCATGTCCCTGACTATTCCCAGGAGACCCGCGACGGCATGAGACACGGCCCCCACCGCAATGGTTGCGACACCGATCACGATCCAGGCGCCCTTACCGAACTCCGCCTGAGTCATTGGCGCAGGCATCGTCGTGCGATGACGGATATGGGGCATGCGGTTCGCCTCCTTCTGCGGGCACCGCCTTCACCTCCTCGGCGTCGGGCGGAGGCGGCTACCTCTGAGGGTCGCGGTGAGGAGGATTCGCGTAATCACCCGACGGGGGTGATCTCATTCACCGGATTCTCATTCACCGGACACCCCGGCGGCTCGCACGGAGAGCGCAACCCAAGGTGCGTTCGCGACTACGGTACGTATCCAATGGACGGTGAGCAGTAGTTCCGCCGCCGTTGTCCCCGGGAGTGCCATGACTACGCAGCCCGAGCCGCCGTCGTCCGATTCGCCCAACGGTGCGCCCGCCCCCGTCCGGGGCCACAAGGGCCGTTCGCGTGCCGGGCGGATCGTGACGAGCACCTTCTCGGCGGTGCTGATCACCCTCACCTGCATCCTCGTACCGGTCTCCCTGCTCACCGTCTGGGTGCACGACATCGTGCTGGACACCGACCGGTACGTGTCGACGGTCGAACCGCTCGCGACGGACCCGGCGATCGAGGCTGCCGCCGTCAACCGCATCACGAAGGCCGCCGCCGTCCGGGTCGACGGCAGCGCGGTCGCCGCGGACGTGGCCAAGTGGCTGGAGTCCCAGGGGCTGCCACCCAGCGCCGGTAATGCGATCAAGGCGCTGGGTCCGCAGCTGGACTCGGCCGTCGAGGCGGCTGTCACCAAGGTGGCGACCCGCTTCGTCGAGAGCGACAAGTTCGAGACGGTCTGGACGAATGCCAACCGCGCCGCCCACACTGCCGTCGTGCGCGCGCTCACCGGTGAGGGCCGGGGCGCGGTCGAGGTGAGTGGCGGCACTGTCACCCTCAATATCGGCACCGCCGTGGACACGGTCAAGAAGGACCTCGTGAACGCCGGCATCGCCCCGGCCGCGAAGATCCCCGCCGTCAACAAGCAGATGGTGCTCTTCCAGTCCGACAAGCTGGAGAAGATCAAGAGCGCGGTGCATCTGCTCGACGTCATCGGCAACTGGCTGCCCGTGCTCACGGTGGTGCTCGGCGCGATCGGGGTACTGCTCGCCCGGCGCCGCCGCCGGGCCCTGGTGACCACTACCCTCTGCGCGGCCGCCGCCTGTCTGATCCTCGCCATCGGGCTGGTCGTCATCCGCCGCTACTACCTGGACCACCTGCCCGCGCAGGTTCAGTCCCCGGCGGCGGCAGCAGCCGTCTTCGACACTCTGCTGCGCTTCCTGAGGGTCAGCATCCGTACCACGCTGGTACTCGGCGTCGTGGTGGCGATCGGCGCCTACCTGTCCGGTGCCGGCCGTCTGCCGCGCTCGCTGCGCGGAACGGCCGAGCGTACGGCCGACTCCGCCGCGCGCTGGGGCGGTACCCACGGGGTGCACACCGGGAAGGCCGGCATCTGGGTGGACGCCCACCGGCGGTGGCTCACCATTGGTGTGCTGCTCGTGATCGCGCTGATCTTCGCGCTGTGGAACCACCCGACGGTGCTGACGGTTCTGCTGCTGGTGATCATCCTCCTCGCCGTCCTCGCCGTACTCGCGCTGCTGGCGGCCACCGGCCGGAACGGCGAGATGACCGAGCAGGCGGGTAAGCAGTCGGGCGGGTAAGCAGTAGCGCCCCGGCGCACAGCGACGCCGGGTCCACTCCGACCGTGCGGCGTCACCAGGCGCCTCGCACGGCGTAGCCCGGTTCGGGCGAATGGCGCGATCACAGCACCCCGAGGTCCAGGTTCGGGCGAATGGCGCGATCACAGCACCCCGAGGTCCAGGTCCCGGCGTACGGCCTCCAGGCTGCGCCGGAACGCCATTGACAGTAGGCTGCCCAAATGACAGTCTGCTGTCATATAGGCAGCCGCGCGCGTCCAGGAGGGCACCATGTCCCGCAAGACCGTTCATCTCGCCGTGTACGACACCTACGCCGACTGGGAGACCGGGCACACCACCGCCCACCTCACCCAGAACGGCTTCACCGTCCGCACCGTCGGCCCCACCACTGACCCCGTCGTCACCATGGGCGGCATCCGCATCCAGCCCGATATGCCGCTCAGCGAGCTCGACCCCCAGGACAGCGCCCTGCTCATCCTCACCGGCGCGCACCTGTGGGACAGCGGTGACGATCTCGCCCCCTTCGCCGCCAAGGCCCGTGAGTTCCTCGACGCCGGCGTCCCCGTCGCCGCCATGTGTGGTGCCACCGCCGGGATCGCCCGCGAAGGGCTGCTCGACGATCGCGCGCACACCAGCGCCGCGCCCTTCTACCTCGACGCCACCGGCTACAAGGGCGGCGCGCACTACCGCGACACGGACGCCGTCACCGACCGCGACCTGATCACCGCCGGGCCCACCGAGCCCGTCGCCTTCGCCCGCGAGGTCTTCGCCCTGCTCAAGGTCTACGAGGGCGAGAAGCTGGACGCCTGGTACCGGCTGTTCCACGACTCGGACGCCGCCGCCTTCGCGGTGCTGAACTCATGAGCCGCGAACAGCAGGACCTCCTCAGCCGGACCGCCCTCGGCGTCTTCCGGCTGAACGGCCAATTCCTCGCCGTCTCCGAGGAGTTGGCCAAGCCCGCCGGGCTGACCGCCGCCTGGTGGCAGGTGCTCGGAGCCGTACTGCGCCATCCGCTGCCCGTCGCCGGGATCGCCCGGGACATGGGCATCACCCGCCAGAGCGTGCAGCGGATCGCCGACCTGCTGGTCGAGCGGGGACTTGCCGCGTACGAACCCAACCCCGCCCACCGCCGCGCCAAGCTGCTGCGCCCCACCGACGAGGGCCGCGCCGCCGTCGCGAAGATCGGCCCCGGTCACGCGGAGCTGGCGGCCCGCCTCGCCGATGCCCTCGGCCCCGAGCAGTTCGCCGAGACGGCCAGGGTGCTGGAGCAGCTCTCCAAGGCGCTCGACGGCATCAGTGACCGGCACCCGGAAAGAAGTCCGCAGTCGTGATGTAGTCCATCGCCCCCGTGAACACCGGGTCCCCGAGCCGACGCTCCATCTCTTCCTCGCTCACGTCCCCGATGCGCGTCTGGACCCAATAGAGGTTCCCGAACGGATCCCGCACCCGGCCGGGGCGCGGGCCGCACTATCCTCGGTCCGTCACAACAGCACGGGGGAGGGCGCGCGGCGATGGAGCAGCTGGCACCAGGAGATCCGCAGCACATCGGCGAGTACCGCCTGCTGGCCCGGCTCGGCGCGGGCGGCATGGGCCAGGTCTACCTCGCGCGCAACGACCGCGGGCGCACCGTCGCCGTCAAGCTCGTACGCCAGGAGCTCGCCGAGCAGGAGGAGTTCCGGGCCCGCTTCCGCCAGGAGGTACGCGCCGCCCTGCGGGTCGGCGGCCAGTGGACCGCCCCCGTTCTGGACGCCGACACCGAGGCCCCCGTCCCCTGGGTCGCCACCGGCTACATCGCCGGACCCGCGCTCCACACCGTCGTCTCCGGCGAGCACGGTCCTCTCCCCGAGCGCTCGGTCCGCATCCTCGCCTCCGGCCTCGCACACGCCCTGCAGAACATCCACGCGGCCGACCTCATCCACCGCGACCTCAAGCCGTCCAACATCCTGATCACCATCGACGGTCCGCGCGTCATCGACTTCGGCATCGCCCGCGCCCTGGAGACGGTCACCGACGGCGGTCTGACCCGCACCGGCGCGCTCGTCGGGTCACCCGGCTTCATGGCCCCCGAGCAGGTCCGCGGCGACCGTGTCACCGCCGCCTGCGACATCTTCTGCCTCGGCTCGGTCCTCGCGTACGCGGCGACGGGCCGCCTCCCCTTCGGCTCGGCCGACAGCGGGGTGCACGCGCTGATGTTCCGCATAGCGCAGGAGGAGCCGGACCTGGCGGGCATGCCGGAGGGGCTGCTCGAGCTCGTACGGGACTGTCTGAACAAGGACCCCGAGGCACGGCCGACACTCCCGCAGATCCTGGAGCGTACGACCTCCGACGCGACGAACGAACCCTGGCTGCCGGGCGCGCTGATCGCCGAACTCGGCCGCCACGCAGTGCAGTTGCTGGAGGTCGAACAGCCCGCGTCACCGGCGCCCGAACAGCCTCCGACGATGACCGCACCCGTGCGACCCCCCGCCCCGCAACCCACACCCCCACCGGCCCCGGCACCGGCACCGACTCCTGCGTACGGGTACGGCTTCCCGTACAACACCCCGGCCCCGGCCCCGTACGCCCCCACACCCCTCCCGTACACACCCCCGCAGCCGGCGCCGACCAGCAGCCGCGGCACCGTCGCCCTCCTCGCGGTCGCCGTCCTCGTCGCAGTCGCTGCAGGCGGCTCGGTCTACGTCCTGATGGACGGCGACGGCAAGAAGAGCACCACCGACTCCAGGCCGGCGGCCTCGACGTCCTCGGCGACCGCGACGAACCCGGACAGCTCGGGGAACACGACCCCCTCCACCACGCCCCCGACCACCCCCGGCGCCCAGGAAGGCGGCGTTCCGGCGGAGTACGTCGGCACCTGGCGGGCGTCCTTCGACACGGCCGACGGCACCAACTCCCGCACCATGACGATCACCCAGGGCTCAACCGGCACCCAGGTCATGACCCTGTCGGGCACCGGCCCGAACTACGACTGCCGCTGGTCGGCCACCCTCCGCGCCTCGGGCCCACCTCTCGAACTCGGCCCGACCCAGGTCACGTTCGGCGACCCGAAACAGTGCTCGCCGGGCCAGTGGAGCCGCCTGGACATGCCGGACGACTCAACGATCGTCCGCGAACTGGTGGGCTCGGGCGGCGCGCCACTCACCTACACGAAGACGAGCTGAACTCAGCCCCAGCTCTGGGAGTAGTAGCTCCAGTAGTTCTGGCGGTCCTTGGCCGATCTGATCCAGTGGCTGGCCAACAGTCCGAGCAGACTCACCAGGATGACCCCCAACCCCGGGCCGAGAGTCTGGAAGTTGACGGGTATACCGGGTGCCGCCTTCGATCCGTTCGCCGCCCCCGACGACCCCGGCTGCCCGGCCGCCCCCGGCACTCCCGGCGAGCCCGGCGGGACGGCTCCGGTGGCTGCCGACGGGTCGGCGGGGGCGGCCGTCTGGCCGCCCGTGCCCTCGGTGCCCCCGGCGGGCGGAGCGCCGCCCGCCAACAGCCTTACCCCCAGCGCCTCCAGCGCCTTCGTGGCCGGCTGGAAGAACGTGACGCCTCCCGTGGTGCAGTCCCCGTTGCCGCCCGAGGTCACGCCGATCGCCAGACCCTCCGAGATCAGCGGGCCCCCGCTGTCTCCGGGCTCGGCACAGACGGTGGTCTCGATCAGCCCGGTGACCGTGCCCTCGGGATAGTTCACCGTCGCGTTCAACGCGGTCACCTTCCCGTCGTGGAATCCCGAGGTGCTGCCGCTGCGGAAGACCCGTTGACCGACGACCGGGTCGGCGGCGCCGTTGATCTGCACCCCGCGCCCACCGCCGATGTCCACGATGTTGGCTCCGCCGGCCGAGAGGGTTTCGCCGTTCTCGTACCGCACGAGCGAGAAGTCGTTGCCCGGGAAAGTACTGCCGATGGTCGTGCCGACCAACTGCTCGCCCCGGCGGTCCCCGAACCAGGTGGTGCCGACCGGGCCGCAGTGCCCGGCCGTCAGGATGAACGTGTCCTTGCCGTCGGTCACATTGAAGCCCGCGGAGCAGCGGCCGTCCCGGGAGAAGATCGGCAGGGCGCCGTTCAGCCTGGTGGTGAAGGCGCCCGCGGTCCGCTCCATGTGGACGGAGCCGCCGATCCGCTCGGCGACGTCGGACATGCGTGACCAGTCGTCGGCGGACACGGTGCTGTCCGCGTGCACCACGACCTTGTTGGACGCGTAGTCCACCGCCCACGCGGTGCCACTCACCCGAGGCGCCTCACGCAGCTCCTCGGCGGCCGAGCGGAGCCGGCGCATGCTGTAGCGCACGACTTCGGCGCGCGCCCCCGCCCGCCGTACCTCGGCCGCCGCGTCCTCGTCGGTCACGGCGACGACCGGGCGCCCGTCGGCCCCCGTCCAGCTGCCCGCGGTACGAGAGGTGCCGAGCCGCGAGACCAGGTCAGCCATCGGATCGGCGGACGACTGTCCGGACGGTTCGCCCGCCATGGCGTGCGGACCGGAGGGTTCACTCGCCATGGCGTTCGACACCATTAATCCGCCGCAGACCAGCCCTCCTACGGCCGCCAGCCGCGCGAGACGCTGGAGGTTCCGTCGTGCGTGCCTCATCCGCGGCCCCAAGGTCGTACCGACATGGCGTCACAAGCCCGTGGGCCCCCGGAACCAGGGGCCCCCACCTCAGTACGTGCCGCCCCGCCGTCCCGTTCAGAGCTTCATGGCATACACGTAGCGCGAGTTGACGCGCGTCCGGATCTTCTCCGGTGGAGTCGCGCTGGGATCCTGGTCATTCCTCGCGTATTCCCCGAGCCCCCAGATGACCCGTGAGCCCCGGTAATTCGCCTGGTAGCTGAGATCCTCGGGACCGGGCACCTGCCCCCACTTCTCGGTCGCGGTTCCGTCGACCGGGCACCGGTTCAGCTTGCCGTTGGGAAAGCCGTCGCTGACAGAGAGATGGAACCGGCCCCCGGCACTGACCGCTCCCTGCACGTTCCCGCCGTTCTTGATGCGATAGACCCTGCGCGAGCCGATCTCGGCATCGTTTCCGCCGTCGGTCAGCGCCCCGGCGGAGTTCAGGGTCCAGTCGATGATGCGGGAGTCGATCGCCGGGCGCGGTCTGTTGCCCTCCCTCTCCGCCCTGCGGAACTCGCTCACCAGCAGCGACGATCTCCCGGCCGTGTGCACGACCGCGACCTGCGAGTAGCCCAGCCGCGTGCTCTCGGTCTCCCAGCCCTGGACGACATGGTCGTAGGCACGGCTCTGCGGAAGGATGTACGTGTAGTCGTACGCGTGATACCTGCCGTCGTGAAAGCCGACCAGCCGCTTGTTGCCGCCGGAAGCCACGCGGATCATCTCGTCGAGGTTGAACACCCGCAGCGCGCGCTTCTTGCTGTCCGCGACATAGAGGCGGTTCCGGTACCAGGCGATGCCCCCGGCATGCACATCGGCCGCCCGGAAGTCGTGTGGCCGCCCGCTGCCGCCGGGCCTGGTGCTGCCGTTCACCGGCTCGACCAGCAGGACGTGTACATAACGCGGTTGCCGCGTCCTCATATCGACGAAGGTGATGCGGGCTCCCCTTTCGCGCTGGGCCCTTCGCGCATACCAGGAAACCATCAGCAGATTGCGGTTCAGGGGGATATAGGGACCCCCCGTCAACCGGGCGTCGTACTCACTGGTGATTCCCTGCGGACGCCAGTCCGGGTCCTTGAAGTCGTCCCTGTCCCATTTGAAGGCACCGCGCCCACTCACCCGCGGGAACAATCCCTTGCCGAAGGAATTCGGCATCCACTTCCCGGTCCTCCAGGCGGCTCGCGGCTCCGCCAGCACCACGCGCTCATAGTGGACGGCACCGGCGAGCCCGCTTCTCTCCCCCTTCAGGCCCTCGATCGTCACCGGATAGTCGGTGGGATGCTCCCCTTCGCCTTCGGCGTGAGTCCGTATTCTCACGCTCACCGAGCTCGGTACCGGGAGCGGCGGCTCGGGTGCTGCCACCTCCGGCCTGTCCGCCGCGTGCGCGGTCGCGGGGAGGACCAGGCCGCCCACCGTCGCCGCGACGGGGGCCGCCGCCATGCCCCGCAGGATCGTTCTCCGTGTTGTGTCCATGCCGCTGGACGCTAGACACGGCGCGGGCGGCCCGTCGCCGGTATTCGCGTCCGGGACATGTCCCGGACACCCGTCTTGGTCAACTCAGCAACGATGACACGGCGTTACGCAGGAGCAGCGGGTGTACGAACCGGTCCGCCGTGGTCGGCGGGAAGCGCCAGGACAGCGGCCAGGTGCGGCCACGAAGAGCGGGCACTGGGATGTAACTCACGCGTGCGGGGCCTGAGTTGAGACGGGTGACGCCACGCGGCCAGGGCCGGTGGGACGTAGTCCCTGCCGGTACGAGGAAGTAGACCGACCGCCGCCCGGCCGCCTCGATGACGACGGGCCCGGGGTCACCGCCGGTCAGCCGCTCCAGGAGGTCGGCGAGACGGCGGCCGTCCTCGTCGTCGACGCGGATGGCGTCGAATTGCACGCCTGCCTTACGGAGCTGGAACCCGGAAGCCGGAATCCAATCGAGGTTTAGTTGGCGACTTTGCGTATCCACAAGGACAGTCTGGGTGACCTTGGCTAGCGTTTTCCATGACCGCGAGGAGGGGGTCCAGCATACGTTGACCTGCGCGAACTTCCTTTGAGACGGGTCGAATTCAGCGGGGTTCCGGTTGAGACCGGTTGAGTCCGGTTGAGTCGAAGCGGTGATCGCAAATGGCACGTGCGGAGAACAAGGAAACGGCGGGTCCGGCGACGCGTCTGGTGGCGAATGTAGCGCGCAATATTCGCGTGCAGAAGGGATGGACGCAGGAGCAACTGGGCAACGAAATCGGCTTCACGGGCGCGGCGGTGAGCGCGATGGAGACCTGCGCGCAGCCGGCGAGCGACCAGATGCTGGTGGAGCTGGAGAGGGTGCTCGGGGGCGGGACGGGGATCTTCGAGGAGGCGCGCACGCACGTACGGCTGGACAAGTACCCGGCGCAGTTCAAAAACTACGCGCTGCTGGAGCAGAAGGCAGTGGGGCTGTGTCTGTACGCGACGCTGGTCGTGCACGGCTTGTTCCAGACGGAGGAGTACGCGCGGGCGCTGATCGGGGGCGGATATCCGCCGCTGAGCGAGGGGCGGGTGGAGGAGCTGGTGGAGGCGCGGATGGCACGCAGGGCGCTGTTCGAGCGGGAGCCGGTGGCGCTGATCGAGCTGGTGCTGGAGGAGTCGGTGTTACGGCGGACGATCGGCGGCGAGGAGGTCATGCGCGGCCAGATGCGGCACCTTGCGGAGTGTGCGAGGCGGCGCAATGTGACACTCCAAGTGCTGCCGCTGGACGCTGGGCTCAGCGGCGAATATGCGGGCGACCGCGGTGGGATGGAGTTGGTGGAGACCCCGGAGCACGACCGCCTGGTCTTCCTGGAGATGCAGGGCGAGAGCCTGCTGATCAAGGAGCCGGGAAAGGTGAGTACGTTGACCCAGCGGTATGCGAGGATCCGGGCACAGGCCCTGGATCCCCGTGAATCGCTGGGCCTCATCGAGCGGTTGGCAGGAGAGCAGAGATGAGCAACAGCCTGCGCTGGTTCAAGTCCAGCTACAGCGACAGCGGTGGTGGCAGCTGCATCGAAGTCGCCTTCGACTGGCGCAAGTCTTCGTACAGCGATGACAGCGGCGGCAGCTGCGTCGAGGTCGCCGCCTGCCCCCACACCATCCACATCCGTGACTCCAAGGTCACCGACGGCCCCACCTTCGCCGTCGCCCCCACCACCTGGACGAACTTCCTCGACTGGGCGAGCTGAACCCGTACGGAGGAGAAGCCATGACGATGACGGGCACAGCGGTACCGGGTCCGGCGGGTCTGCCGCTACTGGGCTCGATGTTCGAGCTCAAGCGGGACTCGCTCGGCACCTTCCTCAACGCACAGCGCGAGCACGGCGATGTCGTCAGGATCACCGCGGGCCCGCCCGGGCTGCGGGCCGAGCTGTACGCGGTGTTCTCCGCGGAGGGCGCCCAGCAGGTGCTGGCGACGGAATCGGCCAACTTCCGCAAGGACAACGCCTTTTACCAGGAGGTCCGGGAGTCCTTCGGCAACGGTCTGCTGACCAGCCAGGACGACGACTACCTCCGGCAGCGGCGGCTCGTGCAGCCGCTGTTCACCCGCCGCCGGGTCGACGGCTACGCCGCCGCCGTCACCGCCGAAACCTCTGCTCTGCTCTCCGCCTGGCGCACCGCCCCGGACGCCACGGTCGACGTCGTCGACGAGACGACGCGGCTCACTCTGCGGGCGGTTGCCCGCATCCTGTTCGGCACGGACGTCGAGGCGGCGGTCGACGTCGTGCAGCGCTGTTTCCCGATCATCGGGGAGTACACGCTCACCCGCGGCTACTCCCCCGCCAACTTCCCGCGCAGCTGGCCGACTCCCGCCAACCGGCGGGCCGCCACCGCGATGGAAGAACTGTTCGCGGTGTGCGACGGGATCATCGAGAAGCGGCGGGCGGAGGGGGATGCGGCCCAGGGCGAGGATCTGCTGACCCTGCTCTCCCAGGCCGAGAGCGCGGAGGACGGGTCCCTCGACGCGTCCGAAATCCGTGATCAGGTGCTGGTGTTCCTGCTCGCGGGGCACGAGACGACGGCGACGTCGCTGGCGTTCGCGCTGCATCTGCTGGCCCGCCACCCCGAGCAACAGGCGCGGGCGCGGGACGAGGTCGTACGCGTACTGAACGGACGGACTCCGGGGGCCGCGGATCTCGACGCACTCCCGTATCTGACGCAGGTACTGAAGGAGGCGATGCGCCTCTATCCGGCGGGGCCGGTCATCGGCCGTCAGGCGGTCGCAGCGGCGGAGATCGGCGGGCACACGATCCCGGCCGGCGCCGACGTGATCGTCGCTCCGTGGGTGACGCACCGGCATCCGGGGTACTGGGACGATCCAGAGCGCTTCGACCCGGAACGGTTCACGCCGGAGCGGGAGAAGGAGCGGCCGCGGTATGCGTGGTTCCCGTTCGGCGGCGGGCCGCGGGCGTGCATCGGTCAGCACTTCTCGATGCTGGAGTCGGTGCTGGCGCTGGCGATGATCCTGCGGGAGTACGAGCTGGAGGCGGTCGACGTCGACGTCCCGGTGGACACGGGCATCACCCTGCGTGCGGCGGGCCCGGCACGGTGCGCGCTGCGGCGGGTGGACGGGGCGTCCGCCTGACGCGGAGTCGCGGGGCCCGGGCGCGATCCGGGCCCCGCGCCGCGTACTACTCGACGATCCGGATCGTTCGGATGCCCGTGCCGCGGTACCGCGACGGCGCGCGAGTCAGCACCGGGCGGCCGCGCGGCCACTCGACGGACGGCCGGGCCAGATGCAGTGCGTGCGCGCCGCTCCAGTCGTTCTCCGCCTTCTCCGGGTCGTCTTCGCCCACGTCGGAGCGCAGTTGCTTGCCGACCGCCATGACTCCCGCGAAGTCGAGCGCCGTGATGTCCACGGACGGCAGGGCGCCGATGTGCTCGGCCACGCCCGCACGTTCCGCCTCAGCGGCAGTCAGGCACAGGGCCGGGATGTAGACGCGCTGCGCCGGGTTCTTCTCGGCCTCGGTGACGAGGCGCGAGGCCATGCTGTTGCCTGCGCCGAGCGCCAGGGCGGCGGTGTCGTCGAAGACGACGGCACGCGGCAGCGGGTACTCCTTGCGGGCCGTCACTGGACCTCCCCGATCCGTCCGGCCTCGAGGTCGGCCCAGAGCTGCTCGCCAGCCCGCTCGTCCTCCTCGGTGTACGGCCTGCCGAGGAAGTGCTCCTCGACGTACGCCTTGGTCTCCTCGTACTGCTTCTGGAGCTCTTCCTTCGTGGGCGTGGCACCCGCGAGCTGCGCGACCAGGTCGCGCATGGTCATCCCGCGCTCGCGAGCCAGCTCCAGCAGGCGGTCACGGACCGCGGGGTCGACCTTGATGGTGGTGTCAGCCATGATCACAGTATACCGGCGGTATACCGTTTCAGGGCGCTCTAATGCGATGGTCACGAGGGCCTTCCCTCTGTAGGTGACAAGTGCCAACGGACTATGCCAGTCACAGAGTTCGCCCGGGCGGCCCATGGAGTCCATTCACCCCCCAGGGTGACCTCAGGACGAACATCCGGCATCGGGACCCCTAACCCGCTCCCCCCGCCCCCCGCTGTCCTCCTACCGTTGCCGCCCGCCAGGCAGTGCAGGGAGTCCGAGGAGAACCCGTGGAGTGGCTCACCCCCGAGAACGTCATCGCCGTCCTCACCGCCCTCCTCGGTGTGCTGGTCTCAGGCGCGGTGCTCTGGTACGAGCGGCGGGTGCCGCGGCGCAAGCGCATCGGATACCGCGTGCAGTTGGACACCCCGATCGGCAGCAACGCACCGGGCGGCGGCCGGGGGAACGTACGGCTGGGGCTGTTCAACGAGACGCCCGACATGTCCGACGCGACGCTCGTGCTGCTCCGTATCGAGAACGACGGCGCCGTGTCCATCGCGGGCGACGACTACACTGGGCGCGGAGTCCACGGCCTCACCGCTGAGTTCACCGGCCGGACCGTGCGCGCCATCGCGGTCACCCAGCCCGCGGACGCCGACCATCTGATGGAGCACTTCACCGCCGCGGCCGGGCTGCGGCACAGCGACGGCATCATCCATCTGCCGCGCGTACCGCTCAACCGGGGTGTGCACTTCAAGCTGCTCGTTCTGCTGACGGGCGGGGGCGTCGGGAGCCAGGTCACGGTCACGGGCGGTATCCGGGACGGCGAGGTGCGGCCCAACCGCAGTACGACACCGGACGACAAGACCCCGGTCTTCAGCCGGGCCGCCCGCACGATCACCGTCGTACTCACCGCATGTGTCATCGTGCTCGCCTCGATCATCGTCGTACGGGAGGACGCGCCGCCGCCCATGGGCTGTCAGCGGGGCACCCTGACCCTCACCGGATCGACGGCCTTCGCGCCCGTCGTACGGGAGCTGGCGAAGAAGTACGAGAGGGACTGCGAGGGCGCGAGAGTCGTCGTCGACGCGCACGGAAGCACCGCCGGGATAAGGGAGTTGGCGGACAAGGGCGCGAAGGAGGAGAAGGCGCCAGCGCTCGTGGCGCTCTCCGACGGGCCCAAGCCCGGCGGCTATCCGCAGCTGCGCGAGGTCCGCGTCGCGATCTCCCTCTTCACCCTCGTCGTCAACGACAAGGTGCCCGTGCGCAATCTCTCGCTGGCCGACGTCCGCCGGATCTACCAGGGCCAGGTCACCAACTGGAAGCAGCTGAACGGCCCCGACAGGCCCGTCCTCCTGGTCAGCAGAGACGCCAACTCCGGTACCCGCGAGGTCTTCCAGCGCCGGGTGCTGCACCGCAACGAGCCCGCGAACTCCTCGCGCGACTGCGCCAACCGGGACGATCCGCAGGCCCCGGTCGTACGTTGCGAACTCGACAGCACGGAGCAGGTGCTGGCCACGGTGGCGCGGCTGCCCGGGGCCATCGGGTACAGCGAGCTGCGTGCCGGGAGCGGACTGAAGGGCGCGCACCGGCTGAGCATCGACCGGCAGGCACCGAACGTCGACGAGATCGGCAAGAGCAACTACACGTATCCGTATCTGGAGATCGAGTACGCGTACACCTACGGGCAGCCGCCCGCCGACTCACTGGCCTCCAGCTTCCTCGGCTATCTGACCCGCGGCAGCGGGCAGGACGTGATCCGTACGCATGGACATCTGCCGTGCGGGACGCCGAAGGGGCTGCGGATCTGCGGCGAAAACTGACTGCGTAGGCTTCGGCGCATGCAACAGCTCGCGCCCCAGGATCCGCCCTCCATAGGTGAGTACAGTCTGCTCGGCCGCCTTGGTGAGGGCGGGATGGGCCGCGTCTACCTCGCCCGTTCCGCGGGCGGCCGGACGGTCGCCGTCAAGCTCATCAAGGCCGAGCTGGCCGGACAGCCGGAGTTCCGTCACCGGTTCCGGCAGGAGGTGGCCGCCGCGCGCCGGGTCGGCGGGGAGTGGACCGCGCCCGTGCTGGACGCGGACACCGAGGCGGCGGAGCCGTGGGTGGCGACCGGGTACGTCGCCGGGCCCTCGTTGCTGCAGGTCGTGCGGGAGAGGCCGTTGCCTCAGGAGTCGGTGCGGACACTGGCGTACGGTCTGGCCGGCGCGCTGCAGAGCGTGCACGGGGCCGGTCTCGTCCACCGGGACCTGAAGCCGTCCAACGTGCTGGTCACGATCGCCGGTCCTCGGGTCATCGACTTCGGCATTGCCCGCGCGCTGGAGAACGCGTCCGAGGAACTGACCCAAACCGGCGTGGTGGTGGGGTCGCCGGGCTACATGTCGCCCGAGCAGATCCAGGGCGAGCGGGTCGGTCCGGGCGGCGATGTGTTCTCGCTGGGCTCGGTGTTGGCGTACGCGGCGACCGGGCGGTTGCCGTTCGGGCGTTCGGACACGGGGATCCACTCGATCATGTTCCGCATCGTGAGCGCGGAACCCGATCTGAGTGGCGTGGACGGGGAGTTGCGGCAGCTGATCGCGGACTGTCTGGCCAAGGATCCGGCGCAGCGGCCGACGCCGGAGCAGATCGTGGAGCGCACGCGCCCTGCCGATCCGGCCGCACCGTGGCTGCCCGCGGCGCTGATCGCCGAGCTCGGGCAGCACGCGGTGTCGCTGCTGGACGCCGATACGCCGACGAGGGGTGCTGCGCCGAACCCACCGGCGCCGGATGCCGGTCGGGCGGCGTACGGCACCCCTCCGTCGCCGGGCACACCCAGTACACCTGGCACCCCTGGCACCCCTGGCGCCCCGCAGTCGGGTGCCACGCCCCCGTGGGTCCAGACTCCCGGCGCCCCGGCGTACGGCCCCGCGTACGGCGCCCCGGCACCCGCAGCCCCTGGCGTCGCGCCCGGAACCCCCTCGGCCGCCGCCCCTTACGGCTCCTGGGTACAAGGTCACCTCACGGGCGCCGAGGCACCCGACACCACCGGTAGCAGCCCCCAGGCGCGCAAGCGCTCCCGGCGGACCGTGGTGATCGCCGGTGTTGCCGTGGCCGCACTGCTGGGCTCGGCCTTCACCGCCGTCGCGCTGCTGCGCGGGGACGGCGACACGGTGAGCAGCCGGCCGGGGGGCGGCGGGCCGGCCACCGGGGCGCCTGACGCGGCCGGACGGGGCAAGGACAGGGAGTCGCTGTCGTCGTCCGAGCCCGGGAGCGGCACGAGCGCCGATGCGAAGGATCCTGCGTCCAAGGACCCGGCGGGCGAGAAGCCGGGAGAGGCGGGGAAACCCGCCGGACCGGCCGCGCTGCCCGCCGCGTATGCCGGGACCTGGACCGGCAGCGTCTACCGCGACGGCGCGGACACCGGCTCACAGCGCCGGATCACCCTCTCCCCCGGCAAGGTCGGCGACACGGTCGTCGCGAGCCTGAGCGTGGGCGAGAGCTATCTGTGCAAGGGCACCGGCAAGCTGCTTGCGGCAGGCGGTGGTTCGATCCGTATCGACACCGGTGTCACGGCGAGCACGCCCGCCGGGAAGTGTTCCGCCATCGGCGAGCAGACCCTGACAGCGCGCACCGACGGCACTCTCGCGTGGACAGCGAGCGGCGGCCGGACCTCGACGCTGCGCAGGGCGGGCTCCGACCCGATCCCGGACGGTTTCCTGGGCTCCTGGGAGCGGCAGCTGAGCGGCAGCTCGAAGGGTGCGCAGCGGCTGACCGTCTCACAGGGCGCCGTGGGCAGCAGCGTCGTCACCTTCACCACCACGACGGACGGCGGGACCTGTACGTCGGACGCCGCGCTGTTCTCGGCGGGGGACCGCGTCGTGATCGGTCCTTCCCGGGTGCTGAGCGGCGACTGCGCGGCGGCCGGGTCGTCGGTCCTGACGGTCAGCGGCTCCACGCTGACCCGGTCCTTTCTCGACACGGGCGACTCGCCCCGCGAGTACCGGCGTCCGTAGAGACGTTCCAGCAGCAACGTTCTGCAGGAACGCAACTCGCCCCGGCCGGCCCTTCGGCCGACCGGGGCGAGCCACAGGAACCCCTACAGGAACGAGTTGATCTCGATCGTCTCGGTACGACCGGGGCCGACACCGATCGCCGAGATCGGCGCGCCGGACATCTCCTCCAGCGCCTTCACATAGTCCTGCGCGTTCTTCGGCAGGTCCGCGAAGGTCTTCGCCTTGGTGATGTCCTCGGACCAGCCCGGCAGCATCTCGTAGACCGGCTTCGCGTGGTGGAAGTCCGTCTGCGAGTACGGCAGTTCCTCGACCCGCTTGCCGTCGATCTCGTACGCGACGCAGACCGGGATCTGCTCCCAGCCGGTCAGCACGTCCAGCTTGGTGAGGAAGAAGTCGGTCAGGCCGTTGACCCGGGTCGCGTAGCGCGCGATCACCGCGTCGAACCAGCCGCAGCGGCGGTCACGGCCGGTCGTCACACCACGCTCGTGGCCGATGCGGCGCAGCGCCTCACCGTCCTCGTCGAAGAGCTCCGTCGGGAACGGGCCCGCGCCGACGCGCGTCGTGTACGCCTTGAGGATGCCGATGACCCGGCTGATCTTCGTCGGTCCCACGCCCGTGCCCGTGCAGGCGCCGCCCGCGGTCGGGTTCGAGGAGGTGACGAAGGGGTACGTGCCGTGGTCGACGTCGAGGAGCGTGCCCTGGCCGCCCTCGAAGAGGACGACCTTGCCCTCGTCGATCGCGTTGTTCAGGATCAGCGTGGTGTCCGCGACGTACGGCTTGAGCTGCTCCGCGTACTGGAGCATCTCCTCGACGATCTTGGGGGCCTCGATCGCGCGGCGGTTGTAGACCTTGGCGAGGAGCTGGTTCTTGGACTCCAGCGCCGCCTCGACCTTCTGCTCCAGGATCGACTCGTCGTAGAGGTCCTGGACGCGGATGCCGACGCGGTTGATCTTGTCGGCGTACGTCGGGCCGATACCGCGGCCGGTGGTGCCGATCTTCCGCTTGCCGAGGAACCGTTCCGTCACCTTGTCGAGGGTGACGTTGTACGGAGTGATCAGATGCGCGTTACCGCTGATCAGCAGCTTGGACGTGTCGATGCCGCGGTCGTTCAGCCCGCTCAGCTCGGAGAGCAGGACGGCCGGGTCGACGACGACGCCGTTGCCGATGACCGGAGTACATCCCGGCGAGAGGATTCCGGAAGGGAGGAGATGCAGCGCATACTTCTGGTCGCCCACGACGACCGTGTGGCCGGCGTTGTTGCCGCCCTGGTAGCGCACTACATAGTCCACAGATCCACCGAGCAGGTCGGTGGCCTTTCCCTTGCCTTCGTCACCCCACTGAGCACCGAGCAGCACAAGTGCGGGCACAGGCGTACACCCCTTCCGGGCGGGGCAAGACCAAGGTCAGGGGGCCACAGCCTTGCCTGAGTCTTCGGTCCGGTTGCCCCGGAATAGACGAAGCCCCTGGCGCAATAGCGCAAGGGGCTCTTGCACAAAGATGCTACCCGAGGAAGGACCGAGGTGTCGGCTCACGACCAGCTACTGGTGGTCATCGACCCGGTCGCCCGCCGAAATGACGGCGAGTCCGTGCGGATCGCGAAGGATGTGCTGTGTGGCGGGTCGGAGGCGAAAATCTGTCTCCCCGAGGGGCCGGAGGAATTCGCGCGGGCACTGGCCCGCAGGGGGTCACGGCGGCCGGTTGTGGTGGGTGACGACCGGGCGCTGCTGCGGGCGGTGGCGCTGCTGCACCGGGACCGCTGGCTGGGCGACGGGGCGCTGGCGGTGGTGCCGGTGGGCCATTCCGTAGAACTCGCGCATTCGCTCGGCGTGCCGCGCGGGGCGGTGGCTGCGGCGCGGGCGGTGCTGGACGGGGCGGTGCGGCGGCTCGATCTGCTGGTGGACGAGAGCGACGGGGTGGTGCTGGGCGATCTGGCGATCCCGGCGGTGGCGGGGGTGCCCGTCGCGAACGGGGTTTCGGTGTGGCACACCTGCCGCTCGCTGGTCCGCACCCTGGTCCGGCCGGCACCGCCGTCGCCCCCGGTGCGGACGCACCGGCTGCGGGTCGAGGCGGACGGGGTGCTGCTGTCCGACCTGGACTGCGAGGTGACGGGTGTGACGGTGCGGGCGGGACGCTGCGGGCGGGCGGAGGTGACGGTGCGGCCGACGGCGTCGGGGGATCCGGTCACGGCGGAGGCGCTGACGGTGACGGTGTCGGGGCCGGACTTCCGCTATCGGGCGGACGCGACGGTGACGGGGCCGGTGCGGACGCGGACGTGGACGGTGCGGCCGGGGGCGTGGGGGCTGACGTTGCCGGCGTAAGGGCCTGTCTTTCGGATCTTGCCGGGGGGTACGGGGGGACGCGCGGTGACCGGGGCCGCCCGGCGGTCCCGGGGCCGCGCGGTGACCGGGGCCGCGCGGTGACCGGGGTCGCCCTCAATCTCCCCCAGACTTCGTCCCGGGGGGACCCCCGGGACGGGCTTGATCAGCGCGCAGCGCGGTGCTCGCGCCAGCGGTCCATCATGCCTTCCAGTTCTCCCTGCAGAAACGCGAAGAACTCCGCCGTCTCCGCCACCCGCACACCCGCCGCCGTCTGAGGGCCCAGCGTCTCCGCGCCGTCGCGCATCGCCTTCTCCCAGCGCGTCAGCAGCTGGTCGCGGCGCGTGAACGTCTCGTACCAGAGCTCGTTGTGCAGGACGTACCGGTCACGGCGCGAGCCCGGGTCGCGTTCACGCGAGACCATGCCGACCTGTTCGGGATGGTGGCCGCGCTGTACACGGTGGCGTCGGTGCTTCGGCTGCACGGCGAGGAGACCTCCCAGCGCGCGGAGCCGATCCTGGCGAACGCGGTCGGGCGACTGCGGTGGGCCGCGGGACATCTGCTGATCGCCTTCGGGGGCGCGGCACTGATCATGGTTGTCAGCGGGCTCGGCCTGTGGATCTCGTACGGAAGGGACCTCGGCCCGATCCTGGACGCGTCGCTGGTCCAGCTCCCGGCGATCTGGACACTTGGCGGCCTGGCCGTCCTGCTGTACGGGGCGTTCCCGAAGGCGGCGGTGGCGGCGTGGGGTGTGGCGGCCTGTCCCTGGCTCTGGGCTGGATCGGCCCGGCGCTGAACCTGCCGCAGTCGCTGATGAACCTGTCGCCCTTCGGTCACCTGCCGAAGCTCCCGTGCCCGGAGATGACGTACACACCGGTGCTGGTGCTGACGGGGCTCGTGGTGGTGCTGGCGGGGGTGGGGCTGGGGAGCCTGCGCCGACGGAACATGAGCGCCTGATCGTTGCCCGCCTCGCCGGGGCCCCGCCGCGAACTTCCTCAGACCTCGACCCGGAGCCCCTCCAACCCCCGGATCACAAAGTTCGGCTTGCGCTCCGGCTCCGCGGCCAGGCGGAGATCCGGCGCCTGGTCCAGCAACGCGCCCAGGGACGCGGACAGTTCGAGGCGGGCCAGTGGGGCGCCGATGCAGTAGTGGATGCCCGCGCTGAACGAGATGTGCGGGTTGTCCGCACGGGCCAGGTCCAGGGTGTCCGGATCGGTGAAGACGTCCCCGTCGCGGTTGGCCGAGCCGAAGAGCAGCGCCACCTCGGAGCCGCGCGGGATCGTCGTGCCGTCGATCTCTATGTCGTCGAGGACCCAGCGCTCGAAGAGCTGGAGCGGGGTGTCGTACCGCATCAGCTCCTCCACGGCTGTGGACAACAGCGAGCGGTCTCCACGCAGGGCCGCCAGCTGGTCGGGATGGCGGAAGAGCGCCCACCAGCCGTTGACGGTGGCGTTCACCGTCGCCTCGTGGCCCGCGTTCAGGAGCAGTACGCAGGTGGAGATCATCTCTTGTTCGTCGAGCCGGTCGCCTTCGTCGTACGCGGCGATCAGGCCGGAGATCAGATCGTCACCCGGCTCCTTGCGGCGGGCCGCGATCAACTCCCGCAGATACGCGGAGAATTCGAGCGAAGCGCGGACCGCCTTGTCTGCCGTCTCCTGCGACGGGCTCAGCTCGTACATCCCGCAGATGTCCGCCGACCACGGCCGCAGCTGTCCCCGGTCGCTCTCCGGGATGCCCAGCATCTCCGCGATCACGGCGACCGGCAGCGGCTCGGCGACCGCGGTCAGCAGATCGCCGCCGCCGTCCGCGACCAGCGCGCCCACCAGTTCGGACGCCAGACCGTGGACGTACGGGCGCAGTCGCTCGACCGTGCGCGGCGTGAACGCCTTCGAGACCAGGCGCCGGATACGGGTGTGGTCCGGCGGCTCCAGGTCCAGCATCCCGTGGTCGTTGAGCGTGTGGAACGGCTCGTGCGCGGCGGGGGGCGGCGTACGCCCGAACTCCTCGTGCGTGAAGCGGTGCAGATACGTACGGCCGAGCCGCCGGTCCCGCAGCAGCGCGGAGACATCGGCGTGCCGGGGCACGAGCCACTGCCGCGTCGGCTCGAAGTAGTGGACACGTCCGCGGGCACGGAGCTGGGCGTAGACGAGGTAGGGGTCGGCGACGAAGTCGGGGGACCAGGGGTCGAAGAGTTCGGCGGCCATGGGCTGACGCTACCGGGCGGGGTGAGGTTTCCCCAGCCCCGCCCCTACCCGAACTGGGGGCAGGCCCCCAGACCCCTGGCGCGCGGCGCGACCTCGGGGGCTTCGCCCCCGAACCCCCGAACCCCCGAACGCGACCTTCGGCCGCGTGAGGCGTGGGGCTAGCCCGGTGTCACCAAGCGGGCCTCGTACGCGAACACCGCCGCCTGCGTCCTGTCCCGCAGCCCCAGCTTCACCAGCACCCTGCTCACATGCGTCTTGATCGTCGACTCCGCGACCACCAGATGCGAGGCGATCTCCGCGTTCGACAGACCCTGAGCGATCAGCACCAGGACCTCCGTCTCGCGCTCCGTCAGGTCCCCGATCTGGGCCATCGCCGGCGGGCGCGGGGTATGCGAGAGCTTGGAGAACTCCGTGATCAGCCGACGTGTCACGGTCGGCGCGAGCAGGGCCTCGCCCGCCGCCACCACCCGTACGCCGTCCGCGAGCTGGCGCGCCGACGCGTCCTTCAGCAGGAAGCCGGACGCCCCCGCGCGCAGCGCCTGGTACACGTACTCGTCGAGATCGAAGGTGGTCAGCACCAGCACCTTGGAGTCGCTGTGCGCGGCGACGATCTCGCGGGTCGCCTCGATGCCGTTCAGTTCCGGCATACGGATGTCCATCAGGACCACGTCGGGCGCGAGTTCGGCAACCTTGGTGACCGCCTCGCGGCCGTTCACCGCCTCGCCGATGACCTCGATGTCGGGCATGGCGTTCAGCAGGACCGAGAAGCCCTCGCGGACCATCATCTGGTCGTCGACGATGAGGACGCGGATCGTCATGATGTCTCCTCGGATGCGGTCTCGGTCGCGGCGACAGGAATGAAGGCGGTCACCTCGTAGCCCCCGTCGCTCGTGAGCTCAGCGGTCATCTCGCCGTTGAGCATCGTCACACGCTCGCGCATGCCCGTGATGCCGTGCCCGGCGCCCGGCGAGGGCTTGACCAGACCCTGCGGCGCGGTGTTCACGATCCGCAGGCCGATGCCCCCGAGGACGTACGAGATCTCGACCTTCGCGGTCGATCCCGGCGCATGGCGCAGCGCGTTGCTCAGCGCCTCCTGGATGATCCGGTACGCCGAGAGCTCGACGCCCTGCGGCAGCGGCCGTACCGCTCCGGTGATCGTCTTGTCCGCTTCAAGGCCTGCCTCGCGGACATTGCCGAGCAGATTGTCGAGGTCGCCGAGCACCGGCTGCGGGGCGTCGGGTGCCTGGTAGTTCTCGGCCCGTACGACGCCGAGGATGCGGCGCAGCTCGGTCAGCGCCGCCACCGCGTTCTCGCGGATCGTGGCGAAGGCCTTCTCCAGCTCGGGCGGCGGATTCTCCACCCGGTACGGCGCGGCCTCAGCCTGGATCGCGACCACCGACATGTGGTGGGCCACCACGTCGTGCAGCTCACGGGCGATGGTGGTGCGCTCCTCGAGGAGGGTGCGGCGGTCGCGCTCGACGGCCGTGACGGTCTGCTGCGCCGCCACCTCCTGCTTCGCCTCGCGGCGGACGTGCCGAACGGTCACCACCAGCAGCACGAGTGCGGAGACGAAGAGCATCTGCGGGGTGTCGTTGCCGTAGCCCCCGGAGAGGACGACGTCGGCGAATACTCCGTACCCGGCGGTGAGGACCCACATCCAGGCGGCGGTCCGCGGCCGGGTCCGCATCGCGACCACGGTCATCACCGTCAGATGCGAGACGAAGGCGCTGGGCGTCCACGGCCAGCCGTCCCAGGAGTCGGCCCCAATCCCGACGACGGGTGTGCTGGCCAGCGACAGCCACCAGGCGCCGACCGGCCTGAGCAGCGTCATCAGCACGGCGGCGGCGGGGATGAACCCGGTCAGGACGAGGCCGAGCAAGGCGCCCCCGCTGCCCCCGGAGACACCCGCCATGAAGAGCACGAGCAGCGCCACGCCCGCCACCACGGCGTGCGGAGTCCACTGCGCGTAGTCGCGTATCCGGCCCGGGAGCCGGCGGGCGCGCGGGCCGTCCCTCCGCCTGGGCGGCAGCGGCCGGTAGGCGAAGGCGTCCTGGAACAGGTCCTGGCGGAGGCCGCTCAGCGCGCCCATGGTCAGGCGGTACTCGGGGCTGCGGGTCTTCTCGGTCACGTACAGAAAGGTATGCGGAAGGACGGACGCGGTCGTCAGCATCGCTGCGGATTCTGCCGCGTCCGTCCTGAGTACTACCTGGTAGGACCGCTCTGACTAGGAACGGAACGCGTCCGTGCGCCCGCTCGCCCACTGCGCGAAGGTTGAGATTCGTCATGGGAAGAACGCGAGGTGGTCTTGCGGTCGGCTTCTGTCCGCATGAGGTCGGCGTCACGTCCCCGGCAGCACGGGCTACCAAGCCAGTTGGGCGATCTCCTCGGCGACGACGGCGCAGGCGTCCGCCGCCGGGTCGATGAGCGGGAAGTGCCCGACGTCCTCCAGGAGGGTCAGCCCGACGGTCTCGCCCGCCTTGGCCGCGGCGTCGACGTACGACTCGGCGACGGCGTACGGCACGGTGATGTCGGCGCGGCCCTGCACGACGACGGTGGCGATGCCGGTCGGCAGCAGCGCGGCCGGATCGACATACGGGCCGCGCGCCTCGAACTCGGCCTGTCCGCCGAGGAGTTGGATGACCGCGCCCGCGCAGACGTCGAGCTCGACGGCCTGCGCGAAGTCGGCGATCGGGGCAAGCGCGACGACCCCGCGCAGCGCGGGCGGCGCGGGGAGCCGCCAGAGCGAACCGACGGGCAGCACATGCCGCGCGGCGGCCCAGAGCGCGAGCTGACCGCCGGCGGAGTGCCCGGTCACGACGATCCGCCGGACGTCCGCCTGGGGCAGCGCCTTCCGGGCGAGAGCGGGCAGCGCGTCCATCGCGGCGGCGACGTCGTCGAAGGTCTCCGGCCACCGCCCGGCGACGGGACCGCTCCCGCGCTGCTGCGGAATCTCGCTCCCCCGCCGGTACTCCACATTGGCGACGGCGAGCCCGCGGCGGGCCAGAAAATCGGCGAAGGGGGTGACATGCTGCCGGTCGTACGCCGCCCGCCAGGCCCCGCCGTGCAGAAGCACGACGAGCGGCACACTGGCCTGCCCCTCACGGGGCGCGTAGAAGTCGACGACCTGGTCGGGATGGTCCCCGTACGGGACGGAAACGTCCGGCGCGACGGCGGGATGCGAGAAGGCCGACTCGGCCTCGGCGGCGTCACGGGCGACGGGGTCCGGCATTACGGCTCCAACCTTCCGACGTAGTGGCGGAATTGACCTGACCAGCGGGGACGGTATCAGTCCTGCGCCGCGATCATGGGCCGCGAGGGCGGGTGGCCCGGCCAGGGGGTGTTCCCCCTCCCCGCCCTCCCCCGGAGCTTCGCCTGGGGGAGGGCGGGGAGGGGAAAGGCCACCAGGCTCAGGCCAGCACCTCCGCCAGCGTCGCCGCCGCCCGCTCCGTGTCCCCGAAGCCCACATACAACGGCGTGAACCCGAACCGCAGTACATCCGGCCGCCGCAAGTCCCCCACCACTCCCCGCGCGATCAGCTTCTCCATCACGGCGGGCGCATCCGCGCACCGCAGTGCGACCTGGCTGCCGCGCGCGCCGTGGTCCGCCGGGGTCAGCGAGGTGACCGCGCCCCCCGGCACATACGCCTCGACGCACTCCAGGAAGAAGTCCGTCAGCGCCAGGCTCTTCGCCCGTACGGCGTCGATCGAGACCCCGTCCCACACATCCAGCGCCGCCTCCAGCGCCAGCATGGACAGGATGTCGGGCGTTCCCACCCGCCCCCGGACCGCGCCCGCCGCCGCCTCGAACCCGGCGGACATCGCGAACGGGTCCGTGTGCGAGTTCCAGCCCGGCAGCGGGGAGTCGAAGGCCGCCTGATGGCGCTCGGCGACGTACAGATACGCCGGTGAACCCGGGCCGCCGTTCAGGTACTTGTAGGTGCAGCCGACCGCCAGGTCCACGCCGTGCGCGTCCAGGCCGACCGGCAGCGCGCCCGCGCTGTGGCACAGGTCCCAGACCGCCAGCGCGCCCGCCTCGTGGATCGCCGCTGTCAGCGACGGCAGATCGTGGAGGCGGCCCGTGCGGTAGTCGACATGGTTGACCAGCGCGAGCGCCGTGCGCGGGCCGAGCGCCGCCGGGAGGTCCGCGGGCGCGACCGGGACCAGGCGCTTGCCCGTCATCCGGGCCGCCGACTGGGCGATATAGCCGTCTGTCGGGAACGTCGTCGCATCGACGACGATGTCCGTACGGGAGTCGTCCCCGCCGAGCCGCACCGCACCCACAACCGCCTTGAAAACATTGACGCTTGTGGAGTCACCGACCACGACCTGGCCGGGCGCCGCACCGACCAGCGGCGCAATCCGGTCACCGATCCGCTCGGGCGCCGTCCACCACCCGCTCTCGTCCCACGAGCGGATCCGCAGCTCACCCCACTGCCGGGTCACCACATCCGCGACCCGCGCGGGCACATGCGCGGGCAGCGCGCCCAGCGAGTTCCCGTCCAGATACACGGCCTCGTCGAGCGCGAAAAGCTTGCGCGCCCCGGCCAGTTCATCGGCGGCGTCCAGCGCCGCGGCCCTCTGGGCGAAGGACTCAGACATGGCTGCGCGCCGTCCACAGCTCGGGGAACACGTTCTTGCGGGCCCGCTTCTCCAGCCAGGCCACCCCCGCCGAGCCGCCCGTCCCCGCCTTCGAGCCCATCGCCCGCCGCGTCGCGACCAGATGGTCGTTGCGCCAGCGCCACACCAGCTCGCCGACATCCGTCAACGCCTCGCCGAGACGCACCAGTTCGGTGTCCTGGTCCGCGCCGCCGTACACCGCGGCCCAGACCTCCTCGACCTCCGCCGACGGCTCGTACTTCTGGGACAGGTCACGATCGAGGACCGAGGCCGGCACGGACAGCCCGCGCCGCGCGAGCAGCCGCAGCACCTCGTCGTACAGGCTCGGCGCCTGCAGCGCCTTCTCCAGCTCCGCGTGGACGCGCGGCGCCCCCCGGTGCGGCACCAGCATCGACGCCGACTTCTCACCGAGCAGGAACTCCATCCGCCGGTACATCGCGGACTGGAAGCCGGATCCCTCGCCCAGGGCACTGCGGTACGCATTGAACTGCGCGGGCGTCAGATGCGCCAGCGGCTTCCAGGAGGCGTTGAGCGATTCGAGCTCGTACGTGCTGCGCTTCAGCGCGGCCAGGGCGACGGGCAGATTGTCCTCGCGCAGTGCGGCGGCGGCCGTCTCCCACTCGTGGACGATGACGGTGAACCACAGCTCCATCACCTGGGTGGTGACCAGGAAGACCATCTCGCCCGGGTCGTCCGAGAGAGGGTGCTGGAGGTGGGTGAGGACGTCCGCCTGGACATAGTCCTCGTAGGGAGTGGTGCCCGCGAAATCGAGATTCGGGGTCGCGTCATGTGACATCGCTGTCTCCTCGACGTGTCCGGGTAGCGGTCCGCCCCTTCCTGTTGGCTCGGGAGCCCCGGTCCCCACCGGCATCATAAGCCGCCTGCTCTTTCGCCGGTCAGAGCGTCGGGCCTGTGATGTACGTCCCGTCCTCGGCGTACGGCCAGGCATTGGAACGGCAGCCGTCGAGCCCCTTGATCTGCTGCATCATCACCGGCGCGGGCTTGCCGACGCCGCCGCAGCCCAGGTGGCGGCGGATGCCGATCTCGTGTCCGACCTCGTGGTTGATGATCAGATGCCGGTACTCGGCGGGCGCTCCGGCGAACGTCGGCGAGCCCAGCATCCAGCGCCGCAGATTCACGACGACACCGTCGGTGGTCTCGCAGTTCAGCTCGCCGTGGGTGTCAAATCCCTGCTCGCGACAGAGCCGGTCCGCGGTGGCCGGGGTGGCGATCCTGATCACGAAGTCGGCGGCGGCGTCCGCGGCGACGAGCTGGAAGGAGCCGCGGCCGTGCGCGGCCCAGCCGCGCGGGTGGGCGAGGATCTGCTGGATCTCGGCGGCGGCGTCCTTCGCGGAGATGTCGATGCCGTTCTCGACCTGTACGCGGTAGCGGCGCAGGGTGCCCGAGCCGGACGTCCGGCCGGCGTCCTGGGCCGTGGCGAAGGTGCCGTTGCCGGAGGCGGGAACCTTGGTGGGCGGCTTGCGCTTCGGCGGTGTCTTTTTGGACGGCTCGGTGGTCGGATCCGTACGACTGCGGGAGGGCGCCGATGCGGTGTCGCGCGGCTCGGGGGTCACGGCCGCCGCCAAGGGCGGCCGGACGGGGCCCTCGGCCGCCTCCGGGGCGGGCTTCGTGCTGCCGTGCCAGTGTGCGAGGGCCGCGCCGCCGCCGAGGGACAGGGCGGCGAGGGCAACGCCGGGCAGGAGTATCCGGGTCAGTGGAGGGCGACGGGGCGCCCGTTTTCGACGGCTGCGACTGCCCAAGCCAAACGCCCCCTGTGTACATCGCCAGTGTGAGCCGGAGCGCCGAAAAGCCCGCACCCCCTGTACAGACGGGGGATACGGGCCTTCGGTTCTGTTTTCGGCGCGGGGGCGTCAGCTCAGCGTGTCGGCCGCGGTCTGCGAGGAGTCGCGCAGGAACGTCGTGCAGCGCTCGTACTCCGCCTGCTCACCGATCGCCTGCGCGGCGCGGGCCAGCGCGTGCAGCGCACGCAGGAAGCCGCGGTTCGGCTCGTGCTCCCACGGCACCGGGCCATGGCCCTTCCAGCCGCTGCGGCGAAGCGAGTCGAGGCCCCGGTGGTAGCCGGTGCGGGCGTAGGCGTACGACTCCACGACGCGGCCGGCCTCGAAGGCGTCGTCGGCGAGCTGAGCCCAGGCCAGCGAGGAGGTCGGGTACTTGGCCGCGACCTCGGCGGGGGCCGTCCCGGCGGCGAGAAGCTCGCGCGGCTCGGGTTCGTCGGGCAGGTGGGTCGGGGGCGGTCCCCCCAGGAGATTTTCATGGATTGCCATGGGTTCCAGTGTCCCAGGTCCATGGGAAATCCGTGCCGCCGCGCCTCACCAGCGCCGCCGGCGATTGCGGGCGCTGGGGGTCCCGCCGGCCCGCAGGGCGTGGCCCCCGGGTCCGGGGGCCGAGGTCTGTGGCGGAGCCCCGGCTACCCATCGGGCGTGGGCGCCGCGGGCCTGGGCCGCAGCCCCGGTTCGGCTACCGACGACGCCGGCTCCAGCGGTGGCGCCGAAACCGCGCAGCTCATCCTGCACTCCGGATGGCACCGCCCCACCCCCGGCCTCCGCACCGTCAGCCACGCGATCACCGACCCCAACACCAGCACGCCCGCACACATCGGCATCGCCCGCCGGAACGTCTCCTCGAACTCCGTCGCCGAGCGGTACGCCTCCGGGCCCATCCCCGCCAGCAGCGGCAGCGCGGCCACCGCGAGCAGACCGGCCGCGCGGGCGGCCGCGTTGTTGATGCCGCTCGCAAGCCCCGCCCGCCCGACATCCACGGAGGCCAGCACCGTCGCGGTCAGCGGCGCCACCAGCGTCACCATGCCCATGCCCATGACCAGCAGCGCGGGCAGCACATCGGACAGATACGAGGCGTTCTCGTCCACGCGCAGCATCAGCAGCATCCCGCCCGCGCACAGCAGCGGGCCCACGGTGAGCGGTATGCGCGGGCCGATCCGCTGTGCCAATTCGCCCGATCGCGCGGACAGGAGCAGCATCAGCACGGTGGTGGGCAGCAGCGCGGTCCCGGCGCCGAGTGCCGAGTAGCCGACCACGACCTGGAGTTGCAGGGCGGTCAGGAAGAAGAACCCGGCGAAGGCCGCGTACACGCACAGCGTCACGATATTGACCGCGGTGAACTGCCGTGAGCGGAAGATCGACGGCGGCAGCATCGGATCCGGCCGCCGCCGCTCGACGAGCACGAAGGCCGCCCCGACGACGACGCCCGCCACGCCCGCCCACACCTGCGGCGCGATGAGCGCGTACGTCACCAGCGCCAGCGCCACCGCGCCGAGCGCCGCCCCCAGCACATCGAACCGGCCGTGGTGCTCCGGGTCGCGCGACTCCGGCACATGTCGGAGAGCGACCGGCACACACAGCGCGGCCAGCGGCACATTGAGCAGGAACACCCAGCGCCAGCCGGGGCCGTCGACGAGCCAGCCGCCCACGAACGGGCCGATCGCCGCCCCGACGCCGCCGAGCCCCGACCACAGCCCGACCGCGCGGGCCCGGTCGTCGGGGTGGAAGCTCGCCTGGATCAGGGCCAGCGACCCCGGGGTGAGCAGCGCACCGCCGATGCCCTGCAGGGCACGCGCGCCCACCAGGACCAGGTCATTGGGGGCGAGACCGCACAGCAGCGAGCCCACCGCGAACCACACCACACCGAGCACGAAGATCTTCCGCCGCCCATAGCGGTCACCGAGCGCCCCGCCCAGCAGGATCAACGAGGCCAGGGTGAGCATGTAGGCATTGACGGTCCACTGCAGGACCGCCAGGTCGCTGTTGAGGTCGCGCCCGATGCGGGGCAGTGCAACATTGACGACGGTCGAGTCCAGCAGCGCCATGCTGGACCCGAGCACGGTCGTCAGAATCACCCAGCGGCCGGTGGCGGTGGACAGCCTGATGCGGCCCGGAAGGTTCTCCCCCGGAACCTTCTCCCCCGAGCTCATCTCCCCCGAGCTCATCTGCTCCGGGCTCATCCCCGCCGGGCTCATCCCCGCCGGGCTCATCTGCTCCGAGCGCTTCTCTCCCGGACCTGTCTCCCCGGGCCTCTCGTCCATACCCCGGATCATCCCCGCGTCGGGCGCCTCAGGCCAGCCGGCGGAGGGCACGGATCAGGGCGTCCACACCCTGCTCCGCCTTGGCCCGGGGACAGCCGACGTTGAACCGTACGAAACCGTCGCAGCCGTACGTCGTGCCCGGCATGATCGCGACCCTCTCCCGCTCGATCAGCTCCCGTTGCAGGTCCGCGTCGTCGACGCCGAGCGGCCGCAGATCGATCCAGGCGAGATAGCCGGCCTGGGGCGGCCGCCAGCCGAGCTCCGGAAACGCGGACCCGAGCCGTTCCGCGACCATCCGCAGATTCCCCGCCACATACGCGCCGAGCGCGTCCAGCCAGGGCCCGCCCTCGCGGTACGCCGCTATGTGCGCGGTCAGCGACAGCACGGCGGGCGAGGCGAGCCCCTCGCCCGTCTGCATCCGGCGCAGAAACTCCGCATGGTCGTCGGGGTCGCCGATGATCCCGTACGAACCGCTCAGCGCGGGGAAGTTGAAGGCCTTGGTGGCGGAGGTGATCAGCGCCCAGCGGCCGGTCCCGAACCGCGTCCACGGCAGATGGCGCTGCCCGTCCGATACAAAATCGGGGTGCACGAAGTCGGCGTGTATCTCGTCGCTGACGACCGCGACGCCGTGCGCGGCCGCCAGCCCGGCCGTCTGAGCCAGCTCGGCCTCGGTCCACACCCGGCCGGTGGGATTGTGGGGCGAGCAGAGGACCAGCACCTTGCTGTCGGGGCGGGCGAGCTGCCGCTCCAGAGCGGCCATGTCGCCGACCGGAACCCCGCGCAGCTCCCGCCCGAGGCCGGATATCGCCTTGAGGAAGCCGTCGTACGTCGGGGTGTGGACGACCACGCCGTCGCCCGGCTCGGTCCACATCCGCAGCAGCTGGGAGAGCTGATTGAGGACGGAGGGCCCGTAGACGATGCGCCCGGTGTCGATCTCGGTGCCGTACCGGCTCGAGTACCAGTCGCCCACCGCGGACAGAAAGTCGTCGTGCCGCCAGTCGGTGTAGCCGAAGACTCCGTGCGCGATACGCCGCTGAAGCGCCTCCAGCACCTCTGGCGGGGAGGTGAAGTCCATGTCGGAGATGGTGAAGGGCAGCAGCCCTTCGGCACCGAAACGGGCCGCGACGCCGTCCCACTGGATGCACCATGTGCCGCGGCGGTCGACGGGAGTGTCGAAGTCATAGCTCACGTTGAAGTCCTTCCCGGGGCATGCCGCGGGCCCGGCACCCCCGCGAAGGGGTGCCGGGCCCGTCGAGCGAAACGGCGCTTACTTGAGCTTGGTGCCGGTGGAGCGCAGCGCGGCACAGGCCTCGGCGACGCGCTTGGCCATGCCGGCCTCGGCCGCCTTGCCCCAGGTACGCGGGTCGTAGGTCTTCTTGGAGCCGACCTCGCCGTCGACCTTCAGGACGCCGTCGTAGTTCTTGAACATGTGGTCCGCGACGGGGCGCGTGAAGGCGTACTGGGTGTCGGTGTCGAGGTTCATCTTCACGACGCCGTTCTCCAGGGCGGTCGCGATCTCCTCGGCCGTGGAGCCGGAGCCGCCGTGGAAGACGAAGTCGAAGGGGTTCGACGTGCCGTACTTCTCACCGACGCCCTGCTGCAGGTCCTTCAGCAGCTCGGGGCGGAGTACGACATTGCCCGGCTTGTAGACGCCGTGGACGTTGCCGAAGGAGGCGGCCAGCAGGTAACGGCCCTTCTCGCCCAGGCCGAGCGCCTCGGCGGTGCGCAGCGCGTCCTCGACGGTGGTGTACAGCTCGTCGTTGATCTCGTGGGTGACGCCGTCCTCCTCGCCACCGGTCGGGGTGATCTCGACCTCGAGGATGATCTTGGCGGCGGCGGCCTGCGCCAGCAGCTCCTGGGCGACAGCCAGGTTGTCGGCGAGCGTCTCGGCCGAGCCGTCCCACATGTGGGACTGGAACAGCGGGTTCTGGCCGCCTGCGACACGCTCGGCGGAGATGGCGAGCAGCGGGCGGACATAGCCGTCCAGCTTGTCCTTGGGGCAGTGGTCGGTGTGCAGCGCGACGGTGACGTCGTACTTGGCGGCGACGATGTGCGCGAACTCGGCGAGGGCGACGGCGCCGGTGACCATGTCCTTGTTGTGCTGGCCACCCAGGAACTCGGCACCGCCGGTCGAAATCTGGATGATGCCGTCGCTCTCGGCCTCCGCGAAGCCGCGCAGCGCAGCGTGCAGGGTCTGGGACGAGGTCACATTGATGGCCGGGTAGGCGAACTTGCCTGCCTTCGCCCGGTCGAGCATCTCGTTGTAGACCTCGGGAGTCGCGATGGGCATGTGTCCGCTCCTTGTGATGTGCGGGTATGTGGTGCTTAGGCCCTGACCTGGGGGCGACGTCATCGTCGGCGCCTATCTTTCCAGACTCTTGGCTCGGCTCCACCAGGCGTGCTGCCCGGACATGCGCGAGGCCCTGGCTGTTTCACGTGAAACAGCCAAGGCCTCGCTATCGCCGCAGGTCAGAGCATGATCAGGCGAGCTCGAGCTCTTCCAGGGAGTATGCGTAGAGGTACGGAACGCCTGCCGTGGAGCTGATCTTCTCGCCCGCGCCGGTCGCCCGGTCGACGATCGTGGCGACCGCGACGACCTCGCCGCCGGCCTCGCGGACGGCCTCGACGGCGGTCAGCGGGGAACCGCCGGTGGTGGAGGTGTCCTCGACGACCAGGCAGCGGCGGCCCTTGATCTCGGGGCCCTCGACGCGACGCTGCATGCCGTGCGCCTTGGCGGCCTTGCGAACGACGAAGGCGTCGATGCGCTTTCCGCGGGCGGCGCAGGCGTGCAGGATCGCGGTCGCCACCGGGTCGGCGCCGAGGGTCAGCCCGCCGACGCAGTCGAAGTCCAGCTCCGCGGTCAGGTCGGACATCACCTGACCGACCAGCGGGGCGGCGGCGCCGTCCAGCGTGATCCGGCGCAGGTCCACGTAGTAGTCGGCCTCAAGACCCGAGGAGAGGGTCACCTTGCCGTGCACCACGGCCTTGTCCTTGATCTGCTGGAGCAGCTCAGCACGTACGTCAGTCATGCTCGCCAGCTTAAAGGCGGCGCCAGCTCCAGGTTGTCGCGATCTCCAGGGGTTCGATCGGGGTGACGAGCTGGGGGTGGGTGTTGAGGCCGTTCGGCGGGCCGGACTGCGGTTCGACGCAGACAGCCTCAGCCTGCTCGTCGTAGATCACGACCCATTCGGCGCGGCTGGTGACGGTGAGCTCCAGCTGCTGCGGCCAGGTGAGGGTGACCTTGACGCCGTCGGGCATCCCGAAGCAGTCGTCCCAGGGGCCGGGGCGGGGCGCGATGCGCCGTCCGGTGGGCAGGTGGTCGGCTCCGCGCTCCTCCTGCCACTCGGCCGTGAAGTCGAGGCGCGCGTCTTCGCCGCCGAGGTTGCGGCGGAACCAGGGGTGCCAGCCGGCCTGCGCCGGGAAGGACGTGTCATACGTCTCGATGCCCATGGTGAGGGTGAGCGCGTCCTCGGCGAGATCGAGGGTCTGAGTGACACGGCCGGTGTACGGCCACGGCTCGGCGAGGTCGTAGGTGAAGGCGGCCTCGCTCTTGGTGGTGCGGGCGGTGCGCCAGGCGGTGTCGCGTCCGGTGCCGTGGATGGCGTGGGGCGGGGAGTTGAGCGGCAGTCGGTGAGGTACGTCGCCGTTGTGGAACAGGCCGCCTGCGACGCGGCCGCACCAGGGGACCATGGGGAAGGAGCCGTACCGCTCGCCCTGGCGGAGCACTTCGGTGCCGCCGATGGTCAGGCTTGCGACACGGCAGCCGTTGTGGGGGTGGACGGTCAACTCGACGTCTCCGGCGGCCAGCCGGATGCTCTCTTCGCTGCTACTCACACAACGACAGTACTGGCGGCGGCTACTTACGGCGGCGCAGCACGCGTCCGACGACCACGGCGGATGCGAGCGCGAGAGCGGCGGCAGGTGCGATCCAGCGCAGGGTGGCACTGGCGGACCCGGCGTCGGGCGCGGGCACGGGCGCGTAACGCCCGCGCGGCGGCGCGTGATCGACTTCCTCGGCACTGCGCCCGATCATGGTCCGCCGCGCGTGGGCGGCTTCGGCGGGCGGCTCGTCCCCGCCGAACTCGGCGTCGGCCAGCGGATCCAACGAGGGCGCGGGCACGGGCGCGTCAAACACGGACCCGGCCGGCTCGCTGTCACCCGGACCCTCGGCGTCGTCGGCGATGGGCTGCGTCGCGCCTGCGTCGTCGTCCGCCGCGTCAGGACGCTCGGCGGCGCCCGCGTCCGGGCCCTTGGGAGCCTCGGCCGCGCTTCCACCGGCGTCGCCGGAGTCCACCCCGCCTGGGCGCTCAACGTCGTCGCCTTCAGCCGCATCACGGCCCGCGGCGCTGCCCGCGGCGCCGGGCGCATTGCCTCCCGCAGTCGCGGGCGCACCCGCGTCGCCGGACGTATCGGCGGCGTCCGCCCCTTCGCGGGACGAGGCGTCGCCAGAGGCAACGGCGTCGTCCACGCCGTCCGTACCCTTCGCGTCGCCGGACGCGACGGCGTCCCCGGCCCCGGGCTGTACCTCGCCCGCGTCGTCAGACGCCCCCGCAGTCGAGGACAGGCTCTCCGCCGCGCGGTCCAGGAGTCTGCGGGCAGCGGATTGGGCCGTTGACGGCTCCAGCTCCGACAGCCGGCCCTCCGAGCGTGCCGTTCCCGTGAAGGTCAGCGTCGTGCCGCCTTCCGACGGCTTCAGGCCGATCGTCAGCGTCACCTTCGCCGAGCCCGAGCCGCGTGCCTCCACGCCCTCGCCCTCCGCCGCGAAGGCCTCGCCCTGTTCCACGATGCGCAAGGTGCCGCGGTAGGTGATCGTGTGGCCGCCGATCCGGAGCTTCAGGCGGCCCGAGAGCGGGCCCGCCGACGCGTCCGCGTCCTGTTGGAGACCGGGCACACAGCGCGCGACCCGCGCAGGGTCCCTCAGGGCCTGTCGGACGGTCTCTGCCGCAACCGGAACGAACACCTCATGCTCCATGGGAGCCGAGCCTACTCAGGCAGGACGCCCACGTCTGCGTTTCAGTCGGTGTAGCGCGGGTGCACCAGAGTCGACGCCGGCAGGTCCACCCATCGCGTGCGCTCCGCGCCCCACGACGCCTCCGCCAGCACCGCCGCGTCCAGCGTCCGCAGCGGGGGCGCGTCGGGCGCGAGCGCAAGGTCCGGCAGCCGGCCCGGCGCGGCGAGCAGGAATCCCCAGTCGTCCGGCGCGGACGCCGTGCCGGTGGAGCGGTCCGGGCCCGCAGGCCCGGCCAGGCGGCCGGTGGCGCGGTACGGACGGGTGCCGAACCCCGCCGCTCGCAGCGTCGCGTCGACCGTCCAGTACGTCAGCGGCCGCGAGGCCAGCGGCCCCGCGTGCACGGCCAGGCGCCCGCCGTCCGCGAGGACCCGCGCGGCGAGTCCGTAGAACTCCTGCGAGTACAGCTTTGTGCTCGGTGTGATGCCCGGATCCGGCAGATCCGAGATCACCACGTCGTACGTCCCTCTGGGCACCCGCAGCCATGTGAAAGCGTCCGCCGTGACCACCCGCACCCGCCGGTCTCGATACGCATACCCGTTCAGCTCGGCGAGCGCCGGATCCGTCCGGGCCAGCCGCACGACCCCCGGATCCAGCTCGACGACGGTCACCGACACGACGTCCGGATAGCGCAGCACCTCCCGCGCCGCCAGCCCGTCGCCCCCGCCCAGGATCAGCACCCGCGCATGCCGCCCCCGCATCGCCGGGTGGACCAGCGCCTCGTGGTAGCGGTACTCGTCGCGCCCGCTGACCCGCAGCCGCCCGTCCAGGAACAGGTCCAGCGGCCCCGACCGCCCACCGGTGAGGACGACTTCCTGGACACCGGTGTGTACGGCGACCCGCACGTGGTCCCCGTACACCGCCGTGCGCGCCGCACGCTCGAAGTCGTCGACCAGCACGGCCGCGGTCGCCAGCACCGCGAGCACCGTGACATTGGCGACCAGCAGCCCCGCGCGCCAACGCCCTGTCAGATCCCGCCGGAACAGCCACAGCACGAGCGAGCCGCCCGCCGCCGCATTGACGGCGCCCGTCAGCAGCGCGCCCGTCAACTGCCCCAGCCACGGCAGCAGCAGGAATGGAAAGGCGAGCCCGCCCACCAGCGCGCCCACATAGTCCGCGGCGAACAGATCCGCGACCGTCCCTTCCGCGTCGCGCCGCGAGATGCGCTGGATCAGCGACATCAGCAGTGGGATCTCCGCGCCGATCAGCACCCCGATCGCGAGAGAGAAGCCCACCAGCACGAACCGGGATTCGCCGATCCAGGCGAACGCCGCGTACAGCACGAGCGCCGAGCAGCCGCCGACCAGGGCAAGTGCCGTCTCCAGCAGGCCGAATCCGACCGCGGGCCGGCAGCGCAGCCGCTTCGCGAGGAGCGAGCCGATGCCCATCGCAAAGACCATCACGGACAGCACGACGGACGCCTGCGTGACGGAGTCGCCGATCAAGTACGAGGCGAGGGCGACCAGTTCGAGTTCGTACACCAATCCGCAGGCGGCGCAGACGAAGACCGCTGTCAGCACCAGATACCGGCCGGCGTCGGGGCGCACGGGCAGCCGCACCACGTACGGAGGCGGTGAAGTCTGCTGCCGATCGATCATGTTCGTAACGCTACGTCAGGGTTTGCATGCTTCCTGTCACCCACAAGGGTTCAAACTACGGCGCGGGCGCCGGGGGGCATCTCAGCGTGGAGCGAGCCGGCGGGGAGGACGCGGCCGACCCGCGTACGGGTGACGACAAGACGGCCCTCCTGCGGATACGCGTGCCATGTGCGCCAGCGCACCTGTCCGTCCAGACGCTGAGCCAGCATCGCCGTGAAAGCGTGCGGAGAGCCGGGAAACGTTCCGGCGAGACCCATCGGATGGTCGGCGACCAGCGCGAGCAACTCCTGCGCCCGGCCCGCGAACGAACGGTTCGAGAGCGTCTCGACGCGCGCCGCGAACTCGTACTCCCAGTCGCCGAGCCGCTTGGCAACGCCGAGCGGCAGCGGCGTGCTGGAGCCGGACATGCAGGCGACGGTCTCTGAGCAGTTGCCCTGCTTCTCCTCGAGGAGCACCTGGTGGGAGGCGCCCAGCAGTCTCAACTGCAGCTTCGCTCCGGACAGTTCGAGGTCTAGGACGGCCAGGGCGGGGAGCGGCTCCCGGCCCAGCGCCCAGGCGAGATCGTCGGCACGGGTGTCGGTATACGCAGTATGGAGGGTCGTGAGCATGGGTCGGCTCCGCAAAACACGCTTCGGCGGGAGGACACGTGGACCGGGGGCGTCCCTGAGGGGAGTTGAAAAAATCCGGGGGAACGCCTGCTCGGGTCCACATCAGGTCCGAGGGCTGGATGGTTCCTACAGGTTCCAACAGCGAGGGAATCATGAACTGCGCGACGCCCACAGCCTTTTTACCCAACTTGGAGTCGTTTCATCCCGTCGGGGGCCTCAGGGTTCAACTGTTCAACTAAAAAGTACCGGGAAGGACATCAACAAGGAGGCACCCGGCGGGAGTTCACCCGCCAGGTGCCTTCAGTGGTCGCGGACCAGCTGCCCCGTGTCAGCTGCCTCCGCCACCGCATCCTCCCCCGCCGCCGCAGGACGAGCCGCCGCCGCACGAAGAACCGCCACCGCAGGAATGCCCGCCCGAGTCACCGCCACCCGCCCACCAGCCGCCCCCGCTGCTGCCGGCCGCCGTGCCCCGGCGGCTCCCCTTGACACGCTTGCCAGGGCCGGAGCCGGACGCCATCTTGACGACCACGAACACGACGAACAGCACGATCACGATCCCGACGAAAACTGCCATTGCACTCACCGTCCTTTCGTTCCCCCGAAGCGAGCCCCCCGCGTCTTTGCGTGACCGCTTCTTGCGTGAGAGGGGGATGCCCCCGGCCCCGCGGACCCAAAGCAGACTTGAGCAACTTCAGAGGGTTCTCTCGGGGCAACGGCCCCTGACCTGCGCAGAAGGGCTGGCCAGGGGCCGTCCGAGTCTCACTGGGCCGTCTGTGGGCCGTGATCTTCCTGGAACAGGCGCTGAAACACCGAATCAATGGCGAGACGGGCACGCTCGCGGCTGTCTGGCATCAGGTGGGCGTAAACCCGCAGCGTCAGTCCCGGATCAGCATGCCCCATGTACTCGCTGACGGCCTTGATGTTCTCGCCCGCGTCCAACAACGCGGAAGCGTAGAAATGCCGTAGGGCGTGCATCCCGTGCTCGCGCGCCGACGCGTACTTGCCGTCCTCATCCGCATCGGGGATGAGACCCACGACGGCGAGAGCGGGCTTCCACTCCTTTCCGTTGAAGTTGCTCCGCCGCACGACGCCGCCTTGTTCAGCCGTAAAGATCAGCCGGGCGGACACTTTCGGCCCCTCCGGCACGTCCCACGGCAACGTGATCTCTACGGGCTTGCAGGCGTCCAGGTGCGCCCGGAGCGCTTCCGCCACGGAGCTGGGCAACGGCACGTCCCGCTTCTTGCCACCCTTGGGGAGCGCGAACACCGGGCGCCCTTCCACGTGCTTGATCTGCCGGACCACATGGAGCGTGCGCCCGTCGGAGTCGATGGCGTCCTCTGCCAGCCCGAACACCTCGCCCTGGCGCAGCCCGCATCCGGCTCCGACATCGACCATCGCTCGGTACCGCTCCAGGAGCGCCGCTCGAACGGCGAACACCTGGGCGGGCACCCACGGGACGACGGGATGCGCGTCAGGCTTGGGTCGCCGTACGGTACGCGCGCCGCACGGGTTGCGCGACAGCAACGAGTCATCGACAGCGGCGGACAGGACAGACTGAACGTCCGCGAAGATGTTCCGGGCGTAGGAAGCGCTCACGCCAGGCTTTGCTTCCAGCGCGGCGAGAAGTTCCCTGATGTGCTCGGGCCGGAAAGTCCCGATCGGTCGGGAACCAAGCACCGGGTAAACGTGGAGCCGCAGGCGCCGGCCGAGTTCCTTCCGGGTCATCGGACTAGTACTCCAGCAGGATTTCGCTGTCTGACCTGCGGGTTTCGCTGGGCGGCTGGAGTGTAGCGGGCTGTGGAGTGGTCAGGGGCGGTCTCACGGAGGCCGCCCCTCGAACGTGCGACAACGCCGCAGGTAATGACAGCGGTTGGGAAAGCTCCCCACGTGATCTTCGAGAGTGCTGCCGAGCAGTGGGACCTTGAACTGGACGACCTCTTCGTGACCATCGGTCATCACTTCGGCCGTGTGGAGCTTCGCCGCCGCATGCGTGACTACGTACGCGGACTGCTCGCCCCGGTGGCCCGAAAGAACAGCTGGCAGCTGGCCGAACAGGCAGGCCATGCCACCCCCGACGGTCTGCAGCACCTGCTCGCCGGCGCAAAGTGGGAGCCCGACGACATCCGCGACGACCTGCAGCAATACGTCGCCGACAAGCTCGGTGAGGACGGCGGGGTCCTCATCATCGACGACACCGGCTTCATCAAGAAGGGCACCACCTCCGCCGGGGTTCAGCGCCAATACTCCGGAACCGCCGGCCGCACCGAGAACTGCCAGATCGGTGTCTTCGCCGCCTACGCCTCCGGCCGCGGGCGCGCCTTGGTGGACCGGGAGTTGTATCTGCCCAAGTCCTGGGCCGAGGACCGTGAACGCTGCCGCGCGGCCAAAGTCCCCGACGACCAGGCGTTTGCCACCAAGGGCGAACTGGCCCGGCGCATGGTGCTGCGGGCCCTCGCCTCACCGCTGCCCATCGCCTGGGTCACTGCGGATTCCGCCTACGGCCAGGAGAGTCGCTTCCGTCGGCTGCTGGAGCAGTCGGGCGTCGGCTATGTGCTGGCCGTGCCCAAGTCCCAGTTCACTGTGGGCTGTCCCCGCATCGAGGGCCTGTTCGCACAGGCCCCGGCCGAGGCGTGGGAGAAGATCTCATGCGGAGACGGCGCGAAGGGACCGCGGGTCTACCACTGGGCGGCGGTGCGGCTGCCGGCCGTCGCCGAGTTCGACTACCAGGGCGAGGTCCCCCATCGGATGCGGTGGGCGCTGGCCCGTCGCAGCATCCGCAAGCCCGACGAAGTCGCCTACTACCTCGCCTACGCCCCTTTGGAGACCACCGCCCGGGAACTGGTGCGGATCGCCGGGTCGCGCTGGGCGATCGAGGAGTGTTTCCAGGCCGCGAAGAACGAGTGCGGCTTGGACCAGTACGAAGTCCGCCGTTACGTGGGCTGGTACCGGCACATCACCCTCGCCATGCTCGCGCACGCCTTCCTGGCAGCCACGGCACACCAGGCCAGGGAAAGGGGGCGGAACCGGTGAGGCAGCCGGGGCCATCGCGCTCACAGTGGCGGAGGTTCGGCGACTCCTGGCAGCTTGTCGTCCCCGGCCCCCGCACCTGCGCGGACGCCGAGGCCGACGCCACGCGATGAGCTGGTCGAACTGGCGCCGACGACGCCAGGCAGTCGCCCGTCGCTGTCATTACCTGCGGCGTTGTCGCACGTTCGAGGGGCGGCCTCCGTGAGACCGCCCCTGACCACTCCACAGCCCGCTACACTCCAGCCGCCCAGCGAAACCCGCAGGTCAGACAGCGAAATCCTGCTGGAGTACTAGGCGCTGTTTCTCGGATCATGTGCGGAGCCAGATCAGGAGTGCTGCGAGTGTGACGGTGCCGAGGTAGATGTAGGCGCGTTTCTCGTAGCGGGTGGCGACGGCTCGGAAGCCCTTCAACCGGTTGATGGCGCGTTCGACGGTGTTGCGCTTCTTGTAGCGCTCGCTGTCGAAACCGGTGGGCCGGCCGCCTCGGGAACCGCGGTTGCGGCGGTGTTCTTGCTGGTCGAGACGTTCGGGGATGGTGTGCCGGATTCCACGTCGTCGCAGGTAACGACGGTTAATTCGGGACGTGTAGGCCTTGTCCGCCAGGACATGGTCGGGGCGAGTGCGGGGCCGCCCGACTCCGGTGCGAGGCACGGATACCTGCTCCAGCACGCGCTCGAGCTGAGGGCCGTCGCCGTAGTGTCCGGGTGTCAGGACGAGGGCGAGGGGTCGGCATCGTCCCTCCGCGGCGAGGTGGATTTTGGTCGTGAAGCCTCCGCGGGAGCGTCCCAGGCATTCGCCGATCTGACCACCTCCGCCAATCGGGCGGCCAGCTTCCGAAGCACCGGATCGGCCTGGTTCGTCCCCCGGACGGCCCCCTTTGAACAACCGCGGCCGGCCGAGCCTTCCTTGCGCCGGCGGCGTGCTGGTGGGCCCGCACCGCTGTTGAGTCCACCGAGACGTCCCAGTCGATCCGGCCCGCGGCGTCCTCGGCGGCCTGGACCTTCGACAGCAGCATCTCCCACGTTCCATCCGCGGACCAGCGGCGATGCCGCTTATAGACCGTCTCCCACGGCCCGAACCGTTCCGGAAGATCCCGCCACTGAACACCCGTCCGCACCCGGTAGAGGACCCCGTTGATCACCCGACGGTGATCGCTCCACCGGCCCCCACGAGTACCACCACGAGGTAAGCACGAAGCCAGCCGATCCCATTCCGCATTTGTCAGATCCCCACGGCCCATACCCCGAGCCTGACCCCAACCCCCCGCTCACGTCCCGAGATCCGAGAAACAGTGCCTAGGTGTCTTGCTGTCCAACCACTTCTCGGCATACTGCCGGAACGTGATCCGTACGGACTTGGGGTCGGTGTACTGACCGCGCGTCATGTCCGTCTCGATGCCACTGAGCCACTTCTCGGCACGGCGCTTCTGTCCGTCGGCGAAGCTCTTGGACTTCTCGGCTCCGTCGGGGCCGACGTAGCGGGCGCGATAGCGCATGCCGGTGCTGTGGCGCTCAGTCTTGATGCGGACGGTCTTGCCGTCGGCGTCGGTCTCGGTCTTGAACCAGCGGTCTTGGATGTGGCCAGCCATGAGGGCTGACTCCCTTCTCGGTAGCAGGGCGCGGCGGGGTCCGATGGGCGCCGTCCGGCCGGTTTCGGGGTGTGCTGGGCCAGGCCCGCTACTCGCTACGGGCCTGATCACTGGAGGTTTGGGGTGCTAGCGGGGTTGCTACCGGTAGCTGGTGGGGCTGCTACCGGTAGCACCCTCGGACTGGTCAGGGAGGCTGAGACAGGGGGTCTCGGGTGGCCTCTGGAGGGGGTTTTCGGGGGTGGTGGGGGTATGACTCCCTGCCTCCCTGAGAGGCCATCTGCGCTGATCAGGTGGAGGGAGACGGGCCAGGGAGGCAGTCAGGGAGTTCTCCCTGCCTCCCCGGCCCGGCGGGTGCTGCCTCCCCGCCGAGCCCGGTGGCTCAGGCCGCGTCTTCGAGGGCGCCCTGTTGGGTCACCCAGGTTCGGACGGCCGCCGGGTCGAAGCGCAGGTACCGGCCGACGCGGAAGCCGGGCGGGCCGATGCGCTTGCGGCGCCACTGGTAGACGGTCTCGACACTCGGGAGCTTGAACATGACGACCAGGTCTTCGGGGGTCAGGTAGCAGTCCGGGAGTCCGCCGCGCAGGATCGCGCGCGGGTCGGTGTGCTCGGGGGTGGCCATGGCGGTGGTGACTCCTCGTGTCCGGGGTGCGGTGCGTGGGAGTGGTGCCGGTAGCCGTCCTAGAGAGTTGGTGCATTTCAGCGTCCGCAGCTTCCTAGCGTCAGCACGGCCACGTTGTTGCAGGCCAGTTGGGGTGAGGGGTGCGGACGCTAGTGCGGACGCTGCGGGCGCTGGACGGCTGTAGCGTCCGCAGCTTCGACGTGTCCGGGCCGCTGGTGTGCGGCCCGGCCCGGTGGGCATTCCGGCTACGTCAGGGCTGGTCAGGTGGGGTTCTGCCCTCCCCGAGGGGGGCCACCTCCGGCCAGAGCGAGGCTTGTGGAGGTGCGGACGCTGGCTCTTCCTCGGGTGCTGCGCGGGCCAGCGTCAGGAGTCGGTGTCGGTGTCGGTCTTGGCTACGCTGCGTGTCGTCCACGGTGATCCCGATGGACCGCAGCAGCGGGGCGAGCCGCTTGACGCGTCCGCTGGCGCGGGTGGCGTCCTTGGGCCAGCCCTGCGGCCGGACCAGGCCCGGCACAGGCAGCACTTCGAGCAACTGCGCGGCGGTGCCCTGCCAGCTGCCCACCTGGTCGACCAGGGCGCCAATGGCCCGGGCGAACGGGTCGCCCTCCATGGCATCCGTGGCAACGTTCGCCGAGGTGGCAAGGTAGTCGTCAAGGGTGTGCCAGCCCTGCGTCTGGTCGATGGCCGCGAGCACCCGGGCGAAGTCCGCCATGCGCGGCATGGAGTCCAGCCGCACCGACGGCAGCACCGCGAGCACGCAGGCCAACACGTCGAACAGGGCCCCGAGCACGGCCGGGCGGACGGCCGCAAAGGTGGCGTCCAGCTCCTCTTCCGAGCGGCGCCGGTCGGAGCCGATGAGCTGCAGGTCGAGCATGAGCACGCGTTCGGCGAGGTCGCCCGCGAGAGCTCCCGCGTCGATGGTGGTCAGGGCCAGCACCCGCCGGAAGGTGAGGACGACGACGTCGTCATCGGTGTACAGGGCGCGGTCGACGACCCCGTCACCGGTCACCGCCTTGCACAGGGTGTCCGACAGCCACGGCTGAATGGTGCTGACGTTGTCCAGGCACAACGCCCATGAGGCGAACGCCTGCGTGTTCCATGCCTTGGCATCGCGCGGCTGGCTGCGCTTGGCGGCCGGGGACGGGTCGATGAGGTTGATGAACATCTGCGCGGCCTTGGACTTGCCCGTGCCCTGCTCGCCCTTGCAGACGAGAGCGGGGTGCGGGATGTCGGGGATCCAGGCCGCGACCAGCCACGCGACGAGTTGGTGAAACGTCGGCTCGTCCATGTTGAGCAGGGCGTGCAGCTTGGCCAGCCCGTCACCGTCCAGCACGGGCTTCGGCATCGGGGCCATGGCTCCGGAGCGGCGGAAGAGCACCGGGGCACGGTCGACGACTTCCCAGCCGAGATCGGTGACCACGACCGCGCGGCCGTCGGCAGTGCCGAGGTCGACCACGATTGCGCCGGCGGGGTCGCGCCCCACCCGCAGTTCCACGGACTCCGGGTCGGTGTCCTCCGCGATGCCTTCCAGCACGGTCATGGCGTCGGCGAGGGCGGACTGTGAGGCCACCTCGCCTTCGTAGGTGTCCGCGTACCGCCGGGCGAGCCGCTGCCGCAGTCCGGCCCGGCCGCGCAATGGGAGGGCGAGGTTCGGGCCGTCCAGGGCGACCGCGTACGGGCGGCCGTCGGTGGACATGACGAACCGGTACTCCTCCCGCGCGAGGGCGACCAGCCGGGAGGCGGCCGACGGCTTCTTTCCGCCGTCGTCGCCGTGGTCGGGTCGGCGGCCGGTCGATCGGGTCGGGTCGACTGCCGCCCGACTCTTGCCGGGGTGGGCGTGGCCGTTGACGGGTCGGTCGGATCGGGTGGTCGTCACGCGAACACCGCCTCTCGGGTCGGGCCTGTGCACGTCCGCACGGGTCGGGGTGCGCGTAGGCAGTCGGGCCGCACGATCGACAGCGCACGGGCGTGGGAGTTCGATTCGTGCAGGGTGCGGGTAGACCCTTCGCTGGTCGGGTCGGCCGGTCGCGTGACGCCGGGTGTGACGGGGGTCGTCACGCTGGTCAGAGCCGTCTGGTGGGCGGCGGCGAGTCGGGCCAACAGGGGCCAGTCGATCGGGCGGACGACCGGCGCTGTCGGGTCGGCCCACGCCAGCAAGACCAGGGCGAGCGAAAGCGGGAGTCGGTTGGCCTTGGCCTGGTTGCAGTCGGCGCAGGCCAGTATCAGCGAGGTGACCGACCACGAGCGCCACAGCGACTGCGGCGCGATGTGGTCGAGGGTGGCCTCACTTAAGTCGGCGAACGGGCGGCGGCAGTAGGCGCAGTGCTGCCCGTGGCGGCGCGCGAGCTGTTCCTTGCGCACGCGCCGCCGTGCGGAGTTGAGCGGGTGTCCGTGCCTCATGCCGCCCGTCCCAGGGCGCCCATGGTGTTGGGGATGGACCACATGATCGGCTGGCCGGTCAGCCGGGCCCGCAGCTCGGTCACGGCCGCGCGGTGGATCTTCCCGACCTGGATCACGGACACGTTCATGACGCGCGCGATCTGCTCTCGCGACAGGTCGTCGAAGATGGTGAGGGCGATCACCTGCCGCTGTCGCTCTGGCATGGTGGCCACCACGCGGTTCAGGTCGACCGTGAGCCGAACGGACTCCTCCGGCGCGAGCGGTCGTCCCGCGCGGCCATCTCGGCAGTGAGATCGTCGTAGCCCTCCGGCGTCGTCTCGCGCCAGCTGCGGGAGCTCTGCCAGTACAGCCCCAACGTCCACCGTGCCTGCTGGGCGACGAACCCGTACAGCTTGTCCTCCGGCTTGGACGGGTCGATCTTGTGCAGCGTCTTGCCGAGTTCGATGAACGTGTCCTGCGCCAGGTCGCGGGCCAGCTCACGGTCATGGACGCGGTTCCACACGAAGCGGACGGTCCAGTCGAAGTAGCGGGCGTACATGCGCCCCCAGCGCTCCGAGTCGATCGGCGGGATACTCCGGTCCGGCAGCCCCAACTCCGTGGCGGACTTGCCGAACACGGCCATCAGCACGTTCACGTACCGGGCCTGCGGCACGCTCTCGCCCTGCTCCCACTTGTGGATGTGCACCACCAGCGGCCGGTCAGCACACGGCATTTTGGCGTCCTGCGCCTTGGCCTCCACCCGCATCCGGTGGATCACCTCCGCCACGTCCCACCCGCGCTCCATACGCGCCACGTACAGCGCCGTGTGCTGCTGAGTGGACTGTTCCGTGATGGTTCCAGGCATGATTGATGTGCCCCTTAGAGGGTCAGGGAGCGGCTATCTGCTTGGCGGTAGGGAGCCGCTCCTTGCTGTTTCCCGGCGTTCACCAGGACTTTTCACGTTCAGCGCACGCCAGACAGGCGGTCTCCGATCGACCGATCCGACCGGCGGGCGCATCCCTAAGGTTCCCTAGGGCACCCTAGGGTGTCAAGGGGTACAGTAGGGATGTCGTCCACAGAGACAAGGGAGCTAACGAGATGTCGGATCAGGCCGACAATCGAGCGCCGTATGCGCAGATTGCCGCCCACTACGCGGAGCTGATCACGTCCGGCGAACTACAGCCGGGCTCGCTTCTGCCGAGCATCAAGACCCTCGCGCAGGAGTGGAAAGTCAGCACCGCGACCGCTGAAAAGGCATTGCGGAAGCTTCGAACTGACGGGCTCGTCAGGGGGATTCACGGGATCGGGACAGAGGTGCTGGACCGTCCTTCTCCGATGCCTTCCGGATCTCAGCGGCAGGACCGAGGTCGCCGCAGCGGGTCAAGTTGGGGATCCGGCGAGCGGTCCGACTCCCACCAGGCCGCCGTGGTGTCGGCACCCACTGACGTGGCGCGGGTGCTGGACATCGCACCTGGTTCGGACGTGATCAGGCGACGTCGCGTGTACCGCGACCGGCACGGGATCGTCGCGCACTCCACATCTTGGATCCCCGCCCGGTACGGGAAGTTGATCCCAGAGTTGGCGAAGAGCGAGCGCTTGACCGGCGGAACGTCGCTACAGCTCATCGCTCAGGCCACCGGCCTCCCGATCACTCATCGGATCGACACCGCGTCAGCTCGCCTACTGACGTCAGAGGATGCGCAGCTCTTGGAGCTGAACCCCGCGAAGCCGCCGACGGAGCCGGTAGTCGTGATGACGGCAAAGTTCGTCGACAGCGAGAGCAACGTGGTGGAGTACGGCGTTGACCTCGGGGGGCCTGGCCGTACATGGCGCACAGAATCGGATGTCAGCTAGTGACGGCCGCCCACAACGCCTCCCGACCGTTCTGCGTTCTGATGGCAGGACTCCCCGGCTCAGGCAAGACGACACTTTCCCGTGCGCTCACAGCCCGCGGCTTCGTAAGGCTCTGCCCAGACGAAGAGATGTTCCGCCGACATGGCGTGTACGGAGTCGACTTCCCCCGAGGCGTCTTTCCGACCCTCGAACGCCCGGTACTCGAAGAGATCTCCGAGGTACTCCGCGAGCAACTCCGGTCTGGGCATGACGTGGTGGTCGACCATGGCTTCTGGACACCGGACGACCGTGCTCATTGGCGTTCGATCGCGACCGGCGCCCACGCGAGCACGGTGCTCGTCTACCTGGAAGCGAGTCACGAAGAACTCTGGGCCCGCGTGAGCGAGCGCAATGCGCAGCATGCGGCCGATCCGAACTCGATTTACTTCGCCGAGAGCGACCTGATCCGCTACCGGACCCGGTTCGTACCTCCGGGGCCAGACGAGCCACACCTTGTGTACAACGGCGACCCCGAGTCAGTGCTGAAGGTGCTGGACGAGACGCCTCCCCCGAGTAGGTAACCCTTCGTGTTCGGCGCGGTGGCGTGGCTAGCAATGGCTCACCCTCCCCCGAGACCCCGGAATCGCACTGATTCCGGGGTCTCGGCATTTGGCCTGCTAGGTGCTAGATAGCTGATCAGGGCCCATATTGGTTGCTAGCGATGATGCTAGGTCTAGCGGAGGGAGTTGCTAGACCTAGCACCCGTTCCGCCGTCTGCCGCTGCTACGGAGGGTGATAGAAGGGGCGGCCCTCGGCCGCGCGACCCTCGGCAGCTCGCTGCGCTCGCGCGCGTCGGCCGCCGCACCGTGTTGGGCGCCGTCGCGCGGCTTCCGGCCGGTCCGGCGCACAAGCAAAAGGAGCACCACGCGACGCACGGCGTGCTCCTCTTGCTTGTGCGCCAGCCGCCGGGCGAGCGGCTGCAACCCCCGGGGTGTTGCAGCTCCCCCGCCACGTCGTCGGCAGGCGTTGAAGAGACCACCCTCGTCCGCGCGGGGGTGGTCTCTTCTGCTGTCCCAACTCGGGGCTAGCGTCCGCACCCCCCCATCTAAGAGCCGCCCTGACCTGCGGAAACCGGCTCTTAGTAGCGGAGGGTGTCCGGACGCTGCGGACGCTGGCGGACGCTAAACATTTTGTTTAGCGTCCGCAGGAACAGTGCAGGTCAGACCGGGTGAGCGATGCCAAGCGGACGCTGCGGACGCTATCTTCCCTCAACTCTCTAGGACGGCTAGGGACGGCTCTTCAGAAGGGGGAGGATCGCGGTACGGACGGCCGCCTGCCCCGCCTGAAAAGCCGTGGCGAGCCACACAGAGCGGGAGGGGCCCAGCGGCGGATGGCGTCCCGCTGAGTGGTGTAGCCGGTCGTGGCCCGGGAACGCGCGGGTGACGGTGGCCTCTGTCGCCCAGGCGATCCGCTACTGGATGACCTCGTAGATCTCCTTGTAGCCGGATACCGCGTTGCTGTTAAACGTATCGATCAGTGACTGGGCGTTCTCATCCACGAAGAACGCTCGCTCCATGGTGAAGTACTGGTCGAGGCTGTCGAATTCCCATTGGGCGACGACCGTATCCATGGGACCGGCGTAATCGACGTAGATTCGCCGGTTCGCGTACCCGGCCTCTTCAAACAGCTTGGTGAGGGTCTTGAACGCCGCCACGATCTCCGGCGCCTTCCCGCGTTCAGCTTGGTAGACCTGGCGCATCATGTACATGATGTGACCCTGCTTTCCTGCTCGAGCAGTAATTGACTGACCAAGCGCTATTTTTTCATGCTAAGTCATCAAAATGTCGCCGCCATGCCGAGCGAGGTCCGGCTATCAGTAGCGTGATCTGGATGTCTCCTGCCTTGGTCATAGTCTGGCCGTACGCCCTCCCTGCACCTCGACCGAGCGGGTCGAGACCCCGTGCACGTATGCCTCCATGACCACGGCGAATAGAGCCCGGTCGATCCGTCGGCGCCGCTCCAGCAGAGAGGGGAAGAACGACCCGGTCCGCACCTTGGGGATCTTCAAATCGAGGTCGCCGGCCTGGGTGGTCAGCAGCCTCTCCCGGTGCCCGTTGCGCCAGGTGGTGCGCTGGTCGGAGTGCTCGCCCGGGGCGGCGCCGGGCCTCAGTGGCCTCGGCCTCGATGAGCTCCTGCAGAATGCGCTCGCACAGCACCCTGATCGTCTCAACTCCGTCGGCCGTACGCAGTGACTGAAGCAGCCGCATCAGGTCAGATTGGGACAAGGTCATCATGCGCTCCTCCGGTCGAGCTGGCCGTTCACCAGGGAGACTTGCGCGATGGCCTGCCCTTGTTCAGGGAGCACTCGCCGACAGCGGATGCACGCCCCGAGCGGACACCCGCGCGTTCCAGACGCTCAACCGGCTACACCACTTCACGGGACGCCATCCAGCGGCGCCTGCACCCGCCTGCCGCCTGCCCCTTGGAAGGCCGTCTTCGGGTGCCTTCCAGGGCGGGGCAGGCCCGGTAGTCTCCCGCCCCTGGACTGCCGTCCTGACGGCCGCGGCGAGGGCGCCGCAGTCGCGCACGGCGTGAGCCCGGTACGGCGGCCACGGCGAGCGCAGCGAGCGCCAAGGGACGCGCCGCCGGAGGCCGCTCCTTCTTGCTCTTCCCCACGATGGACCGACGGCCGGGCATGGTCCGGCCCGACCCGATAGCGATCCGGCGGAGCCCCTCTCGGAGGCGCCCAACGGCCCGATTCCGGGGTCTGCCCAGATGAGCCGCTATCAGCTAACGTGCTGGTCAACCGGCGTTCCGGTCGCTATCAGGGCTGCTATCGATAGCACCCCTTGCCGCTATCGCTAGCGGCAGATCGGGGCCCAGCGCCGGGCCGTCTGTGGGCCGTCCGAGGGTGGCCAACGACGACAGATGACGACAGTCGACGACAGCCCTTCCCCTGCTCAGAGATGGTGCTCCGGACACCGGCGCAGGTGCTCATCCACGAAGGTAAGTTGAGCAACTCCAGAGCTTCGGCACAGGATGGCGACCATGACTGCACGCGAACCGGGACCACGACCGCTGCTCAACCGCCGGCTGGCCGAATTCGGCACGACGATCTTCGCGGAGATGTCGGCGCTGGCCGCAGCGACCGGGTCGATCAACCTCGGCCAGGGCTTCCCCGACACCGACGGCCCCGAAGAGGTCAGGGAGGCGGCGGTACGGGCGCTGCGCGACGGCCGCGGCAATCAGTACCCGCCCGGCCCCGGCGTGCCCGAGCTGCGCACCGCCATCGCCGACCACCAGAGGCAGCGCTACTCCCTGTCGTACGACCCCGACACCGAGGTGCTGGTCACGGCGGGCGCGACCGAGGCGATCGCGGCCACGCTGCTGGCGCTGGTGGAGCCGGGCGACGAGGTCATCGCGCTGGAGCCGTACTACGACTCGTACGCCGCCTGCATCGCGATGGCGGGCGGCAGCCGCGTCCCGGTGACCCTGCGGCCGCGCGAGGGTGCGTACCACCTGGATCTCGACGAGCTGCGCGACGCGGTCACCGACCGGACGCGGCTGATCCTGCTGAACACGCCGCACAACCCGACCGGCACGGTGCTCACCCGCGACGAGCTGGCAGCGATCGCCGAGCTCGCCGTCGAGCGCGATCTGCTGGTCGTCACCGACGAGGTCTACGAGCATCTGGCCTTCGACGGCGAGCATGTGCCGATCGCGACCTTCCCCGGGATGCGGGAGCGCACGGTCAGCATCTCGTCGGCGGGCAAGACCTTCTCGTTCACCGGCTGGAAGGTCGGCTGGGTCACGCCCTGTTCGTACACTCCCCCGCATGGCGAACACCAATGCGAGGCGACAGCCCATCACGCCGGGCGAAGAGGCAGCGATCTACTGCCGGATATCCCACGTTGATGACGACGACCAGACCGGCGTGGACCGTCAGGAGCGTATCTGCCGCGACATAGCGGAGCGGCTAGGCCTGTTGGTCCCGGCGGCGAACATCTTTGTGGACAACAACCGTTCGGCGTGGCGCAGGGACCGCAAGCGCCCCGGATGGGATGCCATGCTCAAGGAGATGGACGAGGGCAGGATCCGTCATCTGATCGCCTATCACCCTGACCGGCTCATGAGGCAGCCGAGGGACCTTGAAGAACTGCTGACCATCTCCGACAGCAACCACATCACCCTGCACGGCGAGGCGAACCGCCGCGACCTCTCCGACCCTGACGACCGCTTCATCCTCCGCATCGAGGTGGCCCACGCCTGCCGCTCTTCGGACGACACGTCGCGCCGTTTGAAGGACGCCATGGACGACAGGGCAAGCGCGGGCACCCCGCACACGGGACGGCGCCGCTACGGGTACACGAAGAACGGCATGGAGATCGTCGAGGCTGAGGCGGAGATCGTCCGCGAGATCTTCCGACGGTTCCTCGCCGGGCAGTCACCGCGCGCCATCGCTCGCGATCTCAATGAGCGGAAGATCGTGACCGCGCTGGGCAAGACGTGGGGGCCCGACACCGTACGGGCGCTGATCGATTCACGGCACGTCGCCGGTATCCGGGTCTTCCGAGGCGAGGAGCACGGCGTCGGGAAGTGGCCCGCGATCATCGACCGGGGCCAGTGGGACGAAGCCCAGGAGAAGCGGAAGTTCCGCGCCGAGCGGTCAGCGGAGAGTAACAACCCGACGCGCTACTACCTACTGCGCAGTGTGGTCATGTGCACGTGCGGCCGGACGATGGCCGGGAACTCCGGAAGCGTCCCGGAGTACCGCTGTACGCGCCGTGTGGCAGTCGACGGGACGGCCTGCAAACGCACGATCGCGGCGGAACCCCTGGAGCGATTCGCGCGTGACGTCGCCATCGACGTGCTGTCGAAGCTGGACATCACCGGCCGGACGCCCGCAGCAACCACCAGGCCGGCCACCGATGTTGAGGCGGACGAGAAGGACGCCCAGAAACTCAATGACCTGTACGAGATGTGGGACGCCGATGAGATGTCCACGCGTGAGTACAGGCAGCGGCGGCGCGCGATCGAGGCGCGGATGAAGGAGCGACAGAAGCAGACCGTGGTCCGCCCGGTGGCCGTCCTTGAGGGCATCGCGGGACCGGATGCGGAAGAGAACTGGGAGCGGCTGGAGAAGAAGAAGGACTACGCCCGGATGAACGCGATCTACAGATTCCTGTTCGGGGGCATCGTCATCGGCCCGGCAGCCGGAGTCGGCAACTTCGACACCGATCGGATCACGATCAAGCCTAATCCGCTGGGCTGAAACTCAAGGACCCTAGCCGAGCGACCAAGTCCGGTTCCTATGAGGTGGGCCTTGTCCGTGTGCTGTTGCGCGAGGGGTCGAAGGGGCTTCAAACACCGATCAACGTAGGAGCGAACGGCTTGCGGGCCGTGCCGGTCTGGGTCGTACCACGATCAGACAGGCTATCGGCGGGCCGACTCCCGCGTCACTGCGCAGACGGTAAGCGCGGTGACGCGTGCCCTACGCCTCGAAAGTCCGCCATCTACCGGACCTGCTGGCCGCCGCGACCAGGGCGCATCAGGGCCCGGTGAGCGCGCTGGGGAAGCCGATTGCGAACTGAGATCCGCACGATCTGGAAGTCCATCCCGCGATCGAAGCCCTCCGGTTCGGGACACGTTAGTGAGCCGGGCGATTCGATCGGCCACCCCGGCCGCGACCCATCAGAGCAGCAGACCGCTGACGTTGCCGTAAACCACCCAAAAAGCCCCGCCGGGTACCTGTCCGGCCGGCTTCTGGCAAGCCCGATTAAGTATCCGACTTTGGAGACACAGGGCGTTCTCTGTGGACCTCTGAAAGCGCAGCCTCTTCGATACCGATTCGCCCATCGTTTGCAATTCGGAGAAGCTCAGCCTTCAAAAGGGAATAATCGACGATCGGCGGAACGTCAATTGCCCACAAGTAGCCCGTGGAGTCGATTTCCCAGGAACAGTCAAAGCTCCGCAGGAGTGAATCCGCCACCTCTTGCACCTTGTCATCCTTCAAGATGATTCGGATGGTTGAATGTCCGGATTCCGCAACGAACTCCTCAAAGACAAATTCCCTGCGCTCATGATCAGCCCTCACACGAACAATATCGGCGAAGGCGATCCCTTTAACATAGAACGGCGTATTTCGAACCTGCACCTCCATCTTGACAGAGGTCTTACCTGTCCAGAGCAGCTCCGCTGACGCAGGAACCCATGAGGCGGTCTCTTCAGGGAGATCGAAAGCTACCTTGAACAGCCTCTCCGGCTTGCTCTCTTGTTCAGCCTTAGCCTCGCCAGAAGGCAGCTCACCGCCCTTAGTCACCGAGGAATTCTCGGAGCTCATCGTCCCAATCCTCCAGAGGCTTCGTGGATTTATCCCTGTTGCAGCGCCGACACGCAACCACACCGTTGTGCTCGCCGCCGTGTCCGCCACCTACTCTGGGCTCGACGTGATCAATTTGAGCGTCGTCCGGCCGCCCAGGAACACCCCTCGTTGAGGGCCTCCGCACGACCTCTTGCCCGCAGTAGTCACACTTCAGGACACCACCATTCTTTTCAAGATTGGCATCGTAGACCTTCTGACGCTCGGCGTCAGTGAAATCTAGACCAGCTCGGTTGCAATTGTGGACTAGGACCGGCGTGGCCCCCGCGAGGACATAGTACGTGTGAAGGTTACTAATGGTGAGGTTGTGGACCGTGGCCGACTGGTCGGTCCAGCGCTTGATTGCGGTGACCTGGACGTACGTGCCTGCGCTGGTCTGAAGCCAGTCACCAGGCTTGAGGTCGGTGGCGTGGATCCACTTTCCGAGCTCCGGCACCCAGAAGGGGTGGCCCTCCGTCGAGGTGACCGTGGCGGTAGCCGCGCCCTTTTCTCCATCGGTGTCGATGGTAATTTTGACCAGGTGCTTGAGACCCTCACCCTGGATTTGGGCATTAATCGTCTCGACGCGGGTTTTCCCCGTCTTGGGATCAGTGGCGAGGACCTTGTCGCCGTTCTTGACGTCCTTGATCGGCTTGGTGGTGCCGTCGGCCATTAGGACCAGCGTGTCCGGGGCGAAGCTGTGGGGAATGCAATCAATTCGTCCCTTGCCTCCGCCGATCCGGCTCATGAGGATGAGATCAAAGCCAGGGTTTCCGCATATCGGGCAAGCGTCGATGGTGTCGATGCTCTTTACGTGCTTGAAGTTTCCATAGAACTTCCGCAGCTGCCTACAGGCCTCGTTGGCGCCGCTGAAGTTACAGCGTTCACGGAAGTGGAGCTCAACGTTGAGTTCGTAGCTGAGAGATGCCGCGTAGGAGCCGTTCGTGCGAATTATTTGCCCGGGAGTTGGCAACCCCGAGACGTAGTACTCCGTGTACAGCTTCTTTGGCGGCAACTTCGATTCGCCGTCACCCAGGTTCTTCTTCACGACGGGCAGACCTGATCCGTCTTGGCCGTCGCTGGTGTTGTCGGGGTGCGAACCTTCAGGCTTGCTCTTGCCGTTGCGGTTCCCCTGAGGCGTGTCCCAGTTGCAGCTGTCGCAGTAGAGGCCGGAGGGATCGCTGGACGTGACAGGGCTGCCGTTGGCGTAGGTGTACCCGTTCATCTGGAGCGGGTCCGTGATGTCGATGACCGGGTCGACGGACAGGAACCGGCCCGTCGAGGCGTCATATTCACGCGCGCCGATATGCGTGAGGCCGGTAGTGGGGTCGTCGACTCCTGTGCCGAGGAAGGTGTGGCGGCCCGGCCAGTCGGCCGGTTCCGTCCCGCGAGGGTTACCGTACGGGTCGTACTTGCGGCGCTTGATGGCCTGGTTGGCCGTCTGCTCGATCGCGCTCGTGACGGTGTTGTGGTGGTCGGCGAGCAGTACCGTGAGCTTGTGGCCCGTGGTTTTGCCACCGGTGGAGCGGACCGTGGTCGGGGCGCCGGGGTGGGTGTAGTAGCGCTGGGCCTCGATCGCCTGGCCGGCGGTGTTCACCGTGATCTCGGCTTCGCCGAGGAAGAGGGTGCGGGTTGTGCCGTTGTCCTCGATGAGGCGGTTGCCGTCCGCGTCGTAGAGGTAGGTGACGTCGGCCGTGCCGTTGTTGTCGTTGTCGACCGAGGTCAGCTTGTTGCGGCGGTCCCAGGTCAGGGCCTGGGGATCGCCGCCCAGTACTCGCTGAGTGGTGTTGCCCGCAGTGTCGTACGCATAGGTCGACAGCGAGGTGACCGTCGAGCCCAGGGTCTTTTCGGTCGAGTCGAGCCTAGTGAGGGTGTGCGGCTGGGCCGTGGACGGTGGCTGCGTGCCGTTTCCGGTGACCGTCTTGCCGTAGGTGTAGTCGTCGACGTCGTCCAGGTTCGCGTCGGTGAGGTCGTGGACCGTCATCCGCGTGCGGTTGCCGATCGCGTCGAACTCGTACGACTGCCAGTAGCCGTCACCGTCGGGGCCGGATGTCACCTCGCTGCGGTTGGGGCCCGCGCCCTGGGTGCCGGAGGCTGCGGGGCATCCGGCACTCGCGCCCGTCCAGGCATGAACCAGGCGGCCCATGGGGTCGTAGGCGAAGCACTGCCGGTCGGTGCGCGTGGGCGACTGGGTGTCGGTGATCGAGGTGACGTTGCCAACCGTGTCGTAGCCGTACTTCAGAGCGGAGATCCGGTTCGGGGCAGCCGTCTCCCGGTCCGTGATCGACTGGTTGATACGGCCGGTGTTCTCGTCGTACGTGTTCGTCGTCCACACGCGGCGCGGCGCTTCACCACTTGTTGTGCGCAGCACGTCGCCGAACGAGCTGTAGATGGTGTCGGCGGTGTACCAGGACAGGCCCGACGTCGTGATCGGGGAGCCCTCGCCGTTGTAGCGGTTGACAATCACCTCGGAAGCGAGCCCGCCGGGGGTGGCAGGCAACGTGGTGGTCTGGGGCTTGCCCGTCTCCGTGTACGTGCTGGCGTACGCATACGTGCCCGCGAGGCCCGTCGTGCCTGTTGTGATCGGGATCGTGACCTTCGAGCCTGTCGGACGGTACTCGGCGTCGTAACCGGTGACCTCCCTCGTGAACGCCGCGCCGTTGTTATAGCGCGTCGAGGAGACCGGGTGTCCCTTCCCGCCCGGCAAGGAGTCGTACGTCCACTTCGCCACCAGTGGACCCGAGGCCGAATCGTCGTGCAGTTCGATCTGGCGGCCCAGTACGTCATACACCGTGTGCTGGGTGCGTTCTGCCTCGTCTTTCGACCAGACCTTCTGGTCGAGAGTGTTGTAGCCGACGGACGCCTTGCCCATGTCCGGGTCTGTCGACGTTGTCAGACGGCCCCGCGCGTCGTACGTGTAGGTCCAGTTGTTGCCCTTGGCGTCCGTGACCTGGTCGAGCTTGCCGCGCGGGTCGTAGGTGTACGAGGTGTCGGTCTTCGTCGTGAGATCGGTGGCCGTGAAGTGCTGGACCTTTGAGGTGCGGCCGAGAGCGTCTGTCCACGTCTTGACCGCGCGGCTGCCCGACAGCGGGGTGGTGCCATCCGGCGACATGCCTGTTCGGCTCAGTGTCCAGTCGCCCTCGTACCGGGCCGTGGCGGAGTGCTGCGGTACGTCCTTGTGCAGCGTCGTCGTGCGCACCGCACGGCCCAGGCCGTCGTACGCCGTCTCCGTCGAGTTCGGGATTTGGAAGACCGTCTCCGGGACGAAGATTTCCTTGTCCGGCTCGTCCTTCGCGTAGTAGCCGTTGTTTGTCTGCCGGACGGTTCCGTTCGCGCTGTACAGCGTGTCGGTGACGATCCGGCCGCCGCCGAGCGCTTCCGTCTGGGTCTGGCGCGGGCGAAGCAGACCGTCGTAGATCGCGACCGAATCCTCGTACGTGCCGTTGTCGCGCAGGGTCCGCGTGGTAACGGCCGGGGCCTTGCTGGCCTCGGTCTGATACTCGAAGAGTGCCGACGCTTTGTCCGTGCCTTGTGTGCGGGAGGCCGTCCAGACGCCCGTGACACGGCCAAGGTCGTCGTAACTGCTCGTCAGTTTGCGACCGTTGGGGTCGGTGACGGACAGGACCGTCCCGCGTGCCGGGTCGCTCGCAGTGGTGGAGGTGTGACCGGCCGCGTTGGTCACCGTGACTTGGAAGGCGGGTCCGGTGGCGGGTGTGTAGGCGGTGGTGGTGGCGTTGTCTGCTGCGTCGGTGACCTTGGTGGCGCGGCCCAGCGCGTCATACGTCGTGCGTGCCGACGTGATCCAGCCCGTCCCGGCGCCATTGACAGTGTCCACCTGGTAGGGCAGGCCTTTGACCGGTGGGGTGGCGAAGGCGTCCAGCGCGTCGTACGAAGTCCGGGTGTCGGAGACGACCTTGTCGCCCGTTGCCGTCGCCGCCTGGTCGCAGTCGCCGACGGTCGTACGGACCCGCGCGGGCAGACCGATCAGGTGCACGCTCGTGTTGTGGACGTAACTGGTCGTGGTACAGGACTGGTTACCGACGACCTGCGTTCCCGACGCGTCCGGCGCAAGGGTGAGGGTGTGGCTCGTGATGGGCAGGCCGTAGGTGGTGTCGAAGGTGTTGACCGTGCGGCTGGTGCGCTCCTTGTCGCCGCTGATCGTCTGGATGGAGTCCGTGCGAGTCGTGCCCGTGCGCCACGCCTCCAGGGCCGGCAGCCCCGCGCGCGCCCGTGACGCGGTCTTCTTCGCGTACGGCCAGGTCAACTGGCGCGTGATCAGGCTGCCGCCTGCCTTGCTGTACGTGATGGTCTCGGCGGCGCGACCTTGGTGGGCGGGCAGATCCTCGCCCAGATCCTCCGTGCCCGTCGAGTCCTTGACCGTGATCGCGGCGCGGCCGGCGTCGCCCGACATGCCGCGGAAGTAGCGGGTACGGGTCTGGGATTGCTCGGTGGCGTCGGTCGCTCCGGTGTTTGCTGTTACGCCGTGCTTCACGACCACGCTCGCGTAGCCGCGCCACTGGTTGTATGTGCGCAGCTCCGCCTTGGAGAACTCGTCCGTGTCCTTGGCCCAGGCGGCATCGCCTTCGTAGACGTAGGAGGTCACAACGTCGGGCTGCCGGGCGACGCGGTCCTTCTCGATGATCCTGTCGACGACGTACTTGTTGAACCACTCCAGTGGCGGCGTTTCCAGGTCCGGGTCCGGGGACCAGCGCGCCGGGAAACAGCGGGTGGTGTTCTGTGCGGGAGCCGGGTGGGTGCTGCCGACCGGGCAGGGGTCGGAGTAGTCGACGTAGATCTCTCCGCCCGTCTCCGTGCGGATGGTCTCCACGCGAAGCCGGTCGAAGTCCGGGGTCTGGTCACTGGCACCCGTCGAGACCCGGTTCGGCATGTCAACGACGTTGGGGAGGAACGCGACAGCGGGCAGCGGGGTACTGTCCTGGGCTCCGGCGCTGTCCTTGGTGGTGCCGAAGCCGGTGCGGGTGATTGACTCCAGCCACAACGGCGGGTGAGTGGCGGTGCGCTGCTTGGGAAAGGACTGCTGCAGGTTCCAGCGGTCGACCAGGGACAGCGTGGTCGAGCCCGGCGTGCGCTGGCCGTACGTGGTCACCGCGGTGAGCCGTTTGCGGGTCCAGAACGTCGGCGAGGTGACGAAGCAGTTGGTCGCCGTCTGCTTGCAGTTCAGCGTGGAAGGGGTGTCCCACCAGGGCTGCTTGTCCTCGTAGTTCTTCGACTCGAACTCGGCGTCCGTGCAGTCTGTGACGCCTTCCTTGATGCAGCGTTCACCGACGGTGAATTGCACCCTGCCGGCCGGTGGGCCGGTCAGAGCCCCGGCGCGCAGGCCGTAGAGGATCTGGGTCGGGTAACCACCGCGGACGTAGGAGACCTTGGACTTGTACTTCTGGTTCTCCGCGTAGTAGTTAGTCTCCTTGGCCCAGTCGATGATCATCGCATTGCCGTGCAGATCCTCGACGTAGTCGAGGTTCCAGCGCCAGGCCTGAGTGCAGGAGGAGCCGGCGTACGTCGATGCGTGGCACGGTTCGTCCACGTGGTTGCCGAAGACCGGGGCGGTGAAGACCGAGTTGGTGACGGGCCGGGAGCCGGCGCCGTCGACGTCATTTCGGCCGAACCAGTACTTCGTTCCGTCCCGGGTGGTGATCACCCAATACTCGTTGTCGTACTTGTCGGTCTGCACGTCCTTGCTCGTGCCGTCCTTGGCCTTGTACTCGACCTTGGCCCCGTCGTCGTTGGCCGGGATCCACTTGCCCGAGGCTTCGTCGTGGACGAGTTCGGTGGACGAGCCGCCGAGCGACATCACGACGTTGTCGCTCGCCCAGCACAGGTCGGACTTCTTCTTGTCCGTGGCGTTGTCGTTGTTCGGCGGCCCTCCATTGCCGAGCTTGCGGTCCTCGGAGCAGGAGCGGTAGCGGCGCTCGATGAATCCTGGGGTGTAGTCCCAGCCGTCACCGATCCACGACGCCTGGCCGTTCGCCACCGACGTCTTGCCGTCCACCGCCTGTGAAGAGTACGAGAACGAGACCTTCGGCGCGGGACCGGCCGGGAGCGCCGGGACAGAAAGCGGGTACGACCACGAGAAACCGCCGCCGCTGCCTCCCGCGGTCCAAGTGCCTGTCGGGGACAGCGAGGTCGCCTTGTACGTACCGCCCGCCCCGGCCGCGGAGTCGGTGGCCGCAAGGACAACCGGGCCCCCGCCTGCCTGCGGGGTCAGGCCCTGCGCCTGGCTCGCAGCGGGATCTACGGTGGCGCGGACCGTCTCCCCGGAGGGGTCGTTGTCGCTCGGCACATCAACCGCGGTGGTGCACTCCGCCAGCTCGGGGCTGGTCAAAAAGCACTGGGGCAACTGGACCAGTTCCAGGCGGCTGGACCATTCGGTGCCGTACAGATCCTCGAACTTGCTGTAGTCCAGCTCGACGTCGACTGGCGTGGAACCGGTCGACGGAGGCGTCAGCGTGATGATCGCCCCAGCTACCTCGGCGGTCTCGGTATCGGCGCGCGGCTCGACATCCACACCCCATGTACCGCTGGGAGCTGGCGGGTTGGGCTCCGACGCGGTCGGTGACGCCTGTCCGATGCTCACCGGCAGATCACCTGCCTGCACCAGCTGATCGCCTGCGCTGCCCAGGAGCACGTCCTGGTGAGGGCCCGCCGGTGGCGTCACATCAGTCGGGTTGTACTCGGCGGGCGGCTCCAGCGGGGCACCCGACCAGCCCTCGAGCTCGGCGGCCTTGGTCTCGTCCAGCTTCGCGGCCTCGTCCTGCTGGAGGTCAGGCAGAGCGATGACGTTGCGAGGGTCCGCGGGCGGCAGTGCCCATGCCTCGCCCGGCACAAGCGTGATGGCCATGACGGCGGACACAACGATTCCGACACCCTGCGCTGCACGATGGCGCCTGGTGTTACGGCGCATCCTGCGTCCGGGCAGACGGAACTGAATCGCCGAATCCGACGATGACATGTGGACCCCCCACAACCGCTGCGAGCACCGGGAGGTGGGGCCGCAGGGAATTGACGAATAGCCAGCAGATTGTGCGTGCAATCCCCACAAGAAATCCACAGCGCAAGGTAGGAGTGACATCAATCACAGGGGCATAGGCTACGGCTCCACCGTTAAGCGGAATTGCGAATGCATTGCGGCGGATATGCCTTGATGCCGTGATCAACACCCGGAAATCCGGCAGATCATCTCCGAGATGGATCAGTGCACGGATATGAGGGTCCGTTACATGCCTCAAAGCCCCTTTTTACCGGTTGGGTTCACGGGCACGACCTCAACTGACCTGCTGTCTTCACTCCTTACGACGCGGAGCCCGGCCATCGGGTTCCCCCGACCTCACCGCTCGCCATGGGTGACGGAACCGTGAAGATGAGCCATGCTCTGCTCGCACAAATCTGCGCGGGTGCCTTGAGTTGGGAGAACTCCGGGAGCCGCGCAACGGACACCGGTCGCCGGTATTTCCGAGGGCAGCTCAGCATCCAGGCGCCCGAGGGGGAGAGGGAAACCATGGACGCCTCCAAAGCCGCGGAAACCACGGAATCCGTAGGGCCGAATGAGAGCGCTGAGATCGCTGAAGCCACTGAAACCCCGCTGCGTGAAGGGGAATTGAGGCGACGGCGCAAGCGACGTGCGGTCGCCGCACTGAGTGTGCTGCTGACCATCGCCATCGCCACTCCGTTGGCGGTTCACCTCGCCGCGGGTCCCCGGCACTCTCCACGCGTCCAGCGCCACGCCCCCGCGAGCGGGCCCGTGGATGTTGCCGAAGCTGCGCGGCAGGCGAAGAAGTCCGGCAAGGACGTCGAGATCACGGCCAAGCGCACCGCCAACACCACCACGTGGGCGCAACCTGACGGACTACTGCGCACGCGTACCTACAGCGACACGATCCGCGCCAAGGTCGGCAACGACTGGAAGAAGATCGACACAACCCTCCAGCGAGTGAAGGGCGGCTACGCCCCCAAGGCGGTCAACGACCCCCTTTTGTTCAGCGCCGGCACAGGTACCGCGGCGAAGCGCGCCTCACGCGACACGCCACGCACCACGCTCGTCGTGGGGACGATCGCCAATGGCTCGGAAGCCGACGAGAGCTGGAGCCAGCTCGTGAGCCTGCACACCGACGGACATGACGTCGTCGTGAGCTGGCCCGGTCCGCTTCCCGCGCCTGTCGTCAACGGCTCCCGTGCCCTGTACGAGAACATCCGTCCCGGTATCGATCTGCTCCTCACCGCCCGCGACAGCGGCTACTCCCATCTGCTGATCGTCCACAACCTGCAGGCTGCGGCAGACCCCCTGCTCGACGACCTCAACTACCGCCTGTCCTCACCAGACCTGAAATTCCGCATGAACGCGGACTCGCACGTGGTCAGCGCGGTGGACGCAGACGGCGAGGAGTTCGCCACCGCGCCGACTCCTTATCTCTGGGACTCCGCGGGCGAGGTCAAGGCCACCATCGGCGAGGAGCCCGCAGCTACAGCATCTGCATCGGCACCTATACCGTCACCGTCCACCGAGCACCCCACCCTGACCCTTCCCGGACTGGCCGGTCCCCAGCCCGGCACCCACGACCGCGTCCTGGAGGCGACACTCGCCACGGACAACACCCTCAGCCTGAAGGTCGACAAGCGCCTGCTGAACGACGCCGACACCGTCTACCCAGTCTTCATCGACCCGTCCTTCAAGGGCCACAAGCGCAACTGGACCCTCCTCTACTCCAAGTACCCCAGCTCTAGTTTCTACAACGGCCAGAACTTCAACGACGGCACCAACGAAGCACGCGTCGGCTATGAAGCCGATAGCGGTGGACTGTCGCGCTCCGTTTTCACCTTCGACTTCGACGCCAAGGCTCACGGATCAACCGTCAAGGAAGCCTGGTTCTATGTAAACCAGACCTACTCCTGGGGCTGCTCCTCACGCCAGTACGACCTGTGGATCACCAACTCCATCTCCGGCACCAACACCTGGAACAACCAGCCCGGCTGGGACCACGTCATCAACAGCGCCACGAACGGCTACGGGTACCGGGCCGGTACATGCCCGGACCGATGGGTCAAGCTCGACATCAAGCCCGAGGCACAACTGGCGGCGAAGAACCAATGGGGCAAGCTCACCATGGGGCTGCGCGCCGCCAACGAGTCGGACACCAACGCCTGGAAGAAGTTCCTGGCCAATGGCGAGAGCTCCCCCTACATCGACGTGATCTATAACCATCCGCCCAACGAGCCACTGCTGTCATCGATGAAGCTCATCCCAGGCAGCGTGTGTGCCACTGGTGAGGTCATTCCCTCCGTCGGCAAGACCGACCTGACCTTCACCGCAACAGGTTCCGACAAAGACCTCAACCTGGAGCACGTCCACCTCAAGATCTGGCCGAACGACGACGCGGCACATCCCGTGCGCAACGGCGACTACACCCCCAACAGCAGTGGCACCATCAACGTTTCCGTCCCCTGGACAAGCTTCACCCACGGCAAGACCTACACATGGACCGCTTGGTCCATCGACACCGAAGACGCTGTATCCGCCTTGGGCCCTGCCGGAACGAACAGCCTGTGCCAGTTCTCCGTCGACCAGAACGCGCCCAACAGTCCCACCGTCGAGTCCACGGACTTCCCGGACCCCGGCGACGACGGGAACATATGGAGCACGCTGAAGTTCGGCAGCCCGGGCGCGGTCACCTTCAAGCCCAGCGGCAGTTCGACAGACATCAAGAAGTACGAGTACGGAGTGAACTCCGTCAGCTTCAGCAATCCGGTGACGCCCGGCGCCGGCGGCATCGCCACCGTCAACGTGTCACCCACCCACGCGGGCCCGAACACGCTCTATGTACGCGCCGTTGACTCAGCCGGGAACGCTTCCGCCGGCACCACCTACTCCTTCAACGTCACACCGAAGGCCGGCCTCGACCTTCCCGGAGACATCACCGGAGACGGCTTCCCAGACCTCCTCGCCACCAGCAGCACCGGCAACCTGCTCTCCTACTCGGCAGACAACCGAGGCGACCCGCACATCAGCACACCCGGCGCACACAACAACGGCGTCGCTCTCGAGGACGGCTACTGGACGGACCCCGCCACAGGGAAGTCCGCCCTGATCAGTCACTCCACCGACTGGCTACCCGGCGACGGCATCACTGATCTCCTCGCCCGGATGCCCGACGGCAAGCTCTACCTCTATCCCGGCGACGGCTACGGCAGCTTCGACGTCAGTCACCGACTCGACGTGCTGCTCCCGACAGGCGCCCCCGCACCATCGACGCTCACCCAGCTCGTGGCCACCGGGGACATCACCGGCGACGGCCGGCCCGACGCCCTTGCCCTGGCCGGCCAGCAGCTGTGGGCCTTCACCGGCTACACAGGCGGCCGTTTCGCCGACGCCCGCCTACTGGCCACAGGAACGCAGTGGACCACGTACGACCTCGTCAACGTCCGGGACATCACTGGGGACAACGTGGCAGACCTCCTCTTCCGCACCGCGGACCCCGACCGCGGACTGCTTCTCCGGCAGGGCAAGAGCGCGTCCGGCGGCGGCGTCGACCTGGCGTCGTTCGCGACGGAGGCCGCCTCGGCGACGGGTCACGACGTGGTCTACGGAACCCGTGGCTGGGCCAGGGCCAGCTACCCCACCCTGCTCGGCACCCCCGACGCGAACGGGGACACCATCCCCGACTTCTGGGCTGTCGGAAGCGACGGAGCGCTGTACTTCTACCCGGGCCAGCGAGCCACCCACGGCTCTCGTTACCTCGTGGGTGAAAGGTCCTGGGACACCCTGCGCGCCCTCGGCTGACGTATAACTCACCGGGCCCGGTACCTCCCCCGAGGTACCGGGCCCATCGCTTTCAGTGGTCAACCGGCGTGATCCGTCCTGACCGTATTGGACGTCGGAGCGCGGCACGCTCGTCGTCCAGATATCCGGCTCCTCTACGGTCGTGGACGACACCGGAATCCTCTGACATCCCGTCCGATCCGCCGTCGTCAGTCACCGTGACGTGCGGCAAGGGGTCCGGTGATGCCCAAGGCGCAGGATCCGCCGGACTGAGTTCAACCTCGCTCACGGGCAGAGGAGCTGCGCCAGACGTGCCGCGCTCCTCGGCCCAATCTGCGTCGGAAACTTGGCAGCCTCCCGGCGCACGGCCGCCATCCACTTCTCGTCAGCCTCCCGGGTGTGAGTACGGCGGAGCGAGGTGTCAGAGACGGAAGCTGTCGCTGCTCTCTCTGGCGCGGCGGTTGTCACAGCCAGAGCTCCCCTTCTTTCTTGACACGTTCGCCCCGGTCGCGGGCATGGGCCATGTCGTGGCGGGTTTGGTTGGCCAGGAGTTCCTCGCCTGGCCAGTAGCCGGAGGCGAGGTAGGCCCAGGACGATTCGGTGACGAGGGTGGCGTCCGCGTCGGGGGCGACGAGGCCGGTACGGGCGCGGGCTTGTTCACTCCGCCATGTGCGGCGCACGTCGCGCAGTGCGCCGAGGGTGGTGGAGTAGTGGCGGGATTTGGTGGAGAAGTGTCCGCGGAAGCCGAGCAGTGGGCCCACTTCCAGAGCTTGAGTTCGGCGAATTCCGGCGGGTGACCGAGGTCCCAGGCGGTACGGATCATCTGGCGTGGTTTCGAACCGGATCGGGTACGACACGGACCGCCGTGGCACGGACTTCCGCTCCACCTTGGGGAAACGGATCGGGTATGTCACCGACCTCTGCGGGCGAGGCTTCACCGCCCGGCCGTTGTCCGCGAACGTGATCGGGTACGTACCTGTCTTCTGCGGCCTGGGTGCCTGGCCACTTCCCGTGCCGGTGCTGACGTTGCCGTTCCCTATACCGACGATCGCAACCACGGCCACGGCACTTCTTTCACACGTTAATTAATAGAGCACTGTCAACCGTGGATCTCGCTGGGATCTACTGCCGCAAGAATTACATCAACCGTCAGGCATTAGACCGGGGTGCTCTATGAAAGAACTCCGTCACTGAGACTCATCTGTCGAGAGAGCCGCCAATTGCGATCGATGGCGGGGAAATCGGACAGCACACTTTGAGTCCTTCGTAGCTCGCAAGTCAGAGGCTCTTGGCGCCCGCCTCGTAGTCCTTTGCCTGAGTGGGTGTCAGCAGGTTTGACACACGGATGAGGATGCCGCCGACGATGTAGTGGTACTCGGTCGCGCTGGGCATGGACTTGGCGATCGTCTCGATGTACTTCGCCCGAGACTTCGCCTCATCCTCGGCCTTGAACACTTCGACGCTGCCGCCGCGCTCAATTGCGTCCTTGTCCAGACCCTCGGCGTCCGCGGAGGAGACACGGCTGTCGGAGAAGGCGGCCTTGCTGGTGTAGCCACCCGGTCGCCCCAGCAGGTGGTTCGGGTCGTTGGCCTCGGTATAGACCCGGACGAGCTTCAACTCCGGGATCGACTTCCCCAGCGCTGCCACGGCCTGCTGTGCGGTCAATGCGTCTGGCTTCTCGGCCGAGGCTGCGTCCACGGAGCTCGTGCTCTTCGGAGATGTGCTCGATGAGGTGTCGCTGGAGCCGGTGGAGCTACAGCCGACCAACAGCGCTCCGGCGAACGCGAGTCCGGCTACGGCGGTACGAATATGCATGATCCCCCCAAGGGCGCGCAGGTGCAGATTACATCGCCGCGTCGCGCTCTCCTTCCTGGGCGGGGGCGCTTTCGTCATGCCGAGCTGGGGGCAAGGTCCTCGGGGTGGCACACCTCCGACAGCCCCAAGGGCCACCGCCCAACGCCGGTCCATGAACTGATAGACGCCCCTCGATCACACGATGAAGCCGTGGGCGCGGCCGTGACCTCAGCTTGGGAATCACCGCGCTTTGGGGCCTCGGCTGCGGCCTGACGACCGTGCACGGGTGCCAGGACTAACCCTAGGACTCTTCCTGACACCCGCTGTTGACGGTGGTTTATGGACCTGTCGGGCACGGATCGGGCACGAGCGGTGAGCACCGCTTTAGGAGTTCGATCAGCGTGGTCCCGGGGCACTCGGAATCGCGAGACGCGAGGTCGCCGTAGGCCGCTCGGGCTGCTGCTGTCCACCGTCGTTGATGTCAGGTGTGGATGTCAGAAAGGAAGCATGTCTGGGTCCTCAGAGATCCGACGGGCGAACTCGTCTACGACCTGGGGTACGACAGGTTGGGCATCTTCATCCCGCAGCGCTTCGACGAGAGCCTGCCGGACTGTCACATGCGGCTGCCCGGCGTGAGAGGTACGGGTCCGGCTGACTGCCCGCTCGACCTTCGCCAGATGGGCCGCCACAATCGGCACCGCCTTGTCGTACTCGCTCGGGTCCATGGACATAGGAACAGCCGATCAAGACGGACCAAGGGCGTCAAGGCCTGCGGTGTGCTCTGAGCTTGGGCACCAACGGTCATTTAGTAGCTATCAAGTACTTGACCTGGGCGAACACCTCAGTCGGAACGCTCTCAACCTCTCGTCGTTGCCCGCTGTTGACCGTGGTTTACCGCCGTATCGGGCACGGATGACGAGACGAGCATGAGGCGGCCCAACCGGCATCGAGTCGCCCCTTGGGAGTCCGGCCTTCTGACGCAGACGGCCCGGTCGTCTCGGCGGCACTGCTCAGCCCGAGCGACTTGACCTGCACGCAACAAACGGTCCGAGTATGTGGATTCTCAGGGATCCCGCCTGATGGATCGCCTAACCTGCCGACATGGCTGGACACGGCGACATTGTTCATTTCAACGGCCCGCAGAACACCAGCAAGGGAGTCAGCGATGCGAACTCATACCGCAGCATGAACTGCGGGCACTGCTCCCGCGATGTTGTCGCTGCCGTGATTGCCATGCACCCCGGGCAAATGACCTCTTGGACGACGTGCCCGTCATGCAACGGCGGTACCGTCTTTTCCGGTGAGATCCAGTACCCGGGCCCGAAGGTGGGCGGCGACGTGGACGGTCTGCCTGGCGACGTCAGCCAGGCCTATCAGGAGGCCAGGGCATGCGCCTCAGTGGCTGCCTACACGGCAGCCGAGGTGATGTGTCGCAAGATCTTGATGCACGTCGCCGTGGACAAGGGTGCTGAAGCGGGCAAGTCTTTTGCCTTCTATCTCACATATCTAGGCGATCAGGGATACGTAACGCCGCCAATGAAACCGTGGGTGGAAGTAATTCGCAAGAACGGGAACATTGCTGTTCACGAAATTCCTGCCACGGATAAGGAACGAGCCCTGGGAACGCTGATATTCACCGAACAGCTATTGCGTATGGTGTACCTGATGGAACACCTTGCCAACAAGTACGCGCCAGGTCCGTGAGCTTGGCGTCACTGGGGGAGCTTCCAAGATTGCTATAGGCGGCGCCCAGGCGGCTGACCACCGCTTTACAAGCGATGTGGGGCGGGTTGGGCTGTGACCTGCGGCATGATGACTTCGGCGGATGTTGGTTGCTGCTCCTGCCAGCTACCGCAGTTCCCCGTGACTCCCCGTCCGAACTGGCGTGGTTGTCGCACGCGGAACATCTGATGCGTAGCTATAGCCGGATCGGGCAGCGACGGTCATACCGGCCGCTACGAAGCCCGGAGGGGCGGTAGCGGAGTGGGCCGGTTGCTGGGGTTGCGGTACGGCGCTGATGTACTCCGAGAAGCTTGCCCACTCTGGCCTGATAGCTGAGACCATCGCGGAATGGCCGAACCAGAGCTTGCCCCCGGGGAAGAGCAAATCCTGTACGACCTGGGACTGATGATTCGCGAGGCTGGGCACGTCGAGATGATGCTGCGGTTGGTTACCAGCACTCTGACTCAGAGCCCCCAAGGCGACCTGATCATGGCTGGCGAAGACGTATCTCGGATGCTGGAGCTTTGCAAGCACCTCGCTGACGGCCACCCTTGGTTACGCAGGTCGCAGTGTGAGCAGCTCGGCACCGTGATCAGCGAGTGCAAAGTGGCATTTCAGGCTCGCAATCAATACGTACACGGTGCCTGGGGGCAGAATGGAGGGGTGGAGCAGGCGCTGATAACGATGAGGAGCCGCAGGTACAGGCGGGCACCCCAAACCGAAGCCCTGACGGCGACCGATCTCCGGACGCTGTCGACTAAATTCAACCGCTTGTCTCTCGAGCTCTTCAACCTGCTCGGCCAGATCTTCGAGCGCCGCGACGAGATCTTGAAACGCCTCAACAACGACTCGTAGTCCCCGCTGCTAGCAACGGTGGTTCTACAACAGCGGCCAGCGATAGAGAGGGCCAGTCCAGGCGCAGAGGTCGGCGGAGGGCTTTGGCCGGTGTCCTGCCCGGTTTGGGGTCGTGCATGATCAGGGGGCCGTACGCTTTCCGGCTACTCGGGCAGGCTTGCGTCGTCCGTGCTCGGTTGGTGGTGTTGTCAGCTCTCAACGGTGTTCTCCGCATCCGTCCCCGCCGATCCAATCGCACTGGATGGGGACGTGCCAGCGCACTCAACCACTGCCGGACGGGTTGCAATCAGCGCGCGTTGATCATTTGGTCGACGGCCTTGCGGATTGAGTCCTCGTGCTTGCAGAACGAGAAGCGGACCAGCCAGGCTGAAGCGTTCGCGCTGAGGTAGAACGCCGATGTGGGAATGGCCACCACGCCCGCGCGCTCCGGCAAGTCCCGGCAGAACTGCACTCCGTCCGAGTAGCCCCACGGCCGCACATCCGCCTGCACGAAGTAGCCGGCATCCGCGCGGAAGGGCCGCAGCCCAGCTTCCGCCAGGCCGCCGCTCAGCAGGTCCCGGTTCAAACGCAGAGTGTCCCGCAGACCCGCCGCCCACTCCTCCACCGAGCCAAGTGCCCGCGCCAGCGCCTCCTGATACGGCGTTCCCGAGGCGTACGTCAGGAACTGCTTAGCCGCGCCCACCGCGGCAACGAGCGGTGCGGGCCCGCAGACCCAACCAACCTTCCAGCCCGTGGTGTTGAACGTCTTGCCCGCCGAGGAGATGACCACCGTCCGCTCCCGCATCTCCGGCAGGGCAGCGAAGGGGAGATGGCGCGCGCCATCGTTGTAGACGAGGTGTTCGTAGACCTCATCCGTGATGACCGTCAGCGAGTGCTCACGGCACACATCAGCAATGGCTTCCAACTCTTCGGCCTTGAAGACCATGCCCGTGGGGTTGTGCGGCGTGTTCAGGATCAGCACCCGGGTACGGGGGGAAACAGCCTCGCGCAGAGCGTCAGCGTCGAGGGCGAAACCGTCGCCGTCGAGGACCAGGGGGACGGCGACCAAACGGGCCCCGGCAAGCCGGGTATCCGCCGCGTACGCGTCGTAGCAGGGGTCGAAGGCAATGACCTCGTCCCCGGGGTCGCACAGCGCCAGGAGGGCCGCAGCGAGCGCTTCCGTCGCGCCCGTGGTGACCAGCACCTCGCCCTGAGGCTGGTAGTCGAGGCCGTACCGTCGCAGCTGATGAGCGGCGACAGCCTCGCGCAGGGCCGGGAACCCATGAGCCGGGGGGTACTGGTTGCTGCCGGCGAGCACGGCATCCGCCACATCCTTGAGCAGCACGGGTGGACTGGCCAGCTCCGGCACCCCTTGCCCGAGGTTCACGGCCCCGGTGCTCCGTGCCAGCTCCGTCATCTCCGTGAAGATCGAGGTGCCCATGCCGTGCACCCGAGCCGCAGGGCTCCAGCCTGCCGAGCCCCCTACGCCGCGTGCGTCAGCCGTCCCCGCCGTGTTCATGCGATCCCGCTTTCCCGAGTCCACCAACCAGGAGATTCGGCCCTCACGATAGGCACCACGGGGAGCACTGGCCTATTGGTGAGCATGTTCAAGCCTTCACCGGAGCCCCTGACCAGGGATCTTTGATGTGTATCAGCAGGGATTGACCCGGGTGACGGCGTCCCCCGAGCTGGTGACGGCGGTCCGCTCGGCGAAGCAGTTCCTGACCTATGTGTCGGCGGGGCCTTTCCAGTACGCGGTCGCGGAAGCGCTGCGGCTGCCGCAGGCGTACTTCGACGGTCTTCGCGACGATCTGCGCGCCAAGCGCGATCTGCTGAGCGCGGGTCTCGCAGACGCCGGTTTCGAGGTCTACCGCCCGGCCGGTACGTACTTCGTCACCACCGACATCCGCTCCCTGGGCGAGGACGACGGCTTCGCTTTCTGCCGCGCGCTGCCGGAGCGGTGCGGGGTGGTGGCGATCCCGAACGCGGTCTTCTACGACCACCGCGAGCAGGGAGCGCCGTTCGTGCGGTTCGCCTTCTGCAAGCGGATCGACGTGCTGGAAGAAGCCATCAAACGGCTCTCCGAGCTGCGGAACCACTGACTCGACGGAGTGCGGCCCCCGCCCGAAGGCGGGGGCCGCATCGTGTGTGCGAGGAGGGATCTAGCGGCAGACCTCGCCGCGCCCGAACTCGACGTACCGCGCGTTGACGTTCGCCGTATCGGTGCCGCCGAGCAAGCCGTAGCCCGTGGCGTCGAAGAACCTGCCGCACGGCGAGTTCCTGCTGACGGTGAAGTAGTCACCGAAGCGGGCGTCGTCGGGGTTGTACGTGGCCTCGGCAACCTTCCGGAAGACGAAGCCCCCGGGCCCCTTGTTGTACTTGTCCTTGATCCCCACCGCTGTGGTGACGGCGGGCCCGCCGCCTCCTGCCCTGCCGCCGAGGGCGATGGCCAGGCCCTGGTCTCCGGAATCGTTGACGCCGACGGCCGGCAGGCCCGCGCACTGGTCGGCGAAGGCGATGACAGGTTCCTGGACGAGCCTCAGGTCGTTCGGGCGGTTCCCCAGGTGGAACTGGGCGCCGACGATGTGGGCCTGCGGGTATCCGGCATCGGAGTCCGTGGGCGCCCAGACGTTAACCGAGTTCCTGGTGATGGCCGTCTGCACATTGAATCCCACGATGTTCGCCGCGACCTCGTCCGCCCAATCGGTGTTGTTCACCCCGCCCCGGCAGTCCGCGTCGCCGAAGGTCATGGCACCGACATCGTGCAGCGTCGAACCGACGGCCGTCGAGTTGTCGGGCCAGCTGAACACGCGCCACTGGGTGGGGGTGTTGACCCAGGAGAAGTACATGACATTCTGGGCGCCGCTGCCAGGGACCAGAATCCGCTGGTCGCCTGCGTTGGTGATGTTGATGGTTCTCCCCGAAGCAACCTTGCACGCGGCAAGCTGGTCGAGATTGAGCCGTCTCATCTCCGAGCCCAGCCAGTCGAAGTTTGGCCCCGAAACTCGGTTGGCGCTGACGTACAAGAACTTCTTGCTCAGGCCCAGATGCGGGTAGTCAGGAAGCACGTCGGTCGCGGACGGATCGAAATCGATGTCGTAGTAGCAGTTGTCCGGTGAGGGAATGTTCCGCCTCACGAAGACGCGCACGATGCCGTTGGTGGGGGCGAAGCGGTCGTCCAGGTACAACATGCTGTGGAACGTGACATCCCGCGCGTGGTCATAGATGACTTGGGTGTCACAGCAGGTGAACGGCGCTTCCGCCGGCCCCGCCGGGTAAGGGTCCGCACAGGAGAACGTAGCCCCACGGTCCGTGGAGAATTCCTGGTGGTCGAAGTTGCCCGTGTAGTAGACGTTCGGCCCGTCGTTCGCAGCGGACGGCTCGGCGAGTGAAGCTGCCACACCGCATTCATCGGTGGACGCGAGGGGGTTCCGGTTGTTCCGCGCAATGACGAGACCGTTCGGACCGGTAGGCCCCTTCGCCCGGGGCGAAACGTTCTCCACCTGGGATGTGGGCGCTGTGGCGGGCGGCACCCCTCGTTCGCCGTCTGTCTGCGGCACCTGGGCAGCCAGTTTCACGCGCCTCTTGATCAGCGCGTCCTGCATGGCGTGATGCTGTTGCGACGTCACGGGAGGGGCTGCCCTGAAGTCCTTCGTCAGGACCGGCGTTGCCGACGTGGGCACCGACTCCTGGTACACCACGTGATCCCCGTTGCCCGGCGTCGCCTGCGCCCCCGCGGAACCGGTCCAGGCAACGGGCAGCACCATGGCCAGGGCCAACAGCCCGATGCGCCAGCGTCGTCTGAGATGTGCCTGGTATCTGGCGGTCATTGCACCAATCCCTTCGCGGAGAATGTCGAGCAGCCGCGAGGATCGTGGAGGCACGACCGGTTCCAGGACCGCTAACACGCTGTCCGGCGCTCGTGCTCCACCCGTCCAGCGCATGCAGGCGTGCCTGGACCGATGTCAGAGCGCACGAACGGACTCGCAGCGGCCGAGGCCCCTGCTGTCACACGCAACACACGGACTTTCAGCCGAACGGGTAGGAACCCGGCCCTGTCGGCTCGTCACCGCTCGCGTGCGGGCCGTCGGCCGCTCATGGTCGGATTGACCGACTTGTGTGCGCACCCGGAGGTGCCCCCTGACCGCCGAGACTGTCGACCGTGCCGCGGCGGCCAGTGCCCGGCCCGTCCCCCGCTGGCGCGCCGCGCTGCTGCGGGCCGCCCCCGCGCTGGGGCTGTTCGCGGTGGCACGGCTGACCGGGCTGCTGGTGATGGCGGGCTGGTCGTGGCACATCGGGCGCTCCCCGCGGGCGATCATCGCCCGCGCCTGGGACTCCGACTGGTACATGCTGATCGCCGAGCACGGCTACGGCCGCACGCTCCACTGGCCCGACGGCACGGTTCAGAGCGATCTGGCGTTCTTCCCGCTCTACCCGGCGCTGGTGCGCGTCGGCACGACGGTGCTGCCGGTGACGAGCGGAACGGCCGGGCTCGTCATCTCGTGGACCGCGGCGGGCGCGGCCGCGTGGGGCATCTACGCGGTCGTGGAACGGCTGCACGGGCGGCGCACCGCGACCGTGCTGGTCCTGCTGTGGGGCCTGCTGCCGCATTCGATCGTGCTGTCCATGGCGTACACCGAGCCCGTGCTCACGGCCTTCGCCGCCTGGTCGCTGTACGCGCTGCTGACCCGGCGCTGGGTGTGGGCGGGCGTGCTGGCCTTTCTCGCCGGTCTGTCGCGGCCCAATGGGATCGCGGTGGCCGCAGCGGTGCTGGCGGTGGCGGCGTGCGAGCTGTTCACGGCGTACCGGCGGCGCGAGAGCGCCCGCGCCAACCTTCGGATCTGGACCGGCGCGGTGCTGGCCCCGCTCGGCTGGTGCGGCTATGTGCTCCAGGTCGGCTTCCGTACGGGCGATCCGCTGGGCGGCTATTTCGCCGTGCAGCGCGGCTGGACCTCGCGGTTCGACTTCGGGATCGGGGCGCTGAAAGTGGTACGGGCGCTGGTACTGCGGCCCTCGCTGTTCCCGCTGATGATCGCGCTGCTGATCGTCGTTGCGGCGGTGCTGCTGTTCGCCCTGTTCGCGCTGGAGCGGCCACCGGCGGCGCTGCTCGTCTACACGGCGGTGCTGGTGCTGATCACGCTCGGCGGCTCCGGCTTCTTCGAGTCCAAGCCGCGCTTTCTGCTGCCGGCCTTCCCGCTGCTGCTGCCGCTGGCCTGCGCGGTGGCAAAAGCCCGGCCGAGGGCGGCGGTCGTGGTGACCGCCGCGCTGGCCGGGCTTTCGTTCGGCTACGGGACGTATCTGCTGACGCTGTCCCCGATCGCGCTCTAGCTGTGGTGCTCAGGCGTCGTCGGCGGGCTTCTCGTCCGGCTTCTCGTCCGCGGTCTCCAGGCCGAGCTGCTCCGCGAGCCACTTGTCGAACTCGATCGCGGCGCGGACCCAGCTGACGGTCGACGACACGAAGTGCTCGAGGCTGACGCCCGTGCCGATCAGCATCTGCGCCTCGCCGATGAGGCGGATGGTGGCGGGACCGTCCTCCTCCTCGTCGTGGAGGTGCGTGTAGACCTTCGGCCACAGGGTGCGGCGGTTCCAGTCGTCGATCGCGTCAAGGAGCCTGGGCCGGTCCTCGACGGCGTGCGGCCGGTCGTAGAACGTCCGCACCGAGAAGACCTGCTGGTCGTCCTCGCCGCGGAACATGAAGTACGTGCGGAATTCCTCCCACGGCGCCGCGAGGTCGCCCTCGTCGTCGACGACGTACTTCAGCTCCATCTGGTCGAGGAGCTGCTTGACCAGGTCCTGGTCGGGAACGACGGGGCCCGCCGGTCCTGCGGCCTGAGGCTGGGGCTGGCCCCCGAAATTCGGAATCGAGGACGGATCGATGGTCACCGTGGATTTCCCTTCGTACGGTTCCTGCCATCCTCTCCCATTGCGGGCGGGGGCTGGCAAGCCCTGACGGCGGCGATCCGCTGCGGGCTGACATGATCCGGCCGTTGGGGGGGACGGAGGGGGTGCGGGCGGGCTTGTTCCCGCACCCCGCCCTGCCGGTGGTGGGCTTTGCGGGCGAACCCCCCGAAACCCCCGCCCCGCGGCACCGGCGCGCCCCGCGGGCCCGTACCGTGACCGCCCGCGCCCCGCGGCACCGGCGCACCCCGACCGCCGCGCCCGGGTCCGGGGCCTACCCCCGGCCCACGATCAAGTCGTCGCCGAAGCGGTCCACCCGTACCGTGTCGCCGTCCGTGACCTCGCCCGCCAGGATTTCCTTCGCCAGGCGGTCGCCGATCGCCGTCTGCACCAGGCGGCGCAGGGGGCGTGCTCCGTACGCCGGGTCGTTGCCCTCGTCCGCCAGCCATTCCAGCGCCGCGGGGGTGACGTCCAGCGTGAGGCGGCGCTCAGCCAGCCGCTTCGCCAGGCGGTCGATCTGGAGCTTCGCGATATGCGCCAGCTCGTCCTTCGACAGCGCCGAGAAGACCACCAGGTCGTCCAGTCGGTTGAGGAACTCCGGCTTGAAGGAGGCCCGCACCACTTCGAGGACCTGCTGCTTCTTCTCCTCCTCCGAGGTGAGCGGCTCGACCAGATACTGGCTGCCCAGGTTCGACGTCAGCACCAGGATGGTGTTGCGGAAGTCCACCGTCCGGCCCTGGCCGTCCGTCAGCCGCCCGTCGTCCAGCACCTGCAGCAGGATGTCGAAGACTTCGGGATGGGCCTTCTCGACTTCGTCCAGGAGGACCACGGAGTACGGACGCCGGCGCACCGCCTCGGTCAGCTGGCCGCCCTCCTCGTAGCCGACGTACCCGGGAGGCGCACCGACCAGCCGGGCCACCGAGTGCTTCTCGCCGTACTCGGACATGTCGATGCGGACCATCGCCCGCTCGTCGTCGAAGAGGAAGTCCGCGAGCGCCTTGGCCAGTTCGGTCTTGCCGACACCGGTCGGGCCGAGGAAGAGGAACGAGCCCGTCGGACGGTCCGGGTCCGCGATGCCCGCACGTGTGCGGCGCACCGCGTCGGACACCGCCCCGACCGCCTCGCTCTGGCCGATCAGCCGCTTGCCGAGCTCGGACTCCATCCGCAGCAGCTTCTGCGTCTCGCCCTCGAGCAGCCGCCCGGCCGGAATCCCCGTCCAGGAGGCGACCACGTCCGCGATATCGTCGGGGCCGACCTCCTCCTTGACCATCGTGTCCCTGGCCGCTTCCTGCTCGGCCTCGGAGGCCTCCTCCAACTCCCGTTCCAGCGTGGGGATCTCGCCGTACAGCAGCTTGGACGCGGTGTCGAAGTCGCCGTCCCGCTGCGCACGCTCCGCCTGGCCGCGCAGCTCGTCGAGCTTCTCCTTCAGCTCACCGACGCGGTTGAGACCTTCCTTCTCCTTCTCCCAGCGGGCGGTCAGGCCCCGCAGCTCCTCCTCCTTGTCGGCGAGGTCGCGGCGCAGCTTCTCCAGCCGCTGCTTGGAGCCGGGGTCGGACTCGCTCTTGAGCGCGAGCTCCTCCATCTTCAGCCGGTCGACAGCGCGCTGCAGTTCGTCGATCTCGACCGGCGAGGAGTCGATCTCCATCCGCAGCCGGGACGCGGCCTCGTCCACGAGGTCGATCGCCTTGTCGGGCAGGAAGCGCGATGTGATGTACCGGTCGGACAGGCTCGCCGCGGCGACCAGCGCGTTGTCGGCGATCTGGACCTTGTGATGGGCTTCGTACCGTCCCTTGAGGCCGCGCAGGATCGCGATCGTGTCCTCGACGCTCGGCTCGGAGACCAGCACCTGCTGGAAGCGGCGCTCGAGCGCCGCGTCCTTCTCGATCCGCTCGCGGTACTCGTCGAGCGTCGTCGCACCGACCATGCGCAGCTCGCCGCGCGCCAGCATCGGCTTGAGCATGTTGCCCGCGTCCATCGCGGAGTCGCCGCCGGCGCCCGCGCCCACGACGGTGTGCAGCTCGTCGATGAAGGTGATGATCTGGCCGTTGCTCGCCTTGATCTCGGAGAGGACGGTCTTCAGCCGCTCCTCGAATTCACCGCGGTACTTCGCACCTGCGACCATCGCGCCCAGGTCGAGCGCGACGAGCCGCTTGTTCTTCAGCGACTCGGGCACATCGCCCTTGACGATGCGCTGGGCCAGGCCCTCGACGACGGCGGTCTTGCCGACGCCGGGCTCGCCGATGAGCACGGGGTTGTTCTTCGTACGACGGGAGAGCACCTGGACGACCCGGCGGATCTCCTGGTCCCGGCCGATGACCGGGTCGAGCCTGCCCTCACGGGCCGCGGCGGTGAAGTCCGTACCGAACTTCTCCAGCGCCTTGTACTGCCCCTCGGGGTCGGCAGTGGTCACCCGGCGTCCTCCCCTTACCGTCTCGAAAGCGTCCAGCAGCTTCTTCGCCGTGGCCCCCTGCTGGGCCAGCACCTCGCCGGCCCGGCCGCCCTTGGCGGCGATGCCGATGAGGAGGTGCTCGGTGGAGATGTAGTCGTCGCCGAGCTCCTTGGCCCGCTGGGTGGCGTCCGCGATGACGGTGAGCAGCTCCCGGTTGGGCTGTGGCGGCGCGACCGTGGACCCGGTCACGCTGGGCTGCGCGGCCAGTACCCGCTCGGCCCCGGACCGTACGGCGGCCTGGTCGGCCTCGACGGCGGCCAGCAGATCGGTGATGTTCTCGTTGTCCGCGCCCTCGAGAAGCGCGAGCAGCAGATGCGCAGGGGTCAGGTCGGGATGTCCTGCGGCCACCGCCCGGGTGCTGGCGGCGTTGATGGCGTCACTGCTCTTGTTGGTCAGCTCGGCGTCCACGTGCGGTCCCTCCTCCTCGTCCGCAGTACCCACACTGCTATGACTCATCCAACGTACACAAAGTTGAGTCTATTTCACTCAAGCTCGTGACGGACAGCCGCCGCCGGTAGGTTCCACAACATGGCCATCGACCCGCGACACCCGGACGCGTCCTACCTCGCCTTCTGGCGCGAGTACCACATGTGCACCCTCACGACTCCTCGCGCGGACGGCACACCCCACGTGGTGGCCGTCGGTGTCACATACGACCCGGAGGGCGGTTTCGCTCGCGTCATCACCAACAAGCACAGCCACAAGGTCGCCAACATCCTGGCCGCGGGCCCGGACGGGGCGGCGGTCGCGGTCTGCCAGGTGGACAAGGGCCGCTGGGCGACCCTGGAGGGGCGCGCGAGGGTGCGTACGGAGCCGGAGCTCATCGCGGACGCGGTGGGGCGCTACGCGGAGCGCTACGGGCGCACCCCGGCGCCCAACCCGGACCGGGTGCTCATCGAGATCACACTGACCCGCGCAATGGGCCGGGCGTAGAGCGGGGCCGTACTCGGCTCCCGTACGAGGGCAGCCGTACTCGGCTGCCGCACCGGGTCGGCCGTAAGCGGCTTGTGTACCCGGGCAGCACAGCGGCGCCATCGTGTTTCAGGTCCACGATGGCGCCGCTGTGTGGGGGAAGCACCTGAGCGATTTACAACGACGGGGGAACCGCTCAGGCACTGCGGGGGGTGGCGGTGGTGTCGGGCTCGACCAACTGGTGGTCCCGCTGGTCAAGATTGACAAAAATCATGCCGTACCGGATGGCACAGCGGACGGGCTGCGGTGCTCCTCGGGGCCGGCGAAGGCACCGATACGCGCGGACGTCTTCGTCCTCCTCGCGCGCCACGACGATCGGCTCTCCGAAGAGGGTGACCATCAACGAGTCGCCACGGTGGGGGATTGCCGTGACGAGGTCGATGAAATGCCACCCCGATCGATAAGCCGTAGCCATCTCGCGCCGGAAGACCCGGTCGTCCGGTGGAACGGTCATGCGCTCGGGCGGGCCGGAGCGGCACCCCAGGAGGGCTCACCGGGCGTGCCCGCGGCGTCAGCCGGAGCGACACCCCATGAAGGCTCACCGGGCGTTCCCGCAACACCATCCGCGGAAACGAGGCCCCACGAAGGCTCACCAGGGGTCGCCGTCACCGAGTTGGCGGGAGAGCTCCCCCAGGAGGGCTCACCGGAGGCCACCGCACCTAGCGCGGCCGCCGCTATGGCAAGAGCACAAAGAGCACGTAGCGTCCTAGACATGGGTGATCTCCACCTCTTTTGATCATTCCTCCTCCCCCGCGCATAAGACGATGTCTCACTCCGAACGCTTGCACCAGCGACGGCAGGCATCATGTTCCTGTAATGCAGGAGCCTGAGGGGGTGCATATGCCATCTAATGAGGGCGAAACGGGACACCCTCACGCAGACGGTGAGCTGTGCGAGGCGGGGAAAATTCTTTACATCACCGCACTGCGCACCGGGCGAATAGCCCGGTCAGAGGCAGAATCCACACCCTGCCTCTTCGATCTCGCCCTGCTGCTTCCGGATCCCGACGACGCTCAGTGGCTCCGGCCTGTCCCGCCAACCACTGCGCTGACACAGCTGATACACCCCATCGAGCGGGAGATCCAAGAGCGTCGACGACGAACTGTCGCTCTGACCGATGCACTTGAGCCATTCATGGCTTTCACCGCTCAGAACTCCACCGTCCCACAAGGGATTACCGTCCTCGAGGGCCTCAACCGCATCAACACAACCCTCGACCAGGTCACCGCAGACTGCACCGAGGAGCTTCTCACGGTGCAGCCCGGGAGCGGGCGGCAGCCGCACATCCTGGAGAAGGCGCTGCGCCGCGTGGAGCCGCTGATCGACCGCGGCGTCCGGATGCGCACGCTCTATCAGCACACGGCCCGCCACCACCCGGCAACGCTGGCCTACATGGAGAAGGTCGGCCCGTCCGGCGTGGAGGTGCGCACGCTGGAGGAGATCATCGACCGGCTGATCATCATCGACCGGAAAGTGGCGTTCATTCCGGCGAGCAGTGACCGTTTGTCCGCCCTGGAGTTGCGGCACAAGGGCATCGTCGAGTATCTCGTCGGCGTCTTCGAGCAGTTCTGGCTGCACGGCATCCCGTGGGAGGAGCCGATCTCGTACGGCCCGGACCTGGACGGCATCACCGGCATCCAGCGCTCCATCGCCAAGCTCCTGGTCGAGGGCCATGTGGACGAGGCCATCGCCCGCCGGCTGGGGATGAATGTGCGCACCTGCCGGGCCCATATCGCCAAGCTGGGCTCGTCGCTGGGCAGTGGCAGCCGGACCCAACTGGGCTATCTGATCGCCCAGTCGGGGGTTCTGGAGCACGAGTCCTGAGCTCCGCGCAGACGACCTGATTCCACCGCCCCGGCGTCCGCCGACACGCCGGGGCAGCGGCTGCTGCCGCGGGTCCATGTCACCCAGAAGGACGCGACGCCCCGAAATTCGTTCACTCCCTGCTCAAATGGCACATCTCTCACCCCTTGGGCAGCCTTGAGGGACGAGGTCCTGTCCGGTGTGCACGCACCGGACGACCGACGGGCAGGAGGAGTGCGATGGCGCGGGAGCAGCGTGGGCGAACCGGCGACGCTCTCGGCGTCAGGGGCGGGCGGTGAGGTGCTGCGCCGGGAGTGCCGGCGAGCCGAGGAGAGGATCCCGCGCCGACTGCGGCGGCGTACGGCCCTGCGCTCGGCCCGGCGTACGGCCCGGCACCGGCACCGGCACCGGCACCGGCACCGGCACCGGCGGTCGAGCATGGACCTGAGGATTCTTCCGCTCGCCTTCACCATGATGGTGGGGCCACAGATCATGTCGGCGATCATCTTCGTCACCGCGCCGAGAGCGGTCCGGGCGTCACTGGCGTTCCTTGCGGGTATCGCCCTCGCGACCACGGCCGGGGTGGCCATCATGCGGGGTGTCGCCGCGCTCCTGGGCAAAGCCGTCGACACGGGCCATCCGTCCGACAAGGGCTCGGCCGGCCACATCATCCAGTACGTACTCATCGGCCTGCTGGTGTTCGCAGCGGCGAAGAACTGGGTGGGACGCGAGACGGCCGAGCCGCCCAAGTGGCTGAAGTCCTTGATGACGGCCGGGCCGAGGAAGGCGTTCACCGTCGGCGTGCTGCTGATTCTGCTGATGCCGTCGGACCTCGTGGTCCTGCTGACCGTCGGGATTCATCTGCAGCAGCACCACGCCAACCTGGGCGAGGCGCTGGCCTTCATCGGGCTGACGGTCCTCATCGCGGCACTGCCGCTGCTGGCCCGCCTGCTGTTCGGCAGGAGGGCAGAGCGCGCCATGCCCGTGGTGCGTGAGTGGATGAACACCCACAGCTGGCTCATCAGCATCATCGCCTGCGGGGTCTTCATCGCCCTCATCCTCTCCGAAGGCTGACCGATCCCCGCAAGGGACAGGCACAAGGGACAGGCAAGGGACGGACAAGGGACGGGCAAGGCGCGGACATCAGGGGCCGAAGCAGAACACCTCCGGTCCCCTCAGCCGCACAATCCCTGTCCTATTCAGGCCGCTTGGGCCGCCAGACCACCAGCGCGCTCGCCTGCTGCACATCCTGGTACGGCACCAGATCGCGCCGGTAGGACGCGTGCACCTGGGCCTCGCGCTGCTGCATCGCGGCCGCCGCTCCCTCGACTGCCGAGGACAGCTCCGCCACCCGCTGCTGCAGCGCCGCGACCTGGTTCTCCAGCTCGATGATGCGCTTGATGCCGGCCAGGTTGATGCCCTCGTCCTGCGACAACTGCTGGACGGTGCGCAGCAGTTCGATGTCGCGCGCGGAATAGCGCCGGCCCCGTCCCGCGGTGCGGTCGGGGGAGACCAGACCCAGCCGGTCGTACTGCCGAAGGGTCTGCGGATGCAGGCCCGAGAGCTGGGCCGCCACCGAGATGACGTACACCGGTGACTCTTCGGTCAGTTCGTAGGGATTGCGGCTGCGTCCGGTTCGGCCATCCATCTCATGCTCCCTTCGCGGCCTGGAACAGCTCGGCCCGCGGGTCCTCGGCCGCGGTGGCTTCGCGGTAGGCCTCCAGCGCTTCCTTCGCCTGCTCACTGAGCTCCGTGGGTACGGCGACCTCGACGGTGACCAGCAGGTCCCCGCGGGTGCCGTCCTTGCGGACCGCGCCCTTGCCGCGGGCTCGCATCGTACGGCCGTTCGGCGTCCCGGCCGGCAGTTTCAGCGTGACCGGCGGACCGCCCAGGGTCGGCACCTTCACCTCGCCGCCGAGCGCCGCCTCCGCGTAGGTGACGGGCACGGTGACGGTGAGATTGTCGCCCTTGCGGCCGAAGACGGGGTGGGCGTCGACATGCACGACGACATACAAGTCGCCCGCCGGGCCGCCCCGTTCGCCCGGGGCGCCCTTGCCGCGCAGCCGGATCCGCTGGCTGTCGGAGACACCCGCGGGGATGCGGACCTGCATGGTCCTGGACGAGCGGGCGCGCCCGCTGCCCTTGCAGACCTCGCAGGGGTCCTGCGCGATCAGACCGCGGCCCTTGCAGTCCACGCACGGGTCGGTGAGCGAGAAGGAGCCGCTGCCGCCGCGCGAGACCTGGCCGGTGCCGAGACAGGTCGGGCACACCCGAGGCGTACCGTTTCTGTCGCCGGTGCCCGAACAGGCCTTGCACGCCGCGGAGCTGGACATCCGCAGCGGGACCGTGGCGCCTTCGATCGCCTCGGTGAAGCTGAGCGTCACCTCGGACTCGATGTCCTGGCCGCGACGCGGCTGGGTACGCGTACCCGGGCCGGCGCCTCGGTTGAACAGTCCGCCGAACACATCGCCGATTCCGCCGCCGAAACCGCCTGCGCCACCCTGCGTACCGCCCTGGCCGCCCCCGAAGAGGTCGCCCAGGTCGAAGTTGAAGCTCCCGCCCGGGCCGCCGGGACCTCCGCGGAAGCCGCCGTTGCCGAAGAGGGCGCGGGCCTCGTCGTACTCCTTGCGCCGCTTGGGGTCACCGAGGATGTCGTTCGCCTCGGAGATCTCCTTGAACCGCTCTTCGGCCTTGGCGTCGCCCTTGTTGGCGTCCGGGTGGAACTCGCGGGCGAGCTTCCGGTACGCCTTCTTGATCTCGGCCTCGGTGGCGTCCTTGGGGACGCCGAGGACCTTGTAGTAGTCCTTCTCGACGAAGTCCTTCGTGCTCATCGACGTCCCTCCTCTCGGACAATCCTTGCGTCAGCCCGTAGGGTGCCTGCCCCGGCTCCGCGCGGGCTCGCGACTCCCGGCACGCACATCTGCTGCGTTGTCGTCGGTCGCCGACGCTCCGCGTCGGCTCCCTCTTCCGCCTTGCATCTGCACGCGCCGGACGCCGCTCCCTCATCCGCGCGGAACCAGGTCACGCACCCTCCTCCGGGCCACCGCTCTCCTCGTCGTTCGCCGTCTCGTCCTTCGGGGCCGCGCCCGGCTGGGGCTCGGCCACCGCGACCCGCGCGGGGCGGATGGTCCGCTCGCCGATGCGATACCCCGGCTGCAGGACCGCGACGCACGTGGTCTCGGTGACATCCGGTGCGTACGAGTGCATCAGGGCTTCGTGGATCGTCGGGTCGAAGGGCTCGCCCTCCTTGCCGAACTGCTGCAGGCCCATCTTGGCGGCCGCGGTCTCCAGGGACTCGGCCACCGACTTGAACCCGCCCACCAGCTCCCCGTGGTCACGGGCGCGGCCGATGTCGTCGAGCACGGGCAGGAGCTCGGTCAGCAGATTCGCCGTGGCGATCTCCTTGACCGTGATCCGGTCGCGCTCCACCCGACGGCGGTAGTTCTGGTACTCGGCCTGGAGCCGCTGGAGGTCCGCCGTGCGCTCGTTGAGCGCCGTACGGATCTGGTCCAGCTGAGCCGTCAGACCGGCGAGCTTGGCTGCGTCCCCTCCCGGGGCCGCCGGGCCCTCCTTCTTGGAGGACTCGGCGGACTCGGCGGCGTCGTCAGAGGTGGCGCCGGAGGGGACGTCGGGCTTCTCCTCGAAGCCCGGGGTCTCCTCCGTCACGCTGCACCGCCCTTCGCGTCCTTCTCGTCGTCCACGATCTCGGCGTCCACGACGTCCTCGGCGTTGTCCGCGGACTGGGCCTGCTCGCCGGCCGGGGCCTCGGCGCCGTCGGGCGTGGCGTTGGCGTACATCGCCTGGCCGAGCTTCTGGCTGACCGCCGCGAGCTTCTCGGTGGCGGTGCGGATCTCGGCGGTGTCCTCGCCCTTGAGCTTCTCCTTCAGCTCGGCGACCGCGGTCTCGACCTCGGTCTTCACCTCGCCGGGAACCTTGTCCTCGTTGTCCTTGAGGAACTTCTCGGTCTGGTAGACGAGCTGCTCGCCCTGGTTGCGGGACTCCGCGGCCTCACGGCGGCGGTGGTCCTCGTCCGCGTACTGCTCGGCCTCCTGGCGCATCCGGTCGACCTCGTCCTTCGGCAGCGAGGAGCCGCCGGTGACGGTCATCTTCTGCTCCTTGCCCGTGCCCAGGTCCTTCGCGGTCACGTGCATGATGCCGTTGGCGTCGATGTCGAAGGCGACCTCGATCTGCGGGACCCCGCGGGGGGCCGGCGGCAGACCGGTCAGCTCGAACATCCCGAGCTTCTTGTTGTACGCCGCGATCTCGCGCTCGCCCTGGTAGACCTGGATCTGCACGGACGGCTGGTTGTCCTCGGCCGTGGTGAAGATCTCGGACCGCTTGGTCGGGATCGTGGTGTTGCGCTCGATCAGCTTGGTCATGATGCCGCCCTTGGTCTCGATACCGAGGGACAGCGGGGTCACGTCGAGGAGCAGGACGTCCTTGACCTCACCCTTGAGGACACCGGCCTGGAGGGCGGCGCCGATGGCGACGACCTCGTCGGGGTTCACACCCTTGTTGGCGTCCTTGCCGCCGGTCAGCTCCTTGACGAGCTCGGCGACCGCGGGCATACGGGTGGAGCCGCCGACCAGGACCACGTGGTCGATCTCGGACAGCTGGATGCCGGCGTCCTTGATGACGTTGTGGAACGGGGTCTTGCAGCGCTCCAGGAGGTCCGCGGTGAGCTGCTGGAACTGGGCGCGCGTGAGCTTCTCGTCCAGGTGCAGCGGGCCCTCGGCGGAGGCCGTGATGTACGGCAGGTTGATCGTGGTCTCGGTCGAGGACGACAGCTCGATCTTCGCCTTCTCCGCAGCCTCACGAAGACGCTGGAGAGCCATCTTGTCCTTGGACAGGTCCACGCCGTGCCCGTTGGCGAACTGCTTCACCAGGTAGTCGACGACGCGCTGGTCCCAGTCGTCACCACCGAGGTGGTTGTCACCGTTGGTGGCCTTCACCTCGACGACGCCGTCGCCGATCTCCAGCAGCGAGACGTCGAAGGTGCCGCCACCGAGGTCGAAGACGAGGATCGTCTGGTCGTCCTTGTCGAGGCCGTAGGCCAGGGCTGCCGCAGTCGGCTCGTTGACGATGCGCAGGACGTTCAGACCGGCGATCTCACCGGCCTCCTTGGTGGCCTGGCGCTCGGAGTCGTTGAAGTACGCCGGGACGGTGATCACCGCGTCGGTGACCTTCTCGCCGAGGTAGGACTCCGCGTCGCGCTTCAGCTTCTGCAGGATGAAGGCGCTCATCTGCTGCGGGTTGAAGGTCTTCCCGTCGAGCTCGATCTTCCAGTCGGTGCCCATGTGGCGCTTGACCGACCGGATGGTCCTGTCGACGTTGGTGACCGCCTGACGCTTCGCAACCTCGCCGACCAGCACCTCACCGTTCTTCGCGAAGGCGACGACGGACGGCGTGGTCCTGGCACCCTCGGCGTTGGTGATGACGGTGGGCTCGCCGCCCTCCAGAACGCTGACGACGGAGTTAGTCGTGCCCAGGTCGATGCCGACCGCACGTGCCATTTCAATTCCTCCAGCTGACTGACTTGAGTGGATCTGGCTCAAGGATGCACGACCGAGCCCTGGGCGTCAACGGAGCTGAGTCGACCCCACTCAACTTTTATCCATCGCTTACCTGCACCTCGACCCCGGAACCCGCCCCGGACCAGGGCCGAACCTGTGTACGCGCGCGTGGCGCACCGGCCGGCGGCGGCGTCCGTCTGGGAGAGTCATAGCCGCAAAAAACGGTCACCGAATGACAGCCGTGACGAAGGTCGCGACGAAGGGCGTGCGTCCATGCCTGCAAAGCGAGCCGTCGATCTGACGGGCAGTCTGATCCTGCTGCTGCTCCTGTCCCCGCTGCTGCTCGCCCTCACCGCCGCCGTCGGGGCCACCACCCGGGGCTCGCTCCTGACCCGCCGGGAGCGGACCGGCCTCGGCGGATCCAGGTTTGCAATGCTGACCTTCCGTACGACACCGGTCTCGCCCGTCGGCCGGCTGCTGCGCCGCCACTTCCTGGACCAGCTGCCGCAGCTGATCAATGTGGTGCGTGGCGAGATGTCGCTCGTGGGGCCTCGCCCGCTGCCGCCCGAGGACCCCGAGGAAGCCGGCTTCGCGGGCCGCGCCCGGCTCGGCGTACGCCCCGGAATGACCGGCCTGTGGCAGACCAGCGGCCGTTCGGAGCTGCCCTGGGAGGAGATGGCAGTACTCGATCTGCACTATGTGGAGCAACACTGGCTGGGACTGGACCTTCTTATCCTGGCCCGCACCCTCCCGACGGCCGCGGCCGGACGCCGGGCGCCCCGCCCGGTCAGGCTTGCCTGAGCGACACAGATCACCGGCTGCGCGGCTACAGTGCGGCGGAATAAGTGGGTACTCTCAGCACGGACTACCTAAGTTACCGCTTAGTAGTCTGGACAGATTGCCCACCCTCGCAGGCCCGAGGAGCCCGAAATGCAACTCGCCGCGATCATCGTGTCGCTGGTGCTGACCGTGGTCGGCGTTGCGCTCATCGCCCGAGCCGTCGCGCAGATCTACCGGTTCGTGAAGCTCGGTCAGCCGGTGCCCGCGGGCAGCCGCACCGACAACCCGAAGGCACGCACGATCACCCTGGTCAAGGAATTCCTTGGCCACACCCGCATGAACCGATGGGGGATCGTGGGCTTTGCCCACTGGTTCGTCGCGATCGGCTTCCTCACCCTGCCTCCGACGCTGGCGCAGGCGTACGGCCAGCTCTTCCAGGCCGACTGGACCCTGCCGGTCATCGGCGGCTTCCTGCCGTTCGAGATGTACATCGAGTTCATCGGCCTGATGACCGTGGTGGGCATCGTCATCCTGATGGCGATCCGGCTGCTCAACCTGCCCTCGCGGGCCGGCCGCAAGTCGCGCTTCGCGGGCTCCAAGGCCTGGCAGGCGTACTTCGTCGAGTACGTCATCCTCACCATCGGCCTCGCGATCCTCGCCCTGCGCGGGCTCGAGGGCGCGATCCACCACGTGGACCACTACGAGGCGGCGTACTTCGTCTCGTATCCGCTGGTGCTGGCCTTCAAGGGCCTGAGCGTCGCCACTCTCCAGACCCTGATCTACTTCACCGCGATGATCAAGATCGGCACCTCGCTGATCTGGATGATCACGGTCTCGCTCAACACCAACATGGGTGTGGCCTGGCACCGCTTCCTCGGCTTCCCGAACATCTGGTTCAAGCGGAACGCCGACGGCTCGACCGCACTCGGCGCCCTCCAGCCGATGACGTCCGGCGGCAAGGAGATCGACTTCGAGGACCCGGGCGAGGACGATGTCTTCGGCGTCTCCCAGGTCGAGCAGTTCTCCTGGAAGGGCATCCTCGACTTCTCCACGTGTACGGAGTGCGGTCGCTGCCAGTCGCAGTGCCCGGCCTGGAACACCGGAAAGCCCCTCTCCCCCAAGCTGCTGATCATGTCGCTGCGCGACCACGCGCACGCCAAGGCCCCGTATCTGCTGGCCGGCGGCGGCAAGACGATGGAGGGCGAGGAGAAGGCGTCCGAGGAGCAGCTGGCCGGTGTGCCGGCGGCGGCCCTCGCGGAGGCCGAGCGCCCGCTGATCGGGACGCTGGAGGAGAACGGGGTCATCGACCCGGACGTGCTGTGGTCCTGCACCACCTGCGGTGCCTGCGTGGAGCAGTGCCCGGTCGACATCGAGCACATCGACCACATCGTCGACATGCGCCGCTACCAGGTGATGATCGAGTCCGCGTTCCCGTCCGAGGCGGGCACGATGCTCAAGAACCTGGAGAAGAAGGGCAACCCCTGGGGTCTGGCCAAGAAGCAGCGCGTGGAGTGGACCAAGGAGGTCGACTTCGAGGTCCCGATCGTCGGCAAGGACGTCGAGGACCTGTCCGAGGTCGACTACCTGTACTGGGTCGGCTGCGCGGGCGCGCTGGAGGACCGGGCCAAGAAGACCACCAAGGCCTTCGCGGAGCTGCTGCACATCGCGGGCGTGAAGTTCGCGATCATGGGCGGCGAGGAGAAGTGCACCGGTGACTCGCCGCGGCGCCTGGGCAACGAGCCGCTGTTCCAGCAGCTCGGCCAGGAGAACGTGGCCATGCTGAACATGGCCTTCGGCGAGGACGACGAGGACGAGTCCACGAAGAAGCCGAAGTCGGCGAAGAAGATCGTCGCGACCTGTCCGCACTGCTTCAACACGATCGCGAACGAATACCCGCAGCTGGGCGGCGAGTTCGAGGTCATCCACCACACGCAGCTGCTGCAGCACCTCATCGACGAGGGCAAGCTGATCCCGGTCACGCCGGTCGAGGGTCTGATCACGTATCACGACCCCTGCTACCTGGGCCGCCACAACAAGGTCTACACGCCGCCGCGCGAGATCATGTCGGCCGTCCCCGGTCTGCGTCAGCAGGAGATGCACCGCCACAAGGAGCGGGGCTTCTGCTGCGGCGCCGGTGGCGCGCGCATGTGGATGGAGGAGCGGATCGGCAAGCGCATCAACACCGAGCGGGTCGACGAAGCCCTGTCGCTCAACCCCGACATCGTCTCGACGGCCTGCCCGTTCTGCCTCGTCATGCTCACGGACTCCGTGAACGGCAAGAAGAACGACGGCAAGGCCAAGGAGTCGCTGCAGGTCGTCGACGTCGCGCAGCTGCTGCTCGACTCGGTGAAGACTCCGGCCGACCCGGCGGACGACGAGGAGCCGGCGGACGCGCCGGAACCGGAGCCGGTGAAGTAGTCCGTACCCAGCGCGGAAGCGGCCGGATCTGCCTCGGGGGCAGGTCCGGCCGCTTTCCTGTGTCGCCGGTGGAGAGGGAGCGCGCATGGAGTGCTCTCCCCCGGTGAGCTGATGCCCGATCCGTCGTGTCTGTGGCTCGGTGCCGTGAAGACATCCACGAAGCTACGGGTGCACTGCTCGGCAGGGCAGAGCGCGGAAGGGCAATCCCCTGATTTCCCTCATCCGCCACATAACGAACCCACTCAACTACCCAGCGAATAACCATTGGCCAGCGATCATGCCGGATCCATTGCCCTGCCGGGACGGCCGAACGAGCATCAAGGGGCGACTGAGCAGACCGAGCGCAGGCGAGACGGACGGGACGGGTAGTGCGGACACGGCGGACAGGGCGGATACGGATGAGGGCGACGGCAGCGGTGGCGATCGGCGCGGCCGGCGCCTGCGCGGTGCTGCTCGCGGGCTGCACGAGCCACCCCGCGCCCGACGACCGGCCCGCCGCCGCCAAGAACGGCGACACCGCCCCACTGTCCGGCCGGGCCACCGCCCTGCCCGTCCCCGTCGGCAGGGGCAGCCGCGTGCCCGCCGACTTCAACGGCGACGGCCACCGCGACCTCGTGGTGAACGACCTGGTCAAGGCCCCCGGCGACACCCACGGCGACGACGCGGGCATCGGCGTCGTCTACGGCACCGCCGGCCCCCGCGCCCTCGACCCGGCCGTACGCCGCCTCCTCACCCCTCGAGCCAATGCCGCCCCGGTCGACGGCACCCTCCCCGCCGCCTTCGACGCGGCGGCCGCCTGCGACCTCGACAAGGACGGCTTCTCCGAGCTGATCGTGGCCACCGACCCGCCGTACAACGGCATCGGCCGGCCCCCCGTACCGCTCCAGCTGCTCTTCGGCTCCCCGTCCGGCCTGGGCGGCAAGGCGGTCGTCCTGCGCATCCCCGAGAAGGCCCGCTACGGCAACGACTGGCCCGACCACCCCGTCTGCGGCGACTTCGACGGCGACGGCTCGACAGACCTCGCCGTCACCGCGTCCGCGGGCCGGGTCAGCTTCCTGCGCGGCCCCTTCACCCGCAACGGCGCCCCGCGCGCCGCCACGGCCCCCGTCCCGGGCGGCGGCCCGGCCCTGTCCGCCCCGTCCCCGAAGCCCGACGCGAACGGCGACGGCTACGACGACCTGGTGGTCTCCGCCCGCACCCCGAAGCCGGGCGCATCGGCCAAGGGCAAGCTGCTGCTGGGCGGCCCGGACGGCCCCGGCCGCGCGGGCGGCCGCTATGTCTTCGACGCCGTACAGGCGCCGACGGCGCCCGCGCTCCCGTCGGGTGAGACGACGCCCACCACGGACGTACTGATGTACGCGGACTTCGACGGCGACAAACGCCCCGACCTGGTCACTCGTACGCACAGGGGCGAGCGCGCGGATGTGCTGGCGCTGTACCCGGCCACCGCACCAAGCCGCCCACTGCTCACCTTCAGCAGCTCGGTCTTTCTGCGCTGACGTCCCCTCAGGGTCCCCCGGGCAGGCCCCCTAGGGGATGTCACAGGTCGGCAGCAAAGGCGGCCGCGTTTCCCCGCCCCGGCACCCTCACTCTCCGGGACCAGGTACGTTCGATTACGTGGCTGGATTCAGGATCGGACGCGGCCGGGACAACCGCACGCAGCAGCAGCAACCGCAGCAGGCACCGCCGCCCTACAGAGGCGGGGGAGGCCATGCGGGGCCGCCGTACGCGCAACAGCAGCAGCCGCCGCAGTGGCCCCAGGCCGGCGGCGGTCAGCACCACCAGCAGGGCCCCCAGGGCCCGTACGGCGAACCGGAGTACTTCGGCGACCCGTACCAGCAGCCCCAGGGCGGACCTGCCCCGCACGTCGATCCGTATGCCAACAACCCTGGCCACACCCAGGCGTTCGGCATCAACGAGGACCCGTACGGCGACGGCGCGACCTACCGCGCGGGCACGGCCCCGGCCGCACCCGCGGGCCCCCGCCTGCACTGGAAGCAACTGCTGAGCGGCATCGTGCTGCGCCCGGGCCCGACGTTCTGGCAGATGCGCGACTACCCCGTGTGGGGCCCGGCGCTGATCGTCACGTTCCTCTACGGCCTGCTCGCGCTCTTCGGCTTCGACAAGGCCCGCGAGGAGACGATCAACGCGACGATCTCGGCGGCCATCCCGTACGTCCTGACCACGGCGGTCGCATTCGTCGTCGGCGGCCTGATCCTGGGCGCGGTGACCCACACCCTGGCCCGCCAGCTGGGCGGCGACGGCGCCTGGCAGCCGACGGTCGGCCTGTCGATGCTGATCATGTCGATCACGGACGCCCCGCGCCTGGTCTTCGCCCTGTTCCTGGGCGGCGAGAACTCCCTGGTCCAGGTCCTGGGCTGGGCGACATGGCTGGCGGCGGGTGCGCTGTTCACCTCGATGGTGAGCAAGTCGCACGACCTGCCGTGGCCGAAGGCGCTGGCGGCGTCGTCGATCCAGCTGATTGCGCTGCTGTCGATCATCAAGCTGGGCACGATCTAGCGCGGTACGGACGCAGAAGAGGGCCCCACCGGGTGGTGGGGCCCTCTTTCATGTCCATCCGTCCGCAGGTCAGGCCTCCACACCGGCGGGGCCCACCCCGTGAGACGTGCTCAGCGAGCGACCTTCGCCGTCGGTTTGCTGGTGGCGGTGCCGTCGCTGTGCCCAGTTCGACGGGCGGTCACCTTGACCGTGATGTTCCTTCCGCGCTGGGCGGAGGCCAGTTTCAGCGAGGACCCGGTGGCGCCCTTGATCGCCTTGCCGTCCGCGTACCACTGGTAGGCGTACGAGGACGGGGTGGGCGTCCAGGTGCCCTGGGCGGCCTTGAGCGTGTAGCCGGCCCTGGCGGTGCCCGAGATCGTGGGCGCCTTGGTGGCCTTCGGGGCGCTGCCCTTGGCGACCGTGACCGCGGCGGTCGCAGCGGTGCCGTCGGCATGGCCCGTGCGGTGGGCGGTGACGGTGACGGTCAGCTTCTTGCCGAGCAATGAGGCGGGCACCGTGTACGTGGACGCCGTCGCCCCGGAGATCAGCTTGCCGTCCGCCCTCCACTGGTAGCCGTACGACGTGGCGGCCGGAGTCCAAGTGCCCTGCGTGAGGCCGAGCTTGGCGCCGACCTTCGCCGCGCCGCTGATGTTCGGGGCCGTGATGGCCGTGGGGGCGGCGCCCTTGGCGACCGTGACGTCCGCCGAGGTGACGTCGGTTTCTCCACCGAGGAGGCGGGCGGTGACGGTGACGGTCAGCTTCTTGCCGAGCAGCAGGGCGGGCACCGTGTATGTGGACGCCGTCGCCCCGGAGATGGCCTCGCCGTCCGCCTTCCACTGGTAGCCGTACGACGCCGGGGTGGGCGTCCAACTGCCCGCGTTCGCGGTGAGGGTGGCGCCGACCTGAGCCGTGCCCTGGATGGCGGGAGCCGCGGTGTTGGTCAGCGTGGGCGGGGTGACGGCGAAGGTGCCCTGTGCGTACTCCCCCTCGTTGTGGGTGATGACGCTGAGGTTCCAGTCGCCCGGGGCGGCCCCGGTCAGGTCCAGCAGGGCCGTAAGGGTCCTGCGGTTGGCCGACACCGACACGGTGGTCGACTCCACCTTGCTGCCGACCCGGCTGAGCACCACCTTGTCGTCCTTGTGCAGCGCGGTACCGATCACGCTCACGGTGGCCTTCGTGCCGCTCTCGGCGGTGGTCGGGGTCACCCAATCGACGCTGACCCGCTGCGTTCCGCAGATGACGGAGGAGCAGATGAGTTCCGCCCGGTAGGAGGTGTGGGAGGCCTTCTTGGGCAGGCTCAGAACCATGATGCCGGGGGTGACGGCCCTGGTCTCCGGCTCGTTGACGGAGCATTCGTAGCCGGTGGGCCGCATCAGTGTGCAGCCGTTGACGAGGCTCTTGCCGTACAGCGCGGGCACGGCGGTGTCGGTGGCCCCCGTGGTGTCACTGATCGCCACGTTGAAGCGGTCGCTGTACGCGGTCGGCAGTGTCGCGCAGACGGCAGTGTGCTGCTCGTCCAGGGTGCCGGTGATCGGACCGTACCCATAGCTGATGTTGGGGACGGCCGTGCACTCCCGGGCCGGGCCGGCCGCGGTGGCGATGCGCAGGGCGTCGAAGCGGTAGGAGTCTTCGTCCTTCTGGCTCGTCGGCACGGTGACGAGGACCTGGTAGTGGGTGGAACCGGTAACCGCGCAGGCCTTGTTGGGGTAGGTGCTGCAGGCGACCTTGCCGTCCTCGCCGAAAGCCACGAGGCTCGCGGTGCCGAGCGCGTCGCGGACGTCGAGGTGCAGGGTGTCCTCGGCGTCGGAGGTGGTGACCTGGCGGCAGAGCAGCGTGTTCGCCCCGGAGATGGTGCCGCCCGTGGATGGTCCGCCGACCGGGGTCGCGGGATTGGCGGTGCAGCCCTTTGCGGTGGAGGTGACGTCCCGGCGGGTCAGGGTGTAAGTGCCGGTTGTGTCGCTTCCGTTGACCAGGACGGTGTGCGCGACGCCCGGCACGAGGTTGCAGGTGAGCCGGATGCCGGGGCCCCGGCAGACCTGCCTGCTGTACTTGTCCACGACCGAGAGGTACGTCCTGGCCGTCGTACCGGGGGCGGGCTGGAGCTGGAGGCTCTCCATCGTGCTGTGGTCACCGGCGGGAATGGTCAGGCAGTGCGAGAACACCCCGTCGCCCGTGCTCAAGCGTGCGTGGGCGCTGTCGGAGGTGAAGTCGCCCGCCGGGAGCACCTGGCAGTCGTTCGGCGCGCTCGTGCGGTACAGGGCGAGGCGGTAGGAGCCGGTCGGCGTCTTCTGGTCGGCTGCGGAGACCAGGACACGGAACGGAGCGGTGCCGTTCAGCCCACAGGTGCCCCAGTTGAGGGTGGTCACGTCGCACAGCTGGGCGCCGGTGGCGTCGGCGACGGTGACGTCGATCCGCGGGATCTGGCCGCTCACGCTCTTCAGCGCGGCCATACCGGAGCCCTTGGACAGCGGCAGGGTCAGGCAGTCCACCTCGCCGCTGTGGGTCAGGGTGCCCTGGTGGGTGCCGAGTTCGACTGCTTGGCAGCCGGTGGTGGCGGACCGGTCGAGGATCAGGGTGGCGTCGTCGGTGAGTACGGAATAGTCACCGGCGGAGGGCAGGGTGCAGATGCCGCCCGACGTGCAGACGGTCCGGCCCGTGTGGTCGTACACCTTCAGCGGGGAGCGGCTCCCGTCGTGGACTCCGTACACGTCGTAGCGCCCGCCGGCGGGCGCGGTGAAGACCTTGCAGCCAAAGGACGGATCCACGGTGGTGGGCGCCGAGCCGTACGCGTTGAGCGGGACGTGCGTGCAGCCGACCGGATCGGAGAGGCGGCGGATCTTCAGGGTGTACGCGGCGGGGAAGCCGCCCTCCACATCGCCGATGCGGGCGAGGATCCGGTAAGGGCCGCCGCCCGGCAGGACGCAGCCTTCGCTGCCGTCGTCGTTGGAGCGCGGGCAGATCCGGGCACCGGACCCGTCGGTGATCCAGTACTGGCTGTCGCTGGAGTGCTTGTCGGTGCGGAGGTCGACGGTGATGCGCTCACCGGCTGCACCGGTGAAGGGCTGGCACATGATCGCCACCGGGCCGGGGGCGGAGCCCTTCACGACGGGGGCGTCCCACGCCGTCCCGGCCTCCGCGGCACAGTGGTCGGCGGTGTTCAGCGGCACAACGGCGACAGGAGTGTCGATCAGGTTCTGCCACCCCTGATTGACCACCTTCAGGGTGTAGGCGCCGGCGCGGGGCAGATCGCACCAGCCCGCGTCGCTCCGATCGGTTTGGTTGCAGTTCAGTTGGGTGGCGCCGTCGAAGACCTGGGTGTAGGTCTGGGCGTGGACCTTGCCGAGCACGACGCGGTGCAGCCCGGCCTTCTCGGCGTTGAAGCCGAAGCAGGCGCTGCTGCCGCCGGGAATCGTCGCCTTGCCGGCCGCGCTGCCCGGGTCCCCGAAAGGGCTGAGCGGCAGCGTGGCGCAGTTGTCGCCGGCGGCGTCCGCGGCGGTGGGCATGATGTCCCGCGCCCACGCTGCTCCCACCGGGAGCAGCGTGGACAGCAGGACGGACAAAAGGATGGGCAGCGTGAGCATGAGTGCGGTGCGCGGCGCTGGTCTCGCGGTCGTCGCACGCGGATGGCGTGACATTCCGTTCCCCCCGGGACGGTAAGGACATGGCCGCGCTCGTGGGTCTGGTGCGGCACATGACAAAGATGCGGCAATGATCGCACAGGAATCCGACAATGCTGGGATTAATTGCCCGCCATCGCAGCTACGGACGTGAGGCCCCGTTGCCGTGCAGCGGCACCGGCGACATAGCTGCTGAAGATCTGGACCCCGGTGGACCAGCGCGCCGCCTGGCGTGTGCGTGAGGCGTCGAACACGCAGGTCAGGCACTCACAGTCATGCTGCTGACGATCCCGAAAGCCACCCGGAGGGACGCGTAGGCGTCCGGGCCTACAGCGCCTCCTTGGAGGGCGTGATCGGCTCGCCCGCCTTTCGTACTGGAGGCAACACGCTCCACGGGAAGTTGATCCAGTCATCCGTGCGCTTCCACACGTATTCGCACTTCACGAGGCTTTGCGACTTCTCGTAGATCACCGCGGACCGTACTTCAGCCACGTGGTCGAGGCAGAAGTCGTACACAAGCTTGAGCGTCTTCCCCGTGTCGGCGACGTCGTCGGCAATCAGGACCTTCTTGTTCGAGAAGTCGATCGCGTTCGGGACGGGGGCCAACATAACGGGCATTTCAAGCGTCTGACCGACCCCTGTGTAAAATTCAATATTTACAAGGTGAATGTTTTTACAGTCGAGTGCATAGGCCAGACCACCCGCGACAAACACGCCACCGCGCGCGATCGACAGCACGACATCGGGCTCGTACCCGTCGTCGGCGATGGCCTGCGCGAGCTCGCGGATCGCGCCGCCGAACTTCTCGTACGTCAGGTTCTCGCGCACCTCAGGCATGGCTCATACCTGCGTCCGATGGAAGTTCTGGAACGAGCGCGAGGCCGTGGGCCCGCGCTGTCCCTGGTAGCGGGAGCCGTAGCGCTCACTCCCGTACGGGAATTCGGCCGGGGAGCTCAGCCGGAACATGCACAGCTGACCGATCTTCATGCCCGGCCACAGCTTGATGGGCAGCGTCGCGAGATTCGACAGCTCGAGCGTGACGTGCCCCGAGAACCCCGGGTCGATGAACCCGGCGGTCGAGTGCGTGACGAGCCCGAGCCGCCCCAGCGAGCTCTTCCCCTCCAGCCTCGACGCCAGATCATCGGGCAGCGTGATGACCTCGTACGTCGAGGCGAGCACGAACTCCCCGGGGTGCAGGATGAAGGGCTCATCGCCGTCGGGCTCGACGAGCCGCGTCAGATCCGACTGCTCGACGGCGGGGTCGATGTGCGGATAGCGGTGGTTCTCGAACACCCGGAAGTAGCGGTCGAGCCGCACATCGATGCTCGATGGCTGCACCATGGATTCTTCGTACGGGTCGATACGTACCCGCCCGGCGTCGATCTCGGCCCGGATGTCCTTGTCTGAGAGAAGCACGCCCCGAGGATACGCAGAGCGCGCGGGCCCGCCCCAATCGGACAGCCCCACGCACCCTGCCCCGTGCCGCTCGGTTACCGCTTGGCGGACTCCACGGGCACCACATTCCGCAGCCGCGCACAGCGCGGACACCGGATGAGCCGCCCGGGCCCGATCCGATCGGCGCCGAGCTGCTGCATCGGGAACGAAGCGGTAGTGAAGACGTGCCCCTCGGCACAGCGGACGACGGTGCGCTCCATCAAGTCCATCGGGTCCCTTCCCCAAAGAAATCCGGACGAAGGACCACATTAGGGGATGTATGGGGCGGGGCCGCACACGGCACTCCGTGACTCAAAGGTACGCCTCAACTCCCGCGCCCCGCAGCCACATCGGAGCGCTCGGGATCGGCTGGATCGGTGCCCGGATCGACGCCCCGGACAGCACGAAGGCCCCGCGGCGAAATACACCGGGGGCCAGCAATGGGGTACAGTGTGCGACGGTGCGGTGCCGATCACCGGTCCGCCACGCGGGTGTAGTTTAATGGTAGAACATGAGCTTCCCAAGCTCAGAGCGCGGGTTCGATTCCCGTCACCCGCTCCATACGAAAGCCCCAGGCCAAGAGCCCGGGGCTTTGTTGTTGTGCCAGACCCCTCCAGGCGTCGCGCACCAGATTCGCACCAGAAGGCCGGTCGGCGCCCTTCCGCCGGGCGGCCCGCACGAGCTGATCGAGGCGCCTCGCTCCGCTCGCCGCGCGCGCTCCCGGTTTCACCGCCGGGGACGAGGCTCCTGTCTCCGTCCCGCTCCCTCCCCTGTTGCGCCGGTCGAGCGGCTGGAGCGAGACATCCTGGACGAGGCGAAAGTGGCCGGCACGGAGCTGGGACGGTAGAGGTACGCGATGAGGGTCCCAGCGAGCAACGCCCTCGCCCGGTCGGGGCGGCGGGCGACCCCGCCGGCCCCCGGGCCGGCCACTGTTCGCCGTATGTCACCGTCATATGAAGGTAGTTGGAGACACTCGCCGACCGGGTTTTTGAGGGTCGGACTTGGGACCCGGACAGCGCGATTCCCTGCCCGGTTGCTGCCCGTTCCCACCCCCCGGAAATAGGTCACTTACATCGCTTAATAGGGGCATCCCGCCACCTATGGCCGTCCGTTTGACGCAGAGCCAGTTGCCTTTCCCGCCCGAAGTGAAACGACCCAGCGGAGAAGGCCAAGGGATTGCTTGACATGAATGCGGCGGGGTCGATGCAATGGGCCCGCCGAGGCTGACTGGCGAAAGTGACTGCCATTCAATTCGTGCACCGGCGTGAGATGTCGTTCGCGAGGCAAATGTGTGAACGCATGGTGAGGAGAAGCAGATGGCTCACAGTGAGCGTCGGGCATCCAGCGAAGCGCCGCCGGAGGGAGTGGCGGCCGCCGCGGAACCGGCTCCGACGCAGTCGGTGTCTGCCCCTTCGGCGAAGCGTGCCGCAGCGCCCCGGACGGCCGGCGCCGAGGCCGAAACGGCTCCCGCCGCAACAGGTGCGGTCTCAGCGGTTCCCGATGAGGAGTCGAGCCCCGCTGCGCGTGCCGCCGAGCCCGACGGCAGTGGTGAAGTCGCCGCTGCCGGCGGCGTGAGCCCGCCCACCGTGACGAGCACCTCGTCCTCCGGCGGCGGCCCGAGCAAGCCCATACTCGCGGGAGCCGCGATAGCCGGAGCGCTGCTGGTGGCCGTCCCCTTAATGCTGGTGGCCGGGAGATCCGACCCGGCCTCGCATGGTTCGGCCGTTGCCGCGGAGGCCGCGGCCACAGTACTCCAGGACGGTGCGGAGGTGCAGAATCCCGGTGAGTTCGTACCGGCCCCTGCGGCGCCCACGCAGAGTCCGGCAGCGACCCGTGCGAAGTCCCAGGCAGGCGTGCCGACCGCCGGGGCACACGGGAGTACCTCCCCGACCCGGCGTCAGATCGCGTCACCCGGTCGCGAGGCGGTTCAGAAGAAACGGCCTCTGCCCAAAACGGAGACTTCGAAGAAGCACGCGAGCGTCCCGGCCATGGGCACGGGGCGCGATGCCACCTTCCTCGCCGGATCGAAACTCTGCGTCAACCAGGCTTGGACCTCGTACGACGGACGAACCGTTCTCCGTCTGCAGGCAGACCGGAACCTTGTCCTGTACCGAGACGGCAGCGCCGTATGGGCGGCCCCCGGAGCCTGGCGGCGAGGCGATTGCGCGGTCTTGCAGACGGACGGGAACTTCGTTCTCCACAACGCGAATCACCAGCCGATCTGGGCATCCGGAACCTGGGGCAGGCCCACCTATCTGACAGTGCAGGACGACGGCAATATGTGTCTGTACGGGCGTGACAATTCGGCGGTCTGGGCGACCAACACCAATCGGTGAAGCCCTTCGGTTCGGAGGGCCCGAACTTCGTGATTCCGGGACCGAGTCCGTTTCCGGCTGCGCCCCGTCCGGATCCCGTGTGTGCCGCTCGACCAGCGGATATGAGGGATTACGTGCTTGACGTCGCACAAAATCCAGCCCGGCCCCTCATCCCGGCATTCGTGACGACATGTCCGGGAGTACGAGGGACAACCGGCAGTAGATCTTTGCAGCAGCATCACAGGGGCTGCGCATCACCTTCGGCGGGTGCCAGTAGCGTTACTGGCCGCTCGATCCCGCGTGCGAACTTGAAACAGGTCGCCGGCGTCCCTGGCGGCGCAGTCAGCACAGAAAGATCGCAGATGGACTACTGCTCCTCGTGCCGCCGGAATCTCAATGGGGCGCTCGTGTGTCCAGGGTGCGGCGCATACGCTCCCGACATTGCCCCGACTTCCGCGCGCCGCCACAGCGACGTCGCCTCTACCGCAACGACGAGGCAGGCATGGCGCGCGGAGGAGGTCCCCGCTCCGGCGTCCTACCCCGGCACTCGTCACACCGACACCGCACCGATCGGCAGCGGTGCATCCGGAGACGCGATGGCGGATGTATCGGGTACCGGTTCGTCCAGCGGCCACGAAGGCACCGCCCCCACCGGGCAGGGCCGGGCGGCTCGGCGGCGGCAGCTGGCGCGTTGGAAGAAGAACAAGCGTCGGGCCGTGGCCGCAACGGCCGTTGCCATCGTCGGTGGCGGTCTGACCGTTGCTGCTCTGCCGACCACCAGGCCTTCCACCAGCCACACACACGCGGCCTCACCGCCGGAGCCGGTGATCGCGGCCACTCCCAGGACAGCGACCACCGACTCGGCGGAGCAACCGGACACCCCGGTTTCGCGGCATCCCAGCACTCGTCCGCCCACGACGGCCGGCCGGCAGCGGAGCACCACCGCCGCCACGCCTGTCACCGCGACGACGAACGGGCAGCCGAAGTCCGCCGCCACGGGCCCGGACACCGCGACTCCGAGGGCAACGCCGCACACCACAACGGAGCCGGCCAGGGCGACGCAGGTTGGCAACGCGGACGCCCCAGCCTCGGCCCCAGCCCCGGGAACGACCGCGCCCGCTGCCGCCGAAGACCCCGGCGCCGGCACACCGGCTCTGAACCTTCTGCCGACAACGTCGGCGGGCGATCCGACGGCACCGACGCACGTGTGTCTGATCGGCGTGTGCATCGGCTGAGGAAAGAGCCGTCGCCGAGGCGGCAGGGTCGGTATGGCGGGAGCAGGAGCTGTCGGCTCCTGCTCCCGCCCTTGCTGCTGTCAGTTCTGCGGTGCGACCTCGGCCAGTTGGAGGTAGGGGTTGCCGAAGTTGTCGGTGCCGGGCCGGGTTGCCAGGAGGCCGACCACTACGCCGGGAAGGCCCTGGAATCAGTGTCGGTGGACCGCCCCGCCCCTCTCCGTTCGGGCGGAACCTGAGAGGGGCGGTGCGGCCTGACCGGTCTGCCCGCTCCATTCGCGGGCAGACCGTGCCGTCCTCTGGGGGAGTAGGACGGCGCTCTGGGGTCACTCCTGGTACGTCGGATCACGAGCCGCGGGGTTGTGGCAGCGAAGCGAAGCCGTCGCTCGGTCACCTCTGCTTCGCGGTCGCCGGACCACATCGACCGAGCGTCGCGTCATATCCTCAGCCACCCGACCACTCCTCCACAGCGGCCATCGGAACGGTCGTTGGGGCGGACAGAGCCGCACGAAAGGGCGGCCGCCCGTCCGTTGTCAGCGACCGGGCCCTGCTTTCGCAGTCGCCGTACGACGGGGTCGCCCGGCCTCGGTGGGTTCCTACGGCGGGAGTTGCTCGGCACCGGAAGAATTTTGGCGTTCTCCCGTCATAGTGCGGCCCTTGGTCCCTCTGTATAGGCGTGGATACGAACCGTCATGCACTCCAGCGAGCAGAGAAGGATGCCGACGCGCGCAGGCCTGAGGCGGTCGGTCCCGGAGGCCACCTCGTCGGTGATGCGCCCGACCACCGCGCCACCGGCCGGGAGCCGGCCGAAGGGTCCGCAGCCGACGTCGGGCTGCGATTACTGGGGATGGCGCTGCGCCTGATTCAGGATGCCGACGAAGCCGACGAGGACACCAGAATGCTCGGCGAGAACCTGGCCGCTTCGGCCCGCGGGTGTCCCACGCTGGACGCCGAAACAATCCACTCGCGGGCCCGGGCGTTCCTCGCGCTGCTCGAGGCCCACGAGCAGCCGACGACCATCGAACCCGGCGCCCGCCGGATCAGGCACCGCGCGAGCGCGGCGAACGTCACCGCGTCTTCGAGCCGCGTGCCGGTCGCTGTCCCCAACCTCGACGAGGATCGCCGCCAAAGCGCGCGTCGCGCGGCCGCGCCGGGCCCCACTGGCACATCACCAGCCGCCGAACCGACCGGCTCGATCAACTCGACCGGACCGACCGGACCGACCGGCTCCATCAGCTCGATCAGCCAGCGACGGCCGGCACTCGCGTCCGTGCGCCGCGCCGAGCGCACGCCCCGTTTGGCGATCTGGTGCTTCGGCGGATTCCGGATGACCATCGGTGACCGGATCGTCGACTGTATGAAGATCCGCCCGCGAGCCCGCGCCGCAATGCGTCTGCTCACCATGCGTGCGGGCCGTCCGGTACACAGGGAGGCCCTGATCGAGGCCCTCTGGCCGGAGGCGCCTACCGAGTCGGCCACGGCCAACCTGCAGGTGGCCATATCCAGCCTCCGTGGCCTCCTGGAACCGGACCGCATACGCCGCAGACCCCAACTGGTGGTCCGCACCGGCGACGCCTACCTGCTCAATCTGCCGGCCGACGCCTACCTCGACACCCTCGCCTTCCAGACCGCACTGACCCAGAGCCGGCGGGCGAGGGCGGTCGGGGACACCACCACGGCCGTGGGGGGCCTGCGGGACGCGCTCGCCGAGTACAGCGGCGAACTGCTGCCCGAGGACGGCCCCGCCGAGTGGCTTCAGCAGGACCGGGAAATGTACCGGCATCAGGCGGCCAACGCCGCCGCAGAACTGGCCGCCGCGGAACTCGCCGCCGGCAACCCTCGGGAAGCGGTGGTGGCAGCAGAGAAGTGCCTCGTCATCGACGCCTTCCACGACACAGGGTGGCAACTGCTGGTGCGGGCCCACCAGCGCATCGGCGCACCCGCCGCCGCCGAGCGGGCCCGGCGCCGCTACACCGCCATGCTCGCCTCACTCGGCATCGACACCGACGAACCCACCCTTCCCGATGACTGTTGACGGCATGCGGCCGCGGCCGGCCTTGCCCAGCTGCCGGGTGTCGCCGCGACTTCGGCGTGGCGCCCTACGCCCTGACGACCTTGACGCTGTCGATCTGCGGCCCGCACTGGCTGTTCGGGTCGGTGGTGCTGGCCAGGCGCAGCGTGGTCCGGTCACCGGTCGCGGTGAACCGGACGGTCTCCAGCCGCCACCCCATGGCGGAGTTGGAATGCCCGGTGGTGTCGAACGAGAAGTCCCGCGTGACCGCGCCGACCTTGAGCGTCATGGTCTTGACCACCGGTGTGCACGTGGGGTTGCCGGCGAGGTGGAAGCTGAGCGCGTACTTCTGGCCGGTGGTGGTGTGAAAGGTCTGAGCGATCGCCCCGTTGGTGGGAGCGGGCAGATCGCCGTTCAGGTCGATGGACTGGCTGCCGTCCGCTGCCTGCGAGTAGTTCGACCGGACCAGATTTACGGAGCTCTGGGCGACCCGCCATCGCCCGATGGAGTCACCGGCGTGGTAGACGGTCAGCGGGGCGCCTGCGGACGGCGACTCGAAGCTGCCGTTGGCCAGCAACGTACTGGGAGCCGGGCTCGGGACCGGGCTCGGCGCCGGGCTCGGCACCGGGCTCGGCACCGGACTGGGGCGGCTGCTCGGGGCACTGGGGTGCTTGGTGGGGGAAGTCGAGGCGGTCACGTCGGGGCGTGACGGGTTGGAGCTGCCCACGGAGGTGTCCGGCGCCCCGCTCGGACCCGGCCGCACCGGATGATCGTTCGGCGCGGACTCCACCGGCGAGGGAGACGTGGGGCCGGGCGGCACCGGCTCCGGTAATGCAGGCGCGGACGTGGCGACTGGCTCTCTGCTGTCCGTGCTGGGGCGCGAGGCTGGTCCCGCAGACAGGAACAGCGAGGAAGCCATCGCGAAAAGGGCAAGGCCGGCAGCGACCGAGATGGCAGCGACAACGGCGCCCTGCCCAGCACCTTCGCCGCCTCGCGGCCTCAACTGGAGCCCGCCGTCAACGTGTTGATCGATCGGCTGCCCCGTTCCGTCCGACGTTCCGTCCGTCGTTGCGTCCGACGTTCCGTCCGACGGTGCCGCGGCCAGCGAGGTGAAGTACCCCGCAAACGCCGGTCCCAGGATCATGGGTGCCAGGATGCCGCGCAGGCTGCTGGAGACCTCCCGAAGTTCCAGCAGCAGTCGGGCACAGCGGTCGCACCCCTTGAGGTGCTCCTCGACGCGGCGTCGATCCCGCGCCCCCAGGGAGCCACGCACATAGGCCCCCAATTTCGAGGCGTACTTGCGGCACTCCCGCTCCATCTCCTGCTCGGACAGGTGCGCCTGCAGGTACTCCTTACGCAGTCCTTCGCGGGCCCGGAGGGCCAGTGCGGCGGCGGCATTGGCGGACAGCCCCAGCCGTGGCGCCACCTGTGCGGGGCTTTCCCCCTCCACCTCGGTGTGCCACAGCACGGCCTGCCAGCGCTCGGGCAGGGCGGCGAACGCGCGCCCGACCAGCGAAGCCTCCAGTTCGGCCAGCACCGGGTCCTCGAAGGGGAGCAGCGGCGCGTAGATCTCCATCTCCGGCGTGGGCGTGGCCCGCTTTCCCCGCGCCGCGTCGCTGGCGGCGATCCGGCGCACCACGGTCAGCACATACGGCCGGAACGCCTGCCGTGGGCCGCCACCTGCGCGGATCGCACCAAGCACCTGGGTGAAACCCTCGGAGGCTATGTCCTCCGCATCCGCCTGGCTGTTCGCGTAGAGACGCGCCAGCCGACAGGCTGACTCGAAGTGCCGCTCGTAGAGAACGACGAAGGACGCATCGTCCCCGCCCCGAGCACGCACGATGAGTTGGGCGTCGGGCTGTTCCGTCGGTGCGCCGGCCCTCGACTCACCAGGGTCCCCGGGCCCCGGGCTCGGATTCCCTGTCATTGCCGCCAACTCCCTAACCCCGCCACCCGCGTTCACCCCGTCGCACGCTCTGGCCTCAGCAACTGTCCGGCACTTGGGGAAACACTAGCCACTGCGCGCAGCGGCGTTTTGACGTCCGGGGAATCGCCGCCATGGACTGTCCACAGCGGTTCCCGGACGACGGCGGAGCCAACCCGAACACAACCGCGGCTTTCCCCAGGTCGGCGCGGCAGGTCCTCGTACGCGCGGCCGTCAGATCAGGCCCTGACGCATGGCGTAGGCGACGGCATGACAACGGTTGCGGAGTTGAAAGCGATTCTGGATGTCGTGGAGGACCTGCTTCACCGTACGCGGCGAGTAGGCGAGCCTGGTCGCGATCTCGGCGGTGTCGAACCCCTCGGCGACCAGCCGCAGCACCCCGGCCTCCCGCTCCGTGAGGCTGCTGAAGGTCAGCCCGCGTGGCCCCAGTACCTGACGCTGCACGCGGCCGACCTGGTCGAGCAGCCGGCCCAACAGATCCGGTGGTACGGCCCCCTCCCCCGCCGCGGCCGACCGGATCACCGTGACCAGCCGTTCGGGGGTGGCCTCGCCGCGCCGGACCACCCCGACCACCCCGCTCTCCGCCACAGACACCAGGTCGGACTCATCGATGTCCGTGGTGACCATCACCAGTCGGGCACCGCTCGATTGTGAAACCGATCGAAGGACTCGGAGACTGTGGTCGGTCACCGCACCCGTGACGACCAGGGCGACCTGCGCCTGGTTCATGTCCGTGTCGGCAAGGACCTGCACCTCTGGCCGCGGTCTGAGTGCTCCAGCGACTCCGACCTGCGAAATCGGGTCATCCGCGCGGATGCACACGGGAATGCGCTCCATCCATGCTCCTCAACGCACACATCGGCGCCGTCGATGTGCGGCGTCGCGTGACACAAGCGTCCGGAGCACGCTGGCCCACCACTCAACGTGGACTTAACACGCGGGTGCGACGGCGGTTTCCGTCAGAAGCCCACACGGACAGCGGCGGCGGGCGCGGTCACCCGACCCGGGTGCCGCTGCGGGCGGTGATGTGGGGCGGCGCGGTGATGCCCTCCTTGAGCGCCGGATCGGGTTCCGGCCGGCCGAAGGAGGTCACCATGGGCAGGACGCCGGCCCATATCCCGAGTTCGGCGTCGGGTCCGTCACCGTCGTCGGGGCCACCGGTGCGGATCTTGACGGAGGCTTCCTCCAGCGACAGGGCGAGAAGGGCGGTGGCCGCCAGTTCCTTGCGGTTGGGCCGACGTGCGTACTCCCACTGGCCAGGAGTGGCGTGCCGGGTCAGACAGCGCAGACCGGCGAGCTTCTCCTCGCGGTCGGTGACGAGGCGGGGCGTGCCGTAGATCATCGCGCTGCGGTAGTTGACGCCGTGCTCGAACACCGACCGGGCGAGGACAAGGCCGTCCACGTGCGTGACCGTGACGCACATCGTGGCGTTCGGCGAGGCGACGAGGCTCCTGCTGGCGGCCGAGCCATGGAAGTACAGGCTTTGCCCGTCGGTTCCGTAGACGGTCGGGACGACCATGGGATGCCCGTCGACGACCACACCGAGGTGGCACATGAAGCCGGCATCCAGGATCGCGTTGAGGGCTGCGCGGTCGAGGCTTCCCTGCTCCCGCAGCCGGCGGTGACGCGTGCGATCGGTCGCGGGCAGCGTGGGCGGCAGTGGGCTCTGGTTCACGTGACCTCTTCCAAGTCGCGCATGGGCATGCCGGAGGGCGGTCGGCCTCGACCACTCCAGGCTACCGATATCGCAGCAGTAGCGCCATCAGTCCGCGAAATCAGTCATTGCAATGACGATATTCAACTGAATCCATTGCGAACCCGGCTTCCGGCAGCTGCTGACCAGGTGGTCGACGTATCCCTCCGCCTCTCCGGTCCAGTACGGGACGGGTCGCCGGCCGGAAGATCCTGGTACTCGCAGGGCGACCCTCCGCGACCGCGGACCCGCCACAATGAGGTCATGAGCGACGCCGAACTGGGCAGCTGCCTGCGCGCCTGGCGCGACCGTCTGGCACCCGCCGAAGTCGGCCTGCCGACCGGCCCGCGGCGGCGCGCGCCCGGGCTGCGGCGCCAGGAACTCGCCACCCTGGCCGGACTCTCGGTCGAGTACCTGGCCCGGATCGAACAGGGCCGCGCGGGACGGCCGTCGACCTCGGTCCTTCGGCCCCTGGCACGTGCCCTGCGGCTGACCGAGGAGGAACGCGACCACCTCTACCGGCTGGCGGGACACTCGTCGCCCGCGCCCGGGGTCGCGTCCGCGCACGTCACGCCAGGGCTGCAGCGGATCATCGACCGGCTGAACGATGCCGCGGTGCTGGCCGTCGACCGCGCCTGGAACGTCGTCCTGGCCAACCCGCTGGCGATCACACTCCTCGGCGACGACGCGACGGGCGAGGACGGCGAGCGCAACGTCCTGCGCCGGCACTTCACCGGGCGGCCCTCGCGGGTGATCCGTACACCCGCTGAAGCCGGGGACTTCGAGGAGTACGCCGTCGCCGACCTGCGCGCAAGCCTCGGGCGATTTCCCGCCGACCCCTGCCTGCTGGGGCTCGTCGGCGAACTGCAGTCGGTCAGCCCCCGCTTCACGGAACTCTGGGCGCGGACCGACGTCGCCGCGAGCACGTCGCAGCTCAAGAGAGTCGAGCACCCCGAGGTGGGGCGGCTGACGCTCAACTGCGACGTACTGGAGGCCACGGGCTCGGCACTCCGCCTGGTCGTCTACACCGCCGCGCCGGGCACACCCGACCACCAGGCCTTGGCACTTCTGTGCGCCGTCGGCCCGCAGACCTTCGGGTGACACCGATGGGAAGGTGCTTGCCCGCATGCGTCTTGGGTCAGTCGGCGAAGTGCGCCGGCGGCTGATCACCCACTATTCACATCGGGTCCGCGGCTTCCCTCGCGCAGGGCCGCCCGCGCGATGTTGCGGGCCATGCCTCCGAACACCACCGCATGGCACGGCCACACGCTCCACCAGTAGACATGCCCGAGCAGACCGTGCGGGTGGAACAGCGCCCGCTGCCGGTAGCGGGCCCGGCCCTGCTCGTCCGGGTCGGAGTACATCTCCAGCCAGGCCAGCCCCGGCAGGCGCATCTCGGCACGCAACCGCAGCAGTCGGCCCGGTTCGATCTCCTCCACGCGCCAGAAGTCCAGCGAGTCCCCCACCCGTAGCCGTGCGGGGTCCCTGCGGCCACGGCGGAGGCCGACGCCTCCGACCAGCCGGTCGAGCCAGCCTCGTACCGCCCAGGCGAGGGGGAAGGAGTACCAGCCGTTGTCACCGCCGATCCCCTCGATGACCTGCCACAGTGCCTTCGGTGAGGCGTCGACGGCGAGCGCGCGGCGGTCGACGTAGAGGCTGCCCCCGGCCCAGTCCGGGTCCGAGGGCAGGGGGTCGCTCGGAGCGCCGGGCAGCGCGGCGGAGGACCAGCGGGTGGTGACCCGAGCGTCGCGTACGCGCTGCAGGGCCAGGACGAGTGCCTGGTCGAAGCCGATCGGTGCACCAGGCGGATCGGGTACGTACTGGGCGATCTCGTGCTCGTGGCAGACGACCTCGTGGCGCAGCGACTCGGCCAGTGGCCGGGCGAGGGAGGCGGGTACGGGAGTGATCAGGCCGATCCACAGGCCGGAGAGACGGGGCGTCAGCATCGGTACGCGCACGATGAAGCGGCGGGGCAGGCGGGTCACCACCGCGTACCGCCGCATCATCTGCTCGTAGGTCACGACGTCGGGCCCGCCGACGTCGAACGCACGGTTTACCTCGGCGGGCATCCGGGCACTGCCCACCAGATACCGCAGCACGTCCCGGACGGCGATCGGCTGGATGCGCGTGCCGACCCAGCTCGGGGTGACCATCACCGGCAGCCGCTCGGTGAGGTAGCGCAGCATCTCGAAGGACGCCGAACCGGAGCCGATGATGACCGCGGCGCGGAGCACGGTCGCCGGCACAGCCGAGCGGAGGAAAATCTCGCCCACCTCGGCGCGGGACCGCAGATGGGGTGACAGTTCGCGTTCCGGCACATCGGCCGGGGTCAGCCCGCCCAGGTAGACGATGCGCCGGACGCCCGCGGCGCGGGCCCGCTCGGCGAACACCTGGGCGGCCTTCCGGTCGGTTTCCTCGAAGTCGTGTCCGGCCCGCAGGGCATGCACAAGGTAATAGGCGACATCGATACCGCGCAGCGCGTCGCCGACCGAATCCGGATCGGTCACATCACCGCGTATTACCTCGGCGCGTCCCGCCCAGGGGTGGTCGCGCAGCTTGTCCGGAGACCGGGCCATGCACCGTACGCGGTGCCCGGCGTCCAGCAATTCGGGCACCAGCCGGCCTCCGATGTACCCCGTCGCGCCGGTCACCAGACAGTGCAGGCTCCGCGTGTCCCGGCCGCTCATGGAACCTCCGATCCGCGGGGGTACCCCACATGCCACTCTCGCGCCTGTCGACGGATTCCGCTCACGGGGCCGACCCCGTATGCGGTGCCGCCAATCCCTGGGCACGGTTCATCCGTATGCACTGCTGCACGGAACTTCCACGGAGGGCTGAGCCATGAGAAGGACACCCACTCGCAAGCGCGTGGTGCTGGGACTGGCAGCCGGAGCACTGGCGGGCGGCGTGCTCGCGGGCTGTGGGGGCGGAAACGGGGGTGGTGGCTCGACGACTTCCACGCCCCCGGCGAAGAGCGCCGCAACGGGAGTGACACAGGTGAACGCGAACCTGACGGACTTCCACATCGCGCTGTCACAGAAGACATTCAAGCCGGGCGCGTACAGCTTCGTCGCCAAGAACAACGGCCAGCACAACCACGCCCTCGAGGTCGAAGGCCCCGCCGGAGAGCACCGCACCCAGACCCTCGCTCCCGGAGCCTCCGCAACGCTCAAGGTGACCCTGAAGTCCGGCACCTACGAGATCTACTGCCCTGTGGACGATCACAAGGACCTGGGCATGAAGACGGAGATCACCGTGGGCGGCAGTGCGCCCACGAACACGACCCCGCCGAACAGCAATGGCTACTGAGCATGCGGGCGCAGCGCCGGGCTGCGGGACCAGCGTGAATCCCAGGATTCACCCGTCGGCGCCACGGCGCCTCGGCCCGCTCCGGATGCGAAGGCCCCAGATCACCGCGACGATCGGCAGGTGGGCACGAGTGTGCTGAGACTCCGACGAGAGGTGAAGAGCCATGAGGATGTTGCTGATCGCCGAGATGGACACCGAGAAGGCGAACAAGGCGATCACGGGCAACACGTTGCCCCAGACCATGAAGTCGGTGCTGGACCGCGTCAAGCCGGAGGCTGCGTACTTCGGGGCACAGGACGGGAAGCGCACCGGGTTCATCGTCTTCGACCTGAAGGAGGCGGCCGACATCCCCTCCATCGCCGAACCGTTCTTCCAGGAGCTCGGTGCCAAGGTGACCTTCATGCCGGTGATGAACTTCGACGATGTCCAGGCCGGTCTGCAGAAGTACGGATCGAGCTGAAGGCACTGCAGCAGCCCGCCCGGGGACGGGTACAGCCGGTACGGCTCCCATGAACTGTCGCCGTTCACCACAGCCCACCGAGCCCACCACTCATTGAACTCGACGAGGTCGAGGCAGCCGCGTGTGCCGTCGGGCAGCAACAGGTCGAGGTAGCCGTCGAAGGCGCCGTACCCGAACCGCTCCACCAGCTGCTTGTAGTCACCTGGCAGGCGGTCCCGAGCCGTTCCTCGACCGACGTCCAGTCGACCGCACACGCCCGGTCCGCCGCCCATCCCGTGACGGCGACGACCCGCTCCACCCAAGAGGTGCCCTCCGGCCACCCGTCGGGCGGCGGTACGGACCGCTCCTTTGTGTCCCCCAGGATCAGGGAGTGAGCGGCCCTGAGCAGTTCCTGATCGTCCACGACCGGACAGTGAAACACGGACCACGGACCACGGACCACGAGGCCCGCGGCGGCTGCGTGCCGGCTGTTACGGAACTGTCTTCTTTCCCCGTGCAACTACTGCGCCCCCTGCGCCGTCTACCAGGCGGAACTCGCACCATGCCGCGCCGCGCACAAGGAGTCGACAGCCGTGGGGGACATACGCCGACGAGGAGTCGTCGCACTCGGGATCACCGCGCTGGTGGTCCCGCTCACTCTGGCCATGGGGAGCACGGCCGCTCAGGCAGCCTCGTGCACCACGCAGACCGGGGCGTACCAGAAGCAGGTCGAGAAGTTCCTCGGCCGCCCGGTGGACGGAAAGCAGTCGGCCGCCGACTGCAAGGCGATCCAGGCCTTCCAGACGAAGCACTCGATCAGCCCGAACGCCGGGCTGGCGGGCCCCGTCACCTGGGGCGTCATGGATCTCATGAACAAGCAGAAGGCCGTCGGGAAGAACCCGAACAAGGCCGGCAAGTGCCCGACGAACAAGGGCCGCATCGCCTGCGTCGACCTGACGCTCCAGCTCAGCTGGATCCAGGACGGCAGCAAGCTGGTGTACGGACCGGTCGCGGTCCGCACCGGTCGTGTCGGGCACGAGACCCGCACCGGCCTGAAGAAGATCTACTGGCGCGACATCGACCATGTGTCCAGCCTGTACAACGTACCGATGCCGTACAGCCAGTTCTTCGACGGCGGCCAGGCCTTCCACTCGGTCGGCATCAGTGTCTGGGCGCCGCCCGGCTCGCACGGGTGCGTGAACATGACCAAGGGCGACGCCGCCAAGTACTGGAGCCTGCTCCGCAACGGCGACGACGTCTTCGTCTACGGCCGCAAGCCCGGCACCTGAGACACCCCACGGCCCCGCAGGGCCATGCGGCACTGCCCGGAAGCGGCCCGGACCGACGGTCTCGGTCGCTTCCGGGCAGTGCCGCACCCCCATCCCGACCAGGGCGCCCGGCGGCGGCGCCCCGACCGGAGCCGGGCAGCCGAACCCACCGGTGCAGTCAGTGCGAGATCCTCCAAGCACGACCGCCGACGGAGTCCGCCTTCCCGAGCCGTCATCCGTACCGAGAATTCCGGGGTCCGCTGGCTACGCTCGCCGCATGGCGCGCACCCGGCTGTACCGCAACGGCACCCTGGTCCTGGAGAACTTTCCCGCCGACGACATCTCCGAGCACCTCGCCGATCCGTCGTCGGTGCTGTGGCTGGACCTGTACCGGCCAGGGCAGGACGAATTCGCCATGGTCGGCGATGAGTTCGGGATCCATGAACTGGCCCTGGAAGACGCCGCGCACCAGGCGCAGCGGCCGAAACTCGACCGCTACCCCACCCACGAGTTCCTCAGTGCCCACGCGGTCTCGATCGCCCCGGACAGCGCCGACCTGTCCACCAGCGAGATCTCTGTGTTCCTCACCGGCCAGGCGATGATCACCATCCGCCATGACGACGGCTTCCCCATCGACGAGGTCGTCGCCCGCTGGGACCGGAGCCCGGGCCTGTCCGGGCACGGGGTCGGATTCCTGCTGCACGGCTTGCTGGATCAGGTGGTCGACGGTCACTTCGCCGCGGCACAGCAACTCGACGACCGGATCGAGGAGTTGGAGGACCTGCTCTTCACCGAAGGGCGTCACCAGATCCGGACCGTGCACCGTCGCCTGTACGCCCTGCGTAAATCCCTCGTGCGGTTGCGCCGCGTGGTGATTCCCATGCGCGAGGTGGTCAACTCGCTCATGCGCCCCGGCCTGGTCACCGACCCTCTTGTGCCCTACTTCCAGGACGTCTACGACCACGTGCTGCGCGCCATCGAATGGACCGAGTCCGTGCGGGACATGGTGGCCTCGGCGATGGAGACGAATCTGTCGGTCCAGTCCAATCGAATGAATCTGATCATGAAGAAGGTGACCAGCTGGGCCGCGATCATCGCCGTGCCCACTGCCATCACCGGCTTCTACGGTCAGAACCTTCCTTACCCGGGCTTCGCCGAGCAGACGGGATTCATTACCTCCACCACCGCCATCGTGATCGTCTCCGCGCTGCTCTATCTCGTCTTCAAGCGCAAGGACTGGCTCTGACCGGCAGGTCTCAGCCGCCCCTGCTTCTGCGCCTGACTGCCCGCAGCCTCGGCACCCCCGGACGTCATCGTGGCGCCGTGACGGGGCCGTACTCGGTGAGCAGCAGCGCGATGTCGTCGGCGCGGTATGTGGAGATGCGTGCGTCGTGCAGGAGCCGGTCGGCGAGTTCGTCGACCGAGTCCGCACGGGCGTGGGCCAGGGATGCCCGTAGCCGGTCGATACCCACGTCGATATCGGTGCCGCGCTCCTCGACCAGGCCGTCCGTGTAGAGGGCGAGGACAGAGCCCGGCGGGAGGTCGATCCAGGTTCCTTCATAGGTGCTCGCGCGATCCACGCCGAGGAGTGGGCCAGCGTCCAGGGCAAGGACGTCGGTCGTCCCGTCGGGACGGCGGAGCAGTGGCGGAAGATGGCCGGCGCTGACCGCGTACGCGCGGTGGCCGGAGGGCTCGAGGCGGATGTAGCAGCAGCTGGCGAGCAGTCCGGCGTCGAGGTCGATGAGGGTCCGGTTGGCGCCCGCCACCACGTCGCCGGGCGAATGGCCCACCGCCGCGAAGGCCCGTACGGCGCTGCGCAGCTGAGCCATGGTGGCCGCAGCGGCGATGCTGTGTCCCTCGACGTCCCCGATGACGAGAGACACTCCGCTGCCGGTGGGGATGATGTCGTACCAGTCGCCGCCGATGTCCATTCCGCTGGTGCCGGGCAGGTAGCGGGCGGCGGCGTGGACGCCGGGGACCACCGGCAGACGGTGCGGCAGAAGCGCCTGCTGCAGGCCGCGCGCGAGGGCGAACTCCGAGTCGTAGAGCCGCGCCCGTTCCAGGGCCTGGGCGATCAGCCCGGCGAGCGCGGTGAGAACACCTCGGTCCTTCGCCGTGAACGGATGGGCGTCGTCGAAGCCGAGAACGCAGGTGCCGACGGGGCGGCTGGAGGCGATCAGCGGCAGATACGCCCAGGAGCTCAACCCGCCCGCGGGGATTCCCGGATATCCCTGGGAGAGGTCCTGCTGCGACTCGATGAAGAGTGGGGCCCCCGAGGTCAGGGTCTCCGTACCGGGCAGGCGGGCGTGCAGCGGCTCCCCCTCCAGCCAGTCGAGGAAGTCCTCACGGTGGCCGGTGTGGAAGAGCAGGTGCATCGTTCCCTCGCGGACCACGTAGATCGCCAGCTGCTGGCCGCCGAAGGCCGGGAGAAGCTGGTCGGCGACGACGTCGCAGACTTCGCGGGCGGTGACCGCCTCGGTCAGTGCGCTGCCCAGCTGCAGGACGTGGTACATCACGCCCAGGCGCGCCGGTGTGGCGGCGGGCGCCGTCGGAGCCCAGGCGGCGGATGCCGTCGCGGCCGATCCGACTGGTGCCGTCGCGCTCGATCCGGCGAATGCCGTCGCGGCTGATGGTGCTGTCGCGGCGGGTGCCGTCGCGGCCAAGGGCGGACGACCAGCGGGGACGACCCGGCCGGTCACCCCGTCCGCCTCCGGGTAGAGGGAGAAGGAGAGCCACTGGTCGGGCGGGCGGCGGGCAAGGAAGGAGAGCGGCTCCTGCGAGATCATCGCGGACCGGTGCCGGTACTCGAAATCGGGGTCGGACAGCCACGGCAGGACGTCCCAGAGGCACTGTCCCAGCAGCTCGCCGCCGCCTACGTCCAGCAGCTGTTCAAGGCTGGGGTTGGCGTAGGTGACCCGCCCGTCCGGGGCGAGGGAGAACAGCCCGTCCCGCAGCCGCTCGGCCGCGGCGACGGCCGCACTGCCGGCCTGCGCGTCGACGACCGCACCGACCAGGTGGGTGCGCACCCGCGCGTCGTCGACCTCCGGTACGCGGCCCCACAACTCGACGGTGCGGTACCCCTCGCCGTCGCCCCTGAGATCTCGTACGCGCAGGCGTCGCGCGACGATCCGGCCCTCGGCGGCCGCCTCACGGGCCGTGGCCCGGAAGGCAGCGAGGTCGCCGGGGTGCAGACAGGAAGCGAGCGTTTCGGCTCGACCGTCGAAAGCACGGGGGTCCAGACCGAAGATCGCGCAGAGCTCGTCGTCCACGGTGAAGGTGCCGGTGACGAGTTCCCAGTCGAACAAGCCGACGCGTACGGCCGGTGCCGAAGGAGCGGGTATCTCGACGGGAACCGTCTGCGGGTCGCACTCGACGGGATCGCCGGTACGGTCGCGGAGGGCGGCGAGGGAGGTACCGAGCCGGTTGGCGATGGTGCGCACCTGACGGCGCTGGGCTTTGGACAGCCCTTCGCTGCCGGGTGCCGCCGCCCAGACGATCGCCAGCGCCCCGAAGGTCTCCCCACCGCCGCCCACCGGCACGGAGCAGGAGCCGAAGGCATACGGCAGAGCCACCGCGAGCTGGGGAAACCGGCGCATCGTCTCGTCGGCGTCGGCCAGGTGGACCGTGCGGCCCGATCCGTAGGCCGCGGCGACCGGGATGGGGCTGCTCACCGGAATGAGGCGCCAGCCGCCCAGCAGGGAGGGTGGCACCCCGCACGTCGCGGCGAGCACGATCGAACGGCGGTCGCGGGAGCGGAGAAACACGCTCCCGGCGTACGCGCTGGTTCCTCTGACGGCTTTGACGACGGCCGCAGCAAGCAGATCCTCGCGTTCCGCCGTCTCACCGGCGATCATCCCGCCCATATTCCCAGTGTGCGCAGGGTCGGGCTCACCTGGCCCGATATGGCAGCCCGGCGAGACCGGGCCGGACCGTGCGGGACCGAACGCGACCGGGCAGGAGCCGGTCAGGACCGGACCACTGCGGTGTCCGCCCCTCCGGTGGCCGCCCCGGAAAGTTCTCCGAAGAATCCCGGGGAGCCGTCGATCCGGCCATCCCCCGTTCGACGCAGGGATGAGAGGCAGGGAAAGCCCCCGCCCTCCCGACCGAGGAGTCACCATGCCGCGCTATCTCTCACTGATCCGCATCGACGAGCAGAACGCCCCCACCGATGACCCCGGCCCCGAGTTCGATCAGCGCATGGGCGCGCTGTTCGAGGAGATCACCAAGGCCGGGGTCATGCTGGACACGGCCGGGCTCACTCCCACCTCCGAGGGCACCCGGGTCACCTGGTCCGGCGGCAAGTTCCGGTTCACCGACGGGCCCTTCACCGAGAGCAAGGAAGTCATCGGCGGCTACGCCATCCTGCAGGCGAAGGACAAGGCCGAGGCCCTGGAGTGGACCAAGCGGTTCCTGGAGATCCACCCGGAGCACTGGACCGTCACCTCCGAGGTCCGCGAGATCGCCGAGGGCTGATCCGACCGCGCCCCTGACGCCTGCCCGCCGCGCCCTTGTGCGCGCGGCGGGCCGAAGGCGGGACGCGGGCAGGGCGCGGGCATTGCTGCGCTTCGGTGGGCGTCACTCGACGACGGTGCGCGTCACTTCATGACGCTTCGGGACCGGCTCAGTTGGGCCCTTGGGCCCGCAGCGTCTGCCGCTGTATCTGCCGTGAGATGTCCTTCGCGTTGACGATCCCCACCAGCTGTCCCCCGTCCACGACGAGAATGCGCATGCCGGTACCCGGGCGGAGCCCGTCGAGAGCATCACTCAGAAGATCACTCGGAGCGGCGACCGCGCACTGCGACAGCGGGATCGCCACATCGCGCACACGAAGAGCCTCCCGGCGCGCTCCCGGTACCCCTGCCAGCCTGCGTGCCTGGACGATCCCGCTGGGGCGGCCTTCGAAGTCGAGCAGGGGCACGGCGGAATGGCGGGTCTTCACGGCCACCTCGTCGATGAACCGCTGGACGGTCAGCCAATCGGCACCGGTGGTCACCGGACTGGACATCGCTTCGGCCACCCGCACGCCCCGCAGTGCCGTGTGGATCACGGCGCGCTGCCGTTCCGCGCCGGCGACGAGGGTGATGAAGAGGCCGACGAAGACGAGCCACAGCCCGCCCGGCACCCCGCGCAGGAGGGCGATCCAGCCGACGACCATCAGCAGCACGCCCATGACCTGACCGCTTCGGGAAGCCGCCCGGTCCGCGCGGTCGCGGTCTCCGGTGCGCCACCACATCAGCGCCTGCACCACCCTTCCGCCGTCGAGCGGCGAAGCGGGCAGCAGGTTGAATGCCCCGAGGAACAGGTTCGCCCAGCCGAGCCACATCAGTACGGCGGCTGGCACCGCCCAGCCGGTCATCAGGTGCAGCCCGATTCCCGCTCCGAGCGCGGCGCCTCCGACAGCCAGGCTGGTCAGCGGCCCGCTGACCGCCACCGCGAAAGCCACCGCGGCGGACTGCGGTCGACCCATCCGGGTCATCCCGCCCAGCGCCCACAGCGTCACATCCTCTACCGCGATCTTCTTCCTGCGGGCTGTCGCCGCGTGAGCCGTCTCGTGGAGCAGGAGGCTGCCCACGAGCAGCACGGCGCCCACGGCACTGGCGAAGGTGTACACCGCGTCCGAGCGTCCCGGAGTCCATGCGGGGAGGGTCTGGCGGCCGAGACCGTACGCGAACAGGACCACCAGCAGCGGCACGCTCCAGTGCATGCGCAGCGGGACCCCGACTACTTGTCCGACACGGACCGAGCCGTTCATCGTCGTCTCCGGCCGGCTGGAGAACCGGTCCACCGGGCAGGACCTCGCGCCCTGCACTCCGTAAACCGACCAGCACGGCACCCACTGACAATTGTCCCTCGCAAAGCCTCCCGCCGTCGGCCCGAGGCCCAGGTACGTAGAAGCCCCGAGGTCGCTCAACTACGTACAAAGAGGGCACCGGATCTACTCTGGACCTACCGACAGCACTGTGGAGGTGCGTCATGGGGCACAGCCACCACTTCCATCTGGATCAGGGTGACCACTCGATCACCGTGAACGTCGGGCCCGGAAGGCACGGAGAGATCGAGGTCCTGGTCGACGGCAAAGTGGTCGCGGCCCAGAAAGAGCACGGCCGTGGGACGAGCCTGCTGACCGCCGAACTGCCCGAAGAGCCCGTACGCCCGATCCGGGTCCGCATACGCGAGCCGCACCTCGTCCCCTCCAGGCCGCCCAGATGCACGCTGGAGCTGGACGGCGTGGAGCAGCCCATGCCGGAGACGGCGCTCATGCTGTGAGTTCCGGGCCGGCCGTACCCGAGGCTCCGTGCTCTGACGTTCGACGTTCCTGCCGGTCGCCTTGCGCGGGGCCGTCAGCCGCGCCACTCAGGATTCCGCCCGCTGGTACCGAGCACACGGTGGAGGGCGGGCGCGTCGGCTGATACGGGGACGGGCGGGCCGAAGGAGCCATTGGCGCGGGCGCCCTCCGCGAACTGCCCGACCGCGCCGAGCGCGACCTGCGCGGCGTCCTCGCTGATGGCGAATGGCCGCCCGGTGGCGCGGGCCAGGTCCCAGCCGTGCAGGGCGAGTTCCCCCAGGGTGACCGTGGCCGCGAAGCCCGCCGGCATCTCGCCCGGGCCGAACTCGGTGGTGCCCTCGTACGCGCCCGGGTCACCCCATGCTTCCGCGACCCGGTGCGCGGACTCCGCGAGGGACGCCGGCGACGTGCCCGAGGCAGCGGGCTCGTCGGGCTGCGCCTCCTTGCGGGCGGCGCGCGCGGAGGAGGACAGGGTCTCGCCCAGGTGGTCGAGGAGTTCGGCGACAGTGAACTTCTCGCACGGGGTGCGGTCGCCGAGCTGTTCGCTGCGGATGCCGGAGGCAGTGGCCGCGACCGCGTCGGCGCATTCGCGGATGGCGGGGTGCAGCGTGCTGTGCTGGGTGTTCATAACGTCTCTCCCTCGAAATTCGCCGGTACGCCCGGCGGGTTCGGAACGGGGTCAGCCGGTGAAGAAGGGCGCGGGCTTACCCGTCTCGGCGTAGGCCTTGAGCTGTACGAACTTCGTCGCCCAGCCGTAGGTGAAGTCCCGGTAGGCGTCGTCGACGGCCGGGAAGCCGCTGTGGGTGAAGCGCAGGGTGACGTCGCCCTCGGGCCGGGTCAGGACCTCGTAGGTCTGCAGCGTGCCGGTCCAGGGGCCGTTCTCTCCCGCCAGAACGAGCCGCTTGCCGGGTTCCGCCTCGGTGATGCGCAGCCGCCACGGCTCGGGCACGCCCGGGAACTGCAGCTCATGCACACCGTCCACGCCGTTGTCCGCGGTGGCGGTGGTGGTGAACCTGCCCTTGATGCCCTCGGTCGTGGAGATCGCCGCGTACACGGTGTCCGCGTCGGCCTCGATGTGCAGCTGCATCGCGATGTCCGCCATGGCGTCTGCTCCTTTCCCCAATCGCTTTAGTCAAGACTAAAATGACTTGCCACTCGAAGCAAGTTGAAGTGACCGCTAAAATGAAGTCCATGGATGCGGTACGGGCGGTCGCCGAGCCCAGACGGCGCGAGATTCTTCGCCTGGTCTGGGACGCAGAGCTGTCCGCAGGGGAGATCGCCGAACGGTTCGACGTCACCTTCGGCGCGGTCTCCCAGCACCTCAGGGTGCTCAGGGACTCCGGCCTGGTTACGCTGCGCCAGGAGGGCAAGAAGCGCTTCTACCGGGCCGACCGCGAGGGCATGGGCCCGCTGGCCGACTATCTGCAGTCCATGTGGGCCACCAAGCTGGACACACTTGCCGAGCTGGCAGAAGCGGCCGAGGCGGCGGAAGGCGCCAAGAGGTCCGAAGGGACGAACCCGTGAGTGACAAGCCCTTGAGCGACGAGCCTTTGCGTACGGACGCGGTCACGCTGGAGCGGCGCATCGCCGCCCGGCCCGAGACGGTGTTCTCCTTCTTCACCGACCGGGAGAAGTGGCTGTCCTGGATGGGCAGGGACGGCGAGTTCAGCTTCGAGCCCGGCGGCGCCTACCGCACGAACGTCTCCGGTGAGCACGTCGCCGAGGGCCGCTTCGTCGAGATCGACCCGCCCAAGCGCCTGGTGTTCACCTGGGGTTGGGCCGGGGGCGGGATGTCCGTGCCACCCGGCTCGACGACGGTGGAGATCACCCTGGAACCGGTCGCCGACGGCACCCTGCTGCGCCTGGTCCACCGCGATCTGCCCTCCCCCGAGTCCTGCGCCGCGCACAGAGAGGGCTGGCTGCACTACGTGGACCGGCTCGCCACGCTCGCGGCGGGCGGCGACCCGGGGCCCGACGACTGGATGTGACCTGCCCGGCCACGGAGTCGCAGTGCGCGGGTGACGCGTGCCGCCACCGCGGCGTACGCGACGCCGAAGGCGAGAGAGACGGCCAGGGCCAGCCAGCCGGAGAAGGCCTCGATGTGCGGGAAGACCTGCCAGTGGGTCAGGTAGATGTACAGCGAGCCGCTCGCCAGGAGGCCTGCCAGGCGGTTGACCGGGCCGAGGCTCGGCAGACTCGGAACCCACACGAGCAACACGAAGCCGGCCATGATCAACGCCTCGCGCCCCGGCTCGCCGGGGAAGAAGCCGGGGACGGTGACCAGGGCGGCCGCGGTGGCAAGCAGCCGTTGACGCACGGTGCTCGCCTTCGCCGCGGCCCAGCCCAGGGCGAACAGCCACGGCACGACGACCGCCGACGGCAGATGAATCCGTTGGCTCAGGCCGAGCACGTCGTAACGGGTGAGGAGCCCAAGTGCCATGAGGGTCATGGGCAGGCCGAACGGGAAGCGTCGTTCCAGGCGGTCGACGCCCCTCAGGCTCAGAAGAGTGACGACCGCGATCAGGATGCAGACCAGGGCCTCGATGAACCAGTAGGGCGGTACGCGATCGTCGCGCGGGGTGAGGAAACTCTCGAACAGGAAGAGGGTGGGGAGCCCGTAGTTCTCGTTCTCGGTGACGAGGAGCAGCAGGGCGATCCAGGCCATGCTCGGTACGACGATGCGCGCGACGCTGTTCCAGCCGTGGCGGATGCGCTCTCGGCGTTCGGCAGACGTGAGATGAAAGCGCGCCAGGTTGAAGCCCGAGACGGCCAGCAGCAGGTGGGCGCCTCCCTTGATGTGGAAGACATGGATGTGCGAGCCGACGATGAAGACGATCGAGAGGGCACGCAGGGCGATGCTGGTTTCCAGGGTGCGCCGACGGGCGGCGGCACGCTGTCGGGCCTTCGCCGGCGGTGGCTGGAGCAGATCGCGGATCGGCAACGTGTGCCAGTTGGGCGGCAAGTGGCCGAGGGACTGTTCGAGGTTGAGCGACATTTCGACGTACGACAGTGAGTCGCCGCCCAGGCTGACGAAGCTGCTGCCCTCGGTGACGTCCGGCCGGTCGAGGATCTCGGCGTACAGCCGGCACAGTTCCACCGGACCGACGGGCCCCGGCCGCGCGGCAGCCGGCGATGGGGCAGCCGCCTCGGCGCGGCCCTCGACGGGCGTACTGATCAGCGCCCGTACGGCCTGGTAGTCGGGTTTTCCGCTGGCCAGCCGCGGGAGTTCGGGCAGGACGTGGACATGTACGGCCCGTGGCGGCAGACCACAGTCACCCGTCACCAGCCGCCGCACGCGCTTCGCGTCCGCGCTGGTCCGAGTGGATCGGGGGACAGCCACGACGAGTTGGTCGTCGGCGCCGACGCAGTAAGCGGTGACGCCGTGCGCCGCCAGCATCGACTCGATCTGCTGAGGGTCGATCCTGAGGCCGAGGATCTTCGCGAACCGGCTGACGCGGCCGACCACTTCGTACAGGCCGTCCTGCGTGCGCCGTGCGATGTCCCCGGTGTGCAGTTCGTCGATGGCGCGGCCGAGACCGAGGTCCGAAGGGCCGGCGGCGTAGCCGAGCATGATGTTCGGCCCTGCGTAGACGAGTTCGCCGGTGTGCGGCTCGGGCCAGTCGGGATGCGGCCGGAGGCGGAAGGAGCCGCCGGGTATCGGGACGCCGATTGCCCGGGGCCGGGCCGCTGCCCGGTCCGGCGGCAGGTAGGCCATCCGGGCCGTCGCCTCCGTCTGCCCGTACATGACGAAGAGCTCCCAGCCGTCGCGGTCGCCGAGGGCCGCGTACTGGGCGACCCGCTCCGGTGCCAGCCGGCCTCCGGCCTGGGTGACATACCGCAGATGAGGGAGATCCATGGTCGCGAAGCCGACTCGGTCGAGCAGGTCGAAGGTGTACGGAACACCGGCGAACGTTGTGCCGCGGCTCTGGCGGAACAGGTCCCAGAAGCAGGTGTCGGCCACCGAGAGGCCGGTGAGGATCAGTCCGGCACCGCTCAGCAGGTGGCTGTTGATGACGGACAGGCCGTAGCAGTAGTGCATGGGCAGCGTGGTGGCACCCCGGTCGCCGCCGTGGATACCCAGGTACGCGGCGATGGACTCGGCGTTGGCCTGCAGGTTCTCGTGCGAGAGGCGCACCAGCTTCGGGGAGCCCGTGGAGCCGGAGGTGCTCAGGAGCAGTGCGAGGTCCGGGTGCAGGGTGTGGGCGGATACCGCTCGCCTCTCATCGAGCACCCAGTCGCCGTCGCGGTCCGGCCCGGCTACGACGTCGGGGTCGTACGCGGCGGTCAGTGACCGCACGGCTTCGGCGTTGTCGCCCGGGACCAGCAGGAGGGGGTGGCCGGCAGCGAGCGCAGCCAGATAGGTGACGAGCGCGTCGACGGTGTTGGCACCGGCCAGCAGCACCAGACGCCGTTCCCGGCCGAGGCGGTCGGCGGACTCCCCTACCCGGGCGGCGAGTTGTCGGTACGACAGCTCGCCGTCGCGGGTGAGCAGGGCCGTCCGGTCGCCGAATGCCGCGAGGCGGCGGGCGAAGGGGACAGTCTTGGCGTCCGGACGCAGGGCAGGGGTAATGAGCACGGGCGCATCTTAGGCAAGGCTTACCTCATTGGAAAGGCACAGAAATGTCACGAAACGAGGTGCCACAGGAGGAGCGAACCGGGCGGCGACTGTTATCACGCCGTGGTTGACGGTGAGGTTAGCTTTACCTTATTTATGGGTGGTTCACAGGTTCGCCGCTCGCCCTCGCTGTCCACGCCGTGCCGGGCGAGGAGGCGAGCCTTGTCAGGAAGGCCTCACCATGCGACGCCCCTTGGCCCGCCGTCTCACCGCGCTTGTCGCGGCAGGCATACTTCTGCCCGCCCTCGCCTCCTGCGGCAGCGACGAGCCGGCCGGACTCGTCATCTACTCCGGCCGCAATGAGAAGCTCGTCAAGCCGCTCATCGAAAAGCTGGAGAAGTCCCTCAAGACGAGGGTCGAGGTCCGCTACGGCGACAGCGCCGAACTCTCCGCCCAGATCCTGGAAGAGGGCGGCAAGGCCGAGGCCGCGCTGTTCCTCTCACAGGACGCCGGCGCCCTCGGCGCGCTGTCCAAAGAAGGGCGCCTGACGCCGCTGCCCAAGGCGACGCTGGACAAGGTCGCCCCGGCGTACCGCGGCGCCGCCGGTGACTGGGCCGGCGTCAGCGGCCGTGTCCGCGTCCTCGCATACAACCCCCAGAAGGTCCCGACGCCGCCGGACAGCGTGCACGACGTGGTGAAGCCCGAGTGGAAGGGCAAGATCGGGTACGCCCCGACCAACGCCTCCTTCCAGGCGTTCGTCACCGGCATGCGTGTCCTGGAGGGCGACGACGCGACCCGCAGCTGGCTCAAGGGGCTGAAGGCCAACGGCGTGCAGGCGTACGAGAAGAACACCGACGTCATGGACGCCGTGGACTCCGGCGAGGTCTCGCTCGGCCTGGTCAACCACTACTACTGGTACGAGAGGGTCGCCGAGAAGGGCGAGGACAAGGTCGACGTCAAGATTCACTTCCTGCCCGCGGGCGACCCGGGCGGCCTGGTCAACGTGGCCGGAGTGGGGCTGCTCAAGGGCGCCGACAAGAAGCAGAGCGCGTACGCCCAGCAGGCGGTCGACTTCCTGCTCTCCGCCGAGGCGCAGACGTACTTCGCCGACGAGACCAAGGAGTACCCGCTGGCCGCGGGGGTCAAGAGCTCCGTCAAGGGCCTGCCGCCGCTCGACTCCCTCCAGGCACCCAAGATCGACCTCGGCAAGCTCGACTCGCTGAAGGAAACCCTGGCCATGCTCCAGGACGTCGGAATGGTCTGAGCGTAGTGACCACACCGGATTCTTCCGTCCGGACGCGTCACGACCCCCGCCCGGCAGGCGCCCCCAAGCCCGCCGGGCGTCGGCGCGCCGGAAGCCGTCCCTCCTGGGTCCTGATCGTCCCCGCCTGCCTGGCCGCGGCCCTCGCAGTGCTGCCGCTCGGCTACCTGGCAGTCCGCGCACTGGAGCGGGGCCCGGACTACGCGTGGGACATCGTCGCCGACGAGCGCACCACCGTCCTGCTCGGCCGCAGCCTCGGCCTCGCCGCCGTCGTCGTGACGGCCTGCCTGGTGCTCGGCGTGTCCCTGGCCTGGCTGATCGTGCGGACCGCGCTGCCCGGCGCACGGGCCTGGTCGGTACTGGTGACCCTGCCGCTCGCCGTGCCCAGCTACGTGGCCGCGTTCGCCTGGCTGTCCGCCGCACCGGAGTTGGCCGGCTTCACCGGGTCCGCTCTGGCGCTGACCCTGGTGAGCTTCCCGTACGTATATCTGCCGGTGGCGGCCGCACTGCGCGGCACCGACCCGGCTCAGGAAGAGGTGTCCCGCTCACTCGGACACGGCCCGATGCGCACGTTCCTCCGGGTCACGCTTCCGCAGCTGCGTCCCGCCGCGGCCGGCGGCGGACTGCTGGTCGCGCTGTACGTGCTGTCGGACTTCGGCGCGGTGTCGCTGATGCGGTACGACACGTTCACCCGCGGCATCTACACCTCGTACCGGGCGAGTTTCGACCGTACTCCGGCCGCGGCGCTCAGTGCCGTACTCGTGGTCATGACCATCGCTCTGGTCGCCGGCGAGGCGCGTACCCGCGGTCGCGCCGGGCACTCGAGGACCGGCACCGGCACCGCCCGCCCGGCCGTCCCCGTGCCCCTGGGACCACTCCGCACTCCCGCGCTGGCCTGGTGCGGTGGGGTCACCGCAGCCGCGGTGGCCTTTCCCCTCGCCACGCTGGGCTACTGGCTGGCCGTCGGCAACTCCGCGACCTGGGACCCCGGTTCGCTGGCCGACACGGCGCTCACCACCCTCGGCATCGCCGCGGCGGGTGCCGCCCTGACCACCCTGCTCGCCCTGAGCGTCGGCGTGATCGCCGCACGCCACCGGGGACGCGCCGCGCATCTGCTGGAACAGGCCGCCTACGCAGGGCACGCCGTGCCCGGCATCACCGTCGCGCTCTCGCTCGTCTTCTTCGCCGTGCGCTACGCCCACCCCCTCTACCAGGAAGTGCCGCTGCTGATCTGCGCGTACGCCGTGCTCTTCCTGCCGGTCGCGGTGGCCGCCACGCGCGCCGCGGTCCTCCAGGCCCCGCCCCTTCTGGAGGACGTCGCGCGCTCCCTCGGCCGCTCGCCACTGCGGGTGCTGCGCGAGGTGACCGTGCCGCTGGCCGCTCCCGGCGTCGCCGCGGGAGCAGCTCTGACGTTCGTGGTCTGTATGAAGGAACTGCCCGCCACCCTGCTGCTCCGCCCCACCGGCATGGACACCCTCGCCACCCGCCTGTGGACCGAAACAGGCGCCGGGTCGTTCGCCGCCGCGGCTCCCTATGCGGCCGCTCTGATCCTGCTCGCCGCAATCCCCTCCTACCTCCTCGGGAGGCACCGCCCATGAACGACCTTCGAATCGAGGGGCTGGCCAAGTCGTACGGGCCGGACGCGACCGTCCTCGACGGGCTCGATCTCACCGTGCCCAGTGGCTCGCTCGCCGCCGTACTCGGCCCCTCCGGCTGCGGAAAAACGACCCTGCTGCGGATCATCGCGGGCTTCCTGCGCGCCGACGCGGGCACGGTGACAGTCGGCGGGCGCACCCTCAGCGGCCCCGGCGTACACCTCCCGCCGGAGCGCCGCCGCATCGGTATCGTCCCCCAGGAAGGCGCGCTCTTCCCCCACTTGAGCGTTGCCCGCAATATCTCCTTCGGCCTCACCGGCCTCGACCGCGGGGCGCGAAGCCGCCGTACGGAGGAGATGCTGGGGCTGGTCGGACTCGCCGGATACGGCGACCGGATGCCTCACGAGCTCTCCGGCGGCCAGCAGCAGCGCATCGCCCTGGCCCGCGCCTTGGCCCCGGAGCCGCAACTGGTGCTGCTCGACGAGCCGTTCAACGCCCTGGACAGTGCCCTGCGCGCCGGCGTCCGCGCCGATGTCCGGGCCGCTCTGCGGGCGACCGGCGCCACCGCTGTCCTCGTCACCCATGATCAGCAGGAGGCCCTCTCCACGGCCGACCTCGTCGCGGTCGTACGGGACGGGCGCGTAGCCCAGTGCGACACCCCTCAGGAGCTCTACCGCCACCCGGCCGATCCCTGGGTGGCGGGTTTCGTCGGTGACGCCGTCCTCCTCCCGGGCACGGCGCAGGACGCCACGGCCGTCACCGCGCTCGGCAGGGTCGCACTCGCCGGACCCGCCGGAACCCAAGACGGCACCGTGCTGCTGCGGCCCGAACAACTGCGCCTGACCGAGACCGCCCTGCCGACAGCGGTCGGCACGGTCGTCGACGTGTGCTTCTACGGCCACGACGCCATGATCACGGTCGATGTCGAGGGCCTGGACGCCCCGGTGGACGTCCGCACCGCCGGACCGGTCGCCGTACGCCCCGGGGAGCAGGTCGGCATCCGCGTCACCGGCGAAGCGACCATGCACCCATAGCCCGGCGGAGGCTACTGGGGCGGCTGTGCCCGCGTCGGCGATCCCCAGGTCACCGTCTGGTACGCCGACGCCGACGCCGCCCTGGCGTGCTGACCCCCCGGGCCTGCGCCCGCTCCCCCGCGGCCGGCAAGAGGGGCCTTGCGGTCCCTACTTCTTCAGGCCGAGCGTGGCGCAGGCTGCCTTGTAGTCGGGGGTGCAGATGTCGGCGACGGTGTAGACGCCGTCCTCGATCACGGTTTCCTTGATGTTGTCCTTGGTCAGCGAGATGACCGGGACCAGCACCGAGGGGATCTTCTTCTTGGTCGGACTGTTGACGTCCGCCTGCGCCATGGAGTCCAGCGACATCCCCCTGGCCAGCAGGATGGCCATCTCCGCCGCGGCACTGGCCTCCGGGGCGTACGGCTTGTAGACGCTCATGTACTGCTCACCCGCGACGATGCGCTGTACTGCGGCAAGCTCGGCGTCCTGGCCGGTGACCGGCGGGAGCGGGGAGACGCCGGCGGCCTTCAGCGCTTTGATGATGCCGCCCGCCATGCCGTCGTTGGCGGAGTAGACACCGATGATCTTGTTCTTGCCGATCGCCGAGATCGCCTCCTCCATGTTGGCGGTGGCGTTCTCCGGCTTCCACTCCTTGGTGTCGTACTCCTTGCCCACGACCACCTTGCCGTCGAGCTTGGTGTGCGCGCCCTTCTTGAACTGCGCGGCGTTCGGGTCGGTGAGCGCGCCGTTCATCATCACGATCTGGCCCGACGTGGTGTCGGAGCCCATCGCCTGGAGCAGCGCTATGCCCTGCACATGGCCGACCTCTTCGTTGTCGAAGGAGGTGTACGCGTCGATCGGGCCCTCGGCGAGACGGTCGAAGGCGACGACCGGGATGCCGGCCTCCTTGGCCTTCTTGATGCCGCCGGCGATGGCCTTGGAGTCGACCGCGTCGACGATGATCGCGTCCACCTTGTTTTCGATCATCGTGTCGATCTGCTGCGTCTGCAGGGTGGCGTCCTGCTTGGCGTTGGCGTAGATGACTTTGCCCTTGCCGTTGGTCAGTTCGCTGATCTTCTTCTCGATGACCGGCTTGTCGAACTTCTCGTAACGAGCAGCCTCGTTCTCCGGAAGCAGCAGACCGACAGATATGTCATCGCCCGTCTTCACTCCGGAGCCCTGGGCGCTGATACAGGAAGTGAGCGAGACGGCCATCGCAGAAGCAGCGACAACAACGGCAGTGTGACGCAGATGTGCGTTCATGGACAGAAGTCAACCTCCCTGGCCGGCCGCGTCCTCGCGGCCGAGGTGGCTGGAAGTCAACCCCGCCCTGACAAAAGCGTCAAGAAGTATATTACTAACAAGATTGCAACGGGTACTGATCGTTAGCTAAATGAACACAAGCGCAGCTCGAAGAGGCGTAACGAAAACGCTTTGAATCGCCCATTTCCGCACCAAAGGGCATGCGTGCCAGGCACCTTGGCCCGTCCACCAAGGGCATACGGAAACCACCGACGGCTGCCGCGCGGCACTGGCGGGTTTTCGTCGAGCCCTCTCCACCTTCTCTGCCCCACCGGGCTGACCACGGCAACGAACAGCCCCGGCCGTCCGCACCACATCGCGGACGACCGGGCCTCTTGGCCATCGCCGAGCTGCCTGCGGTGCGGGCGTCAGGGGGTGGCGCGATGGGCGGCCCGGTGGCGGGACAGGGTGTGGCGGGGGTGGGTGGGGTGGGTCAGGATGAGTTGGCGAATGAATTGGTGGAAACAGGACAGCGCGGCCACCGGGGGCAGGGCGGCCACCGCGATGCCGGGCAGTGTTCTCGGCGCGTTGCTGACACACAGAGCCACTGCGATGGCGGCGAAGAACACCACGACGGCCCAGGCGTGCGGTGCCCGGCGCCGGTGCAGTGTGATGCGCAGGATCGACAGCGAAGCAACCAGCCAGGGCCCGAAGACCAGGAGCGGCCAGCCCTGTGCCAGATCTGCCGGCACCCCGGGGGCGGCCACGTACAGCAGGGGATCGTAGGAGACCATCACGCTGTAGACGCTGACGATGGTCATGACGAACGCGGTGAGCGTCGCAAGGCTGAAGCTGACCACACGCAGCCACGTCCAGCCCTGAAAGCGCTGGGCGGCCTTGGGTTTACGGCGAGTGTGGGAGCGGGGCCGGGGAAAGGCTGCGGGCGCTGGCACGCTCTGCGGTGCGGAGGTAGCCAGCAGCTGAGCCAGCTCCGCTTCCCAGTCCAGCGCTTCGCCCTTCCAGGACAGCGCTTCGCCTTCCCAGGACAGCCCTTCGCCCGGAAGTGTCTGATCCATATCGGGCGGGAGGAAACCATTTTGCGCGCGCAACGCATGGTCGGCAGACCACTGCGCATCGGACTCCAGCGTCCCGTTGGGCGGCATCTGGTAGGCGTTCGGGGGCATCTGGTAAGCATCGAACAACTCGGGACCGTCATACATGCCGCGTCTGCCCCAGCCTCTCACCGGCCTTGTACGAGGCGCCGGGCGAGTGTGCGGGAGGCCGGGGCCTCGTGATGGTGCCGGCGTCAGCACCTCGCTGCGTCGGGGGGTACTGGGGCGGGGCGGGCAGTACGGCATGAAGGCGGCGGTGGAAGTCGCTCTGGATGCACTCCAGTTCCTGCAGCAACTCGTCCAGCACATCGACAAAGTAGTGCGGGACCAGGTCGGCACTCTCTGCGGACTGGCCGGTGATATGTCCCGAGTGCCCCGCCGCCGGGTCGGGCGGGCACCCTCCGCGGCTGGTGTCGCTGGGTCGTCTTCCGCGCAATGAGCGATACAGCTTCGGTGATGTCACGCACATCAAACGAACGGGGCACGCACTCGGATGACCGGCGTCCGGGTGACCTGTCGCCACAGGAGGATGGCTCATCCCCTACCAGGTTGACCCGTAGCCATACTTACATTCCGGCTCCCCCCGACTCATGTCCGGCCGTCGAGACTCCGGTCGGGTGATTGGGGCCTACGGCCCGGCACGGGCTCGCCCTCGAGGGTGCGACAAAAGAGGAGGAGCGGGCAGGGATCCGACCATGCCTATGCTCGTCGGAACCTCAGGGTGGCAGTACAAGGACTGGCGCGGTGTTCTCTATCCGCCCGGGCAGCCGCAGCGGCTGTGGCTGGAGGAGTACGCCCGCCACTTCGCCACCGTGGAGAACAACAACGCTTTCTACCGGCTTCCCACTACCGAGATCTTCGCGTCCTGGCGGGAGCGGACGCCGGAGGGCTTCGTCATGGCGGTCAAGGCCAGCCGCTATCTCACCCATGTCAAGCGGCTGCACGACCCCGAGGAGCCGGTGGGCCGGCTGATGGACCGGACCGAGGGCCTGGGCGAGCGGCTGGGGCCCGTTCTGCTGCAGCTGCCGCCCAACTTCCGCAAGGACATCGGGGCTCTTGACGCCTGCCTGAGCTGTTTTCCCCGAACGGTTCGGGTGGCTGTCGAACTCCGCCACACCTCGTGGTGGGAGTCGGAGCGGGAGCTGCGGGCCGTGCTGAAACGGCACGGCAGCGCACTGTGCTGGGCGGATCGGGGGTCCCGCCCCGTGACGCCACTGTGGCGTACCGCGTCATGGGGGTACGTGCGGTTTCACGGCGGCCTCGCCGAGCCGGCGCCGCGCTACGGCCGCCAGGCGCTGAAGTCCTGGGCCGGACGCATCGCCGACGCCTGGCCGGACAAGGACGACGTGTATGTGTACTTCAACAACGACACGGGTGGTGCTGCCGTGGTGGACGCCGTGAGGTTCGCCCGGACAGCGGCCGCGTCGGGCCGGACGGTGAGTCGTACGCCGCCGGCCCGGGCGGAATGGTCCACGTCCTGAGCGGTGGACCGCCGCAGCCTGCCGTCAGGCGCGGGCCAGCTGTTCCAGGCGCTGGTGGAGATGGTCCACATAGTCCTCGGATTCGGGTTTCATCAGGACGCTGCGCAGAATGCGTGCGCCGTCCGCGTCGGGGGTGAGTTTCGGGTGCCGGGCGGTGAGCCGGTCGGCCCCGATACGCAGGGTGCTCAGGAACACCGGGTCGTCGGCATCGGCCATGCCGGCCTGCAGGATCCGCCCCGACGCCTCGTCGATACGCGACAGGGTGAGGGGCTCCGTCACCGGGAAGTAGCTGACGATGTCGAGTTCCGGAGCCTGGTAGAGCTCCAGATGCTCCGATTCCTCGATCAGTTCGGACCAGCGCAGCGCGGCGCGGCGACCGGCGGCCAGCGCCTGGCCGAGCCCGTCACGGGTGGGCGGCAGCAGCTGGAACGTGAGCCACAGGGCGGCCGCGGCCGCGCCCGCGCGGGAGCACTCCAGGCTGATCTCGCCGAGGTGCAGCTCCTCGGAGGTGAAGTAGGTGTACGGCGAGTCGTGCAGATAGAAGCGGCCGACGGACGGGTCGCGGAACAGCACGGCGCCGCACCCGTACGGCTGGAGGCCGTGCTTGTGCGGATCGACCACGATCGACTCGCACTCCGCGATGGCACGCCACGGCGCCTCGGGCAGCCCCTCGGGACCGTCGGCGCCGGCCAGCAGGGTGAAGAACCCTCCGTAGGCGGCGTCGACATGAATGCGCACGCCGTATCGCTCGCGCAGCGCCAGCGCCTCGTGGACCGGTTCGACGGCGCCGAGCCCGGTGGTGCCGGTGGTGAGCACCACCGTGCCGACACGACCCGTCCGCAGCACCTCCTCCAGCGCGTCGAGGTCCATCCGGCCGCTGTCGTCGACCGCGACGGGATGTCCCTCCACACCGAGGACCTTGCACATCCGGCCGTGTGTGTAGTGGGCCTCGGTGCTGTAGGCGATGCCCTTGCCGGGATGGAGCTCCCGGGCCACGAAGAGGGCTTCGAGGTTGGCGATGGTTCCGCTGGTCGTGAGGTGCCCGAGGTGGGTGTCGTAGCCGAACATCGTGGCGAGCTGCTGGACGGCCTCGCGCTCCATCTGCGCGGTGGCCGGACCGCCGTCCAGCGCGTGGTTGTTGGGGTTGATCTGCATCGCGGCGAGATAGCCGACGACGGCGGCCGGGTGCGGCGGCTTGAGCATCTGCCCGGCGTAACGGGGATGGAAGAACGGGTAGTTGTCCTTCAGCCGCTCGGTGAAGGTGCCGAACGCGGCGGCGAACCGCGCGTCGTCGACCTGAAGTGACGGATGCCTGGCGAAGTCGCCGAAGCCGCTCGACCACTCCTCGTTGGATGTCACGGCCGCTTCGAGCCAGTAGCGCAGATCCATGGGGTTCTCTCCTGTTCGTACCGGGTCAGGGCCGCTGGGGCCGGCGGATGCCGCGGAACTCCCAGTCGCCGCCGAAGGCCGTGGACAGCACCTCTTCGGACGCGGTGGGCTGGGCTCCGCAGTCGTCACGCACCGGGGCCGGGCCGGTGACGATGTGGTTGGTGAGCTTCCCGAGACCTTCGACCTCGACTTCGACCACATCGCCGGGCTGGACCGGGCGGGAGTTGGCCGGGGTGCCGGAGAGCAGCACATCGCCCGGGAAGAGGGTGATGGTGCGGGCGATGTCCGCGACGAGATAGTGCATGTCCCACTCCATCTCGTCCGTGGAGCCGTCCTGGACCAACTCGTCGTTGACGTAGGTGCGCAGCCGCTTGCCGTGGAAGTCCCAGTCGGTGACCAGGCCGGGGCCGAGCGGGCACAGGGTGTCAGAACCCTTGACGCGGAGCATGGAACCGGCGTCGGTGTCGCGGAAGTCGTGCAGGCCGTAGTCATTGGCGACGGTGTAACCGGCGATGTAGTGACCCGCCTCGGCCGGGGAGATGTTGCGGCATGTCCTGCCGATGACGATGGCCACCTCGCCCTCGTAGTTGAGGTACTGACAGCCCTCGGGACGGACGATCGCGCCGCCGTGCGCGTTGAGCGACGAGGTGGGCTTGTGGAAGTAGGTGGGCGCGGGCGGCAGCGAGGTCCGGAACTCCGCCACCCGGCTGCGATGGTTGAGGTGCACCGCGACGACCTTGGACGGAACGACGGGCGGCAGATGGTGCGCCTCGCCGGTCTTCACCCGGCGGCCGTCGGCGGCGACGAGCTCGTCACCCTCACGGACGACCTCGGCCACGGCGCCGTCGAGCAGGATGCGACGGTACTCAGGCATGGAGGGGCTCCTCGCGGTGATGGGGGTCGACATGGTGATGGGGGTCGTGGCGCAGGCCGCCCCGGACGGCGCGGGGGGCGGTCCAGCCGGCCACCGGCCGGTCGAACCAGATGTGCACCTGGCCGGTGCCGACGGCGTTCTCGTACGCGCTGAACAGCCGGCCGGGAGCGCTCAGGCGCTCCTCGCCGAGTGCGCCGGCCATCGTCAGGTAGTGACCGAAGCGGGCTTCGGGCTTGTGGTTGAGGAACTCGGGCATGGTCTGCAGGACCCGGTCGTGGCGCCCCTGCTGGAACCAGGCGATGCGCTCCTCGTCGGCCGCGCGCGCTTCGGGGGTGAAGATGTGCTCGAGGCCGCTCGCCTCGTGGTCACGGATCTGGCGCAGCGGCCAGAAGGTGTGCGACAGGGCGCCGGAGGCGATGAACAGCACCTTGCGGTCGGTGGCGGCGATGCCGTCCGCGATCGCCCGGCCGAGCCGGAGGTAGTCCTCGGTGTCCGCGGTCTGGCACACGCCGATGGAGATCCATCTCTTGCTCTCGACGCCGAGGTACTTCCACAGGTTGACCGTCGCGTAGAAGATCGGCAGGTGCTGGTCGTCGATCGGGGTGATCCAGGTGCCGTGCTTCTCGTCGTGCGCGGCTATGGCGTGGGCGAGTTCGGGGTCACCGGGGAAGTCGTACGGGATCCGGCACATTCCGCGCGGCAGTTCTTCGGACGTGAACAGCCCGGCGCGGCGGTCGTGCGCGGTGACGACGAACTCCACGGTGGTGGCCCAGTGCGAGTCCAGCAGCACCACGGTGTCGTAGTCGGCCGTCTCGAAGACCTCGCGGCGCAGCCGCTCGAGACCGGCGACCAGGGTGGTGTCCTCGCCGTGGTTGAGCTCCCGGCGGGTGGCCTCGGGCAGCATGATGGTGGGCACATGGGCGACGATCCCGGCCCCGACGATCTCACCCATGGTTCTGCAGGCCCTTCGGCGCGGTGACGGTGTTCTTGATGTCGCAGTAGAAGTCGAAGCTCCAGGTACCGCCCTCGCGGCCGATGCCGGACTGGCGTGAGCCGCCGAACGGGGCCTGCAGGTCCCGTACGAAGAAGCAGTTGACCCAGACGGTGCCGGCGACCAACTGCCTGGTGACTCTGTCCGCGCGCTCCTGGTCCCCGGTCAGGAGCGTGGCGGCGAGTCCGAAACGGGTGCCGTTGGCCAGCGCGACGGCCTCCTCCTCGGTGTCGAAGGTCTGCAGGGTCAGCACCGGGCCGAAGACTTCCTCCGTGACGATTTCGGCGTCGGGGGCGACGTCCGTGAGGAGGGTCGGGCGGTAGTAGAGCCCGCCCAGCTCGGTGTTGGGGCCGCCGCCGATGACGGCGCGGGCGCCACAGGCCAGTGCGCGCTGTACGAAACCGTCGATGCGTGCGACGTGGTCGGGGTGGATGTTGGGGCCGATGCCGGTGGCCTCGTCGCGCGGGTCGCCCTGCCGCAGCGCGGCGGCCTTCTCGACGAGGCGCCGGGTGAACTCCTCGGCGATGGAGGATTCGACGAGCAGCCGGGTGCCGGCGAGGCAGACCTGGCCTGCGTTGTCGTACTGCTCGACGGCCAGCTCGACAGCGAGGTCCAGGTCGGCGTCGGCGAAGACCAGCAGCGGGGACTTGCCGCCGAGTTCCAGACTGACGGGGATCAGGTTGGCCGCCGCGGCGCCCGCGATGTGCCGGGCGGTGGGTACGGAGCCGGTGAAGCTGATGCGGGCCACGCGCGGGTCACGGACGAGGGCGTCGCCGGCCTCCTCGCCATAGCCCTGGAGGACGTTGAGCACCCCGGCGGGGAGCCCGGCCTCGGCGGCGATGTCGGCGAGCAGGGAGGCGGTGAGCGGGGACCATTCGGCGGGCTTGAGGACGACCGTGTTCCCGGCGGCCAGTGCCGGGGCGACCTTCCATGTGGCCAGCATCAGCGGGGCGTTCCAGGGCGTGATCAGCGCACAGACGCCTGCCGGGTCCCAGGAGACGTGGTTGGTGTGACCGCGCGTCTCGAAGTCCTCGTGGCCGAGCGTCAGCAGCCAGTCGGCGAAGAAACGGAAGTTGTGCGCGACGCGCGGCATGACGCCCCGGCGGTGCGAGCGGAGCAGGGCGCCGTTGTCGGCGGTCTCGACGGCCGCCAGCTCCTCGATGCGCTTTTCGACGCCGTCGGCGATGGCGTGCAGGATGCGGGCCCGCTCCTCGCGGCCGGTCGCCGCCCAGCCGGGAAACGCGGCCCGGGCCGCGGTCACGGCGGCCGCCGCCTCGGCCGCGCCGCCTCGGGCGATCTCGGCGAGCGGGGCGCCGTCTATGGGCGAGGCGTCGGGGAACGTGGCCGACGAGGTGACCCGTCGCCCGTCGATCCAGTGACGGGTGTCGACCGCCACCCCGGCGACCGTCGCCACCACCGCCGTGTCGTGCCGTTCAGACATCTGGGAAGCCTCCGAATCGTTTGGCTCCAAATAAACTAGCCAGCACCCGGTGGCCGGTCAAGACCTTCCGCACTCCGGACACCAAGGCTATCGTTTGATCCCAAACGTAATCTCGGGAGGTTCCATGCCACCAACCACCCACGCCGAGTGGCTGTCCCTGGCCGCAGGGCTCACGCCACCCGTACAGCACCTCATCGACGGCAGCGACGAACCCGGCAAGGGCGGCGTGTTCCCGCTGGTCTCCCCACGTGACGGCCGCGTCCTGGCAGAGGTCGCCGACGGCGGTCCTGACGAGGTCGACCGCGCCGTCGCCGCCGCCCGCCGCGCCTTCGGCCACGGCCCCTGGCCCCGTCTGCCGGCCACCGAGCGGGGCTCGGTGCTGCAGCGCTTCGCGGACCTGGTCGAGGAGCACCGCACCGAGCTCGCCCTGCTCATCAGTCTGGAGATGGGCAAGCCCGTCACCGAGGCGTACGACATCGAGCTGCGCGCCGTCATCAACACCCTGCGCTACTACGCCGAACTGGCGGACAAGCACATCGGCGAGGCACCGCAGGCCGGCGAGGACGCGCTGGCCCTGGTCACCCGCGAACCGATCGGTGTGGTCGCCGCCGTCGTCCCGTGGAACTTCCCCCTCACCCTCGCCGCATGGAAGATCGCACCGGCGCTCACCACCGGATGCACCGTTGTCCTCAAGCCGTCCGAGCAGACCCCGCTGTCCGCTCTGCGGCTCGGCCGCCTCGGTGCCGAGGCCGGGCTCCCGGACGGCGTGCTCAACGTGGTCACCGGCCAGGGCCCCGCCACAGGCCGGGCGCTCGGTCTCCACCCCGGTGTCGACGTACTCGCCTTCACCGGCTCCACCGCCGTCGGCCGCCACTATCTGCGCTACGCCGCGGACTCCAACCTCAAGCGGGTCTGGCTGGAGCTCGGCGGCAAATCACCCAACATCGTGCTGCCCGACGCACCCGACCTGGACACCGCCGCCGCGAAGGCCGCCTGGGGCATCTTCTTCAACACGGGTGAGATGTGCACCGCGCCCTCCCGGCTGCTGGTGCATTCCTCCGTCGCCGAGCAGGTCGTGGACGCCGTCGTCGATCGCGCCCGCACCCTGCGCGTCGGCGACCCTCTCGACCCGGCCACCGACATGGGCCCGATCGCCACCGCCCGCCAGCTCGACAGCGTCCTCGGCCATATCGCCGGGGCCCACCAGGACGGCGCCCGGCTGCGCACCGGCGGCACCGCCCTCCCCGACCATGGCGGCCTCCATGTCCAGCCCACCGTGTTCGACCAGGTCACCCCCCATATGCGGCTCGCCCGCCAGGAAGTGTTCGGCCCCGTGCTGTCCGTCTTGACCTTCGACACCGTCGAGCAGGCCGTCGCCCTCGCCAACGACAGCGAGTACGGGCTGGCCGCCGGGCTGTGGACCGCCGACCTGTCCACGGCCCACCGGGTGGCCCGGCGGCTTCGCGCCGGAACCGTCTGGATCAACTGCTACGAGGAGGGCGGCCCGGGCGTCCCCTTCGGCGGCTACAAACAGTCGGGCAACGGCCGGGACAAGTCCGCACACGCCCTGGAGAAGTTCACCGAACTCAAGACCACCTGGATCCAGCTGTGACGTACCGCCCGCTGATCGCCGTCCCGGCCCGCTTCTCCGCCTCCGCCTCCGCCTCCGCACTGCGCTACCGCGCCGAGGTCAACGCCCGCGCCCTGGTCGAGGCCGTCTACCGGGCCGGCGGCGAGCCGTTCACACTGCACCCCCATGCCCCCGGCGGCCGGGCCGACCCCGCCGAAGTCGCCGAACGCCTGGAGCGCTGCGACGCGCTTCTGCTTCCCGGCGGCGGCGACATCTCCCCGCACCGGTACGGAGACGAGCACGCCCATCCCGACCTCTACGACATCGACGACGAGCAGGACGCCTTCGACCTCGCCCTCGCCCACCACGCACTGGACACCTCACTTCCCACCCTGGCCGTCTGCCGCGGCCTGCAGATCGTCAACACCGCGTTGAACGGCACTCTGCGCCAGGACATGGGCGGCCCGGACGGCGAACACCGCCACCTCACGCACCCCGTCGCCGTGGCGCCCGGTTCGCTGCTCGCCGACGCCCTCACGGACGACAAGGCCGACGTCTCCTGCTACCACCACCAGTGCGTGGACCGGCCGGGCCGGGGTCTCACCGTCACCGCCCGCGCGGCCGACGGCACCGTCGAGGCGCTGGAACGGCCCGGCTCACCCGGCTGGCTCGTCGCCGTGCAGTGGCATCCCGAGGACACCGCCGCCACCGACGCGAGGAGCCGGGCCCTGTTCGAGGCACTGGTGGAAGCAGCACGCTCGTAGCTCTCCGGTCGCCCGCCACGCAGGGCTGCACAAGAAATGGATCAAAGAGACAATTGGCCCAGGCCCCGGAGAACCGAGCCCCTCGGATCAAGAAGTGGGCGGAGCGATGCACGACCCCGTATTCCACGACGCTTCCGGCGTCCTTTCGGAGCCGGGCGATGAGGCCTACGCCGTCCTGGATGTGCACGGTGTGCTGCTGGGGCTGAGCCCGGAGGCGGAACACCTGCTCGGCTACACGGCGGAGGAGGTCCGGGGCCGGCGCGGGACCGAACTGCTGCACAACAGCTCGGACGCCGCCCGCCTCGTGGGGCGGTGCGGCGTGGCTCCGGTGGTCCAGCTGGGACAGACGGTCCTGCGGCACCGGAGCGGACGCGGCATTGAGGTCGTCTTGCAGGCACGTGCCTTGGTGTCCACCGCCGGTGACCCGCAGTGGCTGATCCAGGTGACGGATGCCGCTGCGGCACGACGGCACGAACTCGGCGATGCGCTCCTGAGAGGACTGTTCACCGAATCACCCGTGGTCATCGATGTCTTCGACACGCAGTTGCGCTTCGTGGCCCAGAACGACGCGCAGGCCCGCGCCGGGACGTTCGCGGGAAGGGAGTTCAGGGGCCGCACCATGGCCGACGTGGCGCCTCCCGGGCTGCTGGACATGGCGGCCTTCGAGGCGCGGCAGCGGCGAGTCCTTCAGACCGGTGAGGCCCAGCTCGAGACGGAGGTGCGTGGCCGCACCCCCGGCGACCCTGACCGTGAACACGTCTGGTCCGAGTCCATCCTTCCGCTCCGCAGCCGTACGGGGGAGGTGATCGCGCTGGCGCATGCCGTTCTCGACGTGACCGAACGGGCCAGAGCGCGGGAGCGGTTGGCGCTGGTGAACGATGCGAGCACACGGATCGGCAGCACGCTGGACGTACTGAAGACCGCGCAGGAACTCGTCGAGGTGGCCGTCCCGCGGTTCGCCGACCACGCCTATGTCAACCTGCTGGACCCGGTCTTCGGCGGCGCGGAGCCGGTGGCCGGGCCCGTGCCCGGGGCCATGCCCATGCGCCGGGCGGCGAGCTCGGTCGCACCTGGTGCACGCAGCGAGGCCATGGTTCCGATGGGGGACATCGACCCTTTCGCATCGGGGCCGGGATCGCTGTTCACGCTTGCGCTGGCGAGCGGCGAGCCCACGTTGATGTCGGGCGAGGACCTGATCGCCGAGTTCGCGGAGGCGGACCCCGGCCGGGCCACGACGGTGAGCGAGTACGGCGTCCATTCCTGGCTGCTGGTCCCGATGTTCGCGCGGGGCGCCGCGCTGGGTACAGCAGTCTTCGTACGCTCCAAGCGGGCGCATCCGTTCGAGGCCGATGACGTACTGCTGGCCGAAGAGTTCGTGGCACGTGCTGCCGTGTGCATCGACAACGCGAGCCGGTACAGCCGGGAGCGGGCGACGGCACTGGCCCTGCAACGCAGTCTGCTTCCGCAGCGGTTGCCGGCGCTGGGGGCACTGGACGCCGCGTCGCGATACCTGCCGGCGAGCGCGCATGCCGGGCTGGGGGGTTCCTGGTTCGACGTGATCCCGCTGTCGAGCGCCCGAGTGGCGCTGGTGGTGGGAGATGTGGCGGGGCACGGCCTGCACGCGGCAGTGACCATGGGACGGCTGCGTACCGCCGTGCGGACGCTCGCCGACCTCGATCTGTCACCCGAGGAGCTGCTGACCCATCTGGACGACCAGGTCAACCGGTTCCACGACGAGCACGCCGAAGGGCTCACCGCCGGGGCGGCCGGAACAACGTGCTTGTACGCGGTCTTCGATCCGATCACACGGCGCTGCGTGCTGGCCGGCGCGGGTCATCCGCCACCTGCGCTCGCCTCGGCGGACGGGAAGGTCCAGATCCTCGATCTGCCCGGCGGGCCTCCGCTCGGCCGGGGCGGGTCTCCGTTCGAGAACACCGAGGTGACACTGGCCGACGGGGAACTGCTCGTGCTGTACTCCGCCGGTCTGGTGGAGTCGCGGGAGCAAGGCGCCGACGCAGGTGCCGAACGCCTCCGCGCGGCTCTGTCCGAGCCCCGTCTCACCGCGTCCCCCGCACTCGACACCATCTGCGACGCGGTGATCCGCCGGCTGGTGCCGATCCGCCCACAGGGCGACGTGGCACTGCTGGTCGCGAGGATGCGGGGGCTGGATCCGGATCTGCAGGCCACATGGGAGCTGGCGTCCGAGCCCGAGGTGGTGGCCGAGGCACGCGCGCTCGCGCTCCGGAAGCTGGCCGAATGGGGCCTGGAAGAGCTGGAGTTCACCACAGAACTGATAGTCAGCGAACTGGTCACCAACGCCATCCACTACGGCACTCCACCGATCCGGCTGCGCATGATCCGCGACCGCGACCTCATCTGCGAGGTCTCCGACGGCAGCAGTACGACACCCCACGTGCGGCACGCGCTGGAGACCGACGAGGGAGGCCGGGGGCTGTTCATGGTCGCGCAGTTGGCCGAGTTCTGGGGCACCCGCTACGACGCACGCGGCAAGACCATCTGGGCCGAGCAGCCGCTCCACGAGGGCGCCGGCACCGATACCTAGGGCCCAGGTCCGGGCAGTGCCCGCCGGTCCCACGCGTTGTTACGACACCGCGGGCCCCGGCCGCTACTCGGCGCCCCAAGCTCCCGAAGTGCCCGACTCCAGCAGGCTGCCGCCGTCCCAGCACACGCCCACCTGCCGGTAGTAGGCGCCGATGAGCTCCTTCACCTCCAACCGGGCCAGTTCCTCGGTCGGGGCCTCGAAGAGCGCAAGGTCCGCGTCGGCCGCCCAGGGCTGACCGGCCTCGAAGGATGCCGCGCCGGTCTCGATCAACTCGTCGAGCGCCAGCCCCTTGCCCTTCTCGATCGACGGCAGCCAGCGGTGGTGGGCCATCGGATGGCTGTTCACAAAGCCGTTGACGGCAGCCGGCTCCCGCAGCGTCACCACCGCCTCGGCCAGCCGTCGGTCGGCCGCGGCGAGAGTCGCCCCGAAGGCCGCCCCGGCCTCGATCCGCGGCGCGGGCCCGAAGGGATGGGGACGCGTCATATGGATCGAGCCGAGCTTCTTCGGGTAGCCCTGGTGGAAGCCGCGCGCGATGGCGAAGTCCTTGTCCACCCAGATGTACACACAGCGGGAGTACGTCTTGCCCCGGTAGGTGCAGCGCACCACCGCGAAGCACTCCTTGTACTGCGCGCGCACCGGGTCGAGCAGCTCCTCCTTCGAGCTGCTGCAGGACTGCCAGTCGGCCCAGATCAGGGCGACCGCGCCCGGGTCCTCGTCGGCCAACTCCAGTGGCTCCGGGAGCAGTTCCGCAATGCGCGCCGGCTCGGTCCGGTACTCGATGGTGATCAGGTCCCCGGAGTAGTACCACGGGGGCGCGGGGACGAGGGACGAGCCGCCGGTAGCGGTCTTGGGGTGGAAGAATCCGCGGACGCCGGCCATGGCGCCTCCTTTGCCGGGTGGAGCGAAACATCGTTTGGATCCATACGATACCTCCGGAGGGTGGCACTCCGGCAAGCCCCCGGACGGACAGCCCGGGCAGTCACCGCCGCGACCGCGGCCACCTCGGCACCGTTCATGCGACGAGCGGGAGTACCGGGCAGCGCAGGCGCGGGCAGCTCAGGCCCGGGGCAGATCAGGCCAGGGCAGACCAGGAGCCAGGGCAGCTCAGGCCCGGGGCCGCCGGCCCGAGCGGCGCGGCTTGGGCTCCGCCCCGCCCAGCAGCTCCAGCCGCCGCTCCTCGCCGTGCTCTTCGAGCTGGGCGACGATGGCACGCAGGCCGTCCGCAAGCCGCAGACACTCCTCGGAGCTGAGCCGCGAGGCCACGAACGCCTCCTCGGTGTTGAAAGCCGGGAAGAGCTTCTCCATGGTCTGCTCCCCCTGCGGGGTCAGCGCGAGCAACACCCGTCGACCGTCCTCGGGGTGGACGGAGCGCGACACCAGCCCCCGCGACTCCAGGGTCCGCGCGACACCGGTGAGCGTGCCCTTGGTGATTCCCGCCTCCTCGGCCACGTGACGCGTCTCCGTCTCGCCCCAGATCCACAGCACCCAGAGCACCACGAACCCGGTCCAGGTCAGCTCGGAGGGACGCAGCACCGAATTCTCCAGATGCTGCCGGACGGCGGCCGCCGCGCGATGGATGTTGGCGACGGCCGCCATCTGCTCTCTCTGCAGCTGGAAGTCGCCGAGCTTCTCCTGGACAGCCTTCTCGGTCTCGACGATGGATCGGTGGCCGGACACTGGCTCCCCCTCGGTCGCGAGCGGCACTCCCGCCGCCCCACTTGGCTCGTTTGCGCCCAAATCTAACCCGCCGCCCCGCTGCCGGATCCACATTGCGGACCGCCTCTTGCGGGGGAGCTTTCCCGAGCATATCGTTTGGCTTCAAACGAATAGCTGTGGCGTCACCGCAGCCGCCCAGGGCACAGATCTCCTGTGCACCATGGGGATGCGGGCGAGATTTCCACGTACCGCCGCATCCTGCCCGTACCTGAGGAGACAGACGGTGAGCACCGACCAGTCCGGACAGATCCAGCAGCAGATCGAGGCACTCGCCGCCCAGGGCATCGATGTCGTACGCATCACCTACCCCGACCTCATCGGCTCCGACCGCGGCCGGGACATCCTGCTCCACCACCTGCCGAGCGCCACCGGCCACGGCCTGGCCTTCTGCCGCGCGATCTACCACACCGGCGCACTGGGCGACCATTCCGACATACCCGGCGGTCTCGATGCCGGCATGCCCGACATCGCCGTACGGCCCGACCTGAGCACCCTGGTCCCGCTCCCCTGGGAACCCGGGGTGGCCTGGTGCATAGGCGACGCCCGCGACCTCGAGACAGGGCTGCCCGCGCCCGAATCACCCCGCGACCTGCTGCGCCGGGTCACCGGACAACTGGCCGAGAGGGGGCTGACGGCCCTCGTCGGCCCCGAGCTGGAGTACGTCCTGCTCGACCCCGACCCCGCCTCGCCCCTCGGCTGGCGCCGCTACGCCGCCACACCGGGCAATGTCTACACCGTCGGGCGCAAGGGCGATCCGGACGGACACCTGCTGCGCACGCTGCGCCATCTGCACGACATCGGCATCGGCGCCAGCGGCGGCAACCGAGAGTTCGACGGCGGCCAGTTCGAGATCAATCTCGACCACTCCGAGGCCCTGGACGCCGCCGACCGCGCCTTCCGTTTCAAGGCCGCGGTCAAGGAACTCGCCCGCGCCGAGGGCCGATTGGCGACGTTTATGGCCAAACCCCTCAACGACGGCGGCGGTTCCGGCTTCCACCTGCACATCTCCGTCATCGACACGGACGGCCGCAATGTCTTCGACGCACCCGGCCAGGCCCATGGACTGTCCGACACCGCCCACCACGCCATCGCCGGTCTACTCGCCCACGCGCCCGCACTCGCCGCCCTGTTCAACCCGACGATCAACTCCTACAAGCGCTTCGGCCCCGACACCGCCGCGCCCTGGCTCATCGACTGGGGTCTGGACAACCGCGGTGCCATGGTGCGGATCCCGCCCGAGCGCGGCAGCGGATCCCGCCTGGAAATGCGCCTCGGCGACGCCACCGCCAACCCCTACCTCGCCATCGCCGGCCTGGTCGCCGCCGTCCATCTGGGCATCCGGGCCGCAGCCGATCCGGCCGCCCCGATGAGCGGCTACGGATACGACCCCACCAGCGCCCCCAAGCTGCCGACCCACCTCGGCGACGCGCTCGACGCCCTGGAAGCCGACCACGAACTCACCGAGGTACTGGGCAAACCCTTCGTCGACGCCTTCCTCACCTTCAAGCGCGACGAGCTGGCCCGCTTCCGACGGCACGTCACGGACTGGGAGTTCCGCGAGTACGCCCAGCTGCTCTGACCGCGGGCTCCTCTGCACGGCCCACAGACGGCGCAATGGGCGGTTCGGTGGTCGGCCCCGCCGAGACTCGGGGGGCCGATGCAGTCAGGACGGTGAGGAGTGCGCCCGTGACGGCGAAGCACGAAGCCGCTCTGACGACAGCCATGGTGGCCCTCACCGTCACGACGGGGATGGTCGAGGCGGTCAGCTTCCTCACGCTCGGCCCGGTCTTCACCGCCGTCCAGACCGGCAACACGCTCTTCCTCGGTTTCGCGGTCGCCGGCGCCGGCGGATTTTCCGCCGTCGCGTCGACGGCCTCGCTCGTCGGATTCGCCGCGGGTGCGCTCCTGGGCGCCCGGCTGGAGTCGGGCATCGATGTCCGCGGGCGCCAGTGGTTCGTGGTGGCCCTCGTCGGGGAATCCGTGCTGCTGGGCATCGCGGGGCTGGTGGCCTGGGAGATCGAGCGGCTCGACGAACCTCTCTCCAGTCGGCACTACGCGGTGGCCGCCCTGGTGGCCCTGGCGATGGGCATGCGGAGTGTGACGACGCTTCGGGCCAGTGTGGCGGACCTGCCGACCACGCGGGTCACCCGGGCAATGACGGCCCTCTTCGGCGCCTCGCCCCTGGGACTCGACACAAAGATCCCCTCCGGCGCGGGCGTCGAGCTCCGTCGGGCCGCTTCGGTCGGTGCGATGTTCGCCGGCGGGCTGCTCGGTGCCTGGATGCTGCACGAGGCCGTGCGTCCGCCGGTGGTACTGCTGGTGACGGCCGCATGTGTCATGGCCATCGCACTCGGCTTCGGCTTCGTACCGCGCCGTCGCGCCCCGCAACCCGGCTGAGCGGATCCTCGAGGGTGTCAGCCATCTGGCGGCCGCCCTCGCGACGGAGGCCGCAGGCGGAACGAACATGTGGAAAGGGGGTACATCACTCAGCCGCACGTGAAAGGCGGACTCCGATGCCGAAATACCTCCTCAAGGTCAAGATGACCGTGGATGGACTGAACGGCGTGTTCAAGGAAGGCGCCACCGCGCGCCGTGAGGTCGTCCAACGCATGGTCGAGAGCCTCGATGGCCGCCTCGAATCCTTCTACTGGGCCTTCGGCGACGAGGACCTGTACGTCATCGTGGAGCTGCCGAGCAACACTTCCGCCGCGGCCATGGGTCTCGTCGTGACCGCGGCCGGTGGCGTTCGTACGAGCACGGTCGTGCTGTTGTCGCCCGAGGAGATCGACAAGGCCGTCCACCAGAAGGTGCAGTACCACGCACCCGGCGGCGCGTGACGCGCCATCCCTTCGTGCATACGACGAGAACCGCAAGCCCTGCGTCGGCATCAGCCGCCTTCGCGTCTACGGGAGCACACTGGAGACATGGCCCCGTAGACCGTGAACCGAGTTTTGAGGTGGCCGATGAGCACTCTCGAAGAACAGATCGACGTCGGTGTGCCGATGAATGTGGCCTGGGACTGCCTCCACCACGTGGAGACCTATCCGCGATTCCTCGAAGGAGTGAGCGAGGCTCGCCGGGAGGACGGGCACCGGGCGCACCTCGGCGTCACCGCGGGCGGCCGGGCTCAGGAGTTCGAAGCGCAGATCACCGACCGCGGTAAGGCAAACACGATGGAGTGGCAGACCACGATGGGTCCGGACCTGGCCGGAACCTTCTCACTGCTGCCCATCGACCGGGATCACACCCAAGTCCAGGCCCGGATCGAGTACGACCCGGGCGCCGTCAAGGAGGCGTTCGGCGGGCCCAAGGGGTTCGCCCAGGCGGCCGCGATCGAACGGCTCGTACGCAGCGACCTCGAGCTGTTCAAGGAGCTGGTGGAAGGGGAACGGCGAGCCCTGTGACGCCTCGCGCTCGGCGTGGAGCGGCCGGCGGAACCCTGCGCATCCCGTAGCGGCTCATCGCCGCATCCGACGCGGCAGGCTCCGGTCCCGCTTCGCGCCGACCGTCAGTTTCCATATGGCGGGCGCCGCCGCCCGCCGTTGCTGGGAGCCGAGGTCAGCCGGCCGTCGCCGCCTGCGTCTGTTGCACATCGACGAGGGTGGTCGGCAGGGCAATGTACGCCGTGACTCCGCAGGCACCGTCCTGCCCCTGGGTGGGGCGCAGTTCGACCTGGGCACCGAGCCGGGCGGCGAGAGTCCCGACGACGAAGTGGCCGAGGTAGCGCGTGGGGGCGACCAGGAAGGACTCCCGGCCCGCGAGGCGGGCGTTGGAGCGGGCCAGTTCCTCGGCGGTCATGCCCGTGCCGCGATCGACGACCGCGAGGCAGTACTCGCCGCCGTCGCGCCATCCGTAGACCTCTACCGGATGCGAAGGCAGCGAGAAGAGCAGGGCGTTCTCGATGAGTTCGGCCAGCAGATGGGAGAGCTCGGCGACGGCCCGGCCGCGGATCCGGCCGTCCTGTACGTCGACCACGGCGACCCGCTGGTACTGCTCCACCTCGGCAATCGCCGACTGCACCACTTCGGCCGCCGTCACCAGGCCCGACCAGGTGCGCGGTGGCAGCTCCTCCCCGGCGAGCACGAGCAGCGACTCGGCGTTGCGGCGCATGCGGGTGGCGAGGTGGTCGAGTTCGAAGAGCTCACCGAGTGCGTCCGGGTCGATCTCCTGCCTCTCCAGGGTGGTGATCAGGCTGAGCTGGCGGGAGAGCAGCGACTGGTTGCGGCGGCCGAGGGAGGCCAGCGACTCCGAGCTGTTGCGGCGCAGCACAGCCTGCTCGGTCGCCAGACCGATCGCCGTGTGCTCGACATTGTGCAGGGCGGTGGCGAGCCGGGTGATCTCGCGGGCGCTGTCAGGCACCCGGCGGGACGGTCCGGAGACGAGTTCGTCGTCCGCCTCGGCCTTCTGGATACGGGCGACAGCGGCGGGCAGCCCGGCCCGGGCGACCGAGTCGGCCTCATCGGCAAGGGCGGCGAGCGGCTGGGTGATCGAGCGGGCCGAAAGCACCGCGAGCGCGGCGGCGACCGCGAGGATGAGCACACCGAGGCCGATGAAACCGCCCAGCTGGCCGGTGGCATCGTCGCCGAGCCGGTCCGCGCGAAGCCGTACCTCGGCGCCGATCTTCCCCTGAACACCGTGCAGTTGGTCGACGAGCGCGGTCATCGACGACCACCAGCTGCCGGGATTCACGGCGAGCCGGCTGCCATCGGCTCCGCCCTCGGCCCGCTTCTCGTAGCCGGTGGCGCGCTTGGCCTCCGGTGTGGCGAAGGCGGCGTCGAGCGCGGACTGCTGGGCGGGGGTGGCGAGTTCGGCGTACTGACGCAGGAAGGCCAGCCGGTCCGCCCGTACCTCGGTGAAGTCAAGGAACTCGCTGCCCTTGAACCGCCCGGCCGCGAAGACCCCGTTGAGGGAGCCGCGCTCAAGGGCGACCGCTTCGGTCGCCCGGACGAGGGCCTGCAGGGCGCCCATCGCCTCGGCGAGGGCACGGTCACCACGATCCGGTTCGGCCGCCGCGGCGCCGATCAGCCCGTCGATCGCCTTGGTGTAAGCGGCCAGGGTCGGGGCGCGCCGGGCAGTCCCGGCGTCCACCTGGTCACGTAGGGCGGCCAGCGCCGTGACCGGGCCGAGCGCCTCCTGCAAGGCATCGGCGGTGTCCGCTCCCGCGCTGCCCTCTGCGAGGAGGGCGTCGAATCCCCTGCGGGCGGTGTCGGTGCGGGCGCGCTGGGCGTCGACGTCGTCGCGGTACTCCGCGGCGCCGCCCAGCAGACCATTGGTGAGTCCCCGTTCGCGTTGCAGCTGGCGCACGAGGCCCTGGGCCTCGATGAGGAGTTCGACCCGGCCGGCGGTCTCACGCGCCGCGGACCAGTCGGCCGCCCGGTCGGCGACGCCGAGGCCGGTCAAGACCAGCAGCAGACAGGTGGGGACGGCGAGCACGATGGCCACACGACCGCGGATCGTGCCCCAGCCGGGCAGGGCGGGCGGTTGCGGCAGAAGGCGTAATTGGGTGCGCTTCACGTTCCACGAGGCTACAAACGAATATGCCCGGCGCGGTTTCCCGACGGTAAGGGAATGGTTGCGCACGGTTCACAGGAGGCCGGGCCGCGACGGGCACCGGGCGCCACTTTCTCGTAACGCAGCACCGGGTCCGGCGCCCCTTCCGCGAGACCCGGCACCCTCCCCGGCGTCACAATGGTGGGGAGGGACACGCCTGCCGCTGCGGAGAGGCGGAGATTGCGGTGCCGTACATAGCTGTGACCGCGTTGAGTCATGTCGGGCTGATTCGCGAGCACAACGAGGACAGCGTTGTCGTCGGTCCGTGGACCCTGTGCGGCACCGTGACGGAGAACCCCCAGACGCTGGTGTTCCCTCTGGGCTCACCGCTCGTCGTCGCGGTCGCCGACGGGCTCGGCGGGCAGCCGGCCGGTGAGGTGGCCAGTGCGCTGGTCGTCCGACAACTCGCCTCGCTCGGTCCTGCCATCGACAGCGAGAGAGCCATCCGTGACGCCCTGGACGTATGCAATCACTCGGTGTATGCGGCCGCCGACGGGCATCCGGACCTGGTCACCATGGGGACCACGATCGCGGGCGCCGTCGTGCTGGCGGACTCGCTGCTGGCGTTCAATGTCGGCGACAGCAAAGTGTTCGACGCGGGTCGGGTCGGACTGCGCCAGGTGAGCGTGGACGACAGCCCGCCGCCGGCGCTGGGGCGCCGCACCACCTCGGCCGTCACCCAGACGCTCGGCGGCAACTCCGTGTTCAGCGCCGTCACGGCGCATGTGAATGCCTTTCCACTGTCCGCGGGCGACCGCTACTTGGTGTGCACCGACGGGCTGACCGACCCGGTGCCTGACGATGAGCTCGACATGCTGCTGCGGGTGCACGACGACGGCAGGGCCGCCTTCGAGCTGTGGAAGGCCGCGATCGAGGCCGGGGGGCCTGACAACATCACGCTCGCGTTGCTGCGTATCGGCGAATAGGAACCATGACGCTCAGCCGCAGCCCTCGGTCGACTCGTTGAGCCGACCGAGGGTTCTGCTGCTGCAAGGACCGGGAATCCCCGCCCTCCGGCACTACGCTCCCCCGCGAGAGCCGCACCCCAGGAGGGCTTGAATGACTTCGCCGACTTCCCCGACTCCGCCGCGCTACGACGACCTGCGCGCGATGTTCATCAACTGCACGCTCAAGCGCTCGCCGGAGGTCAGCAACACCGAGGGCCTGATCGAGAAGAGCCGGGCGGTGATGGAGGCCAACGGCGTCGCCACCGAGGTCGTCCGGGCCGTCGATCACGACATCGCGAGCGGCGTCTGGCCGGACATGACCGAGCACGGGTGGAGTACGGACGAGTGGCCCGCGCTGTACGAAAAGGTGATGGCCGCCGACATCCTGGTGCTGGCCGGGCCCATCTGGCTGGGTGACAACAGCTCGGTCATGAAGCAGATCGTCGAGCGGCTCTACGCCTGCTCGTCGCTCCTCAACGAGCGCGGGCAGTACGCGTATTACGGGCGGGTCGGCGGCTGTCTGATCACCGGTAACGAGGACGGCGTCAAGCACTGCGCGATGAACATCCTCTACAGCCTCCAGCACCTCGGCTACACCATCCCCCCGCAGGCGGACTCGGGCTGGATCGGCGAGGCCGGACCGGGACCGTCGTATCTCGACCCGGGGTCGGGCGGGCCCGAGAACGACTTCACGAACCGCAACACGACGTTCATGAGCTGGAACCTGATGCACCTGGCCGCCCTGCTCAAGCAGTCCGGCGGCATCCCGGCCCACGGGAACCAGCGCTCGGAATGGGACGCGGGCTGCCGTTTCGACTTCCCCAACCCCGAGCACCGCTGAGCCCTGCCTGCTGGGCAACATCCCAGCAGGCCGGGCTCCGGTGTCAGCAGGGGGTGGTCTCCCGATGGCTCACCGAGCCGCTGTAGCCGTTCATCTTGAGGTACTCCACCGCGTACGTGTTGTCCTGCGAACAGTTCAGCGGCCACGTGTTGGTGAAGCATGCACGCTGGGCCCCGGGCGCAAGGGGATACTTGTTGCAGTAGCCGCCGGCGCCCCATGTGGTGTTGATGCCCGGCGCCTCGATGTTGACGGCGACGCTTGCGTGGTTGACCACGACGACAACCGCCTGGGCTTCGTTGCTCGCGTTCATGACGATGCACATCCGCATGTTGACGTTATCCGACGCCGGATGCGACTTGGTCGTGCCGCAGTGCCAGTTGCTGTTGGTGCTGCCGACTGTTTGCCATGTCGGGTAGGCGGAGGCGGGGGAAGCCGCAAGGAGCGAGACAGCGGCGACGGACGTCGCGGCGGCGAATCCCTGAAGTACGCGGCGGATATTCATGATTGCCCTCCCGTTGAGTGCCCCGGTTGGGGCATCAGCCAACAAAACCTACATGGGCACGTCACTCAAGCTGTAACGGCTTTCGCGCGTGCCGGACGCGCTCACCAACTAGCTCCGGATCCCGCCCGATCTATTGACATGGCCCTGACTCGGCGCTGAGATGTGGTGGATTTCGTTCGTCCTCGTTTGATTGTGCGCCATTCACCCCACACGGAGCCGCACATGCCTGCCGAACGACCCACCTTCAGACAGCGCCTGGCCGCTGCCGCTGCCTTCGCCCTTCTGGCCGGGGGCTCGCTCCTGGCCGCTGCGCCCGCCTCAGCGGCCGCGCCCACCGCCCCGGCCCCAACACCGGCCCCAACCCCCGCTGCCGACAACGGACTTGCCCGTACACCGCAGATGGGGTTCAACAACTGGAACTCCACCCACTGCCGGGCCGAGTTCAACGAGGCCATGGTCAAAGGCGTCGCCGACACCTTCGTCTCCCAAGGCCTCAAGGACGCCGGCTACACCTACGTCAACATCGACGACTGCTGGGCCCTGCCGAACCGCGACGCCTCCGGCAATCTCGTGCCCGATCCGGTGCGCTTTCCGCATGGGATCAAGGCCGTCGCGGACTATGTGCACTCCAAGGGGCTCAAGTTCGGCCTCTACTCGAGCGCCGGCACCAAGACCTGTGACGTACAGGGCTTTCCGGGTGGGCTCGGGCATGAGCAGCAGGATGCCAACCTGTGGGCGTCCTGGGGCGTGGACTACCTCAAGTACGACAACTGCAACAACACCGGCGCCGACGCCAAGCAGCGCTACAAGGCAATGGCGGACGCGCTCCGGGCCACCGGGCGACCGATTCTCTACAGCATCTGCGAGTGGGGGGAGAACCAGCCCTGGAACTGGGCTGCGGAGTACGGCAATTCCTGGCGCACCACCGGGGACATAAGCGACTCCTGGTCCAGCATGATCGGCATCGCGCACCAGAACCAGTCGCTCGCGCCGTACGCGGGGCCCGGCGCCTGGAACGACCCCGACATGCTGGAGGTCGGCAACGGCGGGATGACCGACACCGAGTACCGCACCCACTTCAGCCTCTGGGCGCAGATGGCCGCGCCGCTGCTGATCGGCAGTGATCTGCGCAGCGCATCGGCATCGACGCTCGCGATCCTCAAGAACACGGACGTCATCGCGGTCGACCAGGACAGCCTGGGCAAGCAGGGGACGGTGGTGGCCGGCTCCGGCGGTCTGGTCGTGATGTCGAAACCCCTTGCCGACGGCGGCCGTTCCGTGACGCTGACGAACGAGACCACCACGACGAGGACGATCTCGACGAGCGTCGACGCGATCGGGATCGGGGGCGCTTCCTCGTACGCCCTCAAGGACCTCTGGTCGAAGCAGAACAGCACCACCACGGGTGCCATCAGCGCCTCGGTGCCCGCGCACGGCACGGTGATGTACCGCGTGACGCCGGGCACTCCGGTGCCGCCGCCGACCGGAGTCAGCCAGCTCAGCGATCTGCCGTGGACGTCGGCGGTGGGCGGCTGGGGACCCGTCGAACGCGACCGCAGCAACGGCGAGCAGGGCGCCGGCGACGGCAGGACCCTGACCATCGGCGGCACGACATACGCCAAGGGCCTCGGCACCCACGCGGCCAGCGACATCACGTACCACCTGGGCGGCGCCTGCCGGTCCTTCAGCGTCGACGTCGGTGTGGACGACGAGTCGACGGCGGGCGGTTCGGTCGCCTTCCAGATCTACCGGGACGGGGCGTTGGTCGCCGACAGCGGAGTGCGCACAGCGAGCGATCCGCCCACGCGTCTGAGCGCCGACCTCACCGGTGGTACGAAGCTGAGACTTCTCGTCACGGACGGCGGCGACGGCATCACCTACGACCACGCCGACTGGGCCAACGCCCGGCTGGCCTGCGGCAAGGGGCCCTCGGCCGGTACGCACGCGGTCAGCGACCTGACGTGGACATCGGCGGCGGGCGGCTGGGGACCCGTCGAACGCGACCGCAGCAACGGCGAGCAGGGCGCCGGCGACGGCAGGACCCTGACCATCGGCGGCACGACATACGCCAAGGGCCTCGGCACCCACGCGGCCAGCGACATCACGTACTACCTCGGCGCCGGCTGCTCCACCCTCACCGCGAGCGTCGGCGTCGACGACGAGTCGGGTGGCACGAACGGGTCGGTGGTGTTCCAGGTCTACCGGGACGGGACCAAGGTGGCCGACAGCGGCAGGGTCACCGGAGCCGACGCTCCCAAGGCGCTGACCGCGGATCTCAGCGGCGGCCTCGAGCTCAGGCTGGTCGTGACCGACAGCGGCGACGGGGTCGACTACGACCACGCCGACTGGGCAGTCCCCAGGCTCACCTGCGCCTGAGGCAAGGGCGAGGCAGGGCGACGACGGGCACGGCGGGGCAGGCCCGGACAACCGGCGGTGGCACACTGGTCGGCCAGTTGTCCGAAGGAGCTCCGCCGTGCCGATGATCCGCAACCTCCGCCGTGCTGTGCGCCGTGCCTACCGCAAAACGGTGGACCTGAGCCATCCGGCCCGCTCACCACTCGGCAGCACGGTCGTGAACTGCGTGGTCTACGAGGACGGCGTACGGCAGCCCGAGGCCGGTCCCGCGGACGAAGCCGTGCGGCAGGTCCGCAAGACCGGCCGGGGCTTCGTCTGGATCGGACTGCACGAGCCGTCGGAGGCGGAGTTCGCCGGGGTCGCCGAGCTGTTCGGGCTGCATCCGCTGGCCGTCGAGGACGCGGTGCACGCACATCAGCGGCCCAAGGTGGAGCGGTACGGAGAAACGCTCTTCGCCGTCTTCAAGACCTGCCGCTACGTCGATCACGAGGAGCTCACCGCCACCAGCGAGGTGGTGGACACCGGGGAGCTGATGATCTTCACAGGTCCGGACTTCGTGATCACGGTCCGGCACGGCGGGCACGGTTCGCTCGGCCCGCTCCGGGAGGCCCTGGAGGACACTCCTGAGCAGCTGGCGAAGGGTCCCGCCGCCGTGCTGCACGCCATAGCCGACCATGTCGTCGACGAGTACCTCAGCGTCGCCGACGCCGTGCAGAACGACATCGACGCCGTCGAGACGGCCGTCTTCAGCGAGCACGCGGGTCGCGGCGACGCGGGCCGGATCTACCAGCTCAAGCGCGAGCTGCTGGAACTCAAGCGCGCGGTGGCGCCGCTGGACCGGCCGCTGCACGCCCTGGCCAACCAGCCGCTGCCGGCGGTCGGCCCGGAGATACAGCCGTACTTCCGTGACGTCGCCGACCACCTGGCGCGCGTGACCGAGCAGATCACGTCGTTCGACGCCCTGCTCGATTCGGTCCTCCAGGCCCACCTCGCGCAGGTGACCGTCGCGCAGAACGAGGACATGCGCAAGATCACCGCATGGGCGGCGATCATCGCCGTACCGACGATGGTCTGCGGCGTGTACGGCATGAACTTCGAGCACATGCCGGAGCTGCGCTGGACCTACGGCTACCCCCTGGTCCTCGCCGTCATGGCCACCGCCTGCCTCGTCCTCCACCGCAGCTTCCGGCGCAACGGCTGGCTCTAGGTCCTGTCCGGTCGATCAGGCCGGATCAGTGAGTGGGGGTCCCCCCCACGCCCCCAGGGCGTAGGGGGAGGGTCTGGTGCGTGCAGATGCAAGGCGGAGGAAGGAGCCCACGCGGAGCGTAGGCGACTGACGACAACGCAGCAGATGCGCGCGCCAGGGCACGCGAGCCCGGCAAGATCGGCCGGACAGGGCCTAGCCGTTAGACCCCGAGCAGCCCCGGCAGGCCGGCGAAGGAATCGAGCACATGGTCCGGCGTCCCGTCGGCCGCTTCGTGCGTCTGAGGCAGATACTTGCCCGTCTTCACCAGCACACCGGTGATGCCGCTGCGCTGCGCCGCCAGGACGTCCGACTCGATGTCGTCGCCCACCATCAGGGCTTCGGACGCCGTGGCGCCCAGGCGCGCCAGGGCCGTGGCGAAGAACGCGTACGCGGGTTTGCCCGTGATCTCCGCCTCGACGCGGGCCGCTCGTTCCAGGCCCAGGAGGAAGGCTCCGGTGTCGAGGTCGAGGCCCTGGGACGTACGCCAGTACAGGTTCCGGTGCATGGCGACCAGCCGGGCGCCGCGCTGCAGCTCACGGAAGGCGCGGTTGAGCGCCGCATAGGTGAATTCGTCCCCCGCGCCGCCGAGGACGACCACGTCCGGAGCCACGCCGTCCCCCTCGTCGAGGAGGGTCACGCCGTCGAGATCGTCGCTCACATCGCCGCTGTTGAGCAGCAGGCAGCGGGCGCCCGGGTAGTGCTCGCGCAGATACGCGGCGGTCACGGCCGGTGCCGTGAGGATGTCGTCGGCCTCGACCGGAAAGCCCGCCCCGGCCAGCCGCTCGGCGATCACGGCGCGCGTCCGGGACGTGTTGTTGGTGACGAGCGCCAGTGGGAGGCCTGCGGCGCGCAGCCGTTCCATGGCCTCCACGGCGCCGGGCAGCGGCTTCCAGGACACGGTCAGCACGCCGTCGATGTCGATCAGGACCGCTCCGATTCGCTCCATGCGCACGACCGTACCGTCGGCGTGACGCCCGCTTGCTAAACAGCCACAAATGGGGTTATTACGAAAGCGGGAGTGACCCATGGTGTTCTTCACCGACCGCACGGATGCAGGACGACGACTTGCCGAGGCGCTTCGGCACCTGCAGGGCGAGAAACCCGTCGTACTGGGCTTGCCACGGGGCGGAGTGCCCGTGGCCTTCCAGGTCGCGCGGGCGCTCGGCGCACCACTCGATGTGATCGTGGTCCGCAAGCTCGGCGTGCCCTACCACCGGGAGCTCGGCTTCGGGGCCATCGGCGAGGGCGGGGTGCGGGTCATCAGCGACGACATCGTCCGCCGCAGCAGGGCCAGGCGGGAGGAGCTCGCCACGGTCGAGCGGGCCGAAGAGGCGGAGCTGGCGCGGCAGGCGAGACGGTTCCGCGCCCATCGGCCGCGGCTGCCGCTGCGCGGCCGGACCGTGATCGTCGTGGACGACGGAATCGCGACCGGCGCCACGGCGGCGGCTGCGTGCCAGGTGGTACGGGCCCAGGGCGCGGCCCGTGTGGTCCTTGCCGTACCGGTGGCGCCGCCGGACTCGCTCGACTCGCTGCGCGCCGAGGCGGACGAGGTGGAGTGCCTGGCCACGCCGCGCGCGTTCCGCGCGGTCGGCGAGTGGTACGAGGACTTCTCCCAGACCTCCGACGAGGAGGTGGCGGCCCTGCTCGCCGAGGCAGCCGGGGAAACCGTCGAGACCGAGGTCGAGGTGGACGCGGGCGGGGTGCGGCTCCTCGGGGATCTGAACCTGCCGGAGGGCGCCGGGGCGGTCGTGATGTTCGCCCACGGCTCCGGCAGCAGCCGCCACAGCCCGCGCAACCGTCTCGTGGCGGCGGCCCTGAACCGTGCGGGCCTGGGCACCCTGCTCTTCGACCTGCTCACGGTGGAGGAGGAGGCCGACCGGGCGAACGTCTTCGACATCGGGACCCTGGCCAGGCGCCTCGCGGCCGCGACCCGCTGGCTGCAGGAACGCGAGCCCGTTCGCATCGGCTACTTCGGCGCGAGCACCGGGGCCGCGGCGGCACTGCTGGCCGCGGGCACCTTCGCGGCGGCGGACGGCAACGGGACGGGCGAGGCGGACATCGGGGCCGTCGTCTCCCGCGGCGGCCGGCCCGACCTCGCCGGGCCGCGCCTCGCCGACGTACGCGCGCCCACACTCCTCATCGTCGGCGGCCGCGACACCAGGGTCCTCGACCTCAATCGGCAGGCCATGCAGGAGCTGCGCTGCGAGTGCCACCTGGAGGTCGTACCGCGTGCCACCCATCTCTTCGAGGAGCCGGGGACCCTGGACCGGGTTGCCGAGCTCGCCCGCGACTGGTTCACCATGCACCTGGTGGCACCGGTCGGACAGCCGCACGGCTGAGCGCCCGCCGGACACCGTGACGGGGGCATGGCAGTGCATTCCGTCGTCGGCCCGTCTCAGTCGGCCCACTCCGTGACGATCACGTCGTCGCCCACGGCGAGCTCGCCCGTACGCAGCACGGAGAAATTCGACCCGAACGCGACCCCGCCCTCCGCCGCCCGCCGATAGCCGGCAAGCGTCCGCAGCGGCTCGGGTCCCGCCTTGGCACCGCTTGCCTGGTCGACCAGCGTGACCGCGCAACGGATGGCGAGCTTCGCGTATCCCAGCTCGGCGTTCCCGACACTGATCCGGCGGGCCCGGTCCTCGAGATGCGGGGCGTCCCAGCCGTCCACAACGACGTTGGGCCGAAAACGGGTCATGACGAGCGGGCTGCCGCCCGACGCCGCGATGCGCTGGTTCAGCTTCTCCAACGAGGAGACCGAAAGGATGTGGACCGCGCTGCTGTCGGCATAGCCGGACGTGCCCGGCGTCAACCCGTCCGTCACACGGCCGTGTTCGGGCGGCACACGCACCAGCCTGCTCGGTTTGCCGAGCACCTCGGACAGCCACTCGGACGCCGTATCCCCTTGATCGATCCCCTGATACGGCGTGCCGAACAGCTCCACGTCGACTCTCGCGGAGGTGTGGTCGACGTCGATCCGAAGGTCCTCGGCATCCGGCGCGCCCAGCGTGAGTTGCTCTCCGCCGGCCGTGACGTGTGGCCGTACGACCGCAAGACGTGGATCCCGGCGCTGGCTGCGGAAGACTCCCCGCTCGTCGACCACCATGAAGCTGCGGTCGTGGGCGAGACCCGCCTCCGTCAGCGACGCCTCTGTCAGCGGAACGCCTGCGCATCCCTTGATGGGATAGGTCGTCAGCTCTACCACTCGGGACACCGCATCAGCGTAACTCGACGTGCGACGCGGCCCCTCAGACCCGGGCTATGAGGGCATAACGCTCGTCGGTCACCGGGCCGCCCCACAAGTCCGGGTCGCCGCTCAGTGGTTCGATGCGCAGGTCGGTGACCAGCGGACGCACCGCCGCGGCCAGTGCCTCCGCCCCGATGCCGCCGTGCCATGGCAGCGCTTCGGCCCCGGCCACGTACGGCACGCCCTTCTCGCCCGACTCCCGCCAACGGCCCTCGACCAGCAGCAGCCGGCCGCCCGGGCGCAGACGGCCGACCCACTCGCGCAGCGCGGCCTCGGGGGAGGGCAGCGTCCACACCAGGTGGCGGCAGAGCAGGACGTCGAAGCGCCGGTCGCCGGTCGGGGGTATCGACGCGTCCCCGACCAGGAAGTCGGCCTCAAGTCCGGCCGCCCGGAGCTTTGTGCGCGCCGCTTCGACCATGCGAGGGGACAGATCGACGCCGGTGACGTCGTGCCCGGCCGCGGCGAGGAGCAGGGAGAGGGAGCCGGTGCCGCAGCCGACGTCGAGGACCTTCGCCGGCGCGGACGGCAGCCACGAGTGCAGGAGCCGGGACCACGCGGCGCGGGTGGGCTCCGCGCGCAGGCCGTGGTCCGCTTCGTCGTCGAAGGCCGGCGCGGCGGCGTCCCAGTAGTCGGTGATCGAGGCAGTGGGGTCGGTCATGACACCCAGCGTCTCAGCCACCACTGACAATCCGGCGACGGTCCGACTCACGCCAGGGCGATGAACAACCCCAGGGTCACGACGGCGACGACGCCTCCGTACAGCGCGAGCGTCACGGAGCGCGCCTCGTCGGACGGGTCGGTGCTGCCGACGCGGGAGAGGCGGAGAGCAGAGGTCAGGACGAGGGCGAGCGCGGCCGCACAGAAGACGGCGATCAAGGAATCTGTCATCCGGCGAGAATCTCACGGTCCGTCAGATGCCGCTCGTCGGCGTACTCCGTACGGAGACGGGCGGACGCGGGGCCGCCACGTCGGCTCCCGCGGTCCGCGCACGCGCAGCCGCCCGACCGCATCGGCGCGCGCGAGCCGTCAACCGTGGCGGCTCCGTACGGAAACGGGCAGAACCCTGGAGTCGGCACCGCCGGACCCTGCCGACGCACATTCCCCGGGCCCTGCCCGACCCGCATCGGCGGGTGCGAGCGGGCGAGCTGCGGCTCGCCCGCAGGCCCCGCAGATCCGCGGCCGCCACCGGCGGCCCACGCGGGCCTCAGTGACCGCCCCGGCCGTGTCAGGGCCGCAACCCCGCCAGTGCCTCCGTCAGCCACTTCGTCCAGAACGTCTCCAGCTCGATCCCGCCCCTCAGCACCACATGCCGCAGCCTGTCCTGCTCCGTGACCAGCCGCTCCGGCGGGAAATCGTGCGCCTCAATCGCCAGATACTGCTCCAACTGCCGCCGGTGCAGCGCCAGATGACGCTCCAGCTCAGCCTCAAGACCCGCGCTGCCCACCACGCCCGCCGCGCGCAGCCGCAGCAGCAGCGGGTCGCGCGCCGGCTTGGGGTCCTCCGGCCGTGCGACCCACGCGGTCAGCTCCTCGCGGCCCGCGGGCAGGACCTCGTACTCCTTCTTCTGCCCGCGGCTCGGCTGCGCCGACGGCAGCGCGCGGATGTGGCCCGCCTGCTCCAGTTTTCCCAGCTCGCGGTAGATCTGCTGATGCGTGGCCGACCAGAAGTAGCCGATCGACTTGTCGAAGCGCCGGGTCAGCTCAAGGCCCGAAGAGGGCTTTTCGAGCAGAGCCGTGAGGATCGCGTGCTGGAGGGACATGGGCGCATCCTAAGGACGGCGAGGACGGCGCCTCACAGTGTCGCCGCGAGCCGCGTGCCCTGGTCGATCGCGCGCTTCGCGTCCAGCTCGGCCGCCACATCCGCGCCGCCGATCAGATGCACCGAACGGCCCGCGGCGCTCAGCTCCTCGTACAGACCGCGCTGCGGCTCCTGGCCGGTGCACAGCACCACCGTGTCGACGGGGAGCACGCTCGTCGTGCCGTCGACCGTGACATGCAGGCCCTCGTCGTCGATCCGCTCGTACGTCGCTCCGGCCGTCATCGTGACCCCGCGGTGCTTCAGCTCCGTACGGTGGATCCAGCCCGTCGTCTTGCCGAGACCCGCGCCGACCTTGCTGGTCTTGCGCTGCAACAGATGGACGGAGCGCGGCGGCTTCGGGCGCTCGGGCGCGATCAGCCCGCCCGGCGCGCTGTAGTCCGTGTCGACACCCCACTGCCGGAAGTACGTCCCGGCGTCCAGGCTCGCGCCCTGACCTCCGTCGGTCAGGAACTCCGCGACGTCGAAGCCGATGCCGCCCGCGCCGATGACCGCGACGCGCTCGCCGACCGGCGCCCCGTCGCGCAGGACGTCGAGATAGCTGACGACGCTCGGGTGGTCGACGCCGTCGATCTCGGGGGTCCGGGGCGTGACGCCGGTGGCCACCACGATCTCGTCGTACGCGTCGGCCGTGAGGTCCTCGGTGGCGACCCGCGTCCCCAACCGGACCTCCACGCCCCGCAGTTCGAGCTGCGTACGGTAGTAGCGCAGCGTCTCGTCGAACTCTTCCTTGCCAGGGATCCGCTTGGCGACGTTCAGCTGGCCGCCGATCTCGTCCGCGGCGTCGAAGAGCGTGACCTCGTGCCCGCGCTCGGCCGCCGCGACCGCGCAGGCGAGCCCGGCAGGACCCGCGCCGATCACGGCGACGCGCTTGCGCCGCCGGGTCGGGGACAGGACCAGCTCGGTCTCGTGGCAGGCGCGCGGGTTGACCAGGCAGGAGGTGAGTTTCCCGCTGAAGGTGTGGTCCAGGCAGGCCTGGTTGCAGCCGATGCAGGTGTTGATGGTGTCCGCGCGGTCCGCCTTCGCCTTGGCGACGAAGTCGGGGTCGGCGAGGAACGGCCGGGCCAGCGACACCATGTCCGCGCGGCCGTCGGCGAGCAACTGCTCCGCGATCTCGGGGGTGTTGATGCGGTTGCTGGTCACCAGCGGGACCGAGACCGACCCCATCAGCTTCTTGGTCACCCAGGTGTACGCGCCACGCGGCACCGAGGTCGCGATGGTGGGGATACGGGCCTCGTGCCAGCCGATCCCGGTATTGATGATCGTCGCTCCGGCCGCCTCGATCTCCTTGGCGAGCGTGATCACCTCTTCGAGCGAGGAGCCGCCGGGCACCAGGTCCAGCATGGAGAGGCGGTAGATGAGGATGAAGTCGGGGCCGACGCGCTCGCGCGTACGGCGGACGATCTCCAGCGGGAGCCTGATCCGGTTCTCGTACGAGCCGCCCCAGCGGTCGGTGCGGTGGTTGGTGGCGCTCGCGATGAACTCGTTGATGAAGTAGCCCTCGGAGCCCATGATCTCGACACCGTCGTAGCCCGCGGACTGCGCGAGCCCTGCCGCCCGTACGTAGTCCTCGATCGTCTCCTCGACCTCTGCGTCGGTCAGGGCGTGCGGGACGAAGGGGCTGATGGGGGCCTGGATGGCACTCGGCGCGACAAGATCGGCGTGGTACGCGTACCGGCCGAAGTGCAGGATCTGCATCGCGATCCGGCCGCCCTCGGCGTGCACGGCGTCGGTGACGGTCCGGTGCTTCGCCGCCTCGGCCTCGGTGGTGAGCCTGGCGCCGCCTTCGTACGGACGGCCCCGGTCGTTGGGGGCGATGCCGCCGGTCACGATGAGGCCGACGCCGCCACGCGCGCGCTCTGCGTAGAAGGCGGCCATCCGCTCGAAGCCGTTCTCCGCCTCTTCGAGACCGACGTGCATGGAGCCCATGAGCACGCGGTTGGGGAGGGTGGTGAACCCGAGATCGAGCGGGCTCAGCAGGTGCGGGTAGGGGCTCGTCGTGCTCATCGGGGCGCCTCCTCGGGCGGGGTCGTCGCACCAGTTCTAGCGCCCGCGATCCCATTTTGCAACAAGGTGCAAAATCACAGTCCGACAAGTGTGCTGATCATCCGTACGGGTGATGAGCCAGCCCGACCCTCCCCCGAGCCCGTTGCGCGCCCATAACGTGCCGGTTGTGGCGGGATGGCAGCAGTTGAGCGCACTGGGGATCGCGGCGATTCTCGGCTCGCAGGGGGCCGGGATCGGCATCGGCATTTCTGCGTGCGGTGGGGCCGATTTATCGGTGTCGCTAGTGGCACCGGCATCCGTATCACTGTCGGTGTCGCTCTACTGCGAGTGCCCGCCGTCGCCCCCACCCTCGCCCCCGCCCCCGCCGAGCCCGACTCCGGTGCCCACGCCGACGCCGGCACAGCCCGTGCCCCCGGCTCCGGCTCCGGTGCCGCCCAGCACTCCGGCACCGACGCCGACGCCCCCGGCCGAACGGCCCGTCAAGACCCCCCAGCCCCCTCCCGAGCCGGCTGCTTCGCAGCCCGCGGCCCCTGCGACGAGCCCCAAGGCGGCGGCCCCCGCGCCACCGCGCGTCAGCGCCGTACGCAACTACCGGCCGGCGTCCGGGAAGCCGGAACCCGCCGGGACCTCCCTCGTCGTCCTGATGCTGGTGACCACCACCCCCGCCGTACTCGCCGCGGCGATGCTGCGGCCCCGGCGCGGCCGCGCCTGAACACACACCACACCCTTCGGAGATCCCTCATGTCTGAATGGCTGGTCCTGGCTGCCGCGATGGCCGCCGCCTGCGCCGTCGTCCTTGTCATCACGCTGCTCAGGCAGCACAGGCTGCACCGGGCCGGGACACCCGACGAGGAGGACGGCGCCGAGACCCCTGACGTCCTCGAGTACATGACGATGATGGTCGGCGTCGTGTACGCGATCGTGCTCGGTCTGGCCATCGCGGGCGTCTGGGAGGCGCGCAGCGCCGCGCAGGACGACGTACGCCGCGAGGCACAGGCGCTGCACGAGGTCACCCAGCGTGCCCAGGTCTACCCCACTCGCGTCCAGCAGCGCATCCGTGCGGACATCGACCGGTACGTCTCCCATGTGGTCCACCAGGAGTGGCCGAGGATGGTCGACAACAGGGAACTGCCCGACCGGGGTGCGCAGTTGCTCGGCGCGGTACGGGCCGACATCGCGGAGCGGGCCCCGGCCGACGAGCTGGAGGCGCAGGCCTATCAGCCACTGCTCGACCAGGTCGCCGTCGCCGACGACGCGCGCAACGCCCGGGCACAGAACGCCGGGGCGACACTGCCGGGCGTCGTGTGGTTCGGCCTGATCACCGGGGCGCTGGTGACAGTCGGCCTGATCTTCACTCTGCAGATCGGCGGCACGTCCCGGGAGCTGCTGCTTGCGGGCCTCTTCAGCGCCCTGATCGCCTTTCTGCTCTTCCTGGTCTGGGACTTCGACGCGCCCTTCGGGCGGTCGGGCTCGGAGTCGGCGGACGCCTTCCGCCAGCTGTTCGCGAGTGCCGCGGGGAAGGGCTGACCGACGGCCGTCCGGGCGGTTCGGTCCACGGCCGCCTGCCCGGCGCCGCGCGGCCGCCCGGCCCGGCGGCTCACTTGTGCGCGTGCTCCCCGACGTAGAAGAGCAGATACACAAATCCTGCGAAGAGGTGCGTCGCGAAGATATAGACGAAGACGCGCAGCGCGACGCCGCGCTCCTTCCAGCTCTCGCTCTCGCTCTCGCTCACCACAGCTCCGTTCCGTATGTGCCCTCGCACCAGGGTACGAGCACCCGGAATAGGGCGAGGGGGGTTGCCGTTGTAGGGTTTGGTTCAATATTCAACCAACTGGACCCGAAGGCATTTCAGACCCCGAGAGGTGAGCTCATATGCAGTTCGGCATCTTCACGGTCGGCGACGTCACGACCGACCCGACCACCGGCCGTACGCCGAGCGAGCACGAGCGGATCAAGGCGATGATCGCCATCGCGCACAAGGCCGAGGAGGTCGGACTCGACGTATTCGCGACCGGTGAGCACCACAACCCGCCATTCGTCCCGTCGTCCCCGACGACGATCCTCGGGCACATAGCCGCCCGGACGGAGCGGCTGATCCTCTCCACCTCGACCACGCTGATCACCACCAACGACCCGGTGAAGATCGCCGAGGACTACGCGATGCTGCAGCACCTGGCCGACGGCCGGGTCGACCTGATGATGGGGCGCGGCAACACCGGACCGGTCTACCCGTGGTTCGGCCAGGACATCCGCCACGGCCTCCCGCTCGCCATCGAGAACTACGCACTCCTCCACAGGCTGTGGAGGGAGGACGTCGTGGACTGGGAGGGCAAGTTCCGTACGCCGCTGCAGTCCTTCACCTCGACGCCGCGGCCGCTGGACGGGGTCCCGCCGTTCGTCTGGCACGGCTCCATCCGCTCCCCCGAGATCGCCGAGCAGGCCGCCTACTACGGCGACGGCTTCTTCCACAACAACATCTTCTGGCCGATGGAGCACACCAGGAAGATGGTCGACCTCTACCGGCAGCGGTACGCGCACTACGGGCACGGCACGGCCGAGCAGGCCATCGTCGGCCTGGGCGGACAGGTCTTCATGCGGAAGAACTCCCAGGACGCGATCGCCGAGTTCCGGCCCTACTTCGACAACGCACCGGTGTACGGGCACGGCCCCTCGCTGGAGGACTTCACCGAGCAGACCCCGCTGACCGTCGGCTCCCCGCAGGAGGTCATCGAGCGGACCCTCGGCTTCCGTGAGTCCGTCGGCGACTACCAGCGCCAGCTCTTCCTGATGGACCACGCGGGACTTGGGCTGAAGACGGTCCTGGAGCAGCTCGACCTCCTCGGCGAGGAGGTCGTACCGGTGCTGCGCAAGGAGTTCGCGAACCTGCGGCCGGCCGGTGTGCCGGAGACCGCCCCGCTCCACCCGGCCCTGCAGCCGAACAAGGAGGCTTGATCACCGTGAGGACGCTGAAGCTGGTGGCGGTATCGGCCGGGCTGAGCGTGCCGTCGTCGACCCGCTTGCTGGCGGACCGGCTGACGGAAGCCGTACGCGGCACTCTCGCCGAGCGGGACGTGGAGGTTCAGGTACGCGTCGTCGAGCTGCGTGAGCTGGCCGTGCCCATCGCCAACCACCTGGTGACCGGATTCCCCGCGCCGGCGCTCGGCGAGGCCATCGAGGCGGTGACTGAGGCGGACGGCCTGATCGCCGTGACGCCCGTCTTCAAGGCCTCGTACAGCGGGCTGTTCAAGTCCTTCTTCGACCTGATCGAGCCGGACGCGCTCACCGGGAAGCCGGTGCTGATCGCGGCGACGGGCGGCACCGCACGTCACTCGCTGGTGCTCGAGCACGCGCTGCGGCCGCTCTTCGCCTATCTGCGGGCGCTGGTCCTGCCGACGACGGTGTACGCGGCGTCGGAGGACTGGGGCGGGAGCGGCGACACGCTCACCGACACCCTGCCGGTGCGGATCGAGCGTGCGGGCGGCGAGCTCGCGGGCCTGATGGCGGCCGGAGCTGCCCGCACGCCCGAACTGGTGCACGCGGCCGCGATCGGCTGATCGGCTCCGCGGACGGGTCGACGAGGATCGCCCGACGGCTCTGAGCCGGCCAGCTCAGAGCCGCGGAGGCGGTCGCGCTCAGACGGCCACCACATCGGCGACGACACACGCGATGTTGTCGGGGCCGCCCGCGCGATGGGCGTGCGCGATCAGTTCTCGTACGGCCTCGTCCGGATCGGCGACCGCGGCGACGGACCGCCGTACGTCCGCCTCCGGTACCGCCGTGAACAGGCCGTCGGAGCACAGGAGATACCGGTCGCCGTCCCGCGCCTCGTGCAGCCGCAGATCGGGGCGGGCCAGCCCCTCGCTCCCGTCGAGCGCCCGCAGCAGCATCGCCCGCTGGGGGTGGGACGCCGCCTCCTCGGTGCTGAGACTGCCCTCGTCGACCATCGACTGCACGACGGTGTGGTCATGGGTGATCCGGAAGAACTCCCCGCCGCGCAGCAGATAGGCGCGTGTGTCCCCGATGTGCACGAGCGCCAGCTGGGAGCCGGTCCACACCATCGCGGTGAGCGTCGTACCGGAGTCGGCGAGGCCGTTCACCGTGGCGTTGGCCCGGTGGACCGCGTCCTCAAGGGCGTTGAGCAGATCGCCGATCCGGGCGGACCCGGCCGCCTCGGCCTCCAGAGGTTTGAGCGCATCTATCGCCGCCGTGCTGGCGGGCCCGCCCTCGCCCCCGAACCCGTCGGCGACGGCGAGCAGTCGGGAGGTGGCGTAGGCGGCGTCCTGGTTGGTCTCCCGTACGAGTCCGCGGTCCGACCGTGCGGCGTAACGGATTCCCAGAGGTGCACTGAGCTGAGACATCGTGTCGGTGTCCTTCCCTGACAGCTGGTCGACGAGGAAGGAGGCCAGATCGCGGCGCGCGGAGGTCTCGGCCTCCACCTGCGCCCAGTACGCCCGGATGTCCCGGGCTGCCGCGGCCGCATCAGTCGCGCACAGGTCGCAGACGTCCCGGATACGGGCCAGTGGCATCCCGATCCGCCGCAGCCACGCCACCAGCCGGGCCCGTTCCAGCTGCGTCTCGTCGTAGTACCGGTAGCCGGTGAACGAGTCGACGCGGGCCGGCGGCAGCAGCCCCAGCTCGTCATAGCGACGCAGTGCCTTGGCGGACAGCCGGGATGCGCGGGCGAACGCACCGATGGTCAGCAGACCCATGCTCTCCTCCTCGTACCGGACGCTTCGCCCGGCCCCGCCGATGCTGGAGCTTCCCCAGGGGAGAAGGTCAACACATACAGTGGCGCGCGGTCGCCGGATCGGATCCGGCGGCCGCGCGAGGACCAGAAACCCGCAGGTCAGTCCGCTCTGTTGTGGAAGACGTAGAAGCTCCCGACGAGCATCATCCCGCCGAAGAGGAGCCCCGTCAGCACGGCCGTCAGGACGCTGACCCCGGTCAGGCTGTGCAGGAACCCGAGGGCGATGCCGGTCAGCGCCCCGTACGCACCGGCGTGCAGCTCGGGCGTCAGTGCGTGCTGGATGCGGCCGAACCCGAACGCCACCGCCGCGAAGACCAGTCCCGCGACCACGCCGTAGAGGACGTCGCCCCACTCGAGGGGCGCTCCCTCGCGGCGGAGGAACCCCGCCATGAAGCCGAAGAACGCGCCCAGGGTGACGGGCATCGCCCAGCCGAGAGAACCGTGGTGCAGTGCGGGCAGTGCTTGCTGTGCGGCCATGGCGGGCTCCTTCCCTCGCGTCCCCCGCGTCCCTCTTTCAGAGCACACCCGGGCGGGCCGGGTGGCAAGTCAGCGGGTGTACGAGCCCGTGCTGCTTCCCGGGCCGCGATCGGCCCCGACTGGCCGCGACAGGTCCGCGCCCGGTCCCCGCCAGATCCGCCCCGGCCAGTCGGCGCCCGGTCGGCGGAGCAACGCTCGCGCCCGCCTCGGCGCCCACGTTCCCTGGAGGTGTGCGGAGCTTCCTGTCATCGGTGTCGGCGGTGCTGATCGTCCTCGTGGCGCTGCTGACTCCGCTGAGCGCGCTCGCCGTCTGGGCGGACCGGGAGATCGGCGACACCGACGGGTACGTCGCGGCGATGGAGCCGCTCGCCTCGGACCCCGCGGTGCAGAACGCGGTTGCCACGCGGATCACCGACGAGGCGATGAAGAAGTTCGACGGGGGTCCGTATCGGGAGGGCGTACGGAATCTGCTGCACGAGGCGGTGGTCTCCTTCTCCGGCACGGAGTCCTTCCGGGCCGTATGGAACACGGTGAACCGGGCTGCCCACAGGGCGGTCGAGGAGGGGCTCAGCAGTGACCGCGAAGACGCGGTCTCCATGGATCTGGCGCCGGTCATCGAGCAGGTGAAGCGGCAGCTCGACGAGGACGGGGTGCCGTTCGCGGAACAGATCCCGGTCGGGCATACGCGGATCACGATCCTGGAGTCCGACGAGCTGGGGGTGGCGCGGGAGGTCTTCGACGGCCTGCGGCTCGCCGGGGTCTGGCTCCCGGTCACGACCCTGCTGCTCGCGTCGTCCGCGCTGCTCCTCGCGTCCCGCCGGGCCCGCACCGTGACCACGCTCGGCCTCGCGCTCTCCGCGGGCGCGGTGCTCCTGCGGATCGCGCTCGCGGTGGGTCGGGGCCTGGCACTCGACGACCTGCCGCCGGACGTGGACCGGGCGGCGGCGGGGGCGGTGTACGACGAGCTGACGTCGACGTTGCTGAGAACGGGGTGGTGGGTGTTGTGGGTGGGGCTGGCGGTGGGGGCATTGGCGTGGGTCTGGGGGCGGCGGATGGCCGTCGTGTGTTCCCGGGCCGACGCCCCCGCACCCCTGTAGCGGCAGCTTCGCACCGCCCCGAGTCCCGCGCAGGTGGGAAGGATCCGCGGCCCGTCAGCGCAAGGGACTCACACTTTCCGCGCTGAGTTGGGCGAACTCGTACGCGTCGTGGGACGAGAAGATACGGATCAGTCTCGGGTCCGCCCGGCGCAGGTCGCGCAGGCGCTCGAGCTGCATCAGCCGCTGGCCGTGGTTCTCCGCGACCAGCCGCTGGTGAAGGGCGACCGGCCGTGGGCAGCGGGGGCGGCGCAGGTCCAGTTCGCCGTGGAAGAAGTACGCGTCGCCCGCGTGCAGCAGCCACCGGTCCGGCTGCTGGACCGCCACCGCGCAGTGACCCCGGGTGTGCCCCGGCAGCGGCACCAGCAGGATGTCGGGGGAGCGCAGCACCCGTGCCGCCGCGAAACCGTGCCAGGTGGAGTCCGCCGTGTCGTGGACGACCCACTGCGGGCCGTGGCCCCACTGCGCGGTGACATAGCGCCCGGCGTCCAGGCGGGTGTCGCGCCGCATCGCCGCCCGGTACTCGTCCGCCATCACATGGACCCGCGCGTCGGGGAAGTCGCCGAGACCGCCCGCGTGGTCGAGGTCGAGATGGGTCAGGACGATGTCCCGTACCTCGTACGGGTCGTATCCAAGCGCCCGGATCTGGTGAAAGGCCGTACGCGACGGGTCCAGCGTCGGACGCATGGTCCTGCGGAAGAACATCCCGAGCCGCCGCGGGTCGGACACGTCCGCGGTGCCCAGGCCCGTGTCGACGAGGACAAGGCCGCTGCCCGTGACGACCAGCAGGCAGTGGGCGACCAGCGGGGCGTTGCCGACGGGATGCATCGGGGCACAGTCGAGGTGGTGGACGGTGGGCCAGGACATGCGGTGACTCCGGCTACGCGGGGAGGGGGAGGAACGGCGCGAGGCCGAGCCGATCGATGCGCCGAGAGCCTCGCGCGCTTCCTGCGTCATCTTCCGGGCCCCCCAGGCCAATTCGTTCCGTACTTACGCCGTAAGTACCGCAACCGAGGGAAGCACTTACGCTGTAAGTCGTCAAGGAGTAGGACCGGACTCCGCGAAACCCACTCAGGAGCACCGCGATGTCTGACGGAACAACCCGTCAACGCCCCACGGACCGCGGCACATCGGCCCGCCGGTCGGCGGCCGCGAGTCCGTTGTCACGTGAACCGCTGTCCCGCGAGCGGATCATCCGGGCCGCTCTGGAAGTCATCGACGACGAGGGCGTGGACGCCCTTTCCATGCGGCGACTCGCTGCCGCCGTCGGTGTGCAGGCGATGTCGCTCTACAACCATGTGGACGGCAAGGCGGACGTCCTCGACGGGGTCACGGAGTACATCACCACCGAGATGCAGCTGTCCCGGCGGCCCGGCGCCGGCTGGGAGGACGGCATCCGCTCGGTCGCGCACGGCTTCCGGCGCGCATCGCTGCGTCACCCGCGCGCCTGCGAGCTGGTCCTCACCCGCCAGCTCGCCTCCCCCGGAGCGCTCCCGACCATCAACTGCTCCCTGTCCGTCCTGCTCGACCACGGCTTCGACGAGGCCGCCGCCGTGCATGCCCTCCGGCTGCTCATCGCATTCCAGGTCGGCTCGATGCTGCGGGAGTTCCATTCGCCCGCGTTCAAGGGGGAGGCGGAGTCGGCGGTGGAGGAGCGCAGAGAGCATCTGGAGAAGTCGGGGTTCCCCGCCGTGGCCAGACTGGCCCCGATGCTGGCGGAGATCGACCACGAGGCGGAGTTCACCTTCGGGGTGGAACTGCTGATCAGCGCGCTGCGCCGGTACGCCCCCGAGTGAGTTGCGGCGAATTGCCGCGACAGCCGCAACCAAGTCGCCGAAACTGACGTCGACGGACATACACGCACACCCTCGGCCACGCGGCACGCACACGGCCACGCACCCCCGTCGGCCGCAGCCACGCGCACCCTGGACTACGTACACCTTCGGCTCGGAGGCCGGTTTGGACAGCGCCACCTCGACGTCGGCCCAGGCCGCCGAGCCGGACGTGCGCCCCGCGGGCGGCCGACGCGTCGCCGCCTGGCTGGCGGGGCTGCTCCTGCTCGGCCTCAGCGCGGTCGCCGCCTGCCGCGCCGCGAACACCGACGGCATCACCCCCGTGACCCAGCTGCTGGCCTTCCTGCCCTGGCTGCTGGTGCCGGCCGGGGCCGCGCTGCTGCTCGCCCTGCTCGCGCGCTGGCGCACCGGCATGTTCTGGGCGGTCGCCGTGCTCGCGGTCACCGGCTGGTACGTCAGGCCGTACGACACCGGGCTCACCGACGAACCGCCCGGCCGGGTCGTCGCCCGCCTCGAAGTGCTCACATCGAACCTCGAGTTCGGCTACGCCACCGAGGGGCTGCTCGCGGCCGTCCGCCGCGAACAACCGGACATCGTCTTCGTCCAGGAGTGCGCCCGCGCCTGCTCGGACGCGCTCGCGGCGAAGGCATCCCGCGCCGACTACCCGTACCGCAATGTCGTCGAGGGCAACGCGGCCTCCGGCTCGGCGATCCTCAGCAAGTACCCGCTGCGCACGGCCCCGGGGATCGAGAGCACGCTGGCGATGCCCGGCGCGGTGGCCGTCGTCGCCGGCCACCCCGTGAACCTTCAGCTCGTGCATCCGCTGCCGCCCTTCCCCGGCGGCGTGGCCGACTGGCGCAAGGAACTCGGCCTGGTGCGTACCTACGCCCGCGAGGTCAAGGGCCGGCCGACCCTTCTCGCCGGTGACTTCAACGCCACTCAGGACCATGCCGCGTTCCGCCGGATCCTGGACGCGGGCGGCCTGCGCGACAGCGCCACCCTCGTGGGCGCGGCCCACACCCCGTCCTGGCCGGCCACCGTCCGCCGCCCACTCGGCACGCAGATCGACCATGTGCTGGTCAGCAAGGACTTCTCGGTGCGCAAGGCCCGCTTCCTGGACCTGCCGAGCACCGACCACCGCTCGCTGCTCGTCGAGATCGAACTGCACGACGCGCGCTGACGTGTCCTGATTGAAGGTTTCGACCCCGCAGGACTTGCTCCCGTACGCCTCCATGAGGCATCTCTTGACCATGGAGACGCGAGCGGGACGGCTGTCCCCACCCGACTGGCTGCTCAAGGGCCTGCTGCCGCAGTCGGCGCCCATCCCCTGGGCCGCCGTCGCACGTGCCGCCGTCGCGCTGGCCGCGCCGCTCGCCGTCGGGCTCGCGATCGGACAGCCGCAGTACGGCGCGCTGGTGTCGATGGGTGCGCTCTCGGGCGTCATCAGCGACACCGCCGACTCGTACCGGATGCGGATCTTCACTATCGCGGTCCCGCAGCTCTTCGGCGCCGTCGGCGTCACGCTCGGCACGCTCGTGTACGGGGACGGCTGGCTCGCGGTCGCCGCGCTGACCCTGGTCGCGCTCGTCTCCGGGATGATCTCCTCCATCGGCGCGGTGGCGTCCGTGTCCGGGCTGCTGCTCCTGCTCAACGCGGTAGTGGGCGCCGGGCTGCCGATGCCCGCGCCGTGGTGGAAGGCCCCGCTGCTGCTCACGCTCGGCGGCATGTTCGTGCTCGTACTGACCTTGCTGGCCTGGCCGCTGCGCGGCCGGGAGCCGGAGCGGGCCGCGGTCGCCGGTGCGTACCGCAGCGTCGCCGATCTGCTGGCGGCCGCGGGCACTTCGGCGTACGACGACAGGCGCCAGGCCGTCACCGACTCCCTGAACACCTCCTACGACCTGATCCTCGCCCGGCGGGCCGGCGAACACGGGCGGCGCAGCCCGCTCGTGCGACTGCTCGCGCAGTTGAACGTGCTCATCCCGCTGGTCGAGGCGGCCGCGGCGGCGCATCTGCACGGGCGGGCCTCGCGGCGGCCCGAAATCGCCCAGGCGGTACGGGACTTGGCGGACGCGGTCGACAAGGGCCGCAGCGAGGCCCCCGAGCTGCAGCTGCCCCGGCCCGAGGGACCGGCCGACCGCGCCGTGGAGGCCGCGCTGCGGTACGCCGCGGTGGTCGTGCACAAGCCGGACCCCGACCCGTACAACGTCGACGACCGGCTCGGGCGGCCCGCGGCACTGGGCATCCGCGCCCGGCGCGGGGCCCGGAACGCGCTGCTCTCCGAATCCTCCTGGCGCTACGGGCTGCGGCTCGCGCTCTGCATCGGCCTCGCGCAGTCGCTGGTCTCGCTGGTACCCGTGCCCCGCTCGTACTGGGTCGCCCTCACCGTCACCTTCGTCATGAAGCCCGACTTCGGCTCGGTCTTCTCCCGGGCGGTGCTGCGTGCGCTCGGCACGGCGGCGGGGCTGCTCGTCGCGGCGGCGGTGCTCTCCGAGGTACCGCGCGGGTGGTGGGACGTGCCGGTGATGATGGTCCTCGCGGCGCTCATCCCCGCGTTCTCCGCGAAGGGGTACGCCTTCCAGACCGCGGCCATCACCCCGGTGATCCTGCTGCTCTCCGACGTCCTCAACCACCAGGGATTCCACCTGGTCCTGCCCCGGCTGGTGGACAGCCTCATAGGCTGCGCGATCGCGCTGGTCGCGGGCTATCTGCTCTGGCCGGAGAGCTGGCACACGCGCGTCGGCGACCGGCTGGCGACGGCGGTGGAGGACGCGGCGGGGTATGTGGCGTACGCGTTCGGATCCCCGTCGGGGGAGGACCAGGGGGAGCGGGTGCGCAGACGGCGGCGGATCTACCGCGATCTGTCGTCGGTGCGCTCGGAGTTCCAGCGCGCGCTGACCGAACCGCCGCCGGTGGGCGCGCGGGCGGCGGCATGGTGGCCGCTGGTCGTCGCCGTCGAACGCGTCGTGGACGCGACGACGGCGGCCCGCGTCCGGGTCAACCATGGCGCCCAGCCGCCGACGCGGTCGGAGGTCGATGAGATCGAGCAGCAGCTGCGGGAGCTGGCGGCGGGGTTGCGGAGCAGCGAGGTGCTGGTCGAGGTCAGTGCGGAGCTGACGGGGGGCGACGAGGGGGTGCTGGGCCCACTGCGGCGGGAGGTCCAGGCGGCGAGAGCGATTGCGTCACCGGAGCAGCCGGGGTGACAGGTCGGTCAGGGTGACCGAGTCGCTCGGGATCACCGGGGGCCGAACCCGCCGGCCGTAGCGGGAGCCACGCCCGATCAGAGCGCCAGCACCTCGTGGGCCGCCCGCTCGCCCGAGCGCACAGCCCCTTCCATCAGCCCGTGCATCAGCGTCGCCGTCTCCGTGCTCGCCCAGTGGATCCGCCCCACCGGCCGGCGCAGTGCCGGGCCGTAACTGGTCAGCGCGCCCGGCGGGAAGTGGCCGACCATCCCGCCCAGCGACCACGGCTCGGCGGACCAGTCGGTTTCCAGGTAGCCGGTGGGGGACTGAGCCTGCGGGCCGAACCGCTCGGCGAGCGCCTTCAGCCACACGTCCCGCCGCTCCTTGGGCTCCAGGCGTCCCATCTCCAGGGCGCCGGGGCCGAACGCGAAGGTGCTGAGCACCCCCGGCCGTCCCGAGCGCGGCGTCTGGTCGATGGTGACCGAGACGGGCGACTGGGGCGCCAGCGTCTGTCCCGACAGGTGCTGTTCCCGCCAGAACGGCTCCGGGTAGACCGTGTGCACCCGGAAGACCGCCCCGGGCACCACCCGTTGCAGGAGATGGTGGTGGTCGGCGGGCAGCGGCGGATCGAAGGCGATCCGGCCGGCCAGCAGGGGTGGCGTCGCCACGATCACCCGCCCCGCCCGCACGGTGAGCGCGTCGCAGCGGACCTCCACGTCCGTCCCGTTGTGCGTGATCTGCCGGACCGGGCAGGACAGATGAACCGCATCCCCCAGGCGCTCGGCCATCCGGCGGGCCAGCTCCGGCGCCCCGCCGTCCACCAGGTGGGTCTCGGTCCGCCGGCTGTCGGTGTAGTAGCTGAAGCCGCCGCCCCCACGGGCCTGGACCAGCGCCCCCAGCAGCGAGACTTCCGCCGGGTCGGCGCAGAACACCAGGTTCATCGAGGCCCTTGCCAGGGTGCGGGCCGTGGGCGAGGGCAGGTTGACCGGGTTGGAGAGCCACTCCCCGAGCGTGCGGGCGTCCAGTGCCCGGGCGCCGTGTGCCCGCCAGGGGGCGTCGGCCGGAAGCCGCCGCGCCATCCGGTCCAGGCGCATGAACGCCACGCCGAGTGAAGCGACCGCCGCCGGTCCGATCTTGGGGATCAGCCCCCGGTAGCGGTGGTTGACGCCGTCCAGGCGCAGGATCTGATCACCCTGCTCGTACTGCGGGTACACCTCCAGGCCGACCTCCCGGCAGAGGTCGAACATCCGCTCCTGCCCCTTGCCCAGCCAGGAGCCGCCCGCCGAGATCACCGGGCCCTCGGGCAGCTCGCGGTTCCACACCCGCCCGCCGACCCGGTCCCGGGCCTCGAGCACCACCACCTCGCGGCCGGCCCCTGCCAGCTGCCGCGCGGCGGCCAGACCGGCGAAACCCGCACCTACCACGCACACGTCCGCATCCCGGCGTTCCATGGCTCACCTCCGGGTGCAGCTTTACCGCCCGCCGCCGGTCACGCGCGGCGGGTCACCCACCCGAGGAGGATGAGAACCCGTCCGACGCAGCGCGCTGGAGGCGTTCCAGTTCGCGGCGGTCCCGCTTGGTCGGCCGGCCCGCGCCCCGGTCCCGTACCGCCGCCGGGGCCACGAACTCCCGCGGTGGGGGCGGCGGACTGTTGTCCACGTAGCACTGGGCCGCCACCGGTGGGCCCACCCTCTTGCGGACGATCTTCGAGACGACCACCAGCCGTTCCCGGCCCGCGTGGAACAGCCGCACCTGGTCACCCGCGCGCACCGGGTGCGCCGGCTTGACCCGTTCGCCGTTCACCCGGACATGGCCGGCCCGGCATGCCGACGCGGCCTGGGAGCGGGTCTTTGTGAGCCGTACGGACCAGATCCAGGCGTCGACCCGTACGGCCTGCTCGTCCGAAACCTCTGCAGCCATGCACCGACTCTATTCCGTCCGTGCCGCCCGCACCGGCGAGCACCGCCCTCTCACCACGGAGCACACATCCGACTACGATGCGCACGTCCTCCCTTTACGGAGGCGGCACGAGGGCATTCGGAGAGTCCCATGCGCAGTAGCTCCGGCAGAAGCTCCACCAGAGCCAGCAGAGGGCTTCAGCCCAATGTCCTCGGCACCTTCGACACCATCGTGATGGCCATCGCGGGCAGCGCCCCCGCCTACTCCATCGCGGCCACAACCGCCGTACTCGTCGCGGCCGTCGGCCTCGCCGGACCCGCCGCGCTGCTCTACTGCGCCATACCCATGCTCGGCATCGTCCTCGCCTTCCGAAGACTCGGCAGGATCGACGTCAACGCGGGCGCCAGCTACTCCTGGGTGGCCCGAACCCTCCATCCCTTCCTGGGCTTTCTGTCCGGCTGGGCGCTGGTGGTCTCCGCGACCATCTTCATGGTGGCGGGTTCGCTCCCGGCCGGTGCGATGACGCTCGCGCTCTTCGACCCCGCCCTCGCCGACAACACCGCCTCCGCAACAGCCGTCGGCGCGGCCTGGTTCCTGGCGATGCTGCTCGTCGTCCTGGGCGGCGCGCGGATGACCGTACGCGCGCAGCTGCTGATGTCCGGCGTGGAGCTGGCGATACTGCTGTTCTTCGTCGTCGCCGTACTCCTGCGGGGCCGCGTCGCGACTGCCTTCGACTGGTCCTGGCTCGGCTTCTCGCACTTCGACGGAGCGGCCGGCTTCGCCTCCGGCGCGCTGGTCGCCGCCTTCTACTACTGGGGCTGGGACGTCACCAGCAACCTCAGCGAGGAGACCCGCGACAGCCGCCGTACCGCGGGATTCGCCGCGCTCGTCGGCGTCGGCGTCGTCTTCCTGCTCTTCGAGACGTTCACGATCGCCGTGAACATGATCCTTACCCGCGAGCAGATCCGGGCCGGCGGCGCCAATGTGCTGGGCGCGCTCGGTGATGCGATCTGGCCCGGCGTCGGCGGGAAACTGCTGGTCGTGGCAGTGCTCCTGTCCACCGTCGCCACCTTGGAGACCACCCTGATCCAGGTCACGCGCTCGCTGTTCGCGATGGGCCGGGACCGTACGATGCCCGCGGCGCTCGGCACCGTGCACCGCCGGTGGAACACCCCCTGGGTCGCGATCGCCGTCGTCGGTGCTGTGGCGCTCGCGATGTTCGTCGCCTCCACCGCGCTCGGTTCGGTCGGCGAGGTGCTCTCCGCGGCGGTCGCCGCGATAGGCCTGCAGATCGCGTTCTACTACGGGCTCGCGGGCATCGCCGCCGTCGTCGCATACCGCAGGACGCTGCTGGCATCCGTACGGGACTTCGTCCTGGGCGGCGTATGGCCGCTGCTCGGGGCGCTGTTCATGCTCTGGATCCTGGTCGAGGCGCTGGGCGAGCTGAGCGCGGCCTCGATCGCGATCGGCATCGGCGGTCTCGCCGCCGGTCTGGTGCCGATGATCCGCTACTGGCGGCAGGGGAGTTCGTACTACCGTCCCGCACGGCTGGATGCGACCCGTGCCAAGGCCGCCGAGGAGCAGTACGCCAACTCCGCTTCCCAGCATACGGATTACGCCGACAACGCGCTGGCGACGGATTTCTGAGGACGTGCCGGAGATGGCCGCGCACCGCCGCCGTGGCGGTTTCGTCCCGGACTTCGACCCCGCCTTCGGGGACCGGCCGCTCGCCGACGCCGTGCACGACATCGTCATCGGCCGCTGGCAGGGCGTACGGGATCTGCTGCGCGCCACCGGCGACGACTGGCCGCTGCGCACCCACCGGCTGCGGCTGCTCTCGCATGCGGCGGCGGGCTCGTCTGCGGTGGAGACCTGGCGTGCGGCGGAGCCCCGCGACCCGGACGCGGCGGTGCTGCGTGCGGCGACGGAGGTCGTACGGGTCTTCCACCAGGTCATCGCGGCGGGCCGCGGGTCCGGGCTCGACGAGGCACGGCTCGATGCGACGGTGCTGGTCGCTCTGGGCGCGGCCGAGGTGCACCCGGCCGATCCGATGCCGTGGGTGTCGCTGCTGACGGTGGCCCGGCTGTACGAGACGGGGGTGTCACGGCGCGAACTGTGGCGCTGGTGGGACGAATTGCGCCGACGCGACCCGTACAACATCGAGGGCCATGTACAGCTGCTGCGCTACTACTCGGCGCGCTGGCACGGCACACACGGCAGGATGTACGACTTCGCCCGCGATGTGGCGGGCGCGGCGCCGCTCGGGTCGCCGCTGCAGGTTCTGGTGCAGATCGCACGGGTGGAGGAGTACCGGTACGCCACCGAGGGCGGTCGCGCTGCGGTGCGGGACTTCGGGCGGCACTGGCACCACGAGCTGGCGGTGACGGACGTACGGCGCACCTGGGACCGCTGGATCGGCGGCCGTCCGCCGGGCCCCGCCGGACCCGAGGAGATCGGGGAGCTCAACTATCTGGCGCACGCGGCCTGTTACGCGGGGCTGAACGACGAGGCCCGCCGGCTGTTCGGACTCCTCGGGACACGGGCGGCGCGGGTGCCGTGGTCGTACACGGGGGACGCGGCGGCGGAGTTCATGAGGTGGCGCGCACATGTGCGCGCCACCTCATGAGACGTCCTGGACGCCGGTGGAGACCTGGGCGCCGACGAAGTCCTAGGCGCCGATGTCGCAGCCGTCCTTGCGCCAGACGGCGACGACCGACGGCCGGACGATCTTGCCCGGTCCGTCCGGCCAGACGCTCGCGGGCTTCTCGACGGACGCACCGTCGATCTCGCCCGGGTGCTGGACCGCGACGAGCACCCGTCGGTCCTGCACGATCGGGCCACAGGTCTCGGCGCCCGCCGGGACGGTCAGGAACTGCTTGAGCTCACCGCGCCGCTCGCCGTGGGTCGCGACACCGAACAGGCCGTCGTGGGACCCCAGCTGGTTCCCGTCCGTGGAGATCCACAGGTTGCCGTGCGGGTCGAAGGTGACGTTGTCCGGGCAGGAGATGGGGCTGACCTTCTCCTTCGGGAAGCCCGCGAAGTAGGTGGCGGGGTCGCCCGGGTCGCCCGCGACCAGGAAGAGCCGCCAGGAGAAGCCGTCACCGGCCGGGTCGTCCCAGTGCTCGGCGAGCTCCAGAATCTGGCCGTGCTTGTTGAGGTTGCGCGGGTTGGCCTCGTCGGCCGGGGCCTTGCCGGCCTTGCCACGGTCGGTGTTGTTCGTCAGTACGACGTAGACACGGCCGGTGCGCGGGCTCGGCTCGATGTCCTCGGGGCGGTCCATCTTGGTGGCGCCCACCTTGTCGCCGGCGAGGCGGGTGAAGACGTACACCTCCTCGGCACTCATGCCGGGGACGTGCGAGACGCTGCCCTCGGGGCCCGCCGTGGCCAGCGGAATCCACTGCCCGGAGCCGTCGAACTCGCCGTCGCTCGGGAGCTTGCCGGTGCCGTCGATCTCGGCCGCCGGGGAGTCGCCGGTCAGCTTGGCGACGTACAGGGTGCCCTCGTCGAGGAGGGTGAGGTTGTGCTCGCGGGCGGCGCGGCTCGAACCCTTCTTCATCCGCTTGGACGACACGAACTTGTAGAAGTAGTCGAAGCGCTCGTCGTCACCCAGGTAGACGACGGGACGGCCGTCGTCGGTCAGCCGCGGCTGCGCGCCCTCGTGCTTGAAGCGGCCGAGCGCGGTGCGCTTGCGGGGCGTGGAGTCCGGGTTGTACGGGTCGAGCTCGACGACCCAGCCGAAGCGGTGCGACTCGTTGGGCTCCTGCGCCACGTCGAAGCGCTTGTCGAAACGCTCCCACTTGCGCTCGGTGGCGCCGGTTCCGATGCCGTACCGCTTGTCCGTGGCACTCGACCCGTTGGCGAAGTACTGGTTGAAGTTCTCCTCGCCGTGGAGGGTGGTGCCCCACGGGGTGGTGCCGCCGGAGCAGTTGTTGAGCGTGCCGAGGACCTTGGTGCCGCTCGGGTCGGCGGAGGTCTTCACCAGGGCGCCGCCCGCGACGGGGCCGGTGAGCTTGAACTCGCTCGTGGCCGTCAGACGGCGGTTGAGGTGGTGGCGGGTGACGGCGTTGAGCTTGCCGGTCCGGTGCTCCTCCTCGACCACGACGACACCCAGGCCGTGCGCGGCCCAGGCGATCTCGACCTGCTCGCGGGTGGGGTTGGCCGGGTCGTAGCCCTTGAACATCAGGACTTCGTCCGTGTACTCGTGGTTGGCCACGAGCACCTGGCGGCCGCGCTCACCGTAGAGGGGGAGCAGGGAGAGGAAGTCGTTGTTGTAGCCGAACTGGCCGGCCTGTGCCTCGGCACTCTGCTTGTCGGCGTCGAAGGCGGGCGCGCCGCGGAGGATCGGCTCGCCCCAGCGGATGACGACGTTCTGGGCGTAGCCGTCGGGGATGGTGACCTGGTCGTCCTTGTTGGGGGCGACGGGGCTGAAGCGGAGGCCGCGGGCGCCTCGCCCGGTGTTCCCGTGGCGCTCCGCCGCGCCGACGGTCGCGGCGGCGGCCTGACCGCCACCGCCCTGGCCGATGACGGTCGCGGTACCGGCCGCGGCGGCGACGGTCACGACGGCGGCGGCGCGCATCATCGATCGTCTCGATATGGCGCTTGCTATGACATCACCGACATATTCGTTGTCGCTGGTGTTCGGGACCTCGTGGAAGCAGGCGTCGCCGCAGCGGTACCGGCAGGTGAGGGCGGAACGTCCGCCGGGGTGGGGGTTCGTGTTCAACAGCGGCAGCAGTTTGCGCACTTCGTCCTCCTACGGCGCAACCTGCGCCGACATGGTGTCGGAATATGTCCGGCTGAGACGTTAGGGGTGTACGAGCGCAATGTGGCGGCCGCAAGGTGAACGCGGGATGAATCCGGCGCGGCCGGGGCGGGGTTGGGGTGTACGCGCGGGGGCGGGGCCCAGGGTGCGGCGGCCGGGCGGGCGCCCCTGCCGGGGTTCGCCGCGGGCGGCGGCTAACCTTACGTGTCCGCCCTGGCCAGGACACCCTCTGGACGCCCGGCCCAAGGACGGACAATCACCGCACTCAACTCATGCGAAAGGCCTCGCACATGGGCATTCGGAGCTTGCTGCGCAAGGTGTTTGGTCGCGATCGTTCGGAGCGCATCGAGTCGGCGACAGCCTCCGTACCGCCCCAGACCGAGCGCACGGACCCGACGAAGGCGACGGTGCCGGCCCCGTCCCCGGCGGAGAGGGCGGCGGACCTGGTCTCGGCGGCGTTCGACAACCCGGCCCCAAGGGTCCCGGCCCAGTCCTCGTCGGACCCGACCCCGGGGACCCGGCAGGCGACGCCCGAGCCGGAGGCCGCCGCGAAGCCGGAGCCGACGACCGCGGAGACCGCGGCTGCGGAGCCTCAGGAGACGGCGGAGCCGGTGGCTTCGCCCGAGGCCCAGGTCACGACCGAGCCGGTGGCAGTCGCCGAAGCCGAGCCGGTGGTCGACGAGCCCGAGGGCGTCGCGGAGCCGGTGGCTTCGCCCGAGGCCCAGGTCACGCCCGAGCCCGTGGCCGCGACCGAGCCGGAGCCTGCGGTCGAGGAGCCCGAGGCTGAGGCCGAACCCGCTGGCGCGGCAGCGACCGAGCCCGAGCCAGTGGCCGAAACGGCCGTCACCGAGACTGAGCCCTCGGCCGCGGAGGCCGTCGCCGAGCCGGAGGCTGCTCCGGAGGAGCCGGTCACAACGGCCGAAGCCGTGGTCGAGCCCGCTGCCGCGGAGATTGAGCCGGAGGCCGCTCCGGCGAACGCCGAGCCCGCCGCCCCGGTCGAGCCGCAGGCGGACGCCGAGCCGGTCGTCGAGCCGCAGGCCGACACCGCGGCCGAGCCCGCCGCCGCGGCAGCCGAGCCGGAAGCCGCTCCACAGGAGCCGGTCGCAGCAACCGAAGCGGTCACCGAGCCGGAGGCCGCAGCCGCTCCCGAGGCCGAGCCCGTAGCGGCCGCCGCCGACGAGCCCACCCCCGCGGAGCCCGAGCCCGCCGCGGAGCCCGACGCGGCCGCCGCCGACCCGGCGCCCAAGGCCGCCGTCCCGGACGGCAAGCCCGCCGTCTCCCGTGCCCGGGTCACCTCCCGCGCGCCCCAGCTCGTCGAGGCCTACGCCGCCGCCGGCGCCGCCCTCAAGAAGCAGGGGCTCAGCGGGGCCCGGGCCCGTGTGTATCTCGTGCTGGACCGTTCCGGGTCCATGCGGCCGTACTTCAAGGACGGCAGCGCCCAGGGGCTCGGTGAGCAGGCACTCGCGCTCGCCGCGCACCTCGCCGAGAACGGCGCCGTCGACGTCGTCTTCTTCTCGACCGAGATCGACGGCACCGGCGAGCTCACCCTCGACGCGTACGAGGGCCGCATCGACGAGCTCCACGCCGGTCTCGGCCGCATGGGGCGTACGAACTACCACCTCGCCGTCGAGGAGGTTCTCGCCCTGCACGCCAAGGCGGACCCGGACGCCGCCGCGTTCGTGATCTTCCAGACGGACGGCGCGCCCGAGTCCAAGACCGCTGCCACCGCCGCGCTCGCCGCGGCCGCCGACAAGCCCGTCTTCTGGCAGTTCGTGGCGTTCGGCGAGTACGACGCCAAGGCGTTCGACTACCTGCGCAAGCTCCAGGCCGACAACGCCGCGTTCTTCCACGCCGGCCCCGCGCCCCGCGAGCTCCTCGACGCCGAGCTGTTCGAGGGCGTCCTTGCCACCTGGCGGCCCCGCTCCTAGGTCCTGTCCGGTCGATCAGGCCGGATCAGTGAGTGGGGGTCCCCCCACGCCCCCAGGGCGTAGGGGGAGGGTCTGGTGCGTGCAGATGCAAGGCGGAGGAAGGAGCCGACGCGGAGCGTCGGCGACTGACGACAACGCAGCAGATGTGCGTGCCAGGGCACGCGAGCCCGGCAAGATCGGCAGGACAGGACCTTAAGACACGGGCAGCACCACGGTGACGGCCAAGCCCCCCTCGGGGCCCGGCTCGGCCGTCACCGTGCCGCCGTGCGCCTCGGCTATCGAGCGGACGATCGACAGACCGAGGCCCGCCCCGGGCCCCATCCGGTCCCGCCCCTCTCCTCTCCGGAAGGGCTCGAACAGCGCCGGCACATCCTCCGCCGCGACCACCGGCCCGGTGTTGCACACCGTCAGCACCCCGGACTCGACGCGGACGTCCACCGAGCCGTCCGGCATGTTGTACGCCACGGCATTGGCGACGAGATTGCCCACCAGCTGCGCCAGCAGCAGCCGGTTCCCCCGCACCACCCCGGCGGACCGGGACGCCGCCACCTTCACCTCGTGGCGTGCCGCCCCCTCCGACACGACCTCCCCCAGGTCCACGTCCTCCCGCTCCGCCAGCCCCCGCTCGCTGCGCGCCAGCACCAGCAGGCCCTCGATCAGCCGCTCACTGCGCCGGTTGTTGTCCAGCAACACGCGCTTCGTGGCGGCCAGTTCGTCCGGCGAACAGCCCGCGTCCAGGCCGACCTGGATCGCCGTACGCTGCGTGGCCAGCGGCGTCCGCAGCTCGTGCGACGCATTGGCGATGAACCGCCGCTGACTGTCGAACGCCTTCTGCAGCCGCGCCAGCAGCGCATCCAGCGTGTCCCCGAGCTCCTTCAGCTCGTCGTCGGGACCGCTCGCCCCGATCCTCTCGTGCAGCGTCCGCTCCGAAAGACGCCGTGCCTTCGCCGTCATCTCATGGACCGGCCGCAGCACCCGCCCCGCCGTCCACCACCCGACCACGACCGCGCACAGCGCCGTCCCCAGCAGCGCGAACGCAGACCAGATCAGCATCTGCTGCCCCGCCGCGACCCGGACGCTGTCCGTCAGCTGGACGATCGTGCCCCCGCGCACGTCCGTCACCGGCAGCGCGGGCACCGCGCGCGCCCTGATCGCCGCGACCTCGTCCTCCGTACCGGCCCGGGAGAGCAGATTGACGATCCCGAGCAGACACGCCCCGAGGACCAGAAAGACACCCCCGTAGACAAGCGCGATCCGCGTACGGATCGTGGACCCGGGCCCGATCACAGGACGTACCCCACGCCCTGCACCGTACGGATCAGCGCCGGCTCCCCCAGCTTCCCGCGCAGCTTGCTCATGCACACCCGCACCGCTCCCGTGAACGGATCCGTGTGCGCGTCCCACGCCCGCTCCAGCAGCTCCTCCGCCGAGACCGTCGCACCGTCCGCCTCCAGCAGGATCTGCAGCACCGAGAACTCCTTGGGGGAGAGGTCCAGATCCCGCCCGTCCCGCTCCGCCGTGCGCCGCACGGTGTCCATCCGCAGCCCGTGCCGCTCCAGCAGCGGCGGCACCGGCCGGGCGCTGCGCCGCCGCAGCGCCCGCACCCGGGAGACCAGCTCGGGGAACTCGAAGGGCTTGCCCAGATAGTCGTCCGCGCCCAGGTCCAGGCCCTCCACCCGGTCCTCCATGGACGAGGAGGCGGTCAGCATCAGGATGCGGGTGCGCGACGCGGAGGCGACCAGCTCCCGCGCCACCTCGTCGCCGTGCACCCGCGGCAGATCGCGGTCGAGGACCACGACGTCGTAGTCGTGGAGCCCGAGATAGGCGAGCGCGGCGTCCCCGCTGTAGACGGTGTCGACGGCGAATCCGGCCCGCCGCAGCCCCGTGGCGACCAGCTCGGCCAGGACTTCCTCGTCCTCGGCGACCAGTACCCGCATCTCGCCTTCCCCCCTGCTCTCCTGCCCCCACGCGCCGCCGCTTCTCCCAGGATGCGCCTTTCTACCGGACCGGATGTTTCGCGGACCTCTCCATGGCGGCTGTCCCGCTCCTGCCCGCCTCGAGTTATCGGGGTGAGTCGACCTTCCCGGGGCCGTTAGGATTTCGACCATGGCGGCCACTGGATCCGAGAAGCAGGGGGCGAAGGCGTACTACGTCTCGACCCCCATTTACTACGTCAACGACGCTCCTCACCTGGGCCACGCCTACACGACCGTCGCAGGCGACGTGCTCACACGCTGGCACCGTCAGCGTGGCGAGAAGGTGTGGTACCTCACCGGCACGGACGAGCACGGTCAGAAGATCATGCGCACTGCCGAGGCGAACAACGTCACGCCCCAGGAGTGGTGCGACAAGCTCGTCGAGGAGGCATGGAAGCCCCTCTGGGAGCATCTGAACATCGCGAACGACGACTTCATCCGTACGACGGAGAAGCGGCACACGGACCGTGTGCAGGAGTTCGTGCAGGACCTGTACGACAAGGGCGAGATCTACAAGGGCGGGTACGAAGGCCCGTACTGCGTGGGCTGCGAGGAGTACAAGCTCCCCGCCGACCTGCTGGACGGCGAGGGTGAATTCGCCGGGCAGAAGCTCTGCCCGATCCACAAGAAGCCGGTGGAGATCCTCAAGGAGGAGAACTACTTCTTCAAGCTCAGCGAGTACGGTCCGAAGCTGCTGGAGTTCTACGAGGCCAACCCCGGCTTCATCCAGCCCGAGTCCGCCCGCAACGAGGTCGTGAACTTCGTCAAGCAGGGCCTGCAGGACCTCTCCATCTCGCGCTCGACCTTCGACTGGGGCGTCCCGGTGCCGTGGGACGAGAAGCACGTCATCTATGTGTGGATCGACGCGCTGCTCAACTACGCGACGGCCGTCGGCTACAACGAGAACCCAGTGAAGTTCGCCGAGACCTTCCCGGCCGATGTGCACCTGGTCGGCAAGGACATCCTGCGCTTCCACGCGATCATCTGGCCCGCGATGCTGATGGCGAACGGCCTGCCGGTGCCGGGTCGCGTCGCCGCGAACGGCTGGCTGATGGTCGGCGGCGAGAAGATGTCCAAGTCGAACCTGACCGGCATCAAGCCGCAGGATCTGACCTCGCACTTCGGCGTGGACGCATACCGCTGGTACTTCCTGCGCGCGATCGCGTTCGGCCAGGACGGCTCCTTCTCCTGGGAGGACTTCACCGCCCGCTACACGAGCGAGCTCGCCAACGACTACGGCAACCTCGCCTCCCGCGTCGCGGCGATGGTCGGCAAGTACTTCGGCGGCACGCTGCCGTCCGCCGACGCCTCCGGCGAGGCGGAGAAGGCCGTCCAGGAGGGGCTCGCGAAGGCGGTCGCCGAGGCCGACCGGAAGATCGGCGAGGAGCTGGACTTCCAGGGCGGCATCCTGGCGGTCTTCGACTTCGTGAAGCAGGTCAACGGCTACATCACGGAGCAGGAGCCGTGGAAGGTCGCGAAGGACGACTCGCCCGAGGGCCAGGCCCGTCTCGCGACGATCCTGTACACGGCGGCCGAGTCCCTGCGGGCGGTCGCGGTCCTGCTGAACCCGGTGATGCCTCAGACCTCGCAGGCGCTGTGGGACTCGCTGGGAGCCGAGGCCGCGCTGGGCGCGCTGGCCGACCAGCAGGTCCAGCACGCGGGCGAGTGGGGCAAGCTCTCGCCGGGCGCGACGGTGACGAAGGGTGCGGTGCTGTTCCCGCGCCTGGAGGAGCCGAAGAAGGCGTAGCCCCTGTCCGGCCGATCTTGCCGGGCGGAACCCAGTACGTACGCGTACGTCGTCGCACACGCCATCCCGAAGGGGCCCGCAGCACGCGGGCCCCTTCGGGCTGAGACCCGGCCGGGGCGGGACCGGGCGGCGCACCCGCCGGTCCCCGCCCCGCGGCCATGCGGCGCGTCAGCTCACTCGCCCAGCGCCGCCGCGTCGCCCATCACCACCACCGGCCGCTTCGCCGGATCCAGCCACCGCAGCAGCTGCTCCATCCGGTCGAACGGCAACGAGACGCAACCCTGCGTGGGCCCGCCGTGGTCGACGTGGATCCAGATGCCGCCGCCCTTGTCCGCGCCGAGCGGCCGGGTCCAGTCCAGCGGCGTGGTCCCGGGCTCGCGGTTGTAGTTGATGGCCACGACATGGTCGAAGGACCCCTCCAGGGATTCGCCCTCGAAGCCGGTGCCGGGCGCGTCGAAGTCGGGTCCCTCGTCGTACGGGAGCCTCGTGCCCGGGTTGGGCAGTCTGCCCCCCGCATCCGTGAGACCGAAGACCCCGATCGGGGAGCGGCGGTCGCCCGCCTCATGGTCGTCGGTCCAGCCGAGCAGCCCGTTGTGCGCGGGCCACGCGCCGGACACGGGCCGCCAGCCCAGAACGGGATCACGTTCATAGAGCACGGCGACGGACCGGTTGGAATCGGGGCCCTGGCCGACCACCACCACCGCCTGCCGGTTCGCCGGGGTGATCTCCGCGCGGATCCCCGGTCCGAGAGAGGGGATCTCCCGCGCCCGGCCGGCCAGCGCCTCGGGGCCGGAGTGCCTGCCGGGGCCCGGCCTGCCGACGGCGCTCGCGCTCGGGGACACATTCGCGGCCGCCGGCGCCACCTTGCCGGTATCGCCCGCGCAGCCGGTGAGCAGCAGACCGGCAACGGCCAGGGCGACCGCCGGGAACGATCCTGTGCGGAGGGACATGTGCGGGCCTTTCAGTTCGGGGACGTGTCGTGCTGCTGCTTCGGGGCGGGGTGGGGGCGACCTCGGCCCCGGCGACGGCAAATCGGATGTTTAAGATCATCCGTTGCGTTTCGGTCAGAGCGTGTGAGGCGTCGCCGGAGACACAGAGGCTGACGAAGACGGCGGAGTCCTGCCCTCGACGGGTACACCGATCCGTGCGGTGCACTCCGGGCGGCGACACATGCCTGGAAGTCGCCGTCGCCGGCCAGGGTTGCCCGCGACAGCCGAGAAGGGGCCCGGAACCATTCGGTTCCGGGCCCCTTCCGGGTGCGACGTTACGACGTAGGACTACTCGCCGGACTTGGCGACCGGCTTGCGCAGCGCGATGTTCAGCTCACGCAGACGCGCCTCGTCCAGCTCCGTCGGCGCGCCCATCATCAGGTCCTGGGCGTTGCCGTTGAGCGGGAAGGCGATCGTCTCGCGGATGTTCGGCTCGTCGGCCAGCAGCATCACGATGCGGTCGACGCCCGGGGCGATGCCGCCGTGCGGCGGGGCGCCGTACTGGAAGGCGCGCAGCATGCCGGAGAACTCGTGCTCGACGGTCTCCCGCGAGTAGCCCGCGATCTCGAACGCCTTGAACATGATCTCGGGCTCGTGGTTCCGGATCGCGCCGGAGGACAGCTCCACGCCGTTGCAGACGATGTCGTACTGCCAGCCCAGAATGTCCAGCGGGTCCTGGGTCTCAAGGGCCTCGAGGCCGCCCTGCGGCATCGAGAAGGGGTTGTGCGAGAAGTCGATCTTTCCGGTCTCCTCGTCCTTCTCGTACATCGGGAAGTCGACGATCCAGCAGAACCGGAAGACGCCCTCCTCGAAGCGGCCGGCCCGCTTGGCCGCCTCGACGCGGACCGCGCCCATGATCTTCGAGACCTCGTCGAAGTCACCCGCGCCGAAGAAGACGGCGTGGCCGGGGGCGAGCCCGAGACGCTCGGTGAGGACCTTGACGTTCTCCTCGGTGAGGAACTTGGCGATCGGACCGCTCAGTGTGGCGTCCTCGCCGACCCGCACCCAGGCCAGGCCCTTCGCGCCGTGCTCGACGGCGAAGTCACCGAGACCGTCGAAGAACTTCCGCGTCTGCCCTGCGGTGTCCGGCACCGGCAGCGCGCGTACGTGCTTTCCGGCAAAGGCCTTGAACTCCGAGCCCTCGAAGACGTCCGAGATGTCGACGAGCTCCAACTGGGCACGCAGGTCCGGCTTGTCGGAGCCGTACTTCAGCATGGCCTCGCGGAACGGGATCCGCGTGAAGGGGGAGGTGACATGTCGGCCGCCGCCGAACTCCTCGAAGAGTTCCGTCATCAGCTTCTCGACGGGCTGGAACACGTCCTCCTGCTCGACGAAGGACATCTCGATGTCGAGCTGGTAGAACTCACCCGGCGAACGGTCGGCGCGGGCGTCCTCGTCGCGGAAGCAGGGCGCGATCTGGAAGTAGCGGTCGAAGCCCGAGATCATCAGCAGCTGCTTGAACTGCTGCGGAGCCTGCGGCAGCGCGTAGAACTTGCCGGGGTTCAGCCGGGAGGGCACCACGAAGTCGCGCGCGCCCTCGGGGGAGGTCGCGGTCAGGATCGGGGTCGCCATCTCGTTGAAGCCGAGCGCGGTCATCTTGTGCCGGATGGCGGAGATGACCGCCGTACGCAGCATGATGTTGCGGTGCATGCGCTCGCGGCGCAGGTCGAGGAAGCGGTATTCGAGACGCCGCTCCTCGCCCACCCCGTCGTCGGTGTTGATCTGGAACGGCAGCTGCTGCGCCGCGCCCAGCAGTTCGACCGCAAAGACCTCGACCTCGACCTCACCGGTCGGCAGCTCGGGGTTGATGTTCTCGGCGCCGCGCGAGACGACCTTGCCGTCGACGCGGACGACCGACTCCTTGTTGACCTTGTCGAGCGCCTCGTACGCGGGAGTGCCGGGGCGGGCGACGAGCTGCGTGATGCCGTAGTGGTCGCGCAGATCGATGAAGAGGATGCCGCCCAGGTCTCGGCGATTGTGCAGCCAGCCGCTCAGCCGGACGTCGGCTCCGACGTCAGAGGCGCGGAGCTCGCCGCAGGTGTGGGACCTGTACCGATGCATCGTCGTTCATCCAGTCTTAGCGTTTTGAGAGGGGTGGGCCCGTCAAGGGTACCGGCCGGTCCCCCTTCACCCCATTGACATACGCATGCCAGCAGGCTGGCAGGTCAACGCCATGAGGATCGGAATAAAGTAACCCAATGCGCACCGAGGACGTCCTGGCCACGATCGCCACCGGCCTGTGGCGGTGGGACAACGCATCCGGGACGGTCACCCTCGACGCCGAGGCCGCCCGGCTGCTCGGTATGCCCGCCGTACCGGGCGACTTCCCCGAGTCCGTCGTGCGCTCCCGTTTCCACCCCGTCGACTGGAACGAGATCAACGGCGTCGTCAGCCTCGCGATCGCCGAGGAGACCCTCGCCGAGGCGCGGCTGCGGATCGTGGACGAGGCGGGCCGGGTGCTGCGCACCGTACGCAGCCGCTCCAAGCCGATCGCGGTCGACGGCGACTTCCGCCTGGTCGGCATGATCCAGGAAGTGGCCGAGCCGCAGCCGGGAGCCGCCGCGCACACGCCCATAACCGGCGACTGGCGGCGCTCGCGCGAGGCGTTCCTGCTGGACGCCGGCCGGGCGCTGGCCGAGGCACGCTCCACCGCCGAGGTGCTGCGGGTCGCCGCCTCGCTGTCCATGCCGGGCTTCTCGCCGGACGGGCTCGCCGTCTTCGGGATGGCGGGCGAGCGGCTGACGGTCATCGGGCACCACGGGTATCGGCCGGGCGACGAGAGCCCGTTCATCGACATGCCGCTGGACACGGACTATCCGGCGGCGGACGTGGTACGCACGGGGCGGGCGGTGTATCTGCCGACCCCCGAGGAGTACCGCCGCCGCTACCCCACCACCTGGCCGCTCGCGGAGCCCTTCGGGCGGGAGTCCTGGGCGTACGTGCCGCTGATCGTCGCGGGGCGCACCATCGGCGCCTGGTTGGCCGCCTTCAAACACCCCGTCGCCTTCACGCCCGACGAACGGTCCGTACTGACCACCGTCGCCCGGATGCTGGCGCAGGCCCTCGCCCGGGCCGGTGTCGCCGAGTCCGAGCGCGAACTGTCACTGGGCCTGCAGCGCTCGATGATGCCGGTGCTCGGGCCCGAGGTGCCGGGGATGGCGATCGCCGCGCGGTACGTCCCGACGGGCGGCGGACTCCAGGTCGGCGGCGACTGGTACGACATGATCCCGCTGCCGTCGGGGCGGTTCGCCGTGGTCATCGGGGACGTCCAGGGCCACGATGTGCGCGCCGCCGGGCTGATGGGCCAGCTGCGGATCGCTCTGCGTGCCTACGCCTCCGAGGGGCACCGGCCCGACGCGGTGCTCTCCCGCGCCTCCCGCTTTCTGCACGGGGTGCACGATTTTTCCGGGGCCGATACGCACGACGAAGGCGACCACGCCGGCCCGCGCTTCGCGACCTGCCTCTATCTGGAGGTCGAACCGTCCACCGGCAGCGTCGAGATCGCGCGGGCCGGCCACCCGGAGCCGATCGTCCGCACCTCGGACGGCACTGTGCTGGTGCGCCCCACCGAAGGCGGACTGCCGCTGGGCATCGACCCGGACACGGACTACCCGACGACGCGGCTGGTCCTCGAGCCCGGCGAGACGATGCTGATCTGCACGGACGGTCTCCTGGAGACGGGCGGGCACGATCTGGACACCGGGTGGACCCGGCTGCGTACGGTCCTGGAGGAGCACGCGGACCAGTCGCTGGAGGAACTCGCCGACGCCCTCGTACACGCGGTGCACGGCCCCGGCTCGCACCACACGCCCGGGCCGCTCGCGGACCGGCGCGAGGACGACATCGCGGTCCTGCTGCTCGCCCGGGACGCGACGCCGGCCCGGCGGGCGCCGCGGCGCACGGCGATGAGCGTGGCCCAGGCCGAACCGGAGCGGATCGCGGCGGCCAGGCAGCAGCTGCGCGAGCTCCTGCACGACTGGGCGGACCAGGAGCAGATCGACTCCGCGGTGCTGATGGTCTCCGAGATGGTCACCAATGTGCTGGTCCACACGGACGGACACGCGCTGCTGGTGGCGGAGGTGACCCACGACGCCGCACGGCGGCTGCGCGTGGAGGTCACGGACACGAGCGACGAACTGCCGCACAAGCGACGGCCCGGCGAGCTGGCGTCGTCGGGGCGTGGACTGCTGCTGACGGAGATGCTCGCGGACGCGTGGGGCGTGGAGCCGCGGGGCGAGGGCAAGTCGATCTGGTTCGAGCTCCACGAGCCACCGGCGCGCTACGAGCCGTCGGCGCCGCTTTCGTAGCGCCTGCGCAGCTCACCGATCACCCCGAAGGCGGCGGCGGTGACCGGCACGGCGAGAAGCATCCCGAGGATGCCCGCGACGGAGGCGCCCGCGGTGATCGCCAGCATCACGACGGCCGGATGCATCCGCACCAGACGGCTCTGGATCACGGGCTGGAGCACATGACCCTCCAGCACCTGCACTGCGAGGACCACGCCCAGCGCCCAGAGGGCGATCACAAATCCCCGGTCGGCGAGCGCGACGAGCACGGCGACGGCGCCGGAGATGAAGGCGCCGAGGTAGGGGATGTACGCGCCCACGAAGACGAGCGCGCCGAGTCCGACGGCGCCGGGGACGCGGAGGATCAGCAGGCCGACGGTGATGCACAGGGCGTCGATGAGCGCGATGAAGGTCGTCCCGCGCATAAAGCCCTCGACGGCCTCGAAAGCACGCCGCCCCATGGCCTCGACGAGGTCCCCGGTCGCACTCGGCGCCAGCGACCTCAGGGCTGGGGCGGCCTTGTGCGAGTCCCGCAGAAAGAAAAAGCTGAGCAGCAGCGCGAGCACGGCGGTGGCGATCACCTCCCCCACCACGCTCAGCCCGCTGATCACCCCGGACGCGGCGGTCCCGCCGAACTTCCCGAGCAGTTCCTTCGAGTTCTTGGCGAGATCGTCGAGCGAGGTGCCGACGGACCCGAAGTGCTCGGAGAGATCCTTGGCGGCCTGCCGCAGCGAGGCGATGATCTGGTCGCCGGTCTCGATGAGCGCACTGACGACGATGTAGGTGACCCCACCGAAGACGGCGACCACCGCGGCACAGGTGAGCCCGGCGGCGAGCGACCGATGCACCTTCATCCTGATGAGCCGCCGGTTCAGGGGCCCGAGGAGGGCGGTCCCGAGCAGCGCGAGCAGCACCGGTGTGACGGCGGTCTTGAGGACGATGACGAGCCAGATCCCGACGGCGGCCACACCTGCGACCAGCAGCGCGACGACACACCAGGCGGCGAGCCGCCGCACGGGCTCGGGAAGAAGGGGCTGCACAGAGCCCAGCCGACCACGGCGGGTGCCACCCCGTCCCGCCCACCGGGGCCGGGCGGGTGAGGCACCCTGGTCGCCTCAGCTCACATTCCGTGCACCGCGGGGATCGTGCCCAGGCGGCCCTTCTGGAAGTCCTCGAGGGCCTGCTGCAGTTCCTCACGGGTGTTCATCACGAACGGCCCGTAGTGCGCCATCGGCTCACGGATGGACTGCCCGCCCAGCAGCACGACCTCGAGGTCGCCGGTGTGCGAGCCGTTCTGGGCGTCGTCCGCCCACACGGTCAGCGCGCCGCCCTCGCCGAACACCGCGGTCTGTCCCATGTGGACGGGCCGCCGCTCGGTGCCGACCGCGCCGCGCCCGGCCAGGACGTACGCCAGGCCGTTGAAGTCCTCCCGCCACGGCAGGGTGATCTGCGCGCCCGGCCGGAGCGTCGCGTGGATCATCGTGATCGGCGTGTGCGTGATACCGGGGCCCTGATGACCGTCCAGCTCACCGGCGATGACCCGCAGCAGCGCACCGCCGTCGGGCGAGGTGAGCAGCTGGACATTGCCGCCGCGGATGTCCTGGTAGCGGGGGTCCATCCACTTGTCCTTCGCGGGCAGGTTCACCCACAGCTGGAGCCCGTGGAAGAGCCCGCCGGACATGACCAGCGACTCCGGCGGCGCCTCGATGTGGAGCAGGCCCGAGCCGGCCGTCATCCACTGGGTGTCACCGTTCTGGATGGTCCCGCCGCCGCCGTTGCTGTCCTGGTGGACGAAGGTTCCGTCGATCAGATAGGTGACGGTCTCGAACCCTCGGTGCGGATGCCAGGGTGTCCCCTTGGGCTCGCCCGGCGCGTAGTCCACCTCGCCCATCTGATCCATCATGATGAACGGGTCGAGGTACTGGTAGTTGATCCCGGCGAACGCACGCCGCACCGGGAAGCCCTCCCCCTCGAAGCCCGTTGGCGCCGTGGACACGGCGAGCACGGGCCGCGGCAGCGCCCCGGCGGGCGCGGAGACGCGCGGCAGGGTGAGCGGGTTCTCGACGGTCACTGCAGGCATGACGGGGCCTCCTTGTGCGTCCATTTTAGTTGAAGACTGAACTTCACGCCACGGGGAACGCACGACGCCCGGGAGGAATTCCCCCCGGGCGCCCAAGACAGGATCGGCCGGACAGTGCCCAGCCGTACGACAGTGGCTAGCCGTACATCCGCCGCATCGCGAAGTCCACCATCTGCTCGACGGCCTTCGCGTCGAAGACCATCCGGTGATCACCCTCCATGTCGAGGACGAAGCCGTACCCGGTCGGCAGCAGATCGATCACCTCGGCGCCGGTGATCACGAAGTACTTCGACTCCTTGCCCGCGTACCTGCGCAGCTCCTTGAGCGTGCTGAACATGGGGATGACCGGCTGCTGGGTGTTGTGCAGCGCGAGGAAGCCGGGGTTGTCACCGCGCGGACAGTAGACCTTCGAGGTCGCGAAGATCTGCTGGAAGTCCTCGGCGGACAGCGACCCGGTGGTGAAGGCCCGCACCGCGTCGGCCAGGGAGGGAGGCGACGGCTCGGGGTAGAGCGGCTGCTCCCCGTAGGAGGGCTGCTGCGGTACGTACTGCTGTTGAGCGCCCGGGTTCTGGTCGTAGCCGTACATGTCCGCAAGAGTAGCGAGTCACACTTGCCCCATAGGGGTTGCATCTTATTACCGGCGGGTAGCATCATCGTAGCTACTGACCGGTAGGTGGAAAGGAAATCCGCCTGCCGTCGCCCGAGCACCACCTCAATGAGGCGCTTCGCGCCGCTGATACCGACCTTACGGAGCCGTCGCCATGGGGCACTACAAGTCGAATCTCCGCGACATCGAGTTCAACCTCTTCGAGGTCCTCGGGCGCGACAAGCTGTACGGCACCGGCCCGTTCGCGGAGATGGACGTCGACACCGCAAAGAGCATCCTCGAGGAGATCGCCCGTCTCGCCGAGAACGAGCTGGCCGAATCCTTCGCCGATGCCGACCGCAACCCCCCGGTCTTCGACCCGGCCACCAACACCGCGCCCGTCCCGGCGACCTTCAAGAAGAGCTACCAGGCCTTCATGGACTCCGAGTACTGGCGGCTCGGTCTGCCCGAGGAGATCGGCGGCACCACCTCTCCCCGCTCCCTGATCTGGTCGTACGCGGAGCTGCTCCTCGGCTCGAACCCGGCCATCTGGATGTACTCCTCCGGCCCGGCCTTCGCCGGCATCCTCTTCACAGAGGGCAACGAGGCGCAGAAGAAGGTCGCCGAGATAGCCGTCGAGAAGCGCTGGGGCTCCACCATGGTGCTCACCGAGCCGGACGCCGGCTCGGACGTCGGCGCCGGCCGCACCAAGGCCGTCCAGCAGGACGACGGCTCCTGGCACATCGAGGGCGTGAAGCGCTTCATCACCTCCGGTGAGCACGACATGGAGGAGAACATCCTTCACTACGTGCTCGCCCGCCCCGAGGGCCACGGCCCGGGCACCAAGGGTCTGTCCCTCTTCCTCGTGCCGAAGTTCCACTTCGACTGGGAGACCGGCGAGCTGGGCGAGCGCAACGGCGTGTACGCCACGAACGTCGAGCACAAGATGGGCCTCAAGGCCTCCAACACCTGCGAGATGACGTTCGGCGACCAGCACCCCGCCAAGGGCTGGCTGATCGGCGACAAGCACGACGGCATCCGCCAGATGTTCATGATCATCGAGTTCGCCCGGATGATGGTCGGCACGAAGGCGATCGCGACCCTCTCCACCGGATACCTGAACGCGCTGGAGTACGCCAAGGAGCGCGTCCAGGGCCAGGACCTGGTGAACTTCGCGGACAAGTCCGCGCCCAAGGTCACCATCACGCACCACCCCGACGTCCGCCGTTCGCTGATGACGCAGAAGGCGTACGCCGAGGGCATGCGCGCCCTGGTGCTCTACACCGCCTCCGTCCAGGACGAGATCGCCGTCAAGGAGGCCGCGGGCGAGGACACCAAGTCCCTCGTCGCGCTGAACGACCTGCTGCTGCCGATCGTGAAGGGCTACGGCTCGGAGAGGTCGTACGAGCAGCTCGCCCAGTCGCTGCAGACCTTCGGCGGCTCCGGCTATCTGCAGGAGTACCCGGTCGAGCAGTACATCCGGGACGCCAAGATCGACACCCTCTACGAGGGCACCACCGCCATCCAGGGCCAGGACTACTTCTTCCGGAAGATCGTCCGCGACCAGGGCCAGGCGCTGAACACCCTCTCCGAGGAGATCAAGAAGTTCCTGGCGGTCGGCACCGGCGGCGAGGAGCTGGCCCCGGCCCGCGACGCGCTGGCCAAGGCGGCGGTGGACCTGGAGGCGATCGTCGGCACGATGACGAACGACCTCATCGCCACCGGCGAGGACGTCAAGAACATCTACAAGGTGGGCCTCAACACCACGCGTCTGCTGATGGCTTCGGGCGACGTGGTCGTCGGCTACCTGCTGCTGCGCGGCGCGGCCGTCGCGGCGGAGAAGCTCGAGACGGCGTCCGCGAAGGACGTGCCGTTCTACCAGGGCAAGATCGCGGCCGCGAAGTTCTTCGCCGCCAACGTGCTGCCGGGCGTCTCGGTCGAGCGCGCGCTCGCGGAGACCGTCGACAGCTCTCTGATGGACCTGGACGAGGCCGCGTTCTAGTCGCTGTCGCTCCGGCCCGTGCGAGACGCGGCCCGCCCCCCGCCCGGGGGGCGGGCCGCTTCCATCTATGCGCCCGGGCGTACGCCCCTCGTTAAGGTGACTCCATGAGCAGCGCACCTCGCTTCGATCGCGGACACACCGACGACCTCATGTCCTTTCTGGCGGCCGCGCCGTCTCCGTACCACGCGGTGGCAGCCGCCGCCGAACGGCTCGAGAAGGCCGGCTTCCGGCAGGTCCTGGAGACGGACGCCTGGGAAGGGACGACCGGCGGCAAGTACGTACTGCGCGGCGGGGCGATCATCGCCTGGTACGTGCCGGAGGGCGCCGCGCCGCACACCCCGTTCCGGATCGTCGGCGCCCACACCGACTCGCCGAATCTGCGCGTCAAGCCGCAGCCCGACATGGGCGCGCACGGCTGGCGTCAGATCGCCGTCGAGGTCTACGGCGGCCCGCTGCTGAACTCCTGGCTCGACCGTGATCTGGGACTGGCCGGCCGGCTCTCCCTGCGCGACGGCACGACGCGGCTGGTCAACATCGACCGGCCCCTGCTGCGCGTGCCGCAGCTGGCCATCCACATGGACCGCTCGATCCACGAGAAGGGTCTGCAGCTCGACAAGCAGCGGCACATGCAGCCCATCTGGGGCCTGGGCGACGTCACCGACGAGGGCGGTCTGATCTCTTTCCTGGAGCAGGAGCTCGGACTCGCGGCCGGGGAGGTCACCGGCTGGGACCTGATGACGCACGCCCTGGAGGCGCCCGCCCACCTGGGCCGCGACCGCGAGCTGGTCGCCGGTCCGCGGATGGACAATCTGCTGTCCGTGCACTCCGCGACGGCAGCGCTGGCCGCGGCCTCCGCGTCGCCGGAGCTCGGGTACATCCCGGTGCTCGCCGCCTTCGACCACGAGGAGAACGGCTCGCAGGCCGACACCGGCGCCGACGGCCCGCTGCTCGGCAATGTGCTGGAGCGCTCGGTGTTCGCGCGCGGCGGTACGTACGAGGACAAGGCGCGCGCCTTCGCGGGCACGGTGTGTCTTTCGTCCGACACCGGCCACGCCGTCCACCCCAACTACGCGGAGCGCCACGACCCGACGCACCACCCGCGCGTCAACGGCGGCCCGATCCTCAAGGTCAACGTGAACCAGCGGTACGCCACGGACGGCAGCGGCCGGGCCGTGTTCGCCGCGGCCTGCGAGAAGGCCCAAGTGCCGTGGCAGACGTTCGTGTCGAACAACGCGATGCCGTGCGGCACGACCATCGGCCCGATCACCGCCGCCCGGCACGGCATCCGGACCGTCGACATCGGCGTCGCGATCCTGTCGATGCACAGCGCGCGTGAACTGTGCGGCGCCGAGGACCCGTATCTGCTGGCGAACGCGCTGACCGCCTTCCTGGAGGGCTGAAGTCGCCTGATCCGCCCGGCCGTTGAGGCCGCGCGAAACATCTGCGAAAGCATCCGCACGCCACGCTGACGACCATGGTTCTGCACGGTCATCAGACGCTCGGCGCGTACCGCCCGGGCCCGTCGCGACGCACCCTGTCCCTCGCGCTCACCTCGGCGGTCGCGGTCCTGCTCGCGGGGTCCTGGTTCATCATCCAGCGGTACAACGAACGGCCGCCGTGGGCGCTGGACATCACGTACGAGGCGGGCTACATCCAGGGCAGCCGCATCCGGAAGGCCGACCCCACCGGCCAGGAGACCAAGAAGCTCCTGGCCGGTGGATGCGCGCAGATTCAGTCCGCCGGGTGGGGCGGGCGAAAGGCGACGTACGACCCCGGTCTGTGGGTGGAGGGCTGCCTGGACGGCGCGGCGGGTCGGCAGCTGACCAAGCAGGGCCTGTTCCACTAAGGCCTGTCTTCGGATCAGGCCGGGCTCGATCGACCGGACAGGACCTGGCCGCCGCTACTGCTCCTGATCCATCCCGGCCAGTACGAGCGGCAGCCGCGAGGTCCCCTCCGCGGTCACCCGCACCGGAACTCCCCAGTCCTGCTGGTGCACATGACAGGCCGGGTACTCTCCCCCAGTCTCCGACCGGGAGGTGCCCCCATCGGGGTCGTCGTCGCAGGACGCCGCCATCGCCGAGACATGCAGCACGCCCTCGGCGACTGCCGGGTCGATCTCCAGCGCCCGCGACAGGTCGGTGCCCGCGCCGTCGCCGCCGAGCAGCAGCTCCGGCGGGGTCGAGGAGACGAGCAGCCGGGTGGAAGGACCGTACCGGGTGTCCAGCTTCTGGCCCGCCGGGGCCTGGAAAACCACATCCAGCTGGAGCTTGCCCGCGGCGACTTCGGTGGCGGCACGCTGCGTGCGGTGGGCGACGGCCTCGACGCGTACCGCCTCCTCCGGCAGCCGCAGCCGGGTCAGCCGGTGCCGGGCCGACTCCACCACCACGATCTCGTCCCCGACGAGCACGGCGCCGCTCGGCTCCCGCAGGTCGGTGGCGAGCGTGGTCACTTCGCCCGTCGCCGGGTCGAAGCGGCGCAGCGCGTGGTTGTACGTGTCGCTGACGGCCACCGAGCCGTCGGGCAGCGCGGTGACGCCCAAGGGGTGCTGCAGCAGGGCCTGACCCGCGGCCCCGTCCCGGTGCCCGAAGTCGAAGAGACCGGTGCCGACGGCGGTGTGCACGGCCCCGTCGGTGCCGATCCATCTGACCGCGCTGGTCTCGGAGTCGGCGATCCACAGCCGGTCCTCGGTCGCGGCGAGCCCGGACGGCTGGGCGAACCAGGCCTCGGCGGCCGGCCCGTCGACGAGGCCCTCGTTCGTGGTCCCGGCCGCGACCTCGACGGTCCCGCTCTCCGGGTCGTAGGCCCAGAGCTGGTGGACACCCGCCATCGCGATCCACACCCTGCCCTGCCACCAGGCCACGTCCCACGGCGAGGAGAGATCCACATCAAGGGCGGGCCCGGACGTGGCCGAACCCTGCCACCACTGGCGGCCAGTGCCGGCGACGGTCGTCGTCTCGCCGGTCTCCGGATCGAGCACACGCAGGGCGTGGTTGACGGTGTCGGCGACGACGACGCGGCCCTCGGGCAGCAGCGCGAGACCCTGCGGCTCACTGAACCGCACCCGGTCCGGACCACCGTCGACGAGCCCGCGCTCACCGTCGCCGTACCGCTGAAGGACGCTCTCGCCGTCCTCGGCCAGCCGGACCAGCTGGTGACGGGTGGTGTCGGAGACGAGGAAGCCACCACCGGGCAGCGCGAGCGCCTTCCCGGGGAAGCGCAGATGCGTGGCAACCGGCTCGGGCGCGACGTACGGCCCGTCGCCGCGCCGCAGTGTGCCCTTCGCCTCGTGCGCTGCCTCCAGCTCCTCCACGAGCTTCTCAATGGCGTGCGCATGCCCTTCACCCGCGTGCTGGGCGACGACATACCCCTCGGGGTCGATGACGACGAGCGTGGGCCAGGCGCGTACGGCGTACTGCTTCCAGGTGGCGAGCTCGGGATCGTCGAGCACGGGGTGGTGCACCTGGTAGCGCTCGACCGCGTCGACGACGGCCTGGTGCTCGGCCTCGTGCACGAACTTCGGCGAGTGGACCCCGATGATCACCACGGTGTCGCGGTGCTTCTCCTCGAGCGCACGCAGCTCATCCAGGACATGCAGACAGTTAATGCAACAAAATGTCCAAAAATCCAGAATTACGATGCGTCCTCGCAGGTCAGCGAGGGTGTACTGGGTTTCGCCGGTATTGAGCCAGCCGCCCTTGCCGATCAGCTCGGGGGCCCGAACGCGTGCACGTGTAGCCATGCCCCCATCCAACAGCACGCGACGGGGTACGCATTCCAGCCATGAAATACCTCGTACGCGACAAGATCTTCGCGATCGGTGACGACTACTGGATCGACGACGAGGCGGGCCGCCACGCCTTCCTCGTGGACGGCAAGGCGCTGCGGCTGCGCGACACGCTGGAGCTCAAGGATCCGTCCGGGCTTGTTCTCGTCACGCTGCGCAAGAAGTTGCTCAGCCTGCGGGACGCGATGACCATCGAGCGGGAAGACCAGCCGCTCGCCACGATCCGCAGGAAGCGGCTCTCGCTGCTGCGCAATCACTACCGCGTCACGCTCGTCGAGGGCACGGAGCTGGATGTCAGCGGCCGGATCCTGGACCGGGAGTTCACGGTCGAGTACGAGGGGGAGCTCCTGGCGCACATCTCCCGGCAGTGGTTCCGGGTGCGGGAGACGTACGCCGTGAATGTCGTACGGGAGGACGCGGACCCGGCGCTGATGATCGCGGTCGCGGTGTGCGTGATCCGTATGGCGGAGAAGGAACGCGGGGGCGACGACGACTAGGCCCCGGGGGTCCCCCCGGACGAAGTCTGAGGGAGATTGATGACACGCCCGAAGGCGTCCCGGGGTGCGGCCGGACCCGACCGCCGCGGGGACTACCGCACCGGGCGACCGCCGGCTGCCGGCCCGGCCTTCTCCTCACGGCGGGTGCGCAGCAGGAGCGCGACCCAACTGCGGTAGGGCGCCCAGTGGTCGCTGATCCCGACGAGCCGACGCGCATCGGATGCCTCGGGATCGCCGAGACCGTAGGCATCGGCCATCGAAGCGTGGAGCCGGCGTTCATGGCGGGGGAAGACGTCGGGGTGTCCGGCGCCGCGGATGAGGATGAGCTCCCCGGAGAAGGGGCCGATGCCGGGCAGGGTGCGCAGATGAGCGAGGGCGTCTTCCACTGGCATCGCGCGCAGCCGGGCGGCGTCGAGATCACCGGCGAGAGCCGCGTCGGCGAGGGCACGCAGCCGTTCGACCTTCGTTTCGGGCAGGCCCGGAACACGGCTGAGTCCGCGCAGGACCAGCGGGGTGGGGAAGGCGTGCAACAACTCTCCGGCGACGGTGACGCGCTGTCCATAGTGCTCGGCGATGCGGGCCTTGATCGCGGCGGCCTGGACCATCCGGATGCGGTGGCCGATGACCGCCCAGGCCGCGGCCTCGTACGGCGAGTAGAAACACACCGGCCGCAACCCCGGGTACGCCGCGATGAGCTCGGCCACGACGGGATCGTCCTCGGCGAGCCGTGGGAACCCGCTGCCGTCGACGTCGAGCGAGAGGATGCGGGCCAGTTGCGCCCGCACCGCGCTCGTCCCGTCCGATTCCGCAGCTGCCGTGCCCACCGCGTCCTTGCCCGGACTCCCGGTGTGCACGGTGACATCCGCCTGCACGGTGCCCTCCGAGTCCTCCGCCTGCCTCACCTCCGCGCTCACCGTCGAGTGGCCGTCGTCGACGGGAAAGGCCAGGCGCAGCACCCTGCCGGTTGAGGCGTCGCGGTACCCGGCGGGTGTAAAGCCCTCCAGGAACCGCATGCTCGCCGCAAGTGAGAACGGCCCGCGCGGGGTGATGCCGATCGCGGTCATGGTCAGCCTTCGTGCGTGGTGATGGCGTAGCCCTCGGGGCCGGCGAACGTGAACATCCTGCCGAACGGACCGTCCTCGGGTGCCTTGATGATGGGGATCCCGGCGGCGTGGAGCCGGTCGTGCAGGGCCTGTGCGTCGGTGGTCTTGAACCACAGGGCGACGCCGAGGCCGGGCCGCTCGACGGCGTCGAGATCCACTCCCGGCAGCGGCTCGCGGACGGCGAACGGGACCGGCTCGGTGGCGAACACCACGGCGCCGGGCGGCGAGGCGGGCGCGCGGCGCAGCCCGAGGTGCTGCTCGTAGAAGGCGGCAGCCGCTTCGACATCGCGCACCTGCAGAGCGATGAAGTCCGGCCCACCGGCGGTGACAGTCATGAGTACTCCTCGATCGTGCTGCATGTCAGGACTTTGACATACCCAGAAGATAGACGGCGCCACGCTTAGATGTCAAACTCCTGACATGCACGATGGGACTCCCTCCAGCCAGGCCCCGGCCGCCGACGTGACCGCGCGCCTGGGATACCGCCTCAAGCGCGCCGCCGCGGCGCTGCGCAGCGCGATGGACAGAGCGCTGCGTGAGCACGGCCTGACGGTGCCGCAGTACGCCTGCCTCGAACTCCTCGACCAGCAACCCGGCCTGTCCAACGCCGAGCTGGCCCGCGGCACCTTCGTCACGCGGCAGTCCATGAACGTCGTCCTTCGCGGACTGCAGGACGCCGGCCTCATCACCCGGCCGGCCACCACCGACCGCGGTCGCGCCCTGCCCGCCCACCTCACCGAGGAGGGCCAACGCCGCCTCGCGGCAGCACGCTCCGCCGTCTACGCCGTCGACCAGCGCATGACCGACGCCGTCCCGGAGCAACGCCTCGCCGAACTCCTCGCCGAACTCGACCACATGGCGGCGGCACTCGACGGCTGAGAGCAGCCGCCCCCGAGTACACCTAGCCGCGGCGCGGCGCCGCCAGGCCCAGCATGCGGTCCTTCAGGACCGGGAACTGCTCCCGCGTCGTCAACACCTTCGTCACGTCGAGCTCGACGCTGAGGACTTCCTCGCCCGGACCCGCCTCGGCCAGTACCTCACCCCAGGGATCGACCACGATGCTGTGCCCGGCCTGTTCGACCCCGGCGTGCGTGCCCGCCGTGCCGCAGGCCAGGACGTACGCCTGGTTCTCCACGGCGCGGGCGCGGGCCAGCAGGGTCCAGTGCTCGCGGCGGCGGGCGGGCCAGCCGGCCGGCACGACGAAGGCCTGCGCACCCGCGTCCACCAGGCCGCGGAACAGCTCGGGGAAGCGCAGGTCGTAGCAGGTGGCGAGGCCGAGCGTGAGCTCGGGCAGCGCGAGCGTGACCAGCGATTCGCCCGCGCCCATCATCACCGCCTCGCCCTGGTCGAAGCCGAATCGGTGGATCTTCCGGTAGGTGGCGGCGAGCTCACCGGTGGGGGAGAGGACGAGGGAGGTGTTGTAGAGGGTGCCGTCCGGATCGCGCTCGACGACGGAGCCCGCATGCAGCCAGACCCCCGCGTCGCTCGCCGCCTTCGCCATCGCCTCGTAGGTGGGCCCGGCGGGCGACTCCGCCTCGCCCTCGAAGGACTGGTACGCGAACGCCCCGACGGGCCACAGCTCCGGAAGGACCACCAGATCGGCGCCGTGCTGCTCCCGCACCAGCGACGCGGCCCGTCGGCGGCGAGAATCAACCGATTCGTCCGGGTCTACTGCGATCTGGATGAGTGAGGCGCGCACACTACCACCGTCCTGGCATTCGAGCCCTCAAACACGGGCCTACGATCGTCACACGAAAGCACTGCCGGGGTGCCGCCCGGCAGCGTAACTTAACTGCCGAGCCTCCCACGCAGCCCAGCAGTCAGCAGCCCAGCCCGCGTACCGCAGAACCGCCGAGGGGTCCCGTGACCGTCCATCCCAGCCTCCAGACCTACGCCGACGCCTGGACCCACTCCATCGAATCAATAGCCGAGCTGGTGCAGCCGCTCGTCGAGGGCGAGTGGAACCGGCCAACGCCCTGCCCCGGCTGGTCGGTGCGTGACCTCGTCTCGCATGTCATCGGCATGGAGTGCGAGATGCTCGGCGATCCCCGGCCCATCCATACGCTGCCGCGCGATCTCTATCATGTGCAGAGCGAGTTCACCCGCTATATGGAGATGCAGGTCGATGTGCGCCGCCACCACACGGCGCCGGAGATGACCTCCGAGCTCGAGTACACGATGATCCGCCGGGCCCGTCAGCTGCGCAACGAGAACCGCGCACCCGACACCATGGTCCGCGCCCCGCTGGGCGCCGAGCAGACCCTTGAACTCGCCATGCGGATGCGCGCGTTCGACACCTGGGCGCACGAGCAGGATCTGCGTGTCGCGCTGAACAAGCCGGGCAACCTCGACTCCCCCGGCGCGTACATCACCCGGGACTGCCTGCTCGAAGCCCTGCCCAAGGTGGTCGCGAAGGACGCCGGCGCACCGGCGAACTCCGCGGTCGTCTTCGATGTGCACGGCCCCGTCGAGTTCCTGCGGACGGTCCGGGTGGACGCGGACGGCCACGGCACGATCGACGGGGCGCCCTCGCTGGGGCCGATCGTCACTCTCGCCCTGGACTGGGAGACGTATGTCCGCCTGGCCTGCGGCCGGGTGCGGGCGACCGCGGTGCCGGACCGGATCAAGGTGGACGGCGACCCCGACCTGGCCGCGGCGATCCTGCGCGAGTTCGCGGTCACTCCCTGACCCCAGCCCGGGCAGCCCGGTCCGTCGCCGACGGATCGCCCGCACCGTGCAGGCCTGCGGACGCCCGGCGGCGGGCGGGGGCCCTCCACGACCCGCGGACCGCCCACGCCGGTGACGGGTTCCGCCGCCATGGCATCGGCTCACCTCAGGCCGGTACGTGCACGGCCTCCACCCGGCTCGCCACCAGCCGCTCCCGCTCCCGCCGCACCGTGCGCGCCCGCAGTCGCAGGATCTGCGCGATCCCCAGCGCCTCCAGCACGAAGACCGAGGAGAAGGCGATCCGGTAGTTGTCCCCGGTCGCGTCCAGCAGCACTCCGACCGCCAGCAACGTCGTCATCGAGGCGACAAAACCACCCATGTTGACGATTCCGGAGGCCGTCCCCTGACGCTCCGGCGGGTTGGCCGGGCGGGCGAAGTCGAAGCCGATCATCGAAGCGGGACCGCACGCCCCGAGCACGGTGCACAGTGTGATCAGCAGCCACATCGGCGCCTGGTCACCGGGGTACGCAATGGTCGTGGCCCATAGCAGTGCCGTCGCCCCGACGGTGCCGAGGGCAAGCGGGACACGGGCCGCGTGGTGGCGGGCGATGATCTGCCCGTACACCAGACCCACCACCATGTTGGTGACCACCACCAGGGTCAGCAGCGTGCCCGCGGTCTCCCGGGACAGGCCCTGTGCCTCGACCAGGAAGGGCATCCCCCACAGCAGCAGAAACACCATGGCGGGGAACTGGGTGGTGAAGTGCACCCACAGGCCGAGCCGGGTGCCGGGCTCCCGCCAGGACAGCGCGATCTGCTTCCGTACGAAAGCGGATCCGGCGTGCTGTGCGGGCGGGGGCTCGTGCCCCTCGGGGTGATCCTTCAGGAACAACGTGAGCAGCACGAGCACGACCACTCCGGCCCCCGCGCTGCCCGCGAAGGTCGCGGTCCAGCCGACGCCGTGCAGCATCCGCGCGATGACGATGGTCGAGACGAGATTGCCCGCCATCCCGAAGAGCGCGGCGACCTGCCCGATCAGCGGTCCGCGGCGGGCCGGGAACCAGCGCGAGCCGAGCCGCAGCACGCTGATGAAGGTCATCGCGTCGCCGCAGCCGAGCAGCGCGCGGGAGGCGAGTGCCATGCCGTACGAGGGGGAGAGCGCGAAGCCCAGCTGCCCGGCCGTGAACAGCACCACGCCGAGCGTGAGTACCTTCTTGGTGCCCAGCCGGTCGACCATCAGGCCAACGGGTATCTGCATCCCCGCGTACACCAGCAGCTGGAGGATGGAGAAGGTGGACAGGGCGGAGGCGTTGACGTCGAAGCGGTCGGCGGCGTCGAGGCCCGCGACGCCCAGGGACGTACGGAAGATGACGGCGACGAAGTAAACGGCGACGCCTGTGCCCCAGACCGTGGCGGCGCGCCGGCCGCCGGGTGGATCGCCCGGCAGGGCGACGGCCGATGCGCTCATCGGACTTCGCCCCGCGCCAGGTTGCTGAACCAACCGACGTGCCGGTGTACGAGGGCGGCCGCCGCGTCCGGGTCGCCGGCGCGCAGAGCTTCGAGGATCTCGCTGTGCTCGACGACGTTCTTGGCGATCCGGTCGGGGTGGGAGTGCATCACGGCGACGCCCATCCGCAGCTGCCGGTCGCGGAGCTGGTCGTAGAGGCGGGAGAGGATTTCGTTGCCGCCGCTGCGCACGATCTCGGCGTGGAAGCAGCGGTCGGTGACCGCGACGGCCGCGAGATCGCCCTCCTCGCCCTGCCGCTTCTGCTGCTCGAGGAGTTCTTCGAGCCGGGCGAGGAGTTGCGGCGACGCAGGTACGGCCTTGCGCGCGGCGTGCTCCTCGACCAGCAGCCGGGTCTCCACGACATCGGCGATCTCCTGCGCGGAGACGGCGAGGACCAGGGCGCCCTTCTTGGGGTACAGCTTGATCAGCCCCTCGACCTCGAGCTTGAGGAGAGCCTCGCGGACGGGGGTGCGCGACACGCCGACGGCGTCGGCCAGTTCGCCCTCGGTGAGGAGGGTGCCGCCCTCGTAACGGCGGTCGAGGACGGCTTGCTTGATGTGGGTGTAGACGCGTTCGGCGGCGGGTGCGGCGGCGGGCATGCGCACAGCTTAGATACAACACAGGTGCATCAGAAAGTCACGTCCACGATGCAGGACGCAGACGCCGGACCGAGACACCGGACGGGACGTGGGTCAACTGATGTGCCGTGGGCGTACATCCCTTCGGGCCTCTCAGTCGTCTCGTACTGGGACCCTCTTTCTGCCGTGGTCCCTTACCGCCCTTTTCACCGCATTCGCGAACTCGGAGCGTTCTCTTGACAATCAGCCTCCCGGGCGTGCGCAAGGCCGCCGTGGTCGTTCTCGCCACCGGCTCCCTGCTGACCATCTCGCCCCTGGCCGCCCCCGCTCACGCGGTCCCCGTACCGCCGATCGCCAGCAAGGGCGCGATCCTGATCAACGGCACGACCGGCACCGCGGTCTACACCAAGACCCCGGACACCCGCCGCCAGATGGCGAGCACGACGAAGATCATGACGGCCGCCGTGGTGGTCACCACCAAGGGCATCAACCTCAACCACGTCGTGACGGTCAAGCAGGCCTACCGCGACTACGTCGTCAAGCAGGGCGCCAGCACCGCGGACCTGAAGACCGGCGACAAGGTGACCGTCCGTCAGCTGCTCTACGGGACCATGCTGCCCTCCGGCTGCGACGCCGCGTACGCCCTCGCCGACCTCCTCGGCACCGGCACCACCACCGCCGCGCGCACCAAGTCGTTCATCGGGAAGATGAACAAGAAGGCCGCCGAACTCGGTCTGAAGAACACGCATTTCGACTCCTTCGACGGCATCTCGTCGGCCGGGAGCAACTACACGACGCCGCGCGACCTGGCGAAGATCGCCAAGTACGCCATGACCAACTCCAACTTCCGTGCGGTGGTCGCCACGCCGAAGTACGTCACCACGGCGACGAGCAGCACGGGCGCCAAGCGCACCTACACCTGGTACAACACCAACCAGCTGCTCGGCTCGTACAAGGGCGCCATCGGCATCAAGACGGGCACCGGCACCGCCGCGGGACCCTGCCTCGTCTTCGCCGCCACCCGCGACGGCAAGACCTTCGTGGGCGTCACCCTGAACGGCGCCGACCGCTACAAGGACGCGGCGAAGCTGCTCGACTTCGGCTTCGGCTCCAGCACCGCGCAGACGATGCAGCTGCGCTCGCTGCCGGCCGGCGCCGAACGCGACTGATCCTGCCCCGCAGCACCAAAGACGCCGACGCGATCCGCGTCGGCGTCTCGGTGTGACGGCGGCCGACGGGCCGTATCAGCCGGGCAGCCAGCCCGCCTCCGCGGCCGCCTCGACCGCCACCCGCTCGAAGCGCTCGGCCGACGGCCGCGCGGGGTCCGGCAGCACGAGCGCGACCAGCAGCCGGGCATGCGGCTCGGCCAGCGGCACCCACCGCAGCCACGGGGCCAGTCCGTCCGAGGAGGCCTCACCGACCAGCGCGACGGTCTTCGCGTCGCGCAGTACGCGCTGCGTGGGGTCGAAGGCCACCGGCCGCTCGACCAGCCTGGGCCGCACGCCCGCGCGCCGCAGCAGCTCGACCAGCTCGTCGTAGTGGACCGGATTGGCTTCGCGCGGATGCGCCAGCACCGGGAACGGTGCGATCTCCGCCGGGTCGACGACCGGGGCCGCGCCCGCGAGCGGATGGCCGGCAGCGACCAGAATCCCCCTGCGCTCCAACCGCAGCGGTCGCACGCGCAGACCCCCGGCCGGCTCCGGGGTGCGCGCGATGCCGACATCGGCGTGCCCTTCCAGCACGGCACGCGTGATGTCGGGCGTACGGAGCATCTCGGTGCTCACGTCGATGTCGGGGTGGTGCCGGTGCAGGGTTTCCAGCAGGTGGGGAACGGTGCCGTAGCCGGTGCTCGCGCTGTAGACGATGCGGACGCGGCCCAGCTCGCCCCGGCCCGCGCGGCGCGCGGCGTCCCAGACCTCGGACAGCGCCGCCAGGGCGGCCGGGCCCCGCTCCTGGACCGCACGGCCCGCTTCGGTCAGCCGCACCACACGGGTGGTCCGCTCCAGGAGCCGTACACCCAGCTGGGACTCCAGACGGCGGATCTGGGCACTCAGCGCCGGCTGCGCGATGTGCAGGCGCTCGGCGGCGCGGGTGAAGTTCCGTTCCTCGGCCACGGCCAGGAAATAGCGCAGCAGCCTCGCCTCCGGAATCATGGAGCCAGGATACGGATCGCCGCGAATTCATAACCGCTGCCTATGAGTTGAGACCCGGGCGGTCTTTCCCCTCCGCCGTTTCCCGCTCCTAACGTGCTGACATGAGACTCGTCATCGCCGGGACCATGTCGCCCGGCACCACCGCGGTGCACTTCGCGGAACTCGCCGGTGCCGGGGGGCACGACGTACGCCGGCTCGGCACCTATGACGAGGTCGGGCCCGTCCGCCGGGCGCTCACCGGCACCGACGCCGCCGTCCTCGTACCCAAGCGCGGCGATGCGCGGCTGCACGCCCAGCAGGCCATGCGCACCCTGCTCGCCGCTGCCGCCGAACTGCCCGCGCCCCCGCGCATCCTGCTGGTCAGCTCGTTCGTCGTCGGCCATGGCAGGGCTCACCCGCTGAGCCGGGTCGATGCCACACAGCTGCCCGCGAGGATCGCCTCCGAAGAGAATCTGCGCGCCAGCGGGCTGCCGTACACGATCGTCCGCCCCACCTGGCTCACCGACGATCCACCCGGTGCGCACGCCATCACCCTCACCCAGGATCCGCACGCCGACGGCATGGTCTCCCGTGCGGACATCGCGGTGGCACTCATCGCGGCCATCGAGAGCGGGAGCGCCGTCCGTACGACCTTCGGGCTGTTCAGCGAGCCGGGCACACCGCCTGCCGACTGGGCCGCCGCATACGCCCGCCTCCAGCCCGACGCCGCGCCCCACAAGGAACTCGTATGAAACTGCCCGAGGCCCAGCACGCATGGGAACCGACCTTTCGTGCCGACGAGGAGGGCCGTCCGCTCGCCCCGCGCTTCCATCGGCTGCTCATGCTCGACGTCCTGGACCACCCCGCCGCCGCGGACACCGAGCGCCTCGAGGGTGCGCTCGCCGCCCTGGAGGAGCGTCTCCCGTACGGACCCGACGGACTGCTCACCTGCCTGGGCTGGGGATTCGGCTGGTACGCGCGGCACACGGCCATCCGCTCCCCCGTACCCCGCGCCATCCCCATGGCACGCTGGGAGAACCCGGCGCTGGAGGACATCGACGCCTGTCTGCATCTGGCGTCCGACGACGAGGACCGCCTCTCGGAAGTCACCGACGCGCTCTTCGGACCCGGCCCGCTGGACCAGCGCGCACGGCTGCGGATACGGGAGGTACGCACCGGTTTCGTCGGGGGCGGGCTGCCCGCCGAGCGGCTGCCCGAGCGCGGGCTCTCCCCGAAGGCGCCGCTGCTGCTCGGCTTCCACTCGGGGCTGCGCGGCAACCAGGCGACCGAACAGAGCATCACCGTCGCCGAGGGCCCGCTGGCCGGCGGCACCACCATGCATGTGAGCTATATCGAGCTCGACCTCGACAGCTGGTACGAGCAGGACCGCGACACCCGCAGCGCCCGGATGTACGCCCCCGGCATCAGCGCCGACGAGGCCGAAAAGCTGGTGGACGACGCACGCAGCGACGCGGACCGGCTGCCCGCGCTGGCCGGCGCGCACGGATCGGTCGGACATGCGCAGGCCACCGGCCGCGCCCGGCTCCACGGGCGTCCCCGGATCAACCGGCGGGATTTCGCGACCCTCGACCATGGTGCGCCGGGGACCCATTTCGTGTCCCTGCAGCGCACCATGGAGGACTTCAACGCCACCCGCGCGGTGATGAACGCGGCGGACGCGCGCGGGCATCACGGCGACATCGGGGTCCGCCGCAACAACGGCATCAACTCGGTGATGGAGGTACGGAGCCGGGCGACGTTCGCGGTGCCCCCGCGGGCCGCCCGGGCATACCCGAACCTGGCGCCCTAGTGACCGGCGGCCGCCCGCTCCGCGAAGACCTCGCGGGCGGCCGTGATGCCGTTGATCGCGGCGGGGAAGCCCGCGTAGACGGCCATCTGCAGGATGGTCTCGACGACTTCGTCCTGTGTGCCGCCGACGTTGAGCAGCCCGTTCACATGCACCTTGAGCTGAGGACGGGCCGTCCCCAGCGCGGTGCATGCGGCGATCGTCACCACCTCGCGGGCATGCAGGTCCAAGCCGCCGCGCGTGTAGATGTCGCCGAAGGAGAACTCCACGATGTAGCGGGCGAGATCGGGAGCGATGTCCTTGAGGCTCTCGATCACCGCCTCGCCCGCATGGCCGTCGATCTCGGCGAGCGCGTCCCAGCCACGGTCGTAGCGCGGCGATTCATCCTTCTCGCTGACCCCGTGCGGGGCCTCGTCGCCGTCGTCCGTGCGCTCCGCGAACACCGCCTTGGCAACATTGATGCCGTTGATGGCCGCCGGGAATCCCGCGTACACCACGACATGAAGGATCGCCTCGACGATCTCGCGCCGCGTCACACCGATATTGAGCGCTCCGCTGATATGGAACTTCAGCTGCGGTGCGGCATTTCCGAGAGCCGTCAGGGCGCCCACTGTCGCCAGTTGCCTCTGGCGCAGCGTGAGTGAGGACCGCGCATAGATGTCGCCGTAGGGGAACTCCACCGTGAACCGGCCGAGATCCGGTGCGATGTCGGAGAAGCTGTCGAGCACCGAAGGACGTTCCTCAGCGGCCAGTTGCTGCAGGATGGCCAACCCCCTGGTGTAGCGGTCCTTCTCGTTGTGGGACTCAACTGCCATGCCTGGGTGACTCCTTGTTCCATGGTCAGGACCTGCGCCGGCTCAGGACCGACGCCGGCTCAACTCCGGAAACTCCGGGTTCGTAGCCATGATCCCACCCTCGCCCCAGCGATTCTGGGGAATCTCCTGAATAACCACCGCTATCTTGTCGAGTGGCGCTCCGGTGACCTTGTGCGTGGCCTTCGTGATCTCCTCTATCAGCTCCTGGCACTTCTCGTCCGTCTGATTCGGCCAGGTGGTCACAGTGATGAACGGCACAGCCGCCGACCTCGATTCATTCCGTCGTTACAAATTCGTGAAATGCAGGCTTCTGGAGTTTCAACTGGGCGTGAATATCCCCGCCCAGACCGAACCAGCCGATGGCACCGCCGTAGTTCTGCTGATAACTCATCCACAGCACCACGACATTGATGATCCGGTTCGCTCCCGGTGTGCCGGGTGCCGGGAAGGGATGGGGCATGGTCGCGCGGTAACTGGCTCTGCCCTCCTCGTCGGTGACGAAGACATTGGGCACACCCAGCGGCCCCGGCCTGGTGGGACCGGCCGGGTCCAGGTCGTGCTGGCGCAGGGACATCACGGTGTAGAGGCTGCTGGGGACGAGCCCCCCGAACTCCATCCGGAACACGGCGCCGCGGCCGTCCTCGGTGAGCTCCACCTCCAGCTCCCCCTCCGCCTGGACCCATCGGCCGAGCGTGATCGGCTCGGTCACCTTGGGCCCGTCCTCGGGACGCAAGTCGGGGATCGGCGCCTGATGCAGCGGATAGCTCGGCCGTACGATCTCGTTGGCGTCGGGGCGCTGCTCGGGCGCGAAGACCATCGGGTAGTTGTTGCAGGGCAGCGGAAGCGGCAGCGTATACAGCACCATGTCCCGGTCCGCCGTGTCGAGTTCGTCGCCGAGCTCACGCACGATGGTGTACGGGACCTGCTCGCCGAACGGCGGCAACTCGCTCTTGGGGCTGACGATCGCCGATCCCCAGGACCGTTCGAGACCCCCCGAAGGGCCCTCCCGGTTGATCATGCCGATCACCACGAAGTCGCCGTCGGCGTCGACGATCTCACTGGGCGGATAGGACGGCCCCTGGGTGGTGGGGCTGAGCCGGTAGGTCCCCGAACGGCTCATCGCGAACCGCTCCCTTCTGCTGTGTTGTCCCGAACTGCTGTGTTGTCCCGGACTGCCGTGCTGTCGCGGAAGCCGAGTGCGGCGAGTGCGGCCGCGAGTGCCACGGAACCCGCACCGGTGGCCACCACGGCACCCCAGCCGCCGCCGGTCCACACGGGGCCGAGCGCGGCGCTGGCGGCACTGCCCGCGAGCAGGCAGACCAGCATGTACATGGACGAGGCGGCACCCCGCCGCTCCTCGGGCACGGCCCGCGCGAGCAGCACCAGCACGGCCGGCTGGCACGAGAAGACGCCGAGGAAGAGCAGCAGCATTCCCACCACCAGCAGCGCGGTGCCTCTCGCCGCCCCGAGCGCCGCGACACCGGCCAGCACCAGGCCGAGGCCCAGCAGCACGACATGGCGCGGCGCGATCCGGCTGCTCAGCCGTCCGGCCAGCGGTGCGCCCAGCACTCCGGTCAGACCGATCAGGCTGACCGTGCCGATCGCACCGGCGCTGTAGTGGAAGGGGGCGCCCTGCAGCCGATAGGTGAGGAAGGTGACGAGTCCGAGATACCCGAAGAACAGCAGCGCCCCGACGCCGAACAGCCGGACCACAGGCCCCTGTCCGAACATCCGCAGCGCTGCCAGATACGCCTGCCCCACCGGCTTGCGGACCCGCTGATCTGCCGCGCCCGGCGCCGGCAGCAGCCGCATCAGCACCGCGGTCAGCACATTGAGCGCCGCGAGCAGCAGCACCGCCTTGTGCCAGTCCGCCCAGCCGGCGACAACCCCGGTGAAGGAGCGTCCGAGGGTGATGCCCGCGACCGTGGCCCCGATGATCAGCCCGAAGAAGACGCCCACCAGACCGTCGGGGGCGATCCTCGGCATCAGCGCGATCATCGCGGCCGGTACCGCCGCGGCCGCGATCCCGGCCGCGGCGAGCAGCAGCGCGAACGCGGTGAAGCCGGGGACGACCGCGCCAATGGCGATCAGTACGGCGACCGTCACCGCCCCGGCCGCGCCCAGCACCTTGCTGCGGAACCGGTCGGAGAGCGGCCCGAAGAGGAAGAACGACAGGGCGTACGCGAAGCTCGCCACGGTGAAGACGAACCGCGCGTCCTCCGGGCCGACATCGAGGGACGCGGCGATCTCGGGAAAGACCGGCTGCGTCATATAGATCGTGGAGACCGCGCAGCAGGTTGCGGCCGCGGCGATGACGGCCGCACGCCAGGACGCCGCCGCGGAACGCGCGGCAGCGGAGGAGGCTGTCTGTGCCGTGGTGACCATGTCGGCTCCCTCCACCTACAGCGCCACCGAGGCGCCGCCGTCGACGGTGATCGAGGCTCCGTTGACCTGGGCTGCGCCGGGCGACACGAGATAGGCCACCGCCCCCGCGACATCGGCGGGCGTCGGCAGCGATCCGTACGGCGTCTTGCCGAGGAAGTCCTGGCCCACCTGGTCGGGGCTGATGCCGAAGCGCTGCCCGAGGTCCGCGAGAGTCTGTGTCCACAGATCGGTGTCGGTCGCACCCGGGTCCACGGTGTTGACCCGCAGTCCGCTCCCGCCCAGGTCGCGGGAGATCGCCTTGGCGAAACCGCCGAGCCCGGCGTTGGCGACTGCATTGATCACGAAGAGCGGATCGGGCTCGCGGCGGAACGAGCCGTTGATGAAGACGATCCGGCCGGCTCTCCGCTCCACCATGGCCCTGGCGACGGCCCTGGTGAGCCGTATCGCGCCGAAGAGCTTGCTGTTGACCGTGGTGTCCCACTGCTCGTCGGTGGATTCCAGGAGCGGGGCCACCGGTCCGTCGCCCGCCGCGTTCACCAGGACGTCGATCCGGCCGAAACGGCCCACCACCCAGGCGATGCCCTCTTCGACCGACGCGGTCTCGTTGATGTCGAGGACCACGGCGGTGAGCTCGCGCGCAGCGTCGCCACTCTCGCCGAGCCGCCCGGCGATGCGCTTGCGGGCCGCTTCCAGCCGGGCCGCGTCACGGCCGAGCAGCACCACGTGCGCGCCGTCCGCGGCCAGCCGTTCCACGACCGCGCCGCCGATTCCGCCGGTGGCGCCGCTGACGACGGCCACCTCTCGGTCCGTATCCCGCACCTCAGTCATGGGATCCCCTCAGTTCTCGACGCGGGCGTAGATCCGGGTGTAGAGCCCCCGGTCGGTGATGTACGTGTCCCCGGCCTGCTTGACGATGTCCTGGTACCGGGGGGAGGTGAACACCGCCTGGTAGACGTCGGGCTCGACGGAGAATCCGGAGACGAACAGCACGCCGGGCTCGGTGCTCAGCAGTGAGTGGTAGGCCAGGAAGACCTCGACCTCGTCATGTGTGCGTACGACGTCGAAGATCGTGCGGTCCCGCCACTCCCGGTAGGCGTCGTGCACCGGCGGCTTCACCTCGACGTGCCTCAGCTGGATGTACGGAGTGGCCGGCAGCGGCTCGTCCGTGTCCTTCGGTGCCTCGACGAACTCGACGACCTGGCGGCGGAAGTCCCCGGCCAGGGCGGGCGCGATCGTGGTGTAGAGCTCCCGGTGGGCAGCCTCGCGCTCGGCGATCTCTGCGAGGCCGGCGATGGGCGTCAGCTCCACCAGCAGGCCGGCGTCGTCGAGCGAGCGGTAGAGCACGGAGCCGTGGTGGCCGGAGGCCGCGTTGTGGGCCGCCCAGGCCGCGCTGGTCTTGTCGATCTCTTCGCTCTGCACCGGCACTTCGGTCACGAGCAACAGGCGTGCGGACACGAGGATTTCCTCCTGGAGAAGTGAAGTGGAGTGAAGAAGTGCACGAGGTCAGGCGCTGGCCCCAAGGTGACCCTTGAGGGCCTTCTGAGCCTTGCGGCGCTCAAGTACGGCGATTTTCTGGCGCGGGAATCCGGAGAAACCGACCTGCCCCGAAGCCGCCAGTTTTCCGCTCTGATACAGCTCGAAGTCGAGCTCGAAGTCGAGCTGCCGGTCCGGCTTGTCGACCGACAGCTCACGCACGGTACAGCGTATTTCTGCCGGGAGCGGGAAGAGGAAGTTCCCGAACGTCAGATTCACCGAGTTCCAGACGATGTAGAAATCGCTGAGAGGCCAGCGATTGCGGTACCCGCGCTCGAAGACACCGAGGAACAGCTGGCGCACCGCCTCGACGATGACCATGCCCTGGACGTGCTCGCCGGTCTGGTGGTCGAGGAGGAGTTCGTTGTCGCCGTGCACCCGGATGTCAGCGGCGTAACGCGCCTCGTCCAGCTGCCTCAGGCCGGCCAGCAAGACGTTGTTCTCGCTGTGTTTGTGCACTACATCGCGGCCTTCCGGCGCCACCTCCGGACCGGTGAAGCGAATCCGGTCGGTCAGCTTGCGACGGTCGATGGCCTGCTGGACGTACGTGCGCTCGAAGCTGCCGACGCCCTGCCCTTCGTGCAGCAGGACCTCGCCGTCTCCGTCGTCGAACACGCCCTTGTTGATCTCCGCAGTCAGTCCGGAGATCGTGCGGACGTCGTCCGAGTGCACAAAGCCGGTGAAGCGGTCCGCGACCACCATGACGTGGGTGCTCATCTTCCGTTCCTCTCCCGGTAATTTCGGCGTAACAACCGCCCAGGAAGTACGTCATGGACATTAGTTTCCCGAATTCCCGCGGCACAACTGCCAGACCGGGGTGGCCGTTCGGCTACGCCGCCCGATGTGACCTGCAAGCATCCCCTAGATATCCGTTGACGCCAGCCCACTTCGATGAATACTTTCGAAACCGGCTTCCATGAAATTCCCTATTTCTGACACCACTTGGAAGACTTTCGACGCGGCTTCGACAAGGGGATGAATGACATGGTTTCAGGACCGGAGAGTCAACCGGGCAATCAACTTCAGGGGCGCCACCGGGCCGCCGTCGTCACCGGTGTCGGCTCCTGGCTGCCGGCCAGAGTGGTCACCAACCATGACCTCTCCGCCGAACTGGACACCAGCGACGAATGGATCCGCAGCCGTACGGGCATCGCCCGGCGGCATGTGATCGACGAGGGGATGGCCACCTCCGACCTCGCGGTCGAAGCGGGTTTTCGTGCCCTGAAGTCGGCCGGATCCTCGGACGTGGACGCGGTTGTGGTGGCCACCACGACGCCGGACAGGCCGTGTCCGGCCACCGCACCCGATGTGGCGGGACGTCTCGGCCTCGGCCCCGTACCCGCCTTCGATGTGGCGGCCGTGTGCAGTGGATTCGTCTACAGCCTCGCCGTCGCCTCGGGTTTCATCGCCGCCGGCATCGCCGAGCGGGTGCTGGTGATCGGCGCGGACGCGTACTCGACCATCCTGGACCCGCAGGACCGCACCACCCGTGCGGTGTTCGGGGACGGGGCGGGCGCCGTGGTGCTGCGTGCGGGCACGGCGGACGAGGAGGGCGCGCTCGGACCGTACGACCTGGGCAGCGACGGGTCGCTCGCCGATCTCATCACGATCCCCGCGGGCGGTTCACGCCAGCGCTCGGCCCCCGGGCAGAGCGTCGAACGGGCCGACCACTACTTCCAGATGCAGGGCAAGCGGGTCTACCGCAACGCCGTGGCCCATATGTCGCAGTCCGCGCGGCGGGTGCTGGCGAGTGCGGGCTGGAGTGCCGACACCCTCGACCATGTCGTCGCCCACCAGGCGAACCAGCGCATCCTCGACGCCGTCGCCGCCGAGCTGGACGTCCCGGGCGAGCGGGTCGTCTCGCAGATCGAGCGGGTGGGCAACACCTCCGCCGCCTCGATACCGCTCGCGCTCGCCGACGCGGCCGCCTCCGGCACTCTGCGGCCGGGGCAGCGCGTGCTGCTGACGGCCTTCGGCGGCGGGCTGACCTGGGCCTCGACCGTACTGCGCTGGCCGGATGTCACCGCAGTCACCTCGTGACACCGACCACTGAAAGCCCATCACCGATGAGGAGAAAAGATCTATGAGCGACCTGTTGAGCCGGGTGACGGCAATCCTTCTCTCCACCTTCGAGCTCGATGCCGCCGCGCTGGCGGACAACCCGACGCTGGAGTCCCTGGAGTTCGACTCGCTGACCCTGGTGGAGCTCGCCACCGCCCTGGAGAACGAGTTCGGCACCCCGGTCGACGAGGAGGAGATCACCCTCGAGCACACCCTCGACGACGTGCTGACGTTGCTGGCGCAGAAGCTCTCCACGGCAGCCGCCACCACATCCTGAAGCACCTACATGCCGGATGGCCGTCCCCACCCCCCGGGACGGCCATCCTTGTCGTGCGCTCAGCCCACCAGCCGCGCCAGATGACGTCCGTAGTCCGACGAACGCCCGTACGCGTCGATGCTGTTGGCCACATCGTCGGCCCCGATGAACCCCATCCGGAACGCCACCTCCTCGATACAGGCGATCTGCACCCCCTGCCGCGACTGCACGGCATGGACATAGCCGGCCGCCTCGAAGAGGCTGTCGTGGGTCCCGGTGTCCAGCCACGCCGTACCGGAGCCCAGATTCACCAGCCGCGCCCTGCCCTGTTCCACATAGCGACGGTTGATGTCGGTGATCTCCAGTTCGCCGCGCGCGGAGGGCGACAGCTGTGCCGCGTAGGAGACCACGTCGTTGTCGTAGAGGTAGAGACCCGTGACCGCCAGGTCCGACTTGGGTTCGGCGGGCTTCTCCTCGATGTCGACCAGCCGGCCCTCGTCGTCCAGTACCGCGACGCCGTACCGCTGAGGATCGTCCACCTGGTAGCCGAAGAGGGTCGCCCCTTCGAGCTGCGCGACCTCCTTGCGCACAATGGTCGGCAGGTCCTGACCGTGGAAGATGTTGTCGCCGAGGACCAGGCAGACCTGGTCGTCACCGATGAAGCGGCGGCCGAGCAGGAAGGCGTCGGCGAGGCCGCGCGGTTCGTCCTGCTGGGCATACTCGATCCGCACGCCCAGCCGCTCCCCGTTCCCGAGCAGCCGGTGGAAGTCCTCGCGGCTCTCGGGGGTGGTGATGATCAGGATCTCGCGGATCCCGGCCAGCAGCTGGATCGAGAGCGGGTAGTAGATCATGGGTTTGTCGTAGACCGGGAGCAGCTGTTTCGATGTCACCGAGGTCAGCGGCCGCAGCCGGGTGCCGGCGCCGCCCGCCAGGATGATTCCACGCATCAGCGATTCACCTTTTCTTCAGCGCCGTCCACCAGTCCTGGTTTTCCCGGTACCAGTCGATGGTGTCGGCGAGCCCGGAGGAGAAGTCGTGTCGCGGCTCATAGCCGATTTCCGCGCGCGCCTTCGACCAGTCCACGGAGTAGCGACGGTCGTGGCCTTTGCGGTCCTCGACATGCTCGATCATTTCCCGGCCGTGGCCGAGTGCGTCGAGGAGCAGTTGGGCCAGTTCTATATTGGCCAGTTCCTGCCCGCCGCCGATGTTGTAGATCTCACCCGGCTGCCCCTTCTCCACCACCAGCCGGATGCCGTGACAGTGATCGTCGACATGCAGCCAGTCGCGTACGTTCATTCCGTCGCCGTAGAGCGGCACTTTCTTCCCTTCGAGAAGATTGGTCACGAACAACGGGATGACCTTCTCGGGGAATTGGTACGGGCCGTAGTTGTTGGAGCAGCGGGTGATGCGTACGTCCATTCCGTATGTCCGGTGGTACGCGAGGGCCAGCAGATCCGAGGACGCCTTGCTCGCCGCGTAGGGGGAGTTGGGGTTCACCGGATCGGTTTCGGGCCATGAGCCCCGTTCCAGGGAGCCGTAGACCTCGTCGGTCGAGACATGTACGAAGGTGCCGACGTCATGCCGCCGAGCCGCGCTGAGCAGCACTTCTGTGCCGAGCACGTTCGTACGGACGAAGACCGAGGCTTCGGCGATGGACCGGTCGACGTGCGACTCGGCGGCGAAGTGCACCACGACGTCCTGGCCGGCCATGACCTCGTCGACCAGCTTCGGGTCACCGATGTCGCCGTGCACGAACGTCAGCCGCGGATCAGCGAGATGTGCCGCGATATTGCTCTTTCTTCCGGCGTAGGTCAGCTTGTCGAGCACGGTGAGCCGTTCCACCGCGCGCGCGGGCAGATCGCTGCCGAGGAGGCTGCGCACATAGTGCGAACCGATGAAGCCTGCCCCGCCGGTAACCAGAATGCGCATGGAATTCACCTGTCCAGCATTCGAGGACGAATGCCGATGACCCTGCCAGCGGCACAGGCCGCCCGACAAGGCGATTCTGGGCTGCCCGTGAGGGCATGCACCAGACGGCTACACCCAAAGGGCTGATAATTGGCGGGCATTGACCGAGGGAAAAGCGATTCCTTATGTTCGAGCAATGCGAATTCTGGCGACCAGTGCCCCCAACCAGGGGCATCTCTATCCAATGATTTCGACGCTGTGGGCATTGCGGAACGCCGGTCACGAGGTGCTGGCCGCGCTGCCCGACAGGTTCGCGCGGCTGACCGCCGAGGCGGGAATCTCGTCCGTGGCGGTCGCCGAGGACTTCCGTCTCGGCGACCTCGGCACCAAGCGGGCCCAGCAGGGCTCGTCGATCGCCGAGTTGACCGACCACATCATCGACTACTACGTGCCCGCCACCGAGCGGACCGTGGACCGGACCGTGGCCGTCGCCGACACCTGGCGGCCCGACCTGATCCTGTGCACCGACTGGGAGTACGCGGCCCCCATAGCGGCGGGTCTGATCGGTGTGCCGACGGTCCTGCACGGCTGGGGGCTGCTGGCCGACCCCGCGGTCGACGAGCCGATCGCTGAGGCGCTGCGGCCGATCCGCCGCAAGTGGGGCCTCGGCGAGGAGGCACACAGCCACTGGAAGATCATCGACAACTGCCCGCCGGAACTGCAGTGGCGGACCCCGCCGGCCAACGCCGTGCCCAGCCGGTACGTCCCCTTCAACGGGGCGGGTGTCATGCCTCAGTGGCTGTTCGAGCAGCCCGACGCACCGCGCGTGCTCGTCACCCTCGGCAACGCGCCGATCGGCGGTGACCACGCCAATGTCCTCCAGCGCACGGTCCAGGCGCTGGCCGCCTTCGACATCGATGTGGTCATCGCGGTCGGCGACCACATCAAGCTGGACCAGCTGGGCGAGCGTCCGGCGCGCACCCGGCTGATCCACACGCTGCCGCTCTCGCAGGTGCTGCCGACCTGCACGGCGGTCATCCACCACGGGGGTGCGGGCAGCGCCATGGCCGCGACCGCCGCCGGCCTTCCTCAGCTCGGGCTCCCGCAGATGTGCGTCCAGTACCAGCATGCGGACCGGATCGCCGAGGTCGGCGCCGCGCGCGTACTGCACCCGGAGGAGGCCTCGGTGGAGGCCATCAGGGAATCCGTACGCAGCGTGCTGGAGGAGCCCGGCCTGCAGGAGGTCGCGTGGCGGCTGCAGAACGAGAACGCCGCACGCACCGGCCTCGACGAGACGGTCCGCCTGCTGGAGACGGCCTTCGAAGCCGAGGGCCGCTGACCGCGGTCAGTCCTGATTTCCCACCACACGAAGCGAAGGGGTCCAGTGTGACCAGCGCACCCGTGCAGACAGACAGCCGTGAAGAGGCCAAGGCCCAGCTCCTCGACGCCGTACGCAAGTTCCATCGCTCCACCGAGTCCGACCGGCCGTTCGTGCCCGGTGTGACACCGCTGTACTCCTCAGGGCCGGTCTTCGACGACGAGGACCGCGTGGCACTCGTCGAGGCCGCACTGGAGATGCGGATCGTGGCGAAGAAGACCGCGCAGGAATTCGAGAGCCGCTTCTCCAAGACCATCGGCGTACGCAAGTCGCACCTGGTGAACTCGGGCTCGTCCGCCAATCTGCTGGCGATCAGCGCGCTGACGTCCCCGCAGCTGGCCGACCGGCGGCTGGTTCCGGGTGACGAGGTCATCACCGTCGCCGCGGGCTTCCCCACCACCGTCAACCCGGTGCTGCAGAACGGCCTGGTGCCGGTGTTCGTGGACACCGAGCTCGGTACGTACAACGCGAGCGTGGACCGGATCGCGGCGGCGATCGGCCCGCGGACCAGGGCGATCGCCCTCGCCCACACGCTGGGCAATCCGTACGCCGCCCGCGAGATCGCGGAGCTGGCCGAGCAGCACGACCTGTGGCTCGTCGAGGACAACTGCGATGCCCTGGGCGCCCGTTACGACGGCCGGCTGACCGGTACGTTCGGTGATCTGTCGACGCTCAGCTGCTATCCCGCGCACCACATCACGATGGGCGAGGGCGGGGTGGTCTCCACGAGCGATCTGCATCTGGCGCGCATCGTCGAGTCGCTGCGCGACTGGGGACGGGACTGCTGGTGTGCTCCCGGCGAGGACAACAAGTGCGCCAAGCGGTTCCGTTGGCAGTTGGGCACCCTGCCCGAGGGTTACGACCACAAGTACATCTATTCCCATGTGGGTTACAACCTCAAGGCGACCGACAGCCAGGCCGCGCTGGGTCTGACCCAGCTGGCCAAGCTGCCCGTCTTCATCGAGGCGCGCCGGCGCAACTGGCAGCGGCTGCACGACGCGCTGGCGGACGTGCCGGGCCTGCTGCTGCCGAGCGCCACCCCGAACAGCGAGCCGAGCTGGTTCGGCTTTGTGCTGACCGTGCTGCCGGACGCCCCCTTCACCCGCCGTGAGCTGGTGGCCTTCCTGGAGGCGAGGAGCATCGGCACGCGCCAGGTCTTCGCGGGCAACCTGACCCGGCACCCGGCCTATCAGGGCACGAACTACCGCGTGGCCGGCGACCTGACCAACAGCGACATCATCACGGAGCACAGCTTCTGGATCGGTGTGCACCCCGGGCTCACCGACGAGATGACCGACTACATGGCCCAGTCCGTGACCGACTTTGCACGCAGCAAGGGGCGTTGAGCCGTTCCGCAGTCCGGTCGGCCCTTGCGGTGGAGTGCGCTCCAACTCGTACGTTGTCTGTCGGCGCACTCATCCACTCCCCCAAGAGGTGGTCATGCGTTCCTTACTCCTGCCGAAGCTTCTCGTGGGCGGCCTGCTGGTGTCCTCCGTGGCAGCCTGCACAAGCGACGACGACGCGGGGCGCTCCGGCGCATCGCAGTCGCCGGGATCCTCCGCCTCCTCCGGTCCCCCCACCCAGGGAGGCGGAACGGGCGGCGAGCCCGCCGCGAAGGCCCCGGGGGCCGGGAAGCCGAAGTACACGGGCTTCTCGTCGCCGACCGGTCTGGCCTACGGCCGGGACGGCTCGGTGTACGTGTCCAACTGGTCGGCCGGCACGGTCGAGCGGATCACCCGCGACGGCAAGCGCTCCGTCCACGTCAAGGGTCTTCAAGCCCCCGCCGGTCTGGCCGTGGACCGGCAGGGCGTCCTCTACATCGCCGACTACAACGCCGATGTCGTCTACCGCGCCCCGGCCGCGGGGAAGCTGGAGAAGTTCGCCTCCGGCTTCCACACCCCGACCGGCATCAGCTTCGACTCCCGGCACAACCTCCTGGTCACCAACCGGGCGAGCAACGAGCTCATGAGCGTCTCCCCGGACGGGAGAAGCAGCCGGGTTGCCGACGGGCTGCGCACCCCGGTGGGCGTGGTCGAGGCCGCCGACGGCACGATCTATGTGTCGAATTACGAGGGTGGCGTGCTGTCCCGCGTCACGCGGGACGGGACCGTGGAAACCCACTCCAAGGACTTCGACGGACTCGGTGTGGGAATCGTCGCCGACAAGGCGGGTTCCGTTTTTGTCACCGACCGCACGGCGGGTGCGATCAAACGGGTGGCCCGCGATGGCTCGATCACCTCCGTGCTGACCGGTCTCAGTTCGCCTGTGGCCCTCGGCATTGACGCCGAGGGCCACCTGGCAACCGCAACCTGGGGGGATTCCGCTTACTATGAGATCCCCTCGTAGCAGCCCCTTGTACAAGACCTTCACAGAGGGTTGTCAGTTCATTTCGCGGGCTTTCACATAACGCTCGTAGAGGCCTTCACGCAGAGCCCTTGAAACAGCGAGCGTGCGATTGTTGCAGTCCATCTTTGCCAAAATATTGGCCACCAGGCGCTTCGCTCCGTGCTCGGATATCTGCAGCCTGCGGGCAATTTGCCTGTTGCTCAGCCCCTCGACCATGAGCACAAGTGCTTCCTGCTCCCGCGGGGTCAGCCTCAGCTGACCCCGCGGCGCGTCGTTGCGCCGGGTCGCGAGCAGGAGCAGATCCTGGGCGAGCTCAGGAGGGATGGGCACGTTACCCCCGGCAACAGAGGCCAGCGCCTTGTTCAGAGTGTCCTCGTTGATCCCGTCGATCTTCACAAAGCCGGCCCTGATACCGGTCATATTGGGCAGCTCATCGAGATCGTCGTCCTCGATGAGCAGCATGATGCGGACTCCGCGATCCTCGTTCTGGCGTAATTCCGCGGCAACTGCGTCGTCGACCTCACTCAGCAGCGCGATGAGCAGGTCTCCGTCGTCGAGACCGTCAGAAAGCGCTCCGGCGAGCCCCGGCAGGGAGCGGATCTCGACCTTCGGTGGCACTTGAAGCATTCGCTCGACGCCGTAACGCAGCAATCCATTCCCGATTGCCACGACGACGCGCCGTACAGTGATCTCTCTTTCCTTAATTTCCGAGACGCCCAGCAAGACTACCCCCTGTTGCTTTGAAGCGCGCCGGCGGTCATCCGACTCCGGGCACAAGTCAAGGATACCGACGGGATTCAGCCATCCTATGTGATATAGCTCACCACCAACAAATTGAACATGATACAAAAGAAGTTCAGGAAATAACTACCGCACCGTAAGTGCATACCAGAATGACCCGCCGGACGATTTCGTTAATAAACCGGCAACACGATGGGAAAGAAAGCGAAAAGAACCCCCGGCAGAAATACCCGGGGGTTAATCGAAGTGGAATTACCGCCCTACATTTCAGCGGTCGGCCGCGCGGCGCGCAGGCGCGGGAGCGGACGACAGCACCGGCCAGCCCCGCTCCTTCGCGAGGGCGACCAATGCCGGATCAACGTCGACGACATGAGGGTTCCCGACCTGCTCCAGCAGTCCCAGGTCGGACAGATGGTCGCCGTATCCATAGCAATCCGCAGGTGAGAGGGCTTGTTCGGCGATGGTGCGTGCCACCGCGGCACTCTTCGCCGCGCCGATCATCGGCTGGTGCACCTCGCCGGTGAGCAGTCCGTCGTGCGTGACGACGGGCTCGGTACACAGGATGACGTCCGCAGCGATCTCCTCGGCAAGCGGCAGGAGAACACCGCGGAACGAGCCGGAGACAAGGCAGATCAGATCGCCGGCCGCACGATGCTCGTCCAGGGCGTCCAGCGTGGCTCCGACGAACGCGGTGGGCCCGGCGCGGTAGCCGGCGTACCACTCACGGCCCGCTGCCGTCAGCTCCCGCTGCGGTACGCCTTTGAAGAGCCGGTAGTAGGTGCGATTGATCTCGCTGCGGTCGACGTTGTTCGCAGCCATGGCCCTGATGTCCGCCATGATCCTGTCGTATCCGGACCCGGAGTCTCCGTTCTGAGCCATCCAGTGGCGCAGAAACGCGAACATGCTCTTGGTCGTGATCACCGTCTCGTCGGCATCGAAAAACGCCGAACGGCGCACTGAAGTCATGGTGTTCCCCATCGCCAGTCATCGTCTGCCGCCGCTCCGGACGATCATGTCCGGTCGGCGGAGGAGGGACAAGGACAGTTCGGGCTGCTCCTTCGGGCACACCGAGCAGGCATGGCAGAGGCCCGGGCGTCACTCGCCCGGGCCTTGCCTTGTGACCTGCGGATCAGGCCGGCGGAACAGCCGGATCAGATCTGTGGATCAGGGCCTGTGGATCAGAGCCCGTGGATCAGACCTTCGGATCAGGACCAGGTGATCAGCCGCTTCGGGTTCTCCAGGATCGCCGCGACGTCCGCCAGCACCTTGGAGCCCAGCTCGCCGTCGACCAGCCGGTGGTCGAAGGAGAGCGCGAGCGTGGTGACCTGGCGCGGCTTGACCTTGCCCTTGTGGACCCACGGCTGGAGCTTGATCGCGCCGACCGCGAGAATCGCGGACTCGCCCGGGTTCAGGATCGGCGTGCCCGTGTCGACGCCGAAGACGCCGACGTTGGTGATGGTCACCGTGCCGCCCTGCATGGCGGCCGGAGTGGTCTTGCCCTCGCGGGCCGTGGAAACCAGCTCACCCAGTGCCGCCGCCAGTTCGGGCAGCGTCTTGTCGTGCGCATCCTTGATGTTCGGCACGATCAGACCGCGCGGGGTGGCCGCCGCGATGCCCAGGTTCACATAGTGCTTGAGCACGATCTCCTGGTTGGCCTCGTCCCAGGCAGCGTTGACCTCGGGGTTCCGCTTGATCGCGACCAGCAGCGCCTTGGCGACCAGCAGCAGCGGATTGACCCGCAGCCCCGCCATGTCCTTGTCGGCCTTGAGCTCCTCGACGAGCTTCATCGTCCGCGTCACATCGAGCGTGATGAACTCCGTGACATGCGGCGCGGTGAAGGCGCTTCCGACCATCGCCGCCGCGATGGCCTTCCGCACGCCCTTGACGGGGATACGCGTCTCCCGCGCACCCGCCGCCACCGGCGCGGGGGCCTCGGCCACCGGCTCCGGCAGGACAGCAGCGGGCGCCGTGGCCACCGCCGCGTGGACGTCCTCGCGGGTGATGATCCCGTCCGGACCGGTCGGCGTGACCGTCGTCAGATCGACGCCGAGGTCCTTGGCGAGCTTGCGGACCGGCGGCTTGGCGAGCGGACGGTCCAGCGTGACCGTGCCCGCGTGGCCGTTCAGCTCGCCCTGAACCGCCGCTGCGGCGGGCGGCGCGTAGTACGTGCTCGCGGGCGCGGCCTGGGGCTGCTCCGGGACCGAAGCCCCCTTGCGCGGGCGACGCTTGGTGGAGGACTCGGCGACGCCGTAGCCGACGAGGACCGGCTGCCGGCCCTCCGGCTTCTTCTCGGCCGGGGCATCGACCGGAGCGGCAGCGGCCAAAGGAGCCGCCGGCTCCGCGGGCTGTTCCGGCTCCGAACCCGGGGCCACGTCCACGGTGATGATCGACGTGCCGACGTCGACCGTCGTGCCCTCCTCGAAGCGGAGCTCGTGCACCACTCCGTCGTACGGAATCGGCAGCTCGACGGCAGCCTTCGCGGTCTCCACCTCGCAGACGACCTGGCCGTCGGTGACGGTGTCACCGGGCTGGACGTACCACTTGAGGATCTCGGCCTCGGTCAGGCCCTCGCCCACATCGGGCATCTTGAATTCGCGGTAGCGAGACATGTTCCAGGGGCCCTTCTCAGTACGCGAGCGAGCGGTCGACGGCGTCGAGTACCCGGTCCAGGCCCGGCAAGTACTCCTCTTCCAGCCTCGCCGGTGGGTACGGCGCGTGGAAGCCGCCGACCCTCAGCACCGGGGCCTCCAGATGGTAGAAGCACCGCTCGGTGATCCGGGCGGCGATCTCCGCGCCCGAGCCGTAGAAGACCGGCGCCTCGTGCACCACGACAAGGCGGCGCGTCTTCTCCACCGACGTCTGGATGGTGTCGAAGTCGATCGGGGACATCGAGCGCAGGTCCAGGACCTCCACCGACTTGCCCTCCTCGGCGGCCGCGGCCGCCGCCTCGACACAGACCTTCACCATCGGCCCGTACGCGGCGAGCGTGATGTCGGAGCCGGTCTGCACGGTCCGCGCCTTGTGCAGCGGGCCGGGGATCGCCTCGGTGTCGACCTCGCCCTTGTCCCAGTAACGCCGCTTCGGCTCGAAGAAGATGACCGGGTCGTCGCTCTGGATCGCCTGCTGCAGCATCCAGTACGCGTCGGAGGAGTTGGACGGCGAGACCACCTTCAGACCCGCGACATGCGCGAAGAGCGCCTCGGGGGACTCACTGTGGTGCTCGACCGCGCCGATGCCGCCGCCGTAGGGAATGCGGACGACGACCGGCATCTTGATCTTGCCGAGCGCACGGGCGTGCATCTTCGCGAGCTGCGTGACGATCTGGTCGTACGCGGGGAAGACGAAACCGTCGAACTGGATCTCCACGACGGGCCGGTAGCCGCGCAGCGCGAGACCGATGGCCGTGCCGACGATGCCGGACTCGGCGAGCGGGGTGTCGATGACCCGGTCCTCACCGAAGTCCTTCTGCAGTCCGTCGGTGACCCGGAAGACGCCGCCGAGTTTGCCGACGTCCTCGCCCATGATCAGGACCTTGGGGTCGGTCTCCAGGGCCTTGCGCAGCGACTCGTTGAGCGCCTTGGCGAGGGGAAGCTTCTGTACGGCCATGGCTAGTTGCCCTCCTCGGCGAAGGACGCCTGGTAGGCGGCGAACTGCGCGCGCTCCTCGTCGACGAGCGCGTGCCCGTCCGCGTACACATGGTCGAACATGGCCATGTCGTCCGGGTCGGGCATGGCCCGCACCGCCTCCCGCACCCGCTTGGCGAGCGCGTCGCTCTCCTCGTCCAGCGCGGTGAAGTACGCCTCGTCGGCGTGCCCCTCGTTCGTCAGGTAGGTACGCAGCCGAAGGATCGGGTCCTTGGCCTCCCAGGCCTGCCGCTCGTCGTCGTGGCGGTACTTGGTCGGGTCGTCCGACGTGGTGTGCGCGCCCATCCGGTAGGTGAACGCCTCGACCAGCGTCGGCCCCTCGCCGCGGCGGGCCCGCTCCAGCGCCCACTTCGTCACGGCGAGGCAGGCCAGTACGTCATTGCCGTCGACGCGGACGCCGGGGAAGCCGAAGCCCTGGGCCCGCTGGTAGAGCGGCACCCGGGTCTGCTTCTCGGTCGGCTCGGAGATCGCCCACTGGTTGTTCTGGCAGAAGAACACGACCGGGGCGTTGTAGACCGCGGAGAAGGTGAACGATTCGGCGACATCGCCCTGACTGGACGCGCCGTCGCCGAAGTACGCGATCACGGCCGAGTCGGCGCCGTCCTTGGCCACGCCCATCGCGTAGCCGGTGGCGTGCAGCGTCTGCGAGCCGATGACGATCGTGTACAGGTGGAAGTTGTTGATGGTGGGGTCCCAGCCACCGTGGTTCACACCACGGAACATGCCCAGGAGATTGGTCGGGTCGACCCCGCGGCACCAGGCGACGCCGTGCTCGCGGTAGGTCGGGAAGACATAGTCGTCGTCGCGCAGCGCACGGCCGGAGCCGATCTGTGCGGCCTCCTGGCCCAGCAGGGACGCCCACAGTCCGAGCTCGCCCTGCCGCTGAAGAGCGGTGGCCTCGGCATCGAAGCGGCGGGTCAGGACCATGTCCCGGTACAGTCCGCGCAGCTCGTCCGGGCTCAGGTCGATCTCGTACTCGGGGTGCTCGACGCGCACCCCCTCGGGGGTCAGCAGCTGGACGAGCTGGGGCTCGGCACTCTGCGGCTTCTTCGCTGCGCTCGCGCGCTTGCTGGCGCGGCGCGGTTTGCGCGCGGCAGTGCTCTCCACGGTCACGTGCGTGCTCCTCCGTCGGTCCGGCCCCCGGGGTCCGCCGGGAAACCAGTGCGGCTCGCCTGTATCCGTACCTGTGCACGGGGTGGGTGCGACTCGGCCAGGATCAGGCGTGACAGGTGCCCCGGCGAGCGCCCTGCCAAAGGCACGTTACCCAGTGTGTCGCGTTACTGCGAAACCCCACTTGACCTGCAATTTTGCTTGGATTTCCAAGTAAATCGAGAAATGCGGGAACAACCACTGGTCACAGCCTTGCAGGCCGCCGGAACACCGGCACGTTATCCCGGCCACCCCGGACACGGGAAGAGTAAATGTGTGAGACCACTTTCGCGCGCGAAGTCGGGAAAATCGCCGCATTTCTGAAGGAACCCCATGAACTGGTCCGTGCGGCGTGGCGCACCTCGTCACGGTGCACCCCCGGATTATCTCCAAGAGCCGCCCATTGACCACGCTGCGTGATCTAACATCTGGCGAGTGCCGCGCTCATCTGCAACTGCCCCTCCCATCGGCCCACTGCTGAACCGCTACAAGGACCCGGGCGAACCACTCTCCTGCGAGCCCGTCACCCAGGGCCTCCTCAACCGCGGCTACCGGCTCGCCACCACCCGTGGCGCGTACTTCCTCAAGCACCATCTCGACGGCGACCGCGAGGCCATCACCCGCCAGCACCGTGCGACCCAGCGGCTCCAGATGCTCGGCGTGCCGGTCGCCCCACCCCTCGAGGACGCGCACGGCGACACCGTCGCGGTGATCGGCGGACGGTGCTACGCGCTGCACCCCTGGATCGACGGACGGCACCGCGACGGCGCGCATCTGACCACCCTCCAGTCCCAGCGGCTCGGCTCGCTCCTCGGGCTCGTACACACCTGTCTGGAGCAGGTCATGGACGTGGACGCCACCGAGGGCAGGCAGTACGAGAGCGCCGACCCCGAGGAGACGTTCTCGCTCATCGACGAACTGCTGGTGCTGGCCCGCCGGGCCCGCCCCCTGGACGCCTTCGACGCCCTGGCCGAACACCGCCTCCTGGAGCGGCGCGAACTGCTGGAGCGCCATGCCGACCGCAGACCGCCCCCGGCGTCCGCGGGCGGCTGGGTGCACGGCGACTTCCACCCGCTGAATCTGCTCTACCGGGGCGGGGAGCCGGCCGCGATCGTCGACTGGGACCGGCTGGGGGTGCAGCCGCGTGCGGAGGAGGCGGTGCGGGCGGCGGCCATCTTCTTCGTCCAGCCGGCCGGGGAGCTGGAGCTGACGAAGGTACGGGCGTATGCGCGGGCCTACCGGCGAGCGGCCGGCGCGGACGCGGCGGAGCTGACGGCAGCGGTCCACCGGGTGTGGTGGGAGCGGCTGAACGACTTCTGGATACTGCGCTGGCGCTACCAACTGCACGACCGAAGGGCCGACCCGCAGTTCCCTGCGGCGTCGGCCCTGGCGGTCTGGTGGACGAGCGAGTACGAGGCGGTGTGCGAGGCCTTCACGGGCTGAGCAAGGTCCAACCCCGCCGGCGCTTGAGGCGCGGGGTGTGGGGCGGAGCCCCACACTTCAGCCCGTCCGGCGGTTGAGGCCCGGGGCCCGGGGCAGAGCCCCGTACCAAGCCCCGTCGGCGTTTGAGGCGCCGGCTTTGGGGCTGAGCCCCAGGCCTACCGCACCGCCCCGTCAGGGACCCCCGCCCGGTTCGCCCGGCCCGCCCGTCGGATCCCCCGTCGGATCCCCGGTCGGCTCCGTCGGATCCGCCGTCGTCGGACCGTCCGTCGGATCACCCGTCGGCTCCGTCGGGTCAGCCGTCGTCGGGTCGTCCGTCGGCGTCTGCGGATCGCTCGGCGTGTACGACGGCGTCCAGGACGGCGTCCAGGACGGCTGCTGCTCGTCGCCCGTGGGGTCCGGATCCTCGCTCTGCGACTCTTCTTCGGACGGCGTCGGCGAAGCCTCCGGCGTCGTCGGGGACTGCGACGTCTTCGTGTCGTCCTTCTGACCCGTACCGGCTTCCTTCGCCCTGTCCACCGCGAACGCGACACCCGCCGCGATCGCGATCACCGCGAGCACGGCGAACAGCCACATCTTTCCGCGGCCGCCCTTGCCACCCCGGCCGTCCCGGTGACCGCCGTCGTATCCGCCGTCGTTGGGGTTCATCGGCGGCAACAGCGGCCCCTGCGAGGTCTCGCCGTGCACCGGGTGATGCATCGCCGTCGGGCCGGTCACCCCCATCGCGGGGGTGAACGCGGCGTCGTGCACCTCGACCGGACCGGTGTTCCAGGTGCCGGAGTGGCTGCCCTGCTGCTGCAGCATCTGCAGCCCGTACTGGATGAGGCCGCGCATCTCCTCCGCGCTCTGGAACCGGTCGTCCGGGTCCTTCGCGAGCGAGCGCATCACCAGACCGTCGAGTTCCGGCGGCACCACGTCCGAGACCTCGGACGGCGGCACCGGGATGTCCTGGACATGCTGGTAGACCACCGAAAGCGGGGTCTCGCCGGTGAATGGGGGACGCAGGGCGAGGAGTTCGTAGAGCAGACAGCCCGTGGCGTACAGATCGGAACGGTGGTCGACGGCCTTGCCCAGCGCCTGCTCGGGGGAGAGGTACTGGGGCGTGCCCATGACCATGCCGGTCTGGGTCATCGTCGACTGCGCGCCGTGCAGGGCGCGCGCGATGCCGAAGTCCATCACCTTCACCGCACCGGAGTTGGTGATGATGACGTTCGCGGGCTTGATGTCACGGTGCACGATGCCGTGCTGGTGCGAGTAGGCGAGCGCCTCCAGCACACCGGAGACGATGATCAACGCCTGCTCGGGCGGCGGGGCTTCAGCGTTGACGAGCAGATCGCGGATGGTGCGGCCCTCGACGAGCTCCATCACGATGTAGGGGACGGTCTGACCGCCCACCACGTCCTCGCCGGAGTCGTAGACCGCCACCACCGCATGGTGGTTGAGGCCGGCCACCGACTGCGCCTCACGCGTGAAACGGGCCTTGGAGACCGGGTCCTCGGCGAGATCGGGTCGGAGCAACTTGACGGCGACGGTACGGCCGAGCCGTACGTCCTCCGCGGCGAACACCTCGGCCATGCCACCGCGTCCAAGACGGTGCGTCAGGCGATAGCGGCCGTCGCCGACCACTCCGCCGATGCCCCAGGAGTCGGCCGCATCCGGCACTCCGCCGTTGCCGGCCTCGGGTTCGGGTGCCATCAGTCCTCGCCGTCGTATCTGTCCGCCTGCGTAGTGTTGCGTGCGGGATTCGCTGTCGTCCTCAGTTCTCTGCCACGTCACGCTACAGCCTTCGGGCGGCGCGGCGGTTTCGAGATGGACCGGCCATCAAACCCGCTGCCTGTCCGGCCCGCAAATTCCATGCTTTTCCTGTAACGCTTCCGAGACGCTTGTTGTGCGTACGGTCACGGAACGGGCACCTGGCTTGACGTGTCTCTGCCCTCGGGCAGACTTGGCCCGTAATACGGATCACGCCAACGGATCATCTCAATACTGATCACGGCAATACGGGTCGCGGCCATACGGATCACGGGCCTTCGTGCCGAGGGGGAAGCACAGAATGAGCCAGGACGGCGCACAGGGCCGCTATGCGGGAGGTTCGGTCGCCGGCGGCCGGTATCAGCTGCGCGACCTGCTCGGCGAAGGCGGCATGGCCTCCGTGTATCTCGCGTACGACTCGGCCCTGGACCGTCAGGTCGCCATCAAGACGCTGCATACGGAACTGGGGCGCGAGCAGTCCTTCCGCGAGCGGTTCCGGCGCGAGGCGCAGGCGGTCGCCAAGCTGTCGCACACCAACATCGTGTCGGTCTTCGACACCGGCGAGGACGAGCTCGATGGCTCGTTGATGCCGTACATCGTCATGGAGTACGTCGAGGGCCGGCCGCTCGGATCCGTACTGCAGGCGGACATTGCGCAGTACGGCGCGATGCCGGCCGACAAGGCGCTGAAGGTGACGGCCGATGTGCTGGCCGCCCTGGAGACCAGCCACGAGATGGGCCTGGTCCACCGCGACATCAAGCCCGGCAACGTGATGATGACCAAGCGCAATGTCGTGAAGGTCATGGACTTCGGCATCGCGCGCGCCATGCAGTCCGGCGTCACCTCGATGACGCAGACCGGCATGGTCGTCGGCACGCCGCAGTATCTGTCGCCCGAGCAGGCGCTGGGGCGTGGCGTGGACGCGCGGTCGGACCTGTACTCCGTCGGCATCATGCTGTTCCAACTGCTGACCGGACGGCTGCCGTTCGACGCGGACTCGCCGCTGGCGATCGCGTACGCGCATGTGCAGGAGGAGCCGGTCGCTCCGTCCACGATCAACCGCTCTGTCACGCCCGCGATGGACGCACTGGTCGCGCGGGCGCTGAAGAAGAACCCCAACGAACGTTTCCCGAGCGCCGCAGCGATGCGCGACGAGTGCGCGCGGGTGGCGAGCGCCGGGCAGACGGGGGCGCCGGTGATCATCGGCGGCGCGCCCACGACGAGTGGCGCGGGGGTCGGCTCCGCGGTCTTCCCGCCGCTGGACCAGGCGCCTTCGGCACCGCAGAGCGTGCAGACGCCGTACCAGCCGGGTCCGTACGGGCCGCCGACCCCGGCGCCCGCTCCGGCACCGCACTACGGGTACCCGCAGACGCCCTCTCCGGTTTCGCCGTACCAGCAGCATGCTCCGGTGGCCTCGACTCCGCCTCCGTACTCCATCTCACCTCAGACAGCGGTGCCGGGCGGCCACGGCGGCGGCAACGGCGGCGGCAAGCGGAACATGCCGGTCATCGTGGGCGCCATCGTGGTGGCGCTGCTGGCGGTCGGCGGCCTGATCACAGTGATCTCGCTGAACAAGGACTCGGGGAGCGGGGACAACACGGGCGGCGACCCGAGCTCGAGCGAGTCGGTGGAGGCGGGCGTCAAGGCGCCGGACCGTACGCGGACGATCGACAAGTCGAAGTGCACGGACGCCACGGAGGACGGCACCGACCCGTCGAAGGTTCAGGCCCCGCAGCTCCTCTACAAGGACATCCTCTCGGTGAAGGACTGCCTTCGGGAAGCCGGCTGGACCTGGAAGGTGACCGAGGAGGACAACCCTCAATACCCCAAGGACGCCGTCATCCTGCAGTACCCGAGTTCGGGCGAGGCCATCGTGCCGAAGAGCCAGGAGTTCGAGCTCACGATCTCCACGGGCAAGTCGGGCTGACCCGGCCCGCACCGTCTTCCCGGGAACGGCCCGGCACGCAGCGCGCGTGCCGGGCCGTTCCCGTTTCCCGTTCCCGCTCCCTTCTCCCCGTTCCCTTGTGCAGCCGCCCGAGATGCCGGAAGAGTCATGGCATGTGACCCTGAGTCCGATATCTCGGCGACTCGGCGACTCGGCACGGGAGGGGGTCACCCGGTGACTCCAAGGCTCCGCACACAGTGCGCGATCATGGTCGCCTCGTTTCTGCTGCTGGCCACGCCCGTTGCGTACGCCGAGGAGTCCGAGGCCTCCGACCCCTCACCAACGGCCTCTCCCGCCGCCTCCGCCTCTCTCGCCGGGCGGCAGGCCGGGGAGGGGCGGCCCCGGCCCGGACGGCTCCCCAGAACGGTGAGCCCGAGCGATGACGAGGGTGACGACGGGTCGTACGACCGCGACGACCCGGCCCGTAGGCCGTCCACCGGAGCGTCCGTGTCGCCTTCGGCGTCCGTTTCCGCGTCCCGTTCCGCTTCGGCGGCCCCGTCCCTTACGCATCCGGCCAAGCCGGAGCCCCCTCCTGCGGAGGACGAGGCACTGGAGACGGAGGAGCCGGACGGCGCCTGGGCCGCGCCGACGCCCACCTCGACCCGTACCGCACCCGCCGCCGCAGGTCACCAGGAACCTCAGGCCCTTCCCGGGCCCATCGCGCACCAGATTTCCCCGATGTCACTGGGGATCGGAATGGCCCTCATGGGGCTCGGCATCGGCTTTCTGGGCGTACGGCTGAGGCGTCGTTGATCCTCGCGTCATCCTCAAGATGGAGGCAGGGGCTCCGCCTATTGGTGGTTGCTGGCCCCCGCATACCCGGTATACATACTGAGTATGTCCATCCGACACGGGCTCCTCGCCCTCCTTGAGCACGGCCCTCGCTACGGCTCCCAGCTCCGTTCGGAGTTCGAGTCGCGCACCGGTGCCACCTGGCCACTCAACGTCGGCCAGGTCTATACGACCCTCAGCCGCCTGGAGCGCGACGGCATGGTCGCCCAGGGCGGCGAGGACGACGCCGGCCATGCACTCTACGTCATCACCGATGCCGGGCGGACCGAGCTGAAGAGCTGGTTCGAGACCCCCGTGGACCGCAGCAGCCCGCCCCGTGACGAGCTGGCCATCAAGCTCGCGATGGCGGTCGGCGCGCCCGGCGTGGACATCCGTAGCGTCATTCAGTCCCAGCGCCACCACACCGTGAGGGCGATGCAGGACTACACCCGGCTCAAGGCGCAGGCCCTGGCCGCGATCGAGGGCGGCGGCTCGGCCGAGCGCGACGACGTGGCCTGGCTGCTCGTGCTGGAGCAGCTGATCTTCCAGACCGAGGCCGAGGCGCGCTGGCTCGATCACTGCGAGGTGCGGCTCATCCGGCTCTCCGCGGCGGCCCAGCAGGGAGCCGGGAGCACGATGGCGGCTTCTCTGCTCGGGCAGCCCGCTGCACCGGTGCAGCCCCGGCCCGCGACGCCGACCTAGCCCGACTGCCCGGCGTCCCGTCCGGCAACCTTCTCCGTCCTCACGGCCTTCACCGTCCTCACCGCCTCACCGTCCTCACCGCCTTCACCGACCTCACCGCCTTCACCGACCTCTTCGCATCTCTGAAGCTCCGTACATCCGCTCGTACGTACACCGTCCGTCCAAGGGGGGACCCTTCCCATGTCTCAACACCAGTCACAGAAGTCCCAGCAACCTGTGCTGCAACTCCAGGAACTGACCCGTGTCCACGGCAGTGGCGCCACCGAGGTGCATGCGCTGCGCGGCATCAACCTCGATGTCTTCCCCGGCGAACTCGTCGCCGTCATGGGCCCGTCCGGCTCCGGCAAGTCCACACTGCTCACCATCGCCGGCGGGCTCGACACCCCCTCCTCGGGCCGGGTGATCGTCGAGAACACCGACATCACCACCGCCGACCGCAAGACGCTCGCCGCGCTGCGCCGCCGCAGCATCGGCTATGTCTTCCAGGACTACAACCTCATCCCGGCCCTCACCGCCGCCGAGAACGTCTCCCTGCCGCGCGAGCTGGACGGCATCTCCGCACGCAAAGCCCGTACCGAGGCCGTCGCCGCGCTGGAGGAGATGGAGCTCGGGCATCTCGCCGACCGCTTCCCCGACGAGATGTCGGGCGGTCAGCAGCAGCGTGTGGCCATCGCCCGCGCGCTGGTCGGCGAGCGCCGTCTCGTCCTCGCCGACGAGCCGACCGGCGCCCTGGACTCGGAGACCGGTGAATCCGTACTGGCCCTGCTGCGCTCGCGCTGTGACGCCGGTGCGGCCGGCATTCTCGTTACGCACGAACCGCGCTTCGCGGCCTGGGCGGACCGTGTGGTCTTCCTGCGCGACGGCGCGGTCGTCGACCAGACCATCCGCAGCCAGGCCGACTCGCTGCTCTCCGGCCAGGCGGCCGAGCTGTGAAGACCTGGTACCACTCCTGGCGGGCCGCGATCCGGATCGCCCGCCGCGACGCCTGGCGCTCCAAGGGACGCAGTTTCCTCGTCCTGGCGATGATCGCGCTCCCCATCCTCGGCGTGAGCGCCGCGGATCTGACCCTGCGCAGCGCGGAACTGTCCACCGAGCAGAGCCTTGAGCGCACGCTCGGCGCAGCGGACGCGCGGGTGTCCGACCCCGGCATGGGCGGGACGCCCATCAAGCAGACCCCCGACGCCAACAGCTATATGCCGGTGGAGGACTTCGACGGCAAGCCGTGGCCCGAGGGCAAGACGGACATAACGAAGGCGCTGCCCGCCGGCACCAAGTCCCTGTCGGACTCCACCGGTTCGGGCAAGCTGCGCACCACGCACGGTCTGCTGAACACCGAGATCCGGGAGCTCAAGTCCGCCGACCCGATGGCCAAGGGCATCATGGTCGTCGACCAGGGCCGGCTGCCGCAGAAGTCCGACGAGGTCGCAGCGACCACGCACTTTCTGGAGTCCAGCGGTCTGAAGGTGGGCGGCAAACTCACGGCCCGCGGACTCGTCCGTGAGTACAAGATCGTCGGCTCGTACGAACTTCCCGACGAACTGGACACCGACCAGGTCAACGCGCTGCCGGGCGCGTTTCTCGCCCCGCTCAACAAGGCCCTCGAAAAGGCCGGGCTGCCCGTCAACGAGGCGACCACCTCATATCTGGTGACCGCTCCCGGTGGTTTCACGTGGAACATGGTCAAGGAGATCAACACCAAGGGTGTGGCGGTCAATTCGCGCGCGGTCGCTCTCAACCCGCCCGCCAAGGCCGACGTTCCGATCTACCAGGAAGAGGGCTGGGGCAGCTTCGAGGACAGCACGGCCGCCAAGGCCGCCGCGCTCGCTGCCGTCGGTACCGTCGTCGGCCTCGCCATGCTCGAGATCTGCCTGCTGGCAGGGCCCGCCTTCGCGGTCGGCGCCCGGCGCTCGCGCCGCCAGCTGGGTCTGGTCGGCGCCAACGGCGGCGACCGCCGCCATATCCGCGCCATCGTCCTCGCCGGTGGTCTGGTGATCGGCGTCGCCGCGGCCGTGGTCGGCACGGTCCTCGGTCTGCTGCTCACCTTCGCGCTGCAGCCGGTGCTCGAGGAATCCATGGGCCAGCGCTTCGGCAGCTTCGACGTACGGCCGCTGGAACTGCTCGGCATCGGGCTGCTCGCCGTACTCACGGGCCTGATGGCCGCGATCGTCCCGGCGATCACGTCCTCCCGGCAGTCCGTACTCTCCTCGCTCACCGGTCGACGCGGCGTCCGCAAGAGCAGCCGCGCGCTGACCGTCGTCGGCCTGATCGCGGTGGCACTGGGCGTGGTGATCGCGCTCTACGGATCGGTGGTGACCGACCAGACCATCATGGTCGCCGGCGGCAGCGCCATCGCGGAGCTGGGCGTGGTCGCGCTGACCCCCGCCCTGGTCGGCCTGTTCGGCCGGACCGGACGCATCCTGCCGCTCTCTCCGCGCCTCGCGCTGCGTGACGCGGTGCGCAACCGGGGCCGCACGGCTCCCGCCGTGGCCGCGGTGCTGGCCGCGGTCGCCGGCACGGTGGCCGTGGCAACGTACACCGCGAGCAGCGATGCCCAGAGCGAGGCCGAGTACCAGGCACGCCTTCCGCACGGCGCGGTCTCCGTGATCCTCGACGAGGGAGGCGGGCGCGATGTCCCGGCGGTGCGCGCCACCGTGCAGAAGATGCTGCCCATCGACGTACGGGCCGATGTGGACCGGATCGCGGTCGGCAAGCCCAGCTGTTCGCCGTACAGCGACGCGGAGGGCTGCGGCCGCTACGAGATCGTCGTGCCGAAGGCCAACCAGTGCCCGCTGTGGATCACCGACCCGGCCAAGCCGGACGAGGACCCCACGGCGAGGTTCAGCAAGGCCGAGCGCCGCAAGCTCTCCGCCGACTGGCGCTGCAAGGAGTCCAGCGGCTACATGAATATCGAAGGCGGGGTGCTGGTCGGCGACGCGAAGCTGCTGAAGGTGCTCGCGATCGACGACCCCGGTGCCGAAAAGGCGCTGGCGGCCGGACAGGTCGTCGCGTTCGACAAGCGCAACGTCGACGCCAAGGGCAAGATCAGCATCCGTCTGATCACCGACACCAAGAAGGCCGACGAGGCAACGCAGAAGGGCCTGGATGCGCCGGGCGTGATCAAGACCTTCTCCGTGCATCAGGTCACCGGTGAGCCCATGTCGTACGGCGTCTCGATGATCGTGCCTCCTGCCGCGGCCAAGGCGGCGGGCATGACCACGGTGCCGCTGGGGGCGTACTACTCGACGGACAAGATGCCGAGCAGCGAGCAGCGCCAGCGTCTCGACGGCGAGCTCGACAAGACCGGCTCTGAGGTAGCCCTGCACATCGAGGAGGGCTACACCAGCAAGAACAGCATCATCCTGCTGTCGCTGACCGTCTTCGCCGGGCTGATCACCATCGGCGCGGCCGGTATCGCCACGGGCCTCGCCCAGGCCGATGCCGAGGCCGATCTGAAGACACTCGCCGCCGTCGGCGCCCCGCCGCGGGTGCGCAGGACGCTCAGCGGCTTCCAGTGCGGGGTGGTGGCCGCAATGGGTGTGGTGCTCGGCTCGGCGGCCGGTGTACTGCCCGCGATCGGGCTGCGGCTCACCGAGGAGCGCGAGCAGATCAAGTGGTACCAGCAGGCACTGGACCAGGGCTACAGCTCGGGCGGTTCGGCGCCGCACGTACCGATCATCGTGCCCTGGGAAACCCTGGCCGCACTGCTCGTCGCGGTCCCGGTGGGCGCGGCGCTACTGGCGGCGCTGGTGACGCGCTCGCGCGGGGCGCTGGCCCGCCGCGAGGCAACATAATCGGCCACTGATCGCACTGCCTGCGGTTTTGTGCCCCCGTACGAGGGTGGATCACTCTCGTACGGGGGCACACCGTGTGGTGACGCCCACGTGCGAGAGAATGGCGGCATGGAGATGCCGAGGAATGAACGGTCGCAGGAGAGCCCCCACGTCCTTGTCGTGGGGCAGGACGGAATGGCACTCGGCGGCGGTGACGGTGACGACGAGTCGCGCGAGGTCCCGGTGACGGAGATGGTCGAACAGCCGGCGAAGGTCATGCGGATCGGCAGCATGATCAAGCAGCTGCTGGAGGAAGTCAGGGCAGCCCCTCTGGACGAGGCGAGCCGGGTCCGGCTCAAGGAGATCCACGCCAGCTCGGTCAAGGAACTGGAGGACGGCCTCGCCCCCGAACTCGTCGAGGAACTCGAGCGCCTCTCGCTCCCCTTCACCGACGAGGCAATCCCCTCCGAAGCGGAACTCCGCATTGCCCAGGCCCAGTTGGTGGGCTGGCTGGAGGGCCTCTTCCACGGAATCCAAACAGCCCTGTTCGCCCAGCAAATGGCAGCCCGCGCCCAGTTGGAACAAATGCGCCGAGCCCTGCCACCGGGCGCCCCGCACGACGACGATGACGGCCAACACGGAGCAATCCGCTCGGGCCCGTACCTGTAGTCCTGGAAACCCACCGCCACCGAGGGCCCGGGGGCACGGCGCCCCCGGCCACGCGGCGCGGCACTTCAGCCCGTGCGAGAGCTGGCCGGTGCGGCGATGCCGCCACGGTGGCGGAGGTGCCGGGGGGTGCGCAGTACCCGCGCGTACAGGGCGGGCGGGGTGAGCAGGCCCGCACCCGGGGCGTGGGGCGCACTCACAATCAAGGGCGGGCGGGTGCGGTCAGCCCGCCGCAGGCGAGACCAGCAGGACCTTGCCGATATTCGCGCCGGACTCCAGCACCCGATGTCCCTCCCCCGCATCCCGCATCGCAATCCTCCGGTCCACCACCGCCCGCACCCGACCCCCCTCGATCAGCGGCCACACATGCTCCCGAACCGCCGCCACGATCGACGCCTTCTCACCCAGCGGCCGCCCCCGCAGCGACGTCGCCGTCACTGCCGCCCGCTTCCCCAGCAGCATCGCCAGGTTCAGCTCACCCTTGACGCCGCCCTGCATGCCGATCACGGCCAGCCGGCCGTTGACCGCCAGCGCCCGCACATTCCGGTCCAGATACTTCGCGCCGATGATGTCGAGGATGACGTCCGCCCCCGCCCCGTCCGTCGCCTTGCGCAGCTCCTCCACGAAGTCCTGCTCGCGGTAGTCGATCAGAATGTCCGCGCCCAGTTCCGCGCACCGCGCCAGCTTCTCCGGCCCACCCGCCGTGACGGCCACCCGCGCCCCCACCGCCTTGGCCAGCTGAATCGCCATCGTGCCGATCCCGCTCGCGCCACCGTGGACCAGCAGCGTCTCGCCCGGCCGCAGGTGGGCGATCATGAACACGTTCGACCACACCGTCGCGGTCACCTCCGGCAGCGCCGCCGCCGTGATCAGGTCCACCCCTTCGGGCACCGGCAGCAGCTGCCCGGCCGGCACGGCGGCCTTCTCCGCGTAACCACCGCCCGCGAGCAGCGCGCACACCTCGTCGCCCAGGGCCCATCCCGAGACACCGGGCCCCAGGGCCGAGATGCGCCCCGAGCATTCGAGCCCGGGATACGAGGACGCACCGGGCGGCGGATCGTAGAAGCCCTGCCGCTGCAGCAGATCGGCGCGGTTGACGGCGCTCGCGACGACGTCGACGAGGACCTCTCCCTCGCCGGGCACGGGATCGGGCACCTCGGCCCAGACAAGCGCCTCGGGACCACCAGGTTCGGGAATCGTGATCGCATGCATGGGCGCGAGGCTACTCCGGAGCGGGCCTGTTGAGGCTGCTGAGGGGTGAGCCACCATCCGCGCGCACGATCGTGATCAGCCGGTCCGTCAGCTGCAACGGACTCGCCGCCGGATCGTCGTAACCGATCAGCCGATGCCCCCGCAGCACGCTCACCACCAGGTCGTCCGTCTCCCGCACACCACGCCCCACCTCGGCCTTTGTCACCGGCCGTTCGGTGAGGTCGAGCCCGCTGCCCTGCTGGATCAGATCCTCCATCACTATGCCCGCGCTCGGGCTGAGCACGGACAGGCCCAGCAGCCGGCCCGCCGCACTCGCGCTGGTGATCACCGCATCGGCGCCGGACCGGCGCAGCAGCGGCGCGTTCTCCTCCTCCCGCACCGCCGCGACGATCTTCGCCCCGCGATTGAGCTGCCGCGCGGTCAGCGCGACGAGCACCGCCGTGTCGTCGCGCTGTGTCGCAATGACGATCTGACGGGCCTTCTGCACCTCGGCCCGTAGAAGAACGTCGCTACGGGTCGCATCACCGATCACCCCCACAAAGCCCTCGGCATTGGCCGTCTCGATCACCTTGCTGCTGGGGTCGACCACGACGATCTGTACCTTCTTCAGGCCCGTGGCAGTCAGCGTCTGAATCGCGGACCGGCCCTTGGTGCCGAAGCCCACAACGACGGTGTGCTCACGCAATTGAAGCCTCCAGCGCTTTCTCGAAAGTAACCAAAAAACCTGAGCGATGATCTCGTGAAGCGGGCACGCTGGGGCGATCTTGAAGGCCAGAATTGGGCCGGTCTCGTCCGGCTTTCCTTCGAGCCCGACGATGGCCCCGGTACCGATGGGAACGACGGTACCGACAGCACAGAGGCCAAGAAGGGATTCCGCCCCTGAACCGGGCGCGACATCACGGGCTCTCTCGACCTCCGCACCGACAACGGCCACACGGTCGCACGGATTGTGACCGCGACCGGCGTTCTTGAGCGACCCAGCACGGCCGTGGGGGCCAGGTGTGTGAAGCAGTACTCATTCCTCGTTGCCGGCGCGGGTCACATTGTCCTTGCAATCCTCTGCGATGCGCCACGCGCTTTTGACATTGCCCGTCAGGTCATTGCCTTCGATCACGCCACCGCCACCTTCGTAAATCCATACCGCCTGATATTGGTTGCCGTTGATCCGGTTGGCGCGCAAGGTCGGGTTACTACCCGTTGTGATCGTCACACCCGTCAAAGCGTTGCCGGTGATGTCGTTGTCCTCCAGCGTGCCCATGCCGCTGTCATGGACGAACACGCCGCCCGTCTTACCGTCGTGGATCCGGTTGCGGCGCAACGTGGGGTCGCCACCCGTTTTGATCTCCACACCCGCCAAAGCGTTCCCGGTGATGTCGTTGTCCTCCAGCGTGCCCATGCCGCTGTCAAGGACCAAGACGCCGGAAGCCTTGCCGTCGTGGATCCGGTTGCGGCGCAACGTGGGGTCGCCACCCGTCGTGATGACCACATTCGTCGAAGCGTTGCCGGTGATGTCGTTGTCCTCCAGCGTGCCCATGCCGCTGTCGTGGACGAACACGCCGCCCGTCCTGCCGTCGTGGATCCGGTTGCGGCGCAACGTGGGGTCGCCACCCGTTTTGATCTCCACACCCGCCAAAGCGTTCCCGGTGATGTCGTTGTCCTCCAGCGTGCCCATGCCGCCGTCAAGGACCAAGACGCCGGAAGCCTTGCCGTCGTGGATCCGGTTGCGGCGCAACGTGGGGTCGCCACCCGTCGCGATCTCCACACCCGCCAAAGCGTTGCCCGTGATGTCGTTGTCCTCCAGCATGCCCATGCCGCTGTCAAGGACGAACACGCCGCCCGTCCTGCCGTCGTGGATCCGGTTGCGGCGCAACGTGGGGTCGCCACCCGTTTTGATCGTCACATTCGTCGAAGCGTTGCCGGTGATGTCGTTGTCCTCCAGCGTGCCCATGCCGCTGTCATGGACGAACACGCCGCCCGTCCTGCCGTCGTGGATCTGGTTGCGGCGCAACGTGGGGTCGCCACCCGTTTTGATCTCCACACCCGCCAAAGCGTTCCCGGTGATGTCGTTGTCCTCCAGCGTGCCCATGCCGCTGTCATGGACCAGGACGCCGGAAGCCTTGCCGTCGTGGATCCGGTTGCGGCGCAGGCGCGGGTCGGCGCCGTTGCGGATGGTGACGCACGCGAGGCCCTGGCTGCTGATGTCGCAGCCTTCCAGGTCCAGCCGACCCTGGGTGATGTCAACGCAGTACCAGCCACCCCCAGTCTGACGTAGGGTCAGGTTCGCGACGCGGCCAATGCTGGCCTGGAACATCAGCGCGTTGGCGTCGCGGGCGCGGATCTCGATGTCGGCGACCGGGCCGTCGCCGAGGATTTCCAGCGGCTTGTCGACCACCAGGCCCTCCTCGTACAGGCCCGGTCGGACCAGGATCCGGTCACCGGGTTTCGCGGCCTTGATCGCGGCGCTGACCGTGGCGAAGTCTCCCCGCTGATAGGGATCCACCACATGGGTCGGTGGCTCGGTCTTGGCCGTGGCTCCGGCCGCGCCCTCCGTCTGTTCCGCCGCCCCGGCCGTCGCTTCAGTTGCCTCCGCACGCCTGGCGGGGCGCGCCGGGGCGGTGGTGGGCGGATGCCAGAACGTATCCCGCATCCGCGACGCCAGTTGCGCGATGGACTTGCGAACCAGCGGTGAGGTGAACGGCTCGAACCGCAGCTCCCGCCAGTCGGCGTGCTGACGTGAGGCCAGCATCCTGGCCATCTCATCGGCTTCGCGCAGCTCGGGAACATCCAGCTCCCGGGCGCTGATGTAATACACCGGCAAGATCAAGTCCTGGCGGCCCAGGTCAGCTTCCCGCTCCAGGAACCGTGCCACCTCTGCCCGACAGGCGGGGCTTCGGAACAGGCTCGGCGTGATGATGACCAGCAACAGTGTCACTGCATCCAGCGCTTCATCGATGCGCTGTTGCCAGTTCTGCCCCCAGGCGACGTCGTTACGATCCTGGAAGATCGCGAACTCCTCGCCGGTCTGCGCCCGGACTTCGGTACCGAGCCGTTCCCGGAACTGGGTGAGCAGGCCGTCGTCGTGCTGGTCGTTGAAACGGACATAGCTCATGAACGCCACAGGCTCACCGTGCATGGCCCCCCTCCCCACTACAGACGAAGGCCGACTCCACTTCTGCGGCCATCTCTTGGCCCCATTCCCCTCAAAGCCACCCCGACACGACGCCTCACCCATGTTCTCCCGTATGCGGTGGCCGCAGGGTGTGAATCGTTGAGATCTCAGCAGTCGCAGCCGTCCCCACAGCAGACCGATAGACGCGCTTCGTGTCGCCGGAGGAGCTCGACACGCTGCCCATGCACCACACACAGCGGCTCCGGATCCAGCACTTCCTGGAGCACCGAGACCGGCCGTACCTCGGCTAGCGAAACGCGCGGCGCTCAGCGAGGCAGCCGAGCACAACGAGCTACCGCCACGCTGCCGGATTGCTCCCGCGTCGAGTGGACCGCCGACGGCAACAAACCTCGCTCTCACTCCTACCGGGCTAGATCCATGGCAAGCCGAGATCAAGCCCTCCCGCGTGCACACCATTCGCCGGTCCGTACGGAAGCATGGTCGGCATGCTGAATGAACGGATCACTGCGCGCGAGGGCCGGTCATGAGAGACGAGACGCAGCCGACCGAGACGGGAACCCTCTCGGTTCTCCGGTCTCTCTGGTCCGGCACCAGGTCGGGGGGCCAGGTCGACGCCGACGCCGCCCGCACCGTCGTCATGCCGGTCATGGGCGTGGTGCCTCCACTTCAGCAAGTCCTACGACGCCTCACCATGGCCCTGGGCGTACTGCTGGCGACAGTGGCTGTCGTCTACGTTGATCGCAACGGCTACCACGACAATGCCGACAACTCTGTCGATCTGCTCGACGCCTTCTACTACGCGACGGTGACCCTCTCCACCACCGGCTACGGCGACATCGTTCCGCACAGCGACAGCGCACGCCTGACCAACATCCTTCTCATCACCCCGTTGCGTGTGCTCTTCCTGATCATCTTGGTGGGCACCACCCTCGAGGTACTCACAGAACGAACGCGGCAGCAGGCCCGTGTTCACCGTTGGAAGAGCCGCACCAAAGACCATGTGGTCGTCGTCGGCTACGGCACCAAGGGCCGTCACGCCATCGCAACGCTGCTCGGCCAGGGAATCCCCAAAGACAAGATCGTCATCATCGACCCGCAGAGGACGGCCGTGGAAGCCGCCAGTAGTGACGGGTTCGTCGCCATTCATGGGGACGCGACACGGTCCGACACGCTGCTGCGAGCAGAGTTGCCGCGAGCCGCACAAGTGATCATCGCTCCCCAGCGGGACGACACCGCCACGTTGGTTACGCTCACCGCGAGACAACTCAACAGGCGAGCCGCCATCGTCGCGGCCGTCCGGGAAGACGAGAACGTACCGCTGATCAAGCAGAGTGGTGCGGATGGCGTGGTAACCAGCTCCAGTTCTGCCGGACGCCTGCTCGGGCTCTCCACGGGCAAGCCCTATGTGGGCACGGTGCTGGACGAGCTGATGACCTATGGCAGCGGGCTCGATTTGTCAGAGCGGCCGGTGACCGACGAAGAGACGGGCCGGTCACCCCGCGAGTGCAAGGACCTCGTTGTCGCTGTCGTGCGCAGGAAGGAGATTCTGGGCTACGACCACCCGGACGCCGCGACGCTCCGGCCCGGCGATCGGCTGATCACGGTGACCCGCACGAAGTAATACCGCCATCAGCAGCCGTTCGCCGACCTGCCGCAGCGGCGCCCGACGATACGACGGGGGAGTTTCACCCGGCTGGTGACCAGCTGTTCGTCGGCATTCCGGGCCATGGCGTCATGGCCGGGACGTTTCACGTGAAACGTCCTCCCCCGGCGACCGAGGAGGTCCCCGGTGTCCACGGCAGATCGAGCACTTCCAGCTCGTCGCCCGGCCGCGCACCGCCCGGCGGTACCACGGCAAGCCCGTCGGCGGCGGCGATGCCACGCAACATGGCCGGCCCGTTGTAGTGCAGCGGCACCAGCTGTTCGGCGCGGTGTACGAAGGGCACAAGGCGGGTGTCGTACGGATGCCCGTGCACCTCGTCACGTACGGAAGCGCGATATGGAACGGCCGCCGGGTGGCCCGCAAGCCCCCGCAGCAGCGGCTCGGCGAGCGTCAGAAGCCCGGAGACGGCGGCCAGGGGATTACCGGGCAGGCCCACCAGATGCCGGGCGGGCCGGTCGCCCTCCTGGGGCAGCCGGGCAAGGAGCATCGGATGCCCGGGCCGCACGGCGACTCCGTCGACCAGCAGCTCGGCGCCCGCCTTCCGCAGGACCGGGTGGACATGGTCGACGGGGCCCGTGGCCGTACCGCCTGTGGTGAGGATGAGATCGGCGTCGGAGGTGGTGACGGCCTCGTGGAGGGCTTCGGCGTCGTCACCGAGGCGGCGGCTGGCGATGACATCGACGCCGAGGGCACTGAGCCAGGGGCCGATCATCGGCCCGAGGGCGTCGCGGATGAGGCCGTCGTGGGGGAGTCCGGTGGTGAGCAACTCATCGCCGAGGACAAGGACTTCGACGCGCGGCCGGAGAACTGTGAGCAGTTCGTCGTAGCCGGCGGCCGCAGCGAGGCCCAGCACGGCCGGGGTCACCAGCGAGCCGGTGGGCAGGAGTTGGTCGCCGGAGCGGCACTCCTGGCCCCGCGGCCGGATGTCCTGGCCGGGGACCACCTCGCGCTCGGCGTACAGCTGGCCGCGGTCCGCGGTGCGGGCGTGCTCACTGCGGATCACCGCGGTGGTCTCGGGCGGGATACGGGCCCCGGTGGCGATCCGTACCGCCGCGCCGTCGGGGAGCGGCGGGGCCTCGCCGTGCCCGGCAAGGATCGAACCGCCGCCCTGAATGGTCCAGGGCCCCGGGCCCGCGACGGCCCAGCCGTCCATGGCGGAGGTGTCGAAGGAGGGCAGGTCGCAGAGTGCGGTGAGCGGCTCGGCGAGCACCTGGCCACGAGCCTGATCGAGAGGGATGCGCGCGCTACGGAGCGGGGCGGCGCGCCCGATGCGCGCGGCGAGAGCCCGGGCGTCGGGCCAGGGGGTCGCGCGGTGCCGCACCGTGGCGGCATGGCCGGCCGGCCCGTGGTCAGTGCCGGGAGCCGAGTCGGAGACGGGATCCGAGCCGGGCGCAGGCTCCTGCCGCGTCTGCCGGCCGACCAGTGCGAGGGCTTCCTCGACGCCGTCCGACTCGGCCTCCTGCTCCTGACCGTTCATCCGGCGTCGCCCCGGTCCGGTTCGGCGGGCTCGGCGCCCTTGACCGGCCCCGGAGGCTCGGAGCCCGTGGCGGCACCGGCCTGGGGGGTGGCCTGCTCGGCTTCCTCCGCCCAGCGCGTGGCGAGCGCGGCCGCCTTGCGGGCGGCCTCCGCGACCGCCGCCGGGCCGCCGCTGCCCGCCTGAGCCGCCGCGTACCCCACCAGGAAGGTGGTGAGCGGCGCCGCGGGACGGGCGACGCCGTGCGCCGCGTCCCGTGCGAGGTCGAGCAGGACGCCGGTGTCGACGTCGAGTTCGATGCCGAGTTCGTCCTTGACTGCGGTGATCCATTCGTCCAGCACGTTCCCATGCTCCCTGATACGGGCCCGGGCCGCGGAGATGTCCTCCCAGGTGTCGCAGTCGAAAGAGGCGAGCGGCTCCGCATCGATCCGGGCGAGATCCAGTTCCTGCGTCAGCAGGCGCAACGGCAGCCCGGTCAGACTCCCGTACTCGGTGGTGAGAAGAGCAAGTTCACGGCGGAGCGGCTCGGTGCGGTACGCGGCGACGAGCGGCTGGTCGCGGCCGTCGGGATCGGTGAGCAGCGCCGCCTCGCGCCCGCTCGAGCCGAGGGTGCCGATCAGCTGCCGTACCGTGCGCTCCCCCAGGAACGGCAGATCGGCCGAGAGCACAAGGACTGCCTGTGCCTCGACCTGTCGCAGGCCGGCGTCCAGCGCGGCGAGCGGCCCGCCGCCCGGGGGCTCCTCACGCGCCCAGACCACGGGGCGCGCGGTGGCCCTGCGCCCGCCGACGACAACGGTGCGTCCCGCGTCGCGGCACACGCCGAGCACGCGGTCGAGCAGGGGGCGCCCGCCCACGCTCACCGCCGGCTTGTCGGCCCCGCCCAGCCGCTTCGCGGCACCTCCGGCGAGCACGATGGCGTCATACGCGGTCATGCCTGAAGTATGGGCCGCGATCGCGTGGGCGGGGAGCCCCGATTGGATCTCTGCCGGGTCCGTCTCGCTGTATGGACCTACAGGCTGCGCAGCAGCACCGATGGGTGCTCCACACAGTCGGCGACATAGCGCAGGAAACCGCCCGCAGTGCCGCCGTCACAGACCCGGTGGTCGAAGGTGAGCGAGAGCTGGACGACCTTGCGTACGGCCAGTTCGCCCTCGTGCACCCACGGCTTCGGCACGATCCGGCCGACCCCGAGCATCGCAGCCTCGGGGTGGTTGATGATCGGCGTGGAGCCGTCGACACCGAACACCCCGTAGTTGTTCAGGGTGAACGTCCCGCCCGTCAGATCCGCCGGAGTCAGCGTCCCCTGCCTGGCCGCCTCCGTGAGCCGCCCGACCTCCGCGCTCAGCGACTCGGCCGAGCGCAGATGCGCATCCCGCACCACAGGGACGACCAGTCCTCGCTCGGTCTGCGCGGCGAAGCCGAGATGCACCTCGGCGAGGCGCACGATCTCCCTGGCGTCCATGTCCACCGTGGAGTTGAGCTCCGGGTGGCGGGCGAGCGCGGCCGTACAGATCCGGGCCAGCAGTGCCAGGAGCGAGATCTTCGGCCCGCCCGCGGCGTTCATCGAGGCCCGCGCGGCCATCAGCTCTGTTGCGTCCGCATCGACCCAGCAGGTGGCGTCCGGTATCTCACGCCGGCTACGGGAGAGCTTGTCGGCCACGGCTCCGCGCACGCCGCGCAGCGGTATCCGCTCACCGCGCGCCGCCGCGGAGGCAGGCGCTGCGGCGGGCGCGGGCTCGGGAGCGGCCTTTGTCTCGGCTGCCCGCATCGCGTGCTCGACGTCGGCTCGCAGGATCAGGCCGTCGGGTCCGGATCCGGTCAACTGACGCAGATCGAGGCCGTGCTCGCGGGCGAGCCGGCGAACGAGCGGCGATATGACGGGCACGGGGCCGCTCTGCGCCACATCCTCGACCGCCACGGCGCGAACCACCCGGCGCTCCGGCTCCGCAGCCGGCGCGGGGGCAGGAGTGACGACTGGCACAGCCGGAGCGGAGGCGGCGGGCCGGATCCGGCGACGACGAGCCGCCGGCGCCCCCGTCCCATAGCCGACCAGCACATTGCCGGACGACTCGCTCGCCCCGGCCGAGGCTTCGGTGACAGCGGAGGATTCGGCGGCAGCCGCGGATCCGAGGGAATCCACCGCCCCCACCGCAACCGTCAACAGCGGTGCGCCGACGGGCAGTTCCGTGCCCTCTTCGCCGAAACGCGCAGTCACCACGCCCCCGTACGGGCACGGCACCTCCACCATCGCCTTGGCCGTCTCGACCTCGACGACCGGCTGGTCGATCGCAACGACATCGCCCACTGCCACCAGCCAGCGCACGATCTCCGCCTCGGTGAGCCCCTCCCCGAGGTCCGGGAGCTTGAATTCGAGCACCTGAGCCATCAGCTCGCCGCCTCCCACTGCAGCCGTGCGACCGCGTCCAGCACCCGGTCCACTCCCGGCAGATGGTGCCGCTCCAGCATCGGCGGCGGATACGGAATGTCAAAACCGGCCACGCGCAGCACCGGTGCCTCCAGGTGGTGGAAGCAGCGCTCCGTCACCCGCGCGGCGATCTCCCCGCCAGGGCCACCGAAGCCGGTGGACTCGTGGACGACGACCGCCCGTCCCGTACGCCGGACGGACGCACAGACCGTTTCGTCGTCGAAGGGCACCAGCGAGCGCAGATCGACGACTTCAAGATCCCAGCCCTCGGCCGCGGCGGCCTCCGCCGCCTCCATGCAGACCGGCACGGAAGGCCCGTAGGTGATCAGCGTGGCGCTCCGCCCCTGCCGCCGCACCACGGCCCGGCCCATCGGCTCGACCTCGGTCGGGGCGTCCGGCGACCACGCCGCCTTCGACCAGTACAGACGCTTCGGCTCCAGGAAGACGACCGGGTCGTCGGAGGCGATCGCGGCCCGCAGCAGCCCGTAGGCGTCTTCGACCGTCGCGGGCGTGACGACATGGAGCCCCGGAGTCGCCATGTAGTACGCCTCGGACGAGTCGCTGTGGTGCTCGACCCCGCCGATCCCGCCGCCGTACGGCACCCGGACGGTGATCGGCAGCGCCATGCCGCCCCTGGTGCGGTTCCGCATCCGCGCCACATGGCTGATCAGCTGCTCGAACGCCGGATAGGCGAAGGCGTCGAACTGCATCTCGACGACCGGCCGCAGCCCGTACATCGCCATGCCGACGGCCGTGCCGAGGATGCCCGCCTCGGCGAGTGGCGTGTCCGTACAGCGGTCCTCGCCGAATTCCTTGGCGAGCCCGTCCGTCACCCGGAAGACCCCGCCGAGCGTGCCGACGTCCTCCCCCAGCACATGGACGGCCGGGTCCTCGGCCATCGCATCGCGCATCGCGCGCTGCAGGGCCTGCGCCATCGAGGCGGGCTTCACCGCGGCCGTGGTCATCGTGCCTCTCCCTCAGCGTCGAGCTCGGCCTGCAGCTGCGCCGCCTGCTCCCGCAGCTGACTGGTCTGCTCGGCGTAGACATGCGCGAACAGATCCATCGGGTCCAGCACCGGGTCGGCGTTCATCCGCTCGCGCAGATCCGCGGCCATCGTCTCGGAGGCGTCGGCCGCCGCCCTTATGCCGTCCTCGTCGAGCAGACCTCGCTCCGTCAACTCCCGCTCCAGCAGCCGGATCGGATCGTGCGCACGCCAGGCCTCGACCTCGCTCTCGCCCCGGTAGCGGGTCGCGTCATCGGCGTTCGTATGCGCGTCGATGCGGTACGTCACGGCCTCGATCAGCGTCGGGCCACCGCCGCGCCTGGCTCGCGCCAGTGCATCGCTGAGCACCTCGTGGACCGCGGCCGCGTCGTTCCCGTCGACGAGCCGGCCGGGCATTCCGTACCCCACGGCCTTGTGGGCGAGCGAGGGTGCCGCCGTCTGCTTGGCCAGCGGCACGGAGATCGCAAAGCCGTTGTTCTGGACGAGGAAGACGACCGGGGCCTGCCAGACCGCGGCGAAGTTCAGCGCCTCGTGGAAGTCGCCCTCGCTGGTGCCGCCGTCGCCGACAAGGGCGAGCGCGACGACGTCGTCACCCTTGAGCCTGGCGGCGTGGGCCAGCCCGACGGCATGCGGCAGCTGGGTGGCGAGCGGGGTGCACAGGGGCGCTATGCGGTGCTCATGAGGGTCGTAGCCGGTGTGCCAGTCGCCGCGCAGCAGGGTCAGCGCCTGCACCGGGTCGAGGCCGCGGGCCACGGCCGCGAGAGTGTCGCGGTAGCTGGGGAAGAGCCAGTCCCGCTCCTCCAGCGCCAGCGCAGCCGCCACCTCGCACGCCTCCTGGCCGGTGCTCGACGGGTAGACGGCGAGCCGGCCCTGCTTGGTCAGCGCGGTCGCCTGGGCGTTGTACCTGCGGCCGCGCACCAGCTCCGCGTACAGCCGCAGCAGCAGCTCGGGGTCGGCGCCGGCTGCGGCGTCCGTGCCGAGCACGCGGTACGGCTCCGGGTCCGGGAGCAGCGGTGCGGGGTCGGTGCGGGGCTTCCACGCCGGGGGCGGGGTGGGCCGGTAGGCAGCCGTGGCACCGGGCAGCTCTTGAACCGTCATGCTGCTCTTTCTCAACGCGAGCACCTCCTCGTGGGGGCGACGACGAAGCGGCACGAGTGTGGCCCGCCTCCCCTACCGATTGTTCGGTCGTGGACGCATTTTGGCTACAGGCACCTTCAGCCTGTGGACAAACGGTTCTCCACAGCCTGATATAGAGACAGGTCGTCCATGCTAAGGAAGCGGGGGGATATGGCAGCTGAACAAATGGCCGAGGGCGGGGACCGGGCGGAGCAGACGCCTCCGCCGCGCCCGCTCGACTCCATCGACCGGGACATCCTGCGGATCCTCCAGACGGACGGTCGCGCCTCGATACGATCCGTGGCCGAGCGCGTCCATGTCTCCCGCGCCAATGCGTACGCCCGGATCAACCGGCTCATCGACGACGGAGTGATCCGCGGTTTCAGCGCCCGCGTGAACCACGAGCGGGCAGGCCAGGGCGCTTCCGCCTACATCACGCTGAAGATCGTGCAGAACTCCTGGCGAACCGTGCGCGAACAGCTCCAGGCACTGCCGGGTGCCGCCCACATCGCACTGGTCAGCGGAGACTTCGACGTCCTGCTGCTGGTGCACACCTCGGACAACCGCACGCTGCGCGAGCTGGTCCTGACCAGGCTCCAGTCGATCCCGGAGGTGCTGTCCACGCGTACGCTGCTGGTCTTCGAGGAGACGGACCTCGACCCCGGGCCGGCCCCGAGTCCGGGTACGGCTCTCGGCCCGGCACCGGCTCCGGACGCCGAGCCGCTCTAGCCGAGAGCCTCCCCATGAGCGGGAGGCCTGCCGGGCGCCTACGAGTCGGTACGCAGCCCGTCGAAGGCGAGTCTGACGACCGCCTCGGCGACCTGGTCGCCGTCGTAGCCGCTGCCCGGATGCGGCCGGTACCACTCGACGAGCGAGTTCACCATGCCGAAGAGCAGCCTGGTCGCCAGCCGGATGTCCACGTCCGTGCGGAGATCGCCGTCCGCCGCGGCCGCCTTCAGCAGATCGGCCACCCGCTGGTCGAACTCACGCCGCCGCTCCATGGCCCAGCGCTCGGTCTTGGTGTTGCCGCGTACGCGCAGCAGCAGCGTCACGTAGGGCAGCTCGGCCATCAGCACCTCGACGGTGCGCCGGGTGACGTACTCGACCTGCTCGATGGCACGCCCCCGGAGGGCTCCCGGCTCGTCGAGGATCGCGAAAAGCGCGTCCAGCGCCCGGCTGACGGCCCGGCGCAGCAGTTCCTCCTTGCCCGCCACATGGTGGTAGATCGAGGACTTGGAGATGCCGGCCGCCTGCGAGAGATGCTCCATGGACGTGCCGTCGTAACCGCGCTCGTTGAAGATCCGGACTGCGACGGTCAGCAGTGTCTCCGGGGTGTACGTGTCGCGCTTGGCGGTGGTCATTCGTCCGCTCCTTCCGCGTCACCGGCGAGCGAGTGCTGGAAGAGGGCGACCGAGGGTGCGTAGCGCCCACCCGGAAAGCGCAGGTCCAGCTCTTGAAGCAGCTCGTAGGCCCAGCCCTGGGGGAGCCTGCGGCTCCATTCGATGGGCCCCAGCGGGTAGTTGACGCCGCGCCTCATCGCCGTGTCGATGTCGTCCTCGGTTGCGACCCCCTTGGCGAGGGCGTCGGCCGCGGCATCCACCAGCATCGCGACGGTACGGGCGACGATCATGCCGGGTACGTCTCGGATGACGCTGACCTTCTTGCCCAGCGCCTGGAACAGGCCGGTGGCCTCCAAAACGGTGCGTTCCGGGGTGCCTGGGGAGGCAGAGAGGGCGATCCGGGTGGCGGCCCGGTAGTCCAGCGCCAGGTCGAAGAAGACGACGTCGCGGAACTCTCCGGACATCTGGCCGTCCGCGAGCCCCAGCTGGCCGCCACTGGGCAGCACCAGCCGGGTACCGGTGTCCTCGCCCTTGCGCACCGTGATGCCGGACTCGCGGATCAGGTCGAGCAGCTCGGCGGCGGCGCCCAGGTCGCCCTCGGCGATGACGTACTCCGGGGCGTCGGCGGGCGCCGCGGTGTGCGGCTCAGGGCGGACGGCACCTTCTGCGTAGTCGTACCAGCCACGGCCCGACTTACGGCCCAGCAGGCCCGCCTCGACGAGCCGCCGCTGCGGCAGCGAAGGAGCGAACTTCTCGTTCTGGAAGAAGGACTCCCACACGGAGCGGGTGACGGCCTCGTTGACGTCCTGGCCGATCAGGTCGGTGAGCTCGAAGGGGCCCATCTGGAAGCCGCCCGACTCGCGCAGCACCGCGTCGATCGTGGCGGGGTCGGCGCCCCGCTCCTCGTAGACGGCGAAGGCCTCCGCGTAGAAGGGCCTGGCTATGCGGTTGACGATGAAACCGGGCAGGTCGGCGCAGCGCACCGGGGTCTTGCCCCAGGCCGCTGCCGTCGCCCACGCGCGCGTGGCCGACGCCTCGTCCGTGGCGAAGCCGCTGACGACCTCGACAAGGGGGAGCAGGGGCGCCGGATTGAAGAAGTGCAGTCCGACGAAGCGCCCGGGGTGCTTGAGCGCGCCCGCGATGGCCGTGACGGAGAGGGAGGAGGTGTTGGTGGCGAGCAGGCAGTCGTCGGCAACGAGCTCCTCCAGCGCCGTGAACAGCTCCTGTTTGATCTTCAGTTGCTCGAGTACCGCCTCGACGACGAGCGCGGCGTCGGCCAGCTCGGCCAGTTCCGCGGCCGGGTGCAGGCGCGCACGTGCGGCGTCCCGTTCGGCGGCGTCCATGCGGCCCTTCTCGACCAGCCGGTCGAGGCGTGCGCCGATGGTCTTCGCGGCCTCGCCGGCCCGTCCGGGGACGGCGTCGTAGAGCCGTACCCGATGGCCTGCGGCAAGGGCGACCTGGGCGATGCCCTGCCCCATGGTGCCGGTGCCGACCACGGCGACGGTACGGCTCTGATCGATGGCGGTCATGGAAGCGATCCTCCCCGATGAGTTGTCCACAGGTTTGACAGGCCCCCTTGTACCGACCGATCGTTCGGTTACTCTAACTCTGTCAATCCTTCCCTGCCCAGCTCGACGAGGAGTTGGTCCTTCCATGCAGCTGACCGAGACCCACCGGCCCACGCTCGACCAGGCCCTCGAAGCCATCCGCACCCGCGCCTACTGGTCCCCGCACCCCGAGCACCCCAAGGCATACGGCGAGAGCGCGCCGGCCGACGGACTCGCGGCGTTCGATGCCCTGCGCAACACCCGCTTCGAGCTGGACCAGCCGGGCACGGACGGCTGGACAGGTGGCGAAGTCTCGCCGTACGGCCCGGAGCTGGGCATCGAGTACCCCCACCCGGACATCGACGTCCTGCTGCCCGCCATGCGGGCGGGCATGACCGCCTGGCGCGAGACGGGGCCCGAGACCCGCGCCCTGGTCTGTCTGGAGATCCTTTCGCGGATCAGCGCCCGCACCCATGAGTTCGCGCACGCGGTGATGCACACCAGCGGGCAGGCGTTCATGATGGCGTTCCAGGCAGGCGGCCCGCACGCCCAGGACCGCGGCCTCGAGGCCGTCGCGTACGCCTACCAGGAGCAGACCCGCACCCCCGAGGCCGCCGACTGGTCCAAGCCGCAGGGCAAGCGCGACCCGCTGGAGCTGCGGAAGACTTTCACCACCGCGGGCCGCGGCATCTCCCTGCTGATCGGCTGCAACACCTTCCCCACGTGGAACGGCTACCCGGGGCTGTTCGCCTCCCTGGCCACGGGCAACCCGGTGCTGGTCAAGCCGCACCCCCGCGCGGTGCTGCCGCTTGCACTCACGGTGCGCGTGGCCCGCGAGGTGCTGTCCGAGGCCGGCTTCGATCCGAACCTGGTCGCGCTGGCCGTCGAGCGGCCGGGCGAGGGGATCGCCAAGACCCTCGCGGTGCGGCCCGAGATCAAGATCATCGACTACACGGGGTCCACCGCCTTCGGTGACTGGCTGGAGGCCAACGCCCGCCAGGCGCAGGTCTACACCGAGAAGGCCGGAGTCAACACCGTCGTCGTCGACTCCACCGACAACTACAAGGGGATGCTGTCCAACCTGGCCTTCTCGCTGTCCCTGTACAGCGGCCAGATGTGCACCACCCCGCAGAACTTCCTCATCCCGAGGGACGGCATCTCGACGGACGCCGGACCCAAGTCGTACGACGACGTGGTCACCGACCTCGCGGCCTCGGTGGGCGGCCTGCTCGGCGACGACGCGCGGGCGAACGCCCTGCTGGGCGCGCTGGTCAACCCGGACGTCAAGTCCCGCCTGGACGCGGCGGCAGAACTGGGCGAGGTGGCCCTGCCCTCTCGGAAGATCGCCAACCCGGAATTCCCGGACGCCGTCGTCCGTACGCCAGTGATCGTCAAGCTCGACGGCGCCAAGCCGGACGCCGAAGCGGTCTACATGTCGGAGTGCTTCGGCCCGGTCTCCTTCGCGGTCGCGGTCGACTCGACGGCGGACGCGGTGGAGCTGCTGCGGCGCACCGTCCGCGACAAGGGCGCGATGACGGTGGGCGCGTACACCACGTCCGAGGCGACGGAGCGCGCGATCGAGGACGTCTGCCTGGACGAGTCGGCGCAGCTCTCCCTGAATCTGACGGGCGGGGTGTACGTCAACCAGACGGCGGCGTTCTCCGACTTCCACGGCTCGGGCGGCAACCCCGCGGCGAACGCGGCCCTGTGCGACGGGGCGTTCGTCTCGAACCGCTTCCGCGTGGTGGAGGTCCGCCGCCAGGCCTGAGATCCGACGGGCCGTGATCCAGGAGGATGCCCTCCGGGGTCACGGCCCGCGGCACAGCGCGAACCCCCTACGGGGCCGGGATCTCCGCGTACCGCTGAACCCAGGCATGCATCGCGATCGCCGCCGCGGCGCCCGCGTTGATCGAGCGGGTCGAGCCGAACTGGGCGATCGAGCACACCATCGTCGCGTGCTTGCGCGCCTCCTCCGTCAGCCCGGGCCCCTCCTGCCCGAAGAGCAGCACGCACCGCCGCGGCAGCTCGGTCCGCTCCAGCGGCACCGCGCCCGGCAGATTGTCGATCCCGATGATCGGCAGATCCTCGGCCGCCGCCCACGCGGTCAGCGAGGCCGTGTCCGAGTGGTGGCGCACATGCTGGTACCGGTCGGTGACCATGGCGCCGCGCCGGTTCCAGCGCCGCCGGCCGACGATGTGGATCTCCTGCGCCAGGAAGGCGTTGGCGGTACGCACTACAGATCCGATGTTGAAGTCGTGACCCCAGTTCTCCACGGCCACATGAAAACCGTGCCGTCGTGTATCGAGGTCGGCGACGATCGCCTCGCGCGTCCAGTACCGGTAGGGGTCGACAACATTGCGCCGGTCGCCATCGGCCAGCAGCTGGGGGTCGTACCGCGCGTCCTGAGGCCACGGCAGCGGATGCGGCCCGACGCCGACCTCGGGGCTGAAGGCATCGTCGTACTGAATCGGTTCTTCGGTGGTGCTCACCCGACGAGCGTACGGGGCTGGTCCGGGGTCCCCCGCCGCTGCTCCGGCCCGGCAGCGTCCGCGCGTGAGAACAGCCGCTCCCGCCCCCGGGCCACCCGACCGCCGAGCCAGACCAGAAAGGCGGTCGGCAGGAACACCGCGTCCGCGGCGATCATCGCGAGCGAGAAGAAGGGCAGCCCGAGCAGCACCGCGATGGCCGCGTGCTCCAGCATCATGGCGCCCAGCAGGACGTTCTTGACGCGCCGGTTGAAGAGCGTGAACGGGAAGGCGACCTGCACGATCACCGTGCCGTAGGTAAGGATCATCACCATCACGCCGCCGGATGCGAGGAGGTCGGAGAGCGCCGGCCAGGGCGTGAAGTAGTCGAGCTTGAGCGGGTAGTAGAGCGCCGTGCCGTCCTGCCAGCGCGAGCCCTGGATCTTGTACCAGCCGGCGGTGGCGTAGATCAGACAGACCTCGGCCATGATCACGAGGAGCGCCGCGTTGTGCGCCAGGTTGGCGAGTATGTCCAGCAGAGCGCGGGGCTCGCTGTGCGGGGCGTACCGGTTCACCATCCACCACAGCGCCTGTGCCACCCAGAGCGCCCAGAGCAGGAGCAGTACGAGCCAGCCGGTCTGGTTCAGGAATGTCGCACTGAACAGAGCGAATCCCAGCACCGCCCAGAGGGTGGGGCCGACCCGGTCGCGAGGCGGACCGGCCGGCCTCGCAGGAACTACCGAACCCACGGGAACTACCGGCCCGCCGGGAACTACCGGCCCGCCGGGAGCCGCCGGCCCGCTTGGCACAGCCCGTGCGAGCCGCCTTGCGTCCAGGGACCAGACCTGCCCGCAGCGCGTCAGGACCAGATAGATCGCCATCAGGTGGATGACGTTGTCGCCGCCGTCGCCCATGAATATCGAGCGATTCTGCAGAGACAGCACGCCGATCATGAAGAGCGCCGACATGGTGCGGGTCCGCCAGCCGAGCATCAGCAACGCGCTGGACAGTATGGCGACGGCGTAGACGATCTCGAACCAGACGGTGTTGTCCACCCACATGAGCGCGGTGAAGGCGTCATTGCCCGAAATGAGCTGGCGCGCCATGTCCCAGCTCCATGGGCCGTGGGGCCCATACATTTCATGGCGGTTGGGCAGCTCCCGCAGCAGGAAAAGCAGCCAGGTGGCGGCGAAGCCGATCCGGACGATGGCGCTCTGGTAGGGGCCGAGGGCGGTGGCCGTGACGCGCTGGACGGCCCGGGCGACCCTGCGGTCGGGAGTGGCGTTCACTGCCCGGCCTCCGTCCGGTCGTTGCGGACTCCCCCGGGCAGATCCGCTGCGGTGACCGTCCACCAGGGCAGGACCCGATAAGAGGCGCGGGTGTCGATCTTCTCGTCGCTCCACTCAGGAGCCTTGACCGAGCGGGTGGAGGACCTGAGCCGGATGCGCTCAACGGGGCCGCCAAGATCGTGCGCGTCCAGCCGCTGCATCACGATGCGGCGCACATAGCTCTCGGAAAGCTGGCCGCGCAGGCCGTTCCCTCGGTTTTCGTTGTCGTGCGAGTTCACGTAGAAGTCCCAGGCGCGGCGGAGCTCGTTCTGTTCCACATGGCTCGGCAGAAGATTTCCGCGGATCGCCTCGCCGTCCTCGGCGGTGAGATCGATCCAGTCGGTGTTCTTGTGGCTGCCGTCGGCGGCCGCGTACTCGGCCTTCACCTCCACGGCGACGTTCTGCTGCAGCGGGTTGGGGGCGAAGAGCTTCCAGTTCTGCTCGAACTCGGGATAGACCCAGCCGTCGACCGCCTCGCCGTGCTCCTTGGTCACCGTGTTGGACGGCGCCACGTGCAGAAACACCATTGCCAGGTGGACACAGGCGAATACGCCGACGAGAGCGAGGGAGAGAGCGGCGGCCACCTGGTAGGGGAGGGAGAGGGCGGCGATGCCGCGCAGGGGAACGGGGACGTCGGGGGGCGACGCGGGCGGAGCATGCGTGCCCGGCGCGAACGTGCCGCTCGGCGCCTGCGTGGCCGGCGCCGGCGGGGCGATCGGGGCCTGCGGGCCGCACGCTGCCTGCGTGCCCCCGGCCGACCCCTGGGCGTACGGAACGCTCGGGCCCGGCGAGGCCGGTAGAACACCCGGCTGAGGCTCGGTCCGGGACGCGGGGACGGGCTCCGTCCGGGCTGAGGGCCGGACCCCGCCCTGGACTGCTGGAGGCGGCTCGGGGGCGTCGTCGGGCGGCGGCTCGGAGCTCAGCCTCCTGGCGCCTTTGACGTCCTCGTCCTCGTAGGAGTCCATCCCGCCCCGATCCCCATCGGTCCACCTCAGTTATCCACAGGGTTGACACCCTACGGGCCGTCGACTCACCATTGAAGCCAGTGAACCGAACGATCGGTCGGTAGGGAGCCCGGATGACGGCAGTGACTGCGGATACGTACGAGGCGGTTTTCGACGCCGCTGTGGCCGCCGACGAGCGCATCGAGCCGCGCGACTGGATGCCTGACGCGTACAGGGCGACGCTCGTCCGCCAGATGGCGCAGCACGCCCATTCCGAAATCATCGGCATGCAGCCCGAGGCGAACTGGATCACCCGGGCGCCCTCCCTGCGCCGCAAGGCGATCCTGATGGCCAAGGTCCAGGACGAGGCGGGCCACGGGCTGTATCTGTACAGCGCCGCCGAGACCCTGGGCACAAGCCGTGAGGAACTGCTCGACAAGCTCCACGCCGGCCGCCAGCGGTACTCCTCGATCTTCAACTACCCCACGCTGACCTGGGCCGACGTCGGCGCGATCGGCTGGCTGGTGGACGGCGCGGCGATCACCAACCAGGTGCCGCTCTGCCGCTGCTCGTACGGCCCCTATGCCCGCGCGATGGTCCGGATCTGCAAGGAGGAGTCCTTCCACCAGCGCCAGGGTTATGAGCTGCTGCTCACCCTCTCCCGCGGGACTCCCGCGCAGCACGAGATGGCGCAGGACGCGGTGAACCGCTGGTGGTGGCCGTCGCTGATGATGTTCGGCCCGCCGGACGACGAGTCGGCCCACTCGGCGCAGTCCATGGCCTGGAAGATCAAGCGGCACTCCAACGACGAACTGCGCCAGCGCTTCGTGGACATCTGCGTCCCGCAGGCCGAGGCCCTTGGCCTCACCCTCCCGGACCCCGATATCCGGTGGAACGAGGAGCGGGGCCACCACGACTTCGGTGCGATCGACTGGGCCGAGTTCCAGGAGGTCCTCAAGGGCAACGGCCCCTGCAACGAACAGCGGCTCACGCAGCGCCGCCGGGCCCACGAAGAGGGCGCCTGGGTCCGGGATGCGGCCGCGGCATACGCCGCAAAGCATCAAACACACGCGACGCATCAGACGCCGCAGCACGCGAAGCCCGGGGAGGCGACAGCATGAGCAGCTCGACCGACTGGCCGCTGTGGGAGGTCTTCGTGCGCTCACGCCGCGGGCTGTCCCACACCCACGCGGGGAGCCTGCACGCCCCCGACGCGGAGATGGCCCTGCGCAACGCCCGCGATCTGTACACCCGGCGGAACGAGGGCGTGTCGATCTGGGTGGTGCCCTCAACGGAGATCACCGCGTCGTCGCCCGACGAGAAGGACCCGTTCTTCGAGCCGGCTGCGGACAAGCCCTACCGGCACCCGACCTTCTACGAGATCCCGGAAGGGGTGAAGCACCTGTGACCACCACGGCGAACGCCGCGGCACTCGCCCTCGGCGACGACGCGCTGGTGCTCTCGCACCGGCTGGGGGAGTGGGCGGGCCATGCGCCCGTCCTGGAGGAGGACGTCGCCCTCGCGAATATCGCACTGGACCTGCTGGGCCAGGCGCGGGTGCTGCTCTCCCTCGTGGGGGACGAGGACGAGCTGGCGTACCTTCGCGAGGAGCGGGCCTTCCGCAATCTCCAGCTGGTCGAGCAGCCGAACGGCGACTTCGCGCACACCATCGCCCGCCAGCTCTATTTCTCGCTCTACCAGCGGCTGCTGTACGGGCAGTTGGCGGCCGGCGGCGGTGAGTTCGCCGGGCTCGCAGCGAAGGCCGTCAAGGAGGTCGCGTACCACCAGGACCACGCCGAGCACTGGACCGAGCGGCTCGGCGACGGCACGGCCGAGAGCCATGAGCGGATGCAGCGGGCGTGCGACGCGCTGTGGCGATTCACCGGCGAGATGTTCGAGCCGGTCGAAGGGCTGGACGTCGACTGGCAGGCGCTGCAGTCCGGCTGGCTCGAGTCCGTCACCGCCGTACTGGAGCGCTCGACGCTGACCGTGCCCGCCGGACCGCGCTCCGGCGGTTGGGCCGCCGGCGCGGGACGGCAGGGCCTGCACACCGAGTCCTTCGGGCGGATGCTGGCCGAGATGCAGCATCTGCACCGCAGCCACCCGGGGGCGTCATGGTGACCGACGTGACTGATGGGACCGAGACACGACTCGAGGCGGAGCTGCGCAGGCTCGCCGGCTCGGTGCCCGACCCCGAGCTGCCGGTGCTGACGCTCGAAGAGCTCGGCGTGCTTCGCGGTGTGCAGATACTCGGGCCCGGCAGGGTCGAGGTGGAGCTGACCCCGACGTACACCGGCTGCCCGGCGATCGAGGCCATGACCTCGGACATCGAGCAAGTGCTGCACGATCACGGGATACCGGACGTCTCGGTCGTCAAGGTTCTCTCCCCGGCCTGGTCGACGGACGACATCAGCGCTGAAGGGCGACGCAAGCTCTCCGAGTTCGGGATAGCCCCGCCGCGGCAGCACGCGGCGGAGGGGCCGGTGCCGCTCTCCCTCTCGGTGCGCTGCCCGCACTGCGGCTCCACCGACACCGAGCTGCTGAGCCGGTTCTCCTCCACCGCCTGCAAGGCACTGCGCCGCTGCGTCAGCTGCCGTGAACCTTTCGACCACTTCAAGGAGTTGTAGATGTTCCATCCGCTCCGGGTCAGCGAGGTCGAACAGCTCACGGACGACTCGGTGGCCGTCACCCTCCAGGTGCCGTCCGAGCTGCGCGAGACCTTCCGCCACACCCCCGGTCAGCACCTGGCCCTGCGCCGTCTGGTGGACGGCACGGAAATCCGCCGTACGTACTCGATCTGCGCCCCGGCCGCCCTGGGCAACGCTGATCCCGTGCTGCGCGTGGGCATCCGGCTGGTCGACGGCGGCGAGTTCTCGACGTACGCGCTCAAAGAACTGACCGTCGGCGACACCGTCGAGGTGATGCCTCCGATGGGCCGCTTCCTGCTCGCCCCGCGCCCCGGGTACTTCGCGGCGATCGTCGGCGGCAGCGGCATCACCCCGGTGCTGTCGATGGCGGCGACGCTGCTGGCTCGGGAGCCGGAGGCCCGGTTCTGTCTGATACGCAGCGACCGCACCGCGGCCTCGACGATGTTCCTGGACGAGGTTGCCGACCTCAAGGACCGCTACCCGGACCGTTTTCAGCTGGTCACCGTGCTCTCGCGGGAGGAACAGCAGTCGGGACTGCCGTCCGGGCGGCTGGACCAGGAGCGGCTGACCGGCCTGCTGCCCGCCCTGCTTCCGGTGGCGGACGTGGACGGCTGGTTCCTGTGCGGACCCTTCGGCCTGGTCCAGGGCGCCGAGCGCGCGCTGCGCGGGCTCGCTGTGGACCGCAGCCGTATCCACGAGGAGATCTTCCACGTCGACGACGGTTCGGGGACCAGCTCGGCTCCGGTGAGCACGCCTGCTCGCGCTGAACTGACCGCGACCCTCGACGGCCGGTCCGGCAAGTGGCCGGTGCGGGAAGGTGAGTCGCTGCTGGAGACCGTGCTGCGAAGCCGCGCGGACGCGCCGTACGCCTGCAAGGGCGGAGTCTGCGGCACGTGCAGGGCATTCCTGGTCTCGGGCGAGGTGCGTATGGACCGCAACTTCGCGCTGGAACAGGAAGAGACCGAGGCGGGCTATGTGCTGGCCTGCCAGTCCCATCCGGCCACCCCCGAAGTGGAGTTGGACTTCGACCGCTGACCTCCCCGAATGGGCTCCGTCCCGCCCGCACTGTGTTCTTTTTCAAGAACGTGTTCTATCTTGACGGTCCGTCAGATACGGATCGGATATGGATTCGAGCAGCGCTTCAGGATGCGCCGGTGCGTGGGAGGACAGGCAGTGGACTTCACCTTCACCGAGGAGCAGCAGGCGGCCGTCGAAGCGGCAAGGGCAGTCTTCTCGGGCGTCGCGCCCGATGGAGTGCCGAGCCCGGCTCTCACTCCGGGCGCGGTGGCCGATGAGTTCGACCGGCCGCTGTGGGCCAGGTTGGCGCAGGCCGATCTGCTGAGTCTGGTCCTGTCCCCGCAGCACGGCGGGGCAGGCCTCGACCCCATCGCGCTCTGTCTGGTGCTGCGCGAGTCAGCGAAGGTGCTGGCGCGGGTGCCGCTGCTGGAGACCAGCGCGGTCGCCATGGCCGTGGAGCGTTACGGCAGTGGCGGGTTGAGCCACGAGATCCTCCCCCGGGTCGGCCGCGGTGAACTGGTGCTCACCGTCGGAGCCAACGGCCGCACCGGCCACGATCCCGCCGAACTCGCCGTCACCGCGCGCCGGGACGCCGAACGCAAGGACGGCTGGGTGCTCGACGGGGTGCAGACGGGCGTGCCCTGGGCCCAGTGCGCGGACCGCATCGCTGTGCCGGCGCACACCGATGACGGCCGCGGGGTCCTCGCCCTGGTCCCGCGGGACCATGACGGCGTCGCGCTCGCCGAGCAGGTCTCCACCAGTGGCGAGCGTTTCGCCGAGGTCGGCCTGGATTCCGTACGGATGGCCGGCCAGGACCTGATCGACGCCGAGGGTGCCTGGGAGTGGCTCCGCCAGCTCCTGGCCACCGGAACCTGCGCGCTGGCGCTCGGGCTCGGCGAGGGCGTGCTCGCGATGACCAGTGAATACACCGGGAAACGAGAGCAGTTCGGCTTCCCGGTCGCGACCTTCCAGGCCGTCGCGGTGCAGGCCGCCGACCGCTATATCGATCTACGTGCCATGGAAGCGACCCTCTGGCAGGCGGCCTGGCGGCTGGGCCCGGCTCGGGGGAGTGCGGGGGTCGGCGGCCCGCTGCCGGTGTCCGGCGATGTCGCGGTGGCCAAGATCTGGGCCTCGGAGGGCGTACGCCGCGTAGTCCAGACCGCCCAGCATCTGCACGGCGGCTTCGGCGCGGACACCGACTACCCACTGCACCGCTATCACGCCTGGGCCAAACAGCTGGAGCTCTCGCTCGGCCCGGCCGCGGCCCACGAGGAGGCACTGGGCGACCTGCTGGCCGCCCACCCCCTCGGCTGATCCGGAGTGCGGCGGCAGAGCCTCAGAGGACGAACGCCGGGGTGCCGCTGTCGGTGACCATGGGGCGGCCGGCGCCGTCCCAGGCGAGCATGCCGCCTTCGATGTTCACGGCGTCGATGCCCTGCTGCACCAGATACTGGGTGACCTGCGCGGACCGCCCGCCGACCCGGCACATCACATACGCCCGGCCTCCGTCGGCCAGCGCCTCGGTCACCTCACCGAAACGGGCCACGAAGTCACTCATCGGGACGTGCAGAGCGCCCTCGACATGCCCGGCCGCCCACTCGTCGTCCTCCCGGACGTCCAGCACCAGACCGTCGGACGGTACCGCCGCGGGGGCCACCGAGGGCAGCGGGGCGAAATTCATGGGTCATACCTTTCTCGTACTTGCGCCGCAGGGTTCCGAGGCTTCCCGGGAAGCCTCGGGAAAACTACTGCACCAGTCCGGCCAGTTCATTCTCACGCTCGGCTACCTGCGCAAGCAGCTGCTCGGCGATCTCCTCCAGCAGCCGGTCCGGGTCCTCGGGCGCCATCCGCAGCATCGCACCGATCGCGCTCTCCTCCAGCTCCTTGGCCACGGCCGTGAGCAGCTCCTTGCGCTGCGAGAGCCACTCCAGCCGGGCGTAGAGCTCTTCGCTCTCGCTGAGCCGCTGCTCGGCGGGGACCGGCCCGGCCTCCCACTCCTCGGCCAGCTCCCGGAGCAGGCCCGTGTCGCCGAGCCCGTACGCGGCGTTCACCCGCGCGATGAACTCGCCGCGCCGTTCCCGCTCCGTCTCGTCCTGCGCCAGGTCCGGATGCGCCTTGCGCGCCAGCTCGCGGTAGAGCTTGCGTGCCTCCTCGCTCGGCCGCACCCGCTTCGGCGCCCGCACGGGCTGGTCGTTGAGCATCGCGGCGGCCTCGGGGGAGAGGCCGTCGGAGTCCATCCAGTCGTGAAACAGCTCCTCGACGCCGGGCATCGGCATCACCATCGCCCGCGCCTCCTGGGCCTTCCGCAGATCCTCCGGATCGCCGGTACGGGCAGCCCGGGCCTCCGCGATCTGGGCGTCCAGCTCGTCGAGGCGCGCATACATCGGGCCGAGCTTCTGGTGATGCAGCCGGGAGAAGTTCTCCACCTCCACCCGGAACGTCTCCAGCGCGATCTCGAACTCGATCAGCGCCTGCTCGGCCGCGCGCACCGCCTTCTCCAGCCGGGCCTCGGGCCGGGTCTGCGCGTCCTGGTCTTCCTGGTTCCGGGTCGTCGGCCCCCCGGGTGCATCCTGGGTCACCCGTCCAGCCTACGGGCGCGGCGGAGCACCCCGTCACACCCCCAGCTCAGCGGCTATCCGCCCGTTCTTGATCGCCATCAGCAGCTCCGTGTGATCCGCTTCCGTGCGGTCCGCGTAGATCACAGCGAAGCCGGCCATCGCCTCGTCCAGCTCCTCGTTCTTGCCGCAGTACCCGGCGATCAGCCGCGGGTCGGCGCTGTGCGCATGCGCCCGGGCGAGCAGCGCGCCGGTCATCCGTCCGTAGTCGTCGAGCTGGTCGGGTGTAAGCGCCGCCGGGTCCACGCTGCCCTTGCGGTTCCTGAACTGCCGCACCTGGAACGGCCGTCCGTCGACCGTCGTCCAGCCGAGCAGGATGTCGCTGACCACCTGCATCCGCTTCTGCCCGAGCACCACCCGACGGCCTTCGTGCGCCACCTCCGCTGTCGGAAACCCGGCCGCCGGCAGATAGGGCAGCAACGCCGAGGGACGCGCCTCCTTCACCTGCAGCACCAGCGGATCTCCACGGTGGTCGAGCAGCAGCACCACATACGACCGGGTGCCGACGCTCCCGGTGCCGACCACCCGGAACGCCACATCGTGGATCGCGTACCGCGCGAGCAGGGGCAGCCGGTCCTCCGACACCGTGCGCAGATACTCCTCGAGCGACGCGGCAACAGCCGCCGCCTCCGCATCAGGCACCCGCCGCAGCACCGGCGGCGCATCCACGAAGCGCCGTCCCTCTTCGCCGCTGTCGGACACCGCCTCCGTCGCCTTGGCGGCGAATCGCGCACTCGTGTTGTTACGGGCCTTTTCCGACACCCGCTCCAGCGTGCCGAGCAGATCGCGCGCGTCCGCGTGGGACACGAGTTCCTCGTCGGCGATGGCGTTCCATGCGTCCAGCGCAGGCATCCTCGCCAGCAGACGCATGGTGCGCCGGTACGCGCCCACGGCGTCGAACGCGGCCGCCCGGCAGACGGTTTCGTCCGCGCCCACCACGCGCCCCGCCAGTACCAGCGAGACCGCGAGCCGCTTGAGATCCCACTCCCACGGGCCGACAACGGTCTCGTCGAAGTCGTTGAGGTCGATGACGAGGCGGCCGCGCGCATCGCCGTAGAGACCGAAGTTCGCCGCGTGCGCGTCACCGCAGATCTGCGCGCTCACCCCGGTGACCGGGGTGCCCACCAGGTCGTGAGCCATCAGAGCGGCCGAGCCGCGCAGAAAGGCGAAGGGCGAGGCGGCCATCCTGCCCACCCGTATCGGCGTCAGCTCGGGCACCCGGCCCCGGCTCGACTCCTCGACAGCCTGTACCGCGTCGGGCCGCGCCACTGCCAGCACCAGCGAGTCGTGAGAGGACCGCGGCACCCGGTCCCGCAGCGCCTTCCCCTGCTGCTTCGGCGATCGCGCCCCACCCGCAGCGCCGTCCGCCCCCTGGCCCTTGCGCCGCGCGAAGCCCGGCACTACTGGAATGCGCACACCACTCCCGGAAGCTGAGCCCTCGTCCGAGCGCGCCCCCGCGCCGTCGAACTCCGCCTGCTGCACCGGCGCCACCGTCTGAGCCTCGCCCATGACGCGCTGCCTCCCCCGTCGTCGTACAACCTCAACATCAACTGCCAACGACCGTACCGCTGCCGCCCAACAGTCGTCTCCCCCTGTGGATAACCCTGTGCAACTCGACGTACTGCGGAGATCCCCGCGCTAGCAGGTGCCCGATCCACCCTTGGCCAGGTACCTGTCGGCCCACACCCTCAGCTCCTTGAGCGCGGGCTCCATCGCCGCGCCCGCCTCGGTCAGCCGGTACGCGACCCGCAGCGGCGGCCCCTCGTCGACCTCCCGCACGACCAGCCCCGCCGCCGCAAGCTCGGTCAGCCGGTCCGAGAGCATGCGCTCGCTGATGCCTGGGATGGCTCGCCGCAGTTCCGCGAAGTGCACCGCCCGCTGCAGCAGTACGAAGACGATCGGCCCCGTCCAGCGCTTGCCGAACAGCTCGAAGACACGCGTGATGCCCCCGTCGACGCTCTTGCACGCTTGTTCGCTGTGTTCCGCGGGTTCCGCCATGGCTCCAGGGTACTGCGTCTCCTCCATGGACTTACAAAAAATAAGTGACTATGCTATTCATAGGTCCATACGGAATTTTAGTTCCTCCTCGCCACCCCCATGGAGAACCTCATGGCCACGCTGCTGCATCTCGACTCCGCCGTCTTCCCTCAGGGCTCGGCCTCTCGTGACATCACGGCCGCCTTCGTCAAGGCCTGGCAGGAGCAGCACCCCGACGGCACCGTCATCTACCGGGATCTCGCCGCCACGCCGCTGCCCCACCTGGACTTCGCCGCCGTCTCCGCCGGGATCGAGGACGCCCTGCGCGCCGAGCTGGCCGCCGAGCTCGAAGCGGCTGACGCCGTTCTGATCGGTGCGCCGATGTACAACTTCACGATCCCGTCCACGCTCAAGGCATGGCTGGACCAGGTGATCGTCGTCGGCCACAACGCGGGTCCCGACGGGCCGGTGGCCGGCACGCCTGTCACGGTCGTTGCCAGCCGCGGTGGCTCGTACGCCCCCGGTACCCCGCGCGAGGACTTCGAGTTCGTCCAGAACTATCTGGAGAAGGTGTTCATCGGCATGCTCGGCGCCGAGGTCGAATTCATCGTCCCCGAGCTGACGCTGGCCCGTTCCAAGCCGGAGATGGCGGAGCTGATCCCGCTCGCCGACGCGTCCCGCACGAAGGCGCTGGACGAAGCTGCCGAGAAGGGCAAGGCACTGGCCGCCCGCCTCGCCGCCTGACGACCCCCGAACCTGCGAACGCCCGCGGAGGCAGCACCCTCCGCGGGTGATCACATGGAACCGGCTACGCGGATGTTCCACGTGAAACGTCGACCGAACCAGCCCCGCAGCACCCGCCGGCCGACAGCCCCGCCCACCGATCAGCCCTCAACGCCCCCTCACCACCCGGCATCCAGCCCCGCGTCCCGCGCCAGGAGCGCCGCCTGAACCCGGTTCTCACACTCCAGCTTCGCCAGGATCCGGCTCACATACGTCTTCACCGTGGCCTCGCTCATGTGCAGCCGGTGTCCCGCATCCGCATTGGACAGCCCCTCCCCGAGCAGCGCCAGCACCTCGCGCTCGCGCGCACTCAGCCCGGCCACTCGCGCCCGCGCTTCCTCGCCGCGCGCGGCCGCCCGCCCCGAGGCCAGCTGGTCGACCACATGCCGCGTCGCTCCGGGGGAGAGGTACGCATCCCCCGCGGCCGCCGCCCGTACCGCACCGATCAGCTCCGCCGGCGCGGTGTCCTTCAGCAGAAAGCCCGCGCCGCCCTGCTCCAGCGCCCGCAGTACGTTCTCCCGCTCGCCGAAGGTCGTCAGCACGATCACCCGCGCCGACGGTACGGCCCTGCGCAGCTCCCCCAGCGCCGTGAGCCCGTCCATCACCGGCATCTGAATGTCGAGGAGCACCACATCGGCGCTGTGTGAACGGGCCAGATCGACCGCCTCACGCCCGTTCGCCGCCTCCGCCGCGACCTCGATCCCCCGGTCCGAGGTGAGGATCATCCGTATCCCGGCCCTGATGAGCGGCTCGTCATCAGCGATGACAACCCGGATCGGCGACCCCGTCACATGCACCCCCACAACTACCGACGGCCGCCGCCGCTCACCGGCTGACCTCGTAGGACTTCTTCTCGATCAGCTTGCCGTCCTTGAAGCAGAACCGGAACACCGGCTCGGTGTCGATGTCGTCCCCCACGTCCGAGGACATCAGCACCAGACACGCGGAGCCGACGGGCTCCTGAGGGCCCTTGCCGCTCAAGCCGGCCGTCGCGATAGTGTCCCCGCTCGGCAGCCGGTCGCGCACCTCGTCCTCGTCCGCCCCGACCCGCACGCTCTCGTACTGGGCCGGGTCGATCATCCCCTCGCTCACCGACCCCACGAGGAAGAACATCCCGAAGACGGCCGCCACCCCCAGCACCAGAAGTGCCGCAAGAGCTATCCCGCAGCCCAGAGCCAGACCGCCGCCCCTGCTCCTGCGCTTCCCGCCCATCGCCAGCTCCCGCTCCGAAACGGTCCAGTCCATGACCGGACCGCCGTTCCCGAGCGCAGCCCTCGGCGACTGCTGGCGGAAGTCGTCCTCCGCCGCAACGAACGGCGCCGCCACCACGACCTCGTACGGCAGCACACCCGCCACCCGGAACCCCCCTCCGTCCGCGGGCCCCGCATGCACGATGCCGCCGACCAGCCGGGCCCGCTCACGCAGCCCGGTCAGCCCCTGACCGCCGCTGACCACCTTGCCCGGCGCCGCAGCCGCCGCAGCCCCGCTGACGATCTCGACGACGAACGAGTCCGGCTCGTACCGCAGCTCCACCTCGATCGGAGCGCCGGGAGCGTGCTTGAACGCGTTGGTCAGCGCCTCCTGCACGATGCGGTAGGCGGCATGGTCGGCCGCCGCGGCAAGCGGCCGCACCCCGCCCGCACACCGCAGCTCCACCGCATTGCCCGCCGAGCGGGCCGATTCCACGAGCCCTTCGATGCCTGCCGTACCGCGCGCGGCCCGCCCCGACTCGTCCACCGGCGCAGGCCCCTCGACCCCGTCCCGCAGAATCCCGACGACCTCGCGCAGCTCATGCATCGCGGTCACCGAAGCCTCCCGCAGCACCCCGACCGCCTCCCGCTGCCGCCCCGTCAGCTCGGGATCCACCTCAAGCGCCCCCGTATGCACGGAGATCAGGGCCAACTGGTGACCGAGGCTGTCGTGCATGTCCTGAGCGATCCGCTGCCGCTCACGCAATCGCGCCTGCCCGGCCACCATCGCGCGCTCCCACAGCAGCTGGGCGTTGCGCTGCTGCAGCGCGTGCAGCAGGGTCCGCCGCTGTGTCCAGTAGCGACTGGCCAGCCCCGGCACAACGGTCGTCGCCAGGAAGTACAGGGTGGCCAGCAGCACCAGCGTCATCGGCCCCTGCTGACTCCAGTTGTCCAGCAGCATGGTGCCGACGAACAGGAAGTACGCGACGGTGAACGCCGCCAGCGCCCGCCCCGCGCCCACGATCCTGCGCCCGGCCGACCACCCCACGACCAACAGCAGCGGCGCGAACCCGCTCATGAGCGGGGCGAGCACCCCGCTGACCGCCAGCACCGGCGTCGGCATCCTGCGCCGCAGCAGCGACAGCAGTGCTGCCGACGCCCCCACGACGAACAGCCTCGATCCCTCGCTGCCCGTCAGCTCCTCGGTCCCGGCCGCCATGAGGCCGAGCACCAGCGCAAGCACCACTTCACCGGCGGTCCTCCGCCGCGACCACAGCTCGGGCGCGGCCAGCCATGCCCAGCCGGCCCGGATCTTCGATGACGCGTCCACGCCAGCACCCTAGACAGCACACCTCGCCGCGCACGGCCCACTTTCGTATCGCCCCGGTACGACGAACGTCGCACAGTGACAGATCGCGCCGCGGCGGGGCAGCCGGCCAAGACAGGCCGCACGAGCTGCCCATGCGGCGCGAGCGCAGAGCACACACCAACTGAAGATCATCAAGCAAGCAGGGGTCCCACCGTGAGGCATGTCATGGTGTGGGCTCATTCACGTAGAAACCGCCCCGTACGCACCGACCTCGGGCCGATGCGATCCCGACCAACGAGAAACGGGCCCCCACCAGGACTTTCGTCACTGGTCGAGACCCGTTTCATCGGTTTCTCTGTGCGCGAGGGGGGAGTTGAACCCCCACGCCCTTTCGGGCACTGGAACCTGAATCCAGCGCGTCTGCCTATTCCGCCACCCGCGCATTGGGTGCTGCCGCCTCTTCCCCCACCTGTTCAGTGCGGAGCGCCTGGCGACATCCAGAAGATTAGCACGCTGCGCAGGGTGGATTCACATCCGTTTGTTTGGCACACCCCGGCGGGAACAGGGAACGGAAGGCGGCCGCCCCCCACTCCTCCAGGGAGCCTCCCGGGTGCGGGACACTGTCAGGAAGCCGCCTCTACGATCCGTGTGAGAGGTGACACTCATCGACGGGGCAGACAAGGGGAACCAGCCGATTTCCCGACGCGTGGATACGATCAGTAAGCAGTACCAGGACGGCAACGACGGAGGAGGTGCCCCATGGGAGTCATGAAGCGTTTCGAGCAGCGTCTCGAAGGTCTGGTCAACGGCACCTTCGCCAAGGTGTTCAAGTCCGAGGTCCAGCCCGTCGAGATCGCGGGCGCCCTCCAGCGGGAGTGCGACAACAACGCGACGATCTGGAACCGCGAGCGGACGGTCGTCCCCAACGACTTCATCGTGGAACTCAGCGCACCAGACTTCGAGCGCCTGAGCCCGTACTCCGGCCAGCTGGGCGACGAACTCTCCGGTCTGGTCCGCGACTACGCCAAGCAGCAGCGCTACACCTTCATGGGGCCCATCAAGGTCCACCTGGAGAAGGCGGACGACCTCGACACCGGTCTGTACCGGGTGCGCAGCCGCACCCTCGCGTCGAGTACGTCACAGTCGCCCGAGCGGGCTCCCGCCGGCCCCGGTCCCGTCGCCCCCCAGGGCGGCGCACGCGGCGGCTACGGCTACCCGCCCACCGGAGCGCCTCCCATGCCTGCCGCGCCCCCTCCGGGCGCCGGCCGACCCGGCCCCGCGTCCGTCGCGGACCGCCGCCCGGCACCCGGCCCCGGGCCGATGCCGAGCACCCAAGTACGACGTTGGATCGAGATCAACGGCACCCGCCATCAGATCTCCCGCCCGACGCTGGTGCTGGGTCGCAGCACCGACGCCGATGTGCGGATCGACGACCCCGGCGTATCGCGCCGGCACTGTGAGATCCGGACCGGAACGCCCTCGACGATCCAGGATCTCGGGTCTACCAACGGCATCGTGGTAGACGGGCAGCACACCACCCGCGCTACGCTCCGCGACGGCTCGCGGATCGTCGTGGGCAGCACCACCATCGTTTACCGGCAAGCCGAAGGGTGAAGCGGGGGCAATGTCAGAGCTGACCCTGACGGTCATGCGGCTAGGTTTCCTGGCCGTTCTGTGGCTGTTCGTGATCGTGGCCGTCCAGGTCATCCGTAGCGACCTGTTCGGTACGCGCGTCACGCAGCGCGGCTCACGCCGCAACGCCGACGCGCGTCCCCAACAGACGCGCCAGACCGCCGCGCCACCGCCGCAGCGGCAGCAGCCGAGCGGCCGCCAGCGCCGCGGAGCACCCACCAAACTGGTCGTCTCCGAAGGCACCCTCACGGGTACCACGGTGGCGCTGCAGGGCCAGACCATCACCCTGGGCCGGGCGCACGACTCCACGATCGTGCTGGACGACGACTACGCGTCCAGCAGGCATGCCAGGATCTACCCGGACCGTGACGGCCAGTGGATCGTCGAGGATCTCGGGTCCACCAACGGCACATATCTCGACCGGACCCGACTCACCACCCCGACACCGATTCCGCTGGGCGCGCCGATCCGCATCGGCAAGACCGTCATCGAGCTGCGGAAGTAGTACGACAATGAGCGAGCGGAGCGAGCGAGCCGCAGCGGTCCTTACAGCGGACCGGGACGGGCTCCCGACCGGAGGGTGGGCAGTGTGGCTCGAGACCGGTTGTACCCCGATCCGACGGGCGAGGTGCGCATGAGTCTGTCTCTGCGCTTCGCCGCCGGATCACACAAGGGCATGATCCGGGAGGGCAATGAGGACTCCGGCTATGCCGGCCCCCGCCTTCTGGCCATCGCCGACGGCATGGGCGGCCAGGCCGCCGGCGAGGTCGCCTCATCGGAGGTCATCTCCACCCTCGTCACACTCGACGACGACGTACCCGGCTCGGACATCCTCACCTCGCTCGGCAGTGCCGTGCAGCGCGCCAACGACCAGCTGCGGCTGATGGTCGAGGAGGACCCCCAGCTCGAAGGCATGGGCACCACGCTCACCGCCCTGCTCTGGACCGGCCAGCGCCTCGGCCTCGTACACGTCGGCGACTCACGCGCCTATCTCCTCCGCGACGGCGTGCTGACCCAGATCACCCAGGACCACACCTGGGTGCAGCGCCTCGTCGACGAGGGCCGGATCACCGAAGAGGAAGCCACCACCCACCCGCAGCGCTCCCTGCTGATGCGCGCGCTGGGCAGCGGCGACCATGTCGAGCCCGACCTCTCCATCCGCGAGGTCCGCGCCGGCGACCGCTATCTGATCTGCTCCGACGGGCTCTCCGGCGTCGTCTCCCACCAGACGATGGAAGAGACCCTCGCCAGCTACCAGGGCCCGCAGGAGACCGTCCAGGACCTGATCCAGCTCGCACTGCGCGGCGGCGGCCCGGACAACATCACCTGCATCGTCGCCGACGTCCTCGACACCGACTCCAACGACACCCTGGCCGGGCAGCTCAACGACACCCCGGTCGTCGTCGGCGCGGTCGCCGAGAACCAGCTCCAGCTGAACGACGGCGGCGCCATGCAGACCCCGGCGGGACGCGCCGCCGGCCTCGGCCGCCCCGCATCCCCGCAGCCCGGCGGCTTCGGCCCACCCGGCAGCGGCGACGGCATGGGCTACGGCGGCATGCCGCCCGAGGGCAGCTTCGGGGCATACACCGACGAGGACTTCATCAAGCCGCGCGGCAGCCGCAAGTGGCTGAAGAGAAGCTTCTACGCCGTGCTCGCACTGGCAGTCGTCGGCGGCGGTCTGTACGGCGGCTACCGCTGGACCCAGACCCAGTACTACGTCGGCTCCAACGACGAGCACGTCGCCCTCTACCAGGGCATCAGCCAGGACCTGGCCTGGGTCTCGCTCTCGAACGTGGAGAAGGACCACCCCGAGATCGAACTCAAGTACCTCCCGCCCTACCAGCGCAAGCAGGTGGAGGCGACGATCACGGCGGACAGCCTCGGCAAGGCCCGCGCAAAGATCGACGAGCTCGCCGTGCAGGCCTCGGCCTGCAAGAAGGACGAGCAACGCCGCGAAGCGGCCGACCGCGCGAGCACCGCGCCACCCGGCGAGGGCCAGGCCGGTGGCACCACCGGCAAGCCGACCACCCAGAACGCCAAGACCAAGCCGACCGCAGCCACTCCCACTCCGGGCCCCACCCTCTCGGAGGAGGAGCAGAAGCTGGCCTCGAACTGCGGCAAGCAGTAATAGGCCGTAGGGGGCCTCTCCACCATGAGCGTTGTCACCAACACCACCACGATCGGCGCGATCGAAGCACCGAGCCGCCGCAACACCGAGCTGATGCTGCTCGCTTTCGCAGTCGTCATCCCGGTGTTCGCGTACATCAACGTGGGTCTCGCACTCGACGGCGAGCTGCCTGCCGGAGTGCTCGGCTACGGCATCGGCCTTGGCCTGCTCGCCGGTGTGGCCCACCTCGCGGTGCGCAAGTTCGCCAAGTACGCCGACCCGCTGCTGCTTCCACTGGCCGCGCTGCTCAACGGCCTCGGACTGGTGATGATCTGGAGACTGGACCAGTCGCCCCGGCTGATCCAGCGCGCCCAGAAGCTCTTCGGCGGCTTCAGCCCGGACGCCCCCAAGCAGCTGATGTACTCCGCGATCGGCATCGGCCTCTTCGTCGGCGTACTGATGCTGCTCAAGGACCACCGCATCCTGCAGCGCTACACGTACATCTCGATGGCAGCGGCCCTGGTCCTGCTGATCCTGCCGGTGTTCTTCCCGGCGGTGAACGGCGCCAAGATCTGGATCAGTCTCGGTCCCTTCACCATCCAGCCCGGCGAGTTCGCGAAGATCATCATTGCGATCTTCTTCTCCGGCTATCTGATGGTGAAGCGGGACGCCCTCGCGCTGGCCAGCCGCCGCTTCATGGGCCTGTATCTGCCCCGCGGCCGTGACCTCGGACCGATCCTCATGGTCTGGGCGATGTCGATCCTCATCCTGGTCTTCGAGACCGACCTCGGCACCTCGCTGCTGTTCTTCGGCCTCTTCGTGATCATGCTGTACGTCGCCACCGAGCGCACCAGCTGGATCGTCTTCGGCCTGCTGATGTCCGCCGTCGGCGCGGTCGGCGTCGCCTCCTTCGAGCCGCACGTCCAGCAGCGGGTGGAGTTCTGGCTCAACCCGTTCGCCGAGGAGACCTGGCGGCAGAGCGAACAGATCGGCCAGGCGCTGATGTCCTTCGGCTCCGGCGGCACCCTCGGCACCGGCCTCGGCCAGGGCGACTCCGACCTCATCGGCTTCGCCGCCAACTCCGACTTCATCCTCTCCACCTTCGGTGAAGAGCTGGGCCTGGCCGGAATGATGGCGTTCCTGCTGGTCTACGGCCTGATCGTGGAGCGCGGCGTACGCACCGCCCTCGCCGCCCGCGACCCCTTCGGCAAGCTCCTCGCCATCGGCCTCTCCGGCGCCTTCGCCATCCAGGTCTTCGTCGTCGCCGGCGGTGTCATGGGCCTCATCCCGCTCACCGGAATGACCATGCCGTTCGTGGCGTACGGCGGTTCGTCCGTGATCGCCAACTGGGCGCTGATCGGCATCCTGATCCGTATCAGCGACACCGCGCGCCGTCCCGCGCCGGCTCCCGCTCCGTCCCCCGACGCCGAGATGACCCAGGTGGTCCGACCGTGAACAAGCCCCTGCGCCGGATCGCGATCTTCTGCGGGCTCCTGGTACTCGCCCTGCTGGTGCGTACCAACTGGCTCCAGTACGTCCAGGCGGACGACCTGAACACCAACTCGAAGAACCGCCGTGTCCTGATCGAGCGGTACGCCGCCGAGCGCGGCAACATCATCGTCGACGGCAAGCCGATCACCGGTTCCGTGGAGACGAAGGACACGGACTTCAAGTTCAAGCGCACCTACGTCGACGGCCCCATGTGGGCTCCCGTCACCGGGTACGCCTCCCAGGCATTCGACGCCAACCAGATCGAGAAGCTCGAGGACGGCATCCTCACCGGCAACTCCGACCAGCTCTTCTTCGACCGCACGATGGCGATGTTCACCGGCGACAAGAAGAAGGGCGGCAACGTCGTCACGACGCTCAACGGCGCCGCGCAGAAGGCCGCCTACAAGGGCCTCGGCTCCAAGAAGGGCGCCGTCGCGGCCATCGATCCGCAGACCGGCAGGATCCTCGCGCTGGCCTCCACCCCCTCGTACGACCCCGCCTCCTTCGCCGGCTACGGCGCATCGGACGAGATCGCCTGGAACAAGCTCGAGAAGGACAAGGACAAGCCGAAGCTCAACCGCGCGCTGCGCGAGGTCTACCCGCCCGGTTCCACCTTCAAGGTGGTCACGGCGGCCGCAGCCCTGGAGCACGGCGAAGTCACGGACATCGAGGCGGCGACGGACACCCCTGAGCCGTACATCCTGCCCACCACCCGCACGCCGATGGTCAACCACGCCAGCGGCTGCAAGAACGCCAGCCTGAACCAGGCGCTCAAGGTCTCCTGCAACTCGGTCTTCGCGAAGCTCGGTGACAAGGTCGGCCGCGACAACATGCTGGAGACGGCGCAGAAGTTCGGCTTCAACAACCCCGAGGTCGACACCCCGGTGCGCGCCGCCGCCTCCGTCTACGACAAGACGATGGACCGCCCCGGAAACGCGCTGTCCTCCATCGGCCAGTTCAACACCGCCGCGTCCCCGCTCCAGATGGCCATGGTCACCGCTGCGATCGCCAACGACGGCAAGCTGATGAAGCCGTACATGATCGACCAGCTGGAATCGCCCAACCTGGACATCCTCAAGAAGAACGAGCCGCAGGAGATGAGCCGCCCGCTCTCCCAGAAGAACGCGCAGCTGCTGCAGCAGATGATGGAGAACGTCGTCGAGAACGGCACCGGCACCAAGGCCAAGATCGACGGCGCCACGGTCGGCGGCAAGACCGGCACCGCCCAGCACGGCGAGAACAACAGCAAAAACCCCTACGCCTGGTTCATCTCGTACGCCAAGACCGGCGACGGATCCCCGGTCGCCGTCGCGGTCGTCGTCGAGGACAGCGAGGCCAAGCGCGACGACATCACCGGCGGCGGCCTCGCCGCCCCGATCGCCAAGGCCGTGATGCAGGCGGTACTGGACAGCAAGAAGTGACACGGATCACGTCCGGCGTCCATACCTGCACATTGGGATACCGGTCGGGTATCAGGTGACGGTCACGGGCCGATCAGGTGGTACACGGCCGGTAGCGTATGCGCGAACAGCTAACCGCCGGACCACACGAGGGTGCGGTCGGGACTGACGGAGAGGGCTGGAACAGCTATGGAAGAGCCGCGTCGCCTCGGCGGCCGGTACGAACTGGGCTCGGTGCTCGGCCGCGGTGGCATGGCAGAGGTCTACCTCGCCCACGACACCCGGCTCGGCCGCACCGTCGCCGTGAAGACGCTGCGGGCCGACCTCGCCCGCGACCCGTCCTTCCAGGCCCGGTTCCGCCGTGAGGCCCAGTCGGCCGCCTCGCTCAATCACCCTGCGATCGTCGCTGTCTACGACACCGGCGAGGACTATGTCGACGGGGTCTCGATCCCGTACATCGTGATGGAGTACGTGGACGGCTCCACGCTCAGAGAGCTGCTGCACTCCGGGCGCAAGCTGCTGCCCGAGCGCACGCTGGAGATGACCATCGGCATCCTCCAGGCGCTCGAGTACTCGCACCGCAACGGCATCGTCCACCGCGACATCAAGCCGGCGAACGTCATGCTGACGCGCACCGGCCAGGTCAAGGTCATGGACTTCGGCATCGCCCGCGCGATGGGCGACTCCGGCATGACCATGACCCAGACCGCGGCCGTCATCGGCACCGCCCAGTACCTCTCCCCGGAACAGGCCAAGGGCGAGCAGGTCGACGCGCGCTCCGACCTGTACTCCACCGGCTGCCTGCTCTACGAGCTCCTCACCGTCCGTCCCCCGTTCGTGGGCGACTCCCCGGTGGCGGTGGCGTATCAGCATGTACGCGAGGAGCCGCAGCCGCCCAGCAACTTCGACCCCGAGATCACGCCCGAGATGGACGCCATCGTCCTGCGGGCCCTGGTCAAGGACCCCGACTACCGCTACCAGTCCGCCGACGAGATGCGCGCGGACATCGAGGCCTGCCTCGACGGCCAGCCAGTCGCGGCGACGGCGGCGATGGGCGCGGTCGGCTACGGCGGGTACGGCGCGGACGACCAGCCGACCACGGCACTGCGCCAGGCCGACCCGGCGGGCCAGACGTCGATGCTCCCGCCGATGAACCCGGACGACGGCGGCTACGGCGGTTACGACGACCGTCCGGACCGCCGCCGCCAGAAGAAGTCGAACACCTCGACGATCCTGCTGGTCCTCGCGGGCATCCTGGTGCTGGTCGGCGCGGTGCTGATCGGCAAGTCGGTCTTCGGCGGTGGCGGCGGCAGCGGCGATGTGCCGGTGCCTGCGCTCGTGGGCAAGACACTGACCGAGGCACAGGACCTCGCGACCAACTCACACGTGAAGGTCGCGCAGTCCGGCACACAGCGGTGCGAACAGCCCAAGGGCAGCATCTGCAGCCAGACGCCGGGTGAGGGCGGCAAGATGAAGGAGGGCGAGACCGTCCAGGTCGTCGTCTCCGAGGGCGCGCCCAAGATCGAGGTTCCCGACGTCACCGAGAAGTCCCGGGAGAAGGCCGAGAAGGCTCTGACGGACAAGAACTTCGTCGTCAAGTTCGAGGAGGCCGAGTCGTCGGACCAAGAGCCGGGCACAGTGCTCAGCCAGGTCCCCAAGGGCGGCTCCCAGGCCGAGAAGGGCTCGACGGTCACCCTCACCGTGGCCAAGCAGTCCAAGATCAACGTGCCGCCGGTCGTGGGAGCGCAATTCGACGCCGCAAAGGCCCAGCTGGAAGGCCTTGAGTTCCAGGTCGCCCGAACCGACGTGGACTCCAATCAGCCCGCGGGTACGGTCATCGCGCAGGACCCCCAGGGCGGCACGCAGGCGGCCAAGGGAACCACGGTCACCCTGCAGGTCTCCAAGGGCCCGCAGCAGACCGCCCAGGTGCCGAACCTGTTCAACAAGACGCTCGGCGAGGCCAAGCAGCTCCTGGCCCAGGCGGGCCTGCAGCTCGGCAACGTCGACGGTCCCAACGACGACAAGGCCCGGGTCATCGTCCAGGACCCGGCGGCCGGCAGCCAGGCGACTCCCGGCCAGCAGGTGAGTGTCCGCACCATCGACGGTGGCGGCGGGAACAACGGTGGCGGCGGCAACGACGGCGGAATCTTCGGCTAGTCGCCGCCCCAGTAAGGCGAAGGCCCCGGCTCCCTTGATGGGCGCCGGGGCCCTTCTTGTGCCGTCACCTCTATGCCGTCACCTCTTATGCCGTCGCCCACTTCGCGCACACTCTCGACCATCGGTCGTGTCTTCATATGTCCCGACTCGTTGGGCCGGATGAGGTGGGGACTCCGGCTCCACCTCGGCCGCAAGGCCGATTACACGAGTAGACGGGGACGGACACGTGATCAACGAAGCCGTACTGCTGGAGTCGAGGTCGCTGCGCGAGGGTGTTGTCGCGCGAACAGAGGTGCTTGACAAGGTGAAGACGCTGTCGCTGCTGCCGGACGGCATGCATGTGACGACAGCGATGGTTGCCGCCTACTTCGGGGTCGCCGAGACTGTGATCAACAACCTTCTCGGCCGACACCGCGAAGAGCTCGAGATCAACGGTCTACGAGTCCTGCGCGGCGCTGAGCTGCAGGAATTCAAGGAACTCACCCTGAGTTCCTATCCCGAGAGTTATCCACAGCCCCGTTCGGGCATGGCCATCTGGCCACGTCGAGCCGTCCTCAACGTCGCCATGCTCCTCCGCGACAGCGACGTCGCACGTCAGGTGCGTACATACCTCCTCGACATGGAGTACATGGCACGCACTGCCCCTGTGGACAACTCCGTCCACAGCCCTGACGACTCCCTCGACGAACGCATCGACCGGCGCATCGCCGACATCCTCGGCACAGCCGTCGTCCCCATGTTCAACGCCCTCATCGAGACCTCGGGCGAACACCGCAAGGAACTGATAGCGCTTCGCCAGGACATCCAACACGTCGAGCGCAAACTCTGTCTCCACCACACTCGGCTGCGGCGACTGGAAGGCCCCCGGGAAGACCGGCCGCTCGCCGGCGTCATGGCTGCCATCGACGCCATGAACGGCTACGAGTTCGAAGAGCACATCGCCGGCCTGCTGCGCCGTGACGGCTGCTCCGCCGTCGTCGTACGCGGCGGTGGCGGCGACCGTGGCGTGGACATCACGGGCCGTACCCCCGACGGGCGACCTCTCGTCGTCCAGTGCAAGCGATTCGCGCCCCACAACTCCGTGACGAGCCCCGACATCCAGAAATTCCTGGGGGCCGCCAAGGTGCTGCACAAGGCCGACGTCGCTCTCTACGTAGCCACGTGCCCGTTCACCCGCGAAGCGCTCTACATCTCCGCCGAGGGCGGCATCACCGCCGTGCATCGAGGGCTGCTGGAGGCCTGGAGCGCGGGCACTGCGCTGAACGTTCTGCGGTAGCCGACGCCGTACAGACAAAGGGCCCGAAGTCGCAAGGCTCAGTTGCGGCTTCGGGCCCGACTCATCGTACGGCTAGCGCAGTTCCACCGGCGGCGTACGGTCCTTGTCGACCCTCTCCGTACGCACCAGCTCGCCCCACACGATGTACCGGTAGTCGGAGGTGTAGATGGGCGTGCACGTCGTCAGCGTGATGTACCGGCCCGGCTTCGTCTTCCCCGACTCCTTCGGGACCGGCTGCAGCACATCCACGTTGAACTTCGACGTCTCAGTGAGCTTCTTGTAGACCTTGTAGACGTACCAGGTGTCCCGCGTCTCGAAGACGATCGGGTCGCCGTCCTTCAGCTTGTGGATGTTGTGGAACTTCGCACCGTGGCCGTCCCGGTGCGCCGCCAGCGTGAAGTTGCCTTTCTTGTCCCAGGGGAGCGCCGACTTGATCGGGTCCTTGTAGTAGCCGGCGATACCGTCGTTGAGGCTCATGGAATCGGTGCCCTGCTTCACCAGCACCTCGCCGTTGTTCATGGCGGGAACGTGCAGAAAGCCGATGCCGTCCTTGGTGTCGAGCGCGCCGGGGCTGCCGGCCCAGTCGTCGCGCATCTGGTCGCCCTGCTTGGAAGCCTCACGGTCGGCAAGGACGTTCGTCCACCACAGGGAGTAGACGACGAAGAGCCCCAGCACCACGCCCGCAGTGATCAGCAGCTCGCCGAAGACACTGATGACGCCGGCGGTCCGGCTACGCGCACGTGACACTGCACTTTTCCCGTCTTGAAGTCCCAGAAGTCCCACAGCGTTCAGCCGACAAGCGCGTCGGGTTTGCCCTTGCTGCGCGGCCGTTCCTCGACCATCTTGCCCCACACGATCATTCGGTACGTACTCGTGAATTCCGGCGTACACGTCGTCAGCGTGATGTACCGGCCGGGCTCGGTGAACCCGGAGCCGGGCGGCACCGGACCGATCACGCTCACGTTCGACGGCGACGTCTGGGGGAGGATGCTCTCCATCTTGTACGTGTAGTACGCATCCTGGGTCTCCACGACGATCGGATCCCCCGGCTTGAGACGGTTGATGTACCGGAAGGGTTCGCCGTGGGTGTTGCGGTGGCCTGCGACCGCGAAGTTGCCCAACTTGTCCGAAGGCATTGCGGTCTTGAGCTTCCCTTCGCCGTAGTGACCCACCATTCCGCGGTCGAGGACATTGTGCTTGCTGATGCCCTCCGCGATCGGGACGACCACATCCAGCTTGGGGATGTGCATGATGGCGAAGCCCTGTCCCGGCTCGAACGCACCGGGCTTGCGGCCCTTCGCCCAGTCGTCCTGGATCTTGTTCGTCTCCTGACTGGCCTCCTGCCCGGCGCGGATGTTCGTCCACCAGAGCTGGTAGGTGACGAAGAGCAGCATCAGCACGCCGAAGCTGATGAAGAGCTCGCCGATGGCGCGGCTGGCGATGACAGCGGGGCTGTCCTTCGCCGCACGCGCGGCACGGCGGGCCTCGACGCGCGAAAGCGGCTTGGCAGGCGCCCCAGGCGCCCCGGAAGCCGAGGCGGCGGCAGCGGGCTCGGGGCGCCTGCGCCCGCGGGCCTTGGCCGCCCGGCGGCGCTCGGCCCGGCCGGGACCGGCGGGCGTCTCGGCGGCGCGCCGGGTCTCCGACGTACGCAGGGCCACGGTCTCGTCGTCCGGTACGGGTATCGGCTCGGATATGCCCTGAGGTTCCGCTTCCGGCTGCGACTGCGCTTGCGGCTGCGCATACCAGTCCCGCTGATAGCCCTCAGAGTCGTCTACGGCGTACTGCTGCTCATGGCCGGACCACTCCTGGGACCGGGACTGAGACTGAGGCTCCTGCTGCACATACCCCTCGTCCGCCGGACCGTCCGTCGCCAGGAACCACGGCGAGCTGTGCTCCCCCGGCGGCAGAGGATCCGTCAGCGGGTCGTACTCGTGCCCGTCACCGGGGCGCGGCGAGCTCACGCCACGGCCTTGCCCACCACTGGTGCGAGCCCCGCCGAACGCCCGACCGCGCCGGTGTCGCCGCACTGCTCCAGCCAGTTGGCGAGCATCAGATGGCCATGTTCGGTGAGCACCGACTCGGGGTGGAACTGCACACCCTCGACGGCCAGTTCACGGTGGCGCAGCCCCATGATGATGCCGTCCGCCGTACGCGCCGTGACCTCCAGCTCGTCCGGCAGCTCCGCGGGCTCGGCAGCCAGCGAGTGGTAGCGGGTCGCGGTGAAGGGCGAGGGCAGCCCGGTGAATACCCCCTTGCCCTCGTGCGTGACCAGCGAGGTCTTGCCGTGCAGCAGCTCGGGCGCGCGGCCCACCACACCGCCGTACGCCACCGCCATCGACTGCATGCCCAGACAGACGCCGAAGACCGGCACGCCGGTGTCCGCGCAGTGCCGGACCATCTCGATACAGACCCCGGCCTGCTCCGGCGCGCCCGGCCCGGGGGAGAGCAGCACCCCGTCGAAGCCGTCCTGCGCATGCGAGAGGGCCACCTCGTCGTTGCGTAGAACCTCACACTCCGCACCGAGCTGGTACAGGTACTGAACGAGGTTGAAGACGAAGCTGTCGTAGTTGTCGACGACCAGAATGCGCGCGCTCATCTGGCCGCCCCCGCTCCGTCGACCGTCACATCGTTGAACGGAAGCAGCGGCTCCGCCCACGGGAAGACGTACTGGAACAGCACGTATACGACCGCGAGGATCAGCACGAGCGAGGTGAACGCCCGCGCCCATGCATTGCCCGGCAGATGCCGCCAGATCCAGCCGTACATGCTGTCCCTTTCCGTTCGGTACCGCACCAGACTAAAGGTCGGCAGGGGTGCATGGGTCAGCTGTGCAAAGCTTCCGGTTTGCCGTCGGTCACAGGCTGCATGGCGTCCAGATGCGCCCAGGCGACCAGCCGGTGGCTGCTGCCCCATTCCGGATCGCACGTGGTCAGGGTCAGATAGCGTCCCGGCCCGTCGAAGCCGGACTTCCCGGGGACGGGATCGATCACGCCGACGTCACTCGGGACGGTCCGGTAGGGCTCATTGTCGATGCGGTACGTGAACCAGGTCGTCCCGTCCGTCAGCACGACCGCGTCCCCCGGGCGCAGCTGTGGAAAGTCCTTGAAAGGATCGCCGTACGTGCGCCGGTGCCCGGCGACGGAGAAGTTGCCGGTGCCGCCGAGCGCCGTGGTGGACGCATAGTGCCCAAGGCCCCTCTTGAGGGTGCCCGTCGTGGTGCCTTCCAGGACCGGCCAGTCCCAACTCCTGCCGAAGCGGGGAATGTACATCACGGCGAAGGGCTTGCCGTCCTCGTACGCCTTGGGAGCCGGCGGAACGGGCGTCGTCGTCCGCCCGGGCGCCGGGACCGGGGACGCGACCGTGCCCTGGGACCACTCCTCCTGGAGCCTGTCGATCTGGCCGTCGCTGGCACCGGCCGCCTTGACGCCGGTCCAGAACAGCACGTACACGACGAAGAGGACGATCAAGGTACCGACGGTGATGCAGAGTTCACTGAAGGTCCTGACGACCAGGCGTACCGACACCGTCCGTCCCACCGTCCCCCCAGGGGCTACCGCACCGGCTTCGCGTAGTGGAGATCCACTGTGCCCGAGTAGCCGGGGAGAGTCACCGCCTCGCGGTCGTCGACTTTCCAGCCGAGGCCGTAGGCCTTCACATAGAGCTGGTAGTTCTGGATCGCCGGGGAGGCGGTGAGCGCCTTCTTGAGCGCGCCCCGGTCACCGACCGCGGTGATCTTGTACGGCGGGGAGTAGACGCGACCCTGGAGGATCAGCGTGTTGCCGACGCACCGCACGGCGCTGGTGGAGATCAGCCGCTGATCCATGACCTGGACGCCCCTGGCGCCGCCCTGCCACAGGGCATTGACGACGGCCTGCAGGTCCTGCTGGTGAATCACCAGGTCATTGGCCTGCGGCTCGGGGTAGCCGGGCGCGGCCTGCGCGTTCGGCGGCGCGTCGTTGAGGGTGACGGTGACGGCGGGCCCGCTGATCTTCTCGGTACCCGCGGCCTTCTCCAGAGCGCCGAGCTTCACGTTCTCGGCCTTGGTGGAGCCGTTGTCGCGCTGGGCGAGGACGTCGATGTCCCCGCGCAGCGCCGCGGTGGACTCGTCGAGGTCCGCGTTCTTGGCGCTGCGCTGCTGGATCAGGTCGGAGAGCTTCAGCAGCGACGCGTCCGTCCGGATATTGGTGCCCTTGGCGGTATTGAAGCTGGTCACGAAGATCAGCCCGGCAAGCGCGAAAACGGCAGCCGTCAGCAACCGGACCAGCCGCCACTCGAAGCGGTGGACCGGCCCTTGGGGGGAGTCGGCAGAATTGCTCAACGTACCCTTATCTCCTTAGGCGCCGCGGAAGCACTACGCTAACGGACGCCCGGGTGAGGCCGTGGTCCCCCTCGCTCCAGCCCCGGCGCCAAGCCACAGTTCCCTGCGCGGTCACGCAGCGCATCGACAGGAGAGTCCCTCGTGCCGAAGTCACGTATCCGCAAGAAGGCCGACTTCACGCCGCCGGCGTCGAAGCAGGCGACGAACATCAAGCTGACCAACCGCAGCTGGGTTGCGCCGGTGATGCTCGCGCTGTTCCTGATCGGTCTCGCCTGGATCGTCCTCTTCTATGTGACCGAGGGCGACCTGCCGATCAAGAGCTTCGGCAACTGGAACATCGTCGCGGGCTTCGGCTTCATCGCCGCCGGCTTCGGTGTCTCCACCCAGTGGAAGTAGCTTTTCCGCAGCTTCGGCGGCCTCCGCTGCCCGGCCGCCAAGTCCTGCCCTGAGGTTATCCACAGGTTTTCCACAGTGGGGAAAAGGTCAGACGATCTGTGGATAACTCTCCGGGCATTGACGCCGGTGTGACTGCATCGGCCATCTTGGTGAAGCGCCCCGCCCCTTGTCCCTGCTGGGAAAACCCAGCTCAGCGACAAGGGGCACGCTTGTTCCCCACAGCATGCACAAGATCCGCCACGCGCTGTGGACAACTTTGGGGAAAGGTCTCGCTCAGGTGAGCGCGACGGTCCTGGCCAGCACGGTCACGACGGTCGCGATGAGGACCAGTGCACAGGTCCCGGCCTGCACGAGGGTGCGGTGCTCGCGGGGCGCGTGCACCAGGCCGAAGGCGATGGCCGTGCCCGCGATCAGGCCGCCGACATGCGCCTCCCAGGCGATGCCCGACCAGGTGAAAGTGAAGAGCAGGTTCAGCGCGAGCAGGGCGATGACCGGCCGCATGTCGTAGTTGAGGCGGCGCATCAGTACGGCCGTCGCTCCCAGCAGTCCGAAGATGGCGCCGGAGGCACCCAGCGAGGCCTGGTCCGGGGAGGCGAGCAGATAGGTGAAGGCGCTGCCGGCCAGCCCGGAGAGCAGATAGAGCGCGAGGTAGCGGATGCGCCCCAGCGCCTGCTCCAGGGGGCCGCCGAGCCACCACAGGCCCAGCATGTTGAATGCGAAGTGCCATACCGCCTGGTGCAGGAACATCGAGGTGACGAGCCGGTACCACTGTCCCTCGGCGACGCCTTCCACCGGGGAGAACGGCGCGGGCGGCCACTGTCCGACCAGAGCCAGATCGCTGACCACGCGGTCGCTCGCCAGCGCGGCGATGAACACGGCGGCATTGATGGCCAGCAGGATCTTGGTGACCAGGTGAGGGCTGGCCGACGCGGCACCGCCGGCGACGGTCCGGGGCTGGTTGGCGGTCGCGGAGTGTCCCGTACCGGATCCGCTGCGTACGCACTCGGGGCAGTGGAAGCCGACCGACGCGCTGACCATGCAGTCCGGGCAGATGGGCCGTTCGCAACGGGTGCAGGTGATGCCCGTGTCGCGGCCCGGATGCCGGTAGCAGCTGGGCAGGCTGTGCGCGTCCTGCGGCTCCTGCGGACTGCCTGGCGCCTGGTCCATGAGGTCCTCGATCTCCCTAGGTCAACACCACTGGCTCAACACACCGCCCCGCCCATCCATACGGACGAGCGGGGCGTATTGGTTCCCGTGGGATCAGCCTTCGCGGGTTTCGACGACGACCGACTCGATGATGACGTCATTGACCGGGCGGTCGGTGCGCGGGTTGGTCTGGGTGCCTGCGATGGTGTCCACGACCTTCTTGCCGGCCTCACTGGTGACCTCGCCGAAGATGGTGTGCTTACGGGTGAGCCAGGCGGTGGGCGACACGGTGATGAAGAACTGCGAGCCGTTGGTGCCCGGTCCGGCGTTGGCCATGGCCAGCAGGTACGGCTTGTCGAAGGCGAGGTCGGGGTGGAACTCGTCCCCGAATTCGTAGCCCGGGCCGCCGGTGCCGTTGCCCAGCGGGTCGCCGCCCTGGATCATGAAGCCGCTGATCACGCGGTGGAAGACCGTTCCGTCGTACAGCTTGTCCGTGGACTTCTTGCCCGTCGCCGGGTTGGTCCATTCCCGCTCGCCGTTGGCGAGTTCCACGAAGTTCTTGACCGTCTTCGGGGCGTGGTTCGGCAGGAGCCGAATCTCGATGTCGCCCTGGTTGGTCTTCAGGGTGGCGTAAAGCTGCTCGGCCACGGTGTGCCTTCCGTAAGTCTTCTCTGACGTCTCCCGATCCTCGCACGGAAGAGTCGTGTAGGGAGAAAAGCCGCCGGGTAGCCGACTGGGCGGCGCGTTATGAGGCGAACCGTGGCATCGTCGTCCACAAGGTACCTACATGACCCGGATGCCCGCCCCGCATGCCGAGACGGCAGTCAACAGGCATGATTTCGAAACGGGTGGAAAGGCGAAACTGTGCCCAACTGGAAATAAGCCCCCAGTCCCCCAGAACGCCACCGAGGAGGAGGATCCCGTGACCCGCATGGACAGCGTGCGCGCCGCGACCGGTACGGCGAAGGACAGCGTGCTGCACGCCGCGGACGTGGTGGCGCCCTACGCCGATACGGCAAAGGACCAGGCCGCGCACTACGCGCACGAGGCCCGCGTACGGCTCGCGCCAAAAGTCTCGAAGGCAGCTAAGAAGGCCCGTGTGCAGGCGCGTGTGCAGTACGGCACGCGTGTGGCGCCGCATGTGCCGCCGAATGTGGACCGCGCTGCGCGCCGGGCCGCGATTCAGGCCCGGAGGACCGCTCGCCAGGCGGCGGAGTACACCGTTCCGCGTGTCGAGCACGCGGTGGCCGTCACTCAGCCCGTTCGGGAAGAGGCTGTGGCCCGCTCCGCTGCGGCGCTGGCCGCGCTACGTGGGCAGGTGACGGCGAAGGAAATCGAGAAGTTGGTGAGGAAGCACGAACGGCGTGCCAGGGCCGGTCGTCTCGCCAAGGGCCTTGCGATCATTGGCGTGGTGGCCGGTGGAGCTGTCGCCGTCTGGAAGTGGTGGGACAAGCAGGCCAACCCCGATTGGCTGGTCGAACCGCCCGCTGCCACGGAGGTCTCCGACCGCGCGCCGCTGTCGTCCGTCGACGGCAGTGAGCGATCCGATCTCGACCCGGAGGTGCAGGCGAAGCAGGCTGAGGCGGAAGCCGCGGATCGCGACGACCGTGCCTGATGGCTGGTGGCGCCGGGAGGCAGTGAGAGCTCCCGGCGCCTCATGCTGAGGCGAGCGCCCGGTCGGTGGCGGGGTCGGGAGTGGTGCGCGGCCCGCCGTCGGGAAGGTGGAGGGCGTCGGCGCTGTCGGCGTCGGGTGCGGGCAGGTGCCGGCTGGCGGGCGATGAGCCGTGGGCCTCGGCGCGGATCCGCTGCTTGATCGTCGGCGGCAGGGATCTGTCGCGCGCGATCGGGTTCCAGCGTGTATGGGGGGATGATGCCGTCGCCCGGACGGCCTGCCTGCGCCGCTGCTTCGGCACGGTCGGCAGACCCGGCCGGTCCGGCGTCTGCGCGGCCGGCTGCTCGGCGGCGGTGGTGGCGGTGGTCAGCCCCACCGAGGCAAGCAGTGCAAAGAACGCGCTGATGAGCGCGGTCCACAGATTTCTGACCTTCAAGGCGGCCATGACCCCTCGCTTTCGGGTTGAGCGATCTACATACCTTCCTCATGATGTGTACGCATCTTGAGAAGTGCGGGAGCTACGCCGCCGCTGCGCAGTTCTTCCGATGAACACCACCCGGACGGTCCAATCCGCAGTGCGAGCAGAGCCGCGAGGCGGTAAGGGGGCAGCGAAAAGGGCGCTCCGATCTGTCGAGAACAGATCGGAGCGCCCTTTGGGTGTGGAGCCTAGGGGAGTCGAACCCCTGACATCTGCCATGCAAAGACAGCGCTCTACCAACTGAGCTAAGGCCCCGGGATGGGTGGGTACGGCCGAGCAGAAACCTGTCTCGGCGACCGCCGGGGACCAGAGTACCGGGTGACCCCCCAGATCCTGCAAAAGGATTAGGACTCCCTATGGGCGACCACGCTCCGTAAGATGCTCGACGTGGTTCGCAGCAGCGAAGCCCGCTTTGGGGAAGCGATGGGGAGACGCACATGGACGCCGCTCAGCAGGAAACAACCGCAAGAGCCAGAGAGCTGCAGCGCAGCTGGTACGGAGAGCCGCTGGGGGCGCTCTTCCGTCGGCTGATCGATGATCTGGGTCTGAATCAGGCCCGCCTCGCGGCGGTGCTCGGGCTGTCGGCTCCCATGCTCTCCCAGTTGATGAGCGGCCAGCGCGCGAAGATCGGCAACCCCGCGGTCGTCCAGCGTGTGCAGGCGCTGCAGGATTTGGCGAGCCAGGTGGCCGACGGCAGCGTCAGCGCTGTCGAAGCCACTGACCGGATGGAAGAGATCAAGAAGTCGCAGGGGGGCTCTGTATTGACCGGCACCAGCCAGAGCACGAGCAGTTCCGGTGCGCCGACGGTGCGCCGTGTCGTACGGGAGATCCAGTCGCTGCTGCGTTCCGTGGCCGCGGCGGGCGACATCATCGATGCTGCGGACTCGCTCGCCCCGAGCCACCCCGAGCTGGCAGAGTTCCTCAGGGTGTACGGCGCGGGGCGCACGGCTGACGCGGTCGCGCACTACGAGTCGCATCAGAGCTGACTGGAGCTGACTGAGGCAGCGGGCCTCACTGGGGAACGGGGAGCGGGCGCAGCGCAATGGGTGAGGTCTTCGCTGGTCGGTATGAACTGATCGACCCGATCGGACGTGGCGGTGTCGGTGCGGTCTGGCGTGCCTGGGATCACCGGCGCCGTCGCTATGTCGCGGCCAAGGTGCTGCAGCAGAGCGATGCGCACACGCTGCTGCGCTTCGTCCGCGAGCAGGCTCTGCGGATCGATCACCCGCATGTCCTCGCCCCGGCCAGCTGGGCCGCGGACGACGACAAGGTGCTGTTCACCATGGATCTGGTGAGTGGCGGGTCGCTTGCGCATGTGATCGGCGACTATGGCCCGTTGCCTCCCCGTTTTGTGTGCACCCTGCTCGATCAGTTGTTGTCCGGACTTGCCGCGGTGCACGCGGAGGGGGTCGTGCACCGCGACATCAAGCCGGCGAACATCCTGCTGGAGGCCACCGGAACCGGGCGGCCGCATCTGCGGCTGTCCGACTTCGGCATCTCGATGCGCAAGGGCGAGCCGCGGCTGACCGAGACGAACTATGTGGTGGGCACGCCCGGTTATTTCGCGCCCGAGCAGATGATGGGCGCGGAGCCGGACTTCCCGGCCGATCTCTTCGCGGTAGGCCTGGTCGCGCTCTATCTGCTCGAGGGCCAGAAGCCCGACTCCAGGGCGCTGGTCGAGCACTTCGCCAACAACGGGACTCCCGGCGCTCCCCAGGGCATCCCGGAACCGCTGTGGCAGGTGCTGGCCGGTCTGCTGCAGCCCGATCCGGGGGCTCGGTTCCGTACGGCCACGGGCGCGCGGAAGGCGCTGACGGCGGCCGTCGAAATGCTCCCGGACGCCGGGGCCGACGACGAGCCGGTGGAGGTCTTCGACCAGATCGGGCCGCTCCCTGGGGGCTTCGGCCCCACCGGTCCCGTAACGGCCGCAGCAGCTGCCCCACAGGCCCCTCATGTCCCGCAGGCCGCGCAGGCTCCCGTGCAGCCGCCGCTCCCGCCGTCGGAGACGGGCAGCTTCCATCTGGCCCCGCCACCTCAGCAGCCGCCCGCACAACTCCCGCACGTGGCCCAGCCGTCCACTCCTCCCCCCATGCCCGCGGCACCGGAGCCGACGCCCACGCCGACCCCCATCCCGACACCTGTACCGGCGCACGGCGCCTCCCCTCTTCATGCTCCGACCGGGCCGACCGCCCCGGTGCAGTACGAACCGCCTTCTACTCGTGCTTACACCGCTCAGAGCCCGCAGGTTCCGCTCCCGCACGCGCCGATTCCGACGGCGTCCGGAAAGCGACCGGGACCGCCCCCGAAGGTTGCGGTCCCGGTGCTGATCGTCGCGCTGCTGTGTTTCGCGGTCGGTATCTGGGCACTGACCCAGGCCTGACCGCCGGCCCTCAACTACCAGGAGGGCGGCGGCCCGTACTGCCCCGGCGCCTGTCCCGGAACCTGCCCTTGAGCCGGAACCTGTGCCTGCCCGGGAATGTGCCCCTGGATCTGCCCCTGCGCCTGCGCCTGCGCCTGCGGCGGGAACGGAGCGACCGGCCCGGGCGCCGCCTCGGGCACCGCACCCGCGCCCGTGCGCCGCCGGGCCAGCAGCGTCCACACGCCGAGCCCCACCACCAGCACGGCCCCCGCACCGATCCCGGCCGCCGCGACCAGCTTCATCGTGTCGCCCTTCGCCGCCTGAGGCGCGCTCTTCCCGCTGTCCGCGGCCTCCTGGTCGTCCTGGGTGACCTCGAAGTCTCCCGCGGGCCCGGCGTATGCGGGAGCGCTCTGCGCCTCGCCCTCGACATTCACCCGCAGCGTCAGCGGGATCGCCTTCTTGCCGTACTGCTCGCCGATCTCAGGGCTGAGCGTGACCGAGAGGTAGTACCAGCCGGCGAACCGCATGGCGCTGTTGGAGCTGTCGGAGTCGTGCCTGTTCTCGTACGCCACCGGCGGCAGCGGATCGAGCGCCAGCGTCTTCTGCTTGCCGTCGTAGTACATGCTCGATGTGTCCTCCACCATCCCGCGTGCCGGGTTGTGCAGGGCCATGACGAGGGCGTTGCCGACGCTCTGCGCGCTGTCGGGCGCCGCGCTGCTGCCGAGGTCGGCGCTGGCGAAGATCTGCTGTCCCCAGTTCACCGGAACCCGGTAGAAGAGCGTCTGGCCAGGGGTGATCTGGTCCTGCCACTCGCCCTCCTTCAGGCCGGTGGCGTCCGTGAAGCTCGTGCCGCCGTGCCGCTTCTGCGGTCCGCCGCCGGGCGCGGCGGGCGATGCGGACGGCCAGTTCTCGGGCGGCGCAGTCGGACCGGCCGACTTCAGCCCGGGCTCGGAGGCGAAACGGATCTCCACGTCCCACGGCTCGGGCGTCGAGGTGTCCTCGCCGGACCGCTCCAGGAGTACGTAGTACGCGCCTGCATCCTGGCAGCTGCTGCTGCCCTTCTCGATGGTCCGGTCCGCATACGCGGCCACCGGCCTGGCGTATGTGGCCGCGCCGAACTGGGCGTCGTCGTCACCGCACTTGATGCCCGAGCGGTCCTCGATGCTCACCGCGAGCTTGTCCGCGTACGCGACCTTGGTAGCCAGTTTGGGGACGGCCACCGCCGAGATGTACGCATTGGTCTTGGCATCCAGGTCGACGCGGTAATAGCGCTTCTCGCCCGGCTTGATGATGTCCCGGTAGGTCGATCCGGCCTTCAGGGGCGGCCCGTCGCTGTTCACCGCCGAGCCCTTGACCGTCTTCGCTTCGCTGTCGAAGGCGTACGGATTGGGCTCGCCGGCTGCCCAGGCCTGCCCGGGCAGCGCCGCCACCGCGCACATCGCCGCCATGGCCGCCAGCGTCACCCGGCCGCTGCCGCGCTGCCTCTTCACGCGCTTCTCCTTGTCCGCCGTACCAGTACGAGCACCAGGCCCGCGATCAGGACGACTGCGCCGCCTGCCGCCGCGGCGGTCGCGGTGCCGGACCATCCTGCCCCGGCAGCCGCTTTGCTGTCTTGGCGGGCAGCCGAATCACCCTGCTTGTCCCCCTTCTTCGCGAGCAGGGGCGCGTCATGCTGCGGACCGGACAGTTCGTCGCCCAGCACCGCGACCCGCAACACGACGCCGATCCGGGGGTTCTCGGCGATTTCGGCGGCCTTGGCGCCGAGCGTGACGGCGATGTAGAAACCGCCCTTGGTGTGCACGGGGACGACATTGGGGTGGGACTCGTGGCGGTTGGTCCAGGCGACCGGCACGGTGCCCATCTTCAGTGCCATCGGCCGGCCGTTGTAAATGGACTGCGGACTGAACTCCGCGGTGCCGCCGCCGACCGGCGCCCGGCCCGGCGTGAAGACCTGCGTGGCTCCGTAGGACCAGACCGAGGAGGCGCCGTCCACAGTGGGCTCGTTGGCGAACTCCACGTCGTAGCGCAGCTGCTGACCCCAGCCGACCGGGACCCTGTACCAGAGCGTCTGCGACGGCAGCACCTTGTCCCGCCACACGCCCTGCCCGATCTCCCTGGCGTCGTTGAAGCCGGTGCCGCCCGCCACATCGCGCGGGTCCCCGGTGGGCAGCTGGGCGGCCTTGCCGACGTGCCCATACTCAGGCTGCGACTGGGCCGGCGTCACACCCTTGGGCAGCGGCTTCTCGGACCCGTACGTCAGCTCCAGCGGCCAGCGCGCGGCGTCCGAGCCTTTCTTGCTCTCCCGCTCCACGACCAGCCAGTACCGGCCCGCCTTGTCACAGGAGCTCATGCCCTTCTCGCTGGGAATCCGGGCAACGGCCGAAGTCAGCGGGGTCGCCCCCTCCTTCTGGAAGAAGTGCTCGGTGCTCGTCCCGCAGGAACTGTCAGTGCCGTACGCGATCCTGGTGCGCAGTGCGTCCAAGGTGTCCACCGCCGCGCCGGCCTGGGGCACCGCCGTCGCCGAGAACTGAACAGTGGTCTCGGCATCGAGGTCGACCGCGTAGTACCGCCGCTCGCCCGGGCCGATGGTGTCCAGATACTGCCCCGGTACGAGAGCCGGTGCCGCGTCCCGCTGCGGCGCGCCCTCGACCTGCTTGCCGCGGAAGCGGTATCCGTCGGCCGACAACTGCGCGGAGCGCTGGAGTTGTCGGGCGAGCGCCTTGGCGTCGGGTGCGTCGTAGTAACGGCCGTTGCCCGCCTTCGCGATGCACTCGAGCTGCGCTCGTGCCGCGCCCCGCACCTGGAAGCCGACGGTGTCGATGCGCAGCCCGATCCCGCCCTTGGAGAGCTGCTGGGCGACTTCGCAGGGCTGCGGGGAGCCGCAGTTGTCCTCGCCGTCGGAGATCAGCAGGATCGTACGGGTCCCGATGGAGCCGTCCGCGGGCGCCGGGAGGTCGTTGGCGGCCTTCTGCAGCGAGAGCCCGATGGGGGTGTCGCCCTTGGGCTGCAGGGCTGCCACGGCCTGCTTCATGCCCGCGCGGTCCAGTGGCCCGACCGGCCGGGCCAGCCGGGTGTCGGTGCAGCCCTTGGGCCGGTCCGCGCCGTAGACCCGCAGGCCGGTGGGAAAGCCGTCCGGAAGGGCGTCGACGACCGTTCCGACGGCCGCGCGGGCGGATGCCATCCGGGTCTGCCCCGTGCCGTCGTCGTCGGCCATGGAGCCGGAGGAGTCGAGCACCATGACGAGCCCGCTCTTCCCGTCGGGCACCTCGGCCCGTGCCGCCTGCCCCGCTTTCCCCGCCTGCCCTGCTGCCCCCGCCGGTGCGGCTGCTCTCGCGACCGGCAGCGGGCCGGCCGCAAGGGCCAGCAGCGCCGCTCCGATCGTCGCCACCGTCGCGCGGTGGCCCAGTCGTGCCGTCACTCGTGTTCCCCTTCCGAGTCCCCCATATTTGCTCTTGCAAGCTAGTGATTTGCGAGGGTGAACTCAAGGGCAGGATAGTCACGGTCTCGCAACGCCACCCCGCATCGACCGGGCCCGGGCAGCACGAAGCCCCGGCCGCTTCAGCGACCGGGGCTTGGTGATCCAAGAATGCTGCGTCTCACACACCCGAACCTGCGGGCACGGAGTCGGTCGCCTCCGTCCACAGATCCTGCTCGGCGCGATCCGCCTGGATCTGGCGGTACACGAGGAGCCCGCCGATGGCGGCCAGTGCGACCAGGAGAAGCTTCTTCACCGCGCGACCTCGTCTTTCCTTGACGTATGAGGACTTCTGGCGCCCGACTATACACACCGACCGATACCGATCGGTGACCTGCGTACCAGCCGTGCACGCCTCAACTACTGCCCCGGACAAAGCGATCGGCCCGGACGGAGAATCTCCGTCCGGGCCGAATCACGACTGTGGGGCTAACAGGATTTGAACCTGTGGCCTCATCCTTATCAGGGATGCGCTCTAACCAACTGAGCTATAGCCCCGCCGCGCTGCGCGCTGACTCATGAAGATTAGCGCACGTCGGGGCCAGTCCCAAAATCGGTTGTCATGCCTCACTCGTCCTCGGCGAGGGTGAGCTCGACACCACCCACGAAACCGGCCGACAGGTTGTAGATGAAGGCCCCCAGCGTCGCCAGCGCCGTCGCCAGCACCACATCGATCACCGCGATCACCGAGGTGAAGATGAGCACCCGCGGCAGCGACAGGAACGACTGAAGGTCGAAACCATTGCTCTCGTTGGAGCCGGTGGCCTCGCTGATCGTCCCGCCGACCGTCGAGAAGACGCCCATCGCGTCCATGACCATCCACAGCACCGCGGCCGCGATGACGGTGCAGATGCCCAGCGCGATGGAGAGCAGGAAGCTGACCTTCATCACCGACCACGGGTCGGCCTTGGCCACCCGCAGCCGTGCCTTGCGCGTACGCGGCGTCGTGCGCGCCCCGGTGCGCGGCAGGCGCATAGCGCCCCCCGCTTGCGGCGCGCCGCCACCGCCCGGCGGCGAGGGATACGCCTGCGGCGGGTGGTACGGCTGCGCAGGCTGCTGGGGCGGCTGCTCGCCGCCGTACGTCTCGTAAGGGGGGTTTGGCCCCCGGGTGTCCGTCACCGTAACCCCCTGGGAGTCCGTGGCGGGGCCACGGGCACCGTTCGCTCCAGCAGCTCCAGCAGCGGCCGATCCGGCGCCCGTGGCTCCACTCACGCTTTACTCCTCGTGCTCCCCGGCCGAGGGCTGCGTGCCCTCGACTGCCACCTCGGCCGCCTCACCGTCGGCCTCTACGGTCCCTTCGACCTCTACGGTCCCTTCGACCTCTTCTGCCTCACGACCGGCCTCGGCGTTACGAGCGATACCGACCACGGCATCGCGCTTGCCCAGGTTGATCAGTTGGACGCCCATGGTGTCACGGCCCGTCTCCCTGACTTCGTTGACTCGCGTACGAATCACACCGCCGCCCAGCGTGATGGCGAGGATCTCATCCGTCTCCTCGACCACCAGCGCGCCGACCAGCGAACCGCGGTCCTCGACGATCTTGGCGGCCTTGATTCCGAGGCCACCACGCCCCTGAACGCGGTACTCGTCAACGGCGGTCCGCTTCGCGTACCCGCCATCGGTGGCAGTGAACACGAACGTACCCGGCCGCACAACATTCATCGAGAGGAGCTCGTCTCCCTCACGGAAACTCATGCCCTTGACGCCGGACGTCGCGCGTCCCATCGGGCGCAGCGCATCGTCCGTCGCCGTGAACCGGATCGACTGCGCCTTCTTGCTGATGAGCAGCAGATCGTCCTCGGCCGACACCAGCTCCGCGCCGATCAGCTCGTCGTCGCTGCCGTCCTCCGTCTCACGGAGGTTGATCGCGATGACACCACCCGATCGCGGCGAGTCGTAGTCCTTCAGCGGCGTCTTCTTCACCAGACCGCCCTTGGTGGCGAGCACCAGATAGGGCGCGGCGTCGTAGTCGCGGATCGCCAGGATCTCGGCGATCTGCTCGTCCGGCTGGAAGGCGAGCAGGTTGGCGACGTGCTGGCCGCGCGCATCGCGGCCGGCGTCCGGCAGCTCGTACGCCTTGGCGCGGTAGACCCGGCCCTTGTTGGTGAAGAACAGCAGCCAGTGGTGCGTCGTGGAAACGAAGAAGTGGTCGACGATGTCGTCTTCCTTGAGCTTCGTGCCGCGTACGCCCTTGCCGCCGCGCTTCTGCGAGCGGTAGTCGTCCGTCTTCGTACGCTTCACGTAGCCGCCACGCGTGATGGTGACGACGATGTCCTCCTCGGCGATCAGGTCCTCGATGGACATGTCACCGTCGAAGGGCACCAGCTTGGAGCGCCGGTCGTCGCCGAACTTCTCGACGATGACGGCCAGTTCCTGGCTGACGATCTGGCGCTGCTTCTCGGGCGAGGCCAGGATCGCGTTGTACTCGTTGATCTTGGCCTGCAGCTCGTCGTGCTCGGCGACGATCTTCTGGCGCTCCAGGGCGGCCAGTCGGCGCAGCTGCATCTCGAGAATGGCGTTGGCCTGGATCTCGTCGATCTGCAGCAGGCCCATCAGGCCCTCGCGGGCGATCTCGACCGTGTCACTGCGCCGGATCAGCGCGATGACCTCGTCGATCGCGTCCAACGCCTTGAGCAGACCGCGCAGGATGTGCGCCCGCTCCTCCGCCTTGCGCAGGCGGAACTTCGTACGCCGGACGATGACCTCGATCTGGTGGTGCACCCAGTGGCGGATGAAGGCGTCGAGCGAGAGCGTGCGCGGCACGCCGTCGACGAGCGCCAGCATGTTCGCGCCGAAGTTCGTCTGCAGGTCGGTGTGCTTGTAGAGGTTGTTCAGCACGACCTTGGCGACGGCGTCGCGCTTGAGCACGATGACCAGGCGCTGGCCGGTACGGGAGGAAGTCTCGTCGCGGACGTCCGCGATGCCGCCGATCTTGCCGTCCTTCACCAGGTCGGCGATCTTCTGGGCGAGATTGTCCGGGTTGGTCTGGTACGGAAGCTCCGTGACCACCAGGCACTGGCGGTTCTGGATCTCCTCGACCTCGACGACCGCGCGCATCGTGATGGAGCCGCGACCGGTGCGGTACGCCTCCTCGATGCCCTTGCGTCCCACGACCAGCGCGCCGGACGGGAAGTCCGGGCCCTTGATCCGCTCGATGAGTGCGTCGAGCAGCTCCTCGTGGGTGGCGTCAGGGTTCTCCAGCGCCCACTGGGCGCCCGCCGCGACCTCACGCAGATTGTGCGGCGGAATGTTGGTGGCCATACCGACCGCGATACCGGCCGAACCGTTGACCAGCAGATTCGGGAACCGGGCCGGCAGAACCGTCGGCTCCTGATTGCGGCCGTCGTAGTTGTCCTGGAAGTCGACGGTCTCCTCGTCGATGTCCCGGAGCATCTCCATCGACAGCGGCATCAGCTTGCATTCGGTGTACCGCATGGCGGCGGCCGGGTCGTTGCCCGGAGAGCCGAAGTTGCCGTTGGAGTCCACCAGCGGCATCCGCATCGACCACGGCTGGGCCAGCCGGACCAGGGCGTCGTAGATCGAGGAGTCGCCGTGCGGGTGGTACGTACCCATGACATCGCCGACGACGCGGGCGCACTTGTAAAAGCCCTTCTCGGGCCGGTACCCACCGTCGTACATCGCGTAGAGCACACGCCGGTGGACGGGCTTGAGACCGTCCCGCACGTCGGGCAGCGCACGCGAGACGATGACGGACATCGCGTAGTCGAGATACGAGCGCTGCATCTCCGTCTCGAGCCCGACGGGCTCGATCCGCAGCACGGGCTCTTCTTCTTCGGTCGTGGCAGGAGTGTTCTCGTCGGCCATTGCTGGTCTTCAGTCCTTTCGTGCGGTCAGCTGAGACCGACTCAGATGTCGAGGAAGCGGACGTCCTTGGCATTGCGCTGGATGAACGAGCGCCGTGCCTCGACGTCCTCACCCATCAGCACCGAGAACAGATCGTCGGCCTGAGCCGCGTCGTCCAGCGTGACCTGGCCGAGAACGCGGTGGTCCACATCCATCGTGGTGACGCGCAGTTCCTCGGCGTTCATCTCGCCGAGACCCTTGAAGCGCTGGATCGAGTCTTCCTTGATCCGCTTGCCGTTCTGCTTGCCGAGCTCGACGAGCGCGTCGCGCTCGCGGTCCGAGTACGCGTACTCGAAGTCGTCCCGGCCCCACTTGATCTTGTAGAGCGGCGGACGCGAGAGATAGACGTGCCCGGCCTCGACCAGCGGTCGCATGAAACGGAAGAGGAAGGTCAGCAGCAGGGTGTTGATGTGCTGGCCGTCCACGTCGGCGTCCGCCATCAGAATGATCTTGTGATAGCGGAGCTTCTCGATGTCGAAGTCCTCGTGGACTCCGGTACCGAAGGCCGAGATCAGCGCCTGGACCTCGGTGTTCTGCAGGATCTTGTCGATCCGCGCCTTCTCGACGTTCAGGATCTTGCCTCGGATGGGCAGGATCGCCTGGTACATCGGGTTACGGCCGGACTTCGCCGAACCGCCGGCGGAGTCACCCTCGACGATGAAGATCTCGCACTGGGTCGGGTCGTTCGACTGGCAGTCGCTCAGCTTGCCCGGCAGCGACGCCGACTCCAGCAGGCCCTTGCGGCGGGTCAGGTCACGGGCCTTACGGGCCGCGACACGCGCCGTCTGCGCCTGGATGGACTTGCGGATGATGTCCGCGGCCTCGTTGGGATTGCGGTCGAACCAGTCGGTGAGGTGCTCGTGCACCACCTTCTGGACGAAGGTCTTCGCCTCCGTGTTGCCCAGCTTGGTCTTGGTCTGGCCCTCGAACTGCGGCTCGCCCAGCTTGACCGAGATGATCGCGGTCAGACCCTCGCGGATGTCCTCGCCGGAGAGGTTGTCGTCCTTCTCGCGCAGCAGCTTCTTGTCGCGCGCGTAACGGTTGACCAGGCCCGTGAGCGCGGCCCGGAAGCCCTCTTCGTGCGTACCGCCCTCATGGGTGTGGATCGTGTTGGCGAACGAGTACACACCCTCGGTGTACTGGGAGTTCCACTGCATGGCGATCTCGACAGAGAGCATCCGCTCCTTGTCCTCCGCCTCGATGTCGATGACAGTCGGGTGGATCAGATCGCCCTTGCGGGAGTTCAGGTACTTAACGAAGTCGACGATGCCGCCCTCGTAGTAGTACGTGACCGTCCTGGCGGGCGGCTCCTGCTCCGGCTCCTCAGGGGCGTCCGCGCCCGCGGTGGCCTTGGCGGACTCGCGCTCGTCGGTCAGCGTCAGGGTCAGGCCCTTGTTGAGGAAGGCCATCTCCTGGAAGCGGCGCGAAAGCGTCTCGAAGGAGTACTCGGTCGTCTCGAAGATGTCGGCGTCGGCCCAGAACGTGACCGTGGTGCCGGTCTCGTCGGTGGCCTCCGTCCGCGCGAGGGGGGCGGTGGGGACGCCGAGTTTGTAGTCCTGCGTCCAGCGGTAGCCGTCGCGCTTGACCTCGACGGAGACCTTGGACGACAGGGCGTTGACGACGGAGACACCGACGCCGTGCAGACCGCCGGAGACGGCGTAGCCGCCGCCGCCGAACTTGCCGCCCGCGTGCAGGACGGTGAGTACGACCTCGACGGCCGGCTTGTTCTCGGAGGGGACGATGTCCACCGGGATGCCACGGCCGTTGTCGACCACGCGTACGCCACCGTCGGCGAGGATCGTGACATCGATCCTGTCGGCGTGGCCTGCGAGGGCCTCGTCGACAGAGTTGTCGACGACCTCGTACACCAAGTGATGAAGTCCACGCTCACCGGTCGAGCCGATGTACATGCCGGGGCGCTTGCGGACCGCGTCCAGACCCTCGAGGACTGTGATCGCGCTGGCGTCGTACGAGGCGGTTACCTCGCCGTTCCCACCGGCAGGAGTGGACGGGATGTTCTCGTTGGGGTTGCCGGAATCGGCCACGAAGCGCCCTTTCTGGCACAGCACAAGCCGTTCTCCGGGCAGGCGGGAGCGGCTGCGTCGTTCGACATGTTCCGCGAGTGGGCGGGATTGTCTATCAGTCTACCGGTACCGCCGACCCTAATGGGGGTTTGCCGGTAGCTGAGTCCGCATGTGCCGCCCTGAACCGTAACGGTCCGACTCCCCATATCCAGGAAGGGGCTTCAGGAGGCTCACACGGGCATTGAGCGCTTCGGCCTGTCAACCACTGGCTACGGTGAGGGACACGTCACATGGGTCGGGGGATGCGATCGGGGTGTGGGGGGCGGGTGGGGCGGGGCATCGGCGCGGTCCAGGGCGGGCACCCGGTTCGTGCAGAGGCCGCGGTCCGGACGAGGCGCAGTCCCGACGCGGAGGCCGCGGGATCCGTGGGCTGCATTCGCCCGCACCACGGCAGCGACACTCGGAGGCCCGGCGGCGCCGCCGCTTTCGGGAAAGGACCGGGCAGAGACCCGGCCTCAGCCGTACGTGTCGCCCGGCCCCACACTCCCCGGCGCCCGCAACCGCCCGTATCCCCGCTGCGGCCCGCCCGGCCCCAGCACCTTGATCAGCCGTACTGTCCCATGCCCCAGGTCCTCGTTCAGCCGCGCCACCAACCGCGGCGCCAGCAGCCTGAGCTGCGTCGCCCACGCAGTCGAGTCGCACTGCACCGTCAGCACGCGCTCGTCAGGATCCTCGTCGTACTTCAGCGGTACGCAGTGGTTCGCCAGGTCCTCGCCCACGATCTGTGGCCAGCGCCCCATCACCCCGCCCACCGCGGCCGGCGTCTCCCAGCCGCGCTCGGTGATCAGCCGGTTGATCGCCGCACCCAGCGGCAGCGGATCGCGGCCGTCCGCGCGCGCCCCCGACCGCAGCCCGCCGCCCCGTCTGGCCTGCTTCTTCTGCTGCGCCGCCGCGCCCCGCGCCTTCGCCTGCTCCTTCGCCGCGCGCAGCGCGACCCGCGCCAGGTCGACCCCCGACGACTCGGGCGCCTTCGGCGACAGCGACTCCGGCTGCCCGGGTCCCGGCTCCTCGCTCATACCCGCTCCACCGCCCCGTCCGCCACCACATACCGCGCCCCCGCCAGCACTCCCGGCACATCGTCTTCGACCGCCGCCGTCACCAGCACCTGCTCACCGGGAGCGACCAGCTCCGCCAAGCGCTCCCGACGTCGCGCGTCCAGCTCCGCGAAGACATCGTCGAGCACCAGGACGGGCTCGTTGCCCTCCGCCCGGAGCAGGTCGTACGAGGCCAGCCGCAGCGCCAGCGCATACGACCAGGACTCGCCGTGGCTTGCGTACCCCTTCGCCGGCAGCTGCCCCAGCTTGAGCACAAGATCGTCCCGGTGCGGCCCGACCAGCGTCACGCCACGCTCGATCTCCTGCTTGCGCACCTCGGCCAGCGCTCCGATCAGCTGCTCGTACAGCGCATCCCGCCCGTGAACCCCGCCCTCGCCACCGGCGGAGGAACGGTACTCCAGGGCAACGGGACCGCCCCCGGGAGCGAGCGCCTCGTACGACTTCTCCGCCAGCGGCTCCAGCGCCGTGATCAGATCGATCCGCTGCGCCAGCACCTCCGCGCCCGCCCGCGCGAGATGCTGGTCCCACACATCCAGCGTCGACAGGTCCATGCCACGCCCACCGTGCCGCCGCGCCATGGCAGCGGACTTCAGCAGGGTGTTGCGCTGCCTGAGCACCCGCTCGTAGTCGGACCGCACTCCCGCCATCCGCGGCGAGCGCGCCGTGATCAGCTCGTCCAGGAAGCGCCGCCGCTCGCCCGGATCGCCCTTCACCAGCGCCAGATCCTCCGGCGCGAACAGCACCGTCCGTACTATCCCCAGCACATCACGCGGTCTGACCTGCGAGGACCTGTTGATACGGGCCCGGTTCGCCCTACCGGGATTGAGCTCCAGCTCGATCAGCTGGGAGCGCTCGCCCTGCGTGACGGCAGCCCGGATCACCGCCCGGTCCGCCCCCATCCGCACCAACGGCGCATCCGACGAGACCCGGTGGCTGGCCAGCGTGGCCAGATAGCCGACGGCCTCGACGAGATTGGTCTTCCCCTGCCCGTTCGCCCCCACGAACGCGGTGACGCCCGGGTCGAGCGGGACCTCGACCCGGGCGTACGAGCGGAAGTCGGCCAGCGACAAATGCGTGACGTGCATGGATGTACGCCGACCTCCCCCGGCTCAGGGCTACTTCTTGTTCTCGACCGCGTGACCGCCGAACTGGTTGCGCAGCGCGGCGATCATCTTCATCTGGGGAGAGTCGTCCTGACGGGACGCGAACCGAGCGAACAGCGCCGCGGTGATCGCGGGCAGCGGCACCGCGTGGTTGATCGCGGCTTCCACAGTCCAGCGGCCCTCGCCGGAGTCCTGTGCATAACCCCGCAGCTTGTCCAGGTGCTCGTCCTCGTCCAGCGCGTTGACCGCGAGGTCGAGCAGCCAGGAACGGATGACCGTACCCTCCTGCCAGGAGCGGAAGACCTCGCGTACGTCGGTGACCGAGTCGACCTTCTCCAGCAGCTCCCAGCCCTCGGCATAGGCCTGCATCATCGCGTACTCGATGCCGTTGTGGACCATCTTCGCGAAGTGCCCGGCGCCGACCTTGCCCGCGTGGACCGAGCCGAGGTCGCCCTCGGGCTTCAGCGCGTCGAAGATCGGCTGCACGCGCTCGACATGGTCCTTGTGGCCGCCGTACATCAGCGCATAGCCGTTCTCCAGGCCCCAGACACCGCCGGAGACACCGCAGTCGACAAAGCCGATTCCTTTGATGCCCAGCTCGACAGCGTGCTTCTCGTCGTCCGTCCAGCGGGAGTTGCCGCCGTCGACCACCACATCGCCGGGCTCGAGCAGCGCGGCCAACTCGTCGATGGTGGACTGGGTCGCGGCGCCCGCCGGAACCATCACCCACACCACGCGCGGGCCCTTGAGCTTGCCCACAAGCTCCTCAAGGCTGTGGACATCGGCGAGGTCCGGATTGCGGTCATATCCGATGACGGTGTGGCCTGCGCGGCGGATGCGCTCACGCATGTTGCCGCCCATCTTGCCGAGACCGACGAGACCGAGCTCCATCAGAGATTCCTTAAGCGTTGTGTGCAGTTTCGTACCCGCGACCGAGCCTACGCCCGGACGCGGGTGCACACCTGTGGGGTCAGGCGCTCAGTCGCCGGGGCTCATCCGCTCAGGCGTACCGCGTTGTCGCGGGGGACAAATCCCCGGACCGCCGACCGAGCGGCCGAGCCCAACGCGCTTGTGTGCATCAGCCCGAGAGGCGTACGGGCATGATCAGGTACTTGTACGCCTCGTCCGCCTCGGCGTCCACCGCCGGCTTGCCACTCAGCAGCGCGGGCTTCGTCGAGGTGGTGAAGGAGAGCTGGGCCACCGGCGAGTCGATCGCGCTCAGACCGTCCAGCAGGAAGGTCGGGTTGAAGGCGATCGAGATGTCGTCACCCTCCAGCTGGGCGTCCACACGCTCCACAGCCTGTGCATCGTCGCTGGAACCGGCCTCCAGGATCAGCACGCCCTGCTCGAAACTGAGCCGCACCGGGGTGTTCCGCTCGGCGACCAGCGCCACACGCTTGACGGCCTCGACGAAGGGCGCGGTCTCAATGACCGCGATGGAGTTGAACTCGGTGGGGAACAGCGTCCGGTACTTCGGCAGATCGCCTTCGAGCAGCCGGGTCGTGGTCCGCCGCCCGGCGCCCTCGAAACCGATGAGCCCCTCGCCCGCACCGGAGCCGGAAAGCGCCAGTGTGACCGTGTCACCGCTGGTGAGTGCCTTGGCGGTGTCCAGCAGCGTCTTGGCGGGCACCAGCGCGACGGCGGACGCCTCCGGGTTCTCCGGCTTCCACAGGAACTCGCGGACCGCGAAGCGGTAGCGGTCGGTGGAGGCCAGCGTGACGGTATCGCCCTCGATCTCGATGCGTACGCCGGTGAGCACGGGGAGCGTGTCGTCGCGACCCGCGGCGATGGCCACCTGGGAGGCGGCGGAGGCGAAGACCTCACCGGGCACGGTGCCGGTCGCGGTCGGCATCTGCGGCAGCGCCGGGTACTCCTCCACAGGCAGGGTGTGGAGTGTGAATCGCGAGGAGCCGCAGACCACGGTCGCCCGTACACCGTCTGTGGAAATCTCCACCGGCCGGTTGGGCAGGGCGCGGCAGATGTCGGCGAGGAGCCGGCCGGAGACGAGCACGGTGCCGTCCTCGTCCACCTCCGCCTCCACGGATACCCGCGCCGAGACCTCGTAGTCGAAGCTCGAGAAGCTGACAGCGCCGTCCTCCGCCTTCAGCAGAAGGCCCGCAAGTACGGGCGCCGGCGGACGGGCCGGAAGGCTGCGGGCCACCCAGGCCACCGCCTCCGCGAGTACATCGCGCTCCACCCGGATCTTCACCGGAACCGCCTCCTGCTGTTGCTGGCTCGCCCTTGCTGGCCTTCGTCGTCGGCTGTGTCGCCGGGGACCAGTCTGACGTACGGCACCGACAGTCGGTGCGGGTCGGGGTCAAGTCGTGGCAAGAGGTGTCGGGCGCTCCGGGCTCGAGTTGTGCACAGGGCCTTCTTCGAAGCGAATTCCTCGATAACTCTAGGTGGGAGTAGTAGTAGGGCCTGTGGAAACCGTGGATAACCCTGTTTGCGCAGGTCAGACCCGTTTTTTTGTCCACGGGACCTGTGGGTGGAGCCGGTGGACAACCCGGTGTTTCTGTGGACGCCGGAAAGTTCTGCACATCCGATGCACAGACCCGGGGGACTTCTCCCCAGTGCTGTCCCCAGCTTTACCCACGTTCCCCACAGCCCAACCGACCACGTTGGTGTGACGCCTTTCACTCGACGCGGTGAGCCGGGGTGTTTCGTTGCCGAACAGTGGACAGGGGTGTGGAGAAGCTGTGGGCAACGCGGCAATGCCTGTGGGCCGCCGGTGGACAACCTTGAGCACGCCCTGTGGACGGTCTCGGTGTCCACAGACTGTGGAGCACGGTTGGCCACAAATCCACAACCGGTTGACCTGGCGTGATGAAGTTTCAGCAACCGCCCTTGTGGATGCAATCTGGACAACTTCCCAGTCCCCAGGCTGTGGATGGAAGATCTTCCCCAGATCTGTGGAGAACACCTTCCCGTCGCCGCGGATTCGAACAGCGGACATAGGCGGGACAGGCTGGGGACGGCGAAGGGCGCCCCGGGACTCGGGTCCCGGGGCGCCCTCGAAGGCTTCTTCGTCGGCCGTGTCGGCCGCTTCAGTCCGTACCAGTGAAGTCAGTCGCTTCGGTCGCTGCACCCCACGTCGGGGCAGTAGCTTGGTCGCGACCCGGGCGGCTACGGGTGGCTGGTTGCTGGCATCAGTAGTCAGCGGCTCGCCCTCGCTGCTGATTGAGAGCTGCGGCACGGCCGCTGTCTTACGGACGAGACAGGTGGGCAACCGCCCGGGTTCTCCTGGAGCCCGGTCAGCGGGCGCTCAGCAATCGCTTCACCACACTTGTGACAGTGATCACATAAGAGCATCTTGCGTGCTTTCGAATCGTTCTCGTAAGCGGCCGGGAGGCCAGATGCGGCTTGCTTCAGTCTGCCCTTCGGGGGCTCCGAGCGACTGGTCCGGCTGGCCTCCGGGTCGCTCGTACTTGCTTATTGAGAGCTGCGGTTGAGCCGCTCCGTACGGACTCAGCGAGTGAGCGCCCTGCCGGCCAGAGGACCAGAATCTGAGAGGGGCCGCTGGGTGGAGACGAACGAAATCTGGGTCGGCATCGACGCCGGCAAGGGACATCACTGGGCCTGCGCCGTGGACGCGTCTGGAAAGAAACTGCTGTCCAAGAAGATCGTTAACGGCGAAGATGAGATCCTGGCCGGCCTGGGCGAGATCCTCGACCTGGCGCCGAAAGTCAACTGGGCCATCGATATCTCAAGCAGCCCTTCTTCTCTCCTGGTGGCGCTCCTCATCACGCACGGCCAGAACCCTCGATACATCAGCGGCACCCTGGTCAAGCAGATGTCGCGGGCCCTGGGCACTGAGAACAAGACGGACGCCAACGACGCGCACGTCATCGCCAGGACCTCCGTCCTCGCTGCGGACCGACTCTCGGACCTCAAAGTCCCAGCTCAGGTGATGTCCGACCTCACCCTGCTCACCTCGCACCGCACCGACCTGGTGCGAGATCGGACCCGTGCCTACAACCGAATGCGGGACACACTCACTGGGGTCTTCCCTGCTCTGGAACGCGCGTTCAACTTCTCGGCCCACAAGGGTGCCTTGGTGCTGCTCACAGGCTTCCAGACGCCCGCGGCACTGCGCAGGGTGGGACACAGTCGGCTCACGGCGTGGCTTTCCAGGCGAGGAGTCCGACTGCCCCACGGGGTTGCGGAACTTGCCATTGAAGCGGCGAAGGCTCAGCAGACGTCGCTGCCCGGCGAGGACGCCGCCGCCCAAATCGTCCAAGACCTGGCCACGAGCATCCTGAATCTCACCGAGCGGATCACCAGGGTCGAGAAGCAGATGGAGAAGATGCTCGACCAGCACCCTCAGGCGCCCATCCTCCTCTCGATGCCCGGCATGGGGTACATCCTGGCGGCCGAACTCCTCGTCGCTGCTGGGGACTTCTCTGCCTACGCCACAGAGGGGAATTTCGCATCGGCCGCTGGCATGGTGCCCGTGTCGCGTGACTCCGGAACTAGGATGGGGATCAACGTTAGGCCAAAGAGATACAGCCGCCCCTTGCAAAGGGCTCTCTTCCTCGCGGCCCAAGCCAGCTGCCTTCACCACCAACGGGACCGCGAGTACTACAACCGGAAACGCGCTCAAGGGATGAGGCACTCGGCCGCGGTCATCTGCGTGGCGCGACGCCAGATCAGGATGCTCTGGACGCTGCTCCGGGAGGAGAGGCAGTACCAGCTGGAGCCCCCTCAGCGCGGGAGCTCCAGCTGACAGACGTCCCATGACGGCCGCTCTTCCTCATTGAGAGTCGCTCGCGTCAGCCGTTCTTGATGCGGTTGGTGAGCTCGGTGACCTGGTTGTAGATGGAGCGCCGCTCGGCCATCAGCGCGCGGATCTTGCGGTCCGCGTGCATCACGGTCGTATGGTCGCGGCCGCCGAACTGTGCGCCGATCTTCGGCAGCGACAGATCGGTGAGTTCGCGGCAGAGATACATCGCGATCTGGCGCGCCGTCACCAGCACCCGGCTGCGCGAGGATCCGCAGAGGTCCTCCACCGTCAGACCGAAGTAGTCGGCGGTCGAGGCCATGATCGCGCTCGCGGTGATCTCCGGGGCCGCATCCTCCCCGCCAGGGATCAGGTCCTTGAGCACGATCTCGGTGAGCCCGAGGTCCACCGGCTGCCGGTTGAGCGACGCGAACGCCGTCACCCGGATCAGCGCGCCCTCCAGCTCGCGGATGTTGCGAGAGATCCGGGAGGCGATGAACTCCAGCACCTCCGGCGGAGCGTTGAGCTGCTCCTGCACCGCCTTCTTACGGAGGATCGCGATGCGCGTCTCCAGCTCCGGCGGCTGTACGTCGGTGGTCAGCCCCCACTCGAAGCGGTTCCGCAGGCGGTCCTCCAGCGTCATCAGCTGCTTGGGCGGCCGGTCCGAGGAGAGCACGATCTGCTTGTTCGCGTTGTGGAGCGTATTGAAGGTGTGGAAGAACTCCTCCTGCGTCGACTCCTTGCTCGCCAGGAACTGGATGTCGTCGACCAGCAGGATGTCCACATCGCGGTAGCGCTTGCGGAAGGTGTCGCCCTTGCCGTCGCGGATCGAGTTGATGAACTCGTTGGTGAACTCCTCCGAGCTCACATACCGCACCCGCGTGCCGGGATAGAGACTGCGCGCGTAGTGCCCGATGGCATGCAGCAGGTGGGTCTTGCCGAGGCCCGACTCCCCGTAGATGAACAGGGGGTTGTACGCCTTCGCGGGTGCCTCGGCTACCGCGACCGCAGCCGCGTGTGCGAACCGGTTGGACGCGCCGATGACGAAGGTGTCGAAGAGGTACTTCGGGTTGAGGCGGGCGTGCGGCTCACCGGGGCCGGGCGCCGGCGAGGGCTGTGCGCCGAGCGGTCCGGTCGCTCCACTGCCGGTGCCGCGGTGCGGGGACTGGTCGGGAAGTTCGTGGCGTTCCGGGCGGCGCTGCTCGTACTGCGCCCGCTCGGGCGGCTGCGGCTGCCGGTAGTCGTGCTGGGGAGGGCGCGGCCTGGCGGTGGCGTAGGGCTCGCGCCATTGGTCCGCGGACGGGTCCCGGTCCTGGAAGCCGCCGAGCCGGGGCTGCTGCCACGACAGGTCCTCCTGAGTACGCGGCCACGCGCCGGGTTCCGGACGCTGCTGCTGATACTCGGGATAGGCGGGGCGCACATCCGGCAGTCCGTCGTCGGCGGGGGGCCGGCGCCCGTAACTGTCGTAGGGGTCGTTCTGCCGCTCGTCGTGCTGCGGCCCCCCATAACGGGGGGCCTGCTGCTGGGCGGGAGGCGCCTGCTGCGGGGGCCGAGGCTCGCCTGCGGAGTCGTCCACAGTGATCGCGATCCGGATCGGGCGGCCGCACTCACGGCTGAGGGTCTCGCTGATCAGCGGGGCGAGCCGGCCCTCGAGGACACGCTTGCCCCATTCATTGGGTACGGCGAGAAGCGCGGTGTCGGCCACCAGTGCGAGAGGCTGGCAGCGCTCGATCCACTGCTTGTCCTTGGGCTCGATGCCCTGCTGGCCCTCTGCAAGGAGCTGTTCCAGCACTCGTGGCCACACTGCGGCAAGATCGGCAGGTACGTCAGCCACAAGGCACGCTCTCTCGCAGGTCCCACGAATGTGTGGTTCTCGGGACGGGATGGGAAGACAGGCAGGAAAGGAATTCAAGTTCAGCCACGGTAGTCAGGGCGACCCGCGCGGTTCAAGTTGTTGTCCACAGCCTGTGCACAGTGGAGCACGCCCTGACCCTGGTTTGACCGGATGGCGTAGCCGCGCGTACCGTAACCAGGTCGAGTTGTCGATGGCTGCTGCCGCCTGCCTCCGATGGGCAAAGATCACGGTCTGTGATCGTGAAGCGGTGCACTCGGGCGTAAACGCGAGCTACTCGTGGGCGCACGGTGACAGCCAGGCGATGTCCCGCCACCACACAATCATTTCTGGAGCCCCCGAGTGAGCAAGCGCACCTTCCAGCCGAACAACCGTCGTCGCGCCAAGACCCACGGCTTCCGCCTGCGGATGCGCACCCGTGCCGGCCGCGCGATTCTCGCGAACCGCCGTGGCAAGGGTCGCGCCAGCCTGTCCGCCTGATCGCATACAGGTCATGACGTGCTGCCTACCGAGAATCGGCTGAGGCGGCGCGAGGACTTCGCGACCGCGGTACGCCGAGGACGCCGGGCCGGCCGCCCGCTCCTCGTCGTCCATCTACGCAGCGGTGCAACGGACCCGCACGCGCCTGGGGAGAGCGCTCCCCCGACGTGTGCGGGTTTCGTTGTAAGCAAGGCCGTGGGTGGGGCGGTCGTCCGCAACAAGGTCAAGCGGAGACTGCGCCACCTCATGCGCGACCGACTCGCCGAGCTGCCCCCCGGTAGCCTGGTGGTCGTACGGGCGCTGCCCGGTGCGGGCGACGCCGATCATGCACAGCTGGCCCGAGACCTGGATGCCGCTCTCCAGCGGCTGCTGGGAGGGGGCGCTCGATGAAGTACCCGCTGCTGGCTCTGATCAAGCTGTACCAGTGGACGATCAGCCCGCTGCTGGGGCCCGTCTGCAGGTACTACCCGTCCTGCTCGCACTACGGATACACGGCCATCGACCGGCACGGCGCGATCAAGGGCACAGCACTGACCGCCTGGCGCATCCTGCGGTGCAATCCGTGGTCGCCGGGTGGTGTGGACCATGTGCCGCCGCGTAAGCGACCGCGGTGGCACGAAATGCTGCGCGACGCCTTGCGTGGCAGCAAGGGCGGGCACTCCGCCGCCGATGTGCCTCCCCGGGGATCGACCCCCGAACCCCCGAGTCCGGCAGCAGAGACCTCGCCCAATGCTCAAGGAGCCTGATTAGTGGACACGATTGCCAGTCTCTTCAGCTTTATCACCACACCTGTTTCGTGGGTCATCGTCCAGTTCCACACGCTCTATGGGGCGATCTTCGGCCCCAACACGGGCTGGGCCTGGGGACTGTCCATCGTGTCGCTGGTGATCCTCATCCGGATCTGTCTGATCCCGCTCTTTGTGAAGCAGATCAAGTCGACCCGGAACATGCAGGCGCTCCAGCCGAAGATGAAGGCGATCCAGGAGCGCTACAAGAGCGACAAGCAGCGTCAGTCCGAAGAGATGATGAAGCTGTACAAGGAGACGGGCACCAACCCGCTCTCCTCGTGCCTTCCGATCCTCGCGCAGTCGCCGTTCTTCTTCGCCCTGTACCACGTGCTCTCCAGCATCGCCTCGGGCAAGACCATCGGCGTCATCAATGAATCGCTGCTGGACAGCGCGCGTCAGGCGCACATTTTCGGTGCCCCGCTCGCCTCGAAGTTCACGGACAGCCCGGAGAAGGTCGCTGCCCTCGGCGCCACGCTGATGGATGTGCGCATTGTCACCGCGATCATGATCGTGATGATGTCGGCGTCGCAGTTCTACACGCAGCGCCAGCTGATGCAGAAGAACGTCGACCTGACGGTCAAGACGCCGTACATGCAGCAGCAGAAGATGCTGATGTACATCTTCCCGGTCATCTTCGCCGTGATGGGCATCAACTTCCCCGTCGGTGTCCTCGTCTACTGGCTGACCACCAACGTGTGGACCATGGGCCAGCAGATGTACGTGATCAACCAGAACCCGACGCCTGGCAGCAAGGCCCAGGACCACTACCTGCAGCGGCTGCTGAAGAGCATCACCGCCCAGAACGAGGTCAAGTCGCGCCGCAAGCGCAACGTCATCCAGGCGATCGTGGCCAAGGGCTCGGACCGCAACGAGAACGAACGTCGCTTTATCACCGGCCTGGCCAAGGTGGGCCTCGCTGCTCAGGCAGACGGCACGGTGTCCAAGAGTGACACCGCTGTCGCTGAGGCCGATGGCGGAGCAGCGCAGCGGCGGCAGCAGCCCAAGCGGCAGTCCAAGGCGCAGCGTCAGTCGGCCAGTGCCCAGCAGGGCACGGCCAAGAGCTCTGAAGATGCTGACGCCAAGCCTTCGCTGCAGAAGGACGCGCCTCAGGACGCGCAGCCGAAGCCGGCGGGGAAGCCCGCCTCGGGCTCCGCGCGCCAGCAGCCCAAGTCCGGTCAGCGCAAGGGCCAGCAGCGCCCCAAGCACCCGTCGTCCAAGAAGTAAGAAGGAGTCCATCCGTGACGGAAGGCACCATCTCCGCCGCCGCCGAGGGTGGCGACACCCTGACCCGCCTTGAGCAGGAAGGGGAGATCGCGGCCGACTACCTCGAGGGTCTGCTCGACATCGCCGATCTCGACGGCGACATCGACATGGACGTCGAGGCCGACCGGGCCGCGGTCTCGATCATCAGTGAAGCGGGCAGCCGGGATCTGCAGAAGCTTGTCGGTCGTGACGGCGAGGTCCTGGAGGCTCTCCAGGAGCTGACGCGGCTCGCAGTGCACCGGGAGACCGGGGATCGCAGCCGGCTGATGCTCGATATCGCGGGCTTCCGGGCCAAGAAGCGCACGGAGCTTGCCGAGCTCGGTGCCAAGGCCGCCGACGAGGTGAAGAGCACCGGTGAGCCGGTGAAGCTGAACCCGATGACGCCCTTCGAGCGCAAGGTCGTGCACGACGCGGTTGCGGCCGCGGGTCTGCGCAGTGAGTCCGAGGGCGAGGAGCCGCAGCGCTTCGTCGTCGTACTCCCTGCCTGACCCTCATCGTTTCCTCGGCCCCGTCTGTTCGCAGGCGGGGCCGATCTTTGTCAGCCTGATAGTCAGCCACCACAGTCCACATTGCGACAGTGCGGTACGGAAGGACGGTTCCCGTGACGGAGGCAGCAGAGCTTCCCCAGGCGCCAGAAGTGGCGCGGACGGTATTCGGCGAGTTCTTTCCGGAGGCCGTGCGGTATGCGGAGCTGCTCGCGGATGCCGGAGTCAAGCGTGGCCTGATCGGTCCCCGTGAGGTGCCGCGGCTGTGGGAGCGGCATCTGCTGAACTGCGCGGTGCTCTCGGAGGTCGTGCCTGAGGGCGTCACGGTCTGCGATGTGGGCTCGGGGGCGGGACTGCCCGGCATTCCGCTCGCGCTGGTGCGCCCCGATCTGAAGATCACGCTCCTTGAGCCGCTTCTGCGGCGGACGAACTTCCTCCAGGAAGTGGTCGAGCTGCTGGGCCTGGACCATGTGAGCGTGGTCCGGGGCCGGGCCGAAGAAGTACTGGGCACGCTGCCCCCGGTCCATGTGGTGACGGCGCGGGCCGTGGCCCCGCTGGACCGGTTGGCGGGCTGGGGGGTGCCCCTGCTGCGTCCGTACGGAGAGATGCTGGCGCTCAAGGGCGACACTGCGGAGGAGGAGATTCAGGGGGCCCGGGCCGCACTGAGCAAGCTCGGTGTGGTGGAGACCTCGGTGCTGCATGTCGGTGAAGGGCTGGTCGATCCGCTGTCCACCGTGGTGCGCGTCGAGGTCGGGGAGAGCCCCGGCGGAGTGCGTTTCGCGGCGAAGCGGGCCAAGGCCGCCCGAACCAGCCGAACCCGTCGGCGTCGCTGATCCACAGTTCGTACTGTCTATCAGCGATGCTCCATACAAGCTTCCATACGTACGCAATTCGGAGTGTCGAGCGGCTGTAGGGGTGCGGCACGTGCATCGTGTTTCACGTGAAACGTCGCTCACTGCTGCAGGGAATCATCAGCCGCGGCCGTGCTGCCGCCCCGCTGCGGGACCGCAAGCCCCTCGTGAGGGCTACGGAATTATCCACAGATGTGGATTCATCCACAGAACCACGGGCCTCGCTGGTTCACGACCCCGAAAGCATGGCAGGCTCTGTTCATTGCGAGCCTGAAGTCGAGGAGAGTGCCTTGCGGTCCGACGCCAACATCGCGGGACCGATGACCGATCCGGTCCCCGGTCCCCGTACCGAGTCGTCGGGGGAGGATGTTTCACGTGAAACACCGCCCCCGATGGACGACACCCCCATTGGCCGTGCTGCCCAGCTGGCCGTGGAGGCGCTGGGGCGTGCCGGCGAGGGTCTTCCCCGACCTGAGCAGACACGCGTCATGGTCGTGGCCAACCAGAAGGGCGGCGTAGGGAAGACCACCACCACGGTCAATCTCGCCGCCTCGCTTGCGCTGCACGGCGCGCGCGTCCTGGTGGTCGACCTGGATCCACAGGGCAACGCCTCGACGGCGCTGGGGATCGATCACCACGCCGAAGTCCCCTCGATCTATGACGTCCTGGTGGAGAGCAAGCCGCTCTCCGAGGTGGTCCAACCGGTCCCGGACGTCGAAGGCCTCTTCTGCGCCCCCGCCACCATCGATCTCGCCGGTGCGGAGATCGAGCTGGTATCGCTGGTGGCGCGGGAGAGCCGACTGCAGCGGGCCATCCAGGCCTATGAGCAGCCACTGGACTACATCCTCATCGACTGCCCGCCGTCGCTCGGTCTGCTGACCGTCAATGCGCTGGTCGCCGGTGCGGAAGTGCTCATCCCCATCCAGTGCGAGTACTACGCGCTGGAGGGGCTGGGACAGCTGCTGAGGAACGTGGATCTGGTGCGCGGGCATCTCAACCCCACGCTGCATGTCTCGACGATTCTGCTCACCATGTACGACGGCAGAACCCGGCTCGCTTCGCAGGTGGCGGACGAGGTACGCAGCCACTTCGGCGAAGAGGTGCTGCGGACGAGCATCCCGCGCTCGGTGCGTATCTCGGAGGCGCCGAGCTACGGACAGACGGTGCTCACCTACGATCCGGGTTCCAGCGGATCGCTGTCGTATCTTGAGGCGGCTCGTGAAATCGCCCTGCGTGGGGTCGGGGTCCACTACGACCCGCAGCAGGCCCATGTGGGCAGCCAGAACAGCCAGCAGAACATCTCGGAGGGGATCCAGTGAGCGAGCGACGTAGAGGATTGGGGCGTGGGCTCGGTGCGCTGATCCCTGCCGCTCCCCAGGAGAAGCAGGTGCCCCCTGCTGGGGCTTCCAGCTCTCCGGGAGCGGCTCCGGTACTGACGGCGGAACGGGGGGTGGCAGCCGCCAAGGTGACAACGCTTCCGGCGGCCGCTGCTTCGCCCGAGGCGATCACGCCCGCGCCGGAGCCGGAGGCGGCATCGCCCGCGGAGCCGGCCGGCGCGCACTTTGCCGAGCTGCCGCTCGACGCCATTACGCCCAACCCGCGCCAGCCGCGTGAGGTCTTCGACGAGGACGCCCTCGCTGAACTGGTTACCTCCATCAAGGAAGTGGGGCTTCTCCAGCCCGTCGTCGTTCGGCAGCTGGGGCCGGAGCGCTATGAGCTCATCATGGGCGAGCGCCGCTGGCGGGCCTGCCGTGAGGCCGCTCTGGAGCGGATCCCCGCAATCGTCCGGCACACGGACGACGAGAAGCTCCTCCTGGACGCGCTGCTGGAGAACCTGCACCGCGCGCAGCTGAATCCGTTGGAAGAGGCTGCCGCCTACGACCAGCTGCTGAAGGACTTCAACTGCACGCACGACCAGCTGGCCGACCGGATCGGACGCTCGCGTCCACAGGTCTCCAACACACTGCGCCTGCTGCGTCTGTCGCCCCCCGTCCAGCGCAGGGTCGCCGCAGGGGTACTCTCGGCCGGTCATGCGCGGGCGCTGCTCTCGGTGGATGACTCCGAGGAGCAGGACCGGTTGGCACACAGGATCGTGGCTGAGGGGCTCTCGGTCCGAGCAGTCGAAGAGATCGTGACGCTGATCAACTCGAACCCGAAGAGCACGTCCAAGCCGAAGAGCCCGCGTGCTGGTGCCCGGCTGTCGCCGGCTCTGACGGACCTTGCCTCACGGCTCTCCGACCGCTTCGAGACCCGAGTGAAGGTCGACCTCGGTCAGAAGAAGGGAAAGATCGTCGTCGAGTTTGCCTCGATAGACGATCTCGAGCGGATCCTCGGCACCCTCGCACCCGGCGAGGGACGGGTCCTGGAACAGGGACTCGCTGAGGAGCCCGAGGACGACGAGGTCTGAGGCTTCGGGGTGAAAGGAAAGGGCGGGTCGTGTCCGGTGGGTTGACCGGATACGACCCGCCCTTTGCTGTAGGGCGGTACCCCTGCCGGGGCTGGGTGGATACGATGCGTTCTGGTATGGCGCATCCACCTTGATCCACCTCAGAGGGAGGGCGAGGGCCATGCGAACGGTGAGCCGCAGCCAACTGGTGACAGCAGGCTTGGGCCTTGGGGCAGTCGGAGGTTTCATCAGCAGCCTGCTCCAGGAGCGGAGCGCGCTGGAAGCCGCTCGTAGCGCGGCGGGTGAAGGAAGCGAGGAACAGCCTTCATGGGGCGTCGGCTTGTACCGCTCACGCTGGACAACCTTTCGGACCTTCCCAAGCGTTGTCGTGCGTGCGTCTTCTGGGAGCTTGATCCGGTCAGTGGAGAAGCCGCGGTAAAAGCGGGAACTCCCGAGCTTGAGAAAGAGGCCTGGATCTCGGCCGTGCTGCTCGAATGGGGTTCCTGCGGCCGGGTTGTCTATGTCGACGACGTGCCGGTCGGCTTTGTGCTCTATGCGCCTCCAGCCTATGTGCCACGGTCCACAGCGTTCCCGACGAGCCCCGTCTCACCCGACGCCGTCCAGCTGATGACCGGCTGGATCAGCCCGGGGTATCAAGGGCAAGGGCTCGGCAGGGTCATCGTGCAGACGGTGGCCAAGGACCTCCTGCGACGCGGCTTCCGTGCGATCGAGGCATTCGGCGATGCCCGCTGGAAGGAGCCTGCCTGTGTGCTGCCCGCCGAGCATCTTCTTGCCGTCGGCTTCAAAACGGTGCGTCCGCATCCGACGCATCCCCGGCTGAGACTGGAACTGCGGACCACGCTCTCCTGGAAGGAAGATGTGGAGCTGGCGCTGGACCGGCTTCTCGGCGCCGTACAGAAGGAGCCCGTTCTGCGGCCCCTGTGAGACTCCGAACGCGAGAGTGGGCTCATCCCCGTCGGGGATGAGCCCACTCATGTTTCACGTGAAACAGCGAAGCCGTGACTACTCGCCGATGAAGCTCTCAAGATCGCGGACGATCGCGGCCTTCGGCTTGGCGCCGACGATCGTTTTGGCGACCTCACCGTGCTGGTAGACGTTCAGCGTCGGGATGGACATGACGCCGTACTTGGCTGCCGTGGCCGGGTTCTCGTCGATGTTGAGCTTTACGATCTCGATCTTGTCACCGTGCTCGGCAGCAATTGCCTCGAGGGACGGAGCGATCTGGCGGCACGGACCGCACCAGGCGGCCCAGAAGTCGACCAGTACGGGCTTGTCGCTCTTGAGGACGTCCTCTTCGAAGGATGCGTCGGTCACGTTCTTCAGGGCGCCGGCCACGGCGGCCTCCTTACTTCTTTAAGCGGGTGAGAGGGGGATGGTGCGCAGGAGTCAGACCACGGGGGTCTTTTCCGGCTCTGCCGCCTTCTCGCTGTCGGCGAGAGCGGCGAGGTAACGCTCGGCGTCGAGAGCGGCGGAGCAGCCGGTGCCGGCAGCGGTGATGGCCTGACGGTAGGTGTGGTCGACGACGTCGCCCGCGGCGAACACGCCGCTGAGGTTGGTGCGGGTCGACGGTGCATCGACCTTCAGGTAGCCGTCGTCGTCCAGGTCGAGCTGGCCCTTGAAGAGCTCGGTCCGCGGGTCGTGGCCCACGGCGATGAACAGCCCGGTGACCGCGAGCGCAGAGGTCTCACCGGTCTTGGTGTTGCGCAGGGTCAGACCGGTCAGCTTCTGGTCACCGTGGATCTCCGCGACCTCGCTGTGCCAGGCGAAGGAGATCTTCGGGTCGGCGAAGGCACGGTCCTGCATGGCCTTGGAGGCGCGCAGGGTGTCACGGCGGTGGACGATGGTGACGGACTTGGCGAACCGCGAGAGGAAGGTCGCCTCCTCCATCGCCGTGTCGCCGCCGCCGATCACGGCGATGTCCTGGTCCTTGAAGAAGAATCCGTCACAGGTCGCGCACCAGGAGACACCGCGTCCGGAGAGCGCGTCCTCGTTCGGCAGGCCGAGCTTGCGGTGCTGGGAGCCGGTGGTGACGATGACGGCCTTGGCCCGGTGGATGGTGCCCGCGGTGTCGGTGACGGTCTTGATCTCGCCGCTGAGGTCGACCGAGACGACGTCGTCCGGCACCAGTTCAGCGCCGAAGCGCTCGGCCTGGGCGCGCATGTTGTCCATCAGGTCGGGGCCCATGATGCCGTCGCGGAAACCGGGGAAGTTCTCCACATCGGTCGTGTTCATCAGCGCACCGCCTGCGGTGACGGCACCCTCGAAGACCAGCGGCTGCAGCGATGCGCGCGCCGTATAAAGCGCCGCCGTGTAGCCGGCCGGCCCGGAGCCGATGATGATCACGTTACGAACGTCGCTCACGGGTTTCTTCCTCGTCTCTGCGGACTGCGTGCTGCCTACTGGGCCGGGTCAATGACTCTCACCCCACCCAACGGATCCTACGGGGCTTGCATTCCCGGGATACCAGAGCGACGCAGTGGTGTGTGTCAGCGGCGAGGATAGGTGTTCGTCAGCAGCAGCTTTCCCGTAGCTGCGGGCGCCGTGTCGACACATGCGGCGTCGATCACATACGCCTCAACCTGCTTACTGTCCGTGGCGTGCGGGAGCACGACGAGGTAGGCGTTGTCACCCTTGTACTCGCCCTGCTCGAAGGCGATCGGGGACTCGGTCCGGCCGGTGCCCTTCTGGATGCAGGGCGGCACCGCCGGGCGTTCCATCGTCCGGGGTGAGGCCGGACTGGTTTGGCCTTCGATGGACGGGCCCTTCTCGATCCGCTGCTCCGGCTGACCGGAGCTGGTGGCGAGCAGTGCCTGCACGCGGGTCTGGAGGCCGGACGCGGAGAAGTCCTGGGAGTCACCTGTTGCTGTGCTGACGCTGGTGTCCTTCTTGGCCGAGTCGGCGCTGTTCCCACCGGTGGGCTGCAGCGACTGGAGGAGCAGGACACTCATGCCGACCGCGGCGGCGCCGAGGACGGCGCCCAGCACAGCTTTGCGGCGCCTCGGGGCCTTGTGGCTGCGGCCCGGGCCGGTTGCGGCGCGGGCGTGGCCGGCTGGACGGTCGGCAGGGGTGGTCTCGGCCTGCTGTGGGGAGAGCGATGTTTCACGTGAAACATGCGCCGCTTCTTCGGGCGTGGTCGCGTTCAGGAGAGCCTCAGCGGCCAGAGCGGCATCGATGCGGCCCGCGACATCGTCGGGCATCCGATGGGCTCCAGGCAGTGTGCCGAGCAGCCCGCGGATCTCTTCGAGGGACGCACGTACATCGGCGCACAGGGGACAGCTGTCAAGATGCTCCCGCACCTCGGCAGTTCGGGACGGGGAGAGCAGACCTTCGGTGAGGTCGGAGATTTCTGACACGTCCGGATGCTGAGTCGTGTCGGCCGTGGAAGTCACGTGCGCCCACCTCCGCCCTTCACAGCTGCAGGATCACTTGTCCCTGCGTTCTCTTGCCCCGACTCCGGTGGGACGGATGTCCCCGGCGTCCGGTTCCTTCCCATGCCAAGCTGCGGGTTATCCCCTGCATCACCGCGCAGATGAGTGAGCATCGGCAACAGCCGTGCCCGACCGCGAGCGCACCGGCTTTTCACGGTCCCGGTCGGCACATCGAGGACGCGCGCAGCCTCCGCCACTGGATAGCCCTGCATGTCCACCAGCACCAGGGCGGCCCGCTGGTCGATGGGGAGCTTTGCCAGGGCGGCGAGGAGTTCGCGGTGTAGATCCTGCCGCTCAGCCGGTGCCTCGGCGGACTCATGAGGTTCGAGGAGCTGCTCCAGTCGCTCGGTGTCGTCGACGGGAGAGGTCTTCCGTGAGGCCGCCTTGCGTGCTCGGTCCAGACAGGCGTTGACCGTGATGCGGTGGAGCCAGGTGGTGACGGCGGACTGGCCACGGAAGGTGTGGGCGGCCCGGAAGGCGGACACCAGGGCGTCCTGGACCGCGTCCGCGGCTTCCTCTCGGTCTCCCAGCGTGCGCAGGGCAACAGCCCAGAGCCTGTCGCGGTGTCGCCGTACGAGCTCACCGAAGGCATCCGGGTCCCCCGCGACATGGCGAGCCAGAAGATCCTGGTCACTCATGTCGCCGAGTGTCGCGTCGTCCAACGGTGAGCCCCCTCCCCTGGTGCCGTCAGCTGGTGATCTTGATCTCCGCTACTTTGCCCCGCCAGTCGCCGTCGCCGCTCGGCGGCAGCTTTGTCAGCCAGAGCAGAACGTATCGCGCCTGTACCGGCTTACCGGGCTTGAGGGACACATTCGCCCCGGTCCCGGCCGAGACCTTGGTGAACTCGCGGAACCTCGTCGGCTCCGCCGTGGTTCCCTCGGGTGCGGCCCGAAGTTCTACCGATGTCTCGCCACCGAGGAACGAGACATCCACAGTGCCGACCTGCTGGACCTTGCCCAGGTCAAGAATGATGCCGACGCCGGCCTTCAGATTCCCGAAGTTTGAGGACTTGTAGGCATCGGTGTTCCAGTAGCTGGTCGGGTCGCTGTCGTAACTGTTCTTGACCCCGGCAGGCTTCTCGGAGAGATCCTGGCCGAAGGGGTCGAAGTCGCGGGCACCGGCGATGGCCACCGGCTTGCCGGACTTGTCGTCGTCGGTGTTGCTCTCGCCGCTGTTCGACTGCGACGTACCCGGATCGACCGGGTCCTTCTTGCGGTCGATGAGCTTGTCGGCGATCTGCCAGCTGCCGAGTCCCAACGCTGCGATGAGCAGCGCGGCCACGGTCCACTTGAGGACCTTGCCGGTGCGGCTCTGGAGCGGCGCCGGCGGGGTTGCCACCGGCTGGGGTGCCGTGGGGCCGGGACGTGCCGCAGGACGGCCGTACGTGCCCTGCTGGTACGTGGTCCGCTGGTACTCGGGCGGAGAGGTGAACGCGGGCTCCGGCGGCCGGATGCGGGGCATCGCGGCGACCGCCTTGGCCAGTTCGTCGGGCGTGGTGCAGGGCGGCTCCTGGCGGGATGCCGTGGCGCCGTCGTTGACCAGGGCGCGCATGGCGAGCTCGGAGAGCCCTCGGTGCACCCCGGCCCGTACCTGGTCGGGAGCGAGGAGTCCGACGCCCTTGGGCAGGCCGGACAGTCCGTACGCGTCGTTCTCGTACGGCCAGCGCTGGGTCAACGCGGCGTAGAGGAGGGCGCCGATCGCCTCGGTGTCGGTGCGCTGCGGTCGGTCGGCGGTGATTCCGCGCAGGGCGGCGTTCACCGCGAGGCCGCGGATGCGGTACTGGCCGGTCGAACTCCTGAGCACCGCGCCGGGGGTGAGCCTGAGGTGTGCCAGCCCTTCACGATGTGCCGCGGCCATGGCCTGGGAGAGCTGGTCGACGAGCTGGTACGCGTCGTGCGGCTCCATGGGGCCCACGGCGAGCAGTGCGGTGAGCTCTGTCGCGTCCGGAAGCCACTCGTGGACGACGTAGACGAGGTCGTTCTCCTCGACGGCGTCCAGGACCTGTACGAAGCGGGGGTCGCCGAGAAGCGCCGACGAGCGGGCCGCCGCGAGCACGGAACGGGCCCGCGGGTGGTCGGCGGGGAGCAGATGGACGCCGACCGCGCGGCGCAATTTCTCGTCGACCGCACGCCAACTGCTGAAACCGTCCAGACGGGTGACGCACTCCTCGAGCCGATAGCGTCTGGCGAGCTTGTGACCACTGTGCAGTTCGGGCGTCGCGATGGTGGGATCGATGTCCTGCCGTTCGCTGCCTGTGTCCGGTGCGGTCTTCTCCGCTGTTTCCTGGGATTCCGCCGCCCCGTCGGTCGTGGCCTTGCCCGCCTGCGCGGTCAGCGGATCGTCTCCGCTGTTGTCGGCCACGTCGACGGCAGCCGTGCTACGTTCCGCCACCGTCGTTCCTGCCTCCCCATCCGTTGCGCATATTCAACAGCCATGCCAATTGTGCCCACAGTCGGCCGCTATGCACGACACACGGCGCCCGACGATGGTTGTGCGGGACCCGCGGGCTCCTTAACGTCCGAGGCGCCCGCGCACCATGCCGACCATTGCGTTGAGCTCATGGATGCGCATCCGCTTCGCGGCAACGAAGAAGACGCACAGCAACACGACCCCGCCGCCGGCCAGGGCAGCGAGCGAACCGAGGGCACTGGTACCCAGCGCCTTGATGATGACGAAGGCGACCGCACCTCCGGCCGCCGCTGCGGGAACGGAAGCCATGCAGAGGCGCGCGTACGTACGCATGACGTGCGCGCCGTCCAGATCGCCGCCGAGGCGCTTCTTCAGCCGCCGCCAGGCGATACCCACGCCGACGGCGTAGGCGAGGCCGTACGAGGCGGCCATGCCGACGACCGCCCAGCGGGCCGGCAGCACGATGAAGCTGAGCCCGGAGGCCGCGGCATTGACGAGGGCCACGATCACTGTGTTGTAGAAGGGGGTTCGGGTGTCCTCGTAGGCGAAGAACCCGCGCAGCACTACGTACTGCACGGAGTACGGGATGAGGCCGAGACCGAAGGCCATCAGGGTGAAGCCGATACCGCGGGCGCCCTCGGCGCCCGAGCCCGCGTAGAGCAGCGTCGCCATCGGCACGCCGAGTGCGAGGAAGGCGAAGGCGCACGGCACGATCGCAACGGCGGAGGTGCGCAGCCCGTACGAGATGTCGTCGCGCACCGCGGCGGGGTCGCCGTCATGCGCCGACCGGGAGATTCTCGGCAGGACCGCGGTCATCACGGAGACGGTGATGATGGCTTGTGGCATCTGCCACAGCAGAAGCGCGTAGTTGTATGCGGTGATGCCGGTGCCGGTGAAGCCCTGCTTCTCGGCCACGGAGCCCGCCCAGGTGGCGAGCTGGGTGACGACGATCATGCCGAGCTGATTGGCGAGGACGAAGAAGAAGGTCCACTTGGCGAGCCCGATGGCCTTGCCGAGACCGTGGCCCCTCCAGTCGAAGCGGAGCCGCATCTTGAAGCCCGCTTCGCGCAGATACGGGACCATCGCAAGCGCCTGTACGGCGAGACCGAGAAGGGTGCCGAGGCCCAGCAGCCGGACGCCTTCCGGGGTGATGGTCTCGGCCTGCAGCCGGGAGCCGGTGAAGCTGCCGAAGGCCCAGATGAAGGCGCCGAAGGTCGCGATGATCACGATGTTGTTCAGGACCGGGGTCCACATCATCGCGCCGAACCTGCCGCGGGCGTTGAGGATCTGGCCGAGCACCACGTGGAGGCCCATGAAGAACATCGTGGGCAGGCAGTAGCGCGCGAAGGCGACCGTTACTTCCATCCGCTCCGGGTCGGACGCGATCTCCGTCGACATCATCCGGATGAGGACGGGCGCGGCCAGCACACAGACCGTCGTGACGCCGGCGAGCAGCACCACCACGAGGGTGAGCAGCCGGTTGGCGTACGCCTCGCCACCGTCGTCGTCGTTCTTCATCGCCCGCACGAGCTGAGGGATGAAGACCGCGTTCAGAGCACCGCCGCCGACCAGTACGTAGATCATCGTCGGAAGGACGTTGGCGACCTGGTAGGAGTCGTTGAGCGTGCCGACACCGATCGCCGCGGCCATCACGAGGGTGCGCAGGAAGCCCGTCATCCGGGAGACGATCGTGCCCGCCGCCATCACAGCGCTGGACTTCAGCAGGCTGGAGGCCCGGCCGTTCGGCTTCTTGGGAGCCGGGGCTGCCGGGAGCGGTTCGGGCGAGGGCTCGGGCTGACCGGATGCCTGCTGGTCCCGGAAGAGGTGTGCGAAGGCGTCGGGCTCCGGCTCCTGCTCGCCGGCCCGGGTGACCAGATCGTCGACGCCGGTGAACTGGGTGGTCCTGGCATCGTCGCCGTACGGCAGGTGACGGGACGGCCCTGCGGGCTCGGGCGGCGGGGTCTGCGCCCAGATACGAGGGTCCGGTGTGTGCTGCGGGGACGGCGGCTGCTGGTACAGCGGCTGGGGCTCCTGGTAGGTGCCCGGGGGTGGCGGCGGGTGCGCGGCGCGGTCGTAGAGCGCCTCGGTCACCGGGTCCTGGGCCGACAGATCCTGCGACCCGTAGGGATCATGGGCATAGGCGTCCTGGACGTACGGGTCCTGTGTGGAGGGCTCAGGGGTCGGCTGCGGCGGAACCTGGCCTGCCGGGTCTCTGCTCACACCCTGGCCGCGGTCACCGTCGTACGGCGCGTTCATTGCAACCCCACCTCATCGTCCCCGGCCGACCGGCCACGACATCGCTCAACGGTCCACTTTCTCACCAGTGCCGGACGGGTCGCCGCTTTCCGGTCCGGTGTCCGGTGTCGGGTCACTCGCCTGCCCGGGATCGGGGCTGTCGATGCCACCCTCGGCGTCCTCAGTCTCGTCGGAGTCGTCGGAGCCGTCCGCGTCATCAGCGTCGGCGGAGTCATCCGAGTCTCCCAGCTCCTGAGACCCGTCTGCATCACTCGCGATCGCATCGCGGGCTGCCGCGCGCTTGCGCTGGCTGTACATCCTGATGCCTGCGAGGACGAGCAGCAGGACCCCACCCGCGATGACGAGCATCACAGTAGGGGTGATCTCCGAGACCTTCACCGTGAACTCCATGGCATCGCCGTACGGCTTGCCATCCTCGGTGAAGAGCTGTGCCGTCATCTTCACGGGGCCATTGGCATTGGCCGACGCTGCGAACTTCACCGACTGGCTGTGGCCCCCTTCGACCTTGATCGGCTGCTCGGCGGTGCCCTTGTCGTGGTCGAGGTTGAGGCGAGTGGGGTTGTCCGAGGTAAGCCGCAGGACCAGATGGTCGATTCCCTGGACCAGCCTGTTCTGCACGGTGACCGGGATCGTCGCGCTGCGTCCCGAGAGCGTGATGGCCGACTTCTCGATCAGCTGCACCTCTTCGGTGAGGCTCCGCAGATAGGCCCGTACCTGGTCGCGGTACTCCTTGGCCTCCACCGGCTTGCCTCGCCAGGAAGTAGACATCTCCCGGTCGATCGCCCGGCCGAAGGGGGTCTCCACCCGGTCCTGCGCCGTGAGGATGACCTTGAAGTTGTCGAGGGTGTTCTGCGTGTTCCTGATGTCTCGGAACGCCTGGATCCGCAGCTCCTGCTTGCGCAGATGCCCGGGGTACCGGGAGGTGCCGGGCACCTTGGTCGTGGCACTGGCGTCCGGCTTGGCGCCCGCCGCCGCGACCAGGTCGAGCGGCTGCGTCCAGCGCTGACCGTCGAGGGCCTGCAGCGCACGTGCCATGGACTGCGCCTGGGACGCGGTGGGCATCCGCTGCGGGGCGACGACGATGCTCCGCTGGTTGTCCGGGTCCTGGAGGGTCAGAGCAAGTGTCTGGGCCAGGAACTTCTGGACCGCGAGCGTAGAATTCTCCGTGTTGATCATTTCGCCCGCGAAGGCCGTGGAGAGCCGGGAATCGGCGACCACCGCCGTTGTCCCGCCGCCGATCGGCCGGGCAGCGCTGGGCGTGTACGACAGGTCGTCCCGCAGGCTGTCACTGCGGGCGATCACCTTGTGGGCGCCGGCCGAGGTGGCGACATCCACGATCGAGGAGTCGATGGCACCGTCAACGGGCCAGGCGAAGTCGATCGACGGCTTCACATGGAGGATCGTCTCCACGGTCGTCTCGGCGACCTTGGTGGCCGGCTGTAGATGGCTGAGGGATCCGGAGACGTTCTTGCCGCGGTGTGCCAGGGACGCCAGATCAGGGTCGGCGAAGGGAAGCGCGACCACCTTGCGGCCCTGGACCGCGGCCTCGACGGCGCTCAGCCACCGCTTCGCGAGAGCCTGGTTCTTGCCCGCGACCGTGGTGTTCCCGTTCTTGACCTGGTAGTTCCTGGTCATCGCGTCGACGGTGGCCAGCAGATCCGGGTCGATGACCCAGGTGACGGGTAGCGTGTTGCCGAGCGAGACAAGCTGGTCCAGCCGCCCTCCCGGGGCGAGCTCCCCAGCCAGCGCCTCGTCCTCGAAGACGGGCGTCTGCTGCTCGTCCGAACCGGTCTCCGAGGTGAGGTGGGTCGAGGAGATCAGCGGCCAGAGATAGCTGAACTGCGTCTTCTTCTCGGTGGCCTCGGGCTGCCAGGGCAGGAAGGTCCGCTCGACGCCCAGGAGCTGATCGAACGGCTCGTCCGGGGTCTGGCCCGACAGGGAGACACCGAGCTGGTAGACGCCGTCCTCGTCGAGTTCCAGCTCATCGACCGGGATCCGGAGCGTGAAATCCCGGCTGATGCCGGAGAGGAGCTGTGGAATCTTGACGCTGTACTTGCCGCCGACGGGTGGTGCGTCGGCGACCGCGGCATCACCGGCCTGCTCGGCTGCCCGGTCGATCGCGATCCTGCCGGACAGCCTCGGGCCCACCCGGAGATCGATCTGGGCGTCGGTGACGGTCTGCTTGCCCTTATTGGTGACCGAGCCGGAGACGGTGAGCGTGTCGTGCTGCCCAGGGGCTGACGGCGTCAGAGTGTCGAGGGACACATCCACCGTATGCGAGGCCGAGGCGGTCTCGGCGGCGTGCGCGGCCGGTGTGGCGGGACCGCACAGCAGTCCGGCCACTAGCGGGGCGCCAAGGATCAGGGAGGCTGTGCGGCGCAGCCACCGGCGGGCAGGAGAAGGACTCATCCCCTGGAAGTCTGCCGCGTCGGCCACGCGCTCGCCCGTCCCTCGTCGTCTGCTGCCGGTGGTGGTTCTCGGTTCTTGCGTCCACGCATGGTAACGAGGTGCGCGGCGTCGAAGTGCCGCGGAGTGCCCCACATGATCGGAAGAGACTTCCGGGTGGCCGAGAACGCCGCTGCGAGCGGTTACTCTGTGCGCCGCCAAAAACGGGGACGCTCGGGTGGGCCGCGGCACGTACCCTTTTCTGTTGTGCCGAACGCCAACGAAGACAACTCCACCGCACTGAGCCAGGTGCAACGCCGCGCGGTCAGCGAAGTGCTGCGTGTCTCGCCTGTCGCCGACGATCTCGCCCGACGCTTCCAGGAGGCCGGGTTCAGTCTTGCCCTGGTCGGCGGCTCGGTCCGGGATGCGCTCCTCGGCCGGCTCGGCAATGACCTGGACTTCACGACCGACGCCCGTCCCGAGAACGTACTGAAGATCATCCGTCCGTGGGCGGACTCGGTGTGGGAGGTCGGGATCGCGTTCGGCACGGTCGGCTGCCAGAAGGAGGGCTACCAGATCGAGGTCACGACGTACCGCTCGGAGGCGTACGACAGGACCTCGCGGAAGCCCGAGGTGTCCTACGGTGATTCGATCGAAGAAGATCTCGTACGTCGCGATTTCACCGTGAATGCGATGGCCGTGGCGTTGCCGGAGAAGGTGTTCATCGATCCGCACGGCGGCCTTGAGGACCTGGCCGAGCGTGTTCTGAGGACCCCCGGTACGCCGGAGGAGTCCTTCTCCGACGATCCGCTGCGCATGATGCGAGCCGCCCGTTTCGCGGCGCAGCTGGACTTCGAGGTCGCCCCAGAGGTCTTCACCGCGATGAAGGATATGGCCGACCGCATCGAGATCGTCTCCGCCGAGCGCGTGCGTGACGAGCTGAACAAGCTGATTCTCTCCGCCCACCCGCGCAAGGGGCTGGGACTGCTCGTCGACTCCGGCCTGGCCGACCATGTGCTGACCGAGCTGCCGGCGCTGCGGCTGGAGAGTGATGAGCACCACCGGCACAAGGATGTGTACGAGCACTCTCTGACCGTCCTTGATCAGGCCATCGACCTGGAGGAGAACGGGCCCGACCTGGTGCTGCGACTGGCTGCGCTGCTCCATGACATCGGAAAGCCGCGCACCCGGCGCTTCGAGTCCGACGGCCGGGTCTCCTTCCACCATCACGAGGTGGTGGGCGCGAAGATGACCAAGAAGCGGATGACCGCGCTCAAGTACTCGAACGACATGGTCAGGGATGTCTCGCGACTGGTGGAGCTGCATCTGCGGTTCCACGGCTACGGCGCGGGCGAATGGACCGACTCGGCGGTGCGGCGGTACGTACGCGATGCCGGGCCGCTGCTGAGCCGGCTCCATAAGCTGACTCGCTCGGACTGCACCACACGCAATAGGCGCAAGGCGATCGCCCTCTCCCGGACCTACGACGGGCTCGAGGAGCGCATCGCGCAGCTGAAGGAGCAGGAGGAGCTGGACGCAATCAGGCCCGACCTGGACGGCAATCAGATCCAGGAGATCCTGGGCGTGGGGCCAGGCCCGGTGATCGGTAAGGCGTATGCGTTCCTGCTGGAGCTGCGTCTGGAGAACGGGCCGATGGAGCATGATGCGGCGGTCGCGGCGCTTAAGGAATGGTGGGCGACGCAGGACTGACCGGCGCTGAGCGTGAAACGGCGCCATGTTTCACGTGAAACATGGCGCCGGATCGACGAGTGAGGGGCGATGTTTCACGTGAAACATCGCCCCTCGGTGTACGCGGCTGCTTCCGTGCCTACTTCTTGATCTTGTTCAGACAGAGTACGAACTGCTTGCCCGAGCTGCGCCGGCCGCCGCGCGTCTGCTCGAAGTAGCCAACGTCGGACTTGCCTTCGCAGAGCTTTTGGTCGGTCGTGTCGGGGTGAACCTCGACCACCTTGTAATCAGCCTTCGCGTCGCCGCACTTCACTACCTGGAGATCGGGAGTGATCGTGGAGCCGCTGTTGTGCATGCAGTCGCCGACCTCCGCCTTGTCGGCGTCGTCCTGGCTCGTGAAGTAGACGATCGCGAAGACTATGAGGGCGATGACCACGCCGATGATCTTCAGGATGTTCTTGATGCCGAGGCCGCCACGCCCGGACGGGGGCGGCGGGGGCGGCGTCGCGCCCCACTGCTGCTGCGGCGCGTACGGCTGCTGAGGCTGCTGGGGGTGCCCGTACCCCGGCTGCGGCTGCTGCGGGTAGGGCTGTTGCTGCTGCGGATATCCGTAGCCGGGCTGCGGCGGGTACGGCTGCTGAGGCTGCTGTGCGTACGGGTCAGGGTGTCCGTACGCGCCTGGGCCCTGCTGAGGCGGATGGGTCATGCGGGAGTCCCCCAGTGAACGTGTGCGATCGAGTCTTTGACGCGCGCACGCTATATCACCGCGCCAACACGACTCCAACGGGCCATGGTTGCGGCAACGGTCGCGTAGATGACCGCGACCACGATGGCTAGCTGAACCGACCGTCCGTCAGGAGGCAGCATGAGTGCGGCGATCGCCGCAGCACCCACGAAGGCGACATTGAAGAGCACGTCGTAGATGGAGAAGACCCTGCCGCGGAAGGCGTCGTCCACCGACATCTGCACCACGGTGTCCGTGGCGATTTTCGCGCCCTGGGTGATCAGTCCGAGGACGAACGCGGCGACCAGTATCGGCTCGGGTTCGAAAGGCAGTCCCAGCGCCGGTTCGAGGATGGCAGCCGTCCCCGCGCACACCGCCACCCAGCCGAATTGGCCGAGCCGGCCGACCGCCCAAGGGGTCAGCACGGCCGCCGCGAAGAAGCCGGCGCCCGAGATGAGAATGGCCAGGCCCAGCAGAGCCAGGCCGTCCGACTGCTTCTCGTACCAGGCGTACCGGCACAGCATCAGCACCATGACGGTCAGCGCGCCGTAGCAGAAGCGCATCGCCGTCATCGCGATCAGTACAGCGGTCGCCGCTCGGCGTTCTGCCAGATGCCGCAGTCCGCCCGCCAGGCCGCGTGCCGTGGAGGTGAGGGCGGACCTCAGCCGCGGCTGCACCAACTGCGGTTCGGGGCCCAGCAGGTCACGTGGCATCCGTAGGGAGGCAAGCGCGGCGCAGAGGTAGAGCACGGCACCGAGAAGCACCACCGCGGCGTCGGAGTCCGCCGACACCAGCCGCACGGCGAAGGCCAGCCCGCCGCCGGCGGTCGCCGCGAGCGTGCCCGCCGTCGGCGAGAGAGAGTTGGCAATGACGAGTCGGTCCGCGTCGACCACCCGGGGCAGCGAGGCGGAGATCCCCGCCAGTACGAAGCGGTTGACCGCCGTAACGGACAGGGCGGAGGCGTAGAAGAGCCAGTCGGGCACCGAGACGAGGATCAGCACGGCCGTACCGCTCGCGAGGAGAGCCCGCAGCAGATTCCCGTAGAGGAAGACCTGCCTGCGCTGCCAGCGGTCCAACAGGACGCCGGCGAACGGACCGATCACGGAGTACGGCAGCAGCAGCACCGCCATGGCGGAGGCGATCGCGGCCGGTGAGGTCTGTTTCTCCGGGGAGAAGACCACGTACGTGGCGAGCGCGACCTGGTAGACACCGTCGGCCGACTGGGAGAGCAGCCGGACAGCCAGCAACCGCCGGAAATTCGTCAGGCGCAGGAGTACGCGCAAGTCACGTACGACAGGCATGCGATCAAGCGTCACACACGCGGAGGGTCCCCGGGCGGATAACCCGGGGACCCTCCGCGGTCGAGCAGGCAAACGCTTAGCGCTCGACCTCTCCCTTGATGAACTTCTCGACGTTCTCGCGGGCCTCGTCGTCGAAGTACTGAACCGGCGGGGACTTCATGAAGTACGAGGACGCGGAGAGGATCGGGCCGCCGATGCCGCGGTCCTTGGCGATCTTCGCAGCGCGCACGGCGTCGATGATGATGCCCGCGGAGTTCGGGGAGTCCCAGACCTCGAGCTTGTACTCGAGGTTCAGCGGGACCTCGCCGAATGCACGGCCCTCGAGGCGCACGTACGCCCACTTGCGGTCGTCCAGCCAGGCCACGTAGTCCGACGGGCCGATGTGGACGTTGTCCTCGCCCAGCTCGCGGTCGCGGATCTGCGAGGTGACGGCCTGCGTCTTCGAGATCTTCTTGGACTCAAGGCGATCACGCTCGAGCATGTTCTTGAAGTCCATGTTGCCGCCGACGTTCAGCTGCATCGTGCGATCCAGGATGACGCCCCGGTCCTCGAACAGCTTCGCCATGACGCGGTGCGTGATGGTGGCGCCGACCTGAGACTTGATGTCGTCACCGACGATCGGGACACCGGCCTCGGTGAACTTGTCGGCCCACTCCTTGGTGCCGGCGATGAAGACCGGGAGGGCGTTGACGAAGGCGACCTTGGCGTCGATGGCGCACTGCGCGTAGTACTTCGCAGCGTCTTCGGAACCGACGGGCAGGTAGCAGACCAGGACGTCGACCTGCTTGTCCTTGAGGATCTGGACGATGTCGACCGGGGCCTCGGCGGACTCCTCGATGGTCTGGCGGTAGTACTTGCCCAGGCCGTCGAGCGTGTGCCCACGCTGCACGGTGACGCCGGTGGACGGCACGTCGCAGATCTTGATGGTGTTGTTCTCGCTGGCGCCGATGGCGTCCGCCAGGTCGAGGCCGACCTTCTTGGCGTCGACATCGAAGGCAGCCACGAACTCCACGTCGCTGACGTGGTAGTCGCCGAACTGGACGTGCATCAGACCCGGCACTCTGCCGGCCGGGTCGGCGTCCTTGTAGAACTCGACGCCCTGCACCAGCGAGGCGGCGCAGTTGCCCACGCCGACGATGGCTACGCGAACCGAACCCATTCCGGTTGCTCCCTGTGTGATCTCGGTATTCCGGATGAAACCCTGCGGAGCGCAGGGCCTCACTTGGCGGTGTCGTCGGACGGATCCGGCGGGGTGGAGTGCCCGGGGGGTGTGCCCCCGTACGGCTCGGCACCCCTGTGCCGGGGCAGGCCGCCCGTCTCTGAAGATGTGTTGTCCTGTTGAGCAGAGCTCTCGGGGGAGGACTGTCGCTGATCCCGCCCCGCTCGCTCGCTCTCAATGAGCTCGTTCAGCCAGCGCACCTCGCGCTCCACGGACTCCATGCCGTGTCGCTGCAGCTCAAGCGTGTAGTCGTCGAGGCGCTCGCGGGTGCGTGCCAGGGAGGCGCGCATCTTCTCAAGACGCTCCTCCAGCCGGCTGCGGCGGCCCTCGAGCACCCGCATCCGCACCTCGCGCTCCGTCTGCCCGAAGAAGGCGAAGCGAGCCGCGAAGTGCTCGTCCTCCCACGTGTCCGGGCCGGTGTGGGAGAGCAGCTCCTCGAAGTGTTCCTTACCTTCCGCCGTCAACCGATAGACGATCTTGGCGCGGCGACCCGCGAGTGAAGCGGCCAGCGCTTCCTCGGGAGCGCTGCCCGGTTCCTCGATCAACCAGCCGTTGGCGACCAGCGTCTTGAGGCAGGGGTAGAGGGTTCCGTAACTGAAGGCCCGGAAGATTCCCAGCGAGGTATTGAGCCGTTTCCGCAGCTCATACCCGTGCATGGGGGCCTCACGGAGCAGACCGAGCACAGCGAACTCAAGGATGCCGGAGCGCCTGCTCACTGTTGCCTCCCTTGCCGTCCCGGTCGCTTATGCCGTGCTGATGTATCGACTCGATACATCAGCACGATAGAACGACGTACCTCCTGCGACAAGAGTGGCCATCGTGAGCGGCGTCACATCGGCAATTCATGGGGGGCGAGTTGCCTGATTTGGGAGGACCTTCGGCCCTAGGCGGGTTTTGAGCGTGCGTAGTCTGTGCGCCATGCACACCGCCGGGAACCATGTGACGCCAGTGAGCGTCATCGTCGTGGGTGCACAGCGGATGAGTCCCTCGCAGGGCTTGTCCGTATCCATTTCGGGGGGACCGGAACTCAACTGCCGCTTCCAGGCGTCTCGCCTGCCCGAGGAGTAGTCGTTCGATGAGCGAGCACCGTCGCAAACCGCCGCAGTCCCAGGGCGGCGGCCGTGCCGCGGCCAGACGCGCCGCCCAGCAGCCTTCTGGCCGCCGCGCGGCCCCGCCCCGGGGCGATACCTCAGGATCTCCTTCCGCTGCGTACGGCGAGGAGCGTCCCCACGTCGGCCGGGCCGAGGCTCGCCGCGCCGCACAGCGGAGCGGAGGTGGTCGCCGGCGCGTTGACGAAGGCGCGGGATCCGGCCACGGGGGCCGGGGTGGCGGTCGGCGCGGAGGCGGCGGAGGGCATGAGGGCCGCGGTCGCGGCGGGCGGCCGTCCAAGCCGCGGTTCATCGACTATCCGCGCCACAACAAGTACGGATGGCGTCGCTGGGTCCCGTCGTGGAAGCTGGTCACCGGCCTCTGCCTGGGCTTCGTGGGCAGCCTGATGGCGGCCGCGACCATTGCGTACGCGATGGTGGGTGTCCCGAACCCGGACGCTACGGCTGAGGCGCAGAACAACGTCTACTACTGGGCGGACGGCTCTCAGATGGCCGCCACCGGTGGCGAGATCAACCGGCAGATCGTCGGTATCGATCAGATCCCCGACGCCATGCAGAACGCGGTGATCTCCGCCGAGAACAAGACGTTCAGGTCCGACTCGGGCATCGACCCGATGGGCATCGGCCGAGCCTTGGTCAACATGGCCAAGGGCGGCCAGACCCAGGGTGGCTCCACCATCACCCAGCAGTATGTGAAGAACGCGCGGCTCGGTGATCAGTCCCAGACCCTGACCCGTAAGTTCAAGGAGCTGTTCATCTCCATAAAGGTCGGCACGGACATGGACAAGCCGGACATTATGGCCGGCTATCTGAACACCTCGTACTACGGACGCGGAGCGTACGGAATCCAGGCCGCGGCGCGCACGTACTACGGCAAGAACGCCAAGGACCTGGAGCCCGACGAGTGCGCGTTCCTCGCCTCGCTCCTGAAGGGCGCCACCTACTTCGACCCGGCCGGCGCCAGGGACATCGACCCCGCGGCGACTCCGGAGGCCAACCTTGCTCGCGCCAAGGAACGCTGGAACTGGATCCTCGACGAAATGGTCAAGGACGGGCATCTCAGCGCCGCACAGCGGGGCAAGTACACCAAGTTCCCGAAGCCCCACGCGATCAAGAAGAACGCCCAGCTGAGCGGTCAGGTCGGCTATCTGGTGGACCTCGCCAAGTCCTACTTCCTCAACAACAACGACCAGGGCATCGACGCCAACAAGCTCGCGCGGGGCGGCTACGAGATCCATACGACCTTCCAGAAGGACAGGGTCAAGAAGCTCGAGGCCGCGGTCAAGAAGGTCCGGGACGCCAATATCAATCCCAAGAAGCGCCCGGAAACGGACACGCACGTCCAGTTCGGTGGCGCCTCGGTCGACCCGAAGAGCGGGGCGATCGTCGCCGTCTACGGCGGTGTGGACGCGACCAAGCACTTCACCAACAACGCCGACCAGACCGGTGCCCAGGTCGGATCGACCTTCAAGCCGTTTGTGCTGGCGGCGGCGATGCAAGACGGTGTGCGCGACCCCAAGCTCGGGGAAGAGCAGGGGCCCGGGGAGCGCAAGATCGTCGACCCCGACAAGAGCCGGTACAGCGGCAAGAACAAGCTCAAGATCAAGAAATACGACGGCACCGTGTGGAGGAACCAGGACAACGAGGAGTGGCTGCAGACCAACGACGGCAATGAGTCGTACGGGAACATCGACCTGCGCGAAGCCATGGTCCACTCCGCCAACTCGCCCTTCGTGCAGCTGGGCATGGACATTGGCATTCCGACGGTGAGAGCGGCGGCCGTCAAGGCCGGGCTGCTCGAGTCCAGCCTCTCGAAGTCGAATGTGCCGTCGTTCTCGATCGGTATCTCCGACCCCAGTGCCATCCGCATGGCCGGCTCCTACGCGACCTTCGCGGCCAATGGTGAGCAGCGCGACCCGTACTCCGTCACCCGCGTCGACGAGCGCGGCAAGACCATCTTCAAGCCCGATATCAAGCCCAAGCGCGCCTTCACCACCGCTGTCGCAAGCAATGTGACGGACGTGCTCAGGTCTGTGGTCGACGACCCCGAGGGCACCGGCAAGAACGCCCGGATCCCCGGGCGGCAGGTCGCGGGCAAGACCGGTACGACCGACGGCAACAAGTCCGCGTGGTTCGTCGGCTACACGCCGCAGCTGTCGACCGCCATCGACATGTACCGGATGGACGACGACGAGAAGAGCGGCAAGAAGCGCGAGTTCCTCGAGATGTACGGAACCGGTGCCCAGAAGAAGATCCACGGTGCGTCGTTCCCGTCGGAGATCTGGCAGACGTACATGACGCAAGCGCTCAAGAACACCGCGCTGGAGACCTTCCCGGAGCCCGAGTCCATCGATGGTGAGGCCATCTGGGGCGGCGGCGCCTCCAGCCCGCCCCCGTCGCCGTCCACCACGCCGTCCGGCACCCCGTCGACGACGCCTTCGGTTGACCCGTCCACCACGCCGTCCGGCAGCCCCGATCCGAGCCAGTCCTGCAACCCGTGGGAGGACATCACCTGCGGCACCAAGGGCGGTACAGGCAACGGCGGAGTCGACGGTGGACCCACCGGCGACCCGACGACCAGTCCGTCGACGACAGCACCAGGCACGAACGGTAACGGCGGCAACGGCAACGGCAACGGAGGCTTCTTCGGAGGCACGAGCAGTTAGCGGGCCGCCGTTCCACCCCCGCAGCGCCATGAGGGCCGCCGCACCCGGCACGCACAGCACCTGTGCGATCCGGTGGCGGCGGCCCTCGCCGTATCCCCCACCCCGTACGGCAGGATGTGCAGCATGCCCAGCGCAGAAGAGATCAGCGTGTACCAGGACCGGCCGGAGCAGCCGGAGCGGCCGGACGTACGGCCCACGCGGCGGGACTCCGTCGCCGCGTCCGGCAGTGAGCTGATCGGCGGTCCGGCGGGCCGCTGGGCCTGGCGTGGCAACAGCGGCTGGCTCACTCCGGTACGCGTCGTCGCCCTGGTGGCCATCGGCATGTTTGCGCTTGGCATGGTGCAGAAGCTGCCGTGTTACAACTGGGCCTGGTTCAGGGGTGCCAGCTCCCAGTACACCCACGCCTGCTATTCGGACATTCCGCATCTCTACGTGGGGCGCGGTTTCTCCGAAGGGCTCATCCCGTACTTCGACCGGCTGCCCGGCGACATGCAGTACCTCGAGTACCCGGTCCTGACGGGTCTGTTCATGCAGGTCGCCTCCTGGCTCGATCTGGCCGGCGGCTCCGTGCAGCACCGGGAGCAGATGTACTGGCTGGTCAATGCGGGCATGCTGATGATCTGCACCGCGGTCATCGCCGTCTGTGTGACCCGCACACACCGCCGTCGCCCCTGGGACGCCCTGCTGGTGGCTCTGGCACCCGCCTTCGCGCTCACCGCGACCATCAACTGGGACCTGCTGGCCGTGGCGCTCACCGCCGCCGCGATGCTGATGTGGTCACGCGGCCGAGCGCTGGCCTTCGGCGTCCTCATCGGGCTCGCGACCGCCGCCAAGCTCTATCCCGTACTGCTCCTCGGCCCGCTGCTCCTGCTGTGCTGGCGGGCTGGCAAATGGCGAGAGTTCGCCGCTGCGGCGCTCGGTGCGGCAGGCGCGTGGCTGGTGGTGAATCTGCCGGTGATGCTGATGGCGCCGGAAGGGTGGAAGAAGTTCTACACCTTCAGCCAGGAGCGGCAGGTCGACTTCGGCTCGTTCTGGCTGATCATCACGCAGCGCACGGGCGAGCCGCTGGAAGTCGAGTCGGTGAACACGTACGCGACACTGCTGATGATCCTGGCGTGCGCGGGCATCGCGGCGCTGACGCTCGGCGCGCCCCGGCGGCCCCGTTTCGCGCAGCTCGCTTTCCTGGTCGTCGCCGCGTTCATCGTCACCAACAAGGTCTACTCGCCTCAGTACGTACTGTGGCTCATTCCGCTTGCCGCGCTGGCCAGGCCGCGCTGGCGGGACTTCCTGATCTGGCAGGCCTGCGAGGTCATGTACTTCCTGGGGATCTGGATGTACCTCGCGTACACGACCAGCCCCAAGCACCAGGGGCTGCCGCCCGAGGGCTACCAGGTGGCGATCGCCCTGCATCTGCTGGGGACGCTGTATCTGTGCGCCGTGGTCGTGCGGGACATCCTGATGCCCGAGCGCGACGGTGTACGCCAGGACGGCTCGGACGACCCGTCGGGCGGTGTGCTCGACGGGGCCGACGACGTCTTCGTACTGGGGCGGAGGGCCCATCCGCCACGGCATGCGGCGCACGCGGTGGAGGGTCCGCGGGTGGACTGGGGGACGCCCTCGCAGGGGTCCGGAGAGCCGCAGTAGTCAGCCTGACGGCCCGGCCTTCGGCTTCAGCGGTCGACGAGACGGTCGAACTGGGTCGTCGTATGGCGCAGATGTGCCACCAGCTCGTCGCCGACCTTGGGCTCCTGCGAGTCGGACGGGATGAACAAGATCGACACCTGCATGTGCGGCGGCTCGGCGAACCAGCGCTGCTTGCCTGCCCAGACGAACGGCGACAGATTCCGGTTGACGGTCGCGAGACCCGCGCGGGCGACGCCCTTGGCCCGCGGCATCACGCCGTGCAGGGCCTTCGGAGCCTCCAGCCCGACGCCGTGCGAGGTGCCGCCGGCCACCACGACCAGCCAGCCGTCCGATGCCGCCCTCTGCTGGCGGTAGCCGAAGCGGTCGCCCTTGGTGACACGGGTTACGTCGAGGACGGCGCCGCGGTACTCGGTGGCCTCGTGGTCGCCGAGCCACAGCCGCGTACCGATGCGGGCGCGGAAGCGGGTCTGCGGGAACTGCTGCTGGAGGCGGGCCAGTTCCTGGGCGCGCAGATGGCTGACGAACATGGTGTGCAGCGGCAGCCGGGCCGCGCGCAGCCGGTCCATCCAGCCGATGACCTCCTCGACCGCGTCGGAACCGTCCGTACGGTCCAGCGGCAGGTGCAGGGCGAAGCCCTCCAGACGTACGTCCTCGATGGCCGCGTGCAACTGGCCGAGCTCCTGCTCGGTGATGCCGTGGCGCTTCATGGAACTCATGCACTCGATGACGACCCGGGCGCCCACCAGTGCGTACACACCGTCGACCGAGGAGACGGAGCGGATGACGCGGTCGGGCAGCGGGACCGGCTCCTCGCCCCGTCTGAAGGGCGTGAGGACGAGGAGGTCGCCGCTGAACCAGTCCTTGATCCGGGCCGCTTCGTAGGTGGTGCCGACGGCCAGCATGTCCGAGCCGAAGCGGGAGGCCTCCTCCGACAGGCGCTCATGACCGAAGCCGTAGCCGTTGCCCTTGCAGACCGGTACGAGGCCGGGGAACTGGTCGATCACGGACTTCTGGTGCGCCCGCCAGCGCGCGGTGTCGACGTAGAGGGAGAGCGCCATGGCCGGTCCGGAACCCTTCTGGTGTCTGCGGTGTATCAGAGGTATGTGCGAGATTTACGAGATTACGACCGAGGTTACGGCGCCGTCGGCGGCCGCGTCAGCGACGCGACATGTACATGTCCAGCGCCTTGTGCAGCAGCTTGTTGAGCGGGAAGTCCCACTCGCCGACGTACTCGACGGCCTCGCCGCCCGTGCCCACCTTGAACTGGATCAGGCCGAAGAGGTGGTCGGTCTCGTCGAGGGAGTCGCTGATGCCGCGCAGGTCGTAGACGGTCGCGCCCATCGCGTAGGCGTCGCGCAGCATCCGCCACTGCATCGCGTTCGAGGGCCGGACCTCGCGGCCGATGTTGTCGGACGCGCCGTACGAGTACCAGACGTGCCCCCCGACGACCAGCATCGTTGCCGCGGACAGGTTCACCCCGTTGTGCCGCGCGAAGTACAGCCGCATGCGGTTCGGGTCCTCGGTGTTCAGCACGGTCCACATGCGCTGGAAGTACGAGAGCGGGCGAGGCCGGAAGTGGTCGCGCACGGCGGTGATTTCGTACAGCCGCTGCCATTCGGCGAGATCCTCGTAGCCGCCCTGGACGACCTCGACACCGGCCTTCTCGGCCTTCTTGATGTTGCGTCGCCACAACTGGTTGAAGCCCTTGAGGACATCGTCGAGCGAACGGTTCGCCAGCGGCACCTGGTAGACGTACCGAGGCTGTACGTCGCCGAAGCCGGCGCCGCCGTCCTCGCCCTGCTGCCAGCCCATCTTCCGCAGCCGGTCGGCCACTTCGAACGCCCGCGGCTCGATGTGCGTCGCCTCGACGTCCCGCAGCCGCTTGACGTCCGGGTCCTGGATGCCGGACTTGATCGCGGGTGCCTCCCAGCGGCGGATGACCACCGGCGGGCCCATCTTCACGGAGAAGGCGCCCTGTTGCTTCAGGTGGGCGAGCATGGGCTGCAGCCAGTCGTCCAGATTCGGGGCGTACCAGTTGATCACTGGACCCTCGGGCAGGTACGCGAGATAGCGCTTGATCTTGGGCAGCTGGCGATACAGCACCAGGCCCACGCCCACCAGCTCACCGCTCCTGTCGAACCAGCCCAGGTTCTCCGACCGCCATTCGGTCTTCACATCAGCCCATGCCGGGACCTGGCAGTGACTTGCCGCGGGCAGGGTCTGGATGTACGCCAGATGCTGCTCTCGGCTGATGGTCCTCAGGGTCAGGCTCATGCGGGGCGCTCCTCGGCAGGTGTGTCCCCATGGGTACAGGGGCTCCGGCTCTCGCGCCGAAGCCTACTGGGCCGTGAGAACGCCCCGCGTGGCCGAGGGAGAACGGGGCTAGTAGCCGATCAAGCCACCGAAGAGCCCACCGTCTGCCATACCGAGGTAGAAGCCGAAGGCAGAGGCGCCGAGTCCGACGATCAGGAGGAAGCGTTCACGGGTCGTCACCGAGATGAACTGGCCGTACGCGCCAGCGAGGACCCCGATCAGTCCGGACCAGGAGCTGAGGATGTGAAGGTTGTCGAACTGGGCGGTGACGAAGGACAGCACGCCGAGCGCCAGGGTCATCACCATCAGGGTGTCCTGGAGCGGATGGGGTTTGCCGTCCGTGGCGAAGAGAGAGCCTGTGGGGTTCGGTCGCATTGTCTGTGCCATGAAGCACCTCCTGGCGTTTCCGGAATGCGGCGCACTGTGACGCCGCCCACACCCGATGTGTACAGGGTGCGGCCCGTGACCACCGGATTTCAACCCGGGGCACGTCTGCGGGTACTCTGTACGGTCTGCACCGGTGTCTGCCCTGGCCAGAAGACGATCCTCCGCGATTGTCAGTGGCGGCGGATACCGTTGCTTACGCATCACGACCCTCCTGCCACGGAACGACCGTGGCCGCTGAGTCCAAAGGAGGTGGGTTCCACATGCGTCACTACGAGGTGATGGTCATCCTCGACCCCGATCTCGAGGAGCGCGCTGTCTCCCCGCTGATCGAGAACTTCCTCTCCGTCGTCCGCGAGGGCAACGGAAAGGTTGAGAAGGTCGACACCTGGGGCCGTCGTCGTCTCGCTTACGAGATCAAGAAGAAGCCCGAGGGCATCTACTCGGTCATCGACCTGCAGGCCGAGCCTGCGGTCGTCAAGGAGCTCGACCGCCAGATGAACCTGAACGAGTCGGTCCTCCGGACCAAGGTCCTCCGTCCCGAGACCCACTGAGCACCTAGCTCAGAGGTCATCGGGTTCGAGTAGCAGCAAGCAGCCAGCAGCAATCCCGCCGAGAGGTTCACCCATGGCAGGCGAGACCGTCATCACGGTCGTCGGCAATCTCGTCGACGACCCCGAGCTGCGCTTCACCCCGTCCGGTGCGGCGGTCGCGAAGTTCCGTGTCGCGTCCACTCCCCGCACCTTCGACCGTCAGACCAATGAGTGGAAGGACGGCGAAAGCCTCTTCCTCACCTGCTCGGTCTGGCGTCAGGCCGCGGAGAACGTCGCCGAGTCGCTCCAGCGCGGCATGCGTGTCGTTGTCCAGGGCCGGTTGAAGCAGCGGTCCTACGAGGACCGCGAGGGCGTCAAGCGCACGGTCTACGAGCTGGACGTCGAGGAAGTCGGCCCCAGCCTCAAGAACGCCACGGCCAAGGTCACCAAGACCACCGGTCGCGGCGGCCAGGGTGGCTACGGCGGCGGCCAGCAGGGCGGCGGCAACTGGGGCGGCGGTCCCAGTGGTGCGCAGCAGGGCAGCGGCGGTGCACCCGCCGACGACCCCTGGGCCACCAGCGCGCCGGCCGGTGGCGGCCAGCAGCAGGGCGGTGGGGGCGGCTGGGGCGGAAGCTCCGGCGGTTCTGGCGGCGGCTACTCGGACGAGCCCCCCTTCTAAGGGATCCCTCCCGGGGAGCTCGTACCCCACTTCTTGATCACACAGGAGATACACATGGCGAAGCCGCCTGTGCGCAAGCCGAAGAAGAAGGTCTGCGCATTCTGCAAGGACAAGACCGTGTACGTGGACTACAAGGACACGAACATGCTGCGGAAGTTCATTTCCGACCGCGGCAAGATCCGTGCCCGCCGCGTTACCGGCAACTGCACGCAGCACCAGCGTGACGTCGCCACGGCCGTGAAGAACAGCCGTGAGATGGCGCTGCTGCCCTACACGTCCACCGCGCGATAAGGGAAGGGTGACCGAATCATGAAGATCATCCTCACCCACGAGGTCTCTGGCCTCGGTACCGCCGGCGACGTCGTTGACGTCAAGGACGGCTACGCTCGCAACTACCTGGTTCCGCGTGGTTTCGCGATCCGCTGGACCAAGGGTGGCGAGAAGGACGTGGCGCAGATCCGCCGCGCCCGCAAGATCCACGAGATCGCAACCATCGAGCAGGCCAACGAGATCAAGGCCCGGCTCGAGGGCGTCAAGGTGCGTCTGGCTGTTCGCTCCGGCGACGCCGGCCGCCTCTTCGGCTCCGTCACCCCGGCCGACATCGCCTCGGCGATCAAGGCTGCCGGTGGTCCGGAGGTTGACAAGCGTCGCGTTGAGCTCGGTTCGCCGATCAAGACCCTGGGTTCGCACCAGGTGTCCGTGCGTCTGCACCCCGAGGTTGCCGCGAAGCTGGGCGTCGAGGTCGTCGCCGCGTAACGCTGCGCACTGCAGAGCATGAGAGGGCCGCACCCCCCAGGGGTGCGGCCCTCTTGCTGTTCAGTTGGTCCGTTTCACGTGAAACATCGGCTCAGCGCGTAGCGCCGGTGACGATCCAGCGGCCGGAGCGCATTCGCAGCCACAGCGTCAGCATGCGGACCGTCATCATCAGGGTCATGGCCCACCACAGTGCCGTCAGCCCGCCGCCGATCATGGGAACGAGCAGGGCGACAGGCGCGAAGACCGCCAGCGTCACGAGCATCGCCATGGCCAGATAGCGGCCGTCGCCCGCTCCCATCAGCACACCGTCGAGTACGAAGACAACGCCCGCGATGGGCTGGGAGACGGCGACCACCAGCAGGGCCGGGAGGAGGGTGTCATGCACTGCCGAGTCGCTGGTGAACAGAGGGATGAAGAGCGGTCGGCAGACCACGACGAGGATGCCGAGCACCACACCGGTGGCGATGCCCCACCGCACCATGCGGCGGCAGGCCTGGCGGGCGCCCTCGGCGTCATCGGCCCCCAGATAGCGGCCGATGATCGCCTGCCCGGCGATGGCGATCGCGTCCAGGGCGAAGGCCATGAGGCTCCAGAGCGAGAGGACGATCTGGTGGGCGGCGATTTCGGTGTCTCCGAGGCGGGCCGCCACGGCGGTGGCGATCAGCAGGACGGCGCGCAGCGAGAGCGTGCGGACCAGTAGGGGAACGCCGGCCTGGGCGCTGGCCCGTATGCCGGCGGCGTCGGGGCGAAGCGACGCCCCGTGCCGTCGCGCTCCCCGGACGACGACGACGAGATAGGCGGCGGCCATGCAGACCTGGGCGATGACCGTGCCCCAGGCGGATCCTGCGATGCCCAGGCCCGCCCCGTAGACGAGTCCTGCGTTGAGGGCTGCGTTGGCGGCGAAGCCGCCGACGGCGACATACAGAGGAGTCCGGGTGTCCTGGAGGCCGCGCAGTACACCGGTCGCGGCGAGCACGATCAGCATGGCCGGGATGCCGAGGCTGGATATGCGGAGATAGGTCGTGGCGTACGGGGCGGCGGTGTCGGAGGCTCCGAAGGCATGGACGAGCCAGGGCGCCGTGGGGAGGGTGACCGCGACGACGACGGCGCCAAGGAACAGCGCGAGCCAGATGCCGTCCATCCCCTGGCGGATGGCTGCCGCGAGATCGCCCGCTCCGACACGGCGGGCGACGGCGGCCGTGGTGGCGTAGGCGAGGAAGACGAAGACGCTCACGGCGGTCATCAGGAGCGCCGCCGCGACCCCCAGTCCGGCGAGCTGGGGGGTGCCGAGATGGCCGACGATGGCGCTGTCGACCATCACGAAGAGCGGCTCGGCGACGAGGGCTCCGAAGGCGGGGACGGCGAGCGCCACGATCTCTCGATCGTGGCGTCGCCGGAGGTCCTTCGGTGCCGTTGGAGCCTGTGTCATGGCAGCAATCTAATCTTCCACAGGTAAGAGATGCAATTGCTGTGCAGTCCTTACCTATCCTCCAGGTGCGGGTTCTGCTGTGCGCTATTTGTTGTGATCTTGATCCAGCTGGGAAAGTTTTTCTCCCCCACAGTCAGTGGACAGAAAAAGGCCAGGTCAGGGACTGTGTGGCGGGGTGGTGATGAGTTTGTCCACAGTACTGTCCCCCGGTCCGTGCACAGGTTCTGCAGAGTTCTCCACAGCATCTGGTCCGTCGTCCACATGGCCTGTGGATAACCAGATTGGCTGACGGTGCAGACGGGCCTACCGTGGACCGTCGCCCGACGCGCCCGAAGCGGAGTCCGGCCGTTCGTTTTGTCAGTGCCGTGCCGTAGAAAGAGTGGCACGGCGAGGTCCGCGGGGCGGACGGGAGGAGGTGGCGCGGGTGAGCATTTCCGAGCCCTTGGACGATCCGTGGGCAGCCGACAGCGGCCCCGGTGACCGCCTGCCCGTCTCCCGCCAGCGCCGCAACGACAGCCGTGGGGGCCGAGAGGACCAGCACGAGCGCGGCAGGGACAGTGGCGGCTGGGACGGCGGCTCCCCCGGCTTCGAGCGCGTCCCTCCGCAGGACCTGGACGCCGAACAGTCCGTCCTCGGCGGCATGCTTCTCTCCAAGGACGCCATCGCCGACGTCGTCGAGATCATCAAGGGCCATGACTTCTACCGGCCCGCCCACGAGACCGTCTATACGGCGATCCTCGACCTCTATGCCAAGGGTGAGCCGGCCGACCCCATCACGGTCGCGGCCGAGCTGGTCAAGCGCGGCGAGATCACCCGGGTCGGCGGCGCCCCGTACCTCCACACCCTGGTCCAGTCGGTCCCGACCGCGGCCAACGCCTCGTACTACGCCGAGATCGTTCATGAGCGTGCTGTCCTGCGCCGCCTTGTGGAGGCCGGCACCAAGATCACTCAGATGGGATACGCCGCCGACGGCGATGTCGACGAGATCGTCAACTCCGCCCAGGCCGAGATCTACGCCGTCACCGAGCAGCGGACCAGCGAGGACTATCTGCCCCTCGGCGACATCATGGAGGGCGCGCTCGACGAGATCGAGGCGATCGGTTCGCGCAGCGGAGAGATGACCGGCGTGCCGACCGGGTTCACGGACTTCGATTCGCTGACCAACGGCCTGCATCCGGGCCAGATGATCGTCATCGCGGCCCGTCCCGCCATGGGTAAGTCCACACTGGCGCTGGACTTCGCCCGGGCCTGCTCAATCAAGAACAATCTGCCGAGCGTGATCTTCTCCCTCGAAATGGGCCGCAACGAGATCGCGATGCGTCTGCTGTCCGCCGAGGCGCGAGTGGCGCTGCACCATATGCGCTCCGGGACCATGACGGACGAGGACTGGACACGGCTGGCCCGCCGGATGCCGGATGTGTCGCAGGCCCCGCTCTATATCGACGACTCCCCGAACCTGTCGATGATGGAGATCCGGGCGAAGTGCCGACGGCTGAAGCAGCGAAATGATCTGAAGCTGGTCGTCATCGACTATCTGCAGCTGATGCAGTCCGGCGGCTCGAAGCGCGCCGAGAGCCGTCAGCAGGAGGTCTCTGACATGTCCCGAAACCTCAAGCTGCTGGCCAAGGAGCTGGAGCTCCCGGTCATCGCGCTGTCGCAGCTGAACCGTGGTCCCGAGCAGCGTACGGACAAGAAGCCGATGGTCTCCGACCTGCGTGAATCGGGCTCCATCGAGCAGGATGCGGACATGGTCATCCTGCTGCACCGCGAGGATGCGTACGAGAAGGAGTCACCGCGCGCCGGTGAGGCGGACCTGATCGTGGCCAAGCACCGTAACGGTCCCACCGCGACGATCACGGTCGCCTTCCAGGGACATTACTCACGCTTTGTGGACATGGCGCAGACCTGATCCCAGAGCGTGCAGTGGCGCGTACCGCGTACTGCCACGAAATGAACTCGACGTCGCCTTGGCTGCCCGATAGACCTGCCCCATGACCTCACCCTGTGAAGAGCTCCTCCCCGCCACGCGGCGGGCCCTTCTGCATCGCATCGCCGTTGCCCAGTCCGAGGGGCGCGCGCCCTCATTCGTCGCTGCCGTGGGGCGCGACGGGCAGCTGGCCTGGACGGGTTCACGCAGTTCGGTCGACGGGCATAAACCGGATGCCGACACCCAGTACCGCATCGGCTCGATCACCAAGACGTTTACGGCCGTCCTGGTGCTGAGGCTGCGCGACGAGGGTCTGCTCGATCTGAACGATCCTCTGGAGAAGCACCTTCCTGGCACCGGCGTGGGGGATGTGACCATCGCTCAGCTGCTTGGTCACAGTGCAGGGCTGAGCGCGGAGGCTCCGGCGCCGTGGTGGGAGCGCACGCCGGGCTCGCTCCGTCCCGGGCTTGCCGATGTCCTCGGGGACCAGTCCCGGATGCATCCCGTCGGCCGGTGCCATCACTACTCCAACCCCGGCTATACGCTGCTCGGTTCACTGATTGAGGCGGTGCGCGGAGCGTCCTGGGAGGACGTTCTCCAGCGCGAGATCCTCGGGCCGCTCGCCATGCACCGCACGACTGCACAGCCCCGAGCCCCGCATGCCGGCGGCTGGGCGGTGCATCCCTGGGCCGATGTGATGCTGCCCGAGCCCTCCGAGGACCTCGGGCTGATGGCCCCGGCAGGACAGCTCTGGTCGACGGCAGCCGACCTCTGCCGCTTCGCCGCGTTTCTCGCCGAGGGCGACGACCGTGTGCTGAGTGCGGCGTCCGTGCGGGAGATGCGTACGCCCTCCGTGCCTCCCGAGGCTGAGGAGTGGGACAGCGGCTACGGACTGGGGATGCAGATCGTGCGGAAGGACGGCCGTACCCTCGTCGGGCACCAGGGTTCGCTGCCCGGCTTTGTTGCCGCGCTGTGGGTGAGTGTGGACGACGGGCTCACCGCGGTCGCGCTTTCCAATGTCACCTCGGGGCCGCTTACCGGATCGGTCGCCGCCGATCTCGTACGGATCGTGGCCGAGGCTGAGCCGCGCATCCCCGAGCCCTGGCGGCCGTTGCCGGAGGTCGACCAGGAGCTGTTGGAGCTGACCGGGCCCTGGTACTGGGGGACGTACTCCTTCGGGCTGCGCCTGCTCGCTGACCGTGGCGTAGAGCTTCAGCCGCTGCGTGGCGGCGCCCGAGGGTCGCGCTTCTTCGCGGAGACGGACGGGACCTGGACCGGTCGTGAGGGCTATTACGCGGGGGAGACCCTGCGCGTGGTGCGTCGGGAGGACGGCTCGGTGAGCCATCTCGACCTGGGGTCCTTCGTCCTCACCCGTGAGCCGTACGAGCCGGGGACGGCAGTTCCTGGAGGCGTTGACGAGGAGGGCTGGCGCGGGCTTCAGGTGTGAAACGGATGTGATGTTTCACGTGAAACCGCCCGAGGCTGATCCCGGTCAGCCGCCAGGCCGGACCTGGCAGCCATCAGGCCGTCAATGCCCGCTCCAGTGGCGTACGGAAGCGGGGCGTGATCCTGGCCTCGCCCACCCAGCCTGACAGCCGTGAGGCCTCTGCCGCGATGACGGCGGTCGCCTCACGGCCGGGATCGGTCAGCAGCCGCCACACGATTTCCCCGTCCGGGCGTTGTGCCCAGCCGCCGATGATCTCCCCGTTCCACCACACCGTGGGGCCGATATTGCCCGTTCGGTCGAAGAGGACCGCGCGATGGTCCGCGGCGAGATGGAGGCCGCGGCCCGCCCAGGCCATGGCGCTGGGATCGAGCGCGGGAAGCAACGCTGCCCAGGGCTCCACGGCCGGTTCAGGCGCGGTGTCGCCGGGCGCCACATAGCCAGTGCCCTCATCGAGCTGGACTTCCTCCGCAGCCACAGCGGCCAGCGCCTTGCGTACGTCGCCGAGAGTCCAGCCCGTCCACCACTTGAGGTCGGCCTCGGTGGCGGGCCCGTACGAGAGCAGCCAGCGGCGGGCAAGCTCGGCCCGAGCCTCGGCAGCGGACAGGGCGGGCCAGGGGTCGCTGGCCGTCCAGCGGAACTGGCTGGAGGTCCAGGAGCCGCGTGGCCGGTCCCGCCGGATGCGGCCGGCGGAGGCAAGCAGCCGGATGACACGGGTGGCGACGCCTTGCACCGTTTCGTACTTCTTGCCGGGGAAGACGGTGATCTTCGTCTTCAGGGCCGGAACATCGGCGGAGAGCTGGCTGCCGGTTGCGGAGCCACGCGTTGCGAGGGCGGCCAGCACCGCCTCCTCGGCCTCCGCGAGCCACTGCTCGTCCAGCCCGTTCGCCTCCTCCGCCAGGTGCCCGACGAGTGTCTTGCGCTCTTTGAGCGCGATGGCGCGCGCGGTGGAGGCGTCGACATACGGAGCGAGTTCGGCTGAGACGGCGAAGAGCGTGTGCCGCATGGAGAGGAGCCGTACCAGCGCCACGTCCTCGTACAGGGCCTGTTCCACCGCCTCGACACTCGGCTCGGTGAGGCGGGCGCAGGCGGAGAGGAAGACCGTGGCGGCGTCGGTGGCATGCAGCGCGACGACCGCGTCGGCGGCGGCCACCGGTGAGTCCGTCCGTACTGAGGGGGCGAGCCGATGGCGGCGACCGAGCCGGATGCGGCGTTGCTCGTCGCTGATCCGAAGCACGGTGAACTCCCTTGGTCAGAGCTGGAGTTTAAAACCGACGTGGGAAGGCTCGAAGCCGAGGCGCTCGTAGAAGCGACGGGCGTCGGTGCGGGATGCGTCCGAGGTCAGCTGAACCAACTGGCAGTCCTGGCGGCGGGATTCGTCGATGGCCCATTCGATGAGCCGGGTGCCCAGTCCGCTGCCGCGCTCGTCGGCGTGGATCCGTACGCCTTCGATGATCGACCGGGTGGAGCCGCGCCGGGACAGTCCGGGGATGATCGTGAGCTGAAGAGTTCCCACCACCCGGTGCTCGCGTATGGCGACCGCCTGAATCTGGTTCGGATCCTGGGCCAGTCGCTCGAAGGCCGCGGTGTACGGGGTGAGGTCGTCCGGCGACTCGCGCTGGGCGCCCAGTGGGTCGTCGGCGAGCATCGCCACGATCGCCCGGATGTCGTTCAGCACGGCGGGTCGTATCTCCAGATCGCTCATGATCCGCAGATTACGCGGGGACCCGCAGTTCCTCGACCGTCCTGACCAGGGGAGCCAGCTCGGGGTTCTTGGCGGCTTCGTCGAGAGCCTCGCGCAGGGCCGTGTCGTTGGTGGGGCGGGCTCGGGCGAACAAGGCCAGGCCGGCCTCGGTGACATCGGTGTAGATGCCGCGCCGGTCCGTGTCGCAGAGATAGCGGGTCAGCAGACCGCGGTCCTCGAGGCGGGTGACAAGGCGAGTGGTGGCGCTCTGACTGAGGACGACGGCGTCGGCCACCTGCTTCATCTGCAGATGTCCGCCCGGGCCGCTGTGCTGGCGGCTGAGGACGTCGAGGAGTGAGTACTCGCGCATGCTCAGGCCGTGCTTGCTCTCAAGGGCACGCTCGATGTGCGCCTCGATCCTTCCGTGGAGCAGGGAGAGGGCGCACCAGCTCTGGGAGAGCGGGGTGAGCGCGGGGTCGGTCGCCGTCATGTGTCTTCCTCCTCCGTGCCCGAGCGGCTCCTACCCAGGATAGACGACGAGTGCAATATCCCGCGCTTGCAAATATCCTGGGCTCGCGCCACGGTTCGCCCGACTTTCCCGGGTCAGCCCGCAGCGACCGTCAGCGGAGCGAAGCGCCGGGTCCAGTCGCCGGGGAGGTCCGGGATGCCGTAGGTCATCACCGCGTTGAAGGCGACCGTCTCCAGACCGCGGTCCTTCAGCCACGCGATCAGTTCCTCGTGGCGTACGTCGATATCCGTACGGAACGGCCGGTCCGTGCCTGCCGCCAGGGAGGTGATCAGCGCCTTCGCCGTCTCCGAGTCCCGGGCGATCAGCGGGCCGACGACATGAGTCTCCATGTTCGGCCAGGCCGCCGCGTATCCCGTCAGGACGCCGTCCTCTTCCGCCACCCGCAGCTGGTCGGCGAAGGCCGGAAGACGCGTGATCATGTGGGTGCGGTCGAGGCCGAAGACCTCGGTGTCCAGGCGCAGTATGGCGGCGAGGTCATCGGCGGTCGCCGGTCGAGTGGTCACCGTCGCCTCGGGGGCATGGTCCTCGGCCTGGAAGTGGCCTCGGACCATCTCGGCGCGGCCGACGTTCACAAAGCCCAGCTGCTCATAGAGCGGCTGCCCGTACGGGGTGGCGTGCAGCGTGACCGGGGTGTCTCCGGCCTCTGCCAGCACATGCGTCATCAGACGGCGTCCGATGCCCTGGCGGGCGTACTGCTCGGCGACAAGCACCATCCCGATCGCGGTGAGCCCGTCGCCGTACGACGTCAGTACGCAGGCGGTCACCAGTCCCTTGCCCGCCGGGTCGTCGATCCCGTACCCCCTCCCCGCTGCGAGCAGCAGGCCCCATTTGTGCTCCTCGCGCGGCCACCCTCGGTCCTCGGAGAGATCGGCGCAGGCAATGAGGTCGTCCGTGGTCAGACGGCGAATGGGCAGCTGGGGGAGCGGAGTCGACATGGTGGTCAGGCTGTCGGACGCAGTGATCGTTCGTCCAGTGCTTTCCGGGAAGTGGCCGGCACACGCATTCGTCGACCGCGCCGCGTCAGACCCCATGGCTTGAGCACCGAGATGACGGTCATGAAGACATACGCGCTGAAGGAGACGACAGGTCCCATCACCAGGTCGAGAGGGTCGGCCGGCGGTGAGCCCGAGGCGACGGCTTCGACCGCGGCATTGACGCCCGGACGCAGCGCGAAGACCGACGCGGTGATGGTGACAAGGGTCAGCCAGAACTTCGTAAAGACCCAGTGGTGCCTGGCGAGCCCCCACTTCGTACCGAGCGAGAGAACGAGGCCGCTCAGCAGGGTCAACAGCGCGACGGGAATCACCAGCCAGTCCGTGAACACCTTCATCGAGCGGCAGGCGGCCTCGATCATGGGCGCGGATTCCGTGGTGGCTGCGGTGAGAGCCAGCGCGAGCAGGCCGAGCGTAAGCCCGAGCCAGGCGGCGGACGCGGCGACATGGACGACGAGGAGGGCCCGGCGAGCGGAGCGCTTGAGTGGTTTCACGTGAAACACCGTGCCGGGAAGCGAGTCATATCGCGTCTGACAGCGGGAGTAATCCCGGGTACTAACCTCGGCGTACATGGCGGACAAGGAGACAACGCGCAGGCTTCACATCTTCGATCTCGACGGCACGCTGATTCGCGGGTCGGCTGCGGCGGTGGAGATATCCCGGCAGCTCGGGCTGCTGGAAGAGATCGGTGAGCTGGAGGGGGAGTTGATCGCCCACCGGATCGGACCGCCGGAGTATGCGGAGCGCGTGCACGCTCTGTGGAGCGATCTCACCGAGGCGCATGTTGCGGCGGCCTTCGAGGCGGCCCCCTGGCTCGACGGCATCCAGGAGGTATGGCGGGAGATCCGTGAAGGCGGGGACTACTGCGCCGTCATTTCGCTCTCACCCTCCTTCTTCGTGGAGCGGCTGCTGAGCTGGGGAGCTCATGCGGCGCACGGCTCGCGCTTTCCCGAGTTGCCGTTCACCCAGCCAGTGGACCCGTCGGGCATTCTCAACGCGGCAGCCAAGGTGAAGATCGCGGACCGGCTGTGTGCAGAGTTCGGGGTGACTCTGGACAGATGCGTTGCATACGGTGATTCCATGTCCGACGCGGAGATCTTTGCGGTAGTGCCCACAACGGTAGCGATGAATGCCGATCACTATCTGTCCGGACTGGCCACACATACCTATACAGGGGGCGATCTGCGCGAGGCCTACGAACAGGTGCGATTCGGCAGGTAGTTCACGAGCCCGGAGTGGCCCGGGAGACCCGGCACAAGGACACGGGGGCAATGAAGCGTAACGGGAAAGCGGGTTCGGATGCCCGGACTTTCCGCTCTTTGTCCCCCGTGATGACAGCGCCTGGCATGCTGCGACGACGGGCGCTGCGGGCAATGTCACATTCCGGGCTCAGACGCCCCGGTTCGGCGCGCGGCCGAGGTTAGTGTGGCTGGCAGTAGTCCTGAGGCAGAGCGGGGAATTGAGGCACGTTCCGATTTCAACGGAAGTGCGTGGACCGACCGAAAGATGTTCGAGGCGAGGCAGACAATGGACGCTCCGACCACCACGTCGGCCGACAACGGCACTTCAGGGGAGAACGGCGGGGGCGGATGGTTCACCCCTCGTAAGACGCCGGTCCAGGGCAGGCCCGCCCCCGGTGAGGGGGCTTCCGCGGGTGACGCCGGGCAGGAACGAATAGCCGCGCAGAGGCGTCCCGTCGCCTCCATACGGCCGGTGGGCTCCGAGGGGTCACGGCCCGGCCCGCCGCCGGTGCGGGGGCAACCGAGAACCGTCGAGGACGGTGTACCGGACACCTCGATGGACCAGGCGCTCGTCGACGACCCCCCGGCAGATGACATTCCGGCCGAGCATGCGGCGGCCGAGCAACCGCCCGACGACCCGGCCGGGGGAGCCCACGCGGGGCCCACGGCTCACGGCGCCGCCGATCCCTCCACGGACCCGAGAGCCCGCGAAAGAGACGCGGAGCCCCGGGTCCCGAGTCCCCGCGAGGCCTCGCACCCCGCCGGAGCCCCTCAGCACCGTGAGGCGGCCTGGCCCCCGGGGCCCGCAGGGCGGCTTCATATGGCAGGCCGGCCCCACGAGGCCCCCTACAACGCCGCTGCACCGCACCAAGCCGCGGCCCCGCACAACCCCGCCGCGTCCTACGAAACCGCGGTACCCCGTGAAGCCACCGGGCCGACCGAGGCCCCAGCCCGCAACGAAGCTCCCGCTCGCCACGAGGCTCCGGTCCACCCCGAGGCTCCCGCCCGCCACGAACCCGCCGCGGACGGCGCGTCCCCCGACGCCATCCTCATCCGCCGCACCATGGCGGAGATCGCGCCCGTGGCGGACAAGGTCACGTCGTACTTCTACGCCTTGCTCTTCGTCCGTCACCCCGAGCTGCGTGGTCTCTTCCCCGCCGCCATGGACGCCCAGCGCGACCGGCTCCTCAAGGCCCTGCTCACCGCCGCCGAGCACATGGACAACGCGGCCGTGCTCACCGACTACCTCCAGCACCTGGGCCGCGGCCACCGCAAGTACGGCACGCAGCCTGCGCACTATCCCGCCGTCGGCGAGGCCCTGATCGGCGCGCTGACCCGGTACGCCACGGGTACCTGGGACGAGGAGACCGAGGCCGCCTGGGTGCGGACATACACCACGATCTCCCAGATCATGATCGACGCAGCGGCCGAGAATGAGCGGCACGCGCCCGCCTGGTGGCACGGCGAGGTGGTCTCGCACGACCTCAGGACCCCAGACATCGCCATCATCACCGTCCGCCCGGACCAGCCGTACGCCTTTGTGGCGGGCCAGTACACGAGCCTGGAGACGCCCTGGTGGCCGCGGATCTGGCGCCACTACTCCTTCGCCGGGGCGCCTCGCGCCGACGGTCTGCTCTCTTTCCATGTCAAAGCGGTCCCGGCCGGCTGGGTCTCCAACGCCCTCGTCCACCATGCCCGCCCCGGCGACGTCCTGCGCCTCGGTCCGCCCGCCGGCTCGATGACCGTCGACCACACCACCGACAACGGCCTGCTCTGCCTGGGCGGCGGCACCGGCATCGCGCCCATCAAGGCGCTGGTCGAGGATGTCGCCGAGCACGGTGCGCGGCGCCAGGTGGAGGTCTTCTACGGGGCGCGCACCGACTACGACCTCTATGACATCGACACCATGCTGCGGCTCCAGCAGACGCACCCCTGGCTGTCGGTCCGGCCGGTGGTCGACGGCCGTTCGCAGTTCCCCGACGCCGTGCGCGAGTACGGCCCCTGGTACGAGTACGACGCATATCTCTCCGGCCCGCCCGGCATGATCCGCAGTGGCGTGGACGCACTGCGCGGCATCGGCATCCCGTTCGACCGGATCCGCCACGACTCCCTCGAAGAGCTGGTGGCAGCGGGGGACTAGCTGAGATCAGCCCAGGTCGGGGGCGTGCATCGCACGTACGCCCTCGATATTGCCGTCCAGATAGTGCCGCAGCGACAGGGGTACGAGATGGACGGCGGCGATCCCGACCCGGCTGAACGGCACCCGTACGATCTCGTACTCCCCACAGGGCTCGTCGATCTCCGGGCCGTGCCGGCGCGAGGGATCCATGGACTCGAGGCGGCAGACGAAGAAGTGCTGCACCTTCACGCCCGTCACACCCCCGTCCGCGATGTGCTCGACGGTGTCGACGAAGCAGGGCACCACATCGGTGATCTTGGCGCCGAGCTCCTCGTCCACCTCCCGGTGGAGTGCGTCGACGACGGTGGCGTCCTCGGGCTCGACCCCGCCGCCCGGCGTCAGCCAGTACGGATCAACGCCGGGTTTGGTGCGCTTGATGAGGACGAGATCGTCTCCGTCGAGCAGGATGGCGCGTGCGGTGCGCTTGACCACTGGCCGTTCGGTCATGGCTAGAAAATGGCCCGCGACGCCCGTTCTGAAACTCCTGACCACCGGGCGATCACCAGTCGACGGCAGCGCGCAGCAGCCACTCGTGCGCCCGCGCGATGTGCGGAAGGGAGAGTGTGCCGGTCCGTACGGCGAGAAAGTACGTACGCAGTGGGGGCACCGGAGGGTCGAGGAGCGGTACGACCCGCCCGTCCCGGATGGCCTCCTCGCACAGATAGCGCGGAAGCACGGCGAGCCCCGCGCCCGAGGCCGCGGCCTCCAGGACGGCCCGGAGGTCGGGGACTATGACGGCGCCCGCGGCGGCCGGACGGGAGTCGAAGACGGCGGACCAGTACCGCGAGACCAGTGGCAGGGACTCATGGACCTCCACCACGGGCAGCTGCTCCAGCACCACATGCCCGCCGCGCAGCACTCCAGGACTCAGCCGGGCAGCCCAGCGCGGCGAGGCGACCAGTACATGCTCCTCGTCGCAGAGCGGAGTCGACGTGAGCAGTCCGCCGCGCGGCCTGGCGGTGGTGATGGCCAGATCGTGATGCCCGGCGGCCAGCCCTTCCAGGGTCTCCTCGGCGTTTTTGAAAGAGGCCCGGAGGGTGAGCCCCTGCGAAATCAGTGGGGTGAGGGCCGGCAGGGCGCGTAACGAGGTGAACTCCGGAGGCCCGGCGAGATGCAGGGTCCGTACGCCCGATTCCTCGTCCAGACCGGTCTCGGTGATCTCCACCAGGGCGTCCAGATGGGGGGCTGCCCGGTGCGCGAGTTCGTCCCCGATGGTCGTGGGGGTCACGCCGCGGGCCTGGCGCAGAAACAGCGGCCGTCCCAACTGCCGCTCCAGCGTGCGGATCTGGCCGGTCACCGCAGGCTGGGAGAGCCCGAGCAGCGCCGCGGCGCGGGTGAAGGAGCCGGCCCGGTGCACCGTGACGAATGTGCGCAACAGGGCCAGATCCATGCCAAGCCCCTCCCGGCCGACGATGCCCACGGACCCGGACAACTATAAATAAGTCGATAGGCCGCTGTCGCTACTGTGATTGGACACTGACGCACAGTCAACTAGCCTTGTTCACACGGTTCTTCGCGCGTGGAACCGGGGCGGTCCGAGCCATGAGGGGGGAGGCTCGGGCCGCCCGTTTGCGGTAGGGGCCGCTCAGCGCCCGGGCGTACCCCGGCGTACGCCCCCCGGCCCGCCGAACGCCCCCATGGCCGACCTAACGATCTGACTCGTCCAGCGCCCGCAGCACATCCGCCACGAGGTCCGCCGCGTCCTCGGCGCCCGCCGAGAAGCGGATGAAGCCCTCAGGTACGGCGTCGCCGCCCCAGCGCCCGCGGCGTTCCGCGGTGGAGCGCACCCCGCCGAAGCTCGTTGCGTCGTCCACCAGCCGCAGAGCGCCCAGGAATCGTTCCGCGTGCCCGCGATCGGGCAGTACGAACGAGACCACGCAGCCAAAACGCCGCATCTGCTGTGAGGCGATCTTGTACGAGGCATCCGTCGGCAGGCCGGGGTAGCGCAGCCCGGTCACCTCGCCGCGCCCGCGCAGCGCCTGCGCGAGCGCCAGCGCATTCGCGCACTGCCGCTCGATCCGCAGTTGCAGCGTGGCCAGCGAACGATGTGCGAGCCATGCTTCCATCGGGCCCGGAATCGCCCCGACGACCTTGCGCCAGCCCCGTACACCTGCCGCCAACTGCGGATCGCGGCAGGTCACATGGCCGAGCAGGATGTCGCCGTGGCCCGTCATGCCCTTGGTGTCGCTGGCTACCGAGAAGTCGGCGCCCAGCTCCAGCGGGCGCTGCCCGAGCGGCGTCGCAAGCGTGTTGTCGACCGCGACCAGCGCGCCGGCCGAGTGCGCCGCCTCGGCCAGCCGTCGCACGTCGCACACATCGAGCCCCGGATTGGACGGGGTCTCGATCCACAGCAACCGAGCCCCGTCCAGCACGGACAGCTGCGCGTCGTGGCCGGTCGGCGCGGTCCTGACCTCGACGCCGTACGCCTCGAGCCGTTCGCGCAGGAGCGGCAGCGCCTGATAGCCGTCGTCCGGCAGGACCACCGCGTCCCCGGCCTTCAACTGGGAGAAGAGCACGGCCGAGACCGCCGCCATTCCCGAGGCGAAGACGGTGGTCTCGACGGGCTCGCCCGGTGCCTCCAGCTCGCCGATCGCCCGCTCCAGATGGGTCCAGGTCGGGTTGGTGTCACGGCCGTAGGTGTAGGGCCCGGTGGGCTCGCCGGACAGATGGAAATGGGCAGCGAAGACCGGTCCCGGCAGGGTCGGTTCGTACTGCTGCGGCTCGGGCAGCCCCGCCCGCACCGCCCTCGTACCGTCTCCAGCGCCGGCACCGCTCACGCCGCTCATGCCGCCTGCTCCTCCACTGCTGTGCGTACGGCGTCGAGCAGACCCTCGCTCGCCGCCTCCACCATCGCCAGGCACTCCTCGAACCCGTCCATGCTGCCGTAATACGGATCCGGAACATCCAGATCCCCGGCCGCGAGGTCGGGCGACGGGCGGTCGTACGACCGCAGCAGCCGCACCTTCGCGGCGTCAGCGGCAGTCGGCGCGAGCCGCCGAAGCTCCCGCGCATGCCCCTCGTCCAGGGCTATCACCAGATCGAGGAGCGGGAACCACGCGGCCCGGAACTGCCGTGCGCTGTGCTCCGATTCGTAGCCATTCGTCTCCAGGACGGCGATGGTGCGCCGGTCGGCGCCGTCGCCCTCGTGCCAGGCCCGGGTGCCGGCGCTGTCCACCTCGATCACCTCGCCGAGTCCGGCCTCCGCCACTCGCGCGCGGAAGACGGACTCGGCCATGGGCGAGCGGCAGATGTTGCCGGTGCAGACGAAGCAGACGCGATACGCAGATCTCACGCGGTGTTCAGTCCTTGTCCGGGAGGGCGACGTTCAGCGCCCATGAAACGACGGAGATGATCAGGCCGCCGAGCACGGCCGTTCCGAAGCCTTCGACATGGAAGTTCAGATCGAGCTTGTCGGCCAGCCAGGAGGTCAGCAGCAGCATCAGTGCGTTGATGACCAGCGTGATCAGACCGAGGGTGAGTATGAACAGCGGCAGTGTCAGCAGCTTCACCACGGGCTTGACGATGAAGTTGACCAGGCCGAAGAGCAGTGCCACCAGGACCAGGGTCAGCGCCTTCTTGCCGGTGCTGTCGCCGGTCAGTGTGATGTCCTGCAGCAGCCAGATGGCCACCAGAAGGGCCGCTGCATTGGCGACCGTCTTGACTACGAAATTCATCATGTGTCTGATCGTGACAGACGTGATCGGGACAAGGCAGGGGCGGACAGGATGAAGGCATTCCGATTGGATGATCTGGAGGCAGAGCGCGCCGCCAACGACGGGGCATATCTGCAGTTCCTTCGCGAGCGGAACATGTCGGTCGGGCTCTACGCACTGGACGCCGGCGAGCTGGACCCCCAGCTGCCCCACCGCCAGGACGAGGTCTACTTCGTCGTCAGCGGCCGCGCCTCCATCACGGTGGGAACGGAGACGACACAGGTCGGGCGCGGCAGCGTGGTCTATGTCCCGGCCACAGTGCCCCACAAGTTCCATCACATCACCGAGGATCTGCGGGTCATGGTGATCTTCTCTCCGCCTGAGAGCTGACCGGGAGCCCCGCCGTTCCCTAGGGGTTCAGTCAGGGGAGATCAAGGGCTCGCGGGTCCCCGCGCACCACCCCCTCCCGCCTAGCATCGAGGGCAGGAACCCAGCGAAACGAGGTAAGGGAAATGGCTGTGCGGGAAGTATTCACGGGGATGCCGTGGTGGGTGAAGTGGGTCGCCGTGCCCGTCATCGCCCTTGTCGTATTCGGCGGGCTGATCGCGAGCGTTGTCGGCTTCGTGATCGGGCTGCTCTTCAAGGCTCTGGTGTTCGTCGCTCTTGTCGGCGGACTCATCTTTGTCGTACGGAAGTTCATGTCGTCATCGAGCTCGAGCAGCGACTGGTAGCCCGCGCCCGGACGGGCGTTAGCCCGGCCGGGGGAACGCTCCTGCAAACCCCCGGTCCCGCACAGGGGCGGCCCATACAGTGACAATCCGCTGCCGCCCCTGGGAAATCTGCCTCTTGGGAAAATCGTGCGGCGGCCCTCGGGGGCGGCCCCCGCGGGCGAGTTGCCCGTCACCATGCCTGGGGGTGCCCTATGGCCACGGCTACGGCTACGAATGTTCCTTCCCCAACCCTGATCGGTTCAGTGCAGCGGGCGCTGAGGCTGCTGGAGGCCGCGGGCTCGCATCCCGACGGAGCCCCCGCAAAACAGCTGGCCCGCGAGGCGGGGCTCCCGCTTCCCACCGCGTACCACCTGCTGCGCACCCTGACACACGAGGACTATCTGCGCCGTGAGAAGGGCGTGTTCGTCCTCGGCGACGCGGTCGGGCGGCTCGCCTCGGGCGGCTCTCTCCACAATCCGGAATGACCACATCTCGCCATCGATGAGCTGTGCAAAGCCATGGAGAGGCTGCTCAACTCCCTTGTGTTCTCTATCAGTATCTGAAAAATCACTCCTTGTGATCACTTAGCGCTTACTGGACGATTGCGTCAAGAGGGCCATGGCGGATCATTCCTGGCCGTTTTGAGCCGAGTTATGTGTTCAGTGCTTGATCCAATGTGGGGTTACAAGATGCGCCAGTCGGTCCAGGCCGAGGTCCTGATGAACTTCCTTGTCTCCGAGGAGCTCTCATTCCGGATCCCGGTGGAGCTCCGGTACGAGACGGGGGATCCGTTCGCGGTGCGGATGACCTTCCATCTGCCCGGGGACGCCCCGGTGACCTGGGCCTTCGGCCGGGAGTTGCTGCTCGACGGGATCAACGGGCCGAGCGGGGACGGTGATGTGCGCATCACGCCGACCGGGCCCGAGGGGCTTTCCGATGTCGTCATCCAGCTCCAGGTCGGTTGCGACCGGGCGCGGTTCCGGGTGGGCGTGGCGCCGCTCGTGGCTTTCCTCGACCGCACCGACAAGCTGGTGCCACTGGGGCAGGAGCGTACGTTCGGTGACTTCGAGGTCAGTCTCGAAGATGCGCTGGGGCGCATCCTCGCCGAGGAGAACGCCGGCTGAGCCCACCGCCCGTCTGCTTGGTCCCGTGCCACATCGCGTGCTCGGTGGGCTACCTCTTGCGGCGACGGCCGCTGCCGCCCCGCACCGGCGATCTGCCGGCCTTCGCAGACGCCCCCGGCCGGTCGGCGGAGACCACCAGCCCCGCGAGCGCGGTGGTCACCGGCACCGAGGCGACCAGGCCGATCGACCCCACCAGCATCCGTACGATCTCCTCCGCCACCAGTTCACTGTTGGCCACCGTCCCCACGCTGCTCTGCGCGATCGAGAAGAGCAGCAGCAGCGGCAACGCCGCGCCCGCGTAAGCCAGTACGAGCGTGTTGACGACGGAGGCGATGTGGTCCTGGCCGATCCGCATACCGGCCCGGTAGAGCCTTCGCGGGCCCATGTCCGGGTCCGCCTGGTGCAGTTCCCACACCGCCGAGGTCTGGGTCACCGTCACGTCGTCGAGCACGCCGAGCGAGCCGATGATGACGCCGGCGAGCAGCAGACCGCTCATGTCGATGTTCGGGTACAGGCCGTGGATCAGGCCGGTGTTGTCGTCGGTGTTGCCGGTCAGGCTCGCCCAGCCGATGAAGAGCGAGCCGAGCAGTCCGGTCAGCAGCAGCGAGACCAGTGTGCCGAGGACCGCGACCGAGGTGCGCGCGCTGAGACCGTGGCACAAATAGAGCGCGATCAGCATGATCGCGCCGCCTCCGACCACCGCGACGATCAGTGGATTGGAGCCCTGCAGGATAGCGGGCAGGATGAACAGCGTCAGGACGGCGAAGGAGGCCGCGAGCGCGATCAGAGCCATCACGCCGCGCATCCGTCCCACCACCACCACCGCGAGGGCGAAGATCCCGGCCAGTACCGTAATCGGGAACTTCCGGTTCACATCGGTCACGGAGTACTGCAGATCGCGGGGCGCGTCGGGGGCGTACGCCACCACCACGCCCTGGCCCTCGCTCAACTGCCGTGATGCGTCGGGCTGGATGATCTCGCTGAAGGTGCGGCCCTTGTCCTTGCCGGTGGTGACCTCGATCGTCGCCTTCTTGCAGCTGCCCTTCTGGGAATTGACCGCCTCACGTCCCTCGGGCGTGGATGTGTCACCGGTCGGCGGGACCGCGACGTTCACGTCCTTGCAGTTGACCTTCTCGACCTGCGTGACCTTGCCCTGCTGGGTCTGCCGGTCGAAGCCGACGCCCGTGCGCTCATGGCCGGGGGCGCCGCCCGGCCAGAGCACGACCAGGCCCACGACGACCGCGGCGGCGAAAGGAATCAGCACCGCGGCAATGACCTTGCGGAGGTGTAGCGAGACGGGCGCGGCGGGCCCATGGCTGTGGGAATGGCCATGGGACTCGGGCTGCTGCGGCGATGAGGTCGGCGGCGTTGTCACCGACCGATCATCGCAAGAACGAGAGGACCCCTCTGTTCAGCACGCCAGAAATGGCGCTAGCGTGGTGGCACCTTTGCACACGCGGGAGCTCGGAGCACCGGGCTGAGAGGGCGCTGACCTCCGTACGAGACGTACGGAAGCCGCTGCGTCGACCGCCGAACCTGTTACCGGGTAATGCCGGCGTAGGGAGTAGGTCTCATGACCGTTCAGGATGCACGCACGCCTGCCACCAGCCAGGACGAGCGCAAGCCGGGCTGGCACAAGGGGTACGTCGAGGGCTCGCGCCCCGACCTCCGGGTGCCGGTCCGCCAGGTGCACCTCACCAACGGCAAGGACGTGACGCTGTACGACACGTCCGGTCCGTACACCGACCCGAGCGTCGAGACCGACGTCCGCCGCGGTCTGGCGCCGCTGCGGGAGAACTGGATCATCGGCCGCGGCGACACCGAGGAGTACGCGGGCCGACCGGTCCGCCCCGAGGACGACGGGATCAAGCACACCTCGCCGCGCGGCGGTCTGCGCAACCTCGACGCGGTCTTCCCCGGCCGCCCGCGGCAGCCCCGCCGGGGCCGCGCCGGAGTGGCGGTGACGCAGCTCGCGTACGCCCGACGTGGCGAGATCACGCCGGAGATGGAGTACGTCGCGATCCGCGAGAACGTCGCCCCCGAGGTCGTACGTGAGGAGATCGCGGCAGGCCGTGCGGTCCTGCCCGCCAACGTCAACCACCCGGAGATCGAGCCGATGATCATCGGCAAGAGGTTCCTGGTGAAGGTCAATGCCAACATCGGCAACTCCGCGGTCACCTCCTCCATCGAGGAGGAGGTGGAGAAGATGACCTGGGCGACCCGCTGGGGCGCGGACACCGTCATGGACCTCTCCACCGGCCGCAACATCCACACCACCCGCGAGTGGGTGCTGCGCAACTCCCCCGTGCCGATCGGCACCGTGCCGCTCTACCAGGCGCTGGAGAAGGTCGACGGCAAGGCCGAGGAGCTGACCTGGGAGATCTACAAGGACACGGTCATCGAGCAGGCCGAGCAGGGCGTGGACTACATGACGGTCCACGCGGGCGTGCGGCTGCCGTACGTCCCGCTGACTGCCAACCGCAAGACCGGCATCGTCTCGCGCGGCGGCTCGATCATGGCGGCCTGGTGCCTGGCGCACCACAAGGAGTCGTTCCTGTACGAGAACTTCGAGGAGCTCTGCGAGATCCTCGCCTCGTACGACGTGACGTACTCCCTCGGTGACGGACTGCGGCCCGGCTCGATCGCGGACGCCAACGACGAGGCGCAGTTCGCTGAGTTGCGCACGCTCGGGGAACTCAACACGATCGCCAAGCGTTTCAATGTGCAGACGATGATCGAAGGCCCCGGTCACGTCCCGATGCACAAGATCAAGGAGAACATCGACCTCCAGCAGGAGATCTGCGAGGAGGCCCCCTTCTATACGCTCGGCCCGCTCACCACGGACGTGGCCCCGGCGTATGACCACATCACCTCCGGCATCGGGGCGGCCATGATCGCCTGGTGGGGCACGGCGATGCTCTGCTACGTGACGCCCAAGGAGCACCTGGGCCTGCCCAACCGCGACGACGTGAAGACCGGCGTCATCACCTACAAGATCGCGGCACATGCCGCCGACCTCGCCAAGGGTCACCCGGGCGCGCAGGAGTGGGACGACGCGCTGTCCGACGCGCGCTTCGAGTTCCGGTGGGAGGACCAGTTCAACCTGGCCCTCGACCCGGACACGGCACGGGAGTTCCACGACGAGACGCTGCCGGCCGAGCCGGCGAAGACCGCGCACTTCTGCTCGATGTGCGGCCCGAAGTTCTGCAGCATGAAGATTAGCCAAAGCATCACAGAGCAGTTTGGCGGTACTGCGGCTGCGGGAGCGACGGCCGAGGAGGTCGCTGAGGGGATGCTCCGGAAGTCGAAGGAGTTCGCCGAGGCGGGGAACCGGGTGTATCTGCCGCTGGCGGACTGAGGCTCACGTGCAGACGGCCCGCGCCTCCGTGGTCCTCAGGCCAAGTTGGAGGCGCGGACCGCCTGGACATCGTCGACGTAGTGGGAGAGCTCTGACCCTCGGGTGGTGGGGCCAGTGCTCAGTGGTGATCAACTGACCTTGGGGAGTGACCTCCCGGCGCGGAGTGGTCTTCGGCCCCGAGCGCCGGCCGGGGGTCACTCCGGCTGGTGCTCGGGGCCGCCGAAGTCCGGGCTGGTGAAGTCCGGGCTGGTGAAAGTGGGCCGCTGTCCCGCCGTCGAGCCCTCGTTCGGGCTGGAGTAGTCCGGGCCGCTGTAGCCGACCTTCGGGATACGGCTCACATGGCGCGGTGGAGCCGACGAGGTCGGGTCGGCGCTGGGGTCCGCCAGCGCGGCCCGCAGGAAGGGAAGGAGTCCACGCTCAAGCAGGGCGTGCCGCCAGGCCTCCTTGGCACGGGACACCTCGTCGGGCAGCTCGCCCGTCGACTCCTCGGCCGGGACCTGCGTAGCGCCGTTGCGCAGAGCCGTCAGCAGCAGCGCGATCGCTGCGAACAGAATGGCGACAGCCGTCAGAGCCCCGAAGAACCAGCCCGCGGAGACCAGGGTCTCGGCGAAGGACGGCGCGGGGCTGAGCATCTTCAGTATGTAGCCGACCAGAAGGAAGATCAGCGCGGCCGTCCCCGCGAGCACGGGGGCCAGCACGGCTATGACGGCGGTGAATCCCGCGCCGCGCTCGGAGTCCTCGTCCTCCCCGGCTGGGGCCAGCACGGAGTTGCGCACGGAGTCGGCGGCCGTCGGCGCCCGCATCTCCTCGCGGATCTTTATGTAGTGCTCGTACTCGGCAGCGGCGGCGGTGGTGATCAGTGCCGTCGCGTTGAGGGCCATCGTGCGTAGTTGTTCGGCGTTCAGTCGCTGTCCCACGGCAGCGAGATCCGGACGGTCATGGGCGTTGCGCAGCGCGTCGTCGAGGATGCGCTCGTACTCGGCGCGGTCCTCGGTCAGCAGGTGCGGAGCGCTGTTCATGTGCATCCCCCGATGCTCCGTAGGGCCGGATCGCCCGCATCGATCGGGCAGTTGGGCAGAAACGGAGGAGAGCCTGCTACGGATAAGCCGATGGTAGAGCGGTTACGGCACGGGGTGACAGGGGGTTTCAGTAAATCGCCTGCCGGGCTCGGTTCAGTTGGGCAGCGGAAGTTGGACGACAAGGAGCTTTCCGGCCATGGTCACGCCACCGTCCATGGCGATCGCAAGCCCGTCCGCGTACACGTGCGGGCCCTCGACGACCGGACGCTCGCCGTCCTCGCCGTCCTCGGTGCCGACCTCGCCGAGGAGATACGGAATCGGGCTGTGGCCGTGCACGATGCGGCGGCCGCCGTAGGCGCCGAGCAGTTCACGTACGGCCTCCGGCCCCGCCTCGTCGCGGAAGGCGAAGCGCTTGGTGAACTTGCGGAACAGGTCCCAGCACTCGTCGGCGTCATTGCGGGTGAGGATCTCGTGCACGTTGTCGTTCACGTCCTCGATGCTGGAGCCGTACTCCAGATAGGCGGTCGTGTCGGAGTGCATCAGCAGATGCTCGTCCTCCTCGATCACCGCGTCCAGCCGCGCCATCCACTGGAGGTGGACCTCCTGCAGCCGGTCCATGTCGGACTTCTGGCCGCCGTTGAGCAGCCAGGCGGCCTGGAAGGTGGCGGTGCCGGCGCCGGAGTTGACCGGGGTGTCGCCGAACCGCTTGGCGCCGAGCAGCAGCAGCTCGTGGTTGCCCATCAGCGCCTTGCAGTAACCGCCGGCGGCCGCAGCCTCGGCGGAGAGCCGCATGACGAGATCGATGACGCCGATGCCGTCGGGGCCGCGGTCGGTGAAGTCGCCGAGGAACCAGAGGCGGGCGTGGCCGGCGGCCCAGTTGCCCTCGGCATCGATGAGGCCCTGTTCGCCGAGGGCCGCGACGAGTTCGTCGAGGTAGCCGTGGACGTCACCGACCACATAGAGCGGGCCGAGGCCGTCGGGCGCGGGCGCCTCGTCCGGGTCGACCTGGACCTGGACGGTGTCGCCGGGACCGCCGAGGTTGATCACCGGGAGATCGCGCTCGGTAGGGGTGTAGCCGTCAGGGGCCTCCCCCTCCGGGACGGCGTTACCGGGATGGGCGGACTCCGGCGGCTGCTGCGACGGCTGAGTCCGAGCAGGCGGTGCCTGGTCCTGCGGCATCACGTGCTCCTGAGCTGTCTGTTCTTGAGCTGTCTGTTCCCGAGCTACGTGTTCCTGAGCCGCGTGTTCCTGAGCTACGTGTTCCTGAGCCACGTCGGCGTGCGGCGGAACCTGCGACTGCACGGGAACCTGCGCGTACGGCGGAACGCGGAAATCGCGCAATGTTGCCGTCCGCACCACGGGTCCTTGACCGGCCCCCTGAGTCATCGACCCCTCCACCACCGTCGCGCCGCCGTTCACCTCTCGGCCCAGCCTGGTCGGGGTGGTCCGCGGTGTCGTCCGCCCATCATAGGAATGAGGTCCGCGCTGTGTGACGCACCAGGGGTGGTGAATCCGTTTGCACCCCTGGTTCGCCGGTCGTTTCGTCCCGATTAGGCAGGCCTAGTCCGGTGAAGGGGATCGCGGAGCGCTGACAGTCGTACGCGGAGGGCGGCGCTGTGAGGACGTCCGGACGATCAGTTCGGTCGGTATCACCTGCTCGACCGGCCGGTCTTCGGCGATTCCCTCGATCGCGTCGATGAGGAGCTGGACGACGGCCGTGCCGATCCTGCGGGGTTTGAGCGAGAGCGTGGTGATGGGCGGGTCGGTGGCGGCGTACACGGTCGACTCGCTGCAGCACACGAGCAGCAGATCGTCGGGGACGCGCAGGCCGTACCGCCGGGCGGCGGCGAGCAGATCGGTGCCGTTGGGGTCGAAGAGTCCGTACACGGCATCGGGCCGGTCCGGGCGGGCGAGCAGCCGGTCGGCTGCGACGGCGCCCGCGCACGGATCATGGGCGGGATAGGACTCGTAGACCGGGTCCTGGCCCGTGCGCTCGCACCAGTTCAGATAGGCGGTGGTGGACAGGCGGGTGTAGGTGTCGGTGGTGGTGCCGGTGAGCAGGCCGATCCGGCGGGCGCCGGCGGCGGCGAGATGGTCGAGGAGATCGAGTACGGCGGCTTCGTGGTCGTTGTCGACCCAGGCGGTGACCGGAAGCGTGCCGGCCGGGCGGCCGTCGGAGACGACGGGCAGACCCTGGCGGACGAGTTCGGTGACCACTGGATCGTGGTCGGAGGGGTCGATGACGACGGTTCCGTCGAGGGCGACGTTCGACCAGACGTCATGGCGTGAGGTGGCGGGCAGGATGACGAGGGCGTAGCCGCGCGCGAGCGCGGCGGAGGTCGCGGCTCTCGCCATTTCGGCGAAGTACGCGAACTCGGTGAAGGTGAAGGGTTCATCCCCGTACGTGGTCACTGTCAGGCCGATTAAGCCCGACTTACCGGTACGGAGCGTTCGGGCCGCGGCGGAGGGCCGGTAGCCCAGCCGGTCGGCGACTTCGCGGACATGTCGGCGGGTGGCGTCCGGGAGCCGCCCCTTGCCGTTGAGTGCGTCGGAGACAGTCGTGATGGAGACACCGGCTGCGGCGGCCACGTCCCGGATGCCCGCTCGACTCTGCCGGCTGCCCCGGCGGGATGTCTCCGTCCGGCTCACCTGGTGCTTCCCTGCTGCTGTCATGGCGAGCCGATAGTAGGGCTCGGGCGGGTGGTTGGGCCGGTCGCATATTCACTCGTTGACAGGCACGTTTCTGCATGATCGTTTTCGTTCAACTTCATTGGAAGTCAAGGCAGTTGAGCGACACACCTACAGGGTCTCGGGTATCGAGCGGTGCGGGCCTGTCGAATGGTCGATGTTTCGAAGAGGTCTCAACTCACCACTACGGGGGATGCGCGCCACGGAGTGAGCTACCGGCGCACGCTCTGAGAGGAGCGCGCCCCCCTTTCCCGGACACCGCCATTCGCACTGGCCGGGAATCCTCATAAGGTGAGCAGTATTCGAACCTGCTGAACGCATGAGACGGCACGAAAAGGCACGAGGAGGACCTGCGGTGAGCGAGACCAGCCCCAAGCTGCGCGCCGAGCTGGACGGCATCCCCACCTACAAGCCCGGCAAGCCCGCGGCCGCCGGTGGCCCGGTCGCGTACAAGCTGTCGTCCAATGAGAACCCCTATCCGCCGCTGCCGGGCGTCATGGAGAGCGTGATCGCCGGGGCGCACGGGTTCAACCGCTATCCCGACATGGCCTGCACCGGTCTGATGAACGAGCTGGCGGACCGTTTCGGTGTGCCGGTGACGCATCTGGCCACCGGCACGGGATCGGTCGGCGTTGCCCAGTCCCTGCTGCAGTCCACGTCGGGGCCGGGTGACGAGGTCATCTACGCCTGGCGGTCCTTCGAGGCGTACCCGATCATCACCCGGATCAGTGGTGCGAAGCCGGTGCAGGTGCCCCTGACCGCCGGCGAGGTGCACGATCTGGACGCGATGGCGGATGCGATCACCGACCGGACGCGGCTGATTTTCGTCTGCAACCCCAACAATCCGACCGGCACGGTGGTGCGCAGGGCCGAGCTCGAGCGCTTCCTGGACCGGGTGCCGTCGGACGTGCTTGTGGTGCTGGACGAGGCGTACCGCGAGTTCATCCGCGACGCCGAGGTGCCGGACGGCATCGAGATCTACCGCGACCGCCCCAATGTGGCGGTGCTGCGTACCTTCTCCAAGGCGTACGGACTGGCAGGGCTGCGGGTCGGCTTTGCGGTCGCTCATGAGCCGGTGGCCGCCGCTCTGCGCAAGACCGCGGTCCCCTTCGGCGTCTCACAGCTCGCGCAGGACGCGGCGGTCGCCTCGCTGCAGGCCGAGGACGAGCTGCTCGGCCGGGTCGGCTCGCTGGTCTGCGAGCGCACACGGGTCTACGACAGCCTGGTCAAGCAGGGGTGGACCGTGGCCGAGACCCAGGCGAACTTCGTCTGGCTGCGGCTCGGCGACCGTACGCTCGACTTCGCGGCGGCGTGTGAGAAGGCCGGCGTTGTGATCCGGCCCTTCGCGGGTGAGGGCGTCCGGGTCACCATCGGGGAGGACGAGGCCAACGACATCTTCCTGCACACCGCGGAGGCCTTCCGCAAGGAGCTCTAGGCTCCGGCCTCCTCGGCTTTCAGGCACGTCGGCCGCGACCGGAGCGGCAGAGCCCCCATGAGCGCCCTTGCTCGTGGGGGTTTCTTCGAGGTCGCGGTCGGGTGGATGCGAACAGGCACCCCCCGCTCGACAGTGCGGATTACGCATGGGTCATAATGCTTGTGAATGTGAACGCGTTCACAAGCGCGTCCCGTTTCTCCCGTGATCACTGGGATTAACAGGGCAAACCGCCGCTTGCCCACGGCGATGTAAGGAGATGACGACGTGGACCTGGCTCTGGCGCCGGAGACTTTGGCGCGCTGGCAGTTCGGCATCACCACCGTTTACCACTTCCTCTTCGTTCCCCTGACGATCTCGCTCGCCGCGCTCACCGCGGGCCTGCAGACGGCCTGGGTGCGGTCGCAGAAGGAGAGGTACCTCAGGGCCACGAAGTTCTGGGGCAAGCTCTTCCTGATCAACATCGCCATGGGTGTCGTCACCGGCATCGTCCAGGAGTTCCAGTTCGGCATGAACTGGTCCGACTACTCGCGCTTCGTCGGTGACATCTTCGGCGCCCCGCTCGCCTTCGAGGCGCTGATCGCGTTCTTCTTCGAATCCACCTTCATCGGCCTGTGGATCTTCGGCTGGGACAAGCTGCCGAAGAAGGTCCATCTGGCCTGCATATGGATGGTGTCCATCGGCACCATCCTCTCCGCGTACTTCATCCTGGCCGCCAACTCCTGGATGCAGCACCCCGTCGGCTACCGGATCAACAAGGAGCGGGGCCGGGCAGAGCTCACCGACTTCTGGCATGTGCTCACCCAGAACACCGCGCTCACCCAGTTCTTCCACACCATCACGGCCGCCTTTCTCGTCGGCGGCGCGTTCATGGTCGGGATCGCCGCCTTCCATCTGGCGCGCAAGAAGCACATCCCGGTGATGCGGACCTCGCTGCGGCTCGGGCTTGTGACCATCGTGATCGCGGGACTGCTCACCGCGCTCAGCGGCGACCTGCTCGGAAAGGTCATGTTCAAGCAGCAGCCGATGAAGATGGCCGCCGCCGAGGCGCTGTGGGACGGCGAGGCGCCCGCGCCCTTCTCGGTGTTCGCGTACGGAGATGTCGAGAAGGGCCACAACACGGTCGCGATAGAGGTCCCGGGAGTGCTGTCCTTCCTGGCCAACGACGACTTCTCCTCGTACGTCCCCGGCATCAACGACGTCAACAAGTCAGAGCAGGAGAAGTTCGGGCCCGGCGACTACCGGCCCAATATCCCCGTCGCGTACTGGGGCTTCCGCTGGATGATCGGCTTCGGCATGACGTCCCTCGGCATCGGTCTGCTCGGGCTCTGGCTCACCCGCAAGAAGTTCATGCTGCCGCCGGCCCTGCGGACGAGCGAGGACGAAGTGCCGAATCTGGTGCTCTTCAAGAGCAAGGCGCTGAACCCCAGGTTCACCAAGTGGTACTGGATCATCGCTCTGTGGACGATGGGCTTCCCGCTGATCGCCAACTCCTGGGGCTGGATCTTCACCGAGATGGGGCGTCAGCCCTGGGTCGTCTACGGCGTGCTGCGCACCCGCGACGCGGTCTCCCCCGGTGTCTCGCAGGGCGAGGTGCTCACTTCGATGATCGTCTTCACTCTGCTCTACGCGGTGCTCGCCGTCATCGAGGTCAAGCTGCTCGTGAAGTACGTCAAGGCCGGACCGCCCGAGCTGACCGAAGCCGACCTCAACCCGCCCACCAAGATCGGCGGCGACGACCGTGACGCCGACCGGCCGATGGCCTTCTCGTACTGAGGCCCTGAGGAGCTGCTGAGGCATGGAACTTCACGACGTCTGGTTCGTACTCATCGCCGTCCTGTGGATCGGCTACTTCTTCCTGGAGGGCTTCGACTTCGGCGTCGGCGTCCTGACCAAGCTGCTGGCCCGGGACCGGACCGAGCGGCGCGTGCTGATCAACACCATCGGGCCCGTCTGGGACGGCAACGAGGTCTGGCTGCTGACCGCGGGTGGCGCGACGTTCGCCGCCTTCCCCGACTGGTACGCCACGCTCTTCTCCGGCTTCTATCTGCCGCTGCTGCTCATCCTGGTCTGCCTGATCGTGCGCGGAGTCGCCTTCGAGTACCGGCACAAGCGGGACGAGGAGCGCTGGCAGACCAACTGGGAGCACGCGATCTTCTGGACCTCGCTGCTGCCGGCTCTGCTGTGGGGCGTCGCCTTCGGCAACATCGTGCGCGGCGTGAAGATCGACGGACACAAGGAGTACGTCGGCAATCTCTTCGATCTGCTCAACCCGTACGCGCTCCTCGGCGGGCTGGTGACGCTGACGCTGTTCACCTTCCACGGTGCGGTCTTCACCGCGCTGAAGACGGTGGGCGAGATCAGGCTCCGGGCGCGGGCTCTGGCGCTGAAGCTGGGGCTGCTCACGGCTGTAGTGGCGCTCGGCTTTCTGCTGTGGACCCAGGCTTCGCGCGGGGACGGCAACAGCCTGATCGCGATGATCGTCGCCGTACTCGCGCTGGTCGGGGCGATCGTGACGATCAAGGCGGGGCGCGAAGGATGGTCGTTCGCGCTGTCGGGTGTCACGATCGTGGCCGCGGTCGCGATGCTCTTCCTGACGCTCTTCCCGAACGTCATGCCGTCCACCCTCAATGAGGAGTGGAGCCTGACGGTCACCAACGCCTCGTCGAGTCCGTACACCCTGAAGATCATGACCTGGTTGGCAGGCATCGCCACGCCGCTGGTGCTGCTCTACCAGGGCTGGACGTACTGGGTGTTCCGCAAGCGGATCGGTACGCAGCACATCGCCGATGCGCATTAGTGGGGGATGTTTCACGTGAAACCGATCGACCCGCGTCTGCTCCGGTACGCCCGGGCCACCCGTCGATTCCTGATCGCTGTGGTGCTGCTCGGACTTGTCGGGGCGGCGCTGGTCGTCGCCCAGGCGATGCTTATCGCCGAGGTGGTGGTGGGGGCGTTCCAGAAGGGGCTCTCCCCCTCCGGTCTTGGGACGCCTTTGGCGCTGCTGGCGGCGGTCGCCGTCGGCCGGGCGGTCGTCTCGTGGCTGACCGAACTGGCCGCGCACCGGGCGAGCGCGGCGGTCAAGTCTGAGCTGCGGGGGCGGCTGCTGGAGCGGGCCGCCGAGCTGGGGCCCGAGTGGCTGAGCGGGCAGCGCACCGGGTCGCTCGTCGCGCTCGCCACGCGTGGTGTCGATGCTCTGGACGACTACTTCTCGCGCTATCTGCCGCAGTTGGGGCTCGCGGTGGTCGTGCCGGTCGCGGTGCTCGCGCGGATTGTGACCGAGGACTGGGTCTCGGCGGCGGTCATCGTGGTGACCCTGCCGCTGATTCCGCTGTTCATGGTGCTCATCGGCTGGGCCACGCAGGCCCGGATGGACCGCCAGTGGCGGCTGTTGTCCCGGCTGTCGGGGCACTTCCTGGATGTGGTGGCCGGACTGCCCACCCTCAAGGTCTTCGGGCGGGCGAAGGCGCAGGCCGAGTCGATCCGGGCGATCACCTCGCAGTACCGGCGGGCCACATTGCGGACGCTGCGCATCGCGTTTCTCTCGTCGTTCGCGCTGGAGCTGTTGTCGACGCTGTCGGTGGCGCTCGTGGCCGTCGGCATCGGCATGCGGCTGGTGCACGGTGAACTGGATCTGTACACGGGGCTGGTGATCCTGATCCTCGCGCCCGAGGCGTATCTGCCGATCCGGCAGGTGGGGGCGCAGTACCACGCGGCGGCGGAGGGGCTTTCGGCCGCGGAGGAGATCTTCGAGGTCCTGGAGACCGAGCCGAGGGCGGGCGGTACGGGGGAGGTGCCCGGCACGCTCCGGCTGGAGCTCGACGGGGTGACCGTCCGGCATCCGGGGCGCAGTGAGGCGTCGTTGGACGCCGCAACGCTCGTGGTGGAGCCCGGCGAGACGGTGGCGCTGGTCGGGCCGAGCGGGGTCGGGAAATCGACGCTGCTGGATGTGCTGCTCGGGTTCGTCGAGCCGGCCGAGGGGCGGGCGAAGGTGGGGGGCGTGGACCTTTCCTCGCTGGACCTGGAGCGGTGGCGGGAGCTGATCGCGTGGGTGCCGCAGCGGCCGTATCTCTTCGCGGGCACGATCGCGGAGAACGTACGGCTGGCGCGGCCGGGTGCGGACGACGCTGCGGTGCGGGAGGCGTTGCGGGACTCGGGCGCGTACGACTTCGTGGCGGGACTCCCCCAGGGCGTGGACACACTCCTCGGGGAGGACGGCGCGGGGCTCTCGGCCGGTCAGCGGCAACGACTCGCGCTGGCGCGGGCGTTCCTCGCGGACCGGCCGCTGCTGCTGCTCGACGAGCCGACCGCGGCGCTGGACGGGGAGACGGAGGCGGGCATCGTCGAAGCGGTACGGCGGCTGTCGGCGGGGCGGACGGTGCTGCTGGTCGTCCACCGGCCGGCGCTGCTGGGTGTGGCGGACCGGGTGGTCACGCTCTCCCGCTGCGATGGGGTTGGGTTCCCTGCCCGCGAGCCCCTGACGGGGGAGGGGGGTGCCGCGGTGGTGCGGCCGTCGGCTTCGCCGGACGGTGCGGTAGTCGGCTCCGTCGAGCCACTGGCTGCCTACCCTCCTGCCGAGCGTTACTCAGGTCGTGGTGGGGAGCCGCGCCGCGCGGGGGCCGTCGGGGGTGTACTTGCGCGGGTGCGGGGGATGGCCGGCGCGTTGCGGGGGCAGCTGGTGCTTGCCCTGGGGCTGGGGAGCCTCGGCCTCGGTGCCGCCGTGGGCCTGATGGCCGTCTCCGGCTGGCTCATCTCGCGTGCCTCGGAGCAGCCGCCCGTCCTCTATCTCATGGTGGCCGTGACGGCGACCCGAGCCTTCGGTATCGGACGGGCCGTCTTCCGCTACGCCGAGCGTCTCGTGTCGCACGACGCCGTGCTGCGGATGCTCGCCGAGCTGAGGGTGGCCGTCTACCGCAGACTGGAGCGCATCGCACCCGCCGGGCTGCGGCAGACCCGGCGCGGAGATCTGCTGTCCCGGCTCGTCGCCGATGTGGACGCCCTGCAGGACTACTGGCTGCGCTGGCTGCTGCCCGCGGGTGTCGCCGTCACCGTGGGAGCTGGGGCCGTCGCCTTCACCGCGTGGCTGCTGCCCGAGGCCGGCGCAGTGCTCGCGGTCGGGCTGCTCGTCGCCGGGGTGGCCGTGCCCCTGATCAGCGGGACCTTCGCGCGCCGGGCCGAGCGTCAACTCGCGCCCGCGCGTGGGACGTTGGCCATCCGTGTCGTCGATCTGCTCGGGGGGACCGCCGAACTGACCGTCGCCGGGGCGCTGAAGGGCCGCCTGCACACGGCGCGAGAGGCCGACCGGCAGCTGACCCGGATCGCTTCGCGGACCGCCGCGGCCACCGCGCTCGGCGCCGGGCTCTCCGCGCTGGCCTGCGGACTGACGGTCGTGTGCGCCGCGTTCGCGGGAGTGCAGGCGGTGCGCGACGGGCGGCTCGACGGAGTGTCCCTCGCTGTCGTCGTGCTCACTCCCCTCGCCGCCTTTGAGGCGGTCACCGGTCTGCCGCTCGCCGTGCAGTACCGGCAGCGCGTCAAGCGGAGCGCCGAGCGGGTGTACGAGGTGCTGGACGCGCCCGTTCCCGTACACGAGCCGGAGCGGGCGGCAACACCGCCCGGGACGCCGTTCCCGCTCGAAGTGCGGGGGCTGCGGGCACGGTACGCAGGGCAGGAGCGGGATGCGCTGGACGGCTTCGATCTCACCCTCGACGCGGGACGGCGCATCGCCGTCGTCGGTACCTCGGGGTCGGGCAAGACCACCCTCGCCCAGGTGCTGCTCCGCTTCCTGGATGCCAAGGAGGGGACGTACACGATCGGCGGTGTGGCAGCGGCAGTGCTCGACGGGGACGCGGTCAGGCGGTTCGTCGGGCTGTGTGCGCAGGACGCCCACCTCTTCGACAGTTCCGTGCGGGAGAACCTCAGGCTCGCCCGCACGGAGGCGACGGAGGACGAACTCAGGCAGGCGCTCGCCAAGGCACGGCTGCTGGAGTGGGTCGACGCTCTGCCCGACGGTCTCGACACCCTCGTCGGCGAGCACGGCGCACAGCTCTCCGGCGGTCAGCGGCAGCGGCTGGCGCTGGCCCGGGCGCTCCTCGCCGACTTTCCCGTACTCGTGCTCGACGAGCCCGCCGAGCATCTCGACCTGGCGACGGCGGACGCGCTGACCGCGGATCTGCTGACGGCCACCGAGGGGCGGACCACGCTGCTGATCACGCACCGGCTGCGGGGGCTGGACGCCGTGGACGAGATCGTCGTCCTGGAGGCGGGGCGTACCGTGCAGCGCGGTTCGTACGAAGAGCTCGCCGCGGCCGAGGGGCCGCTGCGCCGGATGCTGGAACGCGAACAGGCGGCGGACCTGCTGGGCGCGCGGCTCGCCGAAGCCGAGGAGCCGGCTTCCCTCGTGAGATAGGTCGCTCCGGTCGGCGCGGACCCGGCACGCGTCGCGGCCGAAGCCCGGACGGGGACCCGCCAGGCAGGTCGGGAATCTGGGCCAGGTGGCGGTACGACACCTCGCGGGTACCCGAAATCGCCCCGGCGCCGGGTAACGATCCGTCCATGCGTTTGAGAACCCGCGACCGGCTGCTGCTCGTCCCGGCGGCGCTGTGCGCGCTCCTCAGTACCGCGGCGCCGACGGCCACGGCATCCGACGGGCCGGAAGCCGGCACCAGCGCCGAGGTGGCGCGCCTCTTCGAGGAAGCGGCAAAGGCGACCGCGACCTACGAAAAGGGCAGGCACGTGGCCGAAGCGCAGCGCACCAAGGCAGGCCGGCTCGAGGGACTGCTGATCCAGCAGCGGCGTGAACTCGCGACGGTCCACGACGCGGTGGGCGGCGTCGCCCGCGCCCAGTACCGCACCGGCGGCCCGCTCGCGCTCACCGCGCAGCTGCTGCTCGCGTCGAATCCGGACGAGCTGATGCGCTCCCGGCGGCTGGCCTGGCAGGCGGAGATGGCTGTGAACCAGCTGCTCGGCCGGGCGAGGCAGGCCGAGCGGCGGTTCACCGCCGCGGAGGGGAAGGCCCGGGCCGCCTGGCGGGAGCTCGACGTACGCAGGGAGCAGCTGGCGACGATCAAACGTGGCATCGAGACGAAGCTGGAGGCCGCGCAGTGGACGCTGCAGGAGGAGGCGGACAGCAGCGTCGCGGCAGGAAAGTGCACCGGTGCCGTACACCTCGAGGGGAGCGGGAATGTGCCGCGCGGCCGCGAGTGGGTGACGCCGGTGGAGCACTACGAGCTCTCCGCAGGGTTCGACAGCCAAGGCGAGCACTGGGCGCATCGGCACACCGGGCAGGACTTCGCGGTCGACATCGGGACGCCGGTGCGTTCGGTCGGAGCGGGGCGTGTGATCTCGGTCTCCTGCGGCGGGGCCTTCGGGATCGAGATCGTCGTGCAGCACCCGGGTGGCTACTACTCGCAGTACGCGCATCTTGCGGCGGTCACCGTCGACCAGGGCGAGCAGGTGCGCACCGGGCAGTTGATCGGGCAGTCGGGCACCACGGGCAACTCGACGGGGCCGCACCTGCACTTCGAGGTGCGGCTCACGCCGTATCTGGGGTCCGGGGTGGATCCGGCGGTGTGGCTGCGCGAACACGGCGTCGATCTCTAGGCCCTCAGCGTCCCGCTAGAGCTCCGCGCTGCCGTCCTGGAGTTTGGTGCCGCCGTTCCGCTCTGCGCTGCCGCTTCAGCGCTCCGTACTGCCGTCGGCTTCCGCGCGCCGGGCCAGGATCTCCTCGATGACGACCGCGACGCCGTCCTCGTTGTTGGCAACGGTCCGACCGGACGCCGCGGCTATCACATCCGGATGGGCGTTGCCCATCGCGTACGAAGTGCCTGCCCAGCTCAGCATCTCCACATCGTTCGGCATGTCCCCGAAGGCGACGACCTCGTCCGAGGAGATCCCGCGCTCGGCGCAGCAGAGCGCCAGGGTGCTCGCCTTGCTCACGCCCGGGCCGCTGACCTCGAGCAGAGCGGTCGGGCTGGACCGGGTGAACGACGCGAGCTCGCCGGCCACCGTACGGGCCAGGGTGAGGAAGCCGTCGGGCGTCAGCTCCGGGTGGTGGGCGAGCAGCTTGATCACCGGGGCGTCGGCGTCCGGGTGCTCCGCGTGAAGCAGCTTCTCGGCGGCGGCGATGGTCGCGACCGGGTCGCGATGGAAGGGCGGATAGTCCGGCTCGTAGTGGATGCCGGTGGTCAGCTCGACCGCGAACGACGTGCCGGGAGCGGCATCGCGCAGCGCCCGTACGACCTCAAGGGCGGTGTCCCGTTCCAGAGCACGGACCTCCAGCACCTTTCCGCCGGCATGCAGATCGACGACGGCGGCGCCGTTGGCGCAGATCGCCAGCCCGTGGCCGTGGACGTGATCGCTGACGACATCCATCCAGCGGGCGGGCCGCCCGGTGACGAAGAAGACATCGATCCCTGCCTCCTCGGCGGCGGCCAGGGCGGCGATCGTACGTTGCGACACGGACTTGTCGTCGCGCAACAGCGTTCCGTCCAGGTCTGTGGCGATCAGCCGGGTGGCAGCGGGCAGGGCGTGTGGATCGATAGCTGAGGTCACAGATCCATTCTCCCGTACGGCTGCGCACGGGCGTGCGGGTGGGCGCACATCTGAGTGCGCACCGGCCGCTGCTGTGAGCGTGCACCGGCCGCTGCCGTGAGCGTGCACCGGCACCTGCGGAGCCACGTACGCTCGAAGGCATGCGTTTGAGTACCGTGATCCTCCCTGTCCGCCGCTGGCACGACGGTGGCCGCGACGAGTGGCTGCGAGCAGAGCAGCTCGGCTTCCACACCGCGTACACCTATGACCACCTCTCATGGCGGACCTTCCGCGACGGCCCTTGGTACGGCGCGGTCCCGACGCTGACCGCCGCCGCTGCTGCCACCGAGCGGCTGCGCCTCGGCACGCTGGTCACCTCGCCGAATTTCCGGCATCCGGTGACCCTGGCCAAGGAGCTGATCTCGCTCGACGACATCTCCGGCGGCCGCATCACGCTCGGCATCGGCGCGGGCGGTATGGGCTTCGACGCGACGGCACTGGGCCAGCAGGCCTGGACGCCGCGCGAACGGGCCGACCGCTTCGGAGAGTTCGTTCCGCTGCTCGACCGGCTGCTGACCGAGGACTCGGTGACGTACGAGGGGACGTTCTACTCGGCGGTGGAGGCCCGAAACATCCCCGGCTGTGTACAGCGGCCCCGGCTGCCGTTCGCGGTCGCGGCCACCGGGCCGCGCGGGCTCAAGCTCGCGGCGAAGCACGGGCAGGCATGGGTGACCACGGGTGACCCGAAGCTCTTCGAGACGGGTACGCCGGAGCAGTCCGTCGAGGCGATCCGCGGGCAGATCGACAAGCTCGGCAAGGCGTGCGCGGACCTGGGCCGGGATGTCGCCGAGCTGGACAAGATCCTGCTCACCGGCTTCACGCCGCAGCCCGGCCGGGTGCTGGAGTCCCTCGACGCCTTCGTCGACTTCGCGGGCAGACACTTCGACCTCGGCTTCACGGAGATCGTGCTGCATGCTCCGATCCCGGACTCGTACTTCGCCGCGGACCAGGCGGTCTTCGAGCAGATCGCGACGGAGGGCCTCGCCCAGCTCACCCGCTGAGGCTTACCGTCCCGCCCGCCGCGGATCGGCGGACGCGCTCATGCGCCGGGGAAGCGGAGAAACTCCGGCGGTACGGCGTCGGCGAGCCAGACGCCGTTGGCACTGACGTGGAATACGTGGCCCGCCCGGTGCATCGCGCCGGCGTCCACGGACAGGACGACTGGGCGGCCGCGGCGGGCGCCGACGCGGGTCGCGGTATCGCGGTCGGGCGAGAGATGCACATGGTGACGGTTCATGGGGCGCAGGCCCTCGGCGCGGATCGCCTCCAGACTGCGGGCGACCGTGCCGTGGTAGAGGTACGCGGGCGGCTCGGCCGTGGGGAGGTCCAGGTCGACCTCGACGGTGTGGCCCTGGTTGGCGCGGATGCGGGTGCCGTCGATGGTGAAGCGCCGCTTGTCATTGACGGCGACGACATGGTCGAGCTCCGCCCGGGTGAACCGGAAGCCGTGCGCGGCCGCGGCACGCATCAGTTCGTCGACCGCCACCCAGCCGTTCTCGTCGAGGGTGATGCCGATCCGCTCCGGCTGGTGCCGCAGATGCTTCGACAGGTACTTGGACACCTTCACGGTGCGTCGGTCATCGGGTCTCTCATGGGGTCGGTCATCGGATCGGTTGTCGGGTCGGTTGTCGGGTCGGTTGTCGGGTCTTTCGTTCATCCCGTCAGCGTGCCCTCGTCCCGGTCCCGTCGCCACTGAGAAAAATCGCTCTACAGGTTTGATCCACAGCCAACTGTAGTTATCCACAAGGGAATTGAAGGTTCTGTGGACAACGGAACGCCAATTTAGGCTCTTTGGTCAAATTGGGCTGAATGTACGCTCCTTGAGGTGAGAGCGTCCAATGTTCTGGCCTGTACCTCCCGTTCGGCGGCCGCCGCGATGAAGGCGGCCGCGTTCTGTTCGCCAACCAGTGCCTGCACCGCTCGAATTGTCTCCGTGGGCAGCAGCACCGACCGGGGCTCGCTCTCCACCGGCTGCGGTCCCTCGGCAGTCAGATGCTGCTGCAGATGCCGGCTGGCGAACGTCCGCATGGCCCGGGCCAGTTCGGCGTCGACCGTCTGCTGTGCAAGTGGTCTCAGCCGCCGCACCAGAGCCGCCGCCTCGGCGGCATCCGCGTCGGTAGGGGGCAGATGGCCGAGACAGCGCGCGAAGACATGCTCGGTGGTGAACTCCAGGAAACGGGACGCTATGTGCTCGACCTGTCCACGAAGCTCCCGCAGATGACGGGAGATTGCCGAGAGCGGCACCCCGGACGCGTACAACTCGGCCGCCACGGCCAGCTCTTGGGGACTGGGCACCAGAAACTCGTCGTCCCGCCCCGGGACGCGTTCCAGTACGCCGAGCTCCACCGCCTCCTCGACGGCGGCCTCGTCCGGCTTCCCGCCGAACTTGCCGTCCAGCTCGGCGCGGGTTATCCGGGCCGCCACCTCGTCCGTCCACGGCCCCTGCACCTCCGCCACCAGACCGAGCACCCCGCCGAGCCCGCGCCCGGCGTCCCAGGCCTCCAGCAACTCCTTGATCGAGGCCAGGGTGTAGCCGCGGTCCAGCAGATCGGCGATCTGCCGCAGCCGGGCCAGATGGGTGGAGCCGTACACATTGGCCCGCCCGCGCCGCTCCGGTTTCGGCAGCAGTCCGCGGTCCTGGTAGGCGCGGATCGTACGGACCGTGGCACCGCTGTGGTGCGCCAGATCCTCGATCCGGTACTCGGCTACTGACTGTGCTCCCACAGCGCTCATAGCGGCGGCTCCCATCGTGCTATCGCCCGCAGGCTCCCGGGCATGAAGCGGGACATGAAGCGGGCGCCGCGCGCCTCGGGCGTCACCGGCACAACAGCCTGGTTCCTGACGACGGCGCGCAGGATCGCGTCGGCGACCTTCTCCGGCGGGTAGTTTCGCAGCCGGTACAGCCGGGCGGACTTCTTCCGGCGTCGCTTCTCCTCGGCCTCGTCAACCCCGGCGAAGCGCGCGGAGGCCGCGATGTTGGTGTTGACGATGCCGGGGCAGATCGCCGAGACCCCGATGCCCTGTCCGGCCAGCTCCGCCCGCAGGCACTCGCTGAGCATCAGCACCGCCGCCTTCGACGTGCTGTACGCGGGCAGCAACCTCGTGGGCTGATAGGCGGCAGCGGACGCGGTGTTGACGATATGGCCGCCCTGGCCACGCTCGGCCATCTGCCTGCCGAAGAGCCGGCAGCCGTGTATGACCCCCCACAGATTGACGTCGAGGACCTTCTTCCAGTCCTCGGCGCTGGTCTGCAGGAAGGAGCCGGACAGCCCGATGCCTGCGTTGTTGACCAGGACGTCCACCACGCCGTACTCGGTGGCGACCTTCACGGCGAGCTTCTCCATCGCCGGCTCGTCGCTGACGTCCACGGTCTCGCCCCAGGCTTCGGGCGCACCTATCAGCCGGGACAGTTCCGCGGTCCTGGCCGCCCCTTCGGCATCCCGGTCCACCGCCACGATCCGCGCCCCCGCCTCGGCGAACGCGAAGGCGGTGGCCCGCCCGATGCCGCTCGCCGCGCCTGTCACCAGGACGAGCTGCCCCCCGAACCGCTCGGCACAAGGCCCCTTGGCCACGGTCTGACGCGCGGCCATGCCCGCCCCGAAGTGCTCGTTGGCCGTGACGAACTCGCCGATCCAGGCCGACAGCTGGTCCGGCCGGGTGCGCGGTATCCAATGCTTGGCGGGCAGCGAGCGGCGGGTCAACTGGGGGACCCACTCGCCCAGTTCGTCATAGAGCCGCTCGGACAGAAAGGCGTCGCCGGTCGGCGTGATCAGCTGGACCGGCGCGTGGGCGTAGGCGTCGGCGCGGGGGCGGCGCAGCCTGGCCCGGACATTGTCCCGGTAGAGCCATGCGCCGTGCGCCGCGTCCTGCGGCAGCGACGGCGTCGGGTAGTCGCCTGTCGGCACCTTCTCGATCCGCTGCAGGATCTTCGGCCACTGCTTGCCCAGTGGCCCGCGCCAGGCGAGCTCCGGCAGCACCGGCGTGTGCAGCATGTACACGTACCAGGACTTGGCGCCCTGGCCGAGCAACTGGCCCACCCTGCGGGGCGTCGGCCGGCTCATCCGCCTCTTGATCCAGTGCCCGAAGTGGTCGAGGGACGGGCCGGACATGGAGGTGAAGGAGGCAATACGGCCCTCGGCGCGCTGCACGGTGACGAACTCCCACGACTGCACCGACCCCCAGTCGTGGCCGACCAGATGCACCGGCTTGCCCGGACTCACCGCGTCGACGACCGCCAGGAAGTCGTCCGTCAGTTTCTCCAGGGTGAAGCCGCCGCGCAGTGGAGCCGGCGAGGTGGAGCGGCCATGCCCCCGGACGTCGTACAGCACCACATGGAACCGGTCCGCCAGGCGTCCGGCGACCTCCGTCCACACCTCCTTGCTGTCCGGATAGCCGTGCACGAGCAGCACCGTCGGCTGCGTCGCATCACCCAGCTCGGCGACGCACAGCTCGACTCCGCCCGTACGGACCCAGCGCTCCCGTGCCCCCTTGAGACTCACGCCGACTCCTTCTCATGGTTGTCTCCCAGAGCCGACACCCGGCACGAGTCATCCGCCCAGCGCCGCACATGCGGCAGATCGTCGTCCAGCCAGAACGCGCTCTGCTCCGGGTCCTTGGAGTCGGTGACCACCAGGATCTCCTCGAACTTCGCGCCCGTGCCCCGGAACCCGAGGTGCGGCTCGACCGCCCACAACCCCGGCCGGGGCGGGTGGTCGGAGAATGCATACGGACTCCACAGCGGCGACCAGCCGTCCCGGTGGCCGTGCAGCGCGTCGCTCGCCAGTCCCTTCAGCGACTGGGTGCCGAAACCGAACAGATGCGGCGACCAGCGTCGCTCCTTCACCCGGTCGATCTTGTGGGCGATGACGCCGAAGGGGTAGGCGCGGTGCCGGTTGGCGTACCCCTGGCGGACCATGAGCCGGTCCACGTCCTCATAGATCTCGCGCAGTGAGCGCCGCTCCCGCACCTCGCGCAGGATCAGCTCGCGGTGTGCCTCCAGGTCGGTCAGCAGCTTGTCGTGCACGGGGTTGAGGCCGAGGCAGCCCGAATACCCGATGTCGGCCGTGAAGCCTTTGTGGACAGGTGCCATGTCGAGGATGAAGGGCATCCCCGCCTCGAGCTTCCGGTTGGTGGGGAAGAACTGGAGCGGTATCCGGAAGTTCACGAAGGCCGTACGGTCCCCGAACCATGCGAAGGGCAGATGGAACCAGTCCCGCACGCCACGCTCGCGCAGCCACTCCCGTTGCATCCGGGCCGCTTCGCGCTCGGTCACACCCGGCTTGAGCTGCGCCGCCACTGCCTCCGCGCATGCGTACGCGAGGCGCTGCACCTCCCTGAACCCCCGCAGTTCCGCGGTCAGTTCACTCTCCACTGCTGAGCTCATGCCACCCGCCCGTCCCGTGTGCGGTGCTCGCTCGTAACTTGACACCGATGAATGTGACAATGCCCGGCGGCTGCGTCAAGGGCTGTGCATCAGCCTGTGGAAAACTCACCGGCCGCCGTGGCGCGGTCGACTTTGGTCGCAGGCCCCTTACGGGTCCGTACCTCTGGAGTCGGACACCGATCCAGCCGTCAGGGCTGACGCCCGGTGTGTCCTGCGCCACTACCTTCGAAGTGTGACTGTGATCGCGACCGAAAGCCTGAGCAAGCGGTTCCCCAGGGTGACCGCGCTTGACCGGCTCTCGTTGGACATCGGACCCGGTGTGACCGGCCTGGTGGGCGCCAACGGAGCCGGCAAGTCCACGTTGATCAAGATCCTGCTGGGTCTGTCTCCCGCCACCGAGGGCCGGGCCGCAGTGCTCGGTCTCGACGTCGCCACCAGTGGCGCCGCCATCCGGGAGCAGGTGGGATACATGCCCGAGCACGACTGCCTGCCGCCCGATGTCTCGGCCACCGAGTTCGTCGTCCACATGGCGCGCATGTCCGGGCTGCCGCCGACGGCCGCCCGCGAGCGCACCGCCGACACCCTGCGCCACGTCGGCCTGTACGAGGAGCGCTATCGCCCCATCGGCGGCTACTCGACCGGGATGAAGCAGCGCGTCAAACTCGCGCAGGCCCTGGTCCACGACCCCAAGCTGGTCCTCCTGGACGAGCCGACCAACGGCCTCGACCCGGTCGGCCGCGACGAGATGCTCAATCTGATCCGCCGCGTCCACACCGACTTCGGCATCTCGGTCCTGGTCACCTCGCACCTGTTGGGCGAACTCGAGCGCACCTGCGACCACGTCGTCGTCATCGACGGCGGCTCGCTGCTGCGCTCGAGCTCCACCAGCGACTTCACCCAGACCACCGCGACCCTCGCGGTCGAGGTCACCGACACGGACACGCACCCCGACGGCACGGCGGTGCTCCGTAAGGCACTGGCCGCCGCCGGAGTCACGCTGCACGCGCGCGTGGAGGACGGTCTGCCCGGAGCGGGCCACATCCTGCTGATCGAGGCGACGGGCGAGGAGACGTACGACGTCGTGCGCGACACAGTCGCCGGGCTCGGCCTCGGTCTCGTACGGATGGAACAGCGTCGCCACCACATCGCGGAGGTCTTCCGTCCGGAGGCGGCGGCACAGCCCATGGAGGTGCAGGCGCGATGAGCACAGAGCTCACCGGGGTCCACAACGAGACCACCCGGATCCACAACATCGGCTACCGGAACTACGAGGGCCCGCGGCTCGGCCGTGCGTATGCGCGTCGCTCTCTCTACTCCCAGTCGCTGCGCGGCGCCTACGGCCTCGGCCGCTCGGCCAAGTCCAAGGTGCTGCCGATGATCCTCTTCGCGGTGATGTGCCTGCCCGCGGCGATCATCGTCGCCGTCGCTGTCGCCACGAAGCTCAAGGACCTGCCGCTCGACTACACCCGCTATGCGATCGTCACGCAGGCGGTCATCGGCCTCTTCCTGGCCGCGCAGGCTCCGCAGTCCGTCTCGCGCGATCTGCGCTTCAAGACGGTGCCGCTGTACTTCTCGCGCCCGATCGAGCGCATCGACTACGTCCTCGCCAAGTACGGCGCGATGGCCTCGGCCCTGTTCGTGCTCACCGCGGCGCCGCTGGTCATCCTGTACATCGGCTCGCTGCTCGCCAAGATGGACTTCGTGGACCAGACGAAGGGCTTCGCGCAGGGCATGGTCTCCGTGGCGCTTCTGTCCGTACTCTTCGGCGGGATCGGACTGGTGATGGCCGCGCTCACGCCGCGCCGCGGCTTCGGCGTCGCCGCCGTGATCGCCACGATGACCATCACCTACGGCGCCGTCTCCACCGTCCAGGCGATCGCCTGGGAGACCGGATCGCCCGAGGTGATCAAGTGGCTGGGCCTGTTCTCGCCGGTCACTCTCATCGACGGCGTACAGACCGCCTTCCTCGGCGCCACCTCGGCCTTCCCCGGTGAGGCCGGCCCGGGTGCCGGGCCCGGCGTGGTCTATGTGCTCGTCGTCCTCGCGCTCGTCGCCGGCTCGTACGCCGTACTGATGCGCCGCTACCGAAAGGTCGGGCTGTGACAACCATCAACATCGAGCACACCTCGCGGTGGTTCGGCAATGTCGTGGCCGTCAACGACGTGACGATGACGATCGGCCCGGGCGTCACCGGTCTGCTCGGCCCCAACGGCGCCGGAAAGTCCACGCTCATCAACATGATGGGTGGTTTCCTGGCCCCGTCGACGGGAAGCGTGACGCTCGACGGGCACGCGATCTGGCGCAACGAGTCCGTCTACCGGCAGATCGGCGTCGTGCCGGAGCGGGAAGCGATGTACGACTTCCTCACCGGCCGCGAATTCGTCGTCGCCAACGCCGAGTTGCACGGCCTGGGCAAGAAGGCCGCGCAGAAGGCGCTCGCCACGGTCGAGATGGAGTACGCGCAGGACCGCAAGATCTCGACGTACAGCAAGGGCATGCGGCAGCGCGTGAAGATGGCGTCGGCCCTCGTCCACGAGCCGTCCGTGCTGCTGCTCGACGAGCCCTTCAACGGCATGGACCCGCGCCAGCGCATGCAGCTGATGGACCTGCTGCGGCGGATGGGCGCAGAGGGCCGGACCGTGCTGTTCTCCTCGCACATCCTGGAGGAGGTCGAGCAACTCGCCTCCCACATCGAGGTGATCGTCGCCGGCCGCCATGCCGCATCCGGTGACTTCCGCAAGATCCGCAGGCTGATGACGGACCGGCCACACCGCTATCTCGTACGGTCCAGCGACGACCGGGCCCTCGCCGCGGCCCTGATCGCCGATCCGTCCACGGCGGGTATCGAGGTCGACCTTGCCGAGGGCGCGCTGCGCATCCAGGCCGTCGACTTCGGCCGGTTCACCGAACTGCTGCCGAGGGTCGCCCGCGAGCACTCCATCAGGCTGCTGACGGTCTCGCCCTCGGACGAGTCCCTCGAGTCGGTCTTCTCCTACCTCGTAGCGGCCTGAAAGGAGCTGTGACGTCCATGTACAACCCCACAGTCGCCCGGCTCACCTACCGGGCCGTGCTCGGCAGGCGCCGGGCCGCGATCCTGTTCGTACTGCCCGGTCTGCTGCTGCTCATCGCGGCGGCGGTACGGAGCTTCAACGGCGTCGACGACCAGGTCGCCGCCGACCTCCTGGGCGGGTTCGCCATCGCCACGATGGTGCCGCTGATCGGGGTGATCGCGGGCACCGGGTCGATCGGCCCCGAGATCGACGACGGGTCGATCGTCTATCTGCTCGCCAAGCCGGTGAAGCGCCCGACGATCATCGTCACCAAGCTGGTCGTGGCCATCGCGATCACGATGGCCTTCTCGGCGATCCCCACGCTGATCGCCGGGTTCATCCTCAACGGCAACGGCCAGCAGGTCGCGGTGGCGTACACCGTGGCGGCGCTGGTTGCCTCGATCGCCTACAGCGCACTGTTCCTGCTCCTCGGGACGGTCAGCCGGCACGCGGTGGTCATCGGACTCGTCTACGCGCTGGTGTGGGAGACGCTGTTCGGCAGCCTGGTGCCGGGGGCGCGCACGCTGAGCGTCCAGCAGTGGTCGCTGTCGCTCGCCGAGAAGATCGGCGGGCAGGGCCTGATCGGCTCGGACGTGGGGCTGCCGCTGGCGGTGGCGCTGCTGGCGGGGGTCACGGTCGTGGCGACGTGGTACGCGGGACAGAAGCTGAGGGTGCTGAAGCTCGCCGGCGAGGAGTGAGAGGAAGAGCTTGCGTTGCCGTTCAACCCCTGTCCAGAGGACGGGGGTTGACGTGTATCCGCGTGACTGTGCGTTTATCGGCTCGTTGTTCACTGCGCGTGGAGGCAACTGGAGTTCGTGGCGACGAGAGTTCGTGAAGTTGGGGATTGCCGGTACTGGATCGAAAGCCGGGCCGGTCATTGGGTGAGTAGCACCGTGAGCCGACCTCCACCCCTGTGCCCGGGGAGAGGGCCGTCCATGACCGGTTTCACGAACGGAAGGCATCCCCATGCCATCGGAAGTCGCCCTGCTCGAATCGCGCACGATGCGTGACGAGCATTTGGGGCGCGTCGACGTCCTCGACAAGGTGAAGGCTCTTGTCATGCTCCCGGACGGAGTTCACGTTCGCACAGAGGATGTGGCGCGGTACTTCGAAGTATCCACAGTCGTCATCCGGAGGTTGACCGACCGGCATCACAAGGAGTTCACGGAGAACGGGATGCGCGTGCTGCGCGGCGCTGAACTGCGATCCTTCCATAGAGACATGGTGTCGCTATGGGACGCCAACCAGGGTGAAAGTTATCCACAGGCGGTGACTCAGCTCAGGCTCTACACCCGCCGCACCGTGCTCAACGTCGCGCTGCTTCTTCGCGACAGCGACATCGCCCGCTGTGTCCGCACCTACCTCCTCGACGCCGAGGAAGGCTGGCGCAAGGGGTACGCATCCCTCGACCGCCGGGTCACCGCCGCCGAGGCGAACCTGGACACCGTCGGCCGCGCGCTCCAGGAGCTCGGTCCCGTGATCAACGGGATCTCGGTACGTCTCGATCGCCTCGACCGGCGGCTCGACGCCACCAATCAAGTCGTCGGGGCCATCAGCAACCGGCTCTGCGACCTCTCCGACGACATGCGGCGGATGGAGCGCCGGATGGACAAGAGGATGGACGACTTCGCCCATCAGCTGAGAGAACTGCAGCGCAGCCAGCGACGTAAGCGCCGTTGACGGACCGTTGACGGACCGTTGACTGACTGCTGACGCGGCGCCGATGTGCCGCCTCGATGTCGTACGGCGCACCGACCGGACAGACGCGTCATGATCGAGGGGTGAGCGCAGCGACAGACCGTACGGGCCGGGGCGAGCCGTCCCGGCCCGTACGGAGCTGGATTCGCTCGACGCCCGGCACTCATGTCTGGCTGCTGATCATCGCCGTCACCAGCATCGTCATCGAATTCTCCACGGAAGGTCTTGAGCTCTATCTGCTCCACCGCACCAGCAGCAATGTCCACGAGCTCTCCGCCCACCCCTTCCAATCGCTGCTGACCAGCGCGTTCTGGATCGAGAACCCCTCGTCCTTCCTGCTTTACGCGGTCCTCTTCGAGATCTTCCACGCGCACGTCGAGCGCTGGATCGGCACCCTGCGCTGGCTGTTCACGGTCGCCACCGCGCATATCGCCGCCACGCTCATCAGCCAGCGGGTCGTGCTGCTGAGCATCGAGAACCACGAGGTGCCGCGCAGGATGGCGCATGTCGTGGACATCGGGGTGAGTTACGGCATCGCCGCATCGGTCGGCATCCTCACCTACCGGCTTCCGTACCGCTGGCGCTGGCTCTATCTCGCGGGCGCGCTCGCCTTCTTCGGCGTGCCGCTTGCGACCGACGGGACCTTCACCGACCTCGGGCATGCCATCGCCCTCGGCATCGGCCTCCTCGGCTGGCCACTCACACGGAATCCCGGTGGGACGAAAATCAGTGGCAGCGAACCGTCGGCCGAGGCAGAGTAGTTGAGCCGGCGCACGCCAGTGCGACCGACGCCATCCGACCGGGAGAGGAGCGCGGCGATGACCGAGAGTACGAGTGCGAGTCCGTCGAGCTCCCAGCAGGGCAGCGCCGGGCAGGACGCGGAGTAGCCACCGACACTCCGCGGAGCCGCCCGCGAGCAGTTGCCCGGGGGCGGCCGCTTCGAGCGCGCATCTGCGCGGGCCGCCCCCTCCCGGAGGATTGGCCGAGTGGTAAGGCAGCGGCTTGCTAAGCCGTCGTCGGGGCGGAAGCCTCGCGCGCGTTCGATCCGCGCATCCTCCGCAGCCCTTGGGCGGGCCGCAAGACAGGCGGGACTTCTAAAACCCGCCCTGGCCCAGCAGGTGTTCCAGCGTGATCGCGATGCCGTCGTTTTCGTTCGACGCCGTGATCTCGTGCGCCACTGCCTTCAACTCGTCGTGCGCGTTGGCCATCGCCACACCGTGCGCCGCCCACCCGAACATCGGGATGTCGTTCGGCATGTCACCGAACGCGATCGTGTCCGAAGCCCGCAGCCCCAGCCGTCGCGCCGCCAGCGAGAGTCCGGTCGCCTTGCTCAGCCCCAGCGGAAGGATCTCCACGATCCCCGGACCCGCCATCACCACGTTCACCAGGCCGCCGATCGTCGCCCTGGCCGCCTTCGTCAGTGCGTCGTCGTCCAGCCCCGGATGCTGGATGTAGAGCTTGTTGATCGGGGCGGACCACAGTTCGGACGGGTCCTCGAAGGTCACCACCGGCAGCGGGCCCTCCTGCACCCGGTAGCCCGCGCCGACCAGCACCTCGCCATCGAGCCCGTCGCGGCTCGCGGCCAGCGTCAGCGGGCCGATCTCCGCCTCGAGCTTGGCCAGCGCCAGAGCGGCCAGTTGCCGGTCCAGTGTCACCGACGTCAACAGCCGCCGTTCACCCGCGTGGTAGACCTGCGCGCCCTGGCCGCAGACCGCCAGGCCCTCGTATCCGAGGTCGTCCAGGATGTGCCGGGTCCAGGGCACGGCGCGGCCGGTGACGATGATGTGGGCGGCGCCCGCCGCCGTGGCGGCGGAGAGCGCGTCACGTGTGCGCTGTGAGACCGTGTCGTCGCCCCGCAGCAGCGTGCCGTCGAGATCCGTTGCTATCAGGCGGTACGGGAAGGGGGCGGGGCTCACTTGGAGACCGGCTCCAGCACCTCACGCCCGCCCAGGTACGGCCGGAGCACCTCGGGCACCCGTACCGAACCGTCCGCCAGCTGGTGGTTCTCCAGGATGGCCACGATCGTGCGCGGTACGGCGCACAGCGTGCCGTTCAGCGTCGCCAGCGGCTGCACCTTCTTGCCGTCGCGCATGCGCACGGACAGCCGGCGGGCCTGGAAGCTGTCGCAGTTCGACGCGGAGGTCAGCTCGCGGTACTTGCCCTGGGTCGGGATCCACGCCTCGCAGTCGTACTTGCGCGAGGCGGATGCGCCCAGGTCACCGGTCGCCACATCGATCACCTGGAAGGGCAGCTCAAGGCCGGTCAGCCACTGCTTCTCCCAGTCGAGGAGCCGCTTGTGCTCGGCCTCCGCGTCCTCGGGAGCGACGTACGAGAACATCTCGACCTTGTCGAACTGGTGCACCCGGAAAATGCCGCGGGTGTCCTTGCCGTACGTCCCGGCCTCGCGGCGGAAGCAGGGCGAGAAGCCCGCGTACCGCAGCGGCAGCTTCTCGGCCTCGATGATCTCGTCCATGTGGTACGCGGCGAGCGGGACCTCGGAGGTGCCGACCAGGTAGTAGTCGTCCTTCTCCAGGTGGTACACGTTCTCCGCGGCCTGGCCGAGGAAGCCGGTGCCCTCCATTGCGCGCGGGCGGACCAGCGCCGGGGTCAGCATCGGGATGAAGCCGGCCTCGGTGGCCTGCGCGATGGCGGCGTTGACCAGCGCGAGCTCGAGCAGCGCGCCGACGCCCGTCAGGTAGTAGAAGCGCGAGCCCGACACCTTGGCGCCGCGCTCGACGTCGATGGCGCCGAGCGCCTCGCCGAGCTCCAGGTGGTCCTTGGGCTCGAATCCCTCGGCGCCGAAGTCGCGGACGGTACCGTGCGTCTCCAGTACGACGAAGTCCTCCTCGCCGCCGACCGGGACGTCCTGGTGGACGATGTTCCCGAGCTGGAGCAGCAGCCGCCTGGTCTCTTCGTCGGCCTCGCCCTGCGCGGCGTCGGCCGCCTTGACGTCGGCCTTCAGCTGCTCGGCCTTCTGCAGCAGCTCGGCGCGCTCTTCGGGTGTGGCCTTGGGGATGAGCTTGCCGAGCTGCTTCTGCTCGGAGCGCAGCTCGTCGAAGCGGAGGCCGGACGACCTGCGCCGCTCATCGGCCAGGAGGAGGGCGTCCACAAGGGAGACGTCCTCTCCACGGGCGCGCTGGGAGGCGCGAACACGGTCGGGGTCCTCACGAAGCAGGCGAAGGTCAATCACCCCACCAGGCTACCGGTGCGGACCGGTGGCACCTCAATCGATATAGCCTCGCCTGCCCCTTTGTCCGAATTGCTTAAATTGTCGGAGTTTGGAAAGCTCCGGGAATTCGCGCCACGGGTAAGCGTCAATAAATGCCATGCTATTCGCCGAAATGGGGCATCTGGCGAAGACTCGCATTGACCGGCATCCCTTGTGGGGCGGGGGCTCGAGCCTGCCTGTCCACAGGGGATGCAGCCCTTCGCAAAGTTATCCACAGGTTGTGTGGGGGGTCTGTGGACCGCGGAAAAGATCATTCCAATGCTGTGGGTGAGTCGGAGGATTCACCACGCAAACCCACCTCACGGGCTCATCCAGGTGGGAATTCCTCGCTCTAAAGAGTTGATCAATGGAATTGAGGTGACACAGGCCACCGTGCGGCCCTGTGGACGGAGTTGGGGCGACTGAGCAGATTTGTCGACCATGTCGGGTTGTGTTGTCGACTTGTCCCCAGGTCGAGAAGCAAGCCTGTGGATAAGTTCTGTGGACAACGAAAATCTGCAGGTAGGACCGGATCGAACCGCTCCTCCACCGCTGCCGGCTGCTCTACCGCTGCTCCACCGCTCAGGCCCGGCCGTCCTGGCAGCGCGCCAGCCAGTCCGACGCGGCCGTGAACTCCTCGTCCGACGTCCCCGCACGCAGCTGCCGCACGTCCTCGACCGCCACACCCGCCCTGGGATACGAGCCGAGGAACCGCACGTTCGGACAGATCCGCTTCAGCCCCATCAGCGCCTCACCCACCCGCCGGTCCGAGATATGGCCCTCGGCGTCCACGGCAAAGCAGTAGTTCCCGATGCCCGCGCCCGTCGGCCGGGACTGGATCAGCATCAGGTTGACCCCGCGTACGGCGAATTCCTGCAGCAGCTCAAGCAGCGCACCCGGGTGGTCCTCGCCCATCCAGATGACCACCGACGTCTTGTCCGCGCCGGTCGGCGCGGCGGGCCTGGCGGGCCGGCCCACCAGGACGAAGCGGGTCTCCGCGTTCTCGGCGTCGTGGATCTCGGTGACCAGTGGCTCAAGGCCGTAGGTGGCCGCCGCGAACTCACCCGCGAAGGCCGCGTCGTAGCGCCCCTCCTGGACGAGGCGCGCGCCGTCGGCGTTCGAAGCGGCCGACTCCCACAGGGCGTCCGGAAGGTTGGCCCGCAGCCAGTTGCGCACCTGGGGCTGGGCGACCGGATGGCCGGTCACCGTCTTCACCTCGGACAGCTTGGTGCCAGGACGCACCAGCAGCGCGAAGGCGATGGGCAGCACCACCTCGCGGTAGATCATCAGCGGTTCGCCCGAGGCCAGCTCGTCGAGGGTGGCGGTGACGCCACCCTCGACGGAGTTCTCGATCGGTACGAGGGCGGCCGCGGCGTCCCCGTTCCGTACGGCATCGAGCGCCGCGGGCACGGACACCATCGGGACCAGCTCCCGGGTGGCTGCTTCCGGAAGGGTGCGCAGGGCGGCTTCGGTGAAGGTGCCCTCGGGTCCGAGATACGTGTAGCGCGTGGCCGACATACCGTCACCCTAATGGGCCCGCGAACCGGACGACTCGCGATCTTCAGGACTCCAGCAGCCGCTGTCCCACATACTCGCCCTTCTTCGGACCGCCCGGCACCGCGAACAGTCCGCTCGCCTCGTGCCTGATGAACACCGACAGTGCATCGCCCCGGTCGAGCTTGCGCTGCACGGGAACGAAGCCACGCAGCGGATCGGCCTGCCAGCAGATGAAGAGCAGCCCCGCGTCCGGCGTCCCGTCGGCGGCGATGCCGTCGTGGAACGAGAACGGCCGCCGCAGCATCGCCGCGCCGCCGTTCTGCTCCGGGGCGGAGATCCGGGCATGTGCGTTGTCCGGGATGACCAGCTTTCCGTCCGGGCCGGTCTCATCGAGCGCGGGCTCGGTCAGCTCGCTGCCGCCGGTCAGCGGCGCGCCGTCGGACTTACGGCGGCCGATGACCTGCTCCTGCTTCTTCAGCGAGAGTTTCTCCCAGTCGTCGAGCAGCATGCGGATCCTGCGTACGACGGCGTACGAGCCCCCAGTCAGCCACTCGTACTTCGTCCCCGACGGCACGAAGATCCGCTTGTCGAAGTCCGGCTCGGACGGTTTCGGATTGCCGGAGCCGTCGATCTGGCCCATCAGATTGCGGGCGGTCATCGGCTTTCCGGTGGCGCCGGGCGAGCGGTTGAAGCCGTTCATCTGCCATCGCACCCGGGCCGCGTCCCCCGCCGCCTTGTGGATCGCGCGCAGCGCGTGGAAGGCGACCAACGCGTCGTCCGCGCCGATCTGCACCCACAGATCGCCGTCCGACCGCTTGGCGTCCAGCTGATCGGAGGAGAACGCGGGCAGCGGGTCCAGCTCCGGCGGTCGCTGCGCTGTCAGCCCCGTACGGTCGAAGAAGGTGCGGCCGAAGCCGAAGGTCACGGTCAGCGATGAGGGCCCGGCGTCGAGCGCGACGCCGGTGTCGCCGTCGCCGGCCGACCGGCCCGCCATCAGATCGCCCGCGAGCGCGGACCAGCGGCGCATCAGTGCGGCGGCTTCCTTGCGGCCTGCTCCCGGCGCGAGATCGAAGGCGATCAGATGGCCACAGGCCTGCAGCGGCGTGGTGATGCCCGCCTGGTGGGCGCCGTGGAAGTCGACGCCGGTCGAGCCGAGCGTGGTCAGCGCGGTCGGGGTGTCGCCGGCCGCGGCCGCGTGCGCCGCGGCGCCGCCCGCCGCACCCAGGACAAGGCCGGTCGCGCCCGCCGCGCCCACGGTGCCGAGCAGCCGGCGCCGGGAGATGTCCTTGTCGCTCACAGGGCTGTCGCTCACAGGGTTGTCGCTCACGCGGTTGTCGCTCACGGGGTTGTCGCTCACGGGTGGTTCAGCCGATCTTGATGTTCTTGTCGACCGTCGTCTGGTCGATGTCGGAGGTCCGTACCATCACCTGGACCTGCCAGTCGCCGGGCATCGGGATCTGGACCGGGTCCGCGCTCCAGTGTCCGACAGTGACGCGGTCGGGCGTGATCGGCAGCGGGCCGATCTGCTTGGCCTTGAGGGTGAAGGACACCTTCACCTCGGGCACGTCCATCGGCTTCAAGTCCGGGTTGTAGATCCAGACGTGCATTTCGTTGCCGCCGGAGGTGGCGGGGTCGAGGCTGAGCCGAACGGTGCCCTTGCCGTTCTGGCCGCCCGTGTCGAAGGGCAGCTTGATCTCGGTGGGACCGGCCGGCGCGTTGGAGGCCGCCTGGGTGCCCGATGCCCCCGCGGACTTGGCCGCCTCCTCCTGCGTACGCCCCGGTTCGGTGGACGTCAGGATGGTGGTCACCGCCAGCAGGACCACGGCGATGCCCGCCTCCGCCAGCACGGAACGGCGCAGTCCGGAACGCTCCGGGTCGGCGTCCCTCGCCTTCTTCTTCAGGGCCGTGGCCACCGCGGCCTTCTGCCGGGCGAGTTGGGCCGCCCGCTCGGGATCCGCTTCCGCCTCGCCCTGCGCCTCCTCTGTGGCTTCGGCCTCCGTCACCTCTCCCAGCTGCGCCGTCCACCGCCGCGAGATCCATGCCACACAGACCATGACGACGACCAGCGCGACCTTGACCAGCAGCAGCTGTCCGTACGATGTCCCGGTCAGTGCCGACCAGGAGCCGACCTGCCGCCAGGACTGGTAGATCCCGGTCGCGGTCAGCACGACGACACTGCCGAACGCCACCCCGGAGAACCGCCGTACCGCCGCCCGCTCGATCGAAGGCGCCAGGTAGAGCACCGTGAGCAGCGCTGCGAGCCCGCCCAGCCAGGTCGCCACGGCCAGCAGATGCAGGACGTCCACAGGCATCGCAAGGCCGGGCTGGATGCCGGTCGACGCATGCTCCGACAGGGCCCACGTCCCGGCGATCCCGGCCGCGACGACCGTGCCGCCGATGGCGAGACCGAAGGTCAGATCCTTCTTCTCGCCGTCGCCGTCGCCGTTGCGCTCGCCCTCCTCCCCGCCCTCGTCCTCCCGTTTCGCGTACGCCCCGAAGAGCACGGCGACGAACAGCGCGGCCGCCCCGAGCAGCAGCAGCCGCGAGATGAGCGCTGCCCCGGTCTTGGTCTCCAGGACGTCCCGCAGTCCGCCGAGGTCGAAGGCGTCCGCCAGCTTCCCGGAGCCGGTGTACGGGGTGCGCAGCAGCAGCATCGCGAGCGTTGCCGCGGTGAGCGCCACCCAGCCCTGTACGACGAGTCGTTGCAGCGGGCGTACGGAAGCGCCGCGTTGCCAGCACGCGAGGACGAAGGCGGCGCCGCCGACGAGCAGCACGAAGCCCGCGTACGCGGTGTAGCGCGCGATGTCGTAGAGAACGCCGACCACCCCTGTGCCGGCCTTCTGGTCGGGCAGGGCGGCGGAGGTCGCGGAGGGCGCCCCGATGGCGAAGGTGAAGGCCCCGGAGACGGGATGGCTGTCGGCGGATACGGCCTGCCAGGCCACGGTGTATGTGCCGTTGGGCAGTCCCGGCAGCAGATCGACGCCGTAGGAGACCTTGCCGCCGGTGCTCAGGTTGCGGATCTTGGCCTTGTCGGCGCGTTTGCCGCTGGGTTCGAGTACCCGGATCGAGTCGTTCCCCATGGCGACCTGCTCGGAGAAGGTGAGCGTGACGTCTTTGGGGGCGGTGGCGACCACCGCCCCGTCCTTCGGGTTGCTCCCGGTCAGCGCGGCATGCGCCGAGGCGGGGCTCGCACCGGCCAGCAGCGCGCCGACGAGCGTGCCGATGAGCACGGTCGCGGCGAGCAGCAGCCGGACGACCGGGGATGGGCCGAAGCGCGGGGCGATGGCTGTCATGGCGTGATCAGTCCCTCGGTGCTCAGTGCTTCTCCGGGTTGTACGTGGGCTCCTTGACGGGAAGTTCGACCTTGATCGGGTCGGACTTCTCGAATCGCAGCTCCACGGTGACCTTCTCGCCCTGCTTCGGCTTCTGCTTGAGCTTCATGAACATGATGTGGTTTCCACCGCGTTCGAGGTCGAGCTCACCGTCCGCCGGGACGTCGAAGGCCTTCACCTTCTGCATCTTCTGGTCCTTCGACTCGTGGATCGTGATGTCGTCGGAGATGTCGCTGGTGACGGAGGTGAGCTTGTCCGCTCCGCCTCCGGTGTTCTGCACCGTCAGAAACCCGGCGGCCATGTCGGCGCCGACGGGCTGTGGCATGAACGCGCCGCTGACCTTCAAATCGGGCGATCCGGACAGGCCGTCGGACGAGCAGCCCGCCAGCGCCAGACCCGCGGTCAGGGCTAGGACGGACGCGACGGTGGAACGGCGGTTCACGGGTTCTCCCCACGGATGATCTTCGGCAGGTCCTTGGCGTACTCGTCCGCCGAGGTGTCGTCGCCGTACAGCACATAACCCGCGTCGGTCTTCGGGGAGAAGGCGATGACCTGCGCGCCGTGCATGGAGACGATCGTGCCGTCCTTCTCCTTCTTCGGCGGGTCGATGCCGATACCCATCTGGCGCGCGCCCGCCTGGATTGTCGCGAAGTCGCCGGTGAGACCGGTGAAGGACGGATCGCCCGCGCTGGGCAGCCACTTGGCGAGCTCGGCCGGGGTGTCCCGCTCGGGATCGGTGGTGACGAACACGACCTGGAGCTTGTCCTGGTCGGCCTTGGCGAGCTTCTTCCTGGCGATGGCGAGATTGCTCATCGTCAGCGGGCAGACGTCGGGGCAGTGCGTGTAGCCGAAGTAGATCAGCGTCGGCTTGCCCTTGGTCCGCTCGCGCAGGTCGTACTTCTTGCCGTGAGTGTCCGTGAGGACGAGGTTCGGCTTGGTGAACGGCTGGTCGAGCACGGTCGCCGGCTTCTGGACAGCCGCGGAGACATCGGCGACGGGACCCTTGGCGGAGTCGCTGCCCGAGCAGGCGGAGAGGGTGAGCGCTGCGGCCACGACGAGCGTGGCCGCGAGCACGGTCTTCTTACGCATGGAGAAATATCCCAAATGTGGTGTACGGGGCCTCAGGAGGCGCATCACGAGGCGCGCCGGGAGCCGCGTCGGAGGGAGCGTCAGGAGGAACGTCAGGAGGAGCGGCGACGGCCGGCCAGGACGCCGAAGGCGACACCGGCAATGCCGGCAAGGATGCCGACGATGCCCAGGACGCGCGCCGTGATGTCGCTGCTTTCGTCGGACGCCGTCTCGGACTTGGCGTCCTCGTCGTGCCCGTGCCCGGCGTTCTTGCCGTCCTTGGCGGATGCTTCCTTCGCGCCGCCGTGCTCGTCCTCGGTCGCCGCCGAAAGCTTCAGGACCGGCGCGGGGGACTCGGGCTCGGGCGCACCCTCCTTGGCCTCCTCGATCCAGCGCACGACCTCCTTGTTGTCGTACGTCTGCAGCGCCTTGAAGACCAACTGGTCGGCGTCCTCGGGCAGCCGGCCGAGGGAGAGCGGGAACTGCTGGAACTGGCCCGGCCCGATCTTGGAACCGTCAGCGGTCCAGGTGACCTTCGAGACGGCCTCGGTGATCTGCTTGCCGTGCACCTCGAGCGGCTTGGCCAGCTTCGCCTTGGTGACCTCGACCTTCCAGCCGGGCACGGGCTGCGGCATCACCGATGCCAGCGGGTGCTCGGTCGGCAGGTTGACCTCGAGCTTCACGGTCGAGGCGTTGTCGCGCTCGTTGGGAACCTTGAAGTTGACCGTCGCATAACCGCCCTTGGCGGCCTCGCCCTGAGGCTGCACGCTGACGTGCGCGAAGGCGGGGCCGGACAGCAGCAGCACGGAGGAGGCGGCAACACCGGTCGCGAGGGCGATACGGGAAACGTTCATGGCGGTAGACACTCCACAGTTCAGGAGAGATGGGTGCGTGCCGGGCACATACGGGTGCGCGGGCACCACGGCACCACTCCCGTCGAGTGGGCCGCGTCAGGCTGCGAGAGCGAGCTGTGCGGGAGGCCCGCGCCTGATCACCGTGTGCTGGAGTGCCTCGCCGACCGATGGCGCGGGAAGGCCGGACGCGCGCCGGGGAGCGCGCGGATCCACCGCGGGTGCCCCCGTCAGACCGGCGCGCAAGGCCCGTACGAGTCCGAGCGCCGCGCGCAACGGGCGCAGCCACGCCACCTCGGCCACCTCTTGGGCGGAGTCCGCCGACAGCCCGATCAGGCGCCCGAGCGCCAGATCCCCGCGCCGCAGCAGCCAGCCGGTCGCGAGTGCGGCCAGCAGATGCCCCAGCAGCATGGGGAGTGTGGGCAGCAGCTGCGGCGATGCGGCGGCGGTCTCGGCCATGTGCGCATGGGCGGCGTGCCCGGGCGGGATGATGCCCGCGTTGCTGACGATCCGCTGGGCGTCCGTGGGGCTCAGCGAGGCAGCGCCTGCCCCGCACACCAGCCTCGCGGCCATCCTGATCAGCGCGTCGTCGGCAGTCGGGGCGAGCTGCAGCCGGTGCTGCTGCCCGAGCCCGAACAGCGCGTGCAGAGCAAGCTGTCCGACGGCCAGTGCGACGGTGATCGACGGCAGCGAGCGAACCCGCCCGGCGAAGGGCGCGACCAGCACGAACACCCCGGTGAACCCTGCCGCCAGCGTCCACCACGGGACCGCCGCGCAGGCGGCCAGCGCATGTCCCGTCGCGGACAGCACGACACAGACCGCGGTGAACACCGCGGCCCTCAGCAGCCGGGGACCGGCTCCGGCGCGTGCAACGGGGATGGACGACATGGCCGGGTCATCATCGCACTGTGGGGGGACGGCTCATACGCCAGGTCCGGAAGATCCCCTTTGCGGAAGATCCTCAGGGGCGAGTGCGCGGCTTGACGGGTGCGCGGCGACATACACCGCCGCGCGAGCCGCGCGCGTCCGCCGAATGAGCGCAATCACGTCAACTGTGCGCTTACGGACCGTGTCTTGCGGCAATACGTATCGGTATGTCGAGCCGCAGCCAGGAGGCTGGAGCATGAGCATTTGGTGGTCTCTCCACTTGCGGCGCGAAGCCGCGAGCGTCCCGCTCGCCCGTCGCCTGCTGCTCGGCACGATGGAGACCGCGGGGGTCGATCCCGACATCTCCTACGACCTCTCGGTCGCGCTCGGCGAAGCCTGTGCGAACGCCGTGGAGCACGGCGGCGGCCAGGACTCCGGCGATGCCTCGGCGGCGTACCGCGTGACCGCCTATCTGGACGGCGAGAAGTGCCGTATCGAGGTGGCCGATTCGGGCCCGGGCTTCCCGGTGCCGGATTCAGGCTTCGCCGTACGGCACGGCGAGAAGTGCCCCTACTCCGTGCCGCAGGCTTCGCCGACCGCCGAGAGCGGCCGAGGTCTGTGCCTGATCGAGCAGCTCGCCGACCATGTCGACTTTCGCAACCGGCCGGGCCACGGCGCGGTGGTCAGTTTCGACAAGACCCTGAAATGGCGGGAGAACGCGCTGCTCAAGGTTTCCTGAGCCGCGCGCCCTCCGCTCCGTACGACTGCTCCGTACGACTGCTCCGTACGTCTGCTCCGTATGTCATTCCGCACGTCTGTCCGACGTCGTACGGTCAGCCCCTGAGCGAGGCCATCCACGCCTCGACCTCGTCGGCCTGCCGCGGCAGCGCCGCCGACAGATTCCTGTTGCCGTCCTCGGTGACCAGGATGTCGTCCTCGATCCGGACGCCGATGCCCCGGTACTCCTCCGGCACCGTCAGGTCGTCGGCCTGGAAGTAGAGCCCTGGCTCCACCGTCAGGCACATGCCCGGCTCCAGTGTCCCGTCGACATACGCCTCGGTGCGCGCGGCAGCACAGTCGTGGACATCCATGCCGAGCATGTGGCCGGTGCCGTGCAGCGTCCAGCGGCGCTGCAGACCCAGCTCGAGGACGCGCTCCACCGGGCCCTCGACCAGACCCCACTCGACGAGCTTCTCGGCGAGCACGTGCTGCGAGGCGTCGTGGAAGTCGCGGAACTTGGCGCCTGGCTGCACGGCCGCGATACCGGCCTCCTGCGACTCGTACACCGCGTCGTAGATCTTGCGCTGCAGTTCGTTGAAACGGCCGTTGATCGGCAGCGTGCGCGTGACGTCCGCGGTGTAGAGAGAGTGCGTCTCCACACCGGCGTCCAGCAGCAGCAGCTCGCCGGAGCGGACCGGGCCGTCGTTGCGCACCCAGTGCAGCGTGGTGGCGTGCGGGCCGGCCGCGCAGATCGATCCGTAGCCGACGTCGTTGCCCTCGACGCGGGCGCGCAGGAAGAAGGTGCCTTCGATATAGCGCTCGCTGGTCGCCTCGGCCTTGTCCAGGACCCGTACGACGTCCTCGAAGCCGCGCGCGGTGGAGTCGCACGCCTTCTGCAGCTCGCCGATCTCGAACTCGTCCTTCACCGCACGCGTCTCGGAGAGGTAGACGCGCATCTCCTCGTCGCGCTCTGCGGTGACCTTGTCCGTCAGCGCGGCCTCGATGCCGGCGTCGTGTCCGCGCACCACGCGGACCGGTCCACTCGCCTCGCGCAGCCGCTCCGGCAGCTCGCGCACGTCCTTGGCACGCACACCGAGCAGCTGCTCGGCCTCGGTGAGAGAGTGCCGGCGGCCGACCCAGAGCTCGCCCTGGCCGGAGAGCCAGAACTCGCCGTTCGCACGGTTGGAGCGGGGCAGCAGATAGATGGTGGCCCGGTGCCCGGCGCCCTTGGGCTCCAGGACCAGGACGCCGTCCTCGGACTGGTCACCGGTGAGGTACGCGTACTCGGTAGAGGCGCGGAAGGCGTACTCGGTGTCATTGGAGCGGGTCTTCAGATTGCCCGCGGGGATCACCAGACGCTCGCCGGGGAAACGCGCCGAGAGAGCGGCACGGCGGGCCGCGGTGTGCGAGGCCTGCGCGATGGGCTCCAGATCGCGCAGTTCGGTGTCTGCCCAGCCACTCGTCATGTTCTCGGCGAGCTCGTCGGACACGCCCGGGTACAGGCCGTTTTTGCGCTGCTTGATGGGCTGCTCTTCTTCGTCCGGGCCCGCTGCGTCAGCAGCAGGATCGGATGCCGCCGGGGTGAGCTCCTCGGCCACGTCTGCCTCCTCGTTACGACTGGACCGCCTTCCATCGTATGTGCGACGGGAAGACGGCCCGGCGCCCTGTGGACAACGTGCGAGGAATCAGTCAAAACGGGCGGCGAGCAGTACGACGTCCTCGCCGCTGCCGGCCTCGTCGAGCCCCTCCGGCAACACCGTGCGCAGCACATGGTCGGCGATCGCCCCCGGGTCGCCGCGCAGCGACTTCGGCACGCTCGCGGCCGCGGCATGCAGCCTGGCGAACGCCCGGTCCATCGGATCTCCGGTACGCCGCAGCAGCCCGTCCGTGTACAGCAGCACCGTTTCTCCAGGCTCGGGGGAGAGCTCGACGCTGGGCGCCTCCCAGCAGGCGAGCATCCCCAGCGGCGCCGAGAGGGACGTCTCGACGAACTCGGTGCGACGCTCGCCGACCACCAGCGGCGGCGTGTGCCCGGCCCCGGCCAGCACGATCTTTCTGTTCGCCGGCTCGGCGTACGCGAAGAGCGCGGTCGCCGTGCGCGCCGGCTCGGTCAGCCGCAGCAGCAGCTCCAGATCGGAGAGTACGGCGACGGGGTCCTCACCCTCCATCACGGCGTACGCCCGCAGCGATGCGCGCAGCCGCCCCATTGCGGCCATCGCGCTCGGCCCGGATCCGCTGACCGAGCCGACGGCGAGCCCCAGCGCGCCCTCGGGCAGCGGCAGCGCGTCGTACCAGTCGCCGCCGCCGCGCTCAGTCGTGCGGTGCTTGGCCGCGAGCTGGACACCGGGCACCCGGGGCAGTCTGCTGGGCAGCAACTCCTCGGCGACGGTCGCCACCGTCTCCCGGGCGTGTTCCAACTCGAGCAGACGGGCCAGGTGCTCGGTGGCGTACCGCATATAGAGCCCGACGAGATGGCACTGGCGCTCCACCGGCGTTGCGGGCTCGTCGTACATCCAGACGGCCGCGCCGAGCGTGCCGGCCGCCTCGGAGGCGAGCGCCACGGTGTAGCTGGCCGCGTAGCCGAGGCGGCCGGCGACCTCTCGGTGGCGGGTGTCGAGGCTCTTGTCCCCGAGCAGATCGGGTTGGGCGACGGCCTGGAGAGGACCGGCCGGACCGGACCGCCCGTCCGGGAGCCGGCCGTCGAGGATCCGGCCGTACGCGGTCGCGCCGCGCGGCACCGTCTCGATGTGGCCCAGTTCAGCATGGGTGAACCCGAGGCCCTTGGTCAGGGCGGGGCCGCGGTCCGGTTCGAAGCAGTCGGCCCCCGAGAGGTCCGGGACTGGTTCGAGGACGACCAGGCCGCGGCGGGCGCCGACCAGGGCGGCTCCCGCGCGCAGCAGTTCATGCAGGGCGTCGTCCAGAGAACCGGTTCTGGCCAGGCGCTCGGTGAGTTCGTGGAGGGTGGTCAGGTCGGAGACCCAGCCGGCCAGCCGATCCTGAATCACCGCGCCGGGAGGGGGCTGAGCGGCAGGGATGGCGGGCAGGTCCGCCGCAGTGTGCGGGTGAGCCGGAACCGCTGAATCGATTCCAGCCACTTTCGGCAGGTGAGGGGCGCTCATGGCAGCCGGCTTTCCGACTGGTGCGTTTCGCTCAATAGCATCGCAAACCCCCATGTCATTCTGCGCCGCTATCAATGCATCCACATGTACACGCACAAGTAAGGGGATGTCCAGCATTGGACCAGTGGGATTGGTGGTGTCTACGTGACCTTGAACTTGGCCGAAAAATGCGCCCCCTGGCGGCCAATTGAGGTCGACTGAGGGCGTTCGGCAGCGCGTCATTCCAAGCGTGATGGGTACGTAAACGGTGATGGCCAGGGGCAGTTGGGACCGCCCCGGAACCTGGCGACGGGCCCGGGCGTCCTAACATCCGGAGACCACGCCCCATCCCCGAGTGGCGGGGAAAAAGTTCAACGGGACAGCAAGCGCCAGGCGCGCGCCACCCCTCGCCACGCGTTTAATGGACTACAGCCCACGTTCGGCCCCCGGGCGGCGATCCTGTCGCAGGCGAAGCGGGGGGTCGCCCATGCCACCGGCAAGGGGCGGTGATGCGCCGATTTGTACGCACAGTGAAGAGCTGCACACATGGTGTGATGTGGACCTCGGCGTTCAACGGAAAGGAACGAGCGCTCATGCGCGAGATCCTCGGAAGGCGACGCAGGCTCCGGTTCCGGCGCAAGAGGGGGCCTGTTCAGCTTGAAGCGGCGCTCACCTGCGCCGCCGAGTGGAAATGGCCCGTACTCCCCGGTGTGGGGCTGAAAGCGGCCGGAAGTCGCGGTGACCGCGGGCGCGGCTGCGCCTGCCCCGACCCCGAGTGCGTCGTACCCGGCGCGCACCCCTTCGACCCCGGAATCCTCGCTGCGACCACCGACGAGCGGATGGTGCGCTGGTGGTGGACCAACCGGCCCACCGCTCCGATCATGCTGGCCACCGGAGGCCGCGCGCCCTGCGCGGTGAGCCTGCCCGCTGTCGCGGGCGCTCGTGCGCTCTCCGCGCTGGACCGGATGGGCATGCGGCTGGGCCCCGTTGTGGCGACGCCCACCCGGTGGTCGCTGCTGGTGGCTCCGTACACCCTCGAACAGCTCGGTGAGCTGCTCTTCGTCAAGGACTGCGTGCCGAGTTCGCTGCGCTTCCACGGCGAGGGCGGCTATCTCGTGCTGCCGCCGTCCGAGACCGGGACGGGCCAGGTGCGCTGGGAGCGCGCGCCGCTGCCCGGCTCCGCGGCTCCCTGGCTGCCGGATGTGGAGGCGGTGGTGGACGCGCTGGTCGAGGCGAGCACGAGCGCACCGGACGGCGGCAGCCGCCTCGCCTACTGAGTCCAGGGATCTCGACTACCCGGTCGAGGGGTCACGACCACCGAGTCGATGAATCTCGACCACCGAGCCCAGGGATCGCGAACCGGGTCGGCTGCGTCACTCGTACGGGTAGCAGCCGGCCCGACTTGTACGGGAATTGGGCGCGCGGCTGCCTGGGCGCCCGCATTCCGTCGATATCTTCGGCCCACCGTCAGGAATTCCCGCGCACTCGGCAGGTGGACCCATGAATCTCCGCATGATCGGGCTCGCCGTGGCCGTGATGTGCACCGCGCTGCTGCCGCTGGCCGCCGAGGCCGGCCCTATTGGGGGTACCTCGCGGGCCAAAGGTTCCGGCGGAGGACTATGGCCGGTATCCGGCGCCGTGCCCGCGGACGAGTCGAAGCCGAAGAGCGAACGGAAGCCGGTGCCGCGGCCCGCGCTCGGCGGTGGCGCCACCCCGTCGGCCCCATCCCCTGTGACCGGTGCCACTGCCCCGCAGACCTCCGCGCTATGTGGGCCGGAACTCACCTCTCCCGACGGGGTCGAGGCGCAGACCTGCGTACTGACCGAGGGGCACGACACCTGGGCGCGTACCTACTACCGCAATGCGACGGGCGGGAAATTGACGTCCGTACTTACCCTGATGGGGCCCGGCGGACGCACTCTGCAGACCAACTGCGCGGTCGGCGCGGGAGATGATCCGGATGCCTGTGAGACGCCGCGTGAGCCCTCTCGGGGCGCTGTATCGGCATATTCCGCGGTGGCGGAGTTCGCGACTGCGGACGGTTCGGACGAGGGGCCGCTGCTGCTGCGCTCGGGCAGCAACTCGGCTGCTCCTGCTGGCCATTGACGGAACCAACCGTTCCGCGGAAATGGAAGCGCCCGGTCGCTGGCGACGGGGGATGCACCAGCGACCGGGCTTCTAGAACGGTAACAAGAGATCTGCAGTTCGCAAATTCGATCTCGGGTATTCGGACAGAGATTTAGCTGCCGATAGCGCGAGTTGTGACTGGAGTCACCTATCGGTCGACAGAAACCGTCACTCTCAGCTCAGGGTGACTTGCCGGTTGGTGAGCCCGCCGCGCGCCCGGCGCTCCTCTGCGCTGAGGGGGGTGTCGGTCGTCAGCGCCTTCGCCAGCCGCTCGGCGAGCTCGGCAGCCGGCTTCTCGCACTCCTCGGCGCCCATCGAGCTCGGCAGGTCCCAGACCGGGACCATCAGCCCGTGCGCACGGAAGGAGCCGACCAGCCGGGTGCCCTCGCCGAGCGTGGACGCACCGGCGGCGTGGAGACGGGCGAGCGCATCGAGGAGCTGCTCCTCGGGGTGCGGCATGACCCAGCGCAGATGGTTCTTGTCCGGGGTCTCGCACCAGTAGGCGGCGTCGACGCCGGAGAGCTTCACGGTCGGGATCGCAGCGGCGTTCGCGCGCTCCAGCGAGGCGGACACCTCGGGGGTGGCGCCCTCCGCCGAGTCCGGGACCCAGAACTCGAAGCCGGAGTGGACGGTCGGCTCGAATCCGGCGCTCTCGTCGAGGAGGTCCTGCAGCCGCGGGCCGTCGGCCGACGCGCGCTGCCCTGCGACCGGGGTGCCGGGCTTGGCCGTCAGCGCCCGCCGAAGGGTGTCGGCAAGGTCGCGGCTGAGGTCGCCGGACGATGTGTCGTTCTGCAGGCCGATCAGGACGGAGCCGTCCTCGCGGCGCAACGCCGGCCAGGCCATCGGCAGTACGGTCGCAAGGGTCACGGACGGCACGCCCTCGGGCAGCCCGTCCTTCAGGGTGAGCGTGGCGGTCGCGGCGGGAACCAGTTCGCGCAGGGCCACCCAGTCGGACTCGCCGGCAAGTCCTTCGAAGGGGCGCTGGACCAGCTCGGTCACGGCATGTGCGGCGGCCCGGCCGTGACAGGCCTTGTAGCGGCGGCCGGAGCCGCATGGGCAGGGCTCGCGGGCTCCGACGACCGGGACGTTCACATCAGCGCCTGCGGCGCGGGCTCCGCCGGCGGTCTGCGACTTGGCGGCCTTGGTCTGGGGGCGCTTCTTGGCCATGGTGCGGCTCTCTCCCGACTGCGGTGGTGCTGTGTCGGGCGCGAGCCTAGCCGTCCGCCGCCGTTTCGGGGGCTCAGTGGCGCGGGTCCGGCCTCGGTCGAGCCGGTCCGGCGTGGGTCGCGCCGGCCCGGCATCGGTCGAGACTGTCGTACGCCTCGCTGGTCCCGCCCTTGCCCCCGGCCGAGACCGTCGTACGATCCCGCGCGCCTCCTCAGTCGAGATCGTCGAACGACTCCGCGAAGTCGAAGCCGGGACCAGCGACGCGCGTAGCGAAATCCTCGTGGCGGTGGCCTTCGGTGACGATCACCCACACCGTGACCTCACCTGTCGCGCCGTCGCGGACACCCCAGTCCTGGGCCAGCGTGCTGATGATGTTGAGCCCCCGGCCGCCACGCGCGGTGACCGACGGCGTGGCTGGAACCGGCCGGGTCGGGCCGCCTCCGTCCGTCACCTCGACGGTGAGCCGGCCCGCCCGGTCGAAGCGCCATGCCGCGCGGATGTCACCGTCGCCCACATCGGCGCGACCCAGCGGTCTGCCGTGTCGGCATGCGTTACTGAGAAGTTCGGAAAGGATCAGAACTGCATCGTCGACCACTGATTCGGAGACCCCGCTGCGGCGCAATTGTTCGCGCATACGGTGTCTTGCCTTACCCACGCCCGCAGGGCCATGGGGTACGGCCATGCTCGACGACGTGGGCACCTCCTGTGCCACCACAAACGCCACCCCCGAGACCTCCTTTGCCCCACGCCACGGTGTGAATGCCCCAATGGACTGGACCGGAAACCGGCCAACCGCGGGGCAGTGACGTACTCGTAACGATCCAGTACGGAGCGAACGCGCCGGTGCACTCCCTGTAACTGGCTTTAAAGGCGACCCAGTTGGGACAGCACCTGTTTGGGGCGGTTGGTGATGATTGCTTCCACGCCGAGGCGGGCGCACAGCTCGACGTCCTCCGGCTCATTGACGGTCCAGACATGGACGCGGTGGCCCGCGGCGTGCAGCCGGGCGATGTAGCCGGGTTGGTTGCGTACGATCCGCATGCCCGGGCCGGCGATCCGCGCCCCGGCCGGCAGCCGTCCGTCGCGCAGCCGCGGCGTCACGAACTGCATCAGATAAACGGTGGGGATGTTCGGCGCGGCCGCCGCGATCCGGTGCAGGGAGCGGGCCGAGAAACTCATGATCCGTACGGGCGAGTCGTCAGCCGTCACCGGATCGGCGAGACCGAAGCGCCCGAGCAGCTGGATCAGCCGCTCCTCCACCTGGCCGGCCCAGCGGGTGGGGTGCTTGGTCTCGATGGCCAGTTCGATACGGCGGCCGGAGTCGGACACCAGCTCCAGGAGCCGTTCGAGAGTGAGTACGGAGGTGAAGGACGGGTCTCCCCAGTCGGGGCTCTCCTCGCTGTCCTTCCAGGAACCGAAGTCGAGGGCGGCGAGATCCGCGAGCTCCAGTGCGGAGACCGCACCCCGGCCGTTGGAGGTCCGGTTGACGCGACGGTCGTGGACGCAGACGAGATGGCCGTCGGCAGTGAGCCGCACATCGCACTCGAGGGCGTCCGCGCCGTCCTCGATGGCCATCTTGTACGCGGCCAGGGTGTGCTCGGGGGCGTCTTCGGAGGCCCCTCGGTGGGCAACGACCTGAATGTTGTGCTGCCGTGCTTGGGTCACCGCGTCATGGTGCCACCGTGACGGGGTAGGCGCGTGCACGGGGCCGCCCGAGGGTCGTTCGAGGTTCGTCCGATGGGCCGTACGGTGGCGTTGGAGCTGCATCCGTTTTGTCGGAAGTAAAGGATTGCGGAGACATACACAGGTCCTGCTTACAGCGGCCTGACGTGCGGTGGGAAAAGCTGACGGCAGACAGCTGCAGAGCGGACTCTTGCCGAAGACTGACGTGGAACCTGAGGAGAAAGAGCTGTGAGCACCGAGAACGAGGGCAACGAGGGCACTGCGGTTCCGGCCGCCGAGTCCGTACCTCCTGTGCCGGTCGCCGCTCCCGAGGGCACGCCTGCGTCCGCACCGGGAGCCGAGATGTCCGGTTCGGACAGGACATCGGACGCGAGACACGACACAAACCGCGGAACCGGCGAGGGGACGCACGACGGGACGCACCAGGGGACACACCCCACTGAGCCGGCAGCGGCCGCGGCGGAGCGGCCCGGGCATCCCCCCCAGCCCGAGCCCGCCACCGCGCCGCTGCCTGGTCCCGTCCCGGGTGCCGCGCCGACCACGGCGCAGCACCCGCAGGCCGGATGGCCGCCGCCCCCGCCCTCCCTCCCCTCCTACGGGGGCGGGGGCAGCGGCGCCGGCCCGGCCTGGGGCGCGCCGGACCAGGCCTCACAGCCCCCGCGCAAACGCTCCGGCGGATTGGTCGCAGCAGTGCTCGTCGCCGCACTCGTCGCGGGCGGCGTCGGCGGCGGCATCGGCTACTGGGCCGCCGAACACAACGACGACAACTTCGGCTCGACCACGGTCGCGGCGGCGGACGCCCCCAGAGACCTCAAGCGTGATCCCGGAACTGTCGCCGCGGTCGCGGCCAGGGCCCTGCCGAGCGTCGTCACCATCGAGGCGAAGGCGGGCGGCGGTGACAGCGGAGAGAGCACCGAGGGCGGCACGGGCACCGGCTTCGTCTACGACAGGGAAGGCCACATACTCACGAACAACCATGTGGTGGCCTCCGCAGCCGACGGCGGCACGCTCTCCGCGACCTTCTCCAACGGCAAGAAGTACGACGCCGAGGTCGTCGGCCGGGCGCAGGGTTACGACGTCGCCGTACTGAAGCTGAAGAACGCGCCCTCGGGGCTGACCCCGCTGGCGCTCGGCGACTCCGAGAGGGTCGCGGTCGGCGACTCGACCATCGCGATCGGCGCGCCCTTCGGCCTGTCGAACACCGTCACCACCGGCATCATCAGCGCGAAGAACCGCCCTGTCGCCTCCGGCGACGGCTCCAGCGGCAAGAACTCGTACATGAGCGCCCTGCAGACCGACGCCTCGATCAACCCGGGCAACTCCGGCGGCCCTCTGCTCGATTCGCGCGGCGCGGTGATCGGCATCAACTCCGCGATCCAGTCGGCGGGCACCGGCGGCTTCGGCCAGACGCAGGCCGGCTCGATCGGCCTCGGCTTCGCCATCCCCATCAACCAGGCGAAGAACGTCGCCGAACAGCTGATCAAGACGGGCAAGCCGGTCTACCCGGTAATCGGCGCGACGGTCGACATGGCGGGCAAGGACCAGGGCGCCAAGATCGCCTCCGAGGGCGCGGGCGGCACGGAGGCGGTGACCCCCAACGGCCCGGCGGCGAAGGCGGGGCTGAAGGCGGGCGACGTCATCACCAGGTTCAACGGCAAGCCGGTGGAGAGCGGCCCGACGCTGATCAGCGAGATCTGGAACCACAAGCCGGGTGACAAGGTGACGCTGACCTACCAGCGAGACGGCAAGGAGCACACGGCGGAGGTCACCCTGGGCAAGCGCACCGGCGACAGCTGACCAGGTCCCTCCCTCGGGAGGGCTCGGGAGCGCCGGCTGACGGTGTCCTCCCTCGGGCCGCGCGCCTGCGGAACGCTGCTGCGGCGCACTACGCCGGGCCGGTAGTCTGTAGCCCGCTCCGGGGCAGGTGGTCCGGGGCGTGGGTGGGTTGCCCGAGCGGCCTAAGGGAACGGTCTTGAAAACCGTCGTGGCAGCGATGTCACCGTGGGTTCAAATCCCACACCCACCGCCAGGGCCTATAAGGCCAGGTGAGAAGGGGTGTCCGGAGCTTCCGGACACCCCTCTCTTTTCGATTTCCGTCTCGAACTGTCTCACTTATGATCCGTCGTGGATCAAGGCGTACGGGCCAGTGGCGGGCCAGCTTGTAGGCGGTGGGCTAAGGTCCCGACGGCGATAGCCCGGCCGACCATGCGCTTGCCCACGGCACCGATCGCAACTCGCCGGTCTCTCGGGGCCGTGCTTGCAGGATGGCTGCGATGTCACCCCGGTAGCCGATCGTGTGCAGCAGGGCGAGGCCGAGCCAGTACCGGGCCAGCATGCCTGCCTCGGCCCACTGGTAGATCGAATAGTTGCCGGGCTGGTCCTTGGTTGGGTGCGTAGCCACGTTGCGCATCTTGATCACGACCCCCAGAGCATCACGTTGGGCTCCAGAAGTGGCGAGACGCCGCTGCACTGCGGCCAGATTCTGGAAGTGCGGGGGCATAGGGACACTGACGTTCATCTTCGAGAGCAGCTGCCTCAGTTCCCACTCCGTGCCGCGTTCCTTGGGCACGAGGGCCTCCCACTCCTTGGCGGTGTGAGGACCATCGGTGACGAACTGGTAGTAGGTGAGCAGCTGGAGGCCCGAAACGGGCAGAGAGACCTGCAGATGCACGTCCACGTCGACGTTGGCCGCGACGTAGTAAGACAGAGCGTGAGTGAGAGTCTCCAGGCGCGTGGCGTCGTTAGAGAATTCCAGCACTCGCGAAACGATCTCCGCGAGCTGCTTTGAGCAGGTGCTGGAGTCGAGCCAGTGGCTGGCGTTGCTGTAGCTGTCTACCGGGTTGCCGCGCCACAGAGCCCACACGGGCTGTCCCCCGCGGCGGCCGACTGGAAGAACACAGGTAGTGCGGCGGCCAAGAGCAAGGCACAGACCCAAGCGAACTCGCTCGAGCGCCTCTAGAGCGCCTTCGCCGCTGAACGATGCGCCATCGGTCCGGGTCAGGCGCCCTACGTGCGTGAATCGGTGGCCGCCGCTTCTCTTCAGGGTTTCCCACGCCTTGCTGTCCGCGGTGCGGTTACGGTCGAAGACGACAGTCCAGCCGTCTCCTTGTGCTTGCGTACGGCCATGCCATGTATGCCCAACATCTTCCGGATCAAAGATGCGTGTCTCGTCATGCGCCTGCCAGCCATTTGGAACGAGGAACGTGACTTCTTCGAGCTCAGTGGCATCTCCCACCTGCTGATCCACGCGCTCGTCGACATGAAGGGAGCTGCCAGCAAACGTCTCAGCGGGGGCCAGCTCGTTCGGCTGGTCGGGAATCTTTCCGTCCTGCAGGGCAATGACCACTCCCTGGACATCGACCCACATGCTGCCGCCGGGAGGCGGGCTGAAGTACTCCTCGATACCCGTACCGTCCACGGCTCGCGTTCCGCGCACGCGGATCCGCGGGGTGCGACGCCAGGTGAACGTAACGTCGCCAACGTAAGGACGGTGTTCCTCACCGGGGAAGGACAGCTCGCCTGCGTAGAGCAGTACGTCGCTGTCGTCGTCGGTGTCGGTGGGGCGGTAGTGGTGCTGGACTGCGTCGGGAAAGCTGTGCCTGGTCATCCGCTGCTTCCCTGACGCATCGGTGAAATTACGGCTCACCACTCGGGTGCCGTCCTTCTCGTAGTCGACGGATACCGTGCCTCCCGCCTTCGGCGTCCCGCGCCGCAGCCGCCACCACCGCCGCCGCGGCTCATGCTCACCCATGCTCGGCCCCTCACCGTCAGCTCAGGCACCCAAATTAACGCCGGTGGGCTAGCCGAAACGGGGAGCGTGTAGGGCGCGTTGCAGAGGCGCTAGCGCGAGCGGGGGCCGATGACGTTGTCGCGAACCTTCCTGCCTTGCTGGAGGACTGCGACGGACCCGTCTTTGACTGCCATGCCCAGGGCTGTGCTGACGGTCGTGTCATTGGCCAGGCCATACACCCCATCGAACACGGACCAGACCTCGTCCACCAGCTTGATCCGGCTGCGGCGGGCGACTATCCCCTGCAGGTTCTTCAGAACGCGCATGCGTGCTTTTTCCTGCTCCTGGCTGATCACATCCTTGACGACGTCTCCGAAGCTGAACAGAGCGTCATCGGCATCGCCATCTTCCGGCCCGAGGGCTTCCAGCCACTCGTGCCTGGCCCTGGCGATGGCGTCGGCGAACACCCATATTCCAAACGGGCTCCGGGTCAAGAACACGAGGTGGTAGACGGGCTGGTGTCCCACACGCCGCTTCACAGGGACGGTGATCCCGTACATGCCGGTGGCGCTGGCCAGACGCTCTGTATAGGCGCGTGCCACCGCCTCAGCTGAGGCCTCGAATGTGGACTCAGGGCCCAGCGCCGCGAGCGCCACCTCTCGCCACCAGATGCCTCCACAGACGCGGTCCAAGGCCGGCAGGCTGTCGTGGTCGTGGTGGTCTGCAGCTAGAGCGCCGGTTGCCCGACGCGTGAAGTCCGCACTGAAGTTGAGTAGCACTTCTGTGCTCGGACGTACTGGGCGCCGCTCTCCAGCGAGCACGCGTGATAGCTCCGAGAAAGGAAGACCTGCACCACACGGGTCGAGGAAGAGGAAGAGAGGGATCCCGCTGGCCGCCGCGACGATGCTGTCCAAGTGCTCATGCACGGGACCGTGGTGCGCCGTGGCCCGGACACCCTGGGCGGCGTACTCGCTCACGACTTGCGCCAGCTTCTCGTAGTCGGCGCGCTTCTTCTCCACCAGGGTGGCTTCGACGACTGCGCGGCTTGCCTTGCCTGCGGCTTGGAGAATCAGCTCGCCAGATGCCGGGGTTCCATCGGGGTAGCGGCCCCGGCCGGCGAACCCGTCCACGATGGCCACTCGGTTGGCCGGTGAGCTCGATCCCACCATTGCGGCGTATGGGGTCACGTACCGCCGTAGGATGGCGTGTTTAAAGACGGACTGGCTGTGATTCTTGTCGAGTAACCCGGCTGAAGTGTTGACGGCCATGGTGCTCCCCCCTCAAGCGTCGCCTCGATGGCGATGCCTGAAGAGGATGGTTACACGTGGTTAGCCCTTGGCAACAGAGCGCCGATCGGTCATTCTCAAGAGACCGCTGCCAGAGGCGCGGGGATGTCGTCCCAAGTTCGCCCTTGTAGCTGACGGCCGCCCGATTTAGGTGTTCGACCACCCCACTGCTTGAAGAAGAACGGGACTCCAGAGGCCTCGCACTTGTCCCGAATCTCAAGCACCCAAGCCTCTTCGAGGGATCGGTGGCGCGGTCCTGACTCCCCTCCCACGATCACCCATCCAAGGCCGTTCAGTTCAAGGCTCGGCAGAGGACCAAGAAGCGGCTCGCAGGACAAGAACCGCACCTGAGCTGGCACACGCCTCAAATCGTCGACCCTGTCGAGCTCCGACTCTGACTCGATGGACACGCCCATCCAGACATTCGGGGGCCAGTCCAGGTCGTCTGCGACGCGGCGCAGCCGTCGTGCGCGCTTGGTGAGCAATTGGTACGTGTGCTGTGGGGTGTCTGCCATGACCGCGAAGACCTGGCGGACGAACTCCAGAGGTACCCGTGCATGGAAGAGATCGCTCATAGAGTTGACGAAGACAGTCCGAGGCGACTTCCAGCGGTAGGGCAGGGTCAAGGAGTCCGGGTGTAAAGCGAGGCCGAACCCAGGCCCAGAGGTGACCGGATTGCCGTCAGTCTGGTACTTGGGTGCGCCCATCGCCTTGAGGCGTTTTGCGAGTAGCAGTGCGTAGCAGTTGTCGCACCCTGCCGATACCCGATCGCATCCGGTCGTTGGATTCCACGTCGCTTCCGTCCACTCGATCGAGCTGCCGTCACCCATGGCCAAACCTCCCGGCAATCGAAATTATGTTCTAATTTTAGAACCTGATATGGCGCGTGTCTGTAGCTAGACCCCGCAGCTTACGTGGATTCAGCTAAGCGAACTGGCCGCCAGTGCATCTGTCCGAGGACGTTCTATTCCACTTCATGCAAGGCGAGTTGGATGAGATCGTTTGCTCGGCTCTGCACGCCGCGCAGCAACTTCGCGTAGAAGCGGTACAGCACAGCGAGGCTATGGCCTGCCCTGCGAGCGGCTTCCGCGGGGTCAACCCCCGCCTTGATCCAGAGTGAGATTCCTCCGTGCCGCAGGGAGTACGGGACATCGGCAAGTGGTGTCTTGGCTTCCTCTGAGGTGAGCGCCTTCTCGCGCGCGGTGGCCCACACCTCGCAGTATTCGGTGGACCGGATGCGGCCTCCTCGGACGGCTCGGAAGAGGCGGCCGTCCGCCGTCACGCCGTACCTCTCCTTGTGTTCTCGGAGCATCCGTACGAGCACGGGAGGGATCGGAATGGGGCGTGTGGCCTTGCGTGCGCGGCGCTTGAGGCCACGCTGCTCGTAGGAGTTGCCGTCGTCGGTCCAGCCGGCGCCGACTTCGGGGCGGCTCTCCTCGAGGAGGAGCTCGCCCCACTCCTCCTCGTTGCCCTCGATGTCGGCGGGGAGGATGCAGTCGGTGTCTTTGAGGGCTGAGATTTCACCCGGGCGCATGGCTGCGTAGTAGAAGCAGCCGAAGAACGCCTCAAGATGCTCACCCCGACTGCCCTGCTCCTTCACGGCCTGGATGAGTGCCCGAGCTTGCCTTGGGTTGGGCACGTACCGGAAGTCGACTTCGTCGGCTGTCTGAGGAGGCTCCCAGTCCACGCGGGCCAGCGGGTGCGCAGGCAGGATTCCCTTCTCCACGGCGTACCGCAGCGCGTTGCTGAAGACGGTGCGCTTCCTCCTGAAGGTGTTGTCCGCGGCCGGCTCTCCGTTCAGCTTCAGGGACATCGCTTCGAGCGCCTTTCGTAGGTGCTCAGGCTTGGCCGCATCAGTCACCTTCAACGAGTGCTTGGAGAGCCATGTGAGCGCCCTCGCGACATCGTCCGGGGGCAGTTCAGCCTCTGTACGAGGGATCAGCCTGCCTTCAGGCGTCCGCACCATCCGGAAGGCCCAGGTGTGCAGGGCCGTTCGGAGCACACTGGGATCGGGTGCGCCCCGGGATGTGGAGACCAGCGCCGGCGTTATCACCGTGAGCCCTTCGCTGATCCCGGCTCGGTGCTTCGCTGCGGCCTTCGGCCACTTCATGAGCGCATAGGCAGTGGCGTGCTCGTACCAGGTTGGTGAGTTGAGGGCCTCCACCTCCGAACCAGGCAATCCGGTGTCGACGTCGAACTGCTCGCGCTTTCGGAGGGCAGTAAGCAACTGAGCCCGTCTGCCATCGGCCTGTGCCTTGGTCTTGTAGCTCTTGGAATGCGGCCTGGTGGCGGTCCGCCAGCGCAGCTCGAAGGGCTTGGCCCGACCCTTGCGCTCGCGGATGCTCCAGATCTCAACCTCAAAGGTCAACAAGTAGGGCTCTCTTCACAGTCGTTGAGCCACTTTTCGAAGTCGCTGCGACGGAAGCGAAGCTGACCGTTGGGGAGTTTGAGGCACTTGGGGGACTGGCCGCGGGCGCGCATGCGGTAGAAGGCGGCGCGCGACATGTCGAGTTCGTCCAGGACGTCGGAGAGCTTCATGTGTGGTTCTCGGCGCACGGTGATCAGTCCCCCTGAGTGTTGTGGCTGTCGTGGTCGGTGGGCTGGTCGGTTGTGAGGTAGATCCGTACGAGTCGGCTGGGTGGCCGGTCGGGGTAGGGCGGGCTGATGTCGAGGACGTCCAGGACGCGAGCGAGCTGGCGGGCAGTGCGGAGGCATTCAAGTTCGGTGCCGTGGAGGCGGATGCGCATGGGTCAGCTCCGGTGGGTTGGTGCGGGCGCGGGTTCGCAGCCGGCGTGTGTGGTGTCGCCTGCGGCTGCGAGGGAGGGATCGAGCGGAGTTCCGCACTCGGTGCAGAGGGGGCGACCAGTTAGAAGGTGCGATTCAGCGTCCACAGCGTCCATCTGTTGCTGTTCGTACAGGTCAGGCGTCGTTTTGGGGGTGGACGCTGAGGGGGGTGTCATAGCGTCCACCCCCGGACGGTGCACGGTGGGAGTGGACGCTGCGAGCGGGGCGCTAGCGTCCACCCTGTCTTTGCTGGTCACAGGCGGTTTCGGGGCGAGGGTGGACGCTGGGGACGCTGTTGCGCACCTTCTATCTGGTGAGGCCGTGAGCCGGTAGAGGCGCTGGCGCTGGGGTGCTGGGCCGCGTTTGCTGTCGTCGACTTCGATGCCGATGGCGCGTAGGGCGGGGGCGAGGCGCTTGACCTGGCCGGCGGCGCGGGTGGCGTCCTTGGGCCACTTCTTCGGGAGGCGTTCGGGGGTCTCGATGGTGTCGAGCAGCTGCGCGGCGGTGAGGGTGATGCCGTCGGGGCCGGCCTTGTCGACCAGGGCGACGACGGCCTGGGCGAAGGGTTCGCCGTCCAGGACATCAGCGACGGCGTCGGCTGCGGTGGCTCTGTAGGTCTGCTGGGTGGTCCAGCCGGTGACGTGGTCGACGGCGGCCAGCACGCGGGCGAAGTCGGCCATGCGGGGCCGCTCCGTCAGCTGGACGTCGGGCAGGGTCTTGAGGACCTGGGCCAGTAGGTCGAAGAGCGAAGCGAGGATCGCGGGGTGGGAGTCGGCGTACGCGCTGTCGAGGTCTGCTTCCTCGCGGCGCTTGTGGTCGGGGATGAGCTGCAGCTCGATGGTCAGCAGCCGTTCCGCGAGGTCGCCGGCTAGGGCTCCGGCGTCGATGGTGGTCATGGCCAGGACGCGGCGGAATTCGAGAACCACGACGTCGTCGTCGGTGTAGAGGGCGCGGTCGACGATGCCGTCGCCGGTGACCGCCCGGCACAGGGCATCGGAGAGCCAGTCGGGGACGGTGCTGATGTTGTCGATGCACAGGGCCCAGGAGTTGAAGGCCTGGGTGGCCCAGGACTTGATGTCGCGCGGCGCGGTGCGCTTCGGGGCACCGGACGGGTCGATGATCCCGATGACCATGGATGCGCCCTTGGACTTGCCGGTGCCCTGCTCGCCTCGGAAGGTGAGGATCGGGTGGGGCAGGTCGGGGATGAACGCGGCGATCAGCCAGGCCACCAGGAGGTGGAAGCCGTCGTCGGTGGTGTTGATCAGGGCGCGGAGTTGGGCGATGCCGTCGCCGTCGCGGATCGGTTCGGGCAGGGGCTTCATGGCGCCGGAGCGGCGGAAGACCACGGGCGAGGACGCGAGGCGCTGCCATCCGTCGGTGCCGATGGCGACGCAGCGGCCGTCGGTGGTGGCGAGGTCGATGATGATGCGCCCCTCATGGCGGGCGGTGCGCAGCTGGGGAACTTGGGGGTCGGCCATGGCGGCGACTCCTTCAAGGACGGTCATGGTGTCGGTCAGGGCTGAACTGGAGGGGACAGTGCCGTTGTTGGCGTCGGCGAACTGCCGGGCGAGCTGGGAGCGCAGGCCAGCTTTGTTGCGGAGCGGGAAGGCGAGATTGGGGCCGTCGATCTGGACGGCGTAGGGGCGGCCGTCGTCGGACATGAAGAATTGGTAGCGCTCGCGGGCCATGGCGGCGATCTGGGTTGCCTGGGAGGGGCCCTTCTTGTCGGGGTCGATGCCGTTGTCCGCGACGATCTGCCGGGCGAGATCGGGGGTGCTGGTCGGGGCGGTGCTGTTGGGCTGAGAGGTCACTAGGCGCCTCGCGTGGAGCGGCGGGCGGCAGAGGCGACCGTGGCGCGGGCCTCGGCTTCGGGGAGGCCGATGTGCACCGCGGCGTCCACGAGGGCCTGGGCGAGCTGCTGCCCCTGGTCGGTCTCGTGCGCCCGGCAGGCGGCCCAGTACAGGCGGTCGTTGCGCTGGCCGGCGGGTGCGTCCAGGACGAACGCCACTAGGGCTACGGCCTGGCTGCCGGAGACGGGGAGCGCCATCGAGCCCGCCGGAGTTGGCGCGGCCGGGGCCAGGAGACGGAGCAGGGCTTTGGGGGCGCTCGCCACGGGGTGGCGTTCAGTGCCGGGAGCGAGCGCGTAGCGTCCGCGTGTGGTGACCGATCCGGGGCCCACCAAGTAGCCGCCGGTACCGCGGATGTCGATGCCTGGGGCGAGACGGCCGACCGAGTTCGGGACAGCGGATTCGGCGGGGCCGGTCAGCCAGAGGTGGCGGCCGCCGCTCGGGGTTAGGACGGTGACCGTCTCGGGGATGGTGAAGTCGTTCTCGCGGGCGAGCTGTTCGAGGTGGGCGATGCCGTCGGTGTCGTTCTTGACGTCCAGGTCGACGCCGATGAGGTGGTGGGGAGCGCGGCCGCAGGCGATGCCGTAGCCGGTCGCCCAGGGGACGGCGGCGAAGAGGGCGCCTACGGCGTCGGGATCGGTGGTGGCGTCGTGGATGCCGTGGCCGATCTGCCCGCACTCGCCCCGGCACCGGACGCCACGGCGTTCGGCACGGTGCGGCGAGCGGACGGCGGGGAGCTTGGTGCGGCTCAGTGGAATGACTGCCAAGCCGGATCGGGCGGCGCGCAGCGCCTGATCGAGTGCAGCGGAGTAGTGGGTGGCGCTGGCCATACATGATTCCTTCGGGACAGATGGGCGGGCCGAGTGGAACCGGGGTGTCTCGCCTCGGTCTTGATCGATCCCATGTCTGATGGAACGTGGATTCTCGAAATCCGTGACACCCCCCATCGCGGGCTGCTCCGAGGAGGCGCGTCGCGCGCACGCGTGCGCGCGTAGAGCGGTCCAGAAAGTCCAGAAACCCTGGCCCGGTGCCCTGCTGTGAAAGGGCTGTCAGAGCCGTCAGGCCCGGGGTGTCAGACGCGTCTGACAGGGGTCGCGCGCACGTATGACCTGTGCGTTTGGGGCCCGTTGCCGTCAGGAGTGTCAGACGCGTCCGACGCGTCAGGGCCGTCAGGCTGCTTCGTCGTCGCGGACGATGCGGTACACGCCGGTCTCTCCGGTTTCCGCCAGGCGGCCGGCCACGATGAACGCAGCAACCTGGCTGGAGACCCAGGAGCGGGAGCGGCCGTGGCGGTCGCAGTGCTCCATGAAGTCGGCGGGGCGGACGATGTCGCGGTCCTCGGCTTCGAACTCGTCGAGGATCTCCTCCATCGCCTGCCGGGCCTGGCTCGGCGAGAGCTGAACCTTCGGCTTCTCTGCGGACCGTTCGGTGAGCTGCAGGACTCGTGTGACCGGCGGGAGTTCCTGCTCGGGGTCGATGTCGTCCTGGTCGTCGTCGTACTCGTCGTCGGTGTCGCGCTCGTCCTGGTCGCTGTCGTCGTATCGGTCGTGGTCCTCCTGATCGTCGTAGCCGTGCTGTTGGCCGGTCATGGCTGCGTCCTCCAGGGGCTGGGGCTGGGTGGTGCCGGGCATGGGGTAGCGGGTGCGCTTCGTGTAGAGGCGGCCGACGGCTTTGGCAGTGGCGTTCGCGGTGACGGGGTCGCCCTGGGCGCGGATGTCGGCGAACGTGAGGACGACCCAGTCGAGGTATTCGCGGGCGGTCAGATACGAGCGGGCGGGAGTGGCCCAGAAGGTCTCGGGGATGCCGTTGGCGACCAGGTAGCAGTAGCCGGGCTTCTTGTCCTTCCAGGTGTGGGGTGCGGCGCCTGCGTCCAAGACGTCGTCGTCGAGGGCGAACTGGGCGTCGCGGTCGTTGCGCACGCCGTAGACCCAGGACGATCCGAGCGAGGCGCGGGTGTCGGTGGAGACCTGGTTGCCGGAGGCGCGCTGCATGGAGACCACGAGCGAGACGCCGGCGGATCGGACCTCCTGGGCGATGCCGGTGAAGACGTCGTCGTCGGTCTCGCGGATGGTCTTGGCGGCCTCTTCGAACCAGGCGACCAGGTAGGGCATGCCTGGGGAGCCGTCGGCCTGGGTCTCGGCGCAGGCGGGGACCCACTGCTTGTAGCCGTACTTGGCCAGCCACCGCGTCCGGGCCGGGACCGCAGCTTTGAGAGCCTCGATCATGGCTTTGGTCGAGGTCATGTCGAGCGCGGCCCAGTCGATCGCGGGGAGCAGCGGCCCCAGCGTCTGGTCCGCCTTTGACGGGTCGGAGGCCCACACCACGACATCGCGGCGGGTGAGGACTTCCGCCAGCGCGGTCATGCCGCCCTCGGACTTTCCGGAGCCGGTCATCCCCATGATCAGCAGCAACATCGCGTTGCGGCCGGCGTCGGGGTCGCCTGGGAAGTACATGACGGCTTCGGTGCCGTCTTCGTAGATCCCGACGTGAACCGGATCGGCGATGGAGCCGCCCGGGTGGGAGGGGCCGGGGCAGGGGACGGTGTTCTTGAGCAGGTCGTGCGGGACGACGGTGAGCTGGACCCGGGAGGCGGAGTCCGGATCGTGCGTCACGCGGACCGCGTTCTTGGAGACATCCATGGCGCTCGCGAGCAGCGGCAGGGCCTTGCTCACGTCGTCCTGGGTGAGTTCGCCGCGGGGCAGCTGCAGGTCGAAGGTGGCCTTGTTCGGAGCCACCGTGAAACTCGTGACCTGTGTTTTGGCCAGGCCGACCTTCTCCAGGATGCCGCCGTCGGCGCTGGTGGAGCCTTCGGGGTTGCGGCGCAGGATCTGCCGGATGTTCCAGGTCAGGGCGAGTGCGGGGGCGCCCATGAAGTACAGACTCGGGAGTGGTCCTGCGTCGGGTCCCGCGATGGCTGCCGCGGTGAACCAGGTCGAGGATACGGCCACCGTGATCGCGGAGTGTAGGCGGCGCTGCGCGGTTGTGGATTTGCCTGCCCACCAGGTCGTGCCAGTCAGCGCGACGGAGGCGAGGGTGAGGCCGGCCGTCGCGGCGGCGCTGTTGTGCCAGTAGTAGTGGGCGGGCAGGGAGGCCAGGCCGGTCCCGATGCCCGCGAGCCACGGGGGCAGATGCGGCTTGGCGCGGTGCAGCAGGTATTCGACGACGCCGCTGCCGCCTTGGGCGGCGCGCAGCTGGTCCTCGTACATCTGCTCCGGGTTCGACTGGGACACGGCCTGGCTTCCTCTCACCTTGGGTTAGCTGTTGAAGTCGAAGCGGCGGCCCGTCTGGCGCGGGCGCTGGCGGCTTCGGTAAGGGGCGAGTTCGGGGTCGTATTCGCGCTGGAAGGCGGCGTAGGTGGCGGCCATGTTCTTGGCCGTGTCGCGGGCATCGTCTGCGGCCTTCTTGAGCTTCTTCGACACCCGGCGGGCCCTCATCCGGGAGCCGAACGCGCGGCCCTCCGGGTCGGGCACCTCCTTGAGCACGGCGTTCAAGACCTCGGCAGCGCTGGCGAGTTCGAAGGAGAACTGCAGGAACAGGCCGCGGCCGTTCTCGCAGTAAGTGCGGATATCGGCGTTGTTGAAGAACTCTGGATCTGCGAGCGGGCTATGGACGCCCTGCCGGGAGCCGTTGCCGCGGCCGAAGAACTTCCGGCCACTGTTCTGACCACTGCCACGATTCGCGCCCTGGCCCTGGTCGTTGATGTGGAAGTGGTACTCGCGCGTCCGGGTCCTGTTTGTGGTCCGCGAGCGGCTGCTTCCGTTGGGGCTCTGCGCTCCGCCGGGGCTGGTGAACCAGTTCCCCCCGCCGGAACCGCTTGACGAGTTGTGGCCGTTGCGCGGGGGTGCGGCTCCGTTGCCGCTGTTCGGGGGCGGGGTGGCGGAAGACATCAGCGGATCTCCTCAGTCGGGTCCGGGGTACGGCGGGAGCGCAGCCACAGGGTCTGGGCGGCGATGGTGCTGATCAGCCATAGGAGTTCGAGGGGGCCAGCGGTGGGGCCGAAGGCCAGCGCGAGTGCGGCCCACGCGGTGGCCGTGGTGGCGAGCAGCACCAGGCCGTTGCGCCAGCGGCGTACCGACGGGTCGCCAGCGGGGCGTTGCCGGTTCGTCCGCAGCAGCCAGATGAGCGGGGCCGCCGTAGCGGGAGCGAGGACGAGCCCGCTCCACCAGGCCAGCGCGTGCACGATCGCAGCGGCGAGGAACGCGGCGAGGGCTATGGCTGTCGGCGCCCACGAACCGCGACGGTCCCAGAGCCAGCCCCCTGCCGCCGCAGCGGCGCGAGCGCCGAGCGAAGGCTGCTCGGGGACGACCAGGACGATCGGCTGAGCAGCGCGGCGGCCGATGCGGCGGCGGCCCTGCCGGGGGATGCGGATGGCGGTGGTGCCACGGGGCACCTTCGCCGTCCGGATACGTGTTCGGTTGGTCATGACGTGAGCTCCTGATGAGAGGTGGGATAGGCGCAGGTGACGCACATGCCGAGCGAGGTGGGGATGACGTATCCGGCGTCCTTCCGGCAGGCCGGGCAGGTGCGGCGCGCGGCCATCGCCTTGGCGTGAGCGGCCCACTTCGCCGGGGTCATCGGACGGACAGGCCGGGCGTTGGCGATCCGGTAGAGGTAGGCGACGCGGGGCGCTCCGGTGCCGCGGCTGTAGCGCATGACCTGTGCGGCCATCTGCTGGCCGCCCGGGCGCAGTCCGCGGGCGCGCAGCTGGCGGCGGGTGGCCAGGCCCATCGGGGCCATCTGCCACGGGAAGGTGGGTATCCCGTGGACCGTGCCGTTGGGGTCACAGCACTTCGCGTGCGCGGCGGACATCAGCCCTCACCACCTGCGAGCGCTAACTCAGCGACGTTCTGCGGCTCCGGAGCCGGCTGAGTCTTCGCGGCTTCGCGGATCCGGGCGGCTCGACTCGTGCCGATCCCGTACGTCTTGATCAGCCAGGTCGCGGACGGGTCCTGCCCCGCGGCTGCGCGCTCGCGAGCAGCGGCGATCAGCTCGTTGTCGGTCTTGCCGGGTGGCAGCTCCTGCCGCTTGCCGCTGCCGTTCGCCGGGCGGCGGGGCTGCTTCGGCTTGTCGGCGGCAGGGGGTTTCGGTGGTGCGGGCGGCGGGGGTGCCACTGAACGATCCGGCGGGGCCTGCTGCCGGTCATTGGCGGCAGGGGTACCGCCCTCTTGGCCGTCGGCGGGGGACAGGGTCCGCAGGTGCGCCATGTGGACCAACAGTCCCAAGACGATGGGCGGGACTGCCGAGACGGCGACGATCAGTGGCCAGCGAACAGGCAGGACGTTGGCGGCGATGGCGTGGTCAACGGCGTTGCCGGCCACTGACAGGACGATCGCGCCGATGGCGTTGGCCTTGGCCCATGCACGGGCGTGGCTGTTGCGAGTGGACTTCCCGAGCCAGACCCGGACGGCGGTCATGGCGTAGGCATCGATCGTCAAGGGCAGCAGCCAGGAGAGTCCCTTCCACCAGCCGGTACGAACCGCGAGGTCCTGCAGGGCGGCGTAGGAAGAGGCCGCGGCCGCCAGGCCGACGGCGCCCATCCCGGCGTAGAGCAGCCAGTCCCGGCGTACAGGTTCAGCGCCGGCCTCGACGGTGAGTGAGTCCGTGGTCATCGTGTGCTCACCCGACCGAGGCGGAGATGCCGGAAACCACAGAGATCACGGTTTCGGAGACGATGGTCTTGGTGCTTTCGGCGAAGCCGCCGGTGAGGAACAGGCCGATCAGGACGCCGACGATCAGCGTGGACCAGCGGTGTCCGACGTACGTGCACAGCACGATCCCGGTGACGAGCAGGGCCAACAGGATCGGGACGGTGACGACGGGGGCGGGGCCGGCCGCCAGCACGGTCAGGGCGGTGTTCACGAGCAGGGCCTCCTTCAACGAGGCGTACGAGGCGGAGAGTTCGAGGGTTGGATCCCGCCCGGCGCGGACTCACGGGTCCGGCACGCCGGGCGGGAAGCGCAACTACCTACTGGGGGCGCCCGGGTCCTGGGCGATGGTGAGGTCGATCAGCGCGGGATCCGTGCAGTAGCCGACGTAGGCGCCGTTGGCATGCCAGACGTGCCAGTGCTCGGAGAACGCCCCCGGCTCGATCACGCAGACTGCGAGGTAGGCGCGGCGGCGGATCACGGGCCGGTCCGGAATCGTCACGGACTCGGGAAGGTCAGCGGGATTCATTGCCGCTCCCCCGGCGGCGCAACCCGTCCGGAGTGCAGGCACCGCGGCAGTAGCCGGACTTCTGCATCTCCTCCAGGGCGAGAGCGAGGCCGTAGTCGTCGCTCACCTCGGTGTGCGGGTAATTGCCACACGGGCACGATCGGATCAGCGTGAGGACGTCTTGCGAGCCGTCCATGTATCCCTCGGCGTACGTCTTGCGACGCGTGTAGTGAAGGAAGAGGCCCTCACCGAGCGCGGCAACGGCGGATGCGAGGAAGCGGGATCCCTGCGGCCCTCCATCGGGGTAGCCCTGCCAGGACACGTCGGAAAACAACTTGGCGAGTGTGTCGGGGAAGTGCCGCAGCACGAACTCCTCCGCGCACTCCACCGCCCCGCGACGCATGGCCTCTTTCTCGGTCCGGCGCTGCTCAGCGCGCGATCCGTCGATTTCCTGGCGGTACGAGGCAGCGAGCTCCAGTAAGGCCGTGGCGGGCATAGATGTGATCTGGTTGGTCATGACGAGGTCTCCTTCGAGGAGGCGGAGGTTGTGCGGCCGGCGGGTGTTCGAGGCGGTCATCGCAGGGCTGCCTTCCGTACGTGGGCGGGGTGGCAGGTATGCGCGCGGGCGGCACGGCGGGCTGCGCGCTGGCTGCGGTGGGCGGGGTGCCAACCGCACCCCGGGCAGCGGGGACGGGCGGTCACGCGACTCGCCTCCCAGCCAGCGGGAGCGTGTCGGCGGTGAGGGCCGCGAGGCCGTCGTCGGTGACCTGCGGCGCGAACTCGGGCAGGGCACCCAATTGGTCGAGGGTGTCGATCAGGACCGTGAGCGGCAGCGCCTGGCCGTCGTACTGCGCGGTGACGGCGGCGCGGGCCACGACCAGGAGCTCGGAGTGGTCGTGGCGCAGGGCCGCGAGCTGGCGGCGCAGATGGCTGTTGGCGCGGGTCAGCGAGGCGAGGGTCGGCCTGGCGGGAGCAGTGCGAAGTGTCCCGGTGGACATGAAGGGTGTACCTCCGAAGTGAGGGGCTGCCGGGCGCGCACAGGCAGCACGAACCTGGGCCGGTACGGACCGGCAGCCGGGAAGCGAAGAAGGGTGATGAGAAGGTCAGCGGCGGTAACGGCCGCGTGCAGGCGACTTGTTGACCATGGAGCGCAGCACCACGGCGCAGACCGTCAGCGCGAGAGCGCAGGTAGCGACCGACGCGGCAACCACGGCGACGGACAGCAGCAGGGCGACCAGCACGACGACGCCCCCGGCACCGACCGCGAGCATCAAGGCGGGCGACAGGCCATGCGTTCGCCTAACGGGGGCCGGCGTATGCGCACAGGCGCAGTGCGTTGCCATGCGCTGTGACACCTGGATGGCCTGCGGGACGGGCGCGTGCGCCGTCGGCGCCGACGAGACGTAGGTGCGGCCGGACGCGTCGGTGAGCACGTACTGCTCACCAGGCTGGAAGGGGGAGGTGGGCTGGGTCATGCTGCCCGCACCACCTTCCGGCGCCGAGGCTTCCGCCGCTCGTCCGCGGTGAGGCCACCGAAGATCCCGAACCGCTCTTTGCGGGCCATTGCCTGCTCAAGGCATAGCGCTCGCACGGGGCAGGAGTCGCAGATCTGTTTCGCCAGCGCGACAGACCGAGGATCGCCGTCGAAGAACAGATCCGTTTTGGTCCCGGTGCAGGCCGCACCAGCCAGGGTGCTCGTGGCCGGAACGTAGTCGTCGGCGGCCAGCTGCAGGAGCGGGCGGTGAGGGTGCGCGTTGCCGCGCACGATGCTGCGAGCCATCAGCGCACCACCGCCCGTTCGATCCCGGAGGTCGGCGCCCACTCGTTGCCGCACTGCCCGCACACCTCGCGAGCTGTACGGCAGCGCGATACCGGCACTTGGCGGCGGCAGCGCGGGCACATGGACTTTCGACACACAGGCCGCAGGTCGTAGAACGGGGACGCAGCCATCACACCACCTCGTCCACAGGACGCAGGACCAGGCCGTGCTCGTCCGCCCACTGCCGGGCCCGCTGTTCATCGGCGCGGGCGCAATGCTGATCGAAGTCCACGTAGCCATATACGTGGTACCTGACCTGCCCGAAGGCCAGATCGGTGCTCGCGTTTCCTTCGTTGTCGTACTCGACTTCAAGGCTGTGAGCCGCGGCGAACTTCTCAACAGCCGTGTTGCTGTGAAACGGCAGAAGCATCCGCTGGTCGGACGGGACCGGCAGGTCGGTCTGCTCCAGCCAGTCCGCAAGGCTACGCAGACCCTGGACGAAGCGAGACCGCTCGTCCTCCTGCGGTGAGGGGGCAACAGCCGGTAAGCCCCCGGAAGTACGCTGGTTGAGCATCGTTGAACTCCTCTGTACGGGATTCGATGCGTGGCCTCGGCGGTGGGCCCGAAGGTGTTCCCGCACCTTCGGATCCCGGATTCCGCCGGGGCCTTTGTCTTGCTCGGAAGTGCCTCGGGTTGTCTCACCCTGGCTCAACCTCACGCACTAGGTTCAACCTAGTGCATGAGGTTGTCAAGGGGTTCCGTGAGATGTCTCTTCAGGTCTTGCTGGTCCGGTGAAGGCGGACTGTGTTGCACTAGCTGTGGTTAGTGCAGCTAGGTGCATACAGAGGAGGCCCAGTGGTCGAGACGCAAACAGGCCCCGCCTACCAGCGGCTCGCGGACGATCTACGTGGGCAGATCGCGCGGGGGGACCTGTCGGTGGGATCGCCAATCCCGTCGGCGTCCCAACTGGTCAAACAGCACGGGGTTTCCACGACGGTGGTCAGAGATGCTCTCAAGGTTCTGCGCAACGAGGGGTTGATCTACGGCCAGCCAGGCAAGGCCGTGTACGTACGTGCAACCCCTGAGGAGTCGGAGTCCGAGCGCCTGTCTCTGCAGGAGGTGACCGACGGGCTCCTGCAGCTTCAGCAGCAGGTCGCCGGGTTGGAACCAACGACCGATGCGACAGCACTCGAAGATCTCAAAGAGGAGATGAAGGATCTTCGCCGCTCAGTGGCCGTGCTTCAGGCACAGTTGATCGAGCTGTACGGACGTGTGGGTCAGCCGTATCCGCACGACAAGGCGCCCATCAAGGGCGCGGCGGCGCCGGAACGCACGCGCAGGGCAGCCGGCGCCTGAAGCTTGCTCGGAGGGGGACATGGAGAGCAGCAGCAAACCCGGCACAGTCGTCTCAATGCACGGACGGGCGTCATATCGTCCTGACCTCGGGGCATTGGCACGCAATCAGCTCGCAGCCGCCCGAGCAGCAAGAGGGCTGCAGCTCACAGAGTTCGCGGATCTCCTGTCCACGATGCTGGATTGGACTGTCAGCCCCGAAGCGCTGGAGTCCTGGGAGACCAGCGCGACTCCGCCCGGCGATGTACTGGTTGCAGCTGAACTCATGGTGCGGCAGTCGGCACCAGGGCTGACCGACGGGGAGCCGCGGGATGCGCTTACTCAGATCGTGGGGGACCAATTCGCCGATCTCACCGGCGTCTACGCCAGTCGTTCGGAGTTTCAGGCGAAGGTGTCTGCCTCCGAACTCTTTGATGAGGCAAAGGAGATCCGCATTAGCGGGCTCTCGCTGAACCTCCTCTGTCAGTCGTACTCAGATGCCCGGCTCCGGCAGATCATCGAGGACGGCACGTCCCTCAAGGCCCTGTTTCTGAAGCCGTACGGGCAGTTCATCGCTGAGCGGGAGCAGGAAGAGGGATACCCGGAAGGCCGGCTGTCGGCGCTCACCGCGCTGAACCTGACGATCCTGCAGGATCGTGTTGTCGAGCGGCTCAGCCCAGAAGCGGCGAAGCGCATTGAGTTCGGTGTCTATGACGAGCCCATTCGGTTCAACATCACGTTGATCGACTCGCAGTTGTGTGTGGCTCAGCCGTACCTCCCGCAGACTCGTGGTGTGGACTCCCCAACGTTCCTCGTCCGGAAGCGACGGACCACCGGCGGCCTATACCCGACGTTCGATCAGATCTTCACCACGCTGTGGGAAAGGCGAGCAGCTGAATGACTGACTTGCGGGCGCTCCTTCATGTCGCAAGTGTGGCGCTGGATCAGGCGTCGACCCTGGTGACCGACATGGCTGTTGGAACGGTGACAGCCAAGGGCGACCGAGATATGGCCTCAGAGATCGACTACGCAGTGGAGGAGCAGGTCCGCAGCTTCCTCCTCAATGAGACTCCGGAGATCGGCTTTCTGGGGGAGGAGAGTGGCGGCTCGGGAATCGGGGGCGCGCTCACGTGGGCGCTTGACCCGGTCGACGGCACTGCGAACCTCGTCAACGGTTTGCCGCTCTGTGCGGTCTCGCTGGGGCTCGTGGAGAACGATCGCTCAGTTCTGGGCGTCATCGACCTGCCTTTTCTGGGGCAGCGCTACAGGGCGGCGGAAGGGCTAGGGGCCTACTGCGGCGAAGCGCGGATTGCCCCTAGCCGCGCGCAGACGTTGAGCGAGGCGATCGTCGCCATTGGGGACTACGCAGTGGGAGAGCGAGCGCGGGAACGGAACAGGCGCCGACTCGCGCTCACTGCGCTCCTCGCTGAGCGGGTGCTGCGCGTGAGGATGTTGGGTTCGGCAGCTGTGGATCTCGTGTGGGTCGCTTCAGGCAAGCTCGATGCGAGCATCGCCCTTAGCAACCACCCGTGGGACATGGCGGCGGGCGTCGCCATCGCTCGCGAAGCCGGCGCCGTCGTCATGGATGTGGATGGGGCCACTCACGACCTCCGGTCCACCGCGACGATCGCTACGTCGCCGGGCCTGCGTGGAAGCGTCCTGGAGTCGCTTCGGGGGATCTGATCGCGAGGCATATGGGTCAGGGGACGCGCTCGCCCCCTGCGCGGACAGAGCTTCCCTACGTCATCAAGGCACGCCGGCTCGGGCCGCCACCTGTCTTCGCCCGGCACGGCACGGCCCGGCCGCCGGTCGTCGGCCGCAGCCGAACGGCGAAGGGTTGATGAGGACAAACCTCGCTGTGGCTGGGGCGGTCAGCTCCACGGCTGTAGCCACCTCCCCGGTCAGGGACCCGCGCCGAGCAAGACCAGAGGGCCACTCGGACACAGGCAGGGGACAGGCCTGCCCGAGTTGCCGACCAGCCTACGGCCCCCTGATCAGGCTCGACCCCAGCCCGGGCAGGACACCGGCCAAACTCGCTCCGCCGGCCGCAGGGGGCCTCCAGAGGTCTGCCGTACAGAGCCTCCGAATCGAACGGCTATCGATTAACGGCATAAGTGCTGGCCGCCACGGAAAAGCGCAAAGGGCATCCGCCGCCCGTTGACCTCTCCTACGATCAACCAGCATCAGGCTCCTTGGGCAGACAATCAGCCTCAGGGGCTGCAGCACAGCTCAACGGGGAGGGCGAGTTGATCAAGCAGGTCAAGCTCCGAAACTTCAAGGCTTTCGAAAACTTTACGATCACACTCAGGGAATCATCCCTCCTCGTGGGACCAAATAGCGCCGGGAAAAGCACAATCCTGTCGGCCCTCAAATTCGCAGAGGCATGCCTGCGGAGCGCCAAAAGGACCAAGTTTTCGCTGAGTCGCCAGCACGAATCTTCCTGGATGCAGGGTTACCCAATTCCCGTGAAAGATTTCGAGCTCCTCAACGAGAGCGTGCGTCACGAATTTCGGGATAACCAAGAAACCAGCCTGGAATTGTCTTGGCAAAACGGATCCAAGCTGCGCGCCATTTGGCCGAATGTCGAATCCGATGCTGATGACACTCCATATTTCTACCTGCTGGACAGCACCGGAAGGATCCCGAGGACCCCGAAGCAGGTCAAGGATGGATACTCACCCATCGGCATCATCCCTGCGCTTACACCGCTAGAGCACGTAGAAGAGATCTTGACATATGACTACGTGAAGAAGAATCAAGCCTCACGACTGAGCAGTCGACACTTTAGGAACCAGCTTCGCATTCTGAGTAATAGCAATGAAGACTGGAGCGACTTTATTGAATTCGCCGAACCCTGGATGGGAGGAATGGAAATCTCGGTTCCGGCCGTGCAGTATGGCCCGAAAACAAGCATCGACGTCTTTTATACGGAACCGGGTAGCGCAAGAGAGAAGGAACTAGTATGGGCAGGCGATGGTGTGCAGATTTGGCTTCAACTTCTCTTGCATATTTATCGCCTCAAAGATAACCCAACGCTAGTCCTGGACGAACCCGAGGTTTTTCTGCATGCCGATCTTCAGCGTCGACTGATCAGGTTGATCGACTCCCTTGGAATCCAGGTAGTACTTGCAACACATTCGAGTGAAGTGCTAGCGGAGGCTGACAGTAAGTCGATCGTCTGGATCGACAAGTCGAAGAGGAATGCTATTCGAGCCCCCCGAAAAGAGGGAATGGAAACCCTCAGTGCCGCCCTCGGAACCGCTTTCAATCTCGGAATGGCTAAGGCTCTCCGAGCGAAAGGGATAGTCTTCGTAGAGGGAAAGGACTTGAGGACTCTGCGCATCCTGGCCAAGAATCTTGGATTCACCCGCATCGTGGCAGATATGGAGTTGGCGGTAGTACCCATCAACGGCTATTCGAATTGGAGTAACGCTGAAGCGTTTGGGTGGCTCGTGCAAGACTTCCTGAAGAGCTCGGTGGGGTCCATCATCATTCTCGATCGAGATTACCGGACGCCAGCCCAGGTGGACTCGGTGCGCGCTAAACTCGTGAACGCGGGCCTAGAATGCCACGTGTGGGAGAAGAAGGAACTAGAGAGTTATCTCCTGTCGACTACTGCGATTTCCCGACTCTCCGGGTGCCCGGTGGTTGAGGTCGAGCGTGTCATGAATCAACTGATGGCCGATATGTATGGCGACGTATTCGCGAAATTCAACTGCGAGCGGCAGGCCACGGAGAGATCAGCAAAAGTTCATGAGGTGAACATTACGGCTGCCACCCTTGCTGACTTCACACCTAAATGGGCTAATGTTGAGTATCGCCGTTCCGTTTGCCCGCCGAAGGGCATCATGTCCGGACTGAATAAGCAATTGCAGGATAATGGATACAAGGCGGTCTCATTCGATGCCCTGGCCAAAAAAATCCGAAAGGATGAGGTCCCTGTCGAAATGCGTCAGGTTTTGCAGAGGATCGATACCCTAGCCGGGTAGGGCACATTTACATCTCCCGCTGGCATAAACAACAGCACACAGACGCACCCTTGAGTGCCCCCGCACAGCTGTCACAGTCACAAGCGGGCGTGGGGCCGAGCGCCAGCGATCGAACTCCTAATGCGGTGCTCACCCGGGTTGGGCATGCCTCATCCTGTCTAAATGAGGCTCAAGGTAAGCCAGCGACGGCCGATCGAGCGTTGATCCTGAATGAGGAACCGTGAAGACTACGCCACTTGAGCTGCACCAGATGCGCTCAGCCCTGACGCAGGCATACCAAGGGCTCATAGACGAAAGCGACCTACAGCGGAACTCCAAGCAGGAGCGCGAGCGCGCTTTTCTCTCACGGGCAGTGGCAGCCACAGCTATCCGCCGGGTCACAGGGTGGGAGCTGAGGCGTTGTGCCGAGGCAGTGATCGATGGGAGTGACGATAATGGAATCGACGCTGTGGCCGTGAGAGACGGTGCCCAGGTTTGGTTGGTTCAGGCAAAGTGGAGCGATCGGGGAACCGCAGGCTTCCACACGGACGCGGCCCGTGCCTTCATCGATGGACTGCGGCTGCTGGAAAACAGGCAGTTCGACACGTTCAATAGAAAGCTGCAGCCATTCACAGCCCTCCTCGACTCGGCGTTGGGTGATCCAAATCTCAAGATCCATCTAATCATCGCGCTCGCCGGGAACGATCCGCTCAGCTCTCATGCAGCCGCGATTCTTGACCGTGCCAGCGATGAACATCACGGCCATGGGCCGATGCTGAGTTACAGCCTGATGAACACACCCGAGTTGCTGCAGCAGCTACGGGAGGACCGGATGCCCGATCCGGTGAACATCACGGTTCGCATGCCGAAATGGCTCAGACGCGATCTCCCGTTCACCTCCTACCAAGGAAGCTTGTGGGCCAGGGACGTTGCGGAGATATACGAGCTGCACGGCTCTACGCTCTTTTCAAAAAATATCCGACAGTCGTTGGGACTTACTCGCATCAATGTCGGAATCGAGAAGACGCTCACAGAAGAGCCGGAAAATTTCTGGTACTTCAACAACGGAATCACCATCTTGTGTGACCGGATCGAACCCTTCTACCCCGGTCGTCGGAATCCCGACTACCCTGTGGAATTGAAGCTAACGCACGCCACCGTGGTTAACGGCGCCCAAACCGTTACTTCCATTCACAGAGCCATGCAGGAGACACCAGAGACCGTTGCAGATGCCGATGTTGCGGTCCGAGTTATCGCCCTAGGTGATGACTATGCCGGCTATGTCTACCGAATTGCCGAAACCACGAACACTCAAAACGATGTTTATCGTCGTGATTTTATCTCGTTGGATGAGAAACAGGCCTTGATTCGTGAGGATCTCGACCTGACACTGGGCAAGACCTACGTGTATAAGCGTGGTGAAGCAGAGCCCGTACCAGACTCGGGATGCTCGGTCGTACAAGCGGCCGTAGCTCTCGCATGTGCCTACAGGTCACCGGAGCTTGCCGTACGGGCCAAGCGGGACACCGAACTACTCTGGGAGGCAGGTGCCCAGGGAGCGTATCAGCGGCTCTTCGGTGAAGTCCCGAGCGCCTTCCGTATTTGGCGGTGTGTGCAGATCCAGCGAGAGGCAGGAAAGGCCCTCAACGCTCTGAGGGGTCGACTCGAAGGCCGTACGCTCGCCACTGCCCAGCACGGCGACATGCTGATCACTCATCTGGTGTTCCAGTTGCTCGATCTAATGGAAATTGACGAACTGGAATTTCCAATCGAATCCGTGCTGGAAACCATACCCGAGTTGGTCGGGTCCATCCTGTCCTGGCTTATCTACCGCGTGAACGTCAACTACGGCTCTACCTCATTCCTCATGAGCACGTTCACCAACGAGGCTCGATGCAGGGAGCTCGCCCAAATGGTGTTGGAAGATGTGCGCAGTAGAGTCCCCCTACCGCAACTGCACGACGAACACGTGGCTTCGGCACGACCACGACACCGACGGCCCCCCACGGTTCCCACCCTTGTCAACGCCCACGTTGTCAAAGACGGAACACCGCTGACCTACGTTCCGAGCAACGCTCTGGAGATGGTAGCCACCCAGGAATGGCTTGCGGCCGACGAGCGCAGGTATCAGGCCCGTTGGCAGAACCACCGTACAAGGCCCCTACTCTGGTCCTACGACGGGCTCGCCTATTCGGTCAGTGGGCTCGTCATCCGTATCTGGGAACTCTCTGGCTGGGCCAAGGCGCCGGTTGCAGTTCAAGGTCCGATGCGTTGGGTAGTCAACGGCGATCGAACCCTCCACGAGCTTGCAGTGGAGTGGCTAGCCACTCAGGAGGCTGACGAAGAGTGACCAGTCCGTTAGTCACCGGTCCTCTTGTGGAAGCTCGGGAATAGCGAGGGCGGTGGACTATGCGTGGACGGGCCATCTCTCATCAGCCGGTGAAAGGTCCGTGACGTGCGCGAACCTCCGGGACAGAAGCGGCCTCCGGAGCCGTGGCCTATGGCGATGATCAACTGCTCTGCTCTGCGCTCGCTCCATGGGCCATGTGTGGGCCAGAGCGATGGATCGGCGTGACATTCGGCAGTCCTGCGCAGGTCAGAGAGCATGCGCCTCCCGGCACCGTGACGCTCTAGAGGACCGTCCCTGTCCGAGCGCGGTAGACCTTGCCCTACTTCATCAAGGCGCCCCTACCGCGACTACGCGGACCGAGGCACCAGCCAAAGCCAATTCGCCAACTCCATGCCCTCAGCGCGCAGGCCCTTCGATGTTTTCGCTCTTTTGGGCGCGGAACGGATTAATTAGCTGGGAAGCCTCGAGGATGTAAGGTTCGCTCACCAGGGCGCTCACATACTCCCACATTTTCCGTTCCTCTTCCAAGGAAGCAGGAACTTTCAATCCCAGAGATTCGGCCATGGGCTTGCGGCCGAGATTTATCATCGCACGGATGACGGCCGCCCAATTGTCGGTCATTCTCGTGGCGCACAAATACCATAGGTAGGAAAAGGCGAGCAGCCCAATCATGGACGCCCAGAGAATCAGTGCATAAGGGTGATCGGCGGCGAGCAGAGTAGCCCCTGCCGAAACCGCAACAAGTACATGACCGTATAGGAGGCAGACAAAGAAGTCGACATTCGCCCTGGCGCTATCAATTTGATCTCGCAGTTCTTTGGGTACGCTAAAGCTCAGCTCGTACCACAAGGCAACAGCGTCGATCTGGTATCTGTCTTGCCCGTACGTCTCAAACCGACGAATCGCGTTTCCCAGCCGAGTTGGCATGATCTGACTGTCATCGCCAGGGTAGCGATCCAGCTTTTCTCGCCACAGGCCAACTTTGGCACGAGATATAGCCCGTTTGGCCTTTTTGTCCTTCTTTCCACCGCCTTGATTGACCGACCCGACTGCTGCTGGACCAGCATCTCCGTGACCTGTCGTAATTGCTGCCAACTCGGCAGGAGCCTCAACGTCTTCTATTTTTTTGGTCAGATCATTCTTTTTAGTTTTCTGACGCTCTATCGCATAGCTCGCCAGTTTGGATGGCAAAAGATAACCTTCCAACATTCTGTATGCCGGGGTTTTCGTCATGCTTCCTAGAAGGCCGACAAATACTGAAACGGTGATGAAAGCGAGTGATTTTCCGATTGCGTCCGCGTGGGTGATTCCATGTGCCCAGCCTTTCTCCTGCAGGCTCGGCAATACAAGCAGGGAAAAGAGTGCGACGTTTATGGAGGTCGGGAAAATCCACCCGACAAGTAGCAGCCAGCCGCCCGAAATTACGCCCTTGATGATGTCAGTCATGGCGTTACTTGCCTTCGCTCGGCTTGTCCCGCAATATCTCCTTCCACGTTCTTCCAGTCCTCACTCCTGGGGGTAGATCGAGGTACAGTACCTCCCCTGGCCGCCGGGAAGATGATTTTACAGCCTTGAATCGTTTTGGAAGACTCACATCATGGTAGCGATATATCTCTTGCACCCGGCTTGGCGACACTACGACACTGCGCCCGGACTTAATCGTCGGACTTCCCCAAATCTTCTCAGCATTCACTGGGGCTTGGATGCCATTATTTATTGGCTTGGCTGTCGCGAGCGGGATCATTTTGGCATGCTGATTGTTCGGGAGGCGGACTTTAGCCAATAGGGCGATCGGAAGTCGAATGCCCCTATATACTTCTAGGATCTCGCCGACTTCTTTGCCTTGGCGGTCGAAGACTTTCTGCCCGATTAGCTCTTCTCTGGATGAAGATTCCACAATTCCTCCCGGTGATCGCCCACATAACAAATATGCAACAGCGGTTGGATCTTTGCATCCCGGGAGCAGTGCCCTCTTACCTGGCGAGACTTGCGCGCTCGGTGACCCAACCTCGTCGACCGAGCGGAGCGCGGGTAGCCGCCTACGACCCCGCCTCGTCCTGAATTCCGTGCAGCGACCGCCCCGCCGCTGGGCCGGAAGGCCAGCACCTCACCCTCATCACAGGGAGGGGCACGAGGGCACCGGACCGACCTGGCCACCGACGCCGGCTACCAGCGGTCCCGCGCCGAGGCAAACCACGCCTCCCTGAAACCGGTCGACGGATCCGATGTCGGCTACCAGGACGCTGGCTGGCTGATGGCAGGCACCATTTGCCTCGACACGAGCAAGCTTCACCTGGTGTTGGGCACGCCGAGCACCGAAGGCGTGCCACAGACCGATGAGCGCCAGTACCCCCTCCCACCGCAGTCGGTATGGCGACGTCCACTTTCCGCTCCGTGCATCGGGGGTCCCGGCCCCTGTCTCAAGCCCGCGGAGAACGCACCGGCTCGGTAGGTGCACCGCACGAGGACGACAGGTCGACCACCGCCTCGTCTCACCCCATGGCATTCTCGCGCTCCCCATGGGCCATGTGTGGGCCAGAGCGATGGATCCGCGTGACAGAGGGCAGTACTGCGCAGGTCAGAGTGCATGCGCCGCCCGGCACCGTGACGCTCTTGAAAACCGTCGTGGCAGCGATGTCACCGTGGGTTCAAATCCCACACCCACCGCAGATGAACGGCCCCTGACCAGGAAACTCGGTCAGGGGCCGTCGTCATGAGCGTTGTCTGCCGGCTACCGCTGTTCCCCGCTGTTTCCCGACCGAACGGGCACGGGAGGGGCACGGCCACCCTTTGATCCGTAGCTCTGGCAGAGTCGGGTGCCTGCGGTCATACAGGGCGCCGTGAAGCCCCAAGCAGACGATACCGGCCGTGGTCGGTCGCTGTGGTTGCTGTGCTCAGCTGCTGTATGGCCGTCCACTCTTCAGGGGCCGGTGAGGAAACCTTGCAGTCAGCGCCTGGAGAGCGATCACAATCCATCCCCACCCTCCGCACGTACATATGGACAGGCACTCCATGGAAGGAGAAGCGATCATGACCCCCCTGAAGCGCGCAGCCCTCGGCTTCGCCTCCGCCGCCCTCCTCACCGGCGCCGCAGGCATCGGCGCCGCCCCTGCCTTCGCCGGCCAGCCCAACCAGTCCTGCGAAGAACAGACCACCCGCCCCGGCCAGTCCCAGACTGCTCCCGGCTCCGCCTTCAACCCGAACGGCACCGCCGGCACCCACTACGCAGGCGAACAGCCCCAGAACTCCACCAACCCCCACTCGATCTCCCAGTACGACGTGGCCTGCCTCCAGGTCTCGACCCACTGACCCCACCCGACACAGACCATCAATGCCCGCTCGGGGCCAGGGCCTCCAGGGTCCGCGCGTGCAGGTCCGTCGCCCGGGACTCGGTGACCGGATCGGGACAGCGTTCCAACACCACCACACCGAGCCCCGCCCGGGCGAGCAGCAGTGCGGCACTCAGGCCGACCGGCCCTGCCGCACGGTCGGTGTAGCGGCTCAGGCGGTGTGACGGTCGTCTGCACAGGCGCCGAACAGACCGGCCAGGCGGGCTCGAGTGATGACTGCGATGGTGAAGCCGTCGGTGATGACTCCGCGTCGAATCATGTCCTCCGCCTCGGTGACGGGCACGATCACCGCGCGACGAATGCCTTCGGCGGTGTTCAGACTTCCAACTTTGTGGATGCGCGCGGCGTACAACTCGGCGCGGCCGCCAAGCAGTCCGCTGTCGGCATGTACTTCGCCGAGGGGGATCAGCACGTCGGGCTGCGTGCCCAGTTCCTCCTCGAGTTCGCGTGCCGCGTCCTCTGCCCCGGCTGTTTCTGCCTCCCCCATGCCACGGGGTGCCTCCAGGTGCCACGCCCGGGTGGCATGCCGGTAGTGCTCAACGAGGACCACGTCGGCTGCGGAGCCGAGTAGCGGCAGGACCACCACACCAGGAGCCGCCGAAGTAGGCAGGATCCTCACGTAGAGGCCCAGGGCTCCGCCCGGGAAGCGCACCGCATCGCGGACGATGGTGATGAACTGGTCGGCGTACACCACGCCGATCGGCTCTGCCTCTCCGGATCCGGCGCTGAGTCGGGCCGCCTCGATGTCGTCGGGGTCGAAAAGGATCTCAATGCCGCTCGGGTCATTGCCGAACAGTTCGGGGTGAGTCCGGCGCAGGGCCTCGTAGGAAGTCACAGGACGATTCGCAAGGTGCTCAGTACTCCGGAATCTCTTCGCGTTCCTGGATGGTGGTGGTACTGGTGGCCGCCGGTGCGCCGACCCGCTCCTCGTACCCGGGCAGCCGCTGGACCAATTCGTGGAACTGGCGCCACTCGGCTTCGCTGTCGAGCCGGACGGTGGCCATCTCACGGGCGAACTTCTGCTCGCGGCGCCCTGCCAGCCGATTGCGCAAGGTGAGTTGTACAGAGCCGCCGAACGAGCCGGTCGACATCGCCCCGATACTTCCGGCCACGGCCCAGCCCTCGTTGCCGGTCACCGCGGTGAAAACTGCCCCGCCGACTGTGACAGCCACCTCGACAATCGGCACCCAGCTATTCGCCTTGGCCGTTGTGCCGGGCCGTGCCGAAGCCAGGCTGACGATTTCGGAGTTGAGCTTGACGTAGCGATCGAAGACGTCGCCCACGCTGTCGTGGAACGCCGCCGGGTCAGCCGTCAGCGATCTGAACGCTTTCATGTAGCGGTTCCAGGGGGCGCTTTGGCGGAGTAACCAGATGTCTTCGAGGGTCAGCGTGTCTATTTCGGAAGGAGTGAGGCGGTCCTGGACAGCGGCGAAGGCTTGCTGCTGCAAGAAGAGGATGAGCTGTTCGGGGTCCTGGATGGTTTCGCTCGACGGGGTGGCGCGCATGTCCCGCCACTCTTGCAGCGCGACTCGTCGCAGGCTCCCGATCGGGGTGAGCGGGTACATCCCCAGGGCGTCGGCGAGATTGACGTTGTAGATGAGGTCCAGAAGTTGCTTGATCTCCCCGGCGAATGGCTTGTTCTTGTCGTACCTGCCGTCGGAGACGGGTGAGCCGGGGACGGACACGAACTTCTCGTACAGCAGATTCCGGGTGACCACCGCGTCGCGGATCCGCCGTTCGTTACTGAACTGGACGACTTCGCCGATTGTCTCCGCGAACTGCGGGACTTTCTCCTCCGGTACACCGACCTGGGAGGCGAGCAGGGGGATGTCCTTGGCAGTCAACCCTTGCACCTTGGCGGCAAAAGGGTTGATGAGCGCCGAATTGGTGTCCCTCACGTTGTCCTGGTCATTCCAGGACATGCGAGCACAGGTCACCCGGTCGGTAGCGGGCATGCCTTCCACGGTGTCTTGCCACGCGGTGAATGCGGCCTCGTCCACATGTACTCCTCGTGGACGGTCGGTAGGCTCCCGCTCGCTCAACAGAAACGGAACCAGGGCGCCTTCCGCCAGCAGTTTCTGGTGTGCCCGACGGGCCTCACCACCCTCGACAAGGTCGCGGCTGACGGCGAGATTGTTGTAGAAGAAGACGCGGTTCACCACCACCTGCCGCGTATTGATGAGGCTGCGGAAGTACTCGGCGCGGACCTCATTGCCGCGCAGGTCCGCCATGTCCTGCAGCGATTTCCCTTTCTTGACCATGTGCTGGGTCAGCTCCGCGCTCACCCACTGGTTGTCCAGCGACTGCGCGATCACCGCTCCGGGATCCAGATCCGCCGGCCGAGCCCTGACCACAAGGTCATCGCGGTCATGCGTACCAGCCATAGTCCCTCCGCATCTTTTGATCAGCCCGGAGCGGCCACGTTCCGCTGTCACCTTCGCCCGTCTTCGCCCGTCGGCACGCACGAAGCGTCTTTGAAAGAAGGGAATCGAGTGGAGAAGCGGTACATCCGGACGCTGAGGGCCTGTGGCGAGCCCGTTCATTCTGCCAACTGGAGGGGTTGCTGGACAGCGAGTTGGACCTTCCCGCTGTGCGGCTCGATCCTGTGGACGAGTTGACTTGTGCCGGTGGCCGGCACGCGCGGTTCGTCCCCGGGGGCTTCCCGGGCGTGCATCGGCTGCTGCACCTTCAACGTCCAAACGGCCAGATGGCAAGGGGTGTCTCCCGCTGAGAGGCATCCCTTGTTCCATCCTCTGCCTTCTCCCTGTCAGCGGCCGTGGCCCCGCCCGGAGGTCAGCCGGTCCGCCGATGCGATCGTCGCTCGGGCTTCCCGTTCGGTCAGGCCCGCGCGGACCGCGGCCTGGGCCAGGGCGTCCGCGAGTTCGTCGCCGAAGCCGTTTTCGTACGCGCGGCAGGCCGCCCAGAACAGGCGGGTGTTGCGCTGGCCCTCGTGTGCCGCGAGTACGAACTGGACCAGGCCCTGGCCCTGGGGCGGACGGGACTGGGCAGAGTGTGTGGGGTGGTGGGGGCGCGTGGGGGGTGTGATGAGGCGGAGCAGTGCGCGGGGGCAGGGCGCGGGGTTGAGGTCCGCGGCGCCCGGAGCCAGGCGGTACGCGCCATGGGCGGTGACCGAGCCGGGTCCGACGAGATAGCCGCCGGCGCCGCGGACGTCGATGCCGGGGGCCAGTCGGCTCGCGGAGTTCGGGACGACGACGTCCGGCGGGCCGGTGAGCCAGAGGTGGCGGCCGCCGCTCGGCGTGAGGACGGTGACCGTCTCCGGGATCGTGAACAGATGCCGCAGCGCCAGATCTTGGAGCGCGGCCACTGAGTCCGTCGAGGACTTGGTGTCGAGGTCGATGCCGATCAGATGGTGCCGCGGCCGGCCACAGGCGATGCCGTAGCCGGTGGCCCAGGGGGCGGCGGCGAAGAGGGCGCGCACGCCGGCGGGGTCGGCGGTCGCGTCGTGGACGCCATGGCCGGGGAGGCCGCACTCGCCGCGGCACAGGACCGGCTCCGGGTCGCCCCGGTGGGGGGAGCGCAGGGCGGGGAGCTTCGTGGGGGACAGAGGGATGACGGGGAGCCCGCGCTCCGCGGCGGAGAGAGCGTGGGCCAGGGCCAGGGTGGCGGTCTGCCGGTCGGTGGTGGCCATGGCTCTATTTTCGTACGAGTGTTCGAAGAAGGGAAGGGGGGATATCCGGCCGAAAATACGCCGTACCGCTTCATCCCTTGCCCTGGTCGGGTTTCCCGGCGTGCGCCGTGCCGAACTGGGGTTCTGCGGGCGTGAAGGGGGTTTATCGATAGGTCATCACGCTTGAGGAGGAATTGGGGGACCTCGGGTGGTTCGCCGGGGATTCGGTGGGCAACTCTGATCCCGCGACGTCGTGACCACGATCCGGGGCGGTTGGCCAACTGCCTTGGAGCAAGCCGTACTTCAGCAGTTCCGCTACCTGGAGGAAATGACATGGCAAGCATCCGCACCGCCCGCGTCCTCGCCGTCGTCGCTGCCCTGCCCCTCGCGGCCACCCTCTTCTCGGGTGTTGCCCTGGCCGACAACGGCGCCTTCGCGGACGACGGATCGAACGCGACCGTGGCCTCGATCAGGGGCAGCGGCGTCGGCGGCGACAACTGGGGGAATTCGACAACCACCCAGCAGGTGGCGAGCGGTGCCGGCGCGTCCAATCAGAACAACACCGCGAGCGTGAACGGTTCCGGCTTCACTTCCATCCACCAGTCCAACGCGGTGGTGAACTTCACGAATCTGTGGTGGTGACCGGCCCGATGGGGGGTTGAGCAAGGGGCGAACGACTGCCTGCGCGACGGCACTTCGGTGTCGTCGCGCAGGCGGTTGTGCGTACGGGCGCCCGACGCGGCAGTGACCTTGACAGCGACCACTTTTCTGACGGACAGTCAGAAACCCTGATTCCTTTCGCTGATTCCTGTCCCTGTCATTCGTACGATCCGCGGATCCGTACGCCCGGGAGGCGGCCGCCGTGCACCTCGCCCCTACGGAGCGGCAGCAGCAGCTCCGTGCCGAACTTCGCTCGTACTTCCGCGGACTGATGCCGGACGGGCCGCCGCCCACCGGCGACGACGCGGGCGGGCGCACACTGCTGCGACGGATCGGCGCGGACGGGATGCTCGGGCTCGGCTGGCCCGTCGAGTACGGAGGTCAGGGGCGCGGTCCCGACGAGCAGTTCGTGTTCTTCGACGAGGCCTACCGGGCCGGCGCGCCCGTCTCCATGGTGACCCTGAACACCGTCGGGCCGACCCTCATGAAGTACGGGACCGAGGAGCAGAAGGCCTTTTTCCTGCCGCGCATCCTCAGCGGCGAGATCATCTTCGCGATCGGCTACAGCGAGCCCGAGGCCGGGACGGATCTGGCCTCGCTGCGTACGCGCGCCGTGCGTGACGGCGACTCGTGGGTCGTCGACGGGCAGAAGATCTTCACCAGCAACGGTCAGAACGCCGACTGGATCTGGCTGGCCTGCCGCACGGACCCGCAGGCGCCCAAGCACAAGGGCATCTCGATCATCCTGGTGCCCACCGACGCGTCCGGCTTCGGGTGGACGCCGATCGAGACGGTGGGCGGTCTGACCACGACGTCGACGTACTACGACGGGATACGGGTACCTGCCGCGAACCTGGTCGGCGAGGAGAACGGCGGCTGGGGGCTGATCACCAACCAGCTGAACCACGAGCGGGTGGCGCTGGCCGCGATCGGGATGCAGGCCGAGGACTTCTACGAGGCGGCGCTGGAGCGGGCCCACGCACCCGATCCGGTGACGGGTGAGCGTCGGATTGACGAGCCGTGGGTGCAGTCCAGAGCGGCCGAAGTGCATGCCCGGCTGGCGGCAACGCGCCTGCTCAACTGGCGTTTGGTGGGGGATGTGGGGGCGGGCCGGCTGGCCCCCGGCGACGCGAGCGGCGTGAAATTCGCGGGAACCGAATCCGCGGTCGAGGTGTATCGAATGTGCCAGGAAATCACGGGGGAGGCGGCGCTGATCCGGGCCGGCTCGCCCGGCTCGCTCGACGTCGGAGCTCTTGGGGACGGGGAGCTCGAGCGGATGAACAGAGCGGCGCAGATCAACACCTTCGGGGGCGGGGTGAGCGAGGTGCAGCGGGAGATCGTCGCGACGATGCGGCTCGGCATGAAGAGGGGGAAGAGGTGAGCGAGGACCTTTACGCACGGCTGAAGACGTACGAGGGGCGGGCAGCCACGACCGCGGGCGCGGGGAAAGACCTGGTCAACGAGCCAATGATCAGGCACTGGTGCGAGGCGATGGGGGACACCAACCCTGCCTACGCCGGGCCGGACGCCATAGCGCCACCGACGATGTTGCAGGCCTGGACCATGGGCGGTCTCTCCGGGCACACGGACAGGTCGGCGGCACAGGACGAGTTGTTCGGGCTGCTCGACGGTGCGGGGTTCACCTCGGTGGTCGCGACCGACTGCGAGCAGGAGTATCTGCGGCCGTTGCGGCCGGGGGACCGGATCACCTTCGACGCGGTGATCGAGTCGGTGTCGGAGCGCAAGACGACGAAGCTGGGGACGGGCCACTTCGTCACGACGCGTATGGATGTCCGGGCGGATGGCGAGCTGGCGGGCACGCACCGCTTCCGGATCCTGAAGTACGCCCCGGCCGCCCGGCAGAAGTACGCCCCGTCCGCCCGCGCGCAGCTTGAGCGTCAGTCCACGAAGCCCGAGACAGGACCCGCGAAGCCAGAGCCGCACTCCAAGGGCAAGAGACCGCGGCCCGTGATCAACAGAGACAACGCCGGATTCTGGGAGGCGGTCGCCGAGCACCGGCTGCTGATCCAGCGGTGCGAGGGATGCGGGGAGCTGCGCTTCCCTTGGCTGCCAGGGTGCAATGCATGCGGATCGGCCGAGTGGGGCACGGTCGAGGCACATGGCCAGGGGACCGTCTACTCGTATGTGGTGATGTACCACCCGCCTTTCCCCGCCTTCGATCCCCCGTACGCCGTGGGGCTGATCGAACTCGCGGAGGGCGTGCGGATGGTCGGCAATGTGGTCGGTGTGCCCTACGACAAGGTGCGGATCGGGATGCCCGTCCAGCTCGAATTCCTGCGCGTCGATGAGGAGTTGGAGCTGCCGGTGTTCAGTGCGCTGCCAGGGGGTGCCGGCTGACCATGGACTTCACACCCACGGAGGAGCAGACGGCGGCGCAGGAGCTCGCGGCGCGGATCTTCGGCGATCTCTCCACGCACGACCGGCTGACCGCCGCCGGGACAGGGACGGACGCCGAGCTGTGGAAGGCGCTGTGCGCGGCGGGACTCCCCGGGGCCGTCGAGGACATAGGCCTGCTGGGACTGGTGCTGCTTCTGGAGGAGCAGGGACGGACCACCGCGCAGGTGCCCTTCGCGGCGACCTGTGTCTACGGACTGCTGGCGGTCGCAGCCCACGGCACGGACGAGCAGCGGGCGCGGCTGCTGCCCGGCCTGCGCGACGGCACGTCAGTGGCGACCGGTGCGTTCCCCGAGCGCGGTGCCATACGGGCCGCGGCGGGCGAAGGGGTACCGGTCACACCAGGCGGTCTACGGACCACGGTCCGCGGGGGACGGACCGTGGACGGCGGAGGCATACGGACCACGGCATCAGGGCAGTTGACCGGCTCGTTGCCGTTGGTGCCATGGCTGCGGGACGCCACGCTTGTGCTGCTCCCCGACGCCGACGGGGCGCTCTGGCTCGTACGGACCGCCGACGCGGAGGTGACGGCGGTGGAGACCACCGCGCCCTGGGCGGCCGGACGGCTCGTCCTCTCCGGGACCCCGGGCGAACGCCTCGGCGGGCCCGGTGCGTACGAGTCGGTGCTGGCCATGGCCCGTACCGCCTTCGCGGGACTCCAGGCGGGGGTGTGCGCGGGCTCGCTGGCACGGGCGGTCGCGTACACCTCGACCCGCGAGCAGTTCGGGCGGCCGCTCTCCACGAACCAGGGCGTGCTGCTGCGTGCGGCCGACGCGTACATGGACACCGAGTCGATCCGGGTCACGGCGTATGAAGCCGCCTGGCGGCAGGACGAAGGCATGGACGCGGCTGCCGAGGTGCTGACTGCGGCCTGGTGGGCCTGTGAAGCGGGCAAGCGCGTCGTCCACGCCGGACAGCATCTGCACGGCGGGACCGGCGCAGACCTGGACCATCCGGTCCACCGGCACTTCCTCTGGGGACGCCAGCTGGACGCCTATCTCGGCTGCGGCCCGGAACTTCTCGCCGAACTGGGCCGGTTGCTCGCAAGGGGAGCCCGCGCCCGCAAAGGCGACCGCAGCCGCAAAAGCGACCGCATGCCCAAAGGAGCCTCTCGTGAAAGCCGGTGACGAACTCCCGCCGCTGACGATCCCCATCACCCGCACCTTGATCGTCGCCGGTGCCGTGGCCTCACGCGACTACCAGGACGTGCACCACGACGCCGAAATCGCGAAGGAGAAGGGATCACCGGACATCTTCATGAACATCCTGACGACGAACGGCCTGGTCGGGAGATACATCACCGACCACTTCGGGCCGAAGGCCCGGCTGCGGTCAGTGAAGATACGGCTGGGTGCGCCCAACTATCCGGGGGACACGATGACGTTGACCGGTACGGTCGCGGCCGTCGACGGGGACACGGCGGAGGTTCGCGTCGTCGGTGCCAACGGCATCGGGAACCACGTCACAGGCATGGTGACGGTGAGCCTCTCCAAGAGCCCGGAGGACGCCACATGAGCATCCGCAGCCGGGACTTGCTCGGTGGCCGGGCGGCAGTCGTCGGCATCGGGGCGACCGAGTTCTCCAAGGACTCGGGGCGCAGCGAACTGAAGCTGGCAGTCGAGGCGGTGCATGCCGCCCTCGACGACGCCGGCCTCTCCCCCGCCGACGTCGACGGCATGGTCACCTTCACGATGGACACCAGCCCCGAGATCACCGTCGCCCAGGCGGCCGGCATCGGTGAGCTGTCCTTCTTCTCCCGCATCCACTATGGAGGCGGCGCGGCCTGCGCCACCGTGCAGCAGGCCGCCCTCGCCGTCGCGGCCAACGTGGCCGAAGTCGTCGTCTGCTACCGGGCGTTCAACGAGCGCTCCGGGCGGCGCTTCGGGTCGGGTGTGCAGCATCGCGAGCCCTCCGCCGAGGGCACGGCACTCGGCTGGAACCTGCCGTCCGGGCTGCTCACTCCCGCTTCCTGGGTTGCCATGGCGGCGCAGCGCTATCTGCACACGTACGGGCTGACGCCCGAGGCGTTCGGCCATGTCGCCGTCACGGATCGCCGTCACGCGGCGAACAACCCCGCCGCGTACTTCTACGAGAAGCCCATCAGCCTCGCCGACCATGCCGCGTCACGCTGGATCGTCGAGCCGCTGCGTCTCCTCGACTGCTGTCAGGAGACCGACGGCGGCCAGGCGATAGTCGTGACCAGTGTCGAGCGGGCCCGCGATCTGCGCAGGCCGCCCGCAGTGATCGTCGCGGCGGCGCAGGGAGCGGGCCGGGCGCAGGAGCAGATGACCAGCTTCTACCGCGACGACCTCACCGGCCTGCCCGAGATGGGTGTGGTCGCCCGGCAGCTCTGGCAGACCTCCGGGCTCACCCCTTCCCAGATGGACGTCGGCATCATCTATGACCACTTCACCCCATTTGTGCTGATGCAGCTGGAGGAGTTCGGGTTCTGCGACCCGGGCGAGGCCGCGGAGTTCGTGGCCGCGGACGTGCTGCCGCTCAACACCCACGGCGGTCAGCTGGGTGAGGCGTATCTGCACGGGATGAACGGCGTGGCGGAGGCGGTCAGACAGCTGCGCGGCACCTCGGTGAACCAGATACCGGGTGCGGCGAGGGCGCTGGTCACGGCGGGCACGGGCGTTCCCACATCCGGACTGGTCCTGGGTACGGACGACTGAGCGAAGAGTGGCGTGGAGAAGTGAGCGGGAAACTGAGCGGAGGACCGAACGGAAGGCCGAGCGCAGGGCTGCCGACCGCCCTGGCCCGCATCCCTCCCTGAGGGTCTCCTCCACCTGAAGGAGGTGGGGCCGGCACCAGCCGTACAACCTGAGGCGGACACCCCTTCGGGACTTGGGGCCGATCCGCGACAGCAGTCGCCGCTCCTAGCGTGGACCCATGACCACGCCAGTCTGCACAAGTGCTTCGAAGGCCGCCTCGCCGCTGCCTTCGTACGCACCGACCGTGCGCTATGCCGCCTACTCGTCCTTCTCGTCGTACGTACGGGCGCGGGGGCCCGTGCTGCTGCGAACCGCCCGCTCGCTCACCGCGAACCCGAGCGATGCCGAGGACCTGCTGCAGACCGCGCTCACGAAGACCTACGTCGCCTGGGAGCGGATCGAGGACCACCGGGCACTCGACGGCTATGTCCGGCGGGCCCTGCTGAACACCCGTACCTCGCAGTGGCGCAAGCGCAAGGTCGACGAGTTCGCCTGCGACGAGCTGCCCGAGCCGGAGACCGTGCCCGAGCCCGACCTCGCCGAGCAGCAGGTGCTGCACGACGCGATGTGGCGCGCCGTGATGAAACTGCCGGACCGGCAGCGGGCGATGGTCGTGCTGCGTTACTACGAGGACCTCAGCGAGGCCCAGACCGCCGAGGTGCTCGGCGTCTCCGTCGGCACGGTCAAGAGCGCGGTGTCCCGGGCGCTCGGCAAGCTGCGCGAGGACCCGGAGCTGTCGCCGGTGCGCTGAAGGCTGCCCGTGCCTCCCGTGCCTCCCGTGCCTCCCGTGCCTCCCGTGCCTCCCGTGCCTCCCGTGCCTCCCGGGTCTCCCGCGTGCTGAAGATCCATGGACTCCCTCGCCGAATCCCCCTACCCGGGGGTAGTGACATACCGCGCGGTATGTGAGCAGAATCGTCACGCCCTTACTGCCACGTAGCGCTAGCGCCCACCGGGAGGACGCCGTGCTGAGCACCATGCAGGACGTACCACTGACTGTGACCCGCATCCTTCACCATGGGATGACGATCCACGGAAAGTCGCAGATCACCACCTGGACGGGAGAGGCCGAGCCGCAGCGCCGCAGTTTCGCGGAGGTCGGCGAGCGCGCCACCCGGCTGGCCAACGCCCTGCGCGACGAGCTCGGGATCGACGGCGACCAGCGCGTCGCCACGCTGATGTGGAACAACGCCGAGCATGTCGAGGCATACTTCGCGATCCCTGCCATGGGCGCCGTACTGCACACCCTCAACCTCCGCCTCCCCGCGGAGCAGCTGGTGTGGATCGTCAACCACGCCGCCGACCGGGCCGTCATCGTCAACGGCTCGCTGCTCCCGCTGCTCGCACCGCTTCTGCCGCATCTGCCGACGATCGAGCACATCGTCGTCTCCGGCCCCGGCGACCGCAGCCTGCTCGCCGACGCCCGGGCGCGGGTGCATGAGTACGAGGAGCTGATCGCCGGCCGTCCGACCACGTACGACTGGCCGGAGCTGGACGAGCGCACCGCGGCCGCCATGTGTTACACCTCCGGCACCACCGGCGACCCCAAGGGCGTCGTCTACTCCCACCGCTCCATCTATCTGCACTCGATGCAGGTCAACATGACCGAGTCGATGGGCCTCACGGAGCGGGACACCACGCTCGTCGTGGTCCCGCAGTTCCACGTCAACGCCTGGGGCCTGCCGCACGCCACCTTCATGACCGGCATCAACATGCTGATGCCCGACCGCTTCCTGCAGCCCGCGCCGCTCGCCGAGATGATCGAGCGCGAGAAGCCCTCGCACGCCGCCGCCGTCCCCACCATCTGGCAGGGCCTGCTCGCCGAAGTCACCGCGAACCCTCGCGACCTGAGTTCCATGAAGCAGGTCACCATCGGCGGCGCGGCCTGCCCGCCGGCGCTGATGGAGTCGTACGACAAGCTGGGCGTGCGGCTGTGCCACGCCTGGGGCATGACGGAGACGTCCCCGCTCGGCACGATGGCCCACCCGCCGGCCGGACTGAGCGCGGAGGAGGAGTGGCCCTACCGCGTCACCCAGGGCCGTTTCCCGGCGGGCGTCGAGGGGAGGCTGGTCGGCCCCGGCGGCGAGATCCTGCCGTGGGACGGCGCGTCGGCGGGCGAGCTGGAGGTGCGCGGCACCTGGATCGCGGGCGCGTACTACGGCGGCGCTGGCGGCGAAAACTTCAAGCCCGAGGACAAGTTCAGCGAGGACGGCTGGCTGAAGACCGGCGACGTCGGCGTGATCAGCGCCGACGGCTATCTGACGCTGACCGACCGCGCCAAGGACGTCATCAAGTCCGGCGGCGAATGGATCTCCAGCGTTGATCTGGAGAACGCGCTGATGGCGCACCCCGAGGTCGCCGAGGCCGCCGTGGTCGCAGTCCCGGACGACAAGTGGGGCGAGCGCCCGCTGGCGACGGTGGTGCTCACGGAGGGGTCGACCGCGAACTACGAGTCGCTGCGGGACTTCCTCGCCGAGCGGGTCGCGAAGTGGCAGCTGCCCGAGCGGTGGGCGGTGATCCCGGCGGTGCCGAAGACGAGTGTGGGCAAGTTCGACAAGAAGGTGATCCGCAAGCAGTACGCGGACGGTGAGCTGGACGTCACCCAGCTCTAGTGCGGAGCGCGGAGGGGCGGCGGTGACAACTGTCGCCCCTTTCGCGAAAATTCGCACCAGTTCATACCAATTCGCGGCACATCTCATGCCGCCTCATGCCGCCTCAACGGCATCCCATGCCGCATCTCATGCGACATCTCGTGTCACATCAATTCGTGCCGATCTTCGCGAGCAGATCGACGATGCGGGCCTGGACCTCGTTGCTGGTGGAGCGCTCCGCGAGGAAGAGCACCGTCTCCCCCGACGAGAGGCGCGGTAGCTCCGCCCGGTCGAGCCCCGCCGAGGTGTAGACGACCAGCGGTGTCCGGTTCAGCCGGCCGTTCGCACGCAGCCAGTCGATGATCCCGGCGCGTCGGCGGCGTACCTGCATCAGGTCCATCACCACCAGGTTCGGCCGCATCTGGGTGGCGAGCGTGACCGCGTCCGTGTCCGCGCCGGCCCGGGCGACCTGCATGCCGCGGCGTTCCAGCGTGGCTGTCAGCGCGAGGGCGATCTCCTCGTGCTCCTCGATCAACAGCACGCGTGAGGGGTGCTGTTCACTGTCGCGCGGCGCCAGCGCCTTGAGGAGTACGGCCGGATCGGCGCCGTACGCGGCCTCCCGCGTCGCCTGCCCCAGGCCGGCCGTCACCAGCACCGGGACCTCGGCGGCCACCGCGGCCTGGCGCAGCGACTGCAGCGCCGTCCGGGTGATCGGGCCGGTCAGCGGGTCGACGAAGAGCGCCGCCGGGAAGGCAGCGATCTGTGCGTCGACCTCCTCGCGCGAGTGCACGACCACAGGGCGGTAGCCGCGGTCGCTCAGCGCCTGCTGGGTCGAGACGTCGGGCGCGGGCCAGACAAGGAGACGGCGCGGGTTGTCCAGCGGCTCCGGAGGCAGTTCGTCGTCGACGGGCTGCGGCTGCGGCCGGTTGGCCACCTCGACGGCGCCACCCGGTCCGTCCAGCGGCTCGGGGCCTTCCGCGCCCTCGTCGGGGGCTCCTATCGCGTATGCCCGGCCCTCGGTCCGATCGGCGGCCAGCCGCGGCCCGCTCTGCGCCGGAGCTTGCGGGTGCGGACGGGCGCCGGGTTCGGTCCTGGGCTCGGGAGGCTCGCCCTCGGGAGGCGTGGCCAGCTTGCGGCGGCGACCGGAGCCGAGCGTCTGGTTCTGCTTCTCGGTGATCTGCTGTGAGAACGGCACGCCCTGCCCGAGCGTGCGCACGCTGAAAGCCCGCCCCTGCGTGGAGTCGGCCGGCACCGGCGCCTCCGCGGGCAGCGGCTGCGCGGCACGCGGCGTGGCGGGCTCGGCGGCGGGCAGCGGCTGCGGCAGGACCGTCGAGCCGGTGCCCTGGGAGGTCGGCTCGACGCCCTGCGCCGGAGCGGCCTCGTCGGCGGTCGCCGTGTGCTGACCGGTCGAGTCGTCGGAGGCGAGCGCGGCGAGCCCGGTGCCCAAGCTGCCGTTCTCCCCCCAGCCGGGCTGCACGCCGGTCTGAACCTCCGGCTGTGCGTCCACCGGCACATCCACCGGCGCATCCGGCTGCACATCGTGCTGTGCGCCTGCCGACGCGTCCGGCTCCGTCTCGGTCGGCAGCGGCTGCGACTCCTTGCGGGCACGTCGGCGGCCCGTCGGCACCGGATGCGGCTGCGGCGGCGTGTGGTGGTGCGTGCCCGGCTCGGTGCGTACGGCCTCGTGCTGACCCGGCAGCGAGGCATCGGCCTCACCGGCCGTCGGCGGGATCCGGTCGGCCTCCGCCGGCGGAAGCGCGAACGCCGTGCGCGCGCCCTCCGCCTCGGCCGGCGCGGTCGCCAGCGCCCGCCTGGCCCGCCGCCCGGCCGGCGGCACCGGAGCAACGACCGGAGCACTGAGCGCAGGCGGAGCGGCAGAAAGCTCCGGCAGCCCGCCCTCGCCGCCGCGGCGTGCGCGACGCCCCGTTCCATGCGCGTCCACGGGCACACCCTGCGGAGGCACCGCCTCGCCGAGCGCCGCGCGCCCGTTCGCCGCGGCCGCGCCCTCGGCGGCCGTCACGACCGCGCCCTCGGCGGGTCGGCCGGCTCCCGCGGCGACCACGACGGCTTCGTCGGCAGGGCTCGGCCGCCCGCGTCGCCGTCCGGTCCCGCCGCCCTTGCCCTCACCCGGGTCCTGGGCCGGGATCAGCTCCTGCCGTGGCTCCTCGGTCTGGCCCCGGCGACGCCCGGTCGGCGGGGTGGCCACCGGGTCCTCCATGGCCACCGGGCTCTCCAGGAAGGCATCCGTGGAGGCCCGCCGTGCGCGCCGCCGCCCGCCGCCGCCGGAAGTACCGGGGGAGCCGCCCGTCTGCTGCTCCGGCAGGGCGAGAGCACTGCCGGCGGCCGGTGCCGGAGGAGTCACGGTCCCTGAGCCTTCGCCGAGCGGCAGCTCCAGGACGTATGCGCTGCCGCTCATCCCCGGCACCTCGTGCGTCTGCAGCACACCGCCGTGCGCCCGTACGATTCCGCGCACGATCGGCTCGTGCACCGGGTCTCCCCCGGCGAACGGCCCGCGCACCTCGATCCGTACGACATCACCGCGCTCTGCCGCCGCGACCACGACCGTCGAGTCCACATACCCGCCGCCCGGGACCACCCGGGCCTTGCCGGTGGAGTCGACCCCGGCCACGTCCGCGACCAGATGCGCGAGTGCGGTCGCCAGACGCCCCGCGTCCACCTCGGCCTCTATCGGCGGCGCGTGCACCGCGAACTGCGCCCGCCCGGGGCCGATCAGCTCGATCGCACCCTCGACGCCGGCTGCAACGACGGCGTCGAGCATCACGTTGGCCTTGTGAAGCTCCTCCGCGCCCGTGTCGAGCCGCTGATAACCCAGGACATTGTCGACAAGCGTCGTCATCCGGGCATATCCGGCGGCCAGATGATGCAGGATCTGGTTGGCCTCGGGCCACAGCTGTCCGGCCGGATCGGCGGCCAGCGTGCCCAGTTCGGCGCGGAGTTCCTCCAGCGGCCCGCGCAGCGACTCGCCGAGGACGGCGGTCAGCTGGGCATGCCGGGCGGCCAGCTCCTCGTACCGGTCCGTCCGCTCCTCGATCTCGGCCGCGTACCGCTCCGACTTGTCCGCGAGCTCGGCCGTCAGCCGCTCGGTCGTCTCCTCGACCTCGGCCGTCAGCCGCTTCGTGCTCTCCGCGAGCTCCGCGGCGTGCTGCTCGGCCAGTTCCTCGTACGGCCGCCGGTCGGTGAAGGTCATCACCGCGCCGACGAGCTGGTCCCCGTCCCGTACCGGCGCGGTCGTCAGATCGACCGACACCTTCGAGCCGTTCTTGGCCCACAGCACCTGCCCGCGCACCCGGTGCTTGCGGCCCGACTTGAGCGTGTCCGCGAGCGGCGACCCCTCGTACGGGAAGGGCTCACCGTCCGCCCGCGAGTGCAGGATCAGCGGGTGCAGCTCCTGGCCGCCGAGGTCGCTCGCCCGGAACCCGAGGATCTGCGCGGCGGCCGGATTCACCAGCACGACCCGCCCGTCGGTGTCCGTGCCGACCACGCCCTCGGACGCCGCCCGCAGGATCATCTCGGTCTGCCGCTGCGAACGCGCCAGCTCCGCTTCCGTGTCCACGGTGCCCGACAGATCCCGTACGACGAGCATCAGCAGCTCGTCGCCGGTGTAGCCGCTGTACGAGTCGTACGCCTCGCGCCCGTCCTCCAGGCTCGCGCTCGTGACCTCGACCGGGAACTCGCTGCCGTCCGTGCGCCGCGCGATCATCCGTGCGGGCTTGGTGCGCCCCCGCTCGTCGGCCGCCTCGGGGCGTCGCATGGAGCCGGGGATCAGCCGGGAGTCGAAGGACGGAAGCAGATCGAGCAACCCTCGTCCGACCAGCGCGGTGCCGGGCGTCTCGAAGAGTTCGAGCGCGATGGTGTTGGCGTTGACGACCGTGCCGTTGCAGTTGACGAGCACAAGCCCGTCCGGAAGGGCGTCGAGTATGGCTGCGAGGCGAGCAGCGCCTCGGGATGGCCTGCTGCTCACGACGGCGGTTCCTCCCTGACCTACTGCATATTGCGGACGGCCGGTCCCATCTTGCCTCTCGGGCCCCAGCCTGTCACTGGAGGGAGTCTAAAGGCAGCAGATGCGCGGGCGCGGCGGATGAGGGGGAGCTCTCACCAAGGTTGTGTGCACATGGCGTACGCCTTGGGCTTATGACCTGGTGTTCGGCAGTACGGGTTCGAGGGTCTGCCAGCGCGAGATTTCACAGCCGTTGGTCCGGAGGAAGGTGGCGTCGACCTGACGTCCCTGCCAGGTGCCGGTGACCCGCGCGGTGGCCGGCCCGCCCATCTGCTGCGTACACATCTGGTCCTCCGGCACCGGCGCGAAGGGGTCCAGCCCCTCCTGCGCGAGCTGCTCCAGCCGTTCACAGGCCCCCTCCGCCGCGGGATGCGTCCCGCCGGTGGGCCCGCACTCGAGCTCGTATCTCCCGTCGGTCCGTGTGTTCCCCGTCTCGGCGACGGTGACCGTCAGATGATCCGCCGGCTCCGACAGCAGCGGCAGCGGAAGAGGGAGGGGCGAGGCTCCGGCGACAGACACGCCGCCGACGAGGGCGGCGGCGGAGACGGTTGCGATCAGGACGATGCGACGCAGCATGGGTGCTCCTTGAGCTGAAGAGTCACGGTTTTCGTGCGAGGCGCGAGGCGCCTGCATCTCTAACGCTCCGTGCGCCCGGGCGTTGCGCAACCGGGCAGCCGCCGCCGGGGGACGCACGGCGCCCTGGCGGGCTTTCGGGGGACACCCCATGCCCCTGGACTTTGCCCTGCGGCCCGCGTGCCTAGTACCGTGGACAGCGATTGGTGACACCCCGCCCGGCTGTGTCATCATCTGCACGCACCACTCGCGCCCGCGCGGGTGTGCTGGAGGCGTCGCCTAGTCCGGTCTATGGCGCCGCACTGCTAATGCGGTTTGGGTCTTAAAGCCCATCGAGGGTTCAAATCCCTCCGCCTCCGCCAGTTGATGACCGAAGCCCCGTCCTGACGGCCGGGGCTTCGGTCGTTCGCAGGGGGGCTTAGTACGGGCGATTCTGAGGCGTTTTCGCAGGTCAGGTGAGGTTCGGTTAACGGATTTCACCTGACGGCGCGGGTCATGTAATGTTGTTCCCGCAACGCCGACCAGGCAGAATAGCCCGGAACGCCAAGCACTCGTAGCTTAACGGATAGAGCATCTGACTACGGATCAGAAGGTTGCAGGTTCGAATCCTGCCGAGTGCACACAGCTCAAAGGCCCCTTGGGATCATCCCAAGGGGCCTTTGACATCAGCGGGTGACATCAACGCCCCCGGAAGAGGCACTCAGCCGTCGGCATCCTGTTCTGTCTCGCACCCCGCACCTTCGTCGGATTCGTCGAGCCGCAGGGCGTCGTCCATACGGTCCGCAGCGGCCCTCAGCGTCGTGCCCATCACGTGTGCGTAGGTGTCCAGCGTCATCGTGATGGTGCTGTGCCCGAGCGTTTCCATGATCGTGCGGGCGTCGACGCCCTGCGCGAGGAGCAGCGACGCGCACGTGTGACGCAGATCGTGCACTCGCACGCGCCGCACGTTCGCGTCCCTGCACAGGATCGTGAGCATCCGGTTCAGACTGCGGGGGTCTGTGACGCGGCCTGTCGCCGTGGTGAAGACCAGCCCGTCGGGGTGCCCTGGCGCGGGCTGCCACTTCTTGCCCGCCACCCTTCGCTCTCGCTCCTGCTGCTCGCGGTGCTGCGTGAGCGCCCGTACGCAATGCTTGGGCAGGCTCACCGTACGGATGGACCGCGTGGTCTTGGGCGTGCCGAAGATCAGCTCCCGCCGGATGCGCTGCACGTTTCGGCGGACCCTGAGCTGACCGCCCGCTAGATCGATATCCGACCAGGTGAGCCCGAGTACTTCGCCACGACGCAGGCCAGTCGAAACCAGCACCAGCCACAGAGCGTACAGGCGGTGAGACTTGGCGGTCTTGAGTAAAAGCCGGACCTCTGTGGCGTCCAGCGGACGCACCTCCTTGGTGGTGACGGTGGGGGTCTCCACGATCCGCGCGACGTTTCGCGCGATCAGTTCCTCGCGCATCGCTTGCTGAAGGGCGGACCGTAGAACGGCGTGGATGTACTGAACCGTGCGGGCCGACGGACCGCGCTTGCAGCACCGGCCGACTGCACAACAGGACCGCTTCTCCTCCGGCCGCTCCCTGTCCGCACCACGGAGACAGCACAGGCATGAGGCCTTGAACTCCGAGAGGAACCGGCGGACGTCTGCCGGTGACAACCGGTTCAGTTTCTTCTTGCCGAGTGCCGGCCGGATGTACAGGCGGCTCAAACCCTCGTAGCTGTTGAGCGTCGCGGGCTTGAGCCGTTCGGGTGCAATGGTGGCGAGCCAGTACGTGAGGTAGTCCCCGAATGCCATCGTGGACGACGCGGCCGGGATGCCCTGTCGGGTCTTCTCCTGCAATTCGGTGAGTTTGTCGGCGACTTCCTCGCGGGTCTTGCCGTAGACAAACTTCCGGGTTCGCGTTCCGTCGGGACGGTAGACATACGCGGCGGCGTGATACCGCCCGTCCTTGCGCCTGGTGATCGTTCCTTCACCATTGGCACGGCGCTTGGCCATTAGGCGGCCTCCTCAAGCTGGTTGCGGATGTACTGCCGCACTGCGTCGACCGGGACTCGGCGGGCGCGACCTGCGGTGAAGCTTTCGAGCTGCTTGGAGCGGAAGAGGTCGTAGACCTTGCTGCGGCTGAGGCGCAGAGCTTTCATGACCTCGGGAACGGTGAGTGCTTCGGGAGTTGCGGGTACGACGGTCAGCACGTCGACCTCCGTAAGAGGGCGGGGGCCACATGGCCCCTGCTGGGAAGTCCGCTACGTTCGCTACCGCCGCTACCTCGCAGGTCAGGGGCCCGCGGGAGGTAGCGGCAAGGGGTAGCGGTAGCGGATAGAGGCTGTTCGGTAGCGGATAGCGGGGGCGCCATCCGCTACCGGATCAGTGCAGCTCAGAGCTTGTTTTCACCCTGCGGTAGCGGAAGTAGCGGACTTTCCGGGGGTGGGGGGCAGTAGCGCTGCCAGGCGTCGTGCAGATCGGCGGCGTAGTAGCCCTTGAGGACTGCGCCGCCGGTCTTGATGTTGCGAGAGGCGACGGGATCGCCGTCGGCGGTGACGTACTCGCTGAGCATCCGGGACAGCCGTCGGTTGTCGAGGGGCTTGCCGTTGAGGTCGGCCCACGGGGCGTCGTCCATGGCGTTGAGCCGGTCCAGGACTGCGACGGTGGGCAGACGGTCGATGCCGACCATGACGTGGTCGCGCAGGTCGGTGAGGAGGCGGATGCCGATGCTGCCCTTGTCGTTGGCGCGGGAGGCTTTGACCAGGGCAAGGCAGGCTTTGCGGGTGCGGTCGGGCCAGTGCCCTCCGGCCGCGTCCGCGATGGCGAGCAGCGGTTCCCACACGTCGGCGGGCCGGTCGGCTACGCCTTCGGGCATCTCGGGGAAGACGTCGGTGACTTGCTCCTGGATGGTCTCGGCCCACTTGGCCAGTCGGTCACGGAGCTTGTGGCCCTCGTGGACGTGGATGCGGGTGCGGAAGGGCTCCACCTTTTCGTTCCTGGCCCGGCGTCGCATGCGGATGATGACGGACCGGGTCATGATCGTGTCCGGCAGTTTGCCGAGTCCCGCGACGGCGACCGCGCAGAACGACGGGAAGCCCTGTACTTGCTGGTTGGCGCCATCCCCGACGCACCGGTACATGTCGCGCCCGCGGGTGTGACCGGCGTTGATGAACCCTCGGAGCTGTTCGTTCTCTCCGGCCTTGGGGCCAAAGATGGTGTCGATCTCGTCGAACAGGATCGTTGGCCGACCGCCGTCGATACCGGAGACGGACCGGAACAGGGCGGCGGCGGACGCGTCCACGGCCGCCATAGCACGCGGCACGAGCGTTTCGACGACTTCCAGGGCCCGGGACTTCCCCGACCCCGGTTCCGGGGACAGGAACGCCAGACGGGGCGTGGAGTCGAACGCGTCGAGCAGGTGGGCGTGTACGTCCCACAGCGCGACGGCGACGTAGGCGGCCTCGGTGGGGAAGACGTTGAAGCGGCGGTGGAAGGCTTCCACCTCGTCGAGCAGGGCGGCTCCGTCGATGGTGGCCGGGTTGCGGCTCTCTGCGGTCATGCTGCGGCCCTCCCTTCCTGGTGGGTGCGGAGCGGGCATTCGTCGCGGTGGGCGGTGTGGTCGTCGATCAGGGCGAGCACGCGGGCTTTGCCGACGGCGCTGCGGTCATGTCCGCACCGGCACTTTGAGGTGGCGGTGGGCATAGCGCCGCGCGGGGCGCTGATGTGCAGCCACGCGATGGGGTGGCGGCCGTGGCCGCGCTGCGGGTCAGGGCGAACAGCAATGGGGACGCCTTCGGCGACGCCCTTCAGGTCGCCCACGGCCGTCTCTGCCATCGGCGGTGTGGCGGCCTGCGGTCCGTTGGTGTGGGGGTGGCCTTCCAAGGGGGGATGGGGTTGGGTGTTCATGCCGCATCCCGGGGTCGGGCTTTGCGGATGGAGCCGTCCAGGGCGCTGCGGATCGTGGCGCGGCACTCCGCGACGGTGAGTCCGCGGGCCTCTCCAGCCGCTTGGAAGGCGTCCTCCACCACGTGCCGGGGGACGTCGCCCCACGCGACGAAGCGCCCCACCTTGAAGGCGCACCGGTTCAGCGTGATGTTGCGCTGCTTGTCCGGCGCTGCGGACACCACGGCGCACTCCCACTCCAGCGCGGTCAGTGCCGCGCGGCTGCCGCTGACGGCGGGCAGGGCGAAGGCTTTGACCGGTGCGGGCGCGGGGGGCTGGAGCAGGTTGAACAGCCACCCGGACAGTTCCGCTGGGGGCCTGTCGTCGGCGACGCTGTACGCGCCGTGCGGGGTGATGCTGCCCGCAGCGACGACGTAGCCGCCCCACGCGCGCGTGTCGACCAACGGGGCAAGCGTTCCAGCCGTGTTGCCCAGTCGCACGCCCGACGGCGGGGCGAGGTAGAGGTGCCATCCCCTGCTCGCGGTCCGCGTCCCATGGGTATCCGGGACGGCATGGCCGGTGCGCTCGCAGAGCGCCTTGAAGGTCGCCGCGCCGTCAGGCGCGTCCGAACTGCCTTTGTCCTTTGGCATGTCGAGGTCGACGACCAGCAGCCCGGAAGGGCCGGTAGCGATACCGACGTTGAACGGGCCCCGCGACCAGGTGGCGCGGATGCGATCGGGGTCGGTGGTGGCCCGCTGTTCCCACTTGCGGTGGCCTCCCCCGCACACCCCAGTGTTGGGGCAGGCTGCCTCTCCGTGCAGGGCAGGTCGCTTGGTACCGGGGCGGAGAGGGAAGACGTGCCAGCCGCGCTCAGCGGCCCGCAGGGCAGCGTCCAGTAACGACGCTCGCGTCTTGTCGGTGGGTTGGGTCATGCTGGAGACCTCCAACAGGTCTGTTGAGGACTGGAGACCAGGGCGGCCCGAGGCTTTGGCGAGACGCGGGCCGCCTTTGGCGTAGCTAGCTGTGGAAGTGGTTGCGTTTGATGACGGCTTTGCGGATGTTGACTGTGGTCCCGCCGCTGTGGCCGCTCGCGCTGAAGATCTGGACGGCGATCCAGCCGCCGAAGATGACGGCCGCCAGGATGATGAGCTGCTGAACCAGGGCGGCCAGGGCCGCGATGAACGTGGTGAGCAGGAGCAGCCCGCCGCAGACGGCGCCGAACCCGACGCCGCCGAGAGCGATGTTCACCGCCGTGCGGGAGACGACCGGTTTGGCGGCGACGGGTTCGGGCTTGGCGGGCTCGATGGCGTAGCCGGTGACGACCCGCCCGTCGGGCAGGACGATGCTCGCCACGGCCGGGATGGTGCCCGGCTGCACCGGCACGAGCGGCGCCACTTGCACGGGGGTGATGGGTGCGGGTTGGTGGACGGTCACGGCCCGTTCAGCGGGCAGGCCGGGGTTGTCGGGATACATCCGGAATCCCTTCTCGGATCGGGGCAGGGAGGCTGAGACACCCCCCTCGGTGGGGCGCGTGGAAGGGGGTTGAGGGGTGCTGAGCTGGGCGCTTCCCTGTCTCCCTGCGAGATCATTGGTGCAGGTCAGGGCGAGGGAGGCGGGTCAGGGAGGGGTTGAGGGAGTTCTCCCTGTCTCCCTGGCCCGCCGGGGTGTGGCTCCCTGTCAGTGCGCGGCGGAAGCGGAACCGTCCTCGTGGCGGTTTGCGAGGGCGCGTGCGATGCGGTCGCGGCCGACGACCATGCGTCCGTCGGACTTGTACGGCTCGTCACCCGCGTCCGCCAGGACCCGCTTCAGGTCCGCGTGCGTCCACGTGCCGTAGGCGTCCTCGTTGAGGGCGCGCAGGCGCTGCAGCACGTCCTGTGTGAGCAGGCGCGGTGCTTCCCCGATGACGGTGGCGATGTCCGCGAGCGGGTCGCGCTGCTCGCCCCGCTCGATGCTCTGAACGGTGGTGACCCCGTCGCGCAGGGCCCGCGCACGCGCGGTGATCTCGGCAGCCTGGTCGGTGTCGATGTAGTGCGTGCGGACCGTGATGGACGCCTGGCCTGCGGGAATGTCGATGCCATCGCTCGCGACGACCACGGTCCCCTTGTCCAGTCCGGGACGCAGCAGGTTCGGTGCGGCGCCGCCGTCCACGGCCTTGTCACCCAGCGCCATGCGGGCCTGTGACTCGGTGCCCAGTGCGAGGGATGCGCGGGTGTGTGCACCCTCGCGGACCAGCTTGGGAAGGTTCTGGTCGGTCGGGTCCTGGGTGCCCTGCCACAGCGTCACGTTCACCGCACGGCCCTGGTTGTGGATCTTCCGGGCGGCCATGAAGTACCGGGACGTGGCCTTCGAGCCGCCGTACAGCCGCTTGTCCTCGTCCTGAATCGGGCACATGAACGCCACCTGCGCTTCGTCCACGATGCCGACCAGCGGCGGGAACACGGTCCCGGGCGGCGCCTGAAGACGGCGCTCCATCTCGGCAACGAGACCTTCCAGCATCTCGGTTGCCTGAATGACGTGGTCGTCCGTCGGACCCTGGATCAGCACCGTCGCCAGCCCCAGGAACATGGCCCAGTCCCCTGCGCCCTTGAGGTCAGCGATGCGGAACTCGACCGTGCGGTCAAGCGCCAGCCACAGCGCGAGTGCGCGTAGGGCGGCGGTCTTGCCCTGGTTGGACAGGCCGGTGATCAGGAGGTGGCGCTGATACAGGCTGATCGCGGCGGCGTCGCCGCGCAGGTCCTGACCCCAGGGGGCGCGTCCGGTCTTGTAGTTGGCGGTCAGCGTCTCGTCCGTGACCAGCGGAGACGGGCCGATCGGCTCGTCCAGCGCGCCACTGTCCGCGACCCACAGGCGCACCGTGCGGGCCGCCTCGGGGATCGTGATGAACACCTCGTGCTCGTGCCGGGACAGGTTCTCCGCGAGCTTGCGCCGGCGCTTTTGCACCTCGTCCGTCGAAACACCCGAGGGCAGGGTGACGTCGACTTCTACGCCGCATCCGGCGATCCGGATCGGTCCGAGCATCGACGCCCCGGCGTCGCCCATCTCCTTGATGGCGTTGCGCAGCGGGGCGATGCCGAGGTTGCGCAGCGCGAGCACCACGATCGACGGGGTGATGGGTTCGCCATCGGTGTTCCGGTCGCGGACCGGGAGCGCCCATTGGGGTGCGGCCTGCTGGTTCTTGCCCACGGCCCACAAGCCGATCAGGGCAGCCCACGGGCCGATCGTGACCAGCGGACCCCACACGACCGAGGCGATGAACACGACCCACGAAATGAGCTGGACCACGGCCATCGTCGGGGTAGCGACGTCGGCGAAGTCCTTGTTCGCGACGGCGAGGGCGATGCCGAGCAGGAGCAGCACACCGGCGCCCATCCCGGCACCGGCCGCCACACCCTTGGCCGCATCCAAGGGTGCGGTGAGCAGGTCCATGCGGCGCTGGTGGCGGGCCTGCCTGTAGCGCTGCCCGCGCTCTTCCCACTCGGCGGCTACCTCGTAGTTGCCTGCTGCTTCGGCGGCGCGGAGCATGCGTTCGTAGCGGGATGCGGTGCGGCCCTCCCAGGTGCGGCGGACCATGATCCGCGTTCCCCCGGCGACGTAGAGGCCGTGGCGGGCGACCGCGCGGCAGGCGGTCTTGGTGTTCTCGTGGGTGACCGCCATGCGGATGGCGCGTGCGGAGCGCGCCCACAGCGGCACAGTCGGCGTTTCGACGGCGGGCGCTGCTACAGCAGCCACCGGGGGCCCAGCGGGCGCCTGCGAGGCGTCCTGCGGGTCTTTGAAGAGGCGAACGACGTTGTCGCTCATGATGGGAGTCTCCTGACTGCCCCTGAACCAGGGGCGGGCATGGGGTGTTGCCGGGGTGGCCTGCTTCCTTGGCCGGGACAGCCACCCCGGCAATCAATCGATGAGTGCAGCCGCTTCAAGCAGCGGCGGGAACGAGCTGGTTGGCCAGGTACTCGACGCCGTACGCCTCGCGCTCCTCCTGCTCAAGGCAGCGCTCGTGCTCGCGGGCCTGGCGGCGGGACTGCTTCTCGACTCCGAGGGAGTCGCGCAGGTCCCGCACGATCCGCTCACGCACGCCCTTACGGCTGAACTGCATGGCGTGGACCAGCTCATGCACGAGCGTGACGGCGAACTGGGCAGGGCTGGCGTGCTGGTCGACGTTGACCACGACCAACACCCCGCCGTTGGCGAGCGGGACTGCACGGCCTGCGGCATCGCGGGCATGCCGGTTGGCCTCCCGCAGCGCACGGGCCTGAACGCGCTTGTCGACACCACCGGCCATCTCGACTGCGGCGGCCGTGGCCAGCTCCGCCAAGCCGCGCGGGGTGGCGAGGGTGATCTGAACATCCGGCATCCGGCCGGGCACGGACCGGTCCACGAGCGGCGCCGCCTGCTCGGCCAGACGCTTGGCCGTACGCAGGGTTGCACCGTAGCCGAACAGCTTGTGTGTGGTGACGGTGAGCTTCACGACGTCTCCGTTCGTTCAGGCGGGCAGGAGCGCGATGTCTGCGATACGGCCGGTGCAGCCGTGCGCGGTGAGCCATGCGGCGATGTCGCGCAGGGCCTTGGCGCGGCAGTAGCCGCGCGGGCCGGTGACGGTGCCGGAGGCGAACGCGGGGCCCTTGCCGGGCACGGTCACCCAGCCGTGCCAGTGGTAGGCGACGACGTTCGGGGCAGCATTGGTGCTGGTCACAGCGGAACTCCTAGGTCTCGTCGGGGTGTTCAGGCGGCGCGCTGGTCCTTAAGGCGGGTGTGGCACATGCCGCACATGCCGAGGGAGGGCGGGATGCAGTAGCCGACGTCGAGACGGCACACGGGGCAGGTGCGGCGGGCGAGCATCGCCAGGGCGAGGGCGCCCCACTTGCGGGAGGTCATCGGTCGTACAGGCTTGGCACGGTCGATGCGGTAGAGGTAGGCGACCAACGGACCGCGCCGGTAGCGCAGCCTCAGCACCTGTGCGGCTATGGGTTGGCCTCCCGGACGCAGGCCCTGCGCACGCAGTTGGCGCCGCGTGGCGAAACCGTCGGGGGCCAGGCGCCACGGGTAGGTAGGGAGACCATGAACAGCGCCGTTCGGGTCGTAGCACTTGCCGAACGCCGGGCTCATCGGGCGACTGCCTTACCGGCTCGCTCACCGCGCAGGGTGTCGCGCAGCATCCGCGCGTTCGCCGGGGAGGTGCGGACGTTCCGGCGGATGCCCTCGGCGGTCAGCTCCGCATCCGGCCAACCCGCCGTCACTGTGCGGGCTTCATCGAGCAGTTGAGCCGCAGTCCGCTTCGGGCGGGTCGATCGGGCCGCCTCGGGCACCCGACCGGTTGTCCGACGCGGCCGGGGCGACTCAGCTGCCACCGCACGCCGCTCGATCGCGGCAACCCGGATCGGGGCGACGGACGGGAAGGGCTTGCGCGGGAGAGCCGACTTCACGTGCGCCACGGCCACCGGATCGGGCATCCGCACCGGCGCCATGGGCACCGGCTGCGGGGTCGATTCCGGGAGGTCAGCCGTAGACCGATTACTCACGCTCTCGGTCGATTCCTCCACATTCGCGCCCACGGTTGGGATCGGGGTGGGTCGGTGGTGCAGCACCTTGGCGACCAGGTCGGATCCGAAGTAGATCGAGCCGACCGGAAGCGACGTCGCCAGCAGCACGAGCGCCCAGTTCGCCGGGTCCCAGTCGGCCAACCGTCCCCAGTCGACCGTGCGGCCGTGCAGCTGCGGCACCAGGCCGTGCACGTAGTTGAGGACCAGCGAGGCGAGCGTGTAAGTGCCCAGCACCCGCAGCGCGAACGTGCGATCCCGACCCGCCAGCACCAGGGTGGCGACCAGAGCCAGGGCCATCAGGCCGTCGACCACGAACGGATACAGGGTCGCGGCCGTGTGGTCCGCACCGACCGCGTTGGCGATGTCCCGCAACGCGTTCCACGAGACCCGGAACGCCATGGCGACCACGGCGACCAAGGCCAGCACCAGGGCGGCTCGCCCCTTGCGGTGGAGGCTCATGCCGCACCGCCCGCCCGCGTCGCGTCGGCGGACTGGTTGGCCAGCTCCCGCCGCGCGGCCAGCACCCGACGGCGGGCCCGGCGGATACGCCGCGCGTCCAGCTCGGTCGGGATGCGGTCGAGCGTGATGATCTGCGCGTCCAGCAGCTCGATGTCCGCCGTGATGACGGGCATCTCGCGCTCGATCGCGTCCAGCTCCGCGGCCGTCGGCTCGCGGTCGAAAACGACGGCGGTAACAACCGCCTGAACAGCACCGATGTGCTCCATGGGTCGTGTTCCTCTCAGCGTGGAACGGCCCGAACAGCGGCTCCCGGGGTGCCACCCGGGAGCCGCGCGCCGTTGAAGTCGGAACATCCGGCTCCCCTCAGCGCTGCTCGTACGAGACGAGCAGCGGAGGCAACCGGCCGCAGCCATCGAGCTGCGGAAAGGTCGAAACGCTCTGTACTCGCACACGGGACAGAACCCGCGCACGCCGCCCACTTGCTCGCAGAGGTAGGGCGGTCTCCCTCAAGCACGCTGTTGAGTTCTCAAGGCGCAGTCGCTGCCGACGAGCGCGGTAACCCCTGGTCAGAGGCGCTCCCGTCTTCACGGGGCCCGCCGGGCGCTGTCAGTGCAGGCAGGCACCTTTATAGGAGTTGCACCACCTGCTCAGCTTGTTGGTACAAGCTGATGCAGTGATGCTGCACCCACGGACGGTGAGTCGTCAAGGGATTGGGGGCTACATGTACCAACAAGTTGCGCGAGTGCGTCATGATGAGGGCATGAACAAGCAGCCGAAGTACCGGCAGGTGGCCGACGCCCTGCGCCGAGAGATCGACAACGGCACGTTCCCACCTGGGTCGCGGCTGCCGTCTGAGAGTGAGCTATCGGCCCGCTTTGACGCCTCGCGGAACACGGTCCGAAATGGACTGAGTCTGCTGGTCAGCGAGGGCTTGATTGCGTCCAGCCAGGGGCTCGGGTACGAAGTCCGGTCCCACGAGGTCTTCGAGCTCAACGCATCCCGGTTCGAGAACCTGAACTTCCCGCAGAACGGCGATGCGTACAACACTGACGTGACGAACGCCGGCCGCCGACCGCATCAGACATTCCGAGTCGAGATGCTGCCTGCCTCGGAGTATGTGGCCCAGCGGCTGAAGGTTGAGGTTGGCGCCAAGACGGTTCTGAGGTTCTGCCACCGGTACGTAGATGACGTGCCGTGGTCCACGCAGGCGACCTATTACCCGGCATGGCTGATCGAAGAGGCGCCTCGTCTGGCTGAACCGGGGGATATCGCGGAGGGAACGACGAGGTACCTAGCGGCCCATGGAATCGAGCAGATCGGGTACTTCGACGAGATTGCCACGCGTATGCCGACACCGGATGAGGCTCGCCTACTGGAGGTCGGCGCCGGTGTGCCAGTGCTGCTCTGGACGCGAACGGGCTACTCGGCAGACCGACCCGTCCGGTGCACCATCACAACCTTCCGGGGCGATCTGAACCGGATGAACTACGAGACCGGCGACCTGTCCGCCCGAAGTGAGAACGAGCCTCAGTGAGAATCATCCCTGCCCAACCGGGCGACGTGGCCAAGCTGCTCGACTTCCGAGAGGAGGCCGCAGCCTGGCTCTCTCGCGTTGGAACCGACCAGTGGCAACGGCCCTACCCAGCTGACAAGTTGTTGGCCACCATCGAGGCAGGCACCGTCTTCATGGTCATAGATCGTGCCGCGACGGCTGCCACAATCACTCTGACCTCTGACGCAGAAGCGGGGCTCTGGACAGACCGGGAGCTCGCAGAACCCTCTATGTTCATCAACAAACTCACAGTCGCACGCACGCATGCTGGACAGAACGTCGGCGGGCGTCTGCTCGATTGGGCAGGAGATCGGGCGTATCGAGCAGGCGCGAAGTGGCTACGACTGGACGCGTGGACAACCAACACGGCGCTACAGGAGTACTACCTGCGTCAGGAATTCGAGTATGTGCGGACGATCCGTGAGGGCACTGCTGTGAACGGAGGACCCCGGGTATCTGGGTGGCTTGCTCAGCGTCCCGCGCGACCTGCGGATCACGGATTCGCGGATGAAACTCCTGATCCTGAGCCTGTCACCCAAGCAGACTGAGCTGCGGTTCGCGTGGGAGTAGCGCATTAAGGCCCCGACTCGACGCATGAGACAACGACGCTGGGAGGCTTACCTGCCTTTGGGGGGAAGGTCTGCAATCTTCTGATGTGCATACCAAAGGCGTTTGAGCGCCATCAAGACTGTCATCATCAGATGCAGGAAGAGGAATACCAATACGCCTGTCCACCAGGGACCTAGAGCTGCCTTTGCCGGATGCGTGGCACCCGCTACCACAATGAGACTCACCAGCAAGCAGCCGATAATCACAGACCAGCCAAGGTTTGCGAATAACTCTGCAACCTGCTTCACGACTACATGTTCGGAATCAAGACCTTCATCCCTGCGAACGCGCAGGCTTAGAGTAAATGTGTTGGTCAGAAGGCCAAACAGCAGGCCGGTGAATACACCAATCCCCCCTAAGAGGCGGGACACGTCCATTAGTTGAAATTTTCCGGCGCTCGCCATGATAGACGCGACAAGAGCCACTACCCCAGGCCCCCCTAGAAACGACAGGTAATCTGAAGGGAGCATTTTCCCAGAACGCGCGTCCGTGTAGGTGGCAAAGTGCGCGCGCGCGATGCTTGCGACGCTCCACTTGGCGCTCATGTTCCCTCCGGCTCCTCGGCCTCAGGTCACGCCTGCCAGTCTCCCTGGCTGACCCCCATGAGCTCCAGTGAAGCACCTACCTCTGACAGTACCTCCCTTCTGAAGGTGGCATCGTCCGGGCGTTCGCCGTCCGGGGTCTCGACTTGGTACATGAAACGCGGAAACTCTCGCCCTACGACGATTGTCCGACTCTTGCCTTCTCGCTCGATTTCGAGGTGCACTTCATCTGGCTCCGGCAGACCCTCGATGTGGAACACCGCACTTGGCGGAAGTTCCCTAGCGTATGCCCGCGATATCCAGTCCTTCGGGAGCTGCCTGCCCCAGCCGCTCTTCGCTGTGAACTCTTTTGTTTTGATTCCCACAGCGCCGTCAGAGTCGGCAACGTGAGCCAGAAACTTAACCTCGTGCAGCTCAGACTCGCTTATGAACGCTTTCCATGCATCAGTGTTCTGAAGCGGGGAGCGGCGAACAACAAGCCTATCGTTGTCATATTCGGCCCTGAACCAGTCGCTAAACGTTGTCCATAGCGACGTTATCGCCGAGGAATGACCTATCACCTCGGTTACCCAGAGGGCTGAGTGCCCAGATCGCGGCACCACGAAGAACTGGCGTAGCGGGTAAGTGGGGGCATCTTCATTGCCGATAGAGTATGCGTCATCCCCCGTCGCCGTGTTGACCACTTTCCCTGTGTTTCCGAAGCGACCCGACTCTACAGTTGGCCAAAGAGTCCTGTGCTCTTCGTCCATGCCCATCAAGCGGATGTAATGCTCACCATGGGATAAGGTGATTCCCTTGACTCCGAGGCCGTCTCGCATGAAGCGCCGGAGCGAGTCGAGGAGATCGTGCCTCCTGGAGTTGAACTCGACTACCGGGCGACTGGAATTTTTTCGATTGTGCTGCCGAACCCCAAATTCGTAGATGCAGAACTGAAAAGAAGGCAACCGGGTTCCCCATCTCGTGTCAGTGGCGGTGAGCTCTGTCAACTGGCGGTGATCGTATGGTGCCGCATCTGACACGATTTCGGGGCCATATGCACGCATTCACCTCGCAGGCTGCACATCAGCTACCAAGCTGACCAGAAGCCAAGGCCACGACGCCTCCCTCCCGACCTCGCCGCGGCGCTGAACAACCAGTCCATCCATCTAGGCTCGCACCAGACACGGGGTCCGGGGGTGACGCAACAGTGGCGTTCTGCCAATGGTGACCTCACCAGCGAAAAGAGCGTCGCGCCCTGACATCAATCGCTGACATCAACAGCCACGTACACCGACGCACAGTCGCGGACCCGTGTGCCGACGCAATGCGGGATCGTAGCTGCGGAGCGGCTGATCGGCGGGATCTACAGGCAGGGGGCACGCGCCTACGGATCAGAAGGTTGCAGGTTCGAATCCTGCCGAGTGCACAACAGGCCAGAGGCCCTGTCGAGAGATCGACAGGGCCTCTGCTTTTTGCCTTGACGGAGGTGGTTGACGGCAACCGCTTCTAGATCGCGGCGATTACTCCAGCCGTACCGTCATCGCCGTCCTGCCGGTTGCCGTCAACGCCTGCCAGCGCATCACTGACGCGGTCGAAGGCGGCCCGCTGGGTGTCCAGCCGGACGAACGTGTAGACGTCCATGGTCACGCGGATCGAGCTGTGTCCGAGGACTTCCATGATCGTCCTGGCGTCGGCCCCTTGCCCGAGTCGCGGAAAGCTTACGGGCCCCGATCTCTCGCCCCATGGCAGCTCCCGCCCAGCCGCTCCGTAAGTTGTTCAGCGGTCCGGGGGAGTCGGGTGTGGCTCTAAAACCGCTTGCCGCAGGTGGCTCCGGTGGAGTGGCCGCCCGATTCTCCGGGACGCCCCGGCCGCTGATTGAGATGTGCGCATTGGTCGCTGTTTACGGAGCTGACGGCGGGTGTTCCTCGGGCCGAACGGCATGCTGCCCGACGCTGAGGAGGCACACATGATCGAGCATCTGAACCGGCTCTGGGTCGGGATCGACGCAGGTAAGGCTCATCACTGGCTGGCCGCGGTCGACGACACCGGGGCAACGGTTTGGAGCCGGAAGGTTCCCAACGACGAGGCCTCGATTCTCACCGCGCTCGGCGAGATCCTCGATCTCGCTGACGGGGTGCACTGGGCGGTGGACATCGCCGGCACAGCATCCGCCCTGCTGCTGGCGTTACTCGCCGCCCACGGCCAACAAGCGGTCTACGTTCCCGGCCGCACGGTCAACCGCATGTCAGGTGCCTACCGCGGTGAAGCCAAGACCGACGCCCGTGACGCCTACGTCATCGCCGACACCGCGCGCCTGCGGCGCGACTTCAGCTCCATCGACGTGCCCGCCCAACTGGCCGCCAATCTCGCCCTGCTGACCGCTCACCGATCCGACTTGATCGCCGACCGGGTCCGGATGCTCACGTGGTTTCCCTGGCTGAGGCCAGCCAGGCGACATGGCCCAACGAGACGCACTCGATCCGAGCGTACGTGCGGCGCGCGGGCGGCAAGACAGTCCGTGCCAAGCAAACATTGCCGCTCGCCCTTCGGGGCAGCTCGTCACCGGAATGAGCTCCCACCGGCGAGTGCCCTAGCCACCGGACGGTACCGGGCCGTGAGTCTGACGCGTCGCACCAGCAGCTACAGACCGCAAGTGGCCGTGCCACTCCCGTGCCAGAAGAGACGGAGAGTCACGGTGAATCAAGGCGAGCAGGAGAGAAGATAGCCCGGCCCTGCCGAAAGCTGACGCTCCCAGGTCACGCCCACGATCGCCCCACCACGCTCCTAAGGCGGTGGTTCCAGGCTTAGCGGGTCCACAGACGCTGGAAGTCGTCGGCTGTGATGACTTCCAACGGATCCTCCTCCGGATCGATCGCTCGGTCTGTCAGGCCGCCGTGTTCATCATCCAGGTGTTCCCAGGAGTATCGGTAGAGACCGCCGTCCGAAGTGAGCTCGGCCTGCTTGACGACGATCAACTCGGCGCCGTCGGGGACGCCCTCGATGTACCACAGTCCGCCCTCTTCGTCGGCATGGCGAAAGTGGTGCCGCTGGGTGGCCCCTTCATCGAGTGCTCGGTAGTAGGCCGCGGTGTCTGCCGCGATGCGCGCGAAGTCTGTCACGTGGGCATAGTGCCAGCGAGCGCGCGCCGCAACTGAGCTCGGGTGACATCACCAGGTGACATCAACGGTGGCGGACGACGCAGTAGCGAACGAACCGAGTCTGCGACATCTCTGCCGAGCGAGGGCAGCGTTTTCGAGCAAGGTTGAGCCATGGAGCGAACCTACAAGGCAGGTGTCGGCGACGACGCTCGTGCCAGATCCGTGCCAGATCGAGCGGTCAGTCACGGTCAATTGGGGCGCGAGACGGTGCAGGAAAGCGCCGACAGGCCCAGCGCTGTTGTACGCCTGTTGACCAGCCAAGACCGGCCTGTGATCGGCGCCAGGCTTACAAAGCAGCCCTCTATATGCGTCGTGATGTCGCGGGATCGCCGCCGTCGCCCCGAGTGTGCGGACGTCAACCCGTACCGCGCTTGGTCAGCCGACGAGCGCAGAGGGTGCGACAGCGCGGGCACGGTCGTGGAGTTCTCGGGCCGCAGCAGTCTTCAAGTGGGGGCGGATCAGGCTGAGCATGGTCTTCACGCGATCGTCAGCACGGCCCGACTGGACCTTGGGGTAGTCGTCGAGTGCCAGGTTCCAGGTAGCGCAGGCCGCTTCCAGGTGGCCGATCTCCAGTTGCCGTTCAGCCAGCAGGCCGCGCCGCTGTACCCGGGTGCGCCGATAGACGCTGGGGCGGAGCTCGTCCGCTTGCTGCATAGCCTCGACTGCCCCGGCCTTGTCGCCGAGTTCGTACCGGACTTGGCTGACGTGATAGTTGAGCGAAGACGGGTCGTAAGAGCCGAACGCCTTTCCGCGTGACTCGGCGCGGTCCATGGCAGCTTCGGCTTCACGGATATAGCGCAGCGCACTCGTGCGGCCTCCGGTCTGGGCGGAGGCGTGGGCCTGCTGGCCGACGAGGAAGGCGAGCATGCGTGGCCCAGCCTTCGGGGCGGCGGCAGCAGCTGCGTCGGCCAGTTCCATGGCCTTGGCTCCGTGGCGCAGGTCCACCGCTTGCACACTCATGCCGCGCAGCGTGGTGCAGTACGTGAGGTGATCCCCCGCCGCACCGGCCAGCTCCAAGGCCTTGACGTAGTAGCGCTGCGCGAGCCCGTGGAGCCCTTCGTCCACCGCCATGTAGCCCGTGAGATACAGCAGGTCGGAGGCCGCGGAAAGCATCGCTTGCCGTACGTGCTCCGGAGCATCCGCCCGCAGATACGCGGCCACCGTGTTGACCATGAACGACGCTGCCATGGGGCGGGCGTGCCGACCGCCGAACTGGTCGTCCAGTTCCGAGACCCGCTCAGTCATGGAGATGACCATGTCCACCTCGTTCATGCCGATGCGTGAGGTTCGGCCGGTCTGAACGGCCTCAGCACGGCCGACGACATCGGGCCAGCCGGGGATGGTCAACGCGACGGAGAAGAGACCGGCGCCCAGGACGCTCCTGCGTGAAGGGTCCATGTCCTGCCTCCCCAGGTCGATCATCCCTTCCACGGTATCCGCAGCCGTGGGGGAGTGATCAGTGGGAATTGGCAGGCCTGCCTCGGCGTGGGTGACGGGGCGGCCGAGCCGTCGCGACAGAGCTTCGAGAATGCAGGTCCGAACCGACTTGCGGGGAGTGGTTCCGTCGAGCCAGTGGCTCACCGCCGATTCGTCATAGCGGAGCGGGAAGCCGGTCTCGGTGCCGACGCGGTTCACCGCGCGCGCGAACTGGCGGTACGTCCAGCGGCTCTCAGTCAGCAGCCGGGCAAGCGCCATGTTCGGTAAGCGCTTTGCCATGACCTCAACTCCCCGTGCTCTTAAGAACTTTCAAGGCTTTCAAGTCCCGACGTTGCTGCAACGGTACCGCTGTGCGTGGTCGGGCGGTTGCGTAGAGGCAGGAGAGATCGGCGAGACGCTCGCCGCAGTCGTCCATGAGGGGCTGAGTTATGGGAAGCGAAGCGCGGGCACTGCTCGCCCAGTTGACCGAGGAACGCGGAGCCGGCGGAGTGCTGAGAATCGACACGACGGAGGGGCTGGACTTGCCCCCGGGATCGATGGCTTACCCGCCGTGCCAGTGCCCGCAACACCGCGCCGCGAAAGCCTCAACGGGCGGCACCACAGTGAGCGACCAGGTTCGAGCAGCGAACGCGCAGAGCGGGGGCGAGTCGCAGTGAGGCGATTGACGGCCCGCCTCGGCCTTTACGCCGAACCGATTCTCATCATCGCTATTTCAGGGTCGGTCGGCTTCGTCCTCGGCGTGGCTTTGGTCAGCCCGACCACATGAACGCCTCCTGGCCGCGGGAGGTGTCTCTTCGAAGCGGCCAGGTCCCACGCCATATGCGTGGCGACAGATTCCCGCCCGGCTGTCCCGTGTGACGGCGGTCGGCAGCCGGACGGGTCAACCGATGCACCCAACCGAAGGAGCGTGCAGCAGTGTCCGCAACGTTAGTACGTCCCGCCCCTGAGCGGGTCGCGGTGCGAGCCCGGGAAATCGTGAGGATCATCGAGGCGGACCCGGAGTTCGCCCGGCTGCGCACGGCGTGCGCGAAGTACGACGAGGACTGGCAGAGCTTCACCGGCTACGCCCTGGTGGACGGCTTCGATGTGGAGACGGACACCGTGCCGCTCTTCCCGGAGGCGCTTCGGGCCATGGCCATCAAGTCGGCCGTGTATGAGATGACCGATGGCGATGAGCAGGCCGCCGAGATTCCCGTCTCCGTCCCCGTGGACGAGATGATTCACGCCCTCGCGGCGCAGTTCACCGTGCTCAGCCGTGTCCAGGAGCGCACCGGAATCAAGTTCGTGCACGCCACCGACCGAGAGCAGATCGGCGGATGGGACCACGGCGACTACACGCACCAGGTCTACCGGGCCGCGTGGGGACCGCTGAGCGAGCGGTTCTGGATCGGCAAGGAAGAGACGATGAAGCGGAAGGCGGTCGTGGTCGCGAAGTACGAGCCGCTGGGCATCTTTCAGGGCGGCCGTAAGTTCGCCCCCGGATTTGCCACCCGCGGTTAATTGAGCGCGCGGCGCAGCGCCTGGAGTACGTCCACTTCGGGGAAGACCTGCGGGATCTCCTGGGTGGCTTGCTCGATGAGCAGTTCGAGCACTCCGGGTGCTGCGCTGTGCATCACCTCGTACAGGTACGCATCCAACTGGGACGGGCTGTCCGGCAACCGCAGCTCCACCGTGAACGGCACGCCTTCAGTCCTGTACCGACCAGGCGGCAGGCCGACTTTCTCCGGGTGTACGCATACGGGCACTCCAGCCGCTGTGTATCGGTGCCCGTCCGCAGGATTGAACGGGCAGTCGGCGGAGGGACGCTCGACCACGTCGAACTCGCCGAGCGGAAAGCGACGTGAGGGGCAGATGCCGCACGACGGGTGTTCGCCACCGGTGACGAAAGCCTCAGCCATGGGCCGCAGGGTAGCCCGATGTCGAGGTCCCCACGAAAGCCGCCGCCAGTGCATTGGACAGGCCGGTGAAATGGCGCACCGATGTTCGAGAACCCCTGCGTGACGGCAACGCTGACGGCAACGACGGCACACAGAGACTGCCGAGGGCCTACGTGGGCGAGCAGATCACGAGGCCGCCGCAGACCCCGGCAAGGGGTTGCCCGATCCTACAGATCAGAAGGCTGCAGGTTCGAATCCTGCCGAGTGCACAGCAGGCCGCCCGGTACGCCTGTTGATGGCAACCCGACCGGTGAGCCAAGGGGAACGCCGGGCTGTCACGGTGATCGGACGTGGGGACGACCCCTGTCAGCTGTGGTCCGCAGCGTAGCGCCGACGATGGTGTTGGACGGCGCGGATTGAGACACGCACCCGGAGTGGATCTTTACCAAGTCTTTCCGCGGGTCGCACTCGTGAACGAATCTCGCCCATTAAGGTCGTACGGCTAACGAATCAACGGAGGGGTGATTGCGATGGGTGATGACGGCAAGGTCCTCAACATCAAGACCGCTGATCTAAAGGCGGTTGCTCCGACATTTCACGAGCAGAGCACGGCGTTGGTCAAGGCCCTCACCACACTCACGACTTCGCTGTCCGAGGCCGGTGCGGCTTGGGGAGACGACGATCCAGGGATGAAGTTCCACGGTATCTATGCCCCCAACATCACCGCAATTATGCGTTCGTCAATGATCCTTGCCGAGGGGTTGGTCAGCATCCATCTGGCCATGACCGATATGGCGGACGGGCACATCGAAAATGACGAATTGATTCGCGCCATGTTCAGCAAGGTCGTGCCTAAGCCGCGCGAGAAGCATGACGATCTCGGCAATCACGACCGGGGCCAAGGACAGTGAGTGCGGGTGACAAGGTCCGGGAAGTTGTCCAGGATCTCACGGGGATACATTGGCCGGCTGCTGACGAGGACAAGCTGCGGGACATGGCGAAGGCCTGGCGGAAGTTCGCCGACGACATGGAGGACGTTACCGCCGCTGCCAACAAAGCCGCACAAACTCTGATTCACAACAACACGGGAGAGGCCATATCGGCCTTTGACGACCCGTTCTGGCGCCGCTATTACCACGACAAGAAGGGCTGGCTTCAGGACCTCATCGACGGTCCCCGTGCCCTGGCGGACGGGCTGGACAAGTACGCCGATGCCGTGGCTGACGCCAAGAAAAAGCTCGAGCATGAACTGGAGATTGTCGGCGCCACCATCGTTGCGGGCACCGCTCTCGCCATCTTCACTTTCGGTGTGTCCGAAGCCGCTGCCGCAGCAGCCTCGGTCACGATCATCGAACTTGCCGCCACCCTCGGGGTGACTCTCTCCACCGTGGTCGCCGACATCGCCGCTACCACCTTTGTCACTGCTGCTTTCGCAGGCATCGAGTCCGTCACCGTCGACCTCGCCGTCGCGCAGAACATGGCGATCAACTTCGGCATGCAGGACGGCTTCAACCTCGATGAAGCTCAGAGCGCAGGGTTCTACGGCGCGGCCACCGGCGGTGCATTCGGTGGATTGGGAAAGTCTGCGCAAGCCATATCCGAAGCGGGCGGGATCAACAGGTTCTTTCAGGGAATACCCATCGATATCGCCGGCCCGCGCCTGGCGATGGCCGGTATACCACCCCTCGGTCCTGGGCAGCCCCTGCTGCGTGTCGGCCAGGGGGGTGGCTACGGGGCAGCGAGGCAACCTCCCCACTACTGCCAGCCCCTTGACGGCGTCGGACGTGCCCAAGGCGTTAACACAACGATCACTAAGTCGATGCTCGACACGGGTTCCAAGGCCGGCCGACGCGTGCAACCTCCCGGTTGGGGCGGTGATACAGCCGGTCACACTCGGGGGCACCTGCTCGCCAGGTCTCTAGGGGGCGACGGCAAGGCGCCAGAGAACATCGTCATCATGTACGACAAGGCAAACAATGAAGTCATGCAGAAGATGGAGAAGCAGATATACGCCGTTGTAGATGCTGGCCATGATGTGAAGTACTTGGCCACTCCTATGTATCGAAACCCGTCAGACCTCATCCCGTCAGGTGTCCATGTCGTCGCCAAGGGCGGTGGCCTCGACATCGACCAAACCATCATCAACCAGTAGGCAGATCATGACTGACTTGGAACTCTTGGCGGCACTTCCGGCAACTGGCGAGATGGGACCGGTGATCAACGATTGGGAGTCCGCCGAAGCGGCTCTCGGTGTCACCTTCCCGGCTTCGTTCATGCGCTTCCTCGACGTGTTCGGAGGCGCCAAGTTCGATGACTTCCTGCGCGTCTACCGTGCGGGCGCAAACAACGAGAACGTCGATCTGGTAACCCGAACTCTCATCGCCAGGGAAACCATGGCCACCACGCGTCCGCACATCCAGGAGCTGCTGTCACAACGCGGAGTGGCACCGGCTCAGCTGGTCCGCTGGGGAGGTACGGACAATGCGGACATGTGCTTCCTGGTCCCGAACGCGGATCCCCGCAAGTGGGCCGTCCTCACCGTCATCGGGCGTGGCGACGAGTTTGATCTCTTTGATGGCCCTGTGGGGACGTACCTGTTGCGTGTGCTTCAGGGCGACGTCGTGAGCGAAGTCTTTCCCGACGACTTCCCGGATGAATCGTCCACGTACGAGCGCAACCCGCGTATCTGAATGACGTACGGCAGCATCTGGTAGCAGGAGGTCACGCAGCGGCGGCAACTGAGAAGACGGGGCCAGTCGGCCGCTTCTCGGAATGACGGCAGCGCTGATGGCAACGACAGCACACAAAGGCTGATGATCATCGACCGCGGCGATCGGCTCAGGAGACCGCGAGACTCCCTTGCAAGGCGGTGTCCGATCCTACGGATCAGAAGGTTGCAGGTTCGAATCCTGCCGAGTGCACACAGACAAGAGGCCCCTTGGAGAGATCCAAGGGGCCTCTTGCGTTGCCCGGCAGGGGACGTCAACCGCCGTACCGCTTCGCCGACTCGTTCTCCTGGGCGAGGCGTCGCAGCGCCAGCAGTGCCGGCTCCAGCAGTAGCGTCAGCAGCACCGCGCGCTCGGCGCGCTCCACCGTGTCGGCGGCGTGGTCCAGTTGGTCGAGGTCGAGGGTGGCGGTGCGCTGGGCGAGGTCGGCGTACGGGACCAGGGAGCGCCAGTCGTAGGTCAGGCCGAGTGAGCGCAGGGTCTCCAGGGTCTCGGCGACGACCTGTTTGGCCGGGGCGTGGGGCGAGACGTCCCAGCCCATTTCCGACAGCAGGGCGTCCGTGTCGGCCATGCCCGGACGGTCTGCTGCCTCTTCGGACTCCTCGGCGTCGGTCAACGTGACCGGCCTGGCGCCGAGGACGAGGCCGAGGACCTGGTGGGTGTCGGCCTCGTGTTCGGAGACGGCGCTCAGGACGTCCCGGGTGGCGCTGATCGACAGTCCCCGGACACCGATGAGCGCGCGGATCAGCCGGAGGCGGCGCAGGTGCAGATCTCCGTAGTCGGCCTGGGTGGCGGCCGTCGCCCGGCCGGGGGGCAGCAGGCCTTCGCGGAGGTAGTGCTTGATCGTCGTGATCGGTATCCCGCTGCGGCGGCTCAGTTCGGAAATACGCACCTGTTACTCGCTCTCGGCTGGCAATTGGAGAGTGTGACTCTCTAATATGGATAGTGCCACTTCCTATGAAGGCGAGGAGTACGGTGCCGACACTTCCCTGGGTCACTCCGAACCCGGCTCCGCCCCACACTCAGGCTTACGTCATGGCCTCCCGCTTCGAGGTGCGAACCCTCAGGGACGTGCCCCGCTTCTTCTGGAAGTCTCTCGCTGCGTGGAAGCAGGTGCGCGCCGCGCCGGGAGCCCTGGGCGCGTCCCTCGTCGCCCAGCCGATGAAGCGCGTCTTCTGCACACTGTCCGCGTGGGAGAGCCGAGACGCTCTGTACGCGTACGCGAGGACCGAGCCGCATCGCGGCATCATGAGCGCGCTGCGCGCAACGATGCGCACGTCGACGTTCACGTTCTGGGAAGTCCCGGTCGAACAGCTGCCGATCGGCTGGGACGAGGCCCGACGACGCCTTGCGGAACAGCGGCGGGCCGACGCCGCCGAGGGTGGTGACGGTGCGGTCCGATGAGGACCGTACGCACCACAATGGGCATTCCCCGCCGACGATTGGGTGCCCAGTGCGAGAGCTCGCGATCATCGAGGCCCCGTCAGTCCTCGGGCTGCGGCCGACCGGCGTGCAGGGCATGGCCGCGGCCCTGCTCGGGGCCGGGTTGGCGGACGGCCTTGGGGCCTTGGCGGGCGGGCGCGTTGACGCACCCCCGTACGACCCGAGGCGGGACCCCGGCTCCGGGATGCTCAATCCGGGTGGGATCGCGCAGTACTCCAGCAGGCTGGCGGACCGTGTCGGCGAGGTGATCGACCGCGGGCTCTTCCCCCTCGTCCTCGGCGGTGACTGCAGCATTCTGCTCGGCAACCTGCTCGCGCTGAGGCGGCGTGGACGTTATGGCCTGCTGTTCCTGGACGGGCACTGCGACTTCTACCAGCCGGACGCCGAGCCGACCGGGGAGGTGGCCTCGATGGAGCTCGCCCTGGCGACGGGGCGCGGGCCGCGGGTGCTCAGCGATCTGGAGGGACTCGGGCCGCTCGTGGCCGACGAGGATGTTGTCGTCCTCGGGTTCCGGGACGCAGCCGAGTCGGCCGGGGCCGGGATGCAGCCGTTGCCGGACGCGTTGCATGCGGTCGACCTCGACGGGGTGCGGGCCGTGGGGGCCGCCGCGGCGGCACGGCACGCGGTGGGGCGGCTCGGCGAGTACTGGGTGCACCTCGATGTCGATGTACTGGACGACGCGGTCATGCCCGCGGTCGACTACCGGCTGCCCGGTGGGCTGAGCTGGACCGAGTTGGAGAGCGTGCTGCGCACGGCCCTTGCCGACGAGCGGGCCGTCGGGTTCGATGTCACGATCTTCAATCCCCGACTCGACCCCGACGGGAGCATCGCCGCTCGGCTGGTCGAGTGTCTGCGCCGTGGTCTTGCGGCGCGGGCAGGTGGCAGCTGAGGCAGTCGGCGCCGAGCAACGGCAGCCGGCGCCCGTTCGCGGCAACCGGGCACAAGGCCGCGACCCGTGTCCGTGGGCTCGGGTAACCTCCCCGTTTTCGGCCGGAGGTGTGTGAATGGCATGGCGGTGCGCGGGGCTCAGCTGGCCGCAGGGGGCGCGGATGCCCGTACTCCGTTGGGAGGGCGGCCCGGTCAGTCCGCTGACCGGCGGAAAGGAGCTGGGGTTCCGGGCCGAGGGGCCCCGGCGGTGTGTCGGGGCGCGCGGGAATGCCTGTCCGTCCGGGGCCGTCGTCGCCGGGCGGGGGACGCAGGCGCGGTGTGCCGAGTGCGCGCGGCTGGACCGGGCGCATTCGGTGGCCGCCGACACCATCGCCGACGACCCCAGGACGTACCGCGTCTATCTCGCCTGGTTCGGTCCTGCGATGGTCAAGGTCGGCATCACCGCCGAGCAGCGCGGGCCCGTCCGGCTCCTCGAGCAGGGGGCCGTCGCGTTCAGCTGGCTGGGGCGCGGTCCGCTGATGGCGGCGCGGCGGACGGAGGAGCTGCTGCGCAGTGCGCTGGGGGTGCCGGACCGGATTCCGTACGCCGACAAGCGCGCCGTGCGGACCGCGCTGCCGGGCGCGGCGGAACGGGCCGCCGAGCTGGCGGAGCTGCACCGGCGCGCGACCGGGCTCGCCGGCTGGGCCGAGTCGCTGGAGCGGCTGGAGTTCGAGGCGGTCGACCACGGGGAGATGTTCGGGCTCGACGGGCTGCCGCCCGCGACCGGCGTGGTGCGCGAGCTGGTGGACGGCGGGGTGGTCGCGGGGCGCCTGCTGGCCGCCGCCGGGCCCGATCTGCATCTGCGGACCGCCGGGGACGGGCTCGTCGTGCTCGATACGCGGCTGATGACCGGGTGGGCGCTGGTCGGCGCGGACTCGGCGGCGGGGGTGACGGTGCCCGTTGTCGAACTCCGCACCGGCCCCGACTCCGTGCAGGACGGGCTCTTCTGACCGGCGCCGACCCGATGGTCAAGTCTTGGATCCCGTTCGGATCCCTTACGGCAATGAGGGTGGACACCCGCCTGACCGGGACCGGAAGGTGGACGTCATGAGTATCAAGAGCATCAGGCCTGTCACTGCGCATGAACCGCCCTATTACACCGTCGTCTTCGCCTCGGTTCTGACCGAGCGGCCCGACGGATACGCCGAGACCGCCGAGCTGATGAAGGAACTCGTGAAGGACGTGCCCGGGTTCCTCGGATACGAGTCCGCCCGCACCCCCGGCGGACTCGGCATCACCGTCGGCTACTTCAGGGACGAGGAAGCCATAGCCACCTGGCAGCGCAACCTCGATCACCAGGCCGCGCAGAAGCGCGGACGCGCCGAGTGGTACGACAGCTACACCGTCCATGTGGGCAGGGTCGAGCGGAGTTATGGCTTTGAGCGAGGCTGAGGACGTCAAGAGGTTCTGGAGGCGGCTCGGGCTGCCCGGGCTCGTCGACATACACACGCACTTCATGCCCGAGCAGGTCCTGAAGAAGGTCTGGGCATACTTCGACGCGGTCGGGCCGCTGACCGGCATGGAGTGGCCGATCACCTACCGCCACGAGGAAGAGCAACGGGTTTCTCTGCTGCGGGAGTTCGGGGTGCGCGCCTTCACCTCGATGCTCTATCCGCACAAGGCGGGCATGGCCGCCTGGCTGGGCGGCTGGGCGGCGGACTTCGCCGCGCGGACGCCCGAGTGTCTGCACACCGCGACGCTCTTCCCCGAGGAGGGCGTGGACCGGTACGTACGAACGGCGGTCGAGAGTGGGGCGCGGGTCTTCAAGGCGCACCTCCAGGTCGGGGCGTACGACCCCAATGACGCCCTGCTCGATCCCGTGTGGGGGCTGCTCGCCGAGGCCCGTGTCCCGGTGGTGATGCACTGCGGCTCCGGGCCCGTGCCCGGCAAGCACACCGGGCCCGAGCCGGTGGGGCGGCTGCTCGCGCGGCATCCGCGACTGCGGCTGGTCGTCGCGCACATGGGCATGCCGGAGTACACCGACTTCCTGGAGCTGGCGGAGTCCTACGACGGTGTGATGCTGGATACGACGATGGCCTTCACCGACTTCAGCGAGCGCTTCAGCCCCTTCCCGAAGGGGGAGCGGGCACGGCTGCTGGATATGCAGGACCGGGTGCTGCTCGGGACGGACTTCCCGAACATCCCGTATCCGTACGCCCATCAACTTCAGGCGCTGGAGCGGCTGGAGCTGGGAGACGACTGGCTGCGCGCGGTCTGCCACGACAACGGCGCACGGCTGTTCGCGCTCCCTGTCCCTTAGCTCTTTCTCCCCCTCAGCTCTTTCTCAGGGAATTCACAGGAAAGTGCAAGGAGGCTCTCAGGGCGGGGTCGCAAGGTGACCAGCATGACCACGACCTCGCCCCAGGGGCGTACCGAAATGCTCAGGCCGGACGGCAGCCCCGTCCGGGTGCTCGTCGTGGACGACGAGGCGGCGTTGAGCGAGCTGCTGTCGATGGCCCTGCGCTACGAGGGCTGGGAGGTGCGCAGCGCCGGGGACGGGGCCGGCGCGGTGCGTTCCGCGCGCGACTTCCGGCCCGATGCCGTGGTGCTCGATGTGATGCTGCCCGACATGGACGGGCTTGCCGTGCTGGGGCGGCTGCGGCGCGAGCTGCCCGAGGTGCCGGTGCTCTTCCTCACCGCCAGGGACGCCGTCGAGGACCGGATCGCCGGGCTGACGGCGGGCGGCGACGACTATGTCACCAAGCCGTTCTCGCTGGAGGAGGTCGTGGCCAGGCTGCGCGGGCTGATCCGGCGCTCCGGGGCCGCGACCGTACGCAGTGAATCCCTGCTGGCCGTGGGGGACTTGACCCTCGACGAGGACAGCCACGAGGTCAGTCGGGCCGGCCAGTCCATCCATCTGACGGCGACCGAGTTCGAGTTGCTGCGCTTCTTGATGCGCAATCCGCGCCGGGTGCTCAGCAAGGCGCAGATCCTCGACCGGGTCTGGTCGTACGACTTCGGCGGCCAGGCCAATGTCGTCGAGCTGTATGTCTCGTATCTGCGCAAGAAGATCGACGCGGGGCGGGCGCCGATGATCCACACGCGGCGCGGGGCCGGCTATCTGATCAAGCCCGGTGAATAGGTGAGCAGGGGACGACGGCGCAGATGGTCGCTGCGGACCCGGCTCGTGGTCTCCGCGGTGACGCTGATCGCGGTGGTGGCGGCGGTGATCGGGACGGTCACCACGGTCGCGCTGCGCGGCTCGCTGTACGACCGGCTGGACAGCGAGCTCGCGAATGTGGCCAGGCGGGCGGCGGGACCTCCCGTCGGTTCGCTGCAGCAGGGCCCGGGTCCTGACGACCCGCTCGGCTTCGTGGTTCGGGGCGGGCAGCAGTTCGGCACGCTCGGGGCGAAGCTCGGCGAGGACGGCAAGGTCACGGGCGCCGCGGTCAGCAAGGAGCGGCAGGCGGACACGCCCGGCGCGTCCGCGGACCCGCTGAGCCAGGTGCAGATCGGTGCCCTGGCGGACGTGCCCCGCGACAGCGATCCCCACAGCGTCGAACTGCCGGGCGGGCTCGGCGACTATCGCGTCGAGTACGCGGAGGGAATGCACGGCTCGTTCCTCGTCGGCATCCCGGCCAAGTCGGTCCAGGACACGGTCGGCACTCTCGTCGTGGTCGAGCTGTGCGTCACCGGCGCCGGGCTCGTTGCCGCCGGCCTGGCCGGTGCCGCGATGATCGGTGTTGCGCTGCGGCCGCTGCGGCGGGTCGCCACGACCGCGACACGCGTCTCCGAACTGCCGCTGCACAGCGGCGAGGTGGCCCTGCACGAGCGGGTCCCGGACGCCGAAGCCGATCCGCAGACCGAGGTCGGGCAGGTCGGCGCGGCGCTCAACCGGATGCTGGGGCACGTCGGTTCCGCGCTCAGCGCGCGGCAGGAGAGCGAGACGCGGGTACGGCAGTTCGTCGCGGACGCCAGCCATGAGCTGCGTACACCACTGGCGTCGATCCGCGGATATGCGGAGCTGACCCGACGCGGCCGCGAGCATGTCGGCGCGGACACCCGGCACGCCCTGGGAAGGATCGAGGCCGAGGCGACCCGGATGACGGGCCTGGTGGAGGATCTGCTGCTGCTCGCGCGCCTCGACGCCGGACGCCCGCTCTCGTACGAGAGCACTGATCTCTCCCCGCTGGTCGTGGACGCTCTCAGCGACGCGCGCGCGGCGGGCCAGGACCACACGTGGCGGCTCGAGCTGCCCGTCGAACCGGCGACGGTACCGGGCGACGGCGCCCGGCTCCATCAGGTGCTGGTCAATCTGCTGGCGAACGCCCGCACTCACACGCCACCCGGGACGACCGTCACCGCACGGGTGCGATGCGGCGGCCCGGCGGTCGTGCTGGAGGTCGAGGACGACGGTCCGGGCGTCCCGCCCGAGCTCGTGCCGCACATCTTCGAACGGTTCGCGCGTGGCGACGCGTCCAGGTCCCGGCACGCCGGATCCACCGGTCTGGGGCTTGCGATCGTGCAGGCGGTGGTCTCGGCGCACGGCGGCACAGTGGGGGTACGGTCCGAGCCGGGGCGCACGGTCTTCGCCGTGCGTCTGCACGCAGCGCACGCCCCCGGCTCGCACATGCACACCTCGCACATGAACACCTCGCCCGCGCACGCCTCGCCCGCGCACGCCTCGCACGCGCCCGGCTCGCGTGCGCACGACTCACAGACAGGGCACAGGCGCATCACACAGCCGTGACAGCGCGCCCCCCGAGTGTCGATGTCATGCGAACCGACACCCCAAGGGGGACCCTGCCGGCCCGGGAGCATCTGCTCGCCGACACGGCCGGACTGCCCGTACTCGACGTGGTGATCCCGGTCTACAACGAGGAGGCCGACCTCGAGCCGTGTGTGCGCAGGCTGCACGACCACCTTGCGCGGACCTTCCCGTACGGCTTCCGGATCACCATCGCGGACAACGCGAGCACCGACAGCACGCCCCAGGTGGCGAGCCGGCTCGCCCACTCGATCGACGAGGTGGAGGCGTACCGGCTGGAGGAGAAGGGGCGGGGGCGGGCGCTGCGCACCGTCTGGTCGTACTCCGACGCTCCCGTACTCGCGTACATGGACGTGGATCTGTCCACCGACCTCAACGCCCTGCTGCCGCTGGTCGCGCCGCTGATCTCGGGTCACTCGGATCTCGCGATCGGGTCCCGGCTCGCGCGCTCCTCGCGGGTGGTGCGCGGCGCGAAGCGGGAGTTCATCTCGCGTGCCTACAACCTGATTCTGCGCGGCTCGCTCGCCGCCCGGTTCTCCGACGCCCAGTGCGGGTTCAAGGCGATACGGCGCGACGTCGCCGAGCGCCTGCTGCCGATGGTCGAGGACACCGGCTGGTTCTTCGACACCGAGCTGCTGGTGCTTGCGGAACGCGCCGGGCTGCGCATCCACGAGGTGCCCGTGGACTGGGTCGACGACCCTGACTCGACCGTGCACATCGTGAGTACGGCGACGGAGGACCTCAAGGGTGTGTGGCGGGTGGGGCGTGCGCTGGCGGTCGGCGCGCTGCCGCTGGACCGGCTGGCCCGGCCCTTCGGGGACGATCCGCGCGACCGTCAGCTGACCGGGGTGCCGGGCGGACTCGCCCGCCAGCTGGTCGGCTTTTGCGTCGTCGGCGCCCTCTCCACGCTGGTCTATCTGTTGCTGTACTCGCTCTTCAGGGCCGGGGCCGGACCTCAAGTCGCCAATGCCGGAGCGCTGTTGCTGTCGGCGGTCGCCAACACGGCCGCGAACCGGCGGCTCACCTTCGGGGTACGGGGCCGGGACCGCGCCCTTCGCCATCAGGCCCAGGGCCTGGTCGTGTTCGGCATCGGTCTCGCGTTGACGAGCGGCTCGCTTGCGGCCCTGTCGGCGGCCGCGGGGAATCCGTCGCACGCCACCGAGCTGACGGTCCTGATCGCAGCGAACCTGGCGGCGACGGTGCTGCGGTTCCTGCTCTTCCGGGCCTGGGTCTTCCCCGACCGGCGCGACGACGGGCCCGCCGCACCCGCGGCGCCCGCCGATGCGGCCGCGCCCCACGAGCCCGACGCCACCCACCTTCTTTACGACGTGAGGAACGCCCGATGACCACGACTCTTCCGCACGACGGGCCCGCGGTGGCCCGGGCGGCGGGCCGGCCGCATGCCCGCACCGGCGCCGGACAGCTTGCCCGCCTCTGGCGCGGGCGGGCCGATGACGCCCCCTGGGTGCGCCCCGTCTTCCTCGGCCTCCTGCTGGTCACGGCGCTGCTCTACCTCTACGACCTCAGCGCGTCCGGCTACGCCAACTCCTTCTACTCCGCCGCCGCACAGGCCGGCAGCGAGAGCTGGAAGGCCTTCTTCTTCGGCTCCTCCGACGCCGCGAACTCCATCACCGTCGACAAGCCCCCGGCCGCGCTCTGGCCGATGGCCCTGTCCGTACGGCTCTTCGGGCTCGGCTCCTGGCAGATCCTCGTCCCCGAGGTGCTGATGGGCGTCGCGACGGTGGCTGTGGTGTACGCGGCCGTACGCCGGCGCTTCACCCCCGCCGCGGGCCTGATCGCGGGCGCGGTGCTCGCGGTCACGCCCGTCGCCGCGCTGATGTTCCGCTTCAACAACCCGGACGCGCTGCTCACTGTGCTGATGACGGTGACGGTGTACTGCGTGCTGCGCGCCCTCGAAGGCGCCCGCACGAAGTGGCTGCTCTGGGCGGGTGTGGCGATCGGCTTCGCGTTCCTGACGAAGACGCTGCAGGCGTTCCTGATCCTGCCGCCGCTGGCTCTGGTGTACGTGGTGTGCGCGCCGACGACGCTGCGGCGGCGGCTCGGCCAACTCGCCCTCGCCGGGCTGGCGGTGATCGTATCGGCCGGCTGGTGGGTGGCGATCGTCGAGCTGTGGCCCGCGTCGTCGCGCCCGTACATCGGCGGCTCGCAGAACAACAGCTTCCTGGAGCTGACCTTCGGCTACAACGGTCTCGGCCGGATCAACGGCAACGAGACCGGCAGCGTCGGCGGGGGCGGGGCCGGGGGCGGTGGCGGAGGCGGCCGTGGTGGTGGCTGGGGCGAGACCGGCATCGACCGGATGTTCAGCTCCACCATCGGCGGCCAGATCTCCTGGCTGCTGCCCGCCGCGCTGCTGCTGCTCGTCGTGGGGCTCGTCGTCACCTGGCGGGCCAAGAGGACGGACACGGCCCGGGCGGCCTTCCTGGTCTGGGGCGGCTCGCTGCTGATGACCGCGGGGATCTTCAGCTTCATGGCGGGAATCTTCCACGAGTACTACACGGTGGCGCTGGCGCCGTACATCGCGGCGCTCGTCGGCATGGGTGCCACCGTGCTGTGGGAGGAGCGGACGAAACTGCTCGGCTCGGCGGCCCTGGGTGGCACGGTCGCGGTGACGGCGTACTGGTCGTACACACTCCTCGGCCGGAGCTCGGACTATCTGCCGTGGCTGCGGTGGGCGGTGCTGATCGGCGGTCTGGCGGCCGCGGTCGGGCTGCTGTTCGCGGGCCGGGTCGGGCGTCAAATGGCCCTGGGGGCCGCAGCGTTGGGTATCGCCGCTTCGCTGGCCGGGCCGGTGGCGTACTCCCTCACCACGGTGAGCGAGGGGCACGCGGGGTCGATCGTGACGGCGGGACCGGCGTCGATGCGGGGCGGTCCGGGCGGTGGCGGTATGCGCGGCGGGGGCGGTCCCGGCGGTATGGGCGCCCGGATGCCGGCGCCCGGCCAGCAGGGCCAGCAGGGCGGCCCCGGTGGTGGCATGGGCCAGCCGCCGAACGGCGGGCAGCCGGGCCAGAGTCAGGGCCGTACGGGTCAGGGTGCACCGGGTCAGGGTGCACCGGGTCAGGGTGCACCGGGCCGGGGCCAGATGCCCGGAGGCTTTCCCGGCCAGGGCGAGCGCGGCATGGGCGGCGGCATGGGTGGCCTCCTCGGAGGCGCGAACGTCAACGCCGAGGTCGAGGCCAAGCTGAAGCAGAACGCCGGCGACTACACCTGGGTCGCCGCGGCCATCGGCTCCCAGAACGCCGCCAGTTACCAGCTCGCCACCGAGAAGCCGGTGATGGCGATCGGCGGCTTCAACGGCAGCGACCCCTCCCCGACGCTCGCGCAGTTCAAGCAGTACGTCACGGCCGGGAAGATCCACTACTTCATCGCGGGCGGCGGCCAGGGCGGCGGCCCCGGCGGCAACTCCAGCTCCTCGATCACCACATGGATCGAGGCGAACTTCACCAAGGTCACCGTGGACGGCACGACCCTCTACGACCTGACCGCGAAGAAGTAGCCCTATACGGTGTATGGCAATTCCTTGTACGGTGTACGGCGACATCCCGTACACCGTACAAGGAGCGTGTATGACGGCAACGACCGCCGAGAACCGCACGGCCCCCACGGGCCGCCATCCGCAGCGCTGGCTGATCCTCGGCGTCATCTGCCTCGCCCAGCTCACCGTGCTGCTCGACAACACCGTCCTCAGCGTGGCGATCCCCTCCCTCACCCGGGAGCTGGACGCATCGACCGCCGACATCCAGTGGATGATCAACGCGTACTCGCTGGTCCAGTCGGGGCTGCTGCTCACCGCGGGCAACGCGGCCGACCGCTACGGCCGCAGGAAGATGCTCATCTGCGGCCTCGCACTCTTCGGCCTGGGTTCACTCGCCGCGGGCCTCGCGCAGTCAACGACTCAGCTGATCGCTGCCCGCGCGGGCATGGGAGTCGGCGGCGCGCTGCTGATGACGACGACGCTCGCGGTCGTCGTGCAGATCTTCGACGACGCCGAACGGGTCAAGGCGATCGGCCTCTGGTCCACCGTCAACTCCCTCGGTTTCGCGGCCGGTCCGCTGATCGGCGGGGTCATGCTCGACCACTTCTGGTGGGGCGCGATCTTCCTGGTCAACATCCCGGTCGCGGCGATCGGACTGTTCGCGGTCGTCGCGCTCGTGCCGGAGTCCAAAAACCCCCAGGGGGACCGTCCCGACCTGCTCGGCGCGCTGCTCTCCACGATCGGCATGACGGGGGTCGTGTACGCGATCATCTCCGGGCCCGGGCACGGCTGGACCTCCACCCACGTGCTTGCTCCGGCCGCGGTCGGCGCCCTGGTCCTCGTGGGCTTCGTGCTCTGGGAGCTCCGCATCCCGTATCCGATGCTCGACATGCACTTCTTCCGCAACCAGCGCTTCATCGGGGCGGTCGCGGGTGCGATCCTCGTCGCGTTCGGCATGGGCGGCTCGCTCTTCCTGCTCACCCAGCACCTTCAGTTCGTCCTCGGATACGGGCCGCTGGACGCGGGTCTGCGTACGGCGCCGCTCGCGCTGACCGTCGTCGCCCTCAATCTGACCGGCGTCGGGGCGCGGCTGGTGCCGAAGCTCGGCACGCCGGGGACCATCGCGGCCGGGATGACCCTGGTGGCCGCGGGACTGGCGGCGATCGCGGTCCTCGGCGGTCGGCACGGGTACGGCGGGATGCTGCTCGGTCTTGTGGTGATGGGCGCGGGCGTGGCGCTCTCCATGCCGGCGATGGCCAACGCCATCATGAGCGCGATTCCGCCCGAGAAGGCGGGAGTGGGTGCGGGTGTGAACGGCACGCTCGCAGAGTTCGGCAACGGACTCGGCGTCGCCGTCCTGGGCGCGGTCCTGAACTCCCGCTTCGCCGCGCTCGTGCCGACCGTGGTGGGCGCAGCCTCGCTGCCCGCCGCGCTGGCGGCCGCGGACGGCCCTGCGGAACGTGTCCGCGTTTCCGACGCCTTCGCCTCGGGCCTTCAGACGAGTCAGCTGGTCGGCGCGGTGGCTGTGCTGGCCGGTGGCCTGCTGGCCGCGATGCTGCTGCGGCGGGCCGAGCGGGCAGACTCAGCCAAGGCAGCGGCATAGCATCGGGACCGGGACCGGGGGCGAGTTCGAGGAGGATGCGCGATGGTGAGTGCGGCCGACCGCGCGAAGGGTCCTGCGCGGACCAGTATCTGGCTGGAGGGGAAGGCGGACCGGGAACGGGGCCGTAAGTCGGGCCAGCCGGCCGGTCTGGACCGCGACAAGATCATCGACGCGACGGTACGGCTGCTGGACTCCGAGGGCGCGGCGAAGTTCTCGATGCGCCGCCTGGCCGCGGAGCTGAACGTCACCGCGATGTCGGTCTACTGGTACGTGGACACCAAGGACGACCTGCTCGAGCTTGCCCTCGACGCGGTCTTCGGGACGTTCCCGCTGCCGGACGTGAGCGCGGAGGGCGACTGGCGCGAGCAGCTGCGGGAACTGGCGACGGGATACCGGGATCTGCTGGTCCGCCACCCTTGGGTGTCGGCGCTGATCGGCACTTTCCTCAACATCGGGCCGCACTCGATGGCCTTCTCGACGGCGGTGCAGCAGGTCATGCGCAACACGGGCCTGCCGCCGCACGGCCAGATGGGTGGTCTTTCGGCGGTATTCCAGTTCGTGTACGGCTTCGGCACGATCGAGGGCCACTTCATTGCGCGGTGCGCGACGGCGGGGATGAGCCAGGACGAGTACTTCCGCGAGGCGATGGGGACGATCAGCGAGCAGCCGGCCTTCGCGAAGAGCTTCGAGAGCGCGACGGAACTGATGGAGGCGCGGGGCGGGGACACGGTGGAGGAGATGAGGGAGCGGGACTTCAGCTTTGCGCTGGACCTGCTGGTGGCGGGGATCGAGTCGATGGTGGCGCGGTCGAAGGAGGCCTAGGACCCGCTCAGCCTCGCCGGGAAACCTCCCGTCGCCACCGGCCCCCATCTCTCCGGTGTCACGCGGATGATCGACTTGCCCTGCTTCACCATCGCCTCCCGGTACTCGTCCCAGTCAGGATGCTCCCCGGAGATGTTCCGGAAGTACTCCACCAGCGGTTCCACCGAATCCGGTGCGTCGAGTACCTCCGCCGTGCCGTCGATCTGCACCCACGGGCCGTTCCAGTCGTCCGACAGGACGATCACGCTCACCCGCGGGTCCCGCTTCGCATTGCGGGTCTTCGCGCGCTCGGGGTAGGTCGAGACGACGATCCGCCCCGAGTCGTCGACCCCGCACGTCAGCGGGGACCCCTGCGGGGTTCCGTCGGCGCGGCGCGTGAGCAGGATCGCGCGGTGGCGGGGGCGTACGAACTCCAGCAACTGCTCCAGATCCACCGAGGCGTTGCTCGCGATGTTGGGTGCCATGCAGCGCAGCCTAGGGGAGTTGCCCCTGCACCGCCGGGACGCCGGCTCCACCGTCAGCGTCGTGCCGATCGCCGAGAATCCCGCGCCCCCATCACCTGCGCAAAGAGCGGGGGCGGCAGGCCGTCCCCTGCCCGCCGCCCCCAGTACCCGGCCGCCTCTCCGCTCGAAGCACGGCCGGGAGATCAACTACTCGCCGGGGTGGGCGAGTTCGATGTCGTGGCCGTCAACCCCGGCACCGGCCACCGTCAGCGCGCTCGCCACCGGCGGGTACCCGGTCGCGACGACTATGTACTCCCCCGTGTCCAGGTCGGCGAAGGCATACGCCCCGTCGTCCCCGGTCGTCGCGGACGCGACCACGTTCCCCGCGGCGTCCACCAGGGTCACCCGGGCATCAGCCAGCGGCCCGCGGGCTGGGCCGCGGACCATTCCCTGGAGCAGCGCGCCCGCCTGCAGGACCGCCTCGATACGGGTCACACCCTGGCCGCCGATCTCCACCGGCAGTGCCAGCGGCCGGAACCCGACTGCGGTCACCGCGACGGTGACCGCCCCCGGCACCAGCTCGCCGAACGCGAACTCGCCCCCTTCCGCGCTCTTCCCGGTCGCCAGCGCATCGCCGCGCACATCGGTCACGACGACCATCGCGCCTTCGACCGGCGCCCCGCCCTCGGCGGCACGCACGGTCCCGGCGAGACCACTGGCGCTGCACAGGAGGATGTCGTAATCAAGCGGCTCGGCGCCGACGACCACCGTGGACGCCTGCGGCTGGAAGCCGTCGGCGGAGGCGATCAGTACGTACGAGCCCGCGCCCGGCACATCCAGGGCATAGCTGCCGTCGGCCTGGGCGACCGAGCGGCCGAGCTGGCGTCCCGCCGGGGAGATGAGCGTGACCGCGGCCTGTGGCACCGCCGCGCCCTCGTTGCCGCGCACCACGCCGCGTACGACTGCCGTGGTGACCACGGCCACCGGAGCCGCGGGAGTGTCAGCTGCGGGGGCGACGGCTGCGGGGGCGACGGCTGCGGTGGCGTCGGCTGAGGGGGCCTCGACAGCCGCGGCAGCAGGCTCCTCCGGCTTCGCGTGGCTCTTCAGCGCCACTTCCTTGATGAACAGCGTCACCAGGAACGCCAGCAGCGCGAACGGCGCCGAGTACAGGAAGACATCGCCGACACCGTGCCCGTACGCGCCCTCCATCACCGTCCGGATCGGAGCCGGCAGCTTGTCCATGTCGGGGATGCCGCCGCCCGTGCCGCCGCGGCCCAGCGCCGCGCCCTGCGGGCCGAGTTCGGCGAGCCCGTCCTTGACGTAGTGGGTGACCCGGTTCGCCATGACCGCGCCCAGCGCCGAGACGCCGATGGCACCGCCCAGCGAACGGAAGAAGGTGACGACGGACGAGGCGGAGCCGAGGTCCTCCGCAGCGACCTGGTTCTGCGTGCACAGCACCAGGTTCTGCATCATCATGCCGAGGCCGAGACCCAGGACGGCCATGAAGACCGCGATGTGCCAGTACTCCGTGTCGTACCGGATGGTGCCGAGGAGCCCGAGGCCCGCCGTCACCAGCATGCCGCCGCCGACCAGCCAGGCCTTCCAGCGTCCCGTCTTGGTGATGATCTGGCCCGAGAGGGTCGACGAGACGAACAGGCCGCCGATCATCGGGATGGTCATGACGCCGGACATCGTCGGCGACTTGTCGCGCGCAAGCTGGAAGTACTGGCTGAAGAAGACGGTGCCCGCGAACATCGCGACGCCGACGAACAGCGAGGCCAGCGAGGCCAGCGTGATGGTGCGGTTGCGGAAGAGACGCAGCGGGATGATCGGCTCGCTCGCCTTCGACTCGACGAGGAGGAAGAGCCCGCCGAGCGCGACCGCGCCACCGACCATCGCGTACGTCTGCCAGGAGATCCAGTCGTACTTGTCGCCCGCGAAGGTCACCCAGACCAGCAGCAGCGAGACCGCGGCGCTGATGAAGAACGCGCCTGCCCAGTCGACCTTGACCTGCCGCTTCACCACCGGGAGCTTCAGGGTCTTCTGCAGGACGAGCAGGGCGATGATCGCGAAGGGCACGCCGACGTAGAAGCACCAGCGCCAGCCGAGCCAGTCGGTGTCGGTGATGACGCCGCCGAGCAACGGGCCGCCGACCGTGGCGACGGCGAAGGTCGCTCCCAGGTAGCCGCTGTACCGGCCGCGCTCACGCGGCGCGATCATCGCGGCCATGACGATCTGCGCGAGGGCGGTGAGACCGCCGACGCCGATGCCCTGGACGACCCGGCAGGCGATGAGCATGCCGGTGCTCTGCGCGAGACCGGCCACCACCGAGCCCGCCACGTAGATGATCAGGGCTATCTGGACCAGCAGTTTCTTGCTGAACAGGTCCGCGAGCTTGCCCCACAGCGGGGTGGTCGCGGTCATCGACAGCAGCGCCGCCGTGACCACCCAGGTGTAGGCGCTCTGCCCGCCGCCGAGGTCGGAGATGATCTGCGGAAGGGCGTTGGAGACGATCGTGGACGACAGGATGGCGACGAACATCCCGAGCAGCAGCCCGGACAACGCCTCCATGATCTGCCGGTGTGTCATCGGCGCGCCGCCGTCGGAGGCGTGACCGCCGCCCTGCTTGGCGTGGCCGCCGCCGTGCTTGGCGTGGCCGCCCCGCACACCGGTTGGTGTGGTCGTAGCCATTTACTTCCTTTTCTTGTGTTTCAGCACACGGGTGTACGGGAGTACGACTCATCGTGATGGCGCGACCGGCAGTCTCCGAAGGAGTCGCGCAGGCGTGCCAGCATCGCGATGAGCTGCCCGACGTCGTCGTCGGACCAGTCGCCCAGATTGCGGGCGAACATGTCGGCGGTTCGCAGCGCGAGTTCGTCGAGCATGTCCAGCCCCGCTGGGGTGAGCCGCAGGATGCGGGAGCGCCTGTCTCCCGGGTCGGGGAGCCGTTCGATCCAGCCGCGCTCGGCGACGTGGGCGACATGGCGGCTGGTCACCGACATGTCGACGGCGAGGAGCTCGGCGAGCCGGCTCATCCGCATCTCACCGTGCCGGTCCAGCAGGGTGAGTACGGCGGCCGAACCGGGCGGGCACTCGCCGGGCAGGATCCGCGCGAGGCCGCGCTTCACGGCGCCGAGGGCGCTGAGCTGGCGGGCCAGTTCCGCGTACTGACTCTGTGCGGCCATGGCAGTCCCTCCCGACATCTTGTTGCTTAGGGCAACCATAGAAGCTGTTGGTTGCTACAGGCAAACGAAATGGGGGCTCCCGGTGGTAAAGGAACACCAAAGGCTTCGCACGCCGCCCCGCATGGTCATGGAGGGTGTGTGTCTGCCACCCGCCCGGGGTTGGGCCTCGACGGAGGGTTCGCTAGGGTCCTGCCCCATGGCACACAACCCCCACGCTCCCCAAGGTCCGGGCCCCGAGGGCAACTACGACCCGGCGGGCAGCACCCAGATGTTCCGGGCCTTCGTCGACGAGGGCGCTCCGCAGGGCCGCCGGGCGGCGGCGCCTGCCCCCCAGTCCTCCTCGCGCGTCGGGCTGATCGTCGGCGTGATCGCGGCCGTCCTGATCCTCGGCGCGGTGGCCTGGCTCGCCCTCGGCTAGGTCATTCACCTTCGGCCAGGACATCCGCCCTCGGCCAGGTCATTTCCATACGGCGGTGACGTCCTGGGTGTCGATGTGCATGCCTAGCGGCACCCGCCAGGCGTCCACGCACACGGTGTACGCCTGCTTGCGTACGGCCTTCGGGGCGATCGGCGCCGGAAGCGGCTGAGTCGACTCGATGGTCGCCCAGTCGATCCCGAGCGGGCCGATGATGTGCGTCGCGAAGGTGACGGTTCCCGAGGTCACGGGCGAGCCGCCGGTGTTACGGAACTCCACGGTCACCTTCTCGCACCAGCGCTTGTCCAGGGCGGTGCGGACGGGCTCGCCGAGCGTGAGCACGGCAGGCGTGGCGGGTGGTGGGGCAGGGCTCGGGGTTGGCGTGGAGGGGGTGCCGGGCGAGGCGGGGCCGCCGGAGCCTGAGCCGCCCGACTCCCCGCCGCCGGTGACGGAGCCGCTCGTACCGCCCGAGGTGCCCCCCGTGCCGCCCGGCGCTCCCGTACCGCCTGAGACCCCGCCCGAGCCGGCGCCTGGTACGCCGGGCAGTCCCGGTCCGCTCGCGTCCCCACCGCTCGGCTTCCCGGGCTCCGCGGGCGGCTTGCCCGCCGGGCTGCCGGGCGCAGTGGCACCGTCCAGCGGTACGAGTACGACCCTGCCCTTCGGCGGCACGGCAGCGGTGGGCGCCTCATCGGGCCCGGATCCGGCTGCCCCGACCGCCACATAGCCGTCGCCGCCCCCGCTTCCGCACGCGGTCAGCGCCCCGCCGAGGCAGAGCGCGACCGCGGCGAGAGCGGTGCTCTGACGTCGTCGCATCGCGCCAGTGTGTCTGACGCACCGTCAATAAGAAACCCTGCGGAGGGGTACGCCCTTCGGTCACATCCTCGATCGCCGGACGGGCCTGCTGCACAGGCCCGTCCGGCGATCGAGGACAAGGAGATCGGTCAGTCGCCGATCAGGCCCTCCCGCAGCTGCGCGAGCGTACGGGTCAGCAGTCGCGAGACATGCATCTGCGAGATGCCGACCTCCTCGCCGATCTGCGACTGGGTCATGTTCGCGAAGAACCGCAGCATGATGATCTGCCGCTCGCGGGGCGGGAGTTTGGCCAGCAGGGGCTTGAGCGACTCGCGGTACTCCACGCCCTCCAGCGCCGAGTCCTCGTACCCCAGCCGGTCCGCCAGCGAGCCCTCGCCGCCGTCGTCCTCGGGCGAGGGCGAGTCCAGCGAGGAGGCGGTGTAGGCATTGCCGACGGCGAGACCGTCGACCACGTCCTCCTCCGACACCCCGAGCACCGCGGCGAGTTCGGGCACGGTCGGAGAGCGGTCCAGCTTCTGCGCCAGCTCGTCGCTTGCCTTGGTGAGCGCGAGCCGCAGCTCCTGGAGTCGGCGCGGCACCCGCACCGACCACGAGGTGTCGCGGAAGAAGCGCTTGATCTCGCCGACGACCGTCGGCATCGCGAACGTCGGGAATTCCACGCCGCGTTCGCAGTCGAACCGGTCGATCGCCTTGATCAGGCCGATGGTGCCGACCTGGACGATGTCCTCCATCGGTTCGTTGCGGCTGCGGAAGCGGGCCGCGGCGTACCGCACCAGGGGCAGATTGAGCTCGATCAGTGTGTCGCGCACATAGGTGCGCTCCGGAGTGTCGCCCGTGCCCGCTTCGTTCGCTGCGTCCAGTGCGCGAAGCCGCAGGAACAGGGAGCGGGACAGAGTGCGCGTGTCGATGGCTTCCGAGCTGTCAGGCACGACGGGTGCGGGTGCGCTCTTGGCGAGCGTGAGCACTTTCGAGCTGCCCTGTTCTACGGACATGCCACCCCCTTGAGGTCGCGGACGGTCGCAACGGCCACGACCATCGGAGGAACGCAGCCTCCACCTGAATACCGGAGGCGGAGCTGCGGCAAACGCGGTTCCCGCAGAATGTCACATGTCGGCAACACGCTGTAGTGACATGTCGACAAGTATCCGGCAAAACTATGCAGGAAACAGGGGGTGTACGGCTTTTGGGCAGCCCGAAGTGGCCCCGAAACGGTCTACCCGTTTCAGCTACGCCTCGATCCTGTTTGCGGATCTGAGTCGGGCAAAACTTCTGGCAAGCAGCCTTGACACATGCATCTGGGAGACACCGAGCTCCTGGCTGATCTGTGACTGCGTCAGATTGCTGTAGTAACGCAGCATCAGGATCCGCTGCTCCCGCTCGGGCAGCTGTACGAGGAGATGGCGCACGAGGTCGCGGTGCTCGACGCCCGCCAGCGCGGGGTCCTCATAACCGAGTCGGTCGAGCAGCCCGGGCAGCCCGTCGCCCTCCTGGGCCGCCTCCAGTGAGGTCGCGTGGTACGAGCGCCCGGCCTCGATACAGGCCAGCACCTCGTCCTCACCGATCTTCAGCCGGTCGGCGATCTCGGCTGTCGTGGGCGTGCGGCCGTGAGCCGTCGTCAGATCCTCGGTGGCGCCGTTCACCTGGACCCATAGCTCGTGCAACCGCCGCGGCACATGCACGGTCCGTACGTTGTCGCGGAAGTACCGCTTGATCTCGCCGACGACCGTGGGCATCGCGAAGGTCGGAAACTGCACCCCGCGGTCCGGGTCGAAGCGGTCGATCGCGTTGATGAGCCCGATGGTGCCGACCTGGACGACATCCTCCATCGGTTCGTTGCGACTGCGGAAGCGGGCGGCCGCGTACCGCACCAGCGGCAGATTGGCCTCGATCAGCGCCCCGCGCACCCGGGAGTGTTCCGGGGTGCCCGGCTCGAGGTCCTTGAGCTCGCCGAAGAGCACCTGGGTCAGTGCCCGGGTGTCCGCGCCCCTGGTCTGCGGTTTTCCGGCGGCCGGAGGGTCGTCGGGCCGCTCGTTCTGGGGTGGCACCTGAGGCGCAGTACTGGCCGGCACGGTCACGCCACCCCTTTGCGGTCAACAACGGTCCACTCATTCGTCAAAAGCGGTCATAGCATCACAAGACATGTCCACTGTGTGCAAGCACCCGATAACACCGTGTTGAGGGCAAGTTGGCACTTAAACCAAAAAAGCCCCCCGCCGTGATGGCGAGAGGCCTGGGGAGCGGGGACCTCAGAACTCGTAGTCGGCGATCACCCACGTGGCGAACTCGCGCCACTGTCCGGCGGCCGCCTGATGGGCCGGATGCTCGATGTACCGCTTCAGCGCATCGCGGTCGGCGACCGCGGAGTTGATCGCGAAGTCATAGGCGATCGGCCGGTCGGTGATGTTCCAGGCGCACTCCCAGAACTCAAGCTCGGGCACCTGCCCGTCCAGCTCCTGGAAAGCCTTCGCACCCGCGACCACACGGGGCTCGTCGCGCTCGACACTCTCATTGAGCTTGAAGAGGACCAGATGGCGGATCAAGGGGCACTCCTAGTTGACGAGCTCGGTCATGAACTCTCCGACGCTCTGCGCGGCGCTGGAAATGCCCTCGAACCCTATCTGGACCAGGTCCGCAGCCTTGGCCGGGGACGTGATGATCGTGTACAGCACGAAGACGACAACAACATAGAGAGCGATCTTCTTCGTTTGCACCATCAGCCCCTGCCTCCCCTGTGACCCCTTTGGCCCCCTGGCCGTGCGTCGCGTGAGTCTAACCGAGCCCTATCGGACCAAGGACAGGGTGATCGGGGCCTTTTGCCGCCCGGGCCGTGGCGTACCCACGCACGGCGCCGCGGCGTCCGCCCGCGCGGCAACGACGAAGGACCCCGACGCGATGCGCCGGGGCCCTTCGACAAGAGCGGTAGCGGAGGGATTTGAACCCTCGGTGAGTTTCCCCACACTCGCTTTCGAGGCGAGCTCCTTCGGCCGCTCGGACACGCTACCGGGAGAGAGCTTAGCCCAAGGTGGGCCGTGCTCTGAAATCCGTATCCGAACCAAGTGGATCAGCGATGGATCAGCGGGGGACGAGCGCCGGATCAGCGGTCGCGGAAGAAGCCGGTCAGCTGCTTTGCGCACTCCTGCTCGAGCACACCGAGGATCACCTCGGGCCGGTGGTTGAGCCTCCGGTCCCGTACGACGTCCCACAGCGAACCGGCCGCGCCCGCCTTCTCGTCCCGTGCCCCGTAGACCACCCGGTCCAGCCGGGACTGCACGATCGCGCCCGCGCACATCGTGCACGGCTCCAGCGTCACGACGAGCGTGCAGCCGGACAACCGCCACTCGCCGAGCTGCGCGGCGGCCCTGCGGATCGCCAGCATCTCGGCATGCGCTGTCGGATCGCCGGTCGCCTCGCGCTCGTTGTGCCCGGTGGCGAGCACCGTGCCGTCCCGGGACAGCACAACGGCACCGACCGGCACATCGCCGGACTGCACCGCGCGCTCGGCCTCCTCGAGGGCGAGACGCATCGGCGCCTCCCACGGATCCCGTATGGGATCGGGCACAGGATCAGGCATGGGTACGTGCATGGGTACGGCCGAATTCACTAGCGGACGGTCTCCAGCACCTCGGCGGCGCCCAGCGACTCCGCGATCTCCAGCAGTGCGTCCGTGTCCAGTGCCAGCAGCTCCTTCTCCGAAAGTCCGAGGTCCATGAGGATGTCCCGGTCACCGACGGGCCCCGCCGGCACCAGCTCGCCGGCCGGAGACGACTCGGCGTCCTCCTCGTCGTCCTCGTCCGGCTCTCCGTCCTCGGTGCCGTCGAGGTCCAGCGTGTCGAGATCGTCGGCCGGGTCGTCATCCTCCCCGCCGAGCAGTTCATTGGTGAGGATCTCCCCGTACGAGGAGCGGGCGGCCGCGGCCGCGTCCGAGACGAAGATGCGAGGGTCCTCCTCGCCCTCCACCCGGACGATGCCGAACCAGGCGTCCTCCTGCTCGATGTAGACGAGCACCGTGTCCTCGTCAACCGAGGCCTCACGGGCCAGGTCGGTCAGATCCGACAGGGTCTCCACATCGTCGAGCTCTGTGTCGCTCGCTTCCCACCCGTCTTGAGTGCGCGCGAGCAGTGCGGCGAAGTACACCGTGACTCTCCCACTGATCAGAGGTGTGACGACCGGCGGTGCGTTCCTGTGCGCCCCGCCCACTCGGAATCGTGGCAGAAACCTGGGCTTTGCGAGAGGTCTTCCGTCGTTGCGTCGGCCATCAGTTCTTCCAAGGACCTTCTGGAAGGATCTGTCATCAGCGGACCTGTTACCAGCGGAAGGTGCGCATGCGCATCTGCTGGCGCATCCGCGCCGCTCGGGCCCGCCGGGGCTGGACGCGCTCGCGCAGGGCTTTTGCCTCGCCCAGTTCGCGGAGGAACTGGGCGCGTCGCCGCCTGCGGTCGGCGTCGCTCTCGGTCTCCGGCTCGTACTGCTCTGCATCTGGGTCCGGCATCGGCCACTCACCACCCCACGGCTGAGTCCGTATTCCCCCTCGGCCCTGCGGCCTGGGGGGACCCCCTCCACCTTCCCTCCGGACCCGTCCTTGATGCGACCCCCGGCTACTGTTGGCGACATGCGGATCCATGTCGTCGACCACCCGTTGGTGGCGCACAAACTCACCACTCTGCGCGATCAGCGCACCGACTCCCCGACCTTCCGGCGCCTGGCCGACGAACTGGTCACCTTGCTCGCGTACGAGGCCACCAGGGACGTACGCACCGAGCAGGTGGACATCAAGACCCCGGTCACCGGGACGACGGGCGTCAAGCTCTCGCACCCGCGCCCGCTGGTCGTGCCGATCCTGCGGGCCGGCCTCGGCATGCTCGACGGCATGATGCGTTTGCTGCCGACCGCCGAAGTGGGCTTCCTCGGAATGATCCGGAACGAGGAGACGCTGGAGGCGTCGACGTACGCGACGCGGATGCCGGAGGACCTCTCGGGCCGCCAGGTGTACGTACTCGACCCGATGCTGGCCACGGGCGGCACGCTCGTCGCGGCGATCCGGGAACTGATCAAGCGCGGCGCGGACGATGTGACCGCGGTGGTCCTGCTGGCGGCGCCGGAGGGCGTCGAGGTGATGGAGCGCGAGCTGGCGGGGACGCCGGTGACGGTGGTGACGGCGGCGGTCGACGAGCGGCTCAACGAGCACGGCTACATCGTGCCGGGGCTCGGGGACGCGGGCGACCGGATGTACGGCTCGGCGGACTAGGTCCGGCCGGACAGGACCTCAAGCCTACGGTTGTTCTCCATCGCCGGACGGGCCGGCATTCGGCGCGACCGGCGATGGAGGAGTGGCGTCAGCACTTTCCGGAGGGCTCCGGTGCGGGCTTGGCCAACGTGGCCAGCGCCGCGTCGGAGTCCTGCTTCGGCGCCAGGGTCGTGAAGGCCGTACCGAGAATCAGATCGACGTCCGCCGTCTTGCGGGCGTCGGTCTTCAACTGGCTGCCCCGGAGCTGCGTGGCGAGCACGCGGAACGCGCCCTGCTGCGCCTCGGGGCCGCCCAGCAGTATCCCGGCGCCGGGCACCTTCTTGTCGTACGCCTCCGGGGCGTTGCCCACCTTGCCGATGGCGAAGCCGCGCCGCTTCAGCTCGTCGGCGGCAGCCTTGGCGAGTCCGCCGCGCGGGGTCGCGTTGTAGACGTTCACCGTGATCTGGCCGGGCTTGAGCGACACGGGGGGCAGCGCGGACGGCTTCGGTGCGGCTTTGCAGTCCGCCTTGCGGGCGGCCGCGGACGACTTTGTGCCGTCGCCGGTGAAGACGTCGATGAGCTGCAGTGTTCCCCACACGGCCAGGCTGAGGGCGACCACCGCGGCGACGGCCGCCAAAATGATCCTGCCTCGCCGGCGAGGGCGTCGCATTCGTGGGTATCTGTCGCCCGTGATGCGGTACTTTCCGCCCATGCCGGGGGGAGTGAGCATGCTCATGGGCGCAGCGTAGTGCGGCCGGAAGCCGATGCCTACTAAATGATCAACCGATTGCGTCCGTAGGGTCCCGAAAAGGCCCGAAAGGCTCAGTCGTCGAGGCGGCCGCGGACCGGTGCCCGGGCTCAGCCCAGTTCGAGGACCCGGGCGTGCAGGACCTGGCGCTGCTGCAGTGCCGCGCGCACGGCGCGGTGCAGACCGTCCTCCAGATAGAGGTCGCCCTGCCACTTCACCACATGGGCGAACAGGTCGCCGTAGAACGTGGAGTCCTCGGCGAGCAGCGTTTCCAGGTCCAGTTGGCCCTTGGTGGTCACGAGCTGATCGAGGCGGACCGGGCGCGGCGCGACATCCGCCCACTGCCGGGTGCTTTCCCGGCCGTGGTCGGGATACGGCCGCCCGTTACCGATGCGCTTGAAGATCACACGGAGAGCCTACCGGGCAAGCGGCAGTCGGCGCAGCCAAGCAGCGGCGGTGCAATTCCGGACAAAATTATGCAGAACCGGAATAGAGACCGCCATGAGCGCAAGCGAACAGCCGGCGATCGCGCCGGAGACCGGGGTACCCACCGCCACACCCGCACCCTCGTCCCCATCCGCGACTGCTGCCTCGTCGGCTCCCGCCGCGATGCGGGCGGCCCCCGGGACCGGGTGGGGACGGGTGTCCACGGGCCCTGCCCGCGCCGGCTTCGCCGCGCGGTGCGGCGTCATGGGCAGCCCCCTGCTCAGCGGTGGGCCGGCCCGCGGTGCGGGTGGCCTGCCGCAGGGCCGCCGGCGGCCGTAGCGTCCGCGGCGCGGGGCCAACCGGCAAAGACGTGGCCGCCCGCGGGGCCGGGTGGCCCCGCGGGCGGTCGAACAGCGCGGGGCTACTGAGTCACGTCGTGGTCGTGGCCCTCGTGCAGGCCGCCGCCGCTGCCCGCGTCGCCGTTCGTCGGGACCGACGTCACAGGCTTGCGCAGCGAGCTCAGGTCATGGGCATACGTGCCCACCGCATTGGCGATCACGCCGATGTTGACGGCGAACGCCTTCATGTTGATGTTGCTCAGGTTGTCGCCGGCAGCGTGGTAGTTCACGTCGTACGCGACCCCCGCCGTGCCGCCGAACTTCGCCGCCTGGGCCGCCGTCTTGATGCCCTCCGCGCCCGTGAACGTGCCGCCGGAGGGGATGCCGACCTCGATGAACGGTCCGTAGTCGGAGCGGCCCGTGAAGTCCGTGCCCTCGTGCGGGGTGCCCCGCTTGTCGAGGAACTCGTTGATGTCGCGCTCGAGTTGGGCCGAGCCCGCCGGGCCGGGGCCCGCGCCCACGTGGTCCGAGTCGTCGCCGTCGTAGACGAAGAGCCCGTAGTTCGGCGAGGCGATCATGTCGAAGTTCAGGTAGAGCTTGATCTCCTTCTTGCCCAGCGAGCTCAGCTGCGCGACATACGCCTCCGAGCCGAGCAGGCCGTTCTCCTCCGCCGACCACCAGGCGAAGCGGACCTTGTTCGCCGGCTTCGACTTGGACTTGGCGAGCTCCTGGGCGACTTCGAGGAGTCCGGCCGAGCCCGAGCCGTTGTCGTTGATGCCGGGGCCCGCGGTCACCGAGTCGAGGTGTGAGCCGAGCATCACGGTGTTGGCCGCGTTGCCGCCGCGGGTCTCCGCGATGACGTTGTTGGTGGAGCGCTGCTGCTGGAGCTGGCGGATCTCGAAGGAGATGTTCACCGGGCCCTTGGCGAGGTCGGCGACGAGCTTTTCGCCGTCCGCCTTGGTGACTCCGCCCGTCGGTATCCGGCCGGTGGCCGGGTCGCCGAGGGTGCCGGAGAGCGCTCCGTCGGTGTTGTTGTAGATGACCGCGCCGACCGCACCCGCATCGGCCGCGGCCGCCTGCTTCGCGCCGAAGGTGCAGCCGCCGCGCTTGATCAGTGCGATCTTGCCGGTGAAGGTTCCGGAGGCGTAGTCGGCGGGCTCGCAGCCCGTGGTCGCATCCTCCGGCACGGCGGCCAGATCGGCCTTGATGCCGCCCACCGGAGTGGACTTGGTGTAGGTCATCGCCTTGATCGCGACATCGCGGGGCGCGGGCGAGATGACCGAGAGCTTCTCGGCCTGCGTCTCGGTGTAGAGGAACTCGAACCGCTGGTACGAGACGTCGTAGCCGTACTTCTTGAGCTGCTGGTAGACGTACGCCGCGGAGGCGTCGTGCCCGAGCGTGCCGGCGGCCCGGTTGCCGTCCGTCGTGTCGGCTATCTGCTGGAGCTTCTGCAGGTGCTTGTACGCGTCCTTTGCGGACGACTTCGCCACCAGCTTCCTGGCGAGCTTCGCGGCGTCCTTGGCCGCCTGCTCGCCGGGGTTCTGGCGGGCGGCGGAGGGGGAGGCGGATGCCAGCAGGAGCGGGGTCGCGAGTGCGGCGGCAGCCATGGTGGCCACGGCTCTGCGATGGGTTGCCTTCACAGAGTTCCTTCCCGGTGTGTACGAGGTTGAGGGGAAGTTAGCGATCTTCGGGAGCTCTGTGAACAGTTGTGCCTCAACTCACGGCACATTTACGCGCATTGACATCAGGACGTGACCCATCCACTTCAACACGCCAATTTTCAGGCCTTTTTGGCGGCCTTCGCGGCGCGTTTCATCTCCTGCTTGTGCGCGCGCACCTTGGCCAGCGAATCGGGCCCGGTGATGTCGGCGGCCGAGCGGTACGAGCCCTTCTCGCCGTACGGGCCGGCCGCCTCGCGCCAGCCCTTGGGCTGCACGCCGAACTGCTTGCCGAGCAGCGCGAGGAAGATCTTCGCCTTCTGCTCGCCGAAGCCGGGCAGCGCCTTCAGCCGGGCAAGCAGCTCCTCGCCGGTCTCCACATCGCGCCAGATGGCACTCGCGTCGCCGCCGTACTCGTCGACGACGTACTGGCACAGCTGCTGGATCCGCTTGGCCATGCTCCCGGGATAGCGGTGGACGGCGGGCTTCTGCTTCAGCAGCTCGGCGAAGGCGTCCGGGTCGTACGCGGCGATCCGGGCGGCGTCGAGGTCGTCGCTGCCGAGGCGCTGGGCGATGGTGTACGGGCCGGAGAAGGCCCACTCCATGGGGACCTGCTGGTCGAGCAGCATGCCGGTCAGGGCGGCGAGCGGACTGCGGCCGAGCAGTTCGTCGGCCTCGGGCTGCTGGGCGAGATGCATCGTGGGGCTCATGCCCTGAATGATCACCCGGTCGCCGATGGGTCGCCAGTAAGCCCGGCCGTGCGGACGAGTCCTCACCTCGTGATCGGGTCGCCGGGGCGGCGGGCGCGAGCGGCGGGCCGCGGACTTGCGGCCTTCGGACTGCGTTGTGGACTCGACGGGATCAACGGCCCGGCCGGCATCCCACCGTCGGGTGAGCCTGGGTGAGCCCTCACGTAGTCGGGCAGCCACCCCTCGGGGTTCCCGGCCAGGGTGCCGTTCTTCCTCACAGCGCCCGGGGGTTCGTCCGGCGTCAATACCCCCGTACGGTATTGGCTCATGAGGACTTCCCGGCTACCCGTGCCCCCGGCCCTGCTGGGGTTCATGCTCCTGGTGCTCGCCCTGACGGCCCTCTCCTACGCCGTGGGACGCGCCGTCGGCCCGGTGGCGCCCGGGCTGCACCGCACCGAGGAGCCGGGGAGCCCGGGGCCCGAGGATTCCGGCGGGATGCCGGGCATGCACGGCATGGGGGAGAGCCGGTGACGGACCTGCTGATCGGCGGCATGACGTGCGCGGCGTGCGTCGCCCGCGTGGAGAAGAAGCTGAACCGCCTCGACGGGGTGAGCGCCACGGTCAATCTGGCGACCGGTCTCGCCCGGATCGCGCATCCGCCGGAGGTGAGCGCGGACATGCTGGTCTCGACGGTGGAACGGGCGGGCTACACCGCGCAGTTGCCCCCGCCCGCAGCCGATGAGGAGCCCGGCGACGCGGAGGAGGAGCGGGCCACAAGCCGCGAACGGCTGCTGATCACCGCGCTGCTGGCGGTCCCGGTCCTGGTCCTGTCGATGGTCCCGGCCCTGCAGTTCGACTACTGGCAGTGGCTCTGCTTCACCCTCGCCGGGCCGGTCGTCGTGTGGAGCTCCCAGCCCTTCCACACCAGGGCGCTGAGGGGCCTGCGGCATGCCACGGCCACCATGGACACCCTCGTCTCCCTCGGTGTGATCGCGTCCTTCCTCTGGTCCGTGTACGCCCTGTACTTCGGCGGCGCGGCCGACCCCGGCATGAGGATGCCGTTCAGTCTCGTGCCGAGCGCGGAGGGCGGCACCGCGCATGTGTACCTGGAGGCCGCGGTCGGCGTCCCGCTGTTCGTGCTCACGGGCCGCTATCTGGAGGCGCGCGCCAAGCGCGGCACCGGTTCGGCGCTCCGGGCGCTTGCCGAACTCGGCGCGAAGGACGTCGAGTTGAAGGGGGGCGGCAGTTCCCAGGGGCGCCGCCTCCCGGTGTCCGAGCTGCGCACCGGCCAGGAGTTCCTGGTCCGGCCGGGCGAGAAGGTCGCCACCGACGGTGTGGTGACCGACGGCAGCTCCGCGCTGGACCTCTCCCTGGTCACCGGCGAGTCGACGCCGGTGGAGGTGGGGCCGGGCTCCCGCGTGGTGGGCGCGGCCGTGAACTCCGGCGGGCTGCTCGTCGTCCGCGCCACCGCTGTCGGCGCCGACACCCAACTGGCCCGCATCACCCGGCTGGTGACTGACGCGCAGGCCGGCAAAGCACGCATGCAGCGGCTCGCCGACACGATCGCGGGCGTGTTCGTCCCGGCGGTCGTGACGGTGGCGGCGTGCGTGCTCGGCTTCTGGCTCGGGGCCGGCGCCGACCCCGAGGCGGCCGTCACCGCGGCGGTCGCCGTCCTGGTCGTGGCCTGCCCGTGCGCGCTGGGCCTGGCGACGCCCACCGCATTCCTGGCGGCGACGGGCCGCGGCGCGCAGCTCGGCGTGCTCATCAAGGAACCGGGGGCGCTGGAGCGGCTGCGCCGGGTCGACACGGCGGTCTTCGACAAGACAGGGACGCTCACCACGGGCCGTATGACGCTCGTCGAGACGGCCGTCGCCGACGACTCGCCCACGGCCCCGACGGCGCTGCGGCTCGCGGCCGCGGTGGAGTACGGCTCCGAACACCCCATCGGGCGGGCCGTGGTGGCCGCAGCGCGCCAGCAGCCGGGCGGTGACGCACTGCCCGGCGTGAGTGACTTCCGGGCCGTGCAGGGCGAGGGCGTGCACGGCGTGGTCGAGGGCCGGAAGGTCTCCGTACGCCGTCCACGACCCGGCCTCACGCTGCCGGACGCGCTGCGGGCCGGGCTGGGGCGCGCCGAGGAGGCCGGGCACACCGCGGTCGTCGTCGAGATCGACTCCCGGCCCGTGGCCCTGCTCGCCGTCGGGGACACCCTGCGGCCGTCCAGCCGCGCGGCGGTGACCAAGCTGACCCGGCTCGGCATCGAGCCGATCCTGGTGACCGGCGACGGACAGGCGGCGGCGCGGGCGGTGGCCCGCGAGCTGAGCATCCGTACGGTCCATGCAGAGGTCACCCCCGAGGGCAAGTCCGCACTGGTCGCCGCCCTGCGTGCCGAGGGACGCCGGGTCGCGGTGATCGGCGACGGGGTCAATGACGCGGCCGCTCTCGCCTCGGCCGATCTCGGCATCGCCATGGGCAGCGGCACGGACGCGGCGATCGGAGCCGCCGACATAACTCTCGTACGGGAGGACATGGCCGCGGTCGTCTCGGCGGTCCGTCTCACCCGCCGCACGCTCGCCACCATCCGGGCCAATCTCGTGTGGGCCTTCGGCTACAACGCGGTCACCGTGCCGCTGGCCGCGACGGGCTGGCTCACCCCGATGTTCGCGGCGCTCGCGATGTCCGCGAGCTCTGTCCTGGTCGTCGGCAACAGTCTGCGGCTGCGCGCCCAAGAGACCCGACCGCGCAGTCGGCCGACACGTCCTGACGGCCTCGCCGGCCGTCGCGCCACCGGCTCCTGGAGGGGCTCCGATGACCTCAGCCTCCGCTGACCCAGACGGGACCGGGGACGCCATGGCGGCGGCCGTCCTGGTTCCGGTCGGTGCCTGCGTCGTGACGCTCGCCCTGCTCGTCGCCTATGTGGCGAGCGGCGCGGCCGGCGCGGCCCCGGCAGAGATCACGGTGACCCGCGCCCGGCTCGTCCAGCCGATCGCGGACCGGGACACCGTGGCCTACATCGACCTGCGCAACACCGGTGGCTCCGACGCCATGCTCGTCTCGGTCACGGCACCCCTGCTCGGCTCGCCGACCATGCTGGCCCGCGACGTCGAGTCCGGCGGGGCGGGCCGGATGGAGGAGGTGCCCGAGCTGAGGATCCCCGCGGGCGGTGAGGTGAAGATGTCCCCGGCCGTGGGCGATGTGATGGTCGAGTCTCCGCCGCCGCTGGAGCTCGGCGAGCGCGTCGAGTTCGTCCTGCGCTTCAAGGACGGGACCACGGTGCGGACGCAGGCGGTGGTGGTCAGGACCGGGGGCTGACCCTTCAGGGAGATCCTGGCCGGCCCGGGAACTGACGGCACCTGCCGTCCGACTCCTCTCCCGTGACCTGGGAGTTGGGAGCGGGAGGTGGAATGGGCGGGCTTGACCTGCGGATGCGCCAAGTGGGCTGCCGGCACGGCCGCGTGGACGCCGTACGCGACGTCGATCTCGATGTCGCGGCAGGCGAGCACGTGGCGCTGACCGGCACCAACGGCTCCGGCAAGAGCACACTGCTACGGGCCCTGCTCGGCCTGCACCGCGCGGTGGACGGTGAGATCGGCGTCGGCGGGCGGCAGGCGCGCACGGCCGCCGAGTGGGCCTGGCGTCGTCGGGCGTGTGCCTGGATTCCGCAGAAGCCCGCGGCCGGGCGGTTTCCGCTGCTGGCAGGGGAGTTGCTGGCGAGCAGCGGCGCAGTGGCGGATGCTCTGGACGCGGCCGGGAAGCTGGGCGTGGGGCGGCTGGCCGACCGGCCGCTGCACACCCTGTCCGGCGGCCAGCTGCAACGTATGCATCTGGCGCGGGCGGTCGGCTGCGTCGCCGCCGGGGCCGGGGTGCTGCTGGCCGACGAGCCCACCGCCGCGCTCGACTTCGCCGGTCAGGAGGAGGCGGCCGACCTGCTGCTGTCGCTGCCGGTGACGTTGGTCGTGGTGACGCACGACCGGGCGCTCGCCGACCGCTGCGAGCGGGTCCTCGAGATGGCCGCCGGGCGGCTGCGGGAGGCCGTATGACTCTCGCCACCGCCGACATCGGCGCCCTGCTGCAGCTCGTCCCCGTACAACGGGCGGGCGCGGCCCTGCTGCTGGCCGCCGTCGGACTGCCGATCGTCGGCGTCGTGATCGTCGGGCTCGACATCATGCCGGTGCGCTTCGCGATGATGCATGTGGCGCTGCTGGGAATCGCGGTGGGGCTGCTGACCGGCCTCGACCCCATGCTGTGTGCGCTTCTCGCGTGCGCGCTGGCAGGCGCCTCAGTCGCGCCGCTCGCCCGCACACCGGACGGACTCTCCGGTGCGATGGGCCTCCTGATGAGCCTGGCGATCGCGGCGGCGCTGCTGGTGCTCGCGGTCTCGGGCGCCAATGCCGCGGGTGCGTTCGCGCTGCTGTGGGGGTCGATCCTCTCGGTCACCGCCGCCGACCTGTGGCTGCTCGGGGCGCTCGCCGTCCTGGTCCCGGCCCTGTTCTGGTGGCGGCGGCGCGACATCGCCCTGCTGCTGTACGACCGTGAACTCGCCCTTTGTTCAGGAGTGCAGGCCGCACGGCTCACCCTGATCCTGCTCGTCCTGGTCGCCGTGGCGGTCGCCGGCGCGATCAAGCTGACCGGCGCGCTGCTGGTCGACGCGCTGACCCTGCTGCCCGCGCTGGCCGCCCGCCGTCTGGGCTCCTCACTGAAGTCGATCAGCGCCTGGGCCGTCGCCATCGGTGTCGCGGTCAATACGACCGGCTTCCTCGTCGCTCTCTGGCTGGACCTGCCGCCAGGCCCGGTCCTCGTCCTGACGGCGGGGGCCGTGGCCCTCGGCGTCCATCTCGTACCCGAACGGAGAACCCGCCCATGGCGCGCAACCGCGTCCGCCTCGCATGCCTCTTTGCACCACTGACCGCCGTACTGCTCCTCACCGCGGGCTGCGGCAGCTCGGACGCCGAGTCGAGCGACGGCGGGCACGCTCACGACGGGGCGCCGGTGGTCGTGGCCACCACGACCTGGGAGGGCGCCTTCGCCAAGGCAGCGGGCGCGAAGGACGTGAAGGTGATCGTCCCCAAGTCGGTGCAGCACGCGCCCGACTACGACCCCAAGCCCTCCGACCTCGCCGCTGTCGCCGAGGCCGACTTCGTCCTCTACGCGCCCTTCGAGCCGTACGCCGAGAAGATCAAGGAGGCCGCGGGCTCCGACGCCGAGCTGGTCGAGGTGAACCTCGACAACGACGCCGACAAGGCCACGGCCGAAGTCGCCCGGCTGGGAAAGCTGTTCGGCACGGCGGACGCGGCGGCGAGCTGGCAGAAGACCTTCGGCACGCAGTACGCAGGGCTGCAGCGGGAGTTGAAGGCCGCATGGCCGGGCGGCAAGGCCCCGGCCGTCGTCACCCAGGTCTTCACCGCGTGGTCGGCGAAGATGGCGGGCGTCAATGTGGTCGGGACGTACGGGCCCGAGGCGGTGACCGCGAAGCAGCTGTCCGGACTGTCGGCGAAGAAGCCGGCGCTGGTGCTGGACAACGCACACATGTCGACGGGGACGGTGCTGCCCGACTCGGGCGCGAAGCAGGTGAAGATCGTCAACTATCCGGGTGACGACCTGGATCTGCTGCCGGTGTACCGCGCTGCGGCGGCTGCGGTGAAGGCGGCGATGGCTGGCGCGTGACCCGGGGCTCGCCCCGGATCCCGGCCTCAACGCCGGACCGGCCGGCATTCCGCCGGACGGCTGAAGCACCTGGGGCTCCGCCCCAGCGCCTCAATCGCCGGCGGGGCTTGTTTGCAAGCCCGTCCGGCGATTGAGGACGGACCGGGGTCAGACCGCCTGAACCAATGGTTCCCCCGTGAGGGACCTTCGCAGTGCCGTGCGGTCCGGCTTGCCCGCGGGAGTCAGCGGCACCGCGGTCAGCACCAGCAGCCGCTCCGGGTGCTTGCGGCGTTCCAGACCCCGCGCGTCGAGGTGGGTGCACAACTCGTCCAGCGTCGGCGGCACATGCCCGTCCCGCACGACCACACAGGCCGCAAGCCGCTCCCCCATCAGCGGATCGGGGACGCCGACGCACACCACGTCCCGTACTCCCGGATGCGCGGCCAGTTCGATCTCGACCTCGGCCGGGCTGATGTTCGCGCCCCCGCGGATCACCACGTCCTTCAGCCGGCCCACCACCCGTAGCGCGCCGTCCTCCCCCAGGATGCCGAGATCTCCCGTACGCACCCAGCCGTCGGCGGTGCGGTAGCGGGCGTCGAGCTCGGGCGCGCCCACGTAGCACAGCGGCGTCATCGGGCCGCGGGCGACGATCTCACCGACCGCACCCGCGGGTGCCTCCGCCGGCTCGTCGCTGCCGGGGACGGTGATACGGATGTCCGCGACCCGCGGGTCCGGATGTCCCGCGAGCACCCCGGGCCCCTCCACCGGCACGGGCGGATCACCGAGCCCCGTATGGCAGTTGACGCCGTCCGCCGACCCGTACAGGTTGACGACCGGGCAGCCGAAGGCGCGGCGGGCCTCTTGCGCGGTGGCCGCGTCCAGGACGGAGCCGCCCAGCACCAGCGCGGTCGGCGGCGGCAGTTCGCGCGGCTGCTCGGCCAGGTGGTCGAGCATCATCCGGATCATCGTCGGCACGCCCAGCACATGCGTCGGCTCGTGCTCGGCGATGGCGTCCAGGGCGGCCGCGGGCGTGAAGTGGTCGAGCAGCACCAGGGTTCCGCCGTGCCGGGCGAGCGCGACCGCGGTGCCGTTGCTGCCGAAGGCGGAGGCGAGCGGGACCAGGAAGAGGCAGCGCGGCGGCTGCCCGTCCTTCATCAGGGATGCCAGGAAGTTGCCGCGGCCCCCGGCCAGCGCGTTGTGCGAGTACGCGATCATCTTGGGCTCGGCCTCGGAGCCCGACGAGACCAGGATGCGTACGGCGGAATCGGGGTCCGGGCGGGCCGGGACGAAGGCGCTCGCGTCGGTGCGCAGCAGCTGGGAGAGCGGCAGGGACCCGCCGGGCGCCGTGCCGGACCCGGCGGCGATCACCGTACGCAGCGCGGGCAGTTCACCCGCGAGCTCGACCAGAGCGGCGGCGGGCCGGCAGCCCCGGTGCTCGATGGCGGCGATCACGGCGACCGCCTCGGATCTGCCCAGCAGCGAGGCCGCCTCGCGCCCGCCGCGGCCGACCGGGAAGGGCAGCGCGACAGCGCCGATCGCGGCCAGCGCGAGATCGGCGATGACGGCGTTGCGCCCGCCGGGCAGCTGTACGCCGACCACATCGCCGGGGCTTATGCCCAGGGCGGTGAGGCCGGCGGCCAGACATCGCACCTTGCGGTCGAGGGCCGTGTAACAGAGCTTCCCCTTGGCGTCGATCACCGCGGTGCGATGCAGATCGGCGATCTGGCGGGCCCGGAAGAGGCTGTAGACGTCGAGGTCGGGGCAGGTGCCGTCGACGGTCCAGGAACGGCGCAGCTCGGCGGGCAGCAGGTCGTGCAGTGCGACGGTCACAGAAAGCTCCAGGGGTCGGGAACGGCAGGGGCACCGTGCGCGTCGCGGCTGATCGAGCCGCCGAAGCGCGGGTCGTGGTGCAGGCCGGCCAGGTCGGCCGTGACAGGCGTCGCGGACAGGCCGTGTGTGCGCAGCTGCGCCAGGGCCTCCACGGTGGGAAGCCCGCGCAGGTCGTAGGCGGCGGCCGCGGGCGCGCACGTGTCGGTGGGCGCGATCCAGCCGTCGGCGGTGGGCAGGGGGCGGCGGAAGCCGGCGGGCCGGCGCCCGTCCCCGCCCTGTGCGAGACGGCGGAGCGCGGGCGCGGTGAGGACGTCGGCCGCGCCGAGGAGGGACGAGTCGACCCGTACGCCGTTACCGGTGCGCTCCCGCAGCAGCAGCCCGGCCAGCACGGCTTCCGCGCCGAGCAGTCCGCCGAGCACATCGAGCAGGGTCATCAGCGAGGGCGCGGGCGGTTCACCGGCCGGCCGGACGGCCTCGCCGACGCCGGTGCGGGCCTGCACCATGAAGTCGGTCCCCATGGGGGCGCCGGGCAGCCGGTTCGCCCAGCCGCTGGTGTACGCATAGACGAGCGCGGGGTTCACGGCGGCCAGGTGTTCGTGGTCCAGGCCGAGTTCGGCGGCTTTCCCGGGGGCCCAGTTGTGCAGAAAGACGTCCGCTCCGGCCGCCGTCTCGCGCAGCCGCCGCCGGTCGGCGGCGGACTTGATGTCGACCTCGACGGCCTTCTTGCCCCGGTTGAGGGCGAGCCAGCGCGCGGAGATCCCGGAGCAGGCGGGCGGCATGCCGCGCAGAGGGTCGCCGCCCGGCGGTTCGATCCGGACGATCTCGGCGCCGAGCAGGCCGAGCAGATGGGCAGCGAGCGGTGCCTGGATGCGCCGTCCGGCCTCCAGGACGGTCAGCCCGGCGAGCGGCCCTCCGGCGAGCTGCGGACTGCCCGCGGTGGCGCCCGATGGGTACATCGCTTCGTACGGGACCAGGTTCCACGGGGGCGCATCGGGGATGCCCCGATCGGCCAGGGACCGCAGGGGGCACACCTGAGCGCCGGAGACCCCGGCCGCGTGCCGGATCCGTTCCCACTCGATCTGCCGGACCGCGATGTGCAGTGCCTCGGGGAACGGTGCGCAGGCCGTGGCGTACCGGAACTGGAAGGGCCGCCAGCCCGCCCGTACCGCCTTTTCCGGAGCACCGAGCACCCGCCAGAACGCCGCCCAGGCCCCCGGGTCCAGGGTCTCCAGTTCGAAGACGGTCCCGTCGGCCGAGGTGAAGGGCGGCCCGCCGGGGGCGAGTTCGGCCGCCTCGCCCTCGTCGGCGCCGGCTGCGGCGAGATACTGCGAAACGGCCAGCAGCCCCGCCCGGCTCGCGCTGGTCGACACCTGCGCGACCTGCCCGCCGCGCGCCTGGGCCAGCAGGCCCGCGAGCACTCCCTGCACGGTCAGCACGCCGGTGGCGGTCGCGGCGTAGTCGGCCGCGATGCCGCGTGGCCCGCCGTCGCGCCTCCCGTGCACGGCCATGATCCCGGTGGCGGCCTGCACGGTGGCCTCGTCGGTGAGGTCGGCGCCCGCATCCGACCATGCCGTCCGGGCGACGAGAGGGGCGAAACCGGCACCTTCGACGACGAAACCGGATGTCTCGGTGTCATCCGTTGCGGCGCCCAGCAGCCGCAGATGCTCGGCCACGTGCCCGGCGCCCGGACCGCACGGACCGCCTCGGCCGCCCGGCGGCCCCGCGGCCTCCGCCCGCAGCCCGTCCAGTGGCCGGACCGTGCGCGTGGTGGCTGGTGATGCCATGCCTCTCCCCTCCCCGAAGCGGTGGGAACCCGGGAGCCCTCGCACCCGACAGTTCCGTGTGAGAGGCAGTCGGACAGTCGTTCCCATGGGTTCCCGGAAGGCCGGAGGAAAGTGGTGCAGGGCGAAACGCCGGCGGTGGCCGGACATCCCGAATGTCCGACCGACGTACGGGAGTTGAGGGACCGGGTCGCGGACTTCGTACGGCAACGAGTGATGCCCCGGGAGCCGGTGCTCGACCGCGGCGGCCCGGCGGCGACGGCAGCGCTGCGCGGGCTCCAGCGGGAGGCCAAGGACCAGGGCCTGTGGGCGCTGCCCCTTCCCGCCGAACTCGGCGGCCAAGGGCTGCCCCTCCTGTCGTACGCGCATATCGCCGAGGCCGAGGGCGCCAGCGACCACGGTCCTGCCGCGCTCGGCTCCGCGCCCCTGCTGGATGTGCTGATGCTGCGACGGCACGGCAGCGCCCGGGTGCGCGACCTCTGTCTGAAGCGGCTCGTCGCCGGGGAGCTGCGCACCTCGTACGCGATGACGGAACCCGAAACCCCCGGCACCGACCCCTTCCTCACCGAGACCGCGGCGACGCCCTCGGCCGACGGCAACTGGACGGTCAGCGGCCGCAAATGGTTCACCAGCGCGGCCGCCGACGCCGATCTGGTGACCGTCCTTGCCCGCACGGACGGCGCACCGCCCGACCGCGAAGGCCTCTCCCTGCTGCTCATCGCTACGGACTCGCCGGGCTTCCGCGTGGTGCGCGAACTTCCCGTGCTGGGGGCGGGCGGCCAGTGGGAGATCGCCCTGGACGAGGTGGCGGTGCCGGGCGACCATCTGCTCGGCGAGCGCGGCAAGGCCCTGGCGATCGCCGGGGAACGGCTGCAGTTCGGCCGTACCCTGCGCTGTCTGCGCTGGCTCGGCCAGGCGAGGCGCGCCTTCGAGCTGATGCGCGAGCGGTCCCTCACCCGCACCCGTTCGCGCGGGCCGCTGGGTGACCTCCAGCTCGTCCAGCGCCACATCTTCGAGTCGCTGCTCGCCCTGCGCACGACGCGCCCGCTGGTGTACGAGGCCGTGGCGCACCTCGCTGCGGGACGCGACGCACATGTGGAGGTGGGCCTGGCGAAGGTGGCGGCGGCCCGGATGCTCCAGCAGGTCGCGGACGCGGCGATCCAGGTGCACGGCGCGGCCGGTCTCGGCCCCGACACTCCGCTGCCCGGGCTCTTCCGCACCGGCCGGACGGCGCGGATTCTGGACGGCCCGGACGAGCTGCACATCACCTCGGTGGCACGGCGGGTGCTGCGAAAGTCCTAGACGGCGTGGGCGTCGACGAGCCCCGTCAGCACCGCAAGACCGAGGGCGAGGAAGAAGTCGCCCCACACCAGCTCATGCCGCATCCCAACGCCTCCGCCGAGGTCATAGCAGCCGTCCAACAGCGCGCCGCTGTCCGCCAGATGTACGCGCACCAGCTCCTCCAGTACCGCGGTGGCCCGGTCGCGCTGCCCGAGTTTGAGCAGCGCGACCGCAGTGATGGCCGCGGCGGACGTGTCGAGCGGCCCGTCGGGATGCTCCTCGGTGGCGAGCGGAACATGTCGCGAAGGCGTCAACTCCGTCGCCGCACCACGAAGATCGGGCACATCCAAGCACCGCAGTGCGTCGGCCACCGCAAGCAGCAACCAGGCACGGCCACGGCTCCACCCGGGCGCGCCGAGTTCCAGATGCGTGCGCAGATGGGATTCGGCCGCTTTCGCGTTCACCGACGCGAGCAGTGGCACCATGCCCGGTGCGCCGTCCACGCGCGCCGCGAGCCGGGGGCCGCCGAAGGCCGAACCCCAAGGGACGAGGCCGAGTTCATGGTCGTACGCATCGAGGCAGGCGCGTGCCGCGCGCTCTCGCAGCGCCACGGATCCGGCGTCGTCCGCGAGGGCGGTGCCGTACCAGAGGATCAGCCCACGGGCGGCGGTGTCGGCGTGGACCCAGTCGGTGAGCCGTGCGGTGCACTCGGCCGCGGCCTGCCGGTCCGATGCGTCGCCGGAGTGGAGTGCCCGCAGCCACAGCAGCCCGGCCCAGAACCCGCCGGTCCAGGAGCCGCGCCGGGTCGTCGTCCAGCGCCCGGACTCCGGATCTGCGAACAGCGGGAAACGGTCGGCGACTTCGGCCCGGGTGACGGCGATCCGGTCGAGAACTCCGGCCAGGGCGCGCCCGGCCCACTGAGGCGCACTCATGCGCGTGCCTCGCGCCTGTCCCGTACGGCCCAGCACAGCGCCACCGCACACGCGCCCGCGAACTCACCGGCGACCAGCAGCCACCCGGGTCCGTAGTACCCGGACTCCGCCAACAGGCCGAACAGCGGGGGCCCGACGGCGAATCCGGCGAAGAACCCCGCCGAGACCAGCGCCGAGTCCGCTCCCGCCCGCCCGGCAGCCGCGCGCTGCATGACCAGCACCATCGACACCGCGTTGGCGGCGACCGCGAAGACGCCGACGGCGACCGCCGCGACCCATGCCAGCGGGTGGACGAAGGTCGCGCCCGCGAGGAGCAGCGCGGCCCCGACGGAGCCCGCGGCCAGCCCGCCGGGCAGCCAGACCGCACGACCGGGCTGCCCGGCCACCTTCGACCAGCCGACGCGGCCCGCGACGCCCGCGATGCCGAGTACGGCCACGAGCGCGCCGGCCGCCGTGGGGCCGAGGCCGAGCCGCTGAGCGCCGTACAGCGCCAGGTACGTGTTGACGGACGCGATGCCGCAGCCGAGCAGCAGTGAGAAGACGGTGAGCCAGGCGATCGCACCCCGCGGCACCAGCGAGGAGCGCGGCCCGGAAGCGGGCGAGGTGCCGGGTTGGGAAGCGGGCGAGGTGCCGGGTTGGGAAGCCGGCGGGGAGCCGGGCTCGGAAGCCGGCGGGGAGCCCGGTCGCGGCCCGGATCCTTCGCTCGGGCGGGGCCCGGACCCCTGGCCCGGCTTCGGCGACGGCCCGCCGACCGAGGCTTCGGCGTCCACGGGCAGCACCCGCGCCGCCCACACCGCCGCCACGACCGCCGCGCCCGCCGCCGTCCACACCGCGACCCGCCACCCCGCGACCCCGGCCAGCGCCGCGAGTGGCAGCCCGGCGGCGAAGGCCCCGAGTTGTACGCCGGACTGCTTCATCCCGGTCACCGAGCCGCGCCGCTCGGGCGGCACGGTGGCCAGGATCGCCTTGTTGGTGGCCGGGTTGGCGAGCGCCTGCGGCAGCCCCCCGAGCGCGACCGCCGCCAGCAGCAGCCCGATGCCGGGCGCGGCACCGATCAGCGCGAGTGCCACGGCGGAGACCAGCAGCAGCGCGACCAGACAGCGGCGCGGTCCCACCCGGTCGACGACTCGGCCGCCGACCGGCGAGAGCACGGCGGCCGCGCCGAAGCCGATGGTCGTGGTCAGACCCAGCAGGGTCGGCGACACGTCGAGCTCGTTCACGAGACGTGGGCCCAGCGCTCCGAGCAGGAACAGCTGCATCATGGAGAAGGCCATGGCACAGGTCAGCAGCGCCGTGGGCGTACGCGCCGGGCCATCCGTCGGGCCGCCCGTCCGGCGGGGCACACCAGCTGCGGCCGTCTCCTTCTGCTCCGCTGTCCCCACCGCTGCGTCTCCGTTTCCTGGCTCCCCCGAAAGTCACCCGGGCCGTGCCAGGAGTCGTTCGCGGCGGCCGCCAAGTTCCCGGGAATTTCTATGGCTTGAATCACCCGTCGTCCCTTGAGCCTCGCTCGGGAAGTTCCGTACCCACCCTTGAAGTGCACGAGCCGGATGCAAGGATGAGCCCGCCATGAGTGCTGGACGGGGTGTGCGCGCGGTACGGGCTGCGGTGTTCGCGGCTGTCTGTGTGCTGCTCGCAGCCATGGGCCACGTACTGATGTCGCAGACGGGCGTCCCCTGGTGGGCAGTGGCGGCCGGAGCGGGCGTGAGTGGCGGCGCGGGGTGGTGTCTGGCCGAGCGGGAGCGCGGTCTCCTCCCGGTCGTGGCGATCACGATGGCCATGCAGGCGGCACTGCACACCGCGTTCTCGCTGGCGCAGCCCGTACCGGCGACGCACGGGCACGGCGCCGCGCCCTCGATGGCGCACGACATGGGTGCGATGCACGCCATGGACGGCATGAGCACCATGCCGTTGTCACCGACCTCGCCGATCTCACTGACCTCACTCACCTCACCGAACTCCTCGGCCGGAATGCTCGCCGCCCACCTGCTGGCCGCGCTCCTCAGCGGCCTCTGGCTCGCGTACGGCGAGCGGGCGGCGTTCCGGATCCTGCGCGCCGTCGCAGGGTGGCTGGCCGCACCGTTGCGTCTGCCGGTCATCGTCCCCGTGCTGCCCGGCCGCCCGCGGATCCGCGTCCGTCGCGTCCGTCGCGTGCGTACGCCCAGGCAGCTGCTGCTCGTTCACGATCTCACCACTCGGGGTCCGCCCGCGGAGACCGCTGTCAGCTGACAGCCGGCTCCCCGGCCGCGCCATGGGGTTCACACCTCGGCGGTCCGGGCTCCGGTCGCGCCTTCGCGTGGCCGTACGACTCACCGGTTCCACCGGATTCCCGAGAAGGACACCAGGCGATGAACGCTGCCCTGCCCTCGACCATGCCCAGGCCGACCACCCCTCGGCCGACCGTGCCCCGGCCCACCACGCCCCGGCCGAACGCGACCCGATGTACCGCCAATCCGCACGACGACGCGATCACGGCGTGGGCGCTCGCCGCCCGCGGTGGCGACCCCCTGGCCGTCGAGCAATTCGTACGCGCTCTCCACCGCGACGTCCGCCGGTACGTCGCCTACCTCAGTGCCGACCCGCAGGCGGCCGACGATCTGACCCAGGACACCTTCCTCAGGGCGCTGGGCAGCCTGCACCGTTTCGAGGGCCGCTCGTCGGCCCGCACCTGGCTGCTCTCGATAGCCCGCCGGGCGGTGATCGACAGCCTCCGCCACACCGCCGCCCGCCCGCGGCTCGCGGACACGGACGACTGGCAGTCCGCCGCCGAGCGCGCCCAGCACCGGAACCTGCCCGGTTTCGACGACGGCATCGCCCTCGCCGAGCTGCTGGCGACGCTCCCCGACGAGCGCCGTGAGGCCTTCGTCCTCACGCAGTTGCTGGGCCTGCCGTACGCCGAGGCGGCCCTGGTCAGCGGCTGCCCGGTGGGCACGGTCCGCTCCCGCGTCGCCCGCGCCCGCAGCTCCCTGATCGGCCTGCTGCACGATGCCGAGCGCCCCGCCCTGGCGTGCTGGAGCGGCTGACAGCCGACGAAGGCGGGCCCCATCGCCCTGCGGCGCTGGGGCCCCGCACTCTCAACAGGCCGGCTGTTATCGGGTCGTTGTCGAGCGCCCGCCCTGAAAGAGTGACGGCATGGACTCCTCCTTCGCGATCGCATCGCTGCCGCAGCTCACACCCGCACAGGCCGAAGCCTGGCAGGAGGTGGTCGCCGCATCGATGGCCCTGGACCTGCCCGGTGTACCGCCGCCCACGGCCGAGGAGTTGTACGCCCGTCTTGCGGGCAGCCAGCTGCGCAGCCGAGTCCTCACCTGGCTGGCCACCGGACCGGACGGCCGGGTCGCGGGTGTCGCCTCGCTCCGTCTGTTCACCGGAGTCGGCCAGGGCCATCTCGCGGAGGCGGAGCTGTATGTCCATCCGGACCTGCGGAAGAGGGGCATCGGATCGGGGCTGCTGAGCGAACTGCTGGCCGGGGCGTCGGCGGAGGCCCGTCGCACGGTCATCACTCAGACCCCGGCGGACACCCCTGCCCAGCGCTTCTGTGTGAGCCGCGGCTTCAGCTCTGCTCTGACGCTCGATCATCTGATCCTGCCTCTGAGCGAGTTGGACCCGGACCGTCTCGACAAGCTGGCCACGGCAGACGACCCCGGCTACCGCCTCACCCGGTGGCGCGGCACCGTCCCCGCCGAACTCGCCCCCGCCTTCGCGGCCGCCAAGTCCGCGATGAACGACATGCCCATCGGTGAGATCGACTACGGCACGGTCGGCTGGGACGCCGACCGGGTCGTCAGGATGGCCGAGGTCGTCGCGGACCGCGGCGATACGCTCCTGACCGTCGCCGCGCTGCACGACAGCGACATGGCGGGCTTCACCGAAATCGTGATCCCGGGCGGCACCGGTCCCCGAGCCCAGCAATACGACACGGCGGTGGTCCCGGCCCACCGCGGCCATGGCCTCGGCGTCCGGGTCAAGGCGTCGATGCTGCAGTGGCTGCGGGCGGAGCACCCGCACCTCACCGAGGTCGAAACCGACAACGCGACGGACAACACCCACATGCTCGCGGTCAACGAGCAGCTGGGATTCCGTGCCTACCGCCGCACCCATGAGTACCAGCTGACGCTCCCCACCGCCTAGTCGGCGTTCACGTCACGGGGGCCCTCCGCCACCGCGCCGATGAGTCCCAGAACGACGGCGACGAGAAGCAGGAACAGGAAGATCGCCATGCGCGCACACCTCCACGGGTGCGGTGCTCCGGAGATCGACGGGAAAGCAGCGGGAGATCGGCGGGAGATCGGCGGGCGATCAGCGGCGCGCGAGCTGTCGTTCGCCGTTGGCGCCCGGCCGGTAGGCCATGCCGTAGTGCTTGAAGATCGCTTCCTCCCGCTCGGCGGGCAGGATGTCGTCCGTGCCGATGGACGGGGCCTGCCTCACCAGTGCCTTCGCGTGCGCGACCTTGACGTATCCCGGTCCCAGCATCGCCTCGTCGAGGGGGACGAAAACCAGGCGCTGCCGGGTGGGCAGGCCGGTACGGACGGTGGCCATGGCGGGTTGATCGGTGGCGGTGTCCACGTAGATCGCCTCCAGCGCGCCGATCTTGCGCCCCTTCGGGTCGACGACGTCGCGGTCGCGCCACTCGCGGATATCGGCTGAACGAATCATTCCCTGCTCCCTGCCACGCGCCGAAGGTGACACAACGACCCCGGCGTATACACACCGGGGCCGCCCTTCCGGGCCGCCACACGTGAGAGTGCACGACCCATTCATCATGTTATGACCGCTACGCACTTCCGGCATCAGAGATTATTCGGATAATTCACTCCTGATGTCCGGAAAGGCCCCGCGCCGCGTCAGTCGTGTTCCTCCTCCTCGGCCTCCATGAGCCGGATCCCTTGATGCGTCAGCATGACCATCGCGGGTGTGTTTCCTTGTGCCCAGTCGACGGTGATGAGCCCTTCGCCATCCAGATACGCGCAGGCGGCGGCCAGATCCTCGTCAGGGACCTGGAGGTCGTCACGCAGCTTCGCCCCGGTGACGCCGAGGAGGCGATTGCCTTCCGTGGCCTCGTACAGGGTCTTCATGATCGCTTCGCGGAAGACCTTCCGCTCCTGCAGTGTTGCCATGACGTCCGCCCACTCGTGCTGAGGCACTCCATCGCTTCAGATTTCCATCGCTTCAGATTTCGTCCGCGTGTCCGCGATCCCCCGACGAGGACTGACTGGTCACCAGCCAGGACTGCGCCGGCTCGGCCGTTTGGCTGGTGTCCACGGTGAGGTGGAGGCGGGTTCCGCCTTCGCCACTGGCGGAGTAACTGCGCTGTTCGGTGGCGGCGAAGCAACGCCGGAGTACCTCTGCGACCCGGCGGGCGACCTCGGGGGACGCGGCAACGATGCGCACGTCGGCACGCCCGGCCAGGGGCAGTTCCAGTGGCTTCATGGTGACCTCATTCATCAGGACGACGTGTCGGTGGGCATGAGCCGCAGCTCCACACCCACCGGTCCGGTCAGCAGAAGGTCATGCGTCATCCGCGGACCCGTTGCTGTGTTCGTGGTGAGTGGGGGCGACGGGCGGTCCGGCAGGCGTTGCCGGCCGTCGGCTCTTCCGGGTCCGTCGGCCGATTCCCGGCATGATGTCGCCGTAGTGGAATGCCGCGATCCGTGCCTCGTGCTGGCCATTGAGCAGATGGATCAGCATTACTCCTACGACGATCATGGCGATGATCACGGCCACGGTCAGGGCAGTCTCCACGTCCTCACATCCCTTGGGTGCAGCTCAGAGGGCCGATCAGGTTCTGGTGCCCGGCCGGGCGGATGGGGCTTTGGTGCCCGGCAGCCGCCGAGGAGGCTCCGCCCTCGGTCTCCCACTCCTCTTCCCGGCTCAGCGACTCACTCGCGTTACGGGTGGTGTCCTCGCTCGCCATCAGACCGCTGGCGGCGACGATGCCCCCGGGGGCGGCCGCGGCGGACATCAGCCGGGCAGCGACAGCCGCATCGGTCTCCGGCGGGATCACCAACAGGTCCCAGCGGCCTGCGGTGTAGCTGAGGAGAATCAGCTTGTGCGGGTCCTGCTCGTCGGTGAACCAGCCGACGTGCACCGTATGCCCGGTCACGGGCACCTTGCGGGGGATCACGGGCCAGTGGGCCGGGTTCACGGTGACGCGAGTGATCCGCCCCCAGCGCGAGTCCAGCACGTCCGTCAGCGCCGGGAGTTCACGGAGGAGATCGCGGGAGCGAGGCCACCATGCACCGTCCAGAAGACCTGGCATCGGGCCTGCGGGGGTCAGGGACAGGCGGGCGGGAGGTGAGGCGACGCGCTCATTGATGTTCGTACGGTCGATCGCGGCAGTCATGGCGGTCATGGCGCAGACCCGTCCCCGGGCGCGTCTTCAACGTCCCCGGTGCTATTGCTCGCCGAGAACGGCACCAGCGCGTAGCCGGTGTGCGAAGTACTCCCGGTCCTTTCACTGTACTCCGCGTGTGGCCCGCATAACCCGCGCGTGACCAGCGACTTTCTCGCGAACCCGGGTCCGGGTCCGCTGCGCGGGCGACCGCTGGGCGCCGGCTCGCGGAGTACCGTGAAATGACGAAACCACTCCGCCGGCCCGGCAGCCACGCAGACGCCGTCCCAGGCGATCGGCCAACTGACGAATCCCGCAGACGGCGAGCACACCATGTCCGACTCCGACACCCCGCGCGCAGCGAAGCTGCTGCCGGACGCGATCCATCAGTCCGTCAAACCCGGAACGGCACTCCTGCGGCTGGAGACGACGCACTCCCGTCAGGGAGTTCTCGACGGTGCGTGGTGGCCGCGTTCCCGCGACATAGGCGCCGAGCTTCCCGTCCTGATCTCCGCGCTGACCGAGTACCTCGGACCCGTCACGCGTGTCGGCCTCGACGCCGGCGCCTGGGAAGAACTGCCGTCACGACTGATCATCGACGACCGCGCCGTGCATATCGACTCCTTCCCGGTCGGTGACGACACCGTCCTGATCACCCGAGGCGATCGAGACCACTTCTCCCTGCTGGTGATCCCGCCGCACGCGACGCCCGACGCGGCACGCGCCGCGATGGCCAGGGCCGTCCGCGCCGACAACGATGCGCAGGCCGAACAGATCCTCATCGACACCGGCACCGATCGAGCACGCCCGCCCGCCTCGGCCGACCCCGAGACGGGCCAGGAAGGCCGTGCCGCGACCTGACGGTCTTGGGCACGCCGCAACCGCGGCCCGCCGGCTCCGAGTTCGAGCCCCGTTGCAGGGCACCCAGAGCGGTAGCCGCCCGGAACGCACTCCACGAACTGGTGGCGGTTGCTGCGCGTGGATGGTTCGGTCGACGAGTCGAAGGCAGCAAAGAACTCGTCAATCCGCCTGAGAACTCACCCTCTTGGCCGCGAGTCGCCGAGGGCCCCGACCGTGATCAGTCGGGGCCTCTTCGTTTGCGCTGGTGGGCGGTTGCGGGCTCACGGCGGACCGTCCGGCTGGTACTCGTGTGCCCTGCCGCCGACCCATTCGACCCACGTCGGGTCGTCCAGGAGGTCCTCGGCGTCGGGCAGGCCCGCCTGGCGGAGGAATTCCAGCAGGTCCCGGTCGGAGTGGGCCAGGCCCATGATCCGGTCCCGCACCGTGACCCGCCGGCCGCCGGTCGGGCTGAACCGGTGCACGACGATCGGGGCGCCTCTCATGCCTCCAGGCTGCGACGGGTGGCCGGTCACAGCATGCCGAGGTCTCGGTCGGGACGGCAGATCGTGCACGGTTCGACATGCGCGGCGAGGGCGGCGAGTGCCTGTTCGCGGCTGATCGACTTGGCCCGCGGCGCACCGCCGTGGGTGCAGTCCCCCGCATGGACCGCGATGGGGTGCCGCCCGCCGCGGCTCATCTCGATCTTCCACTCCGGCGGTGGCGGTGGTATGTGCGCAGCGCGCAGGGCTCGGTCCTCCTCCTGCTCCAGCCAGCGTTTCGTCTGCTGGAGCTGTTGAAGCTGGACCCGCTCCAGGAAGCGCAGAAGCTCCAGCCGCGATGGTAGGCGCTCGGCCATGACCCTCACGCCGCCTTGCCCTCGTCCTGCTCGTGGACGTGTTTGAGCGCCATCCGGGCATCGACCACGTCCGCCGTCAGGCTCGCCCAGTACGGATGCGTGCTCACCGTGACCGACAGATCGAGCAGCCGCCGGCGCAGCCGCTCCACCTCGGCCGCCTGCTCGTCGGTGTAACCCGGGCTGTCCGGAAAGGACACCACCCGGTCGCCGAGTACGTGCTTCTCGCTCGTCCAGCCGGGCTCCGGGGTCACCGACCACGGCAGGGCCCGGCACAGCGCCGCGTACTCAGCACGCGTCCGGTGCAGGTCGAGCTGCGCGGCACGGAGGTCGTCGGGGAAGTCGTACGTTTCAGCCACACCAGAATGGTACGTCTGTTCGATTTCAGGATGCGAGCACCGCGGGCCGGCTGTGGCAAGGAGGGCATGGCGTACGAGCCGGAGGGGCGACTGGTCGTCGCGGTGTCGACGACCGTCGGCCCGGACGCCCCCGACGGCAACACGGCGCAGACCTTCGCCGAACGCATCGCGCCGGGCCTGTCCCCGGAACGCCCCTTGGCCGACTGGCCCCCGTCACATGCAACTACGACAGTCGTGACAACGAGGACTTCGGCTGCTTCGCAGGCTGAAGCCTCTGCCTCTCTACTCTGGCGCGGAGCCAGAGCCGTGGAACCGCCCCCCCGCACTCAAGTCGCGGCCCGGTATGGGTTTCGCGACAGTCGGTGCACTCGTGGGCGGGCAGGTACGAGCAGTTGAGCGGCACGCGGCCGCCCCGCCGCCCCGCAGCCCGTTTCACGTTACCGGTGCAAAGGGCGGCGTCGTGACTCTTGACACCCATAGCCCGGATCCGCTTCCCTCGTTGCGCATGCCACATGGCATTGCGTAATGCGGAACCGTGACCGACCTGAGAGGCGGTAGTTCCATGCCCACTGCCCGGCGTTTTCTGGTCTGCATCCTCAGCGCCGTCACCGCTGTTGCTGCGCTGACGCTCGGCCCCGTGCTGGCACAGGCCGCCGACAGTCCCGCCGGCGCCGCCGGGGACAGCCGCCACGCGGACCTGAGCTCCTGGCCGCACGCCCAGGAAAAACGGCTGCAGAAACTCATCTCCAAGTTCTCCGACCACGGCGACTACGCCGTCTTCGACGCCGACAACACCATCTGGCGCTACGACCTCGAGGAATCACTGCTGCCCTACCTCGAGATGAAGGGCGTGCTGGACCGGGACCACCTCGATCCGTCGTTGAAACTGATCCCCTTCCGCGACGGCGAGAGCCTCTACTCGTACTACGTGCGGCTGTGCGAAATCGACGACAAGGTCTGTTATCCGTGGGTCGCACAGGTCTTCTCCGGGCTCACCCTCGAAACACTCAAGGGCCATGTCGACGACCTCTTCGCCTACGGCAAGCCCATACCGGTCACGTACTACGAAGGCAACGAAACCGTGCACAGCACGGTCAACCCGCCGCGCATCTACCCCGGCCAGCGCCAGCTCATCAACGAGCTGCGCAAGCACGGGATCAGCGTCTACGTCATGACCGCCGCTCATGAGGAGCTGGTGCGCATGGTGGTCTCCGACCCTGCCTACGGCCTCGGCATCGATCCGAAGAACGTCATCGGTGTCACCACACTGCTGCGCGATCCCGCAACCGGCGAACTGACCACCGCACGCAAGCAGATCGAGAAGGGGCACTTCCTCGACGCGGAGTACCCCAAGAGCAAGCACATGCGGATGGAGATCACGCCGTACCTGTGGACCCCGGGCACGTGGTACGTCGGCAAGCTCGCCGGTATCAAGGAGTACATCGCCCACTACAAGCGTCCGGTGCTCGTCGCCGGTGACGCACCCAGTGACTGGTTCATGCTCTTCGACACCGATGTACAGGCCGGTGGAGAACGGGTGTGGGTCAACCGCAAGCAGAAGTACACCGACGCGCTGCAGTTGGAGAAGGCCAAGCGGGCCGACGAGCAGAAGGAGGCAGGAGTCCGCGTCGACGCCGACCGCAACTGGATCGTCGTCAAGCCCGCAGAGATCGGCGGCTGAGCACGCGCACCCCTGCACACTGAGCACCACCCCGAATATCGGCGCTGCGGCCGGGCGGTAAGCCCGGCCGCAGCGCCTTGCGGTGCCGACCGGGCACTCCGTCAGGACGAGATGTGCCAGAGAGGGGCTTGGTACTGCTCCGGTCGGCTGCTGAGCAGGAGAGCTCTCAGGTCCTGGCGCTGTTTGCCGCCCAGGCCGAGAGCCTCGGTGATGCGACGGAACGTTGTGTGGGTGACGCCGCGGCCGCGGGCCTCGGCCTCGAATTGGTCGAGTTGGCGGAGTGCGGTCTCGGGGTCGAGCTTTCGTTCCGGCCGGCTGCCCAGCCGACTGGCCTTGTTGCGTTCGTAGTCGATCTCGCAGTAGCCGCAGATTTCGCGGCTGTGCTGCTCGGCCTCGTCGAGGGTTTCCGTGGCGAGGAGGGCCCGGGCGAGCTCGTTGCGGTTGAGGGCGTCGTCCAGGTCGGCTTCATGGACGGTGGGCCCCTCGTCGGTGAGGGGGACCGGCAACCCCGCGTCTCGGACTTCGCACAGGCCGCGGACTCCTCGGGCTGTTGCCGCGAGCATGGCTGTGGCTTCGGAGGGGTGCCATTCCAGGACCGAGCTGACCGGCTCGACGTGCTCAGCAGTGAGCGTCAGGACGGGTGGGCCCATGCGGTCGCGCAGGTCGTCGGCGGGCAGTTCGCCGTCGAGGCCGGGGCCGGCGACCAGGAGCCGTACGGGGGCGTTGACTTGGCAGCACGCCGCGAGGGTGAGGGCGTCGGCGAGCGGGCTGCGGAGGGTGGGTTCGTCACCCCGCGCGAGGATGTCTCCCCCGACGTCCAGGAGGTCGATCGACTCAGGAGCCAGCTGCTGGATGAGTTCCTCGAGCTGGCGGGTGATGCCTTCGGCGCCGTGGTGCGGGTCGACCAGGGCGAAGGTGTGCGGCAGCTCGGCGGCGAGCCGGGGGAGTGTCGAACCGGCGGGGGCTACCGGCTTTGCGTCGTCGGGTACGGCTTGGACGCTTCTGGTGAGTGGGCGCAGGCCGGTGAAGTTGGCCGGGCCTCGTGGACCGGGCACCGGGTCGATCAAGAGGCGGTCCCACGCGTAGGTGAGGATCACGGCCGGTCCCTCGCTGCCGTACACGGCCGCGTCGAGCATTGCGGCGGCGACTGCGTCGCCTCCTCCACCTGCTGCCACGATCAAGCGCGTCACCTGCGCCAGCGTACGGGCTACCGGCCCGGCCGGTCCCGGCCCAGCCGGTTGGTGTCGTGGAGTTCCGGCCGGTCGGCACCGACGGCTGCGGTGATGCCCGTCACATTGCTGCGACCGTGGTCCCAACTGGGACGGGAACGGAGACGGAAAGAGACGGACAACGCCGAAGGGCCCCACCGCGAACGGTGGGGCCCTTCAACGTATTGCCCGGTGAGAGCAATGGCGGAGGATACGAGATTCGAACTCGTGAGGGGTTGCCCCCAACACGCTTTCCAAGCGTGCGCCCTAGGCCACTAGGCGAATCCTCCGCCGCAAACAATACAAGACGTTGAGGAGTGCTAGCGAACTCGTTCCCACCCCCTGCCATCAGGTACCCTGTGCGGAGCCCCTCACGTGGCGCTATCTGACTGAACTCCCCCAGGGCCGGAAGGCAGCAAGGGTAGGTTGGCTCTGGCGGGTGCGTGGGGGGCGCTTGCGTTCATGGGCGCCGTGGGCGCCGGGCCGAGCGGGCGCCGCCGGGCAGGCCGGGCCGTCGTGGGCATCGGCGGGCGGCGACGCTTGTCAGTGGGCCCCGATAACCTCGTAGGCGTGTCGTCCCTTGCGCTGTACCGCCGCTATCGCCCCGAGTCCTTCGCCGAGGTCATCGGGCAAGAGCATGTCACTGACCCGCTGCAGCAGGCCCTGCGGAACAACCGGGTCAATCACGCGTACCTGTTCAGCGGTCCGCGCGGTTGTGGCAAGACGACCAGCGCGCGCATCCTCGCCCGCTGTCTGAACTGTGAGCAGGGGCCCACGCCCACGCCTTGCGGCGAGTGCCAGTCCTGCCGCGACCTCGCCAGGAACGGGCCGGGGTCGATCGACGTCATCGAGATCGACGCCGCTTCACACGGTGGTGTGGACGATGCGCGTGATCTTCGGGAGAAGGCGTTCTTCGGGCCGGCGAGCAGCCGGTACAAGATCTACATCATCGACGAGGCGCACATGGTCACCCCGCAGGGCTTCAACGCCCTGCTGAAGGTGGTCGAGGAGCCGCCGGAGCACCTCAAGTTCATCTTTGCGACCACCGAGCCGGAGAAGGTCATCGGCACGATCCGGTCGCGCACGCACCACTATCCGTTCCGGCTGGTGCCCCCGGGGACGCTCCGCGAGTACCTGGGCGAGGTGTGCGGCAAGGAGAACATCCCGGTCGCGGACGGCGTGCTGCCCCTCGTCGTACGGGCGGGCGCGGGGTCCGTGCGCGACTCCATGTCCGTCATGGACCAGCTGCTCGCGGGTGCGACCGAGGAGGGTGTGACGTATGCCATGGCGACCGCCCTCCTCGGGTACACGGACGGGTCGTTGCTCGACTCGATCGTGGACGCGTTTGCGTCGGGCGACGGGGCCGCGGCCTTCCAGGTCGTGAACACCGTCATCGAAGGCGGCAACGACCCGAGGCGTTTCGTCGCCGATCTGCTGGAGCGGCTGCGGGACCTGGTGATCCTGGCCGCCGTGCCGGACGCGGGGAAGACAGGGCTCATCGACGCGCCCGCCGACGTGGTCGAGCGGATGCAGGCGCAGGCCTCCGTTTTCGGTGCCGCCGAGCTGAGCCGGGCCGCGGATCTGGTCAATACGGGACTTACGGAGATGCGTGGCGCCACCTCGCCGCGGCTGCAGCTGGAGCTGATCTGCGCGCGGGTGCTGCTGCCCGCCGCGTTCGACGACGAGCGGTCGGTGCAGGCACGGCTGGACCGGCTGGAGCGGGGGGCGACGTTCTCGACCGGGGGTTCCGCGCCCGCGATGGGGTACGTACCGGCGCCGGAGGCGGGGGCCCACGCTCCGGTGCCACCGCCCGTGGCGAACGTGCCGCAGGGCGGAGGTCCGGCCGCGGCGCGTGCGGCCGCCGGGACGCCTCAGGCCGCCCCCACCACTGCCGCGCCCGTGCCCGCACCTGCTGTCGACCCGGCCGGGCAGCCGCAGTCGGCCGGGCAGCGTCCCGGAGCCTGGCCCGCCGCGGCCGGATCGGCCGCACCTGCCGCCCCCGCTGCTGAGACGGCCGGACGGCGTCCCGGCGGCTGGCCCACGGCGTCGGCCCCGGGACAGGGCGCCTCGCCCGCCGCGCCCGTGGCACCCGCGCCCACCCCGGCGGCCCCTGCCCCCGGACCCGCCGCACCGGGCGCAGCCATGGTCCAGGGCGCCGGACAGGTACGGAACATGTGGCCGGACATCCTGGAGGCCGTGAAGAACCGCCGTCGCTTCACCTGGATCCTGCTCAGCCAGAACGCCCAGGTGGCGGGCTTCGACGGCACCACCCTCCAGCTCGGCTTCATCAACGCCGGTGCCCGGGACAACTTCGCGAGCAGCGGAAGCGAGGAGGTGCTGAAGCAGGCGCTTGCCGAGCAGTTCAACGTGCAGTGGAAGGTCGAGGCGATCATCGACCCGTCGGGCGGCGCGGGCGGTCCGGGCGGTGGCGCCCAGCCCCCGTCCGGCGGAGGCGGCGGTTTCGGCGGTGGCGGGGGCTACGGCGGCGGACGGGGCTCACAGGCCCCCGCCCCGCCGGCCCACGCCGCACAGAACCACGCTCCCGCCCCGGGGCCCGCAGCCTCCGCGACCCCCGCCCCAGGACCGGCCCAGTCAGCTCCCCAATCAGCCCCCGGGCCGCGGTCCTCCGCCCCCGAGCCGCCGCGCGCCGCCCCCGTGCAGGCTCCGCCACCGGTCGCCCCCGAGGACGACGTGCCGGAGGAGGACGACCCCGACCTCGTCGACTCCGCGCTCTCCGGCCACGACCTCATCGTGCGCGAGCTCGGCGCCACGGTCGTGGAGGAATACACAAACGAATAGAGGGGAGAGCCTCGGAGGCCCGTACAGGAGCAGCCGCTCCCGGCGGTTAGGCTGACTGCCGTGAAGGTCCTCGTCATCGGCGGCGGCGCCCGCGAACACGCCCTGTGCCGCTCTCTCTCCCTCGACCCCGACGTCACCGCGCTGCACTGCGCGCCCGGAAACGCCGGCATCGGCGAGGTCGCCCAGCTGCACCCGGTCGACGCGCTGGACGGCGCGGCCGTGGCGCGGCTCGCCACCGAGCTGGCGGCCGAGCTCGTCGTCGTCGGCCCCGAGGCGCCGCTCGTCGCCGGTGTCGCCGACGCGGTACGGGCCGCGGGCATCCCCTGCTTCGGCCCCTCCCGCGAGGCGGCCGAGCTGGAGGGCTCCAAGGCCTTCGCCAAGGAGGTGATGGCGGCGGCCGGAGTGCCCACGGCCCGCAGCTATGTCTGTACGACGCCCGAGGAGATCGACGAGGCACTCGACGCCTTCGGCGCTCCGTACGTCGTCAAGGACGACGGCCTCGCCGCCGGCAAGGGCGTCGTCGTCACCCACGACCTCGTCGCCGCCCGCGAGCACGCGCTGGCCTGCGATCGCGTAGTCATCGAGGAGTTTCTCGACGGCCCCGAGGTCTCCCTCTTCGCCATCACCGACGGCGAGACGGTCGTCCCGCTCACCCCCGCCCAGGACTTCAAGCGCGCGCTCGACGGCGACGCGGGCCCCAACACGGGCGGCATGGGCGCGTACTCCCCGCTCCCCTGGGCCGACCCGAAGCTGGTCGACGAGGTCATGGCGACCGTCCTGCAGCCCACCGTCGACGAGCTGCACCGCCGTGGCACGCCCTTCGCGGGGCTGCTGTACGCGGGTCTGGCGATCACGTCGCGCGGTGTACGCGTCATCGAGTTCAACGCCCGCTTCGGCGACCCGGAGACCCAGGTGGTCCTGGCCCGCCTGCAGACCCCGCTCGCGGGCGTGCTGCTCAGCGCCGCGCAGGGCACCCTCGAGATGCAGCCGCCGCTGCGGTGGCGTGACGCCGCCGCCGTGACCGTGGTCGTCGCCTCGCACAACTACCCGGAGACCCCGCGCACCGGCGACCCGATCGAGGGCCTGGACGAGGTCGCGGAGCAGGATGCGCCCCATGCGTACGTGCTGCACGCCGGGACCAGGCGGGACGGCGAGGCGATCGTGAGCGCCGGCGGCCGGGTGCTTTCGGTCACGGCGACCGGGAAGGACCTGTCGCAGGCGCGCGAGAGGGCGTACAAGGCGGTGGCCCGGATCCGGCTCGACGGTTCGCAGCACCGTACGGACATCGCACGCGAGGCCGCCGGGGAGTGAACCCCCAGGGCCCGATTACCGTCATCACCTTTGCCCAAAGCCATTCCATCGAGTGACGCGCTGAGCCATCCGGATGACGCCCGCCGAAGCCCCAACTAGGGTGCGGCGCAAGCGTTCCGGCACTTGGCCCACCGGCATTGCGATGTCAGTGGTGGGTGCCACAGTGGGGGAGTGAGCAACACCGTCGCAGGGCAGAGGGGGTGAGGTCCAGCCGTGTCCGGTACCGGTCTCGGTGAGTCGCTGGGTGCGCAGGCCGCGCGCTCGCGGGCCCTCGCCGTGCTGCGCATCCGCAGCAGGGCCCTGGCCGTGGCGCTGCTGCCCGCGGCCGTCGCCGTCGTGCTGCTCACCGGCGGTACCACGGGGCATATGAGCGGCGGGAGTTGGGACACCGCGCGCTGGGTTGTCACGCTCTTCGCCGTGCTGGTGCTGGTGCTCGCGGCTGCGGTCGCAGCCGTGATCGTACGAGCCAGGCCGGCGCTGAGTCCCACCGTCGAGCTCTCGGAGGAGTCGGCCCCCGATCTGTACCGCCTGGTCCGGGACGTGGCCGAGCGCCTTGAGGTGCCCGCGCCCTCCGCGCTGGCCCTCACCCCGGACTGTGACAGCTGGCTCGAGGACCGCACACACCCGGCCCATGCGATACGGAGCGGGCGCCGCCGCCGCGGCGCCGAGGCGCCCGTGCTGGTGATCGGCTCGCCGTTCCTGTGGTGGATGCGGGTCGCCGAGCTGCGGGCGGTGCTGGCGCCGGTCGTCGCCGGGACCGGGCCGTCGGCGCAGCCGGACATAGCCGCGGCACGCCGTTTCGTACGGGGCCTGGACGCCGCCGTCGCGGTCGCGGCGGGCCCTGGGCGGGGAGCGATAGGCAGGCCGGCGCTCGGCTTCGTCGGCCTGATCAGCCGGGTGCTGCTGCGCAGCTGCCAGGCGCCCGCCGCCGAGATGGAGCGAGGGGTCGCGGCCGCCGCGTCCGAGCGTGCACAGGCTGTGGATTACGGCCTGCGGATCGTCGCCCAGGAGCAGGTCGGCCTTGCCTATGCAGGCTGGGACCGGCTGCTGACCCGGGTCGCACTGCCCGCCTGGCGGATGGGCCGCTGGCCGTCCCGGCTCGACGCGGGCGTCGTCTCCGCCCTCACCGAACTCTCCCGCCGCGACCGGCTGGCCGAGGGCTTCACCTCCCGCCTGGGTGAGCGCCCAGCGTGCGACCTGCTCGAAGAGCCGGGCGCGACGGACGAGGCCGCGTCGCTGCTGGCCGCGCGACTCTTCCACGGCGGTCCCGCCGAGGCGGGCCCCGACTGGTCCCCGGTGAGCTGGCAGCAGTACCCGGAAGAGGTCGTCGACCGTAAGTGGCGCACGGAAGCGGCGCGCCTGCACCGGGTGCTCGACGACATGGGCGTGCCACCGTCGACCGGCCCGGACGGTCCGACGCTCGCGCGGGTGATGGACCACCTGTCCGGCCGGGGCGAGGACGTCGGCGAGACGCTGGGGGCCGGGATCAGCGCGGAGGTTGCCCGCGAGGAGGCGGCGACCCCGCCGGTCCCCAAGAGCCCGGGCGACGCCCTGAACGGCTGGGGCGCGGACCCGCTCCCCCTCTTCCCTCTGCAGCCGCCCCGCTCCGGGCGCGAACTGCTCGCGGACCATGTCACCGCGATGGTCTGCTGCGCGGCGGTCGACACGGCCGGCGCGGCCCCCGGCCTCGACTGGCTCGACGGCCCGGCCCTCCTGATCCACGGCGAACGCCGCGGAGACCTTGCGGCCGCTGTGCTGAGCCTCACGGAGGACGGCGACGTGTCCCCCCTCCGCACCTGGCTCACCAAACTGGGCATCCGTGCAGAAAAGCCGGTCCGCCTGGTCTGAGCCTGCCCGCAACACAATTCCAGCCGCGGAACGGCGTGGAAGCGTGCCCGCGGAGTGGGTCAGGAGCCCCACCGCGGCGACCTCGCACCCTCCGCCTCCGTTCCGTTCCCGTCAATCCGCGACGAAGGGTGACGGAGTGCGTGCGTTATGTGATGTGCTGGAGACCGACGCTGAACATTCGGCGCATCACAGTTGTCCCAGGCCACATCGAGGGAGGGCGCAGCATGGGGGCGGAGCAGATCCGGCGATGGGAATCGGGCGCCCTCGCACACGCCGTGACGGATCCTTTCGGCCAGGGCCCCCTGCCCTGGCTCCGTGGCAGCGAGAACTACTTCGACGACACCGGCCACGTCGTCCCCTGGTACGCGGACCCCGACCGCGGCAAATGCGTCCGCGGCCCCCGCACCGCCGACGACGTACACCGCCAGATCAAGGGCTTCGCGTCCACCGGTGCCGTCGCCCCCGGGGAGGCGATCGACTTCCACGTCACCGTCGACCCGCCCCAGCAGTTCTCCGTCGACGTCTACCGCATCGGGCACTACGCGGGCGACGGCGCGGCCAAGATCACCACCAGCCCTCGCCTCTCCGGCATCGTGCAGCCGCCCCCGCTCACCGCCAACCGCACCGTCTCCTGTCACCACTGGTGGCTCTCCTGGCGGCTGCAGATCCCCTCGTACTGGTCGGTCGGCGGCTACGTCGCCGTGCTCACCACCGCCGACGGCTATCGGTCCCACATCCCTTTCACCGTCCGCGACGACCACCCGGCCGACCTGCTCCTGCTGCTCCCCGACATCACCTGGCAGGCGTACAACCTCTACCCGGAGGACGGCCGTACCGGCGCCAGCCTCTACCACGCCTGGGACGAACAGGGCTGTCTCCTCGGCGAGGAGGACGCCGCCGTCACGGTCTCGTTCGACCGCCCGTACGCCGGCGCGGGCCTGCCCCTCCACGTCGGCCACGCCTACGACTTCATCCGCTGGGCCGAGCGCTACGGCTACGACCTCGCCTACGCCGACACCCGCGACCTCCATGCCGGCCGCATCGACCCCGCCCGCTACCGCGGCCTGGTCTTCCCCGGCCACGACGAGTACTGGTCGGCCCCCATGCGCCGTACCGTCGAGCGCGCCCGCGACCGCGGCACCTCGCTCGTCTTCCTCTCCGCCAACACCATGTACTGGCAGGTCGAGTTCGCTCCGTCCCCCTCCGGCGTCCCCCACCGTCTCCTCAGCTGTCGCAAGCGCCGCGGCCCCGGGAAGGCCGCTCTCTGGCGCGAGATCGACCGGGCCGAGCAGCAGATGCTGGGCATCCAGTACGCGGGCCGGGTCCCCGAGCCGTATCCGCTGGTCGTACGGAACGCGGACCACTGGCTCTGGGAGGCGACCGGCGCAGACGACGGCGACGAGCTTCCCGGCCTGGTCGCCGGCGAGGCCGACCGGTACTTCCCGCGCACCTCGCTCCCCGAGCACCAGAGCCGGATCCTGCTCGCCCACTCGCCGTACCGGGACGGCGAAGGCGTTGTCCGCCACCAGGAGACATCCCTGTACCGGGCACCTTCCGGCGCCCTCGTCTTCGCGTCCGGCACCTTCGCCTGGTCCCCGGCGCTGGACCGGCCCGGTCATGTCGACACCCGCGTCCAGCGGGCGACCGCCAATCTCCTCGACCGCATCTGCAAACACGACTAGGACGCGACGAGGGCGCGACAGGGACCCGACGGGGACGCGATGAGTACGCGATTGGGACCGATCAGGACCGGTCAGCCACCCCTGACCAGGCCCCCGCTCCCGTCGTACGGGAGAATCGGAGCCATTGCACAAAACCACGGGGAGGAACCGTGTCCGGATTCGTCGAAAAGCCCGAACCGCTTCAGGTCCCGGGCCTGGTGCATCTGCACACCGGCAAGGTGCGCGATCTGTACCAGAACGAGGCGGGCGACCTCGTGATGGTCGCCAGCGACCGCATCTCCGCCTACGACTGGGTGCTGCCCACCGAGATCCCCGACAAGGGACGGGTTCTCACCCAGCTTTCGCTCTGGTGGTTCGAGCGCCTCGAGGACCTTGTCCCGAACCACGTCCTGAGCACAGACCTGCCCGCCGGCGCCCCCGCCGACTGGGCGGGCCGCACCCTTGTCTGCAAGTCCCTGAGCATGGTCCCGGTCGAGTGCGTCGCCCGCGGCTATCTCACCGGCTCGGGTCTCGTCGAGTACAAGGAGTCCCGCACGGTCTGCGGGCTCGCGCTGCCCGAGGGGCTCTCCGACGGCTCCGAGCTCCCGGCCCCGATCTTCACGCCCGCCACCAAGGCGGCAGTCGGCGACCACGACGAGAACGTCTCGTACGAGGAAGTCGCCCACCAGGTCGGCGCCGAGACCGCCGCCCAGCTGCGCCAGGCGACCCTCGCCGTCTACGGCCGGGCTCGCGACATCGCCCGCGACCGCGGCATCATCCTCGCGGACACCAAGTTCGAGTTCGGCTTCGACGGCGAAGACCTTGTGATCGCCGACGAGGTGCTGACCCCGGACTCGTCCCGCTTCTGGCCCGCCGCCTCCTGGCAGCCGGGCCGCGCCCAGCCGTCGTACGACAAGCAGTACGTCCGCGACTGGCTGACCTCGCCCGCCTCCGGCTGGGACCGCAAGAGCGAGCAGCCGCCGCCGGCCCTCCCGCAGGAGACCGTCGAGGCGACCCGCGCGAAGTACATCGAGGCGTACGAGCTGCTGACCGGCATGAGCTGGTCGTAGATACGGCCGGGAGGCACGACCGGCAGACAGACACGAAGAAGGCCCCGGTCGAAAGGACCGGGGCCTTCAAGCTGAGCGGACGACCAGGTTCGAACTGGCGACCTCAACCTTGGCAAGGTTGCGCTCTACCAACTGAGCTACGTCCGCATGCGCCGTGGCGCGGTGACCACTATACCCAACCTCGCTCCCGTGCGAGGCGCACCGCCGTGTGCCGGTTTTCGGCACCCAGCTTGGAGGCGGCCGACGAGAGGTAGTTCCGTACGGTCCCCTGCGACAGCGAGGCCCGCTCGGCGATCTCCGCGACGGGTGCCCCGTCCGCTGCCAGCTCCAGCACCTCCGCCTCCCTGCCGGTCAGCGGCGAGTCCCCCGCCGAGATCGCGTCGGCCGCCAACTCCGGGTCCACATAACGGTTTCCGGCGTGCACCGTACGGATGATCTCCGCCAGCCGCTGGGCGCTCACGGTCTTGGGGACAAACCCCCGCACGCCAGCGGCCAGCGCCCTCTTGAGGTGGCCGGGCCGCCCATGACCGGTCACGATCATCGTCCGGCACTCGGGCAGTTCGGACCGCAGGGATGTGGCCACGCTCACACCGTCCGGCCCCGGCATCTGGAGATCGAGGACCGCGACATCGGGCCGGTGCGCCCGAGCCATGGCCAGGGCCTCGCCGCCCGTGGCCGCCTCGGCGACCACCACGAGATCGTCTTCGAGCGAGAGCAGGGCGGCCAGGGCGCCCCTGATCAGATGCTCGTCGTCGGCGAGCAGTACGCGTACGGTCACACCGCCTCCTTCACGTCATCCCCGATGTCCCCGTTGTCTCTGCCGCCCTTGAAGGGAACGCGGGCCGTCAGACGAAAGCGCCCGCCCCGACACGGGCCGGCCTCCAGCGTGCCGCCCACCGCTGACAGCCGCTCCCGCAGGCCCGCCAGCCCTGATCCCGGGGCGTCGCCCGACGCCGCCTCGGCCACCCCGTCGTTCTCGACGACCAGGACGACGGTGTCGTCCGCGGTGCGCACCGAGATCGCGCAGCGCCGCGCGTCCCCGTGCCGCAGCACGTTCGTCGTGGCCTCCCGGACCACCCAGCCCAGCGCCGACTGGACATCGCCGGGCAGTTCGGCCTCCCCCCACTCGACGGTGCAGGCGATCCCGGCCGCCGCCAACACGCCCCGCGCGCCCTCCACTTCCACCCGCAGGTCCGCCTCGCGGTAGCCGCGCACCACGTCCCGTACCTCGCGGTGCGACTCCTGGGCGATGCGCTGGACCTCTGTCATCTGGTCGACCGCCTCAGGGCGCGCGCGCCGGGCCAGCTGCACCGCCAGCTCGCTCTTGAGCGCGATGACGGCGAGGTTCCGGCCCAGTACGTCGTGCAGATCGCGGCCGAAGCGCAGCCGTTCCTCGGCGACCGCGAGCCGCGCCTGTACGTCGCGCGCCTCGCGCAGCTCCCACATCACGGCCAGCACCCACATGGACGCCCGGGCCGTGAACGCCATCCAGCCGGTCACGAAGCCGGTCGTCACGACGGCGAACAGCACCTGAGCGGCGGTGCGGCCGGTCAGCGCAACCAGCCCGCCCACCACGGCCAGCACCGCCAGTTGGACCAGGGCCGTGGTCCGGTTGCGTACGAGCAGACAGTGGACGGTCAGGAACGGCGCCAGGCCCGCCGCCAGCAGTCCCGCCAGATCGACCGTCGCCGCCAGCGCCACCACGGCGGCCGTCGTCGCGGCCGTCACCGCCGCCGCCCGCGAGACCAGGCTCCGGGGCACGTGCCCCTGACCCAGATAGGCATCCATCGCGTGCCGGGCCAGCCGTCCGCAGAGCACCCCTTCCGCGACGGCGAGCAGCGAGGCGCTCATGACAAGGAGCAGCTGCCGGCCCTCGTGGACCGGCCGGGCATGCAGCAGCAGGGTCTGCCCGAGGACCGCCGTCCACACGATCAGATAGACCGTGCCGCGCGTGTACAGGTCCACCTTCGCCAGTCCGCTGCGGCCGCTCCAGCCCTTCACCCGCACAGAAACTCCCGAAGTCAGCGGCGGGGCTCCCAGCGGAACCACCGTTGCACAGCAAACACCGAGAGTGCGGTCCAGGCCAGAGCCGTCACCGCGGCCCCGATCACGTCATGGGCGTCGGCACCGCCCAGCCATCCGGCCCGTACGAGCGTCATCACTCCGGTCACCGGCAGCAGCTTGCACGCGGACGCGAGCTCCTGCGGCATCACTTCCAGCGGTATGAACAGGCCGGAGCCGGCATACGAGATCAGGAGCATCGGCAGCGTGGTGAGCTGAGCGCTCTCCACCGTCCGGGTCACCGCGGACGTGGCGGCCGCCAACGCGGCCAGCAGCACCATCCCCAGCAGCACACCCAGGACCAGCAGTTCGGGCCGCTTCGGCGCCCCCACCCCCAGGAAGGCGACCCCGGCCACCACGATCAGCACGCACTGCGCGAGCGCGAGACCGGCCGCGGGCAGCGCCGTCCCGGCGAGGATCTCGCGGTCCGGCACCTCCCCCGTACGCAGCCGCTTGAGAACCAGCTCCTCGCGCCGCGCCACATAAGCCGAGATGAGGTTGAGATGGACGACGAGGATCAGCACTATCCCGATCCCGCCCGTCATCGCCGCTTCCGCGACGCTCATCCCGGCCTTGTCGGGATGGATCTGGTCCAGTGATGACTTGATGCCCGCGACGCTCGCCCCGGGCATCACCAGCGCCACGGCGAGCGCGGTCCGGTTCCGCAGCAGAAGAGTCAGTTCGGCCCGCCCGAGAGCGGTCAGTCGTCCAGCCGTCGCGGTCATGTCACACACCTGCCGTTTCTGTCTGCGCGATGCCCTGCGCGGTGTCCTGCGCCGCGCCCCGCGCGATGTCGAGGAAGGCCTCTTCGAGCGAGGCGGTGCGGGCATCCAGCCCTTCGAGCCGTACGTCCGACTCCCGCGCCCACCGCAGCAGTTCTTCGAGCGCCTGCTGCAACCGGTGCGTACGGATCTCGATCCGCCGGCCGTCCGCGGCGGCTCGCAGCGAGAGCGGCAGCCGTCCCGCAGCCACCCCCTCGGGCAGTAGGAACCGGATGCGGGACGGCCGGTCGGCCGTCACCTCGGCCGGGCTCCCCGCGGTCACGATCCGTCCCCGGTGCATGATCGCCAGCCGGTCGGCCAGCGAATCGGCCTCCTCCAGGTAGTGCGTCGTCAGCAGCACGGTGGTGCCGCCCTCCCGCAGCGTCCGCACCAGTTCCCAGGTGTCGCGCCGCCCTTCCGCGTCAAGACCGGTCGTCGGCTCGTCGAGGAAGAGCACCTCCGGCCGCCCGAGCAGGGCCAGCGCCAGATCCAGCCGCCGCCGCTCGCCCCCCGACAGCTGCTTGACCCGCACGTCGGCGCGCCGTTCGAGCCCCACCAGCTCCAGCGCCTCACCGGTGGGCCGGGCCCCGCTGGTGCAGCCCGCCCACATCCGGGCGGTCTCGGCGGCCGTGAGGTCGGAGGGGAAGCCGCCCTCCTGGAGCATCACGCCTGTCCGCGGCCGGACGGCGGCGCGCTCGCGGTACGGGTCGTGGCCGAGGACGCGCACGGTCCCGCCGGCGGGGGCGGCGAGGCCTTCGAGCAGCTCGACCGTCGAGGTCTTGCCCGCGCCGTTGGTCCCGAGGAGGGCGAAGATCTCGCCGCGCACCACGGAGAAGGAGACTCCGGTCACAGCTTCGAAGCCGCCCGCGTAGGTCCGGCGCAGCCCCTGCGCCTCGATGACGTACTGGTCTGTGGTCATGGCTCAAGGCTTCCGCCGAGCGGGAGCAGCGGGCAGTGCACGCTGTCACCACTGCCCATGACAAATGTCATCGGACCCGGGCCGCACAAAAACGACGAAGGCCCCGGTCGATTAGACCGGGGCCTTCACTCTGAGCGGACGACGAGATTCGAACTCGCGACCCTCACCTTGGCAAGGTGATGCTCTACCAACTGAGCCACGTCCGCATTGCTGCCGCTCAGCTCTCACTGGGCGGTGCGTGCACCACTCTACCTGATCCACATCAGCGGCCGGTAAAACGATGAGAGCGGGTGACAGGAATTGCACACTGCGCCTTCCCCCTGGAAGGGGGATGTTCTGCTACTGAACTACACCCGCACGCTGCGTGGGATCGGGCCCTGCGGCCTCGCCCCTCGGCGTGCTGCAGACTCTAGCCGATCAGCGGGGGTGCCATGCAACTCGATGGCGCCCGTACCTCTCAACTGGCTTCGCGGAAGGCCTCGTAGACCGCCTTGGGGATCCGGCCGCGGGCCGGCACGTCCATCTTGTTGGACTGCGCCCAGGCCCGCACGGCCGCCGGGGCGGGCTCGAGCGAGGTGTGCCGGTAGGTGATGCGGGACTTGTCACGCTTCTTGGCGTTCGTCTGCTTTCGGCCCGCGGCCACGTACGGAGCCAGGGCCTTGCGCAGTTTCTTTGCATTGGAGGGATTGAGGTCGATCTCGTACGACTTCCCGTCCAGCGCGAACGCGACCGTTTCCGCCGCTTCTCCGCCGTCGATGTCGTCGGAGAGCGTGACCACTACTCGCTGAGCCACGGATATCGGTCCTTTCCTGCGGTATCACCGGTTCTGGCATGGGTTCCCACATGCGGCGATACCGGCTTTCCGGCTGGTGAGGGGCAATGCTGCTTTCCTCTGTATTCCTTTGTACAGCGACGGACCGCGCATTGTGAAGCCCAGCCAATTACATGCGCGTGTCAGATGCAATGGGGGGCGAGATTTTTCCCAGGATTTTCCCCGAGTGTTCCCCGTTCCGTTCCCCCGGACGTTCTCTTGATATCTACTCGCGTAGATTTTTCGGACGGGTACGCTGAGGGAACCGCCCTCGCAACACACCACCGGGAGTGCCCGTGGCACGCGTCGTAGTCGACGTCATGCTCAAGCCCGAGATCCTCGACCCCCAGGGACAGGCGGTGCAGCGCGCACTGCCCCGCCTCGGATTCGACGGGATCGCGGACGTACGTCAGGGAAAGCGCTTCGAGCTGGAGGTGGAGGGGCCGGTCGACGACGCCGCCCTCGCCCGCATCCATGAGATGGCCGAAACGTTCCTCGCCAACACCGTCATCGAGGACTTCGTCGTAAAGGTGGAGTCGTGACTTCTCGTATCGGAGTCGTCACGTTCCCCGGCACGCTCGACGACAAGGACAGCCTGCGCGCCGTCCGCCTCGCCGGTGCCGAGCCGGTTTCGCTCTGGCACCGCGACAAGGACCTCAAGCAGGTCGACGCCGTGGTCCTCGCCGGAGGTTTCTCCTACGGCGACTATCTGCGCGCCGGAGCCATCTCCCGGTTCTCGCCGGTGATGGAGACGATCATCGACCAGGCCAGGGCGGGACTGCCGGTTCTCGGCATCTGCAACGGCTTCCAGATCCTCACCGAGTCGCATCTGCTGCCGGGCGCAATGCTCCGCAACAACCACCTCCACTTCATCTGCCGTGACCAGAAGCTGCGGGTGGAGAACGCATCGACCGCCTGGACCGTCGATTACGACAAGGGCCAGGAGATCTCCGTACCGCTCAAGAACATCGACGGCCGTTACGTCGCCGCCGAGCGCGTCCTCGACGAGCTCGAGGCCGAGGGCCGGGTCGCCTTCCGCTATCTCGACGGCAATCCGAACGGCTCCCTCCGTGACATCGCGGGCATCACCAACGCCGCCGGCAATGTCGTCGGTCTGATGCCGCATCCGGAGCACGCCGTCGAGCCCCTGATCGGCACCGGCCGCACCGACGGCCTCGGTTTCTTCACCTCGATCCTCAAGAAGCTGGTCAACGCATGAGCCTGGATACGGTCAAGCACGCGGCCGGGACCCCGGACGTCGAGCAGCCCTGGAAGGAACTCGGCCTCAAGCAGGACGAGTACGAGCGCATCCGCGAGATCCTCGGCCGCCGTCCCACCGGCGCCGAGCTCGCCATGTACTCCGTCATGTGGTCCGAGCACTGCTCGTACAAGAGCAGCAAGGTCCATCTGAAGCAGTTCGGCGAGAAGGTTCCCGAGAACGACGCCATGCTCGTCGGCATCGGTGAGAACGCGGGCGTCGTCGACGTCGGCCAGGGTTACGCGGTCACCTTCAAGGTCGAGTCGCACAACCACCCGAGCTACATCGAGCCCTACCAGGGCGCGGCCACCGGCGTCGGCGGCATCGTCCGCGACATCCTCGCCATGGGTGCCCGTCCGGTCGCGGTCGTCGACCCGCTGCGCTTCGGCGCCGCCGACCACCCCGACACCAAGCGCGTCCTGCCGGGCGTCGTCGCGGGCATCGGCGGCTACGGCAACTGCCTCGGCCTGCCGAACATCGGCGGCGAGGTCGTCTTCGACGAGTGCTACCAGGGCAACCCGCTGGTCAACGCGGGCTGCATCGGCGTGATGAAGCACGAGGACATCCATCTCGCGCAGGCGTCGGGCCCCGGCAACAAGGTCATTCTGTACGGCGCCCGCACGGGCGGCGACGGCATCGGCGGTGTCTCCATCCTTGCCTCGGAGACCTTCGAGAGCACCGGCCCGGCCAAGCGTCCCGCCGTCCAGGTCGGTGACCCCTTCCAGGAGAAGCTCCTCATCGAGTGCACGCTCGAGATCTTCAAGGAGAAGCTGGTCGCGGGCATCCAGGACCTCGGTGGCGCGGGTCTGTCCTGCGCGACCTCCGAGCTGGCCTCGGCCGGTTCCGGCGGTATGCGCGTCGAGCTCGACACCGTCCCGCTGCGTGATGCGACCCTCTCGCCCGAGGAGATCCTCATGAGCGAGTCGCAGGAGCGCATGTGCGCGATCGTCGAGCCGGACAAGGTCGACCGGTTCATGGAGATCTGCGAGAAGTGGGACGTCATCGCCACCGTCATCGGTGAGGTGACCGAAGGCGAGCGCCTGGAGATCTTCTGGCACGGCGAGCAGATCGTGGATGTGCCGCCGCGTTCGGTCGCCCACGAGGGCCCGACGTACCACCGTCCTTACGCCCGCCCGGAGTGGCAGGACGCGCTTCAGGCCGACGACGCGAACAAGCTGCCGCGGCCGGCGACTTCCGAGGAACTGCGCGAGCAGGTCCTGAAGCTGGTCGCATCCCCGAACCAGGCGTCGAAGGCGTGGATCACCGACCAGTACGACCGTTTCGTGCAGGGCAACACCGTGCTGGCCCAGCCCGAGGACGCGGGCATGGTCCGGATCGACGAGGAGTCGAACCTGGGCGTGGCCATGGCGACCGACGGCAACGGCCGGTACGCGAAGCTCGACCCGTACACGGGCGCGCAGCTCGCGCTGGCTGAGGCGTACCGCAATGTCGCCGCATCCGGCGCCAGGCCGCTGGCCATCTCGGACTGCCTGAACTTCGGCTCGCCCGAGGACCCGGCCGTGATGTGGCAGTTCGCGGAGGCGACGCGCGGTCTCGCGGACGGCTGTCTGCAGCTCGGCACGCCGGTCACGGGTGGCAATGTCTCGCTCTACAACCAGACCGGTGAGGTCGCGATCCACCCGACGCCCGTGGTGGCCGTCCTCGGTGTGATCGACGACGTCAACCGCCGTACGCCGATCGCCTTCCGCGAGGAAGGGCAGCTGCTCTACCTCCTCGGCGACACGCGTGAGGAGTTCGGCGGTTCGGCCTGGTCCCAGGTGATCCACGACCACCTCGGCGGACTGCCGCCGGCCGTGGACCTGGACCGCGAGAAGCTGCTCGGCGAGATCCTGATCTCGGCGTCCCGCGACGGCATGATCGACGCGGCGCACGACCTGTCGGACGGCGGTCTGATCCAGGCGGTCGTCGAGTCGTGCCTGCGCGGCGGCACGGGCGCCCGGCTGGTCGTGCCGGACGGTCTGGACGCGTTCACCTTCCTGTTCAGCGAGTCGGCGGGGCGCGCGGTCGTCTCGGTGCCGCGCAGCGAGGAGCTCCGCTTCAACGACATGTGCGGGGCGCGGGGGCTGCCCGTCACCCGTGTCGGTGTCGTGGACGGTGACGAGGTGGATGTGCAGGGCGAGTTCAGCATCGCGCTGAGCGAACTGCGCACGGCTCATGAGGAGACCATCCCCGGTCTGCTGGTCTGACGCCGCACTGCTCTGCTGTGTCCCGCTGCCACCAGGCGGCGGGACGCAGTGCTTTGAGCCGAGATCGCGGCCTTAGGCCCACCGGCCGCTCCTGCCGAGGACGAGGCGCAGGGCACCGGGACGGCCGCGGACGCGGAGACAGGTGGGGAGCCGTCGAAGAGTCCGCTCTCGCGCCGCGGTCGGCGACCGGCCCTGATCATCACCCTCACCTTGGTCATGCTGGTCCTGGCGGCCGGTGTCACCGGCATTGCTCTGCTGCCGGACGACGACAGCGGCCGGCCGAAGCAGCCGGAAGCACCCGCGGTCACGAATTCGGCTTCCTCAGCACCCACGAGCGCGGCGAAGCCGGCCACCGCCCGGCCGTCCACACAGCCGGATGCCGCTGAGACACCGTCACCGAACAAGAAGCCGCGCGCGACGACGACGTCGCCGTCCAAGGACGGCCCGCGGCCGACTCCGAAACCGTCCGGTTCCGATCCCACCTTGCCTCCTTACGAGCCGGGCCCCTGGGAGCCGCCGTCGTCGACTCCGAGCTCGCCACCGGCCAGTACCGGCGATCCCTTTCCGGAGGAGACCTGCTGGGACGCCAACGCTTGCCCGTAGGCCCTGTCTGCAGCAGCCTATTGCGCGAGATTACGTAACTACGTAATCTCTCAGTCATGGAGCTGGAGGAGCGCGTCGCCGAGCTGGAGAGGCGCATGGCGGCGCTGGAAAGCGGAGACCGCGATGTCCCGCGGCTGGGCGGCGGCGACTTCTGGGCGCTCGAAGGGCTCAAGTCGCAGCTCGTCGGGGCACAGGCGGGCGGCGTGCTGTTCACCGGTGCCGTGCGGCTGCCGACGCAGGAGCAGTACGAGTGGCAGTACGGCACGCTGACCGAGGAGCTCCTCGACGCGGACTGGTCCGAGGCGGCCGACTCCTTCGCCGCGCTCGGTCATGCGGTACGGCTCCGGCTGCTGCGCGAGATCCTCGGCGGCCGGCGCACCGCGGCCGAGCTGGCCGAGCTCGAAGGGCTCGGCACGACCGGGCAGATCTACCACCATCTGCGCCAGCTGACCGCCGCCGGGTGGCTGCACACCGCCGGGCGGGGCCGTTACGAGGTCCCGGGCGGCCGGGTGGTGCCGCTGCTGGTGGTTCTGTCCGCCGCGTGAACCGCCGTACGCGCCGCCGTACGAACAACCGTCGACGAACGATCGCCGTACGAATCAAGGGGGAACCATGCCCGCCCGCAAGCTCGCGATGATCTCTTACCGAGGCCTTCAGCTGGTCTTCGGCGCCCTGGTGGCGGGCCAGTTCTTCGTCGACTACCCGTTCAGCTGGTGGTGGCTGTTCCTGCCGCTGGTGCTCTCGTCCCTCATCGTCGTCGCGCTGGGCCGGAGCACCGCGGCCGGGCAGAGTGCCGACCCGCGGCCGCCGGTCGAGATCGGACCGCCGGTGACCGGCCGCTGGTCCGCACTCAACAGCCCTGCCGACAAGGTCCCGAGCCATGGCACGCATGCCTACGGTCAGACGTACGCGATCGATCTCGTGGCGGAGCCGGAGGAGGGCGGGCGGCCCGCCTTCAGTTCGCTGTGGCCCCTCGCCCGCCGCAACCGGGACTTCCCGGCCTTCGGCGAGCCGCTGATCGCGGTCGCCGACGCCACCGTCGTCCACGCCACCGACTGGCGGCGCGACCACCTCAGCCGCAACTCCCTGCCCGCGCTGTTCTGTCTGATGCTGATCGAGGCGCCCGTCCGTGACATGGGCGGCGCGGGCTGGGTCACGGGCAACCACATCGTCCTCGACCTCGGCGACGGCACCTACGCCATGTACGCCCATCTCCAGCGCGGTTCGCTCACTGTCCGCGCGGGGGACCGGGTCCGGGCCGGGCAGGAGATGGCCCGCTGCGGCAACTCCGGCAACTCCACCGAGCCGCATGTGCACTTCCAGCTGATGGACGGCCCGGACCTGGACTCGGCCCGGGGCGTGCCCTTCAGGTGGCGCGGGATCGGCGTGCCGCCGGGCGGCGAGGCGTTCACCGTCGAGCGGCAGCCGGCTGCCTGACCTCGGCGGACTCGGGAACCCTGGTGGAGAAGGGGCTCGGCGCGTGTGCCATCCGGACCTGACCGGTCGTTAGTCTCCTCGCATGCCACCTGCCAGGAAGCGTACCCGCAGCTACGACTCCGCCAAGATCCGTACCGCCGTCCTCACCCAGTTCGGGCAGGTACACGAGGCGGTCGGAGCGCTCACGCCCGAGCAGCTCGCCCTGCCCACCCGGCTCGGGGACTGGACCGTGCGCGATCTGGCCGGGCACATCGCCATGGCGGTCGGCGCGGTCGGCCGGAGTGTTGAGCAGCCGGCGCCCGCGAAGCAGGAAGTCGGGCTGCTGGACTGGCCGTTCGCGACCGCCGCGCACGCCGGGGGCATCTCGCAGGACACCAAGGAGCTCGCGGCAGGCGCCGAGCCGGAGGAGCTGTACGCGCGAACCGCCGCCCGGCTCGCCGAACTGCTGCCCCTAGCCTCCGACGAACGGCTGCTCACCACCCGCGTCGGAGCGATGCGGCTGGGCGACTACCTGGTCACCCGTACCGTCGAACTCATCGTCCACACCGATGACTTGAACGCCGCGACCGGGCTCGGCATCCCGTACGACCGGCAGGCGCTCGCCGCGTGCACCCGTCTGCTCGCCGACGCGCTGGCGGTCAAGGCGCCGGGGGCCTCCACGGAGGTGCGGGTGCCGCCGTTCGCCGTCGTGCAGTGCGTCGAGGGCCCGCGGCACACCCGCGGCACCCCGCCCAATGTCGTGGAGACCGACCCGCTGACCTGGATCCGGCTCGCCACCGGGCGTACCCGATGGGCCGAGGAACTGGACGCGGCGAGGGTCAGCGCGAGCGGGGAGCGGGCGGATCTGTCGGGGCTGCTGCCGATTCTCGGCTGAACCCCGCCGGGGAACCGGAGCCCCAGCAGCCCCGTCCCATGGGTATGCGAAAGCAGCTGAGCATTCCCGTCACCGCCCTGGCTCTCCTCGCGCTCGCCGCCTGCGGCACGGAATCGGGTTCCGGTGCCGGCGGTGACGGAGGCGGCTCGGTCAAGACCGAGTTGCCTCTCACCGGCGTCCACTGGACCGTCGACAGCGTGACCGTCCACGGCAAGAAGTCCGCGGCCCCGGCCGGCGCGCATGTCGAGATCACCTCCAAGGGCCGCGCCGAGGGCAGCTACGGCTGCAACGGTTTCGGCGCCGATGTCACGGTCAACGGCGACACGATCACCGTGGGCGACGCCGTGATGACCGAGATGGCCTGTGACAAGGGCGTCATGGGCTTCGAGGACGCGCTGCGGTCGGCCTTCTCCGGCAAGCTCAAGGCGAAGATCGCCGACGGTCGGCTCACGCTGACCACCGAGAAGGGCGACTCGATCGCCCTCACCCGCGAGGCGCCGGCCCCGCTGGTCGGCACCAAGTGGTCCGTGAACTCCCTCGTCACCGGCGACACCGCCTCCTCGCTGCCCGCCGGCACGGAGAAGAACGCGCACCTGACTTTCGGCAAGGACGGTTCCGTACGCGGCAACCTCGGCTGCAACAACTTCACCGGCACCGTCAAGATCTCCGGCTCCACGATCACCTTCGGCCGTCTCGCCACCACCCGGATGATGTGCGCGGGCACGGCGCAGATGCTGGAGAGTCACCTGCTGAAGGTCCTCAAGGGCGATGTGACGTACAAGCTGCAGCACCGCAGCCTGACCCTCACCGCGGCGAACGGCAGTGGACTGTCGGCGACGGCGCCGCCTCTCCGGACATGAGTTGCCACGCTCCGAAGGGGAGCGGCAGTGTGAAATGCGCAACACGGGGCGGACCGGCCCCCTAGGGACAGACCGGACCGCGGAACCGGAATCGAAGGGACCCCTGAACCGGGGTCGGCGAGCAATTACACGCAGCGACAGATCGCGCACGCGACATGGACCAGGTCAACGTGTCGGCGCCCCACCAGCGTGACCCCCCGGTCATCACGAGGCTGCATGGGCCGGGAACCTGTCCGATACGTCGCGTACGTGTCAACGATCGTCCCGCAATGCGGACGCCCGAATGGATCCCCAACCGGCCCCGCCGCACGGGCGAAGGCCGCCTCCGGCCGCTCCCGAGCGAGCCCCGTCCGGATCCCCAATTCGGACCAGTGGTCGATCTCGCCTACACTCGGTGCCGTGCCACGTGGTGACGGACGACTCAACCACGACCTGCTCCCCGGTGAGAAAGGCCCCCAGGACGCTTGCGGCGTCTTCGGTGTCTGGGCTCCGGGTGAAGAGGTCGCGAAGCTCACTTACTTCGGGCTCTACGCCCTCCAACATCGAGGACAGGAGTCCGCGGGAATCGCGGTGAGCAACGGCTCCCAGATCCTCGTCTTCAAGGACATGGGCCTGGTCTCGCAGGTCTTCGACGAGACCTCCCTCGGCTCCCTCAAGGGTCATATCGCGGTCGGTCACGCCCGCTACTCGACCACGGGCGCCTCCGTGTGGGAGAACGCTCAGCCGACCTTCCGGGCCACCGCCCACGGCTCGATCGCGCTCGGCCACAACGGAAACCTGGTCAACACCGCCCAGCTCGCCGAGATGGTCGCGGAACTCCCCAAGGAGAACGGCCGGGCCACCCAGGTCGCCGCCACCAACGACACCGATCTCGTCACCGCCCTCCTCGCGGGCCAGGTCGACGACGACGGCAAGCCGCTGACCATCGAAGCGGCCGCCGCCAGGGTGCTCCCGGACGTCAAGGGTGCGTTCTCCCTGGTCTTCATGGACGAGGGCACCCTGTACGCCGCCCGCGACCCGCAGGGCATCCGCCCTCTGGTGCTCGGCCGCCTCGAGCGCGGCTGGGTCGTCGCGAGCGAGTCCGCCGCCCTCGACATCTGCGGCGCCAGCTATGTCCGCGAGATCGAGCCGGGCGAGCTCATCGCCATCGACGAGAACGGCATCCGCACCTCCCGCTTCGCAGAAGCGAAGCCCAAGGGCTGTGTCTTCGAGTACGTCTATCTGGCGCGCCCCGACACCGACATCGCGGGCCGCAACGTCTACCTCTCCCGCGTGGAGATGGGCCGCAGACTCGCCAAGGAAGCCCCGGTCGAGGCCGATCTGGTGATAGCGACGCCGGAGTCCGGCACCCCCGCCGCCATCGGCTACGCCGAGGCGAGCGGAATCCCCTACGGCTCCGGCCTGGTGAAGAACGCCTACGTCGGCCGCACCTTCATCCAGCCGTCCCAGACGATCCGCCAGCTCGGCATCCGCCTCAAGCTGAACCCGCTCAAGGAAGTCATCCGGGGCAAGCGCCTGGTCGTCGTGGACGACTCGATCGTCCGCGGCAACACCCAGCGCGCCCTGGTCAAGATGCTCCGCGAGGCGGGCGCCGCCGAGGTCCACATCCGGATCTCGTCCCCGCCGGTCAAGTGGCCCTGCTTCTTCGGCATAGATTTCGCGACCCGCGCCGAACTCATCGCCAACGGCATGACGATCGAAGAGATCGGCGCCTCGCTGGGCGCGGACTCGCTCTCGTACATCTCCCTCGACGGCATGATCGAGGCGACCACCATCGCCAAGCCGAACCTCTGCCGCGCCTGCTTCGACGGCGAGTACCCGATGGAGCTTCCCGACCCCGAGCTGCTCGGCAAGCAGCTCCTGGAGACCGAGCTGGCGGGCGGCACCGACGCCGCCGACGCGCTCCGTCGCCCGTAGTCCCCTGCAGTACGACACGAAAGTTCTCCAGCATGCCTGCTGAATCTTCTGAGCGTGCTCCGCACGCGGGCACCGGTGCCAGCTACGCGGCCGCGGGCGTCGACATCGAAGCGGGCGACCGCGCCGTCGAGCTGATGAAGGAGTGGGTGAAGAAGACCCGGCGCCCCGAGGTCCTCGGCGGCATCGGCGGCTTCGCCGGTCTCTTCGACGCCTCGGCCCTCAAGCGGTACGAGCGCCCGCTGCTCGCCTCCGCCACCGACGGCGTCGGCACGAAGGTCGACCTCGCCCGCAGGATGGGCGTGTACGACACGATCGGCCACGACCTCGTCGGCATGGTCGTCGACGACCTGGTCGTCTGCGGCGCCGAACCGCTCTTCATGACCGATTACATCTGCGTCGGCAAGGTGCACCCCGAGCGGGTCGCCGCCATCGTCAAGGGCATCGCCGAGGGCTGCGTCCTGGCCGGCTGCGCGCTGGTCGGCGGCGAGACCGCCGAACACCCCGGGCTGCTGGGCGAGGACGACTTCGACGTCGCCGGCGCCGGTACGGGAGTGGTCGAGGCCGACCGCCTGCTCGGCGCGGATCGTATCCGTACGGGTGACGCGGTCATCGCCATGGCGTCCTCCGGCCTTCACTCCAACGGGTACTCGCTGGTCCGCCACGTCCTGTTCGACCGGGCGAACATGTCCCTGGACCAGCAGGTCGAGGAGTTCGGCCGGACGCTGGGCGAGGAGCTGCTCGAGCCCACCAAGATCTACTCGCTGGACTGCCTGGCGCTCACCCGGACCACCGAGGTGCACGCCTTCAGCCACATCACCGGCGGCGGTCTCGCCAACAACCTCGCCCGGGTCGTTCCGGACGAGCTGCACGCAGTCGTGGACCGCTCGACGTGGACGCCGGGCCCGGTCTTCGACCTCGTCGGCAAGGCCGGTCAGGTCGAGCGCCTGGAGCTGGAGAAGACCCTCAACATGGGCGTGGGCATGATCGCCGTCGTCCCCGAGGAGTCGGTGGACGCGGCGCTGACCACGCTCGCTGACCGTGGCGTCGACGCATGGGTCGCCGGAGAGATCACCGAGCGCGGTGACCACGCGACCGGCGCGACCCTGACGGGTACGTACGCACAGTGAGAGCGGCCGCAAGCTGAACAGCACAGAACCCGGTCCGGGGGCAGCCCCGGACCGGGTCGGTGTGTCAGTGCAACGTCAAGCGCCGCGGCGCTGTGACGACGGACCGGACTCGTCGTCCTCGTCATCGTCGTCGTTGTACAGGTCCGCGTACTGTGCGTACGGGTCGTCTTCCTCGTCGTCGTCCTCGAACGGCTCGCCGTTCGGAGGCTGACTCGAAGTCGAAGCGCCCAGCTCGTTGGCCAGACGCGACAGGTCAGTCCCGCCGCTGTTGTACTTCAGCTGGCGGGCGACCTTTGTCTGCTTGGCCTTGGCCCGGCCGCGCCCCATGGCTCGACCCCCTCGGTGACGGGGCTCGACGGCCCCAGAGTCTTGACACGCGTTCATGATTCAGAACGGGCTCTCCGTGGAGAGACCGGTCCGTAGGGCTTCAACGGTACCTGCTTCCGCGGCCATACGGTACGCCGCCCGCATGACGCGCCACTTCGCAGAACCCGCGAGGAGCCCTGTCCTCGCTGGTCAACTGCGATTTTAACCTCTTCTTGGCAGTCGACCCGCCGACCGGGGTGAGTCTTGTCTCCCAGGTCGGCGGGCCGGGCCCGGCAAGGATCAGCGCCGGCGGGCCTCCGCCATGCGCTGCTCGGCGATCCGGTCCGCCGCGGCGGCCGGCGGAATGCCGTCTTCCTTCGCACGCGCGAATATCCCCAGCGTGGTGTCGAAGATCTTCGCCGCCTTCGCCTTGCAGCGGTCGAAGTCGAAGCCGTGCAGCTCGTCGGCGACCTGGATCACTCCGCCGGCGTTGACCACATAGTCCGGGGCGTAGAGGATCCCGCGGTCCGCGAGATCCTTCTCGACACCCGGGTGCGCGAGCTGGTTGTTGGCCGCGCCGCAGACCACCTTGGCGGTGAGCGCGAGCACGGAGTCGTCGTTCAGCGCGCCGCCGAGCGCGCACGGGGCGTAGACGTCCAGACCTGCCGTACGGATCAGGGCTGCGGTGTCCGCGACTGCTGTGACCTGCGGGTGCTTGTCGAGAATCCCCCGTACGGACTCCTCGCGCACATCCGTGATCACGACCTCGGCGCCGTCCTGCAGCAGATGCTCGACCAGGTGGCGGCCGACCTTGCCGACCCCCGCGATGCCGACCGTGCGGCCGCGCAGTGTCGGGTCGCCCCACAGGTGCTGGGCGGAGGCCCGCATGCCCTGGAAGACGCCGTAGGCGGTCAGCACGGACGAGTCGCCGGCGCCGCCGTTCTCGGGGGAGCGACCGGTGGCCCAGCGTGTCTCGCGGGCCACGACGTCCATGTCGGCGACGTACGTACCGACGTCGCAGGCCGTCACATAGCGACCACCGAGGGAGTCCACGAAGCGGCCGTAGGCGAGCAGCAGCTCGTCCGTCTTGATCCGCTCGGGATCACCGATGATCACGGCCTTGCCGCCGCCGTGATCGAGTCCGGCCATGGCGTTCTTGTACGACATCCCCCGGGAGAGGTTCAGCGCGTCCGCGACGGCCTCTTCCTCGGTGGCGTACGGGTAGAAGCGGGTGCCGCCGAGGGCCGGGCCCAGGGCGGTCGAGTGGATGGCGATCACGGCTTTCAGGCCGGAGGCGCGGTCCTGGCACAGCACGACTTGCTCGTGGCCGCCCTGGTCGGATCGGAACAGGGTGTGCAGGACGCCGTCGGTCAGATCGGTCACGGTGGTGACTCCCAAGTACGAAGCGGCGGATGAAGGGCCTCCTGTGGGTGGGGAAGGCCCAGTTGGGGATGAGGGTAAGTCCTACGCGGGCGTAGATCCGACGCAGTGCTGAGGATCACCCCCTGGCGGAGTACCGGCGTGGAAGGATTTGCCGCATGCCAGCGCTGTCCTCGGTCCTCGTCCCGTACGCGGCCTACCTGCGGGTGTACGAGCCGCTGGCGGCCTTTCCCGAGCCTGAACGGGGCCACTGGGCCCGCTATGCGCGCCGGGAGCGCACCCCCACCGCGCAGGACGAACTGCGTCGCTCGCTGGCCGACTTGCTGCCGACCCCGCCGGTCCCGGTGCCGGTCCACGAGAGCGGCGACGCCTTTGTGGCGGAGGCGGACGGGGTGGTGTGCGTCTGTCCGTGGCGGACCCGGCTGCGTGGCTGGCTGGCGCTGGAGGAGCTCTCCGAGCAGCTGCCGGCCCCGCTGCTGGACGCGGTGCTGCCGCCGGTGGTGCGCGGGCAGGCGGCCGCGGACTACGAACAGTGGCGCGAGCGCAACCCCGACGCCAGGCCGTGGATCAGGACGGCGGTCTGGCAGGTGCCGGTGCGCTGGTTCGTGCTCTTCTCGGACGACGAGCGGGAGTACGAGCCGGCCGGGACGGCTGCCCCGCGCATGCGCTACCGGACGCCCATGGTGCAGGCCAGGCGCCGGGTGGCGCGGGCGCTGAAGACGCTGCGGGAGACGATCGACGAGGGCCCGCTGACCGAGGGCCTGGTAGATGTGGGGCGGTGGCTGGAGGAGTTCCATCCCCGTTCCCTGGTCGAGCTGGACTACGGCGGCCTGGTGCACGCTCTGACCGGAGCGCAGCTCGACGAGGATCACTCGGCCGCGGATCTGGCCGCGGGGATCGCGGCGCTGCGGGCCGGCGACGGCGAGGGGGCGGGCGAGGCATACGCCCGTCTGGTCGATCGATGGCGCGCTGTGAGGGACCTTCAGTTCGCCAACTGAGCGTTTCTGGCGATCATTGAGCATCATTGACTCCCTCGGGCCGGGACGTAGGTCCCGTACCGGGCCTTTGTCTCAAGCGTGACGGACGGCACTTACCTGGGCCTTGCGCCCATCACCTACCCTCGTGTCAAAATAGGACAAGGAGCCCGGCGAGGGCTCCTTCCGTCCAACTATGGTCGGAATTCTCGGCATTGCGCACTGTGGGGGGTCTGGTGACTCCTGATCGCTCTGTGACTGATCGTCACTGTGGCGTGACTGTCCGCTATGGCATGGTCCATCGGACTTCCGCCGTTGATGGACACCTCAGAGGGCAATTCCATCGGTTTGGCCGACGTGGCTGGACGGATGGTGTAGTTGTAGTGCCGAGGACAAGCCGTTCGTCCTATAACCGACTCGACCCGCGTCCGCCATTTCGGGCAACGCGGGTCAAGGTGCAGAATTTAGAGGAAAGAACCGAGAAGGTTCGGTTCTCCCGAGGAGGCCGCTCATGACCGCTCGCACCCCTGATGCCGAGCCGCTGCTGACCCCGGCTGAGGTTGCCACGATGTTCCGCGTGGACCCGAAGACGGTCACCCGCTGGGCCAAGGCAGGCAAGCTCACGTCCATCCGCACGCTCGGTGGACATCGTCGGTACCGCGAGGCAGAGGTCCGCGCACTGCTTGCGGGTATTCCGCAGCAGCGTAGCGAGGCCTGAACACCCACTGATCGGGCATTTTCGGGACCCCCATCCCGGCAAGCCCCCCTATAGCTCCACATGACGGTCGTCTGCCCCAACGGACACTTCGTCATTGATCGCGCTGGACTCCGCCGGGTCCAGCGCGATTTTTCTTTGTGCCCGGGGATGGGTGGGGATGGGTCCGGATGGGTGGGGAAGGGGGGCGTGTGGTTGCCCGGGGAGGTGCTCAGCAGGTGGTGCAATTGCACATATTAAATTGGTTGGTTGTAGGAAGGGGGTAAGTTCCCCGGTTCCGGAAACGGATTCGGTGACACCCGTCACACTGCACAACTCTTGCCAATGCAGGGCCAGTCAGTCAGGGGTTGGGCCTCGGTCCTCCGGCTGCGGGGTGCTTGTGGAAGGTTCCATGGCGAGCCGCTGGAGGCGATGGCAGATGGGGCAGTGCCGCGTGAGGTGTCGATAGCCGGATGCGGCCTTCAGATGGGCGCGCAGAAGCGCCTTGGTCTCGTGCTGCCTCGCTGCGGACGCCGCCATGCACGTCACCTCCGGTGTGTGCCGTCCCTTATGGATTGGGTACCGGTGGCAGATGACGCCGTCAAGACGGCGGGACGACGGTTGCGGCGCGTGTGACGCCTGAGCCCCGTGAGCCGGGGCTCCGCCCCGGATCCTCCCCCTACGCCCTGCGGGCGTGGGGCGACCCCCACTCCTCAATCGCCGGCGAGGCTTGATCTGCCCGGGCCCTTGTCGGGGCTGCGCCGCGGCCTCCGGCGGCCCGGGCCGGCGCATGACGAAGGCCCGCGTCCATCGCTGGATGCGGGCCTTCGTAATCACTGCGGTCCTGACGGGATTTGAACCCGCGGCCTCCACCTTGACAGGGTGGCGAGCACTCCAAGCTGCTCCACAGGACCATGTTTCGCAGCCGTCATGTGCGTTGGCTGCGAGAGAGACTGTACAGCAGGTCAGGCCGTGCGGTCGAACCCGATGCAAGCCGCCCCGCCGGTCACGGCGCCGCCGCGTCGATCGCCTTCACGATGCGCTTGTCCGAGACCGGCTGCGCCGTGCCCAGCGCATGCGCGAAGTAGCTCACCCGCAGCTCCTCGATCATCCAGCGGATGTCCAGGACCTCCTGCGGAACCGGGCGGCCCTGCGGCATCTGCTCCAGCAGCCAGGCGTACTCGTCCTGCATCTCGTGGACCTTCTCCATGCGCGTCGTGTCGCGCTGGACAGCCGTCGGCATCTGCTGCAGGCGGCGGTCGACGGCGACCAGGTAGCGCATCAGGTCGGGCAGGCGGCGCAGACCGGTCGCGGTGACGAAGCCCGCCGGCATCAGGGCCGCCAGCTGCTCCCGTACGTCCTGGACGTTCTTGACCAGCGCCAGGCTGTTCGTGGCCTTCAGACGGCGCTCGCACGCCTGCCACGCGGCCAGGATCTGCTGAACCTGGTCCACCGTCCGTACGGTCGTGTCCACGAGGTCCGCCCGGACCTTGTCGAACAGCTTGCGGAACGACTCCTCGTCCCACGCGGGCCCGCCGTGGTCCGAGATCAGCTTGTCCGTCGCAGCCATCGCGCAGTCGTCGAAGAGCGCCTGGATCGAGCCGTGCGGATTGCGGGACAGCGCCAGCTTCTGCTGGTTGGTCAGCTTGTCCGAGGCGAACTTGGCCGGATTCACCGGGATGTTGAGCAGGATCAGCCGCCGCGCGCCCCGCCACATCGCCTGCTGCTGCTCGGCCTCGGTGTCGAAGAGGCGTACGGAGACGCTCTCGCCGTCGTCGACCAGCGCCGGGTATGCCTTGACCGGCTGGCCGGCGCGCCGGGTCTCGAAGACGCGCGACAGCGTGCCGATCGTCCAGTCCTTCAGGCCCGAGCGCTCGATGGACTCGCCCGAAGGCCCCGCGGTCGCCGCCGCGGCCTTGGACAGCGCCTGGCGTGCCTTCGGCCTCAGCTGGAGCTTCAGCGCCTGAAGGTCCTTGCCCTCGGCGAGCTTCTTACGGCGCTCGTCCACGATCCGGAACGTGATCTTGAGATGGTCCGGGACCCGGCCCAGATCGAAGTCGTCCGCCGAGACCGGGACGCCGACCATGCGCTGCAGCTCGCGGGCGAGCGTGGTGGGCAGCGGCTCCTGGAGGGGCACAGCCCGCTCCAGGAAGGCCTTCGCGTAGTTCGGCGCCGGGACGTAGTGCCGTCGGATCGGCTTGGGGAGGGAGCGGATCAGCTCCATCACCACGTCCTCGCGCAGACCCGGGATCTGCCAGTCGAAGCCTTCGGAGGTGACCTGGTTCAACACCTGCAACGGAACGTGCACGGTCACGCCGTCCGCGTCCGCGCCCGGCTCGAACTGGTACGTCACACGGAACTTCAGCCGATCCTGCCGCCAGGAGTCCGGATAGTCGTCCTTGGTGACCGACCCGGCCTTCTCGTTGATGAGCATCTCGCGCTCGAAGTCGAGAAGTTCGGGCGAGTCCTTGCGCTTGTGCTTCCACCAGGAGTCGAAGTGCGCGCCGGACACCACATGTTCGGGAACGCGCTGGTCGTAGAAGTCGAAGAGCGTCTCGTCGTCCACCAGGATGTCGCGGCGGCGGGCGCGATGCTCCAACTCCTCGACCTCGGTGAGGAGTTTGCGGTTGTCCGCGAAGAACTTGTGGTGCGTACGCCAGTCACCCTCGACGAGGGCGTTGCGGATGAAGAGATCGCGTGAGGTCTCCGGGTCGATGCGCCCGTAGTTCACCTTGCGCTGGGCGACGATCGGCACGCCGTACAGCGTGACCCGCTCGTACGCCATCACGGCGGCCGCGTCCTTCTCCCAGTGTGGCTCGCTGTAGGTGCGCTTGATCAGATGTCCGGCGAGCGGCTCGATCCACTCGGGCTCGACCTTGGCGTTGACACGGGCCCACAGCCGGGACGTCTCGACCAGCTCCGCCGACATGATGAAGCGCGGGGGCTTCTTGAAGAGCGCCGAGCCGGGGAAGACCGCGAACTTGGCGCCACGCGAGCCCAGATACTCGTTCTTGTCGGTGTCCTTGAGGCCGATGTGCGAGAGCAGACCGGCCAGCAGCGAGGTGTGTACGGACTGTTCGGGAGCGACCGTGTCCGCCGAGGGCTCCTCGAGGTGCAGGCCCATCTGCTTGGCGACCGTACGCAGCTGGGCGTAGATGTCCTGCCACTCGCGGATGCGCAGGAAGTTCAGATACTCCTGCTTGCACATCCGGCGGAAGCTGGAGGAGCCGCGCTCCTTCTGCTGCTCGCGGATGTACCGCCAGAGGTTGAGGTAGGCGAGGAAGTCGGAGGTCTCGTCCTTGAAGCGGGCGTGCTGCTGGTCGGCCTGCGTCTGCTTGTCGGCGGGCCGCTCGCGCGGGTCCTGGATGGAGAGCGCGGCCGCGATCACCATGACCTCGCGCACACAGCCGTTCTTGTCGGCCTCGATGACCATCCGGGCCAGCCGCGGGTCGACCGGCAGCTGCGAGAGCTTGCGGCCGAGCTGGGTGAGCTTCTTCCTGGGGTCCTTCTGCGCCGGGTCGAACGCGCCCAGTTCCTGCAGCAGCTGAACGCCGTCGCGGATGTTGCGGTGGTCCGGCGGGTCGATGAAGGGGAACTTCTCGATGTCGCCGAGGCCGGCCGCGGTCATCTGGAGGATGACGGAGGCCAGATTCGTGCGCAGGATCTCGGCGTCCGTGAACTCCGGGCGGGAGAGGAAGTCGTCCTCGTCGTACAGCCGGATGCAGATGCCGTCCGACGTACGGCCGCAGCGGCCCTTGCGCTGGTTGGCGCTGGCCTGGCTGATCCGCTCGATGGGCAGGCGCTGGACCTTGGTGCGATGGCTGTAGCGGGAGATACGGGCGTTGCCCGGGTCGATCACGTACTTGATGCCGGGGACGGTCAGCGAGGTCTCGGCGACATTGGTGGCCAGGACGATCCTGCGGCCGGTGTGGGGCTGGAAGACGCGGTGCTGCTCGGCGTGCGAGAGCCGCGCGTACAGCGGCAGTACCTCGGTGAATCTGTACTGCTTCTTGTTGAGCGCGTCGGCGGTGTCGCGGATCTCGCGCTCGCCGGAGAGGAAGACCAGGATGTCGCCCTTGCCCTCGGTCTGGAGCTCCTCGACGGCGTCGCAGATCGCGGTGATCTGGTCGCGGTCGGAGTCCTCGCCGTCCTCTTCGAGGAGCGGGCGGTAACGGACCTCCACGGGGTACGTACGGCCGCTCACCTCGACGATCGGGGCGTCGCCGAAGTGCCGGGAGAAGCGGTCCGGGTCGATCGTCGCGGAGGTGATGACCACCTTGAGATCGGGGCGCTTGGGCAGCAGCTGGGCTAGGTAGCCGAGCAGGAAGTCGATGTTGAGGGACCGCTCATGGGCCTCGTCGATGATGATCGTGTCGTAGGCGCGCAGCTCGCGGTCCGTCTGGATCTCGGCGAGCAGGATGCCGTCCGTCATCAGCTTGACGAAGGTGTCGTTGCTGACCTGGTCGGTGAAGCGGACCTTCCAGCCGACGGCCTCGCCGAGGGGCGTCCGCAACTCCTCCGCGACCCGTTCGGCGACGGTGCGGGCGGCGATCCTGCGCGGCTGCGTATGGCCGATCATGCCGCGTACGCCCCGGCCGAGCTCCAGAGCGATCTTCGGGATCTGGGTCGTCTTGCCAGAGCCGGTCTCGCCCGCGACGATCACGACCTGGTGGTCCCGTATCGCCTCGAGAATCTCGTCCCGCTTCTGGCTGACGGGCAGCTGCTCGGGATACGTGATCTCCGGCACCCGTGCGGCGCGCGTGGCCGTGCGGGCGGCGGAATGCTCGGCCTCGGCGGCGATCTCGTCCAGCACGGCCTGCCGAGCCTCGGGCTTACGGATGCGGCGGGCGCCTTCGAGACGGCGGCCGAGCCGGTGGGCGTCGCGCAGTGACGCCCCGGCCAGCAGGGTCTGAAGGTCTGCGAAGGAAGTAGACATACGGACCCCAGGATCGCACCCCCGGGAAACCACTGGCGAACGCATTTGGCCCCCGAGCGGTGCGGTGTGGACCAGATCCGTCCACTTCCGAAGCAACCTCCCAAAAAATTCGACAGCAAGGGGGAACGCGTTCGGCTGCCTCCGGCAGGTACGACGAAAGCCCCGGTCCGCTGGGGCCGGGGCTTTCGGATGGTGGCTGGGGCCGGGGTCGAACCGGCGACCTATCGCTTTTCAGGCGATCGCTCGTACCAACTGAGCTACCCAGCCACGCGGCTCTCGCGAGCCGCAGCGGTCCTGACGGGATTTGAACCCGCGGCCTCCACCTTGACAGGGTGGCGAGCACTCCAAACTGCTCCACAGGACCAAGCAATGTGCGAGCACAAGTCTCGCACATGGTGATGCGTGCCCCCAACGGGATTCGAACCCGTGCTACCGCCTTGAAAGGGCGGCGTCCTGGGCCACTAGACGATGAGGGCTAAGGGCCCACCTGGGCGCTTCGCAGCGCGTCGGGGACGTGAGAAGCATATGGGATGCGGGGAGCTATCGCCAAAACGGTTTACGGGGGTCTGGAGGTCGCCCCCAGGACAACGCAGTGGGAGAGGGCGGGGAGGTGGGGGAAGCCGGGCTCGGGGACGGCGTGGCGCCCGGGTGGTTCTCCTCCGGCAGATGGCGGCTGACCTCGGCCGTCGTCAGGCCCAGGCCCCCCAGCGTGATCTCGTCCCACGCCTGCAGCCGCCTCGTCGTACGGTCCAGATACAGGACCGACGCACGCACCTTCTCCGGCTTCTGGTTCTGGACCGCGCGCAGGCCTCCGCCGCCCGTCGAGCCCTCGATCTTCAGACGGGTGCCGAGTTCGAGCACCTGTGTCTCGCGGTGGTGGACATGGCCCGCCAGGACCAGCGGAACCTCACCGTCGGTCTCGCGCGCCGCGACCGGGTTGTGGGTGACCGCGATGTCGACGGGCGTGTGCGCGCGGGCCTGGTCGCGCAGGGCCGAGGCGAAGCGGATGCCCGTCATGCGCTCGGCCGGGTCGCCCTGCGCGACGATCGAGCGGTCGGGGGTGAACTGAGGGTCGCCGAAGCCCGCGATGCGCAGGCCCGCCACCGTGACCGCCCGGCCGTCGTCGAGCACATGCACGTTCTTCATGCGGGAGAGATACGCCTGCGTGATGCGGGAGTCGTGGTTGCCGCGCACCCAGATGTAGGGCGCGCCGAGGTCGGGGATCGGGTCGAGGAAACCGTTCTCGGCGGCGGTGCCGTGGTCCATCGTGTCGCCGGAGTCGATGATCACGTCGATTCCGTACTGCTCGACGAGTGAGCCGATGATGTGCCACGCCGCTGGGTTGAGATGGATGTCGGACACATGCAGCACCCGCATCGTGCTCGGGTCCGGCCGGTACGTCGGGAGCGTCGACGCTGCGTCGTACAGCTTGGTCACATTGGTGACCAGGCGCGCCAACTCCTGCTGGTAGACGTCGAATTCGGTGACGATGGAGCGCGCGTTTCCGACGACCGACGGGGCGCTGGAGAGCAGTCCGGAGAACCTCGGCTCCAGGACGGACTTCGGGTTCCAGGTGGCGTAGGCGGAGATACCGGAGGCCGCGAGGAGCGCGAGCGCCAGACCGCCGGCGGCGAGTGCCCGGCGCGGGCGACGGTAGACGGCGAGACCGAGGGCGGTCGCGCCGGAGACGACGGCGACGCAGGAGCGTACGGCCAGCTCGGTGGTGCCGTCCGCCACGTCGCGGGCGACCTCGTCCTGGAGCCCGGAGAGCCGCTCGGGATGTTCGACCAGGGCCTCGGAGCGGGCCGGGTCGAGCCGGTCGACGTCGACGTCGAGGCGGATCGGCGCGACATGGGAGTCGAACTCCAGGGCGCCGAGCGGGGAGACGTTGATCTTCGTGCCGCCGGACAGGGACGGGCGCAGGGTCATGCTGGTGTCCATCGGGCCGACCGGCGCACGGACGCTGCCGACGATCAGCAGGCCGAGCCAGGCGCCCAGCAGGACCACGGCGGTGAGGCCCAGCGCACGGACCCACGGGTGCGGGGTGTGGACAAGGATGCTGGTGGGGCCGGTGCGGCGCGAGCTGTAGTGGCGCCGGAGCCGGGTGAGCGCGGCTCGTATCGATCGGTTCGGTTCTGCGGCTTGGCGGGCCATTGGTCCCGTATGCCCACCCGGGCGGGCAGCCATGCCGGGGCGACCGGCCGGGCGCCGTACGTGACAATGGCCACGTGCTGGAGATGACGCGCGAGGAGTTCGAGGAACTGGTCGCCGAGGCCCTGGACAGGATCCCGCCGGAGCTGACGCGGCTGATGGACAACGTCGCGGTGTTCGTCGAGGACGAACCCGCCACCGACGACCCCGAGCTGCTCGGGCTCTACGAGGGGACTCCGCTCACCGATCGGGGCGAGTGGTACGCGGGCGTGCTGCCGGACCGGATCACGATCTACCGGGGGCCGACGCTGCGGATCTGCGAGACCCGTGAGGACGTGGTCGAGGAGACCGAGATCACGGTGGTGCACGAGATCGCCCACCACTTCGGGATCGACGACGAGCGGCTGCACGAGCTGGGGTACGGGTGAGCGGCCCCGGCGTGCCGGAGGCGATCGATCCGGACGTCGATCTCCATGTGCCCGCGCAGCGTGCGGAGACCGCCGGCCGTCACAAGTGGCCGGTGCTCGCGGTGATCTCGCTGGGGGGTGTGGTCGGGTCCCTGGCGCGGTTCGCGGCGTCGAGGATGTGGCCCGTGGACGACGGCGGGTTCCCGTGGGCGACCTTGGGGGTCAATGTGCTGGGCTGCGCGCTGATCGGGGTGCTGATGGTGCTGGTCAGCGAGGGCGGCCGGGGTGGCAGGCCCGCGCATCCGCTGGTGCGGCCGTTCCTCGGCGTGGGCGTGCTCGGCGGGTTCACGACCTTCTCGACGTATGTACTGGACTTCACCGATCTGCTGGAGCGTGCGGAGGCCATCACGGCGCTGACGTACGCGGTCGCGACGGTCGTCGGCGCGATGGGCGCGGTGTGGCTGGGGGCTTCGGCGACCAGGGCGGTCCTGACCCGGGCGGCAGCGCGGTGAACTGGCTCCTGGTGGCGATGGGCGCGGCGGTCGGTGCGCCCCTGCGGTATCTGACGGACCGTGCGGTGCAGGCGCGGCACGACTCGGTGTTCCCCTGGGGGACCTTCGTGGTCAATGCGGCGGGGAGCCTGGTGCTGGGCGTGCTGTCGGGGGCGGCAGTGTCCTCGGCGACGTACGCGCTGCTCGGTATTGGCCTGTGCGGGGCGCTCACGACGTACTCGACGTTTTCGTACGAGACGCTGCGGCTGGCCGAGCGCGGCTGGAGTTTCCTGGCGGCGGCGAATGTGGCCGCGTCGTTGCTGGTGGGGCTCGGATCGGTGTTCCTGGGCGCGGAGTTGGCGCGCGGGTTTACGCAGTAGGGGCAGCTGTCCTGGTGGTGCGTGCCGCGTCCCTTGTGCGACGTGGGGCGTGACCCTTGTGGGGGACAGGGAGTTGGGCAGTGAAACCTGTGCTCCCGTGACCCGGAGGTGCCGCTCGTGCGCCAGTTGTCCGCCCCCGGCCGTTTGGCTGTCTGGATCGCCACTGCGCTGGCGGTCGCAGCCTCGGCAGGCTGTATAAGCGTGAGCGACGACGAGGGCGGCAAGCCTGCGCCCCGTTCGACGACGGACCGGCGTGGGACGGTGGCCGAGCCCGACGGCGGGCAGGGGGTGCCGGGCGGCCGGCACGCCAGTGCGGGCCACGGCTCGGACGCGTCCGACGGGGGCGCGGCGGGAGCGGGCGCGTCGCCGAGCCCGAGCGGTACGGCGGGCCCCAGCGCGGGCCCCGCACAGCAGCGGCCGCAGCCGCCCCGGGGGGCCGAGCCCACGCGAGGCGGAGCTTCCCCTTCCGCGCAGCCCTCGCAGCCGCAACCGCAGCCTTCGCCGTCCGAGCCGCCGCCGGTGAGTCCCACACCACCGCCGAGCGAGCCGACCGATCCGCCGCCGGCGTCGTCCGCGCCTGAGGTGCGGGCGGGGGCGATGCCGGCGAACGTGCAGGGGTACGGAATGCGTACGGAACCGGCCGCGTCACCCCAGCAGGGACCCATGTGATCAGTCGCGCGACGGCCCCGCGGTGCCCGTGTAACGGGAGTCACTCGGGCGAGGTTTGCCTTCGGTGGGGGAGGGTGCGTATGGTGGTAGATCGTTTGATCCCATTGCCCGGCGCCGACACAGAAGAGCGCCGCGTGGCGCGTACTCTCCCTAGCCGTGGCTGACCGCATTGAGGCGGTCGAATTGCGAAATCACGGAGTTTGGGCGCGTGCCGAGACTCCGGAAGGTTTCGCATTTCGCATGTCCACTTTCAGTACTGATCACGCCGTCATGCCCGAGAACGAGTCCGCCGAGGCCGTCGTCGAGACGTCCCCCGAGACCGTCGACACCGCTCCCGAGACCGCTGTCGACACCGCTCCCGAGGTCACCTTCGGCGACCTTGGCCTGCCCGAGGGCGTCGTCCGCAAGCTCGCGCAGAACGGCGTGACCGTCCCCTTCCCGATCCAGGCCGCGACCATCCCGGACGCCCTGGCCGGCAAGGACATCCTGGGCCGCGGCCGCACCGGCTCCGGCAAGACCCTCTCCTTCGGCCTCCCGCTGCTCGCCACCCTGGCCGGCGGCCACACCGAGAAGAAGAAGCCCCGCGGCATCATCCTCACCCCGACCCGTGAGCTCGCGATGCAGGTCGCGGACGCCCTCCAGCCCTACGGCGACGTCCTCGGCCTCAAGATGAAGGTCGTCTGCGGCGGTACGTCCATGGGCAACCAGATCTACGCGCTCGAGCGCGGCGTCGACATCCTCGTCGCCACGCCGGGCCGACTGCGCGACATCATCAACCGCGGCGCCTGCTCCCTGGCGAACGTCCAGGTCGCGATCCTCGACGAGGCCGACCAGATGTCCGACCTGGGCTTCCTGCCCGAGGTCACCGAGCTGCTCGACCAGGTTCCGGCCGGCGGTCAGCGCATGCTCTTCTCCGCGACGATGGAGAACGAGATCGGCACCCTGGTCAAGCGCTACCTGTCCAACCCGGTCAGCCACGAGGTCGACAGCGCTCAGGGCAACGTCACGACCATGACGCACCACGTGCTCGTCGTGAAGCCGAAGGACAAGGCGCCGGTCACCGCCGCCATCGCCGCCCGTAAGGGCCGCACCATCATCTTCGTCCGCACCCAGCTGGGCGCGGACCGGATCGCCGAGCAGCTGCAGGACACGGGCGTCAAGGCCGACGCGCTGCACGGTGGCATGACGCAGGGCGCCCGTACGCGCGTCCTCGAGGACTTCAAGAAGGGCTACGTCAACGCGCTCGTCGCGACCGACGTCGCCGCCCGCGGCATCCACGTCGACGGCATCGACCTGGTCCTGAACGTGGACCCGGCCGGTGACCACAAGGACTATCTGCACCGCTCGGGCCGCACCGCCCGCGCCGGCAAGTCCGGCACGGTTGTGTCGCTGTCCCTGCCGCACCAGCGCCGCCAGATCTTCCGCCTGATGGAGGATGCGGGCGTCGACGCCTCGCGCCACATCGTCGGCGGTGCCGGCGCCTTCGACCCGGAGGTCGCCGAGATCACCGGCGCCCGTTCGCTGACCGAGGTCCAGGCCGACTCCGCGAACAACGCCGCGAAGCAGGCCGAGCGCGAGGTCGCCGACCTCACCAAGGAGCTGGAGCGCGTGCAGCGCCGCGCGGCCGAACTCCGCGAGGAGGCCGACCGCCTGGTGGCGCGCGCGGCGCGCGAGCGTGGCGACGACCCGGAGGCGGCGGTGGCCGAGGTGACGGAGGCCGCGGAGGCCGAGGTCGAGGCGGCGGTATCGGTGCCTGAGCAGCCGACCGAGCGTCCGGCGTACGAGCGCCGCGACGACCGGGGCAACTTCGAGCGCCGTGGTGGCGACCGTGGCGGGTTCCGTCGTGACAACGACCGTCCCTCCGGCGGCTTCCGCTCCGGCGGCGACCGTCGCGATGACCGTGGTGGCCGTTCCTTCGAGCGTCGTGACGACCGTGGCGGCGAGCGCGGTGGGTTCCGTCGTGACAACGACCGTCCGTCGGGTGGTTTCCGTCGTGACAACGACCGTCGCGATGACCGTGGTGGCCGTTCCTTCGAGCGTCGTGACGACCGTGGCGGCGAGCGCGGTGGGTTCCGTCGTGACAACGACCGTCCCTCCGGCGGCTTCCGCTCCGGCGGCGACCGCCCGACGGGTGGCTTCAACCGTGACCGTGACGACCGTGGTGGCCGTTCCTTCGAGCGCCGTGACGACCGTGGCGGCTTCCGCCGCGACGACCGCCCGTCCGGCCACCGCGGCAGCGACCGCCCCTTCAACCGCGACCGCCGCGACGACCGCCCCGCGAGCGGCTTCCGCTCCGGCGGCGACCGCCCGTACGGCCGCCGGGACGAGCACCGTGGTGGCAGCACCGGCACGAACACGGGCTCTTTCGGGCGCCGTGACGACAAGCCGCGCTGGAAGCGCAACGGCTGACCTGACCTGACGGTCTGACTGGCAGGGCCCGTACGGCACTTGGGTGTCGTACGGGCCCTGTTTGCTGCTGTGGGGCTGCTGTTACGATCCGTCCACTCGCGTGGGGGATTCTGCCGGGGGGCAGCTCAACAAGATTCCGGTGCCGGAACAGGTGCTTGGTCCCTCCATGCCATCTTCTTGTCCTGGGGAGGGACTGAGTGGCCCATCGTGCCCTCATGCGCGCCGCCGTGGCGGCCGCCGTTGCTTTCACCTTGACCGCCGGGCTCGCTTCCGCCAACTCTCAGGCCGCACGTGGTGACGCGACCGGCGCCGGGCCGGCTCCATTCCCGGGCGCCGTGGAGATTCCCGCGGCCTACGCAGCCAAGGAGCGAGCCCTTTATCTGCAGGGATCGCAGGACTCTGGACCTGGTGGCGCCGGAGCGCTGGGCTTCTTCAACCAGCCGGACGGCGCGACCCGCATCCAGTGGACGCGCTACTCCGACGGCCAGTCGTTCTCGGCCGCGTCGACCCGCACGGAACCTCGGATCTTCATTCACACCTCCGGGAGCGACACGCTCGCCTATTCGCGAGCAGGTGAAGTCGAACTGCGCGACATGGCTCGCGGCACGACTGCATTCGTGAAGATCCCGGGCGGCCTTTCCTACGCTCGGACGTACGGCAACACGGTCGTCGCCGTGAAGTACGCGTCTCCTGCGTCTGACGCTCAACCGGTCCCGGTTGAGGTCCACCTTTTGGATGTCGCCGACGACGGCACCACCCGCGACAGGCTCGTCGGCGGTTTGCCCGAAGGAGCCCGCCTCGTGGACTCCCCCGTGTCAGGCGGAGACGCGTCCTCTCTCCTGTTGTCTGTCGACCTGGCCGGTGCCAGAAGTCTGGCCGCCGTCGATATCACCACGGCGAAGGTCACCGGCCGCACCGCACCGGTCGGCGGCAGTGTGGCCACGCTGCTGACGCCTCGTCACGTGGCCTGGTACGACAGAACCCAGCCCACCGTGCTGAACGTCGTCCCCCGAGACGATCTCTCGGCCGAGCCCGTCCGCGTCCCGAAGCTGAAGAGTTCGTTCCGGCCCGTGCTCGTCGGTAACTGGCTCGTTGAGGCCACCGGCGGCTCGGTCGGGATCAAGGCCACGCCGCTCGCGGGCGGAGAGCCCCGGAAGTTGCTTGCGCGTGCCGGGTATTCGAGCCCCATCACTCCGGGACCGGACGGCTCCGCCGTGGTGGTCGGTGGCATCACGGGTCCCTTGGACTGGGGTGCCTACCGCGTGACCGAAGGCGCTGACGGTGCCCCGCAAGTGTCAAGGGTGCTCGATCTGGCGGCCGTGCCGGCCAAGGTTCAGGGCCTCGCAGTCGGCGGGGGCACTCTGTTCGTCGGGGACGACAGCAGCGGCAAGCGCCATGCCTATACGCGGGAACTCCATGTGCAGGGGACGCCCGAATATGGCGAGCGCGGATCGGTCATGGAACTCGGCGGTGAGTGCCTGCCGTCCGCCCCCGACTGCCACGCGCTGTACTCCGACGGCGGGGACCTGATCAGCCTCGCGCACAAGGCGGACGCAGACGACCAGATCGTGACGCGCTACGGCTCCGCCGTGCCCACGGGCCTGTCCGGCGGGACCATCACCGACGCGGCCGACCACTATGTCGTCTACACCCACGCAGGGACGAACCAGCAGACCGTCTACAACACCGGGGCCGCCACCGACATCAAGCTGCTGACACGCACTCCGGTGGCCTCTGCCCTGTGGGCCGGCACGCTGTGGAGTGCGACCGGGAACACCGGCAGCGTGACCGCGTACGACCTGGCGGCGAAGAAGCCCGCCGGCGAGGTCGACACGGGCTCGGGCTGCACCCCCGAGGAGCTTCAGGCCCTCGGTCGCTGGCTGTACTGGTCCTGCGGCACCCGGGCCGGTGTGTACGACCGTACGGCGAAGAAGTCCGTCCCCGTACCGGCCGATGAGGCGCTACTGGGCGACGGCTATCTCGTACGGCACAACAAGCCCGACGGCAAGCTTGAACTGACCGACTTCACCTCCGGCACGGCGGTCAACAGCCCGCTGGCCGACTTCCCCGCCACTCAGCGGCCGCAGCGCCGGGTGACCTGGACGGTCGACAAGTTCGGTGGTCATGTCGCGTACTCGGATGCCGCTCAGCGTGTGCATGTGGTGCCGGTGGGGGTTGCCACCCAGCCGCTCAGTGGGTGGGCCACCTTGTACCAGCACTCCGGGACCAGCGCGGGAGCCGATGCGGACGACTACACCGACACCGGGCAGTTCTGGGTACGTCTGTCCAAGCCGGCCGGTGACTGGACGCTGACCCTCAAGGACCCCCGTACAGGGAAGACCGTCCGCACGCAGACGGGCGGCGAGGCCCGGCACACCCTCTACGCCACATGGACAGGGGTCTCGGACGGCGGCACCCGGCTGGCCAACGGCCGCTACACCTGGACCGTGACCGCTCGGCCCGCCGACGGCCATGGTGCCCCTGGGGTCTGGAGCGGCACCTTCCAGCAGATCTACGGAACGCCCGCGTGGCGGGACGTCTGGGAGCGGGACGCGATCGGCGACCTGATCACCCTGAGCAAGGGCAATCCGATCATGTCCATCCGGCCGGGCCGGAGCGACGGAACGATCGGCGGATACGAAGGAGGACCCGTCCTCGACGACCGGGCGAAGATCGTCCCGATGGGCGATCTGAACGGGGACCGGTGCAACGACTTCCTGGTCCGCCGCTGGCCGGGACGGCTCTATCTGATGGACGGAGGCTGCGCCAGGTACTCGTGGCCCGAGGTGCCGGACAAGCTGGTCGGCAGCAGCGGCTGGAACCAGTTCGACGTGCTGGTCTCCCCCGGCGACCTCACCGGCGACGGCCGCCCCGACATGCTGGCCCGTCAGACGACCACGGGTGATCTCTTCCTGTACGCGGCCAACGCCTCGGGCGGCGGAGTGCGCGCGGGCGTTCGTATCGGCAGGGGTTGGAAGAACCTGCTGATCGTGGGTGCGGGCGATCTGAACGGCGACGGCAAGGGAGATGTGCTGGCGCGCGATGCCTCCGGGGCGCTGTGGCGCTACAACGGCACGGGGCAAGGCACCCTTGCGAACCGGGTCAAGGCCGGCAGCGGCTGGCAGATCTACAACGCGGTCGTCGGCATCGGTGACCTCACGGGCGACGGCAGGGCCGACCTGGTGGCTCGTGACATGGCGGGCGTGCTGTGGCGCTACAACGGCACCGGACGGGGCACCTTCACGGCCCGGGTGAAGATCGGGACCGGCTGGCAGAAGTACGCCGAGCTGTTCTGAGGACCTCAACCGCCGGGAAGGGTCCGTCATCCCCGCGGTGAACCACAGGGCCCTTCCGCTTTCCGTTGCTTTCACCGGCTCCGGCTGGCAGACGTACAAGTCTCTGTCCTGACCGGTCGGTTGACGGCAGAGAGTGTGACCGCCCGCAGATCGCGGACAACGCGACGCGGGACGACCCTACCCACGACACGAAGGGACCCACAGACTCCGATGAGGAAACCCCGTCAGGCGCAACGCGCGGGCGCCCGTGCACTGGTCACCACCGCGCTCGCCGGAGCGCTGCTGGCCGGCACCACGGGCGCCGCTCAGCCCGCCGCCGCGGCCGAACCGGCCGTGCCGTCGTGGCTGGTGCCGATCGCCATGGAGGATGAGGCGGACGGTGCGAAGCGTGCCTGCACCGCGATCGTTCTGTCGACGACCCGCACCTTGGTGGCGCCCGACTGCTTCACCGGCCGGTCCGAGAAGGACTTCGTCCAGGAGTACGGCAGCACCGGGGAAATCGAGAGCGCGACGAACAGGCCGGACTACCGGACGCATCCGCAGTTCAACGCCGCGACCCGGCTGGCGGCGATCGGTGTCCTCAACCACTCCCGTGCGAACCCGGGCGGATACGGCAGGCCGGTACTCGCCGGGCCCGCCGACACCGGCCTCTACGCGGCAGGCTCGATCGCCACCTTCTTCTCCTGGGCCGCCGTCGGCGACCCGAAGGCGAAGCGCGTACGCCACGCCGAGCAGGCCGTCGTACGCACCAGCGCCGACTGTGCGACCGCACTCGGCGTGACCGGCCTGCCGAAGGGCACCGTCTGCACCGGGCCGCCCCCCGGCACCGTGCCCCCGAACGCCCAGGAGCAGTGCTTCGGCGACTCCGGCGGCGCGCTGGTCGCGGGCGGCAAGCTGATCGCGGTGTCCGCGACCGGCAGTGCCGCGTGTGTGAAGAACGGCATCCGGTTGTACACGACGGTTCCCACGTACCGCGCCCTGATCGAGGGATGGACCAGGGACGTCGACCTCGACCATGAGACAACCGGTTCGATCCTGGCTCGCGAGCCGGGCGAGGGAATCATCGACCACCTGACCTTCGGGCCGATCACCTCGGACCCGGTCGACAGCGCGGGCCAGCTCTTCGAGCCCAGCGCCAACCTGGTCCTCCAGGCCGGTGACCTCGATCGCAACGGCTACGCCGACCTCCTCGTCCGCACCACGGGCGGCACGCTGCAGCGTGTGCCCATCAGAGAGGACACCAGCCCCGGCAAGCGGGCCAACCTGGGCACAGGCTGGAACCGGTACAACAAGCTGCTGGTCGTCCGTGACCTGACCGGCGACGGCCAGCCGGACCTGCTCGGCCGGGAGCCGTCCGGGTACCTGTGGCTGTACCGGGGCAACGGCACGGGCGGCTTCGGCTCGCGGGTGCTGATCGGCTCAGGCTGGGGCCAGTACAACGCGATAGCCGGCCGCGGCGACCTGTCGGGTGACGCGGTCCCCGACCTGCTGGTCCGGGACACCGTGGGCGATATGTGGCTGTACCGGGGCAACGGCCGCGGCGGTTTCCTGTCCCGTACGAAGGCGGCCACGGGCTGGAAGGGTTTCAACGCCATCGTCGGGTCAGGCGACTTCGACCACGACGGCCGCCAGGACGTCATCGGCCGGACTGCGGCCGGGGCGGGCTACCTGTACAACATCAACGGCAAGGGCAACTTCGTCTCCGGCAAGCTGCTCACGTCCAATCGCTACAAGGGCTACGTCGCCCTGAGCTGACGGAAGGTGCCCGGCAGCCGATACCCGATCGGCTGCCGGGCACCTTCCGGCTATGCTCAGGGGTGTCTTGCCGAGGGCCGTTAGCTCAATTGGCAGAGCAGCGGACTTTTAATCCGTTGGTTGTGGGTTCGAGTCCCACACGGCCTACCTGAGGCAGGGTGGGGGATACCTCCCCTGGCCTGCTACCCAGCGCCTCGACTGGCTTCGGCCGGTCGGGGCGCTTCGTCGTTCCCAGCCGCGTGCGTGAGCGGACGGTCCGGCAGCAGGCCTTGGGGCAGGGGCCGTAGGGGCAACGCTGTTGGGGCGGGATGCGGGCAGGGCGCGGGGACGGTGCGCCGAGTGCTGGAGTCAGCTCCAGGGGAGCTGGGACCTGTGGGACCAGTAGGTCTGCGGCGTCTCGGCGAGGGCGGTGAGCCGGTCAAGTTGTTCGGCGCTGAGGTGCACCGTGGTCGCCAGCAGGTTGGAGGTGAGCTGACCGGTTGTCGCAGCCCCCGACAGGACGATACGAGCCCAGGGCCGGTGGAGTGCCGCTGCCAGGGCGATGGCGTCCCAAGAGGCGTTCGTCGCGTCCGCGATCGGTGCGAGGACCGGGTGACGGGCGAGCTGTGGCTGGGCGAGCCGGCCGTTGGCGAGGGCTTCCTTGACGATGACCGTACGGCCTGCGTCGTACGCATCGGACAGAGCCGGTCCGGCAGAGGGCTCCAGCAGGTTCCAGGTGGCCTGCACGCTGCGGAACAGGGGCTCACCGTCGACGGCGATGTCAAGGGCGGCGCGGATGGCGTCGCGCTGGTTCGGGCCGCTCGTGGACAGGCCCACGGTGACTCCTTGGGCGGCCAGTTCGGCGAGTCGGTGGTGCAGGGCGGTGTCGGTGAGGACGGTGCTGTCGGGGGTGACCGAGTGGACCTGGTAGAGGTCGAGCCGTTCGCCGAGAAGGGATCGGGTCTCGGCGAGTTGCCGGTCGTAGGTGCTTGCGCTGTGGTCCTTGACCTCGTGGGTCGGGGCGTCGACGCGCCAGTCGGCGGTGTACGTGTAGCCCCACTTGCTGCCGATGAGCAGATCCCGGGGGGTGCCGCGGCTCTTCAGCCAGTCGGCGAGGAACTCCTCGGCCCGGCCGTAGGAGCGCGCGGTGTCGATGTAGCGGATGCCGCGGGCGTAGGCGAGGTCGAGGAGTTCGTGCGCGTGGCGGCGCATCGCGGCGACGGTGCGCCCGGCCGGCAGATCGCTCTCGTGCCCGAGGGTGATGTAGCCGGGCCGCCCGACCGCGGCCAGGCCCAGACCCATCCGTTCGATCGACGACTGGGGATGTGCGGGGAACATTGGCATGGTCGGCGGCTCTTCCGGTGCGGTGGCGGGTGGGCCGGGCTATTCGGCGGTGGCGAGGATATCCGCCAGGGCGGCGACCGCCCGGTCCGCGTCGGGGCCTTCGGCACGCACGGTCACCGTGGTTCCGGCGGTGGCGCCCAGGCTCATCACGGCAAGGACGCCCGTCGGGTTGACCGTCCGGCCCGCGTGCTCGAGCTGTACGGCACTGGTGAAGCCGGCAGCGGCGCGGGCGAGCCGCCCCGCCGGGCGGGCGTGCAGGTTGGCGGGCAGGACGATGGTGATCTCGTGTTCGGCGGCAGGCGCAGCGGTTGCGGCCGGCGTGGCGCATGCGGTGGTCGTGGCGTAAGGGGTGTGGGCGGTGTCCGCGGCGGACTCAGAGCTTGGGGACATTGCGGGCCTCCTTGGCGGCCTTGGAAACGGTCTTGAGGTCGGCGCCGGACGCGGCGGTGACCACGGCTGCGACAGCCCCCTCGACGAAGGGCGCGTCGACGATCAGCACGTCGGAGCTGGGATGGTCTTCCAGGACGGTGCGGGCGGTGAGGACTGAACTGCCGAGGTCGGGAAGTACGACGACGCCGCCTCCGCGATCGGCATCCCGGATCGCGGCGAGAACGAGGTCATAGCTGGTGCCGATCCGGCCTTCGGCGGTCCCCCCGGCCGTGGCGACGGGGACATCATCGGAGCCGATCTGCTCCACCAGCAGGCGAAGGCCGGCGGCGAGCTCGGCGCTGTGGGACACGAGTACGATGCCGACGAGTGTGCTCATGAACGCCTACGTTAATTCTCGGAACACAATTCAGCAATACTGAACAAGGAGTTTCTTCATGGTGCAGGCGGTGCAGCGTGCGGCCCAGATCCTGCGGGAGCTCGCGACCACAGGGCCCCGGCTTGGTGTGACCGAGCTGGCCGACCGCCTGGGCGTGGCCAAGCCCACCGTCCATGCCTTGCTCCGCACGCTGGAGGCCGAGGGGATGGTGGTCCAGGACCGCGACAGTTCCAAGTACCAGCTCGGCCCCGGCCTGGTCCGGCTGGGCAACGCCTACCTGGACACCCAGGAGCTGCGCACCCGCTCGCTGACCTGGGCGGACCAACTCGCCACCCGGGCGGGCGAAGCGGTGTGGGTGGCCGTGCTCACCGACGACCACATCCTGGTGGTGCACCACGCCTTCCGGCCGGAGGGCGCCGTACAGATCCTCGAAGTAGGAGCCAGCATCCCGTGGAGCACCTGCGCCCTCGGCAAGGCCATCGTCGCCTTCGCTCCGGCGGCCGAGCGGGAGCGGCTGCTCGCCGGCGAGCTTGCGGTCCTCACCGGCACCAGCATCACCGATCCGAAGGAGCTGGCAGGTCAGCTGGGCGAAGTCCTCAACACGGGTTACGCGCTGGAGGACCAGGAGTCCGCCATCGGTGACGCGGGCATTGCGGCCCCCGTCTTCGACCGCTCCGGCGAGGTGGTCGGTGCCATCGGCATTGTGGGTCCGGTGGAGCGTCTGCTGGCCGAATCGGCACGTCAGGAGCTCGCTGTCGCGGTCCGCGAGACCGCCCGCAACCTCTCCCGCGACCTGGGGGCACCCCGGGGAACCGCCCGCCGCGCGAACACCTGATTCGCCCGGGGCGCAAGCGCCCCGCCCCGCGGGCGAGCACCGTGGGCAAGCAGTCCAGCCCGCCCGAGAGTCCCTCCGCGGCCGGGCCGCGACCGCCCGAGCAGCCCTCTCGCGCCCCTGACAGAGGCCCATGGCACCCGCCGTGGGCCTCTGCGCTGCGGTGGAAGGCCGCGGTTCCGGACCTCTTGACAGTCGCGAAACCCGGGCTTAACGTCCGAACAACGTTCATTAATGATGAACATCTTCGCCGGAAGTTCCTATCCGGTTCCCCTGAGCCGGCCGTCAGGCTCCGTTCCCCGGCACTGCCTGGCGGCCACCTCCCTTCACAGCCCGCTCCGCGCGGAGGAGGTGAGACGCCCAACGCGCCGCCCGGCGCTGGGCGCCATCATGGAAGAGAACACTTACCCTCAGAAACTTCTCGCCGAGATGCTGGGCACCGCCACGCTGGTGTTCATCGGCGTCGGTTCGGTCCCCGCAACGCTCATCATCGGCGGCCAGGCCCCGTTCACGATGGCCGAGCTGGGGATGATCTCGCTCGCGTTCGCCACGGCCGTCATCGCCCTGGTCTACGCGATCGGTCACATATCCGGCTGCCAGATCAACCCGGCCATCACCCTGGCGCTGGCCGTCACCAAGAAGATGCCCTGGCGGGACGTCCCCGGCTACATCGCCGCCCAGGTGACCGGTGCACTCCTGGGATCCCTGGCGATCGTCGGCGTACTGGGCCACAAGGCCGTGGACGTCGGTCTGGGCATCGCCACGTACGGCCCTCAAATCGGCACGGGCCAGGCCTTCTTCGCAGAAGCCATCGGCACACTCATCCTGGCCTTCGTCGTCTTCGGCGCCATCGACCGCCGTTCGTCCGGTGGCTTCGCCGGCCTCGCCATCGGTCTGGCCGTGTTCGCGATCATCATCCCGGTCGCGCCCGCCACCGCCGCCGCCATCAACCCGGCCCGTGCCATAGGCCCCATGATGATCGGTCAGCTGTTCGACGGCACGGTCCACTGGAACCAACTGCCCGTCTACCTGATCGCCGAAGCCGTCGGCGCGGTCGCGGGCGGTCTGCTCTACGCCGCCTTGAACGCCCGCCGCTCCCCCGCCACCGTGGCCGAGGGACCGGCCAAGCCGGTCGCGGCCGCCGAAGGAGTTCTGTCGTGAAGAAGCTCATCAACGCTCCCGAGGCCGTCCTGGATGAGGCCCTGGGCGGGATCGCCGCCGCCCACCGGGATCTGAAGGTCGACGCGGAGAACAAGGTGATCACCCGGGCCGACGGCATCAGACCGGGCAAGGTCGCCCTCATCTCCGGCGGCGGCTCCGGACACGAGCCGCTGCACGGCGGCTTCGTGGGACTCGGCATGCTGGACGCCGCCTGTCCGGGGGAGGTGTTCACCTCGCCCGTACCCGGTCAGATGCTTGCCGCGGCCCAGGCCGTCGACGGCGGTGCGGGCGTGCTGTTCATCGTGAAGAACTACACCGGCGACGTCCTCAACTTCCAGATGGCCGCCGAACTGGCCAGTGAGGAAGGCATCACAGTCGAGACCGTCCTGGTCGACGACGACGTCGCGGTCCAGGACTCCACCTGGACCGCCGGGCGCCGGGGCACCGGAGCCACCGTATTCGTCGAGAAGATCGCCGGGGCCCTGGCCGAACAGGGCGCCCCGCTCGCTTCCGTCGCCAAGATCGCCCACCAGGTCAACACCTCCTCCCGGTCCTTCGCCATCGCCCTGACCGCCTGCACCACACCCGCCTCCGGCAAGCCCGGCTTCGACCTGCCCCAGGACGAGATCGAGGTCGGCGTCGGCATCCACGGCGAACCCGGACGCAGCAGGGAAAAGCTCCGTCCGGCCAAGGAGCTCGTGGCCACCGCCCTGGGCGCGATCCTCGGCGACCAGCCGCTCACCGCGGGGGACGAGACCATCGTCATGGTCAACGGCCTGGGCGGCACACCGCTCATCGAGCTGTACGTGGTCTTCAACGAGGTCGCCGCCGTACTCGCGGACAAGGGCATCGTCATCGCCCGCAACCTGATCGGAAACTACGTCACCAGCCTGGACATGGCGGGTGTTTCCATCACCGTGTGCAAGGCCGATCCCGACATTCTGTCCCTGTGGGACATGCCCGTGAACACCCCCGCCCTGCGCTGGGGAGTCTAGAGAGAGCCGGGCGGGTCCGGCACGCGTGAGACTTCCGGATCCGCCCCACCCCCGACAGCGCCCCCCAAGAACGGAGACTCCGTGGACATCGACCTCGCCCGCACCTGGGTGCAGGCCATCGCCGCCGCCGTGGACAAGCACAAGGACCACTTGACCCAGCTCGACTCGGCCATCGGCGACGCCGACCACGGCACCAACATGCACCGCGGCTTCTCCGCCGCCGTCGCCGCACTCGCCGACCTTCCGCCGGACACCGTGGGCGCCGTGCTGGTCAAGACCGGCACAACCCTGATCTCCAGCGTCGGAGGCGCCTCCGGCCCCCTCTACGGCAGCGCCTTCCGCGCCATGGGCAAGGTCCTGGAAGCACCCACCGCCGATACGGAACAGTTCGCGGCCGCCCTCGCGGCCGGACTCCACAGCGTCCAGCAACTCGGCACGGCGCAGGCCGGGGACAAGACAATGATCGACGCCTACGCCCCCGCGCTGGCCGCCTTCCGACTGACGGCCGACTCGGGCAGCGATTTCGCCGCCGCCGCCCTCGCGGCAGCCGACGCGGCCGAGCAAGGCATGCGTGCCACCACCCCGATGCAGGCCCGCAAGGGCCGCGCCTCCTACCTCGGCGCCCGCAGCATCGGCCACCAGGACCCGGGGGCCACCTCCACCGCGCTGATCTTCCGCGCCCTCGCCGAAACGATGGCCTCCCGATGAGTCGTCGGACCTTCCCCGGCCGCGCCGCCTCGCACGGCACAGCCCTGGGCTTCCTCCACCGCACGGACCGCCCGCCCATACCGCCCTGCCCCGCCGTACCGCCGGCAACCCGGTGCAACAGGTCACCGACGCCTTCGACGCCGTCGCCACTCGGCTGCTCGGGCCTGCCCCCGCTGTCCTGACCTGAGCACGTGGCGCCCTGACCGGGTTTCACCGGTCGGGGCGCTTCGCTTTTCCGGCTCTCAGCCCCACTCGGCTGCGGCGGTTCAGGCCAGGATCTTCTGCTTGGCCCGCTCGAATTCCTGCTCCGATATCTCGCCCTTGGCCTTGAGTTCGGACAGCTTGGCCAACTGGTCCGCCCCACTCGCGCCACCGGCTGTCTCCCGGATGTAGGAGTCCATGGCATCTTGCTGCTTCTGTGCCTGGGTGAGTTCGCGCTTGCCCATGTCCTTGCCTCGGACGATCACGTACACCAGCACACCGAGGAACGGGATGATGATCACGAAGAGCAGCCATGCGGCCTTGGCCCATCCGTTCATCTCGTGGTCCCGGAAGATGTCGATGATGATCCGGAAGAGGAGCATCAGCCACATGATCCAGAGGAAGATCCACATCACGGTCCAGAAGGCGCCCAGCACGGGGTAGTCGTACGCCAGGACCAGGTAGCCATCCATAGCTCTCCTCCTGCCACTTGCTTTCGGACCTCGCAGGGCCCGCTCGTTTCCAGACTCCTCGTTTCCCGGCCCGAGGCCTCACCTGTCACGGGTGAATCGTGCGCTCACGCGCTCTCGGCGGTGACGCGTCCCGTGCGCGCGGCGTCGGCGAGGGACTGGAAGTCCCGCTCGTTCTGGTCGGCGTAGAGCTCGGCGAACTCCGCCAGTGCCCGGTCGAAGCTGTCGTTGCGGCCGAGGTAGGCGGCGATGGCGATCCGGTCGCCGGAGCGGGCGTGGGCGCGGGCCAGTGTGGTGCCGCAGAGGCTGCCGAAGAACTCCATTTGCTCCGGGGCCATGAGCTCGGGCCGGGCGATGCCTTTCCAGTCCCGCAGTTGGCGGACGTAGAAGTCGCGCTGCAGGCCGTCGATGCCCGTGGCCCGCTCCCAGCCGAGGAAGATGTCACTGGTCGCCTGCATCAGCCGCTGCCCGGACACCACCCGTTCCCCCTGGTTCTCGTACTCGGCGGCACCGGCGTACGGGGCGAGCACCGATGTGTCGGCCTCCTTGGCCTGCAGCAGCAGCGGGTCCCCGTCGTCCGCGCCGACCAGGAGCACCACCCAGCAGCGGGTGCCCACGCTGCCGACCCCGACTACTTTGCGGGCGATGTCGACCAACCGGAACTGTTCGAGCAGATGCCGCCGGTCGGACGGGAGGCTGCGGCCGTATTGCGCGATGAGGTGACGGATCTGCTGCTCGAGCACCTCGCGCTCGACGTCGGGGAGCAGGTCGGTCAGCGGGACGATCAACGGTGGGTCGGGGGCGATGCGCCGCTCGCCGTCGATGACCTTCGTGAGTTTCTGAAACGCCTGCAGGCTGTCGCGCGTTCGCGCTGTGGTCAGCGCGTTGGACATCCTTTCGCGGGCCCTCTTGCCCATATCCTCGGGCATCAGCTCACGGAGCCGGTCGGTATCTCCCTGGAGGTACCAGAGGTCGAGGTTGCGCATCCCGGCGAATCCGCGCATCGCTTCCCGGTACGCCCGTACGGTGCCCCGGACCACGCCTTTGCGCTGTTTTTCCGAGAAGTCGTTGGCGCGGCCGGCGATCACCAGGCTCGCCGCAAGCCGCTTGACGTCCCACTCCCATGGGCCGGGCAGGGTCTCGTCGAAGTCGTTGATGTCGAAGACGAGATGCCGTTCGGGGGAGGCGAGCAGTCGGAAGTTCAGCAGGTGGGCGTCCCCGCAGAGCTGCGCGAAGAGTCCGGTGTCGGGCGCGGCGCCGAGATCGGTGGCCATGATGGAGGCCGCGCCCCGGTAGAACCGGAACGGGGATTCCAGCATCCGGCCGTACCGGATGGGTACGAGTTCCGGCAAGCGAGAGGCGGACTGGTGCTCGATGGTCCCGACTGGGTCCGGCCGGTCCGCCGGCGGTTCGAAGACGGCGTGGCTGGAGCGCGGCACCCGCGCGCGGGCTGCCTTGCCTTGGGCGACCCGCTCGTGCGGGTTCAGGTGTACGCCCGGGGTCGTCGCGTTCATCGCGAAAGCCTCCTTGCCACTGCGGAACTGATCAGTCGGGCAGCCGACGCATCTCGACCACGTGCAGGCCCAAGTCCTGGAAGCGCATGAGCAGTCCGTACAGGTGCGCCTCGTCGGTGACCGGGCCGTAGAGCAATGTCTGGTGTGGGGTTGGCGTTGCCTCCAACTCGGGGAAGGCCTCTGCAACGGGCCCGGACAGGTTGTCGGTGACGCGGAACTCGTAACGCATGCCCGCACCTCCCAATTGTCCTGGTTGGTGCTGGATGGTCCAGGGAATCTCTCTTCCTTGCATGCTGTCCGACGTGCGACCGGTGCGGCATCACCCGGATGAGGTGAGTCCGGGTTCCGAGCCCGGGTTCCGAGCCCGTATTCCGAGTCCGCGCTCCGGGTGCGCGCTCCGAGTCGTACGCCCGGTCTGCGCGCCGAGCCAGCATGTCGCCGTCAGAGCAGGTGGAGCTCCCTCGCGCGGCGGACCGCATCACTGCGCCGCGAAACGGAAAGCTTGCGGTAGATGCTGCTCAGATGTGTCTTCACCGTATTGACGGACACATACAGTGCTCCGGCGATCTCCTCGGTCGACATCATCTGCGCGGCATGCCGCAGCACGTCGCGTTCGCGGTCGCTGAGCGACTCGACGAGAACCTCGCGCGCAGGGCCGCCGTCCGGGGTCGGCAGGCTGCCGACGGATGCCGCCCGCTCGGTGAGCCGGGGGTGGTCGCCGGCGAGTGAGGGCCGATGGTCGAGCAGCTGCCGCAGCCAGGGGGCGGCACCCGGGAGGTCGGCGGGCATGTCGGCGAAGAGCCGCTCCAGCCGGTGGGTGTCCGGGCCGGTGAGCGGGCCGCCGAGGGCAAGGCGATCGAGGATCAGGCTGGCGGCGTACTCCCAGTCCCCTGCCGCGGACGCGTGTTCCATGGCTTCGCTCATCAGGCCGGCGTCGGCGAACCAGCGTGCCGCGAGGCTGTGCAGCTGTGGTTCCAGGTCGGGCCGGCGGCTGTGCAGGTGTGCGTTCAGGACCTCGGTGAACAGCGGGTGGAAGCGGCACCAGGGCGTGTCACCGAGCGGTTCGACGAAGGCGTTGGCGCGGGTGAGGCCGGCCAGGATCGCCGCGGCGTCCTCGCGTCCGGTCAGCACGTTCGCCAGCTGCGGGTGCACCCGGTTCAGGATGCTTGTGCGCATCAGCAGATCCTGGGTGGCGGCGGGCTGGGCCTCGACGACTTCGGCAAGCAGGTAGTCGGCGACGGCACTCTGGGAAAGGGCGAAGGACCGGGCGAAGCCGGTCGGGTCGTCGGCCCGCTGCATGGCCAGGGCACACAGCCGCAGTCCGGCGGCCCAGCCCTCGCTGCGGCGGGTGAGGGCGTCGACGGTCTCCGCCGACGAAGCCAGGCCGTGTCGCCGCAGCAGTGTCGCGGTCTCGTGCCGGGTGAACGCCAGGTCGGCGCAGCGGATCTCGCAGATGCGGTCTTCGGTGCGGTAGCGGTGCAGGGGAAGCAGCGGGTCGTTTCGGCTGATCAGCACCAGGCGCAGCCGCGGTCCCACGTGATTCAGGACGAAGTCCAGGCCCGAGGCCACGTCTCGGCCGGGCACCTGGTCGAGGCCGTCGAGTACGAGAACCACCGGCTGGGCCAGGCGGGCCAGCGCGGCAGCGAGCCGGACCAGCCAGGAATGGTCGACGCTGTCGGCGCGTGCGGGGGAGCCGACGTCGTCGGGCAGCGTCACCCGGTGGTGGCGGAAGGCTGCGAGTACGTAGGTCCAGAACACGCCGGGGGCGCTGTCGTCGTCTTCAAGCGTCAGCCACACGACCGGGTGCGGTGCCGTGGCACCGACCGCCCACGAGGCGGCGAGCATGGTCTTCCCGGCGCCGGCCGGGCCCGTGATCAGGGTCAGTGGTCCGGCGGCTGCGTCGCTGAGGCGGTCCAGGAGCCGCTTGCGGCGTACGAACGTCCCCGGAACGGCCGGTACGGAGAACTTGGCGGCCAGTAGCGGGTCACCGGTCGGAGCCAACTGTGACCCCGTGGTGCCGAGCCCGGACGTGCGGCTTGTCGGTGCCGGGGCGGTACGGGGTGCTCCGCCGCCGCCGTCCGGCGTTGTCGATGCTGTGGTGCGGGGCATGCGACCACCATGTGGCTGTCGGCTGCCTCGTCCTGCGGGCCGTACGAAGAGGTGCAGGTCGGTGCAGCGGCCATGCGTGCCTACGGGCACCGGTACCTACGGGCACTGGTACCGGCGAGTCAATCTTCACCGCGCCTGTTCATGATCGCCAGGCAGGGTGGTCGGCGGGTACGCCGGACATCACCCCGAAAGGGTGAAAAGCCCTTGTTGGTGGGCAGGCGTTCACCCAGGGAAGGTGATGCGCCGGCTCGCCCGGCAGCGGTGCAATGACACGCAGGCAGTGGCGGGAGGGTCCTATGGACATCGTTTCCGGCGTACGCGGCGCCGGGGCGAGGCGCTGGTTCGCGCGGTTGGCAATCTTCGCCGGAGCCGCGGTCGTCCTCGTGCTGCTGGTGTTCGCGGGAATCAGGGCTTTCGCCCTGGTGGGCCTCGGGCTGGCCGGACTGGTCCTCGGCGCGGCCTGCGCGTGGTGGGCACTGGCCCGCCGCGGACTCGTCAGGATTCTCGCGTTCGCGGTGGCGGCGGCCGCACCGGTGGCCGTGCTAGTGCTCTACGCGCTGTCCGGGCTGCTGTGGGTCGTCATCGTGTCCCTCGGGCTGTGGGCGGTGGCGGTCTCCGCGGGCTGGGCCGCGCTCAGAGACATCGAGCCGACGGGCGCTCCGGAATTCCTGACCCCTCCTCCCAGGCGTCCGTTCCTGATCATGAATCCCAGGTCGGGCGGTGGAAAGGTGGGGACATTCGGCCTGAAGGAGAAGGCGGAGGCACTCGGCGCCGACGTCCTGCTGCTGGACACCGGCCATCCAACGGATGTCGCCGAGCTCGCGCGTCGAGCCGTCGCCGATGGTGCCGACCTGCTCGGCGTCGCGGGCGGCGACGGTACACAAGCCCTGGTCGCAGGGGTGGCCGCGGAACACGGCATTCCCTTCATGGTCGTCCCGGCCGGAACCCGCAACCACTTCGCCCTGGACCTGGGCCTCGACCGGGCCGACCCGTCGACAAGCCTGGACGCACTCACCGACGGCGTCGAACTCCACGTCGACCTGGGCTTCATCGGTGAGCAGGCCTTCGTCAACAACGCCTCCTTCGGTACCTATGCGGTCGTGGTGCAGAGCCCCGCCTACCGCGATGACAAGGTCGGCACCATCCTGCAGATGCTTCCGGACCTGCTGACCCACCGGAGCGGCCCCCGCCTGGCCGTGTTCGCCGCAGCCGCGGCCATCGAGGAGCCCCAGGCCGTACTGGTGAGCAACAACCCCTACCAGCTGGGCGACTTGGCCGGACTGGGCCGGCGGGACCGGTTGGATTCCGGCGTCCTGGGGGTTCTGGGCATCAAGGTCGACAGCGCGGCGCAGGCGGTCGACATGCTCCGTGGCGAACACGCCCGCGGACTTACTGTGCTGACGGCCAGTGAGGTGGTCGTCGACGCCGACGAGCCCGAGGTCCAGGTCGGCGTGGACGGCGAGGCGCTCACCCTGCCGGCACCCGTGCGCTGCGTGATCCGGCCCCGAGCCCTGCGCGTACGGGTACCGCGGAGCCGGCCCGGTGTGCCCCGGGCGAGGCCAACCGTGGACTGGCGGCGACTGCGAAGGCTCGCGTTCACGTAGGCCCTGTCTGATGCCCTCATGAAGCGGTCTCGGTGAGGTTCTCCGCGCATCCGAGCAGAACCCCACCGAATACCTTCTGTGCCCCCACGCGGCGGAACGGTGCTACGCGGAAGGGTGCTACTGGGCGAGACGGGCGGCGAGCTTGGCTGCCACCTGCTCCGCGATCTTTTCGGCGAGGACGGGGTGCGCCGCGAGCTTGTCCGCGATCGCCGCGATCTGTGCGTCGGTGAGCTCCACCGGCTCAAGGGCATCGACCTTCGCCCATGTGGAGTTGAGTATCGACCAGGCGTCGCGGTCGATCTGCCCCTGATAGGTCCAGGGGGCGATCCGCCGCTGCTCGTGGAGTTCCTTGAGCTGCCTGGCCTGCTCGGGGGTCATGTCTTCCTCCTCGGGGGGTTGGGTGGTGCCGAGCCGCTCGCCGATCCGGGCCCGCATCGACGACATGCTGAATCCGCGGGGGTCGACCTTGCCGGGCTGCCATTCGAGATGGCCGATCACCGAGCGCTGCGACCAGCCGTGCACTCGGCAGAGCGCGGCGGCCGCCTTCTCGATCGCCTCCAGCTGGGCGGCCGGCCACGGGTCCTTGCCGTCGCCGAGGTTGATGCACTCGAAGCCGTAGAAGGCGCGATTGCCGTCGGTGTTGGCCTCGTTGTCCGGGGGCAGGTCCCGTTCGTCGATGACGGCCCGCAGGACGTCGTCGTCGCCGAGACCCGCGTGGTTGGCCCGGCCGTTGCCGACGAGGTGGACCCTGCCGGACTTGTCGATGACGCCGTGGCACAGCGGGCCGGGCAGGGTGGAGTAGCCGTCGTAGCAGATGGATACGGAGTTCGCGGTGCCGGACGTCACGGTGTGGTGGATCATCACGCCGTGCACGGGGCCCCACGGGCCTTTGTGATTGCGGTTGTGCGTACGCCAGTTGCCGACCTCGACGACGGTCAGGTGCTCGTCGCGGAGCGCCTTCAGTAATCGGTCGGCGGACATGGGTGTTGCCATCGGTCCTCCAGACATGGACAGGACCTCGCTGTGGCGCTGGAGGACGCCTCCGCCAGCCGGCCGCCAAGGTCCCTTCCTGGTGATACCCACCGAGTCGCGGTCAAACTGCATGCGGGTGGTGCATCATCGCGCAACCGGCGGCGGACAATCGTCGGCATCCGGCCTTCCGACGTGCGCCAACCCGGTGGTCCGGAGAGAATTTCAGAAAATCCTCCGCGCGCTGTCGAGAACCCCGCATCGGCTCCGACGTCCCCTGTGAGAGTTGCCCACAAGGGGTGACGGTGCATCCGAAGGAGCGACGTCATGAAGTATCTGGTGATGGTCCAGGGCTCGCAGGCCGACTACGAAGCGCTGCGCGGCAAGGCGTCCGCCCACAGCCCGGCCTGGAGCGAGAAGGATGTGCAGGCGATGTTCGCCTTCATGGGCGAGGTCAACAACGACCTGTCCGAGTCCGGTGAGTTCGTCGACGGGAACGGCCTGGCCGAGCCCGCGCAGACCCGCTTCGTCAGCACGGGCGAGGACGGGCGGCCCGTGATCACCGATGGTCCGTACAGCGAGACCAAGGAGCTGCTCGCCGGGTACTGGGTGCTCGACTGCGAGAGCCTGGAGCGGGTCACCGAGATCGCCGCGCGCATCGCGACGTGCCCGGCGCCCGAGGGGGCTCCCCCGTATCCGGTGGTCATCCGGCCGATCGACAGTGGAGGCGATGTGTGAGACGCACGGACGACGTCGAGGACCTGCTGCGCCGGCACGCGCCGCAGGTCCTCGGCGCGCTGGTGCGCCGGTACGGGCACTTCGACCTCGCCGAGGACTCCGTACAGGAGGCGCTGCTCGCCGCCGCCGAGCAGTGGCCCGGGAAAGGGGTCCCGCAGAATCCGCGCGGCTGGCTGATCAAGGTCGCGTCCCGGCGGCTGACGGACCTGCTGCGCAGCGAGGAGGCCCGGCGCAGGCGGGAGGAGACGGCCGCGACGCTCACACCGCGGGACGCCTTCACCGCGCCGCCGCCGGGAGAGAGCCGCGCGCCGTCCGAGGACGACACACTCACGCTGCTCTTTCTCTGCTGCCACCCCGAACTGAGCCCGCCCGCGCAGATCGCGCTGACACTGCGGGCCGTCGGCGGTCTGACAACGGCCGAGATCGCCCGTGCGCATCTGGTGCCGGAGGCGACCATGGCGCAGCGGGTCAGCCGGGCGAAGCAGAAGGTCAAAGGCGTGCCCTTCCGGCAGCCGCGGCCCGAGGACCGTGATCAGCGGCTCGCCGCCGTGCTGCAGGTTCTGTACGTGATCTTCAACGAGGGCTACACGGCGACCTCCGGCTACGCACTGCACCGCTCCGACCTGGCCGGCGAGGCGATCCGGCTGACCCGGGCGGTACGCCGTCTGCTGCCCCGCGAAGGCGCGGTCACCGGGCTGCTCGCGCTCATGCTGCTCACCGAGGCCCGCAGCGAGGCGCGCACCGGACCGCACGGCGAGCTGATCCCGCTCGACGAGCAGGACCGGACCCGCTGGGACCAGGACGCGATCCGCGAGGGGGCTGCCCTGGTCGAGGAGGCCCTGTCGCAGGGGCCGGCCGGTCCGTATCAGCTGCAGGCCGCGATCGCCGCGCTGCACGACGAGGCGAAGCACGCCGAGGACACCGACTGGCCGCAGATCCTTGCCCTGTACAACATCCTGGTGTGCCAGGCGCCCGAGCCGATGGCCGAGCTCGGGCGGGCCGTGGCGGTCGCGATGGTGCGCGGGCCCGAGGCCGGTCTGGCCGAAGTCGCAAAGCTGGAGGGTCAGTTGGCGGGGCACCATCGGCTCGAAGCCGTACGCGCACATTTGCTGGAGAAGGCGGGGGACACGGAAGGGGCGCGCGCCGCCTATCAGTTGGCGGCTCAGCGCACCCTGAGCGTGCCGGAGACCCGGTACCTCCAGATGCGCGCCGCCCGACTGCTTCCCTGAGGGGGCTACTTCGGCGGCAGGCTCCCCGCATACGCATGGCCCTCGTCGATCCATGTACACAGCGAGCCGTCGTTCGCGATCCCGGCCGCGCCGACCGTCACCCAGCCGCGCATCGGCCGGTTGCTGAAGTCGAAGAGCCGTGCGTCTGCCCTGGCCAGGGCGGCATCCGTCGCCTCCGGCCCGACGCGGACGATCAGCTCGTCCCCGATGACCCCGAAGGCCATGTTTCCGCGGTACAGGAACGCCAGGCCGCCGAACATGTGCTTCTCGGCGATGCCGGGATGGGGCCCGATGTGGTCGCGGATGCGCTGAGCCAGTCTCTCGTCGTATGCCATGGCTGCCTCCCGTCCCAGTGTCGATCCGCTGCGCCACTCCCGCGACCAGAGGTCCCGCAAGGTCGTCGAGGCCGCGGCCTGAACTTCAGTTGCACAGCGGTGATATTGCGGGGATTGTTCCATCGATCTTGAGATGTGAAGATGGGCGCATCGCCGCAGGCCGGGACCGAAATCGGGGCTGAAATCAGGCCGGCTGCATGGCGATCTCTCATCTCGCTTCACCACTCGTCGCGGCGCTCTGCCGCGCTGTGCGCCTCGTAGCTCTCGTACGGCCGACTACCGCCCGTCCAGCGGCAGTCCGGCCTCTAGCTGATTCCTTGGGGGGAGTCCACCATGTCCGCTCGCCTTGCCTCTGCCGCCGCGTTCACCGTCGCCGCCGCCGTCGGCGCCACTCTTGTTCCGCTGACAGCCCATGCGGCACCGGTGGGCTCCGGCACGCCGCTCACCATCGAGCTCGGCGCCCCCGCGCCGGCCGGACCGCTGACCCGGGGCGGGGCGAGCGAGACCTTCTCCTTCACGGTGAAGAACTCCTCGGACAAGCCGGTGGACTTCCAGCCGTGGCTGGTCGGCGACACGGACGGGGCGAGCCCGATCGCAGCCTCGCACATCGTCTTCGACGTGCAGCCGGTGAACGCTCCGGCGACCGACGAGTACGTCTCGCAGGAAGGCATCGGCGCGCAGGGCGTGTTCAAGCCGGCGGACAAGAGCAAGGGCTCCTCCTTCTCCGTGCCCGCCAAGGGCGAGCTGAGCTGGAAGATCTCCATCGGACTCGGCAAGAACTTCCCTTCCAACAACGGCAACCTCAAGCTCACCGCCGCTGATCTGGACGAGCACACGAAGCCCGAGCAGGACGACACCGTCGTCTTCGAGACCAGCCCGAAGATCAACGCCGCCCCCGCGGCCATGTGGATGCGTACGGACAAGGACGCACCCATCAAGCCCGGCCTGTGGGGCAACGTCGACCTCTTCCACCAGCTCAAGGGCGACGGCACCTTCGACTCCGACCTGGCGACCACGATCGAGGTCGCCGAGGAGCCCGGTGCCACGGGTGAGATCCCGGAGCTGTCGATCGAGGAGTGGATCGGCAACGGCATGGTGATCAAGGCCGAGAAGGTCCCGGGCGTCCCGAACCGGTGGAAGCTCGGCGACATCCCGAAGAGCTACTTCACCGACAAGGGCAAGCTGCACCGCTACATCCTTCGTGTGCGCGTCCTTGACTTCAAGGGCATCCAGAAGCCGGTCAAGCTCACGCTGCGCGCCTCGACCTCGCTGACCGAGGGCAACACGATGACGTTCCTGGAGGCCGCGGGCCGGATCACCCTCGCCCCCGAGCGCGGCACCACCCCGCCGTCCGCCGAGCCGAGCGCGACCCCGTCCGCCCGGCCCTCCGCCACCCCGTCCGCCACCCCGTCCGCCACTGCGACCCCGTCCGCCTCGGCCTCCGCGGTGGCGGTCGGCGCCAACACCCCGGTCACCACCACCGGCGCCCTGGCCAGCACCGGCTCGTCCAGCACCACCTGGTACGCGGCCATCGCGGCCGTGGCCCTGATCGCGGCCGGTGGCGTGCTCACCGCACTGCGTCTGCGCCGCCGCTGAGTCCGGCCCGTGACGACGCCCGGCACAGCGGTCAGATGCCGGGCGGGGAGTGGAACAGCTGCCGAGCAGCTGTTCCAATCGGTAAATGGATTTGATCTTGCTCCGAATAGCGTAAGGTTGTGTTCACCGACGCGGGGTGGAGCAGCTCGGTAGCTCGCTGGGCTCATAACCCAGAGGTCGCAGGTTCAAATCCTGTCCCCGCTACTGAAAGCAGTGGCCCGGCACTCGAGAAGAGTGCCGGGCCACTGTCGTGTCCGCCCGCCGGGGTTTCGCCCGGTTGGCCGACGGCGAGTCGCCGCGCGGCGCGACTCCGGCCAGCCTGGGAAGGGCGCGGTACCTTCCGCAGCCTGGGCGGACTGGGCAGGAGAGCACTCGTGGGGTACCGAGGACAGCACCGCGGCATCAGCGCTCGCAGCTTTGTCCGCGCGCTGCCCACGCTGTTGATCATCGGCGGTGTCATCTTCGATCTCTCCACCCCGTCCGAGTTCACCGCGTCCCCTCTCTTCGCGGCCGCCCCGCTGATCGCGGCCCCCTTCTTCTCCTGGCTCACCACCCTGCTCACCGGTGTCGCGGCCGTCGCCGCGGTCCTCGGTCTGCACATCTACAACGACACCCTGAACAGCGTCTCGGCCAACACCGAGCTGTTCACCGTGGTCACCGTCGCCGGGCTCGCGCTCATCATCAATCGGGTCGTACTGCTCAGCGGCGAGCGCCTCGCCTCCGCCCGTGTCATCGCCGAGACCGCGCAGCGCGCCGTGCTGCCCACCCCCGCCGAACGGATCGGCGGGCTGCAGGTCGCCGCGCGGTACGAGGCGGCGCAGGCGGACGCCTTCATCGGCGGTGACCTCTTCGCCGTACAGGACACTCCGTACGGGGTGCGCCTGGTGGTCGGCGACGTACGGGGCAAGGGGATGGAGGCGGTCGAGGCGGTGGCAGTGGTCATCGGCGCGTTCCGGGAGGCGGCCGAGCAGGAGGCCACGCTGGAAGGGGTCGCCAAGCGCCTGGAGCGGGCGCTCGCGCGCGAGGGCACCCGGCGGGACAGCCTGGAGATCTTCGAGGAGTTCACCACGGCAGTGATCGCCGAGATCCCGCGCCGCGACGAGATGGTGCGCGTGGTGAACCGGGGCCATCCGGAACCCCTGGTGCTGTACGCCGACGGGAAGGTGCACGCGCTCGAGCCGACCGAGGCCGCGCTGCCGCTGGGCATGGGCGAGCTGAGCGGATGGCCGGACCGTGCGGACTCGTTTCCGCTGCCCGCCGGGGCCACGCTGCTGCTCTACACGGACGGCCTTTCCGAGGCGCGCAACGCGGACGGCGTCTTCTACGACCCGGCCGCGCGGCTCGGCGGTCGGCTCTTTCCCGGGCCGGAGGAGCTGCTGGACGCGCTCGTCGACGACGTACGACTGCATACCGGTGGCGGCTTGACGGACGACCTGGCCCTGCTGGCGGTCAGCCGTCCCGGGCAGGGGCAGCAGGGCCGCCGCAGGATCGTCCCCGTGGTCAGAGGGAAGAGTCAGAGCCAGGGAAGGCCACCAGACCCGCACCGTGTGTAGTCCCCGCACCGTGTGTAGTCGAAGCGCACCCCTCCGCATCACATATGAACCACCGTCAGGTGAAGGTGTGAGAGGAGAGGCGATCAAGTCGCCCGTATCCGGCCGCTTGTGTCCTGGTACGTCCGTGACGAACTCGTTAACGATCACTCGGAACAGCTTGGAATCCGGCCCTGGCTTCTATTAACGTTCGATAACGCAGCGCGGTCGTCCCAGCCGTCGCAAGAGGCGGCACCGTGCGCATGCGCCGAATCCCGCAAGGGAACCGGGGAACCACCAATTGGGGTGAATCGGGCACCTTTTGCCGCTCTTTTCCGCGGTCGAAGCGCTCGTAGGAGACCTTCCTGCTCCGAACCCGTCAGCTAACCCGGTAGGCGAGAAGGAAGGAAAGGAGTACGCCTCAGTGGCGTCCAACACCCCTGCCCCAGAAGCACCCTTCAGGCCCGACTTCTTCAGCGGCGAAGAGGGGGCGGAGCGGGCGTGGGAGGAATGGAACCCCACCGAGGACTCCGTTCGTCCGGTGCGCGGACGGCACCGTGTCGTCAAGCAGCGCGGCGGGCTCGCCCGCAGCTCCACAGTGCTCGGCGTCGGCGTCATCGCCGCGGTCGGCGCGGGCGGCATGGCCACCGCGCAGGACAAGCCGCCGGTCTCCATATCGCTCCCCGACTCGATCACGGACAACCTGCCCGACGCCAAGTCCCTTCCTGGCGTGGGCTCTTTCCTGTCCGACGACTCCTCGGACGCCGACGCCGACAACACCTCCCCGCTCACGGCGGTGACGCTGGCCTCGGACACCGACTCCAAGACCGCTGCCGATGGCGCGGCCGGCGCGGGTGAGGCGCTGCGCGCCCGCATCCTCCAGCAGGCCGAGCAGCAGCAGGCGGAAGCGGACGCCGAGGCGAAGGCGGCCGTGGAGAAGCTTGCGGCCGAGAAGGCCGCGGCTGAGGCGAGGAAGCAGCAGACCGCGGCGGAGGCCAAGGCCGAGGCGGAGAAGCTTGCGGCCGAGAAGGCCGCGGCGGCCAAGGCGGAGGCCGAGCGCCTTGCCAAGCTCGCGGCGAGCTATTCGCTGCCCACCTCCTCGTACACGATCACCTCCACCTTCGGCGAGGCCGGCTCCATGTGGTCCTCGGGCTACCACACCGGCCTGGACTTCGCCGCCCCGACGGGCACGCCGCTCAAGGCGGTCCACAGCGGCACCGTCAAGTCGGCCGGCTGGTCCGGCTCCTACGGCTACCGCACGGTGCTGGAGCTCGATGACGGCACGGAGATCTGGTACGCCCACCAGTCCTCGATCTCGGTCAGCGCGGGCCAGAAGGTGACGACGGGCGAGACGATCGGCCGTGTGGGTGCGACCGGCAATGTGACCGGCCCGCATCTGCACCTGGAGGTCCACACGGCGGGCGGGACGGGCATCGACCCGATGACCTGGCTGCGCGACAAGGGCCTCACCGTCTGACGTTCCGCACTGCTCTGCGCCCCTCGCGCCGTTCGGCGCCTGGGGCGCTGATGCGCGGCGCCGCCCCATGTGCGCGGCGGCAGCCATGCGGGAGGTGGACCCCGTCGGCCGACTGCGGAATGTGGAATAGGTCGCACCGTACCGCTGTTGGTCAACCCATGACTTCTCTCCGTACGTTCGGCTCGTCCGGTATCGCCGTCTTCCCGCTCGCTCTCGGCGGCAATGTCTTCGGCTGGACCGCCGACCAGGCGCAGTCCTTCGCCGTGCTCGACGCGTACACCGCTGCCGGAGGCAACTTCGTCGACACCGCCGACGCCTATTCGGCGTGGGTGCCGGGCAACGAGGGCGGCGAGTCCGAGACCGTCATCGGCAGCTGGCTCGCCGCGCGCCGCAACCGCTCCGAGGTCGTCGTGGCGACCAAGGTCGGCTCCCACCCGCAGTACAGGGGCCTGTCCGGCTCGACCATCAAGGCCGCGGCCGAGGCCTCCTTGCAGCGGCTCGGCACCGACTACATAGACCTGTACTACACGCACTTCGACGACCTGACCGTCCCTGTCGAGGAGATCATCACCGCGCTGGACCAGCTGGTGAAGGAGGGCAAGGTGCGTGCCATCGCCGCCTCCAACCTCAGCGCCGACCGGCTCCGGGCGTCCCTGGAGTTCTCGGAGCGCGAGGGGCTGGCCCGCTACGTCGCGCTGCAGCCGCACTACAACCTGGTCTCCCGGGACAGCTACGAGGGCGACCTGCAGGACACGGCCGCGGCCGCCGGTCTGGCCGCCGCCCCCTACTCCGGGCTCGCGTCCGGCTTCCTCACCGGCAAGTACCGCCCCGGTACGACGGTGGACAGCGCACGGGCCGCGGGCGCGGGCAAGCACCTGAAGAGCGAGCGGGGCGTGCGGGTCCTCGCCGCGCTGGACAAGGTGGCCCGGGCGCGCGGCGTCGAGGTGGCGACCGTCGCGCTCGCCTGGCTGGCCGCGCAGCCGACTGTCGTCGCGCCGATCGCCTCGGCCCGTACGGTCGAGCAGCTGCCGGCCCTGACGGCGGTCGCGGAGCTGGAGCTGACGGCCGTGGAGGTGGCCGAGCTGACGGCGGCGTCGGCGTAGCCCCGCCTGGTGCCCGGCGGGGCGGTGGCCGGCGGCCGGGCCGGTGGCTGCTGTCAGCCGGGCCGCTAGCTGCGGTACGGGTTGTAGCCGCCGTAGTCGCGGTACGGCGGCGGCGTCCACACCCGGCCCGTCGCCTGCGCCGCGTACGTCAGCGCGGGACCCGCGACGTGCTTGCGCTGCCAGAGGTGGTGCAGCAGCTCCTGCTCGCGCGCCACGAAGTCCGGGCCCGCCGCGCCGCGGTGGGCCCGGTGGCGCAGAAAGGCCAGGCTCGTCGCGAACCGCTCGTACTCCGAAACGGCGTGCGCGGCGGCCGGTCCATGCGTACGCCGGGCGACGTCGCGCGCGATCGAACGCGCCCGCATCGAGGACAGGGCGCGCGGTTCGGCCGTCATCAGCCAGCCGGCCGCGGCGTATGCGGGCAACTCCGTCGATATCGTGCGCAGCTCGCGCTGCCGGGTCCAGATCGTCAGCCAGGTCAGCAGCCCGAAGACGGGGACCATGAACGCCCCGTACACGGCGTAGAAGCCGAACGGGCCGAAGAGCGACGACGAGCCGTTCCACAGGGCGTGCATGCCCATCGCCAGGGCGAGGCCGAGCAGCGGCAGCGCGATCCGGCGTATCTTCTGGCGCTGCGCGGCCAGCGCGGCAGCGCCGAAGCCGATGCCGGTCAGCACCGTGAAGAGCGGATGCGCGAACGGCGACATGACCACGCGTACGAAGAAGGTCGCCGCGGTCACCGAGGCGAGGCCGGATGTGCCTATCTCCTGGTCCTCGCCGAAGGCGTTGCCCAGGTAGAGGATGTTCTCGGTGAAGGCGAAGCCGGTCGCGGTGAAGCCGGCCACGACCACGCCGTCGACGATCCCGGTGAAGTCCCGTCTGCGGAAGATGAAGAGGAGCAGGATCGCGGCGGCCTTCGCGCTCTCCTCGATGATCGGGGCTATGACCGTCGCGCCGATGGTGTCCGCGCTTGCCGGGTCGGCGGTGGCGGTCGCTATCCAGCGGGTCGCGAAGGAGTTCGCGATGATCGCGACGAGGGCGGCGGCGAACGCGCCCCAGGCGAACGCGAAGAGGAGGTTCTTCCAGGGGCCCGGTTCGACCCGGTCCAGCCAGGCGAAGGCCGCGGTGAGGAGCGGGACGGGCAGCGTCGCGAGGCCGAGACCGACCAGAAAGCCGTGGGTGCCGGTCTGTTCGCGTACGAGCGCGAGGATGACGAGGCCCGAGAGGGCGAGGAGGGTGATCAGCACCCCTGCCCGGACGGCCTTGCTGTGCCAGAGCCAGGAGGCCCGGCGCGGTTTGTAGCGCCAGCGGGCACGCTCCGGCACGGCGTTGAACAGCGGCTGCTGCTCGAACGCCGGGACCGCCGGATGCGGTGGATGGTGCTGCGGCGACGACTCGGACACCCGACGACCCTAACGAGGGGCACTGACACCTGGCGACGGGCCCGTGGCTCTTCCGGGGCGCTACCGAGGATTACGCGGGACCCAGCGGGCGGCGGAACAGCAGGTCGTGCACCTTGTGGCCCTTGTCCAGGCCCTGTCCTTCGAATCGGGTCAGTGGCCGGAAAGCGGGCCGCGGGGCGTAGCCGCCGTCCTCCTGGGCGTTCTCGAAGTCCGGGTGCGCGGAGAGCACTTCGAGCATCCGTTCGGCGTACTCCTCCCAGTCGGTCGCGCAGTGCAGGACCGCGCCGGGCTTCATGCACGTCGCGGCGAGAGTGAGGAACTCGGGCTGGATCAGCCGCCGCTTGTGGTGCCGCTTCTTGGGCCAGGGGTCGGGGAAGAAGACGCGCAGCCCGTCGAGCGAGGCGGGCGGGAGCATCTCCCGCAGGAGGATGATCGCGTCGCCGTTGGCGACCCGGATGTTGGACAGTCCGTTCCGCTCTGCGAGACCGAGGAGGTTGCCCTGGCCCGGGGTGTGCACATCGACGGCGAGAATCCCGGTGCCCGGGTCGGCTGCGGCCATCTGCGCGGTGGCCTCGCCCATCCCGAACCCGATCTCCAGGACGACCGGCAGACCGCCGAACATCTCGTTCGGGTCGAGGACGCGCTGCCCGTCGATGTCGAGGCCCCAGACGGGCCACAGCCGCTGGAGGGCATCGCCCTGCCCGGCGGTCACCCGGCTGCGCCGCGGCTGGAAGCTGCGGATGCGCCGCTCATGGTGCGACCCGGCGGGATCGGCGACGGGCCCCCCGGGGAAGCGCGGCTCGCTCTTGGCGCGGATGGGGGCCGGGGGGCTGTCGGGGGTGAGGTTACGGAGCTCGGTCACAGTGGGTTGATTCTAACGGGGCGGGGTCCGTGGCCCGGCTCACGCTGTGCCCCGGTGCCGTGTGGCGCGGGGCCCTATCTGCCGCCCGCCCGGGCCAGGGGGCCGTCCGCCAGCGCGGTCAGGGCCCTGCGTGCCACCTCCCTGCCGATCGGCAGCGACGCCGTCGCCGCCGGGGAGGGCGCGTTCAGCACATGGACCGTCCGAGGGGCCTCGCGGATCAGGAAGTCGTCCACCAGCGTGCCGTCCCGCAGCACCGCCTGCGCCCGCACCCCGGCCGCGACCGGTCGCAGATCCTCCTCCGTCACCGCCGGCAGCAGTCTCCGTACGGCCGTCGCGAAAGCCCGCTTCGACAGGGAGCGGCGCAGCTCCCCCGCTCCGTACCGCCAGTGCCTGCGCGCTATCCGCCAGGTGCCCGGCCAGCTCACCGTCCCGGCCAGCTCCCGCGGCCGCACCACCGACCAGCTGTAGCCCTCGCGGGCGAGCGCCGGGACCGCGTTCGGTCCGACGTGGACGCTGCCCTCGACGCCTCGGGTCAGATGCACGCCCAGGAAGGGGAACGCCGGGTCCGGCACCGGGTAGACGAGACCCCGTACGAGATCGGGCCGCGCCAGTTCGTAGTACTCACCCCGGAAGGGCACGATCCGCATCCCCGGGTCGTCGCCCGCCAGCCGTGCGACCCGGTCGCAGTGCAGCCCCGCGCAGTTGACCAGCACCTTTGCCCGGAACACCGCCCCCGACGCGGTGCGCACCGCGACGCCCCAGGCGCGGCGGTCGATCGCGGCCACCTCCTCGCCGCAGCGGATGTCCGCGCCGGACGCGGCCGCCAGCTGTGCCGCCACCGCCCCGAAGTCGCACACCCCGGTCGTCCCGACCCGGATCGCCGCGAGACCCCGCACCTGCGGCTCGTACTCCATGATCTGCGCCGGTCCCAGCTCCCGCACCGGAATGCTGTTCTCCCGGCCGCGCTGGACCAGGGCATGCAGTCGCGGCAGCTCGTCCCGGCCGGTGGCGACGATCAGCTTCCCGGTGACCTGGTGGTCGATGCCGTATTCCGCGCAGAACTTCACCATCTCGGCCGCGCCCCGCACCGCGAACCGCGCCTTCAGCGAGCCCGGCCGGTAGTAGATCCCGCTGTGGATCACTCCGCTGTTCCGCCCGGTCTGGTGCCGCGCGGGTCCGTTCTCCTTCTCCAGGACGATCACCCGGGTGCCGGGAGCCGCGCGCGTGAGGGCATACGCCGTCGACAGGCCGACGATTCCGCCGCCGATCACCAGCACGTCACAGTCGAAGTCCTGCCCGGACGCCGTCACCGCGTCACCTCCCACCCCGATAGTGCACTGGCCCACTGACAAGGCACTTAAACCAGATACATCAGGAGGGTCTGCGCCGCTGCACCCGCTACGCCGGGGCCACCAGCAGCGGCCGGGCCCGCTCCCGCAGCTCGACGACCCGTGGCTCGTCGCCGTACGGCTCCAGCCGGTGCAGCAGATCCCGTACGTACTCCGTGGTACGCGCCGACGAGATCCGTCCCGCGACCTCCACCGCGCGCGTGCCCGCCGCGCACGCGGCGTCCAGGTTCCCCGACTCCAGTTCGGCGACGGCCGACACCACAAGACGCAGCCCGTGCGAGCGCACGAACTCCTCCGTGGGCCGGGACAGCGCCTGCTCGGTGAAGCGGCGCACCTGGCGCGGCGCCTTCAGATCGCGGTAGCACTCGGCGGCGTCGGCCGCGAACCTGTCGTACGAGTAGAAGCCGAGCCAGGACGGGTCGGCATCGCCCTCCCGTGACCGCTCCAGCCAGCCCTCCGCCGACTTCAGCGCGGTCCCCGCGGCCGGCGCGTCGCTCGCCTTTGCGTGCGCCCGCGCCTCGACCAGCCGGAAGAAGCTCATCGTGCGGGCGGTGGCGAGGCCCCGATTGCGTTCGAGTGCCGCCTGGGCCAGGTCCACGCCCTCGTCGGCGAAGCCGCGGTAGGTCGCCTGCAGCGACATCGAGGCCAGCACATAGCCGCCCAACGGGACGTCCGCGGCGGCCCGGGCCAGTCGCAGCGCCTGGATGTAGTAGCGCTGCGCCGCCTCCTGCTGCCCGGTGTCGAAGGCCATCCACCCGGCCAGCCTGGTCAGCTCGGCGGTGGCGCCGAACAGCGCCCGGCCCACTTCGTCCGAATACGACCCGAGGAGCAGTGGGGCCGCGTCCACCCGCAGGCACTCGGGCACCATCGACGAACGCCAGTCCCCGCCGCCGTACTTGGAGTCCCAGCGGCGTGCGTCCTCGGCAGCCTCTCTCAGCTTCGCCACATCGGTGTGACCCACCCGGGCGGGCGCGTCCTCCGCCGTGGCGATGTCGAGGGATCGCTCGACCGAGGAGTCGGCGGGGGTTATCAGCCAGCGGGACGCGGGCGTGGCGTAAGCGCTCACTGCGAAAGAACCGGCCAGCGACTGCCAGATGCCCCCGCTGCCCGCCCGTCGCCCGGCCAGATCCAGGCGGTAGAGCTCGGTGGCCGATTTCACCGCCTCGCCCACGTCGCGCGGGAAGGCGAGCCCGACTTCAGGGGCCGGGTCGGCGTCCGCCAGACCGATCTCGTGCAGCGGCACCGGACGGCCCAGTTTGGCGCCGATCGCGGCGGCGATGAGATGGGGCGCGGCGCCCTGCGGCACCATGCCCTTCGACACCCACCGCGCCACCGACGTCTTGTCGTAGCGAAGGGTCAGACCGCGCTGCGCGCCTAGGTCGTTGACCCGCCGGGCGAGGCCGGCGTTGCTGATTCCCGCGAGGGCGAGAACGGTGCCGAGCTTTTCGTTCGGCCCGCGTTGCTCCCTGGACATGCGCCACCCCTCGACACGCAGACGGCCGCCGCGTCGCTGGCTGGGCGCACGGCATTCGTGCTGAGTTCCCCCCGGTGAACGGCTTCCGGGTCCCGGCTGCAAAGGCGTCTGGCCGAGCCCTTCGGAATATGCGCCCCCCGTGGAGAACATCAGTAAACACAGCGTAGTTCGCCGCATCCCGACCGTTAAGAGGCGGTCTTCCGGATGGCGAGATTGTTGTGCGCTGGAACAGACGGGCGACGGACGGGGTGTCGACGCCGTGCCCCCGGGCGTGCTCCCTGCATGTGGCCGTGCGCCCGTCCGTGCGCTCTGGCCTCGCAGGTCGGGGAGCGCTTCCATGAGTCCTGCGTGGGTCGGCCCACTGCGTACTGGAACCAGTGGGCTGGGGGACACCGCCGCCTCAATCCCCGCGGGCGGCGGACCGGTCCGGGAGGCGAACAGCGCCTCCCGGACTGTGGTTGTGCCCGGGCGGGGGACGGCCGGCAGGCCCGCAGAATGGCCGAATGCCGACTGTCCTCGGTGTCCCTTTTGGGCATGTGTAAGCATCGGCGGTCCGCTTCACCGGCTCCTGGACCGTCGTCAAATCGCCAATGCCAGGGGCGCGTTCCCTTTTTGCGCGCGCTACCCGGAGAGCCTCCTGTGCGCCGCCTTCGTGGCAGCATGTTCCCGAGCGGCCATCGTCGCCCGGGATTCCGGGCGGCCCGGGCCCCGGTTCGTCCACAGCCTGTGGAGGCGGCGATGCGGTGGTTGGTGGGGTGGAGCAGTATCGCCGCAAACTTCGGTACGGCCGGGGCGGTGGGCACCTCCGGCGAGGGCCGCACCGTTCACCCCGTCGGCTCCCAACTCCTGTGGGGCGACCCGGATCCGCTCTGGGCCGTCGGCGACTGGCGCCCCGACGAGGTACGCATCGTCACCGTCGACGCTCCCGCTCGCTCCGCCGGGGCGACCCCCATCACCAGGCTCGCCGTCCTGGGCTGCTGCGCGGCCAGTGACGAAGAGTTGCGGGTGGGTCTTTTCGCGGCGCGCGGTGGGGCGCTGCGGCATCTGACCGCATGGGCCGGCAGCTATACGGCCGTGGTGCAGGTCGGCCGCCGGATCACGATAGTCGGTGATCTGGCCGGGGCGAGACCCGTCTTCCACACCCCTTGGGCGAACGGCACCGCGTACGCCACCGCGGCACTGCCGCTCGCCGATCTCATCGAAGCGCAGCTGGACATCGGGCACTTGGCGGCGCTGCTCGCCTGCCCGGAGACACCGGAGGCGCTGCACGACTCGACTCCGTACGCCGGTGTGAAGCGCGTCCCGCCGGGGCACGCGCTGATCCTGCGCGAGGGCTCGCGCGAGATCGCCGGGTACGAGCCGGTGGCATCGCTCGCCGTCGCCGGACCGCAGATCGAGGCGGAGCGCGCGGTGGACGGCGTGCGGGAGGCACTGGTCGATGCGGTACGAGCCAGGCTCACCGCGCCCCGGCACGCGCCCGAGACACTGCCGACGGATCCCGGGCCGGTCCCCGGGATGGGGCCCGCCGAACGGCGCGCGGCCCGGGGCGCCCCGGCTCCCGGCATCGGCGCCGACCTCTCCGGCGGCAGCGCTTCGGGCACGCTGGCGCTGCTGGCCGCGGGGCTGCCGGGGGTGCCGGGCACGGTGCTCGGCCATGGCACGGGCGCGGGGGAGCGGCTGCTCGCGGTCACCTTCAACGACCTGACGACCCGCGGGCACGAGGCCGAGCTGGAACGGGCGCGCACGATCGCGGCGAATCCTCGGCTGCACCATGTGGTGGTCGCGGCGGGGGAGGAAGGGCTGCCGTACGCGGCCCTGGACGCCGGGCCGCTGACGGACGAACCGGCACCGTCCCTCGTCACGGCCGAACGCCACCGAAGCCGACTGGCGGCCGGTAGCGCCGACCACTTCACCGGGGCGGGCGCGCGACAGGTCCTGGACGCGCATCCGGCGCGCCTCGCCGACCTGCTCCTCGACCGGCGGCGGCGCCATCTGCTGCGGCCGGCCGCGGCGCTGGCGCGGGCGGAGGGCCCTTCACCGCAGTCGCTGTTCATCCCGGTGACGGTGTACCGGGCGGCGCGGCGGCTGGCCCGTACGCCGTATCGCACCGGCCTCGAGACGGCGGCCGACCGCCTGCTGGACGCGAACCGTCCGGCGGCCCGCCTGCTGGACGGCCCGCTGAGTGCGTCACTGGCCGCGCTGACGTGGTCGAGGCCGGGGCCCGCGGCGCGCTGGCTCACGGGTGAGGCACTCGCTGAAGTATCGGTTCGCCTGACGGAGGCGGCGACGCGGCCGACATCGGTGCAGCGCCCCGGTGAGGCCCGCGCGCGTGCGGCGTTGACCCGCCATGCGTCGGACCAGCGGATCCTGGAACAGGCCGCGGAGGTCCGCAGCCAGCGGCTGCACGCGCCCTTTCTGGACAACCAGGTCGTACGGGCCTGCCGCGACCTCCCCGAATCCTTGCGGGTCCGCCCGGGCGCCCGCGCGGAAATCCTCCGCACGGTCCTGGCGGGCGCGGGCATCCATGACCTCCCACCGGGGTGGGGCGCGACGACCCACGCTCCGTCGACGGCAGCGGCGAGGGCGGGCCTGCGGGCGTCCCTGCCGTACCTGTTGGCCCTGTTCGACGCGCCCTTGCTGGCGGACGCGGGCCTGGTGGAGGCCCGCGTGGTCCGCAAGGCCCTCCGCGCGGCCTCGGAGGGCGAACCGGTCCCGCTGGACGGCCTGGCGGACCTGATCTCCACGGAACTGTGGCTCCGGAGGCTGCTCTCGCGCCGGGGTACGTGCTGGACGGGCACAGCGGCACCGCGCCAACGGGCGGTGGCGGGAGGGGTTCCCCCGAAGAGAACGCTTCAGGCGTAGGCCCTGCGGGGGTGTCCGGGGCATGGGTGCGGGTTCCGTTGCGCGGTCCCGGGCGTCCGCGGGGTGCGGCTTCCGGGTTCGCCCGCGAAACCCGCTACCGGCAGCAACCACCAACGTCCCCTGGCCCACGGCAACCACGAACCTGAGTGACTTCCACCAACGTCCCCTGGCTCACGGCAACCACGAACCTGAGTGACTTCCACCAACGTCCCCTGGCTCACGGCAACCACGAACCCCGTGACATGGAGAAACACCCCCGCACGCACCCCCGTCCCCCGTCCACAATGACCCCGTGCGCTATCTCATCCTCGGCGTCACCGCCGCCCGCGACGAGCACGGTGGCGAGCTCCCCCTCCGCGGAGCCCGCCTCCGTCGGCTGCTCGCCGCCCTCGCGCTGCGGGCCGGCCGCCCGGTGCCCGTCGGCGAACTCGTCGACGACGTATGGGGCGGCGACGAGCCGCACGACGCCCCCGCCGCACTCCAGGCCCTCGTCGGCCGCCTCCGCCGCACCCTCGGCAAGGACGCCGTCCGGAGCGCCCCCGGCGCCTACCGCCTGGCCGCCGCCAAGGACGACGTCGACCTGTATGTCTTCGAGGCGCTCACCCACCGGGCCGCCGCCCAGGACCCCGAGACCGCCGCAGGCACGCTCCGTACCGCCCTCGCCCTCTGGCGCGGCCCCGCGCTCGCCGACCTGCCCGACGGGGAGTACGGCGCACGTCCCGAGGCCCTGCGGCTCGCCGCGCTTCAGCAGCGGATCGAGGCCGATCTGAGGCGCGAGGCCACCAGCGCACTCGTACCGGAGCTGCAGGGGCTCACCGCCGCGCACCCGTACCACGAGCCATTCCGCGCGCTACTCATCCGCGCCCTGCGCGCCGAGGGCCGCCAGGCCGACGCCCTTGTCGCGTACGAAGAGGCCCGCCGCGCGCTCGCGGACGGCCTCGGAGCCGACCCCGGGCCCGAACTGACAGCTCTGTACACAGAGTTGCTCAAGGCCCCCACCGCCCCGACCACACCCGCTGCAAGTGAGCGCGGCAACATTCGCCCCCGCCTCACCTCCTTCGTCGGCCGCGACAGCGAACTGATCGCCATCGGCGCCGACCTGACCCGCTCCCGTCTCGTCACTCTCACCGGCCCCGGCGGCTCCGGAAAGACCCGCCTCGCCGAGGAGGCCGCCCCCGCCGCCGCCCCCGAAGGCGCATGGCTCGTCGAGCTCGCTCCCCTCGACGACCCCGACGCGCTCTCCGGCGCCGTACTCTCCGCCCTCGGTCTGCGCGAGACCGCGCTCATCGTCCGCGAGGGCCAGCCGCTGCCCGCCGCCGCCCCCGCCGACCGGCTGGTCGAGCACCTCGGAGGCAGCGCCCTCCTCCTCGTACTCGACAATTGCGAGCACCTCATCGACGCGGCCGCCGAACTCGCCGAGCGGCTCCTCACCCGCTGCCCACGCCTGCGCATCCTGGCCACCAGCCGGGAACCGCTGGGCATCCCGGGCGAGTTGGTGCGCCCGGTGGACCCGCTGCCGGACCCCAAGGCCCTGCAACTGCTCGCGGACCGCGGCACGGCCGCCCGGCCCGGTTTCCGCGTCGAGGACGACCGGGACGCCGCGGCGGAGATCTGCCACCGCCTCGACGGGCTCCCGCTCGCCATCGAACTCGCCGCCGCCCGGCTGCGGATGTTCACACCCCGCCAGATCGCCGACCGGCTCGACGACCGCTTCCGCCTCCTGACCGGCGGAAGCCGCACCGTACTGCCGCGCCAGCAGACGCTCAGAGCGGTCGTCGACTGGTCCTGGGACCTACTGGAGGACACCGAACGCACCCTGCTGCGACAGCTCGCCGTCTTCGCCGGCGGCTGGGACATCGCCGCCGCCGAGGCCGTCTGCGGCAATGCGGCGGAACACCTCGGCGCGCTCGTCGACAAGTCACTCGTCACCGCCACCCCCACGGACGGCGGTGAGATGCGCTACCGGCTGCTGGAGACCATCCACGAGTACGCGACCGAGCGCGCCGCCGAGACGCCGGACATCCGGGACGCCGCGGCCCGCGCGCACACCGCCTGCTTCGCCGCCCTCGTCGAGGAGGCCGACCCGCGCCTGCGCTCCGCCGACCAGCTCCCCTGGATCGCCCGGCTCGAAGCCGACCTCGACAACATCCGCGCCGCCCTGCACCGCACCGTCGTCGAGACCCGCGACGAAGCGTCCGCGCTGCGACTGACCTTGGGGATGGGCTGGTTCTGGTGGCTGCGCAACTACCGCCCCGAGGGCCTGTCCTGGGTGGAGCGCACCGTGGCCCTCGGCCCGGAGCCGTCGGGCGAGAACGACCCCCGTTACTGGCCCCGGATGCATCTGCGCATGCTGGAGTTCTTCCTCGCCCTGGAGAGCCGCGGGTCCGAGCGGCTGCGCACCGACGCGGACACCATGGCGTTGCTGCGCCGGGTGCGGGAGGCCTTCAGCCGGCCGGGCCCCGAGTCCGCCCGCTTTCCCGGACTGCTGTGGCCGATGACGGCCTTCCTCACCGACGACATGGCGGGCATCCGAGTGCTGCTGGAGGCCGCTGTCGCCAACTGCCTGGCGTACGGCGGCGAGTGGGAGTACGGCGCCATGCTGATGTTCCGTACCCATCTGGTCGTCGACATGCCGGGCGGCATGCCCGGCGTCGACGATGACCTGGTCCTGCTGCGGGCGCTGAGCCGCCGCGTCGGCGACCGCTGGATGCGCGCTCAGACGGCGAGTGCCGCGGCCGAGGCGGGGATGATGCGCGGCAGGTACGACGAGGCCAGGGCCGCCTACGAGGAGGCACTGGCTCTCGCCCGCGAGGTCGGCGCGCACGCGGAGGCGCCGTTCCTCATCGCCCGCCTCGCCGAACTCGCCTTCCGGGCCGGCGACACGGCCGCCGCCGACAAGGGCTTCGACGAGGCGGAGGAGGTGGCGGAGCGCTACAAGGTCCAGGACACCCGCTCCTACCTCCGCCTCATGCGCGCCACCGTCGCCCTGCACCGCGGCGCGTACGCCGAGGCCCGGAGACGGCTCGAGGAGCCCCGCAGTCTCAATGACACCTCGCCGGTGCACTTCGAAGTGGCAGTCGAAGCGCTCGACGCCCGGCTCTCCGCGTACGAACCGGCAGGTCCTCCGGCTGCCGTACGGGGTCTGGCGGCGGCTCTCCGCAAGGCGTGGGAGGCCCGGTGCGCGGAGTTCGTCACGGCACACGTCGCCGACAGCGCCGCGGCCGTACTTCCCCTGACCGGTCAATTCCCGCTGTCCGTACGGCTCGTGGCCGCGGCCGACGCCTGGCGCGGGGACATCCCCCGCTCCGTGCCGGAGGAGAAGGCGGCCGAGGTGATACGGACGCGTGCCCGCGCGGAGCTGGGAAACGAGCGGTACGAGGCCGAGCGTGCGGCGGGCCGCGACCTCACCGTCCCCCAGGCCGTCGGCCTGCTGGAGACGGCGGCCGAGGCGGCTGCCGGGGAAGGTCGCGCAGGGCAGGTAGGTCCGGCAGGTCGAGCAGGCGGGTAGATGGGCAGGGCGGGCAGGTCGGCAGGTCGAGCAGGCGGGTGGGCCACCGGCAGGGCGGGCCGGTGGCCGGCGGCCGGGGTTCGGTCAGCCGCAGGTGAGTTGCGATTGGGCCCAGTTTCCGAGCACCGCCGAGTCGGACGGCGTCTGCGGCTCCACGACCAGCCGGATCGTCTTGCGGCCGGCGAGCGACACATGCACCGGCACAGCCGCGTCCCCGCCGCGCATGACCGGGGACCGCCACAGCCGACTGCCGTCCCCGTACACGGAGAAGCGCACCGCGCCCCGGACCGGCGTCAGGTTGTCGACCCCGACCAGCGCGTCATAGGCGGAGCAGCGGCGGTTGAGGTCGATGGTCACGGAGGCCCTGGCGTACATGCTCACCCCGTGTCCGTACCGGATGCCGGCGATCGACATGCCCGAGCGCTGCCAGAGCCAGCTGCTCCCGGCGATCCGCACCTCGGGCCCGGTGTGGTCGCCGAACAAGCCGAACTCCAGCCGACTGACCAGGTAGACGCGCGAGGCCGAAGAACGCGGCGGCGGGGTGGGCCTCGGCTTCTCGGGCGGCTCGGTCGCGGGCGGGGCAGGCTGCTCGGGCGCGGGTGCGCCGGGCGGTTCGGGGACGGGTGCGCCGGGCGGTTCGGGAGCAGGTCTGACCGGCGACTCGGGCGTGGGAGTCGGCTGGGCAGGCTGTGGCGTGGGCTTCGGGGCCAGGTCGGGCGAGGGCTGCTTCGGCGGCGGGGTCGGCTCCGGCGCGGGCGGGGCGGCAGGGGGCTTCGGCGCAGGCGGGGCCGGGGGCTTCGGCTTCGGTGACGGCGTGGGCTCCTCCGGCACGGCGGGCTGCGCGGCCGGGGGCTTCGCCTCCGTGGGCGCGGGCTCGGGGTCGCCCGGGAGCGCCCAGACAAGACCGGCGGCCGCCGCGACGGCCAGCCCCGCCGCGATCCCGGCCTTCGCCGGGGCGCCCAGTCCCTCCGACGCTGCGACCCCGCCGCCCGCACCCGCGGTGGCGCCCGACGCACCGCCTGCCCCGGCGGCGGCCGCGCCCGTACCCGCCGCGCCCGCGACACCGCCGGCCACGAGCCCCGCGGCCTTGAGCGAGTACCCGGCGGCGAACCAGCCGATGACCGCGACCGGCAGCAGCGCCGGAATCCCGGCGTTGACATGCGCCAGCTCGCCCGCGGCCAGCCGGCACTTGGCGCACTCCTCCAGATGCTTGCGCAGCCCCCGCTCGGCGCGCATGCGCAGACCCCCGCGGGCGTACGCCCCCAGCCGGTCGGCATAGCGGGCGCAGTCGCCTCCGGAGGTGAGCGCCGAGCTCACATGGGCCTGCAGATAGGCCTGCTTGAGGGCCTCGCGGGCCCGGCTTGCCAGCACCGCCGTCGCGTTGGCGGTCAGCCCGAACAGCGGCGCGACCTCGCTCGGCGACTCCTCCTCGACCGTGGTGTGCCAGAGCACCGCCTGCCACCGCTCGGGCAGCGAGCGGAAGGCCTGCATGGCCAGCGACTGCTCGGCCTCGTGCATGGCGCGCACATCGGCCCCCGGATCGAGGGCGTCGTCGTGCGCGGCGTCCGAGCTGCGGGCGGCATCCGCGGCGAACACCGCGAAGTCATCGACCAGTTGCTCCCGCTTTGCGGTCTTCGTCCACGCGGCAGCGACGCGCCGGACCGTCGTGAGCAGATACGCCCGCACCGCGTGCTCGGGCCCCGAGCCCCCGCGCACCGCCTGCAGCGTCCGCGCGAACACCTCGGCCGTCAGGTCGTCGGCGGTGTGCGCATCCCGGCAGCAGGTGCGCGCATAGCGGCGGACGGAGCCGGAGTGACGGCGGAACAGCTCTTCGTAGGCACTGTCGTCGCCGCTCCGCATGCGCTCGATCAACTCGGCGTCGGACGGCGGCAGCTCGCGCGGCGCCGGTAAGGAGTCAGAGCTCCCACCCTCGCGCTGCGACGGCACCGCATGCTCAACCGCACCAGCCGGACCCGAGCCACCCGACACCCCGGAGAGCCCACTGGGCCCGCCTTGGCTCGGCACCTGCCGAGAGGGCAACCCAGCCGCCTCCGTACCGCTGGTACCCCCAGTACCGCTGGTACCGCGCGTACCGCCGAGTGAGTCGTCCTGACCGTCACCGCTCATCGCGGAAGCCCCCGTAAGCACCCTCAGTCCCGAACACCGGGCAAGACTGCCACAGAGAACCGACGCACCGAACCCTCTGGCACGGGTAACCACTCGTCCGGGGAGGATTCCCGCATCCGAGCCCTACTCGTCACTCCTTCGGGAAGGCTCAACCTGTCTTACCCGGAAGTCAGTTGGCCACCGGAGCAGCGCTGCGGTGAGGTGCGTGGACCGGAACGGGGCCTATGCGGACCGCGGCCGCAGCCCCTCCAGCAGGATGTCGAGCAGCCGGGCCGAAGCCGCCGCCTGCTGCGCCGCGTCCGGCAGTGACGGCGCGGCCGTGGCTATCACCAGCAGCACGTCCGCCACGGTCACATCGCCGCGCAGCTCACCCGCCGCCCGCGCCCGGTCGACCAACTGCCCCACGACCTCGAGCAGATCCGCCGCACCCGCGTCGTCCTGCTCCTCGGCCGGCACCGTGCGCGGCCCAACCACCCGCAGATCGGGCTGTGAGCCGACCCGCTGCTGCGGCACCCGCGCCTCGTCCCGTACGACGGCGGTCGGCTCCTCCGGCTCCACGCCCACCCGCAGCACCTGCGGCGGCAGCAGCCGTCCCGCGCCCGATGCCACCGACGTACGCAGGAAACGGGAGAGCGCCGACCACGGCTCCTCCTCCTGCCCCAGAGCGGCACGCGCCTGCTCGGTGAGCCGGGAGGTCTCCTCCTCGGCTATCCGCCGCACCAGCACGTCCTTGCTCGGGAAGCGGCGGTACACCGTCCCGACGCCGACCCTGGCCCGGCGCGCCACGTCCTCCATCGGCGCGCCGTACCCCAGCTCGCCGAAGACCTCGCGAGCCGCCCTCAGCACATGCTCGAGGTTGCGCTGTGCGTCCACCCGGAGTGGCGCCGAGCGGCTGACCCCGCCCGATCCCGCCTGTCCGTTCCCGTCAGCTGTCGAAGCCGGTGAGACGGCAGCCTGCCAATGCGAATCCTGAATGGTCATACGTGTTCCCCCGGTCATGATGTCTCCCCCCGGAGACCCCTGGTCGTGACGTCTCCCCCCGGAGACCTCCCCACCCTGCCTGCCGGGCGCACCTCGGCCAAAGCACCCCGACGAGGTACGAACATAGTTGAGCCAGGGTCAATTCAGAAGAGGGTAGTTCCGCACGGAGCGCCCCCCGATCGGAGCAAGGACCGGAACGGTCCCGATTACGCCCCCTCGCACCACCCCCTTCGTACGCCCTGACCTGCGCACCTTGTCTGCCACGCCGCACCTGGCCCGCCCAAAGTGGCGCGAAGCCTCCGGTCACACAATTTGCCGGGGCTGTGGACAAACGCCTGAGGCCGTTGCGTCATGGGGTGGTGAAGGCTGCCAATTTCCCGGGGACGCCCCCCGGCCCCCCGCCGAGCACGCGCATTCTCGTCGTCGGCGGCGGCTACGTCGGGATGTACACCGCGCTGCGTCTGCAGAAGAAGCTGAAGCAGGAGCTGGTACGCGGCGAGGTGGAGATCGTCGTGGTCACGCCCGATCCGTACATGACCTATCAACCCTTCCTCCCGGAAGCGGCGGCCGGTTCCATCTCCCCGCGCCATGTCGTGGTCCCCCTCCGCCGCCTGCTCGACAAGTGCAAGATCCTCATCGGCCAGGCCAAAGCCGTCGACCACGCAAAGCGCACCGCGACCGTGGCGACCCTCGCCACCGAGGAAGAGGGCACCGGTCCCGTCGAGATCACGTACGACGAACTCGTCATCGCGCCCGGGTCGATCTCCCGCACCCTTCCGATCCCCGGACTCGCCGACTACGCCATCGGCTTCAAGACCGTCGAGGAAGCCATCGGCCTGCGCAACCACGTCATCGAGCAGATGGACATCGCCTCCTCCACCCGCGATCCGGCGATCCGCGACGCCGCCCTCACCTACGTCTTCGTCGGCGGCGGCTACGCGGGCGTCGAGGCCCTCGCCGAGCTGGAGGACATGGCCCGCTACGCCACGCGCTACTACCACAACATCAAGGCCGAGGACCTGAAGTGGATCCTCGTCGAGGCCAGCAATCGCATCCTCCCCGAGGTCGGCGAGGAGATGGGCAAGTACGCCATCCGTGAGCTGCGTTCGCGCAATATCGACGTACGCCTCGAGACACGCCTGGACTCCTGTGAGGACCGTGTCGCCGTCCTCAGCGACGGCAGCCGCTTCCGGACCCGCACCGTCGTATGGACCGCGGGCGTCAGGCCGGCCCCCCTGCTCGCCGCCACCGATCTGCCCCTCAACGAACGCGGACGGCTGAAGTGCACCGCGCAACTCACCGTCGCCGGGGTCGAGCACGCGTGGGCGGCGGGCGACACCGCGGCCGTTCCGGACGTCACCGCTGGGGGTACCTCCCGGGCCGAAGGCTCTGGGGGAGAACCCGGCAAGGAGTGCGCCCCCAACGCCCAGCACGCCGTGCGCCAGACCAAGGTCCTCGCCGAGAACATCGTGGCCTCCCTGCGCGGCGAGCCCCTCAAGGAGTACGCCCACAAGTACGTCGGGTCCGTCGCCTCCCTCGGCCTCCACAGGGGCGTTGCGCATGTCTACGGCCGTAAACTCAAGGGCTATCCGGCCTGGCTGATGCACCGCGTGTACCACCTCAGCCGCGTTCCCACCTTCAACCGCAAGGCCCGCGTACTCGCCGAGTGGACCCTCTCCGGGCTCTTCAAACGCGAGATCGTCTCCCTCGGCTCGCTGGAACATCCGCGGGCCGAATTCGAGCTCGCCGCGGGCGGAAAACCCAAGGGGGACGGGGCCAGGCCCGCACCGGACGACGGGCCGCGCAGCGGCCCCGGGGGCAGGTAGACAACCAGGACTGTCAGTCCGGTCGGTCACACTGGACGTGTGACCATAGGTGGGCTCACACATGCACAGAGTGACCCTTGGCGACAAGCATTGAGGCTAGAAAGTCAGTGAACTTCACGCGTTGGAGCGCAAGGCTCCCCGGTACGCAGCGGCGCGCCGCAGCGCGGAGGACCGACCACGGGATCTCCCCAGCACAGCGGGGGGAGGGCTCGGTGCCCGCAGCCCGCAATGAGTCTCGCAACGAGGCTCGTGGTGAGGCCCACGGTGTGTCCCGCGGTGAGTCCCGCGGTGTGTCCCGCGGTGAGTACGAAGAGCAGCCGGAGCCCTTGCCCGACGTCCCCGCCATCGAGGACTTCTGCGTACCCGAGATCCTGGGCCGATTGCCCGCCCTCGTCGCCCTCGTGCACGGCTCCGAGCACCGCATCGCGTACGTCAACGACGCCTACGCCGCCGCCTTCGGCCACCGCCCCGCCGGTGCGCGTGCCGCCGACAGCTGCCCCGAGCTCGCCGAACTGGGCCTGCTGCCGCTCATGGACCAGGTGCTGCGCAGCGGCAAGCCCCGCACGGTCAAGTCCCGCAAGGTGCTCGGCTCCGGCTCGTACACCGTCACGTGCCTGCCCGCCGAGAGCCCCAAGGAGGGCGGGGGAGTCCTCGTCTTCGCGGCCGACGTCACCGACCACGCCGAGGCCGCCGAGCGGCTGCGCGCCAGCGAGCGCCGCCACCGCGAGACCGCCGTCACCCTCCAGAGGAGCCTGCTCCCGCAGGAGTTGGAACAGCCCGACGACCTGCGCATCGCGGCCACCTACCAACCGGGCGGCACGGACGCCGCGGTCGGCGGCGACTGGTACGACGTCATCACGCTCGGAGCCGGACGCACCGCGCTCGTCATCGGCGACGTCATGGGCCGCGGCGTGCGCGCGGCCGCCGTGATGGGCCAGCTCCGCACCGCCGTACGGGCCTATGCCCGCCTCGACCTGCCGCCGCACGAGGTGCTCCAGCTGCTCGACGGCCTGGCCGCCGAGATCGACGCCAGCCAGATCGCCACCTGCGTCTATGCGGTCCACGACCCGAACGAAGGCCGGCTCGTCTACGCCTCGGCCGGCCATCTCCCCATCCTCGTACGGGACGAGGAAGGCACGGTCCGCCGCGCCGAGGACCCGACCGGACCACCGCTCGGCACCGGCGGCTGGCTCCACACCTCGGGCACCATCGCGCTGCCGCCCGGCTCCAGCGCCGTCCTCTACACGGACGGTCTGATCGAGCGCCGCGGCGAGGACATCGACGAGGGAGTGGCCGCCCTCGAGCGCGCGCTCGAGGGCGCGACAGGCACCCCACAGGTGGTCTGCGACCGGCTGATCCGCTCCCTGGGAGTCACCGCGGAACACGACGACGACGTGGCCGTACTGGTCGTCCAGCACCCCACGCGTACGGGCGTGTCCGCCGAGCTCTTCCACAACGCCGCGCTCGAACTGCTCGGCGGCATCGAAGCGGCTCCACGTGCGCGTGCCTTCGCCTCGGGTGTGCTGGCCTCCTGGCGATTCTCGCCCGAGCTCCACGACCTGGGAGTGCTGGCGGCCAGCGAACTGGTCGCCAACTCCCTCCAGCACGGCACCCCGCCGATGCGCCTCAGACTCCGCCGCACCGACCGCCGCCTGATCATCGAGGTGACGGACGGCGACGACCATCTGCCGCGCCGCCGCCGCGCGGAAACGGAGGACGAGGCGGGCCGCGGGATTTCCATCGTCGCGACGATCGCCTCGTCCTGGGGGAGCCGCCGCACTCCGGGCGGCGGAAAAGCGGTCTGGTGCGAGTTCGCACTGCCGGCTTAGGCCGCGGCCTCGACCGGGCGGCAGGCTCGACTAGGCCGCGGCCTCGATCTGCTCGGCCGGCTTGTGCTGGGCCACCACCCGCGACCTCGACACGAGCGAGGGGCGGTCCTGTACGGGCGTAAGCCGCTTGCCCAGTCGCAGCGCCAGCATGGTGATGCCGAGCGAGAAGAGCACGAAGGTCACGATGTACGGACCGTGCAGCGCGGCGCCCATCGGCCCGCCCACGGCCGGACCGACGGCCAGCGCGAGCTGCTTGACCAGCGCGAAGGCGGAGTTGTACTGCCCGACCATCGACTCCGGCGCCAGATCGGCCACCAGCGGCGCGACGGTCGGCGACAGCATCGCCTCACCGAGCCCGAAGAGCCCGTACGCGGAGACGAACGCGGCGGTCGCCATCGCCTGGCTGCCGTGCCCGAGGCCCGCGTAGCCGGCGGCGATCCAGGCCACGGCCCAGATCAGCCCGACGCCGGCGATCACCCGGCTGCGCCTGCGGCGCTCGACGAACTTCAGCACCACGAACTGCGCGACCACGATCACCAGGGTGTTGGCGGCCAGCGCGGTCCCGAGGGTCGCGGGCTGGATCCCGGCGGCCTCGGTGCCGTACGCGGCGAGCCCCGACTCGAACTGTCCGTAGCAGGCGAAGAAGAGGACGAACCCGAGCACGCACAGCTGCACCATCGCCCGGTGCCCGAGCAGCGCGCGCAGCCCGCGCCTGGCCTTGGCCTCGGCGTTCGCGGGCCGCGCCTCCTGGAGCGCGAGTGAACGCGGCAGCCGCACACTCACGGCGATCCCGGCAAGCACCAGGAACATCGCCGCCTCGATGCCGAACAGCAGGGTGAAGCTGCCCGGCCGGCTCTCGTCGACGATGTGCCCGCCGATCAGCCCGCCGATCCCGAGCCCCAGATTCTGCAGAAAGAACTGCATGGCGAAGGCGCGCGTACGGGTCGAGGAGTCCGAGGTCCAGACGATCATCGTGGCGAGCGCCGGCTGCATCACCGCCGTACCGGCCCCCAGCAGCGCGGCGGACAGGACGGCGGCGGGCACGCTCGTCGACAGCCCCATCGCCGCGGAGCCGGCTGCGGCGAGCAGCGCGGCACCGACCAGCACGGGCAGCGGCCCGCGCCGGTCGATGATCCGCCCGGTGAAGGGAAGGGCGACGAGAGCGGCCATCGCAAAGACCGCGAGGACGGCCCCGGCCGTAGACGCGCCCAGGTCCCGCACCTGCGCCACATAGACGTAGAGATACGGAACCGTGAAGCCGAGTCCGAACGCGGCCAACGCGTTCCCCGCCTGTATCCGGCGCATCGCAGCGCCCATCGCCCTGGTCACACTCACCTACCTCAAGATCGTGGAGGACTGAAGCCTGAAGACTTCAACACTAAAGTTAGAACGTCAACAATACACAGTGAAGGACTTCAACGCCAACGCGCTCATGCGATACTTCGGTGCATGCCAACCGAGACCCCCGAGGGCCCCGAGCCGCCCGGCTCCGGCCGCCGGCCCGAGCCCCAGTCCGGGCCGCTCCATTCCGGGCTCCAGGAGCCGAGCCTCGACGAACAGATCGCGGCATATCAGCGCGAGTTCGGCGACCTGGACCCCCAGGTCGAGAAGGTCGTCTCGGCCCTGGGCCGCCTGAACCGCCGGATGAACGTCGCGTACGGCCGCCAGATCGCCGACCTCGGCATCAGCAACGCCGAGTGGGAGGTCCTCAAGAGCCTGGTCCTCGCCGGATCCCCCTATCGGATGGGCCCGGGCGAACTCGCCAAGCGGCTCGGCCTCACCCCGGCCGCGATGACGCACCGCATCGATCGCATGGCGAGCGAGGGCCTGGTCACGCGCGACCGCGACGAGAACAACCGGGTGCGGGTCATCGTGGAGCTGACCGACGAGGGCCGTGCGAAGTGGCAGGAGGCGATGCGCATGGCCACCCACTTCGAGGAAGAGCTGCTGCAGGACCTGTCGGGGGAGGAGCGGGGGGTACTCGGAGAGCTACTGATCCGCGTACTGCGCCGTGTGGAACACGCCCAGCCTGACGCCGGTGGCCGGCTCACGGATCTGGACTAGGACGGGCCGGGAGAGGTGCCGGAACGGACGTCCGGGCAGGTGCCTGGGCGGGTGTCCGAGCGGGCGTGGGTCGGAGTTGACACACCCTTCATCTGTCCGTAAGGTTCTTCGAGTTGTCGTGGAGCCGGAACGGTTCTGTGGCAGCCACTCCAGCCGCGAATGCGGCAACCAACTCAGCACGATCTCCCGGCCGGGATGAATTTCGGCATGCCGAAATTCATTTTGAAGACCCGATTTTGGGTCGCCCGAGAAATCCGCTAGAGTTTGGGCGTCGGAGCGGCCCAACGGCCGGAATGACAACCCGAGTTCGACCGGGAATCAGGCCCGAAAGGATCTGATAGAGTCGGAATCGCCGAAGGCCGAAAGGCCGGAAAGCAAGCCCCTTCCGACGGGGAATCGGACACGAAAGAGTCTGATAGAGTCGGAAACGCAAGACCGAAGGGAAGCGCCCGGAGGAAAGCCCGCGAGGGTGAGTACGAAGGAAGCGTCCGTTCCTTGAGAACTCAACAGCGTGCCAAAAGTCAACGCCAGATATGTTGATACCCCGGCCTGTTTCGGCAGGTTCGAGGTTCCTTTGAAAGTCCTGCCGGCCCATTGTGGCGGGTAGGCATTGACACAGCGAGGACGCTGTGAACGACCGGTCTTATTCCGACCGGTCGTTCCGCTCTTGTGGTGTTCATCCCGATTACGGGAAAACATTCATGGAGAGTTTGATCCTGGCTCAGGACGAACGCTGGCGGCGTGCTTAACACATGCAAGTCGAACGATGAAGCCCTTCGGGGTGGATTAGTGGCGAACGGGTGAGTAACACGTGGGCAATCTGCCCTTCACTCTGGGACAAGCCCTGGAAACGGGGTCTAATACCGGATACCACCTTCCGAGGCATCTAGGGGGGTTGAAAGCTCCGGCGGTGAAGGATGAGCCCGCGGCCTATCAGCTTGTTGGTGGGGTGATGGCCTACCAAGGCGACGACGGGTAGCCGGCCTGAGAGGGCGACCGGCCACACTGGGACTGAGACACGGCCCAGACTCCTACGGGAGGCAGCAGTGGGGAATATTGCACAATGGGCGAAAGCCTGATGCAGCGACGCCGCGTGAGGGATGACGGCCTTCGGGTTGTAAACCTCTTTCAGCAGGGAAGAAGCGAAAGTGACGGTACCTGCAGAAGAAGCGCCGGCTAACTACGTGCCAGCAGCCGCGGTAATACGTAGGGCGCAAGCGTTGTCCGGAATTATTGGGCGTAAAGAGCTCGTAGGCGGCTTGTCACGTCGGTTGTGAAAGCCCGGGGCTTAACCCCGGGTCTGCAGTCGATACGGGCTAGCTAGAGTGTGGTAGGGGAGATCGGAATTCCTGGTGTAGCGGTGAAATGCGCAGATATCAGGAGGAACACCGGTGGCGAAGGCGGATCTCTGGGCCATTACTGACGCTGAGGAGCGAAAGCGTGGGGAGCGAACAGGATTAGATACCCTGGTAGTCCACGCCGTAAACGTTGGGAACTAGGTGTTGGCGACATTCCACGTCGTCGGTGCCGCAGCTAACGCATTAAGTTCCCCGCCTGGGGAGTACGGCCGCAAGGCTAAAACTCAAAGGAATTGACGGGGGCCCGCACAAGCAGCGGAGCATGTGGCTTAATTCGACGCAACGCGAAGAACCTTACCAAGGCTTGACATATACCGGAAAGCATCAGAGATGGTGCCCCCCTTGTGGTCGGTATACAGGTGGTGCATGGCTGTCGTCAGCTCGTGTCGTGAGATGTTGGGTTAAGTCCCGCAACGAGCGCAACCCTTGTTCTGTGTTGCCAGCATGCCCTTCGGGGTGATGGGGACTCACAGGAGACTGCCGGGGTCAACTCGGAGGAAGGTGGGGACGACGTCAAGTCATCATGCCCCTTATGTCTTGGGCTGCACACGTGCTACAATGGCCGGTACAATGAGCTGCGATGCCGCGAGGCGGAGCGAATCTCAAAAAGCCGGTCTCAGTTCGGATTGGGGTCTGCAACTCGACCCCATGAAGTCGGAGTTGCTAGTAATCGCAGATCAGCATTGCTGCGGTGAATACGTTCCCGGGCCTTGTACACACCGCCCGTCACGTCACGAAAGTCGGTAACACCCGAAGCCGGTGGCCCAACCCGTAAGGGAGGGAGCTGTCGAAGGTGGGACTGGCGATTGGGACGAAGTCGTAACAAGGTAGCCGTACCGGAAGGTGCGGCTGGATCACCTCCTTTCTAAGGAGCACTTCTTACCGGGTCTTCGGGCCTGGTCAGAGGCCACAACGCGGGCGAATGTCCTGCGGTGGTTGCTCATGGGTGGAACGTTGACTATTCGGCACGGTTTCAGGGCTTCACTAGTACTGCTTCGGCGTGGAACGTGAGAGTCAGGGAGTCGTGCCGGGCGCGCTGTTGGGTATCTGAGGGTACGGACTGGAAAGTCTGCACCTTCGTGATGCCGGCCCCAGTGAACTCTGCCTCAGGGCGGGGGTGGTGGGTGGCTGGTCGTTGCTTGAGAACTGCACAGTGGACGCGAGCATCTGTGGCCAAGTTTTTAAGGGCGCACGGTGGATGCCTTGGCACCAGGAACCGATGAAGGACGTGGGAGGCCACGATAGTCCCCGGGGAGCCGTCAACCAGGCTTTGATCCGGGGGTTTCCGAATGGGGAAACCCGGCAGTCGTCATGGGCTGTCACCCGCTGCTGAACACATAGGCAGTGTGGAGGGAACGAGGGGAAGTGAAACATCTCAGTACCCTCAGGAAGAGAAAACAACCGTGATTCCGGGAGTAGTGGCGAGCGAAACCGGATGAGGCCAAACCGTATGCGTGTGATACCCGGCAGGGGTTGCGCATGCGGGGTTGTGGGATCTCTCTTTCACAGTCTGCCGGCTGTGAGACGAGTCAGAAACCGTTGATGTAGGCGAAGGACATGCGAAAGGTCCGGCGTAGAGGGTAAGACCCCCGTAGCTGAAACATCAGCGGCTCGTTTGAGAGACACCCAAGTAGCACGGGGCCCGAGAAATCCCGTGTGAATCTGGCGGGACCACCCGTTAAGCCTAAATATTCCCTGGTGACCGATAGCGGATAGTACCGTGAGGGAATGGTGAAAAGTACCGCGGGAGCGGAGTGAAATAGTACCTGAAACCGTGTGCCTACAAGCCGTGGGAGCGTCGCTGTTGTTCTTCGGAACAGCAGTCGTGACTGCGTGCCTTTTGAAGAATGAGCCTGCGAGTTTGCGGTGTGTTGCGAGGTTAACCCGTGTGGGGAAGCCGTAGCGAAAGCGAGTCCGAACAGGGCGGTTTAGTAGCGCGCTCAAGACCCGAAGCGGAGTGATCTAGCCATGGGCAGGTTGAAGCGGAGGTAAGACTTCGTGGAGGACCGAACCCACCAGGGTTGAAAACCTGGGGGATGACCTGTGGTTAGGGGTGAAAGGCCAATCAAACTCCGTGATAGCTGGTTCTCCTCGAAATGCATTTAGGTGCAGCGTCGTGTGTTTCTTGCCGGAGGTAGAGCACTGGATAGGCGATGGGCCCTACCGGGTTACTGACCTTAGCCAAACTCCGAATGCCGGTAAGTGAGAGCGCGGCAGTGAGACTGTGGGGGATAAGCTCCATGGTCGAGAGGGAAACAGCCCAGAGCATCGACTAAGGCCCCTAAGCGTACGCTAAGTGGGAAAGGATGTGGAGTCGCAGAGACAACCAGGAGGTTGGCTTAGAAGCAGCCACCCTTGAAAGAGTGCGTAATAGCTCACTGGTCAAGTGATTCCGCGCCGACAATGTAGCGGGGCTCAAGCGTACCGCCGAAGTCGTGTCATTTCAGCATGAGGGCCAACGCCCGCTGGGATGGGTAGGGGAGCGTCGTGTGCCGGGTGAAGCAGCCGCGGAAGCGAGTTGTGGACGGTTCACGAGTGAGAATGCAGGCATGAGTAGCGATACACACGTGAGAAACGTGTGCGCCGATTGACTAAGGGTTCCTGGGTCAAGCTGATCTGCCCAGGGTAAGTCGGGACCTAAGGCGAGGCCGACAGGCGTAGTCGATGGACAACCGGTTGATATTCCGGTACCCGCTTTGAAACGCCCAGTATCGAGCCCATTAATGCTAAGGCCGTGAAGCCGCCCTGGAGCCTTCGGGTGAAGGGGAGTGGTGGAGCCGCCGGCCCAAGGTGGTAGTAGGTAAGCGATGGGGTGACGCAGGAAGGTAGTCCAGCCCGGGCGGTGGTTGTCCCGGGGTAAGGGTGTAGGCCGTGTGATAGGCAAATCCGTCACACATTGAGGCTGAGACCTGATGCCGAGCCGATTGTGGTGAAGTGGATGATCCTATGCTGTCGAGAAAAGCCTCTAGCGAGTTTCATGGCGGCCCGTACCCTAAACCGACTCAGGTGGTCAGGTAGAGAATACCGAGGCGTTCGGGTGAACTATGGTTAAGGAACTCGGCAAAATGCCCCCGTAACTTCGGGAGAAGGGGGGCCATCACTGGTGATCCGATTTACTCGGTGAGCTGGGGGTGGCCGCAGAGACCAGCGAGAAGCGACTGTTTACTAAAAACACAGGTCCGTGCGAAGCCGTAAGGCGATGTATACGGACTGACGCCTGCCCGGTGCTGGAACGTTAAGGGGACCGGTTAGTCACATTTCGGTGTGGCGAAGCTGAGAACTTAAGCGCCAGTAAACGGCGGTGGTAACTATAACCATCCTAAGGTAGCGAAATTCCTTGTCGGGTAAGTTCCGACCTGCACGAATGGCGTAACGACTTCTCGACTGTCTCAACCATAGGCCCGGTGAAATTGCACTACGAGTAAAGATGCTCGTTTCGCGCAGCAGGACGGAAAGACCCCGGGACCTTTACTACAGTTTGATATTGGTGTTCGGTTCGGCTTGTGTAGGATAGGTGGGAGACTGTGAAGCTTGGACGCCAGTTCAGGTGGAGTCGTCGTTGAAATACCACTCTGGTCGTGCTGGATGTCTAACCTGGGTCCGTGATCCGGATCAGGGACAGTGTCTGATGGGTAGTTTAACTGGGGCGGTTGCCTCCCAAAGGGTAACGGAGGCGCCCAAAGGTTCCCTCAGCCTGGTTGGCAATCAGGTGTTGAGTGTAAGTGCACAAGGGAGCTTGACTGTGAGACCGACGGGTCGAGCAGGGACGAAAGTCGGGACTAGTGATCCGGCGGTGGCTTGTGGAAGCGCCGTCGCTCAACGGATAAAAGGTACCCCGGGGATAACAGGCTGATCTTCCCCAAGAGTCCATATCGACGGGATGGTTTGGCACCTCGATGTCGGCTCGTCGCATCCTGGGGCTGGAGTCGGTCCCAAGGGTTGGGCTGTTCGCCCATTAAAGCGGTACGCGAGCTGGGTTTAGAACGTCGTGAGACAGTTCGGTCCCTATCCGCTGTGCGCGTAGGAGTCTTGAGAAGGGCTGTCCCTAGTACGAGAGGACCGGGACGGACGAACCTCTGGTGTGCCAGTTGTCCTGCCAAGGGCATGGCTGGTTGGCTACGTTCGGAAAGGATAACCGCTGAAAGCATCTAAGCGGGAAGCCTGCTTCGAGATGAGGACTCCCACCCCCTTTGAGGGGTTAAGGCTCCCAGTAGACGACTGGGTTGATAGGCCAGATGTGGAAGCCCTGTAAGGGGTGGAGCTGACTGGTACTAATAGGCCGAGGGCTTGTCCTCAGTTGCTCGCGTCCACTGTGTATGTTCTGAAGTAACGAACTCGCCTTTTGGCCGGCTGGAGTTCAATATTTTCATAGAGTTTCGGTGGTCATTGCGTTAGGGAAACGCCCGGTTACATTCCGAACCCGGAAGCTAAGCCTTTCAGCGCCGATGGTACTGCAGGGGGGACCCTGTGGGAGAGTAGGACGCCGCCGAACAATTATTGTGGGAAAGCCCCGCACCTTCTGGTGCGGGGCTTTTCTGCGTTCTGGACGATTCACCGGACGGAACCGCGTTGCTCAGAGGAGCGGGGCAGGGCCAGTATCGACAGATGGACTATGTCATTCGACCCGTACGTGCCGAGGAGTGGGCGAAGGCCCGGGAGCTTCGGCTCTCCGCCCTGCAGGATCCGGCCGCGCCCATCGCGTTCCTCGAGACGTACGAGAAGGCTGTCGAGCGGCCCGACGGGTTCTGGCAGGACCGCACGGCCAGGGTCGCGGAGGGGGTGGTGGCCCGGCAGTTCATTGCCGAGGCGGCGGACGGGCAGTGGGCGGGCACGCTCACCGTGCTGGTCGAGCGGCCGGCGGGCGAGGTGCGGTTCGGGGAGGCCGCGAAGGTCGACCAGACGCAGGTGGTCGCGGTGTTCGTGCGGCCCGAGGCACGTGGTGCGGGTGTGGCCGATGCGCTGTTCCGGGCGGCCCTGGACTGGTCGTGGGAGCTGCCGGGGTCGCCCGTGAAGCGGGTGCGGCTGTATGTGGACGAGCGCAATGCGCGGGCTGCGGCGTTCTACCGGCGGATCGGGTTCGTGCCGAGCGGGGAATCCGTACCCGTGCCGGGAGATCCCGCGGAGCGCGAGCTGGAGCTGGAGGTTCTGCGCTAGGCGGAGGGCCCGCGGGAGCCTGGCCGGGTTGGCCTGGCCCCGTGCTGCCCGGCTCAGCAGCACGGGCGGAGGGCGCCGGCGGTGGCGGCCGCAGGGGGACGGCTCGATACCGCCGCCCTTTCTACGTCCGTCAGCAGTCGGCCGCGCTCGGCCCGGTCGATGTAGCGCCCGGCGACCACCACCGAGTCGATGCGGCGGGTGTGGCGGATGTCGTCGAGCGGGTTCGCGTCCAGCACCACCAGGTCGGCCCGGCTGTCCTGCAGGCCCAGCATCCGGGCGGGCGCGGCCGTCGCGGACTCCAGCACCCGGTGGGCGGGCAGACCGGCCTCGGCGAGCAGTGCCAGCTCGTCGTGGAGCGAGAAGCCCGGTACGAGATAGCCGGTGCCGCTGTCGGTGCCGGCCAGCAACTCCACTCCGGAGCGGTGCAGTTCTCCGACGAGGCGCAGCCGATGTGCGTAGATCTGCCGGATCCGGGCCGCATCTCGCTGTGTGCGGCCGCCGATCAGGGCCTTCCAGGTGCCCGGCCACTCCCCGACCATCCAGGAGGGGAGGTACTTCGACTCCTCCTGGGTCGTCGGGAGTTCGTCCGGACGCTCCAGGGTGTGGTGGACGGAGAGGGTCGGCACGACGCGGGTGCCGTTGGCGGCGAGCCGGTCGAAGAGGGCACGGGCGCGGGCCGGGTCGTAAGTGCGTACGGCCTCGTACTCCAGCGCATGCACCTGACGGAACCAGGAGCGGTAGCGGGCGAGGCTGGACGGCTCGCGCGGGTCGAGACGTACCTGCTCCAGGCCGCGCCGGATCTCCTTCTCCTTCGACGAGGTGGCAAGCAGCAGCGCGTGCAGATGCTCGATCGTCTGCTGGCCCGCGTCGCTGCACTCGGCGATGGTCATGGAGTCGGGGCAGTGGCCGGCGAAGCGGATGCCCTGCCTGCGGGCCTCGTCCGCGATGGCGAGGTAGGCGGGGCGGGAGAGCCGGGAGTACACCTTGACGAAGTCCGCGCCGGCCCGCTTGACCTCACGTACGGCCTGACGGGCCGACGCCTCGTCGCGCACCTCGATCACCGGATTGCCGGTGTCCTGGGTGAAGAGGGTGGGCGGGCCGTCGATGAGCGGGCCGGCGATCACCCAGCGGGGGCCGAGGAGCCTGCCGCTGGTGACCTTCTGCCGCCACTCGTGGTGGACGGGTCCGCCCCACATCTCCCGTACGGAGGTGACGCCGGTCAGCGGGAAGAGCGGTGCGGCGACTTCTTCCGGGCCGGAGGTGTGGACGTGGGCCTCGACGAGGCCGGGGATGACGTACTTGCCGCGCAGATCGGCGGTCCGTGCGCCGCGTGGGACGACGACCTCGGCGCTGCGGCCGGAGCGGATGATGCGGCCGCCCCGGACGAGGACAGTCTGGTCGGGGGTGGTGCGCGAGCCCTCGACGAGGGTGGCGTGGGTGAGGGCGAGGACCTCGTGGTCCTTCCCGGTGGCGCGGTCCTTCCCGGTGGCGCGGGCCGCCGCGGGGGTGGCCGTCCCGCCGATGAGCGCGGTGCCGGTGGCTGCGGCTGCGGTGCCGAGGACGTGGCGTCGAGCGAGCATGGGCGGGACCCCCTGAGTCGTCGTGCCCGACCGGTCTTCGTGCCGGGCCTGGCCATGACTCTTCCGTGTGACGGGGCGTGGGTCAGTGGGCGTAGCAGGCAGGTTGGGGGGTGGGGCTGGCTACACCCCTTCTTGACGCTTGCCCTACCGGCCGAGGGGCTCCGGCCAGCGGGCGCGGGCCTGTTCGGCGGAACGGAGCAGGACCAGGGTCGGCAGTCCCTGGTCCTGACCGGTTGCCAGCAGCTCCGGAAGCAGGGGAAGCGGAGCCACGGCCGCGACGTCGTCGAGAACGAGCGTCATTGGTGGGTCGAGCCGACCGTCGGATGACCGTGCGGCCATGCGGCGGCCGTGCTCGACCACGTGTGAGGCCAGTGCGGTGAGCAGTGGCATGGCACCGGGGTGCGTTCTGGGGTCCTCGATGGATTCCCCCACCAGATAAAGGGTGCCCCCTTCGTTTATGAATGATTCCAAGGTGAGCGAATCCGTTCGGTTCGGGGTGCAAGCCTCGCGGATATGGATCGAGGAGAGGGCGGAGAGGGCGCGTACGACCAACTGCTGGGCGATCTCCCGGCGTTCGGGGTGGGCGGTGAGCGCGGACTCGAGCAGGCCGGCGAGGCCGGCGGTCGCCTTGGGGTGCGTACGGAGGATGCGTACGGCGTCGTGGGCGCTGCCGCCCTGGGCCCAGCGGTGGAGCTGCTTGAAGGGGCGTCCGTCCACGGCAGCGGCGTGGAGCCAGCAGCGCAGGAGCGTTTCGGCGGTGTCGGCCATGGCGGCGTCGAGGAGGGCGCGGGGGCGTACGGGGGCGAGCAGGGCGGTGGCGCGGTGCTGGGCCGTGGCGGCGTCCTCGCAGTGCGCGGTGGGGGACCAGTGGAGGCGGGCCGGGGTGTCGCAGAGATGCCCGGGGTCGTAGAGGAGGACGGGGCCGAGCTTGGCACGGGCGTCCTTGGTCTCGGCCCAGACGGCGGGGTCGGAGGTGACGAGGAGGGCGGGGCCGGCGGCGTCGAGGACGGCGCGGACGGCCGCGGGGCGGCGGGTGTCGGGGTCGCCGTAGAGGATGCGGGGGGTTCGGGGTGCGGGCAGGGTGCTGTTCCGTCCGCCCGCCCCGTATTCGGCAACCTGCGGTTGCCCGGAGCCGTGCCCCGCCTGCGTAGGGTCGCCGACGGCTCCGCTGTGGCTCGGTGCTCCGGGGCCGTGCAGGGTGCCGTTGCCCGGGTACGCGGCCGCGGGCACGCCTTCCGGCTGCAGGGGGGTGCTGGGACCTGTGGCGCCGGGGGGCGGCGTCGTGGCTGCGCCGCTGCCCATGGCTGGGGACTCCCACCCGCCGGTGCCGTGCCCTGGCTGTGCCGGCCGGCCGACGGCTTCGCGGTGGCTCGTGTCCGCGGCAACGGGTCCTGCGGCGGTGCCGGTGCCGTTCGCCCCCTGCTCCGTAAGCGGGTTGGGGTCCCCGGCCCCGGGCCGTGGGTTCGCGGCTTCCCGCGCGGCCGCAGACCGGTTCGCGCGGACCGTGCGCCAGCGGGCCAAGGTGCCCAGGACGAAGATCGTCAGGACCAGCAGGACCATCAACTCGCCGATTGCCAGGCCCCAGAACAGCCCGTAGCCCGAAAGCTCCGCCGGTGGGGCGTCCGGCCACGCACCGGCGAGGTCGTGCGGCTTGGACGCCAGCGCGCGCATCGCCATCGGGGTCTGCGTGAAGGTCACGCCACTCGGCCAGGCGCCGTGGGACAGGACGCCCGCCAGGCCCGTCGCCGTCCAGACCAGGAGCGTCAGGCCGAGCAGGAAGCCGAGCAGGCCGACCAACAGGCCGTCCGGGATGCCGCGTTCGTCCTCCCGCAAGTCCCGTCGGTCGCGCATGTCATGCCACCGTCGACTCGGAGGACTCGTCCAGCTGCCGGCGCTCGATCAGGGCCGCGCGCTGCTCCGCCTCCCACTCCGCGGCCTGTACGTCCTCCGGCAGAGCCGGACCCGACGATTCCGTCATGGCCCGGTCGGTGAAGACCAGTGGTCTCTCCGCCTCCGTCACCAGGTGTTTGACCACCTGCACATTGCCGTTGACGTCCCAGACGGCGATACCCGGAGTGAGCGTCGGGATGATCTCGACGGCCCACCGCGGCAGGCCCAGCACCCTTCCCGTCGCTCTCGCCTCGTCCGCCTTCTGGGCGTAAATCGTTCTCGTCGAGGCCATTTTGAGGATGGCGGCGGCTTCCCGCGCGGCCGCCCCGTCCACCACGTCCGACAGGTGGTGGACCACCGCCACGAAGGACAGGCCCAGTCGGCGCCCGAACTTCAGCAGCCGCTGGAAGAGCTGGGCCACAAAGGGCGAGTTGATGATGTGCCACGCCTCCTCCACCAGGAAGATGCGCTTCTTGCGGTCCGGGCGGATCCAGGTGTGTTCGAGCCAGACTCCGACGATCGCCATGAGAATGGGCATGGCGATCGAGTTGCGGTCGATGTGGGAGAGATCGAAGACGATCAGCGGGGCGTCCAGGTCGATCCCGACCGTCGTCGGGCCGTCGAACATGCCCCGCAGGTCGCCGTCGACCAGCCGGTCCAGGACGAGCGCGACATCGAGGCCCCAGGCCCGTACGTCGTCTATGTCGACGTTCATCGCCTCCGCCGACTCCGCCTCCGGATGCCGCAGCTGGTCCACGATGTCCGTCAGCACCGGCTGCCGGTCGACGATCGTCTCGTTCACATACGCATGGGCCACCTTCAGCGCGAAGCCGGACCGCTCGTCGAGGCCGTGCCCCATCGCGACCTCGATGATCGTACGGAGCAGGGCCAGCTGGCCGGTCGTGGTGATCGCCGGGTCCAGCGGGTTGAGGCGGATGCCGCCGTCCAGCGCCGTCATCGGGTCGAGCCTGATGGGGGTTATCCCCAGCTCCTGGGCGACGAGATTCCACTCGCCCACCCCGTCCTCGCCCTGGGCGTCCAGGACGACGACCTGCCGGTCGCGGAAGCGCAGCTGGCGCAGGACGTATGTCTTCTCCAGCGCCGACTTGCCGTTTCCGGACTCCCCGAGCACCAGCCAGTGGGGGGCCGGCAGCTGCTGGCCGTACAGCTGGAAGGGGTCGTAGATATAGCCCTTTCCGCTGTACACCTCGCGGCCGATGATCACGCCCGAGTCGCCGAGGCCCGGCGCGGCGGTCGGCAGGTAGACGGCCTGGGCCTGCCCCGTGGACGTACGCACGGGCAGGCGCGTCGTCTCCACCTTGCCGAACAGGAAGGAAGTGAAGGCATCTGTGAAGACGGACAGCGGATCTCGCATGGCGGACTGCCCTCTCCTCAGCGTCGGATGCCGGTCGCGAACGGCAAGGTGTTCACAAAGGCCCGGTGGTGCTCGCGATCGCACCACTCCAGCTTCAGATAGGACTTGCCGGCCGAGGCCCTGATTGTGCGCTTGTCCCGGGCCAGAGCCTCGGGTGAACGCGACGACACAGTGATGTACCCGACAAGATTCACCCCTGCCGCACCGCTCGCGAGATCTTCACCCCGCTGGTCGAGCCGCCCGTGCGCGGCGATGTCGCGCGGGTCGACGGTGCGGTTCATCTTGGCGGCGCGGCTCGCGTCCGCCTCGTCGTTCGTCTTCTCGGTGAGCATCCGCTCGATGGCGACCTCGGTGGGCTCCAGGTCCATGCAGACCGCGACCGTACGGATCACATCGGGGGTGTGGACGAGCAGCGGCGCGAGGAAGTTGACGCCGACCGGGGTCATGGGCCACTCCTTCACCCAGGCGGTGGAGTGGCACCAGGGCGCGCGGGTGGAGGACTCGCGGGTCTTCGCCTGGAGGTAGGTGGGCTCCATGGCGTCGAGCTCGGCGGGCCAGGCGTTGCGTTTCGTCATCGCCTGGATGTGGTCGATGGGGTGGTCGGGGTCGTACATCGAGTGCACCAGGGAGGCGAGCCGGCCCTGGCCGAGCGGCTGGCGGACCCGGATGTCGGCCTCGGCGAGGCGGGCGCAGATGTCGGTGAGCTCGCGGGCCATGACGACGGCGAGGCCGGCGTCCCTGTCGAGCTTCCTCGAACCCGAGGCCTTCGAGCCGGAGGAGTGCCGGGCGGCGCGGGCCATGGTGTGGGCCTCGGCGGCCAGTTCGCGGGAGTAGTGCATACAGGCGACGAGGTAGGCGCGGTGCTGCTCGCTGGAGGTGGAGACCATCGACTGGAGCTGGTCGTAGGAGTCGCGCAGCCAGCGGGGTGACTGCTGGTTGCCGCGCTGGGCGACGTCCTTGGCGTGGGCGTCGGGGTCGGCCGGGAGCGTGCGCGCGAGCATCTGAAGTCGCGTCACAAAGCCGTCGCCGTTGGCCACATGCTTGAGCAGGGTGCCGAAGCGGTCGACGAGGGCCTCCTGGTCCTCGCTGTCGCGCAGGCCGACGCCGGGGCCCTCGATCTCGATGGCGGCGGTGACGGTACGGCGGTCGGCGTGCAGCAGTACGGCGATCTCGTCGGGGCCGAAGGGGGCGGCGAGCCAGTTGATCCGGCCGATGCCCGGGGGCGGGCCGACCTCGACCTCACGCCCGTCGAGCCGGGTGCCGGCCTCGCCGACGGAGGAGCGGTACAGGGTGCCGCTGCGCAGGGTGCGCTTGTAACTGCGGTTGATCTCGAACCATTTGTAGAAGGTGCGGTGCTTGTACGGGACGTACACGGCGGCGAGGGCGAGCAGCGGGAAACCCATCAGCAGCACGATCCGCAGGGACAGGACGGGGACCAGCAGCCCGCTCATCATGCCGAGGAACGCGCCGGCGATGATCAGGGCGATCTCGCCGGTCTCGCGGTTCTTGCCGACGATCGCGTTCGGCCGGGCCCGGCCGATCAGATACGTACGGCGGGGCGTGATGGGTTGGGACTGGGTCGTCAACGCCCTCCACCTCCTGTGCTCTTGCGGTTGCTGTGCGGGTTGCTGGTGCCGGGCGCGCTGCTACGGGGCGGAGGTGCGGCGGGTACGGATCCGCCGCCGCCCGCGCCCCCACCGGTGCCGCCGGAGGGGCGGCTGCTGTGCGCGGCCACGCCGCCGCTGATGGGGTTGGCGGGGCGGGGGGCGCTGCCGTTGCTGTCGCCGCCGTGCTGGTTGCCGCGGCTGCTGTGGGTCTTGATGCCCTGGGAGACGAGGTTGGCGGGCGAGCTGATGACCGCGGCCGCGGCGTTCTCGGCGCCGTTCTGCAGGCGGTTGTTGCGGGAGGCGATGATCTCGTCGCCGAAGCCGGGGACGAAACGGTAGATCACCGCGGAGGCGAAGATGGCGAGCAGAATGATCGCGAGGCCGGAGACGACGGCGGAGAAGGAGTCGGGTCCGTTCTCGGCGGAGAGTGCGCCCGCGAGACCCAGGACGATCGCGATCACTGGCTTGACCATGATGATCGCGATCATGATTCCGGCCCAGCGGCGGACACGCCCCCACATGTTCTTGTCGACGAGTCCGGAGTAGACGACGACGCCCAGGAGGGCGCCGACGTAGAGCAGGATGGCGCGGATGAACAGCTCGAGGAAGAGGACGCCGGCGGCGAGGATCGTGACGAGTGAGACGACGATCAGCATGATCGGCCCGCCGCCGATGTCGGTCCCCTTTTTGAGGGCGCCGGAGAAGTTCCCGAAGAACTGGTCGGTCTGCCCGCTGGTGCCGCCTGCGATGACCTCGGTGACGCCGTCGGTCGCGGAGACGAGGGTGTAGAGGATGAGCGGGGTGAAGGCGGACGCGAGGACGGTGAGCCAGAGGAAGCCGACGGCTTCGGAGATGGCGGTGGTGAGGGGGACGCCGCGGACGGCGCGCTTGGCGACGGCGAGGAGCCAGAGGACGAGGGTGAGGATGGTGGAGGCGGCGAAGACGATGGCGTACTGGGCGCGGAAGGCGGAGTTGGTGAAGTCGACGGTGGCGGTGGAATTCACCGCTTTGGAGAGCTGGTCGATGGTCCAGACGGCGGCGTCGGCGCAGCCGCGGGCGAGGGAGGCGAGGGGGTCGAGGGCGTCGGCTGGTTCGAGGGGGGTGCGTTTGGCTCCGCCGGGTGCGCCGTTGTCGCAGTAGTCCCGCGCGGGCCCAGCGATGAGCCCACACGGATCGTCGGTCTTGCCCGGTGTGGGCGTGGGCGTCGGTGCTGCGGCTGCCCGGACCGCAAACAGGAGCGCCGCCGCCTGGACGGCCGCCAGGGTGGTCATGATGGAGCGCAGCCGGAGGTGAGGGTTAGCGGGCATATGTGAACCCTCCGAATTCCTTGACTGCTCCAGCGATTTCGTCGGATCCGGACACGGGGTTGTCACCGGTGACTGGCGTAGGCCCAGTCTTCTGACTGGTAGCCAGGACCTTCCAGTCGGACCCGGTCCACTTCAGCTTGACGCTCACTGTGAACCAGCCGTTCGTCACCGGCTTGGTGGACTTCGCGCCCGTCAGCCCGAACAAGCCCATGCACCAGACGTCGACATCAGCGGCCTCGCTCGAGAAGCTCTTGACCTTGGTGCCTGCCGGAAGGGTCCGGTTGACGAACGTGGAGCCGGCTGGGGCGGCGCCGTCGGCACTCAGGCCGATCTGAGTGAGGAAGGCGGGGGAGTAGTCGGCGTCGAACCCTGACTGGAGCTTGTCCAGCGTGCTGGAGTCGGCGATGGACTTCACGATGCTCTGACGGCGCTGCGTGTTGAACATGCCGTCAGAACCCAGCGCCACCGCGTAATTCGCCGCCGCGCTCTGCGCCCCCTGCTCATCCCTCGCGAACCCCGACGGAATCCCCCCGGCCTCCCCCTTCACCGGCCGCACCCCCGTCGCCGCCGTCGGAGCCGCCCCCGCGCCCTTCTCGCCCTCGGCCGATGTGCCGTCGTCGCCCCCGCCCTGGTTCGCGAACGCGATAGCCGCGATCAGCAGCACCACGACGCCCACCACCGTGATCAGGGAGCGTGAGTTCCGTACGGGGCGCCGCGCGCCGCCGTAGACGTCGGTGTCGGCGCCGCCCGGCAGGCGGGTACGCGTCTGGCCCGTGCCGCCGAAGTCGTCGTCCGTGCGGCCGCCCGACTCGCCGCCGTAGCCGTGTTCGTCCCCGAGGCTCATCTCGCGTACGCCCCCTCAACCGTTTGCAGTGCCGCGTAGTACGACCCGTAGTACGACGGTAGTCGTGCTGCTTCCCGCGCGGGCGCGGTGTGGTGACTCGACATCAGGGAGACGCAACCTCGAAGGGTGGGCCGGGCACGCCCGGAGGGTCTGACGGGCGGTTAGACAGCCATCCCGTACACGATGGTGAACAAGGTCCCCAGTGACCCGATGATGAAGACGCCGGTAAGGCCGGCGACGATCAGGCCCTTGCCCTGCTCCGCGCTGAAGGTGTCGCGCAGTGCCGTCGCGCCGATGCGCTGTTTGGCCGCGCCCCAGATCGCGATGCCCAGGCAGAGGAGGATGGCAACCGCCATCACGACCTCGATCATCACCCGCGCCTCGTTCCCCAGGCTCCCGAAAGGCCCCCAGTTCGGGGCGATTCCGCCGATGATGGTGGTGATGTCGCCCTTTTCGGCTGCCAGGATCATGTAACTCACCGCCCCTGTTGGGTTGTTCAGTGCCCTGCCGCTCGGCATGGGCCGTCGCTCTATCTTCGCTGATGAAACCGACCGCGTAAGCCGCCTTGGGGGGTCTCTTTACCCGATCTCCGCACGTATGACCGATCGCGCCGCCCTGACCTGCGGCGGCGGGGATCGGAGCGATGCGAGAAGTGCGTATGGTCACTCTGTGTATCACGGAGGGTGACTCCGGGCAATGACTGTCGTTGTTGCGCATTTGGGGCGCGTGGAGGCATGCGGGGGGCACCTCCGTCGGACCACCGCGTCCGGGGGCCGCTGTCGGGCTCCCCCCTTTCGCGTTGGGCGCCATGCGCGTGTCCCCCGTGGCGGAAGCGGTCCATTCCTGTGGTCTACGGGGACGGCGGGTCGGGGGAGGTCGGTTCCGCAGGCGGAGAGTTCGGGCCGCGCCGGCATGCTGCTTCCAACAACACCCGTGCCAGGCGGAGTTGGTTATCTTGGTCCGTGTGACCGACAACGCGCACTTACTCGCCCGGATCGACACCTCGCGCCCGCACACCGCCCGGATCTGGAACTACTGGACCGGCGGCAAGGACAACTACGAAGTCGACCGCGAAGCCGGTGACCAGATCCGCAGGCTCCACCCCGGCATCGGCGACTACGCGGTCGCCGATCGGCTGTTCCTGGGGCGGTCCGTGCACCATCTGGCCGCCGATGTCGGCATCCGGCAGTTCCTTGACATCGGCACCGGGCTGCCCAGCGCCGACAACACCCACGAGGTCGCCCAGCGCGCCGCGCCCGACGCTCGGATCGTGTACGTGGACAACGATCCCCTCGTGCTCGCGCATGCGCGCGCCCTGCTCACCAGTACGCCCGAAGGCCGCACCGATTATCTCGACGCCGATCTGCGCGATGTGGACACGATCCTGGAGCGCGCCGCCGGAACGCTCGATCTCACCCGGCCGGTTGGGCTGATGCTGCTCGGCGTGGTGATCTTCATCGAGGACGACGAGGAGTCGTACGGGATCGTGCGCCGCCTCATGGACGCGCTGCCCGCGGGCAGTCATCTCGTGCTGTCCCACACGATCACCAGCCCGGCGATGCCCGATGTGGACGCGGCCGTCGCGTTCTGGAACGAGCACGGCACGCCCCGGCTCACCCAGCGCACCCCGCAGGAGCTCGCCCGGTACTTCGACGGGCTCGACATGCTGGAGCCCGGACTGGTGTCGTGTTCCCGCTGGCGGCCGCCGGCCGCCGACGGTGAAGAGCCCGCCGAGGTGGCCATGTTCGGCGGCGTCGGACGCAAGCCGTAGGCGCGCGGGTGGAAACGGGCCGGAACACGGCGTGGATGGGGGAGGGTTGAGGGCGTGCGAAAAGTCTGGGTGGCCAGTGGGATCGGGCTGGGGCTGTGCCTGAGCTTCGTCGCGCTGCTCGTCGTGGGGACCTACTCCGCGGCCGCCGGGCTCTTCGGCGGTGCGAACGGCGCCGGCGGGCGGGCCATCGGGCTCGCCAAGGGTGCCGTGCCCGCGCTCTATCAGCCGCTCGTACAGAAGTGGGGCAACCTCTGCCCGGCCATCAACCCGGCGCTGCTCGCCGCCCAGCTCTACCAGGAGAGCGGCTGGAACCCGAAGGCGCGGAGCCCCGCCGCTGCCCAGGGCATCGCACAGTTCATCCCCGGTACCTGGGCGACGCACGGCATCGACGGGGACAAGGACGGGGACAAGGACGTATGGGATCCGGCAGATGCGATTCCGTCTGCTGCCTCGTACGACTGTGAGTTGGCCGGATACGTAAAGAAGGCGCCCGGCGATCAGACCGACAACATGCTCGCCGCGTACAACGCGGGCGCCTACGCCGTCATCAAGCACGGGGGCGTGCCGCCGTACCGGGAGACGCAGAACTACGTCAAGGTCATCCGCACGCTGGAGAAGAGCTTCGCCAGGCCCATCGGGCGGGTCGAGCCGTCGCGGCAGGCTGCCGGGGCGATCTACTTCGCGCAGCAGAGGCTCGGCACCGAGTATCTGTGGGGCGGCAACGGCACGCCCGAGCAGGGCGGACGTTTCGACTGCTCAGGGCTGACGCAGGCCGCGTACCAGACCGTGGGCATCGAGCTGCCACGTGTCGCGAACGATCAGTACAACGCCGGTCCGCACCCGTCGCGCGACGAGCTGCTTCCCGGCGATCTCGTCTTCTTCTCGGACGACCTCACCAATTCGCGGGCGATCCGGCACGTCGGGCTCTATGTGGGCGGCGGGTACATGATCGACGCTCCGTACACCGGGGCGGTGATCCGTTTCGACAAGATCGACACCCCGGACTACTTCGGCGCGACGAGGGTCACCAAGGATGGCGCGAAAGCGCTGCCGACGACCGTCCCGGAAGCCTGATGAAGCGTTGGACGTGGCCGGAACTGTCCGCAAGGCCAAGGCCCTGAGCTGCGACGATGTATCACTCTTCGGTAACGTCATGGTGATCTTTCGGTGGAGAGTGGAACGTACACAGGGAATGGGCCGTTCCCTGGACGGGTACAGCCGCACTGACCATGCAGCAGACACCGCACTGACCACGGGGGTTGGTAGAGGCGAGGCATCCGGAAGGGGCGTCGCACCAGGCAACAAGGCAAGGGGCTGCAGCAGATGGCCGGACTCGCAGTGGGCTTCCCCGTGACGGAGCCGATGGGGTCCCCCCTGACACAGTCGAGGGGAGGGTCCGACCCCGACCTCAGCCTGCTCTACGGCATCAATGGCCTCGCCAAGGACGCCCCGTCGTGGCTCGACCGCACGATGGAGTTCGTCGGCGAATACGGAATCATGCTCGCGCTCGTCCTGGTCGTGCTGTGGTGCTGGTGGAGCGTGCGCAGGCGCGGCACTGCCGAGGACTCGGTCGCCGCGGTCGCCGGGCTGATCTGGACGCCGCTGGCCGCGGGTATCGCGCTGCTGGTCAACATTCCCATCCGCGGGTTCGTGGAGAGACCGCGGCCGTTCGTCGAGCACCAGGGCCTCGAGGTCCTGGTGCCGGGGAAGACTGACTACTCCTTCGTCAGCGACCACGCGACGCTCGCGATGGCGATCGGCGCCGCGCTCTTCGTCGCCCACCGCAGGTTCGGCCTTGCCGCGATCGGGCTCGCGCTCGCCGAGGGATTCTGCCGGGTCTATATGGGCGTGCACTACCCGACCGATGTGGTCGGCGGCTTCGCGCTCGGCACGGCGGTGGCGCTGCTGCTGGCGCCGCTCGCGCTGGCACTGCTGACGCCGCTGGTGTCGGCGGTGGCCGGGTCGGGGCGGGCCGGGTGGCTCGTACGGTCGAAGCGGGCGGAGGGCGGTCCCGAGGGCCGCCCGGAGACGCTCGGCATCCCGGAGCCGTTGACCGAGGGCGCCGGGAGCGGTGAAAACGATCTCGCGGCGTGATCGCCTGACGGTTCGGGGAGCCCGGCCCTCGGCTGCCGGACCGCTCGGAGCGCCCGACCGGCCCGCTGCGTGCGGTTTGATCCTGCCGGACGCTCGCAACGCTTGACCGCGGTAGGCAGCGTGGTGGCCGGTTGGGACGCCTGACCGGCCGACCGCGTGACCGGCTGGTCCGGCCGGCCGGCCGCTAGCAGCGCCCGTCCGGCCGCCGGACCGCTCGGAGTCGCCCACCGGCCGGGCGCCGGAACGCCCCACCGCTTGGGCGGCCGTCCGCTAGAGCGCCTGCGGGAAGGTGAAGATCCGGTCCGGGTCGTACTGGTTCTTCAGGCGGGTGAGGCGGTCCGCCGCCGGGCCGTAATACGCCTTGCGCCAGTCGGTCAGCGTGGGATCTATGTAGTTCTGGTAGGCGGCGCCGGACGCATAGCGGCGCATCCCCGCATGGGTGTTTTTCAGCCAGGCCTGCTGGGCCGTGCCCGCTGTCCCGGGGCGCCAGGCGGCGATGTACTGCGCGAGCATCCTGGACCGCCGGTGTACGAACGACGTCGCCAGCGCGTCCACGCGGTTGACCGCCCCGCCGAGTGCGGTCAGCGCGACGGAGCCGCCGCCTCCGCCCTGTCCGGGCTTGATCCGGGTAAATGCCTCGACCCCGGAAATCAGTGCGCGCAGCCCCGCCGGTGAGAGATCGCGGTCGAAGAAGTCGGACGCCGCGGCGTACGTCTCGCGCTGCAGTGCGCCCTGCTTCGTACGGCCCGGAGTGGTGCCCGGCAGATGGCACTGGGCCTCACTGAACGTGGAGCAGCCCGCGTAGCCGAGCATCGCGTCGCGGTAGCCGCGGCGACGCACCGAGACCGAGCGCGCCGGCGAGCCCGCCCGGTCGGCGAGCCGGTCGAGGGCGTTGCGCAGATCGGCCTCGCTGCCGAGCGAGAACGCGGCGACGGAGAGCGTGGGTGTGGCGCCGGGACCGGCGGCGAGGTGCGCCGACGACCAGATCTCGTCCGGCTGCTCCGGGCCCCAGCGCTGCCAGGCGGCAAGCACCGCCGCGGCCTTCGACCAGGGCCAGGTGAGATAGGCGGTGACGGTCGCGGGCGTGGGATGCGTACGGAACCGGAGCCCGGTGACGACGCCGAAGTTGCCGTTGCCGGCGCCGCGCAGCGCCCAGAAGAGGTCCTTGTTCTCCTTCGCGCTCGCCGTCAGCAGCTTGCCGTCGGCCGTGACGATGGTCGCCGAGACGAGGCTGTCGCAGGTCAGTCCGTACGCACGCGAGGTGACGCCGTGCCCGCCGCCGAGGGTGAGCCCGGAGACGCCGACGGAGGGGCAGGAGCCCGCGGGTATGGTGCGGCCGCTGCGCGCGAGGGTGTTGTAGACGTCGATCAGCTTGGCGCCCGCACCGATGGAACCGTCCGCCGTGATGCGGTTGAGGGACGACACATCGATGACGAGGCGGCCGTTGCCCGACGACCAACCGGCATAGGAGTGGCCGCCGTTGCGGATGGAGACGGGGGTGCGGTGGGCCCTGGCCCAGGCCAGGCACTCCTTGACGTCGTCACTACCGGCGACATACGCGACGGCCGCGGGCTTCAGCGAGTCGAAGCGCGTGTTGTAGAGCTGCCGGGCGGCGGGGTACGCGGCGTCCCCGGGCCGTACGAGCTTCCCGTCGAGCCCGCGTGCGAGCGCGGTCCAGTCCGAGCCGGCCGCGGAAGCGGTGGCGGGAGCGGTGCCGCCTTTGCTCCGGGTGGTCGTGGTTGTCGTGGTGGTGGCCGCTGTCGTGCCGGTGCCGTCCTTCTTGCCTGTGCAGGCGGCAGCGGTCAGAACTACAGCGGTGGTGAGCAGCGCGCGCCGGTCCATGGAACCTCCTGGGGGACGAGACGGCTCTGGGGAGCGAGAGGTTCCGTCAGCGCGCGGAGTCGAATGCCGAGGTGTGCAATGCGGCGTCTGTACGTGCCCGTTCGCGCGAACGCCGCGCGGGCCCCAGCCAGCCGCAGGTGCATCGGGCCATGGCGAAGGAGCCCCGTTCGGTGGTGGTGGTGTGGTGGGCCGACGCGTCGCCGGCGGGGGCCTGCGGGTGCACCACTCCACGGTACTGGGACTTGCGGGCGCCCGACTCGCGTGACGAGGGGCCCAGGCAGTCGTTATGCGGGACGGGTGGGGCTCTCCTGGAAGCAGCGGTCCGGTGTTGGGGGTTGGCAGGCGATGGTGGTGCAGCAGCACAGGCGCAGGAGCGGGGCTATCGCCGTGGCGGCCGCCGTACTGGGGATGGCGGCGACCAGCGGCTGTTCCGCAGGCGGTGGCGCGGTCGCCGACGACCGGTGGGGCGGCGGAGCGGCCGACCGGGTGCGCAGGGCCGCGGACGTACTTGCCGCGACCGGGAGTTCCAGGGCCCGTACGTCCATGGAGACGGCCACCGGCGGGACCCGGGTGACGATCCGGGGCGAGGGCGGCTACGACTTCAGGCGGCGGATGGGGCAGCTCGTCGTCGTGCTGCCCAAGGACCCCGCGGGTGCGGACGAGCACAGTCCGGTCACCGAGCTGCTGGCGCCGGGCGCGCTGTACATGAAGAACCGGGGCGCGGGCGTACCCGCCGACAAGTGGGTACGGGTCGACACGACCACGCTGGAGGACGGGAACCTGGTCACCGGGGGCGCGACCGATCCGCTCGCCGCCGCCGAACTGCTGCGCAGCGCACAGGGTGTGACCTACGTCGGGGACGAGCGGCTCGCCGGGACGACGGTGCGGCACTACCGCGGCACGAGCGACATCGCACAGGCCGCACGCGCCGCCGAACCGCATGCCCGCGCCTCACTGGCGGCAGCGGCGAAAGGGTTCGCCAAGGACACCGTGCCCTTCGACGCCTACCTCGACGAACAGGGCCGGTTGCGCAAGGTGCGGCACCGGTTCAGTTTCACCAATGAGAGGGGTACGGTCGCCGTCACCTCGACCACCCTGCTGTACGACTTCGGGGCGCCGGTTGTCGTGCGTCTGCCGGAGGAACGGGACATTTACGCCGGGAGGATCAGGGCCTAAATGGTCCGGACGTGCCATGCGCGCGCTGTGCATCACTCCCTACGCTAGGAAGTCGGGACCGGCAGGAAGAGGTGATTGCACGTGGCACCGCCCAGTACGACACTCGTCCAGGACCACGTGGCCCTCGCCGAGATCGAGCTGTGTGGCGAGTTGATCATTGCGGCGTCGGCCGCTGACGAGGAGCGGCTCAGCCCGGACCGTATCGACGAGGTGCTGAAGGTGGCGGCCGAGCGGTTCGCCGCGACCCGGCAGGAATGAATGAGGGGCGCGGCCGGGAGGTCGTCGCCGCGGCCCATGGGCGCTTCCGGCTTGCTGGACATACCGGTTGCTGTCGGGCGTATCAGCTGCGTCGGGCGTATCAGGTGTGTCGGGCGTATCAGGTACGAAGGAGACGCGCGATCGCCTTCGTCGCCTCCTCGACCTTCGCATCGATCTCTTCGCCGCCCTTCACCGCTGCGTCTGCGACGCAGTGCCGCAGATGCTCCTCGAGGAGCTGAAGGGCGAAGGACTGCAGCGCCTTCGTGGAAGCGGAGACCTGGGTAAGTATGTCGATGCAGTAGACGTCCTCGTCGACCATCCGCTGCAGCCCGCGGATCTGGCCCTCGATCCGGCGCAGTCGCTTGAGGTGTTCGTCCTTCTGCTTGTGGTATCCGTGCACACCGTGGTCGTGGTCCGTGACCGGGGGGCCGGCCGCCTCGGTGGTCGTCATCGCGTCCTCCCGTTGTCCAGAAAGGGCCTGGATACCCCTCGTGGGTATATGGTAACGAATCCCGCCGGATCGGGGCATGGGGACCCCGTGCTGATCACTGTGCTCGATGGGCGACACTGATGGACGCCGGTTAGCCGTGGCCGGATGATGCACCTAGCATCAGCCTGACCAAATCCAGAGCACCCCGAGGACCCCACGTGCGATTTCGTCTGACCCCCAGGGAGACGAGCTTCTACGACATGTTTGCCGCATCCGCGGACAACATCGTCACGGGCTCGAAGCTCCTCATGGAATTGCTCGGGGCGGATGCCTCCGGCCGGGCCGAGATCGCGGAGCGGATGCGGGCAGCGGAACACGCTGGGGACGACGCCACGCACGCGATCTTCCACCAGCTGAACTCCTCGTTCATCACGCCGTTCGACCGCGAGGACATCTACAAACTCGCGTCGTCGCTCGACGACATCATGGACTTCATGGAGGAGGCCGTCGACCTGGTCGTGCTCTACCAGGTCGAGGAGCTCCCCAAGGGGGTCGAGCAGCAGATCGAGGTCCTGGCCCGGGCCGCGGAGCTGACCGCGGAGGCCATGCCGCATCTGCGGACCATGGACAACCTGACCGAGTACTGGATCGAGGTCAACCGCCTGGAGAACCAGGCCGACCAGATTCACCGCAAGCTCCTTGCGACGCTCTTCAACGGTAAGTACGACGCCATCGAGGTGCTCAAGCTCAAGCAGATCGTGGATGTGCTGGAGGAGGCGGCCGACGCCTTCGAGCATGTTGCGAACACCGTGGAGACCATCGCGGTCAAGGAGTCCTGAACCTCGTGGACACCCTTGCCCTGATCGTGACCATTGGTGTCGCGCTCGGATTCACGTACACCAATGGCTTTCACGACTCCGCGAACGCGATCGCGACCTCGGTCTCCACGCGTGCGCTGACGCCGCGCGCGGCGCTGGCGATGGCCGCGGTGATGAACCTCGCCGGTGCCTTCCTCGGACAGGGCGTAGCGAAGACCGTCAGCGAAGGGCTCATCGACACGCCCACGGGCAACCAGGGGATGGGCATCCTCTTCGCCGCGCTGCTCGGGGCGATCGTGTGGAACCTGGTCACCTGGTACTTCGGACTGCCGTCGTCCTCGTCTCACGCGCTGTTCGGCGGAATGGTCGGCGCGGCGCTCGCGGGCGGCACAGGGGTCATCTGGTCCGGGGTGCTCGACAAGGTCGTCATTCCGATGTTCGTCTCGCCGGTCGTGGGTCTGATCTGCGGGTATCTGGTGATGGTCGCGATCCTGTGGATGTTCCGGAAGGCCAGTCCGAACAGGGTCAAGCGTGGTTTTCGGATAGCGCAGACCGTCTCGGCGGCGGGCATGGCGCTCGGTCACGGACTCCAGGACGCGCAGAAGACGATGGGCATCGTGGTGATGGCGCTCGTCATCGCGGGCGTGGAGGACGAGGGCGATGCGATTCCGGTATGGGTGAAGATCGCATGTGCGCTGATGCTGTCGCTCGGGACATACGCGGGTGGGTGGCGGATCATGCGGACGCTCGGCCGCAAGATCATCGAGCTGGATCCGCCGCAGGGGTTCGCGGCGGAGACGACGGGGGCGTCGATCATGTTCGGCTCTGCCTTCCTGTTCCATGCGCCGATCTCGACGACGCATGTGATCACGTCCGCGATCATGGGGGTGGGCGCGACGAAGCGGGTGAACGCGGTGCGCTGGGGGGTTGCGAAGAACATCGTCATGGGGTGGTTCATCACGATGCCGGCCGCGGCGATTGTCGCTGCGCTGAGCTATGGGCTCGTGTACCTGATCTTCGGCTGACGGCTCGAAGAGTCCCCGGCCCCGGCCCCTGTCCCTTCTCGCTGTATCGATTTGCGGCTTCGACCCGACCCGTCGGCTTCGCGGCGGTGGCTGTGGGCTTTCGGACCGCGCCCTGTGAGTGTTGGCCCGGCCGTGCGACGGCGGAGCTGCGGCCGCCCCGGATCCCTGCCCTCGGCGTCGCGGCGGGGACCTCCTCCCCAACCTTCCCGGACTGCGGCGGGGCCCCCAAGCCTCCCGGACGGGCCGGCCATTCAGCCCCGCCGGCGATTGAGGCGCGGGTCCGGGGCGGAGCCCCGGTAGGGGGCAACGGCTGGGCCCGCCCCCTGGGAGAGGGGGCGGGCCCTTCGTCTTGCGGTGGCACCGCCATGCAGCACCGCAGGACGCTCGTGGCGCCGGTGACTATCCGAAGCGTCCCGAGATGTAGTCCTCGGTCGCCTGCACCGACGGATTCGCAAAGATCCGCTCCGTCTCGTCGATCTCGATCAGCCTCCCGGGCTGCCCGACCGCCGAGAGGTTGAAGAACGCCGTACGGTCCGAGACCCGCGCCGCCTGCTGCATGTTGTGCGTCACGATGACGATCGTGAAGCGCTCCTTCAGCTCCCCGATCAGGTCCTCGATCGCGAGCGTCGAGATCGGGTCCAGGGCCGAGCACGGCTCGTCCATCAGCAGCACGTCCGGCTCGACCGCGATCGCGCGGGCGATGCACAGCCGCTGCTGCTGGCCGCCGGAGAGGCTGGAGCCGGGCTTGTTCAGGCGGTCCTTGACCTCGTTCCAGAGGTTCGCGCCCTTGAGGGACTTCTCGACGACGTCCGCCAGCTGGTTCTTCTTGTACGAGCCGTTCAGCCGCAGGCCCGCCGCGACATTGTCGAAGATCGACATCGTCGGGAACGGGTTCGGCCGCTGGAAGACCATGCCGACCGTACGGCGTACGGCGACGGGGTCCACGCTGGAGGCGTACAGGTTCTCGTCGTCCAGCAGCACCTTGCCCTCGACGCGGCCGCCGGGCGTGACCTCGTGCATACGGTTCAGGGTGCGCAGGAACGTGGACTTGCCGCAGCCGGACGGGCCGATGAAGGCCGTCACGGAGCGGGGCTCCACGGTCATCGAGATGTCCTCGATCGCCTTGTGGGAGCTGTAGTAGGCAGTCAGGCCGCTGACGTCGATTCGCTTGGCCATGGGGATCACTTCCTAATCGCCGCGTCAGCGGCCGGTCTTGGGGGCTTTCCAGCGGGCTATGCCACGGGCCACCAGGTTGAGGAGCATGACGAAGGCGATCAGGACCAGGGCGGCGGCCCAGGCGCGGTCGTACGACGCCTCGCTGCCGACCCGGTACTGCTCCCAGATGTAGAAGGGGAGCGAGGACTGGGCGCCTTCGAACGGGTTGGTGTTGATCAGCTGGCTGCCGAAGACCAGAAGCATGATCGGCGCGGTCTCACCGGCGATACGCGCGATCGCGAGCATCACACCCGTGGTGATACCCCCGAGCGCGGTCGGGATGACCACCTTCAGGATCGTGCGCCACTTCGGTACACCGAGGGCCAGCGAGGCTTCGCGCAGCTCGTTCGGGACGAGCTTGAGCATCTCCTCGGTGGAGCGGACCACGACCGGGATCATCAGGATCGACAGCGCCAGCGCGCCCATCAGGCCGGACGGCTGAAGGTGGGACATCAGCATGATCGAGAGGATGAAGAGACCGGCGACGATCGACGGGATGCCCGTCATGACGTCGACGAAGAAGGTGACGGCCTTGGCGAGCGCGCCCTTGCCGTACTCCACGAGGTAGACCGCGGTCAGCAGACCGATCGGCACCGAGACGAGGGTGGCGAGGCCGACCTGCTCCAGGGTGCCGATGATGGCGTGGTAGACGCCGCCGCCCGCCTCGAAGCCGGGGACGCCGGCCATGGAGTGGCTGAGGAAGTACCCGTTGAGGACCTTCACACCGCGGCTGACGGTCACCCAGATCAGCGAGAACAGCGGGATCACGGCGAGGATGAAGCAGACCCACACGACGCTGGTGGCGAGGCGGTCCTTCGCCTGGCGCTTGTTCTCGACGATCGAGGTGACGACGTACGAGACGAGCACGAAGAACAGGGCCGAGACGAGGCCCCACTGAACGCGGCTCTCCCAGCCGGCCGCGATGCTGATGCTGCAGCCGAGGGCGATCGAGACGACCGCGAATGCGACGGGGGCCCAACGCGGCAGGGACCGGGCGCTGAGGGGGCCCTTGCGGGCGGCGGGGGCCGGGGTCGGCCTGTCCTTGACGGCTGTCTGGCTCATGCGTTGGCCCCCGAGTACTCCTTGCGGCGGGCGATGATCAGCCGGGCCGCGCCGTTGACCAGCAGGGTCAGGACGAACAGGACCAGGCCGGAGGCGATCAGGGCGTTGCGCCCGAGCTCATTGGCCTCGTCGAACTTCGCCGCGATGTTCTGGGCGAACGTTCCGCCGCCCGGGTTGAGCAGATGCAGAGAGATCACGAAGCTCGGGGAGAGGACCGTGGCGACGGCCATCGTCTCGCCGAGCGCACGGCCCAGGCCCAGCATCGAGGCGGAGATCACGCCCGAGCGGCCGAACGGGAGGACCGACATCCGGATGACCTCCCAGCGGGTGGCGCCGAGGGCGAGGGCTGCCTCCTCGTTCATCCGCGGGACCTGCAGGAAGACTTCGCGGCTGACGCTGGTCACGATCGGCAGGATCATGATCGCGAGCAGAATGCCCACGGTGAACAGCGAGCGGGCGACGCCGACCTCGGTCTTCTCGAAGATGTACGTCCAGCCGAAGAACTCGTCGAGCCAGAGGTTGAGACCTTCGAGGTACGGGACCAGGAAGAGGGCGCCCCAGATGCCGTAGATGATCGACGGAACGGCGGCCAGCAGATCCACGACGTAGGCGATGGGCGCGGCCAGCTTGCGCGGCGCGTAGTGCGAGATGAACAGCGCGATGCCGACGGCGACCGGAACGGCGATCACCATCGCGATGATCGAGCTGATCACCGTGCCGAAGAGGAGGACCGCGATGCCGAAGACCGGCGGGTTGCCCGCCGGGTTCCAGTCGAAGGTGGTGAGGAAGTTGCCCTCGTCCTTCGAGATGGCGATGGCGGCGCGGTAGGTGAGGAACGCGGCGATCGACGCCATGATCACCAGGAGCAGGATTCCCGAGCCGCGGGACAGGCCGATGAAGACCTTGTCGCCTGCGCGACCCGTGGAGGTGCTCTTCCTGGCGGACGGCGGAGCCGGCGTTGGAGGAGGGGAGTCTATGGGTGTGGTGGAAGCCATGATCTTTCCGGTCTGTGGTGGGGGAGCGGCAGGACTCCCCTGGCGGCGGTGCACCGGATGGGTCGGCCGGCGGAGGCTGGAGTGCCCCCGCCGGCCGGTTGCGTTACTTCAGACCCGCGATCGTCTCGCGGACCTTGGCGTTGATCTCGGCCGGGATCGGGGCGTAGCCGGCGTCCGCGAGGATCTTCTGACCCTCGTCGCTGGCGGTGTAGGTCAGGAAGGACTTGACCGTGCCCAGGGTGTCGGCCTTGTTGCCGTTGTCGCAGACGACCTCGTAGGTCACCAGGACGAGCGGGTAGGCGCCCTCGGCCTTGGTGGTGTAGTCGAGGCCGAGAGCCAGGTCCTTGCCGGTGCCCTTGATCTTGGCGGCGGCAATGGCCTTGGAGGCGTTCTCGGAGGAGGCCTCGACCGGGGCCGCGGCACCGGTGTTGACCTTCACGGTCGGGATGGACTGCGAGCTCGCGTAGGAGAGCTCGAAGTAACCGATCGCGCCGTCGACCTGCTTGACCTGGGCGGCGACGCCGGAGGAGCCGGACGCGGCCTGGCCACCGGGGGCCGGCCACTTCTTCTCGGGCTCGTAGGGCCAGTCGGCCTTGGCCGTGGCGGCCAGGTACTTGCCGAGGTTCGCCGTGGTGCCGGAGTCCTCGGAGCGGTGGAAGGCCTGGATGGCCTTGTCCGGCAGCGTCGCGCCCTTGTTGAGCTGGGCGATCGCCGGGTCGTTCCACTTCTTGATCTTGCCGTTGAAGATCTTGGCGAGGGTCGGGGCGTCCAGCGTCAGATTGTCGACGCCCTGAAGGTTGTAGCCGATGGCGATCGGGCCACCGACCATGGGCAGGTTGATGCCCTGGCCGCTCTTGCAGACCTTCTTCGACTCGGCGGCCTCTTCGGGCTTGAGCGCCGAGTCGGAGCCGGCGAAGCCCACGGTGCCCTGGTTGAAGGCGATGATGCCCTCACCGGACGAGGAGGCCTTGTAGTTGACCTCGACCCCCGAGCACGCCGCCATGTAGTTCTTGACCCAGAGGTCCATGGCGTTCTTCTGAGCGCTGGAGCCGGAGGCGAGCAGCTTGCCCTTCGCACCGTCGCACTTGATGTTCGACGCGGCGCTGGTCTTCTCGCCGCTGCCGCCGGTGCCGCCCGCGTTGTCGTCCGAACCGCACGCCGTGAGGACCAGGGCGCCGGTCACGGCGAGGGCGCCGAGCGCGGTGGCGCGAAGCCCGTTCTTGCGCTGAAGCTTCACTTTCGGGTGTTCCTTCCAGGAGCCGCGGGACGCGGCGCGTTTCGGGGGTGGGGGAACCGGCGCGGTGCCGGTCACCTTGTAGGGCCGAAATTAGGCAGATCAGATGAAGCCGCCCACGGGGGAGAGTGAACGGAAGGTGAACCGTGTCGGGCAGCTGAGTGCCCGCCGGTGGCCTGGGTCACTGGCCCTCACGCCGAGTGCAGGGCCTCTAGCAGGGCGTCGACGAGCATGCGGTCGCGGGGCTGGGTGAGGCGGTTGCGGGCCGCCGCGGGCGGCATCCAGAGAATGCGGTCCACCTCTTCGCCCGGGGTGAAGGATCCCGTCGTCGCCTCGGCCGCCCAGTAGCTGACCTGCTTGGGCCGCCCGTTTGCGACGTAACGCGCGGTGGGCAGCCGGGCACCCGGTACACAGTGGTGGCCGGTCTCCTCGAGCACCTCGCGCAGTGCGCAGTCGAGACTCTTCTCGAGGCGCTTCTGCTTCCCTTTCGGATGCGACCAATCGTCGTACTTGGGCCTGTGTACGAGGCAGATCTCGATGCCCTCGTCGCCGTACGGGGAACGCCGCCACAGCACACAGCCCGCGGCCAGTACGGTCTCGTCCCTCATCGGAGCCCCGCCCTCCTCATGGGGCGGTCACCGCCGTGGTCCGCCACACCTGCTGGAAGGTGAACCGGGCGGCCTCCACCTCGTGCCGCTGGTCGGCGTGCAGCACCCCGAGGGCGTACGCGGTGGCCGGGGCGATCCGCGGTGTGCGGGCCGCCGTGGCCGCGGCCGCGGCGGCCTCGGCGGCGTCGCGGTGGTGGTCGAGGACGAGACCCGCCCGGCAGAGCACCGGATCCGCCTGCGGGTGCAGCACTTCCTGTGCGTAGCGGTGCATGCGCAGCAGCAGCCGGACCTGGTGCCAGGGGGCGTCCTGCGCCTCTTCGGCCGATGCGGTGGCGAGGCCGTACACCAGGGCGTCCGCGTTGTACGGGTGCGCGGCGCGGCCCAGCGGCAGCGCGGCGACGGCTTCGAGCAGCTGCCGCTCGGCGAGCTCGGCGGGCAGGGCCAGGGTCTCGGCGGCCGGGCCGGCTGCCGCCGGGACCAGCGGCAACTCGGAGGCGAGCACGGCGACGGAGTCGGCGACCGCGTGGAAGCGGGAGGAGCCGAGTGCCTGGAGGGCCGCGGAGTGGGCGCGGGTCCTGGCAAGGGTGAGCTGCCGCTCCAGGAGGGCTCCGGCGCGCGCGGCCCCCACGGTCAGGCTGCCCGTGGTGCGCAGGGTGCCTGCGGCGGTTTCGGAGACACCGGACACGACAGACGAGGGGGCATCGTTGTCGAGCGGGCGAAGCTCCCCCCTCGCCGATGGCAGCGGGCTCGCCCCCGACAGCCGCGACAGCGCTTCGAGCAGTCGGCCGAGCCGCGAGGTGCAGGCGTGTTCCTGTGCCAACGTCGCGGACAGCCAGGCCAGTTCGGTGCGCAGCTCGTCCGCCCAGGAGGGGTCGAGCAGCGGCCGGAAGGTGTGCAGCGTCCCGCTGATGCGCCGGGCAGCCCGGCGCAGCGCGCGGGCGGCCTCCGCCACGCCCGCGGTGTCCGCGCCGCTTTCGCTGTGCAGCCGCAGACTGCGCAGGAAGTCGCCCGCCCGGGCATGCAGATACCTGGCCAGCGCCTCGCCCGCCGTGGGTACGGCGGAGAGGGCGGCCGGGACGGGGGCAGCGTCCTGCCGGGACAGATCAGGGCTGTGCACGCCGGCGCCTCCGGGCGTCTATGAGCATCTCCTGTACGTTCCGCAGCGGCTGGCCGTCCGAGTCCGTCGAATGCCGGGTCCACGCGCCGTCCGGGCCCAGGTGCCAGGACGACGTGGTGTCGGACATGCCGGTCTCCAGCAGCCGGGTCAGGGCCGCGCGGTGGGCCGGGTCGGTGACCCGAACCAGTGCCTCGATACGGCGGTCGAGGTTGCGGTGCATCATGTCGGCGCTGCCGAACCACACTTCGGGCTCGCCGCCGTTGCCGAAGGCGAAGATCCGGGAGTGCTCCAGGAAGCGGCCGAGTATCGAGCGCACCCGGATGTTCTCCGAGAGGCCGGGGACCCCGGGGCGTATCGCGCATATGCCGCGGACCCAGATGTCCACCGGCACGCCCGCCATGGCGGCCCGGTAGCAGGCGTCGATGACGGCCTCGTCCACCATCGAGTTGACCTTGAAGCGTACGTAGGCGGGGCGTCCGGCGCGGTGGTGCGCGACTTCCTTGTTGATGCGCGAAATGAGGCCGTCGCGCAGGGACTTGGGGGCGACCAGAAGCCGGCGGTACGTCTCGCGGCGCGAGTATCCCGACAGCCGGTTGAACAGGTCCGAGAGGTCCGCGCCGACCTGCGGGTCCGAGGTCAGCAGCCCCAGGTCCTCGTAGAGGCGGGCGGTCTTCGGGTGGTAGTTGCCGGTGCCGACGTGGGAGTAGCGGCGCAGTGTGTCGCCCTCCTGGCGTACCACCAGCGACAGCTTGCAGTGGGTCTTGAGACCGACGAGCCCGTAGACGACATGGCAGCCGGCCTCCTCCAGCTTCCGCGCCCACTTGATGTTGGCCTGCTCGTCGAAGCGGGCCTTGATCTCGACGAGGACGAGGACCTGCTTGCCCGACTCGGCGGCGTCGATCAGCGCGTCCACTATCGGGGACTCGCCGCTGGTGCGGTACAGCGTCTGCTTGATGGTCAGCACGTCCGGGTCGGCCGCGGCCTGCTCCAGGAAGGCCTGGACGGACGTCGAGAACGAGTCGTAGGGGTGGTGCAGCAGCACGTCGCGCTCGCGCAGCGCCATGAAGATGTCGGGCGCGGAGGCCGACTCGACCTCGGAGAGGTCCCGGTGGGTGCCCGCGACGAACTTCGGGTACTTCAGCTCGGGGCGGTCCAGCTTCGCGATGCCGAACAGTCCGGTCAGGTCCAGCGGCCCGGGCAGCGGGTAGACCTCGGCGTCGGAGACCTTCAGCTCGCGGACCAGCAGGTCGAGGACGTACGGATCGATGGACTCCTCGACCTCGAGGCGCACCGGCGGGCCGAAGCGGCGCCGCATGAGCTCCTTCTCCAGGGCCTTAAGGAGGTTCTCGGCGTCGTCCTCCTCGACCTCCAGGTCCTCGTTCCTGGTCACCCGGAACATGTGGTGCGCGAGCACCTCCATGCCGGGGAAGAGCTCCTCCAGGTGTGCCGCGATGACGTCCTCCAGCGGCACGTATCGCTGCGGGGACGCCTCCAGGAAGCGGGACAGCAGCGGCGGGACCTTCACCCGGGCGAAGTGGCGGTGCCCGCTGACCGGGTTCCGCACCACGACGGCCAGATTGAGCGACAGACCGGAGATGTAAGGGAAGGGGTGCGCCGGGTCCACGGCCAGTGGGGTGAGCACGGGGAAGATCTGCTGGCGGAAGAGCGTGAAGAGGCGCGCCTGCTCCTTCTCGGTGAGGTCCGGCCAGCGGATCAGGTGGATGCCCTCGTCGGCGAGCGCCGGGGCGATGTCCTGCTGGTAGGCGGCGGCGTGCCGGGCCATGAGCTCGCGCGAACGGGTCCAGATCAGGTCCAGGACCTCGCGGGGCTGCAGGCCGGAGGCGGAGCGGGTGGCGACGCCGGTGGCGATGCGGCGTTTGAGTCCGGCGACCCGGACCATGAAGAACTCGTCGAGGTTGCTGGCAAAGATCGCCAGGAAGTTCGCCCGTTCGAGCAGGGGGGTCGCGGGGTCCTCGGCGAGCTCCAGAACGCGCTCGTTGAAGGCGAGCCAGCTGCGCTCGCGGTCAAGGAACCGCCCCGCCGGCAGTTCGCCGACGCCTTCGCGCTCCTCCTCGTACGTGTCGAGATCGGCGTCGATGTCTGGTTCCAGGTCGGAGACCGTGGCCGCGACGGTGTGCGGGCGGTGCGCGGCTATCGAACCGACGGACGGCTGGGGGTGCTGGACCGGTACCTCGGCGGGCTGCTGGCTCATGAACCCATTCTTCCGCCTGGAAGGCGTGATGGGCGCGTCGGAGAGGGCCGGGACCGGGGGGATCTTCCCGTTCGGGGAGGCGGGCACAGCGGGCTGCATTGAGTGAGGGTCGCAAGGTCGTCTGAATGGCCGGTAACAACGACATGACGTGAGGGGAAGCGGGGCGGGGCCCCCGGGGGGTCCGGCGGGTGATTCCGCGTCGCGCGGGCCGGCCGTGGCGTCGGCGCAGCCGCCAGAATGCAGCGGCGACGGTGGCCCCGGCAAGTGCCCGGGACGCCCGGCCGGCCGTTCAGCGGCTCAGGGCCTGGTGCGGTACGCCTGCGGCTCAGGGTGCCGGGGCGCCCGGCCGGCCGTTCAGCCGCTCAGGGTGCCGGCGTGCCCCGCCGGCCGTTCACTGGCTCAGGACTCAGTGCCGTACGCCTGCGCCTCAGGACTCGGTGCGGTACATCAGATCCACCTCGTGCGTGACGAAGCCCAGCCGCTCGTACACCGCCAGCGCCGCGGGGTTGTCCGCGTCGACGTACAGCATCGCGGTCGGCAGTCCCTGCGCGGCGAGATGGCGCAGTCCGATCGCCGTGAGGGCCTTGCCGAGGCCGCCGCCCTGGGCGTCGGGGCGGATGCCGAGGACGTACACCTCGCCGAGGTGCTCCGCGGCGTGCACCTTCGTCCAGTGGAAGCCGATGATCTCCCCGTCGCGCTCGGCCAGGAAGAAGCCCTTGGGGTCGAACCAGGGCTCGCTCTTGCGGTCGTCGAGGTCCCGCTGGGTCAGTGAGCCCTGCTCGGGGTGGTGCGCGAAGGCGGCGGCGTTCACCGCGAGCCAGGCCGCGTCGTCCTGCCCCGGGACAAAGGTGCGTACGGTCACACCCGCCGGGAACACCGGCTCGGGAATGTCCAGCGGGCTCAACGGCCGTCGCAGCTGGCGCAGTTCACGGAAAAGGGTCAGCCCGAGCACCTGGGCCAGATGCCGCGCGGCGGACTTCCCGCCGTGCGCCCACACCCGCAGCCGCTTCCCGGAGGCCCCCAGCAGCGCACTCCCGAGCGCCCGCCCGTGCCCCCGCCCCCGGTGCCCGGGATGCACGACCAACTCGGCGGCCGGGGCCTCGACGGGGTCGGTGTCCTCCAGCTGCGCATACCCGGTCAGCTCGCCGCCGACGGTGAGCAGAAGATGCCGAACGCCCTCCCGCCTGCCGCCCTTCAGCTGCAGCCGCCCCTGCTCGGAGACGGCCTGCATCCCGTCGGCACGGGCGGCTTCGTCGAGCATGTCGAGCACGTCCTGGGCCTGCCCGGGGCTGAGCTCGTCAAGGGTCTGAATCTGCCGGCCGGGCTCCGGAATCACCGCTTCAGTGGTCATGGGTCGAGGGTACGGCTGTGCGGCACGTTGGAGGCGGTAACTGCCAGGTCATGCGTGCAGCCGATCGTCCGGGGCGTCCGGTTCCGCATCGCGGTACGAGGTCGTCGGCGACGGCCGGACAGAGTAGCGGCCGAGGGCGCGAGTGGCCCTCTTGACGAACGATGGCAACCATGTCGTAACCCGTACCCCCTGTCGCGCTACGCGCGTTGACTCTAGGCTTCCGCTCGCAGCCTTTGACCACGCTGAACTGACAAGGGGACAGATGTCAGCGACACCGCACAAGAACCGCCGCCGCATACTCGCCGCGGTCGCTGGACTGACCACCGTCGGCGCACTGGTCGCCGCGATGCCCGCCGGGGCGCAGGAGCAGAGCCATGGACATGGGCGGGCCCATGGCCGCACCGTGGACGTGCAGTTGCTCTCCTTCAACGACCTGCACGGGAACCTGGAGCCGCCCGCCGGCTCGGCCGGGACCGTCAGTGAGACGCAGCCCGACGGCACGGTCAAGGTGATACCGGCCGGTGGTGCCGAGTACCTTGCGACTTCCCTGCGCAATGCCCGCAAGGGGAACGCGTACTCCATCACCGCCGCCGGCGGCGACTTGGTCGGCGCCAGCCCGCTGCTGTCCGGGCTCTTCCACGACGAGCCGACCATCGAGGCGCTGAACAAGATTGACCTGGATGTCACAGCCGTCGGCAACCACGAGTTCGACGAGGGCGCGGTCGAGCTCGGCCGCCTCCAGAACGGCGGTTGTCACCCGGTCGAGGGCTGCTACGAGCAGGGGAAGAAGTTCAAGGGAGCGGACTTCCCCTACCTCGCGGCCAACGTCACCAATGAGAAGACCGGTCGGCCGATCCTCAAGCCGTACACCGTCTGGAAGAAGAACGGCGTCAAGATCGGCTTCATCGGGGTCACCCTCGAAGGCACGCCGGACATCGTCAACGCCAATGGCATCAAGGGCCTCAAGTTCAACGACGAGGTCGAGACAATCAACAAGTACGCCCGTGAGCTCGACCGCCAGGGCGTGAAGTCGATCGTCGCGCTCATCCACGAGGGCGGCCTGCCCGCCTCTTCCTCGTACAACTACAACTGCGACTCGGCCGGGCCCGGCGCCGGTATCTCGGGCCCGATCGTGGACATCGCCAAGAACCTCACGCCGAAGGTGGACGCCCTGGTCACGGGCCACACCCATCAGGCGTATGTGTGCACGATCCCGGACCCGTCCGGCAAGCCGCGCATGGTCACTTCGGCGGCCTCGTACGGCAAGCTCTACACGGACACCACCCTCACCTACGACCGCCGCACCAAGGACATCGTGCGTACGTCGGTGAAGTCCGCGAACCACATCGTCAGCCGTGACCAGGCCAAGGCCGAGGACATGACGGCGCTCATCGCGCGCTGGAACAAGCTCGCCGCGCCGGTCGCCAACCGCCCGCAGGGCTGGATCTCCGCCGACATCAACGGCCGTGGCTCCACCGCACTGGAGAAGCCGCTCGGCGACCTGATCACGGACGCGCAGCTGACGGGCCTGGCCCCGGCGGACAAGGGCGGCGCGCAGCTCGCGCTGATGAACCCGGGCGGCATCAGGTCCGACCTGGTCTACAAGGCCTCCGGGAGCGAGGGCGACGGTGTGGTGACCTACGGCGAGTCATTCACCGTGCAGCCCTTCACCAACATGATGAACGTCGTCGACCTCACCGGCGCCCAGCTGATCACCGCGCTCCAGCAGCAGGTCAGCGGCCCGAACGAGGCCTCGCCGAAGATCCTCCAGGTCTCGGCGGGCTTCACGTACACCCTGGACATGACGAAGACGGGGGCGGCGCGGATCGTCGTCGACTCGGTGAAGCTGAACGGCGTCGCGCTCGACCCGGCGAAGACCTACCGGGTCGCGCTGAACGAGTTCCTGGCGGGTGGCGGCGACGGTTTCCCCGTCTTCAAGGAGCACAAGAACAAGCTGGTCGGCGCGTCCGACCTGGATGTCTTCAACGCCTACTTGGCGGCGAACTCGACGGCGGCCAAGCCGATCACGCCGCCGGCCGCGGACCGGATCACGGTCGTGAAGTAGCGGTACGCGGGAGTGGGGCGGCGGGCGGATTGCCTGCCGCCCCACTGTCGTCCACGGGCGAGGGCGCCCCGCACGGCCGGGCCCTGAAGCGGGGTGGGGGTCGGCCGGAAAGCGTCGGTCATTACTGGCGCGTACCCGCCCTGCGGGACTTGACGTGGCCCCGCCATAATCCCGGACCATGGACCGACGGAGCTTTCTCGCGGGTGCGGCAGCCGTCTCCGCGACCGCCCTCATCGGCGCACCCGCGTTCGCCGCACCTCGGCGCACCCTGTCCGCGCAGGACTGGATGGCGGGCGTCGGCGACTCGACCGCGCTGGCACGGCTGACGATCCCCGGCACCCATGACTCGGGCGCGCGCTTCGGCGGACTCTGGGCCCAGTGCCAGAACACCACCATCGCCGACCAGTTGAACAGCGGCATCCGCTTCCTGGACGTACGGTGCCGGATCACCGGGGACTCCTTCGCCATCCACCATGGGGCGGCCTACCAGAACCTGATGTTCGGCGATGTGCTCATCGCCTGCCGGGACTTCCTCGCCGCCCACCCCTCCGAGACGGTCCTGATGCGCGTCAAGCAGGAGTACTCGCAGGAGAGCGACGCCGCCTTCCGCCGCATCTTCGACATCTACCTCGACAACAAGGGCTGGCGCCCGCTGTTCCGCATCGGCGACGGACTGCCGGCGCTGGGCGAGGCACGCGGCAAGGTCGTGCTGATCGGCGACAACGGCGGGCTGCCCGGCCTCCGCTGGGGCGACGGCAACTTCTTCGACATCCAGGACGACTGGAACGCCGCGCCGAACGCCAAGTACCCCAAGATCGAGGCGCACTTCCGCAAGGCGGCCCAGCAGCCCGGCAAGCTGTACATCAACTTCGTCAGTACCTCCGCGTATCTGCCGCCGCGCTGGAACTCCGACAACCTCAACCCGAGGGTGCACACCTTCGTCAACGGTGCCGAGGCGAGCGGGTGGAAGGGACTCGGCATCGTGCCGTTGGACTTCCCCAGCACCCGCTCGGGACTGGTCGATTCACTGATCCGCCACAACTAGGACCTGGGGGCGCGCCCGGACCTAGGGTTCGGAGGGCGGCGGCGTCGCCGCCCCCGGCAGCCGGATCACCGCGTGTGTGCCGCCGCCCGCCGCCGGGCCGAGCGAGATCTCGCCGCCCGACTGCTGGACCGTACGGGCCACGATCGACAGACCGAGGCCCGAGCCCGGCAGCGCGCGCGCCGACGGCGAGCGCCAGAACCGCTCGAAGACGTGCGGTAGTTCATCGGCCGGGATGCCGGGGCCGTGATCCCGTACCGTCAAGTCGCCGGCCTTCAGAGCCACCTCGACCGTGCTGCCCGGCGGCGAGAACTTCACCGCGTTGTCCAGCACATTGACCACCGCCCGCTCCAGCGCGGCCGGCTCCGCCCGTACGTACCAGGGCGTCAGCTCCGCCACGAAGGCGAGCTCCGGCCCGCGCAGCCGCGCCCGGGCCAGTGCGGCCTCGGCGATCTCGTGCAGGGCGACCACCTTCAGCGGCCCGCGGTCCACGGCGTCCGGCCGGGACAGTTCCTGCAGGTCGCCTATGAGCGCGGCGAGTTCGGTCATCTGCGCCTTGACCGAGGCCATCAGCGCAGCCCGGTCCGCCGGCGGGATCGCCCGGCCCGTCTCGTCGCTGCGCGCCAGCAGCTCGATATTCGTGCGCAGCGAGGTCAGCGGCGTACGCAGCTCGTGCCCGGCGTCCGCGATCAGCTGCGCCTGCCGGTCCCGGGAGGAGGCGAGCGCGGCGGTCATCGAGTTGAAGGAACGGGACAGCCGGGCGATCTCGTCCTCGCCCTCGACCGGGATGCGCACCGTCAGATCCTCGGTGCGGGCGACATGCTCGACGGCCCCGGCGAGCCGGTCGACGGGCTTGAGACCGGCACGCGCGACCCAGAGCCCGGCCGCGCCCGCGCCCACCACACCGACGCCGGACACGATGAGCAACAGAAGGGCCAGATCGTTGAGGGTGCCCTCGGTCTCCTTGAGCGGGTACGCGATCATCACCGCGGTGTCCGTGACGACCCCGCCCGTCGGACCCTGGACGAGGGCCGCGACGGTGAGCACGCGGACGTCCTTCCCGGTGGTGTCCGTGCCGTTGCGGAACGTCAGGACGGTCGGGTCCGCGTCCCGCGCCACCTGCTGGTCACTGCCGTCGACCTTGACGGTGCCGGCGGAGTAGGCGGAGACGCACGGTTTGTCGCTGTCGGCCCGGGCGAGCTGGACGTAGTAGACGGGCATGGGACCGTAGCCGGTCCGGCCGGCCGGGGTCGAGGAGCAGTTGCGCAGTGCGAGGTCGATGTCGCCGGACTGCAGCGGCGCGTTCTGGGACTTCAGCTTGGCGTCGATCTCGTCGTACAGCTTGCCGCGCACGACGAACCAGCACGTCACGGAGACGGCCGCGACCGCCACCGCCACCGCGACCGCGACCAGCAGCGCCAGCCGCGACCGCAGGGGCAGCGCACGGAACTTGTCGATCACTCCGCGCCGCCCGACCGCAGTACGTACCCCACTCCGCGCACCGTGTGGACCAGGCGCGGCTCGCCGGCCGCCTCCGTCTTGCGCCGCAGATACATCACATACACATCCAGCGAATTCGAACTGGGCTCGAAGTCGAAGCCCCACACTGCCTTGAGGATCTGCTCGCGGGTGAGCACCTGGCGCGGGTGCGCCAGAAACATTTCGAGGAGCGTGAACTCCGTACGGGTCAGCTCCACCCGGCGGGTACCGCGCATGACCTCGCGGGTCACCAGGTCCATCCGCAGATCGGCGAAGGCCAGCACGTCGGCGTCGGTGGTGACGCTCGTCGCCGTCGCGTACGAACTGCGCCGCAGCAGCGCCCGCACCCGGGCGAACAGCTCGTCCAGCTCGAACGGCTTGACCAGATAGTCGTCGGCCCCCGCGTCGAGCCCCGTCACCCGGTCGCCGACCGTGTCCCGCGCAGTCAGCATCAGGATCGGCGTCGTCGATCCTGCGGCGCGCAGCCGGCGGGCCGCGGTCAGTCCGTCCATCCTGGGCATCTGGATGTCGAGCACGATCAGATCGGGCGCGTACGCCTCGGCCCTGGTCAGCGCGTCGATGCCGTCGACGGCGACCTCGGTCTCGTACCCCTCGAAGGCGAGCGAGCGCTGGAGCGCCTCACGGACGGCGGGCTCGTCGTCGACGATGAGGATGCGGTCGCCTTCACGGGGGGTCGTCATGGCTTCAGCCTCGCACGCGCTCAGCTGTTGCCGCCCGAGCGGAGGTCGTCGAGATCGGCCTTGACCGTGTTGACGGGAATGGCGAAGCCGAGGCCGACGCTGCCGGCCGTGGATCCGGTGGTGGAACTGGGCGAGTACATCGCGGAGTTGATGCCGATGATCTCGCCGTTCATGTTGATGAGCGCGCCGCCGGAGTTGCCCGGGTTGAGGGAGGCGTCGGTCTGGATGGCCTTGTACGTCGTCTTCGACGAGCCCGTGTCGCCGTTGAACTGCTGCCCGCCGAACTCGAAGGGCCAGTTGCCGCGGCCTTGCTGTTGCTGCGGCTCCTGGTCCTTGGCGACGGTGACGTCGCGGTTGAGCGCGGACACGATGCCGCTGGTGACGGTCCCGGTCAGGCCCTCGGGCGATCCGATGGCGACGACCTCGTCGCCGACGCCGAGCTTGCCGGAGTCCCCGAGGGTCGCGGCCTTGAGGCCTCTCGCGCCCTCCAGTTTGATGAGCGCGAGGTCCTTGTCGGGGTCGGTGCCCACGACCTTGGCGGTGTACGTCTTGCCGTCGCTGAGCCGCACCTTTACGGAGTCGGCGCCGGAGACGACGTGGTTGTTGGTGACGATCTCACCGTCAGCGGTGATGATCACGCCGGAGCCGGTGGACTGCCCGGCGTTGGAGGTCGCGCTGATCTCCACGATGCTGGGCAAGACAGCCTGGGCGACTCCGGCGACGGTGCCCTTGCTGCTCTGGGCCACGGTGGTGCCGTTGACGCCGGAGCCGCTGCTGTTGCCGTTGTCGGTGAGCTGCTGGACGAGCGCGGAGGCGCCACCGCCGATGACTGCGGCGGCGATGGCGACGGCGGTGATCAGCGCGACGGGCCGCTTGGCCCTGGCCCGAGGCGGCGCGGGCGCGACGGCCTGCGGCGCGGGCGCGACGGCCTGCGGCGCGGGCTCATGGGACGGGGGCGGGGGGTAGGCGCCCATGTCGTACGGCTGGGGCTGCGGCTGCTGCTGCGGGTAGCTGTAGTAGTCCGTCATGGGGCTGACTCTCGGGCCTGTAGATGAGAGCTTTCTGAGGCGGCGCTGAGAAGCCCGACAGAAGTGTGTATGCCCGAAATAAATAGTCCGGGGTCCGGGGCGGGTCCCCCCTACACGCACCCGCAGGACCGCCGGATCACCAACCCCGACGGGAACTGCTTCACCCGTTCCCGGCGCGACCCCGCCACCCGTAGCCCGTCGTCCAGCACCAGGTCCACCGCCGCGCGCGCCATCGCCGGGCGGTCCGACGAGATCGTCGTCAGCGGCGGATCCGTCAGCGCCGCCTCCTTCACGTCGTCGAAGCCCGCCACCGCCAGCTCGCCCGGGACATCGATCCGCAGCTCCCGCGCCGCCCGCAGCACACCGATCGCCTGGTCGTCCGTCGAGCAGAAGATCGCCGGGGGCCGCTCGGGCCCGGACAGCAGCTTCAAAGCGACCAGGTACGCGTCGTAGCGGTTGTACGGGGCCTGGAACAGCCGCCCCTCCACGGACCGCCCCGCCTCGAGCATCGCCCGCCGCCAGCCCTCGACATGGTCCGCCACCGGGTCGCCGACCGCCGGGGTCGACTCGACGCCGCCGAGGCACGCCACGTACGCATGACCGTGCTCCAGCAGATGGCGCGTGGCGAGCTGCGCACCGCCGATGTCGTCCGTCACGACGGCGACGTCGTCGATCGCCTCGGGCCGCTCGTGCAGCAGCACCACCCGCGCGTCCCACGCCTCGATCTCCGCGGCGGCCCGCTCGCTCGGGCCCTGGCTGACCAGGATCAGCCCGGACACCCGCATCCCGAGGAAGGCCCGCAGATAGTGGACCTCGCGCTCGTCGCGGTAGTCGGAGTTCCCGACGAGGACCATTTTTCCGCGTTCCGCCGCGGCCTGTTCCACCGCATGCGCCATCTCGGCGAAGAACGGCTGCCGCGCGTCCGGCACGATCATGCCTATGAGGTCGGTGCGCCGCGATGCCATCGCCTGGGCAACCCGGTCAGGCCGGTACCCCAGCTCCTTGATCGCTGCGAGTACCCGCTCGCGCGTGGCCGGGGCGACCGGCCTGGGTCCGTTGTTGATGACATAGCTGACGACCGCGGTCGAAGTCCCCGCCAGTCGTGCCACATCGTCCCGCGTCACCTTGGCCACGCGCGAAGTCTACGCGGGGTGACCTACCGCTGGGCAGGCCGTACGGCTGCTTCCTGTACCTCGGGTGTGTCCTCCGTACGGGCGACGGGTGCCGCGGCCTTGGCGGCCGCCTCCGCCGCGGCCTCCGCCGCGGCCTTCGCCTTGGCCTCCTCGGCCGCGCGTTCCACCTTCTCCGGCGCGACGAAGCGGTACCCGACGTTCCGTACGGTCCCGATCAGCGACTCGTGCTCCGGGCCGAGCTTCGCCCGCAGCCGCCGTACATGGACGTCGACCGTCCGCGTACCGCCGAAGTAGTCATAGCCCCAGACCTCCTGCAGCAGCTGGGCGCGGGTGAAGACGCGCCCCGGGTGCTGGGCCAGATACTTCAGCAGCTCGAACTCCTTGAAGGTCAGATCCAGGACCCGGCCCTTCAGCTTCGCGCTGTACGTCGCCTCGTCGACCGACAGATCGCCGTTGCGGATCTCCATGGGGGAGTCGTCCGAGGTGATCTGCTGGCGGCCCATGGCCAGCCTCAGACGCGCCTCCACCTCGGCGGGTCCGGCGGTGTCGAGGAGGACGTCGTCGATGCCCCAGTCCGCGGTGACCGCGGCGAGCCCGCCCTCCGTCACCACGAGGATCAGCGGACAGCCGGGCCCGGTGGACCGCAGCAGCTGGCACAGCGACCGCACCTGCGGCAGATCGCGGCGGCCGTCGATAAGGATCACGTCGGCACCGGGGGTGTCGACGAGGGCCGGGCCCTCGGCGGGGGCCACCCGCACGTTGTGCAGCAGCAGTCCGAGGGCGGGAAGCACCTCCGTCGACGGCTGAAGGGCATTGGTGAGGAGCAGCAGAGAGCTCATCGCGCCCCACCTGCCTGGGTCGTCCTGCGGTTGTGCACGGTTCGCTCGCCCATAACGTCGGTTCCTCCTCGGTCCCTGCGAGGACGTTTGCGGCACTGATTCGTACGGTGGCTCCCGCGCCCTGAGAGCCATTGTTCACCCGCCTGTAACAACGGCGGGAAAACACAAAAGGACCCGGGGGCTTCGTTGCCCGGATCCTCTTCCCAGCAGAATAGCCCACATGAGTTCCCTGGCAGAGGGTCCATTTCACACTTCGGACGCTTCGTCGACAATTCGCGGTCCCGGACGCGCAACCCTGCGTACCAGTGACGGAGTCCGTATCGAGGCTGTGTACGAGCCGTGTACGGCGGGCGTCAGCGCCACCGCGATCGTGATCGCGCATGGCTTCACGGGGTCGGTGGACCGGCCCGCAGTACGCCGCGCGGCACGGGTGTTCGCGCAGCATGCGGCCGTGGTCACCTTCTCTTTCCGCGGGCACGGAGGCTCCGGCGGCCGCTCCACGGTCGGAGACCGTGAGGTGCTCGATCTCGCGGCCGCGGTGGAGTGGGCGCGTGGATTCGGTCACACCCGGGTGGTGACGGCCGGATTCTCGATGGGCGGCTCGGTCGCGCTGCGCCATGCGGGGATGCATGGGGGGCGCAGAGAGGCGCGTACGGACGCAGTGGCGGCTGTGAGTGCGCCCGCGCGCTGGTACTACCGCGGTACGGCCCCCATGCGGCGGCTGCACTGGGTCGTCACCCGGCCGGTCGGGCGCCTGGTCGGCCGCTATGGCCTCGGCACCCGCATCCATCCCGAGGAATGGGACCCGGTCCCGCTCTCCCCGGTGGAGTCCGTGCCGTTCATCGCGCCGACGCCGCTGCTGATCGTCCACGGCGACCGCGACCCGTACTTTCCGCTCGACCATCCGCGGATGCTCGCCGCCGCGGCCGGGGGCGGAGCCGAACTATGGCTGGAACCTGGCATGGGCCACGCGGAGAACGCCGCGGACGACGAGCTGCTGAGCCGCATCGCGGCCTGGCTCATCGGCGAGTGAGCCGGCGCGTGGGACGGCGCTTGGTCGGCGTGTGGGGCGGCGTGGGTCGGCGAGTGAGCCGTCTCGCGGAGCCCGTCCGCGCGTGGCTCATCATGGAAGCCGACGAAAGGAGTGCCGTCATGGCAGCGGGAACGATCCGCTACTGGGCAGCGGCCAAGGCAGCGGCCGGGGTCGCGGAGGAGCCGTACGCGGCGGGAACGCTCGCCGAGGCGCTCGAGGCGGTGCGCGAGCGGCACCCCGGGGAGCTGACGCGCGTACTGCAACGGTGTTCGTTCCTCATCGACGGTGACCCCGTCGGCACCCGTGGCCATGAGACCGTACGGCTTGCCGAGGGCGGCACGGTCGAGGTGCTCCCGCCGTTCGCAGGAGGATGAGCCGCACATCATGAGCAGCGATCAGCAGTATCCGTACGATCCGTACGACCCCTACGCACAGAGCCGGCAGAGCCAGCCGCAGGGCTATCCGCAGAGCTACCCGGACCCCGACGTCGCCCAGACGTGGGAGGGCCAGACCTGGGACACGCAGTACCAGCCGATCGTGCCGCCCGCGCAGGCCGCGGCCGACACGGCCTATCTGCCGCCGCAGTCCGCCTACCCGCTGCCGCCCGAGGCACCGGCACCGGCTCCGGCACCCACGGCGTACGAGCCGCCCGCCGCCGGGTACAGCGCCCCCAGCGTCTCGGGGAACACCCGACTCACCGACGCCCAGCGCGCCCGCGCCGAGGGACGCTCGCCGATCATCGCGCCCGGCATGCAGCCGGCCGCTCTGACCGCCGCCCTCGGGCTGCTGCTCGCCGCCGGCGCGGCCGTCGGCCAGTACGCCCTGTTCGTGCCGCTCGTTCTGCTGCAGGCCGTCACCGCCGCCGGCTGGTTCCGGCTGAACGGCATGTGGCCCGCCCGGCAGGGCATCGCCCTCGCCTTCGCGGGCGGCCTCGCCGCCGACGTCGTACTGCTCTCCGTCGGCCGGGAGCACGCCCCCGCCGCGATCATCGGCACGCTGGGCGTGTGGGTGCTGCTCACCCTCGTACTGCAGCTGCGCAGCCACGCGGGCGCGGACGAGCGGATGTACGGCCTGATGGCGACCGTCGCATCGGCTGCCCTCGCGATCCTCGCGGCCGGACATCTCGCGGCCGCGGACGATGCCGTGGTCATCGGCGGTATCGCGGTCGCCGTGGCCGTCCTGGCCCGTGCGCTGCCGCTGCCGGACGTCGCGTCCGTGGTCCTGTCGCTGCTGGCCGCGACCGGCGCGGGCATTGCGGCCGGCGGCCTCACCGACATCGGTGCCAAGGGCGCGCTGCTCGGTCTCGTGGCGGGCGTGTGCGCGCTGCTCGGACTGCGGGTGGCGAGCTACGACTACCCGTCCCGCTTCGTCCATATGACGGCCGGCGTGGCCCTGCCGCTGACCGCCGCGGCGCCCGCGGTCTACCTGATCGGGCGGGCCCTGGTGTGACCTGCGCGGTCCCCCCGGCCGGAACCAAATGCCCCCACCTGGACGTCGATCATTGAGTCGATCATTAACAAGAAGCCGTCGTCCGGACTGGATTAGGCTCGCGGGCGTCACGGGGGGCCAGAGACAGGGTGGGGGACACCGAGCAATGCGTGCACTGCGAATACTGCTGATCATCGCTGTGGTCCTGGGCGGCATCTTCGTCGCCGCGGACCGGATCGCGGTCAACATGGCCGAGTCCGAGGCGGCCGACAAGATCAAAAGCAGCCAGGGGCTGAGCTCGACGCCGGAGATCTCCATCAAGGGCTTCCCCTTCCTCACCCAGGTCGTGGGCAAGGAGCTGGACGAGGTCGACGTCAGCCTCGCCGGAATCACCGCCACCGCGGGCGGCCGCTCGGTCAATGTCACCGAGGTCAAGGCCGAGCTGCGCAGCGTGAGGATCGACAGCAGCTTCTCCTCCGCCGTCGCGGACCGCGCCGACGGCTCGGCCCGGATCTCGTACGCCGACCTGACGAAGGCCGCGCCCAAGGGCGCCACCGTCAGTTATGCGGGCGCCGACCGGGCCGCCAAGGGCCAGGTCAAGGTCACAGGACCGCTCGCCGACCTGCTGGAAGGCGCGGGCATCTCGGTGCCCGAGGTGTTCAAGGGCATGCTCAACGGCCGCATGGTCACCACGTACAGCACGGTCGCGCTCAAGGGCGGCAGCACGGTCCAGCTGAAGGCCGAGTCGCTGCCGAACCTGCCGGTGGGCCTCGACGACAAGCTGCGCAAGGTCGTCGACTACGACATGAAGATCGACGGAATGCCGTCGAGCATCAAGCTGGACAAGGTGGCGGCGACGGACGCGGGCCTGCGCTTCTCCGGCACGGGCACGAACGTCTCCCTCGCGGGCTAGCCCGTTGGGCTGATTTCGGGGCCGCTCCGGACCCCGTTGCGGTTCGCCCGCGAAACCACCCACCGGACGGCAACCACCAACGCCCCCTGGCCCACGGCAACCACGAGCCCGGTGACCACCGGAACCCACCCCAGCCGCATGGTGAGACGGACCCGTCCGCTGGGTAGAAGGAAGCCACGCACAATTCGCCGAGAGGCGGGCCGGGACGGCCTCCAGCCCACTTCCCGTCCCACATAGTGGATGATCGCGTCTCAGAATGCGACACGCCCATGACAGGGGCACGGATACGTCCCTACGATCGGACGCATGAAGCGACAGCAGGCGGATCTCACGAAGCGGCGGGCAGTAGACCTGTGCCGCGTCGCCGCCATGCTCTGTCGCACTTTCTGAGCGGGAGCCCGACTCCCGTATCCCTCGGGCCCTTCGACAGTTGTCAGGGCCACCCCTCGTGCCGGGTAAGCCGCGCGCTGCGCGTACCCGCACACCCTCTCTTCGCACCACCCGCCGCACACTGCCCCGGAGGAGAAAGCGCATGAGCCGCAGCGACGTCCTGGTAGACGCCGACTGGGTCGAGGCCCACATCGATGACCCGAAGGTTGTCATCGTCGAGGTCGACGAGGACACGTCCGCGTACGACAAGAACCACATCAAGAACGCTGTACGGATCGACTGGAAGCAGGACCTCCAGGACCCCGTCCGCCGTGACTTCGTCGACCAGGAGGGCTTCGAGAAGCTCCTCTCCGCGAAGGGCATCGCCAACGACGACACCGTCGTCCTCTACGGCGGCAACAACAACTGGTTCGCCTCGTACGCCTACTGGTACTTCAAGCTCTACGGGCACGACAGCGTGAAGCTCCTCGACGGCGGCCGCAAGAAGTGGGAGCTCGACTCCCGCGACCTGGTGGACGGCGCGCAGGTGCCGGAGCGCAGCGCGACCGAGTACAAGGCGAAGGTCCAGGACACCTCGATCCGCGCCTTCCGCGACGACGCCGTCGCCGCGATCGGCAACCTGAACCTGGTGGACGTGCGCTCGCCCGACGAGTTCAGCGGCAAGCTGCTCGCCCCGGCGCACCTCCCGCAGGAGCAGTCGCAGCGCCCGGGCCACATCCCGAGCGCCCGCAACATCCCGTGGTCCAAGAACGCCAACGACGACGGCACCTTCAAGTCGGACGACGAGCTCAAGGAGCTCTACGCCGAGGAGCAGGTCGACCTGGCGAAGGACACCATCGCGTACTGCCGCATCGGTGAGCGTTCCGCGCTCACCTGGTTCGTGCTGCACGAGCTGCTCGGCGTCCAGAACGTCAAGAACTACGACGGCTCGTGGACCGAGTACGGCTCCCTCGTCGGCGTGCCGATCGAGCTCGGCGCCAACAAGTAACCCCTCCTCCCGACCCGAAGGACAAACCCCTATGTGTGGAGCAAAGGCCGGCGGCCCCGACGCCTCGACGATCAAGCCCGGTGAGACGACGATCCAGGGCAGCGTGACCCGTGACGGCGAGCCCGTCACCGGCTACGTCCGCCTGCTGGACTCGACCGGCGAGTTCACCGCCGAGGTCCCGACCTCGGCGACCGGACAGTTCCGCTTCTACGCGGCCGAGGGCACGTGGACGGTGCGCGCCCTCGTCCCCGGCGCCACGGCGGACCGTACGGTCGTCGCGCAGACCGGTGGCCTCGCCGAGGTCGCCATCGCCGTCTGATCGGCACCGAATACCGGCCGAAGGGCCGCACCCCAGGGGGTTGGACGCTTCCTGAAGCGGGGTGCGGCCCTTCGGTCGCTTGCGTTCCCGTCGCCTTCCCGGGCGCTTTCCCGGTCGTACGCTGAAGGTATGTACGCGCGGCGCCGTCACGCCTACTTCCTGCTGATGGGCGGATGCCTGGTTCTGTTCGTGTCCGCCTGGGCCTTCGTACGCCTGTGGTCGATCCCCGCGGCCGTCGTCATGTGCGTCGTCGCGATGGTGATCCCGCCGGTCGCCGCGATGGTCGCCAATGCGCGCGGGCCCGAGGACCGCTGGTGGGACGATCCGTCGGGCGACCCGAAGTCCGACGAGTGGTGGGACGAGCTCGACGGCAAGAAGAAGCGTCAATAAGTGTCAGTGAGCGTCAGCAAGCGTTAGTAGACGAGCGCCTGGACGCCGTCCGGCATGACCTCGCTCACGAAGACCTGCGCCCCCGCGATCCGTACGCCGTCGAGCACATCCTTCTCCGTGATGTCCCGCCGTGCCGCGCACTGCGTGCAGAGCGTGATCTGTCCGGCCGCCAGGATCGAGTCGATCAGATCGGGCAGCGGCGCGGCATGCGGCAGCTCGAACTCGGCCGCCCGGCCCGGCAGCGCGAACCACGCGGACTCGCCGGTCAGCCAGAGGGACACCTCCACTCCGCTGGCGACGGCGACGGCCGCCACCGTGAAGGCCTGCGAGCAGCGCTCGGGCGCATCGGCACCGGCGGTTACCTTGATCACGAGCTTCTTTGACATGCCCGAACTGTAATCCCGGGCCGCACCAACCCGTCCTGGAGCGCCGGCGCGGCAGAGCGCACCCCCTGGACCCGCTTGCCGCACCTCACGGAGAGGGCCGGGCGCCCACCCATTAGGCTGGGCCCCGGCCCTTTACCGCCCACACTGCTCATCCGAGGAGCACCCCGTGCTTGAGGCATTCTTCGAAGCCCTGCTGGTCCTGGTCTGCGTCGGCGTCGCCGCCTTCGCGGGTCTGACCGTGAAGAAGCTGTACCAGGGTCAGCGCTAGTCCCACTCGTATCTCTACAGATCGCCAGAGCTGCTCATGATCGAGATTCCGTCCGACCTGAACCCGGGCCTCGTCCCGCTCGCCTTTCTCCTGGGCACCTGGGAGGGCGTAGGCGTGTCCGACTTCCCCGGCGCCGAGAAGTGCAACTTCGGCCAGTCCGCCACCTTCAGCCACGACGGCCGGGACTTCATCGAGTACGTCTCGCACTCCTGGGTCCTCGACGCCGAGGGCAACAAGGTCAAGTCGCTGGAGTCCGAGTCCGGCTACTGGCGTATCGACTCCGAGCGCAAGCTCGAGATCGTCATGGCCCGTGACCAGGGCATCGTCGAGGTCTGGTACGGCGAGCTCGCCGAGAAGAAGCCGCAGATCGACCTGGCGACGGACGCGGTCGCGCGCACCAGCGCCTCGGCCCCGTACAGCGGCGGCAAGCGGCTCTACGGCTATGTGAAGGGCGACCTGATGTGGGTGGGCGAGAAGGCCACTCCGGAGGTCCCGCTGCGGCCGTACATGTCGGCGCACCTGAAGAAGGTCGTAAGCCCCGAGCAGGTCGAGGCGTGGGCCAAGGACCTCGGTGACCTCCCGGACGACGGCATCGCCTTCTTCAAGTAGTTCCGCAGGGGCATCTCAGGGGCCATGGGGGCTGTGCCGCTTGATTTTCAGCCCCTACGGAGATTGACCGCCTGCCTACACTGGGGGCGTGGTGAGCACCGACTGGAAGAGCGATCTGCGGCAGCGCGGCTACCGGCTGACTCCGCAGCGCCAGCTTGTCCTCGAGGCCGTCGACACTCTTGAGCACGCGACACCCGACGACATCCTCTCCGAGGTCCGCAGGACCGCGTCCGGTGTGAACATCTCCACCGTCTACCGCACCCTGGAGCTTCTCGAAGAGCTCGGCCTGGTCTCCCACGCCCACCTCGGCCACGGCGCCCCCACCTACCACCTCGCGGACCGTCACCATCACATCCACCTGGTCTGCCGGGACTGTACGAATGTGATCGAGGCGGACGTCGAGGTCGCCGCCGACTTCACCGCCAAGCTGCGCGAGACCTTCGGCTTCGAGACGGACATGAAGCACTTCGCGATCTTCGGCCGCTGCAAGAAGTGCACGGCCGAGGCGTCAACCACCGAGTCGTAGGCTTACCCCCATGCAGCGACACTCAACGACCAGCCCTCTGTTGTCCCTGCCCGGTGCCGTGGCCGCCGAAGGCACCGACGAAGGCGTCGCCGCGCACTACGGCGATCTGTTCCGCGAACAGCGCGCCCTCGCGAACGGCACCGGCCTCGTCGACCTCTCGCACCGCGGCGTCGTCACCGTCACCGGCGACGACCGGCTGAGCTGGCTGCATCTGCTGCTCACCCAGCATGTGAGCGAGCTCCCCGCGGGCCAGGCCACCGAGGCGCTGATCCTCTCCGCGCACGGCCACATCGAGCACGCCCTCTATCTCGTCGACGACGGCGAGACGGTCTGGGCGCATGTCGAGCCGGGCACGCAGGAGGCGCTGATCGGCTATCTGGAGTCGATGAAGTTCTTCTACCGGGTCGAAGTGGCCGACCGCACCGAGGAGTTCGCGGTGGTGCATCTGCCGGCCGGCTCCATCGCGGAGGCGCCGGAGGGCGTTGTCGTACGGGAGACCGCGCACGGCCGCGATCTGTTCCTGCCGCGCGCCGACCTCGAGTCGTACGCCGCCGCGAACGGCCCGGCCGTCGGGATCCTCGCGTACGAGGCACTGCGCATCGAGTCCCACCGCCCCCGCGTCGGCTTCGAGACCGATCACCGCACGATCCCGCACGAGCTGGGCTGGATCGGCTCCGCGGTCCATCTGGAGAAGGGCTGCTACCGCGGTCAGGAGACCGTCGCGCGCGTCCACAACCTGGGGAAGCCCCCGCGCAGGCTGGTCTTTTTGCACCTGGACGGCAGCGAGGTCCATCTGCCGGGCCACGGCACCCCGATCCGGCTTGCGGCGGAGGGTGCGGAGGGCCGTCAGCTGGGCTTTGTGACCACGTCCGCGCGCCACCACGAGCTCGGCCCGATCGCGCTGGCGCTGGTCAAGCGGAACGTGCCGCTGGACGCGGAGCTGCTGGCGGGGGACACGGCGGCCGCGCAGGAGCTCGTCGTCGAGCCCTGATCAGTTCGGCTGGTCAGGTACGGCTGGTACGGCTGGTCAGGTACGGCTGGTCAGTACGGGCTCGTACGGCAGATCAGTACGGGCTCGTACGGCTGGTCAGTACGGCTCGTACGGCCGGAGAGGGCCTAGACCTCGATCAGGACGGTGAACGGGCCGTCGTTGGTGAGCGAGACCCGCATCTGCGCACCGAACCGGCCCGTCTCCACCGTCGCGCCCAGCGCCCGCAGCTGCGCCACCACCTCGTCGACCAGTGGCTCGGCCACTTCGCCGGGCGCCGCCGCGTTCCAGGTGGGCCGGCGGCCCTTACGGGCGTCCCCATAGAGAGTGAACTGCGAAATCACCAGCAACGGCGCGTTCACGTCCGAGCATGACTTCTCCCCCTCCAGTATCCGTACCGACCAGAGCTTGCGGGCCAGCTGCGCCGCCTTCTCCCGGGTGTCCTCGTGGGTGACTCCCACCAGCACACACAGCCCTTCGCCGACGATTTCGCCGACTGTCTCGCCCGCCACGACGACGCTCGCGCCGTCGACCCTCTGCACCACTGCACGCATACAGACCAACCTATCCGGGGCTGAACGGGTGCAGAGCACCTGCGTCGAGACGTTCTGGGGTGGCACGATGCACCAAGGCGGTGCTTCCCCTCGGCCCTTCGGGCCCAGGGAGACCCGATGCACCGGTCGAGGGGACGGACAGAAGCACATGAGCACACCTGGCACCGGGCAGTCGCCCGGTCCCGTATCCATTCCGACGTCGGCGACTCCCGCGTCGATTCCCGCGTCGGTTCCCGCGTACCCGGTACCGGCGGCGGCCTGTGCCGCGCTCCCGCCCCAGCAGCGCACCGCGGGCCCACTGCCGGAGCCCGCGCAGCACGACCTGCCCGCGCTGCGGCTGCCGGAGCTGCGCACCCTGCGCCGCGACTCGCAGCGTGACGAGGCGGATCTCAGCTATGTACGGCGGCTGCTGCAGGGACGGATCGACATTCTGCGTGCGGAGCTGGCGCGGCGTACGCCCCCAGGGGCGTCGGCCTTCGGCCGCCCGGACGGCCCGGAGAGCAGGGACGGCTCACACCGCCTCGTTCATGCGGATCGTGCCGGGACCGCCGTGGTGGCCCGTCTTTCGGAGATCCTCGCCGACGCCCCCTCGCGGCACCGCTCGTCCGCCCGCCATGTGACGCTGTCCACGCCGCACAGCGAGGAGTACCGGCGGGTGGTCGCCGACATGCTCGCCGAGGTCGAGCTCTCGGACCTCGACGCCCGTACCGACGAGGAGCTGGACGCGGCGATGGGGCGGCTGATCCGCTACGAGCAGCAGGTCTCGCGCCGCCGCCAGCTGCTTCAGCGCACGGCGGACGACTGCAGTGGGGAGATCGCCCGCAGGTACCGCGATGGAGAAGCGCAGGTGGACGACCTGCTCACCTGAATTGAATGAGCCGTGGTGCGCCTACGGAAACTCGGATGCGGGCCGGTCGGCGCACGGCCTAGCGTGAGGCGCATGAGCGTCGAAACCCGCATCATCACCGAGTCCGAGTTCGCCGACTGGCTGCGAGCCGTGTGGACGGGATTTCTGCGGCCGCCGGTGATCTCGGACGAGGAGGTCGCCGCCCGCTGGGCGAACATTGACCCGGCGAGGGTGCGCGGCGCGTTCGACGACGGCCGCTGTGTGGCGACGTACCGCTCCTTCGCCCAGCAGCTCACGGTGGTGGGCGGCGCGGTGCTCGACTCGGATGCCGTCACCAATGTGTCGGTCTCGGCGACGCACCGCCGCCGCGGCCTGCTCAGCCGGATGATGAGCGAGAATCTGACGGTGGCGAAGGAGCGCGGCGACGTCGTGTCCACGCTGATCGCCGCCGAGTACCCGATCTATGGGCGGTACGGCTACGGCCCCGCCGCCTGGACCACTGAGTGGGCGATCGACGTCCCGCGCACCGGCCTCGACCCCCGCTGGTCGGGCCCGGGCGACGGCGGCCGTATCGACCTGGTGGACGGCGAGGACGTACGCAAGATCGGCCCGGAACTGCATGCGCGGCTCGCCGCCCGGCAGCCGGGCGTGGTGAGCCGCAGCGAGCGCTGGTGGCAGCTCAACACGGGCCAGGCGCAACTGCCCAGCCAGCCCTGGACGGAGCCGTTCTACGCGGTTTACCGCTCGCCGTCCGGTGAAGTCGAGGGTCTGCTCGCCTACCTGGCGGACGACAACTGGGGCGATGCCAAGCAGCCGTTGAACACGGCGAGTGTGCGCGACCTGCTCGCCCTGACCCCGGCGGCGGAGCGCGCGCTGTGGCACTACGTCTGCTCGATCGACTGGATAACCACGGTCAAGTCGGGCTACCGGGCACCGGACGACCTGCTGCCGCTGCTTCTGCCGGATCCGCGCGCGGCGCGGATCCTGACGCAGGCGGACTTCTTGTGGCTGCGGATCCTGGATGTCGTACGGGCGCTGGAGGCGCGTACGTACGGGACCTCGGCAAGCCTGGTCCTGGACATCCACGACGCGGGGGGCCTCGCGGGCGGCCGCTACCGCCTGGACGCCTCGCCGCAGGGCGCGACCTGCGTCCCGTCGCGTCAGTCGCCCGATCTGTCGCTGGACGTAAGGGAGTTGGGCGCGCTGTACCTGGGCGACGAGTCGGCGGTGCGGCTGGCTGCGCTGGGGCTGGTGGACGAGGGGACGGCGGGGGCGGCGGGGGTGGCGGACGCGCTGCTGCGGACGTCGCGGCGGCCGTGGTGCCCGGACATCTTCTGAGCCCTGCTGATGCCCGGGCGGGCGGGCCGCCGGTCAGGTTCCACAGGTCAGCGCCGGTGGGTTCCGCAGGTCACGTTCCGGCGGCCACGGCAGGCGCGGTCACCAGGAGGCCGCCGACACCTGCGCAGGTGGGGTTCTCGGCCTTTACGCCGATGATCAGCAGGGTGAATCCCAGCGCGGCCACGAAGCCGAACCGCCATTGCACGTACTGCTCGGCGACAAGGGTGATCAAGGGCATGAAGGTCCCCCTCCTTCAGAATCGCGGGGAGCGCCTGTGCCCGCACGCCGTTGTACCCGCAGGCGCCCCGTGAGAGTCGGTCAAGCAGTCAAGTCGCAGACAAATTAGTCTGGTTGACCTGTCTGTTGTCTTCCCGTCCGCAGGGCGCTGGCAAACTTGTATGACTATTGGATTGGCCACTTGACCGGAAAATGTCCGGTGGATCGGAAGTAGCTCGAACATATCTTGAGTTGCAGGCCAATTACGCTGGGGCGTAGGGGAGTTGTACGGTGGGGCGGTGGCAACTCGCGAGGCGGCAGGCGAAGACGGCAGGAAGTACGAGTACGTCGCTGCCCGGCTGAGGGAAGGCATTGGCGGCGGTCAGTACAGAGCAGGCAAGCTGCTGCCCCGGCAACGTGAGTTGGTGGACATCTTCGGGGTGTCCCGTGCGACGGTGGCGAAGGCCCTGGACCTGCTCAAGGAAGAGGGCCTGATCGAGTCCCGCCAGGGCAGCGGAATGTGGGTGCTGCCCGGCGCGACCGTCCCTGGTGCCCGGCCGGCCGAACCGGCCACTGCGCGACCCGCCCTGGAGACGCTCCAGCCCCATCTTCAAGCAGCCTTCGACGCCGATGACATCACCATGGACGTCTTCTCCCTCACCTCGGAGACGATGAACCGGCAACTGGGGGCACAGATCACCCGCATCCACGACGGCAGGATCCGGCCGCGGAGCATCTCGCTGCGCCTGATGCTGCCCGACCCCGGTATCAAGCTCGCCTTCCCCGTGTCCTTGCACGACCCCGACGACGAACGGCCGCGCCAGCGGCACCGCGACACCCTGATCCAGTGTTCCAGGTCGCTGCGCAGTGAATTGCGTACCCTCAAGCGGCAGCGGCTCGTTCCTGAGGTGTCGGTCCAGATCAGGACCGTGCGCCTCACACCGACCAGCAAGATGTATCTCCTGAACAAGGATCTGCTGCTCGAGGGCTACTACACCCTGGAGGGCACGGATCCCGATCCGGTCGAGGGAGAGGAGCAGGAGGGCACAACCCTCAACTCGCTCGGACTCGGCGCCACGCTCTTTCCGTACTCCAAGCCCGACCAGGCACTGAAGGTGGAGACAGCGCAAACGTTCTTCGACTCCTACTGGGACCTGTTGGCCCAAGATACGGACTTCGGCGACTGACCGTGTTGCTCACCTCCCCTACCCAGTTGCGGGATCTGCTCTCCCGCGCCTCTCTCGTCCTGTGGGACTTCGACGGTCCCGTATGTGATCTCTTCGCGCATCGCGCGGCTTGGCACATCGCCGCCGCACTGCGCGACATCGCCCGCCCCGACGCCCTCCTGAGCGCCAGGATCAAGGGCGTGAGCGGTACCGATCCCCTTGAAGTGATGCGACGCGTGCACGACGCCCCCGACCCACTGGGTCTGGTCAGGGCCATGCGCAAATACCTTGAGGAGGCCGAGGCCGAGGCCGCGCAGAAGGCTGTGCCCACCGCCGAAGCCGAACCGCTCATGATGGAGCTGCGCGCCGAGGGAAAGCTGCTCGCCATCGCCTCGAACAACTGTGAGGCGGCGATTCGTGCCTACCTCCACCTCCATCGGCTCGAGGAGTACTTCAACGACCGGATCGCCGGCCGGCCCGACGATCTTCCCCTGATGAAGCCCAATCCACACAGCCTGCAGCAACTCCTCGACAGCACAGGCACGGCTGCCGGCAACAGCGTGATGATCGGCGACTCGCCCGCAGACGCCGAGGCGGCAGCTGCGGCCGGCGTTCCGTTCATCGGCTACCACCCGCGCCGGGAGAAACGTCTTCGGCTCCAGGAGGCAGGAGCCACCTGCTTTGCTGAGGATCTGGGCGTTATGCAGGCGGCCGCCGTCGGGTAGGGATGACAGACAGGGTCCCGGCCGGGCGAGGCGGGCAGCATCAACTTCCTTTTCTGCAAGGGGGTTTGATGCTGTCACTACGCTTGGGTAGGAACGTGATCGGCGGTCCGGGACGGCCCGTCAGTGGTGTCTTCGGCCTCTAGAGCGCAGGAGCCGCATGCCCGATGTAGCCCGCAGCGCCTCCGGCCGGGACATCGACAGCTGGGAGTCGCTGTACCGAGCGGCCGGTGAGGGGGCACCCCTCACCGGCTACTACCACCGCAACTACTGCGTGGAGCTGCCGGACGCGCTCGCGGCGTCGGCCGCCCTGCCCGCCGGCACGCCCGTGAAGGTACGGGCCCCGATCACCGATGCCGTTCAGTTCAATCTGCGGATCTGGCCCGAGAGCGAACTGCTCGGAGCCATCGCGGGGCGGGTGGACAAGAGCCCCCGGGTCCTCGCCGACCGGCCCGGCTTCACCGTGCACTCCTTCGCCGAGGGCGACTCGCTGTCGGACCTTGTGGGGCATGTGGGGCCGGTGGGACTGCCGTATATCCACTCGCTGGGAGAGCTCTTCCGGCAGACGACAGCCGTCCCGTCCCGGCTGCTGCCGCCGTGTCCGGAGGACTGGCCGCTCGACGGCGACTGCGCCGGCTTCCTCCGTACGCTGGTCGACTTCACCGAGAGCGAGGTGAAGGGGCGGCACGGGAAGGACTTCCAGACGCTGTTCGCGGAGCTGAGGGTGCCGTACGACGCCTTCGGACGGCTGGTCGAGCGCGCGCAGTGGCTGGGGGAGCGGCCGTTCGTACTCCTTCACACCGACGTCCACCGGGGCAACCTCATCGTCGGCGCGGACGGCCGGCTCTCCCTGATCGACTGGGAACTCGCCCTCTTCGGCGATCCCGTCTACGAGATCGCCTCGCATCTGTCCCGGATGCGGTACGCGAAGCGCGCCGAGCAGCGGGCAGCGCTGCGGGCCTGGTGTACGGCGGTCGCCCACAGCCGTCCGGCTGCCCTCGCCGGACACCGCAGCGCGCTGCGGATCTATCTGGACTTCGAACGGCTGCAGTCGGTCTACATCGATGTGATCCGGCTGGCACTGGCCTTCGCGCGCCACCCCGACCGGGCCGGTCTGGAGCGGACCGCGACGGGGATCGAGGCGGTGCTGCGGGCCGCGCGGCGGCCGCTGGGGTTGCGGCGGGTACCGAGCGCCGGGCGGATAGCTCTGGCGTGTGCCGCCTGGCAGCACGCCGTGTGCCCAATGCCACCCGCACCCTGACCGGCACCAGCGACACCCGCATCGGCTGTATGTGGTGCTGACGCGGGCGGTGTCGCGGCTGGATGTGCTGCACAGCGGCCCGCTGCCGCCGGAACTGGCCTGCTAGGGACGGGACGTGGGATTTCGGTGTCGCGTCATGCCCCCACGGTCCCGTCGATCGCCTCGCGGAGGAAGTCTGCGTGGCCGTTGTGCCGGGCGTACTCGTGGATCATGTGCAGCATCACCAGCCTGAGCGAGACGTCCTCGCCCCATCTGGCCTGGTGACCGGTCACATCGAGGGACTCCGCCTGCTCCTCGATGCGGCGCGCGTGCTCGACCTCGGTCTGCCAGGCTTCGAAGGCCTCCGCGCGCGTGGACTCGCTTGCGTCGTACGCGACTTGATAGTCGCCCTCGTCCGACCAGACGAGCGGGATGTCCTCCCTGTTGATCACCCGCCGGAACCAGCTGCGTTCCACCTCTGCCATGTGCCGCACCAGGCCGAGCAGGGAGAGCGTCGACGGCGGCATGGACTGCCGGCGCAGCTCCTCGTCGGACAGGCCTTCGGCCTTCATGGCGAGCGTGGCGCGGTGGAAGTCGAGGAAGGCGCGCAGCGTCTCGCGCTCGCCTCCGGTCAGGGGCGGGCCTATTCGGTCGACGGTCACTGCGGATTCCTTCCGGCGGTTGGGCTGTTGGGCGGTTGGCCGATGGGTCGGTTCAGCCGTCCGGACCGGTCCCACGGTCCCATTGATACTCCGGTTCTTGATCGGCGGGGGCCCGGTCGGGCCCATAGAGAGCGGCCAGTTCGGCGGCCAGTTCCGCCAGCCGTGCCCTCGCCTCCGGTGGGTCCAGGATCTCGACACGCCCTCCGAGACCCGCCAGCTGCGCCGCCACGATCTGCGGGGACGGGCCGTCGATCTCCACCTCCAGCCAGTCGGAGGCGAGCGGCCGGCCGATCCGCAGCCGCCCGCCGAACAGGCCCTGAAGGAGCGGCTCGGCGCTTCGCTCGGCCCGGGCCCGTACGGTCGCGGCAAGCAGACGGTCCTCCATTCGCGCGGCGAGCGAACGCCAGGTGGTGGCGAGGTCGAAGTCCTCGGGCCGTACGACGGGTTCGCCGGTCGCCTCGACGGAGGTGACGCGGCTGAGGCGGAAAGTCCGCAGGCCGTGGGCGGTGCCGGCGACGAGATAGCCGACGCCTGCCTTGGACGCGAGGCCGAGCGGATGGACCGTCCGCTCGCCCGCGGGCCTGCCGGGCCGTTCGTACCCGAGCCGGATCTGCGTGCCGTCGACCACGGCACGCTGGAGTGCTTCGAGGTGGGGCGTGGCGGCCGTGACGGGGGAGCGTGACCAGTCCGTGCCGTCGGTGACGCGGGCGCGCGATGCGGCCTCGGCCTCCGACCGGAACGTCGCCGGCAGGGCCTTCACCAGCTTGCGCAGTGCCGTTCGCAACTCGGGGCCGGCCGACGAGGGGCCCGCGACGAGGAACAGTGCCCGGATCTCGCCGGCGGTCAGCCCGGTGAGATCGGTCCTGGCCCCGCCGACCAACGACCAGCCGCCGCCGCGGCCGCGCTGCGAGTAGACGGGGATGCCGGCAGTGGCCAGCGCCTCCAGGTCGCGTCGCGCCGTGCGCTCCGACACTTCGAGCTCGGCGGCCACCTCGCTCACGGTCACGCGTCCGCGGGACTGCAGGAACAGCAGGGTCGCCACCAGACGATCGGCTCTCATGGCGGATTATTCTCTCCCGGAAACTGGCCAGGAGATGGCCAGTTAAGGCTCCAGCATGGGGTCAGACATCTCGGAACGGGAGCTGACCATGATCGTAGTAACTGGAGCCACCGGAAACGTCGGACGGCCGCTCGTGCAGGCCCTTGCCGCGGCGGGCGAGCAGGTGACGGCGGTTTCCCGACGCCCTGCGGACGTACAGGCGCCTGCGGATGAACGGACGCCGGCCCGCGTTCACCACCGGCAGGCCGACCTGGCCGATCCCGCGAGCCTCACCCCCGTGCTCGACGGAGCCGACGCGCTCTTCCTCCTCATCGCCGGCGGCGGCGAGACCTTGAACCCGCACCACATCGTCGACGTCGCGAAAGCCGGCGGGGTCGGGCGGATCGTGCTGCTGTCCTCCCAGGGCGCCGGGACGCGACCCGACTCCCCTGCCCATGCTCACCTCCGGGCGTTCGAGGACACCGTCCGGCAGTCCGGTCCGGACTGGACGGTCCTGCGGCCGGGCGGCTTCGACTCCAATGCCCTGTGGTGGGCGGAGCCGATCCGCTCGTACGGTTCGGTCGCTGCGCCGTTCGCCGACATCGGCCTGCCGACCGTCGACCCGGCGGACATCGCGGAGGTCGCGGCCGCCGTCCTGCGCGACGGCAGCCACGCGGGCCGTACGTACGAGCTCACCGGGCCCGCGCCGATCTCCCCGAGGCAGCAAGTCCGGGCGATCGGGGACGCGTTGGGGACATCCGTACGGTTCGTCGAGCAGAGCCGCGAAGAGGCCAGGTCGCAGATGGTCCAGTTCATGCCGGAGGCTGTCGTGGACGGCACTCTCGCCATCCTGGGCGAACCGTCGGCCGCGGAGCAGCGGGTGAGCCCGGATGTGGAGCGGATCCTGGGCCGTGCACCCAGGACCTTCGCCGAGTGGGCGGCAGGCAATACCGCTGCTTTCGGGTAAGCAGGGAGTGACCCCGGTGGCCCGGCCGGGCCACCGCCTCGTCACCCGCGAGGCGCTCGTCGCCGCATCCGCCGCATCCGCCACCTCGGCCGCACCCGGGCGCTCCGGCGGTGAAGCTGCTCGGCTTCGAGTTCCTTGCGGAGTGTGACGTCCGTGATGACCTTGATCGCTCCGGTCGTCGATCCATCGGGGCGGTGAGCGCGGGGTGGGGTCGAGCAGGCCAACCAGCGCGCTGAGCCCGGCTACTCCAAGGTCCACTTTACGACCCCACCACGCACCCCGCACCCGCAGTGACCGGCGGCAAGAGGCAGCATCACGGCACCGGTTGCGGCACCCGAGTCGATTTGCGATCTTCCGTCGTCAGGTCTTCGCTGGAAGTGACCATTTGAGGCCCTGGATCGAACCGCTCACCCCTCTGTGTCTGCCCCAGGCCAAGCGTGGCGCCCTGGTGCCGCACGTGCGCCGCCGCATAGGAGGCTCATGGACGAGGTTCACGGTCAGGTAAGGGCCGGTCGTCAAGCCGCATGGTGGCTGTATCTCGCAGCCGGTGCGGTGGTGATCGTCGTCTATCTCCTCATCTCCGCCGACGTCCGCCACCTGATCTCCCCGATGGTGTCTGCCTCGGCCACCGTCGCAATCCTGGTGGCGGTACTCAGGAAGCGGCCGCAGCCGGCCGCTCCTTGGTACCTGTTCGCCGCGGGGATGGCCCTGTACACCGCAGCGGACACGCTCTTCGGCATCTACCAGTTCGAGGGCACAGCGGTGCCCTTCCCCTCCCCGGCCGACGCGCTCTACCTGGGGGCCTACCCCTTTTTCACCGCGGGCCTGATCGCCCTGACAACGGTGCAGAGCCGTGGTCGGGGCTGGGCGGGCCTGCTGGACGCGGGCATCATCACCCTCGGGGCCACCACGCTGGCCTGGGTCTTCATCATTGCCCCCTACCTGTTCAGCCAACTGTCCGTGCTGCCGCTGGCGGTCTCCTTGGCCTATCCGATCGCCGACCTGGTGCTGCTGTGCATGGCCGCCCGGCTGGTGCTCACCACCGGCACGCGCACCCCGTCCTTCCTGCTGCTGACCGCCTGGTTGTGCGCCACGCTCGGCGCCGACGGCCTCTATTACTCCACCCTGGCCACGACCGGCGCCCCGATCGCACCAGAGGTGTCCTACGCCGTCTGGATGGCCTCCTACCTCTTCCTGGGTGCAGCCGCCCTGCACCCGTCCCTGGACCAATCGCCACAGTTGGTGGAGGGGGGCCAGGCGGCCCTGTCCGGCCCCCGTCTGGTGCTTCTCCTCCTGCTCGCCCTCATGGGGCCGGTTCTGCTGATCGTCGACGCCGGTGATGTCCGCGACCAGCCCGTGCACGTCGGGATCATCTCCGCCATCGTCGGATGCCTGACCCTGCTGCTGGTCCTGCGGGTCACCCTCCTCGCCCGGTACGCCCAGAGCCAGGCCGGCCAGGCACGCACGCGTGCCCAAGCCCTGGAGAGGTCCCTGCGCGACCAGACGTCGCTGCAGAAACAGCTCAGCCATCAGGCCTTCCACGACCCGCTGACGGGCCTGGCCAACCGGGCACTGCTGGCCGAACGGCTGGAACACGTCCTCAGCCGCCCCTCGGCCGTCGGCACCACGGGCCTGATTCTGATCGACCTCGACCATTTCAAGGACATCAACGACAGCCTGGGCCACCCGGTCGGTGACGAAGTGCTGATCGCGGTCGCCCACCGGCTGCTGGGCGGGGTGCGTCAGCAGGACACCGTCGCCCGGCTCGGCGGGGACGAGTTCGCCGTACTCGTGGAGGACCTGCCGTCCGACGGCGTCCGCGACTACGCCCAGCGGCTTCTCGGCCGGTTCACAAACCCCTTCGCGCTCTCGGGCGAGCGCTCCGTGTACGTGGCGGCCAGCATCGGCATCGTGGCGATAAGGGAGCTGATGCCACCCGCCGAGGCGCTGCGCGACGCGGATCTCGCCCTCTACGTCGCCAAGGACCAGGGCCGCAACCGTGCGGTCATGTTCGAACCGAGCATGAGCACCGCCCAGCAGGACCAGTCGCGCATCGCCCAGGACCTGCGCTACGCGCTCACCCGGAACGAACTCTCCGTCTCCTACCAGCCCGTGGTCGAGATGGACACCGGCCAGACCACCGGAGTGGAGGCTCTGCTCCGCTGGAATCCGCGCGGCCGCGACCCCATCCAGCCCGAGCAGTTCATCTCCATTGCCGAGGAGACCGACCTCATCCTCCCCATCGGCGCCTGGATACTGCGCGAGGCCTGCCTCCAAGGACGGCGTTGGCACGACCAGACTCCGGACCGACAGGCGCTGACCATCGCCGTCAACGTCTCCGGCCGCCAGCTCAAGGACCCCGACTTCCCCGAGACCGTCACCCGGATCCTGCTCGAGACCGGATTCCCCGCCTCCTCACTGGTCCTGGAGATCACCGAGAACGTGCTCATCGCCGACGCGGAAACCACCGCCGCCCACATCTCCTCCCTGCGCAGTCTCGGCGTCCGCATCTCCATCGACGACTTCGGCACCGGCTACTCGTCGCTCTCCTACCTGCGCAACCTGCCCGTCGACATCGTCAAGATCGACCAGAGCTTTGTGAACACCGCCGCAGCGAAGGACAACGGCATCATCCAGGCCATCCTGTACCTCAGCCACGCCCTCGGCGTGGACACCGTCGCCGAAGGCATCGAAACCTCGGGGCAGGCCGACCGTCTCCGCACCCTCGGCTGCCCCCACGGCCAGGGCTTCTACTACGCGGAGCCCATGACCGCACAGGCACTGGAGCAGCACCTCGCCGCCCACCCCGTACCGGAACTGCGTCACCCCACCGGGTAGGCCACCCCACCGGGTAGGCGTGGCGGCGCCGGAGGAGCCCGGCTGCGGCGCTCGCCACCTCGTACCTGTCGGACGCGACGGAGGATGTGGCCGACCAGCCGCTGGGACAACATCACTTATCGGTCCGCGAGTGGGACGAGTCGAAACAGATGAGAGAACTCGTCCCACGGTGTCCGCAAGGGGCCTCGGTCAGGTGCCGACGTAGGCCGCGAGGTGCTCGCCGGTGAGGGTGGAGCGGGCGGCGACGAGGTCGGCGGGTGTGCCCTCGAAGACGATCCGGCCGCCGTCGTGGCCGGCGCCGGGGCCGAGGTCGATGATCCAGTCGGCGTGCGCCATGACCGCCTGGTGGTGCTCGACGACGATGACCGACTTGCCGGAGTCGACGAGCCGGTCGAGCAGGCCGAGCAGCTGCTCGACGTCGGCGAGGTGGAGGCCGGCGGTCGGCTCGTCGAGGACGTAGACGCCGCTCTTCTCGGCCATGTGCGTGGCCAGCTTGAGCCGCTGCCGCTCGCCGCCGGACAGCGTGGTGAGCGGCTGGCCGAGGCTGAGGTAGCCGAGCCCGACGTCGGCGAGCCGGTCGAGGATCTTGTGCGCGGTCGGCGTGTGCGCCTCGCCGGTGCCGAAGAACTCCTCGGCCTCGGTCACCGACATCGCGAGCACTTCGCTGATGTCGCGGCCGCCGAGGTGGTACTCCAGCACCGATGCCTGGAACCGCTTCCCCTCGCACTCCTCGCAGGTGGTGGCGACGCCGGCCATCATCGCCAGGTCGGTGTAGATGACGCCGATGCCGTTGCAGGTGGGGCAGGCGCCCTCGGAGTTGGCGCTGAACAGGGCCGGCTTCACGCCGTTGGTCTTGGCGAACGCCTTGCGGATCGGGTCGAGCAGTCCGGTGTACGTCGCCGGGTTGCTCCGTCGCGAGCCGCGGATCGCGCCCTGGTCGACCGACACCACACCCTCGCCGGAGGGGATCGATCCGTGCACGAGCGAGCTCTTGCCGGAGCCGGCGACGCCGGTGACGACGGCAAGCACCCCGAGCGGGATGTCGACGTCCACGCCCTGCAGATTGTGCGTCGTCGCGCCCCGGATCTCCAGGGTGCCGGTGGGCTTGCGCACCGTCTCCTTGAGGGTGGCCCGGTCGTCGAAATGCCGGCCGGTGATGGTGCCGCCGGCCCGCAGCCCCTCGACGGTGCCCTCGAAGCAGACGGTGCCGCCCGCCGTACCGGCGCCCGGGCCGAGGTCGACGACGTGGTCGGCGATCGCGATCGTCTCCGGCTTGTGCTCCACGACGAGGACCGTGTTGCCCTTGTCCCGCAGCCGCAGCAGCAGGGCGTTCATCCGCTGGATGTCATGGGGGTGCATGCCGATGGTGGGCTCGTCGAAGACGTAGGTGACGTCGGTGAGCGAGGAGCCGAGGTGGCGGATCATCTTGACGCGCTGCGCCTCGCCGCCCGACAGGGTGCCCGACGGCCGGTCGAGCGAGAGGTAGCCGAGGCCGATTTCCGCGAACGAGTCGAGGGTCTGCCGCAGCGCGGCGAGCAGCGGCGCCACCGACGGCTCGTCGAGGCCGCGGACCCATTCGGCCAGGTCGCTGATCTGCATCGCGCAGGCGTCGGCGATGCTGATCCCCTTGATCTTCGACGACCGGGCAGCCTCGCTGAGCCGCGTGCCGTCGCACTCGGGGCAGACGGTGAACGTCATCGCCCGCTCCACGAACGCGCGGACGTGCGGCTGCAGCGCGTCGATGTCCTTGGACAGCATCGACTTCTGGATCTTCGGGATCAGGCCCTCGTACGTCAGGTTGATGCCGTCGACCTTGATCTTGGTCGGCTCCTTGTGCAGGAGGTCGTTCAGCTCCCTCTTGGTGTACTTGCTGATCGGCTTGTCCGGGTCGAAGAAGCCGCAGCCGCCGAAGATGCGTCCGTACCAGCCGTCCATGCTGTAGCCGGGGATCGTGAGCGCACCCTCGTTGAGCGACTTGGAGTCGTCGTAGAGCTGGGTGAGGTCGATGTCGGAGACCGTGCCCCGGCCGTCGCAGCGCGTACACATGCCGCCGGTGCGGGTGAAGGTCGCCTTCACCGCCTTCTTGGCACCGCGCTCGACGGTGATCGCACCGCTCGCCCGGACCGAGGGGACGTTGAAGGCGTACGCGCTGGGCGGGCCGATGTGCGGCTTCCCGAGCCGGCTGAAGAGGATGCGCAGCATCGCGTTGGCGTCGGTGGCGGTGCCGACCGTGGAGCGGGGGTCGGCACCCATCCGCTGCTGGTCGACGATGATCGCGGTCGTCAGCCCGTCGAGGACGTCGACCTCGGGCCGCGCCAGTGTCGGCATGAAGCCCTGCACGAAGGTGGGGTAGGTCTCGTTGATCAGCCGCTGCGACTCCGCGGCGATCGTGTTGAACACCAGCGAGCTCTTGCCCGAGCCGGAGATGCCGGTGAACACCGTCAGCCGGCGCTTCGGGATCTCGATGCTGACGTCCTTGAGGTTGTTCTCGCGCGCGCCGTGCACGCGGATCAGATCGTGGCTGTCGGCAGCGTGCAGCCCAGGCGACTGCGTGTCCGTCCTCGTGGCCATGCTCATCGTGTCTCCATCTGTTGGGCGCGGCCGCCTTCACGGTCTCCGCCGGCGTCGCCTGGCTCGAACTGATCAGCTTCGAGCGTACGTCTGGTTCTCCTTCGCTTCGGCCCGTTCAGCCTCTTGGGCCGCGGCCACGCGGCGTGCCCGCCGAGGCGTCAGACCAACCAGCGGCCGTCGCGCATCAGCTCGCGGTCGGGATCTCGTTCACCTCGCGCCAGGCCTGGATGCGGCGCGGGGAATTGCGGAACCCACTCATCGGTCCTGAAGCAGCCCGAGGACGTTGCCATCGGGGTCGGTGACGGTGGCCACCAGGCGGCCGCCACCGACGTCGTGCGCGGGCTCCTTCACGGTGGCACCCGCGGCGGTCACCTCGGCCAGCTTCGCCTCGAGGTCCGGCACGTGCCAGTAGGCCACCGGTGAGGTCATGCCCTGCTGTCCACCGGCCGGCACCAGCCCGATGTGCTGGCCCGCGGCCTCGAAGCCGACGTAGTAGGACTCGTCGGTCTGCGGCGGTACGCCGAGCAGGGCGGCGTACACCTTCTTGGCCGTCGCCAGGTCGGAAACGGGATGCAGCACGGTCTTGATTCCCTGGGTGGAAGAGCCGGTCATGGTCACTCCTGAAGTCGTGGGTCTGCTCGGATTTTCTGGCTGAAAGACGAACGGGCGGTGAGGCGCCTCAGCGGCACACCTGTTGCGTGGAACACTATTGCAAGCGGGTGCTTGCAATAGTTAGCGTCGGCAGGGCACCATCGGTACATGGCATCACTCAACGTCGGCAATCTCGGCGAGTACCTCCGCGAGCAGCGGCGCACCGCGCAGCTCTCGCTGCGGCAGCTCGCCGACGCCGCCGGGGTGTCCAATCCGTATCTGAGCCAGATCGAGCGCGGCCTTCGCAAGCCGAGCGCGGAGGTTCTGCAGCAGGTCGCCAAGGCCCTGCGGATCTCCGCGGAGACGCTGTACGTACGGGCCGGGATTCTCGACGAGCGGGAGCGGGACGAGCTGGAGACGCGCGCCGTCATACTCGCCGACCCGTCGATCAACGAGCGGCAGAAGCAAGTGCTGCTGCAGATCTACGAGTCCTTCCGCAAGGAAAACGGCGTGGACACCCACGATGACGGCCCCCGCACGGCCGACAGCAGTGATGCGGAAAAACCCGCAATCTGACCCTCAGTTCCACCTCTGACCCGCGATCCGGGAGGACCACAGTCATGGCCATCACCGATGACCTGCGCAAGACCCTCACCGACCCGACCCCCCTCTACTTCGCGGCCGGCACCGCGGACCTCGCCGTTCAGCAGGCGAAGAAGGTCCCCGCGCTGATCGAGCAGCTCAAGGCCGAGGCTCCGAGCCGTATCGAGGCCGTGCGCAACACCGACCCGAAGTCCGTTCAGGAGAAGGTGACCATCCAGGCCAAGGAGGCTCAGGCCGCCGTCCAGGCCAAGGTCACCGATGTGATCGAGAACCTCGACACGGACCTCAAGAAGCTGGGCGAGACCGCTCAGGATCTGGCGCTGCGCGGCGTCGGCGTGGCTGCCGAGTACGCCGTCAAGGCCCGTGAGGCGTACGAGAAGGTCGCCGAGCACGGCGAGCAGACCGTCAAGGCGTGGCGTGGCGAGGCGGCCGAGGAGATCGCCGAGATCGCCGTTGCCGTCGAGCCCGAGCCGACTACCGCGGAGAAGGCGGAGCCGAAGACGGAGCCGAAGACGGAGGCCAAGGCCGAGGCGAAGAAGCCGGTCCCGGCCACCCGCAAGGCCCCCGCGCGCAAGCCCGCGGCGAAGAAGACCACCCCGCCGGCCAAGTAGACAGGCACGCCAGCACGCCGCGGACGGGCCGGGCACCTTTTGGGGTGCCCGGCGCGTTCACCCGGTGCCATGTCGGCCGGTACCTTGGCCGCGAGGCGCTACAAACCACTCACTAGGCGGTGCTCAGCATGTTGCGCGCGGGATTCGACTTCACACTCTGGCTGGTGCTCGACCTCGTCTTTCTGGGCACCGCCGTGACTGCGCTGGTCATGGCCGCGTTCGCCCGCGAGGACGCCTACCGCGCGGCCGACAAGCAGACCAAGGCCTTCTGGCTGATCATCCTGGGCATCACGGTCGCGGTGAACCTGTTCGTCTCCGTGCTGTTCCTGTCGATCGCGGGGCTGATCGCGACCATCGTCTTCTTTGTGGATGTACGGCCCGCGCTCAAGCAGGTGTCGGGCGGTGGACGGCGTGGCGGCGGCTCCAGCAGCGACGGTCCCTACGGTCCGTACAACGGCGGCCGGTAGGGCGTCCGCCGGCATCCCGGCCGCGAGCCCCCGGCATACGCCTGCCCCGGCATACGCGCGCCCCGGCATCCCATCCCGGCATCTGCCAGCCGCCGTGCGCCCCGGCATCTGCGAGCCCCCGCATCCGCGAGCCCGGCAGCCGCGCACCCCGGCGCCCCGGCTTCGCGGCGTCCGTCAGCTCCGTGAACCGCTTCTGCTCAGCAGCAGCACCGCCACATCGTCCGTGAGCTCCCCGCCGTTCAGCTCGCGCACCTCCGCGACCGCCGACTCCAGCAGTTCCTCGCCCTCAAGCCCCGACGCCAGCTGCCGGTTGATCATCTCGACCATCCCGTCCTGGCCGAGGCGCTGCCTCGTATCCGGTCCCGAGCGCCCCTCTATCAGCCCGTCCGTGTACATCATCAGGCTCCATGCGCCGCCCAGCTCCACCTGGCGGCGCGGCCAGCGGGCGCGCGGCAGCAGGCCGAGCGCCGGGCCGCCGTCGTCGTACGGAAGCAGCTGCGCCGCCCGCCCGTGCCGGGCCAGCAGCGGCGCCGGGTGGCCCGCCAGGCACAGCCCCGCCCGCCGGCCGTCCGGCGCGATGTCGACCGTGCAGAGCGTCGCGAAGATCTCCTCGCTCTCCCGCTCGTGCTCCAGGACCTGCTGGAGCGTCGACAGCAGTTCGTCACCGCACAGGCCCGCGAAGGTCAGCGCCCGCCAGGCGATGCGCAGCTCCACGCCGAGCGCCGCCTCGTCCGGGCCGTGCCCGCAGACGTCGCCGATCATCGCGTGGACCGTGCCGTCCGGGGTGCGGACCGTGTCGTAGAAGTCGCCGCCGAGCAGTGCCCGCGAGCGGCCCGGCCGGTAGCGGGCGGAGAAGCGCAGATTGGAGCCCTGGAGCAGGGGAGTGGGCAGCAGGCCGCGCTCGAGGCGGGCGTTCTCCTGGGCGCGCAGTTTGGACTCGGCGAGTTTCACCTGGGCCATGTCGGCGCGTTTTCGCTCCACGGCGTAGCGGATGGCGCGGCTCAGCAGCCGTCCGTCGAGCTCGTCGCGGAAGAGATGGTCCTGGGCCCCCACCCGCACCGCTTCCGCGGCGCGCTCGGCGTCGCCCGATGTGGTCAGGGCGAGGACCGCGTGCCGCGGCGCAAGGCGCAGTACGTGCGTGAGCGGGCCGAGCTCCTCGTCCCAGGCGCCGGGCAGCGCGAGGTCGACGAGGATGCAGTGGACGTCGTCCGTCAGCAGTCGCTCCGCCTCGGTGAGATTGCGGGCGCTGCGGATGCGGATCCGGGTCCCGGCCGCGTCGAGCAGCTGGGGGACGGAGAAGGTGCCTGCCGGGTCGTCCTCGATCACCAGAAGTGTGAGATCACCACTGCTGACGCTGCCGTTGACGCCGCGAGCGCCGACGCTGCTCACGCCACCGCCACCGGCGGCGTTGCCGGCGGCGCCGTCGCCGGTGCTCTCCACGGCCGGTGCATTGCGCTGCCGCGGTACGGGTACGGGCATTCGTCTGGTTCCTTCCCTCCCCCCGAGGGCGCGGCGGGGCGCCGATCGACGTCCTGCAAGACGGGGACCATAGCGGTAGCTCACGGGGTAACGGAATGCCGAACGGCGAAGAGCCGATGGCATATGCCGCGCATGGGGAGGTAGTTGCCCGCCGAGCCATGACGAACATCACCCCGGGCGGGTACGTCAAGCCGGTCCGGTTGTGGGCCCGGTCACTTGTCGGGGCGTACGACTCCGAGAATTGCCATCGAACCCGCGCCCGTAATCGTCACATTGCGCCCGGGACGCGGCGCATGCACGATCGCGCCGTCGCCGATGTACATCCCCACATGGCTGGCGTCCGCGTGGTAAATGATCAGATCCCCGGGCCGCATGTCCTTGATGTCGATATGCGGCAGCAACCGCCACTGCTCCTGCGAAGTACGGGGGATGCCCTTCCCCGCGGCCGCCCACGCCTGTGAGGTCAGCCCCGAGCAGTCGTACGACTTCGGGCCCTCCGCGCCCCACTCATACGGCTTGCCGACCTGCGCCGTCGCGAACTGGAGCGCCCGCTTGCCCTGCACGCTCGCCCTGCCGTTGATCTCCTTGAGCACGCCCGAGCTCAGCCAGGCCGTCTGTGCCTTGTACTCCGCCTGCTGCTCCAGCGCGACGAGCCGCTCGAGCTCCTCCTTCTGCAGCCGGTCCTCTATCTTCTTGGCCGCGGCCAGTTGGGCGTTGATTTCCTTCTTGGCCTTCTCCTGCTTGACGCGGTTGGCTTCCAGCTTCTGCCACTGGGCGCTCGCGTCCTTGGTGTACGAAGCCAAGTCGGCCTGCGTCCTGCTTAGTTCGCCCAGCAGATCCCTGGTCGCCTTCTGGCCCTCCCGGATCCGGCCCGCGCTGTCCAGGAAGAGCTGCGGATCGCCGCTGAGCATCAGCTGTGCCTCGGGCGGCAGTCCGCCGTCGCGGTACTGGGCGCGGGCGGCCGCGCCCGCGCGGATCTTGAGCGCGTCGATGCGCGCCTGGCCCTTCACAATCTCCTGCGCCAGCCGGACGATTTCGGCCGACTGCTTGTCGGCCTGCTCCTCGGCGAGGTTGTACGCGTCGGTTGCGGACGCCGCCTTGCGGTAGAGGGCCTCGATCTCCAGGCGCACCTCTTCCAGCGACTTCTTGGGCACGTCCCCCAGCGCGTCCTTGGGCGCGCCGGGCCGGGCGGGTGGCGGCTCGGGGGCGGCGAATGCCTGGCCGGGTGACGCCAGCACGGTCAGAGCGCAGACCAGAGTGATCGCGGCAGTGGCACAGCGGCGTCGGTTCACGACTCCCCCTTCCAACTCCGGGCGAAGGCCAGATCGCCTAAATGTGATTTACCGTCAGTAACTTACGGGCGACGTCGCGATGGTGCCACGACGTCCGCAAAAGCGACAGGGCCAGCGGGTGTTGATCTGCCGACTGGAGGATCAATCCCACTCGTCAGGGACGAACAACGAGGCCTCTGCGTTCCCTTGTGCGCACCTGTTCATACGGAATTGGGGGCGAGCGCCGCCCAGTTCACCGTGACTTCCCCCTGCCGCCACCGTCGCGGGCCGTCCGTCAGCGGCCAGTCGCCCGCCAGATCCTGTGCCGCCCGGATCCAGCGCTGCCGGGCGCCCAGCGAGGCGTACGGAGCGGCCGCAGCCCACGCCCGGTCGAAGTCCCGCAGGAACGCGTGCACCGGCTCGCCCGGCACATTGCGGTGGATCAGCGCCTTGGGCAGTCGTTCCGCCAGGTCGGAGGGGCGCTCCAGGGAGCCGAGCCGGGTCGCGAAGGTGACCGTGCGCGGACCCTCGGGGCCGAGCGCCACCCAGACGTGCCGCCGTCCGATCTCGTCGCAGGTGCCCTCGACGAGGAGCCCGTCGGGGGCCAGCCGCGCGCAGAGCCGCGCCCAGACGGCCGCGACCTCGTCCTCGTCGTACTGGCGCAGCACATTGGCCGCCCGGATCAGCGCCGGCCGCGTCGTGAGGGGCACCTCGAAGCCGCCGTGTTGAAAGCTCAGCCCCTCGCGCTCGTACGGCTTCGCCGCCGCGACCCGCGCCGGGTCGATCTCGATGCCGACGACCGCGCAGCGGGGGGCGGCGGTGCGCAGCCGCTGCAGCAGCTCCAGGGCGGTCCAGGGGGCGGCGCCGTATCCGAGATCGACGGCGACCGGCGCGTCACCGCGGCGCAGCGCGGGGCCGTGGGCGGCCGCGATCCAGCGGTCCATGCGGCGCAGCCGGTTGGGGTTGGTCGTCCCGCGGGTCGCGGTGCCGACGGGGCGAGTCATAGCAGCGAGGGTATGCGAGCGCCGGGCGGCGATTGGGCCAGCGTGACACGGCGCACCCACGGTAATGGTTTGGCAAAGTGGCGGCCCGGTGGAAATGGAAGTGGCGACTCCGCTGTTGTGCGGCTTGGTGGGCTGCTTACGCCCACAGTTTGCTGTGCCCGGAGCGAGGAGGACCTTCGACGTGAGCCAGTACGTCTCCCGCCTCGGCAGTGGTCTGGTGGCTCCGCGCCTCAGGTTCCCCGGCGGCCATCGCAAGCCGCGCCGGATCGCCATGCTCAGCGTCCACACCTCCCCGCTGCACCAGCCGGGCACGGGCGACGCGGGCGGCATGAACGTCTATATCGTCGAGCTCGCCAAGCGCCTCGCGGCGATCAACATCGAGGTCGAGATCTTCACGCGGGCGACCGCGGGCGGGCTGTCGCCGGTGGTGGAGCTCGCCCCCGGCGTGCTCGTACGGCATGTGGACGCCGGGCCCTACGAGGGCCTCGCCAAGGAGGACCTCCCCGGCCAGCTGTGCGCCTTCACGCACGGCGTGATGCAGGCGTGGGCCGGCCACCGCCCCGGCCACTACGACCTCGTCCACTCCCACTACTGGCTCTCCGGCCATGTCGGCTGGCTCGCGGCCGAACGGTGGGGCGTCCCGCTCGTACACGCCATGCACACCATGGCCAAGGTCAAGAACGCCGCGCTCGCCGACGGCGACAATCCCGAGCCCGCGTCGCGCGTCATCGGCGAGATGCAGATCGTCGCCGCGGCGGACCGGCTGATCGCCAACACCGCCGAGGAGGCGGACGAGCTCGTACGCCACTACGACGCCGATCCGGCGAAGGTCGCCGTCGTCCACCCCGGCGTGAACCTGGACCTCTTCCGGCCCGCCGCCGGCCGCGCCGCCGCGCGGGCCCGGCTCGGTGTGCCCCAGGACGCCTTCGTGCCGCTCTTCGCGGGCCGCATCCAGCCCTTGAAGGCCCCCGACATCCTGCTGCGCGCGGTCGCGCTGCTCCTCGAAGAGGACCCCTCGCTGCGCTCCCGGCTCTATGTGCCGATCGTCGGCGGGCCGAGCGGCAGCGGCCTCGCCCAGCCGGAGGGCCTGCAGAAACTGGCCGCCCGCCTCGGCATCGCGGACGTCGTCCACTTCCAGCGGCCGGTCGGCCAGGACCGCCTCGCGGACTGGTTCCGCGCGGCGTCCACACTGGTCATGCCCTCGTACAGCGAATCCTTCGGCCTGGTGGCCATAGAGGCTCAGGCGGCGGGCACACCGGTGGTGGCGGCGGCGGTCGGCGGCCTTCCGGTGGCGGTACGCGACGGGCAGACCGGCATCCTGGTCCCCGGCCACAACCCGGCGCACTACGCGGACGCGCTGGGCCGCTTCGTGGCCGACCCCGCCCTGACCGACCGGATGGGCGCGGCGGCGGCGCGGCACGCCGAATCCTTCGGCTGGGACACGGCGGCGTCGGCGACGGCGGACGTCTACACGGCCGCGATGCACGAACACCGCCGCCGGGTACGCTCGCACCATGGCTGACGTGGACGTACAGCAGATTTCGCAGGTCATCGAGGAGACCCTCAAGGACGCGGAGCTCGAGTGGGAGAGCCCGGAATCCGGCTCGTACGTGGTCAAACTCCCCGGCACCCGCAAGCTGTCGACGACCTGCTCACTGCGGGTGGGCAAGCACTCGTTGTCGGTCAACGCCTTCGTCATCCGCCACCCGGACGAGAACGACGCGGCGGTGCACCGGTGGCTGCTGGAGCGGAATCTGCGTCTGTACGGGGTGAGTTACGCGATCGACCGCCTCGGCGACATCTACCTGACCGGCCGCCTGCCGCTGTCGGTGGTGACCCCGGAGGAACTGGACCGCCTGCTGGGGACGGTGCTCGAGGCGGCGGACGGGTCGTTCAACACACTGCTGGAGCTGGGGTTCGCGAGCGCGATTCGCAAGGAGTACGCGTGGCGGGTGTCGCGGGGTGAGTCGACGCGAAACCTGGACGCGTTCACGAATCTGACCGGCGGCTGATCCGGGGCCTGTTCCCCACCCCGCCCGTTTCCTTAACCGGGGCTCCGCCCCAACCCGCCCCCTACGCCCTGCGGGCGTGGGGGACCCCCCGGCTCCTCAATCGCCGGACGGGCTGAATTTCGGCCCGTCCGGCGATTGAGGACACGCGCGAAGCGCGTACTGGGGTCCAGGGGGCGGAGCCCCTTGGTTATGGAAACGGGCGGGGTGGGGGAAAGCCCACCCGCACCCCGAACCCCCGCACCAACCCTTCCCGCGCCCCGCAACCCATGGCATGCTCGCCCGCGACGCACACCTGAACACCGTTCACATCCATGGAAGAGGCGGGCTCATGGAGACCAGTCAACGCGCCATCAGCAGACGCACTCTGCTCGGCAGTGCCACAGCCGTCGCGGCGGTCTGCGTCACGGGCGGCACCGCCGGCGCCGCCGCGAGGACATCCCCCGCGTCCCCCCTCTGGGCCGAGTTCCGCCGCAACCCCTACGACCACCCCCAGATCCCGTACGTCGGACGAGCAGGCCGCCGCGGCGGCGCCGAACGCTTCCCCCGGCGTCCCGTCCGCGCCAACGTCCTTGCCTACGGCGCCGAACCGGACGGCTCCGCCGACGCCGCCCCCGCGATCAACCGTGCCGTCGCCGCTGTGGGCGAACGCGGCGGCGGCACGGTCCACCTACCCCCCGGCACCTACCGCATCGACGACCTCATCCGCATCGGCCACAGCAACGTCGTACTCAAGGGCGCCGGCAGCACCCGCACCAAGCTGTACGCCACCAAGAACCTCACCGAGCTCATCGGCCCCTACGGCAGCCGCTACGGAGGCGACAAGTCCTCCTGGTCCTGGGCCGGCGGACTCATCTGGCTCTGCCCGACGGACCGTTGGAGCAGTCTCACCACCGCCATCAAGGCCAAGGCCTGGCCCTTCGAGGGCTGGACCGGCAACAAGCGCGACGAGTGGCGCACCCTCGCCACCGTCCGGCCCGCCAAGCGCGGCGACCGGTCCGTCACCGTCCCCGACGCCTCACAGCTCCGCCGCGGCGACCTCGTACTCCTCCGCCTCGCCGACGACGCCGACCACACCCTCCTGGAACACATGGCCGGCGGCGGCGGCGGCCCCGAAGCGTATGTCTGGGCCGACAAGACCAAGCTGACCAGCTACGTCCCGTACGAATGGCCCGTACGCATCGCCCACATCAAGAGGAACCGGGTCACCTTCGAGCGGCCGCTTCCCCTCGACGTGCGTCCCGAATGGGACCCCCGCATCGTCACCCTCGTCACCCCGCTCACCGGCTCCGGCGTCGAGGGGCTCACCCTCGAAGCGATGGAGACGCCGCAGTCCCAGCACCTTCTCGACAAGGGCTACAACGGCGTCACTTTCCAGTGCGCGTACGACTGCTGGGCCGACGACATCACCGTCCGCCATGTCGACAACGGCTTCGGCCTGGTCGCCGCCTCCGCCTGCACCCTGCGCCGCACCCGCGTCGAGGGCCGCGGCTCCCACCACCCCTACTTCTGCCGCGAGGGCTCGCACGACAACCTCATCGAGGACTTCACCATCGCGCAGCGCACCGCCCCGGCCCCCGCGAACACCCAGCTCCACGGCATCAATGTGGAGGGCCTGTCCAGCTACAACGTCTGGTCGCGGGGGCAGATGGAGATGGGCACCTTCGACACCCACCGCGGCATGCCCTTCGCGAACGTACGCACCGAGATCACCGTCAACAACAACGGCCGCCACGGTGGCGACGCCAGCGCAGGCCCGCTCTACGGTGCCCGGTTCACCCACTGGAATGTCACCGTCGCCAATGAGCGCGCGGGCCTGATCAAGATCGACGAGATCGCCCCGTACAGCGCCACCGTCGGCATCTCCACGGTCCGTGAGTTCGACCAGACCGACGTGCCGGACTTCGGAGGGGCGCTCAACTCCCGTCTGGAGACCTACGGTTCGCCCGGCGCCGTACGCCCCCGCAATCTGTACGAGGCCCAGCGGGCGCTGCGCACCTGAGCGCCGCGGGCGCGACACGGTCGGCCCGGATCAGTGGTGACGGATCAAGCGACCTGTTCCGCCCGGCTCGAAGGCGCGGCCACATCGTCCTTCTCCACGGCCTCCGTCGGCAGCCCCCGCATCAGCAGCCAGTATCCGAGCCCGGACACCGTCCCCAGCACCGCGCACATGCCCCACAGCCACTGGGCACCGAACCGGTCGATGACGAAGCCGGCCAGCAGCGGGGCGACCAGCGCCGCCACCGACCACGACAGCGTGTACATGCCCTGGTAGCGGCCGCGCCCGTGCAGCGGCGAGAGCCGCACCACAAGTCCGGTCTGGGTGGGCGCGTTGACGATCTCGGCCAGTGTCCAGACGCAGACGGTCAGCGCGTAGACGGCGATCGACCCCGCGAAGGCGGTGAGCCCGAAGCCGTACCCCGCGAGCAGCGAGGAGATGATCAGCAGCCGACGCGGATCGCGGTGTTCGATGAAGCGCGTGACGGGGATCTGGAGGGCGACGATCAGCACCCCGTTCACCGCGATCGCCATGCCGAAGTCCGCGCTGGAGAAGCCGTCAGCGCCCATCGCGAGCGGCAGTCCGACATGCCCCTGCATAAAGATCAGCGCGATCAGGAAGGAGAGGCCGACGACGCTCATGAACCGCCCGTCGCGCAGGACGGTCCCCATGCTGATGGGGGGCTCCACCGGCGCGTCCTTGGTCTCCACCTGCTCTGGCCGGGACTCCGGAAGCTTGACGAAGATGACGATCGCGCAGATCAGCGTCATCGCGGCCTCGCCCAGGAAACCGGCGAGATAGCTGTACTCGGCGATGAAGCCCGCGCCCGCGGAGGAGAGAGCGAACCCCAGGTTGATCGCCCAGTAGTTGAGCGAGAAGGCCCGCACCCGGTCCTCGGGCCGGACGATGTCCGCCATCATCGCCTGCACGGCGGGCCGGGACGCGTTGGACGTCATGCCCACCACGAAGGCCACCGCGGCGATGGCCACCGGATGCTGCACAAAGCCGAGCACCGCCACGGAGACGGCCGTCGAGCTCTGGGCGATCAGCAGCGTCGGCCGCCGTCCGAGCCGGTCGGCCATCACGCCCGCGCCGAGCGAGGAGACGACGCCGCCGAGCCCGTGAAGTGACGCCACGAGTCCCGCGTACGAGGCCGAGTAACCGCGCTCGACGGTCAGATACAGCGCCATGAACGTCGCGACGAACGCCCCGAGCCGGTTGATCAGCGTGCTCGTCCACAGCCACCAGAACGCACGGGGCAGCCCCGCGACGCTCTCCCTCGCGGCACGGCGCAGACCGGCTATGGACATACGGATTCCCCCACGGAGTGCATGTAAGTGGCTGAACAGGCATCCGCAACTTACAGATGGCCGGGCCCGGGCCGCCAGTCAATTGACGGCGGCCGTCAATCGAGTCCGCTCTGCGGGCACCAGAGCGGCGCCCGGGGAACGTCGATTAGTCTCGTACGCATGGCCGACGCACCGTACAAGCTGATCCTCCTCCGCCACGGCGAGAGCGAATGGAACGCGAAGAACCTGTTCACCGGCTGGGTGGACGTCAACCTGACGGAGAAGGGCGAGAAGGAGGCAGTCCGCGGCGGTGAGCTGCTGAAGGACGCCGGCCTGCTCCCCGACGTACTGCACACCTCGCTGCAGAAGCGCGCCATCCGCACGGCGCAGCTCGCCCTGGAGGCCGCGGACCGCCACTGGATCCCGGTCCACCGCTCCTGGCGGCTGAACGAGCGTCACTACGGCGCGCTGCAGGGCAAGGACAAGGCACAGACGCTGGCGGAGTTCGGCGAGGAGCAGTTCATGCTCTGGCGCCGCTCCTACGACACCCCGCCGCCGCCGCTGGCGGACGGCGCTGAGTTCTCGCAGAGCGACGACCCGCGCTACGCCACGATCCCGAGCGAGCTGCGCCCGCGCACCGAGTGCCTCAAGGACGTCGTCGAGCGGATGCTGCCGTACTGGTACGACGGCATCGTCCCGGACCTGCTGACCGGCCGCACCGTCCTGGTCGCCGCCCACGGCAACAGCCTGCGCGGCCTGGTCAAGCACCTCGACGGCATCTCCGACGCCGACATCACGGGCCTGAACATCCCGACCGGCATCCCGCTCGTCTACGAGCTCGACGCCGACTTCAACCCGGTCAAGCCGGGTGGCACCTACCTCGACCCGGATGCGGCCGCAGCCGCGATCGAGGCGGTCAAGAACCAGGGCAAGAAGAAGTAGGGCAAGCGATCATGCCCCCCACCTGCGCTTTTGGTGCAGATGGGGGGCCGTCGCATTTCTCGGGCCGTCTGTGGGCCGTCAGTGCGGTGGATCTTGTGGCCTGAGTGCCTGACCGAGGGCCTTCCGTGCGCGGTCCCGGCTGCTCGGCATCAGGTGGGCGTACACCTTCAGGGTGAGCCCCGGATCGGAGTGCCCCAGGTACTCGCTGACAGCCTTGATGCTCTCTCCCGCATCGAGCAGTACAGAGGCGTAGAAGTGCCTCAGGGCGTGCATGCCGTGCTCCCGAGCGGCGGTATGCTCACGGCTCTTCGCCTTGGGGATGACGCCGACGGCGGCGAGCGCGGGCTTCCAGTGGTCCTCATTCAGCGATGTGCGCCAGACGTGCCCACCAAGGGGACCGGTGAAGATCAGGCGCTTGGTCACGGGCGGACCGCCCGCACGCATCCACGGCAGCGTGATTTCTACCGGGGGGAAGAGCTTCATGTGTTCCTTGAGCGCGTCCGCGACAGGATCGGGCAGAGGCACGTCACGCAGCTTGCCGCCTTTCGGGGGAGCGAACACGGGCTGGCTCAGGCTCAGCTTTAGCTGTTGGACGACGTGAAGCGTGTCGTTGTCGAAGTCCAGTTCTTCGACTGACAAGCCGAGGATTTCTCCCTGTCGCAGGCCGCAGCCAGCACCAGCGTCCACCATGGGACGGAACCGTTCGACCAGGGCTCCGCGCATGGCGAAGACCCGTTCCGGCAGCCACGGGATGACGCGACGCGCTCCCATCTCAGGGAGCGTCACCGTGCGGGAGTGGCAGGGATTCCGGGGCAGGTACCCGTCCTCAACGCCCGCGCTCAGGATGGCTCGCACGTTGGAGAAGATGACGCGAGCGTACGAGCCGGACATCCCAGAGCCTTCGAGCTGCGTCACAAACTGGCGGATGTGGCTCGGCTGGAACGAACCGAGCGGGCGCGGCCCGATCCTCGGGAAGGCGTGCAGCCGCAGTTGGGAGTCGATGGAGGCCCTGGTGTTCGGGTCGCCGCTGTGGCTCGCGATCCACTTCTCCCCAAACTCCTGAAAGGTCATACGGGTGGTCCTCGGGTCGATGTACTGACCGCGCGACATGTCGGCCTCGATACGAGCCAGCCACTCCTCAGCGAGGCGCTTCTTCCCGTCAGGGAAGCTCTTGCTCTTCTCGGTGCCGTCGGGAGCGACGTAGCGGGCGCGGTAGCGCATACCCGTGCCGTGACGGTCGGTCTTGACGCGGACGGTCTTGCCCTCCGGAGTGGTCTCGGCCTTGAACCAGCGGTCTTGAATGTGGCCTGCCATGGGGCGGCTGTCCCTTCTCGAAACACCGCAGGGAGAGCCGCGCGTGGCGGCTCTCCCTGCGGTGCTGGGATTTGCTTGGTTAAGCGACGGAGTCGGTGGCCATGCGTTCCGTGGCCCAGCGGCGCACGTCGGCGGGGTCGTATCGGACGTGCTTGCCGATGCGGAAACCGGGAGGTCCGGTGCGCTTCTTGCGCCACTGATAGACGGTCTCCAGCGGCACGGAGAACAGGTCGGCGATGTCGGCGGGGGTGAGGTAGCGGTCCGGCTGCCCCACACGGAGCGCGGCGCGCGGGCCGGAAGGCTGGGGCGCAGTACTCATGGCGTGTGCCTCTCGACAGGGGCGACGCGGAGGGCTCTTGGCCCCCCTCTGTGAGGTCCGCTACATCCGCTACGCCGCTACATCGCAGGTCAGCGGCGTGGTTTTTGTAGCGGATAGGTGTGATGTAGCGGCTACGGCCGTTCGTGGGGGGGTGGGCCGTAGCCGCTACATCGGGGTTTGCCGCTACAGATTCAGGGGCTCTGAGCTGGGCTGTAGCGCTGTAGCGGATGTAGCGGCCTTGGGGGGTGGGCAGTAGCGGGCCCATGCGTCTTCGAGGTCCTTGGCGAAGAAGCCTTTGAGGACGCCACCAGCGGTGCGGATGTTGCGGGAGCCGATGGGCTCGTTGTCCGCCGTCATGTATTCGCCGAGCATCTTGGACAGCCGCCGGTTGTCGAGCGGCCGTCCGTTCAGGTCAGCCCACGGGGCGTCATCGAGGGAGTTGAGGCGGTCGAGGACGGCAATGGTGGGCAGGCGGTCGATGCCGACCATGACGTGGTCGCGCAGGTCCGTCAGCAGACGCACGCCGAGGCTGCCTTTGTCGTTGGCTCGGGAGGCTTTGACCAGGGCTGCGCAGGCTTCACGGGCCCGTTTGGGCCAGTCACCCCCGGCAGCGTCCGCAATGGCCAACAGTGATTCCCATACGTCGGCTGGGCGGTCGCTGACGTCGTCAGGCATCTCGGGCCAGGCTCCCATGACCCAGCCTCGGGCTTGTTCGGCCCATGCGGCGAGGCGGTCGCGCAGGGCGTTGCCTTCTTCCTCGTGCAGGCGGGCGCGGAAGGGTTCGACCTTCTCGTTCCTGGCCCGTCGGCGCATGCGGATGATGATCGAGCGGTCAAGGATCGTGTCCGGCAGGGAGCCGAGTCCCGCGACCGCGACGGCGGTGTAGGACGGGAACGGGGTCACGGTCTGGCTGTCGCCGACGCACCGGTAGGTGACGCCCTTGCGGCGGTGGCCTGCGTTGATGAAGCCGCGCAGTTCCTCATTGTCTCCGGCCTTGGGCCCGAAGATCGTGTCGATTTCGTCGAACAGGATCGTGGGCCTTCCGTCCGGACCGGAGACGGACCGGAAGAGAGCCGCCGCAGAGGCGTTCACGGCCACCATCGGGCGCGGCACCAGGGTTTCGACCACTTCCAGCGCCCGCGACTTGCCGCTGCCCGGCTCGGGGGACAGAAACGCGAGGCGGGGGGTTGAGTCGAAGCAGTCGAGCAGATGGGCGTGTGCGTCCCACAGCGCGACGGCGACGTACGCGGCCTCGGTCGGGAAGATGTTGAAGCGGCGGTGGAAGGCTTCCACGTCGTTGAGCAGCGCGGCACCGTCGGTGGGTGGCGGGGCTTCCTGCGGCAGGGTGTCGCTCATGCGGCGTCCCTCTCTTGGGTGGTGCGGAGTGGGCAGTTCTCGGGGTGCCTGTCGTGCTCTTGCACGAGGTCGCGTACGTTCTGCCGGCCGATGGCGCTGCGGTCGCGTCCGCACGCGCACTTCGAGGTGGCAGTGGGCACAGCGCCGCGGGGTGCGATGACGTGCAGGCAGGCCACGACGAACCGTCCGTCGTCCCAGTGCTGGCCAGGACGAGGGGCAGTGAGGACGCCCTGACGGGCGGCGTCTTTCGGCGCGCTACCGCCGGATGCGGCGCGCGCGGGTTCGGCGGCGCGCGACCCGGTAGACGTGCCAGGCAGGCTTTTCAGGGTCGCGGGGCGCGGCGGGGTGCTCATGCCGTGCCCCTGGGCCGGGCGTTGCGGATGGACCAGTTCAATGCGCTGCGGAGGGTCGAGCGGCACTCGTACGGCTTCAGTCCGGCCGACTCCCCCGCAGCCTGAAAAGCCTGCTCTACCTCGTGACGGGGGATGTCGCCCCACGCCACGAAGCGCCCCACGGACCGTGCGGACTCGAACAGCTCTGCCTCACGCCTGCCTTCCGGCGCGGCGGCGACCTTGGCGCACTCGCGGTCCAGGGCAACTTGAGCGCAGCGGGTGGCGTTGCGTGCCGGTGTGATCGTGGGCGGGGTGGCGGGCTTGGGCGCGGGTGTGAGGGCATTCAGCAGCCACTTGGGGAGTTCGGCGACGGGGGCGTCGCTGACGACCTCGTACGTGCCGTCCGGGGTGGTGCTGCCGGGTGCGACGACCTGTCCGCCCCACGCCCGGGTGTCGATCTTCGGCCCGAGCTTGTCCGTGCTGCTCGGCAGCCGGACACCGGGCGGGGCAGCGAAATACAGATGCCGTCCCCCGCCGCTCGCAGTCCGCACCGTGCGCGTGGTCGGGACGGCCTGCCCGGCGCGCTCGCAGAGCGCTTCGAAAGTCTTCACGCCGGAAGGCGTGTCCGCACTGTCTGTGGGCTTGGGCATGTCGAGGTCGACAACGATCAGCCCCGACGGGCCTGTTGCCACGCCGATGTTGAACGGGCCCGCGGCCCAGCAGCGTTCGATGGTCCCGGGGTCGGTGGAAGCGCGCTCCTCCCATTTCCGGTGCCCGCTCGCGCACGCGCCCCGACGGGTGCAGGACTTCTCTCCGTGCAGCGCCGGGACCTTCTGCCCGGGACGCAGGGGGATGACGGGCCAGCCACGTTCGGCGGCGGTCAGGGCAGCGGCCAGTAAGGAGGCTCGCGCCTTGTCGGTTGGTTGGGTCATGCTGGATGTCTCCAGTTCCTGTTGGGTTCTGGCTGGCAAGGGCGGCCCCGATTCATTGGCGTGAGACGGGGGCCGCCCTTGGCGTAGCTAGCCGTGGAAGTTGTTGCGCTTGAAGATGGCCTTGCGGATGTTGACCGTGGTCTCGCCGCGGTGGCTGGGGCCGAGGATCTGCACGGCGATCCAGCCGCCGAAGATGACGGCGGCCAGGATGATGAGCTGCTGTATCAGGGCAGCCAGGGCCGCGATGAACGTGGTGAGCAGGAGCAGGCCGCCGCAGACGGCGCCGAAGCCGATTCCGCCGAGGGCGATGTTCACCGCCGTGCGGGAGACGACCGGCTTGGCGACGACCGGTTGGGGCTTGGCGGGTTCGATGGCGTAGCCGGTGACGACGCGTCCATCGGGCAGAACGATGCTCGCCACGGCCGGGCTGCTGCCCGGCTGCACCGGCACGAGCGGCGCTGCTGGGACGGCGGTGATGGGGGTGGGTTGGTGGATGGTCACGGCCCGTTCGGCGGGCGGGTGGCCGGGGTTGTCGGGATACATGCGGAATCCCTTCTCGGTTCGGGTCAGGGAGGCTGAGACACCCCCTGGGGTGAGCGCGTGGAGGGGGTTTCAGGGGTGCTGAGCTGGGCGCTTCCCTGCATCCCTGGCAGATCGTCTGTGCAGGTCAGGGTGAGAGAGGCGGGTCAGGGAGGGGTTGAGGGAGTTCTCCCTGTCTCCCTGGCCCGCCGGGGTGCTGCTCCCTCTACGGATTCACGGAAGCGGAATCGTTCTCGTCGCGGTTGGCGAGGGCGCGGGCGACGCGGTCGCGGCCGACGACCATGCGCCCGTCGGACTTGTACGGCTCGGCGCCGGTGCCCTCCAGCACCCGCTTCAGGTCCGCGTGCGTCCACCCGCCGTACGCGTCCTCGTTCAGCGCTGCGAGCCGCTTGAGCACGTCCTGCGTGAGCAGGCGCAGTGCTTCCCCGATGACGGTGGCGATGTCCGCGAGCGGGTCACGCTGCTCGCCCCGCTCGATCACCTGGAGCGTGGTGACCCCGTCGCGCATGGCCTTGGCGCGCGCGGTGATCTCGGCGGCCTGGTCGGTGTCGATGTAGTGCGTGCGCACGGTGATGGACGCCTGTCCGGCCGGGATGTCGATGCCGTCGCTGGCGACGACGACCGTGCCCTTGTCGAGTCCGGGGCGGAGCAGGTTCGGGGCGGCGCCGCCGTCGACTGCCTTGTCTCCGAGCGCCATGCGGGCCTGCGACTCGGTGCCGAGCGCGAGCGATGCGCGGGTGTGGGCGCCCTCGCGGACCAGCTTGGGAAGGTTCTGGTCGGTCGGGTCCTGCGTGCCCTGCCACAGCGTCACGTTCACGGCGCGGCCCTGGTTGTGGATCTTCCGCGCGGCCATGAAGTACCGGGACGTGGCCTTGGCCCCGCCGTACAGCCGCTTCTCCTCGTCCTTGAGCGGGCACATGAACGCCACCTGTGCTTCGTCCACGATGCCGACCAGCGGCGGGAAGACGGTGCCGGGCGGTGCCTGCAGACGGCGCTCCATCTCGGCAACGAGACCTTCCAGCATCTCGGTTGCCTGGATGACGTGGTCGTCGGTCGGACCCTGGATCAGCACGGTGGCCAGCCCCAGGAACATGGCCCAATCCCCTGCTCCCTTCAGGTCCGCGATCCGGAACTCGACCGTGCGGTCCAGCGCGAGCCACAGCGCCAATGCCCTGAGTGCGGCGGTCTTGCCCTGGTTGGACAGGCCGGTGATGAGCAGGTGGCGCTGATACAGGCTCAAGCTCGCGGCGTCGCCGCGCAGGTCCTGGCCCCACGGGGCGCGTCCGGTCTTGTAGTTGGCGGTCATCGTCTCGTCGGTGACCAGCGGAGACGGGCCGATCGGCTCATCCAGAGCCCCGGAGTCGGCGACCCACAGACGGACCGTGCGGGCCGCCTCCGGGATCGTGATGAACACCTCGTGCTCATGCCGGGACAGGTTCTCGGCCAGCTTGCGCCGGCGCTTTTGCACCTCGTCCGTCGAGACACCCGAGGGAAGGGTCACATCGACTTCCACGCCGCATCCGGCAATCCGGATCGGTCCCAGCATCGACGCGCCCGCGTCGCCCATGTCCTTGATTGCAGTGCGGAGCGGCGCGATACCGAGGTTGCGCAGGGCAAGCACGACGATCGAGGGGGTGATGGGTTCGCCGTCGGTGGCGCGGTCCCGGACCGGAAGCGCCCATTGGGGCGCGGCCTGCTGATGCTTGCCCACCGCCCACAGGCCGATCAGGGCAGCCCACGGGCCGATCGTGACCAGTGGACCCCACACGACCGAGGCGATGAACACGATCCACGAAATGAGCTGGACCACGGCCATGACTGGGGTGGCGACGTCGGCGGCGTTCTTGTTTGCCACTGCGAGGGCGATGCCGAGCAGGAGCAACACACCGGCGCCCATTCCGGCACCGGCCGCAACACCTTTGGCTGCGTCGAGCGGTGCGGTGAGCAGGTCCATGCGGCGCTGGTGGCGGGCTTGCCTGTAGCGTTGCCCGCGCTCTTCCCACTCGGCGGCTACCTCGTAGTTGCCTGCTGCTTCGGCGGCGCGGAGCATGCGTTCGTAGCGGGATGCGGTGCGGCCCTCCCAGGTGCGGCGGACCATGATCCGCGTTCCCCCGGCGACGTAGAGGCCGTGGCGGGCGACCGCGCGGCAGGCGGTCTTGGTGTTCTCGTGGGTGACCGCCATGCGGATGGCGCGTGCGGAGCGCGCCCACAGCGGCACAGTCGGCGTTTCGACGGCGGGCGCTGCTACAGCAGCCACCGGGGGCCCAGCGGGCGCCTGCGAGGCGTCCTGCGGGTCTTTGAAGAGGCGAACGACGTTGTCGCTCATGATGGGAGTCTCCTGACTGCCCCTGAACCAGGGGCGGGCATGGGGTGTTGCCGGGGTGGCCTGCTTCCTTGGCCGGGACAGCCACCCCGGCAATCAATCGATGAGTGCAGCCGCTTCAAGCAGCGGCGGGAACGAGCTGGTTGGCCAGGTACTCGACGCCGTACGCCTCGCGCTCCTCCTGCTCAAGGCAGCGCTCGTGCTCGCGGGCCTGGCGGCGGGACTGCTTCTCGACTCCGAGGGAGTCGCGCAGGTCCCGCACGATCCGCTCACGCACGCCCTTACGGCTGAACTGCATGGCGTGGACCAGCTCATGCACGAGCGTGACGGCGAACTGGGCAGGGCTGGCGTGCTGGTCGACGTTGACCACGACCAACACCCCGCCGTTGGCGAGCGGGACTGCACGGCCTGCGGCATCGCGGGCATGCCGGTTGGCCTCCCGCAGCGCACGGGCCTGAACGCGCTTGTCGACACCACCGGCCATCTCGACTGCGGCGGCCGTGGCCAGCTCCGCCAAGCCGCGCGGGGTGGCGAGGGTGATCTGAACATCCGGCATCCGGCCGGGCACGGACCGGTCCACGAGCGGCGCCGCCTGCTCGGCCAGACGCTTGGCCGTACGCAGGGTTGCACCGTAGCCGAACAGCTTGTGTGTGGTGACGGTGAGCTTCACGACGTCTCCGTTCGTTCAGGCGGGCAGGAGCGCGATGTCTGCGATACGGCCGGTGCAGCCGTGCGCGGTGAGCCATGCGGCGATGTCGCGCAGGGCCTTGGCGCGGCAGTAGCCGCGCGGGCCGGTGACGGTGCCGGAGGCGAACGCGGGGCCCTTGCCGGGCACGGTCACCCAGCCGTGCCAGTGGTAGGCGACGACGTTCGGGGCAGCATTGGTGCTGGTCACAGCGGAACTCCTAGGTCTCGTCGGGGTGTTCAGGCGGCGCGCTGGTCCTTAAGGCGGGTGTGGCACATGCCGCACATGCCGAGGGAGGGCGGGATGCAGTAGCCGACGTCGAGACGGCACACGGGGCAGGTGCGGCGGGCGAGCATCGCCAGGGCGAGGGCGCCCCACTTGCGGGAGGTCATCGGTCGTACAGGCTTGGCACGGTCGATGCGGTAGAGGTAGGCGACCAACGGACCGCGCCGGTAGCGCAGCCTCAGCACCTGTGCGGCTATGGGTTGGCCTCCCGGACGCAGGCCCTGCGCACGCAGTTGGCGCCGCGTGGCGAAACCGTCGGGGGCCAGGCGCCACGGGTAGGTAGGGAGACCATGAACAGCGCCGTTCGGGTCGTAGCACTTGCCGAACGCCGGGCTCATCGGGCGACTGCCTTACCGGCTCGCTCACCGCGCAGGGTGTCGCGCAGCATCCGCGCGTTCGCCGGGGAGGTGCGGACGTTCCGGCGGATGCCCTCGGCGGTCAGCTCCGCATCCGGCCAACCCGCCGTCACTGTGCGGGCTTCATCGAGCAGTTGAGCCGCAGTCCGCTTCGGGCGGGTCGATCGGGCCGCCTCGGGCACCCGACCGGTTGTCCGACGCGGCCGGGGCGACTCAGCTGCCACCGCACGCCGCTCGATCGCGGCAACCCGGATCGGGGCGACGGACGGGAAGGGCTTGCGCGGGAGAGCCGACTTCACGTGCGCCACGGCCACCGGATCGGGCATCCGCACCGGCGCCATGGGCACCGGCTGCGGGGTCGATTCCGGGAGGTCAGCCGTAGACCGATTACTCACGCTCTCGGTCGATTCCTCCACATTCGCGCCCACGGTTGGGATCGGGGTGGGTCGGTGGTGCAGCACCTTGGCGACCAGGTCGGATCCGAAGTAGATCGAGCCGACCGGAAGCGACGTCGCCAGCAGCACGAGCGCCCAGTTCGCCGGGTCCCAGTCGGCCAACCGTCCCCAGTCGACCGTGCGGCCGTGCAGCTGCGGCACCAGGCCGTGCACGTAGTTGAGGACCAGCGAGGCGAGCGTGTAAGTGCCCAGCACCCGCAGCGCGAACGTGCGATCCCGACCCGCCAGCACCAGGGTGGCGACCAGAGCCAGGGCCATCAGGCCGTCGACCACGAACGGATACAGGGTCGCGGCCGTGTGGTCCGCACCGACCGCGTTGGCGATGTCCCGCAACGCGTTCCACGAGACCCGGAACGCCATGGCGACCACGGCGACCAAGGCCAGCACCAGGGCGGCTCGCCCCTTGCGGTGGAGGCTCATGCCGCACCGCCCGCCCGCGTCGCGTCGGCGGACTGGTTGGCCAGCTCCCGCCGCGCGGCCAGCACCCGACGGCGGGCCCGGCGGATACGCCGCGCGTCCAGCTCGGTCGGGATGCGGTCGAGCGTGATGATCTGCGCGTCCAGCAGCTCGATGTCCGCCGTGATGACGGGCATCTCGCGCTCGATCGCGTCCAGCTCCGCGGCCGTCGGCTCGCGGTCGAAAACGACGGCGGTAACAACCGCCTGAACAGCACCGATGTGCTCCATGGGTCGTGTTCCTCTCAGCGTGGAACGGCCCGAACAGCGGCTCCCGGGGTGCCACCCGGGAGCCGCGCGCCGTTGAAGTCGGAACATCCGGCTCCCCTCAGCGCTGCTCGTACGAGACGAGCAGCGGAGGCAACCGGCCGCAGCAGTCGAGCCGCGGAAAGGTCGAAACGCGCTGTACTCGCACACGGGACAGAACCCGCGCACGCCGCCCACTTGCTCGCAGAGGTGGGGCGGTCTCCCTCAGGCACGCTGTTGAGTTCTCAAGCAACGACCGGCAAGGGGCTCCCGTGGTGGCGAGCTATCCCGAACCGGCAAGGCGTTGAAGCAGCCCAAAGAAGGCCCCTTCCGGCTCGCTGTCCTAGGACTGCGAGCGGCCTGACACGAGGATGCACCGCAGTCCCAGGACTGTCAACAGTCCTGGGACTGTGCTTCACTGAACGCGTTGAGAGGAGTTCTGCGTGGCACCCAAGTGGCGGGAACTGGCGGACAAGCTCGCTGAGCAGATCAGGAGTGGCGAGTACGCTCCTGGCGCCCAGTTGCCCCAGATCAGGGACCTGGTGACGGCAGGTGAGGGCTCGAAGGACACCGTCCACAAGGCGTACAAGGCGCTGGAAGCTCAGGGACTGGTGACCTCATCGCGTGGACACGGCACCGTGGTGCGTCAGCAGACGCCGCTCAAGAGGCTCGGTATCGCGCGGTACGACAAGGCGAAGTGGAGGGACGGCGACGAGGTGGCGTTCATCGCCGACCGCGTTGCGTCGGGACGCGCGTATCGCCGGAACGAGCAGACCCAGAACGTCAGCCGGGTGCAGGCACCGCCGCTAGTGGCCGCAGCTCACGGGCTGCCCGAAGGTGCTGAGGTATACGCGCGGGCGCGCCTTGTGAAAGAGGGCTCGCAGCCGACACATACGTTGACCAGCTACTACAGGCCCGAACACGTTGAAGGCACACGCCTGGTGGACCCGACACCGGGGCCCGCCGGCCGTGGTGGTGGCTTCCGTGTCCTGTACGACGCCGGATACGAGATCGACCACATGAAAGAGGAACTCTTCGCGCGGGTCCCCACTGAGGCGGAAGCCCAGCTCTTGCAGCTCTCACCGGGTGAGTGGGTGGTGGAGCTGCACCGCACCACGTACACGGCCGACGGGACCGTGGTCGAGTTCGCGATTGGGGTTCACGCGGCCACGCGGTTCTCTTGGTCCTACGATTTCAAGGTGCCCGACTCCGCGAGTACGGAAGGTGCGAGCAAGTGATCTCGACGCAGGCGTGGGCGGACGCACAACGGCTCTGGGACTTCCAGCAGATGGGCCATGAGCCGCGCCCTTGCTCCGTGGCGATCGGCCTCGGTAGCCACGACCTGGGGGTAGCCGACACCACGGTCGACCTGTACCGACGCGGGATGGTTCCGCTCATCGTCTTCACCGGCGCGACCAGCCGTACGACGCGCGAGCGCATGCCCCGTGGTGAAGCTGAGCACTACCGAGAGCGGGCGATCGAGCTCGGGGTTCCTGCGGACGATATCCTTGTCGAGCCGCAGGCCCGGAACACGGGCGAGAACATCCGCTTCTCTCGCGCCCTGCTGGAAGACCGCGGCGTTCCCGTGTCCTCGGTCCTGTTGGTCAGCAAGCCGTACGAGGAGCGCCGGGCGTACGCCACGGCACGGAGGCTCTGGCCGGATGTCGAGTGGGTGAGCGCATCTACACCCATGACGCTTGCCGAGTACGCCGATTCGATCCAGGACGTGCGTCTCGTCGTTGACATGCTGGTCGGTGCCCAGCAGCGGCTGATGGTGTACCCCCAACAGGGGTTCATGATCGAGCAGGTAATTCCTGATGATGTTGCGGCAGCTTTTGAGCGGTTGCGGGCCGACGGCTTCACCAGCCGACTTGCACCCGAAGCGGCGGAACGCCCCTAGGTTGCCGCTGGTCACGGTCAGCGCCTCTTGGCCCGACCAACTAAGCCGCAGTGATCGCGGTGTTCACAACGGCCGTCATGATGCCGATACTGACAGTAGTCGAGGCGGTGATCGCGTCGCTCGATGCTGCATCAGGGGAGGGGTCATGGGGAGCATCACACTGAGGGTCGAGCAGGACCACGTCGAAGGCGTAGCCAAACTGAACGATCCGGTGGGTGCGGTCGTTGAACTCATCTGGAACGCACTGGACGCGGACGCTACTAATGTCACGGTAGAAATCGAGCGGAACGATCTCGACGGCATCGGAAAGGTGACCGTCTCAGACGACGGCCATGGGATGCCTTCGGAATCCGTTCCGTCCTACTTTGACAAGCTGGGCGGCTCCTGGAAGAAGACGGCATTAGTTTCCATCGACAAGCGTCGAGCGATGCATGGCAGAAATGGGCAGGGTCGTGTTCGTGCCTTTGCTCTCGGTGTGAATGTTCGCTGGTTAACCATTGGCAAGGGTGTCGATGGCAAGGTAAAGACAGTTATCGAGGCCGACCGCTCGGCAATGCGTAAATATCGCATTGACACGATAGGGTCTACTGTTGAAGAAACCGGGACCACCGTTGAGGCTTGGGGGGCAGTGCCTCATCTGGACCGTTTGCTGAATACTCCGAGGGTGGTCGGTGCGCTGACCACTGAGTTCGCCCTGTATCTTGAAACCTACCCGGATTCATCGATCACGTACGACGGTATCCGGGTGGATCCTGGCGAGGTGCAAGTCCACTCAGCTGTGTACGCCCTTAACAAGGTTGGCGACTTCCCTGCTCCTGAACTGAGAGTCATAGAGTGGCGTAAAGGAGTCACGCGTGAGCTTGCGCTGTGTGATTCTATGCGAATGCCGCTGGTGAAACTGCGCCCGGAAATCCAGGCGCCGGGGTTCAACTTCACCGCTTACCTGTCATGGAAGGGGTTCGAAGATCGACCGCTAGACCTGGCATTGGTGGATTGGGATGAGGATTCGCCAGCCTCGGATGTGGTGGAGCAAGCCAGAGAGCGTCTGCGCGAGCACTTCCGAAGCCGGGTCGACGATCGTCGGCGCGAGCAGGTGTTGGAATGGCAGCGAGAGGAGGTCTACCCCTACGAGGGAGAGCCTGTCGAGCCTACGGAGATTACCGAACGGGAAGCGTTCGATACAGTTGCTACGACAATCGCCAAGCACATTCCGAAGTCGCGGAAGGCCAGAAGGGCAACTCTGGGGCTCCTTAAAGAGACGCTAGCCGCAAAGCCCGATCACACGCCAGAGATCCTTGAGCGATTCTTCTCTTTGTCTCGCCAGGAAAAGGAGGAGCTAGGTCTCCTTTTGAAGCGCACAAGCCTGACGTCACTGATCCGCACTTCCACGGAAGTGACTGACCGTCTCGATTTTCTTCGGGCTCTGGAAATACTCCTGTTTGACACCGAGGCGAAGAAGGTGACGAGGGAGCGGGATCAGCTGCATAAGATCCTGGAGAATGAGGCCTGGGTATTCGGTGAAGAGTACTCTCTTATGGTCAGCGAGCGTGGACTGTCGGAGGTTCTGCGGAAGCATCTTGCCGTATTGAGGGTGCCCGAGCCTGCGGATACCAGTGTGCGCCTTCTGAACGGTCAAACAGGTCGGGTCGACCTCATGCTCTCCAAGACTACAGTGTGGGTGCAGAAACCCCATCACTTGGTCGTGGAACTCAAGCGTCCTAACGTCAGACTGGGGATGACCGAGTTCGGCCAGCTCGTAAAGTACGCGACCACCGTCGTAAATGACGAGCGTTTTAGGGCGACGGAGGCGAATTGGGACTTCTGGCTCATTGGAAATTCAATGGATGACGCCTTGCGAAGTCTCACCCGGCAGCCTCACGTGCCTCCCGGTCAGGCTGGCACGGTTGGTTCCACCGCCAGGTTGTGGGTTCGTGAATGGAGTGAAATTCTCCTGGAGTGCAAGCAGCGACTGCACTTCTACCGGGATAGGCTTGATTACCAGTCCACGGATGAGCATGCTTTGGAGTATCTCGTGCGTAAGCATGCGGATGCTACTCCGACGGTTCTGCTGCCGGACGATGAGGATACGGCGGAAGAAGCCGCGATCCTGCCAGCTCCTCGAAGTGGTGCCCCGGCTCTGGACGCGCACTCCGCCTCAGAGGAGTAGTGCGCTCGACCTCTTGATCGGACAACTCGTAATGCGTGCCTCAGTGACTGGTCAGTGGCCCTGAACCGGGCCGTCTGTGGGCCGTCGGAGGATGACCAACAACGACCAATGACGACCACCAACGACAGCTCAGCCGCAGGTCAGTTGGGGTGTACGACTCTCTGACCAGGGACGAAAAGCGGGCCCGCCAGACCCAGGGCAAGAAGTAACCCGGTACGCATTCGAAAGGGCCCCGTCCAGCGTGGACGGGGCCCTTTCGCGTACGTACGAAGGATCGGCTATCCGCAGCAGCCGCCGCATTGGCAGGGCGCGCCCGACTGGCAGCCGCAGCCACAGCCCGAGCCGCAGCCGCAGGCGCCGAGCACGGGCAGGAGCACCACCTCGACGGGGGTTTCCTGCTGGGCGTCGGTCGTGGGGGATTCGGCCATGGGTCCCTCCTCATCGGCGTACGAGATGTACCGCCTCTGCCCATTGCATGCCCGCTTCTGCGGGCGCATCAACAGCGCGTAGAGGCACACCGCGAGTTGCTCCACGACGGGCGGCTGCCGAGCGGGGTGCGGTCGGCCCGCACCCCGGCCCCTGCCGGCGGCGCCCTACGCTCCCTCGACCGACGTCGGCGGCTGGATCTCGTCCGCGTGCTCGCCCGTCACCAGATACACGACCCGCTTCGCCACCGACACCGCGTGGTCCGCGAAGCGCTCGTAGTAGCGGCCGAGCAGGGTCACGTCCACCGCCGTCTCGATGCCGTGCTTCCAGCGGTCGTCCATCAGGTGCTGGAACAGCGTGCGGTGCAGCAGGTCCATCTCGTCGTCGTCCGTCTCCAGCTGCAGCGCCAGATCGACGTCCTTGGTGATGATCACCTCGGCCGCCTTCGCCATCAGCCGCTGCGCCAGCTGCCCCATCTCCAGGATGGTGGCGTGCAGATCGTGGGGCACCGCGGTGTCGGGGAAACGCAGCCGGGCCAGCTTGGCCACATGCTGGGCCAGGTCCCCCGAGCGCTCCAGATCCGCGCTCATCCGCAGCGAGGTCACCACGATCCGCAGATCCGTCGCGACCGGCTGCTGCCGCGCCAGCAGGGCGATCGCGCGTGCCTCCAGGTCGTGCTGCAGATCGTCGACCTTCTGATCAGCGGCGATCACGCTCTCGGCCAGCTTCAGGTCGGAGTCGAGCATGGCCGTGGTGGCGCGCCCGATTGCCGACCCGACCAGCCGGGCCATCTCGACCAGGCCCTCGCCGATCGAGTCCAGTTCCTCGTGGTACGCGTCCCGCATGGGGTGTCCCTCTCTTGATGCGACCGGGGTCCGGGTGGGGCTCCAGACCCCCACGCTCCCACGTTCAGTCCGTTACGCGTCCGGCTCCTCCCCCGGAAGTGAATCAGCCCTATCCCCTTGGTGAACTCTGAGCGACGAGTGTTCGAGGTGGCACCCGTATGGCTGGGAGCATGTCCCTGGCCACGCATAACCTGGGTGCATGGACGTGAACGCGGCGGTCGCCGCAGCGGCAGCGATCGCCGGGCTGTGCACCGGTGTCATCGCCATGCTGGCGTTCCGCTGGAGCGAGCGCGACCAGAAGAGACCCACCCGCACCTCCCTGCACACTGCTGCCGTGCTGCCGCCCGGTGTCGACACGGTCCTGTCCGTGCTGCGCTCCTCCGCGGTCGTCCTCGACGAGAGCGACTCGGTAGTCAAGGCCAGCTCCGCGGCGTACGCCCTCGGTCTGGTGCGCGGCGGCAAGCTCGCTGTCGAGCCGCTGCTGCACATGGCCCGCGACACCCGGCGCGACGGCGAGATACGGCAGGTCGAACTGGACCTGCCCCGGCGCGGCACCGGCCGCGGTGAGGCGCTCGCCGTCTCCGCCCGGGTGGCCCCGCTCGGCTCCCGGCTGGTGCTGCTGCTGGTCGACGACCTGACCGAGGCCCGCCGGATCGAAGCCGTACGGCGCGACTTCGTCGCGAACGTCAGCCATGAGCTCAAGACCCCGGTCGGCGCGCTCTCCCTGCTCTCCGAGGCGGTCAAGGACGCCTCGGACGACCCCGAGGCGGTGGAGCGCTTCGCCGGCCGGATGCAGATCGAGGCGACCCGGCTCACCAATCTCGTACAGGAACTGATCGACCTCTCCCGGGTGCAGAACGACGACCCGCTGGAGGATGCGGAGCCGGTACGAGTGGACGAACTGGTCGCCGAGGCGATCGACCGGTCCCGGCAACCGGCGTCCACCAAACAGATCACGATGGCCGCGGGAGGCACCGCCGACCTGCGCATCTGGGGCAACCGCGGCCAGCTCGCCGCGGCCCTGGGCAATCTCGTCGAGAACGCCGTCAACTACTCACCGGCCCGCACCCGGGTCGGCATATCCGCGCGCCGGGTGGCCGCGCCCGGCGGGGATCTCATCGAGATCGCCGTCACCGACCAGGGCATCGGCATCTCCGAGAAGGACCGCGAGCGGGTCTTCGAGCGGTTCTACCGCGTCGACCCCGCGCGCTCCCGGGCCACCGGGGGCACCGGCCTCGGACTGGCCATCGTCAAGCACGTGGCCGCCTCGCACGGCGGGGAGGTCACGGTGTGGAGCTCCGAGGGACAGGGCTCCACCTTCACCCTGCGGCTTCCTGAAGCGGGCGCCGTACGGGACCGTTCATCCACCGGACCGGATCGCGTCGACGAGGACGACGACCGGCCTTACGACACCGATCCGAACACCGAGATCCCTGCCCCGGAGGTCCTTCCGTGACCCGAGTGCTCGTCGTCGAGGATGAGGAATCATTCAGCGACGCCCTGTCCTACATGCTCCGCAAAGAAGGCTTCGAGGTCGCGATCGCGACCACGGGGCCCGAGGGGCTCGACGAGTTCGAGCGCAACGGCGCCGACCTCGTCCTCCTCGACCTGATGCTGCCCGGGCTGCCGGGCACCGAGGTGTGCCGCCAGCTGCGCGGCCGCTCGAATGTCCCGGTGATCATGGTGACCGCCAAGGACAGTGAGATCGACAAGGTCGTCGGGCTGGAAATAGGAGCCGACGACTACGTCACCAAGCCCTTCTCCTCGCGGGAGCTGGTCGCCCGCATCCGCGCGGTCCTGCGCCGCCGCGGCGAGCCGGAGGAGGTCGCCCCCGCGGCGCTGGAGGCGGGCCCGGTCCGGATGGACGTGGACCGCCACGTCGTCACGGTCTCGGGCGGCAAGGTCGACCTCCCGCTGAAGGAGTTCGACCTGCTGGAGATGCTGCTGCGCAACGCGGGCCGGGTGCTGACCCGCATGCAGCTGATCGACCGCGTCTGGGGCGCGGACTACGTGGGCGACACGAAGACCCTGGACGTCCACGTCAAGCGCCTCCGCGCCAAGATCGAGCCGGATCCGGGTGCACCGAGGTATTTGGTGACGGTGCGCGGCCTGGGCTACAAGTTCGAGCCGTAGGCCGAGCCGACGCCCGGGGCACCGGCTACCGGACGGAGTCCGCGTACGAGGAATGCTGTTCGAGCCGGCCCGCGGGCTCGAGCCGTGAGCCCGCCTCCCGTACATGCACGCAGGCGCCCCGCCGGACTGGTCCGGCGGGGCGCCTGCGTTGTGCGTCAGTGGCCCGCGCTCTGCGACGCCGAGGCCGAGTCGGACGGGGTGCCCTCGCCCGGGTCGCCCGCCTGGCCCGTGGCGGACTGTGACGGGGTGCCGGACGGCGTCCCGGACGGAGAGCCGGAGGGCTTGGTCGACGGCTCCGCGGGCGGCTTCGGCAGCGAGCTCGGGCCGTAGCCCTCGAAGTAGCTCGTCGCCGGCACCACGAGCGCCTGCACCTTCACGTCGCCCGTCTCGCTGAAGCGGAAGACGACCTCCTGCACGCCACCTGCGTTCTTCGACACCTCGGGGCCGTTGTCGATCACCGCGGCCGGGTTGCCCGCGCCGCCGAGGATGATCGAGCCCTGCGCGGGCACGGTGACCGGGCCGGAGCCCTCGGCCGCGGTCAGCTTCACCTCGCCCGCGCCCGCCACTGTGATCGACTCGATCGTCTGCTCCGTGGAGCCGGTGTTGAAGACCGTCGCGGAGACGACCGCGGGACCCTCCGCGTCCGTCTTCGGCTGGGTGATCACCAGCGCGTTCTGGATCTTGATCTCGTCGACCGTCACCGCGGCGTTGTCCGGCTTGACCTTGAGGGTCTCCGCCTGCATGCCAGCAGCGCAGGCGGAGAGCGAGGCGATCGAGAACACGATGGCAACGGCGGCGAGGGCGCCGCGTCGAAGGCTGCGGCTCACGGCGGCGGCATCTCCTTGGACGTACGGACTGGTTACGGACGGTCTACGGACAGGCTGTTGAACCGGCGTGCGGAGGCGCAGCAGAAGTCCACTAGATCACCAAGCCCGCGTCAGTTCGCGCTCAGGTTACCGATCGCCCGCACCGGCCCCGCACCCGACCCGCCCCTTCACCGGCAGCCGCCTCCCGCCACCCCTCCCGTCGCACCCCACCACACCCCTCGCGCTCCCGCCGCACTCCGGACCGTGTCGTTTCGTACGCCGTTCACATAACCCCAGTGATCAATTTCCCGGGCCGCCACACATTGCTTACCGAATACCTCTCGGTGATCAATTCAGGATTCGACCGCGGATCCGTCCGGACGGGTGACCGAGGGCCGAACGGAGTACGGGAAGTTCACCACCGGGAATCCGGCAAATCGGGACGTTCGGCCTCTTCGGAGGGGGTTGTGCGGGGTGTAACGTGCGCGTTTCTGTCCGCCTTCGCAGCCGCTCCGACCTGCGAATACCCCCCTCCGGAAGCCGCCCGCAGCACGTTCGTGTTGCTGTTGTCAAGCCCCGAGATATGCCCTGACCTGCGAAAACGCCATTCAGAAGAAGCCGTATCCGTGTTACTCTGGATAGCCACGGAAGGGGTACCTGTCACATGACGTTCAAGGTTGGCGACACCGTGGTCTATCCCCATCACGGGGCCGCGCTGATCGAGGCCATCGAAACTCGCCAGATCAAAGGCGTGGACAAGACCTACTTGGTGCTCAAGGTCGCCCAGGGCGACTTGACGGTTCGCGTGCCGGCGGACAATGCGGAGTTCGTGGGCGTACGCGATGTGGTTGGTCAGGACGGGCTCGACCGGGTCTTCGAGGTGCTGCGCGCACCATATGCCGAAGAGCCGACGAACTGGTCCCGTCGCTACAAGGCAAATCTCGAGAAACTCGCCTCGGGCGATGTCATCAAGGTCGCCGAAGTAGTGCGTGACCTGTGGCGTCGTGAGCGAGAGCGTGGGCTTTCCGCAGGTGAGAAGCGGATGCTCGCGAAGGCGCGCCAGATTCTGGTGAGTGAGCTCGCTCTCGCGGAGAACACCAACGAAGACAAGGCCGAGGCTCTCCTCGACGAAGTCCTCGCGTCCTGAGTCCTGACGCAACGGCGTTGGATTCAATAATGTGCCGCGGTGCCCGCTGACATGCTGTGACTACAGTTCTGTCGCCGGGCGCTGCGGCATGTTCACGTCTCTTGACCACAGCATGTGCTCACAGCGCCCATGATCTCAGCACGCACAGCACCTGCTGCTGGTATGCCGGGCCCGGGCGGCTGGCGCAGACCAGTTGTCACGGAAGGGTCCGGTCAAGGCGTCGCGCCCGGCACGCTGTGGCCATACCCATGTCGGCCGAGGAAACAAACCTGCCGGAGTGCAACCGATGTCAGACGAATCGCGCCCGTACCGCACCGCAGTGGTGATCCCGGCAGCCGGCCGGGGGGTACGACTCGGCCCGGGCGCCCCCAAAGCGCTCCGTACGCTGAACGGCACGCCCATGCTCATCCACGCCGTACGAGCCATGGCCGCCTCCCGCGCCGTCTCGCTCGTCATCGTGGTGGCCCCGCCCGAAGGCGCCCCCGAGGTGAAGCACCTCCTCGACGAGCACGCGCTGCCACAGAGAACGGACTATCTCGTCGTGCCCGGCGGCGACACCCGCCAGGAGTCCGTACGCCTCGGCCTCAAGGCACTGCCCGACGACATCGGCATCGTCCTCGTCCATGACGCGGCCCGCCCGCTCGTGCCCGTCGACACCGTGGACGCCGTGATCGCGGCGGTACGGGACGGAGCCCCGGCGGTCGTGCCCGCGCTGCGGCTCGCGGACACCGTCAAGGAGGTCGAGCCGGGCGACAAGGACGCCCCCGAGCCGGTCGTGGCCACACCCGCACGGGCCCGGCTGCGCGCCGTACAGACCCCGCAGGGCTTCGACCGGGACACCCTGGTCCGCGCGCACGAGACGGTCGTGCTGGACGGCGACGGCGCGACGGACTGCGCCGGCATGGTGGAGCAGCTGGGCGAGCCGGTCGTCGTCGTACCCGGCCACGAGGAGGCGTTCAAGGTGACCCGCCCCCTCGACCTCGTACTGGCCGAGGCGGTCCTCGCCCGGAGGAGGGCCAACGATGGCTTCTGAGCTTCCTCACGGCCTTCCTCAGGTCCTTCCCCGGATCGGCATCGGCACGGACGTCCACGCCTTCGAGGCGGGGCGCGAGCTGTGGTGCGCCGGACTCCTGTGGGAGGGCGAGGACGGACTGGCCGGGCACTCCGACGGAGACGTCGCCGCGCACGCCGCCTGCGACGCGCTCTTCTCCGCGGCCGGCGTCGGCGACCTCGGCGCCCACTTCGGCACCTCCCGGCCCGAGTGGTCCGGTGCCTCCGGCGTCACCCTGCTCGCCGAGGCGGCCCGGATCGTCCGGGCGGAGGGCTTCGAGATCGGAAATGTCGCCGTCCAGGTCATAGGCGTACGCCCGAAGATCGGCAAGCGGCGCGACGAGGCCCAGAAGACGCTGGGCGCAGCCGTCGGCGCACCGGTCTCCGTATCCGGGACCACGACGGACGGCCTCGGTCTCACCGGCCGGGCCGAAGGACTTGCCGCCATCGCCACCGCCCTGGTGTTCCGCACGAACGGCTAATCCATTTCTCCGGGGGGACGACCCCCGGGGGACCCGGCGGGAAAAGCAGTTCGCCGCGGCGGCCGGCGAAGACACGGCGGGGCAAGCTGACTGAAATGCCGGGCGCCGGCGGCGAGTTGTCGCCAAAAAAACCGGGGTCACGCTCGTATTCCACTCGGACTACGTCACAAAGTGGTTCCCGCGCCACAGAAGGGTCGCGGGGCACTGGCATCGGGCCACTACCCTTGTTGCGTGACCATTCGCCTGTACGACACCAGCGCCCGGCAGATCCGTGACTTCAACCCGCTCACGCCGGGCTGCGTCTCGATCTACCTCTGTGGTGCGACCGTGCAGGCCGCTCCGCACATCGGACACGTCAGGTCCTACCTGAACTTCGACATCATGCGCCGCTGGTTTCAGTACCGCGGCTATGACGTGACCTTCATCCGCAATGTGACCGACATCGACGACAAGATCATCACGAAGTCGGCGGAGCAGAATCGTCCCTGGTGGTCGATCGGGTACGAGAACGAGCGCGCCTTCAACGACGGCTACGACGCCCTCGGCTGCCTGCCGCCCACGTACGAACCGCGCGCCACCGGCCACATCACCGAGATGGTCGAGATGATGCGCGGCCTGATCGAACGCGGTCACGCCTACGAAGCCGACGGGAACGTCTACTTCGACGTGCGCTCCTTCCCCGGCTATCTGGAGCTGTCCAACCAGGAGCTGGACAATCTGCTCCAGCCCTCCGGGGAGGGCGAGACCGGCAAGCGCGACCAGCGCGACTTCGCCATGTGGAAGGCGGCGAAGCCGGGCGAGCCGAGTTGGGAGACGCCCTGGGGCCGCGGACGTCCCGGCTGGCACCTGGAGTGCTCGGCGATGGCTCACAAGTACCTGGGTGAGGCCTTCGACATCCACGGCGGCGGGATCGACCTGATCTTCCCGCACCACGAGAACGAGATCGCCCAGGCCAAGGCCTTCGGCGACGACTTCGCGAAGTACTGGGTGCACAACGCCTGGGTCACTCTGAGCGGCGAGAAGATGTCCAAGTCGCTCGGCAACTCGGTGCTCGTCTCCGAGATGGTCAAGCAATGGCGCCCCATCGTGCTGCGCTACTACCTCGGTACGCCGCACTACCGCTCGATGATCGAGTACAGCGACGAGGCCCTGCGCGAGGCCGAGTCCGCGTTCGCGCGGATCGAGGGCTTCGTCCAGCGCGTGGTCGAGAAGGCAGGGGGAGTCGTCGAGCCCACGCCCGAGGTGCCGCCCGCCTTCGCCGAGGCGATGGACGACGACCTGGGCGTCCCGCAGGCGCTCGCCATCATCCACACCACGGTCCGCCAGGGGAACTCCGCCCTGGCCGCCGACGACAAGGAAGCCGCCGTCGCCCGGCTCGCCGAGGTGCGCGCCATGCTCGGCGTCCTCGGACTGGACCCGCTCGACGCGCACTGGGCGGGCGAGACCGACCGCGGCCAGGACCTGCACGGTGTCGTCGACACCCTGGTCCGGCTCGTGCTGCAGCAGCGCGAGGCGGCCCGGGAGCGGAAGGACTGGGCCGCGGCGGACGCCATCCGCGACCAGCTCAACCAGTCCGGCCTGGTCATCGAGGACGGCCCGCAGGGGCCCCGCTGGACTCTCGGCCCGCGCTAGCGCGTCCGGGAGCCCGGCGGATCCCGCGGACCCTGCGGAACCCTCCGGAATGTGCCGCCCGGGCCGCCGGGCGGCACACTTTCATTACGTACGTACTTCTGAAGCAACGAAACAGGTAGGTCATGGCCGGGAACAGCCAGCGCAGGAACCGCCGCACGTCCAACAAGAAGGGCGCGCAGGTCGGCAGCGGTGGCAAGCGACGCCGCGGGCTCGAGGGCAAGGGACCGACGCCGCCCGCTTCCGCCCGCAAGGGACACAAGAAGAACCGGGTCGCCAATGCCCAGGCCAAGCAGGCCGCGCGCCGCCCCGTCGCCCGCCGCGGCGGTAAGGGCACGTCCGAGATGGTCGTCGGCCGCAACCCTGTCTTCGAGGCGCTGCGCGACGGCGTGCCCGCCTCCACGCTGTACGTCCAGCAGTTCATCGACAACGACGAGCGGGTGCGCGAGGCGCTCCAGCTCGCCACCGGGCGCGGCAACATCAACATCATGGAGGCCCCGCGCCCCGAGCTCGACCGGATGACGAACGGGCTCAACCACCAGGGCCTGGTGCTCCAGGTCCCGCCGTACGAGTACGCGCACCCCGAGGACCTCGCGGCCGCCGCCTTCGACGACGGCGAGGAGCCGCTCATCGTCGCGCTCGACGGCGTGACCGACCCGCGCAACCTCGGCGCGGTCGTCCGCTCCGTCTCCGCCTTCGGCGGCCACGGCGTGGTCGTCCCGGAGCGCCGCGCGGCCGGTATGACAGCCGGCGCCTGGAAGACCTCGGCCGGCACGGCGGCCCGCACCCCGGTCGCCCGTGCGACCAACCTGACCCGCGCCCTGGAGTCGTACCAGAAGGCGGGCCTCGTGGTCGTCGGCCTCGCGGCGGACGGCGAGCACGAGGTCGGCGACCTCGAAGCGCTCGGCGGCCCGGTCGTCATCGTGGTCGGCAGCGAGGGCAAGGGCCTGTCGCGCCTGGTCGGCGAGACGTGCGACTACCTGGTCCGGATCCCGATGCCGGGAGGCGCGGAGTCGCTGAACGCCGGCGTGGCCGCGGGAGTGGTCCTGTACGAGGCGGCGAAGCGCCGCGTCTGACGGTCCGCCCGACCGCCGGAGGGCGGGGCGTGTGACGCCGTAACCCCGCTTTTCGGCAGTTTCAAGATCTTTGACGGGTCTCGGACAGATAGGGCCTGTCGGGGCAGTGTCCTAATTACAAGTCACTCGGTTAGATGAGTGTGGACACCAGAACGCCCCGGCCCGGGTTCGATGATCAGCCTGCGCTGAGCATGGTCAAGGTGGACTGCGATCCCGCGCAGGTCATCGTCAACCACGCCAGCTTCCGGGTGCAGCTCGCCCAGAGCCAGCGCCCCGCACGTGCCTCGGCGGACACCGCATGGATCCCCGTCGTCGGCGGAGCCGGGACGGCGGTGCGGCGGCGGACGCCCGTTGTGTGGAGCGGCAGATCGGCGCCGGGGGACGCAGGCGCGACCGGCCTGCTGCAGGCTGTGCGCAATTCCACCGCGCAGAGCGACTCGTACGGCAACGACTCGTACGGCAATGACTCGTACGGGAGCGACTCGTACGGCAACGGCGCCTACGACAGCGGTACTTACGGCGACCGAGGTACTTACGGCGATCGCGGTGCGTACGACCGTGGTGGCTACGACCGTGGTGGTTACGACCGCGGAGCCTACGACAGCGGCGCGACGCAGGTCATCCCGCGGATCGACGCGGCCGCCCAGACATCGCAGACACCCCTGGCCGGCCCGCACGGCTCTGGCGCCACCCCCGACAGGCCGCTGCTCCCGCCGATGCGGCGGGCCGTCGGTGCCTACGACTCGTACCGCTCGTACGGACAAGAGCCGCCCGCGGACGAGGAGTTCGACGAGTTCGAGAACGGCGGCGACGGGGCGCACATCCAGCGGCACGGCGCCGACGCGGTCCGGCACGCCTACTACCCCGGCCGCCGGATGAACCTCGGTGTGGTGCTGCTGCCGCTGCGGGTGTTCCTCGGCTTCATCTCCATCTACGCGGGCATGGGCAAGCTCTGCGACCCCGTCTACTTCGACGGCGGCGAGCGTGGCTCGATGGTGAAGTGGCTCACCTCCCTGCACCCATGGGCCCTCGCCGAGCCGTTGCGTGACTTCGCGCTCTCCCACCCGGTGGGCGCGGGCCTCACCGTCGCCTTCCTCCAGGTCGTCGTGGGCGTGCTCACCGTGCTCGGGCTCTGGCAGCGGGTCGCGGCGGTCATCGGCGCGCTGCTGTCGGCCGCACTGATCCTGACGGTGACCTGGAAGACGGTCCCTGCGTACGATGCGCCCGACATCATCTACCTCGCCGCCTGGTCCCCGCTGATCATCGCGGGCGCCCCCGTCTACTCGATCGACGGGCGCCTCGCGGGAGAAGCCTGGCGCAAGCTCGGGCCGCGCTCCCAGCTGTGGGAGCTGCGGCGGCGCGTGCTGCGGCGTGGTGGCATCGTGGCCGCCGTCGTGGTCGGCCTCACGCTGCTGATCGGCTCGGTGCTCGGTGGCGCGGTGCGTTCCACGGACATGGTGACCGTGCCGGGGCCGAACCAGGACCCGACCAACCACCTGCCGGGGTCCCCGCTGCCGGACGAACCCAGCAGCGAGCGCAGCACCGCGGGCGCGTACGGCGAGGACGGCAGTCCGTCGCCGTCCGAGAGCCGTTCCCCCGAGGCCGAGAAGTCGACGCCTTCCGAGGACACGGCCAGCCAGAGCGGCACGATCGGGGACCGGCCCAGCGAGACGCAGGGCACCGGACAGCAGCCGCCCGGGCACTCGGAGCCGGTGCAGCCGCCGTCCAGCAGCTCAGGCCCCTCGTCGAGCGGCGGGACGGGCAGCGGAGGCAGCTCCAGCGGTGGCGCCTCCAGCGGTGGCAGCGGAGGCGGGGACAGCTCCGGCGGGGGTTCGGGCGGCAGCTCCGGCGGCGGCCGGGTGATCGGCGGCCTGCTCGGCTGAGTGACGGCGCGTACGTCGGGGCGTATGACGCCGCGTATGACGCCGCGTACGACGGAAGGGGCGGCCACCGCGGTGGCCGCCCCTTCCGTCGTGTGTCGATTGCGTCGGGCCCGTCAACGGGCCTGCGCGGCAAGCTCCTTGGCGGCCTCGGTGAGGTCCTTGGCGGTGTCGATAGCCCGCCAGTACGCGCCCTGCGGCAGCGGGAAACCTGCCAGCCGGCGCTCTCGCGCGAGACGGGGGAAGGTGGTCCGCTCGTGGTCGCCCCGGTCGGGCAGCAGCGCTGTGAAGGCCGCCGAGAACACGTACACACCAGCGTTGATGAGATACGGCGACGGCGGGGACTCGACGAAGTCCGTGATGTGCCCGAAGGTGTCCGTCTCAACGGCTCCCCAGGGGATCCGCGGTCGGGCGAGGGCGAGCGTGGCGGTGGCGTCCCGCTCGCCGTGGAAAGCGGCCATCTCGCGCAGCGAGAAGCGGGTCCAGATGTCGCCGTTGGTGGCGTACCAGGGCTGGTCCGCATGCGGGAGGTGGGCGGCGGCGTACTTGAGGCCGCCGCCGCGGCCCAGTGGCTCCGTCTCGACGACGGTGGTGACCCGCAGCGGCAGGTCGGCGCTCTCCAGCCACTGCTGGAGTACCTCGGCGAGATGGCCGCAGGAGACGACGGCGTCCGTCACACCCTCGGCGGCCAGCCAGGCAAGCTGATGGCCGATGATCGGGGTCCCGGTTCCCGGGATCTCGACCATCGGCTTGGGGCGGTCGTCGGTGTACGGGCGCAGCCGCGAGCCCTGGCCGCCCGCCAGGACCACGGCCTGCGTCGGATACGTAGGCGTATGCATGCCGTGAACGATATGCGGCGCGGGCCGGAGCCCGCCGGTCAGCTCCCCTGAGTCTGCTGGGAGACGCCCGTTGCGAAGGAGGTGTCGCAGACCGGGCGGGAGAAGCTCTGGGCGCGGGTGGGGCCGTAGCGGTCGACGGCGGCGCGGCCGAGCGCACGGGCGATCGACACGCAGTGCTTGGCGAGCGAGGGGCGCTCCTCGACCGCGCGCTGGAGGTGGGTGAGGGCGGTGCCCGCGTCCTTCTCCTGGAGTTCGGTGAGGAGCTTGTCGCGCAGCACGTCCTGCGGGGCGCGTGACTTGGCGCGGACGGAGACGTTCTCCGAGGAGGCGGTGAGCATCTGCGACTCGGTGGTGTGCCCTGCCCACGGGACGCTGGTGACTGCGAGGGTTCCGGAGAGCACCAGGACGACGGGCAGAACGAGGGCGAGAGAGCGGCCGATTCGGCGGGCTGTGTGGGTCACGCGAGTGAGCGTAGCGGTCAGTGATGATTTGGCGACATTTAGTCACTCGCGCGGGGGATGGTTCGATACCGCTTTTCGAATCGGGCGTTGACGTACGGGCTCGAACGAGCCTGAAATGACCGATGCGCCGGGGTATTTGTCGACATACGGAAACGGCCCCGCAGCGAAGTGCGGGGCCGTTCCGGCGCATTGGAACTGTGCGGGCCGTGCGAGCCTGTGCGGCCTGCGGCTGTCCGGGCCTGCGGACCTGGTCAGTCGCTGAGGCGCTCGCCCGTCGAGGTCGAGAAGACGTGGATCTCGCCCGGACGCGGCACGACATGCAGCTCGGCACCCTTGTCCGGTACGGAGCGGCCGCCGACGCGGACGACGAGGTCCTTGTGCTCGCCGCTGACCTGAGCGGAGCCGTACACATAGCCGTCGGCGCCGAGTTCCTCGACGACGTTCACCGAGACGGCGAGGCCGGCCGGGGCGTCCTCGGTGTCCTTGGAGAGCGACTTGGCCGCCGAGCCGTTGAGCTCGACCACGTCGAAGTGCTCCGGACGGACGCCGACCGTGACCGTGGTGTCGCCCCTGTCGGCGGCGGCGCTCAGGGCCTCGCGGGAGACCGGCACGACGCTGTTGCCGAACTTCACGCCGCCGTCGGTGATCGGGACCTCGACGAGGTTCATGGCCGGAGAGCCGATGAAGCCGGCGACGAAGAGGTTGGCCGGACGGTCGTACATGTTGCGCGGCGAGTCGACCTGCTGCAGCAGCCCGTCCTTGAGAACGGCCACCCGGTCGCCCATGGTCATGGCCTCGACCTGGTCGTGCGTGACGTACACCGTGGTGATGCCGAGACGGCGCTGCAGGCTCGCGATCTGCGTACGGGTCGAGACGCGCAGCTTGGCGTCGAGGTTGGACAGCGGCTCGTCCATAAGGAAGACCTGCGGCTCACGCACGATGGCGCGGCCCATGGCGACGCGCTGGCGCTGACCGCCGGAGAGCGCCTTGGGCTTGCGGTCGAGGTACTCGGTGAGGTCGAGGATCTTCGCGGCCTCCTCGACCTTCTTGCGGATCTCGCTCTTGTTGACGCCGGCGATCTTGAGGGCGAAGCCCATGTTGTCGGCGACGGACATGTGCGGGTAGAGCGCGTAGTTCTGGAACACCATGGCGATGTCCCGGTCCTTGGGCGGCAGGTGCGTGACATCGCGGTCACCGATGCGGATGGAGCCGGCGTTGACGTCCTCGAGACCGGCGAGCATGCGCAGGGAGGTCGACTTGCCGCAGCCGGAGGGTCCGACGAGTACGAGGAATTCGCCGTCCTCGGTCTCGATCTCGAGCTGGTCGACGGCGGGCTTCTCGGAGCCCGGGTAAATCCGGGTTGCCTTGTCGAACGTGACAGTGGCCATGCTTGATCTTCTCCTTCACCGGCAGGAACGTGCCGGACGATCCGAGTAAGGGAGTGGTCTGGTCCACCCTGGGTGGACCTTCCGCGACGCTACCTGGCGTTGTCCGTTCTGTCAGTAGCCGGACGGCGATGAAATTTTCGACCGGGGCGGGGTGGGGGGTTGGTTACACTGCTACGGCTGCCTCCTTAGCTCAGCTGGCCAGAGCAACGCACTTGTAATGCGTAGGTCGTCGGTTCGAATCCGACAGGGGGCTCGATCGCAGCCGTGTCCCGGACCTCCAAGGTCCGGGACGCCGGTGTTTACGGGCGGCGCCGTAGGGGATGGGGACGCGCGTGCGCGGTTTCTTGGGGCGGGGCGGGAAACGCCTCGGTCGCTATGACCTGGTGACGAAGACCGCGCCGATCACTGTGCGGGGCAGGGGCGGGGATGTCGTCGCCCGGCGCAAGGACGGTCATCGTGCGGCCGAGACGTTCGGCGAGTGCTACGTCCCGTTTCGGCAGTCCGTTTTGAGCTTCGTTGATGCCGCGCGCACTGCTCTGCACCGGATGTAGCGCCATTCCCGCCTCCAGTGGTGCCGAGGTCCAGGGCTCCGAAGGGTGATCCCTGTGTAGTTCGGGGTGTTATGTCCAGGTTCGCTGGCCTCGCTCACCCATAGTGCGGGCATGAGACGCACACGCATGACGACGCTGCTCTGCGTCGCGACGCTCATCGCCGCGAGCACCCAGTTCACGGTTTCCGCCTCCGCCTCCGCCATTGACGGGAACGGGCACGGGAAGAGCCGCCCGTGTGTCAGCTCCCCGCCGCCCAGGGGCGGCCCCGCCCGTGAGGTGCTGCGGATCGCCCAGCAGGCCAAGAGCGAGCTGGACCTCAAGTCCGCGCTGCTGCGTGTCACCGTGGACGGCAAGGAAGTCATCACCACCGCGCTCGGCGAGTCGATGACCGCCGTACCGGCCGAGCCCGGCATGCACTTCCGGGCCGGGTCCGTGGCGATCGCCTATATGGGCACTGTCCTGCTGCAGCTCGTCGACGAGGGGAAGGTCAGCCTCGACGACCCCGTCTCGCGGTGGCTGCCCGATCTCCCGGACGCCGACCGGATCACGCTGCGCATGCTCGGCAGCTCCACCACGGGGCTCGCCGACTACGTCACCGACCCCGACTTCATCGCCGCGCTCGAGGCCGACCCCTTCCGCCAGTGGACGGCCGAGGAGCTGGTCGGCATCTCGACGGCCCTGCCCCGCTGGTACGAGCCGGGCACCAACTGGAGTTACTCCCATGCCAATTTCGTTCTCCTCGGCGCCACCCTGGAGAAGATCACCGGGACCCGGCTCGACATCCTGCTGAAGCGGCGTATCACCGGCCCGCTCGGGCTGCGCGACACCCGTAACAGCTTCACGCCCGAGATCCCGTCGCCCGTCCTGCACGCCTTCACGGCCGAGCGTGGGACGTACGAGGAGTCCACTTTCTGGAATCCCTCGTGGACCACAGCCCCCGGCGCGGTCGTGACCACCCACATCTGCGATCTGGCCCGCTCGGCGCAGGCCATCGGCTCCGGTGAGCTGCTGTCCCGGGGCGCGTTCCAGGAGCAGCTGGACCCTGGCACGGTCGGTCTGGGCGGGCCCACGGCCACCTGTCCCGCGACCGTATGCCTCACGAACACCGAGGCCACGCACTACGGACTCGGCGTGCTCGTCCTGAACGGCTGGATCGTGCAGACTCCGTCGTTCTCCGGATATGCCGCAGTCCAGGCGTACCTTCCCGACGAGCGGCTGGCCATCGCGGTCGCGACGACCAAGGGCGAAGGCACCCCGGACGGCAACACTGCCGAGACGATCACGAACCGGATCGCCGCGGCGCTCGCGCCCGGCCACCCCGTGCCGTTCAGCGAGGTGCCCCAGGCGCTGTCCGGTCGTGTCCTGTCGCCGTGAACGCCGGGGCTTGAAAGCCGACGCAGGGCGCGGGGGCAAGGCTCAGCGGACGCACTAGTGGCGGCCCGCGATCCGGTCCGCGATCTGCGCGATGCGGTCTGTCTGGGCCGAGCGGGCAGCCGACTCGCGGCGGTCTGCTGTGCGGTAGGCCGCGTACATGCCCTTCACGCCCAGCCAGCGCAGCGGCTCCGGCTCCCAGGGGCGGACCTTGTGGTTCACCCAGGGGAGCGCGGTCAGTTCGGTGCCGCCTGCCTGGCCCGAGTCCTGTTGGATCAGGTCGCGCAGGGTGCGGGCCGCCAGGTTGGTGGTGGCCACGCCGGAGCCGACGTAGCCGCCGGCCCAGCCGAGGCCGGTGGAGCGGTCCAGGGTGACCGTGGCGCACCAGTCGCGGGGGACGCCGAGGACGCCCGACCAGGCGTGGTCGATGCGGACGCCCGCGGTGGTCGGGAAGAAGCGGACCAGGATCTCGCGCAGGGCCTCGATGGTGGCGGGCTGGGTGCGGCCGTCGTTGTCGGTGCGGGAGCCGAAGCGGTAGGGGACGCCGCGGCCGCCGAGTGCGATGCGGTCGTCCGCGGTGCGCTGGGCGTACATGTAGGCGTGTGCCATGTCGCCGAGGGCTTCGCGGCCCTCCCAGCCGATGGTGTCCCAGATTGACTGAGGGAGGCGCTCCGTCACGATCATGGAGGAGTTCATCGGGAGCCAGGCGCGTTTGTGGCCCTTGAGGTTAGCGGTGAAGCCTTCGGTGCAGCGCAGGATGTACGGGGCGCGGACCGTGCCGTACGGCGTGATGGCGTGTTTGGGCTTGATCTCGGTGACGGGGGTCGATTCGTGGATCGTCACGCCGAGTGCCTCGACGGCTGCCGCGAGGCCCGTGACCAGTTTCGCCGGGTGCAGGCGCGCACCGTGCGGGGTCCAGGTGGAGGCGACGGCGCCGCTGACGCGGATCCGCTCGGCACTCTCGCGGGCGCCGAGCAGCATCCGGTCCTTCTCGCCGAAGGCGATCTCGACGGCGTGGAAGGCCTTGAGGCGGCTCAACTGGGCGGGGGTGTAGGCGACTTCGAGTACGCCGCCCTGGTGGATGTCGGCGTCGATGTTCTCTTCGGCGGCGATGCGCACGACCTCGTCGACGGTGTCGTTCATGGCCTGCTGGAGGCGGACGGCGGCGTCGTGGCCGTGGAGCTTGGCGTACCGGTCGCGGCCCGCGATGCCGTTGTAGAGCCAGCCGCCGTTGCGGCCGGAGGCTCCGTAGCCGCAGAACCTTTCCTCGAGGAGCGTGATGTTCAGGAACGGAACGGCCTTCTTGAGGTAGTACGCCGTCCACAGGCCGGTGTATCCGCCGCCGACGATGCAGATGTCCGCGGTGGCGTCGCCGGGGAGGGGCTCCCGGGGGACGGGGGTGCCCTGCTGTGCGTACCAGAACGATATGCCGCCGTTGACGGTGCTCGTGCTCATGATGCCCCTGCTGCTTGATCCGGCCGCGACTTTGCGCCTGCTGTGGCGGGAGGGTACTCGTAGGCTCTTTCATGGTCGTACGCAGGACCGGTCTCCGCACGGTCGTGGGACCAGGGGCGTGAGCGACGAGGTGCAGGTGTCCACCGGGCGGGCACTGCTGGCACGGCAGGCGGCCCAGCAGGCACCCTGGCCCCATGATTCGTCACGCCACTCCCGCCGATGTCCCCGAGATCCACCGCATGATCCGCGAGCTCGCCGAGTACGAGAAGTCCCTGGACGAGGCCCGCGCGAGCGAGGAGCAGCTGCACGAGGCGCTCTTCGGCGAGCGGCCGGCCGCTTTCGCGCACATCGCGGAGACGGGCGACGGGGAGGTGGCGGGGTTCTCGCTGTGGTTTCTGAACTTCTCGACGTGGCGCGGGGTGCACGGCATCTATCTGGAGGATCTGTATGTGCGGCCCGGGCTGCGGGGCGGCGGATACGGCAAGGCGCTGCTGACTGAGCTGGCGCGGATATGTGTGGAGCGCGGTTACGAGCGGCTGGAGTGGTCCGTACTGGACTGGAACACCCCGTCGATCAACTTCTACAAGTCGCTGGGGGCGAAGCCGCAGGACGAGTGGACGGTGTACCGGCTGACCGACGAGGCGCTGACGCAGCTGGGTTCCTAGGGGATCAGGACGACCTTGCCCACCGTGCCCCGGGTCTCCAGGGCGCGGTGTGCGGCCGCGGCTTCGGCGAGTGGGAAGCGCTGTACGGCGGGGCGCAGTCGGCCGGCCGCGGCCTCGGCCAGCGCGCGCTCTTCGAGTACCCGGATGTCCCCGCCCGCCTTCTGGATCATCTGCGGGCCGAGTACGCCCTCGGAGGTGATGCCGCGTTCCGCCAGCTCCTTCTCCGTGAAGGTCAGCGGGCCGCCGTCGCCCAGGCCCTGGGACGACCAGCCGAAGACGATGTGGTGACCGCCCTTGCCGAGCAGGTCGACGGCGGATCGTGCGGTGCTCCCGCCGACCGAGTCGAAGACGACGGTGGCCCGCCTGTCGCCGAGGTGGCCGCGGACCTGGTCCGGCCAGTCCGGCTGCTTGTAGTCGACGGCCAGGTCGGCGCCGTTCTCGACGACCCGTCCCACTTTCTCGGGGCCGCCCGCGAGGCCGATGACCTTCGCGCCGGCGTTCTTCGCCGCCTGCACAAGGAGAGTGCCGATGCCGCCGGCCGCGGCGGGGACGATCACCAGGTCGTCGGGCCCCAGGTTGGTGAACTGCAGGATGCCCATCGTCGTACGGCCCGTCCCGATCATCGCGACGGCCTCGCCCTCGTCGAGTCCGGCCGGGATCTCGTGCAGTCTGGCGGCGTCGGCCACCGCGAGCTCGGCGTAGCCCCCGGGGACCATGCCGAGGTGGACGACCACCTTCTTGCCGAGCCGGCTCGGGTCCGTGCCGTCGCCGAGCCGGTCCACGGTGCCCGCGACCTCGCGGCCGGGGATGGTGGGCAGCTCGGCGGGGGCCGGGAAGGGGCCGGTCATGCCCTGGCGCAGGGCGGCGTCGAGGAGATGCACGCCGGCGGCGGCGACGGCGATCCGCACCTGGCCGGGGCCGGGTACCGGGTCTTCGGTCCGGTCGTACGTGAGGTTCTCGGCGGGTCCGAAGGCGTGGAGGCGGACGGCGTGCATGGTGGGCTCCCCTGTGGTTGTGGGCTACGGGGAACACCCTCCAACCTCAAGTTCGCTTGAGGTCAAGGTCGCCGAAGCCCCTGGAGCCGGGGGAAACGGGCCTGGAGATCCCAGACGACGGGGTTGTCGGCGAGGCCCTCGTGCATGTCGGACAGGTCGGCGATCAGGTCGTGCAGGAAGTCCCGGGCCTCGCGGCGCAGCTCGGCGTGGTTGAAGCTGAGCGGCGGCTCGTCGCCGTGCATCCAGTCGGCCTCGACGTCGACCCAGCCGAAGCGGCGCGCGAAGAGCATCCGGTCGGCGGACTCGGTGAAGTCCAGCTCGGCGTACTGGGGTTTGGCGGCCCGGCTGCCGAGGGGGTCGCGGTCCAGCTGCTCGACGATGTCGCACAGCGCCCAGGCGAAGTCGAGCACCGGCACCCATCCCCAGGCTGTGGATACCTCGCGGTCCTCCTTGGTGTCGGCGAGATAGACGTCACCGCAGAAGAGGTCGTGCCGCAGGGCCTGGACGTCCGCGCGGCGGTAGTCGGTCTGCGGGGGGTCCGGGAAGCGACGGGAGAGGGAGTAGCCGATGTCGAGCACGGGCCGATGGTGTCACGGGCCGCGCCGCGCTCGCGCCACGCGGGCGGGGCCAGGGCCCGGGCCGGGGCCCAGGCGCGGGCGGGACGGCGCCCGGATCGCAGGCGGATCGCAGGCAGGTCGCAGGCAGGTCGCGCGGTGCGCCGGAGGCAGGCGGCGCGCGAGCGAACCACAGTGGGCAGTCGGTCGGCCCCACATAGGATCGACCGCGTGGACCGGCGAACTCTCGTACGCATACTGACGCCCGCTGTCGCTCTGCTCCTCCTCGGCGGCTGCACCGGCGGCGGCGTGGACGTCCACGGCAAGCCGGGCGCCGCGGGCGTACGCGATCCGCTGTTCCACAAGCTCGGCAACGGCGGTTACGACGTCCAGCACTACGCCCTGACCCTCGAATACGACCCGGCGACGAACCGCCTCGAGGGCACCGCCGAGATCACCGCCCGCGCCGGCCAGGACCTGAGCGCCTTCAACCTCGACCTGCATGGGCTGACGGTCGAAAGCGCCACCGTCGACGGCAAGGAGGCGGCGGCGAACCGGGCGGGCGACGAGCTGACCGTGCGGCCGCATCGCGATCTGGACAAGGGCAAGACCTTCCGTACGGTCGTGCGCTACTCCGGCACCCCGGAGGTGATCGTCGACAAGGACGAGGACAGGTCCGAGGAAGGCTGGCTGACGACCGCGGACGGCGCGCTCGCGGTCGGCGAGCCCGCCGGGTCGATGGCCTGGTTCCCGGGCAACAACCACCCGAGCGACAAGGCCACGTACGACATCACGGTCACCGTTCCAAAGGGGCTGCAGGCGATCTCCAACGGGGAGCTGACGAGCCAGCGGACGGCCGGCGACCGCACCACCTTCGCGTGGAAGTCGAAGGAGCCGATGGCGAGTTACCTGGCCACGCTGGCGATCGGCAAGTACGACATGAAGCGCTCGAGCCCCGCCTCCGGCCCGTCGGTCCTCACGGCTGTGGACAAGACCGTCGCCGACGACAGCGAGGAAGTGCTCGCGCAGATCCCCGAGATCATGGAGTGGGCGAAGGGCAACTTCGGCGAGTACCCCTTCTCCTCCATCGGCGCGATCGTCGTCCCCGACGGCGAAGTCGAGTACGCCCTGGAGACCCAGACCAGGCCGGTCTTCCCGCAGAAGTACTTCGACACCGAGACGCTCGTCCATGAGATCGCCCACCAGTGGTACGGCAACTCCGTGACGCCCAAGTCCTGGAAGGACATGTGGCTCAACGAAGGCTTCGCCCAGTACGCGGAGTGGCTCTGGTTGGAGGACTTCGAGGACACCCCGGCCCAGGAGAGCTTCGAGGCGGCCTTCGATGCCGAGGAGAACTGGGAGTTCGCGCCCGCCGATCCGCCGTCCGCGGCGCAGATCTCCGATGGCCCGGTCTACTACCGGGGCGCCATGGTCCTGCACAAGCTCCGACAGGAGGTGGGCGAGGACGTGTTCTACGAGATCATGCAGGGCTGGGCGGCCGAGCACCGCTACGGCAACGCCTCGACCGCCGACTTCACTTCGTACGTGGCGAAGAAGGCGAAGAAGGCGGGCAAGGACCTCGACGGGGAGCTGTGGAACACCTGGCTGTACGGCAAGGACAAGCCGGCGCATCCCTGAGCGCGGGAAGCCCCCTGCCGGCCGGGCAGAGGGCTTCCCGCGTTGAAGTCCTGCGGTGAAGAAGGCGTACGTCAGATGTTGACGCCGAAGTCGCGGGCGATGCCCTCGAGACCCGAGGCGTAACCCTGGCCGACCGCGCGGAACTTCCACTCCGCGCCGTTGCGGTAGAGCTCGCCGAAGACCATCGCGGTCTCGGTGGCGGCGTCCTCGCTCAGGTCGTAGCGCGCGAGCTCGGCGCCGCCGGCCTGGTTGACGATGCGGATGTAGGCGTTGCGCACCTGGCCGAAGTTCTGGCTGCGGGTGACGGCGTCGTAGATCGAGACCGGGAAGACGATCTTGTCGACGTCGGCCGGCAGACCCGCCAGGTTGACGTTGATCTGCTCGTCGTCGCCGCCGCCCTCGCCGGTGCGGTTGTCACCGGTGTGGACGATGGTCTGGTCCGGCGTCGCCTTGTTGTTGAAGAAGACGAAGTGCGCGTCGGATGCGACCTTGCCGCCGGCGTTCACACCGATCGCGGAGGCGTCGAGGTCGAAGTCGGTGCCGGTGGTCGTACGGACGTCCCAGCCGAGGCCGACCGTGACGGCGGTCAGGCCCGGTGCCTCCTTGGTGAGCGAGACGTTGCCGCCCTTGGACAGGCTTACTGCCATTGGGAAGTCCCCTTCGTGGTCGAGTCTGCGGGCTTCGAGCGCTCCCGAAGCTACCGTCACCCGTCATAACGCAGTCAGGGGACTGTCAGGTTCCATATGCGGGAGCGGAAAAGTGGGTGACGGGAGCGCGGTGGGCACGCGACCATGGACACATGTCCGGTCCATACATCATCCGCGGTTCGGTCTCCCTGCCGGAGGCCGAGCTCATGTGGCGTTTCTCGCGGTCGTCGGGGCCGGGCGGGCAGCACGTCAACACCAGTGACTCGCAGGTCGAGCTGCGCTTCGACCTTGCGAAGACGGAGGCGCTGCCGCAGGTCTGGAAGGACCGTGCGCTTGAGCGGCTGGCGGGGCGGCTGGTGGGCGGGGTGATCGCCGTACGGGCGTCGGAGCACCGCTCGCAGTGGCGCAACCGCGAGACGGCGGCGGTGCGGCTGGCGGCGCTGCTGGCGGAGGCGACGGCGCCACCGCCGAGGCCGCGGCGGGCGACGAAGATTCCGCGGGGCATCAATGAGCGCCGCCTGCGCGAGAAGAAGCAACGAGCCGAAACGAAGCGCGGCCGCACCGGCCGCGACTGGTAGTCCCCGGGGGCCGGGGGGTGCGCGGGGCAGACGCCTCGCGCCCTCGGCCCGGCCGTCCCGCCCGGCCGTCCCGCCCCGCCCGGCGGCGCGGCACCCCGCCGTGCGGGTCAGCCCAACTGCCGGTAGCGGCCACGGAAGTACGTGAGCGGTCCGCCGTCCGCGCTCGGGAGGCCGACCGACAGGACCCGGCCGATCACCAGCGTGTGGTCGCCCGCCTCGATCCGTTGTTCCGTACGGCATTCCAGCGTCGCCAGCGCGCCTCGCACCAGGAGCGCCCCGCTCACCTCGCCCCTCGTGTAGGGGATGTCCTCGAACAGCAGCCGGTCGCTGACCCGCCCCTTCATCGCGAAGCGGCCCGCGATGTGGCGCTGGCTCTCCGAGAGCACCGAGACGCCCCACAGCGGCTGTTCGGCCAGCAGATCGTCCATGCGTGAGCCGTTGCGCAGGCTCACCAGGACCAGCGGGGGGTCCAGCGACACCGACATGAACGCCGTCGCGGTCATGCCGACGTCCTCGCCGCGTGGGCCGGCGTCGTCGTCGTGCGCGGTCACCAGCACCACACCCGCGGCGAGTCGGGACATGGCGTCGCGGAACTCCTCGTTGCTCACCCCCTCAGCATGGGGGATCGCGGCAGGGTCGGAAGCGGGGGTCGTCTGCAACACACGAGGAACGCTAGTGTCGTCCGTCCCGCGCGCGCATCGGGCCAGGGGACCAGCCGAGTCCTAGGACCGACGTCGCGGATTTGCGTTCAAGAAAGCTATGGGCGGCCACCGCCCGTTTCCATAGCCTTTCATCATCTGATGTGACTTGAGTCACAGAGTGCAGTATTTGTTGACCCTGTGTACCGAGTGGACAGCTCGCTGTGATTCAGTGGCCGTGATACCGCACGAAGAACACCGATGAGAACCCTGGAGTTTGCTGTCGAGGTCTCGGGGAGAGCGAGCAATGGAGACCGAGTCGGAGCCCTACGTCCGTCTTGCGACCCTGAGGCAGCTGCACCAGGTCGTCGCGGACCTCAACACGGCCCGGAGCTTGGCCGACACCCTGCAGACCGTCGCCGACGGAATCGTCGCAGGACTCGGCTACGAGCTGGCCTGCGTCAATCTCGTACGCCCCGACGGTGACCTCGTCGTTGCCGCGTTCGCCGGCAGCGCCGCCGCAGAAGCCCTGATCACCGGGCGGGTCGGCTCGCGCCCGTCCTGGGAACGCCGGCTCTCCATGGGCGAGGCCTGGGGCGAGCTGCGCTTCATACCGCACACCGAGGGCTGGGTGCTCATCGAGGACGACGTCCCGCAGTGGCACACCGAGGGGCCCGATCCGCGCTTCGAGGACGAGTGGCACCCGCAGGACCGTCTCTACGCCCCCATGTACGCGTCGGGCGGCGGCCGTGAGCTCCTCGGCGTCATCTCCGTCGACCGGCCGCGCAACGGACGGCGGCCGGGACCCTGGGGCCAGGAAGCGCTCCAGATGTACGCATCGCAGGCGGCGATTGCGATCAGTAACGCTCGGCTGAGAGCAAACATGCAGCGCGCCCTGGTCCGCCTGGAGCGCGAGCAGCAGGCCCTGCGGGCCAGCGAGGAGTCCTTCCGGCAGGCCTTCGAATACGCGCCCAGCGGCATGGCCATAGCCGAGATGGGCGGCGACCAGCACGGCCGGCTGCTGCGGACCAACGACGCGCTGTGCCGGCTCCTCGGCCGCCCGGCGTCCGCGATGCGCCGATACTCCTTCGCCGATCTCGTCCACCCCGAGGACGTCGGCACCCTGCTGCGTACGTCGGCCGAGGGCGGCCGCGCCGAGATCAGACTGGGCCGCAGGGACGGGACGTATGTCTGGGTCTCGCTGCGCAACTCCGTCGTCGCCGACACCGCGGACGGCCCCCGGTTTCTGCTCACGCACGTCGAGGACATCGAGGAGCGCAAGCGGAACGAACTGCAGCTTGCGCACCGGGCCAGCCATGACGCGCTGACCGGTCTGCCCAACAGCGCCGAGCTGCGCGCCCGGCTCAGTGCGCGGCTGTGCGATCGGCCGCAGACGGCGCGGGAGAGCGCGATCGAGGCGCTGGACGCGGCGTACGAGAGTGACAGCGAGCACATCTTCGGCAGCGACGGCTTCGACCTCGAGAGCACCGGCGTTCCGTACGACCACCATGTGCACACGATCGCGCCCGACAGTGAGATCGACGACGGTGCGAAGGGGCTCGCGGTCCTCTTCTGCGACCTCGACGGCTTCAAGTCGATCAACGACAGGTTCGGGCACCAGACGGGTGACGCGGTGCTGGTGGAGGTCGCGCGCCGGCTCACCACGGGGGTACGGGAGGGGGACACCGTCGCCCGGCTCGGCGGTGACGAGTTCGTGGTGCTCGCCGACGGCCTGGGCGCGGCGGACGCCGCCGACCTGGCGGTACGTCTGCGGAACGCGATCATCCTGCCGATCCGGGTCGGCGGCCGCGGGGTGCGGGTCGGAGCCAGCTTCGGAATCGGCTGGGCGAGCTGCGGGATGTCCGTCGAGGAGGTCCTGCAATCCGCCGACCAGCGGATGTACATCGAGAAGCGGTCCCGCGCGAAGGTGCACCGACGGGCCGGCTGAGGCCAACGACACCCTATGGGCTACTCCGAACCGGGTAGGCTCGCCCGCGTCGGCGTTGTGCTGACGACATGGTAAGGAGTGACCAGGGATGACGGCCGCGAACACCGGCGCGAGCACGCCCGAGGACGACGATCCGTTCGGCTACCTCTACGCCGACGGTCAGGCCGCGGGTGCCACACCGCCCCGCCAGGGCGGCGGCTACGGCTACCCGGGGCCCGTGGGGCCCGCACAGCCGGGAGTCCCCAGAACCTCGTACAACCAGGTGCGGACGGTCGGCGAGCGCCAGTACGGCCAGCAGGTCCCGCAGCAGCAGGCGTACGCCCCGCAGGGTCAGCCGACCGCGCAGTACGCGGCCCCGGAGACGTACCCCGGCGGCGCCCCCACCCGCTCGGTCCCGCTCCCGCCCCAGCACTCGGCCGGCCACGGCGGTGGCCGCGGCGGCGGCCCCAACACCAAGGGCCTGCTGATCGGCGCGATCGCGGTGGTCGCGGTCGTGGTGATCGGCATCGCGGCGGCGCTGATGTCGGGTGGCGATGAGGACGACAAGGCGGGCGGCCGGACGGGCACGAACGGCGGCGCGAACGCGGGCCAGTCGGTGAAGCCGAGCGACGCGTCGTCCGACAAGCCGGAGGACCCGAAGGAGCCGCTGCCCAAGCAGGACGCGGCAACGTTGCAGTTGGGTCCGCCCGCGGCGCTTGCGAAGGACATCAAGGGCGCGCAGGGCGCGGGCGGCGCGTATGTGTCGTTCAACGGCGTCGGCGGATCCGCGAGCTGGTCCGTCGACGTACCCGAGGCCGGCGAGTACACGCTGTTCATCACTTACAGCGTGCCGGGCAAGGACGCGAAGACTTCGCTCACGATCAACAGCGAAACGCCCCGCTCCATCAACATGTCGAACTTCGCGAAGGCCCCGGAGGGCGACTGGGAGAAGGGGTGGACGCGCACCTACGCCTACGTCAGCCTCGAAAAGGGCAAGAACGACCTGAAGATCTCCTGTGAGCAGGGCGACCAGTGCGAGGCGTACCTCGATCAGGTCTCGCTGGAGGCGGGGCACGCCAAGGGGTGACGATAGGGATTCGCTGCTCTTGCCCGGTGCCGGGAGTCTGATCCACGGGGGGGGAAGTTGCGGGCGGATAGATTTGACGCTCCTTGCATCTGCGCCATCTCGGCAGGTGCAAGGAGCATCGTCTCAAGTGCAGTTACCGCTCAAGCGCGGGTCTACCGCCAGGTCGAGCAGCTATTCACCTGGGTGTTGCCTGCGAACCTGGCCACCTGCACCCCGACTTCGAAAAGACCGCCGCTGTACTCAGCGGTTGTTTTCCATTCTTTGGTGGTGCCGGATCCATCGTTGTTCGCGCGCCAGGGCCAGTATTTGATGGCGCCCCTGGTGTCCTTGGAGATGAAGCGAACCCTCACCTGATGGTTGTCGGACGAGAGGTCCGAAACGCTCATGTCAAGGCCGACCTTGGCGTCGGGGCCGTGCCAGTTTGAGATGGTGATGCCTCCACTGGCACCCGTGGTGCTGCAGTGTCTGAAAGCTGTGGTCCCCGCAGCCTGGGCGGGATTTGACATCGATATCGCAAGTGCCATCGCGGCTGCCGCGGTACCTATCGCAGCAATGAAAAGTTGATCTTACCTGTTCATCTCTGCGTGTGGATCCGGCAACTGAATCCCCATAAGGTTCAGGAACCCCGCCACCGTCGCGGTCATCGCAGCGCGCGCCGGGACCAGGTACTTCCGCGGGTCCACCGTCGACGGGTTCGTGTCCAGGAAAGTGCGGACCGCGCCCGTGAATGCCGTGCTCAGCGCCGTGCCGACGTTGATCTTGGTCATGCCGGCGGCGACGGCCGCGCGGATCTCCTCGTCCGGGACGCCCGAGGAGCCGTGCAGGACCAACGGCACCGGGACCGCGTCCCGTAGCTGCGTGATCAGGGTGTGGTCCAGGGATGCCGTGCGCTGCGTCATCGCGTGCGAGGAGCCGACCGCCACCGCCAGCGCATCCACGCCCGTGGCGGCGACGTAGGCCGCCGCCTCGGCCGGGTCGGTGCGGACGCCGGGTGCGTGGGCGCCGAGCGGGGGTTCGCCCTCCTTGCCGCCCACCCGGCCCAGTTCTGCCTCGATCCAGATGCCGCGCTCGTGGCCCCAGCGCACCGCTTCCGCCGTGGCCTTGACGTTCTCGTCGTACGGGAGCTTCGAGGCGTCGAACATCACCGAGCTGAAGTCCTCGTCGGCCGCGGCCCGCAGGAGCTCCGTGGAGACGACATGGTCCAGGTGGAGGGCGAGCGGGGCGGTGGAGGCGTGGGCGATCGCGGACGCCGCGGCGGCTATTGCGGCGACGCTGCCGCCGTGGAACGCCACGGCGTTCTCGGAAATCTGCAGGATCGCGGGCACACCCGCCTGCTCCGCGCCCGCGGCGATCGCCTCCGCGTGTTCCAGGGTGATGACATTGAACGCGGCGACGCCACGGCCGTCGGCCGCCGCGGCCGAGACGAGTTCACCGGTGCTGACGAGTGGCATGGTGCATCCCAATTCCCGGGCACCGAGGCCCGTTTGTGCGGTCGTCGCGTGTGCTGTTGTGGCGGCCGGGGCGGTTCACGCCGCAGCCGGGGCGGCTCAAGCCGCGGCCGCGCGCTCGGTCACCGTTATGCGCGGCAGCAGCTCCTCGTACGCCGCGGTGTCGAACTCGCCCGCCGCCGGGGCCAGCACCGTCGCCGCGGAAAGCGCCACCGCCCGCGCGAGGCGCTCCGGCCACGGCAGCCGTTCCACCAGGCCGGAGAGCAGCCCGGCCACCGCCGAGTCGCCCGCGCCCGTCGGGTTGCCCTTCAGCGGCGCCGGCGGGGTCGCCTGCCACACGCCGTCCGGCGTTGCGGCGAGCACGCCGTCCGGGCCGAGCGAGGTGACCACGGTGTGCGCGCCCCGGCGGCGGGCGTCGCGCGTGGCGCGCAGCGGCTCGCGGGAGCCGGTGAGCTGGGCCAGCTCGTCGGCGTTGGGCTTGACCACGTCGGGGCGGGCGGCGATGCCGCGGCGCAGCGGCTCACCGCTGGTGTCCAGGAGTGCGGGTACGCCCGCGGCACGGGCCCTGCGGACCAGTTCGGCGTACGCGCCCACATGGATGCCGGGCGGCAGGCTGCCGCACAGGGCCACGGCGTCGGCGTCCCGCAGCAGCGATTCGTACGCGGACAGGAACGTGGTCCACTCGGCGGCCGTCACCGTCGGGCCCGGCTCGTTCAGCTGAGTGGTGTCGCCGCTCGCGTCGTCCACGACGGCGATGGTGCGCCGGGTGGTCCCGGCGATCGGCACGAGCGCGTCGTGGGGGCCGAGCGGGGCCAGCAGATCGCGCAGCACCGCGCCGACGGGGCCGCCCACGAAGCCGGTGACGATGCTTTCGTGGCCCAGCGCGGACAGTACGCGCGCGACGTTGAGGCCCTTGCCGCCAGGGCGTTCGCGGACCTCGGTGACGCGGTGGGCGTTGTGCGGGATCAGGGCCGGGACGCGGTATGTGATGTCGAGCGCGGTGTTGAGCGTGACCGTGAGGATCACTCCGCCGCACCCCCTCAGAACGCGCTTGCCGTGCCCGTACGCGCCCCGATCATGCCAAACGGAAGACGGTTGGCCCAGACCCCCTGGGCAACCGCCTTGCGTAAGTTACGTAGAAATCATGTTAGTTAGGACAGTTGCGGCTCAATCAACCATTCGCCCTTGCGCATCACGCCTTTGAGCGTGAACGCGGCGTCCAGCACCACCAGGTCCGCGTCCTTGCCCGGCTCCAGCGAGCCGACCCGGTCGTACAGGCCCAGCAGCTTCGCGGGATTGGCCGAGATGGCCTGGACGACGTCCTGAACCGGCAGCCGGTCGACGGTGGCCGCGCGCTGGAAAGCCGTGTCCAGGGTGAGCGTCGAGCCGGCGATGGAGCCGCCGTCGACCAGGCGCGCGACCCCGTCCTTGACGTCGACCGCGAGCGGGCCGAGCTCGTAGCGCCCGTCGCCGAAGCCGGCGGCGTCCATGGCGTCCGTGATGAAGGCGACCCGGGCCGCGCCCGCGCGGTGGAAGGCCAGCTCCAGGGCGGCGGGATGCAGATGCGTGCCGTCGTTGATCAGCTCGACGGTGATCCGTTCGTCCTCCAGGAGCGCGGCGATCGGTCCCGGCGCGCGGTGGCCGAGGGCGGGCATCGCGTTGAACAGGTGCGTCGCCACCGTCGCGCCCGCGTCGATGGCCTCGACGGTCTGCTCGTACGTCGCGTCCGTGTGCCCGATCGCGGCGATCACACCGTGCTCGGCGAGCAGGCGTACGGAGTCGATGCCGCCGGGCAGTTCGGTGGCGAGAGTGACCATCTTCGCGGTGCCACGGGCCGCGTCGATCAGCTTGCGCACCTCGGCCGGGTCCGGGTCGCGCAGCAGCTCCTCGCTGTGCGCGCCCTTGCGGCACGGCGCGATGAAGGGGCCCTCGAAGTGGATGCCCGCGAGGTCGCCCTGCTCGACCAGCTCGGACAGGAAGCCGGCCCGGTGGGCGAGGAAATCCATCTCGCCGGTGACCGTGGACGCGACGAGGGTGGTGGTGCCGTGTTCGCGGTGGGTCCGTACGCCCTTCAGGACGTCCTCGGCGCTGCCGGAGGTGAAGGAGGCGCCGCCGCCGCCGTGGTTGTGGATGTCGACGAAGCCGGGCACGACCCAATGGCCGGTCAGATCGACGGCGGGGGTGTCGGCGAGGACGGCGCCGGTGATCTTCGCACCCTCGACGATCACCCGTCCGTTCTCGACGATCCCGGTCGGCAGCACCACCCGGGCGCCCGTGAGAACCATGCGGTCGGCCATCAGGCGGTTACCTCCGTGTCGGTGGCGAACGGGTCGGTGGCGAGCAGATCCCAGGCGAGCAGCCCCGCGCCAAGGCATCCGGCGGTGTCCCCAAGGGCTGCCGGGACGATGACGGGCAGCTTCTGGAACGTGACTCGCTCCTCGACCGCGGCCCGTAGTGGTGTGAACAAGGTTTCCCCCGCCTCGGCGAGACCGCCACCGATGATCAGGGTGCGGGGGTCCAGCAGGGTGAGCGCGGTGACGAGACCGGCGGCGAGGGCGTCGATGGCGTCGTGCCAGACGGCGACGGCTTTCGGGTCGCCCGACTCGACGGCTTTCGCGCAGTCGGCGGCGTCGGCGGCCGGGTCGCCGCTCGCCTCGGCCCAGGCGCGGGTCACCGCGGCGGCGGAGGCGAGCGTCTCCAGGCAGCCGCGCTGGCCGCAGCCGCAGTCGGGGCCGTCGGGGCGGACGACGATGTGGCCGATCTCGCCGGCGTAGCCGTGGGCCCCGGCTTCGATGGACCCGTCTATGCCGATGGCTCCGGCGATCCCGGTGCCGAGCGGCACGAACAGGAACCGGTCGGCGCCCTTGCCGGCCCCGATCCGGCCCTCGGCGAGACCGCCGGTGCGGACGTCGTGGCCGAGGGCGACGGGTACGCCGTGCAGCCTGCGGCTGAGCAGCTCGCGCAAGGGTACGTCGCGCCAGCCGAGGTTGGCGGCGTAGACGGCGATGCCGCGGTCGGCGTCGACGATGCCGGGGACGGCGACGCCGACGGCGAGGGCGCTCTGGCCGAGGTGCGTTTCGCCGTACGCGCGTAGCTCGCCGGCGAAGGCGAGGATCGACTCGACGACGGCATCGGGCCCACGGTCGCGCCCGGTGGCGCGGCGTGCCTCGTGGAGGAGGGTGCCGTCTGCCGCGACGAGGGCGGCTTTCATGCCGGTGCCGCCCACATCGAGGGCGATGACGTGTTTCACGTGGACAGTCTGGCGGGGGGCGGGCGAAAGGTCTAGTCCACTACGCCGGATTGTTGCGCCGCCATACAAAAACACCGGTGCGTTTCCCCCACCCCGCCCCTACCCGAACCGGGGCTCCGCCCCGGACCCCGGGAGGGGTACGGGTGGCTGAGCCCCCGCGCCCCCGGGAGCGGCAGCTTCGCGCCGCGACGAGAGGGTGCGCCCCCGCACCTCGGGGAGCGGCAGCTCCGCGCCGCGACGTGCCCGCACTTTGGGTGCGGCGGGTTGGCGTCACGACGTGCGGGTGGGTCCCGTGTCCCCGGAAGCGGCGGCTTCGCGCCGCGAGGTGCACGCGCCCCGGGGTGCGGCGGGTTGGCGTCACGACGTGCGGGTGGGTCCCGTGTCCCGGAAGCGGCGGCTTCGCGCCGCGAGGTGCACGCGCCCCGGGGTGCGGCGGGTTGGCGTCACGACGTGCGGGTGGGTCCCGTGTCCCCGGAAGCGGCGGCTTCGCGCCGCGAGGTGCACGCGCCCCGGGGTGCGGCGGGTTGGCGTCACGACGTGCGGGTGGGTCCCGTGTCCCGGAAGCGGCGGCTTCGCGCCGCGAGGTGCACGCGCCCCGGGGAGCGGCGGCTTCGCGCCGCGACCGGTGTGCAGGGGCGTGCTCTCCGCGCCGCGAAGCGGGCGTGCCTCGGGGGGCCGGGGCGTAGCCCCGGTTTCGGGATGGAGGTACCTCCCACGGCCGACAGGCCGTAGGGGGAGGGCGGGGTGGGGGATCAACCCGCCCCACACCGCCCGGCGGCAGCCGCTGTGCGTGCACTCGACGCCGCGAAGCCCGCGTACCTCGGGGGCCGGGGCGCAGCCCCGGTGAACCCCCTCAGCCCAGAATCACGCTCCGCGTCAGATTCCTCGGGCGGTCCGGGTCGAACCCCCTCGCCTCCGCCAGCGTGACTGCCAGCCGCTGCGCGCGGATCAGGTCGGCCAGGGGGTCTGCCTCGGCGCGGGAGACCAGCGTGCCGCCCACCCGGGACACGTCCACCGACAGGCCCTCCGGCAGGGCGCCGAAGACCCATGTCACCCTGCCCGGGCCGGTGATCGAGATCGGTCCGTGGCGGTACTCCATCGCCGGGTACGCCTCCGTCCACGCCCCCGCCGCCTCGCGCATCTTCAGGCCCGCCTCCAGCGCCAGACCGTACGTCCAGCCGCGGCCCAGGAACGTCCACTGCTCCGCCCCCACCACCGCCTCCGGCAGCGGCTCGGTCACCGCGAGCTCCGCGTCGACCGATGCCTCGGCGATCGACTTGACGCCCGGCAGCGCCCCGAGCCCCGCGCGCAGAAACGCCAGCGCCGTCGTCGCGAAGCGCGTCTGGACCACCGACTCCTCGTCCGCCCAGTCCAGCACCGCCACCGCGTCCGCCGCCTCCATCACCGGAGTCTTCGGGTCCGCCGTCAGGGCCAGCGTCGGCACCTTGCCGCGCAGTTCGGACAGCAGGTCCAGGACCTCCGTCGTGGTGCCGGAGCGCGTGATCGCCACCACGCGGTCGTAGGAACGACCCGACGGGAACTCGGACGACGCGAACGCGTCCGTCTCGCCGAGCCCCGCCGCCTCCCGCAGCGCCGCGTACGCGATCGCCATGAACCAGGACGTCCCGCACCCGGTGACGGCGACGCGCTCACCCGGCTCCGGCAGTCCGTCGAAGGCGGCCGCGGCCTCGGCCGCTCGGCGCCAGCACGCGGGCTGGGTGGCTATCTCTGCTGCGGTGCGGGACATGCGGCATGGCTCCTAGCGAGGTAGACGTACGCACAACTCCGGGTCGTGCTTAGCAGGCATCGGCGCACCCGGGCAACGCTCAAGCCCTCAGGGACAGACGTTGTCGAAGTGATATGCAGTGGAGTAGACCTCCGGCGGCACCATAGGGGAAAATCGCACCTCATCTCAGCGGACATCACGGGGGAACTGACTGGGACAAGTCTTGCAACCAACAGCAGAGGGTGGGGGAAGAGCTGTGCAGCAGCGCTTCTTGGGTCTGACCGCGGCACTTGCCGCACTAGGCATGACGGTGGCCCTGACGGGCTGTGGCAGTTCCAGCGGTTCCAGCGATGTCACCCTCAAACTCGTCGCGGCCGACTACGACGTCGACGGCGGCCAGAGCAGCAAGAAGTACTGGTCCGACCTCGCCGCGGCCTTCACCGCCAAGAACCCCGGCATCAAGATCGACGTCCAGATCGAGTCCTGGAACGACGTCGACCGCAAGGTCGCCGAGATGGTCAAGGCCGGCAAGGCCCCCGACGTCGCGCAGATCGGTGCGTACGCCGACTACGCCGCGGCCGACAAGCTCTACTCCGCCGACCAGTTGCTCTCCATCCCCGTGCAGTCCAACTTCCTCGGCCCCCTCGTCGACGCGGGCGAGATGAGACGCGTCCAGTACGGCCTCCCCTTCGTCGCCTCCACCCGGCTGCTCTTCTACAACAAGCAGCTCTTCAAGGAGGCGGGCATCAAGGAGGACCCGAAGACCTGGGACGACCTCAAGGACGACGCGAAGAAGCTGAAGGCCAACACCAACGCCAAGTACCCCTTCGCCCTGCCGCTGGGTCCTGAAGAGGCCCAGGCCGAGACCATGATGTGGCTGCTCAGCGGCGGCGGTGAGGGATACACCAACCAGAGCGGCAGCTACTCCATAGATTCCGAGCAGAACATCGCCACCTTCGACTGGCTGAAGGCGAACCTGGTCGAGAAGGGCCTCACCGGACCGGTCGCCCCCGGCAAGCTGAACCGCAAGGACGCCTTCGCCGCCTTCACCCGCGGCGAGGTCGGCATGCTCAACGGCCACCCGTCCCTGATGCAGGCCGCTCAGAAGGCCAATATCCAGGTCGGCAAGGTGGCGCTGCCCGGCATCACCGGCAAGCCGAAGTCCGCTATGGGCGTCGCCGACTGGATCATGGGCTTCAAGCAGAACGGCCACCGCAGCGAGATCGGTAAGTTCCTCGACTTCGTCTTCAGCGACAAGAACGTTCTCGACTTCGCAGGCCAGAACGACCTGCTGCCGGTGACGGTCTCCGCGTCCGAGGCGATGGAACAGAACCCGAAGCACCAGGACCTCAGGGAGTTCCTCGAGGAGCTCCCCACCTCGGTGCTTCCGCCGGTCGGCAAGACGTCGTGGGCGAAGGTCAGCGAGAGCATCAAGAAGAACATCGGCACCGCCATGGAGCAGGGCACCGAGCCGAAGGACGTCCTCGGCCGCATCGGCCGCGACGCCACCGTCGCCGAGCACGCCGAATAGCGCGAACAGCGGCGGATAACGCGGATAACGCGGATAACGCGGATAACGCGGATAACGTCGAGCAGCGCTATGCGGCGCCGAACAGCCGGGACACCGAGCCGGCGCCTCGCCGATATGTTGGATCGTATGACCCACGACGAGGCGCTTTCCGAGCGCGACCGCGCCGTACTGGCCATGGAGCACCACTCCTGGCCGGGACCCGGCGCCAAGGAACGGGCCATCAGGGAGCAGCTCGGCATCTCCCCGGTCCGCTACTACCAGCTCCTCAACGCCCTCATCGACGACGAGCGCGCCCTCGCCCACGACCCTGTCACGGTCAACCGGCTCCGCCGTGTCAGGGACGCCAAACGCAGTCGCCGATAGGGTCGGGGCATGGGCTCCCCGTACGCGCACTCCCTGCCGACGCCGTCCACCCCCGCCGGCCGTGAAGGCCTGGCCGCGCTTCTCGCCCGGCCCGAGAAATCCGTCGTCGGCCTCGACTTCGACGGCACGCTCGCCGAGATCGTGCCCGACCCCGAGCAGGCCCGCGCCCACCCCGGCGCCGTCCCCGCAATCGCCGCCCTTGCGCCCCAGGTAGCCTCCGTCGCCGTGGTCACCGGCCGGCCCGCCGGAGTCGCCGTACGCTACGGCGGCTTCGCCGGAGAGCCGGGCCTGGACCACCTCGTCGTCCTCGGCCACTACGGCGCCGAGCGCTGGGACGCCGTCAGCGGCACGGTCAAGGCCCCCGCCCCGCATCCCGGCGTCGCCGCCGTCCGTGCCGAGCTGCCCGGATTTCTCGACCGCATCGGCGCCTGGCACGGCACGTGGATCGAGGAGAAGGGCCGGGCGGTCGCGGTCCACACCCGCCGTGCGTCCGATCCACAGGCCGCATTCGACGCGCTGCGCGGGCCGCTTGCCGAGCTCGCTTCCCGCCACGGGCTGATCCTGGAGCCCGGCCGCATGGTCCTGGAGCTGCGCCCGCCGGGCATGGACAAGGGCGTGGCCCTCGCCGAGTACGTACGCGAAGTGGGGGCCGAAGCGGTCCTGTACGCGGGCGACGACCTGGGCGATCTGCCCGCCTTCGCGGCCGTAGAGAAGCTCCGCTCGGACGGCGTGCCCGGTCTGCTGGTGTGCAGCGGCAGTGCGGAGGTGCCGGAGGTCGCGGGCCGCGCCGACCTGCTGCTGCCGGGCCCGGCGGCGGTCGTGGAGTTCCTGGGCGCGCTCGCGCGGCGGCTGCAGAGCCGGTCGGAGTAAGGCCCGGGTCCCGGGTTCTCAACTCGGGCCGGCGCGGGTCAGGGTTCCTACGCGCTCTCGCGCGCGCCGGTCCTGGCCCGGAATCTCACGCGCTCTCGCGCAGCGCCCGCAGCTGGTCCAGGAACCACTTCTGCGGCGGCAGCGCCGTCGCCGCGGCCGCCAGGCGCTTCGTGCGCCGGGCCCGTTCGTCGTCCGGCATCGTCAGCGCCTCGTGGAGCGCGTCGGCGGTGCCCGTCACGTCGTACGGATTGACCGTCAGAGCGTCCTCGCCCAGTTCCTCGTACGCTCCTGCTTCGCGCGAAAGCACCAGCACGCAGCCCGCGTCCGATACGACCGGAATCTCCTTGGCGACCAGGTTCATACCGTCGCGGATGGGGTTGACCAGTGCCACGTCCGCAAGCCGGTACGCGGCCAGCGAGCGGGCGAAGTCGTCCTTCACATGGAGTACGACAGGGCTCCAAGTCGCCGTCCCGTACGTCGAGTTGATCTCGTCGGCGACGCGCTGGACCTCTGCCGTGTAGTCGCGGTAGACCGCCAGGTCCTGCCGGGACGGGTAGGCGAAGGCGACATGGACGACCCGCTCCCGCCACTCGGGACGGGTCTCGAGGAGGTGCCGGTAGGCGAGCAGCCCGCGCACGATGTTCTTGGACAGCTCGGTGCGGTCCACCCGCACGATCGTCTTCCGGTCCGTCCCGCCGACCTGCTCGCGCAGTGCCACCAGGCGCTCATGGACATCCGGCCGGTCCGACCGCTCCCGCAGAAAGTCCGCGTCCGCGCCGAGGCCGTGCACCCCGATCCGGGTGCCGGACGGGATGCCGGGGCCCAGCACGCTGTGACAGCAGTCGGTGAACGCGTCCGCCCAGCGCCGGGTGAGGAACGCGGCCCGGTCGGCGCCGAGGATGCCGCCGAGCAGTTGGGCGGCGATGTCGTCGGGCAGCAGCCGGAAGTACTCCGGCGGGGCCCACGGCGTGTGCGAGAAGTGGCCGATGCGCAGGTCGGGACGGTGGGCGCGGAGCATTCGGGGCGCCAGCGCGAGGTGGTAGTCCTGGATCAGGACGGCGGCGCCCGGCGCGGCCTCCTCGGCCAGTGCGTCCGCGAAGGCGCGGTTGTATGCCTCGTACGACGCCCACTGGCGGCGGAACTCCGCGTCGAAGACCGGCTCCAGCGGCGTCTGGTAGAGCATGTGGTGGAGGAACCACAGCACCGAGTTCGCGATGCCGTTGTACGCCTCGGTGAACACGGTGGTGTCGATGTCGAGCATCCGTACGCCGGGTTCGGCCACCCCGCGCCGTACCGCCTCGCGGTCGCCGTCGCCGAGGGCGGCGCAGACCCACAGCGCCTCCGCCTCGGAGCCGATGGCCGAGAGGCCGGAGACCAGGCCGCCCCCGCCGCGGCGGGAGTCGAGGCTCCCGTCCTCGTTCAGGGTGTACGAGACCGGGCCGCGGTTCGACGCGACGAGTACCTGGGCGGCAGCGTGCTCGGAGACCATGTCGCGAAACCTAGCCCGTCCCTCAGACCCTCAAACGTGAGTACGGCACGCCATCAATGATGACGCCGTCCCCGTGTCGCGGCGACCGCGACCACCCCGGCCGCGGTCAGGCTCAGCGCCAGGCCGCCCAGCAGCCACAAGAGCTCGCTGTTGTGGTTGCCGCGGTGCGCGGGAGCGATGGTGTCGGCCACCGCCTGTCCGAGAAACGCCACTCTGTGTCTAAAGCTCATACATGGGAAATTTAGACAAGATGGCCGGTTCTTCGTGCTTATGCCGCGCGACGCGCCGCGTACTCACCGATCTCGCGCATCGGCGGCCGCTCATCCGTGTCCACCGTGTACGTGCGCGGTTCAAAACCGCCCTCGCCCCGCTCGAACTGGGTGAGCGCAGGACGCACCAAGTGGCCCCGGGAAAGCCGGAGTTGAGCCGTGCGGTAGATCGCCGCCGCCATCCGGCCCAGTGCCTGTCCGTCCTGGTGGCGGTGTTTGCGAGAGCCGACGTCCACCTGCGCCAGCGCATCCAGGCCCACCGTGTGCAGCGCGTCCACGAGAAGGCCCAGCTCCACGCCGTATCCGACAGGGAAGGGCAGCCGCTCCAGCAGCGAGCGCCGTGCCGCGTACTCCCCGCCCAGCGGCTGGACGAAGCCGGCCAGCTGCGGCCAGTGCAGGTTGAGCAGCGGGCGCGCCACCAGCTCGGTGACCCTGCCGCCCTGACCCGGCGTCTCACCCAGCGGACGGTCGTACATCGCCTTGACGAACTGCACCTCGGGGTCGGTCAGCAGCGGCCCCACGATCCCGGAGACGAAGTCCGCGGAGAACTCCCGCAGGTCGGCGTCGACGAAGCAGACGATGTCGCCGCTGGTCACCATCAGCGAGCGCCACAGCACCTCGCCCTTGCCGGGGACCGCCGGTATCCGTGGCAGGATCGCGTCACGGTGCACCACCCGCGCACCGGCCGCCGCGGCCACCTCGGCCGTACGGTCGCTTGAGCCCGAGTCGATCACGACCAGCTCGTCGACCAGCGCCGTGGCCTCCATCAGCTCGCGCCGGATCACGGTGACGATCTCACCGACGGTCGACTCCTCGTCGAGCGCGGGCAGGACGACGCTGATGGTCGTACCGCGCTTGGCGGCCATCAGCCTGCCGAGCGGGCGGTCGGCCGCCGACCAGGAACGCCTGGTCAGCCAGCGCTCCACCTCTTCCAGCACGCTCGTTTCTCCCTGGCTCGTGATCGGCAAGTGATCCATCTCGCGGTTCGGACGACTATCTCAACCGTTCCCGCCTTCGGTTACAGTCTTGAACAACGCGGATGACCGTCGCATGCCGGGGTCATCACGCTGACAATCGAATACCGCTCATCCAGAGGGGCAGAGGGAACGGCCCGTTGAAGCCCCGGCAACCCTCCCGCCGACCGCGAGGTCACGGTGGGGAAGGTGCCAATTCCGTCTCGTGGCGAAATGCGTCACGAGGAAGATGAGGAGAAAGGGCCTCGCCATCATGGCTGTGCAGACTGTCGCAACCACCCCCGTGAACCTCGGTCCCGCCGCGGCGCTCTCGTGCCGCGAGTGCGGAGAGCGTTTCGAACTCGGCCCGATCTTCGCCTGTGCCTCCTGTTTCGGGCCGCTGGAAGTCGCATACGACCTGCCGGTCGGTGACCCCGAGGCGCTGAGGAAGCGGATCGAAGCGGGTCCGAACAACATCTGGCGGTACGCCCCGCTGCTGCCCGTCCCCGCCGACGTGGCCGAGAAGCCGAACATCAACCCCGGCTTCACCAAGCTCGTCAAGGCCGACAACCTGGCCCGTGAGCTGGGCGTCACCGGCGGCCTGTACATCAAGGACGACTCCGGCAACCCGACGCACTCCTTCAAGGACCGCGTTGTCGCCATCGCCGTCGAGGCCGCACGCGCCTTCGGCTTCACCACCCTGTCCTGCTCCTCCACCGGCAACCTCGCGGGCGCGGTCGGCGCCGCCGCCGCGCGGGCCGGCTTCCGCTCCTGCGTGTTCATCCCGCACGACCTGGAGCAGGGCAAGGTCGTCATGGCCGCGGTGTACGGCGGCGAGCTGGTCGGCATCGAGGGCAACTACGACGACGTCAACCGCTTCTGCTCGGAGCTCATCGGCGACCCGCTCGGCGAGGGCTGGGGCTTCGTCAATGTCAACCTCCGCCCGTACTACGGCGAGGGCTCCAAGACGCTGGCGTACGAGATCTGCGAGCAGCTCGGCTGGCAGCTGCCGGACCAGATCGTCATCCCCATCGCCTCGGGCTCGCAGCTGACGAAGATCGACAAGGGTCTGCAGGAGCTGATCAAGCTCGGCCTGGTCGAGGACAAGCCGTACAAGATCTTCGGCGCCCAGGCCGAGGGCTGCTCGCCGGTGTCGACCGCCTTCAAGGCCGGACACGACGTCGTACGCCCCCAGAAGCCGAACACCATCGCCAAGTCGCTGGCGATCGGCAACCCGGCCGACGGTCCGTACGTCCTGGACATCGCGCGCCGCACGGGCGGTGCGGTCGAGGACGTCAACGACGAGCAGGTCGTCGACGCGATCAAGCTGCTCGCTCGCACGGAGGGCATCTTCGCGGAGACCGCTGGTGGCGTGACCGTGGGCGTGACGCAGAAGCTGATCGAGGCGGGCGTGCTCGACCCGGCGCTCACCACGGTCGTCCTCAACACCGGCGACGGCCTCAAGACCCTGGACGCGGTGGCGCCGACGACCGGCCCGTCCGCCACGATTCGCCCGAGCCTGGACGCGTTCCGCGACGCCGGCCTGGCCGGCTGATCCGACTCCCGAGAAAGGCACGCACCATGAGTGTCAACGTCCGCATCCCCACCATTCTCCGTACCTACACGGGCGGTCAGGCCGAGGTCTCGGCCCAGGGCGCGACCCTCTCCGAGGTGATCGCCGACCTGGAGAAGAACCACGCGGGAATCGCCGCCCGGGTCCTCGACGACCAGGGCAAGCTGCGCCGCTTCGTGAACGTGTACGTGAATGACGACGACGTGCGTTTCGAGCAGGGACTCGAGACGGCGACGCCGGACGGGGCGGGAGTTTCGATCATCCCCGCCGTCGCCGGAGGCTGATCGTCAAACGCCGTGTCGGACGGCACACAGAGTTACGCGTATTGCCCTCTCCGCAAGAGAAGCGGAGGGGGCAATTCTGTATGGTTGAGCGCGGTACAGTTGGGGAAGCCCCCCTCCGCTGCGTGTGCCGGGCGCATATGAGAATGCGCCCGAGCGTGACAAGAAGCAGCCAATATGGTCGATCGAATTGCCTCTCTTAGGTGTGATTTGCCGGGCCCGACTTGCCCCGTAATTTCTTGAATTCGGGTCAATTTTCCGTTCGCGCGTGCTCAGAATTCTCGTCCGATTGACCTGTTGCAGAGGGCAGTTGGGCAGATACATTCAGCCGCGGTCGACGCGTTCCGGCGCACACCCCTCCTGTCGGGGTGAGGTCTGACCCGGGTCCGCGAAGTGCGGTCCTGCGCAAGGGCCAGTAATAGGGGAGTTAGGCATGGCTCAGGGCACCGTCAAGTGGTTCAACGCGGAGAAGGGGTACGGCTTCATCGCGGTCGACGGTGGTGCGGATGTTTTCGTCCACTACAGCGCGATCCAGATGGACGGCTACCGCACCCTTGAAGAGGGTCAGCGAGTTGAATTCGAGATCTCGCAGGGCCAGAAGGGGCCGCAGGCGGACATGGTCAAGCTCGCCGTCTGATCGGCGCGATCGACCACCGACGCACTCACGCTCACGCCGAAGGGCCCGCATCCCGCGAGGGATGCGGGCCCTTCGTGCGCGTGTATGCACGCCGGGATTGCGTGCACGTCCGCCCGCGCCCGGCCACCACCCCTCACGGAGCCCTTCGGGCGCTTGCACTCTCTGGGGTCGAGTGCTAATCATTGGCGTTAGCACTCTGACAGTGAGAGTGACAACGAGGACCGGGTCGGTGAGGTCCGCAAGCCGGGTGGGGCAAGGAACCACAAGGCCTGCAGGCCGTCCGTCGCGGGCGCCAGGCGCGGTCCGGAGAATCCACCCCAGTCCGGGAGGACCACTTCACATGGCCAAGATCATCGCGTTCGACGAGGAGGCACGGCGCGGTCTCGAGCGCGGGATGAACCAGCTCGCCGACGCCGTCAAGGTCACCCTTGGCCCCAAGGGCCGTAACGTCGTCCTCGAGAAGAAGTGGGGCGCCCCCACGATCACCAACGATGGTGTTTCCATCGCCAAGGAGATCGAGCTCGAGGACCCGTACGAGAAGATCGGCGCCGAGCTGGTCAAGGAAGTCGCCAAGAAGACGGACGACGTCGCCGGTGACGGTACGACCACCGCGACCGTTCTCGCCCAGGCCCTGGTTCGCGAGGGCCTGCGCAACGTAGCCGCCGGCGCCAACCCGATGGCCCTCAAGCGCGGCATCGAGAAGGCCGTCGAGGCCGTCTCGGGTGCCCTGCTCGAGCAGGCCAAGGACGTGGAGACCAAGGAGCAGATCGCTTCGACCGCCTCCATCTCCGCCGCCGACACCCAGATCGGCGAGCTCATCGCCGAAGCCATGGACAAGGTCGGCAAGGAAGGCGTCATCACCGTCGAGGAGTCCCAGACCTTCGGTCTGGAGCTGGAGCTCACCGAGGGTATGCGCTTCGACAAGGGCTACATCTCGGCGTACTTCGCCACCGACATGGAGCGTATGGAGGCGTCGCTCGACGACCCGTACATCCTGATCGTCAACTCGAAGATCAGCTCGGTCAAGGACCTGCTGCCGCTCCTCGAGAAGGTCATGCAGTCCGGCAAGCCGCTGCTGATCATCGCCGAGGACGTCGAGGGCGAGGCTCTGTCGACCCTGGTCGTCAACAAGATCCGCGGCACCTTCAAGTCCGTTGCCGTCAAGGCCCCGGGCTTCGGCGACCGCCGCAAGGCGATGCTGAACGACATCGCCATCCTCACCGGCGGCACGGTCATCTCCGAGGAGGTCGGCCTCAAGCTCGAGAACGCCGGCCTGGACCTGCTGGGCCGCGCCCGCAAGGTCGTCATCACCAAGGACGAGACCACGATCGTCGACGGTGCGGGCGAGAGCGACCAGGTTGCCGGTCGCGTCAACCAGATCCGTGCCGAGATCGAGAACTCCGACTCGGACTACGACCGCGAGAAGCTCCAGGAGCGCCTCGCGAAGCTGGCCGGCGGCGTGGCCGTCATCAAGGCCGGCGCCGCGACCGAGGTCGAGCTCAAGGAGCGCAAGCACCGCATCGAGGACGCGGTGCGCAACGCCAAGGCCGCCGTCGAGGAGGGCATCGTCGCCGGTGGTGGCGTGGCGCTCATCCAGGCGTCCGCCGTCTTCGAGAAGCTCGAGCTCGAAGGTGACGAGGCCACTGGTGCCGCCGCTGTGAAGCTGGCCCTGGAGGCCCCGCTGAAGCAGATCGCGGTCAACGCCGGCCTTGAGGGCGGCGTCGTTGTGGAGAAGGTGCGCAACCTGACCGTGGGTCACGGCCTCAACGCCGCGACCGGCGAGTACGTCGACATGATCGCCGAGGGCATCATCGACCCCGCGAAGGTGACCCGCTCTGCCCTGCAGAACGCGGCCTCCATCGCGGCGCTGTTCCTGACCACCGAGGCCGTCATCGCCGACAAGCCGGAGAAGGCCTCTGCGGCCGCTCCGGGCGGCATGCCGGGCGGTGACATGGACTTCTGAGCCTGACGGCTCGGACCCGGTCCTGACCGAGGGCGGTACCCCCACTCCCAGGGGGGTACCGCCCTCGGGCGTTTCAGGATCCGGGCCGGGGAGGGCGAGTCGGTTTCTGTTATCCGATCTGCGCCCACAGGTCTCCTCCAGGCAGGACTCTGAGCGACGGGGTCGAACAGGCAATGGGCGAGGGCACGTATGCACAGGGACGACACATACAGTCCGGAACTGGTGACGAAGGCGAGGGCGGGGGACCAGCAGGCCCGCGAGCGGTTGGTCGCCGACTACCTTCCCCTCGTCTACAACATCGTCGGCCGGGCGCTGGACGGCCACGCGGACGTCGACGACGTGGTGCAGGAGACCATGTTCCGCGCACTCGACGGACTCGGCGGGCTGCGCGAGCCCTCCCGCTTCCGCTCCTGGCTGGTCGCGATAGCGATGAACCAGATACGCCGGCGCTGGACGCTCCAGCAGCAGACCCCCACAGCCCCGCTGGACCGCGTGGCGGAGACCGCCGACCCGACCGGTGACTTCGTGGATCTCACCATCCTGCGTCTGGGGCTGTCCGGACAGCGCCGCGAGGTCGCCGAGGCCACCCGCTGGCTGGACGAGAGCGATCGTGAACTGCTGGCCCTGTGGTGGCAAGAGGCCACAGGGCAACTGAGCCGTGCCGAGCTTGCCGGGGCGCTGGATGTCACTCCGCAGCACGCCGCGGTCCGCATCCAGCGGATGAAGACCCAGCTGGAACTGGGCCGTGTCGTGTCCCGTGCGCTGGCCACCGAGCCGCCCTGCGTCGAACTGGCCGCCGTCACCGCGGCCTGGGACGGGCAGCCCTCGCCGGTGTGGCGCAAGCGGATCGCCAAGCACGTGCGCGTGTGCGCCCGCTGCTCAGGGCACTGGTTGAATCTCGTACCCGCAGAGGGACTGCTGGTCGGTATGGCGATGGTGGTCCCGCTCGACGGCTACCCTCCCGTTCCGCCGAGCCAGTTCGGCGCGGCCGGCCAGGGGGACCTCGCCGGGACGGGGCAGCCCGGGGACCCGACCGGCGCAAGCGGCGGCGGGCTGGGCGTACCCGTGGCGGCGAAAGTCGGCGGGATCGTGGTCGTGGTCGGCGTACTCCTCGCTCTGGTGTGGCCCAGCGCGAAGCCTCCGGCCGACCGGACCCCGGTGGCGGCTCCGCCCGCTGCGACGGCTGTGAAGCCCACCCGCGCCCCCACCCGCGCTCCCAGCCCGACACCCACGCCGACCCCCACCGCCTCACCCGTCGTGAATCCCCCCAAGCCCTCTCCGTCCGCGGCGAGCCTGGAGGAACGCCTCACCGCCCTGGTCAACTCCCGGCGAACCGAGGCCGGTTGCGCCCCGCTGCGGATCGATCCGCGACTCAGCGCCGCGGCCCGCAAACATGCCAAGGACATGGTGGCGCGTGGCTACTTCGACCATGCCGACCCGGAGGGACGGCATGCCGACGCCCGGATCTCGGCAGCCGGATACGACCTGAGCCTCTGGGCCGAGAATCTGGACCAGGGACCCGGCAGACCCGCGACGGTGGTCGATGACTGGATGGACGGCTCGATCCATCAGGACAACATGCTCGACTGCCGGTACCGGGACACCGGCGTGGCCGCCGTACCCGGTCCCGACGGGACGGTGTGGGTCCAGAACCTCGCCACGCCGGCCTGAGCCCGCACCGTCCGTCGGGTGCTCTTGACGGTCAGCCGCCGAAGTTCTGAACCCACCAGGGGCCGTTCGCCCTGAGGTTCACACCGACGCCGAGGTCCTTGAACCCGCAGTCCAGTATGTTCTCGCGGTGCCCGGGGCTGTTCATCCAGTCACGCATCGCGGAGACGGGGTCCTTCGGCCCTTTGTGTATGTTCTCCCCCCACTTGCCGGCGGGATAGCCGGCGGTGTCCATCCGGTCGTCGGCATGCCGCCCCTCCGGGCTGACGTGCTCGTAGTAGTTGCGGGCTGCCATGTCGTCGGCGTGCGCCTGGGCGGCGGCCTGCACCCGGCCGTCGACGCGCAGGGGCGAGCACCCGGCCTTGGCGCGTTCGGCGTTGACCAGGGCGGCAATCCGCTGGACGTAGTCGGCGGCCTTGCCGGTCACACGATTTCCCGTGGTGGGGGCGCTCGCGCCCGAACCGGCCGGGGCGGACTGCTGCCTGCGCTTCGCCGGCGCAGCCCCGGGCCTGGCCGTGCGGCGGGCCGGGGCACTGGGCGTGGCGGTAGGACCCTTTGTTTTCACGGAAGTTGCCGACGGAGTGGCAGAAGGCGGGGTGGATGCCGTGGGGGTGGGAGAGGCTTTCGAGAGGCCGTCGAGGGAGGCATCCGCCGGCGCCTGCTGCACGGATGCTGCGCCCTGGGTACTGGCGGAGTCTTCGTCCGTACCGCTCAGGACGAAGACTCCGCCGGCGACGACCGCGACCGCGACGGTGCCGGCCACCGCGATTGCGGCCATCGGCCGCCCGCCTGCCCGGCCCCGACGCCCGTGGCGCCCCGCGCCGGCGGCTCTCCGTCGTCCGCCCCGGCCCTCGGCGCTTCCGCGGCTGGTCGCCGGGTCCAGGAACTGGGTGTCCTCGTCACGGTGGTGCATGGATTCTCCGCTCTCATCCGTACTCTGCCGGTCGGTCCGGCACGTGGGAGAGCGGATGAGGACGCCGCCATAACGGTTTCCGAGAAACTCCGGCCCTACGAGTCGACGATGACCCGGTCCGCCCGACGTTCGGCCCGCCCCAGCGGCAGCGAGAACCACGTGGTCTTGCCTTCGTCCGTGGGGCGCACGCCCCAGCTGCTGGCCAGCGTGTCGACGAGGATGAGCCCGCGTCCGGACTCGTCGTCGGCAGCGGCCAGCCGCGGCTGGGGCGGATGGTGGCTGTGGTCGCTCACTTCGACGGTGAGTTCGGTGGTGTTGCGCCGCATCTGCAGGCGCACCGGCCCCTGCCCGTGCTGAATGGCGTTCGTGACCACCTCGGACACCAGCAGCTGAGCGTCGTCGGAGAGTTGGGCGCAGTCCCAGGCGATGAGGGACTTGGCAAGAAACGCCCGTGAGTCCGACACTGAGGCGGGGGTCGCCGCCAGATCCAGCCCGGCCGTGGCCAGGGGCGCAGCGGGCAACTGGGCGAGGAGCAGCGTCACATCATCGTGGTGATCCTCGGCCGAGGGAAGGACGGACGCCAGCACCTCGTCCACGGCCGCTTCCAGATCGGGCGCGGCGGCGAGAGCGTTGTCGAGCGCCGCGATGAACGACGCGAGCTGCTCCTCGATGTCCCCCTGCGGTGTCTCTATCAGCCCGTCGGTGAAAAGGACGAGGCTGGACCCGGGCGCGACGGCCAGGGTGGTCTGCTGGTGAAGATAGTCACCCACGCCCAGGGGGACATTCACCGGCACGTCGAGCGCCCGCACGCCTTCGCCCGGAGCGGCGACCAGGGCGGGCAGATGCCCGGCGGAGCACACGGTCACCTCGGCCGCGTCCGGGGCCACCACCAGATAGCAGCAGGTGACCAGCTGATCGGGCCCGTCGAGCTCGGCGACGATCGCGTCGAGCGACTGCATCAACTGCCGCGGCTGCATACCGGTCTTGGAGAGGGCATGGGCCGCGGAACGGAGCTGACCCATGATGGCGGCGGCCTCCAGGCCGCGCCCCATGACATCGCCGATGAGGATGCCGACCCGCCCCGCGCCCAGCGGAACGAGATCGAACCAGTCGCCCCCGACCCCCGCGCCCTGGGTGGCGGGCAGATAGCGGCTGGCCGTCTTCAGCCCGGGAACGGCCGGCGGGGTCCCCATAAGGCTGCGCTGAAGCGTGAGGGCCACATGCCGCTGCTGCTCGTACAGGGCGGTGAGCTGCTCCTCGGCTGCTTTGCGTTCGCTGACGTCGCGTACGGCGGCGGAGACGAGGAGTCCGTCGGTGGTTTCGAGTGGGCTGAGGCTGATCTCGACGGGGAATTCGGTGCCGTCCTTGCGCAGGCCGTGGAGTTCGAGTCCGGCCCCCATGGGGCGGACCTGGCGGTTGTGGATGTAGCCGTTGCGGTGGTGGGCGTGGTGGGCCTGGAAGCGTCCGGGTACGAGGATTTCGACGGGGCGGCCGAGGAGTTCCTCGCGCTGGTAGCCGAAGAGGGCTTCGGTCTGGGCGTTGACGAGGCGGATGGTTCCCGCGTTGTCGACGATCACCATGGCATCGGGCGCGGCCTCCAGCAGTCCCCGGAACCGCTCCTCGGCTGCTTTGCGTTCGCTGACGTCGCGTACGGCGGCGGAGACGAGGAGTCCGTCGGTGGTTTCGAGTGGGCTGAGGCTGATCTCGACGGGGAATTCGGTGCCGTCCTTGCGCAGGCCGTGGAGTTCGAGTCCGGCCCCCATGGGGCGGACCTGGCGGTTGTGGATGTAGCCGTTGCGGTGGTGGGCGTGGTGGGCCTGGAAGCGTCCGGGTACGAGGATTTCGACGGGGCGGCCGAGGAGTTCCTCGCGCTGGTAGCCGAAGAGGGCTTCGGTCTGGGCGTTGACGAGGCGGATGGTTCCCGCGTTGTCGACGATCACCATGGCATCGGGCGCGGCCTCCAGCAGTCCCCGGAACCGCTCCTCGGCCGGTCCCGCCTGTGTCCCGGGCCGCGAGGTCCGGCACTGGCAGGGTGCCGCCGCGCCGGACAGTGGGTCGGACTCCAATGAGACTGCGGCGGTGATGCCTTCCATTCCTGCCTCCCGGACGGTTCTGCCGGCTGCGGTGTCCGCAACTGTCGTATCCACGGTTGCGGTATCCGCACATCTCAGCGCAGTTCGTCCGGTCGTACCCCAATGAGTCCGATTTTGATCGGCTCTGGCCTAGATCGTGACTCAGCGGGCGTAGCCCTTGAGAGCTTCTGGGTTTCGAGGGTGATGCCGACGGGGGCGGGGAGCGTCCGGCCCGGGGTGTGTCCTGCGCCGCCGATGAGCCGCTTTCCGTGGTGGATTCGGCAAGACACCGTCACCAAGCTGTGAAGGTTGTACGGGAAGCTCGTGGTCAGTCCAGCGCACTCGCGCTTCTCACTCGGGGGGAACATCAGATGAGGTCCAACGTTCGCAGAGCCGTCGTCGTGCTCGCCGCCGTATCCGCACTGGCTCTGACGGCCTGTGAGCCCAGCGGGGGCTCGGACGCCAAGCCGAGCGGCACGGACAAGGCGACCGCGAGCCCGTCGACCGCGAAGCCGTCGACCGGCAGCCCCGCGACCTCGAAGCCGTCGCCCGCGAAGCCGTCGCCCGCGAAGCCGTCGGACTCCACGGGCGGCGGCTCGTCCCCCGATCCCGAGTACGCCCTCTTCCCTTGCAGCACCTATGACGTGACGTTCACCGCGACCCTGGCCGAACCCACCACGAGCAGCTACCTGCTGAAGATCACCAACAAGAGCGGCAAGCCGTGCAAGGCCCTGACCTACCCCATCGTGACCTTCGGTGACCTGGACGGGCAGGCGAACGAGCGCAAGGAGACGCTCCCCGGCAAGGACCTCGTGCTCAAGGCGGGCGAGTCGGCCTACGCGGGCCTGATGGGCGGCAAGAAGGACGGCAATGGCAAGACCGTCAACTACATCCGGATGACCATGAACACCGCGTCCGACCTGGAGCAGAAGCCGCTCAAGGCCTCGACTCCCGGTCTGTACGTGTCGCCCACGAACTCCGTGACGGCCTGGCTGAACAATGCAGAGGACGCCCTCAGCCTGTGAGCCCCGCGATGAACACGGACCAGGCGGCGGCCCGGAACACGAGTTTCGGGCCGTCCGGGTTCTTGGAGTCGCGGACGGGGACGATGCCGGGGTGGTGGTCGGCGACTTCCAGGCAGTTGCCGCCGTCGCCGCCGCTGTGCGTGGACTTGCGCCACGTGGCGACCTCCAGGCAGTCGCCGCCGCTGGCTCCGCTGTAGCTGGACTTGCGCCAGGTCGCCGCGCTCAGGTCGTACTCAGGGCTGCTCTTCATGCGCGTAATCCTCCGCCACTGATTCGATCAGAGCCAGTGATTCTTGCGGTGACAGTGCGCTGGCCCCGAGCAGATCGTAGGTCAGGTCGTGGTGGGCGACCATTGCCGGATCGTCCTCCAACCGACCTGTACCCAAGCCCTGGATGTAGGCAAGCGGGGGTGCGTCGTCGAAGGCCATCAATTTGAGGGAGCCTTCCAACGCCATGTGAGCACCCGCTGTGAACGGCAGCACCTGCACGATGATCCGGTGGCGGCGGGCCAGAACCGCCACATGATGCAGCGCTTCCGCCATCACCGCAGCTCCGCCCACCCTTCGGCGGAGTACCGCCTCATCCAGAACGGCCCACAACAGGGGCTTTGTTGGATTGTCCAGGAGGTGTGCGCGATCGAGCCTCGCCTCCACCAGTTCGTCGATAACCGCTTCGGTTGCGGTCGGTCGCCCCCCGCGGAACACCGCCCGCGCGTACTCCTCCGTCTGCAACAGGCCCGGGATCAGCAGCGGTGCGTACTCCTTGATCGTCGTCGCGATCGCTTCCGCTTCCGCCGCTTCGGCGAAGTGGTCCGGGTACTTCGACTTCGTCGACGCCTTGCAGTTGCGCGAGAAGAAGCCGTTCGTACCGAGGATGTCGTCTATCTGGAGTGCGTACTCCGGCTGCATCCGCCGCGTACCGGCCTCCAACTGGCCGATGAACGAGCCGCTCACGAACAGCGGTGCGCCCAGCTCCTCCTGGGTGAGGCCCACCTTCTCGCGGGCGTGGCGCAGCTCCGCGCCCAGCAGCGCCCGCGGCGAAGAGGACGGGTCGAGATCCTTCGGTCCAGGCATGGCAACTCCCTGTCGCACACGTCGGGTTGTTGGGCCGCCGTCTCTGTTCAGGCTAGCGGGGGACGGACACGCTGGGTGAGGAATGCGAACACTGAGTGTGGAGGTGCATGGCCGTGGCGGTGCGATCGGCGGAGCGGCGGCGGGCCGTGGAAGAGGTGGTGGCCCAACTGCGGGCCGTACTGCACGAGGTGCGCCGGTGACCGTCGGGGAGTACGCGATCGACTCCCGTACCGGACGGCTCGGACGGGTCATGGGGCGCGTGGGCGGATACGTACAGCTGCGCCCGCCGGGTGGCGGGCGGGAGTGGGACTGCCCACCGGAAGCACTCGCTCCCGCCGCGCCGGGCGAGGTGCTGCGCGCACGGGTGCGGGATGTCAACGCGGAGGGGCGGCTGCCGTGAGGTAGGTGGGGAATTTTCTCGGACGAGGCCTAGTCACACGCGGGTTGTGGCCGGCGCCTTCGCGGGGTCGGCGGAAGCCGTCGCTCCGGGCTCCGGGGCCACGTTGAAGTCCGCCAGCAGCTGCCTGCTGAAGCCGAAGAAGTACGTGGCGAAGAAGCCCACCAGATAGCCCGTCAGCAGGCCGCCCGCGTAGATCGCGACCGTCCCGCCCAGGCCCCTGTTGCCGTCGAGCAGCGGGAACAGCGCCCAGCCCGACGGGCCGATCGCCGTTGAACCCACCGTGTCGCCCAGCATGTTGAACAGGCCGACGAAGCCGCCGCCGAATGCGCCGCCGACGCAGGCGGTGACGAAGGGGCGGCCCAGGGGGAGCGAGACGCCGTAGATGAGGGGTTCGCCGACGCCCAAGAGGCCTGTCGGGAGAGCGGACTTGATGGTGGCGCGGATCGCGGTGTTGCGGGGAAGGCGGAAGTAGACCGCGGTCGCCGCCCCGACCTGGCCCGCGCCCGCCATCGCGAGGATCGGGAGCAGGACCGTATAGCCCTGCTGCTCGATCAATGTGGTGTGGATGGGGATCAGTGCCTGGTGCAGGCCGAGCATCACCAGCGGGAGGAAGAGGCCACCGAGTACGAAGCCCGCGCCCGCGCCACCGTAGGACAGCAGCCAGTTGGCGAAGTCGCCGATCGCGGTGGAGACCTCACCGGCCACGACCATCAGGCCGAAGATGGTGACCAGGCCGGAGACCAGCACGGTGAGAGCGGGGGTCACCAGCACGTCCAGGGACTCCGGGACCCAGCGGCGGCACCACTTCTCGACGTGCACGGCGAGGGCCGCGGCGCCCAGCGCGCCCAGTACGCCGCCCTGGCCGGGGGAGAGCGTCACGCCGAAGGCCGTCACCTTCGCGACCCCCGCGTACACGATGATCGCGGCGACCGCGCCGCCCAGAATCGGCGTACCCCCGAACTCCTTCGCGGTGTTGTAGCCGACGAAGACGGCGATCAGCGACATGAAGCCGGACGCGATCGCGGCGAGCGCGGGGACGACGGAAGGCAGCCAGCCGAGGTTGGTGAGCAGGCCGTTCAGTCCGGCGATGATGCCGCAGCCGATGAGGGCAGGGATCAGCGGTACGAAGATGTTCGCGATGCGGCGCAGGAAGAGCTTGAACGGCGTTGCGTTCCTGGCCTTCTGGGCGGCCCTGATGGCGGCGCCCTGCGCGGTCAGGTCCTCGGCCGTCCGGGGAGCCGCCGTCAGCAGCGCCTCGAACTCCGGCGCGACCCGGGCGACCGTGCCCGGCCCCAGCACGATCTGGTACGTGTCGTCCTCGACCACGCCCATGACCGCGGGGAGCGCCTTCAGTGCCTCGTGCTGTACGAGGGAGCGGTCGTGCAGGCCCAGGCGGAGGCGGGTCATGCAGTGGGCGACGGACGAAATGTTCGCGGCGCCGCCGACGAGGGGGAGGATCTCGGCGGCGGTGGCGGCGTGGTTCTTCTCTGGTGCCATGGTGTGCGGTGCCTTGCTGTGGGGGGTGGGGGTGCGGCCGGGCCGGACTGCTGCCGGGCGCGCGGTCGCTGCGTGTCAGGGGTGCGTGTCGGCGAGTGCGGCGCGCAAGTGGCCGTTCGCCTCGGTGAGGAGCCGGTTCGCGGTGGGGGCGTCGACCTCGGCCAGCACGATGAGGATCGCTGTCTTGACCTCTCCTTCGGCCGCGGTGAGGGCGGCCTCGATGACAATGTCCGACGCTCCCGTCGCAAGCGCGACGATCCGGTGCGAACGGGCGCGCAGTTTCTCGTTGGAGGCGCGGACGTCCACCATCAGGTTTCCGTACGTCTTGCCGAGCCGGATCATCGTGATCGTCGAGATCATGTTGAGGACGAGCTTCTGCGCCGTACCGGCCTTCAACCGCGTCGAGCCGGTGAGCAGTTCGGGGCCGACGACGACCTCGATGCCGTGCTCGGCGGCCGCGCCGAGCACGCTGTCGGCGTTGTTGGACAGGCCGATGGTGAGCGCGCCGAGGGAGCGGGCGTGCTCCACCGCGCCGATGGCGTACGGAGTACGGCCCGATGCGGATATCCCGACCACCGTGTCGTCCGCGGTCAGCTTCAGCGCGTCCAGGTCGGCGGCGGCCAGTTCCTTGCTGTCCTCGGCGCCCTCGACAGCCGTGACCATCGCGGTGGGGCCGCCCGCGATCAGGCCGACGACCTCGGCCGGGTCGGTGTTGAAGGTGGGCGGGCACTCGCTTGCGTCGAGTACGCCGAGGCGTCCCGCCGTGCCCGCGCCCGCGTATATCAGCCGGCCGCCGTGGGCCATCCGCTCGGCGGTGGCGTCGATCGCGGCGGCGATCCGCGGCAGTTGCGCGGCGACGGCGGCGGGGACGGTCTGGTCCTCGTCGTTCATGATCCGGGCGATCTCAAGGGTGGGCAGCCGGTCGATCTCGGCGAGTTCTGGCCGGAACGCCTCCGTGGTGAGGGTGGCCAGCTGAGCGCGTAGTTCACCGTGCGCGGACGGCGTGGACGACGCGGACGGCGTGGACGACGCGGACGGCGTGGCGGGCACGGACGGCGTGGCGGGCACGGACGGCGTGGACGACGCGGCCGATGCAGACGACGCGGACGGCATGGAGGTCATGAAGAGCGGCTCCGCTTTCTCATGTGTGGGGGGCTGGGAGCTCGGGGCTCAGCGGGTTCGGGGGCTGTGCCGGTGCGCCAGGGCCTCGTACGAGGCGGCGAGGGCAGGGGCCGCCGTCTCGTACGTACGCTGCGCGATGCCTATGAACAGGCAGTCGACGACGAGGAGTTGGCTCGTGCGGGACGACATCGCGGCCGGGCGCAGCTCGCTCTCGCGGGCGGTGGACGTGGTCAGCACATGGTCGGCGTACTGCGAAACGGGACCGTCCGGGCGGCCGGTGATCGCGACGGTCGTTGCACCGCGGTCGAAGGCGACGCGCAGCGGCTCGATGACATCGCCGGTCGACCCCGAGTGGGTGATGGCGATGGCCACGTCGCCGGAGCGCAGCTGCACGGCGTTGGTGACGGCGAGGTGCGGATCGGCGTGGGCGTGCGCGATGAGTCCGATGCGCGCCAGCTTCTGCGCGAGGTCCATACCGACGAGGGACGATGCGCCGACGCCGTAGATGTCGATGCGGCGGGCGGTCGCGGCGGCGGCGACGGCCGCGCCGAGCTGGACGGTGTCGAGGCCGGATGCCGTGTCGGCGAGCGTCTGCTGCTCGTCGTACGCGAGCTTGGCGACCACGTCCGCGATGGGGTCGTCGACGGCGATGTCGGCGGTGACGGCGGGGGCGCGGCCGGACTGCTGGTGGGCGGCAAGACCGGCGAGCGCGAGGCGCAGATCGCGGTAGCCGGGGTAGCCGAGGAGGCGGGCGGTGCGGACCACGGTCGCCTCGCTGGTGCCGGTGAGCTCGGCGAGACCGGTGACCGTGAGGGCCGCGCAGCCGGCGGGGTCGTCGGCGACGGCTTCGGCGACCCGCTGCATGGAGCGGGTCATGGACGGCGCGAGGGTCCTTACCTTGGCCGCGAGGGCGGCGGGGGCGGGTGGGGCCTCCCCGCTGAAAATTTCCTTCACTGGATTGGTCACACCTGAAAGATATTTTCGGCATTCCGTCATCGTCAACCCCTCCAGGTCCTGGAGAGTGGGCTCCTCAGGTCCTGGAGATCGCCGGGGCTGCTTGGGCGACAATGGCTCCATGGACGACCCGAACCCCTTGGAGCAGGCACTGCACGCGGCGCGCGCTCTGGTTCTCGCGGACCTGGCCGCACGCGATGTGGCGGACGCCGGGGTGGTGTCGCTGGTCGAGGAGGCGGTGGCGCACCGCCGCTGGTGGGTGGAGCAGTGGCCGGAGGGCATGGAGTACGTCGCGGGCCTGGTCGCCCAGGACGTCCAGGACGCACTGCTCGAACGGTACGGCCGCTGGCCGCTCTGCCCGGTCTGCGACGCGGGCGACCCGCACGCACTGGACGTTGAACCGGAGCTCGGCCCGGATCCGCACTGGGTCTGTGCGAAGGCGGGCGTGGTGGTGGCACGGGTCGGCGGTCTTGAATGAGCGTGTACATCGATCCGCCGACCTGGCCGGGACACGGCCGGATGTGGTCGCACATGGTCAGCGACGTCTCGTACGAGGAACTGCACGCCTTCGCGGCGTCGATCGGCTGCCCGCCGAAGGCGTTCGAGCGGGACCACTACGACGTGCCGTCGCACCGGTACAGGGACGCGGTGGCGGCGGGCGCGGTGGAGGTGTCGAGCCGTGAGGTGGTCGTGCTGCTGACGAAGGCGGGCCTGCGGAGGCGCAAGGGACGCCCTGTTTAGCGGGCCGTCAGACCAGCAGCTTCAGCTCCGTCGCCAGGTTGTGCCGCGCACGCGACTCCCACTCCCGCTCCCCGTGCGGCGTACGGAACAGTCGCGGCAGACCGAGCAGCTGGCGCAGCACCGCCGCACGGCCCGCGCGGAAGGCGTCGTCCGGGACGAAGGCGTACTCCTCGCGTACGGCTGCGGTGTACGCGGCGTACGGCTCCGGGGGCGCCGCCAGGATGGCCAGGTCCGCGTCGCACAGGACCTGCCCGTTCAGATCATCGGCCTCGGGCGCATGGGTGACGGTGAGGCGGACCAGTCGGGCGACCTCGGCGGTGGCGGCGGGTGTCAGCCCGGCCTCGGCGAGGGCGCGTTCGGCCAGGTGGGCGGAGCGTTCCTCGTTTTCGGAGCGGTCCGGGAGGTAGACCGCGTCGTGGAACCAGGCCGCGAGGCGGACCAGGTCCGGATCCGCGGCGTGCTCCTCCAGTACGTCGATGTGGTTCAGCACCGCCGTCAGGTGATCGACCGTGTGGTAGTGGCGCTGCGGCTCCGACCAGCGGGCGAGCAGGTTGTCGGCGTACGGCAGCGGGTCCGGTGCGCCCGCGCCGTGGCGGGCGGCGAGGAGGGTCTGGGTCCAGCGTGCGCGCAGGTCCCCGAAGTCGTCGGTCATGGGCCGACTCTAGAGCGGGGCCGTCACGGGATCGGCTGCGACCCTGATCCGGCTGCTGGCGGGCCGCCCGCCGACCGGCACGCGCGATGAGCTAGGCGGGGCGAACGAGAAGGAGCTGGTCTTCTTCGACTAAAACGGCTCAACCGGGCGATAATGGCTGTAAGGCATCTGCGTCATCCCCGTGTGCGGAGGCAGAAACCATGATCGCATTGGCCTTCATCCTTGGATTCATCATCGTGGCTCTCCTGGCGGGAGCCATGTGGTGGGACGGAGTGCGACGGGAGCGAGAGGTGCCACCGCGCCCCGATGAGCAGCCGAAGCTGCCCGAGCACCCCCACGAGCACATAGAAGAGGTCCGTGAGTCGGACGAGGATCTCTTCCCGCAGGACGGGGGGCGCCTCCTGCCCTACAACATGAAGACGCACACCACGCACAGCACGGGCAAGGGGCGCGAGGCGCGGCCCCAGCACGGGGAGCGTGGCGGCGGGTCGTTCGGGAGCGGCGCGCTGGGCGGCTGAGAGAACCCGCGCCCGCGATCGCCCGCACATCGGGTCGGTGACTGCGGCCGCGGGTTTGTGCGCCTTCAGAGCGGGCGCTCGAGCGGCGCGATCAGGTCGTGTGCGGAGGAGTCCTCCCCGCGGCCTTTTCGTCATGCGGTGGAGCTTCTTCTCCCTGCGCGCCGCGCAGTCGGCGCAGGTCATGCAGCCGAGGCGAGCTCGACCTCGGTGAGGGGGCTTGGTTCCTCCCAGGTGGTCTGTATACCCCCCGTCCGTATGCAATATGCGATGTGATCCGGACGGGGCAGCTCCGGGTGGCTGTGTTCGCAGTACATCCGCATTACGCTGGGATTGGACTAGACCTGTTTGAGCCGTAGCAGTCTCCCTGGAGGAATGGGGTCACATGAGCAACCGTGCAGTCCTGGAGGTGATCGCTCTCGACGCGGAGGACGCGGTCGCGGCCCGGTCCGGAGGGGCGGACCGACTGGAGCTGGTCACCGACATGGCGGCGGACGGGCTGACGCCGTCCCGGGAGACCTTCGCCCGGATCCGCGCGGCCGTCGACATCCCGCTGCGCGCGATGCTGCGACTCGCCGACGGCTTCGCGGCGGGTGACGTCGATGCGCTGGTACGTGCGGCACGGGAGCTGCGCGCCGAGGGTGCCGACGAATTCGTACTCGGTTTCCTGGACGAGGGCGGCTCGCCCGACCTCGTCACGATCGAGCGGCTCGTCGCCGAACTGGACGGCTGCCGGTGGACGTTCCACCGGGCGATCGACCGGGCGGCGGACCGGGACGCCCTGCGCAAGCAGCTCGCGGACCTGCCCGGTCTGGACACCTACCTCACCGCAGGCTCGGCGGCCGGTGTCGATGACGGCCTGCCGACCCTGCTGGCGGAGGCGGCGCGCCGGGGCGAACCGGCGTACGAGCCGCGGATCCTGGTCGGCGGCGGGCTGCGGCTGGAGCACGTGGCGGTGCTGCGGGCGGCGGGAATCGACGGCTTCCACATCGGGGGCGCGGCGCGGCCGCGGGGGTGGGGGGCGCCGGTCGAGGCGTCGGCGGTACGGGAGTGGCGGAGGGCGCTGGACGCGTAGGCCCCTGGTCAGGGCCTGGCCAGGGCTCACCCGCGCAGCGAAACCGGCCCCCACGGCCTCGGCCGTGGGGGCCGGTCGGATTCAGCCGGGTCGTCCGGTGTTAATACGAGATGACGACGTACCCGTCGCCACCGGGCGCACCGTCCTCGCCGTGGAGTTGGACGCCGCCGCCGTTCCCACCGTCCCCGCCCTGGGCGGCGTCGTCGGGCAGGCCGACGATGCCGTCGGCGGGGTGGCCGCCGGTGCCGTTGCCGGGTGCGCCGGGCCGGCTCACATGGGGAAAGTCGGAGCAGGTGCCGGGCGTGCCGCCGGTGCCCGGGGCGCCCGCGACGCCGGTGCCGCCCTCGCCGCCGCCACCGCCGCCGCCACCACCGGCGTGGAGCACCTCGTCCCCGTCGTGGGCCAACGTCGTCGCGCCACCGTCGTCACCGTCGTCACCGTGCTCGCCCGCCTCGCCGCCGTCGCCGCCGTTGCCGCCGGTGCCGAGGTCCACCGCGATTTCTTCCCCTTGGATCTGCGAGGCCACATTCATCACGCAGTAGACGAAGCCGCCGGCGCCGCCGCCACCACCGTCACCACCCTCGGCGCCCTGAGCGCTGCGGCCGTTGCTCAGCGGGAGGCCGCCGCCACCGCCGCCACCGCCGCCGCCACCGGCGCCCCATGCCTGGACGTAGATCGTCTTGACGTCCCTGGGGATCCTGAACGTCCCGTCCTCGGTGAACTCCTGCACTCCGTGCTGGGCCTTCTTGCCCGAACTTCCCGTCTCGGTGTCTTCGCCGTCCGCCTGAGCCGCGGGCGCTGCGATCAGCAGCTGACCGGTCAGCGCCGCCGCCGCCATTGCGGCAGCGAGCAGTATCCGGCGGCGAGCGGGGCGTGGGGGCTGGTTGTTCCCGTTCATGTCTTCCTTCCCGCGTGGCCATCCGGCCAGGCGAGTGCGATGAGTCGAATGGTCGGACCGAGTGGTCCGCGGCCCAGCCCACCGCCACACCCGCCGGTCCGCCACCAGGGGCGCCCTTGCTTGGCCCAAGTGGGTGGCGCCATGCCCTGCTCGGGCTACCCGCGCGGTGACCGCGTGGGCGAAACGCGCCGCCTCCCCCGACGGTCAGGCCAGTTGCGCCGGCAGTGGCGACTCGTGGACGACCGTCAGGCCCGAGACCGCTCGGGTCAGGGACACGTACAGGCGGCGCAGGCCCGTTCTTTCGTCCGGTTCCGCCGCCACCACCGCGGCCGGCTCGTCGAGTACGACGTAGTCGTACTCCAGGCCCTTCGCGAGCGACGCCGGGACCAGCGTGAGGCGGGAGGCGGCCGTCGTCTCCTCGCCCGGCGAGAGATACGCATGGCCAGCGGCCGTCAACGCCGAGGCCAGCGCCGGGACCCGCGCGTCCGCCGCGATCAGGCCGATCGAGCCCTCCCGCCGCAGGGACTCCTCGCACGCCGACACCACCGCCGCGTCCAGGTCCCGCACCTCACGGACCGACAGCGAGCCCGGCGTCTCGCGGACCGACGTCACCTCCGTCAGGCCCGGTGACATGTGCGGCAGCAGCCGGGACGCGTACGCGATGACCTCCCGTGGGACGCGGAAGCCCGCCGTCAGTTCCTCGACCGCCGCGTCCGGCTTGCCCAGATGCCTCAGCGCTTCGGCCCAACTCCCCGTCGCCCACGGCGTTGTGCCCTGTGCCAGGTCGCCGAGGACCGTCGCCGACCCCGTGGTGCAGCGCCGGCCCACCGCGCGGTACTGCATGGGGGACAGGTCCTGTGCCTCGTCCAGTACGACATGGCCCAGCGAGTGCGTACGCTGCACCAGATCGTTCGCCTCGTCGATCAGCACCGCGTCCGCCAGGGACCACTTCGCGGACCGCACGCCGCGCGGCGGCTTCTCCCACAGGATCGTCCGCTGCTCCTCCTCGCTCAGCACGCCCTGCGCGTGCGACGCGAGGAAGTCCGGGTCGGACAGCAGCCGCAGCACCAGCTTCGCCGGATCCACCGGTGGCCATGCCGCCTTCACGACCGCCTTCACCGCGGGATTGCGCGCCACCGCGTCCTGCACCCGGTCGTCGGGCGCCTCGCCCGCCTGCTCCATGCGGACCAGCACCGTGTGCGCGATGCGCTGCGGAAGGGCGTCGCGTGCCGCGCCGTAGCGGATGTCCCGGTCGAGCAACTCGCGCACGATCTCCTCGAGTTCGTACGCCGGGACGCGCCACCGCCGCGAGCCGCGCACCACCATCAGCGGCTCCGTGGGGATCGTGACATGGGAGCGAACGGCCCGCCGCAGCACCTGAGCCATCCTCGCGTCACCCTTGACCACCGCGGCGTCCGCCGGGTCCGCGCCCTGCACCTCCACATGGGCCACCAGGTCGTCGACCGTCGCCTGCTTGACCTCCAACTCGCCGAGCGCGGGCAGGACTTGCTCGATGTAGTGCAGGAAGGAACGGTTCGGCCCGATGACCAGCGTGCCCGTCTTGGCCAGCCGCTCGCGGTGCGCGTACAGCAGATACGCGACCCGGTGCAGGCCCACCGCCGTCTTTCCGGTGCCGGGACCGCCCTGCACGCACACCGTGCCGCCGAGCCCGGACCGTACGATCTCGTCCTGCTCCGGCTGGATCGTGGCGACGATGTCCCGCATCGGGCCCACGCGCGGCCGTTCGATCTCCGCCTGGAGCAGCCTGCTGGTCCGCTCTTGCTCGGCGGGGTCGGTGAGATGCTCGTCCTCGTACGCCGTGAGGTCCCCGCCCGTGTAGCCGAAGCGTCTGCGCAGGCCGACGTCCAGCGGATCCTTCCGGGAGGCCCGGTAGAAGGGCTGCGACACGGGCGCGCGCCAGTCGACGACCATCGGGTCGCCGTCCCCGTCGTGGACGTGCCGGCGGCCGATGTAGAAACGCCGGCCTTCCAGCCCGGTGTGCAGATAGTCGAGGCGGCCGAAGAACAGCGGGGTGTGCGAGAGATCGGCGAGCGCCTTGATGCGCTCCTCGATCTGCGCCTCCAGGACGGCGGCGTTGACCCAGTTCGCGGTGACATCGCGGATGTCGAGTGCCTGGACGTCCTCGCGCATCGCGCGGAGGGCGTCACGCGAGGCGGTGAGGTGGGCCCGTTCACGCGACAGCGGATCGGGGTCGGGGTCGGGTTGCAGGGATTGCACGGATTGCACGGATCGCAGGGGTTGCACGGGTTCAGGGGCGTGCGCGGGCACGGGGTTGCCTCCGTCGGCTACGGCAGGGATCGGGGCGGCATGACGAACCGGCCGGTTTCCGTCCGGCCGGCGGCGCTCCGCAGAGGGAGGCGGGCAAGACGGGCGATTGTAGTCAGGGGCGGGGACGCGGGCGACCGAATTTCTGAGGGCGGTGTGCGGGGGGATTTCCGGGCCGTACGCCCGGATTTGCCAGGGTCGTGCGCGGGGACTTGCCCGGGGCGTCGTACGCCCGGACATCCTCCCCGTAGGGGACGACCTATGCCTGGAGTCGTACGCGCGCATCCGCGCAGCTCAGTCCGCAGGTCGATGTGCTACCCACCGCGGAGATCCATCATGGAGATATGAGCACAGCAACCTTCACCCCCACGCCCCATGTCCCCCACCCACGCCGCGGTGCGACCGCCACCGGCTCCACCCCGCACTCCCCCCACCGCCTCGGCAACGCCCTGCGCGCGGTCAAGGTCTTCGCCGGCGCAGCGTTCAGCGTCGCCGTGCTCGGGGAGTACGGCGAGGAAGCGGGCATCCACCGCCGCTGACCGGCGCAGAGACCCGCTGATCCACTAGTAGGGTCGCGGCCGTGACGTACCGGAACGTGACCCCTCGTTTACTCACCGCAGTAAGCGTCCTCGCTCTCGCCTTCTCGCTCACCGCGCTCGTCGCCCTCTGCATCGCGCAGCGCATCCCCATGGTCGACACCCTCGTGTACCGGGCCGAGGGAGCAGCCGTCGCGAACGGCACCGATCTCTACGGTTTCACCGTCACCCAGTGGCGACTGCCCGCCACATATCCCCCCTTCGCCGCGATCCTCTTCGTACCGACCACCTGGCTGCCCGTCCCGGCGCTCAAGGTGGTCTTTGTCGTCGGGAACGCGCTGCTGCTCGCGCTGCTGGTGCGGCTCTCCTGCCGGTTCGCCGGGCTTCCCGAGCGGCAGCCGCTGGTGCTCGCCGCCGTCGCCGTGGGCCTCTGGCTCGAACCGGTCTTCCAGACGCTCCTCTTCGGCCAGATCAACCTTGCCCTCGTCTGCCTCGTCCTGTGGGATCTGTCCCGGGACGAGGAGGCCATCGGCAAGGGCTTCGCGCTCGGCGTCGCCGCGGGCGTCAAGCTGACGCCCGCCGTGTTCATCCTCCATCTGCTGATCACCGGCCGGGTACGGGCCGGGCTCACCGCGCTCGCCTCCTTCGCCGGGACCGTGCTGCTGGGCGCGCTCGTACTGCCGGGGGCCAGCCTCGACTTCTTCACCCGGCGGATCTTCGAGACGGACCGGGTCGGCAAGGTGTGGGTCATCGACAACCAGTCCCTGCAGGGCCTGTTGGCCAGGGCGCTGCACACACCCGACCCGGGGCCGGTCTGGATGTTCGCCGCCGTGGTCACCGCCGTCGCCGGCCTGTGGATCGCGCGCCGGGCGGCGAGCGCGGCCCGAGGTGTCCTGGTCGTGGCGTTCACCGGGCTGCTCGTCTCGCCGATCAGCTGGTCGCACCACTGGGTGTGGTGCGTACCGCTGCTGGCGGTGCTGCTCGCGGAGGGCCGGATGCGTACGGCGGCGACGGTGGCCGTGGTCTTCCTGGCCCGCACGCTGTGGCTGGTCCCGCACGAGGGCGACCTGGATCTGCGCCTGCCGTGGTGGCAGCAGGTGCCGGCGTCTCCGTATCCGCTGCTGGCGCTGACGTTGGCGCTGGCGATGCCGGTACTGGCGCCTGCCGCGGGGCGGGCCCGGGGCCGGGCACCGCACCCGGAGCCCGACCCCAACACCCCCTGAAACACCTCTAGGCCAGCAGCTCGTCCGCGTCGACGATCCGGTACGCGTACCCCTGCTCCGCCAGGAACCGCTGGCGGTGTGCCGCGAAGTCCTGGTCGATCGTGTCCCGCGCGACCACTGAGTAGAAGTGGGCCTGGTGGCCGTCCGCCTTCGGCCGCAGCACACGTCCCAGCCGCTGCGCCTCCTCCTGGCGGGAGCCGAAGGTGCCCGACACCTGAATCGCGACCGTGGCCTCCGGCAGGTCGATCGAGAAGTTCGCGACCTTCGACACGACCAGCACCGAGATCTCGCCCTGCCGGAACGCCTCGAAGAGCTTCTCGCGCTGCGCGTTCGACGTCTCGCCCTTGATGACCGGCGCGTTCAGATGCTCGCCCAGCTCGTCGAGCTGGTCGATGTACTGGCCGATGACGAGGATCTGCTGGCCCGCGAACCTCTGTACCAGCGCCTCCGTCACCTTCCGCTTGGTCGCGGTCGTGGCGCAGTAGCGATACTTCTCCTCCGTCTCGGCGGTCGCGTACGCCAGCCGCTCGGAGTCGGTGAGATTGACCCGCACCTCCACACAGTCCGCGGGCGCGATGTAGCCCTGCGCCTCGATCTCCTTCCACGGCGCGTCGAAACGCTTCGGCCCGATGAGCGAGAAGACGTCCGACTCGCGGCCGTCCTCCCGCACGAGCGTCGCGGTCAGACCGAGCCGCCGCCGCGCCTGCAGGTCCGCGGTGAACTTGAAGACCGGCGCGGGCAGCAGATGCACCTCGTCGTAGACGATCAGGCCCCAGTCGCGGGAGTCGAAGAGCTCCAGGTGGGGATAGATCCCCTTCCGCTTCGTCGTCAGCACCTGGTAGGTGGCGATCGTGACGGGGCGGATCTCCTTCCTCGTACCGCTGTACTCGCCGACCTCGTCCTCGGTCAGCGAGGTGCGCCGGACCAGCTCGTGCTTCCACTGCCGCGCCGAGACCGTGTTGGTGACGAGGATGAGGGTGGTCGCCTTGGCCTGGGCCATCGCACCGGCTCCCACCAGCGTCTTTCCGGCGCCGCAGGGGAGTACGACTACGCCGGAGCCGCCGTGCCAGAAGCCCTCCACGGCCTGCTTCTGGTACGGGCGCAGGGCCCATCCGCTCTCGTCGAGGTCGATACGGTGCGCCTCGCCGTCGACGTACCCGGCGAGGTCCTCGGCGGGCCAGCCCAGCCTCAGCAGCGTCTGCTTGATCTGTCCGCGCTCGGAGGGATGCACGGCGACCGTGTCCGGGTCGATCCGGGCCCCGACCAGCGGCTGCACCTTCCTGGACCGCAGGATCTCCTCGAGCACGGGCCGGTCGGTGGTGGTGAGTACGAGCCCGTGGACGGGGTGCTTGGAGAGGGTGAGCCGGCCGTAGCGGGCCATCGTCTCGGCGACATCGACGAGGAGTGCGTGCGGCACGGGGTAGCGGGAGTACGCCACGAGAGCATCGACGACCTGCTCGGCATCGTGCCCGGCGGCCCGCGCGTTCCACAGGCCGAGCGGGGTGACCCGGTAGGTGTGGATGTGCTCGGGCGCGCGCTCCAGCTCCGCGAAGGGCGCGATGGCGCGACGGCACTCGCCCGCCAGCTCGTGGTCGACTTCGAGGAGAAGCGTCTTGTCACTCTGGACGATGAGGGGTCCGTTCACACCTGCGCCCTTTCGGTAAGGCCAAACCTCCAGTGTGCCGTACTGAGCCCCGGGGGTGGAGTGGCTGAGCGGCCGCACCCCGCCGGCCTGCCTCTTCGTCGTGGCGGCAGCCACCGGCAACGTTCAGGGCTGACCGGGGGCGGCGGGGGTACCCGGACCCCCATGACTACGGGAGCACAGCCCCGTACACCGAGGGGCAGAACAGCATTGCACGTGGGTGCGATGGTGGTGGCTTTTCTGGCGCTGGTGGCCTTCTCGGCCGTACTGGCCAGACTGACCCTCGCCCCTTCGCACGCCTCCGCGGACATCGCCACGGCCAACCTCCGGCCCGGCTCGTCGCTGCGGCAGTACGCCGAGGACTACACCTTCCTCGCCGCGTGCAAGCAGATCGGCGGCAACCTGCTGCTGGGTGTGCCGTTCGGCGTGCTGCTGCCCGTCCTCGTACCGCGCTCGATGCGCATGGTGCGGGTGATCGCGCTCACCGTGGTGGTGATGGCGCTGGTCGAGCTGGCGCAGGGCGCGGTGGTGGAGGGGCGGGCCTTCGACGTGGACGACGTCATCCTCAACACGACGGGTGCGCTGCTCGGCTATCTGCTGCTGGGGCGCAGGTTCGCGCATGCGACAGCGGCGAGGCCTGCCCGGCCCGTAAAGCCCGTAAAGCCCGTCAGGCGCGTGAAGCCGGTCAGGCGGGGTCGTCCGCGAGTTCGGCGACGCCGGTGATGCGGTGCAGCGGATATGTGCGCACCTCGTCCGCCGTGTGGTCGTACGCCGTGACGAAGCCGCCCTCCACGCGCACGGGCGCGATGACGCGCTGGCTTGCCGCGCCGTCCGCGTTGACGTAGCCGATCCAGAGCGCGGAGCCGGTCATCGCCGCGGCCTGGACCGTGGCCAGGGTCTCGGCGGAGGTCGTACGCGGGAGCTCGCCGTTGCGTGCCGGTTCCGGGACGGGCTTGCGCACCACCGTGGACGCGAGGTCGCCCGCGCGGATGGCCTTCACCGCCGCGCCGAGCAGCATGCCGTCGGGCACCGGCGGGCCGTCCGGCACCGGGGCGGGCGGGGTGCGTGGCGGGGTCCGGCGGGCGTGGGCGCGGGTGATCAGGACATCGCCCTCCGCGGATTCGGCGGCGGGCGCGTACCCCATGGCGCGCAGGCCCTCGAGCAGCGTCGCCGGATCGGCATGGGCGGCCAGGACGGTGGGCGCGAGTCGGCGCAGGCGCAGGCCCTGGGACCGCTTGTCCGCGAGGATTTCGCCGAGCAGCGCGTCGTCGTCGCAGCGTACGTACGCGGATGCGGCGCCGATCCGCAGATGGCCGTGGCGGCGGGCCACGTCGTCGATCAGATAGCTGAGCGGCTGCGGCACGGGGGTGCGGGAGTGCGTGGCCAGGAAGGTGTGCAGTTCGGAGGCGGACCGCCCGGCGTCGAGTGCGCGGCGTACGGAGCCGGGCGTGAAGCGGTAGACGGTCGCACCGCCCTTGGACTCGACGTCGGCGAGCACGGCGAGGGTCTCGGCGAGCGGCCGCTCCAGCGGCCCGGGGGCGACGGCCGTGAGGTCGGCCTGGAGGAGGACATGGTCGAGGGGCTCGGGCAGCAGCGGCGCGAGTGCTGTGGCGGCTCGGGCGGTGAGCTCCGCGGAGTCGGGCGGGACGAGCTCGTCGCTGAGGGGCCGCGAGGCCGGCGAGCCCCCGGCCGTCGGAACGGGGGCGTGGGTGCCCAGCAGCGCGCGCGCGTGCGTCGACAGCGCGCCCCGGCCCGTGATGCCCAGCACCTCCGCCTCCGTCAGCGTCCACGCCGCGATCCGCGAGCGCAGGTCTGTCGGGGTGCCCGCCGCACTGCGGGCCGCGTTCGTGTCCGGGGACGCCGCGCCGCCGCGGAGCGGGCGCTCCCAGCGCAGCCGGGCCAGCACGGTCTCCGGGGCGGGGGCCGTGGCCGGCGGGAGCGCGGCCAGCAGTACCAGGACCCGGCGGCGGACCTCGGCAGCCGACGAGCGGTCCAGCTCCGGGCCGAGTGCGGAGAGCGTACGGCCCTTGGCGTCCTGGCTGCCGATCAGGCCGGGCGTACGGGTTGCGCCGAGCCACGCCGTGGCGAGATGCGCCCACCGCTCGGCCGCCGGGAGGGTGAGCCAGTCGTCGTACGCGGGCGTCGGTGCGTATCGTTCGTCCGCCTCGCCGTCCGACGCCAACAGGCCCGCCGTATAAGCGAGTTCGAGCCAGAACCCGGCCATCTGCTCGTTCGTGTCCAGCGCGGCCGCGGTGCGCTTGAGGTCGCGTACCGAAAGGCCGCCCGACCGCATCACCGCGGGCCCGCCCTCGTGCCAGTCCTTCAGCAGGTCCTCGACCGTGGTGAGTGCGGTGTACGCCTGGGCCGCCGCCGCACTGTCCACAACCTGTGGACGGCCCGCGGTCATCGACGCCGTCGCGGCGGGCGCGACCGCCGGCGGCACCGGCTCCGGTGCCCGGTGCGCGCGGCCCGCCCGCAGATACAGTGCGGCCTCGCGCGGCAGCACAACCGTCCGCGGTGACGCGGGCAGCAGCAGCCCGCGGTCGCGCAGCCACCGCACGGGCGGGGCGGGGGTCGCCGTCACCTCTCCGTACGGCGGACCCCAGACCAGCCGGTCAAGCACCGTCAGCGCCTCCGGCGGTGCGGTGTCGAGGAGCGCCGCCATCCGCTCCCGGTCGGTGAACAGTGAAGTCAGCGAGGCGACGGCGGAGACCGGGTCGTGCGTCGTCGGCAGCCCGGCCGCCGCCAGGATCTCCTGCAGCCGGGTCGGTGACATCCCCGCGGTGGCCTCGGCGACGGTCGGCCCGAGACCGGTCGGGGACGGACGGGTCGGGGACGGGGCGAGCAGTTCGCGCGCCGTGCGCACCAGCCGCAGCCGGTCGTCGCCGCCCCAGACCAGCGCCTGCCCGCGCAGCACGTCCACCGCGTGCGGCAGCGCCGCCTCGATGGTGGGGTCGCCCTCGTCGCCGGTCAGCAGAGCGAGCAGCGTTTCGTACGGGGCGGGGTCCGGGGCCACGGCCAGTGCCTCGGCGGTCTGCAGCGTGAACCGGTCGAGCCGTTCGAGTGCGCGTACGACGGAGGCACGCGTGCCCGCCCGAGTCGCCAGCTGCGTCAGATCGTTGGGCACGGGGGTCAGCAGATCGGGGCGGGCGCGCAGCAGCGCGGCCAGCTCGTCGTCGGCGCGGGTACGCAGGGCTTCGGCGAGGGTGCGCGGGCTGCTCGGGCCGGCCGCGCCGCTTGGGCCGGCCGGACTGCTCGGGCCGGCCGTACTGCTTCCTTCGGGCATGGTCCCCATCCGCCCCACGGTAGTCCCTGGAGCGCTACGGTCGGGGACAGGGCGGGCCCGGGAAGACAGAGCGGCCGGGCAGGGAACGTCAGGGGAACGCCGGTGGGGATCGAGAGCGACCAGCTCGTCTACGACTATCTGAGCCGGGTCGGTGACCTGGCCCAGCAGTGCCAGTTGCCGTCCGGCGACCGGATGCGGCTGGTGTCGGGTCTGCGGAACGAGATCGACCAGCAGCGGGCGAAGTCGGGTTCCGACACCCCCGCGTCCGTACGCCGCATTCTCGGGCGGCTCGGTACGCCGGACGAGGTGGTGGCGGCCGCGTCGGCCGACGGCGGCCAGGCCGTGTCGCCACCCGCATCCCGGGTTGCCGTGCCGCAGCAGCGCGTACGCCGTCGGATCCCGCGGCCGCGCAAGACCGCGGCCGTCGATCAGCCCGAGCCCCCGCGGCCCTCCCTCGGCGCCTCCCCGCCGCACCTCGCGGGGATGGACGAACTCGGCCCCTCGGGCAGCGAGCCCGACTGGTGGCGGGTCGAGGCGGGGCCGTTCGGGCCGGGCGAGAGCGTGGCCGGTTTCGTCGGCGGCGTCGAGATCCCCGAAATACTCAAACCCCCGCCGACCAAGGAGGACTTGGCGGCCGCGGAGGCAGCGGCGGCGGTGGAGCGCGGGTACGTGGAAGAGGAGGCGGGCGAGGAGTACGAGTACGAGGACGACGACGATCCGGGCGAGGCGGACGGCGGTCCGCCGCGTGGCCTGCGTCCGCGGCTCACCCGTCGTACCGCAACGGCCGAGCCACTTCCCGCCTTCGCCAACCCGTTCCTGCTGCTCGCCGCCGCTCTGCTGGTCGCCGGCGCCGTGCTCGGCTCCTGGCTCGCCCTGGGCGTCGGCTGGCTCCTCGCGTACGCCTCGCGCCGACTCTCCCGCACGGAGGCGAAATGGGCGGTCTTCGGTCTGCCCGGCGCGGTCGTGACGGGCGGCCTGGTCTGGCTGTGGGGCCGGGTCAACGGCCGCTGGGGCGAGCCGATCGGGCAGGACGGGATGCGCGACGCACTCGCCGGCACCTGGCCGTGGGTGGTGAAGGGGGCGGCCGTCGCCTCCGCGCTCTATCTGGTGTGGCGGGCCCGGCGACGCTGACCGCGCTCACCCACGGGCGGGTCCACGCGGCCGGATGGGCACAATGGCCCCTATGGCATCGCATCCCCTGACCGTCGGCTTCGACCTCGACATGACCCTCATCGACTCGCGCCCCGGCATCCACGCCGCCTACCGCGCACTCTGTGCCGAGACCGGCGTGTGGATCGACGCCGACCAGGCCGTCACGAGGCTCGGTCCGCCCCTGGAGCAGGAGCTGGCGCTCTGGTTCCCCGCGGATCGGATCCAGGAGATGGCCGACCGCTACCGCGAGATCTACCCCACCTACGCGATCGAGCCGACGCTCGCCCTGCCGGGCGCCCGCGAGGCCGTCGCGGCCGTCCAGGACCTCGGCGGCCGCGCGATCGTCGTCACCGCCAAGCACGAGCCGAACGCCAAACTGCACCTTGCGCACCTGGGGATGGCGCCGGACGAGGTCATCGGCTGGCTGTGGGCGGAGGCCAAGGCGGAGGCGCTGCGCGAGCACGGCGCGAGCGTGTACGTCGGCGACCACATCGGAGACGTACGGGGCGCGCACACCGCCGGGGCGCTCTCGCTCGCCGTGCCGACTGGACCGTGCGACGCGGCGGAACTGCGGGAGGCCGGAGCGGACGTGATCATCGACGATCTGACCGCGTTCCCGGCCTGGCTGAGCGCATACCGCGAGAGCGACAACCAGAACTAGAGAGCGGATTTGGCCCCTCGGCGCTGCGCCGCGATCGAGCGCAGCACACCCGCCGCGGCGATCAGGAACCCGACGCCCATCAGCATGCACACCGCGTACGCGATCGACGGAAACGGTTCGGTCCCCAGAAACAGTGGGGCCACGGTGACCAGTGTGGCCACGGCACCGACGATGAAGACGATCACGCCGACGCGCACCAGCCCGTCACCCGGGGCGGGAGGAGTAGCAGTCATCCGGCCAGGGTAGTTCCCTGCGCATAGGAACCGCTCGGCGACGTCTTGTCACCAGCCCCTGGACCATTAGCCTTGGGGGTGGCGGGTCAGGCGACCCGCTGTAGTGCTATCCAGAGCCGTTTTTTCGGTACCCCAGTTCCGGTGCCCCAGCGCCCCAACGAGTACGAGGACGAGGACAGACGTGCCTACCGGCAAGGTCAAGTGGTTCAACAGCGAGAAGGGCTTCGGCTTTCTCTCCCGCGACGACGGCGGCGACGTCTTCGTTCACTCCTCGGTGCTCCCCGAGGGGGTGGACTCGCTCAAGCCGGGCCAGCGCGTCGAGTTCGGCGTGGTGGCCGGCCAGCGCGGTGACCAGGCGCTTTCGGTGACGATTCTTGACCCGACCCCCTCGGTGGCGGCGGCCCAGCGGCGCAAGCCGGACGAGCTGGCGTCCATCGTGCAGGACCTGACGACGCTGCTGGAGAACATCACGCCGATGCTGGAGCGGGGCCGCTACCCCGACAAGGTGCACGGCGCGAAGATCGCGGGCCTGCTGCGGGCGGTGGCGGACCAGCTGGACGTATAGCGCCTACACGAAACTGAGCGCATCGCGGCCGAGGGGCGGAACGAGCCCCTCGGCCGCGGCGCGCGTCAGCAGTCCACGTACCGCCGCATAGCCGTCGTCCCCGAGGTCCGCGGTGAACTCATTGACGTAGAGGCCGATGTGCTGGTCGGCCACCTTCGGGTCCATCTCCTGGGCGTGCTCCAGGACGTACGGCCGGGAGGCCTGCGGGTCGTCCCACGCCATGCGCACCGACGTACGGATGGATTCGGCCAGCAGCCGCAGCGTCTCGGCGCCCAGCGAGCGCTTGGCGATGATCGCGCCGAGCGGGATGGGGAGCCCGGTCGTGGACTCCCAGTGCTCGCCCATGTCGGCGAGGCAGCGCAGTCCGTACTGCTGATAGGTGAACCGGGCCTCGTGGATGACGAGTCCGGCGTCCACCTTGCCGTCGCGTACCGCCGGCATGATCTCGTGGAAGGGCATCACGACGATGTCGCCGACGGCGCCGGGGACGGCGGCGGCGGCCCAGAGCCGGAACAGCAGATGCGCGGTGGAGCGCTCGCTGGGCACGGCGACGGTCTTCCCCTGCAGATCCACCCCCGCCTCGCGCGTCAGCACCAGCGGCCCGCAACCGCGGCCGAGTGCGCCGCCGCAGGGCAGCAGGGCGTACTCGCCGAGAACCCACGGCAGCACGGCATACGACACCTTGAGCACGTCCGATTCCCCGCGCTCCGCCATGCCGTTGGTGATGTCGATGTCCGCGAAGGTCACATCGATGGCGGGCGCGCCGGGGACGCGGCCGTGTGCCCACGCGTCGAAGACGAAGGTGTCGTTCGGGCACGGCGAGTACGCGATCTGCAAGGTCACGGCTTTTCCTCGAGGACGGGGGTGAGCTGCTGGAAGGCGTGCCGCAGCGAGTCCAGGGCCTGGCCGATGCGCCAGGCGGCGCGGTCGCGCGGCCCGACGGGGTTCGAGACGGCGCGGATTTCGAGGACGGGTACGGAGTGGGCAGCGGCGGCCTCGGCCACTCCGAAGCCCTCCATCGCCTCGGCGGCGGCGCGGGGATGACGCGCGGTCAGCTCGGCGGCGCGGGCGGCGGTGCCCGTCACGGTGGAGACGGTGAGGACGGGCGCGTGCACGGCGTCGAGGATCTTGGCGACGCGGGCGGCGAGCTCGGGGGGCGGGAGGTGGACACAGCGTCCGAAGCCGAGTTCGTCGACGGGGAGATAGCCGTCGGGGGTGTCGGCGCCGAGATCCGCGGCGACGATCGCGTCCGCGACGACGATCGCGCCGAGGGGCGCGAGTGGCTGGAACCCGCCGCCGATCCCGGCGGAGACGACGAGGTCGTACGCGCCGGTGGCGAGCGCGGTTGCGGTGCCCGCGGCGGCGGCCGCGGGGCCGACACCGGCCGCGAGTACGTCCACGTCACCGTGGCGGGTGAGGGCGTACGAGCCGGGCAGCTGCCGTGACTGCGGTACGGGAGCGGTGAGCCCCGCGGCGACGGATCCGGCCTCCGCCGCCACCGCGGTCACCACCAGTACGCGCACCGCACGAGCCTCCGGATCATTCCTTCTCGAACTGGAAATGCCAGATGCCGATGACCTTCTTGCCGCTGGTCTCCATGATGCTGACCGGGGTCTTGCTGGTGGTCTCGCCGGTCTGCGAGGAGAAGAAGGCGTTGCCGGGGATGGTCCGGTACGACTTCTTGTACGGCTCCTGCTCGACGGGCTGACCGCTGAACAGCAGCGTCCAGCCGTGGTCCGCGATCTCCGGGTCGACGCCCATGCGGACCTTGTCGTCCAGGGCGACCTTGATGGTCTTGGCGGGCTTCTCGGTCAGGCAGCCCTGCAGCAGGGATTCCTTGATCGGCTTGCCGTCGTTGTAGCAGGCCGCCTCGGTGTGGACCGAGTCCGTGCCGACGGTCACGGTCGCGAGCGGGGTCGGCTTGTCGCAGGCGGAGAGTACGAGGAGCCCGGCGGAGACGGCACCGAGAGCGGCAGCGGCCCGGCGGCGCTTGCCCGAGAAGAACGCAACGGTCATGGCTCGAAGGCTATCGGTCGCACCGTCTCCCGCCACGCGGGGGTCACCGTGCCGCGCGTCACGCCGGGCGGCCCGGCCCGGCGGCGGGTTCGTCGTCAATCGCCGGACGGGTTTGGAGTGCCCGGGCACATCAAGCCCCGCCGGCGATTGAGGGGTGGAGGTCCCCCCACACCCGCAGGGCGTAGGGGGAGGGTCCGGGGCGGAGCCCCGGTGCCTACGCGACCCGCGGGCGCGGGTGGCTGCCGTGTCGCGCCGCCACCAGAAGGCCCCGGATCGACACACCCGCCCCCACGCCCACGATCCCCGCCGCCACCGACATCCCCAGTACCCCGTTCAGCGGGAGCGCGATGCCGATCGCGCCCCCCACCACCCAGGCCATCTGCAGCAGCGTCTCGGAGCGGGCGAACGCCGAGGTGCGGACCTGTTCCGGCACGTCGCGCTGGATCAGCGCGTCCAGGGACAGCTTCGCCAGGGCCTGGCACAGGCCCGCCGTCGCGGCCAGGACCGCCACCATGCCCGCACCGAAGAACACCGCCGCGGTGATCGCCGCCGCCAGCACCACCGCCTGCACCGTCGCGATGATCACCTCTGGGCCGCGCGCCTTCAGCCACGCCCCGACCGTCGTGCCGAGCGCATTGCCCACGCCCGCCGCCACGCCCACTATCCCCAGCGAGACCGCCGCGCTCTGCCCGCCCAGCGGATGGTCCCGCAGCAGAAACGCGAGGAAGAAGATCAGAAAGCCGGAGAGGCAGCGAAAGGCGGCGTTCGCCTGCAGTCCGTGCAGTACGGACGGCCCTACCGTCCGCAGGCTGGGCTTCGTCTCCCCGTGCGTCAGCATGTGCGCCTTGCGCTCGCCCTTCGCCGAGTCGACCTTGTGCGGCATCGTGAACGCCCAGTACGCGCCCAGCAGGAACAGCGCGCACGCCCCGTACAGCGGCCACTCGGGCCCCACCTTCTGCAGCCCGATCCCGATCGGCGCGGCGATGCCCGTCGCCACCAGCCCCGCCAGCGTCACCCGGGAGTTCGCCTTCACCAGGGAGAACCCCGGCGGCAGCAGCCGCGGCACGACCGCGCTGCGCACCACTCCGTACGCCTTCGACGCGACCAGCACCCCGAGCGCCGCCGGATACAGCTCGAGTCTGCCCGTCGCCACCGCCCCCGACATCGTCAGCGCCAGCACCGCGCGGGTGAGCATCGAGCCCGCCATCGCCGCCCGGCGGCCGTGCGGGATGCGGTCCAGAAGTGGTCCGATGACGGGTGCCAGCAGGGTGAAGGGCAACATCGTGACCGCGAGGTAGAGCGCGACGCGGCCGCGCGCCTCGTCCGTCGGTACGGAGAAGAAAACCGTCGACGCGAGCGCGACGGTGATCATGACATCGCCCGCGCCATTGACCGCGTGCAGCTCGATCAGCTTGCCCAGGCCCGACTCGCCCGCGCCATGGGCATGGGTCGCCTTGCGGATGCCGCGCGCCGTCCCGGTGAACGGCAGATGCAGGGCGCGGCCGACCGACCGGCCGGCTCGTCTGAGCTGCCCGGCTCCGTCGGACGACCTCGCGGCTGTCACCCCGTCATAGTGCCCCAAGCCCTGCTCGGGCGAACCGTGATGCGGTGTTGTTAGCCCCTTGTTGGGGCAGGCAGGTGGGCGGGGAGCGGCAGAGGGGGTAGCGTGCGTAGCGCGCCACCGGCGGTTGTTCTTGGCCGCGCGCCTCTTCGGCATCCCGCAGAATGGATGACGGTAGGTGTGCCCGAGACAGCTTGGTCTGGGCGCGGACGTCGATGCGGCCCTCCGGTCCGCTCCGCCTGCGGCCCGTACCTCATGTCTCGGCCGGCGCACCCGTGAGACGGCGTAGGAGAGAAGCGAGACCTGTGAGTGCTGCGACGCGAAGCCGTACCCCCGACCGTCTGTGCGCCGAGGCGGTAGATCTAGCCCGGGCGGCTGCCGAGGAGGCCGCGGCCCCGGGAGTGGTGGGCGAGCATGTGTCCCTCGTATCGGAGGGTGACCGGGTCGTCACGCACTTCTTCGAGTGCAAGGAGATGGGCTACCGCGGCTGGCGCTGGGCCGTCACCGTCGCCCGGGCCTCCCGCGCCAAGATCGTCACCCTCGACGAAACCGTCCTGCTCCCCGGCCCCGACGCTCTCCTCGCGCCCGAGTGGGTGCCGTGGAGCGAGCGGCTGCGGCCCGGCGACATGGGCCCGGGCGATCTGCTGCCCACGGAGGCGGACGATCCGCGCCTGGAGCCCGGCTACACCGGCGAGGACGAGCCTCCGCCGAACTCGGTGCTCGCGGACCAGCCGTCGCACGACCTGGCCGAGCGCGTCGAGGCGGAGGACGCGGAGCTGACCGACCGCAGGCCCGCGGATGCCTCCGTCGACAACGGCCGCGGTTCGATCGCGTCGCTCGCCGAAGAACTCGGCATGCGCCGGGCCAGGGTGCTCTCCCGGTACGGGCTGCGGCTCGCTGCGGAGCGCTGGGAGGACGCCTTCGGACCCAGCACCCCGATGGCGCAGGCGGCCCCCGCGGCGTGCGTGAGCTGCGGCTTCCTGGTTCCGTTGGCGGGTTCGCTGCGCCAGGCGTTCGGAGTGTGCGCGAATGAGTTCTCACCGGCGGACGGCCGGGTGGTGTCCCTGGCGTACGGCTGCGGAGGGCACTCCGAGGCGGCAGTGATGCCGAAGACGCCGAAGCCTCCGCCGCCGGTGCTCGACTCGATGGGCGCGGACGAGTTCCCGCTGCGACCGGTCCGCGACAGCGGCTCGGTCTCGCCGGAACCGGACGGCGAGTCCGAGGATCTCGGCCACTCGTAGGTTTTCGCTGTCCTCCATCGGTCCTCCGAGGCCCGCCCGCCGGGGCGGGCCGGTCGGCGTCCGCCCGACAAGGGCCTTGAGCCCACTCACCGGGCAGTAACGGCCAACGCCTGCGGCCCACGGTCACCACGGATGCCCGTACGGGGGTACCTTCGGCCGCACAGGCATCGGCGTTAACCGGAGAGAGCGGAGTCACAGCGTGAGCGTCAGGACGACCGAGTGGGCCGACCCCTTCGGGACGGCGCGGCTGCGGCGCGGGGTGCTCGACGCGTGGGGGGCCAGTCCCGCCCGCTTCCGGGAGGACGCCAACGCCGAGGAGGACCTCGTACTCGGCGGCTACCGGGACCGCCTCGTCGTAGAGCTCGCCCAGAACGCCGCGGACGCCGCGGCGCGAGCAGGTGTGCCGGGCCGGCTCCGGCTGACGCTGCGGCCGGCCTCCGGCGACCAGCCTGCCGTACTCGCCGCCGCGAACACCGGCGCGCCGCTGGACGCGACCGGCGTCGAGTCCCTGAGCACCCTGCGCGCCTCTGCCAAGCGCGAGGGCCATGAGGCAGCCGTCGGCCGCTTCGGCGTCGGCTTCGCGGCCGTCCTCGCGGTGAGCGACGAGCCCGCGGTCGTGGGCCGCCACGGCGGCGTGCGCTGGTCCCTCGCGGAGGCCAGGGGACTCGCCCAGCAGGCGGCCCAGGCGAGCCCCGGCCTCGGCGACGAGCTGCGCCGCCGTGACGGTCATGTCCCGCTGCTGCGGCTGCCGCTGCCCGCCGAGGGCACGGCGCCCGAGGGGTACGACACCGTGGTCGTCCTGCCTCTGCGCGACGGCGCCGCGGTCGACCTGGTCGATCGGCTGCTCGCCGGGGTCGACGACGCGCTGCTGCTCACGCTGCCCGGTCTCGCCGAGATCATCATCGAGACCCCCGACGGCGTACGGGAGTTGAGGCGCTCCGTGCACGGGGCGTATGTACACATCGAGGACAGCGCCGGCGGCGACCGGCGCTGGCGGGTGGTCAGCCACAGTGGCGGCATCGAGCCCGCGCTGCTTGCGGACCGGCCCGTCGAGGAGCGGCTGCGGCCGCACTGGACCGTCACCTGGGCCGTGCCCGTGGACGACGAGGGCGCGCCCGCCCGCCCGCGCACCGCCCCCGTGGTGCACGCGCCGACACCCACCGACGAACCCCTCGGCGTGCCCGCGCTGTTGATCGCCTCACTCCCGCTGGACACCACCCGCCGCCACCCGGCGCCCGGGCCGCTCACCGACTTCCTGGTGCGCAAGGCGGCGGACGCGTACGCCGAACTGCTGGGCCACTGGCAGCCGGTGAGCGTCGGCACCATCGACCTGGTGCCCGGCCTGCTCGGCAAGGGCGAGTTGGACGGCGCGCTGCGGGCGGAGATTTTGCAGCGGCTGCCGCGTACCGCGTTCCTGGAGGCGGCCGCCCCGCGCGACGTGTCCGGCGAGGACACCGGTCTGCCGGACCGCGAGATCTCCGCCGGGCTGCGGCCCATCGAGGCGGAAGTCCTGGAGGGCGCGGGCGCGGAGACCGTACAGGTGCTGGCCGAGGTGATGCCGAGCCTGCTGCCCGCGGGTCTTGAGCGCCGGGTCGAGCTGCGTACGCTCGGCGTCGCGCGGGTGCCGCTGACCGAGGCGATCGACCGGCTCGCGGGTCTTGAGCGCGAGCCGGGCTGGTGGCAGCGGTTGTACGACAGCCTTGCGGGCGTCGACCCGGACCGGCTGTCCGGGCTGCCCGTGCCGCTGGCCGACGGCCGTACGACGATCGGGCCCCGGCAGACGCTGCTGCCGCTGGCCGAGACTCCGCCGCAGCTGGCCCGGCTCGGCCTGAAGGTCGTCCATCCCGAGGCCGCCCACCCCCTGCTCGAGAAGCTGGGCGCGCTGCCGGCGACGCCGCGCGCCGTACTGACGACTCCGCAGGTGCGGACGGCGGTGGCGGGCTCGCTGGACGCGGGCGAGGTCTGGGACGAAGACGCGCTGGACGCGGACGAGCTCGCGGAAACGGTGCTGGCACTCGTACGGGACGCGGGCATCGAGCCCGGAGACGAGCCGTGGCTGGGCGCGCTGGCGCTGCCGGACGAGGACGGAGAACTCGCTCCTGCGGGTGAACTGGTCCTCCCGGACAGCCCGTTCGCCTCCGTGATGCGCGAGGACGAACTGGCACTGTGCGACGCCGAGCTGGCCGAACGGTGGGGTGAACAGCCGCTTGCCGCGTGCGGTGTGCTGGCGAACTTCGCGCTCGTACGGGCCACGGATGTCGTCCTCGACCCCGATGAACTGGAGCCCCGCGACGGGGACTTCGCCGAGCCCGACGACCCGGGTCTGCTGGACGCGGTCGACGTGTGGTGCGAGGACGTTCTCGACCGGCTGCCGGACACGCCGGTGCCGCCCGTCGCAACCGAGCTGGTCGCGGTGCGCGACCTGGACCTGGTGGACGACGACTGCTGGCCCCAGGCGCTGGCGCTGCTGGCGCAGCCGCCGCTGCGGGACGCGCTGACCCAGTCCGTACGGATCCTGCTGCCGGACGGCACGACGCAGACGGTGGGTCCGTACACGGCATGGTGGCTGCGGGACCATCCGGTACTGGACGGTCGCCGCCCGGCGGGCCTGCGGGCCTCGGGCGGGGACCCGCTGCTGGCGGGCCTGTACGAGTCCGCCGACACGACGGGCTTCGAGGACACCGAGGTGCTGCGGGCGCTGGGGGTGCGCACGTCGGTCGCCGCACTGCTCGACGAGCCGGGCGGCGCGGCGGAACTCCTCGGCCGCCTTGCCGACCCGGACCGCCCGGTGCGGGCGGCCCAGTTGCACGCCCTGTACACGGCGCTGGCAGACCTCGACCCGGAGCAGGTCACGCTCCCGGACGAACTCCGCGCGGTCGTGGACGGCGAGGTCCGCGTGGTCGACGCATCCGACGCGGTGATCGCGGACGCGCCCGATCTGCTCCCGCTGACGGGCGGCATGCCGCTGCTTCCGGTGGCCCCTTCACGGGCCGCGGACCTGGCGGAGCTCTTCCAGGTCCGCCGTCTGAGCGAGACGGTCCCGGCGGAGGTGACGACTCGGGGCGAGGAACACGAGGTCCCCGAATCGGTGCACGTCCTCCTCGGCCCGGCCACGCCGGCGACGTACGTGGAACACGAGGAACTGATCGCCGGCGGCACGGAACTGGAGTGGCGCCGCACCCCGGACGGCGTGATCCACGCGGCGACGCTGGAGGGCGTGGCGGCGGCGCTGGCGTGGGCAACGGGCCAGTGGCCACGCCGTTTCGAGGTGGCGGCACTGCTGGAGGACCCGTCGCGCACGTCCGAACTGGAAACGGCGCGCTGGTTCGACGCGAATTCGTAGCGGGTGTTTGCCCCGCCGACGATCGACCCTCTCGATGGTCCGGTACATCGCGTTGCGGTGGGATGTCCTGGGCGTCTGCCGGGAAGACGTCGAGCAGGCGCGGGGGCGGGCGTCCAGGCCGTCACAGGCCCCGGTGTCGCACCGCGAGCCGCGGATCCGGAGGGCGGGCGAGGTCACCACCCGCGCCCGCCTGGTCCCCGGCGATCTGGTCATCTCCTACGGCGGCGGCCACGTCGCCCTCTACATCGGCGACGGCAAGGTCAGCCACGCCCCGCGCCCTGGTCGCACGGTCACCGTGGCATCGCTTGCCGCTCCGTCCAGCGTTGTCGGCTACCGCCACATCACCCGGTGACTGAAGCGGATGACTGGCGCTCCCCAATGACCGGCTTCTACGCGGAGCCGCGTCAAAACCCGGCGAGATGTCAAAGGGCATGAGATCCCACAAACGTACGGCCCTCGGCGGGGAGAATGCGGTCCGCCAGCCCCCGCCCGCTGAGGCGGCCGGCTACGCGGCGAACCGCCGGTCCACCACCCGCCACGCCACCTCCAGCAGCGCCGCCCCCGCCGTCGCGATCCCCACCGCCCCCCACGGCATCGTCGTCCCCACCAGCTTCAGCGCGAAGAAGTGCTGCAGCCACGGGACCACCAGGACCAGCAGGAAGCACGCCACCATCGCCGCCACCAGGCAGACCCGCCACCATGTGTACGGGCGGGCGATGATCACCAGGACCCACATCGAGACCAGGAACAGCGTCAGAGTCGCCGCGCTTGTCTCCGCGTCCAGTGATCCCGGGCCGCTGTAGTGGGACCTGGCCAGCAGATACGTACAGAACGTGGCCGCCGCCGCGATCGTGCCCGCCGGGATCGCGTACCGCATCACCCTGCGCACGAAGTTCGGCTTCGCACGCTCCTTGTTCGGCGCCAGCGCCAGGAAGAACGCCGGGACTCCGATCGTCAGCGTCGACAGCAGCGTCAAGTGCCGTGGCAGGAAGGGGTATTCGACCTGACTGCACACCACCAGGATCGCCAGCAGCACCGAGTAGACCGTCTTCGTCAGGAAGAGCGTGGCGACGCGCGTGATGTTGCCGATCACCCGGCGCCCCTCCGCCACCACCGAAGGCAGCGTCGCGAAGCTGTTGTTGAGGAGCACGATCTGGGCCACCGCCCGCGTCGCCTCCGAGCCCGAGCCCATGCTGACGCCGATGTCCGCGTCCTTCAGCGCGAGCACGTCGTTGACGCCGTCGCCGGTCATGGCGACCGCATGGCCACGCGACTGCAACGCGCCGACCATGTCGCGCTTCTGCCGCGGAGTGACCCGGCCGAAGACCGAGTTCGCGTCCAGCGACACGGCCATCGCGGCCTGCTCGGTGGGGAGCCGCCGCGCGTCCACCGTGTTCTGCGCGCCCGGCAGGCCGAGCTTTCCGGCCACCGCGCTCACCGACACCGCGTTGTCGCCGGAGATGACCTTGGCGTGGACGTTCTGCTCGTCGAAGTAGCGGAGGGTGTCGGCCGCATCCGGCCGCAGCCGCTGCTCCAGGACGACCAGCGCGGCCGGCTGCGCCCCCGCGCCGGCCAAGGGCGCGTCGAGGTCGCCCGCCGCCCGGGCGAGCAGCAGCACCCGCAGGCCCTGGTCGTTGAGCTGATCGATCTCGGCCAGGGTGGCGTCGCCCGTCGGCAGGAGCACATCGGGCGCGCCGAGGAGCCAGGTGGAACTCTCGCCGTCGCCCTCGCTGAAGCTCGCGCCGCTGTACTTGCGTGCCGAGGAGAACGGCAGTGACTCAGTGCACCGCCAGTCCTCGTTGTCCGGATAAGCGTCGATGATCGCCTGCAACGACGGGTTCGGCCGTGGGTCGGACTCACCGAGTGCGCCGAGGACCTTCTGTACATAGCTCTCGTCCGAGCCGCCCAGCGGGCGCAGCTCGGCGACGTCCATGCCGCCCTCCGTCAGCGTGCCCGTCTTGTCGAGGCAGACGACATCGACCCGCGCCAGGCCCTCGATCGCGGGCAGCTCCTGTACGAGGCACTGCTTGCGGCCGAGCCGGATGACGCCGATCGCGAAGGCGACCGACGTCAGCAGCACCAGCCCCTCGGGGATCATCGGCACGATGCCGCCGACGGTCCTGGCCACCGAGTCCTTGAAGTCGTTGTCCTTGACCACCAGCTGGCTGATGACGAGCCCGATCGCGGTCGGGATCATCATCCAGGTCACGTACTTGAGGATCGTGCTGATGCCGTTGCGCAGCTCGGAGTTGACGAGCGTGAAGCGCGACGCCTCCTCCGCGAGCTGCGCCGCATATGCCTCGCGCCCCACCTTCGTCGCCGTGAACGCGCCGCCGCCCGCGACCACGAAGCTGCCCGACATCACCGGGTCGCCGGGTTGCTTGGGCACCGGGTCGGCCTCGCCCGTCAGCAGCGACTCGTCGATCTCCAGGCTGTCCGCCTCCGCCACCTCGCCGTCCACGACGACCTCGTCGCCGGGCCCGAGTTCGACGAGGTCCCCGAGGACGATCTCGGTGGTGGAGACCGCCGCGGCCGTGCCGTCCCGCCGTACCGTCGGCTTGGCCTCGCCGATGAGCGCGAGCGCGTCCAGCGTCTTCTTGGCGCGCAGCTCCTGGATGATGCCGATACCGGTGTTGGCGATGATCACGTACCCGAAGAGGCTGTCCTGGAACGGCGCGACGAAGAGCATGATCAGCCACAGCACGCCGATGATGGCGTTGAAGCGGGTGAAGACGTTCGCGCGGACGATCTCGGTGAGGGAGCGCGAGGAGCGGACGGGTACGTCGTTGACCTCGCCCCGGGCGACCCGCTCGGCGACCTCCGCCGTCGTCAGTCCACTCGCCCGTGGCGCGAGCGCGGACTTGGGCAGCTTTCTGGGGTGTACGGGATCCAGTTCGGCACCCGCGTCGATGGAGGGTCCGCCCGGCTCGGGGCCGTCCGCGTCGATCCTCGACCGCTGAGTCATGGTTTCGACGGTACGGCCGGAATGGCCGGTTCACCCGCCGAGTGCTCCCGGGATCAGACCTCGGGAGGAGGCGAATCGTCCCGTGGCACTACGAGTCGTCCCCTGCCCTACAACGCCCGGCACTACGGGCGGCGCGGTACGGGCTACTTGCCCTCGTCCCGCTCGCCTTCGTCGCTCGACGCGGACGATCCCGCGGCCCGCGACGGCTCCGCGGCCCCGGCCGTCTCCGCGACCTGCGCGCGCTTGAGCGCCGCGTCCCGCCCCCGTACGTACCAGATGCCGATCAGGCCAAGACCGCCACCGGCCAGGCAGGTCCACACCCACCACATCAGGTCGCGCTCGGCGAACCAGTTGTAGAACGGGATCTGGACCAGGAAGAGGACGAACCAGAGGATCGTGCCGCCGGTGATGGTGGCGACGACCGGCCCCTCCAGGGGCTCGGGTGCCTCGTGCTTGGGGGTCCACTTCGCCATGCGCACAGTGTAGGCGGCGGCCGTTTGCGCCCAGTGGGCACAGCCGTCTACGCGCGGAGATAGCGATCTCCCCCTGATGTGTTCATACTGAAACGGTTTGCACGTGTGACCGGAATCTTCGTACGAACCACCAAGACCGCATCTGATGAGGACCCGCATGACCCCCTCGGCCCCTGCCGCGGCCCCCGCCTCCCAGCCGCCGGCCCCCGAGCATCAGCCGAAGGGTGCACTCGGCAGCCTGGACCGTTTCTTCAGGATCTCGGAGCGCGGCTCCACGGTCTCCCGCGAGATCCGGGGCGGATTCGCCACCTTCTTCGCGATGGCGTACATCATCGTGCTGAACCCGATCATCCTCGGCAGCGCGAAGGACATGTACGGGCACCAGCTCGACGGCGGCCAGCTCGTCACCGCCACCGTGCTCACTGCTGCCTTCTCCACGCTCCTCATGGGCGTCATCGGCAATGTCCCGATCGCGCTCGCGGCCGGGCTCGGCGTGAACACCGTCGTGGCTCTGCAGCTCGCGCCCCGGATGTCCTGGCCGGATGCGATGGGCATGGTCGTGCTCGCCGGTTTCGTCGTGATGCTGCTGGTCGCCACCGGTCTGCGCGAGCGCGTGATGAACGCCGTGCCGCGCAGCCTGCGCAAGGGCATCGCGATCGGCATCGGCCTCTTCATCATGCTGATCGGCCTGGTCGACTCGGGCTTCGTCTCCCGTATCCCCGACGTCGCCAAGACGACCGTCCCGCTCCAGCTGGGCGTCGGCGGCCATCTGGACGGCTGGCCGGTCCTCGTCTTCGCTCTCGGTGCGCTGCTCACGCTCGCGCTGATCATCCGCAAGGTGCCGGGCGCGATCCTGATCTCCATCGTCACGATGACGATCGTCGCGATGGTCATCAACGCCGTGGCGACGGTACCGAGCTGGGGTCTGACCACGCCCACGTGGCCCGGTAATCCGGTCGCGTCCCCCGACTTCGGCCTGGTCGGCCAGGTCAGTCTGTTCGGCGGCTTCGGGAAGGTCGGCTATCTGACGGGCGTGCTGTTCGTCTTCACGGTGCTGCTGTCCTGCTTCTTCGACGCGATGGGCACGATCCTCGGTGTCGGCGACGAGGCCAGGCTGATGGACAAGGACGGCAAGCTGCCCGGCATCAACAAGGTGCTCTTCGTCGACGGCATCGCCGTCGCCGCGGGCGGCGCGACCTCGTCCTCGGCCTCCACCTGCTTCGTGGAGTCCACGGCGGGCGTCGGTGAGGGTGCCCGTACCGGCCTCGCGTCCGTCGTCACGGGTGCGCTGTTCTCGGTGGCGCTGTTCCTCACGCCGCTCGCCACGATGGTCCCGTCCCAGGCGGCGACGCCCGCGCTGCTGGCGGTCGGCTTCCTGATCCTGGCCGGTTCGATCCGGGACATCGACTGGGACGACTTCACCGTCGCCGTGCCGGCCTTCCTGGCGATGGTGATGATGCCGTTCACGTACTCCATCACCAACGGCATCGGCATCGGCTTCATCACCTTCAGCCTGCTGCGGCTGGTGACCGGGCGGGGCCGCGAGGTGCCCGTCGCGATGTACGTCGTCTCCGCCGTGTTCGTCTTCTACTACGCGATGCCCGCGCTGGGCCTCACGTAAGGCGCGTACGCCGTCTCACGCGCGGCGGTTCACGTCCGGCCTTCACGCGCGGCCGTTCACGTCCGGCCGTAGAACTTCTCTGTCTCGTCGACGGCCGCCTTGAAGCGTTCGTCGAAGTCATCGCGGATGAGCGTCTGGACCACATAGTCCTGGACGCTCATTCCGCGTCTGGCGGCATGGTGCCTGAGCCGGTCGAGGAGCTCACCGTCTATCCGCAGGCTGAGGACTGTCGATCCCATGTCGGCCAGCGTTGCCGGACGGCCACGGCCAGTGCATCACTTTCCGGATATGTCTCACTCATATGAGTGATGAACTGATCTCGTATCCGCGCCCGCGGCCCATGCGCGAAATCTCGACTGGTCTTTAGGCTGGGTAATGAGTTACGCTAACGAACATGCCTGATCTGTCCCACGGCAACGACGCCGACGTCGCCGCCGTGAACTCTCTGCGCTCGGCCGTGATGCGGCTGGGCCGACGCCTGAAGCATCAGCGCGTCGACGAATCGCTGAGCCCCACCGAGATGTCGGTGCTCGGCACCCTCGCCCGCTGCGGCTCGGCCACCCCCGGTGAGCTGGCCCGCAAGGAGCACGTCCAGCCGCCGTCCATGACCCGGATCGTGGCACTGCTCGAAGCCAAGGGACTGGTCCGGCTGGAGCCGCACCCCGATGACCGCCGGCAGAAGGTGGTCAGCCAGACCGAGCAGGCCGAAGCCATGCTCGAAGAGAGCCGCCGCAAGCGGAACGTCTGGCTGGCCTCGCTCGCCGAGGGCCTGGACGAGGACGAGTGGGCGAAGCTGCGCGCAGCCGCCCCCGTACTGGAGAAGCTCGCGCACCTGTAAAGACCAAACTGAGGAGGCGAACCGTTTTGAGTTCGGGACCCGGAGCAGACTCCGCACCCGCACCCTCTCCTACAACCATGTTCAGCTCGCTGAAGATCCGTAACTACCGGCTCTTCGCCACCGGGCAAGTCGTTTCCAACACCGGCACCTGGATGCAGCGCATCGCCCAGGACTGGCTGGTGCTGACCCTGACGGGATCCGCGTCCGCCGTCGGCATCACCATCGCGCTGCAGTTCCTGCCGATGCTGCTCTTCGGTCTGTACGGCGGAGTGCTCGCCGACCGGCTGCCGAAGCGGCCGCTGCTGCTGGCCACCCAGTGCGCGATGGGCCTCACCGGTCTCGCGCTGGCCGTCCTCACCCTCAGCGGGCACGTCCAGGTCTGGCACGTCTATCTCACGGCCTTCCTGCTCGGCCTCGTCACCGTGGTCGACAACCCGGCCCGGCAGTCCTTCGTCGCCGAGATGGTCGGCCCCGACCAGCTCGCCAACGCGGTCAGCCTCAACTCCGCCAACTTCCAGTCCGCGCGCCTCGTCGGCCCCGCCGTCGCCGGTGTGCTGATCACGGCCGTCGGCAGCGGCTACGCCTTTCTCTTCAACGGCCTGTCGTTTCTCGCCCCCATCGTCGGCCTGCTGTTGATGCGCCCCGGCGAACTGCACAAGGTCGAGCGCGCGCCACGCGGAAAGGGTCAGCTGCGGGAGGGGCTGAAGTATGTCGCGGGCCGGCCCGAGCTGATCTGGCCGATCGTCCTCGTCGGCTTCATCGGCACCTTCGGCTTCAACTTCCCGATCTGGCTGTCGGCCTTCGTGGACGACGTCTACCACTCGGGCGCGAGCACATACGGCCTGCTCAACACGCTCATGGCCGGCGGCTCCCTGGCCGGCGCCCTGCTCGCGGCCCGGCGCGGCACCTCGCGGCTGCGGGTGCTCGTGGGCGCGGCGGTGCTCTTCGGCGTACTGGAGATCGTGACCGCGTTCGCGCCGCAGTTCTGGATCTTCGCGGTGCTGTTGGTGCCGATCGGGATGTTCGGCCTGACGGTCAACGTCACGGCCAACTCCAGCATTCAGATGGCGACGGAACCGGCTATGCGAGGCCGCGTGATGAGCCTGTTCATGATGGTCTTCGTGGGCGGTACGCCGCTGGGCGCGCCCCTCGTCGGCTGGATCACCGACACCTACGGACCGCGGATCGGCTTCGCGGCGGGCGGCACGGTGGCGCTGATCGCGGCGATCGGAGTCGGCGTGATGCTCGCCCGGGTGGGCGGGCTGCGCCTGAAAATAGATCTGCGGCGGGGACGTCGGCATGTGGAATTCGTACCGAGGGAGCAGCTGGCGACAGCCGCGTGAGCCGGTCCCGGGGTCCGGCCGGTCCCGTACAGCCGTCCCGGGCAGTCCGGGTCGGCCCCGGTCGGTTTCGTACGGCCGTCCGGTCGGTCTCGTACGGCCGTCCGGTCGGTCACGTAGCCCGGTCCGGTCCGGCCGGTCTCTGCCTGGCCGGGACGGCCTCGGCCAGTTCCATCGGTCCCGTACGGCCCCGGTTTGGGCCAGACTCGGATCATGAGACTCTTCGCCGCCGTACTGCCGCCCGCCCCGGCAGTCGACGAACTCGTCCGTGCCGTCGACCGGTTGAGAACCCTGCCCGGCGCGGACGACCTGCGCTGGACCGGCCGGGCCGGCTGGCACTTCACGCTCGCCTTCATGGGCGAGGTCGACGACGGCCTGCTGCCCGAGCTGCACGAGCGGCTCGGGCGGGCCGCCCGCAGGTCCTCCGCCTTCCCGCTCCGTCTCCACCAGGGCGGGCGGTTCGCGCACCGGGCGCTGTGGACCGGCGCCGCGGGCGGCCTGGAGGAGATGCGCCTGCTCGCGGAACGCGCGGACGCGGCCGCCCGTCGGGCCGGGGTCAGCATGGAGGAGCACCGCCGCTTCCAGGCGCATCTCACGATCGCCCGCAGCCGCCACGACGCCGATCTGCGCCCGTACGTCGAGAAGCTCAGCGGCTTCGAGGGCACGCCCTGGGAGGTGGCCGAGCTCGCGCTCGTACGCAGCAACCTGCCGGTGAGCGGGGTGAAGGGCGAGGAGCCGCGCTACGAGACGGTCGGTGCCTGGCCGCTCGGGCGGTCCGGTTAGTCTCGAAGTGTGAATCCCAAGACCAGAAACCAGATCATGGCCGCCGTACTTGTGCTGATGTTCGCGATCATCGCCGTCACGGCCCTGGTCGGACAGTAAGGCCCTGGTCGGACAGTAGGGCCCCGGCCGGTCAGGAGGCCTGACCGCGACCACCACGCCCGCTGTGCCGCCCGCTACCAGGCGAAGGCCTCGGGGGCCGGTCCAGGACCGGGGAAGATCTCGTCGAGGCCCGACAGCACGTCGTCGCTCAGCTCGAGCTCGACGGCGCGCAGCGCGGACGCCAGCTGGTCCGCCGTACGCGGCCCGACGATCGGCCCGGTGACTCCCGGCCGGGTGAGCAGCCAGGCCAGCGCGGTCTCGCCCGGCTTGAGGCCGTGCTTGTCGAGGAGATCCTCGTACGCCTGGACCTGTGCCCGAACGGCGGTGCTGGCGAGCGCGTCGGCGCTGCGGCCACTCGCCCGCCGCGCCCCCTCGCTCTCCTTCTTGAGCACACCGCCGAGCAGCCCGCCGTGCAGCGGCGACCACGGGATGACCCCGAGGCCGTACTCCTGCGCGGCGGGGATGACCTCCATCTCGGCGCGGCGCTCGGCGAGGTTGTACAGGCACTGCTCGCTGACGAGGCCGTACGAACCGAGGCGGCGGGCCGTCTCATTGGTCTGGGCGATCTTCCAGCCGGGGAAGTTGGAAGAGCCCGCGTAGAGGATCTTGCCCTGGTGGATGAGGACATCGATCGCCTGCCAGATCTCCTCGACGGGCGTGCGCCGGTCGACGTGATGGAACTGGTAGAGGTCGATGTAGTCCGTCCGCAGCCGCTTGAGGCTGGCTTCGACGGCGCGGCGGATGTTGAGTGCGGAGAGCCGGTCGTGATTGGGCCAGGGCTCGCCGTCGCCGGCCATGTTCGCGTAGACCTTGGTGGCGAGGACGACCTTGTCACGGCGCTCGCCGTCCCCGGCGAACCAGCTGCCGATGATCTCTTCGGTACGGCCCTTGTTCTCGCCCCAGCCGTAGACATTGGCGGTGTCGAAGAAGTTGATCCCCGCGCCGAGCGCGGCGTCCATGATGGTGTGGCTGTCGGCCTCGTCGGTCTGAGGCCCGAAGTTCATCGTCCCGAGGACGAGTCGGCTGACCTTGAGTCCGGTGCGTCCGAGCTGCGTGTACTTCATGAGTATCAAGCCAACGCCTTGGAGCGCGCTCCAGGCAAGGGACGCGGCGGTCAGTCGCGCGGAAACTCGTCGGTGGTGAGCGTGAGGCCGACGGGGGTGTTGGCGAGGTCGACCGGCTGCCCGAAGGCGACCTTCGTCTCGGTCATGTAGTCCCCCTCCTTGGGCTGGGTGTAGACGTGGCACCTGGCTTGGTACGGGTCGGCGATCAGATAGACAGGGACCTCGGCGGTGGCGTACGCGGCCAGCTTCGGCCCGTAGTCGTTGGCACCGGTGCTCTTGGAGACGACCTCCGCCACGAACTGGACATCCTCGTACCGCCAGTTGCCCGACTTGGTCTTGACGGCACCCTCGGCCAACAACGTCACGTCCGTCGCGAACCCGTTGAGGTGGCCGGGGTAGTCGATGCGGACGTCGGACATCAGGCGCTTCCTCGGGTACTTGGACCGCAGCTGCTCGATGATGTCCAGGATGATCTCCCAGTGAGTCTCCCGTTGCGGCGACATGTAGATGGCCCCCTCGACGATCTCGGCCTTGTAGCCCTCGGGGACTGACATCTGCTCGAACATCTCGTCCAAGATCTGCTCGTTGATGTTGTCGGCCATCGTGATCCTGTCGTCAAGAACGCTCACTGTGGCACTCCTCCCCACTGCCGCGTGGTTGCATGCAGTCACCTCGTACAACGATACGCACGGTGACCGGGTCACGCCGTGACGAGAACTCGTCACGCGCCGCCGAACCAGCCCGCCGCGTCCAGCCGGAAGGCATCGGCCGGGACGACCGTACGCAGCGCCTCCTCGATGTCGGCCACGCGCCGCGCGCCCAGAGCGCCGGCCCACTCCGCCCGCAGTTCGTCGAAGATCGCCGCCGAGCGGGCGAGGGCGTCCAGGCCGTGCGCGGTGAGGCGGACGAGCTTGCGGCGGGCGTCGGCCGGGTCGTCGGCCCGTACGGCGTAGCCCAGGGCCACGAGCCGGTCGACCGTCTTGCCGGCCGCCTGTTTGGAGACGCCGAGCCGTCGGCCGATCTCGCTCGCGGTCGCGCCGCCCGCGCCGATCGCCTGCATCGCGAAGCCGTGCGCGGGCCGGACGTCCGGGTGTCCCTGCTCGGCCAGTTCGGCGTGCAGCCGGTCGATGAGGGAGCGGAACCCCGCGAAGAGGAGCAGGGGCAGCTCGTAACCGGGCGTGCCGGCATGGCTGTTGCGGATATCGACAACCTGGTTTACCTTTTTTTCGTCAACCACATTGTCCATCGTAGGGGGAAGTCGTGTTCGTCGATCACACCTTGGAGTCCGCTCCGGCCGCGTCGCGCCGCTCGTTGGAGGCGGTGACCCGGAGCATGGGGCACTTGCCGTCGGCCGCGGCCCGGCTGGCCACCTCGCCGCATCTGCTCGACGGCTTTCTGAAGCTCAGCGCGATGTTCGAGCAGACGACGCTGGATCCGATCGCGCGTGAGGTGGTCGTGATGACCGTCGCGGCGCGCAATGAGTGCCATGTGTGCGTGGCGATCCACACCACCAAGCTGACGGGGCTGGGGGCGGGCGACGACATCGTCTCGGCGCTGCGGGAACAGCGGCCCCTGGATGACGAACGCCTCGAAGCGGTGCGGCAGTTCACGCTGGAGGTGCTCCGTACGGCCGGGGGTGTGGGCGACGAGGAGCTGCGTGCGTTCCTGTCCCATGGCTACACGGAGCAGAACGCCCTGGAGGTGGTCATGGGCATCGGGACGTACACGATGTCGACGCTCGCCAACCGTCTGACCCGGGCGCCGTTGGACACCGATCTCTCCCGGATGATCAATGCCGAGGCGTCTTAGGCATACGACCTGCCCCACCCCTTCACGACAGCGCCCCCGTCCATGGGCAAATGCCCGTGGACGGGGGCGGCCAGTAGCGATGTGCACTACCGATCGGTTGCCTGAACTGCCTTGCTACCCGTCGTACCTGTCTGATGGCCCGGCGGCCGCGCGCTTCCTGATGACGACCATGGCCACGCCGCCCGCGATGAGCAGCGCTGTCCCGATGCCCGCCATGGGAGCGAAGAGGTCGTTCGAGCCGGTGTCCGCCAGATGATGGGGACCCTTCGGGCCGTGGGGACCTCCCGGCTTGTGCGGTTCGTCTCCGTGCGGTCCGGTCTCATGCGGTTTGGGTTCGTGCGGTCCGCCCGTTTTGGTGGGACCGTCGTGCGGTCCGCCCGTTTGGGTAGGCCCGTCGTGCGGACGGCCCGTTCCGGGCGGGCCGCTCGGGCCGCTCGGGCCGGGCGGGCCCGTAGGCCCGGTGGGACCTGTGGGGCCAGGCGGACCTCCAGCCGGGCCGCTGGGTCCGCTGGGTCCGGAGGGACCGGGTTCTCCCGGCGGGCCGCTCGGTCCGGTGGGACCGGAGGCACCCGTGGGACCGGAGGGTCCACTGGGTCCGGGCGGCCCCGACGGCCCGATGATGCAGCTCGGTCGGACGATGACGTCGGAAATGAGCGTCACTTCGGCGTTCCGTGCGAGTGCCCGGCCCCTGATCCTGGTGTTGGCTTCCACCGTGATCGAGGTCAGCGCCATGATCGTGCCCTCGAAGGACGCATTTGTCCCCAGGGTCGCCGTGATGCCGATCTGCCAGAAGACGTTGCACGGCTGAGCGCCGTTGATGAGCGCGATGGTGGCGGAGTTACTGATGGTCAGCGATGACGCGACCTGGAAGATGAAGACTGCGTTGGGATCACCTTCGGCGTCGAGCGTGAGTGTCCCGGTGACGGCGAGCGTGCTCGTGGACTTGTAGACGCCCGCGGTCTTGGTCGTGCCCCCGATGTCTCCCGCCACGCTGCCGGTCGGGGCTTGCGCCGCGGCGGCGTTGTACGCGGTGGTCAGGTCGGACTGCGCCTGGATTGCGGCCGCGTCGTTCGAGTGGGTCGCGCCGTTGATGGTTCCGGGCGGGAAGCCCGAGATCGAGGTTCCCGGGCTGACGCCCACATCCCCGTAGATGACAGTGGATCCGGAGTTGGTGACTTCCGAGCCGGCCAGCACCGCGTAGCTGTCGGCGGTTCCCAGGTCCACTGCGGTAGCCGCGCGTGCGCTGGTCGCCAAGGCCAGGAGTGCGGCCGAACAGACCAGGGCCAGCCCGAGAACGAACGCGGTCGTCGCCATCAGTCGTTGATAGAGCCACGGTCTTCGGGAATCGGTGGTACGGGCGTCATTGATTGCCATGCACATCGCCTTCCGCTTGCTCGCTGTCGTCGCGAAGCCGGGCGTACGAACGCAGCGTTGTGCTTCGCGGGGCGTCCGCCGAACGGTTCGAGGGCGACATGGGGGGACGAACGGCCGCGGAAATCCACGAAGGCAGGTGAGGAGTGCGGCCGTCCCTGGTGCAAGGACGTGGACCGGGCTCGCGACCCGCTCCGGCTCAGCACTCACCATGAGATCACCCGGTAGTAGCGCTTCCTGGGAGGCAAACGGGTGGTTTCGCCGGGAAGGTTGACGACCGCCACTCGCATGGGTCTGTCACGCGACGCGATTTGTCCAGTGCATGCCAAAAATCATGGGGAGCGGCCTTGCTTTCTCAAGGAGCGCGTGCCCCAATGCAATTGTCACTGACTGCCCATCAGGCCCGGGATCCCCACCCCCACCCCCGGACACCGCGCAGTGCGTCGTGGCAGTCGGCGATGGCCTCCCGTACACCCCCACACGAAAGCGGGACCCCATGAAGCACGGCAGATTCGGAATCGGCGTATTAGTGAGCACCGGCCTGGCGGCCGCGGGTGTGCTCGTGGTGGCGCCCGTCGCTAGTGCGGTGACTCCTCAGACCGCGACCCTCTCGTTCGACTGCGGTTCCTTCGGTTCGGGCACGGCGACGCTCACGGCCACCCAGGACGGCACGGCCGCGACCATCAGCGTGTCCACGTCGGCCATCAAATCCCCCATCAACATCGGAGCGAACTCGGTCAAGTCGACCCTCACGCTGACCAAGAACGGCTCCGGAACATCGACGTTCACCGGTAATTCCAACCCGGCGATCCCCGCCGGGGGCGATGTGTCCACCGGGCCGCTCACGGGCACGGTCGCCGCGGGCGACAGCCTTGAGGGGAAGTCGCTGACCGTTGTGGTCTTCGGCATCACCGTGACGTGCAATGCCACGTCGGCGCAGGCTCCCGGACCGTTCGTGTTCTGACGGCCAATCACCAAGGCGGCGTCACGCGGCTCTCGAGTGGCGCCGCCCGCCTGCGTGCGCCGATCACTCGGCGGGCGGCGTATTCGTGATCGCCTGGTTTCGGAACTCCTCCGCCTCCTCATGGCGGCCCATCTCGTCCAACAGGAGGGCGAGATTGCCCGCCGCGCCCGAGTAGCCCATCTCCAGGGCCTCGCGGTAGAAGGACTCGGCCTCCGCATGGCGTCCTGTGTCGGCGAACAGGTTGCCGAGGTTGTTCGCGGCGGCGGGGTCGCCGTCCTCCAGATGTCGGCGGAAGATTGTCTCGGCCTCTTCGGTACGGCCGTCCTGGGCGAGCAGAACCGCGAGGTTGAACGACGCGCTGTCATTGCCGTTGGCGATGGCCTGGCGGTAGAGCGCTTCGGCTTCGTCGGCCCGACCGGCGCCAACGAGCAAGAGGCCGAGGTTCTGAACAGCGAAGGGAACGTCGGCCTCGATCGCCTGGCGGTAGAGGATCTCGGCTTCGCCTGTGCGGCCCTCGTGAGTGAGCAGGCCCGCGAGGTTGTACGCGGCCTCGGAGTCGCCGGCCTCGATGGCCTGGCGGTAGAGGGTTTCGGCCTCGCCTATGCGGCCTTCGTGAGTGAGTAGGCGCGCGAGGTTGTACGCGGCCTCCGTGATGCCGGCCTCCATGGCGCGGCGGTACAGGACCTCCACCTCGTCGGTGAGGCTGTCGTCGAGCATGATGGCCAGGTTGTACGCGGCGGGGGCGTGGCCGGCTTCGATGGCCCGTCGGTAGAGAGCCTCGGCCTCGTCGGTCCGATCCGTGTCCGCCATCAGGTCGGCCAGCGAGTGCATCGCCTCCGGCAAGCCGGTCTCCATGGCCTGGCGGTAGCGGATTTCCGCCTCGTCGATCCGGCCTGCCCTGCTCAGCAGGACGCCGAGGTTGTGCGTGGCTGTCGGGGACCCGGCGTCGGCCAAGGGCAGCCACGCCCTCTCGGCCGTCGCCCATGCGTTGTGCTGAGCGGCGTTGACACCGACGGCGAAGCGGTCCGCGTCCTCGTCGGCGTGACCGATCGCCGCCTCCCAAACCCAGGCAGGAATCTCCGACTCCGTGTGGTCGACCAGATAGTCGAAGGGCGCCCACCGATCGTCGTCCGCGGGCAGCAGCAGACTCGTCACTCCGTGACGTACCCGGGCGGCCCAGGCGAACGCGTCGTCCAGCGGCTCGGGCCGCAGTACGGGTCCACCACCCGCGGCCAGATGGTGCTCGTGCAGCTCCGCAAGAAGGTCGTTGCCATACGGGCCGCGCAACCCGGCTCGGGCGAGGTCGACGGCCGCGGCCACCAGCGCGGCCCCGCGCGGATGCCCGTTCGCCGACCAGGCGCGCCGCCACTCCTGAAGGAGCGCGGGCCCGGCGGCAACGTATTCGGCAATGCCGTAAGGGCCGTGGTGGGCAAAGGCATCGACGATGCGTGAGTCCTCGCAGTCCGCCGCGCGAGCCAGTTCGTCCGCGCTCCACAGCCGGTTGAGGTCGATCACCTCCGCCAGCGGCAGCACCTGCGACGCGACTCCGCCGTCGCGTTCGGCGCTGAAGGTCTCGTACGGCTTCACGCGCATCGTTGCCACCACCGGCACGTCGAGCCGGACGAAGTCGTCGAGCACGTCGGGCTCCAGGCCGTCCGGGCCCAGGTATCGCTCCAGGTCGTCGAGCCAGACGACGCACGGCGCCCCGGCGCGCTCCACCGCGTCGGGGGCGGGGCCCAGGCTGCCGCCCACCGGCGGGGCGAGCACACGATGGCCCGGCAGCACCGCGCGCACCGCCTCGAAGGCGGCCCGGGTCTTGCCCGCGGTGGAGTCGCCCACGACGAGGACCAGGCCGCCCTCCGCGATGCGCTCGCGCAGTACGCCGTCCACGTCACGCGCGACGTACGGCGGCACTTTGCTGCCGTCCTCGCCCGGCCGGGCCTTGTGTGCGCCCGCCTTCAGGGCTTCCCACTCACCGGCGAGCGGCCAGTGGGAGGGGGAGCGGAGGTAGCGGGGTATCTGCCCGGGGGCGGCCGCGATCGTCAGGCTGCCGATGGTCTTGGCCTGGACGACGGGGCCGCCCTGGTTGCCGCCGGAGATCTCGTTGCGGGCCAACTGGCTTACCGGACTGACGCGATGAAGTCGGACCAGGCGGTGGGGGCGAGGGTGAGGGAGGGGCGGGTCGTGTCCTTGGAGTCACGCACGTGGATGGCGGCGGGGCAGGTGGCTACCTCGACGCACTCGCCCTCTTCGCCGCTGTAGCTGCTCTTGAACCAGTCGACGGCGACTTCGACGCACTCGCCCTGCTCGCTGCTGTAGCTGCTCTTGAACCACTTCAGGTCCGTGCTCATAGTCCCTCTGCCACCTGCTTGATCAGTTTCGCGGACTCTTCGGGGGTGAGTGCCTGAGCCCGCAGAATGCCATACCGACCGAACATGTCACCTAGGTCCGGCTGTTCGCTCACGAAGTAGCCGCCGTTCTGTCCTTCTACATAAGCGAGCTGCCGACGCTCCGCTGTCTCCAGAAGGATCATGGGCCCTGCGAGTCCGGCGTGGGTCTGCCGGTCATGCGGCATGACCTGGACCTCGACATGGCGAAGGCGACCAACGTCGAGGACGTGGTGAAGCTGATCCTGGAGGACCAGAGGGCCCCCGAGGGGACGAGTGAGCGCGCTCTGCTCCAACACATAACTAATGATGGGCGTGGGCTTGCGGTGGAAGAGCTTCTGTCGCTCCAGCCGGGCCGCAACGCGCTTCTCGATCTCCTCGTCGTCCAGCGGCGGGCAGTAGTTGCAGTTGTAGACGGCTCGGGCGTACGCCTCGGTCTGGAGCGCACCGGGGATCACATGGTTCTGGTACGAGTGAAGGGCGACCGCGTTCCTCTCTTCGTCCAAGTAGTTCTCGGTCCACGGCCGGAGTCCGTTGTCCTTGAACTCCTTCTCCGCCACCACGATCAGTGCACCTTGTGCTCCCAGTACCTCGTCCGCGTTCGGGACGAACGTCCCCCTCGGCCGCCGCTCTCCGCGCTCCACCATGGCTACCTGGGACTTGGAGAACCCGATGCGCCCGGCCAGCGCCTCCTGCGACATGTCGGCCCGTTCGCGGTGGAAGCGCAATAACGCGCCGAACGACCTCGAACCCCGTTCACTGGAGTGCACAACGTCCTCCCCGAGTGCACAGACCTGCACGACCCTCGTGTGGTGCTGGTCACATTGAACCCCGGCGCGGAATCGTCTCGTTCATGAACCGAGAAAGTGCCCCCACCTGGGTGCCTGCATCCGGGCATGCCCTGCGTCACGCGGGCATCCACTTCGACGCCGTCCGCATCGCGGGCATCCTGGCCGAGGAAGTGGCCTACGAACTCATGCAGTTCACGGACTTCCACGCCGGTCCGATCGTGCGCGAGGCGACGGGCGCGCGGTACATGTACTTCCTGTTGCCGCCGCAATCGGCCGGGGCGTACGCCTGGCCCGCGGGGGCGCGGGCGCTCAGTCGGAGCGGGCGAGGCTCGGCGTTCGTGGGAGTACCCGCGCTGGAGGGGCTGACGTGGCCGCTGGACTGGCGGTCCCGGCCGTCAATCGAAGTTCCGTTCGTAGAGCCGAAGTTGTTGCACAAGACGGTGATGTGTGCCGTACGGTGATCGCGTCATCACGCTCTGCGTGCATGCGTGGAGTGGTCCCCGGGGTGTGCCAACACCAACCGAGGACCTTCACCACCAACGGTCAGGCGTTCGCGTACACCTTGGTCGCGAACTCCGCGATCTGCGCGTCCGTGAGGTTCTTCGCGAGATTGGCCTCCGTGATCATGCCGACCAGTTGATGGCCCTGCTTTATGTCGATCACCGGCAGCCGCTTGACCTGGTGCTGCTCCATCATCGCCAGAGCGTCGTCCGCGCCCACGTTCGCGTCGATCCAGTGCAGTTCCCCGCTGAGGGAGCCGGCCTGGACGGTCGCCGGGTCGATGCCTTCGGCGCAGCACTGGACGACGATGTCGCGGTCGGTGATCAGGCCGGTGAGCCGGTTGTTGTCGCCGCATATGGGCAGAGCCCCGACATTCATGTCGCGCATCATGATCGACGCTTCGTGCAGTGACTGGTGTGCACCGATGCACTGCACGCCGGCGGTCATGATGTCTCGGGCCGTGAGCTGCTTCTTCGTAGCCATGGTTTTCTCCCGCCTCCTGGGAGCGGGCCTCGGGCACGCCGGAGTGGCCTGTCCTGGTCGCCCCCCTCCAGGGTCACCTCCCGGCGCGCGGTTCGCATCCGCACGAGAGGCCGCGAGGGGCGCGAAGACCGCGGGACGACTAGTACGCCGGCCGGTACGGGCCGCCCATGTCCCACGCCTGATGCATCGCTCCGGCGAAGGCCGCCGCCAGCTTGTCCTCACCGCTCGGGCCCGGGTGCGTGCCGTCGTACGTGTCCGTGTCGATGGCGTACGACTCCGGGCGCGACGCCAGCAGAACCGGCGAGGACGCCGTGTCCAGGTCGGCGACCGCCTTTGCCAGGAGTTCGTTGAAGTGGTCGCACTCCGCGGCGAAGGGGGCGTCGGAGCGGGCCCGTATGTTCGGGATGACGGGCAGCAGGACCATCCGTATCCGCGGGTTGGCCGCGCGGGCCTCGGCGATGAACCGGCGTGCGTTCAGGGCGGTTTGGACGCTGCTTGTGTAGAAGCCGAGGTCTATCAGGCCGAGCGAGACCAGCAGGATGTCCACCTGGTCGGCGCTGACCGCCGCCCGTATCAGCGGGGCCATGTGCAGCCAGCCCTCGCCCCAGCCCGCGAGGTGCCTGCGGGCGTCGGCGGGGAAAGCGGGGTCCTTGTACGCACAGGACACGGGCGCGGCCGCGTCGGCGTCGTACAGCTCGGTGCGCGGGCCGACGATCTCGTACTGGCCGTCCAAAGAGGCGGCGAGGTGCTGCCACATCCGGTAGCGCCAGGTGTAGTCGCCGGCGCGTCCGATGGTCATGGAGTCGCCGACGAACATGAAACGCATGGGGGTCATCATGGCCGATCAAGCCACGCACCTGCGATGTGAGGCTGACCACGGGGACAGTGCCCGGGGTCCACGGGCGCGAGGTGGCAGGCTGGGGGAATGCGTTCGCTTCCGTACGTCGCCGCTGCCGCTGCTGCCGCCGCCGTTGTGCTCGCCGCTGTCCCCGCATCGGCCGACGACGACTCCGGGTTCACGATCAAGGACCCGAGGATCACGGAGTCCAGCGGCCTCGCCGCCAGCCGGGCGCACCCCGGCGTGTACTGGACGCACAACGACCAGGACGAGCCGCGCGTCTTCGCCGTCGACTCCAGGACCGGCGAGACCGTCGCGACGATCACGCTGCGCGGGGTCGGCAAACCGCGTGACATGGAGGCGATCTCGGTCGGCCCGGACGGGAACGTCTACGTCGGGGACATCGGCGACAACCTCAACGGCAGCTGGGACCACGTCTGGATCTACAAGTTCCCCGAGCCGAAGGCTCTCAAGGACATGACCGTCGAAGCGACGCAGTACACGGTCAAGTACGCGGACGGGGCACGGAACGCCGAGGCGCTGATGGTGCATCCCAAGACCGGGCGGGTCTACATCGCCTCGAAGAACGAGGACGGCGGCGGCCTGTACGAAGGGCCCGCCACGCTCACCTCCTCCGGGACCAATGTCTTCCGGCGCATCGGGGATGTGCCGTGGGTGACCGACGGCGCGTTCTCGCCGGACGGCAAGGAGCTCGTACTGCGCTCGTACTTCAGCGCGCGGGGGTACGAGTGGAAGAAGGGGCGCCTCGGGGCCGATCACCGGGTGCGGGCGCCGATTCAGGGGCAGGCCGAGTCCGTGACGTACACCGCCGACGGCAAGGCGCTGATGTTCGGCACGGAGGGGGAGCAGAGTGATGTGCAGCGGGTCGCGCTCGGCAATGACTCGACGTCGGGCGCGGGCAGCAAGTCGCCCTCCGACAGGGGGAGTTCGGCGGGGAGCGGGCAGGGCGGGCAGAAGAGCACCTTCACGTACGGGATCATCGTGCTCGCCGGAGCGACGGCTCTCGTCCTCGGGGTGAAGCGCCTGCTGCGCCGCGGCTGACGAGTCGCCGACAGGCCTAGAGGGGGCGCACCTCGTACTGCAGCGTCGTGTCCCGCTTCACCTTGTGCGCGAACGGCACCAGCGCCCCGTGCATGAACGGATGCTTGTGCGCCAGCAGCTTCGCCGCGTGCCGGTACTCCTCACTGCTCCGGTCGAGCAGCCGCACCCGCGCCTTGATCGGGGGCCCGGTCGGTTTGCCGCGCGCCGTGCAGGGCGCGATCTCGATCTCCGGGTTGTTCCGCATCCGCTTGGCCTTGCCGGCCTTGGCGTAGGTGCGTACGTAGGCGTGATCACCCTCGACAGCGATGCTGACGGGGGTGCCGACGCCCGTGCCGTCCTTCTTGTAGCTGGTGAGAAGGACGGCCCACTGTTTGCCGAAGGGGGTGAGCCCCGGACTCGTACTCATGCCTCCATCAATGCACGATCCGCGCCGCGCGTCACCTCATCGTGAGCCCAGCAGCGCGCAGACGAAGTCCTCCTCCACGCTGCGGACCTCCGCCAGCAGCGCCGGCTTGTTGTCCTTGTTCACGTGGGTGGTGAGGGAGAACGTCAGGGAGCGTTTGCCGTCCGGGGTCGCCGCCGCCAGTTGGGTATAGCCGGGGAAGTTGCCCGTGTGGCCGTACACCACGCCGCACCGGGTCGTGTAGCGGAAGATCGCGAGACCGGCGGCGTTGGTCCCGGGGCCCGCCGGTTCGGACGCGCCGTCGATCCATGCCAGCTGCTGACGGCGGGTCGGCGGCGAGATCAGACGGCCGCCCGCGTAGGCGCGGATGAACGAGGTCAGGTCCTTCGGCGTCGACACGATGCCCCCGGAGGCCCAGACGCCCGAGGCGCTGAGGGCCGTGCTGACGTCCTCCGGGGGGTTCGGCGGGTCGACGTCATAGCCGTGCAGATAGGGCTCAGGGAGGAGGAAGCCCTGCGGCAGGCTGGTGTTCCGCAGTCCCAGCGGGCGGTAGACGGTTCTTCTCAGCAACTCCTCGTAGGGCCTGCCCGTCACCGCCTCGGCGATCAGGGCCACGGCGATGTTGTCGGAGTTCGAGTAGAGGTACTGCGAGCCCGGCGGGAAGAGCAGCGGCTCGTCGGCGACGAAGTCTAGGAGCCGACGGGAGTCGAAGTGGCGGCGCGGGTCTTCCATCAGCAGCGCCTGGAACTCCGGATCCGTGGTGAAGTCCGGTAGACCGCTGGTGTGGTTCAGGAGCTGCCGGAGGGTCACCGGGTGCCAGTCGGCGGGGAGGCCGGGCAGCCACTGCCCGATCGTGTCGTCGAGACGGAGCCTGGTGCGGTCGACCAGTTGCAGGGCGACGGCGCCGCTGAACGCCTTGGCAATGCTGGCGATCCGCATATGGTCGGTCGGCTGAGGCCGGCGGTCGGTGCCGACTTCAGAGACCCCGGCCCGGTAGACCTCGGTGCGGTGTCCGCGGCGGAGCACGGCAATGGCTCCGGGCGGACCGTCCGGCAAGCGGACCAGTGCTTGCAGGCGCTCCTGCAGCGCACGGTCGTGGCCGGTCGACCGTGTCGACCCGGCGGGCTCCGCGGGCTCCGCGGCCTGGGCGGGGGTGGCCACCGGACCGGTGAGCAGGGCGACGGCGAGCAGGGCGAGGAAGCGGCGGGGCAGCGGCACGGTGCGGACCTCCTGATGACGTGGGCCACGGGTTCGGCGCCCTGGCCGGTTGCACGTGACTCAGCATCAGGTGGCGGCGGGCGACCTGCCCGCGCGGTGGTCCATCCGGCCCAAACGAGGAAGGGCCCCGGAGACGGCTTGGGTTCTAGGAGTCGTTGCAACACCCCAGTTCAAGGGGTGCGATGGACTTCGAGATCCGCGAGGACCGGCAGCCGCAGGGACGCAAGAAGCTCACTCGTGAGCGGGCGGCATACTTCCGGCTCGTGCAGCAGGGCGTAAGCAATACGGAAGCGTGCCGGATCGTCGGGATCAACCGGCGGACCGGGAAGCGCTGGCGATACGGACGCAACCCGTCCGGCGGGAACAAGGCGGCACCACCGATCCGTTCGGTGGTGCCGCCTTCCGTACCCTCGCGGTACCTGCGCGAGGCCGAGCGGATCCACATCGCCGACCGGCTGCGGGAGAAGGCCACGATCCGCGCGATCGCCGTCGAACTGGGACGCAGCCCCTCAACCATCAGCCGGGAGATCCGCCGCAACCGGCACCCGGGAAACGGGCAGTACCGGCCCTTCGCCGCCCAGGCCCGCGCCGATGGCCGCCGGCCCCGCCCCAAGCCGGGCAAGATCGGCCAGAACCCCGAACTGCGGGCCGCGATCCAGGCCGGCCTGGACGAACGGTGGAGCCCGGAGCAGATCTGCCACGCTCTGCGCAGGTACTTCCCCGACCGGCCGGAGATGCACGTGGTCCACGAAACCGTCTACCAGGCCCTCTACGTCCAAGGACGCGGAGAACTACGCAGACAGCTCGCCGGCGCCCTGCGCAGTGGCCGCGCCCGCCGCAAGCCCCACCGGCAGGCCAACTGCCGCCAGCCCCGCTTCACCGACCCGATGGTCATGATCAGCGACCGCCCGGCCGAGGCGGAAGACCGGGCGGTGCCCGGCCACTGGGAGGGCGACCTGATCATCGGCAAGGACAGCGCCTCAGCGATCGGCACCCTCGTCGAGCGAGCCACCCGCTACGTGATGCTGCTGCACCTGCCCGACGGGCGCGGCGCCGAGCAGGTCCGCGACGCCCTCCAAGAGACCGTGCAGCGGCTGCCTGCCCACCTGAAGCGGTCCCTGACCTGGGACCAGGGCAGCGAGATGGCCGCCCACAAGAGCTTCACGCTCGCTACCGACGTCCCCGTCTACTTCTGCGACCCGGCCAGTCCCTGGCAGCGCGGATCGAACGAGAACACCAACGGCCTGCTGCGGCAGTACTTCCCCAAGGGCACCGACCTGTCCGTCCACACCCGCGACCACCTCGACGTCGTCGCCGCCCAGCTCAACGGCCGGCCACGCAAAACGCTCGGCTGGGAAACCCCAGCCGAGCGCCTGCATAAACTCCTCGCGGCCTGAACAACCGACCACGTGTTGCAACGACCCCTAGAAACCGCCCGGTGTCTCCGGGGCCCTCGTGCACCTGGGTGCTACAGCTTCTCGATCACGTAGTCGATGCAGGCCGTCAGCGCCTCGACGTCCGCCGGGTCGATGGCCGGGAACATCGCGACACGCAGCTGGTTGCGGCCCAGCTTGCGGTACGGCTCGGTGTCGACGATGCCGTTCGCGCGCAGCGCCTTCGCGACCGCCGCCGCGTCGATCTCGTCCGCGAAGTCGATCGTGCCGATGACCTGCGAGCGCTTCGCCGGGTCGACCACGAACGGGGTCGCGTACTTGGACGCCTCGGCCCAGCCGTACAGGTTCTGCGAACTCGTCGCCGTGCGGCCGACCGACCAGTCCAGGCCGCCCTGGCTGTTCAGCCAGGTCAGCTGCTCGTTCAGCAGGAAGAGCGTGGCCAGCGCCGGGGTGTTGTACGTCTGGTTCTTCAGCGAGTTGTCGATCGCCGTCGGCAGGCTGAAGAACTCCGGGACGTGCCGGCCCGAGCCGTGGATGCGCGCCGCGCGCTCCAGGGCGGCCGGGGAGAACACGCCGATCCACAGGCCGCCGTCGGAGGCGAAGGACTTCTGCGGTGCGAAGTAGTAGACGTCCGTCTCGGCGATGTCGACCGGCAGGCCGCCCGCGCCCGAGGTCGCGTCGACCAGCACCAGGGCGCCCTCGTCCGCGCCCGCGACCCGCTTGATCGGGGCCGCGACGCCGGTCGAGGTCTCGTTGTGGGTGAAGGCGTACACATCGATGCCCGCCTCCGCCTCCGGGTCCGGGTGCGTGCCCGGGTCGGAGGCGATCACGGTGGGCTCGGCCAGCCACGGAGCGAGCTTCGAGGCCTTCGCGAACTTCGAGGAGAACTCACCGAAGGACAGGTGCTGGGACTTGTTCTCGATCAAGCCGTGCGTCGCGATGTCCCAGAAGGCGGTCGAGCCGCCGTTGCCCAGGATGACCTCGTAGCCCTCGGGGAGCTGGAAGAGGTCGCGTACGCCGTCACGCACCGAGCCGACCAGGTTCTTGACCGGGGCCTGGCGGTGGGACGTGCCGAGGAGTGAGGTGCCGGTGGCGGCCAGGGCGTCCAGCGCCTCCGTACGCACCTTGGAGGGGCCCGCGCCGAAACGGCCGTCGGCGGGCTTGATGTCAGCGGGAATCTGGATCTCAGCCACGTCTCGGAGCGTATCCGGTCCGGCGGCGTGGTGTGTACGCGGTCCGGCGGCTGAGACGAGCCGCAGGGTCCTGACCTGCGCCTCGGCCGTTTCGCGCGTCAACCGTCCTTCGTGCGTAGCGCGAGCGCGTGCAGATGCTCGACCAGCGCGATCAGCACGAACTTGCTGGAGGAGTGGTCCCGGGCGTCGAACTCCACGAGCGGTACCTCCGGCCCCAGCGCCAGCGCCTCGCGGATCTGCTCGTCGCTGTGCAGCGGCCCGCCGAAGTCGTTGACGGCGACGATGAAGGGAGTGCCGTGGTGCTCCAGGCGGTCCAGCGCGTACCAGGCGTCGGGCAGGGAGCGGGTGTCCACGAGGACGACCGCGCCGAGCGTGCCCTCGAAGAGGCGGTCCCAGAGGAATCCGAAGCGTTCCTGGCCGGGTGCGCCGAAGAGATACAGGCTGTGCTCGTCGATCGTGATCCGGCCGAAGTCGAACGCGACGGTGGTGGAGCCCTTGGTGCGGGCGCGGCCGGTGTCGTCGAGGCTGCGGCCGGCGCGGCTCATGACCTCCTCCGTGTGCAGCGGGCGGATCTCGCTGACGGAGCGGACCATCGTGGTCTTGCCGACTCCGAAACCGCCCACGACGATGATCTTCAGGGCGTCGGCAGTCGTCCCGGCGAGCGCGGGGTGGGGCTGCGCCTGGGGGACCGCCCGCGAGACGCGGGTCATCGGTTCTGGGCGGTGCCGGTCATCGAGTGTTGCCTTCCGGGGTGGCGAGGGCGTAACTGGAGCCGCTAGTTCCTGATCAAGTGGTCGTCACTATAGGAGAGTTGGCGATCACATTGGGGGGTTCGCGGCGGGCTTTGCCAAGGGCTGGGGCGACGCACCGGGCGCAACCGGCCGGTTTGCTGCCGGTGTGACGAGCGGTGTGAGAAGCGCGACAGGGGCATTCTGAGACACATGGCTGAACAGCGACAGGTGGGGCGGGACGGAGAGGGCTCACGCGGGCCGGAATCCGGCGGGCCGGACCCGCGTGCGGCGGGTTCGCGTGCGGCGGGCTCGGGCGGACCGGGTTCGCGGGACGCGGGTTCGCCCGAGGCGGGCGAGCTGGCGCGCGACCTCGCGCAGGCCGTGCGCGGCGAGGTGGACTTCTCCGCGGCCGCCCGCGCCCTGATGACCATGGACGCCTCCAACTACCGGCGCGTCCCGGTCGGCGTCGTCGCGCCGCGCGACGCGGACGACGTGGCCGCCGCGCTCGAGGTGTGCCGGACCCGGGGAGTCCCGGTGGTGCCCCGCGGCGCGGGCACGTCGATCGCCGGGCAGGCCACCGGCATCGGCGTGGTGCTGGACTTCACCCGCCACATGAACGCCATCGTGGATGTGGACGCCGAGGCGCGTACCGCGGTGGTGCAGCCCGGCGTCGTACTGGACACGCTGCGTCACGCCGTACTGCCCGACGGGCTGACCTTCGGGCCCGATCCGTCCACGCACAACCGCTGCACGCTCGGCGGGATGATCGGCAACAACTCCTGCGGCTCGCACTCGGTGGCATGGGGCACGACCGCCGACAACGTCCGCGGACTCTCGGTCGTGACGTACGGCGGCGCCGAGCTCCGGCTGGGCCAGGGCTGGGCCGGCGCGCCCACCGGCCTGCGCGAGCTGGTCGACCGGAATCTGGCGCTGCTGCGGACCGGCTATCCGGACGGGCTGCCCCGCCGTATCTCCGGCTATGCGCTGGACGCACTGCTGCCCGAGAAGGGCGCCGATCTGGCGCGGGCCTTCTGCGGCAGTGAGGGCACGCTGGGGGTGGTGACGGAGGCGGCAGTACGCCTGGTCGAGGCGCCGCGCGCCCGTGCGCTCGCAGTGCTCGGATATCCGGACGAGAGCGCGGCCGCCGAGGCGGCCCCCGGACTGCTCGGCTTTGGGCCGCTCACCGTCGAGGGCATGGCCGAGGACCTGGTGCCGGACGTGCGGGGACTGCCGCGCGGCGGCGCCTGGCTGTTCGTGGAGACGGGCGGCGACACGGCGGCCGAGGCGCACGCCCACGCATCCGCCGTCGTGCGCGCGGCGGATGCGCTGGACGGCACGGTGGTGGACGATCCGGCCGGCATGCGGGCGCTGTGGCGGGTACGGGAGGACGCGGCGGGCACGGCGACCCGTACGGCCGACGGGAGCGAGGCCTGGCCGGGCTGGGAGGACTGCGCGGTGCCACCCGCCCGGCTCGGGGCGTATCTGCGCGACTTCCGGGCCCTGCTCGCCGAGCACGGCCTGCGCGGCACACCGTACGGACACTTCGGCGACGGCTGTATCCATGTCCGCATCGACTTCGACCTGATGAGCGCCGAGGGCGTGCGGGCCTTCCGCCGCTTCTCGGAGGAGGTGGCACAGCTCGTCGTCGCGCACGGCGGCTCGCTGTCGGGCGAACACGGCGACGGGCAGGCCCGCGCGGAGCTGCTGCCGAAGATGTACGGAGACGAACTGGTCGCCCTCTTCGGCCGGTTCAAGGACCTGTGGGACCCGGCGGGCGGGATGAATCCCGGCATGCTGGCCCGGCCCGCGCGACTGGACGAGAACCTCCGCTTCGCCGTCCTGCCGAGCAAGCCGGTGGCGGTGCAGTTCGGCTATCCGCACGACGACGGGAACTTCGCGGGGGCGGTGCGCCGCTGTGTGGGCGTCGCCAAGTGCCGTGTGGCAGGACCGAGTTCGGGACCGGACGTGATGTGCCCGTCGTTCCGGGCGACGGGCGAGGAGCAGCACTCGACGCGTGGGCGGGCCCGTCTGCTGCACGAGATGCTGGCGGGCGAGGTCGTACGCGACGGCTGGCGCTCGACGGAGGTGCGGGACGCGCTCGATCTGTGCCTGTCCTGCAAGGGGTGCCGCAGTGACTGTCCGGTGGGCGTCGACATGGCCACGTACAAGGCGGAATTCCTGCACCACCACTACGCGGGCCGGCTGCGTCCAGCGTCGCACTACGCGATGGGTCGCCTGCCGGTGTGGCTGCGGGCGGCCGCACCCTTCGCGCGTACGGTCAACGCGGTGTCGCGGGTGCGCCCGCTGGCGGCGCTCGCGAAGCGCGTGGCCGGGATCGCCCCGGAACGCGAACTCCCCCGGCTCGCCCCCGTAACCCTGCGGCGCTGGCTGCGGGACCACATGGGGGAGCGGACCGAGGTCTTCGCGAAGAGCCGTACGGCGGTGCTGTGGCCGGACACCTTCACCGACCACCTCGCACCGTCCGTGGGCCGTGCGGCGGTACGGGTCATGGAGGCGGCGGGCATGGACATCGCACTCCCGCCGGGCCGGGTCTGCTGCGGCCTGACGTACGTCTCGACGGGCCAGCTCGACCGCGCGCGGGCGGTGATGCGGCACACGCTGGACACGGTGGAGCCACTGCTGGATCTGGCCGTCCCCGTGGTCGTCCTCGAACCGAGCTGCGCGGCGGCGCTGAAGACGGACCTCCCGGAGCTGCTCGGCGACGACCCCCGGGCGGCCCTCCTGGCGGCATCCGTCCGCACCTTCGCCCAGGCTCTTCAGGAGTGCGCTCCCGACTGGGAGCCGCCGCTGATCGGCCGCCCGGTCGCGGGCCAGACCCACTGCCACCAGCACGCGGTCCTGGGCGACGAGGCGGACCGCCGGCTGCGTGAACGGGCAGGCCTGGAAGGCGAACTGAGCGGCGGCTGCTGCGGACTTGCGGGGAACTTCGGCTTCGAGAAGGGCCACTACGGGGTGTCGGTGGCGTGCGCGGAGGACCAACTGCTGCCGTCGGTCCGCGCGGCGGGTCAGGACACGGAGATCCTGGCGGACGGCTTCTCGTGCCGTACGCAACTTCAGCAGCTGGAGCAGCTGGGGGGACGGCGGGCGCGGCATCTGGCGGAGGTGCTGGCGGAAGGCCTGTGACTCACCCGAATGTGAGCTCCTCGACCAGCGGCGGGTCCTGGGTGAAGTCGCTGTACCGCACCCAGGTCGGCCGCACCCGGACGTGCGTGATCCCGGGCCACGCGAGCCGGTCCCGGCCGTCGGGATACACGGCGAAGTAGGACGCGAGCAGGCGTTCGCGATCGGGGCCGGTGGGGAAGTCGGCGACGCCCTCGATCTGCGCGGTGATCGCGTCGTCCCAGCCGACGACGAGCGCGATACGGGGGTCGGCCCGGAGGTTGAGGCACTTGCGGGTCGTCTCGACGGTGTCGAAGACGATCTCGAACTCGTCACTGACGGCGAATCCGACGACGGCGGCCTGGGGGGTGCCGTCCGGGGCGACGGTCGCCTGGACGGCGAGCTTGTACCGGCGAAGGAACCACAGCAGCTCGTCGCGCTTCATGAGCCCGGTCTACCACGGGGCATGGCAGGGAGCTCGCTGTCGGCCCCATGTGCGGGCCTGGCGCGGGTTGCGGTGCCAGGGCCTGTCCGAGGGGTCGTGTGACGGGCCGACCGGTCGGTCGCCGCCCGCTCCTTCGCGACCGACGGTGCCGCCATGGGCCCGTACGTAAGCACCGGTCGGCCTCGGGCGGGGCTTGACGGGGAGCTCATGGGCCTCACTATAGTGAACGCTGTTCACTAAATATGGGAGGACAACTCCGATGAACGTCGATGTAGTCGTCGTGGGTGCGGGCCCGACCGGGCTGATGCTCGCGTGCGAACTGGCGCTGGCCGGTGTGCGGACCCGGATCCTGGAGCGCCGCGCCGAACCGCAGCGGGATTCGCGGGCGCTCACCCTGCACCCGCGCAGCGTGGAGCTGATGGACCAGCGTGGGCTGCTCGACCGGTTCCTCCCGCTCGGCCGGACGGTGCCCGGCTGGCACTTCGCCCAGCTCCCCACCCAGCTGGACTTCTCCGGGCTGGACTCCCGGCACGGCTACACCCTGTTCCTCGCGCAGGCACGCACCGAGGCGCTGCTCGAGGAGCGGGCCCTGGAACTGGGCGTGGAGATCCTGCGCGGACACGAGGTCGCCGGGCTGAGCCAGGACGGCGACGGGGTCGACGTGGAGGTGCGCGGCCGCGACGGCAGCGTCGAGACCGTGCGCGCCGGATACGCGGTCGGGTGCGACGGCGGACGCAGCGTGGTGCGGCAGGCCGCCGACATCGACTTCCCGGGTACCGACGAGACCCTGACCGGTGTGCTCGGCGACTTCGCGCTGATCGACGCCGACCCCCTGGTTCTCGGCGCCGCCCGCGCCCGGGGTGTGCTGGTTGCGCCGCTCGAGGGCGGTCTGACCCGGCTGGTCTACCTGGACCCGGAGCGGATGCGGGTGCCTGCCGGCGAGCCCGTGACCCTGGAGGAGTTCCGCACCTCGCTGATCCGGGTCTGCGGCTCCGACTGCGGTATCGCCGAGCCCCGTTGGCTGTCGCGCTTCGGCAACGCCACCCGGCTCGCCGAAAGGTACCGCTCCGGCCGCATCCTGCTGGCGGGCGACGCCGCCCACATCCACTTCCCCGCGGCGGGCCAGGGGCTCAACACCGGCCTCCAGGACGCCATGAACCTCGGCTGGAAGCTGGCCGCCGTGGTCAACGGCTGGGCGCCGCCCGGGCTGCTGGACAGCTATGACGAGGAGCGCAATCCGGTCGGACAGGCGGTCACCGAGAACACCGAGGTCCAGACGCTGCTGGCGGAACTGACGCTCGTCCGGCAATATCAGCGCCCCGGCGCGGCACTGCGCAAGCTCCTCAACGAACTCCTCGGCATAGCGGAGGTCAACCGCACTCTCGCCGCACAAGTCTCCGCGCTCGGCACCGTCTATCCGCCTGCGACACCTGGGGCCGACCCGCTGATGGGACGGCGGATGCCCGACATCGGGCTGACCGCCGCCGAGTCGGATGCGACACGGGTCTACGACCTGCTCCCCGCGGGCCGCTTCGTCCACTTCAACCTTGCGGGCGACCCGGACCTGGAGGATGCCGTCACGCCGGGGTGGGGCTCGCGCGTCACCGCGATCACCGTCACCGAGCGGAACGACCACGCGGACCTGGACCCAGTGACCGAAGTCCTCGTACGCCCCGACGGCCATGTCGCCTGGGCCACGCGCACCACCGACATCGCCGCACGCCGTGACGAGCGGCGCGAGGCGCTGACCGCCTGGGCCGGAACGCCCTCCTGATGCTGCCGGGCGCCCGGCGTTTCTCGACGCGCTCGGCTTTGAACCCCTGCCCGGAACCGACTTGCTGGGGGCGGCCCTCAAGCGCCTCCTCACCGGTTCAGGACAGTCATTCCGCTGTCTCCGACGACGTGGCCACTGCCCAGTCGCACGACCGGTCGCCGGACACTGCCTAGTTCCAAGGATGCAGTCGGATGTCCTCTTCGAGGGCGACGTTCCCCGCGTGTGCAACCGGAAGCATGGAGAGGCCAACGGGAAGATCTTCAGGAAGACGGGTCGCATGAACGAGGAAGTCATCCCCATCCTTCACGTCCACGATGCCACGGCGGCTCTCGCCTGGTACGGCCGTCTGGGCTTCGTCAAACAGTGGGAACATCGCTTCGATCCGGGGTTTCCCGCGTTCGTGGAGGTCGCTCGCGGCCGGGTGCGGTTGTTCTTGTCGGAGCACAAGGACGATGCCCGCCCCGACACTTTGATCTACCTCCGAGTCCGTGATGTCGACGCCGTCGCTGCTGAATTCGGTGTACAGGCGAAGGACGCCCCGTGGGCGCGTGAGATCGAGCTGCGCGACCCTGACGGCAACCGCCTACGGGTAGGCACGCCGACGGAATGAATCGGCCCGGCGTCAAGTCCCCGTCAGCCAAGCCGCTGCCTCGTAGGAGGCCGCGGTCTTGTCGTTCCGGGGTGTGCGCTGCTCAGGGGCACGTCCCTCCTTGTCCCCGTGGACGCTCCTGTGGGCCAATGCTTGGCTTCGATCGATTCCTGGACTAGTCTGATTTCCGAACTAGTTGAGATTTCGAGAAGGAGCTGATCCCGGTGGCCGTACCTCACCCGGCGTGGGTACGCGCATGTCTGCAGCTCTGCCTGCTGGGCGTTCTGGAAGCCGAAGGGCCCAGCTACGGCTACGCGTTGCTGAACCGCTTGTCGACGGCCGGCCTCGGCAACGTGAAGCCCGCCACGCTCTACCCCGCGCTTGCTCGCTTGGCCGAGGAAGGCGCGGTCGAGGTGCAGTGGGCGGCGGGAGAGGCCGGGCCGGGGCGCAAGTACTACCTCATCACCGAAGAGGGCCGAAGGCTCCTTGAGGAACAGCGCACGGCCTGGAAGGACTTCAGCACCACAGTGACGGCGCTTACGGGAGGGGAAGGGCTATGACGGTGAATACAGGCATCCGGTGGACCCGCGAGGAGGACGAGACGTGGGCTGCCAACTTCGAACTCGAACTCGTTCTGAAGTACAACCCCCAGAAGGGCCTGGCGGACCAGGCCCTCTCCGAGGTCCACGAGATGGTGACCGAGACCGGCAGGTCGGCGCGGGACCTGTTCGACGACCCGCGACAGTACGCAGCCTCGGTTGCGGCCGAACGCATCGACGAGGCGCACACAAGCAGGGTGGACCTGGCGGGTACGACGGCTGGTGAGCGGTTCACCGCAGGGCTCACGGTGGCCGGGTTCACAGGAGCCCTGCTGAGCGCCATCCGCTGGGTCCGCGACGGGATATGGGTCGATGTGTCGTGGGCGACGCTGACAAGCGTCAGCGCGCTCGCCGCAGCCACCGTGGTCGCCTGTGTGGCGGTCGCTCTGCGCACCGCGGGCCGGGTGCCGGCCATGCGGGCGTGCATCGGAGCGTTCGCAGTGGGCCTGGTGGGCGGGATCGCTGCCGCTTCCCTGCTGCCCCAACGCGAACTGTTCTCGCTGCCCGCGCCGGTACTGCTGGCGGCATCGGTAGTGGTGATGGTGGGCGCGCACTGGCTGCCCGACGGGACAGCAGACAGGTGGTTCGCCCGGGCCCGGGGTGGGGACAGCGAGGCGTGGCTCCGGCGCCTGGACGGGCTGCTGCGCGGACGTCACGGCATGTCGGCGGCGGATGCGCGCGGGCATGTGACCGAAGCACGCTCCCACTTGGCCGCGGCACCGGAGCTGACGGCTCAGGGGGAATTCGGTGATGTGGAGATCTACGCATCCCGGTTGGCCGACGGCCCGGGCCGCAAGCGGCGCGCCCAGCGCCGGCGGCTCCTTTGGGTCGGGCTGCTCGCCGTGCTGGTCGTCGTGGCGGGGAGCGACGAGCTGCGCAGTCCCGACGTGGCCTCGTTCCGTTTCTGGGTCCCTGTGTTGTTCCTGGCGTCGTGTGCGGCCGACATGGTGCAGGTGTGGAGAGACGTCCACCGCCAGAAGCGGTGAGAGGCGGCAGCCCCAGCAAATCCCTGACTCGGGTCACTGGCTGCGGGGGCAAGGGTGATCGGGCGTGACGCGGTTGGGGGAGCAGGTCACCAGGGCCAGGGACAGGAACGCGGGCCGTTCGAGGTAGCAGCCGAGGGATACGTCGCCGCCCCAACCCAGACGTTCGGCGGTGGAGTTGAGGAGGGCGGCGAGCCGGTTGCGGTCCCGGTCCGAGTCCGCGATGAAGCGGGGCGCGTACTCGGCCAGCCGCTCGCCCAGCCAGGCCGCGGCCTCCTTCGGTTCCTCCCACGTCCCTCGGATCAAAGCAGGGGGCTTCATGAGCCAGTGCGCCGTCTCGATGGGAGGAAGGTCGCTGACGGGGAACTCTGCGACGACCTCGCGGTAGCGCTGGATCAGCTCGGGCCTGCTGTCGGCCGGGGGTGGCTCGGGGTGCGGGGGGCGACGCAGGCCTTCCTGGTCGAACCGCTGCTTCGGGCCGGTCCACAGATAGCCGTGATGGTGCAACTGGCGCCCCGTTCTGTGTGGTCGGAGGCCCCGGCCCTCGGGGGGAGGAGGACCGAGGCCGGCTGGGGTGGTGCGCTAGGCCGAGAGCCCGAACCGCGCCGGGTCGATTCCGGCCGCGTCCAGCTCTGCCGTGGTGAACCGCAGCGGCTCCGCGGCCGGTTGCTTGCTGTCACCCAGCGCCCAGGCGTCCTGGCCGATGCGGGCGAGGGTCACGCAGGACTCGCCGTCGGGATGGGTGTTGCCGCCGCAGGCCCTGGCGAATGCGGCGCCGTCGATGGCGAGTGCGTACAGGTCGGTTCCGTTGTGCATGGGTGTGCCTTCCTGGTCGTCCGACGGGCACGGGGCGTGGCCGTCGTGGTGATGCTGAGCGCGTTGTCTCAGGCGGAGTGGGGGGCCTTGGACACAAGGGTGACGCCGGGACCCTTGGCCGCGACGTGAGCGTGGAGCAGTGCCGCCTGCAAGGCCGACGGCGAGTCACCGATGGCGTCGGTCAGCCGTTCGTTCAGCAATTCGGCTTCGGAGGGAAGCAGAACCATTTCCGTGTCCGCCGTGTGCCGACCGTTTTTCGTCAGCCAGATGGGAATGCGGACGTTCCCGTCTTCATCCTTGTAGGCGGGACGACTTGGAATGGGGTCCATTCGCCAACCCTTGGCATGGGGCTGCTTGCGCGGATTCCTCTGGTTGGTCGGCATGCGCCCATGGTCCCGTCACATCAGCGACGAATCCAGACCGATTCCCGTTGCGGCATAAAATCAAGCCCGGTACAACTCGGCCCATTCGGAGAGCTGTTGGCGGGCCGCATCCTGGAACAGGGCGTGTTCCTCGAAGAGGCTGAAGACCTCCAGATGTTCCGCTATGTCACGGGAGTCTCGAAAGACCATGCGCCCGGTGAAGTTCTCCACCGTCGCCAACCGATCGTCATAGACCGTGAAGGTGTTCATCGGGCCAAGAGGTATGCCCGTCCCGAGCGTGATCACGCCGATGCGGACGTTGGGGAGGCGCGACAGTGAGACCAGCCGGTCGATCTGCACGGCCATGGCCGATGGCTGCACGACCGCCCACTTCACCGCCTGCTCGGTAAGCAGGAACGTGAAGAACTTCGACGTGTCGTAGAGCACCGACTGCCTCTCCAGCTTGCGCGCCACCGTCTTCGAAACGTCGCCCGGGAAGCCGCTCAGGCTCGCCCGCACGTACTCCGGCGTGGCCAGCAGTCCCGTCACCATGGCAGGCAGAAAGTATCGGAGGGTCGTCGCCTCGGCCTCCAAGGCGGCGAGCTCCGTCTGTCGCTTCTCAATACCCCTGCGCAGTGAAGACCGCGTGTCCTGCCACTGGGTATTGGCGATCCTGGCCAGTGCGGTTACTTCGGTAATCAGCTCGGGTGGAGCCCCAATCGCCCGAAGGATACGCTCCACATCGACGAGGCTCGGGGTCCTCTTCCCCGTTTCGAACTTACTGATCTGCGACTGAGACATGTTGCATCGCTTGGCCAGCCGGTCTCCCGTGAGACCGGCTGCGCTGCGCAGCTCTCTCAGTCGCTCGGCCAGGTCGGTTTTGGACTGACCTAGCTGATCGGGGTCAAGCGTCAAGGCCCTTCACGTACTCCGCAAAGGGCACCGATTCGGCGATGGCGATGCGCTGATACTCCAGGAACGGTGCCGTATTTCCTGTGTGCACCTCCCGGCTGATCTGAGTACCGTCCGGCTCGTAGTGCATGAGGACGACCTTGGAGCGGTCGAACATCCAGAAGTCCTGCGCGCCGGCCACGGGGTTGGGGCGATCGGTCACGTCGAGGATTCGGATGTCCTCTCCCGCCTCCACGTTGTGCCGGTAGTGGTCGAACTCGAAGCGGAGGTAGTCCGTGAGGGGTCGGGTCACGACGTGCACCCTGCCTACGGTTCGGGCGCTGGCCACGTATCCCTGAATGCGGCCGAACCACGGCTGAGTCCACTCGCGGGTTACCGGCTCACCGGCCATGAACCGCCGGATCGCGTCCCGTTCCGGCTCCACTCGGTATACGGGCAAGGTCTCCAGCCTCCATGCCTCCTGCTCCATGGAGTCGAAGGTGTTCCGCCAGTCGTCACCAGCCAAGAACACGGACAGCCTCCCTCAGAACTGCCTCGGGGATCTCGACAAGCCCTTCTCCCTGCGCTGGAGCGAAGGCGCTCGACGTGTCTCCCTGAATGATGAATGAACCAGATGCGGTCCGGTAGACGTTGGGGCAGTCGTCGCCCCCGCACTCCCCGTTGCCGTTGCCGTTGCCGTTGCCGGTGAGCCTGGTCAGTTGCTCTCGTGGCATGGTGCCCCCTTGTCTTCGGCCCCCGGGACGGGACCGGCCGAAGTCGACGCTACGGAGCCTGTTTTCCCACGTCCATGCCGACTTGAGGTTATTCCCGTTCCGGCATAGACGATCTTGAGGGGCAGGGTGACCGGCCCCGCCGTCAGGTCCGCGCCGGGCGTGTCCACCGGGCCCCGCTAGCCCAGCCGCCGTGGCCACCCGCCCAGTCGGCCCGCGTCCAGGGCCTCGTCGAAGGCGGCGACCGCCGCGGCCGCCTTGGTGCGGAAGGCCTCGCCCTCCGCGGTGAGGGCGAGATGATGGGTGGAACGGTCCACCAGCCGGGTGCCGAGGTGTTTCTCCAGCGCGGCCAGCGACCGGGAGACCGCGGGCTGGGTGAGGTGCAGCCGGGCCGCCGCCCTGGTCACGCTGGACTCCTCCGCGATGGCCAGGAAGCAGCGGAGATGGCGCAGCTCGATGCTCATGCGTGTGGAGCATAACCGCAGCCCAGTCGGTATTTCACGGAGCGCTCGAAGACCCGTAGCGTGGAGGGCGTCGGCCGAAAAGCATCCAGGGAGGTTCCGGTGGACGAGCACCGCACCGCAGTCGTCGCCAACGAGCCGGAAGCCGCCGCAGCCCTGGACACGGCCGGCTCCGGGCCCCGCACCGCCACCCGCCACCGCCTCGGCCCCGTCGCCCTCGTCGTCGCCGGCGGGCTGTCCGTCCAGTTCGGCGCGGCCATTGCCGTACTGCTCATGCCCCGCGCCGGAGCCCTCGGCGTCGTCACCCTGCGGCTCGTACTCGCCGCCCTCGTGCTGCTCGTCGTCTGCCGGCCCCCGCTCCGCGGGCACTCGCGCGCCGACTGGGGCACCGTCGTCGCCTTCGGCGCCGTCATGGCCGCAATGAACATCCTCTTCTACCAGGCCGCCGACCGTATCCCGCTAGGCGCCGCGGTCACCTTCGAGGTCCTCGGGCCGCTCGTGCTCTCGGTGATCGTGTCCCGGCGGCTGGTCAACCTCGTCTGGGCGGGGCTCGCGCTCGGCGGCGTCGTCCTGCTCAGCGGCGGCGGCTTCGACCGGCTCGACCCCGTCGGCGCGCTCTTCGCGCTCTCCGCGGGCGCGATGTGGGCCGCGTACATCGTCTTCAGCGCCCGCACCGGGCGGCGCTTCCCGCAGGCCGACGGGCTCGCGCTCGCGATGGGCGTCGGTGCCGTGCTGAGCCTGCCGTTCGGTATCGCGGAGTCCGGGACCAAGCTGGTCGTGCCCTCCACGCTCGGGCTGGGGCTCGCCGTCGCGCTGATGTCGTCCGTTCTGCCGTACACCCTGGAGCTGCTCGCGCTGCGCCGGCTGCCCGCCTCGACCTTCGCCGTGCTGATGAGCCTGGAGCCGGCGATCGCGGCGACGGCCGGATTCCTCGTACTGCATCAAGCCCTTTCCGCGCTCGACGCGTTGGCGATTGCGCTGGTCATCGCCGCGAGCATGGGCGCCGTGCGCACCCAGGTGGCCAGGAATGCGCCAGAAGGGCAGCAGATCTAAAGCAAGCGTGCTTGCTTGTTTTCTGTAGCGCTGCCATGCTCCAGGGCACACAACGCCGTGTCCCGAGGGAGCGCACCGTGTCCGACCCCACCGTCGTACTCGACGACCTGCGCAGTGAGAGCGATCAACTCGACGAGCTGGTAAGGGAGTTGAGCGACGAGGAGTGGGCGGGACCGACCCCCGCCGAGCGCTGGAGCGTCGCCCACCAGATCGCCCATCTCGCCTGGACCGACTCCGCCGCACTGCTCGCCGTCACCGACGCCGACGCCTTCGCCGCCCAGGTCGAGAAGGCCCTCGTCGCGCCCGACTCCTTCGTCGACGAGGGCGCCGAAGAGGGCGCGGCGCTGCCGCCGGCCCAGCTCCTCGCCCGCTGGCGCGACGGGCGCGAGAAGTTGCAGCAGGCCCTGCGCGCCGCCCCGGCCGGTGCCCGTTTCCCCTGGTACGGGCCGCCGATGAGCGCCGCGTCCATGGCGACCGGGCGGCTGATGGAGACCTGGGCGCACGGGCAGGACATCGCCGACGCGCTCGGAGTCGTACGCGAACCCACCGCGCGGCTGCGGCATGTCGCGTACATCGGGGTGCGGGCGCGCGACTACGCCTTCGGAGTACGAGGACTGACGCCGCCCGCCGCGCCCTTCCGGGTCGAGCTGACCGCGCCGGACGGAACGCTCTGGGCGTACGGACCCGAGGACGCCGCTGGGGTCCCCCATGCCGAAGGCCAGGGGAAGGTCACCGGGCCCGCCCTCGACTTCTGCCTGCTGGTCACCCAGCGCGCGCACCGCGCCGACCTCGCCGTACGGGCCGAGGGCGCCGACGCCGACCGGTGGCTGGACATCGTGCAGGCCTTCGCGGGCCCCGCGGGACCCGGCCGCGCGCCGCAGGGAGCCTGAGGATGCTGCGTATCGCAAACGCCTCCGGGTTCTACGGCGACCGCTTCGACGCCTTGCGCGAGATGCTCACCGGTGGCCCCCTGGACGTGCTCACCGGCGACTATCTCGCCGAGCTCACCATGCTCATCCTCGGCCGCGACCGGCTCAAGGACCCTCGCCTCGGCTATGCCAAGACCTTCCTCAGGCAGCTGGAGGACACCCTCTCTCTCGCCCACGAACGCGGCGTGAAGATCGTCGCCAACGCGGGCGGGCTCAACCCCGCCGGACTAGCCGACGCCGTCCGCGCGCTCGCCGAACGCGTGGGCGTGCCCGTCAAGGTCGCGCACGTCGAGGGCGACGACCTCGCGGCCCGGTTCCCCGGCGCTCTCACCGCCAACGCCTACCTCGGCGGCGCGGGCATCGCCGAGTGCCTGCGCGCGGGCGCCGATGTCGTCGTCACCGGCCGGGTCACCGATGCGGCGCTCGTGACCGGACCGGCCGTCGCCCACTTCGGCTGGAGGCCGACGGAGTACGACCGGCTGGCGGGCGCCGTCGTCGCCGGACACGTCCTGGAGTGCGGCACCCAGGCCACCGGCGGCAACTACGCGTTCTTCAGCAGCCATGACGTGCGCCGCCCCGGCTTCCCGCTCGCCGAGATCCACGCCGACGGCACCTGCGTCATCACCAAGCACGACGGCACCGGCGGGTTCGTCGACGTCGGCACGGTCACCGCGCAGCTGCTGTACGAGACCGGGGGCGCCCGGTACGCCGGACCGGACGTGACCACCCGCCTCGACACCGTACGGCTGACGCAGGACGGCGACGACCGGGTACGGATCTCCGGCGTACGCGGCGAGGCCCCGCCGCCGACCCTGAAGGTCGGGCTCAACCGCATCGGCGGCTGGCGCAACGAGGTCGTCTTCGTACTGACCGGCCTCGACATCGAGGCCAAGGCCCGTCTCGTGCAGGACCAGCTGGAGGACGCCTTCGGCAAGCACCGCCCGGCCGAGGTGCGGTGGGAGCTGGCCCGCACCGAGCGGCCCGACGGCGACACCGAGGAGCGGGCCAGCGCCTATCTGCGGCTCGTCGTGCGCGACAGCGACCCGGACAAGGTCGGGCGGGCAGTGACCGGCGCGGCGGTCGAGCTCGCGCTCGGCAGCTACCCGGGTTTCCATGTCACGGCCCCGCCGGGGAAGGGCTCGCCCTACGGGGTGTTCGAGGCCGAGTACGTCGACGCGGCCGAGGTGACGCACACGGCCGTACTGCCCGACGGCGAGCGACGCGAGATGGGGGTCCCCCCGGCCGAAGGCTGGGGGAGGATCGCGGTGCCGACTCCCGTACGCACGCAGGCGGTCGAGCCGCTCGACGACCCCGGTGAGCTGCCGCAGCCACTGCCCGACGGGCCCCGGCGACCCGCACCTCTCGGTCTGATCGCCGGCGCCCGAAGCGGCGACAAGGGCGGCGACGCCAACGTCGGCGTCTGGGTCAGGTCCGACGAAGCCTGGCGCTGGCTCGCCCACGAGCTGACCGTGGACCGTTTCCGCGCGCTGCTCCCGGAGACCGCCGCACTGCCCGTCGTACGCCATGTTCTGCCGAATCTGCGCGCCCTGAACTTCACGGTCGAGGGGATCCTCGGCCAGGGCGTCGCCGCGCAGGCCCGCTTCGACCCACAGGCCAAGGCGCTCGGCGAGTGGCTGCGCTGCCGGTACGTCGACATCCCGGAGGTACTGCTGTGACTGTGCTCGCGTCGTCGCTCGATCCCGGGGGACCGGAGTACGCAGCCCACCGGGAGGCGATGCTCGACCGGCTCGCCGCCCTGGAGGCCGAGCATGCCAAGGCGCTCGCGGGCGGCGGCGAAAAGTACGTCGCGCGGCACCGGGGGCGCGGAAAGCTGCTGGCGCGCGAGCGGATCGAGCTGCTGCTCGACCCCGACACGGCCTTCCTGGAGCTGTCCCCGCTCGCCGCGTGGGGCAGCGACTATCCGGTCGGCGCGTCGATGGTCACCGGCATCGGCGTCGTCGAGGGCGTCGAGTGCCTGATCACGGCGAACGACCCGACCGTGCGGGGCGGGGCGTCCAACCCCTGGACGCTGAAGAAGGCGCTGCGGGCCAATGAGATCGCCTACGCGAACCGGCTGCCGTGCATCTCGCTCGTCGAGTCCGGCGGTGCGGATCTGCCCTCCCAGAAGGAGATCTTCATACCCGGCGGGGCGCTGTTCCGGGACCTCACCAGGCTGTCGGCGGCCGGGATTCCGACCATCGCGGTCGTCTTCGGCAACTCGACCGCCGGCGGCGCGTACGTCCCCGGCATGTCCGACCACACCGTCATGATCAAGGACCGGTCGAAGGTCTTCCTCGGCGGGCCGCCGCTGGTGAAGATGGCGACGGGGGAGGAGAGCGACGACGAGTCGCTCGGCGGCGCGGAGATGCACGCGCGTACGTCGGGACTCGCCGACTACTTCGCGGTGGACGAGGCGGATGCGCTGCGGCAGGCGCGGCGGGTGGTCGCGCGCCTCAACTGGCGCAAGGCGCACGCCGGTCCGGGTCCGGCCGAGCCGCCGAAGTACGACGAGGAGGAGCTCCTCGGCATCGTGCCCGAGGACCTGAAGACGCCCTTCGATCCGCGCGAGGTGATCGCGCGGATTGTCGACGGCTCGGACTTCGACGAGTTCAAGCCGCTGTACGGGCCGAGCCTGGTGACGGGGTGGGCCTCGCTGCACGGGTATCCGGTCGGTGTGCTGGCCAATGCGCAGGGCGTCCTGTTCAGCGCGGAGTCGCAGAAGGCGGCGCAGTTCATCCAGCTCGCCAACCAGCGCGATGTGCCGCTGCTCTTTCTGCACAACACGACCGGCTACATGGTCGGCCGGGAGTACGAGCAGGGCGGCATCATCAAGCACGGCGCCATGATGATCAACGCGGTGTCGAACTCGCGCGTGCCGCACCTGTCCGTGCTGATGGGGGCGTCGTACGGAGCCGGGCACTACGGCATGTGCGGGCGGGCCTACGACCCCCGGTTCCTGTTCGCCTGGCCGAGTGCCAAGTCGGCGGTGATGGGGCCGCAGCAGCTGGCGGGCGTGCTGTCGATCGTGGCGCGGGCGTCGGCGGCGGCGAAGGGGCAGCCGTACGACGAGGAGGCGGACGCGGGGCTGCGGGCGATGGTGGAGCAGCAGATCGAGGCGGAGTCGCTGCCGATGTTCCTCTCGGGGCGGCTGTACGACGACGGGGTCATCGATCCGCGCGACACCCGCACCGTCCTCGGCCTGTGTCTGTCGGCCATCCACACGGCCCCGGTCGAAGGCGCGCGCGGCGGCTTCGGCGTCTTCCGGATGTGAGGACTCTTCGATGATCACTTCTGTACTTGTCGCCAACCGGGGCGAGATCGCCTGCCGGATCTTCCGTACCTGTCGTGAGCTGGGCATCGCGACGGTCGCGGTGTACTCGGACGCGGATGCGACCGCCCTGCATGTACGGGAGGCGGACGCGGCGGTACGGCTGCCGGGGGCGGCTCCGGCGGACACGTATCTGCGGGGCGAGTTGATCGTGAAGGCGGCGCTCGCGGCGGGCGCGGACGCGGTGCATCCGGGGTACGGCTTCCTGTCGGAGAACGCGGAGTTCGCGCGGGCGGTGGCGGCTGCGGGCCTGGTGTGGATCGGTCCGCCTCCCGCGTCCATCGAAGCGATGGCGTCCAAGACCCGGGCGAAGGAACTGATGGGCGGCGCGCCCCTCGACCCCACGGCCCTGACCGAGGCCGACCTGCCGGTCCTGGTGAAGGCGGCGGCGGGGGGTGGGGGGCGGGGCATGCGCATCGTCCGTTCCCTGGCCTCCCTGGCCGGGGAGTTGGCGGCGGCCCGGTCCGAAGCGGCGTCGGCGTTCGGCGACGGCGAGGTGTTCCTGGAGCCGTACGTCGAGAACGGCCGCCATGTCGAGGTCCAGATCCTGGCGGACGCGCACGGCACCGTCTGGGCGCTGGGCACCCGTGACTGTTCCCTGCAACGCCGCCACCAGAAGGTGATCGAGGAGGCACCGGCTCCCGGTCTGAGCCCCGAACTCACCGAGACCCTGTACGCGTTGGCGGTACGGGCGGCGCGTGCGACGGACTACCGGGGCGCGGGGACGGTGGAGTTCCTGGTCGTCGGCGACCAGGCCCACTTCCTGGAGATGAACACCCGTCTCCAGGTGGAACACCCGGTGACGGAAGCGGTGTTCGGCGTGGATCTGGTGGAACTGCAACTGCGGGTGGCGGAGGGCGCGGCGTTGCCCGCGGAGCCGCCGGGGGCGCGGGGCCACGCGGTGGAGGCGAGGCTTTATGCGGAGGACCCGGGGAGCGGGTGGACGCCGCAGACGGGGGTGCTGCACGCGCTGGACGTGCCGGGGGTCGTTCCCACCCACCCGCCCTTGAACGTGAGGGGTGGGACCCCCCACACCCCCGGGAGCCCTGCGCTTCGCGCGGGCGGGGACGCGGGGTTCACCGCCACCGGCGGCCCGGCGGCTGGGGGCGCGGCGCTTCGCGCGCGTGGGCACGAGGGTGGCGATGCCTTCGGTCCTGCGGACGGGGCGGAGGCCGCCACAGGCCCGGCGCCTCGCGCGGGCCGGGATGCGGGGTTCGCCGCCACGGGCGGCCCGGCGCTTCGCGCGGGCGGGGATGCGGGGTTCGCCGCCACTGGCGGCCCGGCGCTTCGCGCGGGCGGGCATGAAGGCGACGACGCCTTCCGCCCGGGCGTCAAAGACCCGGTGTACGCCGTCCCCTGGGTGCGCGTCGATTCCGGGTATGCCGGTGGGGACTCCATCGGCGTGCACTACGACCCCATGATCGCCAAGGTCATCGCCTGGGCCCCCACCCGGGACCAGGCCGTGCGGCGGCTCGCGCATGCGTTGCGGCGGGCCCGGGTGCACGGGCCCGTCACCAATCGGGCGCTGCTCGTGCGGTCCCTGGAGCATCCCGACTTCACCTCCGCGCGGCTCGACACCGGGTTCTACGAGCGCCACCTCGACGCCCTCACCGCGCCCGCCGACGGGGAGCGGCACGCCGCGATTGCCGCCGCACTCGCCGATGCCGCGTCACGGCCCGGAGCTTGGCGGAACCTTCCCTCCCAGCCGCAGGCCAAGGCGTTCGGCGAGCACGAGATCCGGTACCGCCCCACCCGGGGCGGCGGGTTCGAGCTGGTCGACGATCCCGGGGTGCGGGTCGTCGACGCCGGACCGTACCGCGTACGGCTCGAGATCGACGGAGTCGTACGGCCCTTCCACGTCACCGATCACGGTGACGGGCACATTCACATCGACAGCCCCACCGGCGCGCACGCGCTCGCCGTGCGGCCGAGGTTCACCGATCCGCAGGACCGGGCCGAGCCCGGGTCCCTGCTCGCTCCCATGCCCGGGACCGTCGTCCGCATCGGGGACGGGCTCGCCGAAGGAGCCAAGGTCACCCAGGGGCAGCCGCTCGTATGGCTGGAGGCCATGAAGATGGAGCACCGCATCCTCTCGCCCGCCTCCGGCATCCTCACCGCGCTCCACGCCGTACCCGGCCGTCAGGTCGAGGTCGGCGCCCTGCTCGCCGTCGTACAGGAGGAGGACACCGCGTCATGACCATCGAGAGCCAGGAACACACCGCACTGCGTGCCGCCGTCGCCGCGCTCGGACAGCGCCACGGACGCGGATACGAACGCGAACAGCTGTGGGCCGAGGCCGCCAAGCTCGGCTATCTCGGCGTCAACCTCCCCGAGGAGTACGGCGGCGGAGGCGGCGGCATGGCCGAACTCTCCATAGTGCTGGAGGAGTTGGGCGCCGCCGGGTGTCCCCTCCTCATGATGGTCGTCTCGCCCGCCATCTGCGGCACCGTCATCGCCCGCTTCGGCACCGACGAGCAGAAGCGGCAGTGGCTCCCCGGCCTCGCCGACGGCAGCCTCACCATGGCCTTCGGCATCACCGAGCCCGACGCCGGATCGAACTCCCACCGGATCACGACCACAGCGCGCAAGAAGGACGGCGGCTGGATCCTGACCGGGCGCAAGGTCTTCATCTCCGGCGTCGACATCGCCGACGCCACCCTCATCGTCGGCCGCACCGAGGACGCGAGGACCGGCAAGCTCAAGCCGTGCCTCTTCATCGTCCCCCGCGACGCCCACGGCTTCCAGCGCTCGCAGATCGACATGGAACTGCACGCCCAGGAGAAGCAGTTCGAGCTCGTACTGGACGAGGTGCACCTGCCAGCCGACGCGCTCGTCGGTGGGGGTACCTCCCACGCCGAAGGCCGTGGGGGAGAGGACGCCGGGCTCCTCCAGCTCTTCGCCGGACTCAACCCCGAACGCATCATGACCGCCGCCTTCGGCATCGGGATGGGCCGCTACGCCCTCGCCAAGGCCATCGACTACGCGAAGACCCGCCAGGTCTGGAAGGCACCCATCGGCGCCCACCAGGCCATCGCCCACCCTCTCGCCCAGGCCCACATCGAGCTCGAACTCGCCCGCCTGATGATGCAGAAGGCCGCCGCCCTCTACGACGCCGGAGACGACATCGGGGCCGGCGAGGCCGCGAACATGGCCAAGTACGCGGCCGGCGAGGCCTGTGTGAAGGCCGTCGACCAGGCCGTCCACACCCTCGGCGGCAACGGCCTCACCCGCGAATACGGCCTCGCGTCCCTGATCACCGCCGCCCGCGTCGCCCGGATCGCCCCGGTCAGCCGCGAGATGATCCTCAATTACGTATCCCACCAGTCCCTGGGTCTCCCCAAGTCGTACTGACAGAGGCGATTCTGGCCGTCCACACAGTGCGAGGGGGCCGACATGCCCGGAACCGTGTTCCGCAGCGAGTACGCAGATGTCCCGGCCGTCACCGAGCCGATCCACGAGGCCGTGCTCGGCCGGGCAGCCGCCGAGTACGGCGACACGATCGCCCTGATCGACGGCGTGAACGGCACCACCATCACCTACCGCCAGCTCGACCACTTCCACCGGCGCATCGCCGCCTCGCTCGCCGACGCGGGTCTGCGCAAGGGCGATGTGCTGGCCCTGCACAGCCCCAACACCATCGCGTATCCCTCCGTCTTCTACGGGGCGACCCGCGCCGGCGCGACCGTCACCACCGTCCATCCGCTCTCCACGGCGGAGGAGTTCGCCAAACAGCTCCGTGACTCCTCCGCCCGCTGGATCGTCACCGTCTCACCCCTCCTCGAAGTCGCCCGCAGGGCCGCCGAGCTGGTCGGCGGCATCGAGGAGATCTTCGTCTGCGACCGTGCCGACGGGCATGCGAGCGTCCTCGACATGCTCGGCTCGATCGCGCCCGAGCCGGACATCGCCATCGACCCGGCCGAGGACATCGCCGCGCTGCCGTACTCGTCCGGCACCACCGGAGTGCCCAAGGGCGTGATGCTCACCCATCGCTCCATCGCCACCAACCTCGCCCAGCTCAATCCGCTGATACCGATGGGCCCCGGCGACCGCATCCTCGCCGTACTGCCGTTCTTCCACATCTACGGCCTCACCGCCCTGATGAACGCCCCGCTGCGCAACGGCGCCACCGTCGTCGTACTGCCCCGCTTCGAGCTCGACACCTTCCTCGGGGCGATCGAGAAGCACCGCATCAACGGTCTGTACGTCGCCCCGCCGATCGTCCTCGCGCTCGCCAAGCACCCGGCGGTCGCGCAGTACGACCTCGGCTCGCTGACCTACGTCATCTGCTCGGCCGCTCCCTTGGCCGCCGAACTGGCCGCCGCCTGCTCCCGGCGGCTCGGGCTCCCGCCCATCGGCCAGGCATACGGCATGACCGAGCTGTCGCCCGGCACGCATGTGGTGCCGCCGGCGGCCGACAACCCGCCGCCCGGCACCGTCGGCAAGCTCATCGCCTCGACCGAGATGCGGCTCGTCTGTCTCGACGACCCCGGCAAGGACGTCGGCGTCGGCGAGGAGGGCGAGATAGCGATCCGCGGACCGCAGGTGATGAAGGGCTACCTCGGCCGGCCCGAGGCGACCGCCGAGATGATCGATGCGGACGGCTGGGTGCACACCGGCGACGTCGGGCGCGTCGACGGCGACGGCTGGCTCTTCGTCGTCGACCGGGTCAAGGAGCTCATCAAGTACAAGGGCTTCCAGGTCGCTCCGGCAGAGCTGGAGGCGCTGCTGCTCACCCACGAGGGCATCGCGGACGCGGCTGTGATCGGCGTGTACGACGTGGACGGGAACGAGATCCCGAAGGCGTACGTCGTACGGCAGCGGGACGCCGAGGAGCTGACCGAGGACGATGTGATTGCCTTCGTGGCGGAGCGGGTCGCGCCGTACAAGAAGATCCGCTGTGTCTCGTTCACCGGCGTGGTTCCGCGCGCCGCCTCCGGAAAGATCCTCAGGCGTGAACTGAGGGACCGGGAGCCGATCAAGAGGGAGAACACGTGACGCTTCTCGCCACCGCGCACGAGCGCGGCATCACCACCCTGACGCTGGACTCGCCGGAGAACCGCAACGCCCTGTCGGCGCGGCTCGTCGGCGAGCTCGGCGAGGCGATGGGGGAGTGCGCCAAGGACGAGTCCGTACGGGCCGTGGTGCTCACCCACACCGGCTCCACGTTCAGCGCGGGCGCCGATCTGAAGGCCCCGCCGAACCCGTACACCTTCGTCGCCCTGCTGCGGCAGATCGTCACGCTGCCGAAACCGGTGGTGGCACGCGTCACCGGGCATGTCCGGGCCGGCGGCCTCGGGCTGCTGGGTGCCTGCGACATCGCGGCCGCAGCCAGCGCCGCCGACTTCGCCTTCACGGAGGTGCGGATCGGGGTCGCGCCCGCCGTGATCTCGCTGCCGCTGCTGCCGCGGATGGACCAGCGCGCGGCCGAGCGCTACTACCTCACGGGGGAGCGCTTCGACGCGGCGGAGGCTGCTCGTACGGGACTGATCACGCTCGCCGCGGACGATGTGGACGCGGCGCTCGCACCGGTGCTCGACGGGCTGCGCAGGGCGTCCCCGCAGGGGCTGGCCGCCTCGAAAGAGCTGCTCGGAGCTAGGGTGCTGGAGACCTTCGACCGCGACGCGGAGGATCTTGTACAGCGCTCGGCGTCGCTTTTCGCCTCCGCGGAGGCACGCGAGGGGATGACGTCCTTCCTCGAACGACGGGACCCCGCATGGGTGTTGTGACCTCCGCCGCCAAGGGGCCGCGGGCCACGTCGCGGGCCACGTCGCGGGCCGCGTCGCGGGCCGGGGAGCCGCAGGCCAAGGAACCGAAGGCCAAGGAGCCCAAGCAGGACCGCAGCCGGGCCACCCGGCAGCGGCTGCTCGAAGCCGCGGTGTCCTGCCTGGCCGAACACGGCTGGGCGGGCTCGACCGTCTCGGCGGTCGCCGAGCGGGCCGGAGTCTCGCGGGGCGCGGCACAGCACCACTTCCCGACCCGGGAGGACCTGTTCACGGCGGCGGTCGAATATGTGGCGGAGGAGCGCTCACAGGCCCTGCGGGCGCTCCCGACCCAGGACCGTACGGCGGTCGTCGCGGCCCTCGTCGACCTCTACACCGGGCCGCTGTTCCGGGCCGCGCTGCACCTTTGGGTGGCGGCGTCGAACGAGGACCAGCTGCACTCGCGGGTCACCGAGCTGGAGGCCAGGGTCGGCCGCGAGACGCATCGGATCGCCGTCCAGCTGCTGGAGGTGGACGAATCGCGTCCCGGCGTACGCGAAACGGTCCAGGGGCTGCTCGACATGGCCCGCGGCCTGGGCCTCGCCAACCTCCTCACGGACGACGCCGCGCGCCGTAGGAGGGTGGTGGCGCAGTGGGCGGCAATGCTGGACGACGCGTTGGGCTGATCCGCGTGTGACGGTTGGGCTGAACCGCCTGTGACCTGGGACACCACCGTCCCGGCCGGTCCGCAGTATCCTGGGCGGATGCTTCTGCTCGTACGACGCCGCCACGTGGACTACGTCCGCGTCACGAGCATGGGCTGTCGACGCTCCCTCTGAGTCAGCGCACAGCCCCCTCTCCACCCCGGCACCTGTGGCCCCGCCCCACCCCTGGCGGCCCCATGGGACCACGCACACCCCGTGGACACATCCATGTCGTACCTTCAGCTTCCCGTCATCGACCTCTCGGCCGCCGACCGCGGCCCCCAGGCCCGGGCCCTGCTGCATGCACAGCTGCACAGCGCCGCCCATGACGTCGGCTTCTTCCAGCTCACCGGGCACGGTGTCACCGACGCCGAGACCACTGCGCTCACCACCGCCATGCGGGCCTTCTTCGCGCTGCCCGAGGCGGACCGCCTCGCCATAGACAACATCAACTCGCCGCACTTCCGTGGCTACACGCGCACCGGAGACGAGCGCACCGGCGGCAGCATGGACTGGCGCGACCAGCTCGACATCGGCGCCGAACGGCCCGCCCGCGTCCCCGGCCCCGGCGAGCCCGGGTACTGGTGGCTGGAGGGACCCAACCAGTGGCCCGCCGCCCTGCCCGAGCTGCGCCCCGCCGCGCTCGCCTGGATCGACCGGCTCAGCCGGGTCGCCCACAAGCTCCTCACCGAACTGCTCACCGCCATCGGCGCACCCGCGGACTTCTACGACGATGTCTTCGGCGACCGGGCACACCTGCACCTCAAGCTGGTGCGCTACCCGGGCAGCGCCGTAGAGGGCGGGGGCCAGGGCGTTGGCGCACACAAGGACTACGGCTTCCTGACCCTGCTTCAGCAGGACCGGATCGGCGGCCTCCAGGTGGAGCGCGAGGACGGCGCCTTCCACGACGTACCGCCGCTGCCGGGTGCGTTCGTCGTCAACCTCGGCGAGCTCCTCGAGGTCGCCACCAACGGCTATCTCAAGGCGACGAACCACCGGGTGGTCAGCCCGCCCGGGGCCACGGAGCGGTTCTCCGTGCCGTTCTTCTACAACCCGCGCCTGGACGCCCGGATCGAGCCGCTGCCGTTCCCGTACGCGGCACACGCGCCGGGTGTGAGCGCGGACCCGGCGAATCCGCTGTTCGCCGAGTACGGCCGCAACGAGCTCAAGGGCAAGCTGCGGGCGCACCCGCTGGTCGCCGCCCGGCACCATGCGGACCTGCTGGAGCCGGCGGCGTAAGCGGCGGCGGCCGTGCCCCGGGCCCCGGCGTGACCGGGGCCCTGCTCAGCCCCCGAGGTTCGAGATGTCCTCGTAGCCCGCGATCTCGCGCGGGTCCCGCGACCCCGGCCCGACGTAGAGCGCGGACGGCCGCACCAGCCGTCCCGTGCGCTTCTGCTCCAGGATGTGCGCCGACCAGCCCGCCGTACGCGCGCAGGTGAACATCGACGTGAACATGTGCGCCGGGACCTCCGCGAAGTCCAGGATGATCGCCGCCCAGAACTCCACGTTCGTGGCAAGCACCCGGTCCGGTCGGCGGTTGTGCAGCTCATCGAGTGCCGCCCGCTCCAGTGCCTCCGCGACCTCGAAGCGCGGCGCGTCCAGTTCCTTGGCCGTACGGCGCAGCACGCGCGCCCTCGGGTCCTCCGCGCGGTAGACCCGGTGCCCGAAGCCCATCAGCCGCTCGCCCTTGTCGAGTGCGTGCTTGACGTAGGCGGTCGCGTCCCCGGTCCGCTCGATCTCCTCGATCATGCCGAGGACACGGGAGGGGGCGCCGCCGTGCAGCGGGCCCGACATGGCTCCCACGGCGCCGGAGAGGGCGGCCGCGACATCCGCACCCGTCGAGGCGATGACGCGGGCGGTGAAGGTGGAGGCGTTCATGCCGTGCTCGGCGGCCGAGGTCCAGTAGGCGTCGACGGCCTTCACATGCCGGGGGTCCGGCTCACCGCGCCAGCGGATCATGAACCGCTCGACGACGGACTGCGCCTTGTCGATCTCCTTCTGCGGGACCATCGGCAGACCCTGGCCGCGCGCACTCTGTGCCACGTACGAAAGCGCCATCACCGCGGCCCGCGCGAGATCGTCGCGAGCCTGCGCCTCGTCGATGTCCAGCAGCGGTTTCAGGCCCCACACGGGGGCGAGCATCGCCAGCGCCGACTGCACATCGACCCGGATGTCACCGGAGTGCACCGGGATCGGGAAGGGCTCGGCGGGCGGCAGCCCGGGATTGAACGCGCCGTCGACCAGCAGCCCCCACACATTCCCGAAGGACACATGGCCCACCAGGTCTTCGATGTCGACACCGCGGTAGCGGAGCGAGCCGCCCTCCTTGTCGGGTTCGGCGATCTCCGTTTCGAACGCGACGACTCCCTCGAGTCCAGGTACGAAGTCGGACATCAGGCGGCTCCTCAAGATGTGTACGACAGGTGTGGGTCAATCACCCCGGTGATGCCCCGTGCGGCTGGTGGTCACCCAATCGCCGGGAGGCAGGCACGATATCCCCTGCTGTATGGGGGCCACAGTGGCCCGACCCAAGATTTTGTCCGGTCCGGCTGATGCGGGGAAGCGTGACATCCGGCACACTGCGCCATTTCGGGCGGGAAGGATTAGCGGCACTCCGTGCCGGGCAAACTGGGCCGCTGAGGCAGGATGGCCCCGTGACCGACCATGCCGCCCCGCGCCCGGATCTCGCTCCTGCCCACGACCCCGCGGACTCGCACGACCCCGCGGTCATGCGGGAGCAGTACCGCTCTACCCCGCTCCTGGAGACGGAGCTGGCTCCCGATCCCGTTGACCAGTTCGCGCACTGGTTCAAGGACGCCGCCTCCGCCGGTCTGCACGAGCCGAACGCCATGATCGTCTCCACCGCGTCGCCGGAGGGCCGCCCGTCGTCCCGCACTGTGCTGCTGAAGCAGTTCGACACCCGTGGCTTTGTCTTCTACACGAACTACGCCTCCCGCAAGGGCCGGGAGCTGGACGCCAATCCGTACGCCTCCCTGCTCTTCCCCTGGCACCCGATCGCCCGCCAGGTCATCGTCAACGGCACCGTGGCCCGCATCGGCCGCGACGAGACGGTCGCGTACTTCCGCAGCCGCCCGCACGGCTCGCAGCTGGGCGCGTGGGCGAGCGAGCAGTCGTCGGTGATCGGCTCGCGCGAGGACCTGCTGCGCAGATACGAGGAGCTGGCGACCCGCTACCCGGAGGGCGAACAGGTCCCGGTGCCGCCGGAGTGGGGCGGCTACCGGGTCGAGGCGCAGACGGTGGAGTTCTGGCAGGGCCACGAGAACCGGTTGCACGACCGGCTGCGGTATGTCCGTACGGATGAGGGGTGGCGGGTCGAGCGGCTGGCTCCGTGAGCGGGGCCCGGGAACGCAGACGACCCGTGGGCCTTGGTCCCTGCCGTACGAGACGGAGGGAGCCGGCCGGACTTACCGGCGGCCCACGGGTCGGGTGACTGCTTGGAATTTCGGCAGGCGGCCTGCCGAGGTGCACAGAGTGCGACGGCAGGCCGTTAGCCCGCAGCCACCTCGCTTGTCCGGTAAGACATCACTTCCGAACCACCTCCTCTCTAAGCGTGAATCACACCTTAGGCACCCCTCGGGAAGCGGCTCAACCGATTTTTATGACCTCTTGTTTTTGTGCGTACGAGTAGCCGTCTGCCCGCTGGAGGAGTCGTAGGTTCACATGGGACACGTTCAAGCGGCCCACCGGCGTGGTGAGGCTGTGCTGACCCGTGGCTCGGACGGCCACGCGCCCTGTCCAGGTGCCTTTCCACCTTCCGGTGGGCACGGTGGCGCGGACGAGATCGCCGGTGGCGAAGCCGTAGTGCTGCTTGCGGCGCGGACGCCGAAGACGAGGGAAGCCGAACCGGTCGGGGGTAGTACGGGCGTATACGCCGCGACCTGTGGCCTTGATGACGGAGACCTGCTGGGGGACCCGAACAATGGTGTCCCCGTTCTCGTGATCCAGCCGGCCGACGCAGAGGGCGTCGAGGGTGTGGGACTTGTTGAGGCCCATGGCTGTGCGGTTCCACTTCGTGCGGCCGCCCGACCACACGTGGACCGGCCGTCCAAGGGCTTCCAGGGCGCAGGCGAGTTGCTGGCGGGTCGCGTTCATGACTCCGGCGTCGTGCAGAGGTGCCTTGGCCTGTTCAAGGATGGTTGCGAGGCGATCTGGTCGGCGGGCCAGGAATTCGGTTACGGGGGTGGCCCCCTTGGCCTGGTTGCAGCTGATGCATGCCAGCACCAGATTTGAGATGCGGTTTGACCCGCCGCGGCTGCGTGGTCGGACGTGGTCGATGTTGAGCGGCACGCCTGTGGCCCCGCAGTAGGCGCAGGATCGCCCCCATTTGGCGAGTAGGTACTCGCGGATCTCGGTCCCTGCCAGGGTGCCGCTCCGGTATTCGGCTGCGGTGAGATCCTTGCCCGCGCTCATGGCGTGGGTGTCGAAGGCAACGCGCTCGATATGGATCTCGGTGATGGGTGCGTACCGGCAGAGGCGGCCAGCTGTGGAGAGAGTGGTGTCGACACGGTGCCGGAGTGACGGCGCAAGCCAGCCCTGCGGATGAGTGCGGTTGTTGGATCTGCGCGGGCGGTAGCGACAGTTGGCCGCGCGTCGGCGGTGACGGTATCCCGCTCGTTGCCCCATTGCTTTGTGGATCTGTTGGCCCCGGTGCTGGAGTTCGACCGAGACGAGCCCGCGCCTCACAGTCACCGTCTTGCCGTCTTGTGCGGCCTCCTTCTTCGAGTCCGTGATCGTGATACCGGTGCCTTTGGAGCCCGGGTCAATCCGAAGCTGTACGCCCTCGACTTCGGAATCGGCGCGGCTTCGGTCCTTGAGCCGGATGGTGAACGGGGCCTGCCGTGCGACGACGGCCCGGCCTTTGGCGAGTAGTTCGCGTGCCCGTGCTGGGTGGCACGGCATCAGGGGACGGCCGTCGTTCGCGAGGACGAACACCCTGCTCGCGCCTGCTCCACCTTTGTACGTATTGCCGTGTGTCGGGACGTCACCGTCTCCGGTCTCTGCCTGTGCGGCGTGACGCCGACGTGGCCGGGTGCTGCGCTCGTCGGTTTCCCCTCGCCCATGTTCCCTGCCGGTGGCCCGCGCGGTGGCGGGCTGTCCGTGAGCCGTTTCGTCCCTGCTCCCGGGGTTGTCTGCTCCCACGGATTCCAGAGCAGGCTGCTGAGGAAGCACAGCCTGGTGGGTCTGCTCGCCTGCGGGAAACGTAGTCATCGAAGGGCACCTCCCTTTGATCAACTGATCCGGATGACTGAGGCTGTTCACTCGGCTCGCCTCCGCCGACGGAGGGAGCGGGAGCGAGTGATCTCCTTTCGCCGAGTGCGCCATGAGCGACGGTATCCACGGCGACCTCGTCGGCTGCCGGGAAGTCGTCCGATCCCGCTCGTATGTGTGATCGCACCCAAAATCCCGAACAAGTGAACGCCGTTGGTGTAGTCCAGTCGCGGCCGATTTCCGGAAGGCAACGATTTCCGCGAACCTGGTGTGTCCTGCGTCACGTTCGAGTTCAATGATCTGACGTGCATAACCTCGCGCGGACGCGTCCTGCAGGGGGTCCAGGATGAGTGCTTCCAAGAGTGAGACCACCAATGCGCTCGGGCCTGACGAGCCGGAGCGGGAGGGCGCGGGGTCCGAGGAGCCCGCGCCCGTGCCCGGGGCGGAGTTGCTTGCCGCGCTGCTGGACGGGATGGACGCTGCGCTCTGCGCGTTCGACGCCGACGGCGCGATCACGCACTGGAACCGCGAGGCCGAGCGGATTCTCGGCTGGTCGCCCGAGGAGGCCGTCGGCCGGCGGGGATTCGCCGGGTGGGCGGTGCGGACCGCCGATGCCGGGGAGGTGCAGGCGCGGCTGATGGCCGCGATGGATGCGCCGGGGCGGCAGGTCCATGAGTTCGCACTGCTGCGCAAGGACGGCGGGCGCGTTCTCGTACGGACCCAGTCGGCTCGGGTGCTCGGTGCGGACGGCAAGCCGACCGGGGTGTACTGCGCGTTCAGCGAGGTGCATGCGCAGATCGACCTGGAGCGGTCGATCGCGCTGAGCGAGGCGCTGTTCGAGGACGCGTCCTGGGGTGTCGTACTCGTCGACGTGGACCTGCGGCCGACCGTCGTCAACGGACATGCGGCGCGGGCGCTCGGCGCCGGGCGTACGTCCCCGCTCGGGCGGCCGCTGGGTGAGCTGGTCGTCCAGGGCGTGGAAGAGCTGGAGGGCGCCCTCCATCATGTGCTGGCGGAGGGCGCACCGCGGGGACTCGCTGATCTGTGGGTGACGCTGAGTACGTCCCAGGGGGAGCAACGGCGCTGCTGGCGCAGCGGCTTTCTGCGGCTGGCCTCGCCACTCGCGGAGGAGCCGGTTCCGCTGGGGGTGGGGTGGCTGTTCCACGACGTGACGGAGTCCAAGCTGGCCGGGCAGGAGGCGGACCGGCTGCGCTTCCGGTCGAGCCAGCTGCACCGGGCGGGGCGGGCGGCGGCGGAGTGCGAGGACCCGATGGAGGCGGCGACGGCGTATCTCGACTTCGCGCTGGCGGGCTTCGCGGACCATGCGCTGATCGATCTGACGGAGCGGGACGGGGAGCGGCTGATCCGCGCCGCGGCTACTCCGCGGGGTGCGCCGGGCCCGTGCATGCCGGTGGCGGGCGGCGGTATCCCGGTGCGCTATCCGCCGGGCCATCCGGCGCTCCAGTCGGCCGACCGCAACGGCTCCGTCCGCGCGAGCGCGCCGGCAGGTGGTGCGGCCGGGGCGAAGGGTGACTGGGCGGCGGAGCGCCAGTGGCCGCGGGACGCTGTGCACGCGCTGTGCACGGTGCTCCGCAGCCGCGGCCGGACACTGGGCGTCCTCACCTTCCTCCGCGGCCAGGGCCGCCCGGCTTTCGAACGGGCGGACGCGGTGTATGCGGAGAGCGTGGGGGTGCTTGCGGGGGCGGCGCTGGATCTGGCGCGGGTGACACGGGGGGACTGAGCTGTTAGCCGGGGCTCCGCCCTTTCCCGTAACCGCGGGCGGGCCCCCACCCGCCCCCCACGCCCTGCGGGTGTGGGGGGACCCTCAGATGGGCTTGATATGCCCGGGCAAAGCAGGACGCCGCCCGCACCGGCTAGTGACGGAAGAAGATCCGGTCCGCGTACTCGCTCATCACGCGGCCGTTCCATTCATGCCCGCCGTCCACATTCCCCGACCGCAGCAGCGGCGGCTCGATCCCCCGCTCCACCAGCTGTTCCGCCGCCGCGGCCATCGTCGCCTGCATCAGCGCGCTCGTGACGACGGTCGACGCGGGCGCGAACGGCGCCTCGATCCCTTCGTGCGTCAGCTCCGCGTCCCCGACCGCGATCTTCGAGTCCAGCACGATGTCGCAGTGGTCCTTGAGGAAGGTCCCGGACACATGCCGCGAACTGGTCCCATGCGTGTATGCCACCGACGTCACCCCGATGACCTTCAGCCCGAGCGCCCGCGCGTTCATCGCCATCTCCACTGGCAGCGCGTTCCGCCCGGAGAGCGAGATGATCACCAGCAGGTCGCCGGACTTCGCCGGGCTGGAGTCGAGCACCGCCCCCGCCAGCCCCTCCACCCGCTCCAGCGCGGAGCCGAGCGTCGCCGGCATGACGTCGACGCCGACGACGCCTGGGACGGCGAGCAGGTTCATCAGGGCGAGGCCGCCGGCCCGGTATACGACGTCCTGCGCGGCCAGCGAGGAGTGCCCGGCGCCGAAGGCGAAGAGGCGGCCGCCCGCCGCGACGGTGTCCGCGATCGCGACTCCCGCGGCCGCGATGTTCGGCGCTTCTTCGTCCCGCGCACGCTGCAGCAGACCGATCGCGGCGTCGAAGAACTGACCGGCCAGCTTGCTCTCGCTCATCGCCGAGCCCTTTCGGGGGATGGGGAACAGGGAGGGGTACCTGTGCGCGTGCACGTGCACCTGCGCGTGGCGGACGGGTGCACGGGGGTGGACCAGATGGACGACCGCGGGAATACCCGTGTCGCGGATCACGTTGCGGTCTGGACCATTGCCCTGTCAATACGGGCTCCCCGACGAGCCCTGCGCATCGGGTCGCCGAAGGGCTTCCCCCGGCACGGGACGGTTGTCAGTGGGATGCGTCAGAATTGAGTCGGGGCCAGCGCACGACTGTTTTCGAGTCAGAGCATCGAGGGGCACGTATGTCCGGATTGATCGACACGACGGAGATGTATCTCCGCACCATCCTCGAACTGGAAGAGGAAGGTGTGGTGCCCATGCGCGCCCGCATCGCCGAGCGGCTCGACCAGAGCGGCCCGACGGTCAGCCAGACCGTGGCGCGTATGGAACGGGACGGCTTGGTGACGGTCGCGGGCGACCGCCACCTGGAGCTGACCGAGGAGGGCCGGCGGCTCGCGACGCGCGTGATGCGCAAACACCGGCTCGCCGAGTGTCTGCTCGTCGACGTGATCGGCCTGGAGTGGGAGCAGGTCCACGCGGAGGCATGTCGCTGGGAGCATGTGATGAGCGAGGCGGTGGAGCGGCGCGTGCTTGAGCTGCTGCGCCACCCGACGGAGTCTCCGTACGGGAACCCGATCCCGGGTCTCGAGGAGCTGGGCGAGAAGGCGGAGGCCGACCCGTTCCTGGACGACGGCATGGTCTCGCTGGCGGATCTGGACCCGGGCGTGGACGGCAAGACCGTGGTCGTACGGCGTATCGGCGAGCCGATCCAGACGGATGCCCAGCTGATGTACACCTTGCGGCGGGCGGGCGTGCAGCCCGGCTCGGTGGTGAGTGTGACGGAGTCCGCGGGCGGAGTGCTGGTGGGCAGCAGTGGGGAGGCCGCGGAACTTGAGGCTGATGTGGCCTCGCATGTGTTTGTGGCCAAGCAGTAGTCGATTTCCACCCGCCAGTAACCGTTTTCCGCCCGGAATGGCAGCGCCCGGGCGGTTCGCGTGCCACGCTGTGGCTGAGGCATATGACCCCACGGCCGGGGAGGGAACTGGGTGATGCGCCCGTCGTACGCCCCGCGCGCGCAACAGCGCGTCCACCGCGTCCAGCACGTCAGCTGCGCAGCCATGTCTCCACAGGAGGGCCCCGGCGCTTATGGGCGCCGGGGCCTGTCCTCCCCTGTGCTGACCCGGAGCCCCGAGCTCCCAGGGTCATTCCCCACGGGCCCTCATCCCCGAGTGGCCCGCCTCCCGCAGAAGATCTCCCCATGGGGGCGGGAGTCAATCCTTGAGCGCGGTCACTCGAACGAGGGGTGTTGCGCGCCGAGACCGCATTTTCGAATAAAGGTTCGATAGTCTGGCAGGGCTGGATAGGGCAGGACGACCTGGGGGAGAGAAGGGGGTGCCAGGCCACATGGTGCGGCGCATCGACGTAATCGGAGCTGAGGGCGTACGCCTGGCTGCCTGGGAGTTCGCCGACCCGCCAAAAGGGCGCGGCGAGGCGGAGGCCCCCGGGGTATTACTGCTGCACGGACTGATGGGCCGTGCAGCACACTGGGCCTCCACGGCCCGCTGGCTGGCCGAGCGTCATCGCGCGGTCGCCCTCGACCAGCGCGGACACGGCCGTAGTGACAAGCCGGCGGAGGGACCGTTCACCCGCGAGGCGTACGTCTCCGACGCCGAGTCCGCCATCGAACAGCTGAGCCTCGCCCCGGTGACCCTGATCGGCCACTCGATGGGCGCGCTCACCGCCTGGCAGGTCGCGGCAAAGCGCCCGGACCTGGTCCACGCCCTGATCATCTGCGATATGCGTGCCTCGGCGCTCGGCGCGGCCTCCCAGCGCGAGTGGAGCGACTGGTTCCGCTCCTGGCCCGTCCCCTTCGCGACGCTGGCGGACGTCCGCAAGTGGTTCGGCGAGGACGACCCCTGGTTGGAGCGTCACAACCCCTCCCGCGGCGAGTTCTTCGCCGAAGTCATGGCGGAGCGCGCGGACGGCTGGCGCCCGGTCTTCTCCCGCCGCCAGATGCTCATGTCCCGCGAGACCTGGGTCTACGACGCGCACTGGGAGGAACTGGCCCAGGTCCAGTGCCCGACCCTGGTGGTCCGCGGCCTCGACGGCGAACTGGGCCGTGCGGAGGCGCAGGAGATGGTGCGGGTCCTGCCGAGGGGGGAGTACGCGGAAGTGGCGGACGCCGGCCACCTGGTGCACTACGACCAGCCGGAGGGCTGGCGCACGGCTATTGAGCCGTTCCTGGACGGCGTGCTGACGCCCTGAGCGGCCAGGACTTCATCGAAGGTGGGATGACGCATGGCCGGCGGGCGGAGTTACGCGTACGTCGGGCCCGACGAGATTCGGGACGCCGTCCGGCCCGGGAGCGGGGGCCGGATCGTTCGTACGCCCTGGGGCTTCGAGGACTGGGTCACGGAACAGACTGCCGAGGAACTGGCGGAGCCGTTCACCTACGTCGTCGATGCGGGCGGGGATCTGCGACTTGCGCCGCGGCGGAGTGAGCATGTCGCCTGCGCCGGGGGCGGGTTGGTAATCGGTGCCGGGGAGATCGCCTTCAGCCGTGGCGGCAACGGCTGGGCGATCAGCGAGGTCAGCAACCAGTCGACCGGCTACTGCCCCGACCTCGACTCCTGGCCGGCTGTTGCCGAGGCGCTGGATCGGGTCGGGATCGGTCGGCCTGACGGGTTCACGTACGAGGTCGTCTTCCGGCGGTGCGTTGTCTGCGGGGAGGTCAACGTCGTGCGGGAGGACGACTTCGTGTGCGTCTTCTGCGGGGGTGGGCTGCCGGCCTCGTGGAACATCGCGTGAGGGGACGGCAGGGTCAGAACGCGAAGACCGCGCCCTGGGCCAGGCTGCCCTCCATCTCGCACGCGTTGCCGTACGTGGCCGACCAGGTGACGTGCTTGCCCTGCCAGACGCCCTGAGCGGTGACCACGACCGGGTCCCACTGGCGCGTGCACGGCTTGTGCGACGGCGACTTGGTCAGCGCGGCGAAGTTGCCTTCCACGGCCATCAGTTCCGTACACGCCGCAGCAGCCGAGGGGTGGGTGCCGTCGGGGCGCGGGGCGCAGCTCAGGGTCGCGGCGCGCACGACGGTGGCCGTCGTGGCCTCCGCACCCTTGCCGATCGTTAGTACGAGCGCGGAGGGCGCGTACAGGCTCTTCGCCTGAGTGGGCTGCGCGGGCTGGGCCTGCGCGATGCCGGCGACCGCCGGGGTGGTCAGAACGAGGGCCGCGGTGGTGGCGGCAGCGGCGATTGTGTTGCGGATGTAACGCATCTGTGAAACTCCTTCGCTCGGGGGTTGATTGCGGTCAGGAGTCTTGCCCATGCGCACAGTGAGCGCACATCGATCGCCCTTTTCCGGCCGAATACGAACAAGCGGGAGCGACCGAATGGTCGTTCGGGCAGCTCGGAGCGGGTGTGCGAGGGTGTCCAGCATGTGGGCAATTTCCGGTGGTGCAACGGAAAACTACCGTCTGAGCTGCGGTGATGTGCGGAGCGACGCCCTGGTTGTGAGGCCCGCATCGACTGGAAACCGTCGCTCCGAGGGGTGGATGCCCCGGTTCGGGGCACCCGCGGAGGCGGAGCGCAGATACGGGCGCTCATCCCTCACGCCGGCCCTCATGGCCGTGATGAGGGCGCGGAGTTGTGTCGGTTCGGTGTGCGGATCCCGGTGGAGGGCGTCGCTCGGGCGAATGTGTATGGCGAATGTGTATACGCGTCTACGGGTCTACGGGGTCTATGGAAGACAGGCCCCAGGAGGCATCAGCCGATCGGCTTGCGCATCTGAGCGCGGATCTTCGCCGTCGCCTCCGCCACCGACTTGAGGTCGACCTCCTCCGGGGACTGCTTCGAGATCCGGACTGTGGTCAGGCCGACCGCCACGTTCGTGTTGGCGTCGGCCCAGGCACACATAGGGAGCGTGTTCGTGCCGCCGCCCGTCTGCTCCGTCGTCAGCACCTGGCAGGTGATGGTTACTTCCGAGCCCGCCGGAGTGAAGTCCTTGGGCGGTACGGCGATAGTGGAGCCGTCCGACTCCTCGGCACTGCTAAGGATCTTGGTGCGGGCCTTGTCCGGGTCCTTGATACGGCCGTGCATGCCCGAGACGATCAGAACACCGGACTCGGACGTGGAGAGGTACTGGGCCACCGAGGCCTTGGCATCGCGGACGTTGGCCCCGCTCATGCCGGCCAACTCCTCCTGGTGTTTGGCGGACTGGTCGTCGGACAGCTTGTACTTTCCGTCGAGCAGCGTCTTGGGCAGCGTCAGCTCGTACTCCGCCGCCGGGAAGCCGGTGCCGCTCGATCCGCCGCCGACGACGTTGTTCCCGAACCACGAGATGGCGAAGATGCCCGCGATGGACGCCACCGTGATGAGCGCGATCATCGGGCCCTTGTTCTTCGGCGGGGGCGGCGGCGCGCCCCAACCCCCGCCGTACTGCTGCGGGTACGGGTACGGGTACTGCTGCGGCTGCGGCTGCGCGTACGGGTGCCCGGCGGGCGGCTGAGGCGCGGACCCCTGCTGCGGATACGGCGGCTGAGGCGCGTACCCCTGCTGGGGATACGGTTGCTGCTGCTGCGGATACTGCGGCTGCGTATAAGGGTTGGGAGGCGGCGTCGACATGCCCATGACGCTACGTCACGGGTGTGAGGCACCGTAGAACCAGGCCCCCGCCCTCACCCCTTGCTGACCGCCGCCAGGATCTCCGGCAGCCGGTTCGCCGTCTGCGGTGCCGCCACCCGTACGCCCGCCCAGCCGATCAGCAGGCCGTACGCCGCGCCCAGCGGCAACAGCAGCCAGAGCGCCGACTGGCCGGCGTTCGCCGCGTGCAGCCAGATCGTCAGCGCGATCACCGGCGCGCACAGCACCGCTGCCGAGATCATGCCGCCGAAGATCGAGATCCAGGCCAGGCCGCCCTGCCCCGGGGCGACGTTCTTGTACGCACTGTCCTGTGGGATCGAGTACGGGAAGCGCGCCGACGCGACCGCCCCGGTCGCCAGCATCGCGCCCAGCAGGGCGAAGGACAGACCGAGCACCTCCGGCAGGGCCTTCCAGTTGCCGAGGAGCGACGCGGTGAGGATCGTGACCAGCGCCGTGTACGGGAGCGTGATCACCAGCAACGCCAGTGCCCGCGCCCGCAGTTCCACGTATGCGTCCTTCGTGGACGAGATCGTCAGCGCCACCATCCAGAACGCCGAGGTGTCCTGGCCGAACTGGTTGTACATCTGGATGCCCAGCATTCCCGCCGCGAAGCAGGCGAAGTAGATCGAGCCGGTGCCCTGCAGCGCGTTGAACAGCGGCACGATCAGGCCGATCGCCAGCGCCGTCACCCACGCCGCCTTCGTCTTCGGGTCCCGCCACACATAGCGCAGGCTGCGCTGCATCACCGTGCCCGTACGGCCCTCCGGCAGCAGGTGGTGGAAGCTGGAAGCGGACTCCTTGCGGGTCGGCTCCGAGGCCGCGGCCAGCGTCGAACCGTCCGGGGCCGTCATCAGCTTCGTCAGACTGTGCTGCCAGGAGTACAGCAGCAGGAACAGCGCCACCGCCGACAGTGCCAACTGGCCCGCGGCGACCGCGTACGCGCCCTCGCTCGCCGAGTCCGCCGCACCGATCGCCGACGCCGGCGGAATCCAGCGCACCACGGACGCCACCGGGTCGAGCGCCGAGAGACCCCCCGCGTCGCCGAGCCGCTGCGCGCCGAAGTTGACGACCTGGATGCCGATCGCGATCACCAGACCGCTGAGCACCGCCAGGTCGCGGCCCTTGCGCGAGGTCAGCAGACGGATGTTGGCCGCCGCGACCGCGCGCGCCAGCGCCACGCACACCAGCAGGGTGAGCGGCACGGCGATGACCGCGACCACGACCCCAGCCATGCCGTGCGTGACCGCGAACGCCGAGCCCACCGCAAGACACAGTGTGAACAGCGGTCCGATGCCCACCAGGGACGCGGCGAGCAGGGCCCGTACAAGAGAGTGGGGACGCAGCGGCAGCATCACCAGCCGCGTCGGGTCCAGCGTCTCGTCACCGCTGGGGAAGAACAGCGGCATGACCGCCCAGCCCAGCGCCAGTACGGCCGTCAGCAGCACCACCACCGACGCCGCGTACTCGTTTCCGCGCAGCGCGATCAGGCCGATCAGCTGGAGCGCCGCGAACAGCAGCGTGACGACGACGGACGAGATGTACGCGGCCCTGCGGCCGGACGACTGGCGCAGACCGTTGCGCAGCAGCGACAGCTTGAGCCGGACGAAGAGCGGGGTCAAAGAGGCCGAGGTCCCAGCTGCCTGGGTCCGGGATGCCGAGGTCAGGGATGAGGTACTCAACGCGTACCGCCGCCGAGCCAGTCCAGCGACGCTCCGGTGTCCCGGCCGTTCGCCCCCACCAGCTCCAGGAACGCGTTCTGCAGCGACGGCGCATCGCCCCGTACATCGGCGAGCGGGCCCTGCGCACGGATCCGGCCGGCCGCCATCACCGCCACCCAGTCGCACAGCGACTCCACCAGCTCCATCACATGGCTGGAGAAGACGACCGTCGCGCCCGAGGCCGTGTACCGCTCGAGGACCCCGCGGATCGTCTGCGCCGAGACCGGGTCGACACCCTCGAACGGCTCGTCCAGGAAGAGCACTTCGGGGTTGTGCAGCAGGGCGGCCGCAAGCCCGATCTTCTTCCGCATGCCCGTCGAATAGTCGACGACCAGCTTGTGCTGCGCGCCCGCCAGGTCGAGTACGTCCAGCAGCTGGGCGGCCCGCTTGTCGACCTCGTCTCCCGGCAGACCCCGCAGCCGTCCGTTGTACGCGAGCAGTTCGCGCCCCGACAGGCGCTCGAAGAGGCGCAGACCCTCCGGCAGTACACCGATACGGGACTTCACCTCGACCGGATCGCGCCACACGTCGTGGCCGACCACCTCCACCCGGCCCTGGTCCGGACGGAGCAGGCCCGTCACCATCGACAGGGTCGTCGTCTTTCCCGCGCCGTTCGGGCCGACCAGGCCGATGAACTTGCCCGCGGGGAGCGTGAGGTCGATGCCGGCGACCGCAACCTGCTCGCCGAACCTCTTCCACAGTCCCTCAACACGAACGGCGGGCGGCGCTGTGTGCGCTCCGCCCGCCTCTGCGGCTCCAACTGCCCGGTCCGGCATGGTGCCCTGCCCTTCGGTGTCCCCGTATGCCCATCTGTACGGGACCACCTTATGTAGGACGCTCCTCATCCACGCCGTGCCCGTTCGGCGGCCGCCTCCCGCCCGCATGCGTAGGCCAGTGGACTGATCAACTCGTCCGCGTCCGGCAGCCACCGGTTCGCGTGCGTGGGGCGGCGGACCCACTGCACCGCGCCATGGCCGCCGATGCGGGTCGGCGGGGCCGCGACGTAGTGGCCCTCGCCCCGTGCGACGAGATCGATCGAGCTCGGCATCCAGCCCATGGTGCGGATCAGATCGGGGACCTTGACCGCAGCGCCGGGCAGTACGAAGAACAGCATCCGGCGGTCGGGGGTGCAGGTCACCGGGCCCAGCGGCAGGTCGAGACGCTCCAGGCGCGCCAGGGCCAGAAAGCCCGCCGACTCCGGAACGTCGAGAGCGTCGAAGGTGCGTCCCGTCGGCAGCAGGATCGACGCCTTCGGCTGCTGCGACCACAGCCGTTGTGCCGCCGTTCCGCTGCCGGTCGCCTGGTTCGCCCAGTCCGGCCCGGTCGGGTGGGCGCCGGCCGAGGCGCAGTCGGCGTTGCCGCACGAGCACAGTTCCCTGCCCTCCGCAGCCTCCAGCCAAGTGCCGGGGAACACGTCCCAGTGCCGCTCCTCCGCATACCGCACGGCGTTGTCCAGCAGCAGCTCACCGCGCTGCTGGGGGATGTGCGCGGCTTCCGTGACTCCGACGGTCTCTTCGACTCCGATGGTCTCATTCACGACACACTCAACTCCCGCCGTCACCTCGGGTTACGGGCGAGCGGCGGCGAGGACACGGGGCATCGATCCTGCACGCGGGGCGCACGGGTGCACGAACGGGGGCGCGCATGAAGCGGGGCGGCTGCGGGCGGGTAGCCACACGCACGGGGCGTCAGCGTGGACGCGTCACCCGGACGTCGTGGTGGACGTCGTCCGGGAAATAACAGTCCAACTCATTCGAAGTCTGCATTCTCCGTATATCAGCCGGGCAGTGATCACTTCATGGATCACCCACGGCCTCAGGGGGTAGTCATGGCAGCCAGGCCTCTCGTAGCCCGACAGCCGAACGAACGGTTGCAGGCGCTCATTCAGGAAGCCGGGTGTTCCAACGCCGGCCTCGCCCGTCGAGTCAACATGGTGGGTGCCGAGCGGGGATTGGATCTTCGCTACGACAAGACGTCGGTGGCGCGCTGGCTGCGCGGGCAGCAGCCGCGCGGCCGCGCGCCGGGAATCATCGCCGAGGCGCTGGGCCGCAAGCTCGGGCGCACGGTCACGATCGACGAGATCGGCATGGCCAACGGCAAGAACCTCGCCTCGGGCGTGGGCCTGCAGTTCTCGCCGACAGTGCTGGGCGCGATCGAGCAGGTCTGCGAGCTGTGGCGCAGCGACGTGGGACGGCGCGACTTCCTGTCCGGGTCCGCGGTCGCCGCGTCCGCGCTCGTCGAGCCCAGCCGCGACTGGCTGATCACAGGCGCGGACACGCAGGTGGCGCGCACGGCGGGGGCGCGGGTCGGGGTCTCGGACGTCGAGGCGGTAAGAGCGATGACGGCGGCGCTCACCGAGCTGGACCACCGCTTCGGCAGCGGCCATGTCCGGCCGGTCGTCGTCCACTATCTGAACAGCGTCGTCTCCGGGCTGCTGTCGGGGTCGTACCGCGAAGCCGTCGGCCGTGAACTGTTCGCGGCGGTCGCGCGGTTGACGGAGCTCGCCGGGTACATGGCGGTCGACACCGGCCAGCCGGGGCTCGCCCAGCGCTACTACATCCAGGCGCTGCGGCTCGCCCAGGCGGCGGGCGACCGGGGGTACGGCGGCTATGTGCTGGCCGCGTCCATGAGTCATCTGGCCGCCCAGCTGGGCAACCCGCGGGAGATCTCACAGCTGGCGCGGGCCGCTCAGGAAGGGGCGAAGGGGCGGGTCACTCCGCGGGCCGAGGCGATGTTCTTCGCCGCGGAGGCGCGCGGGCACGCGCTGCTCGGGGACTCCCGCACCTGCCACGCGGTGGCGGGCAAGGCGCTCGCCTCGCTGGAGCGGGCGGAGCCTGCGGCGGGCGACGACCCGGCGTGGATCTCCCACTTCGACCATGCCTATCTCGCGGACGAGCTGGCGCACTGCTATCGCGACCTGGGCCAGGCGGAGGCGGCCGCGCACCATGCCTCCCACGCGCTGGAGGGCCACCCGGAGTCGCGGGCCAGGCGGCGGGCGATCGGGCTCGTGCTGCTGGCGACGGCGCAGGTGCAGCAGCGCGAGGTGGAGGAGGCGTGTCATACGGGCACGCGTGCGGTGGAACTGCTGGGGCGGCTGCGCTCCAGCCGGGGCGCGGAGTATCTGGACGACCTGCAGCAGCGGCTGGATCCGTACGCGGACGAGCCGGCGGTGCGGGAGTTCGGTGCGCGCCTGGAGCTCCAGGCGGCGTGAGGGGGCGCGGGAGGGGCGCGTAAGGGGCGGGGAAGGGAGTGTGAAGGTTTGTGGTGATCCCTTGGTGCGCCCCTTAACAGCGTATTGAGCTGCAGTCTTGTTACTGCTGTCACGCGTGTGTGCGGAGCGGCTGAGGCAGCCGGTAGCGTGAGCCGTCGATTCCATAGGTCCACACGTAGGAGTCCCGGTGACGCAAAGCGGACAGGGTGACGAGCAGCAGCTGCCTGCTGCGCGGCCCGCGCACGAAGGCGTCGTGCTGCCCGCCGACGGAAGTGAGCCCTGGATACCGGGTGTCTCCGACGCCCAGGTGGCTCCGGCGGGCGGCCAGCCGTGGGGCCAGCCGTGGGGACCACCGACCGGGGCTGCGCCGGGCGGCCCGGAGGGGCCGGGTGGACCGGTCTCGCAGCAGGGCTGGCCCGAGCCGCCGCAGCCGCCGTACGGAGCCCAGCCGCAGCAGGGGCACGGGATGCCCGCGCAGGGCGCTCCGGGCCAGGCGCTGCCTCCGCAGGGTCCGTCTGCGCCGCAGGGGCTGCCTCAGGGTTCGTATCCGCAGGGACTGCCCGACCAGAGCCCCTCGTACTCGCAGGGACCGGACGGCCGGATGCCGCCTCAGGACGGGATCACGCAGGGGCTGCCGGGCCACGGGCTGCCTCCGCAGGACTTCGGCTCGCAGGACTTCGGCCCGCAGGACTTCGGCTCGCAGGACTTCGGCCCGCAGGGCGCGCACACGCAGGCCCTTCCGCCTCAGGCCCTGCCCGAGCACGGGCAGACTGCCCAGGGCGGGTACCCGCAGGCGCTGGGGCCTCATGGGGCTCCCGCGCAGGCGCTTCCGCAGGGCTCGCACCCGCAGGACGCGTACGGGCAGAGCCTTCCCGCACAGGGGCAGCCACAGGGTCAGCCGGGGCAGGCGCTGCCGCAGATGCAGGCCGCGGGCCCGGGGGACTCCGACGCCACCCAGTTCATCCCTCCCGTCGCACCCGGCGCTCTGCCCCTCGAGGCTCCCGCCGGGGCGACGCAGTTCCTCGGGACCGGGCTCGGCGCCGCTCCCGGCGCGGCGGCCGACGCCGACGCGACGCAGTACATCGCGCCCGTGCCGGCCGCGCCCAGCGCCGCGCCGTTCGGGATCAGGCCCGGGGCTCCGGGGGACCGGCAGCCGCCCGCGGAGTTCGACAGTCTCTTCCGTACGGACGGGCCCACCGCCCAAACTCCCGCCTCCACACAGCAGTTGCCCCGCTTCGAGACGCCCCGGCTGACCCGGCCGCAGTACCAGCAGCCCCAGTATCAGCAAGCCCAGCACCAACAGGCCCAGCAGCACGAGCCCGAGCACGAGCCCGAGCAGCGCAAGTCCTCCCGCGTGCCTGTCATCGCGGCCGTCGTCGTCGGCTGTGCCGTCCTCGGGCTCGGCGTCAGCATGGTGATGTACGGCGGGGACGAGAAGCAGGACGACCCCGGCGCCGGCAAGAACGTCGCCGCGACCTCCGCCGCCCCCAACAACAGCACCGAGGCCGCTGCCGACCCCGCCAAGGCCCAGGCCGAGGCGCTCGACAAGCTCCTCGCGGACAGCAACAACAGCCGCGGCGCGGTCATCCGCTCGGTCGAGAGCATCAAGCAGTGCCAGAACCTGGACCAGGCGGCCGCCGATCTGAGCGGGGCCGCGAACCAGCGCCGCGGTCTGGTGACCCGCCTGGAGGGGCTGGCCGTCGACAAGCTGGCCGGCCACGCCGAGCTGACCTCCGCGCTCACCAAGGCCTGGCAGGCGTCCGCGTCCGCCGACGACCACTACGCGGCCTGGGCCCAGCAGGTCAAGGACAAGAAGGGCTGCAAGGGCGGCAAGGCCCGCAACACCGGGCAGACCGCGCAGGCCAACCGTGCCAGCGGTGAGGCGACCAAGGCCAAGCGGGAGGCCTCCGCGCTGTGGAACGCGATCGCCCGTAAGTACGAGCTCACCGAGCGCCGCGCCGACCAGCTGTAGTCCCCTGTAGCCCCTGCGCAGGGGCTACAGGGACACGGAGTTCGCCAGCGTCTTCGCGACGTCCACGAAGCCCGGCCGCTGCGCCACCAGCCGCCCGTCGCGCACCACTTGGTACGTCACGCTGCTGTTGACAATCCGCGGGAAGCCGGGCGTGCCGAGCATGTCCTCGTACTCCCAGCGCAGCGGGGGCGTCAGGCCGCCGGTCGACACCTCCACCCCGCCGTCCAGGGCGCGCGCGATCTTCCCGGGCGAGATGTCGTCCGAGCCGAGGGAGTGGATGACCGCCCTCAGCACGGTGTACGCGATCCAGGTCGTCTGCACGCCCGCGTCCGCCGGGTCGATCCGGTTGTCGCCGAACGCGTAGGCGCGGATCACCTTCTCCATCTCGCTCCAGCGCGCATCGCCCGCGTCCGGGTACCAGCCGGTGACGTAGGCGCCTTCGAAGGGCCCGTTGCGCCCGCCGGTGCGGTCGATGAGCGGCTGGCCGACGCTGCCCATGACGGAGGAGACCCGGATCTTCCGGCCGTCCTCGGGCAGCCGCCGGAAGGAGTCGAAGAAGGTCTCGGTGCGCTCGCCGAGCGCTGCCGTGACGCACCCGGGACGGTCGCCGGAACCGGAACCGGAACCGGAACCGGAAGCGGAACTCGAACCGGAACTCGAACCGGAACTCGAACCGGACGCCGACCCCAACCCGGACGTCGAACCCGCCTTCCTGCGGGCCTGCTTGGCCTGGGCGGTGTAGTCCGTCGCGTCCTCCTCCGCGACGATGTCCGCCGAGGTGTGCCGACTGCCTTCCGAGAGGCCGGAGTTGAGCAGCTCGGGCAGCTCGTCGCCCGCGAGTGTGTTGGGGCGTACCAGCGAGACCCGCTCGCAGACGTTCGCCAACTGCCGTCCGTTTCCGGCGAGGAGGGCCGCCTGCCCGCCGTTCACCGGGTAGGAGAGGTAGCTGGTGAACTCCTCCTCGGAGATGCCGTATCCGCCGATGAAGGGGATGCCCGCGGCCTCCAGCGGAGCCATGAACGCGTCGCCGTGCTGGCTGTACGAGCCGACGACCGCGACCACGCCTTCCTTCACCGCCCGCCTGGCGCAGGCGGCCGCACCCGTCGTGGTGTTCTCCTCGTTGCAGGTGATCACCTGCAACTCGTGCCCGTCCAGTCCGCCCTGCGCCTTGGCCCAGCGCGCGTACGCCTTCGCCATCGCGGGCATGCCGGGCAGGTTCGTCGCCCGGGTCTCCTGCGGGGCGAAGGTCATCACCTTGACGGTTCCCCTGGAGCCCCCCGTGGTCCCAGGGAGTACGCCGCAGCCGGCGACCAGCGACGCTCCGGCCGCCACGGCTGCCGTCGCGGTCATACACACGGCGCGAACCCGTGAGGTCCTGGAGGGGCGGGGGGAGGAGGAACGTCGCCTGCCGGTCATGCTCAGCCACATTTCCTCCTCCCGGGTAACGGTGCAGTGAGCATTGCTCAACGAGGAGTGACGTGAAGGTGAATTCCAGGGGGTGGTTCGGCCGCCCGGCATGGGAACGTACGATCGCAGTCGTGCAGCAAGGTTCGGTCCCCTCTTCCCGTCGCGGCCGTCGCTCCTCCACCATGGGCGGCATGCCGCTCAATGACATGCCCTGGTGGCGCTGGCGCAGCAATGTGCGCTCGGCGCTGCACATGCTTTCCGATCCCGTCTTCCATCAGGAGTGCTGGCTGGCCGGCCGCGAGGAGTACGGCGACGTCACCGACGCCGTCTACCGCCTGGTCGAGGACACCTGGCTGGACAACTGGTCCGCCGAGAAGTACGTCGGCACGATCTTCCGCGACTCCGGCGAGGCGGCCCTCGTCGATGTAGCCGTTCTGCGCGTGCTGCGGATCATGCATCAAGTCGGTGCGGATGCTCCCGTATCGGCCTATATCGAACATCATGGCTGGCCGGAGGCCGTACGCGCCGCCCGCGACGCGCATGTGCGGCTGTCGGTCAACGACGGCGAGGACCCGGACACCCCGCCGCGCTCGCTCGATGTGCTCCGCATCATGACGCGGTCCGCCTGACGGACGGTGCCCTGTCGGGACCGGTGAATATGGCACTCTACGGGGATGACTGACCAGTACGTCCTGACGCTCTCCTGTCCGGACAAAAAGGGCATCGTGCACGCCGTGTCGAGCTATCTCTTCATGACTGGCTGCAATATCGAGGACAGCCAGCAGTTCGGTGACCGGGACACGGGTCTGTTCTTCATGCGGGTCCACTTCTCGGCCGACAAGCCGGTGACCGTGGAGAAGCTGCGGGCCAGCTTCGCCGCCGTCGGGGACGCCTTCCAGATGGACTGGCAGATGCATCGCGCCGAACAGCAGATGCGGATCGTCCTGCTGGTCAGCAAGTTCGGCCACTGCCTCAACGATCTGCTCTTCCGTTCCAGGACGGGCGCGCTGCCGGTCGAGATCGCCGCGGTCGTCTCCAACCACACGGACTTCGCGGAGCTCGTCGCCTCGTACGAGGTCCCGTTCCACCACATTCCGGTCACCAAGGACACCAAGGCCGACGCCGAGGCGCAGCTGCTCGAGCTGGTGCGCGCCGAGAACGTCGAGCTCGTGGTGCTCGCGCGCTACATGCAGGTGCTCTCCGACGATCTGTGCAAGCAGCTCAGCGGCCGGATCATCAACATCCACCACTCCTTCCTGCCGAGCTTCAAGGGCGCGAAGCCGTACCACCAGGCACATGCGCGCGGTGTGAAGCTGATCGGCGCGACCGCGCACTATGTGACGGCCGACCTCGACGAGGGCCCGATCATCGAGCAGGAGATCGAGCGGGTCGGCCACGAGTTCACCCCGGAGCAGCTGGTGGCGATCGGCCGCGACGTGGAGTGCCAGGCGCTGGCGCGCGCGGTGAAGTGGCATGCGGAGCACCGGATTCTGCTGAACGGCCGCCGTACGGTCGTCTTCGGCTAGTTTCACGGCGGTGCTCGGCGGTGCTCGGCGGTGCTCGGCGGTGCTGGGGCGGTGGTTCCGCGGTGCTACGACGACGGGACGACCGGGTTGTCACACAGGTCGTCCAGTACGAACGCCTCCTCGCGCTGCTGCAGCTTCCGCTCCGCCTCCAGCTTGTCGAGCAGGTCGTCCAGCAGGCCAGGCTTCTGCGGGTTACCGAGGAATTCCAGTACGGCCCGGTAGAACGCGTCGCGCAGGGTCGGCGGCATCGCGTCCGACGCGTCCAGACAGATCTGGCCGGCCCCGTCGAACAACTTCTGCACGGCGCGCGTGCTCCCCGACGGGGGTACGGCGCCGAACGCGCCGCCCGGGAAGTAGGGCCGCTCCCCGGGCTTCGCGGCTTTCGCCCAGTCCTCGCGCGCCGCGCGGGAGGTGAGCCGGCCGAGCAGGTCCCAGGCCGCCGCGCTCGGCTTGAACACCGCGGCCATGTCGCCGGAGACCTCGTACGCGCCCTCGCCGGACTTCTGCGTGCCGAGGATGGTGGCCGTGGGCGTGGGCAGGACATCGTCGCCGTAGTGGCGGCGGATGAACGAGCCCTGGTGCTCATGGGTGCAGTCGCCGCGGTTCAGCAGTCCGTACCGGCCGTCGTCGAGCAGCTCGAAGGAGGCGCCGAGCGCCTCGCTGCCGAGGCCCCGGCCGCGGGCGTTCCTGCCGTTCGCGGCGAGCAGTGCCGCCCATTCCTCCCAGACCGGCTTGGTCTGAGGCCAGGGCGTCCGGCCGGTCGCCCACCTCTCGTACGCGTCGGGGCCCTCGCGCTGCAGCAGCAGATCCTCCACCCAGTCGGTGCCCGGCCAGCCCGATGTGGCGCCCGAGCCCACGCCCAGGCACCAGTCCGGCTTCTTGCCCGCGCTCGCCCGGCGGCTCCACACCAGCGACTTCAGGTCCACCCGCACCGGCGCCCAGTAGGGGTGGGTCCGGGCCTCACCCTCCTGGTTCTCGACGGTGATGGCCGGGGCCCAGGGCGGGACCGCGGCCCCCGCCACCTTCTCCGGGAGCGCAGAGGCGTCCCCGGAGCGCGCGTACTCGGTGAGGTCGCCCGGGCTGCTCAGGATCGCCAGGTCCGGCGGGGCGCCCGCCTGGAGCTGGGCGACCAGGGTCTCGCGCAACGAGCGGGTGCCCTTGTAGACGTAACTGCGGCCGGTGCGCTCGCCGATGTGCCTCAGCGCCGCCACGAACGGCTTCTCCTCGCCGTCCGTCCACGGGCCGAGGACGACCAGGGTGCGCTCCTCGGACGCGTCCGAGCAGCCGCCCGCCGTCACGGCGGTGGCGGTGAGCAGACAGCAGGCCAGCAGTGCCCTCAAGCGCTTCATGCGTCCGTGTACTTCCGTCGGGGGCGGCCGGCCGGGTAGGGCCGGACGTAGAAGAAGAGCGTCACGCCGCAGGCGAGGGCACCCACGCCGCCCGTCGGCACGACGATGCCCGCGGTGAGCGACCAGCCGCCGGGGTGCGCCGACCGCATCACCGAGGCCGCCTCGCGTGCCGCGGACTCGATCCGTCGTGGGGCCGCACGGTCCGCGGCCACCGTCTTCAGGGCGCCGACCGTCGTACGCACCCGCTGCTGCGCGCCGTGCTCGGCGGCGCCTCCGATGCCCAGCAGTACGGGAGTGAGCAGCACCGGTACCGCAGCGGCCGCCAACTGCACGCTGATCAGCCGCAGCCGGTCGTGCAGAAAGACCGACGTGCCCACCAGTACGAAGGCGAAGAGCGCGGCCGCGAGCACGGCAGCCGCCGCGCCCGCCAGGGTGAGCGGGCTCCAGGCCGCCAGGTTGTGGGCCTCCCGGTGCAGTTGGCGCTCCAGCGACGCGATGCGGTCGAGTATGGAGATGGGCTCCTGCGGGGCGCCCTGGGCGACGGTCGTGTGGCGGCCGCGCAGCATGTCGTCGGCGTAGTCGACCCCGGCATTGCGCAGCACCTCGGTGTTGCGGTTCCGGTCCGCCCAGGCGATCTTGTCCCCGTACGCGACGACCAGGCCCGAGACCACCCGCAGTTCCTGTTCCTGGTCCTTGTGCAGGGCCCGGGACTGGGCGACGCGGCCCAGGCTCTGGGACGCCTCGGTCAGCCGGGTGCGATACGTCTCGCCGAGCTCGACAAGAGGGACGTCCTTGCCGGGTGGCAGCCGTAACTCGGCCTGGGCCTGCGCCAGTTCGAGGGACGTTCTGGCCTGCGCCAGATCCACCAGCGCGGGCGCGCAGCGGTCCCGCAGCCGCTCCGTACGGGCGTGGATGTCGACGTAGGCGGACGCCGAGAGCGCGAGGGCGACGACGGCGAGCGCGGGCAGCACCAGCATGCGGCGGCGCAGGAACGCGGCGGTGGGGCGGCCGCCCTCGGCGGTGCGGCCCGTGGCGCGCTGCCACAGGGCGGGGAGGAGGCCCCGCAGGGCGTGCAGGGCCCGGGCCGCGGCGGGGCGCAGCCGGCTCGGACCCGGACGCAGCCGGTGCGGCACGAAAAGCGCGGAAAAGGCGGAAAGGGTGGAAACGCTGGCACGCAGCCGGTTCGGCGCTGGGGCAGCACCCGGCCGGCCGGCGGGAAGCGCGGTCGGCGGCCGGTCCGCGGCGGGAAGGGCGGCACGCGACCGGTCCGGGCCGCTCATGCGCCCTCCCCGGAGCCGCGCAGCCGCGGCCTGCGCACCAGCCACGCGATCAGTGGCCACGGTCTGCGGTCCCGTTCGGGATTACGGTCCCGGTAGTGCGTCAGACCGAGCGGGCGGGTCCGGTAGGCGTTGTCGAGCAACGCCTCCGCGAGCGCCGCGTCCTCGGTGCGGTCCGTGCGCGGCACCTGCTTGGCCAGCTTGCGGTAGCCGGCGGAGAGCTGCTCGCGCAACTGGCGCTCGGTGGCCGGTACGGGTACCCCGGGCGGCAGCGAGGCGCGCAGTTCGCCCAGCGGATCCGTCTCCCGTGCGGAGCCCACCAGTTCGAGGAGGAGTTCCAGCAGCTCCGCGGTGAGCCGTTCGTACGCCTGCCGGTCGGTGAGGCCTTCATGGCTGACCAGCCGGCGCAGCGCGGCGTAGGCGCGCACCGCCGATGCCACGGTCGGGGCGCTCCCGTCGGCGGGCGGGCTGGCATGAATGCGCACCATCGCCGTACGGGCCGCGGTGCGGTGCCGCGAGTCCGGGGGCACGCCGTCCAGCGAGGCGAGGGCCCGGTCCGGGCTGCGGCGGGCGAGATGGATGCGGGCGAGGCCGAAGGCGGCGCTGCCGAGCGCATGGTTGCGCCGCCACACCGCGTCGTAGAACTGCATGGCCTGCTGCTGGTGATCCTCCCGGGCGCCCGCGTCGGCGGCGGAGTCGGCCAGCTTCTCGTGGCAGTAGCCGAGGGCGAGCTTGGGCGCGTACTCGCCGGGAATGGCGTCGTACACCTCGTTGAAGCAGGTCAGCGCCGGGCGCACACGGCCGTGGGCGAGTTCGATCAGCCCGCCGTGCCAGTCGAGCCGCCAGTCGTAGCCCGCCCGCTCGCCGAGCAGGCGGCCGGCCCGGTCGAGCTCCATGCCGGCGGCGACCAGCTGCTGGTCCCGCCGGGGCAACTGGTCTCGGGCGAGCTCCAGATGGAGCCGGCAGCGCAGCAGATGCAGTTCGGGCGATGCCAGCCACTCGTCGCTGAGCTGGAGCAGACCGGCCGGATCGGCGTACGAAGTGCGCTGCAGCTCCTTCCAGTTGGGGTCCTTGCGGTCCGGCTTGGGCACGGGCAGAGCCACCGCGACCTCGGCCGGGCCCGGCACATGTGCGCCGAGCGGGTGCCCCCGGCTGCCGTCGGTGCGCCAGCGGACCAGCGGTGGGGCCTTGCCGAGCTGACCGTCCAGGGCGGTGGCGGCCGGGTCGAAGAGCGGGGACGGCTCGAAGGTCTCCTCGCCGAGCCGCAGCGAGCGCAGTTCGCGCAGCACCCCGCGCAGCTGGAGGGCCATCTCGTCGGCGGAGGCGTAGCGCCGCTTGGGATCGCGTGCCATGGCGCGGCGCAGGGCCCGCTCGAGGGACTGGGTGCCCAGGTCGGCGGGGCTCGCCGGGGCCTTGTCGAGCAGCGAGCCGAGGACCGCGCCGACGGTGTACAGGTCGCCCGCGGTCGTCATCTCGCCCAGGGGCCCCGCCTCCGGCGGCCGGTGGCTGACCGGTCCGGCGTCGCCCGGGTTGCGCACGCCCGCGACGTCGATGAGTTTGATGCCGTTGCCGCAGTGCAGGACGTTGGTGGGGGAGAGGTCGCCGTAGACAAGGCCCTCCTGGTCGTGCAGATAGCTGAGCGCGTCCAGGATGAGCAGCCCGTACACGACGATGAACTCCCGCACCCGGGGCCCCGAGAACGGCGGATGGTGCTGGGCGATACGCGCCGCGACCCACTCCAGCGGCGCGCCGTCGGCGAACTCCATCACGATGAACTCCGACGAAGTCGACGGATGGCGGGCGTAGTTGACCACCCGGATGACGGACGGATGGTTGAGGCTGACAAGACGCAGCCGCTCCTGGTGCGCCTGCAGAACGGCGGCCGGGTTGCCCGGGTCGAGTATCCCCTTGAGCGCCACCGGCCGGTTGTCGAGCAGCAGATCGCGCGCCAGATACACCTGACCGTGGCTGCCCCGGCCGAACGGGCCCACCACCTCGTACTGCTGGTGCAGCCGGTCGCCGCCGGCCAGATGGGCCCCCGTCGGCGCGGTCACCAGCGCATCCGGGTCGCGCACCGCCACGAACGGCAGATCGGTGAGCCCTTCGCCCGGAGGCTCCAGCACGAACTCACGCGGGCCCAGCGGCCCGGCCAGTGCCTGCTCGGCGGCCTCGGCCTCCAGCAGGGCCGTCTCGACATCGACGGCGAGGCGGAACAGGGCGTGCGGCAGGGCGGGGGTGCCGTACAGCGGGCCGCCGGCGCGCAGCTGCCTCAGCTCCCGGCGCAGCCGCGGCGACCGGGCGTCGGGCCGGCGGGGCGCGGGAAGGTCCGGCGTGCCCGGATGCCCCGGCAGCTGTCGTAATCGCTGCTCGGCCTCGGCGAGCCGGGTCAGGCGCGCGGCGAGCCGGTCCGCACGGCGCTCGGGCCACTCGGGCTCCAGCAGCTCGGCGCGTACGCGGGCGAGCAGTGGGGAGCGGGGATCGCTGAAGACGAGCAGCAGCCGGCTGTCGCCGCGGGCGAGCAGCGCGCGAAGGAGGGCGATGATCTCTTCGTCGGGAGATGCGGCCCTGTCGATGGCGAGGAAGGCGGCGATGAGAGGCGGGCTCTCCTCGGCGATCTGCTCCAGCAGCGTGCCGTGCGGCGTGCGACCCTCCAGACCGATCCGCTCGGCCGCGTGCACGGCGAGCTGCCCGGCGGTGCGATTGGTGGCGTCGACGGCGATGTCGATGGAGCCCACCTGCGGCTCGCCCGCCGAACTCGCGGACGCGGACGGCGGGCTCTGCTCCCGGTCGGCGAGGGTGAGGGCCGAGCGGATGGTGTGCAGCAGCGCGCCCTCCCCCTCGCCCGCGAAGGCCAGCTCGACTGGATCGGTGTCCGACGCGCCGTCCAGCCAGCGGGTCAGCCTGCGGTGCAGCCCGGGCACCCGCCCGGACGCGGTCCTGTCGTGGGCGACCGCGACATCGCGGGAGACGGCGCGGGGGCCGGTGACGGTGAGTCCGAGCCGTTCCAGCGGCAGATACTTCAGCACGGTCTCGGTCGGGATCATGTACGCATGCTCCCGGCGCACCGGCGCCTGCGGCGTCCCGAACTGGTGCGCCACGATGCCGATGAGACGACGCGAGCGACTGTGCACGACCCCGCCGCCGCTGTAGCCGTGCCGCACGACGTACGGCGAGCCCTCCGTGTCCAGTTGCACCCACTCGGGCGTGGGCGCGGGCCCGCCGCGCCCCATCAGCCGGGCGTCGAGGTGCTCGCCGCCCGGCAGATCCTCGGGATAGCCGGTGAAGTGCACCGGCTCATTGCGGGCGGGGATCTGGCGGTGCAGTACGGCATGCGGCAGCGGCGGCTCGCTGTCCAGTTTGAGCAGGGCGAGATCGCCGCTGAAGTGCGGGGTGGGCAGGACGAGATACTCAGGCAGCACCCGGGCGCGCAGGGGCGCCGGTGTCTTCCGGGCGAGCGCCACGGTGCCGGGCACGTCCACGTACACGGTGTCGAAAGGGGTCCGGACGCCGTCGCCGCCGGGGCGGGAGAGCACGGTGTGGGCGCAGGTGAGCACCAGTCCCCCGGGGAGCAGCACCCCGGCGCCCAGCGGACGGCTCGACCGGTCCTGCGTACGGAGGAGACAGACCCGCCAACTCTCCTCTTGCGACGACGAGTTTGACGTACGCAACGGCTCCCTCATACTGCACAACGATAACTACAGGAGGCGGGGTACGCGATGGCTGAGCGTGACGAGGCGCCGGTGGCCGGGCTTGCCGAGGTGATCGGACAGGTCCGGGACGAGCTGGAACGGGCGCAGCGGGCCGGCGAGGGGCGCGACCTCAAGTTCAGCGTGGAGAAGGTGAACCTGGAGTTCGCGGTGCAGGTGCGACGGGAGGGCAGCGGCCGGGCGGAGCTGCGCATCGGGGTACTGACGGCGGGCGGCGGCGGCTCGGCGGCGCGGGACACGACGCACACGATCCAGATCGAACTGAAGCCACAGGGGCGCGACGGGAACCCGAACGTGGCGGTGGGCGGGGAGTAGGCCGGTTGACATCCCCTGGTCAAGGCGACCTGGCTAGGCCAGCCTCAAGTCGATGTAGGGCACGCTGTCACCTGGCAGCAGATACCTTTCGATTTCGACGAATCCGTGCTTCTGCGCGAACCGCAGCCCGTCCAGGTTGGACGCCAGGACGCACGTCTCGATCACGTCGGCGCCGAGCTTTCGCGCCTGTGCCAGCCCTCGTTCGTAGATCTCCTCACCAAACCCCTGACCGCGGTGGGCGGGGAGCACCCTGGCGATCACTGTGGCGGTCGATGCGTCGTCCGTCGGCGGACGCACTGTCGAGCAGCCCACGAGGACATCGCCGAGATACGCGATTTCCAGGTGGTTGCGCCGAACACGCTCACGGACCTCGTCGAGAGACAGGAAGTGAGTGGGGATGATCAGGTTGTGGACGTACTGCCAGTCTTTGAGACTGGCATCACCGTCCACCTGCTCGATGCGAAGGTCAGACATTGGCCCAGCAAACCCGTGCGCATCGGGGAGCGTCAACTGCATTGGCACCGGAGGGTGAGGCGTCGGTCGAGGCGCCGGCGGGCTCCCCGCGCTTCCTACAGCCTGCTCAGCGACGCCGCCGCGAACAGCACGTCCCTGATCGCCTCCCGGTCGCCGTCCTGGCCCGCCGCGGCCTCCTCCGGTGAGACGTGGCCCGCCACCAGGCGGCAGAATTCCACCCCGTCCAAGGCCACTTGGGCCACCGCCTCGTCCGCGGAGCCGACGGCCGCCGGGGAGTCCAGGGCGATGTACCAGTTTCCGCCGCCCGAGCCCTCGACCTCCAGATGCAGCGAGCGGCCCGGCGTACCGGGCACCACCAGATGTTTGGCGGGGCCCGCGAGGCCCGCCCGTCTGCGGTCCGCGAGCGCGGCAGGCAACAGCCGGGCCGCCAGGTCGATCATCCGGTGCAGATTGGAGCCGCTCGGTGGCTCGTACGGATAGTCCACCGCGTCCGCGATATCGCCCGCGTGGATCCAGCACTCGAAGGCGCGGTCGAGCAGGGAGTCCTGCAGCGGCAGGGCGAAGTCTCCGTACGAGACGGACAGTTCGGCCACTCCACGGCCGGCGAAGGACACCGTGCGCACAAGGGTGTGGCTCTGCTCGCGCCACGGCTCGCGGACGGCCGCGGTGTGCGACAGGTCGGCGTCCCAGAACGCCTCCGTGCGCTCCGTCGGCAGTTCCGGCGCGTTCGCACCGAGCGGATCGTCCAGGCCGAGCGCGCCCGCGACCAGCCCGTCGACGGTCATCAGATGGCCGATCACCCCGGCCACGGTCGTTCGGCGGCTGACCGCCCGCTCGCCCTCGAACCACTTCAGACGCACCGGCGCGTGCCACTCCGACTCGCCGATGTCCCGCAGCAGCGCGTCGAGTCGCGCGGTCTCGGCGTCGTACGCGCTCGCCCACGCCGGCACGGGGATACGCGCGGGCCTGCGCCCCAGGCAGTTCTCGAGGACCCGGAAGCGCAGCAGCGGGTCGAGGTCCAGATCCCGGTCGGTGTGCAGCAGGCCGACCGCGTCGCGCAGCCGCAGGGCCTCTTCCGCGCAGGGCGCGCACTCGCCGAGGTGTGCCTCGACGGCCGCCGTCTCCTCGGCGGAGCATGCGGACAGGGCCCATGCGCCGAGCAGGGACTTCAGCACGCTGTGGGAGGGGAGTTGGGGGACGGGCGGCTCGGCGGGCGGTTTGGCGGGCAGGTCGGCGGGCGCCACCGGCTCCGGTGCGGGCTGCGGCGGGAGCGGAACCAGCCGGGCGGCGTCGAGATTGTCCGCCGCCGACCGCGGTCCCGGTATGCGCGGAGTGCCCCGTGCCTCGTCGTGGCCGTCGTCGTCGCCGGGGCGGCCGGTTCCGCGGCCGCTGTCCCAGGGCCCGCTCACAAGGAGCGTCCGTATCCGGGCGGGGACGAGCCCTCCAGCGGGCGCGTATTGGCGGTGGACAGGAGCTGCAGGCCGAGACGGAGCCGGCGCCGGGCCTCGTCCTCGGTGACCCCGAGGTCGGCCGCGGTCTGGCGGTAGTCCCTGCGCTGGAAGTACGCGAGTTCCAGGGCCGCCCGCAGTGGTGCGGGCATGGAGGTGACGATGTAGTCGGCACGTGCCGCGACCGCCGCCCTGCGCACCTTCTGCTCCAGCTCCTCCGTGGTGCCCTCGCCGCCTTTCGCGAGCGCCGCGGCCTCGGTCTGGCGCAGCCGGTACACGGCCTGGTTGTTGGTGAGTTTGGCCACCCAGGAGCGCATCGAGCCCTGCTTGGGGTCGTAGGAGTCGGGGTTCTCCCAGATGTAGCCGAAGACCTCACGGGTGACCTGGTCGGCGGCCTGGTCGTCGTCGAGCACACGGTGGGCGAGCATGTGTACCAGAGAGGCGAACCTGTCGTAGAACTCTCCGAGCGCGGCGGCCTCTCCCCGCGCGAGCCGCTGCTGCATCTTGCGGTCCCATCGCGGCGGTGTGTTCTTTGCCATACGGCCCCCAACGCCTGTTCCCAGTGCATGTCGCCCCCTCGAATGTAATGCGAGTGGCAACGAACGCACGCCCCTTTACGTCAAGTGCGCCCCCTGAGGCGGGCCCGGATGGTAGGGAGTGGGGTTTGTGTTTCATGGCCGAGAGGGCGGGCAGGGGCGGGAGGAACGGCAGCTTCCGAATGTGCCTGCGCGGCCGCTCGACACGGCCGTGGCACTTTCGGACCGGCGGGAGGAGAGGTCCGGTCGTGATGCTCAAGGTGGACTCGACCCGGCAGGGCGCGTGGACGGTGCTGCACGTCCGCGGCGAGCTCGATCTCGTCTCCTCGCCTGTCGTGCGCAAGCATGTCCACGATGCCGTCGCCGTCGGTCACCGCGATCTGGTGCTCGACCTCTCCGAGGTGCTCTTCTGCGACTCCAGCGGCGTCGGCGTGCTGGTGGCCGCCCGACGGCTGCTGCGCTCCTGCCAGGGCCGGCTCCGGCTGATACTCCCGGCCCGCGGTGCGGAGGAGGGCTCGCACGTCAACCGGGTACTGGCCGCGCTCGGGGTACGGCGCCTGTTCGAGGTGTACGCGGAGGTGGGCTCGGCCACGGACGACGCGGCCCGGCCGCTGTCGGCGTGACAGGCGTCGCCGAGCGTCGCCGGGGCATTACCGGGGGTTCACCCGGGCTCCTTGCGAATGTCGTCACCACGTAAATTGGCGGAGTACTTGCACGCGTCATCGCTCGGGGCCGTACGCTCCCCGCATGGACAGCGCAGAGTACGAGCGCAAGATCGCTTCCCGCTTCGCCGCCTTCGACCAGGACGGCAACGGCTATATCGACCGTGAGGACTTCAGCGGGGCGGCCGCCGCGCTGCTCGCCGAGTTCTCCACGACCGCCCGCTGCGACAAGGGCCAGGCCCTGTACAGCGGTGCGGAGGCGTTCTGGCAGGGCATGGCCGGGATCGCCGACGTGGACGGGGACCAGCGGGTCACCCGGCAGGAGTTCATCACGGGCGCGGTGAAGAGACTGCGTGACAATCCCCAGCGATTCGCCGAGATCGCCCGGCCTTTCCTGCATGCGGTGATCGCGATCGCCGACGAGGACGGCGGCGGAGTGACGCCGTCCGCGGCGGAGCGGGTGCTGAGGGTACTGAGGGTGGATCCGGGGGTTGCGTCGGTGGCGTCGACGTCGCTGGACGCGGATGGGGACGGCAGGATCACGGAGGAGGAGATCCTGGCGGGCTTCGCGTCGTATTTCGTCACGCCGGAGCCGTAGGCCTGACGAGCCCCCCTGTCCCATCCCGCTGTGTCGACTTGCGGCTCCGCCGCGTTGTGGGTTCCGCCCCAGATGCGCCCTCAAGTGTGGACAGGGCCCCCTATGCCTTGGCGGGCATGGGGGGTGCCTCCAGAGGGCGCCGGGGGGCCGACTGCTTCTCGGCCGCGCTGCCATCCGGTGCTGCCAGCCAGGGCATCCGGTGGACGAGACTGTCGCGCAGCTGCGCGAGGATCGCGATTCGGTCCTCCAGCTCAGCCACCCGCTGTGCGCCGACGCCGAAGCCGTCGGCGCACAGCGATGGGACCGCGGTGCGTTGGCCAGCCCATCGATCAACGTCTCGTCGTAGACGATCGCGCCCTCCCGCAGCCAGGTGCGGAACTGCGCGCCGAACTCCGGAGCGCGCTCAAGGTGATCGCCCACGGTAAAACCGCGGATGGTGAGGCGTTTGCCCAGGACACTGAGGAGATCGCCGGGCCCGTCGTCGGGACCGGCCTTGCTGAGCCGGTTCAGGGCTCCGCACACGGCGATGCGTCCATGCGGGTTCATGAGCTCGATCGCCGCGCGCAACTGTTCCCCACCCACGTTGTCGAAATAGACGTCGATGCCTTCGGGTGCGGCCTCGCGCAGCCGGTCCGTGATCGGGCCGTCGTGATAGTCGAAGGCCGCGTCGAACCCGAGTTTCCCGGTCAGATAGGCGGCCTTGTCCCGCGATCCGGCGCTGCCGATCACCCGGGCCGCTCCCTTGAGCCGGGCGATCTGGCCGGCCATGCTTCCGGTCGCCCCCGCCGCGCTGGAGACGAAGACGGTGTCGCCGGGCCGTAGCTCCGCCGCGTCCATGAGCCCGACGTAGGCGACCAGTCCGAAGCCCAGGTACGTGGAGGGCGTCGGGTAGGCGTCCCGGTCGACGCGGCGGAACAGCCCGGCCTGCGCCACGGCGTACTCGCGCCAGCCGAGCCGGTGCATCACCAGGTCGCCTTCGCGAAGTGACGGATCCGCGGAGGCGGCCACCTCACCGACGGCGTCGCCGTACATCACCTCGCCGACCTCGTAGCGGGGCATCGGCAGGCCGGGCTCGCCCGCGATCAGCATGAGCATGCCGGGGTCGAGCGACATGAACAGATTGCGGACCAGCACCTGACCCGGCGCGGGATCGGGGACAACGACCTCGGTGATCTCGAAGTCACCGGGAGCGGGCAGGCCCTTGGGCCGTGCGACGAGCCGGACCTCCAGGCCGGTGCGGTGGGTGCCGGAGCCGTCTGGGAATGCTGTGCTCTTCGAAGATGCGTCCATGCCGACGACGCTAGGGATTGACCCATGCGTGAAGGTCAAGCGTGCGGCCGATGACTGCCGGGTTGGCGGGGCAAGGCCTGCAGGCAGGCACCTGCGGCGCCGCATCGACGCTTGACCTCAACCAAACTTGAGCTTCTAGGTTCCTTCCAGAGCCGCAGGAACCGACCAGCGGTGCCTTTCAAGGAGGTTCCTCATGACCGAGCGCGCAGCCCACATCGAGATCCCCGACCGCTACCGCTATGCCGTGATCCCGCACATCATGGTCGACGACGCGGGCGCGGCGATCGATTTCTACCAGCGGGCGTTCGGCGCCCGTGAGGACTTCAGGATCGACGCTCCTGGAGGCGGGATTCTGCATGCCGAGATCACCGTCGGACGGTCGGTCCTGATGCTGGGCGACGCAAGCGTGGACGAGGCGGAGGCCGCCTCCTTCGCCGCGCCGGCCTCGCTCGGCGGAGGCACGTCCGTCACGCTGCATGTCTTCGTGCCGGACGTCGACAGCCTGGCGGAGCGCGCGGAGGCCGCCGGTGCCGAGATCCTCCAGCCGCCGAAGGACATGTTCCACGGCGACCGCACCGTCATCCTCAAGGACCCTTCGGGTCACATGTGGGTGTTTCTGACCCACATGGAAGACGTCTCGGAGGAGGAACTTCGGCGCCGCCTGGCCGCCGCCGGCTGACCGGTCGCCGTGCGCGCGGCGCGGTGCCGCGTGGTCCGTTCCCGGCTCATTCGACGGGTCGCGCCGATGGACCGATCAGGTTTCGCCCATTCAGCCGCCAATCAGCGGCACTGAGGCATCGGTGTAGTCGCGGCACTCAGCTCAGGGCCTTGCCCACCTCGTAGATGGTGGGCCGCTCCTCGGGTGCATGACTGAGCATCGCCTCGATCACTTCGCCCAGTACGCCGGGCACTGTCACGGGCCGACGTCGGCCGTTCGCGACTGCCTCTCTTTGAACGGGGCGCGGGGCGTCATCCGGGTACTCGACTGCTCGCCACCCTGTTGCGGAGATGAGCAGCGACGCGCCGAGGGCGTAGACGTCTGCTGCCTGCGTCGCCTCAGCCTCCCCGGTGTCGAGCACGCTACGTGAGATCTCCGGTGCCTCGTAGTGGACGAGGCATCCGCGGAACGGGAAGTCGTAGCCCTCGGGCACGTGCCCGCCTCGGGCCAGGGCGAGGTCGATGAGATGCGTCCGCTCCGGACCGACGATGAAGTGGGCGGGCTGCACATCGCCGTGAGCCCATCCCTTTGCGTGGAGTTCGGCCAGGGCATCGACGCAGGACAGTGCGACGCTGGTGTGCGGTTCGATGGACGAGCCTTGGGCGCGGCACGGCTCCCACAGCCGGTACAGGTCAGGCCCCTCGTGCCACGGCTGGATGTTCCACGTCCCGCGCTCCCACTCGCCGTAGGCGATCTCACCGAAGCCGAGGCGATGCAGAACAGCACCTTCACGCGCGGGTGCGAGGGCCGTCCAGGGCTGGGCGGGCCACTCGGCCGTAGCGTCGATCGGATGGCCGAGCTTGACCGCGTACCGGCCGCGGTCGCCGTCCACGTCCCAGACCGTGGAGCCCCGGCGGTTGAGCACGAGGCGCTGAGTCGTGGGCATGAGCGCGTCGAGCACCACGAGCGGTAGTGCAGGGGTTGAGCCGGACAAGGTCGCTTCTCCTTCCACACGGGCACGGCCGACCCCAAGCAGAGGCCGGCCGCATCGCTGTTGCCGAGGGCTACGCCTGACCGTAGGGCCGGCCGCAGTCCGAGTCGCACTGCGCCAAGTTCTCACCGTTCACGGTCCACAGGTCATCGAAGACCATGAATCCGGCGGCCTTCATCGCGTGCGCCGACGCAGCGACGAGCTTCGGGTCACGGGCACCTCCGCCCGGCTTCGGGTTGTGATGCAGGAAGCGGCCCGCATGCGTCTCGCAGAGCTCGGCGTACTCCCTCGTGTGCAGGATGAGCGCGTGGAGGCCGAGGTCGACATCGTCGGACGGAACCATCGGGACGGTGGCGGTGGCCGCGACGACCAGGAAGGCGACAGCCTGGTCCGCGATCCGCTCGGCACGCTCAGGCGTCTCGCCGTTGTGGATGACCACGAAATGGGCGAGGCTTTCGCACAGCTCCTCACCAGCCGCCGTGCGGCCGGTCTTCTGGTCGTTCGTCGTTGCCGTCATGCGTACATCTCCCTTGGTTGTGGCGGTGCGTTGGAAGTTGCGTCCCGCTCCCGGCGCCGAGCTCGGCTCATAGACGACAGGGAGCGGGCTTGGATGGCCCGCCCTGAACGGGGACGGGGGAGCCGTAGTCGGCACCCGTCCAGGGCGGACCGGTCTAATGGCTGGTGCCGAGGGCCATTCCGAGCACCAGGCCGCACGAGCCGCTGATGCAGATGATGAACAGCACCCCGGCGTACCGGCCGATGACAGCCATCACAGACCGACCCGGCTGTTGTTGTTCTTCACGGCCAGGCGTGCACTCAGCTCCTCCCGCGCACTGAGTGGCACGACCTTGTCGGGCATCGCATCCCACTCAATGCCACCGCGCATCGGCCGTATCTGCACACGGCCGCCAATCTCGCCCATGACGACACCGATACGTCCGCTGGCCGTGTCCCGGCCAAGTTCGCCGATACCAGGTCTGGTCGTCATGTACAGGCCGCCGTCCCGCTTCGTCTGCGTCTCCATCGGGTAGCCCTCGTTGCTGTGAGGCGTCTGAACGAACAGCTCCAGCAAACCGCCATGACGCTGCCGACTCCACGGCGTTCATGCGGCACTCTTGATGCACATGTGCTGCACCAGGAAACACTCTGATCGAGCGCAAATGGGTCTGTGAGGAGGACCAGTTGAGCCTGGCAGAGAGGCGAAAAGCGCTGGGCTACAGTCAGGAGACGTTCGCCCAGGCGCTGGGTGTTGACCGCACAACGGTCGGTCGCTGGGAGAGCGGAAAGTCTGAGCCTCAGCCCCCGTTACGCCCCAGGATGGCCGAGGTACTGCAACTTGACCTTGCCGCACTTGACGGCCTGGTGTCGGAGTCACGAACTCCCGCCCAAGAGGCCGCAGGGTTACCGCTGAGTGATCACCAAGGCCCCAGGGACACCGACGACATGATTCGACGCGATTTCCTGCGCGCGATAGCCGTCACTGGCGCACTCGCCGCATTGCCCACCGACGAATCCGAGGAACTGTGCGACGGCTCAGGGCGCGGCATGTCGGGCGACTATCTGCGGATGAACAGCCACCTGTGGCAGGTCTACCAGCTCGCTCGATCGAAGGGTTCGATGCAACCCATCGTGAGCGGGCAGATCACCGCACTGAGCAGGACGCTTCGGAACCGACCGGTCGGTGAGGTCGAGAGTCTGTGCGGTGCTGCCGGCGACCTGTTCCAACTCGCCGGGGAGCTGGCTTTCGACAGCAACCGGTTCACCGACGCCGCCGCCTCCTACACAGTGGCCGCGTCAGCGAGCAAAGACGCTGGGGCCTATGACCTCTGGGCTTGCGCGCTGGTGAGGCATGCGTACCTCGACGTCCACGAACGTCGCTATCGCCAAGCCGCTGACACCCTCTCCGCCGCTGCGCAAGTGGCAAGGCGAGGAGACGGCTCGCTGTCAACCCGGCATTGGGTCGCTTCGGTGCAGGCAGAGGCCCATGCGGGCATGGGCGACCTTTCCGCGTGCGAGGGCGCTCTTGACGAGGCGGAACGCGTTCGGGACTTGGCCGTGGGGAGCAACAACGGCGGCTGGCTTCGTTTCGACGGAACACGGTTGGCCGAGGAGCGAGGAGCTCGGTACGTGCAGCTTGGGCGGCTCGATCTTGCGGAACAAGCGTTGCAGTCCGCGTTGGAGCAAGGCGCACTCGCCGAAGGACATTCATTCCGCCGCCGCGGAGCTGTCCTGACCGACCTGGCATCGATCGGCGCGAAGCGACGCGACCCCGATCACGTCATCGCTTTCGGACGCGAGGCCCTGCAACTCGCTCAAGAAACCTCGTCAGGCTACCTGGCCCGTAGACTCCACGGCCTGAGAGCCGAGTTTGGCTCGCTCAGCCGGGACGCGCGCGTAGCGGAGCTGGACGCCGAGATCAGCGCGCTGACAACGACGTGACTGGAGGGTTACCCATGTCGCACGAAGAGGGCGCACGACTGTTCCGCGAGGCTTGGATCGCCGGCGTACAAGAGCACTTTCCCGGAGAACCGAAGGCCGGATACGTCACTCCCTGGGACGACACACCGCAGTGGGAGCGCGAAGCGGCCGGGGCCGTTTACGAGCAGGTCCGCCAGTTCATCGAGATCAGCAACGGGCGCACCGCGAGGCTGTCCCGAGAGCAGAAGAGCCGGTTCGTCGCGATGTGCTGGACCGCGCAGATGTTCAAGCACTTCGAGGCCCCGAAGCCCGGCTACGTGGCCGATTGGCCTGACCTTCCAGCCTGGCAGCAGGAGACGGACGCCGACATCTTCGAGGCCATCGAGAAGGACGCGAGCTGAGCGAACAGGCACGGTCCCACCGACTCAGCCGTCCTGGCGGCGCTGAGAGCAGGGCCCCGAGCATTGACAGGCGGAGCGCTCTCGCCTGGGCGGCGGCGCAGCACCGTCAGGAGAACCGCTCGCGGAGCTTGTACTTCAGTACCTTCCGCAAGGTGTCGTTACGCGGCAACGCGGCCACCACCTCCAGCTGCTCCGGCAGCTTGTGCACCGACAACCCCCGCCCCCGCAAATACGCTGTCACGCTTTCGAGCGTCAACTCCTCCGCTCCCTCAACCTGTTCCACCACCGCGCACACCCGCTCCCCCCTCTCCTCGTCCGGCAACCCGATCACCGCCACATCCGCCACCCCCGCGTGCTCGTGCAGCAGGTCCTCGATCTCCTTCGCCGAGATGTTCTCGCCCTTGCGGATGATCACGTCCTTGAGCCGTCCCGTCAGGACCAGGTGGCCCGACTCGGTCACATGCCCCAGGTCGCCCGTGATGAAGAAGCCCTCCCCGTCGAACGCTTCTGCCGTCTGGGTCGGATCCAGATAGCCCTGGCACACCGCCTCGCCGCGCAGCCGTACCTCGCCGTCGACGATGCGGATCTCCATGCCCGCAGGCGGCCGCCCCTCCGTCGTGGCCAGGTTCGCCGCCGTGTCGTCGGGGGCGCCCATGGTGATCATGGGTACTTCGGTCATGCCGTAGCCGTGGGTGAGCCGGCAGCCCATCTCGCGTACGACGGCGTGGTAGATCTCCGGCGGCTTGGGCGCCCCGCCCCCGGCCAGCAGCCGCAGGCTGGGAATCAGCCGTCGGTCCGGCTGCTTGCGCTGTTCGGTGAGGAACATCGAGTAGAACGCGGTCGAGCCGCCCGCCACCGTCACCCCGTGCCTGCGATAACCCTCCAGCGCATCCGGCAGCGCGAAGTGCTCGAACATCACCGCCGGGAAGCCGTACAGCAGCAGCATCACCGTGTAGTCGGGCCCCGCGATGTGCGCGAAGGGGAAGGCCATCGAGCCGACGTCGTCGGCCGACAGATGCAGCGCGTGCGCCAGGCACGCCCCGCCCGCGATCAGGGAACGGTCCGTGTGCAGCACGCCCTTGGGGTCCGATGTGGTGCCCGAGGTCCAGTAGATCCAGCGCACGTCCGTACCCGACGTGGGCGGTGGCGGCAGCACCGCGGGATCGCCGTCCGGCAGCGTGTCGTAGGCGTCGAAGACCAGGGGCGGCTCGGGCAGCTCCAGCGCCAGCCGGTGTGCCATGCGTGCGTGGTCGAAACCCCGCCAGGTGCCCGGCACGGCGAAGAACGACGCCTTCGACTCCCGCAGCGCGAACCCGACCTCGCGGTCCCGGTAGAACGGAATGACCGGCGACTGTACGGCTCCGATGCGGGCCAGCGCGAAGGAGAGCAGCGCCGTCTCGATCCGGGTCGGCAGCTGCCAGGCCACCACGTTGCCGGGCCGCACGCCCAGCTCGTAGAGCCCGGCCGCGACCCGCTCGGAGCGCTCGCGCAGCGCGCCGAAGGTGAGACTGCGCTCGTCCTGGATGAACACCGGCCGGTCCGGGGTGAGCGCCGCCCTGCGCCGGACGAGTTCCCAGAGCGTGCGCGATTCGCCCAAGGCGTATGCGGTCTCGCTCATGCCGTACCCCTCCGTTGCTGACGGATAGTCAGATCGTGCGGAGAGCGTAGGGCTCACCGCCTTGTCGGTCCAGGGGTGCGGAGCTAGCCTGATTTCTGACGGGTCATCAGATTCACTCACCAGATTCACTCATCGGATTCAGCCTCGGATTCAGGGCACGGCGGAGGGGACACCATGACCGAACTTCCTCGGATCGTCAGCATCGACGACCATGTGATCGAGCCGGCCCACCTCTTCGAGACCTGGCTCCCGGCGAAGTACCGGGACCGCGGCCCCAAGCCGCTCACCGCCGGAATCGGCGAGCTCGCCTACGTCGGCGGGAAGTACCGGATCACGATGGATCCCGACGGCCCGCCCACCGACTGGTGGATCTACGAGGACCTCACGTTCCCGTACAAGCGCAACATCGCCGCCGTCGGCTTCGACCGCGACGACATGACGCTCGAAGGCATCACCCGCGCCGAGATGCGGCCCGGCTGCTGGGACCCCAAGGAACGTCTCAAGGACATGGACCTCAACCATGTCGAGGCGAGCCTCTGCTTCCCCACCTTTCCGCGCTTTTGCGGGCAGACCTTCGCCGAGGCCCACGACAAGGAGGTCGCGCTCGCCTGCGTACGCGCCTACAACGACTGGATGGTCGAGGAGTGGTGCGGCGACAGCGGCGGCCGGCTCATACCGCTGTGCATCATCCCGCTCTGGGACATCGACATGGCGGTCGCCGAAATCAGGCGGAACGCCGAGCGCGGCGTGCGGGCCGTGACTTTCAGCGAGATCCCGACCCATCTCGGGCTGCCGTCGATCCACTCCGGGTACTGGGACCCGTTCTTCGCGGTCTGCCAGGAGACGGGCACCGTCGTCAACATGCACATCGGGTCCAGCTCCCAGATGCCCGCCGCGTCCCCGGACGCGCCGCCCGCCGTGCAGGCCGCGCTCAGCTTCAACAACGCCATGGCCTCGATGATGGACTTCCTGTTCAGCGGTGTGCTGGTGAAGTTCCCGCGGCTGAAGCTGGCGTACAGCGAGGGCCAGATGGGCTGGATCCCGTACGCCCTGGAGCGCGCCGACGACGTGTGGGACGAGCACCGGGCCTGGGGCGGGGTACGCGATCTGATCCCCGAGCCGCCGTCCACGTACTACTACCGGCAGATGTTCTGCTGCTTCTTCCGCGACAAGCACGGCGTCGCCTCGCTGGATGTCGTCGGCCGCGACAACGCCACCTTCGAGACCGACTATCCGCATGTCGACTCGACCTTCCCGCACACCAGGGAAGTCGCCCTCGACCACGTCAAGGGCCTCGACGACGAGACCGTCTACAAGCTGATGCGCGGCAACGCGATCCGGATGCTCGATCTCGACCTGGACCGTTGATGGACCTCACGTACACCGAAGAGGAAGAGGACTTCCGGGCACGGCTGCGCGAGTGGCTGGCGCTCTCGCTGCCGAAGCTGCCCGCGAAGCCCGATCCGCTCGACTGGCCGGGCCGCCGGGCGTACGACACCGGCTGGCAGCGCATGCTGTACCACGCCGGGTACGCGGACGTCCACTGGGAGGCGGCCCCGACCCAGCGGCTGATCTTCCTGGAGGAGACCGAGCGGGCGGGCGCGCCCTACGTCGGCGCGAACTTCGTCGGTCTGCTGCACGCGGGCCCGACCATCGCCGCCGAGGGCACGGCCGAGCAGCGGGGGCGCTGGCTGGACCCGATCCTGCGCGGGGACGAGATCTGGTGTCAGGGCTTCAGCGAGCCGGATGCGGGCTCGGACCTGGCGTCGCTGCGTACGAAGGCCGTGCGGGACGGGGATGCGTACGTCGTCACCGGTGCCAAGATCTGGACCTCGCACGCCGAGGTCGCCGACTGGTGCGAGCTGCTGGTGCGTACGGACCCGGATGCCCCGAGGCACCGCGGCATCTCCTGGCTCGCGATGCCGATGGACGCGCCCGGCGTCACCGTCCGGCCGCTGCGCACGCTCGCCGGGTCGGCGGAGTTCGCCGAGATGTTCCTGGACGAGGTCCGGGTGCCGGTCGCCAACCGGGTCGGCGCGGAGAACGACGGCTGGCGCGTCACGATGGTGACCCTCTCCTTCGAGCGCGGCACGGCCTTCGTCGGAGAGGTCGTCGCCTGCCGACGCACGCTCGGCGAACTGGCCGCCGCCGCGCGCGAGAACGGCACCTGGGACGACCCGTTGCTGCGCCGGGGGCTGGGCCGTCTGCACGCCGAGTTCTCCGCGCTGTGGCGGCTGATCCAGTGGAATGTCAGCGAGTCCCAGCAGACGGGGTCGGTGCCCGGCGTCGGCGGCTCGGTGTTCAAGCTCCGCTACTCGCACGCGCGCCAGCAGCTGTACGAGACGGCCGCCGAAGTGCTCGGGCCCGATGCCTTCGACCTCGACCGGCAGTGGACCGCGGACCGGCTCTCCTCGCTCTCGTACACCATCGCTGCGGGCACCTCGCAGATCCAGCGGAACATCGTTGCCGAGCGGATACTCGGCCTGCCCAAGGGGCGTTGATGGACTTCCGGTTGACCGACGACCAGCGCGCACTGCAGAGGGGCGTACGGGAGCTGCTGGACGGGCGCTTCGGGCGGGACGCCCTGCGGGCCGCCGTGGACCGCGAGGGCACGGTCGACCGGCAGCTGTGGCGGGAGCTCGGCGAGGCCGGGTTCTTCTCGCTGCGACTGCCCGAGGGCAAGGGCGGAGCGGGGCTCGGCCTGCCCGAGGCGGTCCTGCTCTTCGAGGAGGCGGGCCGGGCGCTGCTGAACGGCCCGCTGGTGGCGACCCAGGTGGCCGCCGAGTGGATGCCGGAGGCGGCGGACGGCACATGTGTGGTCACCTGCGCCACCCAACTGCACGCCCTGATACCGCACTTCGCGGATGCGGACGCGGCCCTGGTGATCCATGGCGACGGGATGCGCAAGCGATACCCGAAGGACCTGCCCCACGCCCGGCCGGTGCGTTCCCTCGACCCGCTCACCCCGCTGCACCGAATCTCGCCGGGGCCGAAGGCGCCGCCGCGTCCGGACACGATCCTCCTCACCGCCGCCGAGCAGCTCGGCAGCGCCGCCCGCACCACCGAGACGGCCGTGCGGTACGCCAAGGAGCGCGAGCAGTTCGGGCAGCCGATCGGCGGCTTCCAGGCGGTCAAGCATCTGTGTGCCCAGATGCTCGTACGTACGGAGGTCGCCCGCAGCGCCGTCTACGCCGCGGCCGTCACCGAGGACTTCACCGAGATCGCCGGCGCCAAACTGCTCGCCGACGAGGCAGCCGTCCGCAATGCGCGCGACTGCCTCCAGGTGTACGGAGGAATGGGCTTCACCTGGGAGGCGGATGTCCATCTGCATCTCAAGCGGGCGTGGCTGCGCGGGCAGATGTGGCTGACCGTGGCGGAGGCGGAGGAGATTCAGGCAGATGCCTTGGCCTCAGCACTCTGAAGCGTCACTGTGCGTCGATACCGGGTTGTGTCCTTCGAGCGACTTGTCACGGCCCGGAGTCGGGGTCGTGCTCCGGTACTCTCCGTGGGATGCGAGTGGTTCCGAAGCAGGGTGCTCACGGTGTTGCCTGTGCGGCAGCTCCAGGCCCGGGAGAGCGTGCTGTTCGCGCCCTGGGAGTACGGGTTCCGAGCATCGGTTCGACTCCCCGCAACGTGCGTCGCACAGTATGCACCACGGGTACTCCTTCGCGCTGGAATATGCCCGAAGCGCTTGTTGCGGTGACTGTACGTCAACCATGCTGTCTCGCAAGGAAGTCACGTTCGGTGACCTGGTCGAGGACCTTGTCGAGGCGCGAGGCGATGTGTCCGCCGGTTCGGATGGTGTGAGCGGTGCAGGTGCTTCAGGTTCAGTTGGAGGTCGGGCCCGACCCGGCAGAGGTGGGACGCGCTCGGAGGTGGGCCCGTTCACGGCTCCTCGGGTCAGGGATAGGGGACGACGAGCCGCTGGCCGACACGCTGATCCTGCTGATTTCGGAACTGGTCACCAACGCGGTCGTGCACACCGGCTGTCCGGCTGTGCTGCGGATGCTGTTCGGCGCGGGGGTGGCGGAGGCCGGGACCGTCCGGGTGGAGGTCGCCGACATCAGTGCCTGCCCGCCCAGGCCGCGGCACGCGGAGGGCGACGACACCAACGGCCGAGGGCTTGAGCTCGTCGACGGACTCGCCGACCGGTGGGGCTGGCAGCCGGAGGGCGCGGGCAAGTCCATCTGGTGCGAGGTGGACAGAGGCGCGCAGGAGGTTGTGTACGAGCGAGCGGTGCACGGTTTCGCCACCGCGCCGTAGGGCGGTTTTTGTCACCGCACCGTAGGGCGGTTTCGCCACCGCACCGTGGGCGGTGCGCCCTCACAGGATCGCGACCGGGGCAACGGGGGTTCCGGTTCCACCGACGAACGGCTCGGGCATCGCGGACAGCAGGAACGCGTACCGCTTCTCCTGTGCACAGGCTGTGGACAAGTTCTCCAGATTCCAGTTCTGGCCCTGGAGCATCCCCATCTCGACGAGGTCGAGGGCGTGCACGGGCAGCCAGAGGTCCTCGATCTCGGGCGGGAAGATCTCGAAGGTGAGGGTGTCGTTGGCGACGGCGGCGACATCATGGGCGTGGAACCACTCGGGGGTACGGACGGACAGCCCCGGGGACGGATATCCGTAGCCGTGTTTGTCGCCGGCGAGGCAGACCTGGATCTGCCCGGTCCGTACGAGAACGATGTCGCCGGACCTGATGGTCACACCGGCGAACGCCGCTGCCTCGTCCAGATCCTCGGGCGTCACCGCATGGCCGCCGGGCAGCCGGTCGAGACCCTTGGCGCGCGCGACATCGAGCAGCACCCCGCGTGAGACGACGTACGGGGCCTTGTCGATGCCGCTGAACCGGGCGCGGGTGTGCGGCGTGATGGTGTCGGCGGGACGGCCGTTGTAGATCTTCCCCGAGTGCGAGACATGGGTCAGGGCGTCCCAGTGAGTGGCGGCCTGCAGTCCCATGGTCACGGCGTCGTCGCTGGTGGCGACGGTGCCGGGCCCGAAGAGCTCCTGGTTGATCTGGACCATGGTGTGGAGGGGGTTGACCCGGCCGGGGATCAGGCCGGTCTGGATGCCGTCCTGGTGGAGGGGCAGCGCGAGGGGTACGCGGCGTCCGCTCCGTACGCAGGCGGTGGCGTCCTTGACCACCGCGTCGGTGATCAGGTTCAGCGTCCCCATCTCGTCGTCCGCGCCCCAACGCCCCCAGTTGTTCACGCGCTTGGCGATCTCGTGGAACTCGGCCGGGAGTGACATCGGGCCTCCTGGGGCTTGTGCTCGAGTATCTGACTGACCGTAGAATCTAACGGTCCGTCAGAAACCGCGGGAAGGGGCCGGACGTGGGGAACTTCTTGGCAGGCAAGGTCGTCGCCGTGACGGGTGCCGGCCGCGGCATCGGCCGGGCGGTGGCACTGGCAGCGGCGGCACAGGGTGCGCGGGTCGTGGTCAACGACTACGGCGTCTCCATCGAGGGCGGTGAGCCGACGTCGGAGGTCGCGTCGGCGGTCGTCAAGGAGATCGTCGCGGCGGGCGGCGAGGCGGTGGCGGTGGCCGACGACATCTCCACGATGGCCGGGGGCCAGCGTCTGGTGGACGTCGCGCTCGCGGAGTACGGGCGGATCGACGGAGTCGTGTGCGTGGCCGGCATCCTGCGCGAGCGGATGCTCTTCAACATGTCGGAGGAGGAGTGGGACCCGGTGGTCGCCACCCATCTGAAGGGCACGTTCACGGTCTTCCGCGCGGCGTCGGCGGTGATGCGCAAGCAGGGCGGCGGAACGCTGATCGGCTTCACCAGCGGGAATCATCAGGGGTCGGTCGCGCAGGCCAACTACTCCGCGGCGAAGGGCGGCATCATCTCGCTCGTCCGCAGCGCGGCGCTGGGCCTCAACAAGTACGGCGTCACGGCGAACGCGGTCGCGCCGGTGGCCCGTACGCGCATGTCCGCGAACGTTCCGATGGAACTGAAGGAGATCGGCGACCCGGAGGACGTGGCGGCGCTGGTCGTCTATCTGCTCTCCGACCGGGCTCGCGAGGAGCGGATCACGGGCCAGGTGTACACGATCGCGGGCCCGAAGATCGCGGTGTGGGCACAGCCGAGGGAACTGCGGGCGGGGTACGCGGAGGGCGGCTGGAGCCCGGAGAAGATCGCGGACTTTCTGCCGGGGACGGTGGGGGTGGATCCGATGCCGATGCTGGCGCGGCTGGAGGAGATGTCGAGAGCGGCGGAATCGGGCGCCCGCCCGAACGCGTGACGGGGCCGCGCCTCGGTCGCCTCCGGCGGGCTTCACCCCACCCCGCCCCGCCCTCCCCCCACGGCCTGGCGGCCGTGGGAGGTACCCCCATCCCGTAACCGGGGGCGCTGCCCCCGGACCCCCGCGCCTCAAACTCCCCCAGACTCCGTCCGGGGGGACCCCCACGGGGCTGAATTTCAGCCCGTCCGGCGATTGAGGACATGCGGCCGAAGGTCGCATACGGGGTCCGGGGCGAAGCCCCGCCGGAGTCTGGGGGCTTGCCCCCCAGTTACGGGAAGAGGCGGGGCGGGGGAACACAACTCCTAGGAGACAACGTGGACTTCGAGTTCGGCCCCGTCGACGACGCGTTCCGCCACGGCGCCCGCGCCTGGCTCACCTCGCACCTGACCCGCACCGCCACCCCCCGCGCCTGGGAGCGCCAACTCGGCACCGCCGGATGGATCGGGATCGGATGGGACGAGCCCGGTTACGGCAACCGGCGGGCCAGCCTCACCCAGCAGGTCGTCTGGGCCGAGGAGTACGCCCGCGCCGGCGCCCCCTCCCGCGTCGGGCACATCGGCGAGAACCTCCTCGCGCCCACCCTCATCGCCCACGGCACGACCGAGCAGAAGGACCGCTTCCTGCCCGCCGTCGCGCGCGGCGACGAACTCTGGTGTCAGGGCTACAGCGAGCCCGGCGCCGGGTCCGACCTCGCCGGGATCAGGACCGCCGCGGTCCGCGTGGGCGACACGTACCGGATCAGCGGGCAGAAGATCTGGACCTCCCTCGCACAGGACGCCGACTGGTGCTTCGTACTGGCCCGCACCGAGCCCGGCTCGCAGCGCCATCACGGCCTCTCCTTCCTCCTCGTACCCATGGACCAGCCGGGCCGTGTCGACGTACGGCCCATCCGCCAGATGACCGGCACCAGCGAGTTCAACGAGGTCTTCTTCGACGGTGCCGAGGCCCGCGCCGAGCATCTCGTCGGCGGCGAGGGCAACGGCTGGCGCGTCGCCATGAGCCTGCTCGCCTTCGAGCGCGGGGTGTCCACCCTCGCCCAACAGATCGGCTTCGCCGAGGAGTTGAGCCGGTTGATCCACCTGGCCGTGGCAAACGGCGCCGCCGACGACCCCGTACTCAAGGAACGCCTCGTCCGCCAGTGGGCCGAACTCCGCACCATGCGCTGGAACGCCCTGCGCACCCTGGGCGGACCCGCCGACGACCCCGGCGCCCCCAGTGTCGCCAAACTGCTCTGGGGTGGCTGGCACCAGCGCCTCGGCGAGCTCGCCATGGCCGTGCGTGGTGCGCACGCGGCCGCCGGCCCCTGCGACTGGAGCAGCGAGAAGCCGTACGAACTCGACGCCCTCCAGCGCCTGTTCCTCTTCACCCGCGCCGACACGATCTACGGCGGCTCGGACGAAATCCAGCGCAACATCATCGCCGAGCGGGTGCTCGGCCTACCGAGGGAGCCGAGATGAGAGGCGTCGTCTTCGACGGCACAAAGCCCCAGGTGGTCGACGATCTGGAGATACGGGACCCGGGACCCGGCGAGGTCCTGGTCGCCGTCGCGGCCGCCGGGCTGTGCCACAGCGATCTGTCCGTGATCGACGGCACGATCCCCTTCCCCGTCCCGGTCGTCCTCGGGCACGAGGGCGCGGGCATCGTCGAGGCGGTCGGCGCGGGCGTCCGCCATGTCGCGCCCGGCGACCATGTCTCGCTCTCCACCCTCGCCAACTGCGGCGCGTGCGCGGACTGCGACCGCGGCCGCCCCACCATGTGCCGCAAGGCGATCGGCAGGCCCGGGCAGCCCTTTTCCCGCGGCGGCGAACCGCTCTTCCAGTTCGCCGCCAATTCCGCTTTCGCGGAACGCACTGTCGTCAAGGCCGTCCAGGCCGTGAAGATCCCCGCCGACCTGCCGCTGACCTCCGCCGCGCTGATTGGCTGCGGCGTGCTGACGGGTGTCGGAGCGGTACTGAACCGCGCGAAGGTCGACCGCGGCGAGAGTGTCGTCGTCATCGGGACGGGCGGCATCGGGCTGAACGTCCTGCAGGGCGCCAGGATCGCGGGCGCATCCAGGATCGTCGCCGTCGACTCCAACCCGGCGAAGGAGGCGATGGCCCGGCAGTTCGGGGCCACGGACTTCCTCGCGTCGGCGGAGGGCGTACGGGAGATCCTGCCGACCGGCGCCGACCATGTCTTCGAGTGCGTCGGGCACGTCGCTCTGATCCGGCAGGCGATCGAACTGCTCGACCGGCACGGGCAGGCGATCCTGCTCGGCATGCCTTCGGCGACGGCCGAGGCGTCTTTCGTGCCCGCGGCCATGTTCCTGGACAAGTCCATCCTCGGCTGCCGCTACGGCTCCTCGCGCCCGCAGCACGACATCGCGCTCTATGCCGAGTTGTACGGGCAGGGCCGATTGCTGCTGGACGAACTGGTCACCGAGACCTATCCGATCGAGGACTTCGCGAAGGCGGCGGACGACGCCCATCACGGCCGGGTGGCGCGCGGCGTCCTCACCTTCTGACCATCCGTCACGAACTCCCGCTGCCGGTACGGAACGTGCGCCGGTAGACCGTCGGCGGGACACCGAGCGCCGCCTGCAGATGCTGACGCATCGACTGCGCGGTGCCGAAGCCCGAGTCCCGTGCCACCAGATCGACCGAGAGGTCGCTCGACTCCAGCAGGTGCCGGGCCCGCTCCACGCGCTGCTGCACCAGCCACTGCCCGGGGCTGACGCCGACCTCCTCGCGGAAGCGGCGCGTGAACGTCCGTACGCTCATCGACTCCTGCTCGGCCATGTCGCGCAGCTGGATCGGCTCGTTCAGGCGTCCCAGAGCCCAGGCCCGTGCGGTGGCCGTGGTCGCCAACTGCGGTTCAGGGACGGGCCGGTGGATGTACTGCGCCTGCCCGCCGTCCCGGTGCGGCGGTACGACCGTACGGCGCGCGACCTCGTTGGCGACGGCCGTGCCGTGGTCCCGGCGCACGATGTGCAGGCACAGGTCGATCCCGGCCGCGACGCCCGCCGAGGTGAGCACGTCGCCGTCGTCGATGAACAGGACGTCCGCGTCGACCTTGACGGACGGGAAGAGCCGCTGGAAGTGCTCGGCGGACGACCAGTGGGTGGTGGCGGGGCGGCCGTCGAGGTAGCCGGCGGCGGCCAGGACGTAGCCGCCGGTGCAGATGGCGACCATGCGGGTGCCGGGCCGGATGTGGGAGAGCGCGGCGGCCAGCTCGTCGGTGAGCCGGCCCTCCTCGAAGACGGGGCCCAGCTCGTAGGAGGCGGGGACGACGACGGTGTCCGCGGTGGCCAGCACCTGAGGCCCGTGCGCGACGTGGATGTCGAAGTCGGCGTCCGTACGGACGGGGCCGGGCCGGACAGAGCAGGTGACGATCTCGTACAGAGGGCTGCCGTCAGCGTCCTTGGCGCGGCCGAAGATCCGGTGCGGGATGCCCAGCTCGAACGGGAGCAGCCCGGTCAGCGCCAGCACGACGACCCGATGTCTCACGAACTCACTCATGGCCCGATCCTATCGAACGCTGTCCCTCGGGCCACTCGCCCGACGTGAACACGCCACCGGATGCTGTGTGGCGTGACGCAGACAACCGGACTCCCCGCCCAGGAACCCGCTCAGGACAGCACTCCGACCGCCGCCCGCCGCCAAACCGGCCGGGTCCACCGAGCGTGGTTCGTCGCCGCGGTGGCCTTTGTGACGATCATCGGCGCGGCCGCGTTCCGCTCCCTGCCGGGTCTGCTGATCGATCCGCTGCACAGCGAGTTCCACTGGTCGCGCGGCACGATCGGCCTCGCGGTCTCGGTGAATCTCGCGCTCTACGGCCTCACGGCGCCCTTCGCCGCCGCGCTGATGGACCGCTTCGGCATCCGCCGCGTCGTCGCCGTCGCCCTCACGGTGATCGCTCTGGGCTCGGGCCTGACCGTCTTCATGTCCTCGTCCTGGCAGCTCATCCTCTACTGGGGCCTGCTCGTCGGCCTCGGCAGCGGCTCGATGGCACTCGCCTTCGCGGCGACGGTCACCAACCGGTGGTTCACCGAACGCCGCGGCCTGGTCACCGGCATCCTGACGGCCGCGTCCGCCTCCGGCCAGCTGATCTTCCTCCCGCTGCTGTCCTGGCTGGTGGAGCAGCACGGCTGGCGCCCGGCGTCGATCACGGTCGCCCTCGCCGCCCTCGCCGTCGTGCCCTTCGTGTGGCTGCTGCTGCGTGACCATCCGGCGGACGTGGGGCTCGCCCCGTACGGCGCGAAGGAGTTCACCCCGAAGCCCGCACCGATGCCGGGCGCTGCCCGCCGAGCGGTCACGGTGCTCTTCTCGGCCGCCCGCACGGGCCCCTTCTGGCTGCTGGCGGGCACCTTCGCGATCTGCGGCGCCTCGACGAACGGCCTGATCCAGACCCACTTCGTGCCCGCGGCCCACGACCACGGCATGCCGATCACGGCGGCCGCGTCCCTCCTCGCGGTGATCGGCGTCTTCGACGTCGTCGGCACGATCGCATCGGGCTGGTTCACCGACCGCTTTTCTCCACGCCGTCTGCTGGCGGTCTACTACGCCCTGCGCGGCATCAGCCTCCTCTTCCTGCCCATGCTGCTGGCTCCGTCCGTCCACCCGCCGATGATCTTCTTCATCGTCTTCTACGGCCTGGACTGGGTGGCGACGGTCCCGCCGACGATCGCCCTGTGCCGAGAGCACTACGGCGACGACAGCGCGATCGTCTTCGGCTGGGTGCTGGCCTCGCACCAGGTGGGCGCGGCGCTGGTGGCCTTCGCCGGCGGCCTGGCGCGGGACGTGTTCGGCTCGTACGACATGGTCTGGTACGCATCGGGCGCACTGTGCGCGGCGGCGGCGCTGATGGCGCTGGTGATCCGCCGCCGGCCCGAGTTCGCGTCGCCGGCGGCCGTTTGACCTCGACCGGGAGGCAACCTGGGGCAGCTTGATCCCCTCTTGCACGCAAGGGGGGTGCTTCGATGAGGACGAAGTCGATGACGCGGGCCGCCGCACAGGTGGCGGTGGCCGGACTGTGCTGCGCGGTCCTGGCCGGGTGCGGTTCTCAGCAGGCGGGCGGCCGGACGTCCGAGGGGGCGGCAGCGCCCCCGTCGGTGTCCTCGTCCGCCGGGCCGGACTGCACGACGGACGACACGAGTGACGACGAGTGGGACGCGTCGCAGGTGCCGACGGACGAGGACACGGGCGTACCGGAGGAGACCACGGACGAGGAGACGGGCGAGCCGCAGGAGCCGACGGACGAGGACAGCGGCGTACCGGAGGAGACCACCGACGAGGACACCGGTGAGCAGCCGGACCGTACGACGGACGACACCGCGGATGACCCCTGCTCGTCCGCGACATGGTTCGTCATGACCCGTGACTTCCGCGATCACCTCGCCGCCCATGGCACCAAGGCGGACGACGGCCTGGCGTTCGACACGGTGAAGGTCCGCAAGGTGGGAGCGGTCAACCAGGCCGTGGTCACCGTCTCCTACACGGCGGACGACACGCAGAGCGGTCACCGGGTGGCCACCGCGTTCGCGGCCTGGCGCCACGCCGCGTACGGGGACAGGGGCACGGTGCGGATCGAGACCGGGGGCGGCCGGCTGATCACCACGGAGGACTGGTAGCCGTACGCCTAGGGCGTGAAGCGGCCGAACTTCCCGCGGTGGAAGAGCAGCGGCGCACCCTCGTCCACCGCGCCCAGTGCCGCCACCCGGCCCACCACGATCAGATGGTCGCCGCCCGTGTGCACCGTCTGGATCGTGCAGTCGATCCAGGCCGGTACGGAGTCCAGGCGCGGCGCCCCGGTGACCGGAGCGCGGTTGTACGTGACCCCCGCGAACTTGTCCGCACCGCTGACCGCGAAGCCCCGGCACAGCTCGCCCTGTTCCGCACCCAGGACGTTGACGCAGAAGGCCCCGGCGCGGGCGATGCGCGGCCAGGTCGTCGACGTACGGGCGACCATGAAGGCGATCAGCGGTGGGTCGAGGGAGAGGGAGGCGAAGGACTGGCAGGCGAATCCGGCCGGCCCGTCCTCGTCGTACGCCGTGACGACGGTGACCCCGGTCGCGAAGTGCCCCAGCACACGCCGGAATTCACCGGGCTCGACCGGAGGCCGCTCGTCGTCCCCAACGGCCCGCAGGTCGGGGCGCGGCAGCACGTCGAAGGGCTCGCCGACCGGGGCGGTGGCCGGGTCCGTGGCCGTGGGAGCCCCCACGGACCTGAGGTATCGGACGGCGGTGGCCGCCATCCCTGCGTGTCCCATCACACCTCCATTGAACCTGACGGTTCGTCAGATGGGAAGGTCTCGGCGCGGCCCGCGCTCAGAGCTCAGGCGACTGGTGAGCTGGGGCGCAATCGGCCCCCGTGGCCAGACAATCGGCCGGCCACAGGGGCCGTCACAGCAAGCGCCTCAGAGCCAAGGCTGCGAGCGGAGGGGTCGGGCGAGGTCTCAGAACCCCTGGACGTAGTACGGCTCGAGGGTCATCCAGCCATTCGCGCGGGCGCCGTCGCGGCGGCCGGTGTCGTTCTTGGCCAGGGTGTACCAGGAGTCGACGTAGTCCGGGTCGTCGGTCCACCAGTCGTCGGGAATGGCATCCAGGACCGCGTTCACCAAGGGGATGTAGGTGCCCTGGTCGGCGATGGTGAGCAGGATTCCGGCGATGGCCTTGGCGAGGTCGCGGTAGTTGGTGCTGCCGTCCTCCTCCATCATCACGGCGTCGGCCAGGTTGTACTTGTAGTTGGACCAGTTCACCAGGATCTGGTTGGGGTGGTAGGCAACTCCGTCGTTGTCCAGATAGGGCATCTGGACCGGGTCGACGCGCACCTTGCCGTCCAGCCCGAAGCCGGTCACGAGCGAGTAGATCTCGGCGTCTCCCTTGATCCAGGGCTCCTCGTCGTCCGAGAGCTCCACGCCGGTGATACGCGTGGTCCAGAAGCCCGCACCGGCGGTGCTCGCCTGCGGCGCGTTCAGGCCGTGCTTGTCGAGTTCCTGGCGCATGACCTTCATGCCCGCCGCAAGGGCCTTGGACTCGTCGATGTCGAGCACATAGACGGGCCGGTCGGGCGCCTTGCGCGCGTCCAGCGTGTGGGCGGCGCCACGGCTGTCGTACGCGGTAATCGTCCTGGCGTGGTCGTCGGCCGAGGCGGCGGCGACGAGCGGGGCGGCGCCCGCCTTTAAGCCCTTGCGCATCGAGTCCGCGCCCAGGCGCAGGCGCAGCAGGGAGCCGGTGCCCGCGCCGAGGCCCTTGGCGGCGACGATCTGCCGATCGGCCGAGACCAATGAGGATGCGAGGCGCTTGCCGGCCTGCGCCGCGGCTGCCCGGCCGGTCAGGGCGCGCAGATCCAATTGCTTATCGGTCACGGCAGCGTCCCGCACCTGAGAGCGCCAACCCGCGTCGGCGAGCGAAACGGCGACTGCCCGGGCGGCACGGTCCTCGATGCGGCTGACCGCGGCCGACGTTGCTGCGCGGGACGACGGGGCCGAGGCGGTCGCCCGGTCAGCCGCCGCGGTGTCGGCCTGGGCACCTGCCGCGGGAAACGCGGCAAGCTGGACGGTGGCCAGGCAGGTGACGGAAATGATGGCACCGGCAAGGAGTTTGGGTCGTGCACGTCTACTGCTCAAGGGGTCCTCCTGAAGCGAGTGGGGGGATTCTGGGTCGCATTCGGATGGAGCGTGTGAGCGGTGGCACAGAGTGATCTACACGAGTAGATCTACTCGCGGGTACAGCATGGCGGGAGCATGTCAGGAATGCAACAACTCTGTGCCCAACCCCGCTTGGGGCAGGGCGCGTTGCCGGAGAATTCGAGGAACCCGCTGGGGCTAGAGCCCGCGGTACTGAGGCGTGCGGCGCTCCACGAAGCTCGCCACGCCCTCATTCGCGTCCCGGGTCGTCATATTGATCTCCTGCGCCGCCGCCTCCGCCGCGAACGCCATGGCCCGGTCCGCGTCCAGTGACGCGTTCACCAGCTGCTTGGTCAGCGCGAGCGCCCGCGTCGGGCCGGCCGCCAGCCGCTCCGCCCACTCGCGCGCCGTCTTCGCCAAGTCATCGGCCGGGACGACCCGGTTGACGAGACCGAGCCGCTCCGCATCGGACGCCGGCAGCGAGTCGCCGAAGAACATCAGCTCCTTCGCCCGCTGCGGCCCCACCAGCCGCGGTAGCAAATACGCCCCGCCGCCGTCCGGGACGAGCCCCCGGCGTACGAACACCTCGATGAACGAGGCAGGTTCCGCGGCCAGTACGAGGTCGCAGGCGAAGGCCAGATGCGCGCCGATGCCGGCCGCCGTGCCGTTGACCGCCGCGATCACCGGCTTCTCGCAGTCCAGGACGGCGGAGATCAGCCGCTGCGCACCGAGCCGGATCGTACGGGCGACGTCTCCGGCCACGCGTTCACCGGCCACCGGCGCCCCGCGCAGATCCGCGCCCGCGCAGAAGCCCTTGCCGGTGGCGGTGATCACGACCGCCCGCACGGAGGGGTCCGCGGAGGCGTCCGCGAGCAGCGCGATGATCCGCTCCCGCTGGTCCCACGTCACCGCGTTCATCGCATCGGGCCGGTTGAGCGTGACCCACGAGACGCCGTTCTCCACGCGGTGGAGCACGTCCGAACTCATCGGCACACCGCCAGCGCGTCCAGCGCCACCGCGCCCTGCCCCCGCGGCAGCACCATCAAGGGATTGATGTCCAGCTCGGACAGTTCGTCGCCCAGCTCCAGCGCCATCCGCTGGACCCGCAGCACGACCTCCACCAGAGCGTCCACATCCACCGGCGGCCCGCCCCTGACCCCGTCGAGCAGGGCGCGGCCGCGCAGTTCGCCGAGCATCGCGCGTGCCTGGTCCTCGCCGAAGGGCGGAACGCGCACCGCCGCGTCGTGCAGCACCTCCACCAGCACCCCGCCGAGCCCGACCGTCACCGTCGGCCCGAACAGCGCGTCCTGGGTGACACCGACCACCATCTCGACGCCTCGCTCCACCATCTGGCAGACCAGGATTCCGTCCAGGTCGACGCCCTCGAAGCGGGCGATGTCGGTCAGCTCGCGATAGGCGTCGCGGACCTGGCTCGCCGAGGTCAGCCCGATCTTGACCAGGCCGAGTTCGGTCTTGTGGGCGAGCTGCGTCCCGGACGCCTTCATGACGACGGGGTAGCCGACCAGGCCCGCGGCCCTGACCGCCGCCGCCGCGCTGGTCACCAGCTGTTCGCGCGGCACGCGGATGCCGTACGCCCGAAGAAGCGACTTGGCCGCATGCTCGCTCAGCTGCTTGCCGGGACGCATCAATGCCTGCGCCTTGCGGAAGGAGGGGGAGGCGGTGCGCGGTGCCTCGTCGAAGGGCGAGAGGTAGCCGGTGGTGAACCGGTGGTGGTCCAGATAGGCGCGCACCGCCGTGATGCAGTTGCCGAACGTACGGAACGTGGCGACCCGCGAGGACCCCAGCAGCGTCTCGCGGTACGCCTCCTCGGTGCCCAGCGGCGACCCCCACACCACGCAGACGAGCTTGTCCGTCGCCTCGGCCGCGTCCACCAGGTCCTGCGCCAGCTTGTCGCTCATCGGCGGGAAGGGGCCGGTGATCGGACAGATCAGCACCCCGACGGCCGGGTCTGCCAGAATCGCGTCGATGATCTTGCGACCGCGCCAGTCGCCCACCGGGTGCCCGCCGTTGTCGACAGGGTTCGCGACGCTCAGATACTCCGGTATCCACTCGTGCAGCTCGGCCTGCTTGGCTTCGGAGAGCCGCGGCAGCCGCAGCCCCGCCGTGGTCGCCAGGTCCGAGAAGTGCGCGCCGGTGCCGCCCGAGATCGAATAGACGACGACCCCGTCAGCCACGGGCCTGCGGGCTCGTGCCAACAGGGCGGCGGTGTCCTGGAGTTCGTCGAGCCCGTCCACCCGGATCACGCCGAACTGTCGCATCGCCGCGTCCACGACCTGGTCCGCGCCGGTCAGTTTGCCGGTGTGCGACGCGGCCATCCGCGCCCCGGTCTCGGTCCGCCCGACCTTGACCGCGACGACCGGGACCCCGCCCCGGGCCGCGCGGTCGGCGGCGAGCAGGAAGGAACGGCCGTCCTTGAGCCCCTCCACATAGCAGGCGATGGCCCCGACCTCGGGTCGCTCGGCGAAGTACGAGATGAAGTCGGCGGTCTCCAGGTCGGCCTCGTTGCCGGTGGGTGCCCAGTGGGAGAGCCGTACGCCCAGCTCCTGCATGGTGAAGATGGGCCGCCCCTGGTGCCCCGACTGGGTGATCAGCGCGATCGCCGGGCCCTCCAGGTCGTCCCGGAACTTCTCGAAGGCGTTGAGATTGGTGTTCGGCCCGAGCAGCCGCAACCCCGACCGCCCCACCGCGGCCGCCAGCCGCGCCTGGGCGGCCGCGCCCTCCGCCCCGGTCTCGGCGTACCCGGAGGCGAAGGCGACGGCGAACTTGACCTTGGCCTCGGTGAGTTCCTCGATGACGGGCAGCGGGTCGGCGACGAGCAGCACGGCCAGATCGACCTGTTCGGGCAGGTCTCCGACGGAGGGAACGCAGCTCAGGCCGAAGACGCTCGCGCGGGAGGGATGCACGGGATGGAGCCGCGCCCCGACGCGCTCGGCCCAGTCGATGAGCTGCCGGGTGATGCCGGTATTGGGCCGCCCGTCACCGTCGGACGCCCCGACGACGGCGACGGACGCGGGCCGGAAGAACCGGTCGAGATCGGGCACGGGGGCGTACAGCGGCCGCCCGCTGACGTCCAGATCGCCGTCGGTCGCGGTGACCGAAGTCGTGTCATGGACGGCATTGCGGGGGTGCTCGCCGCAGGCCACGACGCGCGCGCGGAGGTCGGAGGTGAGGGTGCCGTGAGTAGATCCAAGCATCGCTGAGCCCCGCTCCTGCTCGTTGGCCAAGTTACTGACGCATAGTCAGATTACAGAACTGACGACCTGTCAGGAACATCCCTGCACGCAAAGCCTGGCGGGGGCCCGCGGATTCGGCGCCGGGGCGGAACGGGCTCATGCTGATTGACTACCCGCCCGGGGCACTCTGGAGACGGCGCGATTCAGCCCTTGGACAGCGCCTTGGCGATTTTGCGCGCGTCGATCGCCAGCTCGCGGAACATCCCGCTGATCGGGTTCGTGAACCCGGTGAAGTACAGCCCCGGCGCCTGCGCCGGCGTGCGGCGGCCGTGGGTGAGGGGTCTGCCGCGCTCGTCCAGGACGTTCAAGTGGCCGACCAGGTCCTCCAGTGCCCGGCGGTAGCCCGTCGCCGCGATCACCGTGTCCGGGGAGATCCGGGTGCCGTCCGCCAGGACCGCCTTGCCGTCGTCGAAGGACTCCAGCGCGGCGACCGGTTCGACCGTGCCGGAGCGGACCGCGTCGATCAGGCCCACGTCCTGGACCGGGATCGCGCCCTCGCGGACCCGGGAGTACAGGCCCGTGTCCGGGCGTGGCAGGCCCCGTTCGGTGAGGTCGGGGACGGAGATCCGGCTCATGATCCCGCCTGCCCGGTCCACCACTCGTACCGGCAGCCGGCGGACCAGGATGCCGGTGCGCTGGGCCGGCCAGCCCGCGGTGGAGCGGCGGACTATGTGCGGGATCGTCCGTACGGCGAGGCGGACGCGCGCCGCGCCGCCCTCCACCAGGTCGACCGCGATCTCCGCGCCCGTGTTGCCGACGCCGACGACCAGCACGTCCTTGCCGGCGTACGGCGCGGCGTTGCGGTACTCGCCCGCGTGCAGCAGTTGCCCGGTGTACGTGTCCCGGCCGGGCCAGTCGGGCAGCCGCGGGGTGTGGTTGAAGCCGGTGGCCACCACGACCGCGCGCCCGGTCAGCTGCCGGCCGCCCGTCGCGTGCAGCAGCCAGCCGGAGCCCGACTGCTCGATACGGGACACCTCGACGCCCGTGACGATCTCCAGCTCGTGGAACTCCGCGTACTTCTCCAGGTACCGGATCACGTCGTCCCGGGACACCCAGCGCCCGAAAGACCGCGGCATCGCGAGCCCGGGCAGCCCGGAAAGCTTCCGGGTGGTGTGCAGGTGCAGCCGGTCGTAGTGGCGGCGCCAGGACGCTCCCACGGACTCGGACTTCTCCAGCACCACGGCCCGTATGCCGTGCTCACGCAGCGCCGCGGCTGCCGCGAGACCTCCCGGGCCGCCGCCGATGACGTACACGGGCCGGTCGTTCGTGAGGTCGATGTCCTGTTCGTCCGCCATGAACCTGAGCGTAATCACCTGATTACTTGATGGGTCTCAGTCAAGACGGGAATCGGTTGCGAATCGATCACGCATGCAGACCCCTTGCGCGCGCACCGCCGCATCCGCTGAACTGACGTACCGTCAGAAAGTGGAGAGAGGGAGTTCCGGATGGAGACCGTCTGGCTCACCGGCGCCGAATGGCTCGCCGTCCTGCGCATCGGTCTCGGCCTGTGGTGGCTGGAGAGCTGGCGCCACAAGGACAAGAAGGGCTGGTTCGAGCGCGGCACCGGCATCGCCTGGGCGGCCGACGTCGCAGGCAAGCACAAGTGGCCGGCGGTGAAGAACGGCTTCAGGGCAGTGGTCGAGCCGCGCCCCAAAGCGATGGCGTACATCGTCGTCTACGCCGAACTCGCCCTCGGTCTCGGTCTGATCGTCGGCTTCCTGACCCCGATCGCCCTCGTCGGCGGGCTGCTCCTCAATCTGCTCTATCTCATTCTGATGATCCACGACTGGGCGGAACAGGGGCAGAACGCCATGATGGCGCTCATATCGTTCGTCGCCCTCGTGGCCATGTCCTGGCAGACCTGGTCCCTCGACAGCGCGATCGGGCTCTTCTGATGACCGCGAAGCCTGAGGTCGACGACTTCACCCGCCCGTTCTGGGACGCCGCGGCCGACGGGCGGCTGCTGATCCGCCGCTGCCGCGCCTGCGCGAAGGCCCACCACTATCCGCGCGAGTTCTGCCCGCACTGCTGGAGCGAGGACGTCGAATGGGAGCGGGCGAGCGGCCGTGCCACGCTCTACACCTGGTCCGTCGTGCACCGCAATGACCTGCCGCCCTTCGGTGACCGCGTCCCGTACACCGCCGCGGTCGTCGATCTCGCCGAGGGGCCGCGGATGATGACCGAAGTCGTCGGCTGCCCGGAGAGCGAGCTGAGCATCGGCATGGAGCTGGTGGTCGCCTTCAAGGCCGGGGAGGGCGCGGAGATGATACCGGTGTTCCGCCGCCCGGCTCAGGGCCAGAGCAACTCCCGTACCCAGGCGCCCCCTTCGCGCCGGTAACGCAGCCGGACATGCTGCCTGCGCTCGTCGCCCTGGAAGAACTCCACCTCGTACGGCTGGAGCACATACAGCGTCCAGGTGGGCACGGGCGCGTCCGGCTTGGCCTGCGCACGCTCCCACGCTGCCTGTGACGCCGTCTCCAACTCGTCCTGGGAGCCCAGGACTTCGCTCTGCCGACCGGTGAGCGCGGCGGCCAGTGCGCCCGTCGAGCGGGCGTGCAGATCGGCCTGGCTCTCCGTGGAGCCGCCCGCCGTCACCCGGCCGCGGACGCGGATCTGGCGGCCCTGTGCGGCCCAGTAGAAGCCCAGTGCGGCCTCCGGATGCGCGGCCAGCTGCCGGCCCTTCGCGCTGGTGGCGTGCGAGGCGAAGTGCCAGCCGCGCTCGTCCGCGTCGTGCAGCATCAGCGTGCGTACGTCGGGACGCCCCTGCTCGTCCACGGTGGCCAGGGTCATGGTGTGCGGCTCGGTCTGGCCCGCGGTCACGGCCTCGGCGAACCACCGGTGGAAGAGCGGCAGCGGGCCGGCGGGCGCGGCGGCCGGGTCGAAGGCGGGCAGCGTGGTGTCCCAAACCCGCTGTGCATGCAGGAGCTTGCGGAAGGTGTCCTGCCGATCGTTGTCCATACGGGCAAAGTACTACACTCACAGTGGTATCAGTCCGAGTGCGTGGCATCAGCCCGGGTGCGGTGATCGAGAGGACGCAGATGAGGCAGAACCTGGCCCGGCGCGCGGCGCTGGTGGACGCGGCCATCGAAGTGCTCGCCCGGGAGGGCGCCCGCGGCCTCACCTTCAGGGCCGTCGACGCCGAGGCCGAGGTCCCCAAGGGCACCGCGTCCAACTACTTCGCCAACCGCGACGATCTGCTCAACCAGGCCGGCGGCCGCATCTACGAGCGGCTGCGCCCCGACGACGCAACGATGGAGGCCATGTTCACCGGCCCGGCCACCGCCGCGCGGACCGCGGAGCTGGTGCGCGACGTGGTGGAGCGGGTCACGGCCTTCCGCACCGGATACCTCGCCCTGCTCGAACTGCGGCTGGAGGCCACCCGCCGCCCCGAGCTGCGCGCGTTGCTCACCGAACGCGTCAGCGAGGACGTCGAGGCGAATGTCGCCAACCATCTGGCCTCCGGTCTGCCCGGCGACGCCGACGCGATCAGGATGATCTATCTGGCGGCCAACTGGCTGGTGGTGGAGCGCCTCACGCTGCCCGACGTCTTCCCGAAGGAGCAGGCGGCCGAGCTGATCACGGCCCTGGTTGAGCGGCTGCTCCAAGACTCCCCCTAGGAGCCCAGACGGCATGAAAGGGGAGTCAGTTCACTCGCTGCCCGTACGCCCCTGTGTGAGCGCCGTTCACCGCGGTCACGATGTCCATCCGCTCCAGGCCCCCGGGGGCCTCAGTCCCGGCCCAGCACCACCGTCCCGGACGAGCAGAACCAGCCGCCGGTGCCGGACGCCACCGCCAGCCGCGGCGTGCTCCCGTCCGCCTTGTGCACCTGGTGGCCGCCGGCCTCGCCGCGCAGCTGCCGTACGGCTTCGACCAGCAGAAACAGCCCGCGCATCCCTGGATGACAGGCGGACAGGCCGCCGCCGTCGGTATTCACCGGCAGCTCGCCGTCCCGCCGCAGCCGGCCCTTCTCGACGAACGGGCCGCCCTCCCCCTTGGCGCAGAAACCGAGGTCCTCCAGCGTCACGAGCGTCATATAGGTGAAGGCGTCATAGATCTCGGCGATATCCATGTCGGCAGGGGAGACGCCCGCGCGCTCGAAGGCGAGGCGGCCCGAGACCGCCGCCGGGGAGACGGTGAAGTCCTCCCACTCCGACATGGTGGTGTGCGAGACGTACTCACCGGTGCCGAGGATCCACACCGGGTCCTTCGCGCTGTCCGGCACGTAGTCCTCCGCGGCGAGCAGCACCGCGCAGCCGCCGTCGCTGCGGATGCAGCAGTGCAGCTTGGTGAACGGATCCGCGATCACCGGCCCGTCCAGCACCTCGTCGACCGTGATCGGCTCACGGAACATCGCGTCCGGATTGGCAGCGGCGTTCGCCCGTGCCTGGACGGCGACTTCCGCGAGCTGCTCCAGCGTCGTGCCGTACTCGTGCATGTGGCGGCGGGCGGCCATCGCGTACTTGGCGATGAGCGTATGCCCGTACGGGACCTCGAACTGGAGCGGTCCGCGGCTGCCGAAGGAGAGGTTGGAGGTGCGCCGCCGGGCCTTGATGTCGGCGCGGGCGGTCGATCCGTAGACGAGGAGCACGGCGTTGGCGTGCCCGGCGGCGATCGCGTCGGTCGCGTGCGCCGCCATGACCTCCCAGGTGGCGCCGCCGACGGCGGTCGAGTCCATCCAGCGCGGTTTGAGGCCGAGATACTCGGCGACCTCGACCGGGGCGAGTGTGCCGAGTCCGGCGGAGCCGAAGCCGTCGATCACCGAGCGGTGCAGGCCGGAGTCGGCGAGTGCGCGGCGGGCGGCCTGGGCATGCAGGGCATAGGGCGTCGGGCCGTCGACGCGGCCGCAGTCCGAGAGGGATATGCCGACGACGGCGACCTTGCGCGGAGTGGAAGGCATGGATCTGACGGTACATCAGATAGCGTGAGGTGTATGCCCAGAAGTGCCGCCGAAGATGTTGACGCCTACCTCGCCGAGGTGGCCGAGCAGGACCGGCTGACGGCCCTGATCCGGATCCGGGAGCTGTGCCGCACGCAGCTCGTGGGGTACGAGGAGGTGATGGCGTGGGGCATGCCCTGCTATCGCCGCGAAGGTGGTGAGCCGGAGATCGCCTTCGCCAATCAGAAGCAGTACGTCTCCTTCTATCTGATGCGGCCGGACGTGCGGGAGGGCTTCGAGGAGCGGCTGGCGGACCAGGACATGGGCAGGGGGTGTCTGCGGTTCCGGCGTACGGAGTCGATCGACTACGAACTCGTACAGGATCTGCTGCGGGCGACTGCGGCGGCTCCCGGAGATGTTTGCTGAACGCGCCTCTGTGTTTATGGGGTTCCTCCTTCTAACATGACGGACCGTCAGATCGGAGGGGATCCCATGGACACCGCCTTCACCGCGGAACAGGACGAGATCCGCCGCACCCTGCGCGAACTGCTCGCCAAACGGTCCGGCCCGGACGAGGTCAAGGCCGCGGTCCGCACCGCCGCGGGGTACGACGCGCGGCTGTGGGCGCAGCTGTCCGAACAGCTGGGCCTGCCGGGGCTCGCGCTGCCCGAGTCGTACGGGGGCGTGGGCTGCGGCCTCACCGAGCTTGCCCTCGCCTGCGAGGAGACCGGGCGGGCGCTGCTGCCGTCGCCGCTGCTGGCCACGGCGGGGCTCGCGGCGCCGCTGATCACAGCGCTGGGGACGGCCGCGCAGCGCGACGAGCTGCTGCCACGTATCGCGGACGGCTCGCTGACCTGCGCACTCGCCGTTCCCGGCGGCAGCCTGGCGCGGGCGCTCGGGCTGAGTGGCGACAACAGGTCGGGACAGTGGGCGGGCGGCGGACGGGCCGGCGGAGTTCAGGCGCGCCCGGACGAGGGCGGGTCCTGGCTCCTGTACGGGGAGGCCGCGCAGGTCCTCGACGGGCACAGCGCGGAGCTGCTGGTGGTGGCGGCGCACACGGGTGGCTTCGCGCGCAGCCGTACGCTGCTCTTCCTCGTCCGGGCGGCGGACGCGGTGGGGCTTTCGCGGGTGCGGCAGACATCGCTGGACGAGACGAGGCCGCAGGCCCGTATCGAACTGCGCGACTGCGCCGCACAGTTGCTGGGCGCGGACGACGCGGCGGACGTGCCGGGGGCGCTGGCCTCGGCGGGGGCGGGCGTCGCGGCCCTGCTGGCGGCGGAGGCGGTCGGCGCGGCGGCGAGCGCCCTGGACCGGACGGTGGAGTACGTCGGGGCGCGCGAGCAGTTCGGCCGGCCGATCGGCTCCTTCCAGGCGGTCAAGCACCGGCTGGCGGATCTGTACGTACGCATCCAGGCGGCCCGCTCGGCGGCGTACTTCGCGGCCTGGGACCCGCCGGAGGCCGGCGGCCTGGCGCTGGCGCAGTGCCTGGAGGCGCTGCGGGTGGTTGCGGGGGAGGCGGTCCAGCTGCACGGCGGCATCGGCTTCACGTGGGAGCACGAGGCGCATCTGTACTTCAAACGGGCGGCGGGGGACGAGCTGCTCTTCGGCCCGGTGCACCGGCTGCGCGGGCGGGCGGCGGAGGCGGCGGGCCTGTTTGCGGCGGCGGAGGTGAGGGTCTGATGCCTCCTGGCGTCCGTCTCGTCCAGAAGATCTCCTCGACGCGCGCCTTCGCGAAGATCGCGCCGCATTTCGTCCCGGCGTTGGACCGTACGGTGCACCGGCTGACGCGGGGGCGCGTGCTGCTGAGCGCGCAGATGCTCCCGGGGGTCGTCCTGACGGCCCGTGGCGCGAAGAGCGGTCTGCCGAGGGTTACGCCGCTGGCGTGCATGCCGTCGGGGGAAGGCTGGATCCTGATCGGATCCAACTTCGGCCGCGAGGCTCACCCGTCCTGGACGACGAACCTGCTGGTGCACCCCGATGCGGAGATCAACTGGAGGGGCGAGGCCATCGCGGTCCACGCGCGGCTGCTCAAGTCCGGGGAAGGGGAAAGGGAGACGGTGTGGCGGGAGGCGCTGACGTTCTGGCTGCCGTACGCGACGTACCAGGCCCGGGTCTCCCGCGAAATCCGCGTGTTCCGCCTCACGCGGCGGTAGCGCTTCCCCGCTGGGTCATGCGGGGCTGGGCCCTGCACCCCCGACACTTGGGATGCAGCTGCCGTTCTCGCTCCGTAAGCTCGTGTACGGGAGTGTCGCCGACGGGCCGAGGTCCACCATTCGCACGACGCCGTTCGCCTCCGGCTTCTTGAGGTGAGGTGGAGCCATTCATGACCACACCGCGGGACCTGTTGATCGTTGCCATAGACATGGCGTCCAGCCCTCCTCCGGAGCGAGGCGAGCTGTCGCTTGCGCTCGCCGGGGCCGAGCTGATCGACCTCCTGGATGCCCAAGCCGTCACGCTGGAAGGCGATCACATCGTGCCGGGCTATCGGCCGGCAATAGCTGATCGCCTGTTGGAGGAGGCCGCGTCGTCGTTCGCCCGGCAGGCGCCGTACGAGTCGGTGGGCGACTGGCTTTGGCGCAGAGGCCGCGGCCTGTCCGCTGCCTATCTGGCCGTTCTTGAGGCGGAAGGGCAGCTCACTCGGGGACGACGCCGCCGCTGGGGGCTGTCCCGAACCGGGCAGACGGAGCTGGTCGATTCGCTCGATCGCCGCCTGGCGGCGAACCGCTGGACATCAGATGAGCCCATCCTCGCCGTCCTTGCGGCGGCCGTCGGAATCGACGACAGGCGGACTGGGAACTCCCCGAGTGTGGCCGACGACGCCGTGGCGACAGTGCTCGCCGCCGTCCATGACGCGGTGCGGGAATTGGAGGCCGAACGGCAACGGCGAGCGATCGAGGGGGCGGCCTTCGACAACATCTGGCGAGGCGAATAAAGACCACACACGCGGTGGCGTGGCCGCGCGCGGGGGGCGTCTGGGATGTCCGCGGGGTGCCGGGGCCTTTCCCCCGCTCGCCGAGGGAAGGCAGGGGCTTCGCCCCTGTACCCCGGGGGCCCGGGCCGCAGCCGGGGGCACCCCCACCCAGGCGGAGCCCTGTGGGAGGGCGGGGTGGGGAAAAAGCACCGACGGCGCCCCCCGCAGGGACCGCCGTCGGCATGACAGGACTCGGCGCAGGCGCGCGCAGCTACTTCGTCGGCTTCTTACCGGTGATACCCAGATTCACCAACAGCGCCAGATTCGGCTTCAGTTCAGCCTGCTTCACGCCCCACGTCGTAAACCCCTTCTGATGCGACGCCACCGCCGCCAGCATCGCCACGAGCGCCCCGGCAACCGCCGCCGGGCTCACGTCCTTGTCCACCTTGCCCTTGGACTGCAGGTCCTTCACTGCGTCCGAAAGAGAGTTGGTGACCGAGTTCAGGATCTTCATGCGGATCTTGTAGAACCGTTTGTCCCCCTCCGCGGCCCCAAGATCCACCACCCGCAGAATCGCGTCATGGCGGCGCCAGAAGTCGAGGAAGCCCTCGACCAGTTCCTCCGACGTCTGCCAGGCCGCCTTGCCCACCCAGGAGCGGCCGGAGACCAGTTCGGTCAATCCCGCGCCCTCCTTGGCCATTTCCTCGGCGATCTCGAGGACCGCGCCCTCGACGTCCGGGAAGTACTGGTAGAAGGTCGCGGGCGAAGTGCCCGCCTTCCGGGCCACGTCGATGACTTTGACGTCCCGGTACGGCGAGGAGCTGAGCATCTCGCTGAGGCAGTCGAGCAGCTTCTGCCGCGTCGCCTGGCCGCGTCGCCCGGCCACTCGGCCGTCGACGGTGCGTACTTGTCCTGTCATGCCGTCAGCTTACCGAGGGGTGATCGGCGCGCGATTCGGCCGACTGCAAATGGGGTGCACGAATAGTGTTATCAACAGCCTGTGGATAACTTTCGTGGACAAGTCAACGATTCTTGGCGCCGACGCTGGAGCGCGGATGCCTCATTGTCCGGACAAGTGAACAACCGTTCGACTCGATCCCCTGCGACCCGCGCCCCGCCCCGCTAGCTTGAGTGTGACGGGCACCACACCCTCCCCCTGCGGCCTGGCGGCCGTGGGAGGTACCCCCATATCCCGCACAGGGAAGGAACCACGTCCATGGCCGCATTCGCAGAGGGCACGCCGTGCTGGGTGGATGCCGCGCTCCCTGACGTAGAGGCGGGCAAGCGCTTCTACGGTGAGCTGTTCGGCTGGACCTTCCGTCACGGTGAAGGGCTGCAGTTCGACGCCTACAGCGACGAAAAACTTGTCGCCGCCCTGGTGCCCAAGAGTGACGGCAGGATGCCCACCGTCTGGGGCGTCTACTTCGCCACCTCCGACGCAACGGCCCTGGTCGGGAAGATCAGGGAAGCCGGCGGTCAGGTGATCGTCGACCGGCAGCCCGTCGGCACCTCCGGCACCGTCGTGGTCGCCGCCGATCCGGGTGGTGCGGTCTTCGGGGCCTGGCAGCCGGGTGACCGGGACGGGTTCGAGAAGCAGGGCAAGCCCGGCTCCTTCTGCTGGACCGAGGTCTATTCGCGGGACAAGGAGCGGGTCGACCCCTTCTACGAGTCCGTCTTCGGCTTCCAGGGGACGGACCTGTCCGACGCCTCCGTCGACTTCCGCATGTGGTCGCCCGCCGGTACGAAACCGGGGGAGGACACCGCCATCGGCGGCCGGAGCGTGATCACGGACGCCTTCCCGGCCGAGATGCCCGGCCACTTCCTCATCTACTTCTGCGTCGACGACTGCGACGAGACGGCCGCTGCCGTCACCCGTCTCGGTGGCCGGGTCCAGGCGCCGCCCTTCGATATTCCGTACGGGCGCATCGCCGTGCTCGCCGACAACCAGGGGGCCTCCTTCGCCGTGCTCGCCGAGCCGCAGGCGCAGTCCGCGGCGGTGCCGGGACAGGAGTCGGAACGGGAACCGGAGCCGGAACCGGAACCGGAACCGGAGCCGGAACCGGAGGCCGAGGCCAAGACGGCCTGAAAAGCGGAAGCGGGCGTCTGGAGGCGCGCGGCTGAACCATTCCGCCTCCCGGCCCGTGCCCGAAACCGGGTGAGACACCCCGATCCGCCCCCGGGTTCGCAACCGTCGCCCGAGACAGGAAGAATCAGGGGGCGCACCGCTGAGGGTCTCGGTGGTGAGACGCTGCACCGCCGAGGGTCTCGGTGGTGAGACGCTGCACGGGGCTGTGATGGACGGGCTCCATTTCGATCTGGGGCCCGTACGGGGAGGTGGCAGGCAGGTATGGAGCAGCTGACGCAGCATGACCCGAGACGGATCGGTCCGTTCGAGGTACTGGGACGGCTCGGTGCCGGCGGCATGGGGCTGGTCTATCTCGCCCGGTCGGCGTCCGGCCGCCGGGTGGCGATCAAGACGGTGCGCACCGAGCTCGCCGAGGACCAGCTGTTCCGTGTCCGCTTCACCCGTGAGGTGGAAGCCGCCCGGGCCGTCAGCGGTTTCTACACGGCGGCAGTGGTGGACGCCGACCCGCGGGCGGCCGTGCCCTGGCTCGCCACCGCGTATGTGCCTGCCCCCTCCCTCGAGGAAATAGTGAATGAGTGCGGGCCGATGCCGGCCCAGGCGGTGCGCTGGCTGGCGGCCGGCATCGCCGAAGCGCTGCAGTCCATCCATGGCGCGGGCCTCGTCCACCGCGACCTCAAGCCGTCGAACGTGCTGGTCGTGGAGGACGGGCCGCGCGTCATCGACTTCGGTATCGCGTCCGGCGTCTCCAACACCCGGCTGACCATGACCAATGTCGCGGTCGGCACACCCGCGTACATGTCGCCGGAGCAGGCGCGCGACTCGCGCAGCGTGACCGGCGCGAGCGATGTGTTCTCGCTCGGCTCCACGCTGGTCTTCGCGGCGACCGGGCACGCCCCCTTCCACGGCGCCAACCCGGTCGAGACGGTCTTCATGCTGCTGCGCGAGGGCCCGGACGTGGAGGGGCTGCCCGACGAGCTCCGGCCGCTGATCGAGTCCTGCATGAAGATGGAGGCCGGACTGCGGCCCACGCCCGAGGATCTTCAGGCGCAGCTCGCCCCGCATCTGTTCTCCTCCGGCAGCGACGACAGCGGGACCGCATCGGCATGGCTGCCGCAGCGGGCCACCGCGATGATCGAACTGCGCCGCGGCGGACGGCCCCCCGCTCCCGCCCCCGTGCAGCGCCCCGCCGAGCCCGCCCCGCCCGCTCCCCAGCAGCCGCCCCGGCCCGGCGGCGCCGACTGGGACTCCGCGTGGCACGGTGGCAGCGACCCACGTACGGGACAGGCCGCGCCCTCACCCGTGGCCGCGCCCGCGGCTGCCGGACCGGTGCGGCTGCCCGGCGCCAAGGTCCCGATCGGACCCGGCCCCCGAGTCGCCGACCCGGGCCGCAGCGCGGTCGCCGAGGCCGGTCCCGCGACCGGCTGGATCCGCCCGCCCGGCGGCCTGAACGGCGACGGGGCCGTGACCAGCCCCCTGCCCCCACCCGGCCCTGCTCCCGCCCCGACACCCGTGCCGCCGCCCGCCTCGCCCCCGGACGGGGCGGCGGGACACTGGCGCCCATGGCGCTTCCGGATGTCGAACGACGTCTGGGGCACGCCCGTCGTCGCCGGGGATCTGCTGTACGTCACCTCCTTCGAGGTGCACGCCCTGGACGTGGGCAGCGGCCGCCGCCAGTTCAAGACCAGGGACGTGGCATGGGCGATGGCCGTCGCCGGCGGCCGTATCCACGCCTCGGACGGGCCGACGCTGTACGCGCTCGACGCGGCGAACGGCCAGGAACGCTGGCGGCTGGGGACCGACGCCTGGGTGTACTCCCTCAAGGTCGACCGCGGCACCGTCCTGACCGGGACGCGCGGCGGTGGCGTACAGGCCTGGGAGGCGTCCAACGGCGAGAAGCTGTGGGAGACCACCGGGGCGCAGTCGGACTTCGAGACCCCGGAGGCGGGGCCCGCGATCTTCGGCGACACGGTGTACGTGTGGAAGGACGCGAGGCTGCGCGCGCTGGAGGCCCGTACGGGCGTCGAGCGCTGGTCGTACCCCGTCGGCGACGCGGCGTCCTGCGGCAATGTGCCGGTCCGGGTGCATCCCGCGTCCGACGGCTATGTGTACGTCTCGGCCGGCACCCGGGTGCTCGCCATCGACATCGCGAACGGCTTGGTCCGCTGGCACTTCGAGTCGCCCGCGGTGTTCCTCTCGCCGCCGGTCTTCGCACCGGGGCCGGCGGTGACGGGCGGCGGTGTCTACCTCGCCGACTACCTCGGCACGGTGTACGCGCTCGACGCCACGACCGGCAAGGACCGCTGGCGCATCGCCACCGAGTCGCGCCAGTCCACCGAACCGGTCCTCGTCGCGGCCGGCAACGTCCATGTCGGCAGCGGCAGCGCGCTCTACACCCTGGACGCGGTGACGGGCACCCCGATGTGGCGCTTCGCCGCGGGCGGGGAGGTCATCGGCGCACCGGTGGTGGCGGACGGCCGGGTCCACTTCGGCTCCGCGGACCATGTGCTCTACACGCTGGACGCGAGCGGCGGCCAGCTCCGCTGGAAGCTGGCGACGGGCGGCGAGATCACGGGCTCCCCGGTGGCCGATGGCGGTGTGGTGTACGCGTGCAGCAAGGACCGCTGTGTGTACGCGCTGGACGCGGTTAAGGGCACGGCGACGGGGAGGGGCGGGGCGCGCTAGCCGATATGCGGGCAGCCGGGATGCGAGCCGCTCCCTATGGCAACCCGAACCGTCCGGGCGTAGCGTCGTGATCGAGAGCGGCACATCGAGTCGGGCGTCGGCGGTGGTCCGCACCATCATCGGCTCCATCCCCGCTCTCATCGAGGCGACGGCCGCCGTACGGGCCCCTTCCGTGACTGGTACGACGGCCGTCACGGACGCGACTCCCACGGCGGCAGCCGCGGAGGCAGCAGCAGTAGCAGCAGCGGCGGCACGAGCGGTGGCAGCCACGACAACGACACCACCACGTCGGGCGGTTCCACCGGCTCCCTGACCGGCGGCGGCTCCAGCGCGCACAGACCCCAGCCCCCCAGTCCTCAATCGCCGAACGGGCTGCTGTCTGGGGGGAGATTGAGGACACGCCCGAAGGGCGCACCGAAAGTCACCGCAGCCGGTACTCGCTCCCGCGCCCCGCGAACCGCGCCGCCTGCCGCTCAGGCGACACGTTCCCGAGCGCAATCAAGTGCGGCGCAAGCCCAAGCGCCTGCGTCCTCGCCGCCTCCCGCGACGCCCACACCGCCCGTACCGTCCCCTGCACCGCCTCCGTCGGGTACGACGCCACCACCTCCGCCGCCCGCACCGCCGCCCGCGCAACCTCGCCCGGGTCCGTCAGTTCCGAGACCAGGCCCGTCTCGTACGCCCGCCGCGCGGAGATCCGTTCCGCCGTTCCCATCAGCGCCATCCGCGCCACCTCGCCGAACGGCATCCGCTGCGCCAGATAGATCGTCTCGTACGCGCTGACCATGCCGTACGTCGTGTGCGGATCGAAGAACGTCGCCTCCCGCGAAGCCACCACGAACTCGCTCTCGCCGAGCAGATAGAAGGCCCCGCCGCAGGCCATCCCCTCCACGGCCGCGATCACCGGCTTCCACAGGTCGTTCGCCTTCGGTCCGATCGCGATCAGCGGATCGTCGATCGTGTACGGGGACGAGGGCTGCGGCACGTCCACCGAGCGGTCGATGCCGGTGCAGAACGCCTTGGTGCCCGCGCCCGTCACCACCACCGCCCGTACGGTGTCGTCGAAGCGGAACCCCCGCCACACAGCCGCCAGTTCGTCCGCCATCTGCAGATCGATCGCATTGTGCTTCTCGGGCCGGTCCAGCGTGACGAGCGCGACCCCCGTCTCCTTGACGGCCTCGACCCGGATACTCATGCCCGCTCCAGCAGCCAGCGCGGGACCGTGACGCCGCCGTCCGCGAGCGTCGTGAACGCCACCTTGACCCCGGCGCCGATGCGCAGCCGCGCGGGGTCCACCGAGTTGAGCGGGGCGTCCGGCGCCGCGACCACATTGCCGACCAGGCGGATGCGGGGGGCCTCCAGGAGTTCGACGACGACCGCGTTGTACGGGGCCTGGGCGGCGTATGCCGGCAGCAGGGGCGGATGGGGGAGTACGTACGACCAGATGCGGCCGCGGCCGCTCATCCTGCGCCACTGACTGTCGAAGGAGTGGCAGTGCGGACAGCAGGGCCGCGGCGGAAAGCGCAGCTCGCCGCAGGACGCACAGGCCTGGACGCGCAGTTCGCCCTGTGCGGCGTACTCCCAGAAGGGGGCGCCGTCCTCGTCGACCAGCGGTGTCAGCATCTCAACTCCTCAGCAGAAGGGCCGAAGTGGGCACTCCTTCGCCCGCCGTGACCAGGCAGGTCGTGGCGTCCGGGACCTGCGCGGTGGAGCTGCCGCGCAGCTGCTTCACGCCCTCGTTGATGAGGTTGAAGCCGTGTACGTATGCCTCGCTCAGGCCGCCGCCGCCGGTGTTGAGGGGCAGCCGGCCGCCGATCTCCAGCGCGCCGCCCTCGGTGAAGGCCGCGCCCTCGCCCCGCCCGCAAAAGCCGTAGCCCTCCAGCGAGAGCGGTATGAGCGGGGTGAAGGCGTCGTAGATCTGGGCGACGTCCACGTCCTGCGGGCCGAAGTCCGCCTGCTTCCACAGCTGTCGGGCGCCCGTCCAGGCGGGCCCGGTGAGCGGGTCGTCGTTCCAGTAGTTGACCATCCCGTGGTGCTGGGCGGGCAGGCCCTGGGCGACGGAGTGGACGTACACCGGCGGCCGGCGGCAGTCACGGGCGCGCTCGGCGCCGACGATCACGCAGGCCAGCGCGCCGTCCGTCTCCAGGCAGTTGTCGAAGAGGCAGAGCGGCTCGCTGATCCAGCGCGAGGTCATGTACATGTCGCGGGTCAGCGGCCGTTCGTACATCACCGCGGCCGGGTTCTGGTTGGCGCGGTTGCGGCAGGCGAGGGCGACATTGAAGAGATGGTCGCGGGTGGCGCCGTACTCGTGCATATAGCGCCGCGCCAGCATGCCGATCTCGTCGGCGGGACGCAGCAGCCCGAAGGGGCGGGTCCACTGGCCGGGGGTGGGGAGCTGGACGGCGGTGTTCTTCCAGGGGCGGGGTCCCGAGCCCCTCTTACGGGATCGCCAGGCGACCCCCACGCTCGCCTGTCCGGTCGCGATCGCCCCGGCGAGATGAGCGATCGTGGCGCAGGAACCGCCGCCGCCGTAGCCGGCCTTGGCGAAGAAGGTCACATCACCGGCGCCGATGGACTTCGCGATCTCGACCTCGTCCGTCTCCTCCATCGTGTACGAGGCGAAGCCGTCGACCTCCGAGGGGTCGATGCCCGCGTCGTCGAGCGCGGCGAGGATGGCCCGGCAGGCCAGGGTCTTCTCGGATTCGGGGAGTTGTTTCGCGAAGGCGGTCTGTCCGATCCCGGCTATCGCGGTTGCGTCCTTGAGGCTCGCCATGTGGGGGAGGGTACAGCTAATCTGACGGGTAGTCAGCTACTGAGTCAGCTACTGGGTCGGCTACTGCGGGGACGGCAGGAGGGCTTGCGATGCGCGGCGATCTGGAGTGGGGCACCATCCCGAGGCTGGTGCGGAGCGCCGCCGGACGGTACGGGGGCAGGGAGGCCGTCGTCGAGGGACGCACCAGCGTCTCGTACGGCGAACTGGGTGAGCGCGTCGAGCGCGCGGCCGCGGCGTGCATGGCGTCCGGAGTGGAACCGGGCGACCGGGTCGCCATCTGGGCCCCGAACACCCTCGACTGGATCGTCTCGGCACTCGGCGCGGTCACGGCCGGGGCGGTGCTGGTGCCGCTGAACACCCGCTTCAAGGGCACGGAGGCCGCGTACGTACTCCGGCGCAGCCGCGCCAGGCTCCTCTTCGTCACCGGCACCTTCCTCGGCACCTCGTACGTCGCCTCGCTGCGCCGCGCGGAGGTGGATCTGCCGCATCTGGAGCAGGTCGTGGTCCTCGCGGACAGCGCGCCCGAGGACTACCGCACCTGGAAGGACTTCCTGGCGGGCGGCGACGGCGTCTCGGCCGCCGAAGTACGCATCCGGGCCGACTCGGTGGACCCCTCGGCCCCCTCCGACATCATCTTCACCTCGGGCACCACCGGCAGCCCCAAGGGGGCCGTCATCACCCACGCCCAGACGCTGCGCTGCTACGACGTGTGGAGCGAGCTCGCGGGGCTGCGCGAGGGTGACCGCTATCTGATCGTGAACCCGTTCTTCCACACCTTCGGCTACAAGGCGGGCATCATCGCGTGTCTGACGCGGGGCGCGACGATGGTGCCGCAGCCGGTCTTCAACGTGGACACGGTGCTTGCGAACATCGCCTCCGAGCGCATCTCGGTGCTGCCGGGACCGCCGACGCTGCACCAGTCCCTGCTCGACCACCCGGCTCGCGACCAGCACGATCTGTCCGCGCTGCGTCTCGTGGTCACGGGCGCGGCGGTCGTTCCGCTGCAGCTGGTCGAGCGGCTGCGCAGCGAGCTGCGGATCGCGACGGTGCTGACGGCGTACGGCCTCTCGGAGGCGAGCGGCATCGTCACGATGTGCCGCCGCGGCGACGCCCCCGCGACGATCGCGGCCACCTCGGGCCGTGCGATCCCCGACACGGAGGTCCGCGTCGAGGCTCCGCCCGGCGAACCGGGAGAGGTGCTGGTGCGCGGACACCATGTGATGCAGGGCTACTTCGAGGACGCGCAGGAGACGGCGAAGGTCATCGACGAGGAGGGGTGGCTGCACACCGGCGACGTCGGCGTGCTGGACGCGGCGGGCAATCTCCGTATCACCGACCGGATCAAGGACATGTTCATCGTCGGCGGCTTCAACGCCTACCCGGCCGAGATAGAGCAACTGCTGGGCCTGCACCCGGATATCGCGGACATCGCGGTGATCGGCGTCCCTGACGCGCGACTGGGCGAGGTGGGCAAGGCGTACGCGGTACGGCACCGGGGCTCGACGCTCACAGCCGACGATCTGATCGCGTGGTCGCGGCGGGAGATGGCGAACTACAAGGTGCCGCGGGAGGTCGAGTTCGTGAGCGAGCTGCCGAGGAATGCGAGTGGGAAGGTGCTGAAGAGGGAACTGCGGTCGCGGTCGCGGGCCTGAACGTGCGGCTCCTTGCCGGGCGCCGCTCTCCCCGGTTCGGGTCCGGACATGCCGCGGCCGCGACGGCTCCCCTCCGCGCCGTCGCGGCCGCACCCCGTCGAGTTGAGTCCTGATCAGCCCTTCGGCGGGACCGGCGTGTGGTGGTCCATCGTGCTGACGCCGTCCAGGGGCGGGGCCGGCGTGTGGTGGTCCATGGTCGTGACACCGTCGACCGGCGGGGCCGGGGTGTGGTGGTCCATGGTGGTGACGCCGTCAGCCGGCGGCGCGGGCGTGTGGTGGTCCTGCACGATGGCGGCGCCCGACGGCGGGGCCGGCGTGTGGTGGTCCATGGTGGTGAGACCGTCCACGGGCGGCGCAGGTGTGTGGTGGTCCATCGTGGTGAACTCTTCTGGCTTCTTCTCGGTGTTGCTCATCTTTCTGTCCCCCATGGGATTGCCCGACTTTACCGAAGGTGGCCTTCTGCCCGGCAACTCCCCCGAGGGTCGCCGGACAGAAGGCCGGGGGACCGGCTCACCCCCCGCTGAGGTGTAGGTCCCAGGTGATCCGACTGCCCCCCGACGCGACGGATCGACTGCTATGGAGCATGTCGGACGAGCATAAACATTCGATGAACGTCCTGGCAGGGAGCTGTCACGCGAGCCGTCACGCGAGCCGTCACGCCGCACTGAGCGGGGCGAGCAGGCCACGTACCTCCTCGGCCTCCGCCGCACCCGACTGCTCGTGCAGGGACAGCGCCTCGCGCCAGCAGGCACGTGCGCGGTCGGCCTGGCCCAGGCTGTCCAGAGCCCGGCCGAGCGTGGTGAGCACATTGGCCCGGGTCCGGTCGCCGCCGATGCAGCCGATCGCGAGCGCCTGCTCGGCATGCTGGGCGGCACGCGTGGAGCGGCGGGCCGAGAGGTGGGCCTGTGCGATTCGGAAGTGTGTGGTGCCTTCCCACAGCCGCTGCCGGTTCGTCTCGAACCTCTCCAGGGCCTCGAGAAGTTGCTCAAGGGCCTCCGTGTGGCGGCCCGCGTGAGTGAGCGCGACCCCCAGTGCGTAGCGGGCGTTGGCCAGCCGCAGGGTGTGTCCGATGCGGTCGTAGATCTCGACGCCCTGCTCGGCCATGGTGATGGCCTGGGACGTGCGCCCCAGGGACAGGTGAATGCGCGAGAGATTGCACAACGCGCTGGCCTCGTGCGGCCGGTTCCCGTCGGCGCGCGAGCCCTCTATCGCCCGGCCCAGATGCCCCTCGGCCTCCGCGTGGCGTCCCTGGTTGAAGGCGATGATTCCGCGGTCGTTGTCCGACCAGTAGATGGGCGCCGGGTCGTGGACGGATTTCGCGAGCGCAGCCGCCTGTGTGGCCTCTTCGTCTGCCTCCTCGTAGCGGCCGGCCACCAGATGGACGCTGGTCAGTGAGGTACGCGCGCGCCCTTCCGTACGGACGTCGCCGGCGGCGCGGGCCGCGTCTCGGGCGGAGAGCGCCGCGGCTTCGTACAGCTTGGAGTTGGCGCCCGACTCGGTCAGGTCCTGGGCCGCCCACAGCAGGTCGACGGCGAACCGCAGCCGTGCGCCGCCGGAGGCCTGCCGGGCGCTCGCCAGCAGGCAGTTCGCCTCCGCGTAGAGCCAGTCCTGGGCCTGGTGCCGGTTCGCGAAGACCAGCCCTTTGTGCGCCGTGGGCTCCACATGGTCCACAAGCCGGTCGCCGGGGCGCTCTATGGCGTACACCTTCGCCGCCGTCGCCAGATAGAAGTCGAGGAGTCGCGAAAGCGCCAACTCCTTTTCCACCGGCGGGTGTTCGTCCCGGTCGGCGCATGCACGCGCGTAGAGACGGACAAGGTCGTGGTAGCGGTACCTGCCCGGCGCCGCCGACTCCAGCAGGGAGGTGTCGACCAGGGCTTCGAGCAGATCCTCCGTCTCCTGGAGCGGGCGGTCGAGTATGGCCGCGGCCGCGGCGAGCGACATGTCGGGGCCGTCCGCAAGACCCAGCAGGCGGAAGGCGCGGGCCTGGCCCGGCTCCAGCTGGCCGTAGCCGAGTTCGAAGGTGGCCTTCACCGCGAGGTCTCCGGCCTGGAGTTCGTCGAGGCGGCGGCGCTCGTCCGCCAGCTTCGCGGCCAGCACCGAGACCGTCCAGGTACGCCGCGCCGCGAGCCGGGACGCGGCGATACGGATCGCGAGCGGCAGGAAACCGCACGCCGCGACCACATCGAGGGCCGCCTCCCGCTCCGAGGTGACCCGCTCCTCGCCCACGATCCGGGTGAAGAGCTGCAGCGCCTCATCCGGCGACATCACATCCAGGTCGACCAGATGCGCCCCAGCCAGGTCGACCATCCGGACCCGGCTGGTGATCAGGGCCGCGCAGCCCGCCGTGCCGGGCAACAGCGGCCGGATCTGGGCGGCGTCACGCGCGTTGTCCAGCAGTACGAGAATCCGGCGGCCGTCCAGCGTCGAGCGGTAGAGCGCGGCCCGCTCGTCGAGGGTGTCCGGAATGGCCGAGTCCGCGGTGCCGAGCGCGCGCAGAAAGGCGCCGAGTACGGTCTCGGGCTCCGCCGCGCGGTTGCCCGCGCCCTGCAGGTCGACGTACAGCTGACCGTCCGGGAAGTGCGGCCGGGCCTCGTGTGCCACATGGACCGCGAGAGTCGTCTTGCCGACACCGCCGATGCCCGCGAGCGCCGAGACGGCCATGACGGAGCCCTCTGCGGTGGCGAGCTGGTCGCCCAGTTCGCGTACGAAGGCGGCGCGCCCGGTGAAGTCCGGGACAGTGGCGGGCAGTTGCGCCGGCCGGGTGACCTGCGGGGCCGAGGCGCGCTCCTCGCTCGGGCGGGCCAGTTCCGCGTCGGCCTGCAGAATGCGCTGCTGCAGCTGGGCGAGTTCGGGCCGGGGGTCGACGCCGAGCTCCTCGGCGAGCAGCCGGCGCGTGTCGGCGTACACGGCGAGCGCCTCGGCCTGCCGTCCGCTGCGGTACAGAGCCAGCATCAGCAGCTCACGCAGCCGCTCGCGCAGCGGGTGCGCGGCGGTGAGCGCGGTCAGCTCGGAGACCGCCTCCGCGTGGCAGCCGACCTCCAGGTCCAGGTCGAGCCGGGTCTCCAGGAGTTGGAGCCGCCACTCCTCAAGTCGGGCGCGCTCGTTCTCGGCATACGGCCCCGGCACATTGGCCAGCGGCTCGCCGTCCCACAGCCCCAGCGACTTGTTGATCAGGACGCGGGCCTGTCCGCGGTCCCCGGCGGCGCGCGCCTTCTCCGCCCCGGTGGCGAGCTCCTGTGCCACCGCGAGGTCGAGTGAGTCGCGCCTGACCCTGAGTGCATAGCCGCCGGACTCGCTGACCAGGGCCTGCGAGGAGAGGACCTTGCGCAGCCTGGATGCGTAGGTACGGATGGCGGCGAGCGCCTGCGACGGCGGGTCCTCGCCCCAGATCGCGTCGATCAGCTCGGAGGCGGTCGCGGTACGGCCGTTGCGCAGCAGCAGCGCGGCCAGCAGGGCACGTTGCTGCGGCGACCCGGACGGCAGGCTCTCCCCGCCGTGCCAGGCGCGCACCGGGCCGAGCACACTGAAGCGCAGGTCAATGACGCCGCCCTGCACTGGAGCGCGCTGCTCCGGTACTCGTGGCCCGCTGTCACGGTCCATAGCTGCCCCCTGCCCCCGAACTGCCGGTATCGCCCTCGACAGTCTGCCCTGTGCGGGGCGGCCCCGTCAGCAGCGGGGCACCTCCACCTCGCCCCCTGCCCGCGTCCGGTTGTCGGCTAAACCACTTATGACGATCTTCACCGGTCCGCTCCACGGCTTCCCCCGAGCCTGCTCAAGGGCTCACTGCCCCTGAGGCTCAAGGGCGGTACACCTCACCGGGGTTGGCCTTCCCGGGCGCGAGCAGCTCCGGCACCGTGACAAAGGTGTAGCCGCGCTTCTTCAGCTCGTCGATGATTCCGGGGACCGCGGGCACGGTCCCGTCGTAGATGTCATGCAGCAGGATGATGCCGTCGCGCCCGGCCTGGTCGAGTATCCGGCTCTTGATGAGCTCGGAGTCGGTGGTGGAGTAGTCCTTGGCGGTGGCGCTCCACAGGATCTGGGCGAGGCCGAGTTCCCGGCTGACCTTGGTGACGTCGTCGTTGATCCGGCCCTGCGGAGGACGCATCAGGGTGGGCCTGCGGCCGGTGATCTTCGCGATGGCGTCCTGCGTACGGGAGAGCTCGTCGCGTATCTCCTCGGCGTCGAGCTCGTCGAGCCGGCGGTGCGACCAGGTGTGATTGGCCACTTCATGGCCCTCGGCGGCGATACGCCGTACGACGTCGGGGTGTTTGAGCACATGGTTCTCGCCGAGCAGGAAGAAGGTCGCGTGGACCTTCTTCTCCTTCAGGGTGTCGAGCAGTTTCGGGGTGTCCTTGCCAGGCCCGGCGTCGAAGGTCAGGGCTATGCACTTGGCCTTCTCGCAGTCGGTGGCGGAGGCGGAGGCGGAGAGGGAGTGCGGCTTGGCATCCGATGCCGCCTGTTCTCTTGCGGCGCCGGGCGAGGTGGTCTCCATGGAGCAGCCACCGAGCGTCAACGCGAGCGAGGCCACGGCCACCACCATGGCGGTGACCTTGGACTTTGTGCTGTTTTCGGGCATGCCGAATATCCCCCTCGATGTCGTGGGTGGTGCGCCATCGAACTATACACACGGTGTATAAACGGGGTTTATAGTTGAATCCACGGGGTCGCTGCCCGCGTTCCTGCTAGCTGACGAACCGTCAGATCGGCGCTACGGTGGAGTACATGGAGACCTTCCCGAAGATCATCTCGGTGGACGACCACACGGTTGAGCCCCCCAACGTCTGGCGGGACCGGCTCCCGTCGAAGTACCGGGACATCGGCCCGCGCATCGTCCGTGCGCCGCTGAAGGAAATGACCTTCATGGGCGGCAGGTTCGCCCCGGTGATGGGCGCGAAGGGGGACGACGGTCCGATAGGCGACTGGTGGGTGTACGAGGATCTGCATCGCCCGTTGACCCGCCTCGACACCGCCGTCGGCTACTCCCGCGACGAGATCAAGCTCGAGGTCATCACGTACGAACAAATGCGTACGGGCTCGTTCAGCGTGCCGGAGCGCCTCGCCGACATGGACGTCAACCACGTCCAGTCCGCGCTCTGCTTCCCGACCTTCCCGCGCTTCTGCGGCCAGACCTTCACCGAGGCCAAGGACCGCGAACTGGGGCTGCTCGGCGTGCGGGCGTACAACGACTGGATGGTCGAGGAGTGGTGCGGTCCCGAGGCGCACGGCCGCCTCATCCCGCTCACGCTGATCCCCCTGTGGGACGCGGAGCTCGCGGCGGCCGAGGTCCGCCGCAACGCGGCGCGGGGAGTGAGGGCCGTGGCCTTCTCGGAGATCCCTCCGCACCTCGGCCTCCCCTCCATCCACACGGACGAGTGGGACCCCCTCCTGCGGGCGTGCGACGAGACCGGGACGGTGGTCGCCATGCACATCGGCTCGTCCTCGAAGATGCCGTCCACCTCGGCGGACGCCCCGCCGGCGGTCGGTTCGACGATCACCTTCGCCAACTGCTGTTTCTCGATGGTCGACTGGCTGATGAGCGGCAAGTTCGAGCGCTTCCCGAACCTGAGGATCATGTACGCGGAGGGCCAGATCGGCTGGATCCCGTACATCCTGGAGCGCGCGAACGTGGTCTGGGAGGAGAACCGCGGCTGGGGCGGCGTGGCGGACAAGGTCCACCGGCCGCCGTCCGAGCTCTTCGCCGAGCATGTCTACGGCTGCTTCTTCGACGACGCGTTCGGGCTGAAGAACCTGGACGCCATCGGGGTCGCGAACGTCCTGTACGAGACGGACTACCCGCACTCCGACTCGACGTGGCCGAAGTCGAAGGAGGTCGGTCAGTCACAGATGGGCCACCTGGCGCCGGACGTGGTGGAGCGGATCGTGCGCGGCAATGCGATCGAGCTGCTGGGGCTTACGGCGGACGGGCTGTGGCCCGGCCCCGGGGCGTAGCCCCTGGCGGTTGGCCCGAGCGTCCCGGCGCCTGAGCCAGCGCCCTGGCGATTTTGCGCCGGCCGCGCTCCCGGCGTTCCCGGCGCGTGCGCCCGGGCAGAGACGGTGGTGGGGGTCTCACCGTGACATTTGTCGGTGCCGCCGCCACCATGTGGGACATGACGCTGCCCCTCGCCGAAGCCGAGAAGATCCTCGCCGACAACTTCGCCCCCTGGGTGCTCGACCTGGGCCTCTCTGTCGTCGAGGCCGGTGAACTCCACGCCGTGCTGCGGCTGCCGTGGTCGGACCGGCTGGCCCGCGAGGGCGGCGGAATCTCCGGGCAGGCCCTCATGGCTGCGGCGGACACCGCCACCGTGATCGCCGTGTCCTCGGCGCGCGGTGCCTTCATCCCGATGACCACCGTGCAGCAGTCCAGTACCTTCCAGCGCGCGGTCATGGGCGCCGATGTGCTGGTCGACGCCCGGATCACCAAGCTCGGCAAGCGGATGGCGTTCGCGGACATCACGATGACGGCCGAGGGCTCCGAGGATGTGGCGGCCCGAGCCTCCACGGTCTACGCCCTGCTCGGCTGAGCCCGGCCGTTCCTGCCCGATGGGCCGTTGTCAGTGGCGGGGTGTTCAATCGGAGGTATGTCCATCAGGCGTGAGCGTGCCAATGTCGATCCCCTTTCCCACCAGCCTCCTGTCCCCGACAAGGAGCTCGTCGTCAGGGGCGAGGACTGGTACGGGCGTGATCTGTCCGGGCAGAGATTCGCGCGCCACACCTTCTACGACTCCGACTGGACCGAGGTCGTCAACGACGGCGGCATTTTCGACGAGTGCACCTTCTCCGGGATCAAGTTCAACGCATCGCGGCACACCCATGCCGCGTTCACCAACTGCACTTTCAAGGGGTGCACCTTCTTCGACACCCGCTTCGAGCAGTGCAAGACCGTCGGCAGCCTCTTCCAGCGGTGCACCTTCAACGTCTTCGCGGTGGCCGGCGGGGACTGGTCCTTCGTCGGGCTGCCGGGGGCCGATCTGCGCAAGGCGGTCTTCGAGGGTGTACGGATGAGGGAGGCAGATCTCACGGCTGCCCGGCTGGAGGGGGCGACCCTCACCGGGGTCGATCTGTCCGGTGCGATGCTGGGCGGCGCCAAGCTCACAGGAGCCGATCTGCGAGGCAGTGATCTGTCCTCGCTCGACCCTCTGACCGTCGAGCTCGCCGGGGCGAAGATCGATCTGGAGCAGGCTGCCGTCATTGCCACCGCGCTGGGGTTGGAAGTGAGCTGATTCCGGCGCCCCTGCGCACACCCCTTGTCTGATGCATCGTCAGGTACGACGATGACCCCCGTCGTCACAATTGACGAAGCGTCAGCTCAGGCAGGGGAGGCTTCGCGGTGCATGTGCAGGTACTGCCCAAGGGACGGCTGTCGTACGGGATGCAGCTCCCGGTCCAGTCGCAGAGCACCATCTACGCCGAGCCGTGGGAGGCCGACGCCGGCGCCGAGGATCTTGCCGAGATCGCCGGGACCGCCGACCGGACCGGGTTCGCCTACCTCGCGACCTGCGACCATGTGGCGATCCCCCGGCGGCTCGCCGGAGCCATGTCGACGGTCTGGTACGACCCGGTCGCGACCCTGTCCTTCCTCGCCGGGATCACCGAGCGCGTCCTGCTGCTCAGCCATGTTGCCGTCGTGGGGTTGCGGCACCCCCTCGTGACCGCCAAGCAGTACGCCACCGTCGACCATCTCTCGGGCGGGCGGCTGATCCTCGGGGTCGGCGCCGGGCATGTGCAGGAGGAGTTCGAGGCGCTGGGCGCCGACTTCGCCGGGCGCGGGCGGGTGCTCGACGAGGCGATCGACGCGCTGAAGGCCGCCCTCGGGCCGGATGAGTACCCGCAGTTCAGCGGCGAACGGTTCTCCTTCAGCGGGCTCGGCCAACGGCCAAGGCCCGTCCAGGAGCGGATCCCCCTCTGGGTGGGCGGCTCCTCGCCCGCCGCTGTGCGCCGGGCCGCCGTACGCGGTGACGGCTGGCTGCCCCAGGGCGACCCGCGTACGAAACTCCCCGCCCAGATAGACAGGCTGAAGGCCCTGCGCCTAGAAGCGGGCATCACCGAACCCGTCGAGATCGGCGCCATCACCGAGCCGCTGTATGTGGGAGACGCGACGTGGGACATCGGGCGGCGCACCCTGACCGGCAAGCCCGACGCCATCGCCGAGTCGCTGCGCGCCTACGCCGCGATGGGCGTGCACCAGATCCAGATCCGGTTCCGCAGCCGGAGCCGCACCGAACTCACCGACCAGATGGCGGCCTTCGCCGCGGACGTTGCTCCGCACCTGAACCGAGGAGAGTGACATGGGAAAGCTCGACGGACGCGTCGTCCTCATCACGGGCGCGGCGCGCGGCCAGGGCGAGCAGGAGGCGCGTCTCTTCGCGGCGGAGGGCGCGAAGGTGGTGCTCGCCGATGTGCTGGACGACCAGGGCGAGGCGCTGGCCAAAGAACTGGGCGAGGAGCTGGGTGAGGGCACTGCCGCGTACGTCCGTCTCGATGTGAGCCGGGAGGCCGACTGGACCGCCGCCGTCGCGGCCGCCAAGGACGCCTTCGGCAAGATCGACGGCCTCGTCAACAACGCCGGAATCCTCCGCTTCAACGAGCTGGTCTCCACCCCGCTGGAGGAGTTCCAGCTCATCACGCAGGTCAACCAGGTCGGCGCCTTCCTCGGCATCCGCAGTGTCGCGCCCGAGATCGAGGCGGCGGGCGGCGGCACGATCGTCAACACCGCCTCGTACACGGCCCTGACGGGCATGGCGGGCGTGGGAGCGTACGCCGCGACCAAGCACGCGATCCTCGGACTGACCAGGGTCGCCGCGCTCGAACTGGCGGCCAGGAAGATCCGGGTCAACGCGATCTGCCCGGGCGCGGTGGACACCCCGATGAGCAATCCGGACGGCGTGGACCCCGAGGCCGTGGCCGAGCTCTACAAGAAGCTGGTGCCGCTGGGCCGGATCGGGCAGCCGGAGGAGGTGGCGAGGCTGGCCCTCTTCCTGAGCAGCGAGGACTCCTCGTACATCACCGGGCAGCCGTTCGTCATCGACGGCGGCTGGCTGGCCGGCGTCGCCCTCTTCTGACTCACCGTCAGGTATTGACGGCGCCTGTGTGCGGTGGAACAGTCGACGGCATCGAGAGATCTGACGGTACGTCAGAAACGTAGGGACGGTGAACCCCCGTGGAATTCGGGCTCTTTGTACAGGGATACGTCGGCAAGCGCGCCGAGACCGACCCGCTCGCCGAACACAAGGCGCTGATGGAGGAGACCGAGTACGTCATCCAGGCGGACAAGTCCGGGTTCAAGTACGCCTGGGCCTCCGAGCACCACTTCCTGGAGGAGTACTCGCACCTCTCGGCCAACGATGTGTTCCTCGGCTACCTCGCCCACGCGACGGACCGGATCCATCTGGGCTCGGGCATCTTCAACCCGCTGGCGCCCGTGAACCACCCCGTGAAGGTCGCCGAGAAGGTCGCGATGCTCGACCATCTCTCCGAAGGCCGCTTCGAGTTCGGGTCGGGTCGGGGCGCCGGCTCGCACGAGATCCTGGGGTTCATACCGGGCGTGACCGATATGAACTACACCAAGGAACTCTGGGAAGAGACCATCGCCGAATTCCCCAAGATGTGGCTCCAGGAGGAGTACGTCGGCTTCCAGGGCAAGCACTGGTCGCTGCCGCCGCGCAAGGTGTTGCCGAAGCCGTACGGGAAGTCCCACCCGGCGATGTGGTACGCGGCCGGGTCGCCGCCGTCGTACGCCATGGCCGCGAAGAAGGGGCTCGGCGTCCTCGGCTTCAGCGTGCAGAAGGTCTCCGACATGGAGTGGGTGCTGGAGCAGTACAAGACGGCGATCATCGAGGCGGAGCCGGTCGGTGACTTCGTCAACGACAACGTGATGGTGACATCGACGGCGATCTGCGCGCCGACGCACGAGGAGGCGGTGCGCATCGCCGCGGGCGGCGGGCTGCACTATCTCCAGTCGCTGGTCTTCCGCTACCACGACACGTTCCCGCGGCCCGAGGGCTTCCCGGTGTGGCCGGAGACCCTGCCCGAGTTCAACGAGGAGATCATCGAACTCCTCATCGCCGAGGAACTGCTGATCTGCGGCGACCCGGACGAGGTCCTGACCCAGTGCAAGCGGTGGGAGCAGGCGGGGGCGGACCAGCTGAGCTTCGGGCTGCCGATCGGGATCTCGCGGGAGGACACGCTGAGGTCGATCCGGCTGATCGGTGAGCATGTGATCCCGAAGATCGACACGGATCCGGTGCACAGGACGACGAGGTTCCGCGAGGCGTCGGGGTCGTAGCGCGTGCCCTTTCCCCGCCCCGGCTCCGTGCCGCGTTCTCGGGGCTCCGCCCCGAACCCCGCGCCTCAAACGCCGGCGGGGCTGATCTCGGGGGCTCCGCCCCCGCACCCCGCGCCTCAAACGCCGGCGGGGCTGATCTCGGGGGCTCCGCCCCCGCACCCCCGCTCCTCAATCGCCGGAGGGGCTTAATTTGCCCGGCCGAGGTTGTGTTCAGGCCGGACAAGCAGGCTCCCGGCGATTGCAAAACGGACGGGCCGGAAAATCAAGCCCGTCCGGCGATTGAGGACACGCGGCCGAAGGTCGCGTTCGGGGGTCCAGGGGGCGAAGCCCCGAGGCCGCGAACCCGGCGCTCGGGGGTCTGGGGGCTTGCCCCCAGTTACGGGATGGGGGTACCTCACACGGCCGCCAGGCCGTAGGGGGAGGGCGGGTAGGGGAAAAGCCCCCCGCCCACAGACCGGCGGCGGCCTCCCGGACCGCCGCCCCCCGCCCCGGCCGGAGCCCCCCTCGGCAGCGGCCTGCCGCGGTGGCGCCCCGGCCGGGGCCACGAACCATCCGCGTACGGAAGGGATCCGTCATGCTCGACCACCTCATTCGCGCGGCGACCGTCGTGGACGGGACCGGCGCGCCCGCGTACGTCGCCGACGTAGGGATACGGGACGGCCGCATCGCCCTCATCGCCGCCCCCGGGACCGTCGTCGAGGAGGCCGTGACGAGCGAGGACGCGTCCGGGCTCGTCCTCACGCCCGGGTTCGTCGACCCGCACACGCACTACGACGCGCAGCTGTTCTGGGACCCGTACGCCACCCCTTCCATGAGCCACGGCGTGACCACCGTCGCGGGCGGCAACTGCGGCTTCACGCTTGCCCCCTTGAACCCCGCCCGGCCCGGGGACGCCGACTACACGCGCCGCATGATGTCCAAGGTCGAGGGCATGTCGCTGGTCGCCCTCGAGGAGGGCGCGCCCTGGAACTGGCACACCTTCGGCGAGTACCTGGACGCCCTGGACGGCCGGATCGCCGTCAACGCGGGCTTCATGGTGGGCCACTGCGCCCTGCGCAGGTACGTCATGGGCCCGGACGCGGTCGGTGGTCGGCCCACCCTCGAGCAGCTGGAGGAGATGCTCAGGCTCTTCCACGACGCGATGGACGCGGGCGCGTGGGGCCTGTCCACCACCCAGTCCTCCACCCACTCCGACGGAGACGGCAAACCCGTCGCATCGCGCCATGCCGAGCCGGAAGAACTCCTCGCACTGTCGCGCGCCGTCGCCGAGCACGAGGGCACCCAGCTCGAAGCGATCGTCGCGGGCTGCCTCGACCAGTTCAGCGACGAGGAGATCGATCTCTTCGTCGGGATGACCGCGGCCGCGGGACGGCCGCTGAACTGGAACGTCCTCACCATCGACGCCTCCGTCCCCGAGCGCGTCCCGCGCCAGCTGATCGCCGGTGAGCGCGCCCGCCGGAGCGGCGGCCGGATCGTGGCCCTCACCATGCCGATCCTCACGCCCATGAACATGTCGCTCGGCACCTTCTGCGCGCTGAATCTGATCCCGGGCTGGGGCGAGATCCTCGGCCTGCCCGTCCCCGAGCGGATCGGGAAACTCCGCGACCCTGCCGTACGCGCCGAAATGCTCCTGCGGGCCGACTCCAAGGAGGCCGGCGTCTTCCGCCGCCTCGCCGACTTCGGCCGCTACGTCATCGGCGACACCTACTCCAAGGAGAACGAGGGCCTCAGCGGGCGGGTGGTGAAGGACATCGCGGCCGAGCGCGGGCAGGACGCCTTCCACTGCCTCGTCGACATCTGCGCCAACGACGAGCTGCGTACGGTCCTTTGGCCCATGCCCACCGACAACGACCCCGCCTCCTGGGAGCTGCGCCGGCGGACCTGGCAGCACGAGGACGTCATGCTCGGCGGCTCCGACGCGGGCGCGCACCTGGACCGGATGTGCGGGGCGCCGTACACCACCCGCTTCATCGGCGACTGTCTGCGCGGCCGCAAGCTCGTCGGCCTGGAGGAGGCGGTGAAGATGCTGACCGACGACCCCGCGCGCCTCTTCGGCCTGCGCGAGCGCGGCCGTGTGCACGAGGGCTGGCACGCGGATCTGGTCCTGTTCGACCCGGCACGGATCGAGGCAGGCCCGGCGACGCTCGTACATGATCTGCCGGGCGACAGCCCGCGCCTGGACGCGAAGGCGATCGGCATCGTGTCGGTGCGGGTCAACGGCGTCGAGACGATACGGGACGACCGGGTGACGGGCGCGGTGCCGGGCAAGGTGCTGCGCTCGGGCCGTGACACAAGGACGGTGTCAACCAAGTGAACAGCCAAGTGAACGGCCAAGTGAACGACCCACAGCGGCTGTACCCACAACGGCTGTTCATCGCGGGAGAGTGGGTCGAGCCGGACGGCGGCCACTACGAGGTGATCAACCCGGCGACCGAGGAAGTCGTGGGGCTCGCACCGGAAGCGAGCCGCGAGCAGGTGTACGCCGCGGCCGACGCCGCCCGCGAGGCCTTCACCGGCTGGTCGCGCACGAAACCGGAGGAGCGTGCCCGGATCCTCGACGCGGCCGCCGACATCATCCAGCGCGAGGCCGAGCCGTACGCCGCCCTCGCCCGCGCCGAGAGCGGCGCGACCACCGCCACCGCGCGCGGCATGCAGGTCGCGGTGGGCGCGGCACGCTTCCGGCGGTATGCGAAGGGCGCGCTTGAGCCGGTGGAGCAGGCGCTGCCCCCGCAGATCAACGCCGCGGGCCCGATGGGGAAGGCGGGCGTTTTCGGCGCGCTCGCCGTACGCCGCCCGGTCGGCGTCGTCACCTGCATCACCTCGTACAACAACCCGTGGGCCAACCCGGCCGGCAAGGTCGCGCCCGCGCTCGCGATGGGCAACACGGTCGTGGTGAAGCCCGCCCCGCAGGATCCGCTCTCCGTCTACCGCCTGGCCGAGGCCCTGATGGAAGCGGGCGCGCCGCCGGGCGTCGTGAATGTGGTGACCGGCTCCGCACCCGCTGTCGGCGAGGCCGCAGTCGACTCCCCGGACGTCGACATGGTCAGCTTCACCGGCTCGACGGCCGTCGGGCAGCGCATCGCCGAGGTCTGCGGCCGCGGTATGAAGCGCCAGCTGATGGAGCTGGGCGGCAAGGGCGCGGCACTTGTCTTCGACGACGCGGACGTGGATTCCGCGGTGCTGGGCATCGGGACCACGTTCTCCTTCTACAGCGGTCAGATCTGTACGGCGCCGACGCGCGTGATCGCGCAGCGCGGCATCTACGACCTCCTGGTCGAGAAGCTGACCGGCTATCTGACGTACATGAGGGTCGGCGACCCGGCGGAGCAGGGCACCGTGGTCGGCCCCGTCATCTCCGCGGCCCACCGCGACCGGGTCGAGTCGTACATCGAACTGGGCAAGAAGGAGGGTGCGCGCCTGGTCGCGGGCGGCGAACGTCCCGCGCACGCGAGGGGCTTCTACGTCGCCCCGACGCTCTTCGCGGACTGCACGAACGACATGCGGGTGGTGCGGGAGGAGATCTTCGGCCCGGTGGTGGTGGTCGTGCCCTTCGACGACGAGGAGGAGGGCGTGGCGCTGGCGAACGACAGCGACTACGGCCTGCTCGACTACGTCTGGTCGGGCGATGTGGCGCGGGCGTTCCGGGTGGCGGGCCTGCTGCGGGCCGGGGGCGTCGGGGTCAACACCATCGGCCGCAATATGGAGGCGCCGTTCGGGGGCTTCAAGAGGAGCGGTGTGGGCCGGGACGTGGGGTCGTACGCGCTGCATGCCTACAGCGAGATGCAGGCGGTGGTGTGGCCCGGCTGAGGCCTTCCCCACTGTGCGCCGGGCTCGGCGAGGCGCCGCGGAGCAGCCCACGCCGGCTGTGCCCGTGACGGGTGTGCGCACCTGCTCACCGTCCCGAACCCGCCCGCGCTGCCAATCGCCCCAGCACCCTCCGCCCCGCTCGCCCCACCCCCACCGGCACCAGCGCCGCGCGGCCCGGGATGCGGATGCCCCCGGTGAAGGCCACCCGCGTCGCAGCCCTGTCGGCCGACGGGGTCGCCGCCACTCCGATCAGGACGAAGCGGCTCTGGAGCCAGACCCAGCCGGGTCGGCGTACGCCGTCGAAGCGGGCCCGCATGCCGAAGCGGCTGCGTGCCACCGCCTCCACGCGGTCGCCGTCGATCCGGGTCACCCGGAGGCGGCTCATGTCCGGGACCAGGCGGCCCAGCTCGCCGTCCAGGTCGGACAGGAGCGGCCAGATCTCCTCATACGGCGCGGGGATCTCGCGTTCGGTGACGCGGGCGCCGCGCACCCCCGCAGCCAGTGCGTACAGTCGACGGACCGGGTCGAGTTCAGCGGCCGTGGGCCAGTTGACGGTCATGACGACCACGCCTTCCTGAAGGAGTCCCGGGCCCGGTGCAGCCGTGACTTGACGGTGCCGACGCGCAGGCCGAGCAGGTCGGCCGCGGACTGCTCGTCGAAGCCCTCGATGTCCCGCAGGACGAGCACGGCCCGGTGCTCGGGCGAGAGCCGGGTCAGTACGTCCCCGATGTCTGCGGCGAGTTGGGGATCGCCGCGCTGCGGCAGCGTCTCGAGGTCGGCGGGCATGGCACGGGCGGACCTGCGCGCCACCCGGACCGCCTCGCGGCAGGCGATTGCCCGGACCCACCCGTACAGCGCCGCGGGCTCCCGCAGCGAGCGCAGTCCGTGGAAGACCGCGACCAGCGTCTCCTGGACCGCGTCCGGGCCGTCGGCGAGCGCGATCGGGGTGCAGATACGGCCCACGTACGGGGTGAGGACGTCGAGGAGATCGTTCATCGCGATGGTGTCGCCGCGCTGGGCAGCGCGCACCAGCCGCCGTGCCTCGTCACGCTCTGCGGAGTCACGCTCTACGACGTCACTCACTCCGCTCCCTCGCCACGCGCAGGGCCGCGGCCGCCAGGGCCAGGCACAGCGGTGTGTAGAGCGCCAGGTTCAGCCAGTAGAAGGTGCTGCCCGCGCCTTCTTCGAGCCCCGCGCGAAACCCGAGCGCCCAAGCCAGACCGGCCAGTCCGCGAACGGCGGTGCCACCCGCCACCGCCACGGTCCCCGCATGGAGCAGCCGGCCCCAGCGGTGGGACCGGCCGAGCCGCGCCCGCGCGGTCACCAGGCCCGCCGCCGTGAACAGCAGCGCCGCCAGCGGCAGCAGCACCGGCGGAGTGAACGGTGCGTCGATGCCGAGCACCGCGTACGAGAGGGCCTTCGGGTCGTCGGCCGGCCAGTGACTGCCCGTCGCCCAGAACACATGCAGCAGTCCGTCGGCGGTCAGTACGGCCGCCACAGCCGCGGCGGCACGCCGGTTCGTCTCCATCAAGGCCATCGGACCTCCTCGGTGAGCGGATGCGTCACCCCACAGAGGAGCCGAACCGGCGATTCGTTCCCACCGATCTACGTGCCGAGGAAGATCGGGTTGGTGAAGGCGGCGAGCGGGCCCGGCAGACCTGGGACCACCACCGCGTGCCGCACCTCCGCCCGTACGTACGCCGCGTAGGAGGCCGTCGTACGCCACTGAACCGTCCCCGTCCCGGACGCCGCGAGCGCCGCCGTGTGCAGCACGCCCTGGTCGGTCACGAAGCGCACCGAGCAGTCCGGAGCACCCGTGACCTCCAGACGTACCGTCACCGGGTCGTCGGCCTCGACGTGCAGTCGCTCGCCGATGCCCGCGTGCTGGCCGCGCCCGCCCGCCGCCGAGAAGTCGAGCGAGACCGCCTTCGACTCGGCGACATAGCTGCGCCCGGCCCGGATGCCGTCGAGGATCGCGTCGCGGGTGAGACTCTCGGCGAGGACGACGGTCTGCGGGGTGCCGACCGGGTCCGGGTGGCGGTGCGCGTCGCTGTTGCCCATCGCCGGGGTCCAGCGCCGTCCGGAGCGTACGGACGCGACCAGCGTGTTGTCCCAGGACTGGAGGGAGACCTCGTCGTCGGGGGTGTACGCGCCGTTCCACACCTCCACCGCGTCCGCCTCGCCGAAGCCGAACTTCCAGTTGCAGCCGATGCAGGTGGCGTGCGGATGGGCCGGGACGACCAGGCCGCCCGCGCGGCGGATCACGCGGGCGTAGTGGCCGAAACGGTTGTCGCGGGCCCGGTAGCGCCAGTCGACGAAGGTCCCCGGGTCGGTGCCGAGCGCGACCACGTGCCCGTTGCGCGTGGTGACCTCCTCACCCGTGAGGATCAGCAGGTCGTCGCCCGCCTGGTCGGCCCAGTGCGGGTGCGCGGCGTGCGTGTTGTGCTCGGAGGTGTTGATGAAGTCGAGCCCCGCGGCGCGGGCGAGCGCGGCGATCTCGGCGGGGGTGCGCTTGCCGTCCGAGTACCAGGAGTGCAGATGGCAGTCGCCGCGGTACCAGTCGCGGCCGCGCCCCTTGGCCCGCTCCGGCGGATAGACCGGGCTCGGGGTCTTGCCGGGCGCGCCGTAGCGCAGCGTGATGGTGACTTCGTACGCGAGACCCAGCGGCGCGACCGTGTACGGCCCCAGTGCGATGCTCCAGGTCCCGGGGCGCACCGGCCCCGGGATGTAGCCGGGCGTCGCGTCGTCCGCGCGGATGAAGAACTCCGTACGAGCGCCGCCCGACCAGCCGCGGAAGCCCTTCCCGCCGAGCTCGGTGCCGCGCTCGTCGAAGATGCCGATGTCGAGGGCGTTGCCCTGGGTGCCGGCCGGGACGACCGGCCGTTCGTAGGTGTACGAGACGTGGAGCTCGCGTACGCCGAGCGGGATCTCGACGGGCAGATAGACGAAGTCGGGGGAGCCGGGCGGCAGCGTGCCGCGTACGACCTGGGTGTGTTCGTCGTCGGTGTTCTCGCCGTTGCCCGGGTTCGGGACGGCGTTCGCGAAGCTCACAGTGCCCAACGTAAGCGCCGCAGCGGCTCCCGTCACCAGCAGTCCGCGTCTACCCATAGCGTGTTGTCCCGCGTGTTGTCCCGCGTGTCGTGCCGAGTGTTCGTCGTTGCACATGCCGTCGGCTCCCCAGGGTGTTGAGAAGGACAGAGGTGATGCACTCAAACCCTGGTATTGAGCCGTGAACGGCCGTGCAAGGGAAGGGGATTGGCAGGTTGCGCCGATGTTGCGGGTGTTGGTGTTGCGGGATGCTTCGCAGGCCGCCCGAGAACCTCATGCCCTGGCATGCTCCGCGACCGCCGGCACCCGCCGCACCCGCCGCTTGCCCACCTTGCTGCCCACCAGGCCCAGCAGGAAGGCCGTCGGCATCGACACGAGGGCGACCGTCTGGAGCGGGAACCAGTCGAGGTGCCAGTCGGGGAAGAGCGACATGGGGCTTCCGGAGAAGACCGGGCCGGAGATCTGGAGTCCGATGGCGCTGAACAGGCCTCCGTACAGCGTCCAGAGCAGGCCGGTTCGCGTGTAGCCGCTCCAGAACAGGGAGTACACCAGTGCCGGAAGCAGGCAGGAGGCCGCCACTGCCAGGGAGAGAGCCGACAGGAAGAGGACGTTCCATCCCTGGACCCAGACCGCCAGACCGATGCTCAGTACTCCGACGCCGGCGGACGCCAGTCGTGCGGCGGCCACCTCTCGGCCCTCGGTTGTGCGTCCACGGCGCAGGACATGCGTGTACAGGTCGTGGGCGACCGCCCCCGCGGCTGCCAGGGTGACGCTCGCTACGACGGCCAGCGTGGTGAGGAACACGGCGGACGAAACCAGGACGACGAGCACTGCCCCGCCCGTGTCGGTGGCCGAGCCGCCCGCCAGCTCGCTGGTGAGCAGCAGCAGGGTGCTGTTGCCTCCCGGATCCGCGGCCATGATCGCCGGGGCTCCGATCAACGCGGCGGCTGCCAGGCCCATCAGCCCCAGGGTGAGGCAGAAACCGCCGACGATGACGATGGTGTGGCGCACGGTGCGGCGCGCGGTGGCCGCGTCGGGAGCGGCGTTGAGCTGCATGGCGACGTGGGGCAGGCACGCCGCTCCCAGCACGATGGTGATCATCAGGCCGATGAAGTCGAGGGTGCCTTCCGGCTCGGTGCTGCTTGCGAACCGGAGGCCGGGGCGCATATAGCCGGCGGGACGGCCGCTGCCCACTCCGGCGGCGTCGACCAGGGAGTCGGTGTTCCAGTGGAAACGATGGAGCAGTACGGCCGTCACAGCCAGGGCCGCGCCGAGCAGCACCACCGTCTTGATCACCTGAATCACGACCGTGCCACGCATGCCGCCGAACACCGTGGCGCAGACGACCAGTAGGCCGATCATGACGACGGCTGTCTGTTCCGCGCCCGGACCGGACACCCCAAGCAGCGTCGTGGTGGTCACTCCCGCACCGGAGAGCTGCACGACCAGGTACGGCACGCAGACGCTCAAGGTCACGACGGCGGCCGCGATCCGCACGGCGGGCCCCGGGGTCCGCAGGGCGAAGGTGTCTCCCAGCGTGTAGCCGACGCGCTCGCGCAGGGGAGTGGCGAGCAGCAGGAGCACCCCGAGTGACAGCAGGGTGCACAGGGCGATGAACAGGCCGTCGTAGCCGAAGACCGCGACGCTTCCCGTGGTCCCGAGCACCGTGGCCGCGGACAGGTACACGCCGGACAGCACGAGAGCCCCCCGCACGGGACGCAATCTGCGACTGGCTGTGTAGAAGTCGTTGACCCGGTCTCTCTCAGGGCCACTGAGAACGCAGATGAACAAGATGGGGACGATGAACGCCAGGAAGCCCCCGAGGACCAGGGCGCGGGTGTCGGTGTCCAGGAGGCTGGGCGCGGTGAGCAGGTTGTCAGCGTTCATCAGTACTGCTCCACGTCCTGCTCGTACGGGGCGCGTCCGTCCTTGCGGCGGTCGTACCGCGCCGCCGTCCACAGCAGCAGGAAAACCTGGAGGAGGAGCGCCAGCATGCCGACGTTCGTCTGTCCCCAGACACGGTTGCTGAGGAAGTCTTCGGCGGAGCAGGCGAGAACCAGATGTACGCCGAGGGTCAAGCCGTTGACCAGGGCGAAGCTCATGCCTGGGCGGGGTGGCCGTGGCTGCTGATGTAGGTGGTGGGCGTGCTCATAGGCCATGGCGGTCTCCTGGCGGGCGTTGCTGGTTCCCTGTGCTGGGGGCTCACCAGAACACGTGCAACCAGGCCCGTCCATGCGCTGGGCTCGGGCTGTTGTCCGTTCCCAATGCTGCTAGGAGATCGATGTGCTGCTGCCCAATCTCTCGTAGCCGGTGCCGCTGTTGCCGAGTGCGACAGCCGGTCCGAGGAGCAGGTGGGCGTCGAGCGCGAGGGTCAGTTGCACCAGGTCGCGAGGGCGGGCGAGCACCAGGCCGGTGATCTGCTCGAAGCGGCGCAGGCGGTTGAGCACGGTGTTGCGATGGCAGAACATGCGCCGGGCGGCTTGGGCGGCGGAGCCGCCGTTCTCGATCCAGATACGGAGGGTGTCGAGCAGTGTGTCGCGGTCGGCGGGTTCCAGGTCGTACACGGGCCGCAGCACCTGGCGGGCCAGTTCGGCGGACAGGTCGGGACGCGAGATCAGCAGCCCGTCGGGCATGCGGGCGTCGAGCCGCGCGACCTCACCGTCGGCGCGGCACGTGCCGAGGGCGAGGCCGGCCATGTCACGCGCTCGGGGCAGGCTGTCGAGACCCTGGACGACCGGGCTGATTCCGATACGGAGCCCGGGGCCGGCGTCCAGTCCGGAAGCGAGCACGTCCAGTGGGAGGTCGCCCAGATGGACGACGAGCACGTCGCTCTGTCCGTAGTTGTGGCGCAGGATCCGGATGCCGCGAAGCTCCGGGGTGCTTTCGGGGACGCGGCCGTACGGTGGCGTGGCCTTCAGCACCGCCACCGCGAAACGTCCGTCGTGCGGCAGATCGAGGATGGCCGCCGCGTCCTTGGTGAACTGGGGTTCGTTGCGGCCCTCCAGCAGCGCGGCGAGGATCAGCCGGACTCGTTCTCCGTGCCGGCTGGCGACGCCCTGGGCGACCTGCCGGTAGGCGTCGGCGAGCATGACGGCTTCGCGGTCGTTCTGCTTCCACACCAGCTCGGCCACGTGCACGAGTTGACGCATGTTGCCGAGCCCGTCACGCTCCACCGTGCTGACGATTCCGCTCCAGACCTCCGAGCCGGCGACCCGGTAGGCGTGCAGCACTTCGTCGAGGGGGCGGCCCTGTTCCGCTCGTCGTCTGCCGAGCTCTCTGGTGTACCGCTCGACGTCCACGATCCTGCCCGGATCCAGGCTGACCTCCAGCCCGAGCCTGATGCCCTGGCCGACGGTCTGCCGCAGGTCGGGGGGCGCGAGCACGGGGTCGGCGTAGTAGGGCACCTCGGCGCGGATCTGGTCCACGACGGTGTCGGCGAGTTCCGTGCCGCGGTTCAGGAGACGGCGGCAGACCCGGTCGAAGAGTTCGAGGGGTTCGAGAGGCCCGAGCGGCTCAAGCGGCTCAAGCGACTCGAGAGGAGGGACGGGACTGGTGTAACTGGTGTACATGAGCCCTCCAGCGTTGGGAGGCCATCATGCTAAGCGGTTGGTTAGTCCATGGCGGCGACTAGGCCAAACCGTGATGATTCCGTGCATGAAGCGGTACGAAGGGTTCCAGTCGGGCCTGAAGCCGGGCCCTTACGTAGGCCCTGTCCGGCCGATCTTGCCGGGCTCGCTGATCCAGCCTGATCGACCGGACAGGAACTAGTCGCTGCTCCGCTTCCGGCGGGACAGCAGCAGTGCGACGACGACGAGCAGCGCGATGGCGATGATCAGGCCGATGACCAGCCCGGACCCGAAGCCCTTCTTCTTCTTTTTCTTCTTCTTGCTCTTGCGGCCCTCACTGACGGTGGTGACGTCCGCCTGGGTGACGGTCGAACCGGCCTCGGGCGCCGCGGCCGGGGCTTGGTGCACCACGGCGACCGCGGTGGTGCGGGCGGGCGACGACGCCGAGGCGACGGGCGCACCCGCCAGCAGGGCTCCGGACAGCACAAGTGCCGTGGTGGCGATGCGCAGACGCATCATGATGTGGTTCCTCCCCGTGGTTGCCGGGCTCTCGGCATGTGGCACCGTACGGCATACCGTTGGCCGTCACCAGAGACGATGACGGAGGGTTCCGTATGCGGATCTCGACCACGATCTTCCTCACGGACGAGACGATCACGCCGGTGCGACTCGCCCGCGAGCTGGAGGAGCGCGGCTTCGGCGGGCTCTATCTTCCCGAGCACACCCACATCCCGGTGGAGCGGGCGACCCCGTACCCCGCGGGCGGCGAACTGCCGCCCGAGTACGGCCGCACCCTGGACCCCCTCGTCGCCCTCGGCCAGGCCGCGGCAGTCACCTCGCAGCTCGGCCTCGGCACGGGTATCACGCTGATCGCCCAGCACGACCCGATCGACCTCGCCAAGCAGGTCGCGACCCTCGACCACCTGTCGGGCGGGCGTTTCACGCTCGGCATCGGCTACGGCTGGAACAGGGAGGAAGCCGCGGACCACGGCGTGGAGTGGTCGACGCGGCGGGAGCTGGGGCGGGACCGGATGGCGCTGATGCGCGCGCTGTGGGCGTCCGAACCGACGGCGTACAAGGGCGAGTTCGGTTCCGTACGGGCGTCGTACGCCTACCCGAAGCCCACGGGCGGCGCGCCCCGCACCCTCATCGGCGGCGCGGCCGGCCCGAAGCTCTTCGCCCACATCGCCGAGTCCGCGGACGGCTGGCTCCCGATCGGCGGCCGAGGCCTTTCGGAGTCGGTTCCGGTGCTCCGGGCCGCCTGGGAATCGGCGGGCCGCGACCCGGAGACCTTGCAGGTGGTGCCGTACGCGGTCCTGCCGTCGCCCGGGAAGCTGGCGCACTACGCGGAGTTGGGCGTGGCGGAAGTGGTGCTGCAACTGCCGCCGGGGGGCGAGGCGGAGGTACTGCGGGCGCTGGACGAGTACGCGCAGTACGTGTGATCCCCGGGCCCGCCCGGCGCCTGGACGGTCCGCGGCCCGCCCGTGGGGAGCAGGGCGGCGGCGGACAGCGCGGCGAGGACGATGAGGCGTGGCGTCTTCATGCGGCCCGAGCCTGACGAGGGGGCGGGGGCGCGGCCGGGGAGACACGCGTGGGGCTAATCCAGAGGGAGGAGCCCCGTGTACGACACGAACGCGGACCAGGCGTCCGGGTTCACGGAGAACTCCGGTCCCCGGGGGGTCTTGGAGTCTCGTACGTGGATGGCGATGGGGGAGGTGGCGACCTCGACGCAGGCGCCGCCTTCGCCGTCGCTGTAGCTGCTCTTGAACCAGTGGAGCTGCTCGGTGTTCATAGCTCTCCCAGCATCTTCTCGATCAGGGCCAGCGACTCCCGTGGGCTGAGAGCCTGCGCTCGGATGATCCCATGGCGGTCGATGAAGACACGGACTTCCTCCGGTTCGGTGATCAGTCGGGGGTGCCCGTAGATTTCTGTATACGCCACCTCCTGCCGCCCCTTGGGAGTCAACAGGATGAACGAGCCTCCCATGCTGGGATGTTCTTCGCGATCAGTGGGCATCACCTGAAGCTCTACGGTCCGCAGCCGTCCGGTGTGCAGCAGCCGACGCAACTGCGTTTCATGGACCGCCGGTCCACCGATAGGCCGTTGCAAGACGACCTCTTCCAGTACATAGCTGAAGGTCGGAGCGGGCCAGCGTTCGAAAATCTGCTGCCGGGCCAGTCGGTCGGCCACTCGCTTCTCGATGGTCTCCTCGTCGAGCAAGGGCCGTCGTTGGGTGAAGATGGCGCGCGCGTAGTCCTCGGTCTGAAGCAGTCCCGGAACGGCCTGATTGCTGTAGTCGAGCAGCGCAACGGCCTCCGCCTCAGCCCGCGCATAGTCCCTGAACCAGTCCGGATGCCGCGTCCGCGCCTTGGCCTGGGCCTCCCGTACGTCCTCGACAGCGGCCTTCAGCACACCACCGGCGGTCAGTAACTCATCCACCCGCTCAAGAAAGTCGGGCTGTGGTGTCCGTACCCCCCGCTCAATCGCCGAGATCAGATCCTCACCACAGTGCGCGGCAACCCCCAACTCCCGCTGGCTCAGCCGGGCCTGCTCTCGCAGCACCTTGATCTGCTTGCCGAGAGCCCTGAAGAGATGCGCCGTCCCGTCCACTTCAGCCGGCCGCTCCGGCCGCTCTTCCGTCATGCCGTACCGCCTTCTCGGTCACGGCCGACGTTCCGTACAGCCTGCCGTCCGTACCCGTACAGTTACCCAGAGTCGCAAGAACACTCCTGGTCAGGTTACGGCGAACCGGCCACGCTCAGTGACGTGAAAGCCGAAACCACCACCCCCACGACCGACTTCACCCAGCGCTTCACGGCTACGCGCCGGGGCGCTCGCCTCGCCCGTCACCTGGCCGTCCATCAACTCGACGGCTGGGGTGTCCCGTACGGCAGCGACGTCTCCGACTCCGCGGCCCAGATCATCGCGGAACTGGCGGCGAACGCGGTCACGCACGGCCGTGTCCCGGGCCGCGACTTCGAACTGCGCCTCACGCTCGCCCCGACGACGCTCCGCATCGAGGTCTCGGACGCCCGAGGCGACTGCGAACCCGAGCTAAACCTGCCGAAGCCCGACGCCGAGGCTGGCCGGGGCCTCCTCCTTGTCGAGGCGTTGGCGACGGACTGGGGCGTCGGCGACCGCGTCATCGGCAAGACAGTCTGGGCAGAAGTGCCGCGATTCGCTGTGATCGAGCAGCCTCCCGCAGGCTGACACTCCACACATCTCCATGGGCCTAGCTGACGGCCGCGCTCTTCGAGGTCGCCGTTCGGACAATGATGGTCCCCCTGGCGAGGGCGGACACCGAGCTGCCGGACAGGTGAACCCGAGCCGCATGGCCCTGATCGAAGAAGCCCACGGCTCGGCCGTAACGCTCGATTCTGGTCACGGTCACGCTCAGGTCCACGGACGCGGTTCCAGGTGCGCCTCCGGGTGTGAAGGTCTGTCCAACCCGTACGACCCCTCCGACGCACCTCGCGATGCAAATCCCTCTGGATTCGCTCGCTTCTTCCATCGAATAGATCTGCAACCTACTGTGCTCTTTCATGCCTGCTGCCTCGGCATCATGCTCCAGAAGCTGGGCAAGTCGTTTCCAGGCACCAGCCATCGTTGCTTGAGTGACTCGGCGTGTTCATTCTCTTCACCGGGCATATATCCCCTCGCTTGGGTTCCGAGGGGCACCCGTCAGGGCTGGATGGGAAATGATTACTGGCTGCCGATGCGTTCGGCGATGTGACTGGGAAGCGGGTACTCGCGTTCGAGCGGAAGCAGCACTTCGGCCGCTTCGCGATTTCCGTCCTGGACCGCCTTGTGGATGTCGCCCGCCATCTGTGTCACATCCGTTATGCCGGTGATCCAGTCATCCAGGTATCTCGTGACCGCTTCCCCGGACAGTCCGATCTGAATGGCCCGGTGAGGCAGCGGGTTGAGATTTAGATCTCTGTCTGGGTCCCACTGGATGCGGACGGGGCTCGACTCCAGTTCCGCGCGCCAGTCTTCCTCGGCGCTGAAGCGCTTCCGGTCAAAATGGCTAAGGCACGCATGGGAAAGTGCCCATTCGAAGCCTTCCCGGGTGATCTCGATGGCCAGGATTCGTTCCTGGTCAGTCTTCGCCGCCCAACCGGAGCGGTACATCATCCATAGAAAGGAGGGCTTGATCCAGGTCATTCGCGTGCGTTTGAAGGGGGCCACGAAGGTGTCGGCCTTCAGTGCCGGTATAGCGATGCCGGGCGGATAGGCCTGGTACACGGTGATGGTTTCTTCAGTGAAGACGGCGCGGACTTGGTGGGTCATACGGAAGGCTCCTGCGCCCACACCTCAGGCTTTGCGAGGACCGGGCCGTCAACTACCTGCGCACCACACGTGTACAGCAGCCAGCGAAGGTCCTCCCAGGAGAAGAAGGGCTCGCCCCATGTGTCGGCCCACATTCTCAGCCGACCGTCCGGCATAGCAGTGAGATCCCACCAGGACCAACCTCTCACCTCCAGATCGGGATCGAAGCGGTACAGCCAGTTCTGCAGCTCCCAGGGCCCTCCACCGGTTTGCTCGGAGTAGCGCCGGCTCCCGTCTCGGGCGAACCCTTCGTTGGGCCCCTCGCCCCCCCGGCATACCCCGACGAACCATTCCGGAACGGTGTCGACGGAAATATCCTCACCCGCGAAGTCCTCCGACATCGCGAGCGCCAGAACGGCGTTCAGAGTGCCGCGCAGTCGTTTCGCGTAGGCGGCGGAGCTGCCCTCCACTGTCAGGTCGAAATAAGCAAGAAGGGGCGGCGCAGAACTGAATTCCGCGCGTTGGGAGGTTCGTGACCTCTCCAATTCAAGATCTTCGATTTCATGCAGCATGTCGATGGCCCCTGCTTGCGTGTTAGTGATCCTGGACGATCTTACCAGAACCGGGAATTATGTTGTCTTTCAAGTCCTGTAGCAACGAGCCCGGCATTCCGTAGAGATCTGTCCCCTTGGTTGGGTCCGAGATCTCCGGATAGTACTTCTTCACTTCCTTCCATTCGGCCTTGGTGAAATCGAGATCGCGAGGCATTTCCTGAGGTACGGCCCACTTCCGAACCTCGTCGACATAGCTCTTGGGGACGTCGAACGAAACGATCTGCCCGCTGTCGCCACGGAATTCGAGTGTGTGTTCTATTTTGCCGCTCATGTTCAGGTAGAGCTGGTTCTTCCCGGTGATTGTCACATTGCCGTTTTCATCGACATGCACGCGCTGGCTGAGCGGGTGCGTGGTCTGCTTCCGGTAGACAGTGACCTTGCATTCATCCGGTGCGAGACCCAGGTGGTCCGACCACGTGAGCGGGTTGTGGACGTATGTGGTCGGGTTTGGAGCGGGGCCCAAGCCGAGCAGATCAGGTGAGAGGTAGCGCCCGGCTTCCGGGTCGTAATGACGGAAGACGTTGTAGTGAAGCCCTGATTCGGGGTCGAAGTACTGACCGGGGAAGCGAAGGGGTGTGTACGCCGATGCGCCGCGGTTCCAGGTCGTCGTACCCCAGAGCGTGGAACGGGTCCGCCAGACGATGTCGCCCTGCTCGTCGACGAGTTCGGTGGGGGTGCCCACCAGGTCCGTGACGATCGAGAAGAAACGGCTGTCGATTTCCTCCTGGGAGGCGGAGAGAATGCGTTCCGTCTGGGTCAGGGGGTGCAGGCCCTGGTGGTCCCATGTGACAGTGACCGGATTTGGCAACTCGTCCGATACTGTCGTCTGTTCGCAGAGTGTGGCCCCCACCCACGTGAAGATCACCTCTTCCAGCACCTTGTCGCCAGCGGGTGCGAGCCGACGCTTGGCAATGCGGCGGCCCAGTGGGTCGTACAGGTAGCGCCAGACGGTGCCGTCCGGGGTGGTGACACCAACCAGGCGGTCTTCCGCATCCCATGCATAGTGCCAGGTGTCCGGCTTGCGCGAGAGGCGGGATTTCTGTCTGAGGGTGACGCGGCCCTGGGCATCGTGGTCGTACCGGATGCCCCCGGCGGCGGTGATACGTGTGCCCGCGTACGTGCGCGCGCCTGCGGCGACGTCGGAATCCGAGTGGGAGGTCGGCAAGGAGGCCGAGGTCTGGTTGCCTGCCTCGTCGTACGCGTAACGCTCCGTCCAGTTCGCGGCGCGGACGGCAGTGACGCGACCGGCCAGGTCGACCTCGAAGGCTTTGCTGCCGGAGAGCTGGTCTTCGAGGCCGGTGAGGTGACCGTCGGGGCGGTAGGTGTAGTCGCGACGTTGGATGCTGCGGCCCGCGCCGTGAACTCGTTGGCTGGTGAGGCGCCCCATTCTGTCGAACTGGGATGTCAGGCTAATGGTTTGGCCAATGTGACGGGAGATCTCGTGGCCTGCTGCGTCGTGTTCGAAGGTGAGCGTGCGCCCTGAGGCGGTGAGTGAGGTGCGCCTGCCTGCTGCGTCGTAGGTCCAGGTGCTGACTGCTCCGCTCGGTGTTGTCCGGCTCGTGCGGTGTCCGAGCTTGTCGTATTCGAAGGTGGTGGTTCGGCCGTTGACCGTTTCGGAGATGAGTCGGCCGTAGCGGTCGCGTAGGTAGGTGATGGTTGCGTCGGGATTGGTCGCTTCGGCGAGTTGATCGAAGATGTCGTATGCGAAGGTCGTGACCGTCCCAGCGGCGTCCTTGATGACGGTTCGGTCCAGTTCATCGCGCTCGTAGCGGATCGTCTGGCCGAGTGCATCGGTCCGAGCGATGAGTCGGCCCGCCGCGTCCCGGGTGTATGTGAGTGTCCGGTCGTCGAAGTCCGTCTCGGATATGAGGTGGCCGGCTGCGTCGTACTCGTAGCTCCAGGTTAGGCCTTGGGGATTGAGTACCTGGGTCAGCCGGAGCTCGTGGTCGTGGGTGAACTCGTACCGCACGCCGTCCGGGCCTGTTCGAGCCTTCACGAGGTCGAAATGGGTGTACTCGAAGCGGGACACCGCGCCCATGGCGTCTGTGTGAGTAGTGCAGTTGCCCTCGCCGTCGTACGTCCATGACTGCTCGGTGCCGTCCGCCTCGATGCGGCGCGCGAGACTGCCCTCTGGGGTCCATTCGAGACGGGTGGTGTTGCCGAGCGGGTCCGTGAGGGCGATGGGACGGCCGAAGGCGTCCCGTTCGATGCGGGTCGTTGCGCCCAAGGGGTCGGAGATCTCGATCGGCAGGCCGGCAGGGTTGCTGCGGATGTGGCTGGTGTTGTCGAGCGGGTCGGTGACAGCCGTTGAGTGCCCGGCCTCGTCGTACGCGTAGTACGTGACGGCCCCGGTCGGGTCGGTCACGCTCGTGGGGTTGCCGCGTTCGTCGTACTGCTGCCGGATCGATGTCCGGTCGGGCCTGGTGAGGCGCACTGGGAGTCCGAGCTCGTTGTACTCCGTGTGCGATTCCTGCCCGTCGGGACGCACCACAGTGGTGAGTTCACCAGCCTGGTCGTAGGCAAAGCGTGTGGCACGACCGAGGGGGTCGGTGCGGGTCAGGAGGCGGTTGTAGCGGTCGTATTCGAAGCGGGTTACCGCGCCTACTGCGTCGATCTCGGCGACGACCTGGGAGCGTTCGTTGATCACGAACCTCTTGGTGTGGCCCAGTCCGTTGGTGATGGACGTTATACGCAGACCGGTGTCCGGGTCCCTGTCGTCCCACGTGAAACGGGATTCGACATGCCCGTTCGTGCCCGACTGGTATACGCAACGGCCGAGGTCGTCGTAGACGTAGTCGTAGTGGCTGCCGTTGGTATCGGTCCACGAGGTGATGCGGCCGTGCTCGTCGTAGCCGAAGCACAGGGGTCGGTTTGAGGAGTTGGTGACTTCGGTGAGATGGCCGTGCGTGTAGCCGTAGCGGAGGATCTCCTGGTCGGTGCCGTCGGCAGCCGCTCCGGCGAGATGAAGGGCAGTGACCCTGCCGTCGCTCGTGGTGAGTTTCAGGTGGTAGCCGCCGTGATGCACGATCGACGTCGGGGCGCCGGTGTCGTCGTACTCGAAACTGATGTAGCGGCCGTTGCGGTCGTCGATTTGGGCAAGAAGCGCCAGTTCGGCGGTGTGGTCGACGAAATGCCACACCTGGCCGGTGTCGGGGTCGGTGACGGTGTAGCCGTCGTTCACCCGGTCCAGGGGCCAGCGGCGGCCATGCGTGGGCATGACGGGGACACCGGGCGCAGGATGCGGATACGCCAGCAGGCTGCCCTCGTCGCAGCTGAACACCACGCCCTCGGAGTCGATCTCCAGGCGCTGGTCCACTGTGCTTGACCAGGTCGGGCCGAACCAGCCGCCGGCGCGGTACGAGGAGTCGAAGGTGCGCCGGAACACCATGGGCAGTGAGGCCGGCAGCGCGATGTCCGTCTGCGGCAGGAGCATCCGCCCGGTCGCGACATCGACGGGGTCGCCCTCGCACTTCGTCTCGCTGCACTTCTTGCCGTTGCCGTGGGGGTCCTTGTCGTGGCCGAGACGACCCTTGCCGGGCGGGTGCTCGGCAAGGTCCTTCGCGCCGCTGCGCAGCAGTCCCTTGAGGCCGCCCGCGCCCTTGGTGCCGATGAGTTCGGGGACGAGACGGCCGAGGAACTCGGACGGGTCGCCCTTTGCCGCATCCCACGCGTTCTTCAGCGCACGGTCCGGGTTGGCGACCGTGGACGCCAGCCCGGCGAGCGTCATGTTGAGGCCCTTGTAGTACTCCGCCGGGTGGGTCAGGTTGTACGGGTCGATCGGGTTGACCGAGCGGACGAAGTTGAGGAGCCCGGCCGTGCCCTTGACGATGCCGCCGCCGAAGTGCGCGAGCTCGAAGCTCTGGCCCAGGCTGTAGTCCATGAGCTCGAGCTCGAGCTTTTTGCGGCCGGTGGGTTCCTTGGGGGCGTGCGCCATCGCCGCGGTGACGGCCGTCTTCGCGGTCTCGGCAGCTTCGTTGCGGTGGCTGCGCGCCTCTTTGAGGATTTCCTGCGCCCGCTCGCGTTTGGCCGTGCCCGGGTCGGAGAACTCATCCGGCTTGGGCAGCGGGTTGTCGCTGGTGCGTGCGGCGTTGTAGGCGTCGACCTTCTTGTTGTGCGCGTCCACGGCCTTCTTGGAGGCCTTGTCGCCCTCCTTGTACAGGGCGATCGCTTCCTTTGCCTTGCCCTGTGCGCCGGTGATCGCCTTGGAGTACGTCTCGAGAGCCTTGGCGGCGTCCTCAAAGGCATCGGCCGCGTGCAGCCAGTCGGTGGGCAGCGTCTGGAACTTCTCCCGGAAGGTGTCGGCCGCCTCGCCCTTCCAGTTGCTGGAGTCGAGTCTCTTCATCCCGGCGCCGACCAGGTCGAACGCCAACTGGAAGTCCCGCAGGTTCTTCACCGACTCGGCGATCTTCCCGGGATTGCCGTGGATCAGCTCATTCGCTTCCTCGGTTTCGCCGAGCTGCTGCTCACCGACTTCCGCGCCCAGCGATGAGGCGGTCTCGTCGCCCCAGTCCTCGACCACGTCCGCCAACTTGTGCTGGCCCATGTGGTCAAGACCGTCACCGACCTTGTCCGTTGCCCAGTCGACACCCTCGCCGACCTTCTCCTTGGCCTTGCCGATCCCCTTGTCGACAAAATCAACGCCCTTGTCGACCCACCCTCCCCAGTCCGGCATCAGTCGTGCTCCCCCCACCGCGGCTGCTCAGCCTGCGCGATCGTTTCCTCCGACGGATCGAATGTCTCGCGCATCTGCTCGTCCATCGCGTCACGAATCTTCGGGTCGATCAGACCCGAGCGCTCCATCGAGTCCATCTGCGCGTCCATCACGTCGTACCCGGTGTTCTTCCAGGTCTGGTTGACCTCTTTCTGGGCCTTGGAGAAGGACTCGGCGCTCCAGTCCGCACCGTCGAACGCGGACTGGGTGCTGATCTTGTCCCAGCTCATCGCCTTGACGTCGTCCTCGCTCAAGTGCGGGTTCCCGTTGACCGAGTTCACGCCGATCTTGATCGAGTCCTTGATGTACTGCTCCTGCTCGGCGAACGAGCCGGCCGACAGACCCACCCCCTGCGCAAAGGCATTCCCGCGCAAGGTCAGCGCTCGTACGCCCCACTCCCAGCGATCACAGAACGTCTGGAACTCCGCGGTCAGCCCGCTGTGCCCCAACTCCATGCCCGACAACGCAAGATCTGAGAAACCCCGCCCGGTCGACGCCTCGCCGATCATCCCGAGGTCCTTCAACTCGGCATGCGCCAAGTTGATGCCCGCCGCAATGGCGGCCAGCGCCACTTCCGGCGCCGCGAGATCAGGATCGCTTCCGCTCATTCCATCCCCCCGAGGTCCACCGCCGCCGCGTCCGGCACGATGCCCTGCACCGGCGGGAACAACATGCCTTCGTCACTGCCCGCGTCGAGTGCCACGCCTGCTGGTCCCGACAGCATCGGCACCATCACATCCAGCAGCCGCGCGCCCAGGATCGTCTGGTACGTCCACTCGCGCTCGGCGTCCCCCTGCGCCCGTGCAAACCGTGCCAGCGCCTCTTCGTCCGAGAAGGCACAGATCCAGCGAACCCCGCCCTGGTCCGCGGTCCACAGGCTCCCGTGCGGGTCGATCGGCACCAGCACAGCAGTGCGCCGGAATTCCCCGAGCAACACTGCAAACTCTCTGCGAGCCGCAGCGAGTTGATCCTCAGGGGGAACTGTCGGCGCCGCTCCCAGGGCAGGTGAATCTGTTACTGAATCGGCCAAATCGGTGAGTCTCAAGGGCCGTTCGGGACCCGATATGCCGTCCCCGTTGCTGGTCATGCCCGGCATGGTGCCACGAACATTTTTTTCGTAAGCAACAGAGAAAGGGGGAGAGTCGCGGCATATCGAACACGCAAGCTGCGAACCTCGATTGCCCCAGGCCGGGATCCGGCTCGGCTCAGCTCGGCCGTTGGGTTGAGCTCCGAGCTCCGAGCCCTCTTTGTGAGGAATGGTTGGTGGATTGAACCCACCCACCCTCCCCAACTCCCTCAGTGCCCAGAGGTGTTGACTTTGGGTGTTCAACTTGCCACGCGCTGTCATATGCCTCTAGCGTTCGCAGCAATAAACAACCCCGACAGGTGCTGGAACACCGGCCGGGGTCTGACCTCCAAGATCGACAAGGACCCGATCTCGTGGCTTACCTCAACTCTAGCTGTGCCCTCCCCACGCCCGCACACCCCATGGCCGGCCCGGGCTACGGCAAGCGCCCCGCGCCCGATCAAGCCCCGCGCCGCCGCGGTGACTTCGCACATCTGCCCAAGCGGGAAGCGGCCGTCGCCGCGTTCATCGACCGACTCCCCGAGGGCGCGGCGATGGACCACAAGACCCTTGCCAAAAACATCGCGGGCTACGGCCAGGCGGCGATCCGCAGTGCTCTCAAGGCACTTACGAACGCGGGCAATCTGCGCCGGATCAAAGAGCAAGTGGTCCGCGACGACGGGGTGCGCTGGGTGACGCGTACGTACTGGTCGCGGACCGCTCGCAGTGCCGCCTGGTGGCAGGAGTTCTGCCGGAGCGTACGAGGCGTGATGCTCGACGCCCCGGACGACGAGCCGGCCGCCGCGACCGCCGAGGCCGAGTCCGCACCGGAGCGCACCGCCGCCTACCGAACCCTCGCCGCTCTCGGCCGTACCGACCACCGGATGACCCTCTCCGCCGCCGACTGTGAGCGGCTGGATCCCCTTGCCGCGACCTGGCTGGAGTACGGCGCGAGCGTGAAGCACCTGATCCGTGCGCTCACTGACGGACTGCCCGACGCGATCCACAACCCTGCCGGGATCGCGAAACGACGACTGGAGGACAAGATGCCGCCCAAGCCCGCCCGCGAGCGCGAGACCGTGCTGCGCAGCGTCATGGTCTGCATGTTCTGCGACACGACCGAGGAGGACGAGCCGCTGATCAACGGCATGTGCGAGGCCTGCCGCAGCGAGGACGAGGACGACATCCCGGCCACTTTCCGCCCCGGCCCGCGCCCGGCGGACGTGGCCGCGCACGCCGACGCCGCACGCATCGCTGCTGGACTGCCCCCGAGGGGGCGCGGATGAGCGTGCAGGATGCGCCGGTCAGGGCACCATGGAGGGGAGGAGGCGACGCCATGACCCCCAGGACCACCCCCCGGCCGTCCCGGCCCCAGATGTCGGTCGAGGAGTTCGAGGAACTCGCCCGCCGTTCGCCAGAGATGGTGCGGCTGGAGTTCATTCAGGGGAAGGTCCAGGTCAAGCCCGTGCCGGATGGTGTCCACGGAGCCATCGTGATGTGGCTCCTCGAACAGTGCATGCAGCACCTGCCCGATCATCGCCTCTACCCCGAGCAGGGCCTGAAGGTCGAGACGTATCGCAGGGGGCGGGCCCGTCCGGACGGCGCTCTCGCGCCTATCGACCACTTCGTTCCGCAGGGCGAGTGGGCAGCGCCCGACGGCGTCCTGATGACCGTCGAGGTCACCTCGCACGACCCGGACACCGACAAGCGCGACCGCGTCGAGAAGCCCGACGGCTACGCGGCAGCCGGTATCCCCCTCTACCTTCTCGTCGACCGTGAAACCTGCTCGGTCACCGTCCATGCCGAGCCCGAGGGCGGCTCGTACCGAAGCATCACCACGCGCCCCTTCGGCGCCGTTGTCGAGCTCCCCGACCCGGTCGGAATCACCCTGGAGACGCAGAAGCTCAAGGACTACGCCGACTGACCTGGGTACGGAGTCGAGTACGCGGATGAGTAGCTGAACGGATCTCACAGGCGGCGGCCCGTGGCGAACTGGAGGACATGAATGACGCTCTGCCCCTCCGCAGCCAGACCAGTGACCGGCAATGGCACCGTCCCGCCTATCTGGGTCTGGTGACGCTGTTCCCGACTGCCCTCCTTGCGTGGCTGCCTGTCCTGATGTCCGAACGTTTCGGTCGTTGTCTCGGCTACGGGGAGGAGTGCGCCCCCGGCTACAACATGCTGGGCAACGTGGCCTGGTACGCGTTCTGGGGGAGTGCCGCGGCGGGAGTCGCGGCAGTGATCGTGATCTCAACGGCTGGTTGGGCGAGGCGCTTGCGGAAAACGCTCGTCCTCACCCAGCTCACGCTGCAGATCACCACGGCGACGGCGATCCTCGCCATGGCGTGATCGCTCGGAGCCCCCGGAGGGCTCCAGCCGGGCCGGGGCCCGCCCGAGGCCAGCTATTTCCCCGCCCCGCGCGCTCGTATGCTCGATTCATGACGGATCACCAGCCCGGACGCCCCGTACGGCCCACCGCCAACGCCATGCGCCGAGCCCTCAAGCGCGCCAGGGACGGGGTTGCCCTCGACGTCGCCGAGGCCGCCGTGCTGCTGCAGGCGCGGGGCGACGAGCTCGAAGACCTCGCCGCGTCCGCCGCGCGCGTGCGGGATGCCGGGCTGGAGGCCGCGGGGCGCCCCGGTGTCATCACGTACTCGAAGAGCGTCTTCATCCCCCTCACCCGGCTCTGCCGTGACAAGTGCCACTACTGCACCTTCGTCACCGTCCCTGGCAAGCTGCGGCGCGCCGGGCACGGGATGTTCATGTCGCCGGACGAAGTCCTGGACATCGCCCGCCGCGGGGCCGCGCTCGGCTGCAAGGAAGCGCTCATCACGCTCGGCGACAAGCCCGAGGACCGCTGGCCCGAGGCGCGGGAGTGGCTGGACGCGCACGGGTACGACGACACCATCGCGTACGTACGGGCCATCGCGATCCGCATCCTGGAGGAGACCGGGCTGCTGCCGCATCTCAACCCCGGTGTCATGACCTGGACCGACTTCCAGCGGCTCAAGCCCGTGGCGCCGTCCATGGGCATGATGCTGGAGACCACGGCGACACGGCTGTGGAGCGAGCCGGGCGGGCCGCATTACGGATCCCCGGACAAGGAGCCGGCCGTCAGGCTCAGGGTGCTCGAGGACGCGGGGCGCTCCTCCGTGCCCTTCACCTCCGGCCTGCTGATCGGGATCGGCGAGACGTACGAGGAGCGCGCGGATTCGCTGTTCGCGTTGCGGCGCATCTCCCGGGCGTACCACGGGATCCAGGAACTGATCATGCAGAACTTCCGCGCCAAGCCGGACACGGCGATGCGCGGTATGCCCGACGCCGAGCTGGACGAGCTGGTCGCCACCGTCGCCGTCGCGCGGCACATCATGGGGCCCTCGGCCTGTCTGCAGGCTCCGCCGAACCTGGTGGCGGGCGAGTACGCGCGGCTCATCGGGGCCGGGATCGACGACTGGGGCGGGGTCTCGCCCCTCACGCCCGACCATGTGAACCCCGAGCGGCCCTGGCCGCAGATCGACGAGCTCGCCGAGCAGTCCGCGGCGGCAGGCTTCCGTCTTGAGGAACGTCTCTGCGTCTACCCTGAGTTCGTACAGCGCGGCGAGCCCTGGCTGGATCCCCGGCTGCTGCCGCATGTGCGTGCGCTGGCGGACGCCGACACCGGACTCGCCCGCGATGTGAAGCCCGAAGGCCTGCCCTGGCAGGAGCCCGACGAGGGGTTCACCGCCGCCGGTCGTACCGATCTGCACCGGACCATCGACACCGCCGGCCGTACCTCCGACCGGCGCGACGACTTCGACGAGGTCTACGGCGACTGGGAGGCCCTGCGCGAGGCCGCCCAGCCCGGCATGGTGCCCTCCCGGATCGACACCGACGTACGAGGGGCTCTCAAGCAGGCCGCGGACGATCCGACGAGGCTCACCGACGACGAAGCCCTCGCCCTCCTCCACGCGGACGGGCCCGCGCTGGACGCGCTCACCCGTATCGCGGACGAGCTGCGCCGTGACGTCGTAGGCGACGACGTCACGTACGTCGTCACGCGCAACATCAACTTCACCAACGTCTGCTACACCGGCTGCCGCTTCTGCGCCTTCGCCCAGCGGCGTACGGACGCCGACGCGTACACCCTGTCCCTCGACCAGGTCGCGGACCGGGCCGCGCAGGCCTGGGACGTCGGTGCGGTCGAGGTCTGCATGCAGGGCGGCATCCACCCGGATCTGCCGGGCACCGCGTACTTCGACATCGCGCGCGCCGTGAAGAGCCGCGTCCCCGGCATGCATGTGCACGCCTTCTCGCCCATGGAGGTCGTCAACGGAGCGACCCGCACCGGGCTTTCGATCCGCGAGTGGCTCACCGCAGCCAAGGAAGCCGGGCTCGACTCCATCCCCGGCACGGCTGCCGAGATCCTCGACGACGAAGTCCGCTGGATCCTCACCAAGGGCAAGCTGCCCACCGCCACCTGGATCGAGGTCGTCAAGACCGCGCACGAGCTCGGCATCCGGTCGAGCTCGACGATGATGTACGGGCATGTGGACCAGCCCCGGCACTGGCTCGGCCACTTCCGGACGCTGGCCCGGATCCAGCAGGAGACCGGTGGGTTCACCGAGTTCGTGACGCTGCCCTTCATCCACACCAATGCGCCCGTCTACCTCGCGGGCATCGCCCGCCCGGGGCCGACCGTCCGCGACAACCGCGCGGTCACCGCCATGGCCCGCATCCTTCTCCACCCGCACATCACCAACATCCAGACCAGCTGGGTGAAACTGGGGGCGGATGGCGCGGCCGAGATGCTCCGCTCCGGTGCCAACGACCTCGGCGGCACGCTGATGGAGGAGACCATCTCCCGTATGGCGGGCTCGAGTTACGGCTCGTACCGCTCCGTCCAGGACCTCGTGGCCATCGCGGAGGCGGCCGGACGGCCGGCGAAGCCGCGTACGACCCTGTACGGCGAGGTGCCCGAGGAGCGGCAGCAGGCCGCGGCCGCGTCGGACGGGCACCTGCCGGAGCTGCTGCCCGTGCTGCCAGACTGACCCGCATGGCTGGGAGTGCGCGTCCTTCGATGCAGGAACTCTTCAAGCGCCGGATGCGCTTTGTGGGGCGACGTGACGAACTGGCCCTGTTCCGGGGGAATTTCGACATCCCGCCGGAGGACGAGCGGCACCGGTTCATCTTCCACATCCACGGCAATGCCGGCGTCGGCAAGACCTCCCTCGTACGCCGGCTGGAGGACGCGGCGCGTGACCGCGGGGCGTTGACGGCGTACGTCGACGAGACGGTCAACAGTGTCCCGGAGGCGCTGGCCGCCCTGTGCGAACGGTTCGAGCGGCAGGGCCACCCGCTCAAGGGGCTGGCCCGGATGCTGGCGACCTATCGGCAGCGGCGGTACGAGGCTGAGGCACTTGCCCCGGCGCCGGACCCGGCCTCCCAGGAGCCGTCCGCCGCATCGCTCGCCGCCGCCCGCGCGGGTCTCGCCGGGCTCGGGCTCCTCCCGGGCGTCGGGGCGATGGCTGGTGCCGTCGACCCCGCCCAAGTCGCCCAGGGCACCGACAAGCTGCGTGCCGCGCTCAGTGCGCGCTTTCGCAACCACGACGATGTGCAGCTCGTCCTGGATCCGCTCCGGTCCCTCACCCCCGTCCTCGTCTCCGAGCTGGAACGGGTCGCGGACCGCGCTCCGTGGATCGCGCTGTTTTTCGACACCTACGAGCGCACGGGGCCTTTCCTCGACGGCTGGCTGCGCGATCTGCTCACGACCGAGCGGTACGGATCGCTGCCCGCGAACGTTGTCGTCACCACCGCCGGTCAGCACCCCTTCGACCCGGTCCGCTGGGCCGACTGCGTCGACTTCATCACCGACCTCCCTCTCGGGCCCTTCACCGAGACCGAGGCACGCCAACTCCTCACCGCCAAGGGTGTGGTGGACGAGCCGGTCGTACGAGAAGTGCTTCAGCTCTCGGGGCGGCTGCCGGTTCTGGTGTCCACGCTTGCGGAGAACCCGGGCGCGGTCGACGACCCGAGCGCCACCGCCGTGGAACGGTTTCTGAAATGGGAGGAGGACACGGTTCGACGCTCGGCCGCGCTCGACGGCGCCCTGCCGCGCCGCCTCGACGAAGACCTGTTCCGTGCCGGAGCGGATGAGGAAGCCGCGGGCCTGTACGGCTGGGTGCGGTCTTTGCCGTTCGTCAGCGAACGCGGCGGCCGGGCCCAGTACCACGACGTGGTACGGGTCCCGATGCTGCGGCTGCGGCGCACCGGCTCGCCGCAGCGGTGGACCGCCGCGCACACCCGCCTTGCCGAGGTGTTCGCGGCCCGGTGCGCGGAGGCGGGTGACGGCATCTCCACTCTGACGCTGTGGGCGACGGAGCCCTGGCGCGCGGCGCGCATTGAGGAGACGTACCACCTGCTGTGCGCCCGGCCGAGGTCGGCACTGCCGGCTGTGCTGCGTGACGGGGTCGCGGCCTGCCGCGAGGGCGTGGTTGTCGCGCGCCGCTGGGCGCGGGCCGTCACCGAGGCCGGTGAGGACAGCGGTACGGACGAGCTGCGGGCCTGGGGGCGTGCGTGCGTCGCTGAGCTCGCCGATGAACGGCGTGGCGCCGTACGGGTGCTGGGCCTGCTGCTCGGCCGTTCCGAGCTGGACACCCGGGGCCGGGCGGACGCATATCTCGCCCGCGGCTGGCAGCTGTTCCGTGTCGAGGCGTACGAGGAGGCGCTCGCCGACTACCGGCAGGGGATCGCCCTCGCCCCGGACGATCCCTGGGCGTATCAGGGACGTGCGATCACCTACCGGGCCATGGGGGAGTTCGAGCGGGCGCTGGAGGATCTGGACCGGGCCGAGGAGCTGATCCCCGACTGGTCGGTGGCGGTGCGCGAACGCGGGGAGACCTATCGGCGCGCGGGTCGTCTGGCCGAGGCGATGGCGGAGCTGAACCGGGCGCTCGCCCTGAACCCCGACGACTACCGGGCCCACGGCAGCCGCGGCCAGGCCAAGTACCAGCAGGGGCAGCAGGCCGAGGCGCTGGTGGACCTGGACCGGGCGATCGAGCTGTGGGACGAGTACGTCTGGGCCCTGGTGCAGCGGGCCCATGTCCGGCTGCGGGTCGACGACATCGAGGGGGCGCTGGCCGACATCGACCGGGCGGACCGCCTGGCGCCGGACACCGCGGCGACGGTGGGCGAGCGCGGCGACGCCTACCGGTTCATGGGCCGCTACGAGGAGGCGATCGCCCACTACGACCGGGCGCTCGAGCTCAACCCTGCGTATGCCTGGGCCCTGGGCAGCCGGGCGATGGCGAATGAGGCGCTGGGCAGACGCGCCGAGGCGCTGGCCGATCTCGACCGTGCGCTTGTCCTGAACCCGTCCTACAGCTGGGCGGCGGCCCATCGTGAGCGGCTGGTACCGCCCCCGCCTGCTTCGTAACCGGACAGGCCACACTTCGGCCCCTGTCCGGCGGCGGAGGACTCCGCCCTCCGCGTTCGATTACAGTGCTGCGCCAGGCATACGTTCGACGTCCAGGGAGGGCGTGCGGTGAGCGCAACAGCCACAGCCGTCTGGGGCCGGGCGGAGCAGCAGGATTTCCGTGCCCGTGTGCGCGGCGCCCTGCTCGGTGGTGCCATCGGCGACGCGCTCGGCGTCGGCGTCGCGGCGCTCACCGTGGAGGAGATACGCGCGGCCCACGGCCCGGACGGTCTCGCCGACCTCGTGCCCGCGCACGGGCGCCGCGGAGCCGTCACCGCCGCCACGCAACTGACCCTCTTCACCGTCGACGGGCTGATCCGCGCCCAGGTCCGCCGGGACACCGGCGCCTGGCATCCGCCCACCGATGTGCACCGGGCCTATCTGAGATGGGCCGCGACCCAGCGCGACTGGGGTCCCGACGAGCGCCGCAAGGACAACGGCTGGCTCGCCCGTGAGGAGTGGCTCTACACCCGCCGCGATCCCGCCCCGGCCTGCCTCATCGGGCTCGGCGACGAGACCATGGGCACTCTCGAAGCGCCCAAGAACCCCGCCGCGCGGGACGCGGGCGCAATGGTGCGCTCCGCGCCGTTCGGGCTGCTGGTGGGCTGGGAGCCGCAGCTGGTGTGCCAGCTGGCCGTGGAGTGCGCGGCCCAGACGCACGGCCATCCCACCGCGTATCTCTCGGCGGGCGCCTTCGCGGTGATCGTGCACGGTCTTGCCCGTGGCGAGACGCTCGACGGCTCCGTGCAGCGGGCGCTCGCGCTGCTGGCCGCGCGCCCCGGGCACCAGCCGGTCACGGACGCCCTGCAGCAGGCGCTCGGCGCCGTACGCCAGGGCATTCCGAGCCCCGCCAGGATCGCCTCGCTCGGCGAGGGGTATCACGCCGAGGACGCCCTCGGCATCGCCGTCTACTGCGCCCTCGTCGGCGAGGACATCCGGCACGGCCTGCGTCTTGCCGTCAACCACGACGGGCCTTCGGAGACCACCGGTGCCGTGACCGGCGCGCTGCTCGGCGCGCTGCACGGCGAGACGGCGCTGCCGCCCGCCTGGCTCTGCGAGCTGGAGGGCCGCCCGACCATCCTGGAGCTCGCCGACGACTTCGCGATGGAGATGACCCAGGGCCCGGCCCTGCACGGCCCCACGGTCGCCTCTCCCGGCTGGCTGGCCCGCTACCCGCGCAGCTGACGCGGCGCACCTGACGATCGGACGAGGGCCCGGCTCCACCCCTGGAACCCCTCCGCCCCCGGGACCCCTGGGGAGCCGGGCCCTCGCGCGGGCACAGCGTCAGCCGTCCGCGCCCTCGCGGCCCAGCACCTTCGCCTCCGCGGGCGCGGGCTCGGCAGGCGCCGGCACGGTTGCCGCTGCCGGCCCCGCCCCGCCGGGACCGTCGTCGTCCGAGTTGATCCGGGCGATGACCGCGTCCCGTTCGGGGGTGTCCTCCGGCTTGACGATGCCGATGACGATGTAGAGCACGAGCGAGATCGCCAGCGGTACGGAGACCTGGTACTGCAGGGCCACATCGGTCCTGGCCGTGCCGTCGATCTCGTAGTTGAGGAAGAAGAAGGCGATCAGGCCGGCCGCCCAGCTGGTGAGTGCCGCAGTCGGTCCCGACTTACGGAACGGCCGCAGCAGGCCGAGCATGAACGGGATCGCGATGGGTCCCATCAGTCCGGCCACCCACTTGATCACGACGGTGATGATGTCCTTGAACGTGGGCGAGTTGACCTGGGTCGCGATCGCCATCGACAGCGCCAGGAAGGAGATCGTGGATACCCGGGCGGCGATCAGACCCACCCGCTCCGACCAGCCCCGGGCCTTCTTGGAGAGGACCGGCGCGATGTCCCGGGTGAAGACCGCGGCGATCGCGTTGGCGTCGGAGGAGCACATGGCCATGGTGTGCGAGAAGAAGCCCACGATGACCAGGCCCAGCAGACCGTGCGGCAGCAGCTGTTCGGTCATCAGGGCGTACGAGTCGGAGGCGTCCGGCTTCTTCGCCTCCACGAGCAGCGGGGCGCACCACATCGGGAAGAAGAGGACCAGCGGCCACACGAACCACAGGATCGAGGAGAGCCGCGCCGAGCGGGTGGCCTCGCGGGCGTTGGCGGTCGCCATATAGCGCTGCGCCTGGTTCCACATGCCGCCGTTGTACTCGAAGGTCTTGATGAAGAGGAACGCGAGCAGGAACGTCACGGTGTAGGGCCCGGCGGTGGCGTCCGTGTGGCCCTGCAGCTCCGGCTTGTCCCACACCGTCCACAGGGTGCTGAAGCCGTCGAGTTTGCCCATGACGGCGATCAGCATCGCGAGACCGGCCAGCAACTGGATGATGAACTGCCCGAGCTCGGTCAGGGCGTCCGCCCACAGGCCGCCGACCGTGCAGTAGACGCCGGTGATGACACCGGTGATCAGGATGCCCTGGTTGAGCGAGATGCCGGTGAAGACGGACAACAGGGTGGCGATGGCGGCCCACTTGGCGCCCACGTCCACGATCTTCAGCAGCAGTCCGGACCAGGCGAGGGCCTGCTGCGTCTTCAGGTTGTAGCGGGTCTTCAGATACTCCAGCGGTGATGCGACATGCAGCTTGGAGCGCAGCCGGTTCAGCCGCGGGGCGAAGAGCTTCGCGCCGATGAAGATGCCGATGGCGATCGGGAGCGACCAGGTCACGAAGGACGTGACACCGTACTTGTAGGCGATGCCCGCGTAGCCGGTGAACATCACAGCGCTGTAGCCGGACATGTGGTGCGAGATGCCCGACAGCCACCAGGGCATCTTGCCGCCGGCGGTGAAGAAGTCGCTTACGTTGTCGACGCGCTTGTGGGACCAGAGTCCGATCGCGACCATCACACCGAAGTATCCGATGAGCACGGTCCAGTCGAGACTGTTCATGTGCCCCCTCCTGGGGTCCGCCTTGTGAACGCCGTTCATGGTGTGGCCAGGCGAGCGGTCACGACAACGACCCGAGAGGTCAAGAGCGAGTAAAAATGTTCGAGTTGTTGACCTCCATTCACATATGTAGTCAACGCGAGGGTGAAAAAGGGCCGCACGGGGGGATTGTCCGTGCGGCCGGTGGAAGAGCCCGAGGAGGCAGGGGAGTTGAGCCCGAGGAGGCAGGGGAGTTGAGCCCGAGGAGCAGGGGAGTCGAGACCGAGGAGGCGCGGGAGTTGAGGCCGAGGAGGCGGGGGAGTTGAGCCCGGACGGTGAGCGCTACCGCATCAGCTCACCGGCGTTGACCAGCAGCGACTGACCCGTGATCGCCCGGGCCCGGTCGGAGGCCAGGAAGGTCACTGCCTCCGCCACATCTGTGTCCGTGGCCAGCTCGGGCAGCGCCATCCGCTCGGTGAGCCGCCCGAGCACCTCGTTCTCCGGTACGCCCTCGGTGTGCGCGGTTAACTGGACGTACGCCTGGACGGGCGGCCCCCACATCCAGCCGGGCAGCACGGTGTTCACCCGGATCCGATCCGGACCCAGCTCCCGCGCCATCGAGTACATCGCCGAGGTCAGCGCTCCCTTGGACGCCGCGTACGCCGCCTGCCACACCTGCGAGGGCGCGGCCACCGCCGACTGTGTGCCGATGATGACGACCGAGCCGCCCCGCTCCTTCAGCGCCGGCAGGCAGGCCCTGGTCATCCGCAGCGTGCCCAGCAGATTCACATCGATGACGCCCTGCCAGGTCTCGAAGTCCGCGTCCGCCAGGCCCCCGAAGTAGCTGTCCCGGGCGGCGACATGGGCCACCGCGTCGATCCGCCCGAAGCGCTCCTGTGCGAGCGCGGCCAGTGCCTGGCACTGCGTCTCGTCGGTGATGTCGGTGGCGCGGTATGCGGTGCGGGTGCCGGCCGGGTCGATCTCGCCGGCCGACTTGGCGAGATTCTCCTCGGTTCGCGCACCGAGGACCGCGTTGCCCCCGTCCCGTACGACCGTCGCCGCGATCTGATGCCCGAGTCCGGCCCCTACACCGGAGACGATCACTGTCTTCCCCTGCAGCAGCATGGCGCGCTCCTTCGGTACAGGTCCGTTCGGCGCAGGTCCGTTGGACACGGGTCCGGCCCGTATCTGACGGTGCGTCAGAGTACGGGCCGGATGCCGAGGAGGGAAGACCGGCGTCAGTACACGCCGTTCAGCCCCCACCAGTCCTCGTTGAGATTCAGCGCCCTCCCGAAGGTGCCGTTGTAGCCGCCCCGGTAGAGGAACAGCACGCCAGGACGGCCTCCTTGGTACGTCTCGTTGGTGACGGCCAGCAGGTCGTTGCCGTCGTCGCTGTCGACCGAGCCCACGGCGATCAGGGTCTGCATGACCTGCCACCCGCCGCCGAGCGCCTTGCGGGCTCCGAAGGTGCCGTTGCCGCGCCCGGGGTAGTTCCAGAGCTGTCCGGAGGTGTCACGGGCGAGCAGATCGGCACGACCGTCCCGGTTCAGGTCGCCGGGGCCGATGAGGTAGTTCATCGCGTTCCAGCCGGTGCCAAGGGACTTGCGCGCACCGAAGGTGCCGTTGCCGCGGCCGGGATACACCCAGAGCCTTCCGTCGCGGTCGCGAGCGAGCAGGTCGCCCCGCCCGTCGCCGGTCAGGTCACCGGCCGCCCTGATGGCCGTCATCGCGTTCCAGCCGGAGCCCACGGAGGTGCGGGCCGCGAAGGTGCCGTTGCCGCGCCCCGGGTAGAGCCAGAGCGTGCCGCTCCTGTCGCGCGCCAGCAGATCCTCGTGGCCGTCGCCGGACAGATCGCCGTGCCGGGTCAGCGCGGTCATGGCGTTCCAGCCGCTGCCGACCAGTCGGCCCGAGTCGTCACCCGGCAGGAACCAGAGCCGCCCGACCGCGTCACGTACGAGGACGTCGGAGCTGAGGTTGCCGTCGAGGTCGCCGAATCCGGCCTTGTTGGGTGCTGGATCGGGGAACGGGAGGTGCCAGCGCGGGTAGGCGTCCTGCGAGCACTCGCGCTCGGTCCTGACCCACTTGATCGAGCTGATGCGGCGGTCGAGGCTCAGGGACCAGTGGTATTCGCCGGTGCCGGCGGGCCGCTCCGTCCAGTACGAGGCGTCCTCGCCGGCGAGTGAGTAGTTCGGCTCGGTGTAGAGGCAGGCGAACTGCGATCCGCGGTTGGTGAACGAGCGGATCTTGTTGTCCCAGGTCCCGAGCGTCGGCATGTTCGTGTTCGTCTTGAACATGGTGCCGTCGCCGTGATCTCCGGTGAAACCGCAGAAGTACCCCGTCGGGCAGCGGTCGGCACCGGTCGCCGCCTGCACCGCCTGCGCCGTCTGTGTGGGCAGCGCAGTCGTCATCAGGCCGGCCATCACGAGGCCTGCCATCGCGGTGATGCCACGTCTTATTCTCTTCATGCACCTGTCGACTGTTCAGGGCTCGATAAGGTTGTTCTCCCCCTCCCCAACTGACGCATCATCAGATACACCGGAGGGATGACAAAAGACACGCGCAGCGAGGTGTACGCCGAACTGGCGGGCGTGGGGCCGTACGGCGTGCGACCCGGTCACGCCCTGATCACCATGGTCGAACCGCATCCCGGCCATGAGTACGCGTACAACCGCTGGTACGAGGACGACCACTACTACGCGGGCGCGATGGCGATGCCCTGGATGTACGCGGGACGGCGCTGGGTCGCCACCAGAGACCTCCGGGAGCTGCGCTACCCGGAGAAGTCGGTGGTGGCCCAGCCCGTCACGGCAGGCTGCTACATCTCCACGTACTGGATCACCGAAGGCCGCTACGCCGACCATATGAAGTGGACCGTCGGCATCAACAGGCGGCTGAACCGGGACGCGCGCGTCTACCAGGACCGTACCCATGTCTTCACGGCCTTCCAGGACCACGAGGCGACCGTCTACCGCGACGGCGCGGCAGGACCGCGCGACTTTCACGCGCTGGATCATCCGTACGCGGGCCTGGTGGTCGAGGTGATCGACGCCGACGGGCCCGAGCAGCGGGCGGAGTTGCTGGAGTGGCTGCGTACGAGACATCTGCCCAAGCGCCTGGCCGGCTCGTGCACGGCGATGGTGACCGTCTTCAGGCCGACGCCGCTGCCGGGCGACCGGATGAGCTATGTGAAGCAGGTGGAGGGCGTGGACACCCGGCTGACGCTGCTGTGGTTCCTCGAGGAGGACCCGAGGGAGCGCTGGGAGTCTGCGTTCGCCGGACTCGACGCAGCGGTCGTCGAATCGGGGCTCGGGCGGGTTGAGCTGGTGGCTCCCTTCATCCCGACGGTTCCCGGAACCGACCGCTACGTCGATCAACTGCGCTGAGAGGGGCGTGGATCCGCAGCGGGACGGCGGCTTGCGGGGCGGTGCTTGACGGAAGCGGGTGGGGGATGGCCGTGGGGGCATGGCCGAGCCCCCTCGGCCGGGACGGCGGACCAGTCGAGAGGGCTCCGGTGGGTGGTGCGCTGTTCAATGGTGCTCTGCGCTGCGTTCGTTCGTGGTGCTTTTCGCTGAACTTCCTCGCGGGCTCTTCGGCTTTTTGTTCAGCCGAGATCGAACGCGCCCTGCGCCACTTCGTTCACGAAGGAGTTCCACGACTGGGGAACGAATTTGATCGACGGCCCTGCCGGAACTTTGGAGTCCCGCACGGCAATCGCCGCCACGACGGGGGACTTGACCTCTACGCAAGCGCCGTTTCCACCGGAGTACGAGGACTTCGTCCAGGATTCCGTGGCACCCTCAATGATTGCCATGTTTGCTCCGCTTCGGCGAGTGGTGTGATGTGCGCCAACGTTCTTGCTGGCGTGATCGAAGGTACTAGTCACCCTTGGCACCTGAGGCGGGTGTTCACTCGACCGGATGGCATATTCCACATGAGTCTTCCGCCGCGAGGGGGCGCGGGTGTACCGTGCGGCCTCCCTCGTGGCCGAGACCCTTCTGAGGGTCTTTTTGCAGGGCTTTCTGCAAGCCTGCCGGCGCGCCTTTCAGCGGGCGTACTCCTTGGCGATGTCCGCGATGAACTGCCTGGTCTGGTCCACGTTCAGGGCCTGGGCGCGCAGATGCTCGTACATGACGCTGTACCGCTGCACGTCGTTGGCCTTCTCCAGATACAGATCGCTCGTCACGCCCTCGATGTAGACGACGCTGGAGTCGGAGGCGTCCGGGAACTCGAGGATCGCGTACTGGCCGAGAATGCCCGGGTGGGCGCCCATGTCGAAGGGCAGCACCTGCACGGTGACATGCGGCAGTTGGGACAGCTCCACCAGATGCTCGAGCTGCTCGCGCATCAGCTGCTTGTCGCCGACCAGACGGTGCAGCGCTGCCTCGTCGATCACCGCCCAGAGCCGCAGCGGATGTTCAGCCTCCTTGATCCGCTCCTGGCGGCGCAGCCGGACGCTGACCCGTTTCTCGACGTCGGCGCTGCCGCTTTCGGGCAACGCACCGGCGATCAGTGCCTCGGCATAGCGCTGGGTCTGCAGCAGGCCGGGGACGACCTGGGGTTCGTACACCCGCAGGCTCGCGGCATCGGTCTCCAGACCGATGTAGACGCTGTACGGGATGTCGCCGAAGGCGTGCCACCAGCCCTGCTGGCGGGAGTCCTTGGCCATCTGCATCAGCGAATCGACGATACGGTGGTCCTCGACCTCATAGACCCCGCACAGATCGCGGACGTCGCGCTGGCTGATCGAGCGACGGCCGTTCTCGAGGCGGCTGATCTTCGACTGCGAGACAAGCAGGCGCTCCGCCACCTCTTCGGCCGTCATGCCCTTGAGTTCCCGAAGCCGGCGCAGCTCCTGGCCCAATCGGCGTCGCCTGACGGTGGGGTTGACGTTGGACGCCACGGAAACTGCACCTCCGGCTGCGTAGCTGAGCGTATCTACCGCTCAGCAGACTGCCACCAATGGTCGTGGCTCCGCTGCGAAATGGCTACACAGACGACATACGCGAACGCGCGGGGCAGCGGTGAGGCTGCCCCGCGCGTTCTGTGCGGCTCCCGGACCGGGCCTTGGGGACGTCGGTGCGGCGGTTCTGCGGGTGGTGCTGGTTCTGCGGTTGCTGCTGGTGGTGCTGGTGCGGATGCTGGTGCGTCAGTGCGCGGCGACGCGGGCCATGCTTCCGTGGCGTGGCTGCATGGCGGCCGCCACGGCTGCCGGCTGTCGGCTGCCGTTCACAGCGGTGGGATTACGGCGGGGCTGAGCGGCCGCACCGTTCTGAACGTCCATCACGGCGTGCGCCACGAGTCCGCCCATCGGGTCGTGCCTGATGAGATCCCGCAGCCGGGACCTCGAGGAACGCCCTTCGTTCCCGGGGTAGAGGTGCTTGCCAAGTCCGACCGCGTGGGCCAGCGCGGCGAGCGCCGCGGTCCGCGGGTCCGGCGGTACGCCGGTGCGGATCGCACTGTCCAGCCGGGCCCTGATGTCCCGGCTTATCGCCGTGTCCGTCGCCTGGTAGCGAGTCGTCGGCAGCACTCCGCACATCTGGCCCGCCACGGCATGCACCATGCCGCACCGCTCCAGATGCGAGAGGTAAATCTGGCGCAGCCCCAGTCGGGGCCCGCCAATCCAGTGGACTGCCCGTACCGGACTGCCGCGTCTGCGCAGCAGTTCCAGTGCGGAGTCCAGAGTCGGATCTCCAGTCGGCCGTGGCATCACCACGGCGATACGATCCCCGTCTGGGGCTATCCGTCCTGCCAGAGCCAGCTCTACTAGCTGGGCTCCGGCCAGGCCGAGGTCGAGCGACTGCGGCTGCGCTGTGGTACCCGTGGTCGGGTCCAGAGCGAGCAGCAGTAGCTCCTCCGGAAGTGTTCTGCGGCTCCTGCCCATCCATGCCTCCCCGCGTGGATGAATGACAGGGTGACCCCTCTCACATTCATCTGTCGAGAGCGCCTGGGTGTTTTCTATGGGAACCGGCAGGTATGTCGTTCTCGTCTAGGCACCGGGACAGCGGTCTCACACAGGACACTGATAGATGGTTCGGACAACACGGGCTGTCGCGTGACGGCGCCCGTGTTGTCGCGTAGATACGTACGTACGGTGCATGGCGCATGACTCATGGAGGAGGCACGGTGGCGGGCGAGTCCCCCGACAAGTCGGAGCAGCGGAAGTCGTCGGGGGAGACGACTTCGGGTGAACGCGACCCGCGGCTCGCCGTGTTTCGCCAGGCGTCGCCACCCAAGGTCGACCAGCCTACGGCGATCTTCAAGCTCCCGCCGGAGCGGGGTCCGGCCCCGGAGCCGGGCACGGAGTCGGGCTCGGCGGAGAACGACGCCCGGCTGCGGGCGGCGGTGGCGGCGTGGGTCGCGAGCGGCGACGGCGACGCGAAGCCCACGCCGGGGGAGCCCGACGCCGCGGGGGACGCGGCGGACGGCGGGGACTCGGCAGACGCGGGCGCTCCGGAGGCGGACGCGGCGGACGGCGGGGACTCGGCAGACGCGGAGGACCCGTCGGACGGGCCCGACGCCGCGGGTGCTCCGGAGACGGCGGACTCGGCCGTCGAGGGTGCGTCGGACGGTGAGGCTCGTGACGTCGAGGCGCCTGACGCCGCGGCTGCGGGTGCCGACGCGTCGGGCGTTGCGCCTGCGGATACCGATGCGCCGGATGCGGAGGTTGCGGACGCGCCTGACGCGGAGGGCCCCTCGGGCGCGGCTGCGTCGGACGCTGAGACCCCGGACGAGGCCGCTGAAGCCCCTTCGGACGCCGCGGCCGGAGCGGGAGGCTCCGAGGGCCCCGGCGCGCCTGTCGCGGAGGCCCCTGACGCCGAGGACGCTCCGAGCGCAGCTGACGCAGAGGACGCTCCGGACGCGAGCGTGTCCGCTGCAGCCGCGGAGGACGCAGGTGCCTCCTCCGATGTTGAGCCCGCGCCGGAGGGCGAGACGGGCACCGACACCGCCACCGACGACCGGGCCGACGAGACCTCCGGCGACGGGGGCGCCGCAGCCACTGCCGCGGAAGCCGACAAGGCCCCCGCCGGGGACGCTCCCGCGGAGGCCAAGGACGACGCGTCCGCCGAAGCACAGCCCACGCACCGCGACGAAGCCGACGAAGCCGACGAAGCCGACGACGACGCGCCCACCCCCGCCGCGCCGCCGTCCGCCGAGGACGGCGCCCCCGCGTCCGCAGACGCAAAGCCCACCCCGGCGGCCAAGGGCAGCGCCTCCGCGTCCTCAGACGTGCAGCCCGCTCCGTCCGTCAAGGACAAGCCCGTCGATCAGCCCACGGCCGTCTTCAAGGCTCCCCGGCGGCCCGCCGTCGACAACCCCACCACCGCCCTCAAGCTGCCCCCGGCGTCCCGCCCCGAGGCCCCCGCGGGTCGCAGCAGCACCTTCGTGCCGCTGCGGGGCGAAGGTTCAGCGACACCCGCCCCCAGCAAGCCCGAAGCCGCCGCCGCGGCCCCCGCGTCGCTCACCGAGGCCGAGCGGACCAAGCAGCAGCCCATGCCGCCGCTCCCGCCGCTCGATCTGCTCGCCGAGCTGACCAACACCCCGCCCCCGCCCCAGACCCCCGTCCGCACGGTCATCCGGCGGGTCAAGATCTGGACGCCCCTCGTCCTCCTGCTCCTGATCATCTTTGCGGTCGTACAGGTTCTGCGCCCGCTCCCCGACCCCAAGCTCGACCTCTCCGCGGCGTCCACCTTCACCTTCAAGGGCGGCAAGCTCAGCCTGCCGTTCCCGGACGAGGGCCAGGGCGCCGTCGAGGTGGAGGGCGTCGGCAGCATCGGCACGTACGGCGCCCAGAAGCCCGCACCGCTCGCGAGCGTGGCGAAGACGATGACGGCGTACGTGATCCTCCGGGACCACCCCCTCAAGGGGCAGGAAGTCGGCCCGAAGATCACCGTCGACCAGCAGGCGGCCGACGAGTCGAACAACAAGGACGAGTCTCGGGCGAACTTCTCGTTGGGCCAGCAGTTCACCGAGAAGCAGATGCTGCAGTTGCTGATGATTCCCTCCAGCAACAACGCCGCACGCCTGCTCGCCCGCTGGGACGCCCAGTCCGAGGCCGGGTTCGTCAAGAAGATGAACGACGCCGCCAAGGACCTCGGCATGACCAACTCCACCTACACGGACCCCAGCGGTCTGAAGTCCACCACCGTGTCCACCCCGCAGGATCAGCTCAAGCTGGCCAAGGCGGTCATGCAGAACGACGTGTTCCGGAAGATCGTGGACACGACGCTGACGACGATCCCCGGCATCGACGGGACGATCCGCAACAACAACGACAAGGCCCTGCTGGAGCCGGGAGTGGGCGGCATCAAGACCGGCTCCTCCACCCCGGCCGGCGGCAATCTGCTCTGGGCCGCCAACGTCGAGGTCGACGGCACGGTACGCCGCATCGTCGGTGTCGCCATGGGCGCCCAGAAGGCCACCATTCTCGACGACAAGCTGAACCTGGCGATCGACTACAGCATCGCCATGATCAAGGCCGCCCAGAAGGGCGTCACCTCCGCGACCGTCGTCAAGAAGGGCGATGTCGTCGGTTACGTGGACGACGGCCTCGGCGGCCGCACCGCCGTCGTTGCCACAAAGGAACTCAAGGCCGTCGGCTGGGGCGGTCTCGACGTCACGATCACGCTCACGGACGGAGCAGAGACGGTTCCGCACTCCGCGAAGGCAGGCACCGTCGTCGGCGAGCTCTCCGTGGGCGCGGGCACCGGCAAGGTGACCGCCCCGGTCGCGCTCCAGCAGGACCTGACGGAACCTGGATTCGGCGCCAAGCTGACCCGGCTCGGCTGAGCCTGCACGGCGCGGGCGTCCCGGGGCCTCCGGGACGCCCGCGTGCTAGCGTCCCGGGCAACTCAAAGGCGCCGGGACAGCGTCTTCGAGTGTGGAACGTCAGTGTGAGCACAACCGCAAGCAGCACGTCGGAGGTTGGGCAGGCCGGGGGACAACGGCACAGCCGGGGAAGACGGGGAGAGCCGCAGTGACCACCGCTGAGCCGACACGGGCGGGCGCCACCAGCCCCGACACGGGGCTGCGAATACGGCCCCCCGTGCCCGGCCGCGCCGATCCCGGTCCGCTCGCCGACGTCCGCGACCGCCTGACGCGCCACCCCGTGCTCGTCGCGACCGCCCTCGCCGCGCTCACCCACCTGCTCTGGTTCTTCTTCTTCGCGAACAGCGGCGGCGACATCGCGGCCCAGGACGCCTGGGCCGAGTTCGTCGGCCGTCACCCGGACTCCGCGTACAACCTCGCCTGGTACGGCGGGATGCACCCGGTCTCGTACAGCGTCGTCTCGCCGTATCTGATGTCACTGATCGGCGTCCGCTCGACCATGATGGTCGCCGGAACGGTCTCGGCCGCCCTGACCGCGCTGATCCTGGTCCGTGTCCGTGCCGTCCGTAACCCGCTGGCCTGCGCACTCGCCGGTGTCTTCGCCTTCCTCTGCAATGCCCTGTCGGGCCGGGTGACCTTCGGTCTCGGCATGATGTTCGCGCTGGGCGCGGTCGCCGCGGTCTTCTGCTGGCCGCATCGCCTGAGGACGAAACGCTGGGCGAAGGCGGCGGCCGCTGCCCCGCTCGCAGGCCTTGCCACCGCGTCGAGTCCGGTCGCAGGCCTCTTCCTCGGCGTCGTCGCGGCGGCGCTGTTCCTGAACGGGCGCAGACCAGGCGCGTACGCCCTCGGCGTCGCCCCGGTCGTGGTCGTGGCACTCTCCGCCTGGCTCTTCCCGTTCTCCGGTACGCAGCCGATGTCGTTCTGGTCGACCTCGCTGCCGTTCCTCTTCGGGGTCTTCGTCCTCGTACTCGTACCGAACCAGTGGCGCACGGTCCGCACCGCCGCCGCCGTCTACACCCTCGGCACCCTGCTGACCTGGGCGATCGACTCCCAGATCGGCTCGAACATCTCGCGGCTGCCCATGCTCTTCGCGGGTGTGGTGCTGCTGGCGGCACTGCCGTACACCGTGCCGAAGTCCCGTAAGTGGTACGCGCTCGTCATCGCCTTCGCGGGCCTGAACTTCTGGATCGGCTTCAAGGCCGTGGACGACATGGTGCGTACGGCTCCGGCCGCGTCCTGGAGCCGTGAGCTCGCGCCGCTGGTCAACCGGTTGCAGCAGCTGCGCGCCGAGCGTGGCCGGGTCGAGGTGGTCCCCGCCAGCAGCCACCGCGAGGCGTCCGCGCTCGCGCCGTACGTCAATCTGGCCCGCGGCTGGAACCGGCAGGCGGACATGAAGCGCAATCCGCTCTTCTACGACGACGACCAGACGCTGACCTCGGTGGGCTACCGCGCCTGGCTGGACCGCTGGGCGGTCCACTATGTGGTGCTGCCGAAGGGCTCGCCCGACTCCAGCGGGGCCAAGCAGGAGGCACGACTCGTCCGCGAGGGGCAGCCGTATCTGACGCGGATCTGGGGCGACGCGAACTGGCAGCTGTTCGCGGTGAAGGACCCGATTCCACTGGCCGACCCGCCGGCGACCGTCGCCCACGCGGGCGCGGGCGAGCTCACGATCGAGGTGAAGAACGCGGGCCGGGTGTTGATCCGGGTGCCGTACTCGCCGTGGCTGAGCATCGTCGACGTGCAGGGCAAGAAGGTGAAGGGCCCGCAGGAGACGGAGGAGTCGAAGGAGCGCGAGGACGGGCCCAAGGCCTTCACCAACCTCCACGGTTGTCTGCTGAAGGCGGAGGAGGACGCGGAGGGGGACGAGTGGACCGAACTGCTCGCGCCCGCGCCGGGGGTGTACCGGCTGGCGGCTCCGTACCAGCTGCCGCGTGGCACTCCGTGCCCGGATGAACTCCGCTGAACCGTTACCGGCGTTAACGCCTACCTCGGTCCCGGCTGCTGCTGCATAGTGGACAGGCTTGACATACCGAGTAGTTGGTCTAGTGGTTCAGGTGTGGCATGGGATGCGAACGGTGCGGTAGCGGCAGTGCCCCGAAAGCACGTCGGGCGGTGGCGACGTCGTGAAAGACGGGTCCCAGGGCGGGTTTTGGGTGACACGCGAGACGATTTCAGGACGTGTATCTCTTTTCTCCCGAACCGGAAAGATCATGCTGGCCGGGTGGGTTGTGCTGGCCGTCCTTGCACTGGTCGTCTCGGCGATCACGCTGTTCGGGGGCGAATCGAGCTCGGCGAACGCGTCCGACGACCCCGGCTCCGACTTCGACCCGGGCGACCTCGGCGGCCCGCCGCGGCGCATCGCCCCCACGGAAGAACCCGGCACCTCGCCGTCCGATTCGTCGGCCACTCCCTCCCCGAGCGGCTCCGGCCCCGGGAAGCCGGGCACCGCGAAGCCTCCGCAGAGCCGGCCGCCGTACTCCGCCTGGGCGGGCCCCGGTTGCACCGGCGGCGGCCTCTACCGCGAGACCGGCCGCTTCAGCGACGGCTTCGACGGCTGGTACACGGTGAGCACGGGTGGGCACAAGGGCGACGGCTGCGACGGCAGCTTCACCGCGGTCCCCATGTCGGGCAGCGCAACCAAAGACGGCAACGGCAGGGCGACGTGGTCCTGGTACGTGGGCAGCGGCTATACGACCTGCTCGGTGGCCGTGGTCATCCCGAAGACCCCCCGCGACCAGGACGTGGCGGGCGATCCGACGACGTACCACGTCCTGGCAGACCCAGACGACGAGGACAGCACGATCAGGTCCTTCGAGATCGACCAGACGTCATTGCGCGGCCGCGGCCTGACCCTGGCGAAGATCCCGGTCCGCAACCAGCAGCTGGCGGTCCAGCTGGTCGACCGTGGCAAGGACTTCGGGGGTGACCGCGAAGGGGCACACCATGCGGCGGCGCAGATGCGGGCGGAGTGCACCCCGTGACGCTGCACCCCTGACGCTGCGCGGCGGCAGCCTGCATCCCTAACGCTGCGCGGTGGCGGTCTCGGCCTGCACGGCCTCGTCGCAGGTGCCGCACTTCAGCAGGTCCCACCTGGGCGCGTGCCAGGCGGTGGGATCGGGAGCCGTGTGCACGGCCCTCTCCATCCCGGCCGCCGGACGCCCGCACATGGTGCTGGCCTCTTCCCACCCCGTGCCGCCGGGATCGGGCCAGCGAACCGCATGCACGCGGACGGGCTGACGGATGTCGTGCCCGCTCGGCCCGAAGTGCTCGTGTCCTTCTGCTTCGTCCTGTATCGCTGTGGCGTACTGGCTCATGGGCAGACCCTAGGCCCGAAGCGGACTCCGTAACCCCGGCTTTGTGCAATGAGGTGTCACTCGCACAGGGGCCGGCGCTCCTCCGGAGTACTCCGAACGGCTCCGCGTGACAGGTCCCTGGGGGTCTACTCGCTCCCGGGAGTGCGATGTTTCGGTGACATCCCGTGATGCACCGGAAGCGGAGAGTGGCGGACGGGGCTAGCGTGACGTCGACCGTTGTGTGATCGTCGGGCCGCTCCGCGCTGTGCCTTGCCGGAGGAGCGGGCTGCCATGGCCGAAAAGGGTATGCCCATGTACTTCGTTTCCAGTCGCACTCGCCTACGCAGGGCCCTCGTAGCGACGTGCGGGGCAGCGGCGCTGCTCGCTCCGTGCGCGATCGCCGGCTCCGGTGCCGCTGCCGCCGAGCCGAATCCCCCCGGGGGCGGCCCCTCCCGTGAAGGCGCGGTCATCACACTGACGACCGCCAAGGTGGGCGCGCCCGGCAATCCCTCGGTCGGCATTCTCCCGTTCAAGGACGCCATCTACGAGTCGTGCGCCGATGCCCCTCAGTCCTCGACCGAGTGTCTGACGGTCGGCGGCGTGAGTTACCCGTACGAGATCGGGAAACTCGAGGTCACCGTCGCGCAGTGGGTGGCGTTCCTGAACACCGTCGATCCCGAGGGACGCAACCGCCTCCATCTCTATGACGACACCGAGAGCTCGTCGGCGTGGCCGAAGTACGGCCAGATCAACCTCTCCGCCCGGGCCGGCAACGGCCGCCACTACTCGGTGGCCTTTCCGGAATGGGCGAACAAGCCGTACGGGTTCTCGAACTTCCTGCGGGCCGCGCGCTTCGTCAACTCGCTCTACAACGGTCGGGTGATCTCCAGGCAGACCGGCCGCAACGGCGGCTTCAGCTACGTCACCTACCAGGTCAGACTGTCGGCACGGACCGACCGAGGGATGTACGACCTGGCCCGGCGGAATGCGACCCGAGCCCATGATTCCGGCTTCGTCGTGCCGAGCCAGGACGAGTGGATCAAGGCGGCCTACTACGACCCGAGCGGCGGCGGCACCTTCTCCTACTGGAAGTACCCGACCAACCCGGGAGTCTTCGGAGACGGTGACGCGACGGCCCCGAACCCCACCGTCCTCAATCCCACCACCGGCGATGTCACCAACGCGGCGAACCAGCCACTGGCCTCGTTCCACGCCGCCAACCAGCCGGCCCCGAGCTGGTGCCCGGGCCAGCTGCATCCCGAGGCCTGTGCCACCGTCAACCCGATCGGGCTGGACCCCTTCATCTATGCCGACCTCTACGAAGGCAGCCTCAGCACGGTCGGCCAGGCCAGGACCACGTCGCCGTGGGGCACGCTCGACCAGGGCGGCAACGCGGTCGAATGGACCGACACGATCACGCCGCCCCCCTTCGGAGGGAACTCCGTGCGGGTCTGGCGGCGGCTGCACGGCGGAATCTCCAACGCCCCGGCCTACCAGCTGTGGCCCTCGGCGGTCGGACCCCAACCGCAGGACAACGTCTTCTACAACCACACGTATCCGTGGCTGGGCATCCGGATCGGGGTGATCGGGGACCTGAAGCTCGGCAAGTCCTGAGCCAGGACGGCGTGCAGCCGCTGCAGGAGCTCGTCGACGTACACCCACGTGGCGACGGCTGAGCAGTGGGCGGGCGGCCGCAAGCCGAAAGCCCTCCTGTCCTGTTGGGCAGAAGGGCTTCTGGCCTGCTGCGCCTCCTGAGGGGCATCCTCCCGGGAATGTCCCGCGATGGGTTGTCAGGAACTCTCGACGAAGCGGACGGACCAGGCGTAGCCGCTCAAGCTGTCGTGTGGGACCCGCCGGACTTCTCTGACCTGGCAGCCGTCGTGCGCGTACTTGCGGGCGAACCGGTCGAGGCGCTGCTCCTCAGTGAGATCATCCATGGACAGCGGTGCTCCGACGACGAGGTCTTCGTGAAGGACTGTCTCCGGCGAGGCATCGTCCGAGCAGGCCGAGCAATGATGCGTTTTGGGTAGGGCCATGGGATCAGTGTCCCCCTCACCTGGACGCCCCAACGTTCACAGCGCACTTGGCTGCACCGCGCGGGTCGCAGGTTCCGTCCTGTCGCCGCCCATCTGCCTCCCTCCTCGGACGATTCCCTCGACAGGCAATCCGCGTGGAACGGACTTACGGTCGAGCAGTAGACGCTGCACCGGGATGCGGAGCCCTTCTTCCGCCCGCTGATCCTCGTCACGACACCAACAGGAGACCCTCCACCATGGCCACAGCATCTGAAACCCCCGTACTGGACACCCTCGCCGCGATGACGGTCGACTCGGTTGAGCGGTGCGGGCTGACCCCGGACATGTTCATGCTCACCCGCATCGCGGCCCTCGCCGCCTCGGACGCTCCGCCGATCTCCTACGTCGCCAACATCGACCCCGCCATCCAGGCTGGTATGACCGCCGACCAGCTGCAGGATGTCCTGGTCGCCATCGCCCCCATCGTGGGCACAGCCCGGGTCATGACGGCAGCCGGCAACATCGCCAAGGCGCTCGGCGTCGCGATCGCTGTCGCCGACGCCGACGCCGAGGCCAAGGGCCGAGCGTAGAGACGTCGCCGAGGTCTGCAGCCACAGCCGCGCCCGGCATCGATGATCGGCGCGGCCGACGGCTGAGCAGGACATGGCGCCATCCCGTGCCGCCGCTCAGACAGCCCAGGCTTGTTCACGCGGGTCGCCAACGGCGCTGGCCGTCGAGCCATCCACCGGACGCCGATTGGGCCGCCGACGGGCCAATCTCTGGACGGCGAGCAGCGCGGCGAGTAACAGAGTGCCTCCGAGCGGCTGGGAGCGATCGTACGAAAGGGCCAGTTCGAGGGTGTGCTGAATCCGTTCCGGCGGCGGCCGCCTGAGATGCGCACAACAAGAGGCGCGAGCTGTCCTACCGGGACTGGTGGGGCCGAAGCCGGCCTCACCAGTCCCGGTAAGGCGATGCCCCCGCTACGGCGTGCCGGTCTTGTTGAAGCCCTTGTCGAGGTAGGGGTACTGGTCCACGACGAAGCCATCGTGGACCAGGCGGCCGATGCCGCCCTCGTCACGCCAGACCTCCTCGGCGGAACCGAAGGAGAATCCTCCGGAATCCTGGCGGATCTCGTTGGTGTAGACCCGGTAGCGCTGGCCGGGCTGGATGACCGTCCCCGGGGGGAAGGTGTAGACGTGCCCGGTGGGCTTGCTCTCCACGACCCAGCCGGTCAGGTCCTGGGGCGCGCCGCCCTTGTTGAAGATCTCGATGTATTCGTCGGGCTGGCCCGTGCCGTTGCCCAGGTAGCGCAGGTCGGAGATGATCACGTCCGGCTCGTCGAAGGTGAACATGCAGACGACCTCGGCGAAGTTGACTCCGCCCTCGGGGCTGCGGAACTGCCGGACGATCTGGCCGCCCCGCTTGAACCCGCTCAGGACCGCCCTGTACTGCTTCCCGTCGATCGTGACCGGCTGAGGGTGGATGAACTCCTGCAGATCGACCAGATCGTCATCCACGGGACTGCTGCCGGTGCTGTTGGGTGTCTCGTTGTGATGGAAGGCGAAGTTCAGATCGGTCGTGCTGCCGTCCTCGAACATGACGGTGACGGCGAGCATGACGTTGAACTGGCTCGGGCTGACGTTGGTGGGGAGATTGCGGTGCACGAAGGTACCGACGACGAACTCGGTGCCGTCGAGCTGGACGTCCGCGGCCGAACCGCGGAACTGGTACCCGCTCTGGGAGCCGCTGCTGCCCCACCTGACGTCCGCGGTGCCCAGCCCGTCGACAGGGGAGATGGCAGGGGTGGTGGTCGGGAAGACGCCGGAGGTGACGACGGTGGTCATGGTGTCTGACTCCTGCTCTCTCAGTCCTCGTCCTCGATGACCTCGGCCTTGAGCTTGGCCGGGGGCGCGGTGCCGATCTGGGCGACGCCGTCGGTGAAGCGGCCGAGCCTGGCGCCGTCGACGGCTTCGAGACCGCAGGTGTAGACGACGCAGTCCTTGTCCTGGTCGGTCGTGTTCAAGTGCACGTGGTAGGTGAAGGTCAGCGTGCGCCCGTCCTCGCTCACCCTGGCCTGGACCGGCGGCAGGCTGCCGCCTGTGGTCTGGTCCATGCGCTTGTACTGGGCGCCCACCATGCCGTTCCAGCGGAATCCGGTGGGGGCGGTAAAGACGTGCTCCCGTTCACCGGCGTCGACGGTTTCGCTCCAGTTCGGCGTACGGACGCAGATGTTGATGGTGGCGCCGAGGCCACCGGGGGCGTCCTCGACCCCGCCTTCCTGCCACACCACGAGGTCCAGCTTCTGCGCACGGCCCTGTTCGTAGCCCCAGTCGTAGCCGTTCGCGTAGTTGTCCTTCTCGCCGCGTGTGCCGTCGCGCGGCGGGTCGGCGTGCGGGCGTCCGGCGAGCGCGTCGGCCCGCCCCTGTTCCTCTCCCCGTTTGTAGGCTTCCTTCTTCGCGGACTGCACTTCAGTGGCCATCTCCGAGTCCTCCTGGGGCTGTGATCGAAGCGTGCGGTGAAAGGGACGTCCTGGCGCGGATCACCCCGGCCCGCAGGCGACGGGCAGGGCCTGGCACCGCATGCCATGCGGTTCACGGAGCACGGGACGTCATGAGAGTGGTGTCCGGGAGACGGAACGCAGGACGCCGCCGGTGGCTTCGGCCGGGGCATTGCGCAGGCAATCGGCATGCACCGAGCCGTCATCCGCGTCCATGCTTAGCCCGGGCCCGCGGGCGGTATGCCGTCGTTCCCCCGTTTGCGAATGCGGGATCGATTCTGCGTCACTTTTTCGGGTGGAGCTGAGGCTCGCGGGGGCGCACGGACGCGCAGCCCAGCAGCCCCGCGCCCGCTGAAGTCGTCGGCGCCCGCGACCGTCTGCCTGGGCCGGACCCCCCGCAGCCCGTCCCCAGCGGCTCCTGACTGGTGCGTCCCCGGCGGACCTCCCTCGTGCGGGTGGAGCGCTCGGTGCGCTGCTCCTGAGGGTGTGGCCCGGCCGGTATGCAGGGGGTGTCAGTAACGGCTCGGAAAGGAGACGGACATGCGGGTGACGAAGCCGTGGAAGGTGAGAGACGCCGCCCAGGCGTCACTGCGACGGTGCCGGATGGTGACGGCGTGACGGCGAAGGCCGCAGCCCGGATGCGGGAGCCGGTCTCCCCGGACGGGCACGACCCGCTGGTCACCGTGGCGGGAAACGGCACCGCCGGATTCTCCGGGGACGGGCGGCCGGCGCCGCAAGCACAGTTGGCCTTCCCCGCGGATGTGGCCGTGGGACAAGGGGCTGTCTTCATCGCCGACCATGCCAACCACCGGGTTCGCCGGATCGACGGCTCCGGCGTGATGACGACGGTCGCCGGGGACGGGCTGCGGGGGTTCGCCGGGGACGGCGCGGACGCGGTGCGGGCCCGCCTGGGCTTCCCGGCCGCCGTCGCGGTCGACGCGGACGGAGGTGTGCTCATCGCCGACGAGATGAACCACCGGATCCGCCGGATCGACCCCTCGGGCGTCATCGACACCGTTGCGGGAGACGGCTCCCGGGGCGGCGACGGCGACGGTGGCCCCGCCGACCGCGCCCGGCTGGACGCCCCGTGCGCCCTGGCTGTGGACGGCGCCGGATCGCTGTACGTCGGCGAAGCGGGCAGCCCCAGGGTGCGCAGGGTCGGCAGGGACGGTGTCATCAGCACGGTCGTCGAGACATCCGGACGCTCCGGCGTGGCCGACGCGGGCGAGGCGTTCCTGCCCGCGGGTCTGGCGGCCGACGCGTCGGGGCAGCTGTATATCGCCGACCCGGTGGGCCGTCGGGTGCTGCTGCTGGGCACGGACGGGACTCTTCGTGTGCTCGCGGGACCGCCGTACGGGAACGCCGGCGCCACGGCGGTCGACTGGAGTGCCCCGTGCGCCGTGGCGGTCGACGCCGAGGGGGCCGTCCACGTCGCCGACATGAACGGACACCGCGTATGGCGGCTGGCCGACGGAGTGGCCCGCGTCGTCGCGGGGCCGGACCCGGCGGCGGAGGCCGATGAGGCGGCAGAGACGGCCGTCGGCGGCTCGCTGGCCTATCCGTGCGGTCTGGCCGTGGACCCGGCCGGGCGACTGCTCGTGGCGGACAACTTCCACCACCGGATCGCGGCCCTGCCCCTCACCACGGCTCACTCCCAGGCCACCGAGCCGGAACCGGACGAGAATCCGGAACCGGCCGGAGAAGCCGAAAGCGCTCAGGACGCAGACCGGGCTCCCGCCGCGGCGACGGCCGCGCGGCTGCTGGTACGCCAGGAAGTCGGGGTGGAAATCCCGCGCGGCGGCAGCGAGTTGATCCACGTACGGGTCTCGTCCACTGATGCCTGGGCCCCCGGGCGCGTGAAGCACAGCTTCAACGCTCCCACGGGTCTCGTCTTCGACGGCCGGGCGACGTGCGCGTACTACCGCGTTGAAGGTTCCGTGGTCGCCGCTCCGGAGCCGACGGCAGCGGTGCTCGAGGGCGGCAGGTCGCTGTCCGTGACGGACGAACCCCGTTTGAACACTCCCGGCAATCCGGCGGTGGCCCTGGTGTACACCCTCGGCGTCCGGGCCGGGACGGATGCCGAGCCGGGCCGGTACAGCGACGGACGAGCGGTGATCGCGGGCCAGCCGGAAGTACGCCTGAAAGCAAGCGTCCTCGGGGACGACGAGGACTGAGCGACCCCGGACCCGCTCGGCGAGAAGGCTTGCGCGGGACCTTGAGCCGTCTGTGGCGGATTGTCCGCCATGGACGGCTCCTTGCGGTTTCAAACCTCGAATACGGAAGTGAACGTTTCTGTGCTCCCAGGTCACTCGCCTGATCGTCACGAAGTGTGACGGTTGGGATGCAGTGCGTTAGCTTCGAAACGTGTCCACGCCGACCCTCACGAGGCTCGGGCCCCCGGGCCCCTTCCCGCATGCCCCGCTCGCCCATCCACTCGACCGCAAATGGCTGCACTACGCGTTCCTGTCCCGGTGCGGCCGGCAAGCCCTGATCGCCAACCTGTCCGTCCTGGGGTCCTCCACCGGCGCGGTCTTCGTGGATCCGGGCGCTCCGGCCACCGGACGGCGCAGCGGCACCGGCACGGCGGCCGAGGGGCAGCACATGGCGATCCTTCTCGTCTACGCGGAGGGGCACGGTTGGAGTGCGACGCAGTTCAACGCCGAACAGCCCGAACTGCCCTGGTCGGCGTTCCGGTTACCGCATCCGCACGGCGAGTCCGGCGCGTTCCGGGTGGCGGCCCGGTCGGCGGCACCAGCGGCCGATGTGCGGCTGACCCGGACCAGCAGGCCGTGCACCTCGCAGTGCGCGCCCTTCGGCGAGGACGAACACCTGCGGTGGCAGTCGGAGCCCGGCGTCCTGGGCACCGGTACCGTGCGGCACGGCGACGGCACGGTCACGGCGACGGACCTGCTGGGCTACCACGAACGGGTACGCGGCCGCTGGTCCTGGCCCACGCTCGGGGGCTGGGTGTTCGGATTCGTCAACGACCCTTCGGGCCCGGCCGATGCCGCCCCGCCCTCGGCTGTGGTCTTCACCCTGATCCAGCCCGCGCGTCCGGCGGACGCGGCCAACGGGTCGGTGATGCTGTGGCGCGACGGGCGCATGATCCGCCACTTTCCGCGCCGCAACCTGCGGGTCGCGGTCAGCGGCAGCCTGGACCGCGACCGGGTGGCGATGGTGCCGCCGCTGGCGGACATGCTGGGCACCCCGTCGATGGCCGAGGTGCCCGGCCGGCTGCTGATCACCGCCCGGCTCGGCGACGACCGTCTCGTCCTCGATTTCCGCTCGCACACGGCGGGCCGGATCGCCAACCCGTCCGAGACGAGCCTGCACCCGTTCAGCGTGCACGAGACCCTCGGCCCGTGCACGGTGGAGGGCCGTATCGGCGGACGCCGTATCGGCTTTCACACCGAGGGCATCGTGGAGTTCGCCGGTGGTGCCCATGACTGAGACCATGCCCGCGTTCACGGGTTCCCGGCTGCTGGACGAGACCGTCGCCGCCCTGTCCGACCGGGCGCCGGCCATCCTCGCCGCCGCCGCCGACCAGCTGCGCGACATCCGGCTCGGCCTGCACTTCAACGACGGCAGCCACGCCACGCTCAGCGCGCGGCACAGCCGTATCGTCGTACACCAGGACCGCTGCCCGGATCCCGACGTCGAGGTCGCCTTCGACAACCGGGCCATGAACCTGCTGTTCGACCTCCAGCGCCCACCCGTCGACCAGGTCCTGCCCGACAGCCTCGACGTCCGCGGCTCCCAGGAGGACACCCTCGCCGTGTGGCGGGCCTTCACGCTGCTGTCCCAGCGCGCGGCGGGCCTGCGCAGCATGCAGGAACTCTGGGGCGCCTACCGCGAGCAGGCCCCCCAACTGTGGGGAAGTGCGGCACCCGCCGCCCTGGAGCCGGCCGCCGAGCCGGTCGACTGGACGGCGCTGGACTTCCTCGCCCGGCGCTCCCCCGAGGAAGCGCCCGCACCGCCCGCACTGATCGGCGACACCACCGTCAGGGCCCCGCGCCCGCTGTGGGACGGACGCACCAGCACCAGCTGGTCACTGGAGGACACCGTCCGCGACGCGGACCTGATGGAGACCATGCGCCGGTGCCGGGCACGCACCAACGAGGAGATCGAACGGCTGCTGCCGGACCGCGAGCCGCGCGCCGAGCTGTACGACCTCATGCGCTCATACCCCGCCCGGCAGGGCAAGGGCCTGCGGCCCACCCTCACCATCGCGGCCTGCGCCGCCTTCGGCGGACGTCCCGATGACGCCGTACGCGCCGCCGCCGCGCTGGAGCTGTTCCACAACGGCTTCCTCGTCCACGACGACATCGCCGACGAGTCCACCCATCGGCGCGGCCTGCCGACCATGCACGAGGAACACGGCCTGGGCCTGGCCGTCAACGTCGGCGACGGGCTGAACCTGCTCGCCGTCGACGCCGTGCTGTCCAACCTCGAAACACTCGGCCTGGCCCGCACCCTCGGCCTCATCCACGAGGCGATGCACATGTGCCGGGAGTCCATCGAGGGCCAGGCCATGGAACTGGGCTGGATCCGCCACGAAGTCGTCCCCGAGGCCGACGACGCCTACTTCACGATGAGCACCAAGAAGACCGGCTGGTACACCTGCATCAGCCCGTGCCGCATCGGCGCCGTCTGCGCCGGCGTCACCGACCCTGCCGTACTGGGCCGGTTCGACGAGGCGTTCCGCCTGATCGGCATCGCCTTCCAGATCCAGGACGACATCCTGAACCTGGTCGGCGAGGAGGCCCTCTACGGCAAGGAGCCCCTCGGGGACCTGCTCGAAGGCAAGCGCACCGTGATGCTGATCCACCTCTTCCGCACCGCGTACACCCACGAGCGCCCCCGCCTCTTCGACGTCCTGCGCCAACGCCGTACCGACAAGACCCAGCAGCACGCCGAGGAACTCCTCGCCGCCATGCGGCGGCACGGCTCCATCGAATACGCCACCGACCTCGCCGACCGGCTCGCTGCCGAAGGCATCGCGCGCTTCGAAGAAGACCTGCGCGCCATGCCCGAGAACGAAGGCAAAGCCGTCCTGCGGCAGATCGCCCACTACGTCACCTCAAGGCCACTATGACCACCACCACGACCACACCCCCGCCGGCCGACCCCACCGCCACCGGCCCGCTGACCCCGACCGACCACCGGGCGTTCGCCTTCCTCGGCCAGGTCAACAGCTGTCTGCGCCAGTGCCTGTGCACCCTGGCCCGGCACGGCCTGGCCCTGCGCCAACGCGAACCCGCACGCGCCCGCGTCCTGCTCGACACGGTCCGGCCCTGGCCCCTCTACAAGGGCGGCCAGTTCCTCTTCGACCTCATGGAGTGGGAGGACCTCATGGTCCACGGCGCCCCCCCGCCCCTGATGTCCGCCGAGCGGATCATCTCCACCTGCACCCTGCCCGTGCAGTGGCTCGCCGCCACCACCGCGGAGGTACCCGCCGCCACGAAGCTGATCCCCGGTCAGCGCACCACCGCCGCCCTCGAGCTCCCCCTGCGCCTGCTGGCCACCACCGCCCGCGCCGCCCTCCAGGGCGCCGCGCAGGACTTCACCGACCTGCTCGGCACGCCCGCACCCCAGGACGAGACCGGCAACGGCACCGGACACGACACCGCCCCGGACACCGACGCCGAGGGCAGCGATGACGAACTGCCGCCCCTGGAAGCAGGGTTCTACCTCTACGAGGACATCGTTCTCGGCGCCCTCGTCGTCCTCGGCCCGCTCCTGGCCGACCACGCGCCCACCGCCACTGCGCCCCCCACCTAGCTCAAGGGGTCCGTCTTCGGCGCCGGCGGCCCATGAGCGAGCCCACCCCCAAGCCCGCCACCGGCGGATCCGCCCACGCGGACACCACCCACCACCCACGGAAGGGAAACCATGACCACGCAGACCCAGGCACCCGTTCAGCCGGGAGCAGAGAGCAAGCTGTACATCCTCCAGCAGGGCATCGTCGAGGACGCGCCGGGAGGGGTGCCGGCCCACCTCAGCTTCGGCATCCTCAGCACCGTCCCGGACCCGGTGAACCCCGGCGATATCACCTTCAACCTCAAGGCACCCAAGGGCTTCGTCTTCACCGGCTGGCTCTCCTGGTCCTACCACGACGTCAACACGCTCCAGGCGAAGGGCAACCTCAAGACCACCCAGGGCACCCTCGCCGACGGAGGCCGCACGCTGACCTTCACCCACAACCCGTATCTGTCCACCAACCAGGAGTGCCTCGGCTACGCGGCCCAGGTCACCGCCATCGACGGCGTGACGCCAGGCCGCTACACCGACGGCGAGCTCCGGGTGGGCACCGCCAACCCCGTCAAGCTCAAGGGCCGCGTCCTCGGCCCCGACGAGGACTGACCTCCACTGACAAACCAGCCCATCGGTGGCTTCGGCGCTCAGCCCGGAGCCACGCCGAACGCCTCGGCGCGATGATCCGCGACGGCGGGGGAGACCCCTCGGGCAAGGCCGACAAGGACTCCGCCCGGATGTAGTGGCACGTGAGTGGCACGGCACCGTATACGGCGAAGGGCCGGCCCGGGAGGGAAATCCTCCGGAGCTGGCCCTTCATCGTGTGCCCCCGGCAGGATTCGAACCTGCGACACCCGCTTTAGGAGAGCGGTGCTCTATCCCCTGAGCTACGAAGGCGGAGGACCCGGTGAGGTCCGGCGACCAGCCTAGCGGATACGGACTCCTACCTTGCAAGGTTTCCGTTCCTGCAGGTCAAGCCGTGGTCGGCGGTCGCGCATCCACGTGGCTTGCAGGTGGTTTCCGCTCCCCTCTTCCGCGCGACTTAGCGTGGACACATGCGCGGGGACCTTGTGACGCTGTTCCTCTGCGGCGACGTCATGCTCGGGCGCGGTGTCGATCAGATCCTTCCCCACCCCGGTGATGCGACCCTGTGGGAGCAGTACACCCCTGACGCCCGGTCCTATGTGGAGCTCGCGGAGGCCGCGAACGGGCCCGTCCCGCGGCCCGTCGGGTACTCCTGGCCCTGGGGCGATGCCCTGGAGGTGCTCGACGAGGCCGCGGTCGATGTCCGGGTGGTGAATCTGGAGACGAGCGTCACGCGGAGCGGCGACTTCGCTGTGGGCAAGGCGGTCCACTACCGGATGCATCCGGCCAACCTGCCCTGCCTGGTCGCTGCCCGGCCCGACGTTTGTGCGCTTGCCAACAACCATGTGCTGGACTTCGGCCGCCGGGGGCTTCAGGAGACGCTCGACTCCCTGGCCGGAGCGGGTCTGCGGACGGCGGGGGCCGGGCGTGATGTGGACGAGGCGCGGCGGCCCGCGGTGGTCGCCGTCCGTGGTGGTGCGCGGGTGCTGGTCTTCTCCTTCGGGATGGCGTCCAGCGGTATTCCGCGGAGCTGGGCCGCCGGTGAGGGCCTGGCCGGTGTCGACTTCGTGGCGGCGCCGTCGGACGCCGCGGCGGCCTCGATCGTCCGCCGGGTGCGGCAGATGAAGCGACCGGGCGACGTGGCGGTCGCCTCCGTCCACTGGGGATCCAATTGGGGGTACGGAATCCCCAGAGGGCAGGTCCGTTTCGCGCATGCGCTGATCGACGGTGGTGTCGATGTCGTGCACGGGCACTCGTCGCACCATCCCCGCCCCCTGGAGCTGTACCGCGGGAAGCTCATCCTGTACGGCTGCGGCGACTTCATCGACGACTACGAAGGCATCACCGGCTACGAGCAGTTCCGGGACGATCTGCGGCTGCTGTACTTCGTCTCGGTGGAGCCGGACACCGGCAGCACCGGCAGCACCGCCGGCGTACGGATGGCAGCAATGCAGTCCCGGCGGATGCGGCTCCGGCGCGCCTCGGGCGAAGACCGCGAGTGGCTGCGGGCGACGCTCGACCGGGTCAGCCGGGGCTTCGGGGTGCGCGTCGGACTGGAGGCCGACGGTGTGCTCTGGGTGGCCGGTACATGAACCTTGACGGGGCCGGGAACGGGGAATAGCGTCCCGCTCGTACTGAGCAAGCGCTTAGAGAGGGCGACCGTGCCGCACCCCGATTCGCCCGCCCGCCGCGCGGACACCCCAGAAGCCGTCCTCACCGCCTCCGGCGCCCCGTTCGCCGTCGTCCGCGGGGAGGACGGCGGGCTGCTGTACGCCGACGGACCGCGCACCCTGCGGGAATTCGTCGAGGTCACATGGGCCTTCGGGGACCGGCCGTTTCTCGTTGCCGAGAGCGGGAAGTACAGCTATCGCGAGTTCTTCGCCGCCGCATCCGCGCTCGCCCGGCGGCTCGTCGACGAGTACGGACTGCGGCCGGGCGACCGGGCCGTCGTCGCCATGCGCAATCACCCTCAGTGGCAAATCGCCTTCTGGGCAACCCAGTTGGCGGGGCTCGTCGCCGTGCCGCTCAATGCCTGGTGGACGGAGGGCGAGTTCGCCTACGCCCTCGACGACTGCACCCCGCGGGTGCTGCTCGTCGACGGGGAGCGGCTGCCGCGCATCGACGACTGGCGCAGGCGCCACGGCGTCCCCGTCGTCGTGTTTCATCACGAGGGTGAGCCCGGCGAGGGGGTGGAGCGGTACGAGGACTTCGAGGCCGCCGATCCGATGGCCGCGCCCCCCGACGCAGAGGTGCGCGCCGAGGACGACGCCACCATCATGTATACGTCCGGGACCACCGGGCGGCCCAAGGGCGCCGTCGCCACCCAGCTCGCGCAGGCCGGTGCCGCGCTCAATCCGCGGTACCACGCCGCCGCTGCCGCCCTCGCGCGCGGGGTGATACCGGGGCAGGGGCCCGCGCCGGTGGCGCTGATGACGTTCCCGTTCTTCCATGTGGCCGCGTTCACCACGCTGTACTCGACGATGGCCGCCGGCGGGACGCTCGTACTGATGCGGAAGTGGAACGCCGAGCAGGCCCTCGCGCTCATCGAGCGGCACCGCGTCACGCACTACTCCGGCGTGCCGACCACCGCGCTCCAGCTGCTGGACGCCGCCGAGCGGGCGGGGGCGCTCATGGAGTCGCTCACGCACCTCAGCACGGGTGGAGCCGCTGCGCCGCCCGATCTCGTGGCGCGGCTCACGGCCCGGTACGGAGAGCGGATCGAGCCGCGCAACGGCTACGGTCTCACCGAGACCAGCGGCGGCGTGCTCGCCAACTTCGGGGCCGGGTACCGGGAGCACCCGGGCAGCGTGGGCCGGGCCACCCCGGCCACCGAGGTGCGGATCGCCGGGCCGGACGGCGAGGCGCTGCCCGAAGGGCAGGTCGGGGAGCTGTGGCTGCGCGGACAGTCCTTGGTGCGCGGTTACTGGCGCGACGAGAAGGCAACCGCTGCCGCCTTCCACGACGGCTGGTTCAGGACCGGCGACCTCGCGACCCTGCGGGACGGCTGTGTGAGCATCGTCGACCGGCTCAAGGACATGGTCATCCGCGGCGGTGAGAACGTGTACTGCGTCGAGGTGGAGGCCGTCCTGCACGACCATACGGACGTCGTGGACGCCGCCGTACTGGGGGTGCCGCACCCGGAGCTCGGGGAGGAGGTTGCGGCCGTCGTGCAGCTGCGCCCGGGGGCCACCGTCACCGTGGACGACCTGCGGGCCCATGTCGGCAACACTCTGGCCGCCTTCAAGGTGCCCGCCCATGTCCTCGTACGGGACGAGCCCATGCCCCGTAATCCGACCGGGAAGATCCTCAAGCGGGAGCTGCGGGGACCCGTACAGGAAAGGGTCAGGAACGCGTGACGCGCACCCGGAAGGTGCCGCCCTTGCCCTCGCGGATCACCGTGATCCGTATGCCGTTCTTCCGGTCGACGAAGGACTGGCCCGGCCGGTACGGCGCGTCCGACAGCTCCGCGTGCACGTTGGGGCGGCGGGTGCACCCGCCGCTGCCCCGGTTGCTGTCCGAGACCGTCACCGGACCCTGCCCGGTGTCCACGTCGGACTTCACCCGGTAGATCAGTACGCCCGGTTCGCACACGGCCTCGTCGTTGCCCGCCCGCGTGCGCACCTCGACCGCGTACCCCATGTCCGTCGTCAGCGGCACGATCGCCATTTTCGCGCCACCCGCGACGGCCAGCGGCGTCAGCACGTACTCCGTGGTGCCGGGCGCGGACGCACAGCCGATCTGGTCGGCGTCCAGCCAGCCCAGCTTCCATTTGTGCCAGCCCAGCAGGTCGTTATTGGCGCCCCAGTCCTCGGACATGATGTCCCAGTGGCCGACCGCGCCCCCGCCCTCGGCGGTGTAGAGGTCGGGCAGCCCGAAGACATGGCCGTTCTCGTGGGGCAGTACGCGATAGCCCGTCTCGGAGTACGACCCGGAGCCGTCGTCCTGACGGCTGTAGACGAAGGACGTGTTGGCCAGCGGCACGCCGTCCGCCAGCGGGGCGTCGTCGTTGCCGGAGAAGGTCACCGAGAGCACGGTGTCCAGCGCCGAGGGACCCGCGTTGGGCGTGACCAGGATGTTGACCAGGTCGTACGCGCTGAAGTCCACCTTCGCATCGGCCGCGGCCGCGATGTCCTGGACGAGCTGCCGGTAGCCCGGTTCATAGGGAGAGCCGCGCTCTATTCCGTACGCGGCGAACGGCATCGGCATCCGCAGCCAGTCGGTGATCGGGGCGTGCGCACGGTAGCTGAGCCGCCCGTACGAACTGGTCCGGAACCAGTCCGCGGTCTGCGGGAAGAACTCCGCGAGCCGGTCGAGCGCCCGCCCGGTACCCGGCGCGTCCGGGAAGTCGATCATCAGGTTGAGGGCGCGGATCTCGCCGGTGGAGCGCGAGTAGCCGGGCGGCGTCGGCATGCCCTCCGACATCTGGATGCCCAGCGTCGATGCGATACGGCACGGCCCGAGCCCGGTTTCGTCGAGGGCCACCGGTCCGGCCGAGGAACGGTTGGGGGCGGGGAGAGTGCCGCTCGCCGTCGTGAGAGCGGCGAGCGGGAGAGCTGCGAGGGCGGCGAGTGAAGCGATCCGGCGGGATCTGGCGCTGCTGCGTATCCGATGGCGCGTCGGCTGCGGCGACTCCATGCACCCGCCTTCGGTCCGCGGCAGCAGGCTGTGCCCTGGCTGCACTCTGTGCGATCAGCCTGTGACGGGTGGCGACGGGGCGCGCGCCGGGGTGGGCCGGTCGTGGGTTTTTGGGACCGATATGTGTGATGCAGGTCACATCCAGCGAGGGAAATAACCGGGGATCGTTTCCCCGTTTGCATAGTCACTTCGGCGAAACGGGGAAACGGTCCCCGATACGCCGGACAAACCCGTTCGTGCGGGATGCGACGGGAGACGAGAGGACGTGGAGTCGTGAGCACCGCTGCCGCCCCTGAAGCGCGCCGCGCCCCCCGGCCGCGGGCCGACGCCCTGCGGAACCGGGAGCGCATCGTGACGGCCGCGCGCGAGATGTTCGTGGAGTTCGGGCCCGACGTCCCGCTCGACGAGATCGCGCGCCGCGCAGGTGTCGGCAACGCCACGCTCTACCGCCACTTCCCGGACCGCGCCGAGCTCATCCGCGAGGTCGTCCTCTCCGTGATGTCCCGTACCTGCGCACAGGCGGAGCAGGCGGCGGCCGAGGAGGCCGACCCCTTCACCGCCGTGCGCCGCTTCGTCCACGCCGCGGCCGACGAGCGGATCGGGGCGATGTGCCCGATGCTCTCCAGCGGCTTCGACAGGGACCACCCCGAAATGCTCGCCGGCCTCGACCGTCTCGAAGGGATCGTGCAGGGCCTCGTGGACCGGGCGCAGTCGGCCGGCCGGATGCGTGACGACGTCGGCATCGGCGATCTGCTCGTCGCCCTCTCCCAGCTCACCCGGCCGCTGCCGGGCACCGCGTGCCTGAATATCGACCGGTTCACACACCGCCATCTGGAGCTGTTCCTGGACGGCCTCGAAGCGCCCGCGCGCTCCGAACTGCCGGGCTCGGCCGCGACCTTGGAAGACATGCGCACCGATTAATTCAGTTGGCTTCGCAGGTCCTCCCTGACAACTCTTTGACCACGACTCTTTGACACGAACCACGATTCGTAGACCACGAACCGCGATTCGTAGACCACGAACTCCTGACCGCGAACTCCTGACCACCACTCTCTGACACGTCCGCTTTGACCTCTCTGCACCCCTAGGTGGCTACTCCCATGTCAAAAACAGCCGATAACCCCGATATATCGCTCCCGGACCCCAGTCGCTGGAAGGCCCTGGTCTTCATCGCCCTGGCCCAGCTGATGGTGGTGCTGGACGCGACGATCGTGAACATCGCGCTCCCTCACGCCCAGTTGGACCTGGGAATCTCCGACGGGAACAAGCAGTGGGTCATCACGGCCTACGCCCTGGCCTTCGGCGGACTCCTGCTCTTCGGCGGGCGCATCGCCGACCTGTGGGGCCGTAAGCGCACCTTCGTCGTCGGACTGCTCGGCTTCGCGGCCGCTTCGGCGCTCGGTGGCGCCGCCACGGGTGAGGCGATGATGTTCGGCTCCCGCGCCCTGCAGGGTGCCTTCGGTGCGCTTCTCGCGCCGGCCGCGCTGTCGCTGCTCGCGGTGATGTTCACCGACGCCAAGGAGCGCGCCAAGGCCTTCGGCATCTACGGCGCGATCGCCGGTGGTGGCGGCGCCGTGGGCCTGATCCTCGGCGGTGTCCTGACTCAGTACCTCAACTGGCGCTGGACGTTCTTCGTCAACATCCCGTTCGCGATCATCGCGGCTGCGGGCGCGTACTTCGTCATCCGTGAGCCGGCAGGAACCCGCAACCGCTCCACGCTCGACATCCCCGGCGTGGTCCTGTCCACCCTGGGCCTGGTCACGCTCGTCTACGGCTTCACGCGCGCCGAGTCCGCCGGCTGGTCCGACGGTCTGACCGTGAGCATGTTCATCGCATCCGCGGTGCTGCTCGCCGCGTTCGTCTTCACCGAGTCCAAGGTCAAGTCGCCGCTGCTGCCGCTGCGCGTCCTGACCGAGCGCAACCGCGGCGGGGTCTATCTGTCGCTGGGCCTCGCGATCATCGCGATGTTCGGGCTCTTCCTCTTCCTCACCTACTACCTGCAGATCGTGAAGGGCTACTCGCCGGTCATGACCGGCTTCGCCTTCCTCCCGATGATCGCGGGCATGATCACCGGCTCGACGCAGATCGGTGCCCGGCTGATGACCCGGGTCGCGCCGCGGCTGCTGATGGGGCCGGGCTTCCTGGTCGCCGGTACCGGCATGCTGATGCTGACCCAGCTGGAGATCGGGAGCTCGTACGTCGGCCTGATCCTGCCGGCGCAGGTGCTGCTGGGTCTGGGCATGGGTACGGCCTTCATGCCCGCCATGTCGCTGGCCACGCACGGCGTGCGTCCGGAGGACGCCGGTGTGGCGTCCGCGATGGTCAACACCTCACAGCAGGTCGGTGGTGCCATCGGTACGGCGTTGCTGAACACCATCGCCGCTTCGGCCACGACCGCGTACATCACCTCGCACGCGGCGGGAGCCACCAACGAGAAGCTGCTCCAGGCGCAGGCCATGGTGCACGGCTACTCGAACGCCATCTGGTGGGCGGTCGGCATCCTCGTGACCGCCGCGACGATTGCGTTCACGCTGATCAACACAGGGCGTCCGGAGGCCGGTTCGGTCACCGCCGCCTCGGGTGACGGTGTCGAGGACGAGGTCAAGATCCCCGTCGTCGCACACTGAGGTGCGCTGAGGTGTGCTGAGAGGTCATTGAGCGGACAGGGCCCCGCCCGGGTGAAACGTTGAACCCGGGCGGGGCCCTTCGCGTGCCGTGCACGACCAGGGGCGGCGCCGGCAGGATCAGCGCAGCGAGGGCCGGCGCAGCCAGGGTTCGCCAGGATCAGCGCAGCCAGGGCAGGTCCGCACCCGAGTCCTGCGGCTGGAGCCCCTCGGCCAGGATCCGCATGATCTCGCCGAGCTGTCCGACCTGCTCGGCCGTGAGCCGGTCGAACATTGCCTGGCGTACGGCTTCGACATGTCCGGGAGCCGTACGTTCCAGGACCTTGAATCCTTCGTCCGTCAGCACCGCGTTCTGCCCGCGCTTGTCGGAGGGACAGTCCTCGCGGCGCACCCAGCCGTTCTTCTCCAGCCGTGCGATGGCGTGGGAGAGCCGGGACCGGGTGATCTTGGCGTCGATGGCCAGCTCCGTCATCCGCATGCGGCGGCGCGGGGCCTGGGAGAGCTGGACGAGCAGGCCGTAGTAGATGTGCGGCATCCCGGCGTCGCGCTGCAGCTGGCGGTCGAGGTGGTCCTCGAGGAGGGTGGTGGCGTGCAGATAGGCGCGCCACGCGCGCTGTTCGTCCTCGCTGAGCCAGCGCGGCTCGCGCTCGCTCCCGCCGTTGGATGCCGTGTTCATGTATCCCACTCTACGACCCATTCTTGAAAGTTGAACTATATGGAGTTAGAGTGGATGTCAGCTTGAAAGTTCAAGTAGATCGGGAGCCGTCATGAACGCCACCTCGGCCGCGGAGCGCATGCCCGCCCTCTATCTCTCCCATGGCGCACCGCCCCTCGCCGACGACCCCGTCTGGCCCGGTGAGCTGGCCGCGTGGTCCGCGGACCTGCCGCGCCCCCGCGCGATCCTGACGGTCTCCGCGCACTGGGAGGAGGCCCCGCTCGCGATCGGCGCCACCGAGCGCATGCCGCTGGTGTACGACTTCTGGGGCTTCCCCGAGCACTACTACCAGGTACGGTACGACGCGCCCGGCGCGCCCGAACTCGCCGAGTCCGTGCGGAAGTTGCTGGGCCGCGCCGGTACGCCGGTGCAGGACGTCCCGGACCGGGGGCTCGACCACGGCGCGTACGTCCCGCTGGTGGAGATGTTCCCGGGTGCCGACATTCCCGTACTGCAGATCTCCATGCCCACGCTCGACCCGCAGAAGCTGATGGAGATCGGGCGCAGGCTCGCGCCGCTGCGGGACGAGGGCGTGCTGATCGTCGGCAGCGGCTTCTTCACCCACAACCTGGCCGCGCTGCGGCATCAGGGGACTCCCGGCTGGTCGGCGGAGTTCGACGACTGGGGGCGGCGGGCGCTCGCGGCGGCAGATGTGGACGCGCTGCTGGACTTCGAGAACAAGGCCCCGGCCGGACGGCTGGCTCATCCGCGGACCGAGCACTTCGCGCCGCTGTTCGTCACGCTGGGAGCGTCTGCGGACGAGCTCAAGGGCGGGCGGAGTGTGATCGAGGGCTTCTGGATGGGCCTGGCGAAGCGGTCCGTCCAATTCGGCTAGCGGGAAGGGTTGTTGAGCCCGATCGGTGCAGGGATCGGTACGGGGTGAGCGTGCCGAGGCCATCGCCGTGACGGGCTTGCGGATCGGCTTGCGGATCAGTGCGCCTGGGCCTCGGGGCCCAGCTTCTTCTCGTACCACGCGACGTCCCAGTACCGGCCGAACTTCCTGCCCACTTCTTCGTACGTGCCGATGTGGCGGAAGCCGAAGCGGGCATGCAGCCGCGCCGAGGCCTCGTTCGGCTGGGCGATCCCGGCGTAGGCGCGGTGAAGGTCCTCGCCCTCCAGCGCCTCGAACAGTGCCTTGTAGAGAAGCGTGCCGATGCCGCGGCCCGCGGCTTCGGGCGCGCAGTAGACGCTGACCTCGACCGAGGTGGAGTACGCGGGTTTTGGCCGGAACGGGCTGCTCGTCGCGTAGCCCAGAATCCCGGCGCTCGGGGATGTGTCCACAAATCGGACATCCTGAGCAACCAGAAGGCGGTGCGGGCCGTCTTCAGGGTAGGAGTGCAGCCATGGTCGGCGCTGCTCGGGCGTGAAGGCGGAGGTGTCGAATGTGATGGCCGTCTCACGCACGTAGTGGTTGTAGAGCTGCGTGAGGGCCTCGAGATCGGCCTCCGTGCCCGCTCTGACCTGCACATCTATGTGTTCCTGCGGCACTCTTCCTCCCCTGTGGCCGGACAGGGTACTGCAAGATCACGAAAATCGTTGGGCCGCGTGGGAATTCTGTCCCGATTCCAGTCGTTGTTTCCATCGGATGCAGGGCACCCGAGAGGGTGTCGCGACCTACTCATGTAAGGGAGCTCGCATGGCAACCCGTGCCGTCGCCCGTCGTCAGTCCGCCTCCAGTGGGACCGGCCGGGCAAGCAGCGTTCGCGCCGTGGGCGGGGAGATCGCCGACCGCGACCTGGTCGGCATGTATCTCGACGAGATCGCGCGTACGCCGCTGCTCGATGCCGCCAAGGAAGTAGAGCTGTCGCAGACGATCGAGGCGGGTGTGTACGCCCGGCACATCCTCGACGGGGAAGTGGAGAGCGACGCGGGCGGCGCGACGCGCGAAGAGCTGGAAGCGCTGGTCGCCGAGGGAGAGCGCGCGAAGGACATCTTCATACGCTCCAACCTCCGCCTGGTGGTGGCCGTGGCGCGGCGCTATCCGCGCAGCGGGCTGCCTCTCCTCGACCTGATCCAGGAGGGCAACGCCGGTCTGGTCCGTGCGGTCGAGAAGTTCGACTACGCCAAGGGCTTCAAGTTCTCGACGTACGCCACGTGGTGGATCCGGCAGGCGATCACCCGCTCCATAGCCGACCAGTCCCGCACGATCCGGCTCCCGGTCCACCTGGTGGAGGAGCTCGGACGGATCCGCCGTGTCCAGCGCGAGTTCAACCGTGAGAACGGGCGGGAACCGGAGCCGGCGGAGATCGCGCAGGAGCTCGCCTCGACGCCGGAGCGCGTGACGGACGTGCTCGACTGGGCGCGCGACCCGGTGAGCCTGAACATGTCGGTGGACGATGCAGGTGAGACGCAGTTCGGCGACCTGCTGGAGGACACGTCCGCGATCTCGCCGGAGCAGTCGGTGCTTTCGCTGCTGCGCAGCGAGGGGCTGGACGACCTGATAGGCAAGCTCGACAACCGTACGGCGTCGATCATCCGGATGCGGTACGGCATCGAGGACGGACGTGAGCGCACGCTGACTGAGGTCGGCAAGGAGCATGGCCTGACACGCGAGCGGATCCGCCAGATCGAGAAGCACGCGCTGCTCGAGCTGAAGCGGATGGCACGCGACACGGGCTTCGACGCGGCGGCCTAACGGCGCCACGTCGACCAGAGCTGGGCCCCGGCACCCTCCCCCCCGGTGCTGGGGTCCTTTCTTGTGCGGGCCCCAACTCCCGGTCTTGTACGGGCCCCAGACTCCCGGCCGAGCCACCGCACACCGCACCCCCCACACAGGCGGACGCGTCACCGCCTCACCCCGTCGCGCGGCTCAGGCGCGCGCCCAGGTCCGTCACGTACTCCACCAGGCCGGGCGGGCCGTGGACCGTGAACTCGCAGTCCACCAGGGCCAGTCGGAGTGCCAGCCACTCCAGCGAGTCCGCCGTCCTCGTCCGCAGGCGGCAGGTTTCCTCGCCCGTCGGGGAGGGCGCGCCCAGGGTCTCCGGGAGGCGCGCGGCGACGAGGGACGCCGGGGCCTCGAAGCTCACGTCCACCTGGTGTTCCGGCTGGCGGGACATCGAGTGGCCGAGCAGTTCCGTAGCGCTCGCCGTCGGCAGCTCCCGCGGAGCGAACCGCGCCCCCGTCGCGAACGGCTCGGACACCCGGTCCACCCGGAACGTACGCCAGTCCTCCCGGCCCATGTCGTACGCGACCAGATACCACCGGCGGCCCGTCGAGACCAGGCGGTACGGCTCCACCTGGCGCTTCGTCTCCGTGCCGTCCCCGGCCCGGTAGCCGAAGCGCAGCCGCTCACGGCCCGTCGCCGCCCCCGCGATCACCGTCAGTGTCTGTGGGTCGATCGTCGCGCCGTCGCCGCGGGTCAGCGGGATCGTCGCCGCCTGCAGCGTGGTGACCCGGTGCCGCAGCCGGGACGGCAGCACCTGTTCCAGCTTGGCGAGCGCACGTACGGAGGCTTCCTCGATGCCCTCGATCGCATGGCCCGCCCCCGCCCGCAGGCCGACCGCGATCGCGACCGCCTCCTCGTCGTCGAGGAGCAGTGGCGGCATCGCCGCCCCGGCGACCAGGCGGTAGCCGCCCACCGCGCCCTTCGTCGCCTCGACCGGATAACCGAGATCACGCAGCCGGTCGATGTCGCGCCGGATCGTCCGCGGACTCACCTCAAGGCGCTCGGCGAGCTCGCTGCCCGGCCATTCACGCGGAGTCTGGAGGAGGGAGAGCAGATTCAGCAGTCGTGCCGGAGTGTCCGTCATGTTTCCAGGATGCCAGCCAACTAGGACGCGACCTGGCCTATATGGCCGCTACCTTCTTCCCTATGAGTTCACAGCCCGCCGTACCGGGTACGGCTTCAGACCGCCGCCGATGGATCGCGCTCGCCATCGTCATGACCGCGGCCTTCATGGACCTGGTCGACGTCACCATCGTCAATATCGCGATCCCGAGCATCGAGCGGGACCTCGGGGCATCCTTCGGCGCGATCCAGTGGATCACCGCCGGATACGCGCTCGCCTTCGCCGCCGGTCTGATCACGGGCGGCCGGCTCGGTGACATCTACGGCCGCAAGCGGCTGTTCCTGATCGGCATCACCGGCTTCACGCTCGCCTCCGCGCTCTGCGGCTTCGCCGCGAACGAGGAGATGCTGGTCGCCTCCCGCCTGCTGCAGGGCGCGGCCGCCGCGATGATGGTGCCGCAGGTGCTCGCGATCATCCATGTCACCTTCCCGGCGCACGAACGCGGCAAGGTCTTCGGGATGTTCGGCGCGATCATCGGCCTTGGCGCGGTGTCGGGCCCGCTGCTCGGCGCACTGCTGACCCAGTGGAACCTCTTCGGCCTCGAGTGGCGGCCGATCTTCCTGATCAACCTGCCGGTGGGCATCGCCGGACTGATCCTGGGCCGGAAGTTCATCAGCGAGTCCCGCGCTCCGAAGGCGCTCCGGCTCGACCTGGTCGGCGTCGCGCTCGTCACCATCGGTCTGCTGATGCTGATATACCCGCTGACCCGCGGCCGCGAGCTGGGCTGGCCGCTCTGGGGTCATCTGTGCATGGCCGGCAGCCTGGTCGTCTTCGCCGTGTTCGTGGCGTACGAGAAGCACAAGACGCGCAAGGACGGGTCGCCGCTCGTCGAGCTGTCGCTGTTCAAGGTGAAGAGCTTCGCCGCCGGTATCGCCGTGCAGCTCACCTTCGGGATCGCCTGCGGGATCTTCTTCCTGGTCTGGACGCTGTACATGCAGATAGGTCTGGGCTGGAGCCCGCTGCGCGCGGGTCTGACCGGCGTCCCGTTCTCGATCGCGGTCTCGACGGCGGCCGGGATGTCCGTACAGAAGCTGGTGCCCCGCTTCGGCCGGAAGGTGCTGCAGGCGGGCGCGCTGACGATGGCCGCGGGTCTGCTGCTCTACATCTGGGAGGCCGGGCGCTACGGCACCGGGATCCACTCCTGGCAGATGGCGCTGCCGTTGGTGGTCATGGGCGTCGGCATGGGTCTGATCGTGGCGCCGCTGACGGACGCGGTGCTGTCGGACGTGCCGCGCGAGCACTCCGGCTCGGCGTCCGGACTGATCAACACCACCATGCAGATGGGCAATGCGCTGGGGCTGGGACTTGTCTCGGTGGTCTTCTTCGGCTCGATCGACGACAGGATGGCGCCGAGCGCGGTCGGGACGGCGTTCGCGGAGGCGTTCCAGAACTCGCTGTGGTGGGTGGTGGCGGTGCTGGTCGTGATCTTCGCGGTGATGTTCGCGCTGCCGGCGCGACCGAAGCAGCATGTGGAAGGCGCGGAGCCGGACGCTGTCGAGGCCGACGTGGAGCCCGCGCTCGCCCACTGAGGCGGCTGCCTGTGGGAAGTGAGGAGGCCCGGCCCCGAGCACTCTCGGGGCCGGGCCTCCTACGTACGGGTCTGACCTGGAGGTGGCGGGTCAACGCACCCGCGCGCGGAGCTCCATCGCTTCGCGCGCGGTGTGCTCGGCGCAGTACACCTCGCACATATGGCGGCCGTCCGGCGTCGCCGTGTGCTCCACTTCCCACAGGCTCGTCTCGGTGCCGTCGAGCAGCAGGAACGCGTGCTCGTACAGCGTGAAGCCCGCGTCCTTGCCCTCCACCTGGCACTGGCGGCCGAAGGCCTGCGTGATGTGGTGGGCGAAGGCGGCCCGCAGCCGGAGCGCGGTCTCCTCACCCGGCCGGTCGGCGTTCTCCGCGCGGCGCAGCACACGGCGCGCGTGGTCCGCGGAGTTGTCCGGGACGTACATCCGGGGGAGCGGGGCGGGATGAACCGTCATCACACTGGCGAGGAGCTCCAGATCGGCGTCGAGATCCGCGTCACAGACGGCGTCGGGATCGCCGCCCGCGGTCCCGGCGAAGCCCGGGAAACCGGCGGGCAGCCGGGATGCGGCGAGCCGGGCCTCCGACTCCTCGGTGTACAGCTCGTGCTGCTCGTCGCTGTCGCGACCGGTGTTGTGCACCAGCTCCCACAGCACGAGCGAGCTGCCGTCGCTGAGCAGATAGGCATGCCGGTACGTCGCGCGGTGCAGGGCCGCGCTGTGGTGCGAGGAGTGCAGCGAACTGGCGTGCGCCAGCGCCGATCCGAGCCGCTCGACCGTCGCATCCGGCAGGTCGAAGGAGTTGAGCGCACGACCCAGGAGTCGCTCGAGGTGCGTCTCGGTTGTCTCGTACGGATCGTTCAAGGTGGGTCTCCAGGCCGTCGCCGCAAGTCACTTGGTGATTGCTAAACGTAGCGCTTGGGTCTGACAACGCGTCCGGGGTTCGGGAAAACGAGGGGCGTGCGGGAGAAGTTCCCGCGCCCCGGCCAACCGCCTTGTCCCGTACGTCAGTCGATGTCGTACAGGTCCCGGTACGAAGGGAAGAGCCCGCCGGGACCCTCGACGCCCCGGGCCACGAGGACCGCCCGCACGATCGCCCGCGTCACCACGTCCGCGCCCGCAGCGAGCACCTCGTTGAGGGCGAGCGGGCTCGCCGCCTTCAGCGGGACGGCGCCTGTTGCGAGGGTGAAGACGGTGTCCCCGTCGTTGAGGAGATGCACCGGGCGTACGGCGCGGGCGATGCCGTCGTGCGCCGAGCCCGCGAGCTTCTGCGCCTGGGCACGGGTGAGATCGGCGTCGGTGGCGACGACGGCGAGGGTCGTGTTGAGCGGGGGGCGGCCGTTTCTCTCGCGCACCTCGGTGAGCCGGAGCTGGGCCGCGGCGTGCACGTCGGGGCTGGGGTACGCGATGCGGCCGCCGATGTACTGCCCGTACAGCGCGCCCGTCCTCGGATCCACCGCCGAGCCCACGGCGTTCGCCACGACGAGCGCGGCGACGGTGATCCCGGAGTCCAGGACGGTGCTCGCGGTGCCGATCCCGCCCTTGAACTGCCCGACGACCGCGCCCGTGCCCGCGCCGACGCCGCCCTCCTCGACCGGCGCGCCCTCGTCCGTACGGGCTGCTGCTTCGACGGCGGCACGTCCGGTCGCGGCGTCCGGTCTGGCCCGCCAGTCGCCGCCGCGGCCCAGGTCGAAGACGCAGGCGGCGGGGACGACCGGCACGACATGGGACGGGTCGGGGCCCACCCGTACGCCCCGGCCCTGCTCCTCCAGCCATGCCATCACGCCGGCGGCGGAGTCGAGGCCGTAGGCGCTGCCGCCGGTCAGTACGAGCGCCTCGACGCGCTGGACGAGATTGCGCGGGTCGAGAGCGTCGGTCTCCCGGGTGCCGGGGCCGCCGCCCCGTACGTCCACGGCGGCGATCGCGCCGCCGGCGGGGGCGAGGACGACGGTGGTGCCGCTGAGGGCGCGCTCACCGGGCACGCGCGCGTGGCCGACGCGGAGGCCGGTCACGTCCGTCAACCCGCCGGCCGCCTCGTCCGCGAGCCCGCCCGTCCGTGCGTCATGTGTTGCCATGACGCCCATGCGTACCACGGGACTTGGCCCCGCACCCCGGACCTCGGTATGTCGCGGCCGTGGCGTCGGTCACGACCCGGCCGCCGTCCGGGCGGTGAGCGTGACGCCGACCGCGACCGCCGCCGTCGCCACGAGACCGGCCGCGAGGACTGCCCGCTCCCCGGCGAACGTACAGAGCAGAATCGCCGCCGAGGCGGCGGGCAGGATGAGCTGCTGGGCGATCCCCACCTTGAAGTAGCGCGCGTGCAGTGCCCACACCAGCAGCATGAACACGGCGGCGGGGACGGTGACGGCGGCCGACGCTGCGGTGGTGGAGATGTGCGCCTTGCCCACGGCCTGCTCCACCGCCACCTCGATGCCCGCGCCGATCGCGGCGGCCGAGGCAAAGATCCCGTAGTGGCCGTAACCCCACAGGAATCCCTCCTTGTTGGAGGCAAGGCGGTCGTGGGCCGGGACGACGAAGTAGATCCACCAGGCGGCGAAGACGGTCAGGAGCCCGCCCGCGGCGATCGGCAGCACATCGCCCAGGGCGTCGTTCTCGTCGACACCGGACTTCACGGCGACGGTGGCCGCGGCGATGCTCTCGCCGAGCACGATGATGGTGAACAGGCCGTAGCGCTCGGCGATGTGGTGCGGGTGCCAGTTGGTGTGGAAGTCCTTCTCGGCGTACACCGGTACGCACATCTCGGCGATCGCCATGACCAGGAAGATCCAGCCGCGGGCGGACTCGGGCGCGAACAGCAGGGCACTCCAGCCGATCTGACAGACGATCACGCCGCCCGCGTACCGCAGGGCCATGGTCCGCTCGGCGCCGGACGCGGCCCGCGCGACCCTCAGCCACTGCGAGGTCAGCGCGAGGCGCATGACCACATAGCCGAGCCAGACGAGGAGGAAGTCGTGGTCCTGGAAGGCGCGGGAGACGCCGGCCGCGAGGATCAGGACGCCGGCGATCTGGACGAGGGTGACCACGCGGTAGAGGGCGTCGTCGTTGTCGTACGCCGACGCGAACCACGTGAAGTTCATCCACGCCCACCAGATGGCGAAGAAGACCATCACGTAGCTGAGGATGCCGTCCACCGTGTGATGCTCGGCGACGGAGTGCACCAGCTGGACACCGGCCTGGGCGATCGCCACGACGAAGCAGAGGTCGAAGAAGAGCTCGAGGGGGGTTGCGGCGCGGTGCTCCTCGTCGCGCTGCCGGGCGATGAGGGGGCGCAACGGGTTCGACGGATTCGACGGGTTCGGTGGGCTGCCGGCGCGTGGCGTGTCAGTCATGCGCCAAGCACAGCAGAGGGCGGGTGGCGGGCGACCTGGACGCGCGAGGGTGCGGTGGTGGGTGGGGCGTGGGGCGTGGGGCGGGGCGCGGGCGGCTGGTGCCGGCAGTTTGTGCTCCCCACCCCGCCCTCCCCCTACGGCCTGGCGGCCGTGGGAGGTACCCCCATCCCGAAACCGGGGGCGGTGCCCCCGGACCCCCGGACTGTCGGGGCTCCGCCCCGGGCCCCGCGCGGCGGCTTCGCGCCGCGGCCGCAGCCTGCGGACCAACGGTCCCTTGGCCTGCGGCCACCCGCCTCCTTGGGGCGGTGCCCCCGGACCGCCGGGCTGTCGGGGCTCCGCCCCGGGCCCCGCGCGGCGGCTTCGCGCCGCAGCCGCAGGCTGCGAGCCTGTGGCCGTCTCCCGGGGCGGTGGCCCCGGGAGAGGGATCCGCCCCCCGGGCCCGCGCGGCGGCTTCGCGCCGCGGGCTCCCGGCCCGCGCCCCACCCGTGGCCCGCACCCGTCCCTGCCCGCCGTACCCTGGACGCATGAGCACCGCCCCCGCCCCCGGACCGCGTGATGCGAAGCAGCCGCGGCAGCATGCCCCGAAGCCGAAGCTGATCTTTGACGATCCGCTGGACCAGCAGTCCTCGGACGATACGGACCGTGGGTGGGGCGAGCGGCCTCTCGCGGGTGGCGACAGCGCATCCGATCTCGCGCGCTTCCTCGACGAGAAGCCGCCCCACCACATCTGAGCCGTCGCTACTGGTCGCGCCCCGAGCCCCGCTGGGCCACCAACGCGTCGCGGATCTCCTTCAGTACTTCGAGCTCGGTCAGCTCGACGACTTCCTTCGCGCCTTCCTTGGCCGCCTCCCGGTCCGCCCGCCTCGCCAGGTACTTGGCCATGGGCAGGACCATCAGGAAGTAGACGACGGTCGCGGTGATCAGGAAGGTCAGCGCGGCGCTGAGCACCGAGCCCCACATGATCGGAATGCCGCTGGTGGCCTCGCCGGTCTTGGGGTCGGTCACACACGGACTCTTCAGGCAGTAGGTGTACTTGGTGAGGTCCTTCGTGCCGAATGCCCCGACCAGCGGGCTGATGACGCCCTTCACCACGGAGTTCACGATCTGGGTGAACGCCGCGCCGATGACCACTGCGACGGCCAGGTCGATCACATTGCCGCGCATCAGGAAGGCCTTGAAGCCCTCCAGGACGCTGACCTTCTTCTCGCTCACCACTGATCCTCTCTTCGTATGTGCAGGACACGGAATCAAACGCTCCGAAACCTACGTCAGCGCCTGACCACGCTGTCCAGTCCGGGTATACGAGGAGATTGCCTGACGATTCGTCAGTAGAAGTCAGCACACCGTCACCGCCAGCCGGGAGGTCGCCCCCGCGCCCGCCAGCGCCGCTGCGATGGCACGCGGAACGGACAGCACCACCAGCGCGCCGCCGTCCCCAACCGGCTCCCGAGCCATGGGTACTTGGGTGACCCGCGCCCCCGACGCCACCACTCGCGCCTTTGAGGCTTCCCCGGCGGGGGAGTCGGCGGCGGCGATCACGTCGACCCGGTCTCCCGGGCGCAGCAGCCGGACCGTCGCGGCGTCCGCGATGCGCACCGGAGCGGACACCATCTCGGCGGCGGGCCGACGCTCGCGCTGCACCGCCGTGGGCGCCCCGGCTTCCGCGCCGTCCGCCCCACGCGCACCCGAAGCGGCAAGCGCCGCCGCCGTCATGGCGAGACCGGCCGCCAGCGCGCGCCGTCGCCGGCGCATTGCCCGCCGCAGCCGGTGGGCCCCGCCGCGCACCCGCACTGGCGTGAAGGGCGGCACACCAAGAGGTTCAGGCGCGGGAGAAGAAGGGAGGGGAGGGAGGGGAGGGAGGGGAGGGAGGAGCGACATGACACGCACCGCCTGTCGTGAGGAGTGGAGCCGGACCAAGCACTCCTCACGATCCACCATCCGCCCGCATCCCGCCGACGCCTGTGGACGACCCCCGCCTTGTGGACAACTCCCCCACCCTGGCGGGCGATTACGGCAGCTCGATCCCCGGATCGATGCCGCCCAGCGCCCTCCGGCACAGACAGTCCCGCGCTCCGTCCGCCGGCAGCCCGGCCACCGCGTCGAAGAGCACCGTACGCAGCCGGTCCACATTGGCGGCGAAGACCTTCAGCACCTCCTCGTGGGAGACGCCCTCGCCCGATTCGGCCCCCGCGTCCAGGTCCGTCACCAGGGTCATCGACGTGTAGCAGAGCTCCAGCTCACGGGCGAGCATCGCCTCCGGATGTCCGGTCATGCCGATCACCGACCAGCCCATCGCCGCGTACCAGCGCGACTCCGCCCGCGTCGAGAAACGCGGCCCTTCGACCACCACCAGCGTCCCGCCGTCCACCGGCTCCCAGTCGCGCCCGCGCGCGGCGGCGAGCGCGGCCTTGCGCCCCTTGGGGCAGTAGGGATCGGCCGGCGACACGTGCACCACGTTCGGAATGCTCCCGTCCGGGAGCGGCAGCCCGTCGAAATACGTCTGCGCCCGCGTCTGCGTACGGTCCACGAACTGATCCGGTACGAGCAGCGTCCCCGGCCCGTACTCCGGCCGCAGCCCGCCCACCGCGCACGGCCCCAGCACCTGTCGTACGCCCACAGACCTCAGCGCCCACAGATTGGCGCGGTAGTTGATGCGGTGCGGCGGCAGATGGTGGCCGCGTCCGTGCCGGGGCAGGAAGGCGACCCGTCGCCCGGCGATCTCGCCGAGGAACAGCGAGTCGCTGGGCGGGCCGTAAGGCGTCTCCACCTGGATCTCGGTGACGTCGTCGAGGAAGGAGTAGAAGCCCGAGCCGCCGATCACACCGATCTCGGCGGCGTCCGACAGTGCGTTCGCGTTGGTCGCCATGGCGATCACAGTATCGGGACGCAAAAATGCCGAGGACCCCGCCGTACGAAACGACAGGGTCCTGCAGAGGCAGAGGTCAAGCAGCCAAGATCAAGCAGCCGAGTTCAAGCAACCGAGTTCAAGCAACCGAGTTCAAGCAACCGAGTTCAAGCAACCGAGTTCAAGCAACCGAGTTCAAGCAACCGAGTTCAAGCAACCGAGTTCAAGCGGACGTCAGGCGGCCGAGCTGCTGCTGCCGCTCGACGAGGACGTGCTCGACGAAGACGAAGAAGACGACGAAGAAGACGACGAAGAAGACGAGGTCGACGTCGCGGGCTTCGAGTCCGACGACTTCGCGCTCGTGGACGAGGCCGACGACGCGGGCGCGCTGCTCGACGACGACCCACGGCTGTCATTGCGGTAGAAGCCGGAGCCCTTGAAGACAATGCCGACCGCCGAGAACACCTTCTTCAGGCGTCCGTCGCAGCTCGGGCACACGGTCAGAGCGTCATCGGTGAACTTCTGCACCGCCTCGAGGCCCTCGCCGCATTCGGTGCACTGGTACTGGTACGTAGGCACTGTGTCTTCCTCCTGGCACTCTCACTCTATGAGTGCTAACGACGGTCCATAGTGACGTATTCCGCTGGATCAGTCCACCGTCACGGGCACGCGGTGACCCATGCCACGTGCCGCGATCCGCCCCGAAGCCCTCGGCGAGAGCCGCGAGCGCAGGGCCAGCAGGGTGGTCAGCGCCAGCGCGGTGCCGACCAGCGGGACCGCGAATCCGGCGCTCGCGCCGTTCTCGTCGGCCAACCGTCCGGCGACCGTCACGGCCGCTGCCTGGCCCAGCGCCACCGCGCCCGTCAGCCAGGTGAAGGCCTCGGTGCGTGCCGAGGCGGGCACCAGCGACTCCACCAGGGTGTAGCCGCTGATCAGGGCAGGTGCGATGCAGAGGCCGACCAGCAGCCCAAGACCCGCCAGGAGTGCCACCGAGTGCACCGTCCAGAGCGCGGAGGCCGCCAGTGTGAGCCCGGCGTAGCCGAGCACCAGCCGCCGCCGCGGTCCGCTCTTCCACGCGATCGCGCCGCACGCGATGCCCGCCAGCATGTTGCCGGCCGCGAAGATTCCGTACAGCAGACCGTTGGCCCCGGGGTTGCCGATCTCCTCGGCGAAGGCGGTCAGCGAGACCTGCATTCCACCGAAGACCGAGCCGATGCCGAGGAAGGCCACGGCCAGCACCCGGACGCCGGGGACGGAGAGGGCGGACACGTGCGGCCGGTCGGCCGTCGCGGCGGGCCGTACCGCGGGCTGCGTACGGCTCTGGGCCGCGAAGAACAGGCCGCCGGCCAGCGTCAGTCCGGCCTCGGCGATCAGTCCGGCCGCCGGGTGGACGCCCGTGGCCAGCGCGGTCGCGAGCACCGGCCCGACGACAAAGGTGAACTCGTCCGTCACGGACTCGAAAGCCGCCGCCGTAGACATCAGCGGCGAGCCTTCCAGCTTGGCGGCCCAGCGGGCGCGCACCATCGGGCCGATCTGCGGTACGGACGCACCCGTCGGGACGGCCGCGGCGAACAGCGCCCACAGGGGCGCGTGCGCCAGCGCGAGCGCGATCAGAGCGGCGCCGGAAGCGGCGTGCACCAGCACGCCCGGCAGCAGTACGGCCTGCTGTCCGAAGCGGTCGGCGAGTTTGCCGCTCTGCGGTGCGAACAGGGCCATGGACACGCCGGTGACGGCGGCGACCGCGCCTGCGCTGCCGTACGAACCGGTGGTGTGCTGGACCAGCAGGACGATGCCGATGGTCAGCATCGCGAAGGGCTGGCGCGCCAGGAAGCCGGGAAGCAGGAATGTCCAGGCGCCCGGGGTGCGCAGAAGCTGCCCGTAGCCAGGACGGTTCTCGACCGTGGATGCCACGGTCCGTGCCTTTCTGCCGCCTGGTAGCGCTCCCCTGGGTGTACGGGAGCCGCCGAGAGCTGTCCTCTTGCGCGGATCTGCGGTAGATACCGGGGCCTACTGCGAGGGCTCCGCGGCCGCCATACGGTCGCGCCAGCTCTGCGTCAGGCAGAGTTGGTCGATCAGTGTGCCTTCATGGTACAGGGAGTCTCGCGATCGTCCCTGGGAAATGGGTCACACAGTCACCGATCCGCCTGCGATTAACCGGATCTTCTTCCGTGACTTCCGTGGCCCGGGCGGTTTCCGGATTCCGTGACTTCCGGGGCCCGCGCGGTTTCCGGCCGCGTTCCGAGGCTCAAGAGGGCTCACGCCGCGCCGCTTCATGCGGTCCCGCCGACGCCCCCGTTTCCACCCGTCCCCAGCCAGTCCGCCAGCTTTCCGCCCTGACCGACGGCCCGCAGCCGCCGCTCCGCCGCGTCCCGCACCGGATCCGTCGCCACCACCAGCAGCTCGTCGCCCCGCCGCAGCACGGTCGTCGGCAGCGGTACGAAGCTCTTCCTGTCCCGTACGACCAGGGTGACCGCCGACCCCGGGGGCAGCCGCAGCTCCGCGACCTCCACTCCGTGCATCTTCGACTCGTCGGGGATCGCCACCGAGAGCAGATGTCCGCGCAGCCGCTCCAGTGGCGCCGACTCGATGCCCAGGTCGGCGGCCTCCGAACGGTCGCCGAGCCGCAGTGCCTTCGCCACCCAGGGCAGCGTCGGTCCCTGCACCAGGGTGTAGACGACGACCAGGACGAAGACGATGTTGAAGACCCGGTCGCTGCCCTCGATGCCGTACACCATCGGGATGGTGGCGAGAATGATGGGCACGGCGCCGCGCAGGCCCGCCCACGACATCAGTACCTGCTCCTGCCAGGGAATGCGGAAGGGCAGCAGACTGACGAACACTTCCAGCGGCCGCGCCACCACGGTAAGCACCAGGCCCACGACCACGGCCGGCAGGATGTCGTCGCCGAGTTCGTGCGGGGTCACCAGCAGGCCGAGCAGGACGAACATGCCGATCTGTGCGATCCAGCCGAGCCCTTCGGCGAATCCGCGGTTCGCGGGCGCGTGCGGGAGCTTGGAGTTCCCGAGCACCATCGAGGCGAGATAGACGGCGAGGAAGCCACTGCCGTGCGCCATGGCGCCGGCGGCGTACGCGACCACCGCGATCGCCATCACCGCGATGGGATACAGCCCCGATGCGGGCAGCGCCACATGCCGCAGCCCGTAGGCGCCCAGCCAGCCTGCCGCGAGTCCGATTGCCGCACCGATCAGCAGCTCCAGCGCGATCTTCCCGATCAGTACGTACCAGTCGTCGATGGGTCCGGCTGTCGAGAAGGCCACCACCAGGATCACCACGGGGGCGTCGTTGAAGCCCGACTCGGCCTCCAGCACACCGGTCACCCGGGACGGCAGCGGCACCCTGCGCAGTACGGAGAAGACCGCGGCGGCGTCCGTCGACGAGACGACCGCACCGATGATGAGCGCCTGCCGCCACTCAAGTCCGACCAGATAATGAGCTCCTGCGGCCGTGATGCCCACGCTCACCGCGACGCCGACGGTCGACAGTGCGACCGCCGCGGGCAACGCGGGTTTGACCTGCTTCCACTTGGTGCCAAGTCCACCCTCGGCCAGGATCACGACAAGCGCGGCATAGCCGATCACCTGCGTCAGCACCGCGTCGTTGAACTGGACGTGGAAGATGCCGTCCTGACCGATCGCGACCCCTATACCGAGATACAGGAGCAGGCTGGGAAGCCCGCTGCGGGAGGAGATCCGCACGGCCGCGACGGCGATGAGCAGAACGAGCGAGCAGATGAGCAGGAGTTCATTGAGCCGGTGGACAGTCAGTGGCCGATCCTTCCCCTCGCGCCTACGTGCCGGATCGTTCTTCCGGCGGGCGACACATCGTTACCTTACCTAATCTTTAACATTTCCTTGCCGTGGTAGATCATTTGTGCGAGCCGTGAGGTCCGGGGACCGGCTTACGGATACCGCGTCAGGGCCGGTGGAACGCTGCGCCTATGGTTGCTCCAGCACTCCAGGACCAGCCTGCGCCTCGAAGGACAGCGATGCCCGCCAACACAACCGCCTCTTCCCCCAAGAAGAAGAAGGGGCGACGCGCCCGCCTGCTCGTGTTCTTCCTGGTGCTGGCGCTTGTCGCGGGTGTCGGATACGGCACGTACTGGAGCATCAGCACGGTGCGCGCCTCGTATCCCCAGACCAACGGGACGATCAAACTCGCGGGCCTCAAGGGCCAGGTCGAGGTCAGGCGCGACAGCTTCGGCATTCCGCAGATCTATGCGGACAGTGACGAAGACCTGTTCCGCGCCCAGGGCTTCGTCCAGGCGCAGGACCGCTTCTGGGAGATGGACGTCCGCCGCCATATGACGGCCGGCCGACTCTCCGAGATGTTCGGCTCCGGACAGGTCGAGACGGACGCCTTCCTGCGTACCCTCGGCTGGCGCCAGGTTGCCGAGCGGGAGTACGAGACCAAGCTCTCGCCGGACACCAAGAAGTACCTCCAGGCTTACGCGGAGGGCGTCAACGCCTATCTCAAGGGCAAGGACGGCAAGGAACTCTCCGTCGAGTACGCGGCCCTGTCCTTCGCGAACGACTACAAGCCCGAACAGTGGACTCCGGTTGACTCGGTGGCCTGGCTCAAGGCGATGGCCTGGGACCTGCGCGGCAATATGCAGGACGAGATCGACCGCTCGCTGCTGACCAGCAGGCTCACCGAGAAGAAGATCAAGGACCTCTACCCGGAGTATCCGTACGACAGGAACAAGCCGATCGTGCAGGAGGGCGGGATCAGTCCCGCCACCGGGAAGTTCGATCCGGACGCCAAGCCGTCCGATGTGTCGGGCAACGGCGGACAGGGCAGCGCGGCAGGCGCGGCCCAGGGTCTGAACTCCCAGCTCGCCGCGCTCTCGAAGACGCTGGACACGATCCCGTCGCTGCTGGGCCCGAGCGGCAGCGGCATCGGCTCCAACTCCTGGGTCGTCTCCGGCAGGTACACGACGACCGACAAGCCGCTGCTGGCCAATGACCCGCATCTCGCGCCGCAGCTGCCCTCCGTCTGGTACCAGATGGGGCTGCACTGCCGTACGGTCTCCCCCTCCTGCCAGTACGACACCGCCGGCTACACCTTCTCCGGCACGCCGGGCGTGATAATCGGTCACAACCAGAACATCGCCTGGGGCTTCACCAACCTCGGCGCGGACGTCACCGACCTCTACCTGGAGAAGCTGTCCGGCGACAGCTACGAGGTGGGCGGCGAAGAGAAGAAGCTGACCACCCGCAAGGAGGTCATCAAGGTCGCGGGCGAGTCCAGCAAGACGATCACGGTCCGCTCCACCGGGCACGGACCGCTGGTCTCCGACCGCAGCAGTGAGCTGGAGAAGGTGGGCCAGCAGGCCCCCGTGTCCAATGCCGCCCCCGATCGCGGCGCCGGATACGCGGTCGCGCTGCAGTGGACCGCGCTCCAGCCCGGCAGGTCCATGGACGCGGTCTTCGAGCTCAACCGCGCCAAGGACTTCAAGTCCTTCCGCGCGGCCGCCAAGAACTTCGAGGTCCCCTCGCAGAACCTTGTCTACGCCGACGCCGAGGGCCACATCGGCTACCAGGCCCCGGGCACGATCCCGGTGCGCGCCAAGGGCGACGGCTCGGTCCCCGCGCCCGGCTGGGACCCCGCGTACAAGTGGAAGGGCTTCGTCCCCTTCGATGAGCTGCCGTACGAGTTCGATCCCGAACGCGGCTACATCGTCACCGCCAACCAGGCGGTCGTGGACGCCAAGAAGTATCGGTATCTGCTCACCAAGGACTACGGCTACGGCACCCGCAGCCAGCGGATCAACGACCTCATCGAGTCGAAGATCCAGGGCGGCGGCAAGATCTCGACCGAAGACATGCGCACCATGCAGATGGACAACAGCAGCGAGATCGCCAAGCTGCTGACGCCGTATCTGCTGAAGATCGACATTTCGGACCCGTACGTCCGTGAGGCGCAGAAGCTGCTGGAGGGCTGGGACTACACCCAGGAGCCGGACTCCGGCGCGGCCGCGTACTTCAACGCGGTCTGGCGCAATGTCCTCAAGCTCGCCTTCGGCAACAAGCTGCCCAAGGAGCTGCGGGTGGAGGGCGAGTGCCTGAACGTCCGCCCGGCCGACAGCTCGGCCCCGGACGACGAGCTCAGCGAGCGGGTGCGCGAGTGCGGTCAGCGCGACACGGAATCGGCGCAGCCGGACGGCGGTGACCGCTGGTTCGAGGTCGTACGCAGGATCCTCAAGGACGAGAAGAACGAGTGGTGGCGGGCGCCGGCCGGCCGTACGGAGAAGGCGGCGACCAACCGTGACCAGCTGCTCGCCCGGGCCATGGATGACGCCCGCTGGGAGCTGACCGCCAAGCTCGGCAAGGACGCCTCCAGCTGGAGCTGGGGCAGGCTGCACCAGCTGACGCTGAAGAACCAGACGCTCGGCACCGATGGTCCCGGCTTCCTGCAGTTCGTGCTCAACCGCGGCCCGTGGAATCTGGGCGGCGGCGAGGCGGCGGTCAATGCGGCCGGCTGGAACGCCGCGGGCGGATACGGCGTGATCTGGGTGCCGTCGATGCGGATGGTCGTCAACGTCGGCGACTGGGACAAGTCCCGCTGGATCAATCTGAGCGGTGCCTCGGGGCATGCGTACAGCGCGCACTACACCGACCAGACCGACAAGTGGGCCAAGGGTGAACTCCTCGACTGGGCCTACGGCGAGCAGGCGGTGAAGGCGAAGACCGTCGACACCCTCAAGCTCACGCCGTAAAGCGTCTGATCGACTCGGGTGTGACCACCGCGTGCACGGGGTGGTCGTGCGGCTCCTGCGGGACCCGCTCGACCACCTCGTTCGCGTACAGCAGCACCACCAGCGCCGGGTCGGCGCCGGCCGCCGTCAGGCGGGCGAGCACCCGGTCGTACGAGCCGCCCCCGCGGCCGAGACGCATACCGCGCGAGTCCACCGCGAGCCCCGGGAGGAGTACGGCATCCGCTTCGATCACTGCGTCCACGCCGAGCCGCTCGCCGTCAGGCTCCAGCAGGCCGCGGCCGGCGCGCACCAGATGCTCCGGGCCCTCGTACACGCCCCAATCCAGATCGTTGTCCGGCTTCAGGACCGGCAGCAGGACGCGTACGCCCCGCGCGCGCAGCGCGTCGAGCAGCGCGCGCGTGCCGGGCTCGCGCCCGACCGAGACATATGCCGCGACCGTGCCTGCTTCGGTCAATTCCGCAAGGTCCAGGGCCTGTCGGGCGAGAACCGCGGCGGCCGCTTCGACGTCTTCAGCTGACATCAGGCCCCGGGCCGCGAGGAGTTCGCGTCGTACCGCACTCTTTCCGGACAAGTCTCCACACATCGTGCGTTCACAAACCTCTCGTATACGCCTTTATGAGAAGGAAGTTAACCGGAGGCTCATCTTCAGCCCATAGTCACCGGATATGGTGATCCGCATGACTCAGTCGCACCCCAGGATCAGCAAGGCTGTCATCCCCGCCGCAGGCCTCGGCACCCGGTTCCTGCCGGCCACGAAAGCCACTCCCAAAGAGATGCTGCCTGTGGTCGACAAGCCCGCGATCCAGTACGTCGTCGAAGAGGCGGTCTCGGCCGGGCTCTCCGACGTGCTCATGATCACGGGCCGCAACAAGCGCCCGCTCGAGGACCACTTCGACCGCAATTACGAGCTGGAGGAGGCGCTCAAGAGCAAGGGCGACGCCGGCCGGCTCGCGAAGGTCCAGGAGTCGAGTGACCTCGCCACCATGCACTACGTCCGCCAGGGCGACCCGCGCGGCCTCGGCCACGCCGTCCTGTGCGCCGCCCCGCACGTCGGCGACCAGCCCTTCGCGGTCCTCCTCGGCGACGACCTGATCGACCCGCGCGACCCGCTGCTCGCCCGTATGGTCGAGATCCAGGAGCGAGAGGGCGGCAGCGTCATCGCGCTGATGGAGGTCGACCCCGCCCAGATCCATATGTACGGCTGCGCGGCCGTCGAGGCCACCGGCGAGTCCGACGTGGTCAGGGTGACCAAGCTGGTCGAGAAGCCCGACCCGGCCGAGGCTCCGAGCAATCTCGCCATCATCGGCCGCTATGTCCTGAACCCGGCCGTCTTCGAGATACTTCGCCAGACCGAGCCGGGCCGCGGCAACGAGATCCAGCTGACCGACGCCCTGGAGAAGCTCGCCGAGGACGAGAAGGTGGGCGGCCCGGTGCACGGGGTGATCTTCAAGGGCCGCCGGTATGACACAGGCGACCGCGGGGACTATCTGCGGGCAATTGTCAGACTCGCGTGCGAACGTGAAGACCTGGGCCCGGAGTTCCGGTCCTGGCTTCGCAGTTATGTGACCGAGGAGATGTAACACCGTGAGCAGCACGATCTGGTCGGTGGACGACCATCTGGAGGACATCCTCGGCGCGATCCGCCCGCTCGATCCGATCGAGCTGCAGTTGCCCGACGCCCAGGGCTGCGTCCTGGTCGAGGACGTCACCGTGCCGGTCGCGCTGCCGCCCTTCGACAACAGCTCCATGGACGGTTACGCGGTCCGCACCGCCGACGTCGCGGGCGCCAGCGAGGAGTTCCCCGCGGTCCTCACGGTGATCGGCGATGTGGCGGCAGGCAGCGGCGGACTGCCCACGGTCGGACCGGGCGAGGCCGCCCGCATCATGACCGGCGCCCCGCTGCCGCCCGGCGCCGAGGCGGTCGTCCCGGTCGAGTGGACCGACGGCGGCACCGGCGAGGGAGCGGCCACCACGATGCGTCCGGCGGGCGAGACCCCTCAGGGCGCGAGCGGTGAGGTCCGCGTCCACCGCCCGGTCGAGGCCCGCGCCCATGTGCGCTCGCGCGGCAGCGACGTCCAGGCGGGTGACCTGGCGCTGGAGTCGGGCACGGTGCTCGGCCCGCCCCAGATCGGCCTGCTCGCCGCCATCGGCCGCGGCACCGTGCGGGTGCGGCCGCGGCCGCGCGTCGTCGTGCTCTCCACCGGCAGCGAACTGGTCCAGCCCGGCGAGAGATTGGCCGAGGGGCAGATCTACGACTCCAACAGCTTCGCGCTGTGCGCCGCAGCGCGCGACGCGGGCGCTCTGTCCTACCGGGTCGGCGCGGTCACCGACGATGCGGAGATCCTGCGCGCCACCATTGAGGACCAGCTGATCCGCGCCGATCTGCTGGTCACCACCGGCGGCGTCAGCGTCGGTGCGTACGACGTTGTCAAGGAAGCGCTCTCCTCGGTGGGTGACGAGGACGTGCCGGGCAGCGGGGTCGACTTCCGCAAGCTCGCCATGCAGCCCGGCAAGCCGCAGGGCTTCGGCTCGATCGGCCCGGAGCACACGCCGCTGCTGGCCCTGCCGGGCAATCCCGTCTCCTCGTACGTCTCCTTCGAGCTGTTCGTACGACCCGCGATCAGGGCCCTGATGGGGCTGAAGGACGTCCACCGCCCGAAGGTGCGGGCGGCGCTGAAGGCCGACAAGGCGCTGTCGTCGCCCGAGGGCAAGCGGCAGTTCCTGCGCGGTGCGTACGACTCCAGGTCGGGCACCGTCTCCCCGGTCGGCGGCTCCGGCTCCCATCTGATCGCCGCCCTCGCCCATGCCGACTGCCTGATCGTCGTCCCGGAGACGGACACCTCGGTGGAGCCCGGCGCGGAGGTGGAAGTGGTCCTCCTCCGCTGACCTGCTTACGGTGGCGGTACCGTGTCTGCCCACACAGGCCCCGCAGGGCCCTGACCGGGAGCGCCACAGCGATGAGTACCCAAGGCAGGCTGACGCACATCGACGAGGCGGGGGCGGCCCGTATGGTCGACGTCTCGGGAAAGGACGTCACCGCACGCACCGCCCGCGCCAGTGGCCGGGTGCTGGTCTCTGCGCAGGTCGTGGAGCTGCTGCGGGGTGAGGGCGTCCCCAAGGGCGATGCGCTCGCCACGGCCCGGATCGCGGGCATCATGGGCGCCAAGCGCACCCCCGATCTGATCCCGCTCTGCCACCCGCTCGCCGTATCCGGCGTCACGCTGGATCTGTCGGTCGCCGACGACGCCGTGGAGATCACCGCCACGGTGAAGACCACCGACCGTACGGGTGTCGAGATGGAGGCCCTGACCGCGGTCTCGGTCGCCGCCCTCACCGTCGTGGACATGGTGAAGGCCGTCGACAAGGGCGCGGTGATCACCGACATCCGGGTCGAGGAGAAGACGGGCGGCAAGTCCGGCGACTGGAGCCGGTCATGAACCCGCCGCGCGCCGGTGAGGTCTACAGCCACAGCCACGGCCACGGGCCGGGACCCGAAGCGGCCCGGCGGGCCCTGGTCGTGACCGCGTCCAACCGCGCCGCCGCCGGTGTGTACGAGGACAAGGGCGGCCCGATCCTCGCCGAGGGTCTTGCCGCGCTGGGCTTCCAGGTGGACGGCCCGCGCGTGGTCCCGGACGGCGATCCGGTCGAGCAGGCCCTGCGCGAGGGGGTGGCCGCCGCGTACGACGTCATCCTCACCACCGGCGGCACCGGTATCTCACCCACCGACAGGACGCCCGAGGTCACCCGCAGCGTCCTGGACCACGAGATCCCCGGCATCCCCGAGGCGATCCGCGCGTACGGACGCGAGAAGGTGCCCGCGGCCGCGCTGTCCCGGGGGCTCGCCGGAGTCGCCGGCCGCACCCTGATCGTCAACCTCCCCGGTTCCACCGGCGGGGTGCGCGACGGCCTCGCCGTACTGGAGCAGTTGCTGGTGCACGCCGTGGACCAGATCCGCGGCGGCGACCACCCAAGACCCGCCGGGAGCCCGAGCTGAACGCCTCCTGGCCCGTGGTCCTGGCGGACGGCGACGTGGTCCTCCGCCCCATAAAGCTGCGCGATCAGCGCAACTGGCGCGAGGTCAACCGGCGCAACCGGGACTGGCTCAGGCCCTGGGAGGCGACCGTTCCGCCGCCCGCGCCCGGCGCCCCGAACACCCAGCGCCCCACCTACCGGCAAATGGTCCGCCATCTGCGCCTCGAGGCCAACGCGGGCCGGATGCTGCCCTTCGTCATCGAGTACCAGGGCCGTCTGGTCGGCCAGTTGACGGTCGCCGGGATCACCTGGGGCTCGATGTGCTCGGGCCATGTCGGCTACTGGGTGGACCGGGAGGTCGCGGGCCGCGGGGTGATGCCGACCGCCGTCGCGCTCGCCGTCGACCACTGTTTCCGTGTCGTCGGACTCCACCGCATCGAGGTCTGCATTCGGCCCGAGAACGGCCCCAGTCGCCGCGTCGTGGAGAAACTCGGATTCCGCGAAGAGGGACTGCGCCCGCGTTATCTCCACATCGACGGCGCGTGGCGGGACCATCTGGTGTTCGCACTCACCTCCGAAGAGGTGCCCGAAGGACTGCTCCGCCGCTGGCACCAGGCACGACCCGGAAGGCACCGGGAAATAAAATAAATGTTCGAAATTACTCGCTGTCGACCATGCGCTGATCTGAACAATCGCAAAAAAAGTCCGTGATATCAGCCAGATCGTGCGACACACCGGGCCAATTGGCGGATGCCCTTGCGAGAACACCTCTACCGTGTGAAGCGTGAGCAGCAGCGGCCTCATCTACGCAGTCATCGTCGGGGCCTGGGCCGCCTACTTGGTGCCGATGTGGCTCCGCAGGCAGGACGAGCTCAATGAAGCCCGTCCGACGGAACGCTTCTCCACCGCCATCCGGCTGCTGTCCGGACGCGGTGCAATGGAGCGCCGATACGCCAAGGAGCTGCGGGAGCGCAACGCGGAGCAGGGCGAGCCCGACGTGGACCCGGATGCCGCCACGGACCGTTTGAGTTCCGTGGACGTCCGGGCCTTCGCCGCGCCCCCGGCCCGTACCGAAGCCCGGATGGACGTACCGGCCCGCCCGGTGCCGGACCAGGCCCCGCAGGCCCGCCCGGCCGCGGATCCGGCGGCACAGGCCCGGTCCGTGCCCGCGCAGGGGCGTCCGGACCCCACGCGGCGTCCGCGCCCCCGGCCGGGCGGCCCCGCCGCCGAGCGCGCCCGGCGCAGCAAGGTGCTGGCCCGCCGCAGACGCACCACCGTGGTCCTCTTCCTCGCGTTCACGCTGGGCGCGATCGTGGCCGCGGTCGGCGGACTGGGCTTCCTATGGGCCCCGGGCGTCCCGGCCATACTGCTCAGCGCGTACATCGTGCATCTGCGCGCCAAGGAGCGACGGCGCTTCGTGTTCACCATGGACCGGCGCCGGGCGGAGGCCGCGGCGCAGCGGCTGCGCGAGAACCGGCCCCGCCGGCCCCAGGCCACGGCCGCCTCGGCCGCCGACCCCGACGAGGAGCCCGAGGCGGGACCCGAGCCCGAACCATCCCCCACGCTCTCCCCGCAGGAGGCAGGCCGGCGCGCGCTCGTCGAGCAGACGGACCACGCGGAGTGGGTCGACCAGCAGCGCGAGCGCGGACCGGCGCGCGGCGACAGCTGGGAGCCGGTCCCGGTCCCGCTGCCGACGTACGTCACGGCGCCCGTCGCCCCGCGGGCGACGGGCGGAGTCGAGGTCGGCGACCCGGAGACCTGGAGCGCGGCCCGCTCGTCGACGGCCGAGCCGACTTCGGCGCCGGCCCCGGCGGCCGAACCGCCGCGTCAGCGGCAGGCTCCGTCGCGCCGCACGCGCGAGCGCGGTCGCACGCCGCTTTTCGACCAGTACGCGGACGAGGACCGGCCGCGCGCCGCCAACGAGTGAGCGTGCGACCAGGGCGTGACCAGCGAGGGAACGGATTTCCAAGCACCCCGACGGGGATGCTAGAGTTTCACTCGTTGCAAGGGCCTGTGGCGCAGTCTGGTAGCGCACCTCGTTCGCATCGAGGGGGTCTGGGGTTCAAATCCCCACAGGTCCACAACAAGGGCCGTTCGCGGGTTAGCCCACGAACTGTTCACGAGATCCCGGTCAGACGGTCACCGTCTGACCGGGATCTCGGCGTTTGAGCTCCTACTTGTGTGAAAGTCAGCCTGCCGGGCCGCTGGGAAGCGCGGCGGTCCGCGTCGGAACGGACCGGGAGTTGGGATGCGGACATGCCGCGGGGACCGCAGGCGTGGAGGCAGGCTCCTGCGGTCTCGCGGCGTGTCGATCTTCAATTACGGGATGGGTGACGGCTCAGGGGCTGCGGCTAAGACTTCGAGGGCGGGGCATGGCCGTCTCATCGGCCGCCGGGTAGGGCGGGAGGACATCGCCCGGCTCGAGGTCAAGACCGGTGATGGGACTCTTCCTGCTGGCCGCGAGGTACTGCTCGATCTCCTTGATGTTGTGGACCATGACGGTGATGGCGGACAAAAGAGCCTGGGCGACACGCCCGCGAGGCTGACGCCTCTCACGGGCGTGCAAGGCGGAGTCGACGGACTTCAGCCGTCCGTTGCCGCCCTCGATGTGGGCGCGGAGCGTCTGGTAAGCCAGGGCCCAGGAAGGCGTCTGCCAGGGCAGTTCTTGCCGCATACGGGGCATGACATGTGCTTGCACCGTGACGGAGGACTGGCGACAGCACTTGGGGCGTTCGCCGAGGGGAAGTTCGGGGGGCTCGACGCTTGGCCGGGCAGCGGGATGCGCAGCACGCTCCCTGTGGACGTCGAGGTTGATGGCGACTGGCACAGGCCCCTTCCTCTTCGGTGCGACGCGGCCCTCACGCTCTTGCGCCCAGGGGCAGTTGAGTTTGGTGACGGGGCAGGCGTATCGCTCGGTGCCGCGGTCGTCGAGGGTGTCCTTGCGGGTGAGTGTGTACGGCTCGATCTCCTGCAGCTGCTCTCGCAGCGGGATGCGCTCACGCTCGTTCTTGGCGCTTCGGATCTGCTGGTAGAGGTCGAGCAGCCGGCGCGGGGTGAGGGGACAGAACAGTCGGCCCACTTTGGCGATGGCGCCCTGGTGGTAATGCTCGGCCTGATCGGCGACCTGGGCCTTGGTGAAGTCGAGAACTGGCATGTAGCCGAGGGCACGCATCGGTTGATGGAAGTTCTCAGGGAAGAGCTTCGTGTATGCACGGTCGGCCGCCGTGAAGCCGCGGAGCTCGGTGAGCTGAGCCAGGACAGCGCTGACGTAGTGGGCATGACGACCCATGTCTTTCTCGGGCGTGTGCAGCACCATCCCGAGGATGAGCTGCGGGTAACGGCCGGCCCGGTCCGGATCGGCGTGCGCCGCGATGGCCAGGGTGGCGCTGTAGCCGAACTCCCGATCGCCGCCACCCTTGTAGTGCCAGTTGGCGCTCGCCTCCAGCGCGGAGCGCTTGCGTGTATGGGGGCGGGCCCAAGTCGGCACGCAGGTGGTGTCAATCGCTGTGTCGCCACGCCAGTGGCGCATAACACCTTTGGCAAAGGCGGTGCGGACCGGGGCAGTGACCAGCCGGTTGGCGAGTTCTTCCAGGCCACGGAGGGCTTGCTGTCCGCGTTCACCGTTCCACTGCGCGGCGACTTTGAGGCCTGCAGCTCTGGGAAGCCGGCTGCGGCGCTGGTGCGGTGCTGCGTCCAGCAGGCGGTTCATGCGGGTCCAGGCGCGGTGGAAGCGGTTGTACAGCGCGTTAACCGAGTCCTGGTCTTCGATGTCGCAGGTGGGGATGGAGAGTTCGGCGCGCAGTTGCTCACTGGTGCCGAACGTGATGATCTCGAAGGCGTCGTCGAGATTGCTGCTGGTTCTCTCGTAGCTTGCGCAGACCAGACCAAGCAGAACGAGACGGATGGGGTAGCCGGGCGGGCCGGGCAGTCCTGCAAACTGTGCCTCGACCATGTCCACGACGCCGCTCTGCTGGAGGGTGCGACGAAGCTTCTTAACCTTGCTGTCAGGCATCTCGGACGGCTCGTGTGAACGCGGGTAGGGGCGGCGGGGACGGCCGTTGCCAGGTTGATAGCGGGGGTCGTCGGCGGGAGTTCTCATGCCGAGCCACGCAGCATGCGGGTGGTGGCCGCGGTGGTGAGCGGGGGGACCGATGCCCGGTAGGGGGCCAGTGCGGCTGTCGACTTCATGCCTGCCGCCGCAGCGATGACATCTTCCGGGGCGCGCTGGCGCAGCAGCTCGACAATCCAGGTGCTTCGCAGGCGGGCCAGCTTCAGATTGGGAAGTCCGGAAGTGCCCTTAAGCGTCCGCTTCGCCCAGTTGGACACACCATTCTTCGGGTCGGCGACCTGGCGTTGGGGCAGGAACAGGTACCCGTCGCCAACGGTGCGAGCCCGCGCGGCGAGGTCTTCCTCCCACATCGCCCGGCAGACCACCAGCCGGTCGCTGCCTGGCACTGCTACGACCACCGCCTCGGACGGCAGTACGGTGATGTCGGTGCCGCGGGTAGCCAGCACCTCTCGGCGTGCCAGCCCGCAGCCGGCACCGAGGGCCAGCAGCGCCAGGGCACTGCCGCCGAGGGCGGATGTAGAAGGCAGACCGCGGGCCCACATCAGGTAGCGGGCGAGTTCCGGCGGGGTATAGGGGGCGGCGCGCTGCCGCTTGGCGCTCATCCGGGGTGTGGGCTGCTGCCCGTACTCCAGCCACAGCAGAGCCTCGCGGATACGCAGCAGGATGCTCCGGTACGTCTGGATGGAACTGCCTTCGAGTTTCGTCCGCGCCAGCAGATAACGCGTCATCACCTCTGGCGCCAGCCAGGCCAGCGGGTCGCGGGCAATGCCGACGCGCTCGGCGTACATGGCCAGACCGGAGAGCGCCAGCATCACTTTCGGGACTGGATATGGGACGGAATCGCAGGTCGCGGCGGCCACCATGCGAACGCCATCGGCGACCAAGGGCCACTCGGATGGCTTTTCCAACGGCTGGTAGCCGAGGATCGCGCCGCTCATAGCCGTCTCCAAAGGAACACACCACGAAAAGTGGCTACACAAGTGGCCATCTGTTTCGTGAGTGTGCACTTCGACAGTCAGGAGCGCATGCGCATGACCGGAGGGCGAGGCCGTAGTAGGCCGCCGCGGGAGCTGGCTCGGGACCCGGAGAACTGGCCCGAGGCGACGTTCGTTGACCAGCCCCAGGCCAGGGTAGTGCAGGCGGTCGCACAAGCCCTGACCAGCCAAATGACCCGTCAGGGGCTGGGGCTGCGACGCGTCGCCGCTCTCAGTGGTGTCAACCGTCAGGCGGTCGCGAATCTCCTCGCCGGCAGTAGCTGGCCGGACGTGGCGACGTTGAGCCGTCTGGAGGACGGGCTCGGCGTGGGTCTCTACCCGGGCACCAATGATCCGGGATCGATGCATAGCTGAACCTCCGGAACCCGCACGTCATCTGTGCAGGCAGGACGGATTGGGCTCAGCACGCCACAGGTGGCCCGACAGTGGGCTACCCTCAAAAATGGCATGCAGAAGCCCCTAGTCGGACTCACATGCTCGGTGCCGCCGAGACTGATCCCTTGGCGGCACCACCAACTCACCGTCCAGCGCCGTGCTGATCCTTCACGGCAACGGACGTGCTGCTAGGCGCTGCTACTTATCGATCCACCTCCGCCCCGGTGTACAGGCCCGGTCCGACCTGCTTCAGGTATCCCTTATCCACCAGGCGGTTGAGCCGGTGACGCATCCGCTCGATCTCTGCTCGCGGCGCACTCTTGTCGACGAGGGGGATGACTACGTCCTTGGGGCTCATCGGTCGATCTGCCGACCCCACCAGCGTGACTACCTTCCGGTTCAGCTCGGTAAGTCGACCGGAGAGCTTCGAACCCTGCTGCTTGTCCGTCATGCGCCGCTGCTGTGTGCCCGGCTGCCCGCCGGGGGCCGACTCTGCATCCGACTCGGTGGCTTCTGAAGCGCCATTCGTGGAGGACTGTGTATGAACCCCGTCGCGGCCTTCGGCGGATCCCCCACTCGCAGTCGGTTTCCCAGGAGGCGCCTCTTCGAGAAGCTGCGCTGCAGTACGCCGCGTGATTGCAAGTGCTGCCAGCCGCTCCTCGGCTTCGGCGATCTCAGCGCGCAGTCGGGCAACCAACTCCCGGGCAGCGTGTTCCTCCGCGTCGAGACGATGGAAGAGCATGTCACTCATTGCCGACTTCCCATCAAACTCCCTACGGCTAGGCGCTGTTGCGTGCAAGTCCGCCCACACCTTGCACGCAAGCGTCACTCTAGAGCCACCGCGTGCCGTCGCGGGGCCCCTTGCAGAATCTCACCTATGCAACAGAGGGGGCGCGCAAACCATTGCGTCGAAAGGGGGCTTGCGCAACCACAGCAGCGGTGCTCTTTGGGGTGTTCGTCATTCTCTGCGCCCCCCGCAGGGGGTCCGGATCTCTTGGCGCGGGGTTTGCGCTTGGTGGACTGGCCCTGCGGCGCCGATGAGGGCTCGTGCAGGTGAGGGCCATCATGGGGCTCAATCAAGAGTGATTGGTCCGTCGGGTAGCCAGCCGTCGAGGTAGCCGTCGATCAGGGTCGACGTGCTGTCGAAGTGGGACTCCCTCAGGAGTGACGAGAGCATCGCCCGCGCCGCCCACACGGCGGCCATCCCAGACCGCCCTCCTCTGCGGATCGAGTTGGGCACCAAGGGTGCCTTGGTGCGAGCTAGAAACACACGCTCCTCCATCCGCACTCGTGGCGCGCCACTCGAGGGGGGAGCGGCCCATCTTCGTCCGACAACTGGCCCCCATCGGATAGCCGAGCGGCTGAAGCAACGTGTTCCTAGCCTCAGGGCGACCTCGGCGTAGGACTCGACCAGCCGGACCGGGGCGTGGGGCAAAGTCCAGTTCTTGTGGACGGAATCAGAGAGTGGAAAGAGGGCTACGCGCTCTTGTGCGTCGATCACGACGAGAGTCACTGTGCGATGGAAGCGGGGGCCGGGAAGATACATGGAATCACCATCGGCGATGGCTATATGAATAGCCAGCTCGTTGGGCTGGATGGCGGAGGGTGCTGCCGAAGGAGATGGTCGGTCACCAGCCCCTGTTTCGGGCGGACGCGAACGAGCCTTCGCGATCGTTCTCTGCCGACCTCCCCCACCGCTTTGCCCTGTGGTCTAGCAGGCGTAGGGGTCGTTCCATCGCCTTCAGCCCTGCAGCGATGATCTCGTCGCGCGCGGTAGTGCCCATGAACATTCCTCCCCATGCGGCGCCCATGGACGCTGCGACGGTGAGGCGCTCGGCTCCGGCGAACAACAATCAAGCCCTGTGGGTAGCCAACGCCCCGACCAACTCGCCAACCTCCGCTCGCCAGACGCGGACCTGGTCCTCTGCCGGGCCGATCTCGTATTGGTGGTAGTGGCATCCCAGGCATAGGTGTGACCAGACGGCGGTGGTTCGGCGAGCGGTCTCAGCCGAGGTGTAGCAGTGGAGGCATAGCATCTTGGCCCGCATCGTGGTGCTGGCGAGTCCTGGCACCGCGGCGTCGAGCGTGCGGTTGACGGAAATCTCCAGGGCGGTTCGCAGAGCGAGCGAGGCCCCGCGATTGCAACCGGCGGCTGTGGCACCCAGGCGGGCGACGAGCAACCGGTCAGCGATCAGAAGGAGCTCCTCGACAGAGGCAGTGGAAGTACTCATCACGCGGTCACCTCCGGCTTGCGCACCTTCTGCGCCATAGTCTCGATGTCGTCGACGAATCGGTGGGGGTCGATGATCTGAGCCCCGGCGGCGTGGGCGCCGTTCTGGCACTGCTTGAGGAGTTCCACCGCACGCGGTCCGCAAAGGGTGCGCAGTTCCCGGTAGACATCGCCGGTCCGCTCGGCGTCGCCGAACAAGGCCAGCGCTGCCACCTTCAGGAGCTTGTCTGCTTCGCCAATGGCCGCCTGCAGTGCGTGCTCGGGCGCGCCGGCGCGGTGGTTCCGGATCCAGGCGGCCTCAAGGAAGGCGTTCTCCAGAGCGATACGGCACAGGCTGGGCAGCACGTGGGTCCGTGCCGCCGTCGGCAGGTCACTGGTACTGGCGAGGGCCCGCGCATCGTCGAGCGCCTGCCGTACCGGGTCGGTCACCGGTTTGACCTTCACCTTGGACGACTTGGCCCGCTCGACCTCGAACACCGTCACGGGCAGACCCTGGCTGGTGAACGCCCGCTGGAGTCGGGTGTCGTGGGTGAACACAACGACCTGTCGGTGTTCGCCGAGCTCGTGCAGGACCTGGGCGAGTCCGTTGACCTTGGCGGGGTCCATGGACTGCACGGGGTCGTCGATGATGATGAAGCCGAACGGGCTGTCGGCAGTGGCGGCCCGGGGCAGGAACAGGGACAGCGCAAGGGAGTGCTGCTCGCCCTGGCTCATGACGCTGAGAGCAGAGGCCTCCTGGCCGTCGACGGAGACATCCATGACGAGCTTGCGGACAGTGGCCTTCTCGCTGCCCTTCAGGCTCACGGCCTTGAGATCGATGTTGCTCTCCTGGCGGAGCCGCTCCCAGATCCGCTGCGAATGGTCGGCGAAACCTTCCATGCGCTGTTCCCGCAGTTCGGTGGCCAGCGCCTTGATCCAGGTGCTCGCCCTCTTGATGTCCCTCAACTGAGACTTGTTCGCCTCCACGGCCTGGGCCTTCTCCGCCCAGCCCGCCAGGCGGACGACGAGCCTGCGCCAGCGCTCGTCCCGCTCCTCCAACTCCTTTACGGCACGCTCCTTGACCGAGACACAGGCATTGGCCAGGGTCACGGCGGCATCAAGGGCGCGTCGGGCGAGCTCGTCCGGATCGCTGATCGACCGGCAGGTGGTCCAGGCGTTCCACGGGTCGGTGAGGGAGGTGGGGATTCGCCGAGGCGTGTGAACGAGATCCTGCACTGCTCGCGCGGCCGACCGGAGTTCGCTGCGCGCGCCTGCGGCTGCCTTCGCCTCCTGCCGCAGTGCGGCGATCTGGGCGATGGCATCCGCAGCCCATGCCGCGTCCAGCATCCCGGCGGTCCCGCACACGGAGCAGGATGCCTCGTCGGGGTGGCGCTCGTGGTGCGCCACGGCCCGTTCGAGCAGTTCCGCACGCTGCAGGGCTTCCTCGGTATCGGTGCCGTGCAGGTCTTCGATGTCGGCGAGAGCCTTGCGTAGACGATCCACAGCGGTGCGGACCTGCGCCACGTCGGGTTCCTGTACCTCTGCCTCGGCACGCAGCCCGGCGATCAGGTTGACGTCCGTGTCGCCGGGCAGACCGGTGACCAAGGCATCCAGGACTTTGAAGTCGGGGGTTCCGGCTGTGTCGATGGCTACGAGCGCCTGGATCGCGCGATCGTCGTCCTCCAGCTCGTACAGGGCCTCCTTCAGGCCCGGCAGCTCCGCCTTCGCCGCCTTCTCCGCGTCTTCGAACGCCTTGGCCTCCCTGCGGAGCCGGCTGTCGGCCGCGCTGAGCTGCCCCATACCGAGGATGGTGGCGATGGCGTCGTACATCTCGGAGGGCTTGCCGCTGATCATGCGGTCGAGATCGACGTACGACAGGAAGGGCCGGAAGTCCTGCAAGTCCTGCTTCCAGTCCACCTGGTCGAGACTTGCGCGGCCGTATCCCGGCCGCTTCAGTTCTGCCTGGGAGTCTCCGAATCCGTCGCCTTCCCAGGTGCGGGTGAGGGTGCTGCGGCCAGCGTCTCCCTCGATGGCCAGCTTGACCTCGATCTCCGGCCTACCGCCAGTGTCGTGAAGGTTGCGCCAGTTGCTGCTACGCGTCGCGTGCTGCCTTTGCCAGCGCATGTTCACGCCAGTGAAGGCAGTCTCGATGCCCTCGGCAATGCTGGACTTGCCGGATCCGTTGCGACCCACGACCAGGTTCACGCCGGGCCGGGGGCTCAGCTTGAGCCAGGCGCGCGGTCCGATGCCGCGGAAGCGGGTTACGGCGACTGATTCGAGGTAGGTCCGGCCGATCGTGGAAGCGCTTCGGGTCTCGCTGGCGCCCAGAGCCGTCCGCAGCAGCAGCTTCACGGGCTCACCGAGAGGCGACCCCTCAAGACGCCTGCGCACGAGGTCTGCCACGGTTCCGGGCCGGTCGTCCTGCTCCGACCGGGCGGTGTCTTCGGGGACGTGCGCGTTCTGTTCGGGCTGTTCCGTCATGAGGTGCCTCCCGGGGCGTCGAGTCCGTGGATGACGCGAGCGGGGCGCTGCCTGGAATTTCTGCCGCGCTGCTCGCCAACGGAACATTAGAAAGACGAAGGGCAACACGAGATGCGAAATATTGATAACCGGGGTTATCGGCCTTAGGAACTCATGCGAGACGTGGCTCGCCCTAGCGACAGCAGCACCGGCGGGCCTGCAGCCAGTTAATGCGTAGCAGCACCGGCCGACTGTGCTGCCCCCGGCCCGGGCAGGTGCGGATGCGGACGGGCCCCGGTCATCGAGATGTGCCTTGCTGTCCGCCGCACCCGAAGTACTCTGCGTTACGAGGGCTGTTCGGACCCGGTTGGAGGCTGACGAGAGTGTCCGCACCGTGCACTGGATGGATACGCGAACTCCGAGGACACACGCTCATGTTCACCGGCAAGACTCTGGTGGACGGTGAATGGGTCATCCGTAAGGACTGCTTATCTCGTTCGCAGACATTGGGAGCTACCTGCCAGAACAGTTTCTCCAGGAAGGTAACCCTCGTGGTCCACGGAGAGCTGGCAGGCAACGTCAAGGACATGGACCGGGGATTGAGCAGGAAACTTCTGGCGGTGCTGGAGTCACGCAAAGCAGGCCGACACATTCACGTGGTAGACGCCGCTGGCTACTCGGATCTTCTGTTCGGAGCTCCGGCTCGCTGCCGGGACCTCAAGGTACAGAGCGATCACGTGACGGTCATGCCTGAGGTCGGAGACGGCTTCCTCGGCGGACCGTTCGACAGGCTGCATCTGCGCACCCGGCAGATCGACCGGTTCGAGGCTGGAGTGCTGGGGCGCGGCACGCCGCGACACGAGAAGCTGTTGTCGCGCCTGATCGAGCAGGTCGATGGGCGGACGACACTCGACGTCCGCGCCCCGGCGCGCCGGGGCCCGCACTTCGACCTCGGCTGGATCAACAAACGGACCGCGTACGGCGCGTGGGTCGCGGTTCCCCAGCAACCGGCTGACGAAAGGGAGAACCGCCTGACAGAGGTTGTCGAGCACGTCAGCAGGTCGGTCCGTTCTGTTCCTCGACATGGCCAGGCCCAGCCCGTAGTGGTGCTCGAGGACTCCGTAGACCTGAACCCCGGGCTGAAGGAGAAGGCGAATTCGCTCGGCGTCCTCGTTGGGAGAGTCAGGGATGTTCCCTCGTTGAAATGTTGACCAAATGGCATGTGGAGGCCTGATGCGTAGAAGGCAACCCGCTCACGGCATGACATTCCGCGAAGCGCCTGGGCGAGGAAACAAGCTGGGGCCTGCGCGGCAAGGCCGCGGAGGTGCTGGATACGCCCTGGCGCGTGACCTCGGCCGCGCGGGTGTGGGCGTACTGCCGGTGCTGACCTGACGCGTACCGCACAACGGCATGGCCGTGGTCAGTCGCCGAGGGTGAAGGCGAGACCGCCGGCGTGCAGATCGGCCTCGGTCTGAGTGAGGCCGCCGCGATGGGAGACCTCGACGGAGCAGAACTTCGACTCCGGGACGACCCCATCGACCGTGAACGGGAAAGCGCACCCCGCGTCGGTCTTCGCGCCCAGACCGAGGGAGCTCTGGGCGACGAGAGTCCCAGCCGCGTTGGTGACGTTGACCTGGGTTCCGAAGTCGATGTCGGAGAAGCCATCCGTGCCGGGGCACAGCTCACCGTCGTCGAGCGCCACACCCACCGGCGGGAGCGTAATCGCGCCCCCCGTCGTGAACGGTTCCGTACCGTTCGTCGTCTCGACCTCTATAGGAAGGGAGGGGAACACTGCGATCCATTAGTCCGATACCAAGGTCGCCAAGCTCTGCAAGAAGTTCGGAATCTACTGGCACGTCTCACCGGGACGGCGAAGCACGCCCTAACGGGGCGCGGGTGCTCGCCCCGTCAGTGAGGGCCTGCCGAAGGCTGCATCGTGGACCCAACGGCCATCACTTACGTGGCGTCGGTCTGAGGGGCGTCGTCCCGGTCGGTCGCCAGTGCGGCTGGCAGCGGTAGCCCGTACCTGTCGCACAGGAATCGTGTCTGGCAGTACCGCTGGGCGTCGGCGGCCACTCTGCCGAGGACGGCGGAGTTCATGCCGGCACCGATGAGGACACCCACGAACGGCACGACCTTGGCGACGTTTTGAACCGGCACCCTGGAGCCGGCCGGGCCCAGCTGCTGCATCAACTTCTCAAGGGCGGCCAGGAGGCGGTGGTCCTGGCGGAGCTTCGGTGACCACTTTATGCGTCCCTTGACCGCGTCCGCCGCCCGTGCGGCATCACGCAACGGCGCGGCTTTGGCCGCCTGTGCCATGAAGGACCGCTGTACCAGGCGTTGGATGAACATCTGCTCGTCGGGGTCTTTGGCGTCGTAGCCGTAGGAGTACGCGATGCGCGATGCGATCGACGTGCTCAAGACCTGGATGACGAGGATGTCCGCTGTCAGCGCGACGGGGATACCAGCGACGGGGACCATGGCCAGCAGGCCCATGACGCCACCTTCGAACGCGCCGACGGTGCGCCACGTGAGGGTGTGGCGGGTCAGCAGCTGGTCGCAAACCTTGAGGTCGTGCCGCCGCAGTTCGGAGAAACCATCTATCGTGAAACCTCGCTTGCGGGCGAGCTTCTCGACGTTCTTCGGGTCGTTGAGCTCCATGGCCCAGTCGTTGACCAGTTCAAGCAACGCAGCCGCGGCTCCGAGCGCCGGTCGCATGGCCTTCTCGGCGACCGCGTCGCCCGCGCGACGGATCGGTTCCGTGACCGCCTCTGGCACAGCGTCCGTAACCCGTCTCACGGCGCTTCCCGCGACCTCACCGGTGCGACCGAGCGCGGCGCTCGCCCAGTTCGGCAGACCACGGTGGTTGTTCCGGCGCTGCCAGTGCTCGTTGAGGGTGTCCCACACCTGCCCCTCGTACGCGCTCATCGGGGTCATCGGGGTCGCATCGTCGACGCGTGGGTCGGCGTACGTGCTCATTGACGTTCTCCATCTCGACTGTTATCGGCGGTACGTGCGGGTACCGGGGCAGGGTGCGTCGGCCGTGCAGGGGCCCCGCACTGCGGCTTCACCCACGTGTCGGCTGGTAGGACATCGCGGGTGAAACCACCGGGGTCTCCTGGTTCACGGAATCGTCGGTCGGAAAAGGGACGAGTGATGACGCTGCCGGAGGCCCCTGACTGACGGTGGGGGAGCTGGATCTGGGTGAGGCAGATCAGTCGGCCTTCTGCCGCTCCAGGCACCGGCCGGGAGGCGGCGCCGAGGAGGGCTGGTCAGGTCCGTCCTCCGAAACTGGTGGGCTGAGCCCTTACCAGGGCTGAGAGGCATCACCTTGGACTCCTGGGGATGCAAGAGAGAGCCAAGGCAGTGATAACCCCGGTTATCAGGCCAACTGGGAGGTAACCCAAGCCCTCGCTGTAAAGTTCTGACTGCCGCTGAACCGGAGTCCAAGGCATCCGACCGGCTCGCACGCAGGGGAAGAGAAGAAGCTCTGTAATAAAAAGGGGGCGGGGCTCATGACCAGTGCGCGTGAAGCAACATCGCTCATCGTGCCCGAGGAGCCGGCCTGGCGGATCACATACGCCGAAATTGCCTCTCTCGCACAGGTAAAGCGGCCCGTCCCCACCAATTGGAGCCGTCGGCATCCGGACTTTCCGGCGCCGATCGCCCACGAGGACGGCCGTCCCCTGTTCGACGCCCGCGCCGTCGTCGAGTGGCTGACAGAGACGGGCCGCGGCAACACGGACGCCCGCCAACTGCGCGCCGAGCTCGCCTTGCACACCCTCGCCGCCTGGCGGACTCCCGCGCTTCCGGCGTCCGTCCTGGTGGGCGCGCTGACGGCCCTGCTCTGCCTGCGCCAGCAGTACGATGCTCCGCTCGCCGGCCAGGATTGGGACGCCCTGGTCGCCAGGGCCGCCGAACTGGACGCCGAGGACCAGTTCCTCCTGGCCGAGCTGCGCGCCGTCCCCGCCCCGGATCCCACCGGTCCAGCGCTCGCCGCGCTCGCGGATGAACTAACCGAGGCCGCCTACACCCCGGCTGAAGCCTTCGACTGGGTCCTGGACGCGCGGCGTCGTCTCGGCTCCCACGATCTGGCCGTCGACGAACCGGTCCCGGCCGTCGTCCGGGCTCTCGCTTCTGTGTCCGGCATCGACACCCTCCGCGAGGAGTCCGTCGTCGCCACCCCGCACGCCCGAGCCGGCGACCTCCTCGCCGCCCTGCACGACCAGGCCGCCGAAGACTCCGGTCACACCTACCTCGCCGCCGATCACGCCCCGGCCCGCGTCCGGCTCGTGCGCCGCCGGATGCTCGTACGGGGGGTGTACGAGTTCCACCTCGACGTCATGGAGGGGACGGACCTGTCGGCCTCCGTCGATGAGTGGGGGTACCCGGACCTGCTGGTGTGCGCCCTCCCGTACGAGGCTGCGGAGACCCGCCGACCGGAGGCCGTCCTCGAGCAGGTGCAGGCGCTCACCGACTACCTCGAAGCCGGCTCCACCGCCGTCGTCCTCGGACCGGCCGATGTCTTCGTACGTCCACTGCCCCGGCACGGCGAAGCCGACAGGCTACGTCGCTCCTTCCTCGGCGCGGGCCTGCTGAAGGCCGTGATCAGCCTGCCCGACGGCGCTATGCCGTACCGCCCCGGCTACCGCACCGCAGTGTGGGTCCTTTCCCGCACCCCGCAGGAGGAGCGCACCGGCCGTGTCCTGCTCGCCGACCTGTCCGCGCGGCGGCTCACCGAGCCGGTGCTCGACACGCTCGCCGAGGACATCGCCATCTGGCGCGCGTCCGGCTGGCGCGGCGACCGGCGGCACGAGCCCCGCCACGGCGTGATCGTCCCCGCGAAGGAACTCGACGACCGGCCGGGCACCGCCTTCACGGCGAGCCAGCGCCCCACCGAGGCCCGCTACGCCCGCGCCGTCGTCGAACGTCCGGCCCGCATCAGTGACCTCGAGCAGCGCCTGGCGAACCTGCAGCAGCAGTCCCGCCTCGACGTCGACCTGCGCGCGGCCATGCGTATCCAGGCCGTGTTGCGCCCTGAGGAACAGCCAGTGCGGCGCACCACGGTCCGCCGCCTCCTCGAGGAACGCCGCCTGCGCCGCCGTCCTGGCCACCGCATCGCGCCCGAGCACCTCACGGCCGACGGCCACTATGCGGTGCTCGGCCCGGACGAGATCCTCGGCACCGTGCGGCTCGGCAGCCGCCGGATCGACCGCGGTTTACTCCTCACGGCGTACGAGCACGCCCAGTTCACCGAGCCCGGCGACGTCGTCGTCACCACCAGCCCGAGCTTCGGTGCCCACGTCGACACCGGCGGCCTGTCGGTGGTCGCAGCCCCGGCCCGCATACTGCGCGTCCGCCCCGACGCCGACCCGCCGGTCCGGCCGCGGGTGCTGGCCGCGCTGCTGCAGGCAGCGGCCGCCGAGCACGCGCGCACCAGCGGCGCCGTACGGGCCTCCCGCAGCATCGAGGACCTGAACATCCCGGACCTGGGGCGCGAGGAGGCAGAGCGGTACGACGCCGCGCTTGCCGAGGTCGAGCTCAGAGCGGGGCTGCTGCGGGAGCAGGCCGCTGCCCTTGACGATCTGACCCGCATCACAGCCGCCGGCCTCGCCGACGGCACCCTGACCATCCAGAACCTGCCCGGTCTTCTGGGCACCGATGACTGAAGGAGACGGTCTGCCCGATGGCTACCGCTGCGAAAAGGCCCACCGACCAGGCGGAGCTGTTCAGCGCCTCCACCGCCAAGGAGATCCAGGCGATCCTGTGGAAGGCCGCGGACAAGCTGCGCGGCTCCATCGACGCCGCGCAGTACAAGGAGTTCGTCCTCGGCCTCATCTTCCTGAAGTACGTGTCCGACGCGTTCGACGAGCGCCGGAGTGAGCTGGCCACGGAGCTTGCCGACGACGGTATCACCGAGGAGAGGATGGACGACTTCCTGGAGGATCGCGACGAGTACACCGGCGCGCACGTCTTCTGGGTCCCGGAGATCGCCCGCTGGTCGTGGATCGCCGCGAATGCCAAGAGCCAGGGCGTCGGCAAGCTGCTCGACGAGGCGATGGACGCGGTGATGGCCGAGAACCCGTCGCTGAAGGGCGTCCTGCCGAAGATCTTCAACCGGGACAACATCGACCAGAAGCGCCTGGCCGAGCTCGTCGACCTCATCAGCGACGCCCGCTTCGGCGCCAGCGAGGGCAAGCCCGCGCAGGACGTGCTGGGCGAGGTGTACGAGTACTTCCTCGGCAACTTCGCGCGCGCGGAGGGCAAGCGGGGCGGCGAGTTCTACACGCCACGGTCCGTCGTCCAGCTGATCGTGGAGATCCTGGAGCCGTACGAGGGGCGCGTGTACGACCCGGCGTGCGGCTCGGGCGGCATGTTCGTCCAGGCGGCCAAGTTCATCGAGGCCCATCGAGGGCGGGGCCACAAGGCCGACCTATCGGTCTTCGGCCAGGAGCTCAACGAGCGCACCTGGCGTCTGGCCAAGATGAACCTGGCCATCCACGGCATCGACGGCAACCTCGCCACCCGCTGGGGCGACACCTTCGCCGAGGACAAGCACGCCGACCTCAAGGCCGACTTCGTGATGGCCAACCCGCCTTTCAACATCAAGGACTGGGCGCGGGACGAGGGCGACGCCCGGTGGAAGTTCGGCGTCCCGCCGAAGAACAACGCCAACTACGCGTGGCTCCAGCACATGGTCTCCAAGCTGGGCGAGCGGGGCACGGCTGGCGTCGTCCTGGCCAACGGCTCGATGAGCTCTGAGTCGAGCGGTGAAGGTGACATCCGCCAGGCGATGGTGGAGGCGGACCTGGTGGCGTGCATGGTGGCGCTGCCCCCCCAGCTTTTCCGGACGACCCAGATCGCGGCGTGCCTCTGGTTCTTGGCCAAGGACAAGTCCCCTCAGGGAGCACGACGGTTGGACGATCGGCGTGAGGAGATCCTGTTCATTGACGCCCGGAGCATGGGCGAGATGGTCGACAGGACAGAGCGCATCCTGACTGACGCGGACCTCGCGAAGATCGCTGACACCTATCACGCGTGGCGGGGTACGGCGTCGACGCGCGAGGAGGGGCTGACGTATGGGGATGAGCCTGGGTTCTGCTTCTCGGCCAGGTTGGAGACGGTTCGGGAGCGCGGGTACTTGCTGACGCCGGGGCGGTATGTGGGGGCCGTTGAGGCGGAGGAAGAGGACTCAGAGGTGATGACGGAGAGGATTGCTGCGCTCACCGAAGAACTCTTCCACCTATTCAAGGAATCTGACCGCCAGCAAGACCTTGTTGCGAAGCTTCTTGGGGGGCTTGAAGATGCAAACTCGTGAGGTGCCCTTTTCTGAACTGCTGAGCACCGTGGTTGATAATCGCGGACGAACTTGCCCCACAGTCGCGAGCGGAATCAAGCTAATTGCGACGAACTGCATCAGTAACGAGATGCTGCACCCTCGCTATGAAAAGGTTCGCTACGTCTCTCAGGAGACATACGACAACTGGTTTCGCGGGCACCCTCGACCGGGAGATCTGATCTTCGTCTGTAAGGGATCGCCCGGGCGGGTAGCTATCGCTCCGAACCCCGTGGATTTCTGTATCGCTCAGGATATGGTCGCGGTTCGGGCGGATCGCTCCAAGATCCACCCACTCTACCTGTTTGCGGCCCTGAGGTCGCCCGTAGTGCAGGAGCGGATCCAGTCCCTGCAGGTCGGAACGATGATTCCTCACTTCAAGAAAGGCGACTTCGGCAAACTTAATATTCCGGTACCAGATCGTGACAGTCAGGCCGGAATCGGTAGCTTTTACTATGCAATGTCCAGCAAGATTGCGGTCAATGAGCGGATCGCGGCCAGAGCTGACGAACTGTCCGCCGAGCTCTTCCGGCAAGCCGTGTTGAAGACTCCGGATCAGTTTACTGAGCAGGCTCTGTCGGACACAGCAGACTTCATCAACGGCCGTGCCTTCACGAAGGACGCCACAGGCACTGGGCGCATGGTTGTTCGGATCGCGGAGATCAACAGCGGTCCTGGTAGTTCGACGGTGTACAACGACATTGATGTGCCGGAGAAGCACCTGGCACGACCAGGAGATGTTCTCTTTGCCTGGTCCGGTTCACTGACAGTCTCCCGTTGGTTCCACCCCGAGGCAATTATCAACCAGCACATCTTTAAGTGCGTGCCGAAGAACGGTTTCCCGCAGTGGCTGGTGAGTCAGCTGGTGCACCGAAAGATCGATGAGTTTCGAGCAATCGCCGCTGACAAGGCGACGACTATGGGCCACATTCAGCGCAGGGACCTGGATGAACCAGTGCTTGTGCCGACGTCAGAGGCCGTCTCCTCATTCGGCGCGCGGATGAGCTCTCTCTGGACCCGAGCTCTGCTTGCCGAGCAGGAGTCCCTGACCCTCGCCACCCTCCGCGACGCCCTCCTCCCCCAACTCATGTTCGGCCGCCTACGCGTCAAGGACGCCGAGAAGATTGTCGAGGAGCAGGTATGACGTACCCCGACGACGACGAGCGCCACCGCCCCCACGAGTCCGACTGGGAGCTCCTCGCCCTTGATGAACTCGGCGAACTCGCCTGGAAGCACACTCCCGGCAACGAGTTCGCCCCCGGCTCCGGCCACCGCAAGTCGTGGGACGACCTGATCCTGTACCCGGACCTCACCGAGGCGATCGAGCGGCTCAACCCCGCTCTCCCCCCGGATGCCGTCCGCGATGCCGTCGCCGCCGCAGCGACCCCGGCGTCGCAGGACACGTACGAGGAGAACCGCACCGCCCACGGCTACCTCACGGCCGGCATCCGCTCCGTCACGTACACCGACGCCTTCGGAGCCGAGCACAACCCGACCATCCGCCTGGTCGACCTGGACGAGCCCGACGCAAACGTCTATCGCGCCGTCAACCAGGTCACAGTCATCGACGGCGAGAAGAACCGCCGCTTCGACGTCGTCCTTTACGTCAACGGCCTGCCCCTCGCCGTCCTGGAGCTGAAGCGCGCCGGCGACGAGGACGCCACCCTCCAGACGGCGCACTCACAGATCACCCGGTACGTCGAGGAGTTCCCGACCGCTTTCCGCTACAACTCGGTCGTCCTGCTCTCCGACGGCATCACGGCGAAGTACGGCACGCCCTTCACCCCGTACGAGCACTTCGCGCCGTGGAACACGGACGAGTTCGGCGCCCGCGTCGACCCGCTCGACGCCGAGGGGATATGGGACTCGGGTCAGAACTTGGCCGTGGACGGCCTCTTCACCCAGCCGCGTTTCCTCTCCCTCATCAAGTCCTTCATCAACTTTGTCCCCTCGAAGCGGATGAAGCGCATCGCCAAACCTCACCAGTTCCACGCCGGGACCCGTGCAGCGGAGGCCGTCCGTGAGGCCTCGGCGAGCGACGGGAAGGCCGGCGTGGTCTGGCACACCCAGGGGTCGGGCAAGTCCGAGGAGATGGTCCTGGCCACCACCATGGTGATGAAGGACCCAGCGCTGCTTAACCCGACGGTTGTCGTCATCACCGACCGCACGGACCTCGACGACCAGCTGTACTCGACGTTCCTCGAGAGCGAGATCCTCCCGGAGGCACCGAAGCAGGTCCTCACCCGGGCCGAGCTGCGCGAACAGCTCGCCGCCAAGCGGGTCGGCGGCATCCTCTTCACCACGCTGCAGAAGTTCGGCCGCACCAAGGAGGAGAAGGACTCCGGCGCAGACCACCCGCTGCTCTCTGACCGCCGTAACATCGTGGTCGTGGTCGACGAGGCGCACCGCAGCCACTACGACTCTCTCGACGGATACGCCCGCCACCTGCGCGACGCGCTCCCGCACGCCACGCTGCTCGCCTTCACCGGCACCCCGATCTCCGAGGCCGACCGCAACACCCGCGAGGTGTTCGGCGATTACATCGACGTCTACGACCTCAAGCGGGCCGCCGACGACGGCGCCACCGTCAAGGTCTTCCACGAGAGCCGCGTCATCCAGCTCGTGCTGGACGAGGACGTCGACCCGACGAAGATCGACGAGGAGGCCGACCGCATCACCGACGGCCTCGACGACACCGAGCGCCGCCGGGTCGAGCAGGCCGTCGCGACGATGAACGCGATGTACGGCGCGCCCGCCCGCGTGCGAGACCTCGCCGCCGACCTCGTCGAGCACTGGGAGGGGCGGCGCGAGCGGATGCAACCGTTCGTCGGCGTCTCCGAGACGGGCGGCGCGGCCGGCAAGGCGATGGTCGTGTGCGCGACCCGGGAAATCTGCGTTCGCGTCTACGACGCCTTGCGCGAGCTGAGACCCGAGTGGCACAGCGACGAGGTCGACAAGGGCGCCATGAAGATCGTCTTCTCCTCGAACTCGCGCAAGGACAAGGACCACCTCCTGGCCCACGCCCTGAGCGACAGCCGGCGCAAGACGGTTATCAACCGTGCCAAGGACCCGGACGACGAGCTCGAGCTGCTCATCGTCAACAACATGCTGCTGACCGGCTTCGACGCCCCGCCGATCCACACGATGTACCTGGACCGGCCGCTGAAGGGCGCCAACCTGATGCAGGCCCTGGCCCGCGTCAATCGCCGCTTCCGGGCCAAGGAGGACGGTCTCCTCGTTGGGTACGCGCCGCTGACCGAGAACCTCCAGCGCGCTATCGCCGAGTACACCGAGGCCGACCAGCAGGACCGCACTCTCGGTCAGGACCTTGACCGGGCGCTGGACGAGCTGCGCAACGAGTACGACATCCTCGCCGACATCCTGCGCGGCTTCGACTGGCGCCAGCGGTTGGAGATGCCGTCGAAGACGGCGTTCATCGACGCCGCGATCAAGGCCGCGAACTACCTGCGTGACCCGCGCACGGCCGGTAACAACCCGGACAAGCTCGACGACCCCCGCCAGACGCTCGGCCGTCGCTTCCGCGAGCACGCCCACCGCCTGGAGCGCTTCTACGCGCTGTCCGCCAGCGCCAAGAACATCGGTGAGCGCTTCCCGGACCACGCGGCCTGGCGGCGGGACGTCCAGTTCTTCGTCGAGGTCCGCGCCTACATGGCGAAGTACGACGCGATGGACCGTGAGGCCCGCGGGCTGCCCGTCGCCCGCGACGTCGAGTTGTACCTCTCGCAGCTGACGTCCTCGGTCGTCGAGACCAGCGGCGTGACGGACCTGTTCGCCGAGGCCGGCCTGGAGGCCGCCGACCTGACGCATCTGAACGATGCTCTCGTCGCGCAGCTGCAGAACAGTGAGACCCCGCACCTGGCGGCCGAAGCGTTGCGGCGGCTCATCGAGCGGAAGATGCGCGAGGTGACGCGGCACAACGTCGTCCGGCGCACCACGTTCTCCGAGCGGCTGCAGGACCTGATGGTCCGCTACATGCGGCAGCAGTACACGAGCGCCGAGCTCATCGCCAAGCTCGTCGAGATGGCGAAGGAGGTCATGGACGACGCCCGTCGCGGCGAGAAGTTCGAGCCGCCGCTGGATTGGCGGGAGCTCGCCTTCTACGACGCCCTGGCCGACCACGGCACGGCGCAGTCGGTGATGGGTGACGACGTACTGGCTGGTGTAGCCCGCGAGCTGGTCGCGGAGGTCCGCAGCAAGCTGAAGCCGGACTGGATCGCGCGTGAGCCGGTGCGCGCCCGCCTGCGCAGCGCCATCAAGCGTCTCCTGGCCCGCCGCAACTACCCGCCGGACCAGGCCCCGGAGGCCATCAACCTGGTCCTCAAGCAGATGGAGCACTTTGCCAACGAATGGTCCACGAAGGAAGTGAAGGGGGACTGAGCCACAGTTCCGTTGCCGTGCCGGCTGGAATCATGTGGTTCTACGCTCAACGCGATAGCTCCCGGCTGCACGGTGGCGGACCTGCTGTAATCCGAGAATTGGAGTGCCCTGCTGCTATGGCACGGTTCGATGCGGACCAGCTGCTTCTGCAGGGCGCTCAGTAGGTGTCAGCGCGGTCAAAGGGGGGGCATGGACGGCGTAAGACTGACCCGCACGTGTTTGAAGTGCCGCAACTTTGTCGAGGTCGACCAGGACGGCCGCGTGGCCGCCCACAACGGGCCGCTGAGTCGTCTCCATTGCAATGCCTCTGGTCAGCTCGCCTCACTCGTGTCGGTCCAGTGGGGGCCTGGGCCTCGACATAGCCGCACGATTGCCAGCGGCCGCAAAGAACGCAGGCGTGATCGACGGAAGAAGGCCGAGTACCTCAAGCCGCCGGAGTGGATGCCGCGCTATCAGGGTGCCCACGTGGCGTCGATCGGCTTGCCCGCCAAGGGATGGTTAGGTGTCTGGTTCCCAGCTCACACCATGTGGGAGCACGAGCGGAAGCTCTACAGCTGGCTCGGAAGCGATCGGTCGTTCCGTTGGGACGGCCGCCAGGGATGTTGGACAGTTGCCAGCGATCACTTCCCCCGAGTAAGCAGTGAGCTGCTCAAGAGGTACCCGGGCGTGCTGATCGGCCGGGAGTTCAACCCGAATGAAAGGTGCAACTCGTCCTGTCAGAATGCACGGGGCTTCCTGTGCACCTGCTCCTGCCGTGCCAAGAACCACGGCCACGGGAAGTGGCGCAGCGGGTGGAAGACTCTGGGCGAGTTCAAAGATCAGCGCGACGGAAGACCGTGGCACTGGACGGCCGTTGCCGTTGCAAGCTGATCGCCTCGGCACACTCCCTCGGGCAGAAGGCCTGCACAGCCACAGGGCCCCCGCGTCCCGCTCCTCCGGCAGAAATTCTTGCCTGCATGGCTGCCCCGGCGAAAGCGACCACCGTGAGTCGGCGGCGGTCCAGTCGTCTCTTCACCGCAGTTCAGCGCGGGACCCGCCTCGGACGTGAGGGGCGGGTCAGTGTTCGGTGGTGAAGGCAGCCTCCTGCGCGAGCTTGTTGGCCGGCCTCACGCGACGGCTGTCCTGGTACAGGTGGAAGACAAAGGCCTCTGCCTTGTTGGCGAAGTCCGCCGCGGGCCGCGTGATACGGCCGTTGACGAGGACAACCAACCGTTTCCCCTCGACCGCCGCGTCGGCATAGAGCTGCTTGATGTCGGCGGTTCCCAGGTCCTTGGACCGCTCCCACCATGCGACGTGGACTCCGTCCGAGCTGAATGGTGAGCCCTCGGAGGACGACAGTTCCAGGTCGGCGAACCCCATCGACCGGAGCTGGGCCGCGACTTCCGTGACCAGGACGTGGGGGCTGGGTGAGACCACTTCCTCACTGAAGAGGGTGAGTCCTTCTGAGTCGTTCTTCCCATGTGTCTCGATCTTGGTAACCGCTTCCGGGCAGGGAACGAGGGCAAATGAGTTGTCCATGAGTTCCTCGATCACGTCCGCCAGGCGGGTCGGATCGCCGTAGGTCAGCGAAGTCCCAGGTGTGAAGCTCGCTTGACCGTGGATGAGGCTGTTGAGATCAAGGCGCCACTGGACGCCGTGCTCGAAGTCATGGATGTCAACCATCCACCCGAGGGTGGGTTTGCAGGAGACACGGATCGTCCGAGGGCCACTCCGGGCAATGAGGAAGTCGCCCTCCTGCCGCCGAAGACTACGAGCTTCCCATCCCTTCGACGCCTCGTTGGCCCGCAGCCTGTTGTTCGCCACGACCTGGGCGACGGGGATGCCCCGCCCGACCAACGCATCCGCTAGGCGGACGATCTGGCACATCTCCGGCTCGTCCCACTTCCAGGGGCTCGCCTCCTCGCGTCTGTCCCTCCAAGCGGCGATGCGCTCGTGGAAAGCGTCAGCCAGGACGCCCTCGCCCGTTTGTGGATCCCAGATGCGAGGAGAACCCCCGTCGGCAGGACCGTATATGAGCCAGAACAAGTGGTAGTCGTAGGGGCGACCGAACCTCGTCATCCAGAGCAGAGTCTTCGTGCCGTCGTCCCCGGTGACGGTGAGGGCCGCGGCGCGATGCTCTCCGATCGGCTCCTGCATTCGCAGCCGGTCGTTCAAGTCGGGATGCCTGTCGCGGACCGCTGACTCGACGCGCTGGTAGGCGAAGAAGGTTCCCATCGCAGATGACATGTCACCCCACGGAATCTGCATGAACGTCATCAGTCCGAACCCCTACGCCTGTGGTCAGAGCAAGCCTCGGTGATCACGCTAGCGCGAAATCCGGCTCGGCTGCCCTTGCGTACGAAGAGGATGGCGCCCTCCCCTGCTCACGTGTACGGAACCGCCCGGCAGCCGAGTTGGGGCCGACCGGCCCCGTGAGCGCCAGACGGCCACGCGCACCGATGGATCACGCGAACCAGCTTGGCCACCCGCCACTTGACCATGTTGCAAGTACAGGCAGCGCGGAGGGAGGGGGCGGAGACCTGCAGCGCCATCGAGACGAGTGACCGCCCTCCGCAGCGCACGGGACTGACGACCGGTTGTGGGCAGGGAGAGTGCAGGGCGCAACCCGTGCGGCTTCATGCACCTTGCCGGCAACTAGGCGGGTGGCACTCGGATAGTCCCAGCTCCGCGAGGGCTTGGCTCGCGAGGCCGAAGGACTGGTTGCGGGGGCCGTGCGGGACGGACACGGCGGACTCGAAGCCCCGTTGTGCAGCCAGGGCTCTGGGCCCCACCAGGCCGGCCAGCCGGTAATGGCGCCACAGGGGTACGGCCTTCGCCGCGTCGACGATGACGAGATCCGGTCGGCGCCAGATGGCCAGGGCCCAGCGCTCGCCATCGGGACCACCAGTGGCCCAAGCCCCCACCAGGGATTCTTCCTCGGCGGCGCCGATCGCTTCCAGGGCCACGAGTGCGGGGTTACTGAAACGTCCGACGGCGTGCAGCATGAGCCGCCCGTGGCGGTGCACGTCGCGGCCTCTTTCGGCGAGGGCCGAGACCGCGTCGTCGAGAGGATCGCCCTGAACGACGTCGCCCGCCACGGAAAGCACGTTCTCCGGGGCCACCGTGAGACCGAAGGCGTTGCCCAGCAGGGACGCGTACTCGGCGACGTGGGCGGCATCCGCTGCGGGAAGGAGGTGGCCTACCGCTGCGGAGGTCTCGTTGAAGATGAGGGTCTCCGATGTCACCTCGTAACGGGGAGCGCAACTCCGGAGCACGGCGAGGGCGACTGCGGCGAGACTTCCGACCTCCGGCTCGATCCGGGTGGGAACATCCCGTCCGTCCATGGCGCGCACCGCACCGGCCAGCAAGGGCAGCCAGCGGGTATCGGTCGGCGGCCACGCGCCCGCAGCCACGGTCCAGAGGGTCAGGCGCACCGCGAGCATCCGCTCAAGCGGTGTTTTCTGGGGTTTCGGGGTGACGAGGTCTTCGACCCAGCGCTGGTACTTGCGGCAGATGACCTTTCCGGCCTGTCGGAGATCGGGAACCAGCAGCGAACCCTGAGCTCTGTCGAGTGGTTCGGTGTCCTGCTCCGCCGCCACCGACTCGGCGTCGTCCTCGTCGAGGCCCGCCTCGATGTCGTCGGTGAACCGCTCGTCCCAGGTCACCATCAACAGGTCCTGAAAGGGCTCTTCCACACCGGCGGGCAGCGGGAGGCCGAGCGCGAAACGCACGAGCGGCGTTCCGATACGTCCGGCGCACTCGTCCAGGTAGCGCTCCCAGCCCTCCTCGTCGTCCGGTGTCCGCGTCGGGACTGTCGTACTCGGAGTACTCGTGACCGCAGGGGCCGTCGTCGATGCCGACTGCAGTACCGTACGCAAGGATTCCAGGTCGCTCAGGAAACGGTCCGCGAGCCGAATGTCCGTGAACAGGTCCAGCGGCTGCGCACTGGGGACCTGGGACGGGGCCGGGGCTGACCGACGCAGGACGCGTTCCACATCGACTACGAAGACGATGTTGCCGAAGTTCGGGACACCCGAATCGTCGACGGTCACCAGACGTACGCGGCTGCCCCCGTCCGCCAAGACCGGCACGGTGGTCGTGGCCTGCCCCGGGGCGAGGTCCGAGATGCGCTCCCACTGCTCCGGCGGCGCCTCGGCTGCCGACAGCTCCACATGGCTGATGACGGGCAGCGGCCGAGCGAGACTGATCTCAAGTCCGTCGGCCACGCGGACGGCACCGAGCAGGAGCGGTCCGCTGCGGGTCTGCGGGCGGGGCAGGGACGCCGCCGCACGCAGCCGCGCGACCGGCTCTTCCGTACCGTCGGGGAGGAGCGAGGCGGAGCTGGGGGTGATGATCCCGAGCTCGCAGTTGCCGCCCTGGCCCTGCTGGAGCAGTAGGGCGGCAGAGGAGAGGTTCGGGCTGCCTGTCAGGGCCCAGCGCCGCCCTTCCGCCACCCACTCGACGAGTTTGCCGTGGCGGTATCGCTGCCCGTCGTCAACGATGATCCGGCCGCCGTACTGCTGGACCAGCCCGGCGACCGACTGTCCGTCGAGATCGGTGAGGCCGGGCTGGTAGGCGAGGGTGAACCGGCTCGGACGGAGGCGTTCGAGCAGGTGCCCCAGGGCCCGGCCCTGCCGGTCGTGGAACGGTGCGAAGACGGCCAACTCGTCGACCGGCCCGTTGGGCAGTTGGCTGAGTATGGGCGAGTGGAGGCTGCTGACGACACGCGTCTCCCGGTCTACTGGGGTCCTGTCACCGTGGAGTCGTTCCAGCAGGGCTGCGACCCTTCGCAGGGCCTGGGGGACGTGGGCCGAGAACTTCACCTCTTCGGGCAGGTCACGTAACCACGCTGCCAGTTCCAGGACCGCGGCCGGACTCCGGTCGTCAAGTACGCGCAGCACCGTCCACAACTCGGCGTTGCTCTGCCAGCCGGCCAGAGTGGTGTTGCCCGAGCCGAGCGCGATGGTGGCGTGCTCCTGCCCGGCCAGGACCACCACCTTCGGGTGGAACGCGGGTCCACCCGCGTGTGCGAGCCCTGCCAGGTAGCTGCGCCCTGCTCGACGGACGGCTCTGGGATCAGACCTCGCCATGCCGACGTCCCCGACCACGGTGACACGAGCCCCCGTCGACTGGGTGACGCCGAGGGCCACCTCCTCGAAGAAACCGAAGTCCGCGGTGAAGCTCAAGAACAGTGCTTCTTCGAGACTCTGACCGACGTTTCGGGTCTCATCGAGAACGAGCGTGAGCGGCGATGCAATCGTGGACGACGGCTCGGTACTCGGGACCGGTCCGGTGTCAGGCAACGAGTTCCTCCCCCCTGGCGGTCACCGACCAACGCTGTTTGCAGCGGTGCAGCACGCCACAGGTCGCCAGGACGGTGCCCAGTTGGTCCAGGCGTAGGCCCACGTCGCCGCGGCCCTCCTGGCTGGTCCTGTACAGCAGGCCGCTCCGTTCGTGCAGACGTGTGGGCAGCCAGAGCGAACCGTCGGGACGGCGCCGAGCCTTGGCCAGCGCGATGCGCTGGGACCGCGCCACCATGTCGTGGACCAGTCGGCGTGCCGTGTCACGCAGAGGGGCGGAGCGGGCTTCCTCCAGTCTCCGCCCGACCCATTCCGGTCCGAGCTCGATACCGCGCTGCCCGAGGAACGCGTCCCGGACCCGCCCCGAGAGCTCATCCACGCGGCGTGCTCCGACGGCCAGCACGCGCAGTTCGTTGAGAGGCAAGGGTGTGTCCGCTCCCCGAAGGCAGAGCTCGGCCGGCAGCGGCGCTCCGGTCGTGCTTTGCGTCGCAGGAAGGGACGACAGGAACTCGTCCACGGTCTGTGGCGGTAGTTGTTCGGCAAAGCGGTCGGCCAGTTCCTCGGTCGTGATCATCCCTTCGACGTGCTCGACGAGCCAGGACCACAGACGGCGCCAGGCACCGACGGAGTAGTTCCGCAGGGCCACCCCCCGCCACACGGGCGCCGCGTCGACGCCCCTGGTCACGCAGTCCGTGGCCAAGAAATCGCCGAATGCCAGCACACGGCCGACGTCCCGGGTGAAGCGCACGACCGGGTGTTGGGAGACGATCCGTACCATCAATTGGATCGTTTCCCGTCGAGCCCTCGACCGCGGGTCGACACCAGATGCGTCCGGCCCGCACATGAGGTCGGCCAGCCAAAGTCCGTCAGCGTGCTCACCACCGGCACATACGCACAACTTCGCGCCCAGCGAGGCCAGGTCGCCAACGTGCAGCGTGTCCTCTGTGGCCAGCTCGAGCAATTCGCCCAGGCCAGAGCGTACCGCCGACGCGTCGAGTCGGGTTCCGGGCAGGGGCATCCTTCCGGGGCTGAGGATGCCCAAGGCGGTTTCGGACCCTGCGTACGGCCCCCAAAAGCCCCAGGGGTTGCCCACGTACCCTTCCTTGCCCACAGCCGCAGACTCAGCCATCGAAATTGCACCGGAGCGGAGCCTCTGGGACAGGGCATCGACCCCGTGAGCACGTGGCATCCATTCCAGGCCCTGGGGATGGTGGGCGAAAGACACGGCGGCGAGGGCGACCTCGGATCGGCGGAGCAGCTCCTGAGCTGCTGGAGCAGACAGCCCCGCTGCGTCGGCGTGTGCCGCGACCAAGCCGTGAAGGGCGTAGTACCGCGCATGGGGTGTCACCGCAGTGACACCGGGTACCAAGTGATCAACCATGCGCATGACGTGCCGCTCCACCGAAAGCGGGTATCGGCCCGCGGCGACATCCAGGCCCGAACTGCTCCACGCCGGGCCCCCCACCGCTCTAGGGGCAGACTCTGCCGCTGGTGGGGCCGCCACCGACTCAGGCATGGAACCTCGATGAGCCCGAGGGGCGCTTGGCACCGCACACGACGATCGACTCCCTGCGGTCGACGGCCGGGAAGCATCGGGTCACCCGGTCCGTCGCGAAATCCCCTCGCACGCTCCGCCCCCAATTACCGTTCAGTTAGTCGTGATCGCGGGCCGCCATTCTTACGCATCTTCCGTGCGTAATAACGGTCCTTGCCCATTAATCTGGCGCAATGGAACCCGAGTTCGTGGGGTTCTAGCTACCGTGATCCGGTCCGGCTGTGTATCGGTCCAGCCGGACCGTACGGGTAGAGGCTGAGCCGGGTGTGGTCCAGCACAACGCTTCGTAGCCAATGCGTCTCCGCGCTCCGGACGAGCCTGCGGCCACAAGTGCTGCTGCCGATGTTCCGGTGAGCCCCGTGTGCACCACCGTGAGGGATGGTGACGAACTCCGCGGTGCTGGAGTTGGTGCACGTATGAGAGATGGAGTGTGCCGATGAGGTGTTCCTGCGCCGATGCGCCGTCGGCGTTCGGATCTGACGGACCGGATCCGATGCACCGTTGCTACTTCACATCTTTCGCCAGGACGGCGACGGCGACCTTGCCCACCACCGTCGTCAGGACGTAGTTGGTCGAGCTACTGAAAGCGACACCGACGCCGGCTGGTATCGCCTTAGCCATCGCCTTCTGGGTGAAAGTGATGGACACCCGCTTGAACAACTGCTTGATCGTGATCAAGGCTGGCCCTTTCAGGTACTGGTAGACCAACTTCTCGGCGATCTTCAGTACCGCTGCCTTGCCACCCTTCGCCGCCATCTGTTCTGCCGAACCAGCCAACGCGAGTACGAAGGCGAGGTGCTTCTTGTCCTCACTGCTCAGCTCGGTCTCGTACACCTCAACCAGGCACATGCACATGTCGATCTGGAGCTTGAGTGTCGCGGCGATATCAGTGACACCACCGCCCAGGACTGCGACCGCGGTCCCGACCGCCGGAATCACGCTCGGGGCTGCGGTGACCGCCCCGGCGGCTGCCGAAAGTTTGGCGTACCGGCCAATGATCTTGGCGGCGATCCGGCGCTTGTCCTCCAGGCTCTCGGGCTCCCGCTTGAACTTGGCCTCGAAAGTCGCTCGGTAACCACCCACTAGCTTGGTGGCCGACTCCGGTGTGATGGCGATCGTCTCGACGGCCTTCTGGAGCCGAGACGGTTCGAGCTCGTCCGCTGCGTGGTTCGTCATTTGCCCCCAGATCCGCTGCACCTCACGAAGAGGACAACGTGCTCTGCGCACAGCCTTGTGTGCACAGAGCCAATGACACGTACAGCCGCTTCCCGCGCTCGACTCCGCAAGTTCGGTCTCGCGGTGGGCCAGATCAGTGAGGAGGTCCTCACGCGACGCGGACCCCGGGCCGGGCGGCACAAGCACAGATACTGCCCGACCCGCAAGCAACATGTCACATGGTCAGGAAAGTTGCAGAAAACCGACCTCGCGCATGCTCTCCTTCGTGAGGCCATGGCCTGAGCAGTCACCGAGCCGGGTCCGGGCACAAACTGACAGCGGGCGGACCGAACTACATCTCGGCGGACATCCCCGTACGGGGTCTGGCAGTCGCTCGACGGCGTACACGATGCTGATTTCTGCAGCCCGTCCGCGTCCCCACACGGGACGACGGCAAGATGCGGGCCACTGCATGCACTTTGCAATCAGCGTGAACCGCCCACCGCATGAGACGTTGGTTGCGCGGCCTGTTCCTCCTGCGAGCGGGACGGTCACCGTCTGACCGGGATCTCGGCGTGTGGGCTCCTACTTGTGTGAAAGTCAGACTGACGGGCCGCCGGGAAGCGCGGCGATCCGCGTCGGAACGGGCCGGGGGTTGGGATGCGGACATGCCGCGGGGGCCTCAGGCGTGGAGGCAGGCTCCCGCGGTCTGGCGACGTGTCCATCCTCAATTACGGGATGTGCGCCGACTCAGGCGCTGCGGCTCCATACTTCGAGGGCGGGACGCATGGCCGCCTCATCGTTCGTCGGGTAGGGCGGGAGGACATCACCCCGCTCGGGGTTCAGGCCGGTGATGGGACTTTTCCTGCTGGCGGCCAGGTACTGCTCGATCCCCTTGACGTTGTGGACCACGAAGGCCAGGCCCGAGACCACACGCCAGTGATGGCATAGCTACTGCTCGGCGAAGGCAGCTTCCTCGGCAAGAGTGTTCCCTGGGTAGAGACGACTGCTGTCGCGGTAAAGGTGGAAGACGAAGGCTCCGGCCTTGTCCGCGAAGACCACCGCAAGTCGACTGACCCCTCCCTGGGCAAGGACCACAAGTTGCTTGCCGTCCACTGCCGCATCGGCGTAGAGCTGCTTGATGTCGGAGAGTTCCAGCAGGACGGAGAGATCACCGACCGCTTCCAGCCCAGCCCTCTTCGCCCCCGTCACAGTGGCCTGGCTGCGATTAGTGGGAACCCGCAGCACACGGACACCGGCACGTCCGAGTTGGCTGGCCACCGCCGCCCCCATACTGCCGGGGTGCAGAACGCCTACCGTCACGTCTGATCTGGTCACGCGGTGCTCCTCTTTGGTTCACGGGCCACCAGCAGGTCGATTGCAAGGCGGGCCTCGGGGGACCTGACGATCGGGCTCGGGCAGCTCCTCGGCCATGTGACGCCACGGCTGATCCACACCGTACGAAGGCCGACGGCTTGGCCGCCTCCGATGTCATTCACCGGGTTGTCACCGACCATCCACGCTTCGACGACGTCGTCACGGCCGCCACAGCGGCGAACCGCTTCGAGGAACATGGCCGGCTCCGGCTTGCGCGCCCCTACTTCCCCGGAGATACAGACGGCGTCCGTGCGGTCGGCGACACCGCTTGCGTGCAACTTGGCCCACTGAATGTCCGTGGCCCCGTTCGTCGCTATCCCGATCCGCCACCCCAAGGCCCGTAGCCTTTCCAGGCCCATCAATACATCGGGGTGGCAGGTTACCGTCGCAGCGATGGCCGCGCAGTAGCTGTCCCACAGCACACTGGCCGACTCGACGAGGTGGAACCGGCCTCGGATCTCCGCGAAGTGAGCTGGTGAGGCGCGCTCTGCGAGCTGACTGATGAGCCAGATCTCGTCCTCGGGACGAAGGCCGAAGCGCGCCCGGAAGGCGGCTGCCCAGTCGGTCAGCGCCAGTCGCCGGTCCACCAGGGTGTTGTCGAGGTCGAAGAGCACCAAAGGCTGCACGACGGGTGACTCTACTGCGCGCGTGTAGTCAACACCCGGTATAAACGTACCGCTTCGACGGCCCCGCCCCGTACCAAGAGCGCATCCGCGAAGGCCACCCCGACGACCTGGTCCGGGTGCACTTGCCCGACCTGTCCCACATTCCCCAGTTACACCGACGCGGCTTGGCGCCTGTGGGTCACCGTCGGCCAAATCACTTGATGATCTTGACTACTTGGCCGGCACCTACAGTGCGGCTTCCCTCACGGATGGCGAACTTGAGGCCCTCCTCTATGGCGACGGGTTGGATGAGGTTGACCGTCATGGTGGTGTTGTCGCCCGGCATGACCATCTCGGTGCCCTCGGGGAGGGTCACAACGCCGGTCACGTCCGTGGTACGGAAGTAGAACTGCGGGCGGTAGTTGTTGAAGATGGGGGTGTGACGACCACCCTCGTCCTTCGACAGGATGTAGGCCTGGGCCTCGAACTCGGTGTGCGGCGTGACCGAACCGGGCTTGATGATGACCTGGCCGCGCTCGACGTCCTCAGGCGTGACATCGCGGAGAAGGAGGCCGACGTTCTCACCGGCCTGGCCTTCGTCGAGCAGCTTGCGGAACGCCTCGATGCCGGTGACCGTGGTGGTGGTCTTCTCCTGCTTGATGCCTACGATGTCGACGGTCTCGTTGACCTTGAGGACACCACGCTCGATACGACCGGTGACGACGGTGCCACGACCGGTGATCGTGAAGACGTCCTCGATCGGCATCAGGAACGGCTTGTCGACGTCACGCTCGGGCGTCGGGATGGCCTCGTCAACGGCAGCCATCAGTGTCAGGACCGACTCCCCCCAGCGGAGGTCGCCCTCGAGGGCCTTGAGCGCCGAGACCTTGACGACGGGAACGTCTTCGCCCGGGAAGTCGTACTCGGAAAGGAGCTCGCGGACCTCGAGTTCGACGAGCTCCAGGATCTCCTCGTCGTCCACCATGTCGGCCTTGTTCAGGGCGACAACGATGTAGGGAACGCCAACCTGCCGCGCCAGCAGTATGTGCTCCTTGGTCTGCGGCATCGGGCCGTTGGTGGCGGCGACCACGAGGATGGCGCCGTCCATCTGCGCCGCACCCGTGATCATGTTCTTGATGTAGTCCGCGTGACCGGGGCAGTCGACGTGCGCGTAGTGACGCGACTCGGTCTGGTACTCGACGTGCGCAGCGGAGATGGAAATACCGCGTCGATGCTCCTGGGGCGCCTTGTCAAGCTGCTTGACCGTCGCCACGTTGTCGTTCAGATCCGGGTACGCGTAGTGCAGCACCTGGGTGATAGCTGCCGTGAGCGTGGTTTTGCCGTGGCCAATGTGGCCGATGGTGCCGATGCTGACGTGCGGCTTCGTCCGCTCAAACCTCGCCTTCGGTACCTGGGTATGAGGTGCGATCTCCAGCGCCGATTCCGAGGCTAGAGCGCGCCCGGGGGCATAGCTCAAGGTGTCAGAAATTTCGCTTTCGACCAAAGTGCGGGGCCAAAGCTCGGCATGCGCTGGAACGGCGTTCGTGGCAGTTGGGAAGGGCATCGGATTATTGGGGTCCACACCCCAGAAGGTGGTTAGGACTGAGCGAGTTGTGGCCCTGAGGTATGGGGCGAGGAAACCTCTGGCTCTCGCACAGGCTTTATCATCGTCCGGCAACAGGTGTAGGCCGTCGCCAAGCATTCGCAAGCCCCCGCTTAGGGCCGGAAGACCGAGCCTCAGGGCCTCCAGCAACGCATAGCGCACTTTCCCTTTCGGAGGTTTGCGCTGTTGAAGCAGGGCCCAGGCACGGATGGTGTGAGCGTCGGGTGATGGGCAGGCATCAGCCAGACCGTCAGCCCACGCCAACGCCTGTTCCGAGCCAATGCGGAGGAGGTAGTAGCCAATCGCTATCTCCAGTATCGGCTCGGATCCAACTGGCTGACCCGCCAGTTGTTGTGCTTCGCCTGCGACCGAGCGGGCTGCGGGTAGGTCGCCGGCCTGGAGGAAAGCCAACAGTGTGTGCGCGAGCCCGGGACGGAGTGTCAGGTCATAAGGATCAAGACCGGGCTGAAGCCAGGCGTACCTAGGCTCGACGACGGAGCGCGACGCTACGTCAAGTCCACCGATTTGAAGAATTTGCCCGCTTTTTGGCCAGACACTGGCTTGACCCCTATGCTTGTCCAGGACCACACCCGTTGGTAGGAATTCTCCCTGAGACGGGTCCCAACGCCAACCCGCGATCCATCGATACATCGGCGGGCCCTCCTGGCGCGCGGAGGCCAAGATAACCGGAGAGCTCGTGGTTCCGGTATCGAAGGAGGCAGACAATACCCCTCCTGACGCCAGCAGGCCACGGGCATGATAGATGCCAGATTGAGGCAGTTCCACCATCACCGGCTCGCTGACCCGCACCACGGAAGTTGCCGCGGTCTGCAGCTGCGAGTCGACGATCTCGACGCCGCCAACTACCGTTCCATTCGGGATGTCGGCCTCGTGATAGATCAGCTCGACTCGGACCCCCCCGCCGGCAGCTGGGATCATGGCTTGTTCTCCTCCACCTGGATGTAGTCGTCGACACACGGAGTGTCGAAGGGGTAGTGCACCGTGCGCGCGTGGTAGTCCTCGTTGGGGAACAGGAGCGAAAGCTGGTGGACGCCTGCGGAGATCTTGCCTTGCCAGTGCAATGCTGCTGGTCCGCGATTACTCGCTCTGCCAGCCGTCGATGGCAGCAGGTTCCACTGCGCACTGGAAAGTGCTGCCGCGGGATCGCAGCCGAGACGGAAGGGCACCACCGGAGCTTGCTCCAGGGTGCGCACCACCGCCCCGGTGCCGCCTTCCGCATCCACGAAGGCCGGCACTTCACCGCGTTGGCGCGCATCCCAAGCAAGCACCCTGTTGAGGTGTGGCGACAGGTAATCCGTCAGGACCTGCCACCCGGCCGCCGTTTTCCGCGCACCAAGCCCGTCGAGCGTTTTGATCAGACTTTCTGTGAAGTGGCTGGGCTGATTGCGAGGCGCGTATGCTCGCTGCCCCAGAGCGGCTGAGAAGAGGCGCGGGGTGTCTCTCGAGCCGGCTTCACGCGCATGCCGGAGGTCGATGTCGAGGAGTTGGCGCCCCCGGTCCCCAAAGTAACCTGCCAGACCGTCAGGGAAATCGCGGCAGGCGTCAACGAAGAAGCACTGGGTGTGAGCCTGACATGTGCGCATGGCGAGGGCGGTGTTGCGGAAATCAACGATGCTCGCGAACAGCGACATCGGGTCCTTGCCGAGGTCCTCCATGAGGAGCTCCTGCTGACCGCGCTCCCAGCCATGTCCAGCAAAGAAGAATATGGCAATATTCTCAGGGTTTGTGTTGCACCGATCGAACCAACGGCGACAGCCTTCCTGCGCCTCACTGAACCGCGCTGGTTGAATCTGGTGGGTGCCTGCCTTCGATGAAAGGTAGACGGGCCCTGGTGCAGAAATGAAGGCCTCAACGCTACCAACTGGTGGATCCCAGGGGTTATTGAGCAACCATTGACTGAACCTCTTTGCCGAGAGCGGTGCCGATGTGAGCGGTTCTATCTGCCGCAGCAGCTTCCTGACTTTACCGGGTCCACTCGGCTGCGCGCAGTAGGGATACGAACCAACTCCGATGACCAACGCGTGCACATGCGGACCGTTTCCGGCATCGACCTCGATGGTGGTCACGATGAACATTCCGAAATCCGCTCGGCCAACCGCGCATGAAAGTTGGGCTGACGGAAGTAGGCAGAGTGTGCCCACACCTCCCTGGTTGGATAGTAGTAATCTTGCACGCCGTCAAAGATGGGGACGGCGTGGTAGCCGAGGATGTCGTTGTCGTCCATCACGTTGATCCAGCGATCGACGTTAGTTAGCCTTGGCACCTTCGCGCTCTCTGTTGACGCCGAACCAATAGATGAAAACATACCGAGCTCCGCGAACAAGCCGACCTGGGAGCCAACGGTGATCAGGACGTCGACATGCAACTCCGGGGAATTGCTGAGTATGTCGTAGACGATATTCCCACCCATGCTGTGTGACACCACGACCAACTGATCTCCAGGCGGAGTGTCGTCAATGGCGTCGCGGATGCCCGCCACAACGACGCCCCTGATCTGATCCGGTTCCTTCAGGTACGCGAACACGTCACCCAGCAAGAGCGATACTCGCTCGCTAAAGAGGCGGCGCACACCTCTTGCTGCAGTGGCAGCCAACGCTGTCTGCACCCTCTCAGGTGTACCGCGGAGGATCTTCCCAGCCAAGCCACCAACGCCCTTGCCCCCCATGGCCTCGTCCGCACCCGGTTCGCCAACTGGCACCGCTTCCCTTAGCAGGAGGTCGACAAAGTCCTCGTCATCATCGCAGTCGACGAGCCAAGGGTGACGCACCTTCTCAGGCCCTGACGGGCGATCCGTTTCCTGGTTTCTGCAATATGCGTCAAGTTGGATGGCAACGTCGACTAGTTCACTGATCTCATCCGGCTCTCGATCTCTCAAGTCGGCGCAGGTGAACAGCAAGTCAATGGCGTTACGGACGCTGGAGCGCGCGATAGCTACCAATACGGCCTGGGGTTGGACATCCAACGGGGCGGCTGCGGCGGCGATGCCCCAAAGGTCATCATCTCCGGCGCTCAAAGGCTCTCTTGTGCTGTAGGGAAGAGACGCGTGGTTCCAGCGAAGTTTCCCTCCGTGTACGCCCCAGTGCGGACTGAAGATCGACACAGCGTCTGGATCCCTGTAGATCGCGGGCAAGAGATGTTTCTTGAATAGACCATCACGAAGCTTTGTTACGCCGTCAAACTCCCCTGGATCTCGATTTCCGATCCCATGAATGAATACCAGTGCCATACGCTTGACACCTCAATCATATCGCAGTCGGACAGATATCGAGCGCACCCGGTGGGGCGTACTAATCCACCGCTAGGAATAGTCTAAGTGGCTAGTCGAGCACCTGCGACTCGGCCCAACGTCAGCGCTAGTTCTCAGAGCCCGCCAAAATCGGGCGGGAGGCTCGTCCCGTCCCCCGTGGTGGAGTTGTTTTGCGCCGCCGCCGACTCCCTACAAGAGCTGACTAATTCCGACGCCTTGCCCGCTGCCCCCTAACAGCTCCTACTGACCTTTCCGTTGGGTTGTCGGGGGTGACATTGCGTGATCCCTGCGGTAGTTCGGGGTCATGAGGTACGCGCAGGGTGGTGGTCTCACACCGCAGGGTCAGGCAACTCGGGGAGCGGGTGCGCATGCTTGCCGCCGGAGCCTTTGCGCGGGGTGAGGGGAACACGGTGATCGCTGAGGATCTTCGGTCAGTGTGCGGTCAGTGGAGCGGTGGCGCCGGTCCTGGCGGGAGCGCGCGGGGTGGAGGCCTTGCGTCCGTCGGGCCCGGCGAAGGGGCCGAAGGTGGATGACGGCGCCTGCGCGTTGTTGGAGCCGCTTCTGCTGGAGGGGGCGAGGGCTCAGGGGTGGGCGGATGAGCGCTGGACGTTGTCCAGGGTCGGTGTGCTGATCGCGGACTTGTTGGTGTCCTTGTCGGTCCGCAGGGTGTGGGAGTTGCAGCGGCGGCAGGGCTGGTCGTGTCAGCAGCCGGTGCGGCGGGCGGTTGAGCGTGACGACGTGGCGGTGGCAGGCTGGGTGAAGGAGACCTGGCTGCAGGCAAAGCCACCGCGGCGGCGCTCGGGGCGTGGATCGTCTTCGAGTTGCGCCGTGAGGCGCTGTGTTTCGTGTGGAGGTGAGAGACCTTCACTGCTGACCTGTCGTGGCAGGGAGGTGGAGCTGAGGGCAGCCTGGGTGATGCCGGGGAGGGCGGGAGCGGCCCTGACAAAGCCGGGATGTGCCAGTACTGCCAGATGGTGCGGGTCCGGCGAGCGGGACGGAGAAGAGTACGCGAGAAGCCGGCGTCTTTACCTCTCTTAACGAATACACCGGCTCGAACCTGGCGGATCTGGGCCGGAGGCGGTGCGCACTCACCGTCGTTGGCGGTGGGGAACTCTTTGGCCGGTATTTCGAAGCCGTCCGGGAGGCTACGAGGAAAGGAGTACGGCGTACTCGTGGCGAGGCCGCAGGGACACAGTCGGGCTCCTACTTCGACGAGCGAATCACAGTAGACACGGGAACCATCCGGTCTCAACTCCCTGACGGCGTACTGCCTGTTCGCTGGTGTGGATAGGTGCATCGACCGCCGAACGGGCCGGGTCGGGCGGAGCCGCCGTAGTACTCCGAGGCGGGGAAAGCCCGGAGCACGGGGAAGGGCGGCAGCGGTATCGAGAGGGGAAGGATGCTGCAATGCCGATAGTGCACCGCCGAATGGCGGCGCTCTGCCGGAAGCAGCCTCAGCTGGGCCGCGCCAGCAAGTATCGGAGATGCAGGCCAAGCTTCACCGTTGGGCGGTGGCTGGCCCTGGCCGCCGGTTCGATGATCTGTTCAACTTCGTGCACGATCGTCCTGGTCGACGGGACCAGGCAGGATACCGAGGCACTGCACGAAGAAATCGCCAGGGTTCTCGCACCGATGGGGCTGCGACTGTCACCAGCCAAGACCCAAGTGGTGCACCTGAGCGAGGGGTTCGACTTCCTGGGGTTCCATATCCAGTGGCGCCGCAAGCGGGGAACGAACAAATGGTACGTCTACACGTTCATCGCTGACCGGCCCGTCCGGTCGGTGAAGGCGAAGATCCGTCACCTCCTCTGTCGTCCAGCGTGCGAACCGTTCCGATACGGCCTACGGCGGTGCTGGGGTCGCGTTGCTCTACCAGGGATCCGGATCTCCACAGCAGAAAATCCTATTGTTGTCGAGCCAGGACTCAGGGTCCCTGCCTCGATCGTTTATGAGCTTTCGTCAGTTCGATGGTGGGTTCCGTGGAGTGCGGCTGCGACCGGGGCATGCACATCTGCGATGCAGGAGCCGAGAGTGCAGCCATGTGTGGTCAGTCGGCGGCGTCGCCACAGCCTGCGTCGGTGTTGGCTTGCGTCCACCCAGGTGGATTCTCTCTTGCCTCGTCGAGGAAGTGATCGACGTCGAAGTGGTGCTCGGTTAGCCGCCACATGGCCGTCTCCAGATGATGTTCATCGAACAGACCTCGGTACCAGGGGAGTAGCACGTACGCCTCCACGCTGACGTCCAGTCGGTCGTGCTCCCAAAGCGTCGTGAAACCGTCCGACGCGTCGTGTCCGCGAAGGAGCTGTCGAGCGGCCGCCACACCACCGAGTTCGCCCAGCGTCTGCGCGAACCTCGTCGCGTTGTAGCCGATCTCGCGCTTGAGGCGGTCGACGCCGGCAACCATGTCTGTGTGAAACCTGCGCTCCGCTTCCGTTGACATCATTGCTCTCGCTCAGTCATGCCGGATCTTTGGAGAGAGACGACTGGCGTCGTCACCGATAGGCGTCGTCGTCCCCACTCCCTGCGCTCAAGACTGCTGTAGCCACCATCAATGCTTGTGATCGGAGTAGTGCCTTCCCACCTCAGAGCTGTCAGGCGATCGGATCCAGCGACCTGAGTACCGCGAGCAAGCCCCGGACGGGCGTGAGTTCCTCGCCGGGGATTGGGTCGGGGCTGAAGTGCATGAGCTTGTTGCGGAATGCAGTGCACGTTCGCAACGAAGGCAGAACGAGCCCTTGGTCAGCATCCCATTTCAGGGCGCCCCAATGAGCCTCGGGCTCAAGGACGTGTGAGTACTCACCGAGAGTTAGATCGTCGGCCGCATGCACCTTCTTCTGCCGGTGCGGCAGCAGCCTGGATCGGATGGCGTCGAGAGTGAGGGTTCCTCGCTCCAGCGCCTGATTGAGTAGGCGCCGCAGCCGCTGCTCCAGCTCTTCCAGCAGAACGAAGGGCTCGACGCGGGCGCCGAACTGGTTCGTGAGATCCGCCGTGGTGACGATGCCTGTGATCTTGTGCTGGTCATCGCGTATGAAGGCATAACCATGTTTGTGGATCTGAGGGATCCAGTCGAGCAGCTCAGCCTGGCTGTGAATGTCCAGCGGCTGGACTATGACGTCAGACAGGCTGAGGGAGTTCCCGGACATACGAGCCTTACCTATCGACTCCCAGGTGATCGCACCGCTCAGCCGACCATCCCCATCCAAAACTGGTAGTTGCGAGAAGTCGTGAAAGACCATCTTGGTGATCGCCTGCCGCAACGTGTCCTCGGGGCGCACGGATACCACTTGGCAGTCCGCCGAAGCGACATGGGCGATGCGGTAGGTAAGCGGGGCCTGCTCGGCTGCCTCGTCCGGCACATCGCGGGCGGTGAGCAACGGCTGGCCGGGACCTGGCTCTACTCCCACGCGAAGGAGCGCTACCTGACTGTCGAAACCGACTGAGGTGATCGGCGGAGCCGCCGTGAGGCCTTTCTCGCCCAGTTTCGCCTCAATCTGGTCGACGACGGTGGATCCGCGGCGCGTCGCGCCCCACCCGCTCAGCAAGTTCCGCACAGTGATGGTCAAAGGCGCATCAGCCGGGGCATCGACGGCTGCCTCCAGCAATTTGACCGAGGAGGCGAATGTGGGGCTGTCTGGAGCGGTGTTGCCGGGGCCGGGGTCCGCCCCGCTGTCGAGCAGGGCGGCGACGCGGTTGGCGGCGTCGTACCGGCGGAGCTCGAAGATCGTGAGAAGCGAACCCATACTGTCGAGCAGGTCCTGTTGCACCGCGTTGCGGTCCAGGTCCGTCCGCACCCAGTCGACAGACCGAGTGTGCTGCAAGCCCGGGTCGGCGTTGGGGACGAACTCGTAAAGGCCCGCGATGCGCCCCAGCGCTAGCTGCCGTGAGCGGCGCGGAAGGACGACCAGGTCACCTGCCGACATGTCATGACGGAAGCGCCACAGCTGCCCCGCCCAGTTGCCGATTACTCGTGGGCTGTAGCCCGCGTACGTCTTCTCCAACGCAGCGCGAAGGGTTTCGCGGCCGGCCGCTGCTGTGATGTCTCCGAGTTCGGGCCATCCGGCGGCGACAATGCCCTGACTCAGTTCCGGCCCCTCGCGCTCGCCGTCGCTGCCAGCCCTGACGACCCATGCGCGCATCTTCAGCCCCCAGCCCCATGCGTCAGCCTTTTCGGATCGTATCCAATGGGGGGTCTCTCGTGGTGCGGCGAGCGGATCCGAGCAGAGAGCCCTCAGCCACAGCCTTGCTGCCGCCGGCGGACCGGCCCGTGGCCGCCGCGCATCGTCGTGAGCCGAAGCTGCCATCCGGCGTGCAGCGCAGACCACGACTGGCGGCGCAGTGGCTCCCCCATTGCCTAGGCAAGGCGGGCCGAAGCGCTGCCGTCTCGGGGCAGCTCCACAACGGGTAGGAATCCCACGTCCACGCAGCTGGTAAATCGCGGATTACTCCCCATCTGCCGTGGCGATGGCAGGGTGCGGGCCACTGCGTGTGCTCTGCAACCAGCTGGGAAATGATCTTTCCAGTCCTGGGAAGCCTTCGATGGACGTCGCCATCCCCCCAGCTCAGACCCACCCGCGAACGGCCCACAACAACTGACGAGGTCCCGTCCGATCATCACGATCAGACGGGACCTCGTCGTTGTGCTGGGTGGAGTTGCGCATGCCGTCCGGGCGGAATCGGCTTTTAATGCTGAATGTCCGCTTCGGCTTCCCGTCGGGAGAAACGCATGCTGCGTCGGCTCGGTGAATGGTGCGCTCGGCGCTGTGTGTTGGTCATCGTGGCCTGGCTGGTCGCGCTGGCGGGTCTTCAGGTACTGAATCACGCCTACGGCGGCGACTACTCAGACGACTTCGCACTGCCGGGCACCCAGTCGCAGGACGGGCTGGACGTGCTCCAGAAGCACGACCCCGCAGCCGGGGGTTACGGCAGCCAGATCGTGCTGCACGACACCGCGAAGCCGCTCACCGACTTCGGCTCGCAGATGTCCTCGACGGTCGCCAGCCTCCAGAAGCTGCCGCATGTGCTCTCCGCGCAGAGTCCGCTGCCACCCGCGGGCACGACTCCGCCCCCGCCGCCGCCCGGACCGAACGTGGGCCCGCTGTCCACGGATGGCGCAACCGGCTACATCACCGTCCGCTTCGACGTTCAGCCCTCCACTTTGGGGGAGTCGTATCTCGACGGGGTGGATCAGGCCGTCAAGCCGCTGCGGGACGCCGGGGTGGATGTGGAGTACGGCGGTCCGCTCGGGGAGCTGGCTCGCCCCGCGGCCAACGACCGGATCAGTGAGCTGATCGGGTTCGCGGTGGCGATCGTGGTGCTGCTGGTCGGGTTCGGCAGTGTGATCGCCGCCGGTGTGCCGCTGGTGACGGCACTGATCAGCGTGATCTGCGGGCTCGCCTGTCTGGCCCTGCTCGCCGCCGCGTTCACCTTCGCCACGGTCTCGCCCACCCTGGCCACCATGATCGGTCTCGGTGTGGGGATCGACTACGCGCTGTTCCTGCTCACCCGGCACCGGCAGAACATCATGGACGGCATGGATCCGGCGAGGGCCGCCGGGCACGCGGTGTCCACCAGCGGGCGGGCGGTGCTCGTCTCCGGCTGCACGGTGATCATCGCCCTGTCCGGCCTCTGGGTCTCCGGGATCAGCTTCATCGGCAAACTCGGCGTGGCCGCCGCCGTCACCGTGGTCACGGCGGTCGCCGGCGCGCTCACCCTGGTGCCCGCCCTGCTGGGGCTGATCGGCCGGCGGATCGACAAGTACCACGTGCGCAGGCCGATCGCGGAGACGGAAGCGGAGCCCGGTGCCGAGGCGCACGGCACCTGGCACCGGTACGCGATGCGTGTCGAGCGCCGCCCGTGGACGTTCCTGACCGGCGGCGTGATCGTCATCGCCGTACTCGCCATCCCGCTCTTCTCCATCCAGCTCGGCCACATCGGCGACGGCGCGGATCCCAAGTCCTTCACGGACCGGCGTGCGTACGACCTGATGTCCAGCGCCTTCGGGCCCGGCTCCAACGGGCCGCTGACCCTCGTCATCGACCAGACCTCGGTGCCCGCGGCAGACCGGTCGGCGCTCGCCACACAGGCACAGAAGGCGCTCACCGATGTACCGAACGCCGCCACCATCACTCCGCTGAAACCCACTCAGGACGGGGACGTCCTGGTCGGCACGGCCTACTCGACTCAGGCGCCGCAGGACGAGAAGACCACAGAACTGGTCAACCACATGGTGGACGACGTCCTGCCCGACGCTGTCAAGGGCACCTCCGCGAAGGGCTATGTGACGGGCACGACGGCCGCCCAGGTCGACTTCCTGGACCTCGTCTCCAGCCGGCTGCTCCTGATCATCCTGGTGGTGGTCGCGCTCGCCTTCCTCATTATCCTGATCGTCTTCCGCGGGGTGCTGGTCGCGCTCAAGGCCGCCGTGCTCAACGTCCTGTCGATCGCCGCTTCTTACGGAGTCGTCGTCGCCGTCTTCCAGTGGGGCTGGGGCGGCCCGGCGCTGGGAGTGTCGGGCGATGTGCCCATCGAGAGCTATGTGCCGATGATGATGTTCGCGATCGTCTTCGGTCTGAGCATGGACTACGAGATCTTCCTGCTCTCCCGCATCCATGAGGCCTGGCTGCGCACGGGCGACCCGAAGGAGAGCGTGGCGCATGCGCTGGAGATCACCGCACGGGTGATCACTTGTGCGGCCCTGATCATGGTCAGCGTCTTCGCCGCGTTCATCATCAGCGACAACATCGTGGTGAAGATGCTGGGGCTCGGCCTTGCCGTGAGCGTGCTCATCGACGCGACCGTCGTGCGGCTGCTGCTGGTCCCGGCGGTGATGACGCTGCTCGGCAAGTCCGCGTGGTGGACGCCGCGGTGGCTGGACCGGATCCTGCCGCATGTGGACACGGAGGGCGAGCACGACGCGGGCGCCGCCGCGCCGGGAAGGATCGGAACACCGCGCTGACGCGGGCTCAGGTCGCAACTTCCGGGCGGCATACGGGGATTGCCCGCCGTAGCGCCGGGGGAGACCGGCGGGGGCTGAGCCGCCCCCGCCGACCGCCCGCGCGGCTCAGGAGACCTGGGCCTTGTCGTAGAGCGCCTTCGCGTCATTGCCGAAGTACGGGCCGAACATCCGGTTCGGCAGGAAGGTGTAGCCGAAGCTGTTCACCGAGGCCTGCAGACCGGTGCCGGTGGACTCGCTGAAGGACGTGAACCAGGGGCCGCCGCTGGAGCCGCCCGTCATATTGCAGCCCAGGCTGTGGTCCTGCGAGAAGAGGAAGTCCTTCGAGGAGTTCCCGCTGCAGTAGACCAGCTTGGTCCCGTCGTACGGAGCGGCCGCGGGGAAGCCGAAGGCGTACATCTGCTTGTTGTAGCCGCCGTTGAAGGACAGGCCCTGCGCACCGACGACCGAGGCGAGCTTCTGGCCGTTCAGCGGGGCGACAACCGCCGCGCCGACGTCGTAGTTGATGTCCTCGCTCGCCTGCCACTGCGGGGTGGTCAGCGTCTTGGTGGCGCTCCACTGGCCGTACGGCGCCTGGCCGTTGCTGTACGCGGGCACGAAGACCCAGTTGGTGTGCCAGCTGCCCTGGTACTTCACGCAGTGTCCCGCGGTGATCACCGTGCTGCCGTTCTGGCTGGTGACCGAGTCGCCCGAGCAGGAGGCCGTACGCCCCTGGAAGGTGAAGAAGACCCGGCCGGACGTCTTGACCACCGCGCCGCCGCCCGTCCATGCTCCGCCCGCCTGCGGGAAGGACATGACCGAGACGCCGGTGGGGGATATGACGGTCTCAGTGCCCGCGCGCTTCGGGGCCTTGAGCGCCTTGAGCCCGTTCCGGGTCAGCGGCAGCAGATCGAGCGGGGTTGCGTGGCGCATCCGCTCGGCGGTCCAAAAGCCCTTCGTCTGCTGCTGCTTGAAGACCGTGGGGGTGGGGGAGGGAGTGGGGGTGGCGCCGGCGGCGGTGGCCGACAGTGCGCCGGCGAGCAGGGTGCCGACGGCCAACAGGATCGCTGCGGCAGTGCGATGGCGTCTCACGCATATCTCCTTCTGCCGTGCCCGCGCGTGGTGTCGCGCGGGCAGGGTGGGGAATGAGGCGGTGCGGATCGGCGTGCGTGAGGCAGAGTGCCACGGGAAGCGCGATTATGTCAGGGCCGCGACAAAGGCTTCGCGAAGCAGCGGCTGTTCTCGTACTCGCGGTAGTGGCCGAATTTCGCGCACGGCTCATAGCCGGCGGAGGTGTAGAGCGCGATCGCCTCGGGCTGCTTGGTGCCGGTCTCCAGCACCATCCGGATACGGCCGGCGGCGCGGGCATCGTCCTCCAGGGCGGTGAGAATCCGGCGGGCGAGACCGAGACCGCGCGCCTCGGGGATCACATACATGCGCTTGAGCTCGGCGTCGCCGTCGCTGTAGCCCTCGTCGTTCTCGTCCTGGCAGCGCCAGCCGCCGGTCGCCACGGGGCGGTCCTGACCGTCGTACACCAGGAGGTAGAGCCCGAGCGGCGGCATGAACATCGAGGGATCGAGGGAGGTGGCATCGCCCCCGTCCCCGTACCTGCGGGCGTATTCGAGCTGGACCTCGTCGTTGAGCTTGACGGCATCGGGGTGGTCGAAGGGCAGCTGGCGGAAATGCATGCGCAAGAGGGTACGTGGGTGCGAATGCGGGCTGCCGGTGTGGTGCTCGGTAGGGTGCCGGGATGCTCACCGTGACAACCGTGAATGTGAATGGGCTGCGCGCCGCGGCCAAGAAGGGCTTCGTTCAGTGGCTGGCCGGCACTGCCGCGGACGTGATCTGCCTCCAGGAGGTACGGGCCGAGGCACACCAGCTCCCGGACGAGGTCCGCGAGCCGGCCGGCTGGCACACGGTGCACGCCCCGGCCCTGGCGAAGGGGCGCGCGGGTGTCTCCCTCTATACGCGGCGTGAGCCGGACGGGGTGCGGATCGGCTTCGGGTCGAGCGAGTTCGACGCGAGCGGGCGGTACGTCGAGGCGGATCTGCCGGGCGTCACGGTCGCGAGCCTGTACCTGCCGTCGGGGGAGGTGGGGACGGAGAAGCAGGACGAGAAGATGCGGTTCATGGCGGAGTTCCTGCCGTATCTGCGCGAACTGAAGGCGCGGTCGGCGGCGGACGGCCGTGAGGTGGTGGTGTGCGGCGACTGGAACATCGCGCATCGCGAGGCGGACCTCAAGAACTGGCGGGGCAACAAGAAGAACTCCGGCTTTCTGCCGGAGGAGCGGGAGTGGATGTCGCGGGTCTTCGACGAGGCGGAGTACGTGGACGTGATGCGGGCGCTGCATCCGGATATGGAGGGGCCGTACTCGTGGTGGTCGTACCGGGGGCGGGCCTTCGACAACGACACGGGGTGGCGGATCGACTATCAGGTGGCGACGGCGGGGCTGGCGGGGCGCGCGGTGAAGGCGTGGGTGGAGCGGGCGGCGACGCATGGGGAGCGGTGGAGTGATCATGCGCCGGTGAGCGCGGTGTATGAGCTGTAGGTGGGTTCCCCGAACCGGGGCGCTGCCCCGGACCCCGGGGGAAGTGTTCGCGGGGGCTGACGCCGCGTACGCCGGGTGCGGCAGCTTCGCGCCGCGGGGCGCGTATCTGCGGGGTGCCGTGGCTCGGGCCGGGGCTTGTTCCCCCACCCCGCCCTCCCCCTACGGCCTGGCGGCCGTGGGAGGTACCCCCATCCCGAAACTGGGGGCCTCGCCCCCAGACCCCCAGTCCTCAATCACCGGACGGGCTGAAAATTCAGCCCCGCCCTGCGGGCGTGGGGGAGGGGTGCGGCAGCTTCGCGCCGGGGGACGGCTCCGTCCCCCGGTCTGCGGCAGTCAGGGGGTGTGGGGGTACCCCGTACCCCCACATTTCAGGGCGGGTGGGTGGGGGAAACGCGCCCCTCACACCACCCGCACCGTTCAGTCCCTGTAGTCCTGGCGGAGCTTGTCCTCCGCCTCGCGCATCATCTCGTCCGTAGGCCGCACCAGCTCATCCCCCTGCGCAGTCCGCTCCCACGCCTCGTCATGCCTGCTGCTCGGCGCCCGCTTCGGCTGCTCCTTGAGCTTCTTCTTGTCCTGGGACTGGCCTTTCCTGCCCATGGAAGTTCACTCCTCGGGGTGTGAGGGGGCCGAGGACGAACACCCCCGGACCCCCGACCAGCCTGGCACGCAGGAACATTCCACGCATTTCGATCAATGCCGCTGTGTACGCTCCGCCTCGTCCGCCGCCCCGCCCGCTCCCACGAGCCCCTTCCCGACCCCGCCGAGCCGCGGCTCGAAGCGCCTCATCTCCCGCTGCCCCACCACGCCGATGAGCGACGGCAGATATCCCCGCACCGACTGCATCCCCCGCAGCCACCACTGCGCGTACACATGCGGGGAACGCCGTTCGATCCCCGCCACGATCCGGTCCACCGCCGGGCCCAGCGGGTAGGTGCGGTTCGTCGGCCACGGCAGCCGCTGCCGCAGTTCCCGCATCACCTCGTCCTGGTCCGCGCCCCGCACCATGTCCGTGTCCGTCCAGGACAGATAGCCGACGCCGACCCGCACACCCCGGTAGCCGACCTCCGCCCGCAGGCTGTGCGCGAACGCCTCCACGCCCGATTTCGACGCGCAGTACGCCGTCATCATCGGCGCCGGCGTGATCGCCGCCAGCGACGCGATCTGCAGGAAGTAGCCCCGGCTCTCCACCAGGACCGGCAGGAACGCCCGCCCCGTCACCGCGCTCCCGATCAGATTGACCTCGATCACCCGCCGCCACGCCACCGGGTCCGAGTCCAGGAAAGGACCGCCCGAGGCCACGCCCGCGTTGGCGACCACGATGTCGACCTTGCCGAAGCGCTCCTTGACCTCCTGCGCGACCTGCGCCATCGCCTCGTGGTCCGTGACATCGGCATGCCACCAGTCGCTCTCGGTGTGCAGCCTGCCCGATACCTGCTTCAGCTCGTCCGGCTCCAGGCCGACCAGTGCCACCTTCGCGCCGCGCGCCGAGAGCTTGCGGGCCAGCAGCTCGCCCACTCCTCGTGCCGCGCCGGTGACGACCGCGACCTGTCCCTCCAGGCTCACCCTGCTCATGCGGCCTCCTCCTTCGCCTTCACAAACGTAGTCACCAGCTCACGGATCTTCGCGGTGATGGCTTCCGGCGCCTCCACGGGCGTCATGTGTCCCATCCCGGCGAGCTCCACGAGCTCCAGGCACTTTGGCAGCGCGGCGGCAATACGCCGCGCGTGCACGATCGGAGTGAGCCGGTCCGCCGTGCCAGACACCACGACCGTGGGCACCCTCAACTCCCGTACGCCCGAGTCGAGATCGAGCCCGGCGAGCACCTGCGACCAGGTCACCCGGGACGTCCGCGGGCAGGCGTGCACGATACGGGCGCACTCCGCGACCCGTTCCGGCGCCGAACCGGGGCCCATCGTCGCGTACTTGAGGATGCGCTTGGAGAGCGGCGTCACGGGGCCGAGCGGGGCTCGCGCGCCGAGGATCAGCCCGGTGAGCCTCGTGCGCAGCCGCCCGGCGCGCATGGGCAGTATCAGGGACTCGTCGATCAGCCGTGAACTGCCCGTACTGCACAGCAGCACCGCCGCCGCGTGCTCCGTGAACGCGGCCCGCCCGGACGCCGCCATCAGCGTCATCCCGCCCATCGAGTGCCCGGCGAGCACGGCCTTCTCGCCCGGTGCCAGTACGGCGCCGAGCACCGCCTCCAGGTCGTCGGCGAGTACGTCGGTGCCGACCGCGGCGGCCGGTGTGCGGCCGTGACCCCGCTGGTCGTAGACGACGACCCGGTGATCGCCCGCCAGTTCCCGGATCTGTGCGGCCCAGAACTCGGTCGAGCAGGTCCAGCCGTGGGCCAGTACGACGGCGGGTGCGCCGTCCGGGCCGTGCACCTCGACATGGATCTGCGATCCGTCGGCCGAGACGGCGGTCAGTGTCCGGCTCATCGCGCAACCTCCGCGGCTTCGGAGGCTTCAGCGGCTTCCACGACAGGCCGGACATCCTTCGCGGGCACGCGTATGACCTCGTACTCCGCGAGGTCCACCGCACGCGTCGCCTTCCGGAACTCCCCCGTCGTCCCCGGCCAGATCGTCGTGTTGCGGCCGTTCGCGTCCAGATACCAGCTGGTGCAGCCGCCGGTCTGCCACACGGTCCGCTTCATCCGCTCCTGCACCCGCCGGTTCCACGCGCCCACGGCGGACGGCCGGGCCGCCAGCGCCCCGCGCCCGCCGAGGACGGTCAACTGCCGCATGTAGTCGGCCATGTAGTTCAGCTGCGACTCGATCATCAGGATCATCGAGGAGTTCCCGAGGCCCGTGTTGGGGCCGATGATCGTCATCCAGTTGGGGAACCCGGCCGCGGTCGCGCCGCGCAGCGACTGCATCCCGTCCTTCCACGACTCGGCGAGGGTGATCCCGTCCGCCCCGACCACGCGGTCGGCGATCGGCATGTCCGTCACACGGAATCCGGTGCCGAAGATGATCGCGTCGGCCTCGGTCTCGCTGCCGTCGGCGGCCACGAGCGTCGATCCCCGTACCTCCGCCAGCCCGGAAGCCACCACATCCACATTGGTCTTGGCGAGCGCCGGGTAGTACTCGCTCGACAGCAGGATCCGCTTGCAGCCGATGCGGTACGAGGGTGTCAACGTGGCCCGCAGGGCCGGGTCCTTGATGGACTTGGCCATATTCGCCCTGGCCATCGCCTCGATCAGCCCGAGCTCGTTCGGCCGCTTGGTGAAGGCCGAGACCTGCAACTCCCTGATGCCCCACAGCAGTCCGCGCCGCGCGGTCCCGGTGAACGGCAGCTGCCGGTGCAGCCAGCGCTCGACTCCGGTGATCTGCCGGTCCATCCGCGGCAACACCCACGGCGGGGTGCGCTGGAAGAGGGTCAGCTTCGCTGCCTGCGGCTGGATCGCGGGCACGATCTGGATCGCGGACGCGCCGGTGCCGATCATGGCGACCCGCTTGCCACGCAGGTCGTAGTCGTGCTCCCAGCGGGAGGAGTGGAAGACCTTGCCGGGGAATTCGGCGAGACCGGGGATCTCCGGGATCTTGGGGTCGGACAGCGGTCCGGTCGCGGAGACGACCACATCCGCGGTGAGCGTCCCCTGGGAGGTCTCGATCTCCCAGCGCAGTTCGTCGCGGTCCCAGCGCATCATCAGCACTTCGTGGTTGAAGCGGATGTGGGAGCGGAGCCGGAAGGTGTCCGCGACATGCTCCAGATAGGCGCGGATGTGCTCCTGGCCGGAGAAGGTACGGGGCCAGTCGGGGTTGGGCGCGAAGGAGAACGAGTAGAGGTGCGAGGGCACGTCGCACGCGCACCCGGGGTAGCTGTTGTCCCGCCAGGTCCCGCCGACCGAGTCCGCACGCTCCAGGACGACGAAGTCGGTGATCCCTTCGCGGCGCAGCCGGACCGCGGCGCCCAGGCCGCCGAAGCCGGATCCGATCACCGCCACCCGTACGTGCTCGTGTCGTGAGTGCTCGCGCTGGCCCATGCCGCCGCCTCCCGCTGAACGTCATAACCCTGCCAGCAATCACTGGCATGGTTGGGAGAGTAGAGGAGCGGCATACCTTGCGGTAGGGGTAGGACGCGACAAGTTACCGGTGGTACAACATAGGCTTCCGCTGTGGCAGACGTACGCGAGTACCGCATGGAAGAGCTGGCCAAGGAGGCCGGCATCACGGTGCGCACGTTGCGCTTCTACCGCGAGCGCGGGCTGATACCGCCACCTCGCCGCGAGGGTCGTATCGCGTGGTACGACGACCACCACCTGGCCAGGCTGCGTACGATCGCCGCCCTGCTGGAGCGCGGCCACACGCTGAACGGGATCGCGGATCTGGCCACGGCGTTCGAGAGCGGCCGGGACGTCGGCGACGTCCTGGGTCTGGGCGCTCCCACCGAGGAGGAGCCGATCCGCCTCACCCCCCAGGAACTGGCCGACTACTTCGAGGGCGAGGTCACCCCCGAGAACCTGGCGGCCGCGCTGGACCTCGGCTATCTGGCGACGGACGGCGACGAGATCGTCCACATCAGCCGCCGCCTGCTGGAGGTCTCCTCGGCACTGGTACGGGAGGGCGTGCCGCTCTCGGAGGTCCTGGAGGTGGGCCGCAAGGTGCGCGCCCACGCCGATGCCCTGGCGGACCTCTTCGTCGAGACCCTGCAGGCCCACACGGCGGAGGGCGAAGTGGAGAGGCTGCGCCCGCTGGCGAAGAGCGTGGTGGAGGCGGAACTCTCGATGGCCATGGACCGGCGGCTGAGGAAGTAGCGGGGCGCTCGCGAGCATGGGGGCGCCCCCATGTCACTTCCGCCGCCGCCCACGTCCCTTCCGTCGCGGCGGAAGCTTCGGGCGGCGCAGATCCGGTGTTCCCTCGTAGTCGGGCGGAGTCGCCGCGGGGTGGGTCTTCAGCAGCTCCAGCGCCAGTTGGATCGCGTCGTCCAGCTGCACATGGCGGCCCTCGGCCCAGTCCAGGGGGGTGCGCAGCGCGTCCACGTCCGGTTCGACGCCGTGGTTCTCGACGGACCAGCCGTACGCGTCGAACCACGCCGCGTTCATCGGGACCGTGATCACCGTGCCGTCGCCCAGACGGTGGCGGCCCGTCATGCCCACCACGCCGCCCCATGTCCGGCTGCCCACCACCGGGCCCAGGCCCAGCAGTTTGAACGCCGCCGTGATCATGTCGCCGTCGGAGGACGTCGCCTCGTCGGCCAGCGCGACGATCGGGCCGCGTGGCGCGTTGGAGGCGTACGAGACGGGCTGGGCGTTCCGCGTCAGGTCCCAGCCGATGATCTTGCGGGTCAGTTTCTCGATCACCAGCTCGCTGATGTGGCCGCCCGCGTTGCCCCGCACGTCCACGATCAGCGCGGGGCGCGACATCGCCATCCGCAGATCACGGTTGAACTGGGCCCAGCCCGAGCCGCCCATGTCCGGGATATGGAGATAGCCGCACTGGTCGCCGCTCAACTCCCGTACCACCTCACGGCGTTTGGCCACCCAGTCCTGGTACCGCAGCGGCCGCTCGTCCACCAGCGGGACGACCGCGACCCGCCGGGAGGGCCCTTCGCCCTCCGGCGGCCGGAAGGTCAGCTCGACGGTCGTGCCGCCGGCCGCCGAGAGCATTGGGTACGGGCCCGTCACCGGATCCACCCGCCGGCCGTCCACATGCGTGAGGATCGCGCCGTCGCGGATGCCCGTGCCCGCCAGCGGCGAGCGCGCCTTGGAGTCGGACGAGTCGCCCGGCAGGATCCTGGCGACCACCCAGTCGCCGTTCCGGCGGACCAGGTTCGCGCCCAGCAGACCCATCGCCCGCTGGTAGTGCGGCGGCCCCTCGCTGCGCCGCGCGGGCGTGACGTACGCATGGGACGTGCCCAGTTCGCCCAGCACCTCGCGCAGCAGATCCGCGAACTCGTCCGGCGCCGCGACCCGTTCGACCAGCGGACGGTACTGATCGAGCACCGCGCCCCAGTCGATCCCGCACATGCCGGGCTCCCAGAAGTACGCGCGGATGATCCGGCCCGCCTCGTCGTACGCCTGGCGCCATTCGGACGCCGGGTCCACCTCGTGCAGGATCCGGCGCAGGTCCAGATAGACCGTCGAGTCGATGTCGCCGGACTCGGTCGCCGGGACGGCCCGCAGCTCCCCTTCGTCCACGACCACCAGCCGGCTGCCGTCACCACTGACCGAGAACCAGTCGACATGGCCGACCAGTTCGGTCCGCCGCGCCTTGGTGATGTCGAAGTGTTCGAGGGCGGGGCGGCCGGACGTGTCCGCCGGGTTGGCGAAGGTCTCGCCGAGCGCCCCGGAGATCGGCCAGCGCAGCCAGACCAGGCCGCCACCGTTGACGGGGTGGAGCGCCGAGTACTTGGAGGCCGACACCGGAAGGGGTGTCACCCGGCTCTCCAGCCCCTCGACCTCGACCGTCACCGTTCCGTCCCCGCCCCCGTTGGCCGGCTCGTCCAGCGGGTCGAGCCCGCCCGCCGCGGGCCGTCCGTCCGGCAGCAGCGCGAAGGGCGAGGGAGTGGCCGAGGACAGCGGTACGAGATAGGGGCGGCAGCCCAGCGGGAAGGACAGGTCCCCGGTGTGCACGTCGTACACCGGGTCGAAGCCCCGCCAGGACAGAAACGCGAGGTAGCGGCCGTCGCGCGTGAAGACCGGATTCTCGTCCTCGAAGCGGCCGTTGGTGACGTCGACGATCGTACGGTCGCTGATGCGCGCCATCTTGATCTGCCGCAGCGAGCGGCCGATGCCCGGGTGCGACCAGGTCAGCCAATGACCGTCGGGCGAGAAGGCCAGATCGCGGACCGGGCCGTTGTCCGAACGAATCAGTTCGGTGACCTCGCCTTCACCGGCACTCGGTTCGGTGACCTCACCTTCCCCGGCCTCCTCACTCGCGTCGATCAGCAGCAGGCGACCGTCGTGCGAGGCGATCGCGAGCCGCTCCCCGTCCGGGTCCGAGACCAGCTCCTGGACCCGGCCCAGTTCGCCGGAGGCCAGCCGCCGCGGCTCCCGGTCGCCGCTCGCCCGCGGCAGATAGGCGATCTCGATCGCGTCCTCGCCGTCCGCGTCGGTGACATACGCGACCTGGCCGCTGCTGCCGAGCATCTCCGGCCTGCGGACCCGTACGCCCGGGGTGTCCGCGATCGTCCGCGCCGGACCGTCGCGGTGCGTGAGCCAGTACAGGCTGCCGCGTACGGAGACGGCGCTGGCCCGCCCCGTCGTGTCCACCGCGATCGCGTTCACATGGTTGGCGGCCGGCACCTGGTACGTACGCCGTCCGGCGCGCGGCCCGCCGAGCCGTACCGCCAGCATGCGCGGCTCGGCGTCCGGCGTCAGTTCGTCGACGATCCACAGGTCGCCCGCGCACTGGTAGACAACCCTGCGACCGTCGCTCGAGGCGTGCCGGGCATAGAAGGTGTCATGATCGGTGTGCCGCTGGAGATCGGTCCCGTCGGGCCGGCAGGAGTAGAGATTGCCGATGCCCTCGTGGTCGGAGAGGAACGCGATGCGGCCCGAGACGAACATCGGGCAGTCCAGATGGCCGTTCAGATCGCCGAGCAGCCGCTCGCCGTGCAGCCAGAGCCGGCCCGTCGCCCCACCGCGGTACCGCTTCCAGGCGGCCGGCTCGTGCGGCGGCTTGCCGGTGAGCAGCAGCGTGCGGTGCTCTCCCTCGGTGTCCATGACCTGGATGTCGGAGGCCGGGCCCCAGGGGAGCCGCCGGCCCGGGGAGCCGTCGGTGTCCACCTTGTAGGCCCAGGAGAAGTACGAGAACGGCTGGCCGTGCGAGGAGACGGCGAGGATGTGGCCGTCCGGGTCCCAGCCGCACACCCGGGTGTCGGTCGAGCCCCAGTAGCTCAGCCGGCGCGCGGGCCCGCCGGCGACCGGCGCCAGGTGGATCTCCGGGTCGAGGCTGCGCCAGCTCGTGTACGCGATCTCGGTGCCGTCGGGGGAGAAGCGCGGATGGCCGACTCGGGTGCGGTCGACGGTGAGCCGCCAGGCGCGTTCCGGCCGCTGCCCGGCCGGTACCAGCGGGGCGATCCAGAGATCGTCCTCGGCGGCGAAGCACAGCACGTCGTCGTGGAGATGAGGGAAACGGAGATACGCGACGTCGTCACTCACCCCCCAATGCTTTCCGCGCTCCGGAGGTGCGGCAACTTGTGGAGCGGGGCGAATCCGCGCCGTGACTCAGGACACAAGCGAAACGGTTTCGTTTCGCGGGCGGTCGGGGGTAACGTCGAGGTGTACGAAACCGTTTCGTTCGGCAGTGACGGTGACAGTGACATTGACAGTGACGGGAGGTCGACCATGACGCGCAGCCGGCTCACGCCCGAGCGCGAGGCAGAGCTGTACGAAGCCGTGCTCGACCTGCTGCGCGAGGTCGGCTACGACGCCCTGACGATGGACGCCGTCGCCGCCCGGACCCGGTCCAGCAAGGCCACGCTCTACCGCCAGTGGCGGAGCAAGCCGGAGCTGGTCGCCAGGGCGCTGCGGCACAACAAGCCGGTGAGTGTCGCCGACATCGACACCGGCACCCTGCGCGGCGACTTCCACACGATGCTGGAGCGCACCGACGACTGCCAGATGGAGAAGGACTCCGCGCTGATGCGGGGTCTGGCCCAGGCCATCCACGGCAACCCCGATCTCCACCAGGCCCTGCGGGAGCTGCTGATCGAGCCCGAGATCACCGGACTCGACACGCTGCTGCGGCGGGCCGTGGAAAGGGGCGAGGTCAGCGTGGACAACCGCGCGCTGGACTTCGTTGCGCACATGCTGGTCGGCGCGTTCGTCGCCCGGCAGCTGATCGAGGACCGGACCCCCGACCGGACCTTCCTCACCGACTACCTGGACGCCGTGGTTCTCCCCGCCCTCGGCGTCTGACCTCCTCCGTACCTCCCCGTACGGCTGATCCCTCCCCGCACCACCCTGACGCGCGCCGCTCTCGTCGTCGGGCCGGCTCCCCATGCCCTGTTCACCTCACACACGGGAGTACGCCCTCGTGGCCACGTTTCTCTACAAACTCGGGCGGTCCGCATTCCGGCGCCGCCGCCTCGTCGCCCTGCTGTGGGTGGCGCTGCTGGCGCTCGCCGGGGTCGGCGCGGCCTCCGCGTCCACCGCCACCTCGTCGTCCTTCTCGATACCTGGCACGGAGGCGCAGAAGGCCTTCGACCTGTTGGAAGAGCGCTTCCCCGGGGCCAGCCCCGACGGTGCGACCGCCCGCGTCGTCTTCAAGGCGCCCGACGGCGGCAAGATGACCGACGCGGCCAACAAGGCCGAGGTGAACAAGGCGGTCACCGCGCTGAAGGACGGCTCCGACCAGGTCGCCTCCGTCGCCGACCCGTACACCGCCAAGGCGGTCTCCAAGGACGGCCGTACGGCTTACGTGGCCGTCACGTACAAGGTCAGCTCGATGGAGCTGACCAAGGAGACCCGCAAAGCGCTGGAGAAGACCGGCACCGAGGCCCGTGACTCCGGGCTGACCGTGGAGATCGGCGGCGACGCGCTGCAGGCCGTCCCGGAGACCGGCCCGGGCGAGATCATCGGCGTCGCCATCGCCGCAGTGGTGCTGGTCATCACCTTCGGCTCGCTGGTCGCCGCCGGACTTCCGCTGCTCACCGCGATCATCGGCGTCGGCATCGGCATCTCCACCATCACCGCGCTGGCGAACGTGCTCGACCTGGGCTCCACCACCTCGACGCTCGCGACGATGATCGGTCTCGCGGTCGGCATCGACTACGCGCTGTTCATCGTCTCCCGCTACCGCGCCGAGCTGGCCGAGGGCCGCGAGCGCGAGGAGGCGGCCGGCCGGGCCGTCGGCACCGCGGGCTCCGCGGTCGTCTTCGCGGGCCTGACCGTGGTCATCGCGCTGGTCGGCCTCGCCGTCGTCAACATCCCCATGCTCACCAAGATGGGCTTCGCCGCCGCGGGCACCGTCGTCATCGCGGTCCTCATCGCGCTCACCCTGATCCCCGCGCTGCTCGGCTTCGCGGGCAAGCGGGTGCTGGGCCGCAAGGTCCGCAAGGGCAAGCAGACGAGCGAGAAGCCGAACATGGGCACCCGCTGGTCGCGCTTCGTACTGCGCCGCCCGGTCACCGTGCTGCTCGCCGGAGTTGTCGGCCTCGGCGCCATCGCCGTACCGGCCGCCTCGCTGGAGATGGGTCTGCCGGACGACGGCTCCCAGCCGGTTTCGACCACCCAGCGCAAGGCTTACGACCTGCTGTCCGACGGCTTCGGCCCCGGCTTCAGCGGCCCGCTGCTGGTGGTCGTCGACGGCGACAAGAGCGCGGCCGAGCGTACGGTCAAGCAGATCCGGGGCCTCGACGGCGTCGTGGCCGTCACGCCGCCGACCCCGAACAAGGCCGGCGACACCTCGATGATCACGGTCATCCCCAAGGACCGTCCGTCCTCGGTCGAGACCGAGGACCTCGTCCACTCCATCCGGGCCGACAGCGGTGACGATGTGCTGGTCACCGGCGCCACCGCGATGAACATCGACTTCTCGCAGAAGATGAACGACGCGCTGCTGCCCTATCTCGCGCTCGTCGTCGGTCTCGCGTTCCTGCTGCTGATGCTGGTCTTCCGCTCGGTGCTGGTGCCGCTGAAGGCGGCCCTCGGCTTCCTGCTGTCCGTCGTCGCGGCGCTGGGCGCGGTCGTCGCGGTCTTCCAGTGGGGCTGGCTGGGCTCGCTGTTCGGGGTGGAGCAGACCGGCCCGATCATGTCGATGATGCCGATCTTCATGGTGGGCGTCGTGTTCGGCCTGGCCATGGACTACGAGGTCTTCCTGGTCACGCGGATGCGTGAGGCGTACGTCCACGGCGAGCGGCCCGGCGAGGCGATCGTCACCGGCTTCAAGCACGGGGCCCGGGTGGTCACGGCCGCGGCCGTGATCATGATGGCGGTCTTCTCCGGCTTCATCGGCTCGAGCGAGCAGATGATCAAGATGATCGGCTTCGGTCTCGCGATCGCGGTCTTCTTCGACGCCTTCGTGGTCCGGATGGCGATCGTGCCTGCCGTGCTCGCGCTGCTCGGTCACAAGGCGTGGTGGCTGCCGCGCTGGCTGGACCGGGTGCTGCCGAATGTGGACGTGGAGGGCGAGAAGCTGCACAAGGAACTGGCGGGCGGCGCGACGGACGCCGGTCCTCAGGACCCGGACGAGGAACGCGCGTTGGTGCGCGTCTGAGTCGGCGTAGACCCCGGGATGTGCGCCGGCAAGGGGCGCGGCGTAGCCGCTCCAGTGGAGCCGGTGCTTGCACCGCGGCGTACTCCCGGCAGCGCGACGGCGCCGTGGGGACGGGGACCGTCGCGCGACCCGATGGCCGTGCTCGTCACCTCTGGGTGGCGGGTGCGGCCATCTCGTATGTCTCCCGCAGGAATCGGATCAGCGTCTTCGAGTCGAACTGGACCACCGCTACGCCGTCCGGCGTATGGAACTCGAGGATGGCCAGCACCCGGCCGCACGGCCAGACCCCGACGTCGCCGATCCGGGCGGGTACTCGCAGCCCCTTCTCCAGCAGTTCGCGGGGGAAGGTCCAGGCGCGGCCGCTGGGGAACCCGAAGCGCACTGCCTGCGGATCCTCGTCCGGGTCGTAACCCAGGATGACCTCGACGGATCGGTACTGGGGAGCGTCGGTAATGATTCTGGCCAATGCATGATTCTCGACGACGGGTGACATCGGCCGCTCCTCACTTCGTCCCCTTTGTCCTCTAATGTCCCATATTTTTGACCGGATGCTCGACTCCATCTGTGACAGACATGCTCTTGCACATGGTTTGCAACAAGGCTCTATCATTGAACAGTTATTCATCTGTCCGAAGCGGAGCCCGCCATGCATGTCCCTGACGGATTCATCAACGCGCCGGTATCGGTGGCCGCCGGAGCCGTCGCCGCCGGCGCCGTTGCCGTCAGCCTGCGCGGCGCCCGCCGTGAGCTTGGGGGTACTCCCCCTGGCTCCGCCGGGGGGACCCCCACCCATGGCGAAGGCCATGGGGGAGAAAGGACCGCGCCGCTGGCGGGCCTCGTCGCCGCGTTCATCTTTGCCGTGCAGATGCTGAACTTCCCGGTCGCCGCCGGCACCAGCGGACATCTGCTGGGCGGCGCGCTCGCCGCGATCCTCGTCGGTCCGTACACCGGCGTGCTCTGCATATCCGTCGTGCTGCTGATGCAGGGCATCCTCTTCGCCGACGGCGGACTCACCGCGCTCGGCGTGAACATCACCGTCATGGGCGTGGTCACGGTCGTCGTCTCGTACGCACTCTTCCGCGGCCTGGTCACGGTGCTGCCGCGGAAGCGCCGCTCGGTGACCGTCGCCTCCTTCGTCGCCGCGCTCGTCTCGGTGCCTGCCGCGGCCATCGTCTTCACCGCGATCTATGCCGTCGGGGGGACCACCGATGTCCCGGTGGGCAAGGTCCTCACCGCGATGGTCGGCGTCCATCTCCTGATCGGGATCGGCGAGGCCGCGATCACCATGCTGACGGTCGGCGCCGTCATCGCCGTACGTCCGGACCTCGTCCACGGGGCTCGCGGACTGGCCGCCCCGCTGAAGCTGCGCGTCGGCGGCGAGCTCGTCGACGCCCCCGCGGCCGCCCCCGTCGCCGCCCGGTCCCCGCGGGCCGTCTGGGCGACCGGCCTGGTCACCGCCCTCGTGCTGGCGGGCTTCGTCTCCTACTACGCCTCCGCGAGCCCCGACGGCCTGGAGAAGGTCGCCGCCGACAAGGGCATCGACAAGAAGGTCGAGGACCACGCGGCGAAGGACTCCCCACTCGCCGACTACGGCGTCAAGGACATCTCCGACGCCCGGATCTCCGGCGGCCTCGCGGGTGTGATCGGCGTCGGCGTCACCGTCGTCGCGGGCACCGGCATCTTCTGGTCGGTGCGCCGCCGCCAGACGAAGGACGCGGGGCCCGCACGCGTACCGGACGCCGTCTGACATGGGCGCGGGCCACACGCACAAGCTCTACCGGCACGGGCACTCGCCGGTCCACGCACTGCCGCCGCACTGCAAGCTCGCGGCCGTCCTGGCCTTCGTGCTCGTCGTGGTCTGCACGCCGCGCGAGGCGATGTGGGCCTTCGGGCTGTACGCGGTGCTGCTCGCCGCGGTCGCGGCCGCTGCCCATGTCCCTGCCGGATTTCTGCTGCGGCGCCTTCTCATCGAGATCCCGTTCGTGGCCTTCGCGGTCCTGATGCCCTTCGTCGTCCCCGGCGAGCAGGTCCACGTCCTCGGTCTGTCGGTGAGCGTCCCCGGTCTGTGGGGCGCCTGGAACGTCCTCGCCAAGGGCACACTCGGCGTCGCCGCCTCCGTGATCCTCGCCTCGACGACCGAGCTGCGCTCCCTGCTGCTCGGCCTGCAGCGGCTCAAACTGCCCCCGATGCTGGTCCAGATCGCGTCCTTCATGATCCGCTACGGCGATGTCGTCACCGACGAGATGCGCCGTATGTCGATCGCGCGCAGGTCGCGCGGTTTCGAGGCGAAGGGCGTGCGGCACTGGGGCGTCCTCGGCAAGTCCGCCGGTGCGCTCTTCATCCGCTCCTACGAACGCGGCGAGCGGGTCCACCTGGCCATGGTCAGCCGCGGGTACGCCGGGACCATGCCGGTCATCGACGAGGTGACCGCGAGCCGGGCGCAGTGGACCTACGCGGCCGCACTCCCCCTGACGGCTCTCGCCGTCTGTCTGCTGGGATGGACCCTATGACCACCGCATCTCTCGAGGTCAGCGGCCTCGCCTACGCCTACCCCGACGGCCACCAGGCGCTCTTCGGCGTCGACCTGACGGTCGGGCGCGGCGAGCGGGTCGCCCTGCTCGGCCCCAACGGTGCCGGCAAGACCACGCTCGTCCTGCACCTCAACGGCATCCTCGCGGGCGGCGTCGGCTCTGTCTCGGTCGCGGGCCTGCCGGTCGCCAAGGCGAACCTCGCGGAGATCCGCCGCCGGGTGGGCATCGTCTTCCAGGACCCGGACGACCAGCTCTTCATGCCGACGGTCAGGGAGGACGTGGCCTTCGGGCCGGCGGCGTCGGGGCTGCGCGGCGCGGAGCTGGAGGCGCGGGTCGTCTCGGCGCTGACCCGGGTCGGCATGGAGCGGTACGCGGACCGGCCCCCGCACCACCTCTCCTTCGGGCAGCGCCGCCGGGTCGCGGTCGCCACGGTGCTGGCGATGGAGCCGGAGATCCTGGTGCTGGACGAGCCCTCGTCCAATCTGGACCCGGCGTCGCGGCGTGAACTGGCCGACATCCTGCGGTCGTTGGACGTGACCGTGCTGATGGTGACGCACGACCTGCCGTATGCGCTGGAGCTGTGCCCGCGGTCGGTGATCCTCAGCGAGGGCGTGATCGCGGCGGACGGGGCGACGCAGAAGCTGCTGGGCGACGAGGAACTGATGCGGGCGCACCGGCTGGAGCTCCCGTTCGGCTTCGACCCCGCATCTGTTTCTCTTTGAACCCTCTCGTGATCCTTCTCGTGATCCCACTCGCCGAGCTTGGTCCCTCTCGCCGAGCTTGGTCCCTCTCGGCCGGGCTTGCTCCCTCCCGCTGAGCTGACCCGCGAGTCAAGTCCGGCGGAGCCCGTTGCACCATGGGGGGATGAGCGGGAGCGGAAGGGCAGGCGCAGTGGACGTCCGGGGCACGGTGACGGAGGCCTTCGAGCCGGTCAAGGACGCCTTCCTACGCAACTTCGAGCAGCGCGGCGAACGCGGCGCCGCCGTCGCCGTCTACCGGGACGGGCGCAAGGTCGTCGACCTGTGGGCAGGCACCAGGAACGCCGACGATGCAGCCGGCCATGAGCCGTGGGCCGTGGACACCGCACAGATCGTCCGCTCGGCGACCAAGGGCATCGCCGCGGCCGTCGTCCTCCTGCTCCACCAGCGCGGCCGGATCGACCTGGACGCCCCCGTCGGCACGTACTGGCCGGAGTTCAAGGCGGCGGGCAAGGAGCGCGTCGTCGTACGCCAACTGCTCTCGCACCGCGCCGGGCTGCCCGCCCTGGACCGCCCGCTCACCCCGGCCGAGGCCGCCGACGGCGTGAGCGGTCCGGCCGCGCTCGCCGCCCAGCGCCCCGCCTGGGAGCCGGGCACGGCACACGGCTACCACGCCCAGACCTACAGCTGGCTGCTCGGCGAACTGGTACGGCGCGTCACCGGCCGCACCATCGGCCGCTGGGTCGCCGAGGAAATCGCCCGCCCGCTCGGCCTGGACTTCTGGATCGGGCTGGCGCAGGACGAGGCACACCGGGTGGGGCGCCTCGGCCCGGTCGACGAGCCCGCGGCGGCGGACGGCGGCGGCCTCAAGCTGCGCCCCAAGCCCGCCGTCTCCGCGGCCTACCACGATCCCGAATCCCTCACCCGGCGCGCCTTCGGGGCGATCGACCCGGCCCCCGACGAGAACGACCCCGCCTACCGCGCCGCCGAACTCCCCGCGTCCAACGGCATCTCCACCGCCCGTGCGCTCGCCCGCTTCTACGCAGCCACCATCGGCGAGGTAGACGGCGGACGCCGGCTCTTCGCCCCCGCCACGCTCACTCTGGCCCGCACCGAGGAGTCGGCGGGAGCAGACCGCGTGCTGGTCGTGCCCACCCGCTTCGGCCTCGGCTTCATGCTGCACGGTCCGGCCTCCCCGCTGTTCGGCACGGGCTCCTTCGGCCACCCCGGCCGCGGCGGCTCGCTCGGCTTCGCCGACCCCGAGTCGGGCATCGCGCTCGGATACGTAACCAACGGTCTGCGCAAGGGTGTTACGGCGGATCCGCGGGCCCAGGCGCTGATCAGGGCGGTACGTTCAGCGCTATGAGCAGCGCGACGAGACGTTTCGAGGGGTACGGCGTACTGATCACGGGCACGACGCTGCGTGTGGACGGCGGACTGCTCGCGGTGAACACGGCGTTCATGCGGGCTGTCGAGGGCGACTGAACGGTTACGCCCCGCCTCTGACAGTCCGCTTCTCATAGCGCGGCTATGTCGGTCGGGGTGTCTGGCGGCGCTGCCCGGCCGCCAGGACGAAGGTCACGGTTATCAGCAGCGCCCACGCCCCGACCTTCGCCACCGACACCGGCTGCCAGCCACCGAGCTGGTCCGGATAGCTCCAGGCGCCCGCGTACGTCGCGATGTTCTCCGCGACCCAGAGGAAGAACCCGATGAGCACGAACGACAGAGCGAGCGGCATGCGATAGCTGTGCGCGCCCACGCGGTAGCGCACGAACGTCCTGGCGGTCGCGCACAGCAGCAGCGCGGCCAGCGCCCAGCGGAGGTCGGGCAGCCAGTGGTGGCTGAAGAAGTTCAGATAGACCGCACCGGCGAGGGCGGCCATGATCCGCGGGCGGTAGCCGTCCAGGCGCAGTTCGAACAGGTGCCAGGCACGGCAGACGTAACTGCCCACGGCCGCGTACAGAAACCCGCCGTACAGAGGCACCCCCGCGACCTTGGTCAGGGCCTCCTCCGGGTAACTCCAGGACCCCATCCGTACCTTGACCAGCTCGAAGAACAGCCCGATCAGATGACATCCGGCGATGACCGCGGTGTCACGGGCGCTGTCCCACCCGACCTTCCTGGCCAGCACCGCGAGCAGGATTCCGTACACCAGCACCAGGTCGTAGCGGGCGATCGGCAGGTCGTCGGGCAGGAGCCGCGAGACCGCGATGCCGCCGACGAGCGCGAACGCGAAGGCGCAGCAGCGGGCCTGCAGCCAGCCGAAGCGGAGCAGCTGATGAGCGCAGCGCGAGATCATCCCCATGCCGGGAGAGACGCCTGGAACACCCCGCGCGGTTCGATGATCCTCAACTCGCCCGCAGCGTCGGGCCGATGCCCACCACCAGCAGCCCCGCCGCCGCGGCCCTCGGACCGCCGCCGCGTCACGACAGGACCTAGTCGATCACGACCTGGCCGTGGGCCGGCTTGCCCGGGCCGTCCTTCTTCTCCGAGCCCTTCTCGGGTGCAGCCAGGCGTGGCAGACCGAGCCGACCGTTGCCCTTCTCCGGGTGGTTGTCGGGACCGCTCAGGTTCTTCCTGACCGAGTCCAGGATCGTCAGCCCCTGGCCGACCAGGCCCGCCGCGATCTCGCCGAGGCCGTCGGCGCCGTTGAGCACATTGACATTGGCGCCGGCGAGGCCGCCCGCGGCCTCCTTCACGATCTGCGGCAGCTGGTCAATCAGCATCCGGTCCAGCGCCACCCGGTCGTAGGAGGCTGCGGCTTCGGCCTGGATCTTCATCCGCTCCGCCTCGGCCACGGCCAGCACCCTGATCCGCTCGGCCTCGGCCTCGGCCGGCTTGACGATCTCGGCCATCAGCTCCTGCTGGCGGAGCTGGGCCGCGCGCTGGGCCAGCTCGGTCTGTGCGGCGAGCACCTCCTGCTGCGCGTGCGCCTTCGCCAGCGGCCCGGCCTGCGCCGCCTTGGCCTCTGCTCGTTCCACCTCCGCGGAGTACTCCGCCTTCACCACCGCGGTCTGCCGCGCGTACTCGGCCTGGTTCCGCGCGGCCACCTGCTGCGCCTCGACCGACGCCTGGGTGGCCTGGGCCTGGGCGATCTGGGCCTGCCGCTGGATGGCCGCCTTGTGCGGGGCCGACATCGCGTCGATGTAGCCGGTGTCGCCGTCGTCGATCGACTGGATCTGCAGCGAGTCCACGATCAGACCGATCTTGGCCATCTCGGTCTTCGAGGTGTCCAGGACCTCGGCCGCGAGCTTCTGCCGTTCGGTGACGATCTCCTCGACCGTCATCGAGCCGATGATGGCGCGCAAGTGGCCGGCGAAGATCCGCCCGGTCAGCACCGACATCTGGTCCTGGTCGGAGAGGAATCGCTGGCCCGCGTTGATGATGCTCTCGTGGTCATTGCCGACCTTGAAAGCGATCACGGCGCGGACGTGAAGTGCGATGCCCTGCCGGGTGACACACGTCTCGGTGACCTCGGACTCGCACATCGACAGTGTGAGGAAGCGCGTCTTGCGGAAGATAGGGAGCACGAACTTGCCGTGGCCTGTCACCACACGGAACGGCGCACCCCCCAGCCCACGCCTGCCTCCCGAGATCAGCATCGCCTCGTCGGGGGCGGGAACTCGGTAACCGAACATCGTTCGTCTCCTTAACCAGCGCCGACGGCGCCGCCGCCCAGCGCATCCAACGGATCGGCCCACTCGATGACGTCTACCTGGCGATTGCCACGGGATCCGATCACGAGCACGGTCGCGCCCCTCGGCAGGGGTTCTTCGGACCAGGCGAGGAATGTCTCGGATCCGCCTCTGACCCGCACCAGGATCTCGCCGGGACCGGCCGAACCACGTGTGCCGATGAGCAGCTCTCCCGGACAGCCGATCACGGCCTCGTCCTGTGCCACTGGCGGCCGCCTCCCTCGTTCTGTTCCCTGTTTCAGACCTTAGTCCTGCTGGGATCAGCGGCCTATCCTCGGGGGGTCCTACCTTGATCCAACAGGCCACGCCCGACCCAGGTCACCAGGGGGACCGCTGGTCGGTGGGCCTGTGTCCCGCCTGCATCGCGTCGGCTGACGATCAGGACCGTCTCCTCACCCCGACCGAACCGGCGAGGCTTGGCGCGGCCCCGACCAAGGTGGCTGGTCAGGGGCGCGATTCAACGTTACCGCTGGGTGAGGATCGGTCCCGTTCGGCGGTTGAAGGGGGAATTCGCAGCAGCGGAGGGAGCAGCAAAGCGCGCTTGTCGCTCTGCCTTCAGGAATTCTGGGGAAGGAGCTCGTTTGGCGGGACGGTTTTCTTCCGCTCTTGCATATGAGCGAAACCCATGAGGCCGATGAGGAGCGCAAGGAGCACGGCCGACGAGCCCGCCGTGCCAAGGTCGAGGCCGCCCTTGGCGAGGGGCTTGGTCAGGAAGTCACCGGCGGTGGCCCCGAGGGGGCGGGTGAGCACGAAGGCGATCCAGAACAGCAGGACGTTCGGCACGACAGGTACGCGCATGAGGGCGAGGAGTACGGACAGCAGCCCGGCGACGAGAAGCGCGCCACCCGCGTAGCCGAGTCCGGAGCTGTCGGACAGGAAATCACCCATGGAAGTCCCGAGCGTGTTCGACACGAGAATCGCCGACCAGAAGAGGGCCTCTCCGCGGAAGGTGGTGATGTCGCGGATGGAGAACGTCAGCCCGCTGAACTTCCAGACGATGAAGATGGCGATCAGGAGCGAGGTCAGGATCGTGGCACCAACGGGGTATCCCCATCCAAGACCCTGCGGCCCCCAGCCCAGCGATGTGGCCCCGTTGGAGAGGTAATCGGCGCTGGCGTCGCGGTTCATGAAGTCGGACATCGTGGTGCCGGCCGTGCTGGTGGACAGGATGACGGTCCAGTAGAAGAAGGGGTTGTAGCGCTTGGACCTGAGCTGAACGACCAGCGTGACGACGAAGATCAGGAAAAGTGCGATCGTGGTGAGAAAGTAGCCGACTTTGAGGGTCTGGGCGAAGAGGTCACCAGCCGTCTCACCGAGGGTCGTCGCGGCGATCTTCATGATCCAGAAGGCCAGGGTGACTTCCGGAAGTTTCTTCATCACGTACTTGTCGGTGCTGGCGACGTTCAATTCGGTAAGGGGCTCCGGCTTTTCCAACGTCAATCTCCCCTGGTGGTCAAGAATCGGCGCCTCACGGCCCTGGAGTGAGGGAGCAGCCTTGCGAGTTGCTGATGGGCGGACCTCAACGTGCTGCGGCGCGCGAGATACCCGTATGCGGTGATGCTGCGTGTCCGCCCGCGCGTTCTTGCTTCCCGTAATACGGATGCCGAACGCACGGCGTTCAGTGCCCTCATGGCGCGGTTGTGGTGTGCGCGTTCAGCGTCGCGGATGCCTGGTCACGGATTACATCAGAAGGAGTCCTGAGGTACCTGCAACCCTGAACCATCGGAGTTGCGCGCTCTTTCGGCTACGCCCATGGGGCATCGCCTTCGACGGAACGGCCTGTTCTGCCTGGCCTCGCCGTTTTGCCTGAGCTCTCTGCGCTTGCACGGAGCTTCGCGATGCCTTGGAGGGCGGGAGGCGACGGAGATGTGCGCCGACACCAGCGGTGTCCGGGACAGCCTGCCGGTGCGGGCGGTCCCGGGGCCGTCCTCAGGTGCCGGCGGCGCTCACAGCCGGCAGAACAGTCGTCCCGCGTTGCGCAGGGAGTGGGCCGCGACCTGCTTGCCGAGGACCAGGCCGACCTCGTCGGCCGTGCGGGTGTGGATGCCCGAGAACACGCGTGCGTCCAGGTTCTCCTCGGACAGCTGGTGCCAGGAGGTGTAGGTGCGGGTCACCCCCGGGGCGGTGGGGCTGGTCATCGTGAACGGCGCCGTGCGCGACCCGGTGAGCACCGAGAGGATCGTCTCCGCCGCACCGGCGTAGGTGTTGTGACCGCTGGGGTATTCGGGGTGGGACGGTGCGGCGTGAAGCGACGTCCACTGGGGGTCGGGGTCGATCGTGCCGGTGCGGATGGCCGTGACCGGGCGCCAGCGCAGGTAGGTGTACTTGCTGTCGGACGTGGCGATCTGCGTGTCCACCAGGGCGACGTGGAACAGCGCCACCAGCCTGGCCTTCCCGGCCGTGGACGACGACGACCGGGACACGGCCACCCGCAGCGGCTCGGTGAAGATCGGCAGCGAGCCGCCGAGCCAGAAGGTGGCGGTCTCGGTCTGTCGCGGGGTGCGTCGGGTGCTGTTCTCGGCACCGTAGGCACGGACCTCGGCCAGGTCGGTGCGGTAGCGCGCGGAGTCCAGGGCGGGCGGCGCGGGCACCCGGAACTGGTCGGCCCTCTCCAGCAGGAAGGGCTTGGCGAAGCGGTTGCCGTTCTGCTGGGCGGCCGCGAGGGCGGGCGGGGTCGGCTGCCACACTCCCGCAGTCGCGGGCGGCACAGTGAACGGTTTGTTCACCGAGGCCGGGTCCAGGCCGTCGTCCTTCCGGGACGCGAGCACCAGCCGCGCCTCGCGGGCACCGGCCGCCACACCGCGGGTCTCGGCCGGACCGTCGGAAATGCGGCCCAGTGTCGTGGCGAGTGCGGCGTCCAGCTCCTTGGCGCGGGAGGGGACGAGGCTGACCAGCGCGTCGTGCACGGCGGAGGCCACGGCGGCGTCCTGGAAGTCGCGCCGGGCGACGCCGGACGGCACCGTTTGTGTGGCCCGCGCCGCCGCGAGCCAACTGATCGCCCAGGTACGGCTGTTGGTGATCTGGGTCTGGGCGCCGCCGGCCGCGACGGTCGCGGCCGTGGTGTCGTACCAGTCGAGCGCCACGGACGGACGCGGCCCCTGTTCGGCCGCCACGACGGGGGATGCGGTGGCGGACGCGGCCAAGAACGCGGCCGAGCCCAACGCCACCGCGGTGGTGCGGAGGGGACGGGCCCTACGGCGGGTCTTCGCTGGATTCACTCGTACTCCTTCACGGGTCGTCCGCTCCGAACGCCGAAGGAGTCCGGATGCCTGCGACCTCGGCGTTCACAGAAGCGATTGGTCCGATCCCAGCAGCGCGTCCCGCCCATGGCCAGGGTTACAGACCGTAAGGTCCAGAACTTTCGGGGAAGGCGGGGGGCCTTTCGGTGGGGAGTGGGGCCGGGCCGATCCCGATCCGGTCGCAGTCCCGATCCCGATCGCGATTCCCCTAATTGTGCTTGCGGGCTCCCGACGAGTGAACGATCCCAACGGTCCGGCAGAGACCGAACGTCCACACTTCTTCTCGCCGTTGAGTGCCGCGTGTGTGCATCCGCAATGCGCGTACCTGCTGTTAGTGCCAGCCATGCGCATGCCCAGGTCAGAGCCGGCGGCTCACGGCAAGGTGGGGCGGGCCAACTCGGAGAAGCTATCCAGAGAGGCCTTTGTCCCTGGTGAAGGGGGCCAACGACGGCTGACCGATGGCGGCCATCAGGTCGACGACCGCGATCGCCTTCTACGCTCATCTGAGGGCTGCAAATGCTCTTGGACTACTTGAGGCGGTCCAGTAGGGCGGCCACGCGCAGGGTGTCGGGGTGGTTGTCGCCCAGGACCCGCCGTTGCCGGGGCAGGGTGTCCTCGCCCAGGGTGCGGGCTTGTTCCGTCTGTCCCAGATCCGCCAGACGGAGGGTGAGGTTGTGGGCGGTGGTCAGGGTGTCGGGGTGGTCTTCGCCCAGTACCCGGCGTCGCCGGGTCAGGGTGTCGCTGTCCAGGGCGCGGGCCTGTTCCGTATGATCCAGCTCCGCCAGGTCAACGGCTAGGTTGCCGGCGGTGGTCAGGGTGTCGGGGTGGTCTTCGCCCAGCACTTGCCGTTGCCGGGTCAGGGTGTCCTCGCCCAGGGCGCGGGCTTGTTCCGTCTGCCCCAGATCCGCCAGACGGAGGGCGAGGTTGCTGGCGGCGGCGAGGGTGTTGGGGTGGTCCTCCCCCAGCAGCCGTCGTCGCCGGGTCAGGGTGTCCTCGGCCAGGGCGTGGGCCTGTTCCGTCTGCCCCAGCGCGGCCAGACAGTTTGCGAGGTTGCTGCCGGTGGTCAGGGTGTCGGGGTGGTCGTCGCCCAGGATCCGCCGATGCCGGCCCAGAGTGTCCTCGGCCAGGGCGCGGGCACGGGTGTGGTCGTTGGTGTCGCTGTAGGCGCGGGTCAAAATCATCGCCGTTCCCAGAGTGCTGGCGTGGTCGCGGCCCAGCTGCCCAGTCCAGGTGCGGTAGAGCTCTTCCAGGCGTGGCAGGACGGTGCGGGCGCCGCCGCGGTCCATCAGGTACCAGCAGGCATCGCCGGCCGCATGTCGGGCTTTCCGGGTGGTGAGGTCGGTGGGGGCAACAGCGAGCAGATGCGGCAGGGCGTCGGGCCAGCGCGGCCAGGTGGCAGGATCGGCTGCGTCACCGGGGTAGGCGGCGGCCAGCAGGAGGCTGGCGTTGTGGGCAGCGAGGGCGTGCTGGTCGGGGTTGAGCTGGTCGCGCAGGATGGCCTGGGTCAGACGGTGCAACTGCACGCTGCCGCCGCTCACGCGGGCCAGCCCGAACCGGTCCAGGACCGTCAGCACCCGCCGGACGGCGCGCGGGTCCGAAAGCACCCGCACCACCGTGGAGCCGTTGCCCTCGTCATCTTCTGCGGCTTTGGACGGGGTGCAGGCGTGCAGGGGGAAGGGCTCGGGTGCCAGCAGCGCACACGCCTGCAACAGTCCGGCTGCGTCGGGGTCCTGCTCGGCCAGGCGCTGAGTGCTCAGCTTGACCTGCGCGGCCAGCGACCGGGGATAGTCCGGCGGGGTGCCGTCCTCGGTCGCGTCACTGGGATTGCGTTCCAGCAGCGCCAGGTACTGATCCGGGGTGAAGGCGGTCAGGGTCTCGGCCGCCTGCACCAACGCCAGCGGCAGATCATCCAAAGCGGCGGCCAGCCGGTCCGCGTCCCGGGCGCTCAAGTCCCGACTGCGCGCCTGCAGCAGGGCGACGGACTCCCCCCGGGCCAGCACCGCAACATCGACCGGGGCGGCAACCTGGTGCCAGCGGGGATTGCGCGAGGTGATCAGCACATGACCGGACGCGGCCGGGAGATACGCGGCCAGCGCGGCGGGGTCCTCGGCGTTGTCGAACACCAGCAGCCACCGTGCCCTGGTACGTAACTCCACCCCCAACGCCGCCACCGCCTCGGCCTGAGGCGTATCGGGCCGGGCGCAGCCGGTCGCCACCGCCAGGGCGGCCAGCTGCTCGGGGATCAGGGCCGCATCCTCCGCCCGCACCCACCAGGCCAGTTCGTACTCGCCGCTGAACCGGTAGGCGTACTCGATGGCAAGCTGCGTCTTGCCCACCCCGCCCCAGCCGTTCAGCGCCAGCACCGCCACCGCCCGCGTACCGGCCAGCCGGGTGCGGACCTGCACCAGCAACTCATCGCGACCGGTGAACCCGGCATTACGGGGCGGGATGTTCCACACCCGCGGCAGACTGCCCGGCAAACGCGGCCCCGTCGCCCCAACCTGACGCAACCGCCCAAGCCCGTTGCCCGGAAAGGCGGGCGGGCTGCTCGGGGACCCCGGCGGGCCCTGCACAGCCTGCAACAACACCGTCCGGGCCTGCTCCTCGCCCAGCCCGAACAACTCCGGGGCCAGCAACGGCTTCACAATCCGCGGGACGGAGACGTCCTCGACCCGCACCGGCACCCACTTCTCCCGGGCGGCCAGCACCGCAGTCCACTCCTCGGTGGTGAACCGTGCGGTGTCGAAATACGCCTCGGAGAACAGCGCCACCATCCGGCCCCGCTCCAGGGCCTCATTCATCCTCAGGACGAAGTTGTCCCCCGCCCCCCAATGCCACACATCCAGCTCGATCTCATACCCGGCATCCTGCAACTGCCAGGCCACCCACTCCGCCCACGCACGATCCGCACCCGCATGAGAGATGAACAACCGCTCACCGCCCACAACGCCCCCGCTGCCCACCACCCAGCCACCCCCGGCTCCGTCCCACACCGAGGCTAGAGCCCCGCACCCCCCACGACCGCGACTTCGCCCGAACCCAACTGGATGAAGAGGCCGACTCCCGGTGGCTTCCCGCGAGGCTCCGCCCGGTCGGGCACGCGAGGTGCACGACTACGCTCGCTCCATGGCTGCCATCGAACCGACCGATCCGAAGAGCGAGCTGGAGAAGGGGCGCGTCCCCCTCTGGCTCGACCCTGAGGACCTTCGGTGGCTCTCCCCTTTGTTGCTGTCCTCCGGACGCATCCGAGGAGGAGCGCGAACGCTGCGGACGTGTCCGTTTCCGGGCGAGTGCGGCGCTCCACAAGCACAGCTCCGAGCGCTGATGGCGAAGGCCCGTGGAAACCGGCGCTGTGTCCGGGGCCCTGCCGAAGCGGAGCAGCTGATGTGCCCAGTGCGAGATCATCCCCATGCCGGGAGAGGCGCCTGGAACACCCCGCGCGGTTCGATGATCCTCAACTCGCCCGCAGCATCAGACCGATGCCCACCACCATCAGCCCCGCCGCCGCGATCCTCGGACCGCCGAACTTCTCCTTGAAGAACACCGCCCCGATCGCGGCTCCGACGATTATCGACGACTCGCGGAGCGCCGCTATGGGCGCCAGCGGTGCCTTGGTCTGCGCCCACAGCACCAGCCCGTACGCCGATACCGAAAGCAGCGCGCCGAGCAGCCCGCGGGCCGCGTACGGGCGCAACTGGGCGAGCAGGCCGCCCCGGTGGACGTACAGCGTGTACGCCGGGATCAGCGCCCCCTCCAGGATCATCAGCCAGGCGATATAGCCGAGCGGCGTGCCCGAGGCGCGTACGCCGACACCGTCGACCACCGTGTACGCGGCGATCGACAGACCGGTCGCCAGCGCGGCCAGCAGCGCCGGCCAGTGCGGATGGGCATCCGAGCCCCTGATGCCCCACAGGGCCACGCCCACCAGGCCCGCCGAGGCGACCACCACGCCCGCCAGCTGCCAGCCGTTGAGGCTCTCGCCGACGAACAGCGCCGCGAGCACGGTCACCACCAGCGGCGCCGTACCCCGGGCGATGGGATACATCTGGCCGAAGTCGCCCAGAGTGAACGATCGCATCAGCAGCGCCTGGTAGCCGATGTGGAGCAGCGCGGAGGCGATCAGATACGGCCAGGCGGCGGCCTCGGGCAGTGGGGAGAAGCAGGCGAGCGCCGCCCCGATGACCGTGCCGCCGCCGGCGATCAGTGTGAAGGCGACCAGCTGGTCCCTGATGGTGTGGGCAAGGGCATTCCAGCTGGCGTGTGTGACCGCGGCTATCAGGACGGCCGTGGCGACGAGGACCGTCACGCCGTGCGCTCGCGCACGTCCACCAGCGCGCCGCCCGCGTGCGCGATCAGCGACTTGGGGTCGAGCGGGAAAACCGCGTGCGGGGTCCCGGCCGCCGCCCACACCACGTCGTGGTCGAGCAGGGCGCGGTCGGCCAGCACCCGGGTCCTGGTGGCGTGCCCGAAGGGCGGTACGCCGCCGATCGCGTAGCCGGTGGTCTCCCGGACGAGATCGGCGTTCGCGCGCTTCACGGACTCGGCGCCCAGCTCCTGCCGTACGCGCTCGACGTCCACCCGCGAGGAGCCGTCCATCAGCACCAGGACCGGCACACCGTCCGCCTCGAAGATCAGCGACTTGACGATCTCGCTGACGTGACAGCCGATCGCGGCGGCTGCCTCGGCGGCGGTGCGAGTGGCGTCGGGGAAGCGCCGGACCGGGACCTCGAGCCCCAGCTCGCGCAGAGCCTCGGCGAAACGGGGGTGCGCGTCGGTGTCTTGAGTGCTCATGGCACGCACGCTAGCGGTGGCTGTACGGGCCATGCGAGTGGCTTTCCTGCGCCATGGCCGGGCAGCCCGGGACTCACGCCGGGCTCGTGGGACTCACCCGCGCCGACGCCACTCCGCGGGCCAGCGCGAGCCCGGGCCACTCCGCGAGCCCGCGGAACCATCCCAACGGGACGCTCACCGTGCGCGCAGCACCGACGCCACCACCGGACCCGCCGCGTCGCCGCCGTGCCCGCCGGACTGCACGACCGCGGCCGCGGCCAGATCGTCGGCGAACCCGGTGAACCAGCTGTTGGACTTGCCCTGTCCGTCGACCTCCGCGGAGCCGGTCTTCGCGCCCTTGTCGCCGCCGACACTCGCCATCGCGGCCTGACCCGTGCCGTTCTGCGCGGTGGCCCGCATCATCTCGCGCAACGCCTGCGCGATGGAGCCCGGCAGGGGCTGCGCGGTGGCCAGTTCACGGTTGTCGAGGGACTGCGGGACGATCACCGGCTGGTGGAAGCCGCCGCTCTTCGCGGTGGCGGTGATGGACGCCATGTTGAGCGCGTTCATGGTGACCTTGCCCTGCCCGATGTACGAGGCGGCGGTCTCCGCGCCCGACGACTCGGGCACGCTGCCGTCGACGCTGACGACGCCCGTCTGCCAGTCGAGGCCGATGCCGAAGTACTTGCGGGCCGTCTCGCCCAGTGCCGTTCCGGCGATGCCCTTCTTGTTGAGCGGCTTGACGGCCTTGATGAAGGCGGTGTTGCACGAGCGCCGGAAGCTGTCCTTGAAGGTGCCGTTCTTGATCTCGAACCGGTCGAGATTCTGGAACTTCACGCCTTCCCACGTCACGTCCGGCGGACACTCCACCTTGGCGCCCGGGCCCTTGACGACACCGTTGTCCATCATCATCGCCGACGACACGATCTTCATCGTGGAGCCCGGCGCCTGCGCGCCCATCATCGCCGTGTTGTAGCCGCCCGCCGGGCTGTTGGCGACGGCCCGGATCTCACCCGTGCTCGGCTTGATCGCGACCACGGACGCCTGGCCGTACTGCTTCACGGCCTTCTCCGCCGCCGCCTGCACATCCGCGTCCAGCGTGGTCTTCAGCGTGCCTTCCTTGCCCTTGGTGAGGGTCAGCAGGCTCTGATCGGCCACATTCTGGTCGCTCGACGCGACGACAAGCTCGATGCCCGCCGTCCCGCCCGCGTCCTCGCCGTACTTCTTGCGCAGCGCGTCCAGAACGGGCCCGAGCGAGGGGTACTTCTCCTTCGTCAGCTCCCGGTCCTTGCGGTCGACGGCCTTGATCGGCGGGGCCGACGCCTGCTCCGTCTTGAGTGTCGTGCCCTTCGTCAGCTTGGGATGCACAACAGTCGGCGACCAGGCGACGAGCGGCCTGCCGGTGGTCAGCCCGCGGACCACGGTCAGCTCGGAGGTGTACGACCAGGGCTTGCTCTGCCCCTCGTACGACACCGTCGCCTTCACCGTGAACGGCACCTTGGCGCCGACGGCCTTCCCCGGCGTGATCACGGCCGCGGAGACATGTGCCTGATCCCGGTATCCGGCGAGCAACGGCTCGGCCTCGGACGCGTTGTTGGTCAGCTGCGCGGCCTCGGACGCCTTACCGCTCGCCCACGCCGACAGGAAGTCCTTCGCGGTCGTGTCGATCTCGTCCGCACTCGGCGGCCCGGACCTCTTGGTCTCGGACGCGGACTTGGTACCCGTCCCAGCGCCGCCGGTCAGCCCGCTGTACAGGTTGTATCCCCCGTAGCCGACGCCACCGGCGACGACCAGAAACACGCCGCCGACGACGGCGACCTTCGCTCCACTGCGCATTGCTGCGTTCCCCTCCCAGGAGCGCGGCTCTTGAACATGTTCAAGAGCGGCATCGCATGCACTCTACGGGACAGGAGTGACAGTCGTCGCGGCTGTTACGAGACCGCGACGATGGGCCGGGAACCGCGACGACCAAGCGGAATCAGTCCGGCTTTCGGGGTGCGGCGGCCAGGCAGGCGCGACAGTCACCTGGTTCCGGCGAGCGGAAGGCCCGGTCGCAGCTGTCGCAGTTCTGGAGCGGGTGCTGTTGGGCACGTGCGCGGAACGGGGGTGGCGATGGAAGTCGGACGGTGAGCCGGTGGGCGAGGAGGCCGACGGGGCGGCGCACACCGTCGGGCAGGAGATCGGCGGTCAGGGCGTGCCGTACGGCGGCGGGGCTGACGTCACGCTCCAGCCATGCGGCGACCCCTGGTGCCAGGCGGTCCGCGTCCCGTGCGGAGAGAAGCAGGCGCGGGTCCTGGTGGTGCAGTCCTGCGAGGAGTTCGGTGGCGGCCTGAAGGAGGGGCGGGGCGGGGAAGGCGGGCTGCGGTACGTGCAGGGGCGAGGTTTTGCGGCGCGGTTCGGGGCAGCGAGGGGCGGGGGCGGCCGGTGGGTCCGTACGTCCGGGGTCGGGCGGGCAGGGGCGGTCGGCCGCCTTGCTGGGGTGAGGGTGTCGCTCGGCGGCGGGCTGGTTGCAGGAGACGGTGCGGGTGACGATCCGACCACCGGGAACGCGCTCGCGCGCCCGCCGCAGATAGCCATGGGCCTCCAGCTCGCGCAGAGCGCCGGAGATGCCGTCCGCGCCCTCGGGAAAGCGGGCGGCCAGGGTCTTGATGTCCACGCTTCTCTTCCGTTCCTTGGGAAAGACCGCCCGTGCGCCCGGAACACGGGTGCCCGTGCTCCGGTGGAACGTGCGGCGATGCGCCGTTCTCCGGCACGAGGTCCCGCCTCGCAGTCACGTCCGCCACGTGGGCGGGCTTCGTGTCGTACGCCTCCGGAAGCTGACGTCGCAACTGCCCACGCTTCCTTCACGGTTGAACCCGAATAGCCCGGCCCGAACACGCCCGTGGTCCGTGGTGCCGGTCAGTTGGGTGCGGGCGCCCTGGCTGACGCAGCCGCAATCAAATCGGCCCCTGCCCAGAAAACCTGGCGGGGCCGATTCTTGCTACTCCGTGATCGCTGGCGCTCGCCGCCCTGGCTGACGGTCAGTCAGCCTGGTGGAAGGCCCTGAGTCCGACCGGGCTGCAGCCGCGCACGATGCTGGGTCCCGGGCCGGCCTTGATGGATCCGTTTACGACGAGCTGCACTGTGTTGTCGTACACCTCGTCGCAGTTGGTGTGCTTGGTCGGGGCGTAACAAGCCACCCGGATACGCGGGTTGAGCACCGAGGTGGCGCAGTCGGCGTTGCTTCCGAGGTCGGAGATGATGTGACCGCTGATGTTGACGGCCTTGGGTCCGTTGTTGATGACCACGAGCACCATCTGTGCGTCATCTTTGGCGTTGTGGATCCAGCAGCCCTGGAACCCCACATCCTTATAGACGTGATGCGTGATGGTGTCCGCGCACAACATCCCCTCGACGGGGGTAAACGGCTTCCAGTTGGTCGCCGCCGAAGCAGGACCAACCGCCAGAGCCGTCATCCCCACAGCTGCCGCAGCAAGAGTCAACCCACGCCCGATCGCGCGCATGCGGAACTTCACAGTTGTTCCCCCCACAAAATTGATCACTTGTGCGAGCACAGTAGCCACGCCGAAACCTCGAGGGCAACCAGCGCTCCGGCGCCGGGAGGCGGCTACGATGCGCACGCTCCCGAGGCGAACCCGCGGCCAGGCGGGCTGCCTCAGGCCGGTGCAGCGATTCGCCGCTGCGCGTCACAGAACGACCACTATGCAGCCGTGATCACCCGAAGTGCCCGATGATGACCCTCTCAACACGCAATATCCTGGGGGGATCATGCGCACCCGCACCACCGCGGTCATCGCCACCGCACTCCTGCTCACCAGCCTCAGTGCCTGCGGACCGACCGGTAGCAGCTCGTCGGAAAAGCCGACGAAAAATGACACCAGTGCACCAGCCGCCGGGAAGGGCGGCGGATCCGAGACAGCCTCACTGCCCGACTTCGTAGGCAAAGGCCTCCAGTCAGCCCAGGACGAAGCCCAAGCCGCCGGCTTCTATGCCCTCGCCTCACACGACTCTCTCGGCCGTGGCCGCATGCAAGTCCTGGATCGTCACTGGAAGGTCTGCTCGCAGACCCCGGCGCCCGGCAGCCATTCCACGGACACCAAGGTCGACTTCGGTACGGTGAAGCTCGACGAGGACTGTCCCGCAGGCGGCGACCAGGCCGAGCCGGAACCCGCAGGCAAGACCATGCCCAACCTCAAGGGCAAGTCGGTCAAGGTCGCGCGCCAGACCCTCGACTCGTCGACCAGCATCGCGGTCCACGACAGTACTGGTCAGGACCGCATAGTGATCGTCGAATCCAACTGGCAGGTCTGCCGGACCGAACCCGCCGCCGGGGCCAAGCTCGACGGACAGCCAGTCACCATCGACGCAGTGAAGTTCACCGAGGACTGCTGACCGCACGCAGGAGTTGGTGCCCCGTGGCCGGCGGCAAGACGAGTCCGGGTGCGCGGTGTCGGCCCGTCTCGGTTTCCGTCTCATCCAGCCGCGGTCGCGGTCGTTCAGATGAGACTCGGAGCCAAGCTCATCTCGGCTGCCAACCGCCGGTGAACCAAGGTGAACGGCCTCTGTAGCCCAGTGGCCGCAGCTGTGGAAAGGCAGGTCACCAAGATCAGCAGTAGACCCAGGGTTTGAAGACAGGCCTTGACTCACCCATTGAGGTCCGGAGCGACCGTACAGACCCCGGGGTCTGTCCGGCGGACCTTCGCGGATCAGTCCGCGCCGCCGACGCCGAACTCGCCTGCCTCGACGCTGCCAGTGCTCCGCAGTGAGCCGTCGCGCATCTTCCTCATGCCGACCAGCGGCGGGGTCGGCCGCTGCTGGTAGTCGGGGGGGCGAAGTGCATCGCGCCTTCGGGCCAGAGGGCGAGGTAGGCCGTACCGTCCGGAGTGCGAGCGGCGATGACGCGCTCGGGGGCCGGGGCCGGGCCCGTCCAGTCCGTCGTGGCGAAGGCTGGCTCGTGACCCAGCCGCTGGGTGATCATGGCCCGGAAGTTCGCCACCGACTCCTCGACGCCCGCGTCCGAGTTGGAACTTGCGGCCGATGCAGGCGGGCGGTCTGGCCGGCTGCGGCTACTGCTTGCGTCGTCCGAAGAGTGGCATGGTGCCTCCGTGGTGTCGTGGCAGTGGTCGGGTGCGAGCGACGTACGGCGGCCTGCCGTGCGATAGGGCGGGGTGCCGTCAGGCGGTGCCGGCGGCGGCCGGCCCGAAGCCCAGGCGCGCGAGGTAGGCCCGGCAGCGGGTCTTCCAGTCCGACTCGGACGTGTTCGACAGGCACTTCTCCAGCAGGTGCGCAGCGGCGGCTTGGAGCCCCTCGCGGGCGATGGCGGCCTCGTGCGTCTCCAGGGCGTCGGCGAGCCTGCGCTTGCTGCCCGAGTCCTCCATGTCGAGCATCTCCAGGGCGTCGATCGCGGCAGGCAGGTTCATGTCCAGGAGGACCGGGACCAGGCGCCGCGGTATCCCCACGTCGTCCGAGGCGTTGGCCACTGCGACGACGTGCTCGAACAGGGCCGGGTCGACCGGTCTGGCCGCGTGCAGGTCGCCGAGGAGCTCCACAGTCATCCGCTGTACCCCCTGTTCGGTGCTGGCCAGCAGCGAGAGCAGGGCGTCCTCGTCCAGCGTTCCGCGGGCGGCCAGGGCGCGCAGCGCCGCCTTGCGAAGCCGCTTGTCCTCCCACTCGTCCACGGCGATGGCCTGGGCCACCCTGAGGTCGGTCATGGTCAGCCGCGCGGGGTCGGTGAGCAGCGGCACGGTCGCTCTCCTCCGGTTGCGGTCCTCCAACTGCCCGAGCGCGATGTCGAAGAGCTTCGAGAGTTCGCGGCGGAGAACGTTCCGGAAGATTCCTGGGCTGTAGGCGACGGCCGTCAGCCGCCTTTCCTCCTCGATCTCCCGTAACGTCGCGATCAGACTCCTCTCCTGTTCCGGCAGTACCGAGAGGTCGGCGGGTGGCGGGAACGTCGAATTCAGGGTGAGGTATCTCTGGTACGTCTTGTCCAGGCAGAGCACCAGGAACGGCTTTCCGGCCAGCAGGGCCTCGGTCACCTCCGTCTCCCAGGTGATGCGTCCGATCTGCTCCACGATGACGAATACGCAGACATCCGCCTCCTGGACCGTCGCCCGGGAATTCTCTTCCCAGTCCGACGTGGCGGAGTTGATGTAGTTCACCGTGCCGGAAAGGAAGTGGTACGGAACCCCGCCGAAATCCCCGACGAGGACGGGGATGTGGCACGTCGAGGAGGGATGCGTGCCCCCGCCCGTGGACGGCGACTTGGGAGTCGACCTGATACCCACGGCTGACTGTGACCTCCACCCATCAGCGGGGCCGTTGCCGTGCCGGGGCAAGGAGACCAGGCCCAGTCTGCTGGGGGTTGGGCAACGTCCAAGAAGTGCCGGATCGTCAACGCCGCCCTGAACGGCAAGCCCGACGTGAAGCACGGCGCCCACCTCGAATACTGGGCCTATGCCTGGAACGGCAGCCGCCGAGTGCAGGTCGTCGTTGTCGTCCAGAACGCGCGCAAGACCCAAGACGGACGTTACGATGCCGGCCGCGGTCAGAAGATCGGCGTCATCACCGCCTATTGCAAGGGCATGACCAAGTGCCCGAACTGGCTCAACCAATGACATCGTCGACGAGTGACTTCCATGCATGGAGACGTCGCGGAGCAGCAGGCGGACATCACCCGTCTGCTGCTCCACCACATCCACGCGCCCCTTCCTGATGCCCAGTTCATCCGGGGGGTTCTTCCCGCGCCGCCCCCTGCCGAGGCGATCCGCATCGTCACCGGCGCTCAGAACGCCCGCATCCCGGACGAGTTGACCGCCTGGGAGATCCCCCTCCGTTCCGCTGACGACCCCGAGGACCTAGTGGGTGCCGACGACTCCCTCGGCATCCTGCGGGCCCTTCACACTGGCACCCACATCTATCCCAGTGACCGCATCGGCAGCGTGATGGGCATGATGCTCGTCCGTGTGGACCTCACGACGGTCGACCCCGTCGCCCCGGGCGCGGCCGACAACGCCTTCACCATCCTGCGCAGCCTCACCTACCCCTGGACCGAAGAGCGGCCCGCTCTCCGCCTCCGTGGCTTCCTTCTGCAAGACCCGGACCGGCTGCGCCTTTACTTCGACAGCGAGGGTACCGTCGACGTGACCGCTGTCGACGTACGAGCGTCCGGCGCGATCACCGCGCTGCTCGCCGCCATCCGGCCTCTGATCACCGAGGAAGAGCGCATCTCTGTAGATGACACCGACCCGCACTGCTCCCGCCTTGTGGACCTCACGGACTGGTGACATTCGAACAGAGTCGAACCCTTCGCAACGGCGGCCGCGGCCTCGCGGCCGCCGGTTTCTGCCGGCCGTCAAAGGACGGCCTCCGATGACCAGCGACCACCAACAACGACCAAGGCGGGTGCCGCACCAACCGGTGCCGCACCCGCCCTCGTCCCCGCTGGACCGTCGCTAGACCCACGTATCCAGCCACATCCTGTTCCGCCACTGATCCACCGGAATCGGGATCCCCGTGTACAGCGGATAGAAGTAGATGAAGTTCCAGATGATCAGCAGCACCAGCACCCCCGCGCCGATCGCCCCGAGCGCCCGCCTGCGCTCGTCCGAGCCCGGTGGCCCCAGCATCGCGCCCAGCATCATCGCCACCGCCAGACACAGGAACGGCACGAACACCACCGCGTAGAACAGGAAGATCGTGCGCTCCTGGTAGAAGAACCAGGGCACCCACCCGGCCGCGACGCCGCAGGCGATCGCGCCCGCGCGCCAGTCGCGGCGGAACAGCCAGCGCCACAGGATGTAGCAGATCGCGAAGCACGCCGCCCACCACAGCAGCGGTGTGCCGAGCGCCAGCACCTCGCTCGCGCACTTGTCCCCGGCGTTGACCGGGCAGCCTCCGGTGCCCGCCTTCGGGTCCTCGTAGTAGTACGAGACCGGGCGGCCCAGCACGATCCAGCTCCACGGGTTCGACTGGTAGGTGTGGCCGGAGGTCAGATTGACGTGGAACTCGTAGACCTCGTTCTCGTAGTGCCACAGGCTGCGCAGCCAGTCCGGCAGCCAGGTGAAGCTGCCGCCCTTGCCGTCCTTCTCGGCCCAGTCCCTGAAGTAGCCCTTGTCGGTGACGATCCAGCCGGTCCACGAGGCGATGTACGTGGCGATCGCGACCGGCACCGTTGAGACGAAGGCCGGTACGACGTCCTTCCGGAGCACCGCCTTGTGCGGCTGCACCGCGCCCGCCGTCCGGCGGGCGCCGACGTCCCAGAGGACCGTCATCAGGCAGAACGCGACCATCACATAGAGGCCGTTCCACTTGGTGCCCGCGGCCAGGCCCAGCATCAGGCCGGCCGCCAGCCGCCAGGGCCGCCAGCCGAGCCGCAGCGTCTCCGCGACCGTGGCGTCCGGCCGCAGGACCCCCTCCTCGTCCGTCGGGAGCGCTGCCGCAAGCTTTCTGCGCGCCCAGTCCCGGTCGATGACCAGACACCCGAAGGCCGCAAGCACGAAGAACATCAGCACCTGGTCGAGCAGCGCCGTGCGGCTCATCACGAAGTGCAGGCCGTCGAAGGCGAGCAGCGTGCCCGCAAGGCAGCCCAGGAACGTCGAGCGGAACAGCCTCCTGCCGATCCGGCAGAGCATCAGTACCGACAGCGTGCCGAGCACGAAGACCATGAACCGCCAGCCGAACGGCGTGAACCCGTAGAAGTGCTCGCCGATGCCGATGACCCACTTGCCGACCGGTGGATGCACCACATAGCCGGGGTCGGTGGGGACCGGGACGCTGGAGGGATCGATCAGGATCCGCTTGTCGACGTCCTTCGGCCAGCTCCCCTCATACCCCTGGTTGATCAGGGCCCAGGCGTCCTTGGCGTAGTACGTCTCGTCGAATATCACCGCGTCCGGCTTGCCGAGGTTCCAGAACCGCAGCACGCCCGCGACCAGCGCCACCAGCAGCGGCCCGCCCCAAGCAGCCCAGCGCAGCAGCGGGTTCACGACCGCCGGAGGGATGCCGAACACCTGCCACAGCCGCTCGGAGGGGCGGGTGTAGGGCGGCACCAGGCGGTCGCGCAGCCCGATCACGGGCCGGGGCGCGTAGCCGAATCTGCGCAGTCGCTGCTGCCAGTCTGGCGGCTGCCGATCGGCGTCCTTGCCCTGCAGGGTCTGTGGCGCGGTACTGGTCACCGCGCCATCGTAGGGAACGCGACTGTGCGAGTCGTGCGACTGGTCCTGCGAGGATGGCCTGTGTGACAGGAACGCTGGTACTCGCAGGGACGCCCATCGGCGATGTCGCGGACGCGCCGCCGCGGCTCGCCGCCGAGCTGGAGGGCGCCGACATCGTGGCCGCCGAGGACACCCGGCGGCTGCGCCGGCTCACCCAGGCGCTCGGTGTGCACACCCGGGGCCGGGTCGTGTCGTACTTCGAGGGCAATGAGACCGCCCGTACGCCGGAGCTGGTCGAGGCACTGGTGGGCGGCGCCCGGGTGCTGCTGGTCACCGACGCCGGAATGCCGTCCGTCTCCGACCCCGGCTACCGGCTCGTCGCCGCGGCCGTCGAGAAGGACATCAAGGTCACGGCGGTGCCGGGGCCGTCCGCCGTGCTGACCGCGCTCGCCCTGTCCGGGCTGCCCGTGGACCGTTTCTGCTTCGAGGGCTTTCTGCCGCGCAAGGCGGGCGAGCGTCTCGGCAGGCTGCGCGAGGTCGCCGACGAGCGGCGGACTCTCGTGTATTTCGAGGCGCCGCACCGGCTCGACGACACCCTCGCCGCGATGGCCGAGGTCTTCGGCGCCGAGCGCCGGGCCGCGGTGTGCCGCGAACTGACGAAGACGTACGAGGAGGTCAAGCGCGGCGGTCTCGGCGAGCTCGCGGCGTGGGCCGTCGAGGGCGTACGCGGTGAGATCACCGTTGTCGTCGAGGGCGCGCCCGAGACCGGGCCCGGTGAGCTGGACCCCGCCGAGCTGGTGCGCAGGGTGCGGGTGCGCGAGGAGGCGGGGGAGCGGCGCAAGGAGGCCATCGCCGCGGTCGCCGCGGAGGCGGGGCTTCCCAAGCGAGAGGTGTTTGATGCCGTGGTCGCGGCAAAGAACGCGGATCGGCCGGTCCCCGCGGACGGTAAAGGACTATCGTAAAAAGCAAAGCGCAGACCGTGTCCTGAGCGTTTCTGCATGGGAAGGCCAAAGACCACACCATTAATCGACAGGCGCTGATGCGCTCCCGCTCGAATGGGCGTCCACTGGTCGGTGGAGAGGAGCTGGCATGAGTGAGATCACAGGCGCCGCCAAGGTCCACGAGGCATACGCCTTCGCTTGCATGCGCTGCGGGCACGGCTGGGAAGAGTCGTACGAGATAGAGCACCACGTCGACATATCCGGGCATGAATTCGTCATCTACAAGGCCGGCGGTCTGCGGGTGCCCTCCCCGCTCTCGAGCCCGAGCTGCCCGACCTGCGGGGGACATGTCGTGCGGATCATGCGGTCGGGGCAGGTCTCCTCACTGCATGGCCTCATGGCGCAGGCCGGGTCGATCGCAGGGCCATGGCCGAGCGAGGGGCCCCGACAGCCCGAGCAGATCAAGAAGCCCGAGAAGACCGAAAAGCCGGAAAAGGTAGAGCCCGCGGAACCTGGCCATCACTGGCACCTCTCCGATCTCCTGCACCCCTTCCACCGCAAATGAAGTCACGGGCGCGAGCCTCGTAGGATCGCGCCCATGAGTTCGAAGTCCGCACCACCGCCGCTGCCCGAACCGCTCCGGGTGGCGGTCGCCGATTCGCACACCCACCTGGACATGCAGGAGGGCACCGTTGAGGAGGCGTTGGCCAGGGCCTCGGCAGTGGGCGTGACCACCGTCGTCCAGGTCGGCTGCGACATCAAGGGCTCCCGCTGGGCCGCTCAGACGGCAGCGGCCCACGACAGCGTGTGGGCCGCGGTCGCCCTGCATCCCAACGAGGCCCCGCGCATCGTGCTGGGGGACCCGGACGGCTGGTCCCGGCAGGGTGCGCGCGAGGCCGGCGGCGATGCCGCGCTCGACGACGCGCTCGCCGAGATCGACCGGCTGGCCGCCCTCGACCAGGTGCGGGCCGTCGGAGAGACGGGCCTCGACTACTTCCGTACCGGCCCCGAGGGCATGGCCGCCCAGGAGCGTTCCTTCCGCGCGCACATCGAGATCGCCAAGCGGCACGGCAAGGCGCTGGTCATTCACGACCGCGAGGCGCACGCCGACGTACTGCGGATTCTCGCCGAGGAGGGCGCTCCCGAGCGCACCGTCTTCCACTGCTATTCCGGTGACGCGGAAATGGCACAAGTGTGCGCGGCCGCGGGCTACTTCATGTCCTTCGCCGGCAATGTGACCTTCAAGAACGCCCAACCGCTGCGCGACGCGCTCGCCTTCGCCCCGCTGGAACTGGTACTCGTCGAAACGGACGCTCCCTTTCTCACTCCGGCGCCGTACCGCGGACGGCCCAATGCGCCGTATCTCATTCCGATCACGGTGCGGGCGATGGCGGCGGTGCGGGGCGTCGACGAGGACACGCTGGCCGCGGCGATTTCGGCTAATACGGCCAACGCCTTTGATTACTGAGCGATAACAGGGGCCGACGCACGCGCAGGGCAGCGGCACGACACTGCGTAGTCGAATCGCTTTGGAGAGTGACCGGAGCTCCGATAGGGTCCCGGCCCGCAACGCCATCGGGCGGACCGGACCGGACCTACGGAGCGTCGTGAGCAATTCGCAGGGCAGTCATCGTGCCGCGGGGGCGGCAGAGCCGTACGAAGCGCCTGCAGGGTCGTACGGGACGACTCCGTCGTACGAGTGGTACGAGCGGTACGAGCCGTACGAGTCGGTCGCGGGGTTGGGCGGCCGTGCCGCCGCCAACCGGGTGGCAGCGCCGTACGAAGCGTCCACCTGGGCGTACGAGTGGCATGAAGCCCCCACCTTGGCGCACCACGAGCGGCATGAAGCGCCGACCTCGGCATACGAGGGGCCTGAAGCGCCCACCTTGGCGTACGGGCCGTACCCGTCGGCGTACACCCCGACCGTGCCGGCGCTGCCGCGTCAGAGCTTTGTTCCCGACGAGCACGCCAGGTCCGCCACTGCCTCAACTCCCGTGCCCACGCGCGTGCCCGCTCCCGTGCCCGTCCCCACCCCTGCGCCGGCCGCCGGTCGTGCCGAAGCCCGTCGCGCCGCTCGACGTCGCAGATCCGGCGGCAAGCCCGACGCCCTGCGCCGGCTCATCCCGCAGGCCCTCGTCGTCGCCTTCCTGGCCGGCGGCACCTCGGCCTTCGTCGCCAGCGACAAGGCGGTGCGGCTCACCGTCGACGGCGTGCCGCGCACCATGCACACCTTCGCCGACGATGTGCACGAGCTCCTGCAGGACGAGGGCCTGGCCGTCAGCGCGCACGACATCGTCGCCCCGGGCCCCGGCTCGGTCCTCGCCAGCGGTGACGAGGTCGTTGTCCGCTACGGCCGGCCCGTCACGCTCACCCTGGACGGCCAACCCCGCCGGGTGTGGACCACGGGGCGCACCGTCGACGATGCCTTGCGGCAGCTCGGGGTGCGGGCCGAAGGCGCGTATCTGTCCGCGTCCCGCTCCCAGGCGATCTCCCGCCGGGGCCTCGCGCTCGACGTACGGACCGAACGCACCGTGACCTTCATGGCCGACGGCCGCGAGCACACGATCCGCACCAACGCGGCGACCCTGCGCGAGGCGCTGGACGAGGCCGGGATCGAGCTGGGCGACGAGGACACCACGTCCGTGCCGCCCGGCAGCTTCCCGCGCGACGGTCAGACCGTCACCGTCATGCGCATCACACGCACCAGACAGGTGCGCGAGGAGCCGATCGGCTACAAGACCGAGAAGACCCGCGACAGCTCGCTCTTCGTCGGCACCCAGGTCGTCGTACGGCAGGGCAGGGCGGGCGCGCGCCAGGTCACCTACGCCCTGCGGACGGTCAACGGCGTGCGGCAGAAGCCGAAGAAGATCGCCGAGAGGGTGCTGCGGGAGCCGGTCACCGAGCGGGTGGTGGTGGGCACCAAGCCGCTGCCGACCTCTGTGGAGGGCGCGGACGGACTGAACTGGAGCGCCCTCGCGCACTGCGAGTCCGGCGGGCGTCCCGACGCGGTCGACCCGTCGGGGAACTACGGCGGGCTGTACCAGTTCGACACCGGGACCTGGCACTCGCTGGGCGGCAGCGGGCGGCCGCAGGACGCACCCGCGGCGGAACAGACGTACCGGGCGAAGAAGCTCTACGTGCAGCGGGGGGCGAGTCCGTGGCCGCACTGCGGCCGTAGGCTGTATCGGTGAGCACCACTGAGCCCGACGCACTCCTCGGCCCCGCCGACATCCGTGAACTGGCCGCAGCGCTGGGCGTACGCCCCACCAAGCAGCGCGGCCAGAACTTCGTCATCGACGCCAATACCGTCCGCAGGATCGTGCGCACGGCCGAGGTGCGCGAGGACGACGTGGTCGTCGAGGTCGGCCCGGGCCTCGGGTCGCTGACCCTGGCCCTGCTGGAGGCGGCGGACCGGGTCGTCGCGGTCGAGATCGACGATGTGCTGGCGGGGGCGCTGCCGTCGACGATTCTGGCGCGGCTGCCGGAGCGGGCCACGCACTTCTCGCTGGTCCACTCCGACGCGATGCTGGTGCAGGAGCTGCCGGGGCCCGCGCCGACGGCCCTGGTCGCGAACCTGCCGTACAACGTGGCCGTGCCGGTCCTGCTTCACATGCTGGACCGCTTCCCGACGATCGAGCGCACGCTGGTGATGGTGCAGGCGGAGGTCGCGGACCGGCTGGCGGCCTCGCCAGGCAACAAGGTCTACGGCGTCCCGTCGGTCAAGGCGAACTGGTACGCCGACGTGAAGCGGGCCGGGTCGATCGGCCGCAATGTCTTCTGGCCCGCGCCGAATGTGGACTCGGGTCTGGTGTCGCTGGTGCGCAGGTCCGAGCCGGTGAAGACGACGGCCTCGAAGAAGGAGGTCTTCGCGGTGGTCGACGCGGCGTTCGCGCAGCGGCGCAAGACGCTGCGGGCGGCGCTGGCGGGGTGGGCGGGATCGCCCGCGGCGGCGGAGAAGGCGCTGGTGGCCGCGGGAATCTCGCCGCAGGCCCGGGGCGAGTCCCTCACGGTCGAGGAGTTCGCACGGATCGCGGAGGCCAAGGCGTGAGCGTGACGGTACGGGTGCCGGCGAAGGTCAACGTCCAGCTGGCGGTGGGGGGTGCGCGGGCCGACGGCTTCCACGACCTCGCCAACGTCTTCCTGGCGGTGTCCCTGTACGACGAGGTGACGGTGAGCCCCGCGTCGTCGCTGACGATCACCTGCTCGGGCCCGGACGCGGCGCAGGTCCCGCTGGACCGTACGAACCTGGCGGCGCGGGCGGCGGAGCTCCTGGCGGCGCGGCACGGTCTGTCCCCCGACGTGCACATCCATATCGCCAAGGACATCCCGGTGGCGGGAGGCATGGCGGGCGGCAGCGCGGACGGAGCGGGTGCGCTGCTCGCGTGCGACGTGCTGTGGGGACTGGGTTCGTCGCGATCCGAACTCCTCTCCATCTGTGCGGAGTTGGGCAGCGATGTCCCCTTCAGCCTGGTGGGGGGCGCGGCACTGGGCACGGGCCGTGGCGAGATGCTCACCGAGCTCGAGGTGGGCGGCGACTTCCACTGGGTGTTCGCGGTGGCGGACGGCGGTCTGTCGACGCCGGCGGTGTACGGGGAGTTCGACCGCCTGAACGAGGGCGTCGCGGTCCCGGCCCCGGTCGCGTCCCCGGCCCTCCTCGACGCGCTGCGCACGGGCGACGCGACGGCCCTGGCGGGTGCGCTGGCGAACGACCTCCAGCCCGCGGCGCTTTCGCTGCGGCCTTCGCTGTCGGCGACGCTGGAGGCGGGCATGGCGGCGGGCGCGCTGGCGTCCCTGGTCTCGGGCTCGGGACCGACGACGGCGTTCCTGACGAAGGACGAGGAGTCGGCGCGGTCGGTGGCGGAGGCGCTGCTGGGCTCGGGCACGTGCCGGGCGGCGAGGGTGGCGTCGTCCCCGGCGGGCGGCGCGACGGTTGTGGCCCGGGCCTGACTCATCCCCCACCCCGCCCGTTCCCGCGTGGTGGTGTGACCGTACTCAGGCCACGGTTGAGTACGAGCGCCCTCACGCACCCCCTCGCCCCCGCGGCACCGTACCCCCATGGGATCAAGCGTTCGTGAGCTCGCCGCCGCCACACCCGGGACGCGGGACAGGTATGTCGACCTCCTGCGGGTCGCCTCGCTGGGGACCGTCGTGCTCGGGCACTGGCTGATGGCCGTCGTCACCGGGGACGAGGTCGGCAATCTCCTCGCCGTGGTGCCCGGGCTGCAACTGCTCACCTGGGTGCTGCAGATCATGCCCGTGTTCTTCTTCGTCGGCGGCTTCTCGCACGCCCTCTCCTACCGTTCCCTGCGCCGCAAGCAGCCCGACGGCTCGGTCTACTCCGCCTTTCTGCGGGCCCGCCTCCAGCGGCTCCTGCGGCCCACCGTGGTGTTCATCCTCGTGTGGGGAGCCGCCGCGCTGATCGTTCAACTCCTCGGCGGCGACAGCGGATTGACCGGCGTCGCCATGCGGCTCGTCGCGCAGCCGCTCTGGTTCATCGGGATCTACCTCGCGATGGTCGCCTTCACCCCGCCGCTGCTGAAGCTCCATGAGCGGTACGGATGGGGGGCCTTCGGTGCCCTCGTCGCGGGTGCCGTCCTCGTCGACGTGGCGCGCTTCGCCGGGCACGTGCCCTTCGTCGAGTTCCTGAACTTCGCCTTCGTCTGGCTCGCCGTCCACCAACTCGGCTTCCTGCGCGCCGACGGCCGCATACGGATGCCCGTCGCCCTCGCCGCCGCCGGGCTGGCCGGGGCCGCCGCGCTCGTCGCGTTCGGGCCGTACCCCCTGTCCATGGTCGGGATGCCCGGCGAGAAGGTCTCCAACATGGCCCCGCCCACCCTCGCGCTCCTGTGCCACGGGCTGTGGCTCGTCGGCGCGGTGGAGCTGCTCCGGGCGCCCGGCGCCCGGTTCGCTGCCCGCCCGAAGGTCTGGCGCGGTGTCGTCGCGGCCAACGGGGTCGCCATGACCGCGTTCCTGTGGCACCTCACCGCGATGCTCGGGGTGTACGGCGCGATGCTCGCCCTCGACGTCACGCTGCCCGCGCCCGCCACCGCCGCGTGGTGGGCCCAGGTCCCGGTCCGTATCGCCGCCGCGCTCGTCCTCACGGCGCTCCTGGTCACTGCGTTCCGTTCCTTCGAACGACCCGCATCCGCCAAACCCGGCCCGGGCTCCGGCGGACCCGTCGCCGCCCTCGGCATCACACTCTGCCTCTTCGGCGTCCTCGGCCTGTCCATGGTCGGCTTCGGCGGAATGCTTCAGGGCCGGACCGCGATGCTCGTCGCCGTACGCGTAACCGCGCCGGTCGCCGTCGCCATGGCCCTCGTCGGCTGGCTGCTCGTCGAGCGCGCGGGCCGCCGGACCCCGAGGCCTGTCGTCTCCTAGCGGGCCCCGCAGCCGTGCCACCCCGTACCTCGGCCCTTGATCGACCGCCGCACGTTGTCGGACGCCCCGCGACGACTAGGCTGGGACGTCGATCCATCCCCCGGTACAGGAGTGAAATGGCCGTCAATCTGGTCAATGTCGAGGCAGTCAGCAAGGTGTACGGAACCCGTGCCCTGCTCGACGGAGTCTCCCTCGGCGTCTCCGAGGGGGATCGCATCGGCGTCGTCGGCCGCAACGGCGACGGCAAGACGACCCTCATCCGCATGCTCGCCAAGCTGGAGGAGCCCGACACCGGGCGGGTCACCCAGAGCGGCGGGCTGCGGCTCGGCGTGCTCACGCAGCACGACTCGCTCGACCCCGCCGCGACCGTCCGGCACGAGGTCATCGGCGACCTGGCCGACCACGAGTGGGCGGGCAACGCACGCATCCGCGACATCCTCACCGGGCTCTTCGGCGATCTGCACCTGCCCGGCTTCGAGCAGGGCCTGGACACCGTCATCGGCCCGCTCTCCGGTGGCGAGCGCCGCCGTATCGCGCTCGCCAAGCTGCTCATCGCCGAGCAGGACCTGATCGTCCTCGACGAGCCCACCAACCACCTCGACGTCGAGGGCATCGCCTGGCTGGCCAAGCATCTGCAGGCGCGCCGCTCCGCGCTCGTCTGCGTCACCCACGACCGCTGGTTCCTCGACCAGGTCTGTACGCGGATGTGGGACGTCCAGCGCGGCTCGGTGTACGAGTACGAGGGCGGCTACAGCGACTACGTCTTCGCGCGCGCCGAGCGCGAGCGCATCGCGGCCACCGAGGAGACCAAGCGGCAGAACCTGGTGCGCAAGGAGCTGGCCTGGCTGCGGCGCGGCGCCCCCGCCCGTACCTCCAAGCCGCGCTACCGCATCGAGGCCGCCAACGAGCTGATCGCCGATGTGCCGCCGCCCCGGGACACCAGCGAGCTCATGAAGTTCGCCGGCGCCCGCCTCGGCAAGACCGTCTTCGACCTGGAGAACGTGACGGTCCAGGCCGGACCCAAGGTGCTGCTGAAGCATCTGACGTGGCAGCTCGGTCCCGGCGACCGCGTCGGCCTGGTCGGCGTGAACGGCGCGGGCAAGACCTCCCTGCTGCGCGCGCTCGCCGATGCCGCCCGCACGCAGGGCGACGCACAGCCCGCGGCCGGCCGGGTCGTCGTCGGAAAGACCGTCCGCCTCGCCTACCTCTCGCAGGAGGTCACCGAGCTCGACCCGAATCTGCGGGTGCTGGAGGCCGTCCAGCGGGTGCGCGACCGCGTCGACCTCGGCAAGGGCCGCGAGATGACGGCGGGTCAGCTGTGCGAGCAGTTCGGCTTCACCAAGGAGAAGCAGTGGACGCCCGTCGGCGATCTGTCCGGCGGTGAGCGGCGCCGGCTCCAGCTGCTGCGGCTGCTGATGGACGAGCCGAACGTCCTCTTCCTCGACGAGCCCACCAACGACCTCGACATCGAGACCCTGACCCAGCTGGAGGACGTGCTCGACGGCTGGCCGGGCTCGATGGTCGTCATCTCCCACGACCGGTTCTTCATCGAGCGGACGACGGACAAGACGTTCGCGCTGCTGGGCGATGCGACCCTGCGGATGCTGCCGCGCGGCATCGACGAGTATCTGGAGCGCCGTCAGCGGATGCTTGAGACGGCTGCCCCGGCCGCCGTCGCGGCTCCCGTTCCCGCCGTCACGGAGAAGTCCGCGGCCGATGTCCGCGCGGCGAAGAAGGAGTTGCAGAAGATCGAGCGGCAGCTCGACAAGCTCTCCGAGAAGGAGTCCAAGCTGCACGGCCAAATCGCCGACAACGCGACGGACTTCGAGAAGGTGGCGAAACTCGACGCGGAGCTGCGGGAACTGGCGGGCGAGCGCGAGGAGTTGGAACTGCGCTGGCTGGAGCTCGCCGAAGAGGCGTAGCAAAGCCGAAGAGGCGTAGAGAAATCGTGGAGATCCCGCCGGGCTCATCGTGCGGGCAGACCTCGGACCTCCGGGCGTAACAGCAGCATCACGGGCCGGTCCTCCCTTGGGAACAGGGGTGCACCGGCCCCTCGTTCGAGAGTGCCCGAATGATAGAAAGAACTCCCGCTCGACTGACGTGAAACAGCGGTATCCATGTCCGAAACGCTCCTTTCCGGGTCGAGTGCTCGCCGGAATAGCGGGGGAGTCCGGCCGGGCAGCGGACCGTACGAAGGGGGAAGCGCTGATGACTCAGCCGCCCAGCCAGCAACCGCCGGGGGGCTTCGGAGCTCCGCAGGACCCTCAGTCCGGGGTTCCTCAGCCGCCCGCGCAGCCGCCCCAGATGCCGCCCGTACCGCAGGGACCGCCGCAGACTCCGCCGCCCGCGGCCCCTCCCGGCGCCCCTGGCTACGGCTATCCGCAGCAGCCGCCCGCCCAGCCCGGTTACGGCTACCCGCAGCAGGCCCCCGGCCAGCCGGGTCCGTACAACCAGCAGCCCGGCCCGTACAACCAGCAGCCGGGGCCCTACGGCGGCTACCCGACGCAGCCGCAGTACCCGGGTGCGCCCACCCCGCCCGGCGGCGGTGGCGGCAACTTCTTCACGAAGAAGCCCGGCGTCATCATCGCCGCGGCCGTGGCCGGACTGCTGGTGATAGGCGGCGGGACCTACCTGGCGCTCAGCGGCGGTGACGACAAGAAGGACGACAAGCAGAACGTCGGCAAGAGCGACGGCCCCAAGCCGTCCGGCTCGCCGTCCGTCGACGAGGGCGACGGCAGCGGCACCGGCCGGGACGGGAACGACGACCTCAACGCCGGGCGCAAGCCGGGCGAGGCGAAGGTGCTGTTCCTGACGAAGAACGACGTCGACCTGCCGCGCAACGGCGCGGAGGTGTTCGGGCCGTGGACGGCCGGCGACATCGTGGCCAAGGGCATGTACAAGGAGGTCGTCGGCTACTCGGCCGCCGACGGCAAGAAGAAGTGGACCCTGCCGCTCGCTGCCCAGATCTGCTCCGCGCCGAGCCAGACCACGACCGACGGCAAGATCGTCGTCGGGATCAAGGACGGTCTCACGGAGAAGGCCAAGTGCCTGGTGCTCCAGCAGATCGATCTGAAGACCGGCAAGGCGGGCTGGAAGAAGTCGATCCCGGAGGGCAGCGGCTTCTCCGCACTCTCCGACTTCACCCTGTCGATCAGCGGCAACACCCTCGCGGCGGGTGGCTCCGGCAACTCCTACGGCTTCTCGATGGCCGACGGCAGACAGCTCTTCAAGGGCCCCACGGAAGGCTGCAAGCCGTTCGCCTTCGCCGGCGGCCCCAAGCTGTTCGCCGCAGCGAGCTGCCCCACCTCGGACTACGACAAGCCCAAGCAGCAGCTGTCGGAGGTCGACCCGGCCACGGGCAAGGCCAAGTGGACGTACAAGACCCCGGTCGGCTGGGAGATCGACAAGGTCTACTCGGCCAGGCCGCTCGTCGTCTCCATCACGCAGCGTGAGCCGAAGAAGTGGGCCATCATCGCGCTCAAGGACAACGGCACGCTGCGCTCGCAGATCGCCGGCGGCAAGGACAAGTTCGCGCCGCGCTGCGGCGGTGCGTTCGTGGTCTTCGGCCACAACCTCGAGGGCTGCACCGGTGTCGCCGCCGACGCCTCGAACTTCTACATGGCGACCGAGACCGCCTACGGCACGGCCAATGAGGTCGTCGCCTTCAGCCTGGACACCGGCAAGGAGAAGTGGCGTTCGCCCGCCGGCGGCGAGCGCAAGATGACGCCGCTGCGGATGGAGGGCGGGAACGTCCTCGTCTACATGGACGCGAAGTACGACGCCGGTGGCGCGGTCGCCGCGATCGCTCCGACGGGTGGCGCGCCGAAGGTGCTGCTCCAGCACCCGGCCTCGACCGCCGAGATCGAGAGCTCCTTCTTCTCCGCGCACATGGTGTACGCGGACGGCCGGTTCTTCCTCGCCAGCGGCCGCGTCAGCGCCAGCAATGACGCGGAGGAGAAGGAGACGAAGACCATGATGGCCTTCGGCAAGTGACCGCGTACTGATCGCGCACTGAGCGCGTACTGAGCGCGCAACGAGTCATTCCGCCCCAACTCCCTTTCGCCAGCATCCTTTCGAGGTACGTACGCCATGACGCAGCCGCCCCCGCCGCCCAACCAGCCCCCGCAGGGAGGTGGGTTCGGCGCGCCCCAGGATCCTCCGCCAGGAGGCTTCGGAGCCCCGACGCCGCCCCCGCAGGACCCTTCGTACGGCTATCCGCAGACGCCGCCGCCCGCCCAGCCTCCGCAGACGCCGCCGGGGCAGCCGGGCTACGGCTACCCGCAGACACCGCCGGGTCAGCCCGGTTACGGCTACCCGCAGGCTCCGGGCCAGGAGCCGGGCTACGGCTATCCGCAGACTCCGCCCGGACAGCCGGGGCAGCCCGGTCAGCCGCCGGGACAGCCGGGCTTCGGCTACCCGACGCAGCCCATGCAGCCGCAGTACATGCCGCCCCAGCCCGGCGGCAGCGGCGGCAAGAAGCTGAGCACGCAGATGCAGATCATCATCGCGGCGTCCCTCGCCGTGGTGCTGATCGTCGGCGGCGGCATCTGGTTCGCCTCCTCCAAGGGCGGCGACGGCAAGAAGGACGAGAGCAAGAGCAGTTCGGGCGGCGGATCCGAGGGCTCCACCGGCGGCGAGAAGAACGGCGGCAAGGCCGCCGACGGCCCCGGCAAGGAGAAGGCCCCCGCCAACATCCACTCCAAGGTGGCCTTCCAGCTGCCGGAGCCCCCGCGCACCGACATCACCAGCGTCAAGGGCTCCTGGGTCACGGACAAGGCCTACGTCAAGCCCGGCATCAACTCCCTCGTCGGCCATGACGCGGCCAAGGGCACCCCGCTGTGGACCCTCCCGCTCCCCGGCCAGATCTGCGCGGCCTCCCGCCATGTCTCCGAGGACAACAAGGCCGCGATCGTCTTCGAGGCCGCCAAGCGGCTTCCGCCGAAGAACTTCCAGAAGTGCACCGAGGTCGGCGTCGTCGACCTCGGCACCGGCAAGCTGCTGTGGAGCAAGTCCGTCAAGGGCGACAAGTCCGGTGACGAAAAGGCCGCCTTCAGCGAGATCACCCAGAGCGGCACCACGGTCGCCGCGGGCGGCACCGACGGCGGCGCGGCCTTCGACCTCAACAGCGGCGCGGTCCGCTGGAAGCCCACGGTCAACGCCGAGGGCTGCTACGACATGGGGTACGGCGGCGGCCCGGCGCTCGTCGCGGCGCGCAAGTGCGGTACGTACGACAACCCGCAGGTCATCATCCAGGGCCTGAATCCGGACAACGGCACCCCGGCGTTCTCGTACAAGCTGCCGGCCGGCGTCGGCTACGCGAGCATCGTCTCCACCAAGCCGCTGGTCGTCGCCGCCGACGTCGGCGACACCGGCTCCGGCGGTATCTCGGACTTCTTCTCGCTGGACGACAAGACCGGTGCGCTGAAGGCCAAGATCTCGGCGACGGGCGACAAGTTCCAGGCGCGCTGCGGGTCCACCGAGGTCGAGCAGTGCCAGAAGGTCGTCGTCGGAAACGGCCGGATCTATCTGCCGACTGCGGACCACGAAGGCTCCGGTGAGTTCGGCGACACCAACGAGATCGTGTCCTTCGACCTCGCCACCGGAAAGCCCACCAGCGACCGCGCGGACGCGGGCGACCGGTACACGATGTTCCCCATCCGCATGGACGGCGGCAACATCATCGCGTACAAGTGGCCCCCTTACGACAAGGGCGGCCAGGTCGTCAGCATCGACGGCAGCACCTTCAAGCAGACGGTGCTGGTGGAGAACCCGGCCGACAAGGCGGTACGGGAGGCGGAGACCGCCTTCTCCACGGACTACGCCGAATACCGCTATGCGAATGGCCGGCTTTACATCGGTGCGGTGCTGATGAGCAAGCCGTCCTCCTCGTCGTTCGGGAAGAAGTACCTGGCTGTCGCGTTCAGCACGGCCGACTGACCCCTCGCTCGCGGGGTAACCCGGCCCATGGCCCGGCACATCCGATCTTCGATGTGCCGGGCCTCGGTCATAAGTAGCCCTGTTTGGCGAAGAATTCGGCACTCTGGGGGACTTCTGCCGAGTTAGGGGCGCGCGATGTCGAACAAGCGTGTAGCTTGCCGGGGCAGAGGGCCGGGGGGCCAGCACCAGCGGGGATTGGGGTTGCTCGATGGGCGTGCGGCTCATGGTGGTGGACGATCATCGACTGCTCGCCGAGGCGCTCGCCTCGGCCTTGAAACTGCGCGGGCACCGGGTTCTCGCCGCGGCCGCGCCCGCGGCCGGCGCGGCCGAGCTGGTGATCAGCAGGGCGCCCGAGGTGTGCCTGCTGGGCACGGCGACGCCCGCCGAACCGGGGGCGTTCGACCCGATCGTCAGGATCAAGCGGGAGCGGCCGCAGGTCGCCGTGGTGGTACTCGGCCCGGTGCCGAGCCCGCGCGGGATTGCCGCGGCCTTCGCCGCCGGCGCCTCCGGCTACGTACGGCACGACGAGCGCATCGAGGGCGTCGAACGCGCCATGGTCAAGGCACGGGCGGGTGAGGCGGTGGTGGCTCCGCAGCTGCTGCAGGGCGCGTTCGCCGAGCTGCTCAACCCGGCCGCCCAGCCGGACGACGAGGGCCAGCGGCTGCTCCAGCTGCTCACCCCGCGCGAGGTCGAGGTGCTGGTCCGGGTCGCCGAGGGTGAGGACACCCGGCTGATCGCGGCCGGCATGGGGATAGCGCCGAGCACGGCCCGTACGCATGTGCAGCGGGTGCTGATGAAGCTGGGGGTCGGCTCCCGGCTGGAGGCGGCGGCGCTGGCCGCGCGCACCGGGCTGCTCGACCGGGCGATCGTCTCGGCACCGCCCGGGCCCGAAGCGCAGTAGCGACCACACATCGTCGTACAGGGCGTGCGCCGTCGGGCGCAGCTTCGGCCCGCACACGTAGCTGCGCTGTTCGCGCGCCGTATGCCCCCTGGTCGGGACCTCTCATCTGCCCGCAAGCGCTCTCTACGCTGCCGGGCCCGCCCATTGACGCCGCCTGTTGGCTTGTGGTTTGTTGTGTGCGGTTCTGTTTTGTTGGGAGGCTGAGGGAGCCCCATAGTGAAGAAGACGTCGACCCGGCTAGCCGACGGTCGTGAGCTGCTCTACTACGACTCCCGCGACGACGCCGTACGCGACGCCGTCGACCGGCGCCCGCTCGATCCCATCGCCACCACCTCCGAGATCCGCCACGACCCGCTGCTCGGCGACTCGGTCGCCATCGCCTCGCACCGCCAGGGCCGCACCTACCACCCGCCGGCCGACGAATGCCCGCTCTGCCCCTCCCGGAACGGACGCCTCAGCGAGATCCCGGCCGCCGACTACGACGTCGCCGTCTTCGAGAACCGTTTCCCCTCACTCGCCGGCGACTCCGGACGCTGCGAGGTCGTCTGCTTCACCTCCGACCACGACGCCTCCTTCGCCGACCTCAGCGAGGAGCAGGCCGCGCTGGTCCTCGACGCCTGGACCGACCGCACCGCCGAGCTCGCCGAACTTCCGCAGGTGGAGCAGGTCTTCTGCTTCGAGAACCGGGGCGCGGAGATCGGCGTGACGCTGGGGCATCCGCACGGCCAGATCTACGCGTACCCCTTCGTGACGCCGCGGACCTCGCTCATGCTGCGTTCGGCCGCCGAGCACCGGGCCAGGACCGGCCGCAATCTCTTCGACGACATCGTCGAGCAGGAGCGCCTGGCGGGCTCGCGTGTGGTGCTGCAGGGCGAGCACTGGGTCGCCTTTGTGCCGTATGCGGCGCACTGGCCGTACGAAGTGCATCTGTACCCGCGCCGGCGCGTGCCGGACCTGCGGGCGCTGGGCGACGCGGCACGCACAGAGTTCCCACAGATCTATCTGGAACTCTTGAGGCGCTTCGACCGGATCTTCGGGGAGGGCGAACCGCCGACGCCGTACATCGCGGCCTGGCACCAGGCGCCCTTCGAGGGGCCCGGCCGAGGTGACTTCGGGCTGCATCTCGAGCTTTTCACCATCCGCCGCTCTTCCGGCAAGCTGAAGTTCCTCGCGGGTTCGGAGTCCGGTATGAGCGTGTTCATCAACGACGTGCCGCCGGAAACCGCGGCCGAGCGACTGCGAGAGGTAGCGAGTTCATGAGTGGGAAGTACCTGGTCACCGGCGGTGCGGGCTATGTCGGCAGCGTGGTCGCCCAGCACCTGCTGGAGGCGGGTCACCAGGTGACCGTCCTCGACAACCTCTCCACCGGCTTCCGGGAGGGCGTGCCCGCGGGCGCGGACTTCATCGAGGGAGACATCCGCGACGCCGCCAAATGGCTGGACTCCACATACGACGCGGTGCTGCACTTCGCCGCCTTCTCGCAGGTCGGCGAGTCCGTGCTGAAGCCCGAGAAGTACTGGGACAACAACGCCGGCGGGACGATGGCGCTGCTCGCGGCGATGCGTTCGGCGGGGGTGCGCACGCTGGTCTTCTCCTCCACCGCGGCGACATACGGCGAACCGGTCTCGACGCCGATCACCGAGTCCGACCCGACCGCGCCGACCAGCCCGTACGGCGCGTCGAAGCTGGCCGTCGACCACATGATCACGGGGGAGGCGGCGGCGCACGGCCTGGCGGCGGTGTCTCTGCGGTACTTCAACGTGGCGGGGGCGTACGGCAGTTGCGGCGAGCGCCACGACCCCGAGTCCCACCTCATTCCCCTGGTGCTCCAGGTCGCCCTGGGCAGGCGCGAGTCGATCTCCGTCTTCGGGGACGACTATCCGACGCCGGACGGGACCTGCGTACGGGACTACATCCATGTCGCGGACCTGGCTCAGGCGCATCTGCTGGCGCTGGACGCGGCGGTCGCGGGCGAGCACCTGATCTGCAACCTCGGCAACGGCAACGGCTTCTCGGTGCGCGAGGTCATCGAGACGGTCCGGGAGGTCACCGGGCATCCGGTCCCGGAGGTCGTGGCCGATCGCCGGGCCGGCGACCCTGCGGTGCTCGTCGCGTCCGCCACGACCGCGCGCGAGCGGCTCGGCTGGAACCCGTCCCGCGCGGATCTGGCGGGGATCGTTGCGGACGCATGGGAGTTCGCCCGGGCAAGGGAGGGCGCTTCATGAGTGACGGAGTGTGGGCGGCACCGGGCCGGGTGAATCTGATCGGTGAACACACCGACTACAACGGCGGCTTTGTGATGCCCTTCGCGCTGCCGCACACCACCGTCGCCACCGTTTCCCGGCGAAACGACGGTGTGCTGCGGCTGCACTCGGCGGACGTCGCGGGCGGTGCGGTCGAACTGCGCCTCGACGATCTCGAGCCGGGCCGCGGCCCCGGGGGCTGGACCGACTACCCGGCGGGCGTGGTCTGGGCGCTGCGGGACGCTGGCCATGCGGTGGGCGGGGCGGACATCCACTACGAGTCGACGGTGCCGACGGGGGCGGGCCTCTCCTCCTCCGCGGCGCTGGAGGTCGTCACCGCGCTGGCCCTGAACGATCTGTACGAACTGGGCCTTCAGCGCCCGCGGATGGCGCGACTGTGCCAGCGCGCCGAGAACGAGTACGTCGGTGCGCCCACCGGGATCATGGACCAGACGGCGTCGGCGTGCTGCACCGAGGGCCATGCGCTGCACCTGGACACCCGGGACCTCGCGCAGCGCCAGATCCCCTTCGACCTGGCGGCGCGCGGCCTCGAACTGCTGGTGGTCGACACCCGCGTCAAACACGCGCACAGCGACGGGGAATACGGCAAGCGCCGCGCGGGCTGCGAGTCGGCTGCGGCCGCACTGGGCGTCCCGGCGCTCCGGGACATCCCGTACGAGGGACTTCTCGCGGCCCTCGACCGGCTGGCCGACCCGGAGCTGAGGCCCCTGGCCAGGCACATCGTGACCGAGAACCACCGCGTCGAGCGAGTGATCGCTCTCCTGGAGGCGGGCGAGGTCCACGCGATAGGCCCGGTCCTGACCGAGGGTCATGCATCCCTGCGGGACGACTTCCGGGTCTCCTGCCCGGAGCTGGACCTGGTGGTCGACACGGCGCTGGAGGCGGGGGCGCTGGGGGCGAGGATGACAGGGGGCGGTTTCGGCGGCTCGGCGATCGTCCTGACGGACACCTCTCAGTCCGCGGCGGTACGCACGTGTCTGTCTGAGGCGTTCGCATCGGCGGGCCACAAGGCTCCCCGGATCTTCCCGGCGACCCCTTCGCGAGGCGCTGGGCGTGTGTCCTGACGGAGTGTTCCGGGCCGTTCGCCGAGCAGCCTGCGACGATCTTTGTCGACTTCTGCCTCAATACGAAACATCTGGCACACCGTAAACAGCCTGGCCAATCAGTTCTGCAAATAGGCTTCCGCTCCAGCCCCCCAGCCGTACTCTGATGCTCAGCACCGGTGGGGGCCGGTGTTGATCAGGGGGCGAGACAGTCGGGTACGACGCCCGGGGTGGGGTATCAGTCACAGCACGGCGGCGGCCGAGCGACCGCTGTACTACCCCATTTCTCCGGGCGCCGTACCTGCGCCGGTCCGTCCTCCGACACTGGGGGTGTCTGTGGTTCGTATCCGGGTCCTGGTCGTCGACGACCACCGAATCTTCGCCGAGTCGCTCGCTGCCGCCCTCGCGGCCGAGCCCGACGTCGACGTCGCGGCGGCCGGCAGCGGTCCCGCCGCGCTGCGGTGCCTGGAGCGGGCCGCCACCGAGGGGCGCAGGTTCGACGTCATGCTCGTCGACGCCGACCTCGGTGCGCAGGCGGTGCCCGGCGCCCGCCCGGTCGTCGCCCGTGCCGTGCCGGACAACGGCGAGGACGGTCTCGTCGACGGCATCTCGCTGGTCGCCGGCGTCCGTTCCGGCCAGAGCGCCGTCCGTACCGTCGTGCTCGCCGAGAAGGACGACCCGCGCCGCGCCGCACTCGCGCTGCAGGCCGGCGCCTCGGGCTGGGTCGCCAAGGACTGCTCGCTGCAACGGCTGCTCGCGGTGATACGGGGAGTGCTGCGGGACGAAACGCACCTGCCGCCCGCCCTGCTCACCGGCGTACTGCGGGAGTTGACCGCGGCCCGCAAGCACCGCACCGAGAGCGAGCGGCTGGTGGAGTCCCTCACACCGCGCGAGCGGGAGGTGCTGCGCTGTATGGTCGCGGGCCTGGGGCGCAAAGCCGTGGCCGAGCGCCTGTTCCTGTCCCCGCACACCGTCCGCACGCATATGCAGAACGTTCTGGGGAAGCTGGGCGTCCACTCCACGCTCGCCGCCGTGGCCCTCGCGCGCCGGGCCGGCGTCGGCCCGGTCGACCTAGCCGGGGATGTTGTCGAACGGGGCGGTCAACTGGCGTAGCAGGGCGGCCAGTTCCGCCCGCTGCGCCCGCGACAGCTCGGCGAGGATCGCGCGTTCCTGCGCGAGCAGCCCGGCCAGCGCCTGATCGGCGCGGTCCCGCCCCTCGGGAGTGAGGCGCACCAGCACACCCCGGCGGTCGCTGGGGTCCGGCAGCCGTTCGACGAGGTCCTTCTTGGCCAGGCGGTCGATACGGTTGGTCATGGTGCCCGAGGTGACCAGCGTCTGGGTCAGCAGCTGGCCCGGTGAGAGCTGGTACGGAGCTCCCGCGCGGCGCAGCGAGGTCAGCACGTCGAACTCCCACGGCTCCAGATTGTGTTCGGAGAACGCGAGCCGGCGGGCCCGGTCGAGGTGGCGGGCGAGCCTGGAGACACGGCTGAGCACCTCGAGCGGTTCCACGTCGAGGTCGGGGCGCTCACGGCGCCATGCTGCGACCAGTCGATCGACCTCGTCCTCCATGTCGATCAGTGTAGAGGGTCCCTCGATGTGAAGTCTCTTGACATCAAGATATATTCGGGCGCAGGCTTGGGCATGGTCGGGCCGGAACCTCGTTCCGCTTCGGCACACCGTTCCTGCAAGGGGGCTCGAACATGCATTCCGAACCAACCTGGGATCCACACCAGTACCTGCGCCATGCCGGTCACCGGACCCGGCCGTTCCTGGATCTGCTCAGCCGGATCCCCCGGCTGCCGAACGGGGAGCGGCCCGCCCGAATCGCGGACATCGGCTGCGGACCCGGAAACGTCACCGCACTCCTCGCCGACCGCTGGCCCACCGCGCACATCACCGGCTTCGACCTCTCACCCGAGATGCTCTCCATCGCCGAGAAGGAGCACGCCGGAACCACGGCGGGCGGCGGCTGGCTGGACTTCAGGCTCGCCGACGCCGCGCACTGGACACCCGACGAGCCGTACGACTTCATCGTCTCCAACGCCGCACTGCAATGGGTGCCCAATCACCCCGAGTCCTTCCCCATCTGGATCGACGGCCTCGCCCCCGGCGGCACCTTCGCCTTCCAGGTCCCCGGAAACTTCACCTCACCCAGCCACGCCATCCTCGGCGAGCTCTGCGAGACCCCGCAGTGGCGCGGCCGCCTGGGCGACCACGGACGCCGCTTCGTGCACATACTCGAGCCGGCCGACTACCTCGGCCGGCTTGTCGACCTCGGCTGCGAGACGGACGCCTGGGAGACCACGTACCTCCAACTCCTGGTCGGCGAGGACCCGGTGCTCGACTGGGTCAAGGGCACGGCCCTGCGCCCGGTCCTCACCGAACTCGCGGACGATCCCGCCGCCACGAACGAATTCCTCGGCCAGTACCGCGACCTGCTCCGCAAGGCATATCCGCCCGGCCCGCACGGCACGGTCTTCCCGTTCCGCCGGATATTTGCCGTCGCACGAAAGGGGTTCTGATGCTCGTCGCCGTCGACCATGTCCAGCCGACAGGCTGAGCGCACAGAAGCGCCCCGCCGCCGGGTGACCGGCAACGGGGCGTTCTGGGACTTCGGATCAGGTGCCGGATCAGTACAGGGAGCTGTACGTGTTCCAGCCGGTGCCGAGCTTGGCCTTGGCGTTGAATCCGCCGGTGCCGTTGGAGGTGTAGCGGTACAGCTCGCCCGCGGAGTTCGCGCCGAGCAGATCAGCCCGCCCGTTGCCGTCGAGGTCGCCGGGCACCGCCAGCTTGTTGTACGTGTTCCAGCCGGAGCCGATCAGCGACTTCGCCTTGAACGGCGCGGAAGCCACGCCCGTACCCGCGTACAGGTACAGGTTTCCGTCCGTCGCGCGGGCGAGCAGGTCGCTGCGGCCGTCGCCGTTGATGTCACCGGCGCCGACCAGCTTGTTGAAGGTGTTCCAGCCGGAGCCGACCTTGATACGGGCGGCGAACGCCGTGCCCTTGCCGTTGCCGCGGTACAGATACAGCGCACCGGAGCCGTCCCGCGCCAGCAGGTCGCCCTTGCCGTCGCCGTCGAGGTCGCCGGGGCCGGTGAGCAGGTTGTAGATGCCCCAGCCGCTGCCGATGGTCTGCGCATTGCCCGAGGTGTGACTCAGGTTGTAGAGCGTGCCGTTGTAGAGCTCCAGCAGATCACCGAAGCCGTTGCTGTCGAGCGAAGAGGTGAAGGTGAGCTTCGCCCCCTTGAAGCCGCCGATCTCGCTCGCCTGGTCACGGGCGCTCAGCAGGCCGTTGTTCATCGAGTAGTACGTGAACAGCGTGCCGTTGGTGTCCAGGCCGAGGACCTCGTCCTTGCCCCAGTGCGGATTGTTGCCCGCCCCGGAGAACTGCGCGGCCGCGTTCCAGCCCGAGCCGCCCTGGACCCGGGGAAGGAAAGCGCCCGTGCCCGTGGACTCGTACGTCCACAGCACGCCCGCCGGCGTACGGGCCACGAGGTCACCGAGACCGTCGCCGCTCGTGTCGTCGAGGCTGAAGATCTGGTTGTAGCCGTTCCAGCCGGAGCCGACCTTGACCCGGGGCTTGAACGGGGCCGCGGGGTCCGGGTTGCCCGAGTAGAAGTACAGATCGCCGCCCGGCGTACGGGCGAACAGGTCCGCGATGGCGTCGCTGTTCACGTCGTTCACACCGACGATCTGGTCGTACGCGCCCCAGCCGGAGCCGATCTTGATCCTGGCGGCCATCGGGGCGGCCGCGCCCGGCGTGCTGCGGTACAGGTACAGGTCGCCGGACGGCGTGCGCGCGAGAATGTCGCCGCTGCCGTCACCGGTCAGGTCGCCGGGCGAGAAGACCTTGTTGTACGCCTGCCAGCCCGTGCCGGACCAGAAGATGCTCGCGCCGCTGACGGAGCTCGCGTACGCGTTGAGGCGGCCGGTCGCCGACAGGGTGAAGTGGACCGGGTTCGCCTGGAGGCCTCCGACCGAGAAGAGGTCCTTGTAGGTCTCGTTGAGGTCCTGGTAGACGCCGGCGTCGAAGGGGTACTCGTACGCCCCCGCGCCGCTGTGCGGCGCCACATAGATCTTGCCGTTGACCGCGCGGTAGATAAGGTCGCTGAAGCCGTCGCCGTCGATGTCGGCGCGCGTCTTGGCGACCGGGACGTCGTCCGCCTGCGCCGCGGCGCGCTGCTCGCCGTCCTTGGACGTGGGCGCGGGAAGCGTCAGCTTCGGCTGCTGGGCGGTGGGCCTGGTCTGCTCGACCCCGTGGTGCGGCGCCGGCGTGCCGTCGGCCGCGGCCGGGACGGCGAGCAGCATGCCCGCCGAGACGGCCAGGGCCGTGCAGGCCGCGATCCGGCGGGCACGTCTGAAACGCACACCGGCAAGGCGGCCGGGTTCCACAGAAAACAAAGGTCCCCCCCTGGGGAAAATGGTGGAACCGGGTGGAAGACGTTCGCAGTTGCTCTCTTTGAGTGGCGAACCGTTCCCCGGATGAGCCCGAATTCTACAACTGAGGAATCTGGGCCGGTAGACACATCCGGGGCCGAGGGGGCATCAGTTCTTGCGGTGCCCTATCAGCCTCGGCTTCTGCTCCAGACCGTCAAGTCCATGCCATGCCAGGTTCACCAGATGGGCCGCGACCTCCGCCTTCTTCGGGCGGCGGGCGTCCACCCACCACTGGCCGGTCAGCGCCACCATGCCGACCAGCGCCTGCGCATACATCGGGGCGAGCTTCGGGTCGAAGCCGCGGGCCTTGAACTCCAGACCCAGAATGTCCTCGACCTGGGTGGCGATATCGCTGATCAGCGAGGCGAAGGTGCCCGTCGACTGGGCGACCGGCGAGTCCCGCACCAGAATGCGGAAACCGTCCGTGTACGCCTCGATGTAGTCGAGCAGCGCGAACGCCGCCTGCTCAAGGAGCTCACGCGGATGCCCCGCCGTCAGCGCCCCCGTCACCATGTCGAGCAGCTGGCGCATCTCGCGGTCGACCACGACGGCGTACAGGCCCTCCTTGCCGCCGAAGTGCTCGTACACCACCGGCTTGGAGACCCCCGCCTTCGCGGCGATCTCCTCGACGGACGTGCCCTCGAAGCCCTTCTCGGCGAACAAGGTGCGGCCGATGTCCAGCAGCTGCTCGCGGCGTTCCGCCCCGGTCATCCGGACTCTGCGCCCGCGGCGGGGCCTGTCGCTGCTGGTACTGCCTTCGATCGCCACGTTGTCAATCATGCCGCTTCCGTGGCCGCTTCCCTGCGCCGGGCTTCGATACGGGAGGCATTTGGCCAGCGGACGTCATAGGCCCAGCCCAGCTGCTCGAACCAGCGGATCAGCCGGGCGCTGGAGTCGACCTGGCCCCGCAGCACCCCGTGCCGTGCGCTGGTCGGCTCGGCGTGGTGCAGGTTGTGCCAGGACTCGCCGCAGGACAGCACCGCCAGCCACCACACGTTGCCCGAGCGGTCGCGGGACTTGAAGGGCCGCTTGCCGACCGCATGGCAGATGGAGTTGATCGACCAGGTGACGTGGTGGAGCAGGCAGACACGGACCAGCGAACCCCAGAAGAAGGCCGTGAACGCGCCCCACCAGGACATCGTGACCAGGCCGCCGACCAGGGGCGGGATCGCGAGCGAGAGGATCGTCCAGTAGATGAAGTCACGGGAGATACGGCGCAGCGCCGGGTCCTTGATCAGATCCGGTGCGTACTTGTGCTGGGGCGTGCGCTCCTCGTCGAACATCCACCCGATGTGTGCCCACCACAGGCCCTTCATCAGCGCCGGCACACTCTCGCCGAAGCGCCACGGCGAATGCGGGTCGCCCTCCGCGTCGGAGAACTTGTGGTGCTTGCGGTGGTCGGCGACCCAGCGCACCAGCGGGCCCTCCACGGCCAGCGAACCCATGACCGCGAGGGCGATGCGCAGCGGGCGCTTCGCCTTGAAGGAGCCATGGGTGAAGTACCGGTGGAAGCCGATCGTGATGCCGTGGCAGCCGATGTAGTACATCGCCACCAGCAGGCCCAGATCGAGCCAGCTCACTCCCCAGCCCCAGGCCAGCGGCACCGCCGCGAGCAGGGCGAGAAAGGGCACCGTGATGAAGAGCAGCAGGGCGATCTGCTCGATCGACCGCTTGCTGTCCCCGCTGAGCGTGGCATAGGGGAGGTCGGCCGCCGGCGCCTTCGGGACGTCGTCCAGCAGATCGGGGCTTGTCGTCATGAGGGTCCCCTGTGGGGTGAGAGGTAGAACCGAAGCCGTGCTACGGATCCGTAACCTACGGCAACGTAAGTATGGCAGCGTGCGGCCTCGCAGCAAGAGACCTGTGGAGAACGGCGGCGAACGTCGAAGGAAAGGCCACCTATCCTGGGTGTCGTCGGACAGCGCGGTCCGCAGCCTCCAGACCCCTCCAGACGTGCTCAAACACTGCAAGGAGCCGCACCTGTGAGCAGTGCCGACCAGACTCCCACCGCCAGCGCCGAACTGCGTGCCGACATCCGCCGACTGGGCGACCTGCTGGGCGAGACCCTCGTCCGGCAGGAGGGCCCCGAGCTCCTCGAGCTCGTCGAGCGGGTCAGGGCCCTGACGCGCAGCGACGGTGAGGCCGCAGCCGAGCTGCTCGGCGACACCGACCTGGAGACCGCAGCCAAGCTGGTGCGGGCCTTCTCCACCTACTTCCATCTGGCCAACGTCACCGAGCAGGTGCACCGCGGCCACGAGATGCGCGAGCGGCGGGCCGCCGAGGGCGGGCTGCTCGCCCGCACCGCGGACATGCTCAAGGACGCCGACCCCCAGCATCTGCGCGAAACCGTGAAGAACCTCAACGTGCGGCCCGTCTTCACCGCGCACCCCACCGAGGCGGCGCGGCGTTCCGTACTGAACAAGCTCCGCCGGATCGCCGAGCTGCTGGAGACCCCGGTCAGCCCCGCCGACCGGCGCCGGCACGATCTGCGGCTCGCCGAGAGCATCGACCTGATCTGGCAGACCGACGAGCTGCGGGTCGTCCGCCCCGAGCCCGCCGACGAGGCGCGCAACGCGATCTACTACCTGGACGAGCTGCACGCGAACGCCGTCGGCGACGTCCTGGAGGACCTCGCCGCCGAGCTGGAGCGGGTCGGCGTGGAACTGCCCGCAGGCACCAGGCCGCTCACCTTCGGCACCTGGATCGGCGGCGACCGCGACGGCAACCCCAATGTCACCCCCGCGGTGACCTGGGAGGTGCTGATCCTCCAGCACGAGCACGGCATCACCGACGCGCTGGATGCGGTCGACTCCCTGCGCGCACTGCTGTCCAACTCCATCCGCTACACCGGTGCGACCGAAGAGCTGCTGGCCTCCCTCCAGAGCGACCTCGAGCGCCTCCCGGAGATCAGCCCCCGCTACAAGCGGCTGAACGCGGAGGAGCCGTACCGCCTCAAGGCCACCTGCATCCGGCAGAAGCTCGTCAACACCCGCGAGCGGCTCGCCAAGGGCACGCCGCACGAGCCGGGCCGCGACTACCTCGGCACCGCCGAGCTGCTGCAGGACCTGACTTTGATCCAGACCTCGCTGCGCGCGCACCGCGGCGGGCTCTTCGCCGACGGCCGCCTGGACCGTACGATCCGTACCCTCTCCGCCTTCGGGCTGCAGCTGGCGACGATGGACGTACGCGAGCACGCGGACGCGCACCACCACGCCCTCGGGCAGCTCTTCGACCGGCTCGGCGAGGAGTCCTGGCGCTACGCGGACATGCCGCGCGACTACCGGCAGAAGCTGCTCGCCAAGGAGCTCCGCTCACGGCGGCCGCTCGCGCCGACACCCGCGCCGCTGGACGCGGCGGGCCACAAGACGCTGGGCGTCTTCCACACCGTCAAGGAAGCCTTCGAGCGGTTCGGCCCCGAGGTCATCGAGTCGTACATCATCTCGATGTGCCAGGGCGCCGACGACGTCTTCGCGGCCGCGGTGCTGGCGCGGGAGGCCGGTCTGATCGATCTGCACGCGGGCTGGGCGAAGATCGGCATCGTGCCGCTGCTGGAGACGACCGACGAGCTGCGCGCCGCGGACGTGATCCTGGACGAAATGCTGGCGGACCCCTCGTACCGCCGCCTCGTCTCCCTGCGCGGAGACGTCCAGGAAGTCATGCTCGGCTACTCGGACTCCTCGAAGTTCGGCGGCATCACCACCTCGCAGTGGGAGATCCACCGCGCTCAGCGGCGGCTGCGTGATGTCGCGCACCGGTACGGCGTACGGCTGCGGCTCTTCCACGGCCGCGGCGGCACCGTCGGCCGCGGCGGCGGCCCCTCGCACGACGCGATCCTCGCGCAGCCGTGGGGCACGCTGGAGGGCGAGATCAAGGTGACCGAGCAGGGCGAGGTCATCTCCGACAAGTATCTGATCCCCTCCCTGGCCAGGGAGAACCTGGAGCTGACGGTCGCGGCCACGCTTCAGGCGTCCGCGCTGCACACCGCCCCGCGCCAGTCGGACGAGGCACTCGCCCGCTGGGACGCGGCGATGGACACGGTCTCCGACGCGGCACACGACGCGTACCGGCGCCTGGTCGAGGACCCGGACCTGCCCGCGTACTTCTTCGCCTCCACGCCGGTGGACCAGCTCGCCGAACTCCATCTGGGCTCGCGCCCGTCCCGCCGCCCGGACAGCGGGGCCGGTCTCGACGGGCTCCGCGCCATCCCGTGGGTCTTCGGCTGGACACAGTCCCGGCAGATCGTGCCCGGCTGGTTCGGCGTCGGCTCGGGCCTCAAGGCACTGCGCGAGGCGGGCCTGGACACGGTCCTGGACGAGATGCACGAGCAGTGGCACTTCTTCCAGAACTTCATCGCGAACGTCGAGATGACCCTGGCCAAGACGGACCTGCGGATCGCGCGCCACTACATCGACACGCTCGTCCCCGAACACCTCAAGCACGTCTTCGCCACGATCGAGGCGGAGCACGCGCTGACGGTGAGCGAGGTTTTGAAGGTGACGGGCGGGGAGCGGCTGCTGAGCTCGAACCCGGCACTGCAGCAGACGTTCGGGATCCGCGACGCGTATCTGGACCCCATCTCCTACCTCCAGGTCTCGCTGCTGGCTCGCCAGCGCGGGGCGGCGGAACGGGGCGAGGAGGCGGACCCGCTGCTGGCACGGGCGCTGCTGCTGACGGTCAACGGCGTGGCGGCGGGCCTGCGCAACACGGGCTGACGCCCGCGCCGACGCACAAAAGGGTGCCCCCGCCGGAAGTCCTGAATTCCGGTGGGGGCACCCTTTGCGTCGGTTGTGTCAGTGCTGGCGGCCGGTACGGCGGCGGGCCAGCAGGTAGCCGCCGGCCGCCACCAGCGCGGCCGCTACGGAGGCCAGGACGCCGACGGGGGCGCCGTTGCCCGTCTCGGCGAGGTCGCCGCCCGGGCTGGGGGCCGACGTGGGCTTCGTGTCGGCCGGGGAGGTCGACTGGTCGTCCGCCGGGGTGGACGGCTCGTCGGACGGCTGCTCGCTCGGCTGCTCACTCGGCTCGTCGCTGGGCTTGCCGCTCGGCTCCTCGCTCGGCTCGGAGTCGTCCTCGCAGTCGGTCCAGAAGACCTTGTGCTTCGCCGCGCCGTGCTCACCGTCGAAGTTCCAGATGAGCTTGTAGTGCCCGTCGGGCAGGGTCTTGTCGTCCGTACGGCCGTGACCCTTGGCGTCCAGCGTCAGCGAACCGCTGTCCGCGAGCTTGCCCTTGGTGCCCGTGGGCGGCATCTCGACGATCTTCCAGTCGACTTCCTGAGCGCCGTCGAAGCCGAAGGCGTCGAGATAGAAGGAGCAGACGTGCGGCTCGTTCTTACGGAGTGCTTCACCGGTCTTGGCGTCGTGGATCTTCACGGTGCCGTTGTCGCCGGGAGGGGTTGCGAACGCGGAAGGCGCGGCCAGCAGCGAGAGCGCCGCTGCCGTCACCACTACGCCGGTGGACTTGAGGGTGCGCATGGGCAATCCAACGTGAGAGAGGGCGGCTGCCGTGGGGGGCGGCTCAGCGTCCTGTGAACCCGTGAGCAGGTCAAGACACGTGAGGTCGCATCCGCCCCAAGCGCCTCACCTTGTCCCAATAGTCCTGGATAACGATCAGGTGAATGTGACGTTCCGGTACGGCGTTCCGGTGCGGGAGCCAGGGGTTCAGGGAGTCCAGGGAGTCCAGGGGCCAAGGGCCCAAGGGGCTCAGAGCGCGAAGAACGCCCCGAGCAGCAGCGCACAGCCCGCCGCCGCCATCCCCCACGCCGTCCGCGTCAGTCTCAGCCCACCGCCGACGACCAGGGCCGCAAGAAGCAGCGCGCCCCCCATCGGCAGCCAGGCGTGCAGGGCACCCGCCGTGCCCGTGCGAACCACCTCGTCCGTGTCCGGCTTCACCACAACCGGAAGCTTCGCGCCCTTCTTCACGCCGACCGACTTCTCGATCGTCATGCCCTTGCGGGGCCCCGGCGAGCCCTCCGGGTCGTACGGGCCCGTGCAGGTCTTCTCGCCACAGCTCGCGACCGTGATCGTGCCGTGCTCGCGGCCCTTCGCGAGCAGAACGTGCTGTGCCGTGCCCCACGACGACCAGAAGCCGGCCACCAGGAGCAGGAGAGCGACGAGGGCCATTGCCGCGTGGCGGGCATGAGCCAGTAGGCGGTGGGGGGAACTCCGCTTCATGGGGCGCGATCCTTGGCCATGCGACCGCGCTCGGTCAAACCATGGCCCCGCCTTATCAGGAGTTATAGGTACTTTGAGCCCGCTCCAGGCCGTCAATCGCCAGACACTCCACCGCATCCGCCGCACGATCCACGAAGTACCCGAGCTCCTTGCGCTCCGCCGACGAGAAGTCCTTGAGAACGAAGTCCGCGACCTGCATCCGGCCCGGCGGACGGCCGATCCCGAAACGCACCCGGTGATAGTCCGGGCCCATCGCCTTGGTCATCGACTTCAGACCGTTGTGCCCGTTGTCGCCACCACCCAGCTTCAGCCGCAGCATGCCGTAATCGATGTCCAACTCATCATGAATCGCAACAATGTTGGCGACCGGCACCTTGTAGAAATCGCGCAACGCCGTCACCGGGCCGCCCGAAAGATTCATGTACGACATCGGCTTGGCCAGGATCACTCGCCGACTCCCCGGACCCGGCGGGCCGATCCGCCCCTCCAGCACCTGAGCCTGCGCCTTCTGCGCCCGCTTGAACGAGCCACCGATGCGCTCCGCCAGCAGGTCGGCCACCATGAACCCCACGTTGTGCCGGTTCGCGGCATAACCGGGCCCGGGATTGCCGAGGCCCACGATGAGCCAGGGAGCGTTGGCGTCGGTCGTCATCTCGCGGCGTCTCCTCGCGTACGTACAGGGAGTTCAGGGGGTCGGGGGTTCAGGGTTCAGGGAGTTCGGGGCAGGAAGCTCAAGGGAGTTCAGGGACAGGGAAACGGGGTGGCGGGCCGAAGCCCACCACCCCGTCCGCGTCAAGCAGAGCGTACGGCTCAGACCTCGGCGGTCTCTTCCGCCTCGCCCTCGGCACCCTCGGCGGCCGGCTCCTCGGCCTGCGCGGCCAGGACCTGCAGGACGACGGTGTCGTCCTCGACGGCCAGCGTCGTGCCGGACGGCAGCGGCACGTCCTTGGCGAGGATGGAGTCACCGGCCGCCAGGCCGGCGATGGAGACCGTGACGGACTCGGGGATGTGCGTGGCCTCGGCCTCGACCGGCAGAGCGTTCAGCACGTGCTCGACCAGGTACGCACCCGGGGCCAGCTCGCCCTCGGTGTGCACGGGGATCTCGACATTGACCTTCTCTCCGCGCTTCACGATGAGCAGGTCGACGTGCTCAAGGAAGCCCTTCAGCGGGTCGCGCTGGACCGACTTCGGGATGGCCAGCTCAGTGCGGCCCTCGATGTCCAGGGAGATCAGGACGTTCGACGTACGCAGGGCGAGCAGCAGCTCGTGACCCGGCAGCGTGATGTGGACCGGGTCGGAACCGTGACCGTACAGAACACCGGGAACCTTGTTCTCGCGGCGGACGCGCCGCGCCGCACCCTTGCCGAACTCGGAACGAATCCCGGCGGCGAGCTTCACCTCGGACATGTGCACTCCTCGTATTGCAGAAAAATCTGGTGGCGGTCACCCGGCCACGACAGGCCTGCTACGAAGAGCGCGTCGATAACGGACCGCCGTACATATGAGTACGGCCTCCCTCGCCGAGCAACTCTGCGAGTCTACCCGGCAGGGAGGCCGTGCCCCAAAAGGATCTCCACGCGAAGATCTACTGCTCGATCTTCTACTCGATCTACTGCTCCTCGAAGAGGCTCGTCACCGAACCGTCCTCGAAGACCTCACGCACCGCGCGCGCGATCGTCGGCGCGATCGACAGCACCGTGATCTTGTCGAGCTCCAGGTCGCCCGGATCGGGCAGCGTGTTCGTAAAGACGAACTCACTGACCTTCGAGTTCTTCAGACGGTCCGCCGCCGGGCCCGACAGCACACCATGCGTCGCCGTCACGATGACGTCCTCCGCACCGTGCGCGAACAGCGCGTCGGCAGCGGCACAGATCGTGCCACCGGTGTCGATCATGTCGTCGACCAGGACACAGACCCGGCCCTCGACATTGCCGACAACCTCGTGAACCGTGACCTGATTGGCCACATCCTTGTCACGACGCTTGTGAACGATCGCCAGCGGCGCGTCCAGCCGGTCGCACCAGCGGTCCGCGACCCGCACACGGCCGGCATCCGGAGAAACAACCGTCAGCTTCGACTTGTCGACCTTCGTCGCGACATAGTCGGCGAGAATCGGCAGCGCGAAGAGATGGTCGACCGGGCCGTCGAAGAAACCCTGGATCTGGTCCGTGTGCAGATCGACCGTGAGAATACGGTCCGCGCCCGCCGTCTTCATCAGATCGGCAACCAGACGGGCCGAAATCGGCTCACGGCCACGGTGCTTCTTGTCCTGACGCGCATAGCCGTAGAACGGAACGATCACCGTGATGCTCCGGGCGGACGCCCGCTTCAGAGCATCGATCATGATGAGCTGCTCCATGATCCACTTATTGATCGGAGCCGTGTGGCTCTGGATCAAGAAGCAGTCCGCGCCACGCGCCGACTCCTGGAAGCGGACATAGATCTCGCCATTGGCGAAGTCGAAAGCCTTCGTCGGCACGAGGCCCACACCCAGCTGGTGCGCGACCTCCTCGGCCAGCTCGGGGTGGGCGCGGCCGGAGAAGAACATCATCTTCTTCTCGCCGGTCGTCTTGATCCCGGTCACAGCACTGTCTCCTAAGAGGGGTTCTCTGGCCGCGATCTGGACGTGCGCGAACCAGCCGAATTTATGTGCACGTATCACGGTACGCCGACTTGGGCGCACCCGTTTCCGGTCAGTTTTCGCCTTCGCCCTGCTCCGCGGCCACAGCAGCCGCCTGCGCGGCCGCACTCCCAGGACGCTTACGAGCCACCCAACCCTCGATATTCCGCTGCTGGCCCCGGGCGACAGCCAGCGAACCAGCCGGCACATCCTTCGTGATGACCGAGCCCGCCGCCGTGTACGCGCCGTCCCCCACCGTGACAGGCGCCACAAACATGTTGTCCGAGCCCGTCTTGCAGTGCGAACCGATCGTGGTGTGGTGCTTGGCCTCACCGTCATAGTTCACAAACACACTCGCGGCACCGATGTTCGTGTACTCGCCGATCGTCGCATCGCCGACATACGACAGATGCGGCACCTTCGTGCCCTCGCCGATCGTCGCGTTCTTCATCTCCACATACGTACCGGCCTTGGCCTTCGCGCCAAGCCTCGTACCGGGACGGAGATACGCGTACGGACCCACCGAAGCGCCCTCGCCGATCTCGGCAGAATCCGCGACCGTGTTGTCCACGCGCGCACCGCAGCCCACGACAGTGTCCTTCAAGCGGCTGTTCGGACCGACCTGCGCATCCTCCGCGAGATGCGTCGAACCCAGCAGCTGCGTGCCCGGATGAACAATTGCATCCCGCTCGAAGGTGACAGTCACATCGACAAAGACGGAAGCCGGGTCGACGATCGTGACGCCCGCCGTCATCGCCCGCTCCAGCAACCGCCCATTGAGCAGCCGACGCGCCTCCGCCAACTGCACACGGTTGTTGATACCGAGAATCTCGCGGTGATCGGCGGCAACGGACGCACCCACCCGATGACCGGCCTCGCGCAGGATGCCCAGCACATCGGTGAGGTACTCCTCGCCCTGGCTGTTGTCCGTACGCACCTTGCCCAGCGCATCCGCGAGCAGCTGCCCGTCGAAGGCGAAAACCCCGGAGTTGATCTCCCGGACGGCGCGCTGCTCCTCCGTGGCGTCCTTGTGCTCGACGATCGCGGTGACCGCGCCCGTGACGCCGTCCCGCACGATCCGGCCGTAGCCGGTCGAGTCCGGCACCTCGGCACTCAGCACGGTGACGGCATTGCCGTCGGCGGCATGCGTCGCGGCGAGCGCGGTGAGGGTCTCGCCGGACAGCAGCGGGGTGTCGCCGCACACGACGACGACGGTGCCCTCGGGCGTCCGGCCGAGCTCTTCGAGCGCCATCCGCACGGCGTGCCCGGTGCCGTTCTGCTCGGCCTGGTAGGCGGTGCGGGTGCCGGCGTACTGCTCGGCGAGATGCGCCTTGACCTGCTCACTCGCATGGCCGACAACGACGACGAGGTGCTCGGGGTCCAGCTCGCGGGCTGCGGAGACGACATGTCCGACGAGCGAGCGCCCGCAGATCTCGTGCAGGACCTTGGGGGTCTTCGACTTCATGCGGGTGCCCTCACCCGCTGCGAGGACGACGACGGCTGCCGGGCGGTTGGCGCTCACGGGAATGCCCTTCGGCTTCGGGTGGTGGACATCCGAAGGATACCGGGGGGTTTCGGGGGTGAAATAAGGGCGGGTCCTGACCGAGGAGGTCAGGACCCGAACTGAGCTCCCGGGGAAGGAATCGAACCCTCATTCAATGGACCAAAACCATTTGTCCTGCCTTTAGACGACCCGGGATGGTTCGCCGCTTATGTCCGATTCTGTAGACCGGGCACACGTGCAGCCCCCACTATGCCGTACCACCAGCCTTCGATGCGACGGTAGAGATCGGCGCTCTGCAGAACGCGCACCACGAGGCAGCCGCGGTAATCCTCGCCCACGTTCTTGCGATGGGTCTTCGGATTGTGCTTCTTGAGCGACGTCTTGCCGAAAGCGGCAGTGTCTGCACCGGTGAGGTCTGCCCAGTAGCGTTCTGCTCCTGCCACGTTGGCGGATTCGTGGATGTGCACGTGGAAGCGCAGGCGGTCCGTACTCACGCCCAGCAGGCGGAGCCATGCCAGGTAGACCGCGATCATGTGAGGGTCGCTGTTGATGAAGGTGACCCTCTCTTCCCGACGGTGTGCTTTGGCTTTGGATCCCTCGGCCCAGTAGAGGCCGACGCCGAGCAGGAAGAGCTCCCGGTCGGACATCTTGCCGATGTCGTCCGCCGCTGCCCTCTTGGTCTGCTGGCGCTCCGTCTCGCGTCGCCGGAGGGTGGCTTCCCAGCCGCGCTTCGCGATTGCCGAGGCTTCCTCGCGCGTGCGCCGTCGCTCCGGCTTCGGCAAATCCCGTACCCACAACGAGATCGAGCTCTTCGAGCAGCCCAGCTCCACCTGTATCTGGTCGTACGTCAGGCCCTGGAGCCGCAGCTCCCTCGCCTTCGCCCGCAGGTCGTCCTTCGCGTTCGGGCGCTTCGTCCACTCCGGTGGCGGCTCGCCCTCCAGCAGCCGGTTCAGGATGTCGTTGTTGTCGATGTGGAGGCGGTCGCGGATCTGGCGGCGGCTGAGGCCTTCCCGGCGCAGGGTGATCGCCTGTTCGCGCAGGCCCTCGAAGTCGGCGTACTTGCCGAGGATCTCTGTCATGCGGTGATCGTCATCCGGAATGCGGACGTCCGTCTCGAAAGTCCGCTCGATTCACCGGATCGTGCGATCAGTGCACGTTTCGTACGTGTTCGATCGCGTTCCGTGCTGTCGAAACTCTCAGGAAATTGAGTCGCGCCCGCCCTTAGGCTGGACGACATGACCACAACGGGGGCACACCAGGACGCCACGGGCAGCCCAGCCCGTACCTGGCTGTGGTGGGGGCGGCGGCGCAGCGTCGTACTAGACGTGGGGCTCGGGCTCGTCTCTGCTTTCGAGTGCGCTCTGGAAGGTGTCGGGTTCGCGGACAAGGCCGCGCTTCCCGTGCCGTTCGGGGTTTTGTTCGGGCTGATTGTCGGGGGAGTGCTGGTACTGCGGCGGCGGTGGCCGATCGCCGTGGTGCTGGTGTCGATCGCGACCACGCCCGCGGAGATGGGCTATCTGATGGGCGTCGTCGGGCTGTATACGCTCGCCGCGTCCGACGTTCCGCGCCGGATCACCGCGACGCTCGCGGGGATGTCGCTGGCCGCGACGCTGATCGTGACGTTCGTACGGGTGCGGCAGGACGTGCAGTCCGCGGACTTCGATCCGGAGCCGGGCGCGTGGTACGTGCCGACGATGGCGGGCTTCATGTCGGTCGGGCTGACCGCGCCGCCCGTGCTGCTCGGCCTGTACGTAGGGGCCAGGCGTCGGCTGATGGAGAGTCTGCGGGACCGCGCCGACAGTCTGGAGCAGGAGCTGTCGCTGTTGGCCGACCGGGCGGAGCAGCGGGCCCAGTGGGCGCGTACGGAGGAGCGGACCCGGATCGCGCGCGAGATGCACGATGTCGTGGCGCACCGGGTGAGCCTGATGGTGGTGCATGCGGCCGCGCTGCAGGCGGTGGCTTTGAAGGATCCCCAGAAGGCTGTGAAGAACGCGGCGCTGGTGGGCGACATGGGGCGGCAGGCGCTGACCGAGCTGCGGGAGATGCTCGGGGTGCTGCGGGCGGGCGAGAACGAGCAGCGGGGGGCGGCGCCGGTGCCGCTGGCGGCGGTGGGTGCGGCTGCTGCTGCTGCGGCGGCCGCGGCCGCCGCGGACGACGGGCCTTCTCTGGCGGACATCGATGCGCTTGTCGGGCAGTCCCGGCAGGCGGGGATGGTCGTGGAGCTCGCCGTGCACGGCGAGGCGAAGGTGTATGCGCCGGAGGTGGAGCAGACCGCGTACCGCGTGGTTCAGGAGGCGCTGACGAATGTCCACAAGCATGCGGCGGGGGCGAAGGTGATGGTGCGCCTCGCGCACCGTGAGTCCGAGGTTGCGATGCAGGTGGAGAACGGCGCCCCGGACGCGAGTGGCGCGACGGCGGCCGCGGGCCTGCCGAGTGGTGGCAACGGCCTGGTCGGCATGCGGGAGCGGGTGCTGGCGCTGGGCGGGGTCTTTGTGTCGGGCCCGACGGATGCGGGCGGTTTCCGGGTCTCGGCGGTGCTGCCGGACCGGGTCGGGGCCCCGGAGCCGGCCTGAGCGAGGGGCCGGGTGCGGACCGGGTGCGGGACGTCGGTCGGGCGCAGCGACGCGCGGCCGTCGCGTACGGGCTCGGTGCCGCGTCGCTTGCCGGGTGCGGGCGGGCGCGTTCTGCTCGGCCGACCCCTGCGAGCTTGGCGCACGCCGTCCACCGTGCGGGCGCGCTCCCGCGGGCCGTCGCTCGGTGTTCTCAGTCCAGGGTCAGGCGGGCCGGCTGGATGCCCGTGACCAGGGTTGTCAGGGCGTGCTCGAGGTCCGGGCCCAGGTACCAGTCGCCCGTGTGGTCCAGGCTGTAGACGCGGCCCTCGGTGTCGATCGCCAGCACCGCCTGGCTGTCGCCCTCCTCGCCGAGCGGGGAGATCTCGGTGTCCAGCGCCCGGCCGAGGTCGGCCAGCGTGCGGGCGAGGTGGAGCCCGGCCAGCGGGTCGAAGCGCACCGGGGTGGGGGCGGTCTGGCGGCCGGGGCCGGGGGATGTGATGCGCAGGCCGCCGAATTCCGCCCACGCCTCGACGGCTGCTGGGAAGACGGTGTGCCGGTGGCCCGCTGGGGAGGCGTACGAGCGCAGCGTGTCGGCCCAGTGTTCGGCCAGCTTGATGTCCCAGCGGCCGGGCTGCCAGCCTGCCTCGCGCAGCGCGGCGTCGACCGCGACCGGGAATCGGGTGGTGCTGAGGTGGTCGCGCATCGGTGCGGGGTCAGCCGTTCTCGGGTGTGGTCGGGTCGACGGGGCGTACCCCGAAGTGGTCGAGCATCTCCGTACAGGAGCGGCAGGGTGGTGCGTAGCTGCCGTGCAGCGGGTCGCCGTCCTCGCGGATGCGGCGTGCGGTCAGTTTCGCCTGTTTGAGGGACCGCTTTGCCTCGCTGTGTGTCAGTGGCTTGCGTTGTGCCCGCTTCGAGCGCGTGGACTCCGCCGCGGTCAGATGCCGTGAGAGCAGGATCGCCTCGGGGCAGCGGCCGGTGAAGCGTTCGCGCTGGCCGCTGGTGAGGGTGTCGAGGAAGTCCTGTACGAGTGGGTGGAGTACGGGTGGCTGGTCGCCCTTGCCCGCGGTGCAGGTGAGGGTTTCGCCGCGTACCGAGAGTGCTGCGGCGACGGCGGGCAGGATGCCGTCGCGGCGGTGGTTCAGTGCGGGCGGGTGATGGGCCTCGGTGCTGCTCCAGCTGAGGCGTGGATCACCCGAGGTGCCCGACGCGCTTGGTTGCGCTGTGTGCATGGTGCTGTGGTCCCCTCCCGTGCACGCCCCCCAGTTGAGGGGACAGCCTGCCAAATGGGGCGGGTGGTGTGGAAGCTGGGGCACTGAAACGTGTCTGCGTGTCGTCGATGCTTCGGCTTTGGGTCACTCGTATGTGACTGATCGTGATCGAAGTGGAGCGTTGGTTCCCTCTATTGCCCCACCGCTTAGGCTGTCCTGAACCAGCCAGAAGCAGCAGGGGGCAACCGCCATGACGACAGGTCGGCTCGGGCAGCAGCATGCCGCGCCACCGAACGCGGCCTACGCCGGGCAGGTCGTGAATTTCCCGGACCCGGTCCGGGCTTCCCGCCACCCCAGAGGTGTGCGCGTGGACGAGCACGGCCATCCGGATTTCTCGCCGTACGCGCGCGCGGCCGCGGAGATCGCCGAACCTCCGCAGGGCTTCGGCATCGACGAGCTGCGGCTCACCGACTATGTGTCGGCGAACGCGGCGCTGCACGCCGATGGCCATGCTTTGTGGGACACGATTGCTTCGGTCGCCACTCCGCACGGCTGGACGTGGCACCACGTGCCGGGCACTCGCCGTCTTGAGCTGGTGCCGGTCGAGGTGAAGGCGCTGCTGCGGCATCACGGGGGCTTGGCGACGGCGCCGGTGGACCAGGGCAAGCGGGGCACGCGGCCGTTGCAGGAGACCCGGCCCACGCACTTCGGGCTGCCCAAGGGTGCGGTCTCGGTGACCGAGCAGCAACTGCTGGGCGTCGAGGAGGACTTGGGCTACCGGCTGCCGGGTGCGTACCGCACGTTCCTGAAGGCGGCCGGTGGCTGTGCCCCGGTCGGGGCGGCGCTCGACGCCGAGTTGGGGCTGCTGGTCGACCAGCCGTTCTTCACGGTACGGGACGAGGCCGCGGTCAATGATCTGGTGTACGTCAACAAGTGTCTGCGGGACCATCTCACCAAGGACTACTTGGGTGTTGCGTTCGTTCAGGGCGGGATCCTGGCCGTGAAGGTCAAGGGTTCGGCGACCGGCTCGGTGTGGTTCTGCGCGTACGACGACGCGCGGGACCAGGACGGGTGGAGCGTGCAGGAGCGTGTGGAGCGGCTGTTGCTGCCGTGCGGCGACGACTTCGACGGTTTTCTGCAGCGTCTTGCGGGCAGTCCGCCGGAGCTGGAGACCGTGGCGAACCTGATGGTGGACGGCGGCTTCGCGCGTGCCGTCCCGATTTCGGACGAGGGGTGACGGTCCGATGGTGACCTTCGCGCAGGCGCAGGAGCGCGCGGAAGAGTGGGTGAATGGCGATGTGCCCGCGTATCAGCACCGCGAGGTGCGGGTGCGGGAGTTCGAGCTGGGCTTTGTGGTGTGGGCGGAGGACCGCGAGGGCGGTGTGCGCTCGGACGGCGGGCAGCAGCGTCTGGTGATCGCCCGGGACAGCGGTGAGGCGACGCTGTGGCCGGGGCTGCCGGTGGGTGAGGTTATTCGCCGGTACGAGGAGGAGTACGGGGCGCAGGAGGAGGCTTCGGCGGCGCCGGAGCCGCCGCAGCGGATCGATCTGAATCAGACGTCGTTCCTGTTGAGCCCGCCGGAGTGGCTCCAGGATGCGGCGGACAAGCTGGGGATCCCGGACCGGCGTTCGCCGGGGTCGGGGTCGGGGTCGGGGTCGGGGGAGTCTGTGGCCGCTTCGGGGGCGGCTGCGGCTGCGTCGGCTTCCGCGCCTTCGTCCGCGCCGACTTCATCGCCGCCTTCCGCGCCTTCGTCCGGGGCGGACTGGTCGGCTACCGCTGCAGCTTCGGGCGCAACGGGCCCCAATGCCTCGCAGGCCGGCGGGAGCTCGTCCGCGGCGGGGTCCCTGTGGCCCGAGGCCGGTTCCTTGGGTGGCGGCGCCTCGCAGGGCGGGGCCGGGTGGCCCAGCGCCGGTGGCGGCGACTACGAGCCGACGGCTTCCGACGGAGTTCCGCCGGCGCCGTCCGGGGCCACGCCGTGGACGGACACCAACGCGGCCGTCTCCGACGATGCGTCAGTGCCGTTGCCGGCGACGGTGTTCGCGCCGCCGATCTCCGGGGCCGACGACGATGACACTCCGTCGCCCGTGGTGGGCGCGGACGCGCCGACGGCGCTGATGTCGGGCGGCAGCAGCCTGCCGCGGACAACGGTCTCCCCAGCGCTGAACCAGCCTGGTCCCGGCGCCCCTTCGGGTCCTGGTGCGCCTTCCGGTCCCGGTGCTCCTTCCCGCCCGATTGCGCCCGGGGCCAGTGACATCGCGGACGCGGCGACGAGCAAGGCGGCGGTGCCGCGGCGTGGTTCGCGCGGCAGCGGTTCCACGACTCCGCCGCCACCCGGCGCTCCCGGTATTCCGGGTGCGCGGCCGGGTGCGACTCCGCCGGGCCCGCCCGGGGCTCCGGGTGCTCCCGGTGCGGCGGCCGGCTATTTGCCGACGCAGCTTGTCTCGCAGCTCGGCCCGGAGGGTTCGCAGCCGCCCGGCCCGCCCGGGGCTCCGCAGCCTCCTGGTCCGCCCGGTCCTCCTCCGGGGTCCACGCCGCCGCCGGGCGGTGGCGTGCATCATGCGGCGACGATGCTTGCGGACCCGAGTCAGATGGGTCCGGGGGCTCCCCAGCCGCCCGGCCCGCCCGGGGCTCCGCAGCCTCCTGGTCCGCCCGGGGCTCCGCAGCCTCCTGGTCCGCCCGGTCCTCCTCCGGGGTCCACGCCGCCGCCGGGCGGTGGTGTCCATCATGCGGCGACGATGCTTGCCGACCCGAGTCAGATGGGTCCGGGTCCGGGTGCGCCGCAGCCCCCCGGTCCGCCCGGAGCGCCGACGCCGCCCGGGCCGCCCGGTGGTGGCGTGCACCACGCTGCGACCATGCTCGCCGGACCCGCCCAGATGGGTCCCGGCGCTCCGCAGCCGCCCGGTCCGCCCGGTGTACCGCCCGGTGCGAATCCCGGCTCGCCGCCCGGTCCCGTACCGCATGCGCTGCAGCCCCCGCACGGCGGTCAGCCGCCCGCGTACGGCTATCCGCAGCAGCCGACCGGTCAGCCGACCGTCGGCCCCGGCTACCAGGCCGTGTTGCGCTACCGCGCGCCCGACGGCTCCGAGGCCCAGCTGATCCGCCGCTCGGCGCCCGGCACTCCGCATCCGGAGTGGCAGATCCTGCATGAGCTGCGTGCCATGAACGTGCCGCCGCAGCAGGTGCTCGAGCTGCACACCGAGCTGGAGTCGTGCGAGCTGCCCGGCGGCTACTGCGCCCGGATGATCCGGGAGACCTGGCCGCAGGTGCGGATCACCTCCGTCGCGCCGTACGGCAGGGACCACGCCAGCCGGCAGCAGGGCATGCAGCATCTGCTGACCCACCAGGGCGAGTTGCACCAGGTCGCGGACGGCCCGGCGCGCCCCGCGCCGGTGCGGGCGCCGCTGCCGCAGTTGCCGCCGGCTCCGCCGATTCCCCCGGAGGGGATCGCGCAGGAGCTGGTGGCCGCGTTCGGGCCGCAGGGCATCTGCCGGTTCGACCAGCGGGCCGTGTCGCGTCAGGGCGTGCCGGAGATCGTCGCGGCCACGCTGGTGTGGGCGGGGCTGCCGGGTGACTTCAACCCGTTCTTCTGGGCGCAGCCCGCGCAGCCGGTCGTTCCGACGCTGGCGGAGCTGGCGGCGCAGCGGCAGGTGCAGCCCGCGGCCGACGCGGGTTCGTATCTGGTGGTGGGCAGTGACTTCGGCCGGGCGATCTGCGTCCAGTACGGCACGGCGCACATCGTGGCGGTGCCGGTGGAGGCGGGCCCGGGCGGTCAGCCGGTGGCGCCGCAGTTCGTGAACAGCGGGCTGCCGGAGTTCGTCCGCTGCCTGGCGCTGCTCGGCCGGATGTGGCGGCTGCGGTTCAACCTCAACCCGGAGCAGGCCGGCCGTTGGACGGTCGACTTCCAGGCGCAGCTCGCGGCGCTGGACCCGGCGGCGCTGGCGTCGCCGGAGAGCTGGTGGTCGGTGCTGCTCGAGCAGATGTGGGACGGACTGTTGTAGCCCGGCACTCACGGATCACCGGGGCGCCCTGCCTGCTTGCGGCAGGCCGGGCGCCCCTGCCTTTTGCCCCCGATAGGTCTGATTCCGACTTCTTTCATCCCTCTTTTGATAAATGGCGCACCCCTGATCGCTGCGGCTGGTGGAGTGTCGGTTATGGGTACTTCGCTGCGATCGAGCAGGATGTGCGCCAATCGCGTTGTCTGTCGGAGAGGGGCTTGAAGGATGAGTGCTGCATCGGTGTCACCTCACGGCTTCGTCGCCGTACGTGGCCGTGGCTACCGCATGGAGGAGGCCGACGCCTATGTCACCGCACTGTCCCGGAACCGCGACGACGCGTGGGAGCGTGCCGCGCGCCTCACCGTCCTCGCGAGGGACATGGAGGCGGAGGCGGTCGGCCTGCGCGAGGTGGTCTCCGCTCTCGTCCCGCAGATGTACGAGACGCTCGGCACGCGCGCGCAGTATCTGCTGGCGGTCGCTGAGGAGGAGGCCGAGGAAGTGCGCACCGCGGCCGGGGAAGAGGCACAGGGGCTGATCGAGGCCGCCGACGCGGCGGGCCGGCAGGCGCGTGACGCGGCCCGTGAACAGGCCGAGGCGGTACGGGCGGATGCCGAGGCGCGTGTCCAGCAGATTCTGCTCGCGGCGCATGCGGAGGCCGACGAGACCCGTGTCCGGGCCCGCCGCCAGGTGAAGGAGCTGCGCGGCGAGGCGGTGGCCGCCTGGAAGGAGATGCGCCGCCGGGCCGAGGGCATGGTGGCCGAGCTGGAGCAGGAGCAGGCCGAACGCCGGGACGGGATGGAGCGTGAACTGGCGGACTGCGAGGCCGTGTTGGATGCCCACCACGCCGAGCTCACGGCCTGCGCCGAGGCCGGTCTTTCGGCGGCCGAGCGCACCCTCGCGGAGGCAAAGGAGAGCGCCCGCCACGGCCAGGAGGACGCTCAGGCGCGGGCCGCGGAGCTGATTGCCGAGGCCCGGGTCCACGAGGAGCGGATCGGGCGGGACGTGGAGCGGGCGCTGCGGCAGCACGAGGAGTCGCGCGAGGAGATGCAGGCGCACATGGCGCACATTCGCAACAGCCTGGCGGCACTGACGGGCCGGGCGGCGGCGGAGGGCTGACGGGGGTTCCGGGGTTCGGGCTGAGCGGCCGGTCCGCACGGCGGCGGAGAGCTGAGCAGCCCTCCGCCGCGGAAGGCGCTACTTCACCGAGGCGGGCGGCTCGGCCGGGACGACGGGCTTGTTCTGGCAGTCCAGGTTGTCGGCCATCACCTTGGCGGAGTGCAGCAGATGGGTGAGGTGGACGCGGGCACCGGAGTCGCCGGTGAGCGTGTCGGTCAGCTGGCCCTCGATCGGGATCTCGTTCTCCTGCTTGGCCGAGGTGCCCGGAATTTTGCACTTGACGTACACGCGGTAGCGGACCGCGCCATCGCGGTCCTTCCCGTGGACAAGCTTGACGGCGGAATTGACCGGAGTCACAGTCTGCGCGGGGCTGACTTCTGAGGCTTTGTCGAAAGAAGCGTCGAAGGGGAAGTACGAGGGCCCGTACCGGATTTCGAGCTGCCTTTCGGCATCCGCGACGTCCGTCCTCGCCAAGCAGGCGTCGGCCCGCTGGAAGGTGCGGGCTCCGCTGTCCTCCGGGCCCCAGTTCTTCACCTGCTGGTAGAACAGCGAGCGCGCCCTCTTGAGATCGTCGACGACCTTCAGACGTGCTTTGCCTCCCGTACGCTCCCTGAGCCATTTCAGTCCGGCGTCGCCCAGGAGTTCGTTGCAGGTGGCGTCGTCGGCAACGGCGTCCTTGGACGTCTCTCCGGCCTTCTCCTTCGGCTCCTTGTCCGCCGTGCAGGCGGACGCACCCAGCAGGAGGACAGCCACAGCGGTGAGCGTGAGCGTGTTTCTCATGGTTACCATCCTCGGGAGGCGCCGGTGTCGCTGAGATGCCCGCCGTTGTTGTACTGGCCCTCAGCGCGTTCAGCCAGATCGCCGACTTGCTTTTCGCTCATTCCGTGCGCCTCTGCGTAGTTCAGGAGAGGAGTCATCGCATTTCTGCGGCCGTCGTACTTGGCCTTGTCGATGCCCTCGACCGAGTCGTCGAAGTTGTCGAACTCATGGTCCTTGAGGTACTGCAACGTGTCCGTGGAGATCTGGGTGTTGATTGCGCCGCCGATCGTCTCGATGGCGAGGGGCACGGCGACCACCGCCACCGGACCGGTCGGGACGATCAAGGCGGTGGCCACACCGACACCGACGCCGGTTGCAGCCTCGCCGGCGAACTTACGCCACTCGCCCTGCTTTTCGAGTTCCAGATTCCGCCGGTCCTTGTCGTCGGCGAATTCGTGGCCGATGGCCTCGGCTCGCGCTTGGTCCAGCAGACCGTGCATCCTGACGCTTTTTACCCCGGCGTCCAGCGCGGCCTCGTGGTCGGCGCCCTGGGCGGCCATCGAGCTGGCCCCGTACACCTGCTGGGCTGTTGAAACCGTCTCGTAGGAGCCCTCGTCGGAGGCCAGGGCTCGCAGGAAGTTCTTGCTGCCCATCTCTCCGAAGTCGCGAAGGTGTTGCTCCTTGGCATGAAACAGATCATCCCTGCCGGAGGCTTCTCCAGTGCCGCCCCAGTTGGCCATTGTGTAGTCGAGGCTGTCGATATGGCCGGCCGCCATGTTCGCCAGGCTGTCGCGGATTCCGTCCTGCTTGTCGATCATGTCGGCGCTCTGATAGTGGTCCACGACGCGGTCCATGAGCAACGTGCGCTGTTCGCGCGCCGCGATCTGCTCATCGGTCTTCATCGGAGGGATGGACGGGTCCTTGTCGTCGTACGCGTACCCGAGCGTCCCCGACTCCAGCGCGTGGCCCAGGTTCTTGAACCCCGTCGTCTTCCCGTCATCGTCGGTCGGCCACTCGCGCGCGCCCTCACCGTCCTTGTTGACCAGGTAGTCCCAGTTGCTCATGGCGTCGTCGCCCTTGCCGGACGAGCCGTTGAAGAACTGCAGGGAGGCGTCCGGGTTGTGGCCGAGCGCCTCCATCAGGTTGGCGACCGGGTCACTGTCCGGCTTGGTGCCGCCGGGCGGGTATGAGAGCTGGGCAGGGTTGAAGCGGTTCTCCCAGAGCTCTTTCGGGCCGCCCAGCACCGGGTCGTCGGACTTGCGCTCGAACTCGAGCATCTTCTCGCCGTACTTGTTGAGGAAGGACGTGTCCCACTTGCCTTCAGTCATCAGCGGGCCCAGGACCTGGAAGCCGTACGGTGCGCTGGGGATGCCGCTCTTGGCCTTGATCGGATCGTCGCCCAGCTCGATCATCCGGTCCTTCCACGCCTGCATTTCAGGGGTGTCGACACGGGTGGCGTTGGCGAGGGTGATGCCCAGGTTGTCCTGCACCTTCGCGAGGATCTTCGCGCGATCGCCGTCAGGGTCCGGTGTGCGTCCCCGGCCCGGGTCAGCGAGGCTGCGCCAGAACTCGAGCGTGCCTTCGGGGCCCAGCTTGGTCGCGAACCGCTCGGCGAAGGCCGGATTGTCGCGGTGGTACTTGGAGATCTCGTTGAAGCGCTTCAGCTCGTCGTCGGTCATCCCGTCGCCCTTGGACGCGAGCTTCACCATCGCGTCGGCGTCCTCGATGCCCTGCTGCCGGTCGGCGTCCTTGAGGCCCTTGTAGCCCGTCTCGTCGAAGTCGTACTTGCTCTGGGCGTGCTTGCGCAGCGCACGCGCGGCGATCCGGTCGGTCTCGTTCGCCGCCTCCAGGATCCTGCCGACCTCGCGTGCCGCCTGGTCGACCTCTTCCTGGCTGGTCTGCTCCTTGGGGCCGCCCGGGACCTCGCGCTGCGGACCGGAGTACATCGCGCTGCCTTTTTCGTCGATGTAGACGTACTTCTTGGCCCACGTGTCGATCGTGGTCTTCAGGTCTTCCTTGTGCTTCTTCAGGTTGGCGTGGGCTTCCTCAAGGATCTTGTGGATGCTGCGGGCCTCGGTGACCATGTCGTCGAACTGGCGCGCCGTCGTGGTGGTGAACTCCTTGGTGACGGTGGCGTTGTCGCCCTTCCAGTCCGCGGCGTTTGCCTTGCGCTCCAGATCGGCGGCGTTGATGCCTCCGTCGCCCCCGTCGGCGAGCGTGACCAGCTTGTCGAGCATCTGCTTCCACTGCGTGACCGCGGTGTTCAGCTTGGTGAGATTGAGGTCCTGCAGTTCCTGGCATGTGACCATGGCGAGCTTCCCCTTTGCCCTACTTGAACTCGTCGTAGATGCGCGACACGGTCATCGTCTTGCCGTCCAGGGACTGCATCCCCGTCACGATCTTGTGCTCCTGCTTTGCATGTGTGGAGCGCGAATAGTCGAGATGGTTGGAGATGTGCGCACAGGCTTCCTTGAGCGTGGCCAGCTTGGTGCTCCAGGCGTCGTGCACTTCAAGGAGTCCGGAGCCCATGTCCAGGCCGTCGTTGAAGAGCTGATTCGAGGCCTCGAAAGTGGCTACGCGGGCGTGATCGCCATCGGTGGACAACTGCTCGCGCAGGGAGCGTGCCAGGTCGCCGAGTTTGCCCAACTCATCGTCGTGGACAGTCAGGTCGTCCTTCCCACCGCCTGATCCACCGCCCTCCGCGGGCAGTTGATTCAGCCGCGTCTGCGTCGAACTGGACTTGGCCTGCTCCCACTCGTCCCATGCCACTGGCTGCCCCCGTCGTGATCACTGCAATGTGCATGACTTCACTCCGCTCCACGGTAGACGGGTGTCGTGTGCGATTGCCAAGCGGGAAAGCCTCGGTGGTGAAAGCTTCACGGAGATCGCACAATCCCTTGGCGGACAGGAGTATCCGGCTTCGGTTCGTCGATTACGGGGAAGCGGCGCGGGGCGACGAACACCAGGACCAGCAGGGCGACTCCGGCCGCCGCTGCCGCGCCCACGTACACGTAGTCCACCGCCGCGTCCACCGCCCGCCGCAGATGGTCCGTCGCCGCGGCCGTCATCGACGACGGGTGGGCGAGCGCGTGCGCGACCGAGTCCAGGTCGCCCGTGCCGCCCAGGCGGGCGGCGAGGACGGTGTTGGCCACGGCGCCGAACAGCGCCGCGCCCACGCTCTGGCCGACCTGGCGGCAGAAGAGTACGGACGCGGTCGTCGTGCCGCGTTCCGACCAGCCGACCGTCGACTGGACGCCGACGATCAGCGGCAGTTGGAAGAGGCCCAGTGCCCCGCCGAGCAGCAGCATGATCAGGGCCGGTTGCCAGGGTTCGCCGGGGAAGGGGAGGAGGGGGAAGGCCGCGAGGATCAGGCCGGCGAGTGTGATGCCGATGATCGCCGTCCGTCGGAAGCCGATCCGGGTGTAGACCCGGTTCGACAGTGCCGCGCTGACCGGCCAGCTGAGCGTCATCACCGACAGTACGAAGCCTGCCGCGATCGGGCCGAGGCCGAGCACCGATTGTGCGTACGTCGGGAGGAAGACGGTCGGGGCCACCATCAGCAGGCCCAGCGCGCCGAGCGCCAGGTTCACCGCGGCGATGGTGCGCCGCCGCCAGACCCAGCCGGGGATGATCGGCTCCGCGGCCCGCCGTTCGATGACAACGATGACGGCGACGAGGGCCGCGCTTGCGCCGAGCAGCGCGAGTGACGGCGCGGACAGCCACGGCCAGGCGATGCCGCCCTGGACGAGTGCGGTCAGCAGGAGTGTGCCCGCCGCGAAGATGGCCAGTGCGCCGGGCCAGTCGATACGGGGGCGGGCGGCCGGTCGTGTACGGGACGGCTCGCGCAGATGGCGGGCGATCAGCCAGAGCGCGACCGCGCCCACGGGGAGGTTGATCAGGAAGATCCAGCGCCAGTCGGTGTACGAGGCGAGCAGCCCGCCGATCGCGGGCCCGGCGACGGCCGAGACCGCCCACACGGTCGACAACCTGGCCTGGATCCTGGGGCGTTCCTTCAGCGGGTAGAGGTCGGCCGCGATGGTCTGGACGGTTCCTTGCAGCGCCCCGCCGCCCAGTCCCTGGACCACGCGGAAGGCGATCAGCGCGGCCATGTTCCAGGCGGCGGCGCACAGCACCGAGCCGGCGAGGAAGAGGACGATGCCGGCGATCAGGACCGGCTTGCGGCCGAAGGTGTCGGAGAGCTTTCCGTACACGGGAAGCGTGACGGTCACGGCGAGGAGATAGCCGGAGAAGAGCCAGGAGAAGACGGTGAAGCCGCCGAGGTCGCCGACGATTTGGGGGACGACGGTGGAGACGATGGTCCCGTCGAGCGCGGCGAGCGCCATGCCGAGCATGAGCGCGGCGACGACGGGCCCACGGCGGGCGGCGTCGGCGCCGGGTGTCGCGGGTGTCGCGGGTGGCTCGGGTGCGTCGGCCGCAGGTCTCGTGCGGGCCGCGTGCCGCGGGCCGCTTCCCGGCGCGGCGGCGGCACCAGGGGCCGCCGCGGTGTCGGCAGTCCCACTGCCGGCCGCAGGCCTGGCCCCGGCGGCGGGAGTGCCGGGCGTGGTCCCCGCCGGAGCGGCCGTGGCGCGGCCCCCGCGCCGGACCTCGCCGGCGGGCGACCGACGCGGCACACGGCCCCCGCGCGCCGTGTCTGTCGGGGGCCTCGTCCGTATGCCCTCCGGATCGTCCGTGCTTCCCTCCGCGCTCACCCCAGGATCCTTTCCCCCTGCACGTATTTTCCCGGGACACCATCTCACTTGAGCCTTACGCAGGGGGAGGGTGCAGGCTCAAGCCGTGCGGATCCACCCGCAGGTGGAGTCCCCCTAGGGGCTCCTCCTTACTGATGGCCAGGGGAGGTTCGTCCCGGGGGACGAGGAGGAGGCGGGAGCGATTCCTTAGGTTGGTCTTACGGCCGCAGCTGAGGCCAACCCCACCGGGGGGTGGGGAAAACCCCCGGCCCAAGACTGCGCTGCGCACCAGCGACCCGGACCGTCTGCGCCGACAGACTCAAACCGTACGCGGCGACACTCGCTCATCACCGACATAGGAGAAATACCGTGACAACGGCTGTGACCATTCCTCGGCACGGGGGCACCGGAGGGAGTACGGCCGTTGCCGCTCGTGGGCGGCAGGTCGTCAAGGCATACGGCTCCGGGGAGACCCGTGTCGTCGCCCTCGACCATGTCGATGTCGACATCGCCCGCGGGCAGTTCACCGCGATCATGGGTCCCTCCGGGTCCGGCAAATCGACGCTGATGCACTGCCTGGCCGGCCTCGACACCGTCACCTCGGGCAAGATCTACCTCAACGAGACCGAGATCACCGGGCTCAAGGACAAGAAGCTCACGCAGCTGCGCCGGGACCGCATCGGCTTCATCTTCCAGGCCTTCAATCTGCTGCCGACGCTCAACGCCCTGGAGAACATCACCCTTCCCATGGACATCGCCGGCCGTAAGCCGGACGCCGCCTGGCTGAACCGGGTCGTCGAGACCGTGGGCCTGTCCGACCGCCTCAAGCACCGGCCCACCCAGCTCTCCGGCGGCCAGCAGCAGCGTGTCGCCGTGGCCAGGGCGCTCGCCGCCCGACCCGAGATCATCTTCGGTGACGAGCCGACCGGAAACCTCGACTCCCGCGCGGGCGCAGAGGTGCTGGGCTTCCTGCGCCGTTCGGTCGACGAGTTGGGCCAGACCATCGTGATGGTCACGCACGACCCGGTGGCCGCCTCGTACGCGGACCGGGTCCTCTACCTCGCCGACGGCCGGATAGTCGACGAGATGTTCCGGCCCACCGCCGACGCCGTACTGGACCGCATGCGCCTCTTTTCTGGGGGACACCCCCAGACCCCCAACTTCGACGGCGGGGAGCGGACGTCGTGACCGTACTCAAGACCTCCCTGCGCAACTTCCTTGCGCACAAGGGGAGAATGGCGCTCTCGGCGGTGGCGGTGCTGCTGTCCGTCGCCTTTGTTTCGGGGACGCTCGTTTTCACCGACACGATGAACGCGACGTTCGACAAGCTCTTCGCCGCGACCGCGTCCGATGTCACCGTCAGCCCCAAGGGCGCAGGCGACGACGACAACCCGCGGACCGGCAAGCCCGAGTCGCTGCCCGCCTCGCTCGTCGGGAAGGTGGCGGGGGCCAAGGGCGTGAAGTCGGCCGAGGGCTCGGTCACCAGCATGAGCGTGACCGTCGTCAACTCCCGGAACGAGAAGATGGGTTCCAGCACCGGCGCTCCGACGATCGCCGGCAACTGGAACCAGAACGACCTCAAGGCGATGGAGATCAGCTCCGGCCACGCGCCGCGCGGTCCCACCGAGGTGATGGTCGACGCCGACACCGCCGAGAAGCACCATCTGAAGCTCGGCGACGAACTGCGCACCATCTCCGTCATCGGCGACCTCACCGCCAAGATCTCCGGCATCGCCTCCTTCAAGGTCACCAACCCCGGTGCGGCGGTCGTCTACTTCGACACCCCCACCGCCCAGCGTGCACTGCTCGGCAAGGAGGGCCTGTTCACGGGCGTCTCCGTCACCGCCGCGGCGGGCGTCAGCGACGAGCAGCTCAAGCAGAACGTCGCCCAGGTGCTCGGCAGCGGCACGTACAAGCTGCAGACGGCGAAGGAGTCCGCCGACTCCAACCGCGAGGACGTCGGCTCCTTCCTCAAGGTGATGAAGTACGCGATGCTCGGCTTCGCCGGTATCGCCCTCCTCGTCGGCATCTTCCTGATCGTCAACACCTTCTCGATGCTGGTCGCCCAGCGCACCCGCGAGATCGGCCTGATGCGGGCGATCGGCTCCAGCCGCAAGCAGATCAACCGCTCCGTCCTGGTCGAGGCGCTGCTGCTCGGCATCGTCGGATCCATCGCGGGCGTCGCCGCCGGCGTGGGCCTGGCCGTGGGGCTGATGAAGCTGATGGGCTCCATGGGCATGGAGCTGTCCACCCGGGATCTGACCGTGAAGTGGACGACCCCTGCGGTCGGCCTCGTCCTCGGCATCGTCGTCACCGTCGTCGCCGCATACGTCCCGGCGCGCCGGGCCGGCAAGGTCTCCCCGATGGCCGCCCTGCGCGAGTCCGGTACGCCGGCCGACGGCAAGGCGGGCTGGATCCGGGCCGCGATCGGCCTGGTCCTCACGGGCGGTGGCGCGGCAGCGCTGCTGGTCGCCACCCAGGCCGACAAGGCGAGCGAGGGCTCGATGTTCCTCGGCCTCGGCGTGGTCCTCTCCCTCATCGGCTTCGTGGTCATCGGCCCGCTGCTCGCCGGTGTCGTGGTGAAGGCGCTCAGCGCCGTCGTACTGCGGATGTTCGGCTCGGTCGGCCGGCTCGCCGAGCGCAACGCGCTGCGCAACCCCCGTCGTACGGGAGCCACGGGCGCCGCCCTGATGATCGGCCTCGCCCTGGTGGCGTGCCTGTCGGTGGTCGGTTCCTCGATGGTCGCCTCGGCGACGCAGGAGCTCGACAAGTCGGTCGGCGCGGACTTCATCGTCCGGGCCGGCGAAGACGGCCAGACGATCGTGCCGAAGGCGCAGGAGGCCCTGGAGAAGTCCCGGTACCTCTCCCATGTCACGGAGTACAAGGAGGTCATGACCAAGCTGACCGCCCCGGACGGCAAGACCGAGGACGAAGGCCTGATCGCCGCCGACCCGACGTACGCACAGGATCTGCGCCGCGAGATGGTCGCGGGCGAGCTCTCGGCGGCGTACGGCAAGGACGCCATGTCGGTCGGTGACGCGTACGCCAAGGAGCACGGCGTCAAGGTCGGCGACAAGATCAAGGTCGCGTTCAAGAACGGCCGGACCGCCGAGCTGAAGGTGGCGGCGATCACGTCCGACGACACGAACGTCGACAAGGGCGCGATGTACACCAACATCACGACCGCCGCGCAGTACGTCCCCGCCGACAGGATGCCGAAGAACGTGATCATGTTCGCGTCGGCCCAGGACGGCAAGGAGAAGGAGGCGTACGCGGCGCTCAAGGCGTCGCTGACCAAGTATCCGCAGTACAAGGTGCAGAACCAGACCGACTTCAAGCAGGAACTGAAGGACCAGATCGGCCAGCTGCTGAACATCGTCTACGGCCTGCTGGCGCTCGCGATCATCGTCGCGGTGCTGGGTGTGGTGAACACGCTGGCCCTGTCGGTGGTCGAGCGGACCCGGGAGATCGGCCTGATGCGGGCGATCGGCCTCTCGCGCCGCCAGCTGCGCCGGATGATCCGCCTGGAGTCGGTGGTCATCGCCCTCTTCGGCGCCCTGCTCGGCCTCGGTCTGGGCATGGGCTGGGGCACGGCGGCCCAGAAGCTGCTGGCGCTGGAGGGGCTGGGGGTCCTGGAGATCCCATGGCCGACGATCATCACGGTCTTCGTGGCCTCGGCGTTCGTGGGCCTGTTCGCGGCCCTGGTCCCCGCCTTCAGGGCGGGCCGGATGAACGTACTGAACGCGATCGCCACGGAGTAGGGGCGGGGGACGTCCTGTCCGGCCGATGGCCGGCGGGCCCCGGTGAGCACATCTGTGCTCACCGGGGCCATGCACATGCCGGCCGACCGCATGTGACCTGCCGTTCCCGGCGCCCGGCGAGCGGGGTGGCGCCCGCGGCGGACGCCCGAGCCTGCCGCAGAAGGGGAACCGGACGGCGGGTGTCGCACCCACGTCGTACGCTGGAGACCCCCGGCCCGTTCGACGTGTCGGGCGGTTCGCGTTGCCCACCCCCGCCCCAGTCTCGCCCCCGGATGGAAGCCCTTCATGAGCCTGCACGGTCTGCTCGATGCCGTCGTACGTGACCCGTCGCTCGCCGAAGCGGTGAAGGCGGCGAGCGACGGTCACCGTATGCATGTCGATCTGGTCGGCCCGCCCGCCGCGCGCCCCTTCGCGGTGGCCACGCTCGCCCGCGAGACCGGCCGGCCGGTGCTGGCCGTCACGGCGACCGGGCGGGAGGCCGAGGATCTTGCGGCAGCGCTGCGTTCGCTGCTGCCCGAGGAGGGCATCGCCGAGTACCCCTCCTGGGAGACGCTGCCGCACGAGCGGCTCTCGCCCCGCTCCGACACCGTGGGCCGCCGGCTGGCCGTGCTGCGCCGGCTGACGCACCCGTCGAAGGACGACCCGAGCGCCGGGCCGGTCTCGGTGGTCGTCGCGCCGATCCGTTCCGTACTTCAGCCGCAGGTCAAGGGGCTCGGGGAGCTGGAGCCCGTGGCTCTGCGCACCGGGCAGCAGGCCGATCTGAACGAGGTTGTGGACGGCCTCGCGGCCGCCGCGTACTCCCGGGTCGAACTGGTGGAGAAGCGCGGCGAGTTCGCCGTACGCGGCGGCATCCTCGATGTCTTCCCGCCGACCGAGGAGCACCCCCTTCGGGTGGAGTTCTGGGGCGACGACGTGGAAGAGATCCGCTATTTCAAGGTCGCGGACCAGCGTTCGCTGGAGGTCGCCGAGCACGGGCTGTGGGCGCCGCCCTGCCGCGAGCTGCTGCTGACCGAGGACGTACGGCAGAGGGCCGCGGCCCTCGCCGCAGCGCACCCCGAGCTGGGCGAGCTGCTCGGCAAGATCGCCGAGGGCATCGCGGTCGAGGGCATGGAGTCCCTCGCACCGGTCCTCGTCGACGACATGGAGCTGCTGCTCGACGTGCTGCCCGAGGGCTCCATGGCCGTGGTCTGCGACCCGGAGCGGGTACGCACCCGGGCGGCGGACCTGGTGGCCACCAGCCAGGAATTCCTCCAGGCGTCCTGGGCCGCGACCGCCGGCGGAGGCTCGGCCCCGATCGACGTCGGCGCGGCCTCGCTGTGGGGGATCGCCGATGTCCGGGACCGGGCGCGCGAGCTCGGCATGATGTGGTGGTCGGTGTCCCCCTTCGCGGCGGACGAGGAGCTGGCGGACGACACGATCAAGCTGGGGATGCACGCCCCGGAGGTGTACCGCGGCGACACGGCCCGCGCGCTTGCCGACACCAAGGGCTGGCTGGCGGACGGCTGGCGCACGGTGTTCGTGACGGAGGCGCACGGCCCCGCGGCCCGCACCGTCGAGGTGCTGGGCGGCGAGGGAGTCCCGGCACGCCTGGTCGCTGAGCTCGGCGAGATCTCGCCGTCCGTCGTCCATGTCGCCTGCGGCTCCATCGACTACGGCTTCGTGGACCCGGCGCTCAGGCTGGCCGTGCTCACGGAGACGGATCTCTCCGGCCAGAAGGCGGCCGGCAAGGACGGCCAGCGGATGCCCACCCGGCGCCGCAAGACGATCGACCCGCTCACCCTTGAGACGGGCGACTACATCGTGCACGAGCAGCACGGTGTGGGCCGCTACATCGAGATGGTGCAGCGCACCGTCCAGGGCGCCACGCGTGAGTACCTGCTGGTGGAGTACGCGCCGGCGAAGCGCGGCCAGCCCGGCGACCGGCTGTACATCCCCACGGACCAGCTGGAGCAGGTCACCAAGTACGTCGGCGGCGAGGCCCCGACGCTGCACCGGCTCGGCGGCGCGGACTGGACGAAGACGAAGGCGCGCGCCAAGAAGGCCGTGAAGGAGATCGCTGCCGACCTCATCAAGCTGTACTCCGCCCGGATGGCCGCGCCAGGCCATGCCTTCGGCGCGGACACCCCCTGGCAGCGGGAGCTGGAGGACGCCTTCGCGTACGTGGAGACCCCCGACCAGCTGAGCACCATCGCCGAGGTCAAGGAGGACATGGAGAAGACGGTCCCGATGGACCGCCTGATCTGCGGCGACGTCGGTTACGGAAAGACGGAGATCGCGGTACGGGCCGCGTTCAAGGCCGTCCAGGACGGCAAGCAGGTCGCGGTCCTGGTCCCGACGACCCTGCTCGTGCAGCAGCACTTCGGCACGTTCTCCGAGCGCTACTCCCAATTCCCGGTGAACGTACGGGCGTTGTCCCGCTTCCAGTCCGACGCGGAGGCGAAGGCGACGCTGGAGGGGCTGCGCGACGGCGCGGTCGACATCGTGATCGGCACGCACCGCCTCTTCTCCGCCGAGACCACGTTCAAGGACCTGGGTCTGGTGATCGTCGACGAGGAGCAGCGCTTCGGTGTCGAGCACAAGGAGCAGCTGAAGAAGCTCCGCGCGAACGTCGACGTGCTGACGATGTCCGCGACACCGATCCCCCGTACGTTGGAGATGGCGGTCACCGGCATCCGCGAGATGTCCACGATCACGACGCCCCCGGAGGAGCGGCACCCTGTCCTCACCTTCGTCGGCCCGTACGAGGAGAAGCAGCTCGGCGCGGCCATCCGCCGTGAACTGCTGCGTGAGGGCCAGGTCTTCTACATCCACAACCGTGTGGAGTCGATCGACCGGGCCGCGGCCCGGCTTCGCGACATCGTGCCCGAGGCCCGCATCGCGACCGCGCACGGCCAGATGCCCGAGTCGGCGCTCGAACAGGTCGTGGTGGACTTCTGGGAGAAGAAGTTCGATGTCCTGGTCTCCACCACCATCGTGGAGTCCGGCATCGACATCTCCAACGCGAACACCCTGATCGTGGAGCGCGGCGACAACTTCGGTCTCTCGCAGCTGCACCAGCTGCGAGGCCGCGTGGGCCGTGGCCGCGAGCGCGGTTACGCCTACTTCCTCTACCCGCCGGAGAAGCCCCTCACCGAGACCGCCCACGAGCGTCTCGCGACGATCGCCCAGCACACCGAGATGGGCGCGGGCATGTATGTCGCGATGAAGGACCTGGAGATCCGCGGAGCGGGCAACCTCCTGGGCGGGGAACAGTCCGGCCACATCGCGGGCGTCGGCTTCGACCTGTACATCCGCATGGTGGGCGAGGCGGTCGCCGACTACCGCGCCGCGGTCGAGGGCGGCGTGGAGGAGGAGCCCCCGCTCGAGGTCAAGATCGAGCTCCCGGTCGACGCGCATGTCCCGCACGACTACGCGCCGGGCGAGCGGCTGCGCCTGCAGGCCTACCGCGCGATCGCCTCGGCGAACAGCGAGGAGGACATCAAGGCGGTCCGCGAAGAACTCACCGACCGCTACGGCAAGCTCCCCGAGCCCGTCGAGAACCTGCTGCTGGTGGCGGGCCTGCGGATGCTGGCCCGCGCCTGCGGAGTGGGCGAGATCGTGCTCCAGGGGCCGAACATCCGCTTCGCGCCGGTGGAGTTGAGGGAGTCGCAGGAGCTGCGGCTGAAGCGCCTGTATCCGCGTACGGTGATCAAGCCGGCGGTGCACCAGGTCCTGGTGCCGCGCCCGACGGCGGGGAAGATCGGCGGCAAGCCGGTGGTGGGGCGTGAACTGCTGGCGTGGACGGGGGAGTTCCTGACCACGATCCTGGGGTCGTAGCGCCTTCGGCCCTGTCCGGCCGATCTTGCCGGGCTCGCGATTCAAAGACCTTGCCGTCGAAGTGAGTTCGCGTCAGCTCTTTGCCGTACCCCTCGACCAGGATGAGGCTGATCCGGTCGCCGTGGAGGCGTGCCAATGCCGGTCAGCCCGGCGGGGCCTTGAAGGTCAGGCCGGTCAGGGCCCGGAACACCTCCTCGGGGTCGCGGTCGCCCACCGGCCGGTCCAGGTTGTGGCTCAGCAGCAGCGTGGCGAAGCCGTGGGCGATCGACCAGGCCGCGATGCCCATCAGGCCGGTGTCCTCGGCGGGGTTGCGGTCCGCGACTGACGCGCGGAGTTCCTCCGCGGCCCGGGCCTTGGCTGCCAGGAGTTCCGGGTCGTCGGGGCGGTACAGGTCCGGCTGGAACATCACCTGGAAGTGCGCGGGGTGCTCGACCGCGAAACGGACGTAGTGCACGCCTCGTTCGCGAAGGTCGGGCGCGCCCGCGAGGGAGGCGGCCAGGCGGTCGTAGCCCTCCGTCGCGATCGCTGTGAGCAGGCCGGCCCGGTCCTTGAAGTGGTGTGCGGGGGCCGCGTGCGAGACGCCCGCGCGGCGGGCCAGGTCGCGCAGGCTCAGGGCGGACGGCCCTTCGGTGGTGATGACGTCGAGGGCGGCGGTCAGGACGGCCTGCCGCAGATCGCCGTGGTGGTAGGTGCGCTGGCTCATGAGTTCAGGCTACGCGAAATCTAGGCATTGACAAGTTCGACGCGAGGGAGCAATCTAGTCGATGTCAAGATGGCGACGGGTTGAGGAGAAGGACATGTCGGAGCAGCTTGAGCTGGGCAAGGTCCGCCAGATGTGGCATCTGCTGGAGCCCCTGCACGCCGTGCTCTACTACGCGCCGGAGGCCTTCGAGGAGGCCGCCGCCCTCGGCTACAAGACCGATGAACGCTGGCCGAGTTACTTCGCCTGGCGTGCCGCGCCGCTCGGCGCGGCCGGGGCGGAGCGGGTGACCTCGGCGTTCTACAGCTTCAGCCCGCGGATGGTGGAGCAGTACGTCCCCGCCGTCTGGGACATCGCCTCGCCCGGCGCCGTACTCGACGCACGACTGCGGGCCGTCGACCGCACCTACCGGAAGGTTTTCGGGGAGCGGGTGGACACACCCGAGACCGCCGAGGCGGCCGCGCTTCTGCGTCGTGCGGCCGAGGCCGCGAACCCGGCCGGGCGGCCGCTGGCCGCCGGCAACGCCGAGCTCGCCTGGCCCGACGAGCCGCATCTGGTGCTCTGGCAGGCCGCGACGATCCTGCGCGAGCACCGCGGTGACGGTCATCTCGCCGCGCTGCTGACCGCGGGGCTCGACCCCGTCGAGTCGCTCGTCTCCTTCGCGGCCATCGGCGCGGCCTCTGTGGAGAGGTTCGCGAGCCGCGGCTGGAGCGATCAGGAGTGGGGCGCGGCACGTGAACGGCTCGTCGCGCGCGGCCTGTTGGACGCGGACGGCACGGCCACAGCGGCCGGGCGCGAACTGCGTGCCGAGGTCGAGCGGCGTACGGACGAACTGGCCGCCGCACCCTGGGCGGCACTCGGGCCCGCGGACCGGGACCGGCTCACGGACCTGCTCGGGACGCTGTGGGTCGAGGTGCTGAGCGCCGGTGTGCTGCCCGCCGAGACGACCCTCGGCATCGGCAAGGTGTGAGGCCCGGGCCGGCGAAAAGCCTGCGAATGCGACACCGCCCGCGGGGGCCGGCTCGGCTCCGCGGGCGGTGCGTGTGCGTATGTATCTGATGCCTCGGTCTGCTGATGTCGCCTCCGGTGGGTGGGAGGCCTCTGCTCGGGCCTGTGCGTTTTCGACGCTACGCCCGCCCTGCGCATCCCGCGCGCCGGACAACGGACTTGGGCTCAGTAAGGTACGACGGTGGACAGACTCGGGGTACGAATATCGCGTGCGCTCTCGGCCGCGCTGGTCGCCGTCGCCGTGCTCACCGGCTGCGACGGAGCGGGACTCGACGGAAACGGACTCGGCGGAGGCGGACGCCCGGACAGCTCGACGCCCGGTGACTCCGCCGCCACCGGCACCTCCCCGTTGGCCAACCCCGACGGTACGAAGCCCGGCCTCGGGGCCCTCACCTCCGAGCAGGACCGCGCCGCCGCCCGTCGGCTGATCGAGAAGGTGGCCACCAAGGGGCGTGGTCCCAAAACCGGTTATGCCCGCGACCGCTTCGGCCACGCCTGGATGGACACCGCCGACGGTGTGCCGCTCGCCCGCAACGGCTGTGACACGAGGAACGATCTGCTCGCCCGCGACGGCCGGAAGCTGCGTTACCGCTCTGGATCGGACTGCGTCGTCATCGCGATGACGCTCAACGACCCGTACACCGGCACCGTCATCGACTGGAAGAAGCAGAAGGCATCGGCGGTCCAGATCGACCATGTCGTGCCGCTCTCCTACGGCTGGCAGATGGGTGCGGCCCGCTGGGACAGGGCGAAGCGGCAGCAGCTCGCCAACGATCCGCTGAATCTGCTGCCCGTCGAGGGCTCCGCGAACAGCTCGAAGAGCGACTCGGGTCCGGCGTCCTGGCTGCCCCCGAACAAGCGGATCCGCTGCTCGTACGCGGTACGGCTCTCGCAGGTGGCGCTCAAGTACGGCCTGCCGGTGACGGCGGCGGACAAGAGGGCGATGCTCACGCAGTGCGGCGGCTGAATCAGGCCGTGCCGGGGGAACGGGCCGTGCCGTGGGACGAGCCGTGCCGCGGGAACAAGCCGTCCCGGGGGAAGAACCCGTGCCGGGGGAACGAGAAGAGGCCGCCCTTGGAGGCGGCCTCTTCGCCCGAGGGGCGGCGGGGGGTCAGAGCGTCAGCTCCCACTGGGAGGCGTCGTACGAGATGCCGGGGCTGATCTCGACCGTGAGGATCTTGGCTTCGGCCGGGGCGTCGAAGGCGAACTTCACCGTGGCCTTCTTTCCGGGCAGGATCTTGCCGTTGAAGCCGTCGCCGACCCCTTCGTCGAAGATCTGCTCGGCCTTGACGCCGTCCTTGCCGGCGCGCGCCTCGGCGGTCGCCAGGGTGGCGTCGAACGTCTCCTTGCCCGCGTTCTCGATGAGGACGGTCACCACATAGGCCTTGTGGCCCTTGGTGTGCCCGACGGCGAAATCGTTGGGGGTGAAGTCCTTGGGCGCGGAGACGGTGACCTGAAGGTCGTCGTCGTAGATGGACGTGTCGCCCGCCGCGAGGGTTTCGGCCGGGTCGGCCTTGTCGTCGCTCTTGGGCTTCTCGGCCGTGTCGGCCTTGCCCTTGTCGCTCTTTGCGGCGGCCGGCGCCTTCGACGCCGTGGTGCCCGAGGTGGCCTTGTTGATCTCGTCCACCGCGTCGCCCACGGCCTTGAAGGTGATGACCGCACCGACGATCGAGAGGATCAGCGCGACCAGTCCGAGGATCGCGCCGGTCGTGGTCACACCCTTGTTGGCGGCCTCGCCGCGCTTGACGCGGCCGCGGCCCACCAGGCCCAGGATCAGGGCGATCAGGCCGAGGATGCCGGCCAGCCAGAAGAAGAAGGGGATCAGGCCGGAGACGGTGCCGATGATCCCGAGCACCAGAGCGGCCGTGCCGAGCCCGCCCCGCAGCTGCTGCGGGGCCGGCGCGTAGGGGGCCGCGCCGGGCGGCTGCTGCGGGTCGTACTGGGGCTGCTGCGTGGAGTGGGACATGGGTGCCCTCCCGGACGTGGAGTGTGGTCGGGACCGTGTCATGGGCCCCGTTCAGCGTGCCGTTGCGGCGACGAGTTAATGAGAGCAGAGCCTGTGAACCGAGTCAACGTGCGTCACGGAATCGTGATTCGCTCACGCTGTGAAGGGGTTTCTCCTGTGCGCGCCGCTATGCTCGGCCACACAACAGGCAAGTGCAGATCAGCGCTTACGCGAGGGAGCCAGCCAGGTGCCGGAGAAATCGAGCGAGGTGACCGCGGCCTCAATCGCCCGGCTTGCGGGAGTCGGACGCGCCGCGGTCAGCAACTGGCGGCGCCGTCATGCCGACTTCCCGAAGCCGGTCGGCGGCACGGAGACGAGCCCTTCGTTCGCTCTCGCCGAGGTCGAGCAGTGGCTCCGTGACCAGGGAAAGCTCGCCGAAGTCCCGCTCCGTGAAAGGGTTTGGCAACAGCTGTCCGGTCATCTCGCGGGACCCGTACCGGCGTTGGTGCAGGCGGGCTGCACGCTGCTGCTCGTGAGGGACCGTCACCCGGCCTGGCTGGAGCTGGCCGCGGTCTCGGACGAGCGCCTGGCGAAGCTGCTGCCCGGCGCGCTGGAGCAGGTGCTCACGGCGCGCTTCGGAGAGGATGCGGTCGCGCTCTTCACGGAAGTGTTCACAGCGCACGCGAGCTCGGTGACGCGCCCGGAACTGTTCACAGAGTCGGCGGGCTCCCGGCCGGAGGCCTCGCTGCAGGCGTCCGTGCCCTTCCTGCGTGGTGTCGCCGAGCTGGCCGCCGAACTCGGCGCCCGCCAGGCCTTCGAGTTTCTGCTGGGGCGCTACCTCGATGCCAACCCGCGGCAGTACACGCTCACTCCGCCCGGGCCCGCCGCGCTCATGGCCGCGCTCGCCGGAGCCGGAGCCCGTGTCGTGCTCGATCCCGCTGCCGGGACCGGGACGCTGCTGCGAGCCGTCGAGCGGCCCGCCGAGCTGTATGCGCAGGACGCCGACCCCGACCTCGCCGCGCTCACCGGTTTGCGCCTCGCCCTGCACTGCGACGCCACCGTGCGCGCCCGCGCGGGCGACACCCTGCGCGGCGACGCGTTCCCGAAGCCCGCCTTCGACGCCGTGCTCTGCCACCCGCCGTTCAACGAACGCAACTGGGGGCACGACGAACTCGCCTACGACCCCCGCTGGGAGTACGGCTTCCCGGCCCGCACCGAGTCCGAACTGGCCTGGGTCCAGCACGCGCTGGCCCGGCTGCGCCCCGGCGGCGCCGCCGTCCTGCTGATGCCGCCCGCCGCCGCGTCCCGCCGTTCCGGCCGCCGGATCCGCGCCGGGCTGCTGCGCCGCGGTGCGCTGCGGGCCGTCGTCGCCCTGCCCGCCGGGGCCGCGCCCCCGTACGGCATCCCCCTGCACATCTGGGTGCTGCGCAAGCCCGACCCCGGCCGGCCGGCCCCGCCCGAGCTGCTGTTCGTCGACACCGCGGAGCACGCCGGGGCGGGCGGCGGCCGCGACAAGCTCGACTGGCAGGCCGTCCACGACGCCGTACTCGACGCCTGGCAGCCTTTCGAGAAGCACGGCACGGCCGAGGAGCAGCCGGGCGTCAGCCGCTCGGTCCCCGTCATCGAACTCCTCGACGACGACGTGGACCTGGCCCCCGCCCGGCATCTGCCGCCCCCCGCCGCGGGCGGCGGCGCGGCCGAGCTGCTGCGGGTGCGGGACCGGCTCGCCGAAACCCTCCGGCTGGCCGGAGAGCTCACCCCTGCGCCCGCCGCCCACGCGGAGCCCGCGCCCTGGCCCGCCACCACCGTCGGCGAACTGGCCCGCGCGGGCGCTCTGGTGCTCAGCGCCGGTGGCACGGGCAGCACGAGCGGCACGGGCGGCACGAGCGGCACGGGCAGTACGAGCGGCGCGGGCAGCACGCGCAGTACGAGCGCCGAGACCGTGCCCGTGCCCGTACTCACCGAGCAGGACGTGCTCTCCGGCACCGCACCCTCGGGCACGCTCCCCGAAGGCCCCGACGAGGAGCCCGTACGCGTCGAAGAGGGCGATGTCGTCGTGCCCGTGCTCGGCGGCGGATCCGTCGTACGCGTCATCGACGAGGCCACCGCAGGAGCGGCCCTGGGCCGAAACCTCCAGCTGCTGCACCCCGATCCGGCCGCGCTCGACCCCTGGTTCCTCGCCGGCTTCCTGCGCGGCACCGCCAACACCCGGCAGGCCAGCAGCTATGCGTCCACCTCGACCCGGCTGGACGTACGCCGACTGCAGCTGCCCCGGCTGCCGCTCGCCGACCAGCAGCGCTACGGTGAACGCTTCCGCGCACTGGCCGCGTTCGAGGACGCGCTCAGGCAGGCCGGGCGGCTCGGCGAGCAGCTGGTCCAGGGGCTGTACGACGGTCTGGCGGACGGCAGTCTCACGGCGTGACCGGTTCGACAACGGTTCCGTACAACCCCGCAGCCGTCGTCGGTGTCGGTGTATACGCTCGTTCTCGCAAACCGCCTCGTCCCCAGGCCTTCAGGAGCACCAATGCATGGCCCCGGCTATATGCCGCCGCAGTCTCCGCGCGACATACCGACGTCGGTGATCGTGCTGCGGGTGCTCTTTGCGATACTCCCCGTCTTCAGCTGCGGGATGCTGGCCTGGGGCACGATGCTGCGGCTCGCGCTCGTCACCCGGCGCGCGCTCGACTGGGTGCTCTTCGCAGTGGTGCTGGTCTCCTTCATGGCCTGCTTCGGCACGTTGCTGTCGGACCCCACCGAAAACCTGACCATGACCCGGTCGGACGTGTCGATCGGCATCATGCTCGCTGTTGCCTTGGCTGTGGTGCCCTACTTCCTGTACACGGACATCAAGCACTTCGCTTCCCGGGTCGTGCAGCCGCACTACGGGCCCACCGTGCCCTACGGCCTGCCGCCGCAGGCACAGCCGCTGCCGCCGAAGCCGCCCGTGGCCGGATACGGATACCCGACGGTCCCGCCCCCGCCCCGGCCGCAGCCCCAGCCCCAGCCCCAGCAGCAGTCGGAGGCCGCCCAGCCTCAGCCGCACTCCCCGTCCGACAAGCCCCGCATCGACCAGGTCCGTGCCGAGCTCGACGAGCTCAGTGACTACCTGCGCAAGGAGCAGGACCGGGGGCAGGGCCGGTGAACGGACGCGTCATAGCGAACCGTTACGAGCTCTCCGCCGTCATCGGCCAGGGCGGCATGGGCCAGGTCTGGACCGGATACGACGGCCGTCTCGACCGCCGCGTCGCCGTCAAGCTGCTCCGCCCCGACCGCATGGCCGCCGCCACCGCCGCCGACGAGATGCGCCGCCGGTTCGTGCGCGAGTGCCGGGTCACCGCCCAGGTCTCGCACCCCGGCCTGGTCACCGTCCACGACGCGGGCAGCGACGGGGACGACCTCTATCTCGTCATGCAGTACGTCGAGGGCGCGGACCTCGCCGACCATCTCGCCGAGCACGAGCCGTACCCCTGGACGTGGACCGCCTCCGTCGCCGCACAGCTGTGCGCGGTGCTCGCCGCCGTGCACGCCGTGCCGATCGTCCACCGCGACCTCAAGCCGCGGAATGTGATGGTCAAGCCCGACGGCACGGTCACCGTCCTCGACCTCGGCGTCGCGTCCGTCATCGATGTGGACACCACCCGCCTCACCCACACCGGATCACCCATCGGCAGCCCCGCCTACATGGCCCCCGAGCAGGCGATGGGCGGCGCGGTCGGCCCGTACACCGACCTCTACGCCCTCGGCGTGCTGATGCACGAACTGCTCAGCGGGAACGTCCCGTTCGCGGGCTCCACCGCCCTCGGCGTGCTGCACCGCCACCTCTACGAGCCGCCGCTCCCGGTCCGCCAGCTGCGCCCGGAGATACCCGAGCCGCTCGAAGCTCTCGTCCTGCGGCTGCTCGCCAAGGACCCGCAGCACCGCCCGTCCGGCGCGCAGGAGGTGTACGAGGCGCTGGTGCCGCTGCTGCCGAGCCGCGGTGCGCCCGGGCGGAGTCCCGGGGGAGGGCCGCTCGATCCGACCCGCCCCTTCCTGCGCCCGCACGCCCCCTGGCCGGACCGCGTGGCGACCCCGCCGCCGCCCGCCGCGCCCCCGGAGCCGGCCGCGCCCCGCCCGGATGTCGCGGCCGCCGTCGACGAGGCCAAGCGTCTCCTCGGCGAGGGCAGCATCACCCAGGCCGTGGACATCCTCGGCGGGATCCTCCCGGCGGCCGCCGCCGAGCACGGCGAGCACTCCCCGGTGGTGCGGATCCTGCGCAAGCAGTACGCGGCGACGCTGCTGGACGACGGGCAGTACCGGCGTGCGCTGCCCGAGCTGCGGCGGCTCGCCGACGACCGGACCGCCGAGGCGGGCCCGGCCGACCCGCAGACACTGCACTACCGCTACGACGCCGCGCAGTGCCTGGAGCAGCTGGGCGAGCCGGCCGCCGCGCTCGCGGAGTACCGGGCCGTGCTGCCGTACTACGAGAGCCGGCAGGCCGCCGATCCCGCCCGCGCCTTCGACGTGCGCCACCGCATCGGGAATCTGCTGCTCGCGGTGGGCGATCACACGGCGGCGTGGCGGCAGCTTCAGGGACTGCTCCACGACGCTGAGCGTGCGTACGGGCCGTACCACCCGCTGCCGGTCGAACTGCGTCGTGCGCTCGAGAGGCAGCAGCAGTTCAACGGCGGCGGATCACATCCGGGCGTACCCCTGCGCTGACAGCTTCACTGGTTGATGAACGGTCAGTGAGCTTGCTGTAGTTGGCTGTTGCTCGTGATGCCGGTGGTTTCGGGGGCACCTGGGGTGCGTTTCGAGCGCTTGAGGAGCCTGGGCAGCAGCGCAAGCAGTACGAGCCCCAGCAGGCCCGCGGCCCCCAGTGCCGATCCCGCCTTCAGGCCGGGCGGGCGGAAGGTGCAGTCCACCGTCGTGGACGAGCCGTTCAGCGGTACGGCGACGAGCCCCAGGTAGGAGCCGGCGGGCTTGCCGTTGCAGCTCCAGCCCGCGATCCGGGGCGCGGCGAGGACGGCCGTCCCCTCGGTGCCGGGCGGGAGCTCGGCCCGTACACCGCTGTCGGTGACCTTCACCGAGACCGCGCCCGTCCTCTTCAGCCGGTCCACGGCGGCGGTCAGTCTGGCCCGGTCCAGACAGCCGAGAGTCGTGCGGTGCGGGTCTTTGCTGTAACCGACCTTCTCACCGGGCGAGTTCACCGTCCCTAGTGAGGTGAGCGCGGCACGCCGCTTGGGCTGTCCGCCGCGCAGCGTCACCCACGGCGAGTCGCCCAGCCTGGCCCTGCCGGTGTAGTTGGGGGCCCAGAGGAAGACCTCGCTGCCGACCGGGCAGGAGCCACCGGCGGGGGCGCTGTAGACCGGCGAGCCGAGCAGCCTCTCCTGGTTGCGGAACGGGTTCCAGTCGTAGCGCGGCTCGGCCCCGGGCGGCCGCACGGTCATCAGCGGTGGCGTCCGGTCGGCCCGGATCACCGCCGGGTGCGCGCCGGGCGCCGTGCGCACCCGGGCGCCGACGGCGAAGATCGCGTCCGTGACCGGGTTGTCGAGGGACTGGACACTGCGGCCGTTGGACGTCCAGCCCGCGCCGAGTGCGGCCAGCGTGCGGGTGTACACATCGGGGGTGTGGCTGCTGTAGTACGAGCCGCCCTGGCCGCCCACCAGGACCGGATCGTTGCCGGTGAGCTGGTCGCGGCCCGGGTCGGTGCGGTAGCGCGGCCAGCCGTCGGCCTTCGCCACGGCCGCCGCTCGCTCGCTGTGGGGCTCGCCCCAGGCCGGGTAGTCGTCCAGCCTGCCGAGCCGCATCCGGTCGGAGTACGCGGTGGTTGCCGCGGCCTGGCCGACCAGTGCGCCGCTGAGCAGCAGCGCGGCGACAACGGCGTACCTGCCGCGCCTGGCCAGGACCAGACCGCCGACGACCGCCGCGAACCCGGCCGCGAACAGTGGAAACGTCCAGACGGTGACCAGCTCGCTGGTGGCGCCCCCGAGCGCGGTCACCGTCATCACGGCGCCGCCGCCGAGCAGGGCGCGCCGCCCCGGCCAGTCGTACGAGAGACAGACCCATGCGGCGATCACCAGGATTCCGGCGAAGACGAAGGTCTGCCGGTACGGGCTGCCGTTGGGCGTCGCGAAGGCATGCCACACCAGATGCGTCGGCGCCCACTGCAGGGACAGCGCGACCGCCACGGCCAGCCCCGTCCACACCTGGCGCTCGCGCCGCGGGACCGCGCCGTTGAAGGCGAGCGTGCACGCCAGCAGCAGCGCACCGCTGCCCAGGAAGAGGGCGGGAGTGAAGAAGCTGTACGTCGCGGGCAGCGTGCGCGCGAACACATCGGCCCAGCCGGCCGGCGCGAACTGCTTCGTCCACCCCGGATAGGCGTGCCGGGAACCGAGGAAGACGGGGATGAGCACGGGCCCGGCCAGCGCGATCCCGAGCAGCACCGTCCTGGTGGCCCGCCCCAGCGCCCGCGTCCGCTCCCGTACGTCCGTATCCGCGAGCAGCAGCCGCACCGCGAGCACCAGCGCGGCCCCGATGGTCGCCATGTAGGCGGTGTAGAAGTTGGCGATCCACGCCACCGCGACGATCAGCGGGCCGATCAGCGGCCGCCGTCCCGTGCGCGCCCACTCGCCCGCCAGGCACAGCAGAGGGAAGGCGACCAGGCCGTCCATCCACATGGGGTTGTACGAGGCCTCGACGACCGACCAGCCGCACAGTGCGTACGAGCCGCCGAGCACCGCCGCCATCCACCAGCGGCCGCCCTCGCCGCCGCCTCGATGCAGACAGAACAGCAGCCAGGTCATGGCCGCGGCCGCCGTCGCCATCTTCAGCAGCGTGATGACATAGACGGCGAGGTCGATCTCGTCCCGCGGGAAGAGCCCGACCAGTACCGAGTACGGGCTGGTCAGATAGGTCCCGAGGTCCGGCAGAAAGCTGGTGCCGTACCCGGACTGCCAGTTGAGCAGCAGCCCGCCGTCCGCTCGGCCGTGCAACAGATCCCACAGATGGGCATGGAACGGCACGAACTGATTCCCGAGGTCGTTCACGCTGCGGGTCTTCGGCCCGAAGGGGAAGCTGCGGGCCACGGCGTCACCGGCACACACGGTCCCCACGGTGATCAGCGCGGCGAGAGCGGCGGCGCGGCCGCGCGCGGATTGCAGAGTCATGATTACTCGAATATGCCAGCGCCGATCGTGAAAACATGCCGCAGGAAGCCCAGTTCACTGGATGGTCGCCTACGCGTCATGTGAGGAATCCACCTCGGACATTCGGGTGGGATGTTGTTCTTCCGTGCTGATCTCGATAGTCGTTCCCTGTTTCAACGAAGAGGAGATCATCGGCCGCTTCCACGACCATGTGACCACGGAACTCGCCCTGCTCGGGCAGGAATTCGAGCTGGTCTATGTGGACGACGGAAGCCAGGACCGAACCCTGCCTCTCCTTGAGGAGATCGCCGGGGCCGACCCTCGCACCCGCTATGTCTCCTTCAGCCGCAACTTCGGCAAGGAGGCGGCGATGCTCGCCGGACTCCAGCATGCCGAGGGCGACGCCGTGGTCATCATGGACGCCGACCTCCAGCACCCTCCGGAGCTGGTCAGGCGCATGCTGCAGCTGCACGAGGAGGGCTTCGACCAGGTCATCGCGCGGCGCACCCGCAAGGGCGACCGGGTCACTCGCACCGTCACCGCGCGGGCCTATTACTGGCTGATCAACCGCCTTGTCGATGTCGAGCTCGTCGACGGCGTAGGCGATTTCCGGCTGCTGTCGCGCCGTACGGTGGATGCGATCCTCGAACTCACCGAGTACAACCGCTTCTCCAAGGGCATCTTCGCCTGGGTCGGATTCCGCACCACGACCTTTGAGTACGAAAATGCGGTACGTGAACAGGGCCGCTCCAAATGGAGCTTCGGAAAACTGCTCAACTACGGGCTCGACGGACTGCTCTCCTTCAACAACAAGCCGCTGCGCGCGGCCGTTTATCTGGGGCTTCTCCTGGTCACCGTCGCCATGGCGTATGCCGCCTGGATCGTCGGTGTCGCCCTGGTGAACGGCGTGGACACCCCTGGGTATGTCACCCTTCTGGTGGCGGTCACCGCACTCGCCGGCGTCCAGATGCTGATGCTGGGGGTGGTCGGCGAGTACGTCGGCCGTATCTACTACGAGGTGAAGCGGCGACCGCACTTCCTGGTGAAGGCCACCAATGCCGACCTTCCCGAGCAGCGGGAAGCGGACCGGCACAAACGCACGGGGGAGCTCGTAAGACGATGACAGTCCAGGTCCAGATGGTCAGATTCGCCCTGGTGGGTGTCGTGAACACCGGGACGTACTACGGCCTGTATCTGGCCCTGCTGACCTGGCTGCCCTATGTCGCGGCCCATGTCGTCGCCTTCGCGCTCAGCATGGTCGGGTCCTTCTTCCTGACCTCGTACTTCACCTACCGGACCCGGCCCACCTGGCGGAAGTTCCTGCTGTTTCCGCTCACCAACGCCGCGAACTTCGTCGTCACCACGAGCGGCGTCTATCTGCTGGTGGACGTGCTGCACTTCGGCAGCCGCTACGCCCCGCTGATCGCGGCGGGGGCGGCGATACCGATCACCTTCGTCGTCTCCCGCACGATCATGCTGCGCCCGGAGCCGGTCCGGCGGGAGCGGGAACCGAAGCGGGAGCCGGAGCGGGTCCCTCAGGCCTGACGCTTGAGGGTGGCCGTTCGGCCAACCTCCGGTGACTGTGCGGGAGTTGAATTCCATGAGGGCGTCGCTGCTCGAGCTGGTGCGCCACGACTGGGCCGGTCTGCGGTGTGGGTGCGGAGAGTCGGGCGCGCACCTCCCGGAGACCTTGCCCTGGCCGCCCGCCTGAAGCGACACCAGTCGTAGCGGCGGCGTTTTGTCGCTCCGCGCATCCGCAACTGCGGAGGAATCGTTCGGCGAATCAGTGGCCCAGACCCCTGGGACTGCCTACCATCGATCACCGCAGGGTCTTGTGCACCGAAGCACAATCACGCCGGGAGGCTCCTTTGCACCGCCGCCGTCGCACCGCGCTCGCCGTCTCCGCCGCTCTCCTCTCCGCCGCGCCCCTCCTCGCCGCCTGCGGCAGCGAGGCCCACCCGGGCGCCGCCGCCGTCGTCGGTGGGGAGCGGATCGAGGTGGCCACCGTTCAGGCGAAGGTGAAGGACGTGCGCGCCGCACAGCAGCGCTCGCCCCAGGCAGCCCAGCTGATCAAGGACAGCGGGCAGCTCAGCCGCGCCAAGCTGTACGACCTCATCGTCGAGGAGGTCGTACAGCGCGCCGCCGACGACGCCGGGGTCAAGGTCAACCGCAAGGAGATCCTGGACGCGCGGGCCGCGCTCGTGCAGCAGTCGGGCGGCGAGGAGCAGCTGGCCGCCATGTATCTGCAGCAGCGCGGCGTCGCCCCGGACCAGCTCAACGACGTCGTACGCCGCGACATCCTGGTCAGCAAGCTCGCCACCGCTCTCGGCGCCACGAACACCCCCGAGGGCCAGCAGAAGCTCAACAAGGCCTTCACCGCGGCCGCCAAGTCGCTGGACATCGACGTCAACCCCCGCTTCGGCGTCTGGGACGACAACAAGCTCGAGCTCGGCAGCTACAAGGCTCCCTGGATCAGCCAGGTCAGCAAGGAGCAGGAGCCCGTCGAGGCCGGTGCGTAGGCCCTGTCCCGCCGATCTTGCCGGGCTCGCGTGCCCTGGCACTGATCCGGCCTGATCGACCGGACAGGAACTGGCCCGGGGTAGGTTCGAGGGGTGACCACCGAAGCACCCGTCGCCCCCGGCCGTATCGTCCTGCTCACCGCCAGCCACCGCGTGGCCCCGGGACTGCTGTCCTGGCCCGCGTGGCAGACGCTGCACGCAGCGGACCGGGTGCTGTGCGCCGACGAGGGGCACCCGCAGCTGCCGTATCTGCGCGAGGCGGGCATCGGGGTCGAGATCACCGCGCCCACCGCCCAGGAACTGGTCGACGCCTGTGAGGGCGGCCGGACCGTCGTGGTGCTGCCCTCCGGTGAGGGCGACCAGGCCCTGACCGACGGGCTCGCCCGGCTCGCCGGGTCCGGGCGGGTGCAGATGCCGGACCTGGAGCTGCTGCCGGGCTCGTACGACCTGCCCGGCGCCCGCCTCCTCGACCTCGTGCAGGTCATGGACCGGATCAGGATCGAGTGCCCCTGGTCCTCGCAGCAGACCCACAAAGGTCTCGCCAAGTACGGCATCGAGGAGGCGTACGAACTCGTCGAGGCGATCGAGGACGGCGACCGTGACGAGCTGCGCGAAGAGCTCGGGGACGTACTGCTCCAGGTCGTCTTCCACGCGCGCATCGCGGAGGAAGGCCGCGAGGAGGACGGTGCGGAGCCGTTCTCTGTCGACGATGTCGCCGGGACGATCGTCGAGAAGCTGATCCACCGCCACCCGCATGTCTTCGGCGACGAGAGCGCCGAGACCCCGGAGGACGTCAAGGAGCACTGGCTCCGCACGAAGGCGATAGAGAAACAGCGCGACTCGGTGACGGACGGCGTGCCGCTCGGCCAGCCCGGCCTTGCGCTGGCCGCGAAGCTCGCGGGCCGGGTCCGTACCGCGGGACTGACCGTGCCGCTGCCCGCCGGCGACGGCATCGGGTACGAACTGCTCGCACTCGCCGCCCGTGCCGAGGCGTCCGGCACTGACCCGGAGGCCGCGCTGCGGGCTGCTGCCCGGGCCTACCGGGATGCGATCCGGGCCGTTGAGGGGCAGGAGTGAGCGCTCAGCCCGAGCTGTTCACCTGGGAGTTCGCCACCGACCCCTACCCCGCTTATACCTGGCTCCGGGAAAACTCGCCGGTCCACCGGACCACCCTCCCCAGCGGGGTCGAGGCATGGCTGGTGACGCGGTACGCGGATGCCAAGCAGGCCCTCGCCGACCAGCGGCTCAGTAAGAATCCCGCGCATCACGACGAGCCCGCCCACGCCAAGGGGAGGACGGGGATCCCCGGCGAGCGCAAGGCCGACCTGATGACGCATCTGCTGAATATCGACCCGCCCGACCACACCCGGCTGCGCCGCCTCGTGTCGAAGGCGTTCACCCCGCGCCGGGTCGCCGAATTCGCGCCACGGGTGCAGGAGTTGACGGACCGTCTTATTGACGGCTTCGTGGCGAAGGGGGAGGCGGACCTCATTCACGAGTTCGCGTTCCCGCTCCCCATCTACGCCATCTGCGACATGCTCGGCGTCCCGCGAGAGGACCAGGACGACTTCCGCGACTGGGCGGGGATGATGATCCGGCACGGCGGTGGGCCGCGCGGAGGCGTGGCCCGTTCCGTGAAGAAGATGCGCGGTTATCTCGCCGAACTCATCCACCGCAAGAGGGAGGGCCTGCGGCAAGGAGGGGACGACGACCTCATCTCGGGCCTCATCCGCGCCAGCGACCACGGCGAGCACCTCACCGAGAACGAGGCCGCCGCCATGGCCTTCATCCTTCTCTTCGCGGGCTTCGAGACGACGGTCAATCTCATCGGCAACGGGGTGTACGCCCTGCTGTGCAACCCGGACCAGCGCCACAGGCTCCAGGCGTCCCTCGACGCGGGCGAGAGTGGCCTGCTGGCCACCGGCGTCGAGGAACTCCTGCGGTACGACGGGCCCGTGGAGCTCGCGACCTGGCGGTTCGCCACCGAGCCGCTCGTCATCGGCGGCCAGGAGATCGCGGCGGGCGATCCCGTACTCGTCGTACTCGCGGCCGCGGACCGGGACCCGGAGCGGTTCGCCGAACCGGACACCCTCGACCTGTCGCGGCGCGACAACCAGCATCTGGGATACGGGCACGGCATCCACTACTGCCTCGGTGCGCCGCTCGCCCGGCTGGAGGGGCAGACCGCGATCGCCACGCTGCTCAGGAGAATGCCGGACTTGCGGCTTGCGGGCGATCCGGCCGATTTGCGGTGGCGTGGAGGACTCATTATGCGTGGATTGCGCACCTTGCCCGTTGAGTTCAGGGCTCGACAGATCTGACGGCCTGTCAAGACTGTGACTTTCACGTGATCTCCGCTGCATCGACTTGTGACATGCGTTCGTATGCGGTTACTTTCACTGCCGTCTCGGCAGTCACGCGAAAGGCAACCGCATGCTCTCCGGTAATGGTCGACACCGCCGCCCCCGTCAGGCTCCGGCCATCGTTGTCGCGGCAGGTGTGACCGGATCGGCCATCGCGATCCCCCTTCTCGGTGCCGGCTCGGCCTCCGCCGCCGACGCCTCCATGTGGGACCGGGTCGCGGAGTGCGAGAGCGGCGGCATGTGGATGGCCGACCTCGGCAACGGCTTCTACGGCGGGCTGCAGTTCTCGCAGGAGACCTGGCAGAGCTTCGGCGGCACCGCGTACGCGGCCCGCGCCGACCTCGCCAGCCGCTCTCAGCAGATCGCGGTTGCGGAGAAGGTCCTGGAGGCGCAGGGTCCGGCGGCCTGGCCCGGCTGTGCGGCGATCGCGGGGCTGCAGAACGACGGCGCCGCGACCGGCGTCGACCCGGGCGTCCTGCCCCTGCCCGGGCAGAGCGCCCCGGCGGCGAAGGATGTGCCGGACGAGCCGGACGCGTCGGCGAAGTCGACCGGGCCGTCCGAGGCTGCGGAGTCGCCTGCCGAGCCGTCCGCCGAGCCGTCCGCGGACGCGACGGAGCCGACGACCCCCGATGCCACCCCGAGCGCGGACGCGGGCGTCGACAGCGGTAGCGGCAAGCACCGCGGCGAGTCCGCCCCGGAGGAGACCGAGCCGGGCAATGCGGACAACACGCGCGAAGCGGGACGTCATGCCTCGCGAAGTGACGGCCCGACACGCGCCGAAGCGGACAAGGGTGACACTTCGGACGTCCCGCCGGGCGAGTACACCGTCCAGGCCGGCGACAGCCTGTCCGCGATCGTCAACAAGGAGAAGCTGTCCGGCGGCTGGACCGCGCTCTACGAGGCGAACCGGCAGACCGTCGGCGACGACCCCGACCTCATCCTTCCTGGCCAGAGCCTCGATCTGGGCGCGAAGTAACGGCAGTTCGCGGGCTTATGTCCGAGTCTGCGCAAGTGAGACATGAGTCTCTTTGTCCCAACTGGCATGACTCGTCGGGCGGAATCGCTCATTCCGCCCGCTACCTGCGGAAACGAGTGTTACCGGAGAGGCGAGATGGGCGATTTCTCCCCGATGTTCATCTTTTGAACATCGGGGAGAGGTGTGTCTACGGTCTGACCGCTCGCCATCGCGGGCACCACTGACCGTCACGCCGAATCCTGCCGTCGGTCGGGGGGAGTAGTCGTCGCGTAGAGCGCCGAAGGCAGGAGCGGGGGACCCAAGGTAAGCGCCGGCCCCGGCCACTGAGAGGTGGTCACCAACCGGCTAGGGGTGAAGTCGCGCTAGGACGCACGACCGGGCAACTCACAGGCCCGAACCCGACAGCTCACCTCGTAGGCGTCGGTGAGGAGACGTTCCATGCTGTTTTCCAGCAAGGGCAAGCACCGCCGCCCGTCGAAGACCACTCGCATCGCCACGCTCGCCGGTGTCACCGGTGCCGCCGTCCCGCTGCTGGGCGCGACCTCGGCCTCCGCCGCCACCGCCGCCGAGTGGGACCAGGTCGCCCAGTGCGAGTCCGGCGGCAACTGGTCCATCAACACCGGCAACGGCTTCTACGGCGGCCTGCAGTTCACCAGCTCCACCTGGGCCGCCTACGGTGGCACCGCCTACGCCTCGCGCGCCGATCTGGCCTCCAAGGAGCAGCAGATAGCCGTCGCCGAGAAGGTCCTCGCGGGCCAGGGCAAGGGCGCATGGCCGAACTGCGGCGTGGGCCTGTCCAACGCCGCGTACGACGGCGGCTCCGCCGACTCCGGCACCACGCAGCAGGCGAAGCCCGCCCCGAAGCGCGCCGAGGCCCCCACCACCCGCTCCGCGCGCCCCGCCGCCCCGAAGCCCGCCGCCACGGCCAAGGGCGTCAAGAAGGGCGACGGCGAGTACAAGGTCAAGGCCGGCGACACGCTCAGCAAGATCGCGCAGACCGAGAAGGTCAAGGGCGGCTGGAAGAAGCTGTTCGACCTGAACAAGGACATCATCAGCGACGCCGATGTGATCTACCCGGGCCAGCAGCTCCACCTGAGCTGACCCGAGGACCCTGGCCCGGCAGCTCCGTCTGAGCCGGCCCAGCCCCCGGACTTCTGCCATCAGTTGTCCGGGACCGGACATCCGGCCCGCGGATTCCGGTGGACCCGGCGGCCCACCGGAAGCGGCGGACCCCCGTCCCCCCAGCCACCCCGGCCCGGCGCGTTTTCCCCCGAACGCGCCGGGCCGGGGTTCTGTCTGCCGCCCCCGTCAGCCGCCGCAGGCTGTTACCCGCTGGTAGACCTCGTACCCCTTTGTCCGCTGTCGCGAGCCTTGAGGTCCTTTTTTGTCCCAGCGGGCGGGCATCGGCCGGCCAGGGCCCTGGAGCCGGTTAGGCTCATGTCGCAAGGCCAAAGAGACCCTGCACTTCAAGCGTCACATCCCAGAAGGAGATGCTCGTGCCGTCCATCGACGTCGTCGTAGCCCGGGAAATCCTGGACTCCCGAGGCAACCCCACGGTCGAGGTCGAGGTTGGCCTCGACGACGGCAGCACGGGTCGTGCTGCTGTTCCGTCCGGCGCCTCCACCGGTGCGTTCGAGGCTCTTGAGCTCCGCGACGGTGACCAGAACCGCTACCAGGGCAAGGGCGTCGAGAAGGCTGTCCTCGCCGTCATCGAGCAGATCGGCCCGGAGCTCGTCGGCTACGACGCCACCGAGCAGCGCCTGATCGACCAGGCGATGTTCGACCTGGACGCCACTCCGGACAAGTCCTCCCTCGGCGCCAACGCCATCCTCGGCGTCTCCCTCGCCGTCGCGCACGCTGCCTCCGAGGCCTCCGACCTGCCGCTCTTCCGCTACCTCGGCGGCCCGAACGCGCACCTGCTGCCCGTTCCGATGATGAACATCCTGAACGGCGGCTCGCACGCCGACTCCAACGTGGACATCCAGGAGTTCATGATCGCGCCGATCGGCGCCGAGTCCTTCTCCGAGGCGCTGCGCTGGGGCGCCGAGGTCTACCACACCCTCAAGTCCGTTCTGAAGACCAAGGGCCTGTCCACCGGCCTCGGCGACGAGGGCGGCTTCGCGCCGAACCTGGACTCCAACCGCGCCGCCCTCGACCTCATCCTCGAGGCCATCAAGCAGGCCGGTTACGCCCCGGGCAAGGACATCGCGCTGGCGCTCGACGTCGCCGCGTCCGAGTTCTACAAGGACGGCCTGTACGAGTTCGAGGGCAAGTCCCGCTCGGCCGCCGAGATGACCGAGTACTACGAGGAGCTCGTGGCGGCCTACCCGCTCGTCTCCATCGAGGACCCGCTCTTCGAGGACGACTGGGCCGGCTGGAAGGTCCTCACCGACAAGCTGGGCACCAAGGTCCAGATCGTCGGCGACGACCTCTTCGTCACCAACCCGGAGCGCCTGGCCCGCGGTATCGAGGACGGCGCCGCGAACGCTCTGCTCGTCAAGGTCAACCAGATCGGCTCGCTGACTGAGACCCTGGACGCCGTGGAGCTTGCCCAGCGCAACGGCTTCAAGTGCATGATGTCCCACCGCTCCGGCGAGACCGAGGACGTCACCATCGCCGACCTCGCCGTCGCCACCAACTGCGGCCAGATCAAGACCGGCGCCCCGGCCCGCTCCGAGCGCGTCGCCAAGTACAACCAGCTGCTGCGCATCGAGGAGATCCTCGACGACGCGGCGGTGTACGCGGGCCGCTCGGCGTTCCCGCGCTTCAAGGGCTGAGGCCCGTAGGGTGCTTGACGCCCGCAAGGGGCTGAGGCCCGCAGGGCGCTGACGCCCGTAAGAGGCTGAGGCTCCCGCCTGCATACGTCCCCGGTCGCGGTCCCGTACCGTGTCCGGGGACGTACGCGCGTAACGGGGAGGCGAGATCATGGCACGCAAAGGGGACCAGGACCGGTTCTCCACCGCGACACGGCTGCGGCTGCTCGGCGAGCAGACCGCCGCGCGCGTCTACCGTTCGCAGAGCCGCCGCCAGGACCGCCGCTCCCGGCTCACCGGCCGCGCGGCCTTTCTGGCACTGGTGGTCTGCTCGCTGGTCGTCGCGCTTGCCTATCCGATGCGGCAGTACGTGTCCCAGCGTGCCGACATAAGCGACCAGGAGCGCCGGATGGCGGACGCCCGGCAGCAGGTCGAACGGCTCCGGGACGAGAAGGCGCGCCTTCAGGACGACAAGTACATCCAGCGTCTCGCCCGCGAGCATCTGCATCTGGTGCTGCCGGGCGAGACCGGCTACACCATGATCGACCCCGACGCCGCCGAGAAGCGCCGCACCGAAGAGGGGGCGGCCGACCGTCCCTGGTACTCGAACGTCTGGGACGGCGTCGACAACGCCGACACGCGCCGCTAGCGCGGCACAGCAATCATGGGGCCCGGGGCCCCAGCCGTACCGCACGGCAGCGGACCCGCCGGGCCGCCCGATCACGAACCGAACGAGAAGACAGACGCAGGCATGGAAACCCCTCCTCCCACCACTGCACCGACCGAGCCCACCGACGTGGACATCGCCGCGTTCAAGGAGCAGCTCGGCCGCCCGCCGCGCGGACTGCGCGCCATCGCGCACCGCTGCCCGTGCGGACAGCCGGATGTCGTCGAGACCGCGCCCCGGCTGCCCGACGGCACGCCCTTCCCGACGCTGTACTACCTGACCTGCCCGCGGGCCGCGTCGGCGATCGGCACGCTGGAGGCGAACGGCGTGATGAAGGAGATGACCGAGCGCCTCGCCACCGACCCGGAGCTGGCGGCCGCGTACCGCGCGGCGCACGAGGACTACATCGCGCGCCGTGACGCGATCGAGGTGCTGGAGGGCTTCCCCAGCGCGGGCGGCATGCCCGACCGCGTGAAGTGCCTGCACGTGCTGGTCGGGCACTCGCTCGCGGCCGGGCCCGGCGTCAATCCGCTGGGCGACGAGGCGATCGCGATGCTGCCTCAGTGGTGGAGCAAGGGCCCCTGTGTGAGCCCTTGTGAAGAGGAGGACAAGAAGTGACCAGGGTCGCCGCCATCGACTGCGGTACGAACTCCATCCGGCTGCTGATCGCCGACGTGGACCAGGAGAGCGGTGAACTGGCCGACCTGGAACGGCGGATGATCATCGTCAGGCTCGGGCAGGGCGTCGACAAGACCGGCCGGCTCGCGCCCGAGGCACTGGATCGGACGTTCGCCGCATGCCGCGAGTACGCCGCACTGATCAAGGAGTACGGCGCCGAGAGGCTCCGCTTCGTGGCCACTTCCGCGTCGCGCGACGCCGAGAACCGCGACGACTTCGTGCGTGGCGTGCTCGACATCCTGGGCGTGGAGCCCGAGGTGATCACTGGGGACCAGGAGGCGGAGTTCTCCTTCATCGGTGCCACCGGGGGGCTGCCGGGCCATGAGGAGCGCCTGGTGGTCGACATCGGCGGCGGCTCGACGGAGTTCGTCGTCGGCGAGGAACATGTGCAGGCCGCGCGGTCGGTCGACATCGGCTGTGTACGGCTGACCGAGCGGCACACGCTCAGCGACCCGGCGACGGGGGAGCAGATCGCGGCCGTCCGTACGGACATCGAGGCGGCGCTCGACCTGGCGGAGGAGAGCGTCCCGCTGCGCGAGGCCCGCATGCTGGTCGGCCTGGCCGGTTCGGTGACGACGGTGGCCGGCATCGCGCTGGGCCTCGACGCGTACGACTCGGCGGCGATCCACCATTCGCGGATCTCCTACGAGCAGGTACGGGACGTCACCGAGGCGCTGCTGAAGTCCACCCATGAGGAGCGCACGCGGATCTCCGTGATGCACCCCGGACGGGTGGATGTCATCGGCGCCGGGGCGCTCGTACTGCTCGCGATCATGGAGCGGACCGGGGCGCGGGAAGTGGTTGTCAGCGAGCACGACATCCTGGACGGGATCGCCTCGTCGATCGCGTAGAGCCGGTCCTGGAACGAACTTCGTGAAGTTCTTCACAAGGAAAAGTGCCCTGATGGGGCCCTGAAGGGCGGCTAAGAGAGGTGAAAGGCCCCTCCGGCCTGTCGATGAGGCCCTCGGGCGCGTATTGCGGGCGGCGCGGGACGCTTTGCGGGGATGCGGGGCGGGCCGGTGGTCCACGTCGGGGCGGCCGCGTCGGGGCAGCTCACGAGGGGTGAACAACGTCCGCCCTTATACCGTGGTTCCCCTGCGACGCCATGACCTCGGTCACGTGGGCCGCGCAGTGTAGCAGAGGTGGGTCATTAGCTTGTGAAGGGGCTCACGAGCACCCCCTCCGAGGGGGGTGGATACTCGATGCCATGAGCACCACGGAGCGTCCCAGGATCCTCGTTGTAGGCGGTGGGTACGTAGGCCTGTACGCAGCTCGACGCATTCTGAAGAAGATGCGTTATGGCGAGGCGACCGTCACGGTCGTCGACCCGCGCTCGTACATGACGTACCAGCCCTTCCTCCCCGAAGCTGCCGCCGGCAGCATCTCGCCTCGGCATGTCGTCGTCCCGCTGCGACGCGTGCTGCCGAAGGCGGAGGTGCTCACCGGCCGCGTCACCACCATCGATCAGGACCGCAAGGTCGCGACGATATCGCCGCTGGTCGGCGAGGCGTACGAGCTGCCCTTCGACTACCTGATTGTGGCGCTCGGCGCGGTCTCCCGCACCTTCCCGATCCCCGGCCTCGCCGAACAGGGCATCGGTATGAAGGGCATCGAGGAGGCCATCGGCCTGCGCAACCACGTGCTCGAGCAGCTCGACAAGGCCGACTCCACGACGGATGAGGACGTCCGCCGCAAGGCGCTCACCTTCGTCTTCGTGGGTGGCGGCTTCGCCGGCGCGGAGACCATCGGCGAGGTGGAGGACCTGGCGCGCGACGCGGCCAAGTACTACGCGAGCGTCAAGCGCGAGGACATGCGCTTCATCCTGGTCGACGCGGCGGACAAGATCCTTCCCGAGGTGGGCCCGAAGCTGGGTAAGTACGGCAAGGAGCACCTCGAGGGCCGCGGCATCGAGATCTACCTGTCGACGTCGATGGACTCCTGCGTGGACGGCCACGTGGTGCTGAAGAACGGCCTCGAGGTCGACTCCAACACCATCGTGTGGACGGCCGGTGTGAAGCCGAACCCGGCGCTGGCGCGCTACGGCCTGCCGCTGGGCCCGCGGGGCCACGTCGACACCGCGACGACGCTTCAGGTCCAGGGCACCGACTACATCTGGGCCGCGGGCGACAACGCGCAGGTTCCGGACATGGCGGCGCGCAAGGCCGGCGTCGAGAACGCCTGGTGCCCGCCGAACGCCCAGCACGCGCTGCGTCAGGCGCGGGTCCTCGGCGACAACGTCATCTCCGGTATGCGGGGCTTCCCGCAGAAGGAGTACAGCCACGCCAACAAGGGTGCGGTGGCCGGTCTCGGCCTGCACAAGGGCGTCGCGATGATCGTCATGGGCAAGGTGAAGATCAAGCTCAAGGGCCGCCTGGCGTGGTACATGCACCGTGGCTACCACGGCATGGCGATGCCGACCTGGAACCGCAAGATCCGGGTCTTCGCGGACTGGACGCTGGCGATGTTCCTGAAGCGTGAGGTCGTCTCGCTCGGCGCGATGGAGTCGCCGCGCGAGGAGTTCTACGAGGCGGCGAAGCCGGCGCCGTCGGCGTCCGTGCCGACTCCGGAAAAGGCGAAGGCCTCCTAGGTCCTGTCCGGCCGATCTTGCCGGGCTCGCGTGCCCTGGCACGCGCATCTGCTGCGTTGTCGTCAGTCGCCGACGCTCCGCGTGGGCTCCATCCTCCGCCTTGCATCTGCACGCACCAGACCCTCCCCCTACGCCCTGGGGGCGTGGGGGGACCCCCACTCACTGATCCGGCCTGATCGACCGGACAGGACCTAGCCCACCCCGAAGGGGCCGCCCGCCATCCGTGGTGCGGGCGGCCCCTTCGGCATGCCCGGGGCGACTTTGCCCACCCGCCCGCCCTTGACCGGGGGCGCGGCCCCCCTCCCCGGCCCGGCAGCTTCGCGCCGCCCACTCTGCGTTGGGCGGCGCTTCCGGCGGCAGCTCCCCGCCGCTCGCCCCGCGTCGGACCGCGACTTTTCCGCACGGCTCCCGGGGCGCGGAGTTGCCCGTGCGCCGGGGCACGCTTCTGCGCGCCGGGGGGTGGCTCCCACAGGCGCAGCCCTCTGAGCGCGGGCCCGGGGCCGCGGCACCGGGCCGCGTACCGGGCCCGGCCGCAGGTCGAGGCATTTTGTTGGCGTATGGCAACTGCGCGGGAAGCACGCAATGTGGTCGGATTGTTCACTGAAGTGCGCGCTGGAGCAGTTCTGGGATCCATCGTCACGGAGGTGTGCGCCATGGGCGACGCCGCGATGCGGCTGATCACTCTTGCCGAGGAGTTGCTGGGAGCCCCGTTCCCGGTTCGGGTGCGGGCCTGGGACGGCAGTGAGGCCGGGCCGCCAGGCGCGCCCGTACTCGTCGTGCGGCACCGGCGTGCCCTGCGTCGGCTGTTGTGGCGGCCGGGGGAGCTCGGGCTCGCCCGGGCCTGGGTCGCCGGGGAGATCGATGTCGACGGAGATCTGTACGCCGCCCTCGACCTGCTCGCCGGGATCGTCTGGGAGCGCGCCGAGCAGGGCGAGGACACTCGCGCCGTCCATCCCCTGCGCGACCCGCGCCTGCGCGCCGCCGCCCGCGGCCTGCTGAGGATCGGCGGTGTGCTCCCGCCCCCGCCCCCGCCCGTCGAGGAAGTCCGCCGACGCAGGGGCGGTCCGCTGCACACCAAGCGACGCGACAAGAAGGCCATCAGTCACCACTACGACGTGGGCAACGGCTTCTACGAGCTCGTCCTCGGGCCGTCGATGGTTTATTCGTGCGCGTACTGGACGGACGGCGGCACCCTCGAAGACGCGCAGCGCGACAAGCTCGACCTCGTCTGCCGCAAGCTCGCCCTCAAGGAGGGCGACCGGCTCCTCGACGTCGGCTGCGGCTGGGGCTCCATGGCCATCCACGCCGCCCGCGAGTACGGCGTCCAGGTCACCGGCGTCACCCTCTCCCGGGAGCAGGCCGCCTACGCCCGCAAGCGCATCGCCGAAGAGGGCCTCACCGACCGGATCGAGATCCGCGTTCAGGACTACCGGGACGTCAGGGACGGCCCGTTCGACGCCATTTCCTCCATCGGTATGGCCGAACACGTCGGGGCGGTCCGCTACCACGAGTACGCCACCCAGCTCCTCTCCCTCCTCAAGCCCGGCGGCCGCCTCCTCAACCACCAGATCGCCCGCCGCCCCGAGAAGGACGAATCCGCCTACCACGTGGATGAGTTCATCGACCGCTACGTCTTCCCCGACGGCGAGCTCGCACCCGTGGGCAGCACGGTCGCGCTCCTCGAGCAGGCCGGGTTCGAGGTGCGGGACCTGGAGGCCATCCGCGAGCACTACGCCCTCACCCTGCGCCGCTGGGTCGCCAACCTGGAGGCGAACTGGCGTCAGGCGGTACGCCACAGCTCCCCGGGTCGGGCCCGTGTCTGGCGGCTCTACATGGCCGCCTGCGCGCTGTCCTTCGAGCGCAACCGGATCGGCGTCAACCAGATCCTGGCGGTGAAGACCCCGGACGACGGAGCCTCCGGACTGCCCCTGCGCGCCCGCGACTGGCGCTGAGAACAGATGTGGCGGACCCCCAGCCCGGCCGGGCCGGGGGTCCGCCACACCGGCAGCGGCAACTACTCCGTCTTGATCGCCGTCAGCATGTTCAGCCTCGCCGCGCTGCGCGCCGGCCACAGCGCCGCCAGCACGCCGACCACGCCGGCCAGCAGCAGGAAGATCCCGATCCGGTCCCACGGCACGACCAGCTCATAACCGGGGACGCTCGCCCTGACCGTCTCGCCGATCGCCCAGGCCAGGAAGGATCCGAGCCCGACACCGATCACCGCGCCGAAGACCGAGATCACCACCGCCTCCAGGCGGATCATGCGCTTGACCTTCCGGCGGTCCAGGCCGATCGCCCGCAGCATGCCGATCTCCTGCTGACGCTCGAAGACGGACATCGCCAGGGTGTTGATGACGCCGAGCACCGCGATGATCAGGGCCATCGCCAGCAGCCCGTACATGATGTTCAGCATGGTGTTGATCATGCCGCCGAACTTGTTGCGGATGTCCTGCTTGTCCATGATGCTGATCGCCGGGCTGTCGCCCAGCGCGTCCACCAGCGCCTGCTCGTTCGCCTTGGTCGCGCCGCCGTCCATCTTCACCCAGATCTCGGGGATGTACGGCTTCGCCTCGTACGGAGCCAGAACGGCCGTGGACACCAGCACCGGCGAGAGGAACTCGTTGTCCTCGTAGACCGCGCCGACGGTGAAGTTCTTCGTCTGAGCCTTGCCGCCGTCGCCGTTGTCGCCGAACGTCACCGGCACCACGTCACCGGCCTTCCAGCCGTTCGACGTCGCCGTCTTCTCCGCGACCGCGAGCTGGCCCTTGCCGAGCGTGGCCAGCGAGCCGGCGACCGTCTTGAAGTCGATGACCTTCTCCACTGCGCCCGGGGTGACGGCGGACGCGGCATGCCATGTGCCCTTGATCTGCAGCGAGGTGGCCTCCTGCGGGGAGACCGCGCTGACGCCCTTCGCCTTCTCCAGCGCGGTGACCGCCGACTTGTCGAGCGCGCCGCCGCCGGCCATCGCCACCATGTAGTCGGCCCGGAGGTTGTCCGTCGTCATCTTGTCCACGGCCCGGCCCATCGTGACGCCGAGCACCGTGAGCCCGGTGACCAGGGTGAGACCGATCGCCAGCGCCGAGGCGGTGGCGCCGGTGCGGCGCGGGTTGCGGACCGCGTTCTGGCCGGCCAGCTTGCCCGCCACCCCGAACACCCGGTTCAGCAGCGGCCGCGCCAGCGCGATGACCGGACGGGACAGCAGCGGGATCAGCACGATGATGCCGATCAGCGACAGGAACGCGCCGACCCCGATGATCATCCGGCCGTTGTCCTTGCCGACCGCCGCACCGGCGGCGATCGCGCCCACACCGGCCAGCGTGATGACGCTGCCGATGGTGTTGCGTACGACCAGGGACTTGGTCGTCGCGGGCAGGTGGGCGCTGCCCATCGCGGCAACCGGCGGGATCTTCGCGGCCCGGCGGGCGGGCAGCCACGCGGCGAGCACGGTGATCAGCACACCGACGCCGAACGCCGCGGCGACCGCGGTGGGCGAGACGATCAGCGGTCCGGCGGGCACCTTCGCGCCGAACGCGGTCATCGCGGAGCGCAGCCCGGTGGCGAGCCCGAGACCGAGCGCGAACCCGACCACGGAGGCGATCGCGCCGACCACCGCCGCCTCCAGGATCACCGAGCGCTTGACCTGGCGGCGGGACGCGCCGACGGCGCGCATCAGCGCCAGCTCCCTGGTGCGCTGGGCGACCAGCATGGTGAAGGTGTTGGCGATGAGGAAGACACCGACGAAGAGGGCGATGGCCGCGAAGGCGAGCAGCATCGTGTTGAGGTTGCTCAGGCCTTCCTCGATCTCCCGGGCCTGTTCGCCGGCGAGCTGCTTGCCGGTCCGCGCCTCGGCGTCCTTGGGCAGCAGCGGCTTGACCGCGTCCAGGATCTTCTGGTCGGAGGCGCCGGCCGCGGCGGTGATGGTGACGTCCTTGAAGTACCCGGGCTGCAGATAAAGGTTCTGCGCGACGGACGTGTCGAAGAGGACGAGGCTGCCGCCCGCGTTCACGGCGCCGTCCTCGGTGGTGAAGACACCGGTGAGGGTGTACTCCTTCACCGGCCCGTTGGTGGCGACCCGTACGGTGTCGCCGACCCGGTACTTGCCCTCGGCGGCGGAGTCCGTGTCGAGGGCGATCTGACTGTCCTTCACCGGGCCGGAGCCGGTGGTGAAGGTGTACGAGGCGTCCTTGCCGTCCTTGCCGGGGGCGAAGTTCGCGCCGGTGTTGGACCAGCCGTTGCCGATCAGCTTGCCGTCCTGGTCGGCGACCCCGGCGAAGCCGGAGACCCGGCCGGTGGCGCCGGCGACCCCGTCCAGACCCCGTATCTTCTCCAGGGTCTTCGTGTCGATGCCGGCGTTCTTCTTGCCGTCGCCCTGGTCGGCGAAGGTGGTGACGGCGACCGCGACGTTGTCGTAGCTCTTGGCCGACTGCTTGCGGTAGGCGTTGCCGAGGGTGTCGGTGAAGACCAGGGTGCCGGAGACGAAGGCCACGCCGAGCATCACGGCGAGCACGGTCATCAGCAGCCTGGCTTTGTGCGCGAGCACATTGCGCAGGGCGGTACGGAACATGTCTGTGTCAGTCCTGAGGTGAGAGCCGGAGGGGTCTGCGGAGCAGCGGTCGGTCAGCTGGTCCGGCCCCTGGCGTCGAACTCCTTCATCCGGTCGAGGACGCCGTCGGCAGTGGGGTGGATCATCTCGTCGACGATCCGGCCGTCCGCCAGGAAGATCACCCGGTCGGCGTAGGAGGCGGCCACCGGGTCGTGGGTGACCATCACGACGGTCTGCCCGAGCTCCCGTACGGAGTTGCGCAGGAAGCCCAGCACCTCCGCGCCGGAGCGCGAGTCCAGGTTTCCGGTCGGCTCGTCACCGAAGATGATCTCTGGCTGCGAGGCGAGGGCGCGGGCGACGGCGACGCGCTGCTGCTGGCCGCCGGAGAGCTGGGTGGGGCGGTGGCTGAGCCGGTCCTGCAGGCCGACCATCTCGATGACCTGCTGCAGCCACTGCTTGTCGGGCTTACGGCCCGCGATGTCCATCGGGAGTGTGATGTTCTCCAGACCGGTCAGCGTCGGCAGCAGGTTGAACGCCTGGAAGATGAAGCCGATCTTGTCCCGGCGCAGCTGGGTCAGCTGCTTGTCCTTGAGCGACCCGAGCTCGGTCTCACCGATCCGTACGGACCCGGAGCTGAAGCTGTCCAGGCCGGCCACGCAGTGCATCAGCGTGGACTTGCCGGAGCCGGAGGGTCCCATGATCGCGGTGAACTCCGCCTGCCGGAAGTCCACGGTGACCCGGTCCAGCGCGACCACCTGGGTCTCGCCCTGTCCGTACACCTTGGACAGATCCGTGGCGCGGGCGGCCACTGCGGTGGCGCGGTGAGCGATGGGGGTGGTGGTCACGAGGGAACTCTCCTTGCGGGGTGGTCGTTGGGAACCACCCCATCCTGTCCGCCGCCCGGTTACGGATCGTCAGTCCCGGTGCCCGTTCCCGAGGCCCTCTTGGGTCGGACCCCCCGGCCCGTCCCTCCTCCTTTGGTATGACGGCGTCCCTGAGACGAGAGCGGACGAGACCAGAGACGAGAGCGGGCGCGAGCTGAGACGAGAGAGTCGGGATCTGAGACGCGACCAGAGACGGGACCAGGGAGGAGACCTGGGGCTCGAGGAGGCGAGTTTCCGTCAATCCCATGGGGACGCGGGGGCGCCCGGGGGCAGCGCGCGGCGCGTAAGAATGCGCTCTTACCTGCGCTGACGCACCCTCAGAAGCCAATAAAATAAGACAACATCGGGCCAGAGGCCCGCGGGCGGGGTGATCCACCCGGATAGGCTCGGGTACCAACGCGAAGCCGCGCGTCACGCCCGGATGGTGGAAAGCAGACACGGCGAGCTTAAACCTCGCTGCCCCTCGGGGGCGTACCGGTTCAAGTCCGGTTCCGGGCACTTGACCGCCCACTTGGACCGTTCGCCGGGGCGGGTCGCGATCTTGGTCCCGCCGCCGGCCGGTCACGATCGTGGAAAGATCCTCCCCGAGCACTAGGGTGCTCCTTTTGCTTCCGCATTACTCTTGACTCCAAGGCCGCGCAGGGTGGCCATGGAGGAGTGAGATGAGGAGCAGTAACCCGGTCTTCTCGCGACGGGGGTTCAGCCGCGACAACGGCTACGCCGGCTTCAACGCGCAGCAGCCGCAGGCCGGGGGCCCCGCCGTAGGAAACCCCTACGCACAGGGCGCGGCCAACCCGTACGCGACCAACCCTTACGCACCCACTGACACGCAGTTCGGCGCCCCGGCGCCGGTCCGCACGGACGCCATGACGATGGACGACGTCGTCTCGCGCACCGCGCTCACCCTGGGCACCGTCACCGTCGGCGCCGTTCTCGCCTGGGTGGTGCTGCCTGTCTCGTCGACCAGCTACGGGCTGGCCATCGGGGCGGCCCTGGTGGCCTTCGTCCTCGCGATCGTCCAGTCCTTCAAGCGGACGCCGTCGCCCGCGCTGATCATCGGCTATGCCGCGTTCGAGGGCATCTTCCTCGGCGTCATCAGCGAGATGTACAACAGCGTCTGGTCGGGTGCGCCCTTCCAGGCGGTGCTGGGCACCTTGGCGGTCACTGGCGCCACGCTGTTCATGTACAAGGCCCGCTGGATCCGGGTCACCGCGCGGTATGCCCGGATCGGCATGACCATCGCGATCGCCTTCATCGTCGTGATGGCCGTGAACCTCCTGCTGGTGGTCTTCGGCGTCGCCGGAGACGGCGGTCTGCGCAGCTTCGGCCCGCTCGGCGCGATCGTGGGCATCCTCGCGATCCTGATCGGCTGCTTCTTCCTGACGCTGGACTTCAAGCAGATCGAGGACGGCATCGCGTACGGCGCCCCGCGCGAGGAGTCGTGGCTGGCGGCGTTCGGTCTGACGATGTCGCTGGTGTGGATCTACCTGGAGATGCTGCGCCTGGTGGCGATCTTCAGCGGCGACGACTAGTCGTCCTGCGCCCGGTTCGACCGGGCGTGACGAAGGGCCCGTACGGCACTGCCGGCCGGGCCCTTCGGCGTCTTGGGACCTAGAACTAGAGCAGTTTGCGCGCTGCCCGCCTCAGGTCGTACTCATGAATGATGGCTTTGGCGTGTCCGTAAGCGAGGTTGTGTTCGCTCCGGAGCCAGCTGACCTTCTCCTCGAAGCGGAAGAGGGACGGGCCTTCATCGACCGTGCGAAGCCAGTCGGAAATATCACGACCGGTGCAGTGGGGGATTCGGGAGAGCAGATTTCGATGGGTCTCTTCGGAGAAGACTTGGGACATCGGCGCCTCCGGACGCGTTGCGCGTGTGCTCCTTCACGCCACCGTGCCTGAGCGTTCGCGTATTGGCAACAGTCCGGGGGCGGCGCATAGGGTCGCGGGGTGCTGGATACGACTGAGTTTACGGCCGCGGTGGAGCGCTTCGCCGATCGTCTGCGGGCCGCTCCGCAGAGCCGCCTGCAGCGGGGCGCGGCGGCGGAGGGGCTGGCGCTGGCCAGGGAATTGGCACTGCGTGCCCAGCGGATCGAGGCGCCGGGGAGCGTGCCGAGGATCATGCCGGACGGAGGTTTGTTCGCGATCGCGGATCAGCTGATGGTCGCGGGCCATGATTTGGCTGAAGCGCTTCGGGAAGCCCGTCCAGATTCCGGCTCAGGTTCCGGTTCCGGCTCAGGTTCCGTGCAGGAGCTGTCCGAGGCGGTGGCCCTTGTGCGGGCGGCGGAGGGACGGGCGGGGCTGTAGCGCGGACTGCGCGGCGCCGCGCGGGGCCGGTGCGGCCGTTCTGCGGGCCGCGGAGGGACCCGCCTGCGGACGGGGCCGATCGGGGGCGCTGCGCCTGTGACGAGGCTGTTCAGGCCGATACGGCATCCCGCGAGGCCCGGGCCGTACGGCAGGGCGCAGGCGGGCCGTATTCGTACCGCCGGTCGGGGCTACGGGGCTACAGGGCTACAGGGCTACAGCGAGGCGATGACGCGGTCCGCGAGGATGTAGACGCTCTCCTCGCCGCACGCGAAGGTCAGGGCGTACGCGCCGGAGACGCTGGAGCCGCCCAGCAGGACCGGAATGTCGCCCGTGCGCAGGGCCTCGGCGAGCCGCTCGGCGGTCTCGCGGTGGCCGGGGGTCATACAGAGCGTCGTGCCGTCGGCGAAGACGTACACATCCAGCGTGCCGAGCGGCCCGGGGCGTACGTCGGCGAGCTCCGTACGCGTCTCCGCGAGCGCTTCCAGGCGGGCGACCGTGCGCTCGTGGTCGGTGACCACCGGGGTCTGGACCGGTACGAAGTCGGGGTGCGAGGGGTGCCGGCGGCGGGCCGCGGCCAGTTCGGGGGAGTCCTCGGCGAACTCCGTCACCTCGGGCAGCTCCGCCATGTCGTCGAGCGCCTCGACCGCCTCGAAGTCCATCGCCTCCAGGCCCACGAAGTCGGACTGGCGCGGAACGTAGAAGGGAAGCTCATCGCCCGGCGCGGCCAGGCCGCCGAGCAGCGAGGGCGCGTCGGCGACGTCGCGGGTCTCCTGCGCGGCCCAGAAGGCGCGTGCCTCCGCCAGCTCCCGCTCACGCTCCTCGGCGAGCGCCTCGGCCACCGCGGCCCGTATCTCGGCGGCTGGGGTCGGGCGGGCCTGCGGCACGGTGGCGAGGCGGCCGGTCCCGTGCGAGGCCGACAGCTCCGTGCGAAGCGAGGTGACCTGCTTGCGGAGCCCGTGCGCGGCGTGCAGCGCAGCGGCGCCCACAGCCGTCGCGGCGGCGGTGGTCAGCAGCAGGGCAAGAGACATGGCGCTCACTGACGTACTCCCGGTTTCAATCGATCCCCCGGACTTCCTACAACAGCTTGCGGTGAGCCCGCTCCCCCTGTCAGTGCATTACGTCACGAATTGGACAGGACTTTGGGCTTGGTGTTTAGCCGCATCACTACTGTGACCTGCGTAAATGGCTCTCCCCCAGGAGATAGGTCACATCCTGGGGGAGATTCAGTCACGACTTGAGTTCCGCGCGGGCCCGAAAAGGGTCTCTCATGGCCCTTCCGGGGCCCGGCAGAGGCTCAGTCGGTACTCAGCTGAGGCGCTCGATGACCATGGCCATGCCCTGGCCACCACCCACGCACATGGTCTCCAGACCGAACTGCTTGTCGTGGAACTGCAGGCTGTTGATCAGCGTGCCGGTGATCCGCGCGCCGGTCATGCCGAAGGGGTGGCCGACGGCGATGGCGCCACCGTTGACGTTCAGCTTGTCCAGCGGGATGCCCAGGTCCTTGTACGAGGGGATCACCTGGGCGGCGAAGGCCTCGTTGATCTCGAACAGGTCGATGTCGTCGACGGTCAGCCCGGCGCGGGACAGGGCCTGCTTGCTGGCCTCGACGGGTCCGTAGCCCATGATCTCGGGGGAGAGGCCGGAGACGCCGGTGGACACGATCCGGGCGAGCGGGGTCAGACCGAGCTCACGGGCCTTGGTGTCGCTCATGATGACGAGCGCGGCGGCGCCGTCGTTGAGAGGGCAGCAGTTGGCGGCGGTGACGAGTCCGTCGGGGCGGAAGACGGGCTTCAGCCCCTGCACGCCCTCCAGGGTGACGCCGGCGCGCGGGCCGTCGTCCTTGCTGACGACGGTCCCGTCGGGGGTCGTCACCGGGGTGATCTCCCGCTCCCAGAAGCCGTTCTTGATGGCTTCCTCGGCGAGGTTCTGGGAGCGGACGCCGAACTCGTCCATCTCCTGGCGGGTGACGCCCTTGATGCGGGCCAGGTTCTCGGCGGTCTGCCCCATCGAGATGTACGCGTCCGGGACCAGGCCGTCCTCGCGCGGGTCGTGCCAGCTCGCGCCCTCGCTCTGCGCGACGGCGGCGGTGCGGGCCTCGGCCTCGGCGAAGAGGGGGTTGTGGGTGTCGGGAAGGCTGTCGCTGTTGCCCTTGACGGACCGGGACACCATCTCGACACCGGCGGAGATGAAGACATCGCCCTCGCCCGCCTTGATGGCGTGCAGCGCCATGCGGGAGGTCTGGAGCGACGAGGAACAGTAGCGGGTGATCGTGCAGCCGGGGAGATGGTCCATGCCCATCTGTACGGCGACGATGCGGCCCATGTTGTGCCCCTGCTCGCCGCCGGGGAGGCCACAGCCGAGCATCAGGTCCTCGATGTCGCGCGGGTCCAGCTCGGGAACCTTGGCGAGGGCGGCCTGGACGATGGTGGCGGTCAGGTCGTCGGGGCGCAGGTCCTTGAGGGAGCCCTTGAAAGCGCGGCCGATGGGGGAGCGAGCGGCAGAGACGATCACGGCTTCGGGCATCACGGCTCCAGAGGGCGAGGCGGGTTGGGGTTGAGGGGGCTGGTTGGGAAGTTACCCGTACGTATGGCTTGGGTCACGGGGGGAGGCGTGTGATGAGGGCCTCTTTTCTAAGCGAGCGCTCAGTTGGCACCCCGGGGCTTCGCCCCGGACCCTCCCCCTACGCCCTGCGGGCGTGCGCCTACCCCGACTCCCCAAACGCCGGCGGGGCTGAATTTAAGCCCGTCCCGGGGGTTCCCCCCCGGACGAAGTCCGGGGGGGGGATCGAGGACATGCGGCCGAAGGTCGCATACGGGGGTCTGGGGGCTGGCCCCGAGTTACGGAAAGGGGCGCGCCCGGCCGACAGCCAAGCGCAGCCCTACGCCCGGCGTACCTTCGGCGAGGCCGGTTCCTCGGTCGGGACCGGGCCCGGCGCGGCTGGCAGGCGACGACGCCGGCGGTGCTTCAGCAGCGCCCAGGGCGCACGCGCACCCGTGACCTCCGTGCCCGCCTCCGCCGCCGCCGTGGCCGCCGCCCTCGCCACCGGCAGCATGTCCTCGTCCCGTTCCGGCTCCAGCCGGTCCGACTCCGGCCACAGGCCCAGCACCGCGCACAGCGTCGGCAGCACCGCCATCGCCGCCGTCGCGTAGCCCTCCGCCGAGGGGTGGTAGTTGTCCGCCCCGAACATCTCCCGCGGGTTCGCCGCGAACTCGGGACCCAACAGGTCGCCCAGCGACACCGTACGTCCGCCCTGTTCGACGACAACGATCGTCTGCGCGGCCGCGAGCTGTCGCGAGACCCGGCGGGCCAGCCAGCGCAGCGGCTGGTACACGGGCTCGATCGTGCCCAGATCAGGGCACGTCCCCACCACCACCTCCGCGCCGGCCGTGCGCAGCCTGCGCACCGCGGAGGCGAGATGGCGGACGGACTGCGTGGGCGGCATCCGATGGGTGACGTCATTCGCGCCGATCATGATCACGCAGACGTCCGGCATCCGCCCCCGGTCCGACAGCAGTAACGTCACCTGGCGCTCAAGATCGTCCGACTGTGCCCCCGGCAGCGCCACATTGCGTACTTCCACGGGCCGCTCCGCGACCGCGGCCAGCCCGGAAGCGAGCAGCGCCCCCGGCGTCTGGCCCGCGCGGCGCACTCCCTGCCCCGCCGCCGTCGAGTCCCCGAGCACGCACAGGTGCAGTGGATCGATGCGCCCGAAGGCCAGCCCGTACAGACCGTCGCCGCGCGGCGGGACCGGGGCCGTGCCCCCGCCCACCGAGCGTTTCGCCAGCTGGACCTCCGCCAGCACCACTCCGACGGCCGCCGCTCCGAGCAGGCCGATGCTGCCGCCGCCGTACGCCGCACCCGCGGCGATGCGTCGTGCCACCCTCGCCCTCGACACAGTCCGAGCCACCTCCAACCGCGCTACTTCGGTCATCAGCTAACTGCCCCGTCGCAACCGTCGCCCAATCACGTGCCGGTCCGGCTTACCCTGGCCGCATCACTACGGAGATCCCGGAGAACATTGTGCGCATCCACGACTCGATGATCAGTCTCGTCGGCAATACCCCGCTGGTACGGCTGAACAGCGTTACCGCAGGCATCCAGGCGACCGTCCTGGCCAAGATCGAGTACTTCAACCCCGGCGGGTCGGTCAAGGACCGGATCGCGCTGCGCATGATCGAAGCGGCCGAGCAGAGCGGCGCGCTGCAGCCGGGCGGCACCATCGTGGAGCCGACCAGCGGCAATACCGGCGTCGGCCTTGCGATCGTGGCCCAGCAGAAGGGCTACAAGTGCATCTTCGTCTGCCCGGACAAGGTGTCCACGGACAAGATCAATGTCCTCCGGGCGTACGGCGCCGAGGTTGTCGTCTGCCCCACCGCCGTCGACCCCGAGCACCCCGACTCGTACTACAACGTCTCGGACCGGCTCGTACGTGAGACCCCGGGTGCCTGGAAGCCCGACCAGTACTCCAACCCGAACAACCCGCGCTCGCACTACGAGAGCACCGGCCCCGAGCTGTGGGAGCAGACGGACGGGAAGATCACCCATTTCGTCGCGGGCGTCGGCACCGGCGGCACGATTTCCGGTACCGGCCGCTATCTGAAGGACGCCAGCGACGGCAAGGTCAAGATCATCGGTGCTGACCCGGAGGGCTCGGTGTACTCCGGCGGCTCCGGTCGGCCGTACCTCGTCGAGGGTGTCGGCGAGGACTTCTGGCCAAGTGCGTACGACCGGACCGTGACCGACGAGATCGTCGCCGTGTCCGACAAGGACTCCTTCCAGATGACGCGCCGTCTCGCCAAGGAGGAGGGCCTGCTCGTCGGCGGCTCCTGCGGCATGGCGGTGGTCGCGGCGCTGCGCGTGGCCGAGGGGCTCGGCCCCAACGACGTGGTCGTCGTACTGCTGCCGGACAGCGGCCGCGGCTATCTCTCCAAGATCTTCAACGACGAGTGGATGGCGGACTACGGCTTCCTGGAGGACGCCGGCCCGTCCGCGAGCGTCGCCGATGTGCTGCGCGACAAGGAGGGCGGCAAGATCCCCAGCCTTGTGCACATGCACCCGGAGGAGACGGTCGGCGAAGCGATCGAGGTGCTGCGGGAGTACGAGGTCTCGCAGATGCCGATCGTGAAGCCGGGCGCCGGTCACCCGGACGTGATGGCCGCGGAGGTCATCGGTTCGGTCGTCGAACGCGAGCTGCTGGACGCGCTCTTCGCGCAGCGCGCCTCGCTGGGCGACCCGCTGGAGAAGCACATGAGCGCACCGCTGCCGCAGGTCGGCTCCGGCGAGCCGGTCGGCGACCTGATGTCTGTGCTCGGTGCGGCTGACGCGGCGATTGTGCTGGTAGAGGGCAAGCCGACGGGTGTGGTGAGCCGTCAGGACCTGCTGGCGTTCCTCGCCAAGGGCGCCAAGTAGCCCGTACGGACGCGGGTTTCGCACAATCGGTACGCGCGCGTCACGTACGCGCAGCACCCGCTTAACACGGGTCCGGCACATTGGTGGGTGTCGGCAGGGGGACCGGGCAGGGATCCCGGCCGGCACCCACAGCGGCGTCTAGGACAACCGGAGCGGCTCCCGGACCTCCCAAGACGCCCTGGACGCGGAGACCGGCCCTGACCCGGACCGTGTCCCACGCGGGGACCGCCGTCGTCCCGCCCCCCGGGGCAACCCGGGGGTGCGGCGGTCCCCGCGCATTTTTGCGCCTGAACCGGCGCCGCTCTCGCGGACCAGGTTTTACGGTGTGCGGCATGGGTGACATCAACAACTACTGGACTTCGCCGCCGGATCGCATGGTGCACGGCGGGATGGGCCGCTGTGACATCACGATCCTTCAGCCCCCTTTCGAGGTGGACGCCCGGGGTCTTCCAGGCAACGACGCTGTCCGGGCACGTGAGTTCGCCCGGTCTTTCGGCGCGGTTGATGAGGTGCTGGAGGAGCTGGGCGCCAGGCCTGCGAATGAGGTGCTGTATCCCGCGGAGCGGGCAGATCTCGATGTGATCCTGGCCGGGGCGTGGGGGAACGTGCTGGGAATCAGTGACCCTGCGCTGGCCGACAACGGCAACAACACGCCGCTGTTGTATGAGGTGGGCAGGCTGCGGGAGCGGTATCCGGATGCGCGGATCGTCGGCCGGGTGGAGGTCGACTGCGGCGAGTCCCACACCGAGGACATCGTGTGGCTGCCGGACGGTGCCATGTTCCACGCCTCCGGCTGGCCCGGTATGGACCCGTGGGAGCTGGCCGGCGATCCTCACGCGGTTGCCGCCGCGCTCGGGATCACGGATCAGATGCTGGAGGACATCGACGTCGACCTGGACGCCGAGCCCGAAGAGGTGGAGTGGGCCGACTTCGTGTCCCTGGCCCTTGGGGAGGCCGACCCGTGGTCCTGGCCCCAGCCCGAGGCGAGCGTGTTCCGGGTCCGGCATACCGAGACCTACACCCGCCGCATGGAGAGGCTGTTCATCCCGGGTGACTGACAACTCCCCACTGTCCCACGCAAGTTGACTTGCCGACACGGTCTTATCCCTGTCTTACCTGCCGGTGTGGAGGTTTATGGTGGGCCGGGCGGCGCTCACGTCACGGGGGCCTCATGCGCCGCCCCACTACCCCTCAACGCCCCCACAACGAGGGAAGACAGAGCATTTTGAACAGAGCGCTGCACATACCGAAACGGTGGCGGCTGGTTGCCCGCTTCACGGCCGCCCTTGGTCTGGCCGGGGCCGTAATCCTCACGGGGCTGCCGGGCATCCCGGTCGAGCACGCATCCGCTGTGCCCACCTCGGCCAAGCTGAGGCCGGGGACCGGGAAGCGGTGCGACGCCAAGCACCTGGGCAAGACGTACGGCAAGACCCCGTCGAACTCCGGCTTCCCCACGAGCGCGGGGACCAACTTCGACAAGTGGAACGGGGACCCGAAGAACTTCAACTTCCCGCTGCCGGGTAAGGCGTTCGACGGGCTGAAGGCTCCCACGGCGGCGGAGCAGACGAAGGCGCGCTCCAAGAACCCGGATCCGGAGAAGAACGTCGATGCGTGGGAGGCCCAGGCCAAGGCGTCGGGGGATCCCGCCGACAAGGCGATGGAGATCTACGCCCGCTACCTGCTCAAGCCGCGCCCGCAGAGCTTCGAGCGCTGGTTCGACAAGATCTACATCCGCAACGAGATCAACAACAGCAAGGGAGCCTCGTTCGAAGGCCGTCTGGTCAAGGACTTCCAGCTCATCGGTCCGGACTGGCTGTGCGAGGTCTACGTCGACATCTTCGACGAGAACGGCAAGCGGATCGGGTGGCGCAAGTACGACGCCTACAACCAGCGCACCAAGGAGTTCAACGAGTTCAAGTCCAACAGCGAACTGAGAAACAAGCAGCTCACTCAGGACCGGGTCGTTGCGAAGTCCATGCCTGACCACACCTTCCGCTACAGCGGCGCGAAGAACTTCAGCAAGGGCCAGCGCAACAAGATCGACACGTTCAACCGCGAGGTTGAGCGGATGCGGCCGGGCAAGACGAACCAGGTCCGCGGCTTCCAGCGCCAGTACAACGCGATCCCGCAGACCAAGCCGATCCGTGGTTACTCCCGCTACGACACGTGGTTCGCGCCCGGCTGCCAGGGAGGACCGGCCGGACAGGTACGGCTCGCCGCCGCGAGCAACTGCGGCACCCGCGGACCGCTCAACGACCGTGTCAACGGGTCGGGCCGCACCCTGAACGAAGCCAAGCAGATCCAGGCCGAAGCCCGCCGTCTCGACACCCGCGGCACCCTCCCGCGCGGCGGCCCGGGTGGCGTGGACTTCACCACCCTGGAACTGCGCTATGTCGGCGGCCTGGCCAAGGGCAAGGGCATGCAGTACTCCATGAAGGCCGACATGATGCCCGTCTCGGACGAGAACCCGGGCTATGGCGGGCAGGCGAAGATGCAGCTCGCCTCCGACGCGATGTTCACGTGGCTGGCGCTGACGCCGGAGAAGTTCTGGGTCAACCTGAACCCGGACGAGCCCGACCGCATCATGGACTCCAAGTTCGCCTCCACCGACGCCGGCAGGGTCCTGCTGGAAGCCGACCTTCGGATGAAGCACGACTTCTACAACGCCATGGACCCCAAGACCGACCTCGGCAAGCGGTACTGGGCGGCCCTGCCCAAGCAGAACGGCTACCCGTGCATGCCGGGCCTGCGGAACTGGATCGAGCCCAAGCCCGCCAAGGTGCGCGAGCAGGACGGTGGCATCTACATCCTGGATGCCCCGCTGCGGCTGAAGTCGACCGCGCAGAAGACCATCACCCAGGGCCCGGGGGAGCCGATCTGCGACCCCGATGAGGCGGAGATCAAGGCCGCGCAGCGGGTCGTCGACTCGATGATCGTGCCCGAGGTCGAGAAGACCATCAACACGGCCCCGCAGTACGCCGACCTGCGCCGCGTCTACACCTCCCGCGTCGCCGCGGAGTGGATCCGGCAGCAGGACGCCAAGACACCGACCGACTTCCGGTCGATCATCAACAGCAACAACGTGAAGCAGTGGCCGCTGCGCGCCCCCAACCAGAACTGGGACAAGAACGAACTTTTCAAGCGGTACCGGAAGATCTACACCGACGGCGAGTTCACCTACCAGATCGACACCGACCACGGTGTCCAGGTGTACATCGTCGGCGGCGTCGACTTCTCCAAGCAGCCCAAGCGGAACATCAGCCGCGTCCGCTTCAACGTCGAAAACCGCACCCTGGACACGACCACCCGGACGTCCATGAAGTCGGACGACACCTCCTACCGGGACACCGACACCCTCTACCTCGGGGGTGACTCCTCCGGCGACACCAGCGGAGGCGGAACCGACCCGACCCCCACGCCGACGTCCCCGAAGCCGACCCACAGTGGAACCCCGACGCCCCAGCCGTCGGTCAGCCACTCCGGCGGCGACACGCCGGCACCCACCGAGACCCCGAGGGACCCCGGCGGCGACCTCGCCCACACCGGATCCGACACCCCCATCGGCCTGATCACGGGCATCGCCGCCGCGGTGATCGCCGCCGGTGCGGGCCTGGTGTGGTGGATGCGCCGCCGCCGGTCCGGCACCGAGTGATCTGACCGAGGCGCTCGCTTCACAGGTCAGGGCCCCACCTCGCGCCGGCGGTTTCTAGGCGCTGTTTCTCGGATCATGTGCGGAGCCAGATCAGGAGTGCTGCGAGTGTGACGGTGCCGAGGTAGATGTAGGCGCGTTTCTCGTAGCGGGTGGCGACGGCTCGGAAGCCCTTCAACCGGTTGATGGCGCGTTCGACGGTGTTGCGCTTCTTGTAGCGCTCGCTGTCGAAACCGGTGGGCCGGCCGCCTCGGGAACCGCGGTTGCGGCGGTGTTCTTGCTGGTCGAGACGTTCGGGGATGGTGTGCCGGATTCCACGTCGTCGCAGGTAACGACGGTTAATTCGGGACGTGTAGGCCTTGTCCGCCAGGACATGGTCGGGGCGAGTGCGGGGCCGCCCGACTCCGGTGCGAGGCACGGATACCTGCTCCAGCACGCGCTCGAGCTGAGGGCCGTCGCCGTAGTGTCCGGGTGTCAGGACGAGGGCGAGGGGTCGGCATCGTCCCTCCGCGGCGAGGTGGATTTTGGTCGTGAAGCCTCCGCGGGAGCGTCCCAGGCATTCGCCGATCTGACCACCTCCGCCAATCGGGCGGCCAGCTTCCGAAGCACCGGATCGGCCTGGTTCGTCCCCCGGACGGCCCCCTTTGAACAACCGCGGCCGGCCGAGCCTTCCTTGCGCCGGCGGCGTGCTGGTGGGCCCGCACCGCTGTTGAGTCCACCGAGACGTCCCAGTCGATCCGGCCCGCGGCGTCCTCGGCGGCCTGGACCTTCGACAGCAGCATCTCCCACGTTCCATCCGCGGACCAGCGGCGATGCCGCTTATAGACCGTCTCCCACGGCCCGAACCGTTCCGGAAGATCCCGCCACTGAACACCCGTCCGCACCCGGTAGAGGACCCCGTTGATCACCCGACGGTGATCGCTCCACCGGCCCCCACGAGTACCACCACGAGGTAAGCACGAAGCCAGCCGATCCCATTCCGCATTTGTCAGATCCCCACGGCCCATACCCCGAGCCTGACCCCAACCCCCCGCTCACGTCCCGAGATCCGAGAAACAGTGCCTAGTACTCCAGCAGGATTTCGCTGTCTGACCTGCGGGTTTCGCTGGGCGGCTGGAGTGTAGCGGGCTGTGGAGTGGTCAGGGGCGGTCTCACGGAGGCCGCCCCTCGAACGTGCGACAACGCCGCAGGTAATGACAGCGGTTGGGAAAGCTCCCCACGTGATCTTCGAGAGTGCTGCCGAGCAGTGGGACCTTGAACTGGACGACCTCTTCGTGACCATCGGTCATCACTTCGGCCGTGTGGAGCTTCGCCGCCGCATGCGTGACTACGTACGCGGACTGCTCGCCCCGGTGGCCCGAAAGAACAGCTGGCAGCTGGCCGAACAGGCAGGCCATGCCACCCCCGACGGTCTGCAGCACCTGCTCGCCGGCGCAAAGTGGGAGCCCGACGACATCCGCGACGACCTGCAGCAATACGTCGCCGACAAGCTCGGTGAGGACGGCGGGGTCCTCATCATCGACGACACCGGCTTCATCAAGAAGGGCACCACCTCCGCCGGGGTTCAGCGCCAATACTCCGGAACCGCCGGCCGCACCGAGAACTGCCAGATCGGTGTCTTCGCCGCCTACGCCTCCGGCCGCGGGCGCGCCTTGGTGGACCGGGAGTTGTATCTGCCCAAGTCCTGGGCCGAGGACCGTGAACGCTGCCGCGCGGCCAAAGTCCCCGACGACCAGGCGTTTGCCACCAAGGGCGAACTGGCCCGGCGCATGGTGCTGCGGGCCCTCGCCTCACCGCTGCCCATCGCCTGGGTCACTGCGGATTCCGCCTACGGCCAGGAGAGTCGCTTCCGTCGGCTGCTGGAGCAGTCGGGCGTCGGCTATGTGCTGGCCGTGCCCAAGTCCCAGTTCACTGTGGGCTGTCCCCGCATCGAGGGCCTGTTCGCACAGGCCCCGGCCGAGGCGTGGGAGAAGATCTCATGCGGAGACGGCGCGAAGGGACCGCGGGTCTACCACTGGGCGGCGGTGCGGCTGCCGGCCGTCGCCGAGTTCGACTACCAGGGCGAGGTCCCCCATCGGATGCGGTGGGCGCTGGCCCGTCGCAGCATCCGCAAGCCCGACGAAGTCGCCTACTACCTCGCCTACGCCCCTTTGGAGACCACCGCCCGGGAACTGGTGCGGATCGCCGGGTCGCGCTGGGCGATCGAGGAGTGTTTCCAGGCCGCGAAGAACGAGTGCGGCTTGGACCAGTACGAAGTCCGCCGTTACGTGGGCTGGTACCGGCACATCACCCTCGCCATGCTCGCGCACGCCTTCCTGGCAGCCACGGCACACCAGGCCAGGGAAAAGGGGGCGGAACCGGTGAGGCAGCCGGGGCCATCGCGCTCACAGTGGCGGAGGTTCGGCGACTCCTGGCAGCTTGTCGTCCCCGGCCCCCGCACCTGCGCGGACGCCGAGGCCGACGCCACGCGATGAGCTGGTCGAACTGGCGCCGACGACGCCAGGCAGTCGCCCGTCGCTGTCATTACCTGCGGCGTTGTCGCACGTTCGAGGGGCGGCCTCCGTGAGACCGCCCCTGACCACTCCACAGCCCGCTACACTCCAGCCGCCCAGCGAAACCCGCAGGTCAGACAGCGAAATCCTGCTGGAGTACTAGGGGTCGTTGCAACACGTGGTCGGTTGTTCAGGCCGCGAGGAGTTTATGCAGGCGCTCGGCTGGGGTTTCCCAGCCGAGCGTTTTGCGTGGCCGGCCGTTGAGCTGGGCGGCGACGACGTCGAGGTGGTCGCGGGTGTGGACGGACAGGTCGGTGCCCTTGGGGAAGTACTGCCGCAGCAGGCCGTTGGTGTTCTCGTTCGATCCGCGCTGCCAGGGACTGGCCGGGTCGCAGAAGTAGACGGGGACGTCGGTAGCGAGCGTGAAGCTCTTGTGGGCGGCCATCTCGCTGCCCTGGTCCCAGGTCAGGGACCGCTTCAGGTGGGCAGGCAGCCGCTGCACGGTCTCTTGGAGGGCGTCGCGGACCTGCTCGGCGCCGCGCCCGTCGGGCAGGTGCAGCAGCATCACGTAGCGGGTGGCTCGCTCGACGAGGGTGCCGATCGCTGAGGCGCTGTCCTTGCCGATGATCAGGTCGCCCTCCCAGTGGCCGGGCACCGCCCGGTCTTCCGCCTCGGCCGGGCGGTCGCTGATCATGACCATCGGGTCGGTGAAGCGGGGCTGGCGGCAGTTGGCCTGCCGGTGGGGCTTGCGGCGGGCGCGGCCACTGCGCAGGGCGCCGGCGAGCTGTCTGCGTAGTTCTCCGCGTCCTTGGACGTAGAGGGCCTGGTAGACGGTTTCGTGGACCACGTGCATCTCCGGCCGGTCGGGGAAGTACCTGCGCAGAGCGTGGCAGATCTGCTCCGGGCTCCACCGTTCGTCCAGGCCGGCCTGGATCGCGGCCCGCAGTTCGGGGTTCTGGCCGATCTTGCCCGGCTTGGGGCGGGGCCGGCGGCCATCGGCGCGGGCCTGGGCGGCGAAGGGCCGGTACTGCCCGTTTCCCGGGTGCCGGTTGCGGCGGATCTCCCGGCTGATGGTTGAGGGGCTGCGTCCCAGTTCGACGGCGATCGCGCGGATCGTGGCCTTCTCCCGCAGCCGGTCGGCGATGTGGATCCGCTCGGCCTCGCGCAGGTACCGCGAGGGTACGGAAGGCGGCACCACCGAACGGATCGGTGGTGCCGCCTTGTTCCCGCCGGACGGGTTGCGTCCGTATCGCCAGCGCTTCCCGGTCCGCCGGTTGATCCCGACGATCCGGCACGCTTCCGTATTGCTTACGCCCTGCTGCACGAGCCGGAAGTATGCCGCCCGCTCACGAGTGAGCTTCTTGCGTCCCTGCGGCTGCCGGTCCTCGCGGATCTCGAAGTCCATCGCACCCCTTGAACTGGGGTGTTGCAACGACTCCTAGAACCCAAGGCCTTGAGGGTGGGGCCCTGGCCGCCTCATATTCACGGCGCCTCCATGACGCGCCCCGTACAGCAGTCCTGACACGCTCCACATCGAGTTCGTTGGTCTTCGGGTTGGCAGGGCCCGGGCGGGCCGGCGTGCGGATGAAGCGGGCCGTCCAACTCGCCGCAGGCGGGCCCTCAATCCTCCCAGTCGGACGTCTCCCCGCGCCTCCGCCGCAGCCACGGCCACCCCCGCGCCGCGTGCGCCGCATTCACGCCGACGATGCCGAGCCAGGTCACAGTCAGGCCCACCAGATCCGCGTTGACCACGGCGATCGCCGTAAGCGGGACGGCGAGGATCAGCGAGATGATCCCGAAGCCGAAGCGCTCGCCGAAGTTCGAGTCGGCGGACTGCCGCGGGCGGGTGCCCCGGGCCAGCACCGTCTGCTGTTCGGCGAGCCGGCGGCGGACACGTCGGTCCACCACGGTGTCGAGGCGCTGCTCGACCTTCTCCAGAAAAGAGTCCACGAGCGCGGACTCATACTCTTCGCCCAGCTCACGGCGGGCATGCAGGGTGGCGTCGAGCTCCTTCTTGAGCTCAGGGTCGCGGGCTTCCATAGCCGTTCACGCTACGGACGGGGGCCCGCCCCGTCAGTGGGGGTAGCCCCACCGTCTTCCCCTAGGGGGAGCCGGAGGTCACGCCCCCTTCTTGGCGAGACCGTGCTGCTCGGCCCACGTCTTCGCCACGTCCTCCGGGTCCTTCTTGTCCTTGTCGACCAGGCGGTTGAGCTCGGTCAGCTGCTCCGTCGTCAGTACGGCACCGAGCCGGGCCAGCGCCTTGCGCACGGTGGAGTCGGCCTTGCGGTCGGCGATCAGCGGGACGACATGCTGACCGGGGATCAGGTTCTTGGGGTCGGCAAGGACCACCCAGCCCTCCGCGACGATGTCCGTGTCGGTGGTGAAGAGGTTGGCGACGTCGACGTCGCCCTTCTTCAACGCGCCCTTGACCAGCGGGCCGGAGGAGTCCAGCGACTTGAACTCCTTGAATTCCACGCCGTATTCGTCCTTCAGGCCGATGACGCCGACGACCCGCTTCTTGACCTCGGGAGCCGCGCCGATGACCAGCTTGCCGTTCTGCTTGGCGAGGTCGCCGAGCGTCTTCAGGCCGTATTTGTCGGCGGTCTCGCGGGTGACGGCGAAGGCGTCGGAGTCCTCGGCCATGCCGTACGGGAGGACCTGCAGGCCCGCGGGGAGGGCGACGGCGAGGGCGTTCTGCATCTCGCCCTCCTCGGTGGCCTTCGCCTTCGGGTCGAGGTAGTGCAGCAGGGCGCCCTGGTACTCGGGGAGGAGATCGATGTCGCCGCCCTTGAGGGCGGGGATGAGGATCTCGCGGGTGCCGAGGTTGGGGCGGACCCTGGTCTTTACGCCGGCGGTTTCGAGGACGACCGCGTACAGGTAGCCGAGTATCTGGTTCTCGGTGAAGTTGGCGGTGCCGATGGTGACGCCGTCCTTGCTGGAGCCGCCTCCTGACAGGTCGCCGCCCTTGCCTTCGAGGGACGTGATGCCGCTGCTGCAGGCGGCGAGCGCGGGGACGGAGGCCGCGGCGAACAGGCCGCCGAGCAGAGTGCGTCGGTTCATGGGAGGTCCTTACGCGGGGCGGTTGCTGAAGAGGGCGCGTTGGAGGGCGGCGAGGCCGAGGTCGAGTACGACCGCGACGACCGCGACGAGTACGGCGCCGCCGAGCACCTGCACGAGGTCGCGCTGGGCGAGGCCGTCGAAGACGTACCGGCCGAGGCCGCCGAAGCTCACATACGCGGCGATGGTGGCCGTCGCCACCACCTGGATGAGGGCGAGCCGCAGCCCGGTCATGATCAGCGGTAGCGCGAGCGGGATCTCGACCTGGAGGAGGACCTGGTGGCCGCGCATGCCCTGGCCGCGGGCGGCGTCCTTCACCTCGGGGTCGACGGCACTCATCCCGGCGTAGGTGTTGGTGACGATCGACGGGACGGCGAGGGCGACCAGCGCGACGTACACCGGGGTCATGGACAGGCCGCTGGCCAGGAAGACGAGGACGACGAGTCCGACGGTGGGCAGGGCGCGGCCGAAGGACGAGAGGTTGATGGCGAGGAACGCGCCGCGGCCGGTGTGCCCGATGAGCAGGCCGATCGGCAGTGCGATCACGCCGGCGATGAGGGTGGCGAGCAGCGAGTACTGGAGGTGCTCGGCGAGGCGGTGGGCGATCCCGTCGCTGCCGGACCACTGTGCGCCGCTGGTCAGCCAGGAGCCGAGGTCCTTGAAGAGCTCGTACATCTCAGGCCCTGCCCTTCCTGGTCCAGGGGGTGAGGACGTACTGCACGGCGACGAGCAGCGCGTCCGCGATCAGCGCGAGGAGGAGGGTGAGGACGACGCCGACGACGACGGGGGTGGGGAAGTTGCGCTGGAAGCCGTCGGTGAAGAGCTGGCCGAGGCCGCCGTCGCCGATGTAGGTGGCGACGGAGACGAGCGAGATCGACATGACGGTGGCGATCCGTACGCCCGCCATGATCACGGGCAGTGCGAGGGGGAGCTCGACGGTGAGGAGGGTGCGCAGGGGGCGGGTGCCCATTGCCCTGGCGGCCTCCTTCGTCCTGGCCGGCACGGAGTCGAGGCCCTCGACGGTGTTACGGAGCAGAACGACGAGGGTGTAGATCGTCAGGCCGATGACGGTGGTGGTGCGGGTCAGCCCGGAGAGCGGGAGGAGCAGTACGAAGACGGCGATGGAGGGGATGGTGAACAGGACGTTGGAGAGCCCGAGGAGGAATCCGCGCAGGGGGCGGACGCGGTGGGCGAGGACGGCGAGGGGGAGGGAGATGAGCAGCCCGAACAGAACGGCGGTGAGGGCGGCTTGGAGGTGGGAGAGGCTGAGGGTGGTGAGATCGGACGCGTGGTCGGATATCCACGACCATTGGATGGTCATGAGGTGCCGCCCTTGGGAGTGACGGTGCTCGCGGTGCCGGAGGCGCCGTTCCCGGAGGTGGTCGTGTCCGCGGAGCTCGGCGCGACCTTGGCCTCGGTGTCCAGCGCCAGGGCTCCGGCCTGTGCGGCCCTGCTCGACGCCGAGGCGTGCCAGTCGCCCGCATGGGCGTGGATCACGTCGCGCGGCGTTACGCCCGTCAGCACGCCCGCCCCGTCGACCCGGGCGATCAGGCCCGTCGGTGAGGCGACCGACTCGTTCAGCGCCGAGAGCAGTGAGTCGCCGTCGCGCAACGGGCGTACCGGGACCAGGGTTTCGGATCCGCCCGCGTCCCGGTCGAGCCAGCCGAGCGGGGTACGGGAAGTGTCGAGGACCAGCTCCCAGCGGCCGCCCTCGGGCGCGGGGCTCTGCGGGACGTCCGCCAGGGTGGAGAGCGAGAGCAGCTTCAGACCGCGTTCCGCGCCCAGGAAGTCCGCCACGAACTCGTCCGCCGGGCGGGCCAGCAGTTCCGCCGGGGTCGCGCACTGGACCAGATGGCCGCCCGTGCGGAACACGGCTATCCGGTCGCCCAGCCGCACGGCCTCGTCGATGTCGTGCGTGACGAAGACGATCGTCTTGCCCAACTCCTGCTGAAGGCGCAGCAGTTCGTCCTGGAGCTGGGTACGGACGACGGGGTCGACCGCGCCGAACGGCTCGTCCATCAGCAGCACCGGCGGGTCCGCCGCCAGCGCCCGGGCCACGCCCACGCGCTGCTGCTGTCCGCCGGAGAGCTGGTGCGGGTAGCGCTTGCCGGACTCGGCGGTGAGGCCGACCGTCTCCAGGAGTTCGGCCGCGCGGCTGCGGGCCTTCTTCCGCCCCCAGCCCAGCAGCAGCGGCACGGTCGCGATGTTGTCGAGGATCGTGCGGTGCGGGAAGAGTCCCGACTGCTGGATGACGTAACCGATGGAGCGGCGCAGCTGTGCCGCGTCCTGCTTCAGGACGTCCTTGCCGCCGACGTGGATGGTGCCGGAGGTCGGCTCGACCATCCGGTTGATCATGCGAAGTGTGGTGGTCTTACCGCATCCGGAGGATCCGACGAGGACGGTGATCCCGCCGTCGGCCATCTCCAGATTCAGGTTGTGGACTGCCGTCGTGCCGTTGGGGAAGCGCTTGTTCACTGCTTCGAATTTGATCATCAGTGGTCCCTTGCCCGGCCTGCATATAGTCATGCAGAGTTCTCGGTAGCTGAATAAGTTGTCAATGCCTCGGAGTGAATCGCTCGTTACGGATGCTCGGAAGGCAAGACAATCCGTCCGAAAAGGAGGGCTTTGCGCATGATGTCGTCCCACATCGTGGACTCACCCACCGGCATCGTGGTCCTCGACGGACAGAGCCTCCCGGTCGCGGACATCGTCCGGCTGGCCGACGGCGCGGCCCGTCCCGTCCCCGGAACCGAGGCGATGAAGCGCGTCGAGGTCGCCTGGGACGTCGCGCGCGAGCTCGCCGCGTCCGGCCGCGTCTACGGGCGCTCCACCGGCGTCGGAGCGAACCGCAACGAGGACGTGCCCACCGAGGCCGCCGCCGACCACGGCCTGCGCCTGCTGCGCTCCCACGCCGGGGCGATCGGTGAACCGCTGCCCGCCCGCGAGGTCCGCGCCATGCTCGCGGTACGGGCCAACCAGCTCCTCGCGGGCGGCGCCGGACTGCGGCCCGGCGTCATCACCGCGCTCTGCCAGGCGCTGGAGAGTGGCGCCCACCCCCTCGTCAACGAATTCGGCTCGGTCGGCACCGGCGACATCGCGGCGCTCGCCCAGATGGGCCTCGCACTGGCCGGCGAGCATCCCTGGCAGGGCGGCCCGCCCCCCGAGGCGCAGGCCCTCGACAACAACGACGCCCTGGCCCTGATCAGCTCAAACGCCCTCACCCTCGGCCAGGCCGCGCTCGCCCTCGAGGAACTGCGCGCGCTCGTCTCGGCCACCGAGCTGGTCGCCGCCCTCTCCCTGCTCGCGGTCGACGGCTCCTACGAGGCTTACGCCGAGCCCGTGCACGCGGCCCGCCCGCACCCCGGCACGTACGCCGTCGCGGCCCGGATGCGGCACCTGCTCGGCGCACCGGACCGGCCGACCCCGCCGCTGGGCCGGATCCAGGACCCGTACGGATTCCGCTGCCTCCCGCAGATCCACGGGCCCGCGCAGGACGCGGCGGACGCCCTGGAGCGGACCCTCGCCGTCGAGATCAACGCGGCCGCGGAGAACCCGCTGATCCGCCCCTCGGACCTCGCCGCGTATCACCACGGCGGCTTCTATATGGCCCAACTCGCCCTTGACCTTGACCACTTCAGGCTTGCGCTGACCCAGACGGCCCGGCTGTCCACCTCCCGGCTCTCCGCCCTGAACGAGCCCGCCTTCACCCGGCTGCGGCCCTTCCTCGCGGACGCGGAGGCGGCGAGCTCCGGCGTGATGATCCTCGAGTACGCGGCCGGCGCGGCCCTCGGCGATCTGCGGGCGTTCTCCGCGCCCGCGTCGCTCGGCCACGCGGTACTGTCCCGTGGCGTCGAGGAGCAGGCCAGCTTCGCCTCGCTGGCGGCGCGGCAGACGCTGCGGGCGGGGCGTGCCTACCGGCTCGTCGTCGGCTGTGAACTCGTCGCCGCGGTACGGGCGTTGCGACAGCGGGGCCTGCGGCCCGACCCGGAACTCCCGGTCGGCCGGGCCTTTGAGCTGGCCGAGACGGTCCTCGACGAGGAACCGGCGGACCGGCCGCTGACCGATGATGTGACGGGGGCGGCGGCGCTGCTCGACCGGTTCACCGACCTGATGACCGAACTGACGAGGGGGACGGCATGAACGACAGCCCTGCCGCACGACTGCAGCAGCTCTTCGAGGGCCATCGGCTCACCCCGACGCAGCGGCGGATCGCGCACAGCATGGTGCGCCGGGCGGGCGACGTGCCGTTTCTGTCCAGCGTGGAGCTCGCGGAGCTGGCCGGGGTGAGCCAGCCGTCCGTCACCCGCTTCGCCGTCGCGCTCGGCTTCGACGGGTATCCGGCGCTGCGCAAGCATCTGCGGGAGGTCGCGCCCGCCGAGAGCGAGCCGGACCAGGGCGGCCTCAACGAGTACCAGCAGGCGGTGCAGGCCGAGATCGAGAATCTGCGCCAGCTGTCCGAGCTGCTGGCCGACCCGACACCGGTGGAGCGCGCCGGCCGGCTGCTGGCCGCGTCCCGCCCGCTTCCGGTGCTCGGCCTGCGCGCCGCGTCCTCGCAGGCGCGCGGCTTCGCGTACTTCGCGGCCAAGGTCCACCCGGACGTTCGCCTCCTCGACGAGGGCGGCACGATGCTCGCCGACCGCATCGACGCGGCCCGCCGCGCCGGTGCGAGCGCACTGATGTGCTTTGCGCTGCCGCGGCATCCGAAGGAGGTCGTGGAGTCCCTGGCGTACGCACGCACGGTGGGCCTGAAGGTGGTGACGGTCGCGGACTCGGCCTTCGCCCCGGTGGCGGCCCACAGCGACCTGCTGATCCCGGCGGCGGTCGGCACGGGCCTGGCCTTCGACACGGCGTGCGCACCGATGCTGCTGGGCCGGGTGCTGCTGGAGGCGATGTGCGACGACCTGCCGGACGCGCAGGCGCGGCTCGAGGACTTCGACGCGAAGGCGGCGGCGCGGGGCCTGTTCGCGGAGTAGGTCCTCTGCGCCCCCGCTCCCGCGGCGCAAAAAGGCCCGGCCGTCCGCCCCGGAGGGCGGACGGCCGGGCCGTCGGACTGCGGGCGGTCAGACCTCCAGCTCTGCCTCGATCTTCTTCAGCTGGTGGCGGGCCATCGCGAGGTTCGCACGGTCCTTGTCGAGTGCCAGATAGAGGAACAGGCCGTTGGCTCCGCGGCCCTTCATCAGCCGGATCAGGTGGTACTGGGTGCCGAGCGTGATCAGGATGTCCTCGATCCCGTCCTTGAGCCCGAGCTGCTCCATGGTGCGCACCTTGGCGCGCACGACATCGGTGTTGCCCGCCGCAGCCACCGAAAGATCCAGGTCCTTTCCGCCGCCCACGGTGCCGAGGGCCATTCCGCTGCTGTAGTCGACGAGCGCGGCTCCGAGGGCCCCGTCGATGACAGTGATGGCTTCCTTGAGGGCGCTTTCGGTGTTGGCCATGAGATGCGCACTTCCTTTCCGTCTGCTGGGTGTTCGCGATGGTGTGTCGGTCATGGGTCAGGTGTTCTCCGGTCGTTCGAGGGCGCCGTCGACCAGCTCACCGATGCGCGAGCAGGAGCGGCGGGCCTCGAGGTGGAGCCGACCCACGTTGATGCGTGGCTCGGCCAGGAGGGTGAGGACGGCCGAGGAGCCCGCCGCGTAGGTCGCGACGTACCCCCGTTCGCCCTGGACCAGCAGCTCGCGGAAGCCCCCCTGTCCGGTCGCCTCGGTCAGCCGCACCGCGACGCCGAGGGCGGCGGCCGTCAGCGCGGCGACGCTCTCCGCCTCTGCGGTGTCCGCCGCCAGCACAAGACCGTCCGAGCTGGCGGCGAGTGCGCCGGTGAGCTGCGGCACGTGCACGCGCAGCCGTTTCAGTTCAGCGAGCACGTCGGCCTCGGCCGTCATGAGCGCTCTCCTCTCGGCGCGCAGCCTCATCGCGCGCCTCATGACGGGGGAAAGGGGACCTGGTGGACGGTGCGCTGCCTCACAGGGTTGCCTCCAGTGCGTCGCGGAGCCGGCGGAGCAGGGCGGAGTCCAGGACGGACGGCGGCTCGGTGGCCTCGGCAGCTGCAGCTGCAGGGGCGGCGGGCCCCGTGGGCGCCGCGGTCCCGGACCCGTCGGGCGTCCCGATGAGCCCGGCGGCGGCCAGCCTTCGTACCTCGACCAGGGTGTTGAAGGCGGGGCGCCCCAGCTCCCGCGCGATGGCTGCCGGGGTGCGCACACCGTCGGCGAGGTCCAGCAGCGACTGCCGACGGGGGCTGAGCGCCCGCCCTGCGGGGTCCGGCCGGCGCTGCACGGGGGCGGTGTCGACTGCGGGGTGGGGCCATAGGGAGTCCAGCAGCCGGCTGCGCCGCAGCGCCTCGCGTTCGACGACCCGGGTGGGCACCGGCCGCACCCGGCCCATCCAGTGGGCGACCCCGTAGCGGAAGCGCGTGGGCCCGCTCGCGCGCGCCAGTGCGAAGAAGGCCGCGTCGAACAGCGCGCCGAGATGGCAGATCTCCAGCTCGCCGTCGGCCACCTGGCCGCTGTCGACCAGATAGCGGCCGACCTCGCGGCGCGAGGCCGCCTGTGCGACCGCGTCCGCCCAGCTGTCGGGCCGCAGCCGGCCGCTCGCGGTCAGCAGGACGTCGAGGCCCGGCGCATCGGGGCTCTCGGCGTGCACGACCTGGCCGTCGGCCAGATAGAGGGTGCCGCCGTCACGTACCAGCACGCCCGTGGCCCGCTCGTCCGCGAGTCTGACGAGCATCGGGGAAACGGCCGCTCTCATTGGAGCACCAGCCCTTCGGCGAGGTTCTTCAGGCGCAGCCGGGCCAGTGCGAGATTGCCCATGTCCCGGTCGAGCCAGAGATGCAGGAACACGCTGCTGTCGAAGCCGGTCTCGACGAAGCGCACCACGTGGTAGTTGGTGCGGGTGGTGACGATGAGGTCCTCGACCGTGGGCGTGGACTCCTCGGGCGCGAACGCGGTGTACTCGTTGGCCATCCTGGCCAGTTCGGCCGTCTCCGCTGCGGTGGCCTCGTGGTCGCTGCCCGGCGCCTCACCGACCGTGCCGAGCGCGAGCCCGCTGATCCAGTCCACGATGGCCGCGCCGCGCGCGCCCGGCACCAGCATGGCTTCCAGCAGACACTCGTCGATTCCGCGCACGCCGACTCCCCTCCCCGCCACGGCGTTCCACGCACTGATGTGCCGCAGTGACGAGGAGGTTACGCAACGTGGCTGCGGATGAGGGGAGTTGGGGCATTTTCCATCGGAACATGCCCCGGCACCGCTAGCGTACGGGCTCAGGCGTGTCCGGGTGTGACCAGTGCGCCGTGCTGCGCGCCGCCCGATTCCGCGACGATCTCCGTCGTGCTCTGCGGAGCCCGTACGGTCGCGAACCGCACCGCCGCGTCACCGTCGTCGAAGAAGCCGTAAACACCGGGCCGCGGAAGGCTGTTGTAGCCGTAGTGGTTCGAGAAGTAGTACGCGCCGGTGTCCAGTGCCGCGATCACATCGCCCTGTTCGAGCAGCGGCAGCGGCCGCGCCTCCGCGAGCAGATCGCCCGCGAAACAGGCCGGCCCCGCGATGTCCTGCTCGACGGCCGCACCGGCCTTCGGGCGGCCCTCGGAGTCGTACGCGGCGATGCGCAGCGGCCAGGAGACCGGGTCGTAGACGGTGCGCGTCGCCACCTGGACGCCCGCGTGGGTCACCGCGATGGCGCGGCCGCCCGCGCTCTTGGCGTACTCCACGCGCGCCAGCAGCGTGCCGTGCTTGGCGATCAGGGACCGGCCGAACTCGGTGACCAGGCCGTAGCGCCCGTCGAGCAGCCCCGGGACCAGCTCCTTCAGCAGCTGCGCGTACTGGGCGAAGGTCGGGGTCTGCTCGTCCGACGCGAAATTGACCGGGAGGCCGCCGCCGATGTCGACGGTGTCGATCTGCTGCCGCCCGGCCGCCGCGTTGATCTCTTCGGCGAGTTCGTACACGGCGCGGATGCCCTGCGCCATCAGGGTCAGCGGCATGCCCTGGGAGCCGGAGTGGGCGTGCAGCCGGGTCAGCCAGGGGCGGTCGAGACAGGCCCGTACGACCCGGTAGCGGGCTCCTTCGTCGCGCAGCGCGACACCGAACTTCGAGGTCGGTGTGGCCGTGGACAGCGCCCCGATCGCGCCGCCGCCGACCTGCGGATTGACGCGCAGCCCGAGCGGCGACGAGCTGGGCGCCGCAGTGACAAGGGCGTCGATGCGCTCGAGCTCCGAGAGGTTGTCGGCGTTGACCGCGATGCCCAGCGCCAGGGCCTCGCGCAGCTCGGCGGGGGTCTTGGCGGGGGAGTCGAGGACGGTACGGGACGGCGGGACGCCGGCCGCGCGGGCCAGCGCCAGCTCGCCGGGGCTCGCCACCTCGGCCCCGATGTCCTCGGCCCGCAGCAGCGCGAGTACGGGCACGAGAGGGGCGGCCTTCACGGCGAAGGCGTGCAGCACGGGGGCGTCGGTGACGGCGGCGAAAGCGGCCCGCAGCGCCGCGGCCGAGGCGCGGATTCCGGCCACGTCGAGGAGGGCGGCGACGGGCTGAGCCTCGCTGAGAAGGCCTTGCTCGACTGCTGCACGTACGGCCTGATCACGGCGGTCGAAAGGCATGTCGGCCAGCCAATCATCCGAGCGGCCGCACCGCAGCTGTTGACTAAGACTATTCAGAGCCTCAGGATGTGAATAGAACCGCCAACAGTGATGGTCGCAGTCGCGAGGAGGCATTGCCATGTCAGGACCCCGCCCCGTACGGGCACCGCGCGGTACGGAACTGAGCGCCCTGGGATGGCAGCAGGAAGCCGCCCTCCGCATGCTCCAGAACAACCTCGACCCCGAGGTCGCCGAGCACCCCGACAAGCTCGTCGTCTACGGCGGCACGGGCAAGGCCGCGCGTGACTGGCGCTCCTTCGACGCGATGGTGCGCACGCTGCAGACGCTGAAGCAGGACGAGACCATGCTCGTCCAGTCCGGCCGTCCGGTCGGCGTGATGCAGACGCACGAGTGGGCGCCGCGCGTGCTCATCGCCAACTCCAACCTGGTCGGCGACTGGGCGAACTGGGAGGAGTTCCGGCGGCTGGAGGCCCTCGGTCTGACCATGTACGGCCAGATGACGGCCGGCTCCTGGATCTACATCGGTACGCAGGGCATCCTGCAGGGCACGTACGAGACGTTCGCCGCCGTCGCCGCGAAGAAGTTCGGCGGCACGCTCGCCGGGACGATCACACTGACCGCAGGTCTGGGCGGCATGGGCGGCGCGCAGCCGCTCGCCGTGACGATGAACGACGGCGTGGCGATCTGTATCGACGTCGACCCGCGAGCGATCGAGCGCCGTATCGAGCACCGGTACCTGGATGTGCGCGCGAACTCGCTGGAGCACGCGCTCCAGCTCGCCGTCGAGGCCCGCGACGCCCGCAAGCCGCTCTCCATCGGCCTGCTCGGCAACGCGGCCGAGCTGCTGCCGCGGATGCTCGCCGAGGGCGCGCCCATCGACATCGTGACCGACCAGACCTCGGCCCACGACCCGCTCGCCTACCTGCCGATCGGCGTCGACTTCGAGGACATGGCGTCGTACGCGGCGGAGAAGCCCGCGGACTTCACCCAGCGCGCACGTGAGTCGATGGCCAAGCACGTCGAGGCGATGGTCGGCTTCATGGACGCGGGCGCCGAGGTCTTCGACTACGGCAACTCGATCCGCGGCGAGGCCCAACTGGCCGGTTACGACCGGGCGTTCGCCTTCCCCGGCTTCGTGCCCGCGTACATCAGGCCGCTCTTCTGCGAGGGCAAGGGCCCGTTCCGCTGGGCGGCCCTGTCCGGCGAGGCGTCGGACATCGCCAAGACCGACAAGGCGATGCTCGAGCTCTTCCCGGAGAACGAGTCCCTGCACCGCTGGATCAAGATGGCCGGCGAGCGCGTCCACTTCCAGGGCCTGCCTGCGCGTATCTGCTGGCTGGGCTACGGCGAGCGGGACCGCGCGGGCGAGCGCTTCAACGACATGGTGGCGTCCGGCGAACTGGCCGCGCCCCTGGCCATCGGCCGCGACCACCTGGACTGCGGCTCGGTCGCGTCCCCGTACCGCGAGACCGAGGCGATGCTCGACGGCTCCGACGCGATCGCCGACTGGCCGCTGCTGAACGCGATGGTCAACGTCGCCTCGGGCGCGTCCTGGGTCTCGATCCACCACGGCGGCGGCGTCGGCATGGGCCGCTCCATCCACGCGGGCCAGGTCTCCGTGGCGGACGGCACGAAGCTCGCGGGCGAGAAGATCCGCCGGGTGCTGACGAACGACCCGGGCATGGGTGTCATCCGGCATGTGGACGCGGGCTACGACATCGCGGAGTCGGTCGCGGACGAGCGCGGCGTGCGGGTCCCGATGCAGGAGGGCGACGCGTGACGTCGGACGCGGTCAATCCAGCCGGTACGCCCGCATCGGGCGGCACCGGCGCGGCCGGGGACTCGTTCCACCGGATGTGGGGCGACCTCGCCCCGATCGGGCGCGACGCCGACACCCGCGGGTACCGGAGGTACGCGTGGACCGAGGCCGACCGTGACTGCCGTGCCTGGTTCCAGGCGCAGGCCGAGTCCCGCGGCCTCGCCTACGAGGTCGACCACAACGGCAACCAGTGGGCCTGGCTCGGTACTGCGACATACAAGGACGTCGCCGCCGGTGACGCCGTCGTCACCGGCTCCCACCTCGACTCCGTCCCCGACGGCGGCGCCTTCGACGGCCCCCTCGGCGTCGTCTCCTCCTTCGCCGCCCTCGACGAACTCCGGGGCAGGGGCGCGGAGTTCACCCGTCCCCTCGCCATCACCAACTTCGGTGACGAGGAGGGCGCCCGCTTCGGACTCGCCTGCGTGGGCTCCCGGCTCACCTCCGGGCAGCTGACCCGCGAGGCGGCGTACGAACTGCGCGACGGTGCCGGGATCACCCTCCCGCAGGCCATGGAGCGTGCCGGGTACGACCCGTCGCGCATCGGCCCCGACCCCGACCGCCTCGCCCGCATCGGCGCGTTCGTCGAGCTCCATGTCGAGCAGGGCCGGGCGCTCGACCTGTCCGGGGACCGCGTCGGCATCGCCTCCGCGATCTGGCCGCACGGCCGCTGGCGGTTCGACTTCCACGGCGAGGCCAACCACGCGGGCACCACCCGTCTCGTGGACCGCCGCGACCCGATGCTGACGTATGCCGAGACGGTCCTCGCCGCCCGCCGTGAGGCCGAACTCGCGGGCGCGGTCGCCACGTTCGGCAAGATCGCCGTCGAGCCGAACGGCGTCAACGCGATCCCGTCCCTCGTGCGCGGCTGGCTCGACTCGCGCGCCGCCGACCAGGGAACGCTGGACACGGTCGTCGCCGCGATCGAGCAGGCCGCGAAGGAGAGGGCCGAGCGGGACGGCATCGATCTGAGGGTCGTACGGGAGTCCTTCACGCCCGTGGTCGAGTTCGAGCACGCCCTGCGCGACGAGCTGAACAAGATCCTGGGCGGTGCGGTCCCCGTGCTCGGCACGGGCGCGGGACACGACGCGGGCATTCTGTCCGGCTCGATCCCGACGGCCATGCTGTTCGTACGGAACCCGACGGGCGTCTCGCACTCCCCGGCGGAGTTCGCCGCCGAAGACGACTGCGTGGCCGGGGTGCTCGCACTCGCCGACGTACTGGAGGGCCTGGCGTGCAGCTGACGTACTGGGCGGAGCACGTCTGGCTGGACACGAACGTCGAGCCGGGCGTGGCCCTGGAGGTGGCGGACGGCCGGATCACGGCCGTACGCAAGGGTGTCGAGGCCCCGCCGCAGGGGGCCCAGGTCCTGCGCGGCCTGACGATCCCCGGCCTCGCGAACGCGCACAGCCACGCCTTCCACCGGGCCCTGCGCGGCACCGTGCAGGTGGGCTCCGGCACGTTCTGGACGTGGCGCGAGGTGATGTACCAGGTGGCCTCGCGGCTCACCCCGGAGACGTACTTCGAGCTCGCGCGAGCGGTGTACGCGGAGATGGCGCTGGCGGGGATCACGAACGTCGGCGAGTTCCACTATCTGCACCACGCGCCCGGGGGCATCTCGTACGCCGTCCCGAACGCGATGGGCGAGGCGCTGATCGCGGCGGCGGCGGATGCAGGGATCCGGATCACGCTGCTCGACACGGCGTATCTTTCGTCAGGCTTCGGTGAGGCGCCGAACCAGCACCAGCTGCGCTTCTCCGACGGCACGGCCGAGGCATGGGCGGAGCGGGTCTCCGCGCTGAAGGGCAGCGACCATGCGCTGATCGGCGCGGCGATCCACTCCGTACGGGCCGTCCCCGCCGCGCAGCTGAGCACGGTCGCGGAATGGGCCACCGCGCGCCGGGCCCCGCTCCATGTCCACCTCTCCGAGCAGACCGCGGAGAACGACGCCTGCCTCGCGGCGCACGGCTGCACCCCCACGCGGCTGCTCGCCGACCACGGAGTACTGGGCCCGCGTACGACGGGCGTCCACAACACGCACCTGACGGACGAGGACATCGCGCTGCTGGGCTCCTCCGGTACCGGCACATGCATGTGCCCGACGACGGAACGCGACCTGGCGGACGGCATCGGCCCGGCGGTCGCCCTGCAGCACGCGGGCTCCCCGCTCTCCCTCGGCTCCGACAGCCACGCGGTGATCGACCTCCTCGAAGAGGCCCGCGCGATGGAACTGAACGAACGCCTGCGCACCCGGACCCGGGGCCACTGGACGGCGGCGGCCCTGCTCCGCGCGGCGACCTCGGACGGCCACGCCGCGCTGGGCCGCCCGGACGCCGGCCGCATCGAGCCGGGCGCGCTCGCGGACTTCACGACGGTGGCGCTGGATTCGATCCGTACGGCGGGTCCGCTGCCACGCCTGGCGGTCGAGACGGCGGTGTTCGCGGCGACGTCGGCGGATGTACGCCACACGATTGTGGGAGGCCGGCAGGTGGTGCGGGACGGGGTGCACACGCAGATCCCGGACGTTGCGCAGGCGCTGGCGACGTCGATCGGCGCGCTGCGGTCGTGAGGCCGTGTTTTCTTCCCCCACCCCGCCCCTTCCCGTAACCGGGGGCTTGAGAATCAAGCCCGTCCGGGGCTCCGGGGCGGAGCCCCGGTTACGGGAAGGGGCGGGTAGGGGAAACAACCCCCGGAGAGGAACCCATGAGCACCGTTATCACCAACATCCGCAGCCTCGTCACCAACGACCCCGCCCTCGGCGACGGCCCCCTCGGCCTCATCCACGACGCCGCCGTCGTCCTCGACGGCACCCGCGTCGCGTGGGTGGGCCCCGCCGCCGCCGCCCCCGGCGCCGACGAGGCCCACGACGCCCACGGCCGCGCCGCCATCCCCGGGTTCGTCGACTCCCACTCGCACCTCGTATTCGCGGGCGACCGCACCGAGGAGTTCAACGCCCGGATGTCCGGCCGCGCCTACTCCGCCGGCGGCATCCGCACCACCGTCGCCGCCACCCGCGCCGCCACCGACGAGGCGCTGGAAGCGAACCTCACGCGCTACCTCGACGAGGCACTGCGCCAGGGCACCACGACCTTCGAGACCAAGTCCGGCTACGGCCTCACCGTCGAGGACGAGGCCCGCGCCCTGCGGATCGCCGCCGAGCACACCGACGAGGTCACCTACCTCGGCGCCCACATCGTCCCGCCCGACTACGCCGACGACCCCGCCGGCTACGTCGCCCTCGTCACCGGCGAGATGCTCGACGCCTGTGCTCCGTACGCCCGTTGGGTCGATGTCTTCTGCGAGAAGGGCGCCTTCGACGGCGACCAGGCCCGCGCGATCCTCACCGCCGGCAAGGCCAAGGGCCTGCACCCCCGCGTGCACGCCAACCAGCTCGGCCACGGCCCCGGCGTGCAGCTCGCCGTCGAGCTCGACGCCGCGTCCGCCGACCACTGCACGCACCTCACGGACGCGGACGTCGACGCCCTGGCCGGCGGCGCGACCGTCGCCACGCTGCTCCCCGGGGCGGAGTTCTCGACGCGCGCCGAGTGGCCGAACGCCCGCCGCCTCCTCGACGCGGGCGCGACCGTCGCGCTGTCCACGGACTGCAACCCGGGCTCGTCCTTCACGTCCTCCGTCCCCTTCTGTATCGCCCTGGCCGTACGGGACATGGGGATGACCCCGGACGAGGCGGTCTGGTCCGCGACGGCGGGCGGCGCGGCGGCCCTGCGCAGGGACGACGTCGGCCGCATCAGCCCCGGCGCCCGCGCCGACCTCGTACTGCTCGACGCGCCGAGCCATGTCCACCTCGCGTACCGGCCGGGCGTACCGCTCGTGTCGCACGTGTGGCGTCAGGGCAAGAGGTGCCGGTAACTGCCCGGATTCAGCGTCAGATAGTCCGCGAACGACATCGCCGGATGCGCAGTGAGCCGCGGTACCGCATCGGACACAGTGGCCAATTCACCGGCGGCGATGGCCTCGTACGAGGACACCCACCCGGCGACCTCCCACTCCGGGGCTCCGTATCCGGCACGTGAGGCGTACGCCTCCTCGCGGGTCTGAGGCACATAGCGGATCTCGCGCCCGGTGACGCGGCTCAGCTCGGCGGCGGCCTCCGCGAGGGTGAGCGCCTCGGGCCCGGTGATGTCGTACGTCGCTCCGTCGTGCCCGTCCCCGAGCAGTACGGCGGCGGCCGCATCGGCGATGTCCTCGTGTGCCGCTGCCGCGACCCTCCCGTCCCCGGCAGGACCGCGGATCACCCCGTCCGCGCCGGTCATGGCGGGCAGCGCGGCCAGATAGAGGCTGTCCCGCAGGAAGGTGTACGCGAGGCCCGTGCCGCGGATGTGCTGCTCGGTGTGCCAGTGGTCGCGCGCGAAGGTGAACGTGGCGTCCGGCGCGGCGCCCAGGAACGAGATGTACACAATCCGCTCGACCCCCGCCGCGACGGCCGCGTCCACGGCGGTGATGTGCTCCCGCACCCGGTCGGCCGACTCGTGCGCCGACACCAGGAAGAGAACGCCGGCCCCGTCGACCGCCTGCCGCATGGCCTCCCCGTCTCCGTAGGACGCGGGCGGCGCCTTGACGCACCCGGCGAGTTCCGGCAGCCGTGCGGGATCACGGCCCAGCAGCCGCGCCCCCACCCTTCGCTCGGAGAGCCGCCGCGCGAGACGCCCGCCGATCTGTCCGCCGGCTCCGGTGACGGCGATGAGCGGGGTCATGGGCGCGTCCTTTCGTCGTGCTGCTTGCCCCGAGGCTACGGCTGCCCAAGCCCCTCACCCTCGGCCTGCTCAGGCGGCGGGCCCGCCGGAGTTTCGGTCTTCCCCGTCTGCCCCTCGCGCCTGCTCTCGATCGCGTTCAGGATCAGCACCACGCTCGCCCCCAGCACCCACGCCGCCAGCAGCACCGGCGTCAACCATGCGCTGAACGGTCCCGCCAGCGACAGCACCGCCACCACCAGGCCCGACCAGCCGAGCCAGGCCGGGATGGCATGGCTGTCCTGGGCCGCGCGCCAGACCGCGAACAGCATCACCGCCGCACCCGCCATCGACGCGATGACCGCGCCGTACGCCACGTTCAGCAGCAGGATCGCGATCAGCGAAGTTCCCGGCAGCACCGGGAAGACATCGGTGTGGTTCACCGTGATGGCGAAGATGTTCCCGGCGAGCGCGGCGACCATCAGGAACGCCACGAAGACCGTCCCTCCCACCAGCACCAGGTGCGAGCGGTTCCCGGCAAGGCGGGAGATGGCCACCAGGAAGAACAGGAACAACAGTCCTGCCGCGAGGAGGATGAACGCCGTGGCTTCGGAAGCGTCCCGGTTGCTCTCGCTGAGATAGAAGAACAGGACCCTCCGAAGCGCGCCCGTGCCACTCACGTCGGGGGTGTTCCACCACAGCACATACCCGGCGATCAGCAGCCCCGCGGCCGCGAGACCGGCTATCCCGGGCCAGAGGTCTCGGTGCTGGAGGGGCTGGGCAGGTTCTGCGTTGTGCAACGCCATCATGGTGCCTCCCACGGGAGAGCCCCCGAGAACAGGTCTTTTGTCGCTTTCATTATATTTTGTTAATTGCTACAAGGGCGGCCGAGCCGCGTGGCACAGTGGGGCGATGAAGACCATCGGGCTGATCGGCGGCATGAGCTGGGAATCCAGCGCGGAGTACTACCGGCTGCTCAACGAGCTCGTACGGGAGCGGCTCGGCGGTCTCCACTCCGCCCCCTGCATCCTGCACTCCCTCGACTTCGCGGAGATCGAGGAGCTCCAGGTCGCGGGCGACTGGGAGCGCGCCGGTGAGATCCTCGCCGACGCTGCCCGAGGCCTCCAGGCGGCGGGCGCGGACCTGCTGCTGATCTGCACCAACACCATGCACAAGGTCGCCGGCCAGGTGGAGGCCGCCGTCTCCGTGCCGCTGCTGCATCTCGCGGATGCCACCGCCGATGCCGTACGCGCCGAGGGACTCACCCGGGTCGGGCTGCTCGGGACCGCCTTCACCATGGAGCAGGCCTTCTACCGGGACCGGCTGGCCGGGCACGGTCTCGAGGTGCTCACCCCAGACGCCGACGGGCGTGCGCTGGTGCACCGGGTGATCTACGAGGAGCTGTGCCGCGGAGTCGTACGGGAGGAGTCCCGCTCCGCGTACCAGGACGTCATCGGCAAGCTCGTCGCCGCGGGGGCGGAAGGTGTCGTACTCGGGTGCACCGAGATCGAGTTGCTCATCGGGGAGAAGGACAGCCCGGTGCCCGTGTTCCCGACGACCCGGCTGCATGCCGAGGCCGCCGTGGACGCCGCTCTGGGCGGGCGCTGACGCCCGCCCACGGCAGGCGGCTCAGGCCCGGGGCCGCGGCCGTACCGGCAACTCCCGCACGCTGTTGCCCACAAAGCTCGCGTGCCGACGCAACTGCGCCTCCGGGACCGCCAGGTCCAGCTCCGGGAAGCGGGTGAACAGCCGCTCCAGCGCGATCGTCGCCTCCATCCGCGCCAGGGGCGAGCCCAGGCAGTAGTGCGGGCCGTGCCCCAGCGAGAGATGCCGGGCCCCGCCCGTCCTGGTGATGTCGAAGCGGTCCGCGTCCGGGCCGTGCGCGGACGGGTCGCGGCCGGCCGCCGAGTAACCGGCAAGCACCGGCGTGCCCTTGGGGATCACGGTCCCGTCGAGCGTGAGATCCCGGGTCGGGTAGCGGAACGGGAAGTAGCTGACCGGGCTGTCCCAGCGCAGCGTCTCCTCGACCACGTCCGACCAGGACGCCTTGCCGGACTGCACGAGATGGAGCTGATCGCGGTGGCCGCACAGGGCGCGGACGGCGTTGGTGATCAGATTCAGCGTGGTCTCGTGCCCGGCGATGATCATCAGCAGCAGGGTGCCGATCAGGTCGTGCGGGCTCAGCCGGTCGCCGTCCTCCTCGCGGGCGGCGAGCAGCGCGCTGGTCAGGTCGTCGCCCGGGTTGTCCAGCCGGGTCTGGGTCACCGTCGCGAGGACGGCGACCATCTCGCGGTTCGCGGCCATCGCCTCCTCGCGGCCGATGGAGGTGCTCACCACCTGGTTCGACAGATGGTGCAGCCGGTCCTGGAACTCGGCGTCCACGCCGAGGAGTTCGCAGATGACGCCCATCGGCAGCGGCAGCGCGAAGTGCGTACGCAGATCGGCCACGCCGTCGCCCGCCGCGGCCGCCTCGGCCAGGTCGTCCAGCAGCTGGGCCGTCACCGTCTCGATCCGGGGCCGCAGCTCCTCCACCCGGCGGGCCGTGAACGCCTTGCTCACCAGCGAGCGCAGCCTGCGGTGGTCCGCGTCGTCCGCGGTGGTCATGCCCTGCACGGTCGCGAAGGTCTTCAGCGGCCAGCCGTCGGGAATCCGGCCGTCGCGCAGCGCCGTGAAGTGCTGGGCACCCTTGGCGACATCGGGGTGGGCGAGGAATTCCCTGAGCGCCTCATGGCCGAGCACCGCCATGCCCGGTACGTCGCCGGGCAGCACGATCTCGGCGACCGGTCCCTCGGTGAGCAGCCGGGCGTTGTCCGCGTGCGGGCAGCCGCCGGCCGGGTCCATCCGGTGCGGCGTATCACGTGAAGTGGTCAACTGAGCTCTCCTGACTCCGCGTTGGGCGGGACGTCTAAAACACGCCCTGGTCCCGGCCGGGCCGATGAGCAGCATGTCACCGGCCCGGGGCTGCCGCCCGCCGAGGGCCGGATCGCGGGCGGCGTGCACCCCCCTCCGTCACTCGAACATCATCCGTATCCCTCCTTCTCGACTCCTTCACGGATCCGTCACAAAAGTGGTGACGCTACCTATCCTGTCGGTATATGGGCCGGTACCGTCCTGTACGGGGAATGGCTCAAAGGGGAGGACCGGGGGGTCGAGTTGAGCGGTGTCCGCAGTGCTGTGCGTATAGATGTGGTGAAACCCGACGATCTTGCCGAGGCGGAGATAGAGGCCTGGCGAGAACTGCGCGCGAAGAGCGGGGCGCCCGCCAACCCGTTCATGGAGCCCGAGTTCACCCTGGCTGTCGGCCGGGTGCGGCCCGCCGCCAGAGTGGCCGTGCTCTGGGAGGACGGACAGCCCGCCGGCTTCTTCCCGTACGAACGCGGACCGCTCGGCCACGGCCGGGCGATAGGCCTGGGCGTCTCCGACTGCCAGGGCGCCGTGCTGCGCCCCGGCGTGCACGTCGCGCCCCGCGAGCTGCTGCGCGCCTGCGCACTCTCCGCCTGGGAGTTCGACAATCTCGAAGCCGACCAGGCACTGTTCGTTCCCTCCGCCGCCGAGGAGTTCACCTCACCCGTCATCGATGTCGGCGCGGGCTATGCGGCCTACGAAGAGGTGCTGCGCGCCCAGTCGCCCAAGTTCCTCAGGACGACCCTGGCCAAGGAGCGCAAGCTGGGACGGCAGGCCGGCGAGGTGCGCTTCGTGTTCGACGAGCGCGACCCGGCCGCGCTGCGCACACTGATGGGGTGGAAGTCCGCGCAGTACCGCAGGACCGGCCGCAGGGACCGCTTCGCCAAGGAGTGGATCAACACCCTGGTCCGGCTGCTGCACGAGACGCGCACGCCCGGCTGCACCGGGGTGCTCTCCGTGCTGTACGTCGCCGACCGGCCCGTCGCCGCGCACTTCGGGCTGCGCTCGCGCACCGTCCTGTCCTGCTGGTTTCCCGCGTACGACCCGGATTTCGCCAAGTACTCACCGGGCCTGATCCTGCATCTGCGGATGGCCGAGTCCGCCGCCGCGGAGGGCATCGGGATGCTCGACCTGGGGCGCGGGTCCTCGGAGTACAAGGACTCGCTGAAGACCGGCGAGCTGCGGGTGCACGAAGGGTTCTCGGTACGGCCGGGGGCGCGGGCCGCCCTGTACTGGATGAGCCGTGAGCCCTCGCGTCTCGCGCACAGCTTCGTACGCAACCGGCCGCGGCTCGCCGGGTACGCGCAGCAGACGCTGAAGCAGATCGGCCGGCTCCGCGGCCAGTGACGGGGGAGAGCCATGAAAAGCACACCGCTCGGACCGCGGCCGGCCGAGCTCCAGGTCACCGAGCTCGACCTGGACGGGCCCGACGGCGCCGTCCTGAGCTTCGGCCCCGCCCTGCCGGGCGGACCGGCCGTCCGCGGCGGTGACGTCTACGCCCTGGTACGCCTGCGCGGGCGGCCCGTCGCCACCGTCGTCTGCCGAGTCCCGCCCGGAAAGCGGCCCGCGGACGCCGTCGCAGCCACCGCCCGCGCGAAGCTCGGTGGCCGCGGGCCGACGGCCCCGCCCGGAGACAACGCGCTCGGCGACGACGCCCCCGGCCCGCCCGAAGCACGGGATGCCGGGCGCCCCGCGGGCGATCTGCCGCGTACCAGCGTCGTCGTCGCCACCCGCGAGCGCGCCGACCAGCTGGCCCGCGCGCTGGACTCGCTGCTCGCCCAGGACCACCCCGACTTCGAGATCGTCGTCGTCGACAACGCGCCCGCGACCAGCGCCACCCAGGACCTCGTCCAGCGCAAATACGGCGAGCGCGTCCGGTACGCCCGTGAGTCCGTGCCCGGTCTCGCGATGGCCCACAACCGCGGCATCGCCGTCGCCGACGGCGCGGTCATCGCCTTCACCGACGACGACGTGGTGGCGGACCCGCACTGGCTCACCGCGCTCACCGCGCCCTTCGCCGCCGATCCGGGGCTCGGCTGCGCCACCGGGCTGATCCTGCCCGCCAGGCTGCGCACACCCGCACAGATCCTCCTGGAGAGCCACGGCGGCTTCGCCAAGGGCTTCGCGGCCCGCGAGTACGATCCGGCGCACCCGCCCGCAGGCGAACCGCTCTTCCCGTTCACCGCGGGCAGCTTCGGCTCCGGCGCCAACATGGCCTTCAGGGCCGCGGCCCTGCGCGACATCGGCGGCTTCGACCCCGCCACCGGCACCGGCACCCCCGCCATGGGCGGCGACGACCTCTACGCCTTCGTCAGCGTCCTCGTCGCCGGGCACCGGCTGCGCTACACACCCGAAGCGCTGGTCTGGCACCACCACCGGGAGACCTGGCAGGACCTGAAGAACCAGGCGTACGGATACGGCGCGGGCCTGACCGCGTATCTCACCGCCGTACTCGCCCGCCATCCCGCCATGCTGCCCGCGCTGCTGCGCAGGCTCCCCCGGGGACTGGCGCACGCCCGCACCATCACCGCCCACCGCGACGCGGCAGGAGCGGCGGTGCCGGGCGGGCACGGCGCGCAGGACTACCCATGGCCGCGCCATCTCTCCCGGCTCGAGCGCCGCGGCATGCTCGCCGGGCCGATCGGGTATGCGAAGGCACGCCGCAGGGTCCGGGGCCTGCCACTGCCCTGGGAAGAGCGGGCCAGGCCTCAGGGGGACGGATGACGACACCCCGGATTCCCGTACTGCTCTACCACGCCGTGATGGACGACCCGCCCGACTGGATCGCCGAATTCACCGTCACTCCAAAGGATTTCGGCGCGCAGCTCGACGCGATCGTCGACAGCGGCCGCACACCGGTCGGGATCAGCGCGCTCGCCGGCCACTTCGCGGGCAACTCACCGCTTCCGGAGCGGCCCGTCGTACTCACCTTCGACGACGGCTTCGCCGATCTGCCCGGCCCCACCGCCGAGGCGCTGGCGTCCCGCTCGCTGCCGGCCACCGCGTACCTCACCACCGGAGCGATCACGCCGGGCCGGCGCAGTCTGCTGCCGCCCGCGCCGATGATGACGCTCTCGCAGGCACCGCTGCTCGAGCAGCACGGCCTGGAGGTCGGTGCCCACACCGTCACCCACCCGCAGCTGGACACCCTCCCGCCCCGGGCCCTGCGCCGCGAACTGGGCGAGCCCAAGGCGGTGCTCGAGGACCTGCTCGGCCATGAGGTGGCGCATCTCGCCTATCCGCACGGCTACAACAGCCGGGCGGTGCGCAACGCCGCTCTCGGCGCCGGCTATGCCTCGGCCGTGGCCGTACGGCATGCGCTGAGCTCCGAGACCGACGAGTCGTACCGCATCGCCCGCCTCATCCTGCGCCGCGGCCACACGGTGGCGGACATCGAGGCGTGGATGGACGGGCGTGGTGCGCCGGTCGCGCCGTACCCCGACTCGCTTCCGACGATCGGGTACCGGCTCTTCCGGCGTGCCCGCGCCGCCGTCAAGGGCCCGGTCTTCGCGGGCTGACGGATCGGCCGACGGTTCGCACGGCCGTCAGGATCCGGGTCCGACCTGGTTGAAGTACGGGTCGGCGACCGCCTTGCGCAGGCTTTTCCAGGATTCGTCCCTGGCCAGGGAGAGATCACAGCCGGGACCCGGGTCGCGGAAGTTCCACTGGAGCGCGGCGTGCACGCCCTCAAGTCGCTTCACCACGCGCGGCACCTGCTCGTACCACTCGGCCTGCGCGGACGGCTTCGAGGGCTCGTCCGCCGTGCCGAACTCGGAGAGCATCAGCGGTTTTCCGGCGGAGATGTTCTCGCGGATCCAGTCGTGCGAGGCCGTCTGGGTCTGCGCGAAGCTCTGCCACTGCGCCTTGTGGCAGCGGTAGTAGTTGTACTGGTTGTAGCCGATCCAGTCGACGTACGCGTCGCCCGGATAGAGCCCCCGGAACAGCTCGCTGTGGCCGGTGTAGCCGGTGATGATCCACGTCCACACCACATTGGTCACACCCAGCTCGCGGAACCGGTCATGGATGTGCCGGTAGGCGGCGACGTACTCGGCGGGTGTGCCGCTGGCCGGGGTACGGGTGTCCATCTCCAGGTCGAAGGAGAGGAAGAGCGGCTTTCCGTACGCCTTGATGCGCCCGGCCTGGACGTCGATCACGCTCTTGTCCAGTGCCCCCGCGGCGATCTGACTCCACCGCGGCTGCTCGGCCGGGGTGCCGTTCCACCGCTTGCTCTCCCAGGACAGCAGCAGCATCCGCTTCTTGCCCACGCGCTGCTCCTGCTCGGTCAGCAGCTGTCCTTCCAGGCCGCCGAGGGACATGTCGTGGTACGTGTACACGATGTCCAGCGTGCGGCCGATGCGCTTCTCGTAAGCGAGGACGTTCTTTTCGAGGTCGGGCTTGCTGTGCCGTACATAGGCGCCGAACCAGGCGCCGCAGCGCGGTACCAGAAGCTTGGTCGGGCGGCATTGAGGGCTGTTCGCCGAGGGGTTGGAGTCGCTTGTTCCGGACGACTTCAGGGCGAGTACGCCCACCAGCAGCACACTGAGGAGAGCCGTGGAAACGGCCCACAGCCGTCGTCGGTCGTGCGGCTTGCGATGGATGCCTGGCGCCCCGGGAAAGGGGCGTCGGGGTAACGTCACAGAGGTGCGCCTTTCTGGGGCGGTGACGATGCCCGCGCGGTCCTGGTCCGGCTGCCGCGCAGCTGCGGACAGCAGGCGGCGAGCATCGTCAGCAGGGTGAGCAGCACCAGGACCCGTTGGCCGCTGAACGCGTGGGCGGCCATCAGTGCCGTGGCGCTGACGACCGCGGCGCTCACGCTCAGCAGGGTGGCCAGGACGAGCTGCTCAAGACGGTCGGAGTCCCGTTCGAAGCGGTGGTCGAAGCTCTCCACCGGTCCTATCGCCCGATGACGCGTCAGGGCGGGTCCGCAGACGCGCAGGACGGCGGCTCCGGGACCGGCGAGCAGGAACACGGCAACGGGCGCGGCCCGCAGCGGGGATCCGGCGGGGAGGGCGGTGGCGCCGATGGCGCACCAGCCCACGAAGGGCGGCAGCAGCCGGATCGCGAGCGTCTGAGGTCTCATGGGGTCCTCCCCGCCGAGCTGTCGGTGCCTTCGGTGCCTTCGGTGCCTTCGGCGTCTTTGGGGGCTTCCGTGCGCTTCAGTTCGTAGACGACGCCTGCGCTGTTGCGGCCCACCTGCTGGAAGAGCGGCGAGGCCGCGACGGACTTCCGGATGCTCCGCAGCTGATCGCCCGTGAGCATGCCGTTCATCTCGGAGTTGGCGATCTGGCCCTGCGTGAGCAGGAAGTACGCCCGGCCGGGCGGCTCGACCGAGGCCATGTCGCGGGCGAGGGTTGCGGCCGGGTCTCTCAGGATCTCCTCGACATGGCTTTTGGCATCGTCGAGGAACCAGTAATGCTGCACATTCCAGTACGAAGCGTACGCGAGCGGGTAGTTGCGGTGGGCGGCAACGACGAGAGAGCCCTTGGGTGCCTGGTCGATGACCTGCCGGACCAGCGCGACCTCCTGCGGCGGGAAGTAACTGAGCCGGTCCTTGCCCGAGTAGCTGGGCACGAACGCCGCCGTGAGCGCGAGCAGCGCGGCACCGGGCAGCACGGCGCGCAGGCCGGACACGGGCTGCGGCGCCCCGTGCCCGCCGGGCTCGGCGGCCAGCGGCCGTACGTCGGGCAGCAGCGCCGACGCCGCGAAGAAGCAGGCGCCGGGCAGCATGAACAACAGCACCCGGAAGATCATTTCGCTGCCGTAGTCATTGGCCACCAGCATCAGCAGCGGGACCGCGCCGAGCAGCAGCAGCGGCCGGGCGCGATGCCGCAGCACCCGTCTGCGCAGCACGCCGATCAGTGCCAGCAGCAGTACGGAGGCCGAAAGAAGCCGGGAGACCCAGGAGACGATCACCGGTCCGGTACCGGTCGGCGTCGACCCGTACCCCGTCTGAAGGTTGTGGCTCACATCCCCGAAGGAGCTCACCATCTCGGGCACCGCCTCGCGCAGAAACGGCAGCGAGGCCGTGAGATTCCAGGCCAGGAACACCAGCAGCAGCGTGACCAGCAGCGTCCAGTCCCGGTACCGCCGGGTCACGCACAGCACGGCCAGAGACGCCACCAGCATCACCGGGGTGAGCTGGTGCGAGATGACGATGGCGGTGATCAGCGGGATGAGCAGGGCGGTCCACAGCGCCTGCCGCGATCGGCGGCCCCGCGTCGGACGCTCGCCGCGTCTCAGCGCGATCGCGATCACGCCGAGATACAGGGCGAGCGCCAGCGACTGCGGCGAGAAGTAGTCCTGCCCCACCCAGTTGGCGACGTAGAAGAGCCAGACCGCGGTCCAGATCAGCCGGCGGTCCTGGGTGAAGGTGCGGTAGATCAGCAGCAGCGGTGCGAGCAGCAGCAGGCTGGAGAGAAGCGGCCACCAGGCCATGTACATCGCGGCGTTCTCCACACCGGTCAGCCGCACCAGGGCGGCTTGCGCGGCGAAGAAGCCGGGCCACTGGTCGTACACCGCCATGTCGCCGAGCTGGTCGCCGCGTTGCATGCCGCCCGCCGTGAGCAGATGCTCGATGACCGCGTCGTGCTTCCACGCCCAGGAGTAGAGCGGGGTGGGGTAGACCAGCGCCTGGGTGGCGCGCTCCAGCACGATCAGGCCCACCGTGTACGCGAGTGACCATCGGCCCGCGCGCAGCGGATCCCGTACGCAGATCCAGAAGCCCGCCGTCAGCAGCGCCAGCGCGATCCAGAAGGCCGCGGGCAGCGCCCCGACAAGACCGAAGTCGCCGAGCCGTGAGGTGTCGGTCCGGGCCACGGCGTACGCCCACAGCGCGAGTGCGCCGACAAGCGGGGCGGCAAGGCCCAGCGGGCCCGTCCAGCGCGTGTGGTCGGCAACGGGCAGATCGGCGAGATCCATTGCTGAGCCGTTCCCGGCTTGGTGGTGGGGGGCGGCCACAGGTCTCCCGGCGTCGGTGGCTGGCTGGTGCACGCTTGTCCCCCTGGTGGTTCAGTTCCGAGCCGGCGCCGAACGCGCCGCGCGTATCCAGATCAGTGCCAACGCCGCACAGGTCAGCAGCAGTTGGAGCGGGAGCGCGAAGGGCGCGAGAGGTCTCTGCAACGCCCAGCCGCACACCGCGAGCAGCCACAGCGTCCCCCACTGCGCCGCGACCGGCAGCCCGACCGCTCGCACCATCGCCAGCACGGCGACCAGACACAGCAGTTGGCAGACGGTCGGCAGCCAGCGCAGCAACGGCTCGGGGCTGTCGAGACCTGCGGCCGACGCGAGGAAGCCGGCCAGTGTCTCGTACCACGCACCCTCGCCGGGCTCCGGTTCCCAGCCGAGCACGGCGGGCGCGGTGTGCAGCGCGGCAAAGGTGACCAGCATTCCGGCGCCGAGCAGCACGGGGCGCGGTCGCAGCAGCGAGAGCGCGGCGCAGTACACGACGATGAGCAAAATGCCCGCGGTGAGCGTGACCGGCGGCAGCGCAGCCAGCAGCTGGGTACCCGAGAGCTGGTCCATCGTGATGTCCGGGGCGTGGAACATCGGGCCCCAGAAGAGCACGGCCGCGAGGCCGAGAAGAGCCCAGAGCGCGGTGGCGAGGCGCTCCTCGCCGGGCTCGGCCTCCGGGCGCCCGCCGGTGGCCCGGGCCGCCGGATCCTGTACGTGCACGATGCCGAAGGCGGGTGTGGCGGTGTCGTCGTGTGCGCCGCGCAGATACGCGGTCTGCCGCGCCCAGTCCGTCCCGTACTCCTTGGCGTACTCGGCCGCCGCCTGCCGGCGCCGGTCGGCGGCCTTCCGGGCCCAGGTCGTGCCGTACTCGATCTCCTCCTCGCGCCCCCGGTACAGCAGCCGGGCCAGCCGGGAGGGCCGCGGCTCGCGGCCCGACAGCACGGCGCGCAGTCCCGGCGCCGAGACCGTGGCCATGAAGGTCATCGACAGCAGCATCGCCCAGCCCGCGCCGGAGATCCCGGTGTGGCCGAGCAGCACGGCCGCGCTGCCGAGGACCAGCGCGCACATCGTGCCCTGGAGGACGGCGAGCACGCCCGTACGCCCCTGGACGCGCAGCACCCCGATGTACAGCTCGACGGCCACCCGCGGCAGGGCGGCGGCGGCCAGCAGTCGCAGCACGGTGGTGCCGTGCTCGGCGTAGTGGGCGCCGAAGGGCGTGAGGATCTGCGGGGCGAAGGCGATCAGGATCAGGACGACGGGCACCAGCAGGATCGCCATGCGGCGCAGCGCGCCGCGCACGCCCTCGGCGAGGCTCTCCGGGCTGTGCGAGGCGTGGGCGGTGAGCGACGAGGCCATGTTGATGGCCATGAACTCCATCGTTCCGCCGACGGTGTACGCCGTGTAGAAGAAGCCGTTGTGCGCGGCGTCGAAGCGGACCGCGACGATCACCGGCAGCAGGTTGATCATGGCGAGGCTGAACAGCGCCCCGACCGAGTCCCCGGCGAGGAACCGGACCAGCTCCCGCATGCCGGGCGGCTCGCGGTTGCGGTCGGCTGCTGCCTGGCGGGGGATGAGGCGGCGGAAGATCAGCCAGGCGAGCGGCAGCACCGACAGGGCGATGGCCAGCGCCCAGGACACGAAGATGCCGAGCACCGGCATGGTGGTGGCGAAGGCGACGAGCAGCAGCAGCTTGCCGGTCGAGAAGACGGCGTTGCCGACCGGCACCCAGACCGCCTTGCGCAGACCGGTCAGTACGCCGTCCTGGAGCGTGAGCAGCGCCCAGGCGACACAGGCGACGGTGAAGAAGAGCCCGGCGGTCAGTCCGTGCAGCGGGGCGAACGAGGCGCCCCACAGATCGAGCGTGAAGAGGAAGGCGGCGCTCGCGACACAGACCACCAGCGAGCTGGCCGCGTAGGCGCGCCACACGAGAGGTCCGGTCGCCCGTCCGGCACGCGGGACGTACCGTACGACTGCTCCGATCATGGTGGTCGCGGTGATGGAGGCCAGCAGCCGCATGGCGGCGATGGCCGCCGAGCCCTGGCCGACCGCCTCTTCGGTGTAGTAGCGGGCGGCGACCAGCCAGAAGCCGAGGCCCAGGGCCGCGGAGACGCCGGTGGAGAGCATCAGCGCGTAGGCGTTGCGGAACATCGAGTCGCCGCTGGCGGGCTTCGCCGCATTCGCCGCGCCGTCCGCCCCGGTCACATCCGGGGCGGACGGCTCGGGCGGCGGCGCGGCGTCCGACGGCTTGCGCAGCCGGGTGGTGTCAGACACCGCGGTCGCCCCGCACGGGCGGCTGTGTGGCCGTGGCCCCGGACGGCGGCGTGGCGGGCCGGGCGCCCAGCTCGGTGAGTACGGATATCGCCGCCTCCGCCCGGAGCGGGTCGACGGGCAGGGCGTGCCGGGCGAACCAGGCGGCCGCCTCCGGCGCGGGCGAGGGATCGGTGAAGACCTCGCCGGCGTAGGCGTCGAGCGGCGGGTCGTAGAGATAGCCGGTGGTCATTCGGTGCCGGGCGAGCGCCGCGATGGCGGCGTCGCGGTCCTCCACCAGCAGCGGCACCCGGAACAGCGGCTGCACGGGGCCCGGTCGCGGCAGCGCCCATCGGGTGGCCGACAGCCGCAGCGCCCCGGCGCGATGTGCCTCCAGCCGGCTCTCCAGGCGCTTCAGCAGCCGCCCGGTGCGCCGCAGCCGCAGCCCGCCCGGTCTGAGCCGGTAGTCGTGCATGTCCACGCGTATCCAGGAGTGGAAGTCCTCCAGGGCCGGCGCGGGCGCGGCGGCCAGTGCCTGCTTCAGCTCGCCGGGCCGCAGCTCCATCCGGATGTCCTGGCGCTCCTCGAGACCGAGCAGCCGCAGGGTGGCACGGGCCGCCCCCACCAGCCGCAGCCCCCGCACGCCCGCCTCGGCGTACGGTCGCAGGCCGTAGGCGAGCTCCGCCGTCAGCCGTGCCGGTTCGAGGAGCTCGTCGCGTGCCCGCTCCAGCCCCGCCCGCAGCGCCGGGTCGGCGACGGTGAGGAATCCGCCGGTCTTGGCCCCGGTGTGTTTGGAGAGGCTGAAGACGGACACGTCGCCGAAGCTCCCGACCGGCTGCCCGGCCGTCTGGCTGCCGATCGCGTGCGCGGCGTCCTCGATGAGCGGGATCCCCAACTGGCCGCAGCGGGCGCGCAGTTCGGGAGCCGGGTCGGGATTTCCGTACAGATTGGTGGTGAGCACGGCACCCAGGCCGCGCCATACGGACTCGGGCACGGCCGCCATGTCGATGGAGCCGTCCTCCGGCCTGAGCGGTGCCTGTACGGGACGCAGTCCGGCGGCGAGCAGCACGAAGAAGATGACATCGTCGTTGACCGGGGACATCAGCACCCGGGCGCCGGGCGGGCACCAGTGGCGCAGCGCCACATAGAGCCCGAGACGGCATGACGGCACATACAGACATTCCCTGCCCAGGCGGTTGCGCATCAGCGCTTCCAGTGGTGCGTACGCCGCCGGGCAGCCCTCCCCAAGAGCCATGTTGTCCCCCCACTAACCCCGCGCTCAATGTGGACCAAACGGGACTGCCCCGTCAATAACGAGGAAGGGCCCATTCCTTGACGGAATGGGCCCTTCGAACGGCCTGCGCGGCGCGTCCCCGGCAGGTCCTTGCTCACTCCTCGAGCGTCAGGGCCTTCCTGAGGCTGATCAGGGTGCGGGACAGCAGCCGGGACACATGCATCTGCGAGATCCCGAGCTCCTCGCCGATCTCCGCCTGGGTCATGTTGGCGACGAAACGCAGGGAGAGGATTTTACGGTCCCGTGGCGGAAGGCTTGCAATCAGCGGCTTCAGCGACTCGACGTACTCGATGCCCTCGAGGCCGTGGTCCTCGTAGCCGATGCGGTCCGCGAGCGCGCCTTCCGAGTCGTCCTCGTCGGGCTGCGCGTCCAGCGAGCTCGCGGTGTACGCGTTGCTCGCCGCCATGCCCTCGACGACCTGGTCCCTGCTGATGCCGAGCTGCTCTGCCAGTTCGTCCACGGTGGGTGCGCGGTCGAGCTGCTGGGAGAGTTCGTCGCCCGCCTTCGCGAGGTCGAGCCGCAGCTCCTGGAGCCGACGCGGCACCCGCACCGACCACGAGGTGTCGCGGAAGAAGCGCTTGATCTCGCCGATGATGGTCGGCATCGCAAAGGTCGGGAACTCCACGCCCCTGCTGAGCTCGAAGCGGTCGATCGCCTTGATCAGGCCGATGGTGCCGACCTGGATGATGTCCTCCATCGGCTCGCTGCGGGAGCGGAAGCGGGAGGCGGCGAACTTGACCAGTGCCAGGTTGAGTTCGACGAGTGTGTTGCGTACGTAGGCGTACTCGTGGGTGCCTTCCTCGAGCGACTCCAGCCGTCCGAAGAGGGTTTTCGACAGGGCGCGGGCGTCCAGCGCCGCCACCTCGTCGAAGGGGGGGATCTCAGGCAGCCCTTCCAGGCCTTCCGGGCCCTCGGAAGGGGCGGTGGCGGGGGCGGGCAGTGTCGACGGCGCGGTGGGGGTACGCGATTCGTCGAGCCGGGGTGACATGGTGGTCCTCCATCGTTCTCGGCATATGGCTGCCGATGCCAATACATGCGCTGCGGTGAGCGGCGCCTCCAAAGCCGGTCGTGGTTCGTTGTGTCTTATCTAGGCCTACCCGCTCCTCACCGGCCGTCGCAAGTGTCGTATGTTCGATATGTCCGTTTTGATGGGGAGTTCGGCTGGCAGGTCTGCGTGTCGAGGGCGTAATGTTCGACGGACGTCGGCGCCGTCGAGGGACGGTGCCGGGCGTACCGAGCGACACGGCCGACGAAGCGACGACAATCGGCAAGTGCGCAGTGATGACGCAGCAAACGACACGGCGAAGAGGGACGGCATGGACCGCGGCACGGTCGGCAGCGCGAATCGGGGCCGGCTTCAGGTCGAGGTCCGGACCGAGGGTCACAGCGAGATTGTGAAACCGGCGGGTGAGTTGGATCACCACACCGCCGAATTGCTCAGCGCGCCGCTCGATCATGCGCTCGAGCGGGGGCGTGCACGTCTGGTCATCGACTGCTCACAGCTCGAGTTCTGCGACTCCACCGGCCTGAACGTGCTGCTCAGCGCGAGGCTGAAGGCGGAGGCCGCCGGGGGAGGGGTCCATTTGGCCGGGATGCTGCCGGTAGTGGCGAGGGTTTTCGAGATCACCGGGGCGGAGGCCGTCTTCACCGTGCACGATTCCCTCGAAGAGGCTCTCTCCGGCTGACGGCCCCCTCTGTTGTTGTTCGCGTCCCGCGCAACGTGCGGCGTGGTGGGTGTTGTCACGATTCGGCAGGGCAGGAGAACCCCGCAGAACGATGACGGCCCGGAACTCTCAGTATCGACGTAATGGCGAATTTGGTGAATCGGTGAGGTGAAGCGCTGATGAGCACCACCCGGCAGCAGCCGCCGGGCGACCGCGGCTCCGAGCCGCACGGCGCCACCGCCTCCTCCGGGGTCCCCGGCGGGGCGGTGCGCCGCCTTGCCCTGGGCAGCGCCAGCGGCATCGTTCCGCTCGCCCGAGACTTCACCCGCCAGGCGCTGTACGACTGGGGGTGGCTGCCCGCCGCCACGGCCGACCGCCGGGCGGCGGCCGAGGATGTGCTCCTTGTCGTCTCGGAACTGGTCACCAACGCCTGTCTGCACGCGGAGGGTCCGGAGGAGCTGAAAGTCGGCTGCGACGGCAAGGTGCTGCGCCTGGAGGTCTCGGACCGGGGCGCCGGCCAGCCCGCGCCACGCACCCCGCACCGGGCGGGACGGCCCGGCGGGCACGGCATGTTCATCGTCCAACGGCTCTGTCTGGACTGGGGAGTTGTACGGGTGCCCGGGGCTCCCGGCAAGACGGTGTGGGCGGAGCTCGCGGCCCCCTCGTAGGGGGTGTCTTTCGGATCTTGCCGGGCTCGCGTGCCCTGGCACGGCACTCCCCCGTAGCCCTTCGGGCACGGGAGGTACCCCCACGCTGCGTTGTCGTCAGTCGCCGACGCTCCGCGTGGACTCTCCCCCTGCCTTCGGCGGGGGGCCCCCATCCTCCGCCTTGCGATGCACCACGCCAGACCCTCCCCCTACGCCTGGGGGCGTGGGGGAACCCCCACTCACTGATCCGGCCTGATCCAAAAGACACCCCCTCGCCTGCCTCACCCCGTTCGCAGGGTGTGAAGAAGGTTTTGAAGCTCTTGTGGAGCACGTCAATACGGCGTGCTCTTTGTCTTCCCTCCCCAAGGTCCCAGGCGTACCTTGAGCGCCCGATCTGATGTGTCGTCAGTTTGTCTCATCAGTGACTTGTGGCGACTTCCGGCGTGAGGGGAACTCTGAGGTGTCGTACCAGAAGCGGACAGCTCTCGCGCTGGCAGCTGCGGTGGCGGGCTCGGTGGTGCTGGTGGCCGCCCCTGCTGCCCATGCCAGTGTCGTAGACGTCGACTACCAGTGTCAGACGCCGATCGGTCCCAAGGGCGCCGTCTCGCCGATCGACATCAAGGCTGTCAAGAGCGGCAGCGGCTACCAGCTGACCATGTCGTTCCAGAAGGGTGTCTCGTCCAGCCCGGTCGAGCTCGGCAAGGGCGCGATGAAGCCGAGTGCGCTGATCAAGCTGGGCGGGGTCGGCGAGGGCACGGTCGCGGTGTCCGGGCCGCCCAACTCGGCGGCGATCCCCGCCAACACCCCCATCAAGATCAATGACTTGACGGGTACGTACACCCCCAAGAAGAACGGCAAGGTCACCTTCACCGCCGGAGTGCTGACCATCAAAGCCCTTGGTACGACGACGACCTGCACACCCAAGAACAACCCGAAGCCGTCACTGGAACTGGACGTCACAGGGGCGACGGGCTCCCAGAACATGCCGTCCGGCGGAGGCGAACTGCCCAGGACCGGCCCGCTCGACTCGGCGACGGCGCTCGGCACACTCGGCGGCACCGTGCTGCTGGCCGGGGCCGCCGGGGTGCTCTGGCTGACCCGGCGCGGTCAGCGGACCGCGAGCTGACCAGTGCGGATGCGTCCGCTCCGCACGCTCGTCGTCGCCGCGCTGCTGTCCGCTCTGAGCCTCCCCGCGGCGCGAGCGGCCTCGGCGACCTGGACGGTCGAGGCGGGCGGCGGCAGAGCGTACGTCTATCTGGAGGGCGTGCCCGGCACGGTGCTCGAGGACAAGGTGTCCCTGACGAACCCGGGCGCGAAGCCGCTCACCGTACGGCTGCGCCCGGCGGATGCGTACAACAGCCGCTCGGGCGCTCTCGCGGTGCGCGGCGCCCGCACGTCCACGGGCGCGGGCACGTGGATCACCCTCGCCTCCACGACCCTGACGGTCCCGCCGCGCACCCGCGCCGAGATCCCCTTCTCGGTCACGGTGCCGGCCGGGGCACTTCCGGGCGACCATCCGGGCGCGATCATGGCGGCGTCGGACGGCCGCGAGTCGGGCGTACGGATCCATCTGCGGGTCAGCGGCCCGACGTTGGCGGCGTTCACGGTCGAGGACGTACGGATCTTTGCCGGGGCCATCCACTACACGCTGGTCAACCGCGGCAACACGGTCCTGACCCCGCGGGTCGCGTTCCGCGTGGACGGCCTGTTCGGGCAGGCGCTGCGCCGGGCGCCGCGGAGCCTGCCGGTGGAACTGCTCCCGGCCCAGCGCGTCGGCCTCGCCGAGAAGTGGCCCGATCCTCCCTCGCTGGACTCGGTGACGGTCCACATCGAAGCGACGGCCCAGGGCGACGCGAGGGCCGAGGCCGCGGCGTCGGCGGTCTTCGTCCCCTGGCGGACGGTGGCGGCCGCGGCCGCGGGGCTGCTGGCCGCGGGTGGCGCGGCGCTGTGGTTCGTACGCCGCCGACGGCATCCTCCGGATCCCGGTCCGCGCTCTGAACGGCCTGGCGGCGACCCGCACTTGGCGAGGGCAGGAGCATGACGATGCACGGAGCCGGAGTGCCCGGAGCCGACCGGCCCGGTCGGCATGGCGAAGCCGACGGCGGGGTCGTCGGGCGTCGCGAAGCCCACGGCGTGGGGTTCGAGGGGCGTGGCGAAGCCGACGACGTAGGGGTTGTCGGGCGTCGCGAAGCTGACGCCGTAGGGGTCGAGGGGCGTCAGCCCCCGCGTGCCCTCCACCGCCTGGGGGTCCGGGGGCTTCCCCCCGGTTACGGGAAAGGGCGGGGTGGGGGAGACTGCACAGCCCGCCGCCCCCACCCCCTCGCTCTCCTCCTCGCCCTGCTCCCCCTCTTCCTTCTCCTCCCCGCCTCCCCCGCCGCCGCAGCCGACCCGAAACCCCAGGTCAAGCTCTCCCAGGCGCAGGCCGGCAAGGGCGGCGACATCACCGTCAGCGGCACCGGGTGGCGGCCGGGCGCACTCCTGATGATGCTCATCTGCGGGCAGGCCGTGCCCGAGCGAGGCGTGATCGGCGGCACCAACTCCTGCGCCAACTCCGACGGCCGTGCCGTCACCACCGACGCCAAGGGCGCCTTCAGCAAGAAGTTGCCGGTCGCCGAGCCGCCCAGACCCTGCCCCTGCGTTGTGCACGTTGCGACCGTCACCGGTGAACAGGCAGTCGTGGACGCCCCGTTCACGGTTGCCGGGCACCCCACCGCTCCCCTCCCGGAGCCCACCGGCGGCAAGCTTGCCGTGCTCGCCGCCACCCGGCTCGAAGGCGACTCCGGCATCCTCGTCTTCTTCGGCGCCCCGCCGTCCCGCCGCCTCGAATTCACCGTCGGCAACCTCGGCGCCGCGCCCGTCAAGGACCCCGTCTTCCAGATCGGCACCGCACACGGCGTGTTCGCCCCGCAGTGGGAGGAGCAGCAGTGGCGCGGCACTATTGCGCCCGGCCAGAAGGTGCTGGTCAAGCTGCCCGTCCAGCTCTCGGCCGGGGCGCACGGCGACTATCAGGTCTCCGTGAAGTACGGCACCAGGGTGCTGGCCGAACAGCCGTGGGGCGTCGGCCGCCCCTGGGGCGTCACGATCTTCTGGATCCTGCTGGCGATCGTCGTGCCCGCCGCGGTGTTCCGCATCGGCATGGCGATCGTGGACCGCATCCGGCCCGGCGCCCGCCTCCGCGGCAACGGCCGCCACCGTACGGTCCGGCTCCCCGCCTTCCGCAGCCGTGGCCCACGCCCGTCCGCTACGGAACCGTCCGCGCCCAAGCGCACCGCGACCACCACGGCTCTGCCGTGGTTCACGCCTGACTCCGCACCGTCAGAGAACCGATCCACGACGAAGGGACATTCGTGAGCACGCAACGGAGGATGAGCGCGGCCGGAGTCGCGCTGATGCTCGGCGGTGCGGGGATCCTGCTGGCCGCAAGCCCCGCCCAGGCAGCCGAGGTCTCGTACAAGACGGAGTGCATCCCGCCGCCGATCTCGGGTCTGCCACCCGTGCAGGGCACCACCAAGGTGCAGATCACCGCGCCCGCCGAGGCCAAGGTCGGCGACGAGGTCGAAGTGGTGTGGAAGTTCGTCGAGGCGGCTTCCAAGAACCCCGACATCATCGACCTGGAGAAGGACACGGTGAAGCCGACCGGCACGCTCAAGGCGGCCGGTGCGCAGAGCGCGGACATCGCGATGGAGGGGCCGCGGACGAACCCGCCGATCCCCAAGAACAGCCCGATGAAGCTGTCCGACATGAAGGGCAGGATCAAGCTCACCAAGGCGGGCGAGGTCACGCTCACGCCCGACGCGTACAACATCAACGTCTCCAAGCCGATGTCCACCGACACCAAGTGCACGCCGAAGGAGACGGTCAAGGCCGCGGTGACGATCAAGGTGTCGGACGGCGGCGGCACGTCGGGCGGTACGACCACGTCCGGCGGCACGACCACCTCCGGTGGGACGACCGCGGGCGGGACCACCTCGGGCGGGACCACCTCCGGCGGCACCGCCTCGGGCGGGGGCGACGGCGGCCAGAGCGACTTCCCGGGCAAGGAGGTCGCAGTCACCTTCGAGTGCAAGTCGCCGGGACCGGCGAGCATCAGCTCCAAGGTGACGATCAACGCCAAGAAGAACGGCGGCAGTTACGACCTCGTCGTCAAGACGGCCAAGGGCGTCATGAACAGCCCGGCGGCGCTCCCCGCGGGCGCGCTCAAGCCCTCCATGGCCGTCCTTCTCGGCGGCGCGGACAAGGGCACCGTGCCCGTCACGGGCCCCGCCAACAAGGATCCGCTGGAGCAGGGCAAGCCGGTGGACCTGCCCGACATGGCCGGTACCTACAAGCCGGGCGCCAGCGGCAAGTCCACGCTCAGCCCGGGCACGCTGACGATCGACGTCACCCTGGGCGGCCAGAAGATCAGCATCCCGTGCACGGTCAAGGGCACGGCGCCTGTCTCCCTGGAGCTCGACACCTCGGCCCAGCCGGGCGGCGCGTCGGGCGGCTCCGGCACCGGCGGCGCGTCTTCCGGCGGCTCGGCGAGCACCAGCGGCGGCCTCGCCCAGACCGGAGCCGAGGACAACGGCGCCCTGCGTGCCCTCGCCCTGGTCGCGGGCACCGTGATCCTGCTGGGCGGCGCGGTGTTCACGTTCACCCCGTGGCGCCGGCTGCGCGGCACGCGCTAGCGGTCCCGGTACGCGCGAAGGGCCGTCGCACCGAATCCGGTGCGACGGCCCTTCGTATGCGCAGAAGCGTATGCCCAGGAGCTACGTCAGTGGACGTCGCCCATCAGCGTCTCGACCTTCTTGCGGTACATGTAGATCGCGAAGCCGGCCACGGCGGCGAGCAGGGCCTGCATGGCGATGATCGCGGTTCCGTTCAGGTCGACACCCGCGAGCGAGAGCAGACCCGTGACACAGTCACCCGCGGTGACGGAGAGGAACCAGACACCCATCATCTGGCTGGCGTACTTCTTGGGCGCCATCTTCGTGGTGACCGAGAGACCGACCGGGGAGAGGCACAGCTCGGCGATCGTCTGGATCATGTAGATCGAGACCAGCCACATCGGGCTGACCTTCGTGCCGTCACCGGCCATGCCCATCGGCACGACGAAGACGAAGAACGAACCGCCGACGAGGACCAGAGCCATCGCGAACTTCACGATGGTGCTGGGCTCCTGGTTCTTGCGGGCCAGCCACAGCCACATCCAGGCGAAGACCGGGGCGAGCGCCATGACGAACAGCGGGTTCAGCGACTGGAACCAGGTGGCCGGGAAGTCGAAGCCGAGCAGGCTGTCGCCGGTCTTGCTGTCCGCGAACAGGGACAGCGTGGAGCCGCCCTGGTCGTAGATCATCCAGAACACGGCCGCGGCCACGAAGAACCAGATGTAGCCGCTCATCTTCGACTGCTCTGCCCTGTCCAGGCCCTTGTCGAGCTTGATGCGGACGAGCACGGCGATCGGGATGATCAGACCGGCCAGGGTGAGCGGCACCAGCGCCCAGTTCAGGGTGTACATGCCTGCAGTGACCACGGCACCGTAGAAGCCGGCGATCACGACGGCGCCGATGGCGACCTTGACCAGAATGCCGGTGCGCTCCTCGACGGAGAGCGGGTTCGGGACGACGCTGCTCTTCTCGCTCAGGTTCCGGGTGCCGATCAGGAACTGGGCCAGACCCAGGGCCATACCGACCGCGGCAAGCGCGAAGCCGAGGTGCCAGTTGTGCTTCTCACCGACGGTGCCGATCACCAACGGCGCGGCGAACGCACCGAGGTTGATGCCCATGTAGAAGACCGTGAAGCCACCGTCACGGCGCGGGTCGTCCGGACCGTCGTAGAGGTGGCCCACCATCGTGGAGATGTTGGCCTTCAGCAGGCCGGAGCCGACGGCGACGAGGATCAGGCCGACGAAGAACATCGCCTGGCCCGGGACCGCGAGCGAGAGGTGGCCTGCCATGATCACGAAACCGGCGATGGTGACGGTCTTGCGAGCGCCCCAGACGCGGTCGCCGAACCAGCCGCCGGGCAGGGCCATGAGGTAGACCATCGAGACGTAGACGGCGTAGATCGCCGACGCCGTGGCCGCGGTCATGGCGAGGCCGCCGCCCTGGGAGCCGGTTGCCGCGTCGGCGCCACCGGAGACCAGGTAGAGCACGAGAAGGGCGCGCATGCCGTAGTAGCTGAAGCGCTCCCACATCTCGGTCATGAAGAGAGTGGCCAGGCCGCGGGGGTGGCCGAGGAAGGTCTTCTCGGTGACAACCGAGTCCTTCGTCAGGCTGGACGCCATGTCGATCCTTGCTAGCTCGGGACGCGGTGCTTCGTGAGCGGGGTACGCGCCCTGCGGGGGGAGGCCGGCACCGGCAAGGGACGTGCCCCACCCCACGCCTGAGGGGTCGCTCCGCGGTCTGCAGAGGGGGACAGTCCACACCGGGATCCACGCCCCTCGCGCTATGTCGCGCTCAGGGCCCGGCCCACAGGTCATTCACTGTCGTCGAGGCTGGGCAAGCCAACCTCGCACAGAAAAGAGACCCTTGGCTCGTGTGCAGGCCAAAGGTCCCGTGTCGTGCTACAGGCGTCTCGCCACCATACGACACGACACTGCCGGATATGGAAGGACTTGAGAGATGGATCACAGGTTTCCTTGGAACCGACTGCCCTGAATCGAAGGTCGTAATCATGATCGCATCCCAAAGGCACAGGGCTTGACGATCAAGCACCAGCGCGTACGTCTTGCGGACTACCATCACCCCATGACCCGTGTACTGCTCGCCGAGGACGACGCGTCCATCTCGGAACCGCTGGCCCGCGCCCTGCGCCGGGAGGGTTACGAGGTGGAGGTGCGAGAGGACGGCCCGACCGCGCTCGACGCGGGACTGGCCGGTGGCGTGGACCTCGTCGTGCTCGACCTGGGGCTGCCCGGTATGGACGGCCTGGAGGTGGCGAGACGGCTGCGCGCCGAGGGCCACACCGTGCCGATCCTGGTGCTGACCGCGCGCGCGGACGAGGTGGACACCGTGGTCGGTCTCGACGCCGGCGCGGACGACTATGTGACCAAGCCGTTCCGACTCGCCGAACTGCTCGCCCGGGTGCGGGCGCTGCTCCGCCGCGGCGCGACGGAACCGGCGGCGGCGCCGGCCACGCACGGGGTGCGGATCGATGTCGAGTCGCACCGCGCGTGGATGGGCGACGAGGAACTGCAGCTCACGGCGAAGGAGTTCGACCTGCTGCGGGTCCTGGTCCGGGACGCGGGACGGGTGGTCACACGGGACCAGCTGATGCGCGAGGTGTGGGACACGACGTGGTGGTCGTCCACGAAGACGCTGGACATGCACATCTCATGGCTGCGGAAAAAGCTGGGTGACGACGCGGCGAACCCGCGGTACATCGCGACGGTGCGCGGGGTCGGCTTCCGCTTCGAAAAGAGCTGAGCCACCCGGGTCCGTGGTTGCCGTGGGCCGGGGGACGTTGGTGGAAGTCACCAGGTTCGTGGTTGCCGTGGGCCAGGGGGCGTTGGCGGTTGCTGCCCGGTGGTGGGCTTCGCGGGCGAACCGCCAAAGGGCCCGGGTTCGTGTCCGGTCGAGCTCCCGCTGCCCCGCCTTTTCCCGCGCGGCGGCGCGGCCCGGCCCCGGATGTCGTTACCGTGGGGAGGGGCCGTGCAGGGTCGTCCCCGCAGGGGATCGGCGGCGGGACCCGGTGATCAATGCGCACCGCCGTAGGCCGCCGACCCCGAGGAGTCGATCCCGGAGGGGACCCGGAACCCGCACCCTGCTGACGCCCGCACCGCAGACCCCGCAGCCGGACCCCCGCGCAGGTCGCACAATGGAACCCGCGGACGCCCGCACCGCGGACCGCCGCCCGGCCCGCGCAACGGCACCCCGCACCAGAAACGCACCCCCCGCCGGAGGCGACCTTGCGTCGACGACTGATCAGTTCAACCCTCGCCGTCGTGCTCGTCGTCATCGCCGTCTTCGGTGTCTCCCTCGTCCTCGTCGAGTCCCGCACCATCTCCAATTCCGCCCAGGAAAGCGTCGACTCCGAAGCCCTCCGGCTCGTCAGCATCGTCGACAGCCGCCTCGTCGGCGGTGAGCCCGTCAATCCCGACATCCTCGCCGAGCAGATCGGGGCCAAGCGGTACGCCCTCATCGAGATCCCCGGCCGCGACCCCATCGAGATCGGCAGGCGCCCCTCCGACGACGTCATCCGCGGTGTCGCGCACGGCGAGCGCAAGGAGACCGTCACCGTCGAGGAGTCCCGCTCGTCCGTCACCCGTGAGCTCGGCCGGACCTTGATGATCATCGGTGCCGTCGCCCTGCTCGCGGTCGTCGCCGCCGTCCTGCTCGCCGTGCGCCAGGCGAACCGCCTCGGCTCCCCGCTCACCGACCTCGCCGAGACCGCCGAACGCCTCGGCTCCGGTGACCCGCGCCCCCGCCACAAGCGGTACGGCGTGCCCGAGCTCGACCGGGTCGCGGACGTCCTCGACGCCAGTGCCGAGCGCATCGCGCGGATGCTCACCGCCGAGCGCAGGCTCGCCGCGGACGCCTCGCATCAGCTCCGTACACCGCTGACCGCGCTCTCCATGCGGCTGGAGGAGATCACCGTCACCGACGACCTGGACACGGTGAAGGAGGAGGCGAGCATCGCACTCGCCCAGGTTGAGCGGCTCACCGACGTCGTGCAGCGGCTGCTCACCAACTCCCGCGACCCCCGCACCGGTTCCGCCGTGGTCTTCGACCTGGACGAGGTCGTCAAGCAGCAGCTGGAGGAGTGGCGCCCGGCCTACCGCAGCGCGGGCCGCGCCATCGTCTGCTCGGGACGGCAGGGCATGCAGGCCGTCGGCACCCCGGGCGCGGTCGCCCAGGTGCTTGCCGCGCTGATCGAGAACTCCCTGATGCACGGCGGCGGCACCGTCGCCCTGCGCACCCGCGTCACCGGCAATCAGGCCGTGGTCGAGGTGACCGACGAGGGCCCGGGCGTACCGGCCGACCTCGGCGCGCGGATCTTCGAGCGGACCATCAGCGGCCGCAACTCCACCGGTATCGGACTGGCCGTGGCCCGCGATCTCGCGGAGGCGGACGGCGGCCGCCTCGAGCTGCTCCAACAGCATCCACCGGTCTTCGCGCTGTTCCTGAGCCGCGTCGCGCGCGGCCGCAAGAGCGACCCGCCAACCGTCAGATGAGGCTCAGCGGCTCACCCGGTCCGGCTCCGCACGCTCCGTACGCTCCGCACGCCGCGGGCCCAGGAACGATTCCGCAGTGTGCACGGCCTCCCGCGCAGGGAGCGCCCGGAACACCCAGGTCCGGTAGGACCAGAAGCGGAACAGCGTCGCGATGCCGATGCCGAGGAACTTGAAGACATTGCTCTGCAGCGGGCTGTCCCAGCCGTAGCCGTACGTCGCCGCGTACAGAATCCCGTTCTCGATCACCAGGCCGATCACGCTGAACAGCAGAAAGAGCGTGAGCTCCTTGGTCCGGCCGCTCTTGTCGCGGTCCCGGTAGGTGAAGTAGCGGAAGCCCACATAGTTGAAGGCGATCGCGATGACGGTGGCCAGGATGGACGCCCGGACCACGGGGACCTCGGTGGTGTGCCGGACGAGGTTGAACACCGCCAGATTGACGAGCAGGCCCATGCCCCCCACGGCTCCGAATTTGGCGACCTCACGCATGAGCTGGTCGAGCTGTCCGCGCAGCGCTCCGCCTCGGTAACTCATAGTGAGAGTTCAGCCCCATCGTTTCGGCAGCGTCAACCCGCTCATGCTAACCAGTGAGCCGCCCACGTGCCCGGCGGCATCGAACAATGGTGTGGCGAGGCTGTGACCAGGGCGACGGCGGCCGGGTGCCCGCGGGCGACAGGGGGTGCCGGGGCGGCGGATACCCTAGGTGGGTGACGTTCCCGGTAGTCGGCATGGTCGGCGGCGGCCAGCTCGCCCGTATGACCCACGAGGCGGGCATCCCCCTCGGCATCAGATTCAAGCTCCTCAGTGACACCCCGCAGGACTCCGCGGCCCAGGTGGTCAGCGATGTCGTCATCGGCGACTATCGCGACCTGGACACGCTGCGTGAGTTCGCGCGGGGCTGCGACGTGCTCACTTTCGATCATGAGCATGTCCCTTTCGAGCACCTGCGTGCCCTGGAGGCGGACGGCATTCCCGTCCGCCCGGGGCCGGACGCCCTGGTGCATGCGCAGGACAAGGGCGTGATGCGCGCCAAGCTCGACGAGCTCGGCGCGCCCTGCCCGCGCCACCGCATCGTGACGGACCCCGCCGATGTGACGGCCTTCGCCGAGGAAGGGGACGGCTTCCCCGTCATCCTCAAGACGGTCCGGGGCGGCTACGACGGCAAGGGCGTCTGGTTCGTGCGTACGCAGGCGGACGCCGAGGCCCCGTTCAAGGCCGGCGTCCCCGTCCTCGCCGAGGAGAAGGTCGACTTCATCCGCGAACTCGCGGCCAACATCGTCCGCTCCCCGCACGGCCAGGCCGTCGCCTACCCCGTCGTCGAGTCGCAGCAGGTCGACGGCGTCTGCGACACGGTGATCGCGCCCGCGCCCGGTCTGGACGAGGAAGTGGCCGGCCAGGCCCAGCAGCTCGCCCTGCGGATCGCCAAGGAACTCGGCGTCGTCGGCCATCTCGCGGTCGAACTCTTCGAGACGGCCGACGGCCGCATCCTCGTCAACGAGCTCGCCATGCGCCCGCACAACTCCGGCCACTGGACCCAGGACGGGGCCGTGACCTCCCAGTTCGCCAATCACGTACGCGCCGTGCTCGACCTCCCCCTCGGGGACCCGCGCCCGCGCGCGAAGTGGACGGTCATGGCGAATGTGCTCGGCGGCGACTACCCCGACATGTACGCGGCGTATCTGCACTGCATGGCCCGCGACCCGCAGCTGAAGATCCATATGTATGGCAAGGACGTAAAGCCCGGCCGCAAGGTGGGTCACGTCAACACCTACGGCGACGATCTGGACGACGTGCTGGAGCGCGCCCGTCACGCAGCCGGCTACCTCAGAGGAACGATCACCGAATGACCAGCCCCGCACAGCGCCCCCTCGTCGGCATCGTCATGGGCTCGGACTCCGACTGGCCTGTGATGGAGGCCGCCGCGCAGGTGCTCGACGAGTTCGAGATCCCCTTCGAGGTCGACGTCGTGTCCGCGCACCGGATGCCGCGCGAAATGATCGCGTACGGAGAGGCAGCGGCGGACCGCGGCCTCAAGGCGATCATCGCGGGCGCCGGGGGAGCGGCCCATCTGCCGGGCATGCTCGCCTCCGTCACCCCGCTGCCGGTGATCGGCGTTCCCGTACCGCTGAAGTACCTCGACGGGATGGACTCGCTGCTGTCCATCGTGCAGATGCCCGCGGGCGTGCCCGTCGCCACGGTCTCGGTCGGCGGTGCGCGCAACGCGGGCCTGCTCGCGGCCCGCATCCTTGCCACGCAGGACACCGAACTCCTCGCCCGTATGCGGGAGTTCCAGCAGGAGCTGAACGACCAGGCCACGGAGAAGGGCAAGCGGCTGCGGGCCAAGGTGGGCGGCGCGGAGTCCTTCGGCTTCGGGAAGTGACCTCCGGGAAGTAACACAGACATGGACTTCCTCACCCGGGCACACGAGCTCCTTGCGTCCCACCCCGTCGTCGACGGACACAACGACCTGCCCTGGGCGCTGCGCCAGCGCGTCCGTTACGACCTGGACCGGCTCGACATCGCCGCCGACCAGACCGGCCGGCTGCACACCGACATCCCCCGGCTGCGCTCCGGCGGGGTCGGCGCGCAGTTCTGGTCCGTGTACGTACGCAGCGACATGGCCGGGGACGACGCGGTCAGCGCGACACTGGAGCAGATCGACGGGGTGCGCCAGATGCTGGCGCGCTACCCGGCGGAACTGGCCGGCGCGCTGAGCGCGGACGACATGGAGAAGGCGCGCGGCGAGAGCCGTATCGCCTCGTTGATGGGCGCCGAGGGCGGCCACTCCATCAACAACTCCCTGGGCACGCTGCGCGCGCTGTACGCACTGGGCGTGCGCTATATGACGCTGACCCACAACGACAACATCGCGTGGGCGGACTCGGCGACCGACGAGGTGGGCGTCGGCGGGCTCTCGGCCTTCGGCGAAGAGGTCGTACGGGAGATGAACCGCATCGGCATGCTCGTCGACCTCTCGCACGTCGCGGTGTCGACTATGCGGGACGCGCTCGCCACGTCGGTCGCTCCGGTGGTCTTCTCGCACTCCTCGTCCCGGGCGATCTGCGACCACGTACGCAACATCCCGGACGACGTGCTGGCGCAGCTGCCCGCCAACGGCGGGGTGGCGATGGCCACCTTCGTGCCGAAGTTCATCCTCCCGGCGGCGGTCGACTGGACCCGTGCCGCGGACGAGAACATGGAGTCGCACGGCCTGCACCACCTGGACACCACGCCGGAGGCGATGAAGGTCCATGCGGCCTTCGAGGCGGCGAACCCGCGGCCGGTGGCGACCGTGTCGACGGTCGCGGACCACCTGGACCATATGCGCGAGGTGGCCGGTGTCGACCACATCGGCATCGGCGGCGACTTCGACGGCACTGCCTTCGTCCCGGCCGGCCTCGACGACGTCGCGGGGTACCCGAACCTGATCGCGGAGCTGCTGCGGCGCGGCTGGTCGGGGTCCGATCTGGCGAAGCTGACCTGGCAGAACGCGGTGCGGGCGCTGCGGGCGGCGGAGGACGTGGCGCGCGACCTGCAGACGCGGCGCGGTCCGTCCAACGCGACGATCGGGCAGCTCGACGGCTGAGTACGGCTGACTACGGCTGGATACGGCTGAGTGCGCTTCGGGGGTACGGGGATCAGGCCCCCGTACCCCCGAACGCACCACGTTGCCGCGAACCCTCGCGACTCCCGTGCCACGGTGGGCGTACGGCACCGCCGTCGAAGCTCGGAGGACGCCATGGCAGATCTGCAGCAGGACGACCCCGACCCCGCCGTCGCGGTCGGCGACCTCGACGGCCCGGCGCCGCCGAGCAGAGAGCCGTCATCGGAGCTGTCTGAGCCGGACCTGCCTGAGTCGGAGCCGCCTGAGCCGGAGCCGGCAGAGCCGCCCGAGCAGCCGGAGCCGCCCGAGCCCGCGGCCGAGAGCCTGGAGCGCGCCCGGGAGCTCCTCGCCACGCACCCCATAGCCGACGGCCGGAGCGGGCTTGCGGGGGCGCTGCGGGACATCTCGTCGTACGACATCGAACAGGGTGAGGGGCTGCTGGAGACGGACATACCGCGGCTGCGGGTCGGTGGCGTCGGTGCGCAGTTCTGGTCCCTGCATGTGCCGCCCGAGCTCACGGGTGACCGGGCGGTGACGGCGACGCTGGAACAACTCGACCTGGTCCGCACCCTGGTGGCCGAGTGCCCCGAGGGCTTTCGCCTCGCGCTGAGCGCCGACGACATGGCCGACGCGCGCAACTGCGGGCGGACGGCCGCGCTGCTCGGCCCGGTCTCGGGCCCGGCGCTCGGCGGCTCGCTCGCCACCCTGCGGGCGTATCACGCGCTGGGCGTTCGCAGCCTGACCCTGGCGGGCACCCGCTGGACGCAGCGCACCGGCCTGACCTCCGCCGGCTGGGAAGTCGTCCGCGAAATGAACCGCCTTGGCGTCCTCGTCGACCTGTCCGGCTGCACGCCGGAGACGATGTGCCGGACGCTGGCGGTGGCCAAGGCCCCGGTCGTCATCTCGCACCATCCGGAAGAGGTCCCGGACGATGTCCTGCAGCGGCTCCGTGCCAACGGCGGCGTCTGCATGGTCGCCTGCACGGCGGCCACCCTCCGCGAGGCGGCGGACCGTCTGACCCATGTCCGCGACACGGCGGGCCCTCAGTCGGTGGCGCTCACCGGCGCCTACGACACGGGCACCCCGCACGCCCCCGGCCTGGGCGATGTGTCGTGTTTCCCCCGCCTGATCGCCGAACTCCTGGACCGCGGCTGGCCGGAGGCGGACATCGAGGCGCTGACGTGGGGGAACGTATCGCGGGTGCTGCGGGCGGCGGAGTTCACCGCCAGATCGACGAAGCCCCGCCGCTCCGGCCCGGTGCTGACGCCGCTGGACGCGTGAGCGACGCCGGCCTCAGCACACGCACAGGCAGAACCTCGGCACACGCACAGGCAGAACCTCGGCACACGCACACGCAGAACCTCAGCACGCGCACAGGCAGAAGGGGTGCCCCGCCGGGTCCGCGTACACCCGCCACGACCTCGACCTGTCATCCGCGTCCAGCGGCTTGGCGCCCAGGGCCAGCACCCCCTTCTCGGCCGTGTCCAGGTCCTCCACCGTCAGGTCCAGATGGAACTGCTGCGAGGCGTCCGGCGCAGGCCACTGCGGCGGTACGAAGCCGGGCGCGGCCTGGAACGCCAGCGCGGCGCCCGGCACGCCCTTCAGCGTGACCCAGCCGTCGTCGACCTTGACCTCACCACCCAGCAGATCTGCGTAGAAGCGGCCGAGTGCGACGGGGTCGGGACAGTCCAGCACGACGGTCCCCAGGGTGGCGATGGCCATGGTTCCTCCTCGATCCGGAGCCGGAGTTACCGTTAAAGCGATTCAACAGGTAACTGTTACCTCATGCTCCCCCATCGGCGGTAACGTCGCAACCATGAATGGTCCCAACCATGAATGACAGGGCACCCGCACCCGGCGGTCTCGCGCTGGTCGAGGCCCTGGTGAACACGCTGGACATCGAGACCGGCGCCGACTCCCTCGACACCACGGACGGCCGCGCCCCCTTCGGCCTCGCCGAGCGGGACGTGCCCGCCGCCCGCGAACTGCGCGAGGCCCTTCGCGCCGCCTGCCTGGCGCACGCCGGACACCGCGCACCGGGCCGCTCGCCCGCCGCGCTCGACGAGCTGCTGGCCAGGGCCCCGCTCCATGTCACCGTTGCCGAGGACGGGTCCGCCGCGCTCCGCCCCGCGGACCCGGGCACTCTCGTCTCCCGTATCGCACACGCACTCGCGGCCGCGGCCGCCGACGGGACCTGGGCGCGGCTGAAGGCCTGCGAGGCGGAGGACTGCCAGTGGGCGTACTACGACCGCAGCCCGGCGGGCCGGCGCCGCTGGTGCTCGATGTCGGTGTGCGGGGCCCGCGCCAAGATGCGTACGTACCGGGCCCGCCGCACAAGCACGGGCACGGGCTGAGGCCTCAGGCCTGCGGGTCAGGCCTGCCTGCCCCGGCGGGTCAGGCCCGCGGGCGGCCCATCGCCCGGTATGTCCAGCCCGCCTCGCGCCACTTCGCGCCGTCCAGCGCGTTCCGGCCGTCCAGAATTATCCGGCTCGACGTGGCCTCGCCCAGCGCCGCCGGGTCCAGCTCGCGGAACTCACGCCACTCCGTCAGGTGCAGCACCACATCCGCACCCCGCACCGCCTCCAGCGCCGAGTCCGCGTACCCCAGCGTCGGGAACAGCCGCCGCGCGTTCCCCATGCCCTTCGGGTCGTACACCGTGACCTGGCCGCCCTGGAGGTGGATCTGCCCCGCGACATTGAGCGCCGGAGAGTCCCGTACGTCGTCGGAGTCCGGCTTGAAGGTCGCGCCCAGTACGCCAACCCGCTTGCCCAGGAAGGAATCGCCGCCGACCGCGTCCCGCGCCAGCTCCACCATGTGGCCGCGCCGCCGCATATTGATCGAGTCGACCTCCCGCAGGAAGGTCAGCGCCTGGTCGGCGCCCAGCTCACCGGCGCGCGCCATGAACGCGCGGATGTCCTTCGGCAGACAGCCGCCGCCGAAGCCGATCCCGGCCCGCAGGAACTTCGCCCCGATCCGCTCGTCGTACCCGATGGCCTCGGCGAGCTTGACGACATCGCCGTCCGCGGCCTCGCACACCTCCGCCATCGCGTTGATGAACGAGATCTTCGTCGCGAGGAAGGAGTTCGCGGAGGTCTTCACGAGCTCCGCCGTCGGGAAGTCCGTCACGACGAACGGCGACCCTTCGCCGACCGGCGTCGCGTACACCTCGCGCATCAGCTTCTCCGCGCGCTCGCTCTCCACGCCCACGACGATCCGGTCGGGGTGCAGTGTGTCCTGCACGGCGAAGCCCTCGCGCAGGAACTCGGGGTTCCAGGCCAGCTCCGCGTCCGCACCCACCGGGGCGAGCTCGGTGAGCAGCGCCGCCAGCCGGGCCGCGCTGCCGACCGGCACGGTCGACTTCCCGACCACCAGCGCGGGCCGCTTGAGCTGCGGCGCGAGAGAGCTGAAGGCGCGGTCGACGTACGACATGTCACACGCGTACTCGCCGTGCTTCTGCGGAGTGTTCACGCACACAAAATGGACGTCGCCGAATTCCCCGATCTCCTCCCAGGAGGTCGTGAAACGCAGCCGCCCGCTCGATCCCTCGATCCCCGCGACATGCTTGGCGAGCAGCTCCTCGAGCCCCGGCTCGTACATCGGGACCCTGCCCGCCGACAGCATCTCGATCTTCTCGGGCACGACATCGAGGCCGAGCACTTCGAAGCCCAGTTCCGCCATGGCCGCGGCGTGCGTGGCGCCGAGATATCCGGTGCCGATCACGGTGATCTTGAGGGCCATGCGGTGCTCCAGTGAATCGCGGGCTGGGAATGCGAGCCTGAGCATAGTCGGGCCTCGGCACGGGCACTTTTCCGCTGTCGCCAAGGTCACGTATGCCTGGGGACAGCGAGCCCTTTAAAATTACGTTACTTAACGGTAGTTAGCGTTCCTTGGGGAGTGAGAGACCTTGTCCGGATCGACCGGTAGCTCGGCGTTTGACCTGTACCGCCCGTCCGAAGAGCACGACATGCTGCGCGACGCCATCCGCTCCCTCTCCGAGGCAAAGATCGCTCCGTTCGCGGCCGAGGTCGACGAAGAGGCCCGCTTCCCGCAGGAGGCGCTGGACGCCCTGGTCTCCGCCGACCTGCACTCGGTCCACGTCCCCGAGGAGTACGGCGGCGCGGGCGCCGACGCGCTCGCGACCGTGATAGTCATCGAAGAGGTCGCGCGCGTATGCGCCTCTTCATCCCTGATCCCGGCCGTGAACAAGCTCGGCTCGCTCCCGGTGATCCTCTCCGGCTCCGAGGACCTGAAGAAGAAGTATCTGAGCCCGCTCGCCAAGGGCGACGGGATGTTCTCGTACTGCCTCTCCGAGCCGGACGCCGGCTCCGACGCGGCGGGCATGAAGACGAAGGCCGTCCGCGACGGTGACTTCTGGGTGCTCAACGGCGTGAAGCGCTGGATCACCAACGCCGGCGTCTCCGAGTACTACACGGTGATGGCCGTCACCGACCCCGAGAAGCGCTCCAAGGGCATCAGCGCCTTCGTCGTCGAGAAGTCCGACGAGGGTGTCTCCTTCGGCGCCCCGGAGAAGAAGCTCGGCATCAAGGGTTCCCCGACCCGCGAGGTCTACCTCGACAACGTCCGTATCCCCGCCGACCGCATGATCGGCGCTGAGGGCACCGGCTTCGCCACCGCGATGAAGACCCTGGACCACACCCGCATCACGATCGCGGCCCAGGCACTCGGCATCGCCCAGGGCGCGCTCGACTACGCCAAGGGCTACGTCCAGGAGCGCAAGCAGTTCGGCAAGCCGATCGCGGAGTTCCAGGGCATCCAGTTCATGCTCGCCGACATGGCGATGAAGATCGAGGCCGCCCGCCAGCTGACGTACGCGGCCGCCGCCAAGTCGGAGCGCGGGGACGCGGACCTGACCTTCCAGGGCGCCGCCGCGAAGTGCTTCGCGTCGGACGTGGCCATGGAGGTCACCACGGACGCCGTCCAACTGCTCGGTGGCTATGGCTACACCCGTGACTACCCGGTCGAGCGCATGATGCGCGACGCCAAGATCACGCAGATTTACGAAGGCACGAATCAGGTGCAGCGGATCGTGATGGCGAGGAACCTTCCGTAACCTGAAAACCACGCTGTAAGCGCAGGTCAGAGGCACCCTCCGGGGTGCCTCTGCCAGCTTGTCCTCAGACCACCACGGCGACCTCGTAGTTGCTGCCGTGCATGTTCGTACAGAGGGCTCGGCAGCCCCCGAAGAGCCTTTCGAACTCGGGCTTCTCCCGCCATCCGCTGAGGGAGTCGAGGTCCCGCCAGGCCGCGAAGGACACGAAGTGGTTCGGGTCCGACAGGTCGTGGACGAGCCGGGCCGTCAGGAAACCCTCGTTGGCCTGCTTGGTCCAGGTCAGGAACTCGGTCCATCGCTCGATGAACTCGTCGGCCTTCCCGTCGGTCACATGCCAGCTGCCCGAGGCCCAGTACCGGGTGTCCTCCGCCATGACGCGCACCTCGTTCCTTGATCGCTTCGTGAGGCAGCCTATGGCTGCCTCACGAAGTCCGCGATCTCAGTGGAGCGTCCGGGAAGGTGTCCGGGAAGACTGGTGTCAGCGGTCCGAGGTGACCGTGACCTTCTCGTCGTTCTTCAGCTGGTCGACGAGCTGCTTCACCTTCGTCTTGTCCCAGACCAGGTTCCCGCCCCTGCTGCCCGAGATCGGCATGTTCATCGACTTGCCCTCGCCGCCCGTCACGCCCTTCATCGCGAAGAACATCTGGCCCAGCGACCACAGGCTCATGTCCTTGTCGACGATCAGTGTGTCCAGGCCCGCGCTCATCGTCGGGTAGAGCTTGAACGGGTTGAGGATCGTGCCCGGCGTCGCCGTCTGGCTTGCCAGGGCCGCGAGGAACTTCTGCTGGTTCTTCGTACGGTCGAGGTCGCTCTGCGCGAAGGCGTACCGCGTGCGCACGAAGGCCAGGGACTGCTCGCCGTCCAGCGTCTGCTTGCCCGCCTGGAAGTCGGCGCCCGAGTTCTTGTCCTTGAAGGCCTTCGGGATGTCTATCTCCACGCCGCCGATGGCGTCCACGATGTTCGCGAAGCCCGCGAAGCCGATCTCGACGTAGTGGTCGATGTGCAGGCCGGTGTTGTGCTCGACCGTACGGACCAGCAGCTCCGGGCCGTCCTCCGCGTATGCGGCGTTCAGCTTGGTGTGGCGGCCCTTCGCCGGGAAGAGCTTGCCGGACTGGGAGCCCTTGAACGACGGTATCTCCACGTCCGAGTCACGAGGCAGCGAGATCAGCGTCGGGCCGTTGGAGCCGTCGTGCAGGATCATCATCGAGTCGGTCCGCTTGCCCTCGGCCGAGCCCGTGTGGAGCTTCTTCTTCTCCTCGGCCGACATGCCCTCACGGCTGTCGGAGCCGACGATCAGATAGTTCGTGCCCTCGCCCTCGCCCGGGCGCTCGATCACCTTCGAGAGGTCGACCTCGCGCTTGAGCTTCGAGTCGGCCCAGAAGTACGTGCCTATGGAGACGGCGAGCAGCGCGACCACCAGGACCAGCGAGCCGATCTTGAGGCGGCGGCGCCAGTTCGGGGCGGGGCGGGCGTACGGCGCGCCGGACTGCGGCGGGACCCCGTTCCCTCCGCCCTGGCCTCCGTAGACCTGGCCCGTGTTGTAGCCGCTGTCGTAGGAGGCGTCGTAACCGTCGTCGTATCCCTGCGACTGCTGCTGCGGGACCGGTCGTCGCTGCACATGGCGCATTACGCGAGCGCTTTCGGGCTGCGCGCCCTGGCTGCCGCGTCCGTATCCTTCGGGCCAATCATTCATGCGGACCAGTGTGCAGGCAGGGGCTCTCGCCTCCCATAGGGGGTGAGGAATCGCACCAGGGCTGTTGCGATTCTGATGCAATGGGGCCCGGCATATGGTGGAGGGCATGACAGACCAGGCCCAGCGACCGGAGTCAGAGATTCCGGGCAAGCCCACTTCGGCATCCCGTACCACCTTGAGTCACATCATGACCGGCCACGACACCAACCTTCTCGGCACGGTGCACGGCGGCGTGATCATGAAGCTGGTCGACGACGCGGCGGGCGCGGTCGCGGGCCGTCACTCGGGCGGACCGGCCGTCACCGCCTCCATGGACGAGATGGCCTTCCTGGAGCCGGTCAGAGTCGGCGACCTGGTGCATGTGAAGGCCCAGGTCAACTGGACCGGCCGGTCCTCGATGGAGGTCGGCGTGCGGGTGCTTGCCGAACGCTGGAACGAGTCGACGCCTGCGACGCAGGTCGGCAGCGCGTACCTGGTTTTCGCGGCGGTCGACGGGGACGGCAAGCCGCGTCCCGTACCGCCGGTGATCCCGGAGACGGAGCGGGACAAGCGCCGCTACCAGGAGGCGCAGATCCGCCGCACGCACCGGCTGGCCCGCCGCCGGGCGATCAGGGAGCTGCGCGCAAAGCGCGCGGCGGAGGGCATGGAGGACTAGCGGTATCCGGACCGGGGGCTCCGCCCCGGACCCTCCCCCTACTCCCTGCGGGCGTGGTGAGACCCCCACCCGTCCGGCGATTGAGGACACGCCCGGAGGGCGTCCCGGGGGTCTGGGGGCCGGCCCCCAGTCGCAAGCTACGGGCACACCACCTGGTCACCCGTCACCGCTCCGAATTCCCCCTGGTGCGTCTCCTCCGCGCGGACCGGCGTCACCCCCCTGTACCTCGTCCCCACCGTCACCTTCAGCGTCGGGCCCTGGCCCTTCACCGCCCGCAGTTCGCAGCCCGGCAGTGCCGCCGCCAGTGATCTCGCCGAGCGGTCCCAGCGTGGGTCGTATCTCACATAGGTGCGCCGCACTTCCGCGCCGGACCTGCTCTCCGGCGTGCGCGTCGTATTGAAGCCGGTCGCCCGCAGCGCGTCGTCGACCTTCCGGCCCAGACCGTCCGTGCGCGTGCCGTTGTAGATCTGGACCCGGATCTGCCGTGGGGCCACATCGACCGTCGTCGCCTTCGGCTGCTGCGGGCGGTGCGGCGCGAGCGGCTTGTCCTCGCGGAGCATCCGGAAGAGCTTCGTCGACTTCGGCTCGTCCCACTTCAGGGTGGAGCCGAGGCCCTTCACCGGGTAGCCCACACTGTTCACCGGCACGGACGTGAACTCCGACGACGCCGCCGTGAAGCCCCGCATCGCCCGCCCCAGGGCGAGCATCTCCTCCGTTCCGAAGCCCTGATCCGCCCGTACGGAGTTGAGCATCGTCGAGGCGACCTCACGGAGCTTCACCGGATTGAGCAGCACGCCACTGCTCGTCGCCTGGTTGATCAGTGCCGCGACGAAGCGCTGCTGGCGCTGCATCCGCCCCAGATCAGCCGCCCCGTCGATATGGCGCGAGCGCACATACTGCAGCGCGTGCCCACCGTCCAGCTTGTGGGTGCCGACACCGAGGTTCAGGCCGGTGTATGTGTCCTTCATCGGCCGAGCCGTGCACACCTCCACCCCGCCCAGCGCGTCCACCGTCTTCATGAAGCTGGTGAAGTCGACCTCCAGATAGTGATCGATCTTGACCTTCGTCATCTGCTCGACGGTCCGCACCGTCAGGGCCGGCCCGCCCTCCGCGTACGCCGCGTTGAGCTTCAACGGATGCGCCCCGTGGTGATTGCCGGTGGTCTCGTCGGTGTGCTCAGGGATCTCCGCGTAGCTGTCCCGCGGCAGGCTCACCACACTCGCCCGCTCCCGGTCCTGCGAGATGTGCACCAGCATGATCGTGTCGGTGCAGTGGCAGGGCGCGCCCCCCAGCCGGTACTTGTGCTTCTGAGCCCGCGTGATCTTGTCGCGGCCGTCCGTGCCGACCAGCAGGAGATTCATGCCGTGCCCCGCCTCGGGCCGGTTCTTCATGTCCTTGAACGGATCCACCCGGCTGATGCCGGTGTCCAGGCTGGTCACCACCGCGTGCCCGATGCCGCCCGCGCCGAGCACCAGCACCGAGAGCGTCGTCGCCACCCGCACCCCCCAGCGCGGCCGCTGGACCGGCCGCCGGGTCCGGTGCTGGGCATTCGGCCGGGGACGGGCGGAGCGGGGCGGCGTGGGCACGAGGGGATACCTCCGCGAGTAACAGAGGGGATACCTCCGCGAGTGACAGGGGGGATCGTGCACACCGTAGGCCGATACGATCTGCGGCCACCGGCACCGACCCGGCCGCCGCGCGTCCGTGTCCCCCATTCGCGGTAACGTGGCGCCCGATGAACGCCACGCCCCCTGTCTCCGTGATCATGCCGGTCCTCAATGAGGAGCGGCATCTGCGCAACTCGGTCCGTCACATCCTCGAACAGGAATACGACGGCGAGATGGAGGTGGTGATCGCGCTCGGGCCGTCCACGGACCGCACCGACGAGATCGCCGCCGAGCTGGTACGCGAAGACCCTCGCGTCCACACCGTCCCGAACCCCACCGGCCGCACACCCGCCGCGCTGAACGCCGCCATCAAGGCCTCCCGCCACCCGATCGTGGTACGCGTCGACGGCCACGGCATGCTGTCCGCGAACTACATCGCCACCGCTGTCCGCCTTCTTGAGGAGACCGGCGCGCAGAACGTCGGCGGCATCATGCACGCCGAGGGCGAGAACGACTGGGAGCACGCCGTCGCCGCCGCCATGACGTCGAAGATCGGCGTGGGCAATGCCGCATTTCACACCGGCGGTCAGGCGGGCCCGGCCGAAACCGTGTATCTGGGTGTCTTCCGCCGCGCGGCGCTGGAGCAGCAGGGCGGCTACAACGAGGAGTTCATCCGCGCCCAGGACTGGGAGCTGAACTTCCGCATCCGGGAGGCGGGCGGCCAGATCTGGTTCTCGCCGGAGCTCAGGGTGCAGTACCGGCCGCGGCCCTCCGTCAGGGCGCTCGCCAAGCAGTACAAGGACTACGGCCGCTGGCGCCATGTCGTTGCCCGCTACCACCAGGGCTCCATCAATCTGCGCTATCTCGCCCCGCCGACGGCCGTCTGCGCCATCGTCGCGGGCCTGGTGGCCGGCGTGGCCCTCAGCCCGGTCGGCTTCGTCGTCCCGGCGGGCTATGTGGCCGCGATAGTCGCCGGATCCTTCCCCGCGGGCAAGGGCCTGCCGCTCAAGGCGCGCCTGCAGATCCCCGTTGCGCTGGCCACCATGCACATGTCGTGGGGGTACGGCTTCCTGACCAGCCCTCGCGCGCTGGCGAAGAGGGTCATCGCGAGCCGCCGCCCGGCCGTCAAGACCGCCTGATCCAGCCGCGTACCCGAAGGAGCCCCGGGCATCCGCACCGGGGCTCCTTCGCGTACGCGTGAACTACCAGGTGAAACCGGGCTGGACCGCCATGCACTCCTTGTCGTCGCTGCCGTTCAGCGGCCGCGCGGAGGTCGGCGTCTTGTTGTCGTCCTTCGGTGCCGTCTTCGGGTAGGTGTCGCCCTGCCGCCAGTCCGCGCCCACGATCAGCGTGATGCCGGTGACGTCCGTCGACTTCTTCACCGAAGTCAGCGGAATCCCGAGGGACTTGGCGACCGCCTGCGCATCGCCCTCCAGCTCGGCGTTGGAGAAGCGGATGACCGTGCTCTCCTGCGGGTTGGTCGTGGCATCGGCCTGTGCCCGGGTGAAGCCCTTGCCGGAGAGGATCCCGGCGACCGCCGTCGCCCGGCCCTTCTGGGCGATCTGGCCGTCCCCGCCCGTGCCGTTCTGCACCATCACCGCGATCTCACCGGGCGCAGCTGCCGGGTCCTTGGAGACGGCCGGAGCGGCCGGCTTCTTCTTCGGCGCCTTGCCGTCCAGCGGAATGTCCTCACGGACCATCCGGAACAGCTGCTCGGCGTCGCCCGGCTTGGGCTCGACCTTGCCGCTGAAGCCGGGACGCTGGGTGTAGAAGTTCGGCATGGTCGTCATGGTGATCCGGTCGGTCGGGACGCTCTTGAGCTCCTCGCCCAGGTCGTAGAGCTCCTTGACGCTGCCGATGCCCTTGTCGACGGTGAGCGCGTCGATCGCGGCCTCGGCGAGATTGCGCAGCTTGGCCGGGTCGGTCAGCTTGGTGTTCTTGCGCAGCTCACGGACCATCGAGTTCATGTACATGTGCTGGGCGTGGGTACGGGCAAGGTCGGTACCGTCCTCGAAGCCGTACCGCGTACGCAGCCACTGCAGTGCCTGCTCGCCCTTGACCGGGTGCGTGCCCGCCGCCAGCTTCAGTCCGGAGCCATGGCCCTGCCTGTCGCGCGAGTTGACGTTCTGCTTGACGCAGACAGGGACGCCGCCGATGGCGTCCGCCATGGAGACCACACCGGCGAAGTCGATCATCATGAAGTGGTCGATCGTGATTCCGGTGAGCTTGTACCAGGTGGCCACCGTGCAGCCGGGGCCGCCGCGGCCGAGCGACTCGTTCGTCAGCGTCCAGCCGGTGGCCGTGAACGTCTTGCCCTTGCTGTCCTGGCACTCGGGGATCTTGAGCACGGTGTCGCGCGGCATGCTGATCACCGAGATATTGCTGCGGTCCGCAGAGACGTGCAGCAGCATCTGCACATCCGCGAGGGGCGGCGCGCCGAAGGTGTCCTTGGCGCCGCCGAGCTCCTGGTTCTTCTTGGAGTCCCGCGCGTCCGAGCCGATGAGCAGGATGTTCAGCGGGACCTGACCGGCGGCGTTGGCCTGATGGTCGCGCATCTTGCCGCCGAGGTTCAGGTCGTCCTTCTTGAGCTTGCTGTTGAGGTGCTCGTAGTACAGATATCCGGCGCCGGCCGTGCCGAGTATCAGCAGCGACAGTACGGACGCGACCCAGCGCAGGACGCGGCGCTTGCCGCGTTTTCCGTGTCTGTGGGGGCCGCTGTGCCGACGACCGGGCGCCCGACCGTCCGCGGAGGCCCCTGGCCCCTCGGCCGCGACACCCTCCGCCGTACGGGCCTGACGGCCGGTTCCGCCGCGCCGGCCCCGGGCGGCGTGGTCGTCGCCCCCCTCGCCGTACAGACCATCGTCCCAGCCCAGATCGCGGGCGTGCGGGACGCGGTCACGCGTCCCCTCTCCCCGCACGCTGTTCTTTCCCACCCCGGGTCCCCCCTGTCGTTCAGGCGCTCCTCATGACCCGGTGTCACGGGGTCACTTGGCGCACACCTGTTTGTCCGCTTCGACCTTCTGCACACCCTCCGGCGCTTTCGCCGGACCGGTGATGGGCACCCCTGCGCCCTTGAAATCGGATCCGAGGGTCAGCGTCATCGCCTCACGTCCCACGGCGTCCTTCGTGCCCGGCTTCAGCGCCGTGGCAGGCAGACCCATCAAGTCCGCGAGCTTGCGGGCCTGATCGGCCTGGTTCGGCGCGTATGTCAGCGTCGTTTTGGCGAGCTTGGCGGGCGCGTTGCCCTCGTTGCTCGACTTCAGTACGCCTTCCTCGTTCTGCAGCCAGGTGAGGGTCGACAGCGCCGCCCCTTGCTTCTCGCTGCCGTTGAAGACGGCGACCCGCACGTCGGAGGCGGCCGCCCGCGGCCCCTTGAGCAGGGCGGACTGCTTGTTCTTGGCGTCCTGCTCCTTCTCCTTGACCTCGGTGAGCGAGGTGTCGTTCTGGATCATCGAGAACAGCGGCTGGGCCTTGCTCTCGTTGAGCAGCACGGTCGCCTTGTCGGTGTTGTCGACCACCGGCACGGTCGCGAAGGTGATGTTCTTCGGGTTCACCTTCGCCAGCTCCATGCCGAGATCACGTAGCCGGGAGATCTTGCCTATCCCGTTGTCGACCGTGAGCGCCGTGGTGGCGGCCTCGGCCAGGTCCCACATCTTGGTGGGGCTGGACAGGGTGTCGCTCGACTTCATCTTCCGGATCAGCGAGCTCAGGAACTGCTGCTGGATCTCGATCCGGCTGAGGTCGCCGCCGAAGCCCACCGAGTGCCGTGTGCGCACGAACGCCAGCGCTTGCTCACCCTTGATGACGTGCTTGCCCGCCGGGAGGTTGAGTTTGGAGTCCTTGTCGTTGATGTCCTTGGCGAGGCAGACCTCGACACCGCCGACCGCGGTCGTCATGGACTTCACCGCGTTGAAGTCGGCCATCATGAAGTGGTCGACGGTGACGCCGGTGATTTCTTCGACCGTACGCATGGTGCAGCCGGGGTCGCGGCCCTCCTGGCCGAGGCTCTCGTTGAACCGCGTCTTGCGCGTACCGCCGATGTCCTTCTCCCCGTCCCCCGTTTTGGTCGTGCAGACGGGGATGTCGGTGATCAGGTCTCGCGGTATGGACAGCGCGGTCGCGTTCGTCCGGTCCTTGGAGACATGGAAGAGGATCGTGGTGTCGGCGTGCCCGACGCTGTTCTTGTCGCCGTAGCCGTCATTGCCCTCGCCGGACCGCTTGTCCGTGCCGATGAGCAGGATGTTGATGGCCTGGTCCTTGTTGAACCCGCCGGAGCCCGCGCCCGCGACGTCGACCGTGTTCAGGTTCGAGTCGAAGTGCTGGTAGACGAGGTACGCGCCGACGGAGCCGGCGACGACGATGAAGGCCATTACGCCGCCCGTCCACAGCAGCGCCTTCTTCTTGCGCGACGCGGGCTGCTTGCGCTTGCGGCGGCCGGCCGTGGGGGGATTCGTACCGCCGGAGGCATTGCCCGCGCGGCGGGACCGCTGCCCCGGCACCTCGCGGCCCGGCACCTCGCGGCCCGGGGCCGCGGTCCTGCGGCCCTGGCGGCTTCCGGGCGCGGGAGTTCCCGAAGCGGCATTTTTCGAAGCGGTACTTCTCGCAGCGGTACTTCTCGGCGGGGACGAATGCTGTGCGGATTGGTCCAGTCGCAGTTCGTAATTGCCGGTCTGCGGGTTGAGTACCCACTGGTCGGCGGGGTCGATCTCGTCCGCCCGCCCACGGCTTTGCGCATCCACGGTTGCTTGAGTCCTCCGTCGGTGCCACGCGAGGCGCCTCCCCCGAAGGGCGCTCGGTCTTTCGATGCAGCAGTGCGCGACCCAAGGTCGGAAGCACCGGATCGCGTCACACTATCCGCCCAGGTCAACGTCGAGCGACGTCCGTGACAAATTCCACGCCCCTTACAACCGGGCAATTCGCCCAATCTTCATGGTCTGCGGACCCTGACTTGGCCATCGCTTTACTCACACGTGCCCACAGCGGCATTCGTGCCGGAGAAAGTCGGCGCCGGAGTCGGGCTCGCGGTACCGGTGTCGTCCGGCTTCTCATCGGTCGACGTTTCCTCGTCGGACTTGCCCTCCTTGCCGTTCTTGCCCTTGGGGACGACCGCAACAGGCGTGTCCTCGCGAAGCCGCTTGAAGAGCTGACTCGCCTCGGGTTCGACGAGTTCGTCGCGGTTCGGATCGGCGCTGTACGGCTGTCGCGGAACCGTCAGGAATTGCACCTTTTCGGTCGGGATACTGCGAATAGAGCGAGTCAGGTCGTACAGATCTTTCAAAGAATCCAGGCCCGGGTCGGTGGTCAGCGACTTCGTCGCCGCGTCGAGCACCGGGTAGAGCCGGGTCGGATTGAGGAGTACGCCATTGCTCTGCACCTTCTTGACGAGCGCGCCGAGGAACTGTTGCTGGCGTTCCATACGCTCGGTGTCGCTGCCGTTGCCGATGGACTTCCGGGCCCGAACGTAACCGAGCGCCTCCTCGCCGCTCAGCGTCTGCTTGCCCGCGCGCAGCTTGAGATGCGCGTCGGCGTCGTCGATCGGTTCCTTGAGGCAGATCTCGACCCCGTGCACGGCGTCGACCATGCCCTTGAAGCCGCTGAAGTCCACCACCATGTGGTGGTCGATGCGGACGCCGGTGAAGCGCTCGACGGTACGGATCGTGCAGGCCGCGCCGCCGAATTCGAACGCCCAGTTGAACTGCGCGAACTGCTCTCTCGTACGGGTGCGGTCGGGCTTGCGGCAGCTCGGGATGTCGACCATCAGATCGCGCGGAATGGACATCGCCGTCGCGCTCTGCCGGTTGGCCGCGATATGCAGCAGGATCGTGGTGTCGGAGCGCTGGCTGCCGCCGTCGTCGCGGCCGTACTTGCTGTTGCCCGCGCCGGAGCGGGTGTCGGAGCCGAGGAGCAGGATGTTCTGCGCGCCGAGCGCGACGGGCGTGGGGCGCTCCTTCTCGTACGTCTCGAGCTCGGCGGCGGCGGTGGTGTCGGTGGTGATGTTGGCGTCGAGCTTGCGGTAGAACCACCAGCCGACGCCGGCGGCGGCGAGCACGACGACGGAGGTACCGAGGGCGGCCCAACGAAGCCAGTGGTGCTTGCGGTTGACTCCGTCGCCGCCCTCCTCGCTCCGACCGTCGCCGTTGCCCTCGTCGCCGTCGCCGTCGCCGTCGCCGTCGCCGTCGCCGCTACCGTCTTCGCCGTTGTGGCCGCCGCCGGTGTCCGCGTCGGTGCCGGAGTCCGCCTCGGCGACCGGACGCGACTTCGTGTCCGCGTCAGGTGCGGAGGAGGCTGGGTCCGACTCCGTGCGGGAGCCCGCACCGACTTCCGTGTCCGACTCCGTTCCGGCGTCCGCGCAAGAGTCCGCACCGCGATCCGTGTCCGATGCCGTACCGGTCTCCGTACGCGACCCCGTACCGGTGTCCGCGGGCGCGGGCGCGGCATCGTCGGCGCCCCGGAGCGCGCCCGTACTGGCGTCGGTGCCCCCGGCACCATCCGTACCGGCGGCGTCCTTGCCGGCTTCGCCGGCCCCGGCACTTTCCGTCACGTTTGCGTCCATCCTTATGGCGTCGGCGGCGCGCTGGGTCGCCGATCGCAGGACTAGACGGCTGAACCTCGCGCTTGGTTGTGCGTTGAAGCACGCGTATCGCCGATCATCCACCGGAGTTGAGGCTGGAGGCGGGGGGCTCGGCCCGGGTGTGCGCCAAGCGGGTGGACCTCAGAGGCTTGTCATACCGCGGTGTTGGTGACGCGCTCGCTCTCGATCCGCTTCTCGAGGCCCTCCTGGGACAGCTTGTCGAGATGTCGGCACAGGACGACGGACCCGCCCGCCGCGAGCGGCGCGTACAGACCGGTGGACAACCCGTCCCACGTGTCGTATCCGCGCCCCGTGAGCAGCCGGGAGCCGGGCGTGAGGCCCAGTCCGGCGGCGTCGGCGCGGGCCCGCTCGACGAGCTGGGCGCCGGTCAGTTCGTTGCCGCCGACACTGAGCGCGGGCGCGTCCGGATCCACCGGCGCGTACGGAGCGAAACGGTCGCCCTGGCTCGGCACCTCGACCGCGTAGTCGGCGTACCCGGCGGGCGGGACGGGGAAGCGGCGGCCGAGCGGCGCCAGGGACAGGGCGATCCGCTCGCCGCCGCAGGCGAGCCCGGCGTCGAACTGCCCGGGTCCGGCGACGACCAGATCCGCATCGGCCGGATCGCCGCCCACCTCCGCCGTCACCCCGACCGAGGCGCAGGCGAGCAGCCAGACCGCGCTCTGCCAGTGCGCCGGAAGCAGCAGCGCGAGCCGGTCGCCGGGCCCGGCGGCGAGGTCGCCCTGGAGCAGATTCGCCGTCTTGGCCACCCAATTGGCGAAGGTGGCGACGGACAATTCGACGCGCTCACCGGTGGCGTCGTCGTAGAAAGTGACCAAGGGGCGGGCGGGGTCCGCGGCGAGCGCGGATCGCAGCAGGTCGGCAGGGGTGCGGTCGCTGGCGTTCACTCGCGCAAGCGTACGCGGCGGGGGTGGGGACGCTACGTCCGTACCGGTGACGGGTTCCACCGGTCGGACCGATGGGCAGTCAGTTTTCCGTCGAGCAGAGTCGACGGACGGGGCCCAGGATCTTGTTCATGCGTGGATTTCTTGCTTACTCGACCGGCGTCGCGTGCACAGCCGCGCTGGTTCTTCCGCTTTCGTTTTCCTCCGGCGCGCACGCCGCGTCCTCACAAGTGCCGGATGTACCCGGCTCCACTCAGTCGCTGCCACTGGAGGCGATCGGGCCGAGAGCCACGGACGGGCCCCTCGGGCGGTCGGCGGAACAGGGGTTGACGGAGCGTGACGTCAGACCCTTCTCGCTCGTCGGCGTCGTCTGGGACGACGTGGACGCCGAACTGCACGGCACGGTCCAGGTCCGCACTCGGGCACTCGGATCTGCACGGTGGTCGGGCTGGCAGGACGTGGAGACGCACAACGATGAGCACCGGGCCGACCGCGGCACCGAGGAGAGCGACTCGGGGAAGGTGCGTGGGTCGACGGCGCCACTGTGGGTGGGGGAGTCGGACGGTGTGGAGGTACGGGTAAAGGGGGGCCGGGCCGAACGCGCCCCGCTGCCGAAGGGCTTGCGCCTCGAACTCGTCGACCCGGGCGCCGCGCCCGAACCGACCGAGGGGCATGAGCCGGGCGTGGCCAACCGGACGGCCGCGGACACGCCCGAGGGGGAGCCTGAGGAGTGGGACGTACTTCCGGCCCTGTCCGAGGAGGAGCCTGACGAATTTCCGGGCCTGTCCGAGGAGGAGCCTGACGTACTCCCGGCCCTCTCCGAGGAGGAGCCTGACGTACTCCCGGCCCTCTCCGAGGAGGAGACCAAGGCACAGGCAGCTGACCCGGAGATGGCCGAGAAGCCCTACATCGGCCCGCGCCCGAGCATCATCACGCGCAAGGGATGGGGCGCCGACGAGTCGTTGCGTGAGAAGGAATTCGCCTACACGACGACCGTGAAGGCCGCCTTCGTGCACCACACCGCCACCGGCAACAGCTATACCTGCGCGCAGGCGCCCTCCGTCCTGCGCAGTATTTACCGCTACCACGTCGTGAGCAGTGGCTGGCGCGACATCGGCTACAACTTCGCCATCGACAAGTGCGGAAACATCTACGAAGGGCGCGCAGGAGGCGTGGATAAGGCGGTGCTCGGCGCACACACGCTGGGATTTAACACGGACAGCATGGGCATCGCAGTACTCGGCACGTACAGTCTCTCCACCCCGCCGGCGGCAGCTGTGACCGCCATTGCCAAGCTCACCGCCTGGAAGCTCGGGCTGTTCGGAGCCGATCCGAGCGGCAAGGTGGTGCTGACGTCAGGAGGGAGCGGCAAGTACGCGAAGGGCGTGAAGGTTTCCTTCAATGTCATTTCCGGACACCGGGACGGATATATCACCGACTGTCCGGGAGGCCGCCTCTACAGCAAGCTCGGCACCGTCCGGAGCGCCGCGGCCACGTACCAGGGACGTGGCTGATGCCGGTGGCCGGGAATGCACCGACCCACTGCCTACACTGCCGGTCTCGTACGACTTGACCCCGACGAGCGACCACGCCGGCCCCAGCAGGAAGCAGAGACGACAAGGTGACAGAAGCGATCCTCCTGGTCGGCGGCAAGGGCACCCGGCTGCGTCCGCTCACCGTCAACACGCCGAAGCCGATGGTCCCGGCGGCGGGCGTCCCGTTCCTCACACATCAACTGGCGCGGGCCAGGGCGGCGGGGGTCGAGCACATCGTGCTCGCGACGTCGTATCTGGCCGAGGTCTTCGAGCCGTACTTCGGCAACGGTTCCGAGCTCGGCCTGCACCTGGAGTACGTCACCGAGGAGGAGCCGCTCGGCACGGGCGGCGCGATCCGCAACGTCGCGTCACGGCTGCGGTCGGGCCCCGAGGACCCGGTGCTGATCTTCAACGGGGACATCCTGACCGGCCTGGACATCGAAGCGCTGGTCGCCACACACCGGTCGTCGGGCGCGGATGTGTCGCTCCATCTGACCCGGGTCGAGGACCCGCGGGCCTTCGGCCTGGTGCCGACGGACGCGACGGGCCGGGTGCGGGCCTTCCTGGAGAAGCCCCAGACCCCTGAGGAGATCGTCACCGACCAGATCAACGCGGGGGCGTATGTGTTCCGCCGCTCGGTCATCGACACGATCCCGACGGGCCGCCCGGTCTCGGTCGAGCGCGAGACGTTTCCCGATCTGCTGGCCTGCGGCGCCCATCTCCAGGGCATGGTCGACTCCACCTACTGGCTGGACCTGGGCACCCCCCAGGCCTTCGTCCGCGGCTCGGCGGACCTGGTGCTGGGCCGCGCGCCCTCCCCGGCAGTCCCGGGCCGCTGCGGCGACCGCCTGATCCTCCCGTCGGCCTCGGTGGCCGCCGACGCCAAACTCTCGGGCGGCACGGTCGTCGGCGCGAACGCGGTGGTCTCCTCGGGCGCCCGTATCGACGGCAGCGCGCTCCTCGACGGCGCGATCGTGGAGGAGGGCGCGGTGATCTCCTCCTCCCTGATCGGCGCGGGCGCACGGATCGGAGCCCGCACGGTGCTGTCGGGGGTGGTGGTCGGCGACGGCGCGGTGGTGGGCTCGGACAACGAACTGCGCGACGGGGCGAGGGTGTGGTGCGACGCGGTACTGCCGGGCTCGTCGGTGCGCTTCTCCTCGGACCAGTAGTTGCCCTCACCACGTGGCGGGGCTGCGCCCCCTTTCCCCCGAACGCGGCCTTCGGCCGCGTGAAAAATACAGCTCGACCGGCGGGAATTTAAGGGGAAACAACACCGCCTACCCTCAGAGTGCGCACCCCGACCCCCAAGGACCCCCGCCGTGTCAGCACGCTTCGCCCCCCGCCCCACCGGGACCACCATCCGCGGCGGCGAGACCGTCGTGCCCGCAGGCGTCCCACGGCAGGCCACCGCCGCGAGGACCGGCGCCGGGACCAGCGCTCCGACCGGCGCCCGGCCCACCGCCGAGCCCGCCACCCAGACGCGGCGGTGGACGCCCCCCGGCCCCCTCGACCTCGGCCTCGTCCTCGGCCCACTCCGCCGCGGCCCCGCCGATCCCACCTTCCGTATCACCCCCGACGGCTCCGTCTGGCGCGCCAGCCGCACCCCCGCCGGCCCCGGCACCCTTCGCGTAGCGATGCGCGGCGGCGCCGCAGAGGCCGAGGCCTGGGGACCCGGCGCGGAGTGGCTGCTGGAGCAGCTCCCCGCGCTGCTCGGTGCGGGCGACGACCCCGCCGCCTTCACCCCCCGCCACCGCCTCGTCGCCGCCTCCCAGCACCGCCGCCCCGGCCTGCGGCTGACCCGTAGCGCACTCGTCCTCGAGTCCCTGATCCCCTCGGTCCTGGAGCAGAAGGTCACCACGGATGAGGCATACCGCGCCTGGCGGCTCCTCGTACGGAAGTACGGAGAGCCCGCCCCGGGGCCGGACACCCGCCTGCATGTGATGCCCGACCCCCGCACCTGGGCCCTGATCCCCTCCTGGGAATGGCACCGGGCCGGCGTCGACAACAAGCGCGCCTCCACCATCCTGCGCGCCGTACGCGTCGCCCGCCGGCTGGAGGAGGCCGCGGCCATGGAGCCCGAACAGGCGCAGAAACGGCTCGAGTTGATCCCCGGCATCGGCCCGTGGACCTCCGCCGAGACGATCCAGCGCAGCAATGGCGCGCCCGACGCCATCACCGTCGGCGACCTCCATCTGCCCGGCATCGTCGGCTACGCCCTCGCGGGCGACCGCAACGCCGACGACGCGGCGATGCTCGAACTCCTCGCCCCCTACGCCGGCCAGCGCCACCGCGCCGCCCGCTTCATCCTGCTCAGCGGCCACGCCCCGGCCCGCCGCAAGCCGAAGATGCCTCGCGGCGACATCGGCAAGCTCTGAGCGCGCAGGCGTCAGCGGACCTCGATGAACGCGGAAGCCTCCCGCGCCGGCCTCGGCCGCGGCGCCTCGGCCGCATGCCCCACCGCCACCGCTCCCATCGGCTCCCACTCGGCCGGCAGCCCCAGCACGTCCCGTACGACATCGCGGCAGAACATCGTGGACGACACCCACGCCGAACCCAGCCGCTCGCCGGCCAGCGCCACCAGGAAGTTCTGCACGGCGGCGCCCGCCGCGACCACGAACATCTCGCGTTCGGCGCCGTCGCGCCGCGGATCGCCGTAGCTGTGCGAGCCCTCCATCACCATGCAGGGCACGACGAGATAGGGCGCGCGCCGCAGCACCTCGCCGCGCCGCACCCGCTTCGCGATGGACTCCTCGCTCTTGCCGTCGCGCCGCAGATCCGAGATCCATGCGTCCCGCATCGCGTCCAGCAACCCGGTGCGCGAAGCCGCGGATTCGAGCAGTACGAACCGCCACGGCGTCGTGTGATGCGGCGCCGGAGCCGTCACGGCGGCCGCGACCGCACGCCGCACAGCGCCCGGATCCACCGGCTCGTCGGTGAACTCCCGCACGGTACGGCGCTGGGTGACCGCCTCCCGTACCGCCTCGGAGGTCCCCAGTCGGAACATGTCGTCGGCCGCGACCCGCACGATCGCCCGGGCGCCGTCACCGGAGCCGACCAGCTGCGGCAGCCCGCGCACCACCGCGACCGGCAGCCCTTCGGCCTTGCCCTTCACCAGGTCGCCCGCCGCGGCGAGTTCGTCGGCGACGGCCACGACCGTCGCGCTCAGCGGATTGCCGTGTGCGTCGACGCCGCCGCGCAGATCGTCCAGGACCCGCACCCCCGCCGCGCCGATCGCCACATCGGTCAGACCGTTGCGCCAGGGCCGCCCGAAGGTGTCCGTGACGATCACGCCGACGTCCACGCCGAGCGTCTCCCGCAGCCCCGTACGGATCGCCTGCGCCGAGGCGTCGGGGTCGGCGGGCAGCAACAGCACTGTCCCGGCAGGGGTGTTGGAGGCATCGACGCCGGCGGCCGCCATCACCAGGCCCTGCCGGTTCTCGACGATACGAAGGGCGCCGCGCCGCGCCACCACCCGTACCGTCTCCGCGTCGATGGCCGCCTCACGGTCCGTCGCGGCGACGACCCGCCCCTCCGCCTTGCTCACGATCTTCGAGGTGACGAGCAGGACGTCCCCGTCGACCAGGCCCGGCTCGGTGGCGGCGATCAGCTTGGCGATGTCGTCGCCGGGGCGCACCTCGCCGAGGCCGGGCAGCGCCCAGACCCGGTAGCCGGGCGCGTTCACGGCCGACGGCGAGCTCACGCCCGTACCTCTTCGGCCAGTGCCAGTGCCTGCCGCGCCATCTCGGCGGCCGCGTCCACGTCCGTCATCAGCAGCGGCACGGCCCGGCAGCGGATCCCCGCCGCCTCGACCTCGGCCACCGCGCCCTCGTCGACGGTGTCGACGAGCCAGCCGTCCAGCAGTCCGGAGCCGTAGTGCTGGGCGACGGCCGCGGCCGTCGACTCCACGCCCACCGCCGCGAGCACCTTGTCCGCCATGCCGCGCACGGGAGCGTCCCCGACGATGGGGGACAGACCCACGACGGGCACGCCCGCGTCGGCGATGGCCTCGCGGATCCCCGGCACCGCCAGGATCGTGCCGACGCTGACGACGGGGTTGGACGGCGGGAAGAGGATGACGTCCGCGGCGGCGATCGCCTCCAGCACACCGGGCGCCGGCTTCGCCTGGTCCGCGCCTACGGGCACGACGGCCTCGGCGGCCACCGACGCCCGAAGCTTCACCCAGTACTCCTGGAAGTGGATGACCTTCTTCTCGCCCTCGATCTCGACGGCCACATGCGTCTCGACGCGGTCGTCGGACATCGGCAGCAGCCGCACGCCCGGGTTCCAGCGGGCGCAGAGCGCCTCGGTGACGGCGCTGAGCGGATAGCCCGCGGCGATCATCTGCGTTCGGACGATGTGGGTGGCGAAGTCGCGGTCGCCGAGCCCGAACCACTCGGGGCCCACGCCGTACGCCGCGAGCTCCTCCTTGACGCGGAAGCTCTCGTCCGTGCGTCCCCAGCCCTGATCCTCGTTGATGCCACCGCCGAGGGTGTACATCACGGTGTCGAGGTCGGGGCAGACCTTGAGTCCGAACAGATGGATGTCGTCACCGGTGTTGCCGATCACCGTGACGTCCGCTTCGGGTGCGGCCTGCTTGAGACCGCGGAGAAAACGGGCGCCGCCGATGCCGCCGGCCAGAACCACAATGCGCATGCAGACAGTCTGTCAGGCGCAGCCTGATCGTTTGAGGGGTGGTGGCCCGGCGACGGGCTTGTCAGGCGGGTACGACGTCCCGGTCGGCCGGGGAGCACTGGGAGCTGTGCATCGGCATATCGGTCAGACCCGGGTAGTAGATGTGCAGGCTGACCGCGGGCTCGAGCGAATCGTTGACCACTTCGTGCACATAGCCCGGCGCGAACACGCGCTGCGAGCCTGCCGCGAGTGACCGTGACGTCCGCTCGGTGCGCTCGGTGAGCTCGCCGTCGAGGACGGTCAGCACTCCGGAGGAGAGGCCGTGGTCGTGCAGTCCGCTGCCCTGCCCCGGGACCCAGGACAGCAGCCACACCTCGTAGCCGGGGCCGGTGTGCAGCCGGTGGTACCAGCGGGTGGTGCTGTCGTACTGGACGAGGTGGGCCCACTGCGCACGGTCGTCGGCGATGGAGCGGGCCAGCCCGACGAAGTCGGCGACGGTCGCCGGGTGCTCGCGGGCGGGCTGGAGAAGGTGCTGTACGGCGAGGATGTCGCCGGCAATCTGGAGGTCGCTGTCGCTGTTCATGGGTGCGGTGGTTCCTCGGCAGAGAACGTGCAGTGCTGGGGTGTCGCAGGACTCGCGGGCTGAGCTACATGCGAAGAGATGCTGGAGCGCTACGGCGCATCAACAGCTGGAACAGCAACAGCGGGCCTGGACAGCGCTGCGGAACCCACGGAGGGGGGTCGCGGAGTGCACTGAGGTCGCTGGCATGTCATCAAAGGTGACGGTTGGCCTCTTTGCTTGTCAACTCAATGACCGATTTGGTGGCAATGTTTCACCTCATCCGGTTACGGCGTCCGGAGAAAGGTTTGTGCGGCGGTGGTCGCGGAGACATGGCGCTGCAACCGCGCTCGTAAACGCCGCCGCGCTCCCGTGATCGGATTGTGATCCGGATCGCTTCAGTGGCCAGATCGCAACAAGATCGAACCCTGCGGCGTCCTTCCTCGTGAGCCGCCCATGAGTGGCTGGTGGGGAGGGAGCGCGGGCAGGCCGCTGGCATGTGTCAGGTTTTTGGTGATTTGAACACTTTCCGCATAGCCTTGGTTCCACAGAGTGAATACCGGGCCCAATAGCAGATCTCGGCTTGACTGGCCCGGATCCACGCACTTGTAATTTCACTCGTGTCGTTCGGCCGAAATCGATAGCTGCGACATCACGGGGACGCAAAAAGACAGACGAGGGGCGCACATGACCGAGCTGTTCGAACAACTGCTGGTCGAGGACGCGGACGAGGAACTCGGCTGGCAGGAGCGCGCGTTGTGCGCCCAGACCGATCCCGAGTCCTTCTTCCCCGAGAAGGGCGGATCCACCCGCGAGGCCAAGAAGGTCTGCCTCGCCTGCGAAGTCCGCTCCGAATGCCTTGAGTACGCCCTCGCCAACGACGAGCGATTCGGCATCTGGGGCGGCCTGTCCGAGCGCGAACGCCGCCGGCTGAAGAAGGCCGCCGTCTGAAACCCGACCCGGCACCCGCGGCCCGACCAAACACCACAACCACGTACGTAAACCACGGTCCGCCGACTGCATCCTCACCGCAGTCGGCGGACCGCTCTCGTGCCAGCCGTTAGTGTGGGGCCCCGTCAAAGACGCTCCAACGCCCCTACGGGGCGACCCCCGGCCGGAGGGCCCGTACCTCAATGTCCGCCACCACAGCCGCGTTCGCCCCCGCACAGCCGCCCGAGTTCCCGCGGCATGTCGTCACCGCCGTGCTCGTCTCCCACGACGGCGCGCGCTGGCTCCCCGACGCCCTCGCCGGACTTCTCGGCCAGGAACGCCCCGTCCAGAACGTCATCGCCGCCGACACCGGCAGCGCCGACGACTCCGCGCGGCTGATCACCGAGGCACTCGGCGCCGAGCGCGTACTGCACCTCGCCCGCCGCACCGGTTTCGGCGCCGCCGTCGACGAGGCGGCCCGCACGGCCGGCGTCCTCACCCCCGACGACCTGCCCTATCTGAAGCGGCCCAGCGGCTGGGACCCGGTCAGCAGGACATGGCGCGACGACGCGTACGACATGCCCGAACTCCCCTACGGCGAACCCGTCCAGTGGCTGTGGCTGCTCCACGACGACTGCGCGCCCGCCCCCGACGCTCTCGCCGAGCTGCTGCGCGTCGCCGACTCCGACGAGTACGCCGCCATCGTCGGACCCAAACTCCGCGGCTGGTACGACCGCAAGCAGCTCCTCGAAGCAGGCGTCTCCATCGCCAACAGCGGACGCCGCTGGACCGGACTCGACCGCCGCGAACAGGACCAGGGACAGCACGACCAGATCCGCTCCGTACTGTCCGTGTCCTCCGCCGGCATGCTCATCCGCCGCGACGTCTTCGACCAGCTCGGCGGCTTCGACCGGCGACTGCCCCTCATGCGCGACGACGTCGACCTGTGCTGGCGCGCCCACTCCGCGGGACACCGCGTCCTCATCGCCCCCGACGCCGTCATGCGGCACGCCGAGGCCGCCGCCCGCGAACGCCGCACAGTCGACTGCGCAGGCCGTTCCGTCGCCAGCCCGCACCGCGTCGACAAGGCGGGCGCCGTCTACACCCTCCTGACCAACGCACGTGGCGCCGTCTTCCCCTACGTACTGCTGCGCATCGTGTTCGGCACCCTGCTGCGCACGCTCGCGTATCTCGTCGGCAAGGCACCCGGCCAGGCCGTCGATGAAGTCATGGGGCTCTTCGGCGTCCTATTGAGGCCCGAGCGGATCATCGCGGGGCGCCGCAGACGATCGCAGCGAGCCGTCGAGGCGAGCGAACTGCGACCGCTCTTCCCGCCGCCCGGCGCGACCGTCCGCGCCACCGTCGAACAGGTCGCCGGCCACATCGGCGGCGGTTCCGACTCCGACTCGGGCGGCTCCCGGCACGGCGCCGTGGAATCGGGACCCGGCGGGGACGACGCGGACTTCCTGGAGATCGAGCAGTTCGCACGGCTGAAGAAGATCGCCCGCAAGCCGGGTCCTCTTCTCTTCGCCGTACTGCTCCTCGTCTCGCTCGTCGCCTGCCGTGGCCTCTTCGGCGGCGGATCGCTGGCCGGCGGCGCACTGCTGCCAGCCCCCGCCGACGTCTTTGACCTCTGGTCCCGCTACGCCGACAACTGGCACCCCCTCGGCACCGGCGGCACCCAGACCGCACCCCCCTATCTCGCGGTGCTCGCGATCCTGGCCACGCTCTTCCTCGGCTCCACCGGCTTCGCGCTCACTGTGCTGCTCGTCTGCTCGGTGCCGCTCGCCGGGCTCACCGCCTACTTCGCATCCCGCCCCCTCGTGGAATCCCGGCTGCTGCGGGCCTGGGCGAGCATCGCGTACGCCTTCCTGCCCGCCGCGACCGGCGCACTCGCCGGCGGCCGGCTCGGCACGGCCGTCCTCGCGATCCTGCTGCCGCTCATCGCCCGCGCGGGCGCCGCGGCCCACGGTCTGCGCAGCACCGGCAGTGGACGCCCGAGCTGGCGGGCCACCTGGGCATACGCACTCCTGCTCACCTTCACCATGGCGTTCACGCCCATCGTGTGGCCGCTCGCGCTCGTGCTGGGCATCGCCGTCCTCGTACTGCGCCGCGACGACATCACGGCGTACGGGCTGCGCTTCGTTGCCGCCGTCGGCACCCCGCTGCTCGTCCTCGCACCCTGGTCGCTCACCCTGCTGACCAGTCCGTCCGCCTTCTTCCGCGAGGCCGGACTCGAATTCGGCACCGGGTCGGCGAGCGCGCTCGACCTCCTCGGCATCAGCCCGGGCGGACCCAAGGCCGCGGGCGGCATCCTGCTCATCGGCATCGTGCTCGCGGCACTCGCCGCCCTGCTGCGCGGAGAGCGGCAGTTCGCGATCCGCGCAGCCTGGGCCGTCGCCCTCATCGCGCTGATCTTCGCGGTGATCGCGAACGGCTCGGCATGGGCGGGACCCGCCACCCTCGTCTACGGAATCGCCCTCCTCACCGCGGCCGTCCTCGGCGCCGAAGGCGGCCGGGAACGCGTCGCCGCCCAGAGCTTCGGCTGGCGCCAGCCGGTCGCCGGGCTCATCGCGCTCGCGGCCGGCCTCGCCCCCCTCCTCGCCGCGGGCAACTGGATGCTCAACGGTGCGACGGGCCCCCTGTCGCGGCGCGACCCCGTTCAGGTCCCCGCCTTCGTCGCCGAGGAGAGCGACACCCGTGACCAGCCGCGCACCCTCGTGCTCGGCGGCACCTCCCCGGCCAAGGTCTCGTACACCCTCGTACGCGGCTCCGGCGGCCGCCTCGGTGACGCCGAGCTCGCCGAAGCGGGCGGCAGCGACGCCCGGCTCGACAAGATCGTCGCGAACCTCGTCGCGGGCTCCGGCGCCGACCAGACCAGCCAGCTCAGCGGCTTTGCCATCCGCTACGTACTCGTACGCGACGGAGCACCCCGCCAGACCAGCCGCGTCCTGGACGCGACGCCCGGCCTGAGCCGCCTCAGTCAGCTCGACGGCAGCGCACTGTGGCGGGTCGACCGCCAGGTCGCCCGGGCCACCATCGTCACCGGCAAGGGGGATCCGCTGCCCGTCGCGTCCGACGCCGTCGAGGCGCACGCCAAGATCCCGGCCGGCGAATCCGGGCGGGTGCTGCGCATCGCGGACCGCGCGGACGAGGGCTGGCAGGCCACTCTCGACGGCCGCGAGCTGAACAAGACGGTCGTCGACGGCTGGGCCCAGGGCTTCGAACTCCCCGCCGGGGGCGGCCGGCTGGACCTGACGTACGAGGACCCCGCCACCCACACCGGCTGGATCTGGGCGCAGGGCGGGCTCGCGCTGGTGCTGGTGGTGCTCGCACTGCCGGGCAGGCGGCGGGAGTTCGACGACGACCTGCCGGAAGAGGAGATCGCGGTACCGGCGCAGCCCGTGGCGGGCGAGGGGCGCCGGGCACGCAGGCTGCGCGCTCAGGCGGAGGCGGAGGCGGAGCTGGAAACGGAGGCGGGTGCTGCGGACGCTGCCGTGGCTGCCGATGCGTACGCCCAATTCTCCGCCGAACAGGACGTCTTCGTGCAGCAGCAGCAACAACAACCGCAGGAACCGGCGTCGCCGTACGCGGCTGTGCCCCAGCAGCAGTACGGCGAGTGGGACGCACAGTCGTACACGGATGCCGGATATGCCGCCCCGTACGCCAACGAGCAGTACCAGTACGGCAATGGGCAGTACGCAGGCGAGCAGCATGGCGCCGAGCAGTACGGCGGTGAGCAGTACAGCGGTGAGCAGTACCAGCAACAGCCGTATCAGGCCGGCCAGTACCAGGACCCGTACCAGACGGCGCCGTACGCGGACGGGCAGTACGACCCCTACGCCTACGGTGAGACCAACCAGCACCCCGACCCGAACGGCAACCCCGGCAACGCAACGCGAGGCGAGTCAGAGTGAACCGCACCACCATCTCCCTGCTCGCCGCCACCACCGCACTCGCCGCCGTGACCGGACTCGCCGCGCTGACCGCTCCCGACGGCGGCGCGGCGACGGAGGCGAAGGCCCCGGCGCGGCTGCCTGTCGAACGCTCCAGCCTGCTCTGCCCCGCGCCGAGCAGCTCCGAGCTCGCTCAGACGCAGTACACCTCCTTCACCCCGGCCGGGAAGTCGGCCGACGCGAAGGGCGGAACGGCCGAACTGAAGGCGTCCACGGCGGTGTTGACCGACCCCGGCTCTGCGACGCCCAAGAAGGACGAGACCAAGAAGAAGGACGGGGCCAAGAAGGGCACCGCCGCAGCGAAGGGTGACGCGGCGAAGGGGGCGAAGAAGCCGGCGCCGGACAAGGCGGTGCTCGCGCTGAAGGAGCCCGGCAAGCCCGTCGGCGCCGAGGCCGGCGGCGGCGACGCCCCCGCCCTCGTCGGCACCGCCACCGGGCGCCTCGCGCCGGGCTGGACCGCCCAGCAGACCACCACGGTGACCGCGGGCAGCGCGCGCGGCGTGCTGGGAGTCGGCTGCACCGGCCCGGACACCGACTTCTGGTTCCCCGGCGTGTCCACGGCCGAGAACCGCCAGGACTATGTCCACCTCACCAACCCGGACGCCACCGCGGCCGTCGCCGACATCGAGCTCTACGGCAAGGACGGGGCCCTCAAGACCACGCTGACCGAGGGCATCCCGGTCCCGGCCGGATCCAGCGTCCCGGTTCTGCTGTCCACGCTGACCTCCGAGACGACCGCGGATGTGACGGTCCATGTCACCACCCGTACGGGCCGCGTGGGCGCGGTGGTGCGGGCCGCCGAGGACAAGACGGGCAGCGACTGGCTGACCGCATCGGCCGACCCGTCGGGCACGGCGGTGCTGCCGGGCATCCCGGCGGACGCCACCTCGGTACGCCTGGTGGTCTTCGCGCCCGGTGACGACGACGCCGATCTGAAGGTGCAACTCGCGGGCGCCACCGGCAGGATCACCCCGGCCGGACACGAGACGGTGCACGTCAAGTCGGGGATGACCACGAGCGTCGACCTCCTGGACGTCACCAAGGGCGAGGCCGGATCCCTGATCCTCAGCCCGTCCCAGAGCGGCCGGGCCACCCCGGTGGTCGCGGCGCTGCGCGTCGTACGCGGCAAGGGCGACAAGCAGGAGGTGGCCTTCATCCCGGCGACCGCACCGGTGGGGGAGCGGGCGACCGCGGCCGACAACCGGGCCAAGGGCTCGACGCTCGCGCTGACGGCGCCGGGTGCGGCCGCCCAGGTGAAGGTCACGGCGTCGGCGGGCACCGAGGGCGGCACCCCGGTCGTCAAGACGTACACGGTCAAGGCAGGTACGACGCTGGCCGTCACCCCGCCGGTGCCGGCCGGGCTCAAGGGTTCGTACGCGCTGACCGTCGAAACGCAGTCGGGCGGCCCGGTGCACGCGTCGCGGATGCTGGCGCTGCCGCAGGACGGCATCCAGATGTTCACGGTGCAGACGCTGCCGGACGACCGGGGGACGGTGGCGGTGCCGGAGGCCGAGCAGGATCTGTCGGTACTGGACGACTGACCGCCTGACCACCTGACCGACTCACGGCGGTGGTCGTCCGGCTGACAGATGCCGAAATCTGTCAGCCGCAATCTGTCACCAGCCGTAGGCGTAGCCGTAACCGGTCGGTCGTTCAGTGCGGTCTGCGGTCTGCGGCCTGCGATCAGTCCTGGCCGTACCGCGGATCCACCGACTCCGGCGCCAGCCCCAGCAGCTCCGCGACCTGTTCCACGACCACCTCGTGCACCAGCATCGCCCGCTCGTCGCGGGTCTTCGTGCGAATCTCCACAGGCCGCCGGTAGACCACGATCTGGGCGGGCCGTCCCTTGTTCGCGGCGAGCGAGGTGCCCAGCGGCACCGTCTCCTCCGGCGCGCCCGGCACGTCCAGTACGAGAAAGTCCACGTCTGCCAGTTGCGGCCAGCGCCGTTCCAGTCGCTCCACCGAGTCCTGCACGAGGTCGCGGAAGGACTCGGCGCGGCTCGCGGCAAGGGGTACCTGGGGAGGCGCGACGGGCCCGCGCATGCCGCGGCCGTGGCGGTCTCGGCGGCGGGGTCGCGGCCCCGACGGCGGGGGCGGTACAGGACTGTCCATCACTGACGCAGCGTAGCTCTCCGGGGGGCGTGGCGATCGACTGCGCGCGCCGGGTCGAAAGGTTGTCGTTAATTGAACATTCCGGCCAAGCTTGGGCCCGATTGCATATCTCACTGCGATCGCCGATCTCATTGTGAATGACCTCATTTACGCCAAGTCATGACCGAATCGCTGGCGGTCGTCGCTTGCGGGCTTCTCTTTCCGTGCAGGTCAGGGCAGTTGCTCGGGGAGCGGTCGGAGAGGACCTCGCACCACGACACGGTGGAGTGACCTGGTGGAGAGTCGTCGCAGCCCGCTCAAGAGTGCGGTACCGTCCAACGTCGTGAGCCCTGTACGTCGCTGTTCGCGCACCGCGTGCGGCCGCCCTGCCGTCGCGACACTGACGTACGTCTATGCCGATTCGACCGCGGTCCTCGGCCCCCTCGCCACCTATGCCGAGCCCCACTGCTACGACCTGTGCGCCGAGCACGGTGAGCGGCTGACCGCCCCGCGCGGCTGGGAGGTCGTGCGGCTCACCGACGGCTCCGCCCCGGCCCGCCCCAGTGGTGACGACCTCGAGGCGCTCGCCAATGCGGTACGTGAGGCGGCGCGCCCCCAGGGCCGGACCGCCGAGGCCGGTGCGCAGAACGGCCGCCGGGCGGACCCGAGGGAGGTCGCGCGCCGCGGCCATCTGCGGGTGCTGCGTTCCCCGGACTCCTGACCGCGTTCCCGGCCAACCATGTCTCGGCCCAACTTGCGGACATCGGGGCGGCGTTGACCGGCCAGGCGGCAGTCATCGGCCCTTTCGTGGCCACGGTGGACGTGGGCCTGTCGCCCGAGCTGTCGGCGGTGGCCGCAGCGCACTCCGTACAAGCGGCACCGGTCGTGATGCTCGCTTGGTTCGGGCGGGTACTTTGAGGTGACCGCAGTGACCTCAGGAGACTTCAGGAGGGTTGGGCCCGTGACTGCTGATCTGTCGCAGATCGTGAAGGCGTACGACGTCCGCGGGGTGGTGCCGGATCAGTGGGACGAGGCGCTGGCCGAGCTTTTCGGGGCGGCGTTCGTCCAGGTGACGGGGGCCGAGGCGATCGTCGTCGGCCATGACATGAGGCCTTCGTCGCCGGGGCTCTCGGGCGCGTTCGCTCGCGGGGCGGCGGCCAGGGGCGCGGATGTGACGCTGATCGGGCTGTGCTCGACCGACCAGCTGTACTTCGCGTCGGGCCACTTCGGCCTGCCGGGCGCGATGTTCACGGCCTCGCACAACCCGGCGCAGTACAACGGCATCAAGATGTGCCGGGCGGGCGCGGCGCCGGTGGGCCAGGACACGGGCCTCGCCGACATCCGCGCGCTGGTCGAGTCCTGGTCCGGGCAGGGGGCGCCGGAGCCCGCGGCCGAGCGGGGCACGGTGACCGAGCGCGACACGCTGACGGACTACGCCGCGTACCTGCTGTCCCTGGTGGATCTGTCGCGGATGCGTCCGCTGAAGGTCGTGGTGGACGCGGGCAACGGCATGGGCGGCCACACCGTCCCTACCGTCATCCAGTCCCTCCCCGTCACGCTCGTACCGATGTACTTCGAGCTGGACGGCACCTTCCCCAACCACGAGGCGAACCCGCTGGACCCGGCGAACATCGTCGACCTGCAGGCCCGCGTCCGGTCCGAGGGCGCGGACCTGGGCCTGGCGTTCGACGGGGACGCGGACCGCTGCTTCGTCGTGGACGAGCGGGGCGAGGGCATCTCGCCGTCGGCGATCACGGCGCTGGTCGCGGCGCGCGAACTGGCGAAGCACCCCGGCGGCACGGTGATCCACAACCTGATCACGTCATGGTCGGTTCCGGAGGTCGTACGCGAGAACGGCGGCACCCCGGTCCGTACCCGGGTCGGCCACTCCTTCATCAAGGAGGAGATGGCCCGTACGGGAGCGATCTTCGGCGGCGAGCACTCGGCGCACTACTACTTCCGCGACTTCTGGAACGCGGACACGGGCATGCTCGCGGCCCTCCACGTCCTGGCGGCCCTGGGCTCGCAGGACGGCCCGTTGTCGGCGCTGGTCGCGCAGTACGACCGGTACAAGGCCTCGGGCGAGATCAACTCCACGGTCGACGACCAGGCGGGCCGCATGGCGGCGGTGAAGGCGGCGTTCGCGTCGCGCGAGGGCGTGACGATCGACGAACTGGACGGCCTGACGGTCTCGACCGAGGACTGGTGGTTCAACCTCCGCCCGTCGAACACGGAACCGCTGCTGCGCCTGAATGTGGAGGCACGGGACGAGCCGACGATGGCGAAGGCGCGGGACGAGGTGCTGGGGTTGGTACGGGGAGCGTGAGGGGCCGCCATCCGGGTGCCGCGCGGGGCACCCGGCCGGACGGTCCGGGCCGGCGAGCGGCGCGGTGCCCGGCGCGGAGCCGCACAGCTCCCGGGGTCCGGGACGGAGCCACGGTTTCGGGGAGGGACGGGGGTGGGGGAACCGCCCCCGTACCCCCAGAACGCGCCGCACCCCGCCCCCCAGCGGTACGCTGACGTGGCCCAATCCACCACGCCGCGACCCCTCGTTCGACACGCGACGTACGACGCGCCACGCCCCCGAAGGGACACCCCGCACATGCCGCTCGAAGCCGGCCTCCTCGAGATCCTCGCCTGCCCGGCCTGCCACGCCCCTCTCACCGACCGCACGGCAGCCGACACGCCCGAGCTGATCTGCACCGGCAAGGACTGCGGCCTGGCCTACCCGGTACGGGACGGTATCCCCGTCCTCCTCGTCGACGAGGCACGCCGTCCCGCCTGACCCACCACCGCACGGCATCGGAGGCCAAACCCCATGCTCGACGAGTCGCTCCTCGACGCCCCGGAAGCCCTCGCCCGCGCCGATCGCCGAGGACTGCTCCGAGGCGCCGCCGAGGCCGGGGCGCGTGTACGCACCGCCGCCCGGCACGCCGCCGAGGCCGGTATCGCCGAGCTCAAACCCGAGGGTCGCCCCCGCGCCGTCCTCGTCGCGGGCCCCGGCACCGCAGCCACCGGCGTCGCCGACCTGATCGGCGCCCTGGCCGGCGCCTCCGCCCCGGTGACCCGGCTCCACCCGACCGGCGTCGCCCCCGCCGCCGGCGCCCTGCGCTGGGCGCTCCCCGGCTGGGCGGGCTCCGTGGACCTCCTCCTCATCGCGACCATCGACGGCAGCGAAGCGGGCCTCGCGCTCCTCGCCGAGCAGGCGTACCGCCGCGGCTGCACCGTCGTCGCCGTCGCCCCCCAACGCTCCCCGCTCTCCGAGGCCGTCGACGGCACACACGGCCTGGTCGTCCCCATGGCCGCTGCTCCGCACGAGATGTACGAGGAGACGCAGTCGGCGAGCCCGGGCGCGCTGTGGGCCCTGCTCACGCCGCTCCTGGTCCTCCTCGACCGGGTCGGCCTGCTCGAAGCACCCCCGGAGGCCCTCGCCAAGGTCGCCGACCGCCTCGACCTCGCCGCCGAACGGTGCGGCCCGGCCATCGCGACGTACAGCAATCCGGCCAAGACCCTCGCCGCCGAGCTCGCCGACAGCCTTCCGCTCATCTGGACGGAGGGGGACGGTGCCGCCCCGGCAGGCCGCCGCTTCGCCGCCGTACTGGCCGAGCTGGCCGGCCTCCCCGCCCTCGCCGCCACGCTCCCCGAGGCGCTCCCCGCCCACGGCGTGCTCCTCGCGGGCGACTTCGCGGCCGGCGCCGACCCCGAGGACTTCTTCCGCGACCGCGTGGAGGAGCAGCAGGCGCTCCGGGCCCGTGTCGTACTGCTGCGTGACCGGACTGCCGGCAGTCTGACCGCCGCGCCCGCCGCCCGCGAACTGGCGCTCAGTCACGACACAGCGATCAGCGAGCTCGAACCGGAGGACGGCACCGAGCTGGAGTCGATCGCCGAACTCCTCGCCGTGACCGACTTCGCGACCATCTATCTGGCCCTGGCGGCCTCCGGCATCCCGACGTAACAAAAGCACCGGCACGGGACGCAAAGACCCGGCGAAGCACAGAGCCCCGGCGCGAAGCACAACCGGCGCGAAAAGAGTCGGCAAGGGCCCGGCCGCAACCGGAAGAACCAGAACGGACCAGGAAGAAAACAGGGAGCAATGGACCGCCTCTCCAACACCTTGCGCCCCTACGCCTGGGGCTCCACGACCGCCATCCCGGAACTGCTGGGCATCGCCCCCACCGGCGAGCCCCAGGCCGAGATGTGGATGGGCGCCCACCCGGGAGCTCCCTCCCGTGTCACCCGTGACACCGACTCACAGCCGCTCTCCGACCTCATTGCCGCCGACCCCGTACGCGAACTCGGCCCCGCGACCGTCGAGAAGTTCGGCCCCCGCCTCCCCTTCCTCCTCAAGATTCTCGCGGCCGGCGCCCCTCTCTCCCTCCAGGTCCACCCGAACCTCGCACAGGCGCAAGAGGGTTACGAAGCGGAGGAGCGCGCGGGTGTCCCCATCGACGCCCCGCACCGCAACTACAAGGACGCCAACCACAAGCCCGAACTGATCTGTGCGCTCACGCCCTTCGACGGCCTGTGCGGTTTCCGTACGCCCCTCGAAGCCGCCGATCTCCTCGCGGGTCTCAACGTGAACTCGCTCAAGCCGTACGTCGACCTGCTGCACGCCCACCCGGAGGAGGCCGCCCTCCGCGAGGTGCTGACCGCGGTGCTGACGGCCGACCCCGAGGAGATGGCGGCCACCGTCACCGAGGCCGCGGCCGCCTGCGAACGGCTCGGCGGCGCCTACGGCCCGTATGCCTCGGTCGCGCACCACTTCCCCGGCGACCCCGGCGTCATCGCCGCGATGCTGCTCAACTACGTCCAACTGCAGCCCGGCGAGGCCCTGTTCCTCGGCGCCGGTGTCCCGCACGCCTATCTGAACGGCCTCGGCGTGGAGATCATGGCCAACTCCGACAACGTGCTGCGCTGCGGACTGACCCCCAAGCATGTGGACGTCCCCGAGTTGCTGCGTATCGTCCGCTTCGAGGCGGGCGACCCGGGCGTTCTGCGCCCCGAGGCCTCGCCCTCCGGTGAAGAGGTCTACGACACCCCGATCGACGAATTCCGCCTCTCCCGCTATGACCTGGCCCCCGGCGCGGCTCCCCTCGACCTGACCGCACCCACCCCGCAGATCCTGCTCTGCACGGCGGGCAGTGTGACGGCGGGCGGCCTGACGCTCGCTCCCGGCGAGTCGGCGTTCGTACCGGCAGGGGACAAGGCGGAGATCTCGGGCGCGAGCGGCGGCCCCGGCACGGTCTTCCGCGCCACCGTGGTGGCCTGACGGTGACGGTGGCGGCGGTGGTGGTGGCTTGGCGAAGGCGTTGAAGGTGGCCTGACGCAGCGCCACCAAGGGCGGCTGCAACAATGGCGCATCGCAAAGACCGGGCAAAGCCCGGGCAGCGGCGACCGACGTAGGTACGAAGGGACATCCGGCACTCATGAGCGCGTCAGGCGGAACCAAGGCGATCGTGGCGGCACTCGCCGCCAATCTCGCAATCGCGGCAGCGAAGTTCGTCGCGTTCCTGTTCAGCGGCTCGTCGTCGATGCTCGCGGAGAGCGTCCACTCGGTCGCCGACTCCGGCAACCAGGGGCTGCTGCTCCTCGGCGGCAAGAAGGCCAAGCGCGAGGCGACCCCTCAGCACCCCTTCGGCTACGGCCGCGAGCGCTACATCTACGCCTTCCTCGTCTCCATCGTGCTCTTCTCGGTCGGCGGCATGTTCGCGATCTACGAGGGCTACGAGAAGATCAAGCACCCGCACGAGATCGAGGCCTGGTACTGGCCGGTCGGCGTCCTCGCCTTCGCGATCATCGCCGAGTCCTTCTCGTTCCGTACGGCCATCAAGGAGTCGAACGAGACGCGCGGCAGTCTCTCCTGGACGGAGTTCGTCCGCCGCGCGAAGGCCCCCGAACTCCCCGTCGTCCTGCTGGAGGACCTGGGCGCGCTGATCGGTCTGGTCCTGGCGCTCGCCGGTGTGGGCACCGCCCTGGCCACGGGCAACGGAGTGTGGGACGGCATCGGCACGCTCTGCATCGGCGTACTGCTGATCCTGATCGCACTCATCCTGGCGGCCGAGACGAAGTCGCTGCTCTTGGGCGAGTCGGCCGGCCCGGACGAGGTCGAGAAGATCAAGGCGGCGGTCGTCGACAGCGACACCGTCACCGGCATCATCCACATGCGTACGCTCCACCTGGGCCCGGAGGAACTGCTGGTCGCGGCCAAGATCGCGGTCAAGCACGACAACACGGCGAGCGAGGTCGCGGATGCGATCAACGCCGCCGAGGACCGCATCCGTAACGCCGTTCCCATTGCGCGCGTGATCTACCTGGAGCCGGACATCTACAGCGAGTCGGCGGCCGCGGCAGGCAGCGACCCGGCAAAGTCCCCGGGCGGCCCGGGCCCGAGCGCGGCGCACTGACCTCCGCCCGTATCCGGCACGAAGACCCGCATGAAGAAGGCCCCCCGCCACCTGGCAGGGGGCTCTTTTCATGCCCTACGCGTACGAGACGCCCTACGCGTACGAGACGCCCTACGCGTACGAGAACGGGGGCAGCGGTGCAGCTGCCCCCGTCTGTCGCGTACTCCCTACTGAATCTCGCCCAGCACCTGGAGAATCGCCGCCTCGTCCGGCGCGGCCGAGATCCGCTCCCGGAAGCCGGTGTCCATGAGCTTGCGCGAGAGCAGCGCCAGGATCCGCAGGTGCTCATCTCCAGCGGCCACTTCCGGCACTGTGATCATGAAGATCAACTTGGCCTTCGTACCGTCGAGCGAGCCCCACTCGACGCCCTCCGCCGACCGCGCGAACCCGACGATCGGCGCGGTGACGGCGTCGGTCTTGGCGTGCGGGATGGCGATCTCCTCGCCGAGCCCGGTGGTGCCCTGGTCCTCGCGGGCGAACGCGGCTGCCACGAGCGCGTCGGGGTCGGCGACCTTGCCGGTCGTGGCGAGCATCGCGGCCATCTCGCGGATGGCGGCGTCCTTGCTGTCGGCGGCGAGCTGGACCTTCACGGTCTGCGCGGTGAGGTACCCGGACAGCACATCGCCCTCGGCCACCGCAGGCGGGGGAGTGGGCGACGTCTCGGTACGTACGGCACCGGAGCCCGCAACGTCAGTACCGGCCCCGAAGCTACCGGCACCGGCCCCGGACCCGACTCCAGCGAGCACCGGCTCGGCAACCACCGCACCCGCGCCGGCGGCCGCAGGCACAAGCGCGGCCGCCCCGCGTTCCCTCCGCTCCTTGATGTCGATCAGCGCATTCGTGGTGATCGCGGTGACGACGGTGCCGATGACAACCGCGAGGAAGAACGTCGGCACGCCGCCCACCGCACCGAGTACGGCCACGATCGGCCCACCGTGCGGAACCGCGTCCTGCACACCGGCCAGACCGGCGCACGCGCCGGCCACCGCACCACCGAGCATGTTCGCCGGAATGACCTGCGCGGGCCTGGCCGCCGCGAACGGAATCGCGCCCTCCGAGATGCCGAACATCCCCATGAACAGCGCGGCCATACCGGTCTCCCGCTCCTGCTCCGAGTAGAGCCGCCGCCTCAGCAGCGTGGCGAGTCCCTGCCCGAGCGGCATGACCGGAATCGCGGCCGCGCACATACCCATGACGGTCTGGTTGCCGGTGGCTATGAGCCCGGCGCCGAAGAGGAAGGCGGTCTTGTTGACCGGCCCGCCCATGTCGAACGCGATCATCAACCCGAGAATCGCGCCCAGCAGGATCGCGCTCGTCCCGGTCATCCCGCTGAGCCAGTCGGTGAGATGCGTGAAGACCCACGAGATCGGCTTGCCGATGACGTAGATGAAGAACAGTCCCAGCGTGGTCGTCGCGACGATCGGGATCACGATGATCGGCATGATCGGCCGGGCGAACTTGGGGACCTTGACCTTCTTGATCCACAACACCAGATACCCGGCCAGGAACCCGGTGACGATGGCTCCGATGAACCCGGCGCCCGCCTTTGAGTCGTACAGCTCACCGGTGTTGGCGATCCAGCCACCGATCATGCCCGGCACCAGCGCGGGCCGGTCGCCTATCGCATAGGCGATATAGCCGGACAGGATCGGGATCATCAAGGTGAAGCCGACAACACCGATGGCAAAGATGCGCGCCCAGAACGTTCCCTCCGGGATCGCATAGCCCTTGGACGTGGCATCGCCGCCCAGCGCGAGCGAGATGGCGATCAGCAACCCGCCGACGACCACGAACGGGATCATGTACGAGACGCCGTTCATCAGCGCCTTGTACACGACGCTGCGCTCCTTGCCGCCACCCCCGGTGGTCAGCGACGTGGCGCCGCCGCCCCCGCCTCCGCCCACGCCGCCCGCACCGTGCACCGGCGCGCTCTGCACCTGCTCGATCAGCCGCTCCGGGTGGTGGATGCCCTCGGCGACGCCGACAGCCAGCACCTTCTTCCCCACGAACCGACTGCGGTCGACGTCCTTGTCGGCGGCGATGATGATGCCGTCGGCGTTTTTGACATCGTTGTCAGAGAGCACATTTTCGGCGCCGATGGAGCCTTGAGTCTCCACCTTCATCTCGATGCCGAGGGACTGTGCAGCCTGCGCCAGCTTCTCCGCCGCCATATAGGTGTGGGCGATGCCGGTGGGACAGGCGGTCACTGCGAGCAGCTTCAATGGCCGCTGCTCACTCGCCGGATTTGTCACGTGGGTCTCCTAACGCTTGTGGCGCAGATCGTGCTGATGTTCCCGATCCCCGAGCATGGTGCAGCACGGGGATGCGACATCAATAGCCCAGGTGACCCAACTTCACAGGGTCTCCCCGTGACACGGGATGTGGCCGGATCCCAGCCACAGGCGGGCTGGGGCCCACCCCGTCCGCCGGTGTAGATTCGTGACCAGAGCCAGACGTCGCTGCTGATGGCGGTCGGGCGGTTCCCTATCCGGGACCGGCCGAGGGAGAGAGGGCCTCCGACGGACTGCACTGCGAGCGCCCGGGCATTCCTGTGTCCGCCGCCGCAGAGCCAGCCGTACCCACCCTCGACCCACACCACGAGGAGCAGCTCGCAATGTCGACTGTCGCCACTGGACAGGACTTCAAGGTCTCCGACCTTTCCCTCGCCGCCTTCGGGCGCAAGGAGATCACCCTCGCCGAGCACGAGATGCCCGGCCTGATGTCGATCCGCAAGGAGTACGCCGCCACCAAGCCGCTGGCCGGCGCCCGGATCACCGGTTCGCTGCACATGACCGTGCAGACGGCCGTGCTGATCGAGACCCTGGTCGCCCTCGGCGCCGAGGTGCGCTGGGCGTCCTGCAACATCTTCTCCACCCAGGACCACGCCGCGGCCGCCATCGCCGTCGGCCCCAACGGCACGCCCGAGGCGCCCCAGGGCGTCCCGGTCTTCGCCTGGAAGGGCGAGACGCTGGAGGAGTACTGGTGGTGCACGGAGCAGGCGCTGACCTGGCCCAACACCCCCACCGGCGGCCCGAACATGATCCTCGACGACGGTGGCGACGCCACCCTCCTCGTCCACAAGGGCGTGGAGTTCGAGAAGGCGGGCGCGGCCCCGGACCCCTCGACGGCGGACAGCGAGGAGTACGGCCACATCCTCACCCTGCTGAACCGCACCCTGGGTGAGTCCCCGCAGAAGTGGACCCAGCTGGCGTCCGAGATCCGCGGCGTCACCGAGGAGACCACGACGGGTGTGCACCGGCTGTACGAGATGCACCGTGACGGCACGCTCCTGTTCCCGGCGATCAACGTGAACGACGCTGTCACCAAGTCGAAGTTCGACAACAAGTACGGCTGCCGCCACTCGCTGATCGACGGCATCAACCGTGCCACCGACGTGCTGATCGGTGGCAAGACCGCCGTCGTCTGCGGCTACGGCGATGTGGGCAAGGGCTGCGCGGAGTCCCTGCGCGGCCAGGGCGCACGGGTGATCGTCACCGAGATCGACCCGATCTGCGCGCTGCAGGCGGCGATGGACGGCTACCAGGTCACCACGCTCGACGAGATCGTCGACAAGGCCGACATCTTCGTCACGACCACCGGCAACAAGGACATCATCATGGCCGCGGACATGGCCAAGATGAAGCACCAGGCGATCGTGGGCAACATCGGCCACTTCGACAACGAGATCGACATGGCCGGCCTGGCGCAGATCCCGGGCATCGTCAAGGACGAGGTCAAGCCGCAGGTGCACACCTGGACCTTCCCCGACGGCAAGGTCCTGATCGTGCTCTCCGAGGGCCGTCTGCTGAACCTGGGCAACGCGACCGGTCACCCCTCGTTCGTGATGTCGAACAGCTTCGCGGACCAGACGCTGGCCCAGATCGAGCTGTTCACCAAGCCCGAGGAGTACCCGACCGACGTCTATGTGCTGCCCAAGCACCTGGACGAGAAGGTCGCCCGGCTCCACCTCGACTCGCTCGGCGTGAAGCTGACGACCCTGCGCCCGGAGCAGGCCTCCTACATCGGCGTCGAGGTCGAGGGCCCGTACAAGTCCGACCACTACCGCTACTGATCGGCTACTGACACAGCTGGGCAACCACTCGGCGACAGGTATCAGCGGTACAAGGCAGGCCCCCGCACCCCCGTGTCGGGGGCCTGCCCCATACCCTCCCCGAACGGCTCCGGCTCCACGGCAAGAGCCTCACCGCACAAGGACACCTACGCCCCCATGCCACGCGGCCGCTATTCGCTCCACGATCCGCACGATCACACCCCCCTCGGCGAAGAACACTTCCAGTGCGCCCCCGGCCCCTCCGGCTGGCGCTATGTCTCGCAGATCACCGCCCCCTCCGGCGACCATGCCGGCTCCGTCGACCTGGCCATCGACGAACTCGGCCGCCCCATCCGTCTCGAACTTCACGCCGCGAGCTGGCAGGTCCGCGGTGCCGCCCTCGACGGCGTCACCTGGGTCCGTACCGACCCCACCGGCACCCATGCCACCGAAGGCAATGTCCGCGCCCACGCCTTCACCGGCACATCCCCCGCTTTCCTCGTCGCCACCGCACGTCTCCTGCGTCTCACCCCCGGTTCCCCCGCGACGCGGGTCCGCCTCGTCGCCTTCACGGATCCAGTCCTCGCCCCCCGCACTCTCGATCAGTCCTGGGCCCTGATGAAGAGTGAAGCGCATGCCACTGACAATGGCCCGCTGATGGTGGACGAATACCAGGTCAGCGCCCTGGACACGGGTGAGCAGCACATCGTGCACATCGCCGGCGACGTGGTCCTGGCAGCACCCGGCATCGAACTCGAAGACCTGGAGTCCCCGCCCTCCGTCTTCCCCTGACAGTCCATCGCCCGGCGACAGTCCATCGGCGGGCGGCCGTCGGGCGCCCCCATCGCCAGTTGTCCCCGCCATCGCCCGGTGGCCGTCTGTCCGCCCGACTACGCGGGAGGCGCGAACCCCGTGGCGTGCGGTGTCTGAGCCGCGCCCTGAACCGCCGCCCCCGGCACCCCGACTCCCGTAACCCCCGCGCCCTCCCACGCACCCGGAACATCTCCGCCCGGAGCCACGCGCTGCGGAGTCGCTCCGTCCTGCCGAGCGCGGTCCTGTTGAGTGTGGTCCTGCTGAGTGCGCTCGTCCGGAGTGCGGTCCTGCGGAGTGCGGTGCCCCGCCCCGAATGCCTTCCGCGCATCGCGTGCCTGCCGCTCATTCACCACGGCCGCCAGATACGCGGCCGGCGGTACTCCCGCAGGTGCAGGAGCCCCCGTGCACGCCGCCAGATCACCGGACAGCCGCCCCGCCATCGACCAGCTCACCGCCGGATCCAGCTGCCTCATCCGCGTCAGGTACTGACGTATCGCGAGCCACAGATCGTCCGGCACCCCCGACAGATCAAGCTCGGAGAACCGCCCCACAAG